>NZ_JADOBI010000009.1:1497-212403 GCF_015644585.1 Rahnella laticis | reverse complement strand
GAACGAATGCTTGCCGAGGTCAATACCGATGAGCGTAACGTTTTGCATGATGATCCCCTTCAGAAAGAAAAACACCCTGTCAGCGTACCGCTCACAGGGTGGGGGTGACCATCTTATTAAACGCCAGCCGATCTTGCGATCCTGCTGGCGTTTTTGTTGCGCTAAATTTTAGATTTCTCTAAAACTTATTCCCACTCAATCGTCGCCGGTGGTTTACCGGAGATGTCATAAACAACGCGGGAAATGCCGTTAACTTCGTTGATGATGCGGTTGGAGCAGCGGCCGAGGAAATCGTACGGCAGATGCGCCCAGTGCGCGGTCATGAAGTCGATGGTTTCAACTGCGCGCAGTGAAACCACCCAGTCGTATTTACGACCATCGCCCATCACGCCAACGGAACGGACTGGCAGGAAGACGGTGAACGCCTGGCTGACTTTGTTGTACAGGTCGGCTTTGTGCAGTTCTTCGATGAAGATAGCATCGGCGCGACGCAACAGGTCACAGTACTCTTTCTTCACTTCGCCCAGTACGCGAACACCTAAACCCGGCCCCGGGAACGGGTGACGGTAAAGCATGTCGTACGGCAGGCCGAGTTCCAGACCGATTTTGCGCACTTCGTCTTTGAAAAGCTCTTTCAGCGGCTCAACCAGACCCAGTTTCATCTCTTTCGGCAGACCGCCCACGTTGTGGTGCGATTTGATGACGTGTGCCTTACCGGTTGCAGAAGCAGCGGATTCAATCACGTCAGGATAGATGGTGCCCTGCGCCAGCCATTTCACTTCATCCTGCTTACAGGCTTCTTCGTCGAAGACTTCAACGAATACGCGGCCGATAATTTTACGTTTTGCTTCCGGCTCATCAACACCGGCCAGCGCTGACAGGAAACGGTCTTCCGCAGCAACGTGAACAATGTTCAGACCGAAACGGTCGCCGAACATTTCCAGAACCTGATCCGCTTCGTTAAGACGCAGCAGGCCGTTATCCACGAATACGCAGGTCAGACGGTCGCCGATGGCGCGGTGCAACAGCATGGCAGTCACGGAGGAGTCAACGCCGCCGGACAGGCCAAGGATCACATGATCGTCGCCAATCTGAACGCGCAGGCGCTCAACGGCGTCTTCGATGATTTTCGCTGGTGTCCACAGAGCTTCACACTCGCAGATGTCCATGATGAAACGTTCGAGCAGTCGCAGGCCCTGACGGGTGTGCGTCACTTCCGGGTGGAACTGCACACCGTAGAAGCGTTTTTCTTCGTTGGCCATAATGGCAAACGGGCAAGTCTCGGTGCTGGCAACGGTCACGAAATCAGAAGGGATTGCGGTGACTTTATCGCCGTGGCTCATCCAGACGTCGAGCAGCGGTTTATTGTTTTCGCTCAGGGCATCCTGAATGTCGCGGATCAGCGCGCTTTCAGTCTGAACTTCAACCTGCGCATAACCAAATTCGCGCTCGTTTGAGCCTTCAACATGGCCGCCTAACTGCATCGCCATGGTTTGCATGCCGTAGCAGACGCCCAGAACCGGTACACCGGCTTCGAAGACATAATCAGGGGCGCGCGGGCTGTCATGCTCGGTGGTACTTTCCGGGCCGCCGGACAGGATAATCCCGTTCGGGTTGAATTCGCGGATTTGGGCTTCGGTTACGTCCCAAGCCCAGAGTTCGCAATAGACACCGAGTTCACGCACGCGGCGTGCAACAAGTTGGGTGTACTGGGAGCCGAAATCGAGGATCAGGATACGGTGCTTGTGAATATTTTCGCTCATGAGGGGGCGTTTTCCAGAAAGCAATAAAAGCGTTAAAACAACAGGTTAAATATTTCTTTATGCATTAAAAGCAGACAGCGAGCTATTTGCTCGCTGTCTCAGGGGATTAGGAACCCATGCGGTAGTTCGGTGACTCTTTGGTAATCGTCACGTCGTGCACGTGGCTTTCCTGAATCCCTGCACCGCTGATACGAACAAATTCAGCCTTGGTGCGCAGGTCGTCGATGGTAGCACAACCGGTCAGCCCCATACAGGAGCGCAGACCGCCCATTTGCTGGTGGATAATTTCTTTCAGACGGCCTTTATAAGCAACGCGACCTTCGATACCTTCCGGTACCAGTTTGTCAGCCGCGTTATCGGTCTGGAAGTAACGGTCAGAAGAACCTTTGGACATCGCGCCCAGAGAACCCATACCACGGTAAGATTTGTATGAACGCCCCTGATACAGCTCGATTTCGCCCGGAGATTCTTCGGTACCTGCCAGCATACCGCCGACCATCACGCAGCTTGCGCCGGCAGCGATAGCTTTTGCGATGTCGCCGGAGAAGCGGATACCGCCGTCAGCGATAACCGGAATCCCGGTGCCTTCCAGCGCTTCAACCGCGTCAGAAACGGCAGTGATTTGCGGAACACCGACGCCGGTGACGATACGGGTGGTACAGATTGAACCAGGACCGATACCGACTTTAACCGCGCTCACGCCAGCTTTAGCCAGTGCCAGAGCACCTGCGCCAGTCGCAACGTTACCGCCGATGATTTGCAGATCCGGGTATTTTGCACGGGTAGCGCGAATACGTTCCAGAACGCCTTCGGAGTGGCCGTGTGAGGAGTCGATCAGCAGAACGTCAACGCCCGCGGCAACCAGAGCATCAATACGCTCTTCGTTGCCAGCGCCGGCGCCAACCGCAGCACCGACGCGCAGGCTGCCCTGTTCATCTTTACATGCGTTTGGTTTACGTTCGGCTTTCTGGAAGTCTTTTACGGTGATCATACCGAGCAGATGGAATTGCGCGTCAACAACCAGCGCTTTTTCTACGCGTTTTTCGTGCATTTTTTGCAGGACGACTTCGCGGGCTTCGCCTTCTTTCACGGTAACCAGACGTTCTTTCGGCGTCATTACCGCGGTCACAGGCTGTTCCAGATCGGTCACGAAGCGCACGTCGCGACCGGTAATAATACCGACCAGTTCGTTTTCTTCGGTCACAACCGGGTAACCGGCAAAACCGTTAATTTCAGTGAGTTCTTTAACCTGACGTAAAGTGGTCGCCGGAGTCACCGTTTTAGGGTCAGCAACAACGCCGCTTTCATGCTTCTTCACGCGACGGACTTCTTCCGCCTGACGCTCAATAGACATGTTCTTGTGAATGAAACCAAGGCCGCCTTCCTGCGCCAGAGCAATCGCCAGATTCGCTTCAGTCACGGTATCCATTGCTGCGGACAGCATAGGGATATTCAGACGGATTTTAGCGGTCAGTTGAGTACCGAGGTCGGCAGTATTGGGCAGAACTGTGGAGTGAGCTGGAACAAGGAGAACGTCGTCGAACGTTAGTGCTTCTTTTGCGATACGTAGCATGGGCAATATCTCACCAAGGTGGATGCGGAAAAGATAAAATATTGCAGCGGGAGTATACAGGTGAGTGTGCATCCCGACCAGCACTATTTGAAAAAACTTCTTGATTACCTTTTTAGGGTATGTAGTATCAGTCGATTAAGTCTCTGTTTTTGAATTTGATCTGGATCACATGCCACTACCTTCTTCGCCTCCTATTTTTACCGTAAGCCGCCTGAATCAGACGGTCCGACAGTTGCTGGAAAACGAAATGGGTCAGGTCTGGCTCTCCGGTGAGATCTCAAACTTCTCCCAGCCTTCTTCCGGTCACTGGTATTTCACGCTCAAAGATGACCGCGCGCAGGTCAAATGCGCGATGTTCCGCAATACCAATCGACGCACCACGTTTCGTCCGCAAAACGGTCAGCAGGTTTTGGTCCGTGCGACCATTACTTTGTATGAACCGCGCGGCGATTATCAGCTGATTGCTGAGAGTATGCAGGAAGCCGGTGACGGTTTATTGCAGCAGAAATTCGATTTACTGAAACAGCAGCTGGCCGCCGAAGGGTTGTTCGACACGCAGTTCAAACAGCCGCTGCCCTCGCCTGCGAAATGCGTCGGGGTCATTACTTCAGCCAGCGGTGCCGCGCTGCACGATGTGCTGAACGTGCTCAAACGCCGTGATCCTTCCCTGCCCGTCATTATCTATCCGACCTCCGTTCAGGGTGTGGATGCGCCGGGGCAAATTGTCCGCGCCATTGCGCTCGCCAATGCCCGCGAAGAAGTCGATGTGCTGATTGTCGGGCGCGGCGGCGGTTCGCTGGAAGATTTGTGGAGCTTTAACGATGAGCGCGTGGCGCGGGCGATTTTCGCCAGCCGCATTCCCATTGTCAGCGCCGTCGGCCATGAAACTGATGTAACGATTGCCGATTTCGTCGCAGATTTACGCGCCCCGACGCCGTCGGCCGCCGCAGAGTTGATCAGCCGTAATCAGCTGGAGTTGCTGCGCCAGATCCAGTCACAGCAGCAGCGTCTTGAAATGGCGATGGATTATTATCTCGCACAGCTGGCGCAGCGTTTTTCGCGCCTGAATCATCGCCTGCAACAACAGCACCCGCATTTGCGTCTCGCGCGCCAGCAAACCGCGCTGTTCAAACTGCGCCGCCGTCTGGATGAAGCGATGCAAAACCAGCTGCGCCAGATGCTGCGCCGTACCGACAGGTTGCAACAGCGCCTGAATCAGCAACAACCTCAGCCCCGAATTCACCGCGCCCAGCAACGGGTTCAGCAGCTGCAATACCGGCTGCAACAGGCGATGTCATCGCAGCTGGCGGAAAGCCGTCAGCGTTTTGGTACGGCCTGCACGCAGCTTGAAGCGGTCAGCCCGCTGGCGACGCTGGCAAGGGGTTACAGCGTGACGACCACGCCAAAAGGCACTTTGCTGAAGAAAACGACCCAGACGGCACCCGGCGAGATGCTAAAAACACGACTTGCCGATGGCTGGATTGAAAGTGAAGTGAAATCGGTGGTGGCGGAAAAGAAAACACGGAAACGGGCTGTTAAATAAGCATTAAATTGACCTCCCCTTCGCAGGGGAGGCATTCGGAAAAATTACAGATTATAGCTGTTCGTCTTCACTCCATTCACCCAAAGCTCACGCGCTTCGCCTTGCGGCAGAACAATGTTCAGGGTTTTCCACGCCGGTTTGAAATCACCGCGCTGGGTCAGCGTGATATCAATACGTTGCGCGTTACTGGTAATTTCCCAGTTCACCCACAGCGCATGATTTTGCTCCCAGCGATGACTTTCGCCATCATCCTCAAACAGCAAACCGCTCGATTTCGCCTGGCCTGCGGCCGGATAAACATGCAGCTCACGCAGCATATCGCGGCTGGCGTCAACGTACGCAAGACGGGAAGATTGCGGCAGCGCAGCACCGGCGCGCACCAGCAGCGGCAGGCGATCCAGCGGCGCATCGCGCGTGATTGTCTGACCACCTGCAAACCATTCGCCGGTATAGAAATCACACCAGCCGATGCCGTTATCCGGCAAATAGACGCTGCGTTCGCGCTGGCCTTCTTCGACAACACTGGCGACCAGCAAGTCGCGCCCCATCAGGAAATCATCGGTTTCAGCGAACGTATTTTTATCATGCTCGTGATCGAGGAACGTCGGACGCAGCATCGGTTCGTCTTCCGCATGCGCCTGCCACAGCAACGTGTAGAAATACGGCAACAGACGGTAACGCAGGCGGATTGCATCGCGGATCAGCGGCGTCACCTGCGGATACATCCACGGCTCATTCACGGTGTTATCGTCATTCCATGAGTGAATGGTGAAACGCGGGTGCATCACGCCGTTTTGTACCCAGCGGACAAACAGCTCGGCTTCCGGTTTATCGCCGGAGAACCCGCCGACGTCATGCCCGACGTTGTACAAACCGGACAAACTCATCCCGATGCCCATTCGTGTGTTGTAACGCAGCGTCTGCCAGTTAGTGCGGTTATCGCCGCTCCACGTCTGCACATAACGCTGCATGCCCGCACAGCCGGAACGCGAAATCAGGTACGGACGGGTTTCCGGCGCAAAGTTTTGCTGCGCTTCAAATGACGCACGCATCATCAGTAGCGGCATAACCGGGCGGATGTGTTTGATGGCAATCGATTTGCCGAAACCGTGGCAGCGCGCGTCGCTGTCCCAGACTTCGTATTCGTTGTTGTCGTTCCAGGTCGAACCGATGCCTTTTTCCAGTAACTGCTGCGTCACCCCTTTTTGCCACCAGCGCACGGCGGACGGATGTGTAAAATCGAGATGCGAACCTTCGTCATCCCAGAAAACCGAGCGCTCAGGTACGTTGCTTTCGCTGTCGCGAATGAACAAGCCCTGCTCCGCCACCTGCCCGTACTGCGGGTGATCCTGCAACAAGCAAGGTTTGATGTTGGCGGCCAGACGAATACCGGCGTCGAGAAACGCTTTCGACATCACTTCCGGCTCAGGCACTTTGTCGTAATTCCAGTTGAACACGTAACGTTTGTTGCCAATCGACGTGTAACCCGATGAAAGCTGGAAGGAATCGCACGGAATTTCATGCTGCTGGCACAGCGTGATGAATTTCATCAGCTGCTGCTGGGCATCCGGCGCGTCCGTGTAATACATCGTCGAGCCGCTGTAACCCAGACTCCATTTCGGGCCAAAGGTGGTTTTACCGGTCAGCTTCACCAGTTTCTTGGTGACGTCCAGCGACGTCGGCCCGATAAACAGGTAGTAGTCCAGATCGCCCGCTTCGGCGCTGAAACGGCGGTATGGTAGATGGTAGTTATCCAGCTCATTGCCCAGATCCAGCCAGACATTGCTGAGATTGTCGTAGAACAGACCAAAACTGACGTCATTCCGGCGGGTCATCGTGAACGGAATATGTTTGTACAACGGGTCGGTACTGGCCGCGTTATAACCCATCGCGTCAAGATTGCGCATTTCGAAACGGCGGCCGCTGCGGTTGAGATCACCGGCCTTTTCACCCAGCCCGTAAACACTATCCTGCTTTTCGCGAAGCTGATAATGCGCTGAGCCATCACCTTTTACTGCCAGCATATACGCGCCGGTTTTGCGGTCGCTGACCAGCGGCAGCCATTCACCCGCCGCATTTTTATGTTCCCACTCCAGCCACAGCGGCTGATGAACCGTGACGCGCAGCGACTCAGTCGTTAAAGTCAGCGAGTCTTCATCTTGCGACAACTGGTAGCCCGGCTGCGAAAAACCTTCGTTGCTCAGACGGTCACGTCCTTCCCAAGGCACATCGTTTTGTGGCGCGATGCTCCAGGTTCTGTCCAGCGCCAGTTCGCCGTTGCGCTGAATAAAGACGCGAACCAGCCCCTCTTCAAGCACCCGCAGACAAAACAGATGCTTACCTTCGACACGCAGATCCACACCTGCGTTATCCTGCCCGGCAAGCTCCCAGTGTTTTAACGTTTTCATACACTCTCCCTTTTTGCCGGATTGCGGCGTTCTGCGATCAGGGCAATCAGGAATACGGCCCCAATCAAATCAAAGAATCCCATTGCGATAAACAACGGATTAAAACCAATCGAATCGGCCACGGCGCCAATCAGCAGTGAGAACAGGAAGCTGGCGATCCACGCGGAAGAACCGCGCATTCCGTTGACGGTCGCAACCTGGCTTTTATCAAATGTTTCAACGACAACCGCGCTGAGCATGCAGGAAATAACCTGATGGCCGAATCCGCCGATGGAAATCAGCGCGATGGCGGCATACGGGCTTTGGGTCACGGCAACCAGCGCCAGTGACAGCATCATGAATGCGCCGGTGACGGAGCTGGCCACGATGGAGTTAATGCGGGTGCAGCCGAAAACTTTGCGGTAAAGCGTGGTGAGATAGCCGCTGGCAATACTGCCCAGATCGGCGGCCAGGAACGGCAGCCAGGCAAACATCACGATGTGTTTTAAATCCATGCCGCGTTCGTTGGCGAGATACAGCGGAACCCAGAAACTGAAAACGGCCCACGCCGGTTCAGCCAGGAATGCCGGGATGGCGATGCCGTAGAATTTCTTGTTCTTGCAGACAATTTTCAGGGATTTAATAAACGGCAGACGTTCCTGCTGGGGTTCGTTGTCCTGACGGATCAGCGCCAGTTCATCCTTGCTCAGGTTCGGATGCGTTTCCGGAGAATGGTAGAATTTCCACCACAGCAGAACCCACAGCATCGACAGCACGCCGCAAAACAGGAAAGCGCCGCGCCAGCCAAATGATATATGCGCCACCAGAATGATCGGCGGTGCCAGCATCGCGCCGATGGAGAAACCGACGCCCGCCCAGCCCGCAGCAACCGGGCGTTCCTTTCGCGGGAACCAGTCGGAAATTGCTTTTGCGTTGGCCGGTGTGGCCGCCGCTTCGGCGCTCCCCATGAAGAAACGTAAAACAGCAAGCTGGATCCAGCTGCCCGCACCCGCGTGCAACATACAGACCACGGCCCAGATTGACGCACAAATCAGAAAGCCGAGTTTCAGCCCGATAACGTCTATCAGCCAGCCGCACAACGGCTGGAATATCGTATAAGCAGCCTGAAACGCCGCCACGATGTAGGAATATTGTTCGGTCGTCATGTTCAGGCTGGTTTTAAGTTCAGCAGCCAGTAAACCCAGAGAATTTCGGGTGACGTAGTTAACCGTCACGCCGAGGAGGAACAGCGCCAGCATCCACCAGCGTAAAGCTTTTATTTTCCGACGTCCTGTAACGGCTGCCGTTTCGGTGTTGATTTGAATTGTCATGCCTGTTCTCCCATCCGTCGGCCGTTGCCGCAGATGATGTGTTATTTGAGGTACTTCCGCAGAGTAGGCAGACGGATTTGTGAGCGAAACGTGATTTTTTGCAAAAGCTTTCACGCTATAACTTCGGGGCGAAACGAGAGCGGGCAAAAGCTTATGCAGAAGCCGTGTACGTGGGTGAAAAATTTTGCAGGAGCGATTTTGAAGGAGATCACAGTTTGAAAGGAAAGTTAAATATCCAGCAAATTGCCGACCAGACGGGGCTGTCGATCAGCACGGTTTCGCGTGTTCTGGCCGGAAAAAATAACACCAGCAGCAAAGCCCGTGACCTGGTGCTTGAATGCGCCAAATCGCAGGGCGTCTTTGACGAACTGTCCACCGGCAGGCTGATGCTCAACAATCTCATCATTTTCGCCCCGGCCCGCGCCTTTGATGTGCGCAGTGATATTTTTTACTACAAGGTGATCCAGGGCATTCTGGCGTCCACCGCCAGTCACGAAGTGCGTGTCCGCTATTGTGCGATGGAAGAAGAAAACGCCGATGCCGCGCTGTTCATCGCCAAAATGACCGATCCGCTGACTGAAGCCGTTTTGCTGGTCGGCATCGACGATCCACATATTCATCAGTTGGCTGCCGAAATGGCAAAACCCTGCGTGCTGGTCAATTGCCATGACCGGCATATGCGTCACGACAGTGTCAGCCCCGATCACCAGACGATGGGCGATTTCGCCTGCGACTATCTTTTCGCGCAGGGTCATACCCATATCGTGACGGTGCAATGTCTGCGCCGTCATACCATGGAGCTGCGCCTGACCGGCATTAAACAGGCGTTCGCCCGCAATCATCAGACGTTCAGCGACAGCCAGCATTTGCTGAATACGTCGGGATTTGGCGCACAGGAAAGTGAACAGGCACTGCTTGAGTATCTCGATTCACTGCCAGCGGAACAGCCGTTGCCAACCGCCATTTTGGCTGGTGGCGACTTTATGGCGTCGGGCGTGGTGGCCGCTCTGGCGAAAAGAGGGTTATCAGTACCGGGTGATATCAGCGTCATCAGCACCGACGGATTTAATCTGGCCGAAATTCACGATGTCCCGCTGACCGCCGTTCACGTTCCGCGTGACGAGCTGGGCGCGGAAGCCATCGCCCTGCTGCAACGCAGAATGTTGCGTCCGGATGCGCCTCACACCACTCAGCTTTTGCAGGGAAAACTGGTGATACGCAATTCGGTGCGCAAAGCCACCGGGCGTGCCGTGGCTCCGCGCCCGCATCTTTTGTATGACCCCCTGCCGGACAGATAAATCTCATCTTTCACGGACATCACGCAGCGCAGTCCTATACTGACAGGAGACGGCTAATCATTAGCCTCCTTTCAGTATCAGGCAGTCAGAACGCCTTTCTTTCACCCACGGGTGACTCTTGATAAGGAGATTCACGATGAATCACAGTTCAGCGAAGCGTTACTACAGCGTTATCCCGCCCTATATTCTCAACCGGATTATCGAGCACGGCACCGAGCCTCAGCGCAATTGCGCCAGACAAACGCTGGTGCATGTGAATACCCTGATGGCGCAGCCTTACGCCAAACCGCAAAAAATCTCCACGGCCAGAGCCGGTCAGGCCGAACGTGATATTTATGACGCGAAAAATTCCACGAAACTTCCCGGTGAATCAGTACGCAAAGAGGGTCAGGCCAGCAACGGCGATGTGGCCGTGGATGAAGCTTATGATTATCTCGGCGTCACCTATGATTTCTTCTGGCAGGCGTATCAGCGTAATTCTCTCGACAATAAAGGGCTGGCGTTGCTGGGCACCGTCCACTACGACAAAGGCTATCAGAACGCTTTCTGGAACGGGCAGCAGATGGTATTTGGCGACGGCGACGGTGAAATTTTTAACCGGTTCACCATTGCGATTGACGTTGTGGGCCACGAGCTTTCCCACGGCGTGACAGAAAGCGAGGCGGGTCTGAATTATAACGGGCAATCCGGCGCATTAAACGAATCGCTTTCTGACGTTTTCGGCTCTCTGGTAAAACAGTTTCATCTGAAGCAAACGGCAGATAAAGCCGACTGGATTATCGGTGAAGGCCTGCTGGCAAAAGGCATTCACGGCACCGGTTTGCGTTCAATGTCACACCCGGGAACGGCCTACGATGACCCGCTGCTCGGTAAAGATCCGCAACCTGCCGACATGAAAGGGTATGTGAACACCCGCGACGATAACGGCGGTGTTCACATCAATTCGGGGATCCCCAACCGCGCATTTTATCTGGCAGCCACTACACTGGGAGGCAATGCCTGGGAGCGCGCGGGGTACGTCTGGTATGACACTGTGTGTGATAAATCCCTGCCAAAAAATGCTGACTTTGTAACTTTCGCCCAGCTCACGGTGCAACATGCCGGTAAACGGTTCGACGATACCGTTACGCAGGCGGTTCGTGAAGCCTGGGAGCAGGTCGGAGTGATGTAAATGAAACCTTTAGATTCGCTGGAAAGCAATGCGGTCATCGAGATTTATCGCGAAGGCGGCATTGCCTTTATCCCCAAACTCAGCGGGCCGCGGCGGGTTGATCTTTCCGGAATGAGCGACGATAAGCGACAGGAAATCTGCCAGCTCATCAACAAAACGCTGCCCTATGCGCAGGAAAAAGAAAATGCCGGTCGCGGTGATCAGCGCTATTTCCGGCTGGAGATTTACTACGCTTCGGCGGAAACCACCGCCAGTCTGGTGGTGATCATCCCGGAAACGCAGGCACCGGAAGAACTGGTCGATTTATGGAAACAGGCACCGCCAGATGAAAGTCACTCTTGCGAATAAGGGGAATAGGTAAACTGCACCCGTTTTTTAGAAATCATCCCATGCCCGTTTTGACAGAAATAATCAACCGCACCGCAGGCTTTCAGCTCCTGCAACGGCTGATGGCAATCCGGGCATAACGCCGTTTGGGTGTAACTCATCTGGCAGGGTTCACAGTGAAAGTGACCGCTCACCCAGTTCATGGGCTGACTGCAAACCGGACAAAGTGCTTCCATCGTTTTATCCTCTAAATAACGCCCAGCGTCCGTAATAAATACAGCCCCAGAGCGGTGGTGAAAAATGATCCTAACGTAGTCACCGCGATAATATTCGCCGCCAGCGTGGCGTTGCCGCCCATCGCGCGCGTCATCACATAGCTACCTGCGGCCGTCGGTGTGCAGGAAAAGAGAAAAATCACGCCCAGCGCGGCACCGCGAAAACCAAACAGCCATGCGCCGAACGTCATCAGCGCAGGGACAAAAATAACACGCGAAGCCGAAGACCAGGCCGCCACGTTAGAACTGCGGAACATTGCACGCCAGTCCAGACTTGCACCGGCGCACAACATCGCCAGAGGCAGTGCCATGCCGGAAATAAAATCACCGGTGCTGGCGATCGTGGCAGGCATCGGCAAATGGCTGTGCTGGAATGCCAGGCCGAGAACCAGACCAATAATCAGCGGGTTAGTCACTATTCCGTGCAAAATCGGCTTCATCCCGATCCGTTTCCCCTGCCCGCCTTTCAGGCTGCGAGTCAGCGTAATAACGGACAGCACGTTGAAAAGAATGACCGTCACCGCCAGATACATCGATCCTAAAGCAATGCCTTCGTTACCAAACGCCAGCGAGGCATACGCAAGACCGGCGATACCGGTATTGGCGCGGAATCCTCCCTGAACAAAGATGCCGCGTTCGCGGGGATCTTTCACCAGCCTGAGGGCGACCAGTTCCAGCAATAAGAATGAAACGACGGTGGCGACCCCGCCGTAAAGCGCCAGCGGCAGGTTTGAGCCGGAGGAATCGTGCCCCTGTGCGACGCTGAAAAAGAGCAGGCAAGGCAGCGCAATATTAAATACTAACCGGCTGGCTTTTTCGTTGAAATTGTCGTCCATCAGGCCGGTGCGGCGCAACATCACGCCCAGCAGTAAGATCAGTAAATTCGGAACAGTAACGCCAAACGCAAAACTCCAGGTCTGCCAGAACATCCAGCCAGCTCCTTGCAGGGTAAAATGAGACAAAAAAATGGGGCGCATTTTCATGCACCCCGTAAATCATTATTTGCTTTTTTTCAGGTGTGACATCAGACGCTTACGCTTACGCATCTGGTTTGGCGTCAGGGTATTACGCTTGCCTTCAAACGGGTTCTCACCCTCTTTGAACTGAATGCGGATTGGCGTACCCATCACTTTCAGTGAACGGCGGAAGTAGTTCATCAGATAGCGTTTGTAGGAATCAGCCAGATCTTTCACCTGGTTACCGTGAATTACCACGATTGGCGGATTATAACCCCCCGCGTGCGCATATTTCAGCTTAACGCGACGGCCATTGACCAGCGGTGGCTGGTGATCGTCTGCTGCCATTTGCATGATGCGGGTCAGTAAGGAAGTGCTCACACGCGTAGTCGCGCAGGTGTACGCTTCAATCACAGATTCGAACAGGTTGCCCACGCCGCTGCCGTGCAGAGCTGAGATGAAGTGGATACGCGCGAAGTCAACAAAGCCGAGGCGCAGATCCAACTGGTCTTTCACCTGAGCACGCGCTTCTTCACTCATTCCATCCCACTTGTTCACCACAATCAGCAGTGAACGACCGCTGTTGAGGATGAAGCCCAGCAGTGACAGATCCTGATCGGAGATACTGTCACGGGCATCAATAACCAGCATCACGACGTTAGCGTCTTCAATCGCCTTCAGGGTTTTGATTACGGAGAATTTTTCAACCGTTTCAGTGACTTTACCGCGTTTACGCACACCGGCGGTGTCGATAAGAACGTATTCACGTTCGTCGCGCACCATCGGAATATAAATACTGTCACGCGTGGTGCCCGGCATGTCGTAAACCACGACACGCTCTTCACCCAGAATGCGGTTAGTCAGTGTGGACTTACCTACGTTCGGACGCCCGACGATAGCCAGTTTGATAGGCAATGTTGTCGGGTCGAAATTATCTTCTTCGTCTTCCGGGATTTCATCACCGGTCGCTTCCTGTTCAGCCCAGTAAGCGGCGTTGGCTTCTTCTTCAGTCAGCTCAACTTCTTCTGGTTTTTCACCAACAAACGGCACCAGAACGTGTTCAATCAGCTGCGCTACGCCACGGCCGTGGGAAGCGGCAATCGCGTACACTTCGCCCAGACCGAGGGAATAGAAATCGCCGGTGGCACTGTCAGGATCTAAACCGTCAGTTTTGTTGGCGACCAGGAATGTCGCTTTTTCACGGCTGCGCAGATGCTGGGCAATGCCCTGATCGGCAGGCATCAGGCCCGCGCGCGCATCCACCATGAACAAGACAATGTCGGCTTCTTCGATTGCCAGCAGTGATTGCCCGGCCATACGGGTTTCAACGCCATCTTCGGTACCGTCGATACCGCCGGTATCAACGATGATAAATTCATTACCCTCAATTTCTGCACGACCATACTTGCGGTCACGCGTAAGCCCCGGGAAATCCGCAACCAGCGCATCACGCGTCTTGGTTAAACGGTTAAATAAAGTGGATTTACCCACATTCGGGCGCCCAACAAGCGCAACGACAGGTATCATTTTGAAGCCTCAGTTTTTATATATAGAGCTAAACGCAAATAGCCGGCACGTCTGAAAATTCAGACAAACCGCTATAATTCAATTTCTTACGCCGTAATGCTCAATGATTCATTACGCTGTTTTCAGAATACGAAACGGCCCCTGAGCAATTCAGGAGCCGTTTTAAAGGCCGGGATCAACCGATCTCAAAGCCAGACGCGGGTCGCGATATCAGCGTGTAAAGGAGTAAACTTCGCCGCCTTTCGCCTGCACAACCAGCTTGTCGCTTGCCACAATTGGCGCGCTCAGGAAGCCATCGCTGTCAACTTTCTGCTGAGCAACAAAACGGCCATCCGTGGTGTTGATCCAGTGCAGATAACCTTCGGAATCGCCGACCACAAGGTAACCATTATACAGCACAGGTGCCGTCAGGTTACGGTGCAGCAATTCGCTTTGACGCCACAGGCTCACGCCGCCCTGGGTGTCGAGGGCCATGACGCGGTCATCCTGATCGACCAGGTAAATACGGCCAGCATCAACGATGATGTCATTCACGGAACCCACATCACGTTTCCACGCAATCTGACCGGAACGCAGATCCATCGCCACCAGATTGCCGTTGTAAGCCAGCGTATACACAACGCCATCAACGATAACCGGCGTGGTATCCACATCGCTCAGACGGTCGATTTCAGTCGTACCGGTAGTCTGAGAAATACGTTGCTGCCAGATCAGCTGACCTTCTTTCATCAGAACGGCGCTTACGCGACCGTTATCACCGCCGACGATAGCTGCACCAAACGCAACCGCAGGCGCAGATTCACCGCGCAGGGAAAGCGTTGGCATATCAAGGTTAGCGGTCCACTGGATTGTACCATCGGACTCACTCAGACCCTGCAACATACCGTTACCGGTGTGAACCAGAACCAGACCATCGCTGACGACTGGACGGGATAACGCTTCACCCGCCACTTTGGTCTGCCATGCCACTGTACCATCAGCCGTGTTCAATGCGTAAACCACAGCTTTTTCGCTGCCGACGTAAACATGAGAACCGGAAACTGTCAGGCCACCGGAAAGCTGAGCCGAGATATTGCTGGAGAAGAAACCGGTTTTTTCAGACAGGTTAACACTCCATTTTTCCTTCCCGCTGTCTGCATCCAGCGCTTTCACCACACCAAAGCGGTCAGCGGCATAGATGGTGTTGTCCTGCCAGGCAGGATGCAGGTTGGAATAGTATTCGCCTACGCCATTGCCGACAGACTTGCTCCAGACTTTCGTCGGAGTGAACTGGTTTTCAACTTTTGGCAGCGGGGACATTTTCACAACGTCTTCTTCGCTGTTAAACAATGAACAGCCACTCAGCAGGGCAACAGAAACCCATCCTACCAAGAGTGTTTTACGCAATTGCATCGGGGTTCCCCTTAGCTGGCTAAGTTGTTCAATTTCATACGCAGCATGGTTTGCAGCGTTTGAGAGGGTTTAGAATCAATTCCTTTGCTGTAGGCTTCGCGAGCACCTTTTGCATCGCCTTTTGCCAGCAGAACATCACCGCGGATGCCTTGCTGCATTGCCACCCAGCCTTCACCCTTCACGCCGTCTAACGTTTTGAGTGCATCATCAAATTTGCCTTGCTGCATCTGGACACGAGCCAGACGTAAATTCACCAGCGAATGTAAATTGTCTTCTTTTGCAAAACCTTGCGCCTGCGCCAGCTGCTTTTCAGCATTCGCGAAATCTTTCGCTTCCACGAAATGATCGGCCAGTTGCAGGGCAGCAAATACCCCGTAATTGTTGTCATTGCTCTGCGCAAATTTTTCGAGGTCAGCAACGCCCTGAGCGCTATTCGCGGTCAGCGATTGATTAGCTTTCTGGAAAGAGGCAGAGGCTTCCGTCAAGGCTGAGTCCTGATGGCTCTGCCAGAAACGCCAGCCACTCAGGGCTGCAATACCCAGAACCACGCCGATGGCCAGCGCTTTACCGTTCTCGGCAAAGAAGCGACGTACAGCATCAACCTGTTCATTCTCAGTGGTATAGACTTCCACAGTGTCCTTCTCCTTAACCCAACATCGAAGCCAGACGCGCGGCGAGTTCGCTTTGCGCCAGCGTTTCTTGCGTTCCACTTTGCAGATCTTTTACAACAACCTGCAGGTTTGCGACTTCATCTTCACCCAGTACCAGGGCAACGCGTGCGCCCCATTTGTCAGCACGGGCAAATTGCTTTTTGAAGTTACCGCCACCGTAGTTAGTCATCACTTTCAGTTCAGGCAGTGCATCACGCAGCGTTTCAGCCAGTTGCATCGCCGCACTTTGCGTACCCGCACCAGAGGAAATCACATAAGCATCTACCGTCGCAGGTGCTTTGAAATCTGGATTTACAGCCTGAACCAGTAAGACCAGGCGCTCCAGTCCCATCGCGAAACCGACAGCAGGTGTTGCACGACCACCCAATTGTTCTACCAGCCCGTCATAACGGCCACCGGCACACACGGTGCCCTGCGCGCCCAGGCTGCTGGTTACCCATTCGAATACGGTGCGGTTGTAATAATCCAAACCGCGCACAAGTCGCTGATTAACCGTATATGGGATACCAGACTGCTCTAAAAGTTCACACAGACCTGCAAAGTGTTCTCTTGATTCTTCATCAAGATAGTCCCCCAGCGCCGGTGCATCGTTCAATAATGCCTGAACATCCGGATTTTTGGAGTCCAGCACGCGCAGCGGATTGCTGTACATACGGCGTTTGCAGTCTTCATCCAGCTTATCTTTATGCTGCTCAAGGAAAGCCACCAGCGCATCACGATAATTAGCGCGGGCTTCCAGAGAGCCGATAGAGTTCAGCTCAAGCGTAACGTGTTCAGCGATACCCAGCGCACGCCACCAGCGGGCGCTCAGGAGGATCAGTTCGGCATCAACGTCCGGGCCGTGCAGGCCAAAGACTTCCACACCCAACTGATTAAACTGACGATAGCGGCCTTTTTGCGGACGCTCGTAGCGGAACATCGGGCCGATGTACCACAGACGTTGCTCCTGATTGTACAGCAGACCATGTTCGATACCGGCGCGGACGCAGCCAGCTGTACCTTCAGGACGCAGCGTCAGGCTTTCACCGTTGCGGTCTTCAAAGGTATACATTTCTTTTTCCACGACATCGGTCACTTCACCGATAGCGCGCTTAAACAATGGGGTCTGCTCTACAATCGGCATACGGATTTCACTGTAGCCGTAACCGCCGAGCACTTGTTTCAACGTACCTTCGATACGCTGCCATAATGCCGTGTCTTCAGGCAGATAGTCGTTCATGCCGCGAATGGCCTGGATATTCTTTGCCACGTCAGTTCTCTATCGTTTTATAAAAAATGAACCCGATTATAGGGGTTTTGTGCCCTGCGGTTCAACGCGCAGACACTTTCCCCTACCGGGTTCAATATAATGCAGGCGTCCGCAGACGCCCGCAACCGATGTTACTTTTCAAGATGATTGATAACGATACGTTTACTCTCATCCATAATCGCCGCTTTGGCGCGAATTTTTGCTTCTAACTGGTCAATCATATCTGTGTTATCAAAACGCTCTCTCTGACGAACGCCATCTTCGTAGAAACCGCTTTTATTATGACCGCCTGTAACACCAATCGTGGAGACCAGCGCTTCTCCCGGACCATTCACCACGCAGCCGATGATTGAAACATCCATTGGCGTAATGAGGTCTTCCAGACGCTGTTCCAGCGCATTCACCGTACCGATGACATCAAATTCCTGACGCGAACAGGTCGGGCAGGCAATGAAGTTGATCCCACGGGAACGGATACGCAACGACTTCAGGATATCAAAACCGACTTTCACTTCTTCGACAGGATCGGCCGCCAGTGAAATACGCAGCGTGTCACCGATACCTTCTGACAGCAGTAAACCCAGACCGATAGCCGATTTAACGGAACCGGCGCGCAGACCGCCCGCTTCCGTGATCCCAAGGTGCAATGGCTGAACAATTTGTTTGGCGAGCAGGCGATACGACTCAACAGCCAGGAAAACGTCAGAAGCTTTCACGCTGACTTTAAACTGGTCAAAGTTGAGGCGGTCGAGAATATCGACGTGACGCATCGCAGATTCCAGCAGCGCTTGCGGCGTAGGTTCGCCGTACTTTTCCTGGATATCTTTTTCCAGAGAGCCGCCGTTGACACCGATACGGATAGGAATATTTTTGTCGCGGGCGCAATCCACTACGGAGCGGATGCGGGATTCGTTACCGATATTGCCCGGGTTAATACGCAGGCAATCCACGCCGTATTCTGCAACTTGCAGCGCGATGCGGTAATCAAAATGGATATCAGCGACCAGCGGGACATTAACCTGCTGCTTGATAAGTTTGAACGCCTCAGCGGCATCCATTGTAGGCACGGAAACGCGGACAATATCGACACCCACGCGTTCCAGTGATTTGATTTGTGCGACTGTAGCCGCTACGTCTGTGGTGCGGGTGTTGGTCATCGATTGCACTGCAATCGGCGCTCCGTCACCTACAGGCACCTTGCCGACATAAATCCGGGTTGATTTGCGACGGGTAATGGGTGCTTGGTTATGCATTACTTCACTCTCCATCGTTACAAGCGTCTGACAAACTGCCGATTACTCGGCAGCTAAGGTCAGGCGTGCAACACGGCTTGATTTTACAAAACGACTTAAATCAACCGGTTTGCCCTGGAATTGGATATCCACCGCACCCGGAGCACCGATTTTCAGCTTATACGGCGCAGTGCCCTTAACGCTGAGAGACTCGCCGCCTTTTTTGATGCCGCTGAACAGGGTTTTACCTGATGCGTCGTCGATTTGTAACCAGCAGTCAGCCTTGAAAGTCAAAGCAACCGCTTGTGGATCGGCACCTGCTGCCGTGGCAGTTTGTGCGTCACCCGTAGGCAGGCCATTCTCAGCCGATGTTGCTGGCTGGCTGGTAGAAACCGCTGCCGGTTCCTGTGAACCCGTTACAGCCGGTGTAGTGCCTGCGGTAGTAGCAGGAGCCGGTGTAGTATTCAGCGGAATACTGTTTTGTGGCTGCGGCTCGGTCGCCTGCGCAGAAGACGTATCTTCTGTGGTCGGTGCAGAGTTCGCGTTATCGCCCAGTGGAACCGCTTGCCCCTGACCATTATCCTGATTTAGTTGCGCAGAAGACTGGTCAGCCATGGTGGCGATTTCCTGCTGCTGCGCCTGATGGTTTTGCCACCACCACGCACCGGTCAGGCCGATCACCACAAACACCACCAGCCAGGTAAAGCCCATCAGCCAGCCATCACGTTTTTTGCGAGACTTACCCAGGGAAAAACCCTGCATCGAAGCAACTTTCGGCACTTTAATGGGAGCTTGTTTACCAATCAGACCTAACAGTTCCTCTTCAGGAACGTGTACCAGCTTGGCGTAAGAGCGCAGATAACCACGCAGGAAAGTCGGCGCAAGATCGGCCGGCGTCGTTTCTTCTTCGATTTGGCGAATAGTCGAGACTTTCAGACACAGGCGTTCTGCAACGGCCTGATGACTGAGACCTAACTGTTCACGAGCCTGACGCAGACGTTCGCCTGTGGTCAGTTTTGCATTATTTTCTTGGGAGGCTTCAGTATTCATTAGCTAAGAACTGCTGGTACTGTTTAGATTGTGGATAACTACGCGCAAGCTGCTTACCGTAGCGTTGAACGCTATCCGGATTGCCCGCTAACGCAGCGAATCGAATTTGTAACATGATACTTTCAGCAGTGGCTGGCAGAACATGTTGATATACATCCAGTAATAGTTTCGCCTGAGCGCGGTTCCCTTCCCCAAATTCTTTGGTTGCCTCAGTCAGCAAGGGTGCGCCTTTATCGGGATCAACTTTTAATGCCCGGCTTAGTAACACTCGCGCTTCCTCATTCTGATTGGCCTTCAGAAAACAGTAGCCTGCATTTTCCAGACTGTCAGCTACCTGACCGTAATCAGGTGCATTAGCTGCGGCGCTAAACTGCTGTTGTGCGGGTACATACTGCCCTAAACTACACAAAAACGCACCGTAATTATTCATCACAGTGCCATTTTGCGGTGCCAGCTTCAGCGCTTGCTGGTAGCGGCTTTGCGCAGCTTTCTGATCGCCGTTTTTTTGCTCGTAAAGCGCCATTCCGAGCTGAGTGCGATAATCATTTGGCGCGCCATCCACGGCTTTCTGTAAATTTTGCTTTGCCGCGTCCATATTGCCCTGAGACAGATATTCCATCCCCAGCTCCAGACGCGTCTGCGCTGCGCCCGTGGCCTGTTGCGTTTCTTTCGGTGTACCGGAACACCCCGCCAGCAGCGCAACGGAGATTCCCGCTGCAATCAGCAACTTCACACTGCCATTCATTGTCATGCTTAATTCCCTTTATCTTGCCATCGACAACAAAACGGGGGCTTACCGCACTGCACAGTAACCCCCTCGCACTCTTTAAGGCTTATAGCGACTACACGGCTTTTACGGAAATCTGCTGCTCGCCTGCCATTTTTTTCTTCAACGTACGTTTAGTACGGTCGATCACGTCGCCCGCCAGTTGCCCGCACGCAGCATCAATGTCGTCGCCACGGGTTTTACGCACAATCACCGTGAAACCGTAATCCATCAGCACTTTCGAGAAACGGTCAATACGGCTGTTGGAGCTGCGGCCATACGGTGCGCCCGGGAACGGGTTCCATGGGATCAGGTTGATTTTGCACGGCGTATTTTTCAGGCGTTCTGCCAGTTCATGCGCATGTTCAGTGCCATCGTTGATGTGGTCGAGCATAACGTATTCGATGGTCACACGGCCCTGATTGGCGTTGGATTTACCGATATAACGCTCAACGGCAGCCAGGAAAGTATCGATATTGTATTTGCGGTTAATCGGTACGATTTCGTCGCGAATGGTGTCATTTGGCGCGTGCAGGGAAATGGCCAGTGCCACGTCAATCATGTCGCCGAGTTTATCCAGCGCAGGCACAACACCCGAGGTGGAGAGCGTGACGCGACGTTTTGACAGACCAAAACCGAAATCGTCCAGCATGATTTCCATTGCCGGTACCACGTTGTTCAGGTTCAGCAAAGGCTCGCCCATTCCCATCATCACCACATTGGTGATAGGACGCGTACCGGCCACTTTTGCGGCACCGATAATTTTCGCCGCACGCCACACCTGCCCGATGATTTCGGACACGCGCAGGTTACGGTTAAAGCCCTGCTGGGCGGTTGAGCAGAAAGTACATTCCAGCGCACAACCTACCTGAGAAGAAACGCAAAGCGTCGCACGGTCGCCGTCCGGGATATACACGGTTTCGACCAGCTGGCCGCCAACCTGAATCGCCCATTTGATGGTGCCATCGGTTGAACGCTGTTCGGACGCCACTTCCGGCGCACGGATTTCTGCAACGCGGGCCAGTTTTTCACGCAGCGGCTTGTTGATATCGGTCATTTGCTCGAAATCATCGCTGCAATAATGGTACATCCACTTCATGACCTGATCAGCACGGAACGGTTTCTCGCCCATGTTGATGAAAAACTCACGCATTTGTTTGCGGTTGAGATCAAGAAGGTTAATTTTTGCGGCAGCAGGCGGCACGACAGTGTTCACGGCTTCTGCGGAAACGGGAGTGTTCTCAGACAAGGTATGCTCGGGCGTGTTTGATTCTAACATGATTAAAAATGGCCTCGTTGTTACACGTTATGGCGTATTGGAAGTGCAGAGCCGAAACCTTTTCGGAAACTGACGGCCTGCAAATAAATTGCGCCCCGACGAGGCTGGCTCATTCGGGGCGCAACATTGTACAAATTTTAGGGCAGTGTTGCCATGTTTGGAAGGCGCCTGTTACAAAATTCTTACGAATTTGCGGCCTGTCTTCCAGCAACCGGTGCCAAAAATCTTAACGCGGGCAGATTTCGCTTTCGGTGAAGAAGTAAGCGATTTCACGTTGTGCAGATTCTACAGCGTCAGAACCGTGAACAGCGTTAGCGGTGAAGCTGTCAGCGAAGTCTGCACGCAGGGTACCGGCCAGCGCGTTCTCAGGGTTAGTTGCGCCCATGATATCGCGGTTACGCTGAACAGCGTTTTCGCCTTCCAGAACCTGAACCATGATCGGGCCAGACGTCATGAACTCAACCAGACCATCAAAGAAAGGACGGCCTTTGTGTTCAGCGTAGAAGCCTTCTGCCTGCTCTTTAGTCAGTTTCAGCATTTTAGACGCGATGATGGTGAAACCAGCGCGTTCGAAACGTGCGTAGATAGCGCCGATGTCGTTGTTAGCTACGGAGTTTGGCTTGATGATGGAGAAAGTACGTTGGATAGTCATGAAAACCTCTGTCTGACTTTTATAGGTAGGGCCGGTTAATTTAATGTTATACCTGCCGTAAAATGGCGGTGATTATAGGGAGCGAAGTTACGATTGCCTACCTGAATCACAACATTTAATTAAAAAAATGTGTCATTAATTCACTATCGCACCCAAACCGCCCATTTTTCGTAAACAAAGCGGAAGAGAACGGCATACTCAGCCTCTCCCGCATACCTCTTACGCCTGACCCGAAGAGGGAATAATGTTGCGCAGCCAGCTGCCCCACTTGCGCTGATAGAAAGGCTGCGTATGGCTGATCAGATAATGGCTGATGCCACGCTCTTTTTCGGAAACGATACAGAAATCCACCGGGCGATCGTCCGGGGACGTTTCACTCGCCACATTCCCGGCTTCGCGGATCAGCGCGTCGATCTCCAGCTCATCACCGTCGGCTTCAACACCAATCAACAGGTTGGGCTGGTCATCCACCGCTTTATCGTGGATCAGCGCCATAAAGGCACGGCGTACCGGCTTTTTCTGGGTAAAAAGCGTCGTTAGCGCATCAATCATGGCTGAAGGATATTCTTCCGGCTGACCAATCAGTAACTGACTTTCTTTGTCCAGCACCAGCTCTGACGGCGCATGTAATCCGCCGTTGCTCAGCAGCAGCGTGACTTCGTTTGGGGTGAATTCCTTTCCGTATTCGGATTTCGGATTCAGAAACAGCTCATCGCCCTGCGTCATTTCAAACAACACACGGGCAGGCAGCGCAACAAACGCCTGCTCGTCGGGACTTTCGCCCGCGCTGGCTTTTTCAAGCACATCAACTGAAGAGAAGAAAGGAATGACCGAACTGCCGTCCTGTTTTTCCCAGTGCAGGATATTGAGTTCGCTACCGGCGGTGATCGCCACACTGCCCTGCTTTTCCGCGTCATCCTGACCTGCATCGCCCAGCACGAAAACGGTGGAATCCAGCAAGGTCTGGTAAAACGCCGGGCGCCAGGCAGGCGCGCTGACGGACAGGCGAAGCAGACGCTCCAGCTCATTTTCCCCGTTTACCGCTGCGGCTCCCGCAGGGAGATGATCGTGTGGGACACTCATAATACTGACTCCGGTAATGGTATAAAACGGGGCGCTAATCAGCGCCCCGTTATTCTTACTTAAACAAATGATTCTGTTATTTAGACTTGGCTAACAAGAGGTTAGCGACGGTACGCACACCCAGACCAGTCGCGCCTGCAGACCACTGGTCAGCCGCGCTTTTACGGTAGGTTGCAGAACAGTCGATGTGCAGCCAGCCTTTCTTATATTCAGTGACGAAATGAGACAGGAAAGCCGCCGCCGTACTTGCGCCCGCAGTGTGTGCAGGACCGGCGATATTGTTCAGCTCTGCAAAATTGGAAGGCAGATGCGAACGGTGGAACTCTTCCAGCGGCAGGCGCCAGAACGGTTCATGTTCTTCTTTCGCACTTGCCAGCAACTCTGCCACCAGCGCATCGTCAAAGCTGAATAACGCATGGTAATCGTTGCCCAATGCGGTTTTGGCCGCACCGGTCAGCGTTGCCGCGTCAATGATCAGCTCCGGATTTTGCGCAGAAGCGTCGATCAGGCCATCAGCCAGAACCAGACGGCCTTCGGCATCGGTGTTCATCACTTCAACCGTTTTGCCGTTGCGGTAGCGGATGATATCGCCCAGTTTCAGGGCATTTCCGCTTACCATGTTATCCGCGCAGCACAGGTACAATTTCACACGTTTGTTCAGACCATTTGCCGCCGCCAGCGCCAGCGCGCCTGTCAGGGTAGCCGCACCGCCCATGTCAGCTTTCATGGAATCCATGGAAGCGCTCGGTTTCAGGCTGTAGCCGCCGGTGTCAAAAGTAATCCCTTTGCCGACCAGACAGGCATAAACCGGCGCTTCAGCGTCGCCGGTCGGGTTGTAATCGAGTGCCAGCAGAACCGGCGGACGGTCAGAGCCACGGCCCACAGTGTGGATACCCATGTAGCTTTGCTGACGCAGATCGTCACCTTTGGTGATGCGGTAGCTGACTTTCTCGTTGCCAAATTCACACATCAGATCGACTGCGCGGGTCGCCAGTTGCTCAGGCGACAAATCTTCTGCCGGGGTATTGATGGTGTTACGCACCCAGTCGATGATTTTCAGACGCTGTTGCAGCGCGGTAGTGTCATCTTCAGACAGCTCAGCCCATTCGACATTTCGCGTGCCTTTCGGGCCGCGGAAACCCTGCCAGAATGCCCAGCTATTTTCGAGATCCCAGCCTTCGCCTGCCAGCTTGACGTTTTTCACGCCCTGACCATCAATACGGCGTGCCGCACGGGCAATCGCAGTCAGCGCATCGCCCTCTTTCAGATGGATAGTCATGCCATCAGAACCGGTGCTCAGCGTCGCTTTTTCACCCCAACGGGCATCTGCTGGCTGGGAAGAAAGGAACACGGACATGGCTTCATTGGTGTTTACGTCGGAACTCATAACAGCACTCCTGATTTATTATTTTCAAAGACAAGTTTTATCTTCAATGAAAGTCTTTTCTTCAATGACAGGTAAATCGCCCTTTAAATAGGGTGGCACTTCACGATAAATGTCAGGCTTTCGCCGTATAAACCGGTGGCAATTCACGTAAGCGGCGAACAGATTTCACTACCAGCGCAATTGCATAATCAATTTCTTCTTCCGTTGTCCAGCGGCCCAGCGAGAAACGCAACGAGGCATGCGCCAGCTCTTCGTTAATGCCCAGCGCACGTAAAACGTAAGAAGGCTCGAGGCTGGCTGACGTACAGGCTGACCCGGAGGAAACCGCCAGATCTTTCAGCGCCATAATCAGGGATTCCCCTTCAATGCCGGCGAAACTGACGTTCAGAATATTGGGTGCAGCATGTTTGGCGGAACCGTTCATAAAGACGTGGTCCAGCGCCTGAATGCCTTTCCACAGACGGTCACGAAGCATAGTCAGACGATCAACTTCCGTCACCCTTTCTTCTCTGGCGATGCGATAGGCTTCACCCATCCCGACAATCTGATGCACCGGCAGCGTCCCGGAACGCATGCCGCGTTCATGCCCGCCGCCATGAATTTGCGCTTCGATGCGGACTTTCGGTTTGCGACGCACGTACAGCGCGCCGATACCTTTCGGGCCATAAATCTTGTGCGCGGAAAACGACATCAAATCGACCGGCAACTCGCTGAGATCAATATCAATTTTCCCCACGCTCTGGGTCGCATCCACGTGGAACAACACGCCACGGCTGCGGCACAGTTCGCCAATGGTCGCGATATCCTGCACCACGCCGATTTCGTTATTCACCTGCATGATGGACACCAGGATCGTGTCCGGACGCATCGCGGCTTCAATGGCCGCTGGCGTGATAAAACCGTCAGCCTGTGGTGCCAGATACGTAACCTCAAAACCTTCGGTTTCCAGCTGATGGCAGGTATCAAGCACCGCTTTATGCTCAGTCTGGCTGGTAATAATATGTTTGCCTTTCTCGCGTTGCGCGTGCGCGGCACCTTTGATCGCCAGATTATCGGATTCTGTCGCGCCGGAAGTGAATACGATTTCACGCGGATCGGCATTTATCAGTTCGGCAATCTGGTTACGCGCCACATCCACAGCCTCTTCGGCCTGCCAGCCAAAACGGTGAGAACGTGAAGCCGGATTACCGAAAGTACCGTCCAGTGTCAGACACTGCATCATTTTCTCGGCGACGCGCGGATCAACCGGCGTAGTGGCAGAGTAATCGAGATAAATAGGTAATTTCATGGCAGGCAAGCTCCGGACTGCGCGTTCTGTTGCAAACGAAAGAATTAAAAAAAACGACACCCAGTTTAAAACGGCTTCACGAATTCTTAAAAGGGAAATGACGTTTTGCGGGCACTAAACGGTAAGTATTGGCGTCTGAAAATGCAAAAACCCGCGGAAATGTGAATTCCCACGGGCTTCTTAAAACATAAATCTCAGCATTCCCTAAATCATTCGTGTTGCATCAAGGCGGCAACGGAGCAAATCCCCTGGAGCATACAGTAGTATGTGACCGGGGTTTGCGACGGCAGCCAACGCCGAGGCGGCGCGAAGGATGACGGGGATTAGGCTCTGAGATTTACGTTGATCGTCTCCATCTGACGGCCATTCGGCTGACGACGGATTTCACCGTTCTGACGGTCGGCCACTTCCAGGATTTCCTGGTTGTTGACCAGCTCTGCCAGTGTGATGTTGTTGAGGAAACCGCTGATGCGCTCGCTCAGATCACGCCACAACGTGTGCGTCAGGCAACGTTCGCCGTTCTGGCAGCCTTCTTTACCCTGGCAACGGGTCGCATCGACAGATTCGTCAACGGCAGTAATCACCGCGCCAACTGCGATATCACCGGAATCTTTGCCTAGCAGATAACCACCGCCCGGACCACGAACACTGGCAACCAAACCATTTTTACGTAAACGCGAGAACAACTGCTCCAGATAAGAAAGAGAAATACCCTGACGCTCAGAAATATCAGCCAGTGGTACTGGTCCTTCCTGTGAATGCAGTGCAACGTCGAGCATAGCGGTCACGGCATAACGGCCTTTGGATGTCAGTCTCATAGCATGGTTACCTGTTTTAAATGTCTTTTAAAAACGCACGAATGCGGTTGATGCAAATGAGTCTGACATTCCCGAGTAAATCAGTCAACTATTTAACCGAGTAATTTACTCAAGTATTACACAGAGGAAAAACAGGCGTTTTTGCCTCCACAAGTGAAGGCACCGCAACACAATGATTCACATAACAAAAAATCGCCTTAATAACCAAAAAAACAGGCTTATTCTTTGTTGTTATGAGTCTTTTCAATCGACGTCAGAATGCCGCGCAGGATGTTTAGCTCCTGAGATTCAGGTCGCGCACGGGTGAATAAACGGCGTAATTTGCTCATAACCTGACCCGGATGAGCCTGGCGAATGAAGCCGGTTTCCAGCAGCGTCTGTTCAAGATGCTGATAAAAACGCTCCAGATCGTCGACCAGCGGATACGGCGATTCTTCGTATTCCACCTGCGGTTTTGCGGCTTCGAGTAAAGCCAGATGCGCGACGCGAACTTCATACGCAATAATCTGCACGGCCATCGCCAGATTCAGCGAGCTGTATTCCGGGTTCGCCGGAATGCAGACGTGGTAGTTACATTTTTGCAGCTCTTCATTGGTCAGCCCGACGCGTTCGCGCCCGAAGACCAGCGCAACCGGCGCGGTTTGTGCCGCTTTGGCGCTGTGCTCACCGCATTCACGCGGCTCAAGCATAGGCCACGGCAGCGTACGGGAACGCGCACTGGTGCCGATCACAAGGCTACAACCGGAAAGGGCTTCATCCAGCGTATCAACGATGGTGGCGTTGCCGATCACATCGCTGGCACCGGCAGATAAAGAGATGGCCTGAGAATCAGGTTTCACCAGTGGATTCACCAGATAAAGGCTTGATAAACCCATGGTTTTCATAGCGCGGGCAGTAGAACCCATGTTACCGGTGTGGGACGTTTCAACTAAGACAATGCGGATATTAGGCAGCATACAGACTCTGGGCAGACGGAAAATCACAACAGCCTAACACAACGGTAGTTAATTTTCAGAACCCCTGCTATACTGCGCGCCGTTTCCCGTATTCCCGTTCTTTAACATCCTAGTTGGAAGATATCCATGCATCCGATGCTCACCATCGCCGTGCGCGCTGCGCGCAAGGCCGGTAACCTGATTGCCAAACATTACGAAACGCCAGACTCTGTAGAAGCTACTCAAAAAGGTACCAACGATTTTGTTACCAATGTAGATCGCGATGCAGAACACATGATTATCGATGTCATTCGTAAATCCTACCCAAAACACACCATCATCAGTGAAGAGTGTGGCGAGCTGGAAGGCGAAGACAAAGACGTACAATGGATTATCGACCCGCTGGATGGCACCACCAACTTCGTTAAACGCTTCCCACATTTCGCTGTTTCTATCGCCGTGCGCATCAAAGGCCGCACTGAAGTCGCGGTAGTTTACGATCCAATGCGCAACGAACTGTTCACCGCAACCCGTGGTCAGGGCGCACAGCTGAACGGTTACCGTCTGCGCGGCACTAACGCGAAAGATCTCGACGGCACCATTCTGGCGACCGGTTTCCCGTTCAAAGCCAAACAACACGCAAAAAGCTACATGAACGTCGTGGGCAAACTGTTCACTGAATGTGCTGACTTCCGTCGCACCGGTTCTGCTGCGCTGGATCTGGCCTATGTGGCTGCTGGCCGCGTTGACGGCTTCTTCGAAATCGCCCTGAAACCTTGGGATTTTGCCGGTGGCGAGCTGCTGGTTCGTGAATCAGGCGGCGTTGTGACTGACTTCGTTGGCGGCCACAACCATTTCTCTTCCGGTAACATCGTTGCCGGTAACCCACGCGTCGTTAAAGGTATTCTGATGACCATGCGTGATGAACTGAGCGAAGCGCTGAAGCGTTAATTTCGCCGGTTTCGGGTCGTAAGACCCAGAAAAAACGGACGTCCATTTATTGGGCGTCCGTTTTTTTATGTCTGCGGTTCAGGATTGGCAGCGAGAGGATTAACGCCCGAAAGGCCCGCCGGTGATCGGAGAAACATCACCGCCGCCGGTGCTGTAGAGCAAAATGCCCACCACCAGCAACACAACCCCGCCGGTCAGTGCCACCAAAGACCAGGCGATGCGCTGCCACGCGGCAGGCGTCCGGCTTGCGCTCAGTTTTACTGCCAGCGAACGGCTGTAAAATACCAGTACACCGATGAGCGACACGGTCAGCGACGTGCCGATGGCCATCGTGATGGCAGAAATCACGCCCCAGCTGTAAACGCCGATCACTTTGGAGAACAGCAGAACCATAATCGCGCCGGAGCACGGGCGCAGGCCCATCGCCAGCACAATCGCGATTTGCGTACGTAAATCACCGCCCGCCTGAAGCTGCTGATCGCTCGGCACGTGCTGATGCCCGCAGCCACAGTGTTCGTCATGAACGTGCGGCTGAGTGCCAAGCGGAGAAAGGCTGTGGATGCGCATGGCCGGTGCTGGTTGCAAACTTTTGATCGTCTGCCAGACCCGTTTAAGCGCCCGCCAGCACAGCAACAAACCGAGAAGAATCACCAGAATGAAACTGCCCCGCTCCATCCAGAAACTGCTCTGATGAAGCTGGCGTGAAGAAAGCTGTAAAACGCCAAGCACAACGCTGACCAGCAAAATCGCCACCAGCCCCTGCACAATGGCGGAGGCAAACGTCAGTTTCAGGCTGTTTTTCAGGCGTGACGGATGCGTCGCCAGATAGGTCGTGATAACGATTTTTCCGTGCCCCGGCCCGATGGCGTGAACCACACCATAAATCAGACTGAAACCCGCCAGCGTCATGCCTGCCTGTAACGGATTTTCTTTCACCTGCCGCAAAAGCCCGGCCAATTCCTGATGCAAATCCCGCTGCCAGATAATGCTGCTGAGCAGAATTCGCGGCCAGAAGTGGAACAGCGCAAGCGCCCCGCACGCCAGCAGGATCAGAAATACCGCCAGCGGCCATAAATCCCGCCAGGAAAAAGTTTTCGATGGCGTTGAAATTAATGACATTCGAGTGTGACCTTCTGGGCAAATTGCTGACCAAGATCCATGTCTTCCGGCGGCGCATCAGCCTTATCCAGCGACAACGCGTAGCTTTGCAGCGAGGCGTCCGGTTTAGGAGTAAATAACGCGAGCGTGCAGCGTTTTTCCAGATCCGGCGGAAGGTGCAGCGCGGTTTTGTCTTTGTACGTCATATCCACAAAATAGGAGGGATCGAAGGTCGAGAACTGCATCGGTTTGCCCGCCAGCGGTTGCGGGTGCGCCAGCGGAAGCACAAACTCCAGCACCGCCTGATCGCCTTTGCGGGAAAGCGCATATTCACTGGGTAGATCGAGATATTTCACCGGTTTACCTTCGCGGTAGAAATCGGTGAAATAGTGCTGGCTGAGCACCCGCGCCATGACTTCTGCCGCCAGTTTCTTCCAGATATCCGATCCCGCTTTGGCATTCTGCGCGTCATACAGCAGATCGGCGGAGGTGATTTCGTCCATCGTCCAGACCATTTTCAACCCGGTCAGCGACGTTGCGTCAGCCACCAGCGTGGTTTGCATATCAATAAAACTGTGCGGATGCGCCAGCACACTGGCTGGCAGGCACATGAGCGCTACACCCAGCCATTTCGCACAGCGGGAAACAGGCCGGTTCCTGGCTTTGTTCAAGTTCATCTCCCTGTAAAGCGCCATCATATTGTTACTTAGTAACAGTATTTTGCTGTGCATTTAAGCGGTCGTCAAAAATATCTGTGATCTGAGTTGTAAGCCGGAGTAAAACCCAATGCCGGTGCCTTATCGCAGGCAGTCGCTTTGCTATGCTTGACTAATAATTTCACGCGACATCATTACAGAAGGTGATATGACCCCAGAAAAACAGCCCTCTCCAGCGCTTTCCGCTACGCAACGTCGGTGCCATGTGTTGCTGATGCTGTACGCGCCGCTGACGGCAGTTCAACTGGAGATCATCAGCGAAATAAACGGCGTCGGGCTGAGCACGACGTGGGAAGATCTGGCCGAAGTCACCTGCGAAATCCAGCGGATCCACCATCTGGATGTGTTGCAGTACAGCGAAAAAGAGTGCCGGATCCAGGGCGATCAGCTCGCCCAGCGCCTGTGCCTGTTTCAGGGATTACGCCGCACATTGCGCATTTCTCCTGATTTCGTCTCCCGCCATTTTATCCCGTGGCTGCACATCGCCTTTGACGGCCAGACCTGCCAGAAGGTGGCGCTGAGAAATGACATTCTCGGCGTCGTGATCGAAGACTGTTCGTCGCTGCTGCCGAAAGCGCTCAGCCAGCACGATCGCCAGCTGATGCAGATTTGCCTCCAGTATTGTTTATGGCAAAACGACCGGCCCACCGGCTTAAATTTCACGGAACAACAGCGCCGCTGGCTGCGGGAAAAACCGGAATACGCAGCAGCGCGTGAAATTTATGTTCAGCTGCAAAGCCTCAGTAACGGTTTGCTGGATGACTGCGAGTGCGAATTTTTTACCCTGATACTGCGCATGTTAAAAAACCACAGTTACCAGAGTTCCGGTTCGACGGAAGATCAGCGTCTGCTGCTGGAAATTGAAAATATGGTGGCGCGCTTTCAGGAAATCGCCGGCATGAAATTCAGCAGCTACGAAGGGCTGGTCGGCCAGCTTTTCGCTCATCTCGGCCCGGCCATTGAGCGCTGCCATTTCGGTATTGGTATCGATAATCTGATGCAGGAAGAAGTGAACCGGATGTATCCGCGTCTGGTGCGCACCACGCGCGAAGCGCTGAAAGGGTTTGAAAACGAATATCTGATCAGTCTTTCAGAAGATGAAATCGGGCTGGTGGCGATTACGTTTGGCGCCTGGCTGATGCAGGGCAATGCCTTGCAGGAAAAACAGATTTTGCTGCTGACGCATGACAATCCGCAGCTGGAAGAAGCGGTCGAGCAACAACTGCGCGAAGCCACGCTGCTGCCGCTCAATATCAAGTATCAGACGCTGGCGGATTTTTATCAGTTCGGCGCGCCGGGCGGCGTGGCGATGATTGTCACGCCTTACGCCATCCGCAGCACCGACGCCGATCCTTTAGTCATCCACACTCAACTGCCGCTGGCGAAAGAGCAGCGAAAACGTATCCGCTCGCTGCTCGAAGCTCCCTAGCTGGCTGCCTCAGCCGGCGCTGAAGGTGTGACGTTCGGGCGCAGGAAAATCGCCGGAACCACCAGCACCGCCATCACCCAGAATAATCCGGCGTGAAGATGCTCGAACAGGAAGCCGGAAACCATCGTCATAATCGCCACGCCACCGCCCATCGCCAGCGCGGAATAAACCGACTGCAACCGGATCACCTGATCGCGCGGGCGCGAAGCGATGAAGCGCATACCCGCCAGATGGCAAACGGTGAACGTGCCGCAGTGCAAAATCTGGATCACGATCAGCCACGGCAGCGCGGTAAATTCGCCCATCATGCCCCAGCGGACAACGCCGCACACCGCCGATAACAACAGCAAGTCCCGCGCAGACCAGCGCCGGAAAAGCTGATGGCTGAAGGTAAAGACCAGAACTTCCGCCACCACGCCCAGCGACCATAAATAGCCGATGGTCGTTGAGGAATAGCCGACGTCCTGCCAGTAAATCGCGCTGAATCCGTAATATGCCGCGTGCGCGCCCTGCAATAACGTGACGCACAACAGGAACCGCCAGACCGGCGTTTCGCCCAGTAACGCTTTCCACGAAATGGTCGGCGCACCGCTTTCGCGCGGTTCCCCCACCGGCTTCACGCTCGGGCGCAATAGCATGCCGAGCAGCATCGCCGCGATGCCCGCCGTCAGCGTATACAAAATCGCGTTATGGCCGTAAACCTCAACCAGCTTGCCGGTGACCGCAGAACCGATGACGAACGCAATCGATCCCCAGACGCGCACTTTGCCGTAATCCATATTGATCTGGCGTTGCAGCGTACCCGCTAATGCATCGGTCAGCGGCACTAACGGCCCGAAGAATAAGCTAAAACCGGCAATGTTGATCATCAGCCATGCCCAGCTGTTGCCAAACCAGAACCCGACGGCAAACGCCAGCGTGAGCAACGCAAGAATACGCAACCCGGTAATGAGATGAGACGGGTCTTTAATCGACGGAGAAATAATTAACGTGCCGAGAAAGCGGGCGACTAAACCGGCACCGAGCAACAGGCCGATGCTTTCGGAGGAAATCCCCTCGCCTTTTAGCCATAAGCCCCAAAAGGGAAGAAAAATGCCGTAACTGAAAAAATAGGTGAAATAACTGAGTGCAAGCCAGCGCGTGGAACGCAATTCCATAAATCCTCCGGTGTGAGGCCAATACTTTGACAAAGCTCACAATCGCTAGCAATCCGCAGACAAATTCTGACTCCCATAATGTCTGCCAGCTCACAAATTCTGATACATGCCCATAAAAAAACCCGCCGGAGCGGGTTTTAGCTGCTTAACGGCTCCGCAAATATTATGCGTAAACCGGGAAGCGTGCACAGATATCGAGAACTTTCTGTTTAACGCGTTCGATAGTCGCTTCGTCGTTCACGTTGTCCAGCACGTCACAGATCCAGCCAGCCAGTTCACGGACTTCTGCTTCTTTGAAGCCGCGACGGGTAACAGCAGGCGTACCGATACGTACACCAGAAGTGACAAACGGGCTCTTCGGATCGTTTGGCACACTGTTCTTGTTCACGGTGATGTTTGCGCGGCCCAGAGCGGCATCGGCTTCTTTACCGGTCAGGTTTTTATCGACCAGATCCATCAGGAACAGGTGGTTGTGCGTACCGCCGGAAACCACTTTGTAGCCACGATCCAGAACCACAGCAACCATCGCCTGCGCGTTTTTAGCAACCTGTTGCTGGTACGCTTTGAACTCAGGTTCCATCGCTTCTTTCAGTGCTACCGCTTTACCGGCAATCACGTGCATCAGCGGGCCACCCTGGCCACCAGGGAAGACAGCGGAGTTCAGTTTTTTGTAGAACTCTTCGCTGCCGCCTTTCGCCAGAATCAGACCGCCGCGTGGGCCAGCCAGCGTTTTGTGCGTGGTGGTCGTGACGATGTGTGCATGTGGAACCGGGTTCGGGTAAACGCCCGCAGCAATCAGACCGGCAACGTGTGCCATGTCGACGAAGAAGTACGCGCCAACGCTGTCTGCGATTTCGCGCATTTTTGCCCAGTCAACGATACCGGAGAAGGCTGAGAAGCCGCCGATGATCATTTTTGGTTTGTGTGTTTCGGCCTGACGTTTAACGTCGTCATAGTCGATGTCGCCGCTTTCGTCGATGCCGTAAGGCACCACGTTATACAGTTTACCGGACAGGTTGACCGGCGAACCGTGCGTCAGGTGACCGCCGTGCCCGAGGTTCATCCCCAGAATGGTGTCGCCCGGTTGCAGCAATGCGGTGTAAACCGCGAAGTTAGCCTGTGAGCCGGAATGTGGCTGAACGTTAGCGAAATCAGCACCGAACAATTCTTTTGCACGGTCGATAGCCAGTTGTTCAACGATGTCGACGTACTCACAACCACCGTAATAACGTTTGCCCGGATAGCCTTCGGCATATTTGTTGGTCAGCTGCGAACCCTGAGCCTGCATAACGCGCGGGCTGGTGTAGTTTTCTGACGCAATCAGCTCGATATGTTCTTCCTGACGAACAACTTCTTTTTCCATTGCTGCCCACAGCTCAGCATCATAATCGGCAATGTTCATTTCACGCTTTAACATCCGCATCTCCTGACTCAACAAACTAAAAATAAACGCCCCTTCCGGGTTCTGCGCAACAGTGTAAATGTTTAGGCCGCCTTCGGATAGGGTCAGTTTCAGGTTTTTAAGCAAACGATTGGCTCCAGATGCAGCAAGGCTTTGATCTGCGAACCTCTGCCCATAATCAAGGGAATTTTATTCACCTGAACATGGTCAAATTTCAGCTTTGTGAGATACCGCTCACTGGAAAATAGCCCTACCCCTTTAGGGGGTGTTTACAGAAATTGTGGGTTTATATAAGATGCATTTAAAATGCATGTTTATATAAAATCTAAAAACGGAGTTCACTATGCTAGATGCTCAGACTATCGCAACCGTTAAATCGACTATTCCTTTGATCGCGGCTACCGGCCCGAAACTGACGGCCCACTTTTATGACCGCATGTTCGCGCACAACCCTGAACTGAAAGACATCTTCAATATGAGCAATCAGCGTAATGGCGATCAGCGTCAGGCGCTGTTTGATGCCATCTGCGCTTATGCGGCGAATCTCGAAAATCTGGCGGCGCTTTTACCCGCTGTGGAACGCATCGCGCAGAAACACACCAGTTTTATCATTCAGCCGGAACAGTACAACATTGTCGGTGAACACCTGCTGGCAACGCTGGATGAAATGTTCAGTCCGGGTCAGGAAGTGCTGGATGCGTGGGGCAAAGCCTACGGCGTGCTGGCGGGCGTATTTATCAATCGTGAAGCAGAAATCTATAAAGAAAGCGCCGAAAAAACCGGTGGCTGGAGCGGCACCCGTGAATTCCGCATTGTGGAAAAACAGCCGCAAAGCGAACTGATCACCTCTTTCCTGCTGGAACCTGCTGATGGCAAGCCGGTGGCAGATTTCCAGCCGGGGCAATATCTGGCGGTCTATATCCGCGATGCTTCCCTGGAAAATCAGGAAATCCGTCAGTATTCCCTGACACAGGCACCGAACGGCAAAACGTACCGCATCGCGGTTAAACGTGAAGGTCAGGGCGCGGTTTCTAATTTCCTGCATAACTTTGCGCTGCCGGGCGACATTATTCACCTTGCAGCGCCGCACGGTGATTTCTTCATGGATGTCAGCGAAACCACGCCGGTCGCGCTGATTTCCGCCGGTGTTGGTCAGACGCCGATGTTAGGTATGCTTAACACGCTGGCACAGCGCGGTCATAAAGCACCGGTTCAGTGGCTGCACGCCGCCGAAAATGGCGCGGTTCATGCGTTTGCCGGTGAAGTGAAAAACGCACAGACCCAACTCCCGCAGTTGGAAAGCCATGTCTGGTATAACCAGCCGCTGACAAGCGATTTACCCGGTGAAGATTTCCAGTATCAGGGGCTGATGGATCTGAGCAAAGTCAGCGAAAAACTGACCGATCCGGCAATGCATTTCTACCTGTGTGGGCCGGTGGGCTTCATGCAGTTTGCCGCAAAACAACTGCTGGCACTGGGCATTGCCGAAGCCAACGTTCACTACGAATGCTTCGGCCCGCATAAAGTCATCTGACTTTGAGAATACCCGCGCTGAAAAGCAAAAAGGCTGACGCAATGTCAGCCTTTTCTGTTTCAGACTCTGAATGAAATCAGATAGCCTCTTCGTCCTGCTCGCCGGTGCGGATGCGGACTACGCGCGCCACGTCGAACACGAAGATTTTGCCGTCGCCGATTTTGCCGGTCTGCGCGGTGGTCATGATAGTTTCAACACAGGTATCCACGATGTCATCTGCCACAACAATCTCGATTTTTACTTTTGGCAGGAAATCGACCATGTATTCCGCACCGCGGTACAATTCGGTATGACCTTTCTGACGGCCAAAACCCTTCACTTCGGTCACGGTCATCCCGGTGATCCCAACTTCAGCCAGTGCTTCGCGGACGTCGTCGAGTTTGAATGGCTTGATAATCGCATCAATCTTTTTCATGGCGGACCCTTATAATCATTCGTTTGCTCTCCGCCTTCCTGAGCGGCAGCATGGTTCACAGTCTGGTTTCGGATGCCGGAGCATGCGAAGGCGCTAAAGGTATCATAGTTCAGCGGCAGGAATGTACCCGATGCCGCTGAAAGTAAATTCCCGTTACTCTTTAAAATCCGTAGCTTCCAGCTCATGGCGGGAAAGCAACTTGTAAAATTCGGTGCGGTTACGCCCGGCGATACGCGCCGCCTGCGTCACATTGCCTTTGGTTATCTGCAAAAGCTTACGCAAATAATTCAGCTCGAACTGGTTTCGCGCATCGGCAAAGGTCGGCAGCGCGGTGTTCTCGCCTTCCAGCGCCTGCTGCACCAGCGCTTCGCTGATGACCGGCGCAGAAGTCAGCGCCACACATTGCTCAATCACGTTCACCAGCTGGCGCACATTGCCCGGCCAGCTCGCCGCCATCAGCCGTTTTAGCGCATCGGTGGAAAAACTGCGGACAAACGGCTTGTGCCGCTGCGCCGCCACGCGAAGCAGATGGTTTGCAAGCAGCGGAATGTCTTCCGCCCTTTCGCTCAGCGTCGGCAATTTCAGGCTCACGACATTCAGACGATAAAACAGATCTTCGCGGAACTCGCCTTTCTCCATCGCTTTCGGCAAATCACGGTGCGTGGCAGAAATAATCCGCACATCGACGTCGATATCCTGATTGCTGCCCAGCGGACGAACTTTGCGCTCCTGCAAAACGCGCAACAGTTTTACCTGCAATGACAGCGGCATGTCGCCGATTTCATCGAGGAACAACGTTCCGCCATTCGCCGCCTGGAACAGCCCTTCACGGCTGCTGACCGCGCCGGTAAACGCGCCTTTGGCGTGGCCGAATAATTCAGATTCCAGCAACTGTTCCGGCAACGCGCCGCAGTTAATGGCGATAAACGCGTTCTTTCCGCGCGGGCTGGCACCGTGGATCGCCTGCGCCAGCACTTCTTTACCCGTGCCGCTCTGGCCGTTAATCAGCACGCTGACGTCAGACTGCGCGACCATATTGGCCTGCTCCAGCAAACGCAACATCAGCGGGCTGCGGGTCACAATCGACTCGCGCCAGCTTTCATCCACCGACGGGCTGGACTGCGCCAGCGCTTCATCAATGGCTTTATACAGCGCATCGCGGTCAACCGGTTTGGTGAGAAACCCGAAAACGCCCTGCTGCGTGGCGGCAACCGCGTCGGGAATTGAGCCGTGCGCCGTCAGAATAATGACCGGCATTCCCGGCTGGAATTTCTGGATCTCAGCAAAAAGCGCCATGCCATCCATTTCATCCATACGTAAATCGCTCAGCACCAGATCGATTCGATCACGGTGCAATACGCGCAACGCTTCTGCCCCGCTTTCGGCGGTTGTGACACGAAAACCTTCACTGGTCAGACGCATGCCCAGCAGCTTTAACAGGCTGGGATCGTCGTCCACCAGCAATAAACTGGCTGCTTTACGTATCGTCATTTTGCGTTCGATTCCTTTTGAGGCGGCACGTAGGTTTCTGCCGGTTTCACCGTGGATCCGGTGGCCGGTTTTGACGACGAGGTCGCGTCGTTGTCCGGCAGATCGCCCTGGATCTGCTTACGCGAGGAAAGCTGACGCTCGATATCGGTCAGGTTTTCCAGCTTGCGGCGGGTATCGGCTAAATTATTTTCCAGCACCAGCTGTTCGGCAGTCATCTGCTGAAGTTTGTCTTCATTAACGGCCTGCTGGCGTGCGTTGCGGGCTTTTTCATCGCCGAGCACAACTTGCAGATTCTGACGCTCACGCCACAGCTGCACCAGCGGACGAATGGATCCCGGCATCTGGCCGCGGAATTCGCTCACTTTGGCCAGCAATGCGCGGCGCTGTTGTTGATCCGGTTCAGCGCCCGACAGCAGGATGCTTTGTTTGAATGCCTGCTGCCAGTGGGTCGCCGAAATCTGCTGCGCCTGGAAACGCGCCTGCGCATCGCTCATGCGATCGGCGCAATCCATCGCCCGCAGCCAGTACAGCGAGTTGGTCATCGCTTCGCTGTCATCAAGCGTCCACAGGGTTTCGCAGGGTGCGATGCGGAAGTCGATTACTTTGCTGTCAGGGACAATCTGGTCGGAAACTTGCTGGTAATAACGGTTATCGGCGGAATGTGGCACACAGCCCGCCAGCGCCAGTGGCGCACTCAGAAGGAAAACCCGGCGGCGAGCCACGGCGCGCACCAGACGGGAAACGAATTTCGACATAAAGGTTAATGCGTTCATTGGCCGCACCAGCCTGCAAATAGGATCATTATCAATTTTTCTCAGCCGTCAGGGGCAATTCAATGCGAAAACACACGTCCGCATCTTCAACGGCAACCAGTTGCAGCTCTCCATGCATGCGGCGAATGCAGTCCTGAGCAATGCTCAATCCCAGACCGCTGCCTTTTACAGCCCCTTTTCGTTGCTGGCTACCCTGGTAAAAAGGTTCAAAAATCATCGCGCGCTCGGCTTCGGGGATCGGGGTTCCGGTGTTTGCCACCTCAATAACCACCCGCCCTGCTTCTTCCCGGCTGCGGACCCAAATAGTACCGGATTCAGCCCCGTAGTGCACCGCATTGGAATAGAGATTATCCAGCACGCGCTTAAGCAGTGTCGGTTCCGCCAGACATTGTGGCGCTTCGATAGCGACTTCGCTGCGGATCTTCTTGGCGCGCGCGGGCAGGCTGTTGGCTATCACAACATCATTCACTAAGATTTTCAGATCGACAGCCACGCTCAGCGCGGGCGCATCCGCCAGTTTGCGGTTGTAATCGAGCAGTTGCTCGATGAGCGTTTGCAGGTGACGGCTGCTGCTGTTAAGTATCGCCACTACGTCTTTCTGATCCGGCGTCAGCGGCCCGGCGACTTCATCGGCCAGCAGCTCCGTGCCTTCGCGCATGCTGGCGAGCGGCGTTTTGAGTTCATGGGAAATGTGACGTAGAAATTCGTGGCGCTGTGATTCCAGCCACGCCAGGCGTTCACTCAGCCAGACGATACGCTGCACCAGAGAACGGATTTCGCGCGGGCCTTTAAACCGCGTGACGTCCCCCAGATTACGCCCTTCGCCCAGCCGGTTGATCATTCTCTCCACGCCTTTCACCGGCCCGATAATCATGCGGGTAAACAGCACCACCAGCGCGCCGCTGAGCAGAAACAGCACCAGCGCCTGCCAGCCAAAGAACTGGCCGCGTTCGGCAATCGCACGCTGAAGTTGCTGGCCGCGGGAAAAGACCACTTCACGGGTCGCCTGAACCATTTCGGCATTCGTGCGTGAGAAGTTTTCCAGCCGCGCGGAAGCGTCATTATCCGGTGCGTTATTACGACAGGTAGGTTCGGTCAGTTGCGTCAGCAACGTGCGCAGCGTCTGGTAATAACGTAAATCCGGCAGGACAGAAGCGTGCGCATCCAGCAACTGCGAATATTGTTTATGCTGATTCTGATAAAGGCGGGAAAGCGTCGGATCGTCGAGAACGCAATACTGGCGATAGCTGCGTTCCATTTCCAGCGCGATGCTGGACATGGATTCGCTGCGACGCGCATCGCTTAATGTCGTGCGGTTAATGTGTGCCGCCTGTCGGCTGAGCTGGTCAAGGCTGTCATAAGCCTGCCAGGCCAGCACCAGTAACGGCAACAGGACTAACAGGAACGCCATCAATACCAGCTGGCGTAAAGAACCGGGGAATAAACGTCCTCTTTTCAACGCATTCATCTCATTTTCCGCAGATAAACCATGCTAACTGACAACGGTTTGAACAGCCAGTGTGTCACGGAGATAGTGAAAGAGGATTTGAAAGAAACAGGAAGTATTCGAAGGAGTGGTGTTGCTGGATATCCTGATGGATATCCAGCAAACCGGAAGAGGTGGTGCCTCACTCAACGTGTCGTTCGATGTTTGATAACGTGCTTGCGCAACGATTATCGGTCGGGTGAACGATAGGCACCGTTTCTTTGGCGTCATTCGGGCATTATGAGCATATCAACGCTTTCGCGTGTGCAAGTCATAATCAGGTGAATGAGCAACTGCCAGAATATAGCACAAACCGTGCCAGTTATAACATATAAATTACATTGCACTGATAAATAACAACTTTTATTTATCAGTGCAGATCTCATTCAAAAAATGGCTGCGATCTCTGCATAAAAATCACGCTTGCTGTCGTCATTTCCCAACATGTTTTTTACTTAAATATAAAGTTGTTTTTAATCAGCTGCTTAAATGTCTCCAAATGACGACACACCAAACCGCATCTGTCGCCATTTAATGACATCACGTTATCAGTGATTTATTAAGAGCCTGTCAGTGCTCGCTGAACCCCAGTGAATTCGGGGTGGGTACCGGTTGTTCACAGTCTGCCGGATTGTCTGCTTTCGCCGGGTCACACATCGTGGCCTGCGGTGGCAGGAAGATATGGTCAAGAATGGCACGCGCCGTCGGCCCGGCGACCACGCCATCGCCCCCGCCATTTTCCATAATCAGCGCCATCACCACCGTCGGATGTTTATAGGGCGCAAATGCTGTATAGAAAATATGGTCACGCAAGCGGACAGGCGTCATTTTAGCGTTATAGACCTGATTCTCGCGCAGGCTGAATACCTGAGACGTCCCTGATTTCGCGGCTATCTGATAAGGCGCGGTATGGAAGAGTTTATAACCGGTACCGTTCGGGAAATTCGCCATTCCGAACATACCGTTCTTCACTATTCCCCAGATTGGCGATTTGCCATCGGCAATTTGCTGCGTCGGCGGCATTTTATAGGGCGTGATCACTTTGCCGCTTTTTGAAGAATAGAGCAGATGCGGCGTTTCGAGTTTGCCGTTATTCACCAGCGCGCTGAGCGCACGCACCATCTGGATTGGCGTCGCAACCCAATAACCCTGGCCGATGCCCACCGAAACGGTATCCCCCTGATACCAGCCTTTTTTATGAACCTTCATCTTCCATTCGCGGCTTGGCAGAACGCCATTATATTGCTCGTCGAGATCGATGCCGGTGGACTGCCCGTAACCGAACTTGCTCAGCCAGGTATGAATGCGGTCGATGCCCATTTCATATGCCACCTGATAGAAGAACGTATCGGCGGATTCTTCAATAGCTTTGGTGACATTCAGCAAGCCGTGGCCGGTTTTCAGCCAGTCACGGTAATGACGCTCGGTGCCCGGCAGTGTCCAGGTCGGTGCGCCGAAGAAAGTGGTTTGCGGTGTAATCACCCCTTCAAATAAGGCAGACGTTGCCATGAACGGTTTCACCGTCGAGGCCGGAGGATACAACCCCTGCGTCACGCGGTTAATCAGTGGCAGATCCGGGTTTTTCAGCAACGCGCTGTATTCCTTACTGGAAATTCCGTTCACAAACGGATTCGGATCATAACTCGGGCTCGACACCATCGCTTTGATGCCACCATCCCGCGGATCCATCACAACTACGGCGGCGCGCTGCCCTTTCAGAACTTTTTCGATGTACTGCTGTAAACCAAGATCCAGCGTCAGGTAGATATTTTGCCCGGCCTGCGGTGGCACTTCTTTGAGAAGGCGCACGACGTGCCCGTGGTTATCCACTTCCACTTCCTGATAACCCGTGCGGCCATGCAGAATATTCTCGTAATACTTTTCAACGCCCTGCTTACCGATATCGTGGTCAGCCGCGTAGTTCTCCGAGATCCCTTCTTCATCGAGACGTTTCGCGTCTTTATCGTTGATTTTCGACACATAACCGACGACATGCGCCAGCTCCGCACCGTACGGATAACGCCGCTGCTGATAAGTGCTGATGGAAACACCGGGGAAATCAAACTGGTTCACCGAAAAACGGGCGACTTCGACGTCAGTCAGCGCCAGTTTTAACGGGATCTGCGCAAAGTGACGGCCATGGATCATCGCGTCATGGAAGCTGTCCAGATCGTCCTGCGTCAGATCGACAATGGGTTTCAGGGCATTCAGGGTCGCTTTGAGATCCGGCATTTTACCGGGGATCACCTGAATCTGGTAAAGCGTAATATTTTGCGCCAGCACCACGCCATTGCGGTCCATGATCAGCCCGCGGCTCGGGGCGATCGGCAGCATTTTGATGTCATTCTGATTCGAGCGGGTCTGGTAAAAATCATGCATTCCGACCTGCAGATGATACAGATTGAAGACCAGAGCAGCAGACATTAAGGCCACAACCAGAAACGCGATCACGGCGCGACGAACGAAAAGGACGGACTCGGCGGTATGGTCGCGGATTTCGTCGTTAAGTAAGGCCATAAGCGGGCAAATACCTTTATTGTCTGCTTCTTGAAGCGGGAGAAAAAAAGAAAAATTCGGGGCTGGAAAAGTGCGCAAGGATAGCCCGTCGGGAAACGGGCGACTATAAGAAGTGTGCTAATGAAGTGGCAGGAGTGTTTCTATTTATTTCGCTGTATTCACCTTGCAGTCGCCATACACATAACCTTCGGTTTGCGTCGCAACCACAAAGCTGTCTTTTACGTGGATATACATCAGGTTATCCTGCGCACCGGCTTTCATCGGCTGATTGTCTTTACCGATAATGTCCGTCAGTTCCGGGCTGGTCACCATTTTGCTGCCGTCCGGAGAAAAGCTGAACGTATTCCCGGCGTCATAAACACGCGCATCTTTATTCACCACTTCAGAAACATCATTGCCATCATCGGACTGCGTATGATGCGTTAAAACACATTGATACTGCGTAACAGCCGATGCTGAAAACGACGCCAGCGCCAAGACAACCGCCACACAACCGCCTAACCTGACCATCAGATAAATCCATAAAGTGAGCAAGAGTTCCATGCTATCACTTGGCTGCCCGATGAAAAGAGCCCGCAAAAGATATTTTCACGGGCTAAATACTTTAAGGCAAATTCGGGACTGTACGCGGTTTGATCGGCGATTATTTAGACAAAGCTGAAGCTTCACACAGATGTTCTGCTGACGGTTATCGCTACTGCAACCCTGCCGGAAGGGGGTGGGAATATTCCAAAATTTAACTGAAACAGAAATCTGATAAATGAATGCGTGAGCACTTCGCAGCAAAACTGATGGCTTTGTTCGTTTACTTGTTTTTTGTACTGCTGCCCAGAAAAATCCTGCCTATAATCCGCAGATTGCACTTGAGCAGTTAACAAAGGATTGAGATGAAATCTTTCAAAGTACCCGGAACGGAAATGATCTTACGTTTCCATGAGTTGTCAGGTCTGGGCGTTCCGCTGGTCTTTATCCACGGCCTGGGATGCGCGGCATCCTGCGATTTCCCACGCGTCGCGACCGATGCATCACTGCGCCCGCGCCGTTCGTTCCTGCTGGATTTAGCCGGTTCCGGTTTCAGTGATAAACCACAGGATTTCAGCTACAGCCTGCAGGATCACACGCTGTGCATCATCGCATTACTGGAAAGCCTCGGGGTGCCGCAGGTGAATTTAATCGGCCACAGCATGGGCGGCAGTATTGCCATCATGGTGGCGGCGCAGCGACCTGACCTGATTCAGCGCCTGATTGTTGCCGAGCCGAATCTCGATGCAGGCGGCGGAATATTCAGTCGTGCGGTCGCCGAATATTCAGAAGAAGACTATCTGGCTAAAGGCCACGCGCATCTGATTAATGTCGCCGTACGCAGCAATGATCCTGTCTGGGCAGGATCGATGAGCGTGGCGTCTCCGCTGGCCATTCACCGGCAAGCCGTCGGGCTGGTCAATGGCGAAGCGACGTCGTGGCGCGAACAGCTCTATAACCTGGAAATGCCGGCCACCGTTTTGTTTGGCGAGTTTTCACTGCCGGAACCTGATGTCGCGATTTTACCGCAGCATGGCGTGCATACCGCCGTGGTACCGCAGGCAGGCCATTCGATGATGTGGGAAAATCCCACCGGCGTCGCGGCAGCAATCAACGCGGCGCTGAATGCGGAAGTTTTATAAGGACGTATTACAAATCAGCCATTTCATTCTGATGCTCAAGCAGGTGTGCAAATTGCTTAACCTGTTTGGGCTCAGAAGAAGAACGTAACTGTAGCGCCAGATTGATATTTTCCAGGATGCAGGAACCTTCCACCCGAGGATCCCCGGCGGGTAATCTTCCCTCTGCAACCAGCCAGTCCACCACACTCTTCCAGCGCCAGAGCGGTGAGTTTCCTTTGAGCCGCTGAACAGGATTAGGGAAATTACGGGATCCGCGAGATCCGTCTTTCAATAATGCCACCGACTGGCGGGTCAGCCCGGTCAGCTCCGCAATATCGCTGAGCCCAACCAGCGTCGAATCGACCGACTCGACACGTGCATTCAGGCCCGCGGATTCAATATCCCGGATCGCCGTCAGCACCGCTTTCGCGAATGAAGTGCTTTCCCGGTCAAATTCCAGATAGACCGACGTTCCATAGAAAGAAATCAACGCGTCATCGCAGCCGCTCTCAAAGAGCGCATCTTCCAGTTTTTCTGTATCAGATGTAACGCCTGAAAGCGTCAGCGTGAAGTTAAAAGGTGCCACAAAACCTCGTTGTCCGGATAATTGCTAAAAAGGCGGTTTCCCGCCTTAGTGTTATGTCTTATCAGGAGAACAATGATCAACCCTTCTGATAATTTGCATGGCATGGTTTTCCGGATTTCGCGGGGTAGACCAGATGCTCATCATATGTTCGCGATGTGCAGGAATACCGCAACGAACCCGTCCGAAACAGTGTGAACTGCTGCCGCCAGCGACAAAATGCCAGCCTTTAGAAATGGCATATTCAACGGCTGCGTGAATATGCTTATTAGGATGCGCCTTCATTGGCCTCCTGTGGCTGTAGTATAATCACCCGTTGACATCCGTCAACAGCTATATGCATACGTCCTCATGCACGCCGGAAGTGTATCCCCGCATCAGGGGCGAAAACCTTGAAAAAATGACATCCGGAAAAATAAATATTCCTGCCTGATTTCGCCTTTAAAACTCTCCCGCGACAATCTTCTCCGCTTCCTCTGGCGTCAGCGGATAATCGAAGAACCGGCGGTAGAAATCCTGCGCCGCTTTCACAATATCCAGCGTCTGGAAAAGCTGCGGATGCAGTTTTTGTGCGACCCACTGGATCTGTAATGCCGTTTCCGTGCCGTAGCGATCCCACGGGAAAACGCCTGCCGGATTTCGCCACACACGCCCCGCTTTCACTGCATCCAGCAATGCAAACTGGCTGGCATAAGCGGAGGTTGAGATGTCCCCGGCGCTGGCCGCCAGAATGATCACATCCGGTTGCCACGCCAGCAGCTGCTCGGCAGAAACCGGCTGCATGTTGCCCTTCAGCCCTTCGGCGGCATTCCGGCCACCGGCGACGCGGATCCACTGGTCAATCAGCGTATCGCTGCCATCCACTTTCAGCGGATTAAGTGACTGAATGTGCAGCACCCGCGGGCGTTGCTGTTGGGTCAGATTTACCGTTTTTGCGCTGATGGCCTGAAGATTGTCGTCGAGATAATGAATGTAATCTCCGGCACGCTGCGCCGCCTGAGCCGTTCCCAACACCTGCGCGGTTGTGCGCAGGGAATGTTTCATTGAATCGAAATCGGTAAATTTCATTTCGACAACGGGTAAACCCGCCTGCCGCAAGGCCACTGCATCCCGGTTGCCTGCGCTGACAAACACCACATCCACTTTTTCCGCCAGCAAACTTTCGGCATTAAATGTTGTGCCTTTTACCAACAACGCCTGATTCAGCGAAGGCTGAACGCGGAACATCCACGGCTGGCTTTCCGGATGATTGACCGTCGCCACAATCTTGCCGCCCGCGCCCAGCGTCATCAGCAAAGAATGATGTGCGTACCAGGCGTCGGCGATCCGGTCAGTTTTCGCGGGCAGAATAACCTGATGCCCCGCGTCATCAGTCACTTCACGGATGGCGCTGTAGCCGCTCAGGCTTAACAGGCTCAGCGCACCCGCCAGAATCAAACGTGTCGGTAATTTCATTTTATCCTCAGAACTCGAGCTGCATGGAAACCTGCGCCATACGCGGTGCGCCCAGCTGGGCGGACGCATTGCCCGCGCCGCTGTAGCCGTTCAGGCCGCCCGGCACGATGTTGGTCCAGTAATGGCGGTTAGTCAGGTTGGTCAGGTCAAACCGGAACGTAGTGTTGGTATTGAACAGGCGCGTGCGGTAGCTGCTGCCGGCGTCAAAGACGGCGTAACTACCGACCCAGTTGTCGTTGGCATTGTCTGTCGGACGTTTGCCGACGTAATGCACATTGGTATCCAGATCCAGACCTTCGACGGCTGGCACACTCCAGACGGTCAGCAGGTTTGCAGTCACGCGGGATAACCCGACGATCTGTTTGTTATCGCTGGAAGAGGACGCCGTATCGCGCAGTTTCGGATCGAGGATCGTCACGCCGCCGTAAATATGCACGTCGCGGCTGACGTTGCCGTCGGCCATCAGCTCAAGGCCACGGTTACGCTGATTGCCGTCGTTGGCGAATTCGCCGTCTTCCAGCGTGTACGCAAACGGGCGATCAATCTGGAACAGCGCCGCTGACAGATTGGTCTTGCCGACGCGCAGTTTACTGCCGACTTCAATCTGTTTGCTGCGGTATGGCGCGGTGATTTGCCCGGCGTTGGTCGAGCCAGCCGGCGCCGTGTCGCCCTGCTGCAGGCTGTCAGCATAGGTTGTATAGAGCGTCAGATTTTCAACCGGCTTATACATCAGGCTGGCTGAACCGCTGAAACCGCTGTCGTTCGAATCGCTGGTGCGCTGACGGGTTTTGGCGTAGTTGGCAGAGGTGAGGAAACTTTCGCTGCCCGACACCAGCAGGCTCCATTTTGGCGAGAAGGTCAGCGTGTCGCCGACGGAAAACGCCTGCTGGGTGCTGGTTGCAGAGTGATAACGGTTAGAGAAGTCCGGATAGGTCGGTTCAGGGAAACTTTGCAGATTAGTAATGTTTCCGCTGCCCAGCGTCGCCGTTCCACCGTTGATCGGGTTATAGTTTTTCCACACAAAACCGCGCATACCAAAAGATAAATCATGCTGTAGCCAGCCGGTATTCACTGAACCGTTCAACGTCGCCATATAACTGTTGATCACAAAACGGGTCGCCGTGGCGCTGGATACCGTAGTTTTGTAATCCCCTTTATTGTTGACCAGCGTATTGGTCACCGCCGTCGACTGACGGTCAGCCACCTGATGCAGAAAACCGATATCAGACTGCCAGTTGCCATCAAAATCATGTTTAAGATGAGCGCTGTAAGTGCTGGTGTGGTTGTCATTCCCGGCATACGTTTGCCCCAGGTTACGCTGCGTCGGGTTCATGGCTTTCGGGAAGGCCACACCACTTGCCAGCGCAAACGTGCCCGGCAAGCCTTTATCCTCATAACGGTAATAGCTGAAATTGGTTTCCAGCACGGTTTGATCCGTCAACTGAAAATCCAGCGCCAGACTGGCAAGCTGACGTTTTTTGCGGCTGCCGGAGGTATAGCTGCCGCCCTGATCGTTGAGCAGATTCAGCCGGTAGCGGACACGTTCGCCATCATCAAGCGGACCGCTTAAATCCAGCGCCCCCAGACCGGAAATCCCGGTGCCCATTCCCAGCGTAATGCTGTTTTTAGTGGTATATCCCGGGCGTTTGGAAACGAAGTTAAACATCCCTGCCGGGTTTGCCGGGCCGTATAGCGATCCCGCCAGCCCGTTCAGCACTTCAATCTGCTGGAACTGCTCGACCGGATAATCTGTGGTGGAGACGACGTTCAGGCCGTCGATCATAGAATTTTGCACCACACTGCCCTGGATCCCGCGCGTCTGCGGACGGGCACCATCACCCTGTACGGACGGCAGATATTTATAAACGTCTTTGACGCTTTTTACCTGCTGGCGGGTAATGATACTTTCCGGCACAGAATGCACGGAGTACGGCGTATTCAGCACATCACGTTTGCCCAGAACGCCGACGGTCGCGGTTTGTGAATCTGAGGCCGAAGGGTCACCCGCCGCCGTTCCCGCATTTTTCGCATTGCCATTCACAGTTATCGTGTCGGACGTTACTGCGCCCAGCGCAGAACCTGCAGACAACAGAAGACCACAGGCGCCAGCCACTAACGGCGCTTTTATTTTTCTTTGCATTTGTAATCAATCCCTTAAGGAATAAAAAAACGATGTCCGCTGTTCAGGTCGATTTGTTGTACCTGTGCCTGATAAATGCGGGAAATCAGCGCGCTGTCCACGACATCGGGCGGCGCACCGTCGGCTATCAGCCGACCTTCATGCAGCACCAATGCCCGGCTGGCGGCCATCAGTGCGTGTTCGGGTTGATGTGTAATCATCAGCAACGTGTAGCCCTGCGAGGCGAGTGTTTTCAGTTGCGAAAGCAGATGCAGCTGATGGCCGTAATCAAGGCCATTCACCGGTTCATCAAGCAAAATCACCGGTGTGTCCTGCACTAATGCGCGGGTGATCAGCACGCGCTGGCGCTCACCGCCGGAAAGATGGGTGTAAATCCGCGAGGCCAGATGCGTAATACCGCTCTCTTCAAATGCATTTTCAACGCGGGAAATGTCCTGTGGCGAAGGGCTGCGAGCCAGGCCGTTCACCGGCAACCTGCCCTGCATCACGACCTGCCAGGCGGTAAACGGAAAATGCGGCTGATGATGTTGCGGCACATAAGCGATATGCCGGGCGATTTCACGGCGTTTCATGGTTTCCAGCGGTTTTCCCGCCAGCCGGAGACTGCCGCTTTCCGGTGATAACAGCCGCAAAAGCAGTTTCAGCAGCGTGCTTTTCCCGGCACCGTTAGCGCCGAGCAGCGCCACGCATTCCCCGGCATAAAGATTAAACGAGATATCGCTGAGCAGCGGGCGCTGAGGCAGTGAATAGCAGAGATTGCGGGCGGAGATAATCATAGCCAGCCCCGGCGGACGTATTTCAGCAAAGTAATAAACGCCAGCGCGCCGAGCAATTCGGTAATAATCCCCAGCGGGATTTCCCCCGGTGCCAGCGTGCGTGCCATCCCGTCACAGAGCAGCAAAAAACAGCCGCCGAGGCACACCGAAACCGGTAACAGCCAGACGTTACTCGCGCCCACCAGCAGCCGTGCCAGATGTGGGATCAGCAAACCGACCCAGCCGACCATGCCCGCAATGCTGACGGTCAGGGCAGATATCAGCGTCGCCAGCACGATAATGCCGTAGCGATAAAAACGAACCGGAATACCGAGGCTGTAGGCTTCATCTTCGCTGAGCGTCATGACGTCCAGCACCCGTCCGAACCCCGCGAGCAGCGCAATCGCGATAACCAGCACCGGCGCGGTCACCCATAGCGCGTGATTATCTACCGCACTCAGACTGCCCAACATCCAGTAAACAATGGTAGGCAGCTGATCCTGCGGATCGGCGACATATTTGACGATCGACAGCAATCCGGTGAACAACGCATTACTGATAATGCCGCCCAGAATCAGCATAAGAATGGACGGTGAAGCAAACAGGCTGGCAATCGCCACGCCCAGCATGACCGCCAGTAAACCGGCCACGCAGGCCAGCGCGGGGATCCACAAACCGTTCAGCCCGGCCACAATGCTGAGCGACGCACCAAACGCGCAGCCGCTCAGCACGCCGAGTAAACCGGGCGACACCAGAGGATTGCGGAATACGGCCTGATAAGCCGCGCCGGAAACGGATAAACCGGCACCGACCAGCACTGCAGCCAGAATGCGCGGCAGCCGAGAATCGAAAATGATGTTGTGCAACAGCCCATATCGCGGTGCTGATGCATCTGCGTGGAAAAAACCAATCAGCTCAGCAAATGAAATCGGATATCGGCCAATCGTCAGTGAATACATGATTCCGCCCAGTAACAGCAGCAGGCTGAGAATAAAAATCCGCGATGGCGTCAGAATACGGGCACGCTGAAAATGTGACGCGCCCGCCCGTTCCGCTGAAGAAGTCATTTAATTAGCACTGAAAGTAAAAAGTGGAAGTGCCGGAAGGGTACGACCAAATGACCGTGAGCACAACGTTATGTACCAAATGATACAACGAAAGGTTTGTAACAAAACTTGTGAGAATGCACGAAAAGGTTAATTGAAGGATTAGTGATCCAGATCAACTAAAATCCGCGCCCCGCAAGGGCTGCAGCCACGTTTTAAGTCCAATTTTAGGGCGTTTTTGGCGCAAAAATGGCGACTCATACCTCGTGAGATGCATTTCATTCCACAACTCATGCATCTCACGCCGCAAATGAACTGCGTTTATTCGCGGGGACTATCATAGCGACAGTTAATTGAATCTACTTCGCTCGGGAGAACCCGCTATGAGTGACAAATCTGGCATGCAGAACACCAACCGTACCCGCTGGCTGACACTGGTCGGTACCATTCTTACTCAGCTTGCTCTGGGTTCCGTTTACACCTGGAGCCTGTTCAACGGTCAGTTGTCCGAGAAGCTGGGCGAACCTATCAGCCGCGTGGCACTGACTTTCGGGATCCTGAGCCTGTGTCTGGCCCTCGCCTCTTCTGTCGCCGGTAAACTTCAGGAGCGTTTCGGTGTACGTACCGTGACCATCGCCGCCGGTTTACTGATGGCCGCCGGGTTCTTCCTGACCGCGCATTCTGACAATGTGATCATGTTGTACATCAGCGCCGGTGTGCTGGTCGGCCTGGCGGATGGCGCCGGTTACCTGCTGACACTGACCAACTGCGTAAAATGGTTCCCTGAACGTAAAGGTCTGATTTCTGCCTGTTCAATCGGGGCTTACGGTCTGGGCAGCCTGTTATTCAAATTCGTTTGCGGGCATTTACTGGCAACCGAAGGCCTGCAAAACACCTTCATGATTTGGGGTGGCGTGGCGATGGTGATGGTGATTGTTGGTGCGATGATGATGAAAGATGCGCCGAAACAGCAAACCGCCGATGTGACCCGCGAAGAAAACAGCCTGAACGACAACAGCAACGACAACCGAGATTTCACGCTGGCTGAAGCGGTGCGCGCTCCGCAATACTGGATGCTGGCGCTGATGTTCCTGACAGCCTGCATGAGCGGTTTGTACGTGATTGGTGTGGCAAAAGATATCGGCCAGAGCCTGGTTAAACTGGACGCACTGACCGCCGCGAACGCCGTAACCGTGATAGCGATTGCTAACCTGAGCGGCCGTCTGGTTCTGGGTGTTCTGTCTGACAAAATGCAGCGTATCCGCGTTATCTCCATCGCGCAGATTGTTTCCCTGGCCGGTATGAGCATGATGTTGTTCACCCACATGAACGAAACAATGTTCTTCATCTCCGTTGCCTGTGTGGCCTTCAGCTTCGGCGGCACCATCACCGTGTATCCTTCACTGGTCAGCGATTTCTTCGGCCTGAATAACATGACCAAAAACTACGGCCTGCTGTATCTCGGCTTCGGTATCGGCAGCATCTTCGCCTCTCTGGTGGCGTCTCTGTTCGGCGGCTTCGCGGTAACGTTCAGCATCATTACCGCACTATTGATCGTATCACTGGTTCTTTCTGCCACGATTCGCTTACCGAATAAATCAGAAGCCGGTCATAATACGCTCCAGCACGTGTAAAGCAGCAGCTGTACGCATCATAAATGATGAACGGGAGCATAATTTGCTCCCGTTTCTTATGAGTAAAGCATATAAAGCCGGCTGCTGATTCACGAAAACCCTATGAACAAATGTGAACAGACCGGACACCCGTTAATGAAACGCACCACCCTCGCTCTTTTCAGTCTTATGCTGGCGATGACCGCCATGAACAGTTTCGCCGTGTCTTACCCTTCCAGCGCACAGGAAGTGGCTTCTGAACTGAGCCGCAAAGCCAGCGAAAGCGGTTCCCGCCCGTCCACCACACTCGACTCCGGCGCGCACAGCAAACTGACTGCCCGCAGCGACTACCTGAAATAAGATCACAAAATCCGCCCGTACTCCGGTAAAGTGTCTAAAATTAGAACAGATAATTATCCATACGGATTATATGTTTGTTATAATCACGGCTCGAAACCGATCATTCGGGCGATTTATTCCGCAACACGCACAAGGAGTGTGAAATGAAGGCAACAGCATTTTGGTTAATCATGGCGGGCGGTTCTGTCGGAATCGGCTACGTGATGGCACTGATGATGGAACTTTTCTAATCCAGCAACGTTGAACACCACGGATAAATAAGGACATTTTATGGCATTTTACAGCCCCAAACGCATCATCCTCTACACCGCTGCGGCGATTGCGCTGCTGGTCATCGTCGGCCTGGTCACTTACTTCACCGTCGGCCACTTAGGCGCTTAACGCCTTTCCAAGGTTTTGCCCTGCCCGGTGGCGATACTTCGCGTATCGCCGCATAATTCTGCCATTCACTGTGACAAACGGAAGGGAAAATCATGACCTGGAAAGGATTAATGATTGTTGCTGCGGTTATTGTGCTGGCGAGTATCGGCTCTGAGTCTCTGATACAGAAGGGAATTGCGATGGCTGACGCCAAAATTGATCAGATCATTGGTCATTACGCAGACAAATAAGGCTTACATCTACTGGAGTAACATTACCGGACAATGACAAAACCATACACAGCGTTTGTTATCTTAAATCCATCAAATGTTGTGTGATGTTCCTGTGTTAAGTCCCTGTGTAATACCCCTGTAGAACCCTGTTATTTTGCCCGCCGTGTGCGGGCTTTTTTTTGGCTTTTTTTCAGGAAATTTTTAGATTTTGAAACACAGACACCGTAGCCAGTTCCCGAAATCATTTGGGTGGGATCAAGGCGGCAACGGAGCGAATCCCCGGGAGCATACAATAAGTAGGTGACTGGGGTGAGTGAAGGCAGCCAACGCAGAGCCAGCCCAAAGAATGAAGGGAATTTGCCGGTGCTTTCCCGGCTGTCACATTATGGCGTAAGCGTTCATCGTACACTCCAACATTACGCGGCCTGAGCGCGGCCTTGTCACAACAGAAAAAACGGCTAAATAAATAAAATAAGCGAACCGGCTTTTCTGTTGTGGCTCCCGAAATAATTTTGGAAGCTTTTAAATAATAAACCCCGGCGTTGGCCAGGGCTTATTTTTGTCATTATTCATGTCGATATTGAATTAATTATTCTGTCTGCTCCGGGTTATCCCATCTTCGCTATTGCAGAGTGATTACTTTCAATATCTGGCGACATTACAGAACGACAACGTTACCGGCTGATGGGCCTTTCTGACCTTGTTCGATGGTGAACTCAACGTTCTGACCTTCGTCCAGGGTTTTGAAATCATTGCTCTGGATTGCAGAGAAGTGAACGAACACGTCTTTGCTGCCGTCTGCAGGGCTGATGAAACCGAAACCTTTACCAGCGTCGAACCATTTTACTAAACCAGTCATTTTAGTAGACATAGGAAATACCTTCTTCGTTTTTATTTTATGATGCCATAGGGCAATAGAGGTCTGTTTTTATTTGAAATACTTATGGATGCATCAGAGAAGGAAATTCGTCGGAGAAAGGATTTGCTATATCACTTGAACCAGGAACTACTTTACTAAAATGTCTTACATAAATAGGTCTTAACTACAAACCGTTGACGCTATTTACACACAGGGGGATTTATTAAGCAAGCTTTTATTTCATCGCTATTATATTGACGCAATTTATATTCGTCGGGAAATAACGCGCAGCCCGCCGCTGACGGTGGCTACAGGCTGATGATAAAACATAAAGCCTGCCGGAAATCAGCAGGCTTTAAGATTATTCTCCCGGCGGATCACCCGGCAGATGCGCGTTTCATGCAATCCGCGCGGCGTCCGTCTACCCGTTTTGCGAACCACGCGGTGGTCAGCTTGCGGGTGATTTTCGGGCTTTCCAGCGTAATCCCCGGCAGCAACTCGCGGGGATTACGCTTACCGGTGGTTTTATCCGCCAGCGCATAAACCTGTTTGTACAAGCTGGTTTCCTCAAACTCCGGCTGCTCGCCCTTCTCCAGCGCTTTACGGATGGCGGAATGACTGATGTCCAGCCGCTTCGACAGCGTTCTCACCGCCAGCTCCGTGCCGCCCGGTTTATCGGTGCCGTAGTTAATCAGGTCACCGTCCAGCGCCAGCGGAATCCCCGTCACCTTGCTCACCGCGCTCTGGAAAGCCGCGTTCCGGCTGGCGTACCACCCGGCATTAAAATCAGCAAAACGGTACAGCGGCTGGGAATAACTGGCCGGATACCCCAGCAGATGCTTCACGCCGAAATAGACGCCACCGCGACGGCTGAACACTTCATTGCGGATTGTGCCGTCAATTTTATACGGATAGCCTTTGGCATGTTCTTCGGCAAACGCGATGCTGACCTGCATCGGCCCGCCGGTATGCACCGGATTCAGATTCCCGAACAACTTCTGCCCCATCGGCACCATGTTGATGAAATCATCAAAAATGGCGCTGAGCTGCTTCTCGGTTTTTACGTTATCCAGCCGTTCGCTGTAGGACTTTCCGTTAGGAGATTTAATTAGCAGCGCGGTGTGAACCAGGAAATTCGGCACATGAACCGCATCCGCGCGGCGATCGATTTCTTTCCACGCGATTTTTCCCAGCCCCGGCACCGGCGCATCGGAATTGAAATTTGATTCCTGCTGCGCCACCGCCAGCACCGAACAGATATTTTCCGTCGTCGCCGGAATACCCTGCGCGGTGAAAGCGGCGGTAATGTCCGTCGCCCAGCCTTTTCTGTCCGGTGCGGAAGACGGCATCAGCCGCACGATATCGGCTTTGACGTCACGGGGATTTTGCACCGGCGCTTCGGTTTTCTTTCCCGTTGTACATCCGGCGAGGATCATCACGGCCAGCATCACGGCAGATCGGTTAATTGAAAATCGCTTTGCGTTCAACGTTAAACATTCCCTGAATCAATGGCTTTGCCGAAGACGTTAACGAAGATATCGGCAACTATCTAGCAAAAAATAGCCTTTCTCAGTAAGGTTAGGATCCTGATAACGGAGCTTACGGAGCAAGGAATTTATGCACAACTCACACTTTAGCCGCGCATTTCTGATGCCTTTTATGCTGCTGATGATGATTTTTGTGGTCAGCGGGTGCGGCGACAAAGAACCGGCCCAGCGCAAAGCCTTCATGGATTTTCTCCAGTCCCGCATTCTGGACAAGCCGGTCTTAGCCGTCCCGCAACTGACGCAGGCACAAACCAAAGAGTTTGGGGATTACAGCAAAGATTACGCGATCATTACCGGCTTCCATCATCAGATGAATATCGAGCTGGATTCCTCGCTGGTGCCGGTTTTTGCCGGAATGAACGGCGTTAACAGTGTGAATAACCTGCTTGATCAACGCGACGACCTGAAAAAAATGGCCGACAGCAGCGCGAACTGGAAAGAGAAAATCGTGCTGCTCAAAACGCAGGCCGACACGCAGCACGCGGCGCTCAAGCAGCCGGACGATCTGAAAAAAGTGTACGACCAGGCGTATGAGAAAACGATAAGCAAACCGGCCGCCGTCACAGAACAGGTCTTTGATTTGCTGCCGCAGGTGCTCAACCTGATTGTGGCAAAAGCCGACTTCATCAAGAGTCAGGGCAAAAATGTCACCATTACCGGCAATCGCCTGCAATTTGCCAACCAGAAACAGCTGGATAAATACAACGCCATCCAGCAGCAGCTGGTACCGCTGAATGCGCAGCTGATGCAACTGAGCCGCCAGATGCAGCAAATGGTGCGTTAAACCGGCAGACATTCCCTTTGCCGCCGCAAGGCGGTTTTTTCATGCCGGTGCTTTTGCTATGGTGTGCGGCAATTAAATAAGGAGACACCCATGAACGACGAAACCCTGACCAAACGTGTAGACCAGCTTGAACGCGTAAACCGTGAACTGCTGGTGCAGATTTCCGCCATGCGTCTGCTGTTTGGCAGCGTGGGCAACGTGCTGAACGCCAGTCAGGAAAATGCCTTTACCGTGGCCGTCAATCAGGCGCTGGAAGCTAACCGTGCCGACGTCGCCAATCAGGCCGATCTGGACGACGCCTCGCGGAAATTCCGTGAAGATGTCTTCAAATGTGCAGAATCGTTGCTGCCTGGCAGCCGCTAAGCGATACGCAATAAAAAAGGCCAGGTCAAAAACCTGGCCTTTTTACAGTAACCTTACGACAACGCCCTTCAACACATTAACGGCTCACCACGCGGTTCCGCCCGTCATTTTTCGCCTGATACAATGCCTTGTCCGCCGATTTCAGCGCGCTGTCGATGTTCACTTTTGCGGGATTGAAATGGGTTACGCCCAGCGAAATCGTCACGTTACCGGCACCTTCAAAATTCTGCCCGGCGACCTGACGCCGCAACCGTTCCGCCAGCTGAACCGCACGTGTCAGCGAGGTGCCCGGCAGCAGCAACAGAAACTCTTCCCCGCCCATGCGGCACAGCAAATCGTCATCGCGCGAGTTTCCCAAAATAAGACGCGAAAGCTGCGTAATTACGCCATCCCCCACGTCATGGCCAAACGTATCGTTGATCATCTTAAAGTGATCGATATCGATTGTGATCACCCCGATCTGCGACTCCTCGCCGAGCAATTTATCCACCTGTTCATACAACCCGCGCCGGTTCAGCAGGCCGGTCATCGGGTCGGTATGCGCCTGCGTACTGAGCTTTTCAATACGCTGATGCAGCAGGCGGATACCCTGCAACATTACGCTTTTCAGCTTCGACGCTTCGTAATACCAGGCATTAATCTGCTGAATTTCTGCCGACACATCTTGTGAATCCATGGTGTCGGCTTTCGACGCGAGCTGGCGCAGCGGGCGGGAAATGTAGCGCGCCAGCAGCCAGATCCCGATAAACACCAGAAGCACAAATGGCAGGGTATAAATCAGAACCTGCAACATCACGTGGTACAACAACATGACGTCGGCGCGCGCCGGATGCAGCACCAGCACAGTCCAGCCCGCAACTTCCATCGTGGAGAACCCGGCCAGAGAATCTTCTCCCTGCAAATTTTTCATGTGCAGGAAACCCTGATCGCGGCCTTCGAGCAGCGCTTTGTTCACGTTTCCCTGCGGCGCACTTTCCGTCCAGCCGTCAGCGGCGCGGTACAACACGTCGCCTTCGTTGTCGATCACGTAGATATACGCATCTTTGCGGTAATTCCGGGCGTTGATCAGCGAATCAATAATACCGCCCTGATGCAGGGTAATTTCCGCCACCAGATAGCCAAGATACTTTCCCCGCGCATTACGGATCGGTACGGACATGGCAATAATGTGATTGTTTTGTGCGGTGCGGAAAGGAGAACTGATCACCGGATTTTGCGTGGCCAGCGCCTGCGTGTTGGCGTCTGATACCAGCCTGAGACCGGTCATATTGGCGGAGTTTCTCGACGCCGCGCGAACCACGCCGGATTTGTCCACCACCAGCACAGAGCTGTAGCGCTTGCTCTGGATTTGCAAACGATCCGCTTCTTCGGCGACGGCGTAAAGATTATCGAACTCTTCACCCAGCAAACCGGCGCTGAAGATCAGCTGCTTTTGCGCCGCATTGAAGAAAAGATCCGCCGTCAGGGAAAGCCGCGCCGCGTAGGACTGACTGGCGCGCAGCGAGGAATCGATAAGAAGTTTTCTCTCGACCTGAAAAATTGCCAGATAGCTGCTGAGCAAAATGATGAGCGTACTCACCAGAGCCAGAAGCAATATCAGTCGTTTAAGATTAAATGCAAACCGCCGGGGCTGATCCATTCTCTGTCCGTTGAGCTGATGACCATGAATACTACAGAGGATAGCAGCATGTTCAGCCGGAAATTTGATATGTCTCAGTCAGGGCGGTCTTCTTTGAATTTGCAGACAGCAATCTGTCCTAATTATGACACCCGCACATCACGGCTTGCGGATCAGTTTCTGTAAACGCGCTTTCTGCCAGCGTTCGACGGAGCCGCGAAACACAAAAATCCCCAGTCCGCGGATCAGCAAAATACCGCCCCAGATACACAGCGGCCAGACGAACCAGAGGGTATCGGGCGAGGTGTAATGATTAATTGCAAACAAACCGATATTAATCACCGCCCAGAAGACCACCGAACGGTAAAACCCGCTTTCTTCCTCAACCTGCTTTCTGGCTTTTTCGATTTGATCGTCCAACGCCTGTTCGGGCGTCGCCCCAAATTGCGGATCGTTTTCTGTCAGTTCTGAGACCTTGATATCGAACGCTGCCGCAATCGCCCCGAGCGTTTCAAGACTCGCCTGTTCACCGTTTTCGATACGCTGAACGGTGCGCACGCTGAGTGAAGAAAGTTCTGCCAGCTGTTCCTGCGACCACGCGCGGGAGATCCTGAGTTGTCTGATTTTGCTCTGATTCATATTCTTACCTTTCAGTGAATGTTGAACACAGAAACAGCATGCAATACGTGACCGGCGACCAACACGTCAGCAACCTGACGCCCACACGACATCTACCTGACAACTTTTACTAACAACAGGTTAGCGGATCAAAATGCGGTATCTGAGGGATTTCTACACCGGGCACCGCAAGGCCAGTTCCGGGATTTCAGGGAAAACCCGCTCGCTGAGAAAGTCGATCAGCACCCGCAGCTTCGGGGTCATATATCCCCCCGACGGCCAGAGAATGAAAAAGTCGGCGCTGCGGCTGACATACTCATCGAGCACAGTAACCAGTTGCCCCTTTGCCAGCTCTTTGCGGATGCTGAAATCCGGCAGACACGTTATGCCCAGCCCCTGCAACGCGAAACACTGGCGCGTCTCAATATTATTACAAACCATCGAAACCGGCAGCGCCAGATCCTGATATCCGGAAAGCGGCCAGGTTTCCAGTTTTCCGCTGTTTGGGAAACGAAAATGCAGACACCGGTGCGCCATCAAATCAGGCGGTGAAGCCGGAACGCCATGCTCTTTGAAATACGCCGGGGAGCCCACCAGCAAATGGTGAAACGTCCCCAGTTTACGCATCGACAGACGCGAATCCACCATCTGACCGGTGCGCACCACGGCGTCAAACCCTTCGTCCACCACATCCACAATGCGGTCGGTAAAATCCAGATCCAGTTCGATATCCGGGTAACGCCGCATAAATTCGCCCAACACCGGTAACAGCAGGGTACTGACCTGCGGCAGGCTCAGCCGCAAACGGCCACGCGGGGATTCGGAAAGCTGCAACAACTCGCTTTCCGCCGCTTCCAGCTCCGCAACAATCCGGCGGCTGCGCTCGAGAAACAGTGCGCCTTCTGCCGTCAGCGTCACGCTGCGGGTGCTGCGGTGAAACAAGCGAACATTCAGTTTGGCTTCCATGCGCGCAATTGTTTTGCCCACCGCTGAGGCAGAAACGCCCAGCAGGCGACCGGCCGCGACAAAACTGCGGGTTTCCGCCACGTGTACAAACACATTCAGGCTGCTCAGACTTTCCACTGCCACCTCTCATTGCGGACGTTGGTGTCCGTATATTCTGGAAATCTACCCTACTTTTTCCGTACTGAGGAGTTCTCTATCGTGATTTAACACATTCAGAAACTGAGATAACACCATGAAAGAATTATGTGGCACAACTAATAAGGTGAAGTCATGAATCAGATACCGAAAAAGACGCCGCTTCCGCTCTCTGCCTTGCTGGCGATGGCGCTGACCGGTTTTATTGCCATCATGACAGAAACGCTGCCCGCAGGATTACTGCCACAAATTGCCGGTGGCCTTGACGTGTCGCAGGCCATGGCAGGTCAGATGATTACCGCGTATGCCGCCGGTTCGCTGATGGCCGTGCTGCCGCTGGTTGCCCTGACGCGGGGCTGGAACCGCCGCACGGCGCTGTTGACGGCCATCGCCGGTTTCCTGGTTTTCAACACGCTGACCACCTTCTCGACGAATTTTGCCCTGACGATGTTTGCCCGCTGGATGGCCGGTGCCGCCGCCGGTCTGGCGTGGGGCTTGCTGGCCAGCTACGCGCGGCGCATGGTACCCGCGCATCAGCAGGGGCGCGCGCTGTCGGTTGCGATGCTCGGCGCGCCGGTGGCGCTGTCGGTGGGTGTGCCGCTGGGAACCTGGATGGGTACGTTGCTCGGCTGGCGGATGGCCTTCGGAGTGATGTCCGCGATGACGTTGCTGCTGGTGGTCTGGGTGCTGCGCAAGGTGCCGGATTATCCCGGTCAGGAAGCCGGAGAGCGACAGTCGCTGCGGCAGGTCATTATGATGCCGGGGGTGCGCAGCATTCTGGCGGTGATCCTGCTGTGGATGCTGACCCACAACCTGCTTTATACCTACATTGTGCCGTTCCTGCGGCTCTCCGGTCTGGCCGGTCATGCGGATCAAATCCTGCTGGTGTTTGGCATTGGCGCACTGGCGGGTATCGGGCTGACCGGCATACTGGTGGATAAACGTCTGCGCCAGACATTGCTCACCAGCCTCGCGCTGTTTGCGTTGATCTCACTGGTGCTGGCGCTCAGCAGCCATTCGGCGCCTATCGTGACGCTGTGCGTTGCGGTTTGGGGGCTGACATTCGGCGGCGCGGCGACCTTACTGCAAACCGCGATTGCCGATGCCACAGGTGAACACGCAGACATGGCGCAATCGATGGTCGTGGTGGCCTGGAATCTGGCCATTGCGGGCGGCAGTTTGTCCGGCGGAATACTGCTGGAAACTGCCGGGATCGGCGTCTTCCCGTGGGCGATGCAGATTCTGCTGGTCGCCGGTTTACTGATTGCCTGGCGTGCCAGAAAACAGGGCTTCAGGCCCGGCCCGCGGCATTCTCACGCGCATCAGGCGCAGGATCAAAGTTTCGGAAAGGCACAAAAGGTATAATTTCTTAAACCTTTCCCGAACCAGACGCCTGAATTCTTCCCGGATCCCGGCCTGTTCTGGTAGAGTAAAAAACAGGCAAATCAGAAATAATGAGATCCATGGAAGCGCGTAAAAAAGCGGGTTTGTTCTTAACCGTTCTGGCCACAGCAGCCCTGCTGCTGATGGCCTTCGAATGGCTCGCCGATCAGACGGTGCCAGAACTCAAAGAGCATGTTGTTCACTATGTCGATCAGCATATGGCGGGCTAAATGCCCCCCAAAACAGGGAGGAAAAATGGTGACAAAACGGATGATGGCCAAACACTGGAAAATGGTGGTGGTGCTTCTTTGCATCTGTGGTGCGCTGATGCTCCTCCGCTGGGCCGCCATGATCTGGGGATAATCTCCCCGGACAGGTTGTCCACACTATCAATTTGAGTTAAGTTATTTCCCGTGTGAATACAAGGAGGTAACGCGGCATGTTCCGTGTGGCAGAAGTTCTGTTAGTCCTGATCTTGATTGTCTGGGGAATGGTTTTGTTTGATATCGGCAGCATCAGCCTGCGGATCAGCCAGTTCTTCATCTATCTGGAAGAAATGCGCCGCCCCTGACTTTATCCCGTATTTCAGTTTTCGCTCCGCCCTTCCTGCCCCAATATCTTACCCTGATTCAGGCTAACCGCTGCAGTTCTGAACGTCCGCCAGTCAGGTCTTACTGATTAAATAAGCAACAAATCGGCCAGCGGGCTTGAAACCTGATGCCGTGCAGGCGAAAATATCCCCCGTGATGTTTAAGAGCCTGACCGTCTGCTTATGAATAACCGCAAACCGCGTCGTCCTCACGGGCGATGGACCTATTACATTATGTTCGAAGACATTCTGTGGCCCTGCCCGGTTCGCTGGGAGTGGGAGAATGGCTACGGCGGCTGGCTGCCTTTTTACTACTCGCCGACGCTGGAGTTTGTTGCGGGCGATCCGCACAAAGCCACGAAAGTCGCGGGCCCGAAAGCCCGCCCGCTGCGTAAAGCGGCAAAAATGCACGAGTACGAGTTTTAATTAATCAGCCCGCTGGCGCGCAGCACCCTGCGCTGAACGGCTTCCGGCAGCACCGCGTTAATTCCCCCCATACATCCCAGACTGAACCAGTGACGTGCACGGGTAATACCGGTGTAAATCAGCTCGCGGGTCAGGATCGGGCTGAGATTCTCCGGCAGCAGCAGCGCCGTATGGGTAAATTCAGAGCCCTGCGATTTATGCACCGTCATGGCAAACACTGTTTCGACCGCCTGTAAGCGCCCCGGCATCACCCAGCGGGTGTCCTGAGTGCCGTCGCCGGTCAGGAATGCCACGCGCAGCACCGACACCACGGAACCGTCCGCCAGCCGGTGAGGAATTTCGAGCGTGATACCGATATCGCCGTTCATCAGCCGCTGGCTGTAATCGTTGCGCGTCACCAGCACCGGACGCCCCGGGAACCAGCCGACCGACGCTTTCAGCAGCCCGTCTTTAAACAGAATTTCCGCGATCCGCAGGTTCAGCCCTTCCACGCCCCAGCGTCCGCCGCGCAAAGCGCACAACAGCTGAAACTGACTGTACGCCAGCAGCACTTTCGCCGCCCAGGCGCTGAATGCTTCCGGCGGCGCATCATCGGCCGGACGTTCATGGGTCATCACGTTCAGATAATGGCGGTAACCCACCGGCGGCTCGACGCCTTTGCGGCTTTGTGCAGCCGGAAACCGCCCCGCCGCGCCGTTAATCACCCAGTCGCGCAGTTCGGTATCGTCATCCGCATTAAGCGTAAGCTGAGCCAGATCGGCGTAACCCTGTTTCCAGACCTGTTTCAGCGCTTTAACGTCGCCGTCGTTGACCGCTTCTGCCAGCTGTCCGATGCCGCTTTGTGCATCAAAACGGTAGCTGTGGCGCAGCATTACCACGGCCTGATCCATCGCCGTTCCCGCCGGGTCGACCAGCGCATCCGGGATTTCTTCCCCCGTCACGCTTTGCAGCCAATCGCGGGTTTGCGGCAGATAATGCCCGCTGGTGGCACGCTGACATAACTCGCTGAGCAGCGCACCGGCTTCCACCGAGGCCAGCTGATCTTTATCGCCGAGCAGGATCAGCCGCGCGTTCTGCGGCAGTGCGGCCAGCAGCGCGGCCATCATTTCCAGATCGACCATCGACGCTTCGTCCACCACCAGCACGTCGAGCATCAGCGGATTGCCCGCATGATGCCGGAAATGCCGGGTATCCGGCCTGCTGCCGAGCAGACGGTGAAGCGTCACCACGTCGGTATTAATGCTATCGCGCACCGCATCGCTGTTGTTCAGCGCGTGCAGATCTAACCGGGAAACCGCGCCGGCCACCGATTCGTTCAGACGCGCCGCCGCTTTACCGGTCGGCGCCGCCAGCCGGATACGCAGCGGCTGGCCGTTTTCTTCCAGCGCAAGCGCCTGCAAAAGCGCCAGCAGACGCACCACCGTGGTGGTTTTCCCGGTGCCGGGGCCGCCGGTAATAATGCTGAACGCACTCCCCGCCGCCAGCCCGCATGCCAGTTTCTGCCAGTTCACCTGCCCTGCGTTTCCGGCCTGCGGGAACAGGGCATCGAGTGACGCGCGCAGCGATTCCGCGGGCAGCGCATTCAGCTGCGTACGGCTCAGACGCTGTTCAATGGCCTCACGCACATTCTGCTCGTACTGCCAGTAACGCCGCAGATACAGGCGATGCCCGGCGAGCACCAGCGGCGAATTACCGTCGCCGCTGCCCACCAGCTGCGGGTTCACCAGCGCCGCCATCCACTCTTCCAGGCTCAGATCGTCAAGCACCGCCGACGGACGGGAAATTGCGCCATCGGAGTGATCGCCATCGGGCGGAAGCGAGAGCGAAAATGCGCTGTCCGCCAGCGTGGCCTGCAAATCCAGACACACATGGCCGCGCCCCAGCTGGTAGCTGGTCAGCGCCGTCGCCAGTAATAAAAGCGGGTGTGCATCCGGTGCTTCTTTTGCCAGAAACGTCACCAGCGCGCGATCCAGTTCGCGCAGCCAGCCGCACTCCACCCAGCTGGCCAGCAGTTTTAAAATATCTTCACGGCTGTTGATTTTCATGCGCGTTCCTCAGTGCGGCTGAAAAGAACGTCGAGTTCTTCCATTAATGCTTTATCCGGCCGCTGGACGCAGACCCCGTTGCCCGGCGCGTGGCTGCCGCGCAGGAATAAATACACCGCGCCGCCGATATGGCGATCGTAGTCGTAATCCGGCAAACGGGATTTCAGCAAGCGATGCAGCGCAAAAAGATAGAGCGTGAACTGCAAATCGTAACGGTGATCCCGCATCGACTGCGTCATGGCCGTCTGGTCATAACCGGTAGCGTCATCGCCAAGCCAGTTGGATTTGTAATCCAGCACGTAATAGCGCCCGTTGTGCTCAAACACCAGATCGATAAAGCCTTTCAGCATGCCGTTAAGTTCTTCCGCCAGCAGCGGTGCGCGCTCTGCGCCCTCAAGTGTGAAGTGCTGAACGACAGTATCAAGACGCCGCGTGGACACCTGGGACAGTGAGAACCAGAACTCCATTTCCACCTGATACGGCGGCAGTGCGGCCAGCGTGAAACTCTCTCCGCCCGGCAACGCCAGCGGCTGTGTCAGCAACGCCGTCAGCCAGCCGGTCAGCGGAACAATCCACTGCTCCCAGCCACGCGTATTACAGCGCCGCGCCACCTGATCGGCGATTCGCTCCGGGTTTTCCGCCAGTGCGGCAAAACCTTCATCGCCCGCCCATTCCAGCAAACCGTGCAGGAAATTACCCGGCGCAGGCCCGCGCGGGAAAGCATATAAATTCTCACCGGTCATCGGCTGCAAAAGCCCGTCGGCAGGCTCTTTGTTCTCCGACTTTTTATCTTCTAAATAGCTGTCCTGCGCGGCACTTTCGATTTCAACCGGCGGTTCACGGTTCAGCGCTTCCGGCACGATATAAGTACCGGCAGGGGCGATTTGCAGACCGGAGAAACTCGATACCCACCAGCGCGGGCCTTTGTGCGTGCGCAACAGCGGACGCGGTCCGAGCTCCGGCAACGCCTGCTCGCTGCGGTACACCACGCCGACCGGCACCGGCAGCGGCCACGCCTGAATATTTTCTGTTTCCAGCGCCTGCAAACTGGCGGGCAGTTCTTCAGCCTCAACCGGTTCACCGCCGTGGAAAAGGTAACCTGGCGCGCTTTTCTCAAACTCTTTCAGCGGCGCCATGCCGAGCCACAGCGCGTACCGCGAGCGGGTCAGCGCCACGTAGAATTTACGCAGATCTTCGCCCAGACGTTCGCGGTCTGCCAGCCCGCGCTGCTCTTCGGTAGCGCTCAGCGCGATTTCAAGTTCACCTTCCGGCGTATGCCATTTCAGCGGCGAATCCTGTTTTTTCACCGCGCGGAATGCACAGGCAAACGGCAGGAACACCAGCGGATATTCCAGCCCTTTGGATTTATGCACGGTAACCACTTTCACCAGCGCCGCGTCACTTTCCAGACGCAGCTTGCGCGCATCGCCGCCCTGATTTTCATCCTGACACTGCTCCGCCAGCCAGCGGATCAGTGCGTGTTCGCCATCAAGCTGCACGCTGGCCTGTTGCAGCAATTCGGAAAGGTGCAGCAAATCGGTCAGCGCCCGTTCGTCGCCGTGCGCGAGCAGATGACGCGGTACGTCAAACTCCCACATCAGACGCCGCAGCATCGGCAAAATGCCCTGCTTGCGCCAGCACAGACGCAGTTGCTGGAACTGCTGAACGTAGCGTTCCCACTCGTTTTCATCCTGATTCAGGCGGTCCAGCGCTTCCCAGCTTAAATGCAGTGAAGGCGTGCCCAGCGCGGCGCGCAGAAGACGGTCATTTTCCGGCGCGGCGCAGGCCGCCAGCCAGAACTGCAATTCCCCTGCCTGCGCACTTTGAAAAATGGATTCTTTGTCAGAAAGGTACACACTGCGCACGCCGCGTTTGGTCAGCGCCGTGCGGATCGCCGCCGCTTCCCGTCCGGTATTCACCAGAACGGCAATGTCTCCCGGCGCGACCGGTTTAAACGGTTTTTCCGGCTGGCTGAAACCGGCCGCGCCCTGCTGCCCGAGGCGCAGCAAACGGACAATTTCCGTCGCGCAGCCTTCGGCCATCAGCTGGGCGTATTGCGTTTTCGGCAGTGCATCGGTCTGATTTTCCGGATACCACAACGTCATAGCCGCGGCTTCTTTTCCGTCAATCTCCCAGGTTTCTTTGCGTCCCTGAGCGTCCACCGGCAGGAACGGCACCTGATTTTCATCGCCACGGCGGAACAGGAATGCACCTTCTCCGGCAGTACGGTCTTCGGCCAGCGAAAAGACGCTGTTCACCGATGCCACCATCGCACGGGTAGAACGGAAGTTGGTCGCCAGCGTGTAGTGACGCCCTCCGGTGTCGCGGCGGGCGCGCAGATAGGTATAAATGTCGGCACCGCGGAAGGCATAAATTGCCTGTTTCGGGTCGCCGATCAGGATCAGCCCCTGCTCCGGCGCGTTTTCGGCCACGCGGTAAACGGTGTCGAAAATCCGGTATTGCAGCGGATCGGTATCCTGAAATTCGTCGATCATCGCCACCGGGAATTGCGTGCGGATAATCTCCGCCAGCCGTTCGCCGTTATCGCTGCGCAGCGCGGCGTCCAGGCGGGTCAGCAAATCGTTGAAGCCCATCTGCGCCCGTTTTTTCTGTTCGACGTCAAAACGGTTTTCAATCCAGCGGCAGGCATGTTGCAGCAGGCCGCTGCGGGCATCGGGCAACGTTTCCAGACGCGCTTTCAGCGTTTCCATTGCCGTCAGCGCCGGATGCGCAGGCGGTTCGCCCTGTGTCCAACATTCAGCCAGACCGTCTGGCGTCAGGCGCTCCCAGCCGGTGTTCAGCTCAGGAATGAGCTCATCGCTGGTCGCCCAGGCATAAAGTTTCTCCAGCCACGGATTAAAATACCGCGCCTGAATTTTCCGGCCGTTCACGACTTTTGCCGCCACCGCGCCTTCGAGGAGGGTACGCAGTTCCTTCGTCCATTCCGGCCAGCCCGCTTTCAGCTCGCTCAGCTCTGCGGCTTTTTGCTGATTCACCGTCTCAAAAATGACAGCAGGGGTTTCGTCGGTACCCAGCATTTCAGCGTATTCCAGCAGCGGAGAGACATTCTTGTGCAGGTCTTCCGGCGAACGCCACCACGCGCGCAGCGTCCTGATGTCAGGTTCCGGCAGGGAAAAATAGAAGCTGCGCCAGTAATCGCGCACCACGTTCATCAGCAGTTCGGTCTGGTCAGTTTCCAGCGTCTGGGTAAACAGGCTGTCGCTGTCAAAAGCATGTTCACCGAGCATACGGTTACACCAGCCGTGAATGGTGGAGACCGCTGATTCATCCATCCATTCCGCCGCCAGTTGCAGCTTACGCGCGCATCCCGCCCACTCTTCCGGCGGGTATTCCGCACGCAGGTTCAGCAAAAATTCGTCGCCCGCTGACGGCTCATCCGGATCTTCCAGAAAGCACGCCGCCGCTCTGGACAAGCGTTCGCGGATCCTGTCGCGCAGCTCTTTGGTGGCGGCATCCGTAAACGTCACCACTAAAATTTCCGGCGGCGTCAGCGGGCGGCCGAACGCGTTCCCGCCACCGTGGCCGAGCACCAGCCGCACATACAGCGCGGCGATGGTGAAGGTTTTACCCGTCCCGGCGCTGGCCTCAATCAGGCGGCTGCCGGTCAGCGGGAAATTCAGTACATTCAGCGCAGAGGGAAAAATGCGTTCCTTCATTCTTTCGCTCCTTTTTTGCTGCTGCGGGAAAGATGATTTTTCAGCGGTGCCAGCAGTTTATCCGCCAGTTCGGCGAATTCGCCGCCGGACCACAGCGTGGCGAAATCCGGCCACGCGCGCGCCAGATATGGGTTGCTGTCGCGTTCACCAAATTTCATATTGGCGGGATCGTGATTTTCATAGGCGTCGCGGGCCGCAAGCCCGGCATCGCTGTCCGGCGGGCTTTGCGCGGTGCCGTCTTTTTTCAGCCAGACAAAGGCCGTTTTGACCGCCAGCGGCAACGGCCTTAATTGTCCCTGTTGCCAGGTTTCGATCAGTTGCTGCCAGAGCGCCTGCGCGTCGGCAATCTTCAGCGGCGGTAATTCTGCCGTCCCGTTTTTACTGATAATAATGCTGCGCATCTGCTGTCCGCCGAGGTGTCCGGCCAGATGCGCAACCCAGTAAGGAAGCAAACGGTCAAGGCGGTAATTGCGGTCCTTGATGATGCCGATGCTTTCCAGCACCACGCGGGCGCGATCCCCGCTGGCGTTCGCACGTAAATCACCGAGCCAGTCAGAGACAATCACACCTTCGGTTTCAGCGCTCAGCGCTTCGCTGGCCAGCGTCTGCGGCCATTCATCGAGCACGCTCTGATAACTGGCGAACAGCGTTTCCATCGGCTCGGCGAGATCTTCACTCAGCACGGCGGCGAATTCGCCCGGTGCCAGTTCACCGCGCCGTTCGATGCGTTCAAGCTGCTGACGCAGAATATCCTGACGCGACTCTCCCGCTTCCAGCGCCCATTTCTGCGCGCGGATCAGTTCATCCTGCAAACGCCAGTTTTCCAGCGCATTGATATCAAACGGCTCCTGATCTTCACTTCCCGCATCTTCCAGTTCGAAGTAAATATTCAGCCGCTGGCGGAAGAAACTGCGCACCGGATCGGTCAGAAAATCCGCCAGCTGACGCAGCGTAAGCGTCCCTTCCTGCTCCACCGGCGGCAATGGCTGCGGGGCATCAGCGCTGATATCCGCGTCCAGACCGGCGCGCCATTCGTGGGCGTAGCTGAAAAGCCCGCTGCCCTTGCTGAAGTAATCACGGTTAAACGGTTGCAGGCGATGTTCGGCGGTGAGTGCATGAATCAGATCGCCGTCGTTTTGCGCTTTCCAGCCCGCGGCCAGATGGTCGCGCAGTTGCGCCACCAGCACCGACGGCGGCCGTTCGGTATTATCGTGAATGCTGCGCCCGACCCAGCTGATATGCAGACGTTCGCGCGCCGACAGCAACGCTTCGAGGAACAGATAACGGTCATCTTCACGGCGCGAACGGTCGCCCGGCCGGTAATCACGCCCCATCAGGTCGAAATCCATCGGCACGCGGTTGCGCGGATAATCGCCGTCGTTCATCCCGAGCAGGTAAACGTGACGGAACGGAATGGCGCGCATCGGCATCAGCGTGGCAAACGTGACGGCACCGCCAAAGAACGGCTGCGTCAGGCCGGACTGGTCGAACTGCGCCAACCAGTGTTCGCGTACGACAGACAGCGGCAACTCGGCCTGAAGATCGACGCTTTCACAGGCTTCAAGCCAGGTTTCCAGCTCGGTATGCAGACGCACTAAAATAAAGCCGTCATCGCCGTCATCTTCGGCAAAATAACCGCTCAGCAACGCCTGCAAACGTTCGCCCCAGACGGGCGGCGACGCGGGTTCACACAGCTGACGCCAGGTTTCATCAAGGCAATTTAAGAGATGCGACAGCGGGCCAATCAGCGCGGCTTCCAGCCCGCCGATTTCATCCAGCGGTTCAATGCCCTGCCAGGCGTCACCGCTGCCGACGGCGTAACCGAGCAGCATTCGTTGCAAGCCGAAGAACCAGCTGTTTTGCTCCGGCGATAACGGCAGTTCGAGACTCTGACGCTGTTCCGCATGCAGCCCCCAGCGCACGTTGGCGGCGCTAATCCAGCGGTGCATCAGCGGCAACTGTTCTTCGCCGATGCCAAAACGCTGACGAACCGACGGCACATCGAGTAAATCCAGTAAATCGCTGACGGCAAAACGCGACTGCGGCAACGTCAGCAGACTTTCGAGCGCGCCGAGCAGCGGGTTATTCTGACGCGGCCCCTGATCGGCCACGGTGAACGGGATATAGCGCGGATCGCTGCGTTCCATCAGGCCAAACACCGCCTGAATGTGCGGCGCATAGCCATTAATATCCGGCACCATCACGATAATATCGCGCGCTTTCAGGGTCGGATCGGCGGCCAGCGCGGCCAGCAGACGGTCGTGCAACACTTCCACTTCCCGCTGGGCACTGTGCGTTATCGAGAAACGCAGGGATTCGTCATTCAGCGCATCAATCTCAGGCCATTTTTCCTGCGTTTCCACCAGCGGCCGCAGTTGCAGAATATCTTCCTGCAACTGATGCAATAAAGTGTCTTCGCCGTTGGAGGTGAACAGGTCAATGCGCGGGATCACCGGCGCGAGCGTGGAGGCGTAGGATTCGTGGTTGTCATATTCATTGAGCAGGCCGATGTAATCTCGCCCCTGTTTGCCCCACGCTGCCAGCAGCGGATGCGCGTGCTGATGTAAATCGCCTTCGGCAATCACCTGCGGCATACCCGGTTTACGCCGCTGACGCGCACGTTCGGCACGCAGCAGATCTTTATCGGCAATAATATCGCTCCAGTCGTGCTCGCACGGGTTATGCACACACATAAAAATGTGCGTCCAGCGGCCCAGCACGGCCAGAACTTCTAAGGATTGTTGCGGCAGCGAAGAGATTCCGAAGACAATCAGGCGCGCAGGTAGGCCGGCCGGACGCTCGTCTTCAGGAATGGTTTGGGCATGTTGCAGAAAACGCTGATGCAGCGCGGCGCGGCTGGTCCCCCGTTCGCTTTCAGGCACATCGGCCAGCAAAGCGCGCCACAATTGCGGCTGCCACAGCAGGTTTTCCGGCAACGGCTCGCTGCCTTTGCGGCTGGTGCGCAGCACGTCCAGCCCGTTGCCCCAGTCTTCCAGCCAGTCGGCGCGGTAAACCTGATACTGATCGAACAAATCCGCCAGACGCTGCGCCAGCTGATGCAGCTTACGCATATCGCCGTCGTCTTTTAAGAAACGCGCCAGCGGAGCAAAAACCGGTTCAGGCAGTAATTCCGGCAACAGGCGGATCAGCCGCCAGGTCAGCAGCGGGCGGTCAAACGGCGAGGAATCCGGCACCTGATCTTTACCCAGCACCGCGCGGTAAACCTGCCAGAAAAAGCGCGCAGGCAATTTAATATCCAGCGCCGCCGCAATCCCGCAGCCGCCTTCGGACACATCGCGCGCCAGCGCCAGTTTCAGCCACTGATTAATCCCGTTGCTTTGCACCAGAATCACTTCGTTTTCCAGCGGAGACAGCGGATGCGCCGCCATCCACGACACCAGAATATCCCTCAGCGCCTCTGAGTGATTTCCGTGTAACACCATCAAACCTGAATTCACGCCCGCATCCCTTATTGTCGCCGCTCAAGAAGACAGATTTTGCGTTGATTTGGAACGGATTGAAAGCAAAAGAGGCCGGTTCTGCCGGTGCGGAAAAGTCGTCACCTTATTTTCGGAATAGCGCTTGCTGGTAACTTATTTAATTGGCTTATCAATATTAAAATATCGTTCATTAAATAAAATCCGAACCGTAAATAAGATTTTTCCGGTCAGAAACTTTTTTAGGCGTTTTTTCAGAAACAACTTTGAACAATTAATCGCTTCCTGATATAAAGCGATTAAGTTTATCTCATTTCATAATTTAAAATAATAGATTCGTAAATAAGGATATTTACAGTGAATGTTAAGTTCTCATTTCTGGCAATAGTTTTTGCCGGATTTTCTGTGCATGCCGCTCCGCTCAGCCCGGCGGACAGAGATTCGATTGAGCAGCAACAACGCGGGCGGCTCCAGCAGGAACAGCTGCAACGTGAAGATCTCGAACGTGGCCAGCCGCTCTCTGCGCCCGTACAAAAACCCGCAGAACTGAACGACGCTCACTGTTTTACCGTTTCTACTATTACCGTTTCCGGGGCGGGACATTTGCCTGCGCGTAAAAAAGATGCGCTGACCGCGCCGTTTATTGGAAAGTGTTTAGGCATTAAGAATATTACCCAACTGGTGCAGGAAATATCTGATGAGTATATCAGGAAGGGTTATATCACCAGCCGCGCCTACCTGCCGGAGCAAGATCTCTCGCAGGGGCAATTAAATATCCGGGTGATGGAAGGAAAGCTTCAGGATGTTCAGTTAGATCATCGCAATGACCGTATGCTGGCCATGGCGTTTCCCGGCCTGAAAGGCAAAATTCTTAATCTGCGCGACATTGAACAGGGAATGGAACAAATCAACCGGCTGCGGCAAAACCCGGTGCAGATTGAAATTTTACCGGCGGAGCAGCCGGGCTTTTCCGTGGTGAATCTGACGGCAACGCCGGAGTTCCCGGTCACTGCCGGTGCAGGGTTTGATAACAGCGGCCAGAAAAGTACCGGAACCGGCCAGATGAACGGCTCGCTGACGGCCAGCAATGTATTAGGTCTGGCGGATCAATGGTTTGTCAGCGGTGCGCGCAGCAGTGATTTTTCCATCTCTCACGATGCCCGCAGCGTGCAGGCGGGAATGAGCGTGCCTTACGGCTACTGGCTGCTCAATTACAGTTACAGCTACAGCGATTATCTCAGCACAGTCAGTTCGCGCGGCTTTGGCTGGCGCTCTTCCGGCGATTCGCAAACGCACCGGGTGAATCTTTCCCGCGTCCTGTTCCGTAACAGCGATATCAAAACCGGCGTTTCGCTGGGCATCAGCAACAACATGGCGCGCAATTATCTTAATGATGCACCGCTTGCCAGCAGCAGCCGCAAACTCAGCAACGTGAATGTCGGGATTAATCACAGCCAGAAAGTGTTCGGCGGCCTCTCGACGCTCAACCCGACCTTCTCACGCGGCGTGCCGTGGTTAGGGGCGGAAAACGATCAGCATAAACCTGCGGATGCGCCCAAAGCAGAATTCTCCAAATGGTCGGTTTCCGGCAGTTTCTACCGGCCGGTCAGTCAGAAAATCACCTTTCTTTCGAGCGCCTACGGCCAGTGGACCGGCGACCGTCTGTACGGCAGCGAACGTCTGACGATTGGCGGCGAAAGCTCGGTGCGCGGCTTCAAAGAACAATACCTGTCCGGCGATAACGGCGGTTACTGGCGCAATGAACTCAATACCGCGCTGTTCACCGCGCCGCTGTTCGGGCAAATCACCGCCGTGGCCGCCATTGACGGCGGCTACCTGCATCACGATAACCACGATGTCAACGCAGCGGGCACGCTGTGGGGTGGCGCGGTCGGGCTGAACAGCAGCGCACGTTATTTTTCCAGCCAGTTTACCGTCGGCTGGCCCCTGCGTTATCCGGGCGATTTAGCCCCTGACCGCGTTGCCGTTTATTACCGCCTGAACTTCGTGCTGTAACCCCGATAAGGATATCGACCGTGAAAAACTCTACGTTACCGCCCGTTTCTGCGTGGCGTCGCCTGACCACTTATGCGCTCAGTTCGCTGCTTGTTTTCCAGCCTGTAATGCCCGCGCTGGCCGCCGGTGTACAGGCGGCAACCGGGGCGACGCAGGTCGATCAGGCCGCCAACGGCGTACCGGTTGTTAACATCGCCACGCCCAATCAGGCGGGCGTTTCGCACAACCAGTACCAGAATTTCAACGTGGGCAGCGAAGGGTTAATTCTCAATAACAGCACGGACCGCCTCACCCAAAGCCAGCTCGGCGGTTTGATTCAGAACAACCCCAACCTGAAAGCCGGTAACGAAGCCAAAGCCATCATCAACGAAGTCACCTCGGCCAACCGCTCGCAGCTCAACGGCTACATGGAAGTCGCGGGCAAAAGCGCCAGCGTGATGGTCGCCAACCCGTACGGGATCACCTGTAACGGCTGCGGGTTTATTAATACGCCCAATGCCACGCTGACCACCGGCAAACCGGTTATAGGTGCCGACGGCAACCTTCAGTCCCTTGACGTCACGCAGGGCGCAATCACCGTCGAAGGCAAAGGGCTGGACGCCAGCCAGACCGGCTATTTCTCGCTGATTTCCCGCGCCACGGAAATTAACGCCAAACTCAGCGCCCGGGATCTGACCGTGATCGCCGGGGCCAACCGCGTCGATGCGCGCGGTAACATCACGCCGGTTGCCGGTCAGGGCAATGCCCCGCATGTTGCCATCGATACCGGCGCGCTCGGCGGAATGTACGCCAACCGCATCCGGCTGGTTTCCAGCGAAACGGGCGTGGGCGTCAACCTCAATAATATCAACGCCCGCGAAGGCGATATGCAGCTGGATGCCAGCGGAAAACTGACGCTCAGCAACAGCGCCGCGGCGGGCAATCTCACCGCCACCGCACAGGAAATCCAGCTCAGCGGCAGCCATAAGGCACAGTCGGTGGCGCTCACCGGACGAGGTGACGTTCAGCTGCAAAACGCCACGATTGCCAGCAACGAAAATCTTACCCTCACCAGCGGCGGCAAGTTAGTGGCGAACGGCGCGCAGATGACAGCGGGCCAGAACGTGCGCCTTGCCAGCAGCGAACTGACTACCGATGCCGCAACGAAAATTGATGCACAGCGCGACGTCGAACTGGCGCAGAGCAAAAACACCGACTGGAAAGGTCAGCTCACCGCCGGGCAGGATGTCCGCATCAGCAGCCCGACACTGACGAATCAGGGCAAGATCGCCGCCAACCGCAGCGTAACCCTGAGCGGAACGACGTTTAACAATCAGGGTAGTGTGCAGGCACAAGGCGATCTGAACCTGAATCTGGACATGTTTAATAACAGCGGCCAGATCCTTACAGGCAACTCTCTTACGCTGAACGTACAAGATTTCCTGCTCGGCGGAATTCTCAGCGCACAGCAGGATCTGACGTTTTCCGGCAACACGCTGACGGTGGCAAACACCGGGCAACTGCTTGCAGGCCGTAATCTTATTCTCAACACCGGTTCGCTCGCACTCGCGGGGATGGCAAAAGGCGGCCAGCGCGTTTCACTCAACGGCGACCGTTTTACCAGCGCTAACGGCAGCTTACTCACCAGTGACGGCGACATCGCCCTGACCCTGACTGACGCGCAAATCGACGGACAACTCGCCGCACTGGGCTCACTGACGCTCAGCGCCGACAACCGCGTTATCACCGGCAAAACCGCGCAGTTGCAGGCGCAAAAAGACGTGTCTCTGACCGCAACCCAATCGGCGGATTTACAAGGCACGCAGGCCGCCAAAGGCGATATTACGTTTCACGCCGCGACGTTAACGCACAGCGGCCAGACCGCCGGACACAGCGTCGCCCTGAACGCGCAGCAACAGATCAGCAACGACGGCAACGTGGTGGCCGATGACATCCATCTGACGGCGAAAAACCTCATCAATAACGGCATATTGCAGGGCAACCGCGCGCTGCAATTTGATACCGGCACGATCAGCAACCTGAGCCACGGGCAGATTGTCAGCGGCGGCCTGCTGAACCTGACGCTGCCGCAGTTCACCAACGCCGGTCTGGTGCTGGCGGATGATTTTATTCTGAGCACGGAGCGCCTCGAGAATACCGGCACCATTCAGGGAACCGGCGGTCTGGCGATCAGCGCCACGACGCTCAGTAACCAGAGCAGCGGACGACTGCTCAGCGGCCAGTCGCTGACGCTAAACGCCAGCCAGATCAGCAATGCAGGTATTGTTCAGGGCGACAGCGTCACCCTGACCGGCAACGCGTTCAGCAATCAGGGCAGCGTACAGGCCAGCGTGCTGGATATCCGCAGCGCCGCGGTGACCAATAGCGGCACGCTGATCGGGCTGAAAACCCTGGCCATGAATCTGTTACAGGATCTGAACAACACCGCGCAGGGCTCGGTATTGTCGCAGGGTTCACTGTCCGTGACGGCCAGAAACGTCAGTAACGACGGCGTCTGGCAGGGATCAAACGTTCTGCTCAATGCGCAGGACTTCACCAATACCGGCACCGTACAAAGCGCCGATGCGCTGACGTTCAGCCTCGCCAATACCTTCATCAACAGCACAAGCGGCAAACTGATCGCGAACGGCACAGCGGCTATTCAGGCGTTATCGGCGGGTAATCAGGGACAATGGATCGCCAGAAACCTGACGCTTACCGCCGGAACATTAACGAACAGCGGTGAAATCACCGGCGTCGACAGCCTGACCGCCACCCTGCAAAGTAACCTGGCGCAACAGGCGTCCGGCAAACTGCAAAGCAACGGGCTGACCCGCATTGATGCCGTAACCGTGGATAACGCCGGGCAAGTACAGACCCGCGCACTTGCGTTGCACGCCGGTACGCTCGCCAACGACGGCACGCTTCAGGCCCGTGAAACCGCCAGTCTGGTGCTTTCCGGTCTGGCGGATAACCGCGCCAGCGGCCTGATGCTCAGTGACGGCTCGCTGAGCCTGAGCGCCGCCAGTTTCACTAACGCCGGCATCGCCCAAGGCACAACGGACGCTACGTTCAACCTGTCCGAAAACGTGAATAACCTCGGACGCCTGCTGTCCGGCGGAGTACTCATCCTCAGCGCCCCGCAATTCCTCAACAGCGGATGGCTGCAAAGCGACAGCCAGAACCTCAATGTCGCGGGCACACTGACCAACAGCGGCACCCTGATTGCTCAGGGAAAATCACTCTTCACCGGCGGGAACCTAACGAACACCGGCTCCGTTCAGGCCGGGAATTTATCGCTGAATCAGTCCGTTATCGATAACCGGGGCACACTCTTTGCCACGCAAAGCCTGAGTATTCAGTCGCAAAACCTCAGCAACAGCGTCGCAGCTAAACTGTTCAGCGCCGGTGATATTACGCTTAACAGCCGCGTCCTGACCCAGTCCGGTCAGATTGTCGCGCTGGGCAATATCACCCTCACCTTGCTGGATGCGCTGGCTCAGAACGGCACGCTGGCGGCGGGAAATAATCTTTCCGTCAGCACGGAAGGCGATTTCACGCAAAACGGCACATTGCAGGGGCAAAGTGTTGCCCTGAGCAGCGGCGGGATGTTCAGCAATCAGGGCATTCTGACCGGCGGCAACGGTGCGTTTACGGTAAATGCGGGCAGCATCACTCAGGCCAATAACGGCAGCCTGCAATCGGGCGGCGACGTCAGCCTGACAAGCCGCAGCGACATCACTAACAACGGCTTTATCGGCACCACCGGCGACCTGCTGCTCAGCGCCGCCAGCACGCTGACCAACATCGCCCTGCTCTATTCCGCCAGCGACATGACGCTGCTCGCGGACGCCATCCGCAACCTGAAAGGCGACATTCTGGCGGGCAACAGCCTGTGGATGATGAAAGATGCCCGCGGCAGCGCCAATACCGAAGTCGTTAACCGTTCTGGCAATATCGAGACCACTCGCGGTGATATCAGTATTTATACCGGGCATCTGCTTAATGAGCGGGACGGGCTGACTTTCTCCAAAGAAACCCACAACTATGTTTCCGGCGATCAGGCTTATATCGACGTGTTATGGCGGGATCTCGACCCGGATTCCCTAAGTTTTGATAAAGAAACGCTGTGCGGCGGCGGCGTGAACGACCACTGTACAACCCGGTACTACGTTGTGGTCAGCCCGACGCTGGCCGACCAGAAAGTATTAGTCAGTGATGAATCTCTCACAGCACACGCTGATGGCAGCGCGGGCAGAATTGCGGCAGGCAGGGATCTTGCGGTTCAGGCCAGCGTGCTGGATAACAACGCCAGCGATATTCTTGCGGGCGGTAACATGTCGCTGAGCGGCGGCCAGCTGAACAACAACTCTCTCGAGACCGGCACGGTTTCGAAGTACCAGACTTATTCCTATACGTGCACGAAAGCTTCAGGCTGCCGTGAGGGAATTTCAGCCTCGGAATACGGTAATCAGTTCGCCTCCTCCGGCACGGTGCGGTTTGAGCTTTCCGGCGCACCGGTTTATGAAACGAGCAACGGCGGATATTCCTACCGCGCCGTCATTCAGGCCGGTGGCAATCTGATGGCTAATTTCGCCAGCGACATCAGCAATACCACCACCACCGCCAGCGCGGGCAGCATCAGCCATAATCTGGTGGCTCCGGCGCTCAGCACCCTCAGCGCACCGACGGAATTTGCCGGTGAAAAAGCGCAGGATTTATCGCAGACCTCCGGCACGGATATCAATTCTCCGCAGTGGCGCGACCACGTTGCCGATGCAATTCAGGCACTGGGCGGCGGCACGGCGCTCAATACCGGTGATTACCCGCTGCCGACCAGCAACAACGGTTATTTCGTCATTAATGCCGATCCGAAAAGCCCGTATCTGATCGTTACCAACCCGAAACTGGACGGACTCGGGCAACTCGATAACAGCCTGTTCAACGAAATCTATGCCATGCAGGGCATGACGGCGCCGGTTGTCCCGCGCGAGACCGGACGCCAGTACACCGATGAAAACAGCTTTATCGGCTCGGCGTATTTCCTCGACCGCCTCAACCTTCACCCGGACTACGATTACCGTTTCCTGGGCGATGCGGCTTTCGATACCCGTTACGTCAGTAACGCATTAATCAACGCCACCGGCAGCCGCTATATCAGCGGTTTCGGATCCGATCTGGCGCAGATGCAGTACCTGATGGACAACGCCGCCAGCGCACAGCAATCCCTCGGGCTGGCATTTGGCGTCGCACTGACCCGCGACCAAATCGCCTCGCTGGATAAAAGTATCCTGTGGTGGGAAAACGCCGTCGTAAACGGCCAGAACGTGCTGGTACCAAGACTGTATCTTTCCCCGAAAGATGTCGCGCCAGCCAGCGGCAGCGTCATCGCCGGGAACAACGTCGGGCTGGCCGGTGGCAGCATCACCAACAGCGGTTCAACCCTGCAGGCCAACAGCGGCCTTTACGTCTCCAGCCAGAGCACAATTGACAACCTCGACGCGGGCCTGATGAAAGCCGGTGGCGATCTCAGCCTGTTTGCGACGGGCGATATCAGCAACATCGGCTCAGGTCTCAGCGGTCAGGGCGTACAGCTTATCAGCTACGACGGCAGCATCATTAACCAGACGCTGACCGACCAGTGGAGCATTAACGGGAAATCCGGTCGCGACAGCCTTGCCTTCTCGCACACCGACATCGGCGATATTGCCTCAATATCCGCAGGCGACTCGCTGACGATGTACGCCGGTAAAAACATCGATATCACCGGGGCAAACCTCACTTCAGGCGGCGATCTCACCCTGCAGGCGCTGGGCAATATCAATATCACCGCGCCTGAAACCCGTGACCTCGAACAGCACAGTTCACGCGGTAAAAATACGCTGACCGAAAGCAGCGACACGCAGGCCAGCCAGATTTCGTCCGGCGGCGATCTCGCGATGCAGGCCGGTCATGACCTGAATATCAGTGCCAGCCAGGTCACCGCAGAAGGCGATGCTGCGCTCAAAGCCGGGAACGACATCAACCTGCAAACGCAGGAACAGAACGCACACAGCAAAACCAACAAGACAGAACAGCGTCTCGATCTGGTGGATAACACCACGATTACTGCGGGCGGCGATTTAGCGCTGGTCGCGGGGCGTGACCTCAACTCTCAGGCAGCCAGCATGAAAGTCGGGGAAGACGCCACGCTGGCCGCCGGTCGCGATATCAATCTCAACGCAGAAGAAATCAGCAGCTACAGCGAATCGCACGGCAACAAAAAGCAGCAGGACGAAGAGACGATTCGCCAGCAAAGCACCGAACTGGCCAGCGGCGGAAACACCCGTATTCAGGCGGGCCAGGACGCGACGTTTAACGGCGCACAGGTCGATGCCACGGGCAATCTGGCGGTCACCGCCGGGCGCAACATCACCCTTAACAGCGTCACCGAAAGCGATTACTCCTTCTTCGAACAGACCAAAACCTCGGGCGGAATGTTCTCCAAAACCACCACGCATACGGTGCGCGAGGATTACGCCACTCACGAGAAAGGCTCGGAATTTGGCGGCGACAACGTTTCGATGACCGCAGGCCATGACCTCAACGTTAACGGCTCGGGCATTATCGGTGACCACAACGTCAGCCTCCTGGCGGGTAACGACATCAACATTCTGGCCTCCACCGAAGAGCAGTCGTCCTATCGTCTCGACGAGAAGAAAAAGAGCGGCCTGTTCAGCGGCGGCGGTCTGGGATTCACCATCGGCACCACTGAAACCAGCCAGCGCGTCAACGAAGACGGCACCACGCAAAGCCAGAGCGCCAGCTCCGTCGGCAGCCTTGGCGGCGACGTCACGATGATGGCGGGCAACAATGTCCACGTCAGCGGTTCAGACATTATCGCCAGCGAAGACATGCTGATCAGCGGCAAAAACGTGCAGATCGACCCCGGTCAGGACGCGCTTCACCGCAAAGAGACCTTCGAGCAAAAAACGACCGGCCTGAACATTACCCTCGCGGGTACCGCCGGTGGCGCTGTAAACAGCGGCTACACCGCCGCCCAAAGCGCCAGTGACGACGACAGCGGACGCATGGCAGCACTCGACGGCATTAAAGCCGCGCTGAACGGTTATCAGGCGTATCAGGGCACGCAGCTCGACGGCAACAACGGCGGCAATAACAGCTTTATCGGCATTGCCGCGTCCATCAGCCATCAGGAAAGCCGCTCCGAGCAGATCACCGATCAGCACGCCGCCACCGGTTCCACGGTGATGGCAGGCGGCAACGCCACGATCGAAGCGCGCGACGGCGACCTCAACGTGACCGGCAGTAAAGTCAAAGCCGACGGCGACCTGAACCTGTTCGCCACCGACGATATCAACCTGCTGGCTGCGGATAACACCCAAAAAACCACCGGTAAAAACTCCAGCGCCGGTGGCGATATCGGCATCAGTTTTGGCGTCAGTAATGACAAGGCGGGGATCAGCGTCTTCGCCGACGTCAACGCCGCCGCTGGCAAAAACCACGGCGACGGCACCACCTGGACTAACTCGGAAGTGGGCGCAGGCGGGAACCTCAACATCAGCGCCGGTAACGACCTGAATATCAAAGGCGCGCAGGTGTCCGGTGAACAAATCACCGCCGACATCGGCCACAACCTGACCATTGAGAGCTTGCAGGATACCGACCACTACGACTCGAAGCAGCAAAGCGCCGCCGCGGGTGGCAGCTTTACCTGGGGCGGCGGCGGTGGCAGCGGCTACATCAGCCTGTCGCAGGACAAAATGAACTCGGACTACGCCAGCGTCACCGACCAGAGCGGTATGTTCGCGGGCAACGGCGGGTTCGACATCACCACCGGCAATCACACCCAGCTCAACGGCGGCGTCATTGCCTCCGGTGCCAGCGCCGACAAAAACCGCCTCGACACCGGCACGCTCGGCTGGAACGACATTCACAACGAAGCCAGCTACAGCGTCGACAGCAGCAGTATCAGCATGAGTTCAGGCGGCAACTCAGCGTCGCAGTTCATGGGCAACATGGCCAACGCCATGCTCGCCGGGCTCAACGGCGACGGTTCCGCCTCCAGCACCACCGGCTCCGCCATCGCCGGTGGCACGATTGTTATCCGCGATCAGGACGCACAAAAACAGGATGTCACCAGCTTAAGCCGCGACACCGACAACGCGCACAGCACCCTCGCCCCGATTTTCGACGCCGCAAAAGAACAGCAGCGCATCGACGAAAACCGCGCCATCGCGCAGATCGGCTCGCAGGTCGCGGACATCGTGCGTACCGAAGGCAAAATCGCTGCGCAGGAAGCCGCCAAAGAGCAGCTGGCAAAAGAAGGCAAACTGCCGCCAACGCCGGTCAAAGGCGCGGAGCAGAGCGAGTGGGACGCCTACAACAAAACGCTGGAAAACACCGACGCCTATAAAACGGCGATGAATGAATACGGCACCGGCAGCAACAAACAGCAGGCGATTCAGGCCATCACCGCCGCCATAAAGGGCCTGACGGGCGGCGACTGGAGTTCCGCCGTCGCCGGAGCCGCCGCGCCGTACATGGCGGAGTTCATCAAAAACAACACCGCCGAAGGTGCCGAACGCATCATCAGCCACGCCCTCGCCGGCGCCATCGTCGCCGAAATGCAGGGCGGAAGTGCGGCAGCCGGGGCGGCAGGCGCGGGGCTTTCCGCCGCAGGCGCGAAATATATCGCCGACCAGCTCTATCCGGGCAAAGACATCAAAGACCTGACCGAGGAAGAAAAACAAGGCGTTGTGGCTCTGGCGACATTAGCTTCAGGCATCGCAGGCGGCGTTGTTGGCGGCGACGTTAACTCGGCGATTGCTGGAGGTAAGGCTGGGAAGAATGAGGTTGAGAATAATGCGCTGGCAGTGATTGCAGCGGAAGCCGCTGCAAATACGGCGGCGGCAATGGCTGGGGCGGCAGGAAATGCTGGAAAAAACACTGTAAATGATGATGAGTGGGACACAGGAGATAACTGTGAAGGAACTCGGGAACAATGCTCAGTACGTGATGGTAACCGCGGGCCGGGTCATGCCATTAATGGTGATGGTCAGAATGGTGAAGAAGGGCCGAATATTGGTAAAGATTTGTCGGACGCTGATAAAGCCGAACTGGGTGGTACAGGTTCTGGAACGCCGGGTGGCTGGGGGCCAGAGGATGAGGAAAATGCCAGGAATAGTGAATCTAATTCCTCTAAACCTAGTAATTTTGACGACAAATTTAAAAAAGATGATCTAACATCGTCAGCAAATGAGCCGATTAATGAACAGGGATTATCGTCTGCCGCACGTGCTTGGGAAAAACATGCTGGTCGATCTGGTGGCACATTCGATCCACTAAAAGGAAATATTAGTCAGAAAAATGAAGCTGCAAACCAGTTTGTGAATGAAGTTTTAAACAATACTAATACTATCAGAACTGATTTATCTCGAGGAGGTGTTGAATATCGCTTACCAGATGGTAAAGGTATCCGCTATAACTCGGATGGTTCTTTCTCAGGATTTTTAGATCCTAAAAGGTAAAAATATGGTTAAGACATTTGACGTTGATTTTTTTAGCGATTCTCGTTTTGAAGAACTAACGGCTGAAATTTCTTATAAAGGCCAAATACTGTGTCAGTTGAACCAAGACAAAGGAAAACATGATATTGAAATTGAATTTTTTCCCGATAGTCGGATCCTCAAAGAGCGTGTAGAAATGAGGTTTCCTTTAGATCTGTTCCTAAAGGTACTTTCAGATACTAAATCCGAACTTATTTCATAATTCACTAGTGTTGTTTTTTTTACTTAGTGCGGTAAGGACAAACATACAAAGCCGCCATTAGCTGATAAAAACAACAACTAGCATTTATCAGGAAGGTGCGGGTAAAGTCGATAGCCTCATGTGGCAGTATGCAAAGGCAGATGCACGGGCTCAGAAAGACAGAGACATCCAGACCATTGCCACTAACTGGGGTGTCCGTGTCGAGACCGCTTCTACCCTCTATAACGGCATAACTGGAATACGCATCACCGCAGCGATAGGTAGCGCGGTGTAAGGGATAAAGGGGGAGAGTGTTCCTACTCTGAAAGGAACGACTTATCCTGAAAGGATCAACTTCAATATAAACCAGAAAAATCATCTGACTGAGTTTGATGGATTTCCACAAAAAAAAGGAATTAGCGGGACTCACAACCTTGATGAATTTAATCAGGCAGCATCTGCTAATGGAGTGATAATTTTGAATACAACCCCTGGACCAGTTGAAGGAATTAGCCATGTTGAATACCAAATACCAGCAAAAGATCGAGCAGGGAATATCGTAGGCTACAAGGCAGAAACGTTCGAGAAAACAGTTTATGACCCGAAGATATTCTCCGACCAGAGGATGTTAGATCTTGGACAGCAAGCTGCGATGAGCGGTTACAAAACTGCTGTAGCATCAGGGGCTAGAGAATATACGGCAACAGCAGGTGGTGTTAAGTTCCAAGTCTTTTTGGATCAAAAAAACAGGCACTGTTACTAACTTTTTCCCGGTAACTAAATGATGAATGAGTATATTTTTGAACGAATTGATTACGATAATGATCCCGAGTGGGTTGTGAAAGATTTCTTTAACTCACTTAATCTTTCGCAGAAATTTGTTTGGGGGGTAGAGAAAGTACTCAATAAACATGGTTTTGTAATTAATGAAACCTATTGTCACTTTCCTGATTATGAAGACCCCGATCCTGAGTGTCATTTTGAAGGGATTATGTTTGGTGTCTGGGAAGGTGAAGTTATTGTTCCTGAGTCAGTTGGTTTTAATTATGCGAAACTGGCTTGCGTTAAATACCTTCAATTACATCCAGAAGATACCGAAAAAGTTAACTATTTACTGACTCAACTTCCTTAGCAAAAGCTCCCGGCCATCAAACCGCGATCTTACTTTGTAGCCTTACATCTCGGTCGTACGATTTTTCCATTGCGGAAAAAAATAAAATTCAACACACAAAATCTATTTATAAGGATATAAAATATCATGCTTCATGCAAAATACTTAATGCCGTTTGCTGTCTTGCTTTCAGGTTGTACCTTTAATCTAAACCCGACACCCGATGAATATACCGGTTCCGATGCGGCACATATCAGGGTTGAAGATTCCGGTGTGACAACTTTCAGAGTTTATAATAAAGTCGGAAATTGCTATAAAAAGACATCGGAAAAACGCCTGACGTCAGCGATTACACTCATTGGACTTCCGACGACTACCGGTAAAAAAATACCTGGGATGAAACCGTCTACTGATATTGGCGGATTAGCCATGAAAGAGTATAGCATTCAACCAGGACAACGGTTGTCAGTTGTACACTATTATGACGAGGTACACACCTACGGCACTTATCAAAAAAGTTTTTCAACTTCTTTTATTCCCGAGCCAAACCATGATTATGATTTGATCGTTGGCAATTACTCAATTAACATTAAAGATCTTACAACCCCAGATACAAAGGTTGAATCATGGAATGATAAGATTTGCGATTAGTTCCCTCCCAATATATTGACGTGACAATTAGGAATATCAAGGAAGAAACATGGATGCTAAAATATGTAAATTATGTAACGAACCCGTTACACACAATACTAAGTATTGCAATACCTGTGAAAATAAATCTCTTTCAAAAATCAACGGACTTCTTTACATACCGGCAATAAATGTCATCTTGTACCCTTTGATTATTTTTATCTCTTTATGTAACCCTTTATCACTAATTATACTCCCAGAGTATACATTTGAATTTACTTCTGAGTATTTCGGCGTAACTTTCGAAATTATAGGTACCATTCTGTTGTTTGCCCTGTCATGTTATACATTGAAAGTATTTTTCACTAAAAAGAAAAACGCACCCAGGTTTTTTATAATCATGTTAATGGCTTCCCTTGCCTACGATGTTGTTGACATTATCTGGGTGAGCGACCTCCTCAATATACCTCCAGAAACTGAAGATATAGTCTCACTATTCAAATCAGGGATATTCAGTCTGGTCTGGATATCCTATTTTCTTTTATCCGAAAAAGTGAAAAAGGTCTTCGTTAACTAGTCCAGAGCTCCCTTCATTCACTCTGCGTATCGGTTTACTCAGAGTGGATTAAAAAAAGCAGGCAGAAGGATCGCTTCTGCCTGTTGTTATTACCGCAATATCCTAGTGAACGTTAGCTGATGCTGTAACGCTCAAGCCAGTGGGCGTAAGGCGCGGGCAGAACCCAGGACGGATTTTCCACACCCAGCTCTTTTGCCAGCGCATACGGATAATGCGGGTTGGCGAGCATCGCGCGGCCAATCATCACCAGATCCATGTCTTCTTCGCTGATGCAACGTTCGGCGACGTCCGCAGACGCCACGCCCCAGGAACTGGCGACCGGCAAACCGGCTTCTTTGCGCACGCGGCGCGAAACTGGTGCCAGGAAGCCTGCGCCCCACGGGATCTGCGCTTCCCAGGTGGAGAAACCCACGCTGACGTTGAGCAGATCCAGCCCTTTCTCACGCAGGATGCGCGTCAGTTCGATAGACTCGGACAACGTTTCTTCATCGCGGCCATCGTATTCAATCACGCCAAAACGCGCGGTGATCGGCAGGTTTTTCGGCCAGACCGAGCTGACGGCGTCGAAGGTTTCAATCAGGAAACGGCTGCGACCGGCGAAATCACCGCCGTATTCATCCGTGCGGGTATTGGAATGCACGGAGAAGAAACTCTGCGCCAGATAGCCGTGGGCAAAATGCAGTTCCAGCCATTCAAAACCGGCATCACGCGCGCGTTTGGCTGCCGCGACGAAATCCGCCATAACGCGTTGGATATCCGCTTTTGTCATCTCTTTCGGAACTTTTGGCAGATGTTTGCCGAATGCAACCGCAGAAGGTGCGATAGTCGCCCAGCCGCGCGGATCGCCTTCTGCAATGTGGTCATCGCCTTCCCACGGCAGATTGGCGCTGGCTTTGCGGCCTGCGTGACCAATCTGGATCCCCGGAACAGCTCCGGCGGCTTTGATAGATTTAGCAATTTTCGCCAGTTCAGCGGCCTGCGCGTCGTTCCAGATCCCCAGACATCCCGGAGTGATGCGGCCTTCCGGCGAAACGGCTGTCGCCTCGACGATTACCAGGCTTGCGCCACCGCGTGCAAGCGTTGCGTAATGTACCTGATGCCAGTCGTTCGGCACGCCCTCAGTGGCGGAATACTGGCACATCGGAGGAACAGCGATACGGTTTTTTAACGTGACGTCTTTCAGCGTAAACGGCGTAAAGAGTGCGGACATAATTTTTTCCTTTCACAGGTTAATGTGATGAAGCGGCAATCAAAGTGTCGCCGGGGAACAATTAAAAAAGCTGGAAAGAGTATAGTGCGTGACGCATTTTGCCATAACTCAATGCGTGCCCTTCCCCGGCTAAACGGCATGCGCCATATGCAGTAAATCGCGCCACATCATGATATTTTCAAGGCTTCGTCTGCTTTTCACATATTAAAAAATGCGGCAATAAAACCGCGCACAGAAGGGTTATTCCATGGAAAAACGTCCGGCAGTGACCATCACTTATTGTTCCCAATGCAACTGGCTTTTGCGTGCCGCGTGGATGGCACAGGAACTGTTGAATTCGTTCAGCACCGATCTGGCGTCCGTCACGCTGGTGCCGGGCACGGGGGGAATTTACGAGGTTAAAGTCGATGACGAGCTTATCTGGGAACGCAAAAGAGACGGCGGTTTTCCGGATGCCGCACCGCTTAAACAGCGCGTGCGCGATATCTGCTTCCCCGACCGGGATTTGGGGCATGTGGATAAGAAGAAAATTCCAGAGGACGGACAAGCGTAATGCCGCGCGATAATCTCAACGATCTGGTGGCGTTTGTTACCGTTGCCCGCGAGAAGAGTTTTACCCGCGCCGCTGCACAGCTGGGTGTTTCACAGTCAGCGCTCAGCCATACCATTCGCAGTCTGGAATCGCGGCTCGGTATGCGGTTACTGACCCGCACCACCCGCAGCGTCTCGGCGACTGATGTCGGTGAGCGCCTGCTCGCTACGCTGGCACCGCGTTTTGATGAGATTTACAGCGAGCTGGCGGCACTCAATGACCTGCGCGATAAGCCTTCCGGCGTGATCCGCATATCCGCGACGGACTACGCCATTAATCAGCTTTTATGGCCTAAGCTGGAACATTTTCTGCATGAATACCCGGACATCACCGTCGAGCTTATCAGCGACTACGGGCTGACGGACATCGTCGCTAACCGTTACGACGCGGGTATCCGCCTGGGTGAACAGGTGACGAACGGAATGATTTCAGCGCGGATCGGCCCGGATTTGCGCTTTGTCGTGGTCGGCTCTCCGGCATATTTCGCCAGCCACCCGAAGCCTGAAACACCACAGGATTTACTTCAGCATCGTTGTATCAATCTGCGGTTGCCCACACACGGGGGTTTTTACGTCTGGGAATTTGCCAAAGACGGACGCGAGGTCAAAGCCCGCGTTGAGGGTCAGGTTATTTTTAACAGCGTGTATCAGATCCGTTCTGCCGCCGTTTCAGGCTTCGGTCTGGCGCATATTCCGGAAGACATTGTGGCGCCACTGATCGCTGAAGGGAAACTGATTCAGGTGATGGATGAATGGTGTCCGGTCTGGGACGGCCTGCATATTTACTACCCCAGCCGCCGGGAATCATCGCGCGCACTGGCGTTAGTCGTGAAGGCGCTGCGGGCGGGGATTTAGCGTAATTCGGCATAATTTATTTCATTGATGAGCCTGGCTCATGATGGTGTCCCATTTCCCGCTATTCATTAGCGGGAACGTTCTCCCTACACTTCCTGCTTCCTGTAACCCCCGATATCAACACGCACGGATACTCTTTCATGACGCAAACCTATCCTCAGAAAGCGGCGGCGGGATCCCCCGTTCACGCTCACTGGAGCGCCGTATTTTCAATTGCTTTAAGCGTAGTCAGTCTGGTGACTGCAGAATTACTGCCCATCAGTTTGTTAACGCCCATAGCTACCGATCTGGGTATCAGCGAAGGCATGGCCGGACAGGCAGTCAGCGCGACATCCATTATGGGAATGATCGCCAGCCTGTTTATCGCGGCGGCTTGCCGCAGAGTTGACCGCCGCCTGGTGCTGATGGGTTTCACGCTGATTTCGATTGCCTCCAATGTCATGGTGGCAGCTGCGCCGGATTACACGGTGTTGCTGATAGGCCGTTTATTACTGGGCATCAGTCTTGGCGGATTCTGGTCGATGGCGGCGGCAGTTTCAATGCGGCTGGTGCATAAATCGCTGATCCCGAAAGCACTGTCGGTTATTTTCGGCGGCGTTTCTGTCGCGATGGCCGTTGCGACGCCGCTGGGAACCTGGCTCGGCGATGTCGCAGGCTGGCGCGGCGTATTTCTGGTCACGGCGGCGCTGGGTATTATCACGCTTGTCTGGCAGTACAGCGTATTTCCTTCCATGAAACCGGCCGGACAAACGCGCCTGAGCACATTATTCGGACTGCTGAAAAGACCCCAAATCCGGCTGGCGATGGCCGGAATGGTCGGCGTATTTGGGGGGCATTTCGCCTTCTTTACCTATCTGCGTCCCTTGCTGGAAAACGTGGCGCATTTCAGCGTAAGCGGTGTTTCGGCCATTTTGCTGGGCTTTGGCATCGCTAATATTCTCGGGACGGCGGCGTCAGGCATGATGCTGCGCCGCAGCCTGAAAGGCACCCTGCTCTTCATGCCTCTGATACTGGCGCTGATGGCGGCGGTTTTGGTCAGATTCGGCGAAAGTCAGCCAGTGACGGCAATTCTGGTCACGCTGTGGGGATTTGTTTTCGGCGCCGTCCCGGTGGCGTGGACGACGTGGCTGACTTACGCAGTACCGGATGAAACCGAAAGCGGTGGCGGTTTGCAGGTCGCCTCAATTCAGCTTGCCATCACGGCAGGTGCAACATTGGGCGGGCTTTTACTTGATGCACACGGCACGCTGGGAACGGTCACCGGCAGCGGGATTATTTTGTTGCTGGCAGCAGGTTTGATTGGATTTATGCGCTGTAAGTCATAGCCCTGAAAGGGAATAAAACAATAAGGCAGAGATCTCCCTGCCTTATTGTTTCGCATCAACGCTGCGCTTTACGTGAAACGTGTTCTGCGGCGGCGCGGTTGGCTTTTGCCACGGAATCAGCCAGCGTTTTACCCTGCAAAAGTGACGTACACAACATGCCCATAAAGCAGTCGCCCGCGCCGTGCGTGCTGATCAGTTCGACTTTTTCAGCGGGCATGGACTGGCTGCGTTCACCGGTTTCGCACCAGGCGACGCCGTGTTCGCCCGCCGTGACGACCACAGCCGGATAATGCCCGCCAAGCCATTCGGCGGCGGCGCGGGCGTCGGATAACGTATTCACAGCAATTCCGCTCAGATCTCGGGCTTCGACGCCGTTGACCACCAGCAAGCTGACGGCGGATTGCAGCGCGCTGCACATCTCGCGCGCCGGAGCGGCGTTCAGGCAGACGCGGATGCCGCGCTGTTTTGCCGCTTCGGCGGCCGCCAGATTGACCGCTTCCGGCACTTCGTTTTGCAGGAGCAACATCTCAACCTGTTGCCAGACGGCGTCGTGGCTAAATTGCGCGGCGTCCACCCGGTTATTGGCGTTGGAAACAACGACCGCGCCGTAATCCCCTTCCGCGTCCATCAGCGCAACACTCATGCCCGACGGCACGTCAGCACTGACGGCCACAAAATCCGTATTCACGCCGTTTTCTTCGAGCACGGAACGCAGGAAATCACCCTGTGTATCTGCGCCAACCGCACCGGCAAAGCTGACCTGCGCGCCCGCTTTTGCGGCGGACACCGCCTGATTGCCACCTTTGCCGCCAAATTTGTACGAACAGCCGTTGCCCATTACCGTTTCGCCTTTTTCAGGGCGGTGATGCGCGTGGATCACGATGTCGTAATGAAGGCTGCCCGTGACTAAAATTTTACCCATTCTAGTATTCCCGAAGGTCCTGAACCGCCTGCTGGGTTTTCATCAGGTTTTTCTCCGCTGTCTTCAAATCCTTCTGCGCAATCGCCACAAATAAGGCATCCAGAATATTTAACTGGGCGATGCGGGCAGCGGCGTTTTCCCCGAGCAAGTGCGATCCCTGAGAGGTTGAATTGAGAACCACATGCGCATTGCGCGCAATAGGCGACTCGGCGTAATTGGTGATGGCGATAACTTTGGCGCCGTTGCGCGCCGCCAGTTTAATCGGGTCATTCACCGCACGGGTGGCGCCGGAATGGCTGATAGCGACCACCGCATCATCGTCCGACAAGACTGCTGCTGACATCAGCATAATATGGGCATCATCGTAGACCGTCGTTTTGATCCCGATTTTCAGGAGCTTATGCGACAAATCTCTGGCGACGGCGGCAGAACCCCCGACGGCATATAAATCGATGTGCCTGGCTTTAAAAAGAATGTCAGCGGCGCGGTTAAATTCCGACACATCGACAATAGATAATGTTTCTTCTATTGCCTGAATGGATGTGCGAAATACCTTTTCAAGTAATTGCTCCGACGAATCTCCCGGCTCAATTTCCGCATGTAAATTTGCCACTTCAGAATAGTTGTAATAAATCAAACTGCTTCTGAAATCTCTAAATCCTGAGAAATTTAGTTTCTTCGTCAATTTAACAATCATCGCCTCAGAAACATTATTTTCCAGCGCAATTTCTTTTAAAGAAGTTTGCTCAGAAAAATCAGTTTTAGACGTAATTGCATCGACGACTTTTCTTTCCAGTGGCGTCAGATGTGGCAATTTCATACGAATTTGAGCGCCTATGGCTCGCGGATCCTGATTCATTACTTGCCTCGTGTCGCCCGGTCAATCAACATCGCTATGATAATAATAAGGCCGGTGGCAAGCAATTGATAAAACGCCTGAATATTCAGAAGCGTCAGGCCATTTCTTAATGAACCCAAAATAACCGCGCCAATCAGCGTACCGATGACGCTGCCTTTGCCGCCCATCAGCGAAGCCCCGCCAATGGCCGCCGCGGCAATCGCATCCAGCTCCCATAAATTCCCCATCGTCGGCTCGGCAGCGCCCAGGCGACCAATCAGAATCAGTGAGGCCAGAGACGCCAGTACGCCGGAAATCACAAACACCGTAACTTTGGTTCTTTTGACCGGCACACCGGCAACGCGCGCGGCTTCTTCATTACCGCCGACGGCCAGAATGTATTCGCCCAGCGGCGTTTTATTCATGACCACCCACAGGATTGCCGCGATGGCGATAACAATCACAATCGGTGCCGGAACCCCGAATACCGTGCTGTTGATGACGGTCCGGAACTCCATCGGGATGCCGAAAATCGGGTTGCCGTTGGTGAAAATCAGCGCCAGCGCGCGGAACAGCGACAGGCCGCCGAGGGTGACGATAAACGGCTGCAAACCGGCATAGGCGACTAACATTCCGCTGAAAACGCCGCACAGCGCGCCGACGCCCAGCGTCGCCATAATCGCCAGCGGAACCGGCACGCCCGCCACCATCAGCGTCGCGCCGAGTACCGCAGAAAGCGCCGCCGTTGGCCCGACGGACAAGTCGATGCCGCCGGAAATAATCACCAGGGTCATCCCCAGCGCAATAATTCCGTTAATCGATGACTGCTGCAAAATATTCAGCAGGTTCGGCAGCGTGAAAAATACCGGCGAAAGAAAAGAGAAGGTGATCACAATAATCAGTAAACCAATCAGCGTACCGGCATCGCGAACATTGAATTTAAATAATGCCAGAGGGAAAGCCTTTGGCTGAACATTACCTTGAGTCGTCATAATAATGGCCTTAAAAAATCGGTAGGTGTCGGAGCGTATCGTTAAATTCAGACGGCTTTTTTCACATCATTAATGGCATAACGTGCGATATTTTCTTCGGTGATATCGTCGCCGTTAAGTTCTTTCGTAATTTGCCCTTCCCGCATGACCAGAACCCGATCGGAGATACGAATGATTTCCGGCATTTCAGAAGAAACCACCACAATGGCTTTTCCCTGCTGCGCGAGTTTTTCAATCAGATTATAAATTTCAGACTTGGCACCGATATCAATTCCACGGGTCGGTTCGTCAAAAAGAAACACCTTATTATCGGCGGCCACCCAGCGGCCAATAATCACTTTTTGCTGATTCCCGCCGCTCAGCGTACCAATGGTTTTTTCGATATTGAGCGGACGTAACCGCAAATCTGTCATCACATCCAGCGCGGTCTGGTTCAGCTGACTTTTTTTGAGCAGACCAAAGCGGGTAAAGCGCGCCATCGACGGCAGGGCCATGTTCATTTTGACGGCACGTTCTTTAATGATGCCTTCTTTTTTGCGGTCTTCCGGCACCAGGCCAATCCCGGCGCGAATGGCGGAACTGACGTTATGTTTTTTCACCGCGACGCCTTCTACTTCAATGTTGCCGCCGGTTTTGGCATCGATACCGGCAATCAGTTTCAGCAACTCGGTGCGCCCGGATCCCACCAGCCCGGCGATGCCCAGCACTTCACCGGCTTTAACGCTAAAACTGGCGTTACGCACGGCTTTGTCGCGGCTTAAATCTTCCACGCTCAGCACGATGCGTTCGGTGGCATACGAATGGTGCTGCACTTTTTCGATTTTGCGGCCCACCATTTTGGTCACGATCGTCTCTTCGGTTTCGTCGCAGATATTCACCACGCCGACCTGTTTGCCATCGCGCAAAATCGTGGCGCGGTCGCAGACTTTGAAGATTTCATTCATTTTGTGCGAGACGTAAATCAGCGAGACATTCATCGATTTCAGATCAGAAATCAGTTCAGCCAGGCGTTCAAATTCCGTCGGCGTCAGGCTCGACGTCGGTTCATCCATCGCAATGATTTTGGCTTCATCAAGCAGCGCACGGGCGATCTCAACGATCTGCTGCTGCGAGACTTTCAGGTTTTTGATCGGCTCATCCGGATTTATGCTCGGATCCAGACGGCGCAGGATCGCCACCGCCCGTTTGTACTGCGCCTTTCTGTCAACAAACAGCCCTTTCATTTTGGTCAGGGGCCGCCCGAGAAACATATTCTGGGCGACGGAGAGTTCAGGAACGTGCTGCAACTCCTGATGAATCATTGCGATACCGGCATGACGCGCAGACAGCGGGTTCTTCATCTGAATCACCTGCCCTTCCACCAGGATCTCGCCGGAATCGGCGGCCCGGACGCCTGACAGGATATTGAGCAACGTCGATTTTCCGGCGCCGTTTTCACCAATCAGCGCGTGGACTTCGCCCGGCCTGACGGAGAAATCAACCCCCTGAACCGCCGTCACGCCGCTGTAGCTTTTGCTGATGCCGCGCATCGTCAAACAATACTGTTCCATAAACTCTCCTCGCCCTGTTCTCTGACGCCAGACTTATTGTTGCTGCGCCAGCAACTGGCGAATCTTCGCGTTATCTTTGGTGGAGAATGCGTCGGCGTTGTCTTTGGTGATCAGCGCCTGCGGAGTGGACACCACGCGGGAGATTTTCTGGCCATTAATCAGGCGGACAACCACTTCCATCGCCACTTCACCGGTCAGCACCGGGAAGCTGTCAACCGTACCGGTCAGCTCGCCGCGTTTGATTGACGCGTACGCATCGGAAATCCCGTCGGTGCCAAAAACAGCAACCTGTTTCGATTTTCCGGCAGCTGCAACGGCTTCCACCACGCCCAGCGCCATGCCGTCGTTGTTGGCGTAGAAGCCAATCAGATCAGGATGTTGCTGTAAAATTGTCGCTGCGGCGTTGTACGCATTTTCGCGGCTCCAGTTAGCCGGAACGCTGGCGACCACGGTGAATTTCCCGCTGGCCTGAATCGTTTCTTTAAAGCCTTTGGTGCGCTGCGTTGCCGCATACACGCCCGGCTGGCCTTCGATGACCGCGACCTTGCCGCCTTCAGGGTATTTTTTGATAAACCAGCCCGCCACGCGCACGCCGTTATCTTTCTGCACATTGCCGACGTAATACGCCGCATTTGGCATCACGGCGTCATTGACGTTCACCACGGCAATGTTTTTGCTTTTGGCGGATTCATACGCCGGTTGCAGGTTGGCGTCGGTTTGCGGCGACACCAGCAGGCCGTTGAACCCTTGTGAAATCAGCGTTTCGGCGATAGACAGCTGGCCGAGCTGGTCGTCTTCATTGGCGGCGGCCTGATATTCCACGGTGAAGCCGTGTTTATCGGCAAAGTTTTTATAGCCCTGGCCGAGGGAGCGCCAGTATTCGTTGGTCAGCGTTTTCGACACGCCGCCGATTTTCAGCGATTTATCGATAGCCGGTAACGGGCCATATTTGGTGGTCAGTTGCGTCCAGTCGGTGCGATCCGGTTCGGTGTCGGATTGCAGGGGCGGTAAATCCGCCGCATAAAGGCTGGTGCAAAACAGTGTAGAGGTGAGTACAGACAGTAAGAGTTTTTTCATCATCTGGCCTTCGGATTGTTATTTTTATGGTTATCACAGCGACTCGCGCTGTGGCGGTCGCTTTTATTATTGCGCCAGCATCACGTTGTTCACGATTTGCTGAGAGGCGACGGCATCCTGCCTGCTGATGGCTTCATTCAGCGCCGGGTTGTTTTCGAGCTTTTCACACAGTTTCAGTAAGCGGATCACGGTCGCGATATTGGTTTCCGCTTCGCGAACCGGATCCAGGCCGCTGGCATCCGGGAACGTATCGAAGTAATACGCGCCTTTATAGCCGTCACGTTTCATTTGCAGCAGGAATTCCAGCGTGGCGCGCGGGTTCACGGAGCCAACCATCAGGCCGTCGTCACGTTTGCCCCAGCCGTCGTTGAGATCCAGCCCGAGCAGGCGAGAACGGCGCGCCACCATCGCCGCGGCAAACGCCGGGACTTCATTGGCAAACAGCACGTGCGCGAAATCCAGCGTGATCCCTAAATTCTTACAACCGGCTTCTTCAACCGCCAGCAGACAGGTGGTGGCATTCGGGAAGATGCTGTACGCGCGCGGTTCGTTAGGTTTGTATTCAATGCTGACGTCGAGGTCCGGCGCATATTCCGCCACTTCGCGCACCGCGCTGACCGCGTCTTCCCACATTTTTTTGTAGTCAGCCTGGAAGCAGTAATCGAAACCGTCCTGGCCCATCCACAGCGTCATGATGCTGGCACCGAATTCACGCCCGGCGTCGATGCCGCGTTTGGTTAACTCAATCGCCTGACGACGAATTTTGGGATCCGGGTTGGTAAATGCGCCGATTTTAAATTCCGGAGCATCCCAGCGCATTTGCATCCCGTTGACCGCCAGCCCGACTTCTTCGATTTTCTGACGCATGGTTTTAACGTCATCAGTCATGTGCTGAGGATAATTCAGGTCCAGATGTGTCAATCCTTTAACCGTAGCTGCACGTTCGATCATTTGCAGCACTGAAGGTTTGCCTTTCAGTTCCGGCCAGTAAAGATAAGCCCCCGAGGCAAACGAGTTCAGACGTGTGGCAAATTTAAGTTCTGACATGGGGTGTCCTTTGTAAACTGATTTGTAATGTACTTTCCTTCTTCACATCATTTCGTGAAGTAGTGCATTACTATCATCAGACGAAAAAACCCGCAAGATCCCCTGCGGGTTTTGTGATCAGATTTGAGAGGGGTTTCACGAAATTTCGGTAAAGCGTGGTGGGAATAGTGAGTTGGAGCCTGATGACGATAAATTTCACGCAGAAATAAAAAAGGGCGCTGTTTCTTCCCTATAAACCTCCGTTTTTCTGTGACACATCTCAAGTTTTTCGCTTTTCTGCCGTTATCTAAATCTTAAGATTCCTTCCAGGGAAACGCCCATGTTAAAGACCATCCGTTCGCGCATTATTACAGCCTGCATCGCCATTGTGGCCTGCTCGCTGGTGATCAATACCTTCCTCAGTTACACCGTTGCAGATAAATACAACAGTCAGGCGACAGATACCACGCTGAACGCCCTGACCTCCAGCCACACGCAAGGGATCAGCGATTGGGTCAGTTCAAAAACAGGGATGATTGTTTCACTTCAGCCAGTTGCGTTAACGGAAGATCCGGTTCCGGTACTTAAACAAATTGCCAGCGCGGGCGGGTTTACCAACGTCTACGTCGGTTATGCCAATAAAACCGCGAAATTCTCGGATCCGACGGGCGTGCCGTCCGATTACGATCCGACGGGGCGTCCGTGGTACAGGCAGGCAGCCGAAGCCGGGCATCCGGTCGCCACGCCGCCGTATATTGATGCGGGCACCGGTAAGTTAGTGGTCACATTCGCCGTACCCGTGATGGACGGCGGAACGCTGAAAGCCATTGTCGCCGGTGATGTCTCGATGGACAGCGTGGTGAATAACGTCAATACCATCCATCCGACGCCCGGCAGTTTCGGGATGCTGGTGGATAAGTCCGGTGTCATCATCGCGCACCCGGACGATAAGCTGGCTCTGAAACCGTTCAGTTCGCTGGCGGAAGGCGTGAATTTGCAGGATTTATTCGCGGCGAAAACGCCGGTGGATATTCAGCTTAATGGCGCAACAAAGCGCGTTCGGGCCCTGCCGGTCGCGGGCACCGAATGGTACACGCTTGTGTTGCAGGACAAGAGCGAGTCAACGGCGGGTATGCGTTCGCTGCTGACCTCTTCGGTGATCACGCTGATTGTGATCGTGCTGATTTCAGCCGCCGTGATTGGCCTGATCATCACCAAATCGTTCCGCCGTTTGTCGGTGGTGCGCGATATACTTAACGCCATCAGTTCCGGCGAAGACGATCTGACCCAGCGCTTACCGACCGACGGCCACGACGAGGTGACGCAAATTGCTCATGCGTTCAATACGTTCGTGGATAAACTCAGTAAGGTGATGTCCGAAATCCGCACCACCAGCGAATCCGTTAAAATTGCCGCCGACGAAATTGCCGCCGGGAATAACGATTTGTCGGGCCGTACCGAATCCGCCGCGGCCAGTCTGCAACAAACCGCCGCGTCGCTGGAGCAGATCACCGCCACGGTTTCTCAGTCCGCCAGTTCCGCCAAACAGGCCAGCGCGACGGCGAAATCCGCCTCAGAAGCCGCCACACGCGGCGACGAGGTGGTGACGAAAGTCATTACGACGATGGAAACAATTGAAAGCGCATCGTCAAAAATCGGCGATATCACCGGTGTCATCGACGGCATTGCGTTCCAGACCAACATTCTGGCGCTGAACGCCGCGGTTGAAGCCGCGCGTGCCGGGGAACAGGGGCGTGGATTTGCCGTGGTCGCCAGCGAAGTGCGCAGTCTGGCACAGCGCAGCGCGCAGGCAGCAAAAGAGATTAAAGTGCTGATTGAATCGACGGTGAGCAGCGTGGCGTCGGGTTCCGCGCAGGTGCGGCTGGCCAGCGACAGCATGAGTGAAATCGTCAGTAACGTGTCGAACGTCAGCAGCGTGATGATGGAAATCACCCACGCGTCCGAAGAGCAGATGCTTAGCATTCATGAAATCAACAAGGCGATTACCCAGCTTGATGGCATGGTGCAGCAGAATGCGGCGATGGTTCAGGAATCTACCGGCGCGGCGTCAGCCTTGCAGGAACAGGCCACCGGTCTGGCACTCGCCGTCGGGCATTTCCGCGTCTGATCACGTCACCTGAGTAAGATGTTAGTAACAGCGCCCGGACTTTAACCTTCGGGCTTTTTTTGCTTTATTTCTCCCCCTTCAGACGTGATTTTCACCGACCTCAGTTTTTTGCAATGTCTGTTTTATGCTAGGATTTTGATAAGAATATATAAAAACAGCAGTCACCTCTGAGGAATAATGAATGAAACATCCTGTTGATTTTCGATGGACTCAAAAACACGAGGATTATTGCTTACGCCATAAGATCCATCTTAAATTTCCTGAGATAGTGAAAGGAATATATAAAAAGAGAAACATATTTCTTTTAAAAAAAGGGGAGAAAATAAAATTCACCTCGGATGTTTGGGTCGAAGAATATGCCTCAATGCCACGAAAAAGTTTCTGCTCAATGGGCGCATATTCTTACGCGTGCAGTAAATTACCCAACAACCTCAAAATCGGCAGATTTTGCAGCCTGGCGGCAGGGGTACGGATTATGGGACCGCAACATCCTATACACCGGTTTACGACCAGTCCCCTGACGTACCATGATTTTTTCCCGAAAGTCGCGCAGGAACAATTCGGAGAAACACTGAATATTGCCGGGTTCGACTATATGCCAGCGCCGACATTATTAGGCCATGATGTCTGGGTCGGGGAACACGCCGTATTAAAAGGCGGCATTACCATCGGGAATGGCGCAGTTATTGCGGCCAATGCCGTTGTCACCAGTGATGTGCCGCCTTACGCCATCGTCGGCGGAATTCCGGCTAAGATCATTAAATACCGCTTTGCCCCGGATATTATTGACCGACTACAGGCGACTGAGTGGTGGGAATATAAAATTACGGATCTGCCAGATGTCACCCATTCGGATGACATTTTTTATTTCCTCCAACAGATGGAAGAAAAAATAGCCCGTGGCGAAATAAGAAAACATCAATATAAAGTGGTTAATATCACGCAAGAGTTAGCGAAAATATAAAAATATACACGCTGGCCACACCCCAGGGGTGTGGCCAGCGTGGTTCATAACTTTCCTGTTTTCGCTGCAAAACTGGCCGACAGCCGGTCCAGCAAAATCGCCATCAGCACCACCACAATTCCGCTTTGTAACCCGAGTCCGATATCCAGCTGCTGAATACTGCTGAGAATATCATTCCCCAGACCACCGGCACCGACCATCGAGGCGATAATCACCATCGACATTGCCATCATAATCGTCTGGTTTACGCCCGCCATAATTGCCGGTTGCGCGGCAGGCAGCTGCACTTTCCACAGCAACTGCCAAGGCGTACAGCCGAACGCCAGCCCGGCTTCGATACGCGCCTGGCTCACCTGACGGATCCCCAGATCCGTCAGGCGCACCACAGGCGGCATGGAAAATAAGATGGTGGCAAAAATGCCCGGCGGACGCCCGAGGCCAAACAAAATGGTCGCGGGGATCAGATAAACAAATGCGGGCATGGTCTGCATGAAGTCCATCAGCGTACGCACGACACTGCCGACGGTGGCGCGGCGTGCGCTCCAGATCCCCAGCGGAATGCCAAATAGCAGGCTGAAAAATGTCGAGGAAAGCGTCAGCGCCAGCGTGATGGACGCGTGATCGCTGTAGCCGCTGTAAACGATGTAAAGCGTGGCGAGCAGCGCAAACAGCGCGAAGCCTTTGCCAATACGCCAGAAGCCAATCGCGACGGCCAGAAACACCAGCCCCCACGGCGAGAGCCAGCCGGTCAGGGTTTCCAGCCCGCCGGCAACGGCGTCGATGCCTGCCGAAAGGCCGTCAAAAAAACCACCGGCATGCACCAGCAGCGCGTGAATGGCGCTGTCGATCTGACGGCTAAAATCTAAGGGATAGGCCATAGCGTTCTCTGTATAAAAGGCTTAAAGCGGCGGCTGCCAGAAATCGGCGTAAGATTCGGCCAACTGCCAGCGCGAGGTATCCACGCCGGAGAAAAAGTGCCGGACATAAGGCGACGCCGGAGCGTTAATGATGTTTTCCGGCGTACCGACCTGCACCAGTTTGCCCTCCTCCATAATCGCAATGCGCGTCCCCAGACGCAGCGCTTCTTCCATATCGTGGGTTACGAAAACCACCGTACGCTGTTGTTCCGCCTGAAGCGCCAGCAGCAATGACTGCATGTCGCGGCGGATAATCGGATCCAGCGCTGAGAACGCCTCATCCATCAGCAACACCGCCGGATTCACCACCAGCGCCCGCGCCAGCCCGACGCGCTGCTGCATGCCGCCGGAAAGCTGATGCGGATACTGCGCGGCAACGTGCGCCAGCCCGACTTTTTCCAGCATCGCGTGCGCCCGTCTGTGCCGTTCGTCACGGCTGACGCCCGACACTTCCAGCCCGAACGCCACGTTATCGAGCACGGTGCGTTCGTCAAACAGCGCAAACGACTGAAAAACCATGCCAATCTGGCTGCGGCGCAATTCAATCATTTCGCGGGCATTCAGGCTGCCCAGCGCCTGCCCCTGAAACAGGACATCGCCGGAACCCGGCTGAATGAGAAAATTGAGCGTGCGCAGCAGCGTCGATTTCCCCGAGCCGGAAAGCCCGACAATAACAAAAATCTCACCGGCTGTTATTTGCAAACTAATATCGTCCAGCGCATTGACCGGCGGTTTATTCTCCTCGCGGGAAAACAGTTTCTTTCCGGTAGCGGAAGAATAACTTTTAAAAACACGACGTAACTCGATGATGGATTGCGTCATAATGGTTTCGCACTCTGTTAATTATCCTGACACGCTAACTCAAAATAATAAAATAAGTGATATCTTTTGGAATTCTATATAGAGTTATTTCGCATTAGCTTATGACTATTTGTGAAATACACTCTATTTCTGCCGGGAAGCAGGGGCGGAATGATGATGAAAATTCCATGCTTCATTTAACAGCCAGCGGGTTACTTTTTCCTGCTGTACGGACGCCGGTTTACTGCCGGAAGAGATGAGATAATAGCCCCGTTCCGTGCGTACTTCCGGCCCGCAAACGAACAACTGACGGCTCTCCAGCAGCGCCGAAATCAGCGGCCGCCAGCCGAGCGCAATCCCCTGTCCTTCGACCGCAGCCTGGATCACCAGCGAGTACGCATTGAAGGTACGCGACCCGGCGTGATGCTGCGCGGGCAAGCCCTGCGAACGGAACCAGTCTTCCCATGTCAGCCAGCGCTGCGGACGGGTTTCCGGCAGCTTCAGCAGCGGGAAATGCATCAGTTTTTCCGGCAACGGATTATCGCCAAGTTTATCCATAACCACCTGATTACAGACAGGAATAACATCCTCGGGAAACAGCTTTTGCGCATGCGTTCCCGGCCAGTTACCGTTGCCGAAATAGATCGCCAGATGGGCGTTGTTATCGCGAAAATTATAGTCATTCGGCGAGGTCGACACCTGCACTTCCACACCCGGGATCAGCGCCTGAATCGCGTTCATCCGCGGCATCAGCCAGTAGGTGGCGAAGCCCATATCGGTGTCAATCCGCAGCGTACTGCGCTGATATCGCGTGCGTTCTATCTGCTCGCTGATGTCGCTCAGGCTGGCGCGGACAATCTGGTAAAGCGCACTGCCGGATTCGGTCAGTTGCACGCCCCGGTGACGCCGTTCAAACAGCGGTCCGTTGAGCAGATTTTCCAGCATCTGAATACGCTGGCTGACCGCCGGTTGCGAAAGTCCAAGCTCATTTCCCGCCGCGGTAAAATTACCGTGTCGCGCGGCAGCTTCAAATACCACTAAAACCTGTAACGGAGGTAATTCTAATTTACCTGCCATAAACCCACCTTATGCCATGATAATTTAATAACCTCTTCACAGAATGAAAAAGGCATGCGATAAAAATATCACGATTCACTAATTAATTTTTCTTTCAGGCTAATAATGCTTATAAATAAACCGAATATCGTTATTCTCATGGCCGATCAGTTAACCGCCGGGGCATTACGCACCTACGGAAATAATGTCAGCCTGACGCCCAATATCGACAAACTGGCCGACGAAGGCGTGGTCTTTGAATCCGCCTACTGCAACAGCCCGCTGTGTGCCCCTTCCCGCGCGGCGCTGATGACCGGCCAGTTTTTGTCAAACAACGGCGTTTACGACAACGCCGCAGAATTTCGCGCCGACTCGCCGACCTTCTGCCATTACCTGCGCGAACAGGGTTACCAGACCTGGCTTTCCGGCAAGATGCATTTCTGTGGCCCGGACCAGTTGCACGGTTTTGACGAGCGCCTGACCACCGATATTTATCCGGCAGATTTTGGCTGGACGCCGGACTGGGCAAATCCGGAACGCCGTCTGGATTGGTTCCACAACATGAGTTCAGTGCTGGAAGCCGGTGAGTGTGTACGCACTAACCAGCTGGATTTCGATGATGAAGCGCTGTTTATGGCACGCCAGCGGTTGTACGACGCCGCGCGCAAACCGGACGACAAGCCGTTTCTGCTGTTGCTTTCACTGACGCATCCGCATGATCCGTTTGCTATTCCGCGCCGTTATCTCGACCGCTTCAACGCGGAAGATATCGACCTGCCAAAAACCGGCGCGGCCGATGTGGAAGACGACGCGCACTCGCAGCGCCTGCGCGCCATGTATCAGCTCGAAGACGGCTTGCTCAGTGACGAGCAAATCCGCCGCGCCCGTCACGCCTATTACGGCTCGATTGCCTACGTGGATGACTGCTTTGGTGAAGTGGTCCGCACTCTGGAAGAAACCGGTCAGGCGGAAAACACCGTGGTATTTGTGATTGCCGACCACGGCGAAATGCTGGGTGAACGCGGGCTGTGGTACAAAATGACCTTCTTCGAAGGAGCCGTACGCGTACCGCTGATCGTCCACAATCCGAAACGCTTTGCGCCCCGCCGCGTCGGCGGCAATGTCTCGCTGGTGGATTTGCTACCGACGTTCACCGAACTGGCAGGCGGCGCGGATCGCCTTGAGCATCCGGTTGCCCCGCTCGACGGCCACAGCCTTGTATCGCATCTTAAAGGCCAGCCGGGGCCGGACGAAGCCTGCGCTGAATATCTGGCGGAAGGCGCGATTGAGCCGATGGTGATGATCCGCCGCGGGCCGTGGAAATACATTCATTCGCTGACCGAAGCGCCGCATCTGTACCAGCTTGAGCAGGATCCGTTTGAGCTGAAAAACCTCGCAGCGCTGGCCGAACATCGCGATACCGTCGCGGCGTTTGCGGCCGAAGTCGCCGCCCGCTGGGACTTAAATACCCTGAACAAACAGGTTCGCGCCAGCCAGCTAAAAAGACTGTATCTGACCGAAATCGCCGGGCGGGATGCCATTCCGCAATGGGATTTCCAGCCGCATCAGGCCGCTTCGCACCGTTTTATCCGTAACCACCAGACGCTGGACGAGCAGGAAGCTTTTGCCCGTTACCCGCGCCCTTATAAACACCCGACCGGGAAATAATGATGATGATAAAAAGACTCACCACGCTGATGCTTCTGGCCAGTGCCAGCCTGCTGCCGCTGAGCAGTTTCGCCGCTGACGACGCCCGCTGTGCCACCGTTAATCAGTCCGATCCCGGCTGGACGGATATTGCGGCGACCAACGCCGTGTCCGGCGTGGTGCTGAACGCGCTGGGTTATCAGCAAAAAGTGCAAAACCTTTCGGTCGCGCTGGCATTTCAGGGATTGAAAACCGGCCAGCTGGATGTGTTTTTAGGTAACTGGATGCCCGCACAGGCGCCGGTTATCGCGAAATTCACCGATGACATCAGCGTCATCGGCGCTAATTTACCGGCGGCCAAATTTACGCTGGCCGTGCCGGATTACGTGGCAAAAGCGGGCGTGAAGGATTTCGCCGATCTGGAGAAATACGCAGATAAGTTTGATCACAAGATCTACGGCATCGCGCCGGGCGCGCCGGCGAATCAGAACATTAAGAAAATGATCGACCAGCATGATTTTGGTTTGCAGAACTGGAATCTGGTGGAGTCGAGCGAAAGCGGCATGCTGGCGCAGGTGACCCGCGCGGTGAGCCGTCAGCAGTGGATCGTGTTTCTGGGCTGGGAACCGCATGCGATGAATACGCGCTTTAAGCTGACGTATCTGAGCGGTGGCGATAAATGGTTTGGTGCGAACTATGGCAGCGCGACGGTGAACACCGTGACGCGCAAAGGTTTTGCCGAACAGTGCCCGAACCTCAACCGCTTCTTCACGCAGCTGAAATTTAACGTGCCGCTGGAAAACGCCATCATCACCCGCGTGCTCGATGACAAACAAAGCCCGGAAGACGCCGCCCGCGCCGAACTGGCGAAACACCCGGAACTGCTGACCGGCTGGCTGAACGGAGTGACCACCCGCGACGGCCAACCGGCAGAAAGCACGGTGAAAAAAGCGCTGGGGATCTGATCGCCCGGAATAAAGACACAAAAAAAGCCAGGCAATTTATGTGCCTGGCTTTTTTGTCTCTGACGTTTATCAGTCCGTCGTCTGCCGGTTAAGCGGCTGCATCTTTCAGCTGTCTTTCCACCAGCGTGACCCAGATGCCGATGCCCAGCGGAATAAGATCATCATTAAAATCGAAACGGGCATTGTGCAGCGACGCGGAAGGTTCTGCGCCGTCGGCACCCAGCCAGAAATAAGCGCCGGGACATCGCTCGAGCAAATAGGCGAAATCTTCTGCCGCCATCGACGGCGGATTATTGAAATGCACTTTTGTGACGCCCGGCGAATGCTCCGCGGCTTCGCGCACAATTTCGGCCTGCGCCGGATGGTTTTTCGTCACCGGATAGCCAAATTCCCAGCGGACTTCGCCTTTGACGCCAAATGGCAGCGGCACGGATTTGACGTATTCTTCAATCAGCCGCCAGCAGGTAATACGCGTTTCATTACTCTGGCAGCGCAGCGTGCCGGACATGTGCAGCGTTTCCGGGATGACGTTGATTGCCTCGCCCGCCTGTAACTGCGTCAGGCTGATCACCGTTTGTTCCAGCGGCGAGAGGCGGCGCGAAATCAGACTTTGCAGCGACAAAATCAGCTGCGCGCCCGCCACTACCGGATCCGCCCCCAGTTCCGGCATCGCCGCATGGCAGCCTTTGCCGGTGAGCGTGATGTAGAAATTATCCTGCGACGCCATCATCGCGCCCTGACTGACCGCCACTTCGCCAACCGGCAGGCCGGGCCAGTTATGCAGCGCGTACACTTCCTGCATCGGAAAACGTTCAAATAACCCTTCATTAACCATCATCTGGCCGCCCCCGGCGTTCTCTTCCGCAGGCTGAAAAATGAAATGCACCGTGCCGCGAAAATGGCGGTTTTCACTGAGATGTCGCGCCGCGCCGAGTAACGTCGCCGTATGGCCGTCGTGGCCACAGGCGTGCATCAGGCCGGGATTTTGCGAGACGTGTTCGAAATCATTGAGTTCCTGAATTGGCAGCGCATCGATATCCGCGCGCAGACCGATTGACGGCCCGTCGCCGTTGCGCAGGGTCGCAACAATACCGGTTCCGGCTAGCCCGGTGTGAACGTCAAGGCCGAAAGACAGCAGCAGTTCACTGATTTTTTGGGAAGTATGATGTTCATTCAGACCCAGCTCTGGCCGGGTGTGGAGTTCACGGCGTAACTGTTTGGCTTGTTTAATAATCTGCTCGGAAATGACCGCCATAAACCCTCTGTGCTGATCTGAATTCAGTGCGGCGGGCCTGACCCGCGGGCACATTGTTAATTTAAAGTATCACATTCAGAACGATTGGGTTAAACGTCAAATAAGGCCATTACCGCTGGTCAGAGGACGCGGATTGCGCGCCTTGCGCATTTTCAGAATTTGCCCAGGTTTTGCCGGATCATTCAGTTGTGCTTGAATGAAAAATGCCCCCGAAATTGTACTTTTATTGCGCATAATCGTTATTCAGAATCGCTAAGTTATATTGCCGTGCCCTCCTGTATGAAATTTGCCTTAATGCAGTTTTTTATCTCTACCAATATTAAAACTTTCACTCCACATAAAAATTACATTTATATTAATTCAACAATAAAATTAACCTTTAATATTATCTCACTCCACCACTCAGGTTTTGTAATTTAAATATTTCTGGTCAGTAACAAAAAATCACTGCATAGTAGTTTCGTCATGGAGTGTGCTAACAATCATTTGGACGTTATAACCAGGTCGTAACACAGCAAATCAACAATATAACAACGTTATTAAATATTATTTAATAACACAGAGGTTCCTCATGCGCGTAAACATGCCAGTGACACAGCGGGAATATGGTTTAGATCCCGATACCACATTAATGTCCACGACGGATGTCAACAGCCGGATTATTTATGCAAACTCCGCGTTTATTAATGTCAGCGGATTCTCCGAAGACGAACTGATCTTCAAACCCCACAATATAGTCCGCCACCCGGACATGCCGGTCGAAGCCTTTGCCGACATGTGGTTTACCCTGCAACAGGGCGACAGCTGGACGGGGCTGGTGAAGAACCGTCGTAAAAATGGCGACCACTATTGGGTTCGCGCCAACGTCACGCCGGTACATCATCAGGATAAACTGACGGGATATATTTCCGTGCGCAATAAACCCGCTGAGCATGAAATTAAAGCCGCGGAAGAATTATACAAATTAGTAAAAGATAAAAATGCCGGAAGCCGGAAATTCTATAAAGGTCTGGTGGTGCGCACCGGTTTATTTTCACTCTTTTCGGTATTACAAAATCTGCCGGTGAGCTGGCGTTTACGTTTACCGTTATTTATCGCAGGCATTTTTCCGCTGTTATTTCCGCTGACGGGGATCGCTCAGACGTGGGTGGCTATTTCCACGATTATCCTGTTACTGCTCGCCGATCTCTTTTTACAAACACAAATCCGCAATCCGATAAAAACGATTCTGTGTCAGGCGCAGCAAGTGGTCTCCGGGAAAAAAGCCGATTCCGTGCATTTTAACCGCGTCGATGAAATTGGTTTGCTGATGCGTTCAGTGAATCAGTTTGGCCTGAATCTGCATTCTCTGGTGGAAGATGTCGGGACGCAGGTCGGCGGTATTTCAAATATCAGCAATCTGATGTCGAAAAACAGCATGGCGCTCAGCGCACGAACCGAAGAAACGGCGGCCAATCTTCAGCAAACGGCTGCGGCGATTGAGGAGATTGCCGGTGCCGTCGGGCAAAGCGCTGACACTGTGATTCAGGCCAGCAAACTGGCGGACAGCGCCGCATCCGTGGCGAAGAAAGGCGGCGAAATCATGCAGGACACTATCGGCATGATGCAGTCAATTTCGCAGGCCAGCAGCAAGGTCGTGGACATTATTTCTGTCATTGACGGCATTGCCTTCCAGACCAACATTCTGGCGCTGAACGCCGCCGTGGAAGCTGCCCGTGCCGGAACCGAAGGCCGCGGATTTGCCGTGGTCGCCGCGGAAGTACGCGTGCTGGCACAGCGTTCCGCCACCGCAGCCAAAGAAATCAAAGCGCTGATCGAAGCGAATATGCACAGCGTTGAAACCGGCGGCCAGATGGTGGAAAGCGCCGGTCAGCAGATCAGCGAAATTATCGGTGAAGTGGTGCAGATGTCGGGGCTGATTAAAGAAATCAGTCACGCCACCCGCGAGCAGACATCGGCACTTTCACTGATTAATACGTCGCTGGCGCAGATTGAAACCATGACACAAGACAATGCCGGGATGGTGGCGCAATCTTCTGAATCGGCTGAAACGCTGAACTATCAGGCTACGCGGCTGAAAAGCGCCATCGACGTGTACGGCGGCCAGATGACAAAAATGGAGAGCCGTTCTGCGCAGCTTGCGGGTTTCGGGAAAGTCACCGTCAGTTAAGAAATATTCACATGCTCGCGCGGGCGCTCAACTGTTCATTCTGCCCGCGCCAGAAACCGGGAGTACAGCCGTATTCATTCTGAAAATGACGGATGAAATGGGCGCAGTCGCTGAACCCCATGCGCACGGCGATTTCGGTAATACTTTCCTGCGTATTGTTCAGCAACCAGCACGCGTAACGCAGTCTGGCGCTGCGGATAAATTCCCGCGGGCTTTTCCCCAGTTCAGCATCAAACAACCGGGTTAACTGCCGGGCGCTGAGCTTAACCTGATGCGCCAGCCACGCGGTGCTCAGCGGGCGCGCCAGATATTGTTCAATCAGCATCACCACCTGACGCAGACGCGGGTCGGCAATCAGGGAAATATTCGCCGGCCTTGAAATGGCGGCGGTGCGAAATTCATCATGACCCAGTGATAAACGGTGGCTGGCTTTTGCCGCCGTCTCTTCACCCGCATGCTGGCGGATCAGTTCAGTGGCCAGCGTGAGCGTCGAAATACCGCCAGGGCAAGTCAGCACGTCCCCTTCATCGATAAAATCAAACCCTTCCTCGGCATACACGCCCGGAAACCTTTTGCGAAATTCTTCATTGTGAAACGGATGCACCGACGCGCGGCGGCCATTGAGCAAACCGGCTTTTGCCAGAATAAAGCTGCCGGTGCCAATCCCGACCACCGGCACACCGGCCTGATGTGCGCGCCTGATATATTTAAGATCGTCTGCCTGTCCGCGTGACAAACATTTCAGCGTTCCCCCAATAATAGCGAGGTAATCATAATGTTCGGGGAATTCATGCGCCCTGCCGGGTTTCACGCTGATACCGGTATTACTGTTCACCGGCATCTCGGGTTTTGCGCTGATAATACTCAGCTGACATTGTGTTTTATTTCCGGCATGTGCGGCATAACGCATGGCATCCATCATTCCCGACAGCGCCAGCAGCGGAAATTCCGGCCATAAAATTAATCCGATATGTAATTTCTCCCCGGGGGGAGGAATATTTTCACCTGCGGGAGAAGAAACAGCGGCAGATGTTTTCATTATTGTTCCCTCGTATTTATGGCAGGGAATTATAACGGGCAATTAATAACCACTTATCTCAACAGATCGTCAACGTGGCCAAACCTCAGGATTTCTTAACCGCCAAATCTTCCCGTTTCAAACCAAATAATTAACGTTAATCACACAAGCGCAGTGCGGCACTTCACATTTCCTGAGTTTTCTTCACTAACATAACTTTACATTCGAATTCTACTATGGCCCGGCAAATGAGCGATTCGTGCTTATTGCAGCTCTTTCTGATGTTTTTTTGAGATTCAAATGTACGTCTTTAAGTCTTCAGCGCCGCCCCAAGACGGGGCTGAATTTTAAATACAGGGTTGATTTCAGCATCAGAATGAAAAGGAAATACGCCGTTGTGCGTTATGAAACGTCGCCGTCGTATTAATCAACTGTAAGTAAATAGGGAATTTTGCAATGAAAAAACTGGCCTTCTTATCTGTTACGGCAATGTCTGTTCTGTTCGCATCTCAGGCGTTCGCTTTTTCTGATAATACAGTGACTTTCCAGGGTGAAGTGACGGCAGAAACCTGTTCTGTGACCATCAACGGTAACAGCGCAAAACCACTGGTTCTGCTGCCAAGCGTTAACGCAAGCACGCTGGCTGCAGCAGGTCAGACTGCCGGTCAGGCGACTTTCGATATCGGTGTTTCCGGTTGTACTGGCAGCGCAGATGCTGCAACTAAAGTTTCCAGCGTCTTCGCCGGTAACAGCGTTGCGACCACTGGCGACCTGAGCAACGTGGCAACCACTGACGCTGCAACTAACGTAAACATCCAGATCCTGGATACCAAAGCCACAGCAATCGACTTCTCTTCTCCGTTCACAGCTGACGGTGACCTGACGCTGGCTATGGGTGAAACTGCTGCAACGGCTACCTACACCGCGCAATACATTGCAACCGGTAAAGCAACCGCGGGTGCGGTTGAATCCACTATGCAATACGCAGTGAGCTACAACTAATACCTTAATAAATCAGGGATGTTTATTTCTCTGAATACCTTATTCAGATTAATTAAGGCCACGGATGGCCTGTTAACTCCTTTCCAGAATATCAGTCAGTATTTTCACGGGTGGATATTATGTCCCGCTTTCAATGGCGTAGCATTTTCTTATTTGTATTCGCACTGAGCGCTTCATTCAGTGCCTCAGCCAGCGTCGTCATGACCGGCTCACGCGTTATTTATCCCTCTGATGCGAAATCAGTGGACGTCCAGCTGAGAAATAACGACGAATTCCCTTACGTTATTCAGGCCTGGTTTGACAGCGGCGATCAAAATTCCACACCGACGACCGGTAAAGCGCCTTTTGTCGCCACACCACCCACATTCAGAATTGCCGCCAAAGACGGGCAGGTATTACGCCTGTTCTTTACCGGTGAAAAGGCATTACCCCAGGATCGTGAATCCATTTTTTATTTTAATTTCCTGCAAGTGCCTCCGTCTAATATTGGCGGAGACAAAGGAAATCAGATGGTCATTATGCTGAAAAACAGGCTGAAGGTGTTTTATCGCCCGGCCGGTTTAAAAGCCAATAATAAGAAGATCTTTGATTATCTGAGTTTCAGCAATATCACCGCCAATAATATCCGCATTACCAATGCCTCACCTTTTTATATTTCACTCGGCAAGGTTGCGGTGAAAGGGGTGAATGCAAAAGATAAACCGCCAATGATTGCGCCTTTTGCCGCCGCGGATGTGGCGCTGAATGCAGGAAAAGTCACCGATAAGAACGTTCAGGGAATAGAAATCGGTCTGGTTAATGATTATGGAGCAACGGTGACACATGAGTATCCAATCCAAAAATAACAACCGGGTCTTCCGCCTCGCGGTGCTGACCTGTGTGATTAAAGCGTCATTGTTCTCTCATTCTGCGTTTGCCGAAGATTACCGTTTCGACAGCCATTTGCTCGCTGGTTCGGATTTCGCAGAAAGCGTGGATCTGGATAAGTTTAACGAAACCCAAATCAGTGTTCCGGAAGGCCCGCAAACGCTGGATATCAGCCTCAACGGCATCAAAATTAAAAGCCAGGTACCGGTGCAGTTCCGCAAAGTGAAAGCGACGGATAAAAGCGCGCAGCCGTGTCTGGACGTTGAGCTGATGAAGCTGTTGCAGCTGAAATCCCAGCCGCTGAAAGGCACGCAGAAACAGTGCGTCTTTTTGTCAGAAATCACGCAACAGGGCAGCTGGAAAATACAGCAATCGACCCTGACGCTGAATTTTTTAATTCCGCAAATTCTGCTGAACCGCCAGCCGCGCGATTACATTCCGATTTCAGAATGGAATGCCGGTGCGCCGCTGGTGTTTTTACGCCACAACACCAACTTCACGCGCAACATCATGCGCGACGTTCACTACAACTATGTCTGGAGCATGATCAACGCCGGGGCGAATATGGGCATGTGGCAACTCCGCCATCAGGCCAATTTGCGCTATATGGAAAGCAGCACCAGCGGCGATCACTACAAATGGAACACCGTGCGGACGTGGGTGCAGCGCCCGGTTCCTTCCCTTTCCAGCGAGCTGATGGTCGGTGATACCTACACCGACAGTTCAATGTTCGGCTCGATGTCGTTTAACGGTGTGAAGCTGGCCACCGATCAGCGCATGTGGGCGCAGGGAAAACGCGGTTACGCGCCGGAAGTGCGCGGCGTGGCGAGCACCAATGCGCGCGTGATGATCCGTCAGGCCGGTAATCTCATTTATGAAACGCAGGTGCCACCCGGCCCGTTCCTGATTGACGACCTTTACAACACGCGCAGCCAGGGGGATTTACAGGTTCAGGTGATTGAAGCCGACGGCAAATCGTCGTTCTTCGTCGTGCCTTACGCCGCCGTACCGAACTCCATGCGCCCCGGCAACCTGAGCTATCAGTTTGCCGCCGGTAAAGTCCGCAATTATTACTCGGTGCAAAATGCCTTTACCGAAGGCGTGCTCCAGTACGGCGTGAATAACAGCATTACGTCCAACACCGGCGCGCGCTTTGCCAATGATTATCAGGCATTGCTGGTCGGCGGCGTGTTTGCGTCTGAACTCGGCGCGCTGTCGCTCAATACCACCTGGTCACATGCGCGGGTGGAAAACGATCAGTCGAAAAGCGGCTGGCGTGCGGAGATGTCGTACAGCAAAACGTTTGAAACCAATACCAATATCGTGCTGGCGGCATACCGCTATTCCACCGCCGGTTACCGCGATCTCGAAGACGTGCTGGGCGTTCGCCGTCAGGAAAATGGCGGCACAAACTATTATTCCGACACGCTGAAACAACGTAACCGTTTCACCGCCACGCTCAGCCAGAACATGGGGGACTACGGCACCGTGGCGCTCAGCGGCAGCAGCACGGACTATTACAACAACCGTTCGCGCATCACCGAGTTGCAGCTTTCTTACAACAATATGTGGAAGAAGCTCAGCTACAACATCAACGTAGGCCGCCAGCGTTCGAGCTGGAGCAACGATAACGTCTACAGCGTGAACGACGCCGATTACGATTCGAGCCGCTATCAGAAATATACCGAGAACGTAATTTCCATTGGTCTGTCCGTGCCGCTGGACTGGCGCGATTCCCGCTCGAGCGTGTCGTTTGACATGATGAAAGACAAAAATACCCGCTCGGCGATGACCACCCTTTCCGGCTCCGCAGGCCAGGAAAGCGACTTTACCTATTCCGTGTATGCCAACCACGACAAATACACCGAACGGGAAGAAGGCAAGAGCCATGATATCCGCTGGGGCACCAACGTGCAGGAACGCACCCGCATGGGGACGGTCCGCGCCTCGTATGCCCGCAGCGATGATTATCATCAGCTCGGCCTCGGCACGGCCGGAACGCTGGCCGTTCACGGCGGCGGGGTGACCTACGGCCCGTACGCCAGCGACACCTTTGCGCTGGTCGAAGCGAAAGGCGCAACCGGTGCGCGCGTCAACAACGCACAGGGCGCACAAATCGATACCTTCGGTTACGCCATCGTGCCGTCACTCGCGCCTTACCGCTACAACACCATCAGCATCGACGGCAATTCCATGAGTCAGGACGTTGAGCTGGAAGGCGGTAACGTGCGCGTGGTGCCGGTACTCGGCGCCGTGCCAAAAATTGCCTTCAAAACCCTCGGCGGCACACCGGCATTAATCACGGTCATGATGCCGGACGGCACGCCGGTGCCGATGGGTGCGGATGTGAAAGACAGCAACGGAAACAGCGTCGGGATGGCCGGTCAGAGCGGTCAGGTCTACGCCCGTCTTCCGGCCGCTTCCGGCACGCTGTTTATCAGCTGGGGAAGCAATAAATCGTGCCGCGTGAATTATCAGCTTCCGGCTAAGAACAAAACCGACGGCAATAACTTCATTCTCTTAAACGGCACCTGCGTACAGTGAGAATCACCATGAAATTTTCTATTTCTCAGTTAAAAACCTGGCTGATTGCCTCAGCCTTTATGGCCTGCTCGCCGTGGGCTCACGCGATTTGCTACAAGGTCACCGGGATCGGCACCACCACGTCCACGATCCCGCAGGCGGTGGCGGATATGGGTTACACCGCCACCAGCTGGGGCGGCGTACTGAACTCGGCGGCGGCCTCGATTTCGTTCGGGACCATTATTATGGGTACCGGCGCGCAGTCGCTGGCGACGGCGGGCACCGTGCTCGCCAGCGCAAACCTGAACTTTATCGATACGGCGCTGAAAGTGCCGTATTCCGCCAATCAGATTGTCTTCAAATGCGCGCTGGCCGATGCCGATACGTTATATGAAATGTATGCCCTGTTCGGCGGCAACGGGGTTTTCTACGGCGGATATGCGGTGAATGACGTTGACGGCGGTTATGCCACGCCGGCACAGGGCATTGCCTACCGTATTACGAACCAGAAAACCGGCTTGTATTACACCAGCAAATGGCAGGAACGTAAGCTGACGGCTGATGATTACATTACCGTCGGATCTAACATTTATATTCCGGCGTCGTCATTTGACAGCGCCACGTTTGAGCTGATTAAAACGGACGATATCGGCTCCGGGGCTTACGTCACACGTAATGCCTTCTCGCAAATCGTAGCTCCGCAGGGTTTTGTGGCCCTGAAGGGCAACGCGATGAACACCGATCTGACCACCGGATCCCTCGCAAACTCTCCTTCACCTTATAACACCTCCGCGGTGTGGAGCATGAGGGGCGGTTCCACCACGATCATTCGCGGGAATACCTGCAAGGTCGGCGATTTCGACCAGGTGGTGCAGTTGCCGTCCATCGGTGCCGGTGATTTGCGAAACGGCAGCAGCAGTTCGAATACCTTCAACGTCTCCATCGAATGTGACGCTGGCGCCATTTCCGGTACCACGTCCAGCAGTACAAACGCTCCTGTCGCGATGGGTTTTCTGGTGACGCAGCCCACGGCGTTAAGTCAGGCGTCAACGCTGGGGCTGAAAAGCAGCTCCGGCGGGATCAGCTATCTGCTTGATGATAACTACGGCACCAGCGGCGTGGCCTCCGGCGTTGGCATCCGTCTGTACTCGCCGTCCGGCGCGGCACTGAATCTGCTGTCATCCAAGGATACCACCGGCACCGGCAATGCAGCGGGCTGGTACGGATTTGCCGATTTACTCAGTGCAACCGGTGCCACGTCGACCGGCGGGGAAGCGTATGGTGGAACGTTCACCGCGTCACTTGAACAACTTCCGGGATTACAGGCCGCAGCAGGATCAGTCAATGCGCAAGCTCAGATTGTTGTCAGCCTTCAGTAAGCCTTTGCTGGCGGCGGCGCTGTTGCTCAACGCCAGCCTGGCCGGTGCGGTGGTTAACAGCACGCAAAGCCGTCTGGTGTTTAATGAAGACAGCATGGCGGAATCGCTGGTGCTGGTGAATTCTGAGCGGGCACCGGCGCTGGTTCAGGTCTGGAGTGACGATAACAACCCGCTTACGCCACCGGACAAGATCAGCACGCCGGTTATTGTTGTGCCGCCGGTGTTCAAACTGGACGCAGGCGGATCGCGCAACCTGCGCGTGATGTTGCTTTCCCGTCAGGGAATGCCGTCGGATCGTGAGCAGGTTTACTGGCTGAATATTTATCAGATCCCGCCGAATACGCAGGCCGGCAGCACCGGTGAAAAGAAAGTCATTTTGCCGCTGCGTATCCGTATGAAAGTGTTTGTGCGCCCCGCCGGGCTGAAAGCACCGGGTGAAGATATCGGGAAATCGCTGGAGTTTGCGCTACGCGATGGCGCGCTGGTGATCACTAATCCGACGCCTTATCACCAGACGTTAGGCGGGCTGAGCCTGGGCGATAAACCACTGACGCCGCTGATGGTGGCACCAAAATCTTCCGCCACGGTGACGGTTCCGGCAGGCAATCACGCCCGGCAGATAAGCTGGTCGGTGATTGACGATTACGGGAAACAAACGTTGTACCAGCGGCAATTATAACAATAACGCTGTCACGTCCGGGCATCCCGCAGATGCCCGGATTTATCGCACCCGTTCCAGAGGTTTATTACGTTGACGAACCTGAAGCAGCCTATGAAAAATACAACGCTCACAACGATTAATATGACGTACTTCCATCAATATCATATGTCCTATGATTTGATTGCTTCATATATTCAGCAGGAGATGAAAGTCAGTCATTTAAAGCTACATCATTTTCCGGATCCGGAATCGCTGTTAAACGCGGTGAAAGAAAATAAAATCGACATTGTGATGATTAATTCATCCTGCCTGTTTGACGGATATTTCCGTGAAACCGAAATCCGTAAAGTGCTGTCTGTGCTTTGTGCAAATAATCACACGACCACGGTGTTATTTGCTCAAAACATGAAACCAGTTTTACTCAAAAAAATGGCCGGCGCGGGCATGGATATTATGCTCAGCTCCCATGACACGCCGCATGAACTGGTCACCGCGCTGATGAACGCCATGATGACGGCAGAACCGGAACCCTATATTTCTCAGTCCATTAAAGCACATCTGTTGCAGACCCAGGATGAGCTGACCACCAAGGAATGGGAAGTCATCAACCTGATTAATCAGGGATATTCACTTTCACAAATTGCCTCGAAAAAATGCCGGGCGATGAGCACCGTCTCGACCCAGAAGCGCAATGCCATGAATAAGCTGCATATCACCAGTGAAAGTGAATTATTGCGATTTTTACACCAGAACACATTTTTCTAATTATTAAACTTTGTGGAATTTCATGTTTAAAAAAATGCTTATCCCGCTCACCGGGGGATTATTACTCACCGGGAATGCCTGGGCGCTGTCGCTTCAGGAAGCCCTTATTGCAGCCAATACCTATAATGCAGAAATTAATGCGGCGCGCAGTGAACACGACGCGGACAGCCAGAAAAAATATCAGGGATTTGCCGGATTATTACCGGTTGTCACCCTGAACGGCGCGTGGAATAAAACCGATCAGCCCGATGCCGCTTATTCCGCCGGCGTCACCCGTCATAATTACAGCTTCAATGTGACGCAGCCGATTTTTGACGTATCGAAATATGCGACATGGCGCAAAAGCCTGGTGATCAGCGATCTGGCTGACGTGAATTACCTGATTGCTCAGCAAAAGCTGATCACCGATGTGGTGTCGGCATTTTACGACGTGGTGTATCAGCGCAGCGTGCTGGAAACCAATCAGCGGATCCTCGCGGCGTTTAACGCCAAGCTGAAACAGTCGCAAAAAGCGCTGGAAGTGGGCGACGGCACGCGGCTGGATGAAGTGGAAGCGCAGGCCAACTATGACAAGGCGGTGGCGGATGAGCTGGCGTCAGAAAACAGTCTTAACGATGCCTACGTGACATTCCGCCAGATGACGGGCCTCGACGCGCAGGGGATTTCCGACCAGACCCTGAGCTGTGTGCGTTATACGCAGGACATCAATCCTGAGCAGATTAAACAGCTGGCAACCGCCAACAATCTGGACGTGCTTTCCGCCATTCAGACCCAGAAAGGCACCGAAGCCGACATTACCACCGCCACGTCCAACTATATGCCCGTCGTCACCTTTCAGGCCGGTTATGGCAAGAACTGGAGCCGGGCGGAAAACAGCAATCTGCTGGATGACCTGTTCGGCACCACGTCCAAAACCGACAACACCACTTACGGCGTCAACGTGTCGATCCCGCTGTTTGCCGGTGGCAGCCACATTTCGCAAAGCCTCGAAGCCGCTCACCGCTATGAACAGAGTAAGGATTTGCTGATTAACGCACGCCGCAAAGCCGAACAGCAGGCGATTCAGGCGGCGTCGGGCGTGAGAAACGATCAGTCGCGGATCAGGGCGTATGAGCGGGCGATCAGTTCCGCCGAAAAGCGGCTGACGTCAACGCGTTACGGACGGGAAATCGGGCAGCGCACGCTGATCGACGAATTCAATGCCGAGAAAGATTATTACCAGGCGATTCAGGATCTGGCGCAGGCGCAGAACAGCCTGATTCAGTCGATCGTTAAATTAAAATCCGCAACCGGCGCGCTCGATTACGCCGCGATGCAAATTTTCAACTGTGGCGCGGCGTAACCGGAGATTTTGAGCATGAATAACGACTTATTTCGAAAAGAATCGCTGGACGCCCAAAAAACTAAAGTGCTGGGCGCGGTGGCCCTGTATTGCCCGCCGTTCCGCTGGCTGATTATCGCCATCGTCTGTGCGCTGGTGGCGGTACTGATTGGTTTTTGTATTTTCGGCAGTTACACCAAACGCGAAACCGCGAAAGGCGTGCTGACGCCGGAAAGCGGCATGATGACCATGACGGCGATGACCGCCGGAACGGTGATGGCCCTGCCCGTCCGCGAAGGCGATAACCTGAAAAAAGGCGATCAGATTGCCACTATTTCGTCGGAAATCTCCACCGGCCGTTATGGTCAGACGCGTGAAGCGATCGCCAGCCAGCTGGATCTCCAGCAGCAGGGTTTAAACAATCAGCTGACCAATCTTGAGCAGCTCAATGCGGAAACGCTCCGCTCGTTGCAGGAAAAAAGCAGCCTGCTGGAACAGCAGTCCGCTGAGCTGGACACGATTTACCAGCAGCGTACACAGCAAATCGCGCTGACCAAAAAGCAGGTCGATAAAATGGCCGCCATGCGCGCCGAAGGCTACGCCTCGAATACGCAGGTCGAGCAGCAGCAAAATGATCTGCTGGATGCCAGCGTGCGTTTGCAGGATGTGGCCCGTCAGCGCATCGATGTCAGGCAGCAACTGGCTCAGGCGCGCCAGCAGCTGCGTGAGCAACCACTCACTTATTACCAGCAGAAGAATGACCTTCAGCAAAAACTCTCCGACATCACGCAGTCGATGATGGAAAACGAGTCCCGCCGTTCGATTGATTTGCGCGCGCCGGAAAAAGGCACGGTCAGCGCCGTGCTGGTGAAACCGGGGCAAATCGTCAGCGCCGGGCAAACGGTCGCGATGATCCTGCCGGACAACGCCCGCTTGCAGGCGCGGATCATGCTCAGCAGCCGCGCAATCGGGTTTATCCGCCCCGGCCAGCGCGTGGTGCTGCGCTACGAATCTTTCCCCTGGCAGAAGTTTGGTCAGCAGTACGGCACCGTGACTGAAATCTCCAAATCGGCGCTGTCACCGCAGGAAGTCTCCAGCATTACCGGCGATTCTCAGGTTCAGGAATCCCTTTATCAGGTCAAAGTCGCCATCGATCACCAGTCAGTACAGGCCTATGGCAAGCAGGTCAGCCTGCGCCCCGGCAGCGGGCTGGACGCTGATTTTATCGTTGATAAACGCCGCATCTACGAATGGGTTCTTGAGCCGCTTAACGCGCTGGGCAAGATGACCTCTCTGTAATTTCAAATAGTTAACCGGGTTGAGCATGGATCTTTTTCACAAACTTAATTTGTCGTTCCGCCATAAGTTGCCAGTTTTACGCCAGACGCAGGCCGCAGAGTGCGGGCTGACGTGCGTCGGTATGATTGCCGGTTTCTACGGCCACCAGATTGATATGGTGTCGTTGCGCCACCGTTTTCCGTCATCACAAAAAGGCAGCACGCTGACGGATGTGATGTCCTTCGCCCAAAATCTGGGAATGGGTTGCCGCGCCGTGCGGCTGGAGCTTGATGAGCTGCATAAACTCAGCCTGCCCTGCGTGCTGCACTGGGATCTGAACCATTTTGTGGTGCTCAAAAGCATCAGCAAAAACACCATCACAATCCACGATCCGGCACGCGGCGTGCGTAAAGTGGCGATGGATGAAGTGTCGCGATCGTTCACCGGCGTGGCGCTGGAACTGTATCCGGCGGCAACCTTTGAGCAGAAGAACGAGAAAAAGTCGATCTCGATGCTCAACCTGATCCGCAATGTGTCGGGCATCGGATCCGCGTTTACGCAGGTCGCCCTGCTCTCTCTGGCGCTGGAGTTTTTCGGCATCATTTCACCGTTTTATATGCAGTGGGTGATCGACCAGGTTTTGGTGTCCAGCGACCGCGATCTGCTGACGCTGCTGGGCGTGGCGTTTATCAGCATTACGCTGTTCCAGAATCTGATCAGCGCATTACGCAGCTGGGTGACGACCTGGTTTTCCAGCATGCTGAGCGTGCAGTGGTCGGGGAATTTGTGCGCTCATCTGCTTGGCCTGCCGCTGAGCTATTTTGAGGAGCGGCACGTCGGCGACATTCTGTCGCGCTTTGGTTCTATCGCCAATATTCAGAGCACGCTGACCGGTCGGTTTATCTCGTCGATTTTCGACGGCGTAATGGCACTGGTCACATTGGCCGTGATTTTTACCTACAACGCCAATCTGACGTTTGTGGTCATCGGCCTGTTTCTGCTTTATGCGCTGATCCGCTGGATCTCGTTTGAACCGTTCCGGCAGGCCAATGAAGATCAGCTTCTGGCCTCCGCGCAGGCGCAATCACAACTGCTGGAATCGATTCGCGGCGTGCAGGCGATCAAGCTTAATAACAAGCAGGATCTGCGCGTTTCGACCTTTACCAATGAAACCGTGGAATCCACCAACAAAGGTATTACGACACAAAAACTGTCTATCGGATTCAGCACGTTACAGGGCACGATTTCCGGCGTCGGCAAGATTGTCCTCATCTGGCTGGCCGCCGGACAGGTGCTGGACGGTAATTTTACCAGCGGGATGCTGGTGGCCTTTATTTCGTTTTCCGACCAGTTTATTTCCCGCTCGGCCGGGCTTATCAACGCGCTGATTGAATTCAAAATGCTGCGATTACACGGTGAACGTATCTCGGACATCGTGCTGACGGAAAAAGAGCAAAACATGGAAAGCAATATCGCGCTGGCCGAACAGGAAGGCCCGGTGCGTCTGGATATCCGTCAGCTTTCGTTCCGCTATTCCGCCACGGACGCCGAGATTTTTACCGGTTTTAATCTGGCCATTGAAGCGGGTGAATCCATCGCGATTATCGGCCCTTCCGGACAAGGCAAAACCACGCTGGCAAAACTGCTGCTGGGATTACTGAAACCGGTGAGCGGCAGCATCTGCATCAACGGCGTCGATCACACAAAGCTGGGCATGACGCATTACCGTGATCTTATCGGCAGCGTGATGCAAAGCGACATGCTATTTGCCGGATCCATCATGGATAACATCAGCTTCTTTGATGCCAGCCTCGACCGTCATCACGTTGAGCGCGTGGCGCGTATCGCGCAGATCCACGATGACATTATGGCGATGCCGATGGGCTACAACAGCATGGTCGGCGACATGGGTTCGTCTCTGTCCGGCGGGCAGATTCAGCGCGTGATTCTGGCGCGGGCGCTGTACCGCAAACCGCGCATTCTCATTCTCGACGAAGCCACCAGCCATCTCGATGTGGCGCGCGAAAGCGCCATAAATGCGGCGATTAAACACATGGCGATGACGCGCGTCATTATCGCGCACCGCCCGGAAACCATTTTAAGCGCGGACCGTATTATCCAGATTAGCCGTAACGGCATCATGGAAGTGCCAAAACCGGATTTCATCCGGCTGGTCAACGCATCACAACCGGTACTTGAGGCAGGCTAAGCGCTCAATGCCCCCGTAATCCATCAGGAGAAATCATGAATAATCGCTTAATTTGCCTGGAAGGCACCCTGGATTTTGAAGAAGAAATCCGCACGCAGTCGATCAACATTGTCTCTTTCCGTCAGGGACAGCAAATCACCATTAATCGCGACCAGCTTCCGGCAGGACGCTCTTTTGCACAACAAATGTCATTACAGTTAGATAACGCGCAAAAGATTTTTAATCAGTTCAGTTTTGTAAAAATGGATGAAATGAATGAAGGCGATTTATTTGCCGATACTATTCAGGTTATCTTTACCTTTATTACGGGCAACGGGCAGAAAGTCTGGCAGGTCACATTTGCAGCCTGCCCCGGCGGGAAAGAAATCATTAATTTTACTTCTGTATATCCTGATGAAGAAAGTATGAAAAACGAAGTCTGGAGATTACGGCATTGCGTCACGCACTTTGTATTATCCGCAGAAAAATAAATTTTAAAACCAACTAAAAATAGAAGTAATTCTATATATTTCAAAATCGATAAAATGCAGAATTCCCCCATCGAAAGACAGCCGGACATTCCGGTTCTTTCGTGGCGTAGAGTAATCTTCACACGACGTTGTAAAACATTTTATTTAAATAAAAAGGAAGAAATAAATGCGTGAATTAAGCGTAATGGAAGTGGAAGCAGTTTCTGGTGCAGGTTTCTTTAGCGCTTTGACCAGCGCTATTTTAGGCGGCGCAGCTGCAGGTGCAGCGGGTGCTGTTATCGGTGGTATGCACGGCGGTGACGGCGGCGGCATTCTGGGCTTTGGCGCAATCGGCCAGGGCGTTGGGATGGTTGCTGGCGGCCTGTTCGGTATCGCTTTTGGTGCTATTGGCGGCGCAATCATTGGCTGGAACGATCCTGATTCCGTGACTTCAATGGTTAGCCAATGGGTCAGCAATGTGAGCAACGGTTCATTCACGCAAACCGCGTAATAACCTGACGAGTCTCATGAATAAATAAAAAAGGTGCAGATTATTCTGCACCTTTTTTTATTTCTGATTTGCCTGGTTTACTCTTCTTCGATACTCTTGCATACATAAGTGGGAATGGTATCAATCATAAACAGATAGTTGTTATTTTCCTGCTGATCAATGCGCATATAAATACTCTTATCCGGATAAACAAAAAAATCCGGTTCATGCTCACCCAGCCAGGTGTCATCCACATTATCATCCGGAAATTTAAGATTACTTTTTGACGTCATAAAATAAACGTCACCTTCTTTATGCATCGTGAAGGATATTTTACGGTTGAACACTTTATCGGGATGCGCTTGTGAACGTCCGTTAATACTGATAATCCCCGACGTACCGCGTACCGTATAGCTTAATGAAACATCCACGTTGTCACCGGAATAATGCTGCGACAAACTGGCAGCGCAGGAGAAATTATCCAGCGTGTTACTGTGCCAGAAGGAATAAATAATCGCCGCCACAACCCCTGCTCCCGCGACAGAGATCAGGATTTTGGCCTTACGGTTGAGCTTCATTTATTTATCCTCAAAGAAATAATCAGAAATGCAGGTATTCGGTTCCGTCATCGGTTTATCACAACGGATAACCGACGTTCTTGGCAGCAACGGCAAATGCGTCACGTAGACCCAGGGATAACTTTTGCAGCCGTCGGGGATCTGTTTGCTACGCTCAAGCGCGTTCGCACGGGCTTCCGGCGAAATAATGCCGTCCGACAGAAAAATGTGGCAACCCTGCGTGGTTTTCAGAAAGTGGTAACGCGAAAAAAACTGACCGTCGTCGTTGCTGCGCAAAACCAGAGTGGCAGCGCCTAGCATAACGAGCGCAATCAACGCGCTGACGCCGCCGGTCATCCACTGACGACGTGAACAACGGCGTGCCGGTTTGGCTTCTGCGACCGGCACAGGCGGCGGTTCGGATCGCAGTTCGGGCGATACTTGCGCAGGCGTCTCTGCCGGTTCTCCGGATACCGGAACCTCTTCCTCATGCACGCCTTCCTGTTGCTGAAGGATCCTCAGTTCCTGGTTCAGCGACTGCTCATCGATAAAGTGCGCATTCTCATGACTGACTTCCACCAGCTGTTCTGTGGTCAGTTTTTTGATGTGCGTGCCGCTGGCCAGCGTTAAGCCGATGCGCGGAATAGTGACGACCGGATCGTCGGGCAGGCCAATCTTTTTTAACCCTTTCCGCAGAATAGAAATGTTCTGATAAAAGGTATTAGAAGACACCAGCATTCCCCGCTTTGCCCAAACGATATCCAGAAATTCGTGCTGGGTGACAATGGTTCCGGTTCTTTCAATCAGCAACAGCAAACAACGCCCCGCCGGTGAATTTAATACAACCACGTGGTCAGGGTCGTTGAGATCACGCAATGTACTGGTGGCCGGGTGAAATTCAACAACCCCGTTAATAATGTAATGATTATGCATACGTGTGGGTAAAAACTCCGTGGGTGCTTCATGGGCGATCCATGGAAGCTCCATTGGTAAATAGCCGGCGCATAAACGCCCTGTCCCTTAATTAACCGTAAAGTCTGATCAGCAGAAATGAGAAGAACTCACTCAGGCGTAATTTGACGCATAAAATAAATAATGTATATCGCCGCCACTGGCGATTTGTCTCATTTTTCATGATAGCCAGCCTTGCGTGTTCTTAATCTGATTAAGCAATATTAATATCTTACATTACGGCTCGTTCATTAAAGGGCGGTTATATTGACGCATTACAGCCCACAGACCTTTTCATAAGGTGTGATTTTTTATGAAGTTAAGCATAACCGTCTGAATGCTTTATGAAGCATACCCGTTTAAAAACATCAGATATTATTTCTTATGAAGAAGAGCAAAGGTGTGAATTAAGCATTTTTTAACGTTATCCTTCCACGATAAATGCACGAACCCCGCACCTTGACATTTACAAATACTGACATACGACACCCTTGAACGCGACAGACACGGATGTCCGCGCTGTTATGCCCGTTATTAAATTGGTAAAGAGAAGAACCCAGTAATAATGCGGCCTGAGCCATTAAAACCCTCACCGTTACACTTGTTTTGCGCCCGGTGAAAACGCATAAATTTCGTGCATATTGTGAGGTTTAGTCAGTAAGGACGCGGGTTCTCTGACAAACCGCTTTCCGGTTTTTACAAATCATTAATAAACTGCACAGTACACTTAAGATTGTTCTGTATGATTATTCTCATACCGAAAAGGGAAAGAAAGCATTACAAAGGGAGCATTTAGCAGGCCAGACCTGCATTAACAAGGAATACCTCTAAATAGGAAGATCTCAGACTCAACGGTCATTACTAGGATATTTCTACGGATAACTCTGAACAATTTTAACGCGGAATGGTGATTTTTACTGCAATTTCACATTTTACCCAAAGTCAGAGAATCCAAAAATTAACAGAAGGTGAGATTTATTCAGAAGATCATTCCGAAAAATCACCTATCATAAGTGAATAAATCCTATTTTCAGCCAGATTAATCATGTTGTTGATCGTTTATTAAAAGATATTACATTAGCATTACCAATCGAGGGGATATTATGGAAAGCATATTTGAACCCGGGGGAATCACGGATATTGCATTAATGGGAGACGACCACTATGCCCGGCAGGGAATAGCCTCCTTATTGCAAGTCATGGGTTCTAAATTAAGGATAAAAGCCTCTGTTCGTGATTATCAAGTTCTTGATATGGTTTTAGAAAAAACACGAATAGATCTCGTATTTCTCTCGGAACCTGAAAAATGTAACGCTGGCTTCGACACATTAAAGTTTATTAACAAAATCAAACTTAGTCATCCGCATATGGTTATTTGTATGTACTCAGTACATACCAGCTCATTGTTATGGGTGCGCGGAGATGTCGATGCTTTTATTTCACTGAAAGAGCCGATGTATAACTGGCATGCAAATATTATGAAATTGGTGGATTCACGTTACCGGCCAAGATCTAAACCTGCTGCGTTATCCCTGACGCCTATTGAGTGGAAAGTATTGAAAGAATTAAGAAACGGGCAGGACTTACGCCGCATCGCGGCAACGGAAAAACTCTCTTATCGTCGGGTCAGTGCATTAAAAAGCTCGGCGACAAGAAAACTCGGGCTCAGGAATAAGACAGATCTGCTGATTTTTCTAACCAGTTAATTCTGCCGTATTAAGAGCAACACTTAGCAATAAATTAAAAATGGAAATTTTAAGATGAAATTACACACCACTAAATCATTAATCGCTAAATCACTGATCGCGGCCACGCTGGTTTTCGCCGGTCAGGCTATGGCAGTCGATGAAACTCCGGTTCCGGTTGTCGTCGACGGCGGCACCGTGAACTTCAACGGCAGCGTCGTGACCGCCGCCTGCGCGCTGGGCAGCAACAGCGCCAACATTGATGTCGATATGGGTCAGGTGCGTACTGCCTCTCTGGCCACCGCCGGCAGCGTAGCCAGCACGTCAAAAAGCTTCTCTATCGTACTGGAAGATTGTGACAGCACCGTTTCCACCACCGCAGCCGTGACCTTCACCGGTACCGCTGACGCCAACGACAGCTCAAGCCTGGCGGCGGGTTCTAACGGCGGCACCGGCACGGCGCAAAACGTGGCCATCCGTCTTTATGACGAAAAAGGCACCGTGGTAAACCTGGGCGAAGCCTCCAGTGCAACGGCCCTGCGTAACGGCGAAAACACCCTGAACTTCAGCGCGAAATACTATTCGCCTAAAGGGACGGCGACCGCCGGTGACGCAAGCGCCGTTGCGACTTACACGCTGACCTATCTGTAATTTTTAGTCTGTCATTACCGCGGTCCGGCCGGATGGCCGGACCTGATTCACCGCAAAAGGGAATTGCTATGCACAAGTTAGCTTCTTATGTCGTACTGGCCGCTTCACTCACGTCGTCAGCCGTTTATGCCGGGGGCGTAGGATTAGGCGCCACGCGGATGGTGTATTCCGCCGCCGCCAAACAATCGTCAATGGATGTCAGAAATACCAGCAAGGATTCGCCGTTTCTTATTCAGTCATGGGTAGAAGATGAATCCGGCAACCGGACGAATGATTTTGTTATTACGCCGCCGTTATATGTTTTAAAAGCGTCAACCGAAAGCGTCGTGAAAGTCATCTTTAACGGCAAACAATTACCGGCAGATCGCGAAACGCTTTACTGGCTGACCGTCAAAGCCATTCCACAGGATGGCAAGCACGCCACAGGAAATACCTTACAGTTTGCCTCGGCGAACCGGATTAAAGTGTTTTACCGCCCTGAAGGGCTGAATGAAAATGTGAATGAAGCCTGGAAACGTGTCCGGGGAGAATTCCGTCAGGGAAAAATTAAGCTCAATAACCCGACGCCTTATTACCTCACCACCGTGAATTTAACCGTGGACGGTAAAGCCGTAAAACCGGTGATGATCCCGCCGAAAGGCAGCGTCACGCTGGAAGAGTCTTTTGGCAGCGCCCGTGAGTTCAGCTACCAGACCATCAATGATTTCGGGGCCTGGACACCGGCGATGACCTATCCGCTGGTGAAATGAGTTTCGGGTAAAGTCACCGGCAGCGGAAGCCGCAAAATATAAAGTAAGGCGTAATATCGTGAAGGTTAAAATCGTTTGTGCCCTGGTTTCTTTAAACCTGATGGGAAGTGCTGTGTGCGCAGAAAACGATTTGCAATTTAATCCGGCATTTCTTAATGGTGAAGGATCTAATATTGCCGATCTTTCCTGGGTAAATGCGGGAGGTGAATTACCTCCGGGTGAATACAATATTAATGTTTACGTTAATAACAATTATGCATTCACCGGCAATATTACTTTTGATGTCGATAAAGAGAATGCGAAATCCGCGCCAGCGCCCTGCTTAACGCCGGAACAAATTGCCGCGATGGGCATTGATGCCGGGCAGGCTCAGGGCAACGCCATGCCGCTGACGCAAAAATGTTATTTCCTGAATCATTATTTTCCGGGAACGCAGATTGATTTCGACCAGAAAACGCTGACCGTGAATGTCTCCGTTCCGCAGCGTTTCATGCTGAATTTACCGCGCGGCTATGTCAGCCCGCAAAGCTGGGAATCGGGGATTACGTCGGCCTGGTTTAATTACGTCGTGAACGGCGCCAATAACCAGTATCAGGGCGAAAGCAGCGCCGACCGTGAGCAGCTGTTTGCCAGCCTGAACAGTGGCGTCAATCTGGGGGCGTGGCGTCTGCGTGATTTCACAACGTGGACCAAAGAAAACAACGAGCTGACGCACGTACAAACCTGGTTACAGCGCGACTTGCCTGCCCTGCGCGCGCAGTTTTATGCGGGTGAAACCTACACGTCGGCGCAGATCTTTGATTCCGTCAGCCTGCGTGGTGTGGCGCTCAGCACTGACGACAATATGCTGCCCGCCAGCCTGAGCGGCTACGCGCCGGAAATCCGCGGGATTGCGCGCAGCAATGCGACGGTTACGGTGCGCCAGAACGGCAACATCATCTATCAGACGTCGGTTTCAGCCGGTGAGTTTGTTTTAAAAGATTTATACCCGACGGCCTCCGGCGGCGATCTGTCGGTCACCATCACCGAAAACGACGGCAGCAAAACGCAGTATTCCGTGCCGTTTGCCAGCGTGCCCAATCTGGTGCGCGCCGGGCAGTTTAAATATTCGCTGGGTGCCGGGAAATTCCGCCCGACGTCCAATCAGGAATCACCGGCGTTTATGCAGGGCGAGATGTTCTGGGGCTGGAAATATGGCCTGACGTTCTACGGCGGCACGCAGTTATCACAAGATTATACCGGCGTGGCGCTGGGCGTCGGGCAGAACATGGGCAGTTTCGGCGCGTACTCACTGGATCTGATCCACGCCCGCAGCACGCTGGCGGACGGCAACAGTTACAACGGGGATTCCGTGCGCCTGCGTTACAGCAAGCTGATTAACGACGTCGGCACGCGCCTGAATTTCTACTCATGGCGCTTCTCGACCGAAGGGTTTTATACCCTCAGCGATACGACCTACAAAGGCATGAACGGCGGGACATCGACGCAGGTGACGGAAAGCGACGGCACGGTCACCACCAGTTACGAAAACGTGTACGACCTGAGAATGTCGCGCAAATCCAAAAATCAGCTGATGTTGTCACAGCCGATGGAAAATCTGGGATCCGTTTCACTGTCATGGGATCAGCAGACGTACTGGAACACGCAGAAATCGACGCAGGGCATTCAGTTCTCCTGGAACAATACGTTTAAAGACGTTTCGGTCGGGGTGAATTTCCAGCGCAGCACCAGCCTTTACGACAATCAGAAAGACAACATTGTGTCGCTGTCATTGTCGGTGCCGCTGGGCAATCCGGCACTTTCAACGCGGGCACGCTACAGCGCCACGCAGTCTGACGCTGGCGGCGCGACCCATAGCGTCGGGCTGAGCGGTTATGTACCGGGCAAAGACAATTTGTATTACAGCGTGAACCAGCGTTACAGCAAACAGCAGCAATACGGCGGCGATACCGCGCTGCAATATCAGGGGCAATGGGGCGATTACAACCTCGGTTACAGCTACTCCGGCAACTCGCGCAATCTGAGCTACGGCATGAGCGGCGGCGCGGTATTGCATGAAAATGGCCTGACGCTCAGCCAGCCGCTGGGTAACACCAATATTCTGGTGAAAGCGCCCGGCGCTGCAAATGTTGCAATCCGTAATCACAAAGGGATTAAAACCGACAGCCGCGGTTATGCGGTCATCCCTTACGCCACGCCTTACCGCGTTAACCGCGTGGAGCTGGATGTGACCACGACGGGCAATGACGTCGAGCTGGATAACGCGGTGATCAATGCGACACCGACCGAAGGCGCGCTGGTCCGGGCGACCATTCCGACCCGCGTCGGCCTGAAAGCCATGCTGGTTATCCGCAACAAAAACGGCGTTCTGCCTTTCGGCACCGTGGTTTCGCTGCTGGATGACAAAAACGACAGCAGCAGCATTGTCGGCGATAACGGCAGCCTGTATTTGTCCGGTTTGCCGGAAAGCGGTTCAGTCAGAGCCGTCTGGGGAACCGGCAACGGCAAATCCTGTACGGCGAAATATCAGCTGAACAAGCGTGATTACAATGCACAGACCGGCCTTTATTCACAGGAGGTGATATGCCAGTAATGTTACGTTTCGCCGGATTCGCCGCGCTGGTCGGGCTGATTTCCACGCCGGTCAGCGCCTACGACGTGCTGGTGTCGGTGACCGGTTCGATTTACGGCAACACCTGCACGGTGTCGGCGGATTCAAAGGAAATCACGGTGCCGCTGGGCACAGTGGCGACACGCCAGTTCGGTGCGGACGGCGCAGTCAGCAACGTCAAAACGCCGTTTTCCATCAATCTGGAAGACTGTGGCCCGACGTTCTCCGGCGTCAAAATCTCGTTTACCGGAACGCCGGATCCTCAGAATCCGGAGCTTTTAAAAACCGAAGACAACGGCGCGACCGGTGTGGCCGTGCAGTTACTGGATAACCGCAGCACCGCTATTCCACTTGGCACGTCAACCGAAGCCTACGGAAGTGCGGGCGCGGAGACGGTGCAGATGAAGTTTTTCGCGCGTCTGGTGGCAAACGGTGAAACCGTCAATCCCGGCAGTGTTTCTGCTGTGGCAACCTGGGTAATGGAGTACCAATAATGCGTTTATTTCTGATTTCTCTTTTATGGATGTGTTCGGCGACCGGCGTTTTAGCCGCAAGCTGGACATCTGACATCACGCTTTCGCCACAACCGATGAGCTTCTCCGGCCCGGCGGATTCCGTCGTACCGGGCAAAATTATCGGCTCGACCTGGAGCGCGACGGCCAACGTCGAGGAAGTGGTCTGGTGCGGGCTGGTGTGGACCTGTCAGACCGGCACGATGGAGCCGGGCAGCGGTATGATTTCCACCGGCATGACCGTGACGGTCGATGGCGCAAACTATACCGTTTTCGAAACCGGCGTGCAGGGCGTGGGCTTTATTCTCGGCCTGAAAGACTACAACGGCACCACCTATATGCCATTGCAAAGCGCGCAGACGCAGACTTATCCGGCAGCGGGCACCAGTGGTTATGCCACCAAGTTAGGCTGGTCGGCAAAGGTCACGTTTGTGAAAACCAGCCAGACGCTGGCGACCGGTGTTTACACCACCAAAACATTGAATGCGGCACTGCTGACGGTCAAAAATAACGAAACCGTGACGGCAAAAGTGATCATTAATCCGACGACAATTACGGTCAGCGCCACCGGCTGTACCGTGCTGACGAAAACCGCCAATGTCGATCTCGGCGCAGTAGACGTTCGTTCACTGCCTGCGGTGGGCAGCACATCGCCGTCGGGCGGTTTCAACATTTCGCTGTCGTGCGACCAGCAGGTTTCTGTAAATGCGACCGTCAGTGACCAGACTCATCCCACTAATTTCTCTTCCGCGGTTTCGCTGACGGCGGATTCCACCGCCTCCGGTATTGGCGTGCAGTTTCTGTATAACGGTACGCCGGTCACTCTCGGTAAGGACAGTTCGGCATCCGGCACTCTGAATCAGTTCTTTATTCAGACTACGAGTACGGCACAGACGCTGTCTCTTCCCTTTCAGGCGCGGTATATCCGTATGGGGGATGTCGTTCCGGGCACCGCTAACGCACTGGCCGGAATAACGTTTTCCTACCAGTAAGTGAGCGCTTACAACATATCCATAAAAAAGGCTTTCCTCTTTCGGGGAAAGCCTTTCCGGCACAAAGCCTCTGACCTAGCGGTGGTCGTGGCGGTACAACTCCCATTCGTCGATGTGTCTGCCGTCAGGGAATACGCAATCCGTCCTGACGCCCTGCTGCGTTTCAATATTCACCGATCTGCCGCCTCTTTCATGGCAATAAACCGCCGCCGGATTCGCCATTCCGGTCTGACGTCTTTGCGGTTCGTGATGATGATTCACGCAGCCCGACAGCGCTGCAACCATGATGATGAATAAGAGTTTTTTCATTCTGAGCCTTCGTGGAAAGAGTAAAACAACGCAGCGATTCTATTCCCCAACGCTTTCGGTTATCTACTCATGGTTTCCTAAAAACGCACTTCGTTTGGCCTGCGTTTTGATTTACAGCGGAACATTGACCGGGCTTATCGCTGAGGGCGATTTTTGCGTATAAACTTTGCCGGTCATTTCACTTCCGGTTAATCGCTATGTCATTTTCGCAGTTTGTTCATCGGGTTCCCGTCAGTTTTTTCGGGATGGTTCTGGGGGTTTTCGGGCTGGGCAGCGCCTGGCGCTATGCCGCCACGCTGGGACTGGGACCTGCCTGGCTGGGTGAAACGCTCATTTTTGCCGGAAGCTTTATCTGGCTGACGCTGGCGCTGGTTTACGCCGGTCGCTGCCTGACCGAACCGAAAACCGTGCGCGAAGAGTTTCTCAATAATAACCAGTTCAGCTTCATCAGCTTACTGCCCGCGGGCGGCGTGCTGGTTTCGACAGGCTTACATCCGTACAACCTGCTGCTGGCGAACACGCTGATGATCGCCGGTGCCACCGGGCAACTGATATTTTCCGCCTGGCGTTGCGCCCCGCTCTGGCGCGGCGAATTTGCTTCAGAAGCCACCACACCCGGTTTTTATCTCCCGACCGTTGCTGCCAACTTTATCTGCGCCATGGCTTTCGGCACGGCCGGACATCAGGATATCGGTGCGCTGTTTCTCGGCGCAGGGTTGATTTCATGGCTGACGCTCGAACCGGCGATCATCCACCGGCTGCGCACGCAGACGGAACTTTCCGGCCCGGCGCGTGGCGTGATCGGCGTCCAGCTCGCACCGGCGTTTGTCGCCTGTTATGCGTGGCTGTGCGTGAACGGCAATCATTTTGATATGTTCGCCCTGCTGCTGCTGGGCTACGGTTTGCTGCAACTCTTCTTTATGCTCCGGCTGGTGCGGTGGTTTTTTGCAGGCGGATTCAGCCCGTCGATGTGGGCCTTTTCGTTCGGCCTTTCAGCTATGGCAAACGCCTCTTTACGGCTGGCGCACAGCCGGCAGGTCATCGATATGCAGATTTTGTCGTGGATTTTATTTTCCCTTGCCAATCTTCTGCTGGCCGGGCTTATCGTGAAAACGCTGTTGTTGCTGATGAGCGGCAGGTTGTTGCCGGGGAAATAAGGCACGCCGTAATCGCCCGATATCTTTAAAAAAGCCGGGTGGCTCACATAAACGAAAAATGTTCGTGGCTAAGATAATTTGGCTTAAATCGAATATCACTGGCAGGGAGGTGGGAATGGAAAGGTACCAAAACCGGTGAGGTAATTCGGGTATCGTCGCTTTTTTGACAACGGAAGATTCAATTACGGTGAAGTTTAAAGATGGCTGGCATTACATCTACAACTCCATTCGCCCCGGTCTGGCCGATGTGGACCGCATGAAAGCGATGGCGAAAGCAGGCAGCGGTCTCCATGGCTTTATCAACCGTAAGATCCGCAATAACCATTTCCATAAATACCACTGAACTGCAGACATGAAAAAGGCGGCAAACGCCGCCTCTTCTGCATACTGCTGTGACATCTTATTTATACAGTTCTGCTGTACCGTACATCTGGTTATTACCGGAAGCACCGATGATGCGGTATGAACTTGCACCGGCCTGTTCAGCTTTGGCATTCAGTTGTGATTGCAGGCTTGGCAGTGAACCGTAAGTTGATGCGCTGACCACACCTAAAGTTTGCTGACCGGCAGGGGCGGACTGAACTTCAGTTGCTGCCAGAGTGGTGAATGAAGCGGTAGCCAGTGTCAGAGCAGCGATAGTCATTGTGATAGTTTTCATGATGTTAATTCCTGTTCGTTAATTTGGTCTGGGATGCCTTCTTCAGGAACCCCGGTTTCAGGTCAACGTTATTTATTAATTAACGTTCGATAAGTAAATACTAATGGCTGATGAGACTTTGTGCAAGAGATTTATTTAATGACCATTAACTAAATGTGCGTTCGCGTACAGAAGCGGGCAGGAAGGGATAAACAAAAAGGGAGACGGCAGAGGCGGTAAACGCTCTGCCGTGCGGGAAACCGTGCTTTTTGATTTTCAGAAAAAGTGAGTCCACAGGGCGGATATTGGCATCGCCAGCACCAGCGCGGGCAGCATATTGGCCACCGGGAAAATCTTAATACCGCAGATTCGAAAACCGGTCGCGAACATCAGTACACCGCCAACGGCGGAGAAATCGGCCTGCATGGCGGGCGTGGTCAGCGGCAGGATAAACACCGCGCCGTACGCCAGCAGCAGCTGGATGATTAATTGCGGAACCGCAACCACGGCGACGGCAAAACCGAGCGTAGTGGCAAAGATCGCCGCAGTGAACAAATCCAGGAACGATTTGGCGATCAGCACGCTGGTGTCGCCGGTCATGCCTTCGTGCATCGACCCGAAAATCCCGGTGCCGCTGGCGCAGAACAACACAATGATCGCCACGTAGCTTTGCAGGAATTTTTCCTGAGATTCCTGATCGCCCGGATCGGATTTCACAAACACTTCAACCAGACTGCGGGCTTTGCTGCCCAGTTTGCCGATGCTTTTTTCCAGATAACACAGTTCACCGAGCAGCGCGCCGAGGATCACCGACAGCACCATCACCGGCATATGGCTGAGTTTTCCCACCAGAACGACGCCCATACACATGGAAGCCGCCCCGAAAATTAAGGGCATAGACGTACGGATGCGCTCTGGCAGGCGGTTACTGAGCACCGCGCCAACGATGCCGCCGATCAATACGGCGGAGCCGTTGATATAAGGTCCGATAATCACGAGTCTTTACTCCTGGTCATTAACTTCATGTTTTCACCCCAGCGAGGCAAATCGGCACAGTCCAGATCCAGCAGACCCAGCGCGCGCGCCACGCTATGCGCAATAATGTCTTCAACACTTGTCGGCCTTGCGTACAGGGCAGGTACCGGCGGAAAAGCAATTGCGCCGGATTCCGTCACCTGTTGCATGTTGCGCAGATGCCCCGCATGCAGCGGCGTTTCACGCACCATCAGTACCAGCCGGCGCCGTTCTTTTAACACGACGTCCGCCGCCCGCGTCAGCAGATTATCCGTCAGGCCGGTCGAAATAGCCGCCAGGGTATGCATCGAACAAGGCGCCACCAGCATGCCGAGCGTACGGAATGATCCGCTGGCAATTGCCGCCCCCACCGCGCGGAAGGGATAAACCACATCCGCCAGCTCTGCCACATCCGCTTCCGTCAGCGTGGTTTCGTGCTCACGGTTGAGATGCCCGGCCGGGGAAATCACCAGATGCGTTTCCACATCCAGCTGGCGCAGGTAACGCAACGCCTGAACGCCATAAGAGAACCCGGACGCGCCGCTGATCCCGACGATAACGCGGGGTTTCTGTGGTGCCTTTAATGCAGACCCTGACATGCTGTTTCCTTATTGCTTATTACTGATCACTTTTTAGTAAAACCCGGGATAAAGCGGTTTACGTCCACTTCGAGGAACTCGCTGCGGTGGAAATTCGCTTTCATGTTATAAGGTACTGTGCAGTCGAAAATGGTTTTGCAGGCAATACCGTGGTCGCGCACCGACGGGCTGAAAGCCGGATCGGATGACGGATCGAGCGGATGGCAGCGCACGCCAGGAATAAAGATGGTGCTGACGTCGCCCTGATAGCGGGTGGTCATCGCCCAGATCACGTCATTGAGATCAAAGATATCGACATCTTCATCCACCAGCATGACGTGTTTCAGCTCGGAGAACGCTGAGAACGCCAGCAGTGCCGCCTGACGCTGACGACCTTCGTCCGCCGCAAAACGTTTTTTCACCTGCAATACCGCCAGGTATTTACCGGTACCCGGAGACGGGCAGTGAACGTTCTGCACAAAGCCCGGCAGTGCGCGTTCAACCATCTGCAAGATACTGGCTTCTGTCGGAATGCCCGCCATGTTGGTGTGTTCATCGCTCGGCCCGATACAGGTTTGCAGGATCGGATTGCGGCGGTGAGTAATCGCTTTCACTTTAATCACAGGCACTTCGGCTTGCGCGGCACCGGTATAACCGGGGAACTCAGGCATCGCTTTGCCGGTATTGGTGTTCTGGTCTTCGCGCACGCGGTAGTTCGGCAGCAGTTCACCTTCAATCACGACTTCGGCGTTAGCGATACCGCGCGCATTCACGGTCAGACAATCCACCAGTTCTACGGCCTGATTGCGCAGGCTGCCCGCGATGGACAGTTCGTCAAAGCCCAGCGGCGTGGTTGGCGGCTCAAAGCACGCACCGATTTCAATCGCCGGATCCACACCGATGCTGATTGAAATTGGCAAGGGTTTACCGGCCGCTTCGGCTTTCTGACGGAACACGTCCAGATGACGCCCCGGCACGAAATACATGGAGATTTCGTCTTTGCTCTGCACGCACAGGCGGTGAATGGTGACGTCATGCTCGCCGGTTTCCGGGTCGGAGGCGTAGCACATGCCGAGGGTGAAATACGGACCGGCGTCTTCCGGCGTATTGGTCGGCGCTGGCAGGATTTTCAGGATATCGAAGTCCGGGTCAGTCGCCAGATGAACCACTTCCTGACACACCGCCTTTTCACGTGGGATCACGATAGGCGCGATAGGATTCGACACGGAATCTTTCAGCATAAACGCCAGGTTTTCCGGCGTGGTACCAAACAGGCGAGCCACGCGTTTACGTGAAGACAGCAGGCCAATCAGCACCCGCATGTCGTTATAGCCTTTGACCTTATTAAAGATCATCGCCGGACCGATTTGGGTCGGACGTTTAACGGTGCCGTGGGCGCCTACGTAGCGGTATACACCGGATAACTCCGCGATCGGATCCACGGGTTCATCGGTGTAGATCAGTTCGTCGTCGTACTGGCTTAAGACCTCCAGTGCGGAACGGAGATCAGTCACTTTTTTTTGTTCTTCAGACATCTCAATGGCCCTTAAAGTCAGGTAATCGGGGGTGCAGCGGAATGTGCTTCTTTGCCGCTGCCCGGTCAGTTTGCAAAGAATCGGTGATAAGAGTCCAATAACATTATCGAGCTCTTTGATAAGGGATTATTATGAGAAAAACGACGCGGAGAATGTATGGATTACCGACAATTACACTCATTTGTGGTGCTGGCAGAAGTGCTGCATTTTGGTAAAGCCGCCCTGCAACTCAACATCGCGCAGCCCGCACTAAGCCAGCACATCAAGGCGCTCGAACAGTCACTGGGGATCCCGCTTTTTACCCGCGACAAACGCCATGTTGCGCTGACTTTCGAGGGGCAACAGCTGGTAGAAGAAGCGCGGATTGCCATCAACCATTACGAGAAATTTCTCGAAAATGCGCGCAGTTTACGGCAGGGTTTTAAAGGACAACTGAAGCTCGGCTACGTCGGATCGTCGATTCTGGATCCGGCGCTGGCACTGTTAATTAATGGTTACCGCAAGAAAAAACCGGATATAGAGATTGTTATTGAAGAACATAACGTTCACGAGCAGCTAACACTTCTGCTCAACTACCAGCTTGATATCGCCCTCGTCCGCTCGCCGGTACCGCAGTATCCTGAGCTGGAATATCTCGACGTCGCGACCCGCCCGCTGATTGCCGTTCTCCCGCGCAATCATCCGCTGGCTGCCGGTCAGAAAATCGCCCTTTCCTCACTTTCCGAATGCCCTTTTCTTATCCAGAGGGATCCGCCCGGCGTCGGCCTCGGCTGGTCAGCGATGAACGCCTGCCAGCAAGCCGGATTTGTCCCGCAGAAAATTCAATTCACGCGGGATGTGTCAGTGGCTATCGGGCTGGTCTCAATGGGAATGGGCGTCACGCTGGTGCCGGAAACGCAGAGATCGGTGATGATCCCCGACGTGAACTACTGCTTCCTGACCGACTCAGGCGCAACATCTACCCTGACCCTGAGCTGGCAGCGACACCAGAAAAATAAAGCTCTGGCTGATTTTATTCGTTATGCGAGGGAGCTGACGGTTTAGGGGGATTTAGCACGGGGGTTAAAAACGGCAGAGATTTCTATCTGCCGTTTGAATATGCCCCGCCCGGAAAACAGTCAGGCAATGAAATATTGCCTTCTGTAAATAGCCGGGCAAAGGCTTACAGTTTCTGGCTGATGGCCGATGATTCCTAAGATGACGGCTTTTTACTTTCATGAAATCCAATAATCAGCGCAGCCAGCTCGTCTTCCTCTGCATAAAAATAGGCAACCGGCACATCTAATACTTTGGCGATTCGGCTCACCGTATCCTGATCGGGCTGATGCTTGCCCTTCTCATATTGATTCATTCGGGCGCTGGAAGAAGCTTCATCCAGCCCCGCGAGTACACCAAGTTTGTACTGAAATTGGTGCGATAATAGGAGTTGAATCTACAACCTTCGCATTACGAATGCGCTGCTCTAAACACTGAGCTATATCGGCTTTTTAAGGGATTGGCGGAAGACTACGGAGTAACAACTTATTCCTTACCTGCGGCGTCCGTCAAGGCTCTGGCGGGACGTTTGGTGAGATCTTAATCACCCTGCATACGTTATGGCTATTATGTTTGTTTTGACGTGAAAAATCAGGCTGAGAACAACCAGACATCGCCGGAGCGTGGGGTATTAACGTTTTGATATTTCTGGGATTGGGTCTGAAAAATGGTGCCGACTACCGGAATCGAACTGGTGACCTACTGATTACAAGTCAGTTGCTCTACCTACTGAGCTAAGTCGGCTTTTTGAAGTGTTACCGGGGAACTACGGGGTGCTAAATTAGTGAAATCTGACGCTGCCGTCAAGCCCCTGAAAGTGCGTTTGCTGTTTTTCTCATCAAATGGCGCAGAATAGGAAATTTCTACCGGTTTCATAGGCTTGAAACTGGTAGAAAAAGGGTCACGGACGCACTAAATCGTCGCCATAACCAATCCATTTATAGGTCGTCAGGGCTTCTAATCCCATCGGGCCGCGGGCGTGCAGTTTTTGGGTACTGACCGCCACTTCTGCGCCTAAACCGAATTGGCCGCCATCGGTGAAACGGGTGCTGGCGTTGACGTAGACCGCCGAGGAATCGACTTCACGCACGAAACGGTCGGCGGAGCTGATTGAACGGGTGAGGATGGCGTCGGAATGTTCGGTGCCGTAGGTGCGGATATGCGCCACGGCGGCGTCCAGATCGGCGACGACGGTGACGTTCAAATCCAGCGACAACCATTCGTCCTGATAATCTTCCTCAGCCACGGCCAGCACTTTCGCCGGGCCATTTTGCAGATGCGGCATGGCGGATTCACTGGCATGAAGCGTGACGCCCGCACGGTGCATACGACCACTCAGCTCCGGCAGAAAACGTTCTGCAATCGCCTGATGAACCAGCACGGTCTCGAGGCTGTTACAGGCGCTCGGACGCTGCACTTTCGCGCTTTCAATCACGGTCAGCGCTTTGTCGAAATCCACGCTTTCATCCACAAACGTATGGCATACGCCGATACCGCCGGTGATCACCGGAATGGTGGACTGTTCGCGGCACAGTTTGTGCAGCGCCGCGCCACCGCGTGGGATCAGCATGTCGACGTATTTATCCAGACGCAGCAGTTCCGCTACCAGCGCGCGGTCCGGGCTCTCGATGGCCTGAATGGCGGCTATTGGCAGGCCACATTCTTCCAGCGCCAGCTGGATCACTTTGACCGTCGCCTGATTGGTGTGATGCGTTTCTTTCCCGCCACGCAGGATAACGGCGTTGCCGGTTTTCAGGCACAGACTGGCGACGTCGATGGTGACGTTCGGGCGCGCTTCATAAATCACGCCAATCACGCCCAGCGGGACGCGGCGGCGTTCGAGACGCAAACCGCTGTCCTGCTGAGAACCGTCAATCACCTGCCCGACCGGATCGCTCAGGCGGCAGACATCGCGCACGTCGCTGGCGATGGCGGATAAGCGCGCAGGCGTCAGCAGCAGGCGATCGAGTAATGCTTCGCTCATGCCGCTTTCGCGGGCGGCGGCCATATCCAGTTCGTTGGCAAGAATAATGCTCTGGCTGTTGGCCTCGAGCATGTCAGCCATCAGCATCAGCGCACGGTTTTTCTGCGCGGTGCTGAGGGTGGAGAGCTGCCAGGACGCGGCTTTCGCGGCCCTGCCCATCTCGTTAAGCATGTGTAACTCCTTAACTGACAATCATGTCGTCACGGTGAACGGCAACCGGGCCGTATTCGTAACCGAGAATTTCGCTGATCTGCTGAGAGTGATGACCGGCAATCATGCGCATCGCATCGCTGTTATAGCGGCTGACGCCGTGCGCGAGGTCTCGCCCGTTCAGGTTGCGGATGCGGATCACTTCGCCACGCGAGAAATCGCCTTTCACTTCGCGGATACCTTTTGGCAGCAGGGAACTGCCGCGCTCCATCATGGCGGAAACGGCGCCGTCGTCGATGGTGATTTCACCGGCTGGCGGTGCGCCGAAAATCCAGCGTTTACGGTTTTCCAGCGGGGTTTCCATGGCGTGGAAACGCGTGCCGACGGAAACGCCGTTAATCACATCGCCAATCACACCCGGCAGGTTGCCTGCGGCAATAATGGTGTCGACGCCCGCACGGCAAGCGACGTCTGCGGCTTGCAGTTTGGTCGCCATCCCGCCGGTTCCGAGACCGGAAACGCTGTCACCCGCCACGCCACGCAGTTCATCATCAATGGTCATGACTTCGCGGATCAGTTCGGCTTCAGGATTGGTACGCGGATCGGCAGTAAACAGGCCGCTCTGATCGGTCAGCAGCAGCAGTTTATCGGCACCAGCCAGAATCGCAGCCAGCGCCGAGAGATTGTCGTTATCGCCGACTTTAATCTCTGCGGTGGCGACGGCATCGTTCTCGTTGATCACCGGCACGATATGGTTATCGAGCAACGCGTGCATCGTGTCGCGGGCGTTCAGAAAACGCTCGCGATCTTCCATATCGGCACGGGTCAGCAGCATCTGACCAATGTGAATGCCGTAAATCGAAAACAATTGCTCCCAGAGCTGGATTAAACGGCTTTGCCCGACGGCAGCCAGCAGCTGTTTGGAAGCAATGGTGGCGGGGAGTTCGGGGTAGCCAAGATGTTCACGCCCGGCGGCAATCGCGCCCGACGTTACAATCACAATCCGGTGCCCTGCCGCATGTTGTTGCGCGCACTGGCGGACAAGCTCAACAATGTGAGCACGGTTGAGGCGGCGTGAACCGCCAGTGAGCACGCTGGTGCCCAGTTTTACAACCAGTGTCTGACTGCCACTCATTAGTCTTTCCATTAAGGTGAAATAAGAAATGCTTCGTTGTCTTTGTAACAGGGGAGAAGCGTTATGCCAACCGGCATAACGCTATAATAGCAGCATTCAGTATGGGAATGGGTAGTACAGAAGGTGTCAGGCGGAGAGCTTCACCGGTTCTTCGCTGAAATCATCAGCCGGTTCCAGTTTGAGGGACATCTCTTCGATCATCGTGTTGAGTTTTTTGTGGAACCCAACCAGAGTGGTCTCAAGTTTCTCACGCACTTCAGCATCTTTAATGTTTTGCGCCTTCCAGATGCCGTCTTTATCGAACAATCCGAAGTAATAAACATAGGTAAAACGTTCGGCTTCGGCTTGCAACTCTATCCACCAGCCCCAGAATTCACGCTTCTCAGGAGCGGGTTTCACGTTCACACAGACCGCTAAGCAGTCAAAGAAAAAGCGGTCGTTCTCGCATTTCCCTTCTCTAATGTACGGCCCGAGTGTACCGAAACGTTTCATTAGCCTGCTTTTAGGATGACCACTTGGTAACGTCATTGTACAACCTCCATAGAAAGACGATCCTTTTTAGCAAACCGTTAAGAATTAGCAACCGTTAAGTTAACGCATCTGCTTTTCCAGCCATTCACAAATTTCGTGTAACGCGCTGTCAAAGTGCTGATAAAGCGGCTCACTTTTGATGGTCAGAATCTTGCCTTCGGAGGAGGAATCCGCAATCAGCCTGGCTTCGCTCTTCGGGCTGAAGATATCGCTTTCCCAGTAGGCGGCAAGCATTGGCGTCGGTGTTCTGCGCCCTAATAACCCCTGCGTTTTCAGAGAATATCGATTAAGTTCAGTTTTCAGCGCGGAGTCCGACGCCGTCGACATTCCGATGCGGCTCGCCAGCACGTCCATGTACATATCCGGCACCTGTTCCTGACATTTCGGGTCGCTCAGCAGCGAATGCACCAGCGCGCCCAGCGTCGCCACAGCCCGCACGCGGCGCGGCTCGAGATACGCCAGCCGCACGGCGACGTTCGCTCCAAAGCGATAACCCAGCAGGCTGACGCGGCTCGCATCCACCCACGGCACATCAGAAAGCTGCATGAGAACCTGCTGATGCAGGAAGCTGGTGTCCTGCGTCAGTTTCCATTTAGAGGAAAAACCGATCGACGGCATGTCGATGGTGAGCATCGCAATGCCCATCGGCGCGAGATAAGAGCGGAACAGGCGCTGATGGTCACTTTGTAACGTGTCCAGACCGCCGCAGACCATGACCGTCGGGAACGGCGCTTTGCCTTCGTTCGGCAGATGCAGGAAACCGGTGATCGGCGCGCCGCCCGGGATTTTGAATTCCAGCTCTTTCAGATCATACGGTGAATGTTCGGAGGATTTCTCAAACGCTTTATTGGCCAGCGCTTCCGCCTGTTCTGCCAGCGTATCCCCTTTCAGATGCGGATAACCGGCAATGCTGTAAAGGTTCGCGGCTTTCAGCCAGTATTCGCTGGCAAGATTGGCGTCTTTCTCATCGGCGGCTTTTTGCTGCCAGTGCATGGCCTGATTCGACCACTCATAAATCCAGTTGCCGTTGCGATAGCCAATGACGGTATCGAGCAATAACGGGTCGCTGTGTTCGGCCTGAGAAACGGCAATGCGCGACAGCACTTCTTCCACTTCCAGCGGATCAACGCCGCGCCACATCCACATCAGACGGTTGATTGTCCGGTACCAGCAATTCACGGTATCGCCTTCCAGCGCTGAGTGCATCGGCGGGTGCGTATTGTGATGATGAACGCGATGAACCAGTGTCGAAGTTTCCGGATATTTGAATGACGGTTTGAACAGTTTTTCCGTGAGATTGGCTGGAGCCATGATGCAAGATCCTCCGTTAGCAAGCAGCTTTTCGCCCGCAGGCGAACGTTTCAGGCAGGGATTATAACCCGCCCACGTTGCGACAAGACAGGAGTGAGGTCAAGCGGAAAGGATTTCAAGTCAACAAAAGCAAAACGCCCGGCAATTAGCCAGGCGTTATTTTAGAAGATCATCACCACAATCCTCTAAATCATTCTTGCTGCATCAAGGCGGCAACGGAGCAAATCGCCGGGAGCATACAAAAGTATGTGACCGGGGTTTGCGAAGGCAGCCAACGCAGAGACAGCGTGAAGGATGACGAGGGTTTACTTGCCGACCAATGGCGGGACGAACACCACGCCCATATCCCACGGCTGTTCAATCCAGGTGTTCTGCGGGATATCAACCACGTAATCGTCAACCAGCGGCGCACCGGCAGGTTTGGCGAAGATCGTGATGAAATGCGCTTTCGGATACATTTCGCGGATCGCTTTCGCGGTGCCGCCGGTATCGACCAGATCGTCGATTACGATGAAACCTTCACCGTCGCCTTCTGCGCGTTTCAGCACTTGCATTTCGCGCTGATTGTCGTGGTCGTAGCTGGAGATACATACGGTATCCACATGACGGATGCACAGTTCGCGAGCCAGTAACGCTGCCGGAACCAGACCGCCACGGCTGACGGCAATAATGCCTTTCCATTGTTCTGCCGGCAGCAGGCGTTTAGCCATCGTGCGGGCGTGGATTTGCAGCATGTCCCAGGTTACAACGTATTTTTCGCTCATAAAGGTGTCCCAGCCAGTGAATTGACGGCTTCTAAAAATGTATTCGAGGGGAAAAAAGGTTGCGCAGGATTATAGTGAGTCCAGCCTACAAAAACCAGCGGTTATAGCACCGCCAGCCCGCAAAAATCCTGCATTTTCTCCCCGCGCCCGCGCACAGGTTAAGATTAAGTGATATTCTGTCAGGCCACTCGCCACACAGTCTGGCGGGGATTACTTAACCTTAAACCTACAGCATCTCAATCAGTTCCCCTGCAAATGGAGCCTGAATGAGCTGACTGTTACAGGAGACTTATAGTGTCTGAACTGTCTCAGCTTTCGCCACAACCGTTGTGGGATATTTTTGCCAAAGTATGTTCAATTCCGCACCCTTCTTATCATGAAGAAGCGCTGGCAAAACACATCGTTGAATGGGCTCAGGAAAAGGGTATCCACGCTGAGCGTGATGAAGTTGGCAACATTTTGCTGCGCAAACCGGCCACCAAAGGCATGGAAAACCGCAAAGCCGTTGCCCTGCAGGCCCACCTCGATATGGTGCCGCAGAAAAACAACGATACTGTTCACGATTTCACTAAAGATCCGATTCAGCCGTTCATTGAAGACGGTTGGGTAAAAGCCCGCGGTACCACGCTGGGCGCAGACAACGGTATCGGCCTGGCTTCTGCACTGGCGGTTCTGGCTGATGACAGCGTAGAACACGGCCCGCTGGAAGTGCTGCTGACCATGACCGAGGAAACCGGCATGGCGGGCGCATTCGGCCTGCAACCGGACTGGTTACAGTCTGAAATTCTGATCAACACCGATTCTGAAACCGAAGGCGAAATCTACATGGGTTGCGCCGGCGGGATTGATTTTACTGCAACGCTGCCACTGAGCCGCGAAGCGGTTCCGGCCGGTTTCACCACGCTGAAACTGACGCTGAAAGGCCTGAAAGGCGGCCACTCCGGCGCGGATATCCACCTCGGTCTGGGCAATGCCAGCAAACTGCTGGTGCGCTTCCTGTCTGAACACGCCGACACCCTCGGCCTGCGCCTGCTGGATTTCACCGGCGGTACGCTGCGTAACGCCATTCCCCGCGAAGCCATCGCAACCCTGGCGATTGCAGCCGATAAAGCGGACGCACTGAAAGCCGCTGCACAGGAATTCCTGGCAACGATTCAGTTCGAACTGTCTGCGGTTGAGAAGAAAATCGCTTTCGTCGTTGAAGCGGCAGAAAGCACAGCGAAAGCGCTGAGCAAAGACAGCCAGGGCAAATTCATTGCCCTGCTGAACGCGACGCCAAACGGCGTGATCCGCATGAGCGATGACGTTAAAGGCGTGGTAGAAACCTCCCTGAACGTCGGCGTTGTCACCATGAAAGATGACGAAGTGGCGATCAACAGCCTGATCCGTTCCCTTATCGACAGCGGCAAAGAATACGTCGTCAGCATGCTGAATTCGCTGAGCGAACTGGCCGGCGCGAAAAGCCTGGCAAAAGGCAGCTATCCTGGCTGGAAACCTGAGCCAAGCTCTCCGGTGATGACGCTGGTGCGTGAAACCTACGAAACGCTGTTCAGCAAAACCCCGAACATCATGGTGATCCACGCCGGTCTGGAATGCGGTCTGTTCAAAAAACCGTACCCGGACATGGACATGGTTTCCATCGGGCCAACCATCACCGGGCCACACTCGCCGGATGAGCAGGTTGAAATCGCCAGCGTTGAGCTGTACTGGAAACTGCTGACAGCATTGCTGAAAGCGATTCCTGAACGTAAGTAATTGTTTTAGCGCCTCCCCTGCGAAGGGGAGGCGCTACAGTCACTCCCACGGCAGTAACAACTGCCGTTCTATCTGCGGATCCTGCAACGTGACATGCAACCCGACCAGACGCACACCCCGCCCGCCGCGCCGCTGTTCCCACGCTTCACGCGCCACTTTCAGTAAATCTTCTTTATTGAGCACCGGCCAGACGTGTTCCTGCGTGGTCTGCTGGAAATCATGGAATTTGAGTTTCACGCCCTGACGCGCGATGCGTAAATTCGGGCTGACCCGGCTCAGGCGCGTTTGTAATTCAGGATATAACCGTTCGATCAGCGCGACGCATTCCTCCCAGCTGTGGATATCTTCCGCCAGCGTGCGTTCCACACCGACCGATTTCCGCAGCCGCTCGGCTGAAATTTCACGCTCGTCGATGCCCTGACAACGCTCCCACAGCACGCGGCCAAATTTGCCAAACTGTTTAAGCAGCCTTGCTAAATCATAGCGCTGCACGTCGCCGCAGGTGATCAACCCCTGCTCCTGCAATCGCTGGGCGGTGACTTTGCCAACGCCGGGGATTTTACTCAGCGGCAGATCCAATAAAAAAGCCTCAACTTTGTCTGGCGTAATCACAAACTGGCCGTTGGGTTTATTCAGGTCTGAGGCAATTTTTGCCAGAAATTTGATGGGCGCAATGCCCGCCGAGGCCGTCAGATTAATTTCATCAAAAATCGCCTGACGGATTTCAGCGGCGATCAGCGTCGCGGAGCCATTGCATTGGGTCGATTCTGAAACATCCAGATAAGCTTCGTCGAGTGACAGCGGTTCGATCAATGGCGTATAACGCGCAAAGATTTCGCGGATGTGGTTTGAGGCTTCTTTATACGCCTCCATTCTGCCGGGGATCACTTTCAGGTGCGGGCAAAGTTTGAGCGCCATTCCGGTCGGCATCGCGCTGTGTACGCCGAATTTTCGTGCCGGATAATTGGCGGTGCTGATGACGCCACGCCGGTCGCGGCTGCCACCGATGGCGACAGGAATGTCGCGCAGGGAAGGATCATCGCGCATCTCGACGGCCGCGAAAAAGCAGTCCATATCCACATGAATGATTTTACGCATAGCCCTCCCCCAATGACTGTATAAGTATACAGTTGAATCAGGAGATTTCAAACACAGAAAATGACGGTTAATTTGGCTTAATTAATCACCATTAATGGCATCAGAAAGTATTTACATTTCCTGAAGCGAGAATTCAATATTTGGTGATTGCTAAAAAATTAATCAGTATTAATATGGCAACGTTTCAGACAGGCAGTACATAAGAAGAAAATCAGTGGCGGTCTTACAGGCAGTTCATCTGTAGACAAAATAATCAAAATTATTATCGAGCAGGACTTAGAATGATCAGAATCGCGCTGTTTCTTGCGATGCTCCTCAGTTTGCCTTTATTTACAGCAAATTACGCCGTGGCCAGCGATGCTGTCCCGGTAAACGCGGCGCTTAAAAAACAATTGTTAGGTGCTCCCGTTTATATCCAGATATTCAAACAAGAACGTAAACTCGAATTGTATGCCCAGCTCGACGGCGAATATCGTCTGATCGGCAGCTACGGCATCTGCGATTTTTCTGGCGGTTTAGGAAATAAACGTCGCGAAGGTGATTTTAAAAGCCCGGAAGGTTTCTACAACGTGGATATTCACCACCTGAAACCGGACAGCCGTTTTTATCGCGCCATCAACATCGGTTTCCCGAACGCCTATGATATCTCGCAGGGTTATTCCGGTAAGTATCTGATGATCCACGGCAACTGCAAATCTATCGGTTGCTATGCGATGACTGACGGTTATATGGATGAAATCTTCACCTACGTGCAGGCGGCCTTCCAGTTCGGCCAGCGCAACGTGCAGATCAGCATTTATCCATTCAAGATGACCGATGCCAACATGCAGTCGCACAAAAACTCAAGCTACATCACGTTCTGGCGTCAGCTACAGCCGGGCTTTGCGTACTTTGAGAAACACCATCAGCCACCGAACGTCGTGGTGACTAATGGGAAATATGAAGTGCTGCAACCGTTGTCAAACATCCCGCTGCCTTCACAGCTGGCGTTCGCCCCGGTGAAATAATGCGAATTCACCTGGAGCAATTTTGTTCCAGGTTTCGTTTGCCGTCAGCGGTTGCGTGGCAATCACGGTGACGACATCATCCGGTGTCGTCTGCTGCTGAAAATCAATTTCCACATCCTGATCCAACAACGTTGCCTTTCCGAAAGGCGCCCGCCGCGTGATCCAGTGCAGATTGGTCGAACAATAGGCCATCACAAAATGCCCGTCCGACAACAGCATATTAAACACGCCCTTCTGCCGTAACTCATCCGCCAGCGACGCAATAAACCGGAACACCGGCGGCCAGCTGGCCGGACGGCGCGGATAACGCTGCGTAAGTTTATGCAGCAACCAGCAAAATGCGTATTCACTGTCGGTTTGCCCGACCGGACGCAACGTGCCGGTATCCAGCTGGCGGTAACCGCGAAGCTGGCCGTTGTGCGCGTAAGTCCAGTTATGGCCCCACAGTTCGCGGGTAAACGGATGGGTATTCTCCAGCGCCACTTCGCCACGGTTTGCCTGACGAATATGGGAAATCACCGCGCAGGATTTGATCGGATATTCCTGAACAAGGCGGGCGATAGGCGAATTAAAACTCGGCATCGGATCTTTAAAAGTACGACAGCCATTCCCCTCGTAGAAGGTAATGCCCCAGCCGTCTTTATGCGGGCCTGTCCCGCCACCGCGCTGCACTAATCCACTGAAACTGAAGCAAATATCAGTTGGAACGTTAGCGCTCATCCCGAGCAATTCGCACATCTCCCGCCTCCTTTACGGCAAAGGCATTACGCCTTCGCCATCTCTTTTTCGATTAACAGAATCAAAATGTGGATCACTTTAATGTGGATTTCCTGCACGCGGTCAGCGAAGCCAAAGTGTGGCACGCGAATTTCCACGTCGGCAGAACCGTCCATTTTGCCGCCGTCTTTACCGGTCAGGGTAATGACTTTCATGCCTTTGGCGCGTGCGGCTTCAATCGCTTTGATCACGTTACCGGAATTGCCGGAAGTGGAGATGCCCAGCAGCACATCACCTTTCTGACCCACGGCTTCCAGATAGCGGGAGAAAATATATTCGTAACCGAAATCGTTACCCACGCAGGAGATGTGGCTGACGTCGGAAATCGCAATCGCCGGGTAGCCCGGGCGGTTTTCACGGTAGCGGCCGGTCAGTTCTTCTGCGAAATGCATGGCGTCACAGTGTGAACCGCCGTTACCGCAGGAAATCACTTTCCCGCCCGCCTTGAATGAATCGGCCAGCAGCACTGCTGCACGTTGAATAGACTCAATATTTGCCGGATCGCTGATGAATTTATTCAGCGTAGCAGCAGCTTCGTTCAGTTCAGTACGGATAATATCCTGGTACATAGCAGCCTCTTTTATGTCCATTTGCAGCCAGCTGTGGCTGGCCGATAGCAATAAAACTTTCCGCTGAGCAGTTTAACGGAAAGCCGAAACAGCGAGAAGCCAAGAAGCGGTAATGATTCTTATAGTTTCCGTTTTTGACGCTTCGTGCGGCCGGTTTGTGAGCTGTGTTGTAATTAGTATGTAAACACATTGATAAAGAAATGAGCATGAACTAAAACCATTGTATCCCTACAACAGGTCAGACCTCCTACTACTCAGGAGCTTTACTATGATGGTTCTTAGCATTGTTGCATTTGTCGTGATCCTTGGTGCGTTGTTTTACCACAAGGTCAATCTTGCCTTTAGCAGCCTGATTTTACTGGCATTTACCGCTGCCATGGGTGCCATTCATCTGTGGACGCTGTGGCTGTTACTGCCGCTGGCGATTATCCTGCTGCCGTTCAATGTGCCCGCACTGCGCCGCGCATTGTTCTCTGCACCTGCACTTCGCACCTTCCGTAAAGTGATGCCTGCAATGTCACGCACGGAAAAGGAAGCGATTGAAGCCGGTACCACCTGGTGGGAAGGCGATCTGTTCGGCGGTAAGCCGGACTGGAAAAAATTGCAGGATTATCCTGAACAACACCTGACCGAAGAAGAGCAGCGCTTTATCGACGGCCCGGTTGAAGAAGCCTGCCGCATGGCGAACGACTTTGAGATCACGCACGAACTGGCTGATTTGCCGCCGGAGCTGTGGGCGTATCTGAAAGAACACCGCTTCTTCGCGATGATCATTAAGAAAGAGTACGGCGGTCTGGAATTCTCCGCTTACGCTCAGGCCCGCGTGTTACAGAAACTGGCGGGGGTGTCCGGCATTCTGGCCATCACCGTCGGCGTGCCGAACTCCCTTGGCCCGGGCGAATTGCTGCAACATTACGGCACCGAAGAACAGAAAGACCATTATCTGCCGCGTCTGGCTGAAGGTCTGGAAATCCCATGTTTCGCACTGACCAGCCCGGAAGCCGGGTCTGATGCCGGGGCGATCCCTGATTTCGGTATCGTCTGTAAAGGTCAGTGGCAGGGCAAAGAAGTGCTCGGCATGCGCCTGACCTGGAATAAGCGTTACATCACGCTCGCGCCAATCGCCACCGTGCTCGGTCTGGCGTTTAAACTGAAAGACCCGGATCATCTGCTCGGCAGTGAAACGGATCTGGGTATTACCTGTGCGCTGATCCCAACGGACACTAAAGGTGTGGAAATCGGCCACCGCCACTTCCCGCTGAACGTGCCTTTCCAGAACGGCCCGACGCGCGGTAATGATATTTTCGTTCCAATCGATTACATCATCGGTGGCCCGAAAATGGCCGGTCAGGGCTGGCGTATGCTGGTGGAATGTCTGTCCGTGGGCCGCGGCATTACCCTGCCGTCTAACTCCACCGGCAGCCTGAAATCACTGGCGATGGCGACCGGCGCTTACGCGTACATTCGCCGTCAGTTCAAACTGCCTATCGGTAAGATGGAAGGTATCGAAGAACCGCTGGCGCGTATTGCCGGTAACGCTTATGTGATGGACGCCGCTGCAACACTCATCACCAACGGCATTATGCTCGGTGAAAAACCGGCTGTGCTGTCGGCGATTGTGAAATATCACTGTACCCACCGTGGTCAGCGCGCTGTCATGGACGCGATGGATATCACCGGCGGTAAAGGCATCATGCTCGGTAAAAGCAACTTCGTGGCCCGTACCTATCAGGGCGCGCCGATTGCCATCACCGTGGAAGGTGCCAACATTCTCACCCGCAGCATGATCATCTTCGGTCAGGGCGCTATCCGTTGCCATCCTTACGTTCTGCGTGAAATGGCGGCAGCTGAGAAAAACGATCTGGACGATTTTGACCGTGCGCTGTTCGGGCATATTGGCCACGTCGGCAGCAACAAAGTGCGCAGCTTCTGGCTCGGTCTGACCAACGGCCGCACCAGCGATACGCCGGTTAATGATAAAACCGCGCGTTATTACCAGCACATTAACCGTCTGAGCGCTAACCTCGCGCTGCTGGCTGACGTGTCTATGGGCGTGCTGGGCGGCAGCCTGAAACGTCGCGAACGTATTTCCGCCCGTCTCGGCGATATCCTTAGCCAGATGTATCTGGCGACGGCAACCCTGAAACGCTTTGATGAAGAAGGTTGCAACGAGGCTGATTTACCGCTGGTTCACTGGGGCGTGCAGGATTGTCTGCATCAGGCCGAAGTGGCTATCGACGACCTGCTGCGTAATTTCCCGAATGCGTTTGTGGCGGGCGTGATGCGCCTGGTGATTTTCCCGCTGGGCCGTTCACACGCGGCACCGTCGGATCGTCTTGATCATGAACTGGCGCGTATTCTTCAGGTGCCTTCTGCGACCCGCAGCCGCATTGGTCGCGGTCAGTATCTGACGCCAAGCGAACACAACCCGGTCGGGCTGCTGGAAGAAGCGTTACTGGATATTCTGGCCGCCGAGCCGGTGCATAAACGTCTGTGCGACGCGATGGGTAAAAAACTGCCGTTCACCCGTCTGGATATTCTGGCGCAAAAAGGTCTGGATGCCGGTCACCTGAGCGCCGACGATGCGCGCATTCTCAGCCGTGCGGAAGAAAGCCGTCTGCGTTCTATTAACGTCGATGATTTTGAGCCACACGAACTGGCCGCGAAAAAGCAGGACGTGGAGGAAGAAAGCGCAAAAAAGGATGACGCCAAACCGCGCCATACCGAAGCCGCTTAATCCTTAAAATTCACGGTTAAAAAAAGCCTGAGTGTTTACGCACTCAGGCTTTTTCTTTTCCGGATGACGGGTAATCAGAAGTAATACTTGAATCTTACACGGCCGCCATACCGCTGATCGCTGTCATTATCATTGCTGTAATGTTTATCCGCTTCCAGCATCGACACATACGCGCCCAGATAGATATTGAAGTTCTTCATGTCCATCACGTTCGGGATGAGATAACTGGCGTGGATCGTATGAATATCGTAGCTGCCCGGTTCGCTGAACCAGTCATCACCGGCATTTTCGTTATTCATTGGCCGTAAACCGTTGGCATTAAACTCTTCGATACGGTTATGCGCGTAGATGTAACCCAGCTCGAAGTTTTTCCACAGGGCATTGGTGCCGACCGTGAAATCTTTCTCGTCTGAGGCGTCCATGTACGCCGTACTCAGGTTCGCCACGATGCCGTTTTCCGGATCCGCTTTCTGCCCGTTCCAGGTCATAGTCATGCCGTAACCGTTACGTTTGGACTGATCAATGATTTCGCCCTGATCGTTCTTGTAGCCGTAAGCGTTGTTGACGATGTTGGTTTCCATCGCCGCCGCAACGGAGAACGCCTCACCTTTCCAGGCAATAACCGGCCGCAGATACGCGACGTTTTTATCCTGTTGCAGCTTGTTGCCGTGGTAGTTCTGATCGGCAAACAGCGACGTCCCGTTTTCCATCAGCGTATTGAGCTCGAAGTACCAGTTGCCGAGCGTTTTGTTCAGCAAAATGTTACCGCCGCTGTCACTGCGTCCGCGCCCTTCTTTCATCATGTACACATAGCCGTAGCCGTCGGCGTACAGATCGTTAGCGGTATTCCCGGAATATTCGATAAACGTATCCTGATTCAGCGGGAACATATCGTAGGCTTCAAAGCGGCCGATTTTTGCCATCCAGTTTTGTTCTTTACCGAAGAAGAAGGCGGCGTCATCGACATTCATTGAACCGTTTAAATCAGCGGTCGGTTGCACGGAGAACCCTGAAAATTGCCCTTTATCATTCCGGCGATAACCATCCAGCCCGATCAGCAAACGGCCATTGACATCCCAGCGTTCATTGCCGCCATTCCATTTATTATCATCGCCATTTTTCGCCGAAATTAATTGCCCACTGCGGCTTGCGCCGTCGACGTTAAATTCTACGTCACCGTATAATTTCAGATTATCGAAACCATTAAGCGTTAATAACTTGTCCTTCGATATACCGTCTGTTTTTACTTCTACCGGCGTGAATTCTTTCACGCTGGCAATTTCCTGCTCGCGCTTCACATCCTGTTTTTTCAGCTGCTGGATTTGTTTTTCTGCCGATTCCGCGCGGGCCTCTGCCTGCTGAAGACGCTCTTCAAGCTGCGCCATGCGGGCTTCCAGACTGGCTGAAGAGCCTGCCGCCATCGCAGAACCCGACACGGCGATCCCCACTAATAATGCCAGCGTCTTAATCTTTCTCATAATTACGATATCCTTTTCAATACAAAATCAAACCATCGATATCAATTAACGACGTTGTTTTGTTTTTATTAAAATAGTGCCCGGAGGTTTCATAATGAGAAATGAAGATAGATTCTGGCCGAATAAACTGTCAAAAATAAAGCGGGGAAACGTGAAGTAAAACTGTAATAACGAAATATCATCCTTACAAAACCAATAAACATAAAAAACGGGGTGCTGTTATTCACAGCACCCCGCTTATTATTCATTTCAAATACATTGCGCCCAATATATTTATCAGTCGAATGTTTACAGCTTAGCTTTTCTTAGGACGAATCTTCGCGGTCAGCCCTTTCAGGAAATACCGCAGAACCTGATCGCCGCACGGACGATAGTTTTTGTGCCCTTCCTTACGGAAGAATGCGCTTAGTTCGCCTTCGGAGACTTTGAAATCTGCGGCCGTCAGCACGGCAATCATGTCTTCGGTTTTCAGCTCAAACGCCACACGCAGCTTTTTCAGCATGATGTTGTTGGTCAGACGTTTTTCCACTTCTGGTGCCGGGAAACGATCGTCTTTACCACGTTTGAACACAATCAGCCCGTTCAGGAAGTTTGCCATGACTTCGTCCGGCACTTCCATATACCCTTCTTCGTCTTCTTTTTTCAGATAACGGGACATCACTTCAGGGCTGACCGGCGTGCCGGTGGTTTTGAGGATTTCAATCAACTGACCTTCGCTCAAATCCAGCATGTAGCGCACGCTGCGCAAGACATGGTTATGCATCATAATTCTGTATTCCTGTTAAAAGTAAACCGAGGAAATGCCACCGGGTTTACCCCTACGCACCTCGAAGGCGGGCATTATACAAGAAACCGACAGAATTAGCTGAACTGGCGGATGCGCGCGATAAAGGATTCCACATCACTGATTTGCGGTGCCGTCAGGATCAGCCATTTTCCGAGACTCAGCGCGTGGCGCTGGCAGTCAGCGCGCATTGCGGCGTCTTTGATGGAATCAAGATCGGCCACGTGCGCCAGCCCGATGGTGCGACGGATTAATTCCGCGCCGCAATATCCGACCGCGTCGTGCCAGACGTCCTGCAAGAAAACGTCGGCGTAGCCCGGCTCGGCCAGCGTCGGATCCTGTGATTTTTCACGCGCCAGTTGCAGGAAACGTTCGGAGAAGCTCAGCCACAGTTCGCGCACATCTTTCAGGCGCTGTTCGCGACCGTCAGCGGCTTCACGCACGCCCACCAGCCCCGGCAAACCGCAATAGTTCAGCAACAAATTACCGATAGCCGAGCCCGGATCAAAACCGACAGGGCCGTAATAACCGAACTCGGCATCAATGGCTTTCAGTTTGCCTTCGGCCACAAAAATCGAACCGCTGTGGATATCGCCGTGCAGCAACGCTTCGGCCTTGCTCAGGAAACGGTGCTTGAGCGCCGCCACCGCCAGACGCAGCGGTTTATCGGCACGCAGCGCATCGACTTCCGGCTGCAATACCGGGTCAAAATTATTCCGTTCGTGATCGACATAAGGATCGGTGAAAAACAGATCTTCGGTGATCTGGCAAAGTTCCGGGTTGGTAAAGCGCGAAACTTCAGCTTTCTTGGTCTGCGCGTTCTGATAGAAATCGGACGTATGGAATAACGTCTGCGCCAGGTATTCACCCAGCTGGCTGGCGGCCTGCGGGAAGTATTTCCCCTGCACCAGCTCGCTGCGCCAGATCTGATGATCCGATAAATCTTCCTGCACCATCACCGCCAGTTCGGCGTCATGATGCAACACTTTCACCGTATGCTGCGGGCAATACTGACCGTGAATAATCAGCGTTTCCGCTTCGATGCGCGCGCGGTCGAGCGTCAGTGGCCAGGATTCCCCGACGCAGCGCACGTACGGCAAAGCCTGTTTCACGATCACTCGGCTTTTGCCCGTGGTATCGCGGATTTTAAACACCAGATTCAGGTTTCCGTCACCGATTTCATCGGCGGTTACCAGAGATTGCGGATCTGCTACGCCACCGTATTTACGGGCATATTCAACAGCATCTTCGGCGGTAAATGTGTAGTAGCGCGACATCCTGACCTCTCGAAATTTTCTTTTAGCCTTAAAAGTGTTTAGACGTCTATACATCCATAAAACATGTTGGCAGAATAAGTGAACAGATGCAACCGGGCAACAAGGATTTAACCAACAATGCAAAGCCTCACAACCACCAGTTTACGTATCCGCGAAAACCAACTGTGGATCCTCGATCAGCAGGCCCTGCCACAACGTTCCGACTGGCGCGAATGTCGCGATGTCAGCGATCTGGTGGATCACATCCGTACCCTGCGTGTGCGCGGTGCGCCGCTGATTGGTTTATCCGCCAGCCTGCTACTGGCGTTGCTGGCTGAACAGGGTATGAAGCAGGATGAACTGGCGCATTCGCTGGACGTTCTTCGCGCCTCACGCCCGACGGCGGTGAACCTGATGAACAATCTCGACCGCATGAAAACCGCGTTACAGCAGCCCGATTTCGTCACCGCGCTGACGGCTGAAGCACTGCGTCTGGTGGATGAAGACCGCGCGCTGTGCGAAAGCATTGCGGCGCACGGCGCAAAGCTTGTGACGCCGGGCAGCCGTTTGCTGACCCACTGCAATACCGGCGGGCTGGCGACAGCAGGCGTCGGCACGGCCATTGGCGTGATCCGCCGCGCGCATGAACAGGGGAATGTCGAACAGGTTTGGGTCGATGAAACGCGCCCGTTATTGCAGGGTGGCCGTCTCACCGCGTGGGAACTGGGCGAACTGGGCATTCCGTATCAGCTGATTTGCGACTCGATGGCCGCCAGCCTGATGGCACAAAAACGCGTTGACGCCATCTGGGTCGGCGCTGACCGCATCGCCGCCAACGGCGACGTCGCCAACAAGATCGGCACTTACAGCCTGGCGGTTCTGGCGAAATACCACGGCATCCCGTTCTACGTCGCCGCGCCGCACACCACGCACGATCCGCATTGCCCGAACGGCGCAGCCATCCCTATTGAACAACGCGACGCCCGCGAAGTCACCGGCGTTTCCGGCAGTTTTGGTTCCGTACAGTGGGCTCCGGAGGATGCAAAAGTTTATAACCCGGCGTTTGATGTGACACCGGCGGATCTCATCAGCGGATGGGTACTGGATGTGGGGGGGGTGACGCCTGCGCAGGTGCGCGAAGGGGTCTTCGCGGCTTCCTTGAAGTAGCGGTTGGCGGTTGCCGCACCGCAGGCGGTATTAAAGGCGGTATTGCGGAAGTTTCGGTTTTTCATGTGCAGCATGTAGCGCTAAGGCGGTATTGCGGAAGTTTCGGTTTTTCATGTACAGCATGTAGCGCTAAAGGCGGTATTGCGGAAATTTCGGTTTTTCATGTGCAGTGATCGCTCAGCGGCTCGCGCCGAAACCGACCAAAGAGGCCCAGGACGGGGCCTCTTTGGAATCTCCGCGTCTTTCTAACTGCGCGCTATCGCTCGCTGGCTATGTTTCAGGAGCCACAGCTATTGCCGCGAAAACTTGCCGCTGCGCGGTTCCCTTACTCGGTTTCGAGCCATTGGTCTCGAAACGCTTCGCTCGGCAAGCTTTCTGAAAGCGGCCACTGGCTATGTAATTCAGCATGCTTTTTGAAAGCGGCCAGAGGCTTTTCTAAATTCAAAATCTAGCTGGTTTTAATCTTTTACAAAGGCAATCTGGCGCACTCAGAAATTTTGCTGACCGAGGGTTCGAGACCGCAAGGCTCGAAGCCCGTAGGGAAGGCACCGCGTAGCGGCAAGATTTCGCGCCACATGCCGATGTTCCAGAACATGTCCATCGACCCAGCGGTAGCGCGCAGTTAAAGAGCCGGAGATTCTAAAGAGGCGCGGCGATAGGCGCCTCTTTAGGCCAGTTTGGGTGGCAACCCAAGGTCTTGACCTGAGCTAAGCGATCACCGCGCATGAAAAACCGAAATTTACGCTAAGCTGTCCCTTGAGGCCGGTTTGGGTGGCAACCCAAGGTCTTGTCGTTGATCTTAAAAGAAAGTTTGAAAACCTTTCAAAAAACTTATTCCCCCATCCTCGGGTACTTATCCGCGATACCATCGCCTGTAAAATGCGCCACCCATCCTTCCGGATTATCAAACACGCGAATCGCCGTAAACGACGGTGAGCCGCCCATGTCAAACCAGTGGCGGGTATTCGCGGGGACGGAAATCAGATCGTTTTTCTCACACAGTATCTGGAAAATCTTACCGTTCAGATGCAGGCAGAACAGCCCGGCGCCTTCCACGAAGAAACGCACTTCGTCTTCGCCGTGGGTATGCTCGGAGAGGAATTTGGTGCGCAGTACTTCACGCTGTTCGTTGTCCGGACGCATGCTGATCACATCCCAGCTCTGATAGCCCTTCTCTTCTACCAGCCTGTCGATTTCATGCTGATACGCGGCGATCACGTCCTGCGGCTGCGGGTTTTCGCCTAAATCACGGTCGGCCTGCCAGCGTTCGAAACGCACGTCAATCTTGTTCAGTTCGGCAGCGATAGCCTCACCGTCACGGCTTTCCCAAACTGGCGCGGAAGGATCCTGGTCACTAAAAATCGTCAATGCACTCATGGTCAACCCTCTTATAAGAATGTTTCTAAGGCTATCTGATCAAAACGATTAACTTGCAGGTGGTCGCTGAGTTCGTCAGCATCATCACGGATCAGCTGACAGGTATGCCAGCCCGCTAAGCGTGCGGCGTCCAGTTCCTGACGGATGTCCGATAAAAACAGTAAATCAGCGGGCGGTAAAATCAGCTGTTCGGCGATGTTCTGATAGGATTCTGTTTCACGCTTGGCGCCAACGCGGGTGTCGAAATATCCGCTGAACAGCGGCGTGAGGTCGCCCGCATCGCTGTAACCAAACAGCAGTTTTTGCGCGTCAACGGAACCGGAAGAATACACGCAAAGCTGCAAACCGTCGGCTTTCCAGGCTTCCAGCTGCGGCGCGACATCCGCGTACAAATGCCCGCGGAAATCACCGTTCTCATAACCGGTGCGCCAGATAATGCCCTGCAACACTTTGAGCGGCGTCGATTTGACGTCGTTGTCCATGTAGGTAAAAAGCTGCTCAATCAGGGCCTCGACGCTGGCCTGCGGGCGGTCGATTCCGGCCCGCAATGCGTTCAGCGCAGCCGCCACTTCCGGCTCTTCGTGCTGATGACGCAGAAATTCAGCGAGCCGCTGACGGGCATACGGGAATAACACCTGATGCACAAAACGGATATCCGTGGTGGTGCCTTCAATATCAGTGACGATGGCGCGGATCATTTGGCCTCCAGCAGGCGGCGTTGCAGTTCACACTGGAACAGAAATTCCAGCCCTTCCAGATGGCGGCGTGCTTCCGCCACATCCCGTCCCCAGCAGGTCAGACCGTGGCCGCGCAGCAAAAAACCATACTGCAACGGCGCGCGTTCCGTGCTGGCAATAATCTTCTGCACCAGCGCTGAGATGTCCTGGCTGTTGTCGAAAATCGGGATCACCACCTGATCAAGGTGCGTCGTCTGGCCGCTCAGCGATTTCTGCATTTCGTAGCCTTCCAGCACCAGTGCACCGCTGCGTTCCACGCGGGACAAAACGGTCGAATTCACCGAATGTGTATGCAGCACCGCACCTGTTTCAGGATAGCGGGAATAGAGCATCGTGTGCAGGCCGGTTTCCGCCGACGGGCGGCGTCCGCTTGGCGCGAGACCGCTTTCCAGCTCAACCAGCAGAAAATCCTCTGCGGTCAGCGACCCTTTGTCCTTCCCCGATTCGGTGATCAGGCAATGTTTGTCGCCCTCGCGGACCGACATATTCCCGCCAGTCGCCGGGCTCCAGCCCTTCTGACCAATCCAGTGACAGGCCGCCAGCAGCGCGCCCAGTTGCAAATTCTCTGTCATCGTAATCCTGAAAAATCGTGCGTTGAGGGCCTGAGTTCGGAGTGAAAACCGCGATATATAAATAATTGATATGGCCTAGATTGAATTAGCATTTAGCCATCTAAGCGTCTCGATTGCCAAATATTAACATCGTGTATCGGGAAAATGAAAGGGCAAATAGCAGAACGCTCTGTCTTCTTATGGCGCTAACTTCTGGCATAAAAAAACCTGCCGGAGCAGGTTATTTTGCAGGGAGTTCAAATTTAGAAATGATGGCCAGCCTTTGCTGGTAATGCTCAGGGTCTCCCCAAAGCCACTGCTCGTAACGCCCCACATCATCTTCTGATGCAATGTTATGTAATTCGCAACTGATCATGTCGTAAGCATAAACTTTAAGCCCGTAAATCAAGGCGTCATACATTCTGGCCTGCCAGAACGACATGCCATCGTGAGTCTGGTTCATGTCAGACACGATCACATCGTATTTTTCGAGCAGATAATTCAGGAAAATTAGCCCTGCAAGCTCGTGCAATTCTTTTCTGTGCTTAGGTTTCTGAGTGCGCCATACCAGCACCTGCGTCACCGGGCGGCAATTGAGGAAATGATCGGACTGAATCACAACGCGGTTGTAGTAAGCCACGTCCTCAGAAACATCATTGATTAACGCCAGTTCGAAATGGCGCTGAGTAATTTTTTCAGAAAGGCGATCATCAACGCGCACAATCCTGTAACCGGGAGATAGCGTCAGACCGACAACAACAAGCTCCTGCCCGCGTGCCAGCTCGGAATAGAGGGTGCTGTTATCTATGCCGTCGCTAAGATGAGCGAAGACTTCGTTAACTTTCACCGCATTTACCAATTTAACCGGCATATGACCCTCTGTAAGCGTTGAACAACCTCAGTTGTAAGGCGTTTAGTTTATATCTTAACCAGTTCTCAGGCAACGGATAGCGTTCGCAGAATGCCCGCAACCCGCTCTGCGCGCGCCGTTCCGCACCGTCATTCTGGTCATATCCTTATTCTTCATTGATTTAAACCCGGCTTTAACATCGTGTTATATTGTGAGCAACATCGCTATCTGCACCGGTCCAGGAGTATTGACCCGCCATGAGCACAGCCGCACTGATCCCCGAAAGTAAGCTTCCTTCCCTCGGCACCACCATTTTTACTCAGATGAGTGCCCTGGCGCAGAAGCACAACGCCATTAACCTGTCTCAGGGTTTCCCTGATTTCGATGGCCCCGAGTATCTGCGCAACCGTCTGGCGTATCACGTCAGTCAGGGCGCGAACCAGTACGCGCCGATGACCGGCACCGCGCCATTGCGTGAAGCGATTGCCGCAAAAACCGAACAGATTTACGGTTACGCGCCGGACGCCAATACCGACATCACGATCACCGCCGGCGCTACCGAATCTTTGTACATCGCCATCACCGCGCTGGTGTCAAAAGGCGACGAAGTGATTTCGTTTGACCCGAGCTACGACTGCTACGCGCCTGCGGTGGAACTGGCGGGCGGCGTGATGAAGCGCATTCAGCTGCAGCCGCCGGAGTTCAAAGTGAACTGGGCGGAATTTGCCGACCAGATTACGGACCGGACAAAGCTGGTCATCATCAACACGCCGCACAATCCGTCGGCCACGGTCTGGAGCCACAGCGACGTTGAGCAGCTCTGGCAAACCATTGCTGATAAACACATTTTTGTGCTCAGCGACGAAGTCTACGAACACATCTGCTTTGCGCCGGAAGGCCACGCCAGTGTGCTGCGCCACCCGCAACTGCGTCAGCGCGCCATCGCGGTGTCTTCTTTCGGCAAGACCTATCACATGACCGGCTGGCGCGTGGGTTATTGCATCGCTCCGGCGATTATCAGCGCCGAACTGCGCAAAGTTCACCAGTATCTGACATTTTCGATCACCACGCCGGTTCAGCTGGCGCTGGCGGATATGCTGCGGGAAGCGCCGGAGCACTGGCAGGAATTACCGGCATTTTATCAGGCCAAGCGTGACCGTCTGGCGCAAGGGCTGGCGAACAGCCGTCTGAAAGTATTGCCGGGCCAGGGCACGTATTTCCTGCTGGTGGATTACAGCGAAGTCTCGGATCTGGACGATGTTGCATTCTGCCACTGGCTGACTGAACATGTGGGCGTTGCGGCCATTCCGATGTCGGTATTCTGCGCCGCGCCCTTCCCACATAAACTGATCCGGCTGTGCTTTGCCAAACAGGAAGCCACGCTGGACGCTGCTGCGGAGCGCCTGTGTCAACTTTAAAACTGTCCGTATTGCAACAGCCGCTGGTGTGGCTGGACGGCGAGGCCAATCTCGCGCATTTCGACGGTCTGCTGGATTCACTGACCGGCCGCGACCTGATTATTCTGCCGGAAATGTTCACCACCGGTTTCGCCATGCAGGCTCCGGGCAGCGCGCTGCCACAGTCACGCGTGGTGGAATGGCTGCATCAGTGGGCGAAAAAACTCGGTGCAATGATTGGCGGCAGCGTGGCGCTGAGCACGACGGAAGGCGCGGTAAACCGTTTCCTGCTGGTCGAACCGCAGGGCAAAGTGCATTCCTACGATAAACGCCATCTGTTCCGCATGGCGGGCGAACACAATTATTACGTGCCGGGCAAACGCCGTGAAATCGTCGAATGGCGCGGCTGGCGTATTCTGCCGCAAGTCTGTTACGACCTGCGTTTCCCGGTCTATTCGCGCAATAATCAGGATTACGATCTGGCACTCTACGTCGCCAACTGGCCTGCCCGCCGCAGCCATCACTGGCAAACGCTGCTGACCGCGCGCGCAATTGAAAATCAGGCCTACGTCGCCGGGTGCAACCGCGTCGGGGATGACGATAACGGCCATCATTACAGCGGTGACAGCCTGATCATTAATCCGCTGGGTGAAGAACTGGCGCGCGCCGAGCCGGGTTCGGCAATGATTATCGACGCCGAACTGTCTCTGGAAGCGTTACAGGATTATCGTGAAGCTTTCCCGGCGTGGCGCGATGCCGATACGTTCCTCCTGCACGATTAAAGAAAGCGGCAACGCATAAACATCAGAAAGCCCACCCGCTGTATGTGCAGCGGGTGGGCTTTTATTTGTTGATGATTATTATGAAGAAATTACGGTTTCGGTAAACCAGCAATCAGCGCGTTGATCAGATCAGAGTTCGTCACCTGCTGCGGATGAACCTGGATCTCCTGGCTGTATAACGGTGGCAGTGTCTGGCAATAGTCATCCAGATCGGCCTGCGCAATCGTCGGCACCCCATACTGGAATGAGTTCGGATTTTCCGGCGGCAACGCACCTTCCATGGTGGAACCGTAAGCACCGAGTTCAATCAGGCTGTGCGATGTCTTATCCGGGCCATGCGCAAAAACAAACGTGCCGTATTTAGGATGAGCCAGATAAGGCAGCACTTCTTCATCACTCAGGCTGCTTCGCAGGTTAAAACGCAGTTGCGCATAATTGCGGGTTACCAGTAAAAACGCGGTCTGAATCAGCGAGGCTTTTTCGTTACCCGGCAAACAAAGCAACAGGTTGCCAAAGTAGTCAAGAAACGCCACGGCATTCCCTTTGCCGCCCTGCGCAATATCCTGATTTGCCGCCGCAATCAGATACGGTGCCAGTCCTTCATCCGGCTGCCCGCGGGATGGCGCGGTATAGCTCAGCGCGTCCGGATAAAGGGCTTTTAACGCCGTCACGATCCGGCTATCAGACGGTAAATCTTTAATATTTCTGAGCTTGTCCGGCGTTAAATCCGTGTTGATACTTTCCTTAACCTGCGTCAGCGTGGCATCGAAAGCCGTTTCGCACAGCGCCACCGTCTGAACATCCATAACGGCGTCGGTGAAGAAAGCCGGCACCGGCGCTGAACTGGCATCGCGGGTAAAACAGTTATTTCCATTAACCGCCGGGTAACTGAAAGTATTCTGTGCCACAACGGCCAGGCCATCTGCGAGCGTCGGGAAATCCGCCTTGGTATCCCAGTTAATACCGGAATATGTATCGAAAGCGGCAGAAATAACTTTAAATCCGCCGGTAATAATCGAACCGGTACACATGCAGCACGGATCCAGCGACGTCACAATGGTAATATCAGACGGCGGTGGCATATCGACACCCGCTTCAATCTGCGCATAATACCAGTCAATTAACTGACGTTCACCGTGAGCCGTCGGATCACTGGTTTTATTATCGACAACCACATTATTATTAATCGCATTCAGCACATTACCGCTGGCATCGAGCATAACACCACCCACGCTGAACGTATTCTGACAATAGGCCACCAGCGCCTGTTCTGCCGCGGCCGTGGCCGCCGCCTCGACGGTCACATACGTTTCACCCGTTTTAGCTGCTGTGCCTTTTAATGAATTACAGTTGCAATTACACATATTAATTCCTTCCGTTAGATTAAGTGTATTGATTAAGATTCAGTAATTCTCGAAGCGTGATTTTATAAACACGCCGGAATTAAAGAGACTGCATCGTGACAAATTAATCTGAATTAAAAAAACGGAAGGTGTTGTGCCAGCAATGGCACCGGGTTTATTTTATAAATCTGAAGTTATTTAGAGGGGAATTCACTTGGTTATAATTCAGGTGAATATATACTTCAAAATACCGCCCTGAATTATATATTTCAGGGCAGGTATTTAATTAGCGATTCAGGTAATTAAATAAAACCGGACTTAAACCTGCCCGATAAAATCGAACTTGCCGATATTCAAGCCCAGATGCCGCAAAATATTGTATGCGGTGGTGACGTGGAAGTAGAAGTTCGGTACCGCAAAAGTGGTGACGTAGCTGTGTGCGGTAAAGGTCAGTTCATGGTTTTTGCCTTTTACCACGATGGCGCGGGATTCATCGCCTTCCAGCTGTTCCGGTTTTACGCTTTCGATAAAGCGCAGGGTTTTCGCGATACGCTCCTGCAACTGGGCAAACGTGGTTTCAGTATCGTCCATTGCGGGCGCCGGGATACCGGCCAGACGGGCGATTGCGCCTTTCGACATATCGCTGGTGATTTGCACCTGACGCGCCAGCGGATACATGTCCGCCGCCAGACGGGTATTCAGCACTTCTTCTTCCGATTTTCCGTTTTCCTGCGCCCACGCAGCGCCTTTTTCCAGCAACGCCGAAAGATTCTTTAAACCACGTACGAACTGTGCCGCCGTGCTGCCATACAGAGATGCTGACATGATGCTTCCTTAATGAATGGGGTTAGAACAACCGGCGATACATTAGCGCGTTATGGTCTAAACAGCGTGGCGTTTTGTAGTAGTCCTTGGCGGCTTAAATTCGCATTTGCGACTTACCGCGCCCTTTTTGTCAAAGCATGTAAACGCCGTTCGGGGTGGATCGCTTCTTGCATTCAATACCCCCGCAAAAACATCTGACAGAGGACTCCTGATGACCATCACCTTTATTGCACACTCCACGCCCGAACCTGCGTTGTACGGCGCGATGGCAGCGATACTTGCTGAATTACGCGCTTTGCCGCTGTGTCACTTTCCCGTCAGTCATGATGCAAAACATTATCCGAATGCGCGCCAGCACGTCACGGCGCAGGGCCATACGCTGACCAGCGGACTGGTTTGGCTGGAGCGCCTGACCGGGCGCGGTGCGGGTGAGGAATCCGGTCTGGAATCACTGATTTATCGGGCACTTAAAGAAGATATCGTGGTGCCGCTGCGCGAGCCGTTATCCCCTGCGCTGGCCGCCAGAATCGCCGGACACGGTATCGGCGTGGAGTCATTAAGCGTGGTCCGCAACCAAGATAAATTTCAACTTGAAGACTGCGGGTCCGGCAAAATTCGCAGCAACGGCTGGGGACGCGATGCGTTTGGCCGCTGGGCGCTCGGCTCAGTTTCGCAGCCGGTCATGCGCGCCGGAAAGACCCTGCGCGTGGCGATGGTCGGCGATTTTTGTGAGCAGCGCGACAGCTATCCGGCGATGCTCGCTGCACTGGGAGATGCCGCCGATGCACTGGCAATGAACATTGACGTCGTCTGGGTGACGCCTTCGTTGCTCGGCAGTCAGCTCGATTCCACGCTGTATGACGTTGACGGCATTATTTTGCCGGGCACCACGCTGACATCCGGCGATCATCCGGTCAGCCAGCTGGCAAGCGCAGTCTGGGCGCTGGAAAACCAGACGCCGCTGCTGGGGATTAATCAGGGTATGCACCAGATGGTGACGGCGTTCGGGCAACGCGTTCTCGGCCAGGAGCGCGTGGTGATGCACGGGCCGTCGAGCCTCAACAGCCTGCAAACCAGTTTGCCACTCAGCCGCCATCAGCAACAACGTCTGGGCAACCAGACGGTGCTGAGCCGCAGTGGCACGTTGCTGGCGAACAGGATGGGCGAGGAGTTTACGCTGCGTTATAACCAGCGCCGTTGTCTCAATCCGCATCTGCTGGCAGAGCTGGAAAGTGCCGGGCTGAAAACTTCAGGCACGGACGAAAGCGGGGAACAGGCGCAGGCCATTGAGCTGAATAATCACCCGTTCTTCATGGGCGTGCAGGGGCAGCCGGAGCTGATGTCGCGCCGCGAACGCCCCAATCCGCTGCTGATGGCCTTTCTGCAACAAGTCCGTCAGAGCAACCGCGACCACGACGTCAGCCATTCCGCGCTGACCAAAAGCGTACGGCTGCGCCACCCGCATTTATCGATGGGGTAAATAGCTGGAAAATCAGGAGCCTCTGTACGTCGAATACGAATATGGGCTGATTAACAAAGGCAGATGATAGTGATCCTGCTCGCCGGAAATCACCACGTCGATAATCGCCGAGTGATACAGGGTTTCTCGGTTTGTGGCGGCAAAATACGCGCCGATGTTGGCACAAAGCCGGTAATGCCCGGAGGGCACCGGCTCCGGTGTGAGTTTTGCGGCGCGGCCATCGGCGTCGGTTTGGGTTTCGGCGATGAGCGTAATTTTCGGCCCGTCGAGTTTTTCCAGCCAGACGCGCACGTCAGCCGCGGGCTTACCGAGCGACGTATCAAGAATATGCGTGGTGACTTTCGTTTTAGAAACAGACGTCATGATTGCAAACTCTCCTTAAAGCGCAACAGTGTGATTTCTTTCAGCTGCTGCGCGGTTTCCTGATATTCGGCTTCAGGTGAATTCTGCAAGCGCCGTTGCAGGTTTTCGAGGATTTCCTCTGAACTGCGGCCTTTGGCACGGATCAGAAAAACCCGCCCGAAACGCTGTTCGTAACGCTGATTGCCGTCATGCAGCGCATCAATAATAGCCTGCTGGCTGATATTCAGCGTCGCCTGCTCGCCACGGGAAAGCTGCGCTTCTTTACCGCTGCCGTTCGCCCGCTCGCCGATACGCGGATGCGCAGACAACGCCTGGGTGATGTCGTCGGGTTGCCAGCTTTCGCAGGCGGCTTCCGCGCTTTGCAGAGCCTGTTCCACCGAAGAATACGGGCGTCCGTCGCTGACTTTTTTCGCCCAGCCGGGAATATTCACCAGCGGGCGGAGCAGCGCGACGGCTTCGAATTCAGACAGCGCATTAAATTCCTCAGGCGTCACAGATGGCCTCCGTCGAAACTCAGCACCGTATTGATATACGCCTGCACCGCATACGCCACATCGCCGGTGGTAACAGATTCATCAGGATGATGGCTGATGCCGTCTTTGCAGCGCACAAACAGCATGCCAACCGGCCAGCATTCGGCCATCGCAATCGCGTCGTGCCCCGCACCGCTTGGCAGCGACATCGCCTGCCCCTGTAAATGCAAAACACTCTGGCTCAGACGATGCTGCAAACTTTCGTCGCATTCCGTCGCGCAGATCCCGTAAAACTGCTCGGCGGCAAACGTCAGGCCGCGACGGGCAGCGATCTCATGGCCTTGCGCCAGCAGGACTTTTTGCAGCGCGCCTAAATCGTCATCGCGCGGCCCGCGCACGTCGAGGGACAGTTTTACCTGCCCCGGAATGACATTCACCGCGCCCGGCAGACATTCCAGCGTGCCGACGGTGGCCACCAGATTGCGTCCGGCAGTGGTTGTCAGCGTTTCAATCGCCAGCGTCCATTCGGCGGCGGCGGTCAGTGCATCCTGACGTTGCCCCATCGGCACCGTTCCGGCGTGACCGGCATGACCGGTAAACTCGCAGTTCAGGCGGCGTGCGCCGTTAATCGCGGTGACCACGCCGAGCGGAACATTGGCCCCTTGCAGACACGGCCCCTGCTCGATATGTAATTCCAGATACGCGCAAAAATCGCTGGCCGCACGTTGTGATGCGCCGATCGTCAGCGGGCTGAGCCCGACATTTTCCATCGCCTGCGCGACAGTAATTCCCTGAGCGTCCTGACGCTCCAGCCAGTCAGCAGGCCAGGTGCCGGTCAGGCCACGGCTGCCCAGTAAGGTGATGCCAAAACGTGTGCCTTCCTCATCGCAGAACCCGACAATTTCCACAGCCATCGGCAGGCGGATCCCGTTCTGATGCATATGCGAAACCACTTCCAGCGCCGTCAGCACGCCCAGCGGGCCATCGTAGCGCCCCGCATTGCGCACGCTGTCGAGGTGCGAACCGAGCAGCAGCGCAGGCGCGGAAGGATCCTGCCCTTCGTAGCGCCCGCAAATATTGCCGACGCTGTCCTGCCAGACGCGCATTCCGGCTTCCGCCATCCATTCACCGACCTGACGGTTAGCCTGTAAATGTTCAGCGGAAAGATACACGCGGGTCAGCTGTCCCGGCGTTTCGCTGATGGCGGCCAGCGTATCGCAGCGCGCCATCACCCGTCCGGCTGCGCGTGCAGCACTGTGGGAAACCGCGGCCAGCGTAAGGGCTTCTGCCATTACTGACCTCCTGCGTAATGATCCCAGGCGGCCTGCGCGCCCGCGCCGTATTTCGAGGCAAAGCCCAGACGGTTCAGCACCGCTTCCAGCGCCACCAGCGTCTGCAATACGCAGTCTTTACGCGCGTTGTAACCCATGGTGCCGATACGCCAGATTTTCCCGGCCAGCGGACCAAACGAGGTGCCGATTTCGATGCTGAAATCATTCAGCATCATCTGACGAACCTGCTCGCCGTGAATGCCCTGCGGGATCACCACGCCAAGCACGTTATTCATGCGGTGATTCAGGTCGCCAAAGACTTCCAGCCCCATTCCCTGAATCCCCGCCAGCAGCGCGCCGCCGTGCAGTTCGTGGCGGGCGATGCCGTTATCCAGCCCTTCTTCCAGAATGATGCGCGCGCACTCGCGGGCGGCAAACAGCATGCTGGTCGCTTCGGTGTGATGATTCAGACGCTCCGGGCCCCAGTAATCCATGATCATGCCCAGATCGAAATAGTTGGAGTAGATCATCTCTTCGTCGCCGTCGGCGTGATCGGCGGTGCGGATCCCTTCTTCGACACATTTACGGCGGCGGATTTGTTCTTCAAAACGCGGGCTGATGGTAACCGGGGAACTGCCGGACGGGCCGCCGAGGCATTTCTGCAAACCGGCAGAAACCGCGTCTAAACCCCAGGCATCCGTTTCCAGCGCGTTACCGCCAAACGACGCCGTCGCATCAGAGTAAAACAGCACCCCGTGACGGCGGCAGATTTCGCCCAGTTGCGCCAGCGGCTGCAACATGGTGGTGGACGTATCGCCCTGCACGGTCAGCAGCCAGCGCGGTTTCACCGATTTAATGGCGTCTTCGATTTGTTGCGGATCAAACACTTCGCCCCACGGCGCTTCAATCGTATGCACTTCCGCACGACAACGACGGGCGATTTCACACAGCAGATGCCCGAAACGGCCAAACACCGGCACCAGCACTTTATCGCCCGGGCGGATGCCGGAAAGCAGCACGGCTTCGATACCGGCGCGCGAGGTGCCGTCGATCAGAAACGTCCACTGATTTTCGGTTTTGTACAGCGCGCGGTACAGCGCCATCACTTCGTTCATGTAGCCGGTCATTACCGGGTCATATTGCCCGACCAGCTGGCTCGCCATCGCCCGCAGCACGCGCGGATCGGCGTTGATTGGCCCCGGCCCCATCAGCAGACGGGTTGGCGGGTTGATTTGTCCGAGTGTTTGGATGCCTGACATAGTTAATCCTTTAAAATGTTAACTTGCGGTGGCTTCGTTTAAGCCACGAACGGATGCGATAAATTGTTTTAACTCCGGCGTTTGCGGATTGGCAAACAGCGCGCGGCTTTCGCCCTGTTCCCACACGGTGCCCTGATGCATAAACACCACGCGGTCGCCCACTTCGCGGGCAAAATTCATTTCGTGCGTCACCAGCACCAGCGTCATGCCCTCTTTCGCCAGTTGCTCCAGCACTTTGAGGACTTCACCCACCAGCTCCGGATCCAGCGCGGAAGTGATTTCATCGCACAGCAACACTTTCGGGTTCATCGCCAGCGCACGGGCAATCGCCACGCGTTGCTGCTGGCCGCCGGAAAGGTTCGACGGATAATAATCCATGCGATCCGCCAGCCCGACTTTCGCGAGCATCTGCGCGGCCAGTTCACGGCATTCCGCCGCGGATTTTTTCAGCACGCGGCGCGGCGCTAACATGACGTTTTCCAGCGCGGTCATGTGCGGGAAAAGATTGAAACTCTGGAACACCATGCCCACCGAGCGGCTGATATCGCGCGCCTGAGAATCGCGGTCGGTAATGGTCATCCCGCCAAGTTTGATGCTGCCTTCCTGATAGCCTTCCAGCCCGTTCATGCAGCGCAAAAGCGTACTTTTGCCGGAACCGCTGCGGCCAATGATAGAGATCACTTCGCCGCTGTCGATGTCCAGATCCACGCCTTTCAGCACGTGGTTCTGGCCGTAAAATTTCTGAACCTGATTGATGGTGATCAGTGGCATTACTGTTTCTCTCCACGCAGTGATTTTTCTAAATGCTGGCTGTAACGCGACAGCGGATAGCACATCAGGAAGTAGCCCAGCGCCACTAATCCGAACACTTTGAACGGCTCATACGTCACGTTGTTGAGCATCGTTCCGGCTTTGGTCAGTTCGACAAAACCAATAATGGACGCCAGCGCCGTGCCTTTAACCACCTGAACGGAAAAGCCTACGGTCGGCGCAATCGCAATCCGCAACGCCTGCGGGGTGATCACGCGCCACAACGTCTGGCCGAAATTCAGGCCGAGGCAGCGCGAAGCTTCCCACTGACCTTTTGGCAGCGCCGCGATGCTTCCGCTCCAGATATCCACCAGATACGCGCTGGTGTAGAGCGTTAGCGCCAGCGCCGCCGCGGTCCACGGGCTGACGTTAATGCCAAACAGGCCGAGGCCGAAGAACGCCAGGAAAAGCTGCATCAGCAGCGGCGTGCCCTGGAATAATTCGGAATACAGGCGCACAAAGCGCGTCGGCCAGCGACGTTTGGTCAGACGCATCAGTAACAACGGCAGCGTCACCAGCGTACCGCCGATAAACGCCGTCAGCGAAAGCAGTAACGTCCAGCGCGCCGCCAGCAGCAGGTTGCGCACAATGTCCCAGTCGGTGAACGTCATCATCAGTTTGCACTCCCAAAGAAGCGGCGTCCGGCCAGCAGCAATAACTGACGCATCGCGACTGACAGCAACAAATAGAACAACGTGGTAACCAGATACACTTCAAAACTGAGGAACGTGCGTGACTGAATCAGGTTCGCCGCAAACGTCAGTTCTTCATAGGACACCTGCGAGACCACGGAAGACCCGAGCATCACGATAATGCACTGGCTGACCAGCGACGGATAAATGCGTTTCAGCGACGGTGGCAGGACAATGCGTAAAAACGTCTGGCTGCGGCTCAGCCCCAGCACGCGCCCCGCTTCCCACTGGCCTTTCGGCGTCACCTGAATGCCCGCGCGGATAATTTCGGTGCTGTACGCGCCGAGGTTGATCAGCATCGCCAGCAGCGCCGCTTCTCCGGCAGTCATTTTCAGGCCGATAGCCGGCAGGCCAAACACGATGAAAAACAGCTGCACGACAAACGGCGTATTGCGGATGGCTTCGACATATATGCCCCAGACCGTCCGCAAGGTTTTGTGATTGCCGCAGCGAATGGCCGCACCGCAAATACCGATCGCGACGCCGCCAATCGTTGCCATCACCGTCAGCTCAATGGTGGTCCATAAGCCGGCCAGCAGTTCCGGCATATAAGGCCACAGCGCGCTAAAGTTAAGCTGATAGGTCATGAAAGTTCTCCGTCAGTCAGCTGATTACGCGCCAACAGATGCAGGCAGCGGCGCCTTCATCCATTTTTCAGACAGCGAATTTAGCGTCTTATCTTTGATACCTTCGGCAATCAGTGCATTCACTTTATCTTTCAGCGCCGGTTCGTCCTTGCGCAGGCCGACGTAGCACGGCGAATCTTTCAGCATTACCTTAGAAACAGGCGCTTTTTCCGGGTTCATCCGGGCAATCGCAGCGACCACCAGGTTTCCGGTTGCGATGTATTCCACCTGGCCGGACAGGTACGCCGACAGCGTGGTGTTGTTGTCTTCATAACGCTGAATTTTGGCGTCTTTCGGCGCCACATCGGTCAGCGCCAGATCTTCCACCGCACCACGGGTCACACCAATAGTTTTGCCAGACAGTTCTTTCAGATCCGCCAGTTTGTCGCCCTTCGCGCCAAATACGCCAAGGAAGAACGGCGCGTAGGCGTTACTGAAATCAATCACCTTTTCACGCTCAGCGTTTTTACCGAGGCTGGAAATCACCAGATCCACTTTGTCCGTTTGCAGGTAAGGTACGCGGTTGGCGCTGGTCACCGGCACCAGTTGCAACTTAAGTTTCATCTTATCGGCCAGATAATGCGCCATATCGATGTCATAACCTTCCGGCTGCAAATCTTTGCTCACCGAACCAAATGGCGGGAAATCCTGCGGAACCGCCACGCGCAGCACGCCGCGTTTCTGAATATCCTGCAACTGATCGGCCATTGCGCCGGATGCCTGAAGCATCAGCATTGCAGCACCTGCCCACGCCAACAGCCGTTTGTTCATGTTCATAGATTATCTCCGGTGAAAGGTTTTTGGAACGATAGATTCTTATAAAGTGAACTTTGCAACGAATGTGCCAAAAGCGATTGTCCGGAGAAATTGTGCACAAAGTCACGGTATGACAAGGAATTAAGGTAACGGACAGAGAAAGCGGGAGGCATTTTTTGCCCTGAAGGAGGCCACAATAACGAAACGAAGGAAAATGCTTTGCACCCTGATTGTGCGCAGGCACCAAAAAAGCGCCTGCTTTGTTCGTAAAACGGGAATCAGCGCTGTTCCAGTTCGTCGAGTTCGTTGTACAGATCGCTGATTTGATGAATTCTCTGACGGCCCGACGCCAGTATTTCGTGCAGCAGCGCATTGCTGAGTAAATTCGCCAGACTCATCGCGGAAGAATAGCTGTCGAATGCCGACACGCTGTCGAGCGGTGCCGCCAGATGCCACGCCGCCAGCGGGATCAGCGCTTGCGCCTGGGGTTCGCAAATCAGCAGCACCGGTACGCCAAGTGTCTGTAATTGTGTGAGAATCGCCTTTGCCATTCGCGGCCTGCGGCGAAACGCCACAAAAATCACCACATCGTGCGCGGTCAGATCCACCAGCTCTTCCGCCAGCGTTTGCCCCGGTTGCGGCATCATCATCACGCCGGAACGCACCTGGATCAGCTGCTGACGCAGGTGCAGCGCGACCGGATAACTGTTGCGAAAGCCCAGCAAACGCACCTGCCGCGCCTGACTGAGTGCGGCAATCAGCTCACCAAACGCGGCGCCGTCAATCTGGTTAATCCACTGCGTCAGATTCGCCATTTCCTGCTTATAGTGACGTGATAACAAGGTGTTACCTTGCACTGCATCGCGGCTGTCGGTCAGCGGCATCCCGCTCTGGCGCAGCGTACGCATTTCATCGCGCATATCGCGGTAACTCGGATAACCCAGGCGCTTAAACAGGCGGCTCACCGTGGCTTTCGACACGCCGCTAAGCCGCGCCAGCTCGGCGCTGTTGTAACTCATCAGATCATCGATGCTGGCGAAAATAAAATCCGCCACCCGCTGCTCCTGCGGTGTCAGTCCGGCGTAATGATCACGCAGACGCTCATCAATCTGTTTCATGTTTCTCCTCATGTCCTAAATAGTTCGAATTGCAGGAAGGCGGCAAACGAAAGAGTCCCGATGAGCTTACTGAAGTAAGTGATTCGGGCGACTGAGAGCAGCCAACGCATCTGAAATTTGAAATATGACAGACATTGTAACGAAGGTTTCAGCGGAACATACCATGCACTATGCTTGCCAATGCAAGCGAATTTATCCGCGGATGCGGCGGGAACCTGCCGATGTGGAACACGTCTTGCTTAACCTAATGACATCGCGCCCTTATCCCTGCAGGCCGGGCAGCATAAAAACAGAGTCGTCAAAAAGGACATCGCATGATTAACAGTAACAGCGCCCCGCTCGGTATGGCGGTTACCCCTCATCATCTGGCCAGCCAGAGTGCGCTTGCGGTATTGCGCGAAGGCGGTAATGCCATCGAAGCGATGGTGGCCGCCGCGGCAACCATTGCCGTGGTTTACCCGCATATGAACGGGCTTGGCGGAGACGGCTTCTGGCTGATTGTGCCGCCGCAGGGCAATCCGGTTGCCATCGACGCCAGCGGAGCCGCCGGTTCGCTGGCGTCTCTGGACTTCTACGCCGGAGAAAGCCACATTCCGCACCGTGGCCCGAAAGCCGCGCTGACCGTCGCCGGCACCGTGGGGGGCTGGCACGAAGCGCTGAAAGTCTCGGCTGAATCCGGCGGCGAGCAAAAACCGCTTTCCCGCCTGTTGCGAGACGCCATCCGTTACGCCGCCGACGGCATTCCCGTGACGCCGTCGCAGGAAGCCGCGACCCGCGCCAAACAGCATGAACTGAAAGATATCCGTTCATTTACCGACGTCTTTTTACCGAACGGCGATGTCCCGCGCGCCGGAAATCGTTTCACCCAGCCGCAGCTGGCGAACACGTTATCAATGCTGTGCGAAGACGGGCTGAACAGTTTCTACCGTGGCAAGCTGGCCGATAGTATGGCGGCGGACATGGAAAAACTCGGTATGCCGCTGACGCGCGCCGATCTTGCCGCTTATCAGCCGCAGCGCCGTGTGCCGTTACGGCTTAAACACAGCAAGGGCGAAATCTACAACCTGACGCCGCCAACGCAGGGGCTGGTTTCACTGGCCATCCTCGGCCTGACCGACCGGCTGCCGCTGGAAACCATGGATGAGAGCGCCACCATTCACAGCGTGGTTGAAGCCACCAAACTGGCGTTCGGCCTGCGCGACCGTTTCATCACCGACCCGCGCATGATGACGCAGGATGCTCAGAGCCTGCTGGATCCGCAGTATCTCGACGCCCTCGCGACCCGCATTAAACCTCACAGCGCCGCCGACTGGGGCAAAGGCAAAGGTCCGGGCGACACCGTCTGGATGGGCGTGATGGACAGCAGCGGGCTGGCGGTGTCGTTCATTCAGAGCATTTATCACGAATTTGGCAGTGGCGTGGTCCTGCCAGGCAGCGGCGTACTGTGGCAAAACCGTGGCGCTTCTTTCAGCCTTGATGCCGGTCATCTGCTCGCACTCGCACCGGGCAAACAACCTTTCCACACGCTGAACCCGGCGGCGGCACGTTTATACGATGGCCGCACGATGGTTTATGGCTCGATGGGCGGCGACGGCCAGCCGCAAACGCAGGCGGCAGTGTTTATCCGCCATGTCGTGCAGGGGCAATCGCTTCAGCAGGCGATCAGCGGCCCGCGCTGGCTGCTGGGCAGAACCTGGGGCGAAAGCTCCGATTCCCTGAAACTGGAAGGCCGCTTTGAATATCAGACGCTGGCCGGGCTGCGCCAGCGCGGTCACGACGTCGAGTTGTTACCGGATTTCAGCGAAGCCGTCGGCCATGCAGGTGCGATTGTGCGCCACACCAACGGCATGTTTGAAGGCGCTTCCGACCCGCGCAGCAACGGCAGCGCGGCCGGCTTTTAAACTGAGGAACTGATCATGAAAAAAAAACCTGCGGCCACCGACTGGGCCGTTTACATCAGCCAGATGGAATCTGTCCTGGCACTGGAGCTCGACGATACACGCCGTGAGGAACTGCTGGTGCAGTTCGGCCGCATCGCACAGATGGCACAACCGCTGATGGATTTACCGCTCGACCCGCGTCTGGAAATCGCCGGGGTGTACAGAGCATGAAATCGTTTGATAGCTTCACGATTAACCAGCTGCATCAGGCTATTACGCAGGGCGAAGTCTCTGCCACGGAAATCGCCAGTACCACACTGGATGCAGTTGAACAAGCCAATCCGGTCATCAATGCCTATACGCACATCACCCGCGAACGCATGTTAAGCGAAGCGGCGAAAGTCGATAAAACCCGTGCCAGCGGGGTGAAGTTGCAGCCTCTCGCCGGGATCCCTTATGCGGTGAAAAACCTGCTGGACGTCGCCGGTGAAATCACGCTGGCCGGTGCCAGCCTGAACAGCAGCAATGCCGCCGCGCGTCAGGATGCGTGGGCCATTTCCCGCCTCGCCGCACAGGGCGCAACACTTTCCGGCATGCTGAATATGGATGCCTACGCCTACGGTTTCACCACGGAAAACAGCCATTACGGCGCAACACGAAATCCGCGCGACCTGTCACGCGTTGCCGGAGGTTCGTCCGGCGGATCGGCTGCGGCCGTGGCCGCCGGTCTGGTGCATTTCACATTGGGCAGCGACACCAACGGTTCTATCCGCGTTCCGGCTTCGCTGAGCGGCATTCTTGGCCTTAAACCGACGTTCGGGCGGATCTCCCGCCGTGGCAGCCAGCAGTTTGTCGCCAGCCTGGATCACCTCGGCCCGCTGGCGCGGTGCAGCGAAGATCTCTCGCAGGTGTATGACGCGATTCAGGGTACCGATCCGCAGGATCATTTTCAGGCGGACAAACCGGCTACCGAAACATTCTCCCGCCTGACCCGAGGCCAGGAAGGGCTCCGGACGGCGATCCTTGGCGGATACTTTTCTACCTGGTGCGACGACAATGCCAAAGCGGCGGTTTTGCAGATTGCCCGGGCACTTGAGGCTCAGGAAGAAATTGAGATGCCTCAGGCAGAACTGGCCCGCTCGGCGGCGTTCATCATCAGTGCCTCTGAAGGGGGAAATCAGTACCTGCCAAAACTGCGCACTATCCCGGAACAGTTCGAGCCGCTTTCGCGCGAACGCCTGCTGGCAGGCGCCATGATCCCGGCGGCGTGGTATGTGCAGGCGCAGCGTTTTCGTCAGCAATTTCAGCAACAAATCTTGCCCTTGTTCGAACATTGGGACATCTTGATTGCGCCAGCGACGCCGTGCCCGGCCACGTTGATCGGCCAGGAGACCATTCATATCAATGGTCAGAACCTGCCGACGCGGGCCAATATGGGCATGCTGACCCAGCCAATTTCATTCCTCGGCCTGCCGGTTGTAACGGTTCCGGTGACGACCGCAAGTGGTCTGCCGATCGGGCTGCAACTGATTGCGCCACCGTGGCGGGAAGACCTCTGCCTTCGCGCTGCCTGGGCGCTGGAGCAGCAAGGCATTGTGAATGTCAGCAGTTCTCCGGTAATGCCGGCTTGATGACTCCGGCCACCGTTTTCCAGGGTGAAGTTAAGAGAGTAAAAACATGAAAACTGAACATATCGACCGCCCGGCGATCCTCGCCGAAATGAATGCGGCATTTTATCGCTACGAACAGGCGCTGATTACCAACGATACGGCAGTGCTCGACGAACTGTTCTGGCATGACCCGCGCACAGTGCGCTTTGGCGCGGGTGAAAATCTTTATGGCATCGACGCCATCCGCGCTTTCCGCTCCGCGCGATCGTCACAGGGGCTGGATCGCGAACTGGTTAACACGACGATCACCACCTTCGGGGATGATATGGCGGTGGCGAGCACCGAATTCCGCCGCGAAGGCACTGACCGGATTGGCCGCCAGCAGCAGACGTGGGTGAAGATGGCGAGCGGGTGGAAGATTGTGGCAGCCCATGTCAGTTTGATGATTTGACCGAATCATGGGCGGTTCAGCTTTGGAAAGCTGAGGAAATTTTTTCGGTTATCGCCGGGATGGATTCTTGTTTGCGGGTGCCGCGCTATGGCGGCCTTGTAAGGGCTGACTGAGAACATTTCGGTTTCTCACGGGCGGTGACCACTCAGCGGCTCGCGCCGAAACCGACAAAAGAGGGCTATGACGAGCCCTCTTTTGAATCTCCGCGTCTTTTTTACTCCGCGCTGCCGCCGGGCCGACGGACATGTTCTGCCACCACAGCAAGAGGCGCAAATCTTGCCGCTGCGCGGTGCCTTCACTCGGTGCTGGAGCCTTTGGTCTCCAGCCCGCTCCGTTCAGCAAGATTTTGAGCGCGCCCGGGTGAGATCTTAAACATCGTAAGGTTTGAAATGGCCATGATGTGTTGGTCATTCTATCAATCTTTCGCTTGCCTTCTTTAATTCGCATTCAGGGTAGTTTCATGGATATTTCAGCGAACAGTTTTAGAAGCGTAAAAATAAGACCCGCCATTCCTGCCAGCATAAAAGTACAAAACGGAACACCCACTTTCCAAAGCAGAGTCGATTTTAGATCTTTTATCTCGCTTGAGAACTTATCCCCCACTTTATCAATTTTGAGATTGAGTTGATCACGGGTGCTGGAAATCATTTCAGTAAGATCAACCCGGGTACTGGAAATCATTTCGGTAAGATCAACTCGGGTGTTGTAAATCATTCGCATGAGGTCATGGTGAACAATTTTAATTTCATTCGATTGTTCGTAGCGATACCCGCTAATTTCTCCTTTTAAATCTGCCCGTAAACTTTCAATGTCTGCGCGGGTTGCATAGTTTGATTTGATGACAGCCACATCGATGGCCATTTTCGTTACTTCGCTTTCCAGGTTCCCTACCCGCTTTTCCAGATTTCCTGTCATAGCGCCACCTCCGCTATTCTTAGCGCTTCGCTTAATCATTTTATGTTCCCGAAAAGGGAAAGCATCGAATGAACTGAGTGTTGAAGTCATAAATCTTCCTTAATAAAAACATCCATTTTTCAACGCTGCCAATATAACTGACCCGCGATATAAAAATCATTACCGGGGCAGGTAACGACATTACGTTACGTCAATCTGAAAACAGATAATTCAGGGGGAATATAAGCATTAAAAATAAAGAAATCTCACTAATCTACGCTTTGCATTCGTTACATTTATTTCCTGCGTGATGTCTTCCAGTTAATACGAAAAATAAAGGTAGAGACCAATAAAGACGCACTCAAAAAACCGGCTGAACGGAGCGCGTGGGCGGCGAGCCCACGCTTTTGACCTTATTCTTTCGCCGGATGCATCAGCGCCCAATGATCTGCGATCTCCTGCCGTTTACAGACCCAGACCCTGTCATGTGACTCCACATAATCGAGGAATCGCTGCAATGCCCGGAACCGTCCCGGACGGCCGAGGATCCGGCAGTGCATCCCGATTGACATCATTTTCGGGGAGGTTTCCCCTTCTTCGTACAGCACGTCGAACGTGTCTTTCAGGTAAGTGTAAAACTGCTCGCCGGTGTTAAAGCCCTGCGGCGAGGCGAACCGCATGTCGTTGGTTTCCAGTGTGTACGGGATCACCAGATGCTGTTTAATTTCACCGTTTTCCAGCCTGACCGGCGTCCAGAAAGGTAAGTCGTCGCCGTAATAATCGCTGTCGTACTGGAAACCACCGGATTCGGCGACCAGCTGGCGGGTGTTCGGACTGTCGCGGCCGGTGTACCAGCCAAGTGGCGCTTTGCCGAACAGGTCGCGCAGTACGGTGATGGCTTTTGCCATGTGCTCCGCCTCTTCGGCTTTGCTCATGTTCTGATAATGGATCCAGCGCCAGCCGTGGCTGACAACGTCGTAATCCGCCGCTTTGATGGCGCTGACGATTTCCGGGTTACGCGTGAGTGCCATCGCGACACCGAAAACGGTGAGCGGCAAACCGCGTTTCTGGAATTCATTGTGGATCCGCCAGAAACCAGCGCGTGAGCCGTATTCATACAATGAGTCCATCGACATATGACGGTCGGGGAAACTGGCTGCGCCGATAATATCCGAAAGAAATTGCTCCGAACCGGCGTCGCCGTGCAGGACGTTATTTTCCGCGCCCTCCTCATAGTTGAGGACGAACTGCACTGCGATCCGGGCATTGCCCGGCCAGTTTGCGTGTGGCGGGCGACCGGCATAGCCAATCAGGTCGCGCGGGTAATTGTCAGTAAAACCGTTATCGAATTCAGGCATGGTTATCTCTCAGATTCAGTCCGGCAAAGCAGCCAGACAAGGGTTTTTCCAGCGGATAATCCAGATCACCGTGCTTACTGGTGGTCAGGCGAAGTGCGGCCAGCGACTCGATCATTTTGACCGCCGCGCTGACGCCGTCGATCACCGGAATATTCAGCTCCAGCGTCAGTTCCTGCGCCAGATCGGCCATGCCGCCGCAGCCCAGTACAATCGCCCCGCTGCCATCCGATTTTTTCGCGGCGATGCATTGTTCACGTACTTTCTGCTGCGCCAGCCCGCTGCCGTCTTCGAGCGAAAGCACCGGAAGATCGATCGCATGCAGTGCCGCGCAATGACGCTCAAAACCGTACTGATGCAGTAAATGGCGGGCAATAGTGAGAGTTCTTGGCAAAGTGGTAACGATGGAAAAACGCGTCGCCAGCATCGTGGCCAGATGCATGGCCGCTTCGGCAATGCCGATGACCGGCGCACGCGCCAGCTCACGCGCAGCCAGTAAGCCCGGATCGCCAAAACAGGCAATGATATGGCCGTCCACGCGGGCTTCGCGCCCGGCTTTCACCTGCTGCAAAACACCGAGCGTAGCAATCGCCTCGTCAAAATGCCCTTCAATCGACGGCGCACCTTCCTGCGGACAAACCGCCACAATTTGTGTATCCACGGCGGCAACAGAGCGTGCGGTTTGCGCCATGACTTCCGTCATCGCCAGACTGGTGTTCGGGTTGATCAGTTGTATACAAAGCGGTTTTGCCATCACTCTGGCTCCTTTCCGGCGACCAGAAGATGAGAGGAAAAGATATTCGCGAAATCAGGCACCTGCCCTTTATTTTGCTCAAAACGCAGGCTGGAGACGATGCTGTCGAAGTGATGCGACATGCTTTGCGTCAGCCCGGCAACGTCCCGCTTTTTCATCAGTTCCAGTAAATCATCGTGGTCATGACACCGGCAGCCCTGTTGCCACGGCGCGCCCCAGGCGGCAATCGCCAGTGAAGAACGCAGCGTGAGCTGAGAAACCGATTCGGTCAGCACTTTGTTGCCGGAAATCGCCTGAAGCTGGACGTGGAAAGCAGCAGAAAGCCGGATTGCGGCCGGGCCATTACGTTCGTCGTGGGCGCGCTTTTCTTCCTGTACGAGTTTTTTCAGCGCCACCAGATGCGTGGACTGGCAATGCGCGATCACCAGCGGCAGGTTGGCGCATTCAAGAATTTTTCGGGTGGCGAAAACGTCGCGGGATTCTTCTGCGTCCGGCGTGGTGACATGCGCACCACGCTTGGGCAATAGCGTGACCAGTTGCACTGCGGCAAGGCGCTGCAACACGCGCCGGATGCCCGTCCGGCTGACAGAAAACACTTCAGCAAGTGCTTCTTCCGGCAATTTACTGCCCGGCAAAAGCTGGTGTTCAACAATCGATTTCACCAGCGCGTTGTAAATGTGGTCGTCCTTATCCTCGGTAAAATAGGCCGTATTCAGCCCGCTCCAACTGGTCATTGCCGTTACTCCGTATACCGTTCGATAGATTAATCGTATACATGAAAATTATTTTTTGTATACAAAAAATGAAATATGGCCTGATTCGTGCAGTGCTCCTGTGACTGCTTTTCACCTTTGGGCAGCCGGTCACCGGCTTCCGACTTTTACATGTTGTTAATGACAGGAGCACGATTTATGCCAAATCAGGAAATCACCTCCGCCACGGCGCCCTCTGAACAGAGCGTCGGGATCATCAAACCTTATTACAGCCCGCGGCTGTGTAACGATGATTTAGCGCCCACTCGTGACCAAAACTGGAGCTGGTACAACATTTTTTCTTTCTGGATGTCGGATGTGCACAGTATGGGCGGCTATGTGGTGGCGGCGAGTTTCTTCACGCTCGGCCTGACCAGCTGGCAGGTTTTGCTGTGTTTACTGTGCGGGATTTGTATTGTGCAGATTTGCGCGAACCTGGTGGCGAAACCGAGCCAGCAGGCGGGCGTGCCTTATGCGGTGATTTGCCGTCAGGCATTTGGCGTATTTGGCGCTAACATTCCGGCGGTGATCCGCGGGCTGATCGCGTTTGCATGGTATGGCATTCAGACGTATCTGGCGGCCAGCGCATTAATGCTGGTGTTGCTGAAATTCTTCCCGTCCCTGACGCCGCTGACCGTGCCGCACTGGCTGGGCTTGTCTGCGCTGGGGTGGATTTGCTTCGGCATTATGTGGGTGTTGCAGGCGATGGTGTTCTGGCACGGCATGAGCGCAATTAAGCGTTTTATCGACGTGGCGGGCCCGGCGGTGTATGTCGTGATGCTGATGCTGGCCGGGTGGATTTTGTATAAAACCGGGCTGAGCAATATCTCTTTCACGCTGTCGACAAAAACGCTGACCGTCGGTCAGCAAGGCTGGGAAATGCTGACCGCGACGGCGCTGGTCGTCTCTTACTTCTCCGGCCCGCTGCTGAACTTCGGTGACTTTTCGCGTTACGGTAAAAGCATGAGCGAAATCCGTCGGGGAAACCGCTGGGGCCTGCCGTTTAACTTCCTGCTGTTCTCGATTGTGACCGTGGTGATTGTATCCGGTACACAATCCCTGTTTGGCCAGATGATTACTGACCCGATTGAAACGGTCAGCCGCGTGGGGAACAGCGTCGCGGTTGCGCTCGGTTTGCTGACCATGATCATCGCAACCATTGGTATCAATATTGTGGCGAACTTCGTGTCACCGGCGTTCGACTTCTCCAACTGTTCACCACAAAAAATCAGTTTCCGCACCGGCGGGATGATTGCCGCCGTCGGTTCTGTTTTGCTGACACCGTGGAACCTGTTCCAGTCACCGGAGCTGATCCACTACACGCTTGACGTACTCGGGGCATTCATCGGGCCGTTGTTCGGTATTCTGCTGGCGGATTATTACCTGATCAAACGCGGTCATATGGATGTCGATGCGCTGTTTAACGCCTCGCCTTCCGGCCGTTACTGGTACCGCAACGGGTTCAACCCGAAAGCCATCGGCGCGCTGGTGCCTGCGGTGCTGATTGGTCTGGTCATCAGCTTTACGCCAAGCCTGCATCAGGTAGCGAATTTCAGCTGGTTTATCGGGGCATTTCTGGCGGGCGGTTTTTATCGCTATATCGCCCGTCATGACCGCGCGACAGGTAACGCGATGGGCTTTATGAAAACAGAAGCGGAATAAATCGTTGTAACAGGGAGGAAAAAGCCAGGAAGGCTGAAACGACGAAGCCCTGAGTGATTTCTCTCTCAGGGCTTCTGAATAGTGGCGGAACGGACGGGGCTCGAACCCGCGACCCCCTGCGTGACAGGCAGGTATTCTAACCAACTGAACTACCGCTCCGCGTTTTGTTCTGGTTAAGAACGAGGCGGATATTAAGGAATGCCCGCCATTACGTCAATGCTTTTCCTGATATTTTCTACCGACTGCACAGTTTTTCCACACACCGGATATTTTCAATACAAATTGCAGAAAATACGCGTCACGAACGCCATAAACAGCTGCCGCCCTTTTTCACCACTAAATCTAACCGTTCTTCATGCCACGCCAGCTCCTGCTCTGAAGCCGTAATAACTTTCAGACCGGACGCCGGACGCGCCACACGCTGGATCCCCAGCCCGTCAGCCCCGGTATTTTGCTCACCTTCGTGAGTGAATTTGATACTGGTCTGCCCGCCGGTCATCATCAGATAAACTTCTGAAAGAATTTCGGAGTCGAGCAATGCGCCGTGCAGCGTTCGTTTGCTGTTGTCGATCAGGTAGCGATCGCTCAGTGCATCGAGGTTGTTACGCTTGCCGGGAAACAGCTTGCGCGCCATCGCCAGGCTGTCGGTGATTTTGCAAAAGGTTTCGGTTTTCGGCAGATTACGGCCGAGCATGTCGAACTCGTAATCCATAAAGCCGATGTCGAACGTTGCGTTATGAATGACTAATTCTGCGCCGCGAATGTATTCGATAAAATCGTCGGCGATGTCGGCAAACACCGGTTTGTCGGCCAGGAACTCGTCGCTAATCCCGTGAACGCCGAAAGCTTCAGGATCGACCAGACGATCGGGTTTGAGATAAACGTGGAAATTGCGCCCGGTCAGGCGACGGTTAATCACCTCGACGGCCCCGATCTCAATAATCCGGTGACCTTCATAGTGAACACCGAGCTTATTCATACCGGTGGTTTCGGTATCGAGAACGACGATCCTGTTAGATGTGTTTTGTAAATCCATGGTTATTTACCCAACCCTGCCGATCATTTTGAAACGAAACCCGGACGATAGAGACATCGTGAATGCGTCACAGAGTACCATCAGGTGGAGGCTTAAGTCATTTCGCCGGAGAAGTTGATAAGCCCGCAGCAAAGCGCCACGGGCATTTTATCTTACGCGGGGATTTGCTGAGTGATGCAGTGAATGTTGCCACCGCCCAGCAGGATTTCGCGGGCCGGAACGCCGGTCACTTTGAAATCAGGGTACATTTCAGCGAACACCGCTTCGGCTTGTTTATCCGTTTTCGGATCCAGCAGCGGGAAGATGATGTGCTGGTTGCTGATGAGATAGTTGACGTAAGACGCCGCCAGGCGGTTACCTTCGTGGCGTTCAATCGCCGTTCCCGGCAACACGTCAATGGTCTCTTCCGCGCTGGCAAACAGCGTCGGCGGTGACGGCATTTTCCAGACTTTCAGGCTGCGGCCCTGCGCATCTTTCGTCGATTCCAGCACTTTCAGAGCGGCAACAGAACGCGCGTACTGCGGGTCGTTCTGATCGTCAGTCCAGTGCAGGGCAACTTCACCCGGACGAACAAAGCAGCACATGTTATCAATGTGGCCATCGGTTTCATCGTTGAACACGCCTTCTTCAAGCCAGATGATTTTCTTAACGCCCAGATATTCCTGCAATTTCGCTTCAATTTCGGGCTTCGAAAGATTCGGATTGCGGTTGGGATTAAGCAGGCATTCCGCCGTGGTCAGCAGCGTACCTTCGCCATCGACATGGATTGAACCGCCCTCAAGCACCAGGCTTGTGGAAAGGTAAGGAATGTGATGATAGTTCGCCACCTGACGGGCAACGAGCTGGTCACGATCCCAGCTGGAATACAGGCCGCCATTGAGACCGCCCCATGCATTAAACGTCCAGTCGATCGCCAGACGCTCGCCTTTTGCATTGGCCACAATAGTCGGGCCGGTGTCACGCATCCAGGCGTCGTCACTTTCCATTTCCACCAGCGTAATCTGCGAAGGCATCAGGCCACGGGCCTTCTCCATTTCCGCAGCAGGGACAGCCATAATGACCGGCGTGGTGCTCGAAATGGCCGCTGCAACGGCAGAAAAAGCCTGTTGCGCAGGGCGTCCGTTTGAACGCCAGTTGTCCTGACGGTAAGGCCAGATCATCCAGACAGCCTGCTGCGCCGCCCATTCAGCCGGCATCGCAAAACCTTCACGCTGAGGTGATTCAGGAATAGAGGACATCAGTTATTTCCTCGTTGAACCGTCAGAGGTCGCAATTGCGCCATACATTTCCGGACGACGGTCGCGGAACAGGCCCCATGACGCGCGCTGCGCGGCAATCGCATCCAGATCAAAAGTATGAACCAGCACGGTTTCTTCTGTTTTACCGGCCTGAGCAACCAGCTCGCCGGTCTGATCCGCAATGAATGAAGAACCGTAGAAGGTCATTTCATAATCGGGGATGAATTTACTTTTTTCCGTACCGATGCGGTTCGACGCAATCACCGGCACCAGGTTTGCCGCCGCGTGCCCTTGCTGGACGCGGGTCCAGTGTGGCTGGCTGTCGATTTCCGGATACGCTGGCTCTGAGCCAATCGCCGTCGGATAGAAGATGATTTCCGCGCCCTGCAAGGCCAGGCAACGTGCGGTTTCCGGGAACCACTGATCCCAGCAAATCCCTACGCCGATTTTCGCGTAACGGGTATTCCAGACTTTGAAACCGGTATCGCCGGGAATGAAGAATTGTTTTTCCTGATAGGCAGGGCCGTTCGGAATATGCGTTTTGCGGTAAATATCCAGCACGCTGCCGTCAGCATCAATCATGACCAGCGAGTTGTAATAAGCGTTGTTGCACTTCTCGAAGAAGCTCAGCGGCAGCACCACTTCCAGTTCTTTGGCGAGTGCTGAGAAATGACGGATGAGCGGACTGTTAGTCAGCTCCTGCGCCAGGCCGTAATGTTCCGGGCTCTGATCGATACAGAAGTACGGTGCGGCAAAAAGTTCCTGAATCAGAATGACTTGCGCGCCCTTGGAATGTGCCTCGCGAACCAGTTTTTCGGCATTAACAATATTCTTTTCCAAATCCCAGCTGCAGCTCATTTGTGTTGCAGAAACCGTTACATTTCTCATCAGACATCCTTAAAGCATTGAAAAATTTGCAGTGAAAAAACCATGAAAGACGGAACTCACTCAGAGTTTTGAACTGCCACTCTGCCTTTTCCTATTATATTGCAAAAGACAGCGCTCTCCAGCCTAAAGAGTGATGAATGCCCAGATATCCTGCGGCAAAAGCCTCTTATCGCCCCTCTTTCGGACAGTTGCACCCCAAGATATTACTGTGCCCGGCAGGACGGTTTATGTCAGACTTGGTTTTTATATTTGATGAAAGAGCCTGCCAGAGATGACCAAACAGGTAGAAATTTTCACCGACGGCTCCTGCCTCGGCAACCCCGGCCCCGGCGGTTTCGGTGCAATTTTACGCTATAAGCAACACGAAAAAGAGTTCAGCGCGGGTTTCCGCCTGACCACGAATAACCGCATGGAAATGATGGCGGCCATTGTTGCGCTCGAAGCCCTTTCCACCCCGTGCGAAGTCACGTTAAGCACCGACAGTCAGTATGTGCGCCAGGGAATTACCACCTGGATCCATAACTGGAAAAAACGCGGCTGGAAAACTGCGGATAAAAAGCCGGTGAAAAACGTCGATTTATGGAAGCGTCTTGATGCCGCAATTCAGACTCACCAGCTGAACTGGATGTGGGTAAAAGGCCACGCAGGTCATCCTGAGAACGAACGCTGCGACGTGCTGGCAAAAGAAGCGGCGGGCAATCCGACGCTGGAAGATGTGGGTTATCAGGCAGAAGGTTAAACGGCCGCGCATCGGGCACACTCAGTCCCGATGCTCTTCCCGATAACTTTTTGTCGCCCCGACGGCCTGCTGTATTTTCTGTTTCTGTGCGTGAACTTTTTTCGCCGTTGGCGTCAGCGGGAATGTGCGTTTACGGGCGATAATTAACGTCATGCAGCCCAGCGCGGGCAGATGCGTACTCAGCAATTTGCCGCCATTCTTTTTCCACGGCAGCACATGAAAACGCCGGTGAACCATCACTTCGTAATTGAGCAACGACAGCCAGTCGAGCAGTCGCATCTGTGTAAACAGACGGCTGCTGTAGGGCTGACGTTTGCGAAAGAACGGCATCAGTTTCCCGATACCTAACAGACTCAGCGGATTAAAGCTGCTCAGCACCATCCAGCCATCATCAATCAGCACGCGATCGACTTCACGCAGTATGCGGTGCGGGTCATCGGCATACGCCAGCGTATGGCTCAGCAGACACGCATCGACCGATTTCGCGGAGAACGGTAAATAGTAGGGATCACCCCTGACGTGCAGCCCTTCGCCTTCCGGCGCGAAATTGACCTGATGCGAGATAGGACAGGCTTCAGCGTTGATTTCGGCACTTAATGCGCCGATTTTCAGCAGGTGAAAACCGTAGAGTTTTCCCCACCAGGGTTGCAGTTGTTGCTCAAGCGCGGCACGGTAATAGTCGCCGCAGGGAATATCTTCCCAGGATGCCGGTGCAACAATGGTCTTACGGGCGCGGGCTGGTCGCATATTTTATTATCTTCTTTCAAGCAGTTGCCAAAGAGAGGTTGCCATGAATCTTATCAGTATTCCTGCCCTGCAGGACAATTACATTTGGATGCTCGATGACCAGAAAGGCCATTGCCTGATTGTGGATCCCGGAGAAGCGGCGCCTGTTTTAGCCGCACTGAAAGCGGCGAATTTAACGCCAACCGCCATCCTTCTGACGCATCATCATCACGACCATGTGGGTGGCGTAAACGAAATTTCCGGCCATTTTCCGGGCCTGAAAGTGTACGGACCTCACGAAACTGAGAACAAATTTAGTCAGATTAGTCTTAAAAACGGCGATAAATTGGTAATTGGCGGTCTGGAATGGCAGATCTTTGCTACGCCCGGTCACACACTTGGTCATATTTCATACTATAGCGCGCCTTATCTTTTCTGCGGAGACACGATGTTTTCCGCCGGATGTGGCCGTCTGTTCGAAGGAACGCCGGAGCAAATGTACCAGTCGTTTCAACGGTTAGCGGCGCTCCCTGACGAAACATTAGTCTGCGCAGCGCACGAGTACACTCTCTCAAATCTTAAGTTTGCACGCTCCATTTTACCGGAGGATCATGATATTCATTCTCATGAGCACAAAGTGCAACAAATGCGGGAAAAGGGACAATCTTCCCTGCCTTCTACCCTCGGTCTTGAGCGTAAAATTAACGTCTTTTTACGCTGCGATGATATTGATTTACAAAACAAATTAAACCTTAACGATCCCTTAAAGACAGGCTCACAGGTTTTCGCCCATTTAAGGGCACTCAAGGACAGCTTTTAGACCCAAAGGTTGTGTTTTTTTTCGAAGCAAAGTATTATCGCTCGTCTTTTAAGCAACTATGACACACACATGAAGGCAAACGCGATCCTAATAATCGCCTCCATGTTGCTCACAGGTTGCCAGGCGTCCAGGCAGGGCGTGAAGGTACCCGAGCAACATGCACAGAGTTTGTCTTCGGCAAGTCAAAGTGAAGCAGGACAGTACACAGATGATGGCCGAGCGGCCTCTGGGGGATGGTTGGATGGAAACGACGCCGTCTCCCAACAAAATCTGTGGAACTTCATAGGCGACGAGCTGAAGATGAAGGTTCCGGATAACCCCCGGATCCGCGAGCAAAGAGTTAAATATTTAAAAAATAAGAGCTATCTCCACGATGTAACATTACGGGCAGAGCCGTACATGTACTGGATCACCGAGCAGATTAAGAAACGTAATATGCCGATGGAACTGGTACTGCTACCCATAGTGGAGAGCGCTTTTGACCCAAAAGCAACCTCATCAGCTAACGCTGCTGGGTTGTGGCAGATCGTGCCACAGACGGGTCGCAACTATGGTTTGAAACAAAACCAGTGGTATGACGGACGCCGCGATGTTGTGGCTTCGACGACCGCTGCGCTTGATATGATGCAACGCCTGAACAAAATGTTTGGTGGTGACTGGTTACTGACCATTGCCGCGTATAACAGTGGTGAAGGCCGCGTGATGCAAGCGGTGAAAGCCAATAAAGCGAAAGGTCGATCGACTGACTTCTGGGCGCTGGCGCTTCCTCGTGAAACGTCAATTTACGTGCCTAAAATGTTAGCGCTGAGCGATATTTTAAAGCACAGCAAAAAATACGGTATCAGCCTGCCGCAACCGAGTGAAGACCGTGCCCTGGCGCGTGTAGAAGTCGGTCAGCAGATGCAGTTGACCCAGGCCGCTGAAATGGCCGGGATGTCCCTGACGAAGCTGAAATCGTTTAACACTGGCTACAAGAAGAATGTGACCGCGCCGAATGGCCCGCATTACATTGTTCTGCCGAAGGCGCATGCCGACCAGTTGAAAGATTCTCTGGCTGATGGCGATATTGCCGCAGTGCAGGAAACGAAACTGGCCAGCAACACTCCGTCAGGTGCAAAAGCGTACAAGGTTCGCTCCGGCGACAGCTTGTCCAGCATTGCAGCCCGGCTGAATGTGAAAACCCGTGATTTACAGCGTTGGAACAATTTGCGCTCAGCAGGCGCGTTAAAAGTTGGGCAAACACTGCAAGTGGCGGATAACAGCGTCAGCGATACCAGCATCAACGGTGGCAGCATCACTTATCAGGTACGTAAAGGCGATTCGTTGTCGAGCATTGCCAAGCGTCACGGCGTGAACATCAAAGATGTGATGCGCTGGAATGCAAATGCCGATAACCTGCAACCGGGCAACAAGTTAACGTTGTTCGTCAGCAATAAGATGAGCCCGGATACCTAAAAGTACCGACCATAAAAAAGCACCCTGAACATTCCGGGTGCTTTTTTTATGTCTGCATTTTTTGACTGACGAAATAAGCGCTATTGTGTCAGAGACTTACTCGCAACCTGTTTACTCGCAACTTATTTACTGGCAAGAAACTCCACCCGTAACGGGTTGTGGTCAGACGCGCGGGTTTCCATGACGGACGCGCTGGTCACGCTCAGGTCGCGGTAGAAGATAAAGTCCAGCGGCCTGCCGAATGCACGTTTGCGGTAATCGGAGGGGAAACGCACTTCCTCCAGATGAATATTCCCCGCAAAGCCAAACAGCGCATTGATGCGTTGTTTGCTCCAGGCGTTGAAATCCCCCGCCATAATTACCGGCCCTTTGTGGTTGGCAATTTGCTCACCAATCGGGTCAAGCTGCTTACTGTAGACGTCGATGCCGATACTGAAATTCACCGCGTGAATGTTCACAACCATCAGCAACCGACCATCAATCAGCGGATAGACCGTCACCAGCGCCGATTTTGCCAGCCTCAGAAGCGGCTCACGCTCACGCAGCGGGCAACAATAAACCGGATGTGCCGCTGACAGCGTCATCACGCCAGAGGGGTGCTGAGGCAGCATAAACGCCGGCACCTGATCGGCCGCCAGAAAGTTAGATGTGGCAAAATGAATCAGTTCCGGCGTCGTCTGCGCCTCCTGAAGTAACACCAGCTGCGCGTCTTTGCCGTACTCTCGCAGAACTGACAACCAGTCAGCCCGCTGCTGTTTGAAGATATTCCACACCATGACGCGTAAAATATTTGAATTGGGTAGCGCGGCTCCCGGCGGCAAATCCGGTCCAAGATGTGCAAGGACTCCAGGGAAGATTTGCTCTGCGGGCTGACCTGCGACATACCTCATTGCATATGTTTTTTTCCGCACGCTAATCGCCTGTTTACCCGTTGTATCGATGCTATATGAGAGAGTTTCTCACAGCGAAAGTTCAGTATACGCCCGCAGGCGCTGAGGCCAAATCTGTTTACATTGGTATACAACCCGGTCACATCTACAGGCTAGCATAAAAACAAAAACGGCCCGCCAGAGGCGAGCCGTGCAGACACAGAACGTTGTTAAATTCAGGCAACAGCAGGTTTTAACTTTCTGTCCAGATGACCGCTGAGGCGGATCAGCAGCAGTGCGCCGAGGACAATCACCGCGCCAATCCACGGCGTTTGCGCCAGCCCTATCGTGGAAACCACCTGCCCGCCGATCACAGAACCTAATGCGATACCGACGTTAAACGCGGCGATATTCAGGCCCGACGCCACATCGACAGCATTAGGCGTCACTTCTTCCGCCTTCTGCACCACATAGACTTGCAAGCCCGGCACGTTACCAAACGCAAAGATCCCCATCACCAGCAGCGTGATTAACGCCGGAATGCCAAAGCCAGAGGTGAACTGGAAAATCAGTAACAGAGCCGCCAGCGCCGCGAAAATCAGCGTCAGGGCTTTCACTGCGCCATGACGATCGGCCAGTTTACCGCCCCAGATGTTCCCGATAGCCACTGACACGCCGTAGGCGAGCAAAATCCAGCTGACCATGCTGGCCGAGAAACCGGCCTGTTCCTGCATCATCGGCGCCAGGAAAGTGAATGTGGTGAACACGCCGCCGTAGCCCAGTGCAGTAATCGCGTAAATCAGCATCAGGCGCGGGTTCATCAATACTTTAACCTGATCGGAAATACCCGCCGCCGGTTTGTTTTTGATGTTGTTTGGCACCAGGATCGCGCTGGCAATAATGGCAATCACGCCAATCATTGAAACCGCGAGGAACGTCTCACGCCAGCCAAAATGCTGCCCGATAAATGTCCCCAACGGCACGCCGGTGACCAGTGCCACAGTCAGCCCGCCGAACATCAGCGCAATGGCCGAAGCGGCTTTTTCTTTTGACACCAGACTGGTGGCAATCGTCGAGCCAATCGAGAAGAACACGCCGTGCGCCAGCCCGGTCAGCAAACGCGCGATGACCAGCGTGTTGTAATTCGGTGACTGCCACGCCAGCAGATTGCCCAGCGTGAACAGCACCATCAGGCCGATGAGCAGCGCTTTACGCGGTACGCGTCCTGTCAGCGCCGTCAGCACCGGTGCACCAATCGCCACGCCGAGTGCGTAAATAGACACCAGTAAACCCGCTGACGGGACGCTGACGCCCAACTGTTCGGCGATTGTCGGCACCAGGCCCACGATGACGAACTCTGTCGTTCCTATAGCAAACGCACTGATGGTCAGTGCTAATAGTGCAAGCGGCATAACCTTTACTCCACAATGAATTTCGATTTGATGGCGGCTATTATCGGCTTGTGCTTAAATGACAGAAATAACCAAAGTATCAAATCATTTATGCTGGAGTAACAACAATGCGAGCCAGTTCAGAAGAGTTGATTACCTTCGTCACCGTGGTGGAAAGCGGCAGTTTCAGCCGCGCGGCGGAACAGCTGGGGCAGGATAACTCGGTGGTCAGCCGGACGCTGAAACGTCTGGAGCAAAAACTGGGGATCACCCTGCTCAACCGCACCACGCGCCAGATCAGCCTGACGCACGAAGGCGAGCGTTATTTTGTCCGCGTACAGAAAATCCTGCATGAGATGGCAGCTGCCGAAGATGATTTGCTGGAGAATCGTGACGATCCGCAAGGTCTGTTGCGCGTCGACGCTGCAACGCCGGTGATCCTGCACGTCATTTCCCCGCTGGTGGCAGAATTTACCGGGCGCTTCCCGAAGATGTCGCTGGCGCTGTTTTCGTCCGAGAGTAACATCAACCTGATCGACCACAAAGTGGATGTCGCCATCCGCGTCGGCGAGCTTGAAGATTCCAGCCTGCGGGCGCGAAAACTGATGATGAGCCACCGGAACGTACTGGCATCGCCGGAATATCTGAAAAAATGGGGCACACCCAAAACCGCCGATGAACTGCTGAAACACCGTTGTCTGGGCTTTAACGAAGTGGTCGCACTGAACAAATGGCCGCTGCTGTGTGCTGACGGCCAGCAACTGACGGTCACACCGTTTATCAGTTCAGGCAGCGGCGAAACCCTGCGCAGGCTGTGTTTGCAGGGAAACGGTATCGCCTGTTTGTCCGATTTCATGACTGACGAGGATGTACAACGCGGAGATCTGGTGAAGTTGCTGGTACCGGATGTCATGCGGATTGCGATGCCGTTGCATGCGGTTTATTACAGTGACCAGACGGTGAGTACAAGGATTCGGTGTTTTATTGATTTTCTGAGCGAAAAATTAGGGCAAGCCCAGAGTTAATCTGGATCGGGAGAGTTTCGGTTTCTCACTTGCAGTGATCGCTTCATTCAGGTCAGGACCTTGGGCTCGCCGCCCAAACTGGCCTCAGGTCAAAATCAAGACCTTGGGTTGCCACCCAAACTGGCTTTAAGAGGCGCCTATCGCCGCGCCTCTTAAAAATCTCCGGCTCTTTCACTTCGCGCTGCCGCTGGCTGGCTACGTTTCAGGGACTCATGCTATTGCCGCAAAATCCCGCCGCTGCGCGGTTCCCTCCGGTCGGGTTACAAACCGCGCGAAAAGATTCGCGGTTTTTCACCTCTCCATACGGCGCGATTCTTGAAACCGGCCAATGGCTATGTAATTCGGAAGATTAATGCAGGATGGGTTTTGAATTTAAAAAGCCTCTGGCCGCTTTCAGAAAGTTTGCTGAGTGAGTGTTTCGAGACCATGGGCTCGAAGACCGAAACGAAGGAACCGCAGAGCGGCAAGCTTTCGCGGCAATAGCGCGAGTTGCTGAAACATAGCCAGCGAGCGATAGCGCGGGTTGAAAAAGCGGGGAGGAGTCCAGAGGAGGGAAAGCACTTCCCTCCTCTGGTCGGTTTCGGCGCTACGAGCTAAGTGATCTCTGAACTTGAGAAACCGAAATCATCTCGGTCCAGCCCAAACTGCAAGTGAGAAACCGAAATCATCCCGGTCCAGCACCGCTTATTCACCGGAAGGTACTCAATCCCATGCTGGCGCCAGGCCCTCAGGGCTTACTAATCGTCCATTTTTCTCAAGCGCAGCAATCTCCTGCATGTCGGCATCGGACAATACCAGTTTCTGCGCCAGCAGGTTGCTCGCCAGGTTTTCACGTTTCGTCGATGACGGGATCACCGCGTAACCCAGTTGCAGCGCCCAGGCCAGAACAATCTGCGCTGGCGTGGCGTTGTGACGTCCGGCGATCGCGATAATCGTCGCGTCTTTCAACGCTTCGCCGTAAGCCAGCGTCATGTAGGAAGTCACGGCGATGTCGTTTTCACGGGCAAAATCGACGACGGTCTGGTTTTGCAGGAACGGAGAAAGTTCGATCTGGTTGGTCGCAATCTGATCAGCGCCGACGGCGTCAATCGCTTCCTGCATCAGGGCAACGGTGAAGTTGGAAATCCCGATTTCACGGGTCAGACCCATTTTCTTCGCTTCCACCAGCGCATTCATGGTTTCTGCCACGCTAACGGCCTGATCCGGCGATGGCCAGTGGATCAGCGTCAGATCGACATAATCAGTTTTCAACTTACGCAGGCTTTCTTTCAGGCTGTCGATCAGCTTGTCGGCCGCCAGGTTTTCAATCCAGATTTTTGTTGTGATATACAACGCTTCACGCGCAACGCCGCTTTCCGCCAGCGCGTCGCCAACCGCCGCTTCATTATCATAAATTTGCGCCGTATCAATGGCGCGATAGCCCAGTTCCACTGCGGTTTTCACCGATGCTTTTACCACGTCATCTTTCAGACGGAACGTACCCAAACCGAATGCAGGAATGCTCATCATATTCTCTCTTTGTTTTTTAAAAGGTCAGCAATGCGGGAGAGTATGAACCGGCTTTTCATGGATAAAAACGACAGGTTTGCTACAAGACTTTTGCTTTCACAACAATAATCAGGTCTGCGAATAACAAGACCAGCGGCGGGGTTTTCGCGGAATAAGCGGCGGGATAACCGACCCGTTGCGGGCATCGAAAATATACTCTTCGCATGTCGTCACGCAGGCAGGCAATGCCATTGCCGACATAACGGTTTCTCCGGCGGCCCACCACAGTTTGCTGTCCGTTGCGGATTCGGGGGAAAATTGACCGGCAGCGGGATCCAGCCGGATCCGTTCCATCTGCCACACGCTTCCTGCCTGCTGTTTCAGCCAGGCTTCACGCAGACACCATAATTGCCAGAACGCATTTAGCGGGTTTTCCTGTTCCGTCAGCCAGCAAAATTCAGTCTCGCTGAATGCCTGCCTCGCCACGTCCAGATAGCGAGCCCGTGGCCGAATCTGTTCGACGTCACCGCCCGTTTCGCCCGCGGCGCACAGCACCAGTTGCAGGCTGTTAACGCTGTGACTGAGGGAGAAATGGGGCAATGAAGGATCGGTAAAAGACGGTTTGCCCCGCGCGGAAATTTGCATTTCTGGCAGCATTTCCTGTCCGCTGAAAGCAAACAACGTTTCGGCCAGCAGCGCCCTGCCCGCTCGCCATTGCTGGCGGCGGGAAGGATGCAGGTTTTCACTTTCTGCCAGCAGTTCTGCGGGCAGGCGTGACAGCGGAAAAGTGTCGTCCAGCGACGCGGTGATAATGCGCGCAGAATTTGTCATTTACGGCCAGCGGCGGAAAACCAGCGACGTGTTAATGCCGCCAAACGCAAAGTTGTTCGACTGGATAAATTCGGTCTGAATATGACGCGATTCCCCCATGATGTAGTCCAGATCGCCGCAAAGCGGATCGGGCTGAGTCAGGTTAATGGTCGGCACAAAGCGGTCTTCACGCATCATTTCCAGCGACATCCAAGCCTCAAGCGCGCCGCAGGCACCCAGCGTATGACCGAAATAACTTTTCAGAGACGAAATCGGCGTCTGATTGCCAAATACGGCAGCCGTTGCATGGCTTTCAGCGATATCACCACGGTCAGTTGCCGTGCCGTGCGCGCTGATATACCCGATTTCAGCCGCCGGGATCCCGGCATTTTTCAGCGCTTTTTCAATGCAAATCTGCATGGTGGATTGCTGCGGCTGGGTGATATGCGCCGCGTCGCAGTTGGTTGCGAAACCGGTGATCTCCGCGTAGATCTTCGCGCCACGCGCCTGCGCATGTTCGAGCGATTCGAGAATTAACGCCCCCGCACCTTCGCCAATCACCAGACCGTCGCGCTGCGAATCAAACGGGCGCGGCGATAATTCCGGGTGATCGTTTTGCTGGCTGGTGGCAAACAGCGTGTCGAATACTGCCGCTTCCGACGGGCAAAGTTCTTCTGCACCGCCAGCCACCATGACGGTCTGATAGCCGTGTTTGATGGCTTCGTACGCATAGCCGATGGCCTGACTGCCGGACGTACAGGCGCTGGACGTCGGGATCACCCGCCCCTTCAGGCCAAAAAACAGTCCGGCGTTCACCGCTGTCGTATGTGGCATCATCTGCACATACGTCGTGCCGGTAATGTTGTTGGTGTGTTTTTCCGTCAGCATGGTGGCGAATTCGCTGACCGGCCCGGTGCTGCCGGTGGAGGAACCGAAAGCAATGCCCGTTTCGCCGTTGGTCAGGATCGGATCATCCAGCAAACCGGCCTGTTCCAGCGCCAGTTCGGTCGCGCGGGTCGAAAGCAGGGAAACGCGCCCCATTGAACGGATGCGTTTTCGGGTGTAATGCGCAGGCAGTTCGAAATCATCAACGGGCGCGCCGAGATGCGTATTCAGCCCCTGATAAATCAGCCATTCATCCATGTGGCGGACGGCATTTTTACCCTGTTGCAGACGCGCACTCACGTCATCCCAGTGGTTGCCAAACGCCGTGATGCCTTTAATACCCGTAATAACAACACGCTGAGTCATACCATGCCTCCGTTAATGGAGATCACCTGACGGGTGACATACCCCGCGATGTCGGACATCAGATAGCTCGCCAGCCCGGCCACTTCTTCCGCGCTGCCCATGCGCTTCAGCGGGATCATGCTCATCGCAGCGTCGAGCGCCGGTTTTTCCATATCAAGCATGCCGGTATCAATCAGCCCCGGCGCGATGCAGTTGACGGTAATTTTGCGTTTCGCCAGCTCCAGGGACAGCGCTTTGCATGCGCCAATAATTCCGGCTTTGGCCGCGCTGTAATTCACCTGCCCGCGGTTGCCCGTCAAGCCGGAAACTGAAGACAACGCGATAATGCGTCCGCCTGCGCGCAGACCAATCATCGGCATGATGCAGGGCTGCAATACGTTGTAGAAGCTGTCGAGATTGGTGTGGATCACGCCGTCCCAGTCTTCATCCGTCAGCGCCGGAAACGCGGCGTCGCGGGTAATTCCTGCATTATTGACGACGCCGTAGTAAGCACCATGCACTTCAATATCGGCCTCAATCACTTCGCGGCACTGTGGGCGGTTGCTGATATCGAACTGGATCAGGCGGCCGCTGCCGCCAGATGCCTGCACCTGTTGCAGCGTGTGTTCTGCTCCGCTTTTATCGCTGTGGTAATGAACCACAATCTCAAAACCATCTGCTGCCAGCTGGCAGGCAATCGCCTGACCGATACCTTTGCTGGCTCCGGTCACTAATACCGAACGCGTCATTCCTTTTTCCCCTGTGTGAGCGTAATAAGTTCGTCCTTTGCTGGCTGATACGTGTTCAGCCTTCCCTGAGCAACCTGAAGGTTGTCTTTTTCCTGTTTAATACTGATAACACCTTCAAAGCTCGCGAGTTTTTCATCGCGTAATACCATTGAAACGCTGATAAGTAATTCACTGCCTGCCACAAATTCAGGCACGCTGCATTTTATCGCACGGCCGCCCAGCAACATGCCGACCTGCGGTGGCTGGCCAGATTGCGCACCATGCCAGCCGCTCCAGACGCCGACAGTCTGTGCGATAAGTTCAAGGGCGTACCAGGCGGGCAATGCGCCGCGTGCATTCAGAAAAGGCGCCAGCACGCCGTCAGGTGAGACGACAACGTTACAGATGGCGGTTTCTTCCGTCACGCTGACGACGTTTTCCAGCAACACCATCGGCGTGTCGTGCGGTAAATAACCGGCGGCGGTCAGCGTGCTCATGACGGCCTCCCGATCACAATGCAGGCGTTGTTGCCACCAAAGGCAAATGAGTTGGACAAGATGACCGGACGTTCCAGCCCTTGTGGCGCATCGACCAGCCGGATATCGGGCAGGCTGGTATCACGCGGCGCAATACTGAAATCCTGAGGCGGCAGATTGAGATTTTGCGTCAGGATAAGCCAGCTCAGTGCCGCCTCTGTCGCACCGGCCGCGCCCAGCGTGTGGCCGGTAAGATGTTTGGTCGAGCTGCACGGGATCTGGCTGCCGAAGACGCGGTGGATCACCGCCGATTCCACCTGATCGTTGAGCGGCGTCGCCGTGCCGTGCGCATTGATGTAGCCGACATTTTCAGGCTCAAGCCCGGCCTGTTGCAACGCCATACGGATTGCCCGCTCCGCGCCCGCACCTTCCGGATGCGGCGCGGACATATGCCAGGCATCAGAAGACTCACCGGTGCCCAGCAGCGCGACATCCGCCGGTTCACGCGTCAGCAAAATCAATGCCGCCGCTTCACCAATATTAATGCCATCGCGATCCTGTCCGAAGGGCGTACAGCGGCCACGGGAGAACGACTCCAGGCTGTTGAAACCGTTGACCGGCATCCGGCACAAGCTGTCTGCCCCACCGACAATTGCCGCATCAGCCAGACCGGACTCAATCAGGCGCATCCCGCTGATAATGGCTTTCGCGCTGGATGAACACGCCGTCGATAAAGTGTATGCCGGCCCTGTCAGCGCCAGCAGTTCCGCCATAAATTGCGAAGGATCGCCGAGTTCCTGCTGCTGATAGTCATAGCCTTGCGGGAAAGCCCCCTGCTGATGCAGATGGCGCACTGCGTCTTCCCCTTCAGCAATGCCGGAGGTGCTGGTGCCCATGATTACCGCAACGCGTTCGTGACCATAACGGGTAATAACCTCGCTGACCGGCGTTTCAATTTGCGCCAGCGCCGCCAGCAGCAGCTGGTTATTGCGGCTGCGGTGCGCGGAAAGCGATTCCGGGATCGGCGATAAATCGCCCGTGACAGCGCCCAGCCAGACCGGGCGGTTTTCCGTCAGCCAGCCTTCCTGCACAGACATGCCCGGCGAAACACCCGCCGTCAGGCTGGCCGCAATCTGCATGTTGTTGTTTCCCAGCGCGTTAACCATGCCCACGGCCGAAAAGTAAATCATGTTATTCACCGACATTCTGAATAGTGATCTGGTAATGGAACGCCAGCTGGGTAATGGAAACAGGTCGCCGCGTTTTGCCTTCCGGCAGATAGTCAATCCGGGTGATCGCGTTGCCTTTGTTATCCGATAACGTGCGGCGCAAAGGCTGGTCTTTCAGCGTCCAGCCCGGCGGCAACAGCGGCTGCCAGCTTTCCACCGGCCAGTAGCTGAACATAATATCGGCCAGAACCTGATTTGCTGGAGGCAAACCCTCAATCTTTATTGCCTGTTCAGTATGGATGCCGGTTTGATCGTAGACCACTTTAAAGAGACGGATCCCCAGCGGCGAGAGCCCGGCCAGCTGTAAAGAGTTGCCGTCGGCGTTGAGCAGCACCAGCAAAGACTGCTGTTTTCCGTTGACCGTTGCCGTCAGCAATTGCTGCTGACTGACCGGTACTGCCAGCACCGGCGCGGGTAATTTCACCTGCACGCCCGGTTTCAGCCACGCCTGAGGCAGCGTTTGGGCAGGAGGGCGCGAGGCGCAGCCGCCAGACATCAAAATCAGCAGTGCCAGAACCGGCAGCGTGAATCGGATCATTTCTTACGTCCTCTTTTTTTAGCGGGCAACGTCAGCGGCGAGAGCAAAAACGCCGTCAATATGCCGGAACTCAGCACAATGCCAAAGCTGCTGATCGCCTGCGTGGAGCTAAATACCAGCATGCCAAACGTCAGTAACGTGGTCGCAACAGCCATAAAAATGGCAAACATCGACGTGGTCGGCGTCCCGCGCGGATTGGTGAAAAACAGGGTGTAGTTGATGCCAATCCCCAGAACCAGAATCAGCGCCAGCAATGAAAACAGGTTGAGATGATGACCGCTGTAACCGAGCGCGGCGATGCCCATTCCCAGCGAAAGCAGCGTCGGCACCAGACAAATCAGCCCGTGCGGCAGACGGAAACGCCAGAGATAAATCGCGGCAATGACCGCCACTGCCAGTCCGAGCAGATAAGTGAGGTAAACGCGGTACTGAGAAAATAGCTCACTGAATTCAGACTTGCGGTCAATCCAGCCGGTTCCCGGGGAAGACGCCGCCAGCGCCGCCACGGCAGCGGTATCGTGAACGCCACTGACCGGGATTAACGTCGCGCTGCGTCCGTCCGGCAAAGACAACCACAGTAAGCGCCAGCCCTGACTGACCACGCTGTTTAGCCAGAGCGGGACATCAACCGTTTGCGGGCTGAGATCCGGCGTGGCGACTGAAACCCCTGACTGCTGCAACTGCGCAATAATCTGCGGCGCACGCTGGCGGAGTAATGAGAGATCTTTTTGTTGCTGTAATTGCGACGGCAGGCTGAGCGCCCGGTAACCGGCAATCACGCCATCCGTTTTCGCCTGCTCCAGTTTTGGACGCAAAGCCTCAAGACGCTGAAGCGTCTGCTCCGCCGTATCGCCGTAAACGATCAGCCATTTCTGATCATTGGTTTGTCCGGTCAGCGCGGCAATCTGTTGTTCCTGCTGCTGTAAATCTGCCGGCAGCGTTTGTAAATCGGCAATATCGTCATTGATTTTAAGCTGATAAATTCCGCCCGCCGCCAGCATGAAAATCAAAACCGGCAGCCCGATACGAACCGGTTTACGGCTGCGCCATGCCAGCAACCATTTCAAGATCAGCGTCAGTCCGGGCGTCGGCCCGACCGGCAAATGCGCAGATAAATAGGGATACCAGCACATGACGGTGATACAGGCGGCGCTCAGCCCGGCGGCGGCAAAAACCGCCAGCTGTTGCAGGCCGGGGAACGGCGCAATCAGCAGCATCAGGTAGGCCGCGACCGTTGTCAGCAGCGCCGCAGACAACGCCGGGAACAGCTTTTTCAGGCTTTCGAGCGGCGTGCTGGTTTCACCATGAACGCGGCGTTCAGTGAGGAAGTAGAGGGTGTAGTCGGCTGAAATCCCGACAATGCTGGCGCTCAGCACCAGCGTCATCACGTGTATTTCACCAAAGACCCACAGGGTAAATACCGTGCCCGACAGCGCACCAATACCGATTGAAAGCAGGCTGAGCAACAACGGCAGCACGGAGCGGAACATCAGTAAAATCAGCAGAAAGACGCCGATAACCGAGGCCGCGCCAATGGTAGATAAATCATGTTCAGCCTGCTGGCTGGCGTAATTGCTGTAAAAAATCGTGCCGCGCTCAAGCACTTTCGCGCCCGGCCAGCGCGCTTCAAAAGCGTGTCTGGCCGCATTCAGCTCAGCGACAGTGTGCTTCGCGCTGGTGATGTCATAGGACGACGCATTCAGCTCGCCGTGAAGTAAATACCAGCTGCGCCCTTGAGGATCGCGCGTCATCAGCCAGCCCTGATCGAGGCTCATGCCGCCGCTGCTTTGCTGCTGCGCCATTTGTGAGGCACGCACCAGCAATAAAGGATCGTTAGCCAGCTCTTTTCCGCTGACACCGGCAAAGGCGGAATAAACCTGCCCCATGATCCACTGGCTTTGCTGTTCAGCACTGGCGTTCAGGCGCTGACGGGTGGCGTCATCAAGCAAAGCATTACGATGCCGGAAAAAGAACGCGCCCCATTCCTGCTGACGCGCCTCATCCATCGGCCCTTCCACCTGACTCAGTGCAGGAAGCGATCGCAGCTGTTTCAGCCAGTCTTCAAGGGGCTTTGTTCCCGCGCCTTCCGGCGGGCTGACCAGCCACATTAACTGGCGATCAAGCCGCTGCGTAAAGCCGTCAGAAATCGCCGGAGGAAGACCGGCCGTCTGTTGCTGCGGCAAAAGCGCCAGCACGCTGCTGTTAATCTGGCTGCGCGGTAGCAACCAGACCAGCGCGGCGACGAGAAACACAATAATCAGCAGCCAGATTTGCGCCAGCCGGCGGTGAAGATCAGGATGCAAAATGGCGTTTCTCGGCGTCAGTCAGTTCAGCGGGCGTCGTTTTCTGGTTAAAGAAACGGATGTGCGTCGCGTCGCCCTGCATGTCATCAATATCAATCTTGTTCAGGAAGGTTTCCCCGTTGAGTGTAATGCGGCGGAAAAGGCGGTTCAGCGGCGAGACTTTTGGCACCAGCACCAGCGTCCAGGCGCCCTGCCCTTTATCTGCGAAATCCAGCGTGAAGTTTTCTTCCAGCACGCGGCGGTCTGCATGAAACAGCGCGCTCAGCAGGGAGTTGAACTGGAACATCTGCGGATTATTGCTGGCTGTCACCACCTGCGGCGGCTGACCCGCCATGATTTGCACCATACGGGTTTCCGTCAGAAGTAACGTCAGAGGGAACGGTTTTTCCTGCTGCCACCAAAGCCCCTGTTTTTGTGCAATCAGTAAATTTCCGCCGGAGTTCAGCGGCTGCGCCATTCCACTGATGGTTCTCTGCTGGGCGAATTCAGCGCGCAGCACCGGCACCTGGCTGAAACGCTGTTGCAAATCATCCAGCGTTACGGCCTGGGCAGCAACGCTGAACGCGGCGAGTAAAACAAACAGAAGTGATTTCACAGGCTGACTCCGGTTTTATCGAAAAGAACCTGTGGCGAGACAAAACACATCTCTTTGGTTTCAGCATCCACGGCGACCTGTAACGTGTAGCCTGTCGTTGTGCGTTTTCCGGTTTCAATATCATAGATCTGATAGCTGATACGCAGACGATTTTCGATTTCTTCAAGCTGCGCGTGAACGGCAATGCGCTGTTCGAACAGGACGGGCGCAATGTATTTCACGCGCGTATCCACGATTGGCCACACATAACCGGAGGCTTCCATCTGACGATAGCCATAATCGAACTGTTTCAGTAACTGCTCGCGCGCAACTTCGAGATAACGAAAATAATTGCCGTGCCAGACAACGCCCATGGCATCGGCATCATGAAAAGGCACGGTGATTTCCACCACGGTGGAAAAGCGCGGGTCGTTAAAGCGCGGATCAAGTTTGGAAGTCATATCAGTCAGGTTTCCTGTCAGAGGCGTCATCTGCGGGATGCTGCCAGAAATCATAAAAATTGAACCAGTCGTGAGGCGCCAGCAGGCTGTAATGTTCAAGGCGCGCGGCGTAGCGGTCGACGGTTTCCTGTAATGCAGGCAGACGATTTGCGCGGGGCAGAATCAGCGGATCGGCAAAAGATTCGCAGTAAATATGCAGACGCCGTTCCTGTCTGATGCCAAACATCAGCATCACCGGCGCTTTCAGGGCGGCGGCAAGAATAAAAGGTCCTTGCGGGAAAGCCGCGGGTTTACCGAGAAAATCACTCCAGATGACGCGGGAATGCTCACCGCGCTGATGACGGCTGGCGGATGTTCTGTCGCCCACAATTGCCACCCATTCGCCTGCATCGAGTTTTTCCTGCAATAACATGGCGGTGTCCGGCCCCATCTGGCTCACCTGAATCAGATTCACCAGCGCCTGCGGGTTAATTTCTTTCATCACCTGATTAAACCGTTCGGCGTGTTCGGTGAAAACCAGCGCATTCACGGTGATCCGATGATTCAGCGCACCAATAGCACGGCAAGATTCGATGTCGCCAAGATGCGAGGCGAGGATCAGCGTGCCGCGCCCGGAGGCAATATGCGCTTCACAGACGTCAGGATTAACCAGCACCGCGTCATTCAAAGTTTTATCGCCCTGCCAGCTCGCCAGTTTGCTCAGCATCGATTCGCCAAACCGCATGAAATGCCGGAATGTACTTAACGGGTACGGCAACGCGATAGCGCGCTGCGCTGCGACTTCGCGGACGCGTTCAAGCCAGGCGTCCGACGCCTTGCGCTGTTTTCCACCCGTCAGCCAGAAGTAACCAATCACCGGATAAAGCAGTAACTGGAAAGCGCGGTAGCCCAGCACGCGATAAATCTTCAGCATCAGGCGAATGCCCCACAGCCCTTTACGTTCGCGCGTTACCGACCAGTGCGGATCGCTTTGCTGCGTTTGTCTCTGGCGCAGCAAAAAAGGAATGCGCGGCAACATGCCGAAGAACAGGCGGGTGTGCATCCACGAGATTTTAATGTTGTCTTTCACCGCATCAAAATGCGAAACGCCGTCTTGCGGATAGGTGACGCGCGTCGGCAGGAAGCGGCTGCGCGTCCCCTGCCAGTAGAGCCGCACCATGATTTCGGTATCGAAATCCATGCGTAAACCCAGTGGCTGTTTGTCCATCAACCTCAGGCAAGGCCGCAAAGGATAAACGCGAAATCCGCACATACTGTCTTTAAGTGAAAATGACAGGGTTTCGACCCAAACCCAAAAATGCGTGACATAACGGCCATAAAGGCGCGATTTCGGCACGCTTTCGTCATACACCGGCTGACCGGAGATCAGGCAATCCGGGTGTTTTTGCGCTTCCTGCAGCATGAGAGGAACGTCGGAAAGCTGGTGCTGGCCGTCTGCGTCAACCTGCATGGCGTGGGTAAACCCTTTTTCCGCAGCCAGCCGTAAAGCGGCCATGACAGCGGCACCTTTGCCCTGATTCGGCGACAGGCGCGTCAGGCTCATCCATGGCGTTATCTGCGCCAGACGCTGTAATTCATCCGCAGTTTGCGCCTCGCTGCCATCATCAACCACAATGCACGGCAATCCGAAAGAGCTGAGTTTATCCAGCACACCGGCCATCATCGGCCCGTGGTTGTAACACGGGATAATCAGACAGGGTGAAAACAGCACTGAGGATGTTACGGGCATAATGTGATTTTTCCACTGCTGGCAATGGTTTCGCCCAAGACGTAGCGGAAAATCAGCCGGTGTTTTTCTTTCAGCCAGTCAATGTGCAGGCTGACAGTTTCATCCGGCAAAAGTGGCCGCTGAAACTTCACCACTTCCATCCCCGAAAAAGCTTTATCCAGCCGCAAAATCTCGCCCGCATACTCCATCACCCAGTTCACCTGCGTGACACCCGGGAGCAGCGGATACGTGGGAAAGTGCCCGCGAAACCAGAACAAATCCGCTGAGAGCCGCAATTCGAGCATCAGGCTGGTGTCGCTGCTTTTATGCAGGCTCAGGACTTCAGGCTTCATCATAAAAACATTTCCTGTAATTCAGCGGCTGCGCGTTTGCCTTGTTGATTGAGTGGGATCGCCGGAACAATACGCCAGTATCGCGGCAGCGACACCGGTGATACCCATTCCCGCAAAGCATGGCGGATCTGCCCAAACAGGACATTGCGGTTTTCGGCCTGCAACAGCGCATCGCCCGCCGGGGTCAGTACAATCACTGCCGCAACCGAAACCCTGCCCTGTTTTTCGAGAGTCAGAACACAGGCGTCAGCCAGAAGATCGAGTGCACACAAGCGTTGCTCAATTTCATCCAGCGAGATCCGCTGTTCAGCAATTTTAACGATCCGATCTTTACGGCCCAGAAGATCAAAATGACGTGAACCGTCAGGTAAAAGTTTTATCTCATCGTTGAGATCAATGCCTTCCGGCTGCGGAATAATCGGAGAAATCACTGCAATGCTGCCATCGGGCTGAGGCCGCAAATCTACGTTGTCGAACAGCGTCCAGGCTTCGCCAGGCCGGGTTTGCTGGCGAAATGCGATAACCCCACTTTCGGTGGTGCCATAAATCTCTGTTGGCTGGCAACCGCAGGTTTCTTTCACTGATTGCGCCGCATCGCTTTCCAGAGGGCCACCAGCGGAAAAAACTGCACGCAGCGTGACCGGTGTTAAAGTGGCGTCCAGACGTTTGAGAAAGGCCGGGCTGCTGACAAACGCCAGCGGAGATTTTACCGCGAGCGAATGCAGTTGCTCGTGATACTGGACGCTGCTGGCCGAAAACGGCAGGCCAAGCGACAGCGGCAACATGAACGCAAAGCTCAGGCCGTACATGTGATGAGGCGAGACCGTGGCGGCGAACCGCGAACCGGCCAGTTCTGCGCCCCACCGGGCACAGAGCCACTGACTTTCTCGCTCAAGACAAGAGACCGGTTTGATAATCTTCTGCGGTTTTCCCGTTGATCCGGACGTGAAGAGGACGAGCGATGCATTTTCCGGAAATGCAGGTAAAACAGAAAGCGGCTCAATGGCAACAAACGGAAAGCGGAGAACAGGACAATTGAGCTGCAATGGCAGATCGGTAATCAGCGCATCGAATGCATCGCATTGCTCAGAGAGCAGTGCCTGACGAAAATGACCAGGCAGAACAGGCGTTTTTCCGCTGTAAAGAACGGCCAGTAAGGCCACAGCGAACGAATAGTTATCTTCCAGACACAGCGCCCAGCGCGAACAAGGAGTCGCACTGACCCTGGCAAACAGCGTCGCGACATCGCGACGGAAGTCACGCTGCCTGTGCTCACGGGTTTCACTCCAGGCAACCAGATGATCATCTGCTCTTTCCGTGCCCAGCCATTGGCACATTGGCAGCGTCACGGCTTGCGCAGACGCTTTCTGATTATCCATTCAATACCCATTAATAAACCAATCAGCAGATAACTGATCCCGCCGTTGTAAAGCGCCCACAAAGACACATCGCCTTTCAGGCAGGTATATAAAGCAAAAGATCCATTACAAACAAAAAACAGGCACCAGATTTGTGTTACGCGTCGCGTATAGACAACCCCTTCGGGCGGTAAGTCGGGCTCGCTTAGCCGGGCAAGGCGCTCAACCAGTGATTGCCGGGCGAACAATGAACTAAAAAACAGGCCAAGAAGCAGGACATTCACCGCCACCGGGTAATACAACAGCATCGATGTTTCGCGCAGTACAACGCTGGTGATGACCAGCACAATGCCAGCGACGGCCATCGCTTTGCCGAAAAAAGTGAGCTGATTTAATTTTCCGCGAAAGGTGAGCAACCGCAGAATAAACGCAATAATCAGAAGGGGAGCAAGAATACTCATTCCCCAATTTTTTAAGCCACACCAGACGGCTACCGGATAAGCAATAATCGCCACGGGCATTGCCCAGCGAGCGAACGCTGCGACAAGCTGAAGGGAAAAGCGCCGGGTTTCAGACACAGCAATTATTGCGCTGGCGTGTTGAGTAATTCATCGATGGCATCAACAACATCCTGAACGGTTCGTACTGATTTGAACATTTCAGGTTTAATTTTTCTGCCCGTCGATTTCTGCAGATGAACAACCAAATCCACAGCATCAATACTGTCTAATTCCAAATCTTCGTAAAGTTTGGCATCGGGGCTGATATCACTTTCATCAATTTCAAATAGCTTGATTAATAACGCGCTAATCTGCTGATAAATTTCTTGCTTCTGCATAGGAATCTCTTTAACCACGCTGAACTGATATAAACTGGCTAAGACTTTCAACGGAATAAAAATGCTCACGCATTTCCTGACTTTCAGCCGAAAGGATCACGCCGTATTGCTTTTTCAATGCCAGGCCTAATTCGAGGGCATCAATAGAATCCAGCCCTAATCCATCGCCAAAAAGAGGCGCTTGCGTATCTATCTCGTCTGGCGTCATTCCCTCCAGATTGAGCGTCGCGATGATAAGTTCTTTAATGTCGTTACTTAATGAATCCATGACTTATTTCTCGTTATTTTGAGTATTGCCGTGCATTAGTTCAGAGCGCAAATGCTGTGTCAGACGCCTTGCTGCCAGCGCAGGCGAAAGATCCTGTTCATCAAAAAAATCCTCAGCCTTTACCTTATCGGCAACAGTGATGACAAACTGAGGTTTTACTCGCGGAATTTCGTACCATTTTCCCTGTTTGGTCAGCATGGGTGGCTGACAGGAAATATGAACAATCCGCACATCACAACCGGCTCTCAGCGCGATATTGGCAGCACCACGCTGTAGCGTTATCGGTTTCTCAGGCAAAGAACGCGTCCCTTCAGGGAAGATCAGCAATGTTCCACCCGCCTTGAGGCGCGTCTCACAAGCCTGAAGCAACTCATCAGACCCTGAGTTCACCAGATATCCGGCGGCTTTGATGACGCCAGCTAAAAATGGGTTCTTCAGCAACGCCTGTTTGACAATGCAATCACAGCGCGGCATCCGCGAAGCCAGAATGACATAATCAAGAAGGCTGGGATGGTTCGCAACAATCAGGCATCCGGTGTCCTCCTGAAACTTCTCGTCGCCGACAAACCGGTAATCCATCACACCAAAAAGCCGTAATCCTCCGAGGAAAAGTCGAAAGCTATTACGAATGCTGTTCAGTGTCATCCGGTGCAATCTTTCCGGCTGGCGTATGATTAACCGCAACAGAGTAAACCAGAACAAAGAAAGCAACAGTCCGCCAATTCCGAAAAATGCGAAAAAAATGCCTGTAACAGACCATCGCCATATCCGGTTCGGCAAAGAGGAAACGTCTTCCATCAAGGCAGATTCGCTCCTCACAATGCACGCGCCCATTGCCAGTGATAGCGACTATCAGCACTGACAATAAATGAAGGCGATGAGGACAGATAACCTCGCAGGAATTGCAAACCCTGCGGAAGAGCAAGGGAATCGACTTCATCGTTTTTTGCAATGCGCTGGCACTGTAAAGTATCGCCAGCCGCCAATATTATTGCCATCGCGTAAGGCAGAAACTCGGAATTTACCGATTCAGCATACAGGGAAGGAATTTCGCCATCAAAATCGACCAGCATGATGCGTGAAGCACCGCCTGCCAGCATAGATTGCGCTTCCAGCAGACCTTGCTGAAAGCTGTCCATACCGGCAGCCAGTGAGGTTACCGGCAGTGGATTTTTACTGATAATAGTTAACCAGCCAGCGGCGGTATTATGGACGGACATTGAGAATTCGGTGGGAGAAATAGCGTCGTTTTCTGCAAGCGCATGTAAAATGCGCCCCGTTCTCTCAAGTTCACCGTGGCGACTGGTAAAAATTGCGGCATCAACCTGGTGTTTCAAAAGCAGGGACAGACCGGCATCGACGGCAAAACGACTTCCGATACTCATACGACGCGCAGCCATCATTGGGATCTGCTCGCTCTTTGGGATCTCGCCTGAAAATGCATCCACACCGGAACATTGCGCCCATTGGATCCAATCGGCACAATTATTGATACCAGGAGCAACAGCCTGCCAGTCAAGTATATCCAGTGAGAATTTCATAATGATTAATCTTCGCGAATCTTCCGAATTGAGACTTTATGATATTTTATTAAAAGTTGCATCAGTAATCTGACAGGCTATTGCGCTGAACGGTGTGTTTTAGTTATTTTTACACCGCGTTAGATATTACTGACCAGAATACACATCTGATAAATCTTAATTTTATAGTGAGAAATAGCAGCTTAGGTTTTATGAAATTAAAGTCAGCAAATTATAATGGGTTAAAGTGGGGAAAAATTACTATTCTTATAAAATAAGAACAGTGATTATATAGATTAATCTTCAACAGAAAGTTAATCGATTGATTTTAAATATCACACAGAGGTTTCAACCCGATGCAAAAGCTTTAAATCAGAAATCCAGTACGTTTAATACCCGATTTTTACAGATTTTAAAATGCAAAAAACCCTGAATCTTTCGATTCAGGGTCAATGCAATTAGTGGCGGAACGGACGGGGCTCGAACCCGCGACCCCCTGCGTGACAGGCAGGTATTCTAACCAACTGAACTACCGCTCCACCGGTTCTTTCACTTACATCAGAAATCGTCTGATACAAGTTTGTTCCTGTTATTTTCCTTGTCAGGGGAAAGGAACTAATTTGATGCCTGGCAGTTCCCTACTCTCGCATGGGGAGACCCCACACTACCATCGGCGCTACGGCGTTTCACTTCTGAGTTCGGCATGGGGTCAGGTGGGACCACCGCGCTGTTGCCGCCAGGCAAATTCTGTTTCATTCATAACGCTCACCCCATATCAGGCTTGCACTACGAACCAATCTCGGAACAATCAGCTGAAAAATCTAGGTCTATCACAGAGCCAATACAAAACACCTTTGGTGTTGTAAGGTTAAGCCTCTCGGGTCATTAGTACTGGTTAGCTCAATGCATCGCTGCACTTACACACCCAGCCTATCAACGTCTTAGTCTTAAACGTCCCTTCAGGTGGCTTAAAGCCACAGGGAAGACTCATCTCGAGGCAAGTTTCGCGCTTAGATGCTTTCAGCGCTTATCTTTTCCGCATTTAGCTACCGGGCAATGCCATTGGCATGACAACCCGAACACCAGTGATGCGTCCACTCCGGTCCTCTCGTACTAGGAGCAGCCCCTCTCAATCTTCCAACGCCCACGGCAGATAGGGACCGAACTGTCTCACGACGTTCTAAACCCAGCTCGCGTACCACTTTAAACGGCGAACAGCCGTACCCTTGGGACCTACTTCAGCCCCAGGATGTGATGAGCCGACATCGAGGTGCCAAACACCGCCGTCGATATGAACTCTTGGGCGGTATCAGCCTGTTATCCCCGGAGTACCTTTTATCCGTTGAGCGATGGCCCTTCCATTCAGAACCACCGGATCACTATGACCTACTTTCGTACCTGCTCGAGCCGTCACTCTCGCAGTCAAGCTAGCTTATGCCATTGCACTAACCTCACGATGTCCGACCGTGATTAGCTAACCTTCGTGCTCCTCCGTTACTCTTTAGGAGGAGACCGCCCCAGTCAAACTACCCACCAGACACTGTCCTCACCCCGGATCACGGGGCCGAGTTAGAACATCAAACATTAAAGGGTGGTATTTCAAGGTTGGCTCCACGCAGACTGGCGTCCACGCTTCAAAGCCTCCCACCTATCCTACACATCAAGGCTCAATGTTCAGTGTCAAGCTATAGTAAAGGTTCACGGGGTCTTTCCGTCTTGCCGCGGGTACACTGCATCTTCACAGCGAGTTCAATTTCACTGAGTCTCGGGTGGAGACAGCCTGGCCATCATTACGCCATTCGTGCAGGTCGGAACTTACCCGACAAGGAATTTCGCTACCTTAGGACCGTTATAGTTACGGCCGCCGTTTACCGGGGCTTCGATCAAGAGCTTCTCCTTGCGGATAACCCCATCAATTAACCTTCCGGCACCGGGCAGGCGTCACACCGTATACGTCCACTTTCGTGTTTGCACAGTGCTGTGTTTTTATTAAACAGTTGCAGCCAGCTGGTATCTTCGACTGGCTTCAGCTCCGGGAGCAAGTCCCTTCACCTACGCGCCAGCGTGCCTTCTCCCGAAGTTACGGCACCATTTTGCCTAGTTCCTTCACCCGAGTTCTCTCAAGCGCCTGAGTATTCTCTACCTGACCACCTGTGTCGGTTTGGGGTACGATTTCGTGTTACCTGGAGCTTAGAGGCTTTTCCTGGAAGCATGGCATCAACTACTTCACCACCGTAGTGGCTCGTTATCACGCCTCAGGGTTAAAGTAATCCGGATTTACCAGGACCACACCCCTACACGCTTGAACCGGGACAACCGTCGCCCGGCTAGCCTAGCCTTCTCCGTCCCCCCTTCGCAGTAACACCAAGTGCTGGAATATTAACCAGCTTCCCATCGACTACGCTTTTCAGCCTCGCCTTAGGGGTCGACTCACCCTGCCCCGATTAACGTTGGACAGGAACCCTTGGTCTTCCGGCGTGCGGGTTTTTCACCCGCATTATCGTTACTTATGTCAGCATTCGCACTTCTGATACCTCCAGCAAACCTCACAGTTCACCTTCGACGGCTTACAGAACGCTCCCCTACCCAACAACGCATAAGCGTCGCTGCCGCAGCTTCGGTGCATGGTTTAGCCCCGTTACATCTTCCGCGCAGGCCGACTCGACCAGTGAGCTATTACGCTTTCTTTAAATGATGGCTGCTTCTAAGCCAACATCCTGGCTGTCTATGCCTTCCCACATCGTTTCCCACTTAACCATGACTTTGGGACCTTAGCTGGCGGTCTGGGTTGTTTCCCTCTTCACGACGGACGTTAGCACCCGCCGTGTGTCTCCCGTGATAACATTCTTCGGTATTCGTAGTTTGCATCGAGTTGGTAAGCCGGGATGGCCCCCTAGTCGAAACAGTGCTCTACCCCCGAAGATGAGTTCACGAGGCGCTACCTAAATAGCTTTCGGGGAGAACCAGCTATCTCCCGGTTTGATTGGCCTTTCACCCCCAGCCACAAGTCATCCGCTAATTTTTCAACATTAGTCGGTTCGGTCCTCCAGTTAGTGTTACCCAACCTTCAACCTGCCCATGGCTAGATCACCGGGTTTCGGGTCTATACCTTGCAACTTGACGCCCAGTTAAGACTCGGTTTCCCTACGGCTCCCCTATACGGTTAACCTTGCTACAAAATATAAGTCGCTGACCCATTATACAAAAGGTACGCAGTCACCCCACAAAGGAGGCTCCCACTGCTTGTACGTACACGGTTTCAGGTTCTATTTCACTCCCCTCGCCGGGGTTCTTTTCGCCTTTCCCTCACGGTACTGGTTCACTATCGGTCAGTCAGGAGTATTTAGCCTTGGAGGATGGTCCCCCCATATTCAGACAGGATGTCACGTGTCCCGCCCTACTCATCGAACTCACAACCTGTG
>NZ_JADOBI010000008.1 GCF_015644585.1 Rahnella laticis | reverse complement strand
AACGAATGCTTGCCGAGGTCAATACCGATGAGCGTAACGTTTTGCATGATGATCCCCTTCAGAAAGAAAAACACCCTGTCAGCGTACCGCTCACAGGGTGGGGGTGACCATCTTATTAAACCCACGTTCACACGTGGGTTTTTCCGTTTCTCACAACGCCGTTATTAACGTTCCCGCATTGCTTCGTTCATTTTGTTCAGCGGCTTCAGCAGATAATCGAGGATGCTTTTATTGCCGGTTTTGATATCCACCGTGGCGATCATGCCGGGGAAGATATAGAACTTTTCTTTGTGTTTATTTTCCAGATAGTTGGCGTGCGTTTTGATGTTGACGCGGTAATAGTACACGTCGCGGCGGACTTCATCCTGGATGGTGTCCGGGGAAATCGTCGTAACTTCGCCGTCAAAACTGCCGTAAATGGAATAATCATAGGCGGTGATTTTCACCTTGGCTTTCTGGCCAGGGTGGATAAACGCCACGTCGCGCGGGGAGATTTGCGCTTCCACCAGCATCTGGTCGTCAATCGGCACCAGCGTCATCAGTTTGCCATTGGGCGGAATCACGCCGCCGACGGTGTTGACGTCAATATTTTTGACGATGCCTTTCACCGGCGAGAAGAATTCCAGGCGGTTCAGTGAGTCTTTACGCCCCAGAATCACCGAGCGCTGCGCCTCGATCTCCGCATTGGCCTTGGCAAGTTCCTCACCAGCGCGCACGTTGTATTGCGTTTCCAGGTCAGTCGCTTTGCTTTCCATTTCGTTAATCTGACGTTGCAGACGCAGTACTTCCACATCGCTGGCCGCGCCCTGTTTGACCAGTGGCGTGGTCATTGAAAGCTCGCGGCGGATAAGCGATACGCCCTGCTTCAGGCCGGAAAGTTGTTTCTCCAGGCTGTTACGGCTGGAGTTGTACAGCTCGGTTTCTGATTTCACCAGCTCCGGTTCGTCATCCAGCTCTGCCGGGAACGTCAGCGGCGTATTGTTGATCTGCGCCGTCAGTCGCGCCGCGGTCGCCAGCGCGGCATGCAAACGCGCCACGCTTTCCTGTACGCCGGATTCGGTTTTGGTGCGATCCAGCTGCGCCAGCCGCTGCCCGCGTTCCACCACTTGCCCTTCCTGCACGTCGATGGTGTGCACGATGCCGCCTTCCAGCGACTGAACAATCTGTTCGTGCGATGACGGGATCACTTTGCCGGTGCCGGTCGTGACTTCATCGAGCGTGTAAAAATTCGCCCACAGGAAGAAACACAAAAGCATCAGCGAAACCGACCAGACCAGAATGGTCGAGCGCGGCAGGGATTTTTCAGCCCGCTGACGGGTCGTGAGTTTAGGCTTTTTCATTATGATGCCTCCTTGCTTGTCGCCGGTTTTGCAGTGGCGGCAGCGGTCTGTCCTTTCGGCCTGAAGTGTTTGTTCAGGATCTCATCCTTATTACCGTCGAGCGAAATGCGCCCGTTATCCATGACGATAATGCGATCGACCAGTTGCAACAGCGCCAGACGGTGCGTGGCAATAATCAGCGTTTTGTCTTTGCCCCAGGTGGATAACTGGGAAATCAGGTTCCATTCGGAAATCTCGTCCAGCCACGCGGTGGGCTCATCGAGCAGTAAAACCTGCGGCTGCGTGATGATGTTACGCGCCAGCAACAGCGCCTGACGTTGCCCGCCGGAAAGCCCGACGCCGCCTTCGTGAATGAGGAAGTTCAGGCCGTCCTCTTTTTGCTGAACAAACGCCAGCGCGCCGCTGATCACCAGCGCTTCATGGATCTCTTCGTCCGTCGCCTGCGGGCGTCCCATGGTGATGTTTTCATGCACCGAGCCGAAGAACAGGCGGGCGTGCTGGTTGTGAAGCGCCACGTCGCGGCGTAAATCTGCCGGGTCGATCTGTTTGATGTTGACGTTATCGAGCACCACCTGCCCTTGCTGAACCTGTTGCATCCCGGCCAGCACTTGCAGGAGCGTCGATTTACCGGCGCCGTTTTTGCCGAGGATGGCAATCTTTTCGCCCGGTTTGATGTTCAGGCGTGAAATCGCCAGATTCACCGCTTTGGCTTCTTCGTCGTAATAAAACACCGCGTCACTGAACGCGTATTCACCGGCGATCTGCGCCTTGTGAACCATCTTCTGGCCATTTTCCTGATCAATCGGGCGTTGCATCAGTTCATCCAGCCCTTTACGCGCAACCTTTGCCTGCTGCCAGCGCGACAGCACGCCGGAAATCTGCGCCAGCGGTGCAATGGTGCGGGATGCCAGAATGGTCGTACCGACCAGCGCACCGGTGGTCATGTCGCCCTTCATCACCAGATAGCAACCCACCAGCAGCACGACAGCGTACACAATCGACTGCACTTCCTGCGTCCAGGTCATCAGCAGGCTGGTCAGAAAACGCTGACGCATGCTGATTTCGGCAGACACTTCGTTGCAGTGGTTCCACTGGTTCTGGAAACGCTGCTCGGCGCGCATCAGTTTGATGTCTTCGAGCGATTCCACCGCTTCCACCAGCGAGGCGTTACGCACCGCCGATTCGCGCATCCCTTCGTTGGCCAGTTTCGCCAGAGGTCTCTGGATCAGGATGCCGGGGATCAGCAGCAAAGGCAGCGCCAGTAACACCACAAACACCAGCGGGCCGCCGATCATCCACAGAATCACGGTGAACAGCAGGAAGAATGGCAGATCCGACAGCGCGCTGAGCGTGGTCGAAGTGATCAGCTCGCGCACGGATTCCAGTTCGCGGATTTGCGAAATAAAGGAGCCGGTGGATTTCGAGCGCGCACTATTTTTAATGCGCAGCGCACGGCCAAAGACGCGGTCGGAAATGCGCAAATCGGCGCGTTTCCCTACCACGTCAGAAATATGGACGCGCACCATGCGCATCACGAATTCAAAGGTAATCGCCAGCATCACGCCGCCGAAAAGTACCCATAAGGTCGGGACGGACTGCGACGGCACCACGCGGTCGTAAACCTGCATGGAAAACAACATGCCCGCCAGCGCCAGTACGTTGGCAATCATTGAGGCCAGCATGATGTCGCTGTAACGACGCCAGTCTTTCAACGCCAGATCCCAGAACCAATTTTTCTTGTACGGCTTGATGTAGTTATCAACGCGCGCATCGGGAATGCTGTGCAGCGGGCGCAGAAGCGTGATGCTTTTCGCGCGTTCCGCCAGCTGTTCTGATGTCAGGGTGGTTTCGAGCCCCTGATCTTCGGTAAATTGCACGGCGCACTGGCCGCTGGCGTCCAGATGTGTCACCACGCCCAGCCGCCCGTTGTCGAGCGTCAGGATGAACGGCACGCTCATCGGGTCGAGATCGTTCGGGTGGAAATCACGCGTCACGCGGCCCAGCCCCAGTTTTTTTGCCATCTCATCAAGAATCACGTCTGCCGGTGCGCCCATCTCCCAGGCGACCGTAGTTTTCACGTGTTCTTCTGAGTAATCCAGCCGGTAGTGTTTCGCGATATCGAGCATGGCGCTGAGCCACGCGGTGTAGCCTTTCTCTAACATGTTGTCTTTTTTCATCATCATTCTTCCCTAAATCGTCTTTCTTCACGCTCATTCCGGAGCATAAACAGGCCATCCGGGTCCGCGGAGCAGAGGGTTTCCCCTGCTCCGCTTTCCGCTACTGATTAGCCAACAATCAGCTGATGGTTCGCCAGCAACGTCGCCAGATCGGTATGCACGTTGGTCAGCGTCGCGATGGTGGTCATCGACTGTGCTGAACCGCTGCCATCCATATCAATCTTGATGACGGTGTTGTTGCCTTCGGTCGTCACCGACAGGTAATCGGTGATATTGCCCGCCGAGGCGTTCAGCGTGGCCACGCCGTTGACGTAGCTTGCTGAACCGGTGCCGGTGTAACCGCCCGACTGCAACAGCTCGCTCAGATCCAGACGGTCTGAGTTCGCCGTGCCTTCCCATGTCCCGACCGTAAAGCCGTTGATGGTGTCAGAACCGTTACCGCCGGTGGCGTCGGCACTGTTAATCAGCTTGTACAGCAGCGTGTCGTGCCCGCCGTTGCCTAAGTTGAAAGTGTCGTTGCCGCCACGGCCGTTGAACACGTTATCGCCAGAACTGCCGGTGATCGTATCGTCGTAGTTCGACCCGGCAATCCCTTCGATATTCTTGAAGGTTGACGTGTTGAACCCGGTGTTCTGGGCGTTACTGCTGCTCAGATCCACGGTGATCCCGCTGGTGGCATTGCGGAAATCGACGATGTCCTCACCGCCGGTGGCACTCCATGTCGCGTGGTCTGACGAAGTGTTCCAGCCGCCGGAGCCGTCGTACACGTAGGTGCCGTTTTCCGCGATAAACGTATCGTTGTAGCCGGTACCGGTGATGGTGCCGCTGGTGCCGCCGGTCGCTGCATCCGCCGTTAACGAGTAGCTGGTGGTGCCGTCACCCGCGGTCAGGTCATTCCAGGTTTCATTGGACGACACGCCGTTGATATTGCGCACCAGCACCGCCGAATACGTTTCATTCGGATCCAACCCGTAGAAGTTCACCAGCGCCGAGGCATCGTTAATCCCGATACCCGACTGGGCGTTGATGATCTGCGACGCCACCAGCTGGCCGGCTGAGTTGTACAGCTGCACCGTGTTGCCGTAGAACACGTTCATCCCTTCGCCGTCGAGAATGCGCAGGTGAATGGCCGTGCCGTCAGCAATGGTGTTGTTGTTGGCGATGTACACCACTTTGCCGTTGGCCTGCGAAACCAGCAGGTCCTGCGTCCCGTTCCAGTCGTAGTCGAGCGTCGCAATCCCCGTCACGTTCACCAGTGCGGAGGCAAGCTGACTGCTGGTCCAGCCTTTGCCGGTGCTGTCGTTCATGTACAGCGTCGCGGTCTGGCTGGTGGAATAGGTGCTGAACTTGATGATGTCCATGTCACCGTCACCGTCCCAGTCCACAGCCGCTGACAGATACCCGCCAGATGCCGCGTTGGTGGTCGCCGTTTCTACTGCGGTTGGCGTGGCCGTCAAGCCGCCCGTCCCGTTGTTGTAGTAGATCATGCCGCCGTAGTTGTATCCGCCGCTGGAGTTCAGACCGGTTGAAATGTACAGGTCCATCAGGCCATCGCCGTTGAAGTCCGCCCAGGTCATCGACACTGCGGTGGTCGAGTTGGCGGCATTCGGGATAAACACGTTAGCGATGCTTTGCGTTTCCGTCAGCGAGCCGGTGCCGTTGTTGCTCACTACCGTCAGGGCATACGCGCCGTTACGGTTGGTGTGCTGAACGATATCGACCGTACCGTCGTTGTTGATATCCACGCCGGAGATTTCACGGTACGTCACACCCGCGAGACCCGCCGCGCCGTTGGTGCCGTCAGCGGTCAGAACGCCCTTGTTGTTCACCAGATAACTGCGTGAGTCACCCCCGGCATCGCCGTACGCCAGATCCACCCAACCGTCGCCGGTTTTGTCATAGGCAATCACGCCGCCGTACCAGATGGTGGTGCCGATCGCCTGCTGGCCGTAGGTGTACGTGCCGTCTGCATTTGCGGTCCATTTACCCTGAATGCTGCCGCCGTAGTTGGTTTCCGTCGCATAAATATCTGACGTGCCGTTACGGTCGGTATCCGCCAGCGTGTAACTCACCACGATGTTGCCACGGGTGTTGGTTAACGTGGTGCCGGAATAGCTGTTCAGGCCGGAACTGGTGTAATCCGAGATCCCGGTGACAATGTTCCACAAACCACTGCTGTTCAGGCTGAAAGCCATGGCATTGGTGGACGTCGAACCCGCAGTGGTCGCCCAGCTGGTGTCCACGGCGGTTTCGGCATAAACAATGATGGCGCTGGTGTCGATACCTGCATCGTTCCCGTTGCCCGCACTGCTGCGCACCTGTGCCGTGACGTTATAACTTGCCAGCCCCAGCGCCCCCGGAACCTGCAAGTACCAGGTATTGTTCAGCGGATCGACCACCACTGCGCCGCCCGTTTCGGACGTGTACGTCACGCCATTTACCACTACCTGAACATACATGCCTTCGCCCAGCGCTTCGGACAACGTACCGCTGATGATCGGCGTCGTATCCTGCGTGGATTCGGCCGTCACGGTGGCAATCGTGGTCGGAATCGAGGTATCCACCGTCAGGGTGAAATCGCCCGATGGCGTGGTATTCCCCGCCAGATCCTGCGCTTTCGCGACGTACACGTATGTGCCGTCCGCCAGCGCGGAATCCGCGAAGGTCCAGGCCAGACCGACCACCGTCGCGACGCCTACAAACACGCCGTTACGGTAGATCTTCAGCACTTCGCCATCGGCCAGCGCCTTGCTCAGCGTGCCGCTCAGCGTCGGTGCGGTTTCATCGGTGTAAGTGCCGGAACCGAACGATCCTTTACGGTCACCTTCGTCATCGGAATACTGAACGATGCTCGCCACCGCTTCCGGGTTCAGCGTATCAATCACCACGGTCTGGCTGCTGACCGTGCCGGTGTTACCGGCCTGATCGATAACCCGAACCTGAACGTTGTAATTGCCGTCAGCAAGAACGGTGCCGGTTGCGTCATAGCTCCATGACTGCCCGTTAACCACTACGTCAGTCCAGGTCAGACCGCCATTGAGGCTGATTTGCGCCCTCTCGTCAGTCGCCAGCGTGGCGTTCAGGGTGCCCGACATCGTCAGCGTGTTATCACTGGTGATGAAGTCGTTCGCGTAGTCACCGGTATCGTTGCTGATCGCACCGATGGTGATGATTTGCGTCGGCGCCGTGGTGTCAATCGTCACCACCTGCTGCGCGGTCTGACCGACGTTTCCGGCCTGATCCACCACGCGAACCTGATACAGCGTCTGGCCGTCGGTCAGCGTGCGACCGTCGGTGTATGTCCAGGTGCTGCCGGACAGCGAAACGGTGGTCCAGGTCGCGCCGTTATCGACGCTGATCTGCACCACTTCGCCTGCGCCCAGCGCCGCGCCGATAGATCCGGTGACCGTCAGCGAGGTATCGCTGGTCACAAAATCGCTGGCAGAAATGCCGGTATCGGTGCTGACGCTGTCGATGGTCACGGTTTTGCTGCTGTCCGGCGCAACGGTATCGACGGTGACCACTTTGGAGGTCACGTTGCCGACGTTTCCGGCGGTATCCACCACGCGGACGTTATAGGTGTAATCCCCGTCGGTCAGCGTGCGGCCATCGGCAAACGTCCAGCCGGTGCCGATCGTGGTCGCATTCGCCCACGTCAGACCGCCGTCAACGCTCACCTGCACCACTTCATCGGCGGCCAGCGTTTTGCCCAGCGTACCGGTGACGGTCAGCGAGGTGTCGCTGGTCACAAAGTCACTGCTGCTCAGGCCGGTATCGGTACTGATCGCATCAATAGTGATGGTTTTGCTGCTGTCCGGTGCCGTGGTATCCACGGTAACCACCTGACTTGCCGTCGCTCCGACATTTCCGGCCAGATCGATAACGCGCAGCTGGTAGTTGTAATCACCGTCGGTCAGCGTGCGGCCGTCGATGTACGTCCAGGTCAGCCCGCTGATGCTCACGTCAGCCCAGGTGTTGCCACCGTCGAGACTGATTTGCGCATATTCATCCGCACCCAGCGCCGCGCCAAGCGTTCCGCGCAGGTTGAGCGTGGTGTCGCTGGTAATAAAGTCAGTGCTGCTCAGGCCGGTATCCTGCGAAATCGCATCGATACTGATGGACTGGCTGGCGTCCGGTGCCACGGTGTCAATCACCACCGTCTGCGACGCGGAAGACCCGACGTTACCGGCGGCGTCAATCACCCGCACGGTGTAGCTGTAGCTGCCGTCTGTCAGCGCGCTTCCCTGCGCATAGTTCCAGGTGGTGCCGGTCACGGTCAATGTGACCCAGGTCAACCCGCCATCCAGGCTGATTTGTGCAGACTCGTCATTGCCCAGAGCCGCAGAAAGCGAGCCTTTGAGCGTAATCGTGGTGTCGCTGGTCACGAAATCACTGTTGCTGCGGCCGGTGTCATCGCTCACTGAATCAATGGTGATGGTCATTGACGGTGCCGACGTATCGACTGCAATTTCGTGCGTCGCCGTGCCGGTATTGCCGATGCTGTTGGTCACCGACGCCGTGATGGCATAGTTATCGCCATCCACCAGCGCGCTCACCGCATTGGCGCTCAGGTTCAGCGTCCAGCTCTGATCATTCTGAACCTGTGCGGTATAGCTCTGACCGTTGAGGGTCACCGTTACCGTTGAACCGGCCGGAGCCGTCGAGGTTCCGGTCACGGCCAGCGACGTGCCGTGCTCTGCGGCGTTAACCACATCGTCCGCCGCGAAGGTGTTGATGGTGATTTCCGGCACTGCGCCGTTCAGCGTGACCGATGAACCGCCCGTTGCCGGGTTGCCCGCCACATCACTGACGCTGGCGCTGACGGTGTAACTGCCGTCGGCCGCGCCGTTAAAGTCCGCCGCAGGAACGTTCACGCTCCAGGTACCGGTGGACGTCACGGTCGCGTGGTATTCGCGATTGTTGAACGTCACGGTAACAATCTGGCCCGCTTCCGCCGACGTGGTGCCGCTGATGGTCTGACCCGCCAACTGCTCGGTGGTGTTGATAACGTCATCACCGGCAATGGTGTTAATGGTCAGCGTTGGCGCCACGGTATCCACCAGAACAGAAGTGCTGGCTGACGCCGGATTCCCCGCCACGTCGCTGACGCTGGCGCTGACCGGCAGAGAACCGTCCGGCAGCGCGGCAACGTCCGCCGCAGGGATATTCAGCGACCAGGTGCCGTTGCCATTCACGGTGGTGGTATACGTTTCATTGTTGAACGTCACGGTGACCGTCTGACCGGCCTGCGCCGTGGACGTCCCGCTGAGTGTCAGCGGCTGGCCGAGCTCGACCGCGTTTAACATTCCGCTGGCCGTAACCGGGTTAATCAGCAGCGCTGGCGGCGTGGTATCGACCACCACGTTGTGCGTGGCATTGGCCGGATTTCCGGTCGCATCGCTGGCGCTGGCCGTGACGCTGTAATTGCCGTCGGTGATGGCCGCCATATCGGCTGCCGGAACGCTCAGCGTCCAGTGGCCGGTGGCATCTACACTGGCGGTGTAGCTTTTTCCGTTCAGCATCACGGTCACTTCGGTACCGGAAACCAGCATATCGCTGCCGCCGGAAATCGTCAGGCTGGTGCCTTTTTCCGCCGCATTGATGATGTCGTCTTGCGCAATCGTATCGATGCTCAGGCTGACTGCGTTGGTGTTCACGGTGATCACGTGGTCGCGGCTGCCGGTGTTGCCCGCGCTGTCGGTAATGCTGACCGCAAACGTGGTATCGCCGGACGCCAGACCCTGGATCACTCTGGCCGGAACGCCGATGCTCCAGTTGCCGCTGGCATCCACGACGGTGCTGTAGGTGTGGCCGTCAATCACCAGCGTCACTACGTTGCCCGGCACGGTGCCGGTGCTGCCGCCGGTAATCACCTGCGCCTGCCCGTGTTCTGCGGTGTTCAGCACATCGTCGCCCGCCACGGTGTTAACCGTAACGACCGGCGCGGTGACATCCACCAGCAGCGAACCGCTGGCGCTGGCGCTGTTACCGGCAATATCGCTGACAACCGCACTGATCGCGTAAGTGCCGTCCGCCAGAGCCGAAGCCACGGAAGCAGGAACGGAGGTGCTCCAGGTGCCGTCCGCCGCCACGGTCGCGGTGTAGTTCTGGCCGTTAAGCGTAATCGTCACAATCTGACCCGCTTCAGCAGTCGAGGTCCCGCTCAGCACAACGTTTGCAGCCGCTTCCGCGCTGTTAAGCACGTTGTCACCGGCGATCACGTTGATGGTCAGCGCTGGCGCTGTCGCATCCACTTCCGCCGTGTTCGCCGCGCTCGCGCTGTTGCCTGCCACGTTGGTCACGCTGGCTGTTGCGGTGACATCGCCGTCTTTCAGGCCAGTCATGTCGCCCGCCGGAACTTTGACGCTCCAGCTGCCGTCTGCCTGAACCTGCGCCGTATAGTTGTGGCCCGCAAAGTTCACGGTCACGGTCTGACCTGCTTCCACGTTCTGCGTGGTGCCGGTCAGCGTCAGGTCCGCGGCTTTTTCTGCTGCGTTAATAATGTCGTCGGCTGCGATGGTATCGACCGAGATCGCCACGCTGCTCAGATCCACGGTCACGTTGTTGGAAATGGTGACGGTATTACCGGACGTATCGGAGCCGGTCACGCTGATATTGAGCGCGCCCGCTGGCCAGTTCGAAACGTCCGCTGCCGGAACGGCCGCAGACCATGCGCCGTTCGCGCCAACGGTAGCCTGATAATCAATGCCGTTAACCGTGACGGTGACGCTGCTGCCCGGTGCGATATCGGTGCTGGTGCCGCTGATGATCTGGTTTTGCTGAATTTCGATGCTGTTGACGATGTCGTCGCCCGCAACGGTATCCATACGCAGACCCGGCAGACCGGCGTCGATGCTGATCTCACGATCGCTGCTGCTGGTGTTGCCGTGCTGATTGGTCACGCTGGCGCTGATTGTCAGGTCGCCGTCGCCGAAGCCTTTCAGGTCAGCGGAAGGCACGCTGACGCTCCAGCTCAGATCGCCCTGAACCGTTGCCGTGTAAGACTTGCCGCCAAGTGTGATGGTGACGATATCGCCTGCCGCCGCGTTAGTCACGGTGCCGCTCACCAGCTGATCCGCATTGATTTCCGTCGCGTTAACGATGTTATCCGTGGCGAATGCGCCGATGTTCACGGTTGGCAGTGAGCTGTCGACCAGCACAACGTGCGTGGTGTTGCCGGTGTTGCCCGCCGCGTCAGTGCTGCTGGCGGTCAGCGTGTAATCCGCTTCGCCCAGTTTTGCCACGTCGGCCGCCGGAACGTCCAGCGTCCATGCGCCGTTCGTGACGGTTGCGGTGTAGTTCTGGCCGTTGAAGTTCAGGGTAACAACTGTGCCGTCCGCACCGTCGCTGGTGCCGCTGACGGTCAGCGCTTGGCCTTTTTCGGTGGCGTTGATGACGTCATCCGTGGCGACGGTGTTAATCGTCAGAACCGGAGAAACGGTATCAACGGTAACCGCATGCGTTGCAGAGCCGTCATTGCCCGCGGCATCTTTCACGGTTGCCGTGACAGTGTAACTGCCGTCGGTCATTGCGCTGACCGCAGACGCCGGAATGCCGGTGCTCCAGTTGCCCTGAGCATCCACGGCCGCCGTGTAGGTTTTGCCGTTGATCTCAATCGTCACCAGGCCGCCTGCCGGAACGCCGGTGCTGCTGCCGGAGATCATCAGGTTCTGCTGAAGTTCCTGCGCGTTGATCACGTCATCGCCGGAAATGGTGTTGATGGCCAGCGTTGGCGGCGTGATATCCACCAGCAAATCATGCTCAACCGTGACGCGGTTGCCCGCCACATCGCTGACGGATGCGGTGATGGTGAACGTGCCGTCTGTGAGAATGCCCGCGTCAGCCGCCGGGATCGTCACGCTCCAGGTGCCGTCCGCCGCCACAACCGAGGTATACCCGGCCACGGTGACAATCTGGCCCGGTTCCGCCGTGGTGGTACCGCTGATAATGACGTCGGCGCTCGCTTCCGCCAGATTCAGCACGTTGTCACCGGCAATGGTGTTCATCGTGATCGTCGGCGCGAGGGTATCGACTGTCACATCCTGCGCAGCGCTGGCGCTGTTACCCGCCGTGTTGGTCACGCTGACGCTCACGGACGTGTCGCCGTCTTTCAGATTTTTCATGTCCGCAGCCGGAACTGTCAGGCTCCAGGAGCCGTCAGTCTGAACCTGAGCGGTGTAGCTGTGACCGGCGAAAATCACCGTCACATTCTGCCCGGCTTCCACGTTTTGCGTGCTGCCGCTCAGGGTCAGATCCGCCGCTTTCTCTGCCGCATTCAGCATGTTGTCCGCAGACACCGCGTCGATAGCAATGCTGACACTGCTCAGATCCACCGTGATGGTGTTGCTGATCGTCACGCTGTTTCCGGCCTGGCTGACGCCGGTGACGGAAACGGCCAGCTCACCGGCAGGCCAGTTTGCAACGTCCGCAGCCGGAACCGGCGCAGACCAGTTACCGTTGACGCCGACGGTGGCCTGATAGTCAATTCCGTTCACTGTCACGGTGACGCTGCTGCCCGCCGCCAGCCCGTTGCTGGTACCGCTGATGATCTGGTTTTGCTGGATCTCGATGCTGTTGACGATGTCGTCGCCCGCAATCGTGCCGATGCGCAGGCCCGGAAGCGCGGCATCGATAGCGATATTGCGATCGCCGGAACCTTCATTACCACTGACGTTAGTGACGCTGGCGGAAATGTTCAGGCTGCCGTCGCCCATCGCGGCAAGATCGGCCGCAGGAACGGTAATGCTCCAGGTAAAATCGCTCTGCACTTGCGCCGTATAGGTTTTCCCGCCGACGGTCACGGTGACCGTCTGGCCTGCTTCTGCATGCGTCACGGAACCACTGATCACCTGATCCTGCGTCACTTCGGTCGCATTAATCACGTCATCGCCCGCTACCGTATTGATGGTGACGGAAGGATTATCAGAAGCCGTTTGCAGCCCTTTGGAAACAGAACCGGTATTGCCATTCACGTCGGTGCCGCTGACGCTGACCTGATAGAGCGCCTGCCCCAGATTCGCCAGCGCGCTGGCCGGAATATCTGCACTCCACATGCCGCCGTTCACGGTTCCCGTATAGTTCAGGCCGTTCAGCGTCACAATCACCTGCGCGCCGTCCGCGAGCCCGGTCACCGTACCCGTAACGGTCAGTGTGGTCAGGGCTTCGGTGGCATTGAGCACATTATCGCCGCCCGCCATATCATTGATAACAAAGACGGGCGCAGTGGTATTGACCACAACATTCTGGCTCGCAGAACCGGTATTTCCGGCCAGATCGGTAACAGAGGCGGCAACGGTGTAGCTGCCGTCCGCCAGACCGCTGACCACGTCAGCCGGAACGCCGATGCTCCACTTGCCGCTGGCATCGCTGATAGCGGAATAATTCACGCCATTAATGGTCACGGTCACGACGGTGCCAATGTCCACGCCGGTCACAGTGCCGCTGATGACCTGCGCCTGCCCGTGCTCGGTGCTGTTAATGACGTTGTCGCCCGCCACCACGTTGACAGTGACGACAGGTGCGGTCTGATCAACCTGCGCGGTGCCGGTTGCCGTCGCCGGGTTACCTGCAATATCGGTAACGCTGGCAGTCATGGTGTAAGCACCGTCGTTCAGACCGGAGAACACGGTGTTCGCGACGCTGGTGGTCCAGGTGCCGTCCGCCGCAACGGTCGCGGTGAAGGTTTCGGTGCCCATCACGATGGTCACCGTCTGGCCCGCCTGCGCCGTTGATGTACCGCTCAGCACAACATCCGTACCGGCATTAACCGCGCTCAGCACATCGCCCGCGCTGATACTGTTGATCGTCACGACCGGTGCAGACGCATCTACTTCCGCCGTATTCGCCGCGCTCGCGCTGTTGCCTGCCACGTTAGTGACCGTCGCGGTTGCAGTGACGTCGCCGTCTTTCAGGCTGGTCATGTCGCCCGCCGGAACGGTGACGCTCCAGCTGCCATCTGCCTGCACCTGCGCGGTGTAATTATGCCCCGCAAAGTTAACAGTCACGGTCTGGCCTGCTTCCACGTTTTGCGTGGTGCCGGTCAGGGTGAGATCCGCCGCTTTTTCAGCTGCGTTAATCATGTCGTCGGCTGCGATGGTATCGACGGATATTGCCACACTGCTTAAATCAACGGTCACGTTGTTGGAAATGGTGACGGTATTACCGGACGCGTCAGAGCCGGTCACGCTGATATTGAGCGCGCCCGCTGGCCAGTTCGCCACGTCCGCTGCCGGAACGGCCGCAGACCATGCGCCGTTCGCGCCGACCGTTGCGTGATAATCGATGCCGTTAACCGTGACGGTGACGCTGCTGCCTGCCGCGATATCCGAACTGGTGCCGCTGATGATCTGGTTTTGCTGAATTTCGATGCTGTTGACGATGTCGTCGCCCGCAACGGTATCAATACGCAGACCCGGCAGACCGGCGTCGATGTTGATTTCACGATCGCTGCTGCTGGTGTTGCCGTGCTGATTGGTCACGCTGGCGCTGACGGTCAGATCGCCGTCGCCGAACCCTTTCAGGTCAGCCGAAGGCACGCTGACGCTCCAGCTCAGATCGCCCTGAACCGTTGCCGTATAAGACTTCCCGCCGAGCGTAATAGTGACAACGTCACCGGCTGCCGCATTGGTGACCTTGCCGCTGATCAGCTGATCGACGCTGATTTCGGTCGCGTTAATGATGTTATCGGTCGCCACCGGATTGATGCTCACGGTCGGCAGCGAGCTGTCCACCAGAACAACGTGCGTGGTGTTGCCGGTGTTGCCCGCCGCGTCGGTGCTGCTGGCGGTCAGGGTGTAATCCGCTTCGCCGAGTTTTGCCACATCCGCCGCCGGAACGTCGAGCGTCCATGCGCCGTTCGTGACGGTTGCGGTGTAGTTCTGGCCGTTGAAGTTCAGGGTAACCGTTGTGCCATCCGCACCGTCGCTGGTGCCGCTGACGGTCAGCGCTTGGCCTTTTTCGACGGCGTTAATGACGTCGTCTGCCGCCACGGTATTGATCGTCAGCACCGGAGAAACGGTGTCCACGGTAACCGAGTGAGTCGCCGCGCCGTCGTTGCCCGCCGCGTCTTTCACGGTGGCGGTGACGGAGTAGCTGCCGTCGGTGATCGCACTGACAGCCGCAGCCGGAACGCCGGTGCTCCAGTTGCCGCTGGCGTCGACCACTGCGGTGTAAGAAACACCGTTGATTTCGACCGTCACCAGCCCGCCCGCAGGCACGCCCGTGCTGCTGCCGGAGATCATCAGGTTCTGCTGATGTTCCTGCGCGTTAATAATGTCGTCGCCGGAAATCGTGTTGATGGTCAGCGTTGGCGCAGTCACATCCACCAGCAAAGAACCATTCGCGCTCGCGCCGTTGCCTGCGATATCGGTAACAACCGCACTGACCGGATAGGTGCCGTCAGCCATTGCTGCCGCGTCGGCTGCCGGAACGGAGGTGCTCCAGGTGCCGTCTGCCGCCACGGTCGCGGTGTAGGTCTGGCCGTTCAGCGTGATCGTGACAACCTGACCGGCTTCCGCCGTAGACGTGCCGCTCAGCACAACGTCCGCACCTGCTTCCGCACTGTTGAGTACATTGTCACCGGCAATAACGTTGATGGTCAGCGTTGGCGCAGACGCGTCCACTTCCGCGGTATTCGCCGCGCTCGCGCTGTTGCCCGCCACGTTAGTGACTGTCGCGCTTGCAGTGACGTCGCCGTCTTTCAGGCTGGTCATGTCGCCCGCCGGAACGGTGACGCTCCAGCTGCCGTCTGCCTGAACCTGCGCGGTGTAGTTGTGACCCGCAAAGTTCACGGTCACGGTCTGGCCAGCTTCCACGTTCTGCGTGGTGCCGGTCAGGGTCAGATCTGCCGCTTTTTCCGCTGCGTTAATGATGTCGTCGGCTGCGATGGTATCGACCGAGATCGCCACGCTGCTCAGATCCACGGTCACATTGTTGGAAATGTTGACGGTATTACCGGACGCGTCGGAGCCGGTCACGGTGATCGCTAACTGACCCGCTGGCCAGTTCGCCACATCTGCCGCCGGAACGGCCGCAGACCATGCGCCGTTCGCGCCAACCGTTGCCTGATAATCAATGCCGTTCACTGTCACGGTGACGCTGCTGCCCGCCGGGATATCCGAGCTGGTGCCGCTGATGATCTGGTTTTGCTGAATTTCGATGCTGTTGACGATGTCGTCGCCCGCAACGGTATCAATACGCAGACCCGGCAGACCGGCGTCGATGTTGATTTCACGGTCATTCGACGCGGTGTTGCCGTGCTGATTGGTGACAGTAGCGCTGACGGTCAGATCGCCGTCGCCGAACCCTTTCAGGTCAGCCGAAGGCACGCTGATGCTCCAGCTCAGGTCATCCTGAACCGTTGCCGTGTAGGACTTGCCGCCAAGTGTGATAGTGACAACGTCACCGGCTGCCGCATTGGTGACCTTGCCGCTGATCAGCTGATCGGCGCTGATTTCGGTCGCGTTGATGACGTTATCGGTCGCCACCGGATTGATGCTCACGGTCGGCAATGAGCTGTCGACCAGCACCACGTGCGTGGTATTGCCGGTGTTGCCCGCCGCGTCGGTGCTGCTGGCGGTCAGGGTGTAATCCGCTTCGCCCAGTTTCGCGACGTCTGCCGCCGGAACGTTCAGCGTCCATGCGCCATTCGTGACGGTTGCGGTGTAGTTCTGGCCGTTGAAGTTCAGGGTAACAACTGTGCCGTCCGCACCGTCGCTGATGCCGCTGACGGTCAGCGCTTCACCTTTTTCGACGGCGTTAATGACGTCGTCTGCCGCCACGGTATTGATCGTCAGCACCGGAGAAACGGTGTCCACGGTAACCGCATGAGACGCTGAGCCGTCGTTGCCCGCCGCGTCTTTCACGGTGGCGGTGACGGTGTAGCTGCCGTCGGTAATCGCACTGACAGCCGCAGCCGGAACGCCGGTGCTCCAGTTGCCGCTGGCGTCGACCACTGCGGTGTAAGAAACGCCGTTGATCTCAACCGTCACCAGCCCGCCCACAGGCACGCCGGTGCTGCTGCCGGAGATCATCAGGTTCTGCTGATGTTCCTGCGCGTTAATAATGTCGTCGCCGGAAATGGTGTTAATGGTCAGCGTTGGCGCAGTCACGTCCACCAGCAAAGAACCATTCGCGCTTGCGCCGTTGCCTGCGATATCGGTAACAACCGCACTGACCGAATAGGTGCCGTCAGCCATTGCTGCCGCGTCGGCTGCCGGAACGGGGGTGCTCCAGGTGCCGTCTGCCGCAACGGTTGCGGTGTAGGTCTGGCCATTCAGCGTGATCGTGACAATCTGACCCGCTTCCGCCGTAGACGTGCCGCTCAGCACAACGTCCGCGCCCGCTTCCGCGCTGTTCAGCACGTTGTCACCGGCGATCACGTTGATGGTCAGCGCTGGCGCAGACGCATCCACTTCCGCGGTATTCGCCGCGCTCGCGCTGTTGCCCGCCACGTTAGTGACCGTCGCCGTTGCAGTGACGTCGCCGTCTTTCAGGGAAGTCATGTCGCCTGCCGGAACGGTGACGCTCCAGCTGCCGTCTGCCTGAACCTGCGCCGTGTAGTTGTGGCCCGCAAAGTTCACGGTCACGGTCTGGCCTGCTTCCACGTTCTGCGTGGTGCCGGTCAGGGTGAGATCTGCCGCTTTTTCTGCTGCGTTAATGATGTCGTCGGCTGCGATGGTATCGACCGAGATCGCCACACTGCTTAAATCAACGGTCACGTTATTGGAAATGGTGACGGTATTACCGGACGTATCAGAGCCGGTCACGCTGATATTGAGCGCGCCCGCTGGCCAGTTCGCCACGTCTGCCGCCGGAACGGCCGCAGACCATGCGCCGTTCGCGCCAACCGTTGCCTGATAATCGATACCGTTAACGGTAACAGTCACGCTGCTGCCTGCCGCGATATCCGAACTGGTGCCGCTGATGATCTGGTTTTGCTGGATCTCGATGCTGTTGACGATGTCGTCGCCCGCAACGGTATTAATACGCAGACCCGGCAGACCGGCGTCGATGCTGATCTCACGGTCATTCGACGCGGTGTTGCCGTGCTGATTGGTGACAGTAGCGCTGACGGTCAGGTCGCCGTCGCCGAACCCTTTCAGGTCAGCCGAAGGCACGCTGACGCTCCAGCTCAGATCGCCCTGAACCGTTGCCGTGTAGGACTTGCCGCCAAGTGTGATAGTGACAACGTCACCGGCCGCCGCATTGGTGACCTTGCCGCTGATCAGCTGATCGGCGTTAATTTCGGTCGCGTTGATGACGTTATCGGTCGCCACCGGATTGATGCTCACGGTCGGCAATGAGCTGTCCACCAGCACAACGTGCGTGGTGTTGCCGGTGTTGCCCGCCGCGTCGGTGCTGCTGGCGGTCAGGGTGTAATCCGCTTCGCCCAGTTTTGCGACGTCTGCCGCCGGAACGTCCAGCGTCCATGCGCCGTTCGTGACGGTTGCGGTGTAGTTCTGGCCGTTGAAGTTCAGGGTAACCGTTGTGCCGTCCGCGCCGTCGCTGGTGCCGCTGACGGTCAGCGCTTCGCCTTTTTCCACGGCGTTAATGACGTCGTCTGCCGCGACGGTGTTAATCGTCAGCACCGGAGAAACGGTGTCCACGGTAACCGCGTGAGACGCCGCGCCGTCGTTGCCCGCCGCGTCTTTCACGGTGGCGGTGACGGTGTAGCTGCCGTCGGTAATCGCACTGACAGCCGCAGCCGGAACGCCGGTGCTCCAGTTGCCGCTGGCGTCGACCACTGCGGTGTAAGAAACGCCGTTGATTTCGACCGTCACCAGCCCGCCCGCAGGCACGCCGGTGCTGCTGCCGGAGATCATCAGGTTCTGCTGATGTTCCTGCGCGTTAATAATGTCGTCGCCGGAAATCGTGTTAATGGTCAGCGTCGGCGCAGTCACATCCACTAGCAATGAGCCATTCGCGCTCGCGCCATTACCGGCAATGTCAGTCACCGTTGCGCTCACGGAATAGGTGCCGTCAGCCAGAGCCGCCGCGTCGGCTGCCGGAACGGAGGTGCTCCAGGTGCCGTCCGCCGCCACGGTCGCGGTGTAGGTCTGGCCGTTCAGCGTGATCGTGACAACCTGACCCGCTTCGGCCGTAGACGTCCCGCTCAGCACAACATCCGCGCCCGCTTCCGCGCTGTTCAGCACGTTATCACCGGAGATGGTGTTCATTGTGATCGTCGGCGCGAGAGTATCGACCGTTGCATCCTGCGCGGCGCTCGCGCTGTTGCCCGCCACGTTGGTTACGCTGACGCTGACGGTGGTGTCGCCCTCTTTCAGCGTGCGGAGATCGGCGGCAGGAACGGTCACGCTCCAGCTGCCATCGGCCTGAACGGTCGCGGAATAACTGCCACCGGCAAAGTTTACGGTGACATTCTGCCCCGCTTCCACGTTCTGCGTGGTGCCGGTCAGCGTCAGGTCTGCGGCTTTTTCAGCTGCATTAATGATGTTATCTGCCGCGATGGTATCGACGGAGATCGCCACACTGCTCAGATCCACGGTCACGTTATTGGAGATCGTCACGCTGTTGCCCGATGCATCGGAGCCGGTCACGCTGATATTGAGCGCGCCCGCTGGCCAGTTCGCCACATCCGCCGCCGGAACGGCCGCAGACCATGCGCCGTTCGCGCCAACGGTAGCCTGATAATCGATGCCGTTAACCGTGACGGTGACGCTGCTGCCCGCCGCGATGTCCGAGCTGGTGCCGCTGATGATCTGGTTTTGCTGAACTTCAATACTGTTGACGATGTCGTCGCCCGCCACCGTATCGATGCGCAGGCCCGGCAGACCGGCGTCAATCACGATTTCGCGATCTACGGTGCCGGTATTGCCATTCTGGTTGGTCACGGTGGCGGTGATATTCAGATCGCCGTCGCCGAAGCCTTTCAGGTCAGCCGAAGGCACGCTGACGCTCCAGCTCAGGTCATCCTGAACCGTAGTGGTGTAAGAATTTCCGCCCACGGTGACAGTGACAACATCACCTGCTGCGGCATTCGAGACTTTACCGCTGACAATCTGCGCTGCTTCAATTTCGGTGGCATTAATGATGTCATCGCCCGCGGTCACCGCAATAGTGACAACCGGAAGCGCGGAATCCACGAGGACGTTGTGGGTCGCGTTGCCGGTGTTACCTTCGGCGTCCGTGCTGGTGGCGGAAAGCTGGTAGTTTGCTTCGCCGAGTTTCGAGACATCGGAAGCAGGCACGGTAACGGACCAGTTTCCGCCATTAATGGTGCCGGAATAAGTCACGCCGTTGAGCGTCAGGCTGACCGGCGTTCCGTCGGCACTGTTGCTGGTACCGGTGATGACCAGTGCTTCGCTTTTCCCGATAGCGTTGATCACATCATCAAGCGCAACGGTGTTGATCGCCAGTTCCGGGACTTCTGAAGACACCAGCACCGCGGTGTTCTGCGAGCCGGTATTGCCCGCTTTATCGGTAATGCTGACGCTGATCGGGTAACTGCCATCGGCGACGGCGCTGAAAACAGACGGCGGCAAACCGACGCTCCAGGAGCCATCGGCCGCGACGGTGGTGGTGTAAGTCTGACCATTGACGACCAGCGTGACCGTGTCGCCCGCTTCTGCGCCGGTGCTGGTGCCGCTGACGATTTGCGCCTGAGTCTGTTCAGCGCTATTGAGGATATTATCCCCGGCAATGGTGTTGATGGTGATCACCGGAACCGTGGTATCGACGCGCAAATCTTGCGTCGCAGTCGTGCTGTTACCGGCCGCATCGCTGACCGACGCGCTGACGGAAACATTACCGTCCTGAAGCGCGCCCGCCTGTGCCGCAGGCAGGTTAACTGCCCAGTTGCCGTCTGCGCCGACAATGGCGGTGTACGTCTGGCCGTTCAGGGAGATCGTCACGACCTGGCCCGCTTCCGCCGTTGAAGTGCCGCTCAGCACAACGTCTGCACCCGCTTCGGCCGCATTAAGAATGTTATCGCCCGCCAGTGTGCCGATGGTCAGCGAAGGAGGCTGAGTATCAACATTCAGGGTGGAATTTGAAGTGATGGTGTTGCCTGCGGAATCCACACCGCTGACCTGCACGGAATGCACGCCATCCGCCAGTGCGCTGACATTGGCGTGTGGAACACTGACTGACCATGAGCCGTCTGCGCCCACGGTGGTTTGCCAGCTTGCGCCATTCAGGGTCACGGTAACCGTGGTGCCTGCGGCCAGGTTGTCACTTTTGCCGGAAATCGTCATATCTGCCGCGGCTTCTGCGGCATTGAGCACGTTGTCACCGGCGATGGTGTCAATGGTCAGCGCGGAAGGGGTCGTCACGACATTCAGCGTGATGGTGCCCGCCGTGGTGGTGGAACCGTTGCTTTCCTGCACCACAATGTAAGTGTGCTTACCGGCAGACTGCGCCGCCAGCTGGGCGGTCCACTGGCCGTTTGCGCCGACCACCGCAGTAGCAATGATGTTGCCGCTGCTGTCCACAATCGAGATGTCCGCGCCCGGATAACCGGTACCGGTGAAGGTCGGGCGCGTGTCGTCGGTGATGTCCCGGTCGGCAAGAATGCCCTGCTTGTCGCCCTGCGTATCGGTGACGAGGAACGTCGGCTGCGCCACTTCAACATCTTTCGTGTTATCAATGACTTTGGTTTTTTCATCTGTGCCGCCGCCGTGCCCCAGCAATGCGCCAGCAGCACCCGCGCCGAGCACGCCCGCGAGCAAATACGGCCACTCGACCGTGACTTCTGTGCTGCTCAGCAACAGCGGTTCAATACCCGCCAGCGGCGTTTCAACCGCGTGGAGAGCAAAGGCAGGCGTATCATGAGCCACAGCGGCATCCGGGAAACTGACTTCAGTCAGCCCCTGGTTTTCATCCTGAAAGACCAGTTTATTCTCGTCGTCCTGTCCGATATTCTCGAAATATCCTACGCAACGAATAACGGAGCCGTCCTTCATGTGAATAATCAGGTCATTCCCGTTACGTTCATAGCTGGCAACATCTTTTGCCGAGCCATGAATAACGACAATGCCGGATTCATTCATTGCGACAGCTGCATTCCCTTGTGCAGTAAACTCATTTTTCAATGATGTTTTACGAGAGATAATATCCATGACTCTGCTCATGATATTTTCCTTTATCCTTATTATGCCTGATAGGTGTTATTCCAATGCTTATGCGAGCCACTGGCTATTAAATAACAAAACATTTATTGACAAACATTTAATAACAAATCATTTCAAGTCCGGTAAAGATTGCTTCGCGCCCTGATTAATACCCAACTGCGGTAATAAATCATTCACGGCGGTGGCGTAATTTACCAGCGAATATCCGCTGTCATATTTCGCACTGATTTGTGAAAACTTCGCCTGGAATACATCCTGTTCGACGCTCAGCAAATCATTTAACGTGCGCTGGTTAAGCTTATATTCGCTTTTGTACACATCACGCGAGCGTACAGAATCCTGCAATTGTTCGGCGCTGGCCTGCGCCTGCCCTTCGGCTCCTGCCCAATTGGCATAAGCCACTGACGCTTTTTGCAGAATATCGAGCTTGGCCTGATCAACGACCGTCCCGGCGATATTTTTCCGCCCTTCGGCCTGGCTTACACGCGCAGATACCGCGCCTCCCTGATAAAGCGGCGCACTGACGTGTAACTGAATCTGATTATTCCAGTACGGATCATTTTTGGTTTCATAACGCGTACGGTTTGCCTGCAAACTCAGCGTCGGCAAATAATCAGATTTTGCTTTACTCACTTCATAAGAAGCGGATTCTTTTTGTGCCTGTGCATAAAGCACCGTCGGAATTTTGGAATAATCAATGTTGTTTGGCATCACCGGCGCACTGAATTTATCGGCGGCAAAAGGCTTATAAGATTTCGCGTCCACGCCGGTGAGCGCGGTCAATTGTGCTTTCGCCGCGGATAAACTCGCCTGATATTGTTTCAGCGTCGAGCGCATACCGGAAATACGCGACTGCGCCTGCAATACGTCGGAACGGGTGGTTAACCCGGCGTCAGAACGTAAAGAGGACATTCTTCTGACGTCTTCCAGCGCGCGGATATTCTCTTCCACCGCCTGCGTAAGCTCCTGATATTTCAGCACGTCCAGATACGCCGTGGCCGTTTGCTCTGCGACGTCGGACATTGTTGCCAGCAATTTGTAGCGGTAGCTTTCCTCAGAAGATTTCTGCTGATTCACGCTGGCATTGGTTTTGCCGAAATCGTAAATCAGCTGTGACAAGGTCATACCGTACGCAGCCGCATTGTTAAGGCTGTTTGAGAAATCCTGCTGCGTTGAGCTACCGGTATTGGCGTTCAGCCCCACCTGCGGGTACCACGCGCTCTGCGCTTCGCGGATCTGCGCCTGGCCGATCCCCATCTGGTACGCCTGCTGTGTGACCGACGGGCTGCGGGAAAATGCCTGCAAGATCGCCGTTTTCAGGTCCACAGACTCCATCCCTCTCAGGGAAGGTGCTGAGGCCCATTCAGTTCCCCCTTTTGTAACATCCGCATGGGTTACAAATGGCAGAGCCAGGCATACAGTTAAAACGCTTAACTTTCCTGCGACTTTTCTGATTGAATTTTTCATCTGACACTCCTGTCATTTTCCTTGCCGGAAACATCCTGGTGCAGCCTTCGCACAGTTTCCGGAACCCACATCCCATCTGACTTTCAGGGGTATTATTGCAATGTTCCTGACACAGAAAAAGCCGTCCTAAAGTACCAAATCCGCTTGAAACACATTGATTGGGGGCGAATATTCCTATTAAAAACATTCATGACATGTATGGATTAATCTTAAAAATCAGGATGTTATTTTTCTAACATAAGGGAAAAATCTGATAACCAAAAATGGTCTGAGGGATGGCAATTTGATTACAACAGCGACATTAACATTACAAAAATCGGTCACTTCCTAGGGAAATTTGCGGAATCCTTACAAATAAATGCGGGGGAATTTGCATTATTTTGCGGTTTTGGGACGAAAAACACGCGACCAGGGTGAGATTATTCTGAGTAAAAATCCCCGAATTTTCCTCTTAATCATTTCATCTACAGGTGAAGAAACAGCGCAATAATAATCGGGAAAACAGTTAAGAGAATTTCATGCTCTGGCAGAATTATCGTTCAGAGATCGCCGTAATAATAAAGCCAGCAGGAAGCCATTCTCAGGTTCCTGTTTGGATACAAAGACAGCAGCATGAAATGACGCTATATTGGTATGACAAACCCAATGTCAGATCGCCCTCTCAGCTTTCGTTTTCATTTTTAAACGAAGGTAGCCTGCGCAAATGAGTATCAGTCAACGACGCTATGACGATAATATTCATACATGCATTTGAGATGCGTCAAAACTCTCTATAGATTTATCGATTAATGTATAACCACGTCAGCTTTATGGAGTAGTCTAAGATTATTTAAGTATTATATGTAGAAACGAAAAATAGTCCTAAACGGGTAACATAAACCCCTCCCTCGATTGATGATTAATTTTGATTTTCAATGAGTTAGGCGATTAATCCGAGAATATTTAATTACATTGTAAGAAATTAATAACCTTGGGTTACATTGACGGTAGGATCCAGAATATATATTATGATCACAGGCATATTGGATGGTAATAACAGAGGCAAACTATCGAACATATGCAATTTCTTTACGGAGAGCGGGTTCATTTAAAGGAATGAATTAATGATGCGCATTGCACTTATTGACTCATGCACATTCACGTATAACGGGCTAAAGCATTTATTCACTTTAACTCATATACCAAAAGGCATAACTTTCAATCAAATCAGTGCGGAGGAAGCGTTAGACAGAAGTAATGAGAACTACGACATCTATATAATTGAACCAGGTGAAGTGAGTTTCGAATTTAATATCGATAAGTTTATTTATAATCTGAAGTCTATGAGCCTGGTCAGCAGCAAGTTTGTTATTTTGAGCGATAATGTGATTGTGAACAGCCGCCTGGCCGATTTTCACTTATGCAAAGCGCATGCCTTCTCGAAGAGCTACTTCTTCTTTGACAGCCTGCTGACCGAGAAGTACGACGCGATACGCCCTTTTGTAGAGGATTATCTCCTCTCGAAAAACGAAGCGATTTTGCTGCGGTGCTTATCAAAAGACCCGACAATGAGAAATATTGAGAAAATCACGTCGATTCCCATGTCGAATCTTTATTACTATAAATACAGCGCCATGAAAAAGCTTAAACTGAAGAATACTAAAGAGCTCTTCAGTTACCTCAACCGGGTGCTTAATCACTCCCTCTGACCCACAGCCTGGCTTGATATAAGCCAGGTTATTGTATCTTGCTTATTGCATCAGGTACTTGTACAACTCAATCGAGTTTTTCAGCCCCAGCTTCTTCATCGCATTCCGCTTATGCGTACTAATCGTCTTACAGCTCCGCCCTAATTTCTGCGCAACATTGGCATTGGTCTTCATGGTTTTAATTTCCATCAAAACTTCCCATTCCGTGGCCGTTAAAAATTTTTGCGAAGACTGCGCGGATGTCGCTTTCTTTTGCTGAAAATAAGGGCTAATCGCCCGCTGATAATTCAAATCAGAGGCACCGGTAATAAGCATTTTCCTGAGCACGGAGATTTCCTCCTGTTCCGAGATAATCATATCAATGCTTTCATCAGACAGTTGCGCCAGTTTATCATTTTGCTCAATTTTAGTGACGACAATGACCCGCGGGGGAATATAAAGGAAATTCATTCTCCGGATAAATTTCATGACCGCATTGAAATCATCCGAGGCATCCTGAACCTCGAGAATAATACTGTCGATCCCCGTCCCTATTCCTGAATTGTAAAATTCAGCCAGTGAACTGAAAGCATGTGTTTTTAAATCAAGCTGATTCAGAACAGCCGAAATTGCCAGCCGTTCATAATAACCTGAATGAATTATCACTGTTTGTTTCATTAATCATTCCGTTGGTAATACTTTCCGTTTATCTCCCTTTCAGGGGAAAATTCTTAGACACCCTGAATGCATCGCAATCTTAATTCGGGATATTTTTCCTGTCGATATTTTGAGAATTTCAAGCGTCTCGTTAGGATTTTTACAGTCATATCATAAAAATCCATGAATTGATTACAATTCATCATTAATTGATTATCAATCAAGTGACGGATGAAATAATTCACTGAAATACCCCCACAAAGTCAGAACCTTATTCTTTATAGTCTTTGCGTGCTTTAAAAATTTTGTCTGATTGACATTGTTTTTTCGCGCTCACTTCTGATCAATAAATCCGCACATTTCAGCCGAAATTGATCACAAACAAGCGCAAAACGTTTTTTGCTGCAAATATTCTAAGAATTTTAGAGTTTATGAGGCGAAATATCTGAGTTGTGGATCAGTTGGTGTTTTCAGCACGAAATGTTTGAAACACGTCATGCAGAAACGTGATCCGGACGTGGCAGGGCTCAAATCCATAAAACACGAAGGACCGGATAATGCGAATATCGGCAAGTATTTGGGGAAATGACTTCACGGGCGATTAGCCTGCGGTTCCAAACTTATCCTTCAGGAAAAAACGATGACGACCTTAAACGACAGACTGGCATGGCGCTACGCCACTAAAAAATTCGACCCAACCAAAACCGTACCGGCTGACAAGCTTGAACGCATCATCGAGGCCGTCCGCCTTGCGCCTACCTCAAGCGGCCTGCAACCGTTTGAGCTGTTTGTCGTCACTAACCCGGAAGTTCGCGAAAAAATCCGCGCCGTTGCGTGGAATCAGGCGCAGGTTACCGATAGTTCTCACCTGCTGGTATTCGCCGCCTGGGATGACATCACCGAAGAACGCGTAAACATGATGTTCGACCTGACCAACGACGTGCGCGGTTTCGTCAATGAAGGCTGGGAAAACTATCGCAAAATGCTGCTGGGGATTGTCGCTGAGCGCGGAACCGAAGCTAACTATCAGGCCGCCGCCCGTCAGGCTTACATCGGTCTGGGCGCTGCGTTAATCGCCGCCGCTTTCGAAGAAGTGGACGCCACGCCGATGGAAGGTTTTGACCCGGCAGCCGTCGATAAAATTCTCGGTCTGAAAGAGAAAAACCTGCGCAGCGTGATCATTCTGCCAATCGGCTATCGCGCACACGAAGGCGACTGGCTGGTGAACCTGAAGAAGGTACGCAGGAGTCGTGAGAATTTTGTGACTGAAATTAAGTAAACTGTGGGTGGTTGCCCGAACTGGCCTTAGTCAAAATAAAATTCAAGGTCGTGGGCGTCGGCCCACACCGCTAAAACCTTGGGTGGCCGCCCGAACTGGCCTTAGTCAAAATAAAATTCAAGGTCGTGGGCGTCGGCCCACACCGACTTGGGGGCGGCATATCGCCGCCGCCCCCAAGACCCCCGGGCTCTTTTACTGCGCGCTATCGCTGGGACGATGGACATGTTCCGCCATATCCGCGGGTGGCGCGAAATCTCGCCGCTGCGCGGTACCTTCCCTACGGGCTTCGAGCCTTGCGGTCTCGAACCCTCGGTCAGCAAAATTTCTGAGCGCGCCATCCCACCATTCAAGAGAATCGATATTCATGCTTCTTCGTTTTTCAAAATAATGAATGGTATGGCCAGGTTGCGAACTAACAGCCATTGGCCGCTTTCAAAAATCACGCCAAAGCGAGAGGTGGAAAACCGCGTATCTTTTTGCGCGGTTTGTAACCCGAGTGGAGGGAACCGCGCAGCGGCGGGATTTTGCGGCAATAGATGTGGCTGCTGAAACATAGCCAGCAAGCGATAGCGCGCAGTGAAAGAGCCCGGGATTTTCAAGGGGCGCGGCGATAGGCGCCTCTTAAGGCCAGTTTGGGTGGCAACCCAAGGTTTTAGCGGTGTGGGCCGACGCCCACGACCTTGAAGTTGATATTGACCGACATCCCCCCTCTTTCATTTACCTGATGACAACCCGGCACGTTCTGTGCAGGATCAGATTTTTATTTCCGGGGATCATCCATGAACGCAAAAACGGCATCGTTAGAAGGCCGTATCCGCCAGCATTGGGATCAGCTCTCTTTGCACGAACAGCGTCTGGCCGATGTCTTGCTGGCAGCGCCGGGACAGTTAGCCATGAATACTGCAACAGAACTGGCGCAGAGCGCGGGGGTTTCCAAAGCCACTGCGACGCGGTTTTTCCGTCATATCGGCTATGAAAGTTATGATGCCGCCCGCCGTCAGGCGCGTGAAATGCAAAACAGCGGCTCCCCGCTGTATCTTCAGGCTGTGCCCAGCGCTTCCCCCCTTGATACATTGATACAAAATCATCTGGAAAAAGAAGTCTCCAGTCTGGTGAATACGTTCCGCTCGCTGGAAACGGAGCAACTGGAAGCCTGCGTGGAGACGATTGCCCGCGCGCGGCGCGTTGTGGTGATGGGCTGGCGCCACAGTCAGACCATCGCCATGCTGATTTACCGCGATCTGGTTCATATTCATCCCGATGTCCAGCTGCTGCCGCGTGCCGGGGATTCTCTGGCGGAACATCTGGCCATGCTGGGCCCGCAGGATATCGTGATTTGCGTGGGCCTCCGCCGCCGCATGCCTGCACTGGAAACGGCCATGAACGCCCTGCACGAAATGCATGTGCCGATGCTGTATATCTCCGATGTGCTGGCCGGTAAACCGGCGAAACATGCCAACTGGGTGCTGCGCTGCCACACCGATGTAAACCTGATTTTTGACAGCACCGTCGCCCTCTCCGGCGTCTGTAATCTGCTTTGCTCACTGGTCGCCCGCAGTATGGGGAAAACCGGCAGCTACCATCTCGCCACTATCGAAACCCTGCACCAGAGCCTCGACGAGCTGGAATAATGCGCCGTTACAGCGCACCGGCTGCGCAGTTTCTCACCAAATCAGTGCGGCGGCGTTTACGGACGTCGCTTTTTTTTCGGTTGATATGAAATCCTAGAAATTAAATTAGCAAACAAAGAAACACTTGTTTCTTATTGATTCACTGAGAAAAAAGGGTTCCCTGTTGAGATTACCGTTCATCCATCAGAAAACTGGCACGGAATCTGCTCTGGTAGGAATGACATTTCACCAACACCAGGGAAACACCATAATGAAAAAAACAGCACTGCTGATCGCCACTTTGCTCACGCTCGGCGCAGCAACAGCCGCTCAGGCTGATACTTTGTCAGACATTAAAAGCAGCGGAAAAATCACCGTCGGCATCGACCCGACCTTCCCGCCTTATGAGTTCACCAACGATAAAGGCGAAATCACCGGTTACAGCGTGGCCATCATGGAATCGTTCGCCAAAGACCTCGGCGTGAAACTGGAGTTTCAGAAAACGGCGTTCAGCGGCATTTTGCCTGGCCTGATTTCAGGGTCATTCAATGCCGAAGGTTCTTCCCTGAATGTGACCGCCGAGCGCGCCAAAAAAGTGCTGTTCACCACGCCTTACAGCAAAACCGTCAACGGTGTACTGGTGCGTGAAAACGAAGCGAAAAAATTCAGCAGCAAAAAGCTGACGCCTGACGATCTTTCCGGGCTGAGCGGCGCGGTAAAAAGCGCCAGCGTGCCGGAACAGTTGCTGAAAGGCTTTAACGAAACGCTGGCCAAAGAAGGCAAAAAGCCCATCACGATTATCAGCGTTGATACGCTCGATCAGACCGTCAGCACGCTGATGACCAAACGCGCCGACTTCGTTTATGACGATATTTCGGTACTCGCGCCAATTGTTAAAAAATACCCGAATAAAGTGGTGCAGGTCGGCGAGGCCGGGCCGTCGCAGTGGATGGCGTGGGCCACGCGTAAGGACGATGTCAGCCTGAACAAAGCCATCAGCGATCACATTCTGGCGATGCAAAAAGACGGCGAGCTTTCGGCGCTGCAAAAACAGTATCTCGGCACCACGTTTACCGTGCCCGCCAGCGATTTCATCCCTCAGGAGTAAGTTATGTGCCAATCAACGCTGACGGTGCCTGCCGGTCACGGCAAAACCTTCGAGGTGAAAAAAGGCCAGTTTATTACCGTCACAGACACCGGGGGGCAACAGGCCGCCGACTTTGTGGCGGTGAATGCGGACGATCTCAGCGAGAAGCTTTCGCCGGTGCATACGCGCCAGCATCTGCGCTCACTGTTCTTCAAACCCGGCGACGCGCTGTGGTCGAGTGAAAACCGCCCGATGCTGCGCATTGTGGCTGACACGATTGGCATTCACGATGCCAATGTTCCGGCCTGCGACCGCACGCGGTTTAGTGTCGATTTTGGCGTAGAAGGCCACCGCAACTGCGTGGATAACCTGCTCGAAGGTATGAAGGCGCACGGTGTGACGTATTTCAGCCTGCCGGAGCCGTTCAATCTGTTTCAGAACGGGCCGGTGACCGCCGATGGCCGGATGGAAGTCACGGATCCGAACAGTAAAGCGGGCGACTGCATTGTGTTTGAAGCGCTGTGCGACCTGATTTGCGCCGTGTCTTCCTGCCCGCAGGACATCATTCCCGGCAACGGTTTACAGGTCACGCCGATTGATATTCAGATCAGCAATCATTACCACGGGGAGATTCAGCATGCTGTTAATGCGTGAGGCCTGGGCCGAAAGCGACGTGCGTCCGCTCGCCGCGCCTGTCGAAATCAAAGCCGGAGAAGCGGGTTCCATCCGCGTGCTGCGCGGCCAGTTGCTGCGCATCACCGCGCTGGGCGAAGGTGCCGTGGCGTCGTTGTTTGGATTCAGCCTGACCGATCCTGCCGTGTGGCTTTCCGTGCATCACACCCGCGTATTCAGCAACAGCTATCTGCTCGGTTCAGGGATGCGGCTGGTGAATAACCGTCGCCGTCCGGTGATGGTGCTGGGGAAAGACAGCGTGAAGCGCCACGATCTGTTGCTGCCGGGATCGACCCGCGCATGGCTGGCACAACAGGGTTATGAAGGTGAAGGCTGCATCGAAGCCGTTCAGGGCGAACTTGCGCGGCTGAACATGGACGTGCCGAAACTGCCGGATCCGATCAATCTGTTTATGCACGTCCGTCTGACGCGTGAAGGCGAAATTCTGCCGGAAACCAACCGTACGCAGCCGGGCGACAGCATCACCTGCCGCGTGGTGGCGGACACGCTGTTTATCGCGTCGGCCTGCTGTACCGGCATCGAAGGTAATGATAAACCGGCGCCGCTGCGGCTTTCGGTAGCGGAAAATCTGTCCGCATTCGGCGTGGAGTAACGCATGTTGGGGCTGAGTGAACAGGTGATCGCCGCACTTCCCGAGTTAGGGCATGGCCTGCTGATGACGGTGATCCTGACCGTTCTCGCGGCGCTGCTCAGTATCGTTCTGGGGCAGATTGTCTGTTTTCTCCAGCTTCGCCGTGCATGGCCGTGGCGCGCGTTCGGGCGGCTTTATGTCAGCCTGATGCGCGGCACGCCCGCCATCGTGCAGCTTTTTGTGGTGTTTTTTACCCTGCCACGTCTGGGGCTGGGCGGGCATCCGATGCTCGCCGCCGTGCTGGCGATCGGGATGAACAGCGGCGCGTACGTCGCAGAGATCCTGCGCGTGAACCAGAGTCTGGTCACTAAAGGCCAGCGCGAAGCCGCCCGCACGCTGGGGCTGAGCCGGTGGCTGACGTGGTGGTTTGTGATTAACCCGCAAATCCTGCGCGCCAGCCTGCCGATGCTGGTCAACGAGTTCACCATTTTGCTCAAAACCACCCCGCTGGCGTCGGTAGTGGCACTCACGGAACTGACCTACGCCGGACAAATTGTGATTGCGCGAACCTATGACGCGACACAAGTTTTACTGCTGGTATCGGCGGGATATCTGCTGATTGCGCTGCCGTTGATTGGCGCAGTGCGCCATCTGGAAGCGAAACGGAGGGTTGCGTAATGGACTGGCAGGCGATTCTCAGCTCATTGCCGTCGCTGGGCGAAGGCATGGCGGCCACCCTCAAACTTTGCGCCATCGCGGCATTTTGTTCATTGCTGTGGGGCACGCTGATGGCAACCGCGTTAATGCGCGCCCCGCCGTTCTGGCAGCGGGTCCTGCGTATTTACACCAGCCTGACGCTGGCGCTGCCGCTGTTGATCGTCATTTACCTGCTCTATTTCGTGTTGCCGGAATATGACATCACGTTCACTTCGCCTCAGGTGGGCGTACTGGCGCTGACGTTGTATTACGCGCCGTATATCGCTCAGGTGATCCGCTCTGCCGTTGAGGCGTTGCCGCGCGGCCAGTGGGAAGCCTGCCGGGTTCTGGGGCTGAGCCGCACCGAACAGTTGCGCGATGTAGTGTTACCTCAGACGCTGCCGCAGATGTTGTCGCCGCTGGTCGGGCTGATGATCGGTCTGATTAAAGATTCGGCGCTGCTTTCGATTGTTTCGGTACAGGAATTTATGTACGCCGCCAAACAGGCGATTTCTGATACTTACGCGCCGCTGGAAATCTATCTCACGGTGGCGCTGTGTTACTGGGTGCTGAACAGCCTGATTGACTGGCTGGCGCGCCATATTGAATTTCGCATGACGCGCTATCGTCGCGGCATGCAACATTAACCAGGAGAAAAAACATGTCAGCTGATCTTGAGCATCGCGACGTCCAGCTTATTCCGGCGCGCCACGGCAAAGCGGTGCATCTGAAAAAGGGCGAAGCGGTGCAGGTGGTGAATTTACACGGGACGCAGGTGGTCGATTGCTGGGCGTATAACGCGGCGGATGTCAGCGAATATATGTGCATGGAAGCCACGCGGGTGTGGAATCAGCGGCTGAATCCGCAGGTCGGCGACAGCTTTATCACCAGCCAGCGCCACCCGATTCTCACGCTGGTAGCCGACACGTCGCCGGGCGTCCACGACACGTTTATGGCCGCCTGCGACGCACGCCGTTATGAACTGCTCGGCTGCACCGAACCGCACCGCAACTGCCACGACAATCTGTTCGAAGGCATGGCGGAACTCGGCGTACATTTGCCGCACGGCAATCTGGCGTCGTTTAACATCTTCATGAATATTCAGGTTCAGCCCGATGGCCGCACGCTGAAAACCCTGCCGGTTGTCACGCGTCCGGGCGATTACATCATTCTGCGCGCTGAGATGGATTGCTATGTCGCCTTCTCCGCCTGCCCGCAGGATATCGTCAGCATTCAGGGGCAAGGCGATAACACGCCGCGCGACGCTGAACTGCGAATTCTGACAGCGGGATTCCCGCAGGTGAAATTACAGGGAGCGTGGGTACCGGAGGGGGTTTGAGGTATCAAACATTAGGGCAACAATCTGGGTTGCCACCCAAACTGGCTTCAGGCCAAAATCAAGACCTTGGTCTCGCCGCCCAAACTGGCCCAAAGGGCGCGTTAACGCGCGCGCCCTCTGGACACCCACGCTTTTAACTGCGCGCTACCGCTTGCTGGCTATGTTTCAGTAACTTCTGCTATTGCCGCAAAATCCCGCCGCTGCGCGGTTCCCTTCACTCGGGTTTCAAACCGCGCGAAAAGAGTCGCGGTTTTCCACCTCTCCTTTCAGCGTGATTTTTGAAAGCGGCTAGAGGCTATGTAATTCGGAAGATCTGCTTGGGGTTTTTGCCAGTTATTTTTCGGAATACAATTTAATAATTGTATATTTATTTGCACCTCCCCCTGCGAAGGGGGAGGCTGGGAGGGGGTTTTACAACGACTACAAGATATCATTTTTTTGCATCAACTCATTGTAACTTTACTCATGAAGCTTGCATTTCAAATCAGAAGGTTTATTTCTGAATTCATTGAATAAAGATTTGAGGAGATTAATCCCTTTAAAATGACATTGTATTCAGGCGCTGCACAAACCCTCATATATACTCACATAATTAAGAAGAACAGATAATTTTTCAAATCTATACATCATCCATAATGCATGGATTCTTTGCATTATACCCACGCTAGCCACGGGAGTATATTAGCGGGTATTAGAAAGTGCTAAAGAATGGCGATAGAAAGCTTAGAAAAGAATGTAATAACTTACTGTTTAATGGACTAACATGACAGATACTGATGATATAGCAGATCGGATAGCGGAAATTATTTTATCTCCAGAAACTATCACGGGGTTAGTGCATGGTGTACTTACTGTCCCTCTCGATTTCGGGTATCTGGTGTATGGGGTTTTTGATACAGATTCCCGCTACAAACACGAAACCACCAGAATAAGAATGGCTGATGCCATTAAAAATGACATTCTGAATTATGAAAACATAATCAATGCTGTAAGCATGATATTTAATTCATTCAATAAATATCTCTCTGAATCAGAGCAAGATAAAGTGTATCGTAATGTCATCGCTTCAATCATTGGGAGGATGGGAACCAATACAATAATATCGATTATAGCCGCCGCCGTACTGGAGCGAGTTTCTTTTATAACAGCTACTTTTAAATCAAGACCCATAGCCGCGCTGACCGGTGTTCTGCTCATCGGCGGCATGATGGAACGTTCGATACGAACGTCAGAAAGACTGGAGCAACAGAGCCCTGACGTATACAAAACGCTAAGGCTAAGAAATTACGATCTTCTTTATTTCCTGTTCGAAGCCTCTACACAACCCTTCGTTGATGCGATACAAGTTCGCGTTACACAGGGAGCGCCTGCATTCAGAAAAATAATGGAAAAATTGAGGATAAAACTGGATGCATAATAATCAGCCATTTTTTAAAACTGCCAAAATCGTGCTTAACGCATTCAAAAAAATTTTGGCGTTTTTAGTTTACTACGCTCTGGAGTTTTTATATCCCTTGCTGGTAATAATAGGTTCGCTACTGTGCATTATGAAGCTAGAACCATGGCCTGCGAAGTTTATTGGCATGGCTCTTTGGCTAGTCTTTCTATACGGATTATATAATATCATTGATAGGTCTTTCGGGAAAAATTGAAAAACATCACAATTCACTTAAAAAGGTTCTCGCATGTCAAATCCAGTTTATCTTTGGTTAAATGACGAAAATGGTTCTCCAATTGTGGGAGAGTCGTTAGTGACAGGGAGAATTGGCTCAATTGAGATAAAGTCGCTGAGTCATAATATGCATATTCCTGCGGATGCGCACACAGGAAGATTAACAGGCACCCGAGTTCATGAACCGATTACACTACAAAAGGAATTTGACAGAGTAACTCCTTTTCTGTATCGGGCCTTAACGAATGGGTTAACGCTCAAATCAGCAATTCTTAAAATGTATCAAATCATGGATGCCGGGATAGAAAGCGAATACTTCAATATTATTTTGGAAAATATAAAATTAACAGCAATTACTCCGAATCTGTTCCCCGGTGGAATGACAGGAACACATTTAGAAAACATTCAATTACGTTATGAATCAATTACATGGAAACATTGTAACGGTAATATAATACACAAAGATTCTTGGAATGGACATACAACCGTATAGACAAAAAGTTATTCAAAAAAAGATATGGCTACCTCACTCAGATAATCAAAGCCCGGCCATCCATCCGGGCTTTAATATCTGTATTACTACACGTCCCTCCTCGTCCCCTCCAGCCCAACCTTCAGTTCTTCTTTCGACATCAGCACACAATACGTCGGCGTGCCGCGTTCGAAGCGCCAGCCTTCGGAGAGCGAACCGGCATCGACGGCGTCGAAACCAAAGGCATCGTACAAACCGGCCACAAGTTTTTTCGTTTCGGTGTTGTCACCGGCCAGCGGCAGTGCACGGCGTTGCGGGTCTCTGGCGAGTAAGCCTTCGTTTTCAAGATCGGTCATCCGAATCGAGTTAAACGCTTTGGTGATGGTCGCGCCCGGCAGGAAACCGGCGAGATATTCGCTGGTGGTTGTCGTGTGGTTATCCAGTTCGGGCACCTGACCGTCGCGATCAGGGTAGTAATTTACGGCGTCGATAACCTGCTTTCCGGTGAGTTCGGCGGCCGGTAATTGCCCGATGGCGGTCAGCGGCACGGCAATCACCACGATATCACCGAAAATGGCGGCTTCCGTGGCAGTCCCGATTTCACAACCAATCATAGGTTTCAGGCTGAACAATGTCTGCGGCCCGCGTGAATTACTCAGCATCACCTGATGCCCCGCTTTGAGTGCCAGTCTGGCGACTGCGCGGCCGACAAACCCCGCGCCAATAATGCCTATTTTCACGATTTCACCTTTCATTTCGTTGCAGAAAGATAAAGAATAATTCGATACTCAGCGTTGATAAATCGTCGTCTTCGACACAAACAAACAACAAAAAGGAGCGAATCATGGACCGGTTAACCAGCATGAATGTGTTCGTCAGGACGTCCGAACTGGGCTCTTTTGCCGCCGCTGCGGAGGCATTACGGATCTCTCCGCAGATGGTGGCGAAGCACATTGCCCGGCTCGAAACGCGGCTGGGCACCGTGCTGATCAACCGGACCACGCGCCGTCAGCATCTCACCGATATTGGCCGAAGCTATTATGAACGCTGCAAACTGGTGCTGGCCGAGGCGGAAGCCGCCGATGCGATTGCGCTGGAGATGAAAGCCACACCGTCCGGCGTTATCCGCGTGAATGCGCCGGTGACGTTCGGGTCTTCTGCGCTCGCGCCTTTTATTACGCAATATCTGGATAAATTCCCGGAAACGCAGGTCGAGCTGACGCTGACCGACCGGATGGTCGATCCGGTCGAGGAAGGTTATGAGGTGATTTTGCGCATTGGCGAACTCAGCGACGGCCCGATGATTGCCAGCCCGCTGCGGCCCTACCGGCTGATTGCCTGCGCTTCGCCGGGCTATCTGGCGCAACACGGTGTGCCGGATACGCCTGCCAGTCTGGCGCAGCATTCGTGTCTGGTTTACGGGATCTGGCCGCCACAGGATCCGTGCCGCTGGATATTCAGCAAGGACGGAAAAACCCATGAAGTCCACCCCACCGGGCGTTTACGCGCCAATGACTGGCGGGCCTTGTTGCATGCGGCAGTCAAAGGTTACGGCGTGACGCTGGGGCCGGAAGATGTGCTCAATGAGGAAATTACGCAAGGACGGCTGGTGCAGATTTTGCCGGATTACACCGGCCCTTCCCGGCCGATGCATGTTCTGACACCGGCCGGGCTGCGGCAAACTGTGAAAATCCGCTGCTTTATTAATGCGATTAAAGAGGCATTTGGCTGAACCGCGCCTTTACCGCTTTACGAATCCGCCGCGACAAAAGCCGGGGGCTGAAACGCCGTCACATCCGGCAGTGGCACATCCCATCGCTCGATCTCTATCCAGCAACTTTGCGCGGTACACCCCTGACCGAGGCGCGAACTCCCGCGATCTTCTGTCAGAACGTTAGGATTGCCGTGCTTATCGATTGAATCCGGCTGCGTCGGATCCTGCGGGTCATACCAGGCCCCCGTGGACATCTGCACCACGCCGGGACGTAAATCTTCCGTGATATGCACGCCCGCTAAAATCGCCCCGCGATCGTTAAAGACGCGCACGATGCTGCCTTCTGTGATGCCGCGCGCAGCGGCGTCCTGCGGGTGTAACCACAAGGGTTCGCGATCCTGCACTTTGGTACTGCGGCTGACGGCACCGTGATCGTACTGGCTGTGCAGACGCGTGCGTGGCTGGCTGGAAAGCAGATGCAGCGGCCAGCGGGCGCTGAAGGCCTGCTGTTCCTGCGCATCCTGTTCAAACCAGAACGGAAAACCGGGACATTCTTCGTAATCAAAGTCGGCGACGGTCTGCGAAAACAGTTCGATTTTGCCCGATGGCGTGGCGAGTGGCGCGCCTTGCGGGTTATCGCGGAACGCTTTCAGGAAGATCTGCGGTGTGTCCGGGCGGGCATATTCCATTTTTCCCTGCTGCCAGAAATCTTCAAAGTCAGGCAGTTCGATGCCGTCAGCTTCGGCACGCGGACGCGAAATTTCATAGATATGGCGCAGCCATTGTGCCGGGTCGCGCCCTTCGCTGAACTCCTCGCCAAAGCCCATTTTTGCGGCCAGTTCGGCTAAAATTCCGTAGTCACTTTTTGCCTCTGCAAACGGCGGAATATGCTGACGCATGGCAATCATAAAGCCGTCATTGCTGGCGCTGCCGATGTCTTCACGTTCAAGCGATGTCGTCACTGGCAACACGATATCTGCGAATTTCGCCTGCGCCGTCCAGTACTGTTCGTGAACCACGACGGTGTCCGGTTTACGCCAGGCGTTGATCAGCCGGTTGATGTCCTGATGATGGTGAAACGCATTGCCGCCCGCCCAGTACACCACGCGGATATGCGGATACCGGCAATTTTTGCCGTCAAACTGATATTCCGCGCCCGGACTGAGCAGCATGTCGGAAAGCCGTGCAACCGGAATATGTTCGCTCACCGCATTTTTGCCCATCGGCAAACGCGGGCCGGAGAAGGTGCGGCGGTCGGAACCGGCGAGATTGGTCGAGGCATAGGCAAAACCCAGCCCGCCGCCCGGCGTACCGATTTGCCCGAGCAGTGACGCCAGCGCCACCGTCGCCCAGAAGGTCTGTTCGCCCTGCCTTGCCCGCTGCAATGACCACGCGATGTTGATCATCGTGCGCTTTTCCGACATCTCCCGCGCCAGCGCACGGATGCTTTCCGCGCTCATACCGGTCAGGGATTCTGCCCATTCCGGCGTTTTGGCTTTGCCGTCTTTCGCGCCGGTCAGGTAGTCGCGCCAGGTGTCAAATCCGACGGTATGGCTGGCAACAAAACCGGCGTTATAGCGGGATTCGTCGATCAGAACGTAGCTCAGCGCCAGCAGCAGCGCGGTATCGCTGCCCGGTTTGAGGGAGATCCACTGCGCGGATTTCACAGATGACAGATCGTTTTTCACCGGGCTGACGTTGATAAAGCGCGTACCCGTTTGCTCCATGGTCTGGAGCCAGTATTTCAGGGAGTGATCGTTCGCGCCGCCGCCGTTAACCTGTGCATTGCGCCACGGCAGGCCGCCAAAGGCGACAAACAGCTCGCAGTTTCCGGCCAGAACCGACCAGTGCGTGTGTTGTTTTTGCAGGACATCCAGATCGCCGATGATGTGCGGTAACAAACGCTCGGCAGCGGCCAGGCTGTATGTATTGGTGCTGCCGGTGTAGCCGCCAAACTGGTTGAAGAACCGGTGCATCTGGCTTTGTGCGTGATGGAAACGCCCGGCGCTCGACCAGCCGTAGGAACCGGCATAAAACGCGGAATTGCCGTGTTCGGTTTTCACCCGCTGAAGCTCGCCTGCGATAAGCGATAACGCGGTGTCCCAGCTGACTTCCACAAACGGCTCTTTCCCGCGCCCTTCACGTGAGGCCGCGCCGTGTTGTAAATAGCCGAGGCGCACCGCGGGGCGGCGGATACGGCTTTCACCGTCGACGCCACCGACCAGCGACTGGCCGATTTCGGATGGGTTGCGATCCCATTCCACCGGTTTAACAGATTTCAAAACACCGTCATCGGTGGTGACGCGGTACGTCCCCCAGTGCATAACGGCCAGATCGTGATTGTTTTTCATTATTAGCAGGCTTTTATTATTGGCAAAAATTGGCAGGCAAAAACGCACATTAACATGCCGGTAACGTGTTCGCTACGCGATCGGTGTTAATGCTATTTTTATCATAACGTTATGAGGGAGTTGGCTGGGCGTGGGGTGGGGTTTTGGGTCTGCGACCCGAACATCAAGACCTTGGGTTGCCACCCAAACTGGCTTCAGGTCAAAATCAAGACCTTGGGTTGCCACCCAAACTGGCCTTAAGAGGCGCCTGTCGCCGCGCCTCTTAAGAATCTCCGGCTCTTTTACTGCGCGCTATCGCTCGCTGGCTATGTTTCAGTAACTACGGCTAGTGCCGCAAAATCCCGCCGCTGCGCGGTGCCTTCCAGTCGGATTACAAACCGCGCGAAAAAAATACGCGGTTTTCCACCTCTCCTTCCAGCGTGATTTTTGAAAGCGGCCAATGGCTTATCTAAATTCAAATGCAGACTGGTTTTAATCTTCTAAAAAGGTGAACTGGCGCGCTCAAAAATTTTGCTGAATGAGCGTTTCGAGACCTATGGCTCGAAGACCGAAATGAAGGCACCGCGTAGCGGCAAGATTTCGCGCCACGCGTCGGTGCGTCAGAACATGTCCATCGACCCAGCGATAGCGCGTGTTGAAAAGACGTGGAGATTCCAAAGAGGCCCCGTCCTGGGCCTCTTTGGTCGGTTTCGGCGTCAGCCGCTGAGCGATCACTGCAATTGAGAAACCGAAATTTTCTCGGTCAGTCCCACGCTTATGCGCACAGCGCGATGTTTATCCTTTTGAAAACGCCGTCGCCTTCCTCCCCGCCAGGGTGCCAAAGATGATGATATCGGCCACAGCGTTACCGCCAATCCGGTTTGCGCCGTGGATACCGCCCACGACTTCACCGGCGGCCCAGGCGCCCGGGATGATTTGTTTCTGGGCATCCAGAACCGCGGTGTCCGGGTTGATGGTGACGCCGCCCATGGTGTGGTGAACGCCCGGTGCGATGCGGATCGCAAAGAACGGCCCCTGATTGAGCGGGTGACGCAGCGCAGTCGTACGGCCAAAGTCTTCGTCTTTTTTCGCGACCACGAACAGGTTGTAGCGTTCCAGCGTGTCGGCCAGTACCTGAGGATCCATGTTCAGTTTGACGGCCAGTTCCTGCGGTGTCGGCGCGCTGAGCACAAACCCTTTAGCGATGTATTCATCCGCCGCTTTGTTATTTGCCCGCACCTGCTCATCGAAGATAATCCACGCGCTTTTCTCCGGCAGAGCAATAATTTCGGCGGAGACTTTGTCGCGGGTTTCCATTTCATTGTAGAAACGGTGACCCCCCTGACTGACCAGAATCGCCCCGCCGCCGCGAATGGCTTCGGAAATCAGGTACGACGTGGTTTGTTCAACCGTCGGGTGGATCTGGATTTCGCCCATGTCCACGGTATCTGCGCCCAGTTTTTGCAGCATCGCGATGCCGCTGCCGGTGGCGCCTGCGTGGTTGGTCGTCACGAAACCGTCGAGATCCGGACGGTAGCTCACCACCATATTACGGTTGGCGCTGAACCCACCGGTGGCAACGATCACGCTTTTCGCATTCAGGATGCGGGTGTCGTTGTATTCATCGACCACCTGCACGCCGGAGACAGCGCCGTTTTCGAACAGGATTTCCGAAACAGACGTTTCCAGCAGGACTTCGATTTCGCGTTTGTTGATGTTTTTCACCAGACCGCTGATGAGGAATCCGCCCACCGCAGAACGGTCCGCCGGACGGTGCGTGCGGTCGATGCTCATCCCGCCGGTGATGGTGATATCGTTAAGTTCGATCTCTTTCGCCGCCAGCCATTCGATGGCTTCCGGTGCCAGTTCAACAAATTCGCGCAGCAGGACCGGATTGTTTTTAAACTTCCCGCCTTTCAGCGTTTCGTCATAGAACAGGTCTTTGCTGTCTTCGATACCTTTGAGTTTCTGGAAGCGGGTTTCTGCCGCGTTCATCCCGACGGAGGCCTTGATGGTGTTGCCGCCAATGGTTGGCATTTTTTCGATAATCACCACATGCGCGCCGTCGTCGTGTGCCTGAATTGCTGCCGCCAGCCCTGCGCCGCCGCTGCCGATGACCACAACATCAAAGTTTTGCGGTGCCTGCGGGTTGCCGCCTTCATCAATGACGTGTTCTTTGTTCGAGGTCGTCATGGCGCGTGAAACGGCTTTTTTCAGTGCCTCACTCTGCGTGGTTGCGCCGGTAATCGCATCAACGTGCGGGCTGTTGGCAACCAGCATGCGGGTACGCAGGCTTTCAAACGTGGTGGTGAAATCGACGTCCAGCGAGTCGTCTTTGACCAGCTGAATATCGGTAATACGGTCGGTGTCGAGCACCACGTTGATTTTCAGTTTCAGCGCTTCGGCTTCGACTTTCTCCTGATAAACACCGGCCTTATATTTACGGCCAGTGACGCTGGTGTCGCGGATCATGGCGTCGACCAGCGAGAAGCGCCACAGCGGTTCCGGAATATTCAGCTCTTCACGTTTGTGGCTGTCGATGTACAGCTCAAGGTGATCGTTATTGATGATGCGGTCAGCCCAGTCCGGGTACGCGATGCAGGCTTTGCCCACCGCCACAAGATCAAAGCCGTGCTCCAGAGCGCTTTCGGCATCGGATTTATTCACCACACCGCCGACACCAATCACCGGCACTTTGGCCAGCGTCTCAGAACGCATGGCGCGGAATTTCGTGATAAGCGGCGTCGGGTCCTGAGTATCGACAATAGAAGGACGCAGCAGCTGGCCGACGGAGAAATGCACGTAATCCAGCCCGCGCGCGGCGAGTTTTTCCAGCAAGTACATCGTGTCGTCGAAACGGATGCCGGGCACTTCCAGCTCTTCCGGCGAGAAACGGTAGCCGATAATAAAGGAGGCGTCGGCGAAGCGTTTCGCCATTTTATGGGTGATTTCCAGCACTTCCATCGGGAACAGCGCGCGTTTGTCGCGGTCGCCGCCCCATTTATCAGTGCGCTGGTTGGAGTTCGGGGAATAGAACTGCTGAATCAGATACGTGTTCGCGCCGTGAATTTCCACGCCGTCGAATCCGGCTTTAATCGCACGGTTCACGGCATCACCAAATTTGGTGATCATGGTTTCCACTTCTTCGCCGGTCAGTTCTTTCGGTGTGGTAGCACCTTCACGCGGCGCGGCGATAGCACTCGGCGCAACCGGCGTACGGCCACCGATCAGTTCAGGTTCGACCATACGTCCGCCGTGATAAATCTGCAGAATCGCTTTCGACCCTTTGGATTTGATGGCGTCCGCAATTTTTTTCAGGCCGGGAATTTTGTTGTCGCTGTCGATGGCAATCGCGCCCGGAAACGCCGGGCCTAAACGATCAATGAAGCAACACTCAACGATGACGGTCCCGATGCTGCCGGCGCGGTCGCGGTAATATTCCACCAGTTCGCTGGTGACTGTACCGTCGTAAAAGCCCGTACAGGTGGTCATTGGCGCCATGAGCAGGCGGTTTTTCAGCACCGCGCCGTTCGGCAGCGTCAGTGGCTTAAGGACCGGGGTGAGCTTATTCATGTTGATCAACTCCGCAATTTAAAAGTCTTGAATTTTCCGTGGCCGCATTACTTACCGTTAAATTAAGCAATCCGATGCAGGTGATGAATTTAAAAAAATCGGTCTGATTTTCTGTTTACTTTTGTGTTTACTTTTCTGTTTGTGCGAATAAAGAAAAGGGCGATGTGGGTCGTTATAACGTTCGAGGGAACAGGAGTTGTTTATTTACCCGACATTAAACCAAATACCATCTCCAATTGTTATCGAGCGATTGACAAAAATCAACTTTTGATTAACATAAAAAATCTCACCTGATAAATCAGCAGGTTGAGTCTGGAAACTGGATTTTGTGAAATTTTACTCTACATTCTCATTAGCAGGACTTTTTGCCAAAAAATAACCACACAACTTACAGTGGTATTTTATTTAAATAATAATGACTTCGCGGGGTCATGCAGGCTGCAGATTATATTTAGTTTTTAATCATCTCTCACTCAAATCATCATCTTTTTGTAATACGTGACAAGCTTCTGATAAAGAAAAATTCATGGATTTAAGATGTCAAAGTGAAATAGCAAAATGACTTTTTCGAACATGAAATCACGCATGGACAACCAGGGCGTAACGCTCACTTTCAATCACGGGCAGACCAAACTATGAAACCCACAACGACTTTGAATGACCCCAACAAGGCCGCTCCGGCCTCTGCGGGGCAAAAAAAACGTCTGATCATGCTATTCCTGCCAGTTCTGGTAGCAGTGCTGTTGCTGCTGACGCCGGTTCCCGCCGGATTACAACCTTATGCCTGGCATTTCTTCGCCGTCTTCGTCGGGGTGATTGTCGGTCTGATCTTCGAGCCGTTGCCCGGTGCGGTGATCGGCCTGACCGGCGTGGTAGTCATCGCGCTGTTCGGCCAGTGGCTGTTGTTCAGCCCGGCAGAACTGGCAGATCCGAAGTTTAAAATGCCGACCGAAGCCTTTAAATGGGCGGTCAGCGGCTTTGGTAATTCCACGGTCTGGCTGATTTTCGGTGCCTTCATGTTTGCCGCCGGTTATGACAAAACGCAGTTTGGCCGCCGTCTGGCGCTGATTCTGGTGAAATATCTGGGTCGTCGCAGCCTGACGCTCGGTTACGCCATCACCTTCGCCGACCTGTTGCTCGCGCCCTTCACGCCTTCTAACACCGCGCGCAGCGGCGGGACCATTTACCCGATCATCGCCAACCTGCCGCCGCTGTACGGTTCCAAACCGAACGACCCGAGCGCACGTAAAATCGGTTCCTATCTGATGTGGGTGGCGATCACCGCGGCCTGTATCACCAGTTCGATGTTCCTCTCCGCGCTGGCCCCGAACCTGCTGGCGCTGGCACTGGTAAAAAGCATCATCGGTTTCAACATTTCGTGGGGCATGTGGTTCCTCGCCTTCCTGCCGCTGGGCGTGATTCTGATCCTGACCATGCCGCTGCTGGCGTACTGGTTCTATCCGCCGGAAGTCAAAATTAACGATGAAGTGCCGAAATGGGCGAAGGCTGAACTGGAGAAACTGGGCAAGCTGTCGCGTAACGAAATCCTGCTGCTGATCTTCGTGTGTTCCGCCCTGCTGATGTGGATTTTTGCCGCCGCCTGGATTGAACCGGCGCTGGCCGCATTGCTGGTGGTGGTTCTGATGCTGTGGACCGGCGTACTGAACTGGAACGACATTACCAGCAACAAACCGGCCTGGAATACTTTCGCCTGGTTTGCCACGCTGGTCGCGCTGGCGGATGGCCTTGCGCGCGTCGGTTTCATCGCCTGGCTGGGTAAAGAAGGCGGTCAGTTGCTCAACGGTTTCGACCCGCAGGTCGCCGCTGTGATGCTGCTGATTGCGTTCTTCCTGCTGCACTATCTGTTCGCCAGTACCACGGCGCACACCACCGCGCTGTTACCGGCAATGCTGACTATTGCCGCCGCCATTCCGGGCATCAACATGCCGGTTTACTGCCTGATGATGGTGACATCGCTGGGTGTGATGGGGATTATCACGCCGTACGGCACCGGCCCGAGCCCGATTTATTACGGCAGCGGCTATCTGCCAACCAAAGATTACTGGCGTCTGGGCACCATTTTCGGTGCCATCTTCCTCGGCGGGATGATGCTGATTGCCTATCCGTGGATGGTTCTGATGTTCTGATAAACGCCACGGCGTTATAAGCAAAAAGGTGCACATTTGTGCACCTTTTTTATGGGCGGGATCCGTCCGGCACAGCGCTGAATTATTCCTGTGAAAAATAGTGTTCCACCAGAATAGCCGCGCCGTCATCAATCGCTTTGTGGACCAGCTTCACGCAGCGTTTGCTGTCGCCGGCTTCCAGCGCCAGCAGCAGCTGATCATAATTGTGCTTGCCCTGCGTCATCGGCGAAGATTGCGGATAGAGGTAATTAAAGCACGGGCCGATCTGCACCCAGAGTTGCTCGATCAGCGCCATCAGCGTCGGCATTCCGGCCATCTCATACAGCGTAAAGCGGAACTCGCGGTTGGCCTCGAGCGCCTCTTCCACCTTGTTCTCTCTTTTGGCGGCCAGGAATTTTGCGTTCAGATTTTTCAGCAGCGCGATGTGATCTGCGGTCACCCGCTCACAGGCCTGCGACACCGCCAGCCCTTCCAGATTTTTGCGGATCAGCGTGATTTCCTGATAGCGCGACTGGGGAATTTTTGGCACCAGAAACGCCTGCGCGGGCGTGGCATCCAGCGCACCGGCAGAGACCAGCCGCAATAACGCTTCGCGCACCGGTGTGACGCTGGTTCCCAGTTTTTCTGCAATCTCTTTCGTGACCAGTCGCGCGCCCGGCTTGAGTACACCGACAATCAGCGCTCCTTTCAGCTTCGCTTCAACCTGCATCGTCAGGCTGACTCGCTGCGCTTTTTCCATCTCAAACATGTGACTTTCCTTTAGCAAAATTATCGATTTGCTTTTGCAGTTTAAACTCTGGCTTGCCAAAAATACATTATATAGGATATATCATGTATTAAGGAATTGAACATTGATTGAACGTTTTTTCTAACGCACCGACTTCATTTAATTCCGTCAACCTTTCTGGCGGCTTCACTTTGGGAATGACCGTAATGAGAATACCTGCCTTCAAACTGGCGTCACTGGCTTTGCTGACTGGCCTGGCAACACCCGCCGCTTTCGCTTCTGAACTGGTGATCGCGCAAACCACTTCTGCCACGGCAATGGATCCGGGTTTCCTGAAAGAATCCGCCACGCTGGTGGACAACCTCTTTGATACGCTGGTGCTGCGCGATGCCAATATGCAGTTGCAGCCGGGGCTGGCAACCGGCTGGAAGTCGCTCGACGACACCACCTGGGAATTCACGTTACGTCAGGGCGTTAAATTCAGCGACGGCGAGCCGGTCAATGCGCAGGCCGTCAAATTCTCTCTCGACCGTATTCTTGATCCCGCAAACCACGCGCCGACCATCTCTTATATCCGCACAATTAAATCAGTGGAAGTCACCGGTGATTATCAGGTGAAAATTCATACCAGCGGCCCGGATCCGCTGTTGCCCACGCGCATGAGCCGTTACCCGACATACATTGTGCCACCGGCCTATGTCACCAAAGTGGGCGCGGCTGAATTTGCGCGTAAACCGGTCGGGTCCGGAGCGTATACCTTGCAGACGTTTATCCCCGACGAAAAAGTGGTGATGCAGGCCAATCCGAATTACTGGCGTGGTAAGCCCGCAATCGATACCGTCACCTGGCGGCCAATTCCTGAAGCCACTGCACGTATTACCGCCCTGCTGACCAGTGAAGTTCAGCTGGTGGATGGCGTTCCGGCCGATCTGGTTCCGGCGCTGAAAAACAAACCGGGCGTGCATCTTGAGCAGGTCGAAAACGGCGGCCTGACGATTTACCTCGGGCTGAAGAATGACCAGAAACCGCTGAACGACGTGCGCGTGCGTCAGGCGCTTTCTCTGGCACTGAACCGCACGGCGTATACCCGCGATTTGCTCCACGGTTTCGGGACGCCAACCGGCACGATGGCCGGGCCGAAAGATTTTGGCTATGACGCGATCCCGGCACCGGCGCAGGACGTCGCAAAAGCGAAATCCCTGCTGGCGGAAGCCGGTTATCCGCAGGGCTTCACCCTGAAATTCCAGGCACCGCGCCGTTATATCGCCAGCGCCGATGTGGCACAGGCGATCGTGCAGGATCTGGCGGCGATCGGCGTGAAAGCCGAGCTGGAAGTCCCGGAATGGTCGGTTTATACCCAGCAGGTGGCGGCGCAGAAACAGGCTCCGCTGTACATGCTGGCGTGGGGTTCCACCCAGACGCTGGACGCCGATGCCGCGCTGTATCCGATCCTGCATTCCGGCGAACCGTATTCTACGGTGAATTCTCCGGAGCTGGACGCCCTGCTTAACAGCAGCCGCACCACGGTGGACCCGGCAAAACGCGAGAAGATTTTGCAGCAAATCCAGCAGGTTGTGGCGGTACAGCAACCGCTGATCCCGCTTTACAAGGAAGATTCACTGTACGCCAGCGCGGATAACGTGACCTTCAAAGGCCGCGCAGACTCCCGCATTCCGCTGTTCGACCTGAGGCTTAAATGATTTCACTGCGTTCGGTTTTGCAGAGAAAACCCCGTCGTCGCTTTTATGGCGACGGTATTCTCGGCGGCCTTTTGCTGTTGCTGGTCATCATCCCGGCGCTTCTTGCGCCGTGGTTACCGCTGCCGGATCCGCTGAAGAACGATCTGGTCGCGGCATTTTCTGCCCCCGGCGGTCAGCATCTGCTTGGCACAGATCAGCTGGGGCGCGATTTATTGTCACGTATTCTGGCAGGCACCCGCCTTTCGCTGATGGTGGTATTGCTGGCGGCGGTGATTGCGGCGGTGATCGGTTCGGTGCTGGGCATGATTGCCGGATACACGGGCGGCTGGCTGGACGCGCTGATCATGCGCCTGATGGACATCCAGCTGGCAGTGCCGTTTATCCTGCTGATCTTACTGGTGATGGCGCTGTTCGGCGCGTCGCTGACCAACATTATCCTGATTATGGGTGTCACCAGCTGGGCGATTTACGCCCGCGTGGCACGCGCCAAAACGCTGGAAATCCGCGAGCTGGAATACATCGAATCCGTCAAAGCCATGGGCTTTTCGACGCCGCGCATTTTGCTGCGCCACGTTTTACCGAACCTGATGACGCCGCTGATTGTCCTGCTGACGCTGGATATTCCGCGGCTTATCGTGCTTGAAGCGTCGATTGGTTTTCTCGGCATGGGCATTCAGCCGCCGACGCCGACGCTGGGGAACCTGATCGGCGAAGGCCGTTCTTACATGCTGCTCGCGCAGTGGCTGGTGCTGTATCCGGGGCTGGTGATTGCCGCGCTGGTGATCGGCTGCAACCTGCTCGGCGACAGCCTGCTGCGCAAAACCCACACGAGGCTCGACTGACATGCTGCGTTATATCCTGCAACGCCTCGGGCAATCCGTGCTGGTGATGTTCGGCGTTTCCCTGCTGATTTTCTACAGTTTGCATCTTACCGGCGATCCGGCGGCGGTCATGATGCCGCCTGGTTCGAGCCAGCAGGAAATCGAGAATTTCCGCCACAGCATGGGCTTTGACCGTTCACTTATCTGGCAATACGGACATTATCTCACCGGCGTTTTACACGGCGATCTCGGCGAATCCCTGCGCTACAGCCAGCCGGTTACGGAGTTAATTGGTCAGCGCGTTCCCGCCACGCTGCTGCTCGCTGTCAGCGCCCTGCTCTGGAGCACGCTGGCCGGTTTGCTGCTCGGCATCGTCAGCGCGCTTTACCAGAACACCGCGTGGGATTTGCTCTCGCGTTTGCTGGCGTTCAGCGGTCAGGCAATCCCGGTTTTCTGGCTCGGGCTGCTGCTGATTATCGTGTTCAGCCTCAATCTGCGCTGGCTCCCGTCCGGCGGTTATGGCAGCGCCAGCCAGCTCATCATGCCCGCACTGAGCCTCGGCGCGTATTACATGAGCGCGATTGCGCGCCTGATCCGCGCCAGCCTGATTGACGTGATGCAGCAGGATTACATCCGCACCGCGCGCGCCAAAGGGCTGAGTGCCTGGCGGATTGTGGTGCGCCATGGATTACGCAATGCGCTGATCCCGGTCATTACCGTGCAGGGAATGTATTTCGCCTCGCTGCTCGGCGGCGCGCTGGTGACGGAAATCATTTTTGCCTGGCCGGGCATTGGCCGCCTCGCCGTGCAGGCCATTCAGAACCGTGATTTCCCGCTGGTGCAGGCCATTGTGCTGCTGGCCGCGCTGGTGTTTGTCGGCATCAACCTGATTATCGACCTGCTCTATGGGGTACTGAACCCGAGGATCCGCCTGTGAGTATTTCCATTACGCCCGCGATTTACCCGACGCTGGATTTGCTGTCTGCCATCACGCCGTTTGCCAGCGTTTCCGGCCAGATTGATCAGCAACGCGCACTGGCGCAGTGGCTGGAAGACTGGATCCGTAGCGAACTGGGCGGCATTCCGGTGCTGGCGGTAAGTGAACAAACCGTGCAAAACGCCCCACCGCTGGTGCATATGCGCATTGACCGGCAGGCGGAAAAAACGCTGGTGCTTTACAACATGTATGACGTGATGCCCGCAGATGACGCGGGCTGGGAATTTCCGCCGTTCAGCGGCGGCGTGTCTGAATGGCCGGGCGTCGGCGAAGTATTTATTGCGCGCGGTGCCGAGAACAACAAAGGCCCGCTGGCGGGCATGCTGATGGCGCTGAAATCGCTGTGCGACAGCGGAAAACTCAGCGTCAATATTGAAATTATTCTGGAAGGCGAAGAAGAAACGGGCAGCGGCGAGCTGCGCCGTTATCTGGCGCAGGATCCCTGCCCGGTTTCAGCCGCCAGCGCGGTCTTTTTCCCGTCACTGTGCGAATACGGCGGCGGCGAGCCGCGCGTTTATCTCGGATTCAGCGGGCTGAGCGGAGGCCGCTTAAAAGTCAGCGGCGGCAAATGGGGCGGCCCGTCTGCGGCTATTCACGCCAGTAACGCTAACTGGATCGCCAACCCCGTATGGCGGCTGGTTGCCGCGCTGAACGCCATCGCGCCCGCGCATAACAGCGGCGTGATTGCCCGGCAGGTGATTGATGAAGAGGTCAACCGGCTGCTGTGTGCGCTCGCCGCGCAGTTCAGCATCGCCGATGAATTGACATTTCGCCGCAGCGAAACCTTATCCGTCAGCGGCGATACGCTGGCCTGCCTGCAACAGCTGATCAACGGCGCGGTGCTGAATATTTCGGAAATCCGCAGCGACCCGCTGGAGTCACGCGGTGTCATTCCCCGCAGCGCCAGCGCCGAGATTGCGTTGCGCGTTCCGCCGGGCATCGACGGTGAAAGCCTGCTGGCGGTGATCCGCCAGACGCTCGCCCGCCCGGAATTCGACGGCGTGGAACTGGAACTCGACGACAGTTATCCCGGCCACCGTTTTGCCCGTCACAGCCCCGGCGTCTGCGCCCTGCTCACCAGCTATGAAATGCAGGGTGCGAAACCGCAGATCTGGCCGTGGGCACCCGGCTGCGCACCGGCTTACATTTTCGCGCGCGTGGCACCGGCCTTCCTGATTGGCGGGCTCGGCCACGGCGGCAACGCGCACGGCGTGAACGAATTCGTCACCCTGCGCGGGCTGGAACGTTTTCAGCAGTCAGTCACTGAATGGATCACCCTGTTCAGTGAGGAACCCCCTTTTTCTGCACCGGCGGTTTAGCCGCCGGTGTTTTGCGTCAGCTCCCGGGGAAGTTTTAAAAATAAACCAGCAGGATATTTACCATGAAACAGTCCGATGATTTTGAAAGAGTTTCACTGGGGTTCTTCCCCACGCCGCTTGAGCGCCTGACCACTCTGGGCGACTCACTTGGCGTCACGCTGGACATCAAACGCGATGATTACACCGGTTTCGGCGGCGGCGGCAATAAGGTCCGTAAGCTGGAATATCTGATGGCCGACGCCTGCCGCAAAAACGTGGATGTGGTGATCACCACCGGCGGACATCAGTCAAACCACGCGCGCATGGTCTCCGCCGCCGCGCGTAAGTTCGGCATGAAACCGGTGCTGGTGCTGCGTGGCAATCAGCCTGAGACGTATCAGGGCAACCTGCTGCTCGACAAACTCTTTGGCGCGGAGCTGGAGTTTCTCGACCCGGACGGCTATTTCACCCAGATTGAAGGCGCGATGAACGCCCATGCTGACGCCGCACAGGCGCGGGGCGAAAAAGCGCTGATTATCCCGCTGGGCGGTGCCACGCCGCTTGGCGCACTGGGTTATGTCCGCGCCATCGAAGAAATGGACGCTCAGCTGAAAACACGCGGCGAACCTGCGCCGGACGTCATCGTAGCCCCAACCGGCTCCGGCGGCACGCTGGCCGGGTTGTACGTCGGTGCGCGCCGTTACTGGCCGGACACCAAAATTATCGGTATCAGCGTCAGCGCTAAAGCCGACTGGTTCCAGACCCGCATTTCAGCCATGGCGCAGGATTGCGCTGACCTGCTCGAATGGCCGCAAAGCTGGACGCCGGAAGATATCTGGATTGAGGACGGTTTTGTCGGCACCGCCTACGGTGTGCCTTCTGACGGCGGCATCGACGCCATTTACCGCGTTGCACAGGCTGAAGGGGTGCTGCTGGATCCGGTTTACACCGGCAAAGCGATGCACGGCTTAATCAGCCTGACTGAGCAAGGCAAAATCAGCGCCGGTTCGCGGGTGATTTTCGTGCACTGCGGCGGTTCACCGGCGCTTTATCCTTTCGCACAAACGTTGCTGGAGCACTGAATATGACATCCGGTTTTCGCACACTGAGCCGCGCGGACGTGGTGGCGCTGGGCGGCACCGATCCGCAGGCCGCGCTGGAAGATATCTGTGACGTTGTCACGCTGATGCGCCAGAATGCGGCGCAGATGCCTGCGGAAACCCACGTCAGTTTAGGCACGCCGCGCGGCAAAGCGTATGCGCTGCCCGCCAGCGTTGGCGGGCGGTTTAACGCCGCCGGGGTGAAATGGACCGCACATCGCCCGGACGCGCAGGACAAGCTCCCGCAGGCGATGGCGCTGACGCTGATTAACCGCGCCGATAACGGCCAGCCGCTCGGGCTGGTGGAGAGCGGCGCGCTGACCGCCACGCGCACCGCAGCGGTGTCGGCCCTTGCACTGCGCCATGCCGCGCCGCGTCCGGTTCAGCGCGTGTTACTGCTCGGTGCGGGTGTTCAGGCACTGGCGCATCTCGACATGCTTCGCCAGCTTTTCCCCGATTTGCACCAGGTCAGCTGGTGGGATCGCAGTGCCATTGCGTTGCCGGTGGATATCGCGCAATTCCCCTGGCCGCTGATTCGGGTTCCCGATCTTCACAATGCGCTGGCACAGGACGCTGACGCCGTGATCACCTGTACCAGCGCCGCCGAACCGCTGCTCGGGCCGGAAGCTGTCCGCGCCGGTCGTTTGGTGATTCAGGTTGGCTATCACGAAGTGTCCTTTGCAGCGATTAACCGCTCGACGCGCGTGCTGGTTGATTTATGGGGAGATTTCTGTGAAACCAGTGCCAAAAGCCTGTTCCAGATGTACCGCGCCGGAAAATTCCTGCCCGAACACGTGGACGCCGATTTAGGCAATCTGCTGCTCGACGGCTGGCGACCGGCGGCTGATGACAGCGTGTATTTCTCCTCGTTCGGCCTCAACGTTTTTGACATCGCCCTCGCATCGCGCGTACTAAAACTCGCCGCCGAACGCGGAACGGGCACGCTTTTACCGCTTTTCCCGGAGTAAGACTTTGGCTGTTTATCCTTTACCCGCACAAAATGTTCTCAATCACCGGCTGCTGATCGGTGCCGCAGAGCTGTTATCGCGCCGCCAGCTTGGGCAGGAATTTGCCCTGATTGACGTCCGTGAGTTCTCACAGTGGCAGGCAGAAACGTTGCCCGATGCGCTTCATCTCAACGTGTACGATTATTTTATTCCCGACAGCACCGTTGCAGGCATCCGGGGCATGGCGGATGCCTTTCACCGGGCATGGCAACAACTGGCTATCAGTGACAACGTCACACCAGTATTTTTCGAACAACAGGTCGGCATGCGTTCCCCGCGCGGCGCATGGTTTGCTCAGTTCGGCGGCATCGAAAAAGCGCTGATACTGGACGGCGGACTGGACGCCTGGGTAGAGGCAGGCGGCAAATTGCAGCCCGGCACCGGACGCAGCGCGGTGGTCAGCCCGGACAGCCCGAACGCGTTAAACTCCTCCGTTTTTCTGAAAGACCTGACTGCCACCCGCGATGAAGTGCTGAACGCGCAGGCCAATGGCGCGCAAATTCTGGATGCACGCCGCCCGACGGAATTTTGCGGTGAATTTGCGCATGAATGCTGTCATCGCGCAGGCCGGATCCCCGGCGCGAAACTGCTTTTCTGGGAAGATGTGGTGCAGAACGGCGCATTTCTCAGCGCAGAGGAAATCCGTCAGCGGGCAGAAGCCGCGGGCTTATCGCCTGACCGGCGGGTGATCATTTATTGTCATCGCGGCGCGCGGGCAGCTACGGTGTACACCGCGCTTCAGCTGGCCGGTTATCGCCAGCTGGCGGTGTATGTAGGGTCATGGCATGAATGGGCAGAACATCGCGAACTGCCGATGCTGACAGGCGGTTAACCCGCCCGACGCAGTTGCAGCGCCCGCGTGATATCGGGCGCGGCGGCCAGTAAGGTTTGCGTATAAGGATGTTGCGGCGCACGCAGAACCCGCGCCGTATCGCCGCTTTCCACGATTTTCCCGTGATACAGCACCACCACGCGATCGCACACCTGTTTCACCGCCGCCAGATCGTGACTGATAAACAGCACCGTCAGCCCCAGCTGCTGGCGTAACTGATCCAGCAGCGCCAGAATCTGCCCGCGTACCGACAGATCCAGCGCCGAAACCGCTTCATCCGCCACCAGTAATTCAGGTTCCAGCGCCAGCGCACGGGCGATGGCCACACGCTGGCGCTGGCCGCCGGAAAACTCGCCGGGCAGACGACTGGCGTGATGCGCTTCCAGCCCGACGAGTTTCAGTAATTCTTCCACCCGCGCCTGAATCTGCGCCGCAGGCCGCAGTTTATACACATGCAGCGGTTCGGCAATCTGCTCGCCGATAGTGATTTTCGGATTCAGGCTGGCGTAAGGGTCCTGAAAGATAATCTGCGCACGGCGGCGCATTTTCTGCCGCGTTCCGTGGCGGGCTTGTGTCAGCGAGACGCCGTCAAATTCGATATCGCCGCTGTCGGTGTCCGTCAGGCCAATTATGGCGCGCCCGAGCGTGGTTTTGCCGGAACCGGATTCACCGATTAGCCCGAGAATTTCACCCCGGCGGATATCCAGCGTGGTCGGGAAAAGCACCGTCTGACGCTTTGCCGGAACAAAGGGAAGACGCTGCGCCTGCGGATAACTTTTGGTCAGCCCGCGCAGCCGCACCAGCGGCGAATCCGCGCTGATTTCACCGGTCTTTTCCCGAGGCTCCGGCTGCGACGCGCCAATCAGTTTGCGGGTATACGGCTCCTGCGGATCCGTCAGCAACTGCGCCACCGGCCCCTGCTCGACCAGATTTCCCTGATGCATCACGTAAGCGCGGTCGGCGTAACGCGCCACCACGCTCAGGTCATGCGTAATCAGCAAAATGCCCATGTCCATTTCCTGTTGCAGTTCCTGCAACAACGTCAGAATTTGTGCCTGAATGGTGACATCCAGCGCGGTCGTCGGCTCATCGGCAATCAGCAACGCCGGTTTACAGCTGATGGCGCTGGCGATCATCACCCGCTGGCGCATCCCGCCTGAAAGCTGATGAATATACTGCTTCGCCCGTTGTTCCGGGTTCACAATCCCGACGCGACCGAGCAATGCCACCGCTTCGCGGTGCGCCTGTTTCCAGCTCAGCTGCTGATGGCGAACCAGCACCTCGGCAATCTGCTCCCCGACTTTCAGCACCGGATTCATGCTGGTCATCGGTTCCTGAAAAATCATCGCGATCCGTTTCCCGCGCACCGGCGCGTCAAAAGGCATCTGCGGGCTGGCAATCCTCTGATCATCGAGCCAGATTTCGCCACCGGTCATATTCACGCCGTGCGGCAACAGCCCCATCAGCGCCAGCGAGCTCAGGGTTTTCCCCGAACCGGACTCACCGACCAGCGCCACAATTTCACGGCGGTTCACCTGCAACGAAACCGGCTTCACCAGCGGAAAACCGGCGGCGGTATGAATGGCGAGAGAGCGGACATCAAGAAGCGGTCTGGCGGTTGTCATGGGCAAATCCGGCGAAGAAATGAACTTAGAGAATATATCGTATATCTTTAAGTGACAACCCGAATGCAGGCAGCGGGTTAGATGGTTTTGTGCGGGGTTATGCCGGTTTGGTTAGCGGATGGACACAAAAAAAACCGGCACTGTTCCGCCGGTTCATTTTCGCTCTTGTTTTAATACTCAGACCTGCGCCATTCCGCCGTCGACGAAGAGTTCGACGCCGTTGATGAAGCTGGCGGCATCGGAGGCCAGGAATGCGACGGTTTTGCCGATTTCTTTCGGTTCACCCAGGCGGCCTAACGGGACTTGTGCGGCCAGTGCATCGAACAGGCCCTGACGGTGTTCTTCCGGAACCAGATCGCCTAAGCCCGGTGTGCGGATCGGGCCCGGGCTGACGACGTTGACGCGGATGCCGCGGTCTTTCAGATCCAGCGCCCATGAGCGGGCAAAGTTACGCACGGCAGCCTTACTGGCGCTGTACACGCTGAAACTCGCCGTGCCCAGCACTGAAGTGGTGGAGCCGGTCAGAATGATCGATGCGCCATCGGTCAGTAACGGTAAAGCTTTCTGAACCGTGAACAATACGCCGCGGACGTTGGTGCCAAAAATACGGTCGAAGTGTTCTTCCGTGATGCCGCCCAGCGGTTGCATGTCACCGCCACCGGCGTTCGCGAAGAGAATGTCCAGGCGCCCGGCGGTTTTGGCGATTTGTGCATAAACCGCATCAAGGTCGGCCAGAACGGAAGCGTCGGCGCGGATACCCGTTGCCGCAGCGCCGATTTCAGCGACGGCGGCGTCCAGTTCTGCCTGACGGCGGCCGGTGATAAAGACCTGCGCGCCCTGTTCCGCCAGCTCTTTCGCTGTACCCAGACCGATGCCGCTTGTCCCGCCGGTGACCAGTGCAATTTTACCGTTCAGTGGAGTTGTCATTTTTCATTCCTCAAAGTCAGTTCAGGTTAAGTAAAGTTGCCTGAGGTCGGTGACCGTTGTCTGCCGCCTCAGGCATGGGGGGTAATTTAGCGCCTGACGGTTTATTGAAAAATAGCGAAAAATGAAAAAGACTATTCCTGTGTGTGTATAATCAAAGCATCGGATAACCGGCGGGAAAAGCGTGTGGATCAGTTAACGGCAATACGGGCGTTTGCCCGGGTGGTTGAGGCGGGGAATTTCACCCGCGCGGCGGATTCTCTGGATATGCCCAATGCGACGCTGAGCAAAATGGTGCAGGAACTGGAGGCGCATCTCGGCGTGCGGTTGTTGCAGCGCACCACGCGGCGCGTGACGGTGACGCCGGAAGGCAGCGAATATTATGAGAAAACGGCACGTATCCTGCGCGATCTGGAAGATGTCGATACGTCGTTTAACGCCGTGCGCAGCAAGCCACGCGGGCTGTTGCGCATTGACGTCGGCGGCTCGACGGCGCGCGATGTGCTGATCCCGGCACTGGCTGATTTTATGACGCGTTATCCCGAAATCCGTCTGGATCTGGGCGTCTCTGACCGTCCTGTGGATCTCATCAGTGACAATGTGGACTGCGTGATACGCGGCGGGCCGCTGGACAACTCTTCGCTGATTGCCCGCAATATCGGCCATGCGACGCTTATCACCTGCGCGACACCGGCCTATCTGAAAGCCTTCGGCACACCGGCCTATCCCGATGAACTGAAAAATGGCCACCGGCTGGTGAGTTATCTTTCACCGCAGAATGGCCGGGCTTTTCCGTTTCGTTTTGAACGCGATGGCGGGAAAACGGAAATTAAAGTCGATCACCGTATTGGCGTGAATGAAAGCAACGCCCATCTGGCGGCCGGAATGGCCGGTCTGGGGATTATCCAGACGTTCAGCTATTCCATTTGCGACGCGCTGCAACGCGGAACGCTGGTGGAAATTCTGAGAGAATGGCGGCCTGCGCCCTATCCGTTCCATGTGGTCTACCCGCAAAACCGCCACGTTCCGCATCGCCTGCGCGTCTTCATCGACTGGCTGGTGGAAACCTTTCCGCAAAAAGTCAGCGGTCAATTGCCAGCAATTCAGAGCTGAAAAACGGGTTTACCGTTACGGACGTTTTCCAAACTCGCACTCCCGCTGCGTCCATTTGCGGGCCTGTTCGCTCAGCGTGAACCCCAGCCCCGGCCGGTCTGATATCCACATCCGGCCATCACGCAGTTCCAGCTGTTCGTTAAAGAGCGGGTTCAGCCACTCGAAATGCTCGAGCCAGGGTTCCAGCGGATAGGCGGCGGAAAGATGCAGATGCACTTCCATCGCAAAATGCGGAGCCAGTTTTTTACCGTGCCGCGCGGCCAGATCCATAATTTTCAGGAAGGGCGTGATGCCGCCCACGCGTGGCGCATCCGGCTGCACATAATCGCTGGCATTGCCGAGGATCAGCTGTTCATGCTCGCGGTAGCTGGTGAGCATTTCTCCGGTGGCGATCGGCGTATCGAGCGCGGCGGCCAGCGCGGCGTGGCCTTCCACGTCATAAGCATCCAGCGGTTCTTCAATCCATACCAGATTAAATGCTTCCATTTTCCGGCCCATGCGGATGGCGGTTTCGCGATCCCATTGCTGGTTGGCATCGACCATCAGCGGAAAATCATCGCCCAGTTCCTGACGCACGGCGGTCAGGCGGCGGATGTCTTCGCGGGTATCCGGCTGGCCGACTTTTATCTTGATGCCACCAATGCCGCTTTCGCGTGAAATCGCGACATTTTTGATGACCTGCTCCAGCGGAGTATGCAGGAAACCACCGGAGGTGTTGTAGCACTGCACGGAATCGCGGTGTGCGCCGAGCAGTTTCGCCAGCGGCAGTCCGGCGCGTTTGGCCTTAAGATCCCACAGCGCGATGTCGATTGGCGAAATCGCCTGAACGGCCATGCCGCTGCGCCCGACCGATGCGCCCGCCCACAGCAGTTTGGTATAAATCTTGTCGATATCGTTCGGATCTTCACCCAGCAGATTGTCGGCGATTTCTTTTGCGTGAGCATAAATCCCCTGTCCGCCAGCCCGTTTGGAATAGCTGAACCCGACGCCTTCAAAGCCGTCACGCGTGCGGATTTCGGCGAAAATAATCGCCACTTCGGTCAGCGGTTTTTGCCGCCCGGTAAGCACTTTTGCGTCACTGACGGGCGTCGCCAGCGGCAAAATGGACAGCGAGATTTTCACCCACGCAATTCTGTCACCGGTTTCTGCCGCCGTTTTGGTGTCTGTCGCTTTTGCGTAAGTCACTGCCTGAGAATTTGTTCCGGAAACCATCTGCTAAACCTCCACGTTAAGGGAATATTCAAAATGATTGCGCAATCATTGATACACCCGCGCCTTAACGCTGGCTATAAATAAGGCAGGTAAATTTGTTACCGGTCACAAAAATGTTGACATATCCGGAAGTAAGCATGATTTGTATTTTGATCCCTGAGATACTGCTTCCCTGCTGTTTACGCGTAATGATATCGCAATCATTAATACAAGGTTCCGCCTGTGAAAAACGCTTCTGACGCTAAAAAAAGTCCCGCCCGGCCACCGACGCTGGAAGATGTCGCACGCGCGGCGGGGCTTTCGCCGATCACCGTAAGCCGCGCGCTGAATACGCCGGATATCGTGCGCCCGAAAACGGTCGCTAAGGTGAAAGAGGCGGTGCAGCTGACCGGCTATATTCCCAATATGCTGGCAGGCGGGCTGGCGTCGCGACGCAGCAAACTGATTGCCGTGGTGGTGCCACAAATCAATAACAGCATGTTTATCGACACGATTCAGGCCATCAGCGACGAGCTGGCGCTGCGCAATTACCACATGCTGCTGTGCGTGTCGGGCTACAGCCCGGAAACGGAAGCGGATATTGTCTCAACGCTGCTTTCCCGCAGGCCGGACGGCATTGTGCTGACCGGGATCCACCACAGCAGCGAGCTGAAAAAATGCGTGCTGAATGCCGCTATTCCGGTGGTGGAAATCTGGGATCTGACGCCGACGCCGCTCGACATGCTGATCGGCTTTTCGCACGAGAAAATCGGCAATGCCCTCGCCCGTTTCATGCTCGGTAAAGGGCATCAGCGCTTCGGGCTGATCTGGACGCCCGACCAGCGTGCCGCACTTCGTCATAAAGGCATTTTGGATGTGTTCGCCACGCACACCGGTCTGACGTTTACCGACAGTCACGTGCCGTTACCCGCGACCATTGCGCGCGGGCGTGAGGCAATGGCGCAACTTCTGGACAGAGGTGAACAGTACAGTGCGATAATTTGCAGCTCCGATACGCTGGCGCAGGGTGCCATTTTTGAGGCGCAAAGCCGCGGATTGCGGGTTCCTGAGGATGTTGCGGTGATAGGTTTTGGCGATCTGGACTTTGCGCAATGCACGCTGCCGCCGCTGACGACGGTGAAAGTTGACCGCTGGAAAATCGGACAACAGGCCGCCACGTTGCTGGCAGATAAAATTGAAGGATTGCCGGTGGCAGAAAGCGTGGTGGATATCGGTTTTACGCTGATTGAAAGAGGTTCAGCGTAAAACCGTTGAGGCAAATTTTCAGGCTTCGAACATTTCCGCGCCGATATACGACCCTTCTTTCGGCGCAGGCGGCACAAAGAAGATCCCCGAACCGATGTGGGAAATGTATTCGTTCAGCGCATCGGAAGAACCCAGGCGGGTTTGCAGCGCTTCAAACTGCGCGGGGTCTTTCTGATAACTGATAAACAACAGGCCGGCATCCAGCTGCGCCATGTTATTCAGACCGTCCGTGTAGTTGTAAGAGCGGCGTAAAATCTTAATGCCCTGATTATTTTCATGCGACGCCAGACTGATGTGCGCGGTCGCCGGAATGATCAGGTTACCGTCGGCATCCTTCTTCTTAAAATCAGGCGTATCAAATTCCTTTGTGCCGGTTAACGGCGCGCCGGACACTTTGTGACGGCCGAACACATTGTTCTGATCACTGACACGGTCAGTGTCCCAGCTTTCAATGTGAATTTTGATTTTGCGCACAACCTGATAACTGCCGTTTTGCTGCCACGCCGGACCACCGTCTTTGATCCAGACATATTTGTCGAAATCCGCTTTTTCGGTGATGTTGCGCGTGCCGTCTTTGAAGCCGAACAGATTGCGCGGCGTGGACTGCCCTTTTCCGGCGGACGCACGACCAAAGCCCATGACCGTCCAGCGGGTTTGGGCTGCGCCGGTGCTTTTGGCGATACGCGCCAGATCGCGGATGGCGTGATACGCCACCTGCGGATCGTCCGCACAGGCCTGCAATGACAAATCACCGCCGGTCAGTTCCGGCTGCATGTCGTCACTTGGCAACTGCATCAGGTTACGCATCAGCACCGGTTTGTGCTGCGTCAGCCCGAATGTGTCCGTGAAGACGCGCGGCCCCAGACCGACGGTCACCGTCAGTGACGCCGGGCCGAGATCCATCGCTTCACCGGTATCCATCCCGACGCCGCTGTCACGGGCAGGTTCAACCTGTCCGATGGTGCCGCCTTTCATGAGCTGCGCAATCGCCGACGACCAGCGCGCCAGCAGAACCTGCAAGTTCTGCCGCGTGGTGGTCGTCAGATCAAACGTCATAAACATGATGTGACGCTGCGGCGGCGTGCTGATCCCTGCCTGTCCTTCGTGACCGTAAAAAGAATACTGACGGGAAAGGTCAATTTTATCTTCCGGGTCGCGGGCGGCCGTCGCCTGCCCGTGCGCATAGCTGACCGTTGGAATAGCCAGAGCACTGGCGCCTGCCACTGCTCCTTTCAGCAATTCACGACGAGAAAACTTACCGGCCTCCCTGGCCGGATGGAGTTTGTCGCTCATTCATCAGGCTCCTTTATTCGCCGCCACTTTCTCAGCGATTTTAGACAGAGGTTCCTGCAACGCCTGAATAGTGCGGCTCAGTTTGGCGGCATCAGACGCTTTCAGTTCAGCCGTGTAGTATTTGTATCCGCCCGGGACTTTAGGATCACGATAGGTTTCCAGCATGTCGTGAACGGCAGCGAACTGCGCGGCAACCTGTTTAGTCAGCTCAGGATCAATTTTTTCCAGACCCGGTTGCAGGTAAGCAAATGCCTGCTGCGCGCCTTCGACGTTACCGGCGAAATCCACCAGATCGAAGTGACTGAATGCCTCTTCTTCCCCGTTGATTTTAGTGTTTTGCACTTCTTCCAGCAGATCGGCAGCGCCGTTAGCCAGATCTTCCGGTTTGTAAGTCAGCGCTTTGGTCAGTGCGTCCAGACGCACCACGTTCTGCTGCAATTCGGTGGCCGTTTGTTTGGTTTCTGCGGTGATTTTGCCCTGACCGAACAGGTCACGTTCGATGGCGTGGAAGCCGTGCCAGCCCGCTTTCGGATCCAGATTGGAGGCACGCATGTCGATCAGGTAATCCAGATTCCCGGCGTTATCGGTCGCCTTGAAGCCCGGCAGAATAAAACCGTTCACGTCAGATTCGATACGTTCGTAGAACGGACGCGCTTTGGCGTAATCGGCCTTGGCCGTTGCCAGGTCGCCGGCATCGATATCCGCTTTCAGGCGGTTAACGGCCACGACCATCGCGTCCACCACGCCATTCACATAAGTCGCGTAATCTTTGGTGCCCTGCGCCAGAATGGTGGCGGTGCTGCCCTGCGGCTGCGCGGCGCTTTTGCCGGTCACGGTGAAGTCGATCAGTTCACGTTTCGCGCCCGGGCAATAGATTTGGTATTTGCCGCCATCGAGCGTCAGGGTGAATTTCACCGCTGGCAGCCCCGGCGCGAGGTTCTCTTTTTCGCCCAGAATACGGTTGTTGCTCAAAAGCTCTAATTCGGTAATCGCCGTCGCGGTTTTGTTCACCACGTTAAACGTCACCGGACCGGCTTTCGCAGAATCGTGGTCGACCACGCAGGTGCCGTCTGCGGCGCTGGTCATGGTGATATTCACTTCAGAAACGCCGTTTTTCACCGGAGCCACTGATGCCGCATTGGCAGGCGCTTCCACGGAGAACATCAGCAATGCCGTCAGACCCGCGGCCGTCATCAGAGATTCTTTTTTCTTAAACGTCTTTATGCGCATAAGTTTCCTATCCTTTATTTATTTTTTGGCAAGCCAGTGTGTAATGGAGAACCGAATGACAGGCCGTCTTTACCCGAAACAGAAAGCCGTTCATTGCGGAGTTTCAAGAGAACCCGTAATGCAGAGATGACAAAAATAAGGGCCAGCGCCGCCAGAAGAACAGGCAACATGACAGCCCAAAAACGGTATGTATCCTGATAAGTTTGCATCTGTTGCAGCGCGTCAGAAACGCTCTGCTGATACGCGCCGCTCACCTGCCAGTTACAGTCGGACGCCGCAGCCGTAGGATTGCGCGCCGTGACGGTGCGCGGAGATTGCAGGCCGCTGCCCGAAAGCGTGATCACTTCGTCGGCCTGCGCGCTGGCCCCCAGCAAAACGCCCTGCGCCACGGAAACCTGAACGTTGCAGTGAAGTGTCCACGCCGCCTGATACGGCCCCGGATGCTGCGCCGGATCCAGCCCGATGGGAATACGGTTGCCGTACAACGCCACCACCGCATCGAGATCCAGAATCGCCGGTGCGCCTGGCGGCGAATACGTACTTTTAACCGTCCACTCATCCGCTGGCATTCCGGCCTGGCTGCTCGCCGTTGCCGCATCCGCAGGCAGGTTAATCACAGTGGCACCGCCGCTGGCCGTTTTCACACTCAGCTGATAACCGTTTCCGGCCACCGGCAGAAGCTGTAGCTGCCCCGCGGCGTCTTGCGCGTCATTGCTGACCAGCGGCGCGGTGTCCGGCACCTGAAGCGTAAACGCGGGATAAAACAGGAACAGCGAAAGGGCCGCCAGCGCCAGAACGGCGGCGGACGCCAGCATGGCGCGGGCAGCAACTTTTGCAGAAGGACGACGGTTCGCGGGCCAGTAGATCATCACCGTGACAATCGCGATGTAGAGCACCCAGCCGAAAGTTTCAATCAGGTTCGGATCGGCAGGGATCCCCAGAACGCCGGTGATCAGCGCCGAACGGACCGTGCCCGGCGGCACCAGCCAGGAGAGATCGGCAACGCGCTGCTGCCCGATGTTGAGCCAGCCCGCTTCGTGCGCGGTCATCAGTGAGGTAATAATCAGGCCACCGGCGACGAAAATCAGGAACAGGCCGGTGAAGCGGAAGAAGCGGGAAAGGTTAATGCGGATGCCACCGTAATAAATCCCGCAGCCGATAAATACCGCCACCAGCAGGCCGATAACCGCCCCGGCGGCAGCCCAGGCCGCCGACTGCGCCACCGAGAAAGTGGCCAGCAGGAAGACGCTGGTTTCAAAACCTTCTTTAAGCACGGCCAGAAATGCCATGCTCGCCAGCGCCCAGGCGCCCGACTGGCTGATCGCCTGCGCGGCCTCGCTTTCCAGCTCTTTCTTCATGTTGTGGGCATGGGTGTTCATCCACAAAATCATGCCGGTGACGAAGAAGACGGCGACGCCGCCAATCACCGATTCCATCCCTTCCTGCTCCGCCTGCGGCAGCGCGCGTTCGGTCAGATCCAGCGCCACACCGACCGCGACAGAAAGCACCACGGCAAGCACCACGCCGACCCACATCGCGGTCAGACTTTTGCCATTCTTACGGAGAAACGCCGCAATAATCCCGACGATAAGCGCGGCTTCTAAACCTTCACGAAGTCCGATAATAAAAGTGGCTAACAAAGGGCTGACTCCGTGGCAACAAGAAGCATTATCAATTATTAATGATAATTGATATCAGTTGCCCGAACGGGAAGGAAGAAATGGAGTATGAGGATTTGCAACAGAGTGATGTGAAATTAAGAATATGGTGTAAAGAGTGCTTTATTTGTAACCAAATAATAAACAGAGAATAAAAATGCCAAAGTGAAGGTCGCAGCGCAGAAAATTATCGTTCACATTCCGGCCAACATCATGCCTGACTGCGGCGTCTGAGGCGGATGATTTGTTGTACAGATTCCCGCAACGAAATGGTGCGAAAGATATCCCGCATCATCGACATATCCGCCATTAACCCGCGCAGCCAGCCCATTTTGGCGGCTTTGTACGGGCTGATCACGCCCTGCCAGCTCACCACCCGCACGCGAGATCCGGCGGCGATCCACAACCGGTTGATCCAGACTTCCAGCCCGAAATTCGGCAAAGCGCGGATTTCGTCCAGCCGTGTTGCCAGCAGTTCGCGCGCAAACACCCGCTCGCCGGAAATATAATCCAGCCCGATACACCGCCAGATCCACGGGCTGTTGCGCCTCAGACTGATAGTCACATCCGCCTGATTTTGTATTACCGGCTGAACCAGCCGGGTGATATCGCGCCCGTTCAGCCCCAGCAGATCGGCGTCCAGCATCAGCAGATGGCTGCCCGTTGCGGCCGCAATGCCTTCCGCCACCGCGTGGCTTTTACCCTGATTTGTCGCCAGCCTGACCACGCGAACGCCCTTTTCCCGTGCCACGTCTGCGGTGTTATCCGCTGAACCGTCATCCACCACGATAATCTCAAACAGCAAGGGATGGTTGCGCACGACATCCAGCACTTTGCCGATCCGCGCCGCTTCATTACACGCCGGGATAATGCAACTGACGGTGATCATTCTTTGCTCCTCAGCCACATGACGCCTGCGGCGACCAGCACGATAAGCAATCCGAGCGAGACGTACAGGATCCAGTTGTTCACCTGCGCGATGATGTCGCCGAACATCCAGCCGATCGCCAGCAGAAACAGGCTTTTGGGAATGGCAGCGATAATGTTGTAGAACAGAAACGGGATGAGCGGCATTCGCGCCATGCCCGCGCCGGTCAGCACCAGCGCACCGGCGGAATGGGTCAGCTTGGCTAACACCAGCAACCGCCCGCCTTTGCGGTCAAAGCTGCGCACCATTTTTTCCAGTCTGGGCTGCGTCAGCCCCAGACGCGCCAGCCAGCCGGGCGGTTGTCCGTCCGGCCCGATAACCCAGCGCCCGAGGGAATAAAAAAGAATATCCCCGAGAATTTCTCCCGCCATCACCACGGCGAAGATGACGGATAAACTGAAATAGTTGAGGCGGACAAAATAACCGGCAAGCACCGTCACCACCGGCCCTTCGATAATGGCCAGCGGGGTCAGAAACAGCAATCCGTGCGCTTTAATCAGTGATTCAATGGTTTCAAGAGCAAACATACGGTCCTTATTTTCCCGGCGACTGACTCACAGGCACGGGTTGTTTTTTACCTGATAGTTTTATTTTACCGGTTAGCTTTATTTTGCCCGAAAGGCTTTTTTCGCCTGAAGTATGGCCGCGCCAGGTAAATCCGCGCCCTGCCCAGCACCCTAACCACAGCGCGGGCATCATGATATCGCGCAGGCACATCGCCAGAATATCCCTCAGCTGATGCGGCCAGCCGAGCGCTTTTGCCAGCGCCCATTCACCGCCAAACCACAACACAAACAGCGCAGCCGGTGCGAACAGCGGCAAATCACCGGCGGCGGTCAGCCAGGTAACGGCCGCCAGCGCAGGCAGAAAACCCATAATAATTTCGGGCACGAACAGCCAGAAAAACCCGGCACGGCGGATACGCGCCCAGCGCAGCTGCCTGCTCCAGACCGCGTCCAGCGTGCGATGCCCGACGGGCTGCGCAAAAGGTTGCGCCGGTAAACGCACTTTCAGCCCGGCGCGGCGCACCAGTTTGGTCGACGCCACGTCTTCCGCCAGTTCACTGCCCAGCGCCACCATGCCGCCGCCATTATCGAGCACCTCGCGCCGCCAGCACAGCGTTTTCCCCTGCGCAAAACCGTTACCGAGAAAATCAGACAGATACTGCCAGCGTGCCTGATGCGTGTTCAGCATTGCGGCTTCCACCGCGCCCCAGATATTTTCCGGACGAATGCCGATCGCAGGCGAACTTACCATCCCGGTTTCCGCGTCAAAAGTATTCACCAGCGAACGCAGATAATCCGGCGGTAAAAGCAGGTTGCTGTCCGCCATCGCCACAATACCGGCAGTGGTGTTTTTCCACGCTTTATTGAGATTGTTCACTTTCGGGTTCGCCGATATTTTGTCATTTCCGGTCAGTAAACGCGCACGCTGATGCGGATATTCAGCCATCAGTTTTTCCACCAGCGGGATCACCGGATCAAAGCGCGATGCGACGCAGAACACAATTTCGTAACCGGGATAATCCTGATGAAAGCTGGAACGCAGCGTTTCCTCTTCAAAGGCGTTAAGCCCGCACAGCGGCCGCACCAGTGCGATAAATTCTGACGTTTCCTGCGTTTCATCCCGCCGGACGCCCCGCCGCATTCGCCAGTAAGCGATCGCCAGAGAGGTGAATTGCAGCGTAATCAGGAAACCGCCAAAAGTGGCGGTTAATGCGGTGCTTAAAGCCATGATGATGCCCCTTCATTTTTTAAGCGCTGGCGTGATGTGGCCGGTGATTTCCGGCGGTCAGCATCGTGAGAAAACAGGCAAAACGATTACGAGGTAATAATCATCCTAGAGACGTTTCATTAAGGTTTTCTTAAAGCAGGCTTTCGGGGCGCATAAATGTTGGCGTTTGCCGTAAGGAAATGTTTTTATTATCTGTTATTCGGAATTTTCTTAATGGCACCGATAAACTGAAATATTTCCGCAGTAATCTGTTCATCTTTATCGTGACCGGATCTGTCAACATGGAACGCTCAGGCTATTTGCAAAGACAATTTACGCCCAGCTCCCGTTCTTTAACTGCCCGGGAATTGTGTATTGATGTCCCTTTTGTCACCCCGGAAAGTGACAACCTGAAAGTGATGGAATTATTCACCCGGCACCATTCGCTGATCAGCCTGCCCGTCGTTGAGGACAACCGTCCGTTCGGGCTGATCAACCGCCATATCTTTCTGTCCCAGATGGCCCGCCCCTATTTTCGCGAACTGTATGACCGGAAAAGTTGTATTGCGTTTATGGATAAGCATCCGCTGGTGATTGATTCAGAAAGTACGCTCGATGAACTGGCGCAGAAAATGGTGGAGTCCGGCGACCGTTCGGTCACTGACGGATTTATTCTGACCACCGGCGGCCATTACATCGGCATGGGACTGGGGATCGACGTCATCAAAACCGTGTCGAACGTCCAGACGCAGCAGCATCAGCAAATCATGCAAAGCATTGAATACGCGCGCGTGATCCAGGAATCGATGCTGAACAAGTCGCATAAAACGCTGACGGCGCAGCTCAGAGACTGGAGCCTGGTGTGGCAGCCGAGAGACTGCGTGGGAGGCGATTTCTATGCGTTTCATGAAGTTGACGGCGGGTGGCTGCTGTTTGTCGCCGACTGCACCGGCCACGGCGTGCCGGGCGCGTTCATGACCGTGATTCTGTCGTCGGCGCTGGATAAATCCTTGCAGGAATGCCCGGCCAACCGCCCGGATTTGCTGCTCGGCCACGTGAATCAGTTTATCAAACAGACGCTCGGGCAATCCGAACAGTCGAATCAGACCTCCACATCCAACGACGGCTGCGATGCGATGGCGGCGTTTATCGACCCGCAGGATCCGCGGCTGATCTGGGCCGGTGCGCGTCTTTCCGGTTTCCTGTTACCGGCTGAAAGTGAAGAAGCGGTGGCGCTCAGTGCCGACCGGATGGGCGTGGGGTATACGGAAACGCCCGCTGATTATCGCTGGACGCTGCATGAAACCCCGCTCAATCCGCAGGATTTACTGTTTATTTATACCGATGGCCTGACCGATCAGGTTGGCGGTAAACGCAACATCATGTTCGGGAAGAAAAAGGTGAAAACGCTGCTCGAACAGCACCGTTCAGCGCCCGTGCCCGAACTCTCGGCAGCGATGATGCAGGCCTATCTCGACTGGCAGGGCAATCAGCAACGCCGCGATGATATGACCTTTTTAGGTTTTCGTTATTGTGGCCTCAGGGGCCGGCAACCGTAGAGTTTATTTATGACAAACGAACCCGTTTTCACCGGACCGTTCAGTGCGCCGCATTATGACGTGGTGGCATTGCAGTACACCGGATTTTTCTCGCAAAACAATATTACCGCGATGGGCGAAGTGATCCGTTTGTATCTGGAACAGCATGAAGCGTCTTCCAGCACCCGCCGCAAACTGTTTTCCACCTTTATTGAGATGGTGCAAAACATCCTGCGTTACTCCTCGGACAGCCGGGCGCTGGCGCGTGCTGACGACGAAATGCGTTTCGGATCCGTCACGCTGGGCATCGATAATGGCCGGTACGTGTGCGAAAGCACCAACCTGATCCGCCCGGAAGATATTGTGCGGCTGCGCGACTATCTGGAGACGATCAGAACCATGAGCGCCGACGAAATTAAACTCACCTATAAAGCGTCGCTGCGTGCGGAAAGCCCGGTGTGGAGTAAAGGGGCCAACATCGGCCTGCTCACCCTCGCCCGCGATGCCAGTGAACCGCTGGAATTTACTTTTCATCAGGTGGAAGCCTCTGAACTGTCCACTTTTCATCTGAAAGCCATAATCTAAAAAGAGCGCATCACTATGAACAATATCAGCATCCCTGCGACTTCCTGCACGCCGGAAGTTGAATTTGATTTTGATGGCCGAACTCTGTCGCTGGCCGGAGAATCTTATCCGGAAAATGCGGCGGCTTTTTATCGTCCCCTGATCACCGCCCTGGAAAACTTTGTGCCCGCGCAACCTCAGGGCACCGGCTCGCCGCTGACGCTGCACGTCGCGCTGAGTTACTTCAACAGCTCCAGCACCAAAATGCTTTTCAGCCTGTTAAGTGCGGTGAATAACGCCGCTGCCGCCGGGATCGCCACCACGCTGCACTGGTATTACGATCCTGAGGATGATATTTCCGAAGAATTCGGCCAGGAACTGAGCCTTGATTTCCCCGCCATCGCCTTCCACCTCCACGCGGAAAGCTACCATGACGAGCTTAGATGAGTTATTCACGGCAGAAAGCGCCATCCTGCAAGACAACCGCGAACTGGCGGAGACACAGGGGCTGGACGCGGAGGTTTACCGCGACGCGCTGATCAAGCTGACCGCGCATTATCAGAAGATCATGAATGAATCTTACCGCCTGATCCGCCGCAGCGACCGCGCCGAGCGGGATCTGAACCAGCTCAATGAACGGCTGGAGTATGAGGCCACGCACGACCCGCTGACCCGGGTCTATAACCGCAGCGCCATCATTGATCAGATTACGAAAGCGCTGAACGCGGGAGAAGCCGGGCTGATTTTGCTCGATATCGATCACTTTAAGGCGATCAACGACCAGTACGGACATCCGGCTGGCGATGCGGTGATTTGCGGGCTGATCCGGCGCATTGAACAATCTGTGCCGGAGCTGGGCAGTATCGGGCGCGTCGGTGGCGAGGAGTTCACCATCCTGCTGCCGCGTTACACCAAAGCGCAGTCGGTGATTGTCGCCGGTTATATTCACGCGCTGCTCAACGCATCGCCGCTGGATTTACTGCCAAATCAGCTAGTGACGGCGAGCCTGGGCGTAAGCTGGGGAAAGCAGAACAGCAGCTTTGATACGTTATACAACGACGCCGACGCCGCCATGTATGAAGCGAAACGACGCGGCAGAAACCGGGTGCATTGCGGATAGTCAGGGCGCGGGATTGCAGATAAAAGCGTGAATGCAGACAGCCTGCATTCACCTTTTTTTTGGCCTTACACTTTCTTAAATTCGAGACGTTTGATTTCGCCGACCACCAGCAGATAGCAGAGCATGGACATCAGCGCAGAACAGCCGACGAAGATCAGCGCACTGTTGAATGAATGCAGGTTTTTCACCAGATAACCAATCAGCAGCGGCGTGACGATAGAAGCGACGTTACCGAAGATATTAAATATCGCACCGCACATACCAATCATTTCTTTCGGTGCGGTATCGGCAATCACCGGCCAGCCCAGCGCCCCGAAGCCTTTGCCGAAGAAGGCCAGCGCCATCAGCCCGACCACCACAACATTATTGTCGGTGTAGTTACACAGAATAATTCCGGACGCCAGGATCATGCCGCAGACAATCGGGATTTTCCGCGCGGCGGTTAATGAGAAGCCGCGTTTGAGCAGATTATCCGACACCACGCCGCCCAGAATGCCGCCGCAGAAACCGCACAGAGCCGGAATTGAGGCAATCAGGCCGACTTTCAGAATCGACATGCCTTTTTCCTGCACCAGATAAATCGGGAACCAGGTCAGGAAAAACCAGGTAATGGTGTTGAGGAAATACTGGCCGAAGAAAATGCCTAACATCATTCTGCTGCTCAGAAGCTGGCGAACGTAATTCCATTTCGGGCCCTGTTTGCCCTGTCTGGATTTCGCCTGATCCATATTCACCACCGCACCGCCCTGCTCGATATAGTCCAGCTCGCTGGCTGAAACACCCGGATGGTCAAGCGGGTTACGGACAAACTTCACCCAGAACAGCGTCAGGATAAAACCAATCACGCCCATCACCACAAACACGTTTTCCCAGCCCCAGGCGTAGGTCAACCAGCCGAGGAAAGGCGAGAAAATGGCCAGCGAGAAATACTGCGCCGCATTGAAGATGGAAGAGGACGTGGCACGTTCCCGCGTCGGGAACCAGGCTGCCACCATGCGGGCGTTGGCCGGAAACGCCGGGGCTTCGGCAAAACCTAACAGGAATTGCAGCAGGAACAACGACCCCACGGCGTACGCCACCGGGAACCAGCCGACAAAGCCCTGCACCAGCGTAAAGAACGACCAGAAAAACAGGCTGTAGGTATAGACTTTGATGGTACCAAAACGGTCAAGCAGCCAGCCGCCGGGCAGCTGCATCAGCAGATAAGAGATACCAAATGCTGAGAATATCTTCCCCAGATCGACAACGTCTAATCCCAGATTTTTAGACACTTCTGTTCCGGCAATAGATAACGTCACGCGGTCGGCATAATTAACGGCAGTAATAACGAAAATAATCAGCAGAATAATGTAACGGACATGCGTCTTTTTATTTCCTGACGCCACAGATTCAACACTCATGTTATCCCTCTCTGTAACATTTTCCGGCGTCAGCACGCTTTGAAACAATCTCAGTCAAAGTGTGAAATGCAGAAACCGGAGGTTTGCTATCCCTGTTAAAATAAAAAATCCATTTGGCATTTTTTTTGGTAAATAACGCCCTTAATTCACCCGTATTGTTGACGCAATGATTGTGATTTAAGGCTACCTTCAGAGGGTTGAATCAGTATAAGAAAGGGAAATAGAAATAACACTGTGCAGACGCCCAAGGATCTGCGGGGAATTTTCTTATTTTACTTTGCACTCTCACATTACGATAACGTTGAAATAACACTCTTTTATCGCTAACCGGCCACGCCTTAAAAAGAGTGATGCAAGTCACAGTTCATATTTCATATGCCAGAAAACTTCCGGCATTCATCGTGCAAAGCCGGTCAGTTGCACAATGGGCAATCAGAAACTTTACTTTATAATTGCCTTCATTAACCCGTATTCATTGACGATGTGTGATTCCCCTTTCAGAGAACAACGTTAGCCCTGTTTATTTCTGCATAAATAAGAACTCACTGCTCTGTTCTTTAGTATCAGCAAAGCAGCTTTAACAATAAGTGCGTTATAAAATAAAAAACAGGCCCGCAGAAATGATTCCCTGCGGGCCTGCTTTTCTATTGACGTTTTATTGCTGCGTTTTATTGCTGCGTTTATTCGTTACGCTTTTGCACCGGCAACGGCTTCTTTCGCCAGCTGGGTAATGCGCGCGTAATCGCCGCTTTCCAGCGCATCAGCCGGAACCAGCCATGAACCGCCGATGCACAGCACGCTTTTCAGCGCCAGATAATCCCGGTAGTTCGCCGGTGAAATGCCGCCGGTCGGGCAGAAACGCACCTGCGGGAACGGGCCGCCAATCGCCTGCAACGCTTTCACGCCGCCGCTGGCTTCTGCCGGGAAGAACTTGAATTCACGCAAACCGTGATCCAGCCCCAGCATGAGTTCGGACACGGTAGAAATCCCCGGGATCAGCGGAATGGTTCCCGCCGTTGCGGCCTTCAGCAGGTCATCCGTCAGACCCGGACTGATTGCAAACTGTGCCCCTGCGTCGGTGACGTCTTTCAGCTGTTGCGCATTCAGCACAGTGCCCGCGCCGATAATTGCGTCCGGCACTTCGCGGGCAATTGCACGGATCGCGTCCATCGCGCAGGCGGTGCGCAGCGTCACTTCCAGAACGCGAACGCCCCCTGCGACCAGCGCTTTTGCCAGCGGCACGGCGTGTTCGAGTTTATTGATAACAATCACCGGCACAACCGGGCCAGATGTCAGGATTTGTTCAGCGCTTGTTTTCCAGTTTTTCATGTTCGTTTTCTCTTATCTCACGTCTTCGACATTAAAATTTGATGCAGCACGCGCCCTGTTCCGCGCCGGAAAGCTGGCTGCGCAGGGCACCGAAAAGCTCACGGCCACAGCCGGTATGTTCGGCACTCAGATCCGGCTGGTACGCGGTGCGTTTCGCCAGCTCAGCGTCATCCACCAGTAACGCCAGCTCGCCGGTGCGGCCATTCACGCGGATGATATCGCCGTCCTGCACTTTCGCCAGCATGCCGCCGGTATACGCTTCCGGCGTAACGTGGATGGCAGACGGCACTTTGCCGGATGCGCCGGACAAACGGCCATCGGTGACCAGCGCCACTTTAAATCCGCGATCCATTAACACGCCGAGCGGCGGCATTAATTTGTGTAACTCCGGCATGCCGTTGGCCTGCGGCCCCTGAAAACGCACCACCACCACGCAATCGCGGTTAAGTTTTCCGGCCTCGAACGCAGGTACGATGTCATGCTGGCTTTCAAAGACGACGGCAGGCGCTTCGATAATCTGATTATCTGCAGGAACCGCCGAGGTTTTCATCACCGCGCGCCCCAGATTGCCGGACAACACTTTGGTGCCGCCGTGATGTTCAAATGGCGCAGAAACGCTGGCGATCACGTTTGTATCCAGCGAGCTTTGCGCCCCTTCGCGCCAGGCCAGTTCGCCGTTATCGAGCCACGGTTCCTGCGTGTAACGCTCCAGCCCGAAACCGGCGACGGTGCTGACGTCCTGATGCAACAGGCCATGATTAAGCAGTTCACGCACCACCAGCTGCACGCCACCGGCAGCCTGGAACTGGTTAATATCCGCCGGGCCGTTCGGGTAAATGCGGCACAGCAACGGCACGGCGTCGGACAGTTCAGAGAAATCATCCCAGTTAATAATGATGCCCGCCGCACGCGCCATCGCCACCATGTGCATGGTCAGATTGGTGGAACCGCCGGTCGCCAGCAGCGAAACAATCCCGTTCACCACGGTTTTCTCGTTCACCATCTGCCCGAGCGGCTGATAGTTACCGCTGGTTTCGGTCAGACGCGTCACCTGACGCGCCGCCGAATCGGTCAGCGCGCCGCGCAATGCGGTGTCCGGCGGCACAAATGACGAACCCGGCAGATGCAGGCCCATCACTTCCATCACCATCTGGTTGGTGTTGGCCGTGCCGTAAAACGTGCAGGTGCCGATGCCGTGATACGACGCGGCTTCCGCTTCCAGCAGCGCCTGACGATCGACTTTGCCTTCGGTGTAAAGCTGGCGAACGCGCACTTTTTCTTTGTTCGGCAAACCGGTGCTCATCGGCCCGGCCGGAATAAAGACCGCCGGAAGATGCCCGAATGACAGCGCCGCCATGACTAATCCCGGCACGATTTTGTCGCAAATTCCGAGGTACAACGCGCCGTCGAACATGTTGTGCGACAAGCCTATTGCGGCGGACATGGCAATCACATCGCGGCTCATCAGCGACAGCTCCATGCCGTCCTGCCCCTGCGTGACACCGTCACACATTGCCGGCACGCCGCCCGCCACCTGCCCGACGGCACCGACGGATTTCAGCGCCTCTTTCAGGCGCTGCGGGTAATGCTCGTAAGGCTGATGCGCGGAGAGCATATCGTTGTAAGCGGTGATAATCGCGATGTCGCTGCGCACCATATTTTTCAGGGCGTTTTTGTCATCCGGCTGACAGGCCGCAAAGCCGTGCGCCAGATTGCCGCAGGCCAGCTGCGCGCGGTGAACCGTTTTCGAACGGGCAGATTCCATGCGCGCCAGATAGGCTTCGCGGGTCGGGCTGGAGCGTTCAATGATCCGCTGCGTGACGCGCGAGACTGTTTCGTTAATCATTTCGTTCTCCTTTTCTTAAAGCATCGTGAAAGCAATCATGCCGATTATCCCGCCGGTGGTGCCCAGCAGGGTTTCCATCACGGTCCAGGTTTTCAGCGTTTGCAGTTCACTGGCACCGGTGAATTTACCGAACAGCCAGAAACCGGCGTCGTTCACGTGGCTCAGCACGATGGAACCGCCGGTGATACAGATTGCCAGCGCCGCGAGTTGCCCGCCGTTCAGCCCGAGCTGATGCGTCACCGGCAGAACCAGGCCGACGGTGGTCAGGCAGGCGACGGTCGCCGAACCCTGAATCACACGCACCACGGCGGCCAGCGCAAAACAGGCCACGGCGATAGGCAAACCGGTGCCAATCATGGCGTCACCGATGGCCGGGCCGACGCCGGAATCCACCAGGATTTGTTTGAACACGCCGCCCGCACCGGTCATCAGCAGGATGATCCCGGCCGGTTGTACGGCAGCAGAACAGATGGCGAGCGTTTGTTCGTTGGTCATGCCGCGCGGTTTAGCCAGACCGTAAATCACAATCAGGCAGGCAATCAGAATGGCGGTGAACGGATGGCCGATAAATTCCAGCCATTGCTGCAAATGAGAACCCTGGGTAACAAAACGCGCGCCGATGGTTTTCATCCCCACCAGCACCAGCGGGCATAAGATCAGTGCCAGACTGAAACCGAAAGACGGCAGATTGTCTTTGTTCAGCGTCGGCGCATTTTCTTCCACCGGCATCGGCCAGTTCACATAGCGGCTGATGAAATTACCGTACAGCGGCCCGGCAATCAGCATACCGACAATGGCGGCGACCAGACCGATGGCAATCATCCAGCCAAAATCCGCATTAAGTTGTGACGCGAGAAGCATCGGTACCGGCCCCGGAAGCAGGAAACAGGCGGCCGCGGCAACACCGGCAAACAGCGGGATCGCCAGCCTGACAATGTTGCCGTCTGTACGGCGCGCAACGGCAAACACAATGCCGATCAGCAGGACAATCGCGACGTCGAAAAACAGCGGCAATGCGCATACCAGCCCGGCAATCCCGAGCGCGTAATTAGCTTTGTTTTTGCCGAAACGATTCAGTAAATGGGCCGCAATTTGATCGAGCGCGCCGACTTCATGCAGGATCTTGCCAAACATCGCGCCCAGCGCCACCACGATCGCCAGAAAGCCGAGCGTGCTGCCCATGCCTTTTTGCATGGTGTCGGCAATCGTATCAATGGGCATACCGGAGAAAATCCCGGCGGCGATGGAGACCAGCATCAGCGCCACAAAGGCGTGCATGCGGACTTTCATGACCAGGAATAGGAGCAGTAAAACTGACCCGACCGCTGTCCCGACTAAAGTAACTGTATTCACGCGCAGTGCTCCTGTTGCTGGAAACTTTGAATATGTTGCAGGGTTTCTGCGATCACACCGTCAAGCGGCTGATTGATATTGATGGTGATGACATCGCTCTCTTCAACCCCGGGTTGCTCCAGCGCGGCGAACTGAGAAATCAGCATTTGTGATTTAAAGAAGTGGCCTTTCCGCGCCGCCATGCGCTCCTCGATCACCGGGAAATCGCCTTGCAGATAGATAAACGACAGATTGCCGTTCCCTGCCCGCAGACGGTCGCGGTAGCGTTTTTTCAGCGCGGAACAGACGATGATCGAGACGTTATTGGTTCGCTGCATCGCGAACGCCGCGTCGTTGAGTGCGGCCAGCCACGGCGCGCGGTCGTCATCGTTTAACGCCTCGCCTGCGGCCATTTTGGAAATATTGCTGCGCGGGTGCAGAAAATCGCCGTCAAGAAAACCGGCGGACAACTGGTGTGACACGGCATTGGCGACGGCGGATTTCCCGCTGCCGGACACGCCCATGAAAATATAAATACGGTTGTTATTCTGATTGTTGTTTTGGGTCTGGCTCACGATTTAGCTCCTGGCACGGGATCTTTATTAAGAATGTTACCGGTAACATGTTATCGGTAACATTATCAGAGGGATTTTGGCGTCTGACAATCGGTGGCGGCGGGTGAAAACCATAAATGTGATCGGGTTCAAAGTTAACTATTAGCAATGAAACATTTTGGGTGGGGTTATTAACAGGTGAATAACACAGCATCGGACTCAGCAAAGAATATTGATTCCACCTTGTAATAATCACGTTCCTTGTCTATTACTTAAATCACGTAATAAACCGCTGTTTTTGCATCGAGTTATTACTTAACAGGGTAATTAAAACAGGCGTATCCCGAAGTTCTTCCGCCGGGTTTCCGGTACTCATACTTCTGAGGCAAAAATGAAAATATCTCACGCGTTGTTGGCTGTGGCGTTAACTGCGGGTTTGTCCTTTAGCGCTTTTTCCGCTCAGCTCATGAAGAAAGTCGATTTTGAAAAAGTCGCTTCCGAATACACCAAAGTCGGATCGGTCACCACATCGAATAAAACTTCCCAGTCAGGCGCGATTGAAGATTTGTCCAAGAAGGCCGATAAAAAAGGCGGCGACGTCTTTGTATTAACGTCCGGCAATACCAATAATAAAATCCACGGTACCGCTGACGTGTATAAGAAAAAATAAGTCCAAAATGTGATCGTAAAAAAACCACGCCGAGGCGTGGTTTTTTTATGCAGCAAGAAAGGCGATTTTCAGGCAGCAAGCCCTTCCGGCCAGCGTTCCGTCGGGTACAACGCCATACGGATATTGAACAGATGGAACAGCGGTTTAAATAGCGTCATGTCCGAACGGCACAGCGCTTCGAGGTTTAACAACACGCGGTTTAATTCCTCAAGCAGCGATTGCGGCGGCGCGATATAAATATTTTTCAGCCGTTTTTTGATGTACTGATTAATTTCAAACATCAGCGCGTCCGTTTCCAGCGTATAGCTTTTTAAAATAGCCTGATGGCGGGCATAAAAATCATAGCAATTCACGCCCAGCCAGATTTCCGTGATCAAATTTCCGCCCAGCGCGACATTCGGCACCGGATCAACTTTATTACGCGGCAAAATAATATTCACTTTATCGAGCATACTCGCGACATACTGTTGACGCCCGCGCAGTGACGACGCGTTAATTTTGATCTCATTGGTAAACTGCAATAACTCTTTAATGCCTTTACGCAATGCGCGTTTTGCCGTCCACGAAGGCCGTTTATTGCGGATAAGCGCCGTGGTCAGTAACGCAATTGCAATCCCCACCAGCGTGGATATCGCCGCGTTAACAATCACCAGCAGGTCAGGTTTGAAATCATGGCTCATGCCGATAAAACCGGGGATCTGCGTGGCGATAATCAGGCCGATAAAGTTGGTGGAAGGATTGGCAATCACCAGCCCCAGCGCCAGCAGGCCCGGCGCGAGGCAGATAATCAGGGATTCAAACGTCACTGTCAGCGGAATAAACACGGCGGCATAAACAATACTGATCAGAATCGCAATCAGCACGCCTTTGAGAAAGACGTGGATCGAGGCAATCGGGCTATCGAGTGAGGCGAAGAACGAACAGATGACCGCCGCCATCATCGGCGCGGAAGCCCCGTCGCGCCAGCCGGTACCGATCCAGAACAGACAGCCGACCATGGTGGCGGCAAAGGCGCTGAAGGCCGACAACAGGATCATCCCTTCATCTTTATGCTTTCTCAATAGCCTGAGTTTGCTGCGCTTTTTCTCTTTGCTGAACTGGCTGACGCGTTCGGTCACGCCAAAGTACGATTCCGCAATGTGAATGAAATTCTGCAAACGTTCCAGCAAACCGATAAACAACAGCCCTTCCTCCGGCGTCATTTCGCCCCGGTCGTAGCACGCTTTAATTCTTTCCTGCGACGCGCGGATGTCGTCCTGAATCGCCTTCGCATTGCCGCTTTGCTCCGGGCTGTTCAGCCACAGCAAAAACTGACTGAAGGTCGCGGAGACAAAATCCGGGAACGCAATGCCCTGCTCGCCCAGCAGGCTCAGACGTTTTTCAATCGCCGTCAGGGTCGGGATCAGATACGACAAATGCTGATACTGCGCGGTCACCAGGCGAATCAGGCGGCGCGCGGAATCGCCTTCAAACACGCAGTGCGTAATCAGCGCTTCCACGCTGATGGGATAGTTCGCCATCTGCACCAGAATGTGTTCGCGCTCAGGCGACGTCTCTTTTGGCGTAACGGTCAGCAACTCAGCACAGAGTTTTTTGGCACTGTCGTACCAGTTACTGACGCTGTTCTCCAGCAGATTGCGCATGCGCACCGGGAACACCAGCATGTGGATCAGCGAACTACAGACAATCGCCACCGTGATCTCTTCGACTCGCGAAATCACGGTATAAGTGATGGAAAGCGGCGTATCGACGTCGGCAAATCCCATGATCGCCGCGCTGTATCCGGCCAGCATAAAAATGTACCCCTTCGGCGTGCGGTCATGCAGCGAAAGATACAGGCAGAAAGCCACCCACAGCGACACGCTCAGGCTGAAAAGCACCGGATCGGTGACCGTAAACGGATACACCAGAAAGATGAAAATCCCGCCGAGCACCGTGCCCAGAAAACGGTACGTGGCTTTAGAAAGCGTCGAGGCAGAATAGAGCTGGGAAATGACATAAACCGAAACCATTGACCAGGCAGGTTTATCAAGATTGAGTTCAAGCGCGATATATAAGGCTAAAAATGCCGCTATACAGGTTTTGACGGAGAACAAGAGCGCATTTTTTGTTAACCATTTCATTTTTAAATCAACAGCTCAGCGTATTTTAAAAACAGTATTTTAGCCTGCGCGGAAGATTGCGCCCTTTTGAAGAGTGTAACAAAACATACGAAACTATTAGTCACCTTACAAAATTGCCTCCCGCGCTCGCTTTCCGCTTCCGTCAGGCAAAAAAAATCCACGCCGCGGCGTGGATCGGGGTAACGATGTCGGTGATTCAGAAAGGACGGATGATCGCCAGAATCCCGATAATGATGACGCAAAGAGCGATAATTCCCGCGGCATTACGCAGTAATGCGTAATTTTTTGCGGGCTGTCCGGTGGCGCGTTTACGTAAATCGCCGGAAAGCAGCCCGTGCAGCGCGGAAAGGAAGAACACCACGAGGATCTTAATCAGCAGCCACGCATGCGGGATCTGGCCGTGGCTGACAATCATCACAATCCCGGCAATCCACAGCACAATCATCGCCGGGCTGGTGACGCAGCGGTTCCACTGGCGGACGGTGTCGAGCAACGCCGCTTTGCCCGCGTTATCCTGCATTCCGGCGGTTTTAGAAAACGTGATGGAAACCAGCGCCATCGCCAGCATTCCGCCGATCCACAATATCCCTGCGATAATGTGCAGGGCATTCAGCCACTCATGAAGCATGTTTTATTCCTTCTAAAGTTAACGACAATGCGGTACGCCGGACAACTTCAACCTGCTGTCTCTTCACGGCTTTTACCGGATTATGTCCTTTTCCCCTGATAAAGGCACGGGTAATGTCTGCGCGTTTTCGCAACGTCAGGCTTTCTGTTTTCTTTCTTTTTGGAAACTGAGTAGGTAGACTGGGCTACCTACTCAATAACAAACCAAAATGAGCGACGTTATGTCACAACCTGAAACGCCACCGGAAAGCGCCCGCGACCGCCTGCTCGGCGCAGCCCGTGTCCTGTTTTATAACGACGGCATCGCCGCCACGGGCATTGACGCCATCGTGAAAAGAGCGGGTGTCGCGAAGAAAAGCCTCTACAACAATTTTGAATCCAAAGCAGAACTGGTCGCGACGTACATCACCGTCCGCCACGACGAATGGCTGGCGCTGTATGCACGCCGCGAACAGGAAGCCTCCGGCCCGAAGGAAAAAGTGCTGGCAGTTTTCCGCGCGTATGACGATCACGCGGAGTTTTCTTACGAACGCGGATTTCGTGGCTGCGGGCTGCTTAATGCCGCCGCCGAACTCCCGGCCGGTGCGCCCGGCAGGCTGGCGGTGCGCGGCCACAAAGAACAGGTGGAATCCATCGTCACCACCCATTTGCTGGAGCTGTTTGCCGGCGATGAATCAAAAGCGCAATTACTGGCACGGCACTTTTCATTCCTGCTCGAAGGAGCGATTTCCCGCGCCGGGCTGGAAGGCAACGGTGCCTGCGTGCGTCAGGCGATGGCGATGGCCGAAGCCATGATGGAGGCGCCGTGACAAGCTCGCCCGCAGAACGTCTACTCGGCATTCTGGCCGTGGTTTTTGCCTCGGTGTTATGGGGCTCCACGGGCACGGCGGCCACGTTCGCCCCGCAGGTCAGCCCGCTGGCGATTGGCGCAGTGGCAATGGGCATCGGCGGCCTTTTGCAGGCGGTCATCGCCGCACGCGGCATTCTCAGACACCGCCGTGCACTCACTTTACACTGGCGGATTTTACTGACCGGCGGCCTGTCCGTCGGCATCTATCCGCTGGCTTTTTATGCCTCGATGCATCTTGCTGGCGTGACGGTGGGCACGGTGATTTCCATCGGTTCCGCCCCGCTGCTTTCTGCGCTGATTGAATACTGGCTCGAGGGCCAGCGCCTGACCCGCCGCTGGATGACGGGCGCGGCCATTGGTGTGGCCGGAATGGTGTTGTTATGTCTGGCGGAAAGCAGCTCGCACGCCCTTTCCGGGCAGCAACCGCACGCGCTGGCGGGCATGGCGCTCGGTCTGGTTGCCGGGCTGACTTATGCCCTCTATGCGTGGGCGGCACGCCAGCTGATGCAGCGCGGCGTCCCTTCGCGTGTGTCGATGGGCGCAACGTTTGGCCTCGGCGGCCTGTTACTGATGCCGGTGTTATTCGTGACCGGCGCACCGTTGCTGGCGTCGTGGAATAACGCCGCCGTCGGCGCTTACATGGCGCTGATCCCGATGTTTACCGGTTATGTGTGTTTTGGTTATGCGCTGGCACGCATTCCCGCCAGCCTGGCAACCACCATCACGCTGCTCGAGCCTGCGGTGGCAGCGGTTCTGGCGGTGCTGATTGTCGGCGAACGCCTGCCCGCAATGGGCTGGACCGGCATCGGGCTGGTCGTCGCCTGCCTGATTTTCATCACCGTTCCGCTGAGAAGAAGGCCGGTGCTGAAGTCGGCCTGAAAGAAGAATGGGCGTTTGCCGGGTGACGCCGTCATCAGGCTAATTTCGTTCCCACTGATTCCTTCTGAACTCGCCAGGCGTGCAGGTCACCTGGCGTTTGAAAAATTTAACAAAATTGGTGGGCTCTTCAAAACCGAGTTGTTCTGCGATAAGCGCAACCGGCGTTGTGGAGTTGGCCAGCAGCCTTTTAGCTTCAAGATTGATCCGCGAGGCAATGATATTTTTTGCCGTCATGCCCGTTAGCTGAACGGCGGCGCGGGTCAGGCTTTTCTCTGAACACCCGAGATGACTGGCATACTGGGCGACCTGATGCCAGCGGGCATAGTTTTCCTCAACCAGATCTTTAAAAGCTTTAAAACGCTTCGTTGAACCCGGCGAACCGTCCGCACCATTCTGGCCATATGTGACAGACAGGCGCAGTAAAAGCGCGAAAAACTGGTGATGCAACAATGTGTTGATCTCACTGCTGTCACCCGACGATGTAATGGCCGAGTCTTCTCTCATTTGTTCAATGGCCTGCGCCACAATGCCCTGCTCGTGTTCGTTCAACATAAGATGATCAGGAATTCTCCGGGTGAGCTCTTTCACTCTGAAATTAAAGGCAGGAGACCGGGCCAGGCCAGGAGCCGAAATTAACTTTGGCCGGAGCATCATTATCCATCCATCCCACTGAGTCTCGTCCCCAAACCGATGAGCCTGTCCGGGCGATAGCATCACAAGCGAACCCACTTTGCAGTTAACCGGGATGAAATCAATCCACTGCGTACATTCACCTTCAGTGATAAAAAGCAGCATTCCAAAACTATATTGATGCGCAAGCTGCATCTGTTCCTGCCGCTGACCCAATCTTTTTTTCAGGCTTGATACCGAGAAAATCTCAATATCCAGTGAATAGGTACCGGCAGGACGATAATCCAGATTAATAACATCCGGTTCCGCAGAAGCATTCTTGTCGAAATGTCCGTTTTTCACCATTTTTACTCCCTTAACTACCGTTATCGCCTCAGGCATATGGCATAATATTACCTCATTCACTGAATGATACCCGGAGGGAACTGAAATGAAAAAACTGGACTGGTTCAGCAATGTTGAAAACCGCACGCACCCGTGGGAAGGCCTGGGACTCACCTGGCTGACAACTGCATTAAACGTACCCAATGTCAGGGACGCCGTTGATTTCTATACCGGCGCGATGAGTATGGTCGCGATTGCAGAGCTTGAAGGTGATGATGGTGAAATACTCTTCGCCCGTATTCGCTATCGCGGCACCAATTTCACGATTAACAAGGAAGGATGGGACTCAGACCTGAGCAGCCCGCAAACATCCGGCTCTCAGACACCGTTCATTTTCTATATGTACGTTGATGACACAATTGCGCTGGTAAATGAAATGGTGCAGGCAGGTGCAACAATGGTGAATGAACCCGCTGAAATGTTCTGGGGCGATTTAAAAGCGCGTGTAAAAGATCCTTTTGGCTTTATCTGGGATATTGCACAAAAGTTGTAAGATAAATGACCACTCGTTGGGTAATGCCGGACAGTTAACGATCCGCAGAACGATCCAAAAGCTCTGCAAAAACCAGTCAGTGACATAACTGACTGGCTTTTTTTTTGCGAAAATCACACGTTCTTACACCGCCGCAGGAGCTTCCAGCGAGGCCATATCAATGACAAAACGGTAGCGAACATCTGCTTTTTCCATACGTTCGAATGCCGCGTTGATTTCATCCATACGGATCATCTCGCAGTCCGGCAGAATGTTTTTCTCAGCGCAGAAATCGAGCATTTCCTGCGTTTCGCGGATCCCGCCGATTGGTGAACCCGCCACACGGCGACGGCCCAGCAGCAGCGGCACGGTATTGAACTCTTCCATTGGCCCGACCTGCCCGACCAGCACCAGCGTTGCGTCCACATCCAGCAGCGGCATGTATGGCGTGATGTCGTGTTTGACCGGTACGGTATCGATAATCAAATCGAAGTGATCGTGCGCCTGCGCCATGGCATCGCTGTCTGCGCTGACCAGCAAACGGCTCGCGCCCAGCGCCAGTGCATCGGCTTCTTTGGCATTGGAACGGCTCAGCACGGTGACATCCGCGCCCAGCCCGGCGGCCAGTTTAACGGCCATATGGCCCAGCCCGCCCAGACCAATAACGCCTACGCGGCTGCCCGGCCCGACATTCCAGGTTTTCAGCGGCGACCAGGTGGTGATACCGGCGCACAGCAGCGGCGCGGCTTTGGAGAGATCTAACCCTTCCGGCATCCGCAGGCAAAACTCTTCGCGCACCACTAAATGCTTGGAATATCCGCCCTGCGTCGGCTCTTTGGTGAAACGGTCGTAACCCGCATACGTGCCGGTATTGCCTTCGCGGCACAGCTGTTCTTCGCCCTTTTTACACTGGTCACATTCCTGACAACTGTCCACCATACAACCGACGGCGACATGGTCGCCCACTTTGTAGCGGGAAACCTGATTGCCCACCTGCGTTACGCGCCCGACGATTTCATGGCCGGGAACTATCGGATAATAGCTCCAGCCCCAGTCATTACGGGCAGTATGCAAATCAGAATGGCAGACGCCGCAATACAAAATTTCCATTGCAACATCATTTTCACGCAGGCCGCGACGTTCAAATGCGTAAGGTGCCAGCGGTTTTTTCGGATCGTACGCTGCAAATCCAACAGTTTTCATCGGTAAACTCCTGAGTTGATAGTGACCCCTTCACTATAGAATTTACCCTCGAAGCCACAAGCCACAGTTCTCCAGAATCCTTGCCTGATCCTGTTCAGTTTACTTTTCGGGATGCTGGCTCAGCCACTGGCTGCGGTATTGCGAAGGCGATCGCGCGGTGCTTTTACGGAACACGCGGCAAAAATAATTGCTGTCGGTAAATCCGCAGCTGCTCGCCACTTCTTTAATCTTCAGTTCATAGCCTTTCAGCAGCAGTTTTGCCCGTTCCAGCCGGACATGGTTGAGGTATTCGCTGAAACCGGTATCGCCGGATTTTCGGAAAAGATGTGACAGGTAGTTCGGCGTGATATGGAACCGTTTCGCCACGTTTTCGCGGGTCAGCGGCAGCGAGGCATTTTCCTCGATGTATTTCTTCATCACTTCAAACAGCGCGCCGCTGCGGGTCAGAATTTGTGTGCGGTTCGCCAGCTGTTCCTGACAATGGCTCAGTAAACCGGCGACCACGCAGCGGGCGGTTTGCTGGTCATCCGGGTTTGAAACGATTTCATTCATCGCCTGCAATAAAAACGAACCGACGCGCGGCCCCAGCCGGGCAACGCTTTGTTTGTCCGTTGCGGAAAACCGGTTGCCGTCCCAGGATTGCAGGCTGAAACCGAGTTTTTCTTTGCTGAACAATATGCTCAGCAGCACGGCGGGCGCGCTCCACTGAGTGAGATTCCATTTACCGCCGGGGATATACAGCGCTTCGCCCTCTTTCAGTAAGCCCTTTTCAGCCGGGAGACTGCGGTCATGAACGTGGCCTCTGACCACAAATTCGATGCGCGGGAAACTGACCAGCAACGCCAGTTCGGGCATGGGTTGTGTGTTATCCGGAAAGCGCACGGCCTGCGCTTCACCGCCACAAAACGATCGGAAAAGTGTGTCTATCACAACGGGCAGCATGGTGTTCTCTCAGTTTTTCAATTGCATTGAATCTTGCCATCAAAATCAAGACCTTGGGTTGCCACCCAAACTGGCCTCGGGTCAAAATCAAGACCTTGGGTTGCCACCCAAACTGGCCTAAAGAGGCGCCTGTCGCCGCGCCTCTTTAGAATCTCCGGCTCTTTCACTGCGCGCTACCGCTCGCTGGCACTGTTTCAGCAACTCCGGCTAGTGCCGCAAACGCCGCCGCTGCGCGGTGCTCTCATTTCAGGTTCGAACCTGCTCGAAAAAAGACTCTCGCTGTTTCTCACCATTCATTCGACGTCGTTTCGAAAGCGGCCACAGACCTTTTAATTCACAACCTCACTGATTTTGATCTAAAAAATAGACAACGACTTTATCTTTTATAGAGCCTCCAGCCGCTTTCAGAAAGCTTGCTGAGTGAGAGTTTCGAGACCGTGGGCTCGAACACCGAAATGAAGGCACCGCGCAGCGGCAAGTTTTCGCGGCAATAGCTGTTATACCTGAAATAGTGCCAGCGAGCGGTAGCGCGCAGTTAAAAAAGCGCAGAGTCCAGAGACCCGCGCGTTACCGGGTCTTTGGTCGGTGTGGGCCGACGCCCACGACTTTGAACTTAAGGCCCGTTTGGGCGGCGAGCCCAAGGTCTTGACCTGTGTTAGGCGACGCCCAAGGTCTTGACCTGTGTTAGCCGACGCCCACGGTTTCATTCACACCACATCCAGCAGCCATTTTTGCGCCGGGGTTAGTCGGCTGGCGGTTTCCGGTTTAAGCCATTTGCGCTGGTCCTGCTGCTGCGCATCTTCACGATCGATGTACAAACTGTGCAGCACGCGGCGGCGTGTACCGACGGTATTGTTGGTGCCGCCGTGCCAGGCGTGCGCGTCGTAAATCATCACGCTTCCGGCCGGCGCTTCGAAAACCACTTCGTCGGGATGCGGTAATCCGACGTCTGCCAGGACATCTTCCGGCAGCTCCGGCCGGTGATGCGTGCCCGGTATAATCCGCGGTGCGCCGTTTGCCGCGCTGAGATCGTCAATCGCCCAGATGGAGTTCACCAGATGCACTTTGGGAAAATCCGGACGCGGCTTTTTCCAGTCCGCATGCAGCGGCTGATGTCCGCCACGGTGCAGCGCTTCGCGGCCATTGAGGCTCGATACCTTAAACGCGCCGCGGAAAATGTGGCGGCAAACGGACAGAATCAGCGGATGCGACCACACTTTTTCCCAGACCGTACCTTTGTTAATCATGTTCGCAATACGCGTCGCGGTGGCTTCCTGATGATGCTCAACGGCCAGATTGTCACCCTCTTTTTCCACCAACGCATCGAAGGTCACGCGCATTTCTTCCAGCCAGTCTTTGTCGATCACGTTATGAATAATAACGTAACCCCGGGTTTCCAGCTCAGCGGCCTGTTCTGCGGTAAGCGACTGCGTTGCGCCGAGGGCGTCCAGGTACTGCTCATCCAGGTATTGCTCAGATGAATTTATCATTTCCCACCTCTTTAGTTAACGTTTGTGCAACACAAAAGTACGGCAATTTTTATAGGAAAAAACGATGCGAATCCTACAAAGAGCTGGATATTTGTGTTAACCGAAGGGGAATGTGATGCGGGTGGCAAAGATTACGACACCCGCTGCGCTTTCAGCCTTTCCTGTAAGAAATCGAGAAACACGCGGGTGACTTCGCTGCGCTGGCGGTGCTGCGGATAGAGCGCATGCAGGCTGAGCGAGCCGGGCTGGAAGGCGTCAAGGATGGGTACCAGCGAGCCGTTTTCCAGCGCCGGACCGACGATAAACTCAGGCAGCAATACAATGCCCAGCCCGGAAATGGCGGCGTCGCGCAGCACTTCGCCGTTGTTGCTCAGCACCGGCCCGCGCACGTCGAAAATCCGCAGTTTGCCGTGGCGCTCCAGCTCCCAGCCGTTTTGCCCTTCGCGGCCATATCGCAGGCAATCGTGCCGGAGTAAATCGTCCGGCGTTTCCGGCGTGCCGCGCCGTTCGAGATAACCGGGGCTGCAGCAGATAATACGTTGAAGCTGCCCCAGACGGCGCGCCACCAGCGAGGAATCCGCCAGATTGCCAATACGGATGGCGATATCAAAGCCTTCGCCCACCAGATCGACATACCTGTCCACCAGTTCCACCTGGAACTGAATCGCCGGGTTTTGCTGCAAAAACTCCGCAATCAGCGGCGAGAGATGACTGATGCCAAATGACATCGGAATACTGATGCGGTACGAGCCCTGCAACGCCTGTCGTTTTGGCGAAACGGCCCTTTCGGCTTCTTCGATATCGTCGAGAATGCGCTGCGCGTGTTGTGCAAAAAGCTGGCCGGATTCGGTCACCGACAGTTTGCGCGTATTGCGGTTGAGCAGCCTGACGCTCAGCGACGCTTCCAGCGCGGCCATCCGGCGGCTGACGTACTGTTTGGAAAGCAGCAGCTGTTCGGCCGCTGCGGTGAAATTCCCGGCTTTCACTACCGCCACAAAAATACGGAGATCTTCAATCTGCATGTCAGTTTCGCCCTGAGGAATACGCCCGGTTATTGTCAACCAAAGTGTGACAGTGATAGTCAATCCACCTCATTGTTGAGCAAATTAGTTTACGTGTATTCTCTGTTCATCGGAAGCGCAAACGCACTTCCCCCCTGACAACACTGAGGAGTACACCATGATCGAACAACGTCTCTCTGAACAACGCGGCTTAGGTGACCACGGCTGGTTGCATTCCCGTCACACATTTTCTTTCGCGAATTACTGGGATCCAAAACAGGTCGGTTTCTCAGACCTGCTGGTGATTAACGATGATCAGGTCGCACCGGGTCGCGGCTTCGGGGCGCATCCGCACAGCAACATGGAAATTATCTCCTATGTGCTCGAAGGCGCGCTGGAACATAAAGATTCAATGGGCACCGGTTCCGTGATTGTCCCCGGCGATGTTCAGCTGATGAGCGCAGGCAGCGGTGTGACACACAGTGAATTCAACCACTCCGGTAAAGAAAACGTGCATTTCCTGCAAATCTGGATTGTGCCGTCAGAAAATGGCACCGAACCGGGATACCAGCAGGTGTCCGTCGCAGAAGCGGAAAAACGCGGGAAATTCCGCCTGATTGTTTCACCATCTGGCACAGACGGTTCGCTGACCGTGCGTCAGGACATGAAAATCTACGCCGGTTTCTTCGACGGTGCGGAACAGGCGACGTTTGCCCTCGATGCGGATCGCTATGCTTACCTCCACGTCGCCCGCGGCAGCATCAAGGTGAACGGTGTCGAATTCAGAACCGGCGACGGCGCGCGTATCCGCAATGAAGATAGCGTCACCTTTACCGACGGCGACCAGGCGGAAGTCCTGCTGTTTGATTTGCGTCCGGTTGAAGTGAATCATCCGTCACGCTGATACGGCGTAATGCCTGAGTAAAGTACGCAAAAGCCCAAGCCTGTGATCATCCTGAAAAGGAAGGTCGCAGGCTTTTTTTTGGGCATCGGGCGGTGTTCTGACGACGCATTCACCTGCGCTATAATTGCGATGCAATACGTAATATATTAAGATGAATATAACGATATGTATGACACATATGGAATATTTCTCAGGAGAGAACATGAAGAAGTCACTGTTTGTTCTGGCAGCCGCCATCACTATCAGCGCATGTAGCAGCCAGACCGGCGTGAAGCAAACTGATTTGCAGCATCATCGTTTCGAGTTGCTGAGTGTGGATGGTCAGACGGTTCCGGCCGCACAGGGCCGTATTCCGGAAATTGAGTTCGGCTCAAACCTGCATGTTTCCGGTCAGATGTGTAACCGCTTTATGGGTCAGGGCAATCTGGAAAATAACGTGCTGACGGTGAAAGGCCTGGCCTCAACCATGATGCTGTGCCCGGACGAGAACCTGAACAAATGGGATCACGTGATCAGCGACGTGCTCAATAACGGCGCGGCCGTTTCCCTGAATGAGAACAAGATGGTCCTGAAACAGGGTAAACATACGCTGGTTTACCGCCTGAAAGACCGGATGTAATCATGAAAAAGCCAGACACCCGTCTGGCTTTTTTAACCCGCAGTACAACGCCCTTGCATCAACGCGGCTTCAGAGCACTGACGACCATTCGCCATCGAACACATGCCGACGCGGCTGCCATCGAGCTGTGGCGCTAATCTGAGTTGCCCGCCTGCCATTGAACAGGCTGCATACGCCGGGCTGTCCATGTTGACGGTACGCTGACCGACATTCACGCTGTTGCCTTTTTGGGGGACGTCAGCCGAATCGTTGTGGCTGCTGCATGCGGCTAACACCAGTACACCGGCGGCCAGTAACACGCGAAACGCAGTGATCATCTGTCCTGCTCCTGAATGATTTTGGGTAATGCGGGGAATTTTTTCGAATCGCCATCATATCCGAGGTTTTTCGCCTGCGTCGAGTCCGTTGGCGAAATAACATCAACTTTTTCCTAAAATAATTCCAAAATTAAACACTCCGACACATTTTATTTCGTATGGTTATTTCTTTGACTCATAAAATAGAGAGTGATTAACCGCTTTTCCTCCTGAATAAGAACGGGAAATATAACGATAAAGGAGCAATACATGCTGACAGATTTCTTACTGCGGATCGCCCTGGCCGGTGCTTTGGGCGGATTGATTGGCATCGAACGTCAATTACGCGCCAAAGAAGCCGGATTACGTACCCATATTCTGGTGGGGATTGGCAGCGCCATGTTTATGATTGTGTCGAAATACGGTTTCGCCGATATTCTGATGCAAACACACGTCAGTTTTGACCCCAGCCGCGTGGCAGCGCAGGTGGTCAGCGGCATGGGCTTTCTCGGCGCCGGGACCATCATTATCCAGAAACAAATTGTTAAGGGATTAACCACCGCCGCCGGATTATGGGTCACTGCCGCCATCGGTCTGGTGATTGGTAGCGGCCTGTATGAGATCGGGATATATGGCGCTTTTATGACCTTAATTGTGCTGGAAGTTTTTCGCCAGATCAGCAATCACTGGGTCGGTCATCACCATTTAATCGAAATACGTTTATTGCCGGAAAGTGTGCCATCGGTTTTATTAGCATTACAGAAAATGCGTATTCGCCCCGGCCATATCAAAATCAATCAGCGCGATGAAGATGAAAGCAAATGTGAACTGATTCTGGACGTTATCCTGCGGCCCAAACAAAGTGTCGACAAACTTTATGAAGCGCTGATGTCAGTGAAAGGAATAAAACGCATCGATATTAATTAATCGCCACTTACGGCGAGAATTCCCCTATTTCGCCGCTGACGCACAGGTTATTCCTGCCAGCGGCTACGACTATTCCTGAAACTGCTCCGCCGCGCATAACCCCTTAAAATGTCAGGTGAAAAAGCCCTGCACACAATCAGGATAAATTGATTAATCCCCCCTCTGCTAAGCTTTTATGATTATTGCCGGTAAAAATTACTGTTTCCCGGCCTTTTTGTGAGCAAAGCAAAGGGTATTCCATGATCACCACTGACGGTAATAACGCAGTCGCTTCCGTGGCTTATCGCACCAACGAAGTCATTGCCATCTACCCGATCACTCCCAGTTCTACCATGGCCGAAATTGCCGGTGCCTGGTCTGGCGAAGGGAAGAAAAATTTATGGGGCGATGTCCCGACGGTAATGGAAATGCAGTCTGAGGCCGGCGCGATTTCCACCGTCCACGGCGCATTACAAACCGGCGCACTGTCGACCTCTTTCACCTCGTCGCAGGGTCTGTTGCTGATGATCCCGGTGCTGTACAAACTGGCCGGTCAGCTGACGCCGTTTGTCCTGCACGTTGCGGCGCGTACCGTCGCGACGCACGCGTTGTCTATTTTCGGCGATCATTCCGACGTCATGGCCGTGCGCCAGACCGGTTGCGCCCTGCTCTCTGCCGCCAGCGTGCAGGAAGCGCAGGATTTCGCGCTGATCGCCCAGGTCGCCAGCCTTAACAGCCGCGTGCCGTTTATCCATTTCTTCGACGGTTTCCGGACCTCGCATGAAATCAATAAAATCGCACCGCTGAGCGACGACACCCTCCAGCAGATGCTGCCGCAGGCGCAGATTGACGCACACCGCTCCCGCGCCTTGTCACCGGATCATCCGGTGATCCGCGGCACGTCTGCCAACCCGGACACTTATTTCCAGTCCCGCGAAGCCACCAATCCGTATTACAACGCCACCTGCCAGCACGTTATCGACGCCATGAATGCGTTCGCCGCCCTCACCGGCCGCGAATATAAGCCGTTCGAATACGTCGGCGATCCGCAGGCAGAACGCGTGATCGTGCTGATGGGTTCCGGGATCGGCACCGCCGAAGAAGTCATCGAAACCCTGAATGCACGCGGCGAAAAGGTCGGCGTGCTGAAAGTGCGTTTATACCGTCCGTTCAGCGCTGAACATTTGCTGGCCGTGCTGCCGCAATCCGTGAAAAGCATTGCCGTGCTGGACCGCACCAAAGAACCGGGCGCGCTGGCCGAGCCGCTGTATCTCGATATCATGACCGCGCTGGCTGAAGCCTATAACTGCGGCGAGCGCGATTCGCTGCCGAAAGTGATCGGCGGCCGTTACGGATTATCGTCAAAAGAATTCGGGCCGGACTGCGTACTGTCGGTGTTCCGCGAACTGGCGCTCAGCAAACCGCGTCCGCGCTTTACCGTCGGCATTTATGACGACGTCACCGGGCTTTCCCTGCCGGTGGTTGAAGAAGAGTTGCCTGAGCGCGCCTCACTCGAAGCCCTGTTCTACGGGCTGGGCAGTGACGGTTCTGTATCAGCGACCAAGAACAACATTAAGATCATCGGTAACAGCACGCCGATGTATGCGCAGGGTTATTTCGTCTACGACTCCAAAAAGGCCGGTGGCTTGACGGTTTCGCATCTGCGCGTCAGTGAAAAGCCGATCAAATCCGCGTATCTGGTCAGTCAGGCGCATTTCGTTGCCTGCCACCAGTGGCAGTTTATCGATCTGTATCAGATGGCAGAACGTCTGCGTCATGGCGGGATTTTCCTGCTTAACACGCCGTTCAGCGCCGGTGAAGTCTGGGCGCGGTTACCGCTGGAAGTGCAAGCGACGCTGATTCAGCGCGAAGCTCGTTTCTACGTGATTAACGCGGCGAAAATTGCCCGCGAGTGCAAACTCGGCGCGCGCATTAACACCGTCATGCAGATGGCGTTCTTCCACCTGACACAAATCCTGCCGGGCGACGAAGCGCTGAAAGAATTGCAGGGCGCGATTGCCCGCAGTTACAGCAGCAAAGGCGAGGACGTGGTCACGCGCAACTGGATGGCGCTGGCCGCCACGCTGGAAGAGCTGGTTGCCGTCCCGTTGCAGGCCATTCCGGAAAATCCGCGTAAACGTCCGCCTATTGTTTCGGACGCCGCGCCGGATTTCGTCAAAACTGTCACCGCCACCATGCTGGCCGGGCTTGGCGACGCCCTGCCGGTTTCCGCCTTCCCGCCGGATGGCACCTGGCCGACCGGCACCACGCAGTGGGAAAAACGTAACATTGCTGAAGAAGTGCCGATCTGGAAGCCGGATCTGTGTACGCAGTGTAACCACTGCGTCGCCGCCTGCCCGCACTCGGCCATTCGCGCCAAAGTGGTTCAGCCGGACGCCATGGAAAACGCTCCTCCCGCACTGCAATCGCTGGACGTTAAATCCCGTGACATGCGCGGCCAGAAATACGTGTTGCAGGTCGCGCCCGAAGACTGCACCGGGTGTAATTTGTGCGTGGAAGTCTGCCCGGCGAAAGACCGTCAGGATCCGTCCATCAAAGCCATTAACATGGCCGACCGCATCGAACATCTGGAAGAAGAACGCGCCAACTATGACTTCTTCCTTAAGCTGCCGGAAATCGATAAAACCACGCTGGAACGCATTGATATCCGCACTTCGCAGCTGATCACGCCGCTGTTTGAGTATTCCGGTGCCTGTTCCGGCTGTGGCGAAACGCCTTACATCAAACTGCTGACGCAGCTGTACGGCGACCGTTTGCTGATTGCCAACGCCACCGGCTGTTCTTCCATTTACGGCGGTAATTTACCGTCAACGCCGTACACCACCAACGCCGATGGCCGTGGTCCGGCGTGGGCGAACTCTTTGTTTGAAGACAACGCCGAGTTCGGGCTGGGCTTCCGTCTGACGGTCGATCAGCATCGCCGCCGCGTGCTGCGTCTGGTGGAATCGCTGGAGCCGCATATTCCGGCCGATGTGCTGGGCGGCCTGCGCGATGAAACGTCTACGCCGGAAGTTAAACGCGGGCACGTCACCGCGCTGCGCAAGATTCTGGCCGACATTGATACACCGGACGCGCGCCAGCTGGCAACCGACGCGGATTATCTGGTGGATAAATCCATCTGGCTGATCGGCGGCGACGGCTGGGCGTATGACATCGGTTTCGGCGGGCTGGATCATGTCCTGAGCCTGACGGAAAACGTCAACGTGCTGGTGCTCGATACCCAGTGTTATTCCAACACCGGCGGGCAGCAGTCGAAAGCCACGCCGCTGGGTGCGGTCACGAAATTCGCCGAACAGGGCAAGCGCAAATCGCGTAAAGATCTGGGTGTGAGCATGATGATGTACGGTCATGTGTATGTGGCGCAAATCTCCCTCGGCGCGCAGCTCAACCAGACGGTGAAGGCGATTCAGGAAGCCGAAGCCTATCCGGGGCCGTCGCTTATCATCGCGTACAGCCCGTGCGAAGAACACGGCTACGATCTGGCGCTCAGCCATGATCAGATGAAGCAGCTGACCACCACCGGTTTCTGGCCGCTGTACCGGTTTGATCCGCGTCGCGTGGAAGAAGGCAAACCAGCGCTGGCGCTCGATTCAAGGCCGCCTTCCAGCGGGCTGACCGATACGCTCAATAATGAGCAGCGTTTCAGAAGGCTGAATGCGCAACAACCGGAAGTGGCGACGCAGTTGTATGCGGCGGCGGAGAAGGAATTGCAGCAGAAATATGACTTTCTGGCGCTGCTGGCGGGGAAGAAGAGCGAGTCTGAGTCGTAAGATTTAAATCAAGGTCGTGGGCTCCACCCTACCTTTCTCAATAATAACAACGGATTGGTTTGCTCCTCCCCCTGCGAAGGGGGAGGTCGGGAGGGGGTTTTGCAGGCCACTGAGCCGTTAAAACCAACACCCCATCCCGTCCTTCCCCTCGTGAGAGGGGAAGGAGCAAATCAAAATCACCCGGCATCAATCTTCCGAATTACACAACCCCAGGTTCCGAACAGGCATCTTAAAAGATCACTTCGTAATTTTTACTTAAGGCAAATGGAAGGTTGAGGTTAATTTATTTCGAGAATGATTATCATTTGTGAATGAATGATTGTGGGATTTATGTCTAAAATAGGCATCGCAGAAGTTCCCTGTCTTTCATTATCTGAGAATCCAGTGCCGGCTTTCGAGAAATATTACACTGAATTATATCGGTTTATTAACCGTAAGCTTCGTGACCGCGAGCATGCAGAAGACATAGCGCAGGAGACGTTTATCCGGGCTTTGTCTGTCACTCAGCCGGTCCGGTCGCACCGGAGTTTGCTGTATCGCATCGCGCGAAATCTGCTGGTCGATCATTATCGCCGCCCCGAACTTCCGCTGGATGAGGCGTCTGAAGAAACCGATGGCGCGCATTTTGCCGCACCGTCTCATCTGCAACCTTACGAACTCATTGAAGAAAATCAGTATAATGCGCTGATGACCCGCACCATCGAAGCCCTGCCGCCACGATGCCGGGAAGCTTTTATCCTGCATCGTTTTGACGGATTGTCGCAAAAGGATGTCGCGAGCCACATGGGAATATCCATCAATATGGTCGAGAAGCATATTATCCGCGCCATGATTGCCTGCCGGAACAGCAATGACGCCTGGCAGCAGGAACATCACACCCCGAAAGCCGCCGCTCACGCAGAAAAGGATGCCCGCGATGAATAACATCTCCGATGCGCAGTTGTCCGCCAGCGAACAGGCCGCGCGGTGGCTGAGCCGGCAACAGGCCGGTTTGTCGGCACGCGAACAGCGCGAGTTTGATGAGTGGCTCTCGCAGGGCGAAAATGCCGGGGAATTTCAGGCGATGCAGGCCGTGTGGCAGCGCGTCGGCGATTTGCCGCAGGAAAATATTGCCCGGTTGCGGGCTTCGCTGCCGGTGGAAAAACCGCAGGCGCGTCGTCCTTTCTGGTTTGCCGCCCCGGTTGCCGCGCTGCTTTGCGTGATGCTGATGTGGCCCGCGTGGCAGTGGTTTGCACCGCCGGTCATGACCACCGCGTTTCATACCGGTCGCGGAGAATTAGAACAACTCACGTTGCCCGATGGCACGTTAGTCAGCCTTGATGCCGAAACGCAGTTGCAGGTTGCGTATTTTGAGCAACGCCGCGAAGTCACGCTTATCAAAGGTCAGGCGTATTTTCAGGTGCAACATCTGGAAGATAAGCCGTTTATCGTTTTCAGCGGCCCTTCCCGCGTGACGGTTTTGGGGACTCATTTCAGCGTACGGTACATTCCGAAATCGATGAGCGGTGATGGCACAGACGTTGCCGTAAGCAGCGGCGCGGTGCGTGTCGGGCCGCGGTCGTGGCTGCAAAATATGCACTGGCGCGTGATGGCTACGCTGCTGCAGGATCCGCAAAACCGTCACCTGATGGTGCTTCGCGCCACGCAGCGGGCGACCAGCGATGCCAGCGGCACACTGACGCGTCAGGCGTCTGTCGCGCCGGACACCATTGCCGACTGGCGGCAGTCGCGGATTAATTTTAATAACACCCCGCTCAGTCTGGCGCTGGCCGAATTCTCGCGTTACGGCGAAATGCCTTACCACGCGGCCTCGCAGGACGTCGCCGCGCTGCGCATCAGCGGCAGTTTTAACGTTCACCGCCCGGACAGCTTCGTCCGCGCATTGCCTAAAGTGTTGCCGGTAAAAATCAGCACGCAGACCGGCGAAACGCAGATATCGCAGCGCTGATCGTCACAAAAATTTCCCCCCGCTAAAAAAGTTTAAAAAATTTCAGGAGACGACGTCAGGGTTTTGGCGTCGGTCTCGTCTTCAGAAAGGATAATGATTCTTATTTGGTTTTTTCTGGGGATAACTGCATGACCATTTCGACGATTTACCAAGGCGTCCGTTTCAAAACCGGCCTGACCGCCATCGCGCTGGCCGTTTGCTCTCCGCTCGCCGTTGCGGCGGCCACGCTCACCGTTTCACTTCCGGCTCAGCCGCTGATCGCTTCGCTGAATACGCTGGCACAGCAGGCTGGCGTGCAGCTGATTGCCGCGCCCGACTCTGTGGCGCAAAAAACGGCACCGTCCGTGAAGGGAACGATGACGCTGGAAGCCGCGCTTGGCCGCGTGCTGCAAGGCTCCGGCCTGAGTTTCAGCATTGAAAATGACACGGTTGTCGTCGCCCCGCAGCCTGCTGCCGGTTCCGATACCATGACGGTGAACGGGCAATACGGCGCGTGGACCACTGTTCCTCAGGAAAGCAATTCCGCCACCAAAACCGACACGCCGCTGCTTGAAGTCCCGCAGTCAGTTTCCGTGGTGACGCGCGAGCGTATGGATCGCCAGAACGTGCAAAGCGTGACGGAAGCGCTGCGTTATGTTCCGGGCGTGAAAACCGAAACCTACGGTGTCGATCCGAAAGGTTATGACTGGATTTATATCCGCGGCTTCAATGCCCTGACCACCAACGATTACCGCGATGGCCTGCGTCAGCTCAACAATAGCTACAGCTATTTCCGCACCGAGCCGTATGCGCTGGAACGCATTGATATCGTGCGCGGGCCGTCATCCACCCTTTTCGGGCTGGGCGATGCGGGCGGGATTGTGAACCGCGTCAGCAAACTGCCGTCCGCACAGGGCGTACATGACGTTCAGGTTGAACTGGGCAATTTCAACCGCCGTCAGGCGCAGTTTGATATGAGCGACAAAATTGACGATGACAGCCACTATCTGTACCGCGTCATTGGCCTCGCCCGCGACAGCGACACGCAATTTCAGTACAAAAACGGGCCGGACGTGGAAGATAACCGTCTGTATCTCGCGCCGTCGTTTACCTGGCTGCCAGACGATCAGACCAGCCTGACCCTGCGTGCGGATTACCTTCGTGATACGTCCGGCGGCACCGTTTCCGTACTCACCAAACCGGGCGGCAATGTCACCGACACCCTGCTCGGCGATTACAATTACAACCATTTTCGTCAGGAACAGTTCACCGTGGGTTATGAGCTGAGCCATCAGTTCAACGACATTTTCCAGGTGCGCCAGAACGTGCGCTACGGCCAGACTGACACCATTCTTAACAACCTGCTGCCGGGTAACGTCAGTTTCACCACCGGCACCGTCTCGCGTAACGCCATCCGTTTTGATGAACACATGCGCGCGTTCAATATGGATAACCAGTTGCAGGCCGATTTCGCCACCGGTCCGTTGACGCACCGCCTGCTGACCGGGCTGGATTACAGCCGCCTCGACGGTAATGCCAAACGTTTTGGCGCAGCCGCTCCGGCGCTGGATATCTACAATCCGGTGTACGGGCTGGATATTGCGGATCCGACTTACGCGCTCAATGACAACGATCAGACCACCGCACAGCTCGGCGTTTACATGCAGGATCAGATTTCCCTGACGCCAAAATGGCTGCTGACATTGGGCGGCCGTCATGATGACGTGAGTATGCGTACCGAAAATAACCTGACTGACACCACCAGCTGGGTGGACAAAGGCGCCTGGACCGGGCGCGCCGGTCTGACCTATCTGGCCGAAAACGGACTTGCGCCATACATCAGCTACGCCGAATCTTTTGTGCCAAACAGCGGCACCGACAGCAGGAACCGTACGTTTGATCCGAGCCAGGCGCACCAGTATGAAGTCGGCGTGAAATATCAGCCGGATCCCACGCTGCTGATGACGCTGGCGGCGTTCGATATCACCAAAAGCAACGTACTCACCAATGAGATCGTGAATAACGTCATTACCGGTTATCAGGTGGCGTCCGGCGAAGTACGTTCGCGCGGTATCGAAGCCGAAACCACGGTGAAGCTGACGGAAAATCTGGATGCGCTGGCGTCGTACACCTACACCGAAACGGAAATCACCAAGAGCAACAACGGAGATCGCGGCAAACAACAGGCTAACGTGCCGAAACATATGGCCTCGACCTGGCTGAACTATGGTTTCCATCAGGGTGTGCTCGACGGCCTGCTGCTCAGCACCGGCGTGCGCTATGTCGGCAGTATGTATGGTGATAACGCCAACACCATTCCGGTGAAGAACTTCGCGCTGGTGGATGCGGGTGCGAAATATCAGGTGAACCAGCATGTGACGGTCGGATTCAATATTCAGAACCTGTTTGATCACCACTATGTCGGCACCTGTGACGACGACACCAGCTGCTATCCGGGGCAGGAACGGACGTTTATCGGCTCGCTGAAATACAGCTTCTGATGTCCGCTTTTTTACTCAGTCGTCGTGACTGTCTGAAAGCGTTGCTGGCGCTGCCGTGGGTGAATGCCCCGGCGGCGCTGGCCGCTTCGTCCCAGTCCGTACCAACAAACGCAGATCGTATTATCGCGATTAACTGGCTGGCGGCGGAAACCTTGCTGTCACTGGGCATTACGCCGCTGGCCGTTTCCGATGTGGGCTATTTCCACCGGCGGATCGCCGAACCCGTTTTACCGGAAAATGTGCAGGATATCGGCCCGTATTGGGAACCGAATATCGAGCTTATCGCCGCCCTGAAACCCACCCTGATCCTCAGCGATATGATCGCGCCCGCCCTTCTCGACAGCCTGCAACGCATCGCGCCGGTGGAGGTCGTTTCGGTCTATCCCGCTGCGGGCGATCTCTGGCTGGCATTAGTCAGTTTTACTGCCGGTCTGGGCAAAAAATTCTCCGCATCCGCGCAGGCGGCGCAGCTGATAAACCGCGCCACCCGTGCCCTCAGTGACGGCCAGCAACGGCTCAGCCGCGTGGCCGGTCAGCGGATCCTGGTGGCGGTGCGCAGTCAGGACGGTAAATACGTCACGGTGTATGGCCGGAACAGCCTGCCGGACGTCATTCTCACCCGCCTTGGCCTGAGTAACGCCTGGACGCAGCCGGTTGGCGCGATGGGCACGGCAAACGTCAGCGTTGAGAAGCTGGCGTCATTGCCCGCTGACTGGCTGTTTTACACCGAATTACCGACGACGCTGACGCAGGTTTCCCGCCTGCGCCAGCCTGACGGATTATGGCAACAGTTGCCGCTGGTTGCGGGCGGACGCGCACGGGAACTGACGCATTTCTTTCCGTTTGGCGGCCTGACGACAGCCATTGGTCTGGCACAGCACATCACGACAGCGCTCACGGATCCTGACTCTCATGCGTAAATTATCTGCGTTGCCCTGGCTGATTATCCTGCCGCTGGCGCTGCTGTGTGCCCTGCTGTTAATCAGTAATCTCGGTCGCCTTCATGCCGGTAATCTGCCTTCCACGGCCAGCCTGTTACTGCATTACAGTTTTCTGCCACGGCTGGCGACCGGCGCGCTGGCGGGCATGGCGCTGGCAACCGCCGGTTTGCTTTTCCAGCAGGTTCTGCGCAATCCGCTGGCGGAACCGGCCACTTTGGGGATTGCCGCCGGTGCCAATCTGGCGATGTCGGCGGGCATTATCGTTCTCCCCGGTTTACTGGTTTTCGGCCTGACGAATCTGGCGCTGGCCGGTGCGGCGCTGACCGCGCTGGTGCTTTATCTGTTGATCGCCCGTCAGGGGCTGGATCCGCTGAAAATCATTCTGACCGGCATGGTCATCAGCCTGTATGGCAATTCCGTGAACACGCTGATGGTGTTATTCAATCATGATTATCTGAGTGATTTATTCAGCTGGCAGGCCGGTTCGCTGAACCAGAACGGCTGGCCGGTCGCACAGTTTTTACTGCTGCCGGTGCTGTGTCTGATGGCGGGAAGCGCGCTGCTGGCAAGACCGCTGATGCTGATCGGTCTGTCAGATCTGAGCGCCGGTGCGCTGGGCGTTTCTGTGGTGAAAATCCGCATCGCCACGCTCGCCGTTGCCGTGGCGCTCAGCGCGCTCATCACCAGTCAGGTCGGCATCATCAGTTTTATCGGGCTGGCCGCTCCGGCGCTGGTGCGTCTGGCGGGCGTCCGGCGCTTCACGCATCAGCTGATCTGCGTGCCGCTGGCCGGTGCCGGGCTGCTGACCGCCGTCGATCAGCTGGCGCAATTTCTCTCACCCGCCGGCGGGGATTTGCCGACCGGTGCGCTCGCAGGATTACTCAGTGCGCCGCTGATGCTGATGTTGCTGTTCCGCCAGCGCAATCCGTATATCGCCCCGCAAACGTTGAACATGCCGGTGTTACGCACGCTGACGCGCCGCCGGGTTGCGGTTCTGTTGCTGATGCTCGCGGGCGGCATCGCGCTTTCGCTGTTCGTCAACTGCACACCCGATACCGCGGCGGCAATGGGTTCACTTCTGCAATGGCGCTGGCCGCGGATGCTCGGTGCGCTCAGCGCGGGCGCGATGCTGGCGGTGGCCGGTGTGCTGATCCAGCGACAGAGCGGCAATCCGCTGGCAAGCCCGGAACTGCTTGGTATCAGCAGCGGCGCATCGCTGATGGTGGTGTTGCTGGTGATCCTGTTCAATCAGCCACTGTCGCAGCTTTTCCCCGCCGCGCTGGCGGGCAGTTTGCTGGCAATTTTCACACTGTTTATGTTCGGCATGCGCTCGCGTTTCCAGCCACAATCGATGGTGATGGTCGGGCTGTGTCTGACCAACCTGAGTATGGCGCTGAGCATGTTGTTGCTGATGAGCGGCGACCCGCGCGCGATGATGCTGCTCAACTGGAGCACCGGATCGACCGCCGGGATCACGCCTGAACGCGCGATGTGGGGCGCGGGACAGGCGCTTGTGCTGATCCCGCTGGCGTTGTTATTGCAGCGCCGGATTACATTGCTGAGCCTCGGGCAGCAGACCACGCGGGCGCTCGGTGCCGGCGTGCGCCGCAGCAATATGCTGATTTTACTGCCCGCCGCCGCGCTGACCGCAGGCGGTACGCTGCTGATTGGCCCGCTGAGTTTTGTCGGCCTGATTGCACCGCAGCTTGCCCGTTACAGCGGCGCGAACCGTTTTCGTGCGCAATGCCTGCTCGCCGCGCTGTATGGCGGATTGCTGATGGTGATCGCCGACTGGCTGGGCCGCAATATTGCCTGGCCGTGGCCGGTATCAGCCGGAATGCTCTGCGCATTGCTCGGGGGACCGTGGTTTTTGTGGGGTCTGGTGAGACGGTAGGATCGCGGGGAACGGGGCTCGTTTTAACGTTAACGTCAAAGTCGTGGGCGTCGGCCCACACCGACTTGGGGGCGGCATATCGCCACCGCCCCCAAGACCCCCGGGCTCTTTCACTGCGCGCTATCGCTGGGACGATGGACATGTTCCGCCATATCCGCGGGTGGCGCGAAATCTCGCCGCTGCGCGGTACCTTCCCTACGGGCTTCGAGCCTTGCGGTCTCGAACCCTCGGTCAGCAAAATTTCTGAGCGCGCCATCCCATCATTCAAGAGAATCGATATTCATGCTTCTTCGTTTTTCAAAATAATGAATGGTATGGCCAGGTTGTGAACTAACAGGCTATGGCCGCTTTCAAAAATTACGCTGTAAGGAGAGATGGAAAAACGCGTATCTTTTCGCGCGGTTTGTAATCCGACTGGAAGGAACCGCGCAGCGGCGGGATTTTGCGGCAATAGCCGGAGCCGCTGGAAAATAGCCAGCGAGCGGCAGCGCGCAGTGAAAGAGCCCGGGATTCTCAAGGGACGCGGCGACAGGCGCTCCTTGAGGCCGGTTTGGGTGGCAACCCAAGGTCTTGATTTATGAGAGGCGATCACCGCAATTGAAAACCCAAATTACTCCCGCTGAAGCCGATGCTTATGCCCCTTCATCAGCCCCAGCGAAGCCGAATACGCGGCTCCCTCATCCCCTGCCATGATCGCTTCGTAGATCTTTTTATGCTCGTTCAGACACATGCCGCCTTCCTTCGACGAGTACTCGAAAAACCACTTAAAAATCGTCGTCAGCACATTACCGAACGGGACATAAAAACAGTTGCCGGAGGAGATGAAAATCATCCGGTGGAACTGGGTATCGATATTTACCCACGCCTGCGCATCGAAATTCTCCGAAACGTGGCACATCTGGCGGTAAATTCTTGACAGTTCAATGCGTTGCTCTTTACTGGCGTTCACCGCTGCCAGCGCCGTGGCATGCGGTTCTATCGCTTTGCGGAATTCGAGAAACTGATGATAAATATCTTCCGTGGCTTCCATGCCCTGCATCCATTCCAGCAGTTGCGGATCGAGCATGTTCCACTGCGGGCGTTCTTTAACGCGGGTGCCGATTTTCGGGCGAGATTCCAGCAAACCTTTCGACGTCAGCAGTTTCAGGGCTTCACGCAGCGCGGTGCGGCTGACACCAAACTGTTCGCCGAGCTCGATTTCGCTGGGCAAAATGGCGCCGGGTGCCAGTTCGCCGGAGAGGATTTTGCGGGCAATATCGCGGGCAATGTGGGTGTTAAGGCCCCGGGTCATGCCTGCGGCGGTTTCAAACTGCATCGTCATTCGCTTCCCTTTTTCTGTGCAGATTGCCGACATCATAGTTCAGGCGACGCCGCGCTGCATGCGGGCGTCGCGCTAAACTCACAAACTGTGCGCTATGGTGCCATCTGCCCGCCGTTGACGTCTAATATCTGGCCGGTGATGTAACCGCTGCACGCATGGGATGCAAAAAACAGGAAGCTGGGTGCCAGTTCTTCACTGGTGCCAAAGCGCCCCATGGCGATAGAACCGGCGATTTTCTCACGGACTTCCGCACTTTTATCTGCGTGGAAAACCGTGTCGATAGTGCCCGGTGCAATGATGTTGAAACGGATATTGTCTTTGGTGAATTCCTTCACCCAGTTGCGGTGAACGTTGTGCAGCCAGGCTTTGGACGCCGCGTACAAACTCGCGCCGGGCCCGCCGCCTTCGCGTCCGGCAATCGAACCGGTGCTGATCACTGAGGTGGTTTTACCGCTTTGTTTTGCCGCATGGCGTAAATGCGGAATGGCGAATTTCGTCAACATCAGCGCCGAGCGGGCGTTGAGATCCATAACATGATCATAAAATTCGTCATCGATATTTTCTAACCCCTGACGGCCGCCCAGCCCGCCTGCGTTATTAATCAGCACGTCGATGCCGCCAAAACGTTCGACAAAATTGGCGACCAGCGCTTCGCATTCCGCAGACTTCGTCACGTCGGCACCAAAGTACGCCACTTCGCCGCCATTTTTGGCAATACCGGCCGCCAGTTTATCGAGGCTCGCGTCGTGGCGATGACCGTTGATCCCGACTTTCGCCCCTGCCGCCGCAAAGGCCTGCGCCGCTGCCAGACCGATGCCTTTCGTTGAACCGGTAATCAGAACTCGCTTGTCTTTCAGATCGTTAAACATGATGACTCCTTTATGACTCGGGAATGTTCAGAGATGAGACGGCTCGCCACGCCGTGCTGAAGGCGTTTTCCGCATCCGGTGTCGGACCGTTACTGATGCGGACGTTTAATGTCCGGTTGCCGGTGCAGAGAATATTCAGTTCGGTTTGACGGTCGTCGTGGCTGACCACCCGGACCTGTAAGACTTTCCCTCTTGCGTCGAGGGAGGTTTCAGTCGCTTCGTCAAAATAACCGTGGGTTTCAAATACGCTGGCAAAAATGGCGTCAGAACCGTGCGTGCGCAGAAGCAACGCCGGTTCGCTGCGCAGGTTGAAATGCGGATCGTTTGCGCCGGTGCGCGCGACGATCAGTTCGCCGCCGTCGGGGAATGCGCTGACGAGCGTCCGGTAAGTTCCGCCGTCCAGCCAGCTGAACAGCGCAGAATCACCGGCGGGCACTGAGCCGCGTGCGCAATCCCAGAGATGCTGATAGCCGTGGTTTTCGCCCAGTGGTTTTAATTCGCTGGCGGCTTTCAGCGTGATATCGCTGCGCACAAACTGGCCGAGATGATGCAGGCAATAATCGTAACGATGCGGCTCGTCGCTGGTAAGACGGAAAACATCGACGATCAGCGGGGATGAAAACTCCGGTAAATCGAGCAGCAGCACGGTACGTTGCTGTCCAACACCGGGGCTGTAATCGTGCAAACGCGCACTCATTCCCTGCCCGGCCTGAGCCTGCGTGACAAAGAAATGCCGCTGGCCGGAACGCTTTTCAGCCTCCAGACTTTGCCCGCCGTTCTGGCTCTGACCGTCGACGACGACCGTATTGTGCGCGACGGTTTGCTTGCAGTAAGTGTTGTTCTCGGAAATATAGCGCCCGCCGAATTTCGGCTCGACATTAACCCAGCGGCCAAATCCGTAGTCGCGCAAAAACTCGCGCCCGTGATTAAACAGGCTCAGATGCAGCCCGTCGAAATGCCCGTGATTCAGCGCCGAATGCAGGCGCGGAATGCTGCCATGCTGTCCGTACCACATCAGCGCCATGGTCTGGTTTTCTTCACCCCTGCGCAAAATCCCGATCCCCCCGTGCTGCCCTTCCGGCCCGTCGCGAAGTTCAACGCTTTCCCGATTTAGCGGCTGCGCAGGGGAATCCGATAACTCAGCGGAAAGCGCCAGCGCGGCGGCACTCAGCCAGACGGTTTGCTGTTTCTGTGCGACGGCGAGCCAGCGCGGATCCTGATGATAACGGTGATAACAGACGCTGGCGGCAATCACCGCGCCGTCGTCGCAGATGTTGATCGTTTTCGAGGAATCATTGAGCGCAGGCCAGGTGCCGTCGGGGAACGCGGTGAGGATTAATGCTTCGCAGGTTTTACGGATAATCTCGTCGCGGAACTGAAAGATCTGCAATTCCGGCTGCCGGCGTTCAATCACTTCCGCCAGCAGTAACAACGGGCGCAGCGCAAAACGATGGTAATACGGCCCTTCAATGTAATAACCGTCGGGTGAAAACAGCTGGCTGAGCTGCGCAAAAAATCCTCCGCTTTCGCTGTCGCCTTTCAGCCCGTACAGCGCCTTTTCAACCAGCGAATCATCTTCCAGCGCGTACCCGCTGATGGCAGCCGCCGCGACCGACCAGATCCCGTGGTTATGTACGATATCGAAATCTTTCGCATGGCGGCTGAGTGCGTCATCCGCCATCACGCGAAACAGGTGGTCTTCGATGTGCGCACGCTCAGGCTGACTGAGCGACGGCATCAGGCAGTGATAGCCTTCGACGGCGTACAGCCAGAACATATTTTCATTGAGCCTCTGATGGAATATCCGGCCCGGCGCGTTGCTGTCTTTACTGGTCGCGCTGCCCAGGGTCGGGTAAATATCGGCGTAACCGTTCAGCAGTGAAAGCGCGAATTCCCGGTAGCGCCGCTCGCCGGTGATCAAAAAAAGTCGTCCGGCCAGATTGATGTAAACGTAATTTTGTTTGTGCTGATGATGTTCCGCGCCACCCGCTTCGCCGTGACCGGGCACCGGCGCCGGTTGCGCCATGAATGTTTCCAGTGCGGCGATATTTTCGCGAAGCACCGCGCCCGGCAGCGTCCCGGCGTCCCGCTGCGCCCGCAATTGTTGGGCATCGTCGGGGCTAATCAGCAGCGGTTTCCAGCGGCTCATTTTTTTCCTCCGGCGGCCTGCGGCGCGACATAACCGGCCGCAAACGCGGGCAGCGATAACAGCCAGGTTTCGCGTTCCGCCTCCATCACCGCGCCGCGCGTGACGTCTTCATGATACCCGCCCGCAGCGGGTTTAACGGCAGGCGGCAGTTCAAACGTGGCGCGGCGGATTTGCTGCTCGTAACGTTGCCCGCCGGTGCCGTTATCCGCCCACGACAGCAGCGGCACAGGACGCACGCGGATCTGGTCGATGGTTTTATACGGCCACGGCACGGACGGGTCCGTGTAACGCGCCATAAAATCCAGCGAGGTCAGCAGCCCGCCGCCTTGTGGAGTTTTGTAGTGCCAGAGATCGATGCCGTTTTTCTGCGCCAGCACCGCCATCATGCTGATCGCCTGCAAATTGAAATAGCTGTAATGGAACGAACGGGTGCGCGCCAGTTCGGCGGGTTGCGTGCCGTCGGGTTTGAGCTGGATATCCAGCTTACTTTCCATCAGTTTTGCCATATCGCGGATCACCGCTTTATCGCCGAGATACCACGCAATACCGGACACCTGCGTGACATACCAGTTACCGTGATTGTTCTGCGTGCGCCCCTCTTTTTTGGCGATTTTGCTGCCCTGAAGCCAGGTCAGATAATCCTGCATCCAGACGCGGATTTGCTGATCGTCATTGTCCGTCCATGCCGGATTTCCGTGCAGCAAAACCAGCGAATCCACAATGCGCGTGGAGAAGTAACGCCCGTCAAGTACACCGGCGTTTCGTCCGGCAGAAATACCCGGCACGCCCTGCGCATAATTCAGGTTCGGGTTCATGCACGTTTCCGGCGTAATAAACCACGCCCGCAGCAGGCTGGCAGCTTTATCGGCATATTTCTGTTCGCCGGAGAAGTACCAGGCCAGCGTCAGGTTCTGCACCCGCGCGGTGAAATCCGCCAGCCGCACGCCGTCACTCTGCTCGTTTTTGCTCGCCGGATTGACGCGCCCGTCTTTACGGATCCACGGCAAACCGTCCCCTTTGCTGCTGTCCGGCCACCAGTAAGCGCTCAGGCTGAGATAATCGTGCTTCGAGCCGGAGGGCGGCGTCATGCCTTTGTCAGTCACGCTCAGGTCGGGCTTTTTCAGCGCGGAATCCGCCGCCGCCAGCAGATGCCGGTAAGCATCCTGCGTTTGCGGAGCCGCAGTGTTTTCATGCAATTGCTGGCGAACCACGTTCAGCTGTGCCGTGTTCAGAAATGCCGGTTCTGCCGCCAGCGCACCTGCACTGCAAAACGCCATCATCGCCACGACAGCGAGCTGTTTAACATCAACGGTACGGCACTGAATAAACGTCATGCTTTCTCCGGAATTAAAAAGGGTTAGCGCGCTTTAGTAATACAAATAAAGCAATGAATGATTCGAAGCGCCAGTCGGAATTGGCTTAAAAGCACACAATTAGCCCGACAAGTGACCAGCTTCACAAATCGATAACAAACTAAGCATTTCTTATTTGTCGGACTTTTAATTTAAATCTCCTCTTCTACGCTTGCTCAATACATAACCAAAAACCTCCCCTGCAAACGAGAGAGTAACGACAATGGATATCAATGTTCTGGTCATGATCGGTTACTTCGTCTTAATGATTGCCATCAGTTATGCGTTCAAAAAGATGGCTTCCGGCTCGTCGAGCCACTATTTCCGCGGCGGCGGGCGCATGCTCTGGTGGATGGTGGGCGCCACCGCGTTCATGATTCAGTTCAGCGCCTGGACCTTCACCGGTGCCGCCGGACAGGCTTACCGCTACGGTTTCAACGTGGTGAGCGTGTTCGCCGGTAACGTGTTCGGCTATCTGGTGGCGTGGTGGTGGTTCGCCGCCCGCTTCCGCCAGCTTCGGGTCGATACTGCCACAGAGGCCATCAACCATCGATTCGGCAAAGGTAACGAACAATTTTTCACCTGGATGATTATTCCGCTGAGCATTCTCAGCGCGGGAGTATGGCTGAACAGTCTGGCGGTGTTTGCCAGCGCGGTGTTCCAGCACGACATTACGCTGACGCTGTGGGTCACCGGTCTGGTGGTGCTGGTGATTTCGTTACTGAGCGGTGCATGGGGCGTGGTGGCGAGTGATTTTGTGCAGACGCTGGTGGTGGCGATTATTTCGATTGCCTGTGCGGTGGTCGCGCTGTTCAAGGTCGGTGGCCCGGTCAAACTGGTGACAGAATTCCCGTCCGGCTTTTTCACCGGCCCGGACGTCGGCCCGCATTACATCTCCCTGCTGGTCGCCTGTTTCCTGTTTTTCTTTATCAAGAACGTGCAGAGCATTAATAACCTGCAAGATTCTTATCGTTTTCTGAACGCTAAAGACAGTTTTAACGCCAAAAAAGCGGCACTGTTCGCGCTGATTCTGATGCTGATTGGCACGGTGATCTGGTTTATCCCGCCCTGGGCGGTGGCCATTCTTTATCCTGACGCCGCAACCGCGCACCCCGAACTGGGGAAAAATGCTACCGATGCGGTGTATCTGATTTTCGCGGAACGCGCGATGCCGATGGGCACCGTTGGCCTGCTGATGGCGGGATTATTTGCCGCGACGATGTCGTCGATGGACTGCGCGCTGAACCGTAATTCGGGGATTTTTGTCCGCAGTTTCTGGACGCCCATTGTTAACCGCAACACAGAACGCAGCGACAAGTATCAGCTGCGCGTCGGTCAGGCCGCATGCGTAGTCAACGGCGTACTGGTGATCCTGGTGGCGCAATACATGCACACGATGCAGACCGTCAGCCTGTTCGACCTGATGATGAAAGTCGGCACGCTGATGCAGGCGCCGATTATCGTGCCGCTCTTCCTTGGCGTGTTCATCCGCAAAACCCCGGACTGGGCGGCGTGGGTCACGGTGTTGTTCGGGTTAGTCGTGTCTTACATCGTCGCTAACGTATTTACCGCGCCAGATGTCGCCCGTTTACTGGGTATCACGCTGACCGCGCGCGAGATGCTGGATGTGGCGATTATGTGGAATATCTTCTCGCATCTGGTCTTCACCGGCGGGTTCTTCTGCCTGACTACCCTGTTCTACCGCGAGAATGCGACGGCCCGTGAAACTCAGCGTCAGCAGTTTTTCACCGATATGGAAACGCCGGTGTATGCCGATAATGAGCAGGATGAATTTGACCGGTTGCAGCGCGATAAAATTGGCCGGATATCCATGTATATGGGCGCAGGTTTACTGCTGATGGTGCTGGTGCCGAACCCGTTATGGGGCCGCGTTCTGTTCCTGATTTGCGCGCTGTCGATACTTATCTTCGGCTGGATTTTACATCGCAGTGCGGAGAAAGGTATGAAAGCTGCAAAAGAAGGGAAAGCGGCGAAACGCAACATCGCGACATCACAGCGGTAACAGCGCAGTTAGAAAACGAATGCAGGGCATTCTGAATGGAATGCCCTGTTTCCCGTTTAAATCAGTCCGCGCTGTTTTAACGTGATGCGTGTGGCTTCGTTGAGATCGAACTTCAGCAGATCTTCTTTACGCACCCAGGCGTAGCTTTCAAATTCGTCGTTAAGCGTAATCGTCGTATTCTTCGCCTGACAGGTGAAAATCAGGTAAATCATGTAGATTTCTTCCTGAGTTCCATCGGGATACGTCTTCAGGCGGATATCATCGCGGAACGTCCACGGCGTGATATGCGTCAGTTCCAGTGCTTCGCCCAACTCTTCCCGCACTTCGCGCAATAACGCCTGCTCAACGGTTTCGCCCGGTTCCATTCCGCCGCCGGAAAGCGCCCACTGGCCGGGGAAAACGCCGCGCCCGGAGGCCATTTTACACAGCAGATACGTTCCCTCATGTTCAATCAACGGACAAACGATAGTTCTTTGACGCATGATGACTTTCCTTGTTTTGAGAGTTTGTTTGAGACTATTGTGCGCGCTAAAAAGTACCATAATCTGGCGTCGCTGTGGCGGGCGTCGGGAAGAGTTGAGAGGTGCTGCGCAAAAATAAAAAACCCGCCTTTATCAGCGGGTTTTTAAGAAATAATCAGGAAATTGAATCAGAAACACCGGGCTTATTTAGGCAACTCCGTTACCTGTTTCACTTCGGATTTGTTGATTTGCTGTTTCACACCATTGGCATCAGTATATTCAAGCAATCCGGTAGGCGCTTCTTTTGGCTTACCGTCGCTGACGATGGTTCTCGCGTCATTGGTCTGAATGGCATAGCTCGTGCGTGTACAGCCCGATAAGGCTGCGACACTGATTAATGCGGCTACTGGCAAAAGCAAAGTCCTGTTCATATTTCTCTCCTGTCTGACGATTATTGAGCAACTCAGTTATCCAGTTCGCTCATGTTTTTAACCTGATCGCGGTTAATCTGCTCAGTCTTTCCTGTCTCAGCATTTTTGTACGATACCAGGCCGGTATCGCTGTCAACCTGAGGTTTTCCGTCTGTGACGATGGTTTTTCCGTCCGTGGTTTTGATCGCCTGATTCGACGCACAGCCGGCTACGAATAAAATGGAAACAGCAGCCAGCGACGCGGCAATAAGGTTTTTCCTGTTCATACAATTCCTCCTGAAAGGGGTTCAGTCTTAACAATTAGTCAGGTAAGTATAGGCGCTCTTCCCGGAGGCATTGAAAAATAGGACAAACGGAAATTTTCTAAGAAAGTACGCCTCTGCCGGTGAAAAACTGTCCCGATTCAGCAACGCATCGTTTAAGAATATTCTGTATTCCTGTCATTTATTTCTAAAAATACCTGTACAACTTTCCACATCTTGTATAACTTTATAGTCACACAAGTAATCATTAACTACGCACACATTAACAAGAGGATATGTCATGCGTCAGAATAAGCACGATGGATTGTCACCAGAAACTTCCCCTTCTCTCTACACTCAGGGTTTTTCTAAAGAGGAAACAATGGGACGCGTTGTGGTTGAAATTCTGGAAGCAGGCAGGAACCTTAATCGCAAAGCGTTGTGTTCGAAACTTTTGAATCGTGTTGAATCCGCTGGCAGCGAAGAAGAGGAAAAGCATTATATGAAGCTTATCCGTCTGGTTCTCGAACGTGATTCATGATCTGATAAGTTGACAGAGTAAAAATTGGCTTCATAGAAATTCGGTTTGACATATTATGCGGGCTTGATTAATTCATAGCCTACCAATGCTTTATTTCCGTTAGCGTAATTCCCAATGGTATGAAGCAATAACTCTGAACCTGAAGCTACTCTGCCCAGACCTTTGGCCAGCATATATTCAGAGGCTGATAATATGTATAGAAGTACTGAAGAAAAATTAACGGACAAACTGATTGGTGAGGCAGTCATTTCCTTACTTAAATCGAAAAGTCCAATATCAATCGACAGACTCATTAAGCAGTTACAGTTTATGGCTGCGAGTGCTGAAAATCTAAATCGAAAAAGTGCCCTGGAGCAAATCATTAATGAGATGCGCCACGATCAGGCTGACAAGCGTGCGCGTGTCAGTTATGAAGTCCGGGATGTCGACAATGTACGACACTTTTTCAATGCTGAAGGGCCGTCCGATGACCAGAAAAAACATTGATACATCAAACCAATGTGCATTAAGTCACAGCGATTCGGTTGTATCAAATCCATCCCAGCCGATGTCAGACGCCGTCAACAGTTCTGGCATTTATAAACATTTCGCTAAAGCCGGTGAACTTTACTCCAGCGAAGCAGAAGTTCTGGGTGCCGCAATTCGTCTTATTCATGCGAATAAAGGTACGGTGACCAATAAGGCCATCATGCTGCACCTGATTAATCAGCTTGAAACCACTTCTGACGTTGTGCAGCTGGATATTCTGCGCGGTGCACTTGAAATGGTGGTGGGCATGACGCCCGATGATTACGGATTCTGATCCCTAAAGAAAGATCCACTTTTCTATTATTCGCCTCCCGCTCAGTCATTGCAGACAGGCGCGGGATATTAAATGATATTTTCTAATTACAAACGCGGAGGGTATTAAAATGCAAGACGTGTCTTATACTCATGTCACATTGGCTGATTATATTCTGACAGAAGACCCTGAACTTCTGGTTGAAAACGAAACGGTCATCCGTATTTATAAAAACTTAAAGAATCAAAAAGAAGTGGTTACTCACAAAGATATTATTCTTTGTCTGATTCAGAAGATTGAGCAGGAAAGTGATACCGATAAGCAGGATATTTATCTGGAAGCGCTTGAGTACGTCGTTTACCGCACACCGGATGATGATATTGTATAAATCCACAGCAAATCATTTTGAAATGAGCCCGGCAAATATTATCTGCCGGGCTCATGCGTTTAAAGCTTACATGCCGCCTGCAAGTTCTCAGAGAGCCTGATGACCTGACTGATACTCGTAGCTGACTTCCGGCCAGGCCACTACAGGCGTGCCCTTCAGTCTTGGCTCAGCAAACAGCTCGCCCTGAAAATTACACACCCCTGCCGCATCCAGCCACATCCACTCTTCAGGTTTTTCAACGCCTGTCGCGATAACAGAGATTTCTAAAGCTGAGCAGAACCTGATGATGGCCTGCACGACGGCCTGTTTCGGTCCGCTGGTATGGATGTCACAAATCATATTGCGATCAATCATAATTTTGTCCGGCTGGCATTGCGTCAGCAGCAGCAATCCCGCAGAGCCCGCACCAAAATCATCGATCGCCAGACGCATTCCCGAGGCTTTAAGTTGTTTCATCGCCGTGGAAAACTTGTCCTCACGGGTTATGACGCCGTTTTCTGTGATTGCCACCACAATCTGTTCAGGAACCAGGCCGCCGGCGATGATGTCATTAATCAGGGACTCCACAGCATCCGGCACCATGACAAGTGTCATAGGCAAAAGCTTGATTGAAATCGTTTTGTCTCCGATCCCCATTTTTTGCGCCATGGCAAAAGCCAGCTTTTTGGATTTGAGATCCGCCTCATAGATCGTTGTTCCGGACAAACGGGAGTAATACTCCATCGCTGATCCACCTTCCGGCCCGCGGATTGTCGCTTCATAAGAAATAATCTCGCGGCTCAGCGGGTCAACAATCGGCTGGAATGCAAAACTGTAGTCCTGCATCTCGGGAAAGATAAATTCTACTTCTGCTTTCAGGGGTTCATCGGCGATGAAAGACCAGGAATCAGCCGGAAGAATTTCGAGATAATTTTCCTTCTCACGAGCCTGCACAAAGGTGCACAGGAATTGAAGAGCCCGGTCTTCGTAAGTGAGCCGATATTTCGATGTACCTTTATCGAGGACCGCCTGAAGCACCTCATCTTCGTGATGATGCCTGAGGTCAAATAGCTCCATCCCCACATTGCCGAAGCGACGCGACTGCGCATAGTCGCGCATAAGCACCACCACGTTATGGTGACGCTGATCCTGGCAAATCGTACTGTAGAGTGCGTCCACTGCCTCTTCCGGCCCTTCCAGTAACTGGAAGAAGTGCATCCCGTCAAAAAGCAGAATGCCGGTAATGCTCAACAGTCCGTTGTTAACGTTGGCTTGTGACACCATGTCGACCAGTGAAGCAGAGTGAACATGCTCACTGATATGGCTGCGGTAAACGAGGGTTAAAAGCATCGGGTGTTTCCAAAAGGAGCGTGTTTAGACCCTCAGGGTAGCAGAAATTTCGGTTATAGAAACATCCCAATCTATCATTTTCCCTTATGAAATCAGACCGGAAAACGGCGGCAATTCCCTGCGGCGCCGGCAATTCAAATGAAGAGATTGGACAAGAAAAAAACATTGATGCGGCCCAAATCTGCGGGGTAGCAATTAAACGGGTTAGTCAGCAGGCTTTTAACTTGCTGTCACCGGTAGCGCAAAACCTTCACTTTCTTAATCTGCTATAAAACGCGCTGACATTCGGCGGCGTAATCCGTATCATACGCGCCACAACGCCGTCGGCCGGAAGACATGAGCTGCGCGCAGACAGAAACGCACAATGCTAAACTCGCGCTATGACGACCACGCCCTTCTGGTACCCCTTTTTGAGTCAGAGTTACTATTAATGTCAGAAATTCAATCAGTTGATAAAAAAGCTCAGTACAACCTGAATAAATTACAAAAGCGCCTGCGCCGTGAAGTCGGTAAAGCGATCGGTGACTTCGGTATGATCGAAGAAGGCGACCGTATTATGGTTTGCCTGTCCGGTGGTAAAGACAGCTACACCATGCTGGAAATTCTGGGCAATCTGCAAAAAAGCGCACCCGTGAATTTTTCCCTGGTGGCGGTCAATCTTGACCAGAAACAACCGGGCTTCCCGGCGCATATCCTGCCGGAATATCTGGAAAAGCTGGGCGTGGAATACAAGATTGTCACCGAAGACACCTATGCCATCGTGAAAGACAAAATCCCGGAAGGCAAAACCACCTGCTCTCTGTGTTCGCGTCTGCGCCGCGGGATTTTGTACCGCACCGCGACTGAACTGGGTTGTACCAAAATCGCCCTCGGCCATCATCGCGACGACATGCTGCAAACGTTGTTCCTCAATATGTTTTACGGCGGCAAGCTGAAAGGTATGCCACCAAAACTGATGAGCGACGACGGTAAACACATCGTGATCCGCCCCCTCGCGTATTGCCGTGAGAAAGATATTGAGCGTTTTGCCGTTGCGCGCGAATACCCGATCATCCCTTGTAACCTGTGCGGTTCGCAGCCAAACCTGCAACGTCAGGTAATCGGCGACATGCTGAATGACTGGGATAAAAAATACCCTGGCCGTATCGAAACCATGTTCAGCGCGATGCAAAACGTGGTGCCTTCACATCTGAATGACATGAATCTTTTTGATTTCAAAGGGATTAAACATGGCGGTGAAGTGGTTGATGGCGGCGATCTGGCGTTTGACCGTGAAGAGATCCCGATGCAGCCTGCGGGCTGGCAGCCTGAAGACGACGAAACGGCTGCGCCGGTTGAACGTCTGAACGTGCTGGAAATTAAGTAAGATTTCGTCCGGAAGTCACCGTTTGAAAAGCCCGCGCAGATGCGGGCTTTTTGCTTTTCAGACCAGCGTGAACGTTTCGGTCCAGTTGTAGTTGGTCATCACCAGTCTGACCGGCAGGCTGAGCGCTCCGAAGTTTCGATGCTGATTTTCATGAAACCAGACGCGCAGCGGTTCCGGCAGGTATTGTGCGCTGTAACGCAGCAGCGTGCTGTGCCAGAAAACCGGCGGGATCTCCGTATGAGGAAACCGCTCCCGGATTTTTTCCGCCCACGGCGTTTTCATCAAATCATCCACCAGCGCTTGTCTGACACGCTGGCTTTGTTCATCAGGAAATCCGGCGAGCAGCAGCTGATCCGGCAACGCAATCAGCCGCAAATCGCGGATGTGCATGATATGACCGTCGCAATGCTTTCTGAAAATAGCGATTAATTCACCGGTTCCCGGTGCGTCTTCCGGTTTGTTATACAGCGCCTGCGTGACGGGAAAAAAAGTAAAATGCATGCCATCTGGCGGCGCGACGTCGGCCAGCAGATCGCCCTGCGTCACCGCTTTCAGTTCGGATATCAGCCCTGCCATGGCCGGCCCGGCGCGGTTTCCGCTGGTGATCGCCAGACGGGTGGGATGGTAGAACGGTTCTGAGCGGACAACGCCGGATTCCGGGTGAGAATTCCAGATTTCCAGCGTTCTGCGGGTCGCGTCGTCATACGCTTTTTGAATCATTTCGGCGGTATGCAAGACAAACTCCTGGGTATGCAAAAATGAGATCGTTCCGGCAAAAGTGCCTGTGAATGCACCTTGCAGGGCATAAACCTCAAAAAGATTGAGCGAAATCAACATTAGAACCGTTGATTGGGTGCAGTATCTATTTCGCAGGTGAATGCAACGTCAAGCGATGGGCGTTGTGCTCCATATTGTCTTATTTCCAAATTTTTAGAATTAATGCATAGCACAATTTAATTCGAACGACGCCGGTCTTATGACCGGCTTTTTTTTGGCTTTTTTCAGGCAATTAGTACATCACAGCCAGCGACTTTTCTTTAGCCACCACGCCACGACAACCCCCAGCAACATCAGAAATCCGCAGAAAACCCCGAAACCTATGGGCGACGTATTGCCGGGGATCCCGCCGAGGTTCACACCAAACAGCCCCGTGAGGAAGGTGGTTGGCAGGAAGATCATCGCCAGCATCGACATAGTGTACGTGCGGCGGTTGAGGGAATCGGCCAGCAGTGAACTGATTTCATCAGAGAGCACTGCGGTGCGCGCAATGCTGCCATCCAGATCGTCGAGCCCGCGCCCCAGACGATCGGAAATTTCCTGCATCAGGCGGCGGTCGTCGTCGTTCATCCACGGCAAACGTTCGCTCGCCAGACGCGAGAAGACATCACGCTGCGGCGCCATATAACGGCGCAGGACGATCAGTTGTTTGCGCAGCAACGCCATCTGACCGCGCTCCGGCACCTGTTGTTCCATCAGGTCGTCTTCGATATCAATGATTTTGTCGTGCAGGTCTTCGATGAAATCGCTGGTGTGATCGGTCAGCGCATCGCAGGTTTCGACCAGCCATCTGCCGGTATTTTTCGGGCCACTGCCGGTTTGCATATCGTTGATCATCTCTTCCATCGAGAACACCTTACGATGGCGGGTCGAGACGATGATTTTATCGGTCAGATAAACGCGGATCGTGACCAGCTGGTCCGGTCTTGCATCCGCATTCAGATTGATGCTGCGCAGGGTGATTAACGTCCCTTCGCCGACGCGCACCACTTTTGGCCGCACGCTATCACCGGCCAGCGCTTCGCGCACGGTATCGGGTAACACCGGCGTATTGCTGATCCACCGTTCGCTTTCAGGCCGCGTGTAATCCAGATGCAGCCAGCACGGCTTTTCATCGCTCGCCACGCACTGCGGGCTGATTTCGTTCACACCGCCCTCGCCGTTCATCTGGAATGAATAAACGGCGTCGGCAACCTGTAGTTCATTTCCCTTTATCACTTCCACGATGTTCCTCGCTTTTTCTGCGTTATCTTTTCTAAGTTTAGCGTTAAGTGCTTGAAGTTCCAAAACACAACTCAGGTGAAAACCCTTCACCCCAATATCCTGAAGCGATCATGCCATGAGTTCGCGGGAAAAATGTAAACAGCGCCCGCTTTACTGTTTCACAATTTTCCAGAGTATTTCTGACTGCCCGGTGCCTGCATTTCGGCCAGATCCGGCATAACGCCACGCATCACTTCCAGAAATTTACGCAGCCGCGCGGGATAATAGCTGGAATACGGATACACCAGATAGACAGGCAGCGGCAGCGCGTTCCAGCCGGGCAAGACGCGTTGTAAATGCCCTTGCGCGAGATCGTCCTGCACCACCCACGCCGACACAATGCCCGCGCCCAGCCCGGAAAGCGCGGCCTTGCGCACGGCGTATAAGCTGTCTGTCGCCATGCGCGGCGCAATCGTGCAGCTTTCCATTCTGCCGTCGGTATCGTGGCGCAGCATGACTTCATTACGGTAAAAAGTGCTGAGGGCGACCCAGGGTAAACTCGCCAGCTCGCTGACCTGCGTCACCGGATGCTGTTGCAGTAATTCGGGCGTGGCGATCACGATACGCGGCACTTCGGCCAGCAAAACCGCCACCATCGACGGATCCGCAACGTTCCCGACCTGAATTGCGCAGTCGATATCTTCGGAGAGGAAATCCGGCGTGCGGTCGTTGAGCATCCAGTCCACCGTCAGGTTCGGTGACTGCTGTAAATAGCGGGTCAGCGGCCCGATCAGCTGATCCTGCCCGAACGCATGCGGCGCACGCACGCGCAGAGTGCCCACCGGTTCATCTCCCGCGCCGTGTAACTGATCTTCCAGCGACGCCCAGCGTTCGAGCAATAATTTGGCCTGCGCATAACACCGCTCGCCGTCGTCGGTCAGTTTCATGGCGTGAGTAGTGCGAAGAATCAGCCGGGCGCCGAGCATTTTCTCCAGCGACTGCAAACGGCGGCTGACCGTTGGCTGGCTGGTGCCCAGCTGGGCGGCGGCGGCGGATAAACTGCCGCTTTCAACGATACGGACAAACGTCTGCATTAAGTCGATGCGGTCAATACCGCTGGTGAGTGGTGTATTCATACGCCTCGCGTATAACAGTTTTACCTTTGTGCAGGCTACCACTTATAACCGTTCGGGTGAAGAATGCGTGCCATGACATCCACACAACACACGCATTCATCAGGAAAACATCATGTCAGACATCACCCAAACTTCTGCAACCGCCGCTGAACCGGCGCTTTCCGGCAAAATCATTTTTACGCTGGCCGCCGGTGCCGGGCTGAGCGTGGCATCGATTTACTACAGCCAGCCAATGCTCGGCATTATGGGCGGAAACTTGCAGGCCAGCACCGCGTCGGTCGGGCTGATCCCGACGCTGACGCAGGCCGGTTACGCGCTGGGCATTCTTTTTTTGATCCCGCTCGGTGACCGTCACGACCGCCGGACAATTATCCTGCTCAAGAGTATTTTGCTGGCCGTTGCGCTGCTGCTGTGTGGTTTTGTGCCGGGCATTCACGGCTTACTGGTCGCCAGTCTGATCACCGGTATCGGCGCGACCATGGCGCAGGATATCGTGCCCGCTTCCGCGCATCTTGCTCCGCCGGCGCAGCGCGGTAAAACGGTCGGAACGGTAATGACCGGTTTGCTGGTCGGGATCCTGCTTTCCCGCGTGGTCAGCGGGTTTGTTGCGGAGTATTTTGGCTGGCGGGTGATGTATCAGCTGGCAGCGGTGAGCGTCGCGCTGATTGGTTCTGCGCTGTGGCGGGTTCTGCCACGGTTTACGCCGGACACGCGCATCAGCTATGCCCGTCTGCTGCATTCCATGTTCGGATTGTGGAAGCACTATAAAACGCTGCGCCACGCGGCGCTGGCTCAGGGTTTGCTGTCTGTCGCATTCAGCGCGTTCTGGTCAACCCTGGCGATTATGCTCAACGATACGTTCCATCTGGGCAGCGCGGTGGCCGGTGCTTTCGGGCTGGCCGGGGCAGCCGGTGCGCTGGCGGCTCCGCTGGCAGGCGCATTAGCCGATAAAAAAGGCCCGGCGCGGGTCACGCAAATGGGTTCCGCGCTGGTGATGGTGTCATTCGCCGCGATGTTCATGCTGCCGCTGTTGTCGCCGCATGCGCAACTTGCGCTGATTGTGGCGAGTGCCATTGGTTTTGACTTAGGTATTCAGGCCACGCTGGTTGCCCATCAGACACTGGTTTATGGCCTCGAACCTGCGGCTCGCGGCAGACTGAACGCCCTGCTGTTTACCGTCGTGTTTATCGGAATGTCCGCCGGTGCCGCGCTGGGCAGTAAAGCACTGGAAGCCGGTGGCTGGACGGGTGTGGTTCTGCTGGCCACTGTTGCGGCGGCCGCCGCCCTGCTGGTCCGTTTGTTCAGCCGTAAAAGCTGACCGTCAGATAAAAACAAAAAGCGCCGTGACTGGCGCTTTTTGCATTTGGGGAGAACCGCCAGGATCAGTGTTTAATGATGTACATTTCCTGGCTGTAAGCGACGTCTTCGGGATTGGTGATCGGATAGCCTTTCACCCACGGTTTGATCAGGCGGCCATTGGTGTACTGATAAATCGGCGCAATCGGTGCCTGGCTGGCGATGATTTGCTCGGCCTTGTTGTAGTCATCGTTACGGCGCGCGTCGCTGGTTTCACGGCTGGCTTCAGCGATCACTTTGTCGTAATCGGCGCTGCTGAATTTGCTGATGTTACCGGTGTGCGTGGACGTCAGCAGGGACAGGAAGGTTGACGCTTCATTATAATCGCCGACCCATGACGCACGGATCACATCGAAATTGCCGGTGTTGCGGCTGTCGATATAGGTTTTCCATTCCTGATTAACCAGTTTTACATCCGCCCCCAGATTCTTTTTCCACATCGAGGCCACCGCGATGGCAATCTTCTGATGGCTTTCCGAGGTGTTGTACAGCAAGGTCAGATGCAGCGGTTTGTTCGGGCCATAACCCGCCGCCGCCAGCAGCCCTTTGGCCTGCGCATTCAGCTCTTCCTGCGAGTAATCCTGCATTTCACTTTTCGTGGCTTTGAAACCGTTGGTGACGTCAGGCGTAAAATGCCATGCCGGTTTTTCGCCGGTACCCAGCACTTTTTCGGCAATCACGGTGCGGTCAATACTCAGCGACAGCGCCAGACGCACACGGGCGTCGTCGGTCGGCGCACGGCGGGTATTGAACGCGTAATAATAGGTGCCGAGCTGATACGGCGTGTAGACCTGTCCCGGAATATCGTGCATCAGTTTTTTGTACTGATCTTTCGGGAAGGATTCGGTGATGTCGATGTCATTGGCCAGATAGCGTTTTGTGGCGTTGGATTCTTTGTTGATGGGGACGAAGGTGACTTTCGTCAGTACGGTACGCGCGTGATCCCAGTAATTCGGGTTCGGCTCCAGCACCAGCTTTTCGTTCACGACGCGCTCTTTGAGCACATACGCGCCGTTGCCCACCAGATTGCCGGGCTTAGTCCAGTCATCGCCAAATTTTTCCACCGTGGCTTTATGCACAGGGAACAGGCTGAAGTTCGCCAGCAGGCTGACAAAAAATGGCACCGGACGGTCGAGCGTAACGCGCAGTTGCGTCGGGCTGATGGCGGTAACACCGAGTTTATCGACCGGCATTTTCCCGGCAATGATCGCATCGGCGTTAGCGATACCGGCCAGCGCCGCAAACCATGAACCGGTTGCTAAGCTTTTCGGATCAACCAGACGCTGCCAGCTATAAACAAAATCCTGCGCCGTCACCGGATCGCCGTTCGACCATTTGGCGTCTTTACGCAATGTGAAGAGAAAAACCTGATTGTTCTGGTTCTGCCAGCTTTCGGCGACGCCGGGAATGCTTTTCCCGTTTGCGTCCTGATTCACCAGACCTTCGAACAGGTCACGCGCCACCTGCGCTTCAGGCAGGCCGACGACTTTTGCCGGATCCAGCGAAGCGGGTTCATCTTTGATATGACGGACGATTTCCTGTCTGGCGGCAAGTTGCGTACCGGCGGGAACCTGAGCGGCCATGGCCTGACCGGAAATCAGTGCCACCAGCGCGGCACAGGCGGAATACGATAAGAGAGGAAACGATTTTCCCTGCGGCATAAATTCTCCTGAACACATAAGGGGCCAGCCCTGAAATATTCAGGAGTTTTATCATTTGTTACCGCAATCCCCTACAGGAAATCGTTACAGATTTGCCTTCGCGCACAAAACAACGGCAACAGGCGAGAAATTACTCGGAACCGGCGATGTCGATTCCGCCGCAGTGAAACTTCATCGCGGGTTCAACGTCCTGCGCCAGCCAGGTCGGGCCATCAAGATCGATGAACTTCGCGCCCGCCGTCAGCGGAAGTGCCGCCCGCACCGCGCGTGAGGTGCATAACATGCAGCCCAGCATGACTTCAAAGCCCTGCGCGTACGCCGCCTGCGCCAGCCGCAGTGCGCCCGTCAGCCCGCCGGTTTTATCGAGCTTGATATTTACCATCTCATAACGCCCTTTCAGCGCCGGAAGCCCTTCAATCGTATGGCAACTTTCGTCGGCGCAAATTGGAAGGGGATGGATGAAATTCTCCAGCGCGGAATCTTCACCCGCAGGCAGCGGTTGTTCGAGCATCAGAATCCCGAGATCGGCCAGCAACTGGCAGCGGGCCGCCAGCCCGTCGCTTTGCCACGCTTCATTGGCATCCACAATCAGGGACGCCTTGGGCACGGCGGCGCGGATAGCCACCAGACGTTCGGCTATCAGCCGGTCATCGAGTTTAATTTTCAGCAGCGTTGCGCCCTTTTGTTGCAGCGCGAGCGCGGCTTCCGCCATCTCTTCCGGCGTGCCGATACTGACGGTTTGCGCCATGCTGATTGACGCCAGCGGTTCAGTGCCGGTGAGTTGCCAGAGCGTCTGGCCGGTGAGTTGCGTTTCAAGATTCCACAGCGCCGAATCCAGTGCATTTCGGGCGGCACCGGTGGGAAGCAAATGTTGCAACTGTTCGCGTGTTGCGCCCTGTTCAATCGCCGTGACGGCGCTGGCAATTTGCGCCATCACCGAGGTTTCGCTTTCGTCATAGCGGGGATACGGCGTGCATTCTCCCACCCCGCGAATGCCCTTTTCTTCGATTTCGACAGTGACTACGCGCGCTTCAGTGCGGCTGCCGCGGGAGATCACAAATGCCGTATGCAACGGCCAGGCTTCCGGATAAAAGCGAACACTTCTCATAACGGCTCCTCGGTATATACTCAAACGGGCATATATAAGATATACAAGTATTTAGCATTTAATCTATATCCAATCTACAATTGTTCCCCTAAACTGAAAGCCGTTTGACTCCAATGTCCATAGGAAATAATCATGACCCAGACAGTACACTTTCAGAGCAACCCGGTCACCGTTGCTGGCAAAATCCCACAAAAAGGCGACGTCGCCAAGCCGTTCAGCCTGGTCGCTAAAGATCTCTCTGATGTCAGCCTGAGCAGCTTCGCGGGCAAACGCAAAGTCCTGAACATTTTCCCAAGCATTGATACCGGCGTTTGCGCGACGTCAGTGCGTAAATTCAACCAGCTGGCGGGCGAAATTGAGAACACTGTGGTTCTGTGTATCTCCGCTGACCTGCCATTCGCGCAGTCCCGTTTCTGCGGTGCGGAAGGCCTGAGCCACGTCACCACGCTGTCCACCCTGCGTGGCGGTGATTTCAAATCTGAATACGGCGTTGCGATCACCGACAGCGCACTGGCTGGCCTGACTGCACGTGCCGTTATCGTTCTGGATGGTCAGGACAACGTGCTGTACAGCGAGCTGGTGAACGAAATTACCACCGAACCGGACTACGAGTCTGCGCTGGCTGTCCTGAAATAAAGATCTGAGTTTTGTCATCTGCGGATGACAGGCGAAAAAAAGCAACGGCTCAGTCCGTTGCTTTTTTATTGCTTCTTATTGGATGAATAATTTACTGACCCGCAGACATTACTCTTCGCTTTCGCCGGTTTCACCGCGTCGGGCACTGAGGCCGTATTCGCGCAGTTTATTGGCAATCGCCGTGTGTGAAACGCCCAGACGTTTCGCCAGTTTTCGCGTACTTGGATAAGTGCGATAAAGACGGGTCAGCACCGAGCGTTCGAAACGCTTGCTGATGTCATCGAGCGAACCGTTCAGCGCTTCTTCGCCAATCGTCACTTCGGCATCAAAGTCTGGCAGAACGATGTCCTGCGGGCGCAGTTCGCCGCCTTCCAGCTGGGTGAGCGCACGATAAATAGCGTTTTTCAGCTGACGTACGTTGCCCGGCCAGCCGTAATGCGTCAGATAATTTGCCAGCTGCGGGGACAGTTTAGGTCGCGGCATCCCCTGTTCATCAGAGAAACGCGCCACAAACAGTTCGGTCAGCGGCATGACATCCGCAGGGCGATCGCGCAGCGGCGGCAGCGTCAGGCTGAGCACGTTCAGACGGTAATACAGGTCTTCACGGAATTCTCCGCGCTGAACCAGTTCCACCAGATTCTTCTGCGTGGCGCACATCACGCGCACATCCACCTTCACTTCATGCTCTTCGCCGACGCGGCGGAACGTGCCGTCATTGAGAAAACGCAGCAACTTAATCTGCATTCTCGGCGACATTTCACCGATTTCATCGAGCAATACCGAACCGCCGTTGGCCTGTTCGAAGAAGCCTTTTTTGCCTTCCAGGGCATTCGGATAGGCACCAGCGGCATAACCGAACAGTTCACTTTCAACGACATCATCCGGCAGCGAAGCACAGTTGAGGCCGAGGAACGGCTTTTTGCCGCGCGCGCTGCGCAGGTGGCAGGCATGCGCCAGCAAATCTTTGCCGGTACCGGTATCACCGACGATCAGCAACGGTGCATCCAGCATCGCCAGTTTGCGCGCCTGATCGAGCACGTGGCGCATTTTGCTGCTGACCGCGACAATGTGGTCGAACTCGCTGTCGTCGTTGACCGTCAGATCCTGCAACTGGCGGCCCATGCGGGCGGCCGATTTGAGCATGACCACGGCTCCGGCGATACCGCCTTTTTCGTTTTCATCCTCAATGTGGATCGGCGTGAGATCCATCAGGAAATCCTGACTGCGGATGACAATGCGCTCGGAATGCGGCTGAGCATTATCGCTTTCCAGCCAGCGCGTGACGTTGTAACCGGTGATCAGGTTTGCTGCCGTGACGTTGCGGATTTTCTCTTCATCGAGTTCAAACAACGCCATCGCCGCCGGGTTGGCCTGCTCGATTTTTCCTTTCATATCAATGGAGAAAACCGGCTCCGGCATGGAGACCAGCAGCGCACGCAGGGCGCGGTGTTCACGCTCAGATGGCATGAACGTAACAGTACGGACATCCGTCACGCCGTCGATACGGCGGATTTCTGCCATCAGGGCGCGAAAAGTATCAAAATCCAGTTGGGAAAAATTAAGGTAAATGCGGCCAATCGAGGCAATCTCGATCCCGCGTAAATCAATACTGCGTAAAACCAGTAGATCGAGTAGTTCCCGGGTGAGCCCCAGGCGGTCTTCGCAAAAAACTTCCAGACGCATCAGTGTTGACCTTTTTCTGCCGGTGCGGAAATCGCTGGGGGGATAATACTCTTTCATGTACACGGGAAGAAGAGACTGTCACGAAAAGTTGACAAAATAATTCCCGGGTGGAAATCGCCTTGCCACAATGACCGGGTAAGCATTTTGCTTTTGCAGTGATTTTTGCTGTTATTTTCGGGTGCGCGGATTTCGCCATCCCTGCCTTTTTCTGCTACTATCGCCCTTCTGATTTCATCGCCAAATGGTTCCCGACTATGAAGTTCGTCTCCTTTAATATCAACGGATTGCGCGCGCGCCCACACCAGCTCGCCGCCATTATTGAACAGCATCAGCCTGACGTGATCGGTTTGCAGGAAACTAAGGTTCACGACGACATGTTCCCGCTGGAAGATGTCAGCCAGTACGGCTACCACGTGTTTTATCATGGTCAGAAAGGCCATTATGGCGTGGCTATGCTGACTAAACAGGAACCGGTGGCTGTACGCCGTGGTTTCCCGGGAGACGATGAAGACTCCCAGCGCCGTATCATCATGGCCGACATTGAAACGCCACAGGGCATTCTGACGGTCATCAACGGGTATTTTCCGCAGGGCGAAAGCCGCGACCATCCGACCAAATTCCCGGCCAAAGAGAAGTTCTACCGCGATTTGCAGGATTACCTGAACACCAGTTTGTCTGTGAATAATCCGGTAGTTGTGATGGGCGACGTGAATATCAGCCCGACCGATCTGGACATCGGTATCGGCGAAGACAGCCGTAAACGCTGGCTGCGCACCGGTAAATGTTCTTTCCTTCCGGAAGAGCGCGAATGGATGGATCGCCTGAAAGGCTGGGGACTCGTTGATACGTTCCGCGCTGTTAACCCGGAAACGACCGATAAATTCTCATGGTTCGACTACCGTTCACGCGGCTTTGATGAAAACCGCGGCCTGCGCATCGATCTGATCCTGGCGAGCAATCCGCTGGCTGAACGCTGTTTAGCGACCGGTATCGATTACGATATTCGCGGAATGGAAAAACCGTCTGACCATGCGCCAATCTGGGCAACGTTCGACCTGAAGTAATACAGATGAAAACGATTGATGTGGTCGCCGCGCTGATTGAACGTGAGGGAAAATTACTCCTTGCGCGGCGCGATGCCAGCAGCGATCAGGCCGGTTTGTGGGAATTCCCCGGCGGGAAAGTGGAAGCCGGGGAAAGCCAGCCCGCCGCGTTGATACGTGAGTTACGCGAAGAGATGAACATCACCGCGCAGGTTGCCGGTTTTGTCGCGACCAGCGAACTGCATCAGCCGGAACGCCTTATCCGCCTGCATGGCTGGCGCGTCAGCAGTTTCACAGGAACGATTTCGTTACAGTGTCACTCGGAAGTTTGCTGGGTTGCGCCGCAGGAGGTTCGTTCCTTTGAACTGGCACCGGCAGATGTACCGCTGATTGACGCCTATCTGCGGGCCTTGTAGCCACGGCGCCGCTTAGCGCTTCTCCATAAAAAAGGCGCGGACAGGTGACTGTTTCCGCGCCTTTTTGTTGTTCAGGGCCGGGTTATTTTTTCAGTACTTCCCATTTCAGTTCATTGGTGCCGACCACGTTCGGGTCGCGCGAGCATTGCAGCACCACGCTGTCCGCCGTGACCACCGCGCCCTCGCTGTAGCTCTAGTTGTTGTAGATGCAGCAATTATGGCAGGTCGGCGCACTGTTATTATTACTGTTGCCGCTGTTTTCCCAGATTTGCGGCGGCAGCGGCACCACGACGTCCGCGCCGTTGCCGTAACGCTCCGCCATAACCGGAGCCGACAGCAATGACGAACTGACCAGTAACGCCATCAGCGCTTTATGCATCAACTTCTTATTCATCAGTACGTTATTCATCACTGTTTGCTTCCTTCCCTTTGGGGCTGGCTTTACGCCGTTTAGGTGCGCTTTTGCCTTTTACCGCCGCAGCGGGCTTAGAAGGCAGGCTGCGGAATGCCGAAGACACCCGGTTCGTTTTGGCCTGAATGATGAGGTTCTGCAACGTGGCGACCAGCGGTTCCATGAAATCCTGGTAGCGGCAGCTTTTTTCACTGATACGCGTCAGCGTGGATTCCCAGTCAGCCGTCATATCTGGCCTTGCGGCAATGTCCGGCAGCGAATGAATCAGTGCGCGGCCAGTGTCGCTGGAATGAATATAACGCCCTTTTTTGTATAAAAACTCGCGGCGGAACAGGAGTTCGATAATCCCGGCGCGTGTCGCTTCAGTGCCCAGACCGTCCGTGGCGCGCAGAATTTTCTTCAGTTCTTTATCCTGCACGAAACGCGCAATACCGGTCATTGCGGAAAGCAACGTCGCATCGGTGAACGGGCGCGGCGGCTGCGTCTGGCGCTCCACCACTTCTCCGCGCTCGCACAGTAATTCATCGCCCTTCGCCACGACCGGCAACGGCGTACCTTCGTTTTCTTCGTCACGCTCTTTGCTGCCAAGCAGTGTTCGCCAGCCTGCCTCAGCCAGGAAACGCGCTTTGGCGATGAACTTGCCACCGGCAATATCCAGATCGATAACGCATTTGCGGTAAACCGCGTCGGGGCAGAATTGCATCAGGTACTGACGCGCCACCAGACCGTAAATTTTGCGCTCGTCTTCGCTCAGGTTGACGTTACTGCTGCGCGCTGTCGGGATAATAGCGTGGTGCGCATCGACCTTTTTGTCGTCCCAGCAACGGTTACGCAAATCGGTATCAACGACTGGCTGCGGCATTAAATCCGGGCGGTGAACGCCGATGGCATTCAGTACGGCGTGACGTCCGGCAAAATGTTCTTCTGGCAGATATCGGCAATCCGAACGCGGATACGTAATCAATTTGTGCGTTTCGTAGAGTTTCTGGCAGATATCCAGAATCTGCTGTGCGCTCAGACCAAAGGCTTTTGACCCTTCAATCTGCAAGGTGGATAACGAGAACGGCAACGGCGCAATGTCATTTTCACGTTTGTCGTTATACCCGGTGACCATCGCCGGTTGCCCGGCAATGCGCGCCACCACGTGATCCGCCAGCGGGCGGTGAAGCAAACGCCCTTCCTCATCCTGATACGGCTCGCAGGATTCGCTCGGTTGCCAGAGCGCGATAAAACGTTCGTCGGCAGGTGTGACGATGTGCGCTTTTACTTCAAAGAAATCTTTCGGTATGAAATTTTCGATTTCTTCATCACGGCGCACCACCAGCCCGAGCACTGGCGTTTGCACGCGGCCGACGGAAAGCACGCCGTTGTATCCGGCATTGCGCCCTAAAATCGTATAGGCGCGGGTCATGTTGATGCCGTAAAGCCAGTCAGCGCGGGCGCGTGCCAGCGCAGAAACGCACAGCGGAATAAAATCGCGGTTGTCGCGCAGGCGTTCAATGGCGCGTTCGACGGCCTGCGGATTGAGATCGTTAATCAGACAGCGCTGGGTTGCGTGGCGTTTTTCCGGCGTGAGTTCCAGATAATCCAGTACTTCATCCACCAGCAGTTGCCCTTCCCGATCCGGGTCACCCGCGTGGACAACCTGAGAGGCCTCAAGCAGCAGACGTTTGATGACATTAAGCTGTTTGGCGACGGAAGGACGCGGCTGAAGCTGCCATTTATTGGGAATGATCGGTAAGTCAGCCAGCGCCCAGCGGGCGAAGCGGCTGTCGTAAGCATCCGGCTGGGCCTGTTCCAGTAAGTGACCGACGCACCAGGTCACCACCTGATCGTTGCCACAGGCAATATATCCGTCGCCGCGGCGATGAGGCTTCGGCAGGACATCTGCAATAGCGCGGGCAAGGCTGGGTTTTTCGGCAATAAACAGACGCATCAGACCGCACCGGCCTGAAGTGTGACCGCGAGTGTGATCGCTACAAAAATTTCCATCGTCCCATCCTTCATTCACAACGTCCTCATCATCCAGAGGTGGCTATGTTAGCCGCTGGCGACGCAATTAGTAAGATGGGCAGAGACATCCGGGATGGCGGTCGCTCACAAAGGCAGCGAAAAACCGGTTTATCAGAATGAACTGAACATATTCTGCTGAAAAACCGGTCTGCCTGTCGTGAGGGAATGGCTTAGAAATGCGTCACAAAAGGCGCGCTGTCCACCGGAATGACCTGCAAACTGGCCTTGAGCTGTGGCGTACCGAGATACAGGAAACCGACGATTTTATCGTTCCCGCCGCAATGGAAGGCTTTGCGGACATCAGGATGGTCGGTCCACGCGCCGGTGCGCCAGATACCGTTGAACCCCTGCGCCAGAGCTGCCATCTGCATCGCCTGCACGGCACAACCGGCTGACAACAGCTGTTCCCACTGTGGCACTTTCGGGCTTTCCTTGCAGGCCGCAATCACGGTGATGATCTGCGGTGCGCGAAGCGGAGCCTGCGTGGCTTTCTCAACGGCTTTTTCGTCAGCGCCGTCTTTGATGGCCGCCGCACCCAGCAGCTCACTGAAACGCGTCAGACCATCATTTTCCGCAATCACGAAGCGCCACGGCTGGAGCGCACCGTGGTCCGGCGCACGCATCCCCGCGTTGATGATATTTTGCAGCGCTTGACCTGCCGGTGCGGGAGCCGCCAGACGGGATGCAGAACGGCGGTTGAGTAACAAATCCAGTGCGTCCATTTTAATCTCCTGAGAATAATTGCTATTTACCTTACGTTAACATAGGCACAACGCATTTTTCCAACCTCCGGCAGCCTTTCGGATAATGCGTCACCGCCAAATTCTGAAATGATTTAAAGCTGACATTTCTCCGGCAGGTCATTAGGATAGCGAGACTTAACCGTCTTATTGGAGAGACCATGCGCACATTGTGGCGAATTATCGCCGGTTTTTTTAAGTGGACCTGGCGTCTTCTTAATTTCGTCAGAGAATTCATTCTCAACGTATTTCTTATTCTGATCATTCTGGCCGGCGTCGGCATCTGGTATGCCGTGCAGGATAAGCCGGTTGAAACCACGAAAGGCGCGCTGCTGGTCGATCTTAGCGGCTCGGTGGTGGATAAACCTTCCGTGAATAATAAAGTCCGCCAGTGGGGCCGCGAGCTTCTGGGGACATCCAGCAACCGGTTGCAGGAAAACTCCCTGTTTGATCTGGTCGATACTATTCGTTCTGCAAAAGATGACAAAAACGTCACCGGTATCGTGTTGCAGCTGACCGATTTCACCGGCACCGATCAGTCATCCATGCAATATATCGGTAAAGCATTGCGCGAATTCCGTGATGCCGGTAAACCGATTTACGCCATCGGCGACAGCTACAATCAGTCGCAATATTATCTGGCGAGCTACGCCAATAAAATCTACCTGTCGCCGCAGGGCGCGGTCGATTTGCACGGTTTTGCGACCAATAATTTGTACTACAAATCTCTGCTGGATAAGCTGAAAGTCACCACCAACATCTTCCGCGTCGGAACGTATAAATCCGCCGTTGAACCGCTGATCCGTGATGATATGTCCCCTGCGGCCCGCGAGGCGGACAGCCGCTGGATTGGTGGCTTGTGGAGTAACTACCTCAATACCGTTTCAGCTAACCGTCAGATTACGCCTGAGCAATTGTTCCCGGGTGCTGCGGGCATTCTTGCAGGCATGCAGGCCACCGGCGGCGATATGGCGCAGTACGCGCTGAAAGCCAAACTGGTGGACTCTCTGGCGTCGCGTACCGAAGCGGACAATGACATGGTGAAAGCGTTTGGCTGGAATAAAACCACCAAAGACTTTAACTACACCAGCATTTACGATTATTCACCGAGGCCAAAACCGGATAACAACGATCCGCAGATCGCAGTGATCTTCGCCACCGGCGCCATCAATGACGGCGAAGAACAACCCGGTGCAGTGGGCGGTGATACTACCGCACAGCAAATTCGCGATGCCCGCCTGGATCCGAAAGTGAAAGCGATTGTATTGCGCGTTAACAGCCCGGGCGGCAGCGTCAGCGCGTCTGAAGTGATCCGCTCTGAACTGGCCGCCGCGAAAGCCGCGGGTAAACCGGTTGTGGTTTCAATGGGTGGCATGGCGGCTTCCGGGGGTTACTGGATTTCAACGCCAGCGAACTACATCATTGCCAGCCCGAGCACGCTGACCGGTTCCATCGGTATCTTTGGTGTGATCAATACGTATCAGAACACGCTTGATTACGCCGGTGTGCATACTGACGGCGTGGCGACCTCTCCGCTGGCCGATATCGCATCGACCAAAGCGTTGCCGCCGGAGTTCTCGCAAATGATGCAGCTGAACATTGAGAATGGGTATAAAACCTTCCTCGGCCTGGTGGCGGATTCCCGCCATAAAACGCCGGAGCAGATTGATCAGATTGCACAGGGTCACGTCTGGATTGGTTCTGACGCCAAGGCCAACGGTCTGGTGGATGAGCTGGGTGATTTCGATGACGCAGTGAAGAAAGCCGCAGATCTGGCGAAACTGCCAAAATGGCAGCTGAACTGGTATGTCAGCGAGCCAAGCCTGAGCGATATGTTGTTCTCTCAGGTTAGCGTGTCCGTTCACGCCATGCTGCCTGCCGCTATTCAGGCCTATCTGCCTGCGCCGGTGAGCAAAATGGCGATGGAGCTGAAATCACAGGCTGATCTGTTCAGCAACATGAACGATCCGCAAAACCGTTATGCACTTTGCCTGACGTGTGGTGACGTGAAGTAATTCCGTTAACCACTCTTGCATGAAAATCCGCCCGGCGCTTCTCCCTGAGAACGCCGGGCTTTTTTGTGGCGCGGCGCTTTTTGGGTGGGACAGCGGCAGCGAAGCCTTTATACTTAGCGCAGTTGCTTTCACCTTTCTAAAAAAAGAACATCTTCGATGACTAAAAAATCTATTTACGTTGCCTATACCGGCGGCACCATCGGTATGCAGCGTTCTGAGCAGGGTTACATTCCTGTATCCGGCCATTTACAACGCCAGCTGGCGCTGATGCCTGAATTCCACCGCCCTGAAATGCCTGAATTCACGATTCAGGAATACGCGCCACTGATGGATTCTTCCGACATGACGCCGGAAGACTGGCAGCACATCGCGGACGACATTCAGGCGCATTACGACGATTACGACGGTTTTGTGATTCTGCATGGCACGGACACCATGGCTTTCACGGCCTCTGCGCTGTCTTTCATGCTGGAAAATCTGAGCAAGCCGGTGATCGTCACGGGTTCACAAATCCCGCTGGAAGCCCTGCGCTCTGACGGGCAGATTAACCTGCTGAACTCGCTGTATATCGCGGCAAATCATCCGGTTAACGAAGTCACCCTGTTTTTCAACAACCGTCTGTATCGCGGCAACCGCAGCACCAAAGCCCACGCCGACGGTTTTGATGCATTTGCGTCACCCAATCTTTCTCCGCTGCTGGAAGCAGGTATTCATATCCGCCGCCTGTCGACACCGTCGCTGCCGGTTGTTCCTGCTTCGACGCTGAAAGTGCATCACATCACCCCGCAGCCTATCGGCGTGGTGACAATTTACCCCGGCATTTCCGCAGAAGTTGTGCAAAACTTTCTGATGCAGCCGGTGAAAGCGCTGATCCTGCGCTCTTACGGTGTCGGCAATGCCCCGCAAAAAGGCGATTTGCTGAAAGTGCTGAAGGACGCTTCTGAGCGCGGCATTGTGGTCGTGAATCTGACGCAATGTATCTCCGGACGCGTCAACATGGGCGGTTATGCAACGGGCAATGCGCTGGCGCATTCCGGCGTGATCAGCGGGTTTGATATGACGGTGGAAGCCGCGCTGACTAAGCTGCATTACCTGCTCAGCCAGTCGCATACCCCGGAAGAAATCCGCGAACTGATGCAGCAGAATCTGCGTGGCGAGCTGACGGAATAGTTGTCCGTATGAGAGGCGATATGAAATCTGCGTTGTTGCTGGTCGATTTGCAAAACGATTTTTGCCGCGGTGGCGCGCTGGCCGTTAATGACGGGGATGCAACTATTGCCGTCGCCAATCAGATGATGTCGTGGTGTAAAAGCCGCGGTATTCCCGTGGTGGCGTCGCAAGACTGGCACCCTGCCGGACACAAAAGTTTTGCCGCGAACTCACATCAGGATGCCTGGACATCGGGCGAACTGAACGGGCTGTCGCAGATCTGGTGGCCGGTTCACTGCGTTCAGCAGGAACCCGGCGCGGAATTCCATCCGTCACTGAATACGCGTCTTTTAGATTTTGTCGTGCAGAAAGGCACGGACGCAGAAATCGACAGTTACAGCGCATTCTTCGATAACGGCCACCGCGCCGCTACCGTGCTGAACGACTGGCTGAAGGCCGCAAAAATTTCACATCTTTATGTCATGGGGCTGGCGACAGATTACTGTGTGAAGTTCACGGTGCTGGACGCGCTGGCGCAGGGATATCAGGTTACGCTGCTGACCGATGGCTGCCGCGGCGTGAACATCGAACCTCACGACAGTGCTGAAGCTGTTGAAGCAATGCGAGAGGCTGGCGCACAAATCGGGACAGCAGACGCACTGAACGGCTGATTCCTCCAGGCCTTCAGATGCAAAAAAGGCGCGTTATGCGCCTTTTTTATGCCTCAGACATACCCCTTCCCATTACTCCGGTTTGAGTCTAATCAGCGCGTCCTGAGCGAACTGCTGTTTCAGCTCTTGTTTGCTTTTGGTGACGATCTGCCCGTCAGTGCCGATGCTCATATGTTGGGCATCCACGTTGTGACGAGACTGATACAGCATCACTGCCTGCAGGCTGTGCTCTTTTTGTTCTCGCGTCAGCGCCACACCGTCGGGCCATTTCCCCAGCTCTACGGCCAGCGCCAGACGTGCGTAGATTTCCGGCGTAATTACATCAATGAGTTGATTAATTTCCATTTGGCACCTCTGTTCAACACGATTATTCAAAAGGTTTTGAATAATAGCTGAATCGATTTTGTCGGTAAGATTACAGCGCAGCCTAACCGGCCGTTTTTTCGCCATTTTTGCTGTCGGTAAAACTCATCGAAGCAGAATTTACGCAGTAACGTTCACCTGTTGGTTGCGGGCCATCCGGGAAAACATGCCCTAAATGCGCCCCGCAGCTGGAACAGCGGATCTCAACGCGGTCCATATTATGCGTATTATCAGTAAGATATTTTATCGCATCGTGGTCAACAGGTTGATAAAAACTTGGCCATCCGCAACCGGATTCATACTTAGTCTCGGAGTAAAACAGAGGCGCGTTACACACTACGCAATGATAAATGCCCTGGCGAATGTTGTGCAGCAGTTTTCCCGTATACGGACGCTCGGTTCCGTGTTCCTGGGTGACATAACGTTGAATTTCAGTGAGTTGTTCGGGTGCAGAAGCAGATTTGGATGCATTGCTCATGATTATCGTTCTCTGACGAATTTAAATTACAACTAAATTAACAGTTTATAATAACAAAAAATTAACAACAATTCAGCCTGTTTTGTCCTAAACTGTATGGCATCAGCGTTAGCCAGCTCCAACTTGTGATGGCGATCACACTCCTGATCTTCTTGCCCTTTATATTCTGTTTTTCGCCCCCATGTGGTTGTGAGCCGATTAAAAAAACGGAACGTGCAATAAGCGAGCAACAGTAGGTCGTCGCTTTGACTTACAGCAATAATTGACACGATTCCGCTTGACGCTCAGCAAGGTTTTTGTAATTTTACAACCAACCTTTTATTCACTAAAAAAATAGCTGGTGGAATATATGACTATCAAAGTAGGTATCAACGGTTTTGGCCGTATCGGTCGCATTGTTTTCCGTGCTGCTCAGGAACGTTCTGACATCGAGATCGTAGCAATCAACGATCTGTTAGACGCAGAATACATGGCATACATGCTGAAGTACGACTCAACTCATGGTCGTTTCAACGGTACTGTTGAAGTTAAAGACGGTCACCTGGTTGTTAACGGCAAAACCATCCGTGTTACCGCTGAGCGTGACCCAGCTAACCTGAAATGGAATGAAGTTAACGTTGATGTTGTTGCTGAAGCGACTGGTCTGTTCCTGGACGACGCAACTGCACGTAAACACATCACTGCAGGCGCTAAGAAAGTTGTTCTGACTGGTCCATCTAAAGATGACACCCCTATGTTCGTTATGGGCGTTAACCATAAAGAATACAAAGGTCAGGAAATCGTTTCTAACGCATCTTGCACCACTAACTGCCTGGCACCACTGGCTAAAGTTATCAACGACAACTTCGGTATCGTTGAAGCACTGATGACCACTGTTCATGCAACTACCGCAACTCAGAAAACTGTTGATGGCCCGTCTCACAAAGACTGGCGCGGCGGCCGCGGCGCATCTCAGAACATCATCCCTTCTTCTACCGGTGCAGCTAAAGCAGTAGGTAAAGTTATCCCTGCTCTGAACGGTAAACTGACAGGTATGGCGTTCCGCGTTCCTACTCCTAACGTTTCTGTTGTTGACCTGACTGCACGTCTGGAAAAACCAGCAACCTACAAAGAAATCTGCGCAGTAATCAAAGCAGCTTCTGAAGCAGGCGACCTGAAAGGCGTTCTGGGTTACACCGAAGACGACGTTGTTTCTACCGATTTCAACGGCGAAAAACTGACTTCAGTATTCGATGCTAAAGCAGGTATCGCGCTGAATGACAACTTTGTGAAACTGGTTTCCTGGTACGACAACGAAACTGGCTACTCAAATAAAGTACTGGATCTGATTTCTCACGTTTCCAAATAATTGGCAATGTTGATGAACTGATTGAAGGGCGACGCAAGTCGCCCTTTTGCTTTCTGTCAGTCGCACATTTTTTATCAGGCACATGAGTGCGATCAAACAGATTGACGACGTTCATCTGTAGTCTTGGTTCTTATCTTCGTAATTGTTAAAACCCTGACAGGACTTTAGATAATGACAGAACAACTCTTTTCTCTTCCGGTCGTAAACCAAATTTCAACCACCATCAGCCAGTGTCAGATTGACGAACTGCCGGTGATCGTTGTTTCTCATCCCAAAGTAAAAGCGGCTGTAGCCTTGCAAGGCGCACATTTATTGTCCTGGCAGCCTGAAGGCGAAGCGCCTGTGCTGTGGATGAGCAGCGCCAGCGCTTTCAAAGAAGGCGTCGCAATTCGTGGCGGTATTCCAATCTGCTGGCCGTGGTTTGGCCCGGCGGGTAAGCCATCTCACGGCTTTGCGCGTAACTTCGCCTGGACACTGACCGATCACAAAGAAAGCGCTGAAGGCGTTGTTCTGACGCTAACGTTGAAAAGCTCACCAGAAAGCCTGGAACTGTGGCCACATGAATTTGTGCTGACCGCACGCTTCACTCTCGGCGCAACCTGCCACATTGAGCTGGAATCTGCGGGTGACTTCGACGCTAACAGCGCCCTGCATACCTATTTCAACATCGGCGATATCGCGGATGTCACCGTTAAAGGCCTCGGTGCCAGCTTCATTGATAAAGTCGATGGCGCGAAATTGAAAGAAGAGGCCGGTGACCTGACCTTTACCGGGCAGACTGACCGCATCTACACCCAGCCTCAGGCGACCAGTGAAATCGTGGATCCGGTTCTGAAACGCACGCTGGTTGTTGCGCACGAAAACAACGCTGACGTTGTGGCTTGGAACCCGGGTTCTGCGCTGTCCGTAAGCATGGCCGATATGCCAGACGACGGTTACAAAACCATGGTTTGTGTTGAAACGGCGCAGGTATCAAACAAGCATGTTTCGACCGCCGCTGCACCGGCACGTCTTGCGGTGACATTCTCAATCCGCAAATAACCGGACAGATTTTTCCCGTCGTAAAAACTAAGGGGCCATCAGGCCCCTTTTGTTTGCGTCAGATTGAGTGAATTCAGACCATATCCAGCGAGGTTTTCTCGCGTGGTGCCGGAAAGGCAGCATTGATCAACGCGATTTCTTCATCCGTCAGAAACAGCGTCAGCGCTGCCGCATTCTCTTTGACATGCTGTGGCTGAACGGCTTTAGGAATCGCAATCACGTTGCGGGTACGCGTCACCCAGGCCAGCGCGATTTGCGAACTGCTTACGCCGCGCGCGGAGGCAATTTTCTGCATCACCGGATTTTCCAGCACGTCATGACGCAATTTTCCGGCCTGTGCCAGCGGGCAATACGCCATTACCGGGATAGCGTGTTCTTCGCACCACGGCAAAAGGTCAAATTCGATGCCCCGTGAAGCGGCGTGATATAAAACCTGATCGGTCATACATTCCTGGCCGCCGGGGATCTTCCACAATGCCTGCATATCATCGGTATCAAGATTGGACACGCCCCAGCGGCGGATTTTGCCTGATTGCTGCAACTTTTCCATCGCCGCAACGGTGTCATGTAACGGAATCGAACCACGCCAGTGCAACAGATACAGGTCTATACAATCTGTTTGCAATCTTTTGAGACTTTGTTCGCAGGCGGTTATCGCCTTCTCCCCTCCGGCATGATGCGGATAGACTTTTGAGACCAGATACACTTCATCACGCCGTCCGGCTATTGCCTCGCCGACCACCCTTTCCGCCTCACCGTCCGCGTACATTTCTGCGGTGTCGATCAGGGTCATACCGGCATCCAGCCCTTGTTTCAGCGCATCGACTTCGGCGCGCCGCTCACTGCGTTGTTCTCCCATAAACCAGGTGCCTTGTCCGATTGCGGGAACGCTTGTGCCATCAGGAAATTGCACGGTTTTCGCTTTCATCTGTTTCCTCCTGTCGGGTCTGCAAAATAAGTGATGAACTCGTGATGAACTATAAATGTGCAAATGGGGCGAAACGCCCCATGAATGTGCAGACTGCGCACCAGAAAAGTGCCCGCTTAATTAAAAGCTGTAAGTCACGCCGGTCCAGACAATCGCGGTATAAGATTTATCTACCATCGGGCTGTCTTTCACTTCATCCGCTAAACGGATGTAACGGCCGGTGAAGAAGCCCTGCCAGTCGCGGGTAAAGTTATAACGAGCGGAAATCTCGGCGTAAGGACTGAAGCTGTCATCGGCAGAATAGCTGCTCAGACCACTGCGACGCGATTCGCCTTTGGTGACGCCATAGTAGTAATCATTCTGGTTGCTGCTGTTCCACATGACACCAAAACCAGGAACCAGCGCCCAGTTGTCCTGATGAATCGGATACAGATAAGCCGCATCGGCGACCAGGCCATTGCTGTTATTGAGCACATCACCGTTAAACGTTGCACGCAGCGTACCCCAGTCTTCAACATGTGAATATGCCAGACCGCCCATCAGTGTGCCGCGACGTTTGTTCAGGCGTTTCATCTGGTGATCGTCAGAGTCGTCGGGATCAAAACCGAATGGAATATAAGTTGCGGTAACGCTGAATTTGTTGCTGCTGTCTTTCCAGAGATAGTAGCCCGCAGTCAGTGATTTGAAATAGAAATCGTCACTGTCGTAAGACACGATCGGCACGGGTAAAATCTTATTGTCATAACCACGGTATGCGTTGACATCCCCCAGAGCCGAAGCGCCGAGTGACCAGGTTCCTGCGACAGCTGCATGACTGAAAAGCACTGCCGAGCCCACGATGGACAGTGTTTTGAGGTTCAAAATCTTCATTGTCTTAATTCCATTAAGTAAAAAATCGTCGGTAGTGTAAATGAAGCGTAAGGGTCGCGCTTAGCATTTCTCGTTCTCTAAAAAACCTTACCCTGAAAAATCGAAGCGATCGCACAATTTATCTGCAAAATATGAAATAAAAATGACTAAAGAAACAACTTCCGGTCTGTAAGGCACGTCCTGCAAGGCTTTTCAGAGCATTCCGGACAACTGAGTCATTGAAATGACTTAAAAAACGGCAAAACCAGAGAGGAAATTTTTCTAATGCCAAACTACGCTTATAAATAGATGAAAGACTTAGCCTGAACGGTCGCCCGTCCCACCGATTTATGACAGTTTTCAAATCATCGCAACTGTCAGCGTCAAAGGGGTTCTGCAAGTTGGCATAAGGGTTGCTGTATTCAGGTGGGAGATCTTTCTTCCGGGGGCTTAGCTCTCATTAACCTGTGCTATACCCAAGTCTTTGAGGTTGCGCTAACGCTTCAAAACGAAAGGTAAAATAACGAAGGACGGGCATCGTATGAACATATTTGACCATTATCGCCAGCGCTATGAGGCTGCCAAGGACGAAGAGTTCACACTGCAGGAATTTCTTACCATTGCACGGCAAGATCGCAGTGCTTATGTCAATGCGGCGGAACGTCTGTTGATGGCAATCGGTGAACCAGTGATGGTAGATACCGCGCTTGAACCACGCCTGTCGCGTTTATTCTCGAACCGTGTTGTTGCACGTTACCCTGCATTTGAAGAATTTTACGGCATGGAAGAGGCCATCGAGCAGATCGTCTCCTATCTGAAACACGCCGCGCAGGGGCTGGAAGAAAAGAAACAAATCCTCTATTTACTGGGCCCGGTGGGTGGCGGTAAATCGTCACTGGCCGAACGGCTGAAATCCCTGATGCAACGTGTACCGATTTATGTGCTGAGCGCCAACGGCGAACGCAGCCCGGTAAACGATCATCCGCTGTGCCTGTTTAATCCGCAGGAAGATGCGCATATTCTCGAAAAAGAATACAACATTCCTCCGCGCTATCTGGGCACCATCATGTCGCCGTGGGCGGCAAAACGTCTGCACGAATTTGGCGGTGACATCACGAAATTCAGAGTCGTGAAAGTCTGGCCGTCAATTCTCGAACAAATTGCTATCGCCAAAACTGAGCCTGGCGATGAAAACAATCAGGACATCTCCGCGCTGGTCGGGAAAGTAGATATCCGTAAGCTGGAAAACCACGCGCAAAACGATCCGGACGCTTACGGTTATTCCGGTGCACTTTGCCGCGCAAACCAGGGTGTGATGGAATTCGTCGAGATGTTTAAGGCACCGATTAAAGTGCTGCATCCGCTGCTGACCGCCACACAAGAAGGTAACTATAACGGGACTGAGGGGATCTCTGCCCTGCCGTTCAACGGCATTATTCTGGCGCACTCCAACGAATCTGAATGGGTGACGTTCCGCAACAACAAGAATAATGAAGCGTTCCTTGACCGTGTCTACATCGTCAAAGTGCCTTATTGCCTGCGCGTTTCTGAAGAGATGAAAATCTACGACAAACTGCTCAGCAACAGTGAACTGGCGCATGCTCCTTGCGCGCCGGGCACGTTAGAAACGCTGGCCCGATTCTCCATTCTTTCGCGTCTGAAAACGCCGGAGAACTCCAGCAGCTATTCCAAAATGCGCGTCTATGACGGCGAAAGCCTGAAAGACACCGATCCGAAAGCCAAGTCCTATCAGGAATACCGCGATTATGCGGACGTGGACGAAGGCATGAACGGGCTGTCGACGCGTTTCGCGTTTAAAATTCTGTCCCGCGTGTTCAACTTTGATCATGTGGAAGTCGCCGCCAACCCGGTCCATCTGTTCTATGTTCTGGAACAGCAAATCGAGCGCGAGCAATTCCCGCAGGACATCGCGGAAAAATATCTGGAACACCTGAAAGGCTATCTGATCCCGAAATACGCTGAATTCATCGGCAAAGAGATCCAGACCGCTTATCTGGAGTCCTATTCAGAGTACGGGCAAAACATTTTCGACCGTTATGTCACCTACGCTGACTTCTGGATCCAGGATCAGGAATACCGCGACCCGGATACCGGCCAGTTGTTTGACCGTGAATCCCTGAACGCAGAGCTGGAAAAAATCGAAAAACCGGCGGGGATCAGTAATCCAAAAGATTTCCGTAACGAAATCGTCAACTTCGTGCTGCGTGCCCGCGCCAACAACAGCGGCCGCAATCCAAACTGGACCAGTTACGAAAAACTGCGCACGGTTATTGAGAAAAAAATGTTCTCAAATACCGAGGAATTACTGCCGGTTATCTCGTTTAACGCCAAGACGTCGACCGATGAACAGAAGAAACATGATGATTTTGTCGACAGAATGATGGAGAAAGGATATACACGCAAACAGGTTCGCCTGCTGTGTGAATGGTATCTGCGCGTAAGAAAATCCTCGTAACAGGGGATCGTTGGCAACGTCGTTTGGGGGAAATATGACGTATTTTATTGACCGACGGCTGAATGGCAAAAACAAGAGCGCGGTGAACCGCCAGCGCTTCTTGCGTCGCTATAAGTCGCAAATCAAACAGTCGATTGCCGAGGCCATTAACAAGCGTTCGGTTACCGACGTGGACAGCGGGGAGTCGGTTTCGATTCCCAATGCAGATATCAACGAACCCATGTTCCATCAGGGCCGCGGTGGCTTACGCCACCGTGTTCACCCCGGCAATGACCACTTTGTGCAGAATGACCGTATCGAACGACCGCAAGGGGGCGGTGGCGGCGGCAGTGGTCAGGGCGAAGCCAGTCAGGACGGTGAAGGGGAAGACGAGTTTTCTTTCCAGATCTCCAAAGACGAATATCTCGATCTGCTGTTTGAAGATTTGGCGCTTCCTAATCTGAGAAAAAATCAGCATAAGCAGCTGACTGAATTCAAAACCCACCGCTCCGGTTATACGTCTAACGGCGTACCGGCGAATATCAGTGTGGTGCGCTCTTTGCAAAATTCCCTGGCTCGCCGCACGGCGATGACCGCGGGGAAAAAACGGGAGCTGCGTGAACTGGAATCGACGCTGACCGAGGTCGAACACAGTGAACCGGCACAATTACTGGAAGAAGAACGGCTGCGTAAAGAAATCGCCGAGTTGCGGGCGAAAATCGCCAAAACGCCGTTCATCGACACCTTTGATTTACGTTATCGCAACTACGAGCGTCGCCCTGAGCCCTCCAGCCAGGCCGTGATGTTCTGTCTGATGGATGTCTCCGGTTCCATGGATCAGGCAACCAAAGACATGGCCAAACGTTTCTATATTCTGCTCTATCTGTTCCTGAGCCGGACATATAAAAACGTCGACGTGGTCTATATCCGTCACCATACACAAGCCAAAGAAGTGGATGAACAGGAGTTCTTCTACTCGCAGGAAACCGGTGGGACCATCGTTTCAAGCGCGCTGAAACTGATGGATGAAGTCATTCAGGAACGCTATGACCCGGCGCAGTGGAATATTTATGCCGCGCAGGCTTCCGATGGCGATAACTGGGCTGACGATTCCCCTCTGTGCCACCAGCTTCTGGCACAGAAGATCCTGCCGATGGTGCGTTATTACAGCTATATCGAAATCACCCGCCGCGCCCACCAGACGCTGTGGCGTGAATACGAAGTGTTGCAGGAGAAATTCGATAATTTTGCCATGCAGCATATCCGCGAACAGGAAGATATTTATCCGGTCTTCCGGGAACTCTTCCATAAGCAAACTGAGAACAGTTAATGTTCGACGTTAATTAAAAAGCCGGCAATCCTCGCCGGCTTTTTTGCGGGTATTATCCGCATAAGAACCTGCTACGCATAAGGTTATTCGCCCACGATCACAGATTACGTTCCCGTCCGGCGTCACACTATCTTCCATAATTTTAAGACCCCAATCACCTGTGATGTTGCCTTCTTTTATTGTTGTTTAAACAAAAGGTTGAGGAATACATTATGGAAAAAATTCGTATTGAAGATAAACCTGTAGAGATCGGGTTCAAAGACGGGCTTTATGTTTCATATTCAGAGGGTTATCACGAGGGAAAGGTAGAGCATATCGACCGCGATGCGTTTATTGCTTTACTGGCAAAAGAATTTAAAACCACAGCGGCAAGAATTGAGACTCAGGTGAGTCATTATATTTAAGGTCAGAACGGCCCGGTGCATAAAAAAAGCCAGAGGATCTCTCCCCTGGCCTTTTCGATAATTCCGCGAAGGAAATTACATGCCGTAAACCAGATTCACAGAAGTGACGGTGTCGGTTTTATCCGGCGCACTGGCTGGTGGTTTGGTGTTGTAAGTCACGTCATACGCAACTTTCAGCGAGAAGTGGCTATTGATAGCAACAGTCAGCGCCGTTTCTGAGTTCAGCGTGGTTTCATCGTTGGCTAATACGGAGAAGCCCTGCGTGAAACGTGCGGTATCGCTGATCTGATAACCGTAAGTCCCTGAACCGTAGGCCAGAGCGCGGGTCTGGTGGCCGCCCTGCTCGAATTCATCGTGACGAACACCCGGACCGGCTTCCAGATTCAGCGTATGAACCGGACCGCTCCAGATCTGACGACCGTAACCGATGGTTGCGACATCGCGCGCGCGATAGCCGTTATAACGGTCGCTCAACCAGCTCGCCTGACCAAAGACGTAGTTCGCGTTATCCAGATTATAACGGGTACGACCGCCCGCCTGATACTTCTCGGATGAACGGACACCGGAAGAAGAAGTGTTACGCGCAGAACCCCACAGGCTGTAAGCCGTGTTGGTATCAAACCAGGTCATGGTGGTATCAGCATTCAGCGTGGAGTTGCTGGTGTTACCGGTTTGTGCACTGTAACCCGCCTGCACATTGCCTACGAAAGGCTTCTTCGCCTGAGCAGGATCATCGAGCGCAGTGAAAATGGTGGTGTCTGCAAGGCTTGAAATACTATACAGCGCTGCACCGCAAATTACGGCACAAGCTGGTAAACGACGTACAACCCGAAAAAACATTTTGTTTCCCCAATAAGACTTAAGGCAAATAACGAGAGTAGACCACACGATTTATGCCATTAATTAGGATCCGTTAATCAAGCCTGACAACTCCGTTTCGATGGCACATACATACAAATATTTTTACCGCAACAAATATAACGCACTCAGCACGGGATATCTTAATAAAGCGGCTTTTTTAGATAGTTCCGAATGACATATATTTCCGGCAATAGAAACATACAAAATCATTACGTTCTCTTTCATTGATTTTTATTTCAATGCAGTTCTGTAATCATTCCTGGTGCGCCAAACTGACTTCTTGCCCTGCCGCTCTCGTCAGAGAGCTTGCGAGCCGGCGACGTACAGATTTCCGCCGAACTCGTCGCTGAATCTTGTCCTTTTGAGCGATGCGGGGTAGTTTTATCCCGATAACATCTTATTTTTGCCTCGGGTTCCTCGAAGGCAGCCTTCAGGAGGAGTGGTCATGGCTTTACAAAAAGAGATTATTCAGGCATTGCACGTTAAACCGCATATCGATGCCGCAAAGGAAATCCGTGTCAGCGTCGATTTTCTCAAAAGTTACCTGCTGGCCCATCCGTTCATCAGGACACTGGTTCTGGGTATCAGCGGCGGGCAAGATTCTACTCTTACCGGCAAACTTTGCCAAACAGCAATTAGCGAATTACGCGCGGAAACGAAAGAAGATGATTACCAGTTCATCGCCGTGCGTTTGCCGTACGGCGTGCAGGCTGACGAGTCCGATTGTCAGGACGCCATCACTTTTATTCAGCCCGATCAGGTTCTGACCGTAAATATTAAAAATGCGGTGCTGGCGAGCGAAGCGACGTTACGTGAAATTGGCATTGAGCTGAGCGATTTTATCAAAGGTAATGAGAAAGCCCGTGAGCGAATGAAAGCCCAGTACAGCATCGCCGGGATGAAAAAAGGCGTTGTCGTCGGGACGGATCACGCAGCCGAAGCCGTTACCGGTTTCTTCACGAAATACGGCGACGGCGGCACGGATATCAACCCGATTTTCCGCCTGAACAAACGTCAGGGTAAAGCACTGCTCAAAACGCTGGGCTGCCCGGAGCATCTGTACACCAAAGCACCGACCGCGGATCTGGAAGAAAACCGTCCTTCCCTGCCGGATGAAGTCGCACTGGGCGTGACCTACGAGCTGATCGACGATTATCTAGAAGGCAAAAAAGTGGATGACAACGTCGCGGCGATTATCGAAGGCTGGTATCTGCGCACTGAACATAAACGTCAGCCGCCGATTACTGTGTTCGATGATTTCTGGAAGAAAAAGTAATTTCTGTCGGCAATCTCTGTAACGGGCACGTATTGCGTGTCCGTTTATTCTACCGGTGTCTCCCTTTCGGCTCTGAAATCACAAGTTACTTTCCATTCATTAACGAAATCATTACCCTTAGTCCCCTTCCGGACTGACTGACAGTGATGTTTCCAATGCAAAAATTCCTTTTTCTGCTGCTGAGCCTGGTATTGCTCGGCCCTCTGGGTATCGACCTGTACCTGCCCGCCATCCCGGCGATTGCCCTCGGTTTGCAAAGCACCGAAGCGGTAATTCAGTCTTCGATTTCGTTATTCATACTGGTGATGGGATTAGGGCAACTGGTCGCCGGTCCGCTGGTGGATAAGTTTGGACGTCGCCCGATCGCGATTATCGGCATCGTGGTTTATCTGGCGGGCGCAATTATCGCGGCCACGTCGGTTGCGCCGTGGATGTTCCTGTTATCCCGTGTGGTTCAGGGGCTGGCCGTGTGCTGTACGTCGGTGGTAATTTTCAGCGGTGTGCGTGACCGCATGAGCGGCAACGATGCCGCTCGCGCCTACGGTTTCCTCAACGGAACGCTCAATATTATCCCCGCGCTTGCGCCGCTGATTGGCGGCCTGATTGCGCAATATTATGGCTGGCGTGCGCCGTTCTGGGCGCTGGCCGGCTATACCGTTGCGGTCATGCTGCTGGTCATTTTCAAACTGCCGGAAACCCGCCCGGCGGATACCCAAACCAACTCCGGCCTGCCGTTTCGACAGTACGCGCGGATCCTGTCGGATACACGTTTCATCACTTTTGCCGCAGTTAACGCCGGTGCGATGGGCATGGCGCTGACCTATGTCTCGCTGGCACCGACCGTGCTGATGAACGTCGCAGGCCTCACACCGTTAGAATTTTCCATTGTGTTCGGTGCAAACGGCTTCTGGATTATGGCAGTGAGTTTTATTGCCAACCGTATTATCCGCAAAGTGGGACGCCCGGTGTGTCTGAAAGCCGGCGGTATCCTGATGTTTATCGGTTGTCTGGGGCTGATTGCCGGGATCACGCTGGTGCCACCGGCAGAACAAACCGCGACCTGGTTGTATATGCTGCCGGTTGCCAGCGCCTGTGCAGGTTTAGCGTTCCTGATGGGGCCAGCCACCAGCTACGCGCTGGAGCCGTTCTCAAGTGAAGCCGGTGTGGCGTCTGCGCTGGTCGGTTCGGTGCAGATGGCCGGTGGCGCACTGCTCGGCTTTATTGCGATGGCGTTGCCGTTACAACCTAAGCTGAGCCTTGCGCTGGTAATGCTGGCGGGAGGATGTCTGGCGATGCTGGCGCGTCGTGCCAGTAAGAAATCGACGGGCCAGCTGACCCGTCTGGAGAGCTAAAAAACCTTACCCGACGGTGTTTACCGGTACGCGTGGCGCGAGCGCACTCAGCAACTCGTAGCCCAGCGTACCGGCAGCCGTCGCCACATCATCTACCGGCAGATTACTGCCCCACAGTTCGACCGGCGCACCGATTTGTGCCTGCGGACACGGCGTTAAATCCACCGCCAGCATATCCATCGAAACCGTTCCTACCGTTTTTGTTCTCACGCCATCCACCCAAACCGGCGTGCCGGAAGGCGCATGCCGCGGATAGCCATCGGCATAACCGCAGGCCACCACGCCCACACGCTGAGATTGTCCGGCACGATAACGCCCGCCATACCCGACGCGGTCACCTGCATTAAGTGCCTGCACGGCGATCAGTTCACTTTTCAGCGCCATCACCGGTTGCAGCCCGGTTTGGGCGATGTCCTGCCACTGCCCGCTCGGTGATGCGCCGTACAAAATAATCCCCGGACGGATCCAGTCATAATGCGTCGACGGATGCCAGAGTGTTGCCGCCGAATTGGCAAGACAGCGCGGGCCGGAAATATTTTGCCCGGCCAGATTTACGGCCGCCATCTGCGCATCTACGCCTTCAACGCTGTCCGCCGTGGCGAAGTGACTCATCAGCGTGATTTCCCCGACCTGCTTCAGCTCACGCAGCTGATGCCAGACATCGCTGACGCGCGCCGGTGCAAATCCCAGACGGTTCATACCGCTGTTCACTTTCAGATAAACACTCACCGGCTGGCTGAGGTTTGCCTGCGCCAGCGCCTGAATTTGCCAGTCGCTGTGTACAGACGTCGTCAGGCGATAGTGGTCAATCGTGATTAAATCAGCGGGAGAAAAGAAGCCTTCCAGCAGCAGGATCGGCCCCTGCCAGCCGGATTCACGCAGTAATATTGCTTCGTTGAAATCGAGTAATGCGAAACCCTCCGTGGCCGACAGGCTTTTCCAGATACGTGAGATTCCGTGGCCGTATCCGTTGGCTTTCACCACAGACCAGACTTTGCTGTTGGGGGCAAAACCGCGGATAACATTGAGATTTTGGGATAACGCAGACAGAGATAATGTGGCTGAAATCGGGCGAGGCATACCAGCTCCGGCAAAGTGCAAAGTAACGCCCGCGCGGCGTCAGTCACCGCGCGGAGGAAGGAAAACCGGTTTTTAAGCCACCGGATGCATTTTATGCGGGCCAGCCGGACGGGCGATAAAACCGGGGCTGTAACGTTCAACCGATAAATCATCAGACGGAATAGCCGGTGTCACGCCTGACATAATATCCGATAACAGCTGACCGGAACCGCAGGCCATTGTCCAGCCGAGCGTGCCGTGGCCGGTATTCAGATACAGATTTTTGATGCGCGTACGGCCCACAATCGGCGTGCCGTCAGGCGTCATCGGGCGCAAGCCTGTCCAGAAAGTCGCCGCCTCCACGTTGCCGCCGTTCGGATAGAGATCTTTAACCACCATTTCCAGCGTTTCGCGACGCGCCTGCGCCAGCTTCAGGTTAAAACCAACAATTTCCGCCATCCCGCCGACACGGATACGGTTATCAAAACGCGTAATCGCAATTTTATAGGTCTCATCCAGCACGGTAGAAACCGGTGCAGAGGCCGGATCAGTGATCGGAATTGTCAGCGAATAGCCTTTCAGCGGATACACCGGAATGGAAACCAGATCTGCCAGCAGCGCGGTGGAATAAGAACCGAATGCCACCACATAAGCCTCCGCCTTCACCAGCTCGTCGCCACATTGCACGCCGGTAATCTCGCCGTTTTCAACATGAAGTTTATCGACCGTCCGGTTGAATTCGAATTTCACGCCCGCCTGCCGCGCCATGTCCGCCAGCGTGCGGGTGAACAACTGACAGTCGCCGGTTTCATCGTTAGGCAAACGCAGACCGCCGGTCAGCTTGTGCGCGACCTGTGCCAGAGCCGGTTCTGCCGTCGCCAGCTGGCTCGATTCCAGCAACTGATACGGTACACCGGCGTCTTCGAGTACCGCGATATCTTTCGCCGCGCTCTCAAACTGTTGCGCCGTACGGAACAATTGCAACGTACCGCCCTGACGGCCTTCGTACTGAATACCGGTTTCTTCGCGCAACGCCTTCATGCAATCGCGGCTGTATTCCGCCAGACGGACCATGCGGCTTTTGTTGGTCTGATAGTGGTTCATGTCGCAGTTACGCAGCATTTGCCACATCCATTTCAGCTGGAACTGGGTTCCGTCCAGACGAATTGCCAGCGGCGCATGCTTCTGGAACATCCATTTGATTGCTTTAACAGGAACACCCGGAGCCGCCCACGGTGCAGCATAGCCCGGTGAGATCTGCCCCGCATTCCCCGCACTGGTTTCTTCCGCAGGCCCGGACTGACGATCGATAACCGTCACATCATGTCCCGCTTTAGCCAGATACCATGCACTGGCGACACCGACCACACCACTGCCTAAAATCACCACACGCATATCGACTCCACTCCACGACAAAACAAAGCATAATATTCTGATGACAGGAAATTAACCTGACTGCGAAAAATCGCCAACACAGGCGTTCATAACCGTGAGTTGTTTCACATTTATTTATCGTTCATGGCGGGATTTTTTTCAATAGCTGCAAATAAATAACGATATCCCGCAACATTCCGGCTTTTCAGAGAGAAAGTTATGGTTTTTTGACAGCATTGACTGCATTGCTGTCACCAACCGCTTCCACTTTCGCGCCGCGTTTGGCTGTGGTCTTTTATTCTTGCATACGAGCAATATTTCAGCACAAATCACTACCATTAGTGCAGTGTGTGACATTACCTGATATCCCGCACCTCAAACCGGGTTAATGCTTGCAGGGAGTTTATAAAACGGGTTTTTAACCTGAACGCGACTACATAAGAAGCTGGCTCCACGCAAACTGTCCGTCTGCATGTCCAGCCCGAAATGTGAGCAACATCGCAATCGTTCAATTAGTGACCTACACTTCGAAAGTTTCATAACCCGCACCGTTCATTTCAGCGACATTCATTCAGCGATAAGGAGTCACCCGTGAATAACTCAAACTTTCTGAAGCTCAAAGATGGCACGCAACTCTTTTATAAAGACTGGGGAAGCGGTCTGCCGGTAGTTTTCAGCCATGGCTGGCCGTTATCCGGCGATGCATTCGAAGATCAGATGCTGTTTCTGGCGGAGAAAGGCTTTCGTGTGATTGCGCACGATCGCCGCGGACACGGGCGCTCCTCTCAACCGTGGGACGGGCACAATATGGATCAATACGGCGATGACCTGGCCGAACTGACTGCCCATTTGGATTTGAAAGACGCTGTGCATATCGGGCATTCGACCGGCGGCGGCGAAGTCGCGCGTTATATTGGCCGCCACGGTACGGCGCGCGTTGCCAAAGCCGTGCTGATTGGTGCAGTGCCACCGATTATGGTCAAAACGGATTTCAATCCGGCCGGTCTGCCGCTTTCCGTATTCGACGGGATCCGCGACGGCGTACAAAAAGACCGTTCGCAGTTTTTCCTGGATTTGCCAGATGCCTTTTTCGGCTTTAACCGCGCAGGGGCAAAAGTCTCAGAAGGTTTGCGTCAGAGTTTCTGGCGTCAGGGCATGCAGGCGTCAGTCAAAGCACTTTATGATTGCGTGAAAGCATTCTCTGAAACCGACCAGCGTGAAGACCTGAAAAAAATGACTATCCCGACGCTGGTCATCTACGGTGACGATGACCAGATTGTGCCCCCGGCCTCTTCCAGCGAAGCCGCGCTAAAGCTTCTTCCACACGGAACAGGCAAAGTCTATCCGGGCGCATCGCACGGTTTATGCAGCACACATAAAGATCAGATTAATGAAGATTTATTAGAATTTATCCGCAGTTAATACCGCGTTACCCCGCTTTCACCTGTCTGAAACTGACCCAAAGCCCGGTTCTTTGCGGCTTTGGGTCTCCATCGCGCACCGATTGACAGCCCCTTTCCATCAGGATATAGATTTGATGAGGAATGGATTCATGGTGTTTATCCTGCAGCACACTCAGATTGAGCTACGATTATCAAAGGACGTGCGAAATCTTAAGAAAAGGTTGTGAATCAAACACTCTGTAGCGTCCATAACTGAATGAGGGTGCGGCTTATGACGACAGTGACCCAAAAGAAAAAAACTGAGGACAAACGTCTTAGCGATGGACCGGACTGGACGTTTGAGTTATTGCAAACCTATCTCGAAGAAATTGACCGGGTCGCCAAGTCGTACCGGCTGGAGACGTATCCGCATCAAATCGAGATCATCACTTCTGAACAAATGATGGATGCTTATTCCAGCATCGGCATGCCCATCAACTACACACACTGGTCGTTCGGTAAGAAATTCATTGAAACCGAGCAACTGTATAAACATGGCCAGCAAGGTCTGGCGTACGAAATCGTCATCAACTCCAACCCGTGTATCGCCTATCTGATGGAAGAAAACACCATCACGATGCAGGCGCTGGTCATGGCGCACGCCTGTTACGGCCATAACTCTTTCTTCAAAAATAACTACCTGTTTAAAAGCTGGACCGACGCCAGTTCGATTGTCGATTATCTGCTGTTTGCCAAACGCTATATCAGCGAATGCGAAGAGCGTTATGGTGTCGATGAAGTGGAACGGTTGCTCGATTCCTGCCATGCGCTGATGAATTATGGCGTTGACCGCTATAAACGCCCGCAGAAGATTTCTTTGCAGGAAGAACTGGCGCGGCAGAAAAGCCGTGAAGAGTATCTGCAAAGTCAGGTGAATTCGCTGTGGAAAACGCTGCCGCGTAAAGACAGCGTGGATGCCCCGGAACAGGCGCGCCGCTTCCCTTCTGAGCCGCAGGAAAATCTGCTGTATTTCATGGAGAAAAACGCGCCACTGCTAGAATCCTGGCAACGGGAAATTTTGCGCATTGTGCGTAAAATCAGCCAGTATTTCTATCCGCAAAAACAGACTCAGGTGATGAACGAAGGCTGGGCGACATTCTGGCACTACACCATTTTGAATCATCTGTATGACGAAGGAAAAGTCTCGGATCGTTTCATTCTGGAGTTCCTGCACAGCCACACCAATGTGGTGTATCAGCCGCCGTATAACAGCCCGTATTACAGCGGGATCAACCCGTATGCGCTGGGCTTCGCGATGTTCCAGGATATCAAACGTATCTGTCAGGAACCGACCGAAGAAGACCGCTACTGGTTCCCGGATATCGCCGGTTCAGACTGGCTGACAACGCTGCATTTCGCGATGCGGGACTTCAAAGATGAAAGCTTTATCAGCCAGTTCCTGTCACCAAAAGTGATGCGTGATTTCCGTCTGTTTACTGTGCTCGATGACGATCATAATAATTATCTGGAAATCGCTGCGATTCATAACGAGGAAGGTTATCGCGCGATACGGCAGGAATTGTCGGCGCAATATAATCTGAGTAACCACGAACCGAATATTCAGGTCTGGAATGTTGATCTGCGCGGTGACCGTTCGCTGACGCTGCGATATATCCCGCAAGACCGCGCGCCGCTGGACAAGAGCCGCCGTGAAGTGATGAAACACGTTCACCGTCTGTGGGGCTTCGATGTATTTATCGAGCAGCTCAACGAAGACGGCAGCGTGGAATTGCTGGAACGTTGCCCGCCACGGCCAACGCCGCTCTGACCGGCACACTGTTCAGAGCAGGCAAATTCAGGCATTAAAAAAGGGCGCTAAGCGCCCTTTCTCATTACAACAGAACCCGCATAAATCAGCGTTTCTGTTCGGTCAGATCACCCGGCATGGTGCCCTGCATGCTGTGCCAGATTTCACCACTCTGACGGCCATAATTACGCACGCAATCCACAATCTCCTCGTAACTTTTTTCGTGGCAAATGTCGGACAATTTTTTGTAGAAAGTAATCGCCAGTTTGCGCGCTTCCGGGTTGGAGAAGTAATAACGGCCGACGCGCGTATACAGACCACGCAGCCCGTTAATAATCAGACCGTAAATCGGATTACCGGATGCAAAGGCCAGACCGCGGAAAATACCGTAATCAAGTGCCGTAAAGGCTTCAGCCTGATCTTCCACTTCGGCGGCTTTCGCCAGCACCTGCTGCGTTTCTTCCGGATTCGTCCGCATCGCTTTGCGGATGAAAATGGTCGCGATATTGGTACGCACGGACAGGAGATTATCGATGAGCTGCGGAACGCTGTCGTGATCAAGTCGCGCCAGCGTTTCCAGAATATTCAGACCCGAAGTTTCCCAGAAGTTGTTCACTTTCGTTGGTTTGCCGTGCTGAATGGTCAGCCAGCCATCACGGGCAAGACGTTGTAAAACCTCACGTAATGTGGTTCGGGTTACGCCAATGAGTTCTGAAAGTTCCCGCTCCGCAGGCAAGATTGAACCCGGCGGAAACCGGCTGTTCCAGATACTTTCGATGATGTACTCTTCGGCAAAACCGGCAGGACTTTGTGCCTTAATAACCATGTGTTTGTCGTTCCGTGTGAGGCATTTATCAGGGATATAGTTGAGCTCATCATACCAGATGAAAATCAGCGGTTATAGCGCCCGGACGGAACTAATGTTGAAACTGTGCAGGGGTTGGCAGAATTTCCCTTTTTTGAAGGACTTAATATTACCCCGCCGCAGGAGAAAATTTTTCACCGGAGTATTACACTGGTCTATCTTTCTGATACCGCAGCAAAATAACCCTGAAGGACCGCTGGGAATTATGGATACAACCTTCCGCCACGCATTTATTAAAAACTTTCTCGGGCAATCCCCTGGCTGGTACAAAATAGCCATTCTGGCCTTTCTGATTATTAACCCGCTGGTGTTCTTTCTGGTCAGCCCTTTCCTGGCGGGCTGGTTACTGATGATCGAATTCATCTTCACGCTCGGTATGGCGCTCAAATGCTATCCGCTGCAACCGGGCGGCTTGCTGGCCATTGAAGCCGTGATGATAGGTATGACCCGTGCTGAAAGGGTTCGCGAAGAAGTGGCGGGCAATCTGGAAGTGATTTTGCTGCTGATTTTCATGGTCGCCGGTATCTACTTTATGAAGCAGCTGCTTCTGACGGTTTTCACCAAACTTCTGCTGAACCTGCGCAATAAAATCGCCCTCTCGCTGGCGTTTTGTTTCGCCGCCGCTTTCCTTTCCGCCTTCCTGGACGCGCTGACGGTCATTGCCGTGGTCATCAGCGTTTCCGTAGGGTTCTACTCGATTTATCACAACGTCGCGTCCGCTCAGGGCGGAAATGCTGAAGCCAGCGGCGTTCTGGAACAGTTCCGTGCATTTTTACGCAGCCTGATGATGCATGCCGGCGTGGGTACCGCGCTGGGCGGCGTCATGACGATGGTCGGCGAGCCACAGAACCTGATCATCGCGAAAGCCGCCGGATGGCAGTTCACTGATTTTCTGATCCGCATGTCACCGGTCAGCGTGCCGGTGTTCATTTGCGGTTTTATCGTCTGCGCGCTGGTCGAACGTTTCCGCCTGTTTGGTTATGGCGCACGGTTGCCACAACCGGTCTTCGAGGTTCTCAAACAGTACGACCAGAAAAATACCGAAAACAGCACACGTCAGGAACGTATCAAACTGGCCGTGCAGGCGCTGATTGGCGTATGGCTGATTATCGCGCTGGCGTTTCATCTGGCCGAAGTCGGGCTGATCGGGCTGTCCGTGATTATCTTCGCGACGGCATTTTGCGGCGTGACGGACGAACATGCGATCGGTAAAGCATTTCAGGATTCCCTGCCGTTTACCGCGCTGCTGGTGGTATTTTTTGCGGTAGTCGCCGTGATTGTCGATCAGCACTTATTCAGCCCGATTGTGAATTTCGTGCTGCAATCTGCGCCCGCCAATCAGCTTTCGCTGTTCTATCTGTTCAACGGATTGCTTTCTTCTGTTTCCGATAATGTCTTCGTCGGTACGGTTTATATCAATGAAGCGAAATCAGCGCTGGAAAACGGTGCCATTAATCTGAAACAGTTTGAGATGCTGGCGGTCGCCATTAATACCGGAACAAACCTGCCTTCCGTCGCGACACCGAACGGTCAGGCGGCATTTCTGTTCCTGCTGACGTCCGCCCTTGCCCCGCTGATCCGCCTTTCGTATGGCCGGATGGTGTGGATGGCGCTGCCTTACACGATTGTGATGACGCTCGCAGGTCTGCTTTGTGTGCAATTCCTGCTGCCGGAAATGACGCAGTGGTACACCGACATGGGATGGCTGGCACTTTCCCCATTACATTGACCGGCACGAGGATCAGGTGGGTAATTCTGTGCCTGAGCATCGACTCAGAAAATAGCCGAATTTAAAGTCGAATTGTCCGATTTATATTAATTATTTACCGAATATTTATGGAGACAGGCTGGCAGCGGGGTCCAATTGGTTTACACTGCGTGTCAGTAGCTAACTGCAGGGAAAAAATTTCTATGTTGCAATATCTTAACCGTTGCTCGCAAGGCCGCGGTGCATGGCTTCTGATGGCTCTGACCGCTCTGGCGCTTGAGCTGGTTGCGTTGTATTTCCAACACGTGATGTTGCTGAAACCGTGCGTCATGTGTATCTACGAACGTTGTGCGCTGATGGGAATACTGGCTGCGGGTCTGGTGGGCGCAATTGCCCCGGCGACCTGGTTGCGTTACGCCGGTATCCTCATCTGGCTTTACAGCGCGTATGAAGGGATCCGCCTGTCATGGGAACACACCATGATTCAGCTGCACCCTTCTCCGTTCGCCACCTGCGATTTTGCAGCCCGCTTCCCGACCTGGTTGCCACTGGACAAATGGTTCCCGTGGATGTTCATCGCCAGCGGTGATTGTGCTGAAAAACAGTGGGAATTCCTGTCTCTGGGGATGCCTCAGTGGCTGGTCGTTGTCTTCAGCGTCTTTATGATCATCGGGATCCTGGTGTTACTGGCCCAGTTCGTAAAACCAAAACGTCGTGATTTGTTCGGCCGTTAATTCCAGACATGTCGACGATAAAAGCGCCTCAGGGCGCTTTTTTTTATGGCGTTTTTTCAGCGGAAATGAAAGACGCTGCCGCACGAAAAAAGAGCGATAGTTGTAAAAACGGCAATGAGTTCTATGCTACGAGAGCTAAAACGCTCAACAGAGGAAGAGATATGGTGGTTAAAGGGTTTTCAAAGGGTTTCTTTATTATGATCCTTTTCATTGTGACATTGGCCTTCCTGGATGTATTGAGGCCTTACTATTCTTCCGTACTATGGGCGATTATTCTGGCGGTGATTTTTAATCCGATGAAAAACCGGCTGAAGCAATTTGTCGGCGACCGCAACGGCGTGGTCTCACTGCTGACCGTGCTGATTATTTGTCTGATTGTTTTCACGCCGCTGGCGATTATTACTTCTTCACTGGCCATAGAATTCAATACGGTTTACACCAAACTTCAGGGCAATGAATCGCAACTGCCTACACTGGTGTCGGACACCATTCACCATTTACCAAGATGGGCGCGTCATTTCCTTGCCGACCATAATTTAGACAGCACGGCTGAGATTCAGAAAAAACTTTCAGACGTCGCATTACAGGGTAGTCAGTATCTGGCAGGCAGCGTTTTCGTGATTGGTAAGAGCACATTCGGCTTTGTTGTCGGTTTCGGCATCATGCTGTATATCCTGTTCTTCCTGATTAAAGACGGCGCGTATCTGGTTAATCTGACGCTGGAAGCCCTGCCGCTTTCCCGCCATGTCAAACATCATCTGTTCATGAAGTTTGCCGCCGTTTCACGCGCAACGGTGAAAGGCACGGTGGTGGTGGCGATCGTTCAGGGTGCGCTTGGCGGGCTGGCATTCTACATTGCGGGTCTCGATGGCAGCCTGCTGTGGGGCGCGCTGATGGCGTTTCTGTCGATTATTCCTGCGGTCGGTTCGGCGATCATTTGGGTGCCGGCGACGATCTACTTCTTCGCCTCCGGAATGTTGTGGCAGGCGATTTTCCTCATCGTCTTCTTCGTGGTGGTTATCGGCCTGGTCGATAATATTCTGCGACCGCTTCTGGTCGGCAAAGACACCAAAATGCCGGATTATCTCATTCTGATCACCACGCTGGGCGGGATGGAAGTCTATGGTATCAACGGCTTTGTTATCGGTCCGCTGATTGCAGCCCTGTTCATCGCCTGCTGGAATATTCTTTCCGGGCGCGAGCATCAGAATAATACCGATATGATTGACGAAGACTTTATAGAAGAAGGGAAAAACCACCCGGACGCGGATAAAACCGCACCCTAAACTATTACCGGTTTACCCCCATCAGTGAGCGGCATGTGCAGCCGCTCATTTTTTTCAAATTTCATTATGAAGATTTTCGAACCTGGCGTAGAAATGTGGAGGCGATTCAACATTTGTCTCTGAAGGGGTAGCAATGAAAAATATTATCTTAAGCATGGTCGCAAAGATTTCCCGGATGGAGGTGGATGCAAAGCAGCTGACCGCACAAGTTGAAGCTCAGTCGCTTTTGCTGAGTGCTGTTTTCCTTACCGTGGGCAAAAATGGCGGTCCGCAGGAAGCCATCGAAAGCGTGAACAAAGCGATCAATTCCGTGCTGGATTCCGCAGATGATGTACTGAAATCGGATGCCACACTTCTGTTTGAACAATTCCAGGCGCTGATTGAAATTACGCGACTGATCGATAAAGCCGATCCGGAACTGGATGCGGAAGCGCTGAATGCATTAAATGGCGTCAGACCCGATTCAGAAATATAAAAATGAATGTATGATAAGTATTACGCCCTGGCGGTCGCCGGGGCTTTTTTATGTCTAAAATCAGAGGTGATAGCAAATATGGGGTTAGAACGTTTAAACAAACTCCCCGTTTGGGCCGTTTGGGTAATCTGCGTGACAGCCTGTGTCGCGTTCTGGGTTATTGCGGGAACGGTAGTCTACGGAATTTTTAAGTAAATCATTGCATCCCGATAACGCGGGAGAGGCAGGGAATCAGAAGGATTTTGAACTCCACGTAGCGGGCCATGCCCCGTCTCTGCCCCACACTCTCACCCCTGAAATACTTTCTTTTTTCCTTTCAGCGAGTTATCTCGCCCAGCTTGGCTTATTCATAATGTGATCCTGCCAGTCTTCCACATCGTCTTCGCGAACCGCGATATAACGAACGGAGATTTGTGCGGTGTGCATTGCTGATTTAGAGGCTTTATTAAGCAGCGGATGCCACGGCAGCAGCGGGCGCCCTTCACCAATCAGACGATAAGCACACGTCGGCGGCAGCCAGTCAAAGGTGGTCAGGTTTTCGCGGGTCAGCTTGATGCAGTCTTCTTCAAGCGTAAAACGACGCTCGTAGTTACGGCACTGACAGGATTTGATATTGAGCTGGTTACAGGCAACGTTGGTGAAGTAAATTTCTTCGGTATCTTCATCAATCAGCTTATGTAAGCAGCATTGTCCGCAGCCGTCGCACAATGCTTCCCATTCTTCGTCAGTCATTTCAGACAGCGTTTTTTGCTGCCAAAAAGCGGGTTCAGTCATAATGTGCATCCGGTATAAATAAAATGAGGGTGCTTATATAGACGCTTTAGCCTGCAGATGCAAGTAAAGCCGCCGGAAAGCTGCTCCGGCGGAGAGAGGGTTTGTTTCAGATCACGCGGGTTGAAACAGACTTACCGGTAAGTGTAGCCACAATTTCGTCACCCGCTTTCAGCGGCCCGACGCCTTGCGGCGTGCCGGTCAGAATGATATCGCCCGCGCGCAGCGTGAAATAACGGCTCATGTAAGCAATCAGCGGCAACAGCGGCGTCAGCATGTTACGGGTATTGCCTTCCTGCCGTGTTTCACCGTTAACGACCAGCTGCAAATCAGCCTGCTGCGCATCACCAAATTCACTTACCGGAATAAATCCGCTGATCGGGCAGGAACCGTCGAAGCCTTTGGCTTTTTCCCACGGCTGCCCCGCCGCTTTGAATTTCATCTGCAAATCACGCAGCGTTAAATCCAGCGCCAACGCATAACCGGCGATGGCGTTGGCAACGCGATCTTCCGTGGCTTGTTTGAGCGGCGTGCCGATAAGCACGGCCAGCTCAACTTCGTGATGTACCGCACCCAGATCTTTCGGAATCGCGAGCGGCTGACGGATATCGCACAGCGCCGTTTCCGGTTTGATAAACACCACCGGTTCGGCGGAAATCTGACTGCCCATTTCTTTGATGTGATCGGCATAGTTATTGCCCACACACACGACTTTGTTCACCGGGAAATCCAGTAACGCGCCATGCCAGTCTCTGTGTTGATACATACAGCCACTCCTTTTGGAAAAATCAGCCGCTGAACGGATTACGCGGGGCTGGCGCTAACGGTGCGGAAGGCGCAGAGGTGGTCGCCGGTGCGGCTTCACCTGAAACAACCGGCGCCTGCGAACCCATAATGCCATCCGCCATCATTCCGATACTCAGTGCGAAATAGGTTGAACGGTTCCAGTGCATAATCGTGCGGAAGTTATCGTAAACCAGGAATGCGCGCCCTTGCGTATCATCTGGTGTGATAATCCATGCGCGGGTTGCCGTTGAGGCCAGCGGGCTGCCGTCTACCTGGGTGATCCCCATTTGTTGCCAGTAACTGGCCGGGTGCATCTGGTTGTTTTTCAGACCCGCCAGACTGCCATCAAAGCCTGCGGGCAATTTCACTTCCTGCCCCCAGCCCTGATCGCGTTTCCAGCCTTCTTTCGACAGATAATTCGCGGTAGATGCAAAGACATCATCGGTGTTTTTCCAGATGTCGATTTTGCCGTCGCCGTTGCCGTCGGCGCCGTAATTCAGATAGGACGTCGGCATAAACTGCGACTGACCCATCGCACCAGCCCAGGATCCTTTCATCATATCGCTGGTGGCATGACCGGAATCGACGATTTTGAGCGCAGCCATAAATTCTTTGGTGAAGAAGGCTTCACGACGGCCCTCGAAGGCCAGCGTTGCCAGCGCGGAGAAGACATCTTCCTTGCCCTGGATTTTGCCGAAGCTACTTTCCATCGCCCACAGCGCCACGATGTATTGCGGCTGAACGCCGTAACGGTCGCTGGCCTGCTGGAGCGCAGGCAAATTACTCTGGTATTGGGTTTGCCCCTGTTTGATTTTCCACTCCGGCAAGACACGGGTCAGATAATCATCAAGCGTGATTTTCTTTTCCAGCTGGTTGCGATCGGAATTAATGACACGGTCAACAAAATGAATGTTGGCGAAAGTACTGTCGATGGTTTGCTGGCTGATGCCTTGCGCCAGAGCCTGCGCTTTCAGTTTTTCAACATAAGCGGGAAACTCAGCGGGGTCTCTTCCCTGTTCGGCCAGCGATGTTTTACCGGGCGTAGCAGCCGGCGCGGCGGCTGAAGGTTGTGTCGTTGCCGCAGTCTGCGGCGTGGTTTGTCCTGAGGTTGCCTTCTGCGCTGCACAACCGCTGAGGATAATCAGCGGTGTTAACACGGCCAGTGCCGACAATTTCATCAAATTCTTCCTTATCACATCTGCAATTGAATCATCGCTGTAAGCTTTGAGTACTCCAGCGATGATTGCAAGTCATGACGTCCGAAAGTGCGTAAAATGCCGAAACAAATGTCAGGAAAGCGTTATTTACTCGCGTCAGTCAGATGAATATTCAATAAACTTTCAACCGGTGGTGGAACCTGCAGATAATAACCCTGCTCTTCGAGAGCCTGACGCACTTTTGCAATATCCGCAGACGCTAATTTTTCACGCCCGGCCAGATTGAGTATCATTGAGAACTGCGGCACGCCAAAACCTTTGAGTAATTCTTCAGGCACACGAGAGAAATCGTCTTTTTTTTCGACATACAGATAAGTCTGGTCGCGTTTAGTACTTCTATAGATCACACAAAGCATTTTTTTAACTCTATTTTATTGAAACGGTGGCTTGCCTAGATATAACTGTAACTATAACATGCTTAACGTACATCGGAATATCGCCCCCCGAGTGGTATTCCGGGGATTTAGAGTTGCTGAGACTGAGTCAGGATAGATGTCACAATCGCCAATAGAACTAAAAGGCAGCAGTTTTACCTTATCGGTTGTTCATTTACATAGTTCACAACCGGAGGTTATTTATCAGGCATTACAGGAAAAAGTGGAGCAAGCTCCGGCCTTTTTGAAAAATGCCCCTGTTGTTATCAACGTTGCCTCGCTGAGCGGTGAAGCAAACTGGAAAGACATTCAACAGGCTGTCGCTTCTGCAGGTTTTCGCGTTGTGGGCATCAGTGGTTGTAAAGACGAAGGGCAGAAACGCGCACTTTCCCGCACCGGTTTGCCGTTGCTGAGTGAAGGCCGTGCACAGCGCATCGCCGCAGAACCACCGGTTCCTGTCGTGCCCGACAATGCTCCGGCGAAAACCCGCATTGTCAGTTCTCCGGTCAGATCCGGCCAACAAATTTATGCCCGTAACAGCGACCTCATCGTGACCAGTAGTGTCAGCGCAGGTGCGGAACTGATTGCCGATGGCAATATCCACATCTACGGTATGATGCGAGGAAGAGCGCTGGCTGGTGCAGCAGGTGATGCAAATTGTCAGATTTTTTGCACCCATTTAGGCGCTGAACTAGTCTCTATCGCAGGGCAATACTGGCTGAGTGATCAAATCCCGACCGATTATCTCGGTCAGGCCGCGCGCCTCAGCCTGATAAATAATGTGTTAACCATACAACCTTTAAACTAAGCCCTTTCGACAAGGAATCCATTCATGGCACGCATCATAGTTGTTACATCGGGTAAAGGGGGCGTTGGCAAGACCACTTCAAGCGCGGCCATTGCTACCGGTTTAGCTCAAAAAGGTAAAAAGACCGTTGTTATCGATTTCGATATCGGTCTGCGTAATCTCGATCTGATTATGGGCTGTGAGCGCCGCGTGGTTTATGATTTCGTCAACGTGATCCAGGGTGATGCCACGCTGAATCAGGCGCTTATCAAAGATAAACGCACTGAAAACCTGTTTATTCTTCCGGCTTCGCAAACCCGTGATAAAGATGCACTGACCCGCGAAGGCGTAGAAAAGATCCTTAACGATCTTGCCGAAATGGAATTTGACTTCGTGGTTTGCGACTCGCCTGCGGGCATCGAAACCGGCGCATTAATGGCGCTGTATTTCGCCGACGAAGCCGTCATTACGACCAACCCGGAAGTCTCTTCCGTGCGTGACTCCGACCGCATTTTGGGCATTTTGTCCTCAAAATCCCGTCGTGCGGAACAAGGCTTAGAGCCTATTAAAGAACACCTGCTTCTCACCCGTTACAACCCGGGCCGTGTCAGCCGTGGCGACATGCTGAGCATGGAAGATGTGCTGGAAATCCTGCGTATTCCTCTGATCGGTGTTATTCCTGAAGATCAGTCCGTACTGCGTGCGTCCAACCAGGGCGAACCGGTCATTCTGGATCAGGAATCTGATGCAGGGAAAGCGTACGACGATACCGTCAGCCGTCTGCTTGGTGAAGAACGTGCGTTCCGTTTTATTGAGGAAGAGAAGAAGAGTTTCCTGAAACGCCTTTTTGGGGGATAAACCATGGCATTGTTAGATTTCTTTCTGTCCCGCAAAAAATCGACAGCCAATATAGCCAAGGAACGGCTACAGATCATCGTAGCCGAACGGCGTCGAGGGGATAGTGAACCGTCGTATCTGCCTGAATTGAAACGTGATATTTTGGCGGTCATCTGTAAGTACATTAAGATTGACCCCGAAATGTTGCAGGTTCAGTTCGAGCAAAAAGGTGACGATATTTCCGTACTGGAACTTAACGTCACTTTGCCAGAGTCAGAATCGGAAGACGCGCCTAAATGACAGCAGTCTGCCTGCAGGTGTTTCTTTCAGCATAGCGCCCCCTGTTTTCTCAGGGGGCTACTCAATTTTTTTCCCTGATTTTCTACCGCCCGCTTATTTTCCCTGGCAACACCACTGTATATATCCCCACGAGATTGTTCCGCACCCTGCTCTATTTATTATCTGAAATTATGATTAAGACTCATCCCATTTAGCCTGGCGATTAATATCCTTAGTGTGATTTCATCCGCGAACATTACCCGAACGCTATTATTTAAATATGCGGTTAACTAAAAACAAAAAAGCGGAGAAAATCTCCGCCTTTTAATTTAAGTTTTCGTATTCCGCTATTTTGAACGCGGTAAGCCCATCAATATTGACTGAGAATTTCGTTCAGCCTTTCAGCCAGAAGTTTTCCTCTCCAGCCGCTGATTAATTCCGGCTGTGATTCTTTCTCTTTTAACTTCCAGTGACGACTTAATAACTGATTAATCTGGCGACGTGAGGCCAGTAACTCAACGCTTAACCCGCTTTCTTTACTCACGGTCTGGATCAGCGCTTTGATGTCTTTGAAGACTTTGCGATAGCCCGGCTGATCAATCAGATTCGAAATGGGAGCCGGTAAATCGTCTTCCGGCAATGCCTCAGACTCTTCCACCAGCGCCAGCAACGTGCGGCCATGGTAACGGATTTCCGGGCCGCTCAGGCCAAGCGCCTCCAGCTCACCCAGCGATTTAGGCTGATAGCGGGCTACCTGCCAGAGATTTTCTTCACGCACTACAAAGTTGACGGCCAGGTCACGCTGACGTGCCTGATTGAGGCGCCAGGCGGCCAGCAACTTCAGGCAACCCAGCTGACGCGGACGCAGCTGGAACGCATTGCCGATTTCCAGATAAGCCAGTTCAGGTTGCAGAACTTCTTTACGACGGCGGCACAACGCCAGACATTCATCCTGCGCGGCTTCCATCCAGCCAGCTTCTTCGGTTTCACGCATCAGCTGGTCGGCCAGCGGCAGAAGATACCAGACATCGGCAGCGGCATAGACACACTGTTTTTCGCTCAGAGGACGGGCAATCCAGTCTGTGCGCGATTCGCTTTTATCCAGCTCAACGCCGGTCGTTTCTGCCACCAGACGGGCAAACCCGCAAGACAGCGGACGTCCGCTGAAGGCGGCAAGAATTTGCGTATCAATCAGCGGAGAAGGCATCACGCCAAAAGCGTTGAGGAACACTTCCAGATCTTCACTACCGGCATGGAGGAATTTCACGACATCAGGATTCACCAGCAAATCGATAAAAGGCTGCCAGGCGGTAATCGGCAACGGGTCAATCAGCGTCAGCCGTTCACCATCGAACAGCTGTATGAGCCCGAGTTGCGGGTAATAAGTGCGGGTACGGACGAATTCGGTATCCAGCGCGATTTTGCTGTGCGCTTTGGCCTGAAGACAAACCTGCTCCAACGCGTCATTGGTCGTGATCAACTGATAATTCAAATCTTAATTCTCTTAATATTAATGCGTTATAACGTGACAACGCCGGACAAATCCGGCGTTGAGAGTGACCATCACAGCGCAGCGGGCAAACGTTACGCCGCATCCTGCTTCGGATCGTCCTTCGGTTTTGCCTGCTCATCGCGAAGTTCGCGTCTGAGGATCTTACCGACATTTGACTTCGGTAACTCATCGCGAAATTCAACAATCTTCGGTACTTTGTAACCGGTTAATAACCGGCGGCAATGTGCCAGAAGTTCTTCGCTGGTCAGTGACGGGTCTTTCTTCACCACGCAAATTTTGACGATTTCACCCGACGACTCGTTTGGCACACCAATGGCGGCAACTTCGAGCACCTTGTCATGTTGTGAAACCACCTCTTCAATTTCGTTAGGGTAAACGTTGAAACCGGAAACCAGAATCATGTCTTTTTTGCGATCCACAATCCGCAAAAAGCCCTGCTCGTCCACTGTAACGATATCGCCCGTCGATAACCAGCCATCTTTTAGCACCTCATCGGTCGCCGAAGGCCGTTGCCAGTAGCCCAGCATCACCTGCGGCCCGCGCACCCACAGCTCTCCGGGTTGCCCCGGCGCGACATCATGGCCATTATCATCCACCAGACGCACTTCCGTCGACGGCACAGGTAAACCGATACTACCGCTGTAATGTTTCAGATCGTACGGGTTGCCCGCGACCAGCGGCGAGCACTCCGTCAGGCCATAACCTTCCAGCAAATGCTTGCCGGTCAGCTTTTCCCATTTATCGGCAACCGATTTCTGAACTGACATCCCGCCGCCGACAGAAAGGCGCAGCGTCGAGAAATCCAGCTCACGAAAATCTTCGTTATTGAGTAACGCGTTGAACAACGTGTTCACCCCGCTGATGGCGGTGAACGGATATTTCGACAGCTCTTTCACCATGCCAGGCACATCGCGCGGGTTGGTGATCAGCAGACTTTTTCCCCCCAGATCGAGGAACAGCAGACAATTCACAGTCAGCGCAAAAATGTGATACAGCGGCAGCGCCGTCACCACCAGTTCATGGCCCGGTTGAAGCAACGGCGCGTACGCCGCTTTTGCCTGTTCCAGATTGGCCTGCATGTTCCGGTGTGTCAGCATCGCGCCTTTTGCAACGCCGGTAGTTCCGCCGGTATATTGCAAAAACGCCAGATCGTCATTGATGATATCGGGTTTGATATATTGCAAGCGACGCCCGTATTGCAGGGCACTGCGGAAGGAAATCGCATTTGGCAGGTGATATTTAGGCACCAGCCTTTTGACATATTTGACGACAAAATTTACCAGCGTGCCTTTTGCCGCAGAAAGCTGATCACCCATACGGGTCAGGATCACATGCTTAACCTGCGTTTTGTAGACCACTTTTTCCAGCGTATGGGCAAAGTTGGACACAATCACAATGGCGCTGGCACCGCTGTCATTGAGCTGATGTTCCAGCTCGCGTGGCGTATAGAGCGGGTTGACGTTCACCACGACCATGCCCGCACGCAAGACGCCAAACAGCGCAATCGGATATTGCAGCAGATTAGGCATCATCAGGGCCACGCGGTCGCCTTTTTTCAGCCCTAACTGGTTTTGCAGATAAGCCGCAAAAGCACGACTACGTTCCTCAAGTTTACGGAACGTCATGACCTCGCCCATGTTGATAAACGCTGGACTGTCTGCATAACGCAGCGTGGCATTTTCAAACATCTCGACCAGCGAGCTGTAGCGGTCAGGATCGATGTTCTCGGGAACATCTGCCGGATAACGTTTTAGCCAAACCTTTTCCAAGGTATCACTCCTGAAATCATGTACTGTTGCCATCTCAATTCGACGAGTTTTATCACGTCTTTAACAATATTTTAACTCAGCTTACCAGTTGTGTTTCAAACAATGTCGAGGTTGAGAGGCGGGTCACTTTTTCTGTGCCCTTCGTTAGCCAAACCGTCCGTGGCTTAAAAAGAAAAAGGCGGCAATTAAGCCGCCTTAACAACGATCTTGTCTGTCTTTACTTTTTCGGCGGCGGTGGCACCGGATGTCCCGGTGCTGGCCTCATCGCAGCCTGAGGTGGCGGGCCGTTCGGAGGCTGACCACCGTGTGCCGGTGGAGCCCCGTGCGGAGGCGGCGCGCCGTGATTGTGCCGGTTATTCGGTGACGACACTCTGGACCCGTGCGGGCCCCATGTCATACCAGCCGGGGCCCCAACCGGGCCCAAACCCTCGCCCCCAGCTGTCGTACGGTCCCCCGTATCCCCAGCCCCACGGGCCCATCGGCTGAGGCGGCATCACCACCTGTTGCTCGATACGCCAGCGTTTAAAACTGTTTACGTTGATAGTCACGAAATTATAGGACGACTGCCCTACCGTGCCTTTTTCAACGCCAGTGATCGGGCCAACCACGGTCACGAGCTGATTGCGGTAATCCACCGGATCGACGAAACCGTTGATGTAAGCCATGATGCGGCCACGCGACGCCGCGCCCAGAATCGGCCGTGCGCCGTCATCAAGCGGCATCGTGGCGATTTCGAGACGCGTTTTATTTTGCAAATTGGTGACTGCCACCACTTTGCCGCCAAAACGCGACTCCTGCCCGACATACAGACTTGGTGCGCCCTGCACCGCCTGTAAATTCATTTGCGGCGTTGCCGTGGTCCCGCGGATTTCATCCGGAACGGTGACACATCCTGACAACACCAGAACGCTCAGCGCAACAGCGCTCAACGCCCATTTCTTACCTGTCTGAACCGAAAACTGCTGGACTGCTGACCACTTACGCATTGCGATGACTCCTGTGCATACTCTTTTTTTTGACCACTTTTAAGTACACAAGTTGCGGTAACTTACCGGCCCGGCAGCTTTTTCCACGTAACTTCGTTGCGCAGATAAGTGGGTTCAGCATCTTCAGGATTTACGCGAACGCCGTTTTCCCAGAGCTGGAGCGCCAGCGGCAGCATATCTTCCGCGTGCGGCAGTAACATTTTGCCATCAAATAATTCTGCAACCGGAGATTCACCCAGCAAATGCGGATAAGCTTCCCAGCCGGTGCCGACGGTCGCAAAACGGCCGGTCAGTGAGCCGGCCTGTTCGATGAGTTGTTCAGGTTTGATCACTTTCTCGGTGTTTTCACCACTCCAGACGCCCTCTGCGTTCCGGGAGAATTCGCCCCAGTACACTTCGCCCATGCGCGCATCGATGGCGGCCAGCACGTTTTCAGCGCCAGTCTGGCGGTAAGCGCCCTGCGCCATGGTCTGTAAGGTGGAAACCGGCAGCAAAGGCAGTTCAGCGCCCAGCGACAATCCCTGCGCCATGCCGATACCGATACGCACGCCGGTAAAACTGCCCGGCCCGCGGCCAAAGGCCAGAGCATCGAGCTGACTCAGCGTCAGGCCCGCTTCGGCGAGGATCTGCTGCACCAGCGGCAAAATACGCTGCGTATGTTCGCGGGCGCAGAGTTCAAAATGAGCGAGCGTTTCGCCCTCATTGTATAGCGCAACCGAACAGGCTTCTGTCGCCGTATCAATTGCTAAAATTCGCGTGGACATGCCAAACCTCAGGCGGGGAAATGAATAAGTTAGGGCCTTTTTTCGGGGCGCTATCCTAACATAACGTGAAGGCTATTTCTGCTCTTCCACGTTCTGTAAAAAGCGTATCGCTTGTGCAAGATCACGTGTACGCGGCGTGGGCGGCAAACTGTTGAGGAAAACTTCGCCATACGGGCGCATGACCAGGCGGTTGTCGCAAATCACCATCACGCCACGGTCATCGGTGTCGCGGATCAGTCGCCCGACGCCCTGTTTAAGCGTAATGACCGCATCCGGTAATTGTACGTCATTGAACGGATCACCGCCGCGCAAACGACAATCTTCGATGCGCGCTTTGAGCAGCGGATCGTCGGGGGATGTGAACGGCAATTTATCGATGATAACGCACGACAGCGCGTCGCCGCGGACATCCACGCCTTCCCAGAAACTACTGGTTGCCACCAGCAGCGCATTGCCCGCTTCGACGAACTGCGCCAGCAGCTGGCCTTTGCTGGTTTCCCCCTGTAACAACACCGGCAGCGTCAGACTGGCGCGGAATTCCTCCGCCAGCTCACGCATCATTTTGTGCGACGTACACAGGAAGAAACAGCGCCCTTTGTTGGCTTCGATCAGTGGCCGGAGCATACGCGCCAGCTGTTTGGAACTGCCCTGACCGTTAGATTCAGGCAGGAAACGCGGCACGCACAACAGCGCCTGTTTGGCGTAATCAAACGGGCTCGGTAGCAGCAACGTTTCGGCCTCATCCAGCCCGAGACGTTCGGTGAAATGATGCAGCTGGTCGTTCACCGAAAGCGTTGCGGACGTGAAAATCCACGCGCCCGGCTTTTCTTTCATCATTTCGCTGAATTTATCGGTGACCGATAGCGGCGTCAGCGCCAGAACAAAATGGCGGGAATTACATTCGTACCAGTAGCTGTAGCCGGGAATCGATACATCTTTCAGGCGCTTGAGACGGTTGCGGTACAGCGTGGCGCGCTCGAAGGCGGCGTCCAGCAAGGCCGAGCGCCCGAGAGACAGTTTGACCACGTCGTAGCAAAGCTCCAGCGCGTCATCGAGCAGCAAAAGCGCACGCTGAATGGCAGGCTGGCTGAGCACATCGCGCAGATTACCGCGAAAACCCGGCTCACCGAGCGCCAGACGAAAATCCATTGTGCTCTGACTCAGGCGGTCAGCGCTTTTCTGCAACTGTACAGAATCACGCACTTCCGTACGGTAAGCGATGGTGATGTCTTTCGCCATGTCGAGCAACTGACGGCTGGTCACCTGCTGGCCAAAATACTGGCTGGCGATATCGGGGATCTGATGGGCTTCGTCGAAAATCATCACGTCAGCCTGCGGGATAAGTTCACCGAAGCCGCTCTCTTTGACCACCATATCGGCCATAAAAAGGTGATGGTTAACAACCACGACGTCAGCGTCCATCGCCTTACGGCGGGCCTTGACGACGAAACATTCTTTGTACAGCGGGCAGTCACTGCCCAGGCAGTTATCGTTGGTGCTGGTCACCAGCGGCCAGACAAAGCTGTCTTCCGGCACCACGGTGCAGGTGCTGATATCGCCCTCTTCCGTGCTGCTCGACCAGTGCCGCAGATGCGCCAGTTCGCTGAGCGCCTGACTGGCGAGATCGCCGCCGGAAAGTGATTGCTGCTCCAGACGCTCCAGACACAGATAGTTAGAACGCCCTTTGAGCAACGCCAGACGGCCTTTGAATTGCAGCGCAGAAGCGACTTTCGGCAGGTCACGGGAATAGAGCTGGTCTTGCAGATTTTTCGAGCCGGTAGAAATAATGACTTTTTTGCCCGAGCGTAATGCCGGCGCGAGATAGGCGTAGGTTTTCCCGGTTCCGGTTCCGGCCTCAACGACCAGCCCCTGTTTTCCGCTGATGGCTTTGCTGACGGCCTGCGCCATCAGACGCTGCGGTTCACGGGGTTTGAAACCTTCAATTTTCTGCGCCAGGGCGCCATCTGTTGCAAAATCGTCTGTCACTGAATCTCTCTACCTGTACGGATCAGCAGTGATTATGCCAACCGAACGCCCTTACCGCCACCGCCATCTGCCAATCCAACGCAGCAAGCCTTTGTGTTACCCTTACCGCCATCAATAAAAAGTGACTAACAGGAGCACAAAAGTATGACTATCGAACGGATCCGACCTGAGCCACGCATGTCTGATGTGGTCATCCACAACGACACTATTTACTACACGGCGGTGCCGGAAAATCTGGATGCAAATGCGAAAGATCAGACCGCTGAAACGCTGGCCATCATCGATGCCGTGCTGACAGAAGCCGGTTCCGACAAGAGCAAAATTCTCGATGCCACGCTGTTTCTGGTTCACAAGGAAGATTTCCCGGCAATGAACGAAGCCTGGGATGCGTGGGTGTCTCCGGGTAACGCGCCGGTTCGCTGCACCGTGCAGGCCAACCTGATGAACCCGAAATACAAAATCGAAATTAAGATCATCGCCGCACGCTAAGCGCCGGATCTCAGAGATAAAAAAAACCTCCCGCGGGAGGTTTTCGCATTTTGAAATACCCTAAACATTCGGGTCGCATCAAGGCGGCAACTGAGTGAATCCCCGGGAGCATACATTCAGTATGTGACCGGGGTTCGAGAGGGCAGCCAACGCAGAGGCGGCCCGAAGGATGACGGGTATTACGCTTTTGCGCCCGCAACGGCTTCTTTTGCCAGTTGCGTGATACGTGCGTAATCGCCGCTTTCCAGCGCGTCCGCAGGCACCAGCCATGAACCGCCGATGCACAGCACGCTTTTCAGCGCCAGATAATCACGGTAGTTCGCCGGTGAAATCCCGCCGGTCGGGCAGAAACGCACTTGCGGGAACGGACCGGCAATCGCCTGCAACGCTTTCACGCCGCCGTTGGCTTCCGCCGGGAAGAATTTGAATTCACGCAGACCGGCATCGAGACCCATCATCAGTTCTGATACGGTGCAAATACCCGGAATCAGCGGGATAGAACCGGCGTTGGCTGCTTTCAGCAAAGAGTCTGTCAGGCCAGGGCTGATCGCAAACTGAGCGCCTGCTTCGGTGACTTCGGCCAGTTGTTCAGGATTGAGAACGGTACCCGCACCAATAATGGCGTCCGGCACTTCTTTGGCAATCGCACGGATTGCGTCCATCGCACAAGCGGTACGTAACGTCACTTCCAGCACCCGCACACCACCGGCAACCAGCGCTTTCGCCAGCGGAACCGCATGTTCCAGTTTGTTGATAACAATCACAGGAACAACCGGCCCTGAGGTCAGAATTTGTTCCGCGCTTGTTTTCCAGTTTTTCATCTTGTTCTCCGTTCATGCCCGCAGGCACCGTTGTGATTGATGGCGCGCCCCTGCCACAGGGTCCGGCAACTTTTCAGAAAGAAAAAACGTTGCCAGAAACCGACCACACCCGATTCGACGAGATACTACTATTCCTAACTGCTAAAAGAATTGATATGTCATAAAAAAACGCTGCACAGGCAGCGTTTTTTAAAGGATTACCGGTTATTCAAACTCGTTCCAGGAACGGCCGTCACGGGTAATCATGGCCACAGAAGCCACCGGCCCCCATGTGCCGGACTGATACGGTTTTGGCGCTTCGCTTTCCGCCGCCCATGCATTCATGATGGAGTCGACCCATTTCCAGGCTTCTTCCACTTCGTCACGGCGTACGAACAGCGCCTGGATCCCACGCATGGTTTCCAGCAGCAGACGCTCGTAGGCATCGGCGATGTGTTGCTCGTTAAAGGTTTCGGTGAAGCTCAGGTCCAGTTTGGTGGTTTGCAAACGATGTTTGTGTTCCAGACCCGGAACCTTGTTAAGCACTTCGATTTCGATACCTTCGTCCGGTTGCAGACGAATGGTCAGTTTGTTCTGCGGCAACTGCTGATAAGAATCGCGGAACAGGTTGAGCGCCGGGCTCTTAAAGTACACCACAACTTCTGAACATTTGGTCGGCAGACGTTTACCGGTACGCAGGTAGAACGGCACGCCAGCCCACTGCCAGTTGTCGATATCCACACGGATAGACACAAAGGTTTCGGTGCTGCTGGTTTTTTTCGCGCCTTCTTCTTCCAGATAGCCCGGCACTTTTTTGCCCTGGACGAAACCAGCGGTGTACTGGCCACGCACCGTGTTTTCACGCACGTTTGACTGGTCGATGCGACGCAGGGAACGCAGCACTTTGACTTTTTCATCACGAATACGGTCGGTGCTCAGATCCGCCGGAGGCGACATGGCAATCATGGTCAGAATTTGCAGCAAGTGGTTCTGGATCATGTCGCGCATCTGGCCCGCGTCATCGAAATAACCCCAGCGGCCTTCGATACCCACTTCTTCCGCAACGGTGATCTGCACGTGATCGATGGTGCGGTTATCCCAGTTGCTGGCGAACAGGTTGTTGGCAAAACGCAGCGCCAGCAGGTTCAGTACCGTTTCTTTACCCAGATAATGGTCGATACGGTAAACCTGAGATTCGGCGAAATACTCCGCAACCTGATCGTTGATGACCTGAGAAGACTCCAGAGAGTGGCCCAGTGGTTTTTCCATCACAACGCGCGCAGGTTCTTTGTTCAGCCCTGCTTCACCCAGACCACGGCAAATCGCACCGAAGTGGCTTGGCGCAATCGCAAAGTAGTTAATGGTGGCGCGGTTTTGCTGGTCAAGCATTTTGCCCAGCACTTTGAAATGCTTCAGATCGTTGACATCAAGGTTACAGAAATCAAGACGGGCACTGAGTTTATCCCACAGTTCCGGATCAATTTTTTCTTTCATGAAGGTGGTGAGTGCTTCTTTAACCACTTCGGTATAGGCCGCTTTGTCCCATTCCGCACGCCCAACACCAATGATGCGGGTGTCAGGGTGAATGTGACCTGCTTTCTCTAACTGATACAGGGAAGGCAACAGCTTACGACGCGCAAGATCGCCTTTTGCACCGAAAATTACCAGATCACACGCCTGGGCTGTCTGAGTTACCGCCATGTTCTTCTCCTCAATGCAGGAATACCTAATCTATTTCTGGTTGCCTTTGCGTGAGCTGCAACTCGAATTATCTCGGGTACATATTGTAATTTTATTTCAGCAACAATGTACTCTGATTGCCCGTAAGCCGTAAACCTTGATCTGACAGCGTGATAACTTGCTGATAAAACCCTGTTTTTATCCTGCGTATTCCAGACGCGTCGAAAACCAACCGCATTCTGTAATTTTATGACAAAACTGAACAGAATTTACCATACTGAAAGTTAGATCTCGGTCAAACTCTGACAAAAAAAGCCGTAAATTCGCCTGACTGACGCTGCCAACGGCCTGAAGCGCGTAGTATATTTTCATCAAATCAGAACGATTTCCTCTTTTCAAAGAAATCGTTGAAACCTATGAGTGGCATGCTTATGAATACATTGGAAAAAATCCAGACCAGCCTTGACATTCTGAGCAAGTCAGAACGCAAAGTTGCAGAAGTTATCCTCGCATCGCCGCACATTGCTATTCATTCCAGTATTGCCACTCTCGCCCGTATGGCCGACGTCAGTGAACCTACTGTAAACCGTTTTTGCCGTCGTCTCGACACAAAAGGGTTTCCAGATTTTAAACTGCATCTGGCACAAAGTCTGGCAAACGGTACGCCTTATGTGAACCGTAACGTGGATGAAAGCGACAGCGTCAGCGCTTACACCAGTAAAATCTTTGAATCTGCGATGGCCAGCCTCGATCAGGTGAAAAACACCCTGGATATCGCCGCCATCAACCGCGCCGTCGATTTACTCACACAGGCCAAGAAGATTTCCTTCTTCGGGCTGGGGGCTTCCGCCGCCGTCGCGCATGATGCCATGAACAAATTTTTCCGCTTCAACATTCCCGTGGTCTACTTCGATGACATCGTCATGCAGCGCATGAGTTGCATGAATTCCAGCGAAGGCGACGTGGTTGTGCTGATTTCTCACACCGGACGCACCAAAAACCTGGTGGAACTTGCGCACCTTGCCCGCGAAAACGATGCCACGGTCATTGCTATTACCTCTTTTAATACGCCGCTGGCGCACGAAGCCACGCTCGCCCTGCTGCTCGATGTGCCCGAAGACACCGACGTTTATATGCCGATGGTCTCGCGGATTGCACAACTGACGCTGATCGATGTACTGGCCACCGGTTTTACCTTGCGCCGCGGCGCAAAATTCAGAGATAACCTGAAGCGGGTCAAAGAAGCGTTGAAAGAATCGCGCTTTGATAAGGGTATTGTCGTCCCTAACCTGCCTGAATGACATTGCCCTGCGCGGCAGGCAGCAAATCATTCACTAAACATATTAATTGAACACCAACGATTTAATAGGGAGTCTGGCGGAAAATCTACGCGCAAAGTGCGCAGGACAAATGTCAGACATGAGGTCAGCGGGTCACACAGGTGAAACCCTTTTGTATTACAATTACACCTCAACCCAATGTGGACCCGCTGTTTTTTGCACAATAATTGCTTCACCAGTTAACGGAGTAAGGCATGTCCAGAAGGCTCAGAAGAACCAAGATTGTTACCACCCTCGGTCCTGCAACTGACCGCGACAACAACCTCGAAAAAATCATTGCCGCCGGTGCAAACGTTGTACGTATGAATTTCTCCCACGGCACCCCTGAAGACCACATCCTGCGCGCCAACAAAGTGCGCGAAATCGCCGCCCGTCTTGGCCGCCACGTGGCTATTCTTGGCGACCTGCAAGGGCCAAAAATCCGCGTATCGACCTTTAAAGAAGGCAAAGTTTTCCTGAATATCGGCGACAAATTCCTGCTCGACGCCAACATGAGCAAGGGTGAAGGCGATAAAGAGAAAGTGGGTATCGACTACAAAGGTCTGCCTGCCGACGTGGTACCGGGCGACATTCTGCTGCTTGATGATGGCCGTGTGCAGCTGAAAGTGCTCGAAGTTCAGGGCATGAAAGTCTTCACCGAAGTCACCGTTGGCGGCCCGCTGTCCAACAATAAAGGCATTAACAAGCTGGGCGGCGGTCTTTCCGCTGAAGCCCTGACTGAAAAAGATAAAGCTGACATTATTACTGCGGCCAAAATGGACGTAGATTATCTGGCAGTTTCATTCCCACGCACGGGCGAAGATCTTAACTACGCACGCCGTCTGGCACGCGATGCCGGCTGTAATGCGCAAATCGTTTCTAAAGTTGAACGTGCTGAAGCCGTCGCGACCGACGCGGCGATGGATGACATCATTCTCGCTTCCGATGTTGTGATGGTGGCCCGTGGTGACCTGGGCGTTGAAATCGGTGACCCGGAACTGGTGGGTATTCAGAAGAAACTGATCCGCCGTGCCCGTCAGCTCAACCGCGCTGTTATTACCGCGACGCAGATGATGGAATCGATGATCACCAATCCGATGCCAACCCGTGCGGAAGTGATGGACGTCGCGAACGCCGTGCTCGACGGAACCGACGCCGTGATGCTTTCTGCTGAAACGGCTGCCGGGCAGTATCCGTCAGAAACCGTGGCTGCTATGGCGCGTGTTTGTCTCGGTGCGGAAAAAATCCCAAGCATCAACGTTTCCAAACACCGTCTGGACGTGGAATTCGATAACATCGAAGAAGCCATCGCCATGTCAGCGATGTACGCCGCCAACCATCTGAAAGGCGTCTCGGCGATTATCTCCATGACCGAATCTGGCCGCACCGCGCTGATGTTGTCACGTATCAGCTCCGGCCTGCCGATTTTTGCCATGTCCCGCCATGAGCACACGCTTAACCTGACCGCCATTTATCGTGGCGTCACGCCGGTCTTCTTCGACAGCGTCAACGACGGCGTCGCAGCCGCTCAGGACGCGGTGAACTTGCTGCGTGATAAAGGTTATCTGCTTTCAGGCGACCTGGTGATCATCACTCAGGGCGACGTCATGAGCACCATAGGCACAACCAATACCAGCCGCCTGTTGCGTGTTGATTAATCTCTAAATGTAATAAAATATAACTCAATGGCCGATTATTATGATCGGCCTTTTTATTTCCCTGCATTTAATCCTTTTATTCCCCTGCCGTATGAAGGCATTTAACGTTCTTAATTTGATCATTATTTTGCCATCTTGTGGAAATACTCCCCTGCATCACAACAATCCCTTCGTGATAAAAACAAATTACACCTGCACTTATTATGGCTAAATATAACTTTTTGTATCCTGAATGCCCGGATTGAGAGCACAGAATTGAATAACAAATACAGACTTCTCTCATAGGATTAAGAGTATCCAAAGCCAAATTTACATTTTTATGTGACTGCGATCACATAAAAACATCAAAAACACAGGTATTTGCTAAATGTTCAATGTCGTTATTGAATGATAATGATTTGCATTTATAATGATTCCCAATCGTTAAAACCTTGTATAAATCCGCACAAAGGAAATCACACAAGACAAATAACCTGCAATTTCTGATAAAGAAAAATAATTAACCATACACTTAACAGGCGTGGCCATGAGCCCTGCCTGCTAACGCTTACGTTCACTGAAATTTCCTTAATACATTCGGGAGGCCGCCCCGCGCCTGCTCCCGATGAAAAGGTCAGATTAAAAGGGTCCAGAATGAGCCAGATAAATAATTGGGAATTAATGCAGGACAGCGCGAATAGCCTCACGCCTGCTCAGGAAAAATTAAGCAAAAATCAGGGTTATATTTTCAATCAAAATAGCACCCCGGACTGGCAGGCACAGATTGAGCAAGGGATTGAATTAATTAAGTCTCATATTAATCAGACCGAAAAGCCTTTTTCGGGTGTGTCCCCTGCCGAATTAGCCGAACAGTTTCGCCATATTGATTTAACCAAACCCTTAGACGGAACGCGGCTGGCGCTGGAAGAACTTGACGATTTATATCTTCAGCACGCTGTTTATTTCCATCACCCGAAATACCTCGCACATCTCAACTGCCCGACCGTCGTTCCGTCGCAACTGGCCGAACTTTTTATCAGCGCGATCAACTCTTCCGTCGATACCTGGGACCAGAGCGCAGGCGGTACGCTGATTGAGCAAAAGGTCATCGACTGGACGCTGGCACGCATTGGCTTTGGCGCGCAGTCGGACGGTATTTTCACCAGCGGTGGCACGCAATCAAATCTGATGGCGATGTTGCTGGCGCGCGACAGTCACTGCAAACGCACGCGTCCGCAGCACAGCATCAAATATCAGGGCTTACCGCCGGAAGCTAACCGCTGGCGCATCTTCAGTTCACAGGTCAGCCATTTCAGCATTCAGAAATCCGCCGCCTTGCTCGGCCTCGGCTATGACGCCGTGGTGCCTGTCGCCTGTGACGACAAATTCCGTATGGATATCAGCGCGCTGAAACAGGAAATCGAACGCTGTCACGCAGAAGGTTTGATCCCGATTGCCATTGTGGCCACGGCGGGCACCACTGATTTCGGCAGTATCGATCCGCTCAATGAAATCGCGGAAATCTGCCGCAAAGAGAAAATCTGGATGCACGCTGACGCCGCTTATGGCTGTGGTTTACTGGTTTCCCCGCAGCACCGCCAGCGCATCGAAGGTATTCATCTGGCCGATTCCGTGACCGTTGATTATCACAAATCCTTCTTCCAGCCCGTGAGTTGCAGTGCGTTTCTGGTCAACGATCACCGCCATCTGGAACACGTCACTCACCACGCGGAATACCTGAATCCGCTGAGTGCAAAACTGGAAGGCACGCCGAATCTGGTCAACAAAAGCATCCAGACCACCAAACGTTTCGACGCCCTGAAAATGTGGCTGACGCTGCGCATCATGGGCCAGCAGGCGCTGGGCGAATCCTTCGATGTGCTGCTGGAACGCGCCACCGAAACCCATCAGCTGATGGAACAAAACCCGAACATTGAAGTGTTGCACAAACCCGAACTGAGCACGCTGGTGTTCCGCTTTGTTCCGCGCATGTCGATGAGCCAGGAGCAAATTGACGCCATCAACGCCGACATCCGTAAAGCCATTTTCCGCGACGGCAGCGCCGTGATTGCCGGAACCAAAGTGCATCAGCGCCAGTACCTGAAATTCACCCTGCTCAATCCGACCACCACCAAGGAAGACGTCGCCGATGTGCTCAGCCTTATCACGCATTACGGCAAAGAACTGACCGCCGCCGCGCTGAGCGCCGCGAAGAACCGCTAACAGGAGTTGCACCATGAGCCTTAATTCCCCTGAACTGAATGCAGATAAACAGACCTACGATTTTATTGCGATTGGCATCGGCCCGTTCAACCTCGGCCTGGCCTGTCTGACGGAGCCAGTAAAAGCGCTGAACGGACTGTTTTTAGATCAAAATGACGGCTTTGACTGGCATACCGGCATGATGCTGGAAAGCGCCCACTTGCAGACGCCGTTTATGGCCGATCTGGTGACGCTGGCCGATCCGACCAGCCCTTACAGTTTCCTCAACTATCTGAAGCAACAGGGAAAACTGTACTCTTTTTACATCCGTGAAAACTTCTTCATGATGCGCAAAGAGTTCAATCAGTATTGCCAGTGGGCGTGCGAACAGCTGACCAGCCTGCAATTTTCCACGCGCGTGGAGCTGGTGACGTGGGACGCACAAACCGGATGCTATCTGGTGCATGCGCGTCCGACCCGGGGCGGCGAGAAACAGATTTACCGCGCCAAACGTCTGGTGCTGGGCACCGGTCCGTCACCGTGGATGCCGGCCTGCGCCCGTGAAGCAGGCAGCAACGTTCATCATTCCAGCGCCTACCTGCCGAACAAAGAGCGGATGCAGCGCTCGAAATCCATCACCGTGGTTGGCAGCGGCCAGAGTGCGGCGGAAATTTATTACGACCTGCTTTCAGAAATCGACAAGTACGATTATCACCTGACCTGGGTGACCCGCGCGCCGCGTTTCTATCCGCTGGAATACAGCAAACTGACGCTGGAAATGACCTCGCCGGAGTACATCGATTACTTCCATGCCCTGCCGATGAGCAAGCGCGACCAGCTGAACCGCGAGCAAAAAGGCTTGTACAAAGGCATCAACATCAGCCTGATCAACGACATCTATGACCTGATGTACACCAAACGCCTGGATGGCCCGCTGAATGTCGATCTCTACACGCACTCGGAGCTGACCGCGCTGACGGGTAACCGCAAAGGCGAGCTGGAGATGACGCTGCTTCACCACGAACAGCAGCAGGAATATCGCCATCAGACGGAATCCGTGGTGCTCGCCACCGGTTACGGTTATCAGCCGCCGCAGTTTATCGAAGGTATTTACAACCGGATTCAGTGGGATGACGCCGGGCGCTACGCCGTCAACCGCAACTACAGCATCGACGCGAACAATCAGATTTTTGTCCAGAACGCCGAACTGCATACCCACGGTTTCGTCACGCCGGATCTGGGCATGGCGTGTTACCGCAACAGTTCCATTATTCGTGAAATGCTCGGTGAGGAAGTCTATCCGGTGGAAAAATCGATCGCCTTCCAGACTTTTTGCGCCCGCAGCCTTGCAGACAGATAACGGAGAAATAACCCATGTCTGAACTTACACCCGCTCCCCTGTTCACCTGCCGTCGCGACGCCGGGCAGCTGACATTACGCCCGCTGCATCTGGCAAATGACGCCGCCGTCCTGCATGCGTGGATGACGCAGCCTTACGCACATTTCTGGGGAATGCAGAACAGCAGCGTGGCCGACGTTGATGTTTTCTACCGTGATCTGACTGCCGGAAAACCGCTGGCCGCGCTGATGGGCGAAATCGACGGGCAGCCGCGTTTTCTAATCGAATGCTACCCGGTACAGGACGATCCATTACGCGATCACTACGACGTTCAGCCCGGCGATATGGGCATGCACATTTTGCTGTCTCCGGCGGATAAGCCCGTTTCCGGTTTCAGCTGGCAGGTCTTTTCAGCCGTGATGGAATATCTGTTCAGCCAGCCTGACGTGAAACGCGTGGTGGTTGAGCCGGACGTGCGTAACGAAAAAATCCACAAACTGAATAAGCGTGCAGGTTTCCGCTATCAGAAACAAATTCAACTGACTCATAAAACCGCGTGGCTGGCTTTCTGCCAGCGCGAAGATTTTTTGCAGGCCCGCCAGAAGGAAAAAAACACCATGACTTCATCTCAGTTGCAATCCGGCCAGCATCTGCAACCGGAAATCTGGGCGAAAGCCAATGCCCTGCTGTTACGCAAATGCCTGTCTGAGCTGACGCACGAACGCCTGCTCGCGCCGGTCGCGCTGCAAAACAGCGGCACCTGGACCGATTATCAGCTGGCCGTTCCGGCTTCCGAAACTGAATACCGTTTCCGTGCGCGTCAGTTACCGCTGAACGACTGGATGATTGATCTCGACAGCATTCAGCGTCTGGATAACTTCACGCCGCAACCGCTGGATGCGCTGAAATTCATCATTGAATTTGCCGGTCAGATTGGCATTTCACAGGCGATGTTGCCGACCTACATGGAAGAAATCAGCAGCACGCTTTACAGCAGCGCGTATAAACTGGCGAACAACCACACGACCGCAAAACAACTTTCTGAAGCTGATTTCCAGACCGTGGAAACCAGCATGACCGAAGGCCATCCAAGTTTTATCGCCAACAATGGCCGCATCGGTTTTGATGCCGGTGACTACGTGCGTTATGCGCCGGAAGCGGCAAATCCGCTGCAACTGGTCTGGGTCGCGGTGCATCACGACAAAGCTCATTTCGCCAGCGTGGAAGGTTTGCCCTACGAAAAACTGATCGCCGAAGAACTGGGCGATGCGCAGATTTGCGCGTTCACGCAGTGTCTGGTCGATAAAGGTGTGGATCCGAAAAACTACTACTTCATGCCGGTTCATCCGTGGCAGTGGCAGAATAAATTACTGACGGTATTTGCGCCGGACATCGCCCGCCAGTTCCTGATTTATCTGGGCGAAGGCGAGGATAATTATCTCGCGCAGCAGTCCATCCGCACCTTCTATAACGTCAGCCGCCCGAAAGCACGCTATGTGAAAACTGCGCTGTCGATTCTGAATATGGGCTTCATGCGCGGACTTTCACCGTATTACATGGCGACCACGCCGGGCATCAACGAATGGCTGGCGGAACTGGTCGAAAACGATTCCTACCTGCAGTCCACCGGTTTCAGCATTCTTCAGGAAGTGGCTTCACTGGGTTATCACAACCACTATTTCGAAGAGGCGATTAAGGGCGACAGCGCGTATAAAAAAATGTTTGCCGCGCTGTGGCGTCAGAACCCGGTGGCTCAGTTGCAGCCGAACCAGCGTCTGATGACCATGGCCGCACTTTTACATACCGACAAACACGGCGACGCCCTGATTGTTGAGATGATCAAATCATCGGGTCTGGCGACCGGCGACTGGCTCAAGCGTTACATGCACGCTTACCTCAGCCCGCTGTTGCACTGCTTCTATCAGTACGATCTGGTGTTTATGCCGCACGGCGAAAACCTGATCCTGCGTTTCGAAAACAACATTCCGGTTAACGCGTTTATGAAAGATATCGCGGAAGAAATCGCCGTGATGAATCCGGATGCGCATCTGCCGGAAAAAGCCAAACGTCTGGCGGTAGACGTGCCGGAAGAGCTGAAAATCCTGTCGATCTTCACCGACGTGTTTGCCGGTGTGTTCCGCTTTATCGCCCGAATTCTGGAAGAAAACGGCAATTATCCGGCCGGACAGTTCTGGCAGGTGGTGGCGGAAGTCGTCCGCGATTACCAGATTCAGTATCCGGAGCTGGCTGAGAAGTTTGCCCGTTACGACATGTTTGGCGCGGAGTTCACGCATTCCTGCCTGAACCGTCTGCAACTGGCAAATAACCAACAGATGATCAACCTGTCGGATCCGGCGCAAAACCTCAAGTTTGCCGGGACGCTGGAAAACCCGATTGCGGCCTACGCGAATAAATACTGAGTCCCGCACTTAACACGTTTTTTAGCGCGGCCTGAGAGGGTCGCGCTTTTCTGATTTTGAGCAATGGAGAAGTCTTGTTATGTCGTCCGTTTCTGAACCCGCCTCTCAGCTGAGCTGGCGTCAGTGGCTGTTTCCGCTGTCGCTGGTGATGTTCGAATTCGCCACCTATATTGCCCACGATATGATTCAGCCGGGTATGTTGCAGGTGATCAGCGACTTCAGCGCCAGCGCCGACTGGGTTTCCACCTCGCTGACCGCTTATCTGTGTGGCGGAATTCTTCTGCAATGGCTGCTCGGGCCGCTCTCTGACCGGCTGGGCCGCAGACCGGTTTTGCTGACGGGCGTGGCCTTTTTTACCGTCACCTGCTTTCTCACGGTATTCACGCAAAGCATCGAGCAATTCATTCTGATGCGTTTTTTACAGGGCATGAGCCTGTGCTTTATCGGCGCGGTGGGTTACGCCGCCATTCAGGAAGCGTTCAGCGAAGCCCTGAGCGTAAAGCTGATGGCGCTGATGGCCAATATCACGCTGATCGCGCCACTGCTCGGGCCGCTGGCGGGCGCGGCGTTCATTCACTACGCGCCGTGGAAAGCGATGTTTGCGCTGTTTGCGCTGATCTCCGCGCTGTCATTCTGGGGCCTGTGGCGCAGCATGCCGGAAACGGCGTCTGGCCGCGACGGGCGTTTCTCGATACGCCGCTTACTGGCGGATTACCGCGAAGTGTTCACCAATACTGGCGTGGTCACCGGCTCGTTATCGATCGGGCTGATCACGTTGCCGCTGCTGGCCTGGGTTGCGCAGTCGCCGGTACTGCTGATTCAGGACGCCGGAATGACGCCGTTACAATACGGCTGGCTTCAGGTTCCGGTATTTACCGGGCTTATCATCGGCAACGTTGCGCTGAGTAAACTCAGTGGCAAAGTGCATATCCGTACGCCGGTCTGGCTGGGAATTTTGCCGATTGTGCTCGGGCTTTGCATCAGCGCTTATGCGGCGTTGTTTAGGGTTAATGCCTGGTACTGGATAACGGCGGGGCTGAGCCTGTATGCGCTGGGCTCCGGGCTGGTCAATGCCGGGCTTTACCGGCTGACGCTGTTCTCCAGCCCGACGGGCAAAGGCACCGTGGCCGCGGCGCTCGGGCTGATCACCATTGTGGTTTTTGCGACAGGGATTGAACTGGCGAAACAACTTTATTTCACACAGGGCTACGGCATTTTCATGCTGGCCGGTTTGCTGTTCGGTGCGGCGGGAACCCTGCTGATTACGCTGTTTCTGAAACGCGCTATAAAAGCGGGATAACAAATGCAGAAGAGGCTGAGTTTTGCGCTCAGCCTCTTTCGTTCTGTCCGATATTTAACACTTACTTTTTCGGGAAAAGCTCTTTACGGGAATACGGCTCCGGTTCACCCGGCTTGCGCGTCTTCAGCAATTTCAGGATCCAGGTGTATTGCTCAGGATTTGGCCCGACCAGCAATTCCACCTCTTCATTCATACGGCGCGCTATCCGGATATCATCTGCCGTCGCCAGATCATCCATCGGTGGCCGCACAAAAATATCCAGACGTTGCTCTTTGCCGTTATACACCGGGAAAAGCGGCACTATCTGCGCACGGCAGACTTTCATCAGACGCCCTACCGCAGGCAACGTTGCCTTATAGGTTCCAAAGAAATCAACGAATTCGCTGTGTTCCGCGCCGTGATCCTGATCCGGCAGATAATACCCCCAGTAACCCTGACGCACGGAGCTGATGAAGGGTTTGATCCCGTCATTTCGGGCATGTAAACGCCCGCCATAGCGGCGACGCACGCTGTTCCACAGATAATCCGTCAGCGGATTTTTCTGGTTATGGAACATGGCGGCCATTGGCTGACCGCTGGCGGCCATCAGCATCGCCGGGATATCCACAGCCCAGCCGTGTGGCACCAAAAAAATCACATTTTTGCCGTCGCGCTGCATCTGGTCGACAATTTCCTTGCTGTGCCAGTGGATGCGCTGCGTGATTTTTTTGGGGTCACGGAGTGCCAGCTCCGCCATCATCACCATCGACTGCGGCGCGGTGGCAAACATTTCGTCAATGATATGTTCGCGCTCAGCTTCCGGGGTTTCGGGCAGGCAATACAACAGGTTGATCTGCGCACGACGACGTGCGCCTTTGGCAAACTTTCCGGCCAGACGGCCCAGACTGCCTAAAATCGGATCGCGGACTTTCGCAGGCAGATAAGCCATACCGGCCATCGCCCCGACGCCCAGCCAGACGCCCCAGTAGCGCGGATGGTAAAAGGCTTTCTGAAATTGCGGAATAAATTCTACGGATGATCGTTTTTCTTTTTCTGGCTGCATGCTCAGGCTCTTATGACAAATTCTGGCTTAATGATAAGTGCCGTGAGTTATTTTGCAATAAATCACGGCAGCGAATCAGTATAACCTGAGGTTCAGTCCAGCTTCAGCTGAGGGACGACTTCGCGGACGGTTGCCAGGTAAGTACTGCGATCTTTACCTGTCAGCCCTTCGGTACGAGGCAGTTTGGCGGTCAGAGGATTGACGGCCAGCTGGTTAATCCACATTTCGAAATGCAGATGCGGGCCGGTTGAACGGCCGGTGTTACCGGAAAGCGCAATGCGGTCGCCACGTTTCACTTTCTGGCCAGGTTTTACCAGAAGTTTGCGCAGGTGCATATAGCGGGTCATGTACTGGCGACCATGACGGATAGCGACATAGTTACCGGCCGCACCACCGTTTTTCGCGACCACGACTTCGCCGTCGCCCACCGCAAGCACCGGCGTACCGACAGGCACCGCGAAATCGACACCACGGTGTGGCGCAACGCGGCCCGTGACCGGATTCAGACGACGCGGGTTAAAGTTTGAGGAAACGCGATACTGTTTGCCGGTCGGGAAACGCAGGAAACCTTTCGCCAGCCCGCTGCCGGTGCGGTCGTAAAATTTACCGTCTTCCGCACGCACGGCGTAATAATCTTTGCCGCCGGAACGCATATGCACAGCCTGCAATTCGCTCTGCTCGTTTTTCCCTTCCAGCACTTCGTGAGACATCAGCACCGCGAAATCATCGCCTTTCTGCAATTTACGGAAATCGAGCTGCCACTGGAGCGCTTTGATAACCGCGCTGACTTCACCGCTGGTGAGCCCGGCCGCTTTGGCGCTGGTCACGAAACTGCCGTTCAGCGTGCCTTTAATGACCGAGTCTTTCCACTCGCCTTTCAGGGTTTCCAGTGAAGATTTGAAGGTATTGCCGGAGCGGTCAAACGTGTACGTTTCGCGACGGGATTTCTCCCACGTCAGGCGCTGTAAATCGCCCGCATCGTTTAACGTCCATGACAATTGCTGGCCGATTTTCAGGTTACGCAAATCACGGTTAGCGTCCGAAAGCGCAGCAATTTCCGACATATCAATGCCGTACTGATTCAGAATGCTGCTGAGGGTATCGCCGGTAGAAACCACGTATTCATGAACGCCCGCTTCGTTCGCGGTTTTATCGTCCAGATCGTCCTGAGGAATATCATCGTCAGCCGGAGGCGACTGATCGATAGGCTCACTGGCTTCGGGAAGCAGCGAACGCAATTGCTGGTTATCTAACGTGATGTTTTTAACCAGCGGTTTGGTGTCGGAAAGGTCATTGTCCGGGTGATAGGCTAACGGTTTCCAGACGGCGACGGCCAGTGTGACGACGGTCAGCGACCCCAGCATAATGCGGTGGGGCCGTGGAAGGTTGCTATACGCCAGAGCGATAGATCGGGCTATCAGCTGCACTTAAATTCTGTCCTTTTAGCTTACTTCAGGCAGCTCAAATACTGGTTCGTCAGCTGTGACAGGAAGTTCACGTAGCTGTCCGCGCCCAGTACAATGCCGCTCCCCAGCGGATCCAATGTGCCCATACGCACTTTTGTTCCCTGGGCAACAGCCGTTATGACGGCCGGCCTGAATTGTGGCTCAGCAAAAACGCAGGTCGCTTTTTGCTCAACCAACTGTGTTCGAATGAGATGTAAACGCTGTGCGCCAGGTTGTATTTCGGGATTGATCGTGAAGTGACCAAGTGGCGAAAGGCCGAAGTGTTTTTCAAAGTAGCCATAGGCATCGTGAAAAACAAAATATCCCTTACCCTGAACAGGTTGCAGAATACTACCAAGGTTTTTGTCAGCTTTTGTCAAGCTCTCTTCAAAATGCGACAAATTTGCATCTAATTGTTGCTTTTTCTGCGGAACGAGCTGCACGAGCTTGTTATGGATGACAATGGCGGTCTCGCGGGCGATTTCCGGCGACAGCCAGACGTGCATATTGTATTCGCCGTGATGATGGTCGCCGTCGTCGTGATCGTGGTCATGTTCATCATCATCGCTGCCTTTGATCAGCATCGGTTTCACCGCCGGAAGTGCGGCGATTTCCACCTGACGATTCGGCGGCAACTGCGCGACCGATTTGGTCATAAAGGCTTCCATTTCCGGCCCCACCCACACCACCAGATCCGCAGTTCGCATACGCTGAATATCCGAAGGCCGCAGCGCAAAATCATGCGGCGACGCGCCATCGGGCAATAATACTTCGGTCGGCATTACGCCGTCGGCAATGGCTGCGGCTATAAACCCCAGCGGACGAACGGAGGCCAGAACGGCGGCCTGAGCGCTGAAAACCGCACCGGAACTAAGGATTGCGGCTGCCAGTAACATCCGTTTAACGCTTTTTTTCTGTATCATGCGGGGTGAACTCATCTTCGTGTTGGGGGAAAACTGGTTATTTTTCGCGAAACGCAATATTATAACATCCGATTTGTTCTGCAAGACCCTATGACATGCCCACATTAGCTACGCTTCAAAATATCTCGGTAACTTTCGGTTCTCGCCGCGTGCTGTCCAACATCTCGCTGAGCCTGCAACCGGGAAAAATACTGACCCTGCTTGGCCCGAACGGCGCAGGAAAATCAACGTTAGTGCGCGTTGTGCTTGGCCTGATTGCGCCAACCGAAGGCACGATGACCTGCGAGCCGGGTTTACGCATCGGCTACGTTCCGCAAAAAATTCATCTTGATCCGACGATGCCGCTGACCGTCAGCCGGTTTATGCGCCTCAAACCCGGCGTGAAAAAAAGTGACATTTTGCCTGCGCTGAAACGCGTTCAGGCGGCGCATCTTCTCGATCAGCCGATGCAGAAACTGTCCGGCGGTGAAAACCAGCGCGTTTTACTGGCGCGTGCGCTTCTCAACAGCCCGCAGCTTCTGGTGCTTGATGAACCGACGCAAGGTGTTGACGTCAACGGCCAGGTTGCGCTGTATAACCTTATCGACAACCTGCGCTGTGAACTGGGTTGCGCCGTCCTGATGGTGTCGCACGACCTGCACCTTGTGATGGCAAAAACCGACGAAGTTTTGTGCCTGAATCAGCATATTTGCTGTTCCGGCTCGCCGGAGGTGGTGTCCACGCACCCTGAATTTATTGCCATGTTTGGCAACCGGGGCGCGGAGCAACTGGCGATTTACCGTCACAACCATAATCATCGCCACGACTTAAAAGGGAAGATTATTTTGCGCAACACCGGAGGTCGTGACGCATGATCGCGCTGTTATTACCCGGCTGGATCGCCGGGGTTTTGCTGGCGATTGCCGCCGGTCCGCTGGGCTCTTTTGTCGTCTGGCGGCGTATGTCTTATTTCGGCGATACGCTGGCTCACGCATCCCTGCTCGGCGTCGCGTTTGGCCTGCTGCTCAACGTCAATCCGTTTTATACCGTCATCGCCGTGACTTTGCTGCTGGCGGTTTTACTGGTGGCGCTGGAGCGCAAACCGCATCTGGCCGTCGATACCCTGCTGGGGATTATGGCGCACAGCGCATTATCACTCGGCCTGGTGGTGGTCAGCCTGATGTCCGGCGTTCGCGTCGATCTGATGGCGTATCTGTTCGGTGACTTGCTCTCGGTCACGTACAGCGATATCTGGATGATTGCCGTCGGCGTTGCCATCGTGATTGCGGTACTCTGCTGGCAGTGGCGGGCGTTGCTGTCCATGACTATCAGCCCGGAACTGGCGCATGTTGATGGCGTAAACCTGCAACGTTCGCGGATCATCCTGATGCTGGTCACGGCGCTGACTATCGGTCTGGCGATGAAATTTGTCGGGGCGCTGATCATCACGTCGCTGCTGATTATTCCGGCCGCCACGGCGCGCCGTTTTGCGAAAACGCCGGAACAGATGGCGTCAGTCGCCATTGTGATTGGCATTATCGCCGTCACCGCGGGCCTGACGTTTTCAGCTTTCTACGACACACCGGCAGGCCCGTCCGTGGTGCTTTCCGCCGCCGTGCTGTTTATGCTCAGTCTCGGCAAAAAGCAGATCGCCTGACGGCAATATCATTGCAAAAATACCTGTAAAAACGGACGCCCTGAGCGTCCGTTTTCATTTATACCTCTTACATTATTCTTTTTGCGCCCTCGCCGCCTGCCTCGCCTGACGCCAGTGCAGCACCGGTGACACCGTCAGTCCGTGGATAACCACGCTGGCCACAATCACCGTAAACGCAATGTTAGTCATGTAATTAGCTTCCGCGCCGTGCAGTCCGTGCGTCCACGCGTAAGCGATGTAATTCATACTGCCGATCCCGCGGATACCAAACCAGCCAATCATCAGCCGCCGTCCGTGCGGGACGCGGATGCCCAGCGTCGTGAGATACACGGCCAGCGGGCGGATCACGCTAAACAGTATGGCGGCGATCAGCAGGCCCATCGGCTCCCAGTGCTCCGCCAGCGTAATCCCCAGTACCATTACAATCCCGGCGGCAAACAGCCGTTCGATGGTATCGCCGAATGACAGCGCATCGCCAACCATCAGCCCGATAGAATTTTGCGGCATTTCCGCCTGCATGCTGTGGCGCTGATGCGGATTCACCATCCCTTCCGCTGGCGGTGGCCGCCGCCCTTCTTCCAGATCTTCCGGCGGATGCAGCGAAACCACCCGCACCTCGGCGCTGCGCAAACCGACACCCGCCGCAAAAGCCGCCAGAAAGCCGGACGCATCAAGGCTCTGCGCGGCGGCATAGCTCAGCGCAATCAGCGCCAGCGCCAGAAAATCACTCGGTGCAACCGTGCGTTGTCTGCTGTGAAAACGCGTGGCGCTCAGCCCGACAAGTTTACCCATCGCAAAACCGATACCCAGCCCGCCGAGCAGCGCCCAGACGACATCGCGCCACGCCCAGTGCCAGATAGCTTCAGACGACAACCGTTCGTGCGCGGTAAACAACATTAACGCCAGCATCAGAACGGGCAACGCCGAGCCGTCGTTCATCCCCGCTTCGCTCGACAACGCAACCCGCAGGCCGTCGTCGTCATTCGCATCATTGACCGCAATCATGCTCGCCAGAACCGGATCCGTCGGCGCGATAATCGCCCCCAGCGCCAGCGCCAGTGGCCAGGACATTCCGGTGATGTAATGCGTAATCACAGTGACACACAGCACGGTCAGCAGCATCGCCGGAAACGCCAGCACCGCGCCGACACGCCAGCTTTGCGAACGGAAAGGCAGCCGGAGTTTGAGGCCGGTAATAAAGAGCGAAGCCGCCATTGCGATTTCGGTAAAACGCGCGGTCAGCGTTGAATACTCCACCAGATCAACGTGCAGTAAATCAAGAACCCACGGGCCGCACACCACGCCCGCCGCCAGATACAATCCAAAAGTCGTCACCGGTCCGCGGGAAATCCATCCCGACGCCAGAGACATAATTAACAATAATCCGCCAACTGCGGCGGTCCATCCCAAAAAACCCATGTTTCATCCTTTTAAAATGCCATCGTCTAAGCGTAGTACATCGCGAAATTCAGACGTTATCGGGCACAAAAGGCGCGGCACAGGCGCAGACCATGCGCTAGACTCCTTTTCTGTTTTGACGATTGTTTTGACGATTATTGTGAAGAGTTATATTAAAAACGAAGGTGAAAAAATTGATTAAATACAGCGTGCTATACCCGAACATCAAAAACGGAACCTTTGATCATGCCTATTACCGTGACGTGCATTTGCCGCTGATTAAAAGCCGCATGGGCGCGTTTTGCCATTCTTATGCCATCGACAAAATCCCCGGAAATGCTCCGGCGGACGCCCCGTTTATCGCCGCATGCCATATTTACTGCAAATCAATGGAAGATTTCGAACAGGGCATGAAAGACAACGCCGCTGACTTTGTGGCAGACGTGGCGAACTTCACCAATATCGAACCGGTTAAGATGATTTTTGAGGTTGTTATCTGAACAATTCCCTCAACGCATAAATAAAAAAGGCGATAAACCTCAGCAGGTCTATCGCCTTTTTTAACGGGCTTTTGCGCCCTTTTACTCCGGCCTGAAAACTTATTTACTCAGTAATCTTTTAATCGGCGCACTCGGTTCACGCTTAATGGTATGCAGAAACACCTGCGCTTTATCGTTCACCGCATACTCAGCTGTCACACCAAAATCCTGCACCATCGCCCATTTTTCGAACAGGGCCTCATCGCTTTCGCGCATGAACCACAGCATTCTCACCGCCGTCACTGCCACCTGAGGAATTTGCGTCACGGTGCCGTTGATCCACTTATTTAACGTACTGCGGGGCAATCCAAGCAGGATACACAACGCAGGCTGATCGATATTCAATCGTTGCACGTAGTCCAGAAACTCATTTGCGTTATCTGCCATAGCCTTATCTCCCGAATTTAAAACCTCACACATTGTACAGGAATCTCGTAGGTATTTCATTGCGTCGCTAATCGCTACGAAAAATCCTAATTCTTACCCCTTTAGAGGCATAAAACTGTGTCTGACAGCTACAAATAAGCGCGCTAAGTGAAACAAATTCATGTAGCGGTTTAACTTTACGTTTCTTGACGTAAGTCAAATGACCATGAATTTGTGAAACAAGTCACATTCATCGTATGTATGATTTCCGCCAAGAGACAAAAATACCGTTCTGTTAACGCCATTATTTGTCGCTATTAGATACTTATTTTAATGTCGGAAAAAACTTATGAAAGCTCAGGCAACAGACCGTAATACTCAGATCGTAAATGCTTACATCGCAGGAAATCATAACAAAACGGAATTGGCGCGTTACTTCGGAGTATCGGCGTCGACCATTCGCCGTGTTTTAGCAACTGTCGCTGTGATGGCTTTCACTGTAGTAGCATCGGTTCCGGCTGTTGCTGCGGACTCCGACAGTCAGTCATTCCTGAGTCAGGTTTACGAATTAGGCACTAATAACCCAAAAGTTCTGAATTCGTGGGAAAACTTGTCCTACGATGAACAACAAGATGTCTTTACAGCCAACCCGTCGCTGCGTCAGGAATTAAAAGCCCCGGTCAAAACGCCAGCGCACACGCCTGAAACCGAAGTTGACCCAGTTGAACAGACCATCACCCCTCCAGAAGTTAAAATAGTGTTGCCTGATAGCACCATTGAGCAAACTCAACCTGACCATGTTACACAGACAACTTCAACTCTTGTCCAGCAACAAGTCCGCTCCGCGTATTACGACAAACAAATCACCGCACTGAACGCACAAGCTGAACAGAATCACGCTGAAGTCTTGTCTGAATCCCATGCGCGTTTTCAGGCGGATAAACAGGTTCTGTCTGAATCAGAGTCATACACCAATCAGAAATTCAGTGATCTGAAATCCCAGGTTGATGACAACAAAAAAGAAGCCGCGGCGGGTTCTGCTTCTGCGATGGCGCAGGCCAACATTCCGCAGGTTCAGGAATCACAACAGTTTGCGGTCGGCGCGGGCATCAGTGGTTACGACTCCGAAAATGCGCTTTCCGTTGGCGCATCATTCCATGCCGGGCAGGCGACTATCGTCAAAATGTCCGTTTCCGATGACTCGCAAAGCAATGTTGGTTACGGCGCGGGCGTAAGCGTGGGCTGGTAATCACTCAATTATCCGTGGCTGGCGGCGTCAGCCACGGCATTGTGCTAAACCATTTAACGGTCAATTTATGAAAAGAATTTTTATCATCACCGCACTGGTTCTTCTTGCCGGTTGTTCCACTCAGGCCTCGCGGATGGCGGATTGCCGGGCGCAGGGTATTTCTAAAGATGCCTGTTATATCGTGGAACAAAACCGCCAGACGGCGATTGAAACCACCGCCATGAAACAGGCGATGGAGAACTCGGCAAAGCAATATGCGCAGACCGCCAAACGCGTTGTGCATGTAAGGATCAAGGGTATCGACATCAAAATCTTTCCCGGCGATAAGCAGGGATACATCGAAAGCACCGCGGCGGCACTGGATGAAGATAACGCGGATGCTCAGGTTTACCGCAAAGGGATTTTTACGGCGATCTATTACAAGCGCACGCATAAAGTGGTGCTGATGCGTAACGGGCAGATCTACGGCAGGACCGCAGTATGAAAAAACACCACACCGATCAGTTCAGACATTTACATCCGGCGCAGCAATATACCTGCCTGAAGATGTTACAACGTGTCGAGGAAACGCCGCTGGCCGACGGCGTCACCGGCGTCGCCATTTCCGTCATGATGAAAGACGGGCATACCGCGACGCTCAGTAAATTTATCGCCCAGCCCGATGAAGTGGCCGTTCTGGTCAGCTGGGAAACCGAGAAAAGCACCTGCGAATGATTCACACAATTCATTCGCAGCTCGCCAGGGGACTCTGAAGAAATGAAAACGTGGATAAAATGTCTCGCCGTGACCGCCCTTCTCGCGGGCAGCGTTCAGGCACAAACGGTTCAGGTGGGGTTTTCGCCTGAAGGCTCCGCCCGCGCGCTGGTTCTGGATTTGATCAACCATGCGCACAAGAGCATCAAAATGATGGCCTACGAATTTACGGCGCATGACGTCGTTGCCGCGCTGGATTCCGCCGCCGACCGTGGCGTTTCGGTGCAGGTTATTGTCGATAACCGTCAGAATATGCATAACCCGAAAGCACTACACAATATTGCGGATGCCTCGGCACATGGCATCCAGCTGCGTGTCGATAAGCACTATCACATCCAGCATGACAAAGTGATCATCGCCGACGGCAACGCCGTTGAAACCGGCTCCTTCAATTATTCGCAAACAGCAGAAACCGCTAACAGCGAAAACGTGGTGATCCTGCGCGACATGCCCGGCGTGACGAAACAGTTTCAGCAACATTTTGCCAGCCGGTGGGCGTTGTCAGAAGTGTTGATCGGGAAGAATGGCTGAGGGGTGTAATGCACAACGCCGGGCATTGTGCATTACACCGGGAGGCGGGTCAGCTTGCCGAACGGATGTCGGCAGCGTCCGAGGCCATCGCGTCTATGGCTTCTTTAAGCGCCTCGAGCGTCACCGGTTTTGATTCATTGGAAAGCGTTTTTCCTTCCGCTTTTCGCACCACTTTCATCACGGGCTGTTGAGTCGTGGAATCAATCAGCTCCGCTTCAAAATACAGATGGGTATTCATTGTCCGATGCCCGGAAGCCGCTTCAGCTCCCGCGATCAGCAAACCGACCGGCAGGACTTCATAAAACTGAAGCCCCTCTTTATTCGTGTCCACATGCGTGATCGCCCCGCGGAAAATCAGGCTGTGCACGTCCGGCGAGATTGCCAGCGTTTTGTGCGCCGCCAGCGCCGCTTTGAGCTGGCTTTCCGTGTACGCACGAATGGTTTCCAGCATTTGCGCATTGGCCTGTGAGGCTGGCGAAGGCTGCGGGAAATACGTCACCGGCGTGAACACGATGCTGTCGTAATTTTTCGGATCGTACTGAGGTGAAACCCAACGTAATTCCGGCTTTCCTGACGGCGACGCCGCTTCAGTCAGCCCTGAATAATCCTGCAGGAAGCCGGAATATTTTTCAGGCTCAGCGATTTTTGATGTGCAGCCGGACAACATGACTATCCCGGCGACCGCCATCAGTTTGGGCAAGGTGTGCATTTCCTGTCCTTAGAAATTGAAAGTAAAAATTTATGCGTAAAAGAACCTGGCGTCACAAAACCTGATAAGCATACGGCGTGGGTTGCGCGCTTCGCTTCTCGCTTTTCAGGTATTGCGCGGGCGTAATATTCTCCAGATAGATTTCAGCCAGCCGCACCATTTTCCAGTGATTCACCAGGCTTAATGAAGAGATCAGCCCCTTTTCTGCCATCACTTTTGATTTGTAGGCGTATAACGTTTTAGCGTTAATTTTTTCCGCTTTAGAAATGGCCGCCAGGGGCACGCCTGATAAATATGACGATATAATTCTGATGGCTTTCTCCGTCAGTTTATAGGCCTCTTGTGGCGGTTCCGGATATTGCAGCAATACGGAGTAAACACCGTTAAGAAAATTTTTCAGCGCAGTCCTCATGGTTTTCAGCGTCGCCTTGCTGGATAAGAGACAGATATTCTTAATTAAAATATTCTTCTCAATAAAGGACAGCACTACGTCTGAGCCAATAATCAGAACTCTGTCAGCCTGGCATAATAATAACGAGTGAAACTCATGACGCGTTACCCACTGCTTTTCAAAGAAAAATATCGCCACCGACTGTCCGGCGTGAGATATAAACGTGGATTCATTAATTATGTTTCTGATAGCTTCCTTCACATAATAATTATCACTTTGGATACTGATGTTATTCATACTGAGCGCTCTGATAAGGGACGCCTGATTATCGATAAAAGCCGGAACACTTCAATCAATACTCAGTCCAATTTGAGACTGGAAATTCCAGAGTCAATATTGCAATTAACCCGCTGTCATTGATCGCAGATAAAACGCGGGTCGGATTGCCAGCGCCCTTTGGCCTCCTGGCAAATACGTTCCGCCGACGGCAAACGCTGCGCCCGCAGTATCATCAGCAAACTGGCATACACGGACGGATCGTTATGCACCTGCAAATAGTCTTCCGCCCAGTCGCTGAAGGTTTCGAGTAAGGCCAGATCCTGCGTCTGATTAAATCGCAGTAATAATGCGACATGCTGGTCGAAATCGATCCGGCCAGACTGGCTGTAAGGGTTCAGTAATGAATCCGTTACCGCCTGTTGGTTGAAAACAAATGGCAATAATCCCTGCTGCTCGATGCGGGTTAATTGCTGCTGGGTCTGAAGGCCGGTAACCATAAACGTCAGCACCGCGACCGGAATAAGCGTGGCCGCGCTTCGCCATAGTATGGGCAGATTTTGCCTTTCTTCTTTGTTGCGCGCAGATGCCGCGCCGCAAACTACCAGCAACATAATGATCGTCAGCCCGTGCGTGGCGGACTGGTATAACGGATATTCCAGATTCATATGCACGGCGATGGGCAACAGCAGCGCGACGCCGACGAAACGCGTGCCGCCTGCGCTCCACAAACGTTTAAACACGCCTGCAATCATCAGTAAAATCCCGCAAACCGCCGTTAAGCCACCCTCGGCCCAGGCATATAACAGCTCATTGTGTGGATACTGAATGGTATCGTTATCCAGCCCCGTCCCCGTGAGTTTTGCCAGTGCGCCGTACACCGCCTCGAAGCCGCCGTACCCGCTACCGGCCAGAGGATGCAGGCGGATCATTTGCCAGGTCAGTTTCACCATATTCCAGCGCGAAAGTGTGGAGCTTTCTTTTATGGCTGGCGTGAAGAACGGGAAAAAGAGATGTCCGTAACAGAGCCAGAAGAGCCCCGTTCCGGTGCCTGCTGCCATGACCAAAACGGCCAGCGCTGCCTGCTTTTTCTTATGCGTAACAGTCAGCGAAAGCAACAGAACCGTGGCGAGGATCGCCCCGATATTCCCGGCCCGGCTTTGTAAAAACACCATCACGGCGGGGATAACAAACAGTGCCGCGCCACAAATCATTCGCCTCAGCCGTTTGCCTTGCTGTAAGAAAAGCCATAACGCGCAGGTAAGCCCGGTGGCCAGGAAAGATGCTAATACGTTGGCTTGCTGAAAGCTGCCGTAAGGTCGTCCGCGTGGTAATTCGGCAAAATCTTTTAACTGCCACAGCGCATGAAAAGCCTGCAACAGTGCGGCGATGACCAGAATAATTAACCAGCGTGAACGCAGGCTGCGGCAGGACGTGGTGCATAACAACAGCACGTAAAATGCGACCATTCCCCATAACGCGAGAACTTTAGGCAGCGCGTTTAATTGCCAGTCAGCACGCGGTGACCATAACAACGGCAAAGACCAGAGCACAGCGCCGGCAACTATCAGGCCGGTGCCCGGTGGAAGTGTTAACTTGCCCGCAGCCGTTCGCCGTTTCGTCAGATGAAAAACACACCACAGCGCAATAACGGACATAAACGCCCACGCCAGTATATTTTGCGGCAATGAAAGCCCTGCTCCGCCGTGATTCGGTAATACGAAATTCAGACCGCCGCAGAGCCAGAGGAATAATAAAAACGACACGCCGATATTAATGCGCTCATCTGAAAAAGAAGGAAATAGAAACAGCTCTGACATGATTTTTCCAAGAATTATAATTATTGTTGAGTCATCACTAATACGGCACTCGCGGTAAATGCCCCGGTGGGTACATCTTTTATTTCAACGCTCGGGTCACGCACTGCCTGAAACGCAAGATCCATAGAATTCGAACCGGTGGTAAATGTCACCGGCGTAATATCCGTTGAAGAGAGTATTTTGCTGTTATAAACCACTGATACCCCCAATCCGTTTGATGATGATTTAATCACCTGTCCGGCGCTTAATACAATCGGCGTGTAATTAAGTTGCATATTCACAGTCACATCGCCGCCGGTACAATCAACCGGCACCTGAAGATGGCGCATAGAACCGGAACCCGGAACGGTCGGCATCTGCGAACGGTCAACGTTACCTAAATTCACATTCAGGGCATTGCCGTCGTTAAGGGTGCAGGCGGTGTCGGGTATTGGCGGGGTTGGTGGTAAAGGTGAAGAATCTCCGTCATTACAACCACCGCTGCCACCGATTGGGGTATACCTATGGCCTGCACTATCTACAAGATATTGACATATAATTGTTCCGGCCGAAACCGAAGAGAACGAATCTGAATATCCGTATGCAGCAACAGATTGTTGCGCAATTGTCTTTGTAGCATCAAGCATAAAGGGATTTGTCGACGCATCATAAATTAACCTAGTTGTACTCACGTCCCTAATGATCATTTCTACCTTATACATTCCCGTTTTGGGAACATAACCATCGCTAGTTATGGAGCATGGCCCTGAAGAAACTTGGAATTTTTCTGAAGTAAATATCCATAAATACCACGACTTACTGTCTGCACATTTAGCACCTGAATTGGGGCCATTAATTCCCAATACACCATGTATATCTGCCCTCGCCTGCTGTCCACCCAGCATCAACACTATAAAAAGCAGGAATAATCGTCCCAAATTTAAACTTTTCATTTTCATCATCTGTATTCTGATTTGAAGTTATGGGTAGGCCATTTCAAAAGTGGCCGTCGCGCTGAAGTCACCCGTCGTTATTGACTGCGCCTGTATAGCGTCAGGTTCACCTGCCACATAAGCCTGTAAGGTAAAACTGTTGGTGCCGTTAGCCAGGGTATAAACCGGCGTTGGCTGGTTCAGTGCCTGCGGCGTACCGTTTGTGTTTTCCAGCCCGATCGCAATGCCTGTTGTGCCGGTGACCGACAGCGTGCCCGGGAGCGCTGAGCTTTCCGTACCGCTGAACGTGATGGTGACCTGGTCGCCCTGCGCGGTGTCGCACTCAATCAGGTTGATGGTGAAAGGTTTCGCGTTAGTACGCGGGTGCAGGTACAGCCCTTTCCTGATCACCGTACCAAAATCTATTGTCAGTTCGCTGGTGGCCGGATCCAGCTCGCACGGGTCGCTGACCAGCGTGCCGCTGAATTTCAGGTTATTTTCGGCAGCGCCGACCGGCGTGATAAACAATATACCGATCAGCACAACCGCCACGGCAAACCCGCAGCACACAAAGAATTTCATCAGGCCTCTCATTGATAATCCACCTTCAGCGTCGCCGTGGCAGAGAAGGTTTGCGCCGTCAGTTCCGTGGCCGGGTCTTTGACCGGCACCGCCGTTAATACCAGTGAACTCAGCGCACCGAGCGTCGTCGCCTTCGCCGTATTCAGTTTCAGCGGCTGGCCGTCGGCCTGAATTTGTATCCCGAGACCGGCGGCGTCCGTTGTCACCGCCGCGTCATCAAAGCTCTCTGCCGTACCGGTGACCGTCAGGTTCAGCGGCGTATTATCCGGCTCGCCCTTGCATTCCACGGTGTACGGAATGGTTTGTTTGTAGTTCATTCCGTCCACTTTTTTCACACCGACGGTGTTAAAGGCAATATCCAGCACCTTGTCATCGCTGATCACGCAGGCGGGAAGCACCAGAAAATGCCCTTTAAAGTTGTACGTCACGCTGTCGCCGGTTTGCGCTGCGTACGTCGTCTGCATCAGCAATGCCGCCAGCAGGCATAAAAACACCGTTTTTCTCATCACGCGCACCTCAGTTAAACGCCATTGTCAGCGTGCCGGACGCGGTGAAGACGTCACCGCTGACAATGCTTTCGCTGGTGGTCGTATTCAGCTGAACCAGCTGGGCTTTCAGCGCCGGAGCCGCGTTCTGATCGATGGTGAACCACTCACCCATATTCTGTGGTGCGCCGTTGACCAGCAGTTCAATCCCGATAAACGCTTTATCCGCCGCCAGCACCTGCGCACCCTGATAGGTTTCATAGCTGCCGGAGGTGGAGGTGAATTTCATCTGCAACAACCCCTCGGTATCCCCGTCGCAGAAGAAATCGCTAACCAGCGGTTTGCTGTAATTTCCGGAAAGCTCCACCGTATCGGTGCCCGACGCCATCAGCTTCACCTCGCCAAAATCGACATTCAGCGTGCCGCCCTGGTTAAAGGTGCAGGAACCGTTCGCCACCACCGTGCCGGTGATGTTGATATCCATAGAGTCGTTATCGCCGGTATTTCCGGGCGCTGCCTGCACACCAAAAACAGGCGTCAGCAAAGTAACGACGGCAAATAACATGCCTGCTTTCGTCTTATTCATAATTCATCCGAAAATCTACCGTGGCCCGAAAGCGGCCCGTGGTCAGCGGTGCGCGGGTGCGCACCGGGATCACGTTGTAAACCAGCGTATTACCACCGGTGCTGCTGAACTGTGGCCGGTGCCGTTCGCCGGGCATGATTTGCCGCCCCTGCTCATCGAGGATCCGCAGGCCAATGCCGGAGATACCGCCAATTTGCAGTAACGTTGGCTCATCCGGATCAGCCGGTGACTGGAAACTCACAACGGGCATTTCCTTTATGCCCGCGCGAGCCGCAAGGCAACCCAGCAAACGAAAGGTAACCTGAACCGGCTGACCGGTATCGCCGGTTTTATGAAGGTGGGCAATGACCGAACTGTCCATTTTTACGTCCTGAAACTCTGAGCGCATTTCCAGCAGGCACGGCGCTTCCATCAGCGCGCCGTGGATTTGCAGATCGCCCTCCCCTGCGCTGGTGTTCTGGTTACCTGCGGCGCAATTGGCCGACAGCAGCATTCCGCCCGTCAGCATCACGCAGGCCAGATACCGCGCCCCCACTTTTTTTCTGCTCATACCCCTCTCCGTTATCCTGCGCATTGCCCGCTCATCAGCCTGCGGTGACGCTGCTGACCGCACAGGTGCTGCCGTTGCAGCTGAAATTAAGCTTCGGACGACCGCCATAATCATTCACAAACGTCAGCACCGGATGGCTGCCGAGCACGCTGCCGGAAGCGCCCAGCGCAATGCTGCTTTTCGGGCTCACCATCACCGGTTTAAAGCCGTCGACGGAATTACCTTTTGCCGACGCCGACGCGGCAACGATCGTCACAAAATACGGCGTCGGGTTAGTCAGCTGATAGCTGTCGCCCTGGCGGACGAGCGTCAGTTTTTTCTGCGCTTCATTATCGTCACCCTGCTTAATTTCCAGCGTTTCCGGGCGGTAGAACATTTTTACGCGGGTCTGAAGCGCCAGCTGGAGGGTGTTCGGTTTGCTGCTTTTTGGCGGGATTTCACGCACGTTGAAATAAAACAGCGATTCCCGATCCTGCGGCAATCCGGCCAGGCTACCGGTTGTCTGGATCTTCACCTGCCCTTTGGCTCCCGGTTCCACACGCTGTAACGGCGGCAACGCCATCACCGGTGCTTCAATTTTTTTCCCGTCGGCATCTTCGAGCCAGGCCTGCGCCAGATAAGGCAGGGATTTATTCTGGTTGCTGATACCCAGCGTGAGGGATTTCGGCCCGGCGTTAAAAATCACGCGGGTTCTGTCGAGCGCAATGGCGGCATGCGCCTGCTGGGCGGTCAGTATCAGAGCGAGAGCGCTCAGGGCGATTTTCATACGGCTTTTTGAGATATTCATAGTCATGTTCACAGAGACTTCACTGAGTCATAAAAGGTTGTGTGGAGTCAGGCATCCGGCCAGATTGCGCTTCGCTATGCCTGCGTCACGGAGTTGTCAGTTGTTCTTTTTCAGCAGGCGGCACGGCAGCAACAGCCCTTTGCCCTGCTCAGGCAGCGGAGATGGCAGGTCAATGCGACACTGCACGGCGTCATTCCAGCTGACGTCCATGGATTCTCCCGGACGAATACCGGAGAGCCAGGTGCTGCCGTTTTCGCCGACGATCCCGGTCTGCGTGCCCTGCTTATTGCGGATTTCCGCGCCGAACGGCGGTGAGCTGCCATCGGCCAGTCTGATGATCGCCATCGCTTTTTCCCCGGCCAGAATGCCGAACTTGCGGTAGCCAATGGCGCCTTCCGTCAGCGTGTCCTGCACCACCGAACGGGTGGCATCCACGTTGTCCGGCAGTTTGTCGAGATCAACGTTCACACTGCTGCGGTAATAGCTGCTGACATCGCTGACAACAGCCTTACCAAAGGAGTTTGTCCGCACCGTGCCACCGGAGCCGTGGACCGGGACATCGCTCACACCGTCGGTATCAACCATCATTCGCGTGCCGCCAGGCGTGCTGATCCGGTGCAACGCGGCCCCTTGTGCGGTGGCGGTTAAACCGCCCTGCATGGAAATCCCGTAGGCGTTGTACTCGCTGCCGGTATAGCTGGCGTTGGCGGTCATGCTGGCTTTATCGCCGTCGTGGGTGAAATACCCGCTGCCGGTGCCCTGCCCGTCGGAAGTCGTGCCCGCATTAATGCGGTAGTTATTGTTCTCATCCAGCCGGTTGTAGTAACCCACAGTACGGTTGTTACTGCCGTCGCTGTACTGGCTGTTGTAGCTCAGGCTGCCGCCGTTACCCCACGGCAAAGACAGGCTCAGGTACATGCCGTCGTCGTTGGATCCGTCGCGCTGCGAGCGGTAAGCCGAGACGCTGACGCTGACGTTTTTAAAGCGTCCGACGTCAAAAAAGTTAGAAACCGACAGGTTCCAGGTATCGGTCGCATCGCGATCCCAGTAGGTCTGATGGCTGTAGTTCAGGTAAGCGCTGATATTGAGCGGCCGGAACTGCTTATTGAATGTCACGGTGTACAGCTCTTTGTCGCTGCCGTCGCTGGTGTTTTCGCCGTAACGTCTGTCCAGATACTGCGACATATTCATGAAGTTTTTTTCCGAGAAGCGGTAACCGGCGAAGGTCACCTGGCTGTCGTACTCATCAAAGCGTTTTGAGTAACTGACACGGAAAGATTTGCCGCTTTTAGTGCCTTCATCCGGTAACTGAGCCTGCGACTGCGTGACGTCCACCGACATCGCCCCGAAGGCCAGCAGGTCACGCCCGACACCGAGTGACGCTGCGTTATAATCTCCGGCTAACAGCGCGCCGCCGTACAGCGACCAGCCGCTGTTGACGCCCCAGGAAAATTCCCCCGTGGCGAAATCCGGGCCCTGCATGTGGTGACTGTAATCTTCAGGCTTACCGGCGGAGACTTTGTAACGCACCAGCCCCGGACGGGTCAGATAAGGAATGCTGGCGGTATCGACGGTAAAAGTAGAAATGCTGCCGTCCTGCTCCTCGACTTTCACATCAAGCTTGCCGGAGACCGCAGAGTTCAGATCCTGGATCCGGAACGGCCCTGCCGCGACCGTCGTTTCATACAACACCTGCCCCTGCTGACTGATGGTGACTTTGGCATTGGTTTTCGCCACACCGACCACTTCCGGCGCATAGCCCCGCAGGTTTGGCGGCAGCTGGTTGTCGTCGGTGACCAGACTGGCACCGCTAAACCGGAAGCTGTCAAACATGGCGGAGTTCAGTGACGTTTCGCCGAGCACCATTTTCGCCCGCAGTGACGTCACGGCGCGGTAAGCGTAAAAACGGTTCCAGTCCCAGTTCTTCTGCGTTGTGCTGTTTTCGCCGGTGGACTTGTTGTACTGCGCCTGCCAGTCAGCGCGCAGACGCCACGGCCCGAGGTTCACGCCGGTGGTCCCGTTGCCACTGACGGTACGGCTGCGCCCGCCGTCGCTCTGGCTTGAGTTCATCGCATTCACGTTGTAATCAAACAGCACGCCCGCAATGCCGTTATCCCAGTGGGATGGCGGTTCCCAGGTTTCCGACGTGTACTCCATGTAGGCTTGTGGCACGTTGATGTTCAGCGCGCCGGTGCCGAGATCGGCGGTTGCCGTGATGCCATCCAGAGATTTCAAATCGAGGCACTGGTTTTCGTGCCACCAGGTCGCCCCTTTTAACGTCGCCGCTTTCAGGCCAAATTTCCCGACCATTTCCGGCGTAAGACAAGCTTCACTGCCTTTCGGGTCACCTTCGGGAGCCAGAAACTCAACGCTCTGATCCGGGATATCGAATTTATTCACGTGCAGCGAAAGCTGATATTTCCCCGGCATCACATAGCCCGGCTGAGAAAACTGCCCCAGATCGATATTGGCGCGCTCTTTCACATCCAGCACATCGGTGTTGAACTGCACGGCCTCTTCAGCGAGGACGCTGCGAACCGGAAACAGCGCCATCAGAACACCTACGGCTATCGGGCATAAAACCCCGTAAAAAGGTGCAGGTAACCGACTGTTTCTGGCGGACGGAATACGGTTTTTCACTTTTAAAATCATCAGAAGTAGTCAACTTTAAAACGCAAAATGGCGTGATACTCGCCCACTTTCAGAGGTTGATCGTTACTCACCAGACGCAGGATATAATCCAGTCGCTGAGTTCCCGGCACTAATGCCCCTGAGGGGAGAGGCTGCCCCGGCGTCGCGGGATGGCCCAGCGCGTCAGTGATCTGCAATCCGACACCTTCGGCACCGCTGATGCGAAACAAACCGTGATCAGAAGGCCCGTCAAACGTAGTGCTGAAATGCGTGCTGTCGGGTTGTTCCTGGCTGTGTGAATTCAGATCGCAATTCACCAGATTCAGTGAAAAAGCCTTTTGTGAGCCCCGGCCGTTAAGCACCATCTCGCCAACCGTCGATACACTCATTTCGATGCTCTGATGAATGTCTGCGGTGGATATTGCGCAAGGCGTATCGATGATGCTGCCCTGCATGTGGACGTGACCAAATTCAGGGGCAGACGGCGAGGCGAGTGCAAAACTAAAGGTCGCGCCCAGAGCGGACAGTGCCAGCAGAGAAGGCAGCGCTTTCTTGCAAATTGAGCAGGCTAATGACATGCGAAAATCCGGGTTTGTACATCGCTGACACACGCCATGCTGAGCGTTTTGGTATGGCTTTAATAAGCACCAGCATGGCGACGTGAAGGCGAATACCGGGGTATCCGCCGCTCAGTTTCTTACGGGTAGTCGAGTGCGAAGTTAGCCACTGACTGGAAGCTTCCCGGAACGATAGTTGCACTCGCGCCGTCGCCTTGCAGATAAGCGGCAAAGGACAGGTTATTGGTGCCCGTCAGCAGCGCCTGCGCCGGAGACGCAGAGCCTAATTTGACCAGATCACCGGTGGTAGTGCTGATGCCGATAGAAGCCCCTTTCGCCGTACCCGCCAGACCTAACAGGTCTTTATTTGCAGACGATGCGGTACCGGAAAACGTGGTAGTCACGGTTTTGGACGTCGTGATATCACACTGTTCCAGTTTGATAGTGAAAACCTGCGGAATTGAACGGCCGCCGTCTTTCAGCGCCAGATTGGAAACCTGACCCAGGTCGATAGTCTGATCGGAGCTTTCAGGCGTAATTGAGCAAGGCGCATCAATAATAGAACCGGTGAAAGTGATTGTGCCGTGGCCCTGGTCTTTCGCATTTGCAGCGCCCATTGCCACACCGGAAGCCATAGCTAAAATTAAAACGATTTTCTGGATATTCATATAAAACCTTTATTTGTCTTTCTCAGTTAATATCCGCACAACGTTCATCACTTAATAAAGCACATTAATAATCCGTCGAATAAATGCGTATTCGGTTTATTGGAATTGCTTTAAAAAATCATGAAAGGCGGTTTCGTCATCCTTGATAATTAATTCAGGACAACACACTTCGGAATTCAGTAGCCATCCGATGTGCAAATAGTAATGAGTGTTACTGTTTCGGGCAAAATCAGTTCAGTCCATTTTTGGAGCGAATTTTACATGCGTGTTTGCGTCGTCTCTGTATTCTGAAAAAAGCATTGCGCTTTATTTATTAACAGATGAACCGGGAAAATGAGAAAATATGCATGTCTATAAAAGAGATAACAGTAAAAACGATGTACAGGTTTTGTCGTCTTTTGATGATTTCAGTACGTGGTACCTGAGTCAGTGTGACTTCAGTATGTTTGATGACCGGGATGTGAAGGCGTTACTGGAAGAGGAAAAGCCGGATTTTTATCCCTGCATTCCCCTGATGTCCGATGAAGATCATGAAGTGATTTATATTGGCATCGATCTGGTCACCCACTGGTTTACCGCAGTTTAGCCTAACGAATTGTTTTGATGGCTATTCCGGTTGATTCCCCGCTGGCTTTATTTTCACTATTTCAGGCCCGCGGTTCGTGATTCTCCCTGCCTGTTGCTACGCTTAAAGTATTCGTCTTCACTAGATTTTGAAACTTCATGACTAAAAAATTCACGCCTGCTCCCACGATGGTTGATAACACTTACTGCCATATACTTTTGCAAAAAATGAGCCCCTGGCTTGAATACAAAACCTATGCTGCCGGGCACCGTTTCACGCGCAGCGTGAAGGAACAGTCGAAATGTTACATCGTCCGCACGGGTGCCGTGTCCATTCACCGGCAACCGGATGATATTTTGATTGATTACATCCCGGCCCCGACAATCCGGGGCATTATCCCGATCCCCGATGATTTTGAATCGTTATACGTCATTAAAATCTTCGAGGAAGCCGAAATTGCCATTATCGATATCGATGTCTTCGATATTCTGCTGAGTGAATTAAATCTTTGGGAACCTTTTGCGCGACATATGCAACTTCTCGCGAGCCTCGCCCCCGAAGTCATATTCCGGCTCAATTCGCGCAGAATATACGAAGCCGTGCGCATGCAACTTTATGAACTGATGGCTAAACCGGAATCCATTCGTGAGCAGATTATTGTCGAGAATTTTATCCGCGCTAAAGTTCAGGCATCCCGCAGTGCCGTCATGCATATTCTTTCTGAACTCAGGAAAGGCGAATATGTCGTGATCGAAAACGGAGTACTGAAAAGTGTTAATTCAATCCCCGAGCGATTTTAATTCAGGTTTGTGTGCCCGCGTAAACAGGCGATCTGTCCTACGCTATAGAGACGCAAACAGCCGGCGAGCCGCACTTATCACGTCCCGGTTTTCGCATTGCCCTAATTAATTGATGAGTCTATTCAAAAATTTGCGTTTGTAACTAACTGCCTGTGCGCAGACGATGGAGTCTCTTGCTCACCACAACCGCCATACTGGCGGAGGAGTTAATGTGGGATTTTTAAGCGGATTGTTCGCCCGTATTGCCGGCCAGAAACCGGAACAAAGTACGGAACAAACACCACCTCATGAGGAGTTAAAAATGGCAAAAGTACTGGTTCTTTACCATTCTATGTACGGTCATATTGAAACGATGGCGCAGAGTGTTGCAGAAGGCGCCCGCAGCGTTCCCGGTGTTGAAGTCACGGTAAAACGCGTCCCGGAAACCATTCCTGAAGAGGCATTTAAAGCCGCAGGCGGGAAAACCGGCCAGACAGCAGACGTCGCGTCACCGGCAGAACTTGCCGATTACGACGCCATCATCCTCGGCACACCAACCCGTTTCGGGAATATGTCCAGCCAGATGCGAACCTTCCTCGACCAGACCGGCGGCTTATGGGCCAAAGGCGCACTGGCCGGTAAAGTCGCCAGCGTATTTAGCTCAACCGGTACCGGCGGCGGTCAGGAAATGACGATTACCTCAACCTGGACCACCCTCGCCCACCACGGCATGATCATCGTCCCAATCGGTTACACCACCCCTGAGTTGTTCGACATTTCCCAGGTTCGTGGCGGCACACCTTACGGCGCAACCACCATCGCAGGCGGCGACGGTTCACGTCAGCCAAGCGCAGAAGAGCTGCGAATTGCCGTGCATCAGGGCAAACACGTTGCCACCATTACCCAAAAATTGTTCAGCTAACGCGTAACCTCTGCAAAAGGCGCAAATCTTTGCGCCTTAAATTCCCATCACGAGTAAGCACGGTGCTGCGAACTTTTTATATCTCCAAATAAACCCCAAAAAAAAACGGCCCTTGCGGACCGTTTTGTCTTGAGCGGAGAGTACGCCCGTTTCAGTTATTTACCACGCGATGCAATGATGTTTTCTGCAACATTGCGCGGTGCCTCGGCATAGTGATTAAACTCCATGCTGTAGGTTGCACGACCTTGCGACATCGACCGCAAAACGGTGGAGTAGCCGAACATCTCAGATAACGGCACTTCGGCTTTAATGATTTTACCGCCGCCGCCCGCAATCTCTTCCATGCCCTGAACCGTACCGCGACGGGAAGATAAATCGCCCATCACGCCACCGGCGTACTCTTCCGGGGTTTCCACTTCCACTTTCATCATCGGTTCGAGGATCACCGGGTCCGCGCGTTTGGCTGCTTCTTTGAAACCAAAGATGGCCGCCATTTTGAACGCCATTTCCGAGGAGTCGACCTCGTGATAGGAACCGAACGTCAGCGTGACTTTCACATCCACCACCGGATAACCGGCCAGAATGCCGTTGTTCAGCGCTTCCGTAACCCCTTTTTCGACCGCCGGAATGTAGTCGCGCGGCACGACGCCGCCTTTGGTCGCATCGACAAACTCAAAGCCGGTGCCCGCTGGCAGCGGTTCGAGCGTGAAGACAACGTGGCCGTACTGGCCTTTACCACCGGACTGTCGCACAAATTTCCCTTCGACATCCTGAACGATTTTGCGCACGGTTTCGCGGTACGTAACCTGCGGTTTACCGATGTTAGCTTCCACGCCGAACTCACGTTTCATACGGTCAACGATGATTTCCAGATGCAACTCGCCCATCCCGGAAATAATCGTCTGGCCGGATTCCTCGTCAGTGCGGATGCGGAACGACGGGTCTTCCGACGCCAGCCGCGACAGTGCGATCCCCATTTTTTCCTGGTCGGCCTTGGTCTTCGGTTCAATCGCCTGCGAAATCACCGGATCCGGGAACTCCATGCGCACCAGCGTAATAATGTCGCTCGGGTCACACAGCGTTTCACCGGTAGTGACATCTTTCAGGCCGACACAGGCCGCGATATCACCGGCGCGGATTTCATCTATCTCGATGCGGTCGTTGGCATGCATCTGCACGATACGCCCGATGCGTTCTTTCTTGCCGCGCACCGGGTTGTAGACGCTGTCGCCTTTTTTCAGCACGCCGGAATAAACGCGGACAAACGTCAGCTGGCCGACATACGGGTCAGTCATCAGTTTGAACGCCAGCGCCGAGAACTTCTCGCTATCGTCGGAATGACGGAACACTTCGTTGCCGTCTTCGTCCGTACCGGCAACCGGCGGAATATCCAGCGGCGACGGCATCAGTTCGACCACGGCGTCGAGCATGCGCTGAACACCTTTATTCTTGAACGCACTGCCACACAGCATCGGCTGGATTTCACCGGCGATGGTGCGCAGACGCAGACCCTGAGTAATTTCATCCTCGGTCAGCGTGCCTTCTTCGAGATATTTATCCATCAGCTCATTGTTGGCTTCCGCCGCCGCTGAGACCATTTTTTCGCGCCATTCTTCCGCAAGCTTCTGTAAATCAGCCGGGATCGGTTCGTAGGTAAACGTCATACCCTGCGTCTCGTCATCCCACAGAATGGCACGCATTTTGCGCAGATCGACCACGCCGGTGAAATGTTCTTCACTGCCAATCGGAATCACAATCGGCACCGGATTGGCCTTCAGGCGGTCAACCATCATCTGGCGAACGCGGAAGAAGTCTGCACCCTGACGGTCCATTTTGTTAACGAAGGCCAGACGCGGCACTTTGTATTTATTTGCCTGACGCCAGACGGTTTCAGACTGTGGCTGCACGCCGCCCACGGCGTCGTACACCATTACCGCACCGTCGAGCACACGCATGGAACGTTCCACTTCAATGGTGAAATCCACGTGCCCCGGGGTGTCGATAATATTAATGCGATGCTCATCAAACGAGTGATCCATCCCGCGCCAGAAACAGGTCACCGCAGCGGACGTAATGGTAATGCCGCGTTCCTGTTCCTGAGCCATCCAGTCTGTGGTCGCACCGCCGTCATGCACTTCTCCCAGCTTATGGTTCATGCCGGTATAGAAAAGAATACGCTCGGTGGTGGTGGTTTTACCTGCGTCGATGTGTGCTGAGATACCGATATTGCGGTAGCGCTCGATTGGCGTTTTGCGAGCCATATAACGTCCTTACTGGTTGATGGCTAAGTTGGCGGAGAGTGATTTCACATCCCGTCACAAAGTTGAGTTAAGAAATAAAGTGACTACTAAAATTCTTAATGCGGAGAGTATACTACAATTGTACGTGTATAGTCGTACAATAATTTTATTCTATTGATGAAATCGGTCAGAGGCCGTCGCGTTGTACAGCCGCAGACGGATAAGTTATATTGCGCGGCCGTTAGTAAGCCCCGCTCCAGATTTAAAACTGAGGATGATCCGATGATAGCCAACCACCCTGAACGCGAGCAGATTCGTCTCGAAAATGTGCTGACTGCGCTGGGAAATCCGCTACGCCTGGCGGTGATCCGCACCTTAGCGAAAGGCGGCGAACACCCGTGCGGCACCCTGTTGCAGGGATTATCGAAATCGACGCTGACTCACCACTGGCGCGTGCTGCGTGACAGCGGCGTGATCTGGCAGCGCCCGGACGGACGCGCTAACTTACTTTCCCTGCGCCGTGAGGATCTGGACGCCCGCTTCCCCGGTCTGCTCGATTGTCTGCTCAGCGCCATCGAATCCGACGGCATTACCGTCGAATCCACGCAAAAACACATCTCCGAGCAACACCTTTAATCTCCGGCCAGCTGCTTTCTGACCAACTGACAAAACGTACTTATTATAGACGATGCATGGCTGTCTTCCCGCCGCGCGAGATATAACGGCGCGCTGAGCCGCGTGCTGGCATCCAGCGGCAAAAACACCACGCCGTCGCCGCCGAGCCGCGTCATGGACGCCGGAACAATCGAAATCCCCAGCCCCGCGCCGACCAGACTCAGGCACGACGTCAGCCGTGGCGCTTCCTGCACAATATGCGGGCTGAATCCGGCGCGGACATACGCCGCGAGTATCGCATCGTACAACCCCTGCCCGGCGCGACGTCGGTAAAGCACAAAGGGTTCGTTGCTCAGTTCTTCGAGTTTCAGCGGCTGACCGGAAACCCGCGCCGCCAGCCGGTGTCCGGCGGGAACGGCGACCCACATCGGCTCTTCCAGCACCTTTTCCATCTCCAGTTCCGGCATGTCTTTGACCGGCATGCGCACAAACGCCACGTCAAGTTGCCCGGCGACCACGGCTTCCAGCAACTCGCCGCTGCCACTTTCCTCAAGCTGCGTGCTGACAGACGGATAAATCTCGCGATACCGGCGCAACAGCGCGGGCACAAACGTATGCAGCGCCGCCGAGCTGGTGAACCCAATCCGGATGCGCCCCTGTTCGCCCTGTGCCGCGCGACGCATCGCCGCATTCAGCTGCTCCGCCCGCGCCAGCACCGCGCGCGCTTCCTGCAACAACACTTCACCGGCTTCGGTCGGAATCACCCCGCGCGGCAAACGCTGCAATAAAGGCACGCCGAAATCCTGCTCCAGCCCCTGCAACAGGCGCGTCAGCGGCGGTTGCTGAATAAACAACAACTCGGCAGCGCGGGTAATACTGCCGGCTTCCACCACGGTGACAAAGGCGTTAAGCCGTTTCAGTTCAATCATTGCCATACTCACAGGGTATCTTTCCTCGTTATTAAAGGCATTAGACATCATGTCACGACAGCGCGCATGATCCGTAACGAAATTTACGCCTCTGGCGGCTTTGAATTACATTTGAGGGAGAGTGTCGAGATGGCCGATTACACGCAGGAAAAAATCATGCTCAGTACCGAAGACCAGACTGCGCCCGCACCCGATTGCGGACAACTTTTCATGGGCTTTTTCATTTTAGGTCTGACGGGCTTTGGCGGTGTGCTGCCCATGGCGCGGCACATGCTGGTAGATAAACGCCGCTGGCTGACCGCTGCACAGTTCACCGAACTGCTCGGGCTGTGCCAGTTTTTGCCCGGCGGCAATATCATCAATTTATCAGTCGCATTAGGGATGGAATTTCGCGGGCTGCGCGGTGCGCTTTCCGCCATTCTCGGGCTGATCCTCGCGCCGACGATTTGCGTCGTGCTGCTGGGTCTGGTGTATGCGCGTTATCAGAATGAACCGCTGGTAGAACATCTGTTCGCCGGTATGGCCGCGGCGGCGGCGGGATTGCTGTTATCGACAGGCCTCAAAATGCTCGCGCCGCTGTGGGGAAAATGGCTGCAACTGGCGCTGGTCGCTGCGGGCGTGATCGCCATCGCCGCGTTCCGTATCCCGATGCTGCCGGTCATGCTGGTTCTGGCACCGGTCAGCATTTTTATCTGCGCACGGAGTAAAAACTGATGGCCGTTTTACTCTCACTCGCCCTGTTGTTTACCGAACTTTCCCTGCTGGCATTTGGCGGCGGAAATACCATTCTCCCCGAGATGCAGCGCGCGGTGGTGGATATCCATCACTGGATGAGCGCGCAGGAGTTCAGCGCCCTGTTTGCCCTGGCGCAGGCCGCGCCGGGCCCGAATATGATGATCGTGCCGCTCATTGGCTGGCAGGTCGCCGGGTGGTCCGGGCTGCTGGTGTCTTCGCTGGCAAAATTCGGCCCGTCTTCCATTGTGACAATTGTCGTCATGGGCGGCTGGAAGCGTTACAAAGATAAACCGTGGCGGCAGGTGATCCAGCGCGGCCTGGTGCCGGTCACCGTCGGGCTGGTGGTTTCCAGCGGATTGTTAATCGCCAAAGCCTCCGCTACCACATTACCCCTCGCCGGTGTGATCGCGCTGTGTACGCTGATGGCCCTGAACAAACGCATCCATCCGTTATGGGTGCTGGCGGTAGGCGCGGTATTAGGGATGGCGCTGGGCTGAATTATTTTACGGGGCGCAATGCCCCCTGATCCCCGAGGATTTTTATTTGCGAACCCGATCGCAATATCCAGCCCGCAAATAGGTTATTGATTGAGGATTGAGTATCTATATATATCAATCATTAAGGATGATAATGAAGATCAAACCTCTGAGCCTTGCTGTTTCTGCCCTGCTGCTTTCCGCTCCGCCCGTTTTCGCCAGTGACACTCAGCCCGAACTCAGCCAGCGTGAGGCCCCGTTACTGACCGTTGACGGCCTGAAATTCAAAGATCTCAATCATTCGGGCATGCTGGAACCTTACGAAGACTGGCGGCTGACGCCTGAAGCGCGTGCGGCGGATCTGATCAAACGTATGACGCTGGAAGAAAAAGCGGGCGTGATGATGCACGGCTCGGCGCCAACGGCCAACAGCCCGATTGGAGCCGGAACGCACTACGATACGGACGCCGCGAAAAAGATGATCGCCGGTGCCAAAGTCAACAGCCTCATTACCCGTCTTTCGGCGGAAGATCCGGCCATTATGGCCGAAGAAAACAACAAGCTTCAGCAGATTGCCGAAGGGACGCGGCTGGGGATCCCGGTGACCATCAGCAGCGATCCGCGTAATTCCTTTGAATATCTGATTGGCGCAAGCACCTCATCCGGCAAATTCACCCAATGGCCGGAAACGCTCGGGCTGGCGGCCGTTGGAAATGAAAAAGTCACCCGCCGTTACGCCGATATTGTGCGTCAGGAATACCTGGCGGTCGGTATTCGCGAAGCACTTTCGCCGCAGGCCGATCTGGCAACCGAACCCCGCTGGGCGCGCATCAGCGGAACTTTTGGCGAAGATCCGGCGCGCGTACATAACATGGTGCGCGGTTACATCGAAGGCATGCAAAACGGGGCCGACGGGCTGAACAGCGGCAGCGTCATTTCGGTGGTAAAACACTGGGTCGGCTACGGCGCGGCGGAAAACGGCTACGACAGCCACAACGTTTATGGCAAGAACGCCATCTTCCCCGGTAACAATCTGAAAGAACATATCTACCCGTTTACCGGCGCGTTTGAAGCCAACGTCGCCAGCGTCATGCCCACCTATTCCATCCTGAAAAATGCCATGTTCGAAGGCAAACCGCTGGAACAGGTCGGTGCCGGGTTCAGCCATCAGTTGCTGAACGATATTTTACGCGGGCAGTACGGTTTTAAAGGGGTGATCCTCAGCGACTGGCTGATCACCAATGATTGCAGCGATGAATGCCTGAACGGCGCGCCGGAAGGAAAAGAACCGGTGCCGGGCGGCATGTCGTGGGGCGTGGAAAACCTGACGCCGCAGGAGCGTTTCGTCAAAGCGGTGAAAGCCGGTGTCGATCAGTTCGGTGGCGTGACCGATTCGCAACTGCTGGTGAACGCAGTTAATGAGAAACAGCTGACAGAGCAACGTCTGGACGAATCCGTGACCCGCATTCTGGTACAGAAATTCCAGACCGGCCTGTTTGAAAATCCGTATGTGGACCCCCAGAAAGCGGTGCAAACCGTGGGCCGCGAGAGCTGGCAGAAAGAAGCGAATGCGGCGCAGGGCCATTCGCTGGTTCTGCTGCAAAACAAAGATGAGATTTTGCCGCTGAAAAAAGGCAAAAAAATCTGGCTGCACGGCATCGAACCGAAAGCCGCGCAGGCAGCGGGTTTCACCGTCGTGGATTCCCCGGAAAAAGCTGATGTGGCGCTGATCCGCGCACAAGCGCCGTATGAACAGCCGCATAAGCAGTGGTTCTTCGGCAAACGCCATCATGAAGGTTCGCTGGCGTTCACTGAAGACAACGCCGGTTATCAGGCCATCGTGAAAGCCAGCAAATCCGTCCCGACCATCGTGACGGTTTATCTGGATCGCCCGGCGATTCTCACCAACGTCGTCGATAAAGCCAAAGCGGTTATCGGCAATTTTGGCGTCAGTGATACCGTGCTGTTTACCCGCCTCACCGGAACGGAAGCCTATACCGGAAAACTGCCTTTCGAACTGCCTTCTTCCATGGAAGCCGTTTTGCAACAGAAGTCGGATATGCCGCATGACAGCGAATCACCGTTATTTGAGATTGGCTTCGGGCTGGCGCGGTAAACTGTCAGGAATCAGCCGGTAACGCGCGCCAGCACAAAACCGTCCCAACCTTTGCTGCCGACGGTTTGTAATGCCGTTGCCGACAGGCGCGGTTCTTTTTCGATCATCTCAATAAAGCGACGCACGCCCTGAACCCGGGCGTCGTCGCTGTGCGGATCGGCAACTTCGCCATCACGCACAACATTATCCCCGATAATTAATGTCCCCGGTTTTGACAACTTCAGCGCCCATTCCAGATACAGCGGATTATTGGGTTTATCTGCATCAATAAAAATCAAATCAAACGGCGCATGCGCGACCAGAGACGGCAACGTGTCGGACGCCGCGCCGGTATGCAGCGTAATTTTATCCTGCAAACCCGCCAGTTCGATATTGGTCTGTGCCACCCGGGCGTGATGCGGATCCGCTTCGAGCGTTATGACGCTGCCCGATGCAGGAAGAGCCCGCGCCATCCAGATTGTGCTGTACGCGCCGAGCGTCCCGATTTCCAGGACTTTCTGCGCGCCGGTCATCTGCACAAACATCGCCAGCAATTTCCCCTGATTGGGCGCAACGTCATGCGCCGGTAATCCGGCCTGGTGATTGTTTTCCAGCACCTGTTTTAACACCGGATCGCTTTCTACCAGATGGTGGACCAGATAGTGATCCACCTCAGTCCATTTTTCAGCGTACTTCTCAGGGCTTACCTGACTCATGCGGCCTCCTGTTTAAAAGTGTTTTATGACGTCCCTTTAAAACTAATCATTTCCACCCGTTTTGCCTGATTTTATTTCACCTTTTTAGGGTTTATCGCTGCTCCCCTACGATTGAAAAACCGTCCATCTGCCCGTTAAATAATCAAAAAACCCATTCATTTCATGCGGATAAAATGTCGCCACTTCACACTTTTTGCAGAAAGTTCACTTGAATTTGTAAAATAATAATGATAACAATTATCATTAAGTTTAACATTCGTCTCGTTTCTGTTAATCCCTGTCATTTTCTGTACAGGCGCTTTAGTACGGAACGTTGTTGGCTTTTGGGTCTATACACACGCATCAATACACTCGCATCAATTAATTACTCGATTATTTATCGGGTTATTTATAGGGACTATGAATATGTTGTTGGCTTTCCCCCTCAAACGCTCGGTGCTTCTGTGCGCTATGGCGCTGTCCGTTCCGGCAGCTTCTCTTGCAGCCGAAGATACCGTCGTTGTCAAAGCCGCGCCTGCTGATACCGCAGATGCTCCGACGCAGGGTTACAGTGCGAAAACCAGTAAAAGCGCGACCAAAACGGATCAGCCGTTAATCACCACCGGTCAGGCGGTTTCTGTGGTCACGCGTCAGCAAATGACTGACCAGAACGCCACGACCGTCAACGCGGCACTGAACTATACGCCGGGCGTTTTCACCAACTTTGCCGGTGGCGCAACGCGTTATGACACCATCTCCCTGCGCGGTTTCCACGGCGGTGACGTCAACAACACATTCCTTGATGGCCTGCGTATTCTGAGCGACGGCGCAACTTACAACTCCATTCAGGTTGATCCGTGGTTCCTTGAGCGTATTGATGTGGTCAAAGGCCCGTCTTCTGCGCTTTACGGCCAGAGCATTCCCGGTGGCGTCGTGGTGGAATCCACCAAACGTCCGCAATTTGCTGAAGAAGGTCACTTCCAGCTTTCCGGCGGGACGCAAAACACCAAAGGCGGCGCATTCGATTACACCAATGCGCTCAGCGATACGCTGGCATTCCGTCTGACCGGTATGACCCGCAGCAGCGACACGCAGTACGATCATCAGCGCGAAGAACGTTATGCGATCTCCCCGCAACTTCTGTGGACGCCGGATGAAAACACCTCCCTGTTGCTGCGCGCGTATCTGCAAAAAGATCCGTCCGGGGGTTATCACGCCGCAGTTCCGGCCGACGGCAGCCTGTACGGTCAGAAACTGAGCCGTGGTTTCTTTGACGGCGAAAGCACGCGCAACCAGTTCAAACGCTGGGAACAAATTTACAGCTACGAATTCCAGCACACGTTTAACGATGTCTGGTCATTCCGCCAGAACACCAACTACACCCATTCCAATACCGAACTGGATCAGGTGTATCAGGCAGGCTGGAACGCGGATCGCACGCTGATGAACCGTTACTATTCCGGTGAGAAATCGTCCCTCGACACGTTTGCTATCGATAACCAGCTGGAAGCTGATTTCGCCACCGGCGAAGTCGCGCACAAAGTGGTGCTGGGCTTTGACTATTCTCACTTCATCAACGACGTGAAATCTGACGGCGCAACGGCTGAGACGCTTAACCCGTACACCGGTGTGGGTGGCGATGCGCTGGATTACTACAGCCATTCGCGCGGCAAAAACCGTTACGAGCAGATGGGCACTTATCTGCAGGACGAAATGAGCTGGAACAAGTGGTTCCTGACTTTATCCGGCCGTTACGACACCCTGAAAACTTCGAGCCGCAGCTACGAAAGTATTTACGCGCAAACCTCCAACAGCGAACGTAAAGACGAACACTTCAGCAGCCGCGCTTCCCTGCTTTATGCATTCGACAGCGGGATTTCTCCGTACGTCAGCTACAGCCAGGCAATGACACCGTCTGCCCTGCCGGGCGCAGATGGCACGCTGCTGAAACCGATGCAGAGTGAGCAATACGAAGCGGGGATCAAATACCAGCCGGTTGGTACGTCCGATATGTACACCGCGGCGCTGTATGACCTGACGCAAAAAGACGTGGGTAACCGCGTGGTTGTGGGCAGCTACTACGAGCCGGCGGGTAAAATCCGTTCACAGGGTCTGGAACTGGAAGCCAAGAAACAGGTCACCGAGCGTTTCAACGTGATGGCGGGTTATACCTACAATAAAGTGCGTATCCGCGACGCGGCGCAGAACAACGGCAACACGCCGTACGTGACGCCAAAACAGATGGCCTCCATCTGGGGTCAGTACAACACGCCAATCGGCGTGGATCTGGGCGCTGGCGTTCGTTACATCGGCACACAGTGGGCAGATAACGAAAACACCCGTCACATGCCATCCGCAACGCTGGTTGATGCGTCACTGCGTATGAATCTGGTGCAGTTCAATCCGCAGCTGAAAGGCGCGTATGTGCAGCTGAACGCCAACAACCTGTTCGACAAAAAATACGTCGCGGCCTGTTACGGCACCAGCTATTGCTACTGGGGTCAGGAACGTACCGTGGTCGCCACTGTCGGTTATGATTTCTGATAGCTGACGGCGGAAAAGGGAAAACCTTCACACGTCCCCTCAAATTTCCGTGATAAAAAAGCCCTGAATTTTCAGGGCTTTTTCTTTTCTATTGCGCCGGTATGTTCTGCACAGGTAAATGCAGCCGTGCTTTGAGATTTTCCTTTGCACTGTGCAGCAAAGCATCCGAGGCCTGCCGGTCGGGTTCGCATCGCGCCAGCGATAAACTGCCCATCAGCTCCGAACTGACTGACACCGCTGTCGCCTGCGGATCTTCCACACCCATTTCATTGAGCTGGCGGATAATCATGCCGCGAATTCTTTCAATCCCGCGCGCAAATTCAGCCTGACAAGGCGCGGTCATGCGCGGTGCTTCAGAAGCCAGCGCCGACACCGGACAACCCTGCGAACGGTTATCGCGATGCCACGGCGACAGATAAAAATCGATGTATCCGGCCAGTTGCTGCGGCGCACTCAGCCCCTGATTATCTTTGTCCCAGCGCTGCATCACCTGATTAAACATCTGCTGAATGGCGGCTTCGATCAGGGCGTCTTTCGAGGCAAAGTGCGCATAAAATCCGCCATGCGTCAGCCCGGCTTTGCTCATCACGCCCGCCACGCTGACCTGCAACGGCCCTTTGGCGCGGATGGCTTTTGCCGCTTCCTTCACAATCCGCTCGCGGATTTTAGGCTTATGTTCACTTTCGTAGCGCATAGTAAGACCCTGATAATCGAATAAATTGCCGCCTCAGTTTACCTGACCGGTTCTGTTAACGAAACGCGCGCATCAACAGATAACCCCGGCCTCAGCGCGCTGGCTTCCGGCTGACCGGGATCCAGACGAATACGCACCGGCACGCGCTGGACAATTTTGGTGAAATTGCCGGTGCCGGGCTCAAACGGCAGCAGCGCAAACGTTGAGCCGGAACCGGGCGCGAGGCTGTCCACTTCCCCGCTGAACGTCACGCCGGGCAGCGCATCCACCTGCACATCGGCTTTCTGGCCGGGCTGCATTCTGCCGGTCTGTGTCTCTTTAAAATTGGCGGTGACGTAAATCCCTTCATCGGGGACCAGCGCCATCAGCCGCTGTCCGGGCGTCACGTAATCGCCGACCTGCACCTGACGGTTTCCGACCACGCCATCCACCGCCGCAAAAATTGTCGTGTGGTTGAGATCCTGCTGCGCCAGATCTTCTGCCGCCTGCGCTTTTACCACTGCCGCATTCGCCAGTGCCAGCGCCGCTTCAATTTCAGCCCGCTGCGCGTGCGTCACCGCCGCCTGATTTTGTGCGACATTCAGCATGGCAGCCGCATGTGCCGAGGTCTGTTCCGCCGTCACCGCCACGGTTCTATAGCGGTCCGCATCATTACGGGACGTCGCGCCGCTGACCGCCAGCGACTGATAGCGTTGCTGCTCGGCCTCGGCGTGTTGTTGTTCGGCTTTCGAGGATCGGATGGCGGTTCGCGCCGCATCGATTTGCGTCAGCGCCAGTTGTTCCTGCGCCTGCTGGCTGAGCAACGCCGCCTGCTGCTGCGCGACCTGCGCACGGGCATCATCCAGATCGCCCCGCGCGGCGGCTAATCGCGCCGTAAATTCTTCGCTGTCGATAAGCACAAGCTTATCGCCCGCATGAACCTGCTGGTTGTGCCGCACCAGCACCTGCGACACAAAGCCTTTCACTTTTGGCGCAACGGTGGTCGCGTCGGCCGTCAGATACGCATCATCGGTGGACTCTGATGAAGGCGCCGCCAGCAACCAGGCCGCCCCGCCTAGCGCCACAGCCAGCGCAACCGCACTGACCACCCAGATCCGTTTTGATCGCTTATTCACTATTGACTGCGGGGCCACAACCCCGTCATCCACTGTAGCTTCGCTCATTTTTTTTCGCACCTGATTGCATGATGGTAATCATATTAATATGATGATCATCATATAAACAAGTTCCGGGATCTCACAAAAATGTCAGCCACCCTGAATCACCCCGCCGCGATCTCGCCAGCGGATTACCCGACATCACGCAAGTTTCTGATTTTCAGCATAATGGCGTTCGGCATGTTTCTGGCGCTGATCGACATCCAGATCGTTGCCGCCTCGCTCAATGATGTTCAGGCCGGGCTTTCCGCCGGGCCCGACGAAATCAGCTGGGTGCAAACCTCCTACCTGATCGCCGAGCTGGTGATGATCCCGTTCTCGGCATTTCTGGCGCAGGCGCTTTCGACACGCTGGCTGTTCAGCGCGTCCGCCGCTCTGTTTACGCTCAGCAGCATCGGCTGCGGGTTGTCGTGGAATATTGAGTCGATGATCTTCTTCCGCGCGCTACAGGGCTTTACCGGCGGCGCGATGGTGCCGACGGTTTTCGCGACCGGCTTCGCCATGTTTCAGGGCAAACAGCAGGCGATTATTCCGGCGATCCTCGGGATGGTCAGCGTACTGGCACCGACGCTTGGGCCAACCGTGGGCGGCGTGGTGACGCAGGTTCTCGACTGGCGCTGGATCTTCTTCATCAACATATTACCCGGCGTGCTGGTGGCGACCGGCGCGGTAATGTTCATCCACGTTGATAAAGCGGATTTTTCCATGCTTAAACGTATCGACTGGGTGCATCTGTTTTCGATGGCCGTGGCACTCGGCTGCCTGGAATACGTGCTCGAAGAAGGCCCGCGTAAAAACTGGTTCAGCGATCCGCAGATCCAGATTTCCGCCTGGTTTTCGCTGGTGGCCTTTGTTCTGTTTCTCGAGCGTTCCTTCTATTCCAAAAACCCGATTGTGCGCCTGACGCCCTTTCGCGATCCGACCTTTACTTTTGCCTGTTTATTCAATCTGGTCGTCGGTTTTGGTTTGTACGCCTCGACCTACCTGACGCCGGTTTTCCTCGGCCGTATCCGTGATTTCAACAGTCTGGAGATTGGCACAACGGTCTTTGTCGTCGGTGTCGGGCAGTTTTTCAGCACGATTATCGCTGCGCGCCTGATCAATCGTGTGGATCGCCGGATATTAATCACCGTGGGATTATCCGGTTTCGCGCTGAGCTTATGGCTGACGACCGCCGTCACGCCTTACTGGGGCGCGGAACAGTTTTTCTGGCCGCAGGTAGTGCGCGGGTTATTCATTATGTTATGCATCGTGCCGAGCGTGAATATGGCGCTGACCGCCTTTCAGGGGCCGGAACTGCGCTATGCGTCAGGCCTGTTTAACCTGATGAGAAATCTGGGCGGCGCTGTCGGTATTGCGACGGTGAATACCTGGTTGCAGGACTGGACGCGCGTTCACGCGGCGCGTTTCGGTGAAAGTCTGGGGCAATACGGCGACCACGCACAGGACGTGATTGGATCACTGGCGCAAAAAATCGGCCACCTGACGCCGGATACCGCACACGCGCTGCTGATGGCCAAAGGTTTGTTCGGCGCAAAAGTGGCGGCGCAGTCCCTGACGCTGGCTTTCAACGATATCTTCCAGGTCATGGCGTGGATGTTCATTGCCGCGCTGATCATGGTGCCGTTTTGCCGTAAATGAAGGTGGAAATGTGAAGGAATTGTGCAGTTGCACTCATAAAATGCGTTTGCGGAAGGGAACTTTTCGAACAGGGTGAGAAAGCTTTGGCCTGTTTGAAATAAATCCTTATAATTGGCGGCCCTGAAATGCGATTCGTTACAGTTACTGAGTCCCTTTCAAGAGCTATGTGCAAGTACACTATTCCTCCGGGCGAAAACTTCCGCATCGGGGGGAAATCAACATCCTGACAACAACTGCCAGTGTGGCATTAACGACCAACGAAAATATGAAAATGAGCATTCGCGCAATCCTTACCCTGGTTTTGGCAGTTGCTGCATATAGCCAGGCGTCTTTTGCTGTGGTCTATCCTCTTCCGGCGAACAATGGTCGTCTGGTCGGTGAAAACATTACGGTAACCGTTCCGCAGGGCAGCAGCCTGCCGCTGGAACATTTTGCAGCGCAATACCAGATGGGTTTGAGCAACATGCTTGAAGCCAACCCTGGCGTTGACCCGTTCCTGCCTACGCCGGGCACCGTGCTGACTATCCCTCAGCAACTGATCCTGCCGGAAACGCCACACGAAGGCATCGTCATCAACAGTGCCGAAATGCGTCTGTATTACTATCCGAAAGGCACCAATACCGTTGTCGTTCTGCCAATCGGTATCGGCGAACTGGGCAAAGACACCCCGATGAACTGGGTGACGACTGTTCAGCGTAAAAAAGCGGGCCCGACCTGGACCCCGACTGCAAAAATGCATCAGGAATATGCCGCTCGCGGTGAATTCCTGCCAGCCGTCTTCCCTGCTGGCCCGGACAACCCGATGGGTCTGTACGCGCTGTACGTTGGCCGTCTGTATGCGGTTCATGGTACCAATGCCAACTTCGGTATCGGCCTGCGTGTAAGTCACGGTTGTGTGCGTCTGCGTGACGCGGACATCAAATGGCTGTACGACAATGTGCCGCAAGACACCCGCGTTCAGTTCATCAACGAGCCGGTGAAAGCCACCGTTGAGCCGGACGGCAAACGTTATATTGAGATCCACAACCCGCTGTCTTCCAACCAGGAAGAGTTTGATTCCCAGCAGCCGATTCCGATCACACTGACTGGCAGCGCAAACACCGTTGCATCGTCTCCGTCTGTTAACCAGACTGTGGTTCAGCGCGCAATCGAGATGCGTGCAGGTATGCCGGTGCAAATCAACTAACATTAATTGGTTGCTGATTTAGAAAGCCCCGAAACTGTTTCGGGGCTTTTTTTTTGGGATTTTTTTAGGACTTGCAGTCCTAAGACCTGCGGTTATGGGCTTGAGGGGGAAAATTTGGGGTTTTCACTTGCAGTGAGGCGATGTCGAAAGACCGAGAATATTTCGGTTTTTTAGTAGCAGTGATCGCTCAGCGGCTGACGCCGAAACCGACAAAGAGGGAGGAAAGCGCCTCCCTCTTTGATCTCCCACGCTTTTTCTCAACACGCGCTCCGCTCGCTGGCTATGTTTCAGGTGCGACAGCTATTGCCGCGAAAACTTGCCGCTTCGCGGTGCCTTCATTTCGGTCTTCGAGCCTTGTATCTTGTTTTTCGTAGTGGTTAGCTACCATTACATGAAACAGAGTGAGCCGGATTCGAGCCTCATGAGAAAATCCTGGACCTAAGTAAAAGCCCTCTGTTTCACCTTTCACGCCAGCATTGAAATTGGACGGTTACCAAGAGCTCTGACTCTGTATATACAAGGCGAATAGGCG
>NZ_JADOBI010000007.1 GCF_015644585.1 Rahnella laticis | reverse complement strand
GCGCGGACTTCATCGTGGCGCGGGCAACGTAGTGTTGCCCATCAGACGCCGTATAGATTTAAGCAAGCCCATCATAAATCAAAATCGGTGTTGCAAAAATGGGGGTGACCATAGATTTTTATGGGATTTGCTACGATAAACTGCTTAAAGCCAGAAGGTAATATTGGCAATACCTCAATATATTTATCATTGGGGAATCGTATAATTTACCTAAACAGGTCACTTCAGCTACATCACAGCCGTCAATTTCGGTCTTATCGAACACTTTTCCGCAGAAGTAATTCCTGAAAGAATAGAACAATGGCAACAGTCATGACAATTGCAAAAAAGATAATATTCGTGAAATCATAATTAAAAACAGTTGTGAATCTATCGTTGTTATACAGCTCGTTGTGTCTGTAGGAATATGTCGTATAAATGGCATCGAATACTTCGCAGAATGACCCGATAGCGATAAAAAAACAGGCCAGGAGATAGTTTGCTGTGATCTGGTTTCTTTTACGTCTCTTGGTGAATATTATTAATCCAATAACGGCTGGGATAATAAAGGCAATTAAGTCTCTGAAAGAGAAATCTAATAAAGTATCCATCACTAAAAGTCCTTTTGTATTCATAAAAGGCTGGCTGCTGTCGAGCCATCACGGAATATCCAGCATGAATGCTGATTTTTTCCATAACCTGTTTCGGGACCTATTATTATTCATAACAGACTCTTTTTCCTTCTTTTTATGACCAGACGTGATCCTTTTGTCTGTATCAAAGCAAGGTGCGGTTTGCGATGCACCTTTACGGCATAAGCCGATGTTATCCCGACGTATTTCCTCCACATCACCCTCACTCCACCCCATACCGCCTGAACGCCCGCAGCACATTTATTCCTTTTCTCACCATCGCAAACAACGCATTCCTGGAATGCCCGTCGAGCAGTTTCACTTTTGAAGAGATGCCGATCCGCAGCGGATACTGGCTCATTTGCATCGGGTTGATGGAAATGCGTACCGGGATTTTTTGGACGTCGGCAATCCACTTTCCGGCGCTGTTGAGGGCGGAAATCGCGGAGTCGGCGTCGTCATCCCATCCTTCGACCTGTCCTTCGAAAACCACATTATTGCCGTACATTTCCGTCACAATCGCCGCTTTCTGGCCAACGATAACGCCGGAAAGCTGTGCGACGGTGAAGTTGGCGTTTATCCACATCTGATCGGCGGGCACGATAGTCAGCAGTGTTTGTCCGGGGATGACGGTTAAGCCGGAATGCACGTTTCTTTGCGCGACATAACCGGTGACCGGGCTGCGGATCGCCGTGCGATCCAGCGCCACACCGGCTTTCTGTACGGCATCTCTGGCCTGCAAAATCAGTTTTTGCCGGGCCATATCCGTCTCACGCAGCACCCGTAAATTCCGGCGGTATTGCACGATTGCCGCATCCAGAGCCGCTTTGCTGTTGTTGACGTTTCTGAGGGCTTGCCGGAGATCATCTCTGGAAATCGCCGCAGGGCCTTTTGACTGTAACCGGCGGTTGTAGTCAATCAGCGCCTGCTGATAGGTCATCTGGGCATTCAGGATATGAGCGTTATTCTGGCCGTCAGCGATGTAGCGTTCCCGGGTTTCTTTTTCCGTTTCCAGCAGCGTTTCTTCGGCCTTTTTATAGCGGAGTATTTCGCCGGAACTCTCCATGTGCAGGAGAATGTCGCCTTTGCGCACGCGGTCGCTGTTGGTTTGTATTACGACTGCCACACGTCCGTTTATCTCTGAGGAAAGGGTGACCGGATTTCCGGTAATGTAAGCGTCGCTGGTGCCGGGCATTTTACGTAATGAAAAGTCCTGCCCGAGACTGCAAATAAAATACGGAACGATAATAACAATGACGCAAAGCATTCGCTTTTTAATTTTTGGGTTCGGACGTTCCCTGCCGATATTAGCGACCATGCCGTGAAGTTCTTCCATAAGAAAGTTCATCCATTCTTTCTAAACAGGAGGTGTTAAGAATATTCAGTCAGATTAATCACCGGTGCGGATGAAATACAGGAGACACATCGGAAACTTTTGCAGGGAATATCCTACACGTGAAGTCCTTACAGCCGATTGAAAAGTTATTTCTCTTTAAAAACAATCAGTAAAATATTTCGTTTGAGATTTTTTAAACCTTTCCTGAACGAATTGAGTTCAGACGAACACGCTTTTGCATTGCGTGATACTATTAGTCTTAATGCTCATGGAAATAAAAATGTGCAGACAGTAGAATTAATCCTTCTGATTTCCCTTCAATACGGTGCATTATAATTAGCGCCGAAACACGTTCATCTTTCCGCAGCACGTTATAATTACGCCATCTGTCATTGGGATGCGCGTTGTTCCGTGCGCGACGGTGAGTGAGTCGGGAACCTGAACATGTCTTTAATAAGGCGCTAAGATGAGTAAAACCAATAAGTTAAATGCTGTCATCGTTGACGATCATCCGCTGGCTCGTATGGCTATTAAAAACTTGCTGGAAAATGAAGGGATCACCGTCGTCGCGGAAGCCGGTGACGGCGCGCAGGCGTTGCAGCTTGTAGGCGAACACAGCCCGGATCTGGTGATTGTCGATGTGGATATTCCGGTGATGAGCGGTATTGAAGTGGTGGAGAAACTCCGCAAGCAGGCGTTCAGCCGGATTATTATTGTGGTTTCCGCCAAGAACGATCTGTTTTATGGCAAACGCAGCGCCGACGCGGGCGCAAATGCTTTTATCAGCAAGAAAGAGGGCATGACCAATATTATTGCGGCGGTACACGCGGCGCAAAATGGATACAGTTATTTCCCGTTATCATTGCAGACGTTTATGGGCAGTCTTTCGTCTGAACAGGAAATGTTGCAGTCGCTCTCGAGCCAGGAAATTAAAGTGATGCGCTATATTCTGAACGGTGATGACAATATGAAAATCGCTTCGGAAATGTGCATCAGTAATAAAACCGTGAGCACCTATAAAAGCCGCTTAATGGAAAAGCTCAACTGCAAATCGCTGATGGAACTTTTCTCCTTTGCGCAACGTAATGCAATCGGGTAATACGATGATAATGCGGGCCATTGTGGCGCTGTTTCTGCTTTTTATCGCGAGTGTACCGGCGCAATCTGCCAGCCCGGAACCCGCGACGCTTCAGCTCGCCAGTGATAATCAGGTGTTTACGCCTGCGCTGCCTTTGGGGCATTACGATTTGCTGTGGCTGGCGGCAAAACGTTCCCTGACGATTGCGGTATACGGGCAGGAAACGCCGCCGCTGAGCATGAATTCGACCACCGGGCGTTACCGGGGAATGAACGCAGATTATCTTTTGATGATGGAAAACTCGCTACAAATCAAAGTGGTGATTAAGCATTACGCGGATCTCAGTGCAGCGTTAACCGCGCTCAAAGCCGGTGAGGCGGATCTGATTCTGACGTCGCCCGCCGGTGAAGGGGATTTAGACCCGGCGTTTGCCGCCTCACTGCCGCTGATCCGCGCGTATCCGACGCTGGTGACGCGCCAGGCGGATGTCATGAAGCCGCTTTCCAACGACAAGGACGACGTGTCGGTTGCGATCAAGCAGGGTTATCCGTCCGAACAGTTTATTAAGATGATTTTCCCCAAGGCGCACATTACGTCTTATGCGGATAATTATCTGGCGCTGGCGTCGGTGGCCAATAACGAAAACGACTATTTTTTTGGTAATAATCTGACGTCCAGTTTTATTCTGGTTCGCGATTTTTATCAGTCGCTGGAAATGGTGAAGTTCTGGCGTGAACCGCAGACGGGGAATCATTTCATCGTACCGGCCGGTCAGAAACAACTGCTCGGCATTCTCGATACCTTTATCAGTTCCCTGACGGAACAAACCCATAAACAAATTGCCCAGTCGTGGGTCGATACCGGCAATATTTCATTTTTAAATAAAGCGATGAAACTGACGCCGCGGGAAGAGCGCTGGATTGCCAAACATCCGGTGCTGCGCGTGCTGATTAACCCGTATTACGCGCCACTGAGCATGGTGGACGAGCATCAGGAAATTCGCGGTTTGCTCGGCGATATTCTGAATCTGATCCAGCTGCAAACCGGTCTGGTTTTCCAGCCGGTGATCGCCAATTCGAATACGGATATGGTGGATATCATGCGTAAAGGCGGCTGGGACGTGTTGCCGACGGCAACGTTCAGCGCTGAACGCGAAGAGGAAATGTTGTTCACGCATCCGTTTATCGCCACGCCGTTTGTGCTGGTGACGCGGGCGTCGTCGGAGCAAGACGATTTGCTTTCGCCCGGCTCAAAAGTGGCAATCCCGGCCTATCATCCGCTGACCGACAAACTCAAAATGAAATATCCGGGCGTGGAATGGGTGATTGCTGAAAACACCAGTACCGCGCTCAGTAAGCTGATGCTCGGTGATGTGGATGCGGTGGTGTCTACGCAGCTCGCGTCACGGTTTATCATCGATCACTATTATCCGGGCACGATGAAATACACGCGCATTCCGGATGAGCCTTCGGCGCAAATTGCCTTTGCGATCCCGCGGGAATCCTCTGAACTGCAGAGCATTCTGAATAAGGCGCTGGACGATATTCCGCCGAAAGAGATCCTGAATCTGGCCGGAAAATGGACCAAAGCGCCGGACGTGAAAATCGGCACCTGGAATCTGTATAACCGGCCTTTTTATCTGGTGATCGGGCTGGCGGTTTTACTGGTGATCACCAGCCTGCTGTGGGGCGTGTATTTGCTGCGCGCCATCGGGCGGGGCAAAGCGGCGCAGGCGGCGCTGAACTATCAGCTTATTTTCAGCCAGACATTGTCCAATTCCATTCCCGTGCCGGTTTACGTCATCACGCTCGAAGGCGAACTGGAAAGTTATAACAGCGCCTTCAGCGATTTCTTTATTCCTGAGCTGCGCGGCTCAATGAATTATTCCCTGTTTGACCGGCGCAGTCCGCTGGCGGACGTTTTCCATGCCATTCAGCCGGACATTTTGCTCGGCCTGAAACCCGGTCATGTGCTCACGCATTCGCTGACGCTCAATAATGGCGGTGAAAATCGTCAGATCCTGCACTGGCTGACGCTGTGTCTGATGCCGGAAAACCGGCCTGCGATTCTGATTTGCGGCTGGCAGGACATCACGGAATCCCGCCAGCTGATGAAAGCGTTGCAGGTTGAGAAAGACAAAGCCATCGGTGCGAATCAGGCCAAAAGCCAGTTCCTGGCCAGCATGAGCCATGAAATCCGCACGCCGGTGAGCTCGATCATGGGCTTCCTGGAGTTGCTGACCACGCGCAAGCAAAGCGCGGATGAAACCAAAGAAGCCATTCAGCTGGCGTACAGCACGGCACAAACCCTGATTGCGCTGATTGGCGACGTGCTGGATATGGAAAAAATTGAGTCAGGCAATTTCACGCTGACGCCGGAATGGGTCGATCTGGAACCGGTGATTAACGCGACGGTCGCCAATTTTGAAGGGCTGGCGCGGCAGAAAAACTTGCGGCTGACGGTGGATTGCCGCCTTGAAGACGGTAAAACGCTCTGGCTCGATCCGCAGGCGGTGAAGCAGGTGCTGTCGAATCTGCTGAGTAACGCCATCAAATTTACCGCCGAAGGCAGCGTGGACGTGATTGCCCACACGCAGGCGATGGGCGAAGAGCGGGTTTATCTCACGCTCAGCGTGCGCGACACCGGCGCGGGCATCAGTCATGACGAACAGCAGCAATTGTTTAAGCCGTTCAGCCAGACGGATGCGGGGAAACGCCAGATCGGATCCGGCCTCGGGCTGGTGATTTGCCGCGAAATGGTGGAGCGCATGGCAGGGCAGATCAGCATTACCAGCCAGCCGGGCATGGGAACCACCATGATGGTGACGCTGGTCACGCAGGCCTCGGACAACGCGCCCGCAGTGCCACTGATTGCCGAACAGGAAGCGACGCGCCCGGCCGCGCTGCGGATTGTGATTGCCGAAGATAACCCGACCAACCGTCTGTTGCTGCGTCGTCAGCTAGATATTCTCGGGTATCACGTTGATGAGGCCGAAGACGGCCTGCATGCGCTGAACCTCATCAAAAATCAGGATTACGATCTGCTGATTACCGATCTGAACATGCCCAATATGGACGGCATCACGCTGACCCGGCGGGTGCGTGAGCTGAATCAGCACATGGTGATCTGGGGGCTGACCGCCAATGCGCAGACGGAAGAAAAAGAGCGCTGTCTGGCGGCGGGCATGAATTTATGCCTGTTCAAACCCATCGATCTGCAACAGCTCAAGGCCGCGCTCAGCGGCGTGAATATGCCGGCGGACGGACCGCCGCTGGATGCGTTTATCGACATGCGGATGCTTGAAGCGCACAGCCTTGGTGATAAAAAACTGATGTGTCAGATGCTGGAACAGTCACGGATTGAAAACGACAAAGACGTGGCGGCCGCCGTTCAGGCGCTGGCGCGTGAAGAGTGGGAACTGCTGCAACATCATCTTCACCGCATCAACGGCACGATGCAGCTTCTGGGCGCGACGGTTTTATATGAACTTGCCGAAACGCTGGAAAATCAGCTGGCCGCCGGGCTGCATCCGCCTGCGCTGGAAAAAGGCGTGTTGCAGCTGGAGCAGCAAATTCAATCCCTGAATGCGGCCATTGAGGCGTATTCCCGTTCCGTCCGTTATTAATGACGGAAACTCCGTAACGCCAAAATAAAGCCATCCCTTGTGATGGCTTTATTTTTATTTCACGCCGTGCTAGTTTTTGAATCAACATATTTATCACGCCATTAATATTTCACGTCCTACATCTGTAGTCGCCGACCTTCATTAAAATAATCTCCCTCTCATGGTGCGGATATTTGTTTCTGCGTATTATCTTTCCCTCAGCCACGGCAGGCTGAGATAAATGTTATTAATCGTAATAAACACTATTCTATTGAAGGATTGAGTAATGAAAAAAATTATCGCCCTTGCGCCCGTCGCTCTGATTTTGGGTTTTGCTGGTAATGTTCAGGCTGCAACTCAGGCTGATGTCACCCTGCAAGGGAATATTGTAGAAACCACTTGCGAAGTGACTGCAAATAACGGAGCTGCAACACTGAACGTGGGTTCTTTTGCTAAGACTGAATTTACAGCGGCTAAACAACAAGTCGGCGAAGAGCCACTGGTTGTTACCCTGAAAAACTGTGCAGCTGACGAAGAAGGCGCATTGCAGGTGAGCGGCGTTGTCGGTTCTGACAGCAACCTGTTCCTGAGCGACGTGACCCAGACTGCGGGCTTTATGCTGAAGCAGTCTGACAACACCACTCAGGTGACCAACGACACCAGCATCCCGGTTGTTGCTGATGAAGATGGCGCGCTGACCTATGCCTTCACCACCGGTATGGCGGTGATGGACACTGCAAACGTATTGCCAGGTGCTTACAACGCGCCAATCAAGATTTCTTACGTGAGCAACTAATAGCAACGACTCCGTCATTCCCGTGAATAACGGGGACGACGCGAAGAGTAAGAAAAGAGAGGCACTTTGCTGCCTCTCTTTTCCATTGAACGGACAGAGAATATTATGAAGTTTCATCACAAAGCAGGCGTTATTTTAAGCCTGAGTCTGTTTTTAATTCAGCCGGTATATGCAAGTATCAGTATTGGTGCATCGCGTATTATCTTTTCCGCAAACGACAGCAGCCAGAGTGTTGACATTAATAACCGGTCGGCGAATCAACCTTACCTTATTAATGTCGGTATTTCAGACAGTCTTTCGACGAAATCAACCGACAGCGCATTTATGCCCGCGCCTGCGTTATTTCGCATCGAATCTGATTCGACCAATAAAATTCGTATTCTGAAGAAAACGAATTTGCTGCCGCGTGACCGTGAATCGGTATTTTATCTGAATATTATGGCGATCCCGACCGGGAAGTCAGGCCAAAATAATACCGGCAATAGCGTCGGCGGTACGCTTCAGGTCGCGACAGGCAATACCGTAAAACTGTTTTATCGCCCGGATAATTTGCCGATGACGCAAAAAGAGGCGATGGGAAAATTGCAGATTTCCCGTACCGGCCAGGGTGTGAAGGTGATGAACCCGACGCCTTATTATATTTCCCTGAACAAGCTGATGGTCGACGGCAAAAAATCAAACTCGATGTTATCAAAGGCACCAGCATGGTGGCCCCGTTTGCGGCCAACACGTATCCGGTGAGCGTCGGACAGGGTAAAGCCGAATGGGCGGCAATCAATGATTTTGGTGGCGTGGAGGCGTTTCGTGGCACCGTCAATTAAGCCGGTTTTACTGGGTTTCACGGCAGGGCTTGCGCTGATTTTGTCCGGCGCGGCGGCCGGTGCCGCCACTACCGAAATTAAGGCCAATATCGTGGACGGCAGTTGTCAGGTTTCGCTCGATAACGCCAGCATCACCTTTGACCGCAAAGACACCACGCAATTTGCCACCGGCACGGCGCAAATTCTGCCGCTGGGCGTGAACCTGAACTGCGTGGAAATGCAGGGCAAAGCGCCGTCGCTGAGTGTGACCGGTGAATCGGCCGGGCTGACCGACACGCGCTTATTCCGTGCGGCCAGTTCAACGGCGAAATACGCCGGTTTTATGCTGAAAAAAGGCACGCTCACCAGCCTGACGGATTTCTATAACGCGGCGGATACCGTCGCGCCGGGCGAAACCGTGCTGATAAGCCAGGATGACGGCAACTCAGTGCAGCCATTTTCCGTCGGCCTGGTGCGCAGCGCGGGCGACCCGATGCTGACGCAGGGCAACGTCAACGCCAGAATCACGTTCGCCTTCATTTTCCCTTAACGCTTTCAACAGACAAACCCGATGAAAAATCTCAACATTTTATCAGGGCATTTATTTGCCCTGAGGGCGTCCCTTTGCCTGTGTCTGCCGGGGATCGCGGCCAGCGCCACGGCAGCAGACGTGCAGTTCAGCGCGACTTTTCAGGCGCCGACCTGCCAGGTTTCGGCACCGGCGACGCTGGATTTCGGCGCGGTGCTTTCGTCTGACATCCGGCAGGGCGTCAGTCTGGCAAATCCGTTACCGCTGGAAGTCAGGTTGTCGCAGTGCGCCGGATTTATTGGCGCGGTGCAGCGCCCCGGCGTCACGGTGACGGGCACGGGCGACAGCGCAACCGGCGATTTTCTGTTCCGGCAGGCCACGTCTCAGGCGGTGAATTACGGCGTGCGCATTGTGACGGCGTCGGGCGCGGTCGTGACCAACAACACGTTCCTTCCCGCGATGGTGGATGCCGCCAGTTTCAACGGCGGCTCCACCAGCATTCCGCTCAAAGTGGCACTGTCGTGCGGCAATCAGTGTACCAACGCCGCCACGAAATCCGGGCGGCTAGACGCCAGCGTCACGTTTGATTTTGTTTATCAGTGAGGATCCCGCCATGAATTTACTGTGTTTACTCGCGCGCCGGACGGTGACCGTCGCCGCGCTTCTGGCGGCGCTGGTGCAGGGTGCCGCCGCTGAAGATGGCGGGATCAGCATCAGCCGGACGCGTGTGATTTTTCAGTCCACCGATAACGCGCAGACGGTGACCCTGCAAAACCACGGGAAGTTGCCGTATCTGGTTCAGTCGGCAGTGGTCGCTACCCCGGCCGGACGCGAGCCTGCGCCGTTTCTGACCACGCCACCGCTGTTCCGGCTGGAAGGCAACAGCAAGAACGCCGTGCGTATTTTACGAAAAGGCGCTGCGGCGCTGCCCGACGATCGCGAGTCGGTGTTTTATTTCACCGCGATTGCCGTGCCGTCGATGGCGCAGCCGAAAGAGGCCGAAGACGCCTCGCTGGCCGCGCGTATTTCCGTGGGCATTCAGAACACCATCAAGCTGTTTTACCGCCCGGCCGGGCTGGCGATGTCGCAGGAAGAAGCCGCGGGGCGTTTAACGTTTCAACATCACAGCGGGCAGGTGCAGGTGAATAACCCGACGCCGTATTACCTGACGTTCTCGCGGCTGGCGTTTGATGCCGCTGAAGTGGACGTAAGCCGCGGGATCATGGTTGCGCCATTCACGCAGATCACCGTTCCGTCTTCAGGTGGCGTCCGTCAGGCGCAGTGGACCGTGATTAATGACTATGGCGGCAACAGCGCGCTGTTCAAAGCGGCCGTGCAGGGCGGAGGAAAATCATGAAACCGGCATTGAAACTCGTCCTGTTTATGGCAGCCCTGTCCGCGGCTCAGCCGTCCTTTGCCTCGCCGGATAAACCGTCCGGTTTTTCGCTCAATGAGTTTCGGATTGTGTATCCGGCGGCGCAGAAAAAAGGCATCACCTGGTCGATGACCAACAACACCGGGCGCGCTTATCTGATGCAGTCGTGGATCCGTCCGGTGGATTTCGCCACCGGATTACCGGCGGCAGAAATTGACAACAAAGCGCCCGGCGACGCCATTCCGATGATGGTCACGCCGCCGCTGCAACGCATCGACTCCGGCGAGCCGCTCCAGCTGCGTATCCGCCTGACCGGCATGACGCTGCCGCAGGACAGGGAATCGGTCTTTTATCTTTCCGTTAAAGGGATCCCGTCCGTGCCGGGCAGAGCCAGCCAGACCGGCGGCCAGCTGGTGCTTGCGGTGGTGAACAACATGAAGCTGTTTTACCGGCCTGCGGGTTTGCCCGAAGCCGGCGTGAAAAGCGCGGCGAAACAGCTGCGTTTCAGCCTGCAAAACGAGGTGCTGGTGGTCGATAACCCGACGCCGTTTTATCTCAATTTCAGCCAGCTGACCGTTGGGGGGAAACCGCTGGCGGCCGATGAACTGCGCAGGCTGGTGCCGCCAAAAGGGCAGCAGCGTTACCCCGTTTCTGCGGGTATGCGCGGTGCGGTGGAATGGCAACTGGTGGACGAAGACAGCCAGGTGACGCCGTTGCAGCGCCAGACATTATAAGGTCCGGCATTTTTCCAGACGCCATAAGACCGGGAATAATTCATTACAAAGCAGGGAACGATCTTGAGTAAGAAATTGACATCCTGTTTCAGGACAAACGGCATGGTAGCCAGTACCCGCGCCTTCCCGCGCAATTCAATTGCACTTTTAGTTTTGATGAGCTGCCACGGTGCGTGGGCAGAAGATTACTTTGACCCTGAGCTGCTTTCGCTGGGGACAGGCACTTCCGAGGTCGATTTGTCCGCATTCTCGCACGCGGGCGGTGTGGCCGAAGGGGATTATCTGGTGACGATTTTCGTGAACCAGCGCGAAGCCGAGTCCCGCGATCTGGTGTTCAAAAAGAATTCGCAGGGCAATGTCGCACCGCTGCTGACGCCTGAATTGCTGAAAACGCTGGGCGTGAATGTGGATCAGCTGCCCGCGCTGAAAGAGTTACCGAAAGATCAGCCGGTGGACAACCTGACTGCGCTGATCCCGCAATCCACAGTGAAGTTTGATTTATCGCGCTTGCGGCTGGATGTCAGCATCCCGCAGGTCGCCATGCAGCCGGGCCGGGACAGCCAGAGCGATCCCGCGCAGTGGGACGACGGGATCCCGGCGATGCTGTTTAACTACAATCTCAGCGCCGGACGCAATGAGCAGACGGTGAACAACGATCAGCGCGCCACCAACAACGTTTTTGCCAACGTGCAGACCGGCGCGAATGCCGGGGCGTGGCGGCTGCGCAGCACCATTACACACAGCCATTCCGACACAGACAGTGGCAACAACACCGACAGCACGCGTTTTTCCAATACCTATCTGGCGCGGGATATCCGCGACTGGCGTTCGCGCCTGCTGATGGGCGAAGCCAGCACCGGCGGCGATGTGCTGGACGGCGTGCCGTTTCGCGGCGTGCAGCTGCGTTCCGCCGACCAGATGATGCCCGCGCGGTTGCGCGGATTTGCGCCGCAGATTAACGGCGTGGCGAACAGTAATGCCCGCGTCACGGTGCGTCAGAACGGCTATGTGGTGTACGAGACGTACGTCGCGCCCGGCCCGTTTGAAATTAAAGATCTGTATCAGGCGGGGATGTCCGGCGACCTGGACGTGGCGATCACTGAAGCTGACGGCAGCGTTCACAGCTTTGTGGTGCCATATTCTTCGTTGCCGGTGATGCTGCGGCCGGGCGCGGTGAAATATGAAGTCACCGCCGGACAGTATGACGGCGGCACCACGCAGGGCTCGCGCCAGTCTGACTTTGTGCTCGCCACGCTGATTTACGGTTTACCGAAAAACCTGACGCTCTACGGCGGCCTGCTGACGTCGCAAAAATACAGCGCGCTGAGCATGGGGAGCGGCGTTTCGCTCGGTGACTGGGGCGCAATGTCGGCTGACGGCACGTTTTCCAGCACGCAGTTTGAAGACAAAAACCGTCAGGGCGGTGCCTCTTGGCGCGTGCGTTATTCCAAAAGTATGCTCACCACCGGCACGTCAGTCGATCTGACGGCGCTGCGTTATTCGACGCGAAACTATTACAGCTTCTCCGAATACAACAGCCTGGGTTATGCGCAGAAGGAAGACGTGTCGCCGTGGATCATGAGCCGCCGTCGCAGCAGTTTCCAGACGCAGGTGACGCAGCAACTGGGCGATTTCGGCTCGGTCAGCCTGCGCGCCAACCGTGATGATTATTACGGCTCGACGAAAACGCTCACCAGCCTTTCCGCAGGGTATAACGGCAGTGTCAAAGGCATCAGCTACGGGATTTATTACACCGTAGACCGGATGAAAGGCAACGGCGACTGGCCGGAAAACCGTCAGGTGTCGTTCAACGTGAGCATTCCGTTCAGCATTTTCAGTTATTCGTCCGCGCTGCAAAACACCTACGCCAGCAGCCAGTTCACGCATGACAATCAGGGCCGCACGCAGGGCCAGGCCGGGATCGCGGGCAGCAACGCCGACGGCGCGTTTTCTTACAGCGTGATGCAAGGCTGGGGCAATCAGGATCAGGTCAGCAGCAGCACCGCCAATCTTGGCTATCAGGGGAGCAAAGGCAATATTTCAGCCGGTTACGGCTATTCGGCAGACATGCGCTCGATGAACGTCAACATGAGCGGTGGCGCGGTGGTGCATTCGGAAGGCGTGACATTGTCACGACCGCTGGGCAGTTCCGTAGCGCTGATCAGCGCCCCCGGCGCGGAAGGCGTCAGCCTGTCAAACAACGGCGGAAAGAGCGACTCGCGCGGGTACGCCGTGGTGCCTTATCTCTCCGATTACACCCGCAACAACATCGGGCTGGACCCGAGCACGTTGCCGGATAACGTCGATTTGCCGCAAAACCAGCAGACCGTTTATCCGACCAACGGCGCGGTGGTGAAAGCCAATTTTGCCACCCGCATTGGCTATCAGGTGCTGATGACCCTGACGCGTGCAGGCGGCGCGGGCGTGGTGCCGTTTGGCGCAACCGTCGCGCTGGTGCAAAGCGCCACCAGCGAAGAAAACACCGGGATCACCGGCGATAACGGTCAGGTCTATCTGACCGGCCTGCCGCAAAAAGGCGAGCTGTCCGTGATGTGGGGCAAAGGCCACGATAAACAGTGCCGCGTGAGCTACAACCTGCACGGCCTTGCACCGACCGCCCAGATGCCGGTTATCCAGATGAAAGGCGAATGCCGCTAACCATTAACCCTCAATGAATTCCGGCGCAGGGCGTTGAAAATCACGCCCTGCGCCGCAAATGGAGTCAGACATGACCGCTTTAACTTTTCATTCAAACGTATTTTCAGACCGCCCGTGGAAACGCCGGGCAAAATACCTTCTGGGCGCGGCCGCATTGCTCAGCGCGGCGAACTGTTCCGCACTGCAACTCAGCTCCGGCTATCAGGTAATCAGTGACGTGGTCAGTACCACATTGCCGTGGACCACCGGCGGCGTGGTGCCCGGCAACAAACCCGGCTGGTACTATTCGCAAAACCTGGTGCCGTTTCTGGGTTACGGGCAGGTGGGGACAATCCTGGTTTCCGCCGCACCGCTGGCCACCGGCGAATGCATCAACATGTACCCGATGGCGACGTACGACGGTTATCGCGGCTATGAAATTGCTGCCGGGATCCTGGTGATCCCGTTTGGCACGATGTCCGGCCCGATGGTGGTCACGGCGGGAACCATGAACCCGATCACCACCGGCGGGACGTTCACCCCGAACAGCAACGTCGGCCTGAACACCACGTCCACTGCGTCATGGGATAAATTCGGCACCGGCACGGGAAATCTGAGCACCCGTACCGACTGCATCGGCGTGGGTACCACGTATACCGTCTCCACCGGCGTCGTCGAAATGAACACCGGCGGCGGCACGCAGGCGGCGATAGGTTACGGAGTTTACGTGAAACCGGGCGCGGCAAAAATGGCGACCAAAACCGTCTACGCGCAGGCCTCGCGCGGATATCGCTGGAACGCCACCACGTCAACATTTGAACAGCGGACGTTTTCCCTGACCTGGACCGGCGTCAGCTGCAACGTGAGCACGCCGTCCTCGATTTCCTTCGGCGACGTGACGCCGGCGGACGTCGGTAAACCGGGCGGCATTCCGGTGAGTTCCACGCTGGATGTGACCTGCGTGAACCCGACGGGCACCTCATTGCCGGTGTCTTATTCGGTAACGCCAAAATCACAGGCCGGCGACCAGAACAGCGTGCCGCTGATGTCAGCCAGTGGCGCTGTCAATGGCGACGTGCGCGGGTTCCGCGGCACGACGGCGGCCACCGATGCGGGTTGCACCAACAAAAGCTCCTCGGTTCCGATGGACGGCACGAAAACCACTCTGCGCACCATCACCACGGAAACATCGTGGTCCGATCCGCTGGTCTGGGTGTTGTGCCCGCGGGCGAGCGCCGACCCCGGCCTGGCGACCGCAGCGGTGGCGATTGATCTGAACTGGTAGAAGGCGGGTGACGTTGCGGTGAGAAAAGGCATTCCCTTCGGGGGATGCCTTTTTTACGGGAGGGGATTGGGTGTGTTGCGGAAGAAAGCGGCCATCTCAACCGGCTTCGAGAAGTAATATCCCTGAAAATGCGTGACGCCCATTGCGGCCAGCTTCACTTTTTGCGACGCGGTTTCCACGCCTTCTGCAATGGTCATGCAACGCATATCCTGCGCGATGGCAATGATGTTGCGCACAATGGCTTCTCTGCTGGCGTCGGTTTCAATGCCCGCCGTAAAGACTTTATCAATCTTGATATAGCGCGGACGGAACTGCATCAGGTAGCGGTAATTGGAATTCCCCGTACCAAAATCATCTATCGAAATCTGCACACCCAGCGCGTCGAGTTGTTCACACAACGCCTGAGCAAGTTGCGTATCTTCAACAGGTTCTCTTTCCGTAATTTCCAGCCCGATCTGCCAGCCAGAAAGCGGCGTTTTTCGCCTGAATTCCCGGCACCAGTCTGCAATGTCATGATTCATAAAGTCAGCGGCGGAGACGTTGAAAAATAACGTCATATCGCGGGCGGGAATAATGTCCGCGGAGTTCAGTGCGTCCGCAACATGACATAATCCCGACTGCGTTATCCGGGTGATCAGACCATTTTGTTCCGCCAGCGGAATAAACTGCTCAGGGGAAATATGACCCCGCTGCGGATGTTTCCAGCGCATCAGTACCTCGCCGCCAACGGTATTACCGCTTTGCGCTTCGACTATCGGCTGAATAAAAGGAATGAGTTCATTTTTATCCAGCGCTTTCCCAAGCATAAACAATAAAGTATTACGGCGGGAAAGTGTTTTAGTGGTTATTGTCGAGAGCAGGGCGGAGAGTAAAAGCGTCAGGAAAACCCCTGACTTTTCATCCTGCCAGACAGTTTTCAACAATAAATTCGGGCTGACCGGCGCAACCGGATTTGCGCTGATCTGGTACTGATACTCCGGGGAGAAATAGCGCGCAGATGCGGTATTGTCGCGGTGCGTCAGAACCTGGCCCGCCGCGTTAAGCGTCAGGCCGTTCAGCGTCATCTGGTAATCCGTGCGCCTGTCGTGAGTTTTAAGTTTGTTTTGCAGGTAATAGCCGTCGATGCCCACCATCACGCTCTTACCGGCATGCAAGGTGCGGTAGATGAGCAGCGAACGGTAAGGCGTGAGCGCATTGCCGTCCATCAGGGAGAGCCCGACCGGCGGCGTGCTTCGGGCATCCAGTATGAAGTTCTGAGCCCCGAAAACCGAGGAGCAATAAATCTCGTTGCCCCGGAGCAGGCTGACCGTGCGGATATCAGGGATGGTCGCGACGATTTTACGAATATCCGTTTGCGTGGCCGCATCACATTTCCCGGCCAGAAGATGCGCGGCGGCGTCACTGGCGATTCTGGCATGAGTGAGCACGCGATCAATTTCGTCGCGAATCATGAGCACGTTTTTTTCAGCTTCTTTTTTCTGGCTGAATTTCATCTTTTCTATAACAATCCATGCGCCCGCAAGATTAATGCTGACAAATGTAATAAAAGTAATAGAGAGTCTGTTGCGAAGACGCATGTGTTACCAGGTCTAATATTCGGGCGACAGTTGTAAGCTATTTCGCCTAAATAATAAATAAACAACCACCGGCTTTAACGTTATTTCAGATTGTGGCTACGCCTGTAAGAAAATTCTGACGTAATAATCATCTTACACTGATTTATTTACTTGAATTATTATGAAAAAATTAACTTAATCTGTAAATATAAAAACAGGTTATTGACTGACGATTGGGATCGTAAACGGACAGTATGAAAAAGGAATTACTATGGGCTCGCCATGCATTATTGTTTCGGAAGATAATTTTTTCAATGCCGGACTAAAAGCGCTGTTTTCATCCAATGCGTTTGGCGCCGGTTATGTCATTGTCGATGTTGAATCGACCCGCCGCTCGCAGGTGGAACAGTGCTTATCTCAGGGGAAAAAGGTTTTCGCTTTTATCGACAGCGACTTTGATTATTACGCGTTATGCCATCTGGAGAACGTGATTTTTATCGACCGGCGCAGCGGGGTCAGCGAAGTGCTTTCGTGCCTGTCGCTCAATCATGCGCATTTCAATTACCGCGTAAAAGCCAAACTTTCCGAACGTGAAGGCGAAGTGCTGTCCTGTCTGCAGGAAGGGTTAGATACCCGGCAGATCGGCGAACGTCTGGGCGTCAATATTAAAACCATCTACGCCAGCCGTTCGCGCCTGATTAACAAAATGCAGGCCGGGAACCGCATCTATCTGTACCGGAATATTGCGCGGTTGTGAGGGTGTTACTCTTCCCCGACGCTTTCAAAATTGAGGGACACGGAGTTCACGCAGTGTCTCAGGTTTTTCTCGGTTAAATACTCGCCTTCAAACACGTGGCCCAGATGCGCCTGACACTTGGCACAGACGATTTCGGTTCTGCGCCCGTCGGCATCCGGCACGCGTTCTACCGCTCCCGGAATTTCGTCATCAAAAGACGGCCAGCCGCAGTGGGATTCAAATTTGTGCTCTGAGGTGTACAGCGGTGTTCCGCAGCGCTTGCACACATAGCGGCCCGGCGAAAAATGCTCATTGTAGACGCCCGTGTGAGGGCGTTCTGTCCCTTTGTCTTCAATAACAAAGCGTTCAAACTCGGTGAGGTCATTTTTCATGGAATTCATTCCTGTTAAATTGCGTAAAACAACTATCATTATATTTTACAACCGCAACACCTCAGTGACAATGCGGTTTACCCTGACAACGTAAAAGAGTGTTTTTTAACGGCCAGCGTCTAATCCCTTCAGATAATTTGTTTACCTAAGTCATTTAGCTTTTCCTTATGAACCCATCAATACTAAAATTACAGAAATTATAAAACTTAAGTCTGAAAATGAGGGAAAGCTGTGAAAGATACAAATGTTTTGGAAAACGTACAGAAACTCAAGGACTTCGACTTAAACTTATTGAAGGTTTTCGAAACCGTTTATATTTGCCGTAGCGGCATTCGCGCCGCGGAAATGCTGGGTGTCACCGCCTCAGCCATCAGCCAGTCTTTGCATAAGCTGCGTATCTTTTTCGACGATCCGTTGTTCATCCGCGAAGGAAAGGGCGTTTCTCCGACCAGCATTGCCGACAATATCCATGAAAGCATCAGTGAAACGATCGGATTACTTTTCGAGAATTTGCTGATTTCTGAACCGACTTCGCTCAACCAAATCACTATCTATTGCACGCCATTTTCAGCGGTCAGAGTCATGCCCACGCTGGCATCTGCGTTAAAGGAAGCGGGCATACACTGCGGCATAAAGCACATCAGTTCGGACGGCATGCTGGAAACTACCGAGGAAATCCTCACTTACCGTAAGGCCGATGTGGTATTCGGTACCGCGCCTTATTACAGTTTTTCGACGGTGACCGAAGTTTTTGATTCCGCGATGGCGGTGGCCGTTTGCCGTAAAGATCATCCGCGGATTGGCGATGTTCTGACACAGGAAAACATGAAAAAAGAGAGGTCCACGTTTTTACTGAATAATACGGAAAGTGTTAAAAAAGCTCAGGTGGATCTTGAAAATTACTTTGTAAAAAGAGAATTTGCTTTCAGCAGCAGCTCGTTAATCACTATCCTGAGTATGACGGAGGCATCTGATTACATCAGCTTTATGCCTGACTGGTTCGCTGCAAAGTTTGCAGGCTCCTTTAATCTTAAAATACTAAAAAGTGATTTTGTATTACCGCCGGTAAGCATTTACATGACTTATCATAAAAATCTGATGAAAAATACTGAGCTCTTTAATGTTGTAAAAAAAATGCGTGAACAGAATAATAAAAGTGAATGATTTCATTTAAAACGTTGGCCGAGCGCCGTCTGGTCGATGTTTATTTCAAGGGTATCTCTATATGCATACTACTAATCCCATGCTCATTTCATGATCAACCTATTAGAAAGTGAGTGGTTTATTCGATAAATCATGTATCGCGTGAATAAAGTTAGTGAATTCCAGTTTCTGTTAAGTTCTTTAATTCTCTGTATATAACCAGAAATTAATTATCTGGTTAAGGGGTGCTGTATTTTGAATTCAGCAAGGCTAAAGGTAATTACAATAAGGCTATATTAAGATGCCGCCGGTAATAACGGTGGCACATAGTTAATTGATGTGCTGAATCATTAATAATCAATATTGGATTCAAGAATGAAACGTTTTTTGATTAAAGCACTTCCTGCTGCTTTGCTTCTGTCAGTTGGCGCATATTCCACTCTTGCTGCTGCATCTGATGGTGATATCACGTTCAACGGCAAGGTTGTTGCTGCGGCATGTACCCTGAACGGCTTCAACGGCGGTAATTCTGCTAATGGCGCTGTTATGGCACTGGCGACCGTGACGCCATCTTCTTTCAATTTCGCGGGGGGTTATGCGGCGATGAAAGACTTCACAATCGATCTGAAAGATTGTGATACGACTACGATGAAAAATGCGATGGTATCTTTCAGCGGCACGCCAGACACAACTGATGGCGCAATCTTGAAAAACACCCAGACCAACGGCCCGGCGACCGGCGTAGGTATCGCGATCCTGGAAAATGATGGCACCACGCCGATCGCCATTGACGGGGGTAAACCTTCAAAACCTCAGGCTCTGACTACGGGTAATACCTCACTGCTGTTTAAGGTTGCTTATAAAGCAAACACTTCTACACCGGAAGTAGAGCCAGGTGGTGTCAGTGCGAAAACGTTCGTTGATATTACCTATAACTGATACACGCACGAAAAAGTTTTTAAATTTCTCTGATCTGTAAATGAAAGCGGGCTGGTTTTAATGAATATTCATTTTATTTTTATAATGATGGTCATCATTATTATGCCCGCTTGTTTTTCACTGAATAGTTTCGCGGAAGAAGTTTCACTTAAAATTAATAATGAAACTTCCGCTTTCGATGCCGATTTTTTACGTAAAGATTCACAGGCCATTCCGCAACAGTTTTATCATCCGGATGAAACCAGCCCCGGTATTAAAACGGCCGATGTTGTTCTCAATGGCAGAACGTTATTCAAAACAAAAATAGACTTTATTCCGGTCGCCGGTAAAGAGGGCGCAGCGCCCTGTTTAACACAGGCATTGTTGCACCAGATGGGCGTCGATCATCATCTGAACGAAATGGCAAAATCTGGTGATCAGGCGTGCTATGACCTGATCGCGAAATGGCCGGAAGCCAAAATTCATTATGACGAATCCATGCAGCAGCTGGTGATCACCGCGCCTCAGGCGGCCATGAACGTCTCCTCGCAAAGTGAAATGATTGACCCGACGCTGTGGGACAGTGGCGTTAACGCCCTGCGGTTAAGCTATTCCGGCTATGTTTATCATACGGAAAATCAGGGGGATAACGCCGAATCAGCGAGCAGCGACACGGCATACCTGAGCCTGAATTCCGGGGTGAATCTCGGGAACTGGCGCTTCTACAGTTTTGACACATTTAATAAATCTGAACGGGGTTGGGAAAATAACCACGACCGTGCGTACGCCGAGCGGGATATCGCGCCGCTGGTTTCCCGTTTTACCGTCGGTGATGTTTATGCCAGCACGTCCAGCGACGTACTCGGTATTTTGCCGGTGCGCGGCATGACGCTTGAAACCAATGCGCAGATGTTGCCGTCCGATACGTTCAGCTATTCACCGGTTATTCGCGGCGTTGCCCGCAGTAACGCCCGCGTGGTTATCCGTCAGCGCGGCAACATTATTTACAGCAAAACTGTTTCACCCGGCAGTTTCGCCATTTCCGATTTAAATAACGGGCAGATTGGCGCGGATTTAGACGTCACTGTCGAAGAAAGCGACGGCAGCCAGCAGCACTTTAGGGTGCCCTATACGTCGTTGCCCAATATGTTGCGGCCCGGTTCCTGGCGCTACAGCCTCAGCGGCGGCCGCTATCGTGACAGCGGAATTTCCTATCAGCCGCTGGTGGCACAAGGCAGCCTGCAATACGGCTGGGACAAATTAACGCTCAGCGATCTGATTGTCGCCGGGGAAGGTTATCAGTCGATGGCGCTCAGCGGAGCCTTCAATTTAGGCGTGATGGGCAGCGTTTCGCTCGACTGGGCACTGGAACGTCATCAGTCCGGGAATGATAACGATCTCGCCAACAATGATGCAGCGCAGGCGGTGGGCGATCAGGGGCGGGCATTGCGCCTGCTCTATGCGCGCCGTTTTGACAGCTCGGACACTTCCCTGCAAATCATGGGTTACCGCTATCAGACGACGGATTTTATGGATTTCCCGGAATACGCCGGCTGGCGCTGGGGGGATGACGACACGCAGCGTCATCGCAAAAATGAAATTCAGGCTACGGTGAATCAGGGGTTGGGCGAGTTTGGCAGCGGTTATTTCACCTTGCAGCAGGACACGTATTACAACTCGAACGTCAAAGACACCTCTTTAACAATGGGCTACAGCTTCAATATTAAAGCGGTCAATGTGAATGTCAGTTACAGCTATCAGGCCAATACCGGCAATGAGTATGACGACAATGACAGCCCGGATCGCCAGCTGTCGCTGAACTTCTCCGTGCCGCTGGATATCGGCGAAAAACGCAGCCGCAATCTGTCGTTCGGTACCAACAGCAGTAACCATTCCGGCGATTCGCAGATGGCGACCGTGTCCGGAACCGAACTGGACAGCGCGCTCAGTTATTCGCTGTCCGCACAGCACGACAGCAGCGGTTATTCACCGGCGGGTTCGCTGGCTTACCGCAACAGCATGGCCAATATGAATGCCAGCGCGAGCGCCAGCCGGAGTAGCAAACAGTATTCGGCGGGGATCTCCGGCGGCGTGGTGGCGTACGGGCAGGGCGTGGTGCTTTCGCAGCAGCTGGGCGACACCATTGCCATTATTGAAACGCCGGGTGCCAAAAACATCAGCGTGGAAGGCCAGCCGGGCGTATCGACCAACCGCTGGGGACGCGCCGTGGTGCCGTCGATATCAGCTTACCGCGACAACGCGCTCTCGCTGGATACGCGTCACGCAGAGGATAACGTTGAATTAATCGACGGCGGCGAAAATGTCATTCCGACTCACGGCGCGGTGGTGGTTCGCCGCTTCCAGACGAAAGTCGGACGCCGGGCGATCGTGATGTTATCGCTGCCGGATGGCAAGCCCGCGCCTTTTGGTGCAATGGCCTGGCAAGGCAAGGAGCAGGTCGGCATGGTGGCCGATAACGGATTACTGTATCTCAATGGCGTTTTAGAAGACGCAGAGGCAGTGCTGGATGTGGCCCTGGAAAACAATACACAGTGTCAGTTTGTTTTACCTGTCTCCAAAGGTCAGTCTGACCTTTGGTATCAACAAGTTAACGCGATTTGTCGCTAAACCGAGTGTTCTATGAAATTGACTAAAATTGCAGTGCCGGTATTGATGAGCCTTCTGTTATTAACGAATGCGGCATCGGCGGCAGTCCGTCCGGCGCTGACGCGCGTCATTGCGCTGGAAAGTGATAAAGAAACCTCCATCAAGCTGCTCAATGACGATAAATATAACGATTATCTGGTTCAGTCGTGGGTTGAAGATCTCAAGGGTAATGATAAAAATCTGCCGCTTCTGCTGACGCCGCCGTTATTTAAAATCGGTGCGGGCCGCGAGGGGAAATTACGTATGGTGATTTTGCCGGGCAAAGTGCCTCAGGATCGTGAATCCGTTTTCTGGCTTTGGATCCAGGAGATCCCGCCGGTGAGCAAAGTCGAAGGAAATCAGTTGCAGGTCGCCATCCGCACGCGTGTCAAAGTCTTTATCCGTCCCACCACGCTGAAAGAAAAATCCGCCGATATGATTACCAAATTGCAGTGGCAGGTCGCTCAAGAGGGCGGCAAAAGCTGGCTTATCGCGAAAAATCCGACCGAATATTACGCCAGCTTCTCTGAGCTGTCCGTCACCGCCGGGGGCAAACCGGTTGCGCTTGCCGATAAAAACACCATGGTTCCGGCGAAAGGCGAAACCCGCTACGCCCTGCCCGCAGGCGTTGCCGGTAAACCGGGCACGCTGAATTATTCTGCGATCAACGATTTTGGTGGCGAAACGCCGGTAATGCATCAGTCTTTAAAATTCTAGCAGGCAAAGAAAATGGGCAGAAGAAATCCGGGATTGAAAGTCACCACCGCAGGCATCGCTTTGATGTTGTTTAGCCTGCTGCCGGTCACCGGCCAGGCAGCGGTTTTGCATTGTGATATCGATTCCGGTGGCGCTCTGCCATTCTCGCCTTACACGCGGGAAAACCCGATTGCCGCCGACCAGGATATCCCGGATTATTCCGTGGTGTTGTCGCTCGATTACGCACAGTTTTTGCCGAATATGCGCCTGAGTTGTACGTCTGACGGGCAGGAATTTGAAGCGCCCGCGGCTTTTGATGGTGACATATCGCTGAGCCTGAGCGCCGTGAATGACGCGGCGCTGGACTGGACCGGCGAGGCGCAGACCACCAACAATGGCATTAAGCTGCGGATGTACATCAAGGCCGTGGCGATTAATGAAGAGACGCTGCCGGACAGTTATCCGCCCGCCAGAATGGCTTCAGGCAAACGGCTTGGCGTGGAATACCCGGTTATCAACGGTAAAGATGACACCACGCTGGTGCAGTTTGGTGCGCAGTACAACGCTTCGAAAACGCTGTACAAATACGACAAGAAATACAATTTCGCCATCGAATCGATGCGCGCGGAGCTGATTAAATTTGGCTGGATGGAGTACGGTTCTGAGGCGGTGATCCCGCCGGGCGCACATCTCACATTTACCATCGACGGGCTCAGTGGCATCACGACGGTTGACGTGCCGCTGGGCAGCGGCGTTTATATTGCCGCACCGTCCTGCACGCTGGACAACAAACATCAGGTGGTAGATATCGGCACGCTGCGTAAAAGTGGCAGCGGTACGTTCCCGCAGGAAGGGCCACTGACCCGTTTTGGGATGGATTTCACGTGCAGTAGTTACACCAGTAACGTCGAATTCACGTTCGATGACGCGAATTCTGCCCTGATGGGAAGTGACACACTGGTGGTACACGATGCCGCGACCAATAAAGCGCTGAACGGCATTGGCGTCGGCCTTTATGACAGCACCGGCAAAGCAGTCAGAACCGGCGTGAAGCAAAATCTGGGCGTCGGCCAGCAGGGCAAAAACACCGCCACATTCCAGGCTGCAATTGTCCAGACCGCACCCGCAATTACGGATTCCGGCGGCAATAACTTCACCGGAAACATTACCGCAAAAGCGAATGTGACGATTACGTATTATTAAGTAACGGAAAAAGGGTGAGTACCTGATTAGCCAGATCTTATCGCTCAATTAAAAACAGCTATCCGGAGATAGCTGTGAGGTCTAACTGTGCGGGGAAAGCTTGTCAGACCTGCGTCAGGCCGCCATCCACGCAAATTTCAGCTCCGGCGATATAGCTGCTCTCGTCACTCGCGAGGAATAGCGCAGCATTGGCGACTTCTTCAGGTTTGCCTAGTCTTCCCAGCGGGATCGCACCGGCTAATCCGTTGCGAACATCATCAGACGCAGCCGCCATCATTTCAGTATCAACAGGGCCCGGCGCAACCACGTTTATACGGATGCCGCGTGGGGAAAGTTCACGTGTCCAGGTTCGTGCAAAAGAACGTAACGCCGCTTTACTGGCGCTGTAAACGCCGTATCCCTGAGTGCCAATCACATCGGCAATCGACCCCACGAGCACGACGCTGGCACCGGGTTTCAGCAGCGGAAGTGCTGCCTGTAACGCAAAAACAGGCGAGCGCACATTGAGGCCAAAAATTTGTTCAAAATGGGCTGCGCTGATGTCATCAATCGTGGCGTATTCGGACATTCCGGCGTTGATGACCAGTACATCGATCTGGCCAGATTCGGCCTGAATCGTCTGCATAATGCGGGTTAGCTCGCTTAACTGGCTCACATCTGCGCGCAACGGGATCCGGGTTCCTGAGATTTCACTGCCAGCCGCCTCAAGCTCTTCTTCACGCCGCGAGGTAAACCAGGTTGTTGCGCCTTCACGGGCAAACCGCTGGCTAATCGCCAGACCAATACCTTTCGCACCGCCCAGTACCACGGCCACTTTGTTGTCTAAATTGCCCATCTGTATTCTCCTGTTTGGTTGGAAAACAGATGATATAAAATTTATACTAGATAACAATTACGCACTTTGTTTATATCAGGTATAGAGGAGTATATCGGCATGGCTGAAATCGAGGGTAACAGCTTGAGAGATGTAGGAAAAACGCGTCCGGTGTTAGAACACATCACCAATAAATGGTCGATTTTAATTCTCACCGTGCTCTGTACCAGACCTTCGCGTTTCAACGAAATCCGCCGCCGGCTGGATGGGATTACGCATAAAGCGCTGGCAGACGCCTTAAAGCGGCTTGAGCGAAATGGCCTGGTTAATCGTGAAGTGTTGCCCACATCGCCGGTTGGTGTGGAATACAGCCTTACGCCGCTGGCGCAGACATTGCAGCAGCCGTTTATCGCGCTGTATGACTGGGCGCTGGAATACGGCCCGGCCCTTGAGAGGGCGCAGGCGGACTATGACCTTGTGCATGCTGATGAGGTTCAGGAGGTTTAAGAAGCACGCGCCCCCATAACTTTGCGCCATAACGAAGGAAGCTCGTCAATTAACGCCCCGGTGACGCGTTGTTTCGCCGCGCCGGGTGGCCAGATCGCCACCATCGTAATGTCCAGCCCCTGATTACCCACTTCACATTCCATCGCCTGCACGTTTTTCCAGCCTGAAGCCTGAAAATGTGTCGGTAAGAATCCCCAGCCCTGACCGTTTTCCAGCAGATAGCGCAGGGTAGAACGCTCATTGACATACAACGTTTGCCCGGAGATTTGCAGGCTGCGGGTGATTTGCTCGTCGTGTGCTTTGTGCATGACGACCTGCGGGATCAGCGAGAGATTCAGCAAAGTCAGCGGGCGTTGCTGGTGCTGAAACAACTGTGCGGACGCGTAGAAATCAAGCCCGATGTTACCCAGCGCGCGCCATTCCATTTCTGTCCCGAGTGCGCGGTTGTTGGCCTGACATACAGCAACCTGCGCTTTACCGCTTTTTAATGCGGCTTCGGCTTCTTCCCGGGAGGCGCTCCAGGCACTGAAACACAGGCCTTTTTTAGCCATTTCAGCGATCACCGCTTCGATAAATGCCGGCGAAACGAAAGGGTCGTACACCATGACCAGCTCCTGCCGTTTCGCATCCGGTAAGGATTGGGCATAAGACTCAAAGGCCTGCGCCTGACGCAGCAGTAAATGTGCCTGCCGGTGCAATTGCTGGCCTTGCTCGGTCAGGATTAATGTGCGGCCCTGACGCACAAAAAGCGTATAGCCCAGCGCGTCCTCAAGGTAATCCAGCAGATCGCGCACCGTGGTGCGATCCTTTCCCAGCAAAAGGGCGGCTCTGGATAAACTCCCTGATTCCGCAACGCAGGCGAAGGCTTCAATTTGCGAGAAGGAATAACGTAAGGCAGACATAAACTCTTCCAGTTCATCGATTTATAGGGGGATTTTCCCCCATAACGTGATTTCTTCAAGGGGTTTTTCCTTTCTATACTCCGGTTTTCTGACACAGGAGTCATTCAATGAAAAATAGACAAACCTTATTTCCGGCGGTAATGAAACCTCTGGTGCTAGCCGTGGCTTTGGGTTCCGCCTGGTCATTTGTGCCCTCCGCGCTGGCGGAATCCGCGCAAAATTGTGACGGCGTGATGCTCAGCAGTTGCCCGACGCCGCAGGACAAAACGCTGCCTGACCCGAAAGATATGCTGAACTGGGATCAGACCGCGCGCGTCATCGGATTTCGTAATGACTACCGCAACTACGCGGGCGATGTGTTTAAGCACGGTCAGTCCACGCCGTTTGTGCGTGCGGATAAGCAACTGAAAGAGGCCACGTACAGCGTGAAGGGGAAAACGTATACGTTGCAGGATTACCTCAAACGCCAGAATGCCACCGGAATGCTGGTGCTGAAAAACGGCAAAGTAGCCTATAAATATCTGGGCGAAGGCAATACCGACCAGACACTGTGGACATCGCGCTCAGTGGGGAAATCCGTGGTTTCAACGCTGGTGGGGATTGCGATTAAAGAAGGGAAAATCAGTTCTCTGGATGACCTCGTCACGCGTTATGAGCCTGACCTGAAAGGCACGGCCTGGGATGGCGTTACGATAAAACAACTTATTCAGCATACCTCCGGCGTGGCGTGGAATGAGGACTACACGAACCCGCATTCCGATTTTGCCAATCTCACGCAATGTGAAGCCAGACCGGGAACCTATGACTGTGTGCGTAAAATTGTTGTTGGCCTGAAACGTGCGCATCCGGCCGGGCAGTCATGGTCATATTCATCCGGCGGCGCGTGGTTACTGGGCGATGTGCTGGAAAAAGCCACCGGAATGCCGCTGGCCACCTACCTGCAACAGTCCATCTGGCAACCTTACGGCATGGCGCACGATGGCGTCTGGCACTCCTACGAACCGGGCAAACACGATGTGGGCGCGCACGGTTTTAACGCCACACTGGAAGACTGGGGACGCTTTGGCGAGTTTGTGATGAGCGGCGGACGTCTCCCGGATGGCAGAAAAATCCTGCCTGAAAACTGGATTGAGCAGGCAGGCAACTGGACGACGGCGAAAAACTCCGTGTCGGCAGCCCACCCGAACGGCCTTTATGGTTTTGAATGGTGGAATAATGAAGTGCCCGCCAATGCTACAGACGTTACCCCGGCACCTTCGGACTCACTGAAAGGATCGCTGTGGGCGTTAGGGATTTATGGCCAGATCATCATGGTCAACCCGGCTGAAAATCTGGTGATTGTTCAGTGGTCGACATGGCCAAAAGCCGAGCCTGATTTCAGCGCCCAGCCTCTCGAGGCATCGCTTATGTTCAGCGCGATCGCACAAAAACTTCACTGAGATTGTTTGCGCGAATGAGAATAAAAAAATCCACGCTAAGGCGTGGATTTTTTTATTGAAGCAGGAAAGAGATCAGACGTTGAATCGTGATTTTAAAGTTATGTTATTAAATTATTTATTTTATTTTATTAATTTTTTTACGTGTACTCATCATTGTACTCATTTTGGAGTTTGCTCGCATTAGTAATGCGAAGGTCGTAGGTTCGGCTCCTATTAACGCCTTAAATTTTTCAGGACAACAGAATTAGGTCATTAGGTTAGTCTTGCAACGGTGAAAACGACATATAGCCAACCCAGGTTACAAACAACTGAACTTCGTTTGCATGCTGTCGAAACCCACCTTCTCTCATTGGGAACATTCCTGTCAGAATAAGTGCACAAAGAGCATGTCGCGATGGCGCATCCGTTCGCCTTTTTTCAGGTCGGAGAATGATTCCGGCATTCACTGTGCGGGATGCTCTGGGTTGCAATACTCACGGATAAACCAGGTGGGTAAGGGATGCCGATACAGTCGGGCTGACAACGCGATGAGGATTTGCCAATTTCCATACCATCTAAAGTCAGATGAGGCTGCGGCACCGTCAAAGATTTTAATTGACGCCTCGCCTTCTTCCCTTGCTGAAGGCCTTAGGCCAGACAATGCCTTGGATATCCCAACGCTATAAATGCCCTGTGACGAGCCGCTTAGTGTTTCGAGTCGTGCTGTCGGAAACCAGCGCTCAAGTGTTACCCCCTTCATTAGAGGAAGGATCTTATCCCGCAGTGCTTGGAAGGTTTCTTCATCACTCAGTAGTGACGTCACAGTCGCGAGTGCTGGCACCAACGTTGAGGTCTGGAAGAAATCACGACTCTCAGCCTTGTTTCTGTCGAGGGCAATAGCATCTTCCAGCGAGTCGGTGTCGACCGGCAGATAACATTCTGTTCTCAGAGCATGGTGAAGCCGGGCCACAACTTCTCCTGCGATAATCCGCGTATTGTCCCAGTCTGACTCGCCCATCAGCGCGCAGAAGAGCAGGGTAAGGTCGATGCTGTGCCCGTCATAAAGGGGAAGTAGTACCCCCGAATGCTGATTGACCAGATGAATGATGGCGTTGCGGAGCGTCGTGCGAAGCGCCTCATTTCCAGATTTTTGCTGGAGTAATAGTAAGAGGGTAGACAGGCGTCCTAGTTCCTCAAACATAAGCTCCAGGTAGAAGACGCGATCCGGGCGCCAGCGGAGGACGGCTCGTGGTGACTCCAGGGTAGGCATTATTTTTTCAAAATAGTCCATCAGAGCTTGTATATGCAGCGTAACTAGGGTTTCAAATCGGTCAATAAAGGCGTGGTCGGCATACAATTCCAGTTTTGCCGCCTCGGCCCACATACGCAGTATCAGGTATTCACCGCTAACGACCCCAGGCTTTAAATTGTCTTCGCTTTTTCCCCAGACCAGCAGGACCGCCCAGCCCATCGACGCTGCGGCACATCGCCTTAAAAACTTCTTCTTTCGTGTTTCTGCACTTTGTTCTGACTCCTCGGCCTGTATTTCAAAACAGGCATCAACAAAGCGGATAAACCGGCTTATCGCCGAGCTTGACTCCTCAAGGCCGGCCAGAGCCGCGCGGAGGTCAGATTTTCCCCGTGCCAGCAGTAATGTTTCATCGAAGAGGTACTGCTCTATCCATGGTGTGATCTGATCGGTGCCCCAGAATTCAAGACTGCAAAGCGGACGTGTTGCGATGTCTTCCGTCAGGGCTGAAAAACCGGCCTGGGCTTCTTGTAGCAGTACGCCATTGGATACCAAGACGATTCGTTTATGCAGCGGCTTGAGCGGTTCAGGTAAACGATTTCTGAGGAAGTCATTGCAGGCCTCCCGGATAGAGGGATCGATAGACTGCGGCCCACCGTAAAAATCGGCCCGTCCGACGTTGCCGAATTTGATGATAAAGACAAAAACCTCATCAACCCCGTCGGCACCCACTTTGGTCGACAGCACGTCAACACCAGCCTGTGCGGGGCCAATCTGTGGGCGACTGAGCACATTGTGTCCCATGGCCTTAAGCAGTTCTGGCAGCAGTACATCGAGCTCATTGCGCTCACGCAGGCCCGCCAGGTAATGGGAGAGAACCAGCTGAATACTCATTCCAGCTCTCCTTTCCACAGTCTGTTTCTGGTCCGGTCACCTGAAAGTGGATCGGTGCGCCAGGTGAGGGGCAACTCAACTTCAATCTGAAAGGGCATCATTTCCAGCGTGGTTTCTTTTACATCGTCACCCACGGAAAACTCTACTGCGGTTTTGTTGGCGTATTTGAAATGTTGCTTTGTGAAGAACTGACCAAAAATGGAGTGCTCTTCCGAGTGTCGTTGAATCTCCCGGTTCTCACTGCGTTTCAGACTGGCATACATTAGACGCATTTCAGGCGTCATCGCGAGCTCACGAAGCGCCGGTAGTCCGTTCAGATGGTTTTGCTGTTGTTCCATCTGTGCCAGGGCGTTTTGCGCCAGTTCAAGCGAGATAAACGGGGATTCAGGGCTGGCAAGCAGTCGCTGCGTGGTCCAGGGATACTCTTCCATGTGATGTTGCAGGAGTGCCCTGGCTGCATTGAGTGCCGTGACGCTGGCTGGGTAAGCGATTGCCAGGCTTAAAGCCCAGCCGAGTGAGACGGCGGGGGAAACATGCAGGGCGCAGAGCCGGGACGCCGCCAGTATGGCGCGTGACTCATCGACGGAGGAAAGGTCGTACGCCTGTGGGGTCGCTGCTTGAAGGTGGCACACGCTTGCCTCATGCGCGAGGACTTTCGCCAGCCCATTAAGCGCTTTATCGGTCAGCCAGCAGGAGAGGGCGACTGCAAAAAGCGGAGCAGACTGACCGATTTCATGCAGGCAGTTATCTGCGGCGCGAAGACACTCTTCAGGAGACGAGGCCCTGATGGTTTCGCAACACAGCAGGGTCAGTTCCGCGATAACGGAATGGCAATTGCCGGCATCGGTTCGTAATGCAGCGAGCTGGCGATAGAGTTCATAAAACTGATTTGTCGACATACCGTCCTCAACTCAGAATGCTCAATATACGTGAGGCAGACAGCCCCTCCAGATGAAGTCACACGCCGCTTGCCGGTTCTGGCGTTTTCAGATTCTTGCCTTATCCACTGCAGCGCTTTCAGGGTTTCTTATTCGTTAATGTGGCGAGATGACGCTTAAACCCCTCTTCCTCACTCGCATACTTATTGCTGTTCAGAAAGGGCATCCACATTGATGTGATGACGTCTTTTTTGATTACATTGTTGTGGTCGAAGATTTTGTTGATGGGCTGAGTGAGAATATGGCTCGCTGAGGTAAAGCCGTTAGTTCCAGCTTGGTCAAAAAGTGGATCCAGTCCCACCCATTCGGCTGGTTTTCTCGGCATCCAGCTTACCCATTGTGTTACCAACGGTGCGAAAGTGATCCATATCCGACGCCTGAAATTAGATCCAGGGGTTAATCTGCTCTCCTGATTCGGGAGAGCTTATGGTCACTTTTGAGACAGTTATGGAAATTAAAATCCTGCACAAGCAGGGTATGAGCAGTCGGGCGATCGCCAGGGAACTGGGCATCTCCCGTAACACTGTAAAGCGCTATCTGCGTGCGCAATCTGAGCCGCCAAAATATACGCCGCGTCCTGCAGCATCTTCACTTCTGGATGAATACCGGGACTATATTCGCCAACGCATCGCTGATGCCCACCCTTATAAAATTCCAGCAACGGTTATCGCCCGTGAAATCATGGAACAGGGCTATCGTGGTGGTATGACCATCCTGAGAGAGTTCATACGTTCCTTTGCCATACCTCAGGAGCCTGAGCCTGTCATTCGCTTCGAAACCGAGCCCGGACGGCAGATGCAGGTCGATTGGGGTACCATGCGGAACGGCAAATCCCCGCTTCATGTGTTCGTTGCCGTTCTGGGGTACAGCAGAATGCTGTACATCGAGTTCACCGACAATATGCGCTTCGACACGCTGGAAACCTGTCACCGTAATGCGTTCAGCTTCTTTGGCGGCGTGCCGCGGGAAATACTGTACGACAATATGAAAACAGTGGTACTCCAGCGTGATGCTTACCAGACCGGACAGCACCGGTTCAATCCTTCCCTGTGGCAGTTCGGTAAAGAGATGGGCTTCTCTCCCCGGCTGTGCCGCCCCTTCAGGGCACAAACCAAAGGCAAGGTGGAGCGGATGGTGCAGTACACCCGTAACAGCTTCTACATCCCGCTAATGACGCGTCTGCGCCCGATGGGGATCACCGTCGATGTTGAGACCGCAAACCGCTACGGTCTGCGCTGGCTGTACGATGTGGCCAACCAACGGAAACATGAAACCATCCAGACGCGTCCCTGTGATCGCTGGATAGAGGAACAGCAATCCATGCTGGCGCTGCCGCCGGAGAAAAAACAGTATGATGTTCAGGTCGACGAAGGCCTGGTGGCCTTCGACAGGCAACCCCTGCACCATCCGTTGTCCATCTATGACACGTTCTGCAGAGGAGCCGCATGATGGTTGAACTGCAACATCAACGGCTGATGGTCCTCGCCGAACAACTGCAACTGGACAGTCTTATCAGTGCCGCGCCAGCCCTGTCGCAACAGGCAGTAGACCAGGAATGGAGCTACATGGACTTCCTGGAACATCTGCTGCATGAAGAAAAACTGGCCCGGCATCAGCGAAAACAGGCCATGTTTACCCGCATGGCGGCCTTCCCGGCAGTAAAAACGTTCGAGGAATATGACTTCACCTTCGCCACCGGGGCACCACAAAAACAACTCCAGTCCTTACGTTCACTGAGCTTCATCGAGCGTAACGAAAACATCGTGTTGTTGGGGCCATCCGGCGTGGGGAAAACCCATCTGGCTATAGCGATGGGCTACGAGGCGGTGCGTGCGGGTATCAAGGTTCGCTTCACGACCGCGGCAGATCTGTTACTCCAGCTGTCTACAGCCCAGCGACAGGGTCGTTATAAGACCCTGCTTCAGCGGGGGATCATGGCGCCCAAACTGCTCATTATCGACGAAATAGGGTATCTGCCGTTCAGTCAGGAGGAAGCCAAGCTGTTCTTCCAGGTCATAGCCAAACGTTACGAGAAGAGCGCGATGATCCTGACCTCCAACCTGCCGTTCGGGCAGTGGGATCAGACGTTCGCCGGTGACGCAGCCCTGACGTCGGCGATGCTGGACCGTATCTTACACCACTCACATGTAGTCCAGATAAAAGGAGAGAGCTATCGACTGAAGCAGAAACGAAAGGCCGGGGTTATAGCGGAAGCTAATCCTGAGTAAAACGGTGGATCAATATTAGACCGTCGGTGGAGATGTAAGTGGATCACTTTTTACCCGTCGTTGACACCATTGGTCATTAGGCGCTATTTCATTTCTGACTCGCGCGACTTTGTTGCCGACACAACTTTCCCAGTCATAGTTTTCGTTCAGAATACTGCCGGTGAGGATAATCGTGTTGAAATGTACTGGAGTAAACTCCTCGAAGCCGTCAAGGTAAGCGCCGATCAGATAGGTACCGAAGGAATGTGCAATGATCGAAATCTGCTCACCGTTCTGGCAATAATCTCTTTGAACTGAATAAATCCAGTCCCTAAATGCATCCACTGCTTCTTTCCTTTTTCCCTTGTTCAGCAGAATGTCTGGAGTGGTATAGCCGTAGATATAAGGTGCGACAATCCAGCCCTGGCTACTCGCAATAGGGATCAGATTAGCGTTCCATTCAGCGTGAGTCATGAGCCCGTGAATAGTGACCAGCACGCCCGGGGCTTCATTTAAATCGACCAGATGCCGGTTGAAGTAGGCTCTTTTGATAACTTCATAGGTATCATCATCAGGTTCATGATGGGTTGTCCAAGGTTCGTCCGGGTGATTAAGGCTTATCTGTATCACTCCCACACCACTCCCGAATCGCTCGTAAGACAGCAGTTTTAAAAACGAGGCTGTAAGAATGGGATCGTCTGCTGAGCAGAACATTATGTCAGTGCGTTTACCTTCTAAAAGCAGACGTTCTGGCCTTGTCGGGATGTGATCTTTACTTCGCAGCACGATCACGACATCCAGATCATTAGGGTCTTTTTTGTCGGTTACGTAGGAGCCACCGACCAGCACAAATAAGGCATTACGCGCGTTTGCAAAGTCCAGAATATCGATAAACGCTTTTTTCAGAAGCTGCCGCTTCTCATTAACCAGGCAAAAGCGATCAATAAACTGCTGTGCTGAACAGCGGTGCGTACCCTCAGGAAGGTACCCTTTTGCTGTAAAGTCGGGAATCGTTGTCATCATTTATTTATAGTTAAATATACAAGGATAGGAATATGTCACCAGAGATGCTCCGCAATAAAAAATGCTCTCCTGCTGTATTGTTCTGGGACTTCGGTGTTGTCGTGTGTTCTGGAAATTAATATTGTTTTTCGGTCTGATAAAAACCTCAGTCCTGTAACAGGCTGCGAACTCTTGTAGCAGTTGCAACAGACTTTTTAACTTCGTTCTGCTTTGCATACAGCTTATTGGGTTTATGATGTAATTCCAGCTCTTTTTCGCGTTCGAGTTCACGTAAAGCGATATGGATCTTTTTTACATCTTTAAGTAACTGTACGTCATTGAATCCCAGAACCTGAAGGCGTGTTTCATAGACCATCGTTTCGCTGAAATTGTGCCCCAGTCTTGCACGGCAATGGTAGGCAAGAGCTGCATCAATGTAGTTGCAACTAAAGGTCAGCGCTACGATAGCGTGTTTTAGTGCGCACTCGCGTATTTTCTCCCTCCTGGGTGAATATGGCCTGTTTTCATAGGCCATATACTGTCCCCACGCACGACGATGTGCTTTAAGAGAATCAACGGCAATACTAATAAAAAGCGCTCGGTTGCACGATGTGGACAGCATCCTGATATGGCCCCCGTGGACTTAGATCCCGGCCGTTTTCTGGAAACTGCCAGGCCACGTCCAACATAGCGAAGCCAGCGCTCAGGCTCCATGACATTTTTTATACTTCACTCCCGACCCGCAGGGGCAAGGTTCATTTCTGCCTACCACCCCGAAAAATCGAGTAATTTCGGATTTTGCCGCCTTGTAAGCAAGCTGGGCAATATAGTTCGACTGGTCCTCAAACTCCTGGCGCTGCCCCCCCGTTAACCCCTCAAAATAGGGTTCGATTCGGCGCATTTCTGCTTCCGCCTGCCCATGTTCCCCGACGAGTGCCAGAATGACAGCGTACTGGCTCCGGACCTGAACCAGCCGCTGTACCAGACCGGCTTCATTGACTACGGGCAGGACGTGTTGCTCCATCACCTCTCTGGCACCGACATAGTCCTTTCTTGCGACAAATTCGTCCGCCAGATCCTGTCCTACCCGGACTAAAGATTCGGGGGCTGCGGTCATGTTGTAAAATTTCATCGCGTGAATACGCACAAACGGTGACACTTTTCCCTGCGCGTCATTAATTCTGGCGAGTAACTCCAAGGCATCGGCCAGGTGTTTGATGTGCTCGTGAACATTTTTAGGCTGGTTGATGATTGTCCACAGCACATCCGAGTTTTTACCCATGACATCCCGTGGGGTAATACCAAATAACGCGTAATAGCGATCCACTACGCTCCGGCACAGCGTTTCTGCTTGCTTGTATTTTTTCAGTCTCCAGAGCGCGATAGCATGGGTATAGTCAAAAATACGCGCATGCTCCTCATCCGGAAGACCGGGGCGGGCGTCTTCAGCCAATTTATGTACTTGGGAATGGTCGCCCTTTTCGGATAAGAAAAGCATCCGCTTCATTGTATAGGCCGTGCGTTCCCGGTAGCCAAACTCATGTTCTGTAAGCAAGGCTTTCATCGCATCCAGCCATTGGGTGATTTGTTCAGAAACGCCGTCTTTAAGCTCGGAAAAAACCAGGCCATCGAGTGCCCAGAACTTATGAACCGGTGCCAGTGAGTTCGAAGCCGTTGCCTTTTTCAGGCTTTCCATAATGTCGACAGTAATGCCCATCTCATAAAATAGCTCTTCGCCGGACAGATCGATAAGTGTCATGACGTCGTTAAGTTTGATGTAGATCTGCGTCAGGAGAGAAAATCGCGAAGTGTCACGTGCCTGGTGAAGGCTCTCAATCAAAAGATCTTTTAACGTCAGTAACGCGTTATTTACGATATCCGCGTCCATCATGGTCAGGTGCTGCAGCCCCAGCGCCCTGACAGCGTCATGTACCTTTAATGTCTGGTTGCCATAGTTTTCAATTGTTCCGGTGGCCCGCATTTTTTTAATAAGGGTGGCCGCTCCGCTTGAAGGGATATTCAATGAGCGGGCAAGGTACTCTGAAACCTCATCACGGCTCAGTCCCACATCGGACAGACTGAACAACGCCAGGGCGTTCTGGACCAGTGGTTCAAACCCCTGATAGACACGGCTGAGAATGACTTCCTGCGCGGTTTCCGTGCTGTTTTCTTGTTGTCGCAGTTCAGCGCACAGCGTGTCTATATCCCCTTTGGATTCCTCTGCGGCAACTCTCGCCGCACTTTCGACATACAGCGGCAACCCTCCGGTATAGCTTCGTAGCTGCTCATATCCCAGCGCACTGGCGAAACCACCGAGGTCGGTCACTGCGGCAGCCACTGTGTCGATATCCCATCCCTGTAACGATTCACGCTGAAATCCGGTCATGGCCTCCAGTTGCCGGACATTGTCATGAGGCTGGCATAGCAGCACAAAATGGATGCAAGTTGTGGCATGCAAAACATCCCGCAAATTCTCTACGGGAATACGATGTGCGTTATCCAGAACCAGCAGCAGGCTGTCGTTCCGTTGCCGCAAGACGGTGTCGAACGTTCTCAGTGCTTCAACGCCACTGGCTCCAGGAAGCAGTATTCTCCGCAGGCCACCTTGCTCCTGAGTCGCAAACCTGGCTGCCAGCTCACGAACCAGCGTACTGGCAAGTGCAGGACCCGGAAGGTCGCCGGCGTCGTAATACGCACACACCTGGCTACTGTGCTGGGCGGCTTGGGCTGCCCACGCTGTTTTACCTGCACCGGACAAGCCGCAAATGATGCGCACCCGCTCATCCGACACAAAAGAGGGTTCCTCTCGTAGTGGTCGGTAGAGTGCCGGCGGTGCAGGGAAGTCCTGTAACTGAACAATCAACTGCTCGAAGAGGGCAGGAAGGTCCTTTGTATAAAAAGCATGCTGTCCGCTGGCATCGCCTCCGGTGGCGGCGAGCTGGACCAGACCGGCCAGCTTCCAGATCAGGGATTCTGGCGACAATAACGAAAAGTTCAGTTGCTCTGCTTGCGTGATGCACCAGGCTGCAGCGTCAGCCACGGTGTCCCAGGCAGGGGGAAGTGCGGGATGGCGCTCAGCGTTTGACTGGGGCCAGACAAAACGGACATCCGCAGAAAGCGTCATATCCTCAATCATCTTCTGCAGGTGCGGACCTGGCGCCTGGTTGGCGACGATAATGAACGACGCGCTTCCCTGACGGCGCCCATCAGTGTGTTCGTTACGCAGATCGGCAAACCGCGCCAGTGCGCCAGACACATCGCTGGGAATGATGGGGTTCAGGCGGGTTTTAACCTGAACGTAAATGCGCTCCTGCCTGGAGTTCAGCTCAATATCCTCATCAAGCTCCACGGTCACTGTATCCATGCTGGCTTTCTGTGCCAGCAGCAAGCAACCAACGGCATACAGGTGTTGATAAAGGAATCCCCGGTGTACGGCTTCAATACGTATCAACTGGGCAGAGTCCAGAACATCCGGCGTAGATTTTTCTTCGTTTCCCTGCATTTTTGTTCCTTAAGTTACTTGTTAGAAATACCCCAGATTTACATATCGGCGTGCGCAATGGAATTTAAGCATGGCTACCAAAAGTTTGACCAGAACACCCGGATTAATCGGTGTGCAACAATTTCACCTCATATTCTGGTGGAGGCAGATGTAGTTCGTATGGTGTTACGTCAATAAATTGAAGGAAATCCACTCGTCGTTCGATATGTCAGTAAAACTGGGTATACATCATTGATTGAGAGATGCGGGGGCGTTATTTTCATCAGTGTAGGTTCACTGGCTCCGCATTTATAGCTATCTCTACGAAATGCGTGTGGACAAAAATAATAAGGGAGGGAGAGTGCCGTGGTCAGAGTTTGTAACGTTGAAATTCAGAACTTCCGATCTATCCGTTTATTGACCTGGCAGCCTTCGCCAGGGCTCAACTGCCTCATTGGTTCGGGGGACAGTGGCAAGACCACCATTCTTGACGCTATTGATCTGTGCCTAGGGGCCCGGCGTAATGTCAGTTTCAGCGATACCGATTTTTTTGGTCTCGATGTGACTCAGCCCATCAGCATTACTCTGACCCTGGGTTCATTGCCGGATGCTCTGAAGACGATGGAAACCTACGGTAATTATTTGCAGGCGTTCAACAGCGTGACGGGACAGATTCAGGAAGAGCCTCAGCTAGGGCTGGAAACGGTTCTGTGCCTGCGGCTTAGTGTAGACAGTGAACTGGAACCCAACTGGACGCTGGTGTCTCAGCGTGCCGAGGCCCTGGGCCAGGAACGCAATCTTGCCTGGAAAGATCGGCTGCTCATCGCACCGGCGAGACTTGGCACCTATGCGAGCTCAAATCTGTCTTGGACACGCGGATCGGTGCTTAATCGGCTTACAGAGGAGCGTCCTAATCTGGGGGCTGAGCTGTCAAATGCTGCGCGTCAGGCCCGAACCAGCTTTGGTGGTCAGGCTTCGGCACAACTGGCGGCAACGCTGGGCGTAGTTACTCAGAAGGCCAATGAGTTGGGTGTACCTGTCGGTGGTCAGACTCAGGCCTTACTGGACGCTCACGCAGTTTCCATTGGCGATGGTGCAATCGCGCTGCACAACGCAGCCGGTGTGCCGCTGCGTTCTCTTGGTACGGGGTCGTCCCGTCTGCTGGTGGCAGGAATGCAACGTGCTGCCGCGCAACGGGCGTCCGTGGCACTGGTGGATGAAGTGGAATACGGCCTGGAGCCACATCGGCTTACCCGGTTGCTGAACTCTCTGGGGGCCAGGGAAACACCGCCGCCGCTTCAGGTTTTTCTGACTACGCACTCACCCGTGGCCGTGCGTGAGCTTAATGGCAACCAGCTCTTTGTCGTGCGGGGCCATCCGACAGCTCCCCACCAGGTGCTGTCGGTGGGCATTGCCGATGATATTCAAAGTACGGTCCGGGCCGACCCCGAAGCCTTTTTGGCGCGTAGCGTTATCGTCTGTGAAGGGGCGAGCGAGGTGGGGTTAATCCGTGGGCTGGATCATTATTGGACCGCCCTCAACGATAATTCCATGCTGAGTGCAGGAACCGCATTCGTGAATGTTGGTGGAGGAGAGCCTGATCGGTGTTTTGTGCGTGGGCTGGCACTGCGTCAGCTTGGCTACCGTGTTCTGGTTCTGGTGGATGCGGACAAGCCGCCCACCCCGGCGACGGTCGAGGCCTTCGAGGCTGCGGGTGGAGAACATATCACCTGGCGAGCCGGTCGCGCGCTGGAGGATGAACTGTTTGTAAGCCTGCCGGATGCAGGCGTCGATGCGCTGCTTCAGCGGGGCATTGAGCTTATGGAAGAAGAGCAGGTGGCGGCACATATCCAGACGCAGTCCAACGGTCAGGTCACGCTTGCACAGATCCGGCAGCAGCGCCAACTGAACGACACCCCTTATCCTCTGGAAATACGACAATTATTGGGGCTCGCTTCCCGTCATCGACGAAACGGGTGGTTTAAATCGGTGACCCGGTTTGAGAATGTGGCGCACGACATCCTTGGTCCTCATCTCCCGACTTCCGATGCCGGGTTCCAGGCGCTGATTAACCAGCTTTACAGGTGGGCCCATGCCGCCTGACTACAACCTGCTGGAATATCATCGGGGGACGATTACGGCCCCAGCCGGGTGCGGTAAAACGCAAATCATCGCGGACACCCTGGCCCTGCATACGGGGGCCAGACCGGTACTTATCCTCACGCACACTAACGCGGGTGTGACAACACTGCGTCTGCGTATGCAACGCGCCGGTGTTTCGGTTGCGGCCTACCGTATCGCTACCATTGATGGATTTGCCATGCGTCTTGTGGCGATGTTTCCGGCGCGCAGTGGGCTGAACGTTGAGATCCTTCAACTGCGCAATCGTGGGGCTGACTATTCCGCTATACGGCTGGCTGCCTGCCAGCTGCTGCAGGGAGGGCATCTCAATGATGTTCTGGCGGCCAGTTACGCTCACCTCATCGTGGACGAATACCAGGACTGCAACCTGGTGCAACATGCTCTGGTAACCGCGTTATCAACGGTGCTGCCAGCCTCTGTACTGGGTGATCCCATGCAGGCCATTTTTGGCTTTCGGGGTAATCAGCTCGTGGACTGGAATGCGCACGTACTCGCTCACTTTCCACTGATTGGTGAGCTCAACCACCCATGGCGCTGGGCTAACGCAGGTGCGCCGGAACTCGGTCGTTGGCTTCTGGACTGCCGGCGAATACTGTTAGATGGTGGTGCAATTGATCTTCGCCAGGTGCCTGCCGAGGTGACCTGGATACCGTTGCAGGCGGAAACCGTTGTTCAGCAGCGTCTGACTGCCGCCCAGACGCGAGCGATAACCGCGACAGGGCAGGTACTGGTGATTGGAAACAGCTACGACACTCGCGGGCGTCAGCGGATGGCCAGCCAAACGCCTGGTGCAACTGCCGTAGAGGCCGTAGATCTTGTCGACCTTATCGATTTTGGTACGGCGTTTAACCTAGGTGCTGCTGATGCGGTGACGCGTCTAGTACAGTTTGCTGCGGGTCTCATGACACAGGTTGGCCCGGCAGCTTTGCTCCCCCGATTAGAAACTCTGCGAAGAGGTAGAGCACGTAACCCGCCGACAGTGGCTGAAGCGGCTTTAGTAGCATTTGCGGATGGGCCAAGTTTTACGCTGGCCGCAGAGGCACTACGCCTTCTGGCTCGTCAGGAAAATGCGCGAGTCTATCGACCAGAGGTTTTGCGCTGCTGCTTGCATGCCTTGCAGTCAGCAGCCGTTGGTGTGTGTACTTTTGCCGAAGCCACGGTAAACGAGCGTGAACGTAATCGACACGAAAGTCGACCACTGGCCCGGCGTGTAATAGGTAGTACATTGTTGCTAAAAGGATTAGAAGGGGAGGTAGCCGTTATAACTGCACCTGAGGAGATGGATGCGCGGCATCTCTATGTCGCTATGACGCGAGGGTCTTCGAGGCTGGTTATGTGCTCGTCAACGCCAGTGATTTTGCCACGTTAGGGGGTTACAGATGAAATGGATGGATATGTACTAGAGAAAAACTTAGTAAAGATCAGCTTCGCAGTATCACCATCCGGGGCAAGGACAACCAGAAGTCGCATGTAGCAGATCTAAACCGGGATGCAGAAAACATCAACGGCAGTATTGGGCCAATTATAAGCATTAACACAACAATGTATCATTGGGGGGAGAGGCTAAATTTTCTACCGTATTTACTATGACGTTGAGTGCGAAAAATGGTTACAGATTTGGGCTGATTAAATGGATAATATATTTTTCAAATGCCTATTGATATCAACTCGTCGGTTTCTATGTTTTTGAAAAGTTGAGTAAATGAAGTAACATTGCCCTAAGTTGTCATAGTTCTCTTTTTTTTCAGTAAAATACAGACAAACTGTATTTGATAGTGATATTGACGATGTTATGAAACAACTGTGCCTGGATATTGAATTTCGCTATCAGGTGAAGTTTTTGGAAATAGGAATGGATGAAGAACACTTCTATTTGCTCGTGCAATAAGTGCCAACTTACAGTGCGGCAAAATTGCCATACTCATCAAAATCCTGACAGCACGTGATATTAAAACGCTGCCCACAAGTGAAGATAGTTCTATAGGGTAGAGAGTTTTGGACTGACGGTTGTTTTGTCAGTACGATAGGTAAGCATGAAAATGAAAGATGATTGATCGGGATCTCAAAAATCAGGGTAACGAATACCACAAATTGTATTCAGATTATCAGATGGCGTTGTTCTGATATTTCCCGCCGCTTGCGGTGGGGTTATTAATTGCTAGGGATATTAATAAATAAGACGTGTAAGGCACTGGAAAAATTAATATAAATATAATCCAGCATCTGTCTATATAATAAATAGTCAGATGCGGAATTATGTTAACACTGAAATGTGTAATTTTCACTGTGATTTATAATCGTTGATCAAACCGTAATCATAATTTGAATCATGCTTGCTGAAGCGTTTTGCTATATGGAACTCATTTGGTCTATTTGCAGCAAACTCGGCAAGGTCATTGTCAACAATGATAACTTGAAATTTACGCTCTTTTTTATTTGCTAGTTCATATATTTTATATAGTTGTTCATACACTCTTTCATATATTTTTTGGTCAGAGGCTATTTCATCACCATTGGTATTGACTGTACGATAGCGGCCAATGTTATTGCCTGGGGTATCTATCATCAGAAACGAAGGTATGTTAGAGTCATTAATAATAGAAAATATTAAGAACGACATATAAGTACTAAGGGATGTTATGGTTCTTACTCCACCGGATGTTAATTCTGTTAAAATTTTATCGCGTACGATAAAATCAAGGTTATCATTGACATGTGAATTACTTACATTTTGTAAAAGGCTGTTTGACATTAACCATCGGAATATTGTGCTTAACTTTGATATTATTTTCTCTTTCCCTTCACTTTTTTCTTTGGCTTCAATAAGTCTTACATTCAATATATCTATTGCTTTTTGAAGATTGTTTTCCTCGGAAGTTAACATGTCAATTTTATTTTGTATTATAGAGTCTCGCTCTTTTATTTTATTCTCTGCTATCAAGTTTGCTTTATAATTTTCGAGGAGCGAAATGGTTTCAACTAGTTCAGAAACTTGCCTTGCATAACTATCATTAAATGAGTATTGTAAGTCATGTATATCGCTCCTTGCTTTCTGGAGGGTTTTGATGTTTATCTCCAATTTATTTCTGGTTTTTTCTATATAATCATTAAGACTCAATATTTTTTTATTTAACGATGATTTTTCTGAATTCATATACTCTACAGATATGGTACTATCAACTTCGTTGGAGCGTTGGATGTGCTTGCAAAGTGGGCACTTGATATCAATATCAAGTGGTGCATGAAAATCTTTATGTAATTTTAATGACAACGTAATTGATTTTTTTTCTTCATTATAGCTATTTCTTAATTTAATGAAATTAGACAGATCATCATTCAAATTTGAAATAACTTCATTACATGTAATGACTATATCATTCAATTCTTTGAGTCTTCTCTCGACTAATTCTGTTGTTCCTGAAGCTGAATTATAGTCATGTTTTATTTCTGTTATTTTCTTCTCTAAATCTGTTAATTCAATTTCATGTGAATCATTAAAGAAAACATCGTCAGAAAGCTGCTCGAATCCTACATTACCTAAAAATTTAAGTATGTCTCTTCGTTCATTTTTTTTTGAATTTAATTCTTTTTGGTTCTCAGCTAATTCTGCCTCAATCTCTGAAATAAGCTCATTGTGAATGTTTAGAAGGAATTTTAATATTTCTTTGTTTTTCACATATCTATATTTTTCGCTCATATTTAACATTGTATCTGACGCTATTTCTTTTTGTTTCAAATACAGGAATTTAAGAACATCTTTAAAGCTGACTCTATTAAGGGTTGAGTCTGTCTTACTTGGTGATACCTTTATTTTTGCTATAGGAAGTCCCATTAGGCCCATAATGTAAAACGCGATGTATCCGTCAGGGGCGTCCCCATCTAAATCCGGAGATAAGATCACGGATGGGCCTGCAGGGTTGATTTTTTTCTTGAACCCTTTAATATAGGAATCTGGTTTGAACAGGTTCCTTTCAAATATATATTTATCGCTATTAATAGTTACACTAACGCGTGCAGAATGTGCCTTTGTTTCAAGTTCCCCATAAGAATCCAAATTTGAAGCTCCAAGACAATAGGCTATAATTCCTAAAATACTACTTTTCCCACAATCCAGATCGCCCCATATTATATTTATACCTTCCTTGAAAAAAATCTCATAGGATTTTGTAAGACCCATAATCTCAAGTTTATCTATAATTAGCGTAGGTGAGTTATTCATAAATCAATCCTATGAGTAAATTAAAGAGTTCCCGGTCACTTTTTTTTAAGCAAAATCTTATTAGATTAATGTTCTTAAGCCATTTGTCAGTTAAATCATATCCATCATAAAAAACCATGTCCTTTTTTAAATTAAGATAAAGGTCATGGTTTATATTTTCAACAGATACTTTTTCTAAACTCGATAGTTTTAATATCATATCACGAATATATTTCCCATCAAAAGCCTCCCGAAGATGCTCTTTATTATGATATGAATAACCTTCATCATAATCGTCATCATCTATCCCTACAACGGTATCTCCATAATATCTAAGTACTGAATTTGTTAAACTATCACTGACGATAATAGCATTGAAGAAACAAAGTTTATTAATAGTCAATTGCTTTCGCATTAACTTATTATATTGTAACTCTCTGATAATAATGCATAACCGTAAAATATTAAGGTGTGGTTCTGATAAAACATCATGATAAATATTCATCTTACACCTCGTAATGGGTTTCTGGAATATCGTTTTCTCCCCAGTAAACCTTACTTTCTTTCTTGTTTGCTAATTGATGCAACATTCCAATCTTTTCAAGAAAAGAAAAGTGTTTTAAGGCCATCTTCAACGCTGAGTCGTTGTTGTCTTTTATTTCTTTATGCACTTTGTACACTAACTCAGAACTGGTTATTTCGCCATTGCGTCTTCTATAATATTCCTGTTGATATAAAAACTTTATCTTATCATAAATATCTTCTAATATTTTCGCTTCTTTTCTGTGAAGTCTACACGCTACCTCTGCTCGAAAAAAAGAATTCTTTGATGAATCAATGAGACCTTCATCAACATCAGCTAATATTAGCTTTATAACAAAAACCTCTTTCTCATATGATGTTAGTTTCGTGGATTTCTCATCTAGCAAAAAACCATGTTCTAACATAGATGTTATTTTATCTAATATGAAGTTTTTAATGATGATGAAGTTTGTTTTTGTCATGTCCTCTGGTTTACATATGGAAGTATGATCTTCATCATTTATTTCGTAACAAATGCTCCTATTAATTCCGGCAGGAATAGCACAATGTGGTAATACAACTTCGTCGTCCAAAGCTATCAAATATAATGAGTCAGGATGTGATTGGTTGTTTTTCATCCAGTCGGTGTCTAAATTCATAGTCTGTTCGTTTAAAGGTTCAAGTTCTTTGGCATGTTTGTTTTTGCTAAATTTGGTGAATAAAGCTTTAAGCGAGCCATGGTGAGGAGTTGCTATAGATATATAACCAGTAACGTTGTTAAGATTTCCATCCTCAATGCGTTTGAGTATTAGCTTTTTGGCGACAAGACCTCCGAGACTATGCCCAATTAAGATAATTTCACTGTGATCATTAAAACGTACTCGTAACTCTGTTTCAAGACCACTTGCTAGATGAGCAATTGTTTTATTTTTTCTATTCTTTTTCTCGCTCAATTTTTTTGGCACGAATGGGATTTTACTTAACAGATTGCTTCCATATTTTGCAACTATGCCATCCATAAATTCTATTAATTTACTATAATAATTATATTCATAAAAGTCGCAATGGTTCTCAATTCTTTTGTCACTCGTTTTAAGTAGTTTTTGTAGAGAGTTGCCATTGCCATGCACCCAAGTTTCATTGTTACCTGTTAAGCCATGTATGAAAACAACTGCGATTTTATTCATCTTCTGAATGTCCATTCACTGTGTCATCAGGGTGGTTAATAATTTCCAGATATTTCCAATAAGTTAAGTAATCTCATATCTGAAGAGTAGAAGGATTTTCTATCATTGTTGATGGTAGCACATCAAGGAATAGTACTGCATTCTTATCTAATTGATCTGCCGATATACTGCTTGCTCAGGATCATCCTACCTATGGATAGTGGACACCGTGTTATGCGATTAAAATCGTTAACAGGTGAGCCCACGAAGCAAGAAAAAGGGGGCCCCTAATAAGTTGTCAAGCATGTTTATGACGCTGTTGGGGTATAAAAAGTACCGTCCGCATCATGGCGAACAGAACGTCACAGCACCGTCTTGCTAGGGCGATAAGTGCCTGGTTATGTCGTTTTCCCTGGCTCATTTTGCGTGTGTAGTAAGCCATTGGATATCTGAGCGCAGTAAAGGCTGACAGGAACAGTGTCTACCCCGTTGGGATGGGGGGGCGCGTATGGACTTATCGGAACTGGCCGGCTCAAGGGTATCAATCCCGAAGCCTACCTTCGCCATACCCAGGGCGAACTGAGAGAGTAGTCCAGCACAAGGTGGCCGAACAGTTGCCATGGAATGTGGCTCTCACCGATAAATAACCGTCAATATGGCGCTCACTTAATGCTTACGAAATAAGCACCGGTTGTGATTGATGCCGGAACGAGACCGTTTAAGAACAAACCGCCCCCGGTTAGCAGGACCGTCTCGTCCGGCAGGAAAGCATGCTAACACCTACATGTAGTTCCTGTCAGTGCCAATCCCCGACTCATTACCACCAATCTTTTTTCACCGCTGCAGAGCAAGAGCAGGGTGCGTACATTAGCGACACTGATGAAAGCGAAGCTGGAAAACCGGCTGGAGCGTCAGCTACAACAGCTGAGCTATGCGCGGGTGTTGATCCTGTATGAAATAGGCTACCTGCCGATGAACAGAGAGGAAGCCAGCCTGTTCTTCCGCCTGCTGAACCGACGGTATGAAAAAGCGAGCATTATCCTGACATCAAACAAAGGCTTCGCAGACTGGGGAGAGATGTTCGGCGATAACGTACTGGCAACGGCGATCCTGGATCGGTTGCTGCACCACTCAACCACAGTGAATATAAAAGGAGAAAGTTACCGGTTGAAGGAAAAACGCAAAGCCGGAGTGCTGCCAAAAACGCAACGCCAATCAGTGATGATGAAATGGCGGAAAGCGGACAACAGAAGTGATCAAATAGCGGACATTAAAAATGGCGAAAAACGATCATAAATCTTGGCGTTGACAACAAGTGGACGTGACACCGCTTTAAATATGTTTCCTTAGTTCCAAAGCGCATAAAAAAGCGCTGTAATCAGGGCTGTTCTTGCTTGTTTGTTTTGACTGCGTCAGTCACACCTGGAATGGGTGTTTCTGGGATCAACGTATCGACTACACCTTTCAATGAATCTCGAGCTGTATCCCTAACTGAAGGAGTGAAAAGGGACACAGCCCCGACAATCAGGAGTGTAGAAATTGCGGTCGCAAGTAGGCCAGATACACCGCCACCGAGCCACGATAAAATGCCTTTCCCGAACCGGGTATACCATACTGGCTGTGCAAGATGAGCACTGTACAACGCCGCATCTTCGCCCCACTTTTTCCATTTTTCCTGCAGGTCGATCTGATGATTATCCGTCATCGTAGCGATTGTCTGATCGTATGCGGCTGCGACCCTCTCACTTACACTGCCTACCAGCTGATCTACAGCCCGTTTTGCCTTGTCACGATAGTCCTGAAGCCTTCTTTCTGAATAAGCTATACTGTCATGGAAACTGGTGAGTTCAACCACTATGTCTGCCTCAGGAAGCAATCTTGCACGGCATTGTATTGCAAGATCATCTTTGTCTGCTTTATACATCGCATAAGCAATCAATTGTTCCGGCTCGTCTGAGTCCTGTACGAGCTCAGTAAACACCCATTTCTTTGGTTGAGACATGTTCCTTTCCACCAAAAATTCCCCCTCACTTAAGGGGCGCATTGAATCATGTAGCTATCAGCCTTTACGCACTTTATTAAAGGCTTCTTTGAAATACCCTTTGGCTTCTGCCTGAGAGAGTACGGAACCAGCTAACGACTTCTGGATGCCTGAAGCGCTTGGATTATTGAGTGTCTTACGACCCACCGTACTGATTGCAGCTCCTTTGGCCTTCGATTCGACGGGGCTCATTCTCTGAGGATTACGCGAAAATTCCACTGCGCTTTTTGATGTGGTGATTTTCTGGCGTGCTACGTCTGCCACCGCTTCACTTGCTATGGTTCGAAGTTGTTCGGCTGTCAGGGTCGGCATGCGACGTGTGGTCATAATTTATACCCCCGTATATGCAAATGAGTGTATATCGACCGACACTCGATTGCATCATAAAAGGCCAGCCCAATTTATATTAAACCGCACCTTTCACATGAAAATATCTGGCAGGTGAGTTCGGCCTGTGCAAATGTGATCTGCTGCCTAATTATAATTGCAGTACGGACTTTAGAAAAGTCCGTTGTTGGCACTGAGCTGCCTGTCAGATTAAGAGGAGGACAATGTCCCCCTGCAGGATATACGTAATAGCAAACTTTTTCTTTTTACGCCCCAAATGATTAACCTATTCGGATGACAATTTTCCCGAATGGACCTCTCTCCAGGTGTGTGAATGCAGCTAACGCGTCAGAGAAATCGTAGATTTTATCAATCACCGGTTTAATCTGATGGTGGTCAACTGCCTGACATAAATCCTCAAGAGCCCGTCGGTGGCCCACAGTAATCCCCTGAATAACCGCTCTTTTAAGCATCAGGGATACGGCAGGAAGAATCATCTCACTGCCTCTAAGGAAGCCAATCTGGGCAATCCTGCCTCCTGGCGCAAGAGCATCCGCAGACTGGCGCAGGTTATTCCCGCCGATCAGCTCTAGGATATGGTCAAATCCATGCCCCCCGGACAGCTCAGCAGCCCGTGATGACCATTCCGGTGTCTGGCGGGTATTAATCAGACTCGATGCCCCGAGCGCCTTCGCTCGCTGTAGTTTTTCTTCACTACGGGAGATAACGATCACTTCCGCACCCAGTGCCCGTGCCAGCTGGAGTCCTGCCAGAGCCACGCCTCCGGTTCCCTGGACCAGCACCCGCTGTCCCTTTCTGAGATTTCCTGTTTCCATCAGCGCAAACCAGGCCGTCAGGGCCGCAACCGGCAGAGTGGAAACTTCCTCGTCACTCAGTGACTTAGGAGAGGCGACAGCCACATCTTCGTGGAGTATGACATATTCAGCCAGCATTCCGGGCAGCGGTCCGCCCAGTGAGCGACCATGACGGACCATGTCTTCTGGCGCATCGCCATCCAGCCACTGCGTCCAGAAATTTCCTGTGACCCGGTCTCCGCTACGGAAACGGGTCACGCCGGGTCCTGCTGCGACAACAACCCCCGCCATATCTGAAACGGGCGTGAAAGGCATTTCCGGCAGGTCAGGCAACAGTTTCCCCTCCAGCACCAGTTTATCCCGGTAGTTAAGGGAGACCGCAGAGACTTTAACCAGCAATTCGTTATGCCCTGGTTCCGGCAAAGGCACGTCTGCCAGGTGGAGGTTTTCAGTGCCGAAAGACGACAACTGCCAGCGTTTCATCATTTGAGCCATAGTGTTTTCTCCAGTAAGTTGGAAAAATCATCTTATTGACAACAATACGGCGTGTATCGCGATATAAAGGAGTGATATTTCCTCCCATATGGAGACAATTGAATGGCGTTCATCCTTCATTCTCAGTTACTCAGCATGGCCGCTTTTGTGCATACGGTGGAGACAGGCAGTTTCACCGCTGCCGCTGTCCGGATGGGCGTATCAAAATCGGCGACCGGTAAACATGTCGCCCGCCTTGAACAAAGGCTCGGTGTTAAACTGCTGAACCGAACCACCCGCAGCATCAGCCTGACCGAAGAGGGTGAGCTGTATTACCGGAGCTGCCTCAGGGTTATGGATGAGCTTGATGAAACAGAATCTCTTCTGGCGTCCCGCAAAAAGGTGGTTTCAGGTACGCTGCGCATCAGTCTTCCCGTCTCATATGGCCGGATTTGTGTCATGCCTGTCCTTGCTACGCTGTGTTCTGAATACCCGGAACTTAAACTGGATATCACGTTCACTGATCGCCGGGTGGACCTTATCGAGGAAAATATCGATCTTGCTGTGCGACTGGGTGACACAGGAAACTCTGCCAGTCTTGCCGGGCGAAAAATCGCCACTCAGCGTTCTGTCATATGCGCTTCTCCTGCATACATTAATCGTCACGGCCGACCTGGCAGCGCAGAAGAACTGCTTTCACATGTCTGCCTTGGCTTTTCAAGGGATGGCAAAGTCTTGCCCTGGAAAGTGCTGGATGAAAATGGCCGCATGGTCCTGCTTGAACCCACTGTCCGTCACATTGTTAGCCAGGGGGAAGCTTTGCGGGACGCGGCTGTGGGAGGGATGGGGATTGCCTTCCTGTCAACATGGCTGGCCGGAGACGAAATAGCTAAAGGGCAACTGAGGATTATACCTGTTAAGACTCCCGAGAATGATGCTCCGGTTACGGCGCTGTGGCCTGTTTCAAGAAATCTCTCACCCCGGATCCGGGCTGTGGTGGACAGACTGTACGCTGCGTTCAATGAGGAGACAGTCCGGACCCGGTAGTGATTAATGCCGGAACGAGACAATTTAAGAACAAACCACCCCAGGTTAGCAGGATCGTCTCGTCCGGCAGGAAAGCATGCTAACACCTACATGAAGTTCCTGTCAGTGCCAGTCTCCGACTTAACACCACCAGTCTGCTTTTCACCACTGCGAAGTAAGGGGCGCTACGCTCGGCTATGCAAGGGCAAGTTTTTTTCTCCTGTGTGCTTTTCGTTTCTGTATCGGCTTCCGGTTAATCGTTTCCCAACACAACCCGTCCCGCAAGGGTGAAGTACACGCATTCTGCGCCCTTGCTGGCCGGAACGATGCCGGGAAAGCGAACCGTCAGGCGATACGAAGACGAATATCACACAACTGACGGAGAAAAAACCATGATGACTTCCCTGCATACCCAGACCAGCGCCCCTAACACCGCAGCGGCGACCAGCGTATCCCCGCTGGACCCGTCAGGCTCCTCAAAAACGAAATTGTCTAAAACCAGAACTGATATTTATCAGACCGTCACCGACAGCATCATTGCTGCACTTGAAGCGGGTGTTAAACCGTGGTCCTGCCCGTGGCAGCGCGTACCAGGTATGTCTGGTCTGCCATCCAATTACACTACTGGCGTGGCCTACAGCGGCATGAATATCATGTTGCTGTGGTGCAGTGCGTCAAAACAGGGTTTCAGCGATTCCCGCTGGATGACGTACAAACAGTCGCAGGCAGTAGGCGGACAAGTTCGCAAAGGTGAGCACGGTACGACTGCGATTTTCTACACCACGCTGGAGAAGGAAAACGACGCCGGAGACACTGAGCATATCCCGATGCTGAAAACCTTTACCGTGTTTAACGTCGAACAAATTGATGGTCTCTCACTGACGGCAGAAACTGTTGCCCCGGAAGTGGCGTTTGACCCGTTGCCGCAGGCCGAAAATCTGTTTCGTAGCAGTGGAGCTAAGATCATAGAGAAAGGCCAAAATGCCTTTTTCAGCCCTTCAAACGATGAGGTCTGGCTACCGGAGCGTCACCTTTTTTCTGATGCCGCTAATTTTTACGCTACAGGTCTGCATGAGCTGGTGCACTGGAGCGGTGCAAAAAAACGCCTGAACCGTGAAATGAAAGGGAAATTTGGCAGTGCCGATTATGCATTTGAGGAGTTGATCGCCGAGCTGGGAAGCGCGTTCCTGATGGCGGATCTGGGGATTGATGGAGAGGTCCAGCACGAAAGCTATATCGCTTCCTGGTTGAAGGCATTGAAAAACGACAAGCGTTATATCTTCAAAGCCGCCAGCGCGGCATCGAAAGCGCATCGTTATCTGATGGAGAAGGTCTGAGCAGGAGGATAAGAAGCCGCAAGGGAATGCGGCTTTAACCTTATACCGGGGCAGGGAGAGTGCCAGTGTTTCAATTTCCCTTCGAATTTTCCGGACATATTATGTCCGGAAAATTCGAAGGCTGCGGGGGCGGGCGGCAAAGAGCCCGCGCATACCGCAAAAGGAATGTTAACCCCAGTGATTACGCTACTGGCGCAGCTAAGATCGGGATGAATATTATGTTGCTGGGGTGCGTGCGTTTCAGCAAGAGTCAGTGACTCCCACAGGAGGACCTATGTCAGGCTTTGGTTGAAGGGGGACAGGTTAAGAAAAGATTATTATTTTATCCTGGCGACCATATTATCGGCCTCTGCCCCGAGGGAGTGTAAACGCTGCGCCAGAATGTCTATGCTTTCTTCGAGTTTATGACTCTGTTGCTGAATATCCTCCATCGTTTCTGATAAAACATCATGTAGCAAAACAAAATTGGCGTGGAGGGCATACACAAAATCGTTGCCGCGTATCAGCAGTTCTTCGCGTGGCATGCCTTGCTGTGCGGAATGAGTCATCCATGTGACGAGTGCTTTTGCGCACATTTCAGTGAGTACGTCCGAAAGCGGGTCGGCGTTTCTGTTCATTTTGTTTTCCTGTCTGTTTTAAAATCATGGGTTTTGCTAGGTAATACGCTCAGTTGAGCGTCCCTGTCGTCCAGCGCGGTCTAAAAATTCGCGAGAGGGCTGATGTTCGACGTCTGTCGGGCTGGGTAACCTTTCAGTCATAGCAGGGTGTCTATTATCCTGTGTACATCCACAATAGGGGCTGGCGTTTTAGTCGCGGTTGGTGGATGCTTGTTCCAGTTCATCCAGAGTACGGAAGAGAAACATTTCCCGGTTTTTCGCATCAAACGGAGCGGGAGTACTGTTTCTCATCACTGTCCTGATGCTGCCAAACAGCCTGACCAGCGATTCTTTCGTTTTATCATCCGGCATTACATACATGGCATAGTGCCAGCGTCCGGTGTCGCTGGCGGCCAAATGACTGTTAATAATGCTGATGTAGCGGGCGCGGGTTTTCAGCGAGCGCTCTGTTTCCACCGCAACGATGGCACCGCTGCTTAAGGTAATAATGCCGTCCGGTCGGTGCCGGACACCCGGATATCGCGCCATAAACGCCCCCCGGTCGCCGTTTAGCCAGCCTGTACCGCCTTTTTCCTCCAGGGCCAGCCTGACCCGCTGGTTTAACAGACGATGCTCCAGCGTCCAGTGCCTGAGTTTTCCCGGCTCAAAATAAGCGGGAAAAACAGGATCATCCGCGTTAACCACCCTTGCCAGTCCCGGCATAGTTATTCCCCACAATGATTTTTTCCCGGTCAGTACCGGATATTCATGTTTACTCAACAAGCCCAGCGCAACCGCTTTATTCAGCAGGTTATACATCGCATGGTTATGTTTTCCTTTATAGCCGACAACTTTTTTTAATGTCTGGAAATCAGAGAATGTTTCTTCCTTAAGAAAATTCAGCAGTGCCTCTATTCTCCGGTTGACGGCTTTATTTCTTTCAGTAACGTTATGAATAAGCACGGGCAGCCTCACAGATTAATGGAAGGTTTGTGAACCTGATTGTCTTTTTCAGTATGCAGCGGGTTTTTATGCTCAAATGACAGCAGGTCGATATGTTGCTTTTTCGCCGGTATGTGAAAAAGCTTTGTCGCCTTCGCCAGATCATTCTGGGTAAATACAAAACCAACAAATTTCGGCAGATTAAGCAGCATATTACTGTCGATATAATAGCGTTCAGCCTGGCGGATCATCCGGTCGGTTTCCATTTTCTCCGTCAGGGTGATATCCGTTTTCACTTTTCTCATCTCATCGTCAACCAGAATAGAGCCGGTCATCCTTGCCACCCAGTCGGCGGTATCCGGATCGCGAAGGCGATAAACCAGCATGAATTTACAGTTTTCGATAACCGAACCGGCGACGGCATCCCCCTCCAGATCTGCCGGACAGTCATATAAATCTTTCACCGACTGATGCGCCATGATGATATGCACACCTTTGTCCCTGGCTGCGCCAAGTCCCTCAAGCGCCGGGCGGGAAAGGTGATATTTGAGTTCATCCAGGAAAATAGCGATGGGCCGGGGCTTCCCTTTTATCCGGTCCCGCGTTTCGGCTATCTGGATCAGATGGGTTAAAATCATGCGTTGTGCTGAGATGATTTTCTGATTACGCATTGAACCGATGATGTAACAGCACCCACCTTCATCAAATATTGTTTTTAATGAAAATCCGTTGCGGGCGTTAATGGAATTAACCAGGGCGATTTCCTCCAGTTCGCCATAAAAAGCAGGCACATCTTCACTGAGAGATTTGACAAAGTCAGTGTGAAATAAGTCGCGTAACGTCATGCCTTTTTCATAAATAGCTGCCGTGTTTCTGGCGGCCCGTCGGTCGGCTATACGATAAAAGTCAGCGCCTTCACCTTTTTTCCCCAGACTGAAACCGGCATTAAACAACTCCTCCAGTTGTTCATGAGAAATATCAGCCAGTAAATCAAGCTGGAAATGAAGGTCATTCAGGTTAATGAGGACAAACGGTTTTCCCGCTTTCTGGCAGGCTTCACGCAATACATGCGGGGCCCACTCATCATTTTTCGGATCTTCAACAAATACCCCTTCACCAGAAAGTATTGCCTGATAAAGTAAAACACAGGCGCTGACGCCTTTACCTGCTCCGGTGGTGCCGATGAGGTCGGCGTGCTGGGTCTGAAATTCGTAGGTGGTGATATATTGCGGCTGGTCGTCTTTATCCAGCCCAATAAAAATACCGTTATTCAGGTCAATATAATCCAGCGGATTATACGAAATACTGTCTGGTAACATGTCCCTGACTTCACGAACATCCGTTCGGACATTTCTTTCCAGTTTGCTTTTTTTAATCATCCGGTGTTTTAAACTGTCGATTTCCCCGGTCAGCAGCCTTCGGGCAGTAATATGAAAAGCCAGACCGGCCAGCGTAAATCCGACCGTCAGTATCCAGAGTGATAATCTGAGCAGAATGTCATTATCTAGCACTGTAAAGAAAAAACTCAGCCCCTGAATGGTCAGCGGCAACAGCGTACCGGATATAAAGAAGAAGATAGACACGCACGCCACCGACTTTAACCAGAAGGGAGCGTTTTTTCGTTCTTCGCGTGGCAGATGAAAGATAAAGGGCAGCGTCAGCCCGGCAAATATGGATAATATGACCGGGTTGTGTTGCAGCCAGAGCAGAAAAACAGAAAAGGCATCCGAAAAGGCATTCAGCCTTTGCATCAGATGAGTTCCCATTGCAGTGATCTCCGGTCTGATTTCGGTGTGACGGGCGCACCACATGGGCGTCACCGATGGACGTGATACCCCACGTCCCTGCGCGACGCCCACCGGTGACGCCCATAAAAGGACGAAAAGCACTGAACGCCTGTGGCGCTCATGCCCGTTATCCACGCTTTCAGAAGTCTGTCGACCGGTGGTCGTCAGTCCCTGAAACGCCCGCATGACGGGCAACGGCGTGTTTCCTTTGTCCTGGCTGGACGCCCTGACAGCCGGAAACATGGGGGCAGTGTCTTCGCTGAACGCTGCGTCAAAGCCCCCAGGGTCAAGGGCGGCACACCGTCGCACGCTACGCGCGACCAACCCCTTTAAGACGCGCGTTTCGCCTGTTTTTTCTCGCAAGCTCCAAAAAACGGGAACGCTGCTTTAAAGGGGTTGGTCGCGCCTGATCGGCAATATTCCCCGCTGGGGCGTGAAATATTACCTGGCTTGACGGTGTGCGGGGCCAGCCCCCCAAATAAACCGCTGTCGTGGGCGACAGCTTTTCGCTCGCTGGGGCGGCGAAATTTATTCGGCTCCCCCCGGCCTGCTCAATTCGCTCCGGGCGAATGTTCGCAGGTGGGTGCGGTGCCTGAAAATTAACAATTCCTCCGGAATTGAATTTTCTGTCCGCGCGCCACGTACTTATTTTACGGCTTAACAATTTCTCCGAAATTGAAGCCTGAAATAAGCACGCCTGAAACCCGTCGTCTGTCAGTCTGTGGCGTCGTTCGATATATTATTAATGTCTGTGATTCACATTTGTTCGCGGGTTATTTCCGTCCGGCATTCCTGTTCAGCGTTTAATGCCGCACGGTACGCTTCATCATCGACCTTCGTGCCCTGACTTTCGGCATATTGTCTGAGCTTCTCTGCGTCCGGCTCATTAAGCTGTGAGAGATGATGTCGCAATAAACCGATGAACCGGCTTTCATATATCTCATAATAAAGCCCGCATCCCAGGCAGGCTTCTTTTGACAGAGAATCATAGATACACGTGATCGATATTCTGTCCTGATGCATTGAATGGATGTTGGAAATAAACAGGTTTGCTTTATCCACTTTTATTTCTCCATACGGGAAGTGTATTAACATAGTGGTCAGGGGGTTATTACCCTCTGACCCTGCCAAAGCTGGACAGAATTTTATTCACCGCTTCCGGATCAGCACTGGCGCATTCCCCCAGGAAAACTTTTCTGGAATTCAGGGTGTGGTAGGGTAAAAATCCGTGCCGGTTCTTTTTGACGATATTAAAGAAGGCTCGTTCAGCGGAACGACATTCCCTCCCGCCACTGTTTCCGGTTGTTTTCCCGTACATACAAAGCACCACTTCGCACGGGTCAGCAGCGAAAGAATAAACAGGCATCCCGGCAGCAATGCACAGCACTGCCGCCACAATAGCGGAATATTTCATGGTTAATACCTTACAGTAAGGTGAATTTCAGAGGGCGGGAGTATTTAATGTGAGAAATAAATTCGGGTGTCGCTGCATGTCAGGCAACCAGAGACCGACTGATATGCAATAACGCCTTTTGCGCCATACCGGCGCAGCCATTTTTTTGCAGTAAAGAATTCTGCGCCTGATGGTGTAGCAACAACAATACGCGCAGAGTGGGCGACCGCGTAAAATACGGCGGGCGTCCAGAGTGTCTCATTAAAATTCCGTGCGTGAATGGTTAATAACCATTTATCTTTTACCACCGGAGAAGGGATAATAACCGGGTTGTCTCGCCATTGCGGTAAACCGGTATTGACTGACTGGCCCGGTTTATCCCATTCAACAGGAACCGGTGGCAAGGGTGAAGAACAGCCGGAAAGTACCAGCGAAAATAGCAGCATACTGATAACCTTCATCATGCTTTCATCTCCTCAAAAAAGGCGCTGCGGTGCAGTGGCCGGAAATAAATATCATTCATCCGGCGCACATTACCGTCCAGGTCGATACTCACGATAACGTCCAGACTGTCCAGTACCTTGCGTAACATAAAGGTGTAAGGCAGCCGGGCGCATTGCGGGTTTTCATAACAGCGGGTAATAAACCCATCTACCGCTTCCATGGCTGAACCGGCATGGACAGAGGTCATACTGCCCTCATGGCCGGAGCCGGTTATTTTGAGAAAATCCCAGGCCTCACCGCCGCGCACTTCGGTTAATAGTATGCGGTCGGGATTCATGCGGTAATTCCAGCGCAGCAGGTTGGCGGGCGTCACCATTGACCCTTTTTCATCTGCCGATTCTGACGGATAAAAAAGGTGGACGTAGTTTTTATGAATAAAAAAGGTGATTTCCGGGTTATCTTCAATGGTCGTGACACGCAGGCTGCGGGGAATATAACTAATCAGCATCTTCATATAGGTGGTTTTCCCGGTACTGGTTTCCCCTGCCACCGCAATGGTTTTACCGTACTCCATGCATTTTTCCATAAAGAGCGGAATATCTTTTGCGTTATACAGGGCTAGTAATTCCTGATCGTGCGTCTGCGTTTTTTCCGTCCCCGTTACCCGGCTATAAAACCCGGCGTCGATATAGTCCTGATGCGGGATTTGTACCTGTGAAGGCTTACGCAGCGTGATGGACACGGTGTCACGCTCGCAGGCCGGGGGCACGATGATCTGACAGCGCTCACCGGATTCCAGCGTGGCCGACAGCCCCGGCTTGATATCTTCGATATTGTCGCCGTGATGCTTCGCCAGGCATCTGGCGAAGTTGTAGCAGCCCTCATAATCCAGCGGAGCGGCGTGTTGTTCCCAGACGCCGTTAATTTTGGTGAAAAGCTCGCCAGGACGATTAACGGCTATCTCCGTCAGGCCGGGAAGCGCCAGAAAATCACCAAAAAAACGCTGTTTATAGCGGTCCAGGGAGATATTTTTAGCGGTCATTTTTCATCCTCAGCGTATAGATGCCGGAGAAATCAATATCCTGTCCGGTGATCAGATTGATGATCTCCCCCTGATTTTTGTCGAGGGTCGGTGGGATATTGATGCTGTTTTCCAGCGTGGTACGTGCCATATCCGCCATGGCCTGACGGCTGTTTTCGGTATAGTCCGTGTTTCGATCTTTCTGACCAGCACTGTTGGATGCCCATGCACCAATATCAGGGATCATACCAACCAGTAATGCGCCACCGAATCGCTCTCTGAAATGCGTGTCGATCCAGCCGTCAACGCCAGCCTCGCCCAGTTCTCCGGCAGCACGGGTATCGACCAGCGGAATATCAAGGTAAGGGGGCTGGCGGGTACGCAGTTTTGTGATGATGAGAAAGGCGCGGCCCTGTCCGTGCGTCATTCCTGTCTCTGCGCCAGTCTGGTAAACGCCTGAAGCCGTGGTCCCTTTTTCAATCAGTTTCGTATTACCGCTGGCACTCCAGATATCGTCGGCGATCGTGCAACGGATTTTCCCTGCCCGGTCCGAGACAAAGCGGTAATCCAGTGAACAGGGAATGGCGGTATTTTCCGGGACGTACAGGTCCGGGTTGTAAGGAATACGCCGGACCGCTGCAGGAGAGAGTTCCGGTTGTGGCGCGGCGGTATTTTGCCGGGCAGTGGATGACGTTTCTGACGGTTGCTCGTCAGAGGTTGCCTGCGTCATCTCCTGCTGCCGGGTCCGTACCGGGGCTTGGGTCGCAGCGGCTGACCTATCGCGACGAATCAGAAAATGGGCTTTATCAAGTTGAGGTGGAACCTCAGGCTCCGAGACTGTCGTAATGCGCGGGCTGTTTTCCGCCGGTTCCGACGCTTCGGCTTCGGTATCTTGCGTACCCAGATCGGTACGCTGCCGGTAGTCGGTCCGGTTCGTCTGTGGCGCAGCATCCTGCCGCTTCTCTTCACCGGGTTGCCAGAGCAGATTGCGGTATACCCAGTTGCCTGCCCATGCCAGTGCAATCAGCGCAACGGCGGCGAGCGCCAGAAAAGCGGTGGCTTTCCCGCGCCTGCGCTTTTTCAGTTTGTTGACGGTGGGTTGTAGCGAGTTGTTCTCTTCATCGTCCTGCTCTGTGAGAAGTGCCGCTTCACGCTTTGTACGGGCCTCGCGCTCCAGCGCGGCAATATCGTCACCCGTCTGCGCCGGAGAAGGTCGGGCTCCATCAGACACAGAATGCTGATATTCGTCATTCATCTGCATGGCTCCTTAGTTGTCAGTGGGTTGAGGTTTTTCCACCCGTTCAACCTGTGGAGAAACCGTGGCACCATCAGCGGCCTGGACCCTGCCAAATCCACGATTTCCCAGGCCGACTACGGCGTTACCGGAACGCAGGACCAGACGGGGCGTGACCTCCTGAATGACCAGCACGGTGAAGTCGCCCTTTCTGCGGACACTGCTGTTAATCACATGCTCCTGGCCGTTGAGCTCTTTGGTTACGGAAGGGATGGATTTGGTCGGGGAGAAACCCACGAACGTAAAGCGGCCATCGTCATATGCAAAATCCGGAACAATCCGGGCACTGTCGCGACCCGGATATTTGAGGTAGTCCCAGTTGCGCGGCGTTTGCGCACTGTTCAGGGCCTGCTGAATGTCGGCCTGCTGCTGCTTTTGCGACTGTTCGCGTTGCCTGGCCGTCGCCTCCCGGCGGGTTTTCTCCAGCGCTTCGCCCGGATAGCGGTAGCTCACCTGGAAAGCAGGCTGCTGAGATGACTTATCATCGATGACGTTCAGCTCGATGTTGTACAGACGCCGGGTGGTGACGACCAGCAGGTTGGTATGCCAGTCCTGGCTGTTAGGGGGGATCACCACCTGCGTGGTGTTACCGTCCGTACTTGGCGCGCCCTGAACGAGCGCCACCGGGCGGACGTTGACCCGGTTGGCGTCCGGTGTGGCTTCCCACGCTTCTTCAAAACCGGGTCTGGCACTGATGACCGCTTCATCGCTGTCAAAGACCAGCGTGGTCATGAAGCCGGGCCGGGTGCTGACGACGGTGACGTTCAGCGGGTTATAGACAACCTGCTGAACGCGGGCATCATAGCGGCTGGCCTGCGGGATGGCCGCGCACCATGCCGTGCCACACATCATCAGCGCCAGTGCGATAAGGATGATGCTTTTCATTATTCACCTCCCCGGATTTCACGATCTGACTGCCAGTTGGTCACGGTAAAACCGAACGGGTTAATCTCCCGCTCCGTATCGCTCATTTCTCTGCCGGGAGCGGAGTGGAACGTCAGGCGGGCATCCCAGTATTCGGTGTGGGTGTTGTTGTCTGCGAGGCGGCGGATAGTCTTTTTGTATCGGAGAGTTGCGACTTTATCGGGGGCAGTGCCTTCGGTGATCTGATTTGACAGGATGTCGATTTGCACGGTATGAGCCGCGTTCTGCCAGACCTTGTCCGGGGCATCTTTTCCGGCATACAGCGCCAGGTAGTCATCGTTAACCTGAGGACTGTTATAAACCTGTACTGCTGCATAATCGTCCTGCAGGGAAGGGTACACGTACCGTTCACGCAGTCTGACGTAGCTGGCGGTCATCGCCTTCTGATAAGCGTCCTCGGCCGTCAGGCTGGTCTTTGATACGCGGGTGATGTGCTCCACCCGCCCGGTATGATTATCCACGGTGTACAGTTCAACGACCGTTTGTTTCAGCGGCAACATCAGCACTACGGCGATAAGCGCCAGTGCGGCGAGAAGCAGGCCCGCGCCGCCCACCATAAATCCGGCTTTTGTGGCACGTTTGTCCCGCTCAATCATCTGCTGCTCAAAAGTGCGGGAATCTGCAATGATGGCTTGTTCACTCATGACTGTTTAACTCCGCCATTATCTGAGGGGTGTTTACCGGGAGGCCCTGACCACCAAAGGCAGGAGGACGGGGAGACTGTGTGCAGCCGGAAAGTGCGCACAGCAAAGCCAGCGCAATTAAGCGTTTCATGGGGGTTTTCCTCAGTGAGATCAGTGAAATGAAAACACGGCTATGTTTTCACAAGGGATGTAACGGGGGGAGATTTCGACCAGGGATGACAGATTTAACGATGGAATTTTTGAACGGCCATTTCTCTTGATTGCGCCAGTCGCCGGGCTTCGTTGCGGGCGATCATCTGCTCAATCGCGTTTTTACGCGCCTGAGCCGCACTATACCCCGGACCACTGCCAGGTTTACCCGCACTGGCATTTCTCCAGCCCAGAATATTGTCCTGAAGGGTGCGAGTTGTCTGCAGTCCGGCTCCTGCTGTCAGTTTCCCGGCACCAAACGCCGCCGCGCCGATACCCACCGCCGCCAGCCCCTGCATGGACACGGTTGCACTGGCCCCGGCCAGCGCTCCGGCCAGTTTTGCGGAAAGGTAGACCAGTATTGCTGCACAGACACCGGCCAGACAGACCTGTGCGCCTAACTCCACAATGTTGGATTGTGCTGACAGTTGTGTTGCGATATCTAACCGCGAGTTTAAATAATTAACGACAATGCGCAGTGACAACGCAGAAAACAGAACCGTTAATATTGCGGCGAAAACATTTTGCAGCCAGTTGTTAAACATGGGGCGTAAAAAGCCATAAAGCAGACAAAAGATAAATACGGGTGCGGTAATACTGAGCAGTAACACCATGACTTCCGCGATCATTGAAATGAAGGCGGTGATAATCATTAAAACGAATATCCCGAGCCAGACATAAAATTGAGCCGTCATGCCCTCATCTTTTATGTACGTTGAGTTATCCATGTCGTGTAACGTTTTACCCAATACCTTCGCTTTACCCCATAAGCTATCCAGTAACTGCCAGATATTATCGCTGCCGGAAAACCCCTCCTTTAAGCCATTGATGGCGTCAATAACCCCATCGAGATAACCGCTGACATTTGCCACAAAGGACAGAATGATCGCCATCCTCATGATGTCCCACATGACATCCTCCATTGGCGTGGACAGCTTACCTGCCAGGGTCTGGTAACCGCGCCACATGATATAGAGCGTGGCTGATGTTGCCGCCAGCCCCACCATCATGGAGGAATATGACATCATCAGTCCCTTTGTGGCGTCAGTAACTCCTCCTATCAGGTGTTTTTCAACACCGATAAATATACCACCGGGCATATTAACCTCACTATGAGTTCAGGTCGGGAGTGGGGGCATTTAATTGCTGAATTTGATAATGGGCTTCATTGGCGTTTTTACAGTTATCTGAGGCATCGCCGGTTTTTTGGCATTTTTCATACACCGCTTTTAGCTCATCGGGATGGTCTTTGTACCACTGAGTGGTTTTGGCTTCTTCTTTGCAGCCACTGATGATGAATAATAAGGACAGGAAAGAAAGGATTAATAAACGCATGTGAGACTCCTTTAGCCGTTTAAATCAGGGGTTGGCGCAGTTAACTGTTGCTGATTCCACTGTTTAATACGCACATCCTCCAGTACTTTTTCGCGCTTTTCTGCTGCCTTCACGCTCATTTCCCACTGGTCAGTGAGCGTGTTCAGCATCACTGATTTTAGCTGAATACTGTTGGCAAGGTCCTGAGACTCCTTTGAGTCTTTGGACAGTGCGATACGGTTCGAGAGGCCGTTAATCTCGCCCAGTGTCTGGCTGACCTGATCCTGGATCTCGTCAGTCTGCTCAAGCTGGATCGCCTTATTAATGACCAGCTGTTTGCAGGTATCAGCATAGCGCCCTGACTGTTCGGCATTGCAGGTATCGAAAACCTGATACTTCGCGTACAGCGCATCGAACTGTCCTGAGGTGCCGCCGGAAAGTAGCAGATCATTGAGTGTCTGGCCTGGCTTGCGCAGTTTTTCCAGATCCGATTTCAGACTCTTCGCTTGATCCACAAAACCTGCAATATCCCGGACGCCGGTGGCCGTCGCTAACTGATTTTTATACGCCTGGATCTGGCTCTGGTAATGTTGCGCGGTCTGCATCCAGCGCTGCGCTTCTTTCAGCCATTCGAGCTCACGCATCGGGTCAGCATCAACAAGGACCGGAATACCAGCGTGCGCCAGCGGGCTGGCAATGACGCACGCGAACATCAGGGCATGAAAACGCCTTTTCATCATGGATCTCCTTTGGGTTATCAGAGTGCCTGAGCCAGGTAGGACTCCAGCCATTCATGGGGCTGCATCCCTTCGCGGTACAGGGAATCAAAGATTTCGAGGTTGTCAGCGCTGCCGCTCATCACTCGGGTGTATCTGCCGATACCGGAGAGGTCGAGCGTCACGCGTGCAGCAAAACGTTTTGTGTCGCCACGCCTGAACTGATTTTTCACGACCACATACTGACGGGCCTGCGGATCCAGATTTTTCACCACATCGAACACTTCCGGTTCAAATTTCATCCCGTCAACATAGTGCGCCCGGTCGGCACTGGGGTTGGCTGCCAGGATCTTCGTGCCGCACTGCTCAATGATGGCGGGCGCAATCTCATCCCTGATGATTTCCGCCGGGGACTGGGTGCCCACAACCAGCATCCCGTTGAGCTTACGGATGGTTTTCAACCGGTTATAGGCGAAATCCTTAAAGATCGGATCCCGCAGCCATTTCCAGAACTCATCCATAAAGATAACCAGTCGTCGTCCGTCGAGCAGCGTGGTGATGCGATACAGCAGGTAAAAGGAGATCGGCGCACAGACGTTGGCATCGTCCAGAAACTCTGTGCCGTCAATGCCGAAGTTATCGCAGTGGCTGATATCGAAGGTATCTGATGCGTTATCAAACACCCAGCCATACTCGCCGCCCTGCGCCCACTGCGACAGGCGAATACTCAGGCCGTTCTCCTGTGCCTCCCGGGTGGCAGGCTCAGGCAGATTCTCAAGTAAACGGGTGATCCCATGGATGCGGTACTGTGGTTCATTACTCATCACTGCCTGTATGGCGTCATTCAGGCGGCGTTCATCGCGGGGCGTGATGGTCGCGCCGTTGCGTGTACACAGCAATTTCATCAACTGACTGATGAAACTGATATTGCGTTTCGTCGGTAGCAGAGAAAACGGGTTCCAGCCCGTAGGGTCGCCATGTGTGATGCGGTAGTAACGGCCGCCCAGTGCCCGGATATTCATTTCCGCGCCCCGATCTTTGTCCAGATAAACGGTGGTTAGTCGTTTGGTTTTCGCATCCGGAGAAAAACTGTCCGTACGGCCGTATTTCTGCTGCATGTTTTCAAGGAAAGTCATCAGCATGGTTTTACCCGAACCATTGGTGCCAAGAATGCAGGTACTGGCCGGGTTCTTCTCATTGAACTCGTCCTTGTCCGCCAGCGTGTTATGCAGGTTCAGATAGTAGCCATCCCCTGACGGGGTGCGCAGCAAGGCCATCGCATCCCCCCAGGGCGCGTTATCGCGTTTGCCGGGGTAGAAATTGTGCAGTGCGGCCAGCTCAACAAAGTTCTGGCTGCTCAGTTCGCCCTTGCGGGGTCGCAGATGATAATTGCCTGGCAGTTGCGCCATATAGGCGGCTGAAAGCGAAAGCGCGGCGGGAACCGGTGTAATGCCGAGGTTGTTCAGGGCATTGCTGATTTCACTGGTATCGGCCACCAGATTGTCGAGTGTGTGGGAAAACACCATGATGGAGAAATGGTGTTTTCCATAAGCGATTTTCCCCGAGGTCAGCAGATCAAGTGCCACATCCAAATCCAGTCGCTGGGAAACGGCATCATCATCTGCACTCATTAACAGACGGCGGGTGCGTTTGATGGCTTTCCGGGCCTCTTCGCGTGACATGCAGGTGTAGGATTGCGTGATCACGTAATCGCAGGGGGCGTACAGCAGTGAGTCCATTATCCCTGTTGCGGTCTCCTCAGGGAACTCCTTCACCTCCAGCCCCCGGAAATAGCCTGTACCACTCGCGTGGTTTATCTGTCCGGATTCCCCGGAAAAGAACAGCGCTGCCGATCCCATCACCGAATATGCAGGAGTGCGGGTGACGCGCACCTTGCGCCAGTGGTGCGTCAACAGGTACTCATAAAAGGCTAACTGGGAGGAGAATACCGCGTTGCCTTCGGTGAAAGTGCCAAGAGGACGTGCGGCGTAGCGTGAAAGTGCGGTATCGAGTGAGCCTTTGATTTCAAGCATTTCCCGCAGCGCAGCGTCAAGCTCTTTCAGCTTCTGGCCGTCATTCATGCGTCTGCGCCCGGCCTTTTCCAGGCTGACAAACGGACGGTAACAGACAGTCAGGAACAGGCGGTTACGGCGAAACGGGTCCGCCGCCAGCGATGCATAATACAGACGGCTGATTTCATCGGCGTAAGGGTTGCCGGATGCCTTATGCAGCGAATCGGTAAACGGCTCCCGCACGTTATGGATATAAAAGGTGACCGGCATCCCCTCGAATGAGCGGATGAGTCCGTGCAACTGGTTGCGGTCAATACTGAGCGTTTCTTCTGATTCGCAATCGAACGGGGTCCCTGTCAGTTCCCAGGTGCAGTAGAGATCACTGTGTGGTGAGCGAACAACATGCTGATGAATATGCGATGAATACGGAATGTACTTCCTGAGCGTGGCACACTGATTCAGTTTCATGGCGTTGAGAAACTCCGTGATATCAACAGCATCATGCTCAACGGGCATAAACGCTGTTGCACCAAACAGACGGTTTGCTGCCGGTTTTCCTCTTGCTCTGATCCAGACGGCAATCAGGCTGAACCGCATGGGCTCATTCCGGGTGACGGATTTCATCACCAGAAATTCAACCGGGAGCAGGGCAAGGAAAGCGACGGAAGTCCAGACAGCGACGATGATGGTGATACCGGTGACACCCAGCAGGGGCACCATCGGCACCCCCCACAATGCCGCCGGGCGTTTCATTGCTTTGAGCAGCTTTGCCATAGATGACCTCTCAGCTCATCAGCAGTGCGCCGATCTCACTGCCCCCGCCAATCAGGATCCCGCCGATGATGATATAGGCGCACTGGGACAGGCTTTCGCCTTTCCAGAGCGTCTTGTAACCCACCCAGATCACGGCCACAGTGATGGTGATGGCCGCCAGACCATGAAGGCCGGTGGAGACTTTTTCCATCACGGTATTTGCGCGCTGAAACCCGTCGGCAAACGCCGGGGTGACAGAGAAAACGGTCAGCGCACCGGCAGACACTGCGCGGACTGCCGTCTTTAGCTTGCGGAAAAGCCTCATTATTCTTCCTCCTTACGGGGTGGCTGCGGGAGACTCCGGCGCACTGACGGCGGGGAGAGTTGTGCGGTGGTGATGTTTTTCTGACGGAGGTTCGCGGGGACGCCACGGACGACAGCGCCCGGCCAGATCACGCGGGGACGGGAGGCATCACCGGTAGGAAAGGCTTTCAGGGGAACGGCAGCTGTTGATTTATCCTCGCGGGTGCCGGAGACGGCATAGAGGGTGGATCCCGGAGCATAGCCGATCCGCTGGACATAGCTCGTTCCGGAAAACGCCGCTTCCGGCAGTTGCCCGGTACGGAAATTGCCCGAGTAATAGCAGCTCAGTGCTCTTTTCAGGGAACCGCCACGGCGGTAACAGTCGCTGAGGATGCGTTCAAAAACAGACAGGTTGGTGCAGGGATCAAGCAGATCAGAAGCCGTCACGCCGTAGTGACGGAAATTGGTGCTGGTGATTTGCATCAGCCCGACAGAGTAACGGTGGTCCTGTGCCCTCAGGCGGCGGAGAATACGCTCTGCTTCTTCCCGGCTGGCTGGCAGATGAGAAATAACGTGTTTATCGCCGGAAGAGCTTCCGGACTTCGGGACTATCTCGGCGATGGCATATGGGTTAAAACCGGATTCCACCCGTGCCACGTCGAGTGCTGTGGACGGATGAATGCTGGCGGCGCACTGCATGGCCGCCGCCAGAAAGGCAGTGGTGGAAAGCATGGTGGCCTCAGAAAGCAGGCAGCATGCAGGGTCTACTGATGCTGCATGCTGTGGAGTCAGAATTAAAGGGATTACTGTTCGGTTTCGACAGGATCCGTACTCTGCGACGGACTGTTTTCCTCGCGGGGTTCCAGCAGGACCAGTTTGCCGGAGATGGCAATACCGGGCGTCAGGACAATATTCAGACCGGCTTTACCGTGGTGCGCAAAGGCAACACCGACTTTTGTCCAGTACGTATTTTTCTCGCCCTGAGCATCCGGCTGACTTTCCTGGGCAATATAGGCGTAATAAACGGGTTTTCTCATGATTTACCCTCTTTCATCAAAACGGTTGAAAATACGTTCCTCGATCACATCCCGGTTCTGCATTCCGGTTTTAACGGGTCAGCGAGAACATTCAGCGGCACCCTGAATTGAGGTTATATGACAGCCCGGTTCATATTTTTAAAGAGCAATTCCCGGCCCGGACGAATTAACGTCCATCAGTTGAGCCATTGGGTGACGACGCATTCAGGATGAATGAGAGGAATTGATTTCTGAACGGGAAAGTAAAAATGAAAATGAAAGAGATTATCGGGGTGAAATTAAGAGTGCGGGAGGAGGTGGAGGGGTGCAGAATATATAATAAGGCGTCATTTTTATTTAAAAGTAAATATAAAGACGTGGAGAGAAATCTCCCCACGTCTTAACGGTAAAATTAACGTCGGCGGCGTTCAAGCTGTTCCTGACATTCGGTACAGGTTGTTATACCCGGCAGCATCTGACGTCTTTTTTCAGGAATAGATTTACCGCATAAACGGCAGTGGAATAATGATGGCGTTGCTCCCGGTTTAAAACGGCTCTGTTCAATCATCTCTTCCAACCGCTGCTCATTAAATTCCTGATCGCGATCGATCTCATCCGGCATGCAATGCCCTCCTGCTGGCGGCTTCCTGCTCACAAAGCGTGATCCTCTTCCAGACAGTAGTGAGTGGTAGCCCTTCCGTCTGCGATAACAACGTTTCAGTGACTTGCATCATGGCTACCAGTGCTTCCGGGGAAGCCAGATTTTCCACCCGGCATTTTTGCCATTGCCGCCAGATAGCTGCATCGGTCTCTTCATCTGGTTCAGGCGTCCGGCCATAAGGCACGCTGACACCCAGCAACCGGCGGCGAAGGCAGACCTCATTGGAGGTGAGGCCAAAATACTGGTTGAGTAACGCGATCGAACCACCTAAGCGAATCGCCCGGTGAATTTGCTGCTGCTGGCGGACCTCCTGACGCGCCAATACCATCAGATGGCGCAAAATGTCATGGCGGACGCTGATTGTGACAAACGGCGCTGATGACCGGCTGACAATAAACAGCTCATCAAGCGATAGCTGATTGAGGGTGTTCATTTCTTCGAAAGTGAATCCCAATGATTCACAGTGATGAACATTACCTTCTTTCAGCGCATGCAGTGCGTCGGTTAATACGGCGAAATTTAATGACGGGATCATGATTCTGTATCTCCCTTCAACGCGTTAAGCGGTTGTCTAATTTAAGGTCGATCCATTCGTCAATTTCAGATTCGAGCCAGGCTACACTGGCTGGTCCAATTTTTATTGAATGAGGAAATGTACCATCTTTCATATACAGGTAAATTTGCGAACGTTTCAGACCGGTTTTTATTTCAACCTGTTTTAGGCGTAATAGCTGATGGGATGTCATCGTTTACTCCTGTGGCCGTTATGGGGCATGCCCGGAGGAGACAAAGGAACACAAGTGGGGATGGAGAATAAAGCAGATAAGCCCGTATTACGGGTTTCAGAGTCCTTAATACGGACTTGCAGGTTAGTGGATTTTTCTCAAATCAATCTGATGAGGGGGAACCACGCTCCAGAGCAGTTTTTAGTGTATCACCACTGAACCTGTCAGTAATGCCTTCATCTGATGCCCATTGCTCGAAAATAGACAGCAGCTTATAGGGCTTCCTGATTAATGGGCTGATGGCCTCATTATGTTTACAGGCAAGCCAGAACAAGCGGGATAATGGTGTGGATACACGTGTTGAATTTGGTTTGGTTATTTTATCTCTGACTGATAGATCGATTAATTTCTCAAGTTCAGTATCACGGATAACAAAACAGGCATCATTTGGTAATTGATGAATCGGGAAGTGTTCTTTTTGGTAGCATTTGGATAGATGCGGGGATGAAATTTGTTCATGGATTTTTGTTGTTATATTTTGAGGTAGTTGGGCTATTTGTTTACTAATTCTCTCCTGCCATGTTATTTTTTCGAAAAGTAAAAATATCTCACCAGAAATATTAACGGAAATACCATGAATTCTATCATTGGCACCGGTGACGGGTAACGGAATACCGAGGGAATGAGCAAGGAAACGTTGTGTGGCGATATATTCTAGCCCCATTAACGTAGTGTCAATGATTTTGTCTATCGGTGAAAAACTCTTACTTTCAGTGCTTACTATCAAATTTATACCGTTAATAAAAAAATTCTTATCAAGAAAACAAATACGACTGGCCAGTGAGCTGTCAATTAGACTAAGTTTTACTTTATTTTTTTTAATTCTGACTCTTCGTAATATTATCGGAGACTGGAAGTATATAGAAAGTCGGATGCTTCCTTGTAAAGCATATCTGTAGATATCTCCATCTGTCAATTTATTGGTTGTTTGTCGGTTAACCATCTCTACAGCTTCTGGTATAGTAGCCCAGCTAGCGTAATTATTTTTAGTAATTAAATGCACGTCTTTTGTTGGCATAAACCATCTCCTTTCACATAACGAAATTTCCTGTTGTATAAACAACAGCTCCTGACTCCTTTAATTAAGCTGCGTGCGTTATTCTCTGAGTTAGTATTCAGGGAAAGGAAAGGTTTCGTTATTGAAGGAAGTGTTTTTAACTAATCAATTATTTTTAAATTATTTATTTTATTGTCTTTGGTTGTTTTTGATATTAAATGGTTTTTTTGTCATGTTTTTTTAAAATGGGCGGCTGTCATAAAGTGATATGATGAGAACTTCATAGCTGTGAGATTCTGCAATTTAGTGTGGAATCCCATTTTTAACGGTAACCTCCGTATCTGTAAATACTCATGCAGATCTTGCGATGTACCAAAATGGTTTTCGTTTTCACCTGTGAGAAAGTTACCTTATGTTTTATCTCTGCTTTATCATGAGAGAGAATGGCAGAAAATATGCATGGCCTGACAAGCTTGGGCTAGTGAGTCGTCGTCGAGTGTATAGGCAATACGGATATACGGTCCCATACCGAAGGCGCTTCCATGGACAGTTGCCACACCAGCTTCATCAAGTAATGCATTGACGACATCTTCGTCGTTATAGAGGACCGTGCCCGCAGGAGTGGTCTTGCCGATCAGACCTTCGCATGAGGCAAATGCGTAGAAAGCGCCTTGCGGTACTTTGCAGTGCAGCCCGGGGATCCGATTGATCGCGCTCACCACCATATCGCGCCTTCGTTGAAATACTGCACGTGACTGGACAATAAAATCCTGTGGCCCAGTTAGAGCCGCAAGTGCAGCATACTGAGAAATCGTGCAGGCTCCAGAGGTCTGCTGGCCCTGTAGTTTTTCCATTCCTTCGATCAGCCATTTGGGGCCAGTACCAAAACCGATACGCCAGCCAGTCATCGCATAGGCCTTGGAAACGCCGTTCATTGTCAAAACGCGTTCATTTAGGCGGGGTTCGACCTGAGCCAATGTGAAGAAGGTTTGACCGTCAAAGACCAGATGCTCATAGATATCGTCGGACAGCACCAGTACCTGCGGATGTACAAGTAGCACGTTGGCCAACGCTTTTAGTTCGGCAGGGCTATACACCGCGCCGCTCGGGTTGGATGGAGAATTGAGAATAAGCCAACGCGTGCGTGATGTGATCGCGGCTTCAAGTACCTTGGGTGTGAGCTTAAAGCCGCTCTCTGCTGAGCATTGGGCGGCCACAGTTTTACCACCACAAAGCTGTACAATCTCGGGATAGCTCACCCAGTATGGGGTGGGCACGATGACTTCGTCACCCTCGTTAAGCGTGGCAGCCAATGCGTTGAAGATTATCTGTTTGCCACCATTGCTCACTAGCGTGTTGTGCCAGTCTACGTCTAATCCGTTATCACGTAAGAACTTGGCTGCAATCGCTTCACGCAGCGAACGTAGGCCTGCAACCTGGGTATAGCGGGTATGACCGGAGCGGATAGCGGCGATACCGGCTTCGCGCACGAACTCAGGTGTATCTAGGTCGGGTTCACCTGCGCTGAGTGAAATAATCTGAGCGCCAGCCGAACGAAGTGCCGTTACCCGATCTATGACTTTATAAGTCGCTGAAGGCAGGGCGGCAGCCAAGAAATTATTGAGTGTATGTTTTGAGAGGCTCATTTATCGTTCCTCAGAGTGATAAGTCCTACGGGCTTAAACGCTTCACACTATGCATTTCACCCAAGTTCAAGCGAGGCTACGGCGTTGTTGCCATGCTGGCAAAAGAGTGGGGGAATGCCAAGATACATCCTGCATGTGTGGAAAAGAGCCCGGTACCCAGATGAGGTCAGAAGAGCGATCGTTTCAGTTGCAAACTCTGGAACGTCAATTGTTACCAAAGTATTCTCTGGTAATTCCGCCATCGCGGCGTGGAGAAGCGATTCAATATGGCTTGCATCTGTCGCGTAGAAAGGTCCGATACGATATCCGGTATCAGATGGACGTATTCCGATAAGGCCTTTGATTACCTGTTTCTCAGTGAGAATGAATCCTTTGCGGTTGGCATTATTGAACCAGCAAGACAACAGGTTGATACGAGAATAACCGACAAACTTCTCATCGAAAGCTATCACAGCAGGAAGGTGACCACCGTTTATAGCACTTATATTGCCAATTTTCTTAAAGTTGGCGCTTGCCACACCCTGGAATCTATGTGTGTGATAATGCGTAGAAAAGCCCCATTTACTATAGTTGGCCTCCTGAGCTGGCATCCCATCAAGGCCGATACAACGGTCGCCAGCATGTTTAATCGCCGTTTCCCAAAGAGTTAATCCTAATCCTCTGCCTCTAAATTCCGGCTTAACAATATAGTATCCAAGATGAGCGTAAGTTCCGTGAAAATTCACCACTGAAATCGCGGCAACTATCTTGCCATTTAGGCTGCCGATAAAGAATCCAGCATTATCCACGCTAAAAAATGAGAGATCATCTCCATGGCCCGGATCCCAAGTTTCTTGTTGAGCCATCTCAATCACCTCTAACCATTCCATCGGGGAGGCAATACTTATCTGAAGTGTATCTTTGAGATTGTCTGTAACGGTAATCATGATATATCTCCGTACTATCGTGGTGAATTTGAAGACCCTAAAATCCTCAGAGAACTTTATCGGTACTTCAGTTCTTTTTTGACAGCTCTTTATTCATAGCGAAGACCGTACCCAATAACGAAATAGCTAGAATTCCGATCACGACCCAGGCAAAGGAGGGGGCTCCTGCTCTATCAAGTAAAATACCGCCAACTACACCGCCACAGGCAACAGCAGTATTCCAGCCCGTTGTATACATGGCTTGGGCAACATCAACTGAGTTGCCAGCAAAGCGAGATAATGCTGTTTGGGTAATAGTCGCGAAGCCGCCAAAGGAAAGACCCCAAATCAAGACAGAGGGATAAACTATTTGCGCAAAATGACCCCATAAGCCCAGAAGCAAAGCAGAAAAGGCGAAAACAATAATGTTAGCTACGGCAAGAAATTGCAGCTTACGATCGACCATTACACCAACGAACCATAGCCCAATGACAGAGCCGAAGCCAAAGACCAAGAGGACGATATCGACATTTTCTGATAAATTCGACATCGTCAGAAACGGTTCGATGTAGATGTAGAGAACGTTGTGGGCGACAACGAAGGACATGACCACAAAAAGAACTGAGCGAATGCCACTCTTCTTAAAGACACTGATCAACGACTGGCGCTGTTCTCTGGATTGACCAGGGAAATCAGGAACGATGGCGATTACCCATATGATGAGCAAGATTGCCACGGCACTCATCAGCCCAAAAGCACCTTGCCAACCGAATGCTCGTCCTAATAATGAACCAAGCGGCACTCCTAGTACTAATGCTATCGTTGCGCCTGCCGTGGCGATTGCTATAGCTCTCCCGCTTAATTGAGATGGCGACATGCGCACAGCGTAGCCTGCCAGCAGCGACCAGACGATACCACCGAAAACGCCAGCAAAGAATCGTGCAACGATAGAGAGGGTGTAGCTGTCAGAAATCGCAGTAATAAGGTTAACCAGTGCAAATCCTAAGATCGCAGTCAATAGCAGTGGCCGCCGACGTATTCCTTGAGTAAGTGCAGTTACAGGAATAGCTGCAATAAGGGCTCCCACTGCGTAAGCTGTGATAAACTGGCCTGCCAGGCTTTCAGAGACATCTAAACCTTCGGAAATGGATGAGAGCAGTCCGGCTGGCATTATCTCGGTCAATAGTGTCAAAAATGCTGCCATCGATAGTGCTAAAAGCGCAGCCAGCGGTAAATCCTGACTATTGGTGTTAGCATTAGGCATTTCATCCTTGTCTCTTGATGTCATTCGTTTTTCCCCTCAATTTTCCGATATTAAATGCTAATCTCATGCCATAAAAGCATCGGTATTTTCATGTATGTAAGCAATTAGGCCTGCTCCTCCGAACGAATTTGTACTTCCTTGTTTAAGCCTATCTACATGGCTTTATGTGAGTGCCGATGGCCTATCATTTGGCTGCATGAATGTAAAATAAGAGTATGGGCCTAGGAGAAAGGAGGAAAAATAGGCTAAATTTCACAACATATATGACGGAAATGTCATCAATGAAGGAGGTGCTATGGAAAGTCTGGGCGTGCTTGACGTGTTTGTACGCGTTGGGGAAACGAGAAGTTTCACTGCTACTGGACGGCAGCTGGGAATATCGGCATCGGCAGTAAGTAAGGCGATTGGCCGTTTGGAAGAAAGATTACATGTGCGCCTACTGCATAGATCTACCCGCACTGTGAATCTAACCCCAGAAGGTGCGCAGTTTCTTGAGCGTTGCCGCCGTATTCTGTGCGAAGTAGAAGCTGCAGAAAATGAAATATCTCAATCGCTCTCTATCCCTTCTGGGAAATTAAGAATTAGCGTCCCTTCCGTGGGGATGCTCTTTATGCCAAAATTTGCACTATTCAAAAAAGAATATCCTGAAATAGAGTTAGATATTGATTGTTCTGACCGGTTAGTGGATGTCATAGAGGAAGGTTTTGATGTCGTCATTCGAACGGGAGAGTTAACCGATTCACGACTAACATCTCGGAAAGTCGGCAGTTACAGAAGGGTTATTGTTGGATCCCCTGAATATTTCCAACGCACTAGCTTACCCAAGAAACCAGACGATTTGAAAGATCGCGATGGGTTGTTATATCGTTATCGTAGTACTGGCAAAACAGGAAATTGGCCATTGGGTTTGACTCAAACAGCCAGTTTTGAATTACGAACAAGTATGGTGACTAACACGCTTGGCCCACTGGTCACATTTGCCGAAGAGGGTCTTGGTGTAGCGTGTATACCGGATATCGCTATCAAGAGCCAATTGGAATCTGGAAAATTAATTTCTGTACTTGACGATTTCAATAAAGAGATCACGACGTTAAGAGTTGTATGGCCTTCTGGTCGCTTTCTCTCACCTAAGTTGAGAACCTTCGTTGATTTTATAGTAGACAATTTATTCCCTCTTTAAAAAAATTTTATGCGGCTCCTGTTATCACATCAGGGGCCGAAACATATCATAGATTCGCAGAAAAAAATAATGTATATGAGATTCTAACGATTTAATTTTGATAAAATCTCATCGAGGCCTCTATCTTCTAATGTGTCAAAATGTGTTGCTCTTAATTTTTTAATTTCCATGCCTTTACGGAAGTGAACTATATTTCTTTCGTAGATGGATATTTCATCATTATATGCTGGAAGGATTAATGCTGCGGCATCGACAGTCATTGGACCTGTATTCAACCACTTATGAGAAGCAAAGAATGATTCAATAATTACTTTAGTGATTTTTATTACCAAACTTATACTTGATATATTGAAGTGTTTACAAATGAATGTGGCGAAGCTATTTTCATCCTTTGCTGATAGCAAGCAATTTCGTAATCCCTCGTGATCCTTATTTTTAGAAAATACGGAATAAAGTAGCTTCACGAGTTCCTTGTTATCAAAGGAGTTCCTGTGATTTTCCATCTTGACATCCTGAGGTATACCTGGAGCAATCAGCACTAGCTCTTCAACTTCGATTCCGATTTTTTCAAGTTGTAACGCTGCTTCAATGGCTAAAGTTGTCCCAAAAGAGTATCCCCAGAGTGTATATGGCCCCTGCTCTTGAATTTGTCTAATTTCCATAATATCCGCCGCAACCATTTTTTCTATTGAAGTGTACGGTTTCTCTTGCGTATTAATACCATATGCTTGAATTCCGTAAAATGGTTGATTTTTTCCAAGTCTATGGGCAAGTAAATTTAAACTAAGCGGATACCCACCAAGCCCAGGCCAGCAAAAAATAGGTCTATTATTTCCATTGCTCTGTAGGCAAACAACTCTGGATGGGGTTTTTAAGTTTTTTTCATTAATTATTTTAGAAATTGATTCGATAGTAGGGCTCTCAATTATAGCATGAATAGGTAATTCAATATTGAATTTTTCATTTATTGAAAGTACTAAGTCAACTGCACTCATAGAGTCACCTCCAAGAGTATTGAAATTATCATAAATAGATACCATCTCAATTTCTAGAGTGGATTTAAATATTTCAAGAACGATGTTTTCTGTTTCATTTCGTGGTCCGGATATGTTTTTTTTATGATGTTTTTTAACTAAGTTTTTAATCTTGTTTACATCAACTTTACCACTGGATGTCAATGGTATTGTTTCTGATAAAACAAAGAAACTTGGAATCATATAGTTCGGTAATTTATTTTCGAGTTCTTTTCTAATTATTATTTCCAGCTCTAAATCACCTACGGTATCTTTTAATTTAATTCCTCTGGAGCTCAGCTTAACATATGCCAAGAGATAGTCATTAAGGCCACCTACTTCGTGTGTGATAACGACGGTGGTTTCTACATACAGACTATTTTCTAAAACAACCTTGATTTCCTCTAACTCTACCCTCATACCTCTTACTTTTACTTGAGCATCAATTCTGCCGCAGAAGTTGTATCGACCGTCATTGTCAATATAAGCAAGATCTCCTGTTTTATATAAGGTAGAAGACTTTAGATCTAATTCCTTCTGATAGCTATTAAAATTATTTTTTGTCAATTGTTCAAGATTAAGGTAGCCTCGTGATATTTGTACGCCGGATATGTGTAGCTCACCTATTACCCCGTTAGGTACCGATGTGCCTGATTCATTGAGAAGATGAAACTCGACGTTATTAACGGGGTTGCCAATTGGCACGCCCGTTATGTCATCATTACAAAAAACATTGGGGAGGATCTCGTAAAAAGAAGCGTTGCACGTACATTCAGCTGGTCCATATAAATTGACAATCAAACATCCTGGCAATATGTCCATACATCTAGTTACAAGCTTCTTAGTTAGGCTTTCAGCACCACAGAGAATATGTGATAAAGAAATACAATTAGAAAACTGGGCTTTCTTGACTGCTGCTTGTAATAATGTAGGGACGCATTGAAGTAAAGTGACATTATGTTCGATAATCTCATTTAAAAGTTTGGCAAGATCTTTATTCAAACCGAATCTACTTACGAATAACTTGCTACCACTGCAAACAGTAAGCATTTCCCATTGTGCTGCATCAAAACCTATCGGTGTTTTATGAATAATTGTCTTATCAAATCCTATGTATTTTTTTTCAACCAACCATTGCATCTGATTAACCACACTTCGATGTTCAATTAATACGCCTTTTGGGTTTCCAGTGCTTCCGGACGTATATACAATATAGGCTAAATTTTCAGGTCTTAATTGAATAATTGGAGTAAAGATCATGGGTTCTTCTGATTTCGAAAAAGAACAGATATCTTCCAAAGTCACTATTTTTATATCTTTATTTGACTCGATTGATTGCAATTTATCTCTTAAATGTTGTTGTGTGAAGATGATTTTGACCGAAGCATCATGGACCATATATTCAAGTCTTTCTCTTGGAGAGTCAGGTGGTAACGGTAGATATGCGGCACCTGAGAATATAATCCCCCATAGCCCGATCATCTGCTCAAGTGATGGTTCAACAAAAAGACCAACGCAATCCTCGGGTTTGCATCCTAAAACCCTCATCACATTGGCAACGTGTAGGCTAACCTCCGCGAGTTCACTAAAACTTAAATTATCGTCCTTATCGTAAATGGCCACATTGTTTGGAGCCCTTAAAAGGTTCGAGAAAAAAAGACCAGGTAAACTGTTGTAAACACTATATTCAAAGAGAATCTCCGAAGAATTCCTATATATTTGAATACTCAGGTGATCAGAGATACCTTCGACATTGTCTTTTTTGTGCAGCCTCCATTCAAATGTACCAATACCTGTAAGCTGTCTCCAAGCCATATTTCTCAACTGTAATTGCATATCTATTCTCCGATGTGTAACATTTAAAAAACAATTGTTTAAATTTAAAAAATGAAGTTGGTTTAATAAAGTTATTTTTAATAATAGATCTTTTTTTAGGCGAATGCACGTATTTAGAAAATAAATACGTGCATCGCCAAGTCGGCTGATAGTTATAAAATAGTATATCTATCACCACGTATATTTCATTTAAGAAATGAAGTTAAAATAACCTGATTTTGAGTAGTCTTTTCCTACTTCCTTAAATCTTTCTTTTGGAAAAGGATATCCGTGTTGTAAATATAGATGTGAAAAGTAAATTGATGACTTGTCCTCAACACCAATTGAATTCAATGCTGAAATCACTTCACTTGGAGCATTTATGCCAATTCTATCCACGTAGTCTACGATGGTGTTCTTGACACCGCTTCCATCAGGCATTCTTATTTTTGGTCGGTCAATTATGTAATCCGGTAGTGCATCACGAAAAGCTTCCCGTAGGATGTATTTTTCTATTCCATCTCTGAGTTTTAAATGGTCTTTCAAGCTCAGTACATATTGCACTAAGCTGCGGTTCATGAATGGAACGCGAGCTTCCACAGTATTACGCATGCTTGCTCGATCAACCCTCTGCAAATCAGTCCTGTGCAAATTGGTTAGTCTATATCTAGAGAGTTCAGCAGGGTATTCGTGGTCTTTAAAAAGATCATATCCGTAAAAAATCTCATCACTGCCCTCACCACATAGCGATACCTTAAAACCAAGCCTGTTTGCTACATAGTATCCAAAATGTGCTATAGTGGAATCTATACCATCAATTTTCTCGAAGGACTCACTATAATATATCGTTTCCTGTATGTTTGCGATAAGATCCTCCTTGGTGAATGTGAAAATAATATGACGAATATTATTTTCTGAACAAAATCTCTTAGCGATGTCTATATCGCTAGAACCAGGCAAACCAAATGAAATAGCAGTGACATTGGGATGGTATTTTTTTGCAAGATATAGAACTACTGCACTGTCCAAACCACCGCTAAACATTACTGAGATAGGTAGATCTGTATCTATCTGGGACTTGACAGCATTCTCTAATAATTCACGTACCTTTATTTTTGCAACATCTTCGTTATCGTTACTTACCTCTCGGTATGAACTATAATCAACATATTTGTAGATGGAATTCCCGTCAAATATTGAGCCAGGATCTAACGTTTTGATATCTGATGCGAGGCTCAGCAATGACTTCATCTCAGATGCGACATACCAGATATTATCTTTTTGTACATAATATAATGGCTTAATTCCGACATGGTCTCGGCCAATAAGGAATGTATTTTTATCGTTATCTACAATAACAAAAGCAAACATACCATCAAGACGTTCGACAAAAGAAGGCCCATACTCTATATATGCTTTTAGCAGAACTTCCGTATCTCCCGCGCCTTCAAATTTATACCCAATCTCTGATAAATCTGCACGAATCTGCTTATAATTAAAAATTTGGCCATTAAGAACAGCATGAATATCGCGTTCATTGTCTGATACTGGCTGCCTTGCACAATCCCTCTCAACGATCGCCAGACGATTTGTCGCGAGTCCAAAATTATTCTTAACCAAATGTTCATTAAAATTTGATGCATCGCCACGATGTGCGATCTTCTTCATCATCGAAAAAAGTTGACCTTCAATATCAACTATTGAATTTGAGCTGGTACTATATATTGCAGCAATCCCACACATGTATAACTCCTTTCAATTAATAAGATAATCTTCATGAATTTTTTTTTGCGAGTTCACTGATTTCTGCTCCAAGGTATTTGACCTCTGAGAAATATTCAGGATAGGTTTGCCCCACGTGATAGGGTTCTTTAATCAGTATTGGTTCTCTGCAATGCATTCCGATTGTCGTGAGTGCCATTATCAATCCGTGATCATAGTGGCCGTCCAAGGTTACACCTCCATCATATCCCAAGGGATTCCCATGTATGATCAGCTGATCTTGTTTTTCATCAGATTTAACCCCGAGTTTTGAGAGCTCTCGCCTAAAGTCGGAAATGCGATCAGATTCCTTGTAGCGAATATGTTCGATGTTGTAGAAAGTACTGGTACCATTTGCAAATGCAGCTCTTGCAGCTAATGCTGGCACAGCATCTGGGGCGAGCGAACCGTCAAAATCCAAAGGGCGGATATCAGGAGTACCGGAAATTCGGATTTTGTTATCTGCAAGGAACTCAATGCCTGTGCCACTGTCGAGTAAATATTGGATTACAGCACCGTTTCCAAGCTCTTCCTCGAAAAAACCACTCAATATGACATCGGAGTTCATTGATCCACATAGAGCTAATATTGCGGCAGTACTTGCAGGGTCAGAACCTACTTCAAAATTAGTTGCAGTAAGTTGCTTTTTGCCGTTAACAAAGAATGTTCTGAAGTCTTTATCGAATGATATTTCACCACCAGCCCGCTTAAGGTTGTTGATGGTCGTATGGACCATTGATGGTGCTGTTATACTATCGGTTACACGAATCGTTAGGTCTTCGTTACCAATTGCGCCAAGATAAAGCAAACCACTTAAAAACTGAGAACTTTTCCTACAAGAAACTTCGGTATAGTTTGCCAGTTTTCTGTTTGATTTGATTTTTATAGGGAGGCGATCATCCTCGCCCATTGACTCACAGTGCACATTCAGCATTCGTAGGGCATGTACCATTTCTGTCTGAGAACGAACTCCTAATGAGTTTTCGTACTCTGTAGTAAATCTTGACTCTGGTAGATACCCTGCTACCCCCATGAAGAGTCGCAGAACTACTCCAGAGTTACCTGGATCAAAATCAATAGGATTATTTACTGAATGTATGTCGATACCATTCACTATGAGAATCCCGTCTTTCTCTTTATATGTTGCTCCAAGGCGTTCGCAGTTTTTTTTCATGGAGATTGTATTAAAACCAGTAGCTACGTTTGCTATTTTGCTTTCTCCGGTAGTTACAGCTGATGTCAATAAAGCTCTTGTTGATGAACTTTTTGATGACGGCAAATTTAAGGTACCCTTTAATCGCGAAGTGAAAGACACCTTGACTAGCTCTATGGTTTTATCAATTCTGTTACCCATAATTTCTCCTAATATATTTATACTTCCAATTTTCATTGAATGTTAGCCCCTAAACGCTTAAGGGTTTCAATGAATCCTGGAAAACCGTCATTTAGCTTTTTTACACCGTGAATTGTTGATGCTTGCTTTGCTCCAAGGGCAGCGATTACATTAGCGGCACACACTCTATGATCACCATAGCTGTGAAGTTCTATTCCTCCAGACAGTTGTTCACCACCTCCAATATATATTTTCTCGAATACTCCAATGCTATTGAAAATTAATGAGCTAGTACCACCCATTCGCCTAATATTTTCACTGATCACGAATGCCCGTTGACATTTATGGTTGTTTATTCCTGTAACACCATTAAATATCAAATGGCCGCCTAGGTTAGAGGTTGCGGCTATTATGTTTGCAGCAGCAGAAGGTAGTTCTTTTAGTGATATTTCGGTATGTAGTGGCATTGATGGCCGACGAGTAAGTATTAACTCCTTGAGTTTCAAATCGTGCTCAAGAGATAAACCAAAGTTATTGTAAATTTTGAAAAGATGTTCTTCATTGATAGTCCCGCCATGATGGTAGTTGACAATTTTTACTTGGCTTTCTCCTATTATACTTAATATTGAAGATGCCACGTAACTTAATGATGTGAAATCTGATGGTATATTTATGGTTATATCTCTCGGAGCATATTCGGCTACTTTCAGCTGCCCAGGTGTATGGATAACACTGCTCCCAAGCATTTCCATTGACTGGATTGTCATTGCAATATAACCTGCACCGACATCTTTATCGCAAACAGGTATAACTTTATTATCTAAGAAGGGGGATACGAAGAGCGCGAATGATATAAATTGTGTGCTGTTCTTGGTCGTCAGTGGTAGTTGCTCATTATGCTGTTTTCTCCTAACCTCAACTAAGTTTCGACCAATTCGAATCAACGATATATTTAACAATGAGCAGAATGCATCATCAAATAAACTCTCTCTACTGAATAGCGATTCGTTGCATTTTATCCTGACGACATCATTCGTCAAAGCTGCTAGTGCTGAACAGGTGCGAAAAAGCATCCCTGACCCTTCTGCATTGATTTCACCATTTACGTCTAGATCCCACCCCATGCCTCGAAGAAGAATCGTGGTATCAGTCTCTTCTAATACCTTTAAACCAAACTGCTTCAAGGCACGTAGAAGGTTCTCTGTTTCGGTGTTCCAAGATATATTAACAATTTTTGTAGTTCTTTCATTTAATAGAGCCAATAAAAGGGCTCTTTGTATGTGAGGCTTTGAAGAGGGGATTGAAATGTCCCCATTTAGCCCAGCACCTGGATAGACGATGACTTTTTCCATGCGATCCCCTATTTGTATTACTTTCACATTTTTCAATTTCAGGATTTGCTCCGATCCGCTAATTACAAATAGACCTAATGTGACCGAGAAAAAAATAGTTCCTAGATCCAAACAGTTATGACTATGTTGTCAATAATGAGTATTATCTTGTTATATTTCATAAGGTAATGTATTTTGCCATTTCTTATCACTTTAATTTATATTAAATGATTAATTTGTGATAACTTTGAGATTCCTTGACGCCCTTGATAACAAGTTCCTAAGAACGCCAATGGATATTCATTATGGCCTGCAGCACCAAATATCTATGTAAACATAAAGATAGAGAGACTCAGGGAAGTCCGGTTCTATGGGGATTAGTGTCCTTAATGTTTTAGCTGGAATTGATAGTGCTTTGAGGACGGTATTAAAGGAATTTTAGAGACAGAACAATGTTTGGGCTTAAAAATGAAGAAAGTATGGAACAATAAGTCCTGTTATTTTCTGCGATAGCGGAGGTGTGCATGAGAAGGAATGAGTTGATTGAAACAATTAATCAAAAGAATAAACTTTGGGTACTAGGATAATATGACCTACTAACCGAATTATAAGGTAAAGTATTTATATCAACATGTTAGAAGTAAATTTATAAAGGCCTCCAGATGTTTTTTACAATGATTCTCATTCCCCCCTGAATATTATTCTGTATCAAAGTGAGTAATGAGGGTTATACCATATTCTTGTTCTGATGTAGGCCCAAAGGCATGACCGCTAGTGTACAGACTTACCGTCTGTTCTAAACGGACAAAGCCAATGGGCATGAACTATGAGCTGCTTGTGTTCAATTTATCAGCATCTTATCTCCATATAAAGCACTGAAAATGATAAAATGCCACTATCCATTCAATAGACTGCCAGCAGCTAATTTGTGGCTAGTACATTGTTCATTTCAACAAATGAAGTTTAAAAATCGCTTATAATTGCAATAGCTGTTATTTCTACTAAATGTTCGGGCCTAACCATAGAACTCACAGCAATTGTTGTATTTACAGGTCGTATTGAATCAAATTTTTCTTTAAATCCGCGACAGTAATCATCAAAAAATACAAAATCTTTTATATGTGTAACAGTGCTTACTACATCTATTAGATTTGCATCAAGTTCCTTTAGATATTTTTCAATTTTATCTATGATATATAGCGTTTGTGTATATGCATCATCCCCCATGACGTTTCCATCACCATCCGAGGCGACGCATCCTGCAATGAAAACTTGATTCCCAATTCGTTTTCCTCTTGAATATCCCATCTTATTTTCCCACGGTGAGGGACTAAATACTGTTTTTTTCGTTTCGATCGACATAAGTATCTCCAGAATAGTAGAAAATTCATTTCTGTTAAAATATCCTATCGGCTTCAATAGGCACCCATTTTCCATTCTGAATATTAGTTAATGAAATAGATGCTTTCTGTCAAGAGGGTTTTTATTTTTGTTTGGATGCAGAGTGTCTTTTTATATCTTTAAATCATACCTATATAAGTAAAATGCGTTTTTACAGGATCGGGTTTTGATAAAGGATTGTACTAACATTATCTCAACTTATTGATTTTAATATTTAATATTTGCATGACATTAAAATAATGTTTTGGCGGAATTAAATTGTTTTCGATGGCAATGCATTTGTGACTTATGTGTCAATACACTTGTGAATAAAAGTGTGTTTAATTTTTCTGGTTTTTGCAATAGCATTTACCAAGCTTGATAAACTTGAATTAAAATGCCTAACCATAACTAAGAAGGTAAATATCATTATATAATCGTAATTTAATTTATTTTAAAGTGTGAGGTTTTATGAGTGTTTTTATTTTCATTGAAGCTAGACCAGTAGAATGTACTGGAATATCATTTGTCAGACAGCGTGGGATGTCACCCATTTTATTTACATCATTGCATAACAGAAATCCTAATTTGTTATTAGATTTGGATTTGGATTTATTTGATAATGTTTATTACTTCGAAGATTTGAATCGAGGAAGCATACTGACTCTTATCCAAGAAAAACAAATGATTGTATCTGGTATCATAGGATGCTTTGATGACGTTATGATCCTTACTTCTGAAGTAGCTAATGAGCTTGAATTACCTCATCCTTCTTTAAAAGGGTTAAAAAATGTTTACAGCAAAAAAAATACACGAGATATCCTGAAGAATAGAGGCTTCATTCAACCTATGTACCAAGAATTCTCTTTATCAACACCACCTAGTGATCCCTTTGTGCATTATCCCTTTGTTTTAAAGCCTATACGTGATGCTGGAGCCTATGGCGTTCATCTTTGTAAAAATAAAAATGAATACATCCAAACGTTAAATCAAATAAATGAATCATCAAAATTATCTATGTTAGGGAGTAAATATAATGATTTTATTATTGAAGAGTTTTTAACTGGTGAGTTTTATGGCGTAGAGGTTATATATAATTTAGGTGAGTGGTATATTGCAGGGATAAACAAAATTTTCGTATCAGAGAATAATAGTCTTTGTATGGAAGGTGTATCTCAGCCTGCGGATTTGTCGGAAGACGATTACAGGATGATTCATCATCATATCGATTGTTGGGTTGAAGCTTTGGAACTAAAAGGAGGAGCACTGAATATTGAGTTCATATTAACTGATAAAGGCCCAGTATTGGTTGAAGTAAATCTTAGAGTAGCTGGAGCAAGGGCAGTAAAGCAAGTATATATGACTTCTGGTATAGATATAATTCACCACTTGATTAATTTTCTCTGCGGTGATGAGGTCGCAATTTCTACAAAACATAAATCAGATTTTAAATATGTTGCGGATTTATTGATTTTCTCTGATGAATATGAGTGTATTACTACCATAGATATATGTACGGAAAGTCCGTATTATATTGAGAGTGGGTTTAAAAAATTACCAATTAATATTGTGTCGCAACAAAGAAATTTTGGCGCTATTATCGGTCATGTGTTAGCATGCGGTGATTCTTGCGAAGATGCTATGGCAAATGCCAAAGAGATTTCCAATACAATTTATCTTAATAAGATCTCCTAAAGAGGTAATAACAGTGTCTATTTTGATGGGGTTACTTTCTGCTCTTTGTTGGGGCAGTACGGATTTTATAGCTGGTGCTGCATCTCGGAAAAATGGTGTGGTTAAAACTTTATTTCTGAGCCAAACATTCGGACTGTTGATACTATCTGCTTTTTTATTAAAGAATTTTATTCCTTTCGAACTAAGCTATTTGAGTCTGGCAATATGTATTACTGCATCAATTTTCAATCTTTTGGCTATGCTTTTTTTGCTAAAAGCTCTTTCAATTGGTAAAGCATCTATAGTTGCTCCTATAGCTTCTCTATATGGTGCCGTTACCACAATACTTGCACTTCTAAGTGGGAAGCCTCTTACAACCTTCACTTTATTAAGCTTGGCTGTTTGTGTCATTGGTGCATGTTTAACAAGTATACCCGAAACTAAAAGAGAAAATAAGAATTCGGCTAGCTCAATTATTTGTGCGTTTCTTTCTGCTGTGATGTTTGGATTGGGGTTTTGGCTTCAGGGGCAGTATGCCGTACATGCCCTAGGAGTGATTAACTCACTATGGGTATATTATTTTACAGCTTTTATTATATTGTTTTCATTCTCGATAATTAAAAAGGATGTAACGATTCCTTCAGTTTCAAATCTGATGTTGATTTTTTCAATTAGTATATTTAGCTTAATTGGTTTTGCTTCTTTGGCTTACGGCTCAAAATTTGGTAGCGTAGCAATAGTTACGGTTTTAAGTTCGCTTGCAAGTGGTGTCACAGCTTTGCTCGCTTTTGTTATTCGCGGGGAACGCTTAAGTAAAATCCAATTCGCTGGGTTATTAATTATAATTTCTGGTGTTATCCTCTTGAAGTTATCATAATTAATGATGTGATAATTTTATATCAATTTATGGTTAAAAACAGGCATGAAGCGTTCACTGGTTTACCGAGCTATGAAAACGATAAATTTCCTCAATCTTGCAAAATTGGCCCAATCAGCATAGCCTGTCTTGAAAATGAGATTGATGAATGGATCACTGAGAAGCTCAGTTAATTGCGATCCCAACTAGGCTGATTCTTTATGTTAAAGAATATCAACCTCTTGATCAGTATCTTGGGAGGTTGATTTTTTTTCATTATTTATGTATAGAAAATTGTTCTTTCCCAAGCTTCTGTTATATCCAAAAATAATGATCAGTATGATGTATAGAAATGGCGGGGCAAGATCATCGAATTGATAAAATCTAAAAAAGTAATGCTCATTCGTAGTTTTCCAGAATCCATTCATCAAGTTTATTCGCCCATTCTTGCATCATAACTTTTCGTTCTTCAAGATAGATTGCATGATTATATGTTCGGCGCACATTATTGGTATCAGCGTGCGCAAGTTGAGTCTCAATTGCATCAGGACGATAGCCCATCTCGTTTAAACGCGTACTACCGGTAGTTCTGGTGGCATGTGGGCTATAAGTGCCACTCCAACCGAGACTTTTGAGCAGTTGCCGCAAGGAGTGTGCCGTCATAGGACCGCGCGGATTATCACGTCCCGGAAAAAGATGCTGCCTGTGTCCAGTTAATCCAATGAGAGTTCGCAACATTTTGACGGCCTGGGAGGGAAGGGGAATAACGTGTTCTCTGCGGGCCTTCATTCGCGTTGCCGGAATTGTCCACTGTGCGTTATCGAGATCGAACTCTGCCCATTCCGCATCTGTAACTTCGGCAGGCCGCGCCAGCGTCCACCACATTAGCCACATGCAATAGTTAACCTGATATGAGCCGCGACTGTTGTCAAAACAGCTTAACAGCTTCCCGATTTGCTGTGTGTTCAATGCCTGCTTGTGCTGCGTCTTGTTTGCCGGAAGTGCTTTACGTACCGGCCAGACAGGATCGCTGTCTGCTCTGAGCGTTGCTACTGCCAACTCAAAAACCGATGAAATAGTGCGTCTAGCTTCAGCGGCAACGGTCGGAGCACCACGCTTAGCTGTTTCCTGAAGAATTTTAAGAATATGGTGCGGGGTGATTTCCCTGATAGGAAGTTTGCCTATGGCGGGAAAAACTACACGCTCAAGCATATCAAGGCGGCGCGTTTTGGTGATGTCGGCCCAGTCTTTCATCTGCAACCACTCTTTAGCGATAAGCTCAAAGGTGTTGGAGGCATCGTTGACTTTGCGGATCTTATCTAACTGACGAGCCTGTGCCGGGTTGACTCCCTCTGCAACTTGCTTACGTGCTTGCTCGCATTTCTCCCGCGCCTCGGCAAGTTTTACCGCTGGATACTCGCCCAACGCAAACATGCTGGATCTGCCGTTGAGTTTAAACCGATAGCGCCATGCCTTTTTGCCGTTGGGTTTCACTTCCAAGTAGAGACCGTTGAAGTCATTGAGTCGATAGAGTTTTTCTTTCGGCTTAGCAGTGCGGCATTGCGTATTAGTGAGCATAGCGAGTCCTTGTCTATTTCTTATACCGCTATTGTACTCACCTAAAATGAAGATGGATACTGATTGTACTCATGCTTGTACTCATTTTTGACTGCGCTGTCATGAGATGGATGAGATGCCATGAAAAGAAAAATCCACGTAATTGCGTGGATTTTATGGGTTTTGTCAGTCTTCACGAGATACATTGAGATCCCATGAGACAACAAATTTTATTTAGACGTTGAACAGGAAGTTCATCACGTCGCCGTCTTTGACGATGTACTCTTTGCCTTCAGAACGCATTTTGCCGGCTTCTTTCGCGCCTTGCTCACCTTTGTAGGTGATGAAGTCTTCGAACGCGATGGTTTGTGCGCGGATGAAGCCTTTCTCGAAGTCGGTGTGGATTTTACCTGCGGCCTGTGGCGCGGTAGCACCGACAGGGATGGTCCATGCGCGGACTTCTTTCACGCCAGCGGTGAAGTAGGTTTGCAGGTTCAGCAGCTCGTAACCGGCGCGGATCACACGGTTCAGGCCTGGCTCTTCAATGCCTAACTCGGCCATGAATTCTTCACGGTCAGCGTCGTCCAGCTCGGCGATGTCAGATTCAACCGCGGCGCAAACGGCAACGACAACAGAACCTTCGGCGTCGGCGATTTTACGTACAACGTCGAGGTACGGGTTGTTTTCAAAACCGTCTTCGTTAACGTTGGCGATGTACATGGTCGGTTTCAGCGTCAGGAAGCTCAGGTAGCGGATGGCCGCTTTGTCTTCTTCGGTCAGATCCAGCGCACGCAGCATGCCTGCATTTTCAAGCTGTGGCAGACATTTTTCCAGCGCAGCCAGTTCAGCTTTGGCATCTTTGTCGCCGCCTTTGGCACGTTTCTGTACGCGGTGAATGGCGCGTTCGCAGGTATCCAGGTCAGACAACGCCAGTTCGGTATTGATGACATCGATATCGTCAGCCGGATCCACTTTGTTGTTAACGTGGATGATGTTGTCGTTTTCGAAACAACGGACAACGTGGCCAATCGCTTCGGTTTCACGGATGTTGGTCAGGAACTGGTTGCCCAGACCTTCACCTTTGGATGCGCCTTTTACCAGACCGGCGATGTCCACGAATTCCATGGTAGTCGGCAGGATACGCTGTGGTTTTACGATCTCGGCCAGCTGGTCAAGACGCGGATCGGGCATTGGCACGACGCCGGTGTTAGGTTCGATGGTGCAGAACGGGAAGTTTGCTGCTTCGATACCCGCTTTGGTCAGCGCATTGAACAGAGTGGATTTACCGACGTTCGGCAGGCCGACGATACCGCATTTGAATCCCATGTTTTTCTCACCTTAATATCTTAATTATCAAGCAATTAAATGTAATTGCGCGATGTAATGACCATAATTCCCCGCATTATACACGAGAACGGCATTTTTCTCGATCCGGTTGTGATCGTGATGAACAGCCGCTACCTCATTGACCGGATTGATTAAACCTTGCCTCGTTCCGGCCATTTTTAGATACTTGTCACAATTTTTTAACTGACTGGAAGTAAACCGGATGTCTTATGTTTAGCCCGCGTGGTCTGAAGTTGTCGGAAGTGAAGAACGAAACGCTGGCCGGATTTGTTGTGGCGGTGTCGATGATCCCGGAGGCCGTCGGGTTTTCGCTGGTGGCGGGGCTGTCGCCGATCGTCGGTTTGCACACTGCTTTTATCATCGGGCTGGTGACCGCGCTGTTTGGCGGTAAACCGGGCATGGTGTCGGGCGCTGCGGGCTCCATCGTGGTGGTGCTGATGAGCCTTGCGGCGCAACACGGCATGGGATATGTGCTGTGGGCGACGATTTTTGCCGGTGTGATTCAGATTCTGATTGGTGTGTTCCGGCTGGGTAAGTTTATCCGGATGGTGCCGCTGCCAGCGGTACACGGATTTGTGAACGGGCTGGCGATTGTCATTATGCTGGCGCAGCTTCACATGATTGCCGGGCAGGGCCCGCTGATGTACGGGCTGGTGCTGCTGGCGATCCTGGTCGTCGTGCTGTTCCCGAAACTGACCAAAATCATTCCGTCTTCGCTGGCGGCGCTGATTGTGGTTTCCGCCGTGGCGATTGGATTTAACCTGCACACGCTGCGGGTCGGGGATCTGGCGGATATCTCCGGTGCATTGCCGCACTTCAGCCTGCCGGTCGTGCCGTTCAGCCTGGAAATGCTGAAAGTGGTGCTGCCTTATGCGGTAGTGATTGCGCTGGTCGGGCTGATTGAATCGCTGCTGACCATGACGGTGCTCGATGAAATGGGCGGCCAGAAAGGGAACGGTAATCGCGAGAGCATCGCGCAGGGTGCGGGCAATACGATTTGCGGTCTGTTCGGCTGTTTCGCCGGTTGTGCGATGATCGGACAATCAATCATTAACTTTACGTCGGGCGGGCGCGGGCGGATTTCCGGCACGGTCGGCGCGATTTTGCTGATTCTGTTTGTGGTGAGTTTGTCCGGTTACATCGGGCTGCTGCCGGTTGCGGCGCTGGCCGGGATTATGCTGGTGGTGTGCTACAACACGTTCGAATGGAGTTCTTTGCGCCGTCTGCGGCGGATGCCGAAAGCCGATGCGCTGGTGATGCTGATTGTCACCGTCATTACGATTTTCACCGATCTGGCGGTTGCGGTGATCAGCGGGGTGATTATCTCGGCGCTGGTTTTTGCCTGGCAACAGGCGCGGATCCGTATCCGCGAGAAGAAAACCCAGGGCGCGCTGACGGTGTATAAGCTGGAAGGGCCGCTGTTCTTTGGTTCGGCGGCGTCGTTTTCAGAACTGTTTGAACCGCAGAATGATACGCAAAACGTGGTGCTGGATTTCGCCGGTACGCGGGTGATGGATTCGAGCGGCGTCGAGGCGATTGATAAGCTGACCACGCGGTATCTGGAGGCCGGAAAGACGATACGCCTTCGTCATCTGAGCAACGACTGCGTCAGCCTGCTGAAAAAAGCGGGGCCGTTTTGCAGCCACGAACTGGATGACCCGCAGTATTATGTCGCGGAAGATAATCTCTGACATTCAACAGGTGCCGCTCAACACGGCACCTTTTTTATTTTGGCTGCGGCACGTCAGCCGGCTGGCGCGTTTTACCGATCTCCGTCTCATCCATAAGAAAGTCCTATAACTCACTCATAAATATCGAAAAGAACCGTGATCTTGTTCACGTTTTGTTCGCGTTTCATCATGCTAGGGTTTTATTAGTCCCTAGTTAGGATTAATTAAAAAACCGGCAAGTTTTCCCGCCGGACTTCGACAACGCAAGATTGCCACCGGAGTTAACGATGAACGGGATAGACTATTTTGTCATGGCGCTGTACGCGCTCATGATTGTGATGACCACGTTGTGGGCCATGCGGCGCGTGGGTAACACCAGGGATTTTTTTGCGGCCGGGGGCAAAATGCCCTGGTGGCTTTCAGGGATTTCACACCATATGTCAGGGTACAGCGCGGCGGTTTTTGTCGCCTATGCCGCCGTGGCCTATAAGTTCGGGCTGACCATCTATTTCTGGTGGGCGTTCCCGATTTCAATTGCGGTTTTCATCGGGTCAGTCATTTTTGCGCCACGCTGGGCGCGACTGCGCATTCATATGAATATCGAATCGCCGATGGAATATCTCGCCACGCGATATAACGTGCCGACGCAGCAGATTCTGGCGTGGAGCGGGGTGTTTCTGAAAACCTTCGACGTGGGCGCTAAATGGGCGGCGATCGCCATTATCATCAATGTGTTTACCGGGCTGGATCCGCTGGTTGGGATCGCAATTTCCGGTGTGCTGTGTCTGTTTTACACCGTGCTGGGCGGCTTGTGGGCCGACGCCTGTAACGACTTCGGGCAGTTTATCGTTCAGTTTATTGCCGCCATCGTGATGGTGGTGGCCGTGGCCTTTCATCTGGGCGGATTCAGCAACCTGCTGACCATCTGGGACCGGCTGCCCGCCGGGCATACGGACATCGTGGCCGGGCCGTATTCGATGGGCTTTATTCTGGCGTATTTCGTGATTTATACCCTGAGCTACAACGGAGGCACCTGGAACTTAGCGCAGCGTTTTATCGCTTCTCCGCGCGGAAAGGACGCCCGCAAAGCAGCGTTGCTGTCTTCCGCGCTGTATCTGGTCTGGCCGCTGATTTTGTTCTATCCGATGTGGGCCGCGCCGTTGTTATTCCCGGATATCGCCGATCCCTCTCAGTCTTATTCCATTATGGCGATGCAGTTGCTGCCCAACGGCCTGATCGGGCTGGTGCTGGTGGCGATGTTTACGCACACCTTGTCGATGACGTCTTCGGATTCCAACGCGATCACCGCCGTCGTCACCCGCGATATTTTGCCGGTATTGCTGCCGAAACGCTTTGGTCAGGGACAATCTTCGCTGCTGGTGGCGCGCGTCACGGTGGTGTTGTTTATCCTCACCACGTTGCTGATTGCCGTCAATGCCAGCCGTTTTGGCGGCGTGTTATCGCTGCTGATTGTCTGGTTCGGCGGGCTGGTCGGGCCGATTTCTATCCCGATGCTGCTGGGGTTGTTGCCGTGGTTCCGTAAATGCGGATCGGCGGCGGCGATTACGTCATGGGCAGCCGGCGTTTCGGCTTTCTTCCTGGTGAAATTCGTCGTTCCGGACATGAGCACGGCACAGGTCGTCGCCATTCCGGTGCTGTTATCACTGGCGGTCTTTGTCCTTGGCGGTTTACTTCGCCGCCGCCCGGTCAGCGCGGAGGTTGACGTGTTACTGAATGCGCTTAATCAGGATCAGGCAGAGGAGTTGCCTGCGCCGGAAGTCGCTTCCGCTTATCAGACCGAATCCCGGTAACCAGAATCACGTTAAATAACAAAGCAGGTTTTACTATGACATCACCACTGTACGTTACGCAGGCGAGACGCCTGAATGTTGAAGTCTTCACCCGTCGCGAAGACATGGGGCAAGCCGCTGCCCGCGATGCGGCGGAACACTTGCGCCAACGTCTTCAGCAACAGACGCGCGTGCGGATTATTTTCGCCGCCGCGCCGTCGCAGAATGAATTTCTGGCGCATCTGGCGCAGGCCGCTGATATTGACTGGGCGCGGGTGGACGCATTTCACATGGACGAATATGTCGGGTTGCCGGAAAATTCTCCGGCGCTGTTCAGCCATTATCTGACGGAGCATTTGTTCGATATCGTCAGGCCTGGCGCGGTTTACAAAATTCCGGCGGCGGGCGAACCGGTGCAAAACTGCGCGGAATATGCCCGCCTGTTGCAACAGGCTCCGGTAGATATGGTTTGTCTGGGAATCGGTGAGAACGGGCATTTAGCCTTTAACGATCCGCCGGTGGCGGATTTTGAAGATCCGCTGCCGATGAAAATCGTTGAGCTGGACGCAGTATGCCGTCAGCAACAGGTGAACGATGGCTGCTTTGCGTCGCTGAACGATGTGCCGACGCATGCGCTGACGCTGACCATCCCGACGCTGATGGCGGCGGCACGATTATTTTGTATGGTGCCCGGCAAGAATAAGCATCAGGCGATTAAACAGACGCTGACCGCGCAGCGGTCGGCGGCCTGTCCGGCGACCGTGCTGCGCAAGCATCCGGCCTGCACGCTGTATACCGATATCGCGGGTTTCGGGGAGTTGGCGGATGAGTGAAATCACGTTACGCGGCAGGGATTATCGTACACAACAGCCGGTTGAGATTGTGGCGCACGACGGCAATATCAGTCAGATTCGTCCGGTAACGGGGGGTGAAAATCTGCCGCTGATCGCACCGGGTCTGGTGGATTTACAGGTCAATGGTTACGGTGGCGCTGACTTTAACAGTTTTCCTTTCAGCGTCGGTTCCGTTAAGCAGGTGGCGCAGGCGCTGTGGCAGCAGGGCGTAACGACGTTTATGCCCACAGTGATCACCAACGGCGCGGATGAAATCACGGAAATGGTCAGTACGCTGGCAGCGGCTTGCCGTGAGTTTCGGTCCGTCGGGGCATCGGTTGCCGGTATTCATCTGGAAGGCCCTTTTTTATCCGCGCAGGACGGCCCGCGGGGCGCACATAACCGGGTGCATATTCAGGCTCCTGATTATGCGTTGTTTCAGCGCTGGCAGACGGCGGCAGACGGGCGGATCCGCCTGATCACTCTGTCGCCGGAATGGCCAAATGCGGATGATTTTATCCGCCAGTGTGTCGCGGATAATGTGGTGGTTTCGATCGGCCATACCGCTGCCAGCGCAGAACAAATTGCCTCGGCGGTGAAAGCGGGCGCGCAGATGTCGACGCATCTGGGGAACGGCGCACATCTGACGTTACCGCGGCATCCGAACTATATCTGGGAGCAACTGGCGCAGGATGATCTGTGGTGCGCGATGATTGCCGACGGTGAACACCTGCCGCTCTCCGTGCTGAAAACCTTTATACGGGCTAAAAACGGCAGGGCACTGCTGGTCAGTGATGTCACCAGCCACGCCGGAATGCCGCCGGGACATTATCATTCGCATATCGGCGGGGATGTGGTGCTGAGCCCCGAAGGACGGCTGTCGATGGCGAACAATCCGGCGCTGCTGGCCGGTTCGGTTCAGGGGCTGTTATTCGGCGTCAACACGCTGCTAAAAAATGGCATCGTTCCGCGCCCTGAGGCGGTTCAGATGGCGTCAGTCCGGCCAGCTTCCCGGCTGAATCTTCCGGTCGCTCAGGGGCTTATTCCCGGTGCGCCGCTGGATGCCATTCTTCTGCGCGAGGATGAAAATCACGCACTCCGGCTGCTGGCGACGTATAAAAAAGGGGCGGAAGTCTGGCGGGGTGAATAGGTTGACGGGCGGATCCTCAGTCATGTAATAATGCGACGCTACGGTGTAACGCGATGGAAAGTCATGACATGAAAGACTCAGGCAAAGGACCCGCGCTGCTGCGCCAGTACAATGAAAAGCGTGTACTGGCTTATCTCCGCCAGCAGAAAATCAGCTCCCGTCTGGATATTTCCCGGGCGCTGGCGTTAAGCAAAAACACCATTTCCCTGATTGTTGATGACCTGCTGGCGCTGGGCTACGTGGAAGAACAGGGCGTGGCGCAGACCAGCAGCATCGGACGTCCGAAAATTCACGTTGCGCTGAACCCGTCTTCAATTAAAGCCGCAGGCATCATGATTGAGCGCCAGCGTCTGCACTGGATGGTCTGTGATTATTTCTCGCAGATCATTGATGAAAAAACCTTTTCCCTCGATACCTCCCAGCCGCAGTCCGTTTTGGCGGAAATCATGCGCCATTGCCAGCAGCTACAGCAGGCGTGGCCCGATCTGGTTGGCATTGGCGTCGGTTTTCCCGGCATCATCGACCATCAGCAGGGCATTTTGCATGTGTCCTCGCATCTGGGCTGGGGAGAAGTCAACCTGCAGCCTTTACTGACCTGTGCAGATAACGTGCCGGTCAGCGTCTGGAATAACGTCAAAGCGGCGGCGCTGATTGCCCGCGAAGGCGGAAGCGCCAATGACAATGACGCCCGTTTTTATCTGCGAATTGGCGAAGGGATTGGCGGCGCGCTGTTAACCGAACATGGCGTGTATTCCGGCGGAAGCTGGACGGCGGGCGAGGTCGGTCATTTAGCGGTACTGCCTGGCGGGCCGTTATGTTCATGCGGTCAGCGGGGTTGTCTGGAATCCCTGATCGGCCTTTCGGCCATTAACCGGCGACTGGAACAGCGTCAGCCGGGGCTGAGCTGGGATAACCGCCAGCAGTCGGCTGAAATTGTGAATGAGGTGATGGCGCAGGCCGGGCAACTTCTGGGTAAAGCGCTGAGCCAGATTATTCATTTAATGAATCCGAAAACGTTGCTGATTGATTGCCCCTATAACGTTCATCCTCTATTTGTTGAAAATACACTGGCCGCAGCGCAGCAATTTACGCTGACGTTTCCGTTCAGCCGCACGCAAATCACCTTTGTTACCGAACGGTTCAATCCCGCGCGTGGCCTGGCGCTGGCGATGTTCCGGCGTTTCGAATCCGTTTCCCTCACGTAATCCCTTCAGACACCAAACCGCCGACAGCAGCTGCGTCTGGCTGCCGGCGCGCCGTAAGATAATCGCTTACATTTAGTGGCAAAAAAGCGGCTAAATTCATATCGCCGAAAATTCTGTAATGTTATACGGTTACGCTCGGTTAATCCGACACGAACTGGCATCCGGCCAGCGTGGCGGATTATTTTTTCTCCTCTGCCGGAGCGGACATGAGCATAAACAAAGCATCCGGAACGGACGATGCCAGCAAGCAGCTGCGCTTTCAGTCCGCCGCTTCCCACACGCGCTGGCTGAGCGGGCTGATCCACGCCGTGATGGTGATCAGCAGCGTGTTGTATCTGATATTGCTGATGCTGTATCTGGTCACGCCGGAGTCAGTCTGGCCGTGGGTGGTCGGGAATATCATGGCGGCGATGTGGGTTTGCGCTGCCTCGCTGCAATGCGCCCGGCGCATTACCCGCTGGCGCGAGCAACAGTTTGCCTCCCGTAACGGCCTGGTCGGGCCGCAAGTTCCCCCCGGATTTTCACAGCGTCTGGCCTCCCGCGCGTGGATGCGCCCGCTATTACGTTATGTCGATGCGCACGTTTTCTTTCAGGCACTTCCCGCATTAGCCGCTTTGCTGCTCATCGCGCTGCTGTGGCAGTTGCCGTTACCGGTCAATGAAACCGGGAATACGGGCTATTTCGCCGGTTCTTTCTTTATTCTTTGCGCCTTCGCCGTGCTGGTACTTGAGCGTCACTGGACGTTAAAAAATCCGCAGGAATGGCCGGAAGCGGCAAAACTGGCACCACTGATGCGCATGTTAATCGGCGTCTTTCTGCTGACGGCGCTGGCCCTGATGTTTGCGCGAGGAACCGCGGTATGGCCCGCACACCTGCTGGTGCTCACCGGATTGTTACCGGCGCTGGTGGCGCTGGAGCTTTTCCTGCGGGCGCTGATCGCGGTGTTTTCACCGCCGCGCGAGGACAAAGAGCTGGAGTTTATTGCGGGCAGCCTGCTGGCGGCGCAACTCTGCTGGCCGCCGCGTCCGCTGCAATTTGTGCAAAACGAACTGCATCAGCACTTTGGTATTGATCTCCGCCAGATTTGGGCGTTCCGTTTTATGCGTCGCGCGCTGTTGCCGCTCGGTGCAATCCTCCTGCTGACCGGCTGGCTGCTGACCGGCATCAGCGAAGTGCCGCTGACGCAGCGCGGGATCTATGAATCCTTCGGCAAACCGGTGGCCGTCAGACAGCCCGGTCTGCATGCCAGGCTGCCGTGGCCCTTTGGCCGCACGCTGATGGTGGATAACGGCGAAGTGCATGAACTCACCACGGGTTCTGAAGAACCGGTAAGCGCCACATCCGTCGCGGTGGCAGATACGGCAGAAGGCCCCGCGCCGGAGAGCGCAAACCGGTTATGGGATTCCGGCCACAGCAGCGACAAATCACAAATCATCGCCAGCGCGGCGAACGACCGGCAAAGTTTTCAAATCATGAATATGGACGTCCGTTTCGTATACCGCATCGCCATGAATGATGACGCGGCGATGGCGAGCCTGTATCACACCGAAAATATGCCGGTGCTGATCCGCAGTATTGCCAATCAGGTGCTGGTGCATGATTTTTCCTCGCGCACGCTCGACAGCCTGCTGGGCAGCGACCAGACACGTCTGGCCGGAGATATCGGGCAGAAAGTGCAGGCGCAGCTTGATCATCTCAACAGCGGTGTGGAACTGCTGGCGACGGTGATTGAGTCGATCCATCCGCCTGCGGGCGCGGCGGACGCTTATCACGGCGTGCAGGCGGCACAAATTCTGGCGCAAAGTGCGATTGCCGGTGAGAAAGGTCAGGCCGCACAGCAGTTGAATGCCGCGCAGCAATTTGCCGGGCTGGCGCGGGATGCGGCCACCGCACAAAGTCATGAAAATCTGGATCAGGCGCAGGTCATGGCGCTGTCCTTTAACGCCGAAAATCAGGCGTATCAGACCGGAGGACAGTCGTTCCTGACCGAACGCTATTTCAGCCGTCTGACGCTGGCGATGCAGCAACATCCGAAGGTTTTGATTGTCGATCATCGCATGGGGGTCGGGACGCCGCCGGTGCTGGATCTGAGAAATTTTACCCTGCCATTTACGCCCGGAGCGGATAAAGCGGCGCATTCTGTCAAAGCGGAGAGTACCCGGTGAGTGATTCCCAACAATCTGAAGGCCACGGACACGATCACGACGCGCACGGCGGGCATCATCACGGTGCCGGACATCATCATCACCATCATCATTCCGGCTCGGCGGCGCCTAAACTTTGGCGGCGGGTCACGATTGCCACCGTGCTGGTGGCGCTGATTGCCGCCACGGCCTGTCTGGTGCAGGTGCGTTCAGGTGAAGCCATGGTGATCACGCGCTTTGGCAATCCCGTGCGCGTGCTGTTGCAACCGGGGCTGGCGTGGCATCTGCCGGTTCCGCTGGAAACGGCGATCCCGGTAGATTTGCGTATCCGTACCACGTCCAGCGGTTTACAGGATGTCGGCACGCGCGACGGGCTGCGGATCATCGTTCAGGCTTATACCGTCTGGCAGGTAAAAAACGATCCCCAGCACGTGCAGCGTTTTATCCGCGCGGTACAAAATCAGCCGGATATGGCGGCTGCGCAGATACGGACGTTCATCGGCTCAGCGCTGGAAACAACCACCAGCGGTTTTGCGCTGGCTGACCTGGTGAATACCGACGCCAGCAAAATCCGGCTTTCCGGTTTTGAACAGCATCTGCATGACCAGATCGCCCGCCAGTTGCTCGACAGTTACGGCATCGAGCTGGTGCAGGTTGGCGTTGAGCGGCTGACGCTGCCGTCGGTGACGTTAGATGCCACCGTTGACCGCATGCGGGCCGAGCGGGAAACCATCGCTACCGAACGCTCTGCCGAAGGTAAGCGTCAGGCGGCTGAAATCCGGTCTTCCGCTGAACGTGACGCCCGCGTTATTAAGGCGGATGCCTCAGTCAGCGCGGCCAATATCGAAGCGCAGGCACAGGTGCAGAGTGCGGCGATTTACGCCAAAGCCCGCGCCGGTAATCCTGAACTCTACGATCTGCTGCGCTCGCTCGATACGCTGAGCAGCGTCATCACGCCGGGCACGCAGCTGGTGCTGGGCACCGGTGCGGCACCGTTCCGCCAGCTGGTCGAAGGCCCGCCGGCATTGCCCGCTGCCCCGGCTAACGGAACGCGCCCATGAATCCGTTATCCCGTTTTCAGGGGAATGCGTGGTTTCAGGCGGGGCGTCTGGCGTATCTGGCGCTGTTCGCCATGACGCTGATTGCTGCGGCGAGCTGGCTGTTTTCCAACGTCCGGCAGATAGAGCCGGACAAGCGTGCGGTAGTGATGCGGTTTGGTGCCGTTTCGCGCACGGCGGGAGCCGGGCTGTTGCTGGCCTGGCCGGAACCGCTGGAACAGGTTGAAATCTTACCCGCGTCCGATCGGGTGATCGAACATCATGTCACCGCCTTGCTGAGAGCCGACATTGTGCCCGCGTGGAACAATACCGGTGGCGGGAAAAGTGATGCCGTCGCCGGTGCGGGATATTTACTGACCGGAGATTCCGGCGTGGTTCAGCTGGATGTACAGGTGTACTACGTGATAACCGATCCGGTGGCATTTGTGCTGCAAGGCGAACACGTGTTACCGGCGCTTGACCGTTTAACCGAGCATGCGGCGGTGGCAATTTGTGCCTCACGGGATCTGGACACCATTCTGGTCGCCCGGCCGGAAATAGCAGGCAACGGCAGCAACATCGCCGAACGCCGCGAACGGCTGCGCGGCGACTTGCGTCAGGGCATAAATCAGCAACTGGCGGCGCTGAGCGCGGGCGGGAGCAGTACCGGTATCGAAGTCCGCCGCGTTGACGTGCAGTCGTCCCTGCCTCCGTCGGCGGTGGATGCGTTCAATGCGGTGCTGACGGCCAGCCAGCAGGCGGATCAAAACATCGCCAACGCCAGTAATGAGGCGGCGCGCGTTCATCAGGACGCTGTTCAGTCGGCAGACCGCGCTTTACAGGTTTCACATGCTAAAGCCAGCGAGCAGATTGCCCGCGCGTCCACCGATACCGCGACCATCGTGCAGCTGGCGGACGACCATTCGCCGGAATTGCTGTGGCGTTTGTGGCGTGAACGGATGCCTGCGATCCTCGCGCATGCCGGCAGCGTCACTGCTGTTGATCCCCATGACGACGCGCATCTGATCCTGCCGGGGCCAGATCGTCCGACATCTCAACCCTGAGGTATTGCTTCCGTGACTTCTTTTTCCTCTGAAGAACCGCACACGTCGCCCGCAAAAAGCGTGCTGCTAACGCGGCATGAACAGCGAAATATGGCGGTGCAGCTGTTGCTGGCGATGGCTGCATTTGGTCTGTTGCTGTGCGGCTGGATCTGGCAGTGGCTGTTTCCGCAACAAAGTGACGTCGGGCAAATTCTGTTTGGCGTGGCGTCACTGCTGGTCGCGGTGCCGGTGCTGCGTTCGGCGATTTACAGCTTACGCAGCCCCAGTCTGCACGGCGTGACCGATCAGCTGATTGCCATCGCGATGCTGGGGGCGTGGGCAACCGGCGACCTGATGACCGCCGCACTGCTGCCGGGCATTATGATTTTTGGTCACATTCTGGAAGAGCGCAGCGTGATCGGTTCGCAGGAAGCCATTGACGCGCTGAGCCATCTGACGCGCAGCCGCGCCCGGCGGATTTTGCCTGACGGTGAAATTGAAGAAATCGATAACCACCAGCTGCGAACCGGCGACCGGGTTGAAGTCCGCGCCGGTGACCGGTTGCCCGCCGATGGCCGTGTGTTATCCGGCAGCGCCAGTTTGGATACTGCGCCGATCACCGGCGAATCCGTGCCGCAGGAAGCCCGCACGGGCGATGACGTTTTCGGCGGTGCCATTAATCTCGATGGATTGCTCTGCGTTGAAGTCACGCGCACCGGCGCGGATGCCACGCTGGGTAAAGTGATTGCGCTGATGCAAAAAGCCGAACACGCCAAACCGCCGATCACCCGTTTGCTCGAACGCTATGCCGGGCAATATCTGGTGCTTATTCTGCTGATTGCCGCCGCCACCTGGTTTATCACGCGTGATGCCCATGCCATGCTGGCGGTACTGGTGGCGGCCTGTCCGTGCGCGCTGGTGCTTTCCGCGCCCGCCACGGCCATTGCCGGGATCGCGGTGGCTGCGCGTCACGGAATACTGATCCGCAGCTCCGCATTTCTGGAAGAACTGGCGGACCTGAACGCCATCGTGGTCGATAAAACCGGTACGCTGACGCACGGTGAACTGCATTTACAGCGCACGGTGCTGGCCGCACAGGCGTCTTCGGATGCGGTGTTCCGGCTGGCGGCCAGCCTGGGCGCGGCGAGCAGCCATCCGGTCAGCCGTGCGCTGGCAAAATTACTGCCGCGTGAACAATATTTACCGCTGGATGACGTGTCAGAACAGCAGGGCATGGGCGTGCGTGCGCGTACCGCACAGGGCGACGCGCTGTTAGGGCGCCCGGCATTTTTCAGCCAGAACAATATCCCGGTCAATGACGAACCGGAACATGACGGGCCGCTGGTCGGGCTGGCACTTAACGGGCGTTTTCTCGGCTGGTTGCTGCTGGCCGATTCGCTCAGGCCGGAGGCGCAAACGGCGCTGGCCGAACTGCGCCAGCTTGGGTTGCAACGGCAACTTTTGCTGACCGGTGACCGCACAAGCGTGGCCAACCGTATTGCCGGAGAACTGGGCATCAGTGAAGTCGTTGCGCAGGCGTTACCGGAAGATAAACTGCATCAGGTTTCAGCCGAAATTGCACAAGGGTTCCGGCCAATGGTGGTCGGCGACGGCATCAATGATTCTCTGGCGTTAAAAGCGGGCGTGGTGGGCATTGCGATGGGGGCGGGCGGCAGCGATATTGCGCTGGCTTCCGCCGACGTGGTGCTGATCGGCAGCGATCTGCGGCGTCTCGGGACCTGCGTTCGGCTGAGCCGTGCATGCCGTAAGACGCTGAAAATCAATGTTTGCATCGGGCTGGGCTGGACGCTGGTCGTGATGGCGGCGGCGGCAATGGGATTACTCGGCGTGGGCGGTGTGCTGATTGCCGCTTTGTTGCACAATCTGAGCACCTTGCTGGTGCTGGGCAATGCCGGGCGCTTACTGCGGTTTGACGAGCCACTTTAAGCCCGTCAGTTAAAATAAAAACGGGCGCAAAAGTTGCGCCCGTCAGCAGGAATAGCGGTCAGCCTGTGCGGATTAAAGTTCGGCTTTAAACGTGTGCAGACGACGCATGGTTTTTTCCAAACCGTCTTTCATCAGCAATTCAGTGCAGCGCAGTGACTCATCAATCGCATCATCAATCAGCTTCTGTTCACTAGCTGGCGGCTTGCCCAGCACAAATCCCACAACTTTGCTTTTATCGCCCGGATGGCCGATGCCAATGCGCAGACGGTAGAAATTCGGATTACCGCCGAATTTGCTTTGGATATCTTTCAGGCCATTGTGGCCGCCATTGCCGCCGCCCAGCTTAATTTTGGCCATGCCCGGCGGGATATCCAGCTCATCGTGCGCGACCAGAATTTCGTCCGGCTCAATGCGGTAGAACTGCGCCATCGCCAGAACGGCTTTGCCGCTCAGGTTCATGAAGGTGGTCGGCACCAGCAAACGAACGTCCTGACCTGCCAGGGATAAACGCGCGGTGTAGCCAAAAAACTTACTTTCTTCTTTTAACTGCTGGTTGTGCTGGCGGGCCAGAAGATCAACATACCAGGCACCCGCGTTGTGGCGGGTTTGGGCATATTCGGCTCCGGGATTGGCCAGCCCGACGATCAATTTAATGCTGCTCACGGTTTTCGCTTCTTAATCGGGTGAGGTTTAGCGGGGTAGTTTACCTGTCCGTTTTCGCTGTGCCAAATATCCGGCCACGTTATTCCGTTAAATGGGGTCGTTTCTGAATAGTTTCCAAAGTTAATTATTAACTCTCCGAATGTATCTGACTGGAAAACGTAAAGAATTGTCATCTAATGTTCTCTGTCTGTGATCGTGACCGCAAAGTGAACCGGATGGGACGTCTATAGTTAAGGCAGGAAATGACAAGACAGCAATGATGCTAAGACTATCGACAACCGGAGGTGACAGATGAAACGTAAAACCGCAATGAGACTGGGCAATGCCCTGATGGGACTCGGTTTGCTCACAATGGTCGGTGGCGTTGGTTATTCCATTTTAAATCAATTGCCTGAATTGGGATTACCGCAGTTTATGGCTCACGGTGCTGTCGGCAGTATTTTCATCGGGGCTATTTTGTGGCTGGCCGGTGCCAGAGTCGGCGGACGCGAACGCGTTGCAGATCGCTACTGGTGGGTGCGTCACTACGACTCACGGTGCTCAAACAGTAAGACACATCGCCATTCCTGATTAAACGGCCTGAAAAGAAAAAACCGTTGTTGCTTACGCTTCAACGGTTTTTTGCATTTCTGAATCAGTCAGTTTTTACAGAAAACAAAACGCCCCTGAAAAGGGGCGTTGTGATTAATGCTCGAACATCGCAGAAATGGATTCTTCATTGCTGATGCGGCGGATAGCCTCAGCCAGCATGCCTGACAGGGTCAGGGTGCGTACTTTTTTCAGTGCGCGGATTTCTGCGGACAGCGGAATGGTGTCGCATACAATCACTTCGTCGATGACGGAGTTTTTGATGTTTTCCACGGCGTTGCCGGAGAAGATTGGGTGAGTTGCGTAAGCGAATACGCGCTTAGCACCGCGTTCTTTCAGTGCTTCAGCGGCTTTACACAAGGTGCCACCGGTGTCGATCATGTCATCAACCAGCACACAGTCACGGCCCGCGACGTCACCGATGATGTGCATCACCTGAGAAACGTTGGCACGTGGACGGCGTTTATCGATGATAGCCATGTCGGTATCGTTCAGCAGTTTCGCCACGGCACGGGCACGAACAACGCCGCCGATATCCGGGGAAACAACGATTGGGTTTTCCAGGTTCTGTTGCAGCATATCTTCGAGCAGGATAGGGCTGCCGAAAACGTTGTCTACTGGTACATCAAAGAAGCCCTGAATCTGCTCTGCGTGCAGGTCAACGGTCAGAACGCGGTCAACACCGACGCTGGACAGGAAGTCAGCCACAACTTTCGCCGTGATTGGCACACGGGCAGAACGCACCCGGCGATCCTGACGTGCATAGCCGAAATAAGGAATAACGGCTGTGATACGACCAGCGGAGGCGCGGCGTAAGGCATCAACCATGACGACCAGTTCCATCAGGTTATCGTTAGTAGGCGCGCAGGTGGACTGGATAATGAAAATATCTCCGCCACGTACATTTTCGTTAATTTGCACACTTACTTCACCGTCGCTGAAACGACTGACGGCGGCGTCACCAAGGCTGGTGTATAAACGGTTGGCAATACGTTGTGCTAGTTCCGGGGTGGCGTTACCAGCAAAAAGCTTCATATCAGGCACGAGAAGAACCTCAGGCTTGCGTCCAGGGAAGACATTGGCTTTTGGCACCACCGGGCGGTGAGCGGTACCAAAGCATTATGCTCACGATACTTCTAAATCTTACTGCTTAAACAAAACCGGTGAATAATTCGCTGGCAAAGAACAGACACAAAACCGCTGTGACTCTCTACGCTTTGCCCGCAGTTCTCAACGCGGCTTCGCGAAAACGGTGTAACGGAGAAACGTTGACACCGCGTGCAACAAAACCCCGACTCCATGCCGGAATTTCATTTAATACCTGACGGGCTTCGGTTTCGGTGTCGAATTCAGCAAACACACAAGCACCTGTTCCGGTCAGTCGCGACGGCGCGTATTCTAACAGCCAAGAAAGTAGCTGTTCAACCTCGTAAAAACGTTTTCTCGCAATCGGTTCGCAATCATTTGCGTAAGGCGTGTTCAAAAGCACATTTACAGGGCGTTTTGGTGTATTTCTGGTCAGTTCCGGATCGCCGAAAATCACCGGGGTCGGAATGTGAACACCGGGATGTACCACCAGGAACCATTTTTCCGCCGGTGTGACCGGCTGCAGGATTTCACCAATGCCTTCGGCAAACGCGGCAAAACCCATCACAAATACCGGCACGTCCGCGCCCAGCGTGATGCCAAGTTCAGCCAGTTCCGTATCCGTCAGCCCGCAATTCCACAAGGTGTTCAGGGCAACCAGAACGGTTGCAGCGTTAGAGGAACCGCCACCCAGGCCGCCGCCCATTGGGATCTGCTTTTGCAGAGTAATATCCGCGCCAAGCGGGGTTCCCGTGTGTTTCTGTAAAAGACGTGCGGCGCGCACCACCAGATTTTGGTCGTCTGAAACGCCCTCAACCGGTGTGGTCAGGGCGATAACGCCGTCGGTGCGCACGTTAAAACTCAGGCTGTCGCCGTAATCGAGAAACTGAAACAGCGTCTGCAAATCATGGTAGCCGTTGGGGCGCTGCCCGGTGATATAAAGGAACAAATTGAGTTTAGCCGGAGACGGCCACAATTGCTGCGTCATCTCAGTTTAATGTCCAGTTATCCATTTTCAGCTTGATGCGCTGTTCGCCCTGGGTCATTTCCAGACGTTGAGGCAGGGACGGTTTGGCGTCGTCGTCGTAGGCCTGATACACCACTGTACCGCTCTGACCATTCTGGCTGAACTTAACCTGGGACAGACGATACTGGCTGTCGAGGGTGAAATCAGTGCCATCACCCGGCAGACCGAGCATCCACAAACGCAGGTTGGACAGCGGAATCGACATCCCGGTCAGCTTGCGGATCATGTCGTCAGGATTGTCGCTGGTGTAATGCTTACCTTCGTTGTTGGTCAGCTGTGCGATGCCGCTTTGTACTTTCAGCTCCATTTCGGTGCTGCCAAGCGGATTGGTCAGCAGCAGACGGTAGCTTTCAGGTGAGTATTGCTGCCAGAAGAAGCGGGCATAGACTTTCTGTTTATCGGAAATGTAAGCGAAAGAGCCGCGGGTCTGATAATGCTCGAGTTGTTTGACCTGAGCTTCATGTTCACGCCATTGCGGAGACGTCGGGCTGGTCGCCGGGCCTTTCGGCGCATTAGTCGAACACGCAGCAAGCACTAAACTTGCCAGAGGGAGAAGGCGAACAAAATGTGTTTTACGCATTGGCATAACAGGTTAAATCCTTTGTGCTTTGGCGGCGGTGGCTTATATAAACAGAAAAGGGGCCAGTCAGATACGGCGTGCGCTAGTTTAGCACAGCCAGCGCATCGGGTGATCGGCGCCCGGTACAGATGATCGACGATCGGAGAGTTTTGGGACAATACTGATTTGTAAATGGATTTAACGTTAGATGCTGTACGGCTTTTATTGATCCCGCGCATCTTGTAGAATGCGCAGCAGACGTAAACCCATACTATTATAAAGTATAAGTCGATAATCGCTTCCCATATGACCCTGCTTGCATTAGGTATCAACCACAAAACCGCCCCGGTGTCTCTGCGTGAACGGGTAACATTTTCACCCGAGACTCTTGATCAGGCGCTCTCCAGTCTGCTCCAGCAACCGCTGGTGCAGGGCGGAGTCGTGTTGTCTACCTGTAACCGGACGGAGCTCTATCTGAGCGTCGAACAACAGGAAAACCTGCAAGAACAGCTGGTTAAATGGTTATGCGATTATCATCATCTCAGTGAAGATGAAGTCCGTAAAAGCTTGTACTGGCACCATGATAATGACGCCGTCAGCCATCTGATGCGCGTGGCGAGCGGGCTGGATTCGCTGGTGTTGGGCGAACCGCAGATCCTCGGGCAGGTCAAAAAAGCCTTCGCCGAATCGCAAAATGGCCGTGCCGTTTCCGGCGAACTGGAACGTCTGTTCCAGAAATCCTTCTCCGTTGCCAAGCGTGTCCGCACTGAAACCGATATCGGCGCAAGTGCCGTTTCCGTCGCTTTCGCCGCCTGTACGCTGGCGCGCCAGATTTTCGAATCCCTTTCTGATGTGAATGTATTGCTGGTCGGTGCGGGTGAAACCATCGAACTGGTAGCGCGTCATCTGCATCAGCACAATGTCCGTCACATGATGATTGCGAACCGTACCCGCGAACGTGCGCAGGCGCTGGCGACCGAAGTGAATGCGGAAGTGATCAGCTTGCAGGATATTGATTCCCGTCTGGCCGAAGCCGACATTATTATCAGTTCTACCGCCAGCCCGCTGCCGATTATCGGTAAAGGGATGGTGGAACGTGCGCTGAAAGCGCGCCGTAATCAGCCGATGCTGATGGTTGATATCGCCGTTCCGCGTGATATCGAACCTGAAGTCGGTAAGCTTGCCAACGCGTATTTATACAGCGTTGATGACCTGCACAGCATTATTCAAAACAATCTTGCCCAACGTAAAGCCGCCGCTGTTCAGGCGGAAACCATCGTTGAGCAGGAAAGCTCAAACTTCATGGCCTGGCTGCGTTCGCAGGGAGCCGTTGAAATTATTCGTGATTATCGCTCACGTGCTGATATTATTCGCGCCGACGCACAAGCAAAAGCCTTAGCCGCCATCGCGCAGGGCGCTGACGTCGAAGCGGTGATCCAGGAATTAGCCCACAAATTGACCAACCGCCTTATTCACGCGCCAACCCGTTCTCTGCAACAGGCAGCCAGCGACGGTGATGTGGAGCGTTTGCAAATTTTACGCGACAGCCTCGGGCTGGATCAGCAGTAATTCTCCTTTTCTCACAGGGTTAAACACCACGCATGAAGCCTTCTATTGTTGCCAAACTGGAAGCGTTACAAGAGCGCCACGAAGAAGTGCAGGCGATGCTCGGCGATGCCAGCGTCATTGCCGATCAGGATAAATTCCGTAGTCTTTCCCGCGAATACGCTCAGCTAACGTCTGTCTCCGAATGTTTTCTGGCCTGGCGTCAGGCGCAGGAAGATTTAGAAACTGCCGAAATGATGCTCGACGATCCCGAGATGCGCGAAATGGCGCAGGACGAAATCAAAGATTGCAAAGCCACCATCGAAGATCTCGAACAAAAATTACAACTTCTGTTACTGCCGAAAGACCCTGATGATGAACGCGGGTGTTTCCTTGAAATTCGTGCAGGAACCGGCGGTGATGAAGCGGCGATTTTTGCCGGTGATTTATTCCGCATGTACAGCCGTTACGCAGAATCGCGTCGCTGGCGTGTGGAAATCGTGAGCGCCAACGAAGGCGAGCACGGCGGATATAAAGAAGTCATCGCCAAAGTGAGCGGTGAGGGCGCGTACGGCCAGTTCAAATTTGAATCCGGCGGTCATCGTGTTCAGCGCGTTCCGGAAACTGAATCTCAGGGACGTATTCATACGTCAGCCTGTACGGTTGCCGTGATGCCGGAAATTCCGGAAGCCGAATTGCCGGAAATCAACGCCGGTGATCTGCGCATTGATACGTTCCGCTCTTCCGGCGCGGGCGGTCAGCACGTTAACACCACCGATTCCGCGATCCGTATTACCCATATTCCGACCGGGATTGTGGTGGAATGTCAGGACGAACGTTCTCAGCACAAAAACAAAGCCAAGGCGATGTCCGTGCTCGGTGCACGTATCCGTGCGGCAGAAGTGGCGAAACGTCAGGCGGAAGAAGCCTCTACGCGCCGTAACCTGCTGGGCAGCGGCGATCGTTCTGACCGTAACCGGACCTACAATTTCCCTCAGGGCCGCGTGACCGATCACCGCATCAACCTGACAATTTACCGTCTGGATGAAGTGATGGAAGGCAAACTCGACTCGCTGATCCAGCCGATCGTGCAGGAATATCAGGCCGATCAGCTCGCAGCTCTTTCTGAGCAGGACTAATGGATTTTCAGCGCTGGCTGCGTGATGCCACCCGCCGTCTGGCTGCGGGTGAAAGCCCGAAGCGTGACGCTGAAATCCTGCTCGGCTTTGTGACTGGCCGGGCAAGAACCTTCATTATGGCGTTTGGCGAAACACCGCTGACGGCTACTCAGCTTCAACAACTGGAAACCCTGCTGGCGCGACGCGAGCAGGGTGAACCTGTTGCCTATCTGACCGGTGAACGCGAGTTCTGGTCGTTGCCGCTGTCCGTTTCTCCTGCCACGTTAATTCCGCGCCCGGATACCGAATGTCTGGTCGAACAGGCGCTTGCGCGTCTGCCGTCAGAGTCGGTGAAGGTGCTGGATTTGGGCACAGGAACGGGCGCGATTGCATTAGCGCTGGCCAGCGAGCGGCCTGACTGCCAGCTGACCGGTATCGATTTGCAGCCAGACGCGGTAACGCTGGCGCAACACAACGCGCAAAAACTGAATATCACCAACGTGCGTTTCTTACAGGGCAGCTGGTTTTCGCCGGTTGCCGGTGAAACGTTCGCGCTGATCGCCAGTAACCCGCCGTACATTGACGCCGCCGATCCGCATCTGGCGCAGGGTGATGTCCGTTTTGAACCGTCGAGTGCGCTGGTGGCAGAAAATGCCGGTCTGGCTGATCTGGCTCATATTATTCAGACGGCACCCGCGTATCTTCAAAAAGATGGCTGGCTGTTGCTCGAACACGGCTGGCAGCAGGCGGCAGACGTACAAAAACTGCTGTGCGAGGCCGGTTATCAGCAGGTTTCGACCGTGAAAGACTATGGCGGCAACGATCGCGTTAGCCTCGGGCAGTGGAATTCGTAGTCAAAACCTTTTGAATTCAAAACAATAAAAGAAGGAAACAGGCAATGGCGTATGTCTGGATAAAGCATCTCCATCTGGTCACGATCACCCTGAGTATTGCGCTGTTTGTTTTACGATTTTTTTGGAAATGGTCGGGTTCTGCTATGATGCAGAAACGCTGGGTGAAGATAGTTCCGCACATTGTGGACACCTTGCTGCTTTTGAGCGGCATTTCGCTTATCTTCATCACACACTTTTATCCGTTCAGCCCACAGGGAACCTGGCTGACCGAAAAGATTTTTGGCGTTATTATCTATATCGCGCTGGGCTTTGTGGCCCTGAGCAAGCGACCTGTTAGCCAGAAAACCCGCTGGCTGGCCTTTATTCTGGCGCTCGCTTGCCTGTATCTGGTCCTCAAACTGGCGCTGACGAAAATACCGCTGCTAATGGGATAACTATGAGTACCCTTGCTGATTTTGAATTTAACACCACCCGGCTCAGTACCGGGGTGATCAAAGTAACGGAATCTGTGCGTTTTGATTTCAATGCGGACGATGTGCGCCAACAGCTGCAAACGCTGGTTGATGAAGCACGCCGCGTGGTTCCTGAGGAGCTTGATCAGGATCAGCAGCTCGAAGTGTTGATTGAACTGTTTTACCGCACCTGGGGATTTGGTGGCGCGGGCGGTGTTTACCGCCTTTCGGACGCTATCTGGATCGACAAAGTGCTGGCTTCACGTCAGGGCACGCCGGTTTCGCTGGGCGTGATTTTCCTGCACATCGCGCATGAGCTGGATTTACCGCTGATGCCGGTTATCTTCCCGACACAACTGATCCTCCGCGCTGACTGGATGGATGAAGAAATGTGGCTGCTCAACCCGATCAACGGCGACACGCTCAATGAGCACATGCTCAACGTGTGGCTGAAAGGGAACCTGGGCGTGACGGCGATTATCGAAGACGATGACCTTGAAGAATCCGACAACACGATGATCGTGCGTAAAATGCTCGACACGCTGAAAGCCGCGCTGATGGAAGAAAAACAGTTCGAACTGGCATTGCGGGCGAGTGAAACGGTTTTACAGTTTGATCCGGATGACCCGTATGAAATCCGCGACCGGGGTCTGATTTATGCTCAGCTGGAGTGTGACCACGTAGCGATTTCCGATCTCAGCTATTTTGTTGAGCAGTGCCCGGAAGACCCGATTTCAGAAGTGATTAAAGTGCAGATCCACTCGATTGAGCACAAGCAAGTCACGCTGCACTAATTTTAAATTACCTTACGTTATCACCGGATAAATGCTGATGAAACAACGCGTTGATGCATTTTCAGGTGAAGGATTTACCATTAAAAAGGCCAAAGCATGAAACATAAAGTGGTTAGCATTCAGGACATTAAAGTCGCCAACGATCTGCCGTTTGTGTTGTTCGGTGGGATGAACGTACTCGAATCACGCGATATGGCGATGCGTGTGTGTGAACATTACGTCACCGTGACACAGAAACTCGGCATTCCTTACGTTTTCAAAGCGTCTTTTGATAAAGCCAACCGCTCCTCTATTCATTCCTACCGCGGTCCGGGTCTTGATGAAGGTATGAAAATCTTCCAGGAACTGAAGAAAACCTTCGGCGTGAAAATCATCACCGACGTTCACGAATCCTGGCAGGCACAGCCGGTTGCAGACGTGGTTGATGTGATTCAGCTGCCTGCTTTCCTGGCACGTCAGACCGATCTGGTTGAAGCTATGGCGAAAACCGGTGCCGTGATCAACGTGAAAAAACCACAGTTCGTGAGCCCTGGCCAGATGGGTAACATCGTGGATAAATTCAAAGAAGGCGGCAACGATCAGGTTATCCTGTGCGATCGCGGCAGCAACTTCGGTTACGACAACCTGGTTGTCGACATGCTGGGCATGAACGTGATGATCAACGCCACGGGCGGACACCCGGTAATCTTCGACGTGACTCACGCACTGCAAACCCGTGACCCGTTCGGCGCGGCTTCCGGCGGCCGTCGTGCACAGGTTGCAGAACTGGCGCGTGCAGGTATGGCGGTCGGTATCGCGGGCCTGTTCATTGAAGCACACGAAGATCCGGCTCACGCGAAATGTGACGGCCCGTCAGCATTGCCGCTGGACAAACTGGAGCCATTCCTGGTTCAGATGAAAGCCATCGACGATCTGGTGAAAAGCTTCCCGGCGCTCGATACCAGCAAGTAATTTGCGGTTTGAATGTCAGTAAAAAGGCGACCCTCGGGTCGCCTTTGTTGTTTCTGAAACAAATGTTTTGAAGACTTACAGCGCCTCCGCCAGACTCCCGTGGAAGCTCAGGCGGCCTTCGACCGGCTGCATTCTGGCGCGCGCCAGCGTTTTCAGCGGCTGGAAGGGGATTTCTGCAATGCGCAGCTCCGTATCTTCCGGCAGTGCGTCAATGAAATTGCGCAAGGCGTTAACGCCGCCAGCATCCAGAATGGCGACGCGATCCCATAGCAGGACAATCACTTTTTTGCCTTCGGCACGCGCCTGGAGTTCGCTGAAAATGCGTTCGGCAGCGGCGAAGAATAACGGCCCGTTGACGCGCAGAACCAGCGTGTTATCCGGTGTCTCGACGGCAACTTCAGTCAGGCGCGTCAGCCGTGCAATACGGCGCATAAACAGCAGCGAAGCCATCACAATCCCGGCCGTAATCGCAATTACCATATCGAACAATACCGTCAGGCTCATGCAGGTCAGCATCACCAGAATGTCGTCTTTCGGCGCGCGGCGCAGTAAATCCACCACTTTATGCGCTTCACTCATATTCCACGCCACCATCAGCAGCAGTGCTGCCATCGCTGCCAGCGGAAGCCACGAAAGCAGCGGAGCAAGAATGAGCAGGGCAAGAATGACCAGCAGCGAGTGAATAATGGCGGAAACCGGCGATGTCGCACCGGCACGCACGTTCGCCGCCGACCGCGCAATGGCCGCCGTGGCCGTAATGCCGCCAAAGAACGGGCTGACCATGTTGCCAATACCCTGACCGATCAGCTCATTGTCTGAGTGATGCTTTTTGCCGGTCATACCGTCGAGCACGACCGCACAAAGCAGGGATTCAATCGCGCCCAGCATCGCCATGGAAAATGCGGCGGGAAGCAATGCCTGAACCAGCGACCAGCTCAGGCCGCTGCCGTCAGGCTGTGTCCACGGCAGCGCGAACTGCGGCAGGATCGGCGGAATGCCGTTGCCCTGCGTGCCATCCGGCAAAAGGAAGTGAAAACGCGAACCGATGGTGGCAACCGGATGCCCGGCCTGCATGAAAATTGCCATCACGGCGCAACCGGCGAGTAATGCAGGAAGATGGCCGGGAACGCGCAGCCCGAGTTTCGGCCACAAAATCAGCACGCCAAGCGTCACGATACCAATTGCCGCATCGCCGATATCCAGCGTCGGCAGTGCCATCACCAGCGCGGCGACTTTACTGAGGTAATGTTCCGGCACGCTCGCCATCGTCAGGCCAAAGAAATCTTTGAACTGCATCGTCCCGATGGTGATCGCAATGCCGGACGTAAAACCGAGCGTCACCGGCAGCGGAATATATTCGATTAACCGCCCAAAACGCGCGAGGCCCATCAGCAGCAGAATAAACCCGGACATCAGCGTCGCTAGCAATAATCCCGACAAACCGAACTGCTGTGAAACCGGATAGAGAATGACGACAAACGCCGCCGTGGGGCCGGAAACGCTGAAACGCGAGCCGCCGAAAATGGCAATAACGATGCCCGCAATCGCCGAAGTGTACAGCCCGTACTGCGGCGGAACCCCGCTGCCAATTGCCAGTGCCATCGCCAGCGGGATGGCGATGATTCCCACGGTGACGCCTGCAATGGCATCTTTGAGTAAACGCTGAAGGGTATATTTTTCACGAAAACAGGCGTCTGTCAGGGCGCTGAAAAGACTGACATGGCGTCTTCCTGAGGTATTCATAGGGCGTAAACCACCTGGAGAAAATATTGAATATGAACCCGGTCTTCCTTCACCGGAAATTTGTAGCCTACGCCGGTTACACTGATTTTGCATGGACCTAAATCAAAGCAGGGCAATGCAGCCGGATACGGACTTCGCATTATTATGATTGCTGGCAATGTGACGTGTCGCCAGTTATTTCACAGACGCACACGACGGAGGCATTCATCATCTATATTTAAGTTAATACCCGTAAATCGGTCAGGGAAAGCGTGAGAGGGCGCCGTTAAATATGCCGGACATCATGTCACTGGGAAGTTTGTATGGGGATATTTGCGTCACCTACGCCACGCTTTCAATCAGTTTTTTTGTCCTAAGCCGCAGTGAACCTTTCACGTTTAAAGGCGCCCACTGGAAACGGCTGGCGTTCGGACTGGTTGCGGGGATCACAGCCTTATACCTGCGCGGCAACCAGCTGGTGCTGAACGAAAATCTGTCGTTCAGTTTTGAAATGTTACCGATGATTTTAGTGACATTTTTCGGCGGCTGGCTCAGCGGGTTAACCAGCTATTTCGTTGCATTTCTCTTCAGTGGCATGTTCACGCTGAATAATCTGTTTATCGGCATTATTCTCGGCACGCTGTTTTTATTTCGCGTCTGGCGAAGGCGTAAACATCGCGAACTGTATATTACGATCGTGCTGGTGGGTATTTTCCGTCTGGCGCTGGTTTCCGGAATTCACGGTATTGCAGTGCCGTGGACAGAGCTGATTTTCTATCAGGCGATTGCCGCCTGCTGCATGATCCTTTGTTATCACGCGCTGAATTATAAAGAAATCTACATGAATAAAGTCTTCACCATCCGCGTGAAGGCCGCCACAGACGAACTGACTCAAATTAATAACCGCGCCAGTCTGGATTACTGGCTGGCTCAGCGGCAAATCCGGCGCGAAGCCTGCGGGTTAATTCTGCTGGATATTGATAACTTCAAACGGGTCAATGACACGCTCGGTCATCTGGTGGGCGATCGTGTATTAATTGAAGTAGGACGTTTATTACGCCACCTGACGCGCAACGAAGATTTTGCCGGGCGTTACGGTGGCGAGGAATTTCTGGTGATGACGTCAGCGTATGATCCCGCCACGTTACTGGCGATTGCTGAACGTATCCGCAAGGAAGTGGAGGATTGCGTGATCATTCTCGAAGATGGCCGCACGCTGAGAGTGACAGTGTCACTGGGCGTCTCGTTATATTTACCGGGTATGATTATCCGCAAGTCGCTGAAACTGGCCGATCTTTCGTTATATGAAGCGAAACGGAAAGGGAAAAACTGTGTCGTAGCCAGTTCCATTCTGATGCTGGCCGCGCTCGGCGCTAAACGCCACCCGCACAGAATGTAAAAGGAGCCTTTACGGCTCCTTGCTTACCTGTTCACGGTGACTTCCTGTTTACAGCTACTTCTGCGTGCCTTCTTCTATTTTTGGCGGAGAGGTCAGATCCGCGTCTTTACGCATCTTCGCCACGTCTTTCGCCGTCACCGTCGCGCCTGCCGGATTACCGAACTGCGTGCTGACATAATTGCTCAGCGTCGCAATCTGCTCATCATTCAGCTGGTTTGCGAACGAAGGCATCATGATTTCGCCTTTATCCATATGGCGCTGGACGCCATTTAAGATCACCGAAACCTGATTACGGCTGTCATAAGAACCGGTGCTGGTGTGGCTGAACAGCGACGGATACGCGTGGAATCCTTCGCCGCTGCCCGCGCCGCCTTTACCGTGGCAGGCTGCGCAGCTGGCGTTAAACAGCGCGGCGGCGGATTCATTCACAGTCTGGCCTTCGGCGCGCAGAGGATACACATCCTGATTCTGCTGGCCCCAGGCATCCCGTGGTTTGGTCTGCTTGTCGTCACCGACAGCCGGAACGGAACGGATATAGGTCGCGATCGCGTTCAGGTCGCTGTCAGAGAGATGTTGCAGGCTGTGCTCGATCGCTTCACCCATAGCACCGGACGCTGACGCTTTCCCGGCCACAAAACCGGTTTTCAGGTACGTCACCAGTTCCTGTTGCGACCACGTGCCGATCCCGGCGTTTTTGTCCGGCGTGATGTTAAATGCCACCCAGGAACCTAAATCACCACCGGAAAACGCTTTGTCGGTGTCCATGCCCATGGTCAGCGTGCGCGGCGTATGGCAGGTGCCGCAGTGTTCAAGCGCTTCCACCAGATACGCGCCACGGTTCCAGTCCGCAGATTTGGACGGATCGTTTTTCAGCTCGCCTTTGTCGAAGTTAAACAACTTCCACACGCGCATGCCCCAGCGCTGGTTGAACGGGAAAGACAAATCGGTTTGCGGCCCGGCGGAATGCACCGCAGGCAGCGACATCAGATAAGCTTTCACCGCCAGCACGTCATCGCGTTTCATCTTAGTAAAAGAGTCATAAGGCATTGCCGGATACAACTGCTGCCCGTCTTTGCCGACACCTTCACGCACCGCACGCACGAACTCATCATCCGTCCAGTTGCCGATACCAAATTCTTTATCAGAGGAAATATTGGTGCCGTAAATCACCCCGAACGGCGAGGCCAGCGGGTAACCGCCGCCGAATTTCGCGGTTTTATCCGCACCCGGTGCCGTATGACACGCGGTGCAGTCACCGGCAGTCGCCAGATACTCGCCGCGTTTAATCAGTTCCGCATTACCGGAGGCGTCATCCGCCCAGGCGCTGGTCGCTGCCACTAACGGCAGCATCGCCAGCATGAATTTCATTTTCATTGCTCAGTCCTCAGAAAATCAATCAGGCCAGGCTTTTCAGCACCGTGTCCGCCATGCGTAATGCCAGTGCTGTACCGGACAGCGTGGAGTTCACCGTGGAGGCCGACGGCATAATGCCGGTACCGGCAATGAACAGATTCGGGTGGTCATGCGTACGACAGTCGCCATCCACCACGGAATCCTTCGGATCGCTGCCCATAATCATGGTGCCGGTGATGTGCTGGTTGTTGTCGTAAACGCCACGCTTGCTGTACACCACTTCGGTGCCGCCCATCTCTTTGACGATCTTCTGGAAATCGAGCATTGACTGGTCATAGCCGCGATGTACGTATTCCGGGAATTTGTAGTGGACTTCCAGACGCGGAATGCCCCATTCGTCTTTCTCCGTTTTACTCAGCACCACGCGGTTTTCCGGCTCAGGCAGCATTTCCAGCAGGCATTTCAGCTGGATAAAACGCTCGGACTGGAACGCCAGTTTGTCGTTCAGTGCCTTGCCGTAGTAGCCCTGACGCACCAGCCGTTCCGTGAGATAACGCACCGGGGACGTATTGGCGACGTCGATACGTAACGCGGAACGGTCGCTGCGGAATTCACCGTCGCGCAGGTTATTGATACTGCCCGGACGCATCGGGCCGCGGCCGAAATACACCGGTTCATCGGCATAGAACTCTACCGAGGTGCCGGGGTGATCCATCAGGTTACGGCCGACCATGCCGGAACTGTTGGCGATGCCGTCCGGGTATTTATCACTGGTGGACATCAGCAGCAGTTTCGGGCTTTCGATGCCGTTGGCGGTCAGGACGAAACGCTTACCGGTGACTTTGTGCGTGACTTTGTCGGCATCGAGATAATGCACGGCAACAATCTCGCCGCTGTCGCTGGCTTCAATTTTGTACACCACGGCATTGGCAATCACGCGGACACCGGCTTCGATGGCTTTACGGGCGGAAATCCCGCCGTGGTATTGCGCATCAATCGGGCAGACCGGCATGCAGTTATTGTTGCCGCAGCAGGCAGGGCGGCCATCGTAAGGAATACTGTTGCGCGCCTGCGGGCCGATGCCCAGCACGTAGCCCAGTTTGGCAATACGCTTGCTGATACGGTCAAAGCCGTAAGGCAGCGGAATGCCCGGCAGCGGATACGGCTGCGAACGCGGGGAATCCAGCGCATCGTCACCGGAAACGCCCATCTGAATTTCGGCTTCGGTGTAGTACGGTTCCAGCTCTTCATAACTGATGGGCCAGTCGCGTCCGATGCCATACAGCGTTTTGATTTTCATGTCGTTTGGCAGCAAACGGAACGCCTGTCCCGCCCAGTGCCAGGTGGTGCCACCGACGCCGCGCAGGTATTGCGCGGCATACAGATCCGGGCCTTTCTGAATCAGATAGTTGTTATCTTTTGGCTGGAATTTCGGTTGCGGCGCCCAGGGTTTTGGCGGATAGGGTTCGGTAAAATCGCCTTTCAGCGGCGACTGACGAAACAGTTCGACCGCTTCGTCACGTTTAATTACCGGGCCGGAATCCAGCATCAGCACGGAAACACCGGCTTTCACCATTTTCAGTGCGGCGAGAGAACCGGCGATACCGGCACCAATGACGACGACGTCAGCATTCAGCGCATCAGCCATGAGTGACCTCCGGGGAATTTTGTTGCGTTGTGGCAGGTTTGTTAACCCAGAAATTCGGCTCGCCCGGCGCGTAGCTTGGCGGCAGCAGGTTATTTTTCAGCAGCTGATAGCTGACGATGTTTTCGAATCCGATGCATTTCTGGCTGCCGGGCTGGCCGACCACGCCGAGATACCAGCCGCTGACCAGTTGCTGATAAAGCTGCGCCAGTTCCGCGGGCTGTTGTGCCAGCAACTGATGCAGGTCATCGCCGACCACACCGTCATGCGCAGTGAGCAGCGTGGAAAGGGCGTCGAGCTGGGCATCGAGTTGCTTATCATGCAACCAGCTGTAGAGCGCCTGGCCGAGATGCGGTTCGAGCGATGCCATGCCGGTCAGATGTTTTGACAGCGTCATAAACCCGGCGGGCATAGTGATGGCTGAAGCCAGTGGTGGTGCGGCATGCGCCAGTGTGGCAAATACGCCACCGCCAAGCATCTGGCTGCCAAAACCCGCAGCCAGCACGCCCGCGGTGCCGAGAACCATCCGGCGACGAGAGAGATTGATCATGCTGAAATTCCGTATACGTTCTGAAACGGTCACGGGCGTGACCGTCAACAAGAAGAATTAAAGAAAAATGCCTGTTATTTCAGGACGCCGGCCGCTTTTTCAGAAGACTGGTTATCAATATCCTGCTTCGGCGTGCTGACGCCCACGGCGCCAACCACTTCGCCGTTCAGGGTCAGCGGGAACCCGCCGCCCAGCGCAACCGCGTGCGGGATCGCCAGCACCGTGGTTTCGCCACCGGCCAGACGCTGCATGAATTTCATCGACGGCGCGTGATACAGCGCAGAGGTGCGGGCTTTGCCAATTGATGCATCGACACAACCGGCCGGGGAACCGTCGAGGCGCTGAAATGCCAGTAATGAACCAGATGCGTCAACAACGGCCACGCAGCCGGTGCTGTGCTGTTCGGCCAGCGTGGATTTCACGCTGTCGATCACTTTGGCAGCCTGGGCGTTATCAAGCTGAGGATGCTCAGCAGCGAAAACGGATGTGGCAGAAAACAGCAGTGAGGAGACACAAAGTAGTGTTTTAGCGGTGTGTTTTTTTACAGACATAGACTCATCCCTTGTAACAGTAGCAACAACATTGCCTTGAAAGTGTTTTGAAATAAAAACGCTGAAAATGAATAAGTTAAAAGCCAATAACGTTGCCGAGCTGAGCATTTAACGATGCTTCTTAATGCCACAACGAAGAAAGTGTTATTGCTTTTTGTTTCGTGGATGTTAATTCAATTAACAAAATAGCAGAAGTGACAGTTGCGGCTGGCAACTAATTCTTACAAGGGGTTTGTGGGGGTATTTCCACCAAATCGAGCTTGCAAGCCTTGCAGAATAAGGGTTGAGCATTTTGTGCGGTTATGTACCAGATGATCCGTTTGTATTAACAAAGTGTGATCCAATTAACAAAAAACCTCCCGTTAAAGAGGTTTTTTGTTAAGGCACAGGTGCGGGATTTCAGTGCGTCAGGGGGCGTGGGCTGCCTTCCTGTGAGAGCCCCGCAACGGCGCGATCGCGGCTTTCCAGCCAGGCGATAATGCTGCTTGCCGCCTGACGCCCGTCGTCCATTGCGGTCACCACCAGATCCGCGCCGCGTACCGCATCACCTCCGGCAAAAATCTGCGGATGGCGGGTCTGGTACGGGTAAGCTCCCGCGTGCGACGTAACCAGACGCCCGGCCGAATCACGCTCAACGCCCGGTTCGTTCAGCCACGGCATGGCGTGGGGCTGGAATCCGAACGCCATAATAATGGCATCAGCCTCGAGCAAAAATTCAGAACCGGGGATCGGTTCAGGGCGTCGTCGTCCGCTGGCGTCTGGCGCGCCGGGCGCGGTACGTAACAGGCGGATCCCGCAAACCCGGCCCTGTGAATTCAGTTCGATACTGACCGGCTGAACGTTGAACTGGAATTCCGCGCCTTCCTCACGGGCATTTTTCACCTCTTTTTTTGAGCCGGGCATGTTTTTTTCGTCGCGGCGGTACGCACAAATCACGCTGGCAGCGTCCTGTCTTAATGATGTCCGCAGGCAATCCATCGCCGTATCGCCGCCGCCCAGAACCACCACGCGCTGTCCCTTCATGCTGATGTACGGCTCGTGCGGCAGTTCCGGCAAGTGCATCAGATGTTTGGCATTGGCAATCAAAAACGGCAGGGCGCTGAACACGCCCGGTGCGTCTTCGTGCTCAAGTCCGGCTTTCATCGACTGATATGTCCCGACGCCGAGGAAAACAGCGTCAAATTCTTCGAGTAAATCCGCAATGCCGGTATCCGTGCCGATTTCACTGTTCAGACGAAACTCTATGCCCATGTCAGTGAAAATCTCCCGACGCTTCGCCAGCACTTGCTTATCGAGCTTGAACGCCGGAATGCCAAACGTCAGCAACCCGCCAATTTCCGGATGGCGGTCAAACACTACTGCGCTGACGCCGTTGCGCGCCAGGATGTCCGCGCATCCCAGTCCCGCAGGCCCTGCGCCGACAATCGCGACGCGGTAATCGCGTTGTTTCACGGCAGACAAGTCTGGTTTCCAGCCCATCGCCAGCGCGGTGTCGGTGATGAAACGCTCGATATTCCCGATGCTCGCTGATCCCGGTTTTTTCAACGTACAGGAACCTTCGCACAACCGGTCCTGCGGGCAGACGCGCCCGCAGATTTCCGGCAGGCTGCTGGTGCGGTGAGAAAGTTCGGCGGCTTCGAGGATTTTGCCCTCTTTGACCAGAGACATCAGGCCGGGAATGTCGTTATGCAGCGGGCAGGTCCAGGCGCAGAAAGGGTGGTCGCTGCACTGAATGCAGCGCCCGGATTGTTCCTGCGCCTGTTCAGACGTAAAGCGGCGGTAGATCTCGTTGAACGTGTTTTTACGCTCATTCAGCTCAATACGGATGGCGTCCAGACGCGGCGGGTTCAGCGCACCGGCGAACACGGTTTCTGTCGCGCGTGCGCGTGCGGCTGGCCGGTGACTGTTTTCCGCCAGTGCGGAAAGCCGCTGTTTACTGGCGCGTTTTTGCCGCAACGATTGCCCGGTCACCAGATGCAACGCCTGCGTCGGACATGCATTCACGCAGGCCTGACCGGCGCTGTCTCCGGCGCAAAGATCGCATTTTTGTACGGTTGCCTGTGGCGTAACAGGATTTTCGGAAAACCCGATAATATCCAGCGCACCAAACGGGCAGGCAATCACGCAGGTTTTACAGCCGATACATTTTTCTGCCAGTAACTGAACGCCGTTGTCGCGGTAAACCATCGCCTGCGTCGGACAGACGCTAACGCACGGGGCTTCTTCACAGTGGCGGCACAGCACAGCATTGCTGAACGTGTCATTTTGCATGACGTGAATACGCGGTAAAAATGCATCTTTTGACGGGTAACGTTGTGCATTGTGCGATAAAACGCAGGCCACTTCACAGGCCCGGCAACCGATACAATCATGCGGATCGGCAAGAACAAATTGATTCATTTTCTCTTCTCTGTCAGACCTCTCGGTGATCAGTTCAATGCAATTGGTGTGCACATCCTTGACTGTTTTGAAGAATATGAGCAACTGGCCATCATATTTGGGCGGCAGATCACGTTATGGGGCTGTAAACCTTTCAGCTAATCATTTTTATTTTTCTGACACATTCAAATCTTTCTCATTCTGACGTCATGAGTTATCAACCTGATAATCATGCGCATGAGGAGGCTGGCGGAAAGACGGATTAAAAACGGCAATTTCTGGAAGAGGATCACAGATTGGATTCTCCGGAGGGGGGATCGGCAAGAAAGTGGCATGTATGGCATATCCATTGCACATATCCATTACAAATACAGGGATATGATTTTCAACATGCACTTTGCCTCAATGCGGGAAGCCATTTTTCTGCATTCCTTAACGGAGAATAAAATGGATACAATCACGGTAGGAACCTCAGTTCCTCGCGTAGACGGACATGCAAAAGTAACCGGCTCTGCGATTTATGGCGACGATATAAAGATGAAAAACATGTTGTATGGCGTGTGTCGCTACGCGGATATACCGGCAGGAAAAATTTTACGTCTGGATCTGACACAGGCAGAAAAAGTGCCTGGGGTCGTGAAAATCGCCACCTATAAAGACATTCCCGGTGTACAGAAAATTGGCATTGTGATTCAGGATTATCTGCCCATCGTCAATGATGAGGTTTTTTTTCACGGTGATGTCATTGCCGTGATCGCTGCAACGACTTATGAGGCGGCGTGTCAGGCCTCTGAAAGTATTATTGTTGAATATCAGGCCTATGAACCGCTGACTGATATGGCTGAAGCGGCAAAGCCTGAGGCCCGTCTGGTTCACAGCGAAACTGAAAGCAATGTGGTTTGCAGACATCACACTGCCAAAGGGGATATTGAAACGGGTTTTGCTCACTCTATGCATATTTTTGAGCAAGAGTATGAAGTGGGCTACCAGGAACACGCTTACATTGAACCGGAATCCGTCATTGTTTATCCCGATCCAAGTGAGCCGGGCATCACCATTCAGGGAACGATACAAAACGCACACCGGGTACGGGGTTTTGTGGCTGCCTTCTTAGGGTTGCCACAGTCCAGAGTCAATGTGAAACGCTGCGTTTTGGGCGGTTCTTTTGGCGGTAAAGATGATGTGATTGACCACCTTTCATGCCGTGCAGGTTTACTGGCTTTACTGACGGGTAAACCGGTGAAATTTACCTATAACCGTGAACAGTCGATACGTGAGAGTTGTAAACGCCATCCATACCGCATGAAATACAAAATCGGTCTGGATGATAACGCACGGATCCAGGCGGTAAAAATCGACATTATGGCTGACAGCGGGGGGTATGGAGCATCGTCACCCTTCGTGACCTGGCGCAGCGTAGTGCAAGCTGCAGGTCCGTATAACATCCCGAATGTACGCATCGATATCGCGGCAATTGCTACCAATAACAGCTACACATCAGCATTTCGCGGCTTCGGCGCGCCTCAGGTGATCTTCGCCAATGAATCACTGATGGATGAAGTTGCCCGTCATTTCAAAATCAGCCCGATTGAAACCCGCCAGCGCAATATTCTCCGGCAGGGTGACACCAGCATGGCCGGGCAGGTCTTTGACAAACACATTGTCTCTGCAGAAGAAGTGTTGCTAAAAGCCAGTACCAGGGCTGAATTTGAAGCAAAACGCGCCCATTTCCAGAAGCTGAATGAGGCGGGGGGGCCGGTCCGTTATGGGATCGGATTAGCGGTGAGTCATCGGGGATGTTCGCTTGGCGCTGAAGGCATGGATGCTTCCTCGGCGCTGATTCAGGTGAACTCAGATGCCAGTATCAATCTGTCGACGTCAGTATCAGAAAACGGCCAGGGTTTGCAGACCAGCATGTCGTTAATTGTGGCGGAAGCTTTTGGCGCGCCTCTTGCTGCTATAACGTTTAATGAACCTGCTTCTTCAATGATTGCCGACGGGGGATCGACCGTCTCTTCCCGGGGTACGCTGATGGGAGGTCAGGCAGTGTTGAACGCAGCAACAAAAATTCGTCAGCGCATGCTCGACGCCATCACCGACCGGCTGCATACCCTTGATCTTAATGAAACTGTATGGCGCGACGGTATCATCATAAACCGAAATCAGCCGCAGCTTAGCATCAGTCTGAAAGAGGCGGTGACAATGACCCATAATGCGGGCGGAAATCTTTCAGACTACGGCTGGCATGTCGCACCGCCTATACATTGGGATGAAGAAAAAGGGACGGGAAGCCCGTATTTCACCTGGGTTTATGGTTGTCAGGTGGTGGAGCTACAGGTCGATACCAACACCGGGAAAATCACTGTAAATCGCGTTACTGCAGCGCATGACGTAGGTAAGGTTATTAATAAAGTAGGCTTTGAAGGACAGGTTTACGGTGGCGTTATGCAAGGCCTGGGGTACGCGTTGCTGGAAGATTTCAATATCGAACACGGGCGTGTTAAATCCGAAAACTTCGATACTTACCTGATCCCAACCATTCGTGATATGCCAGCCATTGATATTATCGCGGTGGAAAATCATGACATCAGCGGCCCGTATGGTGCCAAAGTCATCGGGGAACCCGTGCTGGAACTGGCTGCTGCCGCCTCTAACAATGCGTTGAATTTTGCGCTCGGTTGCCACAATACCCGCATTCCGCTTACGCTCGAACAAGTCAAACTGGGCTATAACCTGAAAAAACCGTTGCGGCAAAGTGAAGCGCTGTCGGCGGATACCGGGCATAAACATGTTTTGCGGCTCAACACGTTAACCGTAAATACACCGGATACCCTGCCTGAAGCATTGGAGATGCTCGCGCAGCCCGGCAGTCTGGCTATAGCTGGCGGAACTGACGTGCTGGTTCAGGCCAGAATGAAAACCTCTGCGCAAACGCTGGTTGATATTTCCAGGCTCAGTGCGCTGAAGGGAATAGAGTTGCATGAAGACGGTATGCATCTGGGAGCTGGCGTTTGCTTTAGCGACCTGGTCGTTCATCCTCAGATAAAACACGCTTACCCGCTGTTGGTTACGGCCTGTAAAACCATTGGTTCACTGCAATTAAGAAATCGCGCGACACTCGGAGGCAATATTATCAATGCGGCTCCTTGTGCTGATTCCGTTCCTCCTCTGATTATATATGACGCTGATGTTGTCCTGGTCAGCCAGCGCGGTGAAAGGCGTCTTCCGCTTAGCGAATTCATTACTGCCGGATATAAAACCCAACTGACAGAAGGTGAGCTGATGGTGAAACTGATCCTGCCAGTGCCTTCTGAACTCAAGCTGGAAAACTATTACAGCCAGCTCGGACGCCGGAATGCGCTCAATATTACGCGTCAGAGCCTGACGTGCCAGATTGCTCTCAATGCTGGCGGAGAGGTGCATTTTTGCCGCCTGGTTGATGGGGCATTATTCAGTAAACCTCAGCGCCTGCCTGAAGTAGAAGAGGTATTGCTCGGGCACAAGCTGGATGAAAATACACTGGCGAAAGCAGAAGACGTTCTGATGGAGAAAATGGAGAAAGCCATTGGTGGCCGCTGGTCAGCCGCGTACAAAATGCCCGTATTTTTGAATATGTTCAGGCAGATGATGAATGACGTTCGTCATGCTAATCACGAGGGAGCAGGAAAATGACCATTCTGAATTTGAAAGTAAACGGAATTAACGTTCAGGCTGATGTTGACAGTAACCGCCGTCTGCTCGATTTTCTGCGCGAAGATCTTAATCTCACGGGGACAAAAGAAGGGTGCGCTGTGGGGGAATGCGGTGCCTGTACGATCATTCTCGACAGCAAATCTGTTTGTTCCTGCCTGATCCTCGCCGCGCAATGCGAAGGCGCTGAAGTGACAACTATTGAAGCGTTACACCGTGACCCGGTGGGCAAAAAACTGCAAAACGCTTTTGTGCAACATGGCGGGGTGCAGTGCGGTTTTTGTACGCCAGGCGTTTTGCTCAGTACCAAAGCTTTGTTGGATGTTTGCCCAGACCCCACGGATGATGAAATTAACGAAGCACTGGAAGGGAATCTGTGCCGATGCACCGGCTATCAGCCCATTATTACTTCTATTAAAGCGGTGCTGAAAGCGCGTTAAAACCCCACAGAACCGGCTAAATGCCGGTTCTGTTTTTCCAAAGGAACGAAGGAAAAAATCATGCAGCATATTGATTGTCTGATGTTAGCGGCGGGAATTTCATCACGTATGGGGACATGGAAAATGATGCTTCCTTTCGGTGAAGGCACTCTTCTGGACACCTCGATTGAAAATGCGCTTGGCTTTTGTGACCGTATTGTACTGGTTACCGGGGCGCTGAACTGAAAGCCCGATATCAAAGTGATCCTCGCATTTGTCTGGTGAACAACGAGGATTATCAGGAAGGCATGTTTTCTTCTATACAGGCTGGTGCGCACCACGTTAAAGGCGAGCATACATTCATTGCGTTGGGGGATATGCCATGCATACCGTCGTGGGTTTATTCTGCGTTATGGCAGGAACGTGGGGAATTCACACTCATTCCTCGTTGCCTGCAAGGAAAGGGACATCCTATTCTGACGACGGCCAACCTGATTAATCAGGTGAAAAATGCCGGTTCAGGGTACTCCCTGAAATCGCTGATCCAGCTCAGTGACCATCGTTTTCTGGAACTGAGTGAGCCAGCTATTCACTGGGATGTTGATACGCCGGAAGACTACAGCAGAATTACCCAGCCGGAGAAAATTCCGGTGCATCTCTGAAGGCATTTACCCGCTGTGCAATTCGTATTTTTTGATTTTACGATAAATAGTGGCCACGCCAATTCCCAGTTCTTCAGCTGCCAGTTTCTTATTGCCGAGCCGGAGTACAGCCTCTTCAATAAGCTGCTTTTCCATGATTTCAATATTACTTTTCCCTGCGGGTTCCGGTTGTGCCGCCGTGGCGGTGGGGGCTCTTTCCCCTGAGGGCAGATCCTTACGGGCACACAAATGCGGGGGTAACAAATCGCGTTCAATCACTTCACCGCTGGGGACGATATTCACAAGATATTCCATCAGATTTCCCAGCTCACGAACGTTGCCTGGCCACTGGTAGTTGTTAAGTATTGCGATGACCTCTTGTGTCATTCCCGGATAGCAGTTTTCCATGCGCTGGCTGTGTAAATTAAGGAAGAAATGCATGAGCAATTCAATGTCGCTTTTTCGCTCACGCAGGGGGGCGAGCATAAGGGGAATAACATTCAGACGATAATAAAGGTCTTCACGGAAATTTCCCTGAGCAATGTAATTCTGCAAATTCTGATGCGTAGCGGAGATAATGCGGATATCCAACGGCTGAGGCTTATTCGCACCAATTGGCATGACCTCTCGTGACTCGATAACTCGCAGTAACTTTGCCTGCAACATCATGGGCATATCGCCAATTTCATCGAGAAATAAGGTCCCACCGTTCGCGGCTTGCAATAAACCGATTTTCCCCTGAGCTGACGCCCCGGTAAATGCCCCTTTGATATAACCGAACAGCTCACTCTCCAGAAGTTGCTCAGGTATTGCAGCGCAGTTAATGGCAATAAATGACTGATTGCACCGTTTACTCAACCGGTGAATCGCCCGTGCAACGACCTCTTTCCCTGTGCCGCTTTCGCCGCTGATTAGCACGCTTGAATTTCCGGGCGCAATACGAGTGATGAGTTGCTTGAGAGTATGCATGGGTTTGGAATTGCCGATGAGCTGATGAATATCCGGTGAATCAAAAGACTGAGGTTCCGCAATATTGCTGTGAGACTGATGGAATGCCATTAAAAACAAGCGAAGATCCTGAATAGGGTGAAGTTGCCCGGTGATAAGAATTTGCTGTTCTTTGAACTTTATTAAATATTGTTTGAAGCCACATTCAACATTATCTTTCGGAGTGAGCGACGACAGCGTCACCTGCAATGCCGATATATCCGCCTCTGTCAGCCCCAGTAACCTCTGGGCCGCGCGATTACTTAATGCGATCGTGTCATCTTTATTCAGCATCAGCACTCCCTGATCCATATTTTTAATCAAGCTGTTGAGCGCCGGATTGGACGCAATTTCCTTATCTGATGTTTCAATTATTTTAGAGACAAATAATGCTGAAATATGACGAATATAATCACAAAGCATTTGAACGTTTTGTTTGATGACCTTCTGTTGTTCAAAATTAACGGCCAGCAGACTGATGACGCCAATACATTCTTCGCCAATGATAATCGGAACGCCCAGAAAGGCCTTTTCCGTACAGGTTCCACGTGAGTCACAATTCTGGCATAAGGGATCACTGTGGGACTGGATTACCATTTTCTCTTTTTTATTATCAATGACATAACGAAGAAGGTGTGTATTGGATGTCAGGCATTCACCCAGGCTGTGTTCATAAGGGCCGGTACCGGCGACCCTGATCAGGCTGGCATCAACAATTTCCACCTCCAGGTGCAAAACGCTGGAAAGCATTTTTGTAAACTTCAAAATGATGGGCTGGATCTTCATGAGCACTGATTTGGACCGGGATCGCTGCATAGATGAATTCCTTTCAAAATAAGATACGAATGACGCATGAACAGTTATCACTTCTCTTAAATCATTTTCGCCAGTTTTCAAAATTATCATATTGAGAGTGTGAGAAGAGATAACTATCAAACTGGTGTGGAATCACAAAAACATAACTGTTTTATTCATTTTATTTCCACTTCTCATTTTTCTTCGATGTTATTTAAACACGGCGCCCGGGTTTTTATTCACATTCCGAACATTACACCGCTAATTTTGCGAAGTATCTCGCAAACTCGCTGCGCCAAAACGGTTGATTCAGGCAATAAAGTTAAAGATGGCATGCATATTGAATCTACATTCTGACGAGATGTGTTAAATCGAAATAACACAGCGCCCCCTCAGCTAAACCGAAGGAATGAAAGATGAAAACAACAGACGAGTTGATAAAAAGTATTAAGGGATTGAAGTCGGACTTGCATCGCAAAGATTTTCTATTGACGTGGGAGCAGAGCCGGGACGAATTACAGCAGGTTCTGGATATTGCGGGGGTCCTGAAATGTCTGCGTGGTGAAAATATCGCCACCAAAGTGTTTGGCAGTGGTTTGGGGATATCCGTATTTCGCGATAACTCCACAAGAACCCGTTTTTCATATGCATCGGCTTTGAATTTGCTGGGGCTGGCTCAGCAGGATCTTGACGAGGGAAAATCTCAGATAGCGCACGGTGAAACGGTTCGGGAAACCGCCAACATGATTTCATTCTGTGCCGATGCCATTGGTATTCGTGATGACATGTTCCTGGGCTCCGGCCATACCTACATGTGTGAGGTGGGCGCAGCACTTGACGAAGGTTTTGAGCAAGGCGTGCTACCGCAACGGCCGGCACTTATCAATCTGCAATGTGATATCGACCATCCTACACAAGCCATGGCAGATCTGGCATGGCTTGAAGAGCATTTCGGCGGGCTGGATAAACTCAAAGGTAAAAAAATAGCCATGACCTGGGCTTATTCACCGAGTTACGGCAAACCTCTTTCGGTACCACAGGGGATCATCGGTCTGATGACCCGCTTTGGAATGGACGTGACGCTGGCGCATCCGGAAGGTTATGACCTGATCCCTGATGTCGTGAAAATTGCCCGTGAAAATGCACGTGCCTCTGGCGGCAGTTTCACTCAAGTGACGTCTATGGAAGAAGCTTTTGAGGGTGCAGATATCGTCTATCCGAAGTCATGGGCGCCTTACAAAGTGATGGAAAAACGTACTGAACTGCTGCGTGCTGAAGACCATGATGGCCTGAAATCCCTGGAGAAAGAGTGTCTTGCGCAAAACGCCAAACATAAGAACTGGCATTGCGATGAAGCGATGATGAAGAAAACCAAAGGTGGCGATGCATTGTATATGCATTGCCTGCCGGCGGATATTTCCGGTGTTTCCTGCAAAGAAGGTGAAGTGGCTGAAAGTGTTTTCGAAAAATATCGCATCGCCACATACAAAGAGGCCAGCTGGAAGCCATACATCATCGCGGCGATGATCATGGCGCGCAAATTCAGTAACCCCGGTGCAGTACTCGAACAGCTTCAAAAAGAAGGGAATAAAAGAATCAAATAAGCGGATCTGACCCTGAGTCATCGCGCGTAGCGCGGGGTTTCAGCCTGCTGGCGGGTCATGCACCAGCCAGCAAATTTTCACGAGGTAAGTTATGTCTCAGTTTTCGTTGAAAATGGATGTTGCCGATAACCAATTCTTTACGGGTAAAACATCAGAAGTTTTCTCACGCAAAGAGTCCCAAAAAGCCCGGGCCTTTCATTCGCAGCTGGCGGGTTATACGCCTACGCCTCTTCATTCACTTACCGCTCTGGCCGGGCTGCTGGGAGTTCGCAATATCCTGGTTAAAGACGAATCAAAACGTTTTGGTCTGAACGCATTCAAAATGCTGGGCGGGGCTTATGCGATTGTACGTTTGCTCTGTGAAAAGTATGACGTGAACCTGGCCAGCACTTCATTTGAAAAGCTCAAAAACAGCATTGCTGAAAAAATGACTTTTGCGACCACCACCGACGGTAATCATGGCCGGGGCGTTGCCTGGGCGGCGCAGCAGTTGGGGCAAAACGCCATTGTTTACATGCCAAAAGGTTCTGCGCAGGAAAGGGTCGAACATATCAGATCTCTTGGCGCTGTCTGCGAAGTCACAGATATGAACTATGACGACACAGTGCGTTTGACCATGAAAAATGCTGCCGAAAAAGGGTGGGTCATTGTCCAGGATACCGCCTGGGAGGGATATACCCAGATCCCAACCTGGATTATGCAAGGTTACGGAACGATGGCGGATGAGGCCATTGAGCAAATAGAACAGGCTGGTTCGGGGGCGCCTACCCATGTTTTTTTACAGTGTGGCGTGGGTGCGATGGCTGCCGGTGTACTGGGTTGTCTGCTGGATGCCTATGGCCCGGATAAGCTCCACTCCGTGCTGGTCGAGCCTGAGCTTGCAAACTGCCTGTTCCGTTCGGGTGTGGCCGGTGAGCCTGTCAATGTCGGAGGTGCGATGGCCACAATCATGGCCGGGTTGGCCTGCGGTGAGCCCAATCCTCTCGGCTGGCCCTTACTGCGCAACTGCGCGCATCAGTTTATTTCCTGTGAAGACAAAGTCGCAGCGTTGGGAATGCGTGTCCTTGGTAATCCTTTAGGAGACGATCCGCGCATCATTTCGGGTGAGTCCGGTGCGGTGGGCGCAGGGGTTCTGGCGGCCATTCTCCATCACCCGCAACGCGAAAAACTGATGCAAAAGTTAAAACTGGACGCCAGTTCGGTGGTTCTGCTTCTGAGCACTGAAGGAGATACCGACGTGAAGCATTACCGTGAGGTTGTGTGGGAAGGTCGTCATCAGGCCGGCGAGATTAAGTAAAACCGCAGGCAACAAGGTGTTGCTTCAGGGAAATCATTTTTTAGGAGAAGTTAACATGGCTAAGCAGGTACCTTTCGAACAAATCTTTGAAAAAGCGAAACATTATAAAACGGAAATGACTGCATTCTTGCGTGACATGATTGCTATTCCGAGTGAAAGCAGTGATGAACGTCGGGTGGTTTTGCGTATTAAAGAAGAAATGCTGAAAGTCGGGTTCGACAAGGTTGAGATTGACCCGATGGGAAATATCCTCGGTTACATCGGGCACGGGCCGCATCTGATCGGGATGGATGCAGATATTGATACTGTGGGCGTAGGGAATCTTAAAAATTGGACTTTCGACCCTTATCAGGGGATGGAAGATGATGAAATCATCGGCGGCCGCGGTTCTTCAGATCAGGAAGGCGGTATGGCGTCTATGGTGTATGCGGGCAAAATCATCAAAGATTTGAAACTGGAAGACCAATACACCTTGTTGGTGACCGGCACCGTTCAGGAAGAAGACTGTGATGGCCTGTGCTGGCAGTACATTATTGAACAATCCGGGATTCGCCCTGAGTTTGTCGTCAGTACCGAGCCGACGGACTGCCAGATCTATCGCGGACAGCGCGGTCGTATGGAAATCCGCATTGATGTGCAGGGTGTCAGTTGTCATGGTTCAGCACCGGAGCGCGGTGATAACGCCATTTTCAAAATGGGGCCAATTCTTGGCGATTTGCAAAAGCTTTCCTCGAATCTTGGTGATGACGAGTTCCTCGGGAAAGGTACGCTGACTGTCTCTGAAATCTTCTTCACGTCACCCAGCCGGTGCGCCGTGGCTGACAGCTGTGCGGTTTCAATTGACCGTCGCCTGACCTGGGGTGAAAGCTGGGAAGGGGCGTTGGAAGAGATTCGTGCTCTGCCAACCGTTAAAGCGGCGAAGGCTGAAGTATCCATGTACCACTATGACCGCCCATCCTACACCGGCCTGGTCTACCCGACAGAATGCTACTTCCCGACCTGGAAGGTCGAGTCGAACCACATCACCGTTAATACACTTACGCAAGCCTATGAAGGTTTGTTCCGTAAGGCACCTACGGTAGATAAATGGACATTCTCCACAAATGGCGTCTCCATCATGGGTCGTCACGGTATCCCTGTTATTGGTTTTGGCCCCGGTAAAGAGCCCGAAGCTCATGCACCAAATGAGAAAACCTGGAAGGAACATCTCGTGACCTGTGCGGCTATGTATGCCGCAATCCCACTCATGTATCTGGAACAACTGGGTGAATAATTCTTTTTGCCGGGGTTAACCCGTCGCATTTGAAGGAATGAAATGAAGCGACTCATCAAAGGGGGAACACTGGTTGATGAGGTAAAAAGCTACCAGAGTGATCTGCTCATTGAAAATGGGCTGATCACTCGCATAGCCATCAACATTCACCCCGAACCCGATATGGATCTTATTGATGCCAGCGGTCTACTGGTCATGCCCGGCGGTATTGATGTGCATACGCATTTTAATATTGATGTCGGTCTGGTCAGAAGTTGCGATGACTTTGCATCAGGCACCCGCGCGGCGGCGTGCGGAGGAACGACGACTATTGTCGATCACATGGGATTCGGCCCTGCGGGATGCTCATTACACCATCAGCTTGAGGTTTATCACGATTATGCCGCCGGAAAGGCGGTCATCGACTATAGCTTTCACGGCGTTATTCAACACGTAAACGACAGCATTCTCGAGGAAATGCAGTCGATGGTTGAAAAAGAAGGGATCAGCAGCTTCAAACTCTATCTGACTTATCAGTACAAGCTGGATGACGGCGCAGTACTGAGAGCTTTGCGTCGTTTAAACCAGGTTGGTGCTCTGGCGACTGTACATCCGGAAAATGATGCAGCGATAACCCAGCGGCGGGCTGAATTTTTAGCACAGGGCATGACGGCACCGCTTTATCACGCCCTGAGTCGACCGCTTGAATGTGAGGCAGAAGCGATCGCGCGGATGATTAATCTGGCGAAGCTCGCAGGGGATTGCCCACTGTATATCGTGCATCTGTCTAACGGGCTTGGGCTGGATTACATCCGCCTGGCCAAAGCTAGCGGGCAGCCTGTCTGGACGGAAACGTGCCCGCAATATTTATTGCTTGATGAGCAATATTATCTGCGAGAGGACGCGCTGAAATTCATTCTGAGTCCGCCACTCCGACCAAAAGGCGAGCAGGACAAGCTTTGGGTGGGGATTGGTGAGGGATCCGTGGATGTGGTCGCAACCGACCACTGTACTTTTCCATACCAGCAAAAAGTGGCGTTGGGTAAACAGGATTTCTCCCGTTGTCCGAACGGTTTGCCCGGTGTTGAAAACCGGATGACGCTGCTGTTTTCAGAAGGCGTGATGAGCGGACGAATATCTCCAAGCCGTTTCGTCGATCTTACCAGTGCAAAACCGGCACATCTTTTTGGTCTTTGGCCGCAAAAAGGGTGTTTGCGTCCAGGATCAGATGCCGATTTGGTTCTATTTAACCCGGATCTTAGCGATGTCATCCGTTATGAAAATATGCATGACAACGCCGGATACTCCCCTTACGAAGGCTATATTTGCAAAGGGGGACCGGTGATGACGTTGTCGCGAGGCGAGGTCATTGCACAATATGGAAAATTCATCGGGCAAGCCGGAAGAGGGCAATTTATTTACCGGCAATCATTCCACCATGCAGAAAAGGAAGCACAACATGAGCCGTCGTAAAAGGATTGTATTAGCTCTGGGAGGCAATGCCTTGGGCAAAAATCTGCCAGAACAAATGGAGGCCGTAAAAACCACATCGCGGGCGGTGGTGGACCTGATCGCCGAAGGACATGAGGTGATTATCACACACGGCAACGGGCCGCAGGTTGGCATGATACATCTGGCGTTTGAAGCGGCATCAAAAGTTGATCCGACTATGCCGTTGCTGCCCATGTCTGTGTGCGTTGCGCTCAGTCAGGGATATATCGGTTATGATTTGCAAAATGCACTTCGCGAAGAACTGCTTTCACGCGGTATTAATAAACCGGTGGCGACGCTCATTACGCAGGTTACCGTCGATCCTGATGATCCGGCATTTGCAGACCCGTCCAAGCCAATAGGTTCATTTTTTACTGAGTCAGAAGCGAAGGTCTTACAGCGGCAGGGCATCGTGATGAAAGAGGACGCAGGCCGGGGTTACCGCCGTGTCGTGGCGTCACCTAAACCACAGGATATTGTAGAAACAGACAGCATCTGCCAGCTCATTGACGCCGGGACGGTGGTCATAGCCGGAGGCGGGGGGGGTATCCCTGTCGTTCGTGAAGGGCATCATCTGAAAGGCATCAGTGCCGTTATCGACAAAGACTGGGCAAGTGCCAGGCTGGCTGTTCAAATTGATGCGGATATGCTGATTATCCTCACAGCGGTAGAAAAAGTAGCAATCCACTTTGGCACGCCGCAGCAAACCTGGCTGGATACGTTAAATGCTTCAGATGCACGGCAGTTGATCAACGATAATCAGTTTGCCAAAGGTTCCATGTTACCGAAAGTTGAAGCCGCGCTGGCCTTTGCTGAATCAGCACCGGGTCGAATGTCATTAATTACCTTACTTGAAAAAGCGCGTGACGGAATCGCCGGTAAAACAGGCACCCTGATTTCGCTTTAAAGCAGTACAGATATGTTCAGGTTTAGCCGGAGGTGATTTTTCGCTCCGGCATTCCTTTCAGGCCGGTATTTCTGCCTCTACCTGCTTCGTTGTGAAACCTCGCGCGGCGCAGTTCATGAGCAGTCCGCTGGTGTTATTTTTTACCTGGAGGATCTCGGCCATGACGCTGATGGCAATTTCCTCCGGAGTTTCCGCTCCGATGTCGAAACCGATGGGGGCATGAAGTGATGTAAGCAGAGCAGCAGGGGTACCTCCGGCGACCAGTTGCTGAGTAAATGAGTGAACTTTACGACGGCTGGCCAGTAAGCCAAGGTATTTAAAAGGCTGGTGAATCAGAATATTGATGACCTCAAGATCATTACTGTTCGTTGCAATTACGACGTATGTATTTTCATCAAACGTAATTTGCGATAACGCGTCGGTAAAACTTGAGCTTAAAAGAAGTTTTGCTTCCTGTGGAAAATCCCGGGGCTGCAGATTGGGAGCATGAATGTCAGTCACCAGCAGGGTGAAATTAAGCCTGGCCGCGACCTGTGCAATGGCCCGGTTGACATGACCGCCGCCGACCAACACCAGCTTCGGCCGGACGCCGTGAACACTGATAAATACTGATATCGCGCCACCGCAATCTGATCCAACGGCATCTTTTCCCTGCCGCGCCATACGTCCGTGAAACACGCGTGATTTTCCCTCCTGTAACGCCAGCAAAGCTTCTTCGATAACCTTTCTTTCCATCATGCCGCCACCTATGGTTCCGAGAATGTTGCCGTCAGATAAAACCATCATCTGACCCGCATGGCGGGGTGCTGAACCTTTACTTTCAGTGATCACAGCCATCGCAAAAGGAATATTTTGCTTTTCCATATGTGCCGCTTCAGCAAATAAACTCATAGTCTGTCCTTATAGTGTTTGGCTTGAAGTAAAGAAAGATGCAATTTTCATGCCTTCGAAAAATGCATTTTTTATCATGAAATATTATTTATTCAGCATGAAATTATCAATGTGATAAATATCAGCTCCAAAATTGATAATCCAATGCGCAGGAGAATACTCTCTGTCTGGTGCCATCGTCTTGCTGAGAATAGCTATTATTCCCGCTGGCATATGACCCGAGTAAATTAAAATTTTACGAGGCTCCTCACGAATTATTACTGACAACTTTTACTGTGATTAACTTGGCCTGAATGTTGCTCATTGTTCATGACTACATTATTCCGTTTGTGGAATCCAACTAATATCAGAAAGTAAGGAGACTTCTATGGGAGACATCATGCGTCCCATTCCTTTCGGCGAACTGTTGTCGAGGATCTTTGAGGAATACAAAGAAAATAAATCCATCTTTGGGATCCCGGAAAAACAGTTCTATCGTCAGGACGCCCACCGGCTGGTTCGCGTATTTAATGAAACGTGTGAAACGCCCATAGGACCGGCTGCCGGCCCGCATACTCAGCTGGCGCAGAACATCGTGACGGCCTGGCTTACGGGCGGGCGCTTCATTGAATTGAAAACCGTACAAATTTTAGACCGGCTGGAGCTGGAGAAACCCTGTATTGATGCTGAAGACGAAGGTTTTAACACAGAATGGTCAACTGAATATACGCTCAGTAAAGCCCATGATGAATATCTTAAAGCCTGGTTTGTCCTCTATTTATTAGAAGAGATTTTTTCACCCCGTCAGGAAACACAGGCTAAATCCTTTATTTTCAATATGAGCGTGGGCTATGATCTTAAGGGAATACAGCAACCCGCCATGCAGTCATTTATTCATGATATGATGGACTCATCACATCACCCTAAATATTCTCATTACCGTAATGTATTACAGGCATTTGTTGAGCAATATGCGTTTCCTTCATCATTAAACATTGAAAGCAAGAAGGCACGGCTGAATTTATTAACGGAACGCATTCCCGCAAATATGGTCAGCGGTCTGACATTATCGACAATGCACGGTTGTCCGCCCACTGAAATAGAAGCTATTTGCCAATATATGCTGGAAGAAAAGGGGCTGCATACTTTCGTAAAACTTAACCCGACATTACTGGGTTATACGCGGGTACGGGAAATTCTGGATGGGTGCGGATTTGGCTATATCAAGATAGATCCGGTTTCTTTCGAACATGATTTAAAACTGGACGAAGCCAAAGCGATGTTACATCGCCTTTTAGCGGTGGCCGCAAGGAAAAAACTCAATTTTGGAGTCAAACTCACCAACACATTGGGAACGGTGAATACGAAGGGCCGGTTGCCGGGCGGCGAGATGTATATGTCCGGGCGCGCTTTATTCCCGTTGTCTATTAACGTGGCTTTGGTTCTTGCGCAGGCTTTTAATGGCAAGCTGGCTATTTCCTACTCCGGTGGAGCGAGCCAGGTCAATATTCGTCAGATTTTTGACACCGGGATCAGACCCATCACGCTGGCGACAGATCTATTGAAACCCGGCGGATATTTGCGCCAAACCCAATGTTTGCAGGTTCTTGAACAGTCTGAATGCTGGAACATGACGGATATTGATTTGCCGAAACTGGAAGCTCTGGCGAAGCAGTCTCTGTCCATGCCTTATACCCAGAAAGAGTGGAAATCGCCGGAGGAAATTGATGCCGGAGGCCCGTTGCCGCAGACAGATTGCTACGTGGCACCTTGTGTGAGTGCCTGCGCAATCTCGCAGGATATCCCCGGATATATTCATTTAATGGGGGAGAACCGGTATGAGGAAGCGTTGGAGCTGATTTACCGGCGTAACGCATTACCTGCGATAACGGGACATATTTGTGATCACCAGTGCCAGAATAATTGCACACGCCTCGATTACGACAGCGCGCTCAATATCCGGGAAATGAAAAAAATTGCGCTTGAAAAAGGCTGGGAAGGCTATAGCCAGCGCTGGCATAAACCAGCAGGAAGCGGTGAAAAAAATCCTGTTGCGGTGATTGGCGCAGGCCCGGCGGGTCTGGCTGCAGGGTATTTTTTGTCACGGGCAGGGCATGCGGTCACGTTATTTGAACGTGAACCTCATGCAGGAGGCGTGGTTAAAAATATTATCCCGCATTTCAGGATCCCCGCCGAAGCAATCTTGCATGACATTGATTTTGTGGCAGCGCATGGTGTTAAGTTTGCATATGGTTGCCGTGATGACCTCACGATAAATATGCTGCACCAGCAAGGCTTTAAGTACGTTTGCATTGGTATCGGCGCCGGAAAAAACAGCGGGCTCTCCCTGAAAGGCGACAACGGTAACGTTCTTAAATCTTTTGATTTCCTGCGCAAATTTAATCAGGAAGCAACGTTATCTCTGGGGCGTAACGTGGTCGTTATCGGCGCGGGTAACACCGCGATGGATTGTGCAAGGGCCGCCAGGCGTGTTCCGGGCGTGCAGCAGGTGACAATTCTTTATCGCCGCAGCATGAAAGAAATGCCCGCGTGGCGCGAAGAATATCTTGAAGCTCTTAAGGATAACGTTCAATTTCGCTGGCTGGTTAACCCTGAGCATTACGCCGCTGACGGAACGCTCACCGGACAGGTTATGGCATTAGGCGAACCTGATGAGAAAGGGCGTCGCCGGCCTGAGTTTACCGGTGAGACGGTTACACTCCATGCTGACTGCGTGATTACGGCTATCGGGGAACAACCTGATATGGCCGCGCTAACGGCGCTCGGGGTGCCTCTGGAGTCAGACGGTTTGCCACAAGTCAGCAAACTGACTCTGGAAACCGGGCGAGAAAATGTTTTCCTCATGGGCGATGTGCAACATGGTCCGTCTTCTATCGTTGCCGCAATGGGCGATGCACGCCGCGTGACCGATTGCATTCTGGCACGCGAACAAAAAGTACAGCCGTCAGACTCCGGCTTGCCGGTAAAAGTGAGCGAGCAGGACATCTACGCCCGAAAGGGACTCATTCAGCTAAATCCTGTACATGCAAAACAGCGGAACGCTTTTGTTATGCAGGAGGCTGCCCGCTGTCTGGAATGTCATTACGTCTGCAGCAAATGTGTAGATGTTTGCCCGAACCGCGCCAATGTTTCCATCGCGGTTCCCGGGTTCAAAGACAAATATCAAACCCTGCATCTTGATGCCAGCTGTAATGAATGTGGTAACTGTGCCCAATTCTGTCCCTGGAGGGGCAAACCTTACAAAGACAAAGTTACCGTTTTTAGCCTGGAAGCCGATTTCGTTAACAGCACTAACCCTGGCTTTTATCTTGAAGGGAAAAAGATCCACGCGCGGCAGGGCGGTAAGGTTTATGCACTCTTACTTGACTCACAGGGACGGGTGAAAAAAGTGCCGGAAGGTCTTGAAGATTTGTGCCGCATTATTACGCAGGTCACAACAAATCATCGTTACCTATTGGGACAGGTGGAGGCATAAAAATGCAAATTCTAAAAAATGCGACTGTTGTGCAATTTGATCCGTCATGTGTCATTGAACATCTGGATATTGTCATTGACGGGAGTGTCATCAAAGAGGTCGGTTCGGGCATTGCCGATCATTATCCGCAGGCAAAAGTCATTAATTTAAACGGCAAAATTGTTATGCCTGGTCTGGTCTGTGCTCACAATCATTTTTATTCGGGGCTTTCACGGGGAATTACGGCGAAAATTGATCCTTGCCCTGATTTTATTTCAACATTGAAAAACCTGTGGTGGAAATTAGACCGCGCACTGGATGAAGAATCTTTATATTACAGTGGCCTCATTTGCTCGCTGGAAGCCATAAAGAATGGCTGTACAGCGGTCATCGATCATCACGCTTCTCCACAGTTCATCAAAGGTTCGCTTAACGTACTGCGGCAGACTTTTATTAAAGCCGGTCTGCGCGGAATGACTTGCTTTGAAACCACGGACCGAAATGGAGGAAGCCGTGAGTTATGGGCTGGTGTTGAGGAAAATATCGCTTTCGCTCATCTGATTGACCGCGAGAAAAAATCTGGAACAGAACCCTATCTGGTTGAAGCACATATTGGCGCTCATGCTCCCTTTACCGTCACCAATGAAGGGATGGAGATGCTGCGTGAAGCCATGAAAGCCACCGGGCGCGGGCTGCACATCCATGCCGCGGAAGACCGGTATGATGTTTCGCACGGTCACGATAAATACGGGCAGGATCTGATTGCACGACTTGACCATTTCGACTTGATCGACGCCAAAACTCTGATCGCGCATGGTTTGCATCTCTCAGATGCGGATATTGCCATTCTTAATGACCGTGACGCTTTTCTGGTACACAACGCCCGCTCAAATATGAATAACCAGGTGGGATACAACCATAAACTTTCTCAAATCCGTAATCTGGCCTTAGGGACAGATGGCATTGGCAGCGACATGTTTGAAGAACTCAAATTCGCCTTCTTCAAACACAGGGATGCTAATGGAACGCTATGGCCGGATAGTTTTATCCGATTCGTGTACAACGGAAACACTCTGCTGGCACGAAATTTCAACGCCCGTTTTGGCCGTGTGGATGCAGGCTATAAAGCCGATCTCACGATCTGTGATTACGAGAGTCCGACGCCATTATCAGGAGGAAATATAGGCGGGCATATCGCCTTTGGACTGAACAGCCAAAGCGTTCATAGCGTGATGGTTGACGGGAAGATTGTGTATGAGAACCGCGAGTTTGCCTTTGATGTGGCTCCGATCTATGAGCAGGCGCGTAAAGTCTCGCAGGCTCTGTGGCAGCGAATGGAACGCCTGAATTAATCTTGCCTGAATAGCCGGATGTATGAGTCTTCGGATAAGGATTTATCGTGAAAACTGATAGCGCAGAATCTGTCATTACTCCTCCTTACGCTGAAAGCGTAAAAAGCTCCGTTCACCCGGTAGATCAAGTATTGCCGCTTGGAAAAATGCTGGTCTACGGGTTGCAACACGTACTGGTGATGTACGCGGGGGCGATTGCTGTTCCTCTGATCATTGGTAAAGCCGTCGGGTTTACCAATGCGCAAATCATTTTACTGATCAGTACTGATCTGTTTATTTGCGGATGTGGCACCATTTTGCAGTCAATCGGGATTGGAAAGTGGATCGGCAGCCGTTTGCCGATTGTTCAGGGATGTACGTTTGCCGCGCTGATCCCGATGGGGCTGATAGGGCAACAATACGGGATTGGCGGCATTTCGGGGGCGGTGATTATTGCCGGTTTGTTCACCCTGATATGCGCACCACAGGTTTGTAAACTGGTCCGTTTTTTCCCAAAAGTGGTGATGGGAACCATTGTCACGCTGATCGGGCTATCTATTTTGCCGGTGGCGGGGGGCTGGATAGGTGGCGGCAACGTTTCAGCGCCTGATTTCGGCAGTTATCCCTCGTTGCTGATGGCGCTTTTCACTCTGGCCGTCATCATGTTCATCTACATTTTCGGCAAAGGAATGTGGAAAAACATCGCCGTTCTGATTGGAATAATCCTCGGTACTATCGTGTATAGCATGATCCACGGTTTTGACTGGCAACAGGTCAGCGATACCGGTTGGGTAGCCATTCCGTCACCCATGTCTTTCGCCCGCCCACAGTTTCACCTTATGCCTGCCGTTCTGATGTCAATGGTGATGATTGTCGTCATGGTTGAAACCATGTCATCTATGATGGCAATGGGGGAAATTGTTGAGCGTCCTGCGGACCGGGATACACTCAGACGGGGGCTGCTGGCCTGCGGCAGTGCGACGTTTGTCGGTGGAATGTTTAACATGTTCCCTTACGCCGCCTTTGCCCAAAACGTGGGTTTGGTCAGTATGACCGGCGTTCGTAGCCGATTTATCGTCGGTACGGCAGGTTGCATACTGATTGTGATGGGGCTTTTTCCGAAACTGGCTGCTCTGGTGGTCGCGGTGCCTAAACCGGTTCTGGGCGGTGCGGGAATTGTGATGTTTGGTATGGTTGCCGTCTCGGGGATCCGCACGCTGGGGAAAGTGGATTATCAAAATAACAATAACCCGATGGTGGTGGCGCTAACGCTGGGTATTGGCATGCTGCCGGTTCTGGTTCCGCAAATTTTTCAGCAGGTCCCCACGACTGCGGGGATGTTTTTACACAGTGGAATTACCATCGGTACCGCAGTCGCGATAATCTCGAATCTGCTGCTAAATGCACATAAGAAGCCAAATAAACCGGTCGTTATTCCGGGTTGTGATGACTGCAAAGTGCAGGAGAAGTAGTTCACTAATTGAATGCGCCGCGTGTGGAAGCGGCGCATTCGGGCCGCTTATTTTGCCGTCGGCCAGCTGATTCGGCATTCGTCACGGCGGAAATTCAGCACGCGGCTGCGGTTTGAAATCAGCCGGACGCTGTAACCCTGGAAGTAGAGGCAGAAGTTTTTCTTCCACGGTCCGTCGGGGAGTTCGACCAGCAGACGTCCCGCGCCGAGCGACGTCAGTTGTCCGCAGGCGCGTAAAGTGCCAACCCCAATCCTGAACTGATCGCCTTCGATATCAAACGCGGCTTTGGATTCGGGATGGTACCAGCGCCCCTGAACCATTTTCAGGCAATCATTGGGTTCTACGGGCGTGAAATACCGCGATGCATGGCCGATTTCACCCTGAATCGCTTTGCCGTCCCAGCGCAAACGCATCGGCATGTGAGCGGAAAGCGTAATGGCTTCTTCCGCGTCTGCGCCCTGATATAAGTTGTCGGCGGAACCGAGATAGCTGGCGGTGCCGTTGCTGACTTTCAGCCAGTACGGCTCGGCGGTGCTGGCGTAAAGACCGTCCGGCAGTGCGTTGCTGCGCGGCGGTAACGGAGCGGCGAGCAGGGCGGACATGACTTCCAGCGCGTGAGTGTACGCGGTGGTGTCTTCGCGGTTGGAAACCAGCGCCACGCCGACGTCCAGTTCAGGATGCAACAGGAAGTAGGTTTTATAGCCGGCATGTGAACCGCCGTGGCCGTAAACCGTATGTTCACCGATTTGTGAAGACGTGGTGCCCAGACCGTATGCCGACGGAATCTCGCCGTGCAGATAACGTTGTTGTGTCAGGGTTTTCAGCACGCCTGCGCCGGGGCCGGTATTGCTGAGTAAGCTTTGCAGCCAGACGGTCAGCGAGCGCACGCTGCCGGTCAGGCTGCCGGACGCGGAAAGGTGCAGCCCGGCGACGGCGGTTTTCCAGCCGGTCGCGTCCTGCCAGTAGCCGGGCACCAGCCCGTGGACGATATCAAACCAGGTTTCCGGCGCGTGGAAAGCAATGTCCAGCGGTTGCGCGATATGCTTTTGCAGCAGGTCTTCGAACAGAATGCCTTTTTGTTTCAGGATCTCTTCAACCAGCCGGTAGCCGGTGTTGCTGTAAGAAATCTCGGTACCCGCCGGGAAATTCAGCGCGCCGTCCTGCGCCAGAAAATCCATGATTGCCCCGGCTTCGCTGACGTTATAAACCGATACGCCCAGCAGCGATAAGGTTTCGCGCACGTCCGGCAAACCGCCGGTCATGTCCAGTGCCTGGCCTATCGTCACTTGTGCCATCGGGGCTTTTAGCTGAGGTAAATACTGGCCGAGGGTATCGCTGAGGGAAAGTCCTGCATCACTGCGAAGCAGTGCGAGAGTGGCAAAAATATGTTTGGTGACGGAGGCATAACGCACGACGGAATCAACGCTGAAAGGTTCTGTGGTCGTCAGATTCGACAGGCCGCCGGTGGCGTAACCGCGCAGCGTTTTGCTGTCAAAAAGGGTGATAGCGCCACCCGGTTCACCGGGTTTATTCCATTTTTCAGTGATGCGTTTTGCTGTCGTTTCAGCCGCCTGCCACTGTAAAGCAGACTGTGCGGTGGATGTCATTAACATCTCCTTAATTGTCTATCAGTGAATAAGACGGGCAGCCCGGACTGCCCGTGAAAACCGAATCCGCCGCCGGGGCTATTCGGGCTCCTCTAAACTGAGACTTAACGATCTTAACTCTGCTGTGTGCGGATGGGTGACGTTGCCTGTCCGCAAATCGTCTGCACTCAGAAGCTCGACCATTTCACCACCAATCATGACGCCGATGCTGGTGCAAAGATGCGCTACGACGGCCAGATTGTGGCTGACCAGAATATAGGTCAGTTTCCGGCGCTCACGCAGATCGCTCAGCAGGTTCAGAATTTCGGCCTGAACCGAAACGTCCAGCGCCGACGTGGGTTCATCAAGCAGCAGGATTTCCGGCTCGGAAATCATCGCCCGCGCAATCGCCACGCGCTGGCGCTGCCCGCCGGAAAGCTGGTGCGGGAAACGAAAACGCACCGCCTGCGGCAGCCCGACTTCAGCGAGCGCATCGGTAATGCGCTTTTCGATATTCAGGAAACCGTGAACGATCAGCGGTTCACTCAGAATGCGGTCGATGGTCTGACGCGGATGCAGCGAGCCGTATGGATCCTGAAAAACCATCTGCACGCGGCGGAAAAATCGCTTCTGCCGCACCGGCATCTGGTCTTCGCCGCCAATCACCATTTCACCCGACCACGACCGGTTCAGCCCGGCCAGTGCGCGTAAAATCGTGGATTTACCCGAGCCGCTTTCGCCGACAATGCCAAAGCATTCGCCGGGTGCCACGCTGAAGCTGACGCCTTTGACCACTTCCGTATCGCCGAACGCAATGCGCAGGTTATTGAGGATGATTTTGCTGTTATCTAAAGAAGGGGATTCTACTGTCATGAGGTTTTCCAGGCTTCATCACGCACCAGCACCGGCAGTCTGTCACGCGGATGTTTCAGTGACGGCAGGCATTCCAGCAACCCGCGCGTGTAAGGATGTTGGGCTTTCAGCAGATCACCGGCCTGTAATGTTTCGACGATGCGTCCCGCGTACATCACCGCCACGCGGTCGCAGAATTTGGAGACCAGCGGCAAATCGTGGCTGATCAGAATCAGGCCCATTCCCCGGCTGGACACCAGGTCATCCAGCAAACGCAGAATTTCCGCCTGAACGGTGGCATCGAGCGCGCTGGTGGGTTCGTCGGCAATCATCAGTTCAGGATCCGGTGCCAGCATCATGGCAATCATGATGCGCTGGCCCATACCGCCGGAGACTTCATGCGCGTAACGTTGTGCCACTTTATGCGGCTCACGGATTTTCACCTGATCAAGCAGTTCAATGGCGGCGTTCATCGCCTGTTTGTTCGAGCCACCTTTGTGCGTCTGCCACGCTTCGGCCACCTGTTTGCCAACCGGCATCACCGGATTGAGCGAGTATTTCGGATCCTGAAGGATAAAGCCGACGCGCTTTCCGCGTATCTGGCGCATCTGTTTTTCACTGGCATTACGCAGATCAATGCCGTCGAAAGAGAGCGTTTCCGCGCGGCATTTCGCGCTGGACGGCAACAGGTTCATCAGACAGCGCGCGGTCAGGGATTTCCCCGAACCGCTTTCGCCAACGATGCCGAATTTTTCCTTGCCCAGAGAGAGCGAAACGCCGCGAACGGCATCAAAACTGCCGCTGTTGGTCTGGAAGGTAATATGCAGATCTTTGATATCAACCAGCATCATTTCTCCTTAGGATCGAGGACGTCGCGCAGCCCGTCGCCGAGGAAGTTAAACGCCAGAGAAGTCACGAAAATGGCAATCGCCGGGATCAGTGGCACCCACCATTCGCTGAACAGGAAACGGCGTGCGGTCGCAATCATCGCGCCCCATTCCGGCGACGGCGGTTGTGCGCCCATGCCCAAAAATCCGAGGCTGGCGGCGGTGATAATGATTGAACTCATGTCCAGCGTGATGCGCACGACCAGACTTGGCACGCACAGCGGCATGATATGGCGCAGCACAATGCGGGCGGGCGTTGCACCGGTCAGACGGCAGGCGGCAATGTAATCCGTGCCGCGCACCTGCATGGTTTCGGCGCGTGCCAGACGGGCATACGGCGGCCAGGCGGTGAGGGCGATGGCGAGAATGGCGCTTTCGATGCCGGGCCTGAGTGCAGCCACGAAAGCCAGCGCCAGAATCAGACGCGGGAAGGCCAGAAAGATGTCGGTGATGCGCATCAGAATGCGATCCAGCAATCCACCGGCGTAACCCGCGACACAGCCGATCAGCAGGCCAACCGGCGCGACAATCGCCACGACGATAATCACCATGCCGAGCGTGATGCGTCCGCCGTACAGAATGCGGCTCAGCGTGTCGCGGCCCAGCTCATCGGTGCCGAGCCAGTGCAGGGACGACGGTTTCGCCAGACGGTGCGCCAGATCCTGCGCGCCCGGATCATAGCTGGTCAGCCACGGCGCACAGATTGAAATCAGCAGAACCACCAGCACGGTAAACAGGCCGGTGATCGCCAGTGGATTTTTGCGCAGGCCGAGCCAGATGCGGTATCTGCGCCCCCAGACCGCTTGTCTGCGGGTGTGAGGCGTATCCGCCAGCAGCCAGGCGCGGCTGCCTGCGCGGGGTTGCGATGTGACAGGTAAAATGCTCATGTTACGCGGGGATCCAATAGTCGGTAGAGAAGGTCGGCCAGCAGGTTAAGCAGCACGTAAATGGCGCCAATCAGCAACGTAGAGCCGATCACCGGGTTCATATCGGCGTTCATTAATGACACGGTGAGATATTGCCCGAGGCCCGGCCACGAGAAGACGTTTTCCGTGACGACGGCGCCCTCGAGTAAACCGGCGTAAGTCAGGGCCAGAACCGTAATCAGCTGTACGCCCACGGTCGGAAACGCGTGTTTCCAGATGACACGCTGTGCTGACAACCCTTTGGCGCGCGCGGTGATGACGTATTCGCCGCCGAGCGCGTTAAGCATGAAAGTGCGGGTCATGCGCGTGATGTAGGCCATGCTGAAATACGCGAGGATCAGAACCGGCTGAGTCATGTGCGCCAGCGCATCCCAAAATGCCCCCATATCGCCTGCGATCAGCGAATCGACCGTCAGTAAACCGGTGACCTGCGGGATCATGTCCTGATAGATGATGTCCTGACGGCCCGGGCCGGGCGCGATGCCTAACGCGGAGTAGAAAATCAGCAGGCTGAGCAGCGCGAGCACAAACACCGGCAGGGAGTGGCCGGCCAGACACACCACGCGGATGGTCTGGTCAATCCAGCTTCCCTGACGCGTTGCCGCCCAGACGCCCAGCGGAATGCCGACGATGGCCGCAATAATAATCGCCGCCGTGGCCAGTTCGAGCGTGGCCGGGAAGAAACGCGCGATATCGGTCGTGACCAGATTGGACGTCAGGGCAGACCGGCCTAAATCACCGTGAAAGACCTGACTGATGTAATGAAAGAACTGCATCCAGAGGGGCTGATCCAGCCCCATTTCATGACGAACCCGTTCGACGACTGCCTGCGGTGCATTGTCGCCCACCGCAGCCAGAACCGGGTCCGTCGGCATGACGCGACCAATAAAAAACGTCACCACCGACAGACCAAACAAAGTAAGACAAACGCTGATGCAGGTACTCAGAAATCCATTGAGTCTCTTGCTCACGCTTTAACAACCTTCTCGTATGGGCTGGTGCTCATTACAGTCAATACCACACCGGAAATCACGTTACGGCAGGCGGCGGTCATGGTCGGTTGCAGCATGATGGCAAACGGGCTGTTTTCCATATGTTTGGTCTGCAATTCTTCGTAGAGTTTGATGCGGGTGGCGGGATCTGATTCTTTCAGCGCCTGGGTGCTGAGGTCAGAGATTGATTTATCCTGCCAGCTGCAACGCCACGCCAGCGTGCGGCTTTTTGCGGCATCGGTGTTATCCGGGTTGCTGCAAAATGCTTCGGCGTTAGAGTTCGGATCAAAGTAGTCCGCACCCCATTGGGTCATCGCCAGCTGTTGCTGACGCGCACGCATTTTGGTCAGCACCTGACGGCTTTCTGCCGCGAGAAGCGTCACTTTGATCCCGACTTCGGCGAGGTTAGATTGCAATGCCTGCACAATGTCAGAAGAAGGGGACGCGGAATAGTGATCGAGCGTGATTTCAAACCCGTTCGGGAAACCGGCTTCGGCCAGCAGCGCTTTGGATTTCGCCACATCGCGTTTGTACATGATGGTGTTCACCGCCGCCGGGAACCCTTCAGGCAGGAAGCTCTGATGGATTTTGTGCGTCAGCGGCACGATATGCTGCTGAATGTTTTCGTAATCGATCGCCCATTTGATCGCCTGCCAGACCTGCGGTTTCGCCAGGTTCGGGTGCGCGGTATTGGCGGAAAGCATGAATGTTCCGGCAATCCCTTTCTGAACCAGCGTGAAGTTTTTATCTTTCAGCAGCGGACGCAGCTGTTCGGTGGTCAGGTTACGTGCGATATCGATATCGCCTTTTTGCAACATCAGCAGCTGGGCAGACGGGTCGATAATGTGGCGCATGATGATGCGCTGGATTTTGCCCGCGTGCGGGTTGTTCTTGTTGCTTTCGAGAATGACGGATTCACTGACTTTCCAGTCACGCAGTTTAAAGGCACCGGAACCGGCGCTGTTTTTCTTCAGCCAGGCGTTACCTAAATCCTCACCGGCCTGATTCGCCAGACAGGCGGATTTCTGCACGATGCTGCCGACGTTGGCGGTCAGGCAATATAAGAGGAATGATTCGGAAGCGGGTTCAGCGGTTTTGATCACCAGAGTTTCGGCGTCTGGTGCAGTAATCAGGCTGTCAACGTTGTCTTTGGTGTAACCAAACTGGTTGATGATGTAGGCCGGGCTTTTATCCAGTTTGACCACGCGTTGCAGGGAGAACGCGGCATCTTCAGCGGTAACCGGTTTGCCGTCGGCCCATTTGGCTTTAGGATCCAGTTTGAAGGTGAAGGTTTTTTTATCGTCAGAAGCGGTCCATGACAGGGCCAGATCGCCTTCGATTTCATCAGGGGAGGCCAGCTTGGGTTTCACCAGTTGCTGATACATATTGCCGGTAATTTCGCTGCCCACGGACTCGAAGCTTTCATGCGGGTCAAGGCTGGTAATGATATCGAGTTGGATCGCCATCACCAGAATCGAGGCGGGCGTGGCCGCAAACACGGAATCAAATTTAAGGTATGACAGCACAGGTATTGCAGAAAAACCGGTAACAAATTGACGCCTGGTAACCATAACTACTCCCATCGTGTTGATATATAAAAGTAAAATTAAAAATTACGTGGTCAGACCCTTGACTTAAACTCAGGCAACTGGCTTAAATGAAAAAACGTTGCTTTGCACCTGTCGACGTTTCGTATCGAAAAAACTAATCTGAAGCGTACTGTGTTTGTTCTTCGTTGGTGCAATCGTTCGCAGGTGATGCACTTCGTCTGAACAAATCTCCGTTGTCTTAGTCATGCTTAATCAAAGGTAGACCTTTTTTATGAATAACGTAGCGCACGGAACTGAAGAATTAATGCCGGTATTTGATGGACATAACGATGTTTTGCTACAGCTTTGGAAAGAACATCGTCAAAATCCTGAACGCGCATTCCTTCAGGGACCCGCCAGCGGACAATTAGACCTGCCGCGCTGTCGTGAAGCGGGCTTTGCCGGCGGGCTGTTTGCCGCGTGGGTACCCACTCCAGATATTGATCTTGCAAATAGCGTGCCTGATCGCTCAGTCGACACGCGATTCCTCGTGGAAGGTACTCAAAAACATCCTGATTTTTCTCCGACACCTTCTTTCGATTTTGCACGTGATGTCACATTTGGCATGATGGCTTTTTTGCTCAGAATTGAAGAACAGTCGCAAGGAAAGGTGAAAATTTGCCGTACGGCGCAGGAAATCCGTCAGTCCATCGATAACCATGCATTAGCTGTGGTGATGCACATCGAAGGAGCGGAGGCGATTGATGAGGATTTGTATAATCTGGACGTGTTGTACAGCATGGGGCTCCGCTCTCTGGGGCCGGTCTGGAGCCGTCCGAACATTTTCGGTCACGGCGTGCCGTTCAAATATCAAACCTCGCCGGATACCGGCCCGGGGCTGACGGAAGCGGGCGTCCGGCTGGTGAAAGCCTGCAATCAGAAACGCATCATGATTGATCTGTCGCACCTCAATGAAAAAGGCTTCTGGGAAATTGCCGGGCTGAGTGATGCGCCGCTGGTCGCCAGCCATTCCAATGCGTTCAGCATCTGCCCGCAGTCACGCAATCTGACCGACAAACAGCTGGCTGCTATCAAAGAGAGCAACGGTTTCGTCGGCCTGAACTTTGCCGTGCCGTTCCTGCGTGAAGACGGTAAAAGGAGCGACGATACCGGCACCGACATTATGGTGCGCCACGTGGATTATCTTGTGGAGTATTTGGGCGAAGACAACGTGGGCTTTGGCTCGGATTTTGACGGCGCGTCAATGGCACCGTTCTTGTCGGACGTGCGCGGTTTGCCTGTGCTGGTCAATGCGCTGCATGAAGCGGGTTACGGGCAGGCGCTGCTGGAGAAGATTTGCTACAAAAACTGGGTTAACGTTCTGGAAAGAACCTGGGGGAAATAACGTTCGCAGAGAACCACGCAGCGACGTGAATTGCAGAAAGTAAAAAGGCAGCCCTGAAAGGCTGCCTTTTGTATTTTAGCGTTAGTCAGACTTATTTGAAGAAGTCTGCGCTCACGGTCAGGTTGCCGCCGCTTTTGTTCTGCCACTGACGGGTAATGTGGTAGAACTTGGCGCCTTTCGCCGCAGCACGGTTCGCCACTTCCTGAGAAACGTCGGTGGTGCTGTTGAAGTGGCCGGTGAAGGTAGTGGAATCGAACGGAACCATCTGAGCAGCGGTGACGTCGTTCACTTCCTGAATTTTAGCCCCGTTAGTTGCCGTGACGGTGTAACGCTGGCCGGTAGAAGACTGCGTCTCGAAGAAACGGCCTACTGAACGGCTTGGGCTGCCGGAAGAAGCCACGCCCGGGATCTCAACTTTCTTCGCTGCTGCACCGCCTGCTGCCAGCGCCGCTTTACCCGCTTCGGAATCAGCAGGAATGGCATCCGGAGACTGAACGACGCGTTTAGGTGCATCTTTCTTATAAATGAACGCAGTGATGTACTGGTTGCCGCCGCTGTTGGCATCAATCTGGCGCACGATGAAGAAGGAGTAAGCCCCTTTCTGTTTCGCGGCCTGAGTAATAGCATCATTAACGTCTGGCTGGCTGCGGTAGAAACCGCTGACAGTCACAGTATCAAAAGGCTCAAGGCCGTAAGCGACGTCTTTCGGAAGCTCTACAACGCCGTTAATCACGCGGTAATGCGGGTCATTGCTGACTTCAGGCGCATCTTTTTTATAGATATCTGCAACTACGCGCCAGTTACCGCTATTGTTAGTGGTATTGGTATCTTGAATATAGAAATAATCTGCACCCAGCGTATCGGCACGGCGGGAGACGGCGTCAGACGCGTCGCCCAGCGTGTTAAATCGCCCGGTAATAACAATGCGATCAAAAGGCTTGATGGCTGCTGCTTTCTGCGGGCTAATTTCCTGCGCGGCATGTGCTGCGGACAGCGCAGAAATAGAAAACAGGGCCGATGCGATGATCGTTTTTGTCAGCTTCATAAAAAATCCTTTCACCTTGCGCTGTAATGTTGAAACGTGCTGAATTCTTGATGTGTAACAGGTTAGCGGCCGATTATTGCATGTAACAATGCTGAGTGTCTCAGCAATTTATGGCAATAATGCGAGCGGTATCGAGATATCACACCTCTTTTTTTACTGTCCCTAACTTATATAAGTTTGATGAATAAACCAAGTAGTGAAATAAATGTTAATTATTCACTATTTTCTAACTTTTATGCCCGCGCCGGGCGGGGTAGAGTGAGACTTACCTGAGTGATTGATCCGGTATAAATAGGATTCTCAGGTGAAATAAAGGCCTGTTTCTCACGGTTTGCAGCAGGTTTGCGGACCATATCAATTTTTTTATTATTAATTGCCTGACTATCGCTGCGATACGTAGATTATTGATTAGATATTCAGTAGGTTATACCCAGCCTGCAAAAACAGATTTTCGGTCGTTTATATAACCGACAGGCTGGTAATTGAATTGTTATGTCGATGACACAAATCATCAATGAAAAGGGTGAAGGGAATACTATGCGTATTGGTGTACCAAAAGAGCGGTTGACCAATGAAGCCAGGGTTGCAGCCACGCCGAAGACGGTGGAACAGTTGCTCAAACTCGGCTTCACGGTGGCTATCGAACAGGGTGCCGGTAAGTTAGCCAGCTTTGAAGATTCCGCGTATGAAGAAGCGGGGGCCTCGGTCGTCAATGGCGATGATGTATGGCAATCAGATATTGTTTTGAAGGTCAATGCGCCTGAAAACGATGAAATTGACAAATTACAGGCAGGAACCACGCTGGTCAGCTTTATCTGGCCCGCGCAAAATCCTGAACTGATCCAAAAATTGGCCGACCGTCAGGTGACGGCGATGGCAATGGATTCTGTGCCACGTATTTCCCGCGCGCAATCTCTGGATGCCCTGAGCTCGATGGCTAACATCGCCGGTTACCGTGCGATTGTTGAAGCTGCGCATGAATTTGGCCGTTTCTTCACCGGGCAAATCACCGCCGCCGGTAAAGTCCCGCCTGCAAAAGTCATGATTATCGGTGCCGGTGTGGCTGGTCTTGCTGCCATCGGTGCAGCAGGCAGCCTTGGTGCCATCGTTCGTGCGTTTGATACCCGCCCTGAAGTTAAGGAGCAGGTACAAAGTATGGGCGCTGAGTTCCTGGAACTGGACTTCGAAGAAGAAGCGGGCAGCGGTGACGGCTACGCGAAAGTGATGTCCGAAGCGTTCATCAAAGCGGAAATGGCGCTGTTTGCAGCTCAGGCTGAAGAAGTGGACATTATCGTGACTACCGCGCTGATCCCGGGCCGTCCGGCACCTAAACTCATCACCAAAGAAATGGTCGCCTCCATGAAACCGGGCAGCGTGATTGTCGATCTGGCGGCGCAAACCGGCGGTAACTGTGAACTGACCGTTGCCGACAAAATCACCACAACTGAAAACGGTGTGAAGATCATCGGTTACACCGATCTGCCAAGCCGCCTGCCAACACAGTCTTCGCAACTGTACGGCACCAACCTGGTTAACCTGCTGAAACTGCTGTGCAAAGAGAAAAACGGCGAAATCGAAATTGATTTCGAAGATACCGTTGTGCGCGGCGTGACTGTGGTGAAAACCGGCGAAGTCACCTGGCCTGCGCCACCGATTCAGGTTTCTGCACAGCCACAAGCTGCGAAAGCCGCTGAACCTGTAGTGAAAGCAGAAGCTAAACCGGCTAACCCGTGGACCAAATTCATCATCATGGCCGTCGCCATCGTGCTGTTTGGCTGGCTGGCCAATGTTGCTCCGAAAGAATTCCTCTCCCACTTTACCGTTTTCGCGCTGTCCTGCGTGGTCGGTTATTACGTGGTCTGGAATGTCAGTCATGCGTTGCATACCCCGTTAATGTCGGTCACTAACGCCATTTCAGGGATCATCGTGGTGGGTGCCGTGCTGCAAATCGGTCATGGCGGTTGGGTCAGTTTCCTGTCCTTTATTGCCGTTCTGATTGCCAGTATCAATATTTTCGGCGGATTCACCGTCACTCAGCGCATGCTGAAGATGTTTCGCAAGAACTAAGGGGTAACATATGTCTGGGGGTTTAGTTACAGCAGCATATATTGTTGCCGCTATTCTGTTTATTTGCAGCCTTGCGGGGCTGTCAAAACATGAAACGTCAAAGCAGGGTAACATTTTCGGTGTCACAGGGATGGCTATCGCGCTGATCGCGACCATTCTTGGGCCAGACTCCGGCAATGTAGGCTGGATCATCGTGGCGATGGTGATTGGTGGTGCAATTGGCGTATATCTGGCACGTAAAGTCGAAATGACTGAAATGCCTGAGCTGGTGGCAATCCTTCACAGCTTCGTGGGTCTGGCTGCGGTTCTGGTGGGCTTTAACAGCTATCTGGATCACGGTGCTGTACCGATGGAAGGTGTGATGGAGAACATCCATCTGACCGAAGTGTTCCTCGGCATCTTCATCGGTGCGGTGACCTTCACCGGTTCGATTGTGGCGTTTGGCAAACTGCGCGGAATTTTCTCTTCCAAACCGCTCGCACTGCCACACCGTCACAAGCTGAATCTGGCGGCGCTGGTCGTTTCTTTCCTGCTGATGGTGACGTTCGTTCGTACCGATAGCGTGGGCCTGCAAGTTCTGGCACTGCTTATCATGACCATTATTGCCCTGGGTTTCGGCTGGCATCTGGTTTCTTCCATCGGTGGTGCGGATATGCCGGTGGTGGTTTCCATGCTGAACTCCTATTCCGGTTGGGCCGCGGCGGCCGCAGGCTTCATGCTGAGCAACGACCTGCTGATCGTCACCGGTGCGCTGGTGGGTTCTTCCGGTGCGATTCTGTCCTACATCATGTGTAAAGCGATGAACCGTTCGTTCATCAGCGTGATTGCGGGTGGTTTCGGTACTGACGGTTCTTCTACCGGCGATGCGGAAGAAATGGGCGAATACCATGAAGCGTCAGCCGAAGAAGTGGCCGACATGCTGAAAAACGCCAGCTCAGTGATCATCACCCCGGGCTACGGCATGGCGGTGGCACAGGCGCAATATCCTGTACACGACATCACGGCGAAACTGCGTGCGAAAGGTATCAAAGTCCGTTTTGGTATTCACCCGGTGGCCGGGCGTTTACCGGGCCACATGAACGTGCTCCTGGCTGAAGCAAAAGTCCCGTATGACATCGTGCTGGAAATGGACGAGATCAACGACGACTTTAGCGATACCGATGTGGTGCTGGTGATCGGTGCGAATGACACGGTGAACCCGGCCGCGCAGGAAGATCCGCGCAGCCCGATCGCCGGCATGCCGGTGCTGGAAGTGTGGAAAGCGCAGAACGTTATCGTATTTAAACGTTCGATGAACACCGGTTATGCCGGCGTACAGAACCCGCTGTTCTTCAAAGAAAATACGCAAATGCTGTTTGGCGATGCGAAAGAAAGCGTGGAGAAAATTCTGCGCGCGCTGTAATTCTCCATCAGTATTTCAGTAATGAAAAAGGCCAGTCTGATGACTGGCCTTTGTTTTATCCGTTGTTCAGACGTTATTCGTCGTCATCTTCTTCGTCATCGTCCGACGTAATAGGGCACTCGAAATCATCGGGCTTAATGGCCAGCAAATCACATTTCAGATGATCGATCACCTGTTCTGTGGTATTGCCCAGAAACGCCGCAGACAACCCGGTACGCCCGATAGACCCCAGCACCACCACACCCGCTTGCAGATGCTCCGCAAGATCAGGAATGACTTCTTCCGGCAGGCCTTTTTCCACATGCGTGAATTTTTCGTCGAGCTGGAATTTCTGGCGTAGCGCTTTCATCGCAATCAGATGCTGACCGCGTATCGCGTCGTTGTAAACGCTGGGGTCAAAATCGGGAAGTTCGATGGCGATGTTAATGGGTGTCACAGGATATGCGCCGACCAGATGGACTTCGGTCTGATTCACATGGCTGGCGAGTTCGATAGTCTCTTTCACCAGTTTGATGTTGAGCGGGTCGTGATACGGCTCTTCGCTGGAAAGGTTAACGGCAACCACCGCTTTACCGCCTTCCGGCCACGGCTGGTCTTTCACCATCCAGACCGGGCAAGGGCACTTGCGCAGCAAATTCCAGTCCGTCGGAGTGAAAATAACGGATTCAAGACGGTCATGCTGATGGGCCATTTTCAGAAGCAAATCATGATTTCCGGAAATCACTTCCTGAATAATCGCTTCAAAAGGTTTGTTGTGCCAGACGACTTTCACATCAATCGGAATGCCCGCGTCGACATAATAGTGGCATTGCTCTTTGATCCATTCTTCTCTTTCGCTGATCACGCTCTGGCGCATGCTGGTTCGCTCATCCGGCGAAAGCATGGTCGTCATTTCGTACGAAAAGTCATAAATGGACAGGAAAGCTTTGATGCGGCCACCGTTACGCTGCACCAGATAAACGGCACGACGCAGTGCGGGTTGGTCATCCTGATTGGGGTCTATAGCAACCAGTAAATTCTGATACTTAGCCATGGGGACTCCTTAACACCTGTAAGAGAACGGCGGTCAGTGTATTAAGTACAGAGTAAACCAAGATTAAGCAATCGGACAGAGGAGAAATTGAGTCGGATCAACAAATTATTCCTTGAATGATCCGACGCCAATCTATTAGAAGAAAATCAAAACGGTCAGGCAGAAACGGGGGCAGACTGTCCGGCTAACTGAGAAAGCATTTCGTGATTCTCAATCGTAATGTACTTGCCTTTAACACTCAGCATTTCTGATTTTTGGAAACGGCCCAGCAGACGGCTGATGGTTTCAACGGTCAGGCCGAGATAGTTACCGATGTCACCACGGGTCATGGTCAGGCGGAATTCGCGCTGAGAGAAGCCACGTTGTGCAAAACGGCGGGAGAGGTTGTAGATAAACGCCGCCAGTCTTTCTTCAGCATTTTTCTTCGACAACAGCAGGATCATATCCTGGTCACCTTTGATCTCACCGCTCATCAGACGCATCATTTGCTGGCGCAGATTTGGCATTTTCCCGGAGAGGTCATCAAGTGTCTCAAACGGGATTTCACAAACCATGGACGTTTCCAGAGCCTGTGCGAAACTTGGGTGCTGTAAACCACCAATGGCATCAAAACCGACTAAATCGCCTGCCAGATGGAAACCGGTAATCTGTTCGTCACCTTGTTCAGTGATGGTATAGCTTTTGATGGTCCCTGAACGGATGGCATAAAGGGATTTCAGTTCATCACCGGCTTTAAACAATGCCTGACCTTTTTGGATCGGCTTTTTCCTTTCGATGATGTTATCCAGCTGATCGAGTTCATGCTCGTTCAGGGTGAAAGGAATACAAAGCTGGCTGATGCTACAGTCCTGACAATGGATTGCACAGCCACCAGATTGGATACGTCGAATAATACGTTTTTCTGGGATCATGATAGTCACTCTGGCAATATTGATATGGGTCAATTTTAACATCTTTTGCTGCGAGTGATAAGTAGCTGAATGGAGCGAAAAGAGCGAAATGTTAAAAAACCCCGATTTTAAACAGGTTTTTTTTCGGAATATTTTGATCTGAACTGGGAATTAAGTCGAATTGAGAATCAATGAGATTTAAAACTGCGTCAAATTATCCGTTAAAATTATAATTCTATTTTAATGAATTAGCCGTCTGAATCAATTTATAGCAACCTAAGGATATTCCCTGACGATGAATTATTCGCGGGCGTGAGATTCAATTTCCACCCTTAATTTGCCGCGCGAGATTATGGCACAAAATGCCACCTGCCAACGACTTTGATACCCATTCGCTTCGCAACCGCATACAATGCGCAGATTCGTTTAGCTTTCGTTTAACTTTAGGAAAGGTGTAATGCAGTCTGATTCTCTGGGATTCCCATTCGAAACGACCGTGGTTTTTGTTGTCGTGGCCGTCGCCGCGCTGCTGATTGATATCTTCGCGCATCGCAGCCACAAACCGATTGGCCTGAAAAGCGCTTCAATCTGGACCGTCTTCTGGATTGCTGTTTCTCTCAGCTTTGCCGGTTTTTTGTATATCCATCATGGCAAAGAAGTCGCCAGCTTGTTCCTGACCGGTTACGCGCTGGAGCAGGTATTGTCCGTGGACAACCTGTTCGTGATTATGGCGATTTTTTCCTGGTTTAAAGTGCCCGATGGTTATCGTCATCGCATTCTTTACTGGGGCGTTATCGGTGCCATCGTTTTTCGCGGGATTTTTGTGGTGATCGGCACCAGCCTCCTGGCGCTGGGGCCGTGGGTTGAAATGGTGTTTGCCGTTGTCATTTTGTGGACGGCGATTCTGATGATGCGTGCTGGCAACGATGATGAAGAGAATGATGATTACTCGGATCACATCGCTAACCGTCTGGTGCGCCGCTTTTTCCCGGTGTTCCCGAAACTGGTAGGGCCGCATTTTCTGGTCAGCAGCGAGCAGGTCGAAGCTGAACTGGCGAAACCGGAAAATCAGGGCTTCAGCTTTACCGTGAAGAAGGGTGTGCGTTACGCCACGCCGCTGTTGCTGTGTATTGCCGTTGTGGAAATCTCCGACCTGATGTTTGCTTTTGACAGCGTGCCTGCGGTCATTGCCGTCAGCCGCGAACCGCTGATTGTTTATTCCGCCATGATGTTCGCCGTGCTGGGCTTACGTACGATGTATTTCGTGCTTGAGGCGCTGCGTAAATATCTGGTGCATCTGGAAAAATCTGTGATTTTCCTGCTGTTTTTTGTTGCAGCAAAACTGGCGCTGAACTCAAGTAATCATCTGTGGCATCACGGGATAGAAATCGAGGCGTTAACCAGTCTTTACGTGGTGCTGGGTGTGCTGGCGCTGGGTATTGTGGCCAGCTTACTTTTCCCTGGAAAAAAAGAATCTGCCTAGTTTCTAATCCGTAATTTGCTGATCAGTTCCATAAAAAACGCTGCTATCGCAGCGTTTTTCTTTTCTGTTTTCAGAATCCTCAGGGTGTTACACGTCGCCTTCGTTATCTTTTTCCACCGCTTCATGAATGCGATCCAGCATATCCGGAAACGCCGACTGCACACGGCTCCAGCTCGGAATAAACGGTTTTTCACTCGGCGTATCCACAAACGCCTGACCGGCTTCCATTATCGCACCGGAGAAGAGTTCTACTGCGGATTCTTCACTGTGGCGGTCAAACGACAGGCCATTCATCCGCGCATCATTCTCAAAACTGTCTATCATATCCAGCGCGTTGCGGTAATACGTGGCTTTCAGAATACGGAACGACTCGCTGGTGATATTCACGCCGAGAATTGCCATCTTACGGTACAGCGCTTTGGTGATATCAATACTCATGCGCTGCAAACCGTTGGTGGCGTCATCTTCTGACATCGGCTGATGCTTGTGATCGTAATTATCAGCGATGTCCACCTGACAGATACGGCGCGTCGCGGTATTGCGGTGAAGTTCGGACAACACGCCAATTTCCAGACCCCAGTCGCTGGGAATGCGCAAATCATTCAGAACGTGCGTACGCATGGCAAATTCACCGGAAAGCGGATAGCGGAAGGTGCGCAGATATTCCAGAAAATCCGAATGACCATAAACAATTTGCAGCGATTTAAGCAGCGGGAACACGAGCAGACGCCCGACGCGGCCGTTAAATTTCCCGTCCGCCACTCGGGCGTAATAGCCCTTGCAGAAATCGTAATGGAAATTCGGGTTTGCCACCGGATACATCAGACGCGCCAGCATGTCTCGGCTGTAGGTGACAATGTCACAATCGTGCAGCCCGACCACCGAGGTGCGGCGCGATGCCAGCGTATACCCGGCGCAAAACCACACGTTGCGGCCTTTGCCCGGTTCATTTGGCGAGAGATTTTCTTTTTTAAGCTCTTCATCCAGCGCCTTCAGACGCGGGCCGTCATTCCACAAAATACGGTGACGCTGCGGCAGGCGGGAAAAAAATTCGCGGGCAAATAAAAACTGATCGCGGTCTGCGCGATCTAAACCAATGACTATTTCTTCCAGATAGGGGACTTTTGTCAGCTCATCAACAATATGGGTCAGCGCCGGGCCTTCAAGTTCTGAAAACAATGAAGGTAATATTAATCCCATTGAACGGCGGCCTGAAAACACCTGCAAATCGTATTCCAGTTCTTCAACTTTACGGTTAGTCAGGTTATGAAAATTAGTGATTACACCATCCTGATAAAAATCGCTCATACGGTATTCTCCAATTTTAGAATAGATAAAATTATTGGAAGTCTTATCGGTAAAACAAAGAGCAATAAACAATGCAAAACCCGGCATTGAATAAACAACTTTCCCTTTAACGCCTCCCTTTAAGGAAGGGTAATAAAATGATTCAGCCCCTGGCTCCAGCCGTGTGGGCCAAACTCCGTGGTACGAAATACCTGTGAGCCGTTCCCGTCGTTCACCGGCATCTGATGCTCGTGATAGCCTTTAATCACCACGGCGTAATCCACGGTCTCCAGCATCGATAAATCGTTCGGGCCATCGCCCAGCCCGATACTGGCGACCGGCACGCCGCGCTGTTGCCGGTACAGTTGCGACAGCCATTGCACCGCCTGACCTTTTCCGGCGTCGGTACCCATGACATGCCAGAAGCGGCCGCCGCGCGTAAGCGCCAGACCTTCGCGGGACAGGCACTTTTTCAGATGTGCAAAATCCAGATCGTTACCAAACCACACCAGCGGTTCGGACGCTTCGCGCTGCATCGCCAGTTCAGCCTGTGCTTCAGGTAAGCCCGTCCAGACTGCGACCTGTTTTGGCGTGACGTCACCAAAGCCGCGAAACTCAAAATCATAACGCTGGCGCAAATCGACCAGCGCCTGACGGATATCGCTGTAACGGGCACCCATGACGTGAACCGGTTCCTGTTCCTGCGTTTGCCAGCCTGGCGGCAGGTGGATAATCGCCCCGTTTTCTGCAATAAAAGGCTGATGCGTTAAGTGCAGGGCTGTCTGTAATGCCGCGACCTCGTCGGAGGTTTTACTGGTGGTCAGAATTAACGGGACATTCGCGGCAGCCAGTTTATCCAGCCACGGCTGCGCGGGTTTCCAGCTGTAATCGTGATGGTCGAGCAGTGATCCATCCAGGTCTGTGAAAATAATTAAGGGATCATCAAGGTACGGCATCTTTTCTCCTCAATTTGACGGGATTACAGAATCGCATTGGTCGGAATGCTTTTCTGCCCCAGCTGCTAAGTATAGATTCAAAAATGACTTTTACCGGTTATCCGGCCATTTCAGAATTCTTTACCGGCGTTCATCAGACGGAACCCGGCTTTACCCGCAGGGCATTTGCAGGGATAATTTATCCCGGTCCCACCGCTGAAAAAGAGGTAAGAAATGAGCGATGATGATGATTTATTCAGTCAGGAAATGGCGGGAGTGCAGCCTCTGGCGTCGGATAAACGGGTGGTCTACCTCAGGAATTCAGTCACAGGGAACAAACCGGAAACCGGCGATGCCGCCGAAAAGCGTGAAAATCCGCTGACCACCGGTTTTCTGAATATCCAGCCGTGCGACGAGCCGCTGGAATACAAACACGACGGCGTACAGCAGGGCGTGCTCGACAAACTCCGGCAGGGGAAATATCCGCTGGAGGCCAGCCTGAACTTGCTGCGTAAACCGGTCGAACAGTGCCGACAGGAGCTTTTTGCTTTCTTCTGTCAGGCGCAGGTGGAGAATTTACGCACCCTGTTAATTATTCATGGCCGTGGCCGGGATGACGAAAGCCACGCCAATATCGTGCGCAGCTACGTCGCCAAGTGGCTGAAACAGCTTGATGACGTGCAGGCTTTCAGCGTGGCAATCCAGAAAGACGGCGGTGCGGGCGCCTGTTACGTTGCGCTGAAGAAAACAGCGCAGGCCAAACAGGAAAACTGGGAGCGCCACGCCAAGCGCAGCCGCTGACCCGAAACCTTTGACAGAAACTTTGTTGCGTCGTGGTTTAAGCGCGACCCCTTAATGTCCTGATACTTTTTCTGCCCGGCAACGGGCACTCAACTGAGCCATTTTCATGTTTTCAAAACCGGTTTATGTACGTTGCACACTGTTGCTGTGTGCGGTGAGTCTGCTGTCTGCCTGCGATGGTGGCGCATCTGATGCAAAAGATGCGCTGGTGATTGAAGGGAAAACCATGGGCACGTTTTACCGTGTCAGCCTGGCGGGAGTGGATAAAAACCGGGAAGCCGCGCTGCGTGAACAAATCGAAGCGCAGCTCAAAGAGGACGATCACGAGCTGTCGACCTACAAAGAAGACTCGGTTTTATCGCGTTTTAACCAGTATCAGGGCAACGTGCCGCAACCGGTCAGCACGGGAATGGCGGACGCCGTGGTGACGTCAATGCGCATTGGTCAGCTGACCGGCGGCGCGATGGACATTACCGTCGGACCGCTGGTGAATCTGTGGGGATTCGGCCCGGATAAACAGCCGGTGAAAATGCCGACGCCGGAACAGATTGCGGATGCCCGTCAGCGCACGGGTTTACAACATCTGAAAGTGATCCAGCAGAGCGACGGGCAATATCTGCAAAAAGATTTGCAGGGGATGTATGTCGATCTCTCGACCGTTGGCGAAGGTTACGCGACCGATCATCTGGCGCGCCTGATTGAAGGCAACGGTATCAGCAATTATCTGGTGTCGGTGGGCGGTGCAGTGGTTTCACGCGGACACAATCCGAAGGGTAATCCCTGGCAGGTGGCGATTCAGAAACCGACGGACAAAGAGACGGCAGTGCAGGCGATTGTCGATTTGCAGGGCATGGGGATCAGCACCTCCGGCAGCTACCGTAATTATTACGAGCTGAACGGCAAACGGTTGTCGCACATTATCGACCCGGCGACCGGTTCGCCGATCACCCATAAGCTGGTTTCTGCGACCGTGATTGCGCCGACCGCGCTGGAAGCGGATGGCTGGGACACCGGCCTGATGGTGCTGGGCACCCACAAAGCGCTGGCGCTGGCGGAGAAAGAACATCTGGCGGTGTATCTCATCACCAAAGAGGGCGACACATTCAAAACCTACATGTCGCCGCAGTTCAAAGCCTACCTGAAAGATCCGGAGTAACCGTTTTACAGCGTTCCGTGCAGTTTCCCGGCAAGAAAATCGAGAAACACGCGTAACGCCGGAGACTGACCTTTGTGGCTGGCATACAGCGCCGAAATCTCAGACGGCGGTGTTTGCCAGTCCGGCAGAAAATAGTGCAGCCTTCCCGACGCTAAATCCTCTTTGCACGCCGTTTCCGGCAGCAGTGCAACGCCCAATCCGTCCACTGCGGCCTGACGCAGCACCAGCAGATTATTGCTGATCATCTTCGGCGTTAATTCTACTTTGCGGGTACCGTCTTGCGGATGCGACAGTTCCCAGTGGCTCGCCGCCCACGGCGTTTTGCGCACCAACGTTGGCAGATAACTCAGCTGATCCGCGGAAGGAGCGGACGGCAGCGCCGCGATAAACTTCGGGCTGGCAACCAGCACGTAGCGAAGCAGGCCGAGCGCTTTACGGTACAAACCGGAATCATCGAGCGGCTCGCTGTGCGAATGCACGGTGACGTCGAAATTCTCCTCCAGCAAATCCACCGACCGGTTGATGGCCAGAAGCTCCAGTTGGATATCGGGAAACCGGGTAAGAAATTCCGTCATCAGCGGAGCGACCACCATTTCCGCCATCATCACCGGCGTACACACGCGCAGCAGCCCGCGCGGATTTTGCTGCAAATCGTCGATGACCTGCCGCGCCGCCTGGGCCTGTTGCAGTAATTTCTGGCATTCAACCGCGTAGCATTCACCCACGCTGGTGACTGAAAAGTGGCGCGACGTGCGTTGCAGCAAACGCACGCCGAGGCGGGTTTCCAGCGCGTCAATCCGGCGGCTGAGCAGGGATTTCGACACGCCCAGCGCGCGGCCTGCGGCGGTAAAACCCTGATGTTTCACTACGGCGGCAAACAGCGCCATGTCATTGAGATCTTCCGTCATCGGTGAAAGCTTCCGTCGTTGCATTAATGGGACGATGTGTTGCGATATTAGGTATTTTTCATCATTACAACAACGATTACCCTGTGTTCATGCAAACAAACTTATTGAAACAGGATAACCCGATGAAAATTTTACACCTCGATTCCAGCCCGTTTACCACGGGTTCTGTCTCCCGCGAGCTGTCTGCCATGATTGTCGCCGAACTTTGCGCACGTAATCCCGGCGCGGAAGTGACGTACCGCGATCTGGGCGTCACGCCTCCGCCTCATCTTTCTGCCGCCGCCATGAGCCTGCTGCACAACGCGCAGGACGAAGTGATTACACCGCAACTTCAGGCGGAACTGGACGGGATTTATCAGTCCATCGAAGAGCTGACGGCCTGCGACGTGCTGGTGATTGGCGCGCCGATGTATAACCACGCGGTCCCGAGCAACCTGAAGGCGTGGATCGACCAGGTCTGTCAGAAAGGGAAAACGTTCCGTTATACGCCACAAGGCGTCATCGGGCTGATCCCCGGCAAAACGGCGTTTATCGCCTCAACCCGTGGCGGCGTTTACAGCACGGAAGAGGGCAAATTGCATGATTTCCAGGAGCCGTATCTGGCCTCTATTCTGGAACTGATGGGCGTGTCGGATTGCCACATTATTCGTGCGGAAGGCGTGAGCCGTCAGGCCATCGGGCGCGAGAAAGGGCTGGCGCAAGGGCGAGAAACGCTGCTTCAGATTTTGAATGCCTGAAGCAGCGCTGCGGGTTTAGTGCTTGGCGGTGCTCACCAGTTCAAACAGCACGACGGTTCGTGACGTACAAATGTATTCGCGGCCAAACTCAAAGTTATGCTCATTCACATCATCGGGCTGGAAAGTATCAAGAATATGACGCCAGCCTTCGCCGTGCGCCACGGACGGGAGCGTGAATACGACATCTTTATGCGAGGCGTTAAACAGCAGCAACACCGTACTTAATGAGCCCTGACGCAGCAAACCGGTCGGCTGTGCGCGGCCATCAAGCAGCATCGCGATGCATTTTGCGTGCGGATCTTTCCACGCGGCATCGGTCATTTCCGGCCCTTGCGGCTGGAACCAGCTGACGTCTTTCACGCCGAGTTTTTCATGCACAGCGCCGGTCAGAAAGCGGCCACGATGCAGGATCGGAAAACGCTTGCGCAGGGCAATCAGCCGGTAAGTGAAGAGCAGTAATGACTGGCCTTTTTCCTCAATATTCCAGTTTACCCACGCGATATCGGTGTCCTGACAATAAGCATTGTTGTTGCCGTTTTGCGATCGCGCGAATTCATCACCGGCCAGCAGCATTGGCGTACCCTGCGAAAACAGCAGCGTCGCCAGCATATTGCGCATCTGCCGCAGCCGTAGTTCATTAATCGCCGGATCCTCCGCCGGGCCTTCCACGCCGTAGTTAGCCGAAATGTTGTTATCGCTGCCGTCTTTGCCGTTTTCGCCGTTGGCCTCGTTGTGCTTGTTCGCGTAGGACACCCAGTCGTTAAGCGTGAAACCGTCGTGCGCGGTAATAAAGTTCACCGACGCATAAGGTTTGCGCCCGCGGTGATTAAACAAATCTGCCGAGCCGGAAAGTCGGGTGGCAAACTGCGCGAGCTGGCCTTCGTCGCCGCGCCAGAATTTACGCACCGTGTCGCGGAACCGGTCATTCCACTCCATCCAGCCGGGCGGGAAGCCACCGACCTGATAGCCGCCGGGGCCGCAGTCCCAGGGTTCTGCAATCAGCTTACACTGGCTGAGTACCGGATCCTGGCGGCAGGTATCGAGGAAACCGCAGCCTTCGTCGAAACCGTAGCTTTCGCGCCCGAGAATGGTCGCCAGGTCAAAGCGGAAACCGTCAACCTGCATTTCGGTCGCCCAGTAGCGCAGTGAATCCGTCACCATTTGCAGCACACGCGGATGGCTGAGATTGAGCGTATTGCCGGTTCCCGTGTCATTGATGTAATAACGCTTATTGTCCGGCATCAGGCGGTAATAGCTGGCGTTATCGATGCCTTTGAACGAGAGCGTCGGGCCAAGTTCATTGCCTTCCGCCGTGTGGTTGTAAACCACGTCGAGAATGACCTCAATATTCGCCGCGTGCAGTGTGGCAATCATCTGCTTGAATTCATTCACGGTGTGCGTCGCCATATATTGCGGGTGCGGCGCGAAGAAACTCAGCGTGTTGTAACCCCAGAAATTATGCAGCCCTTTATCTTGCAAATGCCGGTCATCGGTGAACGCATGAATTGGCATCAGCTCAACCGACGTCACGCCGAGCGAACGGAGATATTCCACGATGTGCGGCGTACTCATTCCGGAGAATGTGCCGCGCAGATGTTCCGGCACCGCCGGATGGCGCATGGTATAACCGCGCACATGCGTTTCATAAATCAGCGTTTTTTCCCACGGGATATGGCGTTTGCGCGAGCGCGCCCAGGAAAATGCCGGATCGATAACCCGGCACTTTGGCAAAAATTCCGCACTGTCGCGGTTATCAATGTGCAGGTCTTTCTTCGCGCTTTGCATGTCATAAGCAAACAGCGCGTCGTCCCATTTCAGTTCGCCGACAATTTGCTTGGCATACGGATCGAGCAGTAATTTGGCCGGATTAAACCGGTGGCCGTCGTGCGGCGCATAAGGGCCGTGAACGCGGTACGCATAAAGCAGGCCGGGGCGGGCGTCCGGCAGATAGCCATGCCAGACCTCATCGGTGTATTCGGGCAGTTCAATCACGTCATACTGCTCACCGGCTTCATTAAACAGGCACAGTTCAACTTTTGTGGCGTTGGCGGAAAACAGCGCAAAGTTTACGCCCAGACCGTCCCAGGTTGCGCCGAGCGGGACGGGCAATCCTTCGCGCACGCGGGTGGTATGCCCGGAATCGAAGCTGCGGACAATTTCGCCGTCGCTGTAAGGATGAATGATGCGGACACCCAAACCGTCAACGGCGATATCAACCTGTGCATGAGATGGGACGGTGCGGACTTCGTCCGCCGTGGCTGTGGGCTGGGTGACTTTGCTGGATCGGGGTTTTGCCATGCGTTTCACACTCCTGAGCAGGTCAATCAAAATAAATTTTGAGAAAATTGAGCGGTAAAAATCCGCAGCTCGCAGGGCCGCTTGTCTGTTGCTATCAAATCAGTGTAGTTGCAGTTACGGTTTTTCCCCTGACACGGGGGAAATATCCGGCGAATCCGGGAGGTTCTGATGACAAGTCTGATGACAAAAAAGAGGCCGCTAACGCGCCCTCGCATAAATCAGCGGGATAAAAATATTCCTGATTGATAGGTTTTTATCCGTCACGCTGCGTCACAAATACGTCTCTTACTGACTGATAATAAATCCTTGATTCATCACGCGTTTTTTTGATGCAGTGTGATTTTCTCTTCTGAAATCGGGCTCCGATACTGGGTGCAGAGAAAACAGCGGCGCGCCGTCTGATTTCCGTTAATTCACTCACTTACATCAATCTTCGGAGTTACGATTCATGAGCACTACCAAACAAAAATATATGGTTTCCGCGGCATGGGAAAATGCTGACGACGTCTGGTCATCTTCCTGTTCTATCGACGTATTTAATTTCACTGATAAAGATCTGGAATCCGGCAAAGTCGAATTCACGCTGGATGCTTCCCAAAGCGCTTCTGCGAACATTAACTTCCAGTTCGAAACCTGGAGCAGCCCGATCAAAGGCACGCTGACTGACGATTGCAGCGTGATCCCGGCGGGCGGCAAGGGCACGTTTGCAATCATGGTCGGCAACAATAGCGGTGTGAGCATTGGTAATCTGCCGCACGGTTTTAAAGTCAACGGCGAAGCGGCCGGTCAGGTGGCGGATACGCAGGCACCGACCGTTCCAACTCAGGTGAAAGTCGTGGCGAGCGGCGCGGTCACGCTGACGCTGGGCTGGACGGCGTCCACCGATAACGTGATGGTCAGTGGCTACGAAGTCACGTATACCAACACCAAAACCAAAGCGGCCAAAACGCAAAAAACCACCAGCACCTCCGTGACGATGGTCGGGCTGACGTCGCAAACTGCCTACAGCGTTCAGGTTCGTGCTTACGATCTGGCTGGCAATTTCTCGGCGAAGTCCGCCGTACTTAATGTCACCACCGACAAAACGTTGCCGGATTCCGGTGATTACAGCTTTAACCACGCACCCTTTATGGATTTCACCGGCTGGCCGACACCGCGTCCGAGCGTATTCGGCAAGGAGTCTGGCCTGAAGGCGTACACGCTGGGCTTTATCACCGCTGCGGACATGAACGCAGGTAACGGCGCGCCGAATTATCGCCCTTGCTGGGGCGGGCTGGTGAGCATCACTGACGCCAACGTCGGCGATTACGGCGCGGAATTCACCGGGGATGCGACGGTCTCGGATTACGGCAAAGCCGATATCGCGGCATTCCGTGCAGCGGGCGGTGATGTGGCGATTTCCTTCGGCGGGGCGAACTCTAACTTCCTCGAAGAGCACATTACCGACGTGGGCGAACTGGCTGCGCTGTATCAGGGCGTGCTGGATAACTATGCGGTCAATCATATCGATTTCGATATCGAAGGCGGCGCATTGCAGCAGACCGAAATGCTCAGCCGTCTGCTGGCGACGATGGCCGTGGTGCAGAAAAACAATCCGTCACTGCAAATCGCCTTCACGCTGCCGGTTGATGGCCAGACTTCTGACGATTCTCAGGGGCTGACGTCTTTCGGTATTGATTTCGTGCGTATGGTGCATGACGCGGGCCTTTCACCGGCATTGTTCAACGCCATGTCGATGGACTTCGGTGACGTTGCGCCGCCGCCGGACATGTATACCGGTGTGGAAATGTCGATGCTGGCGATGCATCGTCAGATCAAAACTGTCTTCACCGAGTGGTCAGATGCCAAACTGTGGCGTCGTATCGGTTTCACGCCGATGTTTGGCATCAACGACACCGGCCCGAGCTTCACCACCGCTCATATGAAAAAACTGATCGACCTGGCGAAAAAATACAACTTCGGCACCATCTCCGGCTGGGATGCGACCCGTGATTACAATCAGGGGCTGGAAATGTGTCACACCAGCGATCACAACAACCTGTATCAGTGTACGTATGAAGGCATCGTGTCCTACGCCTACAGCAAAATTATCGCGACTTATCAGCATAAAGCGGTGTAATCCATCGCCTTAATTTTGTATTCATCATTTTGGCCGTCTTGTCTAAATTCGCCTGTGTGGGCCCCTCACACCGGCATTTTTTCGTCTGCATCATTCTGTAAAGCTTAACTTCTGTACATGGCGGCGGCATTCGCAGATATTCACTCTGACCCGCTGTTAACAAGGCGGGCGAGACACATTATTTGCCGTTGTTAAGCCTGAAACAGGAGTCCAAATGACCATCGCTTTGCTGAGCCACATCGAACTTGATGCGGGTTACCCTGAACGGTTTGAAGCTGCCGGATATTCCCTGCATTTCGCCACCACGCCGGAACAGCGCGCCAATATTGATCCGGACATCGCCCGATCTATCCGCGCCATTTTAACCATCGGCACCATTGGTGTGAGCGCGGCGGAAATCGCGGCATTGCCCGCGCTGGAAATCATCTGTGCGCAGGGCGTCGGCTTTGAACATATCGATGTGGTGGCGGCAAAACAGCGCGGCATTCTGGTCACACACGGGCCGGGCACCAACAGTTCTTCTGTTGCGGATCACACGCTGGCGCTGATGCTGGCAATCACGCGGCGGATCCCGCAGTTCGATGCTGCCGTGCGCGCCGGAGAATGGAAAAAAACGCGCTGGAACGTGGACGGCATGGCCGGTAAACGGCTGGGGATTATTGGTCTGGGCAACATCGGTGCGCTGATTGCCCGCCGCGCCGCCGGTGGCTTTGATATGGACGTGGGATATCACAACCGCCGTGCGCAGGAAAACAGCCCGTATCAGTATTTCCCAGGCGTCACAGAACTGGCCGCCTGGGCGGATTATTTGGTTGTCGCCACGCCCGGCGGTGCCCATACCACGCGGCTGGTGAATGCGCAGGTGCTGCAAGCGCTGGGAGAAAACGGTTATCTGATTAACATTTCGCGGGGCAGCGTGGTGGACAGTGACGCGCTGATTGCCAGTCTGCAACGCCGTGAAATCGCCGGAGCCGCGCTGGATGTGGTTGACGGAGAACCGAAAGTGCCGGCAGAAATGCTGACGCTGGATAATCTGGTGCTGACGCCGCATGTGGCCGGGCGGTCGCCGGAATCTGTCGAAAATATGATGACGCTGGTGCAGTCAAATCTGGATGCTTTTTTTTCAGGTCAGCCGGTCGTGACGCCGGTGCCTGAATAATCCGCCGGTTTATTTACCCGATAATGAGAGAAAACGCCGCCTGCCGGCGTTTTTTTATGGGCGCTGAAAATCCGGTGAGCAGGCTATAGTCGTAAAAAGCATAAGTAACCGCTTTTTCTTATTTGTCTGGCATAGCTACAGATCGTAACAATAGGGTTTTCAGGCAGAACAGAGGCAGACAGCGGTGAATTTTCAACAACTCAAAATTATACGTGAATCCGCGCGATGCAATTACAACCTGACCGAAGTCTCGAACATGTTGTTCACTTCGCAGTCAGGCGTCAGTCGTCATATTCGCGAGCTGGAAGATGAACTGGGCGTTGAGATTTTCATCCGTCGTGGCAAGCGTCTGCTGGGGCTGACAGAACCGGGCAAAGAGCTGCTGGCCGTGGCTGAGCGCATTCTCAACGAAGCGCAGAATATCCGCCGTCTGGCCGATGTATTTTCGAAAGAAGACGCGGGTGTACTGACCATCGCCACCACGCACACGCAGGCGCGTTACAGTCTGCCCAAAGTGATCAAAGCCTTCCGCGCGATTTATCCGGGCGTACGGCTGGAACTTCATCAGGGCTCGCCGCAGGAAGTGCTGGCGATGTTACTGAGCGGGCAGGCGGACGTGGCCATCGCCAGCGAAAAACTGATGAACGACCCGGCGGTGGCGGCGTTCCCGTATTACCGCTGGCATCACGCAATTGTAGTTCCGCAGGGCCATCCGCTGACGTTGCAGCACCCGGTCACGTTGCAGCATCTCAGCGAACAACCGCTGATCACTTATCGTCAGGGCATCACCGGGCGTTCCCGCCTGGATGAAGCCTTCAGCCGCGCGGCGCTCAGCGCGGATATCGTACTCAGCGCGCAGGATTCTGACGTGATTAAAACCTACGTCGAACTGGGATTAGGCGTGGGGATCCTGGCAGATAAAGCCTTTGAAGCCGCGCGAGATACCGGCCTTCAGCTGATTAACGCCGAGCATTTGTTCGAAGGCAACACCGTCTGGCTGGGGCTTAAAAAAGCGCAGTTGCAGAGAAACTACGTCTGGCGGTTTATCGAATTGTGTAATCCGGGGTTATCGGTGAATGAGATCAAGGAGAAGGTGTTTGCGGCAGGGGATGAGCCGGTGATTGACTATCAGATTTGATGGTATGAGGCGTCATACGGGCGCCTGGTAATTCAACTTTCAACTTTCAACTTTAAGACCTTGGGCTCGCCGCCCAAACTGGCCCAAAGGGCGCGTTAACGCGCGCGCCCTCTGGACACCCGCGCTTTTCAACTGCGCGCTGCCGCTGGCTGGCTATGTTTCAGCAACTCCGACTAGTGCCGCAAACGCCGCCGCTGCGCGGTACTTTCGCTTCGGGTTCGAACCTGCTCGGAAAAGACTCTCGCCGTTTCTCACCGCTCACTCCACGTCGTTTTGAAAGCGGCCAGGGGCTTTTAGTTCACAACCTTACTGCGGGTTGATTTTAATAAAATGAGTTGCCGTTTTCACAAAAGGTTAAGTAAGAAAACCCGCGATTTTTGAAAGCGGCCAGGGGCTTTTTAGTTCACAACCTCACTGCTAGTTGTTTTTAATAAAATGAGTTGCCGTTTTCACAAAAGGTTAAGTAAGAAAACTGAATGACTTTGAATTTAGATAATCCTCCAGCCGCTTTCAGAAAGCTTGCTGAATGAGTGTTTCGAGACCTTAGTCTCGAAGACCGAAATGAAGGTACCGCGCAGCGGCAAGTTTTCGCGGCAATAGCTGCGGCACATGAAACATAGCCAGCGAGCGGTAGCGCGGGTTGTAAAAAGACGCGGAGATTCCAAAGAGGGCTCGTCATAGCCCTCTTTGGTCGGTTTCGGCGCGGCGAGTTAAGTGAACACTGTTATTGAAAAACCGAAATTTTCCCGATCCCGAACCAGCTAATTCAAAGGCGCCCGCGCTCGCCCAAAGCGCATAAAAAAAAAGCCGATTCCTGAGAACCGGCTCTGATGCACATCAAACGACCATTCGTTCGCTAAGCTGCAGGCTTGGCAATCACATTGCGATTTTCCATCCGCACTTCGGCGATATTGACATCAATGATGTCACTCTGACGATAGGCGACTTCGCCTTTAATCAGCACGGTGCCGGTGTCAGCACTGCATACCAGCTCGTCGCGCACGCTGTGCAGGAACGGAGCAGGGATGAAGGCAACGGCGCCGATATCTTGCAGGCGGACGCGCAAACCACCGCGGGTCACGTCGATAATTTCAGCGCTGAATTTCACATCCGTGCCGACTTTGTCTTCCAGATAACGGGCGTACAGCCAGTCACCGACGTCGCGTTCGGCCATGCGGTTCGCCCGGCGACGTTCGGCCAGCTGAACGGTCATGTCGTCCTGAGGTTTCTCAGCAGACTGTTGCAGGATCATCGCTTTCAGCAGACGGTGGTTCACCATATCGCCGTATTTACGGATAGGGGATGTCCAGGTCGCATAAGCTTCCAGACCCAGACCGAAGTGCGGCCCCGGTGTGGTGCTGATTTCTGCAAAGGTCTGGAAACGACGGATACGGCTGTCAAGGAACTGTGTTGGCAGGGCATCCAGTTTGCGGCGCAGCGCGCAGAAACCTGGCAGAGTCAGCAGTTCCTGGGCGTTAGCTTCAACGTCATTGGCCGCAAGTACGGTAACCGCGTTTTCAACCAGCAACGGGTCGAAACCGGTATGCACGTTGTATACGCCGAAACCGAGGCTGTCGCGCAGTGCAATGGCTGCACAGACGTTAGCGGCGATCATGGATTCTTCAACAATGCGGTTCGCGATACGGCGGTGCTCGGCGATGATTTCCAGAACGTTGCCTTTTTCACCCAGAACGAAGCGGTAATCAGGACGGTCTTTAAATACCAGCGCGTGTTCGGTGCGCCATGCACTGCGCACATCGCAAACGCGTTTCAGCAGACGGATTTGATCAGCAATCACATCGCTGGCAGGTTGCCATGCGCTTTTCTCATCCGCTTCCAGCCAGTCGGACACATCGTCGTAGGCCAGTTTGGCTTTGGATTCGATGGTGGCGGCGAAGAAACGAATGTCGCTGCCCAGTGCGCCATCGGAGCCCAGCGTGACGGAGCAGGCGAGAACAGGGCGGCTGACGTCCGGCCACAGGGAACACACGTCATCGGACAATTCACGCGGCAGCATCGGGATGTTAAAGCCCGGCAGGTAGTTGGTGAATGCGCGTTTTTTGGCGATGTTATCAAGTTCGCTGCCTTCGGTGACGTACGCCGTCGGGTCAGCAATCGCGATAGTCATCAGCAGGGTGCCGTCGCCGTTGTCTTTCACATACAGCGCGTCATCCATGTCCTGCGTACTTCCGCTGTCGATGGTAACAAATGGCAGGGCAGTCAGGTCTTCGCGGGTCAGGCCTTCATCGCGAAGTTCAGCGATGTCAGATTTTGGCGCTTCACGTTCAAGATTATGACGGGCCAGCGTGACCCACCACGGCGCGAGATCGTCGGTGCCGGTGGTGATCCATTCGGTGATTTCAGCCTGGAAGCTGTGATCGCCTTCTTTCAGCGGGTGGCGGCGCATTTCGGCCACGCACCAGTCGCCGTCACTGACTTCGTGATTGATGTTGCGCGCAACGCGACACTGGATCGCATCACGTAATAAAGGATGGTCGGGGATGATAGAAAGACGGTCGTCTTTTTTCGTCACGCGGCCCACAAAACGGCTGAGGAAAGGTTCAACCAGTGTTTCCGGCTGGACGACTTCACGCTCTTTTTCGGTTTGCAGCGAGGCGATTACGCGGTCACCGTGCATGACTTTTTTCATGTACGGAGGCGGAATGAAATAGCTTTTTTGACCGTCTACTTCAAGAAAGCCAAAGCCTTTCTCAGTCCCTTTTACAATGCCTTCGACACGTGGAGTCTGAGAGTGAAGTTGCTGTTTTAGCTGCGCGAGCAGCGGGTTATCTTGAAACATATCGTCCAGAGAATTAGGGTTAATGTGGCTCGATTAGCGGCAGACAGTTTTACGCGATTCAGCCCCTGCGGGCAAGCGGCATCTGCCCCTTTTGCCTCATAACCCTGAAGCAAAAGGGGAGATTTACGGCGCATCCCGCAGAACGGGTTATGCGATACGTTGCAGGTCGACTTTTTGCTCGCAGCGACGGATGGTCACCGGAACGGCTTTGGAGGTTGGCGTGTGCGTCTGGTCACCAAAACTGGACATCGGCACCAGCGGGTTGGTTTCCGGGTAATAGGCGGCCAGATTGCCGCGCGGAATGTCGTAGCTGACCAGTTTAAACCCGGTCACCTTGCGCTCGATACCGTCGTTCCACAGGGTTTCGATTTCCACCAGTTCGCCGTCTTTCAGGCCTAAATCGGCCAGATCCTGCGGGTGAATGAACAGCACTTCGCGCTGGCCGTACACGCCGCGATAGCGGTCATCAAGGCCGTAAATTGTGGTGTTGTACTGGTCGTGAGAACGCAAGGTTTGCAGCGTAAACGGCGCATTCTGGTCGCCCATCGGGATCAGTACATCCGGCAACGGCGCGGCGCTGAAATTGGCTTTGCCGCTCAGGGTATTGAAGTTCAGCTCGGCTGCCGCATTCCCCAGATAGAAACCACCCTTGATATCACAGCGCGCGTTGAAATCCTTGAATCCTGGGATTGTCGCTTCGATATGGTCACGGATCAGGTTGTAATCGTCGGCCAGCGCCATCCAGTCCAGGTATTTGTCGCCCAGCACGGCGTTGGCGATACCGCAGACAATCGCGGTTTCTGAACGCTGTTCCTGAGACAACGGGATCCCCACGCCTTCTGACGCGTGCACCATGCTGAAAGAATCTTCCACGGTGATGAACTGCGAACCGGTCGCCTGCATATCCAGCTCGGTACGCCCAAGCGTTGGCAGGATCAGCGCTTCAGCGCCCGGCGTCAGGTGCGTGCGGTTCAGCTTGGTGCTGATTTGCACGGATAAATCCAGATTGCTCAGCGCCTGTTCGGTGCGCGGCGTGTCCGGCGCTGCTGCGGCCAGATTACCGCCGAGGCAAATCAGGACTTTGGCTTCATGACGCAGCATGGCTTCCAGCGCCTCCACGGTATTGTGGCCGGGAACGCGTGGCGGAGTGAATTTGAAGTGGCTTTCCATCGCATCAAGCAGGGCTTTCGGCGCTTTTTCGTCGATACCCATTGTGCGGTTGCCCTGCACATTACTGTGACCACGCACCGGACACAAACCGGCACCCGGTTTACCCAGCTGACCGAACAGCAGTTGCAGGTTGGTGATTTCACGCACGGTCGGCACGGAGTGTTTATGCTGCGTCACGCCCATCGCCCAGGTACAAATCACGCGTTCGGCATTCATATAAATCGCCGCGGCTTCGCGCAGGTCCTGCTCGCTCAGGCCGGACTGTTCAGTGATTTTGTCCCAGGGGGTCTCATCGACGATAGCCAGATACTCGTCCACACCGGCGCAGTTTGCCGCAATAAATTCTTCATCAAACAGGGAAGGCTGGCCGGACGCAATGCGCTCGCGGTGCGTCTGCAATAACGCTTTCACGATACCGCGCACGGCAGCCATGTCTCCGCCGAGATTCGGCTGGTAATAAGCAGAACTGATACGACCGGCTTTCGGTGTCACCACTTCCAGCGGTTTTTGCGGATCGGCAAAACGTTCCAGACCCCGTTCACGCAGGGTATTGAAGCTGACGACTTTAGCACCGCGGTCAGACGCATGACGCAGGCTGTGCAGCATGCGCGGATGGTTAGTGCCGGGGTTCTGGCCGAAGACGAAAATCGCATCCGCTTTTTCGAAATCATCCAGACGGATGGTGCCTTTACCGACGCCGATACTTTGCTTGAGGCCCACGCCGCTGGCTTCGTGACACATATTCGAGCAGTCAGGGAAATTGTTGGTGCCGAACATCCGCCCAAAGACCTGATAAAGGTAAGAGGCTTCGTTACTGGCGCGGCCGGAGGTGTAGAAATCTGCCTGATCCGGGCTTTCAAGGCCTTTAAGATGGCTGGCGATCAGCGAAAATGCGGCGTCCCAGCTGATCGGTTCGTAATGGTCGGTGGTGCGGTTATAGCGCATCGGGTGGGTCAGGCGACCCTGATATTCGAGGAAGTAATCGCTCTGCGCGCGCAGTTTGGTCACGCTGTGCTGGGCGAAAAATTCCGGCTCAACCGCTTTGCGGGTGGCTTCCCAGCTGACGGCTTTCGCGCCGTTTTCACAGAAACTGAACGTACTGTGGTTATCATCACCCCAGGCACAGCCCGGGCAGTCAAATCCGCGACCTTTGTTAACACGCATCAGGTTACGCAGATTGGAGAGGACTTTTTTACTGTCGAAGACGAAACGGGTGGTGGATTCCAGTGCACCCCAGCCACCGGCCGCGCCGTGGTAGGGTTTGATCTCAGTTTTAAATTTCATAGTTATGCTTCGCAGGTGGTTTTTGTCTGGTCTGTAAACAATCAGAACGGTGAGTTGTTAATCCGATTGTTAATTTTATGTCACAAGTTTAGGAGGGAGATGCAGCGGCGTCTAATCGAATGCCATGATGGTGTGATTAGATCTGTCTATTGCTTAAAAATCTCCACGAATAACGGATTTTTACCGGCAGAATGCGACGCGCGTTGTGATTTTCAGACTGAGTTAAAACAGCGGGTTGCGATAAGAAAGGGTGATGACGGCACCATGTGAGGTTTTTGGTCAAATTAAGGTCAAGATGTAACAGAACCGTTTCACTATGAAATGGTTAGCAAAAGACTAAGGGTTTTTCTGAGCGACGATTTAGGGCACCCTATGCGGCAAATAATATTCCGTATTTTTTTATCTGCTGGCAGGGTCGCATTCTGCGCCTGCCGGTAAGGCGCGTTTAAGGATGATTCAGTGAAACGTAGTGTAATTAGTGTCCTATCTTGTGTGTTGATGTTCTCCGCAGGCAGCGTTAAAGCTGTCGCTCCACTGGATTTTCCGGTAGTTCCGCCGAGCATTGATGCCGCGTCCTTCGTGCTGATGGATTACGCCAGCGGTGATGTACTGGCCGCCGGGAACCCGGACGACCGCCGCAACCCGGCAAGCCTGACCAAACTGATGACCGGTTATGTTATCGACCGCGCGCTGGACCACAAAAAAATCACCATGGACGATGTGGTGACCGTTCCTCAGGAAGCCTGGGTGGCCGGTAACAAGAGCCTCGAAGGTTCTTCCCTGATGTTCCTCAAACCGGGCGACCGCGTTTCCGTGCGTGACCTTATCCGCGGCATCATCATTACTTCCGGCAACGACGCGTGCGTGGCGATGGCGGATTACGTGGCCGGAAGCCAGGATTCGTTCGTCGGCATGATGAACCAGTACGTGGTCAGCATGGGCCTGACCAACACGCATTTCGAAACCGTACACGGTCTGGATGCGCCGGGGCAGTTCACCACCTCATACGATCTGGCAAAACTCTCCCGCGCCATTATCGGCGGCGAGCCAGAGGAATACCGTATGTATGCTGAGAAATCGCTGACATACGACAACATCACCCAGCAGAACCGCAACGGCCTGTTGTGGGATAAAAACCTGCAAGTCGATGGCCTGAAAACCGGTCACACCGAAAGCGCCGGTTTCAACATTATCGCGTCCGCCACGCAGGGCGATCGTCGTCTGATTGCTGTCGTCATGGGCGGGAAAAGTGCAAAAGGGCGCGAAGAACAGGCACGTAAACTGCTGACCTGGGGCTTCCGCGAATACACCAGCAAGCAGATTTTCAAGGCGAATCAGACCGTTTCCAGCGAGCACGTCTGGTTCGGTGCGAATCCTCAGGTGAAAGTCGGTTCCCTGAGCGATGTGTTCATCAGCGTTCCGCAGTCTGACGCCGATAAACTGAAAGCGCAGTACGTGCTGACCAATCCGCAGATTGATGCGCCACTGAAAAAAGGCCAGGAACTGGGCAGCATTAATATCGTGGATAACGGTAAAGTCATCAAAACCGTGCCGCTGGTGGCGCTGGAAGACGTGGCGCAGGGCGGGATTATCAGCCGTGCGATTGACTACGTGAAACTGAAAATCTAAGACGAATTCTCATCATGCATAAAGGCGCCCGTGTGGCGCCTTTATTATGTCAACACTGTCAGATTACAGCTTCACATCAAACTTTCCGGCCTGATAATCCAGAATGGCCTGATTAATTTCCTGCACCGTATTCATCACAAACGGGCCGTGAGAAACCACCGGTTCATTGATTTTGTCAGCGTGTCCGAACAGGAACGTGGTGTCGTCGGTTGCGGTTATCGTTACGCGGTCATCGCTGTTATCCAGCTCAATCAGATGCCAGGCCTGTGCCGGAATATCATCGATTTTCAGCCGTCCTTTCACCGTATACAGGAAGACCTGCCGTGCCGCCGGCGCATGTAAGGTGACTTCGCTGCCCGCGCTCATCTGAACGGTCATCAGGGTGACATCGGTCAGGGATTTTATCGGGCCGGTGACGCCTGCCACGCTGCCGGAGATCAGGCTGATCGCGCCGTGTCCTTTGCTCAGCAGAATTTGCGGGATGTCTTGCGCCTGCAAACCGACATAACCCGGAGGCGTCATTTTCAGCCGCGACGGTAAATTCACCCAAAGTTGCAGAATCTCCAGTTCACCGCCGTGGCGTTTGAACGCTTCCGGTGAAAGTTCAGAGTGAATCAGGCCCGAACCGGCCGTCATCCACTGCACGCCGCCGGTACCGATAACACTTTCATGGCCGCCGGTGTCGCTGTGTGCCAGTTCGCCGCGCAGGATAAACGTGACGGTTTCAAACCCGCGATGCGGGTGAGGGCCGAAGGGTAAACCGAGGTTATCCGGTGCATAAACCTGCGGGCCGTGATGATTGAGAAACAGGAAAGGGTCGAGCTGCTCGAGTTCCGGCCCCGGAACCGGACGGCGGGTTTGCAGATCGCGGATATCATCACGACTGGCTTTGTATTGCTTAACAATTTTTCGGGTCATGGCGGGGTTTCCGTTAAAACACTGGATAATAACGAAGACTAGCGGGTTCAGCGGAGGTTGTCACAGCAGATTGTTAACAAGGTGTAATTTACGCTGAAACGGTAAACAAAACGCGGGCGGCTGGCTCACAACCGCCCGGAAACGCAGTCCTGATGTCAGAAAACTTTCGACGAGAAATCCGTTTTCACTTCGCTTTCGATGTAGGTATTCAGCCCCCAACCGGCGCGGGCGAGTTCTTTCATTTTTTCGAGATGTTCCGGGCCGGGATGACGGATATCGTAGAGATAAACGTGATTGTTTTTGAATCGGACTTTGATCGAGTTGGCATCAATCTGGAAGCTGACAACCTGTGAATCACCACTTTTGTTCGCGTAATTTTCCATGCTGCATCCTGTTAGCTGAGCCTGATGACGGGCGACGTCTTCTATTAACCACGTCTGAAATTTCCGTACAGGGCGGCAGTTCACAGTTTACGAAACACAGGGAAAACACGGCTTATCAGTGTGTTATAGCGCACAAAGAGAGCAGGCAAAAAGGTAAACACCGGCACTGAGCCGGTGTTTATGAAGGTGCGGCAGAAACCGCGTGACGTTATTTCAGCAGGAAAGAATGGTCAAAGGTGCCGGTGACATTCAGCGCGACCGGCAACAGACCCTGCGCATGATAGAAATCGGCAGTCTGCTGTTGCTGTGTTTGCGTAGCTGCGTCGATGGGTTGCCAGTAGGATTTACGGCGTTCAAACGACAACTTGGCCGCGTCCAGCGGGAAGCCAATAATCTTCGCCAGCTTTTCGCTGTAGGCATCCAGATTTTTATACGCCCAGATCTGCGCGTCGCTCAGCCGTTGCAGGTAATCCGCAATCGCCTGACGTTTACCCTGATCTTTAAGCGCCGTGTCAGTCGCTGCAAGGAAGCTATTCCCCGACCACAAACCGCGCCCGTTCACCAGCACACGCAGATGATCCTGCGTTTCAGCAAACGCGGTGTAGGGTTCCCACGTCGCCCACACATCTACGGAACCCTGCGTCAGCGCCAGTTTGGCATCGCTCGGCGGGAGAAAACGGAACGTGACATCTTTGGCGCTCAGCCCGGCGGAGGCCAGCGCTTTCAGCGCCACGAAATGTCCGATAGAACCGCGGTTGGTGGCGATGCTTTTACCTTTCAAATCCGCCGCCGATTTAATCGGGCTGTCGGCTTTCACCAGCAACGCGGTGCCGTAAGCGTCAGATTTGTCGACGGCGATGGCTTTCACCTGCGCGCCCGCCGCTTCGGCAAACAGCAGCGGCGCATCGCCAATAATGCCGACATCCACGGCCTGGGCATTCAGGGCTTCCGCCAGCGGGGCGGCGGCGGGGAATTCTGACCATTCAATTTTGTAGGGCAGATTGTCCAGTTTATTCGCCGCTTCCAGCTGTGCCCGCATATTTCCTTTCTGGTCGGCAACGCGCAGGGTGACCTGTTCGGCGAAGGCAGACGATACGCCGCCGACCAAAGACATCATTAACAGCAGATTTTTCAGAGTATGTAATGTATTGACAGAAACTCGCATCGGGATCCCTTAAACCAGCGTAGGCTGGGTGGTCGGACGGACAGCCTGACGTGCGGCGATTTTCGCACGGGTCAGGGGAATCAGGCTTTTGCCATACTCAACGGCGTCGTTAAGCGGGTCAAAGCCACGGATCAGGAAAGTGGTAATGCCCAGATCGTAATATTTCAGCAGGGCGTCAGACACCTGTTCGGGCGTACCGACCAGCGCGGTCGAGTTTGATCCGCCGCCAATCAGCCCGGCGATACCGGTCCACAGGCAGGAATCCAGACGATCGCCCTGCGCCACGGCATTCAGCAACCGCTGTGCGCCAACGCTTTGCGGTTTCGGTGCCAGCGCCGTCCCTTTTTCCACCTGCTGCGCGGTGGCTTTCGCCAGAATTTCATCCGCCTTTGCCCAGGCTTCTTCTTCGGTATTGCCCAGAATCGGGCGGAAAGAAATGCTGAAATCAATCTCACGCTGATGTCTGGCCGCAGAGGCTTTCACCGCCTCAACGGTTTCCCTGGCGCTTTCCAGCGGTTCGCCCCACAGCGCAAAAACGTCAGCCTGTTTACCGGCTACGCGGATGGCGTCGTCAGACGAACCGCCGAAGAAGACCGGTAAGCGTTTCTGGAAAGGTTTGATGGCGGAGAAGGCGTTTTCCGCCTGGTAAAACTCGCCCTGGTGGTTGTAGCCTTTTTCCGAATACCAGCTCTGTTTCAGCACATCGATATATTCGTCGGTGCGGCGGTAGCGGGAATCTTTCGGCTCGAAATCGCCGTCACGCTTTTGCTCAGCATCGCTGCCGCCGCTGATGATGTGTACCGCCAGACGGCCATCGAGCAGATGATCGAGCGTCGCCAGTTTACGGGCCGCCAGCGTCGGCGCGACAAAACCGGGACGATGCGCCAGCAGGAAATGAATGCGCGAAGTGCTGGCACCGGCATGGGCGGTCACCAGAAATGCGTCGGGCTGGTCAGAAGCGTATGCCACCAGAATGCGGTCAAAACCGGCGTTTTCATGGGCACGGGCGAAATCCGCGATGTATTGCTTATCAAAAATCGGTCCGGTCGGCGGGATGATTTCAGATGCCAGACGATGGCCGATCATACCAATAAATTGCACGCTCACAGGCTGTCACTCCTCAGGTCAGAGGCCAGCGGGATTGTGGCTGCGCTGGCAGGAGTTATCACCATAAACGGGATGGTACTATGTTAAAAATTAATTATATGGATAAGCTAATATAAAAAATGTGCATTGTATGGGGGCAGAGTTTAGCTGTGGGCATGGGGCAAGACCTTGGGGTGGCCCCAAACTGGCTTTAAGCCAAAATCAAGACCTTGGGTTGCCACCCAAACAGGCAAAACCTTGGGCTCGCCGCCCAAACTGGCCCAAAGGGCGCGTTAACGCGCGCGCCCTCTGGACACCCGCGCTTTTTAACTGCGCGCTATCGCTTGTAAAGTATGTTTCAGGTACGGCAGTTATTGCCGCAAACGTCGCCGCTGCGCGGTCCTCTCATTTTGGATTCGAACCAGCTCGAAAAAAGACTCTCGCTGTTTCTCATCACTCATTCGACGCCGTTTTGAAAGCGGCCAGAGACTTTCTAATTCGAAACCTAACTATTTCCGAACTAAGAAATGCAGTGCAAACTTCTATTTTTGAAAGCTTCTGGCCGCTTTCAAAAATCACGCCGTAGGAGTGGTGGAAAACCGAGCGTGTTTTTGCGAGGTTTGTAACCCGAACGAAGGGAACCGCGCAGCGGCAAGTTTTCGCGGCAATAGCTGTGGCTGCTGAAACATAGCCAGCGAGCGGCAGCGCGCAGTTTAAGAGCCCGGGATTTTCAAGGGTTGCGGCGATAGGCGCCCCTTGAAGCCGGTTTGGGTGGCAACCCAAGGTCTTGATTTTGGCTTAAGACCGGTTTGGGCGGCGAGCCCAAGGTCTTGATTTTGACTTAAGGCCAGTTTGACAGCCCCCCAAAGGTTTTAGCCCGTTTGGCTGGCAACCCCAAGATCCAGCCCCTCGGCTACCGCCGCTGCAAACGCGTCAATCGCCGGAACCTGACTCGCCGGGACATTCGGATACACCAGCCATAGCTGGCTTCGCGGGGCGAAATCTTTCAGGGCGTAAATCTCAAGCTCATCGCGCAGAGGGTGGCGTTCGACCAGCGGTTTAGGCATCAGGCCGAGCCCGCGGCCTTCGGCGATCAGCGATAACTGGAGCGTGGTGCCAAAGGCTTCGAGATTGATGAGCAGCGGCAAACCCTGCTCGGTCAGTGCGCGTTGCAGGGCGGCGCGAAAACCGCAGCCTTCGGGATTGAGGATCCAGCCGCGCTGATAACAATCTTCCAGCCGCTGCGGCAGGGTGCCGGTGGTTTTCGGGCCGACAACCACCAGGTCAACCGCGCCGAGTGGCTGGTTTTCCACGCCCTCGGGGAATTGCTTACTGGCCGGAAACAGCACCACGGCGGCTTCCAGTTCCTGACGCTGAATGCGTAACAACAATTCTTCTCCCCAGCCGCTGGAGAGACGAGGCTGAATCTCCGGGAACTGCGCGGAGAGGCTTTTCAGCGCGGGAAGCAGGCTGCCTTCGCTCAGGCTTTGTGGCACTGCCAGACGTAACAGGCCGGAAGGCGGGCTGTCGGCGGCGACCAGATCACTGAGCGCATCCACTTCACGCAGAATATGACGGCACTGCTGATAAACGCGGTTGCCCATCAGCGTCGGTTTCAGGGGTTTGGTCTGGCGATTTAACAGCGGAATACCCAGCGACTCTTCGAAATTCTGCACCCGGCGGGTAATTGCCGGCTGCGTCAGCCCCAGCTCATCAGCCGCAAGTCGCGTTGACTGCAACCGGATAACCGCCACAAAAGCGGTCAAATCTTCAATTTTCATCGGGACCCAATATCGGAAAGTAAACGTTATGCGTCTCCACAGGATAAAACAATTCAACCGGTGACGCTGGATCCCACCGCACATTTTTATGTGTGAATTGCATATTAGCTTATCCATAAAATGAATTTTGCTTGAGTTTGACCGGTGCTAGCCTGAAGGAAATCAGAATCGCTTACAGAAGAAAGAGGTGAAGGTATGGCGGCTTTACAGGTGGCACCGCTGCGGCAGTTTCTGGCGGATTTTACCCGGCTGGTGCAGGAGCCTCACGGGCAGACCGAATTACTGGCGCAGGGCAGTACGTTGCTGGAAAAGCTCGTCAGCACGGATAACTGGCTGCCGGAGGACACTGCGCAACCGCACGCTGAGCATTATCAGCAATACCTGTTGTATGCCGATCCGCTTTCACGTTTTTCTGTCGTCAGTTTTGTCTGGGGACCGGGGCAGAAAACGCCGGTACACGATCACCGCGTCTGGGGGCTGATTGGCATGCTGCGCGGCGGGGAAACCAGCCAGAATTATGTCCGCCACAGTGACGGCAGTTTGCATCCGGAAGGCGCTGCCGTGACGTTACAGCCAGGCGATGTGGAAAAAATCGTGCCGGATTTACTCGATATCCATCAGGTCAGCAACCTGCATGACGACCGGGTTTCAGTCAGCATTCACGTCTACGGCGGCAATATCGGCGCGGTGTCGCGGGCGGTTTATCTGCCGGACGGCACCGAAAAAACCTTCATCTCCGGTTATTCCAATTCGCACATTCCCAATATCTGGGATCTGTCAAAAGAGAACACTCATGTCTGAATCTCATCCGTTACCTCTGCGTCATTTTTCACAACTGCATCAGGCCCTGCGTGACGGGCAGGAAGTGGCTCTGGTTGATCTGCGTGAAGAAGGGGCGTTTGCCACCGGGCATCCGCTGTTTGCCGCCAATCTGGCGTTGTCCAAACTGGAACTGGAAGTGCAGGACCGCATTCCTAACCGGCAGACCGCCATCACGCTCTATGATAACGGTGAGTTTTATGACGAACGCCGCGGCGAACGCAAAACCACGCGCGCGGCGGCATTGCTGAAATCGCTGGGTTACCGGGATATCGCGCTGCTGGCGGGGGATCTGGCTGGCTGGAAAGAAGCGGGCGGTGAGATTTTTATTGATGTGAATGCGCCAGGTAAGGCATTTGGTGAATGGGTTGAACATCATTATAAAACTCCGTCTCTGACGGCTAATGAAGTTCAGGCGTTACAGGAAAAGGGCGCGAATGTGGCGGTGCTGGATGTGCGCCGGTTCGATGAGTTTCAGACGATGAGTATTCCGGGTGGCGTGAGCGTGCCGGGCGGAGAACTGGCGCTGCGTTTACGCGACGTGGTGCCTGATAAAAAAACGCAAATCATCGTCAACTGCGCCGGTCGTACCCGCAGCATTATCGGTACGCAATCGCTGATCAATGCCGGATTCACGCAGCCGGTTGCGGCATTGCGTAACGGCACCATTGGCTGGACGCTGGCGGGGAAAACGCTGGCGCATCAGGAACATGCTCATTATCCGGCGCTGAGCGAAGATTCCCGTCGCATTGCCCTGAAAGGCGCGCAGGCGCTGGCAATTCGTGCGGGCGTACGCTCGGTGACATTGTCACAAATCCATGAATGGCAGCAGGATCCGCAACGGACGTTGTATCTGTTTGATGTCCGCACGGCGGAAGAATACCGTGCCGGGCATCTCACCGGTGCGCGGCATGTTCCGGGCGGCCAGCTGATTCAGGAAACCGATCATTATGCGACGGTGCGCGGCGCGCGCGTCGTTCTGGCCGACAGCGACGGCGTGCGTGCCCGGATGGCAGCTTCCTGGCTGGCGCAGATGAACTGGGAAGTGTACGTCGCGGAATTCAAAGAAGAAGATTTCGCGGAACAGGGCGACTGGAAAGCACAGGTCGCGCCTGCGCCTGCTGTGGAATCCGTCACGCCGGAACAGCTGCAACACTGGCTGGCAGAAGGCAGCACGGGCGTGATTGATCTCACCACCAGCGCGAATTTCCGCAATCGCCGCATTCCCGGCGCAGTCTGGACGACGCGGGGCAATATTCCGCAGGTCATTGCCGCACAGCCGGAGAAAACGCGCTGGGTCGTGACCTGCACCAGCGGTTTGCTGGCGCGTTACGCTGTCACGGAGGTCACGGCGCTGACCGGTAAAGAGACGTATTTGCTGGAAAAGGGCACGGTCGGCTGGATTAACGCCGGAGAATCACTGGAGCGCGGCGAGTCGGTATATCTGGAGAACGCGCAAGATCGCTATCAGCGTCCGTATGAAGGCACGGCGGTGAGCGCGCAGGCGATGCAGGATTATCTGGACTGGGAATACGGTCTGGTGGCGCAGCTGGAAAAAGACGGGAGCCACGGCTTTAAGTTGCTGAAGTAAAATCGGTTAACGCGATGTTCTGAGCTGACCCTCTGCGTAATACACGAAGAGGGTCAGTTTGTTCTTAACGGCGGCCGCGCGGATGGGTGCGGGCAGTCCAGTCATAGGTCGCTGAGGTGCTTGGTACCGCTTTATTGCGGCGTTTCTCGGCACGCGCACGCGCGGCCACTTTCTCTTTCTCTTCCATCAGCTTGTCGATGTAGTCATCTTTAATCCGGTTGTTTTCCGAATTAGTCAACTCACGGCCCTGAGCTTTGCGGGCTTTGTCGAGCAACGTTTTCAGCTCGCGTTGTTCGCTTTCCGTCATATCTTGTTGTGTCAGTCTTTTCATCATTACTGCGTCCTGTGAGGAAAGTGGCTACCAGTGTAGTCGAATTACGGGCAGGCGTCGCTGCAAACTGGCGCGTGCGCGTTACCCAACCCTGTAGTAGTGGGCAATCATCACATTGCGGCAAATAACGATAATCATTATCATCTCAGCCTTTGTGACGGGTTTTGAGGTGTTATGCGTAAGTTCACACAGTCTCTGCTGGTTTCCTGCCTGTTATTATCCGGCCTGGCGCAGGCCAGAACCGTGACCGATATTTCTAACCGGACGGTCAACGTGCCGGATAATCCGCAGCGGATCGTGGTGGGCGAAAGCCGTATGTTGTATACGCTGGCGCTGGTGCAGGACGGAAACCCCGCGCAGCACGTTATTGGCTGGCCGGGCGACATGGCGCAGCTCGATGCACAAAGCTGGGCGATGTACGTAAAAGCTTTTCCGGAAATCGCCACCATCCCGCTGCTCGGGCAAAACAACTATACGCAGCTGAACGCGGAGAAGGTGATTGCGTTGAAACCCGATCTGGTGATTTTGCCGGTGTATGCTAAGAAACAAACCGACCGCGACCAGATGGAAATCACGCTGACCAGTGCGGGGATCCCGGTGATCTACGTCGATCTGCGCGTGGATCAACTGCATAACACGATCCCCAGCGTAAAGTTGCTGGGCGACGTGCTGAACCATCCGCAGAAAGCGGCGCGCTTTATCGCTTTTTATCAGCAGCATATGGATCGCGTTCGTGAACGCATCGCGGCGTATCAGGGCAAAAGACAGACGGTGATGCTGCAATTGCATCTGGGGCGCCGTGAAGGGTGCTGCACCACGGTTTCTCACGGGAATCTCGCTGACCTGCTGGCGTTTGCTGGCGGGGATAACATCGCCAAAGGTGCTTTTGGCAGCGTGTACGGAGATCTGAACGCAGAGAAAGTGATTATGGCCAACCCGGATGTGTATATCACCACGGGCATGGCGGGCCCGGAAGGGAGAAGAGTGTCCAACCTGATGCTGGGGCCACAGGTCACGCAACAGGAAGCGGAGCAAAGTTTCCGGCAGATAATGGATAAACAGCCGGTGCTTTCCACGCTGAAAGCGGTGCGCGAAGGGCGGGCGTACAGCGTCTGGCATAATTTCTATCTCAGCCCGTATCACATGGTCGACGTCGAAGTGTTCGCCAAAGCGCTGTATCCGCAGCTGTTTAAAGATGTTGATCCGCAGGAAACCTTGAAAGAACTGTATACGCAGTTCCTGCCGGTTCCGTTCAGCGGCACTTACTGGAGTCAGCTGCCACCGGCGAAGTAATTCATCCGTTCGCAACAGACAATAAAAAACCGGCACAATCGCGTGCCGGTTTTTGTTTATGGGGCAAATGCTGTTATCAGAAATCCACCGCTGCGGGGGAGGAAAACCGGCATTATTCGACGGTGGAATATTTCACGTAATGGTTTGAGCAGTTGAAGTGCGCCACATAACCCAGCGTGCCGTTAGGCCCCTTGGCGCTGAAAGGAATGTGGTAAGTGCCTTTGTCTTCTTTGACGTCATCGCTGATGAAATTCAACACCGGCACGGAGGTACCCATATTGTCTTTATCGTTGCCCCAGTTGGGAATGCGGTTTTGCATGTAATCGCGGGTCACAGTGTCGATGGCGTTATCTTTGGTGATGGTGCTGCATGCGCCTTCAGTCGTGCGCTGCATCCACCACGGATAAACATAGACCGAGCCCAACATCAGCACCATCAGGGCGAAAATGACGGAAATGATCCCGATTAAAACAACTTTACTCATAGTGCTGCGACTCCTGAAAATTCTCAGTCAAATCAGAGTTGCCGGGGCATTATGGGACAGCCCTGGCACGAAAGCGCGTATGTTACGCCACTTCGCTGGAAGAGGTTAAGTATTATAAGCCCCTCTGTTGCATCTGGTTACAGAAGCCGGTTCCGCCGCAGGGCCTGCGATGATAGCCTTTTGAATACATTTAACGTTTGCACAAGGAGTAAGACATGAGTCAGCAACCTGTAGTCGCGGTGCTCGGTTTGGGGGCGATGGGACATGCATTTGCCACCAATCTGATTAAAAAAGGTTTCACCACCCGCGTGTGGAACCGGACAGCATCGCGTGGTGACGATCTGGTGAAGGCGGGCGCGCAACGCGGCCTGACACCGCGTGAAACCGCAGAAGGTGCCGATGTGGTGATTACCATGTTATCGGACGGCAAAACCTCTCTGGAAGTTTATCAGGGCGATAACGGGCTTTTAGCCGGGCTGAAGCAGGGCGGAATTATCGCGCAAATGGGAACGCTGGGCGTCGATGCCACTGAATCGCTGATTGTGCTGATTAAAGAACAGCGCCCGGACGTGGTGTTCTTTGATGCGCCGGTTTCGGGTACCAAAGCGCCCGCTGAACAGGCGCAAATTGTGGTGCTGGCCAGCGGTGACCGTGAGGCGGGTGCGGCCGTTGAACCGGTTTTTGCTGCCATTTCGAAAGCCACTAAATGGCTGGGTGAAGCCGGTCGTGCGTCTAAAATGAAACTGGTGGTTAACGCGTGGCTGATTGCCATGATGGAAGGCATCGCCGAAAGCACCCAGCTGGCCGAAGAACTGGGCTTTACGCCGGATGACCTGTGGGACGTCCTCGACGGCGGCCCTCTGGCGGCGCCGTATATCAAAGGCAAAATGGCGATGTTCAAAAGCGGCGATTATACCCCGCAGATGCAGCTGACCTGGGCGCTGAAAGATATCAATCTGGCGATTGATGCGGGCAGTAAGCTCGAGTTGCCTGTAATGAAACGCATTAGTGAAACTTGGCAGGCCGCCGTGGATGGCGGTTATGGCGACCAGGATCTGGCGGTGGTTTACCGGTATCTCGGTTCCCGCTGACCGGAGAGGCCCACGGACGGGCGTGCTATAACCGGTTAATATCCCGCGTAGTTTTTTCATAACTCCGAAGCATAAACCAGATTATCTGGCTATTGGTCGGCCGCTCCGGCGCTGTGATAGCGTTGACGATTATCACCCATAATCACGGCGGAGTAAGCAATGAGCCAGACGTCAGCAACTATCCCATTGGTCGATTTCAGCCTGTTTTCCGGTACGCCAGAAGAGCGTGAAGCGTTTTTGTCGCAGCTGCGTTATGCCGCCCGCGAAATCGGCTTCTTCTATCTGAAAAACCACGGCGTGGATGCCACGCTGCTTCACGACGTGCAGCGCGTAGCGCGGGAATTTTTTGCCTTGCCGGAAGAAGATAAACTGGCCGTCGCCATGATCAATTCTCCGCATTTTCGCGGCTATAACCGCGCCGCGTCAGAGATTACCCGCGGTCAGCCGGACTGGCGCGAACAGTTTGATCTGGGTGCCGAACGGCCAAAATTACCGGTAAGCGGAGAGACGCCTGCGTGGGCAAGATTGCAGGGGCCAAATCAGTGGCCGGAAGCGCTGCCTGAGTTGCGCCCGCTGCTGCTGCGCTGGCAGAGGGAAATGACGGCGATGTCGCTGCGTTTATTGCGCGCTTTTGCGCTGGCGCTGAAACTGCCGGAAGACGCCTTTGATCCTTTGTATGGCGAAAAACCCAATGAGCACATCAAGCTGATCCGTTATCCGGGGCGGGCGGCTGAGGCGGGAAATCAGGGTGTCGGCGCGCATAAAGATTCCGGTTTCCTGAGCTTTTTATTGCAGGATGAACAGCGCGGTTTGCAGGTTGAAGTTGAGGAAAATGAATGGGTCGATGCGCCGCCGGTGGCGGATACGCTGGTGGTGAATATCGGCGAACTGCTGGAGCTGGCCACCAACGGTTACTTGCGTGCGACGGTTCACCGCGTGGTGTCTCCGCCTGCTGAAGGCGAACGGCTGTCGCTGGCCTTTTTCCTCGGCGCGCAGCTGGACGCCGTTGTGCCGCTCTTTCCGCTGCCGCCGGAGCTGGCAAAAGAAGCCCGTGGCGATGCCAGCGATCCGCTGAATCCGCTGTTCCGCGACGTGGGATTCAACTATCTGAAAGGGCGGCTGCGCTCTCATCCTGACGTTGCGCGGCGCTATTACGCTGATATTGTCAGCTGATTCAGATTTTGGGTGCCTTTGAGGTATCAACGCTGACGACCGTGGACATTCCCGGTCGCAGCTGGTCGCTCTGCGCCTGATCCGGTTCCAGCTCAATGCGTACGGCGATACGCTGAGAAATCTTGGTGAAATTCCCGGTCGCATTATCGGCTTTCAGTACGCTGAATTCCGAACCGGCGGCCGGAGAAATCCGCACCACGTGGCCTTTAAACGGATGATCGTTCAGCGCATCCACCGTGAAAGACGCAGGCGTCCCGACAGCCATTCCCGCCAGCTGGCGCTCTTTAAAATTGGCCGTCACCCAGACCTGTTTTGGCGTGACCGACGTTAGTTGCGTTCCGGCACTGACGTATTGCCCCATGCGGGCACTGATTTCGCCGAGCTGCCCGTCGGACGGCGCGATAATCTGCGTGTGCTGTAAATTGATTTGTGCCACTTCAACTTTCGCCTGTGAGGCTTTTAATGCCGCCGCCAGCGACGCTTTATTGGCTTCCACCAGCGCGAGACTCTGGCGTGCGATATTCACGGATGCGCGCGCTTTTGCCACGTTGGCCTCCGCCGTCAGTAACGCCGCCTGAAGTTCATCTCCGGTGGTTTTTGACACCAATCCTTTTTGTAGCAATGGCCCGTTGCGATGGGTATCGAGTGACGCCTTGCTTTGTGTTGCCTGCGCGCTTTGCAATTCCGCTTCTGCAAGTTGCAGGCTGGCAGCACTGGACGCACGGTTCTGCTCGAAGTTTTGCAGCGTCACCTGCGCCTGCGCCGCCGCGGCTTCGGCCTGTAACAACTCCTGCCGGTAAGTGCTGTCGTCAATCACAAACAACACATCGCCTTTTTTCACCGGCATAAAATCCTGCACTTTCACCCCGGTGATGTAACCCGAAACCTGCGGGCTGAGCAGGGTGACGTTTCCGCGGATATACGCGTTATCGGTCGATTCCACCCTGGAGTTAAATGGAAACAGCTGCCAGCTGTACAACACAATCATCACGCCAATAATGCCTAAGCAAAGCACTACAATAATGGATGGATAACGAAAGATATTTTTCATCACTTTGTCCGTATACCTCGTTTCAGTTCGTCAACAGGATCTGTTTATTCAGGCAACCGCTTCGGAGGCTGCGCGTTTTTTTGTCTGGATCCTTCCGGCAATAATGTGCGCGCCGAGCACGGCAATACAGCCCAGCGACATATAAAAAACCACTCTAAAAACATCGTTGTAGGCCAGCAGTCCCGCCTGCTGGGTGATCTTCGTGCTCAGCTGCGCCAGACCTTCGGCATTCAGCTGTGAGCCATCCGTCAGAACCGGTTTCAGCAGGTGGCTGTACTGGGAAATTCGTTCGACCACCAGCGGATTCTGCAAACTGATATGTTCAACCAGAACGGCGGAATGATACTTCTCGCGCAATATCTGAATGGTGCCCAGGAAAGCGCCGCCGACCTGTGCGCCGACGTTCTGCGTCGACAGAAACACCAGCACGAAACTGATGATCTGGCTTTGCCCGAACTGCAACGCGCGGATAAAACCCAGCCATAAGGACGTCGGCAGAAAGATGGCACCGGCAAACGCAATCATGCCCTGCGTCAGGTAAAACTGTTCCGGGCGGGTGTCCGCAGTGGAACTGGCGTCCATCAGCGAGGCCACGGCAATCAGGGCAATGGAAAACAGATGGATGTAAACGATGCGGTTCGCTTTATGAATAATGCTGACGACCACCAGCCCGGCAACGGTGGCGGCCAGAATCACGCAAAACAGCGTAACCAGCTGGTCATTCACCAGACCGACCAGATTCAGAAAGCCAACCATGCCGGTGGTTTGCTCGGAAAGCAGCATACGGATAAACAGCATTGAACCGCTGAACAGCAGCATTTCCGGCGTCATCAGCCAGCGCAAATCGATAATGGGATTCTTACGTTTGAGCTCGACCATAAAAGACAGTGTCAGCGCAATAATCCCGACCACCAGCACTTCGCCGATCCAGTCTTTCTCCTGCCACCAGTAATAACGGCCCATCGTCAGCACCACGGACATACAGGCGACGGCGGTGGCAATCAGCGGATAGCTGATCCAGTCGATGCGTTCGAATACCTTCACGCGGGGCGGATGCGTCAGCGGCAGGATCCAGATAATTGCCAGACAAATCAGGGAAAGACCGGATTCCAGCATCGTCAGCTGGTGCCAGTGGCCGAGATCGAGAAGATGCGGCGAAATAATGCGTGAAACCGGCAGGGCAATCTGGCTGCCCGCCAGCCCGAAACACAGCCCGGCGGTCAGCTTTTTAGCGGGCGGGAAAATCTCGAACATATAAAACAACGCCAGCGGGCCGAGAGAGGCCATCGCAAAACCCATGACGGCGCGGACGGCCAGCGCGGTCTGAAAATCATGGGTAAAGGTTTGTGCCAGAGACGCCATGGCAAAAAACAGCAGCCCGTATTCCCCGAAACGCCTGAAGCCAAACTGGGTACGGATTTTATAAAGCAGGATCGTGCCGGTGACGCTGGTCGCGGTATAGGCTGCCACCAGCCAGTAACTTTCGACATTGGAAATGCTCAACGAGCCCTGAATACCCGTCAGGTTAGAGCTGACCAGGTTAATCCCCAGCCCCTGCGTCAGGCCAATAATCAGCGAGGCCAGCGCATAAACCACAATCCGGCCACGCGGATAGTGCCAGAGCCAGGTGCTGACCCGGACGGCGAAAGGGTGATGCTGTGACGGAGGCACCGAGGCTGGCTGCGGTTTCGGTAATCCTTCAGGCGGTGGTGCGGAGAGTTCTTTTTCTGGTGATGCATCCCGTGTTGTTAATTCACCGGCGTCCTGCCGGACATCTGAATCAGAACGCGTCGTCATCGTTATGCCTTGTAAGTCGTTACCCAACTAGTTTGTAGCTTGCTACATAATGTAATAAGGCGTTTCAGATGTGTCTAGTCCAATTATTCATATTGGTGATATTTACAAACGCAAATAACGAACAACAAATCAGTAACGCAAGTGATTAATGCAGAGGAAAGGGGGACAAACGGGAAGGGGAAAACGCCACTAAAGCGCGGCGATATTGGCGGTGATGCTGGCGAGAACGTCGCGGGCGACATCAATATCTTTATCCGGAATGCCTTCCATTACGCGGATCAAAATGTCATCGGTCATGCTGCGAACCTGATTCGCCAGTTCAATTCCGGCATTTGTCAGCTTAATGTCTTTCGAACGACGGTCAGAATCTCCTGGGCAGCGTTCCAGCAAACCCAGCTCGGTAAGGCTGTCAAACAGGCGGATGGCGGTAGGGTGCTCGACTTCCAGCAGGGCAGTCAGCTCTCCCTGAGGCAGGCGACCCTGAGCCGCCTCTAAGTGCAACAGCACCTGCCCGCGGGCGAGCGTCAGCCCAATGGTTTTGAAACGGGCATCACAGTAAGTGCGCAACTGACGGCCGATATGGATAGTTTCCGGGAGGAAACGGAGCCTGGGAATGGATGCTTCCGGGCGGCGGCGTAAAGTGGTCAAAAGTTCCTCACTGTCGGGCGTAAGCAGGTTTTCAGTGGCGTAAGATTAGCACGATCAGCAACATTTACCATTAATCCCCCGGCTCCATTAACATTTTGAGACAACAGGAAGAGGGCCTTCCTGCCGTCCAGAAACGCCGGAAACAGCGGTTTTATTTCTGTGTTGTCATATCGACATGTGAAATTTTGCTTTTCATGATCAGCCCGCGCAACAGCGGAGACGTCAGAATGGCCGCTTTGACAATTTTGCCGAATAATTTAAGACGAAGTTTCAGCGTCCCTTTCTGATAAGCCCGGTGCGGCGAAACGCTCTCTGCATTGAGGATCTTGCTCAGGATCTCCGCGCTGTCAAAAGCATAACTGATGCCTTCCAGAGAACTGGCGCTGATAAAACCGGCGGCTTCGCCAATCAGGAAAATGTTCTCTTTACCGCAGCGGAAATCGCTCAGTTTTGACGGGCAGAGCACGATACATTTCTCCGTTTTAACCACGTCGCCGAACGTAAAGGAATAGGGCTGCAAACGGTTTTTCAGCGCTTCAAATTGCTGATTGCCATTCTTCATCGGAAAGGCTCCGCCCAGAATGAAATAGCCGTCTTTCGACATACTCCAGGCATAGCAATCCGTCACCGCATTATCAAAAATACAGGAGTAAAACGGCACCGGATGTTTATCGACAAACCATTGTTGTATTGAGAGATACTTGCGGATTTCATGATCAGGATAAAGCATGCGACGAAGCATGGAGTTTGCGCCGTCAGCGCCCACCACGTATTTCACAGTCGCTTCCTGTTCAGCGCCGTTATCGTTAAAACGAATGTGATACAGGCCATCGTCCCGGCGGGTGATTTTGCGACACAGACTGTCATGCCGGACATCAACGCTGGCAGGAATCAGTGTTTTAAGCCACAAATCAAACCGGTGACGATTGATATTCACGTAAGTACGCTGATAATTACGAATGAGCTTCGTCTGCAAATCGTAGGTTTTCACGCTAAATATCTGTGGATCGGCCAGCACGGAAGTCGGCAGGTTGACGCCAAAACGGACAAAAGAACGTTGCGCATCCGTGGCCAGTAAACCGCCGCAAGGTTTCTGAAAACCGTCTTCACCGCATTGTTGTTTCTTATCGAGGGCCAGAATTTTCAGACCCGGTTTAAGCAGCCTGGCGAGCGTTGCACCGGCCGGGCCTAATCCAATAATCGCTATATCGTAATCCATCGGGGGCTCATCATCCCTGAGAAAAACAAGAGTATAAGCGTTACGCCTGCTCAGCGAGAAGCCGGTAATTCACTCTTTTTTGAGATTTTTTAAATCAATAGCCTGGAGTCAGTTATGCAACCTGTCATCAATATGATTACGCTCGGTGTGAAGGATTTAGCCGTCGCAACGGAGTTTTACCAGAACGGTCTGGGGTTCCCCAAAGTGGTTATTGATTCTGACGGTGTGAGTTTCTTTGAGCTGGCAGGGGCGTGGCTGTCTCTGTTCCCGTGGGATGAGCTGGCCAAAGATGCCGAACTCAGCCCGGAAGGTCAGGGATTTCGCGGAATGGCGCTGGCGCAGACTGTCGCCAGCGAAGCAAAAGTAGACGCCGTTCTAGAACAGGCTGTGAAGGCGGGCGGTACGCTGATAAAGCCAGGGCAGAAAGTTTTCTGGGGCGGATATTCGGGTTACTTCGCCGATCCGGACGGACATCTGTGGGAAATCGCCTATAACCCGTTTATGAAAATAGGGCCGCAGGAGTAACGCATTTCGTTCAAAGCGCAGACGCTTAGTTACAACATACTGTTTATTGTTCGAAACAAGGAGTCTGTCTGAAACAACTGTAAAAACACCGCCTTGCGGCGGTGTCTCATTATAATGTCTTGCAGGAAAATAGGGGGTTATAAACCTCTTTTTTCCATCAGCAGGGCCAGATCAACCAGACGGTTTGAGAAGCCCCATTCGTTATCGTACCAGGCCAGAATTTTCACCAGCTTACCGCCGATAACCAGCGTGGAAAGCCCGTCAACAATCGAAGAACGTGGGTCGCCGCGATAATCGCTGGAAACCAGCGGTTCTTCGCTGTAGCCCAGGATATCTTTCAGCGGGCCAGACTCCGAAGCTTTACGGAATGCCGCATTGATTTCTTCGACCGTGGCTTCGCGTTTCAGGTTGACGGTCAGGTCAACAATCGACACAACGGGAACCGGCACGCGCAGGGAATAACCGGTCATTTTGCCATCCAGTTCAGGAATGACTTTACCGATAGCTTTGGCCGCTCCGCTGGAATACGGAACAATCGACACCGCCGCCGCACGCGCACCGCGCAAATCTTTCTCCGGCTGATCGTGCAACGCCTGGCTGTTGGTATACGCATGCGTGGTGTTCATCAGGCCATGCTCAATCCCGAAGGTTGAATGCAAAACCAGCGCCGCCGGTGCCAGACCGTTGGTGGTGCAACTGCCGTTACTGACCACTTTGTGTTTGGCCGGGTCATAGTCGCCGTCATTTACGCCCATCACGATAGTGATATCGTCGTTTTTGGCCGGTGCGGAAATAATGACGCGTTTGGCGCCGCCTTTGGTGATATGCAATTCGGCTTTGTCTTTTTCAGTGAAGAAGCCGGTCGCCTCAATAACGATATCCACACCGACGCTGCTCCACGGAATCGCTGCCGGATCTCTTTCGGAGAAGACGCGGATAGCTCTGCCATCGAGCAGCAGCTGCCCTTCGCCTGCTTCGACTTTGGCATTTAACGTGCCTGAGAGTGAATCATATTTCAGAAGATGCGCGAGGGTTTTACTGTCGGTGAGATCGTTGATAGCGACGACCTGGAAGTCATCACGACCCAGTGCGGCGCGTAAAACATTTCGACCAATCCTGCCAAACCCGTTGATACCAACTTTGACCATGATGAAACTCCTTTATTATCAGACCTGCATGTAATGTAGACCGAAGGAGATATGGCGTAAATGACAATAAAAGATCAATTTACGCCAACATGCGTGAGCAGAAGCGTTCCCGGTATTCCGTCGGGGTCAGGTGTAAATTCCTTTCAAAAACACGCCGCAAATTCAGGCCACTGCCAAATCCGGTGACCTGTGCGATTTGCTCGACGCCTTGTGTGGTTTGTTCAAGCCGTTGCCTGGCCGCATTAAGGCGAACTTCTTCAACATATTTGGCCGGCGTGATCCCGGTTTCGCGGGTGAAAACCCGGGTAAAATTACGCGGGCTCATGGCGGCACGTTCAGCCAGAGCTTCGACAGATAAATCGCCGGTGAGGTTCTCCGGTAACCAGAGCTGAAGCTCGCGGATAGGGCCTTCGCTGGCCTGATTCAAAAGATAGCGGCTAAACTGTGCCTGTCCACCAGGCCTGCGCAGAAACATCACTAAATCCTGTGCAACGTCTCTGGCCAGATTAAAACCCTGATCGTCTTCCACCAGCGCGAGTGTAAGATCAAAGCCGGAACTGACGCCGCCGGAAGTCCAGACCGGGCCATCCTGCACATAAATAGGCCCGCGTTCGACGGCGATCTGCGGGAATTCAGCTTGCAACGTGTCCAGTAACCGCCAGTGCGTCGTGGCGTGACGTCCATCCAGCAAGCCGGTTTTCGCCAGTAACATGGCTCCGCCACAAATGGAAACAACACGCCGGGCATGGGGTGCAGCGCGTTTGACCCAGTCAACGACGTCCGATCCTTCTTCTTCGGTCAGCCCTTTGCCAGTGATCAGAATAGTGTCGCGGGGAAGTTCAGGGTCAAGGTCGCAAAGCCGGTGGTCAGCCAGCAAATTCAGGCCGGAAACGCCGTGAACCACGCGGTGAGGTTGCGTGGTGGCGACCGTGACCTGATAAGGAGAATTCGTCCCGCCAGCAGGCATCAGACGATTCGCCTGCATAAGGATGTCGGCGATACCGGCCGCTTCAAATAACATGCCCCCGTCAGGGACGATAATCAGAAAAGTTTTCATGGCATTAAAAATACAATTTGTATTAAATAAGTCAATACGCTATTTAAGGCTAAGCCCGTGAAAGAAGAAACGGCAGGAGGTTTGCATTGCGCATTTTTGGCACACGTAAAACGTGAAAAAATTCAATTAAACCATGATACTCAGCGGCGTTAAGGGTATCTTGTCAGCGTCCAAAATGACGCATTTAACCGTGAGATTTCATGAATTCATTACTCAAACAGCCGTCACGGATCAGCCTGTTGATCATGCTGATGATTCTGGCGGGTTGCTCTGGCAAAACGCATTATAAAAAATACGATACCCACGCTTATGACAATATCATTGAAGATGCGGCCGATAATTACAAAGTTGACCGGAAACTGATCAAAGCAATTATCCAGGTTGAGTCCAGCTACAATCCGGACGCCGTCAGCCCGTCGAATGCCATTGGCCTGATGCAACTTAAAGCCTCGACCAGCGGCTGCGATGCATACCGGTATAAAGGTAAACGCGGTTGCCCGAGCGACAGACAATTGCATGATCCGGAAACCAACATTGATTTGGGTACGGCATATCTCAGCGGATTACAGCATCAGCAATTAAACTGGATTAACGATCCGCTGACGCGTCGCTATGCTACAGAAGTCGCTTACGCTAACGGTGCCGGTGCTTTATTGCGGACATTTTCCTCAAACCGCCAGACGGCAATTCTGATGATCAATCAGCTGACGCCGGAAGCGTTTAACTGGCATGTTCGTCAGTATCATCCGGCCCCGCAGGCACCACGATATATGGCGAAGGTCGAGAAGGTTTATGCCGGGTTATAGCTGAAACCGGCCAAAATAAAGAATGCGCTACGTGAATTCTGCAGCATTATGGTACTGCCAGAAATTCAGAATTCACGTAGCGTTGTCAGTTTGAACTGGTTGATATCCGCCGAAAGGAGCGTCCGCATGCTGTCTAATTTGTTTGCCGGTTTACCGGTTACTGCCAGTGCGCAGGAAAACGAAACCTTCGAAGCGCTGTTGAACATACCGGGCATGCGTATTGAGAGAATTGTTTCAACCGGCCAGGCAAGTCCGCCAGATTTCTGGTATTGCCAGACGCAAAGCGAGTGGGTCACGGTTCTGCAAGGTTCAGCCGGTTTGCGAATGGAAAACGAAACGCAGACGCGGGTAATGCACGCCGGCGACTGCATCAACATTCCGGCGTTACGCAAACACCGTTTGGAGTGGACAGCCGCAAATGAAATCACAGTCTGGCTGGCCGTGCATTATGGTGATATTGAAGATCAAAGCACAGGTGAAGAGTCATGAAAAAGGAACAGAATGGCAGGAGAGACGATAGATTGATGGTGGGTTCGTTAATAGCATTTCAATTTAACATAATATACATTATGCGCACTTTGGTTATCTAAGAAACTCAGGATATCCGGCTTTAGTTCGTCACGTCATTCCGTAAAATCTGCCAGTTCTGCATCCTTTCATTCCGGCAGCTTTCACCACTTCACTGACTATCTCAGCCTTTAAACTGTGCCAGCCAGATGGTATGTCCTGCACATGTCGGGTCTTCGGCAACCATCTTCACTTCCCTGAAACCATGTTCATCAAACAGCGCACGGTATTCTTCCGGAGCCAGACTTGCGTGATACAGATCTTCCCCTTCAAATGTGCCAATCGCCTCACCGTTGCCGGGACCGCTGGTGAACATCAATGCTGCATCAGGCTTTGCGTGTTTCTCAAAAATGGCAAACATGGCACGCTGATCATCGCGCGTCAGATGAAAAAAACTGTCCCAGGCAATCAGCCCGTCGAACTTCTCGTTCAGCGATAACGAACGCATATCGGCAACCTGCCAGTGTTGTTCCGGGAAACGTTCACGGCAAATCGAAATCATCGGTTCTGAAGAATCGACGCCGGTCACTGAGAAATGACGTTCTATAAAATATTCGGCGATGGGTTTTCCTGCTCCGCAACCGATGTCCAGAATGCGGCCTTCTGACGGGATCAGAGCCAGAAAACGGTCCAGCCACGCCTTTTCATATCCCTGATTTTTACGCAATTTATCCCAGATATCAGCATGTCGCTGATACAGTGAAATGATGTTTTTCGCCGAAATATCGTCCATTTCCTCTCCGTTCTGACCGTCATTTGATCGCGCTACGTGAATTCTGAGTGTCTCACGCGACCTCAGCACCTGTCAGCGAAAGATTTGGATTAGTTCGTAATTCATCACTTTTTTATCATATTTATCAATGTGTTTGTTGATTTTATCGGCATGCTTCGTATGATGTGGCGAACAAGACTTTAACGTAGCGCTGAGGGATAACATCTGATGAAAGACATCACATTTTACGGTCGTTTCGAGGCCGATATTCTGGCCGGGCGCAAAACGATCACGCTCCGTGAAGCCAGCGATGCTAATTTTGTGGCGGGCGATCGTGTTCGCGTAAGTCGTTATGAAGACAACGTTTTCTTCTGCAATATCGAGATTATCGACGTTACGCCGGTACAATTTGACGAGCTGAATGACGCCCATGCCTTGCAGGAAAATATGACATTACCTGAGCTGAAACAGGTGATCAGCGAGATTTACCCCGGTCTGAAATCACTGTTTATGATTGAGTTTCGTCTGGTCTGACAGTTTTGTACGACAGGAAAACGCACCGGAATCTTGCCCGGTGCGCCCTTTTCTTCTTACCCCTGCCAGCGGGATCCGCGGATCACCGAACAGAAATTGCCTCTGATGAAATCGGGTTCTTTGTCGGCAATGACATCCGCTTTCACGTTGCCAAATGTGGTTTGCGGTCTGTTTTTGATGCCATCATAAAATGCCTGAATGATGTCTTCTTTAAATGCCGGTGTCCGCGGATGCGCATCCACAACCGCATTTCGCACGTCGTCATCGTATCCCTGATAATTAATCCCGAGAACGTCCATTTCCACACCTGCTGTCACCAGCGCAATGACCGGATCCATAAATTCAGGGATCCCGGGCGTCGTGTGCAAGGCAATCGCGGTCCAGACTTTATCAATATCCTGCGTGCTGACGCCGTGTTGCTGCATAAATTTGCGGGCCGCGTTTGCGCCGTCCACTTCAAAGCGTTTATCGCAGCTACAATTTTCGTGGGTCAGCCCCATGTCGTGGAACATACAGCCGATATACAGCAACTCGTGATCGACTTTAAGCTGACGTTGCTGACCGGCAAGTGCCGCCCAGTAATACACGCGGCTGGAATGATGGAACAGTAAATCGGTTTCTGTATCGCGGACCAGTTCGGTGGCTTCGCGCGCCATTTTGCTGTCGGGAATGCGGATGCCCTGAATGTTCAGACTCATAATATTTCTCCGTTGGGGTTGAATGAGCCCAGATTAAGCTTCACTATGAATGTCATCAATCGTCGCAATATGACGATTAGGGACATATCCGCATTCTGCGACAGGAAATCATCTCATGCCCAAACACATCATCATTCTGGCCGTGCCAGGCGTTCAGTTGCTGGATGTCTCCGGCCCGCTGGACGTTTTTGCCGAGGCAAATCAGCAACGCGGGCGTGAGGTGTATAAACTCAGCGTGATGGCCGTGGCCGATCCGATCGTTGTTTCATCTTCCGGCGCCCGCCTGCTGGCCGATCTGACACTCGACGACCCGCTTCCCGACGCGCTTGACACCTTCCTGGTTGCCGGTGCGCCGGTGCTCGACAGCTTCATTTCAGACGAAAAGCTGCATGAAAATATTTGCCGCTGGAGCCATCACGCACAGCGTTTCGGTTCGGTTTGCAGCGGCGCGATGCTGCTTGCGGCGGCCGGATTAATCAACGGGCGTCGCGTTACCACACACTGGACTGTTGCGGAACGGCTTCATCAGGAATATCCGCAGGTGAACGTAGAAGCTGACGCAATTTTTATTGCCGATGCCGAACTTCGCACCGCGGCTGGCGTAACGTCCGGGCTGGATTTAGCACTGAATATGGTGGAGGAAGATCTCGGGCGGGAAACGGCACTCGACGTTGCCGCGCAGCTGGTAATGTTTTTCAAACGTCCCGGCGGCCAGTTACAATTTAGCCGCCATGGGCAGGCTTCGTTAAGCGGGCGTTCTGCTTTGCAGGACGTTCAGCGCTGGGTGCTGAACACTCTGGATCAGCCGCATAATTTGCAAAGTCTCGCCACACATATGGGGATCAGCACCCGGCACATTACCCGTTTATTTAATCAGGAACTGAATCAGTCCCCGGCCGAATGGCTTGAACAGCAGCGTGTATTTCACGCGCGTCAGCTGCTGGAAACTGGCGAGCTGGCGGTGAAACAAATCGCGGCGGAATGCGGATTTTCCAGCGTCGATATCCTGCGACGGGCGTTTGTCAGACAACTTTCAGTGACACCGTCACAATATCAAAAGCATCACAGCTCATGATATTTATTGCCTATCATTCAGTAGGTTTCAGGCATCTTCCGCAACCTGAGCACGTCGAAAACAGTCGGGATGATGTGTATTAATCAGGCCCGTCGCTTCCATCCAGGCATAAACAATCGTCGGGCCGACGAAGGTAAATCCCCTTTTCTTCAGATCCTTCGAAATCCGTTCTGACAGCGCATCTTTCGTGGGAACCGGGCCGGTGTGCTGAATGGCTTTCCCGCCAATTTGCGCCCAAATCCACTCACCAAATTCTTCGCCTGACGCCTGCATGGCCAGATACGCACGGGCGTTTTTAATCACTGCGGTGATCTTGCTGCGTGAACGAATAATGGCGGCGTCATTCACTAATCTTTCGATATCTTCTTCAGTAAATTCAGCCACTTTTTGCGGGTCAAAATGGTAAAATGCCTGCCGCAAAGCATCGCGTTTTTTCAGTACGATCCGCCATGATAAACCCGCCTGGAAACCGTCCAGCATCAGCTTTTCCCATAAGGCACGACTGTCGCGAACCGGTTTTCCCCATTCGCGATCGTGGTAATCGCGCATCATCGGGTCGTTATCGCCCCACGGGCAACGCGGTAAATCATCAGGAAATTCAGAGTTCATGGCAGGCCTTCTGGCGATGTGATAATCAAGCTTACGATAAAGCCGCGCAGGTTTAAACCGTTGGCCTTTTTCCCTGATAAACAGCATTAAAATCCTGGAATTGATAAAAAAACCGAAGGTCAGGTGTGCACGGTTTTGAATTATGTCATAAACTGTATGTTGTAACTAACTGGAGGATTTATGGCAGATTATGATTTAATTGCCCGGATGAACGGTTGTTTTAACGAACTGGAACTGGCTTTGCACGATCTGGGTAATTTCCTGAATCAGCTGGAATTATTGCAGGCCAGAGTGTTTGCCTTGCCGGAGATTGCCAAGGGCGAAGAACATAATCCTGCGGATAAAATTCAGGTCACCCCTTTTACCGGTGAAGCCGCGCAGCAGCTGGCGTTACAGCATTTCCAGCGTCTGTTTATCCATCATAATAACGAGAATGTGAGCAGTAAATCCGCCGTCCGTCTGCCTGGCGTGTTGTGTTATGCGGTGGACGAAGCCGAGCATCAGTCCGCCCTGCTGCTGATTGAAGAAGTGAATAAATTAAAAGCCGAGCTGGAGAATATTGTCACGGTTGAATCAGGTCTCGCCCGCGAACAGCGCTTTGAATTTGTTCATACTCACCTGCGCGGGCTGATTACGCTGAACGCTTACCGCTCGGTCAATTTTCTGAATGATCCGGATTCCGTGCGGTTTGGCTGGGCGAACAAACACATCATCAAAAACGTCACGCGCGATGAAGTGCTGGCTCAGCTGGAAAAAAGCCTGAATGCGGGCCGCGCTGTTTCGCCATACACCCGCGAACAGTGGATGGAAAATATTAACCGTGAAATGAACGACGTAAAGCGCCTGCCTGAGCATGCGGCGCTGAAATTTAAACGTCCGGTGAAAGTCCAGCCGATTGCGCGCGTGTGGTACCGCAACAGTCAGAAGCAGGTGCAACATCCCTGCCCGCTGCCGCTGATTGCGCTGTGTCTGCGCACGCCGGTAATGCAGGTGCCAAAACTCGGCGAATTGCAGGATTACGATGCGTCGTCGGTGAAACATAAATATAAGCCGAAATCACAGCCGCTCAGCCTGCTGATCAAACGTCTTCATTTATATACCGACTATCCGTTATAAAGCGCGGCACATAAAAAAGGTCCGGAAATCCGGACCTCATTTTGCGTTCTCACAGTTAACCGGAAACGATCAGCGTTTCATGCTGCCCACCATGTCTTCCGGACGCACCCACTCATCAAACTGTTCTTCCGTCAGATAACCGAGTTTCAGGGCTGAGCCTTTCAGCGTCAGGCCTTCGTGGTGCGCTTTTTTGGCAATTTCTGCCGCTTTGTCGTAACCGATATGCGTATTCAGCGCGGTCACCAGCATCAGCGATTCGTTGAGCAACTGCGAAATACGGTCACGGTTAGGCTCGATGCCCACTGCGCAATGCTCGTTAAAGCCGCGCAGGCCGTCAGCCAGCAGACGGACGGATTGCAGGAAGTTGTGGATCACCAGCGGACGGAACACGTTTAGTTCGAAGTTACCGGAAGCACCGCCGATATTCACCGCCACATCATTACCCAGCACCTGCGCGCACAGCATGGTCATTGCTTCGCACTGCGTCGGGTTCACTTTACCCGGCATAATGGAACTGCCCGGTTCGTTTTCAGGAATGGAAATCTCGCCGATGCCGCAACGCGGGCCGGATGACAACCAGCGCACATCGTTGGCAATTTTCATCAGCGACGCGGCCAGGCCTTTCAGCGCGCCATGCCCGTGAACCAGCGCATCGCAGGTGGCCAGCGCCTCAAATTTATTCGGTGACGTCACAAACGGTTGACCGGTCAGTTCGGCCAGCGCTTTCGCCACGCGCACGGCATATTCCGGATGCGTATTCAGGCCGGTACCGACCGCAGTGCCGCCCAGCGCCAGTTCGGCGATATGCGGAATGCTGTTTTCGATATGCTTAAGGTTATGTTCCAGCATCGCCACCCAGCCGGAAATCTCCTGGCCCAGCGTCAGCGGCGTGGCATCCTGAAGGTGTGTACGCCCAATTTTGACGATATCGCGAAACGCTTCGGCCTTAGCCTGAAGGGTTTTGTGCAACACGTTCAGTTCAGGGATCAGCTTTTCGCGCAGCTCAGTCACCGCCGCCACATGCATGGCGGTCGGGAAGACATCGTTCGAGCTTTGGCTTTTGTTCACGTCATCGTTCGGATGAACTTTGCGCCCTTCGCCGCGCTCGCCGCCGAGGATTTCACTCGCCCGGTTGGCCAGCACTTCGTTCATATTCATGTTGGTCTGGGTGCCGGAACCGGTCTGCCAGATAGAAAGCGGGAATTCTGTGGTGTGTTTGTCGGCCAGCACTTCGTCTGCCGCCGCAATGATGGCGTTACCGCGTTCAGCGGGTAATAAACCCAGATCGATATTCACACTGGCCGCTGCACGTTTTGTTTGTGCCAGTGCGTGGATCAGGGCCACCGGCATTTTTTCCGAGGAAATACGAAAGTGTTCAAGCGAACGTTGTGTCTGTGCGCCCCAAAGCTTATCTGCCGGAACATCGATAGGCCCCATTGAGTCTTTTTCAATGCGAGTCGCTGCCATTACAGTCTCCTTAGCTTTTTTGCCCGAATGATGAATTCGGTTGATAATTGTGGTTTTTTGCAGGTTTTTGAGTGCCGGATGCGGTCCCACGCATTCACGAAGCTATGCCTCGAGTATAGTGTCATATAAGGCAGACGTATAATTCGAATCGGTTCTGATTCCGAGTTTTCGCCCTAACCGCACTTTTTGAGGCATCTTAGTTGTAAAGCCCGCTTTGTCATTGTTTACTATGCCCAGAACTTTTCTATTCAGGATGAAGCAATGCAAAAAATGCATAACGGTGTACAAAATTACGCCTGGGGCAGTAAAAACGCGCTGACTAAACTCTACGGTATCACCGACCCGCAAGGCCGTCCGATGGCTGAGCTGTGGATGGGTGCTCACCCGAAAAGCAGTTCTCAGGTTGAGAATGCCGAAGGCCAGACCCTTTCCCTGCGTGATCAAATCAGCGCTGACCTTGATGGCCAGCTGGGTAAAAAAGTCGCCAAACGTTTCGGCGAATTGCCTTTCCTGTTTAAAGTCCTGTGTGCCGACCAGCCGCTTTCCATTCAGGTTCACCCGAGCAAAGGTGCTGCCGAAATTGGTTTTGCGAAAGAAAATGCGGCGGGCATTCCTCTGGACGCCGCAGAGCGTAACTATAAAGATCCGAACCATAAACCTGAGCTGGTTTACGCCCTGACGCCTTTCCAGGCGATGAACGGTTTCCGTGAACTGCGTGACATCGTTTCCCTGCTGCAACCCGTTGCCGGTGCGCATCAGCTGATTGCCAGCTTCCTGAATTATCCTGATGTCGATCATCTGCGTGCCCTTTTCGCCGGCCTGCTGAGTCTGAAAGGCGAAGATAAATCCCGTGCGCTGGATGTGCTGAAATCCGTACTCCGTGAGCAACACGGCGAGCCGTGGGACACCGTGCGCAGTATTTCTGAATTCTATCCGGACGATTCCGGCCTCTTCTCTCCGCTGCTGCTCAACGTGATCACCCTGCAACCGGGTGAAGGCATGTTCCTGTATGCCGAAACGCCGCACGCCTACCTGAAAGGCGTGTCTCTGGAAGTGATGGCGAACTCAGACAACGTGCTGCGCGCCGGTCTGACTCCGAAATACATCGATATCCCTGAGCTGCTGGCAAACCTGAAATTCAACGCCAAGCCTGCCGGTGAACTGCTGACCACGCCGGTGCAAAAAGGCGCGGAACTCAACTTCCCTATTCCTGTCGAAGATTTTGCCTTCTCGATTCATGAGATTGCCGCGGAACCACAAACGCTGGAACAGGACAGCGCCGCAATCGTCTTCTGTATTGAAGGCCAGAGTGTGCTGTCAAAACAGGGTGAAACGCTGACGCTGCTGCCGGGTGAATCCTGTTACCTGGCCGCCAGCGAATCGCCGGTGACCGTGAGCGGTAACGGTCGCATTGCGCGGGTCTTCAATACCCTGAGCAAGTAAGGTGAGATGAAACGAAGATGAAACAAATTGGGGCTCCGTGCCCCAATTTGATGATTTTTCTGTTGATTCAGCTACACTCAGGAGACTAATAACGCCGTAAGGCGTTTTTTATTTTCGGGATATTTCATAAGGATAAACAGAGATATGAATAAGTCGATAGTCGCTGTAAGCGTCATTGTAGTCCTTGGCGCGGCCTGGACAGGCGTCTCGTGGTATACGGGTAAACTTATTGAACAACATCTGGATGAACAGGTTGCGGCGGCTAACAGCCAGTTGCAGAGCGCTTATCCAAAAGCAGGTCTGAAAGTCAGCTATCAGGATTACCATCGCGGGTTGTTCAGCAGCAACTTGCGTCTTGTTTTGCAACCTGATGCGGCAGCTGCCGCGGCCGGTACCAGCGTGCTGAAAACCGGTGATGAAATTGCCTTTATCGAAACCATCGATCACGGTCCGTTCCCTGCCGCTCAGCTGAAAAGATTCAATCTGATTCCAAGCATGGCTTCCGTGCATTCAGAGCTGCAAAACACCCCGACGCTGAAAGGTCTGTTTGACGTCACCAAGGGTAAATCGCTGATCACTGCGGACACGCGTCTGTCTTACAGCGGCGCCAGCGCGTCGGCGATTGATATCATTCCGGTGACATACCAGAAAGACGAAAGTCAGCTGCAATTCTCCGGCGGTACAATCAATGTTGATGTTGATAAAGACATGACTGCGATGAAACTGAAAGCCAGCACCGACAGCGTGGCACTTACCTCTAAAAACCAGTGGGGCCAGCTTGAGAAAGTGACGCTGGCCGGTTTCAGCATGGACAGCGATACGCAGCAAGGGAAATTCCAGGTTGGCGTGGGCGATCAAAATCTGATCGTGAAACAAATTCTGGTCAACATTGACGGCAAAGATGCCGGTTCACTGGACAATTTCAAGCTGGTGAGCAAGTTCTCTGAAAGCGGCAATAACATCAACGGTCAGCAGGATTACACCATTGATGCGCTGAAAATACAGGGCGCGGATTTCGGCTCTGCCAAACTGACGCTGAAACTGGATAAACTGGACGGCGCTGCACTGAAAGAGTTTGCCGACAAATACAATAATCAATCCCGTGAACTGCTGATGCGTCAGAGTGAACTGGATCCGGCGGTTTATCAGCAACAGGCTGCCGATTTACTTCTGGCCGGTCTCCCGACGCTGCTTAAAGGCAACCCGAGCATCAGCATTGCGCCGCTGAGCTGGAAAAACAGCAAAGGCGAAAGCACCTTCAACCTGCAACTGGATTTGAAAGATCCGGCCGCAGCGCCAGCACAGACGCAAGATCAGATGTTGTCTCAGCTGGTGAATAAGGTCGATGCCACACTGAACATTCCACTGCCGATGGCGACTCAGGTCACCACGCAGGTTGCGCAGCTTGAAGGCTACAGCGCCGATGACGCCGCGAAACTGGCTCAGCAGCAGGTTCAGGGTCTGGCCGCGATGGGTCAGATGTTCAAACTGACCACCGTGAAAGATGACACCATCACCAGCAGCTTCCATTACGCTGACAATCAGATTGACCTGAATGGTCAGAAAATGACGTTGCAGGAATTCGCCGGTTTGTTCGGTATTCTGGGCGGGCCAGCAGCGCCAGCACCAACACCTGAACAGGAAGCACCTGCTGCTCCTGCACCCGTTCCGGCTCAGTAATATTCTTTACTCCTCCCCCTGCGAAGGGGGAGGTTGGGAGGGGGTTTTACACACGACACCTTCTGGCCTGCGTTAACCCACACCCCATCCCAACCTTCCCCTCGTGAGAGGGGAAGGAGTAAGACCCCCTACCGTTATCAAAGGATTTTCAGGCGTGACCACTCCTACTGACCTCCTCCGGCTGAACGATGTTTCGTTCACCCTCAATAATATTCCGCTCCTTGAGCCCGTTTCATTAACCCTGAATCCCGGTGAATTTACCCTGCTGACCGGTCCTTCCGGCAGCGGAAAAAGCACGCTGCTGAAAATCATCGCATCGCTGCAAAATCCGACCGGTGGCAACCTGTATTTTAAAGGCGAAGACATCAGCCGGATTAAACCTGAAACCTATCGTCAGCGTGTTTCCTATTGCTTCCAGACGCCGTCGCTGTTTGGCGAAACGGTGTACGACAACCTCGCGCTGCCTTACCAGATCCGCAATAAAAAGGTGGATGAAACACAGCTGCGTGCCTGGCTGACCAAAGTGAACCTGGCAGAGGATATGCTGACGAAACGGGTTCAGGAGTTGTCCGGCGGTGAGAAACAGCGCGTCGCCCTGCTGCGTAATTTGCAGTTTATGCCTGATGTGCTGCTGCTCGATGAAATCACCAGTGCGCTGGACGAGGAAAATAAGGTCAATATCAATGACATTATTGCCAGTCTGGTCGCCGAAAAACAGCTGGCCGTGTTGTGGGTCAGCCATGACCTGAACGAAATTCGTCACGCCAGACACGTCATTACCCTGACCCGCCACACGCAAGGAAGTCCGGCTCATGAATCAGCATAATATTACCGACCAGTCACTGGCGCTGGCGTTGATCCTGGTGGTCGTCGCCCTGCTGGTCAGCAAGAAAGAAAAACTCGGGCTGGAAAAAGACATCATCTGGAGCGTGGCGCGCGCCATTGTTCAGCTGGTGGTGGTCGGCTATGTCCTGAAATATATTTTCGATATCAATAACAGCCTGTTAACCGTGCTCATGGTCCTGTTTATCTGCGTCAATGCGGCGCTGAATGCGAAGAAACGCAGTAAGAATATCGATAACGGTTTTGTTATTTCGTTTGTCGCCATTACGGTCGGTACTGCGCTGACGCTAACAATTCTGATCCTCAGCGGATCGATTGAATTCCTGCCAATGCAGGTGATCCCGATTTCAGGGATGATTGCGGGGAATGCGATGGTGGCGGTGGGTTTGTGCTACAGCAACCTCAATCAGCGCTTTATCGACAATCAGCAGAAAATCCTCGAAATGCTGAGCCTAGGCGCGCCGACAAAAATGGCCTCCGGGAAGATTATCCGTGACAGCATTCGTGCAGCGATGATCCCGACAATTGATGCCGCAAAAACCGTGGGGATCGTGAGTTTGCCGGGCATGATGTCCGGCCTGATTTTTGCAGGTATCGACCCGGTGAAAGCGATTAAATATCAGATTATGGTGACGTTTATGCTGCTGGCGACCGCCAGTTTATCGACGATTATTGCCGGCTATCTGGCGTATCAGCGTTTCTACAATGACCGCGCACAGTTGCGGTCACTGAAATCTTCTTAGCTGTCAAAGCGCCTGCCTGCGGATCCGCGGCGGGCGCACTTTTCTTCCGGCCTAGAGATCCGACAGCACCTGACGAAGATTAATTTCTCCCGACGCTTCATCATCCAGATCCAGAACCCTTTCCAGTTCGTTCAGATGTTCCTGCATCGACTGCACGGCCAGCGCATTGTCGCCCCTTTCCAGCGCCTCAATAATCGCCTGATGCTCATCGCACTGGCACGAAGACACGTCGGCGCGCTGATACAACGCCACAATCAGGGAACTGCGCACCATCAGGTTCGAGAGGATTTCACTCAACACGCTGTTGCCCGAGATTTCCCCGAGGATCAGATGAAACTCGCTCAGTTCGCGCACAATCACACGACGGTCTTCGGATTTCGCCGCTTCCCGCTCGCCGTCCAGATGCGTCTGAATGCGCTGACGATGCTGACGGATACAGTCCGGGCTAATCCCTTCCACTATTGCGCGTTCAATCGCACGACGGGCAATAAACACTTCACGGGCTTCTTTCGCCGTGGGCTGTGACACCATCGCCCCGCGGTTAGGTTCAATGGTGACGATGCGCTGCATAGACAGGCGCTGTAGCGCAACCTGCACATGATTACGGTTAGCGCTGAGAGCCTCAACCAGCTGCGACTCTACCAGACGGGTGCCGGGACGCAGACGTTGCTGCGCGATAGCCTTCGATAAAACGTCGACAATGCGCTGAACTTCCAGCTGCTTGGCGGTTGTAATTTGATTACTCATGGAATGCTAAATAGCCTCTTTATGGCAGTTTTCGTGCAAACTATCACCGGCCGTCAACTTTCGTCATTAGCAAATGAAGTCTGACCGTGAATAATGCACAAGTCCGCAACAAAACGGCACGTATTATTCATCATAATTATCATTCCCGCACGCATTCCCTAAATTCTTACATTATCAAAACGAATCCGCATTCCGGCTGGCGAAGTTGCGCAGGCTCCCCGCGATGACAGGGAGTGCGGGTCTGTGAAATGAATCTGTTGCTGGAAGTGATAAAAAGAGGGGAATTAGGGCATGGATCCTGTGTCTGAATGCGCAATTTGTCCGAACATAAAACTCACCGGCAATTCAGCAACCTGATGAATAAGCGTCAGCAACGGTTCGCAGGGATGCGCATTATCCAGCCCGCGCACGGTCCGTAAAAAGGTCAGCGCGGTTTCGGGCGTCGGGAATTTATCCTGCTGGGTGAAATACAGATAAAGCGCCAGCACCGCAACCGAACGGCTGCGCCCGCCACGACAGTGAATCAGCACATTGGCCGCGCGGTGTGGCGGATAACTGCGTTTACCTGGGCTGGCCTGTCCGAGTAAACCGTCCAGCGCCAGCACGCCTGCGAGCAGGTGATTTACCGTATTGCCCGCCCCGTCAATCAGCCCGATTTGAGTTCGCCGCAGCCAGGTGCCATCGGGCAGCGCCAGATCACCGAGCTGGAGATTAACCGCCATATTCAGCGCCGAGGTAATATTGTGCTGGTGTAACAGATAAGCATCCTGCGCCGCCGGGCCATTTCCGAGGTATAACCAGCGGTGGCTTTGTCCGGTAACCGGGACGAGTTTAATGAGTAGCGGCCGGCTGTCTTCTTCTTGTTCAGCTTGTTTACGCGTTTGTAGGGAATCAGTCATTATCATCTTCCTGATATCAGTGAGTTCCGAAACGGTAACACATCCGAAAGCCGCAAACCTTTGCCTGTTTAGCACTTTACCGACTTCCTTAATTCATACCCTCCACGGCAGTACACCTTCCGGCAAACGTCGGGCAAACAGCGACGCCAGTAACATCAGGATCAGCACCACGCCAATCATCAGGCAGCCTGTAGCCGCAGCGAGCGTCGAAGAACCGCCCTCGTCGAGAAACACAATCATCGGACCAAGCGTTTGTGTGCCGGACGTCACCAGCAGAATCGATACCTGAATTTCATTAAGCGCCGTCAGGAATACCAGAATCGTCCCCGCCATTGCCGAAGGCGCCGCCAGCGGCATCAGGATATCGCGCATCCGCCGCAGGAAACCGGCACCAAAAATTTGCGCGGCCTCATCCAGAGAACGTTCTATCTGCGCAAAGCCTGCCATTGTGGGCCGCAGGACCAGCGCCATAAAGTTGGAAAGATAGGCCGCAAGAATAATCCACACCGTGCCATACAGGCTGACGTGGATCAGCGGCAGCGGTTTAAGAAAAAACAGAATGGCCGCAATACCCGTGACAATCCCCGGTAACGCATAAGCCAGCTCCGTGGATAACTGTAAAACGCGCACCAGCCGCGTGCGCTGCCAGCTGAGAAAATAAGCCAGAAACAGCGAGGCAACGGTCAGGATCACCGCCGTGAGCAGCGTCAGCCCCAGACTGGTGAAAAAGGCCTGGCGGATAGCCGGATACCCGAACAGCGCATTGGCATAATTACTCAGCGTCAGGCTGCTGAACGTCAGCGCCTGACCGAATCCCTGCGTCAGTGATGTTGTCAGCAGCGCGGAAAGCGGCAGCAACAGGGTCAGGATCATCCAGAGCCAGACGATAATCTCTACCGGCAAACGCCAGCGGCCGAGCGGCTGATGCAAAGATCGCGGCGTACCGGTCACGCGCACATCCTGACGCCCGCCCAGCCACCGGCTGAGCATCAGACCCGCCAGCGTAATCGCGGCAATCAGTAAAGACAGCACCGCCATGTCCGCCAGCGCCGACGCGCCAAGTGTATTGAGCTGCTGATAAACCAGCGTGATCAGCGTAGGCACGCGCCCCGGAATGCCCAGCATCGCCTGAATACCGAAATTTCCCGCCGCTGTGACAAACGAAAGCGCCGCACCGGCAAAAATCGCCGGACGCACCAGCGGCAAAATTACCGTAAACAGAACCCGCCACGGTTTCGCCCCGCCAGCCCGCGCCGCTTCAACCAGATCGGCGGGCAAACGACGCAGCCCCGCGCGCACCATCAGAAACACCAGCGGCGCATTGTGTAACCCGAGCAAGATAATGATGCCGCTCATCGAATATAACGGCGATGGCGAACCCGGCGGCAGGCTCAGTCCGAAGAATTGCAAGACCGGGCTGGACGGCGAAAGCGCCTGAACCCACGCCAGCGCCGTTACCTGCGGTGGGATCATCAGCGGCAGGATGAACGTGAAAACCCATGCCTGTTTGCCGCGCAGATTCGTTAACGCGATAAGCAGCGCCGCCACGGTGCCAAGCAACATCGCCAGCAACGTGGAAATAACGGCGATCGTCAGCGTATTCACCGTGGCGGTCAGCACCCGTCGGGTGCCCAGCAGATGGCTGAACCGCGAGAGATCCGGGATCCCCTGCGGTGCCACCGCCGCCCACACCAGCCGCGCCAGCGGTGCGACCGACAGAATACCTATCAGCAACGTCAGCCCCCAGAGAACCGCCTTCTCACTGCCCGGCCAGTAACGCCTGCGCGCTGCCACCGTGCGGCGCTGAATTTCACTCATCACGCTCATCTGCCTTTCCCTTCAGCCATCAGCCGCCGAAGATTTCTGTGAATTTCGCACGTACCTGCTTATCGTCAGCCACGGCTTTGTCAGAATCGAGCGTCAGCAGTTTGATGGAATCCACCGGCGCAAACCCTTCCGGTGCAGGAACGGTTGCATCAATCGGACGGTTACCCTGTTTTGCCACCAGTTGCTGCCCCTGTGGCGAGAGCATGAAATTCACAAACGCTTTGGCTGCCGGCACGTTATGCGCCCCGGAGAGGATGGCTACCGGCTCCGTCACAAAGGACGCGCCTTCTTTCGGATACACCAGATCAATCGGGGAGCCTTGTTTCTTCGCACGGATAATATCGGCATCCGTAATCACACCGTATTTCGCCATGCCGCTGGCAACGGCTTTCAGCGCCGGGCCATTTCCACCTTCCGGCGTAATCCCGTTTGCCGCCAGTTTCTGATAAAACGCCCAGCCAATATCCGGCGTGTTAATGGCGGTATGCAGGTGATAAAGCGCAGCCCCGGAATACAACGGGCTTGGCACCGCCACCTGGCCTTTATTCTGTGCGTCGGTCAGTGCCATCCAGCTGTCGACCGGTTTGGCATTTTTCGTGTTGTACGCAATAACCGTGGCGATGATTTTTGTGCCAAACCAGGTTTTATCTTTATCGTAGAAATCCGGGCTGATATTGCTGACCGGGGCATCAGGATACGCCATCAGCTTGCCGTCTTTTTTCAGCGCACCCAGATTGATGGAATCGGCCACCAGCAGCACATCGGCTTTCACATCTCCTGCCATCATTTCCGTCTGCAACACATTCATCAGCTGCGTGGTGCCGTTACGCGTCCATTCCACCTGAACGTCGGGATATGCCGCTTTAAAGGCATCGACTGTCTGTTGTGCGATTTCCGGAGCCTGAGAGGTATAAATCACCAGTTTGCCCGACGCCGTTTCTGCCGCATTGGCAGAGGTGAACAGCACGGCAGCCAGTGACAGCGTGCAAAAACTCAATCTGATGGTAGTAGAAATGTGCATAGCCCTGTCCTTTTGAGAATCAATAGTTTTAAAAATGAGTGAATTGAGAAGGGATCATTGAGGAAGTACCCAGCCGTCTTCGATGATAAAAGTGACATTGTCACCCGACTGAACCTCTTTTTTAGAATGAATGGATAATCTGAGTTCCGGCGCGGCGTGCGGCGTGATGTCAGTCTGGCAGTAGCCGCCGCGATAAATCTGCCGGGAAACCCGTGCCGGAATCCCCGTTTCCCCCGGTTCGGCAAAACGTAAATCCGCCGCGTGAACACACGCCTGCGCCTTTACCACGGAAAGCTGTGAAACCGGCGACCGTAACCTGACGTGGGTGCCGAAAATCGCTACCCGCGCATGGCCGTTACCGTCCGGCCGGACATCCGTTACCGGAATGACGCGCCCGTCATCGATAAACGTGGCGACCATTTCATTGGCCGGTTCCCGGTACAAAATCTGTGGCGTGGCAAACTGCATCACACGCCCTTCGTTCATCACCACCACGCGATCCGCCAGCGACATCGCCTCCTGCTGGTCATGAGTGATATACAAAAGCGTCGCGCCGGTGTGCTGATGAAAGCGGCTGAACTCTTCTTCCATTGCCGCCCGCAGGTGCACATCCAGGTTTGCCAGCGGTTCATCGAGCAGCACTACGCCCGGGCGCGTGACCAGGCAACGTGCCAGCGCAACCCGCTGCCGCTGACCTCCCGATAAATCCGCTGGCCGCCGTGTTGCATATTCGCGTAACCCGACCAGCGCCAGCGCCTCTTGTGTGCGGACGCGCCGTTCATTGCGCTCCATTCCCACGACTTTCAGGCTGTACGCCACGTTCTCTTCCACCGACATATGCGGCCACAACGCGTAATTCTGAAACACAATCCCCAGCTCACGTTTCTCCGGCTGCACATGCACATCAGGCGATGAAAACAGACGATCGCCTACGGTGATCGTGCCGCTGTTGACCGGCTCAAACCCGGCCACGGTCCGCAGGAGCGTCGTTTTTCCGCAACCCGACGGGCCCAGCACGGCCACAAACTCCCCCGGCAGGATGTGCAGGGAGACATCGTTTAGCACCGGTTGTGTGGCGAAGGATTTACTCAGGTGGGAAATCTGGATGGCAGACATGCGTCGGTGTTTTCCTCAAAGCGGCGATGGCCTGTTCAATGAGAAAACAAATTACTGCGGTTTTGTGACTGTTTTATGAACGGGTTGAGAAGGTTTGGTTTGTCTTATGTTTCAGTGATTTATTTTTTGCGAGACATCGCGGAGGAAAAGATCGCCCTTCTGAATTCCCTGCAAATACCCGACAGGATGCGCGGGTGCGATGGCACAACGCGTCGGGCGCGGGAAAGAATGTGAACCCCGTTCCCGATTAAAAATAATCATAAATGATTACTTCCACTTTGCACAAAACGTAATCATAATCCACCGCAAGGAACGCCATTGTGTACGACGTGAAGGTATTACCCGCTGCCATGAAGGAGCTTCGCAAGTTGCCTCCCACGCTGAGTGCCAGCATTGCTGATGCTTTGAAGGAGCTGGAGATCTACGGTGCCGCGTTACAGGATCCGCAGGTCCGGTATGTCGGAAATGGAATACGGGAAGTCCGGGTAATCAGTCTGGAGGGCCTGGGCAGAGCGTTTTATTTTTTTATGCAGGGTCGCCGCATTTATGTCGTGCATATCCTGCATAAGAAAACGGCTAAAACGCCGCTTCAGGATTTAGAACTGGCATTACAACGTATGAAAAATATTAAAAAGGATGAATATGAAAGATTACGATGAAAACAAACTCATTCCCCTCAGCGCAGTTATGGAGGAGATGATGCAGGATCCTGAATTCGCCGCAGCGTATGAGGCAATTCAGATGCACAAAAAAATGGTCGCCGAACTCAAGGCAGCGCGGCTGGCGGAATCCCTGACGCAGGAGGATATCGCACGGCGCACCGGCATGAAAAAACAAAATATCAGCCGGTTTGAAAACGGTGCCGCATCCCCGACGCTTAATACCGTCAGTCGTTACGCGGTCGCGCTTGGCGGCACTTTTGAATTCAAAAAACTGCACAGCTAGCCTTTAGCGGGTACGGGCAAAAGTCTGTCAGTTAACCGACTGATTTTGCGCCCCGTACGCCGCGATAAATTCCCCCGCTATCGCCACTGCGATTTCAGCGGGGAGTTTACCCCGCACATCCGGCAGACCGACCGGGCAACGCATTCTCATCAGTTGCTCGCCGGAAATCCCCTTGCCGGATAAACGATAATCAAAGCGTTTGCGCTTCGTCTCAGAACCAATCAGCCCGAAGTAGCGGAAATCACCGCGTTTCAGAATCTTTTCGCTGAGGGCAAAATCCAGCTGATGATCGTGGGTCAAAACCATGAAATAACTGCCCGCAGGCATTTGCGCCACGGTGCCTTCCGGCTCGTCATCCACCACACACGTAATCTGCGGGTCAACGTGAACAGGAAACTCACTGGCACGCGCATCCACCCAGGTTATCCGGCACGGTAATGTACTGAGTATGTTCACCAGCGCGCGGCCGACGTGTCCGGCGCCATACACCACCACATGCGGCTGAGGTTGCCCGAGGGGTTCCAGCAGAACGGACGCCATACCGCCGCAGCATTGACCGAGCCGTGCGCCTAACGAGAAACGCTCTAACCGGCTGGTTTTCGCGCCCTGTTGCAGCATTTCGCGGGCAATGGCAGTGACCTGAAACTCCAGATTTCCGCCGCCCAGGGTATAAAACTGGTCACCGGCGGTGATCAGCATTTTACTGCCCGCGTCACGCGGCGTTGAACCTTGCTGATCGACCAGCGTCGCCACCACGCAAGGCTCTCCGCGCTGCCGGAGGTCATTTAAACGGGTTACCCAGTCATCGGTACGCATAAAATCCTCCGTTAACCGTTCGCTTTTTCGGTATTTGCGCTGACGACACTTGTGACAACGTCACCGTAAAATCTCAGCTGGTTAATGCCGTTCAGCACTCTTTCCGGCGTAGCAGGTGCATCGATATGCGGATGAACGCGGTAATCCGCGAGGCTGGAAACCGCGTCTTTAATCGCGCACCAGACAGATATTCCGTGCATAAACGGTGGTTCACCCACGGCTTTGGAATGGAAAACCGTGTCTTCCGGGTTCTTTCTGTTTTCCACCAGATGAACGCGCAAATCCTGCGGGATATCACCAATGGCCGGGATTTTGTACGCCGCCGGGCCACTGGTCATCAGCCGCCCTTTGTCATTCCATACCAGTTCTTCGGTCGTCAGCCAGCCCATGCCCTGAACAAATCCGCCTTCCACCTGGCCGGTGTCTATCGCCGGATTCAGCGAATCGCCGACGTCATGCAGAATATCGGCGCGCAGCAGTTTGTATTCGCCGGTCAGCGTATCAACCAGCACCTCGGCGCAGGCCGCACCATACGAGAAATAATAGAAAGGATGCCCGGCTGCCTTGCTGCGGTCATAGAAAATTTTCGGCGTTTTGTAATAACCGGTGCTGGAAAGCGGCACCTGATTGAGCCAGCACTGGGTGGCGACCTGCTCAAAGCTGAAATACTCGTTTTTGACCCGCACCTGACCGTTGCTGAACTCTACGTCGCTTTCTGCCGCGTCGTGAACGCGCATCAGCATTTCCACCATGCGCGCTTTAATGATTTCGGCCGCATTCTGCGCCGCTTTACCGTTAAGGTCCGCGCCGGAAGAGGCCGCTGTCGGCGAGGTATTCGGCACTTTTCCGGTGTCGGTAGCCGTAATCTGAATGCGGCTGATATCCACCTGAAAAACTTCGGCGACCACCTGCGCGACTTTGGTATTGAGCCCCTGTCCCATTTCCGTGCCGCCGTGATTGAGCTGAATGCTGCCGTCGGTGTAAACCAGCACCAGAGCCCCTGCCTGATTGAGAAAACTGGCGGTAAAGGAGATGCCGAATTTCACCGGCGTCAGCGCCAGTCCCTTTTTAATAAACGGATTGTTTAGATTAAACTGTGTGACAGCGTCACGTCTTACGGCATATTCCGCGCTTTCTTCCAGCTGGCGTGTCATCTCCTCAAGCAGATTCTGGCCGACCGGCTGGTGATAATGCGTGATGTTGCGGCTTTCCTGGCCGTAGTAATTATTTTTACGCACGGTCAGCGGATCCATCCCCAGTTCGCGGGCGATGTGATCGACAATATGCTCGATGGCCAGAATTCCCTGTGGCCCGCCAAAACCGCGGTAAGCCGTATTCGACGCCATATTGGTTTTACAACGGTAACCGGTAATTAAGGCGTCGCCGAGGTAATAGGCGTTATCGGAATGGAACATCGCCCGGTCAACAATGGAACCGGAGAGGTCCAGCGAATACCCGCAGTTGGCCGCCAGCTTCAGGTCGATACCGTGAATGATGCCGTCATCCGTAAACCCGACGTCGTAGCTGACGTGGAACGGATGTCGTTTGCCGGTGATCAGCATGTCGTCCTGCCGCGCCAGACGCATTTTCGCCGGGCGTCCGGTAAGATGTGCCGCCAGCGCGGCCAGACAGGCCGTGCCTGCCGCCTGCGTTTCCTTACCGCCAAAACCGCCGCCCATGCGCCGCATATCAACCACCACTTTGTGCATCGGTAAATCCAGCACCGAGGCCACCAGTTTCTGGACTTCGGTCGGATGCTGCGTCGAGCTGTAAACCAGCATCGCGCCGTCTTCGCCCGGCATCACCGACGCAATCTGCGTTTCCAGATAGAAATGCTCCTGCCCGCCAATCTCCAGCTCGCCCTGCAAGCGGTGCGGCGCACTGGCCAGCGCCATTCCTGCATCGCCGCGTTTATGCTGATGCGGTTCTTCCACGTAATGCTCAAGTGCCAGCGCCTGTCTGATAGTCAGCACGGCGTCGCGGGGCTGATAATCCACTTTCGCCAGCGCAACGGCGGCGCGGGCGGCTTCCGGAGAAGTCGCGGCAACCACCAGCACAATCTGCCCGACGTATTCCACCACGCCCTGCGCCATCAGCGGATCGCCGTGGGTCAGCGGCGCGATATCAGGATTACCCGGCACATCTTCCGCCGTCATTACCCGCACCACGCCCGGCACGCTGTAACAAGGCCCGGTATCGATATGCAGAATGTCGGCGTGCGCGTGCGGGCTGAGCAGCGGCACCAGATGCAGCTGGCGCGGAAACTCCAGCCGGTCATCGGTGTACACTGCTTCTCCGCTGACGTGTTTATCCGCGCTTTCGTGTTTCTGGCTTTTGCCCACGCCGCTTTGAAGTCCGGCACGGAACAACTGTTCCATCTCCAGCCGGGAAAGTGACGGTTTGGATTCAGACATAATGAGTTACCCGCATCAGCGTTTCAGGAGAGATCAGTTCGATATGGCAGCGGCGCAGCAGGTTTTTGGCGACCTGCATGCGGTATTCGCGGCTGGCGCGGAAATCAGTGATCGGCGTGAAATCCTTCTCCAGCGCCTGACATGCGCGCTCAAGGGTGGCGGTTTGCCACGGTTGCCCGAGCAGTTGCGCTTCACACTGGGTGGCGCGTTTCGCCACTTCAGCCATGCCGCCGAACGCGATGCGTGCATGCACCACCACGCCGTCCCGGACTTCAATCTGCAACGCGGCGCACACCGCCGAAATGTCGTCCTCAAGCCGTTTCGACACTTTATAAACCCGCAACTGCCGCGCCTCGGACGTCACGCGCGGGATGCGGATCTGCTCGATAAATTCACCCGGCTGCAAGGCCGTTTTGCGATAGCCGAGGAAGAATTCGTCCAGCGGTAATTCGCGTTGTGCCGCGCCGCAGCGCAACAGTAATGACGCCCCCAGCGCCAGCAGAACCGGGCCGCCGTCGCCAATCGGTGAGCCGTTGGCGATATTGCCGCCAAATGTGCCCTGATTACGGATTTGCTGCGAAGCAAAACGCTCAAGCAGCTCACCAAACGCCGGAAATTCACGGTGCAGAACCGGCATACAGGCGCTCAGCGTCGCCGCCGCGCCAATATGAATTGCCTGACCGGTCAGCGTAAACTCTTTCAGTTCTTCCACATGGCTGAGCGAAATCAGTTTCGGGATACGCTGATAACGTTGCGTCACGTCCAGCGCCAGATCGGTGCCACCGGCCACCAGGCGGGAATCCGGCTCCGCCAGATACCGTTGCGCCAGCTGCTCAATCGTGACCGGTTGCTGCGTCGCGGAAATCGCCCGCAGTTTTTCGAGCGAATGCAGAGTATTGGCGTCAAAGTGATCGGCCTGCGGGGCTTCGCAAACCGCCTGCGCCGCCGCCATAATCGTCCGGTAACCGGTGCAGCGGCAGAGATTGCCGGAAAACGCCTGCAGGGCTTTTTCGCGGTTAAACGGCTCGCGGTCAGACGTCAGTGTTTGCTTTTCCAGCGCAAACAGCGACATCACAAAACCCGGCGTGCAGAACCCGCACTGCGAAGCATGGTTATCCGCCATCGCCCGCTGAACAGGGTGCAGCTCGCCCTCATGTTTCAGATCTTCAACGGTGATCATCTGTTTGCCGTGTATCGCAGGCATAAATGTCAGGCAGGCGTTGACCGTGGTGTATTTCAGCCCGTCACCCTCTTTTTCGGCCAGCACGACGGTGCAGGCGCCGCAGTCACCGGAGGCGCAGCCTTCTTTGGTTCCGCAACGCCCGGCATCGCGGCGCAGATACTGGAGAACCGTGGTATCGTCCGGCAAATTTTCCGTCTGGATCCTGCCGTTCATCAGAAACTGGATCATGCGTTATCCCCCTTCCGGCACCCGTTCAAAATCAGCGTGGTGACTTCGCCGATGATGTGTTCCCGCGCGATGTCATCGCCGTCAAAATTGCCGTACATGTGTTTCACCTGCACGGCGAAATCGGCGTAATACTGCGTCAGCGCCCAGATGTGCATGATGAACAGACGCGCATCCAGCGGGCGGATTTTGCCCTCAACAATCCACTGATGGATCAGGTTTTCTTTTCCGACGATGTTCTGCGTCGCCTGCGGCCAGTATTTTTGCAAATAATGTCCGCCACTCAGCACTTCGCTGGTGAAAATGCGTGACAGTTCCGGCTGGTCGAACGAAAAACTCAGCTTGTTGCGGATGTAGCGGCTCAGCACGGCTTCCGGCTCACTGAGTGTCGGGTCGAACTGAATAATGTCGCCCCAGACTTTCAGCACTTTCTGCAAGAGCTCCTCGTACAGCTCTTCTTTTCCGGCAATGTAGTAATACAGTTGGGCTTTTTTAATGCCCGCGCGCTGTGCAATCGCCTGCGTGGTGGCGCCCTGAAAACCTTTTTCGCTGAACTCCGCAATCGCTGCCGCATGGATATTTTCCAGCGTGCGCTCGCGGGCTACGCGGACTTTACTGCCGGTATCGCTGTTCATCATGCGCAAAAATCTCCTGACATTTCGTCCCGTGCATAGGCCAGTTCGCCGTCGATGTACGTGCAGTAAACGTTGCGGTCGTCGCCGAGGGTCATCAGCACAAACAGTTTCTCCGCCAGCGTTTTGCTATTGGTCGCACGCAGTTTTTGCAGCGCGCTGACGCCCGGTTCGAGCACCACGAAATCGGCTTCTTTTCCGGCGTCGAAATTGCCGATTTTGTCATCAAGATGCAGCGCCCGCGCGCCGCCCAGCGTGGCGTGATAGAAGGCTTCGAATGCTGACAGCCGGTAACGTTGCAGCTGGCCGACTTTGTAAGCTTCAAGCAACGTTTGCAGCATGTTGAAAGTGGTGCCTGCGCCAACGTCGGTGCCCATCCCCACGCGGATCTGCTTCTGCCAGGTTTTTTGCAGGTTGAACAAACCGCTGCCGAGAAACAGGTTGGACGTCGGGCAAAACGCAATCGTCGAATCCGTTTCGCTCAGACACTCCCATTCGCTGTCATCAAGATGCAGGCAGTGCGCGAAAACGCAGCGCTCGCCGGTCAGACCATGCTGATGATAAACGTCGAGATAATGCTGATGTTCCGGGTGCATTTCTTTTACCCAGGAGAGTTCCGCCACGTTTTCGCTGAGATGGGTGTGCATATACACGTCCGGGAATTCCTGCTTCAGCAGACGGACTTTTTGCAGCAGTTCGGGCGAGGACGTCGGCGCAAAACGCGGCGTCAGCGCGTAGCTCAGGCGCTGACGGTTATGCCAGCGCGTAATAAGGGCGCGCGTATCGGCTTCACTTTGTTCCGGGGTTTCCAGCAGTGCGTCGGGAGCGTTTTTGTCCATCATCACTTTGCCCGCCACCAGCCGCATGTTGATGTCAGACGCTTCTTTGAACAGCGCATCGACCGACTGCGGATGCACGGTGCCAAACACCAGCGCCGTGGTGGTACCGTTGAGTAAAAGCTGGTTGATGAAGAATTTCGACATGCGCCTGGCGTAATCCGCGCAGTGATATTGCTGTTCCGTCGGGAAGGTATAGCGCGTCAGCCATTCGAGCAGTTGCTCGCCGTACGCGCCGATCATTTCGGTTTGCGGGTAGTGAATATGGGTATCGACAAAACCGGGAACGATCAGTTTGTCGCGGTAATCATCAATTTCCAGCCCGGCGGTTTTTCGCACGCTGGCGAGCTTTGCTTCGCCCTCCAGCCATTCCCCGAGCCAGACAATATGCCCGCCGCTCAGCAGCATCAGGCCGTCTTCGATATAACGCACGCTGGCTTCAAGTTCTTCCGGCCCGGTGACCGGCTGGCGGATATCAAAGAAGTTTCCGCGTACCGCGCGGGTGATAACCTGACTCATGGCATAGTCCTTCTGTGCAACATTCTTATTGATGATTAATAACAGAACGTTTGCAAAGCTTATGCCAAATCTGACCAACCGGTCAGACCGTCTGGTTCTTTTTCTGCGCGCCAGCCAGAACTACTTCAGCAGCACCTCATATTGCGGATTGAATTCATCAAAGATCGGCAACGCCGCCGCGCCCAGCGCCGGGGTGTCACTACCGGACATGCCTAGGCGAATTCTCGCCGTCTGCGCATAGCGGCTTCGTACCGAACTGTACAGCGGCGTCAGGCGCCGGATCAGCTTCTCCACCAGCGGTTTCGGCATCGTGCCGCCGATGATTACGCTCTGCGCATCAAACACGCATTCCATAATATTGATGGCCTGAAGCGCCGGTTCGACCGCGGTATCCAGCCATTTATCGAACAAGGCCTCATCCACGTTCAGCAAATCTTCCGGCATGGCGGACATCGGATCCAGCCCGCAGGCTTCGTACGCGGCCTGCAAAGAAACGTAGCGTTCGAGGCATCCTTTGTTGCCGCAGTAACATTCGCGGCCGCCCGGTTGCACCACAATGTGGCCGACCTCGCCCGCATTATGTGCATGACCGGTGTAAATCCGCCCGTCGGTAAATATCCCCGCGCCGAGGCCGGTGCCGATATAGAGATACACAAACGAGGAAAGTTGCTTGGCAATGCCGTGAAAACGCTCGCCGATGGCCGCCACCGTTGCATCGTTTTCAAGCGTGACCGGCCAGCCGGTAGAGGCACTTAACCGCGCTTCAATATCCACATTATCCCAGCCGTGCAGCGTGGTCGGCCCCTGCGAAGAAATGCCCTCAACGCCAAATGGCCCCGGCATCACCACACCGACGCCCAGCATTTTGCGCCAGTCGATTTTCACCTGTTGGCGCATTTCTTGCAGTATCTGATCAATCAGGGCCAGCGTGGGCTCAGGCTGAGGTTTCTGAATGTGGATCTGGTGGCGAAAACGCACCGAGCCCGTGAGATCCACCAGCACAATCAGCAGCGACTGATGATCAAGATGGATGCCGATGGAATAGGCGCTGTCAGGATTGAGTGTCAGTGGCGTTGCCGGTTGACCACGTCCGCCCGCACGACGCGGCAGATGGGAAGAGAGTATGCCCGCCTGTTCGAGTTCGGTCGCAATATTGGAAACCGTCTGCGGCGTGAGCGACGTCAGCCGGGCAATTTCCGCGCGGGTCAGCTCACCGTTGAGGCGAATGGCTTCGATGACGACCCGGCGATTATGCGCGCGGGCATGTTCAAGATTGGTACCAGAAGTTGTTATCACGGCCTTGTACCCAGAGGGGAAACCTGTGGGCAGTATGCGGAGAGTGATTACAGCAATCAAATTGATTTTATAAATATCAGAATATGAATATGACGATGCCATCACAGCTTTCAATGTTATTGGTATGTTAATAATAATCGTCAGTCACTATTCAGTTTGCACCGTTTATAGAATTCGTTTTAAGCCTCAGGTAGCAAGTATCAATCCGGCAGGGACGCAGGGGTTGCCGCCATCAACGGCTATCCCACTTTTTTTTAGCCGATTAAAGCAATCAAATTGATTTAATAAACTTAACCCTGTTTCGGAGAATGACGATGAGCCTACGACTTACCCCTGCGGCCACCCTGTGCGCCCTCTCTGCCCTCACTCTGGGATATTCCGCCAGCGCGCTGGCTGAAACCACGCTCAGTGCCTTGTTTATGACTCAGGCGGCGTACAGCGAAGCCGATATCCGCGCCATGACCGCGGACTTCACCAAACAACATCCTGACATCAAAGTGAATCTGGAATTTGTGCCGTACGAAGCGCTGCACGACAAAATTGTGGCCGCCCGCGGTGCCGGTGACAAAGGTTATGACGTGGTGCTGTTTGATGCGATCTGGCCAGCCGAATTCAACAAATACGGCCTGTTGCAGGATGTCACGGCGCGTATCCCTGCCGACGAAAGCAGCAAGATTTTCGACGGCGCGATTTCTACCGTGACCTACAAGGACAAACGCTGGGGCATGCCGTGGATCCTCGACACCAAATATCTGTATTACAACAAAGCCATGCTGGCAAAAGCCGGGATCACCACCCCGCCTGCGACCTGGGCTGACGTGGAGAAACAGTCTGAGATCCTGAAAGAAAAAGGCATCGTGAAATTCCCGCTGGTCTGGAGCTGGTCACAGTCCGAAGCCTTGCTGTGCGACTACACCACGCTGGTTTCGGCGTTCAAAGGCGATTTCTACAAAGACGGCAAGCTGAACTTCACTAATACCGGCGCGATGAAAGCCATCAACTACATGAAAGAGACACTGGATAAAGGGCTGACCAACCCGAACTCCCGCGAATATCTGGAAGAAGATGTGCGTAAGTCTTTCTCCAACGGTGACGCGGCCTTCGCGCTGAACTGGACCTACATGTACAACATGGCCAACGACCCGAAACAGAGCAAAGTCGCGGGTGACGTCGGTGTGATCCCGGCACCGGGCGAAACCGCAGGTGAGGCGTCCGGCGTGAACGGTTCGATGGGTCTGGGCATCGCCAAAGCCAGTGCGCATCCGGATCAGGCGTGGGAATACATCAGCTACATGACCTCCCAGCCGGTACAGGACAAATACGCCAAACTGAGCCTGCCAATCTGGAAATCCTCCTATGACGACCCGGCGGTGCAGAAAGATCAGGAAGCCCTGATTGCGGCGGCTAAAGTCTCGCTGAACGTGATGCTCTCGCGCCCGGTAACGGCGGATTACTCACGCTTGTCGAACATTTTGCAGCAAAACATTCAGGCGGTATTGCAGGGTAAAACCCCGGCGAAAGACGGTATGGAAGCCGCAACCACAGCCGCTGACCGTTTACGTTAAGTCTTTTTATAGCCAACACAACGCCCCGGATACTGCGGTATGCGGGGCAAACCAACACCACGGAAAACTATGCTGACTTTACCGCAACGAGAACGTCGACAAGCCTGGTTGCTCCTTGCGCCCATGTTGTTAATGATGTTTCTGCTGACCGCCTGGCCGCTGGCCCGCACGCTGTGGCTCAGTTTCACCGACGCTGGCCTGATTGGCGACGGTTCTGCGCCCAGCTGGGTCGGCAGCGACAATTTTATTTATGCCCTGACCGATCCGGATTTTCGCGCGGCGCTGTGGCGGACACTCTATTTCACCGTAGTTTCGGTGATTTTCGAAGGCATTATCGGCGTGCTTGTGGCGCTGCTGCTGAACCAGAAATTTTGGGGGCGCAGCGCGTTACGCGTACTGGTGATCTTACCCTGGGCGCTGCCGACGATTGTTAACGCCACAATGTGGCGGCTGAACTTCAATCCGGACTACGGCAGCATCAACGCCCTGCTTTCCCAGCTGGGCCTTATCGACACCTACCGCAGCTGGCTCGGCGACCCGTCGTCGGCCATTAACGCCGTGATGTTTGCCGATATCTGGAAGAACTATCCGCTGATCACCCTGCTGGTGCTGGCGGCGCTGCAAACCATTCCTGAGGATCTGTTTGAAGCGGCGCGGCTCGACGGCGCGTCGGCATTCCTGCGTTTTCGTAAAATCACCTTACCGGCGATTGCGGCTCCGCTGGCAGTGGCGCTGATTTTGCGCACCATCGACGCGTTTAAAGTCTTCGACATCATTTACGTGATGACCCGCGGCGGCCCGCTCGACAGCACCAAAACCGTCAGCTTCTTCGTTTATCAGGAATCCTTCAGCTATCTGCGGGCGGGCAGCGGTGCCGCTTACGCCATCCTCATGACGCTGATTTGCGCCCTGTTAATTCTGGTTTATATGGTCATGCTGCTGCGCCAGCGCCGTTCGGGGAACGCAGAATGAAACAGAAAATCCGACTCGTTTTACGTTATCTCGCCGCGCTGGTTCTGGCCATCTCCATTCTCGCGCCGCTGTTGTGGATGTTCCTGATGAGCGTCAGTTCGGCGGAAGACCTGACCCGTATTCCGCTGGAATGGCTGCCGCGACACTGGGATTTCAGCCGCTACGCCAGCCTGCTGACGCTTCAGGCCGGGCAACCGGGTGCGCTGTTCCTGCATGCACTCGGCAACAGTTTGCTGGTGGCCTGCGGGGCGACGATTATTTCTCTGCTGCTGGCGATCCCCGCGGCGTACAGCTTCTCACGCTATCCGGGCCGCGACGGCTGGCTGTTTGGCAGTCTGGCTATTTATATGGTGCCGCCGGTGGCATTCGTTCTGCCGCTGTATTTCATCCTGGAAAAACTGACCCTGCTCAACACCCATCTCGGGCTGATTCTGGTGTATTGCTCGATGATTTTGCCGTTCCTGACCTGGATGCTGAAAAACCAGTTCGATGCGTTACCGGTGGATATCGAACAGGCATCGCGCCTCGACGGTTTGCGTTACTGGCAGGTGTTGTTGCGCATCACCCTGCCGCTGGCGAAACCGGCGCTCGGCGCTTCTGCGATGTTCGGCTGGCTACTGGCCTGGGATGAATTTTTCTACGCCCTGCTGTTTACCAACAATATCGATGCCCAGACGCTGCCGGTGACTATCGCCGGATTCACCGCCGGGCGCGCCACCGATGACGGACTGATTGCCGCCGTCGGCATTCTTGCGGCCATTCCGCCGCTCTTTATTGCGCTTTGGCTGCAAAAAACATTGGTCAGCGGATTAACCGCCGGCGGCAGCAAAGGCTGAATATGAACATCAGGGAATCTCATCAATGATTACAAGACCTGACACCCGCGCCACGCTGTATGTGGTGGGCAATATTAACGTGGATTTGATCATGAGCACGCTCCACGCGTGGCCTAAAAAAGGCACCGAAGCGATGCTCGAAAGCAGCTCTCTGCGCCCCGGCGGCTCAGCCGGAAACTGTGCGCTGGCGCTGTCGGCGCTGGACGTTCCGCACCGGCTGGTGGCCAATCAGGGTAACGACCAGTTCACCGGTTGGCTGGCGGGTTTGTTCCCGGAAAGCGCGCCGCACTGGCCGACCTGCGACTGCGAAACGTCGCTGACGTTTGGCGTCACGCATCCCGACCACGAACGGACGTTTTTCAGCAATCAGGGGCATATTGTCCGCCTTTCCATGCAGGACGTTCTGGCTCAGTTACCCGAAAACGCACAACCCGGCGACTGGGTTTTACTGTGCGGCACCTGGTTGTGTACGGCGCTGTATGCGGATTATCCGCAACTGCTTTCCGCACTCAGAACCCGCGGTTATCGCGTCGCCATCGACAGCGGCTGGCCGCCGGAAGACTGGAGCGACACGTTGCGCACCCAGGCTGCGCAATGGCTGCCGTTTTGCGATGCACTGCTGCTCAATGAAGTCGAAACGCTCGGGCTGGCCGATGCTCAGACGCTGGACGCTGCCGCGCAAAAACTGCTGGCGCAGATGGCTGAGAATGCTTTTTGTGTTGCGAAATGCGGCCCGGACGGCGCGCGTCTGTGGAGCACAGATCAGGCGTTGCATCAGCACGCCGGGCCGGTTGAGGTGGTCGATACGATCGGCGCCGGAGACAGTTTTAACGCCGGATTTTTATCCGCGCTGATTTATGGCCTGCCGCCTGCCACGGCGTTGCAATGGGGTGTCCGCGTCGCCGGTTGTGCGATCAGCAGTTCCCCGCGCCGTTATCCTGACTGGCAATCGCTTTTTGGCCTTGTGGAGAAACTCTGAATGGCTCTGGTAGAACTGGTAAAAGTCGCCAAACATTATGGCAAAGTACAGGTGCTCAAACCGCTGGATCTGACCATTCCCGATGGCAGTTTTACCGTGCTGGTCGGGCCGTCCGGCTGCGGTAAATCCACCCTGCTGCGCCTGCTGGCAGGGCTGGAATCCTTATCCGACGGCGACATCCTGCTCGATAAACAGCAAATCAATAATTTTGACCCGGCGGATCGTGATATCGCCATGGTGTTCCAGAGTTACGCGCTGTATCCGCACCTGACCGTGGCCGAAAACATGGCGTTCCACATGCAGGTGAAAAAGGTGCCGAAAGCCGAACAGCAGGCCAAAGTGCAACAGGCCGCAAAAGTGTTAGGCATTGATCATCTGCTGAAACGCCTGCCGAAAGATTTGTCCGGCGGGCAGCGCCAGCGCGTCGCGATGGGCCGCGCACTTGTGCGAAATCCGAAAGTTTTCCTGTTCGACGAACCGCTGTCTAACCTTGACGCGCAGCTGCGCATGGAGCTGCGGGCGGAAATCAAATCCCTGCACCAGCAGTTCCGCACCACCACGGTTTACGTCACGCACGATCAGATTGAGGCCATGACGCTGGCGGATAACATTGTGGTGATGAAAGACGGTTTTATCGTGCAGCAAGGCGATCCGCTGTCGATTTACGACAAACCGGTGAACACTTTTGTGGCGCGCTTTATCGGTTCACCGCCGATGAATTTACTCAGCGGCGTGTTCCAGAGCATCGGTGGCAAACCGGGCGTGACCTGCAATCAGCTGTGGTTTGCCCTGCCGGAGAAATGGGCGTTACAGGCGCGGCATTCCGAAGGTGAACCGGTCACGCTCGGCCTGCGCCCGCATGACCTCAGGCCCGTTCAGCACAGCGCGCAACCCGCTGCCACACTGCGTCTGCTGGAAGTCACCGGCGAAAGCAGCCTGCTGCACATCGACTGGAGCGGCTTCCCGCTGCACGTCCAGTTCGCTGGCCGCGCCCGCGTCAGCACCGACCAACCGCTGTACCTCGAAGCCAACAGCGACGCCATTCATCTGTTCGATGCGCAGACCGGGGAACGACTGGCAGAAACAGAACTCTGAATTAATGTGCAAAATCTCCCCTTTCACTGGGGGAGAACCTCAATCTCGCCGTTGACGCCTTGCCCCGATGCGCTATGCTCAGACTTTGCTTATTTCATTAGCGCGCTTACCTTCTATGAGCTTCTTCTCAAACAAAAAATTCCCGCTGCCGCCGGGTTCCGCTTTGCCGTTGCTGGTGGCGGGCGCGTTCTTTATGGAAAATCTGGATGCCACGGTGATTGTCACCGCGCTGCCGCAGATGGCGAAAGATTTCGGCGTGCATCCGGTCGATATGAATATCGGCGTATCGGCGTACATTCTGACGCTGACGGTGTTTATTCCGGCCAGCGGCTGGATCGCTAACCGATTTGGCACGCGTAACGTCTTTTCGCTGGCGCTGATCCTGTTCACCCTCGCGTCACTGTTATGTTCCGCCAGCGACAGTCTCGGCACGTTTACCGCCGCCCGCATGTTGCAGGGGTTTGCCGGCGCGCTGATGGTGCCGGTCGGGCGGCTGGTGGTATTGAAGAATACGCAAAAATCAGATCTGATCCGCGCAATCGCGACGATTACCTGGCCAGGGCTGGTAGCGCCGATCCTCGGTCCGCCGCTGGGTGGATTCATTACGACGTATGCTTCCTGGCACTGGATATTTCTGCTCAATCTGCCGCTCGGGATTATCGCACTGATGTTCAGCCGTAAGCTGATCCCGCAGGTTGAGGGGCAGAAAGGCGTGCCGTTTGATATCACCGGTTTTGTGCTGACCGGCGCGGCGTGTCTGGGGTTAATCTTCGGGCTGGATATGTTTAATCAGGGCTCCATTAACTGGAAACCGGTGACGATGGTGGGCGGCGCGGTGATCGTCGGGGCGCTGGCCGTCTGGCATTCCGGGCGGGCAGCGTATCCGTTGCTGCCGCTGACGGCGCTGAAAATTAAAAGTTACGCCGTCACGATTTACGGCGGTTCATTGTTTCGCGTGGCTATCGGCGCCCTGCCGTTTTTGCTGCCGCTGATGTTCCAGCTGGGTTACGGCATGAACGCGTTTGGTGCCGGGCTGCTGGTGCTTGCCGTGTTCGCCGGTAATCTGGGGATGAAGCCGTTTACCTCGACGATTTTGCACCGCTTCCGCTTTAAGTCGATTATGCTGGTTAACGGCCTGCTCAATTCTGCAACGATATTTGCCTGCGCGTTGCTGACACCGGAAGTGCCGGCTGCCATCACGCTGCTGTTCCTGTTCGCCAGCGGCATGACCCGTTCGATGCAGTTCACCGCGCTCAATACACTGGCCTTTTCGCAGGTTCCGGCAGAACAAATGAGCGGCGCAAATACGTTATTTAACACCGCGCAACAGCTCTCTACCGGGCTGGGCATTGCCATCGGCGCGCTTTCCCTGCGCGTCGCGGAACATTTTTTACCGGCCAGCGCCGGGATGCAGACCGGAACGTTTCATATCGCTTTTATTATTATCGGGGTGTTTTCTCTGGCAGGAACACTCGACAGTCTGACGCTCGACCCTACCGCGGGCGATGAAATACGCCGCAAAAAAGAATCTGTACCGCAACCGGCTTCGTCACAAAAATAATGACGTTGCTAAACTGAAATTAAGTATCCGATAAATGGAGAAAACCCATGGAATACCGTCTGTTAGGCCATTCCGGCCTGAAAGTTTCAGTTCTCAGCCTGGGCACCATGACGTTTGGTGGTCAGGGAAAATTCGCTAAAACCGGCCAGACCGACGTCAGTGCCGCACAGCGCCAGATCGGCCTGTGTCTGGACGCTGGCATTAACTTATTTGATACCGCCGACGTTTATTCAGGCGGTGAATCGGAAGTGATTCTGGGCAAGGCGCTGGGCACTCAGCGTCATGACGTGCTGGTTGCCAGCAAAGCCCGCTTCCCGATGGGCGATGGCCCGAACAATCGCGGTTCATCACGCCACCATATTCTGCGCGCCTGCGAAGCCAGCCTGAAGCGCCTGAATACGGACTATCTGGATTTGTATCAGTTGCATGAATGGGACGGTCAGACGCCGTTGGAAGAAACGCTGCGCGCGCTCGACGACCTGGTCAGCAGCGGCAAAGTGCGTTATGTCGGTGTCTCCAACTTTTCCGCCTGGCATGTGATGAAAACGCTCGGTGTGGCGGCAGCAAATCACTATATCCGCCCGGTCAGTCAGCAAATCCATTACACGCTTCAGGCGCGTGAAGCCGAATACGAACTCCTGCCGGTGGCGCAGGATCAGGGGCTGGGCATTCTGGTCTGGAGCCCGCTGGCCGGTGGCCTGCTTTCCGGTAAATACCGCCGTAATCAGGCCGCGCCCGAAGGGACTCGCCATCTGGCGGACTGGGGCGAGCCGCCTGTGCGTGACGAAAATGCGCTGTATGACGTGGTGGATGTTCTGGTGGATATCGCCGGGCAACGCGGTGTTTCTGCGGCGCAAATCGCGCTGGCGTGGCTGATTGCACGCCCGCAGGTGACGTCCGTGATTGTCGGCGCGCGTAACGACACCCAGTTGCAGGACAACCTGCTTGCGGCAAATCTGAACCTGAATAGCGAAGAAATTGAAAGGCTTAATCAAGTCAGCCAGTTGCCGTTGCTGTATCCTTACTGGCATCAGGCTCAGACCGCGCCGGACCGGCTGTCTGCGGCAGATTTATCGCTGATTGCGCCTTATTTGAAAAAAACATCGTCATAAAAGGTCATCGCAATAAAATGATACCAAGTCAGACCGGCATCCGCTGCCGGTCTGGTTATTTTTGTGTTAATACTTATAGCGTTTCTTTTTCTGCACGCCGTGCGCGAGCAAAACCGTTCATTTTTGATTCGATTTTTATTTCATTCTATTTATTTAAATACTAAGGATTACCGGGATGATTATTTTTGTGACCGGCGCGACCGCCGGATTTGGTGCTGAAATCGCGCGCCGCTTTGTCAAAGAAGGCCATAAAGTGATTGCCTCCGGCCGCCGTAAAGAGCGTCTGGACGACCTGAAAGCGGAGCTGGGTGACGCGCTGTATACCGTTGAGCTGGATGTGACCAACCGTGCTTCCATCAAAGATGCCATCGACAGCCTGCCTGCCGAATGGAGCAACATCGATGTGCTGGTCAATAACGCCGGTCTGGCGCTCGGTCTGGAAAAAGCCGACAAAGCGTCGCTGGAAGACTGGGACAAAATGATCGACACCAACACCAAAGGTCTGGTGTACATGACCCGCGCTGTCCTGCCGGGCATGGTTGAACGCAACACCGGCCATGTGATTAACATCGGTTCAACGGCGGGCAACTGGCCGTATGCCGGTGGCAACGTGTATGGCGCGACCAAAGCCTTCGTCCGTCAGTTCAGCCTGAACCTGCGCACCGACCTGCACGGCACTCACGTTCGCGTAACCAATATCGAGCCGGGTCTTTGCGGCGGAACGGAGTTCTCCAACATTCGCTTTAAAGGCGATGATGAGAAAGCCAGCAAAACCTACGACAAGACCAACCCGCTGACGGCAACAGACGTCGCCGAATCCGTGTTCTGGGTTTCCACATTGCCTGAGCACGTGAACATCAACAGCATTGAGATGATGCCTGTCAGCCAGTCTCTGGCCGGTTTGCAGGTTCACCGCGAAGACTGATCAGACATTGTGATGACCATGAAAAGCAGCTGCGGCTGCTTTTTTTATTGGGTTTTCACCCGATTTTGAGCACAAAAAAGGCGCGGTAGTCAAACCCGCGCCTTTCACGACCCGCAGAGCGGTTACGCGCTCAGCCAGCCCAGTTTGATCACGAACAGAATCGACAGAACGATCAGCGCGGAATTCAGTTCACGCCAGCGGCCGGTCAGCAGTTTTGCCAGCGTCCAGGTAATGAAACCAAACGCGATACCGTTAGCGATGGAATACGTGAACGGCATGGTCAGCGCAGTCACGGTGACCGGTGCGGCAACGGTGATATCTTTCCAGTCAATTTCAGCCAGACCTGAGGTCATCAGAACCGCGATGAACAGCAGAGCCGGCGCGGTGGCGAATGCCGGAACGCTGCCAGCCAGCGGTGCGAAGAACAGGCTCAGCAGGAACAGGATCGCAACCACGATCGCCGTCAGACCGGTACGGCCCCCGGCGCTCACGCCCGCAGCAGATTCGATATAACTGGTGGTGGTTGATGTCCCTAGGAGTGAACCGAACAGCGCAGCCGCACTGTCCGCGACCAGCGCACGCCCCATTTTCGGGATGTTGCCATCTTCGTCCGCCAGACCTGCGCGTTTGGTTACGCCGATCAGGGTACCGGAGTTATCGAAGACGTCTACGAACAGGAATGCGAACACGACGCTGATCAGCGAAACGTTGAATGCGCCTTTGATGTCCAGCTGCATAAAGGTTGGTGCGATGGAAGGTGGCATAGACATCACGCCGCCAAACGGTGAGTAGCCCAGCGCAATCGCCAGAACCGTCACAGCCAGCACGCCAATCAGCACAGCACCGGTCACTTTACGCGCTTCCAGAACCACAATCAGAATGAAACCGAGCATCGCAAACAGCGGACCCGGTTTGGTCAGGTCGCCCAGACCGACCAACGTGGCCGGGTTTGCAATCACAATACCGGCGTTTTCCAGCGCAATCAGCGCCAGGAATAACCCGATACCGGCCGCAATCGCCGAACGCAGCGGCAGTGGAATACTGCGGATAATCCATTCACGAATTTTGAAAATCGACAACGCGAAGAAGATACACGCGGAAAGGAAAACAGCACCCAACGCGATCTGCCAGGTGTAACCCATGTGCAGCACGACGGTGTAGGTGAAGAAGGCGTTTAAACCCATGCCCGGCGCCAGTGCAATCGGGTAGTTGGCGATAAAGCCCATCAGTGCGGAACCGATTGCGGCAGCAAGACAAGTTGCCACGAAAACCGAGCCTTTATCCATCCCCGTCGCGCCCAAAATGGACGGGTTAACGAACAGAATATAGGCCATTGCTAAAAATGTAGTCAGTCCTGCCACAATCTCAGTCCGCACGTTAGTACGGTGAGCTTTTAACTTGAATAGTTTTTCTAACATGAGAAGGAATCTCTTGGTCGCGTGATCACTTCAACCGGGTGATCAAAAGCGCACGCTTGTTATTAGTGTTGTTTTTCAAAACACGCACGCGCGCCAGCAGTACGAATGCCACAATTCGCACCCCTTCTGTCCAAAGAAAAGCGGCTCACGTGCTCAACGTGTTTTGACGAACCCTGTCATTACCCTTTTGACCTCTTTTGTGCAGAGATTTGCACATAAAACAATCTGAGGTGATTGTTTACAAAGGCCATCGCACAATCTAGGAAAAATGAGTGATGCAGTCCATAATAGATATCTCACTTATTCACTGCATAAATTAGTACACCTATGTCACCCTTCTCCCGTTTTTCGCAATATTTTACCGAAGTCGCCCGAACAGGAAGTTTGCGCAAAGCGGCAGAAGCGCTGCACGTCTCCGCTTCGGCCATTAACCGGCAGATTTTACAGGCCGAACAGACGCTGGAAACGCCGCTGTTTGAGCGCCTGCCGACCGGCCTGAAACTGACGTCCGCCGGTGAGATTTTGTTCGATGATATCCGCCGCTGGCGGAAAGAATTTTCCCGTACCCGCGAACGCTTTGATGAAATTCAGGGTTTGCGGCGCGGGCACGTCACCATTTCCATTATCGCGGCGCTCAGTGAAGGAATTATGGCCCAGCTGATTGCCGAAGTCGGCGCTGAACATCCTTACCTCACGTTTGATATCCGCATTGAAGACAGCCGGAATATCAGTGAACAAGTCAGTTCGGCGGAAGTGGATTTTGGCCTGCTGCTTGACCCTATCGAGCATACCGGGCTGGAAGTGCAGGCGTTTGCGGAATTGCCGATTGGCATCGCGATGCCGGTCGGGCATGAACTCTCAAAGCAGGAATCGCTGTCGTTCAGCGATATCGCGGCTTACCGGCAGATTATTCCGTCAGAACCGCTGATGGTGAACGCCCGCGCAAAGCTGCTGTACAACCGTTATCAGCTGCTGGATACGCCGTCGATTGTCTGTAATGACGTGCGTATGATGCGCGAACTTATCCGCAAAGGGGCTGGCGTGGGTGTGCTGAGTTTGCTCGACGTATTGCCCGATTTGCAGGAAAACCGGCTGGCGTTTGTGCCCTTGCAAGGGCGCAGCGCCAAACCGCTGACGCTCGCGCTGTGCGTTGCGCCCCGCCGTCAGCTTTCCCGCGCCGCGCAGATTGTGATTCAGAAAGTGATCGTGATGATGGAAAAACTGTCGCAGTAACCGTTATGCCGCTTTCCAGCCAGAAATGATAATCAGCATCCCGGCCAGCGCCACACAGGCTCCGAGCCAGTCGGTGGTGCTGAGTTTCACGCCATCGACAAACCGCAGCCACAACATCGCCGTCATCACATAGACTCCGCCGTACGCCGCATAGACCCTGCCGCTGGCTGCCGGATGCAGCGTCAGCAACCAGACAAACGCCGCCAGGCTCAGCGCCGCCGGGAAAAGCAGCAGCCAGCTGCCGCCTTTGCGCAGCCAGAGATATGGCAGAAAACAGCCGATGATTTCCGCCAGCGCGGTCGCAAAGAACAGTAAAGTCGTTTTGAGCATGTGAATCGCCAGGTTTACAGTCGTAAGTTAAACATGAATTCAACCCGTTAGCAGGCTTTGGGTGACGTGACTCAGGGTGATGTTATAATTGAAAGTATTCGCCTGAGCGATGTGTAAATTAAAAGGATTAGCTAATGAATACAACGTTTTTACGCCATTTACTGCCTGTTGCGCTGCTTGTTATGACAGCAAGCTGGCAGGCACCTGCGCTGGCAGCCACCAACTGTGCGGGCGGAACCTGTGTCTTTGGCGGCAGCGGCAATGACGCCATGTCCAACGAAGAAGCGCGCCAGAGCAAAGAGCAGTGGAACGAAACCCAGCGTCTGCGGGCTTTGAAAAACCAGCGCGCTGAGAAAGATTATTCCAAGTACGATAATTCTGTGGATCTGCGTGATAAATGCAACGCCAGCCAGAATATCAACGCGTACTGGGAAGATAACACCCAGCGCTGCCTCGACCGCCGCACCGGCCGTCAGCTGATGGCACCGTGATACCGTAATAAAATCTTTCCGCCCTTTTCCTGCCCGACAGCGGCAAACTTTGCTGCTGTCTCTATCTGCTAAACTCATTAATACACTGTTTCTCATAAAAGGAATGAATGATGAAAAAGACACTCTTAGCTGGCCTTGCGGTCATGATGTTAGCGCCGCTGGCGGTTCAGGCTGCCACCTGTGAAAGCGTGAAAGCGGATATCACCCAGAAAATCGTCGCCAACGGTTTGCCGGAATCCGGCTTTAAGCTCGACATCGTCCCGAACGATCAGGTTGATCAGGCCGGTGGCCAGGTTGTGGGTCATTGCGGGAATGATACGCAGAAGATTATCTATACGAAGACCGCTGGCGCGGATGATGCGACAGCAGCGAGTCCTAAGACGGGGACAAGCCAGGATTCTCAGTGATGCAGACCGGCATCACGCTCGGTAATATTTTGTGGCAACCCAGGTCAAGACCTTGGGTTGCCACCCAAACCGGCTTCAAGGGGCGCCTATCGCCGCACCCCTTGAAAATCCCGGGCTCTTAAACTGCGCGCTGCCGCTCGCTGGCTATGTTTCAGCAACTCCTGCTAGTGCCGCAAACTCCGCCGCTGCGCGGTCCTCTCATTTCGGATTCGAACCAGCGAGAAAAAAAGACTCTCGCAGTTTCTCACCACTCACTCGACGTCGTTTTGAAAGCGGCCATAGACTTTCTAATTCGCAACCTCACTGCGGATTGCTACTTAAAAATGCCGTTGAATTTAGATAAGCCCCAAGCCGCTTTCAGAAAGCTTGCCGAACGAAGTGTTTCGAGACCAATGGCTCGAAACCGAGTAAGGGAACCGCGTAGCGGCAAGTTTTCGCGGCAATCACTATTGTGTCTGAAACATAGCCAGCGAGCGGCAGCGCGCAGTTAAAAAAGCGCAGAGTCCAGAGACCCGCGCGTTACCGGGTCTTTGGTCGGTGTGGGCCGACGCCCACGACTTTGAAATTGAATTTGAACTTGAGCTTGAGCTTGAACTTGAATTTGTCACCTTTCTCAAAGGTGCTCTCAGGCCGACTCCCTCTCTACCAGCCCCGGTGGCACAATAATATTCTGTGCTTCGAGATTCTGCCCCCCGATCCTCAGCAATAACCGTCTTGCCGTCGCATGACCAATCTCCCGCGCGGAGTTCGCGATTGACGTCAGCGGCGGTTCGGTGAGTTCAGATTCAGGGGCATCTTCCATGCCGATAAGGGCCACTTTTTGCTGGAAGAAACTGTCGACCGCCCCGCCGCCGACTTCCGCGCCGGTGCGCAAAACGCCGAAATAAGCGCCGAGCGCGACGGACGATTTATGGCAGACGATGGCGCTGATTTTCGGATAATGGGTCAGCAGCGTTTCGGCGGCGTCGGCGGCGCATTTCTGCTGGTAATCGCACTCGATAATCCATTCGCTGCGAAACGGCAGGCCGTACTGCACGAGCGTGGCGCAGAAACCGCCGAGGCGTTCGGCGCGGGTTAACGAATTACTCAGGCCGCCGAGGTAAGCGATTTGTTTGTGGCCGTGACGGATAAGATATTCGGTGGCCATTTTGGCGGCGAGCATATTGTCCGGGCGGACAACATCGACGCCTTCAATACCACCGGAACGCGCGGCGCAAATCAGCGGAACGCCCTGTTCATCGGCCTTTTCTTTCAGGCCGGAAATAGAACTGGTGCCACCGGCGATGACAATGCCGTCAACGCCGTGGGTCAGCAAAGTGTCGAAACAGCGCATCAGACCTTTGCCTGACGGACCACTTTGCAGCAGAAATAATACTTTGCCCTGCGCTTCAAACATCTCGCTGAGACCGGCGGTCATTTCCGCATAAAACGGCTCGCAGATGTCACGCACAATCAACCCGACCACGCCGGACTCACCGCCGCGCAACGTGCTGGCCTGCCGGTTACGCACAAAACCCAGTTCATCCACCGCACGGTTTACCCGCTCAGCCGTACTCAGGGAAATGCGCCCTTTGCCGCTGAGCACCAGCGAAACCGTGGTGACAGAAACACCGGCGTGCTGCGCAACATCGATAATCGTAATTTTTTTATGATTCATCAGGCTATGTCGTTCATTCCAGACTCCATGAAGCGGGATTATGACCCGTTCGTCGGACTTAAGCGTTTAAATCAGTAATGCGGTCAAACAGTTATACCCGACTCGTCAGATTGAGTAAAACGTTAAACCTCCATTTCACCCTGATGGTGCAGCAATCTTCCAATATTGTGAGTTCCGACACGTATTGTTTTGGTAAAACGTTTTATCTTAGCCACCATTACCACACAGCCAACACCAAACCACTCAGGGAGCAGTCATGCCTGCAAATAAAAAACAAAAAGTCACACTTTGGGAATTCTTCCAAAGCCTTGGTAAAACCTTCATGTTGCCCGTCGCATTGTTGTCATTCTGCGGCATCATGCTGGGCATCGGCAGCTCATTAAGCAGCCACGATGTCGTTACATTACTGCCTGCACTGGGCAATCCTGTTCTTCAGCTGATTTTCGTGTGGATGAGCAAAGTCGGCTCATTTGCCTTCAGCTTCCTGCCGGTCATGTTCGCCATCGCTATCCCGCTGGGTATGGCGCGTGAGAACAAAGGCGTTGCCGCCTTCTCCGGTTTTGTCGGTTTTGCCGTGCTGAACCTGGCCATCAACTTCTACCTGACCGCCAACGGCACCCTGCCAACGGTTGATCCGCTGGTACTGAAAGCCAACAACATCCAGATGATCCTCGGTATCCAGTCTATCGACACCGGTATTCTGGGCGCGGTGATCGTGGGTATCATCGTGTACATCCTGCACGAGCGTTACAACACCATCCGCCTGCCGGATGCGCTGGCATTCTTCGGCGGTACGCGTTTTGTGCCGATCTTCACCACCGTCGTGCTCGGTTTAGTCGGTCTGCTGATCCCGTTAATCTGGCCATTCTTCGCCGCCGGGATTAACGGTCTGGGCCGTCTGATTCAGGGCGCAGGCGTTTTCGGGCCGATGATTTTCGGTTCCGGCGAACGCCTGCTGTTACCGTTCGGTCTGCACCACATTCTGGTTGCGCTGATCCGTTTCACCGAAGCCGGTGGCACAATGGACGTCTGTGGCCGCGAAGTCAGCGGTGCCCTGACTATCTTCCAGGCGCAACTTTCCTGCCCGACCACGCACGGTTTCTCTGAAAGCGCGACACAGTTCCTGTCTCAGGGCAAAATGCCTGCATTCCTCGGGGGTTTACCGGGTGCTGCGCTGGCGATGTACCACTGCGCGAAACCTGAAAACCGTCATAAAATTAAAGGTCTGCTGATTTCCGGTGTGGTCGCTTGTGTTGTCGGCGGAACCACTGAACCGATCGAATTCCTGTTCCTGTTCGTTGCGCCGGTTCTGTATGTGATCCACGCAATCCTGACCGGTCTGGGCTTCACCATTATGTCGGTACTGGGCGTCACCATCGGGAATACCGACGGTAACATCATCGATTTCGTGGTCTTCGGTATCCTGCACGGCACAGCCACCAAGTGGTATCTGGTGCCGGTGGTGGCAGCAATCTGGTTCGCGGCTTACTACGTAATCTTCCGCTTCTCCATCACGCGCTTTAATATCAAAACGCCGGGTCGTGAATCTGAAAGTACGCCAGCCGCCGCGGCCGTGCCGTCTTCCAGCAAATCCGGTTACAACGTACCGGTGATCTTAAGCGCACTGGGCGGCGCCGCTAACATCGTTTCACTCGATAACTGCATCACCCGTCTGCGTCTTTCCGTGGCAGATATGTCGCTGGTTGACGATGCGACGCTGAAAGCCAACCGTGCAATTGGCGTGGTTCATCTCAACGAACACAACCTGCAAGTGGTGATCGGCCCTCAGGTGCAGTCGGTGAAAGATGAGCTGGATTACCTTATCCGTGAGGCAGCTAATCAGCCCGCGCCCGAACCGGCGATGGTGTAAACACTGAATCCACAGGGCGACTTCGTGTCGCCCTTTTCTGCTTTCTTCAGGGAGTGAAAAATGTCCTCAGCTTCTTTTGATTTCTCCACCGTCGTTGATCGTCACGGAACCTGGTGTACTCAGTGGGATTACGTCGCCGACCGTTTTGGCCGTGATGATTTACTGCCATTTACCATTTCAGACATGGATTTCGCCACCGCGCCGTGCATTCTGGACGCGCTGCAAAAACGCCTGCAACACGGCGTGCTTGGCTACAGCCGCTGGCATCATGACGATTTTCTCGGTGCCGTTGAACACTGGTATCAGCAGCGATTTAACAGCCAGATTGACCGCGACTGGGTGGTGTATGGCCCGTCGGTGATTTACATGGTGGCGCAACTTATCCGCCAGTGGAGCCAGCCGGGTGACGGCGTGGTGACGTTTACCCCGGCCTACGACGCGTTCTTTAAAGTGGTTGATGGCAATGAGCGCAACCTGCTGGCCTGCCCGCTGATTAAACACGGCAACGACTGGTCGCTGGATGCCGAAAATCTGGAAAGCCTGCTGGCACAACCGGACTGTTCGCTGCTGTTGCTGTGCAGCCCGCACAATCCGACCGGCAAGGTCTGGACGCGCGAAGAACTGACGCTGATTGCAGCACTTTGCGAGCGCCACAGCGTGCGGGTGATCAGCGATGAAATCCACATGGATATGGTCTGGGGCGGGAACCCACATACGCCGTGGAATGAGGTGGCGCGCGGTGAATGGGCGCTGCTGACGTCCGGCTCGAAAAGTTTCAATATCCCTGCGCTGACCGGCGCGTACGGTTTTATCAGCCATAAAACGCCGCGTGATGCGTATCTGCATCAGCTGAAAGCCTGCGACGGTTTATCCTCTCCGGCGGTACTGGCGGTGCATGCGCACGTCGCGGCGTATCACGCGGGCGAACCGTGGCTGGACGCGTTGCGCGACTACTTGCAGGGAAATCTGCACTATGTGGCGGAACAGCTGAACGCCGCGTTCCCGCAGCTGAACTGGCAACCTCCGCAGTCCACATATCTGGCCTGGATTGATTTGCGTGCGCTAAACATCGACGACAAACTGCTGCAAAAAGAGCTGATCGAACATCAGAAAGTCGCGATCATGCCGGGCTACACTTATGGCACGGAAGGCGAAGGCTTCCTGCGCCTCAACGTCGGTTGTCCGCGTACAAAAGTAGAAGCCGGTGTTCAGGCGTTAATTCGCGCGATTAATACCCTGCTGCCGTAACGTTCAGGAATTTTCCGTTTCGCTCCTTCCTTGTACAGGGGAAGGAGCTTTCTCCTGCCGTTGCGCAACAACGTTTTCTTATCCCCCGATCTGACGTTATAATGCCCCGCACATTTCAATAATAACGAGTGCACCCCATGATCGACACACGCCTTCCCCTGACCGACATTCACCGCCACCTTGATGGCAACATCCGCGCTCAAACGATTCTCGATTTAGGCCGCCAGTTTAACCTGACGTTACCTGCCAGTGAACTTGAAGCCCTGCGCCCGCATGTGCAGGTGATGCACGCGGAACCCGATCTGGTGAGCTTTTTACAAAAACTGGACTGGGGCGTCAAAGTGCTGGGCGACCTCGACGCCTGCCGCCGTATTGCTAAAGAAAACGTTGAAGATGCGGCCAAAGCCGGTCTGCATTACACCGAGCTGCGTTTCTCCCCTTACTACATGGCGATGAACCACAAACTGCCGGTCGCAGGCGTGGTGGAAGCCGTGATCGAAGGCATCCGTGAAGGCCAGAAAAGTCACGATATCGATGTGCGTCTGATTGGTATTCTGAGCCGTACTTTCGGTGAAGATGCGTGTCTGCAAGAGCTGGAAGGTTTGCTGGCGCACCGCGACGGCATTACCGCGCTGGATCTGGCCGGTGATGAACTCGGTTTCCCGGGCAGCCTGTTCCTCAGCCACTTTAACCGTGCGCGCGACGCAGGCTGGCGCATTACCGTTCACGCCGGTGAAGCCGCAGGCCCGGAAAGCATCTGGCAGGCAATTCGTGAGCTGGGTGCAGAGCGTATCGGCCACGGCGTGAAAGCCGCGCAAGACCCGGCGCTGATGAATTTCCTGGCGAAGCACCAGATTGGGATTGAATCCTGCCTGACGTCGAATATTCAGACCAGCACGGTCTCATCGTTTGAACAGCATCCGCTGGCAACTTTCCTGCGCCACGGCGTTCTGGCGTCAATCAATACTGACGACCCGGCCGTTCAGGGCATCGAAATTGCCAACGAATACAACGTTGCCGCGCCAGCCGCTGGTCTGACTCAGAATGAAATCCGCAAAGCGCAGGAAAATGGTCTGACGATGGCCTTCCTGACCGGCGCAGAAAAACAGGCGATTCGCGATAAAGTGTCTGCGTAACGTTTTCTGAGCACCAGATTATGAGCACAAAAAAGGGCGGGATGAATTCCCGCCCTTTTCTTTTCAATCAGCCCGTTATGCTGATTTGATTTCTTCTTTCACGGCCAGTTTCGCCGCCTCTTCACGCGCAACCCGTTTCGCGTAACGCGACGCCAGAACCGCGCACACCATCAGCTGGATCTGATGGAAAATCATCAGTGGCAGCACCATCGCGCCCACCGCTGACGCCGGGAACAGCACGTTCGCCATCGGAATACCGTTCGCCAGACTCTTCTTAGAACCACAGAAGACAATGGTGATTTCGTCTTTGGTATTGAAACCAAACAGCCGCGCAACAAACGTATTGATAATCAGCACAATGGTCAGCAGCACAATCGAACAACCCAGCACCGCCAGCAGAGACCAGCCATCAATCTGATGCCAGATACCTTCCACCACTGCCGCGCTGAACGCCACGTACACCACCAGAAGAATCGATGAACGGTCTGTAATATTCACGATCTTCTTATGACGCTGCACCCAGCCGCCAATCAGAGGACGACACAAATGCCCGATGATAAACGGCACCATCAGTTGCAAAACAATCGAACCGATCGCGTGCAGCGTATCGCTGGTTCCGCCCTGCGTATGCATCAGCAACCCCACCAGCACCGGCGATAAAAACACGCCGAGAATACTGGACGCCGACGCGCTGCAAATCGCCGCCGGGATATTCCCGCCCGCCACCGACGTATAGGCAATCGCCGACTGCACGGTAGCCGGCAGCGCACACAGATACAGAAAACCGTAATACAGCGTGGGTGTCAGAATCCCGACCGGCACCAGCCATTTCATGCCCAGCCCCAGCAGCGGGAACAGCGCAAACGTGCTGAGGAAAACCACAACATGCAAACGCCAGTGGCCGATCCCCGCCATAATCGCCTCACGCGAGAGCTTCGCGCCGTGCATGAAAAACAGCAGCGCGATGGCAGCGGTGGTCAGATGTTCGAAAATCGTCTTATAGATCCCTTCACAAGGGAAAAACGACGCGACCACGACCACACAAATCAGAATCAGCAAAAATTTATCGATTTTTAACCAGGACATGAACCTTCCTTGCCAGTTGAACGAGTAAAAGTGAATCGGTTTAACGGCGGCTTATTTTTTTACTTTCAGCGTCGCCTGTTGTTCTGAAGATTGCATGCCCAGCTCAATCATTTCCATTACGCGGATAGCGTCTGACGCCGGAACCGGATTTTCGCCGTTGCCGTTAATTGCATCGCGCACACCGGCGTAATACGCAGGATAGTTCCCCGGAATGGTCAGCAGGGATTTCTCTGCCAGCACACCGTCGTGGCTCAGCGTGATCACGCCGTCACGTTTGTCGTATCCCCAGTCTTCCTGCGGCAGACGTTCGCCCGCTTTCAGACGATCTTCCTGGGGATCCAGACCAAATTTCACGTAGCTGCCGGTTTCGCCCTGAACGATAAAGCGGGCCGTTTCTGCCACGGCGTACACGGTGCTGTGCAACACCACGCGACGGCGCGGATACGTCAGCACGGCATTGAAATAATCCACGGCTTTACCGCCCGGACGCAGCACTGCCAGGTCAGCCTGTAACGAATCCGGCGAACCAAATAATTGCAGCGCCTGATCCAGCAGATGCGAACCTAAGTCGTACCAGATGCCGCTGCCCTGCGCATCGCTTTCACGCCAGCGCGCAAGCACCTGCGGTTTGTAGCGATCGTAATGGGATTCGAAATACACGATTTCGCCCAGCGAACCCTCTTCGATCAATGCCTTCACGGTCTGGAAATCAGAATCCCAGCGACGGTTGTGGAACACAGAAAGCACTTTGCCTTTTTCACGCGCCAGCGCGTCCAGCTCGCGGGCTTCTTCGAGCGTCACGGTAAACGGTTTATCGACAACAACGTGTTTACCGGCTTCCAGCGCCAGCTTCGCCAGCGGGAAATGCGTAGTGTTTGGCGTAGGGATCACCACCAGATCGATAGACGGATCGGCGAGAAGCTTCTCCGGGGAATCAACAACCGTGACATTTGGCCAGTCGGCATGGACTTTTGCGGCGTCACTGCTCGACACCACCGCCAGCTCAAGGCCCGGCGTGCCGTCAATCAAAGGTGAATGGAAAGTTTTACTGGCGAAGCCATAGCCGATCAGGCCAACGCGGAGAGTCTGGGACATGGGATTTTCCTCTGTTTAACGGTCTTGCCCGTCAGGACGCTAATCACCTGATTTGACACCAGCTTACAGAGCGGGACAAGTAAAAATTTGGTTCGGGCCAACAGGGCAGAACCTTGGGTTGCCACCCAAACGGGCCTTAAGGAGCGCCTGTCGCCGCGCCCCTTAAGAATCCCGGGCTCTTTAACTGCGCGCTATCGCTGGCTGGCACTGTTTCAGCCACCACAATTATTGCCGCGAAAACTTGCCGCTACGCGGTTCCTTCATTTCGGTCTTCGAGCCCACGGTCTCGAAACACTCACTCAGCAAGCTTTCTGAAAGCGGCCACTGGCTATGCCATTCTGCAAGCTTTTATGAGCGGCTGGTTTGCTCCTCCCCCTGCGAAGGGGGAGGCTGGGAGGGGGTTTTGCAAACAACTCAGCTTTAAAGTTGCCATTTCGAACCCCATCCCGTCCTTCCCCTTGCCAAGGGGAAGGAGCAAATCAAAACCAGCCTGCATGTATCTTCCGAATTACATAGCCTGTAGCCGCTTTCAAAACGACGTTGAGTGAGGAGTGAGAAACGGCGAGAGTCTTTTTTCGAGCAGGTTCGAACCCGAGGCGAAAGAACCGCGCAGCGGCGGCGTTTGCGGCAATAGCTGCGGCAGCTGAAACATACTTTACAAGCGACAGCGCGCAGTTAAAAAGCGCGGGTGTCCAGAGGGCGCGCGCGTTAACGCGCCCTTTGGGCCAGTTTGGGCGGCGAGCCCAAGGTCTTAAAGTTGAACTCGAAATTTTCCAATTTCAACTCCCCCCTCACCGCCCAAACACCCCCTGCACATCAGGCAAATTCTCCATCTCCATCCCGCTGCTCCAGATCCTCCCGGCACCCGCCACTGAAATCACCCGGGTCGCCAGCGACATAAACTTCTCCTTAAGCTGCTCATCCGACACCGGATTTCCCGGCGCGCCCAGCGCGACATCTACACGCAAGGTTTTTGATTCGCCGGTTCGGGTGAAAATCGTGACATCCGGCTCGCCGTCGGAACTCATCGTGGCATCTTCCGTCAGCACGATCCGGGTAATCATCGCCAGCAAATCCGGGGCCTGCCGTTGTGCTGCGCCGTAAGCGTCCAGCCCGGCGTGGCCGAAAACGACACGCGCCGCAATGGCGTAACGCAGGCTCATCTGCGCCGCCGCCAGCGTGGCGATTTCATTATCTCCGCACATGCCGTTGAGGAACGGGCACAAACGGACGACGATTTTTTCGATATCACCGGCGGTCGCGTGCATTTCCTCAAGCAAAATGCCGGTCGCGTCGATGGCGGAATGCGTACCACGGCACGAGGCGTAAGGCTTGATGGAACAACGCTCCAGCTTCCAGATTTCACCCAGATTTGCCGTCAGCATTTCGGGCATTGCGCTTGGCGGTGCCAGCGTTGAGAGGAATCCGCCCCACTTATCTTCGAATAACTGCGCAGGCCCGCTGATACCCTGCCGGGCGCTGAGCGCGGCGAGTACTCCGCCTTCTGCGGCGCGGCCTGCGTGCAATTTTTTGCTCTGTGAACCGTCATGGATAAACGCCCACAGGCCGCCGCTGAAACTGCCGGAAATGCCCAGTGCTGAGCTGATCTGCCCTGCGCTCAGGCCGAGAACTTTCCCCGCGGCCGCCGCTGCGCCAAATACGCCGCAGGTTGACGTGGAATGCCAGCCCGCACGGTTATGCGGAGAATAGCCGCCGCAGGCTTCCAGCACGCGGCGCGCCACGTCGTAACCAATAACGACTGCCGTGATAAACGCTTTGCCGCTGACCGGTTGCGGGCACAGCGGCAACACCGCCAGCAAGGCGGGAATGACCACCGCGCCGGAATGATCGCAGCCGCCGGTGTCATCGAGTTCCAGCGCGTGCGCCGCCACGCCGTTGAGCAGCGCAGCGTTGCGCGCGGACGTCAGCTCGCGGTAGCCCCAGACCGGCGAAAGCGGCAGTGCGCCTTCGCCGAGGATCATCGCGGCCACATCTTTCGCCACGTCGCTGGTGGCGCCCACCAGCCCCGCGCCAATCGTATCGAGAATATGCCTTTTGGTACGTTCCACCAGCCGTGGCGGCAAATCGTCGAAATGGGTATTCACCACAAATTCGCTCAGAACTTGCTGCTGCGAAATCTTACTCATGGCTGACTCCCGGCGCGGTGTGTTGCATCCAGATCTGCGCCGGATGGGACGCCTCGTTTTGCAGCTGATTCTGTGACCACCAGTCGGCCACCTCGCTGGCGCTGGCGACCCAGACATCCGGTTTTGACGTGATGTAGTCCAGGAGTTCAGCCAGCACGCCAATGCGTCCGGCGGTGCCGATCACTTCCGGATGCAGCCGCAGCACATAGCACAGGCCAAAACGGTAGAAACCGTCGAAATCCATCTTCATGTTGCCCAGCGTCTGGCTGTAGGACGCAATACGTGACTGCGCCGGGGGCACCGCCGGGCTGAGGTTAAAGGCGAAATACGGCTCGTCTTCCATCTCATAATGCAGTGGTAATTCCACCAGCCGCGACGGCAAGCCATCCTGCATGGGCTGGAAATACGGCAAATCATCGCCGCGCCAGCCGGAGGTCCAGCTGAAACCTTCATCCGTCAGCACATCCGCAAAACCCGGTGCCCAGTTTCCTGCGGGCAGACGGAAACCGCGCGGCACCTTGCCGGTCAGGGCTTTTAGCGCCGCTTTGCCCCGTTGCAGACTGTCAGTTTGCTGCGCCAGCGTCAGCCCGTCGAAATGCGCAAATTCATAGCCACAGGTCGCCAGCTCGTGACCGGCGCGGTCGATTTCGCGGATCTTCTCCGGGTTTTCGTCCGCCACAATGCCCGGCACACACCAGGCGCTGCGCAGTTTTTTTTCATCCAGCAGCGCCAGCAAACGGTCAATGCCGCGCAGCGTGCCGTATCGCCAGACCGACAGCGTTTTTTCGCGGCCAGCTACGGCGGGAACCTGGCTGAGAATGCCGTGAATATCGTTGAAATCCACAGTGATAATCACCGCGCAGCGATAGCCCTGCGGCCAGTTTTGATTAGTCATTGGCGTGCTCCTGCATCCACCAGTGCGCCACGTCGCGGCAGCGCGCAAACCACACATCGTCACGCGCTTTAAGGTGGCTGAAAAATTGATCAAGCAGCATGATGCGCCCCGGTTTTCCGCTGATTTTCGGATGGAACAACGTCGTCAGGCTCAGCCCTTCATTCATCGCGCCGTCGTATTCACGGCACCAGTTGTCGAGCGTCAGCGCGTAACTGGCGGTGCGATCCAGACCCGACGGGAAATTCGGCTCGCGGGTGTAGGCCAGAGACGCGTAATCGTCCATTTCCCAGCGGCCGGGGATTTCCACCAGCGGGCGCTCATGGCCGGGCACGGTGATCAGATAAGGCCGGTCGTCGCCGCGCATACTGCTGGAATACGTCACGCCCGCGTCGAGCAGCATCGCCGGTGTTTCCTTGTGCCAGTCGCCGGACGGTGTGCGGAAACCTTCGGCGCGTATCCCTAACACCTGCCAGAAAATCTCGCGGGATTTCTCCATCACCCAGCGCTGTTTTTCGGCGCTGATGGCGTAAAAAGACTCATGACGATAACCGTGATACGCCACTTCATGGCCGTGTTCGACAATCGCCTGACACTGTTTCGGCCAGTTTTCCACCACCCACGCGGGAATGAAAAACGTCGCCGGAAGCTGATGTTCACTGAGCAAATCGAGGATCCGCCCCAGCGCCCGGTAAGGGCCGTAAGCACCGAAGGTAAAGTAATCCGCTTTCTGCCAGATTGTGCCGTTAAGCATCGCGTCGCCGGTCGGGCCGTCGAGATCAAACGCCAGCGCCATGCAGCCGCGTTTGCCTTCCGGCCATAGACTGGCCGAGTGTTGTGCTGAAATCGTCATGAGTCGGTCCGTTACCTGAGGTTATTTGCCTTTATTGATGGTGACTTCCTGAATTGCACCATCCTGCAGGCCCCATTTGGTGAGGATTTTCAGATACGTACCATCGGCAATCATGCCGGTCAGCGCGCCTTTCACCGCGTCAATCAGCGGCTGATCGTCTTTGCTGATCCCCATGCCGGTGACCTGATACGCAAAAGCTTTGCCCAGCGGTTTATAGGTGTCTTTTTCCAGATTCATGATGTACGGCAAAGTTTCGCTGCCCTGCACCACGCCTTCGATTCGCCCCTGACGCAGCTGGGTACGCGCATCCGCCGTGCCTTCCGCGCCAATCACCACGATGGACGGTTTGCCTGCCGGAACGCAGTTTGCTTCGCTCCAGGCGGCGATTTCAGCCGGGAAAGTGGTGCGGCGGCTGGTGCCGACTTTCTTGCCACAGAGATCTGACATGGTGTTGATTTCTTTGTGCGCGACGGTGGTGTAGAACTGCGGTCCGCTGTTGTAGTAATCGACAAATGTGGCGATATCCTGGCGGGGTTTGGTGTCAGTCATGCCGGAAAGGATCATGTCCACGCGATGCGTGGCGACGGCGTTCACCATCTGTTCGAAGCCGATTTCCTGCCAGCTGATTTTGCGGTTCAGGCGTTTGCCGAGTTCCATACCCAGATCGTAATCCATCCCGGTCAGCTGGCCGGTGGCCGGATCTTTGAATTCCAGCGGCGGATAGTTCGGCATCATCGCCACTTTGATTTCGTCTTTTTGTTTCAGCTCAGCGGCGCTGGCGACAGAAACCGCGCCCTGCAACAGAACAGCCGCAGTAATAAGGGACAACAGTGTTTTTTTCATGAAGGCATTCCCATAGTCAAAAGTTAACGGCAAACGGGTCAAATGAGGACGGCAGAGATAAAGTTCTGCGTCCGCGGGTTTTGTGGATTAAGCAAAATGTCTTCCGGATTACCACTTTCTATAATTCCGCCCTCATCCATGAAGACCACGCGGTTAGCGACTTCCCGCGCGAAACCTAATTCATGCGTGACCACAATCATCGTCATCCCTTCAGCGGCAAGGCCGCGCATCACCGCCAGCACTTCGCCGACCATTTCCGGATCGAGTGCTGACGTCGGTTCATCAAACAGCATCACTTTGGGTTTCATCGCCAGCGCACGGGCAATCGCCACGCGCTGTTGCTGACCACCGGAAAGCTCCAGCGGATACGCATCGCGCTTATGCGCCAGCCCGACGCGTTCGAGCAGCACCATGGCTTCCTGCGTGGCTTCTTTCACCGGCCGCAGCAGAACCTGACACGGCCCTTCGATAATGTTTTCCAGCGCGGTTTTGTCCGGGAACAGATTGAAACGCTGAAAGACCATGCCGGTTTTCAGCCGCTGGCGGGCAATCTGCCGGTCATTGAGCGGATAAAGTTTCTTGCCGTCCATGCGGTAACCGACCAGTTCGTCATCCACCCAGACGCCGCCGCTGTCGATGCGCTCAAGCTGATTAATGCAGCGCAGAAACGTACTTTTCCCCGAGCCTGACGGCCCGATGATGCACATCACTTCGCCGTGTTTAACCTCAAGATTGATGTTTTTCAGCGCCTGAAACTGGTCAAAGTACTTATTGACGTTGACGGCTTTGATAATACTTTTCATGGTCTCGCTCCTCAGTGGCTGGTGCGGCGGCGGGTGCCACGGCCGAAATAGCGTTCCAGACGGTTCTGCCCGAGCGACAACACCGTCACCACCACCAGGTACCAGATACCGGCGACAAACAGCAGTTCCATCACCCGCGCATTGGCGAAGTAAATGGTCTGCGCGTTATAAAGCACTTCGGAATACTGGATCATGCTCGCCAGACTGGTGGTCTTCACCATGCTGATGAATTCATTGCCGATAGGCGGAATAATCACCCGCATCGCCTGCGGCAAAATGATCCGCCGCAGCGCATGCAGACGCGTCATGCCGATGGACTTCGCCGCCTCGTACTGCCCGAGATCGACCGAAATCAGCCCGGCGCGCACCACTTCCGAGGTGTACGCGCCCTGATTAATGCTCAGGCCAAGCAGCGCGGCAGTGAATGGCGTCATGATGTCCACGGTCTGAATGCTGAACAGGCCGGGAATGGAAATGGTCGGGAAAATCAGTGCCAGGTTAAACCACAGCAACAGCTGTAGAATCAGTGGCGTACCGCGAAAAATCCACGTATAGCCCATCGCCACGCTGCGCAGCACCGGGTTTTGCGACATGCGCATCACCGCGATAATCACCCCGAACACAATCCCCAGCGCCATCGCCAGCACCGACATCACAATGGTGTTGCCCAGCCCGAACAAAATCGCTTTGGCGGTCAGAAACTGCGCCACGTACTGCCATTCGATTTTGCCGTGCGCAAAGGCGTTCACCAGCAAGGCCAGCAGCACCAGGATCACAACCGAGGCAAAAATCCGGCCGTAATAACGCTGCGGCACGTAGTGGTATTCGCTGAGATCGATATCAGCGGTTTTCACATTTTCAGACGTCTTTTGATACAAAGTCATTCGCCGCTCCCCGCGAGGTGTAGAAGTTATGCAGACGTTATAAAGACAGGCCGGTGTACGCCGTTGCCCAGGCCGACTGCCCGGCCAGACGCACTTTCAACCGTTCAATCTGCTCGGCCACGCGCACCGGAGACGTACCGCCCCAGCCGCTGCGGGCATTCACCGCGGCTTCTAACGTCAGGCAATCGCGCACGTCAGCGTTCAGACGCGGATCTACAGCCAGCAGCTGTGCGTCGCTGAGTTCATGCAGCGCCAGATTGTGTTGCTCGCAAACCTGCACCAGCTGGCCGGTGATTTCGTGCGCTTCCTTAAACGGCACGCCGCGGCGGGAAAGCCAGTCCGCCACTTCGGTCGCCAGCGTGAAACCTTCCGGTGCCTGTTCGCGCAGCCGTTCAACGTTCACCTTCATGGTGTCGATCATTCCGGCCATTGCAGGCAGCACCAGCAACAGTTGATCAACGGTGTCCATCGCATTACGTTTGTCTTCAATCAGGTCGCGGTTATACGAAAGCGGCAGCCCTTTCATGGTGGTGAGCATCGCCGTCACGTTGCCAATCAGACGGCCACTTTTGCCCCGGGTCAGCTCGGCAATATCAGGGTTTTTCTTCTGCGGCATGATGGAACTGCCGGTGGCGTAACCGTCGTCAAGCTCGACCCAGCGGAACTGGCGCGACGCCCACAGGCAAACTTCTTCGCAAATGCGCGATAAGTTGACGCTCAGCATGCTGCCGGCAAACAGAAATTCAGCGACGTGGTCACGGCTGGCAACGGCGTCAATGGAGTTTTCACAGGCACCGTCGTAGCCCAGATCTTTGGCGGATAATTCCGGGTGCATCGCGATGGCAGAACCGGCCATCGCCGCCGCCCCGAGCGGGGAAAGTGCGCAGCGTTTATCCCAGTCACGCAGGCGTTCAACGTCGCGGTAAAACGACTGCGCATGCGCCATCAGCTGATGACCAAACACAATCGGCTGCGCCTGTTGCAGATGCGTAAAACCGGGTGCGAGGGTATGGATATGCTGTTCAGCCTGTTTGATCAGCGCGGTTTGTAATTCCAGCAGCGCCACCACGATTTTGCGGGTGTTATCGCGCAGATACAGACGCAAATCGTTGGCGGTCTGGTCATTACGGGAACGTCCGGCGCGCAGTTTGCCGCCAAGTGCGCCCAGCCGTTCGGTCAGGCTGCGTTCGATAAACGTATGCACGTCTTCATCGCCCTGAACCGGCGTCACGGTTCCGGCGCGAAAATCGGCGGCCAGTTGCTCAATGGCCTCAACCATCTGCCGGGTTTCATTCTCGTCAAGTAAACCGGCGCGCTTTAATTCATAAGCGTGTGCGCGGCACCCTTCCAGATCATATTCAGCAAGTGAAAAATAATATTCCGGGCTGCGCGATAAGGCGCTTAACGCCGCGGCTGGCCCGTGTTTGAAGCGGGCTCCCCAAAGAAGTTCTGGCTGCTGGGACATGATCGTTTCCTTTTATGGCATAGATGTTGCAAACCTGAATCCAGCGTATTGTCTGACGGCGTTGAAATAAATTTCAGCCGGCAGCATTTCGAATGACACTGAACAATCTGGGCTTACAGCGTAATAACGAGTGAGGCTAAGTGAATTTGATGTTGTAGATTTTTAGAGCGGGGGTAAATATTTATTATGGAAAGTCCACTTTCCAAATCAGGAAACACGTCACCCGCGAAAAGTGATATTAACCAGCACAGCCTTGGCGTCGCAGATTTAAAACTTTTGCGCGTGTTTAAAACCGTGGTAGAGGCCGGTGGATTTACCGCCGCCTGTAATGAACTGAATATTGGCCTGGCGGCAATCAGCAAACAAATATCGGATCTGGAGATCCGCTTCGGGATGAAACTTTGCACGCGCGGGCGTGAGGGGTTTTATTTAACCGAACACGGAAAAGTCGCCTATCAGGCTTGTCTGGATTTATTCTCTTCCATCAACCTCTTTCGCGACAAACTCAATCATGCCCGCCACGAACTGTTCGGCGAACTGAACATCGGCATTATCGACAACACCATCACGGATCCGCAATCGCCCGTCGTCTGTGGCTTAGGCGAGGTTTACCGTCAGGCGCCAAAGGTGAACATCCGCCTGCACGCCACCCAGCTCGATGAGATTGAACGCGGCGTGATTGATGGCCGTTTTACCTGCGGCATCATGCCTGTCTATCAGGAGAAACCGGAATTTGATTACTTTTTCCTGTATCACGAAATGACCTATCTTTATTGTGGCGATAAACACCCGTTCTTCTCCGTTCCGGCTCAGGAAATTAAAGAATCACAAATCAAATCCTCGCAAATGGTGAATCACTTTTACGCCAATCACAGTAAGAAAAATATCTTCTCCGACGTCACAACGCCGCACGCCATCGCCGTACAGGTCGAAGCAGTCACCATGTTACTGATGACCGGTAATTATCTCGGTTTTTTACCGGAACATTATGCCAGTGCGTTCATGGGCGGAAATAAACTCAAAGCCCTGATGCCGGATAATATTGAAATAGCCACCCCGTTCAGCCTGGTAGTAAAAAAAGGCGCACCGTTTAATTCCGTGCTGAATTTATTCTTTAGCGCCCTCAAACAGGCACTCATTCCCCGGCCTGAAGCGAAAGCCAGCTGATTCGATTAAGCGGGAATATTGCCGGTTCCGTCGTCTTGTGCACCGGCGCAGAGCAATGAAAGTCATATTGTGGTGCAGGTTATCACTTTTAATTATAAATTCGTTTACCTCCTTCTCATTAATTATCCAAAAATGTATAACATCAATGCCCTGCCTGATTTCCTTCCGTGATTTCAACTGTGGCGTAGTAATTGCTTTACTCACTTGTCTATACAGGGTTGCACATTAGGATTTCTATTAGCCGTCTTTCTCTCTTTCAACACCATGCGAGGATCACCATGTCACCTACTCAGACCTTAAACGCCTTAAAAAACAAAGTTGCGCTGGCCTGTTGCCTTGGCGCTCTCACGACATTCAGCCTGAGTGCTGGCGCGGCAACGACAGCGCCGGAAGCCGGTACCTTCAAAATGGGTATCGAACCCTGGCTGGGCTACGGACAATGGCACGTCGCACAAAGTCAGGGCATTTTTAAACAGCAGGGGCTGGAAAAGGTCGACATCATTAACTTCGCCGAAGACAAAGACATCAACGCCGCGTTAGCCAGCGGGCAGATTGACGGCGCAAACATCGCCACACACACCGCGATGGCAATGGTTTCCGCCGGATTGCCGGTGAAAGTCGTCTTACTGCTCGATCAGAGCGAAACCGCCGATGCCCTGCTGGTCGGCAAAGACATCGCCACGCTGAAAGACCTGAAAGGTAAACAGGTGGCGTTCGAAGAAGGCACCACCAGCGACATTCTGCTGCACAGCGCCGTCAACTCGGCCGGGCTGAAATGGAGTGATATCACGCCGGTGCCGATGCCTGCCGATTCCGCAGGCAGCGCGCTGATTGCCAAACGCGTCACCGCTGCCGTGACCTACGAGCCGTACATTTCTGCCGCCAGAAAACAGGATCCGTCGCTGAAAATGCTCTACAGCGGCTCTTCCGATCCGGGCCTGATCGGCGACGTTCTGGTGGTTCGCGATTCCGTATTGAAAGAAAAACCGGGCCAGATTGCCGCGCTGATTAAAAGCTGGGACGCCGCCCTGACCCATTATCAGGCCAACACCACCGCCGACCGCGCCCTGATTGCCAAAGCCGTGGGTGCCACACCGGCTGATTTAGAATCAGCGTTTGACGGCGTGAAATATTATTCGCTGGCCGAAAACAAACAGGTGCTCAGCCATTCGTTCTCCGACCAGACGTTTGCGCATGTGCTGAAAGCCGCCACCGCCGCCGGGTTGATCCCAAAACCAGTCGCCGCCGCGCAGGTGATTGACGCCAGCTTTGTGAACAGCCTGCCATGAGTTCGCGCCGTAAACCGCTCAACCTGATGGTGATTGGCCGCCTGCCGTCGCGCAAATTGTTCGTCGGCATCGCCGTGGCGCTGTTCGTTGTCCTGTTTCTGGCGTGGGGGCTGGCGACCCGCAGCGGCGCCATTCCGCCGATTTTTCTGCCAAAACTCACCGACGTGTGGCTGAAAATGGTGTCACTGGCGCAGGACGGCACGCTGTGGAGTGACGTCAAAAGCAGCCTCTACCGCATCAGTATTGCGTTCGCCATTTCCTCGGTGATGTCGATTGTGATTGGCGTGCTGGCAGGCTGTTACGGTTTCTTCAAAGCCCTGACCGAACCGCTGGTGGATTTCATTCGCTACATGCCGGTGGTGGCGTTCGTGCCGCTGACCATTTTATGGACCGGTACGGACGATGTGCAGAAATTCCTGATTATCTGGATCGGCACCTTCTTCCAGCAGGTGTTAATGGTGATCGACGCCGTGAAGCGCGTGCCGGGCGATTTCGTCGGTTTAGGCCGCACGCTCGGCATGCCGGATCGCAAAATCCTCTTCCGCATCGTTTTACCGGGCGCGCTGCCGGGCATCTGGGACGCACTGCGCATCAGCCTCGGCTGGGCGTGGACGTGGCTGGTGCTGGCCGAACTGGTCGCCTCCACTTCCGGGCTGGGTTACCGCATCGTCGTGTCCCAGCGCTTCTTCCAGACCGACACCATTATCGGCTACATCCTGCTGCTGGGGATATTGGGGTTAATCAGCGACCAGATTATGCGTGCCGCCGAGCGCGTACTGTTCCGCTACAACAAGAGGCATGCGTGATGTCGGTTTTAACCATTTCCCATTTACACAAAAGTTTTCAGGTCGGCAAACAGACGCGCGAAGTACTGCACGACATCAGCCTGACGCTGGCGGACAACGAATTTGTCTCGGTCGTCGGCACGTCGGGCTGCGGCAAAAGCACCCTGCTGTCCATCGCGGCAGGCCTTGAGGATTACGACAGCGGCGACGTCCAGGTTGACGGACAAACCATACGCGGCGCGGGCATCGACCGTGGCGTGGTGTTTCAGTCCTATACTTTATTACCCTGGCTGACGGCGCGGCAGAACATCGAATTTGCGCTCAAAGCCGCCGGGTTCAGCCGGGCGGAATGCCGCGAAAAAGCCGATCAGCATCTCGAACTGGTTCAGCTGACGGCGTTTGCTGACGCCTGGCCGTCCGAGCTTTCCGGCGGTATGAAACAACGCGTGGCGATTGCGCGCGCGCTGTCCTATCGCCCGAAAATATTGCTGATGGATGAACCTTTCGGCGCGCTCGATGCCATGACGCGCCACCAGATGCAGGAGTTGCTCACCGGTATCTGGGAACAACACCGGCTGACGGTGATGTTCGTCACCCACGATATCGAGGAAGCGGTTTATCTTTCCGATCGCATCGTGGTGATGGGACCGGGCACCATTCAGGCAACGTTTGATGTGCCGTTGCCGCGCCCGCGCCGCGAAGAACTGACCGCCAGCCCTGAATTCACTGACCTGCAACGTCAGGTTCTCCACACTATCCGCAGCGGCCACACCCGCGCCGCGCTGGCCTGATCACCGGAGATTTACCATGTCTGCACCTTTTCAAGCTGTGACTTTTCATGACCTGAGCGACTCGACCGACCTGCCACCGGCATTATTCCAGCGCACCGAAGCGGATTTATCCTTTTTCATTGAGCGCGTGACACCGATTATCGACGCCGTGCGCACCGAAGGCGACGCCGCCCTGCAACGCTTTGCCCGCGATTTCGACGCGGTCACCGCGCCGGAAATGAGCATCATGGCGGAAGATTCCGAGTTCGCCACGGCGTTTGAACGCCTTGATCCGCAGGTTATCGAATCCATCCGTTTCTCGGTGGAAAACATCCGCGCATTCCACGAAGCGCAGAAACCCGAAGACATGTGGATGAAAGAAATCCGCCCCGGCGCATTTGCCGGTGACCGCCATGTGCCGATCGACTCCGTCGCCTGCTACGTGCCGCGCGGCAAAGGGTCTTTCCCCAGCGTCTTTCTGATGACCACGATCCCGGCGGTGGTGGCTGGCGTCAAACGCGCCATTGTCATCACCCCGCCGGGGCCGGACGGCAAAGTGGACGACGCCACGCTGGTCGCCGCAAGGCTGGTGGGCATCACCGAAGTGTATAAATGCGGCGGCGCACAGGGCGTGGCGGCCGTGGCATTCGGCACCGAAACCGTACCGAAATGCCTGAAAATCGTCGGGCCGGGCAGCCCCTGGGTTGTGGCGGCTAAACGCCAGTTATCAAACCTTATCGATCCGGGCATTCCCGCCGGGCCCAGCGAAAGCTTAATTCTGGCCGATGACAGCGTGGACGGCGCGCTGGCGGCCTTAGATCTCATTATAGAATCCGAACACGGGCCGGATTCCTCGGCTTATCTGGTGACAAACAGCCGCCGCGTGGCCGAAGAAGCCATTGCCGCCTTGCCCGGCTACTGGGCGCAAATCGGCGAAAAGCGCGCCGGTTTCTCGCAGGCTGTGTTATGCGGTACGCACGGCGGCGTGGTGCTGACGCCCGATTTCGACACTGCGGTTGAATTTGTTAACCAGTACGCGCCGGAACATCTGGAAATCCTTGCCGAAGAACCGATGGCCGTGATGGGCAAAATCCGCAACGCCGGAGAAATCCTGCTCGGCAACTACACGCCGATCACATTGGGGAATTTCGTGCTCGGCCCGAACGCCGTCCTGCCCACCAACGGCGCGGCAAAAACCGTCGGCCCGCTGTCCGTTTTCGATTACATGAAACGTATTTCAGTCGGCTACGTGACCCGCGAAGGCTACGCGCCGCTGGCCGAAAAAGCCCACGCGTTCGCACTGTACGAGGGCTTCCCCGGCCACGCGCTGGCGGTATCGGCATTACGCACTGAGATCCTCAACAAAAAAGGCCAATAACGATGAGCAATTTGACGGGCAGTGAACCGCTGGCCGCGCAGGCGCGTCAGTTAGTCCACGCGGGAGAATGGCAAAAAGCGGCGGATGCGCTCCGCCAGCTGATCGGCGAAGTCACCGGCGTGAAGGCCGGTCAGCTGACCATCAACCGTGACCAGTACAGCCTGAATTCCCTCAACGGTACGGTGACGCTCGACGATGGTCGCGCCCTGTTCTTCAAATATCACAATGAAGAAGGCGAAGATAAAACCATCGAAGAGTATTACAACGCTGAATTGCTGCGTGAAAGCGGCTTTCGGGTCGATGTGCCAGTGTATGCCTGCGGCGAACCGGGGCGGCAGATTCTGATGTATACCCTGCGCCACGACCGGCGCATGGCGGATGTCTGCCGGGACATCGAACAGCAGCAGGCGTGGGATCAGGAAGCCGAAATCGAAGAAGCCCAGCGCCGCGCTGACCGCGATATCCTCACCTGTACGCTACCGACGCTGAAAGCCGGTTCGGTGGACGCCGTTTCCGCAGAACCCATTCACCAGCTGTTCCATCACCGGCTGGTTTCCCCGGACAACCCGGAGATCCCCGCCGGTTTCGGTGGCCGCGTCGCGCGTTTTTACGCCGGCAAAAGTTTCCAGCTCGAAGACGAACAGCTGGAATGGCAAACGCTGAGCAACCTGCGCTGGGTCATCAACGGCGTGGCGTATGAACACAGCCTGCGGCAATTATTCGCCGAAGCGGGAACGCGCCTCGCGCCCGCCGCACTTGCCGATCACGGCGTCATCACCGCACACGGCGACGCGCACAACGCCAACGTCTGGTACGACACGTCAGAAGAAATTCCGCAGCTGGTGAGTTTCGACCCCGCGTTCGCCGGGCGCAACATTCCGGCGCTGCTGGCGGAAATCAAAGCCACCTTCCACAATATTTTTGCGCATCCGCTGTGGCTGTATGAACCCGCGCGCTGCGGCGAACTGTACAAAGTCACGGTCATGCGCCGTGGCGATACGCTGTTTGTGGATCACAACTGGCAGCTGACGCCGCTGCGCGCCGCCTTCCTGCGCGACAAGGGCGAGGAATACTGGCAGCCGTTACTGGCACAACTCGCCCGCCGTGGCTGGTTGCCGCCGCACTGGCAGCGGATTTTCCGCCTTGCCATGTTCTGCTGCCCGACGCTGGTTCTGGATCTCCGCGCAGGCGGTTTCAGTGGCCATACCCCCACCAGCTCCGCTCTCGGTCTGGCGATGTCCGTCATGCTGGGCAGCCAGCCGGTGGAAGATCTCGACGAATTCAGCCAGTGGCTGGCCGGGATCAGCCCGGCGGAGAAAGCTAATGACTGATCCGTTCTCGCTGCAAGGCAAACGGGTGCTGATCACCGGCAGCTCACGCGGCATCGGTAAAGCGCTGGCGATCGGCATGGCAAAAGCCGGTGCCAGCGTGATCCTCAGTGGACGTGACAACGTCACGATAAACGCCGTCTGCGGGGAAATCCGTCAACTTGGCGCGGAGGCCTTTCCGCTGGTGCTCGACGTCACGCAACCCGCCACCTTCGCCGCCGCGCTGGCTTCGCTGCCCGCACCGCCTGATGTGCTGGTCAACAACGCCGGAACCGAACACCTTTGCCCGTCACTGGACGTTGACGAAGCGCTCTGGGACACCATTCTCACTACTAACCTCAAAGGCGCATTTTTCTGCGCACAGGCCGCCGCACGCCTGATGGCCGATAACGGCGGCGGCAGTATCCTCAACCTCTGCTCGCTCACCAGCCAGGTCGGCGTTCCGGGTGCCGCAGCATACGGTGCATCGAAATCCGCCATGGCCGGTCTGACCCGCACGCTGGCAACGGAATGGGCCGCAAAAAACATTCGCGTTAACGGCATCGGCCCGGGGTATTTCAAAACCGATCTGACGGCTGAGTTTTACGAAAATGCCGACTGGTGCCAGCAAATGCAGGAGAAAATCCCGCTCGGACGTTTCGGAGAACTCGACGACCTGACCGGCGCGGCAGTGTTTTTAAGCAGCGAGGCCGCGCGGTATATCACCGGACAGGTGTTATATGTGGATGGGGGGTATCTAGCGGGGATCTGAACGCTTGCAGCTTTTGCGCTGACAAATGATCGAGAAAATTTCGGTTTATCAATGTCGCTGCTCGCTCAGGTCAAGACCTTGGGTTGCCACCCAAACCGGCTTCATGGGGCGCCTATCGCCGCACCCCTTGAAAATCCCGGGCTCGTTAACTGCGCGCTATCGCTGGCTGGCTATGTTTCAGTTACCACCGCTATTGCCGCGAAAACTTGCCGCTGCGCGGTTCCCTTTCTCGGTTTCGAGCCACAGGTCTCAAAACCCTTCGTTCGGCAAGCTTTCTGAAAGCGGCTGGAGGCAAAGTAAATCTGCAAGCTTTTGCGAGTTGCTGGTCTGCTCCTCCCCCTGCGAAGGGGGAGGTCGGGAGGGGGTTTTGCAAACAACCCACCTTTAAAGTTGCCATTTCGAACCCCATCCCGTCCTTCCCCTTGCCAAGGGGAAGGAGCAAATCAAAATCCAGCCTGCATGTATCTTCCGAATTACATAGCCCCTGGCCGCTTTCAAAACGACGTCGAGTGAGTGGTGAGAAACAGCGAGAGTCTTTTTTCGAGCAGGTTCGAAGCCGAGGCGAGAGAACCGCGCAGCGGCGGCGTTTGCGGCACTAGCCGGAGTTGCTGAAACGTATCCAGCGAGCGGCAGCGCGCAGTTAAAAAGCGCGGGTGTCCAGAGGGCGCGCGCGTTAACGCGCCCTTTGGGCCAGTTTGGGCGGCGAGCCCAAGGTCTTGATTTTGAATTTAAAACCCGTTCAGGTCGCTACCCCAAACTTGCAAGCCAAAAAGATCAAATCAGATCCGCCATTGCCTCTACCCGTGAAATCGCCTCATACAATCCCCCGGCCGTCACATGCCCCGGCATATTCTCCATATCCGGTGCGTGCAGCGAGGCCTTCACGATGCTGTCGAGTTCTTCGGCGTTCAGTTCGGCGATTTCACTCAGACGGAGCGGCACGGCGCAGGCGTGGGCGAGTCTGATGGCTTCCATCAGCTCTTCGTCGCTGCGGTTTTCCAGCGCCAGCAGGCAGAGATTACCGAAACCGACCAGCAAACCGTGGCCGAATTCACGCGTTTTATCGCAAACGGTAAATCCTTCATATATCGCGTGGGATGCGGCGGCATGGGCCCCACTGCTCATCAGCGAGGTCAGACCGGCAAACATGAAAATGGCGTCCAGCACCTGATCCAGTTCGGCGTTCGGTTTACCGGCGCGCACCGCGTCGCAGGCAGCCGGGCCACAGGATTCGATCAGGTCATAACAAATCCGGCTGTTGGCGCTCGAAGATCGCGCCACGCCGCTTAACTGGCCGTGATGACTGCTGATGGCGCGGAATTCGTACCATTTTGCCAGCGTATCGCCCAGCCCGGCAGCCAGCCACCGCAACGGCGCGGCAGCCAGAATATCACTGTCGATAATGACCGCCGCCGGGGCCTGCGGCAGCGGGAATAAATCACGGAAATGCCCGTCATCGTGATAACGGATAGTCAGCGGCGTCACGGCAGCGCAGGTCGCAGCGATGGTGGGAATGGTCACCACCGGCACGTTGGTTTCCACGCCAACGGCCTTGCAGGTATCGAGAGATTTCCCGCCGCCCACGCCAATCACGATGTCAGCCTTTTTGTCTTTCACGACTTTCGCCAGACGCGTGATATTGCTTTCGCTGCTTTCACCGCCAAACCATTCGCTGCCCACCAGTTCCACCGCACAGCCTTCAAGCTGATGACGAATTTTATCGCCCACCGCCATCAGGGCCTGATGCCCGCCAATCACCAGCGCGCGTTTTCCCAGCAACGCACAAATATCGCCAAGCTGAGAAATAACGCCGGGGCCGCGCAGAATTTGCGCCGGAAAGATAATGTTCTGTGCCTGCATAACTGCTTCTCCGTGATGCTTGTGTCTGACTGATTCAGGTTAAAAATTCTGAGGATGTTGACTGTTTTTACTTTGTGCGCATTAACGCTGAGGGCGCAGCAAATGCGGCCCCAGCTGTTTCACCGACGTACAACCAAGCTGCGCCAGCGTGCGGTCTACTTCCTGCAAGATAATCTCCAGCGCACGTTGTGCGCCCGCTTCGCCCGCCGCCGCCACGCCGTAGAGCATCGGGCGGCCAAGCAATACGGCATTCGCGCCCAGCGCCAGCGCTTTCACCACGTCGGTACCGCGACGAAAACCGCTGTCGATAAGAATAGTGGCATCCGCGCCGCACAGTTGGCGAATTTCCGGCAGGACTTCCATCGCACTGACCGAACCATCGAGCTGTCGGCCGCCGTGGTTGGACAGCACAATGCCGTCGGCGCCCGCGTCCAGCGCCCGTTGCGCATCGGCCGGTGCCAGAATGCCTTTAATCAGCAGCGCGCCCTTCCACTGGCTGCGGATCCAGGCAAGAGTTTCCCAGTTCAGGCGGGTATCCATCTGCTCCGAGAAATAACTCGCCCCACCCGCGCCACGCTGTTTATCTGCAGGCACGTAAGGTTTTAAATTGCCAAAACCGGGCATACCCGCCGGTTTCAGCGTCCGCCACACCCAGCCGGGATGCAGCGCAACATCCACCAGGCTCGACAACGAAAGCTTCATTGGCCGCCGGTAGTTGCGTTTGTCTTTTTCGCGATTACCGAAATGGACGGCATCGACTGACACCACCAGCGTGGTGCATCCGGCAGCTTTCGCCCGCTCCAGCAGACCGGTTGTCACCGCGCGATCTTTTAATACGTACAGCTGAAACCAGTGCTGCGGCAGGTTTTCAGCCGCGATTTCTTCAATCGACGCCGTGGACACCGTGCTCTGGATGTATCCGATACCGGCGCGTTTAGCCGTGCGCGCCAGCATGGCGTCTGCGCCAAAACGCAGCATGCCGTTGTAACCGGTCGGTGCAATCAGCAGCGGCGCAGAGAGCGTCTGCCCGCAGAGCGTGACAGATAAATCGCGCTGGCTGGAATCCGTCAGCACCGGCGGAATAAAGCGCCAGCGGGCAAAAACCTCACGGTTATCTTTCAGCGTTTTTTCATCATCCGCCCCGCCTTCCACATAGCTGAAAGCGAAACGCGGCAACGCGCACCGGGCCTGACGGCGCAATTCTTCAATGTTTAACGCAGCACGCTTCACGCGGCTTCCTCCGCCAGAATGTGTTTCAGGCTTTCCATAAACTGCCGGTTATCCTGCTCGTTGCCGACTGAAACGCGGATCCAGTTTTCATAACCGGTTTCGCGCCACGGCTTAATAATGACGCCATAAGTAAGCAATCGTTGTGCCAGTTCCGCGCTCGGCTGACCGCAGTCAAAGAACAGGAAATTGGCGTGCGACGGGGCAACGGTAAAGCCCAGAGCCGTCAGCTCTGCAGCCATTTTTTCTCGCTGCGCGGTGACCAGCGCAATGCTGTCACGCACGTGCTGTTTGTCCTGCAAAGCCGCAACGGCGGCAGTTTGCGCCGAGCGGTTAATGTTAAACGGTGTCCGGACACGGTCGAGCAGATTCACCAGTTCAGGATGACTGGCTAAACCATAGCCAATGCGCAAACCGGCCAGCCCGTAAGCTTTGGAGAAGGTACGCAACACAATCCACGGACGCGGCTGCGCAGCCAGAACGCGCAGGCTGTCAGGGTAATCCGGCTCGTCTTCGCAATATTCGAAATAAGCTTCGTCAATCACCAGAATGCAATCCTGCGGGGCGGCATCGATAATTCGGGCGAATCCTTTGCGCCCCAGCATGCAGCCCACGGGGTTCGACGGATTGCTGAAAATCACCATTTTTGCAGGTGTGGAAAGCGCCTGTTCCCAGGCCTCAATATCGAACTGCTGCTGTGCGCTGACGCCCACCAGCGTGACGTCTGCCCCCATCATGCGCGGGAAAATTTCATGCAAACCAAAAGACGGGATCAGTGTGACGACGCGGTCGCCGGGGTTCAGAAAGGCCAGCGCCAGCATGTGTAAAATGTCTTCAGAACCGTTGCCGGCCACAATGTTTTCCGCGCTGACACCGGTTTCTTCCGCCAGCGCCGCACGCAATGCCGCACTCGAGGCATCAGAATAAATCGCGCTGAAACGGGCATCGGCTTCAAGTGCTGCGATGACTTTCGGGCTGGCCCCCAGCGGGTTTTCATTGCTCGCCAGTTTGGCGATACGGGCTGCGCCATATTTTTGCTGTACAGCGTCGGCTGAAAGCCCGGCGTTATACACGCCCAGCGCCCGTGATGCGGGCCTTGCCAGATTTTTCAGGCACTCTTTTGCTGCATCAAAAGCTGTCGGATCTGAAGCCATCTTTTACCTCGTGCTGTGAAGATTCTGTTCCCGAGTATGCCGGAAGTCCGCGCGGTTTTACGCCACTTTTTAACGCATTTTCAGATTATTTTAGAAACAAAACGGGCAGCGACCTGCGCCACTGCCCGCTGATTTTGTTCAGTTTAATTGCCGTTGTATTAATGACTCACCCAAACGGTTTTCATAACATCGGCAGGTTCAGGTCATTGCGTTCCGCGCAGGCTTTGGCCTGCTCATAACCGGCATCAGCATGACGCATCACGCCGGTTGCCGGGTCATTCCACAGAACGCGCGAAAGGCGTGCATCGGCTTCTTTAGTGCCGTCCGCCACAATGACCATACCCGCATGTTGTGAGAAGCCCATGCCGACGCCGCCGCCGTGGTGCAGGCTGACCCAGGTCGCGCCGCCCGCGGTGTTGAGTAACGCATTGAGCAGCGGCCAGTCGGAAACCGCATCGGAGCCGTCTTTCATGGCTTCGGTTTCACGGTTTGGCGAGGCCACTGAACCGGTATCCAGATGGTCACGGCCAATGACAACAGGCGCTTTCAGCTCACCGTTGCGCACCATTTCATTGAACGCCAGACCGGCAATATGACGCTCGCCCAGACCGAGCCAGCAGATACGCGCCGGTAAACCCTGGAAGGCGATGCGCTCGCGCGCCATATCCAGCCAGTTGATCAGGTTGGCATTATCCGGGAACAGCTCCCTGAGTTTGGCGTCCGTTTTATAGATATCTTCCGGGTCACCGGAAAGCGCCACCCAGCGGAACGGGCCTTTGCCCTCGCAGAACAGCGGACGGATATATGCAGGGACAAAGCCCGGGAAATCAAAAGCATTGGTTACGCCTTCGTCTTTCGCCACCTGACGGATGTTGTTGCCGTAATCAACGGTCGGAATGCCCATTGCGTGGAAATCCAGCATCGCCTGAACGTGTTTTGCCATCGAGGCTTTTGCGGCCTTCACTACAGATTGCGGATCCGATTTACGCGCTTCCTGCCATTTTTCCAGGCTCCAGCCTTCCGGCAGATAACCGTTCAGCGGGTCATGCGCCGAGGTCTGATCGGTGACGATATCCGGGCGCAAACCGCCTTCTTTCGCACGTGCCACCAGCTGCGGCATCAGCTCCGCGGCGTTGCCCAGCAGGCCGACGGAAATGGCTTTTTTCTCCGCACAGGCTTTTTCAATCATCGCCAGCGCTTCATCAATGCTGTGCGCCTTGTAATCGACATAACGGGTACGCAGACGGAAATCGATACGCGATTCCTGGCATTCAATCGCCAGCACGCACGCCCCGGTCAGAACGCCCGCCAACGGTTGTGCGCCGCCCATACCGCCCAGACCGGCGGTTAAAATCCACTTGCCGCGCAGGTCGCTGTTGTAGTGCTGACGCCCCGCTTCGGCGAACGTTTCGTAAGTGCCCTGAACAATGCCCTGCGCGCCGATGTAAATCCACGAACCGGCGGTCATCTGGCCGTACATCATCAGCCCGGCTTTATCCAGCTCATGGAAATGCTCCCAGTTTGCCCAGTGCGGCACGATATTGGAGTTGGCAATCAGCACGCGCGGCGCATCGGTATGGGTACGGAATACGCCGACCGGTTTGCCGGACTGAACGAGCAGCGTTTCGTCTTCACGCAGCTGGCGCAGGCTTTCCAGAATGCCTTCAAACGCGGGCCAGTTACGCGCCGCTTTACCAATCCCGCCGTAAACCACCAGGTCTTCCGGGCGCTCTGCGACATCCGGATCAAGGTTGTTTTGGATCATGCGGTACGCGGCTTCAATCAGCCAGTTCTGGCAGCTCAGTTCAGTCCCGTGCGGCGCACGAACAACGCGGGCTACGGCCGTTTTTTGTGGAGCGTTCATCGTCGGTTCCTTCTCTCAAACAGGGTGTGTTAACACAAAAATAATCAGGCGAATCTTGCAGTCAGACAAAGCTTGGCAGCAGCGCTTCAATCGCCGCTGGCCAGTGTTCACGGGAAGCCCACAGGCGCATCATTTCGACGTCCGGCGCCATCAGGCGATCCTTTTCAAGAAATGCGACGTTTTCGCGGATGTCCTTCATTTCGTTTTCCAGCGTCACAGAGCTTTGCAGCGGACGATGGAAATCAATCCCCTGTACGGCCGCCATGGCTTCGATACCCACCACGACGCTGGTGTTAAAGCACATGTCGCCCAGACGGCGTGCGGCGTAAGTCGCCATTGAAACGTGGTCTTCCTGATTCGCCGACGTAGGCAGGCTGTCGACGCTGCCCGGATGTGCCAGCGATTTGTTTTCTGACGCCAGCGCGGCCGCCGTCACCTGCGCAATCATGAAACCGGAGTTCACACCGCCGTCGTTCACCAGAAACGGGGGTAAACCGGAAAGGCCGGTATCAAGCAGCAGCGCCATGCGGCGTTCTGAAATCGCACCGATTTCCGCCACCGCCAGCGCGATGATGTCCGCAGCAAATGCCACCGGTTCCGCGTGGAAGTTACCGCCGGAAATCACATCACCATTTTCAGAGAAGACCAGCGGATTGTCGGAGGCGGCGTTGGCTTCGATGCGAAGAATACGTGCAGCGTGATGCAGATTATCCAGACAAGCGCCCATCACCTGAGGCACGCAGCGGATGGAATACGGATCCTGCACACGCCCACAATCGGCATGAGACGTGACAATGTCACTACCTGCCAGAATAGTTGATAGCGCCGCTGCAACGCCAATCTGGCCCTGCTGACCGCGTGCTTCGTGAATGCGCGAATCGAGCGGTTTTACCGAACCTTTGATGGCTTCCAGCGACAATGCGCCTGCCACCAGCCCGGCAGAAAATACGCGTTCCGCTTCGAACAAACCGGAAAGCGCCAGAGACGTTGAAACCTGGGTGCCGTTAAGCAGCGCCAGCCCTTCTTTCGGGCCAAGTTCAAACGGCACCAGACCGGCGGTTGCCAGCCCGGCGATGGCCGACATTTTTTCACCTTTCGCCGTGACCTGACCTTCACCAATCAGCATCAGGGAGAGGTGCGCCAGCGGAGCCAGATCGCCGGAAGCGCCGACCGAGCCTTTCTCCGGAATACACGGATACACGCCCGCGTTAAACAAGGTAATCAGCGCATCAATCACTTCAATGCGTATCCCGGAATGCCCGCGCGACAGGCTCAGGACTTTGGTCGCCATGACCAGACGCACCACGTTATCCGCCAGATCCTTGCCGATACCGACGCTGTGCGACAGCACCAGATTACGTTGCAACTCAGCCAGCCGTTCAGCAGGAATGCGCGTCTGCGCCAGTTTGCCGAAACCGGTGTTGATCCCGTAAACCACTTTGCCCGACTCGACGATGCGGGTGACCGTTTCCTGCGAAGCCAGTACGCCAGCGCGTGCCTCCTCAGCCAGTTCAAGGCGGACATTGCCCTGATAAATTTTGCGCAGCATCGGCAGGTCAACGTGGCCCGGTTGCAGGCGGCAAAGGGTTAAATCGGTGGATGAAGAAGCCATAATCTATTCCTGTATAGACAAGTGAAACGGGAAGTAAACCCGGCTAAGGCCTCAGCCCGCCGGGTGTTTATGCAATACCTGACACAACAACGTTCAATGCTTACCCGCAGGGAGAGATCAGTGATCCATCGTCTGCAGTGTTTCGGTACGGATTTCTTCCGTCACCCGCGCTTTCAGCGCCATAAATTCCGGTGACGTTTTCAGGGTGTAATCACGCGGATGCGGGAAGTCGACGGCTATTTCTGTCTTAATCCGCCCCGGCCGCGCACTGAAAATGGCCACTTTATTTGCCATGAAAATCGCTTCGTCGATATCGTGTGTCACGAACAGCACGGTTTTACGCGAGGATTCCCAAATCGACAGCAGAAGTTCCTGCATCATTACGCGGGTCTGGTTGTCGAGCGCGCCGAAAGGTTCGTCCATCAGCAAAATTTTCGGGTCATTCGCCAGCGCACGGGCAATGGCGGTGCGCTGCTGCATGCCGCCGGACAACTGGCGGGGAAAATGCTGCTCAAATCCGCGCAGCCCGACCTTATTAATAAAATAGTCGCTGCGCTCTTTTTGCGCCGCTTTGCTGACACCGCGTTCCTGTAAACCAAAACGGATGTTTTGTTCCACCGTCAGCCACGGAAACAGGGTGTAGCTTTGAAACACCATGCCCCGGTCAGCGCCCGGCCCGTCAACCAGCTCTCCGTCAAGCCAGACTTCCCCGCGCGTCGGCTGATCCAGCCCTGCCACAATGCGCAAAAGCGTGGATTTGCCGCAGCCCGAAGGCCCGAGAATGGTGATGAAGTCATTTTCATTAACCTGATAATCCACCGGCAACAGCGCCTGCGTTTTCTCGCCTTTCGGGCCGGTGAAAATACGTTCCACCTGCCGGACACTCAGTTTCGGATGGCTCATCACAGTGAACTCCAGACAAACAGGCGGCGGTTTGCCGCTTTAAATAACAGGTCAGAAAGCAAACCGATGCAGCCAATCACGATAATGCCGAAGATCATTTGCCCGGTATTGAGAAGCGCCTGACTGTTAACAATCATATGGCCGATGCCGCTCGATGAACCGATAAGCTCCGCCACGATGACGTATGTCCACGCCCAGCCCAGCACCAGCCGCAGCAGCTCGGCAATTTCAGGCGCGGCACCCGGAATAATCACCCGGCGAACCACGCTCTGATTCGTCGCACCCAGCGTGTACGCGGCTTCGACCAGATCACGTCGCGCAGCGCCCACCGTCACGGCCACCATCAGGGTTATCTGGAAGAAGGAGCCGATGAAAATCACCAGAATTTTCTGCATTTCACCGATACCCGCCCACAGGATCAGCAGCGGAACAAACGCTGACGCAGGCAGATAACGGCAAAACGACACAAACGGCTCAAAAAACGCTTCAATCAGTTTGTACGACCCCATCAGAATGCCCAGCGGCACGGCAATGGCGCAGGCCAGAACAAAACCGCCCAGCACGCGCATCACCGTCATGCCGATATCGGTAGTGAAATCGAAATCGGTAAACAGTAAAACGCCTTCCTGCAACATGCTGGCAGGGCTGGCCAGGAACGTCGGTGACACGAATCCGGTAAACGTCACCAGCGACCACAGGGCGAAAAACAGGACAAAAAAACAGAACCCGAGGAAACCGCGTCGCCTTGCGGCGACCGGACGCAAAGGCACCATCATCGGGTTATGCCAGATTTTTTTGCTTGCCGGCAACGGGGCCGGCTCGCGTAAATCTGACGGCGCATTAACGGGATGTACGGCTGCCTGAGTGACAGAACTGTTCATGTCTTTGTCCTTCATGGCTATTTCACGTACTTCGCGTCATATAACGTGTTGATGTCCGGCGTTTTGCGCAGGATTTTCATCTCAGTCAGCAGGCGCGCCGCTTCGTTGGTGAAGGTGACGATTTCACCGCTGAAGAATTTCTTGTTGGCATCGCGATCCTGCCAGCGCAGATAACTGGATTCTTCCGCAAACTGTTTGCCGGTTTCTTTCACCGCAGCCCCCATGATTTCGTTGGATTTCTCAGGGTCTTTCTTGATCATATCCAGCGCTTCAAAGTAGCTGTTAACCAGCGCCTGTGCGGCTTTCGGGTTTTTATCCAGCCATGCAGGCGTACAACCCAGCGTATCCATCACCATCGGATAATCGAGCGTCGTGGCAAGGATTTTGCCTTTGTCCGGGCTCTGGCGGATGGTGGAAAGGTAAGGCTCGTACGTTACCGCCGCATCGTTTTGCCCGGCGATAAACGCATGCGCGGCTGCGTCAGGCCCGAGAGTCGCTAGTTTGACGTCTTTCATCGTCATGCCGTTTTTATCGAGGATCCACGCCAGCAGGAAGTAAGAAGAAGTGCCCGGCGCATCGACGCTGACGGTTTTCCCTTTCAGGTCGGTAATTTTGTTAATCCCGCTGCGCACGGCGATACCGTCCGCACCGTAGGATTTATCAAGCTGCACAATCTGTTTAATCGGTACGCCGCTGGCGTTCCAGGTTAAATAGGTTTCCACCGTAGTCGCCGCGCACTGCAATGAACCGGAAGCAATCGCCAGATGACGGGACTGCTGCGGCACCATTTTCAGCGTGACTTCAAGGCCGTTCTTTTTGAAGATCCCGGCTTTGTCCGCCAGCGTCAGCGGTGCAAAACCTGTCCACCCTGAGATACCAATAGCTACCGGTGTATCTGCCGCCTGTGCCGCGCTGACAGTCACGCTGCCCATCGCTACAGCCAGCCCTAACAAAGACAACGAACGTTTCAGTACAGCCCTGGAAATCATGTTGCTCATCTGCCACTCCTGCCAAAGTACCTGTCGGGGGAACGCCTGAAGCGGTGAAAAAACCTCAGGCCAATTGCGCTACTGTATATTCTTGTCTATACAAGTCAGTCAACTGTATTAAAGCAAGCTTTGTGCCAGTTCCGGCAGAGGCCGTTTTACGTCGTTTTCTGTCTCACACTGCCCGGTGACCCGGCAGCGGATGAATCAATTCGGTGCGCCGCACGCTCTTTTTTAGCGCACGGTTAACGCGCGATTTTTGCCCGGAGCAGAAGGCCGTTGTCCGAAAGCGCCGTGATTTCCACGCTTTTACCGTCGTGGTTCGCATCAGCAAGAGTGGCGTGGTAGAACCCTTCTCCGCCACCAAACTGGCGACCATCCGGCCATTGCCATGTTCCGCGGATGGCGTACAGCACACCGCCATCGTTAAGAGAAACACAGAGGCTTTTAGCGGTGGAAATCACCTGCGCGGAACACACGTTGCGGCGGGTCATGATATTGAAATCTGTCGTTGTTCCGCCCGGCAGACTTGCATTCAGCGCGATGTCTCCGCTGAATGCGAAAGGCGTACCCGTTTCACTGAGATGATGATTAATTTCCGGTTCGCAAAGCAGGTGAACGCCCCCACCGCTCAGCAACGTGATAGAGCGGTCAATGCCGGGAAATGCGGAAAACGGACCGTCCTGCGCGATGGTGGCAATGCTGGCGCGCCAGTCGAAATCGGTTTTACCCGGCGGCCAGCTGAGGATTTCGCGGGTTTCGCCGCCACCGTTTTTCCACGGGCTTACCGGTAAGTTCTCAAAGGAGAAATGCTGCCAGTTCGTCATGCGGCATCCTCTGCCAGCTGATTCAGCAGGTGCAGGAAATCTTCCGCCGCTTCCTGTTGCTGTTCATGCTGCCCGCCGACAATGCGCGCGACACCGCCGACGAACACATCGCGGATTTGCCCGGTATTTCCTGCAAACAGCCAGCGGTTAAGCAACTCGCTGTCTCTGGCGGCGGAAAGATAAGGATCCTGCCCGTCGAGCACCAGCCAGTCGGCGCGGTAGCCTGCGGATAACTGCCCGATTGCCGCACCGCACGCCTGCGCGCCGCCCTGTAAGGCCTGTGTATAAAGCACATCGCCGACGGAATTTTGCGAGGTTGTGGTCAGACGGTTCCGGCGCTGGTCGCGCAGCCGCTGGCCATATTCAAACCAGCGAAGCTCTTCCACCACGTTGAGGGACACATGGCTGTCGGAGCCAATTCCCCAGCGGCCAGATTGCGCGAGGTAATCCACACCGTGGAAAATGCCGTCGCCAAGATTGGCTTCTGTCGTCGGGCAAAGCCCGGCAACTGCCCCACTGTTCGCCATGCTCGCCAGTTCAAACCGGTCGGCGTGCGTGGCGTGGATCAGGCACCAGCGGGCATCGATGTCGAGATTGTCATACAACCAGGCGATCGGGCGCTGCCCGCTCCAGCCCAGACAATCGTTCACTTCTTTTTGCTGCTCGGCGATATGGATATGCACCGGCGACTGTGTATCGCCCGCCGCCAGCACCTGCTGCATTTGTTCGAGCGAAACGGCGCGCAGCGAATGGAAGCACAACCCCTGATTTTGCAGCGGCTGGTTTTTAATCTGGCTGCGGATTATGTCCTGCTGTTGCAAGTAACCGTCAGCATCCTGAATAAACCGCTTTTGCCCGGCCTGCGCGGGCTGAGCGCCGAATCCGGCGTAGGTGTAAAGCACGGGCAGCATGGTCAGGCCGATGCCGGTTTGCGCGGCCGCCTGGCTCAGATGCGCGGCCATTTCACCGCGACTGGCATAAGGATTTCCGCTGATATCGTTGTGGAGATAGTGGAATTCGGCAACTTGCGTGTAGCCACCTTTAAGCATTTCGATGTACAACTGACGGGCGATAACGCCAACCTGTTCAGGCGTCAGGCGCCGGACCATGCGATACATCAGGTCACGCCATGTCCAGAAGCTGTCCTGCGGATCACCGGCGACTTCCGCCAGCCCTGCCATTACGCGCTGAAAAGCGTGAGAGTGCAGGTTTGGCATCCCCGGCACAACCGGGCCGGAAAGGCGGATACAGCCTTGTGGATCACCACCGGGCGTCACGGCGCTCAGTGTTCCGGCGGCATCAACGTCCAGACGCACATTGTGCGACCAGCCGTGGGCAAGTAAGGCGCGTGAAGCAAAATAAGCAGGCATAACAGCATTCCTGATCAGCAATGAGAAACATAAACGCAATTTTATAGAAACAATTGCAAAACTTTTAAGCGACTTGTCTATACATATACATATGCCTGATTGCGCTGTAAACTTGCAACAATCCTTTTTTTATAAATTTAGTTTTCCGTCACGCCTTTCCGTTTCTTTTCCTGAAGGGAAACTGGCGTACATTCCGGGAAACTTTCCAGATACCTGTGAATTTTTTTGAGAGGTCAGAGACATGTCGGAGCCCACACCACTTTCTTCGCAAAGTGCAGCGCAACAGGGAGTGTCTCAGCAGACATTGTCCGAACTGGCTGCGGCCATGAGCGACACGCCCGCGCCGATTTATCAGCGCGTGAAACAGGCGATCATCGGGCAGATCCGCGCCGGTGTCTGGAAACCGCATCAGCGCGTGCCTTCTGAAAGTGAACTGGTCAACGAACTGGGCGTCAGCCGCATGACCATCAACCGTGCGCTGCGCGAGCTGACCAGCGAAGGTTTTCTGATTCGCATGCAGGGCGTTGGGACGTTCGTTGCCGAAGCCAAGGCCTACACGCCGATGCTCGAAGTGCATAACATCGCCGATGAAATTGCCCAGCGCGGGCACCGCCACGACAGCAAAATTCTGGTGTGCGAAGCCCGTCTGGCCGACGCAGAACAGGCGCTTCAGCTGGGTATTGCACCGGGCGCCATGCTGTTTTACTCGCAGATTGTGCATTACGAAAACAATGTGCCGGTGCAGATTGAAGACCGTTTTGTTAACCCGGAAACTGCGCCGGATTACCTTCAGCAAGTGCTCAATAAGCAAACGCCTTACACCTATCTGATGGAAATCGCACCGCTGACTGCCGGTGAACACCGCGTTGAAGCCGTCGGTGCCAGCGATGAACAGCGCGAGCTTTTGCAACTCAGTGAGCATGAGCCCTGCCTCCTGATTCATCGCCGTACCTGGAGCGGCAGCCGCGTAGTGACTTCGGCGCGCCTGATTTATCCGGGTTCCCGTTACCAGCTGTTTGGGCGTTTCACCAGCCACGGCTGATGCCCTTTCATTTCGCCATACCCTAATCGCGGCCGTTCCAGGCCGCTATGCTTTCGTTTAAATTTTGGAAGACGTCTCGTAATAAGAAAAAACTATCGCTGGCTGCCTTGCCGGTTCAGCGGTTATGCGTTAGGTTGACTTTAGTTGTCTATACAAGATGAATTCAGCCTGGAGCCTGTCATGCCGGTAGCACTTTCCCCCCGTTTGTCTTCCGAACCGCCCTCTCACTGTGACAGCGTATGGCGCGGCGCCACGCTCGTCACCATGAAAGACGGGCATTACAACCTGATCGAAAACGGCGCGATTGCCGTCACCGGCGGCAAGATTGTCTGGACAGGCAGTGCCGCGGATTGCCCGGCCTTTTCTGACGCAAAACAGCACGATTTTGACGGCGGCATCATCACGCCGGGTTTTGTCGACTGCCATACGCATCTGGTGTTCGGGGGCGATCGCAGCGCTGAATTTGAACAGCGTTTGAACGGTGTAAGTTATGCCCAAATAGCGGCAGCAGGCGGCGGAATTCTCTCGACCGTTAACGCCACGCGTGACGCCACAGAAGATGAACTGCTGGCGCAGGCGTTATTTCGCCTCAAACCGCTGCTGGCCGAAGGCGTTACCTGCGTTGAGATTAAATCCGGCTATGGCCTTAGCGTGGAAAGCGAGCTGAAAATGCTGCGCGTGATCCGCAGGCTGGGAGTGATATTGCCGGTTGAGGTGAAATCCACCTGCCTTGCCGCGCACGCCCTGCCGCCTGAATTTAAGGGCCGCGCCGATGAGTATATTGACCTGATTTGCGACACGTTGCTGCCGGTGGTCGCCAGCGAAAATCTGGCCGATGCGGTGGATGCGTTCTGTGAGCATCTGGCGTTCTCGCCGGATCAGGTTGAACGGGTATTTACGGCTGCTGCGGCGCTGGGTTTACCGGTCAAACTGCACGCGGAGCAACTTTCTTCGCTGCACGGCAGCGCGCTGGCAGCCCGGCATCACGCACTCTCCGCCGATCATCTTGAATACGCCACGGAAGACGACGCCAAAGCCATGGCCGCCAGCGGAACGGTCGCCGTGTTACTGCCGGGTGCCTACTATTTGCTGCGCGAAACGCAGTGCCCGCCGGTGGCGCATTTCCGCCAGCATAACGTGCCGATGGCGCTGGCAAGCGACGCCAATCCGGGAACCTCTCCGGCGCTTTCGGTGCGTCTGATGCTCAATATGGGTTGCACGCTGTTTCGTCTCACGCCGGAAGAAGCGCTGGCCGGGATCACCTGTCACGGCGCGCGGGCGCTGGGATTACAGGAAACGCACGGCACGCTGGAAACGGGCAAAGTCGCTGATTTCATCCACTGGCCGCTGTCGCGACCGGCAGAACTGGTTTACTGGCTGGGCGGGCAGTTGCCCTGCACTATCGTTTATCGCGGAGAAATCCGGGGAGAATTTCGTTCATGAGCCTTTCAGCAGCTAACGTCATCGCCGATCCTTACCATTTCATTCCCGGCACAGCACCAATACTGATCAGCATTCCCCACGCAGGCACGCACCTGACGCCGGAAGTCGCCAGCGGGCTGAGTGACGCCGCCCTGCCGCTTTCCGATACCGACTGGCATATCCCGAAGCTGTATGACTTTGCCCGCGCGCTGGGTGCCAGCATTCTGGTCGGCCAGTATTCGCGTTTCGTGATTGACCTGAACCGTCCGTCCGACGATAAACCGCTCTACACCACGGCCACGACCGGTTTGTATCCGGACACATTGTTTGACGGGCGTGCCACCTTTAAACCGGGAATGACGCCGACTGACGCTCAGCGTCAGCAATATCTCGATGAAATCTGGCAGCCGTATCACCAGAAAATTCAGTCAGAACTGGCGCGGATGAAACAGGAATTCGGCTATGCGCTGCTGTTTGACGCCCATTCAATTGCCTCCGTGATCCCGCGTCTTTTCGACGGCCAGTTGCCGGATCTGAATCTCGGCACCAACAGCGGTGAAAGCTGTGCGCCCGCGCTGAGTGAAATCCTCGAAAAAACCTGCCAGCAGCAGACGCGTTTCACGCATGTCCTGAATGGCCGTTTCAAAGGCGGGTACATCACGCGGGCTTATGGCCAGCCGGAAAACGATGTGCATGCTGTTCAGCTTGAACTGGCGCAGGTGAATTACATGGAGGAAATTGAGCCGTTCAGCTATTCAGAGGACAAGGCCTCTGAACTCCAGGCTTTGTTGAAGCCATTGCTGGCGGGGATGCTGGCATGGGGATCGGAAAGATATAAACAGGGCGCTGTTTAATCACGCTTTTTAACGCTGACGCTTGGTGTGATCAGGTGTAAGTTTCGGTTTCTCACTAGCCGTGAGGCGATTTCAAAGGACCGAGAAAATTTCGGTTTCTCAATTGCAGTTATTACTCAGCGCCGGGTGCCGAAACCGACCAAAAGGGGAAAGTGCTTTTCCCCTTTTGGATTTCCCCACGCTTTCTCAACACGCGCTCCGCTCGCTGGCTATGTTTCAGCAGCCGCAGCTATTGCCGCGAAATCTTGCCGCTGCGCGGTTCCCTTGCTCGGTTTCGAGCCACAGGTCTCGAAACACTTCGCTCGGCAAGCTTTCTGAAAGCGGCTAACAGCTATGTAATTCTGCAAGCTTTCACGAACGGCTGGTTTGCTCCTCCCCCTGCGAAGGGGGAGGTCGGGAGGGGGTTTAGCAGGCCACTAAGCCGCTAAAACCAACACCCCATCCCGGCCTTCCCCTCGTGAGAGGGGAAGGAGAAAACCAACAATCGGCCTGCATCTATCTTCCGAATGATATAGCCTCTGGCCGCTTTCAAAACGACGTCGAGTGAGGAGTGAGAAACAGCGAGAATCTTTTTTCGAGCAGGTTCGAAGCCGAGGCGAGAGAACCGCGCAGCGGCGGCGTTTGCGGCACTAACGGTAGCCGCTGAAACATAGCCAGCGAGCGGCAGCACGCAGTTTAAGAGCCCGGGATTCTCAAGGGGCGCGGCGATAGGCGCTCCTTGAGGCCAGTTTGGGTGGCAACCCAAAATCTTAGCGCCCAATGCCCGCTCCGGGATTACTTAAAGTCCGCATACGGCACTAACGGCTCCGGCGGCATATCCAAATCCCCCTGCCATCCGCTTAAGGAATATCTCGCGTAGAGCAGATAATGACTCGGCGTGTAATCCTTCGCCTGCTGGATGTCGACCCCGGCGCCCACTGTCCAGTGAGAACTGACGCGACGTTCGACCAGCGCCTGAATCGTGTAACCAAACCCGGAACCGCTGCTGCCGGTTTCGACGGCGCCTTTGTCCGGCAGAGAATCAGGTATGAGATTCTGGATCGGATAGCGCTTTTCATCGCTGGTGGATGAACGTGACCACGAAACCGAACCGCCCAATTGCCATGACCAGTTTTCGGTGCGCTGGCGATAATTCACCGGTACCGATAAAGAGAAATACTGCTGCGGACTGTAGTAACCACCTTGCCCCAGCGTGTAGCCGCTGAGATCTTTCTGGTAATGCCACAGCATGGAGCTGAGGCCGACGGTCGCGCGGCGGTTATCTTCGTTAATAACTTTGTAGTAATAGCCGCCCATCAGGCGTTCGCGGGTGTTGTCTTCGACGTTTTCACCCGTCAGCTGATGTGCGCTGACGTCTGCCCAGACGCCGTTTGCCAGCCCCTGATCGTAGCTCAGGCCCAGGCTGGCACCGGTCGCGCGAACGCCGCCCCAGGTGGTGCCGGTTCCCGGGTCTTTTGCACCGGCAAAGGAAAGCAGTGAGCTTGAAACCGGACGGCGTGAAACGGTGGTCGTCCAGCCGATATCGCCCCAGTCTCCGCTGTAAGCCAGCCCGCCGACCCAGTCAACGACCGGGAAGCCCAGCGGCGTGGTGCCCAGATCCCCTTTCCATTTGTCGTTTTCCCAGCCCGCGCCAAGGCTGACGCCGTTGGCCGTCTGGCTGCGGTAGCTCCGGCAGTTCTGATCACTACAGGTCCCGAAACTGGCTTCGTAGTTGCCGTTTTCGTTGTCGAACGTTCCCGCATCCATACGCACCCAGTCGGCACGCAGGAATCCACGCCCCTGATAAACCGGCATATCCGCCTGGAACATGGTGGTGTTGGCGGTGAGGTCGGATTTCCCCGGCGTCCCGCTGGAGGTCCAGGAGTCGGTGTCCACCGTGAAGTTCACATCCTGCTGACGGTAAAGGTCATGCGCGTCCGAGCGGATACCACGTTTCAACCAGTCATCGCTGGCGTTGTTACGGGTCAGACGGGTGTAACTGTCGTTGTCCTGCGGCTGTTTGTCGGTGATCCCGCTGGCAATCATCGCCTGTTCGTAATCCTGACGCGCCAGTTGCGGCTGACCGAGCTGTTCTTCGACGTTTGCCGCATTGCGGTAAATCAGCGCTTTGTCCTGCCCGGCAGGTTGAGTTCGTGCTGCGGTTTTCAGCGGTTGTAACAGTGCGGCGGCGCGTGAGGTTTCGCCCACGTCCAGCCACGCCATCGCGACACGGCGTTGCTGATTCAAGCTCATGCCTTTCAGATCGGCGGCTTGCAGCCGTTGTTTCGCCTGCGATTTGTTACCCGCCGCTATCGCGGTATCAATGCCGGTGAGGGTTTTATCGAGCTGAATGCGCTGCGCCATTTCACGCATATTGTCGTTCCACTTCGTTTCCGGCAGCGTATGCAGATGGCGAAGCGCCGCGTCATCGCGGTCAGAACCGGAAAGGTAAAGTGAATATGCGTAAACCTGCTCCGGATCCGCCGGGCGTTTTGCCGCAAGATGCGCAAAAGCGGCGTCGGCCTGCGCCGGTTCTCCGGCTTCACGCAGCGCATTAGCGTAGTGGTAGGTCGTCCAGACGTCATCCGGATTGAGTTTCAGGGCTTCGGCATAACGGTTCGCCGCCTGATTCCACTGGTGGTTAGCAACATACTTCTCGGCCTGTGCGGTGACAATGTCACTTTGCAAACCACGTTGTTTATCAATCAGTTTGGCCTGAGAAGCAGCCGGTAATGAATTGAGGTAATCGAGCGCTTTTTGCGATGACTGACGCTGATAAATATTCACCAGCCCGCGCTGGGCGCTGCTGTTATCACGTTCAAGACGCAGCGCATGCAAATAAGCCTGCCCGGCCTGGGGGTCATTTTTGCGCGCCACGGCAACATCACCGAGGCCAATCAGCGCCCACGGATCGCGTGAGTCGATGCGCTGCGCCTGTTTGTACGCCGCTTCGGCCTGATCAAGCCGGTTGGCTTTCAGCGCGTTATCGCCCTGACTGATTTTCAGCCAGTAACTGTTGGTCTGGATCAGACTGGTCCATTTACCGGAATTATAACCGTCAGTTTCGGCGGCTTTGGCCCGTTCGAAAAGATTCAGCGCCTGCTGGCGGTTACCGGCGCGGGAATACGCCAGCCCCATCGCGCCCAGCACTTCGGCATCATTCGGTTTGGCCTGCAACGCCTGTTTAAGCGGAGCGATCGCGCCGGTTGAACCGCCGTTGCTGACCTGCGCCAGCCCGCGAACGCGTGCCTGATAATGAGGATCGGCCAGCAAACCCTGCTGACGCTGAAGCTCCTGCTGTGCCGCAATCACCTGCGGGCCGGTATCAAACGTGGCAATAAATTGTTGCAGCGCGTCAACGCTGGCATTACTCACCGGCTGGTCTTTGATTTTCGCCAGCCACAAATCAGCGGCGGGTGAACGCCCTTCGTTGGTGGAGGCAATCTGTTTCACCAGAACCACGGCTTTGGCGTTATCGCCCTGTTCAAAGGCCATCTGCGCCAGCTGCAAACGCAACTGCACGTCGCCCGGATACTGGTTATTCAGCGCCTGTAACTGCGCCTGCGCACGCGCTTTTTGCCCCGGAAGACGGGCAACCAGTTGCCAGTATTCTACGGCCAGATCTAAGGTTGGCGGCTGGCCATCAAAGAGCTGATCGTATTGCGCTTTCGCTTCATCCAGACGCCCTGCCGTTGCCAGCAAACGCGTCTGCTGGAGTTTTTGCTGCATCTCCGGCGAGGCGATCTTCAGGCTCAGCTGCGCCTGACGGTATTCGTCAGAACCCGGCGCCACCTCTTTAATTCTTTCCAGCTGTTGCTGCGCTTTAACCTGGTCGCCTTCCCGCAGGGAAAGGCGCAGGCGTGCGGACAACACTTTTGGATTTTTCGGATCCATTAATTCAAGACGAAACAGCGACTGACGCACCAGATCGTCCTGATGGCTGGCTTCCCCGACACGGACCTGTTCCAGCAACCACTGTTCAGGGGAAACCACCGGCGCCGAAATTGACGGCGCGGCGATCAGAGCCAGCCCCAGCGCCAGGGCCAGCCGGTTGAAAATAAACGGTATTCTTCGACGCGTGTTCACAAGCTTATTCCTGGTCATCATCAGACAGACGACGACGTGCCAGAGAACGCAGGCCGGTCCACAGTAAGATTGCAGCCAGAATCACCACAATAACCGCCATCAGTGCCAGCAATGCAGGATGGTTTGCCAGCCCATTCCACACGCGTTCCCACCACGGCAGATGGCCGACATAGTAGGTATCCCCGACTTTCAGACTGCTCACGCCGGAATCGCGCACCACGGTCACAGAACCAAAGACCTGCGCCCGTTGTTTCGCGTCCTGCATCGAGGTGTTCAGCATCTCAAAGCCTTTCTGACCGTTGGCCATCAGTGCCACAACGCTGCGCTGGTCAAAGTAAGGCGACTGCAAACCGACGATGGCCGCAATCGGCCCCTGCGCGCTGATCTGCGTGCTTGTGTCGACGCGCGCATCGCTGGCCGGAGCGGTGTTGTCCGGTAACGCAGCCTGACGGATTGGCGTGTTGACCGCATCACGCGCCGCATCCAGCAGCAGGTTGGCTTTTTTGTCATCACGCAGGGTGTCGTCTCGCATGCCTGCGGGCAGGTTGCCGATCACCAGCAAATCTGCGTCGGTGGTTTTCGCTTTTGCCGCGTCTTCCGTGAGGCTAACGCCGAGTGACGGATAACCGGTCAGTGCGCCGATATTGCCCATCGCATCCAGTAATGTGGTGAGCTGAACCGGCTGCGGCTGCGGCTGAACCAGTACCAGCGTCTGTGACAAATCGGCCATGCGGCTGAACGGGAAACCGGCGTTGGCAAATGCACGCAGATCCGGCATCGCCATAAAGTGACGGTAACCGGAGAAGTCGATGGTGGAACTGTCGTCGATCACGACGTGGTTCGGCACCGTGGTGTAGGTTTCGCAGCGTCCTTCCATTCCGCTAGCCAGCAGCGAGGTGTAATCGAAGTCAAAGCGCATCTGGTTTACCGCGCCGAGTTTAAGCGCCGGAATGTTCAGGTCTTTGCTGCCATCGAGCAGCCCCTGTAACAGGGACAAATGCAGAAGCTGCGAATCTTCGTCATGACCGGCTTTAAGGGTTAAATCCTGCACAAACTGGTTATTCAGGCTGATGCTCAGACGGGAGGTATTTTTCAGCTGCGGCGAGGTGTAGCGATATTTCAGGCGCATATCGATACCGGTGCTGTTAATCAGGAACAGGTCTGGCGGCAGATTGATGTTCATGGTGATCGGGTTCGGCTGGAGGCCGTCCGACTGCAACTGTTCCGCGTACTGTTTAAGCTCGCCGAAGTTCATCGGACGGTCTGTCCGCACCCAGTTTGGCGCGTCGTAAGGCTGGCGGGGCTGGATATGATCAACGTTATCCACGCTGACGGTTTCGCCACGGAACAGGATATTGCCCTGCGAAATGCCTTTTACGGCAGTCAGCAGATCGTTGTCATCGCGTCCCAGAATCAGCAGCATTTTGACGTAAGGATTGTCCGCGCGGCTGACCATCTGCACGACCGGCCCTTTCACCGGCGGCAGGTCTTTCAGGAAATCAGGACGTTTGTCGTTGGTGGCAAACACTACGGCGTGGCTGTCCGGCAGCTGGTTGTACAGCGTCGGGAAAGACTGCCCGCGCCACTGCGCTTTGGCACCAAACCATGATGCCAGAATGGCGGCCGCCTGTTGCTGGCTGGCGTCCGGAGACGCGGCAAACACCATCGGTAAATCCAGCGGACGGCTGTCGCGCGCATCAAAGAACGGCACCGGGAAATGCGCCAGATCGTTGCTGAGCGGCAGTTTCTGGTATTGCAGACTGAGCGAACTGCCCTTGCCGATTTCCAGCCACAGCGTGGTGTTAGCCGGATTTTCACAGACGTTCTGATAATGGCCGATAAACTCCAGCCGGATGCGGTTGAAGTCGGTGATGTAGCGCGGGTCAATGACCATCTGTAAGTGATTTTTCTTGCCGAGCTGGTCTTTATCAATCACTTCAACGCCCATCAGCTGGTCGTTGAGATACACCTTGAGGTGCGACTGCACCGGAATTAATGACGGCGACGGCGTGAACTCAAGATTGAGGGTGGACTGCGTCACCACTTCGTCACTGCGCACACCAAATTCAATTTGCCCGTTGGGCTGAATACCGCGCAGGGTAATCGCTCCCGGCGTCGGGGCGACATCCGCGAACGGCAGCGTCACGTTGCGTACCGGCGCACCCGGAATAATCATCGGATTGACCGCCGGCGCAACCATCGGCAATAGCACCTGCGGTGCAGGCGTATTTTGTGCGGCGTCGGGTGCTGGAGCATTGCCCGCGCGCGCCGGTGCCTGCTCGCTGAAGGCCGGAGCCGCTGAACCCAAAGCCAATGTCATCAAAGCGGATGCCATTAAAGTCGTCAAAGGAAGTCTTTTCATTGTTTAGTCATCATCAGGTTGGATTCATCAGGCTGAGCAGACAGCGGCGGATTGCGTGGAGCAAAAGACAGCAACCAGCAGCCAAACGCCTGTGTGCCGGAGGCCAGAGGGCGATATTGTTTCGGGGCAATGTCCAGCATCCGCAGATAACCGCGAATACCCAGCCCCATCACTTCACGCAGGCTTTCCATAGGTTTGTCTTCCGGGAAATTGTCTTCACGCAATACCCAGCTGTCAGCACGGGCAAAGGTACATTGAATGAAATCGATATGCTGTTGTGTGGTTAAAGGCTGAAGCTGCATGCCGATGCTTTTGCCAAATACACGGCTGATTTGCATCGGGAAAGTATATTCCTGCTGACCACGGTGAAGCAGCAACGTGACGTTGTCACCCGCCTGAAACTGGCTGGCACTCTCGGTTTCCAGCCCGACACCGTTGTCAGAGTAGTCCTGCACGGTACAGACATAAATGTGTCCGTCCGGGCGCATTAATGACGCCGGCATTTTGGCTTCCACGCGGTGAGCCTGGCGCACCTGCTTGGATTCGAACGCCACCGCGATCGCCCCGCCCAGAATAATCATGTTGTAAATCACCCACGCCATACTCACCAGCACGGTGAGAATTTCGTCGGTGCGGCCATACATCACGCGGTAAATCCCAAAGAACAGACCGGCCAGATTAAGCAGCATCAGCACCTGATACGGGCGGCTGATTTTCCAGTCGACATACGCATGTTTGTTCAGGCCGCCTTTTGCCGTGACGTTAAAAGTCCCGGCGTGCGGATTAAACAGCGCGATGGTCGTCGGCCTGGCGATATACCACGCCAGCACGGTTTCGTAGATTTCATTCCAGAAGGAGTGGCGGTATTTCCCCTGCACCCGCGAGTTGGTCAGGCTGGCGTGGATCATGTGCGGCAACACGTACAGCGCGATGGCCAGCGCAGGCGCGTAAATCACGTAAGCGTGCAGCAGCAGGAACGCCAGCGGCGCAGTCAGGAAGATCAGCCGCGGAATGCCGGCCAGAAAGTGCATCATGGCGTTGGCATAACACAGCCGCTGCGCCAGTTTCAGCCCTTTGCCAAACAGCGGATTATCAAGGCGGAAAATCTGCACCATCCCGCGCGCCCAGCGGATACGCTGGCTGACGTGCGCTGAAAGGCTTTCTGTCGCCAGACCGGCGGCTTGCGGAATGCGGATATACGCCGAGCTGTAGCCGTGGCGGTGCATCCGCAGCGAGGTGTGTGCATCTTCAGTGACGGTTTCCACCGCAATGCCGCCGATTTCATCGAGCACGTCACGGCGTAACACCGCGCATGAACCACAGAAGAAACTGGCATCCCACAGGTCGTTACCGTCCTGCACCAGCCCGTAGAACAGCTCGCCTTCATTTGGCGTGCGGCGCATGCGGCCAAGGTTGCGTTCGAAGGGATCAGGTGAGAAGAAGTGATGCGGCGTCTGCAACATGCTGAGTTTTTTGTCTTTAAAGAACCAGCCTACGGTCAGTTGCAGGAAAGAACGCGTTGGCACGTGGTCGCAGTCAAAAATAGCTACCAGCTGGCTTTTGGCATATTTCAGCGCGTGGTTAATGTTCCCCGCTTTCGCATGTTCGTGCGTTTCACGGGCAATATACTGTACCCCGATTTCATGCGCAAAATCGGCGAACTCCTTGCGGTTGCCGTCATCGAGCAGGTAAATGGTGAGTTTGTCGCGCGGCCAGTCCAGCCCGAGCGCGGCATACAGCGTCGGTTTCACCACGCTCAGATCTTCGTTATAAGTCGGGATCATCAGATCCACCGTCGGCCACGTCGATACATCCGCAGGCATCGGCACCGGTTTACGGTTTAGCGGCCAGATGGTCTGGATATAACCGAGCACCAGCACCGTCCAGGAATAGGTTTCCGCACCCAGCAGCAGCAAGCCGCAAATCAGGCTAAGCGGATCATCCCAGTTTAACGTCGAGGTATAACGCCACCATAAATAGCGGCAGGAAATGGTCAGCGAGAGAACAATCAGCATCAGCGCGGGGAATCGCCCCGGGATCCGCCGGATAATCATCGCAATGCTCCACAACAGCACCACGAAAACAAACTGCGCGATATAGCCGAAAGGCTGCGAAATACAGAACATCGCCAGCGTAATCGCCACCAGGCTGGTCAGGATAATCAGCACGCGTTTGCCGAGGCGGTTCATTTTACCAATGCGGCGTGTGACACGAATTTCCAGCGGGTTCTGTTTTACCTGTTTCGGCAGCGATTCCAGCCACAGAATGACTTTCTCACGCAGGCGCTGCGGCCACCGGGTGTAAACGATGCGCTCGCGCAGGCCGTTCGAAGGAATAATCACCAGCAACCACAGGCTCTGAACCAGATAACGCAAAGGATCGGCCAGACGTGGTTTTGACGGTGAAAATTGCGGATACCAGCGGGTGCGCCGGGCTTGCACATTTTGCCAGGAAGGCGATTCAAAACGCAGAAACAGCCAGCATACAGCGATACAAAAGACCATCGTTCCCGAGGCCAGCCGTGAAGCACGACTGGCACGATACCGCCGGTAGCGGTCTTGTAATTCAGACACCACCGGTGGCACGAGGAACAGGTTGAGCAGGCGGTTCATTTTATCGGGCTCCGCGCAAATTCAGCAGGAACCAGTTCGCCAGCGTGTTAATTTCGCGGCTGATTTTACTGTTTCCTTTCCACTCGCCGACCGGTTGTTTGGCCGCCAGAGATTCGGCCATCGCTTCGTCGCGGTGTAAAATAACCGGGATCATGGTCGGCAAAGTTTCCTGCCACAGCAGCAAAATGTCTTGCTGCAACTGGCTGGACGGCACGAACTGATTCACCAGATACCGGCCATTCGCCGGTAAAGCGCGCTGATGGAGACGGATATGAGATTGCGAGTCGGCGTGAAGTAAAACAAGCGTGCTGTCGGCGATGGCTTGTGCAGGCAGCGGATCGGCGGCGGGAGAATCAATCAGGATCCAGTCATAAACGCCGCTGTTTTTGAGCTGCGTGATGGCTTTTTTCCAGTCAAATTCTGGTGCTGCCCCGCTTTGTGCACGGTCACTTTCAGGGCCGATATTACCGTAAGGTAAAAAGTCCAGATGCGAGTGATAACGCATGGCGGATTTCTGCCAGGGTTCACCGGCATTAAAGGCTGAACGCCAGCCGCGCGTCTGTGTGAAAGGCATTCCGAAATGCAGACGCAACAAATTTTCCGGTGAAAAGTCGATCACCAGAACCCTTTCATTGAGTTGCGCGAGCCCCCAGGCCAGCGCTGCGGTGACTGACGTCGTCCCCGTGCCGCCACGAAATCCCTGTAACGCAATGACAGACATATTAGTTTTTCTCCGCGCCGTGTTTATCGTATTGCGCCAGTTCAGCCAGTAACGGCCAGCGTGACATTAGTTGCGGAATTTTTTCTTTACGGGCGACATCCACGTAATTTAATTCAGTTAAAGAAAAAAGGTGACTCAGCGCAAAGAAATCATCATCTTTTGACGGCTCGGATTCTTCCGAGTCTACAATATTGGGCCCCACCGTTCCTCCTCCCTGCTTCAATCAAAATGCTGGCAGTCTGGCACGAAAAAATTACCGATCACATACCGGCATTTTAGTATCAAACATAATTGTGAAGTATTATGATTATTTAATGTAGCAATGATAGAATTTATTATACTCACATTTATCAGTGTGTCCCAAGCAGACTTTTTATCTAAAACGAATACAAGCAGATTAACTATATGGCACTCTCCTTTTCATTGGGCATGAAGCAATACTGGAATGGATTAGCCCAAATGCAGGCCCGGGGGCTTTACTGGGTCAACGCTGACAAACAGGAAGCCGCGTATCACCTGTGCGGACAGGCTCTTGAAGCTCAGCAGGGCGAAACACCTGTCACTGTATTTTTCCCACAGCACAATTTAATTTGCGCTGAAGAAGAAAATAGACTAAATGACGACGACATTCTTCTCTCTCATTTGAAGAAACACCCCAGGCAAACGTTTTATTACCAGTTAGCCGACGGCAAGAAAGCGTTTCTTGGATTGCCAGGCGATATTAATCGTTTGCCTCGTCACCCTGCGTTATTAATGATCTTATTACTTCCTGTCACCTCCTGGCAGATGCTAAATGATAAACAATTCGCCCGCTGGGTGAGTGAAATGCGTACCAGCGCGAATAGTAAAGAAGCAACAATCCTTATTATCTGCTACGGCGCGGGTATTAATGCGGTTAAAACTCAGCTGCATTTATATCATCGCAATATATATGGTCTTGCTGATTTAAAAACCGATACCGTCCCGAATCAGTGGGGCATTTCCTGGTGGCACGACGGATTAGGGGCGGAAGCGAACACGCTCTATCCGCTGACACCACGCCAGACCGGCTGGGAAATTCAGAAAAACGTCCCTGCCTCCGTGGCCGAACAGGCCGGTGACGATCAGTGGATGTTGCTGGCGGAGCGGTCGGTGCTGGAAGGCGCACCGGCGCTGTCCGAGCGCTGGTTCCTGTTTGACAGTAATGAAGAACTGGCAGAAAGAGCCGCACACGCCCGCTCGGCGACGGTCATTTTTGCCCTGAGCGGCAATGACGCCGTAGAAGTGATGGCGCGCCAGATCCACCGTCTGCGTATGCAGCGCGGTACGGGTTTGAAAATTGTGGTGCGTGAAATGAATTCTTCCCTGCGCTACGTTGACCAGCGTTTATTGCAGGCCTGTGGCGCAAACCTGGTGGTTCCGCACGCCGCGCGGCTTTCCAATTTCCTGACGCTGCTCGACGATCTGCAAAACCTGACGTTTACCCGCCACGTGCAGGATGATATTGAAACCCTGCTCGACAGCCGGTTACCGACGCACCATAAAGGCTATCTGCCGCTGCCGGTTTTTTGCAGCGTCATGAACGATATCTGGAACCATGCTTCACTGGCGACTGAATCGCGCGGTTTGCTGATTTCGCTGCGCCCTGCCGCCGGGATCAGCCCGCAGCAGGCGATGTCGTTGTGTTCCCTGCGCCGCGACGGCGATATTCTTACCGTGACCGAACGGCATCTTTATTTGTTCCTGTCGAACTGTCAGGTCAGCGATGTCGAGAACGTTCTGGCCTTCCTGTTTAATCTGCCGGTGAAAGACGTTTTCACCAGCCAGACATTCTGGAGTCAGGAGCTGGATATTCAGACCGAAGTCCGCCGTCTTGCGGCTAAACCGCCGATGGCAAAAGCCGTGACCGGCCCTGAAGCCTATGTGCCACAAAAAGCAGAACCGCTGAAACGCGCGCAGGTCCACGCCCCTGTGCCGGTGACGCTCGCGTTAAACGACACGCCTGTTCAGCAGCAGCCGGAGTAAGCGAAATGGATATCCAGGACATCATTGAGATTTTTATTCTGGCTGCGGTGATTTTTATTCCGCTCGGATACGCCTTGCGCAGCCGCCTTCCCGGCTGGAAAAACCGTCTGGCGACACGTTTTCTTTCACCTCGTTATTTAACCCCGATGACAGTCAGCATGATCAGTAAGAACCGCAAACGTTCCGACGCGCTGACTGATGTTTCTCCGGTTACAGGGAAATCCAAGACTCCACTATGAACGAACCGAATTCTTCTTCACCGCGTTTGCGGATCTGGCAATCCTGGCGCGGACTTGGCGCCTGGAACTACTATTTCTTACTTAAATTCGTTCTGCTTTCACAGGGTTATCTGAATTTCGACGCGCTGAGCAATCTGGTATTTGCCGCCGTATTATTATTCCCGTTGCCTTCGCTGCGTCTGCACCGCTGGCGCCAGTGGATTGCCCTGCCGTTTGGTCTGGCGCTGTTGTATCACGACACCTGGCTGCCGGGCTGGCGCTCAATTATGAATCAGGGCGCGGACGTCGCGGGTTTCAGCGTGAGCTATCTGCTTGAACTGGCAGACCGCTTTATAAACTGGCAGTGGATTGCCGTCGGCTTTGCGCTGCTGGTGGGTTATCTGTTTATTTCCCAGTGGGTGCGCCTGACCACGTTCACGGTTATCGCGCTGCTGTGGGTGAATCTGAGCGGGATGATTACGCCGTTTTTCGCGCACTCTCCGGCGGCCGTGGTGGCACAAAACAGCCCCGCCGCGACCGCTGCCACTCCGGCGCAGGCAGCCGGTGATAACACCGTTAACGGCCCGCCGACCAATGCCAATCTGAGTGCTTATCTCGAGCAGTTCTACCAGAACGAAAGCCACAAGGCGACGAAGTTCCCGGACGCATTGCCTGCGGATGCCCAGCCTTTCGACCTGCTGGTCATCAATATCTGTTCGCTGGCCTGGTCGGATCTGGACGCCGTGAATCTCTCCAGTTCTCCGCTGTGGTCGCGTTTCGATTTCGTGTTCAGTAATTTCAATTCAGCGACCGCCTACAGCGGCCCGGCGTCGATTCGCCTGCTGCGCGCCAGCTGCGGCCAGACATCGCACCACAATCTTTACCAGCCTGCCGGTCAGCAATGTTATCTGTTTGACGATCTGGCGCGTCTGGGCTTCACCAGTCAGCTGGCGATGGATCACACGGGCGTGTTTGGTAATTACATCGGCAACCTGCGTGACGATGCCGACATGAAAGCCCCGCTGATGTCACAGGCCGGTCTGGGTTATGAACTGACCTCCTTCGACGGTTCGCCGATTTTCAACGACGGACAGTTGTTCTCCCGCTGGCTGGAAAATCAGGAAAAAGCAGGCACGGCGCGTACCGCCACCTTCTTCAACCTGATCCCCCTGCACGATGGCAACCGTTACGTGGGCAGCAACAAGGGCGCGGATTATCATAACCGTGCACAGACCCTGCTCAGCCAGCTCAATACCTTTATGGATCAGTTGGAGAAATCCGGACGTAAAGTGATGCTGGTGGTTGTGCCGGAACACGGCGCGGCGCTGGTCGGCGATAAAATGCAGATTTCGGGCCTGCGCGACATCCCAAGCCCGGGGATTACGCACATCCCTGTCGGCGTGAAGTTCTTCGGTATGCAGGCGCAGCACGCCTCATCGCCGATGAAAATCGACGGCCCGAGCAGCTACATGGCGATTTCCGAAATGGTTTCCCGCGCTGTTGATGGCAAAGTCTTCACCAGCCCGACGATGGACTGGAAAACCTTCGCCTCCAACCTGCCGCAGACTCCGCTGGTTTCAGAGAATGAAAACTCGGTGGTGATGGAATATCAGGGGAAAATTTATATCCGGTTAAATGGCGGAAGCTGGGTCCCGTACCCGAGTTGAGGGGGGCACTTGCAGTGAGGGGCCGTAAATTGATCGAGAAAGTTTCGGTTTTTCACTTGCAGTGATCGCTCAGCGGCTCGCGCCGAAACCGACCAGAGAGGGCCAGGACGGCCCCTCTCTGGACTCTCCACGTCTTTTTTACTGCGCGCTATCGCTGGGCCGATGGACGTGTTCTGTCATTCCAGCGTGTGGCGCGAAATCTTGCCGCTGCGCGGTGCCTTCCCTACGGGCTTCGAGCCTTGCGGTCTCGAACCCTCGGTCAGCAAAATTTCTGAGCGCGCCATCTCACCACACAAAAGAATCGATTTTGATTCTTCTTCGTTTTTTTAAAATAATGAATAGCATGGCAAGGTTGCGAACTATGAGCCTCTGGCCGCTTTCAAAACGACGTTGAGCGAGAGGTGAGAAACGGCGAGAGTCTGTTTTCGAGCTGGTTCAAACCCGAAGCGAAAGTACCGCGCAGCGGCGGCGTTTGCGGCACTAGCCGGAGTTGCTGGAACATAGCCAGCCAGCGGCAGCGCGCAGTGAAAGAGCCGGAGATTCTAAAGAGGCGCGGCGACAGGCGCCTCTTTAGGCCAGTTTGGGTGGCAACCCAAGGTTTTGAACTTGAGGCCAGTTTGGAGGGCAACCCAAGGTCTTGACGTTGAATTTAGAACTAAAAAGCGCCCCCGATGCCCGCTCAGGCATCATTTACTCCGCAAATAACTGATCGTACACATGTTGTAAATGCCGGCTCATCCGCGCTTTCGCGCCGGCTCCATCTTTCGCCAGAATGGCGTCCAAAATTCCCTGGTGGTCGGCGTTCATTTCACGGGCGAAATCGACTTCGGTGTAATGGCTTTCAAGCCGCATAAACCGGCGGGAACGGCGTTTGTCCCACAGGTATCCCATCATATCGTGCAGGACTTCGTTGCCGGTCATTTCACTGATCATCAGGTGGAAACGGCGGTCGGCTTCGAGAAATGCGTCGTTGTTGGCGTTCAGGCCATTTAGCTCATCGGCGATCTCTTTCAGTTTGGCCCGCTGGTCGTCCGTGCCGTTCAGCGCGGCCAGTTCGGCGGTCATTGATTCGTAAATCTGCCGCGCCCTGACCAGCGATTGCAGGCTGAACTCTTCTTCCGACGTCATCACCGGCGCGGCAGGGGTGGCTTGCGGGAGCGGGTCATTGACGTAAACCCCGGTGCCTGTGCGGATTTCCACCCAGCCGGTGATCTCGAGCGCAATCAGCGCTTCACGTATTGATGAGCGGCTGACGCCCAGCTGTTTGGCCAGATCGCGTTCTGAAGGGATCATCGCCCCCGGCGCGAACTGGCCGGTATTAATGCAATTAATCAATACATTAGAAATCTGGCGATAGAGCCTTTCGACTTTCAGGGTCGGCAAATCCATTATTTTCTCCATGCAGGTGCTGGATCCCAAATCTGTTATCCCGATCACATTAATGATCGGTTCGATGCTGAATCATATGTCGGTCTGATGGCCTGACCAGCAGACCACCTGACCAGACCGCGCATTAAGATTGAACTTATCACCGGCCATGCGTCAACTACATTCAGATGTCAGATAACACTTTTAAGGAAAACACATGGAACAGACTTGGCGTTGGTACGGCCCGAATGACCCGGTTTCACTCGATGATGTGCGTCAGGCTGGCGCGACCGGCGTGGTGACCGCCCTGCACCATATTCCGAACGGTGAAGTCTGGCCGGTGGATGAAATCAAAAAACGTCAGGCACAGCTGGAAGCTAAAGGTCTGGTGTGGTCCGTGGTAGAAAGTATTCCGGTGCATGAGGAAATCAAAACCCGCAGCGGAAACGTCGATCAGCACATCGCCAATTATCAGCAATCCATCCGTAACCTGGCGGAATGTGGCATCGACACTGTCTGCTACAACTTCATGCCGGTTCTGGACTGGACGCGCACGGATCTGGGTTATTTACTGCCGGACGGTTCCCGCGCCCTGCGTTTTGACCACATCGCGTTCGCCGCTTTCGAATTGCATCTTCTGAAACGTGAAGGCGCTAAATCCGATTACAGCGCGGAAGAGCAAAAACAGGCTGCAGATTACTTTGCTGCGATGACACAGGCGGAAAAAGACCAGCTGGTGTCCAACATTATTGCCGGTTTACCGGGCGCGGAAGAAGGCTATACGCTGGATCAGTTCCGTGCGCGTCTGGCCACTTACGACGGCATCGATAAAGCCAAACTGCGCGAAAACATGGCGCACTTCCTGCGCAGCATCGTGCCGGTTGCCGAGCAGTGCGGGATCAGTCTGGCGGTTCACCCCGATGATCCTCCGCGCCCTATCCTCGGCCTGCCGCGCATCATCTCCACCATTGAAGATATGCAATGGCTGAAAGAAGCGGTCGACAGCATCCACAACGGTTTCTGTTTCTGCACCGGTTCTTACGGTGTTCGCGAAGACAATGATTTAGTGAAGATGATGACGACCTACGCCGACCGCGTTCACTTCATCCATCTGCGCGCCACCCAGCGCGAAGAGATCCCGGGCAGTTTCCACGAAGCCGATCATTTAGACGGTGATGTGGATATGGTGGCAGTCATCAAAGCCATCCTGACCGAAGAACAAACCCGCCGCAAAGCCGGTAACCTGCGCGCAATCCCGATGCGTCCGGATCACGGGCATCAGATGCTCGATGACCTGCATAAGAAGACGAATCCGGGGTACTCGGCGATTGGTCGCCTGCGCGGGCTTGCCGAGCTGCGGGGAGTTGAGAGGGCATTGAAGCAAAGTTTTTTTAGCGAGTAACCTCGCGGGGCATCGCTGACCGCAGAGGTTTTGGTTTTTCACTTGCAGTGAAGTGGCTGAACTCTCTGACCGGGAAAATTTCGGTTTTTCACTTGCAGTGATTACTCAGCGGCTGGTGCCGAAACCGAGCAAGGGAGGAAAGTGCTTTTCCTCCCTTGCATCCCTCCTCGCTTTTTTCAACACGCGCTGTCGCTGGGTCGACGGACATGTTCTGCAACACCTGCGTGTGGCGCGAAATCTTGCCGCTGCGCGGTGCCTTCCCTACGGGCTTCGAGCCTTGCGGTCTCGAACCCTCGGTCAGCAAAATTTCTGAGCGCGCCATCTCACCATTCAAAAGAATCGATTTCGATGCTTCTTCGTTTTTCAGAATAATGAATGGCATGGAGAGGTTGCGAACTAAAAAGCCATTAGCCGCTTTCAAAAATCGCGCCGTATGGAGAGGTGGAAAA
>NZ_JADOBI010000006.1 GCF_015644585.1 Rahnella laticis | reverse complement strand
GATCAAACTCTTCAATTAAAAGTTCGATTTGCTTAAACAAGTTAAGCGGTGCTCAAAGTTTACTTTCGTAATAATTCAACTAAATGAATTACTGCTTGGTCACTCTAAGACTTGATATTTTTTTGCCACCGAGGTGGCTGATATCGTCTTGTGAGTGCCCACACAGATTGTCTGATAAATTGTTAAAGAGCATGCCGCGGTTCGCAAGGAATCTTATGCGGCGTGGGAGGCGTATATTACGTTTTCCCGCTGAAGAGTCAAGAGATTATTCATTCGAACTTTCATCTTTTTCTCTTCCTGTCCGAGCGACTTGTCAGTCGTTGTTCCCGGTCAGTGGAGGCGCATTATAGGGAGTTCTCAGAAGGCCGCAACCCCTAATTTCAATTATTTTATCAACCGTTCACTAATTCAACAATTTCGCCCGAATTGGATAATAAACAATCTAAATCGGCCCAAAAAGCGTCAGTTTAAAGCCAGAGGCTGGCGTAAACTCTCCTTTATAATAAGAGAAAGACATTCAGGAATACCTTACATGCTACTCAATGCACATCAACAGGCTGCTCAACGCAACCTTTCTTATTTACTGGCGGAGAAGATTGCACAGCGCATTTTGTCTGGCGAGTATCCGGAGGGTTCTATCCTTCCTGGTGAAAACGAGCTGGGCGAGATTTTTGGCGTCAGCCGGACAGCAGTGCGTGAAGCGGTCAAAACGTTAACTGCAAAAGGGATGCTATTACCGCGGCCACGTATTGGTACGCGGGTGATGCCACAGTCCAGCTGGAATTTCCTCGATCAGGAATTACTGACCTGGTGGATGACGCGTGAGAACTTTGATGAGGTGATGGCGCATTTTATTGTTTTGCGCCGGGCGCTGGAGCCACAGGCTTGTGCTCTTGCGGCCATCTCAGCCACGCGGGAGCAAAAGCATCAGCTCTCTCTATATATGTCAGAGATGCGCCAGCTGCATAAGCGCTTTGACCGGGAACGCTGGATAACCGTCGATACACAGTTCCACCAGCTAATCTATGAAGCAGGAAAAAACCCTTTCCTGACTTCATTTTCGAATTTGTTCAGTTCTGTCTATCAGAGTTATTTCCGGGCCATCACCGAGAATGAAGTTATCAGGCTGGAACATCATCAGCGCCTGACGGACGCAATCCTTGCAGGCAATGCGAAAGCCGCATTACAGGAATGCCAGCGTCTGTTACTTGCTGATGAGTGATCCCACGGACTGGCGTACAACCAGTTCCGGCGTCAGCACTAAAACCTGAGGCTCTGATTCAGGCTCTTGCAGACGATGTAATAATGCATCCACGGCCAGCTCACCCAGAGAATCTTTCGGCTGATGGATGGTGGTTAACGGAGGCATCAGATATTGCGCCAGCTGAATGTCATCGTATCCCACGACAGCGACATCATCGGGCACGCGCAATCCGCGCTGATAAAGTGCCTGATAGACGCCCACGGCCATCGCATCATTGCTGGCAAAAACGGCATGAGGCGGTTCGGGCAACATCAGCAACTGCTCCATCGCCACCAGACCGCCGCCAAATTCAAAGTCACTGCTGACTTCATAACCCGGCAGGATCTCCAGCCCGGCTTTTTTCATGGCCTGACGATATCCGTTCAGCCGTTCCTGCGCCGTCGTTTTGTCCAGCGGGCCGGAAATGCAGGCAATACGACTGTATCCATGACGGATTAAATAGTCCGTCGCCATTTCTCCACCCAGCAACGCATTATCCTGAATTACATCGATTGAACCTTCAAACGGCGACCAGTCCATCATCACAATAGGTAATGAAGGATAACGGCTGATGGCATCTTTCGAAGGCCGGTGATTTTCAGTACACATGATCAGTAACCCGTCGACGCGCTTTTGCAACAGCGTTTCCAGGCTGCGGTTCATGCGTTCCGCGTCCCCGTCGGTGTTACAGAGGATCAGACTGTAGCCGCGTTCATAGCAACTACGCTCAACGCCACGAACCACTTCGGAATAAAACGGGTTACTGCTGGCGGTCAGCAACATTCCGATGGTACGGGTTTGATTGAGTTTAAGGCTTCGGGCTAACGCGGAAGGGGCATAGTTAAGTTGTTCAACAGCAGCATTCACTTTGTCGGCAATGGATTCACTGACAAAGCGATTTTTATTGATGACATGAGAGACTGTAGAGGTTGAAACGCCCGCGAGGCGGGCGACATCTTTCATGGTGGCCAATCAGGCCTCCTGTTGAGCAAGAAAATCGTCGATTTCTTTACGCCACGGAACCGAGGGCTGCGCGCCAAGACGTGTTACGGCTATCGCGGCAGCGGCATGGGCGAAACGCACGGCGCTGTCCATAGCTTTGCCTTCAAGCAACGCAGTGACTAATGCACCGTTGAAGGTATCACCGGCGGCGATGGTATCCACTGCTTTGACGCGGAACCCGGCAACCTGCTTGCCTTCACCGTTCTGGCTGAGCCATACACCTTTACTTCCCATCGTAATAATGACCGTCGCGATACCTTTATCATGCAATACGCGGGCGGCGCGTGTGGCGTCATCATTATTTTCGACTTTAATCCCCGTCAGCTTTTCAGCTTCGGTTTCGTTCGGGGTGATCATATCCACCCGCGCCAGCAATTCATCTGGCAGTTCACAGGCCGGTGCCGGATTAAGGATAACCTGCGTGTCATTGTCTTTAGCCAGCTTCGCCGCTGCAATAACCGTTTCCAGCGGAGATTCCAGCTGCATCAGCAAGGCTGAAGCGTCGATTACGTTTTGTTTGTAACGCTCAAGGTAATCAGGCGTGACGGCTTTGTTTGCCCCCGCATCGATACCAATGACATTCTCACCTTCCGCATTCACAAAAATCAGCGCTACGCCGGTGGTTGTCTCTTTAATGGCTTCGATAGGTTGCGTATTAATGTGGTCACTCGCCAGCTGCTTGCGAACACGCTCGCCAATATCGTCATCACCGACACAGGCAATAAATGAAATATCAGCGCCACAGCGACCAGCGGCGACCGCCTGGTTTGCACCTTTACCGCCGAAAGCCACGGTGTATTGCTTACCGATTACGGTTTCACCCGGTTGCGGGAAATGGTTGATATTCAAAATATGGTCGGCATTGATACTGCCGAGAACCACCAGTTTGCCTGTCTTCACGTGTTGCTCCCTGAGTTAAATAGCGCCCCCGTAAGGAGGCGCGCGGATACAGCGTCAATATTACGGCTGAGCAACCAGTTTCAAATCAACAGGGATAACCGCCGGAACTTTTTCGCCTTTCAGCACTTTATCTGCGGTTTGGACGCCGATTACGCCGATTTGTTCAGGGCGTTGTGCCACGGTAGCGCCCATTTTGCCGCCATTGACCGCTTTGATGCCGTCTTCTGTGCCGTCGAAACCGACAACCAGCACGTCAGTTTTACCGGCAGTCTGCAGGGCACGCAATGCGCCGAGTGCCATTTCATCATTCTGAGCAAAGACTGCCTGCACGTCCTGATGCGCAGTCAGCAGGTTTTGCATAACGTTCAGACCTTTGGTGCGGTCGAAGTCAGCAGGCTGGCTGGCGAGGATCTGGAAGTGGTGTTTTTCAGCGGCCTGAGCGAAACCTTTACCACGTTCGCGGGCAACAGACGTCCCGGCAATCCCTTCCAGTTCAATAACTTTCGCGTTATCGCCCAGTTTCTTAGCAATGTAATCACCCGCCATCTGGCCGCCGAAGGCGTTATCAGAAGCAACGTGGCTGGCTACAACGCCCTTGGTCGCCTGACGGTCAAGGGTGATCACCGGGATTTTCGCCTGATTTGCCATCGCGACGGCGTTACCTACCGCGTCAGAATCGGTCGGGTTGATGAGCATCAGCTTGGTGCCACGAACGGTCAGGTCCTGCACGTTGGCCAGTTCTTTAGCCGGGTTGTTCTGAGAATCAAGAACCACCAGGTTGTAGCCCAGTTTATCAGCTTCTTTTTGCGCGCCGTCTTTCATGGAAACGAAGAACGGGTTATTCAAAGTTGAAACGACCAGCGCAATGGTATCTTTCGCCAGAACGTTTGCACTGAAGGAAGCGGTGATCGCTGCGGCGGAAACCCAGACAGCCAGTTTTTTCATATTCATGGTCATAAGTCCTGTAGGAGAGTTTATTTGTTGCTTTTGTTATCCACCAGAACCGCCAGCAGAATGACGACTGCTTTTACGATCATCTGGTAGTAGGAAGAAACACCTAATAAGTTCAAACCGTTATTCAGGAAGCCAAGGATCAAAGCACCGATCAGGGTGCCGACAATACGTCCTTTCCCGCCGGAAAGGCTGGTTCCCCCTAATACCACAGCGGCAATCGCATCCAGCTCGTAACCGGTACCTGCGTTAGGCTGCGCAGAAGACAGACGCGCCACTTCGATGATGCTGGCCAGAGCCGCCAGCAATCCGCACAGGGAGTAGACGATTATTTTGACTTTATCGACACTGATACCTGACAGACGCGTGGCAGATTCATTACCGCCCAGTGCGTAGATATAACGCCCTAAGCGTGTGTGATGGAGCATGTACCAGGCAGCAATAAACACTACAGCCATCAGCCAGACCGGCGTCGGAATGCCCAGCGGACGTCCGATACCAAACCAGCCGAACACGTCTGCCACATCGTTAAAACCGGTGCTGATCGGGCTGCCGTTGGTATAAACCATCGTGATACCGCGCAGCAGTAACATCATGACCAGCGTGGCGATAAACGCCTGCACCTTGCCTTTAGCGACAATCAACCCCGTGACAGCGCCGACACCGGCACCCAGCGCCAGCGCGCCCGCCACAGCAACCAGCGCATTAACTTCCAGCCCGACAATTGAAGCGGCAACCGCACCGGTCAGCGCCAGCAAAGAGCCGACAGACAAATCGATCCCGGAAGTCAGAATAACCAGCGTCATACCCACGGCCATAATGGCGTTGACCGACGTCTGCTGAAGAATATTGAACAGGTTATTGACCGTGAAGAAATTCGGGCTCATGGAGGAAACCACGGCAATCAACACCAGCAGCGCAATCAGAGACTTTTGCTCCAACAACCACTCTTTACTGATCCAGCGCTTTTTGGCTGGCAATGTCTGAGAACTCATATCTGATTACTCCTGCGTCACGCCGTATTGCTTGCCGACAGCGGCTGCCATCAGCACTTCTTGCGTTGCCTGTTCTATCGGGAATTCACCGCTCAAATGGCCTTCATGCATCACTAAAATCCGGTCGCTCATGCCGATGACTTCCGGCATTTCCGAGGAGACTAAAATGATGCTCAGCCCTTCGCGCTTGAACTGGTTAATAAGCTGGTAAATCTCTTTTTTCGCACCAACATCAACGCCGCGTGTCGGTTCGTCGAGGATCAGAACTTTTGGCCGCGTCATTAATCCGCGGGCAATCGCCACTTTTTGCTGATTCCCGCCGGAAAGCAGGCCGATGGTCTGCATCATTGATGGCGTTTTGATATTGAAGAGTCGGATGAAATCGCCCACAGCCTGTTGCTCATCGGCATGTTTCAAACGCCCGCCGCCGTGGCTGAAATAGCGCAACGCGGTCAGTGACATGTTTTCTTTCACTGACATCCCGAGCACCAAACCATCGCGCTTACGGTCTTCGGAAATGTAGACGATGCCGTTTGCCAGCCCGTCCTGCGGAGAATGTGTGACGACCTCGCGGCCATCCAGCGAAACGTAACCACTTTTACGTGGCAACGCGCCGTAGAGAATTTTCATCAGTTCAGTACGGCCCGCGCCCATCAGGCCGGACACGCCGAGGATTTCGCCGCTGTGAAGTTCAAAGCTGACGTTATCCACGCCCGGACCGCATAAATTACGGACCTGCAAACGCAGTGCGCCGCGTTCGTGGTTTATGCGCGGGTACTGCTCTTCGAGACGACGGCCCACCATCATTTCGATCAGCGTATCTTCCTGCAGCTCGCTGACCGGACGTTCGGCAATAAACTGACCGTCTCGGAATACGGTGACGTCATCGCAAATCTCAAAAATCTCTTTCAGGCGATGGGAGATATACACCACACCACATCCGGCAGCTTTCAGTTCGCGAATGACGTTAAATAAAGAGGCCGTTTCGGTATCGGTGAGCGCATCCGTCGGCTCATCCATAATGATGACTTTGGATTCAAAGCTCAGTACTTTGGCGATCTCAACCATCTGCTGGTCGCCAATCGATAATTCACCGACCAGCCGGTCACTTTTGTAACGCAGATTCAGACGCGCCAGCAGTTTATCGGCTTCGGCGTACATCTTCTTCCAGTTGATGCAGCCAAAGCCGTTGACGAACTCACGGCCAAGAAAGATGTTTTCAGCGATAGTCAGCTGTGGGATCAGGTTTAATTCCTGATGGATGATGCCAATCCCCGCTTCCTGAGAAGCTTTCGGGCCATTGAAGGTGGTTTCCTTGCCAAGAAACTGTACTGAGCCGGCGTCTTTCTGGTAGATGCCGGTCAGCACTTTCATCATGGTGGACTTGCCCGCGCCGTTTTCTCCCACCAGCGCCATCACACGTCCCGGATAAACGCTGAGCGCCGCGCCGGAAAGTGCTTTTACGCCGGGAAAGGCTTTATCAATCCCTGTCAGTTTCAGCAAAGGTTGCATAAAGGCCTCAGAAGGTTACGCCGGCACACAGAATAACATTCGCGTATGGCGAACATTCCCCGCTGCGGATCACAGCCCGACTTTTTTCGCTTTGCGCTTTGAATGCCTCATGACTGACGTAATCCAAAGCAATGGTGTTTCCCTGGTGTTGTTCGAGTTGTGTCAATTGGGCGAGCAACGCTTCATGGAGTTGAGGATTTTTAGTGAGGATTTCCTCCGCGAGGATAGCCCGCTCAACCTGCATCTCGTGTGTCACTACCTCAAAGACTTGTAAAAAGGTGGGGACTCCCTGGGTTAGCGCCAGATCGATGCGTTGGCAAGCTGCTGGCACCGGAAGACCGGCATCGCCAATAACCAGCTGATCGGTATGACCTAACCGGGCAATAACATTTGAGATTTCGGCATTTAATAGCGGTGACTTCTTCATTGTTAACTCCTACAGCGAAACGTTTCGCTCACAGATGAGTTTATGAGACTCGCAGAACTTGGCAATCAAGATGTGATGGAATTGTGATCAGCGTCGAAACGTTTCGCTGAACGTTTCGTAAAACGCCGATCAATTTGAGTTAGCGAATAAATAAAGGGAGAAGGCAGAAATAAAACAGGGCACCCGAAGGTGCCCTGTTCACAGCAGAATGGGAAATCAGATTTCCACCTGCGTACCGAGTTCGATCACACGGTTCGGCGGGATCTCAAACTGGTCCGGCGCGCGCAGGGCGTTACGGCTCAGCGCCATAAACAGTTTGCCGCGGAAATACAGATACCACGGACGCTTGGTAAGGATCAGCGATTCGTGCGACATAAAGAATGAGGTTTCCATCATCCTGCACGGCAATCCTTCCAGACCACAGCGGTGGAAGACTTCTTCCACATTCGGCGTTTCTTTAAATCCGTAACTCGCGACCACGCGCCAGAATGTTGGCGAAAGCTGCTCAATGGTGACGCGCCGGACGTTATGCACATAAGGCGCATCTTCCGTTCGCAACGTCAGCAGGACAACACGCTCATGCAACACTTTGTTGTGCTTGAGGTTATGCAGCAGCGCAAACGGGATCACGTTGATGGCGCGCGACATATAAACCGCAGTCCCCGGAACACGAACCGGCGGTGATTTCTCCAGTGATGCAATCATCGCTTCGAGAGAATTCCCGTGCTCGTTCATGCGACGCATAAGACGGAAACGCTCGCTTTTCCAGGTGGTCATGACGATGAACATGCAAAGACCCAGCGTCAGCGGCAGCCAGCCACCGGAGAACAGTTTCGTGGCGTTCGCAGCGAACAGCGGGATATCCATGAACAACAAGGCAATCAGCAAAAGCCCGACCAGGAACGGTTTCCAATGCCAGTTTTTAAGCGCCACCGTGCAGGAAAGAATGCTGGTCAGCACCATGGTGCCGGTGACAGCAATACCATAAGCCGCCGCCAGATTACTCGAATGCTCGAAGCTGGCAATCACGATAACCACCGCGAAATACAGCAGCCAGTTAATCGCAGGAATGTAGATCTGACCCGCTTCCATTTCTGAGGTGTGGATAATGCGCATCGGCGGTAAATAGCCCAAACGCACAGCCTGACGGGTCAGGGAGAACACACCGGAGATAACGGCCTGAGACGCGATGATAGTTGCCAGCGTCGCCAGAATCAGTAAAGGAATCAGCGCCCAGTCGGGTGCCAGCAGGAAGAACGGGTTTTTGATCGACTCCGGGTTTTTCAGCAGTAATGCGCCCTGACCGAAGTAATTCAGCACCAGAGAAGGCAATACCACGGTGAACCAGGCCAGACGGATCGGGAATTTCCCGAAGTGCCCCATATCGGCATACAACGCTTCTACCCCTGTGATCGACAGAACGACCGCGCCGAGCGCCAGGAAGGAGAAGGATTTATGCTCAATAAAGAAGTTAACCGCCCACATCGGGTTCATGGCGCGCAGCACTTCCGGGTTCTGCATGATGCTGTTCACACCGAGAACCGCCAGCGACAGGAACCAGAGCAACATTACCGGTGCAAAGAGTTTGCCCACAATGCCGGTGCCGTGCTTTTGAATAATGAAGAGCAACGTCAGGACAGTAATAGAAAGAGGGACGATATAAGGATCAAGGGCAGGCGCGGCGATTTCCAGACCTTCCATCGCGGAAAGCACTGAGATAGCCGGCGTGATGACCACTTCGCCATAGAAGAAGCTGCCACCAATCAGGCCGAGGATCACCAAAACGGCGGTGGTACGTGCCGACGTATTTCTGCCAGCCAGAGACATCAGCGTAAGAATACCGCCTTCACCTGCGTTGTCTGCCCGCATCACGTAAGTGAGGTATTTGAGCGAAACAATGAGGATTAACATCCAGAAAATCAGAGAGAGAAAACCAAAAACGACGCTGGGTTCAACGTTGAAACCATAGTGACCAGAAAAGCACTCTCTTAAGGTATAGAGAGGACTGGTACCGATGTCGCCATAGACCACACCAATGGCGGCCAGGGTTACTGCTGGGAGTGACCGTTTATGTTCAGTGCTCATATTTCGTTTCTTTTTTGCTCGAACATCCGTAAGCGATGCGTGCGCTCAGTCTTATGATGCCCACTAAAAGGCGCACAGTATGCACGAATAAATCAGATTGCCTACCCTTAAATGTGCAGCTAAACCGCCATTCAGATGAACGCGGTCACAATTCTGATAATAGAAAATTTTTAGTAATCAACAAGCTATAGCGATAAAAATAAACGTGGCATATCGTCATAAGCCAGTACACTATTCAACAACTAAATGGAAACCGGAAGAGACAGTATGGCGCAATCCCCCCTTCTGGCAGAACGGATAGCCCGTCTTGCTAACGCATTAGAACATGGCCTGTACGAGAGGCAAGATGCCATACGCCTGTGCCTGCTGGCGGCCCTGTGCGGCGAGAGCGTTTTTCTGCTCGGCCCGCCCGGCATCGCGAAAAGCCTGATCGCCCGTCGCCTGAAATTTGCCTTCCGCCATGCGCGTGCTTTTGAATACCTGATGACGCGCTTTTCCACCCCGGAAGAAGTCTTTGGTCCGCTCTCGATTCAGGCCCTGAAAGATGAAGGCCGCTATCTGCGTCTGACCGAAGGTTATCTGCCGGAAGCGGAAATTGTCTTCCTTGATGAGATCTGGAAAGCGGGTCCCGCCATCCTTAATACCTTGCTGACGGCCATCAACGAACGCCGTTTCCGTAATGGCGAGCGCGAAGAACCGATCCCGCTGCGTTTGCTGGTCAGCGCTTCCAACGAATTGCCCGAAGCTGACGGCGGCCTGGAAGCATTGTATGACCGCATGCTGATTCGCCTGTGGCTGGATAAAGTGCAGGATAAGCAGAATTTCCGCTTACTGCTAACCAGCCGTAACAATGAAAGCACCAATCCGGTGGCGGAATCCCTGAGTATCAGCGATGAAGAATACCAACAATGGCAGCCGGAGATCGATAAAGTCAATCTTTCAGATAGTTGCTTTGAACTGGTGTTTCAGCTTCGCCAGCGCCTTGATGCACTCGACACGGCGCCTTATGTTTCTGACCGTCGCTGGAAAAAGGCACTCCGCCTGTTGCAGGCCTGCGCCTTCTTCAGCGGCCGGAATACTATCACTCCGATAGATCTGATTCTGCTGAAAGATTGTCTGTGGCATGACCTGAATACCTATCAGCTGCTGCAAACCCAAATAGAGCAACTGATCACCGAACAGGCTTATCAGCAGCAAGCCTTGCTGATGAAAATCCAGCAACTCAACCAGCAATGGATGCAATACCAGCAGCAACAAAGCTCACGCCAGTCGATTAAGCTGAGCAAAAAAGCCGGTATTTTCAGCCGTAAGCCACAATACAGCCTGCCGGATGCGCTCGTTGCCAGCGGAGTGACGCTGTTACTGCAAACGCCTTTGCATCTGCACGAGATTAAAGTCACGCATCTGCTTTTTGAACGCAGCGTTCTGGAAGAGTGGATAAATAAAGGTGGTGTTCTGAAAGCCAAACTTAACGGGATTGGTTTTGTTCAAACGATTGATGCCGAAATCGATGATAAGCAGCAATTGCTGGTGCTGGATGTCAGCCGCCAAAGTACGCCGCTGACGCTGCCGGGCAACGAGCACATCGCGGTGCCGGACGAAATGAAAAATACGCTGAATGACCTGACCGCAAAACTCGCTCAGCAAAGACATGAGTTCGGCCAGCAGCAGAACTGCCTGTTTGTTCCCGCGGCGTGGATGGCAAAGATTGAAGCCAGCCTGTTACAGGTTTCTGAACAGCTGCGCCTCCAGCAACAAACCTTCAGCGGCCACTGATCGTGTTTACCCTGGAATCACTGGATCTTCTGCTGGCCATCAGCGAAGGGGAACTGATCGAGGAACTGATCGTCGGTTTACTGGCCGCGCCAGCCCTGGCGGTTTTCTTCGAGAAGTTTCCTCGGCTCAAACGCGCACTGACCCAGGATCTTCCTGAGTGGAAATTACGCCTGCGCCAGAGGATCCACGAAACCCCGGTGCCCCCGGATCTGGCAAAAGAGTTTTATCTCTATCAGCATTGTCAGCAAACTGATGCCGTGGCGTTTCAGTCAGAGCTGGGCTCCCTGCTTGATGAGCTGGCGCGGCTGAATTCACCGTTTGCGACTGAAGCCCGTACTTTACGGGACAATAATGAAACCTCCCGCACGGCGCAAACCGGTAACAGCTTTCAGATCTTATTCCTCCAGCGCTGGCGCCTGAATCTGACATTCCAGACGGTGAACGTTCATCATCAGTTGCTCGAACAGGAGCAGGAACAGCTTCAGGAAGAATTGCTACAACGTCTCGAGCTGAGCAGCGAGCTGTCTCCTTTATTAGCAGAGAACGATACCGCCGCAGGCCGGTTGTGGGACATGAGTAAAGGAAAGCGTCTTCGAGGCGATATCCAGTCGCTGGCACGTTTTGGCGCTTTCCTCCAGCAGCAGCCGGAGCTGATGAAACTGGCAGAACAGCTCGGGCGCAGCCAGACGGTGAAAACCAGCCCGCATGAAGATGCCAAAATGGAAACGCACCGGCTGATGGTTCGCGAGCCGGCGACGGTGCCGGAAGAAGTGAATGGCATTCATCAGAGCGATGACATTTTGCGTCTGATGCCCACCGAGCTGGGCACCCTGGGCATCCCTGAACTGGAATATGAATTTTACCGGCGTCTGCTGGAAAAACGCCTGATGACCTACCGCCTGCAAGGCGACGTCTGGTGCGAAAAAGTCGTGAGGCGTCCGGTGGTTTATCAGCAGCAGGAGCCACAGCCGCGTGGCCCATTTGTGGTCTGCGTGGACACATCAGGTTCGATGGGCGGCTTCAATGAGCAATGTGCGAAAGCATTCTGCCTGGCGCTGCTGAAAATCGCGCTCGCCGATAACCGTAAGTGTTACATCATGCTGTTTGCCAGCGAAGTGATCCATTACGAGCTGACTTCTGCTGGCGGGCTGGATCAGGCGTTACGCTTTCTCGGGCAGCATTTCCGCGGCGGTACCGATCTGGCCGCCTGCCTCAATGCCACGCTGGACAAACTGGCCTCTCCGCAATGGCACGACGCAGATGCGGTCGTCATTTCAGATTTTATTGCCCAGCGCTTACCCGATGAGGTGCAGAGAAAAGTAAAATTGCTGCAACGGGAAAAGCAGCATCGTTTCCACGCGCTGGCAATGTCACACTACGGAAAGCCCGGAATTCTGCGCATATTCGATCATATCTGGCGCTTTGATACCGGCGTTAAAAGCCGCGTTCAGCGACGCTGGCAGAGAAATTAAGCTTAAAGAGAAAGAAAACCATGACTGAAATCAATCAGCTCGACGAGCTGGATCGCGGGATTCTGAACGCGTTGATGGAAAATGCCCGCACACCTTACGCTGAGCTGGCTAAAGTGTTTACTGTCAGCCCGGGAACCATTCACGTACGCGTCGAGAAGATGAAGCAGGCAGGCATCATTACCGGCGCACATATCACCGTAAATCCAAAGCAGCTGGGTTATGACGTTTGCTGCTTTATCGGCATCATTCTCAAAAGTGCCAAGGATTATCCGTCCGCGCTGAAAAAGCTCGAGAGTATAGAAGAAGTGGTGGAAGCCTATTACACCACCGGTCATTACAGCATCTTCATTAAGATCATGTGCCGCTCCATTGATTCCCTCCAGCACGTACTTATCAACAAGATCCAGACCATTGATGAGATCCAGTCTACGGAGACCCTGATCTCCCTGCAGAACCCCATCACACGGACTATCCAACCCTGAGCCTCCATTTCTATACCCCTATTATCCACAGGTAGATCCCAGCTCATTCACAGCGTACAATAGCCTCCTTTTCTCGGGTTGAGAGCACAATGGCAGACATTACCCTGATCAGTGGCAGTACGCTTGGCAGCGCCGAATATGTGGCAGAACACGTGGCAGAGAAACTGGAAGAAGCCGGTTTTTCGACCGAGATGTTTCATGGCCCGGAGCTGTATGAAGTCCCGCAGGACGGGATCTGGCTGATGGTGTGTTCAACACACGGTGCGGGTGAACTGCCTGACAATTTGCAGCCCTTTTTGGAACAGCTGGAAGATCAGCAACCCGATCTGTCCAAAGTGCGTTTTGGTGCCTTAGGTTTAGGCAGCAGCGAATATGACACCTTCTGTGATGCGATAGGCGCTTTGGATCGGAAACTGACCTCATTAGGGGCTAAACGGATCGGTGATCGTCTTGAGATCGACGTGACTCAACACGAAATTCCTGAAGATCCCGCTGAGGTTTGGGTCCTTAACTGGATTAATTTGATCAAATAAGTGTAAATTTCAGGCGATCAGATGTGGATAACTATGCTTAAAAGCAGGGTAAAACCCGTAGTTATCCCTCTAACAACTCCTGTACGCTTTTCATGCTGTGCATAACTCTCAATTCTGATCCCAGCTTATACTGGCCAGGATCACCGATCATTCACAGCATTGGATCCTTCTTAGCATCTTGATCTTCTTAAACAAAAGAGACTTATGCACAGAGGATCGCGATCCTAATAGAAGTATTAATAAGAGATCTTTAAATAAAAAAGATCTTCTTTTAATTAGTGAAGATCCCCGGGGACTTGTGGAACCTCTAAACTTGAGTAGAATCCCTCCTCCCAACGCCATACAAAGAAAGTTCGCTTGAACGCCGAGGTGCAGTCGCATGTTTTATCCGGATCAATTTGACGTCATCATCATAGGTGGTGGTCATGCAGGTACTGAAGCCGCCATGGCTTCTGCACGCATGGGACGTCAGACCTTATTATTAACCCACAATATCGACACGCTCGGACAAATGTCGTGTAACCCGGCGATTGGCGGGATCGGGAAGGGACATCTGGTTAAAGAAGTGGACGCACTGGGCGGACTGATGGCCACTGCCATCGATCATGCGGGCATTCAGTTTAGGATACTAAACGCAAGCAAAGGCCCTGCCGTAAGGGCAACCCGTGCTCAGGCAGACCGCGTGCTTTACCGCCAGGCGGTCCGTACTGCGTTAGAAAATCAGCCGAACCTGATGATCTTCCAGCAACCCGTTGAAGACCTGATCGTCGAAAACGATCGTGTCGTGGGTGCTGTGACCAAAATGGGGCTTAAATTCCGCGCGAAGGCCGTTGTGCTGACCGTCGGGACTTTCCTGGACGGGAAGATCCATATCGGTCTGGAGAACTACAGCGGCGGCCGTGCTGGGGATCCTCCTGCGATCTCTTTGTCACAACGCTTGCGTGAATTACCATTACGCGTAAACCGTCTGAAAACCGGTACACCGCCGCGTATTGATGCACGCTCCATTGATTTCAGTGTTCTTGCGCAACAACACGGCGATAATCCGGCGCCGGTATTCTCGTTCATGGGTAACGTATCGCAGCATCCGCGCCAGATCCCGTGCTACATGACCTACACCAACGAAAAAACGCATGATGTGATCCGCAATAATCTGGATCGCAGCCCGATGTATGCCGGGATCATCGAAGGGATCGGCCCGCGTTATTGCCCGTCGATCGAAGATAAAGTCATGCGTTTTGCCGATCGAAATTCTCATCAGATCTTCCTTGAACCGGAAGGCCTGACCAGCAATGAAGTCTATCCAAACGGAATTTCGACCAGCCTGCCATTTGACGTTCAGATGCAAATCGTCCGCTCAATGCAGGGGATGGAAAATGCGGTGATCGTTCGTCCTGGCTACGCTATCGAATACGATTTCTTCGATCCTCGTGATTTGAAACCGACGCTGGAAAGCAAATTTATCGCCGGTCTGTTCTTTGCCGGGCAAATTAACGGCACCACCGGTTACGAAGAAGCTGCAGCACAGGGCCTGCTGGCCGGTATGAATGCTGCACGCAGCGCCAGCGAACAAGAAGGCTGGGCACCACGTCGCGATCAGGCCTACCTTGGCGTTCTGGTTGACGATTTGTGCACACTGGGCACCAAAGAACCGTACCGTATGTTTACGTCTCGTGCTGAATATCGTCTGATGCTGCGCGAAGACAATGCCGATTTACGTCTGACTGAAAAAGGCCGTGAACTCGGTCTGGTTGATGACGCCCGCTGGGCACGTTTCAACCAGAAGCTGGAAATGATTGAACAGGAACGTCAGCGCCTGCGTGGGATCTGGGTCAATCCTCACCACGCTCAGGTTGAAGAGATTAACGCGCATCTTTCTGCACCGCTTTCGAAAGAAGCCAGCGCCGAAGAGTTGCTGCGTCGTCCTGAGATGACTTACGAACTGATCACGCGTCTCTCTCCTTTTGCCCCGGCTGTTCCTGACGTCCAGGCGGCAGAACAGGTTGAGATTCAGATTAAGTACGAAGGCTATATCGCCCGTCAGCAGGAAGAGATCGAAAAACAACAGCGCAACGAAAACACTGTGTTGCCTGTCGATCTTGATTACCGCCAGGTGAACGGTCTGTCGAACGAAGTGATTGCCAAGCTCAACGATCACAAACCGACATCCATCGGTCAGGCTTCGAGGATCTCCGGCATTACACCGGCTGCGATCTCCATTTTGCTGATCTGGCTTAAAAAACAGGGCTTACTGCGCCGCAGTGCCTGAACCACATCTTTAATGACCGCTCTTTAAACTCGAAGAGCGGTCAATTCTTGCTTTTCCCACTTTTCTGGCTGTTTTATCATTTCTAAACCGGGCTGTTCCCGGCATATCGACTCTGTCTGAGGATTTCACTGTGCAAAAGAAACTGGACTCGCTGCTTGCTGCGGCAGGAATAGCGTTACCCGATCAGCAAAAACATCAACTGATTGGCTATGTCGAACTGCTGCATAAGTGGAACAAGGCTTACAACCTGACTTCTGTCCGTGACCCGATGCAGATGCTGGTGCGTCATATTATGGACAGCATTGTGGTGAACGAGCATTTGCAAGGCAGCCGTTTCATTGATGTGGGAACCGGCCCTGGCCTGCCGGGCATTCCGCTCGCCATTGTCCGCCCGGATTCACATTTCACGCTGCTGGACAGCCTGGGTAAACGCGTACGCTTCCTGCGTCAGGTTCAGCATGAGCTGGGTCTGAAGAACATCGAGCCGGTACAAAGCCGCGTTGAAGAGTTTGAGCCAGAGCCACCCTTTGATGGCGTGATCAGCCGGGCATTTGCCTCGTTGCAGGACATGTTGTCATGGTGCCACCATCTGCCTCAGAAAGGGCAGGGGCGTTTTTATGCCCTGAAAGGCGTGCGCCCGGATGATGAGCTCAACGTGCTGCCGGAAGGTATCACTCTGGAAAACGTCATAAAATTGCAGGTCCCGGAACTTGACGGAGAACGTCATCTGGTAATTCTGACTGCAAACTAAAGTTGAGTTTTATCAAATAATCCTTAAAAAACGTGTGTGTTATCAGAGTTAAAATGAGCAGGCTAATTAAATAGCGTCGACGGCCTGTCAATTACTGATTTTTTACACACTGATAGCATTTCAGTGATGTTTTTATTTTAATCCGGGACGTAATAGTCACTTTTGAAATTGAACAATCGGCAACCTGCTGATATTCAACTTGTAATGAAAATGTTGTTATTTGTTGGCTTGTTGTATCAATAAATCGCGCCTATTTTTAAATAAGATTGATTATCAAACATGAGATTCTTAACAATCTGATTTATATGGCTTTTAAAAGGCCTGATTAGCTAAAGACATTCAAACAGCGCAAGGTATATAAAGAGGTCTGGGTTAATTATGTGATCCAGTGCACGCTTCTTTGTCAGGTGATGAAATAACCGAAGCAAAGTAAAAAGGGCAAATTCAGCTATAGTTTGGTGGTCAAAATAGTGATGAAGCGGAAAATTTAAATAATTGTTCACCTTTTCGCTACTTATCCATTGAATTCGTTCCAGTGCACCGTATAATTTGCTCGGTTTTTGCTGCTTGACTCAAAACAGTAAAGGCAGTGATATACGGCCTTCAGAATACCTCCAGCTAGGTACTTGATACGGAGAGAACAAACGTCATGTCTGTATCCGGTATTTTACACAGTGCCAATAGTGTGAAGGTTGCCAGAAAGCTGTTAATACTGCAGTTATTGACCTTTGTTCTGCTCAGTGCTGTATTTGGCTTTAAAAGCCTGGAATGGACCACATCGGCCCTTATGGGTGGTTTGGCCGCTTGGGTGCCAAATGTACTGTTTATGCTGTTTGCATGGCGCCACCAGGCGCAAACAACGGTCTCTGGACGGGTTGCCTGGTCCTTTGCTATCGGGGAAGCGCTGAAGGTTCTGGTTACGGTGATCTTAATGATTGTCGCACTTGGCCTGTTTAAGGCGGCTTTTGCTCCGTTGGGGTTGGCCTATTTATCGGTGTTGATGACTCAGATTTTGGCACCGGCCGTCATTAACAGTTACCGTACTTAACTACTAAAGGGTAAGAGGCATCATGTCTGCATCAGGAGAAATCTCTACTCCACAAGAGTATATCGGTCACCATCTGACTCAGCTTCAGATCGGGACGGGATTCTGGTCGATTAACATCGATTCGATGTTTTTCTCCGTGTTCCTCGGAGTACTCTTTCTGGTTATTTTCCATCGCGTAGCCAAAAACGCCACCAGCGGTGTTCCGGGTAAGCTGCAAACTGCAGTTGAACTGGTCGTTGGTTTCGTCGACAGCAGCGTGCGTGACATGTATCACGGCAAAAGCAAAGTGATTGCACCTCTCGCGCTGACCGTCTTCGTCTGGGTGTTTATGATGAACCTGATGGATTTGCTGCCAATCGATTTGCTGCCGTACATCGGTGAACACATCTTTGGTCTGCCAGCGCTGCGTGTGGTTCCAACGGCTGACGTGAACATCACGTTATCCATGGCACTTGGCGTATTCATTCTGATTCTTTTCTATAGCATTAAGATGAAAGGCTTTGGCGGTTTCATTAAAGAACTGACAATGCAGCCATTCAATCATCCGGTTTTCATTCCAATTAACCTGATTCTTGAAGGTGTCAGCCTGCTGTCTAAACCAGTTTCACTGGGTCTGCGACTGTTTGGCAATATGTATGCGGGTGAGTTGATCTTCATCCTTATTGCTGGCCTGTTGCCGTGGTGGTCACAGTGGATCCTGAATGTGCCTTGGGCCATTTTCCACATCCTGATCATTACGCTACAAGCCTTTATTTTCATGGTTCTGACGATTGTCTATCTCTCGATGGCATCTGAAAAACACTGATTTTCTTTCAACACTACTGCGTTTTAACTGAAACAAACTGGAGACTGTCATGGAAAACCTGAGTATGGATCTGCTGTACATGGCTGCCGCTGTGATGATGGGCCTGGCGGCAATCGGTGCTGCGATCGGTATCGGCATCTTGGGTGGTAAATTCTTGGAAGGTGCTGCACGTCAGCCTGACCTGATCCCTCTGTTGCGTACACAGTTCTTTATCGTTATGGGTCTGGTCGATGCAATCCCAATGATTGCTGTTGGTCTGGGTCTGTACGTGATGTTTGCTGTCGCCTAACACTGAGTTCGCTCAGCGTTAAACGAACTACATCAAATATTTCACTTTGAAAGAGGCATTGTGCTGTGAATCTTAACGCAACAATCCTCGGCCAGGCTATCGCGTTTGTCCTGTTTGTCGTGTTCTGTATGAAGTACGTATGGCCGCCAATTATGGCTGCCATCGAAAAACGTCAGAAAGAGATTTCTGAAGGTTTATCTTCTGCAGAACGTGCAAAAAAAGAACTGGATTTAGCGCAAGCCGATGCGACCGACCAACTGAAGAAAGCCAAAGCTGAAGCTCAGGTAATCATCGACCAGGCGAACAAGCGTAAAGCACAGATCGTCGACGAAGCGAAGACCGAAGCCGAGCAGGAACGTAACAAGATCGTAGCGCAAGCTAAGGCAGAGATTGACGCCGAACGCCAACGCGCCCGCGAAGAGTTGCGTAAACAGGTCGGGATTTTGGCCATTGCTGGCGCCGAGAAGATCATCGAACGTTCCGTGGATGAAGCTGCTAACAGCGACATCGTTGATAAACTGGTCGCTGAACTGTAAGGAGGGAGGGGCTGATGTCTGAATTTGTAACTGTAGCTCGCCCCTACGCCAAAGCAGCTTTTGACTTTGCCGTTGAGCACCAAAGCTTAGATCGCTGGCAGTCCATGTTAGCGTTCACGGCTGAAGTCACGCGCAATGAACAGATTGAAGAACTGCTTTCCGGTGCTAGCGCGCCAGAAACTTTGTCTAAAACGTTTATTGCCGTATGTGGTGAACAACTCGACGACGCAGGCCAGAACCTGATTAAGGTAATGGCCGAAAATGGACGTTTACGCGTTCTTCCTGAAGTGTTGCAGCAGTTCATCGAACTGCGCGCCTCACTGGAGGCGATTGCTGAAGTTGATGTGACCTCAGCAAATCCACTGACGGAAGAACAGCAGGCAAAAATTGCTGCTGCGATGGAAAAACGTCTGTCTCGCAAAGTTAAGCTGAATTGCAAAATTGACAAGTCTGTTCTTGCCGGTGTCATTATCCGTGCAGGTGATATGGTGATTGATGGCAGCGTTCGCAGTCGTCTTGAACGCCTGGCAGACGTCTTGCAGTCTTAAGGGGACTGGAGCATGCAACTGAATTCCACCGAAATCAGCGAACTGATAAAGCAGCGCATTGCTCAGTTCAATGTAGTGAGCGAAGCTCACAATGAAGGTACTATCGTTTCCGTCAGTGACGGGATCATCCGCGTGCACGGCCTGGCCGATGTCATGCAAGGCGAAATGATTGCGCTGCCGGGTAACCGCTACGCTATCGCCCTGAACCTGGAGCGCGACTCTGTAGGTGCCGTTGTCATGGGCCCTTACGCTGACCTCGCCGAAGGTATGAAAGTAAAATGTACTGGCCGTATCCTGGAAGTTCCCGTTGGCCGTGGCCTGCTGGGTCGCGTTGTTAACACCCTGGGTGCGCCAATTGACGGTAAAGGTCCGGTAGAGCACGACGGCTTCTCAGCTGTTGAAGCAATCGCACCGGGCGTTATCGAACGCCAATCCGTAGACCAGCCTGTGCAGACAGGTTATAAGTCCGTTGACGCCATGATCCCAATCGGTCGTGGTCAGCGTGAACTGGTCATCGGTGACCGTCAAACCGGTAAAACTGCTCTGGCCATTGATGCGATCATCAACCAGCGCGATTCCGGCATCAAATGTATCTATGTGGCTATCGGCCAGAAAGCGTCCACCATTTCTAACGTGGTTCGTAAACTGGAAGAGCACGGCGCACTGGCAAACACCATCGTTGTTGTTGCAACTGCATCAGAATCTGCTGCACTGCAATACCTGGCACCGTACTCCGGTTGCGCAATGGGTGAATACTTCCGTGACCGCGGCGAAGACGCACTGATCGTTTATGATGACCTGTCTAAACAGGCTGTTGCTTACCGTCAGATTTCCCTGCTGCTTCGTCGTCCACCAGGTCGTGAAGCATACCCTGGCGACGTTTTCTATCTCCACTCCCGTCTGCTGGAACGTGCTGCGCGTGTAAACGCCGATTACGTTGAAGCATTCACTAAGGGTGAAGTGAAAGGCAAAACCGGTTCCCTGACTGCGCTTCCAATCATTGAAACGCAAGCAGGTGACGTTTCCGCGTTCGTTCCGACTAACGTAATTTCGATTACCGATGGTCAGATCTTCCTGGAATCAAACCTGTTCAACGCTGGTATTCGTCCTGCGGTTAACCCGGGTATTTCGGTATCCCGTGTTGGTGGTGCTGCTCAGACTAAGATCATGAAAAAACTGTCCGGTGGTATTCGTACCGCTCTGGCACAGTACCGTGAACTGGCTGCGTTCTCGCAGTTCGCATCTGATCTGGATGAGGCAACCCGTAAACAGCTGAATCACGGTCAGAAAGTGACTGAGTTGCTGAAACAGAAACAATACGCTCCGATGTCCATCGTTGCGCAGTCTCTGATCATCTTCGCAGCAGAACGTGGTTACCTGGAAGACGTTGAGTTGTCCAAAGTCGGTAGCTTCGAAGCGGCACTGTTGGCTTATGCTGACCGTGAGCACGGCGAGCTTCTGCAGCAAATCAACCAAACTGGTGCGTACAACGATGAGATCGAGGGGAAATTCAAAAATATCCTCGATACCTTCAAAGCAACCCAGTCCTGGTAATACTAAACGGCCCTGCTGCCCTGCTTTTAGCAGATAAGCAGCAGGCCGTTTGGTCATGAGGAGAAGCAGAGATGGCCGGCGGAAAAGAGATACGTAGTAAGATCGGCAGCGTGCAGAACACGCAAAAGATCACTAAAGCGATGGAAATGGTCGCCGCCTCCAAAATGCGTAAAACGCAGGATCGCATGGCGGCCAGCCGTCCTTATGCAGAAACCATTCGTGAAGTGATTGGTCACCTCGCGCTCGGGAATCTGGAATACAAGCACCCTTACCTGGATGAGCGTGAAGTTAAACGCGTCGGGTATCTGGTGGTGTCTACCGACCGTGGTCTTTGTGGTGGTCTGAACATTAACTTGTTCAAAAAACTGCTCACAGAGATGAAAGATTGGTCCGCGAAAGGCGTTGAGGTTGACTTAGCCCTGATCGGTTCCAAAGCAGCTTCTTTCTTCGGATCCGTTGGGGGCAACGTTGTTGCTCAGGTGACTGGCATGGGGGATAACCCTTCCCTGTCAGAGCTGATCGGACCGGTGAAAGTGATGTTGCAAGCTTTCGACGAAGGTCGTTTAGACAAGTTATGCGTTGTTAGCAATAAATTCGTCAATACCATGTCTCAGGAACCACGCATCGTTCAGTTGTTGCCTCTGCCACCGGCAGAAGACGGCGAACTGGCGAAGAAATCCTGGGATTACCTGTATGAGCCAGACCCTAAAGCACTGCTGGATACCCTCCTGCGCCGCTATGTGGAATCTCAGGTTTATCAGGGCGTCGTAGAAAACCTGGCCAGCGAACAGGCCGCGCGAATGGTAGCGATGAAAGCCGCAACCGATAACGGCGGCAGCCTGATCAAAGAGCTGCAGTTGGTATACAACAAAGCTCGTCAGGCCAGCATCACTCAGGAACTCACCGAGATCGTCGGGGGAGCCTCCGCGGTTTAAGCTAGGTTTACGAATTACGTAGAGGATTCAAGATGGCTACTGGAAAGATTATCCAGGTAATCGGCGCCGTGGTGGACGTCGAGTTCCCTCAGGATGCGGTACCGAACGTGTACCATGCTCTTGAGGTAGAAAACGGTACCTCCAAGCTGGTGCTGGAAGTTCAGCAACAGTTAGGCGGCGGCGTTGTTCGTTGTATCGCAATGGGTACATCAGATGGCTTGCGTCGCGGTCTGAAAGTGAACAACCTGGAACACCCAATTGAAGTTCCGGTGGGTGTTGCAACACTGGGTCGTATCATGAACGTATTGGGTGAACCAATCGACATGAAAGGTGAAATCGGCGAAGAAGAACGTCGTGCAATTCACCGTGCTGCGCCTTCTTATGAAGAGCTGGCAAACTCCCAGGAATTGCTGGAAACCGGTATCAAAGTTATGGACCTGATGTGCCCGTTCGCTAAGGGCGGTAAAGTCGGTCTGTTCGGTGGTGCGGGTGTAGGTAAAACTGTAAACATGATGGAGCTGATCCGTAACATCGCGATCGAGCACTCCGGTTATTCAGTGTTTGCAGGCGTGGGTGAACGTACTCGTGAGGGTAACGACTTCTACCACGAAATGACCGAATCCAACGTTATCGACAAAGTTTCCCTGGTCTATGGTCAGATGAATGAGCCACCAGGTAACCGTCTGCGCGTTGCACTGACCGGCCTGACCATGGCGGAGAAATTCCGTGATGAAGGTCGTGACGTACTGCTGTTTGTTGACAACATTTACCGTTACACCCTGGCCGGTACCGAAGTGTCTGCACTTCTGGGCCGTATGCCATCAGCGGTAGGTTATCAGCCAACGCTGGCGGAAGAGATGGGCGCTCTGCAAGAACGTATCACCTCTACCAAAAGTGGTTCTATCACCTCCGTTCAGGCCGTTTACGTTCCTGCGGATGACTTGACTGACCCATCTCCAGCCACCACCTTTGCTCACTTAGATGCAACCGTGGTACTGAGCCGTCAGATCGCGTCTCTGGGTATCTACCCGGCGGTTGACCCACTGGATTCCACCAGCCGTCAGCTGGATCCACTGGTTGTTGGTCAGGAACACTATGATGTGGCTCGTGGCGTGCAGTCTATTCTGCAACGTTACAAGGAACTGAAAGATATCATCGCGATCCTGGGTATGGATGAGTTGTCAGAAGATGACAAACTGGCCGTATCCCGTGCGCGTAAAATCGAACGCTTCCTGTCCCAGCCATTCTTCGTGGCCGAAGTCTTCACCGGTTCTCCGGGCAAGTTCGTATCGCTGAAAGATACCATTCGTGGTTTCAAAGGCATTATGGACGGCGACTACGATCACCTGCCAGAGCAAGCGTTCTACATGGTCGGCACCATTGAAGAAGCAGTGGAAAAAGCCAAGAAACTGTAACGCTAGTTTGTTGTGAGAGAGGATGACATGGCTGAAAAAGCTTACCATCTGGATGTTGTCAGTGCGGAAAAACGTATGTTTGCCGGCATGGTACAAAAAATCCAGGTGACGGGTAGCGAAGGCGAACTGGGTATTTTCCCGGGGCATGCTCCGCTGCTCACCGCCATCAAGCCTGGCATGGTGCGCATTGTTAAAGAACACGGTGAAGAAGAGTATATCTATCTTTCCGGTGGCATCCTTGAGGTGCAGCCGAATGCAACGACCGTGTTGGCTGATACTGCAATCCGTGGGCAAGACCTCGACGAAGCGCGCGCGCTTGAAGCTAAGCGCAAAGCGGAAGAACACATTAGTGGTTCTCACGGCGACGTTGATTACGCTCAGGCGTCAGCGGAACTGGCTAAGGCGATCGCGAAACTTCGCGTTATCGAACTGACCAGAAAAGCGATGTAACAACATCATTGAGAAAAGCGACCTTCGGGTCGCTTTTTTTTTACCTTTAAAAAAGGGTGTTTTTCAGCATTTTCCCCAAGGCTAATTTTGGCTTTTGGTGGAATACTTGCGTGATTAATGGACGTATTACCCTCAGTTTTTTTGTTATAGTCTATATCGTGTTCAACCCTTGCGGGCTGTGGCTTACAGGCGGTTTTTGACGCGAAATATGTAGTAATTCGTTCATATAACGGGTTACTTTTGTCACTCAAATTGGATTTGTCAGGTCATCTATGTCAAACAGCGCACTGAGTGTGGTGATCCTTGCCGCGGGCAAGGGAACACGCATGTATTCCAACCTCCCTAAAGTTCTTCATACATTGGCGGGCAAGCCAATGGTTCAACACGTCATTGATGCGGCCACGCAAGTGGGTGCCAGAAACGTGCATCTGGTCTATGGCCACGGTGGCGATCTACTGAAGAAAACGCTGGCTGGCAGTGAACTGAACTGGGTATTACAGGCTGAACAGCTGGGTACCGGACATGCAATGCAACAGGCTGCGCCTTTCTTTGCGGATGACGAAGATGTCCTGATGCTTTACGGTGATGTTCCGCTGATCTCGGTCGAAACGCTGGATAAGTTGCTGAAAGCTAAGCCTGAAGGTGGTATCGGTTTGCTGACCGTCGTACTGGATAATCCAACCGGCTATGGCCGCATCGTGCGTGAAAATGGCATTGTGACCGGCATCATTGAGCAGAAAGATGCGAATGCTGAGCAGCTTAAAATCCAGGAAATTAATACCGGTATTCTGGTGGCCAACGGCGCATCGTTCAAACGCTGGCTCGGTCAGCTGAACAACAATAATGCGCAGGGCGAGTATTACATTACCGACATCATCGCGATGGCACATGCGGAAGGCAATCTGATCGCCACCGTTCATCCGGCGCGTGACAGCGAAGTGGATGGCGTGAATAACCGCCTGCAACTTTCCCGCCTTGAGCGCGTATATCAGACCGAACAGGCCGAACGCCTGCTTCTGGAAGGCGTAATGCTGATGGATCCGGCGCGCTTTGATCTCCGTGGCGAGTTGTCTCATGGGATTGATGTGGTGATCGACACCAACGTCATTATCGAAGGCCACGTTAAACTGGGCGATCGCGTGAAAATCGGTGCGGGTTGCGTGCTGAAGAATTGCGTGATCGGCGATGACTGCGAAATCAGCCCTTACAGCGTATTCGAAGATGCGGTGCTGGAAAGCGGTTGTACGGTCGGACCTTTCGCCCGTCTGCGTCCGGGTGCCGAACTGGCTGAAGGCGCTCATGTGGGTAACTTCGTCGAAATCAAAAAAGCGCGTCTGGGTAAAGGTTCGAAAGCAGGACATCTTTCCTATCTTGGCGACGCTGAAATTGGCGACAACGTGAATATCGGCGCGGGGACAATTACCTGCAACTATGACGGCGTGAACAAAAGCAAAACGATTATCGGCAATGACGTCTTTGTCGGATCGGATACGCAGCTGATTGCGCCGGTCACCGTGGGCAATAACGTCACCATCGCTGCCGGAACAACCGTGACGCGCGATGTGCCGGATAACGGTTTGCTGCTGAGCCGCGTCCCGCAGGTGCATAAGCCGGACTGGCAGAAACCTGTGAAGAAAAAATAAGCTACCCTGAAACGTAGTGCGTCAGGCGCAGAAATTTGCGCCTGATTTCTTTCTGTCGCTTTGTATTTTGGTCTGCATTTTTATCCGAATGCAGACCAAAACATAATAATCCCCAACTTCTACAAGGCTCGGGGAACCGTACGTACACCGGAAAACGGGGCGTGTGGATAAATCAGGTCAGGCATCAAAAAAGGTCCCGAAAGACCTTCAATAGGAATAAAACTGATGTGTGGAATTGTAGGCGCAGTAGCGCAACGCGATATTGCTGAAATTCTGTTGGAAGGTTTACGCCGTCTGGAATACCGCGGTTATGACTCAGCGGGTCTGGCCGTGATTGATGCAGACGGAAAAATGGGGCGCCTGCGTCGTCTGGGCAAAGTCCAGATGCTGGCTGACGCTCTGGATCAACATCCTTTGCACGGCGGTACCGGTATTGCACATACCCGCTGGGCAACGCACGGTGAACCTTCTGAAGCGAACGCACACCCGCATGTCTCTGATTACATTGCGGTAGTGCACAACGGAATTATCGAAAACCACGAACCTTTGCGTGAATTACTGATTGAACGCGGTTACCGTTTTGATTCCGAAACGGATACCGAAGTGATCGCGCATCTGGTGCATTGGGAACAACTTCAGGGCGGCACGTTGCTGGAAGTCGTTCAGCGTGTGATCCCTCAGCTGCGCGGCGCTTATGGCACCGTGGTAATGGACCGACGTGATCCGTCCGTTCTGGTCGCAGCCCGTTCCGGCAGTCCGCTGGTAATTGGTCGTGGCGTGGGTGAAAACTTCATTGCCTCCGATCAGCTGGCGCTGTTGCCTGTCACCCGTCGCTTCATGTTCCTGGAAGAAGGCGATGTGGCCGAGGTTAAACGCCGTTCGGTCAGCGTGTATGACAAAAACGGTCATGCCGTTGAGCGCGCAGAAATTGAGTCCAAAGTGCAGTACGACGCCGGTGACAAAGGCGAATACCGTCACTACATGCAAAAAGAGATTTACGAACAACCGCTGGCGATCAAAAACACGCTGGAAGGTCGTTTCAGCCACGGTGAAGTGAATCTGAGCGAGCTGGGCGAAAAGGCGGATGAGATCCTGTCCCGCGTTCAGCATGTTCAGATCATTGCCTGCGGCACGTCATACAACTCCGGTATGGTGGCGCGTTACTGGTTCGAATCACTGGCCGGTATGCCTTGTGATGTCGAGATTGCGTCGGAATTCCGTTATCGCAAATCTGCCGTTCGTCCTGGCAGCCTGATCATCACCCTGTCTCAGTCCGGTGAAACCGCCGATACGCTGGCTGCGCTGCGCCTGTCCAAAGAGTTGGGTTACCTCGGTTCTCTGGCTGTGTGTAATGTTGCCGGTTCTTCGCTGGTGCGTGAATCCGATCTGGCGCTGATGACCAAAGCGGGCACGGAAATCGGCGTGGCCTCGACGAAAGCGTTTACTACACAGCTGACCGTTCTGCTGATGCTGGTGGCGCGTATGGGTCGTCTGAAAGGCATGGCACCGCAGGTTGAACATGACATTGTTCACGCGTTACAGGCGCTGCCTGCGCGTATCGAACAGATGCTGTCGCTGGATAAAACCATCGAATCGCTGGCGGAAGGCTTCTCTGATAAACATCATGCGCTGTTCCTCGGCCGTGGCGATCAATACCCGATCGCGATGGAAGGTGCGCTGAAGCTGAAAGAGATTTCTTACATTCATGCGGAAGCCTATGCGGCAGGCGAGCTGAAACACGGCCCGCTGGCGCTGATTGACGCGGATATGCCGGTGATCGTCGTCGCACCTAACAACGAACTGCTGGAAAAGCTGAAGTCGAATATCGAAGAAGTGCGCGCCCGCGGCGGCCTGCTGTATGTCTTCGCCGATCAGGATGCCGGTTTCACCGACAGCGACGGTATGAAGATCATTCAGTTACCGCACGTTGAAGAAATCGTCGCACCGATTTTCTACACGGTTCCGTTGCAGCTGCTGTCTTACTACGTCGCGCTGATAAAAGGTACTGACGTAGACCAGCCACGTAATCTGGCCAAATCGGTCACAGTAGAATAAGCCTCGCTGGCTTTGAAACTGCCTGCTAAGCGCCCATCCAGGGCGCTTTTTTATTTCTAAAAGGCTAAGGCGTGGTCACGATTCTCCTCTCTCAGGCTTCGTTAGCCGCCACGGATAAGGTATAGTCCGCCTTTTTACGAAGGTGATTTGCTGAATGCTGTCCAACCCCTCCATTCGTCTCAACAAATACATTAGCGAGAGCGGGATCTGCTCACGCCGTGATGCCGATCGTTACATTGAACAGGGAAACGTTTTTATCAATGGCAGACGCGCCTCCGTGGGCGCACAAGTATTTGCCGGTGATGTGGTGAAAGTGAACGGCCAGCTGATTGAACCACGTGATGAAGAAGATTTAGTACTTATCGCGCTCAATAAGCCCGTGGGGATCATCACCACGATGGAAGACGGTGAGCGGGACAACATCAGTGACTTCGTTAACCACAGCAAACGCGTTTTCCCTATCGGGCGTCTGGATAAAGATTCTCAGGGCCTGATTTTACTGACCAACCACGGTGATCTGGTCAATAAAATCCTGCGTGCGGGCAACGACCACGAAAAAGAATATGTCGTAACGGTCAACAAACCGGTGACGGATGAGTTTATTACCGGCCTGGGCGCGGGTGTACCGATGCTGGGAACGGTGACCAAAAAATGCAAAGTGAAGAAAGAAGCGCCCTTTGTATTTCGTATCACGCTGGTTCAGGGGCTTAACCGCCAGATCCGCCGTATGTGTAAGCATTTTGGCTTTGAAGTCACCAAGCTTGAGCGTGTGCGGATCATGAACATCAACCTGAAAGGCCTGCCTTTGGGGGAATGGCGTGATTTGACGGACGATGAGTTGGTCGAATTATTCAGACTGACTGAAAACTCAACTTCGGAAGAGAAGCCGGCCAAAAAAACGCAGTCTAAACCTGCTCAGGCCAAAAAACCGGTTGTCACAAAACCGAAAAATACCGAGAAACCCGACGGAAATTCAGCTTCCCGTAAACGTTTTGCACAACCAGGACGTAAAAAGAAAGGGCGTTAAGTCCGCATCCCTTTCCGCTGCCACCGGCCTTCGGGCCGGTTTTTATTTGATCAGTCCGCTTCAGTTTGCCCATCTCGCCTAAATTGTGACCAGTGTCATAAAACTGTCATATAACGTACATTTTACTGTCACCAAACTGTCCTATTTTCCTCCTGTGCCAAACACTTTATAAATCTCGACCTGGGTCGAACAAAAAAAACCACTAGGAGTGGAACATGAAATTGATGCGTAACACCGTCGCCGGTATTGTAGCAGCGACTTTCTCCCTCACAGCAATGTCTGCTTTCGCTGCTAGTAATCTGACTGGCGCTGGCGGCACCTTCCCTGCACCTGTCTACGCTAAGTGGGCGGACGCATACCAGAAAGCAACCGGTACTCAGGTTAACTATCAGGGCATCGGTTCTTCCGGCGGCGTGAAACAAATCATCGCCAAAACCGTTGATTTCGGCGCATCTGATGCTCCGATGAAAGAAGAAGATCTGAACAAAAACGGCCTGTTCCAGTTCCCTACCGTGATCGGTGGCGTGGTACTGGCTGTGAATATCCCGGGTATCAAATCAGGTCAGCTGACGTTGGACGGCGCAACGCTGGGTGATATCTACCTGGGCAAAATCAAAAAGTGGAACGACGCGGCGATCACTAAGCTGAACCCGGGCGTGAAACTGCCAGATACCAATATCGCCGTTGTTCGTCGTGCTGACGGTTCCGGTACTTCTTTCGTGTTCACCAGCTATCTGGCAAAAGTGAACAACGAGTGGAAAGAGAAAATCGGTTCAGGCTCAACAGTTAACTGGCCTACCGGTCTGGGCGGCAAAGGTAACGACGGCGTGGCCGCATTTGTACAGCGTCTGCCGGGCTCAATCGGTTACGTAGAATATGCTTACGCTAAACAAAATAACCTGGCTTACACCAAGCTGGTTGATGCGGATGGCAAGGCGATTAGCCCGACAGAAGAATCCTTCAGTGCAGCAGCTAAAGGCGCTGACTGGAGCAAAACCTTCGCTCAGGACCTGACTTTCCAGAAAGGCGACAACGCGTGGCCAATCAGCTCCACCACCTTCATCCTGATTTACAAAGATCAGCAGGATGCGACCAAAGGTGCTGAAGTTCTGAAGTTCTTCGACTGGGCTTACAAAAACGGCAATAAACTGACGACTGACCTGGATTATGCAACGCTTCCACCTTCAGTGGTTGAGCAGGTTCGTGCAGCCTGGAAAGCAAATATCAAAGATAGCAGCGGCAAAGCACTTTACTAGGATCTGACGTCTCGTCTGATATAGAGTACAAGTCTTCTGCTTCATTCCCTCTCCGGCCGGGGAGGGAATTAAATCTTAATTAAAAGAGAGTGGTATGGCTGAATACAAGCCGGCTATCAAAGCACCAAGCAAAAACGGTGACATCCTTTTCGGCGCGCTGGTCAAACTGGCTGCGCTGATCGTGTTATTAATGCTGGGCGGAATCATCGTCTCGCTGTTTATTGCTTCGCTGCCTAGCATTGAAAAATTCGGATTATCCTTCCTGTGGACGAAAACATGGGATGCCCCGAATCAGCAGTTCGGCGCACTGGTGCCTATTTACGGTACCGTCGTGACCTCGATTATCGCCTTACTGATTGCCGTTCCCGTCAGTTTTGGTATCGCATTATTCCTCACTGAACTGGCACCTAACTGGATGAAACGTCCGCTGGGTATTGCCATCGAACTGCTGGCGGCGATCCCCAGCATTGTTTACGGCATGTGGGGTTTATTCGTTTTCGCTCCGTTGTTTGCGCAGTATTTCCAGACACCGGTCGGTGATGTGCTTTCTGGGATTCCGATTGTTGGCGCGCTTTTCGCCGGCCCGGGATTTGGTATTGGCATTTTGGCGGCAGGAGTCATTCTGGCCATCATGATCATTCCGTATATTGCCTCCGTCATGCGTGACGTGTTCGAGCAAACGCCGGTCATGATGAAAGAATCGGCCTACGGAATTGGTTGTACGACCTGGGAAGTGATCTGGCGCATCGTGCTGCCGTTCACCAAAAATGGTGTCATCGGCGGTGTCATGCTCGGTCTTGGCCGTGCGCTCGGCGAAACCATGGCGGTGACCTTCATTATCGGTAACACCTACCAGCTCGACAGCATTTCGCTTTATGCGCCCGGCAACAGTATTACCTCGGCGCTGGCGAACGAATTCGCCGAAGCTGAAGCGGGTCTGCACACGTCCGCTCTGATGGAACTGGGTCTTATCCTGTTTGTTATCACCTTTATTGTTCTGGCGCTGTCGAAAGTCATGATTCTGCGTCTGGCTAAGAAAGAGGGCCGTTAAGATGACGACACTCGAAATGCAAAGTAACGCAGCCTTACTGGAATCGCGTCGTAAACGTCAGGCATGGCGCCGTCAGAAGAACCGTCTGGCGCTGATGATTTCCATGCTGACCATGCTTTTTGGCCTGTTCTGGCTGGTCTGGATCCTGTTCACGACCGTCGTGAAAGGCGTAGACGGCATGTCCCTGGCGCTGTTTACCCAAAACACACCGCCGCCAAATACGGCAGGCGGTGGTCTGGCGAACGCCATTGCGGGTAGCGGACTGCTGATTTTATGGGCGACGGTTATCGGTACGCCGCTGGGCGTGATGGCGGGGATTTATCTGGCAGAATATGGCCGTAAATCCTGGCTGGCGGAATTCATTCGCTTCATCAACGACATTCTGCTTTCTGCTCCTTCCATTGTGGTTGGCCTGTTCGTTTACACCATCATGGTGGCGAAAATGGGGCACTTTTCTGGCTGGGCGGGCGTACTGGCGCTGGCGTTGCTGCAAATCCCGATTGTTATCCGTACCACGGAAAACATGCTGAAACTGGTGCCGGACAGCCTGCGTGAAGCGGCTTATGCGCTGGGGACGCCGAAATGGAAAATGATTTCTGCGATCACCCTGAAAGCCTCTGTTTCCGGCATTATCACCGGTATTTTGCTGGCTATCGCCCGCATCGCCGGCGAAACCGCACCGCTGCTGTTTACGTCGCTCTCCAACCAGTTCTGGAGCACCGACATGATGCAGCCGATCGCCAACCTGCCGGTGACCATCTTCAAGTTTGCGATGAGCCCGTTTGGCGAATGGCAACAACTGGCCTGGGCGGGCGTGCTGCTGATTACAGTGTGTGTGCTGTTGCTGAACATTCTGGCGCGTGTGATCTTCGCCGCGAAGAAGCAGTAAGTTAATTCATTACTGATGGCAGAGTTTTTCACTCTGCCGTCACTGTTTACCCGGCGTCGCACAGCGGCGCGCGCAAAAGAGAGATGTCTTAATGAGTCGAATGACTGACGCATCCAACAGCAAGATTCAGGTTCGCGATCTGAATTTTTATTACGGTAAATTCCACGCGCTGAAAAATATTTCCCTGGATATCGCTAAGAACGAAGTCACGGCATTCATCGGCCCGTCAGGTTGTGGTAAATCCACGCTGCTGCGTACGTTTAACAAAATGTACCAGCTTTACCCTGAGCAGCATGCAGAAGGCGAAATTCTGCTCGATGGCGAAAATATTCTGGTCGATAAACAGGATATCGCGCTGCTGCGTGCCAAAGTCGGCATGGTCTTCCAGAAACCGACGCCGTTCCCGATGTCGATTTACGACAACATCGCGTTTGGTGTTCGTCTGTTTGAAAAACTTTCCCGTACGGACATGGATGAGCGCGTGCAATGGGCGCTGACTAAAGCCGCTTTGTGGAATGAATCCAAAGACAAGCTGCACCAGAGCGGTTACAGCTTGTCCGGCGGCCAGCAACAGCGTCTGTGCATTGCGCGCGGCATTGCTATCCGTCCTGATGTTCTCCTGCTTGATGAACCGTGTTCGGCGCTGGATCCCATTTCAACCGGCCGTATCGAAGAGCTGATCACCGAGCTAAAATCTGATTACACCGTGGTGATCGTGACCCACAACATGCAGCAGGCTGCGCGTTGTTCAGACCGCACTGCGTTTATGTATTTGGGTGAGCTGATCGAATACAGTGACACTGACTCGCTGTTTACTTCGCCAGCGCGCAAACAGACTGAAGATTACATTACTGGCCGCTACGGTTGAGGTAAGAACGATGGACAACCTGAACTTAAACAAACACATTTCCGGCCAGTTTAACGCCGAGCTCGAGCACATCCGTACGCAGGTTCTGGCGATGGGCGGGCTGGTTGAACAGCAACTGACTGATGCGATCACCGCGATGCACAATCAGGATGCCGAACTGGCGCAGCGCGTCATCAAAGGTGATGACAAAGTTAACCTGATGGAAGTGGCGATTGACGAAGCGTGCGTGCGCATTATTGCCAAGCGCCAGCCGACCGCCAGCGATCTGCGTTTGGTGATGGCGATTATCAAAACCATTTCTGAGCTGGAACGTATCGGCGATGTGGCGGATAAAATCTGCCGTACCGCGCTCGAGAAATTCTCGCATCTGCATCAGCCGCTGCTGGTCAGCCTGGAATCTCTGGGCCGCCATACGGTAGAAATGCTGCACGACGTGCTCGACGCATTCGCGCGTATGGATCTTGACGAAGCGGTGCGTATTTACCGTGAAGATAAGAAAGTGGATCAGGAATACGAAGGCATTGTGCGTCAGCTCATGACCTACATGATGGAAGATCCGCGTACTATTCCAAGCGTCCTGACCGCGTTGTTCTGCGCCCGTTCCATTGAGCGGATCGGCGACCGTTGCCAGAATATTTGTGAATTCATCTTCTACTTCGTTAAAGGGCAGGATTTCCGTCACGTTGGCGGCGATGCGCTGGACAAATTGCTGACAGACGGCAAAGACGCGGCGAAAGACTGATCGGTCACTGATACTCGTCATACAAAATTTTCGCCATAAAAAAGGCCTCTTACGAGGCCTTTTTGCTGTGCGCTGATGCGTTATTTCATCACATACCGCAGTGCCACCACCACCGCCAGCTGGCGATAATGCGCGACCTGCAAATCCACTTCATCAGGGTTTTCGAACAGCGCTCCGAACGTGTACTGGTTCGCGACCTGATGCACACACAGGCTGCTGATCAGCCGGTGAACGTCGCGCGCCTGGGAATCTTCCTTAAATAAATGGCTCTGTTTTCCACGTTCGAGAATATCTTCCAGCAGCGTTAACGCCGTTTTGTTGATTTCGCGGATGCTGGTGGACTGACGGATAAAGCGGCCGCGCAGCATGTTTTCTGTCGACACAATGCGGATGAATTCCGGGTGAGAAACGTGAAAATCGAAGCTGGCTTCCACCAGTTTGACGATCGCCTCCGCCGGGGGAAATGACGACAAATCCAGATCCAGCTCGTGCTGGCGGATGCCGCGGTAAACGTGCTCGAGCACCAGCATGTACAGGGCTTCTTTGGTCTTATAGTGATAGACCACCATACGTTTTGTGGTGCTGGCGTTTGAGGCGATATTTTCCATACGCGCGCCCATCAGGCCGGATTCAGCGAATTCAGCCAGAGCACTGTCGAAAATGCGCTGTTTCAGTCCTATCGGATCATTTTTACGTCCCGGCGCCGGGGAACTTTGGCTGCTCAGCGTCATATCCTCATTAATAACCTCAATCTCGCCACAGAGATTAACCATTGATTCGATCAGTTACAATCTGTGCGTTCATACAAGCCGCCAACACTTGACGAATGCGGCATGAAGGTCCACTACTGTAAGTCTCGAAGCCTGACAAAAAGGACGCTATTTTGCCTGCTACCACCCGGTTACGTTCTATTGCGACAGTTTCAGTACCAGGAACTCTGCCCGAAAAACTCACCGCCATCGCGGCAGCGGGGTTTGATGGCGTGGAGATTTTTGAAGATGATTTACTCAAAAGCCCGGTTAAACCCATCGCCATCCGGAATCTGGCGGATTCGCTCGGATTACGGATTTTCCTGCTACAGCCTTTCCGCGACTTTGAAGGCGTTCAGCCGGAAAAGCGTAATGAGAAGTTAGCCAGCGCGCGCCGGCAGTTTGAGCTGATGAATGAACTGGGTTGTGACCGCCTGCTGGTCTGCAGTAATACCGACCCCGAAAGTTCGGCGGAGCGCGATGTCCAGATTGCCGATCTCGCCGCTCTGGCCGAAATGGCGCAGCCTCATGATATCCATATTGGCTTTGAGGCGCTGGCGTGGGGGAAACACATCAACCGTTACCGGCAGGCATGGGATCGCGTGCGTGAAGTGAGCCATCCGGCGCTGGGGATTGTGCTCGACAGCTTCCATATTCTCGCCGCGGGCGACAACCTCGACCGTCTGGACGAAGTGCCGCTGGAGAAAATCAGTTTCCTGCAACTGGCTGATGCGCCGTTCAAAGACATGAACGTGCAGCAATGGAGCCGCAGTTACCGGTGTTATCCCGGCCAGGGCGACTTGCCGCTGGTGGATTTCGTCAGCACGCTGAACCGGAAAGGTTTTACCGGGCCGTGGTCGCTGGAAATCTTCAACGATAAAACCCTGCCGCTCGCAGAGGGCCTGAGTTCCCTGACGGAACTGGAGCGGCGCATGCGGGCTTACGACCAAACCCTTAACGCGTAATCTGATAACCCTTTTTACGCCAGATCGCCGGCAACTCGCGCATGTCGTGGAAAGTGGTCACCAGCGGATTGTCCAGCGGCGGGTTGTGCGGATCCGCGCAGTAATAAAATACCGGGATCCCGGCGGCGATCCCGGCCTGTGCGCCCGCCACGGAATCCTCAACCAGAATGCAGGCTTCCACCGGCACTTCCATCACTTCGGCGGCTTTGTATAGCACCGCCGGATCGGGTTTCCAGCGCTGCAAATCGTAGCCACTGAACAGCTTATCACCCATAAAATGCAGTAATCCGGTCAGGCCGAGCGAGTGCTGCATTTTGGTGACCGGGCCGTTGGAGACAACGCACATCGGCACGGTGATTTGTTCGAGCAATTCGCGCGCACCGTCGATCGGCTGGAGTTTACTGTCAAAGAGGCGGGCAACGTGCTGACGGAAAACGACTTCCATCTCTTCTTTCGGCACATCAATGCCGTGTTCTTTATTGATGATGGCGACGATTTCGTAAAGCTTTACGCCTTTGTATTTTTTATACATTTCGTCAAAAGAAACTTTCACACCAAAATGTGCAAACATCTCGACATAGGCTTCACAGCACAGCAATTCGCTGTCGACCAGCGTTCCGTCGCAATCAAAAAAGACACATTGGATCCCCGTCATACTTCCTCCCTTTGAGTGTTTCATCTATTCGCGTGGTTTATGGCACTGTACCCGAACGATAGATTTAATCCCACACATCCAGTGCTGGCGCTTTACGGCTAAAATCCTTAGGATACCCCCCGATTGTTTTTCCCCCATTTTGGAACTCACTAATGAGCACACCACACAGCAATGCTACCGGCGGAAAAGGTCTGGCTGAACGTCTGTTTAAACTGACGCAGCACGGCACCACGGTACGCACCGAAACTATCGCAGGCTTAACCACCTTCCTGACCATGGTCTACATCGTTTTCGTGAACCCGCAGATTTTGGGTGTCGCGGGCATGGATAAACAGGCCGTCTTTGTGACCACCTGTCTGATTGCCGCGTTTGGCAGCATTCTGATGGGCGTGATTGCCAACCTGCCGGTTGCACTGGCGCCAGCGATGGGTCTGAACGCCTTCTTCGCCTTTGTGGTGGTGGGTGCGATGGGCGTTTCCTGGCAGATCGGGATGGGCGCTATTTTCTGGGGCGCTGTTGGCCTGCTGCTTCTGACCATTTTCCGTATCCGCTACTGGATGATCGCGAACATTCCGGTCAGCCTGCGCGTGGGGATTACCGCCGGTATCGGGCTGTTCATCGGCATGATGGGGCTGAAAAACGCCGGCATTATTGTCGCGAATCCGGACACCATCGTCACCATCGGCAATCTGACATCCCACAACGTGCTGCTGGGCGTGCTGGGCTTCTTCATCATTGCGGTGCTGGCGTCACGTAACTTCCACGCTTCCGTTCTGGTGTCGATCGTAGTGACCACGGGCATTGGTCTGGCGATCGGTGACGTGCATTACAACGGTTTCTGGTCGATGCCGCCGAGCATCACCACCGTCGTCGGTCAGGTTGACCTGAAAGGCGCGCTGAATATCGGTCTGGCTGGCGTGATTTTCTCCTTCATGCTGGTCAACCTGTTTGACTCCTCCGGTACGCTGATTGGCGTGACGGACAAAGCCGGTCTGGCGGATGAAAAGGGTAAATTCCCGCAGATGAAACAGGCGCTGTACGTCGACAGTATTTCCTCTGTGGCGGGGGCTTTCATCGGGACATCTTCCGTTGGCGCGTATATCGAAAGTACGTCCGGCGTGTCTGTGGGTGGCCGCACCGGTCTGACCGCTGTCGTGACCGGTTTGCTGTTCCTGCTGGTGATCTTCATTTCTCCGCTGGCGGGCATGGTGCCGGAATACGCGGCAGCCGGTGCGCTGATTTATGTGGGCGTTCTGATGACCTCCAGCCTGGCGCGCGTTTCGTGGGATGACCTGACAGAAGCGGTTCCTGCTTTTGTGACGGCAGTAATGATGCCATTCAGCTTCTCCATCACCGAAGGCATTGCGCTGGGCTTCATCTCTTATGTGGTGATGAAACTGGGCACAGGCCGCTGGAGAGAGATCAGCCCGTGCGTCGTTGTCGTTGCCCTGTTGTTCGTGCTGAAAATCGCGTTTGTTGACGGGCATTAATCCGTACGCGATTTAGCCTCTGCGAACGATAAAAAAACAGCCCGCCACTTTCTGAAAGTTGCGGGCTGTTTGTATTTCAGTGGCTGAAAATTATTTGCTGACGCGGTGCGTATAGTCGGCAAATGCGGTCAGCTGGCCTCTGAGGAAATCCAGCGTCCCCTGATCGATAACTTCACCGGTTTGGGCATCGACTTTGTTCTGAATGACGCCACCCATAAACTCAGGCTTGTTCATCACCATCGCGTCGAGGAAGACCAGGATCTGGCGCAGATGATACTGGCAGCGTGCGCCGCCGACCGGCCCCATTGAACTGGTCTGAATCAGCACCGGTTTGCCCGCCAGTGGCTGGTCAGGCAAACGTGAAATCCAGTCGATGGCGTTCTTCAGGCCACCGGGAACGGAATAGTTATATTCCGGCGTCACGATGATCACACCGTCCGCCTGGCGGATTTGCTCCGCAATCGCGTCTAAATCGGCCGGAAAACCCTCTTCCTGCTGAATATCGGCATCGTACAACGGCAGAGTACCGATAGACGGTAACGCTTCAATGGTGACGCCCTCAGGCGCGACTTTCGGCAGCGTGCGCGCGACCATGCCGTTGTAAGACGCTTTACGAAGACTACCTAACAGTGTGACAAACTTCAGAGGCTTAACTGACATGATTAACTCCTGTTATGGATGACTCTCTGATTCTTACCTTAAACGAAAAACGGCACGTCGATATACAAGGTTTTTGAAAACATGAGTGAAGTTTTATTTGGCAGGCGGCAGGCTGGTGAACTTCATGTAATGCGGTGAATCAGATTGCTGATCTGCTGACAGCGTTTGTGTGCGGGTAAAGCCATTTTCCGGTTCGTAGCGCCAGCACTGTAACCGGATAATCGACGGTGACTGCGCGCACGCCCAGGTAATCGACCCTTCAATATCACTCATCACCTGCGCCTCCGGCGTAACCGTTGATCGCAGGCGCCCGGAAGCCGGATTCAGGCTGAGTGTCAGCTGGCTTTGTTCGTTCAGGCCGGACATCTTCAGCATACTTTGACGTATGCACCAAAGCTGCAGGGAGGATTCTATCGGGTCGGACTGCATGGCAATCCAGGTTTTTTCGACGGCGGAAAGTTGCAGCTGGTGCTGCGGATTAACCAGTGCGCTGCGCGCGTGAATGATTTCGAGATCGAGGCCGACTTTTCCTTCGCTGCTGATCAGCACACCGACGGTGCTGCCTGCATAGGCCAGGCTGAAATCGGGAAGATCGGAGGATTCAAAACTCGGGCGACCGCTCGGCAGGGTGATGACGTGAGGAAGTTCCGCAATACCGTAAAGATAGAAAATCATTTCGGCCAGTAAAACACGACCGTTTAAAAATCGTTTTCGTTGTTTTTCGGAAAGATGTTTTGCGGATACAACAATTTCTCTGGGCAACCGATGTGTATCGGGTTCAGCTTCCGTCACAGCCCATCTTGCAAAGTGGCACGCCATTGTTCACTCCATGATTAATGGTTCGACCGTATTTTCTCTGTATTCGTGAAGAATAACATTAAGAGAAATCATTAAAAACCGCTTAAACCCCGCGTCCGCGCACACTTTTTTTACTTTTCAGAAAGTTTTTCATAACGATAAAGCGAAAAGAATCACAGTATTAACCGCAAATTGAGAAAGAATCTCATCGGGACGATGTTCTGGATTTTCACTCATATGATCTGGGTGCCAGATATATCTACTATAGCCTCATAAAGAAACCTCAGAAAATGCCGTTATAAGTTAAGCAGCGATCTCGCTGCTTTGCCTGTGAGTTACCCTAAAATGTTAAAAACAACGCAATCCCGCTTTATCGCATTGATCAGCTTGTTTTTTATTGTGCTGGTCATCGTCACGCTCATTGTGATCCAGGTCTTTGTTGCCCCTCAGCTGAAACAAACAGAAAGCACTCTGGTTGCGAATCAGGTAGATGATATCGCCGTCGTTATCAACGACCGGCTGAACAAAGTGGAATCTCAGGTGCGTACCATCACTCAAACCGTCGCACAAATGGACAGCGACAGCATTGACCGGCTGCTGCCCGCACTGGTGGATCAATACGGTGATTCCGCCGTATTTGGGGGCGGGATCTGGCCTTTGCCGAATCAGCGTGATCCGGCAAAAATCAAATTCAGCACCTTCTTCGCGCGAAATAACAATAATCAGCTGACGGTAAACACTTTCTGGAACAGTGCCGAATCGCCGAATTACTTCGAGCAATCCTGGTATCTCGCCGCTTCAAAAGGCGAAAAGGGCCAGTGTGTCTGGGCGCCTGCCTACTTTGATGACGCCAGCACGCAGCCGCGTACCAACTGCGCGATGCCGATTTATAAAGGCGATAAACTTTGGGGCGTGGCTACCATTGACGTCACGCTGGGTTTCTTTAACCAGCTGGTGACCGAAATGGAGAAGAAAGTTCATGGCACTATTTATATCGTAGAGAAAGACGGCACCATCGTGGGTACCAGCCATTCCGGCGATGAAAAGTTGCCGAAGCTGGCTTCTCTGGGCGAACAATCTCCGCTGGCGATGCAGATCCGCAAAAGCCTCGACCAGATTGACGGGCAGGCGAATCTGGTTGCCGACTACGACAACAACGGTACGTCTCACACGATGTTCATGAGCAACATTCAGGGGCCGTGGTATATCGCTACCGATATGCCAACCAGCCAGTTGCTGACGCGGACGCATGGCATCCTGCAAAGTCTGGGTCTGGTGCAAATTCCGATGGTGATTTTGCTGCTGGTTGTGCTGATCCTGGCGATCAAAATCTTTATGCGCCAGCTGGACGCGCTGCATAAAAATATCAGCCAGCTTTCCGCCGGTGGGGCCGATCTGACCCGTCGCTTGCCGGAAAGCCGCAGTCCGGAATTCAACCGCGTAAATCAAAGCTTTAACCAGTTCCTGTCATTCCTGCAATCGATCCTCCGGCAGGTCGGCGACAGCAGTCTGGCGATCACCTCGGCATCGCGTGAAATCGCCAGCGGTAACATGGATCTCTCCGGGCGTACCGAAGAACAGGCGAGTTCGATAGTTGAAACGGCGGCGTCCATGGAACAGCTGACCAGCACAGTGAAACAGAACGCCGCCAACGCCGAAGGCGCTAACCAGCTGGCGCGCGATGCGTCTGCGGTGGCGCAGAAAGGGTCGGAAGTGGTGAAACAGGTGGTCGATACCATGGGTTCGATCACCCGTTCCTCGCACAAAATTGTCGATATCATCAGCGTGATCGACGGTATTGCTTTCCAGACCAACATTCTGGCGCTGAATGCCGCCGTTGAAGCGGCCCGTGCGGGCGAACAGGGGCGCGGATTTGCCGTCGTGGCTTCGGAAGTGCGCAGCCTGGCGCAACGTTCTGCTACGTCTGCCCGCGAAATCAAAAAACTGATTGAAGATTCCGTCGCGGATATCACCACCGGCAGCCAGCTGGTGGCAACCGCAGGAACGACGATGGATGAAGTCATGGGCGGCGTGAATAACGTGGCGACGCTGATGAACGAGATCATGTCTTCCAGTCAGGAACAAAGCCTCGGTATCGAGCAGGTGAACGTTGCAATCACCCAGTTGGATAACGCCACCCAGCAGAATGCGGCGCTGGTGGAACAGGTTTCTGCGGCCGCTCAGGCCATGCAGGATCAGACCGTTCAGCTGGAAACTGTGGTGGCGGGCTTTAAACTCTGATTGTTTTTTCACTGTAAATCGAACGGTAAGTGAGCGATCACTTACCGTTTTTTTTATGGAAGGAATAATCAGTAGAAATCTTTTTCTGTCATGTAGTTAATCAGGCTGTTCAGTTTCGCACGCGGGCGGAAATCGGGCAGATAAACCACATGCACGGCGCGCGGTGTGGGAATGAAAGACTCGAGAACCGGAATAAGCCTGCCGCTGAGAATATCTTCGGCCAGCAGTACCTTCGGCTGAAGCAGTAAACCGGCTCCTTCCAGCGCGGCATTACGCAATGCATGGCCATCGTTGGAGACATACCGGCTGTTCACCGGCCACGCCGACGTGGTTTGCCCGGCGTTCGCCAGATGCCAGCCTTCACTCTGATTCCACACGGAGTGGATCAGGCACGGATGCGTTTTCAGATCTTCCGGCGATTCGGGTATGCCGTTGCGCTGCAAATACTCCGGCGATGCGCAAATCACCATTTCGTAGGGTTTCAGCGGCCTGGCAACCAGCCGGTCATCCCCGATTTCACCAATACGGATGGCGAGATCGAAATTTTCCACGATCAAATCGACGCGGGCGTTGCTCAGTACCAGTTCCACTTTGACCTGCGGGTAGAGATTCAGATAGCGGGCGAGCATCGGCGCAATCACGCTGGATCCTAAAGAAACTGGCGCACTGACGCGCAGCAATCCGGTGGGAACGCTTTGCAGACTTTCCATCGCGTTCTCAGTGGATTTTATCTGCTCCAGCACCCGTTTGCCATTTTCGTAAAACACGTCACCGGCATCGGTCAGGCTTTGTTTACGGGTTGTGCGCTGCAAAAGCCGGGCGTTCAGATGTTTTTCCAGCTGCTGAATATGCTTGCCGACCATAACCGCTGAAATCCCCAGTTTTTCGGCCGCGCTGCTAAAATTTCCTGATTCGACCACGCAGATAAAGACTTCAATATTCCGCAGCTTATCCATATTACTAACCCAGAGTTAGGACAGAACAAATATTGTAAGTCTATATCTAACTTTTAGTTTGGTTAATGATGAGCCTGTACACAAAATCGAGGAATGAAAAATGAAAATTTTAGTCATTGGCGGTACGGGCACATTGGGCAAAGCAGTGGTCAGCGCATTAGGCGATAACCATAACGTCATCACAGCAGGCAAAACGCGCGGCGATTTTCAGGTGGATATTACCGATGAAAGCAGCGTGAAAGCGCTTTTTGCCCGCACCGGTAAACTCGACGCGATTATCTCCACGACCGGCAGCCTGCATTTTGGCCCGCTGGAAGAAATGACCGTAGAACAATTTAATACCGGATTGCAGGATAAACTGCTCGGGCAGGTTCGTATCGCGCTGATTGGCAAGGCGTTTCTTAACGATGGCGGCTCAATCACATTGACCAGCGGTATCGTTGCCGACGAACCTATCCGTCAGGGAGCAAATGCAACGGCAGTGAACGCTGCGGTAGAAGGTTTTGTGCGCGCCGCCGCGATCGAATTGCCGCGAGGCCTGCGCATCAATGGCGTCAGCCCGACGGTCGTTGAAGAATCTCTTGAAGGTTACGGACCGTTCTTCCCGGGCTTTGAAGCTGCTCCGGCGGTGCGCGTGGCAAAAGCTTATGTGCGCAGCGTGGAAGGTGCGCAAACCGGGCGGATTTATAAAGTCTGGTAAGCTAACATTATGAATCACATAAAAAAGCCCGCAGGATAGCGGGCTTTTCTGCATTTTCAGGTCATTATTTCCCGATACAGAAACTCGAGAAAATACGGCCCAGCAAATCATCAGATGTGAATTCGCCGGTGATTTCACTCAGCGACTGCTGCGCCAGGCGCAGCTCTTCCGCCAGCAATTCACCTGCCCATGCGCCAAGCAGCTGATCTTTACCCTGAACCAAATGCTGCGCAGCGTCTTCCAGCGCCTGCAAGTGGCGACGACGGGCAAGGAATCCACCTTCCATGTTGTGATTAAAGCCCATCACCTGTTTCAGATGATCGCGCAGCAAATCCACGCCGTCGCCGGTGCGGGCAGAAAGGCGAATAAGTGAGTGACCATTCACTTCGGTTTGCCCCAGCGCTTCGCCAGTAATATCGGCTTTGTTGCGTACCACGACGATAGGCAAGGAAGCCGGAAGGCGTGCCATAAACTCCGGCCAGATCTCTGCCGGTTCGGTTGCCGCTGTGGTGGTGCCATCAACCATAAACAGCACTAAATCAGCCTGTTCGATCTCATTCCATGCACGTTCGATACCGATGCGTTCTACTTCATCACTGGCTTCGCGCAGACCGGCGGTATCAATGATGTGCAATGGCATGCCGTCGAGATGAATATGTTCGCGCAGAACGTCGCGTGTGGTGCCCGCGATGTCGGTCACAATCGCTGCTTCACGACCGGCCAGCGCGTTCAGCAGGCTGGACTTACCGGCGTTAGGGCGCCCGGCAATCACCACTTTCATCCCTTCACGTAACAGGCTGCCCTGACGGGCTTCAGCACGGACAGCATCCAGATCGCCCATCACGGTGTTGAGTTTGGCTTCGATTTTGCCGTCAGACAGGAAGTCGATTTCTTCATCCGGGAAGTCGATCGCTGCTTCGACAAAGATTCGCAGGTGAGTGAGTGCTTCCACCAAATGGTGAATACGCTGCGAGAAAGCGCCCTGAAGCGAGTTCACCGCCGAGCGTGCGGCCTGTTCTGAACTGGCGTCGATCAGATCGGCAATAGCTTCTGCCTGTGCCAGATCCAACTTATCGTTGAGAAATGCACGTTCAGAAAACTCGCCCGGACGCGCGATACGCACATTTTCCAGCGCGACAATTCGCTTGAGCAGCAGGTCGAGAATGACCGGGCCGCCGTGGCCTTGCAGCTCCAGTACGTCTTCACCGGTAAAGGAGTTCGGGCCGGGGAACCACAGCGCAATGCCCTGATCCAGCGTGCTGCCGTCTGCGTCCTGAAATGGCAGGTAATCGGCATAACGAGGTTTTGGCAGCTTACCTAAGACAGCCTGTGCCACATCACGCGCCGCACGGCCGGAAATGCGCAAAATGCCAACGCCGCCGCGACCGGGAGGTGTTGCCTGGGCAATAATGGTATCTGAGGTACTCATAGCAATTGTCTCTTTCTGAATATGCAAAAAGGCGGTCTCGATGACCGCCTTCGTGTCTTAATCATGAGTGTAGCGGTCAGGACGGGAAGCGCCCTGACGCTGACTTATGACTTTTTCTTGTCGCGGCTGTGCAGGCCACGTTTTTCCAGCCCGCGATAAATCAGCTGCTGCTGGAGAATGGTTACCAGGTTACTGACGATGTAGTACACCACCAGACCGGACGGGAACCACAGGAAGAACACGGTGAAGATGACCGGCATGAAGGTCATGATCTTCTGCTGCATCGGGTCAGTAACGGTAGTCGGCGACATCTTCTGAATAAAGAACATCGTGATACCCATTATGACCGGCAGAATGTAGTACGGGTCTTGCGCTGACAGGTCATGGATCCACAGGATGAACGGCGCGTGGCGCAATTCGATGGAACCAGACAGCATGTAATACAGTGCCAGGAAGATAGGCATCTGAATAACCAGCGGCAGACAGCCACCCAGCGGGTTCACTTTCTCAGACTTATACAGCGCCATCATTTCCTGACTCATGCGCTGTTTGTCATCACCGATACGTTCACGCATCGCGGCCAGTTTCGGCTGCAACATACGCATTTTCGCCATCGACGTGTACTGAGCACGGGTCAGCGGGTACATGATACCGCGCACGATGAAGGTGATAACAATGATTGAGAAGCCCCAGTTGCCGACGAAGCTGTTGATGAATTTCAACAGTTTGAACAGCGGCTGAGAGATGAACCACAACCAACCATAATCGACAGTCAGGTCAAGGTGTGGCGCGATAGCAGCCATTTTGTCCTGAATTTCCGGGCCCACCCACAGGATTGAAGCAACCTGCTGTTGTGCGCCAGGAGCAACGGTAAACGGTGCGCCTTTAAAGCCAATCGATGAGATACCGTTGTTGGTGGTCGTGAAGAACGTGTTGGTGTCCTTCGCTGATGGGATCCACGCCGTTGCAAAATACTGCTGCAACATAGCAACCCAACCGCCCTGTGTGGTGACATTCAGCGCTTCGCTCTTATCGAACGCATACTTCTGATATTTGTCATCACTTGAGGAGTAAGCCGCGCCACGGAACGTATGCAGAGCAAAGTTATTGCTGCCAGTATCGCGGTGCTTAGGCAAATCTGTGGTTTGTTTGAGCTGGCCAAACATGGTCAGTTCAAGCGGGGCAGCCGTGGTGTTGTTGACGTTGTACTCAACATTCACCGCATAGGAGCCACGTTTGATCACGAAAGTTTTGGTAAAGATGGCACCGTTTTGAGCCGTATAGGTCATCGGGATGCGCAGTTCAGACTGGCCTTCTGCCAGGGTGAACGAATCCGAGCTGGCCTGGAACAGAGGACGTTCGCCGTTCGCCGGATTATCTGGACCATTTTTACCTGTCAGACCGCTTTGTGCCTGATAGATGAAATTAGGAGTGGTTTCCAGTAACTGGAAAGGCTGGTCAGAGCCCAAAGATGTAGGGTAAGCAGTCAGAAGAGCCTGCTCAATATCGCCACCACGGGTGTTGATCGTTAATGACAGCACATCACTGTTAACTGTAATTAATTTGCCCTGTCCGCTACCAGGAACAGCCTGGTTAGCAGCATCACCGTTTGCAGTGTTCGCAGTCTGTTGCGTGGTCTGGTTGGCGGGTTGCGGAGCGTGGTCCGTTTGCCATGCCTGCCAGATCATGAAAGACACGAACAGCAGAGCGATGAGGAAAAGATTGCGTTGCGAATCCATCGTTAGTGTTCTCTGTTATTGTCGGTTTTCGGCGGTACGGGGTCATCACCACCTGGGTTCAAAGGATGGCATTTTAATACGCGTTTCAAAGTCAACCAACTGCCTTTTAACATGCCAAAACGACCAATTGCCTCAATACCGTATTGAGAGCAGGTTGGTCGAAAGCGGCAATGTGGCCCGAGCAACGGACTGATGAATAACTGATAACCACGTATCAGTTTAATCAGGATGCGGGAGCCTGTCGGCAATGTCGACGCCATAATTTCTCCAACGCTTCCGTCAGCGCGCGATTATCTAAATCGGCGACACCCTTCTTGGCGACCACCACAAAATCCATCGACGGCAGCGTATGCTGATTCAACCGGAAGCTTTCGCGGGTTAGGCGTTTGATCCGATTGCGTTCATGTGCGCGTTTGACGTGTTTTTTTGCGACGGTGAGACCGATGCGGGGATGCCCCAGCTCGTTCAGGCGGCCGAGTATGGTGATTTGCGGCGTGCCAGCCCGTTGTGGCTGCTGGAAGACGAAAGTGAAATGACGGGGAGTTAACAAACGTAACTCCCTGGGAAAAGCGAGCTTAACCACTAAATAGGTTAGCTTTTATTACTTAGAAGCTGACAGACGGGTACGGCCTTTCGCACGACGGCGAGCCAGAACCTGACGACCATTTTTGGTGGCCATACGAGCACGGAAGCCGTGGCTACGGTTGCGCTTCAATACGGACGGTTGGAAAGTGCGTTTCATGGCGATTTCTACCTAAACTTAAATTATTACTGATCAGTAAACGCGAAGACATTTCGGCGAAAATACGACCGATGCCTTTGTCGCAACATATAAAGAAGCGGGATTGTAATAACTGTACAGTCCTGAGTCAATTTACATTGCCAGAAATGGCTCAAGTGTTTACCAGAATGGCCCGTGGTCACACCGCAATATCCATCTGGTTATGACCATCAGGAACACAGGCTTCACACGTAGGGCTGAGGATTATACGGACTCTGCCATAAATCGCAAGGATCCTCGGCTGATCCTTATCCACAGGGGTGAGATCTTTCTCTCAATACGACGAAAATAGCGTCAGCGGACTCCTATTTTTTCACCAGAGTGATGATTACATCGCCTAATTTTAAAAGGATCGGCTAAGCTTACCCACTTGCCGATCAATGCCTGTGGATAAAAAGGATCTAAACTCTCAGGAAGGGGAGGATCTCTGTGACGGATTGCGTTATGATCCGCCATTCCGATCGCGATCCCAGCACGGGTGCTTTCGACAAAAACCGTAAAAAGCGGTTCACACGTGACTTTACGCCACTGACAGGGTGGTGAGAGAAATTTCCCCCATTGCCGGGCGGAACGTGTGCCAAAAATCATGATTTAAAAAATATCCTGATCCTTTTCTTTTTTTATACTTGTTCGAGTGGAGTCCGCCGTGTCACTTTCGCTTTGGCAGCAATGTCTTGCCCGTTTGCAGGATGAACTACCTGCCACAGAATTCAGTATGTGGATACGCCCCCTACAGGCGGAACTCAACGACAATACGCTGGCGCTTTACGCCCCGAATCGTTTTGTCCTGGATTGGGTTCGTGACAAATACTTAAACAATATTAACGGCTTGCTTAACGATTTCTGCGGTACGGATGCTCCGTTGCTGCGTTTTGAAGTCGGCAGCAAACCGGTGATTCAACGCGTCAGTCAACCTGTCGCGGCCAGCGTCAGCTCACAGGCTGCGCCCGCTATTCCACGTCTGGCTCCGTCCCGCCCAAGCTGGGACAGTTCTCCGGCTCAGCCCGAACTTTCTTACCGTTCTAACGTCAACCCGAAACATACTTTCGACAACTTCGTTGAGGGTAAATCAAACCAGCTGGCTCGCGCGGCGGCGCGTCAGGTGGCTGATAATCCGGGTGGCGCTTACAACCCGCTTTTCCTTTATGGCGGCACCGGTTTGGGTAAAACCCACTTATTGCACGCGGTCGGCAACGGCATCATGGCGCGCAAAGCCAATGCAAAAGTGGTGTACATGCACTCCGAGCGCTTTGTGCAGGACATGGTGAAAGCCCTGCAAAACAACGCCATTGAAGAGTTCAAACGCTACTACCGCTCAGTCGACGCCTTGCTCATCGATGACATCCAATTCTTTGCTAATAAAGAACGTTCGCAGGAAGAGTTCTTCCACACCTTTAATGCCCTGCTGGAAGGTAATCAGCAGATCATCCTGACCTCTGACCGCTATCCGAAAGAGATCAACGGTGTTGAAGATCGTCTGAAATCGCGTTTCGGCTGGGGGCTGACGGTGGCGATCGAGCCGCCTGAGTTAGAAACCCGCGTGGCGATCCTGATGAAAAAGGCTGATGAGAACGATATCCGTCTGCCCGGCGAAGTTGCGTTCTTTATTGCTAAACGTCTGCGTTCCAATGTGCGTGAGCTTGAAGGTGCACTGAACCGCGTAATTGCCAATGCCAACTTTACTGGCCGTGCGATTACTATCGACTTCGTTCGTGAAGCGCTGCGCGATTTGCTGGCGCTTCAGGAGAAGCTGGTCACTATCGATAATATTCAGAAAACAGTGGCCGAATATTATAAAATCAAGGTCGCTGACCTGCTCTCCAAACGGCGTTCCCGTTCGGTAGCCCGCCCACGCCAGATGGCGATGGCGCTGGCGAAAGAGCTGACCAACCACAGCCTGCCAGAAATCGGCGATGCGTTCGGTGGTCGGGACCATACCACGGTGTTGCACGCCTGCCGGAAAATCGAGCAGTTGCGTGAAGAAAGTCACGACATCAAAGAAGATTTCTCCAACTTAATCAGAACATTATCTTCCTAGCGCTATGAAATTTATTGTTGAACGTGAGCATTTGCTGAAACCACTGCAACAGGTCAGTAGCCCGCTGGGTGGACGACCGACGTTGCCAATTCTGGGTAACCTGTTATTGCAGGTGACGGATGGCGCGTTGTCGCTGACCGGGACGGATCTGGAAATGGAGATGGTGGCGAAAGTCGCGCTGTCTAAGCCACATGAAGCCGGGGCGACCACCGTTCCTGCGCGTAAATTCTTTGATATCTGCCGTGGATTGCCAGAAGGCGCGGAAATTTCCGTCGCACTCGATGGTGACCGCATGCTGGTTCGTTCAGGCCGCAGCCGTTTCTCGCTGTCGACCCTGCCGGCAACAGATTTCCCTAATCTCGATGACTGGCAAAGCGAGGTGGAATTCACCCTGCCGCAGGCCACGTTGAAACGTCTGATTGAAGCCACGCAGTTTTCCATGGCGCATCAGGACGTCCGGTATTATTTAAACGGCATGCTGTTTGAAACCGAAGGTGAAGAACTGCGTACCGTGGCGACCGACGGTCACCGCCTGGCCGTTTGTTCGATGCCTATCGGCCAGTCACTGCCTTCGCATTCGGTGATCGTGCCTCGTAAAGGTGTGATGGAACTGGTGCGTTTGCTCGACGGCGGCGACACCACGCTGCAACTGCAAATCGGCAGCAACAACATCCGTGCGCACGTCGGTGACTTCATTTTCACGTCCAAGCTGGTTGATGGCCGTTTCCCTGATTATCGCCGCGTATTGCCGAAAAATCCGGACAAAACGTTGCAGGCAGGTTGTGACCTGCTGAAACAGGCCTTTGCCCGTGCAGCCATTCTTTCTAACGAAAAATTCCGTGGTGTGCGTTTGTACGTCAGCCATAACCAGCTGAAAATCACCGCCAATAACCCGGAACAGGAAGAAGCAGAAGAAATTCTGGATGTCGGCTACGAAGGCACCGAAATGGAAATCGGCTTTAACGTCAGTTACGTGCTGGATGTGCTGAACGCGCTCAAGTGCGAAGACGTTAATCTGCTGCTGACCGACTCGGTTTCCAGCGTACAGATTGAAGATGCTGCGAGCCAGTCGGCCGCGTACGTTGTCATGCCGATGAGGCTCTAGTCTGAATTAATGGCCTTAACGCGCTTACTGATAAAAGATTTCCGCAACATCGAGGCGGCGGATTTAGATCCCTCGCCGGGTTTTAACTTTCTCGTCGGTCCCAACGGCAGCGGTAAAACCAGCGTGCTCGAGGCGGTATATACGCTCGGGCATGGCCGCGCTTTTCGCAGTTTGCAGGCCGGACGCGTTATTCGCCACGATCAGCCTGAATTTGTGCTGCATGCGCGGGTTGATGACGGCGGCGATCGTGAATTATCGATTGGCCTGAGCAAAAGCCGTCAGGGCGACAGTAAAGTGCGCATCGACGGCAGCGACGGACATAAAGTGTCTGAACTGGCGCAGATGTTGCCGATGCAACTTATCACGCCCGAAGGCTTCACCCTGCTCAATGGCGGGCCGAAGTACCGGCGGGCGTTTATCGACTGGGGTTGTTTCCATCACGATCCCGGTTTTTTTATCGCCTGGAGCAACCTGAGACGGTTACTCAAGCAACGCAACGCCGCGTTGCGACAGGTGAGTCGCTATGCGCAAATTCGTGCCTGGGATCAGGAACTGATCCCGTTAGCCGAGCGTATTAGCGAATGGCGGGCGGCATACAGCGAAGCGATCGCGGCTGATATCAGCGCGACCTGCGCACAATTCCTGCCTGAATTCGCCCTCAGTTTTTCTTTCCAGCGTGGATGGGACAAGGAAACCGAGTACGGCGAGTTGCTGGAGCGTAATTTTGAACGCGACAGAGCCTTAACCTATACCGCATCAGGTCCACACAAAGCGGATTTCCGCATTCGTGCCGACGGCACGCCGGTGGAAGATTTACTGTCCCGTGGGCAGCTGAAATTACTGATGTGTGCGCTCCGGTTAGCGCAGGGTGAGTTTCTCACCCGACAGAGCGGGCGGCGTTGCCTGTATCTTCTTGACGATTTTGCCTCCGAGCTGGATGCCGACAGACGTCGGTTGCTGGCGGATCGCCTGAAAGCCACCCAGGCACAGGTTTTTGTCAGTGCGATAAGCGCTGAACAAGTGACCGACATGATGGGTGAAAAGGGCAAGATGTTCCGCGTGGAACAAGGTAAAATAGCCGTTCTATCACAGGACTAAAAATGAGCGAGAAACGTTGATGTCGAATTCTTATGACTCCTCAAGTATCAAGGTATTAAAAGGGCTGGACGCGGTGCGTAAGCGCCCCGGCATGTATATCGGCGATACCGATGACGGCACTGGTCTGCACCACATGGTATTCGAGGTTGTGGACAACGCTATCGACGAAGCCCTCGCGGGCCACTGTTCAGAGATTCAGGTCACGATCCACGCAGACAACTCCGTCTCCGTGCAGGATGATGGTCGTGGTATTCCTACCGGCATTCATGAAGAAGAGGGCGTTTCTGCTGCTCAGGTCATCATGACCGTTCTGCATGCTGGCGGTAAGTTCGACGATAACTCGTACAAAGTTTCCGGTGGTCTTCATGGCGTGGGTGTTTCCGTCGTTAACGCCTTGTCGGAAAAACTGGAGCTGGTTATCCGCCGCGAAGGCAAAGTGCACACCCAGACTTACGTGCACGGCGAGCCACAAGATCCGCTGAAAGTGATCGGCGATACCGATCAGACCGGGACCACGGTGCGTTTCTGGCCGAGCTTCAACACTTTCACCAATAACACCGAATTCGAATATGACATTCTGGCTAAACGCCTGCGCGAACTGTCATTCCTGAACTCGGGTGTCGCAATCCGTTTGCTCGACAAGCGCGATGGCAAAAACGATCACTTCCATTACGAAGGCGGTATCAAAGCTTTCGTGGAATATCTGAACAAGAACAAAACGCCAATTCACCCGACCGTATTCTATTTCTCCACGGTGAAAGACGATATCGGCGTTGAAGTTGCGTTACAGTGGAACGACGGCTTCCAGGAAAACATTTACTGCTTTACCAACAACATTCCACAGCGCGATGGCGGGACTCACTTAGCCGGTTTCCGTTCGGCGATGACCCGTACCCTGAATGCGTACATGGATAAAGAAGGTTACAGCAAGAAATCGAAAATCAGTGCTACCGGTGACGATGCCCGTGAAGGCCTGATTGCTGTGGTTTCCGTAAAAGTTCCGGATCCTAAGTTCTCTTCTCAGACCAAAGACAAACTGGTTTCTTCCGAAGTGAAAACCGCGGTTGAAACGCTGATGAACGAAAAACTGGTGGATTACCTGATGGAAAACCCATCAGACGCCAAAATCGTTGTCGGTAAAATCATCGATGCAGCGCGTGCCCGTGAAGCGGCGCGTAAAGCACGTGAAATGACCCGTCGTAAAGGCGCACTGGATCTGGCAGGTTTGCCGGGCAAACTGGCGGACTGTCAGGAACGCGACCCGGCTCATTCCGAACTGTACTTAGTGGAAGGGGACTCAGCGGGCGGCTCTGCAAAACAAGGCCGTAACCGTAAGAACCAGGCGATTCTGCCGTTGAAAGGTAAAATCCTCAACGTTGAGAAAGCGCGCTTCGACAAAATGCTGTCTTCTCAGGAAGTGGCGACGCTGATCACCGCACTGGGTTGTGGTATTGGCCGTGACGAATACAACCCGGACAAACTGCGCTATCACAGCATCATCATCATGACCGATGCCGACGTCGATGGTTCACACATCCGTACTTTGCTGTTGACCTTCTTCTACCGTCAGATGCCTGAAATTGTTGAACGCGGTCATGTGTTTATCGCACAGCCGCCGTTGTACAAAGTGAAGAAAGGCAAGCAGGAACAGTACATTAAAGATGACGAAGCAATGGATCAGTATCAGATCTCCATTGCGATGGACGGCGCAACGCTGCACGCCAACGCGCATGCACCGGCACTGGCGGGCGAACCGCTGGAAAAACTGGTGGCTGAACATCACAGCGTGCAGAAAATGATTGGCCGTATGGAACGTCGTTATCCGCGTGCACTGCTCAACAACCTGATTTATCAGCCGACGCTGGCCGGTACTGAACTGGCCGATCAGGCTAAAGTTCAGGCGTGGATGGAGTCGCTGGTGGCGTTGCTCAACGAAAAAGAGCAGCACGGCAGCAGCTACAGTGCCATCGTGCGTGAAAACCGCGAACACCAGATTTTCGAACCGATTCTGCGTATCCGTACTCACGGCGTAGATACCGATTACGATCTGGATGCTGATTTCATTCAGGGCGGCGAATACCGCAAAATCTGTGCTCTGGGTGAAAAACTGCGTGGCCTGATTGAAGAAGACGCGTACATCGAACGTGGCGAACGCCGTCAGCCAGTGACCAGCTTCGAGCAGGCGCTGGAATGGCTGGTGAAAGAGTCCCGTCGTGGTCTGTCGATTCAGCGTTACAAAGGTCTGGGCGAAATGAACCCTGATCAGCTGTGGGAAACCACTATGGATCCTGAGCAACGTCGCATGTTACGTGTGACCGTGAAAGATGCCATTGCCGCTGACCAGTTGTTTACGACGCTGATGGGCGATGCGGTTGAACCGCGCCGCGCCTTCATCGAAGAAAACGCCCTGAAAGCCGCCAATATCGATATCTGATGAACGTCTGATTGGGTCTGCTGAAAAAGTCCGAAACGGGAAACCGCTTCGGGCTTTTTTTTCGTCTGTTGTTCCCCGCATTCTGGCTGGCTTTAGCCCGGCATGTCGCTTAGCATTGAGGAAGATTTTTCAAACTCTGAGGATGCTATGGCTATTGAATTAATTGCAATTGATATGGACGGGACATTGCTCAATCCGCAGCATGAAGTGACACCTGCCGTAAAAAAAGCGTTATCCGATGCGCGTGCGAAAGGTGTGCAAATTGTTCTGGCGACGGGCCGTCCGTTTATCGGCGTGCAGCGTTATCTGAAAGAACTGGATTTGCAGCAGGAAGGTTGTTACTGCATCACCAACAATGGTGCGCTGGTCCACAACGCGAAAGATGGCAGCGTAATCGCCGAAATATCCCTCAAAATTGAAGATTATCATTACTTCGAGCAACTGGCGCGTGAGCTTGGCGTGCATTTTCATGCGCTGACCAAAACCGACCTTTACACCGCGAACCGTCATATCAGCAAATTCAGCGTGCATGAATCCTTCACGACCGGCATTCCGCTTCAGTACTGCCCGGCGGAAGAAATGGATGCATCCCTGACCTTCCCGAAAATCATGATGATTGATGACCCTGAAGTGCTGGATCGCGCCATCAGCCAGCTTCCGCAGGAAGCCAAAGATCGTTATACCGTCATGAAAAGCTCACCGTATTTCCTCGAAATCCTGGATAAACGCGTGAATAAAGGCGAAGGCGTTAAAGTGCTGGCCGAAAAACTGAGTATTCCGCGTGAAAACGTCATGACGCTGGGCGACCAGGAAAATGACATCGCGATGCTGGAATACGCCGGGGTGGGTGTTGCGATGGGCAATGCGCTCGACAGCGTAAAAGCCGTCAGCCAGTTCGTCACCAAAACCAATACTGAAGACGGTGTGGCGTTTGCCGTGAACAAGTTTGTGCTGGGCCAGTAATTTCCTTTCCTGATAAAAATCGTCTGTTTCTGTGAAGGGAAACGGACGTTCTTTCTGCCGTGATCGCTGTTTCCTCTCTTTCTGATTAACCTCTCACGCTCTTTCTGACGTTTTTTTCCGCAATTCTGCCCGCTTTTGTCTTTGTGTTGTCCGTTTTGTGATCTGAATTGTAGTACAACAATAATGAATGGTACTACCATATGCGCAATGTGAGTGTTAAGTCATACAGGATTGTGCAGCAATCCCAAGACCTGAATGCGCCGGAGCGGTAAAGTACGTTGTTTATTCTTTCAGCCCAGGAGCATTTATGAACTCATCTGAACTCAGCAAAACCGATCGTCTTGTCATTGAAATGGGGCAGCAAATCGTGAGCGGGAAATATATTCCCGGCGCGGCGCTGCCTTCTGAAATGGAGCTTTGCGAACAGTTTGATACTTCACGCAACATCATTCGTGAAGTGCTGCGTTCGTTAACGGCGAAACGGTTAGTGGAAATTAAGCGCTACCGGGGCGCGTTCGTCTGCCCGCGTAATCAGTGGAATTACCTGGATACCGACGTCTTGCAGTGGGTTCTGGCCAGTGATTACGACCCGCGTTTAATCGCGGCAATGAGCGAAGTGCGTAACCTGGTTGAACCGACCATTGCGCGCTGGGCGGCAGAGCGGGCGACATCTGGCGAACTGGCGGTCATTGAAGACGCGCTCAACAGCATGATTGCCCATCATCAGGATCGCGATGCGTTTAACGAAGCGGATATCCGCTTCCATGAAGCCGTGCTGGCGGCGGTGCATAACCCGGTTTTACAGCAACTGAGTATCGCCATCAGCTCGCTACAACGGGCGGTGTTTGAAAGAACGTACATGCCGGATGACAGCAATATGCCGCTGACACTGCGTGAACATCAGGAATTGTTCAACGCAATCCGGCACCAGGATGCCAATGCAGCGGAGCAGGCGGCCATGAAAATGATTGCCTCTTCGACGAAACGACTCAAGGACATTACATGACAGCAAGCTATATCGCGCTCGACTGGGGTTCAACCAACCTGCGCGCTTTCTTGTATCAACAGGGGAAATGTACCGCACACATCCGTTCAGAACGTGGGATCACCCGGCTGGACGGCACCACGCCTCAGCAGGTTTTCAGCGAAGTGATTTCGCCGTGGCAGTCTTTGAATCTGCCCGTGATTATGGCGGGCATGATTGGCAGTAACGCTGGCTGGGTAGATGTTCCTTATCTTTCTGCGCCGGTAAATATTGATTCTCTCGGTCAGCATCTTTTCCCGGTAGAAGCCGCCCTGCCGGTAAAAGCCTGGATTGTGCCGGGGATCTGCTTCAATCGTGACGATAACTGCAACGTAATGCGCGGCGAAGAAACCCAGCTTCTGGGCGCCTATGACGAATCTCCCGCCTCCTTATATCTGATGCCCGGTACGCACAGTAAATGGGTACATGCCGAAGGCAGCAAAATTTGTGATTTTCGCACCGCGATGACGGGCGAACTTCACCATCTCCTGATGAATTATTCGCTGATCGGCAAGGGTCTGCCTGAACAGCAAAACTCTGCGGACATCTTCCGGCAGGGGCTCGAATCCGGTTTTTGTCAGCCTGAAATCACGGGGCGCTTATTTGAAGTCCGCGCCGCGCATGTGCTGAACCGGCTGGCGAAAACGGCGGTCAGCGACTGGCTTTCCGGCCTGCTGATCGGCAGCGAAGTCGCGCAGATGCTCAGCCACTTTGGCGGTGAACATCGCATCACCGTTATCGGGAATCCGCTGTTAACTGGCCGCTACGGACAGGCGCTCGATCTGGCCGGTATTGGCTGGCAGGCCCTCGACGGCGACCAGGCTTTTCAATCAGGTATAAGGAGAATTGTGAATGCAATGGGCAACTGAAATTCCACTGATCGGTATTTTGCGGGGGATCCGCCCTGAGGAAGTGAACGCGCATATTTCGGCGCTGCTCGATGCCGGTTTTGACGCCATCGAAATACCGCTCAACTCGCCGGACTGGCAAAAAAGTATTGCGCTGGCGGTCGAAAATTTTGGGGGGCGTGCGCTGCTCGGAGCAGGAACCGTGCTGAAACCGGAACAGGTCGACGAACTGCATTCGCTGGGAAGCAAACTGGTGGTCACGCCAAATACCTGCCCGGACGTTATCCGCCGCGCGGTTGAGCGTGGCATGACCGTTTGCGCGGGATGCGCGACGGCCACCGAAGCGTTCAGCGCGCTGGATGCCGGTGCGCAGGCGCTGAAAATCTTCCCTTCTTCCGCTTTTGGCCCCGACTACATCAAAGCGCTGAAAGCCGTACTTCCGCCGGATGTGCCGGTATTTGCCGTCGGCGGCGTCACGCCTGAAAACCTTTCGGTTTACCTGAACGCCGGTTGCGCCGGTGCCGGGCTGGGCAGTGATTTGTACCGCGCAGGCCAGACGCCTGAAACGACCGCGCAGAAGGCGAACGCATTTATCAAAGCCTATAAGGACGCAACGCAATGAAAGTCACCAAACTGACCACCTACCGCTTAGCCCCGCGCTGGATGTTTTTGAAGATTGAGACGGACGAAGGCATTACGGGCTGGGGTGAACCGGTTATTGAAGGGCGCGCGCGCAGCGTGGAAGCCGCGGTTCATGAGCTGAGTGAATATGTTATCGGGCAGGATCCGGCGCGTATCAACGACATCTGGCAGACGCTGTATCGCGGCGGATTCTATCGCGGTGGTCCGATTCTGATGAGCGCGATTTCCGGTATTGATCAGGCGCTGTGGGACATCAAAGGCAAGGCGCTGAGCGTTCCGGTTTATCAGCTTCTGGGCGGTCTGGTGCGGGACAAAATCAAAGCCTACAGCTGGGTCGGTGGCGACAGACCGTCTGAACTCATTGATGGCATTAATAAATTACGCACAATTGGCTTCGATACCTTCAAGCTAAACGGCTGCGAAGAAATGGGTATTATCGAAAACGCCCGTCAGGTCGATGCCGCAGTTTCACAGGCGGCGCAAATCCGCGCTGAGTTCGGCAATGAAATTGAATTTGGTCTGGATTTCCACGGTCGCGTCAGCGCGCCGATGGCAAAAGTGCTGATCAAAGAGCTCGAACCGTATCGCCCGTTGTTTATTGAAGAACCGGTTCTGGCCGAACAATCTGAATATTATCCGCGCCTTGCCGCACAAACGCATATTCCGATTGCCGCCGGTGAACGCATGTTCTCGCGCTTCGATTTCAAACGCGTGCTGGCCGACGGTGGCCTGGCGATTGTTCAGCCTGATTTATCTCATGCAGGCGGCATTACCGAGTGCTTCAAAATTGCCGCAATGGCGGAATCTTACGACGTTGCCCTCGCGCCACATTGTCCGCTTGGCCCGATTGCACTGGCCGCGTGTCTGCATATTGATTTCGTTTCGCGCAATGCCGTACTTCAGGAACAAAGCATGGGGATTCATTATAACCAGGGTGCTGAATTACTGGATTACGTTATTAATAAAGACGACTTTAAAATGAATGACGGATATTTCTATCCTTCAAATAAACCGGGCTTGGGCGTCGAAATTAACGAAGAGCTGGTAATTGAACGCAGTAAAAATGCCCCTGACTGGAGAAATCCACTCTGGCGTTATCCGGACGGTACTGTAGCAGAATGGTAAAACGAATTTCGTAAAATATAAAAAATTACTTCGCATTAAAAATATCAGGGGAATTTCTGAGTCACCCTTACGCCTGTTATTATAGGATAACCATTAATAGGAAATAAAAATGGATACCACCCTACAAGTCAGACCGACCAAAAGACGTTATATCACCTTGCTGATGATCTTTATTACTGTGGTGATTTGTTATGTTGACCGCGCGAATCTGGCCGTCGCGTCTGCCCATATTCAGGAAGAATTTGGCATCAGCAAAACGCAGATGGGCTATATATTTTCTGCTTTTGCGTGGACGTATACCGCCTGTCAGATCCCCGGCGGCTGGTTTCTCGACAGATTCGGGTCGAGAGTCACCTATTTTATTGCCATTTTAGGCTGGTCCGTCGCCACCTTATTCCAGGGTTTCGCCGGCGGATTAGCGTCACTGATTGGCCTGCGCGCCGTGACGGGCATGTTTGAAGCACCGGCTTTTCCGACCAATAACCGCATGGTTACCAGCTGGTTTCCGGAGCAGGAACGTGCGTCTGCCGTGGGCTTTTACACCTCCGGGCAGTTTGTCGGTTTAGCCTTCCTGACGCCGCTGCTGATCTGGATCCAGGAGATGCTGAGCTGGCACTGGGTGTTCATCATTACCGGCGGTATCGGGATTATCTGGTCCGTACTGTGGTTCTGCATTTACCAGTCTCCGCGTAAAAGCAAAGGCGTGAATGCTGAAGAACTGGAACATATCCGTGCCGGTGGCGGATTAATTGATGGCGATACGCAAGCGGATAAGAAGACATCCGTACCGTTTACGGCGTCTGACTGGAAACTGGTTTTTAACCGCAAGCTGGTCGGCGTGTATTTAGGGCAGTTCGCGGTGGCTTCCACGCTGTGGTTTTTCCTGACCTGGTTCCCCAATTACCTGACGCAGGAAAAACACATTGCCGCGCTGACCGCAGGCTTTATGACTACCGTGCCGTTCCTGGCTGCTTTTCTCGGTGTGCTGTTATCCGGGCTGGTGGCGGATAAACTGGTTCGCAACGGTAAATCCATCGGCTTTGCACGCAAACTGCCTATTATCAGCGGGCTCTTATTATCCACCTGTATTATGGGCGCGAATTATACCAATGATCCGATGTGGATAATGATATTAATGGCACTGGCTTTCTTTGGTAACGGATTTGCTTCAATTACCTGGTCGCTGGTTTCCTCTCTTGCTCCGGTACGGTTAATCGGATTAACGGGCGGCGTATTTAATCTTGCGGGCGGATTGGGCGGAATTACCGTGCCATTGGTTGTCGGGTATTTAGCGCAGGATTATGGCTTTGCACCGTCATTAATTTATATTTCCGCCGTGGCTTTATTAGGTGCGCTTTCTTATATATTCCTTGTGGGTGAAGTGAAACGCGTCGGCGATATCTGACGATTGTCTCCGCTGTCTGCCTGTCGTAGTCTTAGCCCATTCCAATAAGGTATGGGCTTTTTCACACATGAACGAAAAACAGTTAACTTCCGATGCCCGCGGGCATCAGTTGACCAACATTAACGTCTGGACGCCGGACAGCCAGTGGCTGGTGTATGACGTGCGTCCGCACGGTGGCTCTTTCACCGGCTCGACCATTGAGCGTGTGAATGTGAAAACCGGCGAGACGGAAGTCCTTTATCGCGCCGGTGAAAATGCTCATGTGGGCGTGGTGACAGTCAGCCCGGACCAGCCGGCCCGTTATGCGTTTATTCATGGCCCGGAAAACCCGTATGACAGCTGGCAGTATGATTTCCATCATCGCCGCGGTGTCATTGTCTCTGAGCCGCAGCGCGCGCAGGCCGTTACGCTCGACGCGATGGACATCACCGCGCCGTTTACGCCGGGTGCTTTACGTGGCGGCACGCATGTTCACGTTTTCAGCCCCGACGGCTCCTGCCTCAGCTTTACCTACAACGACCATGTTTTGCATGAACTGAATCCTGCTCTGGATTTACGCAACGTCGGCGTCGCCTTATCGGCACACCCCGTCACGCCGCCAAAACATCATCCCCGCGAATACGCTGGCAGCCATTTCAGCGTTCTGGTCAGTGAAACCACCGTGACGCCACAGCCCGGCAGCGACGACATCAACCGCGCTTATGAAGAAGGCTGGATAGGCCAGAAAGGCTATCTCAAACCGGACGGCAATCGTCAGCGCCGGGCGCTGGCTTTCATTGGCGACACGCTTTCCGCCAGCGGAGAAAAGCATCCGGAAATTTTCGTGGTGGATTTGCCGCAAGACGACGCGGATTACCTGAAAGCAGGGGAAAAACCGTTGCAGGGAACGCCGGACACACTGCCTGCGCCACCGGCGGGCGTGAAACAGCGACGCATTACGTTTACCGAAAAAGGCATCGCCGCCCAGCCGCGTCACTGGTTACGGTCTTCGCCGGATGGCAGCCAGATTGCGTTTCTGATGAAGGATGAAAAAGATGTGGTGCAGTTCTGGACGGTATCGCCCAATGGCGGCAAACCGGTGCAGATCAGCCATTCGTCCAGCGGAATTCAGTCGGCGTTTAGCTGGAGCCCGGACGGAAAAGCGGTGACGCTGGTATGCGATAACAGCCTGATGCGCCTTGATGTGGAAAGCGGAGAAATGCACCGGCTGACCGTAAGAACGGACATCGCGCCGTGCGCGGATGCCGTAGTGTATTCCCCCGATGGCAGCCAGATAGCTTTTATGCGTCAGGTGGGGGAATTTGCGCAAATCTTCGTGACGGCCAGCCGCTGATATTTTATCTAACCGGCCGGTCTGGCCGGTTTCACTCCCTCAGGCCGAGGCTTACTTTTTATGCGTGGAGGATTTCTGCGTGCGCGGCGTCGTGGTCATCGGCGGAACGTGATCGATATCGACCCCGTTGCTCAGCGCAATGTTGTGCTCTTCGCTGGCTTTGACGCGGTCGCGCGTCGTGACTTTTCCGCTGCGATAATAATCATAAGGCAGCAAAACCGTATCGAGTAAGGCGCTGAAAGGTAAATCCACTAACAGCAGCGGGGTCATCGCCCAGCTGGTGTCGTCGCTTTTCATCATGTTAACGTCTGAACGCGTGCCCGAATAATACCCTGTATCGCCACCGGTATGGCTCATGACGCTGGAACAGCCGCTCGTCGCTAAAAAAACACATCCTGTCATCAGCGGCGTTAATACAAATTTCTTCATGATAGAACTCATCTTATGCTGTCAGGCTGAGCTTTTACGTCAAAGTGACTTATACCACTCAGCACAAAAAATTAACAAAGCAAGCTGTAGCTCTGTGGCTGCGATCCCATTAAGTGTAATTACTATTTGAAATCTTGCAGGAAACCGCCTGCTGTCCCTGGCTTTTCGCCCTCGTAATATTTGTATTCTGACGCCCGCAGTTCAAACGAAAACAAAATTTTTGTCTTTTTCTTGCGAATGCCTACTTGAAATACTCTCTTTCATCGCCATTTTTAATGTACGACGCAGGGGAACGATCGCCGGAAGGGATCGTGAATATAAACTGCGCCGCGAGCCTGTCCCATCCGGAAGGCTATATACATACACTCGCTGAATGTCAGGAGAAGTAGTAATGCGTAATTTTGATTTATCACCACTATACCGCTCTGCAATTGGTTTTGACCGTTTATTTAATCTTATCGAATCGGGTCAGAATCAGGGTGGCGGCTATCCTCCTTATAATGTTGAATTGGTTGACGAAAACCATTACCGGATTGCCATCGCGGTAGCGGGATTTGCCGAATCCGAACTGGACATTACAGCGCACGACAATATGTTAGTGGTCAAAGGCGCGCATGCACCGTCTGACGCTGACCGCACATATTTATATCAGGGCATTGCTGAGCGTAATTTCGAACGCAAATTCCAGCTGGCCGAACACATTCAAATTAAAGCGGCCAATTTGTCGAATGGTTTGCTGTATATCGATCTGGAACGCATCGTTCCTGAAACGTCTAAACCACGGCGTATCGAGATCCGCTAAGCGTTTATAAAGACAACGCACAAATGAAAAAGTTTAAGCTCGCCGTCAGGGGGCTGAACCGTCACACCCCAATCGGGCGACGGATTAATTAATCTCGCTTCAAAGAAGGAGTTACACCATGCGTAATTATGATATTTCCCCATTACTTCGTCAGTGGATTGGTTTTGATAAATTAGCCAGCTCAATGCAGGGCGGCGATCAGGCTTTTCCTCCGTACAATATTGAGAAGTCTGACGACAATCATTACCGCATTTCACTGGCACTGGCCGGTTTCCAGCAGAGTGAGCTGAATATTGAAGTTGAAGGGCCGCGTTTAACCGTCAGCGGCGCCCCGGCTCAGCAGGAAACCAAAGTGGAGTATTTGCATCAGGGATTAGTGATTAAGCCTTTCACCCTGAGCTTCACGCTGGCAGAGCACATGCATGTGTCGGCCGCCGAGTTTGTAAACGGCCTGCTGCACATCAATCTGGTGCGTGACGTACCGGAAGCTTTGCAGCCACAGAAAATTGCGATCGGCACCGAGAAACCTGCACTGGAGAATCAGTCAGCGTAATCCGGCGGCAGAGTCGCTAAAAACGAAAACAGGAGGACAAATGTCCTCCTGTTTTTTTATGCCTGCTGCGCAGAAAAATTAATTTTCGGCGTGCGCTTTCTCGACTTCTTCCGCCAGAATTTTCACGCCGCGTTCAATCTGTTCGGCGTCCGGCACGTAGTTCATGCGCATGCACTGATGCGTGTGCGCCCACGGATGCTCCAGCCCCGGGAAGAAATAATCCCCCGGCACCATCAGCACGCCGCGCTGTTTCAGGCGCTGATACAACACTTCAGTCGTAATCGGCAGATCCTTAAACCACAGCCACAGGAAAATTGCGCCTTCCGGTTTGTGGATCAGGCAACGCTCTTCCGGCAGATAGCGGCGCAGCGTGGCGATGGTTTCCTGCACGCGCTGGTAATAAAACGGTTTGATGACGTCTTCGGAAAGCCGCAGTAAATCGCCACGGGCGATCATTTCATTGGCGATGGCTGGCCCGACGCTGCCGGGCGACAGGCTGATAATCCCGTTCATGTTGCTGATCGCTTTGATGATTTTCTCATCGGCAATCACGATGCCGCAGCGGGAACCCGGCAGGCCGAGTTTCGACAGGCTCATGCACAGAATGATATTCGGGTTCCACAGCGGTGTTGCATCGGTAAACACGATGCCGGGGAACGGCACGCCATAGGCGTTATCGATTAATAACGGGATATCTTTTTGCTGCGCCAGTGCATCGAGGCGGATCAGCTCTTCGTCAGTAATCACGTTGCCGGTCGGATTGGTCGGGCGTGAAACGCAGATCAGGCCGATGTCATCGGTGATATTCAGATGATCAAAATCGACGTGATATTTGAACTGGCCTTCGGGCAACAGCTCGATATTCGGTTTGGCGGAAACAAACAGGTTTTCGTCCAGCCCGGCGTCTGCGTAACCCAGATATTCCGGGGCCAGCGGGAACAGCACTTTCGACATGCTGCCGTCGGCGCGGCGTCCTGCGAACAGGTTAAACAAATAGAAGAAGGCGCTCTGGCTGCCGTTCGTCAGCGCAATATTTTGCGCATCGAGCTGCCAGCCGAGTTCTTTCTGCAACATTTCTGCCAGTGCGTGACGCAGTACGTCCTTGCCCTGCGGGCCGTCGTAATTGCACAGCGCTTCGGTCAGCTTGCCTTCAGCCAGCATTTCCGTCAGCAGCGTCTGGAAATAATCCTGCATCTCAGGGATCTGCGCCGGATTACCGCCGCCCAACATCACAGCACCTGGTGTGCGTAAACCGTCATTCATATCGCCCATCAGGCGGGTAATGCCTGAAAAACGGGTAAATTTGTCACCGAAAGCAGAAAACGTCATAGAAAGCTTTGTATGTTATCGAAATGTGATGCCCACCATAACGCCTGAGGCAAAGCAGTGCAATCCGACCACGGGGTTTTGAATTGTCCTTCCCCTTCAAAACAACTGAAAGGGAAGGACAGGAAGGGATTACTTTCTGAGAACTTCCGGATTCACGCAGAACTGTTTAACGTCGCCGTTCAGGGCGGCGATCAGGTTATCCACCGCACAGGCCGCCATATCGTAACGGGTCTGATGCGTCGCGGAACCCACGTGCGGCAGCGCCACCACGTTGGGCAGGCTCAGCAGCGGGGAACCTTTCGGCAACGGTTCTTTCTCAAACACGTCCATCCCGGCACCATAAATCGTCCCGTCTTTCAGCGCTTCAATCAGCGCTGGTTCATCAATGACCGGGCCACGACCGGCGCTGACCAGCACGGCGCTGGACTTCATTTTCGCCAGCTGTTCCTTGCCGATCAGGTGGAACGTCTCTTTGGTCATAGGCAGCAGAACACAGACGAAATCTGATTTCTCCAGCAGTTCGTCCAGCTCACATTTGCGTGCGCCAAAACGCTCTTCCGCTTCGGTATGCTGACTGCGTGCGTTGTACAGAATCGGCATATCAAAACCGAAATGCGCACGTTGCGCGAGCGCCAGGCCGATACGGCCCATACCCACGATGCCCATGGTTTTGTGGTGAACATCAATGCCGAACCAGTCCGGGCCTACGTTTTGTGTCCATTCGCCCGCTTTCACACGTTCGGCCAGATTCACGACGCGGCGGGCAGTCGCCAGCACCAGCGCCATCACGGTATCGGCGACCGTATCGGTCAGCGCGGTCGGGGTATGCATCAGCGGGATTTCACGACGCGTCAGCTCTGCCACGTCAAAATTATCGTAGCCTACGGAGCTGGTGGAAACGGCGCGCAGGCGCGGTGCGTGATCCAGCAAATCTTTATCCACCCGCCCGCCTGAGCCCAGCAACCCTTCTGCATTCTGCAATGCGTCTAAAACCTGCGCACGGTTTTCTTCAGTGATGTCATCAAATTGAGTGATGGCGAAATGCTGTTCCAGGCGTTGTTGCAGGTCTGCGGGTTGTTTCTTATACACAACGATAGACGGCTTCATCAATTACAACTCCCTCAGGTTAAGGAAACTTCTTTTTGTTTCATTTCAGATTGTCGCGGTTTTACCAGCAGGGTTAATCCTGCGGAAACCAGTAACGACACGGCCATAAAAATAAAGGAGGCTGCCGGGCTGCCCGTATTACCGTTCAGATAGCCGACAAACCAGGAACCAAAGAACGAGCCAAGCGCTCCGAGGCTGTTGATTAACGCCATTGCGCCGCCGGAAACATTCTTCGGCAGCATTTCAGGAATGATGGCGAAAAACGGGCCATACGGGGCATACATTGCCGCGGCAGCGACCACCAGTAAACTGTACGAAAGCCAGAAATTGTTTGTGCCAACGGCCCATGAACCAAAGAATGCCAGCGCGCCGACCAGTAAAAGCGGCCAGACAAATAACCGGCGGTTTTGCATCTTGTCAGAAGCCCACGACACCAGAATCATGGCGATAGTGGCCGCCAGATATGGCACGGACGACAGCCAGCCCGCTTCGACCATGCCCATCGATTTCCCGTCGCGCAAAATCGACGGCAGCCACAATACAAAGCCGTACACGCCGATGCTCCAGAAGAAATATTGCAGGCAAAGAAAAATGACGTTCCGCGAACGGAAAGCGTCGCGATAACCGCCCACCGCCTGAATACTTTTCTGCTCTTTTTCCAGCTGTTCGGCCAGCGCGCTCTTCTCCTGACTGCTCAGCCAGCTGACTTCTTCGGGTTTATCCTTGACGGTAAACCACCAGATAATCGCCCAGATCACCGCAGGAATGCCCTCGAAAATAAACATCTCGCGCCAGCCGAACGACTTGATCAGATAGCCGGAAAGCACCGACATCCACAACACCGTGACCGGATTGCCGAGGATCAGAAACGTATTGGCGCGCGAGCGTTCGGACTTCGTAAACCAGTTGCTGATATACACCAGCATCGCGGGCATGACCGCGGCTTCCACCACGCCCAGCGCGAAACGGATCACCGCCAGCATCGGAATATCAGTGACGACACCGGTCAGCGAGGCGAATCCGCCCCACAGCAAAAGGCACCAGAAAATCAGCTTTTTAACGCTGCGCCGCTCGGCGTAAATAGTGCCGGGGATTTGGAAGAAGAAATAACCTAAGAAAAACAGCGCACCCAGCAGGGACGACATACCTTTGGTGATGCCGAGATCGTCATTAATGCCCGCCGCCGACGCGAAACTGAAATTCGAGCGATCGACATAGGCCAGGCTGTACGTGATGAACACGACCGGCATGATGTACCACCACCGGCGGGCGGCGATCCCGGGCTGTTTCATGGCGATTTCTCCTGATGAGGCATCAGAATTATTGACGCAGCAGTTCGGTGTAATAACGTGTCACGGCGGTCAGGTCATCCCCTTCCAGCGGGAATTCGATGCCGCGCGGCACATCCTGAGGCAAAAGTTTTAACAGCGGTTCCCAGCTGCCGTCGCTGTTATCGAGCGCCACGGCGTGCCATTTGCCGTCGCGCTGTTCCGCCGCTTTCACATGCACATAACCCACATGGCGCGCCAGGCGTTCAGCGGCGGCGGTCGGATCCTGACCCACCCACAGCCAGTTCGCTGTATCAAACGTCAGGCTCAGCGGCAGATGCAGCGATTCCGCCGCAAACGCAAAGGCATTAATGCGCGACAAAATTCCGCAATCGCTCGACTGGTCATTTTCCACCACCAGTTTGACGGTCTGAGAATCCAGCAGTACGCGCAACGGCGTCAGATCCGCACCGGGTTCAAATTCGCCCAGCGAAAACTTAATGGTGCGGGCACCTAAAACATGCGCTTCGGAAAAATACTGTTTTGCATCCGGATTCAGTTTGCCGCCCGAAATGAACAGCGGGAAGGGCACCGAATAGACCGAAAACAGCCCGTGGCGCTTAATGTTTTCCGCCAATTCGGGCAGGGCATCCAGTTCCTGCTCGCTGAACAATTCACGACGAATTTCCACACCGTTTGCCTGCGCGTCTGCAATGATTGAAAGCAGCGCGGCCTGCCCGCCAAGGGCCTTCACCACGCTGTTTCCGTAAGCGGCGGTGACAATGACGACTTCTCTTTTCATGCGAGTGTATCCTGGTAAACGCGCCACTGCGGCGGCGCAGGCGATCAAATCCAAAACATCATTTTAGTAAAACAAACGGCAGTTGGAGATGTTGTTAATGTTTTGTTTCGTTTTATACAACCTAATTGGAACCGGTTCCAATCAACAGGACAAAAGGCCAAAAACATGATCCCGCTCACGAAGAACGGGGCAGAAAACGGAGGAAAAAGAATCAGCGCGCTGCGGTGGAACCGCGTGCAATCAGCTCGCCGGAGAATTCCAGGTCTTTAACGGGATCGGTATTTCCCTGTATCCGCGCGACCAGCTGGCCGAGCGCGGCGACGCCCATTTCGTAGGTCGGCTGTTTGAGCGTGGTGATCCCGACGCCTGCCAGTTCGGCCCAGACCAGTTCGTCGAAACCGGACAATCCGATGTCCTGTCCCCAGACAATCCCCAGCCGTCGCATGGCGCGCGCGACCTGCAATGTGAGCGTACCGTTCACGCACATCACGGCTTTTCGTTTGTCGGGATGGCGGGCAATAAATTCACGCAGCAGATTATCCAGTCCGTCGGTATTCGAAATCTCAATCTCGCCCTGTTCGGCGATGTGCTGCGGCGACTGCTGCATGCGCTGGAGGAAAGTACGCAGACGGTCGAAACGGGTATTAATAGTGGCGGGTTCGCTGATAAAAAGCAGAGCGTCGAAACCCTGTTGCAGAAGGTGATCGGTCATCATCTGCGTGGCTTCGACGTTGTTCAGGCCGATCACATCACAGGCGAAATTCGCGACTTTGCGGTCGATCAGCACCATCGGTAAATTGGCCTGTTGCAGTGTGGAAATCGCTGCTTCACGCATGCCGACGGCGTTCACGACAATGCCGTCCACGCGATAACTGCTGAGCAATTGCAGGTAATGTTTTTCCTGATCGAGCTCGTTATTGGTGTTACACACCAGCAGCGTCAGCCCTTGCTGGCGGCAGGCGGCTTCGACGCCGCGCATGACTTCAACGGAATACGGGTTGGTGATATCGGCAATAATCAGCCCAATCAGACGCGTCTGGCCGCTTTTCAGGCTGCGCGCCATCTGGCTGGGCTGATAATCGAGCAGGGCGATCGCCCGTCCGATACGTTCTTTTAACGCGTCGGACAGCAGGTCTTTTTCACCGTTGAGATAACGTGAAACGCTGGTTTTACCCGTTTTCGCGGCGCTGGCGACATCACGTATCGTGGCGCGTACCGGTGCGCCCGGCTCCTGTTTTTTGCTCACAACCTTTCTCCCGTCATGCTTGTCCCACGGAGACTAGCACAGAGTGCCGAAAGGCTGCATCCGTTACTCAGCGCAACCCTTCCGCCGGTCTGGCCGCCGGAACCGCCTGTTTCTCCGGCCGGTTACTCAGCGTAAACGCGGAAATGAGGGTGACGCCAAAGGCGATGCCGCCGAGGATCAGATAGGTATCGCTGAACCCGATGCGGTCATACAAACTGCCGGCAAACGCCGAAAGGAAAATCGCCGCCAGCTGTTTGGCAAAGTTAAACCCGATCAGATAAATGGTCGCCGAGAACCGGACATCAAAAATCTGCGTGATGTATTTGAATACGCCGACCAGCAGGAACGGCACTTCCAGCGCATGCAGCATTTTCAGCAAAATGACTTCGATGGCGGTGGTCGCAAATGACGAGCCGACAATGCGGATCGACATAATGGTGCCCGCCAGCAGCAGCGTATTTTTTGCGCCGATGCGGTTAATAATCCACGGCGAACAGAACATGATCAGTGCGTTACACAGCTCGCCCGCGGTGGTGACGTAGCCGAACATTTCCGTGCCTTGTTGCGGTGAGGCAAAGAAGGTTTTGAAGAACGTGGCGAATTGCTGATCAAACACGTCGTAGACGCAGGCGACGCCGATCACGTACAAAATCAGCATCCACAGTTTGCGTTCTTTCAGCAGCAACGCCGCCGTTTTCAGCGAAAATTGCGGCTGATTGGCGCCCAGTTTATCCATCACCACGGCATTCTTGTTTTCCTGCGGACGGGAAATCAGCAGCAGAACCATCAGGATCAGCGCCGCGCCGGAACCCATCCAGAACACGATATTCGGGTTGATGTTAAACAGCACGCCTGCGGTCGAGGCGCAAATCCCCCAGCCAAAACAGCCGAACATCCGCGCCTTACCGTATTCAAAGGCGCTGTTGCGGCTGACCCTTTCGATATACGCCTCGGTTGCGCCAGAACCGCCGGCAAAAACGAAGCCGATATACGCGCCGCCGAGGATCGCGCCGAGCACGATATTGATTTTCAGCAGCGGGGCGAAGACGTAAATAAAGAACGGCGCGAACAGGAAAAGCAGCACGGCGATAATCCACAGCAGATGTTTTTTGAGGCCGAGCTTGTCAGAAATAACGCCGAAAATGGGCTGAAACAGAATCGCAAACAGCGACATGCTGGAGAACACGATGCCGGTTTCCGTTTTGCTCAGGCCGATAATGTCCGAAAGCCAGATCGGTAAAAACGGATAACAGGTCGCCATAATGAAGAAATAGAGGAAGAAATAGGCGCCAAATATCCAGAAGTTGGTATTTTTTTTATAGAAACAGCGATCGGAAGTTTGTGTAGGATTCATAGTGATTTCCTTGCCGAAACCATGAAAACCGGCACCTGAGTACCGGCGTTATTTTTGTTATCTGATTTCTTCGAAGCCCAGAAGCAGGGCGCTTTCCGGATCCATCACCGGCAATGTCAGCCCGGCATTCGCCAGCCATTCACCGCTCAGCACCGGCGATTCGTGCAGCCATGCCGGTTGAACGCGCATGGTGTGGCCGCTTCCGCCGCCTGCCAGCAATTCCGGTTCATCCAGCACGGTGACGCGATAACGGGCGTCCGGGTTCAGCCCCGGCACCCGCAGCGTTCCCGGTAATGACCAGGTCGGCATCGCAAGCTGGCTGACCAGAAACACCGCGCGATCGCCGCTGTCGCTGACCACGCCGTTAATCAGCATGGAATCATCGTGACTGTCGACGCGGTACACATCGCCGCTGTGCAGCAATGGCCGAAGTTGCTGATGCAGGCGGGTATATTTCGCGAATCCGGCGCGTTCGGCTTCGCCTTCTTTCACCGGATCCAGCTCAATGCCCATGTGCCCGAACAGCGCCGTCAGGCCGCGAAACGCAATGCTGTGCTGGCGCGAGGTGGCGTGGCACAGCTTGTTACCGATGTGCGATCCCATCACTTCCGGCGGGAAGAAATAGCTCATGCCGCGCTGAATTTTCTGCCGTTCCAGCGCGTCATTGTTGTCCGATGTCCAGAAACGGTGGCTACGTTTGAGCACCTCAAAATCAATGCGCCCGCCGCCGGAAGCGCAAGATTCAAACTCAATGTGCGGGAAGCGGCCGCCGAGTACGTCGAGCAGACGATAAAACTGCTGCGTCTGGCTGGTCAGCGCCGCGCGGCCTTCATGCCCCGGCTGAACAATTTCGCGGTTCATGTCCCATTTCACATAATCCACGTCGTGCTCGCCGAGCAGCCAGCTCATGCGTTCCACCAGATAATCAAAGACCTGCGGATTATTCAGATCGAGCACGAACTGATGGCGGCCACTTGGTTGCTGATAACCCGGCAGCGCCAGCAGCCAGTCGGGATGCGCGCGGTACAAATCCGAATCCGGGTTAATCATTTCCGGTTCAACCCAGATACCAAATTCCATGCCGAGTTTTTTGACATGGTCAATCACCGGTTTTAGCCCGTTCGGGTATTTCTTCTCGTCGAGATACCAGTCGCCCAGCGCGGCGCGGTCATGATCGCGCCCGCGGAACCAGCCGTCGTCGATAATGAAGCGTTCAACGCCTAACGCCGCGGATTCGGTCGCCATCTGCATGATGTAGCCGGGATCGTGATCGAAATAGATGCCTTCCCAGGTATTGAGGTGCACCGGACGCGGTTTTTCCACCGGGAAGCGCAGGATCTGCTCACGCACAAACCGGTGAAACTGCTGGCTCATGCGGTTCAGGCCGCTGGCGGAATAACTGGCGTAGAGCCACGGCGTTTCCAGCGTTTCTCCTTCTTCGAGACGCTGTTCGCCGGGGAAATACAGGACTTCAGCCTGCACCACGCGGCGGCCATCGGTTTTGATATCTGCCCGCAGGCGATGATTGCCGCTCCAGCCCAGATGCATTCCCCAGACTTCACCCTGTTCTTCGCCAAAACCCGGATGACCGATCATCATCGCCGGAAAATGTTCAGAGGAGGTTTTGCCGCGACGGTTTTCCTGAATTACGCCGCCGTGATCCAGCAACGTGCGGTGCGGCTGAAACTCTTTGATCCAGCGGCCATGAAACGCCATCACTTCGGCAGCGCGCTCCGGCAGCGGCAGCGTAACGGCCAGACGCGTCAGCTGATAAGTGCCGGGTTTCAGGTTGGTCAGCGCATTTCGTGCCTGCAAAACACCGCTGGCGTCCAGATGCAGTTCACTGCGAAATTGCAGCCCGGCTATCGGGTCTTCGGTGGTGATGGTCAGTTGATTACCGTGATGCCGGACGTCCGTGGTATTGAAGACCGGCGACCAGTCCAGGCCGTCGCGGTGGCCTTCCACGCCCGGATTTCCGAACGAACCGCGGCCAGAATCGGCGCTGAGATTGACCGGTGCATCGACATCAATACGGCCATTGGGTACTGCGCGGCTCAGGGAAATCAGGTCTTGCGCTGAAAACTGGCTGAGGCGTTTTCCCCAGTAAAGGATTTCGGCAAACGGCGTGCAGCGCACGATCAGGCTGGTGTGTTCACTGGTTAAATGGACGGTCTGGTTTTCCATATTGTCACAACTCCACAAGGGTAAAATGCGGCGATAAAACGCGATTTTGTGGAGTAACTATTGATCCGAAACGTTTCGGATGTGAAATGTGACATTCCAAATTTGTGATATAGGGTGGAAAAATAATCTAAAGAGGAAGTATCAGCGTGGTGGATGTGCGGTGACGCCCGCCTGCAATTCTGGCTGCCAGAGAACCTGCAAATTCTTCAGGGGTTCGTTGCGGATCAGCGCCCGCGTCATGTCGGCAATTTGCAGCCCGACCGCTTCGCGCGTGCCCTGACGAACAGCCGTGACGGCGACGTCGGGCACGCTGTCGGAAGGTAATCCGTCAAAAATAATCAGCGAAACGCCGCCGCTGAGCAGCAAACCAGCTTCGTGCAACGCCAGCGCCGCGCCTTCGCCGTGCATATTGCAGTCGCAGACCAGTGCGGTTGGCGGCTGAGGTAACGCCAGCAGCGCCTGCGTGGCCTGATAGCCGGCACGACGGCTGGGGCTGACTTTATGCGCGTAATCCGGATTGAGCGGCAGATGGTTCGCCCGCAAGCCATCGAGATAGCCCTGATGGCGCTGCCCGATAAACGACTGCTGATTGTTCTCGCCGAGAAACGCGATACGGCTGTGGCCAAGTGCCGCCAGATGATCGACCGCCATCTGCATTCCGGCGCGGTTATCGAAATCAAACCAGGCGTAATCCTGCGTCAGACACTGGCTGCGCCCCAGCGCCAGAAACGGGAAATTACGCTGCTGCAAATCCAGCAGGCGCGGGTCGTTATCCAGCGTATGCGCCACCAGCATGGCATCCACACGTTTACTTTCGATCAGCCGCCGCCACGAAAACGTGCCGAGTTCGTCCGGTACCAGCAGCAAATCGATTTCATATTTCGCCAGTTCACGGGTGATACAGCCAACCATTTCGATAAACGCAGAATTGCTTAAGGGATGGGAAGTGAAGGGGAAAATCAGTCCGACGGCGTCGATCTTGCCCATTTTCAAACGGCGGGCGAGAGTGTTTGGCCGGTAGCCGCGTAAATCTGCTGCCGCCTGAACCCGCGCTTTGGTATCCGCTGAAACGTCATCGTAACCGTTCAGCGCACGGCTGACGGTGGTGACAGAGAGACCGAGATCTTTCGCGATAGCTTTCAGCGACATACTGATTTCCGTTGCACAAATAAGGGAGGATTCTTTGGCGGAGGATAGCACAAACGAAAAAACGGAGCCCTGAGGCTCCGTTCTTATTTTGGATCTGACCGCGATTACTGCATCGGGCTGAGGGTGATTTCCACGCGGCGGTTCTGCGCTTTACCGGCCTCAGTGCTGTTGCTGGCAATCGGATTATCCGGGCCTGCGCCGGTCGTCCGCACGCGGCTGCCTTCAACGCCTTGCGTGATAAGCGCGCTGCCGACGCCATCAGCACGTTGCTGCGACAGCTTCATGTTGAGTGCGCGTGTACCGGTGCTGTCGGTGTAACCGACGACGTTAACGGCGGTTTTCGGATACTCTTTCAGTACCATCGCCACGCCGGTCAGCGTGTTCGCGCCTGCCGGTTTCAGCGTGCTGCTGTTGGTGTCGAAGGTCACATTGTTCGGCATATTCAGTACGATATTGTCGCCCTGACGGGTCACGCTGACGCCGGTGCCTTTCATTTTGTCGCGCAGTTTAGATTCCTGCACATCCATGTAATAACCCGCACCGCCACCCAGTGCAGCACCTGCCGCCGCCCCGATCAGCGCGCCTTTACCGCGATCGTGTTTGGATGAAGAAAGCATGCCGACGCCCGCGCCGAGTGCGGCACCGATGCCCGCGCCAATGCCGGATTTGCCTGCTTCTGATTCCCCGGTGTAAGGATTGGTGGTACAGGCGGAAAGGCCCATCGTCACACACAGCACGCCTGCAACCACTAGAAGTCTTTTGTTCATCTTATTTCCTTTCTGGATGTTTATTTTTTCAGAACTTTACTGCGGCATTATGACTGCTCTTTTTACGGCAAGTTGCACAGAAAAAGGTGTCAAAACATAAACAAATGCAACAGGCAGATTTCAGCCCTGCGGCGTTCTGGCGCTCTTTATGCGCAATTTCGGGGCGTTAAGCAGTAGGAGAATTCCGGTTATCTGTTTTTGTATTTTTGCGGATTTTGGGAACTTATTCGGAAAGGGGATGGAACCAGCGGAGGATCCAGGTGGGCATGTCGGTGCCGGGATGGCGGGTTTCGGCGGTGATCTCAAAGTTTTCCTTACGATAGAACGCCATCGCACGGTGGTTTTGCAGATACACCTCGAGCAGCAGAACCGGATATTCCTCTTTGGCCGCCGCCATCAGACGTTGCGCGGTGCCGTCGCCGTAGCGGCTTTCTTCCACAAACAGCGCGCCGATAAACTGCTGATTCAGCACGCTGATAAAGCCGCTGATATGACCTTTTTCGTCACACTCAACCCAGGTCCGGGCTTTAGGCAGGAAATCTTCCCTCACCATTTGCAGGCTTTCAATCCAGTAGGATTCGGCAATAAAAGAGTGTGATATCAGAGAACTGCGCAGCCAGAGCAACAGAATGGCTTCGTGATCGGCGGGCTGCGCAAGGCGGATCATGACGGCTGATTCGCCGGATGGCAGAAGCAATAAGACTGATGATCGTTCACCAGCCCGGCCGCCTGCATAAAGGCATAACAAATCGTTGAACCGATAAACTTAAAGCCTTTCTTTTTCAGCGCCTTGGACATTGCATCGGACACCGTTGTTTTGGCCGGAACGCCTTCCGGGCCGAGCGGGTTATTGATGACCGGTTGATTGCCCACGAAGCTCCAGATGAAATCTGAGAAGTCCTCGCCGCTGGCCTGCATCGTCAGATAAGCCTGTGCGTTGCCAATAATGGCTTTGATTTTTCCCCGATGGCGGATGATACCGGCATCAAGCACCAGGCGTTCGACGTCGTCGTCGGTCATTTTGGCAATTTTCACCGGATCAAACGCGTGGAAGTTCTGGCGGTAATTTTCGCGCTTTCTCAGCACAGTTATCCACGAAAGCCCGGCCTGCTGGCCTTCGAGGCACAACATCTCAAACAACTCGCGGCCATCTTTGACCGGCACGCCCCATTCTTTATCGTGGTAATCGAGGTAAATCGGTTCTTTGGAAACCCAGCTACAGCGCGTCATCTCGTTTTCTCCTTGAAAGCGTGGGCTCCAGTGTGTGGTTTCTCGGATAACTCTGCAACGTCGCAATTTGCGCACCGTGAACTTGACGCTGGTCGGATCTGAACAATATTTAAAGCCATTCATTACGGATTCCTTACATTTAATCAGGGGCATGCGCCGCTGAAACTTCAGGAAAACAGGTTTATGGCAGGCACAAAAAAGTACGCAACACGGCTGACGCAGGGCGCATTCGCCGTGGCGCTTTGCCTCGGAACGCAGGCTTCAGCGCAGGCTTACGATCAGCTTTATGTTTTTGGCGACAGTCTGAGTGATACCGGCAATATCGGCCGCTGGACCTTCGACAGCAACACGCATCAGCTGTATGACGAGATTCTGGCGAACAATATTGGCACGACCTTAAAACCCTCTTCGCAAGGCGGGCTGAACTATGCCGAAGGCGGCGGCGTCGCGGTGCCGGGGCTGGATTCTGATTACACCACGCAGGATCAGGTGAAAAGTTATCTGGCCTCGACCGGCGGCAAAGCCGATCCCGACGGGCTGTATATTCACTGGATTGGCGGTAACGATCTCGCGGCGGCGGCGCTCAATCCGCTGAACGCGCTGGATATCGCCACCAACAGCGCGACGCAGGCCGCGTCCCAGGTGAACGATTTGCTGAAAGCGGGTGCCGGAACGGTGATTGTGCCGACGGTGCCAAATATTGGTCTGACGCCGGTTCTGATGGAAGGGATTATTCAGGTCGGATTGCTGCCGGTTCAGCAGCAGGCGCTGGAAGCGGCCTATCAATATCTGAATGCGCAGAACACGCCGGATGCGGCGGCGCGTACTGAAGCGATTCATAATGCGCTTGCGGCCGCGGCGGCCGAAGGTTCAGGTATTCCGCTGGTTCAGGATGTGATCGCGAAAGGGCTGGCCGCCGCTTATGACGCACTGAAAGACGTCGCAGGCGGGCTGACCGACACTTACAACACGACCGAGGACATTGCGCTGGCGAAAACCGGCGGCAATATTGCGCGTGTAGATATTAACGGTTTGTTTAATGAAGTGATCGCCGATCCGGCGCTGTACGGCTTCGCGAATACGGCGGGCACGGCTTGCCCGGTCGGGACTTCAGCTTCCGAATGTACGTCAAATCTGCCGGGTTTCGACAGCAGCAAAGCTTTCCTGTTTGCTGACCATTTTCACCCGACACCGCAGGCGCACGCGCTGATCGCCGAATACATGCAGTCCGTGCTCAACGGCCCGCTGGAAGCGACGGCGCTGAATAAGGGCTCTCTGGCGCTGGCGCGAAATACGCAGGGGATTCTCGACAGCCGTTATCAGCAATTACGCACGCAGGATAACGACGCCGGAACCTTCGGCATGTTCGGCGGTTACGCCGGGCAAAGTGCGGACAGCAAAATTAACCCGTCGCTGGGTGATGGCTCCCTGACCTCGAATTCGCTCAATGTCGGGATGGATTATCAGATGACCGATCGCTGGATGATGGGGCTGATGATTTCCGGTTCCGACGATAAACAGGATCCGACTGACCACTACAGCTACCGCACACGCGGCTGGATGGCGACGGCGTTTACCGGCGTGAAAATTGCCGAAAACGGCTGGATTAACGGCGATGTCCACTACGGCTCGCTGAATTATGACGACATCAACCGCAGCATCAAACTCGGGCCAACCACCCGCACTGAGCGCGGCGAAACAGACGGTAAGCAGATTGGCGGCCGCGTCACCGCCGGCTGGGACTTCCCGATTTTACCGGTGCTGAAAACCGGCCCGGTGGCGCAGTACAGCTGGGATTACAGCAGCATTGAGGGTTACAGCGAGAAGGGCAATAACAGCACGTCGATGCGCTTTGGCGACCAGACCTCGCACTCACAAATCGGCGCGCTGGGCTGGCGTCTGAATGCAGAGCTGGGCATTGTGAATCCGTATGCACAGGTCACGTATGACCGCCAGTTCGGCGACAAAACCTATACCGCGACCGGCGCCATCAAATCCACCCGCACGCATTTTAGCCGCACCACCGGCGAGCAGGACGACGACTGGGTCGACATGACCGTGGGCGCCAACGTCCAGATCACCCACAGCATTTCCGCCTTCGCCGCCGTCTCCCAGACTACTGGCCTGGATTCCGGCGAACAAACGTCCTACAACGCGGGGATCAGCGCAAGATTTTAAAAGCATCTTAAAGGGTGCTTTTAAAGATGCTTTTAAGGCTATAATAACGGCATTGTGTGACAGGAGAAAAGCTATGCCGTTTGAAATACTCACTTCCTCAGCCGCCAGTATTACCGAGCTAAAACGTGATCCGATGGGGACGTTCTCCGCCGGAGAAGGTGAAGCCGTGGCGATCCTTAACCGCAATGAACCGGCCTTTTATTGTGTTCCACCAGAGGTCTACGCCTATTTCCTGAGTCTTGCAGAAGACGTGGAACTGAACCGCATAATGGATGCGCGGCAGGGCGAAGAAAGGATAAGGCTGACACTGGATGACTTATAAAATCGATTTTCTGAAGTCAGCCCTGAAAGAATGGAAGGCGCTGGCACCTCCCATTAAAGACCAGTTTAAAAAGAAACTCGCTGAGCGGCTCGAAAATCCTCACGTCGTTTCTGCCCGTTTATGCGGCCCAAAAACTAACCGGTATAAAATTAAATTGAAGAGCCTCGGCTACCGTCTGGTCTATCAGGTTGAGGATCAGGAAATCGTGGTAATTGTTGTCGCGATTGGTAAACGTGAGGGCAATGAAGCCTATAAACTGGCAGAGAAGCGCTGAATACTGGCGTTTTTAAGGTAATTCACAGGGATCTGTTGTGTGATTATCTTCCGTTCAGCGGGTATACTGTCCGACTCTTTATAAACCCACTTTCTCGCGTGCGAATCCAACATGCAAAAGTTTGATACCAAGACATTTCAGGGCCTGATCCTGACACTGCAAGATTATTGGGCGCAGCAGGGCTGCACCATTGTTCAACCGCTGGATATGGAAGTCGGCGCGGGCACCTCGCACCCGATGACCAGCCTGCGCGCACTCGGCCCTGAGCCTTTTGCGGCAGCCTATGTTCAGCCTTCCCGCCGCCCGACCGATGGTCGCTACGGTGAGAACCCGAACCGCCTGCAACACTATTATCAGTTCCAGGTGATGATCAAACCGTCACCGGAAAACATTCAGGAACTGTACCTCGGTTCCCTGAAAGAGCTGGGTCTTGACCCGCTTATCCACGATATTCGCTTCGTAGAAGACAACTGGGAAAACCCGACGCTCGGCGCCTGGGGTCTCGGCTGGGAAGTGTGGCTGAACGGTATGGAAGTGACGCAGTTCACTTACTTCCAGCAGGTCGGCGGCCTGGAATGTAAACCTGTGACCGGTGAAATTACCTACGGTCTTGAGCGTCTGGCGATGTATATCCAGGGCGTGGACAGTGTTTACGATCTGGTCTGGAGCAACGGTCCGCTGGGCAAAACGACCTACGGCGACGTGTTCCATCAGAACGAAGTGGAGCAATCCACCTATAACTTCGAATACGCCGATGTCGATTTCCTGTTCACCTGTTTTGAACAGCACGAGAAAGAAGCGCAAACCCTGCTGGCTCTCGAAAAGCCGCTGGCACTGCCTGCTTACGAGCGCATCCTGAAAGCAGCACATTGCTTCAACCTGCTCGACGCGCGTAAAGCGATTTCTGTGACTGAACGTCAGCGCTACATTCTGCGCATCCGGACCCTGACTAAAGCGGTAGCTGAGGCGTATTATGCTTCCCGCGAAGCTTTGGGCTTCCCGATGTGCAAACCAAAATTAGAAAACGAGTGAGTCAGCCATGACTGAAAAAACTTTTCTGGTGGAAATCGGCACGGAAGAACTGCCACCGAAGGCTCTGCGCAGCCTTGCTGAATCCTTTGCCGCTAATCTGACTGCGGAACTTGATGCGGCGAATCTGCCACACGGTGACGTTAAATGGTTTGCTGCACCGCGCCGTCTGGCGCTGAAAGTCTCCGGTCTGCATGAATCACAGGCCGATCGCGAAGTTGAAAAACGCGGCCCGGCTGTGGCGCAGGCGTTTGATGCAGAAGGCAAACCAAGCAAAGCCGCTGAAGGCTGGGCTCGTGGTTGCGGCATCACCGTCGATCAGGCTGACCGTCTGGTCACCGACAAAGGTGAATGGCTGGTTTACCGCGCGCACGTCAAAGGCGAAAGCGCGCAACAACTGCTGCCGGCGATGATCGCGACATCTTTGTCCAAATTGCCGATTCCAAAACTGATGCGCTGGGGCGATTCCGACGTGCAGTTTGTGCGTCCGGTTCACACCGTGACGTTGCTGTTAGGCGACGAACTGATCCCGGCGAAAATCCTCGGTATCGATTCTGCGCGTACCATTCGCGGCCACCGTTTCATGGGCGAGCCGGAATTCACTATCGACAACGCCGATCAGTACCCGCAAATTCTGCTGGAACGCGGCAAAGTCATTGCGGATTACGAGCAGCGTAAAGCCATCATCAAACAGGATGCTGAGAAAGCGGCGAAAGAGATTGGCGGTATTGCCGATCTGAGCGAAAGCCTGCTGGAAGAAGTGGCTTCTCTGGTGGAATGGCCGGTGGTTCTGACCGCTAAATTCGAAGAGAAATTCCTGGCAGTTCCGGCTGAAGCGCTGGTTTACACCATGAAAGGTGACCAGAAGTATTTCCCGGTGTACGACGCCGCGGGCAAACTTCTGCCGAACTTCATCTTCGTGGCCAACATCGAATCGAAAGATCCGCAACAAATCATCTCCGGTAACGAGAAAGTGGTTCGCCCGCGTCTGGCCGATGCGGAATTCTTCTTCAACACTGACCGCAAAAAACGTCTCGAAGATAACCTGCCGCGTCTGGAAACCGTGTTGTTCCAGAAACAGCTGGGTACGCTGCGTGACAAAACCGACCGCATTCAGGCGCTGTCTGGCTGGATTGCCGAGAAAATCGGTGCCAACGTTGAAAACGCAAAACGCGCGGGTCTGCTGTCCAAATGTGATCTGATGACCAACATGGTCTTCGAATTCACCGACACGCAGGGCGTGATGGGCATGCACTATGCGCGTCACGACGGCGAGCTGGAAGAAGTCGCGGTTGCGCTGAACGAACAGTACCAGCCACGCTTTGCGGGCGACGAATTACCGGCATCGCTGGTGGCTTGTGCGCTGGCTATCGCTGACAAAATGGACACGCTGGCCGGTATCTTCGGCATCGGTCAACATCCGAAAGGCGATAAAGACCCGTTCGCACTGCGCCGTGCAGCACTGGGCGTGCTGCGTATCATCGTTGAGAAAAACCTGTCTCTGGATCTGCAAACCCTGACCGAAGAAGCGGTGCGCCTGTACGGCGACAAGCTGACTAACGCCAAGGTTGTCGATGAGGTGGTTGATTTCATGCTCGGTCGTTTCCGCGCGTGGTATCAGGAAGAGGGTCACGCGGTCGATACCATTCAGGCCGTGCTGGCGCGTCGTCCGACCAAACCGGCTGATTTCGACGGCCGTGTGAAAGCAGTGAGCTACTTCCGTACGCTGGATGAAGCGGCAACGCTGGCTGCGGCTAACAAACGCGTTTCCAACATCCTGGCGAAATCCACCGACGTTCTGCTGGATCACGTTCACGCCTCCGTGCTGAAAGAACCTGCCGAGCTGAAACTGGCTACGCATCTGGTGGTTCTGCGTGACAAACTGGAGCCGCTGTTTGCTGCCGGTCAGTACAAAGAAGCGCTGGTCGAACTGGCAGCCCTGCGTGAAACCGTGGATACGTTCTTTGACACCGTGATGGTGATGGATGAGAACGAAGCGATTCGAATCAACCGGTTGACGCTTCTCTCCAAGCTGAGGGAGTTGTTCTTACAAGTGGCAGATATTTCTCTGCTTCAGTAAGGTCAAGGTCGTGGGCGTCGGCCCACACCGACTTGGGGGCGGCATATCGCCGCCGCCCCCAAGACCCCCGGCTCTTTCACTGCGCGCTACCGCTCGCTGGCTATGTTTCAGCCACTCCTCTTATTGCCGCAAACTCCGCCGCTACGCGGTTCTCTCGCCTCGGATTCGAACCTGCTCGAAAAAAGACTCTCGCTGTTTCTCACCACTCACTCGACGTCGTTTTGAAAGCGGCCACTGGCTTTCTAAAGCACAACCTTACTGGCTGTTTTCTAAAGCACAACATTACAGACTTTTTTCTAAAATAATTATTGGCTGGTTTGTCTCTGAATTTAAAAAGTCTCCAGCCGCTTTCAGAAGGCTTGCCGAGCGAAGTGTTTCGAGACCCATGGCTCGAAACCGAGTAAGGGAACCGCGCAGCGGCAAGTTTTCGCGGCAATAGCGGTGGCTTCTGAAACATAGCCAGCGAGCGGTAGCGCGCAGTAAAAAAGCGTGGAGGAGTCCAGAGGAGGAAAAGCACTTTCCTCCTCTGGGCGGTTTCGGCGCAGCGAGTTAAGTGATCGCAATTATTGAGAAACCGAAATGTTGTCGATCCAATTTTAAAAAGCGTCTGTGCAGCGCAAAGCACGCAAGTCGCGCGGTTATGCGCAAAAAAAGGGATTTTAAGGCGCAGCCTTAAGTATCACATCCCCCCCAGATGTTCTATCCTATATCCCGCATGGACGCACAGCATCGGCACGGAATTCGCCGGCAAAGAACATTGAAATCAGGAGTCAGGACTCATGGCTGTAGGGATCAGAAGCGGTGCATTTTCTCGCTGGCTGGCGCCGTTTATCGCACTGCTGGTAGTGTTTCAGCTCACTGCATGCGGCGATAAAGAACCGGAACAACGCAAAGCCTTTATCGATTATTTGCAAAATACCGTGATGCGCAGCGGGCAAAACCTTCCATCGCTGAGTGAAGATCAGAAGCAACGTTTTGGTAATTACGCGAATGACTACGGCATCATTCTGTCATTCTCCCGTCAGATGAAAGGTGCCGTTGAAGGCAGCTTTGTGCCGGTGGTTAACGCGATTGGTCAGGTGCGCACGCCGCAGGATTACATGACCCAGCGTAGCGCGCTGCAACAGGCTGCCAGCACGCTGAGTATGATGAATGCGCAGCTGCGCGATTCGAAAACCAAAGCGGATACCGCGATGGCGGGCCTCAAACAGCCTGATGACCTGAAAGCCGTTTACGGTCAGGTCTATAGCACCGTGGTGACTCAGCCTGCAAACGTGCTGACCCCGCTGGTGCCAGCGCTGCAAAGCTTCACGCAGGACATCGTCTCCGTGGGTGATTTCCTGCAACAGCAGGGCCCTCAGGTGGCATTCGCTAACGGCGGCGTGCAGTTCCCGACGCAGCAACAGGCGACGCAGTACAACACAATGATGTCGAATCTGGTCGGCAAACAGCAGACATTGCTCCAGGCGCAGAAAGTCGCGCAGGGCGATTTCAGCAACTAAGCAGTGCTGGAATATTCGTAAAAGCCACGTCCTTTTTGTACGTGGCTTTTTTGTTGGAAAAATCCGGTCATTAATGGCGTCATATTTATAAAAAATGACAATTTTTAACCTGCAAACTGCACTGAATTCCTCTACTTTTGAAGGCAACTGTCCGATTTCCCCCGTATTTCACTTTAAGGATTTTTGATGAAACGTCAGACGATGACTCTGTTGGCTTCTCTGGTGCTGGCACCTGCGCTGGCCAACGCCGCCGACAGCGCAACGGCAGATTTCACCCCGGCGCAGCAGGAAGCCATTGGTAAAATTGCAGCAGATTACATGCTTCAGCACCCCGAGCTTCTGGTGCAGGTCAGCCAGAAACTTCAGGCGCAGCAGGCCGATCAGCAGCAACAGGAAACCCTGAGCGCCGTTCTGGCAAATTCAAAAGCTCTGATTGAAGACCCTGCCACGCCGAGTTATGGCCCGAAAGATGCCAAAGTGGCCTTTGTAGAATTCTTCGATTACCAGTGCCTGTATTGCAGCCACATGGCTCCGGTGGTTGAGCAAACGGTAAAAGCCAATCCGAACGTCCGTTTCGTTTTCAAAGAATGGCCAATCTTCGGCGACCGCTGGAAAGCGTCCATTACTGCAGCTGAAACCGGTATGGCTATCTGGAAAGAGAAGGGCGCGCAGGCGTACTTCGACTACCACAACAGCATTTATCGCACCGGCCATGACGAAGGCAAACTGACCGATGCCGATATCGCCGGTGCGGTTAAAGCGGCCAAAGCCACCCAGCCAACTGACGCGCAGCGTAAAGCCACGCATGAAGCCATCGCATCCAATGACGAACTGGCCCGTACGCTGGGCTTCAGCGGTACGCCAGGCTTTGTGGTGATGCCAACCAGCGGCGCAACGGCGGCGAACACCACCGTGCTTCCGGGCGCGGTTTCAGCCGAAGAGTTGCAGGCTGCCATTGTTAAGGCACAAGGCGGGAAGTAATTTTTTCTCTGCGAAAAACTTATTAAATAGCGGCGGGCTGTCAGACAGCTCGCTTTTTTTATTCAGCCCCCATTCTGTAATTTTATTTCAAACTCTCCCCCGTAAACTCAATTCCGCATTCACCTGACACGTTTGAACGGTTTTTAAGCGAAATAAGCAAGGTCATCGAAAAATACTTTGTGATGAATATCACGTTTTTATGATAAAGACTCGTTAATAAAAAGTGACTTTCATCACGTTTTTATGCGTATCAAGCTCAAATTATCGTCGGTGTAGCCGGATTACAGGGGTGTTTTGTGATCGTGATCACCAAAATGCAGGGGGTAGTGGTCGTATACGTGTGATCTCTGTCACGGGCTGTGGGGTGGCTACGCGAGGCCTATAATCACGTGGTAGAGTCCGCCTCGCAGACAGCAATTCGACGGACGGATTTTTAAAGCAGTGGCAGAAAAACCGAAATAACCGTCACCGATAATTAACTGATATCACGCGCTCTATTGTCAGCGCGTATCAATAGGGGTGCGTTTTATGTTTTCACCAGACGTTAAGATCAAGGTTCAAAACTTTGGTCGCTTCCTGAGTAACATGGTAATGCCCAACATCGGCGCGTTTATCGCCTGGGGTATCATTACTGCTCTGTTCATTCCTACCGGCTGGATCCCTAATGAAACATTAGCGAAGCTGGTTGGCCCGATGATCACTTATCTCCTGCCATTGCTCATCGGTTTCACCGGTGGTCGTCTGGTCGGTGGCGATCGCGGTGGTGTGGTCGGCGCAATCACCGTTATGGGTGTTATCGTCGGTGCGGATATGCCAATGTTCCTCGGCGCAATGATTGCAGGTCCGCTGGGCGGCTGGGCAATCAAGCGTTTCGACCGCTGGGTTGACGGTAAAATCAAAAGCGGCTTCGAGATGTTGGTTAACAACTTCTCCGCCGGGATTATCGGTATGCTGCTGGCGATCCTCGCCTTCCTGGCTATCGGTCCGCTGGTAGAAGCGCTGTCTAAAGTGCTGGCTGCAGGCGTGCACATCATGGTTATTCATAACCTGTTGCCGCTGGCCTCTATCTTTGTTGAACCGGCGAAAATCCTGTTCCTTAACAACGCCATCAACCACGGTATCTTCTCTCCGCTGGGTATCCAGCAGGCGACTGAAACCGGTAAATCAATCTTCTTCCTGATCGAAGCGAACCCGGGTCCGGGTATGGGCGTCCTGATGGCGTACATGTTCTTCGGTCGTGGCAGCGCTAAGCAATCTGCTGGCGGCGCGGCAATCATCCACTTCCTGGGTGGTATCCACGAAATTTATTTCCCATACGTTCTGATGAACCCACGTCTGTTGCTGGCGGTAATTCTGGGCGGTATGACTGGCGTGTTCACCCTGACCATGCTGAACGGCGGTCTGGTTTCTCCGGCTTCTCCGGGTTCAATCCTGGCCGTGCTGGCGATGACGCCAAAAGGTGCTTACTTCGCTAACATCGCCGCTATCGTGGCTGCGTTTGCGGTGTCCTTCGTGATTTCTTCCTTCTTGCTGAAAACCACGAAAGCGAAAGAAGGGGATGATCTGGAAGACGCAACCCGTCGCGTTCAGGACATGAAAGCCGAATCTAAAGGCGGTAAACCAGGCGCGACTGGCGTTGCTGGCGACCTGTCTACCGTACGCAAAATCATCGTTGCCTGTGATGCCGGTATGGGTTCGAGCGCAATGGGTGCCGGTGTTCTGCGCAAAAAAGTGCAGGATGCAGGACTGACCAACATCAGCGTGACCAACAGTGCAATCAACAACCTGCCGGACGACGTTGACCTGGTCATTACTCACCGTGACCTGACTGAACGTGCGATGCGCCAGGTGCCACATGCACAGCACATCTCGCTGACTAACTTCCTCGACAGCGGCCTGTATACCGACCTGACTGCACGTCTGGTTGAAGTGAACAAAAGTAGCCAGTACAAAGAGAAAGTGACCACCACATTGGGCGACAGCATCGTGTCCGACAGTGAAAACGAAAACCTGTTCCGTATCAGCGAAAGCAACATCTTCCTGGGCCTGCACGCGGCAACGAAAGAAGACGCCATTCGTTTTGCGGGTGAACAACTGGTTAAAGGCGGTTACGTTCAGGCAGAATATGTCGATGCGATGCTGGCGCGTGAAAAACTGACGTCCACGTATCTGGGCGAGTCAATCGCGGTGCCACACGGTACAATCGAAGCGAAAGATCGCGTACTGAAAACCGGTATCGTGTTCTGTCAGTATCCTGCGGGCATCCGCTGGGGTGAAGACGAAGATGATTCAGCGCGTCTGGTCGTGGGTATCGCCGCACGCAATAACGAACACATCAACGTGATCACCAAGCTGACGACTGCGCTTGACGAAGACGGCGTTATCGAACGTCTGGCGAACACCACCAGCGTTGAAGAAGTTCTGACGATTCTTCGCGGTTAATCAGTAGAGCGTTACTAAGCGGGTCTTGATATCGAGACCCGCTTGTTGATTCGGAGCCGGGCGGCTCCCAGCTTTACCTAAAGCTTTTTACCAGAAAGTATGGCCCCCGATTTGAAGGAAATATTATGAAAGCATTACATTTTGGCGCAGGTAACATTGGTCGCGGTTTTATCGGTAAATTACTTGCTGATGCCGGGGCTGAACTGACATTTGCCGATGTCAGCCCTGCTTTACTGGATGCACTGAACAGCCGCAAAGGCTATAACGTGCACGTTGTCGGTGAACAGGCCACCGTTGAGCCTGTCAGCAATGTGAATGCCGTCAACAGCGCCGGTCAGGATGCCATCAACCTGATTGCTGAAGTCGATTTAGTGACCACCGCCGTGGGCCCAACCGTGCTCGAAAAAATCGCGCCGAACGTGGCGAAAGGTCTGGTGCTGCGTCACCAGCAGGGCAACGAAAAGCCACTGAATATTATCGCCTGTGAAAACATGGTGCGCGGCACCAGCCAGTTCAAACAGCACGTATTCAACGCGCTGCCGGAAGATGAAAAAGCCTGGGTTGAAGCGCATATCGGCTTTGTCGATTCTGCCGTAGACCGCATCGTGCCACCAGCCGCCGCCGGTTCGACCGATCCGCTGGAAGTCACCGTTGAAACCTTCAGCGAGTGGATTGTGGATAAAACGCAGTTTAAAGGCCCTCTGCCGGAAATCGCCGGAATGGAGCTGACCGATAACCTGATGGCGTTCGTGGAACGTAAACTCTTTACCCTGAACACCGGCCACGCGATCACTGCGTATCTCGGTCAGCAGGCGGGCCATGCGACAATCCGTGATGCCATTCTCGACGAAAAAGTGCGTCTGGTGGTTCGCGGTGCGATGGAAGAGAGCGGTGAAGTGCTGATCCGTCGTTACGGTTTTGACCCGGAAAAACACGCGGCGTACATCGAAAAAATTCTGTCCCGTTTCGAAAACCCGTATCTGCATGATGATGTTGAACGCGTTGGCCGTCAGCCACTGCGTAAACTCAGCGCGGGCGATCGTCTGATCAAACCTCTGCTGGGCACTCAGGAATATCGCCTTCCTCATGAAAATCTGGTGAGAGGGATTGCGGCTGCGATGCACTACCGCAGCGAGCAGGATCCACAAGCCAAAGAGCTGGTTGAATTGCTGGAGAAAGTCGGGCCAAAAGCTGCCCTCGCCCAGATTTCAGGCCTGCCGGAAGAGGGTGAAGTGGTTGCCCAGGCTGTAAAAATCTACGAATCCATGCACTAATACTGCGTTCGTTTTGATTTCGCCAACACCAGGCAAAGAAAGCCCTGTCGGGCAGGATCTTCCTGCCCTTCATGCGCGCATCATGGATGACGCCAGGGGCGCTATTAGCACCGGTTCTTTACTGCAAGTAAGCCCTATGGAAAAAGCTCAGGCGTTTGAAAACCGTGTACTGGAAAAGCTCAATGCGGGTAAAACTGTGCGCAGCTTTTTGATGACCGCCGTGGAATTGCTGGCTGAAGCGCTGGATATTCTGGTCGTGCAGGTTTTTCGCAAAGACGATTATGCAGTGAAGTACGCCGTTGAACCGTTGCTGACCGGCACCGGGCCGCTTGGCGATCTTTCCGTCCGCCTGAAACTGATTTACGCGTTGGGTGTGATCAGCCGTCATGAGTACGAAGATGCGGAATTACTGATGGCGCTGCGTGAAGAGCTGAATTACGACGGCGAAGAATATCGTTTTACCGACGATGAAATTCTCGGCCCGTTTGGCGAATTACATTGCGTGACGGAGCTACCGCCTGCGCCAACTTTCCTCAAACCCGGTGAAGCCGACGAATCACTGATCGCTATGCAACGTCAGCGTTACCAGCAAATCGTCCGCTCCACGATGGTCCTTTCTATTACCGGCCTGATCGCACATATCAGCAATCAGCAGCCATCACGCCTTTCCCCGGTCAAAAAATAAATCCCCGTCATACTTCGATCCGCAGATGCGTTGGCTGCGTTCAGTCACCCGAATCACTTACCTGAGTAAGCTCATCGGGATCCCATCACTTGCCGCCTTTCTGCAACCCGAACTATTTTGGGGATTCGCTTTAGTTAAGCGCGTGACGCACTTCGCCGACCAGCAGCCACAGTGCGGTTAACGCCATCATTCCGCCCATAATTGTGTTGAACAGTTTCAGCTTCCATTCCACACGTAACGCCTGACGTAATCTGTCACCCATCACCACCCAGATCAGAATGCACGGCAGGTTGATCAGCGCGAAGCCGACGCAAATCAGCAGCGTGTGATGCAGCATATTGCCGTCCGGCGGTGTAAACAGGATCGCCACGTTAGTCGCCATCAGCCAGGCTTTCGGGTTAATAGCCTGAAAAAGCGCGCCGCCGACCATATTCATCGGTTGCTGTTTTTCGCCTTCTTTCGGCGTGCCGGAACGGTAAATTTTCCACGACAGCCAGAACAGATAAGTACACCCCACAACCGCCATCGGCAGACGCACGACGTTCATCCAGCTCAGTAAAATCGCCAGCATGGAGGTCATCAGCGCGCATTGCACCACGCAGCCCAGCGTGATCCCCAGCATCATCGGTACGCTGCGGCGTAACCCAAAATTCACCCCGGACGCCGCCAGCAACAGATTGTTCGGGCCCGGTGTAATGGACATCACGGTGACGTAACTGACAAAAGCGGTATCTATCATTTTTTATTTTTCCCCTGTATTCCAGATAACCAGAATAATCAGCTCAGAGGGAAGGTGACAGAACCAGAAATACGCTATTGTTAGGGTTACAGTTTCAACAGAACAAAACTGTACCCTTTCAATTTTACGGAACTGACACCATGACCGATATTGCGGAACTGCCCGACACCCGTTACAACCAGCTGGCGGAACAACTGGCCGAAGCCATTCGCCGCGGCACGCTGGCACCGGGCAGCCGTTTGCCGTCAGTGCGGCGCAGTGCGCAAACCTGGTCGGTCAGCATTAACACGGTAGTCGCGGCGTACCGGCGGCTGGAAGATCGTGGTTTTATTGAGGCGCGCCCGCAGTCCGGCTTTTATGTACGCGCCGCATTGCCCGCGCTGGAACATCAGCCGCCGCAGGAACAGCCTCAGACGCCAGCCGCCGAACCGGCAGACGAAGTACTGGATCTGATCGACACCGTTTTTGCCTCGCAAACTGACCCGGCGTACACCAATCTTTCGCTGGCGTGCCCGCAGTCCAATGACTTTTATCCGAGCGGAAAACTCGGCCGCATTATGTCGTCCCTGTTGCGTCGTCAGCCGGACCTGATCGGGAAATATGCTTTGCCGCCGGGGCATCCGGCGCTTCGGCAACAAATCGCCCGCCGCGCGCTGGCGCTGGGCATGATTTTAGAACCGACCGATATCACGATTACGCACGGTTGTATGGAAGCGTTGCAGCTGGCATTGCGCGTGACGACCAAACCGGGCGACAGCGTCGGGCTGGAAACGCCGACCTATTTTTATCTGCTGCCGATGCTGGCGAGCCTCGGGCTGAAAGCGGTGGAAATCCCGACCGATCCGCAAACCGGACTTTCTCTGGATGTGCTGGAAATGCTGCTCAGCGAGAAGCGCCTGAATGCGGTTATCGCGATGCCGACAGCGCAAAATCCGCTGGGCTTTACCATGCCGCTTGCTGCCAAAAAACGCCTGGCGCGGTTGATGAACGTTCATCAGGTACCGCTGATTGAAGATGGTCTTTATGCCGAAATCCAGTTCGGTGCGACGCTCTCTCCGGCGGTGAAATCATTTGATACCGATGGCTGGATCCTGTTTTGCACCAGTTTTACCAAAACGCTGGCACCGGATTTCCGCATTGGCTGGGTGGAAGGCGGCCGGTTCGCCGACCGGCTGCATAAGCTCAAAGCCGTTTCCTCGATGGCCGAATCTGCCCTGTTGTCGCAAACGCTGACCCTTTTTCTCGAGTCCGGCGGTTACGACCATCATCTGCGGACGTTGCGCCGCCGCTATGCCTCGCAGGTTGAGCAGGCGCGTGCGCTGATCGCGCTGCATTTCCCGCAGGGCACGCGTGCGACACAACCGGCGGGCGGTTTCGTCATCTGGGTTGATTTCCCGCCCGAAGTGGATTGCGTCAGGCTGTTCCATCAGCTGTTGCAGGATAAAATCTGCATGACGCCGGGCCAGCTGTATTCCCCGAGCGGGCGCTACAGCAACGGTCTGCGGCTATCGTGTTGCTATGTGTTCGACACGCGCTATATTTCGGCGATGATCCGTATCGGCCAGCGTGCCTGCGAGATGTGCGGCTTACCGCCGGGGCTGGCGCAAGTGCAGGAGTGAACTGAAGAATCGCGCACTTTCTGATACACTGAGCGTTATTATCCCTTTTTACAGTTGTGCCCGCTGCGGCATGAACGGATCTGACACCATGAAAGAAATCGAAAAAGCCGAAATTAAGCGCCTCAGCGACATGCTGGATGCCCTGAACCACAAAGATGCGACCGTTATTCAGGCTGGTAATGCTGAGCTGATCGACAAACACGAAGAAGAGAAAGAAAAACTGACGGCAGAAATCGCGCGTCTGAAAGAAGTGCGTGTGAAAAAACTCAGCACCGAAGCGCAGAAACTGGAAAAGCTGTTCAGCCGTGAAATCACCAAGAAAGAACAGGCTGATATGGGCACGCTGAAGAAAACCGTACGCGGTATCGTGGTGGTTCACCCGATGACCGCACTGGGCCGCGAAATGGGCCTGAAAGTCGTCACCGGTTTCGCCAAAAAAGCCTTCTGATTTTAGCTCCACGGCAGGCGAGTCGGCCGTGCTCCTCCCCCTGCGAAGGGGGAGGTCGGGAGGGGGTTTAGCTGGCAACACAATAGCTAAAGCACACTTTAACTTATGTTTTTGACCTTGATACCCCACCCCACCCCAACCCTCCCCTTCGCAGGGGAGGGAGCTAAAACTACTTCCCTTCCGAACCGAACAATCTCCGTCCAAAATCCTCGATCTTGCGCTGAACCAGACGCGTTTGCATAGTCTTGCTCCAGCTGGCAGAAAGCCCGGCAGCCGACATCAGACGGCGATACTGTTCCTCATCAAACGGCATGTTAAAGGCAATCGAAATCGCTTGCGCGACGGACACCTCGCTGTTGCGCGTCAGTAACTCCAGCGGGCGATCGCCGCTGACATTTCCGGTGCCGATGACGCGATAAAGCCATCCGCAGCGCCCGCTTTGTTGCAACAACGGCGACAGGTTTTTGCATCCCAGAAAATGATTGAGCTTATAGCAGGGCGCACGCGGCTGTGTGACCTGAATCAGCGCTTCGCCCCAGCGGAAAATATCGCCGATAAACACGTTATCTTCCGTCATGCCGAGCGTTGAGAGATTTTCGCCAAAGGCGGGAGGATGGAAACGGTCTTCTTCTTCGGGAAACTGCTGACGCAGCCAGGCGTAGTGTTCGCGAGGGAAATGGCACAGCGCGCGGTCTGCGCCGCCGTGATAACTCTTTTCTGCCTGCTGATCGCCTTCGAGCCCGGCAGACGTCAGAACGACCGCGCCGTCGATCTGGCGTTTAGCAATCGCACTGGGCGAATAATCCGGGTAGCTTTCGATATTGCCGATATAAACGTCGGGATAATGCATAAGGTCTCCGCGAGGAATCAGTCGTTAACCTCAGCATAACCTGCATTGCCGGTTCGGAGTATCAGGAATCGCCCCGCGCGAAAATCACGCAGGGCGACGGGGAGAAATCAGAAGGTTTCCCAGTTATCCTGACTGGTTTTACCCTGCACAGCCGGCAGAACCGGGCGGCGCAGCGCGCCGGAAGCTGGCGCTTTCAGCATGCTGCCGTTATCGGCCAGACGGAATACCGATACCGCCTGCGTCAGCGTTGCGGCCTGATCTTCCAGAGAATCCGCCGCTGCCGAAGACTGCTCAACCAGCGCGGCGTTCTGCTGGGTGGTGCTGTCCATTTCAACAATCGCCTGTGAAATCTGGCTGATCCCGCGGCTTTGTTCGTCAGAAGCCGACGCAATTTCGCCCATAATATCGCGGACGTGCGAGACGGATTTCACGATGTCCTGCATCGTGCGTCCGGTATTTTCTACGAGCTTCGCGCCGGTATTCACACGTTCAACCGATTCGGCAATCAGCCCTTCAATCTCTTTTGCTGCCTGCGCACTGCGCTGTGCCAGCGTGCGGACTTCGGACGCCACCACCGAGAACCCGCGTCCCTGTTCACCGGCGCGCGCGGCTTCTACGGCGGCGTTCAGCGCCAGAATATTGGTCTGGAACGCAATGCCGTTGATGACGGAGGTGATTTCTGCGATGCGTTTTGAACTGCCGGAAATCTGCTGCATGGTATCGACGACTTCGCCGACCTGCTTGCCGCCCAGGGTGGCGGTGCCCGATGCTTCGCTCGCCAGTTTGCTGGCGTGATGGGCGTTATCGGCGTTCTGTTTCACCGTGGCGCTCAGTTCTTCCATGCTGGCGGCCGTTTCTTCAACCGCGGCGGCCTGCTGCTCGGTGCGTGAGGACAAATCGGTATTACCGGCGGCAATTTCCGCTGCTGCGTGGGAAACCTGCGAGACGCCTGAGCGGATTTCATAAATCATCGTGCTGAGATTCTGGCTCATCCCCGCAACCGCGTTCATCAGCATGCCCAGTTCGTCACGGCGCGTGGTGGTGCGTGCGGCGGTCAGATCACCCTGTGCAATGGCTTCGGCGGTTTTCAGCGTATCGCGGATCGGCTGCGCAATCTGGCGGGTAATACGCCACGCAATCAGGATACCGGCGAGCATTACAATCAGCGTGATCACCATCATGATCATCTGCGCATTGCTGATATCGTTGTGCGTATTATCCAGTTCATTTTTGAAGATTTTCGATACCAGCGCGTTCATCTCGGCGGCTTTCACGGACAGAAGTTGCGAGTTTTTCTGCTCATCTTCATAGGCGGGCATGTACGCCACAACGTGGCTTTTGTAGGTCGCCAGCGCGGTCATCAGCGGGGCCAGCGTCGCCTGCTGATTGGGCAGCAGCAGCGCGTTAAGTTTTTTGGCGTTGGTCTGCGTATCGTCGATGGCCTGCAACAATGTTGCCTCAGATTCCTTGTTGATGCTGAGTAACAGGCCGCGCACGTAATAACGCACACTGATCAGTTTCTGAATCACTTCCGCAAGGGAAAGACGAATCGACGGATCGGCGTCTTCGACGCGTAACTGGTCTTGCAGACGCTTCACTACGGCTTCGGTTTCGGAAAGGTTCCAGCTGGCACGCACCGCATCTTTTCTGTCGACGGCCTGTTTGAAGGCGTCCTGCGCTACCTGATATTCACGGATTTTTACCGGTACCTGATTGAGATCGGCCTGGCTGGTCGCATCCCATTCCAGTTTGCCTTTCGACTGCGCAATCAGCTGCGACAGTGCATTAATTTTGTCCTGATTTTGCTTGAGATAGGCAGGGTCATAGTTGAGCTGATACAATGTGCGGCTGAGGCGGGCATCATTAAGTAACGCGTTCATCTGATTACTAAAATCAACTTTCTCAGCGCGCTGGCTGATGTCATTAAACTTAATCATTCCGGCTGCGGTGATCACCGCGGCGATCAAAAGAACCAACCCGAAGCCGAGGCCCAGTTTGGTGCCGACTTTGAGATTACTCATCCACTGCGAAAGACTCGTACCGTTGCCCATTGCTGTTCTCCGTCAAGCATTCCATGCAATAAAATTTGCGATTTTGTGACGCCTTTGTGAACAATCTATCGTCAGGACTTAAGAGAAACTTTATAGGTGCCGGGGGGTATTTTTGATTAATGAGAGGGCGGTCTAAAAATGGCGGAAGGTGAAGGGATTATTCCCTGTAACACAGTGATCAGGCTTACGTTTTTTGCATAAAAGCCATGACATAAAAGTCGGGGCATTAAAACGAGGCATAAAAAAGGCAGGTCACCGACCTGCCTCTTGCGAAAACATCGTGCCCGCTAAGGGCAGCAGAGCGAAATTATTTCGCTTCAGCCAGACGTTTTGCTGCTTCGTCCCAGTTTACAACAGCCCAGAAGGCTTTGATGTAATCAGGACGTTTGTTCTGATATTTCAGGTAGTAAGCGTGTTCCCAAACGTCCAGACCCAGCAGCGGGTAACCGGAAACGCCTGAAACAGCTTCGCCCATAAGCGGGCTGTCCTGGTTTGCAGTAGAAACAACAGCCAGTTTGCCGTCTTTCAGAACCAGCCATGCCCAGCCGGAACCGAAGCGGGTTGCTGCTGCTTTCTCAAAAGCTTCTTTGAAAGCATCAACGCTGCCGAAATCGCGTTCGATCGCAGATTTCAGTTCGCCCTGTAAGGTTGTGCCAGTTTTCAGGCCTTTCCAGAACAGGCTGTGGTTAGCGTGGCCACCTGCGTTGTTACGCAGTGCAACTTTCTTATCCGCAGGTACTTTGTCCAGGTTAGAAATCAGCTCTTCAACAGACAGCGCAGCCAGTTCTGGCAGGCTTTCCAGCGCGGCGTTAGCGTTGTTAACGTAAGCCTGGTGGTGTTTAGAGTGATGGATTTCCATCGTTTCTTTGTCGAAATGCGGTTCGAGTGCGTCGTATGCGTAAGGCAGTGATGGCAGTGAATAACTCATGTTCATCGTCTCCATAGTGTAGGGCGGCACCGTCTTTGTGAGCACCGCGTAATCAGTCGGATCATTATAGTTAATTAAATGATATTGAAAATGATTATCTAAACCCGACGCTTGGTAAGGCTACGCGTAAGCCCCTGTTATTGAGGGCTTAGAACCAGATAACCGCAAACAATCCTAAATTGTCTAAAGGCACTGAGTGCTTAGAGGGTTCAATCATTGATTCTTCAGCCAGCAAGATAAAACCGGTAAGGCAAATCATCCAGAGACAGATCGTGTGCGCCGCTGCGATATAACTTTTGCTGAGTACGGCGTTGTTTTTTGCGTGCAGGCAGATTTAGCCCGTAAAGGTCGATCGTTACTTGCGCCCTTTCCTGATCATGCACAGTTGCAGCGGCAGAGGGTTCAATCGAACCATCATCATTACATACAAAAAAGTGTTCAAAATCGTAGAGAACGTCATCGGGTTTTAGCAGCGCAGGATTGTACTTCTCGCCCTTCTGTTCCTGGCATCGGTTGCAGCAGGGGAATAAATTTCCCCACGTATAAGCCAGCGCTGGAAAATGTTTTTTCGGTTGAAAATGCTCAACAGTTTCCAGGCTTTCAATGCCGATGATTCCATCACAAAAAGCGCAATGATTCAGCGTCATGGCTAAAAGCGCTTCACGCATTTGCTGATAGCTTTTTTTGGATCGCCAGCTAAATTTTGAACTGGAATTTGCAGCTCTGGCGATCATAAAATCATCTGTCCATTTGGCATGCCCTTTCGCTAAAAGGGGTGGGCAAACCGGTCTGGTAATTTTCAACATGTTAATTCCCTTTAGGTTTGCGCCTTGCAACTTGTCTCATTTCCATCTGGACAATACCTTCCAATTCTTCGCTATTTTTGGCTAACAGCAATTCAACCGTTTTCTTCAGTTCACTGTCATCCTGCGTGCCAGCTAAGTAACCATTTCTTGCAAGCTGGAGCTGTTCTAATAACTCTTCCGTTTCAACATCAAATTGTTCTTCGACGCCGAACACTTCTTCCAGAATCACCTGATAACTTTTCCCGCCTGCGGATTCCGTCGGCGTAATCACCTCGGAAATATGCGGATCACGGCACACCAGACGCTGCGGATCGGGCAACCGGTAAACCCAGGCATCTTCCACTGAACCCACGACAAACGGTGAATGCGTGGAAACAAAAACCTGCGCATTGGGCAGTAATTTTTGAATCGCCGGAAGAATGCGGCGCTGCCATTTCGGGTGCAGATGAATATCGACTTCGTCGAGGAATAAGATGATCGGTTGCGAGAAGATATCGCAATCTTCTTCCCATGGTATATCCTCAAGACGTAAGGCGAGATCTGCCACCCAGGCAATAATAGATTTCATCCCATCAGGTAAAACATTTAGAGGCACAGTCTCGCTATTTATATCTAAAGATATAGAACGAGGTTTTCTTACTAAACGAAATACAATTTCGAGATCACAAATTGATTTAATGAAGTCAGTGATTCTACTAAGCGAAAAGTCATATTTATTTTTTTCTTCCCATTCACCATCTTGCATTGCGAGTGCGGCATTTGAACGGTTGATTGCTATCCAATTAGAGATGGTTTTTGGGCGAACAGTAGAGCTAAAAGACAGAGCATTCTTGAAAGGAGATTCTCTAATTTCGGTATAGGAAAAGTTATCGAATTTTTCAGATAGTGTGGTTTGGCCTGAATAAGAGAACACGGCAAATTTGGTGGTTGTAAATAATTTATCAAACGGAAGGATCGCCTTTTTTTGATAATCATTAATCTCTTTGTGATTAGAACCAACCCAAGCCTCTAAGGTATCTGAATGTATGAATTCTTGGTCGATAAGACGACCATGATAAGAACCTTCATCATTATTAAAGGAAAATTCTACCCGGCTGTTATCACTCCGAAATCTTTTAAGAATTAATAATTCATCAGACATCCTCCCCTCAAAAACCGCCGCCAGCGCATACAGCAGCGTACTTTTGCCGCAGCCGTTCGGGCCGGTGAAGATATGAATCTCCGCCTTTTCCGCGTCAGCCTCGGCGCTTTTAATCGGTGGGAAATCAAAATGCGTATTCTCAAATACGCCCACATCCCTGAGAGTTATGCTTTCCAGTCGGTACGGCTGTCGCATTTGATTTCCTTATAATTATTGTTGAGGGGAGCTGTTCAAATTCTGCGCTGAGTTTACCGCAACCGCTGAGGATGCGTATACACCGTTGCCCGGCCGGGTTTGCTGAAACCGACCAACGTCAGGTTACATTTTTCTGCGACGTCTACCGCAAGCGTGGTGGCGGCGGAGACGGCGAACAGGATTTCAACGCCGCACATCGCGGCTTTCTGCACCATTTCATAACTGGCGCGGCTTGAAACCAGCGCGGCGCCGGTATTCCAGTCATTTTGTCGGGCGCGCAGGCCGAGCATTTTATCCAGTGCGACGTGGCGGCCGACATCTTCGCAGCCACCCGACAGCGTGCCTTCCGGGGTGATCCACGCGGCGGCGTGCGTGCAGCCGGTCAGCTGGCCGATGGTCTGAACGGATTTCAGCTGATGCAGCGCGGCGTCCAGATTTGCCAGATCGAAGGTTTGCGTAAACGGCAACGGCGCGAGAGGGCGAAACAGATCGCCCAGCTGTTCGATGCCGCAGACGCCGCAACCGGTACGGCCCGCCATCGCGCGGCGGCGCTCTTTCAGCCCGGCAAAGCGGCGGCTCGATAACTCAATATTAACCTCGATTCCGTTACAGTTTTGCGCGACGTCCATTCCGTAAATGTCGCTGGCCGATTCGATAATGCCTTCCGAGAGCGAAAAGCCCAGCGCGAAGGCTTCGAAGTCTTTTGGCGACGCCATCATCACCACGTGCGATATCCCGTTATAGACCAGCGCGACGGGCACTTCTTCAGCAATCCAGTCCTCTTCGGGCGCATCCAGACGGGCGCGCTGCATCACCGTTTTTTGGCGCGCTCCGATGATCTGAGTCACTTTTTTGTCATCTTTTTCGCCCAGTTCGTTTACTTGATGGACATCCATTGGCAATAACCTTATAAACAATCCGGCTACATAAGCCGTACAAAAAATATGGGTACTGAGCCTTAATTTTACCGCTTCCGCGTCTGACGGGGAAAGCGCCAATTTGAAAAGCAATGTGTTAACAAATGATGGGAAGGAGTCTTTCATGCAGGTCAGCAGAAGACAATTATTCAAAATCTGTGCGGGCGGAATGGCCGGTACAACAGCCGCGTTACTAGGGTTCGCCCCGACGCTGGCGCTGGCGGAAACCCGCCAATACAAACTGCTCCGTTCGCGTGAAACCCGCAACAACTGCACGTACTGTTCGGTCGGCTGCGGAATGCTGATTTACAGCCAGGGCGACGGTGCGAAAAATGTCACCGAGAATATCTTCCACGTTGAGGGTGACGCCGATCATCCGGTCAGTCGTGGCTCGTTGTGCCCGAAAGGGGCCGGCGTGCTGGATTATATTCACAGCGAAGGCCGTCTGAGATACCCGGAATACCGTGCGCCGGGCTCAGATAAATGGCAGCGCATCACCTGGGACGAGGCGATTTCCCGTATTGCCCGCCTGATGAAAGATGACCGCGACGCCAACTTCGTTGAGAAAAATGAGAACAACGTGACGGTCAACCGCTGGCTGACCACCGGAATGCTCTGCTCGTCCGCGGCGAGTAACGAAACCGGCCTGCTGGATCAGAAATTCACCCGCGCAATGGGTATGGTCGCCATCGACTGTCAGGCGCGCCTGTGCCACGGGCCGACCGTTGCCGCCTTAGCGCCGAGTTTTGGTCGCGGCGCGATGACCAACAACTGGGTGGATATCAAAAACGCCAACGTCATTTTGATTATGGGCGGTAATGCGGCGGAAGCCCATCCGGTCGGATTCAAATGGGTGATTGAAGCCAAAACCAAAAATAATGCCAAAGTCATTGTTGTCGATCCGCGCTTTAACCGCAGCGCCGCCGTAGCCGATATTTATGCGCCAATCCGCGCCGGTTCCGACACCGCCTTCCTGCTCGGCATGATCAACTACCTGATTACGCATAATAAAATTCAGACCGAATACGTCAGGGAATACACCAACGCCAGCCTGCTGGTGCGTGAAGATTATGCCTTTAATGACGGGCTGTTCAGCGGTTTCGACGCCACGAAAAAAGCCTACAACAAAGACAGTTGGCATTATCAGCTTGATGAAAACGGCATTGCAAAGCAGGACAAAACGCTACAAGACCCGCGCTGTGTCTGGAATCTGCTGAAAGAGCACGTTTCCCGTTATACGCCGGAAATGGTCGAACGCCTGTGCGGTACGTCGAAAGAAGATTTCCTGCTGATAAGCTCGATTCTGGCGGAAACCTGCGCGCGCGATAAAACCTCCACCATCCTGTACGCACTGGGCTGGACGCACCACACCGGCGGCGCGCAAATCATCCGCTGTGCGGCGATGATTCAGCTGCTGCTCGGCAATATCGGCATGCCTGGCGGCGGCGTCAATGCGCTGCGCGGCCACTCGAATATTCAGGGTTATACCGATCTCGGTTTGCTGTCGCTCAATCTGCCGGGCTACATGCCGCTGCCGTCTGAGAAACAAACCAATATCACCGATTACCTGAAGCAAATTACGCCGGGAACGCTGGTCGAAAATCAGGTTAACTTCTGGAAAAACACGCCAAACTTCTTTGTCAGTATGATGAAAAGTTTCTGGGGCGAACACGCCACGGCGGACAACGACTGGGGTTATGACTGGTTGCCGAAATGGGACAAAAGCTACGACGTGCTGCAACAGGCCGAGCTGATGACCCAGGGCAAACTCAACGGGTATATCGTGCAGGGCTTCAACCCGCTGGCGGCTTTCCCGGACAAAAACAAATCCTCGCGCGCGCTTTCAAAACTGAAATACATGGTGGTGATCGACCCGCTGGTGACTGAGTCTTCGAACTTCTGGCAGAACCACGGTGCGATGAACGACGTGCAAACCGCCGACATTCAGACCGAAGTGTTCCGCCTGCCGTCTTCCTGTTTTGCGGAAGAAAACGGCTCAATCGTGAACTCCGGCCGCTGGCTGCAATGGCACTTCCAGGCGTCTGAGCCACCGGGTGAAGCGCTGCACGACGGCAAAATCATTGCGCGTCTGTTCATGAAACTGCGCGAGCTGTACCAGAAAGAAGGCGGGGCGAACCCGCTGCCGGTGATGAACATGGCGTGGGATTATCAGGATCCGCTTGACCCGCTGCCGGAAGAAATCGCCCGCGAAGCCAACGGCAAAGCGCTGGCGGATATCCGCGACGATCAGGGCAATATTCTGGCGAAAAAAGGCCAGCAGATTTTCACCTTTGCACACCTGAAAAATGACGGTTCGACCGCCAGTTTCTGCTGGATTTACGCCGGCAGCTGGACCGAAGCCGGTAACCAGATGGCGCGCCGCGATAACGCCGATCCGTCCGGTCTGGGCTGCACGTCCGGTTGGGCATGGAGCTGGCCGCTGAACCGCCGCATTCTGTATAACCGCGCCTCCGTTGACCCGCAGGGCCAGCCGTGGGATCCAAAACGCGAAATCATCCGCTGGGATGGCGCGAAATGGACCGGTTTCGACGTTGCCGATTACAGCACCGCCGCGCCGGGCACCGGTGTGGGGCCGTTCATCATGCAACAGGAAGGCGTCGGGCGTTTGTTTGCGACCGACAAAATGGCTGATGGCCCGTTCCCGGAGCATTACGAACCGATCGAATCGCCGATTGGCACCAACCCGCTGCACCCGGACGTCATTTCCAATCCGGTCGCCCGCATTTTTGCCAGCGATTTACCGAATATGGGCACCGCGACAGACTTCCCGTACGTCGCGACCACCTATTCGATCACCGAACTTTTCCGCCACTGGACCAAGCACGCCTTGCTGAACGCCATCGCGCAGCCTGAGCAGTTTATCGAGATCGGCGAAAGTCTTGCCGCCTCGAAAAATATCGCCCAGGGCGATGAGATTAAAGTCTCCTCGAAACGCGGTTTTATCGTGGCGAAAGCCGTGGTGACCAAACGCATTCGCCCGCTGACCATCGACGGTAAGCATGTCGATACCATCGGCATCCCGTGTCACTGGGGTTTTGAAGGTGCGACGCGTAAAGGTTATCTGGCCAATACGCTGACGCCGTCAGTCGGCGACGCTAACTCGCAAACGCCGGAGTTCAAGGCGTTCCTGGTTAACGTGGAAAAGGTTTAACGGAGGCGAATTATGGCAATGCAATCTCAGGACATACTTCGTAAGTCCGCAACCAACGGGTTCACGCCAGCGCCGCGTGCCCGCGATCATCAGCAGGAAGTGGCGAAGCTTATTGACGTCACCACCTGCATCGGCTGCAAAGGCTGTCAGGTCGCCTGTTCCGAATGGAACGACCTGCGCGATGAAGTCGGCGTGAACACCGGCGTTTACGACAACCCGATGGATCTCAGCGCGAAATCCTGGACGGTCATGCGTTTCTCGGAAGTGGAAGAAAACGGCAAGCTGGAATGGCTGATCCGCAAAGACGGCTGCATGCACTGCGCCGATCCGGGCTGCCTGAAAGCGTGCCCGGCGGAAGGCGCAATCCTTCAGTACGCCAACGGCATCGTCGATTTTCAGTCGGAACACTGCATCGGCTGCGGTTACTGCATCGCCGGTTGCCCGTTCAACATCCCGCGCATTAACCCGCAGGATAACCGCGCTTACAAATGCACGCTGTGCGTAGACCGCGTCAGCGTCGGGCAGGAACCTGCCTGTGTGAAAACCTGCCCGACCGGTGCGATTCATTTCGGGACCAAAACGGAAATGCAGGATCTGGCGGCAGAACGCGTCAGCGAGCTGAAAGGGCGCGGCTTTGAACAGGCCGGTTTGTACGATCCACAGGGCGTCGGCGGCACGCACGTTATGTATGTGCTGCATCACGCTGATAAACCCGACCTGTACCACGGCCTGCCAAAAGACCCGGCCATCAGCACGGCGGTTACGCTCTGGAAAGGCATCTGGAAACCGCTGGCGGCCGTGGGTTTTGCTGTGACCTTCGCGGCGGCGGCCTTCCACTTCCTTGGCGTGGGGCCAAACTACGTGAAAGAAGATCACGCAGATGAGAAAGAGGAAGAAAAACAGAATGATGAGGAGACACACCCATGAAAAAAGAGAAGTTAATCCAGCGCTATAGCCTGGTGGAACGCCTCAATCACTGGATCGTCGCTTTTTGTTTTGTGACGCTGGCGCTCAGCGGTATTGGTTTCTTCTTCCCGTCATTTAACTGGCTGATGAATGTTTACGGCACTCCGCAACTGGCGCGTATCCTTCATCCGTTCTTCGGCGTGGTGATGTTCGTTTCCTTCCTCGGGATGTTCTTCCGCTACTGGAAGCACAATCTGCCGGAAAAAGATGACATCGTGTGGGCGAAAAATATTCATAAAGTCCTGATGAATGAAGAAGTCGGAGACACCGGTCGCTATAACTTCGGTCAGAAATGCGTATTCTGGGCGGCCATCAGCTGTCTGGTTCTGCTGATGGCGAGCGGCGTCATTATCTGGCGTCCGTGGTTTGCCGGTTACTTCCCGATCCCGCTGATCCGCCTTGCACTGCTGGTGCATTCGCTGGCCGGTATCGGGTTGATTCTGGTGATTATCATGCATGTATACGCGGCGACCTGGGCGAGAGGCTCCATCACGGCCATGACGGAAGGCAAAGTTCCGGCATCATGGGCGAAATATCATCATCCTCGCTGGTATCGTCAGGTGCGTGCTGAACAACTGAAAAAAGACAAGGATGAAAGGAAAGCCGGATGAGCATACAGATTGTTCCACAGGACGAACTGGCTGACGGCAAAACGGCGGGAAATATCCCGCCCGTATTGTTCGCCAATCTGAAAAACCTTTACCAGCGCCGCGCCGATCGTTTGCGCGCACTGGCTGAAGACAGCCCGCTGGACGGGTATCTGAATTTTGCCGCAACGATTTGCGACGCGCAGCAGCGCGTTCTGGCGGCATTCCCGCTGGAAATTGACCTCAGCGAAGAACTGCAAAAAGCCGCCGGTAAACCGCCGCTCGATTGCAGCCTGTTTCCGCGAACACCGTACTGGCTGGTTTTGCTGGATGCGCTGATTGCGGAACTCAAACCGGGTGCCGATGAAACAGTGCGCCAGGTACTGGAACGCCTCGAACATTCCCCGAGCCTTCAGCGGGAAATGATGGCGACGCAATTACTGAACCAGGATTTCGTACACGTTCCTGCCGACAAAGCGCCGTTTATCTGGGCAGCGCTGTCGCTGTACTGGGCGCAGATGGCTGCGCAGCTTCGTGGCGTTGGCCGCGCGGATTACGGTGAAAGCCGCCAGTTTTGCCCGGTGTGCGGCAGCATTCCGGTTTCGGCGGTGATTGCGATGGGTGCTAATAACGGCCTGCGCTATCTGCACTGCAATCTGTGCGAAAGCGAATGGCACGTCGTGCGCGCCAAATGCAGCAATTGCGACGAAATGGGCAATCTTCACTACTGGTCTTTAAGCGAAGATTCCGCCGGTGCTGAGCAGGCGACGATCAAAGCCGAAGCCTGCGATGATTGCGGCGCGTATCTCAAAGTGATTTATCAGGATAAAGATCCGCAGGCCGATGCCGTCGCCGACGATCTTGCCACGCTGTTGCTCGACGACCGCATGGAAGATAAAGGCTTTACTGGCAGCGGCGTGAACCCCTTCCTGTTCCCCGCCGGATGACTCTGAAAGCTGGCAGCCCGTCGCGTCTTTACTGGTAAAGCGTGCCGTGGCTGCTAGCTTTAACAGAGGTTCCGGTGAAAAACGTGGAGGCTCTGATGAAACTGATCGGCAGTTATACCAGCCCGTATGTGCGCAAAATTTCGGTGATGTTGCTGGAAAAAGGTATCCCGTTCGATTTCATCAACGACGTGCCGCACGACGCGGGCTGCAAAATCACCCAGTTTAATCCCCTCGGCAAAGTCCCCGCGCTGGTCACTGACGACGGCGAAGTGTTTTACGATTCCCCCATAATTGTGCAGTACATCGAGCTGATGAACGTCGCGCCGACCTTTTTGCCGTGGCAGCCGCTGGAAGCGTTGCGGGTAAAACAAATTGAAGCGCTGGCCGATGGCGTGACGGACGCCGCCGTGGCGCTGGTGCTGGAAAACCGCCGTGAAGCCGGTAAACGCAACGAAGCCTGGATTTTACGTCAGCGGGAGAAACTTCTGCGCGGGCTGGACGCGCTGGAAAAACACGCCGAAAACCGCACGCTGCTGAATTCTGACCATCTTAACGTCGCCGATATCGCCACCGCCTGTTCGCTCGGTTATATCAACTTTCGCCGCATTGCGCCGGGCTGGTGTGTTGAGCGTCCTGCGCTGATCAAACTGGTTGAACGCCTGTTCCTGCGCGAGAGTTTTGCGCGTACTACGCCACCCGGAAGTGGTAACGCGGGTCTTGCGACAAAAAAGGTGTGAAGCGGCTCGAAGAGTTCTCTTTACATCCCGCCGGTTAAGTTTCCACTGCCTAAACTTTATGCAGCGCTCTGCTAAAACCTGCTGCATAAAGGAGTCCGATCATGGCTTATGATAAAAATCCTCATGCCGTAAAACCGGAAGAATACGGTTTCCCGCTTAAACTCAAAAAACAATACGACAACTTCATTGGCGGTGAATGGGTCGCGCCGGTGAAAAAAGAGTATTACGACAATCTGACGCCGGTGACCGGCGAAGTGCTGTGCAAAGTTGCCAGTTCCAGTACCGATGATATTGAGCTGGCGCTGGACGCCGCGCACAAAGCCAAAGGCGACTGGGGCAAAATGCCAGTGCAGCAGCGGGCGAATTTACTGCTGAAAGTCGCCGACCGGATGGAAGAAAACATTGAGTTGCTGGCGAACGCCGAAACCTGGGACAACGGGAAACCGATCCGCGAAACCAGCGGTGCGGACGTTCCGCTGGCCATCGACCATTTCCGTTATTTCGCGTCCTGCGTGCGTGCGCAGGAAGGCGGGATCAGCGAAATCGACAGCGAAACGGTCGCCTATCATTTCCACGAGCCGCTGGGCGTTGTGGCGCAAATCATCCCGTGGAACTTCCCGCTGCTGATGGCGTGCTGGAAAATGGCACCGGCGCTGGCTGCCGGTAACTGTATCGTGCTCAAACCGGCCAAACTGACCCCGCTTTCCGTGCTGTTGCTGATGGAACTGGTGCAGGACATTCTGCCAGCGGGCGTCATCAACGTGGTGAACGGTTCAGGCGGTGAAATCGGCGAATATCTGGCGACGTCCAAACGTATTGCCAAAGTCGCCTTTACCGGTTCGACCGAAGTTGGCCAGCAAATTGCCGGTTACGCGGCACAAAACCTGATCCCAGCCACGCTGGAACTGGGCGGCAAATCCCCGAATATTTTCTTTGCCGACGTAATGGACAAAGAAGACGACTTCTTTGACAAAGCGCTGGAAGGTTTCGCGCTGTTTGCGTTCAATCAGGGCGAGGTTTGTACCTGCCCGAGCCGTGCCCTGGTGCAGGAATCCATCTACGAACGCTTTATGGAACGCGCCATCAAACGCGTCGAAGCCATCAAAACCGGTAACCCGCTGGATATCGAAACCCAGATGGGCGCGCAGGTTTCTGCCGGACAGATGAAAACTATTCTGGATTACATCGAAATCGGTAAGAAAGAGGGCGCGGAAGTGCTGACCGGTGGCGCGAAGAAAAAACTCGAAGGCTCGCTGAACGACGGTTATTACCTGCAACCGACCATCCTGCTGGGTAAAAACAACATGCGGGTATTCCAGGAAGAAATCTTCGGGCCGGTGCTGGCGGTGACCACGTTTAAAGATATGGATGACGCGCTGCAAATCGCCAACGATACGGCGTACGGGCTGGGGGCGGGCGTCTGGAGCCGTGACGGCAATGTGGCGTATCACATGGGGCGCAACATTCAGGCCGGTCGCGTCTGGACCAACTGCTACCACGCCTATCCGGCACATGCGGCGTTCGGTGGCTACAAACAATCCGGTATCGGGCGTGAAACCCATAAAATGATGTTGGATCACTATCAGCAAACGAAATGCCTGCTGGTGTCCTATTCAAGCAAACCGATGGGCTTGTTCTGATTCGGCGTTGCCATTAATACCCCATTCCGGTCCTCCTTCGCAGGAGAGGGAGCAGATCGGTTTTCGGCTCCTCCCCCTGCGAAGGGGGAGGCTGGGAGGGGGTTTAGCAGGCGACTCAGGACTACATTAAACCACGCTGTTCGGCGGCAATACGACCTGACGGCTGCGCAGGAAAACGACCACCAGAGCCAGCCACGACAGGCCGCTCAGCAGATTGAACAGGTTAAACATTCCCGCACCGCCTTCGACGTAAGCCACTTTCGCCAGCTCAATCCCTAACGTGAAAATCATCATACTGATGACGCCCATCGCCGCGGAAACGGTGCCTTTACTCATGTCGCTGGAGAACAGCGTCAGGCGGTACAAACCGGCGTTCGCCACGCCAATTCCGAAAGCGTACAGGCTCAGACCGGCGGTCATCCACAGATAAGCATGGGCGGAGAAAAGCGTCGCCGCAGCGGCAATCAGCAGACCGACGACCATCGGACCGGCACCGAGTTTAATCAGATATTCGACAGTCCGTTTGCCGGTCAGGCGCGCCAGCGTGACGTTACCGATAATCAGCGCACCGAAAATCGGCACCTGCAACAGGCCGTAATCGTATGCCGGTAAACCTTCGCCGCTGATTAAAATGACCGGCGACTGCGCAATCCACGTCAGCAGCGGCAGGCTGGCAAAGCCAATCGCCAGTGCGCCACACAGGAACTGGCGGTTTTTGAGCACCAGTTTGTAATCGTGCAGCAGGCTTGGCATGGAAAACTTCTCGCCGAGGCGCGACGCGGTTTCTGGCATGGATTTCCACAATCCCCACAGCGAAATCGCAGCCAGTACGGCGAAAATCACAAACATCAGTTGCCACGGCGCAACGTGGATCAGCGCCGCACCAGCCAGCGGGCCCAGCAGCGGTGCGATCAGCGCGACGTTTGCCATCATGGCCGTGATCTTAATGCAGATGGATTCCTCGAAGGATTCCTGTATCGCGGCATACCCGACCGCGCCGATAAAGCACAGGCTGATACCCTGAAGGAAACGCATCACCATAAATTGTTCGATGTTCTGTACGAACAGAATCGCCAGACAGGTGACGATGAAAAAGCTGACGCCCGCAAGCATCACCGGCCGACGCCCGCGCCGGTCGGACAGCGGCCCGAGCAGCCATTGCAGGAACATTCCGCCCGCGAGATACGCGGTCATTGAGGTGGGCACCCATTCTTCCCCGGCATTAAAATTAGCCACGACGGCCAGCATGCCCGGCTGGATCATATCGTTGCCGATATAGGTCGCAAACTCGAACAGCACCAGACACAGAGGGAACAAAAGCGCCTGCCGCCCCAGAAGGGACGCAGTATTTGGAGAATTATGCATATTTTTATTTCACAGACGTAAGGCTAATCGTTTGATTATTAGCGAAAAAATAAGAGACTGTCCGGGCGGGATTCGCAAGCGAGGCAGTAATGGGCGTTATTTTGCCCATTTTTTGAGCGTAGCGCAATCTTCTGATTCACGTTAAGCACAATCTGAGATCGGCACTTTTGCCTTGTTTGCGTCCAAAAAGGTGACTACGCTGCAAACAGCACATCAACGGGAAGGAAATGGCAGGAAATGAGCCAAAAAATCAGCTGGATAGATAACCTGCGCGCGCTCGCCTGCATGATGGTGGTGATGATTCACGCCAGCACCTCGCTGGTGGTGAATTTCCCGGCAATACACGCGGCGGAATGGACCGTGGCAAACCTGCTGAATTCGGCGTCCCGCGTCTGTGTGCCGCTCTTTTTCATGATTTCCGGTGCGCTATTCTTTGGTGAGAAGAGTGCGCAGAAGCGCCATTTTCTACGCGTCAGTTTATGCCTTTTGTTCTACAGTGTGGTCTCGCTGATTTATATCGTCACGATGACCAAAATTGGTTTTTGGCCGTCTCTGCGGCTGATTCTGGAAAAACCGGTGTTTTATCACCTTTGGTTCTTCTACGCGATTATCGTCATCTACTTACTTTCCCCGCTGATCAACGTAAAAGCCGTCTCCGGGAAATATTTACTGATCGCCGGAATTATTACCGGCGTTCTGGCGAACCCGCAGCTTCCGGCGTTCTCCTGGCAGAAAATCCATCTTCTGCCGCTGGATTTGTACATCAGCGGTGACACGTTTTATTACGTCCTCTATGCCCTGATGGGGCGCGCCATCAGCCAGCTTGATACCCGGAAACCCGGCGTGACGCTGACCGCCTTGGCCGTTTTCGTACTCAGCACGCTGGCGATAGCGGGCGGGACTTACCGGCAGATGCTGATTAACCAGAATTTCGCCGATACTTTCTACGTCTACACCGGCCCGCTGGTGTTTATCTCCGCGATGGCGCTGTTTATTACGTTCAAAAATGCATTCGCAGAACGTATTCTGCCAGGATTTTCGCTTATCTCCCGTCATTCGCTGGCGATCTACGGCTTTCATGCGCTGATCATCATCGGGTTGCGCGGCCGCCATCTCGATTTCCCCCAATTCCCGCTGCTCAATGTCGCGTACCTGTTTATCTGCGGACTCGGCGGCGGCCTGCTGCTGGCTATGGCTCTGGGGAAAATTGACCGGCGGAATTGGGTGAGTTAAACCCACTCAACTCCACCTTTCCTGTGCCCGTCTGAATTGCCTGCCGGAGGAGAATCCGGCGGCGAGGGCGGCTTTCTCGATGCCTGATCCTTGCTGGATGCGTTGCTGTGCGACGGCGATGCGCAGCTGTTCGTGGTAGTCGCGTACGCTAATGCCCAGATGCTGGCGGAACAGGCGCGTCAGGTGGCGGCCGCTGATGTGGGCTCTGGCGGCGACGTCTTCCACCTGCCACGGAGATTCCGGTTCGGCGGCCATCAGGTTTTGCGCACGATGGACGGCAGGATGCAGATGATTACGGTAGCGCAGCCACGGGGAGAGTTGCGGGTCATCGCCGCCGCGGCGGAAATACACCACCATTTCACGGGCGACGTCCAGCGCGGCCTGCGGGCCGAGATGTGTGGCGATCAGGTGCAGTGCCAGATCGATACCGGCGCTGATCCCCGCGCTGGTCAGCACGGAGCGGTCCTCGACAAATATCCGGTTATCTTTCACCTGTGCGGCAGGCACCTGCTGGCGCAGACGCGCGATCACGTCGTGATGCGTGGTGCACTGATAGCCGTCGAGCAGCCCGGCTTTTCCCGCCAGAAGGCTGCCGGAACAGATACAAACCAGCGTCAGCAAACCGTTTTCGATGGCGTTTTTTTGCTGACGCAGCCAGTCACAGGCTATTCGGGCGACGGGTGAGGAAAAATTTTCTTCCGAACGGTCAACGCCGGGCATGATCAGAATGCTGCCTTCCGGCAACGTTTCCGGCAGTGGCTGCAAATGGCTGACCGTAAGCCCGGTGGACATCGTGATTTCCGGCAGCGGGCCGATGTAGTGCAACGCAAACTGCCCGGCGATACGCAGTGCTTCCGCCGGACCGGTCAGGTCTAAGGCCATCACACCCGGCAGCGTCATAAAGTAGACATTTCGTTGCATATCGCCTCACAGATTCATCATCACTGCGCCCATCTTCACACAGCGCGTTCGAGTTCCGCCAGTGCGCCGTCCACATCCGCAATCGTGGCAAAACGGTCGGCCAGTACCAGCTCGGTACGCAATTTGATTTCAGCCGCGCTCAGCGTCACGCCGCTGGCGTGTGTCATCGGAAACGTCAGCGTCGCTTCGGTAACAAACGTCACTGTGTAACCCAGATCGGACGCCACGCGCGCCGTGGTTTCACAGCATTGTTCGGTACGCATTCCGGCAATGATCAGATGTGTGATGCCGCGTTCGCGCAGCCACGCGTCGAGGCTGGATTCGGTCAGGGAATTGTGGACATGTTTATGGACAACGTGCTGCGGCTGATGGGTGAGAAAAGCCATCGGCGTGACCAGCCCGGACTCAAGCGAAAACACACCGTCAGGATTGACGTGGAACACGTCGATGACGGGAACGTTACGGGTCTGACAGCCGTCGATCAGGCGGGCTAATGCCTGGCTGAAAGCCGGTAAATCATCCTGCTGCCAGAAGTCTTTTTGCTCGAAAGAACGTTGCACATCGATATTTAACAGGGCGCTGTGGGTCATTTTCGGACTCCGTCTGGTGAATGTGAAACCAGTCTGCGCCTGAAAACCTGTCGTGAGAATGCCAAAAACGGACATGATGCTGATGATGGCGGACGACCTGCATCGCCCGCTGATAATAATCAGATTTTCTGGTCAGCCCGCCAGTGGTGATAATCGATGTGATCGGCCTGAAAATTGGTGGTTTGGGCGTCACCGGTCAGGCGATACGCCAGCTGGAAAGCGAAATCAAATGCCAGCCCTAGGCCTTTTCCGCTGAGCAGATTACCGTCCTCGACGAAAGACTGATTCACATAAACGCCGTCTTTGACGTCTTTGTATAAATCGCCGGAACAGACATAACGCCGCCCTTTCAGCAGGCCGTTACCGCCCAGAACGCGCGCGGCCGCCGAGCACAGCGGGCAAATCAGCTTTCCGGCTTCGTCATGACGGCGGACAAATTCTACGACGTCTTTGCTGGCCGCCAGCGCCACCGAGCCTTCCGGCCCGCCGGGCATCACCACCGCGTCATACAAACGATCGCCCTGTGCGCTCAGCAATTCATTGGCCTGCATCTGAATGCCGTGATAAGTGCGCAGCGTCAGGCTTTTCTGGCAGGCCAGCGTCGTCACCTGAATCTCCAGCCGCTCCAGAATATCCAGCACGATCACCGCTTCGCCTTCTTCGAATCCGTCCGCCAGCAGCAGGGCGACCTGCTTTTTCGCGTTGTCCTTCACCATAATGCAAATGTCCTCTGAGGATGAAAATCAGAGGACATCATAAAATGAAACGATGTTTTGATATTGTGAATCCGTCAGCAGACTAGAAAACCAGCTGAACTTTCGACGCTCTGGATTTATCCAGCGCAAACTCCAGCGCTTCCACCAGATCCTGTTGCGGGAATTCGGCGGAAAGCAGCGGCATCGGATCAACGGCTTTATTCGCCAGCCATTCCACCGCCGTATTGAATTCTTCGGTGAAACGGAAGCTGCCGACCCAGTTAATTTCTCTAGCAATCAGCATCATCAGCGGGAATTCATTCACCACCGGCCCCATACCGACCTGCACCAGCGTGCCGCGCGCACGGGTGACTTCCAGACAACGGCGGATAGAAGAGGGATGGCCGGAGGCATCGAAAGACACATCGAAAAAGCCCTTTTCGGCCTGATATGCGGAGAAATCGCCCTGCGCGGCGTCAAGTGCCTGGCTGGCACCGACCGCCAGCGCCAGCGTACGGCAGCGTTCGCTAGGGTCGGTGACCACAATTTCCGCAGCACCTTTGGCTTTAGCGGCCAGCACGATTAAGCAGCCAATCGGGCCGACGCCGGAAACAAACACCGTTTTGCCGCGAATATCCCCGGCCTGATTGACCGCGTGAATGGCCACCGCCAGGGGTTCAGCGAAAACCATCAGCTGGTCGCTGACCTGATTGTCGTAAGGAATGCACTGGTCGCTGTCGACAATTTTATACTGCGTGAACGCGCCGTTGATGTGCGGGAAATACATCGCGCTGCCGAAGAATTTCATGGTGGTGCACTGGTTTTCATCACCGGAAAGGCAATATTTGCAGGCCTTGCATGGCTTGCTGGGGTTCAGCGCGACTTTCTGGCCCGGCTGCAAACGCGGGTTATCCGATTTTTCCACCACGCCGACCACTTCGTGCCCGAGAACCATCGCTTCGCGGACTTTGAAATCCCCGACCTGACCGTGCTCGTAGTAATGTAGATCAGAGCCGCAGATGCCACCGCGGGTAATCTTCACCAGCGTGCCCTGGCCGGTGTAGTCGAGGGTCTGGCCGATCACCGAGACGTCTTTTTTCCCGGTCACTACGCAGGATTGAGTGGCAATTGTCATGGAATTCTCGCTCTTTAAAGGGGGCGTTTTTGGCCTGATGGCTCCCAGTAAAGAGCGTTTGGACGGCGGAAAATGTGACCGCCGTCACCTTGTTTCGTGTTACGAAAACCTGTTACCCATAACTTGAACGGACTCAACCTTTCGCGGGCGGTTGCGCCTTGTTACGCGCAGGAATGCTGAGGATCAGGTGCGTAATCACGCCGCCAATTAAGCCCCAGAACGCCGAGCCGACGCCGAGCAGCGTCACGCCGGATGCGGTGATCAGAAACGTGATAATCGCTGCGTCACGCTGACGTTCATTTTCCAGCGCCCGGTATAAACTCCCGGCAATAGTGCCGAGCAGCGCCAGCCCGGCGATGGTATGAATAAGCGCGGGAGGCAGCGCGGTAAACACCAGGCCGATCGAACCGCCAAACACACCGGCAATCAGATAGAAAATCCCGGCGGCGACGGCGGCCATGTAGCGCTTTTTCGGATCCGGGTGGATATCTTCGCCCATGCAGATGGCGGCGGTAATGGCGGCGATACAGACGGTAAAACCGCCGAACGGGGCTAAAACTAACGCGGTCAGCGCCGTCCATGAAATCAGCGGTGAAACCGGCAGGTGGTAGCCGTGGGCTTTCAGCGTAGCGATACCTGGCGCATTTTGTGACGCCATGGTCACCACGAAAAACGGAATGCCGATGCCGATAATGGAAGACCACGTAAAGTGCGGCATCACAAATGCCGGCGCGGCAAACGTCATGGTCTGGCCGTGCAGCGAAATATCGCCCTGTAATCCGGCCACCACCAGCCCGGCGGCGAGGGCGAGAACCACCGCGTAACGCGGCAGGGCGCGTTTCGCCAGCAGATAAACCAGACACATCGTGCCTGCCAGTGTGAAATTACTGTGCAGCGAGGTAAAAGCATCCAGCCCGAAGCGCAGCAAAATCCCGCCGAGCATGGCGGCCGAAAGCGCCTGCGGAATATATTGCATCAGCCTGGCGAATAATCCGGTCACGCCGCACAGCAGGATCAGCCCGGTCGCAAACACAAAAACGCCAATCGCTTCGTTGATTGTTGTGCCGTGCAGGCTGGTGACCAGCAGCGCAGCGCCCGGCGTCGACCACGCCGTCACCACCGGCGTGCGGTAATACAACGACAAACCGATGCTCGTCACGCCCATTCCCAGCCCGAGCATACTCAGCCAGCCCCCAATCTGCGACACGCTGGCACCGGCGGCTTCGGCAGCCTGAAAGATGATCGCCGCTGAGCTGGTATAACCGACCAGAACGGCAACAAATCCGGCGATAACCGCCGAAAACGTCAAATCGTGAAAGCTTAATCGCGAGGGCATTGTTAAAAATCCTTCTGGTTACCGGGCGCGGGCGTTATGCTGTTGTGCGTTATAGCGCACATCGTGGCGCTCAAGATATCACTGTGCGTTATAGCGCACAATTGCGATCGTTAAAAATCCGATTGCCAGAGGAGTCAGGATGCAGGAACTCACCCGCCACATCGGCAGCCAGCTCAAAGCCGTGCGCAGCGAACGGGGCTGGAGCCTCAGCCAGACGGCAGAAAAGACCGGCGTCAGCAAGGCGATGCTCGGCCAGATTGAACGCGGCGAATCCAGCCCGACCGTGGCGACGCTGTGGAAAATCGCCAGCGGGCTGAACGTCTCTTTCTCCGAATTTCTCGAAACGCCGCCCGCGCAGTCTGCGGCGCTGCACCGCCATGGTTTGCTGACCACGTTTAACAGCGACACCTCGGGAATGCGCGTCGTGCCGCTGTTTCCGTTCGATACCACGCTGCGAATGGACATGTTTGTTATCGATCTCGAGCCCGGCGGATGCAGTGAATCTTCGCCGCACGAAGCGGGTGTGATCGAACATGTCATTGTGATTGAGGGCGAACTGACGCTGACGGTGGACGGCGTCACGCGCACGCTCAGCGCCGGTGAAGCGCTGCGGTTTGCGGCGGATTGTGCGCACGCATACCGCAATAACAGTGACCATTCCGTGCGTTTCCACGACCTGATACATTATCCGCAGTCCCGCCCGTAACGATTTCATTTACCGAGGAGAATGACCGATGAGCCAGCCGCAAGATGTTGTTATCCGTCCGTTAACGCCTGCCGACCGCGAAGGTTGGGAAAATTTGTGGCGCGGTTATCTGGACTTTTACCAGTCGGAGCTGGATCCGGCGCAGTTTGATTTCACGTTCCGGCGGTTGTCGGATCCTGACTATGACGGCATGTTTGGCTATGTGGCGGAATATCAGGGGAGGCTGGTCGGGCTGGTGAATTGCCTGAATCACGATCACGGCTGGCACATGAATCAGGTGGTGTATTTGCAGGATTTATACGTCGATGAGTCCGCGCGCAAACTGGGTATCGGGCAGAAACTGATTGAAGTGGTCTACGCACACGCCGACAAAAACGAAAAAGCCAACGTGTACTGGATGACGCAGACCACCAATTACACCGCGCGTCAGCTCTATGACCGCGTGGGTAAACCAACTAACTTTATGAAATACATCCGCTAAAGCGGTTTGCGCATATTCATTTTTGTCGTGACATAACCCAGGCTGGCATAAAGTGCCTGCGCGCCGGGGTTGCTGGCGAAAACGTTCAGTTCAATCGCCACGCTGCCCAGCTCGCGCAGGCGTTCTTCCATCAGCCGGAACGCCGCGATGGCATGTCCCTGACGACGAAATTGCGGATAAACCGTCAGCTCATACACGAAAGCGCTGCGTACGCCGTAGCGTTCAATATTGGCAAACCACAGATATCCCACGGTTTCGCCGGGTTCTTCCTGCCTGATTTCATACAAATAGTGATCCGGTGTTTCAACGCCCTGCGGCAGCGCGTTTTGTGTGGAGCTGCGCGCGCGTTCCAGCGCCGTATCCGGCAGCCACAGCCCGGCGGTCACATTCTCTTCGGCGTAATCTTTCGCCAGCAGTTCTGCAAATTCTTCATAAAATGCAGCGCTCATCGGTACTAAAACAGTCATCATTTCCCTCTGATTTATCGGGCAGTTTCTGCCTTTTTATACGGCGTTACATAACATTCGCTGATGGTGGTGGAATGGCTTTCAACCTGAGTGATGATGTAGCCTTTTTCGGTCAGCGCCACCGAGCTGTACGGCGTTTCATTGTGCTTGTCGGAAATAACATCTTCGAAAGACTTAATGATTTTGGCTTTCTCACCGGCGCGCGCCGGGTCATCCATTCCCTCGACCTGAATCATGGCCTGTTTGAACTGGTTAGAGAATGACGTCTTCCCCATCTTGCTTTCAATCACGGCTTTGATGTTCACCGTGACTTCGTTACCCAGCAAAAACAGCGTATTACTCTGGTAAATCAGCGCATTTTTACGCTTCGACACCACAAAACCATTCTCGATGACCTTCATTTTGCTGTTGTTGGCGTAGGTCACGTCATCGAGGCAAATGGTTTTATCCCCGACCTTAAACTGGCTGAAACGTGCTCTGATTTCTTTCGGGGTAGATGCCGCCTGCGAGCACAACGGAACAAGCAACAAAAGCGGTAAGAGCCATGACTTCATAGGAGTTTCCCAAACAAGGTGCTGAGCCAGCCGACATAACAGCAGTATAGGGAGACACCGGCAGGATGCGAACGTTTATCTTTGCGGGACAGTTTTTTACCGTTTTGGCTAAAGACCCGCCCCTGTGATGCCGATAATTCAGGCGATAAGGGAATTCCTGCTTATCTTCAGGGGGCACACATCAGGGACAGATAATCCGCGTTTTTTCATCGTGAATTTCATAGTACGTTGACTGTTCCGGGGTAATTATGAGTCAGATGCAGGCGCTTTCACCGGCAGCCGGAGTTGGGGTTGCACCACAGAAAACTGTTCCTAAAAAAACCATGCGTACCCGTACGCTGATGCTGATTGTCGGGCTTCTGACGATAAGTCTCGGCTATATCATTACGGTCGGATTGCTGAGCTGGCAGTCCGCCGAACAGCAGCGCGACATCGCCCGCCGTTATCTTCAGCAGACCGCCAATACCGACGGCTATCTTGCCCGCCAGAAACTCGACACGGCCCTGCATGCCGCGCGCGACCTGGTGCAGAGCATGATCAGCCTGCGTGAAGCCGGGCACACCGACCGTAAACTCGCCGATACGCTGTTACAAAATGCGCTCAAAAGCCATCCGGATTTTTTATCGATGTCACTGGCCTGGGAGCCGGACGCGTTTGACGGCAAAGACGGCGATTTTGCCGCAAAAGAAGGGCAGGATCCCGACGGGCGTTATGTCCGCTACGTTGACCGCGATACCAGCGGAAATATCGTGCTCCACAATCTCACCGACTACGAAACGCCGGGCAGCGGCGACTACTATTTGCTGCCGCGAAAGCTGCAAAAAGAAGTCATTCTGGAACCGTACAGCTATCCGTATAACGGCGTGGATACGTTGCTGACGTCCATTGCCGTGCCGATCATCGTGGACGGAAAATTTCTGGGTTCGGTAACGGCGGATTTCTCGCTGCAAACCTTGCAGACGCTGGTCAACGGCATCAAACCGTATCAGGGAACCGGCTACGCAATGTTGTTCTCACAGACCGGCCATTTCATCTCTTCGCCTGAAAAAGAGCAGGTGACGCACCAGCTTGAAAACGATGCGCCGTTGCTGAAAAGCATTCAGGCCGGGCAGATGACCAGCCGTGAACAGCCGGATCCGGTGCTGGGCGAAAACGCGTTTGCCGAGTTTGTACCGATTCAGATCGGCAATACCGGCACGCCGTGGATGCTGGGCATTGTCGCGCCGGTAAAAGCGGTGATGAAAGAAAGTACGCGTCAGCTTTATTACGCGCTGGTGCTGATGGTGCTGAGCATCGTGGTGGTGTTTGCCGTGCTGAGCGTGATTTTTACCCGCAAAGTTTTGCGCCCGGTGGGCGGCGAACCTGCTGATGCGGCGAAAATCGCGCTGACGGTGGCCGACGGTGACTTAACGCACCCGATCGTCACGCAGAAAAAAGACCACAGCAGCATCTTCTTTGCGCTGCAAACCATGCAGGCGCAGCTGCGGCATGTGGTGAACGACATTATTTCGACCAGCCACGCGGTCGGCAGCGGCGCGTCGCAGATTGCCGCGGGGAATATCGATCTGGCTTCGCGAACCGAGCAGCAGGCGGCCGCGCTGGAGGAAACCGCCGCCAGCATGGAACAACTGACGGCGACGGTAAAACAGAACGCCGATAACGCGCATGTGGCGACAGAACTGACGGCAAACGCCACGGAAATTGCCGGAAAGGGCGATCGCATTATGTCCGACGTTGTCGGCGTCATGAGCGCGATTGACGACAGTTCGCGGCGAATTGGCGACATCACAACGGTCATCAACGGTATTGCTTTCCAGACCAATATTCTGGCGCTGAATGCGGCGGTAGAAGCCGCCCGCGCGGGTGAACAGGGGCGCGGATTTGCCGTGGTGGCGTCTGAAGTACGCAGTCTGGCGCAACGCAGCGCCGACGCCGTAAAAGAGATTTCTGCCCTGATTGAGGAATCGACGTCCCGCGTTGATCACGGCGTCGGGCTGGTGAAAAGCGCCGGGGAAACGATGAAAGAGATCATGAAAGCGGTCACCGACGTGCGCGATATCATGAGCGAAATTGTCGCAGCTTCCGACGAGCAGTCGCGCGGGATCAGCCAGGTGACGCAGGCCGTACACGAAATGGACGGTGTGACGCAGCAAAACTCCGCGCTGGTTCAGGAGGCGTCCGCCGCGTCAGCGTCTCTGGAAGAACAGGCCCGCCGCCTCAACGAAATTGTGCAGGTGTTCCGGCTGAGATAGGTTTTCTAACCGCCTTCATCCGCCCGGGTGAAGGCTTTTTTAACGACATCCCCCTGTTTGTACGCTATGTTTTTTATCCTTTCGTTTGATTCTTCAGGAGTTCGCCATGAGCCAGCCTTCGCTGATTTTGTATTCCGACGCCGATTATTTCAGCCCTTACGTGATGTCCGCTTTTGTGGCGCTGACCGAAAAAGGCATTCCTTTTGAGCTGGAAACGGTCGATCTGGCGCAGGCGGATAACCTGAAAGAATCTTATTCGGCGATTTCGCTCACCCGCCGCGTACCGACGTTAATCAACGGCACCTTTGTGTTGTCCGAATCCTCTGCGATTGATGAATACGTCGAAGAACTTTTCCCCGCGCCGATGTTTCCGGCCATTTATCCGGCCGATCCGGAAAATCGCGCCAAAGCCCGTGAAGTTCAGGCGTGGTTGCGCAGCGATCTGGTGCCAATTCGTGAAGAACGTACGACGGAAATCGTGTTTGCCGGTGAGAAACGCCCGGCGCTTTCCGCCCGCGCAGAGCAGGCTGCCGAAAAATTGTATGCGGCGGCAGAACGTTTGCTGGGAGACAAAGAGCATTTGTTTGGCGAATGGAGTATTGCGGATGTGGATCTGGCACTGATGCTTAACCGCCTGTACCTGAACGGCGATGCGATGCCGGAAAAACTGGCGGCTTACGCGAAAGCCCAATGGCAGCGTGCATCGGTTTCAGAGTGGTTAGCGTTATCTGCGAAATAAATACGGCGCGCAGCAGGCGGAAAATCCCTGCTGCGCGAAAAAGTCAGAGCAGTTTCTTCGTCAGAAAATAACGGGTATGCGTGGACGGCGCGTTTTCCGGTGCGCGCGAATCGGCGATGTAATCTTCCAGCGTCATCTGCGTCGCATACCCCATGCGTTCATAGAAAGGCCGCGCCTGAAAACTAAACGTATCGACCAGCGAATACCGGCAGCCGCGCGCCTGCGCCTCTTCTTCGGCCTCGCGGATCAGCTGCGTCCCCACATCTTTCCCACGCAATGACTCATCGACCCACAGCATCTGGATATACATCCAATTACCGATGGTTTCAGCCACAATTCCTGCCTGTTTGTGACCATTTTCATCTTCAACAAAAATCCCTAACTCGCGAAATTTCGGCTGCGGAATGAAGTTCCTGTTGAAACTGCGCAGACCGGCTTTGATTTCATCGAGATCCTCTGCGGTCGGGGCATGGCTGAGTCGGGTCTTCATGACATTCTTCCTTTTTCGTTAGCGTTTGGTCGTAGCGAGTCGGACTGCAAAAGCAATAAAAACGGTACCGGTGAGACGATCCAGCGTTCTGACGACTGCAGGACGGTGCAGCCAGCGAGAAAGCGGACGTGTGGCGGAAATCATCGTGACCGACCACAACGTACCGATGACCGCGTGCATGGCCGCCAGACCAAAAATGTACGGACCGACCGGGTAACCGGTGGCGACAAACTGCGGCAGGAAAGAGATGTAAAACACACCGACTTTGGGGTTCAGGATGTTGCCAAATAACCCTCTGATAAACGGCGAATTGCCGATGCGTAACGCTTTTTTGCTACTTTCCGGCGCGGCCATGTTCATTTCACTGCGCGGGTTCAGCAACATTTGTAGCCCGAGCCAGCAAAGGTACGCGGCGCCAATCCATTTCAGCACGTTGAAGGCGATTTCCGAGGCGGCAAGTACCGCGCCCAGCCCGAGTGCGACCATCGCGCCCCAGACCAGACAGCCGGTACTGATCCCGAACGCTGAAGACAGCGCTTTTTTACTGCCCTGACTGGCGGCGGTACGCAGTACTAATGCGGTATCCAGGCCAGGCGTGAGGGTCAAAATGCCGGCGGCAAGCGCGTAAGAAATAAGGGATTCGGTGACGGTCATGGCTTTTCCTGATGAGCGAAAAAACCAGAATAGTTAACAAAATAGGTAAGATGCAATCAGCATGTAAAAGAAATTATGAGAGGGTGTCGCAGAAAAACAAAAAGCCTGTGGAAGATGCGCTTCCACAGGCTTTTTAAGAGGGTTTTATCGGGCTACGGTTCTGCGCGGCGATTATTTGTAGATTTCAGCGTCAGCGTGCAGTTTGTTATTACCGGTTACGGAGATGATGCGGTAAGAAGAAGCACCCGCTTCTTTTGCCTGCTGAGACAATTTCGCTTCCAGGCCACCGATGGTGGTGGAGTTAGCGGCAGAAATCACACCGATTTTCTGCATGTCGCCTGATGGCTGAGTAATCTGCTGAGCCGCGAAGCTGCCGAAAGAAATCAGAGAAAGGGTTGCAGCTACAGCAAAAATTTTGACGTTTTTCATGATAAGTATTCCGTTCAGGTTTGTGTGAGTGAAAGGTGTTTGCCTTTCGATGGATGCATAATATGCCTGATGGCAGGAGATGAAAAACGGATTGATTTGAGTATCTCATTCAAAAAATTTGGTCTACTTTTTACGCAATTTTACGTCCAGATGCGGGTGCCTGACGAAACCGCATTCGTGCTGACACAGCCTGAAACTGCCTTAGATTTCTCTGCGTTTCCTCCCTTCCTGCTGATTTTGGGCGGTTTTGTTCAAACGGTGCTAGACTTTAGACGTAGTGCAAGAAGAGGGCTGTTTGTGTGGAAAACACATCCGGCTCGCAGAACCTGAGTTGTTCTGCTTTTGTTTGGCTGACTTTGCTGAACAATATTCACGGTAACGGAAATTCATTCGGAGGAGTCGAAAATGGGAATTTTATCCTGGATTATCTTTGGTCTGATCGCCGGTATTCTGGCTAAGTGGATCATGCCGGGCAAAGACGGCGGCGGTTTTATTCTGACCGTCGTTCTGGGTGTTGTCGGTGCCGTTGTGGGTGGCTATATCAGTACTTTCTTCGGCTTTGGCCGCGTAGACGGTTTCAACTTCGGCAGCTTCGTTGTCGCCGTGATCGGTGCGCTGGTGGTTCTGTTTATCTACCGTAAAATCAGGAGCTAATGGTTTTCCATTACGCCTGAAAGCAAAAGCCGCGCTGAGTCGCGGCTTTTTTGTTTTTTTACTCCACCGGCGATGTCGGCAACCTCACGATGTCCTGATTTTTGTTACCCGTCGTGGATTTACTTCCCGCACAACTTCCCTTTCACGCCCGGCTCCAGCAGGTAATCCATGCACCACTGGCAGACTTTCCCCATGCCGTCGGTGCGGGCGGCGAGGAACAGCTGGGTTGCATGTTTATGTTCCTGCATGGGTTTTTTCACCAGCAGGCCGCTGTTGAGCAGGGGAAGGGCAAGGTGATGCGGAAGATAACCAATCCCGGTGTTGCGCTGGAAAAGGGCGACGGCCATGGCGAAATCCGGCACGAACAGCGGTTTTTGCCCTTCGAGCAACCAGGCCTGCTGATGCGCAAAATTCACGGCGGTATCGCGGATGCATATCGCCGGATATTGCCGTAATTCCGTGTTGGTCAGCGGCTGCATCAGCGTCGCCAGCGGATGTTGCGGGCCGACGACGAAATCCCATTCCAGCTGGCCCAGTGCTTCGCTGAAAATGCCTTCGGTGCTCGGGACATTGTGTGGCGCGCCGATCACCAGATCGGCGCGTCTGCTGTAAAGCGCGTCCCAGCAGCCATTATAAACTTCGACATTCAGCGTCAGGCGCGTGGAGGGAAATGCCCGTTCGAACGCGTCGGTAAACTCTACCAGAATGGGCATCGGCACAATGTTATTCACCGCGATAATGAATTCCTGCTCAACGCCTTCGTGGATCAGCGTGGTATTGCGTTTCAGGGCATCCAGATCGCTGAGAAGCGTTTTACTGTGGCGGATAAAATAGTGCCCGGCGGGCGTGAGTTCAATGTGATTTCCTTTGCGGATAAACAGCGCCACGCCAAGGCTTTCTTCCAGTTTTTTGACCGTATAACTGATCGCCGACGGCACTTTGTTGAGCTGTTCAGCCGCCGTGGTGATGCTCTGATACTTCGCCACCAGATGGACGATACGGATACTCTCATCGGAAATCAGCATAGTAAGGCGCTCCTGCCAGCAAAAAGGGAAACCGGTCGTCAGTGAACGGTTTCCCTTAATTATGCCGTATTCTTCAGCTGCAAAACGCTGGCGTTAACGTTTTTGCATGCGGCTTAACAGCGCGTAGCAGACGCACGCCACCAGAATGGAATCCACGGAAGGAATGGTGGTCAGCGTAATCATCCCTTTGACCGTCATAAAACCGGCGGCGGAACCCAGTAACCAGGCGACAAAAGTCAGCAGTTTGATTTGCGGTTCACGCGTCAGAACGCCCGCGTCATAGCCGTTGCGGCGATACAGGAAGAAATCGGCGATATAAATCCCGGCCACCGGTGGCGTGGCGATGCCCAGAAACAGCAGGAACGGAATGAACCACGCCATGATATCCATGCTGCCGACCACCGCCGAAAGCACCCCCAGCGCCAGCGTAATCTGCCATTTCGGGAAGCGGGTCAGCAGGGTGGAAACCACCAGCGTACCCTGGAACATATTCCCCGCATTGCCGGTGATGCAGGCAAAAATCAGCAACAACGCCGCCGGTAATACCGCGCCGAATACCGCCATCGCGGCGAGCAAAGAGCCCTGCCCGCTGAGGGCGCTGGGCATCGCGCCGGCCCAGTACAGCAGCGGATACGCCACCAGAAATGCGGCGGCGGCTGCAATCAGCGCGTGTTTACGGTTATGCACGAAACTGCCGAAATCTGGCAATGTCGCGACCAGCACGATAATGGTGCCGACGACGGTAGAAACCGCAACGCCGGTGTTCATCTGGCTGAGACTTTCCAGCACCGGTGCCTGACCGTGCAGCGCGATGTAAAGGATGTAGCAGAGCATCAGCGCAATCACCGGCACGGCGACCTGCGCGATTTTGCCGAGAACGGCAAAACCAAACGCGGTCGATGCCACAAACACACAGCATCCCAGAGCGACCAGCAGGGGAGCCGGTAATTCCAGGCCGTGCTGCGCCAGCAAATCATGGACCGAGTGGCCGAACATGTTCGCCGTGACCGCAATCCAGCCGAACAGACTGACCGCCATCAGAATGTTGATCGCCACCGCCCCCTTTTCTCCGAACGCATATTTCACAATTCCGTACGTCGGCAGGCGTGCTTTTTCACCCACGCAAATGGTGATCGCGGAAAGCAGGGCCAGAATAATTCCGCCCAGCGCGACGACGGTAATCAGCTGTGAACCGGACAGCTGATTACCCAGACTTGAAGAGGAAAGCAAAACGGGTGTTACCGCAATGCCGAGTAAAATCATGGCAATACGCAAACCTGACGCGGTATCCGGAGCATTTTCTGTTTTACGCATGTTCCTGTCCCTGTTGAATTATGCCGTGTGATGATGCCCGGTATACTGGCGCCAGCCGCCGGTTTCGGTGATCTCATTTTGCCCTTCGACCAGCCACGGTTCGGCCAGCACGCCCAGCACTTCGCTGCCATCGCGCAACCTCACTTTGCCGATGCTCAGCCCGGCCGGTTCGCTGCTCAGCAGCGCGGCAAACGACGCCGGAGGCAGCGCCCAGATTTCCAGACCGACCGAGTTTCCGCCTTGCGCCACGCGGATCATACCCGGATGCCTGTCGTTGATGGTCCACAACCGGTAATGCGCATCGGTGCTGTCTTCGCGGACGAAAACGCCGCCCGCTTTGGTCATATTAGGGTTCAGTTCCAGACCGCGCATCAGCGTGCCGTTGACGGCGAGCAGAACGTGATTTTTATCGGGAGTGTTCATGATCTTGTCCTTAATGGTTTGAAATCCAGGTGCCGGTCTGGTGATTCAGTGCGGCTTTAATCGCGTCCGGGCTGGTGATCAGCCCCTGCGCACTTTTTCCCTTTTGCTGGCTGTTATTGATAAATTTCACGATGGCTTCTACTTTTGGCTGCATGCTGCCAACGCCAAACTGCCCTTCGCGAATAAACGCTTCGGCCCCGGCGACGCTCAGCTGACTCAGCCACTTTTGCTGCGGCGTACCAAAATTCACGGCGACCTGCTCGACGCCGGTTGGGATCAGCAGCAGATCGGCGCTCAGTTGTTCGGCCAGCAGAGCGGACGCCAGATCTTTGTCGATCACCGCTTCCACGCCTTCGAGTTGCTGATTTTCATTGCGGATGACCGGAATGCCGCCGCCGCCGCAGGCAATCACAATGCAGCCCTGCGCCAGTAAATTACGGAGTGTTTCGCGTTCGAGCACGTCGAGCGGCAGCGGCGAAGGCACGGTTCTGCGCCAGCCGCGTCCGGCATCTTCCGCGATGCTCCAGCCCAGTTCCTGCTGACGTTGCTGCGCCGTCGCGTGATCCATGAACGCACCGACCGGTTTGACGGGATTCTGAAACGCCGGATCCTGTGCGCTGACTAACGTCTGCGTCACGATGGCAACCACCGGGCGCGAAATCCCCCGGCTTTGCAGTTCGTTTAACAGCGCTTTCTGGAACATGTAGCCAATGGCGCCCTGCGTATCGCCCACCGCGTAATCGAGCGGAACCGGCGAAACTTCACCGGCGGCCAGCTCCGAGCGGCGCAGGATAAAGCCGACCTGCGGGCCGTTGCCGTGGGTCAGTACGACGTCCCAGCCTGCTTCAATCATGTCCACCACCGGACGAACGCTTTCTATAACGGCCTGATACTGATCCGGAATACTGTTTTTCTTATCATTGATAATCAGCGCATTTCCGCCGACGGCCACAACGGCTAAAGGTTTGTTCATAAAGGGATCTCCTGTGCCAGCGCCTGAAGTGCATCGACGAAACATGACATGGGCGCGGTGGTGATCCCGGCACCAATCTGCCCGACGCCTGCCTGTTTATGGGCGATGCCGGTATTGATGATCGGAAGGATGGCGCGGTCCGCGACTTTGCGGGCGTCGATACCTGCGGCGGTCGGGGCGAAATTCAGCGCAGGCAGCGTAAAGGCCGGATTACCGCCGACCGTAATCTGCTGCATTTTGCGGCTGTTATTTGAGGCATCGGCAGGCGTGCCACCGACGAATTTCACGATGGCCGGAGAAGACGCCATCGCAAAGCCACCGACACCGGCGGTTTCGGTGATCGCGCTGTCGCCCAGATCGGCGGCGGCGTCTTCCACGCCGTAACCCGGGAAGAACAGGCCTTCCACCGGATTCGCCGGCGCCTGATACCAGCGGTCGCCGGTACCGGAAAGCCGGATACCAAAGTTAACGCCGTTACGCGCCATCACCGTGACCATCGAGCTGTGCGGCACGCCGGAAGCGGCGTCCATCATGGCTTTACAGGCGGCCATCGACAGATTCAGGAAGAAGTGATCGTTTCCGGTGATAAACGCCACGCAGCGCTGGATCTGATCCAGCGGCAGCGGGCATTCCAGCAGGGCAGGCACCAGACGTTTGATCAGCAAACCCGTCGCGGCGGCGTTGCGGTTATGCACTTCGTCGCCCATGTGCAGCGCCTGCGCCATCAGCGGTTTCAGCTCCAGTTCGCCCAGTTGCTGAATTGCCGCTTTCAGTGCGGGAGCCAGCTCTTTTGCCATCCAGCGCAGGCGTTCCAGCACGTCGTCACTGTTCGCGCCAAAGCGTAAAACTTTGCCCAGACCTTCGTTGAAATTACTGAACGCCAGCCTGCCGTTCGTTTTGTTTTCAATGACCCACAGCGGCATCGACGGGCTGATAATGCCCGCCATCGGGCCGACCGCGTGATGGTGATGGCAGGGCTCGAGCGCAATCTCTCCGGCTTCGATCAGCTGTTCGGCATTCTGATGACCGGTTGCCCAGCCTTCGTACATGACCGCGCCGATAATCGCGCCTTTCACCGGGCCGCACATATCGCGCCAGGCAATCGGCGGGCCGGAATGCAGAATGAGTTTGCGTTCGTTCATGGCCGGAATGGCTTCGCGGGCTGAGAGCACATCCGTCAGTACCGGCTGGGCGCTGAGATAGCGTTCGAACGCCACTTTATTGGCCTCTTCCACGCGCGGATGACGCAGCAACTGTGCCAGTTCCAGCCCGGCGTCAATATTGCCCAGCGCAGGCGGCTGCCAGCTCAGCGCTACAACGTCGCCACCGGCGGTTTTCAGATTCTCTGCAAAGCTGTTCAGCCCGGCATTCACCACGCAAAGCGGCTGATTCAGTAACGTATTCATTATTTAGTTTCCTTTTTTTCCGCCTGAATGCGGGCAATCTGGCTGGCCCACAGCGCGGCCTGCGCGTTGCATCCGGCGACCAGAACGCCTGCCTGGCGCAATGCGGTAATCTGATGTGAACGTTGTTGCGGATCGGCTTCAGTACCGCAGACGTGCGCAACCAGCAGCGGACGGTTTTCACGCGGTTGTTGCATGAGGATTTCGAGCAGCTGAGTTGCCGGTTCTGACGTTGCGCCGTAGCCCAGCACCAGATCAAACAGCAGTACGGCGGTATTCGGATCGCTGATTTCTGCTGCAATGCGCTGGTTGCGCAGCGTCGGGTCAATCATCGGATGCGGTTTGCCGCGGGTGAAATCGTCGTCGCCCATATCAATCAGCGTATGACCGGTGCTTTTCCACAAATCAGCCAGTTTCTGATTTCCGGCAACCGGCGTGTTGGAAGCCGCACTGAAGCCCTGTTGCTGGCAGATAAGCTGGCTTTCGTAGCAGAAGGTGCCACCGGCGAAGACGCCGCGAATATCCGTGCGCGAAGCCGGTAAATCCCGGCATTGCTTTGCGCTGAGCGGTTCATTGTCCGCCGCAGCGGCGGGATTGCCGTTGAGAAGGGCAACCGCCATATCCGCCGCCTGTGCCAATGTTGCTGCCGCAAAAACGCCACGGCGGGTGATGCTGGCTGCGTCTGCGCCGAGGAAATTCACCACCACCGGTTTCCCGCAGGCGCTGGCCTGTTCAAGGATGCGTTCCGCCACGGCGCGGGCAGGGGGTTTGGAAATCAGCACGATCACTTGCGTGGACGGATCACCGGCCAGCATTTCCAGACCGTATTGCATCGAAATCCCGCCGATGTCTTCGTGCAAATCATGGCCGCCGGTGCCGAGCGCCTGTGAAATTCCCGCGCCCAGATGATCCACGCGGCAGGTGACTTCCTGCACGCCGGTGCCGGACGCGCCGACCACGCCAATCGCGCCGCGATTCACCACGTTCGCAAATCCCAGCGGCAGCCCGTTGATGATCGCAGTGCCGCAGTCCGGCCCCATCACCAGCCGGTTCTTTTCGCGGGCCAGTGTTTTGATCTGCTTTTCCTGCGTCAGGCTGACGTTATCGCTGAACAGCATCACGTTCATGTCCAGTTGCAACGCCTTGATTGCTTCGGCGGCGGCGTAATCGCCGGGGACTGAAATCAGCGCCAGATTGATGTCCGGGTGACGCCCGAGCGCCATGTCCAGGCTCACCAGATTGGGCGCAAACACGCCGTCGTTGCTGCTTTCCTGCGGTTTGCTGCTGAGCAGTTCGCGCGCCAGCGTTATCGCGCCGTTGCACGCGGCTTCGTCGCCCATCACTGCAATAATCAAATCATTCGGCCCGGCTTTAACGCCGTCGCCCAGCCCGGCATCCGCCAGTTGTGCCAGATTGGTTTGCGTCCCCATGACCACCGATGCCTGCTCAATCCCGGCCTGCTGGCTGATTTTGGCGGAGATTTGCATCAGCGAAACCGAGTCCTGATACATGTTGCTGAAAACCTGAAATATGACGCTCATAACTCTGTACCTGTGTTCTGACTGCCTGTTTTTTCAGGCAAAGGGATCCCCTGCCGGAGGCCTGAGGGCATCCGGCATGAAGAAAAAAGAGTGAATTACAACGCTGTCTGAATCGTGCGTATTCCGTGCAGCATTCCGGCCAGGCAGTCCGCGCCTGAGCTGGCGCCAAACTGCATCACGTTCCGGGCGGCGGTCTGGATCTGACCGTTGCTGGCCTGTTGCGTCAGCAACATCATCAGGTCGCACACCGGTTCAGAAAAATGTCCGTGTGCCGCCCGCCCGAGATAATGGGCGCTGATGTCGTTGGTGCGGTTCAGCTGCCCGGTGATAATTTCGCGCATCAGGCGAAAATGTCCGGCGATAAGCGGCGTGTCCTGCCATCGCCACAGCGCCGCCAGATAGCCAAGCAGGTAATCATCGCCGTCCGGCGTCAGCCCGTTGCCAAAACCGATCAGCTGCGCAACCTGAGCCGTCAGCGCCTGCGCTGAACTTTGCGCTGATAACAGTGGCTGGCGCTTAGTGCTGTCGCCACCCGGCAGTAACATCAGGGCGCTTTCAACCGGCTGTTTTTGCAGTGCTTCTGCCAGCGCGGCGTGGTGTGCAGGCTGTTCACCGGTCTGCGCAAGAGCCCGTTCCGGTTGCCAGATTACGGCCTTTTCCAGCCCGTCCATCGCGCCGGTCATTTCACGCCAGTCCCAGCCGTGCGGTAACTGCAACCGGACGGCGTCGGGAAGATTCGGATAACGGCAGGCATCGAGCAGCGTCAGCAGATGTCCGTCGGCCGCCATGAAGTTCATCGCGTGCCGGAAGCGGCTGTGAACCCTGAGGCGCTGAGCCAGTCTTCCGGCCGCCAGATAACCGACGGAAACGACGGGCAGCTGCACGTTATGCTTTCGCGTTCAGGCCGCCGACAATGGCGTCAGCATCGCTGATCCAGCCGAAAATCGCGCCCTGCGCTTTGATCATCTCCAGCGCAGATTTCTGGAATTCCGGGAAATAAGAACCGACGCAATCCTGAGGAATAATGCATTCATAGCCGCGGTCATTGGCCTCGCGGACGGTGGTGGTCACGCAAACTTCGGTGGTGACGCCGCAGACAATCAGCGTGCGGATGCCGTGGTTTTGCAGAACCAGATGCAGATCTGTCTGATAAAACGCGCCTTTACCGGGTTTGTCGATCACCGGTTCGCCCGCCACCGGATACAGCTCCGGAATAATGTCGTGGCCCGCTTCGCCGCGCACCAGAATGCGACCCATCGGCCCGGCGGTGCCAATAAATGTCTGGCCGCCGCGCGTCAGTTTGGCTGGCGGGCAATCGCTCAGATCGGCGCGATGCCCTTCGCGGGTATGAATCACCAGAATTTCACGGGCACGGGCGGCATCCAGCACTTTTTTGCACGGCGCGATGGCGGTGCGGACCCGTGAAACGTCGTTGCCCAGCGCTTCGCCAAACCCGCCGGGTTCAACAAAATCGCGTTGCATATCGATCATGACCAGCGCGGTGGTTTGCGGATCAAACATCAGCGGGAACGGTTCGGCCTGAAATTTATGTGTGGTCATCATCAATCTCCTGAACATCCAATGTGGGTAAGAGAGCTACTGGCAGGAAGTATATGAATTGCCAGAAAAGCGAACAGCGAAATGATTCTTTGGCCAGCGACGAATATTTTGCAGAGGGATTTTCCGGAGGAAATAACTGTGAGGCACCGCATAAGCGCGCGGCGCGCAGCAAATTATTTGATGCCGCACGCCGCTCAGTGATAAAAAATTTGTTGAAGGAGTGTGACGTGTATCAGCGATGCCGTCGCACAAGGATCAGTGAGAATGCACGAACTGATAGCGCATTGGTTTTGTGAGTTTTTTTACGGAGCCTTCGTCTTCAGCGCGTTTCAGCCAGTCGTTCATCTGAGATTTATTCAGCGACATTGCTTCAATCAGGTACTCGGCAGTGACAGGCTCTGCGGCTAACCGGCTTAATTCACGAAGGAAGATCTGGTAAAAATCCGCCTGAGGATAAACGGCCACTTCTTCACGCAGTGACAGACCCGGAGGGGCTTGCGGGCGACGCGGGTATTCGAACGCCTCTGGCTGCGGCTCATCAGAGGCTGCAAACATCTCCGCTTGCTCGCCGTTGACTCCTTCAGTGAAATTGCCGGGCACAAACAATTCTGCAATGTCTAAAACCTGGATCTCAGACGCACACCATCTCCCCCCTTTTGCGACCAGATCGGAATTGGCTGACTGATTGTCCCGGCTGGGTTTCACCCACAGCGGTACCCACTGTTTTTTCAGATTCTCTTCCGCACCACTGAGCGTTCCGCCTTTCTGGCCGGAATGTACAACCAGAGCGCTGTCGGCCAGACAGTAAATATACTTATTTCTGCCCATCGCATTGCCCGCGTTAAATACCGCTTCCGGATAGTAAGGTGAAACTAAGACAACATTTCCCTCCATCAGGCCTTTGCGCCATTTCGCGCTGGTGGCTGCTTTCAGCAAACTGTCCGCCATCACACCAATCACTGTGCCGCCCTGATGCATAGCACCGAGCATCGCCGTTTCATCAACCCCCCGCGCTCCACCTGAAACAACAGATTTCCCCTCAGCGGCTGCTTTTTCGCCCAACTCTTGAGAGAAGTGCAAATCCTCGTTATCTGCATTGCGTGAACCGACAACCGCAAGGCCACCAGAGTTGAGCAAGCCCTTGTTACCGCAGACAAAAAGCACCGGCGGCGAATCATTTTTTAACCGGGATTTCAGGCGGTGCGGATAATCGCGGTCGGAGCGGGTCACAATCCACAGGCCAGCCCGCTGCCATTTTTCTACGGCTAAAGCCAGACTGTGTCCGCGTCCCAGCAGTGCGAGGATTCGTTCAGCGCTGATACTTTTGTCCTGCAACCCATGAATCAACGAGGCCACGTCAGGTGCCAGTAAATCGGCAGGAGTCAGTCCTTTTGTTCGCAACCACAAAGCAAAACGCCCCCATTCACTGTTCGTGAGAGGCTTTATTCCGTCAGTATTCGCGTTACCGAAATAACTCGTCAGAAGTAACGTAGCTTGTGCGGCGGGCAATAAATTCATGAACCTTTTACCGAAGAAGAAGCTAAAGCGACCGGATAAACGCAGCCACTTCCTGCTTGTTGTAATAATGCGGCCATCACTGTCAGTGTCCATCCCGAGTCGATGATGTCGTCAACCAGAAGCACAGGGCCTGCCGGGAGTTGCGGATGAACGACAAAAGCGCCGTCGAGATTTCTGCACTGATGATAGCGGTTTTGCTGCCCTTTTTGAGGCTGATTGTCCTTAACTTTTGATATCGCATCGTTAAAAGGCAATCCGAGGCACGTTGCAAGACGGCGTGCGAAAATTGCCCACAAGCTCAGGATGACGCAATGACGGCACACAACACACCCAGGCTGGCGCGGGGTATGGCTGCCAGCGTTCATGGATCATCTCCGCCATGGCATCCACCAGATCATTGCCAAATACTCCACGGTGTTTCCCTTCTGCGGCAATTTTACCCCAACCTGCATCCCCCCAGCGGGAAAGCACTCTGCCTGCCTGAGCCCGAAGTTCAACCGGCAAGTTGCCCTTAAATCCATATTGCGTAAATGCGTCCGCAGCAACCTGCACTTTGGGATCAATGATCATCTCCGCCTGCCTCAGAAAACTCGCGGCCTGATGTGCCAGCGCTGAATCGACCTGAATATCAATCACCGACTGTCCGAGACAAATTTCGCATTTACCGCAAGGCGTTGGATCATGATCGTCCAGTGACCGGCGGAGGAAAGTCATCTTGCAGCCTTGTTCGCCCAGGTAGGACTGGACTTCATCCCATTCCAGTACCCGCTGTCGGGTAAGGTGTGCGATGCGGGCGTGATCCATGGCATAAGGCACCGGTGTTCTTCGCCACTGGGAACCCACTTTGATCACTGGCGCAGGGTTTTCCACGCTCAGTAATTTCAGTACCTTTTCGATCTGACCGTGGCGCAGATTGGTTTGTTCTTCAATTGCGCGCAAAGACAGCCCGTCGCTGTTTGTCAGAACCTCCAAAATTTCATTCACTTGTGCTTCGGAAGGAAATGCGGCATCCCGGAAGAATTCATGAATATTCTGGTCTTCAACGCCGGACATCAGCACGCCAACCGCATGTCTGATGCCACGCCCGGCACGGCCTACCTGCTGGTAATACGCGACAATTGAGCCTGGCGCCTGATAATGAATGACAAAGCTTAAGTCGGGCTTGTCATAACCCATGCCCAGCGCCGTCGTTGCCACCAGAACTTTTAGCTGATTCGTCAGAAGGAGAGTTTCAAGATGCTGGCGATAGTCGTTACTGTTGGCAAAACCTTCAGCTTCAACACTGCCGTGGTACGCTTTTGCAATAATTCCGTTTTGAGTTAGCCAGAGTGCGACCTGTTCCGCATCGCGAACGGTGAGTGTGTAAACAATACCGGTGCCGGGCAGCGAGGGAATAACCTGTGCCAGCCACGCCAGACGTGATGCCTGATCGGGCAAAACCATCGTCTGGAGTGCCAGGCTTTCACGGGTTAATTTTCCGCGCTGGATGTGAATTTCGCCCAGCTGGTGCTGGATGTCTTCGACGACACGATTGTTCGCGGTAGCGGTGGTGCCTAAAACCGGCGTGTTCGGAGGAAGCTGGCGCAGAATGCTCACAATCCGCCGATAATCAGGGCGGAAATCATGCCCCCAGTCGGAGATACAGTGCGCCTCATCAATCACTATCAAACCAATCCGGTCGGCGACGGGAACCAGCACCGTTTCGATAAAGCGGTCATTGGCCAATCGTTCAGGTGAAATCAGCAGGCAGTCAATTTCGTTATTTAGCATGCGCGCCGTGACGGCCTGCCAGTCGTCAATATTGGTGGAGTTCATTGTTTGGGCGACAATACCCAACCGCTGTGCCGACTCAATCTGGTTACGCATCAGCGCCAGCAGCGGAGAGACAATAATGGTCGGCCCCATGCCACGGTCACGAAATATTTTAGCGCTGATAAAATAGACCGAGCTTTTCCCCCATCCGGTACGCTGAACAACCAGTAATTTTTTACGCTCATTGACCAGTGCGTTTATAGCTTCCCACTGGCCGTCACGAAATTGCGCCGACGGGTCAGATAATGCGGTTTTCAGAAGCTGTTCAGCCTGTTCTCGGTTCATCGTCAATCCCTTGTTTTGAACGGCTGGCGCGTCAGTTCCTTAGCCGTCGCTGGCGGAAAAATCATCGGCTTTTACGGTGTCAGGTACCGGCGTGTGTATCAACGAAAATCGAAAACTATTGTTTAAATTGCCACCATGCCTCGCACATTTTCCGCTTCCATCTCTTCACCGCGTCCGCGTTTCACGATGCTGCCGCGCGACATCACCAGATAGCTGTCGGCGAGTTCGGCGGCGAAATCGTAGAATTGTTCGACCAGCAAAATCGCCATGTCGCCTTTGGCGGCGAGCTGTCTGATTACCGCGCCGATTTCTTTGATGACGGAAGGCTGAATGCCCTCGGTAGGCTCGTCGAGGATCAGCAGGCCGGGTTTGCAGGCTAACGCGCGGCCAATCGCCAGCTGTTGTTGCTGACCGCCGGACAAATCGCCGCCGCGGCGGTGCTTCATTTCCAGCAGGATCGGGAACAGATGATAGATTTCATCGGGCACCTGCTTTGCCGCGCTACCGGAAAAACGCGAAAGCCCCATCAGCAGATTTTCTTCTACGGTCAGGCGCGGAAAAATTTCGCGTCCCTGCGGGACGTAGGCTATTCCCGCCTGCACCCGCTGGTGCGGTTTGCGGGAATTGATGACCTGATCCTGCCAGCTGATGGTGCCCGATTTTGCCGGGATCAGTCCCATCAGGCATTTCAGTAACGTGGTCTTGCCCACGCCGTTGCGGCCCAGCAGGCAGGTGACTTCACCGATTTTTGCATCAAAGGACAGGCCGCGCAGAATGTGGCTGCCGCCGTAAAACTGATTCAGTTCTTTCACTTCCAGCATGCGTGTTATTCCTCGAAAAAAACTCAGCGCCCTAAATAAACGTCGATGACCTGCTCATTGGCCTGCACGTCGCGCAGCGAACCTTCGGCCAGCACCTGGCCCTGATGCAGCACGGTGACGTGGTCGGCGATGGTTTCCACAAACCCCATGTCGTGTTCAACCACCATCAGCGAATGTTTGCCCGACAGCTGTCTGAACAGCTCGGCGGTGTACTCGGTTTCGGCGTCGGTCATACCCGCCGCCGGTTCGTCGAGCAGCAGCAAATGCGGCTCCTGCACCAGTAACATGCCGATCTCCAGAAACTGTTTCTGGCCGTGGGACAGCAATCCCGCCGGGCGATGGCGTTCTGCCGCGAGGCGCAGCGTTCCGAGCATTTCATCAATGCGGTCGCGCTGTTCGCTGTTCATTTTGGCGCGCAGACACGCCCACACCGATTTATTGGTTTTCTGCGCGATTTCCAGATTTTCGAAGACCGTCAGCGCTTCGAAGACCGTCGGTTTCTGGAATTTACGGCCAATGCCCGACTGCGCGATGCGCACCGGATCGAGCTTCGTCAGATCGGTCCGCTGGTCGTAAAAAACGCGTCCGCTTTGCGGTTTGGTTTTGCCGGTGATCACGTCCATCAGCGTGGTTTTTCCCGCGCCGTTCGGGCCAATCACGCAGCGCAATTCACCGACGCCGATGTTCAGCGACAAATTGGTCAGCGCTTTAAAACCGTCAAAACTGACGTTGATGTTTTCCAGCTGCAAAATCGGATCGGTCTGTTCGCGGTGCTTATCCGCCCGCTGCTGCTGGGTAAAAAGGTCTTCGGTCATGGTCATCGGGCTCATCAGGATTTCCTTTTGCGCAGCAGGCCAATCACGCCTTGCGGCAGGAACAGCGTCACCAGAATGAACATGCCGCCGAGAACAAATTGCCAGTATTCGGGGATGGCGACGGTGAACCAGCTTTTCGCGCCGTTGACGATGCCTGCGCCAATAACCGGGCCGATCAGCGTGCCGCGCCCGCCCAGCGCCACCCAGATGGCGGCTTCGATGGAGTTGGTCGGCGACATTTCGCTGGGGTTAATGATGCCGACCTGCGGCACGTACAGCGCGCCCGCCAGCCCGCACAGCATGGCGGAAATCGTCCAGACGAACAGCTTGAAACCTTTCGGATCGTAGCCGCAGAAAATCAGTCGGTTTTCGGCGTCGCGCACGGCGGTCAGCACGCGGCCATATTTGCTGCGTGCCAGCGCGAACCCGAGCGCCAGGCTGAAGACCAGCACCAAAACGGTCATCAAAAATAATCCGACGCGGGTGCCGGTAGCCGTGACCTGAAAGCCGAGCAGCGTGGTAAAACCGGTGAAGCCGTTGTTGCCGCCAAAACCGGTTTCATTGCGGAAAAACAGCAACATACCGGCGTAGGTCAGCGCCTGCGTCATAATCGAAAAATAGACGCCTTTGATTTTTGAACGGAAGGCGAAGTAGCCGAACACGAACGCCAGCGCACCGGGCACCAGAACGATCAGGCATAACGCCCAGGCGAAATGCTGCGTCCCGGCCCAGAACCACGGCAGTTCAGTCCATGACAGAAACGACATGAAATCCGGCAGGCCGCTGCCCGCCGCCTGACGCATTAAATACATGCCCATCGCGTAACCGCCGAGCGCAAAGAACAAGCCGTGGCCGAGCGACAACAAACCGGCGTAGCCCCAGACCAGATCCAGCGCGACCGCGACAATGGCGTAACAGAGGATTTTACCGATCAGCGTCAGCGTGTAAGTGGAGATTGCCAGCGGGCTGTCATCCGGAAGCAGCGCAAGAAACGGCAGGATAATCAGGACGATCAGCCCCAGCGTGCCCACGGAAATCGCAATCTTTGGCGCCTTCTGTACGCCGGTAATCGTTAACGGTTGGCTCATCAGTCAATCACCCTGCCTTTAAAGGCGAAGAGTCCCTGAGGACGTTTCTGGATAAACAGAATAATCAGCGCGAGGATCAGGATTTTGCCCAGCACAGCACCGATTTCCGGCTCAAGAATTTTGTTCACGATACCCAGACCAAAGGCCGCAACGACGGTTCCCGCCAGCTGGCCGACGCCGCCGAGCACAACCACTAAAAATGAATCGATGATGTAACCCTGGCCGAGTTCCGGGCCGACGTTGCTGAGCTGCGACAGCGCTACGCCGCCCAGCCCGGCGATGCCGGAACCGAGGCCGAACGCCAGCATATCCACGCGACCGGTCGGCACGCCGCAGCAGGCGGCCATTGCACGGTTTTGTGTCACCGCGCGCACGTTCATGCCGAGCCGCGTTTTATTGAGCAGCAGCCAGGTCAGGCCAAGCACCAGCAGCACAAAAATAATGACGGCGATGCGGTTGTACGGCAGCACCAGATTGGGCAATAACTGAATGCCGCCCGAGAGCCAGCCGGGGTTGGCGACCTCGACGTTCTGCGCGCCAAACAGCACGCGCACGCCCTGGATCAGAATCAGGCTGATGCCCCAGGTTGCCAGCAAGGTTTCCAGCGGGCGGCCATATAAATGGCGGATCACCGTGCGTTCGAGCGCCATGCCGATCCCAGCGGTGATGAAAAACGCCACCGGCAGCGCGACCAGCGGGTAGATCGCCAGCAGGCCCGGCGCGTAATGCTGAAACAGCGACTGCACCATGTAGGTCGAGTACGAACCGAGCATCAGCATTTCGCCGTGCGCCATGTTGATCACGCCCAGCAGGCCGTAGGTGATCGCCAGCCCGAGCGCGGCGAGCAGTAAAATCGAGCCGAGCGATAAGCCGGTAAATGCCTGTCCGAGCAAATCGCCGATCAGCAGGCGGTGCTGAACCGCTTTCAGGCTGATATCCGCCGCCGCGCGCACGGTGGCGTCGGTTTCGGTTTTGGGATCGGTCAGGCTTTGCAAGCGGCCCTGCGTATCCGGGTCGCCGGAGGTACCGAGCAGCTCGACGGCTTTCAGACGCACCTGCGGGCTGGCATCGCTCAGCTGTAAATTCGCCAGCGCGACGGCAAGCGCATCGTGAACCGCGCTGTCTTTTTCCGCGTCGAGACGACGGGTCAGCAGCGGCAACTGGTCGGCCTGCGCTTCACGCTGTAAGGATTTTGCGGCCTGTAAACGCACGGCGCTGTCGGTGCTGACCAGCCGGTGCGCGGATAATGCGTTGGCAATCAGAATGCGCAGGCGGTTGTTCAGCCACACTTTTTTGGTGTCGCCCTGCGGTTTCACATCGCCGTCGAGGGACGTCAGCTGATCGCCGTTTTGAGTGAAAGCGTGTTTAGCGGCGTCGGTGACGACGTTTTCCTGCTTCAGCGCCTCAAGCAGGGGCAATCTTTCCGGCTGCGGATCCGCCGCCCATTGTTGTAATAAGTCGGCTTGCTGGCTGCGGCTGGCGGCAGCAAAGTCATTCGCCGCCCCGGCCTGCGCCAGCAACGGCAGGCAACAAAGCAGGAAAAGCAGTGATCTGATGAGGATTCTCATAATGTTCTCGCCGCATAAAGTTGATGCTGATTTGCTCCTCCCCCTGCGAAGGGGGAGGTTGGGAGGGGGTTTAGCAGACAACTCAAGATTCAACGTTGCCATTAATACCCCACCCCAACCCTCCCCTTCGCAGGGGAGGGAGCTGACCGGTTTATCCTTCAACCCTTCCTCTGGGGGAGGTGCTTATTAGTTCGTCGTTTTCACCGGGGTATCAGGCTTCTTGTCGTTGCCCGGAATGTACGGGCTCCACGGCTGGGCGCGGATCGGTTTGTCGGTCTGCCAGACCACGTTGAACTGACCGTTCGATTCGATTTCGCCGATCATCACCGGTTTGTGCAGGTGGTGATTGGTTTTATCCATGGTCAGCGTGAAGCCTGACGGTGCGGCGAAGGTCTGTCCGGCCATCGCGGCGCGGACTTTATCCACATCCGTCGTTCCGGCTTTTTCAACTGCCTGTGCCCACATATGGATGCCGACATACGTCGCTTCCATCGGGTCGTTGGTCACGGCGGTGTCCGCGTTTGGCAGTTTGTGAGCTTTGGCGTACGCCTTCCATTCGGCAACGAATTTCTTGTTTGTCGGGTTATCGACGGACTGGAAGTAGTTCCACGCCGCGAGGTCGCCGACCAGCGGTTTGGTGTCGATGCCGCGCAGTTCTTCTTCGCCGACGGAGAACGCCACCACCGGCACATCGGTCGCTTTCACGCCCTGGTTCGCCAGCTCTTTGTAGAACGGCACGTTGGAATCACCGTTGATGGTGGAGATGACTGCGGTTTTACCGCCTGCGGAGAATTTCTTAATGTTGGAGACAATGGTCTGGTAATCGCTGTAACCAAACGGTGTGTAGACTTCTTCGATATCGCTGTCTTTCACGCCTTTGGAATGCAGGAAGGCGCGCAGGATTTTGTTGGTGGTGCGCGGATACACATAGTCCGTGCCGAGCAGGAAGAAGCGTTTGGCCGCACCGCCGTCTTCGCTCATCAGATATTCCACCGCCGGAATCGCCTGCTGGTTAGGCGCCGCGCCGGTGTAAAACACGTTTGGCGACATCTCCTCGCCTTCGTATTGCACCGGATAGAACAGCAGGCCATTCAGCTCCTCAAAGACCGGCAGCACCGATTTACGCGACACCGACGTCCAGCAGCCGAACACCACGGCAACTTTATCCTGCGTCAGTAACTGGCGGGCTTTTTCAGCGAACAGCGGCCAGTTGGACGCCGGATCGACCACCACGGGTTCCAGCTTTTTGCCCAGCACACCGCCGTGCGCATTGATGTCATCAATGGTCATCAGCGCGACGTCTTTCAGCGGCGTTTCGGAAATCGCCATGGTGCCGGAAAGAGAATGCATAATGCCGACTTTAATGGTGTCGGCAGCCTGCGCGCTCCAGGCTAATCCCATGCTGACTACGGTGGCGGACAGAGCAAAGGCTTTAATAAAACGTCGACGTTGCATAGATGTACCCTCTGTAAAAAACGCTGTGATTTAAGTGATTTCAGAGAAAAGCTGGACTGTTTTGAGTCGAAAAATGCCTTAAGTCGAAAAAAGATAAAAAGTCATGACGGTGTGTTTTCGTCACTCTCCGCCCGCGCCCGGTGCAACATATGCAGGGTAATCTTGCGCACCTCGGCTTTGCTGACGGCAATGTGGTCGTGTAGCTGGCGTTGCGCCTCCCCGGTTTGTTGTTGAATGATGGCGAGCAAAATGCTCGCGTGTTCCTTGTACGTCGCGTTAACGCGCTCGTCTTTGGTGAAATCCAGACGGCGGATAATGCGGATTTTCTCCGTCAGTTCGCGGTGGATGCGGGCCATCTCGGCATTCCCGGCCGCCGCCACCAGCGTCATGTGAAACTCTTCGTCGTAACGCGAAACCACCTGACCGTCTTCGAGCCGGGGCTGGTCAATCCAGAACGCTTTCAGCTCGGCCAGTTGCAGCGGTTGTGCCGCGGGCGGCAGGGCGCACAGGCGTTTCACCGCTTCCAGCTCCAGCACAATGCGCAGGTCATAAAGCTGCTCGAAAAAATCGAAATCGAACGGACGCACCTGCCAGCCGCTGCGGAAAAACACTTCGACATAGCCTTCGCGTTCCAGCCAGAACAGCGCCTGACGCACCGGTGTACGGCTGACTTCCATACGATCGGCGATGTCGTTTTCGCTGAATTTGTCGCCCGGCAGCAGCCGGAAACTGAAAATGTCATCTTTGAGTTGCTGGTAAATCCGCTCCGCCAGCCCTTCCGGCCGGTTTTTACTGCGTGAAGATTTAGAGCCCGTCAGTTGCATACAATATTCCCTGAATTTTTAAGCCGCTTTACGCGGCCAGAACGGCGTTAAACGGCTGCGTCCAGCCACAACAAAGCATCGCCCGGCCCGACCGGATGGCCCTGCTGGCAACTGATTTTCAGTACCGTACCGGCGCACGGTGCGTTAACGGACAGCTCCATTTTCATCGCCTCGACGACAATCAGCGGCTGCCCTTCTTCGACCTGCTGGCCCGGTTCCACCAGAATTTTCCAGACGTTGCCGTTGAGATCGGCGCTGACTAAATGCCCGTCCTGATCGGTTTCGTCTTCCACTAACCGCACGGCATTGGCGGCGGCTTCCACGGCAGCGCTTTCCGCTTCATGCCAGTGCGCCACTTCACGGCTGAACGCGTCGGCCTGTCTGGCGCGGAATTCAGTAATATCGGCGGCGTTATCGGCTAAGAATTGGGTGTATTGCGCAAAGTCGAACTCGGTTTCTTCGATGCGAACCTGCGCGCGGCCTTCGCGGAAAGCGTCGCGCTGAAGATCCAGATCGGCTTCACTGACTTCATAGAAACGCACCTGATCGAAGAAATGCAGGAGCCACGGTTCGCCGTTTTTGAACTGTTCGTTCCTGAGGAATTTGTTCCAGATAGGCAGCGTGCGGCCGACCAGTTGATAGCCGCCCGGCGAATCCATGCCATAAATGCACATATACATGCCGCCGATGCCGACCGTGCCTTCGGCGGTGAACGTGCGCGCCGGGTTGTATTTGGAACTGAGCAGTCGATGACGCGGATCGACCGGCACCGCACAAGGCGCGCCGAGATACACATCGCCCAGCCCCAGAATCAGGTAGCTGGCGTCGAAAATGATTTTTTTCACGTCTTCGCGGCTGGCCAGCCCGTTGGTGCGCTGGATGAAATCCACGTTATTGGGCAGCCACGGCGCGTCGGCGCGCACGGTTTGCTGATAGCGTTCAACTGCGCCGAGCGTGGCGGAGTCTTCAAACGCCATCGGCATATGCACGATGCGGGTCGGGATTTTGAGCTGGCTGACGTCCGCCAGATGGTGTTCGAGCGTCAGTAAATGCTGAAGCAGCGCACTCTGGTGCAGCACGCGGCTGTCGTAGCGGATTTGCAGTGAACGCACGCCCGGCGACAGCTCTTCGATACCTGCCTGACCGGCCGCTTTAATGGCATTCATCAGCAGATAAATGCGCATGCGCACCGCCAGATCCAGCACGTTATCGCCGTACTCAATCAGCACGTAGCTATCGCCCGCTTGCCGGTATTCCACCAACGGGCGTTCCGCAGTGGCCGGTAACGCAGCAAGAACCGTCGCGGAAACCGTGGTGTCCGGCAGCTGCGACGGCACCGGCAGCGCCATTGCATTGACGGGCATCAGTGAATCAATCGTGCCTTGTTGCGCCAGTTCCAGCGCCTGCGCCTGTTCGAAACTGATCGGATGGAAACGGATTTTATCGCCCGGTTTGACCTGACCGACTTTCCACAGCTCGGCTTTGGCGATGGTCACCGGGCAGACGAAACCGCCGAGGCTTGGCCCGTCGCGCGTCAGAATGACCGGGAAATCGCCGGTGAAGTTGATTGCGCCGATGGCGTATTCGCAGTCATGCACGTTCGACGGATGCAGACCGGCTTCGCCGCCGTCCTGCCGCGCCCATTGCGGTTTCGGGCCGACCAGCCGCACGCCCAGGCGGTTGGAGTTGTAATGCACCTGCCATTCGGCTTCGAAGAACGTTTCAATAGATTCGCGGGTGAAGAAATCCGGCGCGCCGTGCGGGCCGTAAAGCACGCCAATGTTCCAGATTTCGCCATAAGGCTGAACGATATTGGCGGCAGCGGCCTGCGGTAAATCCACTGGCGCAGGTGTGGTGCAGGCGGCAAGTTCCGGCTGCGAAACGGTCAGCATATCCGCGACACGCAGCGTGCGACCTGCGTGGCCGCCAAACTGTCCGAGCGCAAAGGTCGAGCGGCTGCCGAGATAAACCGGCACATCAAACCCGTTACGCACCGCCAGATAAGTGCGGCAGCCCTGCGTGGCGCGGCCCAGCGTCAGCGTCTGACCGGCTTTCACCGGCACCGGCTGCCAGTAAGCGACGCTTTCACCATCGAGATCGGCCGGGCAGCGAGCGCCGGTCAGCGCGATGGTCGCGTCACAATGAAAACGCAGCACCGGCCCCTGAAGCGTGAATTCCAGCCCGGCGGCGTCGAGATGATTCCCGACAATACGGTTGGCGAGGCGGAACGCAAAATCGTCCATCGGCCCGGAAGGCGGCACGCCGATATCCCAGTAGCCGAGACGGCCCGGATAATCCTGCACGCTGCTGTACGTGCCGGGCGCAATCACTTCGACGGCGTTTGGCGCGTAGACAAAACTGTCGAGCATCCGCGTCCACATTTCGCCTTCGCGGAACACCGGCGTGGCGACGACCTGACGCAGGTAATCAATATTGGTGGCGATACCGTGCAGGCGGGTGGCGGCCAGCGCGGCAGACATTTTCGCCAGTGCGTCCTGGCGATCTTTGCCGTGAACAATCAGCTTGGCGATCATCGGGTCATAAAATGCCGACACTTCGCTGCCGGTTGAAACCCAGCCGTCCACGCGAACGTCTGGCGGGAAAAATACTTCGGTCAGCACGCCGGGGCTCGGCTGGAAATTTTTCAGCGGATCTTCGGCGTAAATACGCACTTCCATCGACGCGCCCTGCGGGGCTTTTTCCAGCGCAGGCCAGTCCATCGGTTCGTCTGCGGCGACCCGCAACATGCATTCGATTAAATCCAGCCCGGTGACCATTTCGGTGACCGGATGCTCGACCTGCAAACGGGTATTCACTTCGAGAAAATAAAATTCGTCGCGCGCGGCGTCATAAATAAATTCAACCGTTCCGGCGCTGCGGTAATTCACCGATTCGCCGAGCTGTACGGCGGCACGGTGCAGCGCTTCGCGGCTGGCCTGCGGCAGATTGGGGGCAGGGGTTTCTTCCACAACTTTCTGATTGCGGCGCTGCAACGAGCAGTCACGCTCACCGAGTGCAACTACGCGGCCTTTGCCGTCGCCAAAAATCTGCACTTCGACATGCCGGGCGCGATCGACAAAGCGTTCCAAAAATACGCCGGCATCACGGAAAAACTGTTCGCCGAGGCGCTTCACGCTGTCCCACGCGGCGCGCAATGCGTCTTCGTCGTCGCAGCGCGTCAGGCCAATGCCACCGCCGCCTGCGGTACTTTTCAGCATCACCGGATAACCGATTTTCGCAGCGGCGCTGACCGCATCGTCAATGCTGTCGAGCAAACCGGTGCCCGGCGTCATCGGCACACTGGCTGCACCGGCTAATTCACGGGCGCGATGTTTGAGGCCAAACTCGCGGATTTGTCCGGCGGTCGGGCCGATAAACGCGATACCCGCGGCTTCGCAGGCGTCGGCAAACTCTGCGCTTTCGGATAAAAACCCGTAGCCGGGATAAATCGCCTGCGCGCCGGATTCTTTCGCGGCGGCCAGAATTTTGTCGATCATCAGGTAGCTTTCGCTGGCCTTCTCGCCGCCGATCGCGATGGCAATATCGGCATCCGTGACGTGCGGCGCATTGCGGTCGGCGTCGGAATAGACGGCAACGCTGGCGATGCCCAGACGTTTCAGCGTGCGGATCGCGCGGCAGGCAATTTCGCCACGGTTGGCGATCAGAACTTTAGTAAACATCATCGTGGCTCCTCAGCTTTTTACCGGTGAATTGAGGCTCTGGATGTAACTTCTCCAGCCGCCAAAATGGGTGATATCGGTGGCGTCAGGAATTGCCCACGGCTCGCAGATAAAGCCTTTCACCGTGCGGCCATCGGCCAGTTCGAGCGAACCTATGCCCAGCGGGGCCGGGATTTCCGCGACAAACTCCCCGAAGCGTGCCAGCGGGATATCCCACAGTTCGACGATAATCGCGCTGCCGCCTTCTACCCTGACCAGCCCCGGCTTCGGCGGTGTGGTATTGGCGAGCGCATAAAGTTTGTAACGGGCGGCGGTGGTGGTTTGCTCTGCGCGAACCGCGTTGCGGCGGGTGAGCTGGAAATTGAGCGGCATGCCGGTCAGGTGCGCACCGACCACGGCGACGCGCACGCACGCAGGGCTGAGCGGCGCAGAAACCATGAATTCTTCCGGTTTCACCGCAAGACCGGTGGCACCGAGGGGCAGGTTCAGGCTGCGCTGCCACTGACGGCCAAAACTGGCGAGCGCATCGTCGTGCCAGGCCGGGGCGATCAGCGTGATCCCGGCGGGCAGGCTGTCTGCGCGCATTCCGGCGGGCAGCGCCAGCGCAGATAAATCCGCCAGATTGGTGAAGTTGGTGTAAATCCCGAACTGCGAGTTGTAGAGCACCGGCTCCTGCGCCATCTCTTCCAGCGTGCGGATGGTCGGCGAGGTCGGCACAACCAGCGCATCAAACCCTTCCAGCGCCAGATTGATTTTGCGCGCCAGTTCCGCCCGCAGATATTCCGCCCGCCACGCATCGCAGGCGGTGTAATTCAGGCCGCTGGCGACAATGCCGCGCACCACCGGATCCATCGCTTCCGGGTTTTCTTCAAAAACTGCCCCGACGGCCACCGTCCGTTCCGCCACCCATGCGCCGTAATAAAGCTGCCCGGCCAGCTCGCGGAACGGCGTGAAATCAATCGTTTCCAGCGTCACGCCGTTTTGGCGTAAACGCTCGAGCGCCTCGCTGAACGCGGCTTCGGCCAGATCATCCCCAAAAAACTCAAGACGATCGGGTACCGCAATGCGCGGCTGAAGCGGCAGGGCGAACGGCGCGGTGTGCGGGTTTTTACGCGAATAGGTATCGGCGGCGTCATATCCGCCAGCCGCATGAGCAACGGTTTGCGCATCGGCGACGGTCAGGGCAAAAACGGATACGGCATCATTGAGGCGGCAGGCTGGCACCACGCCGGTATTCGACAGCCAGCCTTTGGTGGGTTTCAGGCCGACGATATTATTAAAACCGGCGGGCACGCGGCCGGAACCGGCGGTGTCTGTCCCCAGCGAAAACGCCACCAGACCGCGCGCCAGAACCGATGCGGAGCCGGAACTGGAACCGCCGCTGACATATTGCGGATTGAAGGTGTTTCGCACCGCGCCAAACGGTGAACGCGTGCCGACCAGGCCGGTCGCAAACTGATCGAGATTGGTTTTGCCAATGACGATGGCGCCTTTGGCTTTCAGATTGGCGACCACGGTGGCGTCAGCTTGCGCGGTGTAGGCAAAGGCGGGGCAGGCGGCCGTGGTCGGCCAGCCCGCGATATCAATATTGTCTTTTACGGCAAACGGCACGCCAAACAGCGGCAGGGCGGAAAGAGAGCCTTCGGCCTGACTGCGCAGGGTTTCCAGACGGGTAATCTGCGCTTCAAGCTGCTCCGCCGTGGCGAGATAAAGCCAGGCATTGTCGGTTTTGCTCAGGCTGCCTGAAACCAGTGAAAGCGTGGTTCGCAGGCTGTCCGGCGCGGTGCGGTAATGTTGCTGCCATTCCCGCAGCGTAAAACCGCGGTAAGGCGAGGTAACGGAGTCTGAAGTTGCAGCCATGTTTTGAATTCCATCTAGTACACAAGATTGAATTCATCTAAGCAATCGCTGTGCCACATCATTATTCATTGATTTCAAATGATTTATTATTTATTTCCCGAATGGGTTGCTCATTTGTTGCACCACGGACGGAATGCAACTGAACAAAAATGGGGCGATTTTGTGCGCGATGTCTCGCAAGAATAAGATTAAAGCCGTTTGTTGATTGAACCGGTATATAGTTGTCTGAATCGATGATTTATTATTGTTTGCAGAAAAGTGAGCGAATTTATGACACAGGAAACGATCGACCATTCAACACTGGTTTGTCTGGCAGAAGCAGGCGCGATTGGTCATCTCAATGTGACTGCACAACAAGGAGGGTGGACAATAATGATCAGATACGGCGAACATCAGCGCACCTTAGTGGCACAACGCAGTGGGAAAATACGGGTATTTAAGCGCTTTGACACACTGGCAGCCTATCTTAAAGACATGGGGATAAATCAGTTTGAAGTGGATATTACCGACTATGATCCTGAAGGTAGCGGTAAAGGAACGCGCCCCGACCGTTCGGCTGCATTGAAACGCGCCCATGAAGCGGCAGCTTTCGACGAAACGGCCTTTGACCTCTGGTTTCGCGAAAGAGTTAAAGAATCACTGGATGATCCGCGTCCCGCCATCCCGCATGAAGACGTTAAAGCTCAGTTTGCCGCCCGCAAAGAGGCATTGCTGAAAGGGCGGGACAAGTAACGGATGACGATCAAACAGGTATGGAAACCACACGCTCTGGAGGATCGCGAGCATATTTTTAACTATGTCGCGAAAGCAAATCCGCATGCGGCCATTGAACTGGATGAGGAGTTTGATGCCGCCGCAGAACGCATTTTCCTGCGTCCGGATATGTATGTTGCCGGGCGGGTTGCCGGAACGCGCGAATGCATCGTGCATATGCACTTCAGAATGGTTTATTGCATCACGGAAACAGAAATTCAGATTGTCAGACTTGTACATACCGCTCAGCACTGGCCTTAGGAAAACACAAACTAATGCAATTCCGTCACCTCTTTGAACGCCTGAAAAAACTGTTACTGGCGGTTATTCTTATCGTGCTGACTTTGTTGGCGGTTCGCACTTATGACGCATTACAGGGGCCGGCGCTGGAGCCGTGGCACAAACTGGTTCCTGATGAACTGAGCGCGTCGCAGCTGGATAAAAGCGACTGGGCTGCGTATTTACGGGCCGAGCAGCAGGCATTTCTGGAAGTGAAGCAGCAGGTGACGGACAAACTCGATGCTGAAGACCGTATTCCGCTGAACCGGTATTACGACCGCAGCCCGGTTTATCCTGAACATTTTGCGCAGGACTGGAACCGCTCATATGAGCTGATGCCTGACGGTAAACCGGTCGGTGCGGTGGTGTTATTGCACGGCCTGACGGATTCGCCCTACAGCCTGCGTCACATTGCAGAAGATTATCGCCGCCGTGGTTTTGTGGCTGTGGGGATCCGTCTGCCGGGGCATGGCACCGTGCCGGGCGGCCTGACGCGCGTTGACTGGGAACAATGGCTGGCTGCCACGCGGCTGGCGGTGAGAGAAGCGCATCGTGCGGCCGGTGAAAATGTTCCGTTGCAGATCGTCGGTTTCTCCAATGGCGGTGCGCTGGCGATGAAGTACACGCTGGATACGCTGGATGACAAATCCCTGGTACGCCCGACGCGTGTGGTGCTGGTTTCCCCGATGATCGGCGTCACCCGTTTTGCACGTTTCGCCGGATACGCCGGCTGGCCGTCGATCTTCCCGGCCTTTGCCAAAACTGCCTGGCTGAATCTGATGCCAGAATTTAATCCGTTTAAATACAATTCATTCCCGGTGAAAGCGGCGCGGCAGTCTTATCTGCTCACCCATGTTTTGCAGCAGCAAATCAGCGAGGATGCGCAGTCGGGCAAGCTGGCGCAATTGCCGCCGCTGCTGGCTTTCCAGTCGGTGATTGATTCTACCGTCAGCACCCGCGCGGTGGTCACGGCATTATTTAATCAGCTTCCCGCCAACGGCAGTCAGCTGGTGTTGTTTGATATCAACCGCAACGCTTATGTTGGCCCGTTGCTGCGGCCTGCGGCGGAGACCGCCGTTGAACGTCTTCTGCCTGCGCCGCCGCGCGCGTATCAGACAACCATTATCACCAATGCCTCACCGGATGACGCCGCCACGATTGCGCAGGTGACGCAGGCAGGGCAGACCACAGTCAGCAGCAGCCCGCTGGGGCTAAATTATCCTTCGGAATTCTATTCGTTATCGCACGTTGCGTTGCCTTTCCCGACGGATGATTCGCTTTACGGACGAAACCCTCAAGGGCCGGCGCAGTTCGGTATTCATCTTGGCACGCTGGCTGCCCGGGGTGAAAATGGTGCGCTGGTGGTGAGTATGGATCAGCTGATGCGGGTTTCTTCCAATCCTTTTTATCCGTATATGCTGAAAAGAATTGAAGGGTTTTGAATGAGATGCGCGGAAATCATCCGTTGATGATTAAATAATCATTAAAAGCGCTTGCGATAATATAGCGCGCTATATATATTGAAAGCATGAAGACGACAACAGACACTGACTTAACGCACAGCAGCATGCTACATCTTGATCAACAGATGTGTTTTGCCCTGTATTCCGCGAATCTTGCGCTGCACAAAGTGTACCGCAAGCTGCTCGGGCAGCTCGACCTCACCTATCCGCAATATCTGGTGATGTTGGTTCTCTGGCAGCGTGATGAAGTCACGGTTTCTGATATTGGCGAAAAGCTGTTTCTGGATTCCGCGACGCTAACGCCGTTGTTGAAACGTCTCGAAGCGGCGGGTTTACTGGTTCGTCAGCGTGCAAAAGCCGATGAACGTCAGGTGATTATTACCCTGACCGGCGTAGGTAAAGCCTTACGTGAAAAAGCTCAGGGCATTCCGGAAGCGATTTTTTGCGCCACAGAATGCAATATGGGCGAGATTACTGCGCTGAAACAGCAACTTGAAGCACTGCGCGACCATCTTCAGGATAAAGCCTGAGAAGAATGATTCAGCAAACGGAACGGAAGGCAGCATTTTCACTCCGTTTGTTTGCGGTAAATAAGTAGCGTGCGATTAAATCGCATAATGAATTTTAAGTATTTTCCTCATCAATCTCATCGAAAAGGAACGAAATATGTCTATTGAAAAAGTGGTATATCGTGCTCACGCTTCTGCAACCGGTGGCCGTGATGGTCGTGCGACATCTGATGATGGCGTTCTGGACGTTAAGCTGGGCGTGCCAAAAGAGATGGCCGGAATGGGCGGCGGGACTAACCCTGAACAACTGTTTGCAGCCGGTTATTCCGCCTGCTTCCTCGGCGCACTGAAAGCCGTTGCCGCGCAGGAAAAAATTAAAATCCCTGCGGATGCAAAAATTGAAGGCGCAGTGGGTATTGGCGCAATCCCTGGCGGTTACGGGATTGAAGTTCAGCTTGATATTACGCTGCCTGGCTTTGAACGCAGCGAAGCCGAAGCGCTGGTCGCTAAAGCGCATCTGGTTTGCCCGTACTCAAACGCAACCCGTGGAAACATCGACGTAACGCTTAACGTAAAATAACTGAAGCAGAATCAGCGCCTTCACCAGGGAGCTGTGAGTGTACCAATAAGAAGAAAATGACAAGGGGGCTTCGGCCCCCTTTTTCGTGCCGCAAACAAATGCAAAAATGATCACGTCCCGCCTGCAAGGCACGCCAGACGCAGAACTTTCCGGAATTGTGTATATAAACGTAATCTCGGCATTATCTGTGAACTCGCCTCGCACAATCATGTCACAATGATTCAGAATTTTAAAAAACACATTTGGAATGTAACGTTTTATGAATAGAGTGAAGACTCTATCGCAGCAAAATATCTCTTTATTGTTAGCGATTTACATTGGCATATTCCTGAACGCCTCGGTGTTCCAGCGCCGTTTCGCCGCGTTAATCCATCAGTTCACACCCACTGAGCTGATTCAGGCGATCACGGAAGTATGCGCCATCGTCCTGTTTACCTTCTTTGTGCTGCGTTTGCTGTCGCTGGGCGGAAAAATGTTTTTCCGCGTGGTGGCCAGTTTGCTGGTGCTGATTTCCGTCGCCGCCAGTTATTACATGATGATGTTCAATGTGGTGATCGGATACGGCATCGTGGTGTCCGTGATGACGACGGATATCGATCTCAGTAAGGAGATCATCGGTCTGCCGCTGTTTATCTGGATGGCGCTGGTCAGCGCTTTACCGCTGGTTCTGATCTGGAAAAATGATCTGCGGCAGACGCTGATTGAGCAGATGAAAACGCCGGGACAGCGACTGCTCCCGCTGGGCGTGATGCTGGCGACGGTTCTGCTGGTCTGGCTCCCTCTGCGTTCGCTTGACCACGCGCAAAGCGTCAACGAGAAAAAAACCAACATTGATTTGCCAAGTTACGGCGGCGTTGTGGCGCACTCGTATTTGCCGTCTAACTGGCTGGCTGCGCTCGGTTTATATGCTTACACGCAGGTCGACGAAAGCCAGGACGCTGGTAATTATCTGGATCCGGCCAAAGAGTTTACCTACGTGCCGCCGGCGGATATCGACGATACCTATGTGGTGTTTATTATCGGCGAAACGACCCGCTGGGATCATATGGGAATTCTTGGGTATGAGCGCGACACCACGCCGCGCCTGTCAAAAGAAAAGAATCTGGTGGCATTTCGCGGGACATCCTGTGACACCGCGACCAAGCTTTCGCTGCGATGCATGTTTGTCCGTGAAGGCGGAACAGAAGACAATCCGCAGCGAACCCTGAAAGAACAAAATATCTTTGCCGTGATGAAATCGCTGGGTTTCACCTCGGAGTTGTTCGCGATGCAAAGCGAGCTGTGGTTCTACAATAATGCGGATACCAATAACTTCTCTTTCCGCGAAATTATTGCATCAGAGAAGCGCAACGACGGTAAACCGGTCGATGACATGCTGCTGGTGAATGAATTACAGGAATCGCTGAAGAACCATCCGAAAGGCAAACATCTGGTGATCCTGCATACCAAAGGCTCGCATTACATGTATTCCCAGCGTTATCCGCGCAGTTATGCCCGTTTTACCCCGGAATGTATGGGCAACACCTGTAGCAAAGCCGAGCTGATTAACGCCTTTGATAATAGCGTGTTGTATACCGATACCTTTATCGACAGCGTGATTGATCAGCTGCGCGATAAAAAAGCGCTGGTGTTTTATGCCGCCGACCACGGTGAATCTATCGATGAAAACTCACACCTGCACGGCACGCCGCGTGAAATGGCACCGCCGGAGCAGTTCCGCGTGCCGATGATCGTCTGGGCTTCGGATACTTTCCTAGAACAGGCTGATCACAAGCAGGCGTTTGAGCAGTTACAGGCGCAGCAGCGGGTCGGGGAGAAGAAGCGCCATGTCGAACTCTTCGATTCGATTTTGGGCTGTCTGGGATATACGTCGCCAGACGGGGGTATTAACCCGGCGAATAACTGGTGTGCAAAACCTCAGGCTGAACAGAAGCTTTAGGCTATTTTGACGGCGCATCGGATGATTTATGGTCAGTCAGCATTTAAGTTTTAAAAAGCCGTTGACGCTCTGAAACCGCCGCAGTAAGATGCGCCCCACTCGCGGCGAGTAGCGCAGCTTGGTAGCGCAACTGGTTTGGGACCAGTGGGTCGGAGGTTCGAATCCTCTCTCGCCGACCATATCCCGATCTGATGATGCAGTTAATCCTCAGACAACAAAAAGCCCGCAGCCTTATGGTTGCGGGCTTTTTGTTTTGTACGAAGAAAAATCAAATGATTTCTTCCGCCATTTTTTCCCCGTTTGCGGCTTCAAGCAATGCTGCCCAGCTGTCCGGCGGCTCGCCACTTTTAAGCATCTTGCGAAAAACACGGTACACGTCCGTTTTACTTTCATAGGCACGTAATTCTTTATCGTCATTTACCCACGCATAAATGATGATTCGGGTTCTGAGGTTATAGCGGAAAAAAAGGCGGTATTGCTGGAAGAATTTTGCTCTGAACCAATGAGAAAACTCACCCCCTAATGTATCGCCTTGCCGAAATTCCACTCGCGCAGGATCTTGTGGGATGACTTCATGCATCAGCTTATTGATCGCTGCCAGTCTTTTGGAGGCGTTTTTGGTTTTGTATCCCACCGGATCTTTACGGCGGAGCTGAATCACCTGGTCAGTGAGTTTTTGTATTTGCTGTTGGATCAACGGGTGAGACAGCAGGGTCCATCCATTAACCTCAATTGCCTGATTATGCATAATCCATTACTCATCATCGTCAGAAAGCGGACTGTTCAGGTCGGCATCTATGCCTGCGGTCAGCACATTGATTTTTTCATGCATTGCTAAGGTGAGCGGTTGCAGATTTTCCGGGTTATTGAACATATCCGCCTCAACGAAATCCAGAAAGGCATTGATAACCGGATCACTGTGTTCTTCGAGCTGCCTCGAAATAACCACCTGTCCGTCAGGCAACACTTTGTATTGAATGCGGTCATTCTCGGTGAGGTTGAGTGCTTTGCGTATCGCTGCAGGAATGGTGGTCTGAAAACGACGAGTCACTTTTGATTCCGCTTCAAGTTTGATTCCCCAAGTGGCTGAGGCAGACATAAGTGCGGTTCCTTGTGATGAATAATTGAACGATGCGGCAGCGTAATGCAAATGCATTGCCAATGCAATTGCATTGCTTTTTAATTTTCAGTGCATCCAAACCACTTCAGTTCCATCCTAAAACCTCTGACGGGTGACAAGCTTCACAGTCTTGCAAAAAATACGCCAGGATTTAAAAAGTCATTAACACATTAGTTTCAATCCATTTCCGCCCTATACGGTCCTGATGCCGGAAAAACAGGCGATTTTTGTACGAATATTCGTCTGCACCACGATCGCGCATTTGCGCTATTTTGGGGGCTTTTCAGGGAACAGAAGCCAACTTGCTTTCTGACGAGTCGGAGCCGTTTGCCGCACTTCCCAGCATTTTCCGCTGGTTTTCACCCCGATCTCAAAAATAACCGTTCATATATTCATCATTTAGCCAGAAATTTTTAGGGATTTAAAATGGGCGAAACCCCCAGGAATATTCTTTTACATGGCGGATTGTGTGGGTATTGGACGTCATGACTGAACATTCATCCTGCATTCGTTAATAAAATGTTTTTTTATGTTTGTTTGCTGTTACTCACAGTCTGTGTAAATGCCTGATGGTTATATTGACGTCAAGGATAGGAGTTGCCAAATTGATAGCCCCAAGGAAGACCAGTGATTATTTCCGGTAAGGTTTTGTAAAGCCAGCTTTACAGAACGCAGGAAAAAAATGGCAGTTCACCATGCTCTGGTTGGACTTATTGCAGCGCACGAGCAAACACAGTCACCCGCAAATAAAAATAAAGGGTGACGTGAGCTGTAAAACACAACACACACATCCACATCACCATTAATCGATGGAGCAGAAGCGATGACAATCTCTTTAGGTAAGTCGGGGCTACTGAAATTCAGTATGGGCCTGATTGCGCTGACCGTTGCGGCCAGTGTCCAGGCAAAAACGTTAGTCTATTGCTCCGAAGGTTCACCTGAAGGCTTTAACCCTCAGTTGTTCACCTCCGGCACCACGTATGACGCAAGCTCCGTGCCTATCTACAACCGTCTGGTTGAGTTCAAAATCGGGACCACAGAAATCCAGCCTGGTCTGGCAGAGAAGTGGGACGTTTCCGCTGACGGCAAAACGTACACCTTCCATCTGCGCAAAGGCGTGAAATGGCAGGATAACAAGGACTTCAAACCGACCCGTGATCTGAATGCGGACGACATCATTTTCTCCTTCGAACGTCAGCTGGATAAAAACAACGCTTACCACGGCGTTTCCGGCGGCAGCTACGAATACTTCGAAGGTATGGGCATGGGCGATCTGATCAACAAGATCGTGAAAGTGGACGACAATACCGTGCAGTTCGTCCTGAACCGCCCTGAGTCTCCATTCCTGGCTGACCTCGCGATGGACTTCGCTTCCATTCTGTCTGCGGAATACGCTGACAACATGCTGAAAGCGAAAACCCCTGAGAAAGTTGACCTGGATCCAATCGGTACCGGTCCGTTCCAGCTTCTGCAATACCAGAAAGATTCGCGCATCCTCTACAAAGCCTTCCCGGGCTACTGGGGCACCAAGCCGCAGATCGACCGTTTAGTCTTCTCCATCACGCCTGACGCCTCCGTGCGTTACGCGAAATTGCAGAAAAACGAATGCCAGGTCATGCCGTACCCGAACCCGGCTGATATTGCGGCAATGAAGAAAGATAAATCCATCAACCTGATGCAACAGCCAGGTCTGAACGTGGGTTACCTGTCCTTCAACGTTGAGAAAAAACCGCTGGATGAAGTGAAAGTGCGTCAGGCGCTGACCATGGCTGTGAACAAAAAAGCCATCATCGACGCGGTTTATCAGGGTGCTGGCCAGCCAGCTAAAAACCTGATCCCACCAACAATGTGGGGCTATAACAAAGACATCGTGGATTACCCGTACGATCCGGCTAAAGCCAAAGAGCTGCTGAAAGAAGCAGGTCACGCAGACGGTTTCACTATCGACCTGTGGGCAATGCCAGTACAGCGTCCGTACAACCCGAACGCACGCCGTATGGCTGAAATGATCCAGGCTGACTGGGCGAAAATTGGCGTGAAAGCCAACATCGTGACTTACGAGTGGGGCGAATACCTCAAGCGTGCGAAAAACGGTGAGCACCAGTCTGTGATGATGGGCTGGACCGGCGACAATGGGGATCCGGATAACTTCTTCGCGACCCTGTTCAGCTGTGCCGCTGCGAAAGACGGTTCCAACTACTCCCGCTGGTGCTACAAGCCGTTTGAAGATTTGATCCAGCCAGCCCGTGCTGAATCTGATCACGCCAAACGTGCAGCGCTGTACCAACAGGCTCAGGTTGTGATGCATGACCAGGCGCCTGCGCTGATCATCGCTCACTCCACTGTGTACGAACCTGTTCGTAAAGAAGTCAAAGGCTATGTGGTTGATCCGTTAGGCAAACACCACTTCGAAAACGTCTCAATGGAGTGATCGCCTGCTGAATAACCCGGGAGCTGCGTTGTGTGGTGCTCGCAATCTTCGCCTGCCTGAAGGTATGTCTTGATTGCTGTGCACCTTCGCCTTGCTCGCGGGCCATTCAGTACAGCCTTGATTCTCAAGAAAGAAATGTGAGCCACAATAAGCCCGGAGCGCTACGGTTCTCCGGGCATTTTATACAGAGAGTACGGGATATGTTGCAGTTCATACTCCGACGTTTGGGGTTAGTTATCCCAACGTTTATCGGCATTACTTTGCTGACTTTTGCCTTCGTACACATGATACCAGGCGACCCGGTCACCATTATGGCAGGCGAGCGCGGTGTTTCCCCCGAGCGTCATGCCCAGCTAATGGCAGATATGGGGCTCGACAAGCCTCTTTATCAACAATACTTCAAGTACGTGAATGGGGTGCTGCACGGCGACCTGGGCACGTCATTAAAAAGCCGCACGCCTGTCTGGCAGGAATTCGTGCCGCGCTTTAAAGCCACGCTGGAGCTGGGTATCTGCGCGATGATCTTTGCGATCATTGTCGGTATTCCTGTCGGGGTGCTGGCGGCAGTGAAAAGGGGCTCGATATTCGATCACACGGCCGTGGGAATATCGCTGACCGGCTATTCAATGCCCATATTCTGGTGGGGGATCATGCTGGTTATGCTGGTCTCGGTGCAATGGAATCTGACGCCCGTATCGGGGCGAATAAGCGATACCGTCTTCCTCGACGACAGCCTGCCGCTGACCGGCTTTATGCTGATCGACACGCTGTTCTGGGGCGAACCGGGTGATTTCGTGGATGCCGTCATGCACATGATCTTACCGGCTATCGTTCTGGGCACCATTCCGCTGGCGGTGATTGTGCGTATGACCCGTTCTTCCATGCTGGAAGTGCTGGGTGAAGACTACATCCGTACCGCGCGAGCCAAGGGCGTCAGCCGTATGCGGGTGATCGTCATTCATGCCTTGCGTAATGCGCTGTTGCCGGTCGTGACCATCATTGGTTTGCAGGTCGGTACGCTGTTGGGCGGCGCCATCCTGACGGAAACCATCTTCTCCTGGCCTGGACTTGGCCGGTGGCTGATTGACGCACTCCAGCGCCGCGACTATCCGGTCGTGCAGGGCGGGGTGTTGCTGGTCGCTACTCTGATCATCGTGGTTAACCTGCTGGTAGACGTGCTCTACGGCGTGGTCAACCCGCGTATTCGCCACAAGAAATAAGGGGCGCACAATGTCTCAAACCACTGAGCCAGTCGCTAACGAGTTAGTGACGGCTGCGCCAGCGCCGATGCCGCCGATGCGCGAATTCTGGCACTATTTTAAGCGTAACAAAGGGGCCGTTACCGGTCTGGTTTACATCATCATCATGCTGATCCTGGCGGTTGGCGCGAACTTCATCGCCCCGCACGCACCGGCTGAACAGTTCCGCGATGCGTTGCTGCGCCCGCCGGTCTGGATGCAAGGCGGCAGCTGGAAATTCCTGCTGGGCACTGACGACGTGGGCCGCGATATTCTTTCGCGTCTGATGTACGGCGCGCGTTTATCGCTGCTGGTCGGATGTCTGGTCGTGGTGCTTTCCCTGATCCTCGGCGTGGTTTTCGGCCTGTTTGCCGGTTACTACGGCGGTGTCGTGGACGCCATCATCATGCGCGTGGTCGATATCATGCTGGCCCTGCCAAGCCTGTTGCTGGCGCTGGTGCTGGTGGCGATTTTCGGTCCGTCGATAGTCAACGCCTCGCTGGCGCTGACGTTCGTCGCCCTGCCGCACTATGTCCGCTTAACCCGCGCGGCGGTGCTGGTGGAAGTGAACCGTGACTACGTGACTGCTTCGCGCGTCGCCGGTGCCGGTTCTGCGCGCCAGATGTTCATCAATATTTTACCTAACTGCTTAGCGCCGCTGATTGTTCAGGCATCACTCGGCTTCTCCAACGCCATCCTCGATATGGCAGCGTTGGGCTTCCTCGGGATGGGCGCACAGCCGCCAACGCCTGAGTGGGGCACCATGCTGTCTGACGTTTTACAGTTTGCTCAAAGTGCCTGGTGGGTCGTGACCTTCCCGGGTGTGATCATTCTGTTGACGGTGCTGGCATTTAACCTGATGGGTGATGGCCTGCGTGATGCCCTCGACCCTAAACTCAAGCAGTAAGGGGTTGGAGATGGAAACAACATTAACGAATGACGTTCAGGTCGGTAAAACATTGCTGACCGTGGACAAACTCTCCGTTCACTTTGGTGACGAAGGTACGCCGTTCCGCGCCGTAGACCGTATCAGTTACAGCGTGAAGCAGGGCGAAGTGGTCGGGATTGTCGGTGAATCCGGCTCGGGTAAATCGGTCAGTTCACTGGCGCTGATGGGGCTTATCGACTTCCCCGGCAAAGTGATGGCGGAAAAACTGGAGTTCGGTGGCCGCAATCTTCAGGGGATCAGCGAAAAAGAGCGCCGTCAGATTGTCGGTGCGGAAGTCGCGATGATTTTCCAGGATCCGATGACCAGCCTGAACCCGTGCTACACCGTCGGTTTCCAGATTATGGAAGCCATCAAGGTGCATCAGGGTGGCAACAAAAAGACCCGGCGTCAGCGCACCATCGACCTGCTGAATCTGGTCGGTATTCCTGATCCGGCTTCGCGTCTCGACGTGTATCCGCACCAGCTTTCCGGTGGGATGAGCCAGCGTGTGATGATCGCGATGGCAATCGCCTGTCGTCCAAAATTACTGATTGCCGATGAGCCGACCACCGCGCTCGACGTGACCATTCAGGCGCAGATCATCGAGCTGCTGCTTGAGCTGCAACAGAAAGAGAACATGGCGCTGATGCTGATCACCCATGACCTGGCGCTGGTGGCGGAAGCCGCGCATCACATCATCGTGATGTATGCCGGTCAGGTGGTGGAATCGGCCAAAGCCACGGAGATTTTCCGTGCGCCGCGCCATCCGTACACTCAGGCGCTGCTGCGCTCGTTGCCGGAATTTGCGGCGGATAAAGCCCGTTTGCAGTCATTGCCGGGCGTGGTGCCGGGTAAATACGACCGCCCGAGCGGTTGTCTGCTGAACCCGCGCTGCCCGTATGCAACTGACCGTTGCCGTAAAGAAGAACCTGCGCTGCGTGACCTCGCGAACGGGCGTCAGTCGAAGTGCCATTATCCGCTGGATGATGCCGGGAGACCTACTTATGAGTCCTGATAACACCCAACCGCAGCCGCTGTTGCATGCGATTGACCTGAAAAAACATTACCCGGTGAAGAAAGGGATGTTCGCCCCGGAACGTACCGTAAAAGCGCTCGACGGTGTGTCTTTCACGCTGGAACGCGGGAAAACGCTGGCAGTGGTCGGTGAATCCGGCTGCGGAAAATCCACGCTGGGCCGTTTGCTGACCATGATCGAAGTGCCAACCGGCGGTGAGCTTTATTATCGCGGTCAGGATTTGCTGAAACCGGATGCCACGGCAGAAAAGCTGCGTCGTCAGAAGATCCAAATCGTGTTCCAGAATCCTTACGGATCGCTGAACCCGCGCAAGAAAGTCGGTCAGATCCTCGAAGAACCGTTGCTGATCAACACCAAACTGACAGCGGCCGAACGCCGTGAAAAAGCGCTGGCGATGATGGCGAAAGTGGGCCTGAAAACGGAACACTACGACCGTTATCCGCACATGTTTTCCGGCGGTCAGCGTCAGCGTATTGCTATCGCCCGTGGTCTTATGCTGGACCCGGACGTGGTGATCGCCGATGAGCCGGTTTCCGCGCTCGACGTTTCTGTCCGTGCGCAGGTGCTGAACCTGATGATGGATTTGCAGCAGGATCTGGGGTTGTCCTACGTCTTCATTTCTCATGATTTGTCCGTTGTGGAACATATCGCCGACGAAGTGATGGTGATGTACCTTGGCCGCTGCGTGGAGAAAGGCTCGAAAGACGCCATCTTCAGCAACCCCCGCCATCCGTACACACAGGCGCTGCTGTCCGCCACGCCGCGTCTGAACCCGGACGAGCGCCGTGAGCGCATCAAACTGACCGGTGAGCTGCCAAGCCCGCTGAACCCGCCAGCCGGTTGCGCGTTCAACGCCCGCTGCCGCCGCGCGTTCGGCACCTGCAAGCAGTTCCAGCCACAGCTGAAGCAATACGGTGATCAGCTGGTCGCCTGCTTTGCCGTCGATCAGGATGAAAACGGAACCACGCAAACCGTCGCGTAATTCTGATGGATTTGCAGAAATGAAAAAGCCCGCGAAAGCGGGCTTTTTTGTGGAAACTTATTGCGTATATACAATAACTACAGCGCCAATTTATTGCATATATACAATAAATTGGCCTGCAATAAATCCCTTAACCTTTATGACTCGCCCACCAGCTCAGCAGCTGGAGGCAGGAAGAATAATAGTCATCCTTCGGTGCCAGAGTCGGGCTGATGGCGCTGGTGTTTGCCATGGTGAAATCACGGATGGCTAACAGGCCCGGCGACATGTTGTAGCTGGCTTTGGTGCCGGTCATGACGTCAATCCAGGCCGGTGTCGCGGTGCGCGGAGATTTCTGCCACCACAGAATAAACGGCGCCAGCTGCGGGCTGCCAGGATGTGCCCAGCCGAGATACAGCGGGATACGCACAGCGTCATAGCTGAAACGCGTTGGCCAGCGGGTGGCCGGTTTCATCGTGCCGTCTGCCTGCATATCGACCCAGTCTGTCGGCAGGCGGAATTCACCAAATGCCATTTTGCTGAGCATCGCGGTGCCGCTTTCATCCAGATCTTTCCACACTTTTAAATGGCTGCGCGCAAAAAACGACTGCCAGGCGGGGAAGATGAAGTAAGACGGGTTGACCGTGATATTGCTGGTCTGATTGAAGCCTGATACGCCCGGCAGCATCACTTTGTAGCCCGCGTAATCAATCACATTATGTTTAATCAGCGCGGCCTGCAATTTGTCAGAAGCCTGGGTATAGCGGGATTCATTCCATTTATCCCCCGCCAGCAACAACGCCCAGGCGATGAGCGTATCGCCGTCAGAGGCGTTATTCTTGTCCGCGACATGGACGCTGCTGTTCGGGTCATAGCGCCATGAGTAGAGGCCGATATCTTTACGGTAAAGCGTTGTATTTGCCCACTGCCACAGTTTGTCGAATGTCGCCTGATCGTCGTTGAACACGGCCAGCAACATGCTGAAACCCTGGCCTTCTGTGTGGCTGACGTTTTTATTGGCGGTATCAATAATTCGACCGTCTGGCATCAGAAAGCGGCTTTTATAAGCCGACCAGCCTGCATCCTGCGCCATTACTGAAGAACTGAAAAATGCAACAATAAGGCTGAACCACAGCACCAGGCTGTAGCGCCGAAATAACCACATATAAATTCCTTACAAACCATTTTGATAGCGGAAAACAAAGGCGCCTTCCGGTGTGCTTTCCTGCCAGCGCAGGGGAACATAAGGCTGCCCGCCTTGTGATAACAACCACTCAGCATACAGACCTTCAAACAACGAAATCAGGGCGATACGCCACAATTCGTCATCCTGTCCTTGCGGCGACACCGGCCAGGCAATATGAACCAGCGCGAGCTGTTGCTGAGTGGCTTCCAGCTTCACCACACCCCAGTCAAAATGGCTGAGAATGTGGTTAATGTTATCTTCCAGTTCACCCAGCGTTGAAGAAGCCGGTAACGCATGCTGACGCGCCAGATTATTGCCCATCAGTGTGATAAAACGACGGCCATCTTCATCGTCGGCCGACGCCAGAATACCTGAAAAAAGCACCTGCACCAGGCTTTGCCAGCCTGGTGTGGTGTGACGCTGGCGGTAATATTCCTGCGCAACTTGTGCATAGTTCTGTTCTTGCATGGTTTTATTCCACCGGTGTTAATTTTGGCCCATCAGGTAACGGAAGTAGACCTGCGCGGTGCTTTCGTTGTAATCACCGAAAGTATCGTAGCCAACTTTTCCGCCAATCTGCATATTTTTATTCAGATGGTAGTTACCGCCAACGCCTGCGTTCCAGCCGATGCCATTTTGCGTTTTCCCGCCGTAATACGCTTCGGTGCCGTAGCCTTCTGCGACCAGATCTTCCAGCTGTTTCTGCAAGTCCGGGTTATTCGGGAAGTACGCACTCTTATCCTGAGAATAGGACTGATAGCCCACGGCGCCTGACAGTTTCAGATCCCAGTCGTCATACTTCTGGGTGTATTCCACCGGGAAGGAGACGCTGACGTAGTTCTGCGGGCTGAAGTAACCGCCCTGACCGTAGGAGTAGTAGCTGAGGTTCTTGTCGAAGTTCATGTAACCGACGTTGATCCCCGTTTTCAGCTCGCGGTCGTCATAACGATACGGACGAACGTACAACCCGGCGTTGGCATTTACCGACTGGTTGCTCTTCACGTTGTTACCCAGATAGCTGTAGTAACCGCCTTCGGCATAGAAACCGGCGTCGCCGTCATCGTAGGACAGATTAATGCTGCCGCCGTTTTTGGTGACCTGACCCCAGGTTTTGCCGCTGTAGTTATCTTTGGTGCCGACATAAGACAGAATGCTGTCGGTGACCGCACGACGCTCAGCCGTCAGGCGCAGCGTGGTGAAATCAGTCAGTTTCGGTGCCCATTGCACACCACCGACCAGTGAGTTCAGATCCTGTCCGAGCGGCGTACTGCCGATATCCGCTTTATAGCTGTCGCCGGTCAGCGCGGCGTTCACTTCTACGCCGGTCGCGCTTTGGTTGCCTGCATCCGGAGCGCTGTAGGTTGTTGGGTCAATACTGTTAATTGTGCTGTAAGCCGAACATGTCGCTGCATCGCCAGTGCTCGCACATGCCGTGCTAAGGTCATTAGCAGTGATGCTTTTCCTCAGATTAGCCAGACTTAATGTAGGATCCAATCCCGCTGCGACAGCTGCCGCTGCCACGTCTTTCTGCGCCGACTGTGCCTGCGCCAGAGCACCCTGACCAAACCGGGTATTGCCGGTGCCGGACGGGCTGCCTGCGCTGAGGGAAACCGGCGTGACGCCGATGCTCAGACGCGACGTATCAAACGGCACGAAAGCAAAGGTCATTGGCGCTTTCGCTTCGGTCAGCTGGCTGAGGCCGCTTTCACCGTCACGCCCGCGAATCGACATATCGCCCTGCGCCCAGGTCGCGGTTTTGCCCTGCAAATCGTCGAGCATGTCGTCGATCTGTTTTTCCGTTGCGGTACGCTGCGCGACGGCGGTTGGTACGGCAGGTGTCGGAATATTACCCGGCACCGGAACCTGATCAGAGACCTGCCATGGCAATACGGTGCCGTAAGAAGATTGTGTTGCCGGACGGCCCGGTGAAGTCCGGGTTGAGCGGTTGATAAACGGGTTGTCGCTGATCTGCAACCCGGCCACCTGCGCCGTGCTGTCTGCGCCTTCCAGACCAATCATCTTGCCCTTCGCGGAGCGCAGCAACGCCAGCGCCTGCTGGTGATCGCCCTGCGCTTCGGCCACGCGGGCTTCGAGTAACAAACGGTCCGGCGTACGTTCGCCGCGCAGGCCGGTTAACAGTTCCTGCGCCCGTTTGTTATCGCCTTCGCCCAGCGCGACATTGATGGCACCGACGCGTGCATCCTGCGTCGGCGTATCGTTCAGCATCAGATAGTTATAAACCTGACCGGCCTGTTTATTGAGTTTGCCGGACTGATAAAGGCGCGCCATCGCCAGCATCAGATCGCGGTTTTGCGGATCGGCCTGAAGTGCGACGACCAGTTTGTCGTAAGCGGCGGCGTACTGACCTTGCTCACGCAGCTGATCGGCCTGAGTGATCACGTATCCGTTACGCAGATTGGCCAGCGCGGTTGCGGATGTGCCGGACTGAATTTGCGGATTTTGCAGGAAAGCCTGAGCTTCGTTGCCCAGACCGGCGGAATTGAGCACGGTGATCTGATCGGCATAATCGCCCGCATTGCCGTTCACCCCCTGACGCATGTTCTGGCGAACCAGCTGCACGGCCAGCGGTACTTGCCCGGTGGCGGCGAGGTTTTTTGCCAGCGCGCCGACATCGGCGGGCGCCGTTGGCGGGTTCTGCGCCAGTGCGCGCAACGTATTGGCGGCCGCGGCGGTATTGCCCTGTTGCAGATAATTTTCGGCATCCGCCATTTGCGCATTGAAGTTGGCGCGCTGCGCCAGTTCACGCATACCCTGATTCTGGCTGCTGCGCGGAATGCGCGAGAGCAGGGCGTTGGCGGTGGCCCAGTTTTTGGTTTCGGATGCAAACAGCGCGGCGGCGTAAAGGTCTGCCGATGACGCGCCCGGACGCGAAGACGGCGCCATGATGGACTGCGCTTGTGCGGTCTGTCCCTGCGATTGCAGAATGCGCGCCATATCCAGTTTGACCCAGACGTTAGACGGCTGACGTTCCTGCGCCTGCTGAAGAATATTCAGCGCGCGCTGCGGATCGTTGTTGGCGACGGCCTGCGCGGCCTGCCGGCGCATCGGTTCGATGACGTCGGCCACGGTCGGCGGATTCATCTTCGCCTGCAAACTGGCTGGCAGGGTTTTCAGAACCTGATTGGCTTCCGCCGTTTTGTTTTGCTGACGCAACACGTAGAAAAGCCCGGCGCGGGCGTCGGCGTTGTCACCGAGTGCGCTGTACTGCTGTTCCGCACCGGCCAGATCGCCTTTGCGGCGCAGAATATCTGCACGCAGTAAACCGGCTGACTGGCCTTTTTCTCCGCCGACTGACGCCAGCGGGGTGACGGCGGCCAGCGCGGCGTCATAACTGCCGGACGCTGCGGCGGCTTTGGCTTTCGCCAGCTGGGCGTAAAACGCAGAATCCTGCGCCTGATTGCTCAGCTGCGCACTGTTCGCGCCGCCCTGTGCGGCGGCTTTGCTCAGATACTGCGACGCTTCTTCAAAGTTTCCGCTGCGCTGCGCGATGTAACCCAGACCGGCCAGTGCATCGGCGTCGTTCGGGTTATCGGCCAGCACGCTTTCAAACTTGGCTTTCGCGCTGTTGACGTCGCCGCTGTTCAGCGCCGTAAAGCCCTGACCCTTCGCCGCGCCGCCAATGTTTTTCTGGAAGTACGCCATCACGGCGGTGTCATTCGGATGACGCGCCTGATAGCCCTGATACAAATCGCGGTCATCTTCCTGCGGTGCCATCCACAACAACGCCTGACGCAGCGAGCGGTCAGCTTCGGTGCTGGAACCGGCCATCGTGCTCAGCAGTTTGATCCCGTCGCGGCGGGTCGATTCCTGATACGTCAGCACTTTGCCTAATCCGAGGCGCGCCTGCGTGTCGTCCGGACGGGCGGCGACGCGCTGCTGCAATCCCTGAATGGCCTGCGGCTGGAGCGATTTGTCGCCCGCCATGGTCAGGTAATATTCGGTCGCCAGGCTGTCGAGCGGCTGGTTGCCGTTAAAAATAGTGCGGTAGGCAGAAAGCGCGCCGCTGACGTTCCCCTGCGCCGCCATCTGACGGGCAGACGCCAGCTGCGCCGGAGGAATAGACTGCATCGCTTTAGCGCTGTTGAGCGATGCCAGACGCGGGTCATCCGGCGAAACGCTGGACAGTTTCTGACGCCACTGGTTTGCCGCCGTTTTGTCGCCGCTTTGCATGGAATACAGCGACATCAGGTACAACGCCTGCGCGTTATTCGGCTCGACCAGCAGGACTTTCTGCAAGGCATCTTTTGCCAGATCATCGTGGGCGCGTTCATGCCAGTAAGCGGCCTGGTCAAACAGGGCTTTCATGGCCGGATTAGTGGTATCCGCCGCAAACGTGGTGGCACTGAAACTTGCAACTCCGGCGATCCCTACCAGATAAATAGCCCTGATCACCGCCAGGGACAGTTTATGTTTTTTCATTTTCCAGCTCCGGTAATCGCCAGGTTATAGCCGGGAGTAACGGCTACCTTCATTGTTATTGTTGTTCTTCTTAAGACGACGCTTTTCATTTCTGACCCAGACGTTTAGCAGCATGACGACGCAACACGACGAACAGGCTCAGGCCAATCAGCAGTGAAACCAGTGTGGCAATCAGCGAGAGGATCACGATATGCGTGCTGGCGTACCAGAGCACCATCATGTACCACGGCATCTGGCCGGTCGGGAATTGCTGCCCGACGGAGAAGCTGCGGATGCCATTTTCATCGGTAATAATCGCCAGATCGCCACGCACGTTGGCGTTGATTTTCGGCGATTTCAGGTCGTTATGAATTTTCAGCAGTTGCTGATCGTCCGTGCCCGTTGCGACGACCACGACGTGATCGTTTGACCAGCGTGAGCGGTAGCTGACGAAGCCGCGCCATGCGCCGGTTGAGGACAGATAACGGTCAGCATCCACCGGCTGGCGGTACCAGTCGCCGGTGAGCCAGGCCACGATACGCTGAACCTGCGTCGGCGTTTTCACGCCCATCGAACCGGCATTCACGCTGAACGGCGAATCGGCCAGTAACTGCTGGTTGAACGGCGTATCGCCCAGGGTGGTGACGGCCAGAATATCGCGGTCAAACAACGCGTTATTTCTTTCATCGCCTTTCAGGCCAAAGGCGACCTGCACGTGATTCACCGGTACACCCGTCGCTTTCCCGGCGCGTGCGGCCAGATTCAGCAGCGTGTGGATTTCATCGGCGGAAGGCATTTCCGGCAGCAACATCAGCGTGTCGGTGAAGTCAGCCAGTTTGGAGTACGGATAAGACGCACCGACGAAATACGACAGGTTCGGCAACTGTGCGAAATGGTAGCTTCCGCTCAGGTCGATGAAGGATTTCGGATCGATACGGCTCTTGATGTTGTCGCTGGTCAGAATGCTGCACGGCGCATCTTTTTTCGGCTTGATGTCGAAATAGAATTGCAGCTGGTTATCCCCGTAAATCAGGTATGGCGCGAGTTGCAGGGTATAACGTTCCTGACGGCTGTCACCGCCCAGGCGACGCCAGATGTTTTCCACCAGACCGACTTTGTTCACTGTCAGGCTGCGCAGGAAGTTGCTGTTGATGGACACATTGAGGCGCGAGCTGTCTTCATCAATCCAGTTTTCCGTCGGGAAACGGTAATCGATGCGCACCGGAATGTTGTGGCCATCCCACATGAACAGATCCGGCGCTGCGCGGAAGGCAACCTGAATGCCGTCGTGATAAATCCCGTTGGAAATCAGGGAGTCCGGATCTTTGCCTGCCAGTTCGCCCAGCGTGACCGGGCGCGAGGTATCAATCCAGCGCGGCGCGTCATACGGTTTGCTCGACGGAATGGTTTGCTGCGTAACATCCAGACGCTCGGCGTTGTTCGGCATTCCGCCGCTGATCAGGCGGTACGCGGCCTGACGCAGTTCGTTATCGTCATTGCCCAGCACCAGCAGCAGTTTATAAACCGGGTTGATCGGGTTATCGATAATCTGAATCGATGCGCCGTTGCTGGCTGGCAACGTCAGTGAACCGATTTTATCGCCCGGCTTACCAAACAGAATGCCGTTCTGGTCCGGTAAATCGTTCAGGATGACCGGGAAATCGACGCTGCGATAATCGGACAACATGCCGAGATAAGAAGAGACCATCGCCGCTGCGCTGACATCGCCGGGTTTCATCGCCGCGGAGAAGCCCATCGTAATTTTCGATTCCTGCATTTGCAGGCCATCAAAGAACGGACGCGGGAAGTTACCCAGATTGCGGCCAATATTCAGCTGCTGACCTTCCAGACCAATGCTGGTGGTCGGCAAAATGGTGACCCAATATTTGTCCGACTGATCTTTCTCGCAGGTCATGGTGTTGCTGTCATGCACGCGGAAGCTCAGGTTGTTGTTGGAGACCACCATCGCCGACGGAATATCCAGATCGTAAACATCGCCGCCGTTGCTGCTTTGATTGAGCGGCAGATTGCCCAGAGGCTGACCGTTAAGCATCAGTTCCAGCGTAGTATCGCGGGCAATCAGCGCCGGGGAAATTTTCAGTGCCAGCGACAGGTGGGCGTTGGTGACCACTTCATCGGCTGGCAGCGTAAAGATAATTCCGGACTGTAACTGGCCGCCGCTGAGGGTCAGGCCGTTGGTCTGCCCCATTTCAGCCACGGTAATAGTGCTGGTCACCGGCTGAACCAGCGGAATGACCGGCGCAGGGGCTGCCGACGGATCGGCAGCGGGCGCGGTGCTGCTGGTATTCACCGGCGTGGTGTCGGTCTGAGGTGCATCGCCCGCCGTTGCTGGCGCGGCAGGTGCTGCGCTGGTCGGTGCGCTTTCATCCGGCATCGGCGTGACAGGCGGCAACCATGATGGCGCAGCGGGCAGGCTGGTCGCCGGATCCACGGCAGGTGCTGCGGCGTCTTCAGCATGAGTAAAAGGCAGGCTGCTGAAGGTCAGCAGCAGGCCGGCGGAGATTTTCCTGAGCAGGGACGCGCCCGGCACAGCAGATAAAGGGCGTTTTACGGTCTGTTTACGTGGTCGATTCATGCTGCTTCACTCTTGCTGGTGGCGTCAGCGGGTTTATTTTTGGCACGGCGCTCTTTCCAGGTGTTGTAGAACAGCTCAAACACGCAACGGATAATGCTGACCAGAGATTTGAACGGGTTGTCCGGCGGATACTCTTCGCCAATCCAGGCGTCAGCACGGCATAACACAACGCGTACCAGCTCGCGGCGTTTCGACAGCGGCAGGTTTTCAAATTGCAGACGCAGGCGTTCTTTATTGCCGCTGATTTGCGTCACCGGGAAACTCTCTGCACCGGAAGAAAGCTGAATTTCCACTTCTTCAATTTCTTCGTCGATGTAACGCACATCCGGCGTCACCAGCTGCACGCCGCCCATCGACATATCAATTGTGGTGGTGCGCAGTGAAATCCCATTGGCGTAATGAATGATGGCCGGAATGGCGACATCAATACGGATGGTTTTACGCACCTGACGGGTTTCTTTCGCCACGGCAATCGCCGCCAGCAAAATCAGCACGCTGAAACTGCCCCATGCGACGTTCAGGGCGATAACGTTCGGATCGATGGCAAAGTAGTCATGGAAAATCGCGCGCACCACGCCGTAGCCAATGCCGATAATCATCAGAATCGCGACAATCAGGTGCGGTTTCACGATGTTGAAGTCAAAGAAGCCGACGTCCAGCAGGCCGCCTTTGTCGGTCACGTTAAATTTCCCGCGTTTTGGCGCAAACATCGTGACCAGCGTGGGCAGGATCAGGTGGAAAGCCATGACGGTTTCGTAGATTTCACCCCAGAACGTATAGCGGAACCGGCCATTCATGCGGGAGTTGATGTACAGCGACATCACCAGGTGCGGCAGCGCGTAAGCAAAAATCAGGCTGGCGGACGAGGAAATGATGTTCAGGTTGAAAAGCAGGAACGCCAGCGGGGCGGTCAGGAACACCACGCGCGGCAGGCCAAACTGGAAGTGCAGCATGGCGTTCAGATAACACAGGCGTTGCTGCCATTTCAGGCCACGTCCCAGAAGCGGGTTATCGACGCGGAAAATCTGCGTCATGCCACGCGCCCATCGGGTACGCTGAATGACATGCAGACCCAGACGTTCTGTCGCCAGACCGGCGGCCAGCGGAATATCCAGAAACGCAGTATTCCAGCCACGGCGCTGCATTTTCAGCGCGGAGTGCGCATCTTCTGTCACGGTTTCAACGGCAAAACCGCCGACTTCTTCAAGCGCCACGCGGCGGATAACCGCACACGAACCGCAGAAGAACGTGGCGTTCCAGTTATCGTTACCTTGCTGAACCGGGCCGTAGAACAGCGCGCCTTCGTTTGGCATGGTGCGGCCGGCGGAAAGGTTACGTTCGAACGGGTCCGGCGAGTAGAAATAGTGAGGTGTCTGGATCAGCGCCAGACGCGGATCTTTCAGGAAGCTGCCCACGGTGGCCTGTAAAAAGGCGCGTGTCGCAACGTGGTCGCAGTCAAACACGCAAATCAGCTCACCTTTGGTGAGTTTCATCGCATGGTTCAGGTTACCGGCTTTGGCGTGGGAGTTGTCGTTACGGGTGATATAACCCACGCCCGCATCGGCGGAGAACACGGCGAATTCGTCGCGCTTACCGTCATCGAGCACGTATATTTTGATTTTGTCTTTCGGATAATCGATACATTGCGCGGCCAGAACGGTATCACGCACCACATCCAGACTTTCGTTGTAAGACGGAATATACACGTCCACGGTCGGCCACAGGGTGGTGTCATCCGGCAACGGTTCGATGGTGCGTTTCAGTGGCCACGTGGTTTGCAGGTAGCCCAGCAATAAAATAATCCAGACATACAGTTCGGCGAGGAATAACCCGATCCCTAAGATGGCTTCTATCGTTGAATTAAAATGCAGTGTCTCTGTCGCGCGCCAGTAAATATAACGCGTCGACATAATAACGGACATGATGACCATGACCACACTGATACGGCGGCTCTTGCTGATACCGAGCAGGAATAACAGCCCGATGCTGATCAGACCAAAAATGTACTGTTTCTGGCTGTCCATAGGGGTGATGATGATCACTGCTGCCACCGGCAGCAGCAGAAGCACAAGTAAGGAAAACAGGAATTTATTCATCGCTTTGGGGTCGCTGTTAACAGTGATAGTTAATAACTGCCAGATTTAGGCGCGGCGTGTAATTCACCATCACCGACTTTAATCCCTAAAATAGCGGCGACTTTTTTGCTGATCAGTTCAATATCAAATGCCGAAGCCGATACCGGACTAAAATCAATAATAGAGCGCTGCGAGGCATTCGCCTCTGGCACACATTCATCCCTGTGGATCGTGCCTAATAATCTTTCGTTCAGACGTTGCTCAAAAAATTGCGTCACGTCGCGACTTAATGTCCGGCGAGTGTCACTTTGGTTAACGACGTAAAATTCACCTTTCTTATTATTTAAAGGCGTGCCAATTAATTTATTTTTTTCCATTAATGGCAATAAAGATAATGACGCGGTATCCGCTAACATCACCACAATATGTAAATCCGCAAGCGCCTGAACGGCTTTTAACGCCGGGCTCGGGCCGGGAGGAAAATCGGCGACAATAATTAAACCCGGATAATTCAGTACGGTATTTAATCCCCGCTGCAAGAAATGCGGATCGCTGGCTAACTGGTGTTCGAATTCCAGACGCTGATCTTCCGTCACTTCGCCGTAAGGTAATACAAAGGTATTTGAACCCGCCTTGAGAATAAACTGGCTCCAGTCGGATTCATTGCCTGAACCGGCGACAAAGCCGCGGGTATCGGAAATAGGCACACCAAAATGAAGGCGAAGGGCGTTTTGCACATCAAAATCGATGACCAGAACTTTGCTGCCACTGCGGGCAAGCGAATAGGCCAGGTTGGAGGCCACCGTGGTTTTTCCTACCCCACCTTTCGGTGAACAAACGCAAACTAACGGCATGAGGCAATCATCTCTAACAGGGGTTGAAGCGGTGTGTCGCGATGTAAATAGGCGCTGGCAGGCTGCGGAGCCCGCTGTTTAAACATTTGTTTAAAGCGCTGGTTAGCATCAGCAGACGCCGGGGACGCGGGTGTAGCAGGCGCCGTGCTGGTTGTGTACGCGTTGGCCGGTGCCGGTTTGTGTACCGGAGCCGGTTGATATGCCGGTGCCGCAGGCTGTACGGGCTGGCTGCGAACCGGTGCGGCCTGCTGAACAGGGGCTGGCGTGTGAACCGGAGCCGGCTGAACAGGCGCAGGTCGCGCAGCCGATTCCGGCATCACTTTACGCAGTGAATCGAGCAGACTTCCGCCGTTGTCAGGAATAACTGACTGGGCGTGGAACGTCGGCGCGGTGTGAACCGGCTGATGCTTTCCGGGCTGCGCGGCCTGCACGGGAGCAGGCTGTGGCGGCACCGGAGGCAGCGTTTCACGCAAGGCATCGAGCAACCCAAAACCCGCCGCGGGCGGAGGGACTTCCGATGACATCGGTGTGGCCTGATTTTGCTGCACCGGCTGTGCGGCCGCGGCTTGTGGCAACGGTTGCTGAGGCTGATTCACCGGGGATTGCGTGAAAGAAGGTTCACTCACCGGCTGCGACGCAGCGAGTGAAAACTCATCGGCAGAAATAGACTGAGGCGTGGGTTGTGTCGTGCGGCCATTGTCGAGTGGTCCGGCCGGATCTTCGCTGGCTGACACTTGTTTAATCAACGTCCACTGGTTCATAGAACCGGTAATGGATTCACCCGTTGATTTTTCGTTAAGCTCTTTATAATCAAGCTTTTCCAACTTCGTTTTATCCATAAAACGTTTAATGTCGTCATATTTATTCATAAATCCCGCCCGCTAGGATTATATATATCGGTGTTTTCTGGACGTCAAAACGAACCTAAAAAGGCCGTTAACAAAGCATGAGAAAAGTTTAATTTTCTTTAAGTTTTTAGTGGGAATGAGACTCTTCTTAATATATCAGCTCTTTTACAGCATAGAGCACTTTTTACAAAAAATAGGATTTTCACGCATAAATATCATCACATTGATAACTGTCTGTCACAGAAGGTTTTTGATATTTATTATCTGAATTTTTGTGTTAGCACAGACTAATCATTTGCCTTTGCTGTGATCGGTAGCACACAAACTTCATTAAGTGTATTGAAGCTGGCATCTTCTTATGATGCTTATAATTCAATTACTCCTGGTAATGTATGTTTTTCGTAAGCGAAATAACCCTATGAATTTTGAGTGTAGATGCTGATTGCCAAACGTGTTGTTTTTTATAGCCAAAACATCGTGTTTCACCTCGAAATAACCGGTTATGAGGTATACTGCGCAGAAGTACCGTTCCTGTTAGTGTATGTGGGGCAAATCAGCCCGGCAGTTGATGGAGAAATAAGTTGCGGGTCAGGCGTTCATTAACGATTAAGCAGATGGCGGCGGTGTCCAGTATTGCTGCAATCACCATTTGTATTTTTATCGTCATCCAGTTGTTTCACTTTGTGCAACAACGGAGGGACGATTACGCCCAGCAACTTGAAAATATTGCACATTCTGTCCGTGAGCCCCTTTCGCAAGCGGTGCTTGATGTCGATCTGGAAGAAACGCAGGACATTCTCAACACCCTGCAACCGGTCGGGATCCTCAGTCGCGCCGACGTCGTGATGCCTAATCAGATTGCCGCATTGCACACGCATTTCCCGCCCGGCAGACCGGTGCCGCAGTGGGTTACCCGCGGTTTCAATCTGCCCGTTACTATTTCAGTTCCCCTTTATTCTGCGGCTGCCAGCCCTAAAGCCCCCAAGCCGCTGGCGTATCTGGTCCTTCAGGCGGATTCGTACCGCATGTATCAGTTTATCGTCAGCGCGCTGTCGACCATGCTGACAACCTATCTCCTGCTGTCGCTGATCCTCACCATTTCGGTGAGCTGGGTGGTGAACCGTCTGATCGTCAAACCGCTGCGCACCATTGCCAGCGAGCTGGAATCTCTGCCGGAAAGCGAAGTGCCTTATCATCAGCTGGTGCTGCCGGAGCGCCATGAAGACGATGAAATTGGCATGCTGGTGCGCAGTTATAACCGCAATCAGCAGCAGCTGGAAAAAGCGCAGCAAAGCATGAATGACGCGCTGCTGCCCGCGGAAGACACCCTCAATAATGCCGAGCAGTTTATGCAACGCCTGCAACACCGGCTGCATTCGTCGGAGCCGGAAAAGGGCTTCCACCTGTTGCTGATTGGCATTGAAAGCCTGCGCGACGACGGCCATGTCAGCTGCCCGCTGATCTCTTCTATTATGGATGTGCTGCCGGAACACTGTTTGCTGGCGCGTCTGAGTTACAACGAATTTGCGTTGCTGGCGGGCGATGTGCCGCGGCCATTTATGGCGATGCGCCTTGCGCGGCAAATCATGGAACGCATTAATGCGCCGCAGGAAAGCGATTCCGGCAATATGTCGCTGCACCCGACCGGCAGCATCGGTATTGTTCAGCACACGGGCGAAACGCCGGTGACTGCGCAGCAGCTGATGGCCAATGCGCGCGCGGCCAGAGTGTCGGCGTATCAGCAGGGCAAAAACCAGATTCTGTTCTTCGAACCGGAACTGACCGAGAAAATTCAGAAACGCCTGTTGCAGGAAAACGAAATTCTGCACGCGATGGAACAGAACGATTTCACGCTGTTCATCCAGCCACAGGTCAATATGGAAACCGGCACGGTGGTGGGCGCTGAAGCCCTGTTGCGCAGAAAAATGGCCAACGGCAGTTATGGTCTGGAAAGTGACTTCATCGTGCTGGCCGAAGAAATCGGCGTGATGAGCATGCTGGGTTACAAAATCCTCGAACTGGGCTGCGGCATTCTTGCCGACTGGCAACAGCGCGGCATTACCTTACCGCTTTCGGTGAATTTGTCCGGCGTTCAGGTTCAGCAGCGTAATTTCCTGCCGGAACTGCGCAGCCTGCTCAGCCGCTACAAAATTAATCCGGGTCAGCTGGTGCTGGAAATCACCGAAACGGCGCGCATTGATGATTTGGATCGCGCGCTGCTGTTGCTCAGCGAACTCCGCGCCGTAGGCGTCTCGATTGAACTGGATGATTTCGGCCTGGGTTATTCCGGTCTGGATTACCTCAACCGCCTGCGCTCCTTGCCTATCGACGTCATTAAAATTGACCGCAGCTTCGTCAGCGTTCTGCCGGAAGACGAAGTGATGGTAAACATTGTGGCCTCAATTGGCCGCGCGATGGATATTCAGCTCATTGCAGAAGGCGTCGAAACCGAAGCGCAGCGCCAGTGGCTGCTGAAAGAAAATATCCAGTTCGGGCAGGGCTATTTATTCTCTGCGCCGCTTTCTAAAGAAGAGTTCGAACAGAAATTCTGTCAGCCCGCCTGAATCCGATAAAGGGCAGGAAACCCCTTCCTGTCCGGCCTTTTTCACCCCTCCTTTACTTTTTTTAATTACATTACTTATTGCTGAATGCTTTCCGCTCTGGTTTTTCATGAACCGTCATTGCAGTGCGAAACGAAATATTTCCATCATGTTGTGTATGTGTTATTTCCCTGCTGCCGCTCATTACCTTTGACCTTACAAAAATAGAAGGCGGCGCAATCACTTCAGGATGGGTATTTATGAAAAAATCACTCTTCAAGAGTCTGTATTTTCAGGTTCTTCTGGCAATCACCCTCGGTATTTTACTGGGACATTTTTACCCCGATCTCGGCGCTCAAATGAAACCATTGGGTGATGGTTTTGTTAAATTAATCAAAATGATCATCGCTCCTGTCATCTTCTGTACAGTAGTGACCGGCATTGCAGGCATGGAAAGCATGAAAGCCGTGGGGCGCACCGGGGCGATCGCGCTGCTCTACTTTGAAATCGTCAGTACGCTGGCGCTGATTATCGGTCTAGTGATTGTGAATATCTTCCAGCCGGGCGCGGGGATGAACGTCGATCCGGCGGCGCTGGATGCCAAAGCGGTCGCGGTTTACGCCGAGCAGGCGCAGAGCCAGGGCATTATTCCGTTCCTGCTGGATGTCATTCCGTCGAGCGTGATCGGCGCATTTGCCAGTGGCAATATCTTGCAGGTGTTGCTGTTTGCCGTGCTGTTCGGCTTCGCGCTGCACCGCATGGGCCACAAGGGGCAGCTGATTTTCAACGTCATCGAAAGCTTCTCACAGGTCATTTTCGGCATCATCAATATGATCATGCGTCTCGCGCCGTTAGGGGCATTCGGGGCGATGGCATTCACAATTGGTAAATACGGTGTCGGTTCTCTGGTGCAGCTCGGCCAGCTGATTCTGTGCTTCTACCTGACCTGTATTCTGTTTGTGGTCGTGGTGCTGGGGCTTATCGCCCGCTTCACCGGCTTCAGCATCTTCAAGTTTGTTAACTACATTAAAGAAGAGCTGCTGATCGTGCTGGGTACGTCATCCTCTGAATCCGCGCTGCCGCGCATGCTGGATAAAATGGAGCGTCTGGGTTGTAAGAAATCGGTGGTGGGTCTGGTTATCCCGACCGGCTACTCGTTTAACCTCGACGGCACCTCGATTTATCTGACCATGGCGGCGGTGTTTATCGCGCAGGCGACCAATACTCACATGGATATCTGGCATCAGATCACCCTGATTGTTGTGCTGCTGTTATCCTCGAAAGGGGCGGCGGGCGTGACCGGCAGTGGTTTTATCGTTCTGGCGGCGACGTTGTCAGCGGTGGGGCATTTACCGGTTGCCGGGCTGGCGCTGATTCTGGGCATTGACCGCTTCATGTCAGAAGCGCGTGCGCTGACCAATCTGGTGGGTAACGGCGTGGCAACCATCGTGGTCGCAAAATGGTGTGATCAGCTGGACGAAGGCCAGTTAAAAGCGACGCTGAATGGTCAGAAAGGTCTGACGGAAGCTGAGAAATCGGCGTCAGGTTTCTGAATAATGGTCTCTGAACGGATGAAAATATCGCTAACCGTTCCAAAAAACGCATTTATTTAGGCTCAAAATCCCCTAATAACCACCGGTTGCTTGATGTAACCGGTGGATTATCTTCATAATAACTCCCCCGAAGGCCACCTCCGGCGCTTTTTACCAGAATATTTTCACGGGCTGCGCGACATTGCGAAAAACGCGCGGTCTAACGAAGGGCTGTAATTTACGTCCTTAACTTACGCATTCAGTTCCTGTGGGCTCGCCAACCGGCACCGGCAGGACAGCATATTTGAACATTAGATTGTCATTACGTAGGGGTTCACATGCAGGGCACCAAAATCCGTTTACTCGTTGGTGGATTGTTGCTGGCAGCAGCCGCAAGTCATGTGCAAGCTGAAGCATTACAACCTGACCCGGCCTGGCAGCAGGGCAAGTTGGATAATGGATTTACCTGGCAGTTGCTGACCACGCCGCAACGTCCGAGCGATCGTATCGAATTACGTCTGGTGGTACGCACCGGCTCGCTGGCAGAATCTGCCCAGCAGGCGGGCTACGCCCATTTCCTGCCGCGTCTGGCGCTGATGCACAGCGAAGGCTTCAGCACGTCTGAGCTGCAATCACTCTGGCAGCAAAGTATCAATCCGCAACGGCCATTGCCGCCCGCGGTCAGTTCCTATGATTTCACGATGTATAACCTGAGCCTGCCGAATAACCGCCCGGAGCTGCTGAAAGATGCGCTGAACTGGTTGGCGAATACGGCGGGTAAAATCTCCGTGACGCCTGCGCTGGTCAGCGCCGCGCGCCAGGAATCGCAGGATCCGGTAGGTTCATTGCCGCAAAATACGCAGGATGCCTGGTGGCGTACCCGTATCGTCGGCTCAACGCTGGTGGGACATAGCCCGGATCAGCTGCCGACCAAACCGGTCAATATAGAAGCCCTGACGAAGTTTTATCATCAGTGGTATACGCCGGACGCCATGACGCTGTTTGTGGTGGGTAATGTCGACAGCCGCTCGCTGGGTGAACAAATCAACCGGACATTCTCGCCGCTGAAAGGCAGCCGTCAGACGCCACAAACGTTGCCGACGCTGTCGGAAGTCACCACCAAATCCATGACCACGATGGACGGCAACCTGACGCAAGATCGTCTCTCATTAATGTGGGATAACGCGTGGCAGCCGATTCAGGATTCGCAGGCGCTGGCCGCTTACTGGCGCAGTGATCTGGCCCGCGAAGCGCTGTTCTGGCATCTTCAGGAAGCCCTGAAAAGTGCTTTCGAAAGCAAAAAAGACGCCACAACACCGGGCCCTGGCCTTGGTTTTGACTGCAACGTGCAGTATCAGCGTGCGCAGTGCGCCATCCGTATTGAAGCGCCACAGGCTAAGCTGACCGAGCTGTTCAAGCGTCTTTCCGAAGAACTTCTGGTCGTGCGTGACAAAGGGATTTCTCAGGCAGAGTTTGATGCGCTGATTGCGCAGAAGAACGATCAGCTGAGCAAACTTTTCGCCACTTACGCGCGTACTGACACCGACGTACTGATGAGCCAGCGTTTACGCTCGCAGCAAAATGGCGTTGTCGACATCGCGCCTGAGCAATATCAGCAATTGCGTCAGCAGTTCCTTACCACGCTGACCTTGCCGGTACTGAATCAGGAACTCAAACAGCAGTTATCGCGGGATCCGGCGTTGCTCATTGCACAGCCGAAAGGGGAACCCGAGGTGAATGCCGGCGAGTTACGGGCTATTTACGATAAGATCATGGCACCGGCTGATGTTGCGCCTGCGGCGGATGCCCCGGCGGCTTCTCAATAAGGGTTGGGCCCTTATTTATCCCCGTTTTGGGATGGAGAAAGTTTCGGTTTATCAATTGCGGTGACCGCTTAGCTTGTTGCGCCCAAACCGACCAAAAGGGGAAAGTGCTTTTCCCCTTTTGGATTTCCCCACGCTTTTTCAACACGCGCTCCGCTCGCTGGCTATGTTTCAGCCACGTCAGTTATTGCCGCGAAATCTTGCCGCTACGCGGTTCCCTTGCTCGGTTTCGAGCCATAGGTCTCGAAACACTTCGCTCGGCAAGCTTTCTGAAAGCGGCCGGAGGCTTATCTAAATTCAACAGCATTCTGTTTTCTTGCTTAATTTCAGGCGAGAAAATTCACTCGTTTTATAATTAACATTCAGTAGTGAGGTTGCGAATTAGAAAGTTTGTGGCCGCTTTCAAAACGACGTCGAGTGAGTGGTGAGAAACAGCGAGAGTGTTTTTTCGAGCAGGTTCGAACCCGAAGTGAGAGTACCGCGCAGCGGCGGAGTTTGCGGCACTAGCAGGCGTTTCTGAAACATAGCCAGCGAGCGATAGCGCGCAGTAAAAAAGACGCGGAGATTCCAAAGAGGCCCCGTCCTGGGCCTCTTTGGTCGGTTTCGGCGCAGTGCGTCAAGTGATCACCGCAATTGAGAAACCGAAATCTTCTCGGTCCATCCGTACGCTGGCAAGCGAAAACCGCCCTTATGCCCGGTTTGGCATAAACTCCACCGGAATGATCGCCCCGCGATGCTGAATCACGGTACTTGCCGTCTCATGCCCGCGCACGGCGGCTTCCACCGCGCTGCCGCCGGTTAACCGAACAGCCAGATACCCGGCGCTGAACGAATCGCCCGCCGCAGTGGTATCAATCACTTTCTCTTTCGGTAATTTAACCGCCGGAACGTCGTGCAGCTCGCCTTCGGCGCTGGACACGATGCAGCTGTCGGCGCCGCGTTTTACCACGACTTCGCTGACGCCAAGCGCGTGAGTGCGGGCAATCACTTCGTCGTACGGCTTCTGGCCCCACAGCATATCTTCGTCATCAAGCGTCAGGAACGCGATGTCCGTGCAGGAAAGCATGGCGTTGTAAGCCGCCTGCGTTTGCTCTTTGCTGGCCCACAGACGCGGACGGTAGTTGTTGTCGAAAATGACTTTCCCGCCGCGTGAACGGCAGGCTTGCAGCAGCGTCATCAGACGTTTACGGCTTTCATCGTTCAGAATTGCCAGGCTGATCCCACTCAGATACAGATAATCAAACTCTGCCAGCTTCTGGCAAATCTCTTCAGATTGCGGGCTGTCGAGCCAGTAACGCGCGGCGGCGTCGTTGCGCCAGTAGTAGAACGTGCGTTCACCGGTGCTGTCCGTTTCAATCACATACAGGCCAGGGAGTTTGTTTTCCAGACGCTGCGTCAGCGCGGTGTGGACACCTTCCTGCTGCCACGCTTCCAGCATTTCATTGCTGAAGCTGTCATTGCCGAGCGCCGTCACGTAGTGAACGTTCAGCGCTTCAGGTGAAACCTGGCGGGAAATATAAACAGACGTGTTCAGCGTGTCGCCACCAAAACCACGGTGAAGGGCATCGCCTTTCTGAGACAATTCGATCATGCATTCGCCGATAACGGCAATGTTTTTGCTGGTCATTGTACCTGGCCTATGTCTGAAGCATTAAAACGAAAGGAAAGAAAAGACCGTCATTATTGCGCTCTAGTCTCTTCATAAGAATGCGGTCAGTCAAATAAATTAAAACGAGGTTTTATTTTTTTAGGCGGGAAGCGAAAAAATGAAATAAAAGGAGGGTAAAAGTGGAAGCAGCAGAACTTCCACCTGGGGCATCACCGTGGGAAGGTTACTGGCTTTCTTTACGCAGTTCGGTCACCGGGCGGCCCCCGATCCCCCAGTTATCGGTATCGACTTCATCAATGACCACCACCGTGGTGGCCGGATTTTTACCCAGCGTATCGACCAGCAGCTGAGTCACGCCGGCGATAAGCACTTTTTTCTGTTCGGCGGTCGCGCCTTCGCGGGTGATTTTGATATTCACGTAGGGCATTTTTTTCTCCGTATCGGGTAAGCAAAAGGGAAATAACGTGAGGCTAGTTCTCCACTGTAGAAGCGGATGAAAAGAACCGCCAGCCTGCCTTTTTGGTTTTTTATGCGGGCAGAACGGCGAGAAATGCGGAGTGATTAAAGTTTCCCCGCGCAGCGCCGATAGATATCTCTATTAATGAAAGCCAGGAAATCGGGCTACTAATCACCTTGTAGTCACGCAACACATGTTGCCGCATGTCCCCTGATGATCTGATTCTTATTCATGACGGCAGAAAAATATGATAACTAAGATGATGTTAGGGCTGATTACGCCTTCTTTTACCGCTATCGAACGCGTAAAAGCACAGTCTTACTGGCGTCAATGTCAGAGAGTGTACCGTTTTCAGCCGATTTATCGCACCACAGGAAAACTGTTGGGCATTGAACTGCTGACCGGGGTTTTTCACCCTGCGAACCCGCATAAATTCATTTCGCCCGAAGAATATTTTGTCGCGATCGCCGTCGGTAAACGCCTGCAAATCGTTCAGGAACAACTCGACCTGTTGCAGCGCTGGCAAAATCTGTTCATCGATAACGAATTACTGGCTTCTATCAACGTCGATGGTCAGGTGCTGGAAGTGTTGCAGTCTGATTCTGCGCTGCAAGCGCAAATCAACGCGATGCCGTACGTCCGTTTTGAGCTGGTCGAAAGTGCTGAGCATGCGCTGAGCATTCCGTTATCGCAGATTCAGCAGTCTGACCGGTTGTGGCTCGACGACTTTGGTCAGGGCATTGCCAACTTCTCTTCCTTCACCACCTGGCACTACGAATACATTAAAATTGCCCGCGATTTGTTTATTCTGCTGGGCCAGAGCGAAGAAGGCTCGCGCCTGTTTTACACGCTGGTGACGCTCATGAAGCGCTACAGCAAAGGCGTCATTATCGAAGGGGTCGAAACCGCCGCCGAATGGGCGATGGTGCGTAATTCTGATGCGCTGGCCGCTCAGGGTTATTATCTGGCGCGACCGGTTGTTTTCGACCATCTGGATAATCTGCCAATACATTTCAAAGGATAATGAATCACACCTAACTCGCTGAGGCTAAGTCTCAAAATGCCGGGTGAGTTGATGTGGTGTGATACATTATCATCGCACTGATTTTTAAGGCTTTACCATTGCCTCTCCTTCACGTTTTATCCTTCCTGATACAGGCCGTTTCCGGCAAGTTGCGACGAATTCAACTATGGTTAAACTCTGGGATTCGTTAACTGTTTGAAAGGAACAGCGTTATGACGCGCACAGGTAAAGTGATCTCCTGGGTTGTCGGTGTGATTGTTATTCTGTTGATTGCCATCGTGATTTTCATCGCGATGTTCGACTGGAACCGCCTCAAACCCACGATAAATCAAAAAGTCAGCACCGAACTCAACCGGCAATTCGCGATCCGCGGTGATTTAGGCGTGGACTGGTCGCGGCAAAAAGATGAAGCGGGCTGGCGCGCGTGGGTTCCGTGGCCTCACATCCATGCGGAAGATATTGTGCTCGGAAACCCTTCCGACGTTCAGACCGGCGAAAAAGATGCGCAGATGGTGAAACTCGCCCGCGTCGATGCCAGCATTGCGCCGCTCGCGTTGCTGCACAAAGAAGTGCTGATCCCGCGTATCTGGCTGAAACAGCCTGATGCCTCGCTGCTACGTTTGGATAACGGCAAAAATAACTGGACGTTCAATCTCGCTAACAGCGACACCAAAGACCCTGCGCAGCCGCCGTCAGCCTGGTCATTTACCCTCAACGATATCGTGTTTGATCGCGGGCAGATTGACTATAAAGACGCCAAACTCAAAGCCGATTTCCGCGCCGTGATTGATCCGCTGGGTAAACCGCTGCCGTTTACGGAAGTGGTCGGCGATAAGAAAGATGCGCCGAAAACCAAAACCCCGCCTTACGTATTTGGCTGGAAAGTGGACGGTAAATATAACGGTGAATCCCTGTCGGGCAGCGGGAAAATTGGCGGAATGCTGGCGCTGAAAGACCCTGACGCGCTGTTCCCGTTACAGGCGGATGTGCGTTCGGGAAAAACCCGCGTTGCCGTCGCCGGGACATTGCAGGATCCGATGAACCTTGGCGGTCTGGATTTACGCCTGAAATTCTCCGGGCAGACGTTGTCTGATTTGTACGGTCTGACCGGCGTTCTGCTGCCGCAAACGCCGCCGTATTCTACCGACGGCCATTTGTCGGCGACATTGCACGGGAAGAACGGCGCAATTTACCGTTATCAGAACTTTAACGGCGAGATTGGCGACAGCGATATTCACGGCTCGCTGACCTATGAGGCCACCAAACCAAGGCCAAAACTGACCGGCGACGTGGTGTCCAAACAGCTGCGCTTTGCCGATCTCGCACCGCTGATCGGGGCTGATTCCAATACGGATAAAGCGAAGCGCGGCGAAACGACCCGTCAGCCTTCTGACAAAGTGCTGCCGGTAGAGAAGTTTGATACTAAAAGCTGGCGCGTGATGGACGCGGATGTGAAATTCAGCGCCAAACGTATTGAGCACGGTAAATCGCTGCCGCTGAGCGATTTAAGTACGCACCTGAAACTCACCGACGGCGAAATCCTGCTCGACCCTCTGCGTTTTGGCGTGGCGGGCGGTAATCTCAATTCCACCATCCGGCTGGAGGGCGACAAATCGCCGATGCAGGCACGTGCGGATATTCATGCGCGTAAGCTGAAACTGAAACAGTTGCTGCCGAGCGTACAGTCAATGGAGCGTAGTCTGGGCGATCTTAATGGTGATGCGACGCTGACCGGTACCGGGAATTCGGTGGCCGCGTTGCTCGGCACCAGCAACGGCGACATGAAAATTCTCATCAACGATGGCGTGATCAGCCGTGGTCTGATGGAACTGGCCGGGCTGAACGTGGGGAACTACGTGGTCAGCAAACTGTTCGGTGATGACGAAGTGGCGATCAATTGCGCCGCCGCCAACGTGAACGTCAAAAACGGGCTGGTGACGCCACGGTTGTTTGTGTTCGATACCGAGAATGCGGTGATCAACATCACCGGCAGCACCAATATGGCGACGGAACGTCTGGATTTGTCGATCAATCCGGAAAGTAAGGGCGTGCGTATTCTGACGCTGCGTTCACCGCTGTATGTTCGCGGCACGTATAAAAACCCGGACGCCGGTGTCAAACCCGGCCCGCTGATCGCCCGTGGCGCCGCCGCCGTAGCCCTCGGCGCGGTCGTCGCCCCGGCCGCCGCGTTGCTCGCACTGATTTCCCCAAGCGACAACGAAGAAAACCAGTGCGGCCCGATATTGCAGCAGATGAAAGAGAAGTGATTGATACGCTCCTCCTGGCGAAAGGGAGGGGCTGATTTCACCGGGGCAGCGGATCCAGTACCGCGCAGTTATGGTCCTGGATTTCCTCGGTCGAGGCGTTGTTGAGTTTCAGTAAGTCGCGCTCGCTGGCGAGCAGCAGGAAATCACCGCTTTGCAGGCTGACCATCGCCATACCGAAGTGGCCCATTTTTTTATCCGCGTCCGGCACGCCTTGCGCCAGAATTCTGAACGCGCCTTTCTCATTGAGCTCGGCGGGCGTTACTTTACGCGCCAGATACGTGTGGCCCAGCAGTTTGTCCGGCAGTTCCTGCCAGTTATAACCCATCTGCGCGCCATCTCTGGCCAGCGTGGTTTTTACCTGCGGCAACAGGCAGGAAATATGGATGTGCAGCTGATTCTGCGAGCGTCCGTATTGTGAATTAATCGCCAGCGAGATATTGCTGTCATCAATCGGTTTGCCATATTTATCCGCCATAAAATGCCGCGCATTCCAGGCCTGATTGAAGAAGTTCGGCGTTTCCGGCTCCAGCAGCGCCGGGCTTTCCATACCGGTGATCCGCGCGCTGGGCATCAGTAAATACTGCAACGGCCCGTTCAAATCCTTCAGCACCACAAATCCCTGTTGTTCATCTACCTGCGCGCAGGGATCGGGTTTTCCCGTGCTGCGCTCATTCGGCACGCATTTTTTGCTGATGATGTTCCACAGGGCGTTAGGATTGGAAGAGTGGGGCCAGAAATACCAGAAAGCGGCGGCTATGATGATAAGCAGGAGCAGGACAGGCAAAACTAATCGTCGTAAACGCATAAGAAACCTTCGCAGAAGGCACCGTGCCGGGCGAAAAACCTGGCACGGTGTCCGGATCAGTTACAGTGACTGATGGGCAGTTTCTTTGGACAGCAGCAGCGCGATCAGCGTCAGCGTTGCCATAAAGGCCAGATAAACGCCCACATAGAACAACCCGTAATGAGTTGCCAGCCAGGTGGCGATGTACGGCGCGACGGACGCACCCAGTATCGAAGACACATTATAGGAGAAGGATGCGCCGGTGTAGCGGACTTCTGTCGGGAACAGTTCCGGCAGCAGCGCGCCCATCGGGCCAAACGTCAGCCCCATCACCATAAAACCGCACAGCAGGAAGACCATCACCAGCGCCTGCGAGCCTGAACCGAGGATGGTCGGGAAGCACAGTGCGAAAACAATCATCAGCAAGGTAATGCAGATCATCGTTTTGCGACGCCCAAATTTATCCGCCAGCTGGCCGGCAACCGGAACCATCACGCCGAAACCGACTACGCCAATCATCAGCATCAGCAGGAATTCATTACGCGGAATGCCCAGACCGACGGGCTGCGCTGCCGTGCCGTAACCCAGTGAATACACGGTCATGATGTAGAACAGTGTATATGTCGCCACCATGATGAACGTGCCGAGCAGGGTCGCTTTTTTGTATTTGGTGAACAGTGTGCCAATCGGTACTTTCACCTGTTTACCGGCTTTGGCGATTTTGGCAAAGACCGGCGTTTCGTGCAGGGAAACACGCACGTAAAGGCCAACCAGTACCAGCACCGCAGAAAGCAGGAACGGCACGCGCCAGCCCCAGGAAATAAACTGTTCGTCAGTCAGCAGCCAGGACAGCAGCAGGAACATGCCGTTAGCGAAGAAGAAGCCAATCGGCGCGCCAAGCTGCGGGAAAGAACCGTACAGCGCGCGTTTTTTCGGTGGCGCATTCTCCGTTGCGAGCAATGCCGCGCCGCCCCATTCGCCGCCCAGGCCGAGACCCTGACCAAAACGCGCCAGCGCCAGCAGCATCGGTGCGAAAACGCCAATCGTCGCGTAAGTCGGCAGCAGACCAATGACAACGGTGGAAACACCCATGGTCAGCAGGGACGCCACGAGCGTCACTTTACGCCCGACGCGGTCGCCGAAATGCCCGAACAGCGCGGAGCCAATCGGACGCGCAATAAAGGCGATAGCGAAAGTGGCGAGCGACTGTAGCGTGGCTGCCGTCGGGTCACCCTGCGGGAAGAAGATATGCGGGAACACGATCACCGCAGCGGTGGCATAAATGTAAAAGTCGAAAAACTCGATGGCCGTCCCGATCAGCGACGCAACGATGACTTTTCCGCGTGAGTTCTGATTCACCAGATTGGCGTCAGCTTCTAATTCTTGAGCGATGGAGGCTTGCATAAGTGTTTCTTATTTGTTGTTGATGAAATAGAGGGTTTGTAAATAAATGTGTGGTGAAAGGGCATCTTATGCAGAGCCAGACGGGTTTTCAACGAGGGAGAAATGCTCAAAAACGGCATTTCGGGCGGGATCGGGGGAATCTATTTTGGTGTCGCCCGTTTGCAAATCATAAGTTTGCTCAATGGAACAAATTCAGAGTAACTGACTGCAAAACCGTGAAATAAAAGTACGGCCATTAGTCAGTTATTCTGGTTTTAAGGGCAGCGAGAAGCGCTATCTGGTGTTATTCACTGCTTTTTGGTTTCATTTTCAGAATTAACGGCGGTTATATGCATTTCATCTGGCACGATGAGGTCGTCAGGCGTGTATTCACTGTCGTTTCCCGACGCCGCTTTTGCGCCTTTTTTCCCATGATCGGGCATGACCGGGTCATCTTTGTATTTCGCGGTGGCAATCCACGCGGCAACAAACAACGTCAGGCGGGCGAAGAAATAGAAGAACGCCATCAGGCCAATGACCGAACCGAACGCCGCGCCGGAAGGCGAGGTGGCCAGTTTCGGCAGCGTCATGGTCATCACGAATTTAATCACCTCAAAGCCAATCGCCGCCAGCAACGTCCCGCGTAGCAGGGCTTTCTTGCGCGGTTTATGGCGCGGCAACATCCAGAAAATCCACAGGAACAGCAGATAGTTGGCCGCAATGGAAATCACCAGCGTAATACTGGTCATCACCGGCCTCAGCCACTCGATACCGCCTAGCCCCAGCGCATCCACAATGGTTTTTTGCGCCGCACCGGCAATAGACGTCAGCGACAGCGTGATGATCAGCGCCAGCACCAGCCCGGTCAGCGAAATAAAATCGCGAATGTAGCGGCGGTAAATCTTCTCCTGATCCTGCGGATTGCGTTCCCAGACGTCACGCGACTGCGCGCGGATCGCCTCGCGCAAATTTCCCATCCAGCTGATGCCGGAGTACAGCGCAATCAGCAGGCCGGATAACCCGACGGCGGTACGTTGCTGAATGGCAGTGTTGACCGTGCTTTTCAGCGTATTTGCCAGATTCGGGTCGCTGATGCTGTTCACGATTTTATTGATGAGACCGGCCAGCAGGTCCGGATTGGACGCCAGCACGAAACCCACGGCGGCGAAGGAAACCATCAGAATCGGGATCAGCGAGAGGAACGAGAAATAGGTGATCGCGGCACCAAACTGGCTACCCAGACGATCGTTGAAACGTTCCGTGGCCCGCAGCAAATGCGCGACCCAGCCCCAGGACTGAACGTGTTCCACCAGTCGCGAAAATCTGCCGATATTTTTATCCACCGTCGAATTGCCGGTTTTGATGTTAATCAGCGGAGCGGGTTTTTCCTGTTTTACCGGTTCTTGCTTAGAAATAATGGGCATTGATCCATGTTGTCCTTAAAAGTGCATCCAGCCTTAAGTATAGACGCCTGAGCCGTCCGGGCGATGTCCGGCGGGTTTAACCGCTCAGGCAATGAACGTTTGGGTGATTTCTGTCAGCCAGTCCATGAAGACTTTCACGCGCCGCGAAAGGTTCAGGCGGTGCGGATAAACCAGCGTCACGGGCATCGGCGGCGCGCGGAATTGCGGCAAAATACTCACCAGCTGGCCGCCCGCCAGCGCGTTACGCACACCAATCAGCGGCGCCTGAATAATTCCCAGACCGGCCAGACAGGCAGAAACATAGGTTTCCGTGCTGTTGACCGTCACCGCGCCGCCGCTTTTGACGGTTTTCACCTGCTTGCCGTCGAGATATTCAAACGCAGACGTATGGCTGCCGAGCGTTTGTTCGTAATGCACCATCGCATGCTGCGCCAGCTGATCGGGGTGATCCAGCGTGCCGTAGCGTTGCAGATAACCGGGGCTGGCGCAGTTAATCACGCTCAGATGCCCCAGCGGGCGGGCGATCAGGCCGGAATCCTTCAAAGTGCCGCTGCGCACCACGCAGTCAAACCCTTCGCGCACGACATCCACGCGGTGATCGGTGCTGCTCAGTTCGATTTCCAGTGCCGGATAGCGGTTCAGAAACTCCGCCAGACGCGGCAACACCAGATGCGTCGCCATGCCGACCGACATATCCACGCGCAACCGCCCGCTGATGCTCGCCGGGTTCGACTGAAACATCGATTCGAGTTCGTCCATGCTGGAAAGCAGTTCCTTGCAGCGCTGATAAAACACCTGACCGTCCTGCGTCAGCTGAACGCGGCGCGTGGAACGGTGCAACAAACGGGCGGACATGCGGATTTCCAGTTGCTGGACCAGCCGCGACACGCTGCCTTTGGGTAATCCCAGGCTTTCGGCGGCACGGGTAAAATTGCTCAGTTCCGCGACGCGAACGAAAACCTTCATTGATTGAATTTTATCCACATTTTGCCCGATTGTTGTTGGTTCTGAGACAGTGAAACTCATTATGGACTATTTATCATTACAACGGAGTCCAATAGGCTGTGTTTTAAACAACGAAAACGTACCAAAAGCCAATGAGGTCTGAAATGAATCGTAAAATCGCTATCGTAACCGGTGGGAGCCGTGGTTTAGGCCGGAATGCCATTGAAAAACTGGCGAAAAAGGGTGTTGATGTCATTTTCACTTACCACAGTCAGATTGACGCGGCGAAAGCCGTGGTGCAGACCGTGGAAGCTTCGGGCGGAAAGGCGGTGGCATTAGCGCTCAATACCGGCGAAACCGGATCGTTTGATGCGTTTGTGGCTGAGGTAAAAACGCAGCTTCAGCAGATCTGGCAGCGTGAGACTTTTGATTTTCTGGTCAACAATGCGGGCGTGGGGCTGCATGAAGCGTTCACCGACACCACCGAAGAGCAGTTTGACCTGATGATGAATGTCCACCTGAAAGGGCCGTTCTTCCTCACGCAAAAACTGTTGCCGCTGATGGCCGACGGTGGCCGTATTCTGAATATTTCCAGCGGTCTGGCGCGGTTTGCGCTGCCGGGTTCTTCGGCTTACGCCATCATGAAAGGCGCAATCGAAGTGCTGACGCGTTATCAGGCGAAAGAGCTGGGTGCGCGTGGTATCACCGCCAACGTTCTGGCGCCGGGAGCGATTGAAACGGATTTCAGCGGCGGAATGGTGCGTGATAATCCGCAGGTGAATCAGATTGTCTCCGCGAACACCGCGCTGGGGCGTGCCGGTTTGCCGGATGATATCGGCGGCATGGTAGCGCTGATGCTCAGCGATGAAGCGGGCTGGATGAACGCCCAGCGCGTAGAAGCGTCGGGCGGCATGTTTATCTGAGCCGTTTATCTCAGATCTGAACGTTAACTTTCCTGGAAACGTCTGGCTTTGAGATGCTGCTGTTTTTCCAGCTCGAAAATCGCCCGTTGCAGATCACGTTCCTGCGCGGGCGACAAATGCGGAAACCTAAAACTCAGCCGCTGCGTGCTGACCGTTTCGCCTTTGTTGCTGACAGATTTACGCGGCATCGAGCCGATGTATTGCAAATCCAGCTTGAACGAGCCGAGTTCCGCCAGCTGAATCAGCGAATCTTTCAGCACCGCGCCGGAAGCCATTTCCGGTGGCGTTGTGCCGTCAATTTCCAGCCCAAGACCGCCGAGAGAGATATCGCGCACGCGATAGGCAAACTCTGACGCATCCGGCAGTTTTCCGCTGCAACGGTAATCCGGCAGCCAGGGAACGTTCACGCGGAAATACTCGCGGCGCTGGATAAAATACAGGACGGGCGGAATATCGCAGGTAAACGTCGGCAAACCTTCGTACGTCACCTGACGTACCTGACCGCAGGCAAATTCCACTTTCGCACCGGTCGGTTCCGCGACAAAGTTCAGCGTCCCGGCATTAATCGCCAGGCCGTTTTCATAATCTGAGCTGCCCAGATCGAACAAAAACTGATGGTTATCAGAATCTACGTCCAAAATTTTACTGATAAATTGCCCGCGGGCGTGACTGACCATGACCAGCGTCTGGTTCTTCTTCAAGTCACGCAGTACGGACAAGATTGCCAGCGTGTTCCGCTTAGCAAACGACTCTCGGGATACTTCGCTCACCTGCCACACCTCTATATGCAATGATCACAAAATGTTCGTCCAGCCCTCGAAATAAAAAGTGCCTATTACGGATATCGGTTATTCAGAACAAAACTTTAATGTGCAATAACGGGTATTTTCTCCGGCTTAAGGTGAAATTCCGCCGAAGGCAGGCCGGAGTTTGTGCCGTCTTCACTTTATATATAGGCTATCTTTCACACTATCGAAGGTTATTTTCCGCCCCTGTCACGGATTTTTGTTGTCCGGTTCGCAGCGGGTTGCAGGAGTTGTATGGAACAAGTGATCAAGTCGCTGGATGCGCTTTACATTAATATTTGCGTGACTTACGCCAGCCTGGTGTTTTTCTATTTTTTCCTCAGCAGCGACAGCCCGCTCGGGCCGAACTCCCCACTCTACAAGCGAGTGTTGTTCGGGGTGCTCTGCGGTGCCGTGGCGGCTTTTCTGGATCGCGATTTGTTCCGCCTCAGCGACACGGTGTATTACAGCTTTGAGATGATCCCGCTGGTGATTTGCGTGTTCTACGTCGGCTGGTTCAGCGTGCTCTGCGGGTTTATGCTGAAATTTTTCCTCACCGGAATGTTCACTATCGATAACCTGTTTGTCGCGGTGATGATTGCGGGCATCTGCTATTTCAGGCCGTGGCGCGACAACAACATTCGTACCTTCGCTATCGCGACGTCGATAGTCCTGGTGATCCGGCTGATTGTCTCAGCCCCATACCTGAATTCCTGGGCGATTATCTGGAGTTCACTTGGCTACCAGCTGGTCACGCTTTTTTGCATGTTTATCTGCTACCACGGGCTGGGAGGTAAATTCCGTTACGTGCGCGCGTTTTTCCGCGAGAAAGAAAACTCGTCGATGGATTTCCTCACCAAAACCTTTAACCGCATGGGGCTGGAAGAGCACCTGAAAGCGGTGCAGAAAAACCACAGCGGATTCGGGCTGGCGATGCTGGATATCGATTTCTTCAAGAAAGTGAACGATACCTACGGGCATGCCATCGGCGATGAGGTGCTGGTGCGCGTGGCGAATGTGGCGCGGATGATGCTGCGAAAAGACGACGTTCTGGCGCGTTTTGGCGGCGAAGAATTTGTGATTCTGATTGCCAGCGGCAACACCTACGAATGCGTGAAATGCTGTGAGCGTATCCGCCGTGCGGTCGAAAGCACGGTCTTTATCAATGCCGACGGCGAACCTTTCAAGATTACCGTATCGCTGGGCGTGGCGAACTACCAGACGGGTAAAAGTTTGCAGGGAAATATCATTGTGGCCGACGGCGCGCTGTATCAATCCAAAACCAACGGACGCAACCGGACGACCAGCGTTTAACGATTTCTGAAAATTATTTTTTCCTCATACCGAATAAAAAGCGGTGCTCAGGTGTTTACCTCATATCGAACACTTACGGGCACCGTTTTTTATGCAAACTTCCACTTCTGTTTCCCGCCACCGTTACGACGGGCTGACCATTCTTCTGCACTGGCTGACGGCGCTGTGCGTCATTTTTCTGTTTGCCAGCGCGCATATCTGGGAAGTGCTTGAGCGCGGCACGCCGCTGCGCAAAGGGCTGCAATCCGTGCATATTTCTGTCGGGATTTTACTGGCGGCGATTATCCTCGGGCGTTTGCTCTGGCGTCTGTTTACGGTCAGCACCGGGCGCAGCAAACAGGAACCTGTCGCCATGCCGGTGATGATGAAAGCGGCGGCGCATCTGACCCATCTGGCGCTCTACATTTTGCTGGTCACGCAGATCGTGCTGGGCTTTTTGTTCCGCTGGTCGCAGGCCGAGCCCTTCTACTTCTTCGGGCTTTTCCCCATTCCTGACGTTTTCAACTTCGACAGCGTGATGACCCGAACCTTCGGCACGTTACACAACAACGTGGCCTGGGCGCTGATTGTTCTGGCGGGCGTACATGCGCTGGCCGCACTGTTCCATCACTACGTTCTCCGCGACGGCATTTTGCGCCGCATGCTGCCGGGCCGCGTCAGCCGCCCGTAAATAAACTCTCCCCTACAGGAAGACAAAAACTATGAAGACAAAAACAGTGATTCAGGCGTTGTCGGTGGTGTGTCTGGCGGGTAATTTGCTGATGTTCAGCGTCGCCGCGCACGCGATGGGTGATGAATCTGATGAGAAAAAAACGCCGGACTGCCCGAAAGGGCAAATCTACGACAGCAAAACCAAAAGCTGTATGGTGGACAAAGGCAGCATGATTTCCGATCAGGACAAAACCCAGTACGCCTATCATCTGGCGAAATCGGGCCGGTATCAGGAAGCGCTGACGGTGCTCGACACGCTGAAAGACCCGAACACCAAAGAAGCCTGGAACTATCGCGGCTACGCTACCCGCAAACTCGGGCGTACCGACGAAGGCATCAGCTATTATCAGAAATCTATCGCCATCGATGCGAATTACGCCAAAGTCCGGGAATATCTCGGCGAGGCTTATATGATTAAAGGGCGTCCCGATCTCGCGAAAGCGCAACTGGCGACCATCAAAGGCCTGTGCGGCACCGGCTGCGAAGAGTATCGCGATCTGAGCGCGGCTATCGACGGACATCCTGAATCCTGAAACGGGGAAACGCTAAATTTCACCCACCGACTTACGTCATGAACTGAGTCAGTGTCTGGCGCGTCTGTGGCGCTACGCGATGGTGTTATCGCGCAAGCCGGACGTGGCAGATGATCTGGTGCAATCGACCTGCGTGCGGGCACTTGAACGCTGCGCGCAGGTGGTTGATCGCGCCGGAGCCGATCGCTGGTTCTTTTCGATTCTGCACTCCATATGGGTCAACGAACTCAGGGCGCAGCACGTCCGTCAGGGGCAGGGATTTGTCGATGTCAGTGAAACAGACGTGCCCGCCGATGCGTTCTCTTTTGAAGACCGGCACTGGCATACGCAGGTGATGCAGCGGGTGAATGCCCTGCCGGAAGCCCAGCGGAACGCGGTGTTTCTGGTGTATGTCGAAGGTTTTACCTATCAGGAAGCGGCAATGACGCTGTCAGTGCCTATTGGCACCATTATGAGCCGTCTGGCGGCTGCCCGGCTTTCGCTGGCAAAAGACACCGGTTCCGGCGCTCAGCCACAACAGGGAGAGAAAAAATGACCCGCGAAATCCCGCCAGCGCCATTCTCCGATGAAGTTCTGGTCGCCTATCTCGATAACCGGCTGAGCGAAAATCAGCGGGCGCTGTTTGATACACGGCTCGCCGCAGACGACCTACTGGCCGGGCGTCTGGCGCAGATGGCGCGCAGCAATTTGCCTTTCCACGATGCGTTCGGGTCGATGTTACAGGACGCGCCGGTGGGGCGTTTGCAGGCAGCTTTGGATGCGATACCGGATGCACCGGTTGCCCGTTCGCGCGGATTCAGCCGCCGTGCGTTGCTGGCAGCGTCGGTCAGCTTTATGGCCGTCGGGCTGCTCGCCGGACGCTATTCCGCGCTGCTTTCCGGTGAATCTTCCAAAGACAACTGGCGCGATCGCGTGGCGGATTACATGTCGCTGTACACCGCGCAGACGCTGGCCGACGTGAATGACTCTGCTGAACAACAACAAATTCAGCTGGCGCGGGTGCATAAAACGATGGGCATCGGGCTCAGCCCGGCAGCGCTGGAAGTGCAGGGTGCTGAGCTGAAAAACGCCCGTATTTTGCATTACGACGACTACGATATTGCGCAGATCACTTACCTTGATGCGCGCTACGGGCCGATGGCGCTGTGCATTACCCGCAGCGAACACCGGGATAATACGGCGCAGGAAAGCGAAATTCGGCAGAAAATGAACGTCGTATACTGGCGCGAGGCGGGTTATAACTTCATGCTGATCGGCCACAGTCCCGCTGCCGTTATGGCCGCGCAGGCCGCGGCTTTGCGGGCTAATCTCGCCTGAATAGTTTCTCAGCGAAACTAACTTATGTAATTATTTAAAGTATTAAACTATTTTTAATGCACGTAACGACGATGTTAAATTGTTTACGAAATCTCGATAATATGAGTATTCGGTAACATTTGTGTGGTTGATTTGTCGTTGTTCACCGCGGTTTTCGTTACTCCCCATTATTGTCCTTTCAGACTCTGAGGAAATAATCGCTTATTTCCCCACCGCACCGGGTTGTTGATTTCGTTTATCCAGGGAATCTGGATAGCTTTCACCTGCAAAACTAAAACTAAACATTCAGAGAAACAGACGTCATGAGAAAGATACTCGCCATGATCCTCTGCCTTAACGTGGTTGCATTCAGCCAGTCAGCGTTCGCAGAAGATGAAAAGCCCGTTGATGTGTTACTGATCGGCGGCGGCATTATGAGCGCGACGCTGGGGACATACCTTCAGGAATTAGAGCCGGACTGGTCAATCGACATGGTCGAGCGTCTGGACGGTGTGGCGCTCGAAAGCTCCAACGGCTGGAACAACGCTGGTACCGGGCACTCTGCGCTGGCTGAAATGAACTACACGCCGGAAAAAGCCGACGGCAGCATCGACATTTCCAAAGCGGTCGAAATCAACGAATCCTTCCAGATTTCCCGCCAGTTCTGGACTTATCAGGTACAGAACGGCGTTCTGTACAACCCGCGTTCCTTCATCAACAGCACGCCGCACATGAGTTTTGTGTGGGGTGATGACAATATCAATTTCCTGCGTAAACGCTTCGCGGCGCTGCAACAAAGCACGCTGTTCCGTGGCATGGAATATTCAGAAGACCCGGCGCAAATCAAACAGTGGATCCCGCTGGTGATGGAAGGGCGTGACCCGAAACAGAAAATCGCGGCGACCCGTATTCCGATCGGCACCGACGTGAACTTCGGTGAAATCACCCGTCAGCTGGTAGCCTCGCTGCAGAAAAAACCAAACTTCTCGCTGAGCCTCGGTCATGAAGTGCGCGGTATCAAACGTAACCCGGATAACACCTGGAACGTGACGGTGGCTGATCTGAAAAATGACGGCAAAGAAAGCGTCATCAAGGCGAAGTTTGTCTTTATCGGTGCGGGCGGCGCGTCCCTGACCCTGTTGCAGGAATCCGGTATTCCTGAAGCGGATAACTACGGCGGCTTCCCGGTTGGCGGCCAGTTCCTGGTGACTGAGAACCCGGAAATCGTGAAACGCCATCTGGCGAAAGTGTACGGCAAAGCTGCCGTCGGCTCCCCGCCGATGTCCGTTCCGCACCTCGACACCCGTATTCTTGATGGTAAACAGGTTCTGCTGTTCGGGCCGTTCGCGACCTTCTCCAGCAAATTCCTGAAAAACGGTTCCCTGTGGGATCTGTTCGGCAGCGTCAATTTCTCCAACATCATGCCGATGACCCATGTGGGTATCGACAACTTTGATCTGGTGAAATATCTGGTCAGCCAGGTGATGTTGTCCGACGAAGACCGTTTCGATGCGTTGCGTGAATACTTCCCGGATGCGAAGAAAGAAGACTGGCGCTTGTGGGAAGCCGGTCAGCGCGTGCAGATCATCAAGAAAGATGAGAAAGAAGGCGGCGTTCTGCGTCTGGGCACCGAAGTGGTCAGCTCCAAAGACGGCAGCATTACCGCGCTGCTGGGCGCATCACCGGGCGCGTCTACCGCCGCACCGATCATGCTGCACCTGATGGAAAAAGTGTTTAAAGACAAAGTCGCCACACCGGAATGGCAGGCGAAACTGAAGGAAATCATCCCTTCTTACGGCACTGAGCTGAACGGCAACGTCGCCGCCACCGAGAAAGAACTGGGCGACACCAGCCGCGTTCTGATGCTGGACAACCCGCAACCCAAAGCGGCTGAACCGGCACCGGCGGCAGAGACAAATGCTGCACCGAAAAAAGAGCAAAAAGTCGTCGCTGACGTCGCGCTCTGATCGGATTTATTAAGCAGTGATTTTGAAGGCGCGGGAGACCGCGCTTTTTTTTTGTTTCTGCTTTCCACCCCTTTCCTGAAAATCCGATTTAGCACGAATAGCGCATTCTTTGTATGGCTCACATCCGCCTTAAAACCCTTTCAAACGCCTAAAAAACCCAGTCAGGCTGCGGGCTGTGAGAGAGATCACATCATCGGCTACCGTTTTTTTGAAACGTTAAATACTTTTTTAAAATATGTAGTGATAATGTTATATTCGTAGCCGTCATTTGAAAAAATGAAGTTTCAGTAACGATCCCGCGTGTTTTTTTGCTAATTTCTTGTTCGATAGTCTTAACAAAACAGAACCGAACATTTAGAGAAACAGACGTCATGAGAAAGATACTTGGTATGCTTCTCAACCGTGACTCACTGGGTGCCAGCGAGCCTGCGGCCGCAGAAGACGAAAAATCCGTTGATGTATTGCTGGTCGGCGGCGGAATTATGAGTGCAACGCTGGGGACGTATCTCCAGGAACTCGAGCCAGACTGGTCGATCCACATGATCGAACGCATGGATAGCGTGGCACAGGAAAGCTCCAACGGCTGGAACAATGCGGGCACCGGTCATGCGGCGCTGGCAGAAATGAACTACACCCCGGTGATGCCCGACGGTTCTGTCGATATCACGAAAGCTGTGGCGATCAACGAAGCCTTCCAGGTTTCCCGTCAGTTCATGGCGTATCAGGTGCAAAAAGGTGTGCTGAATAATCCGCGCTCATTCATCAACAGCGTGCCGCACATGAGCTTTGTCTGGGGCGATGAAAACATCGATTTCCTGCGCAAACGCTTCGCTGCGCTTCAGGAAAGCACCCTGTTCCGCGGAATGGAATATTCGGAAGACCCGGAGCAAATCAAACAGTGGATCCCGGCCGTCATGGATGGCCGTGACCCGAATCAGAAAGTCGCTGCGACACGCACCACGGCAGGCACGGACGTGAACTTCGGCGAAGTGACCCGTCAGCTGGTTGAAGCGTTACAAAAAAAATCCAACTTCACGCTGGCGAACGGCCAGGAAGTGCGCGATATCCAGCGCAACCGCGACAAGACCTGGCGCGTCACCATTACCGATCTGAAGCACAGCCACAAACATCACGTTGTGAATGCGAAATTCGTTTTCATCGGCGCGGGCGGTGCATCGCTGACGTTGCTGCAAAAATCCGGCATCCCGGAAGCGCGTGAATATGGCGGTTTCCCGGTCGGCGGTGAATTCCTGGTGACTGAAAATCAGGACGTGGTGAAGCGTCATCTGGCGAAAGTTTACGGCAAAGCCGCCGTGGGCGCGCCGCCGATGTCCGTTCCGCACCTCGACACCCGTATTATCGATGGCAAACAGGTTCTGCTGTTCGGGCCGTTCGCCACCTTCTCCAGTAAATTCCTGAAAAACGGTTCCCTGTGGGATCTGTTTGGCAGCGTGAACAGCTCCAACTTACTGCCGATGACGCACGTCGGCGTGGGTAATTTCGACCTGGTGAAATATCTGGTCGGGCAGGTCATGCTGAGCGATGAAGATCGCCATGCCGCGCTGAAGGAGTTTTTTCCGCAAGCCGAGCAGAAAGACTGGAAACGCTGGGTTGCCGGGCAGCGTGTGCAGGTCATCAAAAAAGATGGCAAGCACGGCGGCGTTTTGCGTCTGGGCACGGAAGTGGTCAGCGCGAAGGACGGCAGTATTGCGGCCTTGCTGGGCGCCTCTCCGGGCGCGTCCACGGCAGCGCCTATCATGATGAAATTGCTGGAAACGGTCTTCAAAGAGAAAGCCGCCAGTGCTGAATGGCAGGCGAAATTCCGCGAAATCATTCCGTCCTATGGCACAAAGCTGAACGGCAACGTGGAAGCGACCGAGAAAGAGCTGCTGGAAACCAGCCGCATTCTTGAACTGGAAACCCCGTCAATGAAAACGACGCCGGTTGCCGAAGTGATTCAGTTGCGCCCGCTTGAAGCTGAAGCCAAAGAAGAACCGAAACAGCCCGCGGATATCGCACTGTAAGTTCGGATCTCAGAAAAACAAAAACCGCCTTTTTTCAGGCGGTTTTTTTATGCTCATAATTCCGATCTATACGCCGGACAGCGGCTTTACGATATTCGCTGCTTTCACGCGCGCCGTTTCGTTCTGTGATTCCAGCACTATTCTCGCCAGCGGTGTGTCTTCGTGATAACGCGTTTTATCATCCAGCCCTTTGGAATATTTGTTGTATTTCCACCACGCATAGCCGAGGAAAAGTACCAGCCCGCCGACGTTATAAAACACGATGGTAATAATGCTGGCACCGGTCGGGAAGGTCGAAGCAATAAACCCGACGGTAAAAATCACAATCAGCGTACTGACGATGGTGATGCCCTGCATTCTGGAACCCATTTTGAAATCGCGTTCGACGTTATCGTATTTCAGCCGCAGGTTCAGGTACGCCAGCATAATAAACAGCGGCGGAAGCATGGACGCCGCGGCGGTCATGTTGATCAGCGTATTCATTAATTCCTGTACGCTGTCGGAGCCTAACGTTGGAATTAACATCAGCGGAATGACGATTAAAAACTGGATCCACGCCGCGCGTGTCGGCACGCCGTGCTTATTCAGACGGATGGTTTTCTCACCAAAAATCCCCTTAGGAATTTCAGTAAAGAAGATTTTTACCGGTGCCGCTGTCCACATCAACAGTGATCCAAACATCGCGGTGAAAGAAACCACGCCGACAAATCGGTTCATCAGGACGGCCGGTAAACCAAAGTGCGCCGATAATCCTTCAAAAACCTGTACCGTGCCGCCGGTGAAATGCAGCGCGGACTGCGCCACAAAAACGTTGATCAGCAATGACGCGATGGAATACAGCACGCCAATTACCAGCCCGGAAATAATAATGACTTTCACAAACGAACGGCTGCCGCCTTTGACGTCATTCACATAAACCGCGACGGATTCCGCACCGCCTGCCGCCTGGAATATCCACGCGATAATGCCTAAGAATGCCCAGTTAAAATGCGGCGTCATGGCCTCCACGTTAATCGGATTCGCCGGTTCCACGCCACCCATTAATGCCGCGCCTGCCAGCACAATGTAAGAGAACGTCAGCAACAACATTAGCGTGGACGTTACCGATGTCATCGGGCCGAGTAATTTCGCGCCGCTGTTGGAAATTAATGTCGAAAATGCGAACAGACAGATGCTGATAATCGCCGTAGTGATTGGCGTGAAAATATAGTCGTGCCCTAAAAAGGCGTACGACGCATAAGCAATGACGCGCGGAAGTAATGCCGTGAAGAAGAACAAATTCACGAACCAGTAAGTGTATGCGGTCATAAATGCCCAGCGTCCGCCCAGTGCGCTTTTTACCCAGGCGTAAACTCCGGCTTCCGAGTTTTTATTGAGCGAGACAAACTCGGCGATGATCAGACAGAACGGAATAAAGTAAATGATCGTCGCCACCAGAAAGACCGGCGCAGAGGCGATGCCTAACTGAATATTGTTATTAATGACGTTATTGAAGCTAAAAACGGCGGCAAATGTCATGGATAACAATCCAAATTTACCGATTGTGTTTCTGCTCGACCCGGCCATAAGTTCTCTCCAACTGCTTTTTGTAGGGTTAGGTTTTTTATTATTTATTAACGAAATAACTTTCTTCGATGGTCACTTTTAAGATGACTTTTTTGACGTCTTTTTCCGGCCTGAACCGGCTGGCTTCGCGGTTTTCAAAGATAATGACATTGCCTTTTTGGGCCGTAATTTTTTCTCCGCGGCCGGTAAACAGCTCACGGTCAGTTTCGTCGCAATAGGGCGCGCAATTGTGCAGAGCGGATTTGGCGGCGAATTCGATTTCTTCGCGTCCTTCGAGGTAATAATGCACGTCGAAATAACGGCGGTGGCCTTCGAACGTTTCCCGCTGAGGTTCCGCGCCGGATGCCAGCCGGTACACCAGCGAATCCCCGATGGAGTGAAAGACGCCGGGACGGAGTTTCTCAATATTATTAATGGCTTCCCTGCAACGCTGCCATTTTTTTCCGGCAGGATAACGCTGCTGAAATTCAGCCAAAGACCCGAGAATAATCATCAGTTTGCCTCCTGCGGCTGGATGCTGAATTGCGCGAGACTCAGGCTGTCGTTGTCCTGCTGGCGGAACGGCAGCATCGTGAAGCCGTAGCGAAATGCCGTGAAATACACGCGGTAGGAATCGAGCACTTCCGATCCCCATGAGTTCGAGCCGAGCCCCATGATCTGGAGATCGAGATTGAGCGTCAGGCAGCTGTCCGGCGTGAGTTCGTCGATGTGCTGCGCCTGTTGCAGCCTCTGCGAACTGTAAGGCCACAGACTGAAATTGAGCGGCTGGCGCGGCTGAATAAAAATGCCGTTGCCCGAGTTGTCGCGAAGGCTCAGCCAGCGAACGTCCTGCCGGTTGCCGTTGTCCTGCGGCATCGGGTAGTTTTCAAACAGGCTGGCCGCCGGTTGCTGATAATGGCCGATCAGGTTGGCCTGACGGCTGTCCGGATAGTTTTCACCCGGTCCGCGCCCGTAATATTCCACCTGTCCGAAGCGGCGGCTGAGGCCAAAATCCAGCCCGATTTTGGGGATCACGTGGCTGAAATCTCCATACGGCGTGCCGGATAAATCGAGGCTTACCGCGCCCTGCGGCGATATCTGCCAGCGGTAAACGCAGCGCATCCCGAAATCAAAGACCGGCGGCGCGATGATGGTGTGAACTTCAATCACCACGTCGTCATTTTGATTTTTCCAGCTCAGTGAGCGGAAATGTTGCTGCAGGATTTGCAGATGATTCGGCTGCCAGATGCCTTCGAACTCAGGCTTATGGTTGTCGATAACCGGCTTGAAGAAGCTGAGTTTCGGCGCGCGCCCGACGATTTCTTCGCCGTCCGTCTGCCAGGATTTCAGTTCGCCGTCGAGACGGGAAAATTCGAGACGGAAGTTTTCGCCGCGAACGATCAGCTGATGTTTTTGCTCGTCGCAGACCAGCGCTGCCGTGGCTTTTAGATCCGGTAAATTCTCCAGCGGCTGATCCGCCTGCAACAACACCTGATAATGGCCGAGCGGATAATTCGCGTCGCTGTAAGCGGTCGGGCTGTTTTTGCTGATGCGGATGTTCAGGAAGGTTTCCTGCCCGCTGGCGTTGAATTCCGGCAGCGGAACCGTTTCGCTTTCGCCGGATTGCAGATGCGGCAGGACGATTTGATGGTCTTCAAGGCAGCGGCCTGCCACCTGCACGGTGAGCGTCAGCGTGATGTCTTCCAGTGAGCTGAACCAGTAACGGTTTTTGACCCGCAGCGTATTGTCGTCGTGGCTGATTTCCACCGGACACAACACCTGTTTGTATTCGCGCAGGCCGGGGCCGGGGGTCTGGTCCGGATAAATCAGGCCGTCCATGCAGAAGTTGTAGTTGTTCGGATAATCGCCGTAATCACCGCCGTAGGCGTAACGCGGCTGACCGTTTTCACCGGTTTCCAGCAGGCCATGGTCGCACCATTCCCAGATGTAATGCCCCTGAAGGCTGGCGTGGCGGTTCATGACGGCCTGGTATTCAGCTAATCCGCCGGGGCCGTTGCCCATCGCGTGGGCATACTCGCAGATGATGCGCGGTTTGGCGTGCGGGTATTCGCCGAACGCATTCATCATTTGCACGCGGGAATACATGGTGCTGATGACGTCGGTGACGTCGGCGTCACGATCTTCTTCGTAATGGATCAGGCGCGTCGGGTCGAGGGCTTTGCAGCGCGCGGCCATCGCGCGGATGTTACAGCCATAGCCGGATTCGTTGCCGAGCGACCACATGATGATGGACGGGTGATTTTTCTGCGCCATCACATGCCGCTCGATGCGCTCAACATAGGCGTATTCCCAGCGCGGATCGTCGGTGATGCGGCTCAGATCGCCGACGTTCGCGAAACCGTGGCTTTCCAGATCGGTTTCGGCCATCACGAATAAACCGTAGATGTCGCACAGTTCGTAAAAGCGCGGATCGTTCGGGTAATGCGCGGTGCGCACCGAATTGATGTTGTGCTGTTTCATCAGAATGATATCGCGCTCAACCCGCGCCATATCGACCGCGCGGCCTTTACGATGATCGTGATCGTGACGGTTTACGCCGTGCAGTTTGAGGTAGCGCCCGTTGACGTAAAACAGCCCGTCGCGCACGCAGATATCGCGAAAGCCTATGCGCTGCGGCACCACGGAAATCACATTGCCCGCCTCGTCGTACAGCGTCAAAAGCAGCTGATATAACGCGGGTTGTTCGGCGTTCCACTGCCGCGGCTGGCTGACCGGAATTTCAAGATGGCAGCGGGTTTTATCCGCGAGATAAAGGTCAGTGAGAGAAAGTTCCGCCACGCAATTTTCGCCATCCAGTAACTGCGCGTGCAGGCGATAACCCTTCACCGGTTCACGCTGATTATCCAAAACGGCATCAATTTTCAGCGTGGCGTCGCAGTAGTTTTCATCGAACGCGGTGACGACGGTCAGGTCCTGAAGATGCACGGCATTCTGCCCGGTCAGAGTTACATCGCGGAAGATCCCGGCCATCCACCACATATCCTGATCTTCTATATAGGTCGAATCCGCCCACTGCAAAACGCGCACCGACAACAGGTTTTCGCCCTGTTGCACAAAAGCGCTGATATCAAACTCCGCGCACAGGCGGCTGCCTTTGCTGAACCCTGCGTAATGGCCGTTCACGTACACTTCAAAGTAGGTTTCGACGCCGTCGAATTTAATGAGGGTTTGCACATTGTCCCATGCGGCATCGAGATGAAATTTCCGCTGATACGCGCCGGTGGGGTTATTGGTCGGAACATAAGGAATGTCGATCGGGAAGGGGAAGCCTTCATCGGTGTATTGCAGCTGGCCATGGCCTTCCATCTGCCACATGCCCGGCACGTTAATGTCGCCCCAGCCGGACACCGGCTGATTATAGAATTCGTCCGGGACTAAAGCCGGGTGCTCAAAATAGCGAAACTGCCAGCGGCCGCTGAGCAGCTGAAAATGCTGACTGGCCGCACGGTCAAAGCTCAGTGCCTGCTGTGCATTTTCATAGCTGAAAAAGCGGGCACGCGGCGGTAAACGGTTTTCTGACTGCTTGTCGATATTTTCCCAATTATTCACGTAATCTCTCCTGAGACGTGTTTCTATGGGAAATAAGATAGTAAATATTTAGTAAAAATAACTAAAAACATTTACCGATTGTTCAGGGGATCACAAAAATTAAAAAATACGCAGAAGGATCATGCAGTTAATTTTTACTGCAACTGATGATCCTTTTTAAAGCCGGGGAATTTAGCGGCGGGTGGTGTCGCGCAGCTGGAGAGAGCTGGGTACAAACACGGAAAGCGGGACGCTGCGTTCATCACGCAGACGTTCGGTCAGCAGGTTAACGGCCTGCGCGCCCATGGTTTCGGAATGGATGCGAACCGTTGATAAAGAAGGGAAAACAAAGCGTGCGGTCGGGATGTCGTTGACGCTGATCAGCGCGATTTGCTCCGGGATTTTCACACCGTGTTCCAGCAGCGCGCGGGTGACGCCCAGCGCCATGGTGTCGGTGGCGATCAGCAGCGCCGGTGGAAACGGCATATTCTCCTGCAACATTTTCTTCGCGCACTGGTAGCCGGACTGGCTGGTGAAATCGCCGTAGTAAATATCCTGCGGCTGCACGACATTTTTCAGGCGGCCATATTCCACAAATGCCTGTTCCCGCTGGTCGGCAAATTCCGGGTGATCGCGCCCGCCGATAAAGCCGATCCGCGAATAACCCTGGCCGATAAAGAAGTCGATCACTTTCTGGCTGATCTTTAAGAGATCGACGTTCACGCAGTCGAACTGTGCGTCTTCCATCACGCCATCAATGAAAACTACCGGGCTGGATTGCTGACTGAGCTGAGTATGCAGCGCCGTTTGCGGCTGGCCGATAACCAGAAAACCGTCGGCGGCAGGCAGCGGTTTATCACCGGTGAAGTCATAGCCGGAAATCAGGGTGACGCCGAGTTTTTCGCACTGTGTTTCAATGCCATAGCGCATGGAAAGGTAGTAAGGATCGTCGATTTCCAGCCCCTGCCGGTAGGTGAAAAGCGCGGCGAAGGTCATCCGGTGCGTAGCATTACGTTTGGACGGCGACAGTTTATATTCCAGGCGTTCTGCCGCTTCTAAAATCTTCTGCCGGGTTTGCGCTTTCACGCTCAGGCTCGGATCGTCATTTAGCACACGTGAAACCGTCGCAACGGATACGTTCGCGGCCTCAGCGATTTCCTTCAAAGTAGCCATCAGCGTCTCATAATCAGGTAAACCAAAGCCGTAGCTTAATGTGATCAGCGGCTTATGTACACCAGCCCCGGATGCGTAAGCCCCCAAAATCTCAATGTGACAGGGTTAACGCTTTACCGATATTTAAGTATATTTTAGTAAAATATTTACTAGACTGCGTTTTGCTTTTTAGCTCAGTTCCTCTGAATTCTAAATACTCACCTTAAGTGAAGCGCATACCATGAAGAAAATATCATTCCACAAAATGTTCATGATTTTATTATTCGCCTCGCCAATGAGTTCATGGGCGCAGGAATCTGTCGTGCCCGCTGAACATAATGTTTTACCGCCACCGGAAATAACGCCACAAAGCGCCAATAACACTGCCTACCGATTTTATGGCGAAATGGGCGGCGGTGGCAGCGTATATCTGAACGGTAAAGACCAGCATAAATACAGCGACGGCACCTATATCGAAGGCGGTCTGGAAATAAAACACGGCAACTGGTTCGGGCTTATTTATGGCGAAGGCTGGACGGTGCAGGCCGATCATCACGGAAACGCCTGGGTGCCGGACCATAGCTGGGGCGGATTTGAAGGCGGTCTGAACCGTTTTTATGGCGGCTACCGCACGGATAACGGCACCGAAATGACCCTCAGTATGCGCAACGATTCTTCGCTGGACGACCTGCAATGGTGGGGCGATTTCACGCCGGAATACGGCTATGTGATCCCCAATACGCGCGATTTGACGCAGGCGGCAAAAATCCAGAATCTCACCGGAAAATTCCGCTACAGCGTGACTGCCGCACCGGAAAGCCGCGTGAATGAAAGTACCGCGTTGCTGCATTTCGGAAAATATGACCGCTATTCAGATAAATACACGTACCGCGCGATGGTCAACGGCTACACGCAATATGACCTGACGGAAGGGCTGACGCTGCTCAACGGCCTCGAACTTACCGACGGCACCGGGCAACTATTCCTCGCCGGATTGCAGGGCAAAAACCTCGCCGGGCGCGTCTGGCATCACACCGGAAAAGGCGACGGCAATCATCCGGGGAGCGAATCGGGCGCGATGGTCAGCGCCATGGTGGAAGCGGTATCCGGCCTCTATTTCTCCACCGCCTACAGTTACGCCGAACATCATTTAGATAACGCGGCGGACACCACCACATCCTACGCACAGGCCGGTATCTGGTACGAATATTACGGTGGCCGGTTCGCCACGGCGCTGGACAGTAAATTTTATATGAGCAACGACAATACCGGTGCCAGCAATTCCCTATTTCTGATGCAATATTTCTATTGGGGTAAATCATAATGAAAACCGTCAGCGAGCTAAAACCTGTTGCTTTATTTGTCGTCGCGACATTATTTATTTCCGGCAATGTTTTGGCCGAAACCGAAAATACCCTGCGCGCCGGTGAATATAAGAATGTGATAAACCGAACCGGCGCGCCGCAATATATGCTCGATTATGATTTTGATGAGCATCAGCGTTTTAACCCTTTATTTGACGACGGATCGTGGCACGGGCATTTATTACCGGCCAGCGCGGAAGTGGCAGGCGGATTCCCCGGCCCGGCGCTGCTGACGGAAGAGTACATCAACTTTATGGCGGATAATTTTGACCGCCTGACGGTCTGGAAAGACGGCAAAAAAGTCGCGATGAGCATGACCGCTTACAGCATTCCCGGCGCATTAATCCAGACGCTGACCGCGCCCGGGATCCGTGTCGATCTGATGCTGCGTTTTGTCACTAACCGCACCTCGCTGCTGGAAACCAAAATCACCACCGACGCGCCGCTGGAGCTGGTCTGGGATGGCGCATTGCTGGAAAAACTTCATGCTCAGGAAGGAAAACCGCAGTCCGATAAAACCATCGAACAGGAGTACCCGGGGTATACCCGAAAAATCATCCCGACCGCCGATGGCCTGAAAGTGACGTTCGGCAAGGTGCGTGCGGCCTCGAGCCTGATGACGTCCGGTGAGTCGGAATATCAGGTCCATAAATCGCTGCCGGTGCAGACTATCGCACAAGGCCATGAGTTTACCGCGAGGGCCAAAATCACCGGTTCTGCCACGATTTACACCACCTATTCGCATTTGCTGACCGCCGCCGAAGTGCAGCGGGAACAGCCGAAAATTGCTGACATTCTGGCGCATCCGCAAACCTATCTCGCTGCCTCGGAAAAGCGCTGGGAAGGTTATCTCAGTAAAGGGCTGACCAACCCTCACGCGACGGCGGCGCAGGAACGCGTGGCGGTGAAAGCGATCGAAACCCTGAACGGCAACTGGCGCGGTGCGGCGGGTGCGATGAAATTTGATTCCGTGACGCCTTCGGTCACGGGGCGCTGGTTCTCCGGTAATCAGACCTGGCCGTGGGATACCTGGAAACAGGCTTACGCGATGGCGCATTTCAACCCCGACGTGGCGAAAGACAATATCCGTGCGGTGTTTGCGTTTCAGATCCAGCCCGGTGATGCGGTTCGCCCGTGGGACGCCGGTTTTGTTCCCGATCTCATCGCTTATAACCCAAGCGCAGAACGCGGTGGTGACGGCACCAACTGGAACGAGCGCAACACCAAGCCGAGTCTGGCGGCATGGTCGGTGATGGAGGTCTATAAAACGACCGGCGATAAACAGTGGCTGGCAGAAATGTACCCGAAACTGGTCGCCTACCACGACTGGTGGCTGCGCAACCGCGATCATAACCACAACGGCGTGCCGGAATACGGCGCAACGCGCGATAAAGCGCACAACACCGCCGGTGGGAAAATGCTGTTTACCGTCAAGAACGGGCAAAAAGAACAGACCGAATCAGGACTGGAAAACTACGATCGCGTGGTGAAATCCGGCAAATACGACAGTATCGAAATCCCCGCGCAGATTGCCGCTTCCTGGGAGTCAGGTCGCGACGACGCTGCTGCTTTTGGTTTTATCGATGCGGATCAGCTGGCGAAATACATAAAAAATGGCGGTAAAAAGCAGGACTGGCAGGTCAGCTTCGCCGAAAACCGCGCCGCCGACGGGACGCTGCTGGGGTATTCGCTGCTACAGGAATCAGTCGATGAAGCCAGCTACATGTTCAGCGACAACAAGTACCTGGCTGAAATGGCTGACATCTTGGGTAAGAAAAACGACGCTCAAGACTTCCGCACAAAAGCCAGCAAACTGGCGGATTACATAAATACCTGCATGTTCGATGACCGCAGCGGCTTCTTTTACGACATCAGAATTGAAGAAAAACCGCTGGCCGATGGCTGCGCAGGCAAACCGATCGCCGAACGCGGAAAAGGCCCGGAAGGCTGGTCGCCTTTGTTTAACGGCGCGGCAACGCAGGTACACGCCGACGCCGTGGTGAAAGTCATGAAGGATGTACGTGAGTTCAACACGTACGTGCCGCTCGGCACCGCAGCGCTGACCAATCCGGCGTTCGGCGCTGATATTTACTGGCGCGGCCGGGTGTGGGTCGATCAGCTTTATTTCGGGCTGAAAGGCATGGAGCAATACGGCTATCGCAATGACGCCATTGCTATGGCGCAGGCCTTTTTCGATCACGCCGACGGACTGATGACTGACGGCCCGATCCGCGAAAACTACAATCCGCTCAACGGCCAGCAGCAGGGGGCACCGAACTTCTCATGGAGCGCTGCGCATCTGTATATGCTCTATAACGATTTCTTCGGGCAGGGAAAATAAGGAAATATTCACCGCGTAATGGCCGGATTTCAGGCACAAAAAAACCGCTCTTAGAAGCGGTTTTTTTGATGGGTGATTCAGTTAGCGCTAAATCAGCCCAGTTTTGATTCGCTAAAAATAAGCGGGTACAAGCAGCTCAAACGCCTCTAATTTACATGATGGTTATAATCACGACAAGTTTAAATTTTAATCACATATCCTTATTGTTTTTATGGTCATGATGATAGCATCTGCGCGGGGCTAGTTTGCCCGTTTAGCGACGGGTCACCGGGCATGAAATTAGCACTTGCGTACCGCGGGTACAAGTGGCTCAAACTCTGCTTGTCCTTCGTCAGTCAGTCCCGGTGCAGGTTGATGAAACGCGGCTTTAAAAGGCCGTATCAATGAAAAAGTGTATCGTTGTACTGGGTTCTTTGATGACGTCTGCTGGCGATGGATGGAACGTTAACGTTTCTGATATCAACATCAACGTCAACATGGGGTCTGGTTTAAAGCAGTAGAGGAACCGCCCTTCGGGGCGGTTTTTTTACGTTATCTTCTCCGCCCTAATCCCCAGCATACGGCCCCGGCCACGACCAGCGAAGGAATTGTCGCACCGACGTCAGGCAGCAGATTTGCCATGGCGTGATAAACCGCGATGCCCGCAATCCACGCAATCAGCGAGGTGACGTTCAGTGGTTTGCTTGTCGCTTTGCGCAGAACAAAATGATGCGTCAGCACCACGCCAAACAGCGGCGCAAACACCGAGCCAATCAGCAGCAGGAAGTTTTCGTACTGAGTGAGCGGAACGCCCCAGGCAATCAGCGTACACAACAGGCCGATGCCGAGCGTCAGCTTACCGATCCCGACGGGGACGGAAGTGCCTGCAGAAACCGCCGCCGAGTGAATATCGGCAAAGGCGTTTTCATGTTCATCCACCAGAATCAGCAGCAGCGGAATACCGAACGCGACGCCGGAAAGCGCCAGAAGTAACGCGTTTGCGTCGGTCGATGTGCTGACAAAGGCCAGCGTATACGCCGCGCCGAGCGACATCATCCAGACGCTTCCGAGGAAGTACCCGCAGGCGGTTCCCCAGAAATTTTGCCGGGCGGATTTGCCAAAACGCGTGTAATCCGATACCAGCGGCAGCCAGGAAAAAGCCATCGAAACCACGATGTCGCAGGCCAGCGCGAAAGGCATCGAGCCATCTCCGGCTTTGTGCCACAGCGTAAATAAATCGGCGTGCAGGAACAGATAACCGGTCAGCCACGCGCAGCTTGCCAGCAATAACCAGATGCCCCAGCGGCGCAGCACGACGCGGATAAACGCCAGCGGGCCGCTGGCTGCCAGCAGCGTGGCGACGGCGCCAAAGATGAATGTCCACATCGTGGGATTCGCCCAGACACTTTCTCCGCCCCACGCGTGTTTTGCCAGAAGGCTGGCTGCATCACGCATTACTACGATTTCGAACGCGCCCCAGCCAATCAGCTGGATCAGATTGAAGATGACCGGCAATGCGACTCCGCGTTTACCCAGACTGAGTTTCAGCGAGGCCATCGAAGACAAACCGGTCTGGCCGCCAATCACGCCGACCAGCGCGAGCAGCCCGACGCCGACTGCGGAACCGAGCACAATGGCAGCAATCGAACCCGCCAGCCCTAATCCGGGTGCCAGAATTGCACCGGCCTGCAAGACCATCAGGCCCATGCCTAACGAAAACCACAGCGAGAATAAATCGGACCAGCCCAGAACCCGTGATTTTTCCGGAACTGAAGCCTGAGGAGAATAAATACTATTATCTTTCATGAGGTTAATTTGGTTGCCACAGCGAACGCCTGTTATAGCATATTGCGGTGAGGATCTGATGACGGGGGGAGAAGCGCACTTTTCGGTTCGCCCTGTTTCAGGCACAAAAAAACCGCTTCGAAGAGCGGTTTTTTTGTTGGGCGATTCAGTTAGCGCTAAATCATCCCATTTTTGATTCGCTAAAAATAAGCGGGTACGAGCAACCCCAACGCGAAAAACTGTACAGCATTCAGGCAATATGGACAAGTTTTGATGTGAAAATAGTCCTTACAGTTGCTGCGGGCTTGGTGCTAGTCTCTGCGCGGGGCTGGTTCATCCGTTTAGCGACGGAACATCGGGCTCTGGAACTAGCACCTGAGTACCGCGTGGGCGAGCAATCCCAACTCTGCTTGTCCTTCGTCAGTTGGTCCCGGTGCTAATTGATGAAACGCGGTTTTTAAAAGGCCGCTTCAATGAAAAAGTGTATTTATGCACTGATCGTTGTACTGGGTTCTTTGATGACGTCTGAGGGCGATGGATGGAACGTTAACGTTTCCGATATCAACATCAACGTCAGCTTGGGATCGGGTTTATAGCAGTAGAGGAACCGCCCTTCGGGGCGGTTTTTTTATGTCTGATTTCCCTTCTCCGGCCAAACCGCTATTTTTGCCGGAAGGTGATAAGGGTAGAATGCCGCCATGCTTTTCACCGAACGATAAAGAGTGACGGACCCGAATGAACGATAAAGTAAAACAAGACGATATTAACAAAGCACTTTGGGACGCCTGCGACACCTTCCGTGGCACCATCAGCGCGGATACCTATAAAGATTTCATCCTGACCATGCTGTTTCTGAAATACATCTCTGACGTCTGGCAGGATCATTACGACACGTACGTCAAAGAGCACGGCGATTCCCCGGAACTGATTGAAGCGCTGATGAAAAGTGAGCGTTTTGTTCTGCCGCGTGACGCCAGCTTTTATGCTTTATATGACCGACGTTATGAAGCAAAAAACGGTGAGCGTATTGATAAAGCGTTGCAGGCTATTGAAGAAGAGAACGGCACCAAATTGAAAGAAGCCGGTACCAGCGTGTTTCAGGATATCTCCTTCAACACCCATAAATTGGGCGAAGAAAAACAGAAGAACGAAATTCTGCGTGCTCTCCTTGAACACTTTGATAAGCCAGAACTTAACCTTAAATTAAGTCGCGTCGGTACGCTGGATGTGATCGGCAATGCCTACGAATATCTGATCAAGAGATTTGCTGCGGGTGGCGGGCAGAAAGCCGGTGAGTTTTATACCCCGCCGGAAGTGTCGGATTTAATGGCGGAACTGTTAGACCCACAGCCCGGCGACACGATTTGTGACCCGGCGTGTGGTTCTGCTTCGTTGTTGATTAAATGTGGTGCCCGCGTGCGCACTAAGCACAATTCAAAAAACTATGCGCTTTTTGGTCAGGAAGCCATTGGCTCTACCTGGGCGCTGGCGAAAATGAACATGTTCCTGCACGGCGAAGATAACCACAGAATTGAGTGGGGTGACACGCTTCGTAACCCGAAATTGCTGGATAAGAAAGGTGGCCTGATGCTGTTTAGTCTGGTAACCGCCAACCCGCCGTTTAGTCTCTCAGACTGGTGGGCTCAGGATGAACTCGGCAATAACGAGCCAGACCATTTCAACCGCTTCCATCGGGGGATGCCGCCAAAAACCAAAGGTGATTTTGCGTTTATTTCGCATATGCTTGAAACCCTCGATCCGGCAAAGGGGCGCATGGGCGTTGTTGTCCCGCACGGCGTATTGTTTCGCGGTTCCAGCGAAGGGAAGATTCGCCAGCAGGTCATCGATGAAAACCTGCTGGATGCGGTGATCGGCCTGCCGGAAAAACTGTTTTACGGCACCGGTATTCCGGCGGCGATACTCATTTTCAAAAAGAACAAAATCGATAAAAACGTGCTGTTTATCGATGCCAGCCGGGAATATAAATCTAACAAAAACCAGAACGAACTCAGCCCGGAAAATATTGCTAAAATCGTCGCCACTTACCACGAAGGTGGGAGCGTAGAGAAATACGCCTATATCGCCAGCCTGAAAGAGATTCAGGACAACGACTACAACCTGAATATCCCGCGCTATGTCGATACCTTCGAAGAAGAAGATGAAATCGATCTGGTCGCGGTTCGTGAAGAGCGTCTGGCATTAACCGCTCAGCTCAATGCGCTGGAAGTGGAAATGGCGGGATATCTGAAGGAGCTGGGTTATGAGTAAGGTCCCGGCGGGGTGGGAGCTTCTCACTATCGGTCATATTGCCGATACAGTGATGGGGTTTGCTTTTAAAAGTTCTGACTTTGTACAAACAGGCACTCCTTTGCTAAGAATGGGAAATCTCTACCAAAATGAATTTAATTTAAACAGAAACCCTGTGTTTCTTCCTGAAAAATTTAAAGATCAATACCCAAGATTTATCGTCAAATCTGGTGATCTTGTAATGTCAATGACAGGAACAATGGGGAAACAGGATTATGGTTTCACAGTTAAAATACCAGTTGGTTCAAAAGTAGCTCTTCTGAACCAACGGGTGCTGAAATTCATTTCAAAAAAGAATAACAATTCAGAGTTTCTATTGAATGTGTTAAGGAGCGATTTAACTTTATCACTACTATATTCACTCCCTGGTGGCACTAAACAAGCTAACTTATCTGCAAAACAGATTCAGGAATTGCCAGTATTAGTCCCCCCAATCCCAGAACAAACAAAAATCGCCCAAATCCTCTCAACCTGGGATAAGGCGATTACTACCACTGAACAACTGATCGGCAATAGTCAGCAGCAGAAAAAATCGCTGATGCAGAGTTTGTTGACCGGGAAGAAGCGGCTGCCGGGATTTGAGGGGGAATGGTTCAAAGCAACACTAGGAAACGTCTCTAAGCCGCAACAATGGCCAACAATTACCTCAAACCAATTAACTGATTCAGGTTTTAAGGTTTTCGGAGCAAATGGTTTTATCGGGTATTACTCAGATTACAACCATGAATTTGAGTGTGTGACAGTGACATGCAGAGGGTCTACATGCGGAGAAGTTTCCCTGATTCCAGCAAAGTCATATATCACTGGGAATTCAATGTGTTTGGATGATATCGAATCTTTGATAAATTCATATAGATATATCTATTATGCATTATGTCATCGAGGGTTTAATGATGTAATTTCTGGTTCAGCTCAACCGCAAATTATCGGGGCAGCTATAAAGAAGATTAAAATTGCTCTCCCGCCACTCCAAGAACAACAAAAAATCGCCGCCGTTCTCACCGCCGCCGATAACGAAATAGAGCTTCTGCAAAAGAAACTGGCCTTCCTGAAACAGGAAAAAGCGGCTCTGATGCAACAATTGCTGACCGGTAAACGCCGGGTGAACGTGGAGACAGCCTGATGGATGAGAAAGTGACAACGGCTCCGGCGGGAGAATTTGTTCTGTTTCAAAGTGCTGACGGGCGCGTACGGCTTGAATGTCGCTTTGAGTCAGATACGTTGTGGCTTTCTCAGGCAGCGATGTCAGAGCTTTACCAGGTCACACCGCAGGCAATCACTCAGCATATCAAAGCGGTTTATGCAGAAGGTGAACATGCTCAAAGTTCAACCTGTAAGGATTACTTACAAGTTCAAACCGAAGGCGCTAGGCAGATAAACCGGCAGATCCGTCATTATAATTTGTCAGTGATTCTGTCCGTCGGTTATCGCGTCCGTTCTGTCCGGGGTACGCAGTTCCGCCAGTGGGCAACGCAGACCCTGCAGGAATATGTGATTAAAGGGTTTGTCATGGACGACGACCGTTTGAAAAATCCGCCTGTCGGGCAATCGGTGGTGCCGGACTATTTCGATGAGATGCTGGAACGCATCCGCGATATTCGCGCCAGCGAGCGCCGGGTTTATCTGCACATTAAAGATATATTTGCCATTGCAGCCGATTATCAGCCGTCAGACAAAGAAACCGCCCGGTTCTTTCAGGCCATCCAGAACAAATTACATTTTGCCTGTACAGGTTTAACCGCGGCGGAAATCATCGCTCAGCGTGCTGACGCTAATCTGCCTGATATGGGGCTGACCAGTTTCAAATACGACAGCGTGCGTAAAACCGATATCACCATCGCCAAAAATTATCTGCGCGGAGAGGAAATCGACCGGCTCAACCGTATTATTTCCATGTGGCTGGATTACGCCGAAGACCAGACTAAACGCCGTCAGCAGATATTCTTAAAAGCTGGCAGGATAAGCTGGAACAGTTTCTTAATTTTAATGAACTGGATATTTTGCAGGGCAGCGGTAAAACCAGTAAAAAAGAAGCTGATGAAAAAGCCTGCCAGCAATATGAACAGTTCACAGAACAGCGTCGTCGCCTGAAAGAAGCGGAAGGCGCGAAAAGCAATATTGAGGCGCTTCACGCCATTGCGCAGAAAAAGGACTAACTGATGTCGCAACCCAGGCTGCACACGCCACCGAAGTTTGAAGAAGAATACATCGCCAAATTACCGGCGCTGACTTTGCTGACCCATATGGGGTGGCGTTTTCTTTCTCCGCAGCAGGCGCTGGACGCCCGCGACGGCAAACAGGACAGCGTGATATTGCGCGAAGAGTTGCGGCGGGTGCTGCAAACCCGCCGTTTTCATTACGCCGGAAAAGAACATCCGTTATCCAAAAAATCTGTCGAAAACATTATCAGTGAAGTGTGCAGCCCGGCGCTCAACGAAGGGCTGAAGCTGGCGAATCAGCGGATGCACAATCATTTGCTGTATGGCATCACGGTGACCGAGTTTATTGATGGCCGTAAAACCAGCCAGACCGTTGAACTGGTGGACTGGAAAAATATCGCCAATAACAGCTTTCTGGTGACCGAAGAGTTTCGCGTCACCCGCACCGGTGGTATCGGATCCTCGCATTTTGATTGCCGGAAACCGGATATCGTCGGTTTTGTGAATGGCATTCCGATGGTGGTGATCGAGGCTAAGCGCCCGGTCAATCAGGGCAAGAAAGGCCCGACACTCGAAGAAGGTATTTCCCAAAACCTGCGTAATCAGATGCATGACGAAATCCCGCATCTGTTCGTCTACAGCCAGATTCTGCTCTCGATTAATGGCAGCGACGGGCGCTACGCCACCTGCGGCACACCGCTGAAATTCTGGGGTGGCTGGCGCGAAGAAGATATCACCGATGCCGAAATGCTGGCGGTGAAGAATAAAAAACTTAATCCGCAGCAAATCACCAGTCTGTTCAGCCACCGTAAACCCGAAGATTTGGACGGGTATCAGAACCTGATCGCGGGCGGGAAACTGGCTGTGACCGGCCAGGATCAGATGCTTATCAGCCTGCTTTTACCGGCGCGTTTGCTGGACATGATCCGTCTGTATACCTTGTTCGACAAAAAGATTGGCAGGGTGATTGCCCGCTATCAGCAGGTGTTCGGCATCAAACGCCTGACGGACCGCATTAAGCTGAAAAACGCCAAAGGTGGCCGCGAGGGCGGTGTTATCTGGCATACCACGGGTTCAGGGAAATCGCTGACGATGGTGCTGTTCAGCAAGGCGCTCTTGCTGGATGAATCCCTGAAAGCCTGCCGGTTCATCATCGTTACCGACCGCGTCGATCTGCAAGCCCAGCTCAGCAAGAGCTTTGCTTCGGGCGATCAGTTATCCGGTAAAAATGATTTCAGGAATGCGATTGCCACCTCCGGCGCGCGGCTGGCGGAACAGATCAGTAAAGGTAAAGAGCGGATTATCTTCTCGCTTATTCAGAAATTTACGTCAGCAACGGAATTGCCCGAGTGCTACAACGACGACGCCAATATTGTTGTGCTGATCGACGAAGGCCACCGCAGTCAGGGCGGCGAAAACCATATCCGCATGAAACTCGCGCTGCCGAATGCCGCATTTGTCGCGTTCACCGGTACGCCGTTGCTCAAAGACGACAAAACGACCAACAAATTTGGGCCGATAGTTCACGCCTACACCATGCAGCGCGCGGTGGAAGATAAAGCCGTATCGCCGCTGCTGTATGAAGAGCGAAAGCCCGAGCTGAACGTGAACGAGAAAGCCGTCGACAGCTGGTTTGACCGCATCACGAAAGGATTAAGCGAGGCGCAGCGCGCTGACTTAAAGCGTAAGTATTCCCGTAAAGGTGAAGTCCAAAGCGCCGATGATCGTATCCGCTTAATTGCGCTCGACGTCGCCAATCATTTCAGTAAACACATCGCCGACGGGCTGAAAGGCCAGCTGGCGTGTGACAGTAAACTTTCCGCCATCAAATACAAAAAGTACCTCGATGAAGCCGGTCTGTTTGAGTCTGCGGTGGTCATGAGCCCGCCGGACACCCGCGAGGGCAATACCGACATCGACGAAGCCACGCTGCCAGCAGTCTCCAAATGGTGGAAGGATAACGTCGGCAGCCAGGATGAACGCAAATATACTCAGGCACTTATCAACCGCTTCGAGAAAGATGAAAACCTGAAGCTGCTGATCGTGGTCGATAAATTGCTGACGGGCTTTGATGAGCCGCAGAACGCCGTGCTGTATATCGATAAATCACTGAAAGGCCATAACCTGATCCAGGCCATTGCCCGCGTAAACCGGCTGCATGACAAAAAGAAAGAAGGGCTGCTGATCGACTATCGCGGCGTGCTGGCCGAGCTGGATACCACAATTGCCAAATATCAGGATCTGGCTTCACGCACGCAGGGCGGATATGACATCAACGATATCGACGGCCTGTATAACCAGATGAGCAGCGAATATAAGCGTCTGCCTCTGTTATACAAAATACTGTGGGCGATTTTCGACGGTGTAAATACCGCTGATGCTGAACAGCTGCGTCAGGTGCTGGTGCCGAAAATGGAACAGCGCAACGGCGAGTTTGTGGATATCCATCTGAAGGCGCGGGAAGATTTTTACGAGGCGCTCAGTGCGTTTTCCAGCTGTCTGAAAGTGGCATTGCAGTCGGCGACTTTCTTCGAAGACAACAGTTTTAGTGATGCTGACCGTCATAATTACAAAGAGACCGTGCGCCAGCTTTCGATTTTGCGTCTGCAAATTAAAGAGGACGCCGGTGAAACGGTAGATTACGAAGAATATGCCAGCCAGGTAAAAAATCTGCTGGATAAACACGTGGTCGGCGTGCAGATACAGGAGCCGGAGGCGGTCTATGACGTCTCAAAAATGGGGCGGCACAAACCGAAAACCCCCGATGCTTCCTGGTCGGAAGATAAAACCCGCAATGAAACTGACATCATCAAAACCCGCGTCACGAAAATGATCGAACAAGATTTGCATGATGATCCGTATGCCCGCGAGCAGTTCTCCACCTTATTACTGAAAACTATCGAAGAAGCTGAAAAGCAGTTCGATCACCCGTCAAAGCAATATCTGTTGTATACCGAATTCATGCAGGACGTTGAAAACCGCCGGTTACAGGACATCCCGGATGCTTTTGGCAGCAATAAACACGCACAGGCTTATTACGGTGTTTTCAAAAAAGCCTTACCTCAGGTGTTTGCGCTGGCAGACCCGCAGGTTGAAAAGAAATGGACAGAACTGGCGTTTATCGTTGATACCGCCGTCGACCGCGCCGTCACTGAAAATTCTATTAATACGCAAAATATCGAATCAGCGATCCGTACCAGTTTGCTGCCGTGTTTATTCCAGGAATGTAAAAGCGTTGGCGCGGGTATCCATCAGGTGAATATGATTATTGAAAGCGTGGTGCAAATCACCCGTGTCGGCCTGTCCGGTGTCTGAGGGATAAAATGAGCGTCCGAATTGCAGTCCCGCGTCCGCAAAAAGCGTCACCGAACCTGTGCTTTCACTACGGGGATGAGCGGATTTGTTTTGAAATCAGCGTCCGGCGTAGCCAGAAAAGCAAAGTGCTGATCAAAGTGCATCCGGACTGCCGGATACAGGTGGCTGCGCCTGAAAATAGTTCAGATGAAGAAGTTCTCGGCGCGGTGAAAAAACGCGGGCGTTGGATCTGGCAACAGTTGCGGGAGTTTCGTGCCCAGCAACAGCACATTACCGACCGGCAATATATCAGCGGTGAAAGCCACTACTACCTTGGCAAGCAGTACATGCTGAAAATCCTGGTTGAGCCTGCGGAAAGGCAGCGTGTCAAAATGCTGCGCGGCAGGCTGGAAATCACCGTACGGGAAAGAAACCCGGAGCGGATCCGGGTGTTACTCAATGAATGGTACAAAGACCGCGCCAAAGAGGTCTTCGCCAGACGGCTGGAAGAAATGCTCGGACAGGCGTTATGGGTCAGTGACCGGCCGCCTTTGCGTGTTCAGACCATGCAAACCCAGTGGGGCAGTTGTTCACCGCAAGGGCGCATTACGCTGAACCCTCATCTGGTGAAAGCGCCGCGTGAATGCATCGATTACGTGATTTTGCATGAGCTTTGTCATCTGGCTGAACATAATCACAGCGAGCAGTTTTACCGCCTGATGAAACAGGTCATGCCACACTGGGAAAAAATCAAATCTCATCTTGATAGCATGGCCGCCGCGCTGCTCAATGGGAGCCATGCGGGATAATCGTGTCAGGAGCAAGATCATGAAGAAACAACAAGGTTTAGTCGATGAACTCGCTTTATTAGACAGCGTTGAGCTGGCGCGGTTTATTGTTTCGCTTTATGGTGAAGATGACTTTTTGGATGCAAAAATAGAGCGCCTCTTACTCAAAAAAGACATCAGTGAATTAGTTAAATCTCTCAAAAAAGAGATCAAATCTCTGGGCCGATCCACCTATTTTTACAGTTATTACCAAGCAGGTGAACTGGCTGAAGAAATCTATCAGTTACAGATGGATATCGAGAATACTGTTTTACCGGGCTCACCCGATTTGGCATTTAAATTAGCTGACGATCTTCTGGATACTGCAGAAAATAGCCTGAACCGTTGTGATGATTCGGATGGCAGCGTCGGCGACGTTTATCGGGATACTTGTTTACTGTGGTTAAAAACAGCCAGCCTGAGCGCTGTGCCGGCAACAGGTTGGGTGCCGGTTATCAAAAAATTAGCTGATAATAATGATTATGGCGTTCTGGATTTGTTATTGCCAAATGCAAACCAGTTGCTTTCAGAAGATGAATTAAGGCAACTGGCAGATTATTACGAGCGAGGGTTAGTTGCTTCGCTGAAGAAGAAAAAAGGCGACATAGAATCTATAAACTGGTCGGTTAATCTTCACAGTATTGCTGAGGCTTTGAAAGATCCCGCTCTGTACATCAGAGCGACTCTGTTGGGAAGTCCTGAGCCAAATTCTCTGCAAATGGAAAGCATGGTTCAATTCAGTCTTAACTGCGGCGCTTATGATGAAGCCCTGAATTGGTTGCAAAAAGACTGGGGAGAACATGGCTGGAGCAAACCTGATGCAAGACGTTTGTCGTTATTAGCCGAGTGTTATCTGGGGTTAAATCAACCGGAAAAACATCTGAGCACATTGATTGAGCTGATGGACGCCAGCCCGACTTTTGAGAATTTCCAACGTGTGCAGCCTTTGGTTTCTGAGGAAGGTGCGAGGGAATTACGCGAAAAGCTGATTGTTTTGGTCTCGAATGAAACAGAGCTTTACGATCAGCTGGACCCATTACTCAAGCTTGGGGAAAATTCTAAAGCCGAAAAAATCGCCATTGAACGGGCTGTTGAATTCTCTGAGTGGCATTATATCCAGTTAGTTTCACTGCTGGGTAAAGTGCCTGAGGAGAACAGACTTTTCCGCATCATCCTGCTACGCACTCTGACAGACGATATTTTAGAACGCGGTAGAACACAGGCTTATCATCACGGTGCCCGTTATTTACAGCAATTAGATCAGCTCGATAAAAATATAGATGCTTATTCTTCATTGCAAAACCATGTCGAGTATATGGCGAAAGTTAAAGCCAAACACGGGCGTAAATACAGTTTCTGGGCGCAGTACAATAAGGCGTCATGATTATTTCGAATGCTGTCACTTAGAGTGAATAACAACCACGCCCAACCTTTCCAGCAAATGGCTTTGCTGCCAGTCGTCGATTTTCACGCCGTCGAGATCGACTTTCCGGAGGTTTAATTCGCCCAGGTCGGAATTGGTCAGGTCGCAGTGGGTGATGTTCACATTATTCCAGTCGAACTCGGTGAATTCTCCGCCGGAAAGGTCGGAACCGCTGAGGTTAGCACCTTGCACATTGGCGCCGGTCCAGCGGTTTTCCCACAGCTCACATTTTTCCAGAATCACTTTGCTGAAGTTGGCATAGCTGAAGTTATTTTTAGTCATGAACGCGCTGCAAAACCAGGTGCGGGTAGTGATCATATTCATAAAGCTGGCGCCGCTGAAATCTGCGCCGGTGGCTTTGCTTTCACGGATCTCCAGGCCGAGTGCCTGAATGTTTTTGAAATCAGCCATTGTCAGATCGCAGTGTTTAAAACTGGCGTCCTGTAATTTTGCGTGCTGGAACGAGCAGCCGGTTTGTTCGTCGTCATCGTAAAACAGACAGTCAGTAAAAGCGGTTTCCGACAAATCGCAGCTGTCGAAATGGCAGCGGTAAAAGCGGCAGTTTTCCAGCGTTTCGCCGGTGAACTGTTTCACACCAAAACGCTGGCCGGTGAAAGTCTGGTCTTTAATCATGATGTTTTCCTGCCATTTTTACGCGCTGCGAAGGGCAATATCCTGACAGAAAAATTCCCCTGAAAATATTGAAACCCCTTGTCATCACACGATTTCCTTACGCACTTCTTTTGCCGGATCGGCGACCGGGGTCTATTCTCAATGGCTTAACGGAGCAATTTCTCTTAATCAGATAAGGAAGACTGAAATGCGTTTGTCCTACCTCTTTTTGGCAACCAGTCTGGCCATGAGCCAGTTTGCAGGCGCTGCGCAGAGCGTGCAGCCCGCCACGCAGGAGCCCGTCATGAACCATGCCATCAGTAAAGATAATCCGTTTCTGAAACCGAGCCCGCTTGAATATCAGGCACCGCAATTTAACTTGTATAAAGACAGCGATTACGAACCGGCGCTGTTCGAAGGTATCCGTCAGAAACTTGCCGAAGTCGATAAAATTGCCAACGACCCTTCACCACCGACATTCGAAAATACCTACGTTGCGCTGGAAAAATCCGGCGGCACGTTGCAGCGTGTACAGAGCGTTTTCGGTGCGATGACCGGCGCGAATACCAACGATACCCTGCAACAAATTGATGAAGATACCTCACCAAAGCTGGCGTCGATGGACGACAGCATCCATCTCAACAGCAAGTTGTTTGCCCGCCTTAAAACCGTGTATGACCAGCGTAATACGCTGAAGCTGGATGCGGAATCGCAGCGTCTGATTGACGTCACGTATAAAGATTTTGAGCTGGCGGGGGCGAATCTTCCGGATGCCGGTAAAGACAAACTCAAAGCGCTGAACCAGCAGGCGGCCACGCTGAGCACGCAGTTCACCAATAAACTTCTCGCGGCGACGAAAGCGGGCGGGCTGACGGTAAAAGATAAAGCGCAGCTGGCCGGGCTGAGCGAGGCCGAGCTTTCTGCGGCGGCGCAGGCGGCCAAAGACCGTAAGCTGGATAACGCGTGGTTGCTGGTGTTGCAGAACACCACGCAGCAGCCTTTATTGCAGTCGCTGGAAAACCGCGATACGCGCAAGGCGCTGTACGACGCGTCCGTCAATCGCGCTGAAAAAGGCGATGCCAACGATACGCGTGAGCTTATCGCGAAACTGGCGAAAGTTCGCGCGGAACAGGCCAAAGTGCTCGGATTCCCGAGCTATGCTGCGTGGAAGCTGGAAGACCAGATGGCGAAAACGCCGCAGGCTGCGCTGGATTTCATGCACAAAATTGTGCCAGCCGCGACTGCCCGCGCGGAGCGTGAGGCGAAAGATATTCAGTCAGAAATCGATAAACAGAAGGGCGGATTCAGCGTAGCGGCCTGGGACTGGCAGCATTACGCTCAGCAGGTACGCAAAGAGAAATACGATCTCGACGATGCGCAGATCAAACCCTATTTCGAGCTGAATAATGTGCTGGAAAACGGCGTGTTCTATGCGGCGAATCTGCTGTACGGCATCACGTTTAAAGAGCGCAAAGACCTGCCGGTCTGGAACCCCGATGTGCGTGTTTTTGAAGTCTTCGATAAAGACGGTAAATCGATGGCGCTTTTTTACGCCGATTATTATCAGCGCGATAACAAAGGTGGCGGCGCTTGGATGAGTAATTTCGTCGAACAGTCCAAACTGCTCGGCACCAAACCGGTGATTTATAACGTCGCTAACTTCCAGAAACCGGCGGCGGGTCAACCGGCGTTGTTGTCGTGGGATGACGTGATCACGATGTTCCACGAGTTTGGCCATACGCTGCACGGGCTGTTTGCCGACCAGCAATATCTGAGCCTTTCAGGCACCGCAACGCCGCGCGATTTCGTCGAATTCCCGTCCCAGTTTAACGAGCACTGGGCGAGTGACCCGAAAGTGTTTACTCACTTCGCGAAGCATTATCAGACCGGCGAAGTTATGCCGCAGGCTTTGCAGGATAAAATCGAGAAAGCCAGCAAGTTTAATAAAGGTTATGACATGACCGAGCTGCTGGCCGCCGCGCTTCTGGACATGCACTGGCACAGCCTGAGTGCCACGGAACCGCAGCAGGATGTCGATAAGTTCGAAGCCGAATCGCTGGCGAAGGACAAAGTGAATCTGGCTTACGTTCCGCCGCGCTACCGTTCCAGCTATTTCCAGCACATCTGGGGGAATGGCTATGCCGCCGGGTATTACGCGTACCTGTGGACAGAAATGCTGGCCGATGATGCCTTTGCCGGGATCACCGAGCAGGGCGGCCTGACTCGGGAAAATGGTCAGAAATTCCGTGATCAAATCCTCTCGCGCGGGAACAGCGAGGATCTGGAAAAACTGTATGAAACCTGGCGCGGCAAAGCACCGTCCATTGAACCGATGCTGAAAAACCGGGGCCTGGAAGAGTAATTCACTCCGCGATGAAAAAGCCCTGACCGCCGTGCGTTCAGGGCTTTTTTACGCCGTCCGCGCCGCCAGCCGGTGGCCCATCCAGAAGAACACCAGCCCGCCGGCCGAAGCGGCAATCAGCGCAATAAACATCACCGGCGGCGCGGCGTAACTGAGCAGGAATCCGCACATCACCGGGTTTATCGCGCCGCCAAGATTGCTCAGGTTTTGCATGCCGTAGTAGCTGCCTTTCATGTTTTCCGGTGCGATATAGTCGATAAACATGTATTCGACCGGAATGACGATCAGTTCGCCGAAGCTGAAAATTGCCATCGCGATGATCCAGAACAGCACGGATTGCCCGGCCGTCATGAAGCCAATCAGGCCGATGATGAAGAAAATAGTGCCGAGCAGCAGCCATTTCAGCAGGCTTTTTTGTTTCATCCGGCTGCTTAAAACGTACTGGAAGGCGATCACGATGACGGCGTTGGTGATCATCACGGCGCCGATAATTTTGTAAGCAAACGTCGCACTGGAAACCAGAATCAGGTATTGCGACAGATAACCGGCAAACTGCCCGAAGACGACTGAGCCCAGCGTGCTGCCGAGCGTGAAGTAAATCAGGCGGCGATCATGGGCCAGAATGCTGAGCGTCTGCCGAAGGTTTGGTTTGGGCAGCGGTTTTTGTTCCAGCTCAGTTTGCGGTGGTTTTTGCGGGATGTTACGCAATCCCCAGCCCAACGAAATCACGGTGCCCAGCGCCAGAACGCCGGAAATAATAAACGGCAGCATCGGGCTGAAACCGGCCAGCCAGACACCCAGCGACGACCCGACGGCCCAGCCGACGTTCACCAGCGTGTAGTTCATGGAGAACGCTTTGACCCGTTTTTCAACCGGTAACCAGCTGGCGATACAGGCTTTAAGCGTAATACTCAGCAGGGCGTAAGACGCATTGAGCAACGCCAGTACCAGCAAAACGCCGGTGACATCCGGCAGCATCGGCAGCAATAAAAAACTCAAGCCGAACGAACTGATCGACACGGTAATCAGCGTCCGGTGATTAAATTTATCCACCAGATAACCGCCGTACAGGCTGCTGAGGATCCCGATCGCCAAGCTGGCGCCCAGAATAATCCCGACGCTTTTGGGCAGCAGATGATAGTGCTCGGTGAGATAAATCGTGATAAACGGCAGAGTGACACCACGTCCGATAGTAAGCACTAACGAACTGGCGAGCAGCGCAAGGATCAGCGGCGGCATTCCCTTCATTGTTAAAGACATTCCCTAATTCAGAGCAACATTTTCGCTACATGATAGTCGAGTCTGCACAGTATTTTTCGGTACAAAAAGAAGGGATTAAAGAGAGTTGCGCGGGAGTCACCCGCGCGGTCAGAATTTCGCTCAGCGCTTCTGCGGCCCCAGCCCGTTAAAGAGCAGCAGGGAGACGTGCTGGCGCAGCATGTCGGGAGAAATCAGCGAGCCGCCTTCTTTTCTCATTTTCATGGAAGCCATCGGGAACAGCGTCAGGCCGAACAATGAAATAAACAGCAGCGCCGGGTTCAGATCGGGATTCAGACGCCCTTCGGCCTGCCAGCGAGTTATCGATTCATGAACGACTTTGCGGTTTTTGTCTCCGTTACGTTCTTCCATACGCTTTTTCAGCATGCCGCTTTCACTGATCACTTCCCGCACCCACAGCGGCGCGACCCACGGGTATTTTTCCGCGGCATCAATCATGCATTGCGCCATGTGCGTAATCGCCATCAGCGGATCGTCGGCGTGGGTTTCAAAAATATCGGTAAATCCGGCGCGCACCGGCTGAAAACGTTCGTCGATCATGACGTCCAGCAGCTGCTCGCGGGTATTAAAATAGTAATGCAGCATTGCAGTAGTCACGCCCGCTTCTTTGGCAATCTGGCTCAGCGGCGTTTCGGCGATACCGTATTGGGCAAACAGTTTCAGAGCGGCATCCAGCAGCAATTCCCGCTTATCCGCGCCTTTTTTTACGCTGCGCGGGCGGCCCGGACGGCGTGCTGACGTTTGATCCTTTTGTGCGGATCCTGTCGTTTCTGAGATTTTTCTGTCTGTCATAAGCGGTTTGATCCATTGACCGGATGGGGTGGATGCTTCAATATTAATTATACAGTTAATTAATTACAAGTCAGGAAGCTATTCATGACAACTATACATTCAGCGCAGAGTGATGTCGCAGAACAGAAGCCGTCGATAAAGCTGCTGTTCTCCGCACTGATGCTGGTAATGCTGCTGGCCGCGCTCGACCAGACGATTGTCTCCACCGCGCTGCCGACGATTGTGAGCGAGCTGGGCGGGCTGGATCAGCTTTCGTGGGTGGTGACGTCTTACCTGCTGGCGTCAACCATTGTCGTACCGCTGTACGGTAAATTCGGTGATCTGCTTGGCCGCAAAATCGTCCTGCAAACCGCCATCGTGGTGTTCCTGCTCGGCTCGGTATTGTGCGGGCTGGCGCAGAACATGACGCAGCTGATCCTGATGCGTGCCTTGCAGGGGCTGGGCGGCGGCGGGCTGATGGTGGTCAGTATGGCCGCCGTGGGCGACGTGATCCCACCGTCTGAGCGCGGGAAATATCAGGGATTGTTCGGCCTCGCGACGGTTATCGGGCCGCTGATCGGTGGTTTCCTGGTGGAGCATATTTCGTGGCGCTGGATTTTCTACATCAACCTGCCGCTGGGTATTTTCGCGCTGCTGGTCATCGGCGTGGCGCTGAAATCGCAGACCGCGCGTATCCGCCATGAAATCGACTTCCTCGGCGCGGGTTATCTTGCGGCGGCGCTGACCTGCATCATTTTGTTCACCAGCGAAGGTGGCACGGTCTATCAGTGGTCGGATCCGCAGCTGTGGTGCATTCTGGCGTTCGGACTGGTTACGCTCGGCGGATTCATCTATGAAGAAACGCTGGCCGCAGAACCGATTATTCCGCTCGGGTTATTCCGCGACCGTACGTTTCTGCTGAGCTGCGCCATCAGCTTTATTATCGGGATGTCGCTGATGGGGTCGATGACATTCCTGCCACTGTATTTGCAGGTGGTAAAAGGCTCGACGCCGTCACAAGCCGGGATGCAGTTGCTGCCGCTGATGGGCGCTTTGCTGGTCAGCTCGATTATCAGCGGACGGATTATCAGCCGCATCGGGCGTTACCGTATTTTCCCGATCCTCGGCACGTTACTGAGTTTCGCGGGCATGGTGTTACTGGGCTTTCTGAAAGTCGGCACGCCGCTTCATATGTTGTATCTCTATATCGGCGTGCTCGGTTTCGGGTTGGGCATGGTGATGCAGGTACTGGTGCTGGCGGTACAAAACTCGGTCTCGATGAAGCAAATGGGTGTTGCGACGTCCGGCGTTACGCTGTTTCGTTCAATCGGCGGTTCGATTGGCGTGGCGATGTTCGGCGCGATTTTCACGCATGTTTTGCGTAATCAGCTCGAAGCGCTGATCCCCGAAGGAACGCAGCTCCCGCGCTCACTGGGTGCGCAGGCCGTTCAGCAATTGCCCGCTGCAATCCGCGACGATTATTTGCAGGCATTCGGCACGGCGCTGCACTCGGTGTACCAGATTGCCGCAGGCGTGATGGTGCTGGCGTTTATTCTTTCGCTGCTGCAAAAAGAGGGCGTGCTGAAGAAAGAGCAAACCCGCCTTTAAGTTTTCCCTGGCGGTGGTGAGCTTTTTCTCACACACCGCCAGAATTTCAATTCAAAATCCCCGTGCGCTCTCCTTTCTGTTATTAATGCATTTTGATGACTTCCTGATCTGTTATTATTTTGGCAGGGGGATTGTATTGTTTTGATGAATGCTTATCAAATATCCCCATCTGATAATATATAAATTACTGAGCGTTATTTCATGCCAATAAGGATATTGAGATGTTCTCATCATTAAGCCGAAGTGTCGGGTATTTTGGCGTCAACTTATTCCATGACGTTATCGAAGTGCAATATCGTTTAAAACATTCCGGTTTCCCTGACCTGGTGGTTGATGGCAATTGTGGTCAGAAAACTGTCGCGGCAATAAGAGAATTTCAGCGTCGTTTTATGTCTTTGCCTGATGGCCTGGTTGAAGTTAATGGCGCAACGATTCGCCGGTTACAGTCCACGGCAATTTCACAAGGAAATGCTCGTCCGGATGCCCCTGCGCCGCAAGCGAGTAACGCTCCGGTGTCCGGTGGTGTGAGACGGAATGTTAATGAATTATCGGTAAGTCCTCAGGCTGAAGCACTGTTAAAAAACTATGAGAGTTTGAGGCTGAAGCCTTATTTTGATGGTACAGGACAAGAGATATCTGAGTATATAAAAGGTGCGACCATTGGATATGGGCATTTGATTAATGGGAAAGGTGATTTCGAGAATTATAAAAATGGCATAAATGAGATGAAATCAAATGAGCTATACAGAAGAGATATTTATGATATTGAAATCAAAACAAAAAAACTCATCAAAAATCCGCTTACACAAAATGAATATGATGCGGTTATGATTTTTGTATTCAATATAGGTTACGGATCCGTTGAAAAAGATAAGGGGTTTATTACTTCCGAGGTTTTAAAAATAATAAATGGCGAGTCTCAAGTAGATATAGATGAGGCATGGTTACGCTGGAAATATGCAAATGGACATATCACAAAAGGAGTGATCAATAGAAGGAAATCAGAGCTCAATGTTTTCCATAATGGAGTCTATGCACGATGAGATCATTAATGGTTTATTTTTTGATTACCTTTTTCTCGGCAAATTGCCATGCGGAAAAACATAAAATGCACTCTGATATCCATATATTTCAGGGGGGAAAATTCGAGATAGAACTGAAGGTTAACTGTCCGAAATCTGAACTAACGTGTAACGATGTGGGTTATAACGCAATCAACAAAAAAACAGGTAAAAAAATTCAGCTCAAAGGTCAACTCCTGTCCAACCCGACGGGTGATCGCCAATGGTATGAGTTCAAAAATGGGAAGTACTTATACGAATTAACGGCTGATTATACCCCCTCGACAACACCTCAGGAACGGTGGGTTTTGAATGTGATCCATGATGGAAAATACATCGCAAGTGACGAAGGTAATATGTACTAGTTGATATTGAAAAGGAATTAATAATTTATGAAGAAATCAATGTTAATAGTATTTATATGCATGTGTAGCATGAATTGTTTTGCGAAAGGATACGTCCTTCACTCAGGACGCCCCGGTTTTGAAGGGCAACGCTTTGATATTGATTTAAAATATAATTGCCCTGAAGGCGAAATGACTTGCAGGGATGTGGATTACGACGGGATTAATAAAAAAACAGGCGCGAGATTGCATCTCAAAGGCCGCGTAATGTTCAATTCTCATAACTATGATTTTCAGGGATATATATTTGACAACGGCGAGTATAGTTATGTCCTGACTCCTGATAATTCTAAAGAGACAGATTCAGGAAAAGTTTGGAATTTGAACGTATTTTACAAAGAAAAGGTCATAGCAACCGACCAGGGCATTATGCATTAACGTTTCACGCTCTCTGTCTGATAGTGCCATTTGAGATCAACCCAAATGGCACTGACGGAATCGTTAAGAAACTCTGTCAATCCATAAGCTATAACCAGAAGTTCCCGCGATATGATGCGTGACATCTATGGTTTCGTAGCGTAATGAAAGTGTCTCATAAGGCTGTGAATCTCCTCCCGGAAGCGTGCTGGGATTGGTCGAGGAAATACTTTCAATGGTGGCATCAGTCAGTTTGATGGTTAAATACTTCTCCTGCACGCCGTATTGCGAAGTTCTGTAGTAATCCAAAATACACTGAATACGTTCGTTATTAGAAATAGCGACCAGCAGTAATGGCGTCGATTTATCCAGAGGTTTAGTGACGTGCATCGGGTGATGATTCACGTTTTGCTCACGGGTAATATCATGCTGAGATGAATAGATAAGTATCTGATCTGCATGCCCTGCCTGGAATCTGTTACCGATTGAATTGTAGCTTGAACAACCGGCTGATATCAGACCCTGAGTCGTTCCATTTATGGTTAAATATGTACAGTTTGACATTCTTAAAAGTCCTTTTATAAGCGATTTATAGCTATATTTCAGTGTGAGATTTTCATACGTTTATTTTCTGCTAATTATTCTAACATGGTATATTTTTTAATTATGAGCCTCTGGTCGGATTATTTATTATTTTAAATAACTCTCCGTATTTATTAATTTGTTTATTTAACGCCAATCAATAAGCCAAATGAATATTATTTCTGGGTAAAGCGCTAAAAACCTTCTACGCTTAAAGGTTCTGTAACGTCATGCAAGCCAGAGCATCAGGGCAGGACAGCCCTGACGATAAATCCATTAAGAGGTGTACCATGCTTTTTCGCCGGTTCGAGCGAATGATCGACATTTTTCGGGAGGCACCGGGGGCTGAGCCGCCGGGTAAGGTCTGGCCTTTTTATCTTTATTATCTGCGTCAGGTCTGGCCGAGTTTTGCGGTGCTGCTGGTGGTCGGGCTGGTGGCGTCACTGATTGAGGTGTCGCTGTTTAGCTATCTCAGCCAGATTATCGATCTCACCAAAGACACGCCGCCGGGCAGTTTTTTCTCTGACCATATGGGCGAACTCCTGTGGATGGCGGCGGTGGCGATGGTCATGCGGCCGGTGTTTTTCGGGCTGAATGATTTACTGGTTCATCAGACGCTGACGCCTGGCATGACCAGTATGATCCGCTGGCAGAATCACAAATACGTCCTCAGGCAGAGCCTCAACTTTTTCCAGAGTGATTTTGCCGGGCGTATTGCCCAGCGCATCATGCAAACCGGCAGTTCGCTGCGCGATTCCGCGGTACAAATGGTCGATGCCATCTGGCACGTGGTGATTTACGCCGCCAGCGCATTGTTCCTTTTTGCGCAAGCCGACTGGCGTCTGATGATCCCGCTGATTATCTGGATTTTCTGTTACGCCATTTGCCTGTGGTATTTCGTTCCGCGCGTGAAGCAGCGTTCGGTTGAATCGTCCGAAGCCCGTTCGAAACTGATGGGCTGCATTGTGGATGGCTATACCAATATTTCGACGCTCAAACTGTTCGCGCATACCGATCTCGAGCAGCAGTACGCACGCGAAGCCATCACAGAACAAACCGTCAAAACCCAGCTGGCTGGCCGCCTGTTAACCGGCATGGCGTTTGCGATCACCACGCTTAACGGTCTGCTGATTGTCGCCAGCACCGGGCTGGCGCTGTGGCTGTGGACACAATCGTTGATCACCGTCGGGGCTATCGCGCTGGCGACGGGGCTGGTGATTCGTATCGTGAATATGTCCGGCTGGATTATGTGGGTGGTGAACGGCATTTTCGAGAATATCGGTACGGTGCAGGACGGCCTGCACACCATCGCGCAGCCGCTGACCGTCACGGATAAACCGCAGGCACCGGCGCTGAAAGTCGATCGGGGGGCGATCCGTTTTGATCACGTAGAATTTAATTATGGTAAAGAGAACTCCGGAAAAGGCAGCCCGGTGATCCGGAATCTGGATCTGGCGATCCGCCCCGGTGAGAAGATCGGCCTGATCGGGCCTTCCGGCGCGGGGAAATCCACGCTGGTGAACCTGTTGCTCCGGCTTTACGACATCGATGGCGGGCGGATTCTCATTGATGAGCAGAATATTGCCGACGTCACGCAGGGCAGTTTGCGTGCGCAAATCGGTATGATCACGCAGGACACGTCGCTGTTGCACCGTTCTATTCGCGACAATCTGCTGTACGGCAGACCGGGCGCGACGGATGAAGAATTGCAGCTGGCGATACGTCAGGCGCGTGCCGATGAATTCATTCCGCAGCTTTATGATTCACTGGGGCGAACCGGGCTGGATGCGCACGTCGGCGAGCGCGGCGTGAAACTTTCCGGCGGTCAGCGTCAGCGTATTGCGATTGCGCGCGTGTTACTGAAAAACGCACCCATCCTGATTATGGATGAAGCCACGTCGGCGCTCGATTCGGAAGTGGAAGCGGCGATTCAGGAAAGCCTGGAAACGCTGATGGGCGGCAAAACGGTGATTGCGATTGCACACCGGTTATCGACCATTGCCAAAATGGACCGTCTGGTGGTGCTGGAAAAAGGGCAGATTGTCGAGACGGGAAGTCACGCCGGGCTGCTGGCGCACGGCGGTCTGTATGCCCGTCTGTGGCAGCATCAGACCGGCGGATTTGTCGGGATGGATTAATCTTCGTTTGAAGACGGAGCGTGCCGGTAGGGCAGCACTTCACGGGCTTCATCGGCCCAGCGCTGCACGCCGGCACGTTCTTCCACCAGAAAATCTTCGACGGCGTCGCGCAAACCCGGATGCCGTAAATAGTGCCACGAGTCGGTGATCACCGGCTCAAACCCGCGCAGGAGTTTGTGTTCGCCCTGCGCGCCCGCATCGAACCGTGCCAGCCCGTGCGCAATCGCATATTCCATCCCCTGATAGAAACAGGTTTCGAAGTGCAGCCGGTCGAACTCCGCCAGACAACCCCAGTAGCGGCCATAAAATGTATCGCCACTGATTAAACTGAACGCCATCGCCACGTCACGGCCATTTTGCTGCGCCATTACCACGCGGATCGCCTCCGGCATTCTTTCTGTCAGCAGGCTGAAAAAGTCGCGGGTCAGATAGGGTGACTGGCCGCGGATCCGGTAGGTATTGCTGTAGCAGGCGTAGACGAAATCCCACTGCGTTTCGGTCAGCTCTGCGCCTTCCCGCCACACAAATTCGATGCCCTGCGCCGCGACCTGTTCGCGTTCCTTGCGGAATTGTTTACGTTTGCGTGAGGTGAGAGCGTCGAGATAATCCTGAAAATCGCGGTAGTCGCGGTTTTGCCAGTGATACTGACAACCCAGCCGGTGCTGCCAGCCGGGTTCATCGCCGAGCAGCCGGTTGGCGCGAGTATCCGTGAAATTGATGTGCGCACCGGTCAGTCCGTTTTCAACGAGATATTCCGGCAATGCCTGTATCAGGTTTACCGCCGCCGCTTCATCGCCCAGCAGCCGTGCGCCAGTCACCGGGCTGAACGGCACAGCGCCCAGCCATTTCGGGTAATACGCAATGCCCGAGCGCTGGCAGGCATCCGCCCAGCCCTGATCAAACACATATTCACCGTAAGAATGGCGTTTTCGATAGCCGGGAATGGCCGCCAGAATTTTGCCGTTTTCCTGCCACAGAAGATGTTCCGCACGCCAGCCGGAATTTGGCCCCAGGCTGCCGCTGTCTTCGAGTGTGGATAAAAACGCATGGCTGAGGAACGGTTGTTGCGCGGGCACCAGCGCATCCCACTGCGCGGCGGGCAAATCGGCCAGACGGTTTAACGGCATAACGGGCATCAGTTTTCTCACTCTGGTGGAAAAGGCGGTGGCGCGTTCAGATTATAATGAGTGTCGGTTTAGCGGGCGCTGATTTAGTGCTCTGGAAAGGATTATTTCAAATAACGAACGGGGTGATGCTTTGATTTATCATCCGGAATATTACCCACAATATTCCGGATGATAATTAATTTTCCGGCATGCGAAAAATAATTAACTGGCTCTGACTTCCGGATTATCTGACAGCGAAATAAAGCTGGCGCTCTTCGCATCAAATGCTTCGATACAGCCTGATTCAATATCATAAACCCAGCCGTGCAGGGTCACTTCGCCTTTCGCTAATGCCACCGCCACGCAAGGGTGTGTGCGCAGGTTGCTCAGCTGTGCGACCACATTCTGATGCACCATGCCGTTGACGCGCGCTTCCGGCGTGGCGTGTTCAGTGGCTTCGTTGATGGCTTTCGCCGCATCGGAATAACGCAGCCAGTGAGCTACCGCCGGCATGTGATCCAGGCAGGTGCAGTTGGCGATTGCGCCCATCGCGCCGCAGTTGGAATGCCCGCAGATCACGATATCTTTTACGCCCAGCGCCTTCACAGCGTACTCGACGGTGGCAGAGACGCCGCCCGGTTCCGGCCCGAATGGCGGCACAATGTTACCGGCATTGCGGATAACAAACAGTTCACCCGGTTCACGCTGCGTGACTAATTCCGGCACTAACCGGCTGTCAGAGCAGGATATAAACAGGGTCTTAGGATTTTGGTTTAATGCGAGTTCTTTGAATAACTTAGAGCGTTGCGGAAACGCTTCTTTCTGGAATCTGAGGAAGCCTTCAATTACGTCTTTCATAGGGGGGATTTCCTGTATTTCAATCGCAACGATACTGCCATGAAAAAAAATGCAGATCAATCAGATGGAAAATCACTACTCTTTATAAGGTAAATTAGTTTTCCTAAAATATTATAAATTTCAGCGCGGAAGAATTTCATCCGGCATTTTTTATTATCTTCTCTTTATCTCTGCGTGTTCCGCCCCCATTATTTCTTTGTCCCCTAAATCAAGGAGTCTGTATGACAATCGAATACGCTATCTTCGGTGGCGGCTGTTTCTGGTGTACGGAAGCGGTGTTCAAAGACGTCATCGGCGTGGAGTCGGTGGAAAGTGTTTACACGGGCGGCACGCGCCCGAACCCGACGTATGAGCAGGTCTGCACGGGCGTAACCGGTCACGCAGAAGCCATTCGCGTCGGTTTTGACCCGGCGAAACTCAGTTACGGCGATTTGCTGGATATTCACTTCGTCACGCATGATCCGACCCAGCTGAACCGTCAGGGAAATGACGTCGGCACGCAATATCGCTCGGTGATATTCCCCGCCGGTGAGCAGCAAAAAACCGAAGCGGAAGCCGCCATTTTGCGTGCGCAGCAGGATCATAACGATCCGGTTGTCACCAGCATCGAACCGCTGGGCGAAGTGTTTGTGGCGGAAGGTTATCACCAGAATTACTGGGAAGGCGCGGGGCAGCAGAACCGCTATTGCATGGCCGTGATCCCGCCGAAACTGCAAAAGCTGCGTAAAGGTTTTGCGCAGCGGACGAAATCGCTGAATCCGTAAACGGCAGAAGCCAGAACCTTAGTTCTGGCTTTTTTTGGCTCAAAATCCGTAACGGATGGCGTCCTTACTTTTTTGCATCAGCGCATCGATTTTCTCCGAATATACCTCCAGCCCCTTGCCGTCACCGGCCTGTGAACACTCGCGACGCCGCGTGTTATAGGCTTTCATCAGTTGCGCCTGCGCGAAACCGGGCTTTCCGTAGCACGCCATACTTTGCTCCCAGCAGGCAATGGCGGCCTCCAGATCCTGCTGCTCCTGATACTCTTTCCCCAGTTCGTTGAGCGCTTTGGCCGATTCCTGCGGTGGCAGCTGCTGCGATAAAATTTGCTCAATACGCGTATCCATTATTTTTTCCATCTGGAATGCCCTCCGGCTCAGTTAATGGAAGAAGTTAAGAATATGGCCGAACACCAGCCCGACGCTGATGACGTCCGAGTCGCTGAAGGTCACGTTCGAGAAGCCGAATTTACCCAGCAGCGGCAATAACAGCGCTGGCAGCAACGTGATAAACAGGCCGTGGAAGATGCCGCCGATAATCGCGCCGCGACGCCCGCCGACGGCGTTACCGAAGATGCCCGCCGTACCGCCCGCGAAGAAGTTGGTCAGCATGCCCGGTAAAATCATCGCCAGCCCGAGACTTGGGAACAGGAACATGCCGATAACAGAACCGATGGTGGTTGAGATAAAGCCGATGATGACCGCGTTCGGCGCGTAGGGGAAAAGCACCGGGCAATCGAGCGCCGGAATGGCGTTGGGCACGATGCGCAGGGCGATCCCGCGGAAAGCCGGGACGATTTCCGCCAGCAGCAGACGCACACCGGAGAGCAGCACGTAAACGCCGACCACAAACTGAATGGATTGCAGGAACGAGTAGACCAGATAGTTAACGCTGTTGGCGAAAGGCGCGACGACTTCCGGGCCGGCGGCGATGGCGGGGATCAGGTAAATCGGGATCATCACCACCATCATCGACAGGTAGGTATCTTGCAGGAAGGAGAGTGCCTGCGGCAATTCGAGATCTTCGGTGCTTTTGTTGACGTTACCGGTGATTTTCGCCACGCCAGCCTGCACGATGTAACCGATAGTGCAGAAATGGCCGAGCGCAAAGTCATCGGAGCCGGTAATTTTGCGCACAATCGGTTGTGCCAGCACCGGCATACCGACCGCCATCACACCCGCAATGACGCCGCCGGTAATGATCAGCTCTGCACCGCGCAGGCCGCCCATATAGCCGATGACGGAACAGACGGTCGCCATCCACAATGACGCCTGACCGGTGAGGAAGATATATTTAAAGCGGGTCAGGCGGGCTATCAGGATATTGACGATAAACGCCAGCACCATAATTAAGGCCGTTTCCCGCCCGAGCGTTTGTTGTGCGATACCGGCGATTGAACCGACGTCGGTGACCACGCCGCGCATATGGAAACCTTTCTGGAATATTTCACCCAGGAAAGTCAGCGCATTGACAATAATACTGGCGCCGGAAAGTAAAACCAGAAATCCGAGCAGCGTTTTTAAAGTGCCGGTAATAATTTGCCCCGGACTTTTCTTTAATGCAATCAGGCCAATCATGGCGATAAGAGAAATTAATATTGATGCCTGGCCTAATACATCATTGACAATAAAGTGAAGGAAAGACATAAGAGTCCCCTGTAGAGTTCACGGTAATTGTTCTGTCGGTTTAGTCGTTCTGTGAGTCAAAATGTTATTATTATCAGATTGCCAGATGACCCATTTCCTGTAGAACCGGCGTCAGCTTGGTTTTTATTTCATTTTTATCCACCAGGCGTTTCAGGTAAATAATATTGGCGCTGATGGTGTAATGCTGGAACTGCGATCTGAAGTTTTCGCCGGTCATAATAATGTCGGCTCTGGATGAGGTGGCGCTGGAAATATCGCAGTGCGATAAATCCGCCTCCACGCCTAAATCTTTCAGCGCGGCTTCGATACTCATTTCACAGGCAAAACTGCTGCCCAGACCCGCACCGCATACCGCAAGAATAGATAACTTTTTCATCACGTTTCCTTAGGTTCTTTGTAGGCGTTCATTAAGGGGTATATTCATCTCTCTACACTTCACGTCTAAAACTGCCGGATAATATCTAACGCTTCCTGCTTGTTTTTACTCTGTTTTAATTTTTTAGCCGCTTCATCATCGCAGAACAGATGAGAAAGGCTGGCGATCATTTCAATGTGCGAATGGCTGTCAACGGCGGCCAGCGCGAAGATGACATAGACCGGATCGTTATCTTCGCTGCCGAATTCAACACCTTCTGAAACAATCACCAGAGACAGTGCGGTTCTGACAGCACCTTCTTCTGGCCGGGCATGTGGCATGGCAATTCCTTCACCCAAAACATAATAAGGGCCGATTTCCCGGTGCATGTCATATATCGCCTGAAGATAGCGACTTTCGGCGGCGCCGGAATCAATTAAAGGTTGCGCAGCTAATGCGACGGCGCTTTGCCAGTCTTTTATTCTGGTGATAATGGTGGTGTTATTTTCATTAATCCAGTCGCTTAACATAATACCTCTTCACATTAATAGGGTCTTTTCTCAGTATGATATTTAATTAAAATAAAAACTGTGATCTATCCAATCCTATTTGCCATTAATGAAAGATAATAATTTCAAACGACATGAAGGAATTAATGATAGTAGGGCATTAGCCTGGTCCTGATATCAGAATGCACTGACTTTTCAGTAAATGAATTTTTCCTTTTGTGGATGTTTATTGTGTCTGGGTATGAAATGAATTTAATATCCATTCATGGATATCAACAATATTTACAGGCTTATTTTGTGCAATAACATTCTGGTCAACAGAATAAACTGGCCCTAACGCCATTGGTCGTGCATTTCCGGCGAGAATTTTTAATTCGGGAATATATTCTGCCCCGACGTGTCCGGGTAAACGTTCCCCGAGTCGTGAAGCAAAACGTTCCGCTGCGAGTTCTGCATCAATCTGACACCAGATTTCCAGAACCTGCGTGACGCCCGCCCGTTGCAGATAATCCTGCAACACGTCTTTTGGCTGGAAACCAAACCACGCATCGGTAATAAAGGTGCTGCCCTGCGGTGCGCCGCCGATGATATCCCAGATAACCTGATAACTTGCCAGCCCGAGCACGCGGTTAAAAGGGCGATCGACATTTTGCAGCCGCTGAAGAAACGGGTTTTTGATGCCATCAAGCGACAGTTGCAGCCAGCCGCTGTATTCAGAAAGCTCAACGGCGAGCCGGCTTTTACCTGACGCCGGGATCCCGTTTACCAGGATGACGCGTTTGCCGGTAAAGCCATTTCGTGAGGCGCTTCTGTTTTCAGACATGTTCCACCTGTTCAGTTTGGTTGCGGGCCGGGGCATGGAAATATTGCTGAATGACGGCCTGAAGTTCGTTCAGACGCGGAACCGCCAGCGATTCGAGCCGGGATTTTGTCGCGCTGCGATCCAGCGAGATACAGTCTTTCCACAGGGAACGCCCGGCAATCACGCCAGATGCGCCTTCGCTCATGGCATCTGCCACTTGTTTGAGGAAAGTGGCGTGGTCAACGCCCGCGGAAAGCACCGCCCAGGGCACGTCTCCGGCCAGTTTAGTGATGTCTGCGCAGGCCTGTTTTGAACCCGGATAAGGCAGTTTCAGCACCTTCGCGCCGCATTCCAGGCAAATCTTTGTACCGCCATAAATCAGGGACGGGACTTTTTCTTTATATTCTTCCTCGGTTTCGTTGTCGAGTTTATAGGTGAGGAACTCCACCACCAGCAGCAGATCTTCGCGGGCGAAATCGTCGATGCACTGACGCAGTATTTCAATGTTATGGCGGTTGGCGGCTTCCTGATCCGAACGCAGATACACCATAATTTTGCCACCGGTCGCGCCCAGTTCACGCACGCGGCGCGCATCTACGTTCGCCACTAACCGCGACAGACGGTAGCCTTCCGGCGAATTATCCCAGCCTGATGCGTCAAGGCCGATCAGCAGCGCGGTATCGCGGGCAATAATGCCGTTGTCCACCAGCTGCGGTACCGCGCAAACCGGATCGACCAGCACACAGGAGGCTTTGCTGGCGAGATATTGGGTGATGTCGGCTTTGATGAGACCCAGTTCGTGTTCGGAAATCGCGGATTGTTGCTGAGGGTCGCTGGCGAGCAGGCTGCGCATGGCACCGCGCTGGTCACAGGCGATCACCAGCATTGCGCCATTTTTACCGCAAATCTGCTGATAGCTGCGTAATTCTGAAGTAGACATTTTTGACATGGAACTCTCCTTTGCGTGAAATTTATTACAGATGAAAAAATCTCGATTACACTGGACGTTCTGTCTTTACCCCCTGGCTGAAAGGGGCGGAAAAATCGCGTAACACGCCGGTTTATAAGGGTTGAAGCCCGATCCGGCACATTGCATTTCTACAGGTGTTGCGCAATAATCCCTCAATCGACGATTTGAGTGTAATTCATTACTGAAAGGAATTTCAAGCTGAAAGAGCCAATTTTGCAAGATATTGCAGCAACGCGTGCCATGATGCATCTGGTGGCGAAGCTGCATTACGAGTCTGATATGTCTCAGGTGGAGATTGCGCGCAAGCTGGATGTTTCAACGGCGACAATCTCGCGGCTGCTGAATAAAGCCCGTGCGGCGGGCATTGTGCGTATCGAAGTGGTGGGATTATCTTCGCCGGAAGACATGACGTCTGACCTGATTAACCGCCTCGGGCTGAAGCACGCGTATGTGGTTGATGCGCCGCCGGGCAATGTGCTGGGTGCGCTGTCGACGCCGCTGGCCGCGTTATTGCAGGAAGCCGGTTTAGGTGCCGGTTCGGTGCTGGGCATTGGCTGGGGAAGGGCGGTGCGCGAGGTGACACTGGCCGGAATGCCGCGTTTGCCGGGCATTATGACCGTGGCGCTTAATGGCGGAATGCAGCAGTCTGCGCCGCATTTTCAGATCACCGAGTTCGTGCGCCGCGCGGCTGAACAGATGGAAGGCACGCCGTATTTTCTGCATGCGCCTTACATTTCTTCGGCAGAATTGCGTGATGCGTTTCTCGCGGACGGCAGCGTGCAGGAAATTATTTCCCTGTGGGACAAGCTGGACGCGGCGATTGTCGGCGTCGGCCTGACGCATACGCCGAAACCGAGTGAATCAACCACGGCGACGCCGGGCGAACAGGCGCTCAGCGATGCGGCGGGCGACGTGTTGCGCCACTACTTCACGGAATCCGGTGAGTTATTGCACTGGGAAGGCGAGGAGCGAATGATTGCGGCGTCGGTGGAACAGCTGCGCAAAACGCCGCTGACCATTGGAGTGGCCGCGACGCCGGAAAAAGCCGCCGGGATTATCGGCGCGGTGCGTTCGGGCATGATTAACTCGCTGGTCACCGACGTGAATACCGCGCAGGCGATTCTGGATAAACTGCCGGTGGCGTGAAGCGCTGTTTTTTTCACCAGAATATGCGCCAAAGAAAAAGGCATTCCCTTTGCGGGGAATGCCTTTTTAGCGTTCAGCGGCGGCGGTTACAGGCTTTTCAGAAACGCCAGCAAATCGTCATTCAGCTGATCCTGATGCGTGACCGCGAAACCGTGCGGTGCGCCTTCGTACACTTTCAGCTGTGAGTTTTCGATCATCTCAGCGGCCAGTTTGCCGGTGGCTTCAAACGGCACAATCTGGTCGTTGCTGCCGTGGATAACCAGCGTCGGCACGGTAATTTTTGCCATATCCGGTCGGAAATCGGTTTCAGAGAAAGCGGTCACGCAATCCACGGTACCTTTGAGCGAGGCCAGCAGCGCGATATTCAGCGTCTGCGTCATCACGCCGTCGGAAACGGTCATGCCCTGATTGGTGCCGTAGAACGGCGTCGCGAAATCACTGATAAATTGCGCGCGGTCTTTCAGTAAACCGGCTTTGATGCCGTCAAAGGCCGCTTTATCAATGCCTTGCGGATGATCGTCTGTCTTAATAAACAGCGGCGTCACCGCGCCGAGCAGCACTAAACTTGAAACGCGCGCTGTACCGTAACGGCTGATATAGCGGGTTACGTCGCCGCCGCCCATGGAAAAACCGACCAGCGTAACGTCGTGCAAATCGAGGTGTTCAATCAGATCGTTGATATCTGAAGCAAATGTATCGTAGTTGTACCCTTCCCACGGCTGGTCTGAACGGCCAAAACCGCGGCGGTCAAAAGCGATGGCGCGATAACCGCGTTCGGCCAGGAAATTCATCTGACTGTCCCACATATCCGCATCCAGCGGCCAGCCATGGCTGAATAAAACCGTCTTACCTTTTCCCCAGTCTTTGAAATAAATTTGAGTGCCGTCTTGCGTGGTGAATGTGCTCATTTGTCTTTCCTCAGCGAGTGATTTTGCAGGGCTTTAAGTGAATGTGTGTTGTGCTGCAATAAACAGTAGACGCTTCTTAGGAATAGTCATAATGCGTTATTTTTAATAACTCGTTAAAAGATTTTGTTGTTACTAACTCACTGACTGTATGGAATATTTTTGACTGTATATATTGGCGAAAGCCTGTCAAAAAAATCTGAACAACTTCGCAAATTCTTTCCGCTATCTGCGTTTTAACCTCTGCCGTATTGTGATTTCCAGCAGCACAACAACACAACGTTAAATACAAACACACAACCCAACAATGCACTCTGAGAGGAAATGAAAATGTCTAAATTCGATCTGCTGGACCCACAGAACTCCACCCTGATTTTCATCGACCATCAGCCACAAATGTCTTTCGGCGTCGCAAATATCGATCGCCAGCAGCTTAAAAATAACACCGTCGCTCTCGCTAAAGCAGGCAAAGTTTTTAACGTGCCGGTGATTTACACCTCCGTCGAAACCGAAAGCTTCAGCGGCTATATCTGGCCGGAACTGCTGGCGGTTCACCCGGATGTGAAGCCGATTGAACGTACCTCCATGAACTCCTGGGAAGACGCGGCGTTTGTGAAAGCCGTTGAAGCGACAGGCCGTAAAAAACTGATTATTTCCGCACTGTGGACCGAAGTGTGTCTGACTTTCCCGGCCCTGATGGCGCTCAAAGAAGGCTACGAAGTGTATGTGGTGACCGACACCTCCGGCGGCACCAGCGTGGATGCGCATGAACGTTCCATCGACCGAATGGTGCAGGCCGGTGCCATCCCGGTGACCTGGCAGCAGGTTCTGCTCGAGTACCAGCGCGACTGGTCTCGCAAAGAAACCTACGACGCCGTCATGGATCTGGTTCGCGAACACAGCGGCGCCTACGGCATGGGCGTGGATTACGCCTACACCATGGTGCACAAAGCGCCGCAGCGTAAAGCTTAAAAATACCGTCATCCTTCAGGCTACAGGCGCGTTGGCTGCGTTCAGTCACCCGAATCACTTACTTGAGTAAGCTCATCGGGATCCCTTCGCTTGCCGCCTTCCTGCAACCCGAATGATTTAGGTATTTAACTTTTATTAACGCCGGAACTGCGCTGCGAGCGGGTTCCGGCAGGAGAGAATGATGCGTAATGCACCTGTTTCCGGCCTGTCGGTTCCCGTTGTTCGTTTTGCGTTTATCCGCTGGTTTGCCCTGCTGGCCCTGTGTGCCGCGTATTTGCAGGGCGGTCTGGTTAAGTTATTTGATTTCGGCGGTGCGATTGCCGAAATGCAGCACTTTGGATTGTCCCCGGCGGCGCCGATGGCCGCTGCCGTGATTATTCTGGAACTGGGCGCATCGGCGCTGATCCTTTCCGGACGTTTTCGCTGGGCGGGCGCGCTGGCCCTGGCGTTGTTTACCGTCGTCGCCAACTTTATGGCAAACGCCTTCTGGCAGGCATCGGGACATGACCGGGCGATGCTGATGAACGGTTTCTTTGAACATATTGGTCTGGCCGGCGCATTTATTTATGTCGCGTGGGATGACCTGAAGGGGCGCGCATGAGCCAGAATAACGCCAGCATCAGCGTGTTTCGCATGCCGACGCCGATTTGCAAAGCGAGGTAACGCGTTATCACCGCGGTGAAAATAAGCCGGTGGTTCAGCATTATTTGTCTGTGAGATAAAAAGCAGGAAAGAAAAAAGGCCGCGCAATGCGGCCTTTCGGCTTAAACGGGCAACGATTATTCCCGGCTGTAAACGGAACAGATGCCGTCGAAATTCTGTAAATGTTCGCGCCACCACATGGCGGCGTTGCCGGTGGCCTTTTCGTTCCAGGCCATAAAGGCCTGATCGCGGCGGGTTTCAGTATCCAGACGGCGTTCTACCAGCGCACCGCTTTCCAGATGCGGCGCGGCCAGATAACGCGGCAGATAACCGCAGCCCAGGCCGGCGACCTGTGCGTGAACTTTGGCGTTGAAGTCGTGAACGCTCAGCATTTTCTGCTCGTCCAGCACGCGCAAATCCGTGCCTGCGCCATGACGCGACGTATCGTGAACCACCACCGCGCGGTACTGACGGATTTGTTCACGCAATAACGGCTCCGGCAGCGAGGCCAGCGGGTGATGCGGCGCGACGGCAAACACATATTCCAGCCAGCCAATAGGGCGGTATTCTATGCCGCTGCGCGTGACCGGTTCCTGCACCGCGCCGAAAACAATGTCGGCTTCGCCGTAGCTCAGCGCTTCCCAGCAGCCAGCGAGTACGTCGTGGCGAAACAGAAGTTGCGTGTGCTGATGTTGTTCGTAAAAGCGGTCGATAAGTGGCGTGAGCAGGGCGAAAGGGACGGAAGCATCGACGCTGATCGTCAGTTTGCTTTCCCAGCCGCTCTCGACATATTGCGCCTGTTGTTCCAGCTCACTGACCGCACGCAGTAAAACGCGGCCCTTTTCCAGCATCAGACGGCCGGTTGGCGTAAATGTCGCGCGGTGCCCGGAGCGGTCCAGCAGTTTGATACTCAGGTCACTTTCCATTTTCTGCACGGTATAACTGAGCGCAGACGCGGTTTTAAACAGTCTGGCCGCTGCCGCAGCAAAAGTGCCGTGACGATCCAGCGCATCCAGGATCAGCAGCGCTTCAAGGCTTAGTCGCATTATTTCCACCACCCCCAAAATTTGTTTAACAACTTCCCAAAAAATTTCCGTTATCAATAACTGTTCGCATTTCGTATTGTTCATCAATATAACGCAACAATCAGTTAACCAGAACAGCGGTTAACCAGAAGGAACATCCTGTGACTTACCCACATCAGCCCGAACACATCACCCTGGTGATTACGCACGGCGTGCAGCGCGATAAGCTGTCGGAATACGAAGGCTGGCTGGAAAAGCTGAAGGCGGATTCAGCCCGGTTTGTCGGTTACGAAAGTGTTAACGTTTTACGCCCGGTACACGGCGAAACGATTTACACCGTGCTGGTGCGTTTCGATAACATCGATAATCTGTATGGCTGGATCCAGTCAGACCAGCGCGAAACCCGCGAGGCTGCGTTAGCCAACTTACTGAATGGTCGGGAATATATTGAAATGCGCACGCAGGCGTAGTTTTCGCCGGTCAGAATTTACACTTTATTTTAGCTGCATGAGTTGAAGGCTGTACGGATAGCCAGTATTATCGGCCGTTGTTTTTTTAAACGATATCTTCCCCGATAACAACAGGTCAGCGATTTTGTGGAATCCGGAAAAAGAGCTTTTTACTGAGCTTTATAAGTACCCTGAACATCTTCGTCATACGCTCGAAAACTTACCGTCCCGCTCCGGGGTTTATATTTTCTATGGCGACGATAAAGCCTTTCCGCTGTATATCGGCAAAAGTGTGAATATCCGCAGCCGCGTGATGTCGCATTTCCGCAACGCCGACGAAGCCAAACTTCTGCACATGACGCGGGATATCGAATACATCGAAACCATCGGTGAAGTCGGTGCGTTATTGCTGGAATCTGACCTGATTAAAAACCGGCGTCCGCTGTTTAATAAGCGTCTGCGCAACACCCGCAAGCTGTGTTCAATCCGCCTTCATGGCCTGACCGCCACGGTTGTTTTCAGCAATGAAGTGGATTTTTCCCACACCGATGATCTGTATGGTCTGTTCAAAACCAAAATGTCCGCGCTGGAAAAAATCCGCGATATCGCCGATCAGGAAAAGCTGTGTTATGGCGCGCTGGGGCTGGAGAAACTGGCAAAAAACCGTGCGTGTTTCCGGTTCTCTCTGGGGAAATGTGCCGGTGTGTGCTGCGGAAAAGAATCGCCAGAAGCCCACCAGGAACGCCTGAAAAATGCGCTCAGCACCCTGAAAGTCCGCAACTGGCCGTATCCGGGACGCATCGCCATCGTGGAAGAAGCCAGCGGCGTGACGGAATATCACGTCATCAATCACTGGTTCTATCTTGGCACGGTGAAAACACTGGAAGACGCTAAAAAGTTTGATATCGCCGTCCCGCACTTTGACCGCGACAGTTATAAAATCCTCTGCAAACCGTTGTTTGAAACAGACAGCCCGAAGGTGATATTGCTGGACTGAGGGCAATAAAAAAGGCTTCTTTCACGCTGTTGCGGCTTCGGCCGGGCATCGTCGTCGTTAATACTCAGCGCCTAACCGGTGTGATCTGGTGGCGGCAGAATCCTTTACTTGTTTAACTTACGCCGTTCAGAAATCCATTCCTGCACTTCAATCGGAAAGGTATCTGGCGCTTTGCGGAAGGTTTTTCGCGCCAGATCTAAAATCGTATGCCGGGAAAGTTCTTCTTCCATACGTTGCTGTGCGCTGTCCATCACTGCGCGGATCCCGCACGGCCCTTCGCACGCCCAGGCGGGGGGCTTATCTTCAAAGACAGCCAGTCGCTGACGGATCTCTTTACATTCGAAAATGCCTTTTGCTCCATCGATGGCCTGTACAACATCCAGCATTGTGATCAATGCAGAGGAGCGGGACAGCCGGAAACCACCGCCTTTTCCCTCGCTGCTCACGACCAGCCCGCTGCGTGAAAGCCGGGTGAAAATTTTTGCCAGATAATCGTAAGGAACGCCCTGCAATTCTGCTATTTCACGGACATTCATTTCCCGATCGTCACCATTGATATCGACCATGCTAACCAGGCTGTGAATGCCATATTCAACGCCAGAACTGTAAAATGCCATAGTAAACTCCGCTATATCTTATCTTAGTCATTATACAGGAATTGCTTGTAACTGAAAGGGCCGGTTTGGCATGCGTTTTTTTAAATAAATAATATTAATGTTATTAATCATGTTCTTAATTTTAGTTAACGTTTGCTTTTTCTCTTAACTACGAAAACTATTGTCGCAGTTAACTACGACATGTATAGTCGCAGTCATCCCAGGGATATGACCTGACAATCAAAGGTAGGACTCATGAAAAAGCAAATTCTTATTCTCGGCAGCGGCTTTGCAGGTATGTGGGCAGCAATCAGCGCGGCGCGTCTGGCGCATATGAATGATCGCGATGACATCGTCATTACCGTGTTAGCACCACAGCCTGAACTGCGTGTGCGTCCGCGGTTCTATGAAAACCATGTGGCGTCGCTGGTTTCTCCACTCATGCCTCTGTTCACGGCGACGGGCGTAAACTTTATCGCCGGCAGCGTAGAACGCATTGATACCAATGAAAAAATTGTCTGGTACAAAGATGCGCAAGGCGGAACTGTTTTCGCAAGTTACGACCGCCTGGTGCTGGCAACAGGCAGCAATGCAAAACGGGCACCGGTTCCGGGTGTGGAGAAACATACATTTGATATCGATCAGCTTGAGTCGGCCCAGGTATTTGAAAAACACCTGAGTTCACTGGTTAATCAGGCTCCGACGCCAGCGCGCAATACCGTCGTGGTGTGCGGCGGTGGTTTCACCGGAATCGAACTGGCAACCGAATTACCGGCGCGGCTTCGCGAATTGTTTGGCCCTGGGATCCAGACCAAGGTTGTCGTAGTCGAGCGCGGCGCTGTTATCGGTGGCCGCTACAGCGAGGCGTTGCGCGGTGTTATTGAACAGGCATCGGAAGCGCTTGATATCGAATGGCGTCTTAACGCTGAGATCACCGCCATCGACGAAAATGGCGTCACGTTAAAAGATGGAAGCCACATTGCTTCATCCACCGTGGTGTGGACTGCCGGTGTACAGGCTAATGCGTTAACTGAACAGTTTGTGGCGGAACGGGATAACCAGGGGCGTTTATACGTTGATGAAAACCTGCAAATTCGTGGCGTGCCCGGTGTCTATGCAACCGGCGATGTCGCAAATGCCGCCAGCGATGATGTCGGGAATACGGCGCTGATGACGTGTCAGCACGCTATTCAGTTGGGCAAATTTGCGGGGAATAATGTCGCGGCAAGCGTTCTGGATTTACCGCCAATTCCTTACCGTCAGGTGAACTATGTGACCTGTCTTGATCTGGGGAGCTGGGGGGCTGTTTATACCGAAGGGTGGGATCAGAAAGTGCAGTCAGTGCGCGAGGAAGCGAAAAAAATCAAAATTGCCATTACCAACGAACTGATTTATCCGCCAAAGGCTGAACGTGAAATTGCCTTTTCCGCTGCTGACCCGCTGGCTAAATTTGTCTGATTAAACAATCTTCATAATTCTCCCGGAAAGATTCTCCGGGAGAATTATTCATTTCAACATCCGTGTGCTAAAAAGGTTATCGCTAACCTTTTTATGCGATTAACGCATGGTCACAAACTCTTCCGCGCCGGTCGGGTGGATTGCGACGGTGTTGTCGAAGTCTTTTTTGGTGGCACCCATTTTCAGTGCGACCGCAAAGCCCTGCAGCATTTCGTCCATGCCGTAACCGATGCCGTGGATACCGACGATTTTCTCTTCTTTACCAACGCACACCAGTTTCATGCGGCATGGCTGACGGTGCTGTGTGACCGCTGTATACATCGCGGTGAACGCGGATTTATACACTTTCACGTTTTCTACGCCGTACTGTTCGATAGCCTGCGGTTCGGTCAGGCCGACCGTGCCGATTGGCGGATGGCTGAACACGACAGTCGCGATGTTGCTGTAATCCAGATGCTCGTCCGGTTTGTTGTTGAACAGGCGCTCGGAAAGACGACGACCTGCAGCAACAGCCACTGGCGTCAGTTCAACAGCGCCGGTGTTATCGCCCACTGCGTAAATGCCCGGAACGCTGGTGTTCTGGAATTTATCGACGACGATGTAACCTTTTTCGTTGGTTTTCACGCCGGTCGCTTTCAGGTTGAAGTTGTCGGTTTCCGGTTCGCGGCCAATTGCCCAAACCAGGCTGTCGACTTCAAATTCCTGACCGTTTTCCAGTTTCAGCGTCAGGCTGCCATCTGCATTTTTCACCACTTCTTTCGGAATGGATTCTTTGTGCAGCGCAGGGCCTTCGGCTTCCATGACTTCAACCAGCGTATCAACCATCAGCGGATCAAACGTGCGCAGCGGCGCATGTTTACGCACGAACAGGTGAGTTTCAGCGCCCAGTCCGTTCATCACACCGGCGATTTCCACGGCGATGTAACCTGCGCCGACAACCGCAACGCGTTTTGGCATTTCGGTCAGATCAAAGAAACCGTCGGAATCGATGCCGTATTCTGCACCCGGAATATTGGGATGGCTCGGACGACCGCCGGTGGCGATCAGGATGTGATCTGCGGTGATCTTCTCGCCGTTCACTTCGACGGTGTGAGCGTCAACAAAGCGCGCAAAACCTTTGATCACATCAACGTTATTTTTGCCCAGCACGTTGTCGTACGAGGTGTGGATACGGTCGATGTAGGCGGTACGGTTGGCGACCAGCGTTTTCCAGTTGAAACTGTTCACGGTGGTGTCAAAGCCATAATCCGGGCCGTAGTTGCGGATAGCTTCTGCGATTTGCGCGGCGTGCCACATCACTTTTTTCGGGACACAACCCACGTTGACGCATGTACCGCCCAGCTCTTTAGCTTCGATCAGCGCACATTTTTTCCCATACATAGCTGCACGGTTGATTGATGCGATACCACCGCTGCCGCCGCCAATTGCCAGATAGTCATAATGTTTGGTCATCGGATTTTCCATGAGTTGTCGAAAATGAAGTACGCCTTACCGGCGTCGCTAATCTTAAAAATTGCCTAAGAGTTTAACTGGTTGTGGAAAAGATTGGATCAATGATTGCGATAGGTTTGATAGCTAAGGCCTATCCCCGTCACCCTTCAGGTTGCCCCTTCGTTGGCTGCCTTCATTCACCCCGGTCACTTACCTGAGTAAGCTCCCGGGGATTCATTCAGTGGCCGCTTTGATGCAACCCGAATGATTTTGGGGATTACAGAATTCAGGAGGGAATGACTTACTCGGGCACAACCCAGTTCACGGTGGTGTGGCCGGTGCCGGAAGGAACCAGCACTTTCAGCAGCCACGGCAGCACGTTGTTCATCTGCTGTTCGAGCTTCCAAGGCGGGTTAATGACAATCATGCCGGAAGCCGTCATGCCGCGCTGATCGCTGTCCGGGCGCACGCCCAGCTCGATTTGCAGAATACGGCGGATGCCGGTGGCTTCGAGATCACGCAGCATTTTTTTGATCTGCTGGCGCATCACGACCGGATACCACAGCGCATAGGTGCCGGTGGCGAAACGTTTGTAGCCTTCCTGAATGCCTTTTACCACGTCCTGATAATCGGTTTTCATTTCGTACGGCGGGTCCATCAGGATCAGCCCGCGACGGGACGGCGGCGGTAACTGAGCTTTCAGCTGCTGATAACCGTCGGCACGCGCAACGCGGGTACGGTCATCTTTCTGGAATTCACTGCGCAGTAACGGGAAATCGCTCGGGTGCAGTTCGGTCAGGTGCAGTTTGTCGTCTTCACGCAACAGCTGACGGGCAATCAGCGGCGAACCCGGGTAATAACGCAGGTTTTCGTTGCGGTTAAAGTGATTCACGACGGACATGTAAGCCGCCAGTTCTTCTGGGATATCATCACGTTGCCAGATGCGGGCGATGCCTTCCAGATATTCGCCGGTACGTTCGGCGTGTTCGCCACTCAGCTGATAACGCCCGGCACCCGCGTGGGTGTCGAGATAAAGGAAGGGTTTTTCTTTTTCTTTCAGAGATTCAATGATCAGGCTCTGAACAGTGTGTTTCAGGACGTCGGCATGGTTGCCGGCGTGAAAACTATGGCGGTAACTCAACATAACTTTTTTGTTCCGGAGTGGCGTATTGCGGACAGTATAAACATTCGGCCTTCAAGTTGCCCGTAAAACGCCGCTATCTTACTTCCCAACCCAGCTGTTCTTAATTTTGAACATGTCCGCGCGGTTAAAACTGATGGAGTAGTTGAAGGCTTTGCCGTCCTCCAGCTTGGTGACGCCGGAGACTTTCAGCATCGGGCTGCCGGTTTCGATGTTCAGTAATGCGCAGAGCGTTTCGTCGAACAGCGCGGCCTCGATCACCGAGTTATAGAATTTAATTTTCCGCCCGGTTTTGTTTTCAATATATTCATATAACGACGCTTCCTGTAAAACGGCTTCTGGAATTGATGCTATGACAGCGCAGGGAATATACGAATCTTCAATCAGCACCGGGATATTATCAACCAGCCGGATACGGCGAATATAATGAACGTCGTCATCCGGATGAATATCCAGCTGAGCGGCGATATATTCTCCCGCAGAAATTTTGTTTAACGTAATCAGTTTGCTGGAGACTTTGACCTGATTTTTAAATTCGCGTGAAAACCCTAGAATAGAATCGCTGGTGCCGTTATTGAGCAAATAAACGTTATCTTCAATGACTTTGGTGACATACATGCCTTTGCCGTGGATGCGCTCGATAAAGCCTTCCTGTTCCAGCACATGCATCGCTTTTTGCAGGGTGACGCGCGTGACGTCGTAGTGCAGCGCTAATTCCCGCTCAGAAGGAATTTTGTCCCCGACACGATATTCTTTATTGAGGATCGCCTGTTTCAGGCTGTTTTTAATATCAATGTAACGGGCGGCCATGGCGTAACGCCTTTTTTGCAGCGGTTTATTTTCGGGCAGTATAAACAGAACCTGCAGAGGTGTCATCCGGGCGCGCCGCCGTGAAAAATGCGCAGCGCGCCGGGGGACTAACGGAGTTTAATCAGCGCCGGAGCGGGTTGCTCAAAGGCGCGATGCAGAATTTCCATGGTGGTCATCACGTCCTGCTGAGAAATATAAGGCGGTTTTTTATCCACCAGCGTGGCGTACACCGCGTCGTAAACCCGGCCATAATCGCCGGTTCCTGCATCGACTTTTTCAGTGATAATTTCACCGCGCTGATTCTTGTATTTCAGCAAGCCGAATTCAGACTCCTGCCCGAAATGAGGGCTGCCCGGCATGATTCCGGCTTTAAGACAGGTTTCCTGCTGGTCGATATTCAGTTTGATAAATGATCCGTTTTCGCCGTGAACGATGAATTTCGGGTAAGGCTGCATGGCCAGATGGCTGCATTTCACCATTGCTTTGATATCGCCGTAATAAAGCTGCAATTCAAACGTATCGTCAGGGTTATTTTTATTCCGGACAGAGCGGATATCGTAATGCACAAATTCAGGCCGCCCGAAGAGACTGACGACCTGATCGATAAGATGTACGCCCAGCCCGTAAAACGCGCCGTGGGTGAAATCACCCGGCGCGTCCGGCGCGTCGGGGCGGAAATAATCGAAATGGCTTTCGAACTCGACGAGTTTTCCGAGCACGCCGCTGTTAATCACTTTTTTAGCGGCCAGAAAACAGCTGTCGAAACGGCGGTTCTGGAAAGGGGTGACCGTTAAGCCTTTTTCTGCGGCCAGAGCAAACAGCGCTTCCGCTTCTGCCAGCGTGCGGGTAAACGGTTTTTCGACGATGACGTTTTTGCCGTGCTCCAGGCACTGACGGGCGTAATCGTAGTGCGTTTCCGGCGGGGTACACAGCGTCACCAGCCGGATGCTTTCATCGAGCAGAATGTCGTTCAGGTTGTCGGTGAAATGAATGCCCTGATATTCGCTTTCGGCTTCGAGCGCCGTGCGGCGGGTCACATCAAAAATCGTTTTTACGCGAAACGTGTCGCGGCGCTGAAAAACGTAAGGCAAATGGTAACGTGTGGCACTTTTACCGAACCCTATAAATGCACTGTTTATCATCATGATAACGAACTCCCTTTGAGAAGATTTATGCACTGACCTGCGGCGTGTTTACCGGGGTTTCGGCGGATTCAGCCGCCAGTTGTTTCTTTTCCAGCAAACGGAAGAAGGGATAATAAATGATTGTCGAAATAATAATCATGACGCCTGACCAGATTGCCGCAGGAATATTTCCCCCGGTGGCGAAATAGGCATTTAAAAACGGCGGCATAGTCCAGGGGATCTGCAATACCGGACGGCCGATGATATTAAATTCCATCAGGAAATAAGACATCGTACACAGCAGCATCGGCGTGACAATTAACGGCAACATCATCAGCGGATTGAAAACCATCGGCACGCCGAATATCACCGGCTCATTAATACAAAACAGGGAAGGGGCGAACGCCATTCTGCCCAGCGATTTATAATAACGGCTTCTGGATACCATCATCGCCAGCACTAAGCCCATCGTCGCGCCGGATCCGCCGGTACAAATGAAGAAGTTATAAAACCCTTCGGCAAAGATATGTGGAATAGGCTGATGGCTGAGATAAGCCTGCGTATTTTCGACGATGAATTTCAGGAAGATTGGCGCGGTAATACCGGATAACACGTTGGTGCCGTGTATTCCGCAACACCAAAGCAGCGAAATCAGAAATACCAGAATTAACATCCCCGGCAATGTCCCCAGGCCAATCACCAGCGGGCTGAGGATCATCGTGAAGAACGCGTTGATATCAAAGTGCAAAATCATCCTGACGAACCAGACCAGTGCCAGGCAGACAAACGCCGGGATCACGCTGACGAAAGACTGCAACACCGCAGGTGGCACGCTTTCCGGCAGCCGGATGTAGATTTTATGTTCGATGAAAAAGCGGATGATATACACCGTCAGCACCGACAAAATAATGGCGGAAAATAACCCCGACGCGCCGAGATTATCGACGTTCAGCAGGTAATTATCATCAAGTTGCGCCATCAGAAAAACGGCCACGGTAATACCGCTGCACGTCAGGCCATCGAGTTTGTAGTGTTTCGCGAGGTTGTAGCTGATGCCGATGGCGGAAATTAAACCAATAATGCCGAACGTGACGATAACCGGCACATTCAGCGCCGTGCCAAAGGTGCCGAGATATTCCGTCCAGCCGGGAATGGGCAGGTTGGCGATAATTAAAAATACGCTGCCGGCAATAATAAACGGTAACGTGAGCGTGATGCCATTTCTGACGGCCACCAGAATCACGTTTTCCCCGACTTTCACCAGACAGGGCACCACGCGGGATTCTAAAAACTTCATCATGATATTTTCCCCGCCTTGCCGAATTTGTACTGAGGCAGGAAAGGCCGGTTTGCCGCCAGATATTCATCGAGAATTTTCCCGGCAATATCCACGGACGGGATCAGCGGATGCACCGACAGCGCCATTAATGCCGTGGAATAATCGCCGGTGACGGCGGCTTCAACGGTGAGTTCTTCAAACGCTTTAACGCTCTGGATCAGCCCGCGAATTTTCACCGGCAGGCGGCCATAAGCCAGCGGATGCGCGCCCTGACGGTCAATCACGGCGTTGGTTTCCACCACGCTTTCATCGTCCAGATCGCGCGTTGCGCCCCGGTTTGGCGTATTCACGACGTGGATTTCTTTCTTATCGTTATAAATTGAGCTGATGATGGAACAGGCCGTTTCCGAGTAATACGCGCCGCCGCGGCTTTCCAGCTCTTTCGGTTTGGACTCAAGCTGAGGATTTTTATAAATCTCAAACAACCGGTGTTCAATTTCGCGGGTCTGCTCGCCGCGTGTGCCGTGCGCTTTGCTGTCCTGAAGGCTGTGTTCGACCATTTCCCGGCTGAGATAAAAGTATTTCAGGTACGAGAGCGGAAACAGGCCGAGCGCGCGGATAAAATCAGGCGGTAAGCCAATGTCCGGGACATTTTTTAACGAGCTGCCGCCCGCGCCTTTCGCCAGCTTTTCAATAAATTCTGCGGTGACGTCCTGGCCTTTTACCGCAATCCGATCGGCAAAAATCAGGTGGTTCAGTCCCATCACTCTGGCGTAAACGTCGCGGCGCTCAACGCCGTAAACGCCCGCAACGTCCATCATCATGTTGTTCGCGCCGCTGCAAATGCCCAGTGTTTTTATCGGGGAGTATTTTTCGATGGCTTCCGTGACAATTCCGGCGGGATTGGTGAAGTTGATCAGCCACGCCTCCGGGCACAGCCTTTCCATATCGCGGCATAAATCCAGCAGGACGGGAATGGTGCGCTGTGCTTTCATAAAGCCGCCCGCGCCGGTAGTTTCCTGCCCGAGGACGCCGTATTTCAGCGGAATGGCTTCATCGTGAATGCGTGCTTCCTGCTGGCCGACGCGTAACTGCGTGGTGACGAAATCCGCGTCAAACAGCGCTTCGTTGCGGTGGGTGGTGAGGTGAACCGTCATCGGCAAACCCGATTTTTTCACCATGCGTTTTGCCAGTTCCCCGACAATTTTCAGCTTCTCCGCGCCCGCGTCGATATCCACCAGCCAGTAGTCGGAGACCGGCAATTCATCATAACGGCGGATAAAACCTTCAATCAGTTCCGGCGTGTAACTCGATCCGCCGCCCAGCGTGACAATCTTGAGTTTTTTCATTTTCCTTTCTGTCCCTGATGTGATTTTTCTATATTGAGTAACTGGCATATGCCAGATGAAAAATAACACGATTAACCCTGCTGTAAATAAGGTTTATCAGGCGGGAAGAACTCATGATGAAAAATGCGAGGCGGATCCAAATTGAGAATGATGTTTGAGATGTGAGTTATTGATACGGTGAATAACTTCTTCTGAACCGACGAATTTGCCCGGCCCATTGATTTCCCCTTAACTTGACCGCATGTTAGAAGTTACGTCATCTTTAAGACGACCCGAATTCACGGCGTGGTGCACCTCAGGCGCATCAAACCCACCCGAATTAACGAAGGACTGGCCCTATGACTGAACAGCAAAACGCGTCGAACAATCCGCTCTTAAAACCGTTCTCCCTGCCGCCTTTCTCTGCGATCCAACCTGAACAAATCGTCCCTGCGATGCAATCTGCGATCGAAGAAAGCCGCCAGACGATTGAACGCGTGGTCGCACAAGGCGCGCCTTACACCTGGGAAAATCTGTGCCAGCCGCTGGCGGAAAGCGACGATCGTCTGAGCCGTATCTGGTCGCCGGTCGGCCATCTGAACGCCGTCAAAAACAGCCCGGAACTGCGTGAAGCGTACGAGCAATGTCTGCCAATTTTATCTGAATTCAGCACCTGGACCGGGCAGCACGCCGGTTTGTATCAGGCTTACCGCGATTTAAAAGACAGCGAGCATTTCACAACGCTGTCAGTTGCGCAGAAAAAAGCGATTGATAACGCGCTGCGTGATTTCGAGTTATCCGGCATTGGTTTGCCGGTCGAAGAACAAAAACGTTACGGCGAAATTTCCGCGCGTCTGTCTGAGCTGGGTTCGACGTACAGCAACAACGTGCTCGACGCCACGATGGGCTGGAGCAAGCTGATCACCGACGAGGCCGAGCTGAAAGGCCTGCCGGAAAGCGCGCTGGCGGCGGCGAAAGCGCTGGCCGAATCGAAAGAACAGGAAGGCTGGCTGCTGACGCTGGATATCCCGAGCTATCTGCCGGTGATTACCTACGGTGAAAACCGCGCGCTGCGTGAGGAAATGTACCGCGCGTTCGGCACCCGTGCGTCCGATCAGGGCCCGAATGCCGGTAAGTGGGACAACAGCGAAGTGATGGCAGAAATTCTGTCGCTGCGTCACGAACTGGCGCAACTGCTGGGCTTTGATTCCTACGCTGATATGTCGCTGGCCACCAAAATGGCCGAAAGCCCGAAACAGGTGATTGATTTCCTGAGCGGTCTGGCGACGCGTGCCCGCCCGCAAGGCGAACGTGAGCTGGCGCAGCTTCGCGCTTTCGCCAAAGAACATTTTGGCGTGGACGAAATGGAAGCCTGGGATTTGCCGTTCTACGGCGAAAAACAGAAACAGCATCTGTTCTCCATCAATGACGAGCAACTGCGTCCGTATTTCCCTGAACAGCGCGCGCTGGAAGGGCTGTTCGAAGTGGTGAAACGCATTTACGGTATCACCGCCAAAGAACGCAAAGACGTGGAAACCTGGCACAAAGACGTACGCTTCTTCGATTTGTTCGATGAATCCGGCGATCTGCGCGGCAGTTTCTATCTTGACCTGTACGCCCGCGAACACAAGCGTGGCGGAGCCTGGATGAACGATTACGTCGGCAGCATGCGTAAAGCTGACGGCGAACTGCAAAAGCCGGTCGCGTATCTGACCTGTAACTTCAACGGCCCGGTCGGCAATAAACCGGCGCTGTTTACGCACAACGAAGTCACCACGCTGTTCCACGAATTCGGCCACGGTTTGCATCATATGCTGACCCGCATCGACACCCCGGGAGTTGCCGGGATCGCCGGTGTGCCGTGGGATGCTGTCGAACTGCCAAGCCAGTTTATGGAAAACTGGTGCTGGGAGCCGGACGCGCTGGCGTTCATCTCCGGGCATTTCGAAACCGGCGAACCGCTGCCGAAAGAGATGCTGGATAAAATGCTGGCCGCGAAAAACTATCAGGCGGCGCTGTTTATTCTGCGTCAGCTTGAATTCGGCCTGTTCGATTTCCGTATGCATGCGGAATATGACCCGGCGAAAGGCGCGCAGATTTTGCAAACGCTGGCAGAAATCAAGAAGCAGGTTGCGGTTGTGCCGTCACCAAGCTGGGGCCGTTTCCCGCACGCGTTCAGCCATATTTTCGCAGGCGGTTATGCGGCCGGTTACTACAGCTATCTGTGGGCGGAAGTGCTGTCTGCTGATGCGTATTCCCGCTTCGAGGAAGAGGGGATTTTCAACCGCGAAACTGGGCAGTCGTTCCTCGACAATATTCTGTCGCGCGGCGGTTCCGAAGAGCCGATGGAGTTGTTCAAACGCTTCCGCGGGCGTGAGCCGCAGCTGGATGCTATGCTGCGCCATTACGGTATCAAAGGATAATTTCTGCCTGTGAGTGTGTGTTTACTCTGTGAAGAAGGCGCCGATGAAGGCGCCTTATCTGTTCTGGCGCAGCGCTGGAATCTGACGTCTGATCCGGACGCCGTGATGGCGCTGGTGCTGACGCCTGAGCGTCTGGAATTACGCAAACGCGATGAGCCAAAACTCGGTGCCATTTTTGTCGATTTCGTCGGTGGCACGATGGCGCATCGCCGTAAATTCGGCGGCGGGCGCGGTGAAGCGGTAGCAAAAGCGGTCGGTATCAAAGGCAGTTATCTGCCGGATGTCGTCGATGCCACCGCCGGTCTGGGCCGTGACGCGTTTGTGCTGGCGTCCCTGGGTTGCAAAGTGCGGATGCTGGAACGCAATCCGGTGGTGGCGGCTTTGCTCGACGACGGGCTGGCGCGTGGCTATCGCGATGCAGAAATCGGCCCGTGGTTGCGTGAACGCATGACGCTGCTGCACGCTTCGAGCCTGACGGCGCTCTCTGAGCTTTCGCCAAAACCGGAAGTGGTGTATCTCGACCCGATGTATCCGCATAAACAGAAAAGTGCGCTGGTGAAGAAAGAGATGCGCGTGTTTCAGGGGCTGGTTGGCCCGGACGAAGATGCCGACGGCCTGCTGGAACCGGCGCGCCGGTTAGCGACCAAACGCATTGTGGTGAAACGCCCTGACTATGCGCCCCCGATGGCGGATATCGCCGCGCAGGCTGCGGTCGTCACCAAAAGCCACCGGTTTGATATTTATACGCCGCTGTAAATCCCCATAAAAAAAAGAGGTGCCGCTGGCACCTCTTTCTCATTAAAGCGCAGACATCACGTCTTACGCTTCTTCTTCCTCGTCACGCAATGGCACGATCAGCATGTCGATATGGACGGTGTTGATCAACTGGCGTGCTGAGGACATCAGCTTGCTCCAGAAATCCTGGTGATGACCACACAGCACGAGATCTACGCCGTATTTGTTGATGGCATCGACCAGTACCTGGGCTAAATCACCGCTGCCGCTCAGGGTTTCTGAAATTGGGTAACCGGCGTTTTGCGAAAGCTCGTTCAGCGCGTGGTGCGTTTCTTCGGAAATGCGTTTCTGCATGTCGCCCAGGTTCACGTCAATCAGGCCGGTGTAGAGGTCTGAATAATTCACATCAACGTGGATCAGAGACACTTTGGCGTTGTACGGGCGCGCCATGGAAACGGCTTTCTCGACCAGAACCTTGCTCTCCGGTGACAGGTCTACAGCGATAAGGATGTGTTTGTAAGCCATAGGGAAACTCCTTCCATAAGTCGGTTAATAGCAATATCAGCATCATGCGAATCTCATGAGATCAGTATAGCCCCAAAATGGTTAAAGAAATCAAGCATACAGATCCCATTTCCTAATCTGACAATCTATAGATACAAATAATATGAACACTTACAGATTCGTTTCCTACACTCAATAATGCAGGCTTCTCCTGCTTTAGCATTCTTCTGTGATAAGAAAAGAGGGCGGGCGAAGGTTGCCCGGGGGTGTGAAATCGCGGAAAGGCAGGGCGAAACGTCGGGTGTGCGGCAGATTTTGAGCGGCATTGCGCGGTGTCAGTTCGCCTTGAGGGGGAATCATGATCAGTCCCGTTGCGCTGTTTTGGGCTTTATGTTTTGTGTGTGTGGTGAATATGCTGCGTTATTACTCGTCTTTGCGCGCGTTGCTGGTGGTGCTGCGGGGCTGTGATCCGTTGCTTTATCAGTACGTGGACGGCGGGGGATTCTTTACTTCCCACGGCCAGCCCAGCAAGCAGATAAGACTGGTTCGCTATATTTATGCTCAGCGCTATGTTGAACATCACGACCCTGAGTTTATTCGCCGGTGTGAAAGAGTACGCGGCCAGTTTGTCCTGACGACATGTCTGGTTGGACTGATTCTTATCAGTATGCTGGCCATGTTGATCTGGTACTGACACGCCTAAAGTCGTTGTGAGGAATGTGTGAAAAAGGGAATAAAAAAAGGCGACCTGTTCTGAGAACAAGGCCGCCTTTTTTACCTCCGTGCCTGAGCACGCAGGTTTATCAGATAAGCTTCAGTGCAATCCAGTACAGCACGCCGGAAAGAACAATCGACACTGGCAGGGTTAAAATCCACGCCATCGCGATGTTTTTCACGGTTTTAGACTGAACACCGCCGCCATCCACAATCATGGTGCCTGCAACCGCAGAGGACAACACGTGCGTGGTGGAAACCGGCATACCGGTGTAACTGGCCACACCGATAGATACCGCTGCCGTCATCTGCGCAGACAGGCCCTGAGCGTAGGTCATGCCTTTCTTACCAATCTTCTCACCGATGGTGGTCGCAACGCGCTTCCAGCCAATCATGGTGCCCAGCGCAAGCGCCAGTGCGACCGCGATGATGATCCAGATAGGAGCATATTCGACAGTTTGCAGAATGTCGGTTTTCAGCTCGCCTAAGAAGCGTTTATCCGCCGCGGAGGTTTCCGGCAGCTTAGCGACTTTATCGGCAGTATCAGAAACACACATCAGCAGACGGCGCATGTGGCTGCGTTCTTCCGGTGCCAGATCGCTGTAAGACTGAAGATTCGTCAGCAGTGTCTGCGCACGGCCAATCGCATCAAGCGCGTGGCTGCTGTCGCAATGGAACACTTTTGTCTCATCGGCTGGCGCGATATTGACGTCCGGTGCAGGCACCAGAGGCGTCTGTGCCACAACGTGCGGCACCGCATCAACATGCTGAGAATAATACTGACCGAGGTGCGTCACGGCGTCGCGGGTACGGGCAATGTCGTAACCGGTCGCGCTCATGTTCACCACGAAACCTGCCGGAGCCACGCCAATCAACACCAGCATGATCAGGCCGATACCTTTCTGACCGTCGTTCGCACCGTGAGAGAAACTCACGCCGATTGCGGACAGAATAAGGCCAATACGGGTCCAGAATGGCGGCTTCTTCTTGCCGTCTTTCTTTTCACGTTCTGCCGGCGTCAGGTGGATACGGGCGTGTTTTTTATTCCCGCTCCAGTAACGACGCAGCAGGAAAATCATGGTTCCCGCCATAATCATCCCGACCAGCGGTGAGACGATCAGTGAGGCAAAAATGCCAATCATTTTCGGGATGTTTAACGCATCAACCACCGACGTGTGGGTCATCAGTGCGTTAGTCAAACCCACGCCGATAATGGCGCCAATGAGGGTATGGGAGCTGGACGCCGGCAGGCCAAAATACCAGGTGCCGAGGTTCCAGATGATCGCCGCCAGTAACATAGAGAACACCATGGCAAGGCCATGCGCGGAACCTACATTCAGCAACAAATCGGTTGGGAGCAAATGGACAATGGCATAGGCCACGCTCAAACCACCGAGCAGGACGCCAAAGAAGTTAAATACCCCTGCCATCACGACCGCTAATTGCGAACGCATTGCCCGGGTGTATATGACGGTTGCTACTGCGTTGGCCGTATCATGGAAACCGTTAATGGCTTCATAGAACAGAACAAACAGTAACGCGAGAATCAATAACGAACCGGTATGAATATCCAACCCGGCAAATAGATGCAGCATAATTGTTACGCCAGTTAGTGGTCATGAACGCCGCGCATTATCTGCGAGAACAGGGGGACGGGAAAAGGAAAATATGACATTTTTTTGACTAAAAACAGTTCAATATTTGGCTCTGTTTCAATTAATTTTTTATATATCAAAATCTTATTCCTCCTTTGGGCGCTGAAACATTTACTTACGACGTTCAGAAAACCACCTCTCCGGCTGGTTTAAGGGGCGTCTGTCCCTTACAATCCGCGTCGCAATGCGGCTAAAGCCCATTGGCACAGGGGGAAGCCCTGTCTAAAACGTAGCTGAAATTTTCGTAAAGAGAGGCCAAAAGTGGAACAGGTTGATGTGGTAGTCATTGGTGCGGGTGCGGCAGGCATGTTCTGTGCAGCGCAGGCCGGACAGGGTGGCTGCCGGGTTCTGCTGCTGGATAATGGCAAAAAAACCGGACGCAAAATTCTGATGTCAGGCGGCGGTCGCTGCAACTTCACCAATCTGTACGCCGAACCGGCTGCCTATCTTTCAGAAAACCCGCATTTCTGTAAATCCGCGCTGGCGCGTTACACCCAGTGGGATTTCATCGATCTGGTCAACCGCTATAACATTGCCTGGCACGAGAAAACGCTCGGCCAGCTTTTCTGCGATGATTCAGCGACGCAAATTGTATCGTTGCTGGATAAAGAATGTGAACTGGGGAATGTCGATGTGCGTCTGCGCAGCGAGATTTCAGACGTTCAGAAAACCGAAGATGGCTTTATTATCAAAGTGAATGGCTCAACTGTAAGTACTCACTCACTTGTGATTGCCAGCGGCGGACTTTCCATGCCAGGGCTGGGCGCTTCGCCTTTAGGTTATCGTCTGGCCGAACAGTTTGGCCTGAAAGTGTTACCGACCCGCGCCGGTCTGGTGCCGTTTACGCTGCACAAGCCGCTGCTCGACCATTTACAGACGCTTTCCGGCGTCTCCGTGCCCGCTGTGCTGACCGCGCAGGATGGCACGGTGTTCCGCGAAAGCATTTTGTTTACGCATCGCGGGATGTCCGGCCCGGCGGTTCTGCAACTTTCCAGCTACTGGCAGCCTGGCGAGTTTGTGAGCGTTAACTTACTTCCTGATGTCGATCTGGCGGCGTTTCTCAATGCGCAGCGGCAGGAACACCCGAACCAGAGCCTGAAAAATACGCTGGCGATGCAGCTGCCGAAGCGTCTGGTGGAATGCCTGCAAACGCTCGGGCAACTGCCGGACGTCACGCTGAAACAGCTGAACGTGCCGCAGCAGGCCGAACTGGTTGAGCAATTGCAAAACTGGCAGGTCCAGCCGAACGGCACCGAAGGTTACCGCACGGCGGAAGTGACGCTGGGCGGCGTCGATACGCGCGAACTTTCCTCCAAAACCATGGCCGCGGCAAAAGTGCCGGGTCTGTATTTTATCGGCGAAGTCGTGGACGTGACCGGCTGGCTGGGCGGATACAATTTCCAGTGGGCGTGGAGCTCCGCCTGGGCGTGCGCGCAGGATCTGATTTCCCGACCGAAAGGCGCGAAATAGCCACATGACAGGGGGATTTCACCGTTTCTTCATTTTACTCCCCCTGTTTCTGACATCCTGCGGAACGTTATCCGACATGCAGGTGAAAGAGCATCCCGACGCCGTGCGGGCGCTGGCCTGTTCGGGCGATCTCGATGAGATGGTTAATGGCGTTGTCCGCCAGTATCAGAAAAAAGAGAAAGCTGCGGGCCTCGCGATAGGCATTATCAGAAACAACGGCGAGGCCAGAACCTGGGGCTACGGCTACACCAATTCCACCCACAGCTACAAAATTGACGGGGAAACCCTGTTCGCGCTGGGTTCTGTCAGTAAAGGCGTGACCGGCGAAGTGGTGGCCGGGCTGGTCAATAAAGGCCAGCTGCGCTGGGACGATAAACTTTCTGATTTGCTGCCGAAAAATATCCCGCTGAGCGAGGATGCAAAAAACATCACGCTGTTGCAGCTGGCGACGCACACGTCCGGCCTGCCGCGACAAAACATGAATAAAGATATGCTGGAGAGTTTTCTCCGCTATCTCTACACCGGCGACAACTTCTATCACGAGCTGGACAGCGATTCCGTCGTCAACGATCTGTCCGGGTTTAAAAAGCCTGAAAAGCGCGAGCCGCAGTATTCCAATTTAGGCTACGCGCTGCTGGGCTACATTCTCAAACTGAAAACCGGCGAAGACATCCAGCAGCTGTCTTATGATTTCATTTTCCGTTCGCTGAAGATGGATAACACCAGTTTTTATGCGACGCGCCTGAAGGACTATCCTTACCGCGCCATCGGCCATGCGGGTGATCAGCCAAAATTTATCCCGCGCGGCGAAGTGGTGCCTGACTGGCATTTCTCCAATAACATGGTGGCCGCCGCCAGCCTGTACAGCAATGTGGATGATCTGCTGAAGTATTTGCGTGCCCATATCAACGGCTCGCGAAACGGCGACCTTAATCTGGCGATCAGCGCCACGGAAAAAGTGTATTTCCAGCGGAATATTGAAGCGGCCAATATTGCCTGGGTAACGGATCATATTAATAATCAGACGATTACCTATCAGGTCGGCTATATCGGCGGTTATTCCAGTTATATTGGTTTTGATAAAAAACATCAGAATGCCGTGGTGGTATTACAAAACACGTTTAACTGGAGCAATTATATTGGTCATGATCTTTTACTGAGAATGGCGATGGCCGATGATTATCGTGGGAAGTGTCATTGATATTGTTTTCATGAATGCGCGGACGCTGAATAATCTGAAGGGTCTGTGTAAATTAAGATTTTTACATATTAGAATTCTGACGGGTGGGCTGTTTCATAACAGTTTTATTGTTTCTTTTCGACAGTCTTGCGCCGAATCAGATATTTCTTTTCCGAAAATAATATAACCTGCCTGAAAATTATCACGCCCTGCGGGGACTCTCTCTTAGCAAAGGACTGTTATGTTCTCTCTGACTCGTAAAAAAAACGCCTGCCTTGCTGGTTTACTGATGTTGTCCGGCGCAGCCGTTGCCGCTGATCCCGCGCCGGTCGTCACCCCGGAACCTGCCGTAACGTCGGCGCCTGCTGTTCCCGCTGAATCTGCTCCGGCAGCGCCTGAAAAACCGGCGCCTGCTGTTTCCGCCGAAGCTGCACCGGCAGTGCCTGAAAAACCGGCTCCTGTTGTTTCCGCCGAAGCTCCTCCGGCAGCGCCTGAAAAACCGGCGCCTGTTGTTTCCGCCGAAGCTGCTCCGGCAGTGCCTGAAAAACCGGCTCCTGTTGTTACTGAAACCCCGGCTCCGCTGACGACTTTACCGACATCGGCAGCCACCGTTCCTGCGGTGAAAGAAGAACCGAAAGCGCCGGTGAAACCAGCGTTCAGCCTCGACAGTGAAGAGCAGAAACGCGCTTACGCCAGCGGTGTCGCGATGGCGCGTTACATCGAAGAACAGATTGAGCAGCAGAAGGCGCTGCACATCACCATGAGCAAAGAGATCATGCTGGCCGGGATCGCCGACACCTTTAATAATCAGGTGAAAATGAGCGATCAGGACATTCACACGACGCTGACGGCGTTTGATGAACAGGTCAAAGTCCTGACGAAAGCGGAAATGGATAAAAAGAGTGCCGCGGATAAAGCCTTCCTGGCTGATTTCGCCAAACAAGATGGCGTGAAAAAGACCAAACAAGGTTTGCTGTATCTGGTTAAAAACAAAGGTGAGGGCAGCATTCTCAAAGATACCGACATGGTAGAGGTCGGTTATCAGGGCAAACTGGTGGACGGCACCATCGTAGACGGCCCGCAGGTTGAGAATGCTAATCAGGTCTTCCGCGTGGCGAATATGCCGCCGGTTCTGCGCGACAGCGTAAAACTGATCCGCAAAGGTGGTGAGATTCAGGTGGTCATTCCGCCTGCTGCCGTTGAAAACGCCAGTGACGCCAAACGGCCGGACGTAGTGGTGATTTACACCATTACCGTAGTGGATGTGAATAAAGCGCAGTAATCCCGATTAATAAGAAAAGGCGCCTTTGTTTATACAGAGGGCGCCCTTTTTTTATGTCAGAAAAAGGGATTCAGCCCTGGTGCACCGCGATATAGCGTTCAAACTTAGACGGTTTCAGCTGACTGAGATCCACCAGAACCAGCCCGTCGATGCAGTGGTTGAATTCCGGGTCGCTGCCGAAATCAATAAACTGCACGCCGCCGGTTTCGCAAAGTTCTGAATACTGCTTATACAGCGCCGGAATACTGCAACCGAGGTTTGCCAGCAGACGTTTCAGGCGCTGCAAATCTTCCTGATAGTCATCACCGCAAAACTGTGCGAGCACGTCGGGCAAAGACGCCGGATAAGGGCGGCGCGACGTCGCCAGCGGCAGTGCGGGCGCGAAATACAGGCGATAGAAGGCGACCAGTAAATCGCGTGCGGCCAGCGGTAATCCCCCCGAAATCGACACCGGGCCAAACAGGTAACGCGTTTGCGGATATTTCGCCAGATACGCGCCGATGCCGAGCCATAAATAATCCAGCCCGCGTTTGCCCCAGTACGCGGGTTGAATAAAGCTGCGTCCGAGTTCAATGCCCTGCGCGAGAATCGGGTCCATCTGATGGCCGTACTGGAACAGGCTCTGGCTGTAAATGCCGTTCAGACCTTTGCTGGCAACCTGTTCGGCGGTCGAGATAAACCGGTAAGCGCCGACGATTTCCAGCGCCTGCGGATCCCACAATACCAGGTGATAATAATCGTCATCGTAACCGTCGAGATCGCGTCGACGGCCGCTGCCTTCGCCCACTGCACGGAACGCAATTTCGCGCAGCCGCCCCAGTTCGCGCAGGATCGGCACGTAATCTTCGCCGTGGCGGCGATAGAGGTAAATCATTTTGCCGTCGGGCGTTTTACCCAGCACTTCACTGGCTTCCAGCGCGTGTTTCAGCACGGCGCGGTCTTCGGCGCGGGCAATCGACGTTTCGGTATGAAACAGCTCAGGCTTTCCGCTGCCAAGGCGATAAACGTGTTTTCTAAAACGCGCGGCCAGATCGCCCGCCGTCATTTGTCCGTCGTGCCAGCTGGAATAAGGAATACGCGCGCCGATTTTCAGCGTGAGGCTGTTGCCGCGTTGACCGAACATTTCATGAACCAGCAATAAGGTGCTGAGCGGGCGGTAAATCATTGAGCTAAGATAAAATAGTGCGCTGTTGCTGCCGCCGATATGCACCGGAACCACCGGAGCACGGGCTTTGGCGGCAAGGCGGATAAAACCGGTATGCCATTTTCCGTCGCGTACGCCTTTGGTACTCATGCGCGACACTTCACCGGCCGGGAACACAATCAGCACGCCCTGATTCGCCAGATGCTCCTGCATCTGCGTGACCTGGTTGCGGCGGGTGCGGTTGCCCATATTATCAACCGGGATCATCAGGCTGCCGAGCGATGTCACCAGCGACAATATCTGGTTCGCGACCACTTTGACGTCAGGGCGTACAGACGCCACCGCGTGCAGCAATGCCAGCCCGTCGAGCGTCCCGATCGGATGGTTGGCGACGATAACCACCGGCCCGTAGCTTGGGATTTGCTCCCGATCGCGTTCCGTCAGTTCACAGCGAATATTAAAATGCTCAAGCACCTGTTCGGCCATATCAATGCCTTTCAGATGCTGATGTTGTTCGGCAAAACGATGGAATTCTTTTTCGCGGAACAGGGCTTTTAAGAGACGGCGTTGCCAGGAAGGGGTTTTGTGCTGCGGGTCGAGATCCTGAAACAGGGTATCCATGCTGAACATAGGATGTCCTCCGGTTGAAGTCATCTGACCATAGTCAGCCGGTGTGACAGTGATGTGTCAGCGAAATGACAGAATAACGAACCTTTCCGGCGCAGAATTATTTCCGTATAGTGCCCGCGCCGGACTATAGTGTGTAGGTAAACTCAACAATTCAGGGGAAAGGGTACGTAAAATGGATAAAAGGCCTGTTCCTGATTTATTAACCCCGATGCTCAAGCCGATTGAGACCATTAATACCCTTATTACGGCATTTCGGACGGCGTCGGCTCCCCTTGATATAAAAGCAAAAGATTCCGTTGTTCAAATTCAGCCTGAGAACGCTGAGGCGCGAGTTATTCTGATTCTAGACGGCGCGTTGAATATTTACCGTACCGCCGATAATTTGCGATTTGTGAGAGCCGCTGCGCCTAATTTATTTGGGATGCAGGGATCCCCTTTTCGCAATAACCTTTATCAGTTCAGGAGCGAAAAGGGCGCAGTGCTCGAGACGCTGCCTTATTCCCGCGCTGTAGAGCTTGTCAGCGAACATCAGCTGTTCAAAGAAGTACTGGATTTCCAGACGTACCTCAGTGATTTTCAGGCCTACCGGACCAATTTGCTGATCAGCAAATCAACGTACCAGATCGTCTGCGCATTTCTCTTCGAACTGGAAATGATGCCGCCGGAACAGCGGCTGCGTACCAGTGTTTTTAATTATATTCACGAACATACTCACCTGGCCCGGAGCGGGGTAATGAAGATTTTGTCCGATCTTCGCCAGGGTGAATATATTAATATTGAGAATGGCAAACTTGTTGCGATCCTCAAAAAATTACCGCGTGAATATTGAAATACGTACGACGTATTTTTAATTTACCAGACAGGCAACACCTTCACTGGCTGTTTGACGGTTAGATGTTATACGACCGTCATCAATATACATATAGTAAGCACTATCCCCTCCCCATTCATCTGAAGACCAGAAAACGATGCCAGAATATTGCGCGTTTTGTTGAGATATATCGCCCCATTCCTGCCATAAAGCATCTGCTGGGATCTTTCTCAAATTTTTTGCAGTAGATAAATGGTCGGAGTCAGGCAAGGTATATCCCTGAGATTCGCACCAGTCTTTTGCATCCTGCCAGTTCATTTTTACGGTGCTGAAAATAAAGAATTCGGACGGATTAAATTTTATACGCGCAATGGCTTTGTCATTTCTGGCCTGTATCGTGACCGGGCCTTTTGTCAGAAAAGTCACCAGCCCGTCCTGAGTGACGGTGGCGACGTTTTTATTGCTACTTGCCCAGATAATCTGAGATTCCGGGTTGTCCGTTTCCAGCTGAACTTCTGCGCCAACCCAGCCGGTATGCAGAATTTTATCCGGGCTGACCGTTTTACTTTCACTGGTACCGGGCGCGACAATATAGTCTGTAAAATTAACAGAGTGCGGGTTGACCGGCCCTTCGATAATATTATCGTTGTCATCATAAGCACTAATATCGGTAACAGTAATAGCGTCTCCGCTACGGGGAATACCCGTTTGCGTTTTAGGTTGTAACGCCACGCTAATATCGCAGCCATAATCTGCTGAAGTAATCGTGTAGCTGTTAACCTGCGTCGCCAGTACACGCGAGCCTTTGGTCGGGTGATCGCAGGTCCAGACGATGGACGCCAGCGTGGCATCGGCATCGCCTTCGTTATCCTGTAATTCCCACGTCAATGTGACGATATCGCCATCATCGAGCTCATCGCTGTCGTCGTGTTCGCTGATTTTTTTGAAATCGACTTTATTGCTGTCACCGGCATTATTTTTGATGACCGGAGGGGTGCCATTCAAAATACCCGTCGCTGCCGTCATGAAATCACCGGCCTGTGGCTCCGTTGCCTCAGCCCGACAGTGTGTACTGAAGGCAAGTATTATCAGGAGAGAAAGCCCTGATAACTTGAAATATCGTGAAAACATAATGTCATCCTGATTATTTGAGCCTGAACATGCTCAGAGGATGTGAAAAGTTGAGCACTTTCGTGCCCAACTTTTCTTAAGTAACGCTTTAAATGAAATCGTTACTCTTCCGGGTTAATTATTTCCTGACGGATTTAACGGTTCTTACTGATTTCAGTAATGGAGAGTAATCAACTTTCAGGCTGTAACCCTGAACACCGTCTGCGCCGGCGGTCGCGAAGATACCTTTCGCCAGGGTATTCGTAGCAGGAATAACCAGATCTTTGCCGTTCGTTGCAGGGACCGCATAACCGCCCGCTGTGTTGGTAGTTGCGCTGTTGCCTTCGAAGAACCATTTGTAGGTGTAGTTGCTGGTTGCTTCCAGTTCGCCCGCATCCCACGTGCCGTTATTGTTGGCGTCATACCAGGCTTTGAACTGGTAAGTGTGGCCGACCAACAACTGGCTGTTTGCCTTACCGATCAGGTTGACGGTTGGTGCGGTCGCATCAACAATCTCTACGCCAACCTTGCCGCCGACGATCGGGCCGTTCGGGATCGCATCCGTCGTATCGTTGGCGCTGACGTCTTCGATAGTAATAACCTGACCTTTTGACGGCATACCGGTCGAGGTTTGTTCGGTAATTTCTGCCCCCAGATAGCGGCCTGCATCAACCGCCGCGATGGTATAGGAATCCTTACCGTCGTTGGCTAATGCAGTTTTATCGGCACCTTTACCGTCGCTGGTGGTGAACCATTTGATGGTGGTTTTACTGCCGTCAACGTCGCCTTCTGCGTCTTTAAATGTATAATTTAACGTGATTTTATCGCCAGGAGTCATCGCTTCTGTCGAACCGCTTTCGTGTCCGTTCGAGAAGGAAACGCTGTGGTCTGACTGGCCTGCGTCGGTACCTTTCAACACCGGCACGGTCCCGATCAGCTGACCGGCAGAATCCGTCATATCAGCTAAAGCAACGTGTGAGCAGCCGGCAAATAACAGGCTGGCCAGAAGGGTTTTATTAAACTTTGTCATATCAATATCACTCTGTAAGTTTGTATTCAGTTAACGTTCAAATAAATTTCGCCAGGTTTAATTGGCGGAGAGACTTTTAAGAAGCTTTGAACCTGCATCTGAAAGCTCAAAGTCTGCTTTTAATTCAAATCCCTGAATTCCGCTTTTTCCTGCCGATGCTAATACGGTATTGGCTTGCGCATTGGTATCCGGAATAACCAGATTGTGGTTATCGGTATTACTATTTGCATAGCCGCCTTTTTCGCCTTGCGGATTAATTCCGTCAAACAGCCATTTATAATTCACCAGAGAAATAATCGGTGTCTTGTCTGTATCAGAAATAGTTTCGCGATCTGTCGGATCCCATTGCCCGTTCTTATTACTGTCATAAGCCACCCTGAACTGATATTCGTGACCTAACAAAAGCTGATTGCCTTTTGTTGCGGTCAGATTCACATCCGGATTTTGTGTATCCACAATGGCCGTGACGATTTCTTTATTTCCGGCATTAAAGTCCACCAGAACCTGATTTGTTTGCTGGTTTTCATGATCGGCCGGTGTGGCAATAATCGAGAAAATACCTGGCAGCGTACTGGCAATGGTTGATTTCCCTTTATCCGGAGAATTCACGTAATAAAGGTCGCCGGTATTTTTATCGCAATCCTCTCTGGAGGCGTGGATTTTAATTTCATGCTCATGATTTTTATCTGCAACGGCATAAGCATGGAAATTCATGTTCAGGTTTTCGCCGGTCAGCGCCGTCGTTTCGCCCTGTAACCCGGAAACTTTCGCGCCAGTGGCTTCCAGATCGACCGTGTCTTTGCCATTTGCGCTGCGTTTCACGGCTTTATCACTTTGCGGATCGTTTTTAATCGCCAGCTGATAACTGACCGGCGCTTCGGACACTTTAATTTTCACCACATTGGACTGCTTGCTGTCGCCTTTATCATCGCTAAAGGTCACCGCTAAATCGTATTCGTTAGCGTGCGGGTCTTTCGAGCTGACCCACGCCGGGAACGTCAGCGTCCAGTGGTTATTGTTACCGGCACTGATGTTCGATGACGGTGACAGCGCCGGTAAGGCCAGCGTATTTTCGGCAGAATATCCGCCAACCGGCACCCACCGCGCCGATGCAATTTTGCGGTGAGATTTAATGTCCGCATTCAGCGTCCAGTGACATCCTTCGTAAGCCTGTGCCTCATCGGGGTCATCGCCCAAAATACATTGCGGCGCGGTGCTGGTCGGTTTGAGGTAGACGTCGATATCGAGATCTTTAACTTCACTGTATTCCAGCACGATATCGTTGTTGCGATCGACAAAGTCCATCCGGCTGCCCGCCAGCGTACGCATATCGGCAACCGCAGAGGTGTCCAGCTGTTTAGAAAGAGGGGTACCGATGTGATAATCAAAACTGACATTAGCAGTCAGTTCCTTCTCGCCAGAATCACCCTGTTTATAACCGGCACCCATCGTCACTAATGGCACCGGCGTATAGTCTACGCCCAGCGTCACAGAGGATGGATCTTCCTGGAGATTGTCGGTGCCAAAAAGCGCGACCTGATCGCCATAATATTGTTCGTAAATAAGCGATGAACCTAATTGCGGATAAAAAGGTAAATAGGTCTGGAGACGGACATCCCAGCCCTGAGCCGGACGTTCTTCGTAATTATCGAAGTCCGCTGACGCTTTCCACTTAGACAAAGGAATATAATAGTTTCCGTTAATTTTTAAGAAATTCGTCCACACTTCTGAACCAAGACTTCCCCGGCGGTGACTACGGCTGATGTCATAATCATAGAAAGTATTCACCCCCAGCATCCAGTCTTTACTGACGTTATATCGAACGCCTGCACCGATATTGGCGATATTACGGCCATCTTTACTGTGCGCTGAAAATTGGTTAAAAATTAGCGTACTTTCACCGGCATACCAGGGAATTAAATAATCCAGTGATGAACCGTCCAGGTTGCCGTCATCGCCAACATTCAGCGTCGTTTTGATATGGCCGTAAGGCGACAACAATTGCTCCGCCTGTGACTGCACGGCCTGGGTCGCCGCGCCTTTTCCGTACTGATACAGCTGACTTTTCGCGCCTTCGACGCTGAGATTTTGGAAGCCTTGTTGCGCTTCATTTGTTAAAACCTGTGCAGATTTATTCCCGAGAGTCTGACTAACGCTTTCATTATTACTGGCCGGAGCCTTGTCTGAAAATACATCCTGGCTGCCCAGCGTTGGAAGGATGAAACCTTCTTGTGCGCAGACAGGAAAGCTCATCAAAATACAAAGTATGATCTTTATATATTTAAATGGCGTATGTTTTTTCATATTAAATAATAATTTTCTATAAGTTTAAATATCGTTAAGATATTGTGGTTGTCCAGTATTGGACCATGCTATGACTTGCCAAAGACTAGTTTCGGGCCGCTATTATCTTTATCCTTGAACTTTTTACAATATATAACCGAGGAAATGCGCCTGAAAAATAATATCATCCGGAAATTTATTTTTTATATTATTTGTTTGGCGAATGAATAATACCCTTATTGATTTTTATTTTGTATGTCCAAAAAAGGACGTCCATTTTATTTTCAGGCGTGCGTGGATCCCTTTCGCAAAAACCGGAGCGCCAATTTGTTGCTAAAACAACCTATTGCTAATAAAGTCAAAGACTCATTTACGGCTGTGCAACATGCCAGAACCTTCTTCGTGAGACGTCGATTTCCATGCCTGCTCCCGCTTTGCCCGAAAGTTCGTCTTCAAAAACCACATTACGGATCCTCTCCATTCTGGTTTTCAACTTTGCTAACTACCTGACGATCGGCCTGCCGCTGGCGATTTTACCGGGGTATGTCCACGACCATCTTGGCTACAGCGCGTTCTGGGCGGGGCTGGTGATAAGCCTGCAATACTTCGCGACGTTGCTGAGCCGTCCGCACGCCGGGCGTTACGCCGATAAAGTCGGGCCAAAGCGCGTGGTGATGCTCGGGCTCAGCGGCTGCCTGCTTAGCGGCGTGTTCTATTTGCTGGCGTTATGGATGGACGCGTCACCGGCGGTCAGCCTGACGCTGTTGTGTGCCGGGCGTTTACTGCTGGGCGCGGGACAAAGTTTTGCCGGAACCGGTTCGACGCTCTGGGGCATCGGCGTGGTCGGTTCGCTGCATATCGGCAAGGTGATTTCGTGGAGCGGGGTGGTGACGTATGGCGCGATGGCGATTGGCGCGCCGCTCGGTGTGGGGATTTTCAGCCTCGGCGGCCTGACGCTGTTGTCGGTGTGCATCATTCTGGTGGCGCTGACGGCGTTACTGGTGGCGTGGCGTAAACCGCCGGTCGCGGGGAAAGCTTCGACGCAAATTCCGTTCAGCCAGGTGCTGGGGAAAATTTTGCCCTACGGCATAATGCTCGCGCTGGCCTCCACCGGTTTTGGCGTTATCGCGACGTTTATCACGCTGTTTTACGATGCTAAAAACTGGTCCGGCGCAGCGTTCTCGCTGACATTCTTCAGTGCGGCGTTTGTCGGCATGCGGTTACTGTTTCCGAATTGCATCAATCGTTTTGGCGGCTTACGCGTCGCGCTGGCGTGCTTCGTTGTGGAAATCGCCGGGCTGATCCTGGTCTTTTTCGCGCCGACGTCGCTGGTCGCGATGGGCGGCGCATTCCTGACGGGCGCGGGGTTCTCGCTGGTCTTTCCGGCGCTCGGCGTGGTGGCGGTTAAAAAATTGCCGCAGGAAAATCAGGGAAGCGCGCTGGCGACCTATTCTGCATTTCTCGATTTATCACTGGGAATTACCGGTCCGCTGGCGGGAATGCTGATGGCGCAGGCCGGGATTGATTCGATTTATCTGGGTTCTGCGTTGCTGGTGTTGATTGCGATGGCGCTGGTTCTGCGGCGTTTACCGCGCGAAACCAGCGCCTCCGTCAGAACAGATTAAACGCCGTGGATGCGCCCCATGTGCAGCGTATCCACCAGCTCGCCGTCGCGCAGGGCGTAGTACGGGCTGCGGCCTTCAATGCTAAAACCATACTTCTTGTAAAGCCCGATAGCGGCGTCGTTATCGGCATACACTGTCAGCTCGACGCGCTTCACCTGCAACCACTTGTCGCAGAGTTCCAGCGCCGCCGCGAGAAGTTTGCTGCCGACGCCGCGCCCCTGAAAGCCGGTATCCACGCCAATCCCGAAGGTCGCCACATGACGACGCCGCCACGGCTGCTCGACCATCAGCGTGAGATTGCCGACGAGTTTGTCGTCAATGCAGGCCACCAGCGCGAATCTTCCCGGCGCAGAGTTTGCCAGACGGTCTTCCCATAGCGAGGCGGGCGGATAAGGGAGCTGGAGAGTGTCGCTGTAAACAGGAACCTGAGCGTATAGGTGTTGAAGCGCTTCGGCGTCTCGGGCTTCTGCGTGGCGGATGACTATTTCGCTCATGGCGACACTCCTCTTTTTGTGGTTACTGTTTGAATATCCTCTACATTTATCAGGAATTGGATAAGAGTCAATCGAATGTTGGGTGAAAAATAATGCTTTACAAGTGCGAATGATAATGATTATTATTGCCATGCGTTCCGGGGATGGCCTCACACCAAGGTCAAACGGGTCCCCAAGAATGCACGACATTGCTCACATTGCTTCCAGTATTACTTAGCCAGCCGGGTGCTGGCTTTTTTTTTGCCTTTTTTCCTTCATATTTCCGGCTGGTAGTGCGTTGGCTGTACTCGCTCACCCCGGTCACATACTTATGTATGCTCCCGGGGATTCGTTCCCTTGCCGCCTTCTCCCAACCTGAACTATTTTGGAAAAACTTTTTTCTTATCTTTCCCACAACACGAACTACTTCGAAAAAACGCTATTTCTCTTTTCCAAATCTTTCTCATGTCTTCCACAAATCCTTTGGATTTAATCATCTGCGTTTGTTCATATTTTTTGAACAGAGGGGTGAAGTTTTTACGCTTTCTTATTCTCAGGCGTTGACTAGACTAGAGAAAACATTGAGGAGAGTTGAACATGATCTACTTACGTCAGGCACAAGAACGCGGTCACGCAAGTCACGGCTGGCTGGAAAGCTGGCATACCTTCTCTTTCGCCGATTACTACGATGCGAACTTTATGGGCTTCTCCGCGCTGCGGGTGATCAATGAAGATTTCATCGATGCGGGGCAAGGTTTTGGTAAGCATCCGCACAAAGACATGGAAATTCTGACCTACGTGCTCGAAGGCACCGTGGAACATCAGGACAGCATGGGCAACAAAGAGCAGATTCAGGCGGGTGAGTTCCAGATTATGAGCGCCGGGACCGGTGTGACGCATTCCGAGTACAACGGAAACAGCGACCGTAAACTGCATCTTTATCAGATTTGGATCATTCCGGACAAAAAAGGTCTGGAGCCACGTTACGAACAGCGTCTGTTCGACGCGCCGCAAGGCCGCCAGCTGGTGCTTTCTCCAGATGCCCGCGACGGCTCGCTGAAAGTTTTCCAGGATATGGAGCTGTCACGCTGGGCGCTGAAAAAAGACGAACAGTCGGTTTACACGATCCAGGCTGAACGCCGTGTGTGGATCCAGGTGGTGAAAGGCACCGTGTCCATTAACGGCCAGAAAGCCGGGCCGAGCGATGCACTGGCGATCTGGGATGAAACGGCGTTGTCCGTGCATGCCGATGAAGACAGCGAAATTCTGTTGTTCGATCTGCCACCGGTCTGATGATTTCTGGCTCAACGCTAAAGGCGACTCCGGTCGCCTTTTTTGTTTTTGTCCCTTAGTCTTTTTCCCCGCGTTTGCATTGCTGAATTTTTCGGCTTCGTGACGGCATTCACACCCGCAACAAATCGACCAGCAATTCTTTGACCCCCTTCGCACATTGGTTTCTGTTCTATGGAAACCGGTTTCCAAAGTGATTCAAATACCCTCAGCAAGAGAAACGGGCAGAACATAAATCATCTGGGAGTGAAGCAAAAATGAAAAGAATCATGCTTTGTTGTTCGGCGGGAATGTCGACCAGTTTGTTAGTTCGCAAAATGAAAGAGGTTGCGGAACAGCGCGGCGAAGACGTGCAGATTGATGCGTTCGGAGCCAGCGAGTTTGACGAAAAATTCCGTGATTATCAGGTGGTGTTGCTCGGGCCGCAGGTGCGTTACATGCAGGGTGATTTGTCGGCGAGAGCGGCGGAATTCAATATTACGGTCGAAGTTATCAACATGATGGATTACGGCATGCAGCGCGGTGATAACGTGCTGGACTTCGCCTTCGGCCTGATCGCACAGGAAGGAAGCCGCGTATGAGTGGCCTTTATCAGGCGATGGTTAACGTCATCGAAAAGCACATCACGCCGCTGGCGGGCAGCGTCGGCCAGCAGCGGCATGTGATTGCGATCCGCGACGGTTTTATCGCCGCGCTGCCTTTCATGATTATCGGGTCGTTCATGCTGGTCTTTATTTTTCCGCCATTTTCGCCGGATACCACCAACGGTTTCGCGCGCGGCTGGCTGGACCTCTCGCTGAAATACCGCGAACAGCTGATGCTGCCGTGGTATCTGAGCATGGGCGTCATGACCTTTTTCATTTCCGTCGGTATCGGCGCGAGCCTGGGGAAATATTACAAACTCGAACCGATCATGACCGGTTTACTGGCGTTTATGGCCTTTTTGCTGGTCGCCGCGCCGTATCACGACAAACAAATTTCAACGCAATACTTCTCCGGCGAAGGCATTTTTACCGCGATCCTGACGGCGATTTATGCCGCCGAAGTGTATGCGCTGCTCAAACGCCGCAACATTACGATCCGCCTGCCAAAAGAAGTTCCGACCGGCGTGGCGCGCTCGTTTGAAATCCTGATCCCGGTGGTCGTGATTGTCGCCACGCTGCATCCGCTGAACCTGTTTATTCAGTCCACCACCGGCATGATTATTCCTGAAGCGATTATGCATCTGCTCGCACCGCTGGTTTCCGCGTCGGATTCCCTGCCGGCGATTCTCATTTCAGTGTTTATCTGTCAGGTGCTTTGGTTTGCCGGTATTCACGGCGCGCTGATTGTCACCGGCATTATGAACCCGTTCTGGATGACCAATCTGGCTCTGAACCAGACCGCGTTACAGGCGGGCGAACCGCTGCCGCACATTTATCTGCAAGGTTTCTGGGATCACTATCTGCTGATTGGCGGCGTCGGCTCGACCCTGCCGCTGGCGATTTTGCTGTTGTGCAGCAAGGCCGTGCATCTGCGGACGATTGGTAAAATGGGCGTGGTACCGAGCTTCTTCAACATCAACGAACCGATCCTGTTTGGCACGCCGATTATCATGAATCCGGTATTTTTCCTGCCGTTCACACTGGTGCCAATGCTTAACGCCGTTTTCGCGTATACCGCCACAAAACTCGGCTGGGTCGCGCAAGTGGTGTCGCTCACACCCTGGACAACGCCTGCGCCAATTGGTGCGTCATGGGCCGCAAACTGGGCATTCAGTCCGGTAATTATGTGCCTGTTCTGTATGGTGTTATCAGCAGTGATGTATTACCCGTTCCTGAAAGCGTACGAACGTACCTTACTCAAACAGGAAGCGGAAAAGGCCGGTGCCCAAACGGCGGGTAACGCCGTACCGGTCAACAGCTAAACGCAAAGCAACGGACAGCGAGGATGACGATGAAATACGCATTTCCAAAAGAGTTCTGGTGGGGCAGCGCCAGTTCTGCGCCGCAAACGGAAGGTGAAGCCCTGAGCCACGGTAAAAGTGCGACGGTCTGGGATCACTGGTATTCGCAGCAACCGACGCGTTTCCATAACGACGTCGGCCCGCAGGACACATCGACGTTTTATAAAAACTGGCGCGAGGACATCGCGCTGCTGAAACAGCTTAACCACAACACGTTTCGCACCTCCATTTCCTGGGCGAGGCTGATCCCGGGCGGAAAGGGCGAAGTGAACCCGGAAGCCGTGGCGTTTTATAATCAGGTGATTGACGAAATGCTGGCGCAGGGCGTGCAGCCGTTTATCAACCTGTTCCATTTCGATATGCCGATGGCGATGCAGGAAATTGGCGGCTGGGAAAATCGCGACGTCGTGGAGGCTTACGCAAAATATGCCGATACCTGTTTTGCGCTGTTCGGTGACCGCGTCAAACACTGGTTCACGTTCAACGAACCGGTCGTGCCGGTGGAAGGCGGTTATTTGTATGATTTCCATTATCCGAATGTGGTGGATTTCAAACGCGCTGCGACCGTGGCCTATCACACCATGCTGGCGCATTCGCTGGCGGTGAAAGCCTATCGTGCCCGACAGCAGGGCGGCGAAATTGGCATCATTCTCAACCTCACGCCGTCGTATCCGCGTTCGCAAAATCCGGCAGATTTGAAAGCCGCGAACATTGCTGACCTGATGTTTAACCGCAGTTTCCTCGATCCGGCGCTGCGTGGTGAATATCCGCAGGAACTGGTGGAATTGCTGAAAAAACACGGCCAGCTTCCGGCGTGTCAGGAAGGCGATGCAGCGCTGTTGCAGCAGGGCGTGGTGGATTTACTCGGCATCAATTATTACCAGCCGCGCCGTATCCAGTGCCGCGACAGCATGGTGAATCCTGAAAGTCCGTTTATGCCGGAGTGGTTCTTCGATAACTACGTGATGCCGGGCCGTAAAATGAACCCGCACCGTGGCTGGGAAATTTACGAGCAGGGGATCTACGATATCCTCACCAATCTGCGTGAAAATTACGGCAATCCGCGTTGTTTCATTTCCGAAAACGGCATGGGTGTGGAAAATGAACTGCGCTTCGAACAGGCGGGCCGTATTGACGATGACTACCGTATCGAATTTGTCAGCGGACATCTGAAATGGTTACACCGCGCATTGCAGGAGGGCAGCGGCTGTCTCGGTTACCATATGTGGACATTTATCGACTGCTGGTCATGGATGAATGCGTACAAAAACCGCTATGGTTTTGTGCAACTGGATCTCGCCACCCAAAAACGGACGGTGAAGAAAAGCGGCGAATGGTTCGCTAACGTGTCTAAAAACAACGGTTTCGATTAACAAAGGAACGGCATGGCAAACATAAACGACGTCTCGCGGCTGGCGAACGTGTCGAAAGCGACAGTTTCCCGTGTCCTGAGTGGCAGCCGCGGAGTAAAAGAGGAAAGCCGCCTGGCCGTAATGCAGGCGGTGGAAACGCTGCAATACAAACCGAGCGTGATTGCGCAGTCGCTGTCCACGCAGTCCACCGGCTGTATCGGTGTGATTTGTGCGGCCGAAAACATCAACCAGTCCACCGGTTATCTGCACGCGCTGGAAAAAGAGTTACGGCTGAACCAGAAATATTTGCTGCTGAGATTCGCCACGGATGCGGCGGGTCTGGCGCATTCGGTTAACGAAATCGGCAGAGGATTATGCGATGCGATGATCGTGATCGGCGCGCGCTTTGAACTGCCTCCTTTGCCGGAAAACGTGATTACCATTGATTGTCTGGATGAAGACTCCGACCGCAGCATTCATTTTGACCGCAGCTTTGCCGCCGAAACCGCCTGCCAGTATGTTTTGCAGCAAGGGCGCAGACAGATTGCGCTGATTAATGCAGAAAATGGCGAAACCGCCGGGCAAATCTTGCAGGGTTATCATCAGGCGCTGGAAAAATTCCTGCTGCCGTACGACCGGCGGTTAGTCCACAGTGGCGAACAGGCGCTGGCGCAGCTGCTGGCGCAAAACGTTCCGTTCAACGCATTGCTGGTGCCGGACGATGCCCGCGCGCAGGACGCCTTGCGCCAGCTCGCACAACACGGGCGCGCGGTGCCCGCCAGCGTGATGGTTTTCAGCCTCGACAGCACGTTACCGCCGGGTATTTCCGCCGTTCCGGCCATCACGTATCCGCTGGAAACGCTGGCACAAACCGCCATGGCGCTGCTCGCCGGGCAATTTTCAGCGAACGCGGGCTCGCCGGTGCGCGGGCAGCTTTCTATCCCTTTCTGACCCACATCTCATGTCGCGCAGCAACGGATACCCGCCTGCGCGATTGTTTGCTACCATTACGCTCTGATCCCCTTAATCCAGTTCATTGAAAAACGTGAAGAAAAAAAGGCCCGTACTCCAGGATGTTGCCGACAAAGTGGGCATCACCAAAATGACGGTCAGCCGTTATTTGCGCAATCCCGAACAAGTTTCCAGCGCCTTGCAGGAAAAGATTTCGGCTGCGCTCGATGAACTGGGTTACATCCCAAACCGCGCCCCGGATATTCTCTCGAACGCCAAAAGTCGCGCCATCGGCGTGTTATTGCCGTCACTGACCAATCAGGTGTTCGCCGAAGTGCTGCGTGGCATCGAAAGCGTCACGGATATTCACGGCTACCAGACCATGCTGGCGCACTACGGCTACAGCCAGGAGCGCGAAGAACAGCGTCTCACGTCGCTGCTTTCTTACAATATCGACGGCCTGATTTTGTCCGAACGCCATCACACCGCGCGTACGCTGAAAATGATCGAAGTGGCCGGCATTCCGGTAGTTGAGATGATGGACTGCGTCTCGCCGTGCGTGGATCTGGCGGTCGGTTTTAACAACTTCGAAGCCGCGCGGCAGATGACGCAGCAGATCATCGCGCACGGGCACCGGCATGTGGTGTATTTCGGCGCGCGTCAGGATGAGCGTACGATCATCAAACAGCAGGGTTACGAGCAGGCGATGCGTGAATCCGGGCTGGAGCCTTACAGTGTGATGACCAGCCGTTCATCCAGCTACAGCGGCGGTGCGGAATTACTGCGTCAGGCGCAAAAAGACTGGCCGCAAATCGACAGTATTTTCTGCACCAACGATGACCTCGCGGCGGGTGCTTTCTTTGAATGTTTACGGCAGGGGTTGAGCATTCCGTCACAAATGGCGATTGCCGGTTTCCATGGTCACAATATGGGGCAGGCGATGGAGCCACCGCTCGCCAGCGTACTCACGCCGCGTGAAAGAATGGGGCAGATTTCCGCCGAACGCCTGCTGGCAAGATTGCGCGGCGAAGAAGTCTTTCCGAGGATGGTGGATGTTGGGTTCACCATCTCGGCAGGCGGAAGCATTTGATTTAAAACTCCTTCCCCTCTCATGAGGGGAAGGCTGGGATGGGGTGTTGGTTTTGCGCATGGCAGGGTTGCCATTAAAACCCCCTCCCGACCTCCCCCTTCGCAGGGGGAGGAGAAAGTCTTACTTCTGTAATGTTTTCAAGGCCGCTACGCAGCGATCGACGACACCTTCAAACTTATGATCGATATTTACGCGCAAGACATCCGGCTCATCTTCGCCCGGTTCTTCGAGCGCATCGAACTGGCTTCTCAGTAAATCCGTCGGCATAAAATGCCCGGCGCGCGCTTTCAGGCGCTCGGCAATCACGTCAAAACTGCCTTTCATGTAGATGAACACCATGCCTTCGTTGTCTTTACGCAGCGCGTCGCGGTAGCGGCGTTTCAGCGCGGAACAGACAATAATGCCGGTTTCATTTTTATGGCGCAGGCTGTAAGCCGCGTCATTCAGACGTAATAACCACGGCGCACGATCGTCGTCATTGAGCGGCGTACCGCTGGCCATCTTTTGAATATTTGCGCGGGGATGAAGATCATCACCGTCGATGAATTTTGCGTTAATTTCACGGGCCAGTGCCGCGCCGACGGTGGATTTACCGCTGCCTGACACGCCCATCAGAATGATGCTTTGTCCTGCCATAAGTATGATCTCTATCCCAAAATGAACATTTCGACTGCGTAGTGAGTCCTAATATTAGCATGTTACCGGTATCATGATACCGGTAACAAATGGAGATGTGACTAATATCACAAAGGAATGCACTGCTGTTTTAGCGGTCGCGGTCTGTACCCGTTGCACTGTTAATTCCTACAACATGTTGAAAATTAAAAACAATGCGTCACCTGTCTGGCCACGATGCCACGGTGACCGCATGAGGGGAAGAATATGCCAATAGTTATTGTAGCGGTGGGCGTTGCACTGCTGTTGTTACTTATGATCCGATTTAAGCTGAACGGCTTTATCGCGCTGATCCTGGTCGCCCTGGCGGTTGGGATTATGCAGGGTATGCCGGTCGATAAAGTTATTACGTCGATTAAAAACGGGGTAGGCGGAACGTTGGGCAGCCTGGCGCTGATCATGGGCTTCGGGGCCATGCTCGGTAAAATGCTGGCGGATTGCGGCGGCGCGCAACGTATCGCGACGACGCTTATCGAAAAATTTGGCCGTGAGCACATCCAGTGGGCCATCGTGCTGACCGGTTTTATCGTCGGTTTTGCGCTGTTCTATGAAGTCGGCTTCGTGCTGATGCTGCCGCTGGTCTTTACCGTTGCTGCCGCTGCGCGTTTGCCCCTGTTGTACGTGGGTGTGCCGATGGCTGCCGCGTTATCCGTGACTCACGGTTTCCTGCCTCCGCACCCGGGCCCGACCGCAATCGCGACCATTTTCCATGCTGACATGGGCAAAACCTTGCTGTACGGTTCGCTGCTGGCGGTACCGACGGTAATTCTGGCAGGGCCGGTGTTTGCGCGATTCCTGAAAGGTATCGATAAACCGGTGCCGGAAGGTCTGTTCAACCCGAAAACCTTTACTGAAGAAGAGATGCCAAGCTTTGGCGTGAGCGTCGCGACTTCTCTGGTGCCGGTAATTCTGATGGCATTCCGCGCGGTCTGCGAAATGATCCTGCCGAAAGGCCATCCGGTTCTGGCGTACGCTGAATTCTTCGGTGACCCGGTGATGGCAACGCTTATCGCGGTGCTGATCGCCATCTTCACCTTCGGCCTGAACCGTGGCCGTAAGATGGAAGACGTCATGGCAACCGTGACCGATTCCATCAAAATCATCGCGATGATGCTGTTAATTATCGGCGGTGGCGGTGCGTTCAAGCAGGTTCTGGTCGACAGCGGTATTGAGAAATACATTGCAGCCCTGATGGATGGCAGCAACTTATCTCCGATCCTGCTGGCCTGGTCAATTGCAGCCGTTTTACGCCTCGCGCTGGGTTCCGCAACCGTTGCGGCGATCACCGCCGGCGGTATCGCGGCTCCGTTGATTGCGACCACCGGCGTCAGCCCTGAGCTGATGGTGATCGCGGTCGGTTCCGGGAGCGTTATTTTCTCTCACGTAAATGATCCGGGCTTCTGGCTGTTTAAGGAATACTTCAACCTGAGCATCGTCGAAACATTCAAATCCTGGTCCGTGCTGGAAACCATTATTTCCGTGTGCGGCCTGGTGGGATGCCTGTTGCTGTCGATGGTTGTTTGATTAATTGCTGAAATCATAAAAAAGGCGAGCCATCGGGCTCGCCTTTGTTTTTTTAAATATCTGACTATGTCGCCGTTTTATGCAAACACGACTTTCAGTGTGCCAGTGACTTGCCGGGATTCAGCGATCACGATTTGTACATCCCGGCCTAACTTATTAAGACACTCAATCATCTTCGCTTCGCTGATCCCACGGAACTGACCACGAAGCAATGCAGAGACTTTCGGTTGAGTCATGCCGAAAAGTTTAGCGGCTGCAGCCTGGGTCAGGCGTCGGCTCTGCATGAGCTCTCCGATTTTCTGAGCAAGCTGAGCTTTAACCAGCATTTCTTCTGCATCGGGTAAGCCGATGTCGGCGTAAACATTCCCGCTGCTGATTTCAACTTCAATTGGGTCTTTCATTAGTTTTGTCCTCTTGCATGAGCTTCAGCAATTTTCAGACGTTCATTAATCTTATCAATGTCAGGTTTTGGCGTAGCGATTCCACTGGAGGACTTTTTCTGGAAAACGTGTAAAACATACACGGCGGTGGCAATTTTCACTGTATAAACCGCGCGATAAGTATCTCCTGACAAATCTTCCACAACTTCTAAAACGCCTGCACCTTTGTAGCCTTTCAGCGGTTTTGCATGACAATGTTTGCTGCCCGTTTGTGCCAGATGCAGGGCGTAACCGAAAGAATCCTGAATATCTTCCGGCAATGACGCCAAATCTTTTTTACTGCTTCCAATCCAGAAAAGCGTTTTCATACGTGTTCTCATCCCTGAACATCCGAAATTCAAATATACCCATATGGGTATATATTGTCTATTTAATATTCACTAAATCTTCAAATACGCCCTGATCCCGTCGAGGAACATCTGTGTGGAAAGCATGACCAGAATCAGGCCCATCAGGCGTTCGAGGGCGCTGACGCCTTTGTCGCCGAGCAGACGCAGGAACAGATTCGACAGCAGAAGAATGGCCATCGATAAGCCCCAGGCGATGAACAGGGCCAGCGTGAGGTGGCTCATCTGATTCGGATACTGGTGCGAAAGCAGCATCAGCGTGGCGAGAATCGACGGGCCGGCGACCAGCGGGATCGCCATCGGCACGAGGAACGGTTCCTCACCGGCAGGCAGGCCGCTGCTGCTTTTCTCTTCCGACGGGAAAATCATTTTGATGGCAATCAGGAACAGAATGATGCCGCCGGAAATCGACACGGTTTCCGTACGCAAATTCAGGAACGACAGGATTTTTTCCCCGGCGAACAGGAAAATCAGCATCAGGATCAGGGCAATCAGCATTTCGCGGATCAGCACCACGCGGCGGCGTTTCGGATCAAGATGTTTTAGCACCGACATAAAAATCGGTAAGTTGCCCAGCGGATCCATAATTAAAAACAGCAAAATGGTTGCTGAAATCATTTCGGTCATGACTACCTCAGAATGATGAAATTAGGGTTAAAAACGCTTGTTATAAGTTGTGCTGCTATTAATGGCGGCACTATTGATTAAATTCACTTGCCACTTTTAGTACATTTTGTAAGGTGGTAGACCAGCGCGTTAACAGAGCATGGCGCATCATAAAAAGGCGCCAACGTAGTGCAAAACGCGCATTAAGCTTTTTAAGCCGTTATCACCCTCAGGGCAGGACAGATATTATGAAAAATGTAGGTTTCGTTGGCTGGCGTGGAATGGTCGGTTCTGTACTCATGCAACGCATGATTGAAGAACGCGATTTCGACGCTATCCGTCCGGTATTCTTCTCCACCTCTCAGCACGGTCAGGCCGCGCCTTCTTTCACGGGGCAGTCTGGTACCTTGCAGGATGCCTATGATCTGGACGCACTGAGTGCGCTGGACATTATCATCACCTGTCAGGGCGGCGATTATACCAATGAAATCTACCCGAAGCTGCGTGAAATCGGTTGGTCTGGCTACTGGATTGACGCAGCATCCTCTCTGAGAATGGAAGATGACGCGATAATCATCCTCGACCCGGTCAACAGCGCGGTGATCTATCAGGGTATCGACAAGGGCATCAAAACCTTTGTGGGCGGTAACTGTACTGTCAGCCTGATGCTGATGTCCCTTGGCGGTTTGTTCGCCAATGACCTGATTGAATGGGCGTCAGTTGCCACCTATCAGGCCGCTTCCGGCGGCGGTGCGCGCCACATGCGCGAACTGCTGACCCAAATGGGCATGCTGCATAACAGCGTCGCGAAAGAACTGGAAAACCCGGCTTCTGCCATTCTGGATATCGAACGTAAAGTCACGGCGCTGACCCGCAGTGGCACGCTGCCGACTGACAATTTTGGTGTTCCGCTGGCGGGCGGTCTGATCCCGTGGATCGACAAACAGCTCGATAACGGCCAGACCAAAGAAGAGTGGAAAGGCCAGGCGGAAACCAACAAAATTCTCGGCACCTCCAGCATCATTCCGGTGGATGGCCTGTGCGTGCGCATCGGTGCGCTGCGCTGCCACAGCCAGGCGTTCACGCTGAAGCTGAAAAAAGACGTGTCGATTCCAGAAATCGAACAAATGCTGGCTTCACATAACGACTGGGTTCGCGTCATCCCGAACGACCGCGAATTGTCGATGCGTGAACTGACGCCTGCGGCAGTGACCGGCACCATGAATACCCCGGTGGGTCGTCTGCGTAAACTGAATATGGGCCCGCAATATCTGTCTGCGTTCACCGTCGGTGACCAGCTGCTGTGGGGCGCGGCAGAGCCACTGCGCCGCATGTTAAGAATTTTGCTCTAAAGGCATAATTACCCTGATTTCATCCCAACGGGACACCAGCACGGTGTCCCGTTTTTATTTCTGTCTTCAACCACTTCACCGTTAAACCGCATTTTCCCAGCGCAACCCTCTGAATTTCATTTTGCGAAAAATTCATCGGCTTCTGCCCACTGATTTACCGAACCTTTGTCTATGCTTAGTAGAAGAGCTCTGCCTCTTTGAGAAGCTGAAACAGAAACTTATTTGGAAATTGTGAACATAAGCGCCATCGCGCATTTTTTGGCAAAACGAAATCACGCCAGATCACAAAGTGACAGGAAAAAGGGGAGCACACTGGGATCACGTTTCGTATTGAATACCTGAATGATTTTATTGGATTTATTGATTTAATTAATCATAGGACGAAATTCATGTCTGTACTTCCCGATCAGCACGTCATTAATCAAATTATATCTGGCCATTACGCTGATCCTTTTTCTCTTTTGGGAATGCATTCCGTGAGCGCCGGGCTGGAAGTTCGTGCGCTGTTGCCGGATGCCGATCAGGTCTGGGTCATTGATGTAGAAAAAGGTAAGCAGGTCGCAGAACTGCGTCGTTATGACGATCGCGGTTTTTTTGTCGGCCTTATTCCCCGCCGTAAAAATGCCTTCCGTTACAAGCTGGAAGTGCGCTGGGGCGAGAATCTCCATGTGATTGACGACCCGTACCGCTTCGGCACGTTGTTGCAGGAACTGGATATCTGGCTGCTGGCGGAAGGGACACACCTGCGGCCCTACGAAAAACTCGGCGCGCATCCGCAAACGCTCGACGATGTTGATGGCGTCAGTTTTGCTGTCTGGGCACCGAACGCGACGCGCGTTTCTGTCGTCGGTGAATTCAACTTCTGGGACGGTCGCCGCCATCCGATGCGTCAGCGTCGCGAAAATGGCATCTGGGAGTTGTTCATTCCGGCCGTTCACGAAGGCCAGCTGTATAAATTCGAAATTATCGACTGCCGCGGCAATATTACCCTGCGCGCCGACCCGTACGCGTTTGAAGCCCAGATGCGCCCGGACACCGCGTCCTGCGTGCGAAAAATCCCGGACGTTGTGCCTTTTTCAGAAACCAGAAAGAAAGCCAACGCGCTGAATCAGCCGGTTTCGGTGTACGAAGTTCACCTGGGTTCGTGGCGGCGTCATACTGACGATAATTTCTGGCTGAGCTACGGCGAGCTGTCAGAACAGCTGGTCTCTTACGCCAAATGGATGGGTTTTACGCACATAGAACTGATGCCGGTCAACGAACATCCGTTCGACGGCAGCTGGGGTTACCAGCCGCTGGGCATGTACGCACCGACCCGCCGGTTTGGCACGCCGATGGATTTCAAAGCCTTCGTTGATGCCGCACACGACGCCGGTCTGAACGTGATCCTCGACTGGGTGCCGGGGCATTTCCCGAGCGATTCCCACGGTCTAGCAGAGTTTGACGGCACCGCGCTGTATGAATACGCCGATCCGCGCGAAGGTTATCATCAGGACTGGAACACGCTGATTTATAACTATGGCCGCCACGAAGTGCGTAACTATCTGGCGGGGAATGGTTTTTACTGGATTGAGCGTTTCGGCATTGATGGCCTGCGCGTCGATGCCGTGGCCTCCATGATTTACCGTGATTACAGCCGCAAAGCCGGAGAGTGGATCCCGAACTATTACGGTGGCCGCGAAAATCTTGAGGCGATTGCCTTCCTGAAATATACCAACCAGACCATCGGGCGCGAGCTGGGTGGCGCGGTGACATTAGCGGAAGAATCGACGGATTATCCCGGCGTCACCATGCCGCCGGATGCCAACGGGCTGGGCTTCCATTACAAATGGAATCTGGGCTGGATGCACGATTCGCTCCAGTACATGCAGCTGGATCCGGTTCACCGCAAATACCACCACAATCTCATGACGTTCGGCGTGCTTTACGCCTACAGCGAGAATTTCATTCTGCCGCTTTCGCATGATGAAGTGGTTCATGGCAAAAAATCCCTGCTCGACAGAATGCCCGGCGATACCTGGCAGAAGTTCGCCAACCTGCGCGCGTATTACGGTTTCATGTGGGCGCATCCGGGCAAAAAATTGCTGTTCATGGGCGGTGAATTTGCACAGGGGCGCGAGTGGAATTTCGACGCCAGCCTCGACTGGCACTTGCTGGATGACCCGACCGGCTGGCACAGCGGCGTTCAGCATCTGGTGCGTGACTTGAATCTGACCTATCAGGCCAACGCGCCGCTGTATGAGCTCGATTACAACCCGCGCGGCTTTGAATGGCTGGTGGTCGATGACCATGAGAACTCCATTTTTGCCTTTGCGCGCCGCGATGAAAACGGCGGCGAAGTGATTGTTATCAGCAACTTTACGCCGGTCCCGCGCGAACACTACCGGATTGGCATCACCCGTCCGGGGCGTTATCACGAAATTCTCAATACTGATTCGCACTTCTACCGTGGCAGCAACGTCGGGAACTGCGGTGACGTTTACAGTGAAAATATCGGCCATCATCAGCGTGAGCATTCGATCAGCGTCACCATTCCGCCGCTGGCGACCGTCTATTTGCGAAGAGAAGAGGCGTAATGAAACAGCTCGAAACCGGTCAGTCCGCGCCATTTGGCGCACATCTCAGAGATAACGGCGTGAATTTTTGCCTGTACTCCGCGCAAGCGGAAAAAGTGGAGTTATGTCTTTTTGATGAGACCGGCAGCGAGCAGCATCTGCCTTTACCGGGCCGGACCGGCAATTTGTGGCACGGCTTTTTGCCCGAAGCGAAAGCCGGGCTGCGTTACGGTTACCGCGTTTACGGGCCTTTTGATCCGCAAAACGGCCACCGCTTTAACCCGAAAAAAGTGCTGATTGACCCCAGTGCGCGGGCGATTGACGGCGTACTTCTGGATAACGCGCGGTTCACCGGCGGCACCGATGCGCCGGACGATAAGGACAGCGCCGTGGTGGCACCGAAATCGGTGGTCGTCGCCGGTAAGTTTGACTGGGAAGACGACAAACCGCCCGCCACGCCGTGGGGTGAAACTGTGATTTACGAAGCGCATGTGCGCGGGCTGACGCGCCAGCATCCGCGTATTCCGGCAGCCATCCGCGGTACTTACGCCGGGCTGGCGCATCCGGTCATGCTCGAATATTTGCAGCATCTGGGTGTTACGGCCATTGAATTATTGCCGGTTCAGCATCATGCCGACGAACCGCGTCTGCAACGTCTCGGCCTGAGCAATTACTGGGGCTACAACGTGCTGGCGCCTTGTGCGGTTGAACAAAGTTATGCCAGCGGGCTGGGCGGCGTGTCGGCGCTGAGCGAATTCAAATCCGCGGTGAAAGCACTGCATCAGGCGGGCATAGAAGTGATCCTCGACGTGGTGTTCAACCACAGCGCGGAGCTGGATATCGACGGGCCGTTTATTTCGTTTCGCGGTATCGACAATGCCAGCTGGTACTGGCTCAACGACGATGGCTCGGACAATAACATGACCGGCTGCGGCAACGCGATGCGCCTGACAAATGACGAAGTGATCGCCTGGACGCTCGATTGCCTGCATTACTGGGTACGAGAATGTCATGTTGATGGTTTCCGTTTTGATCTGGCGACGCTTCTCGGCAGAACGCCGGAGTTCACCGCGCAATCGCCGCTTTTCGAGGCGATTAAGCAGGACGCTGTCCTTTCAAAAATCAAACTGATTGCTGAGCCCTGGGACATCGGCACCGGCGGCTATCAGCTCGGGAAGTTCCCGGCACCTTTCGCCGAATGGAGCGACATCTGGCGCGATGAAATGCGTCAGTTCTGGCTGCACGGCGATATCTCCATCGGGCAGTTTGCGGGGCGTATCGCGGCGTCGGCGGACACATTCAATCCCGCGCAGCGCGAACCTTACGCCAGCATCAACATGCTGACCGCGCACGACGGTTTTACGCTGCGTGATTTAGTGAGTTTTAACCAGAAGCATAACCAGGCCAACGGCGAGGAAAACCGCGACGGCCATAACGAAAATTTCAGCCAGAACCACGGCGAGGAAGGGCTGGAGGCGTCTGCCGACGTATTGCGACAACGCCGTCTCAGCCAGCGGGCATTGCTGGCGACGCTGTTTCTGTCACAGGGCACGCCGATGTTGCTGGCCGGTGACGAACAAGGCAACAGCCAGCAGGGAAACAATAACGCCTATTGCCAGGACAATCCGCTGACCTGGCTCGATTGGGAAAATGCCGACGAAGGCCTGATGGCCTATGTCTCCGCGCTGATTGCGCTGCGCCGGAAAATTCCTGCGCTGACGCAAAACCGGTGGTGGCAGGACGGCGGTGATGACGTGCAATGGTTGAATCAGCAGGGGCAACCGATGAGTACCGGCGACTGGGAGCAGGGGCCGCAGCAATGGCTGCAAATCTGCCTGTCGCGACGCTGGTTGTTGATCGTGAATGCCTCACTGCATGAGGTTGATCTGCATCTGCCGCCGGGAAACTGGCAGCCGGTTGCGCCGTTCAACAGCGTGCTTTTTGATGAGGAACCCCGGCGCGTCATGGAAGGCTCGCAATGGCGGGCAGCAGCAAAAACCCTCTGTGTCCTACAAGATTTTACTCCACAGAGCCGGTAACTATAAAAACGAAGGAGTCAGATATGGCGACATTAGATAATCGGGACCCGGTCATGCTGGCGCGACAATTGCCGCTGAAATCCGTGGCGTTGATTCTGGCCGGGGGACGGGGTTCAAGACTGAAAGATTTGACCTCTACCCGGGCAAAGCCCGCCGTCCACTTTGGCGGGAAATTCCGCATCATTGATTTTGCCCTGTCGAATTGCCTGAATTCAGGGATCCGCCGCATCGGCGTGATCACACAATATCAGTCACATACGCTGGTTCAGCACATCCAGAGAGGCTGGTCTTTCCTCAACGAAGAAATGAACGAGTTTGTGGATTTACTCCCGGCGCAGCAACGCCACAGCACTGAACACTGGTACAAAGGCACCGCCGATGCGGTGTATCAGAATCTGGATATCATCCGCCGCTATGACGCCGAGTTTGTGGTGATTCTGGCCGGGGATCATATCTACAAAATGGACTACTCGCGGATGCTCATCGACCACGTACAGAAGGGCGGAGAATGCACCGTCGCCTGCCTTGAAGTGCCGATTTCGCAAGCCAGTGAATTTGGCGTGATGGGCGTAACGGAAGATTACCAGATCACCAGTTTCGTCGAGAAACCGAAAGATCCGCCGCCGATGCCGGGCAATCCGGACATGGCGCTGGCGAGCATGGGCATCTACATTTTCAATGCAGACTATCTTTTCCGCATGCTTGAAGAAGACATGGCGAGCGAGGAGTCCAGCCATGATTTCGGCAAAGATCTGATCCCGAAACTGACCCGTCAGGGGGTAGCGCGCGCGCATCCGTTCGGCCTGTCCTGCGTGACGCAAAACGACGAACTGACACCGTACTGGCGGGATGTGGGCACGCTCGACGCCTACTGGCGCGCGAATCTGGATCTGGCATCGGTGACGCCGGAACTGGATATGTACGACCGCAACTGGCCTATCCGCACACACATGGAACCGCTGCCGCCCGCCAAATTTGTGCAAGACCGGTCGGGCAGTCACGGTATGACCATGAACTCGCTGGTGGCCGGTGGCGTGATTGTTTCAGGTTCGGTGGTGGTGCATTCCGTGCTGTTCCCGCGGGTGCGCATCAACTCTTTCTGCAATATTGATTCGACGATTATTTTGCCGGATGTGAATGTGGGACGTTCCTGCCGTTTACGCAAATGTGTGATTGACCGCGCCTGCCAGATCCCGGAAGGCATGGTGATTGGTGAGAATGCCGATGAAGACAGCCGTCGTTTTTACCGTTCGGAAGAGGGCGTTGTACTGGTGACGCGCGCGATGCTGGCGAAACTATAAAGACACGTTAGAGAGCAGTATTTTTCGTCATCCCGGTGAACGCCGGGATGACCGGGATAATCAGGAGCGCGAATGCAGGTTTTACATGTTTGTTCCGAGCTGTTTCCGCTGTTAAAAACGGGCGGCCTTGCGGATGTTGCGGGGGCATTGCCCGCCGCTCAGATTGCGGAAGGCGCTGACGTCCGCGTGCTCATTCCGGCTTTCCCCGATATCAAAAAAGGGCTGGGAGAGACGAAGGTCATCGGCACGCTGGCGACCTTCGCCGGGCATGTCACCCTTTCACTGGGCTACTTTGACGGCGTGGGCATTTACATCATTGATGTGCCCGGTTTGTACGACCGCCCCGGCAGCCCGTATCACGATCAGTCATCTTTCGCTTATCCGGATAACCATCTGCGTTTCGCCTTACTGAGCTGGATGGCGTGCGAACTGGCGCTGGGTTTTGACCCGCACTGGCAACCGAATATTGTGCATTCTCACGACTGGCACGCCGGGCTGGCGTCGGCGTATATCCGCGCCCGCAACGCGCCGGTGCGCACCGTTTTCACCGTACATAATCTGGCATTCCAGGGGCTGTTTGGCGCGCATCACATCGATGAGCTTTACCTCCCGCGTGAATTCTTCCAGATGCACGGGCTGGAGTTCTACGGCCAGATTTCCTACCTGAAAGCCGGGCTGTATTACTCTGATCACGTGACGACCGTCAGCCCGACGTACGCCAAAGAAATCACGCGTCCGGAATTTGGTTACGGCATGGAATCCCTGTTGCAGGAACTTGAAATACAGGGGCGTCTGACCGGTATCCTCAACGGCGTCGATGACGCCATCTGGCAGCCGCGCGATGACGTGCTGCTTTCTGCCCGTTATGACGCCGACGATTTACGTTCCAAAGCCATCAATAAAGCCTATCTGCAACGCGCGATGGGGCTGGATGTGGACGATTCGCGGCTGGTTTTTGCCGTGGTCAGCCGTCTGACCAGCCAGAAAGGGCTGGATCTGGTGCTGGAAGCTTTGCCCGATTTACTCGAACGTGGCGGCCAGCTTGCGCTGCTGGGCGCAGGCGATGCCGTATTGCAACAGGCGTTTCTGGCCGCCGCGGCGGACAATCCGGGCCAGGTCGGCGTGCAGCTCGGTTATCACGAAGCGTTTTCCCACCGCATTATCGGTGGCGCGGATGTCATTATGGTGCCGAGCCGGTTTGAGCCGTGCGGATTAACCCAACTTTACGGACTGAAATACGGCACGTTGCCGCTGGTGCGCCGGACCGGCGGGCTGGCGGATACGGTCGTGGATTGTGCGCTGGAAAATCTGGCCGACGGAACAGCCAGTGGTTTTGTCTTTGAAGAAGCAACGGGGAAATCGCTGGGAAATGCGATCCGCCGGGCCTTTGTTTTGTGGAGCCGTCCTAAGCACTGGCGACACGTCCAACAACACGCCATGGGTATTGATTTCGGCTGGAAGGTGGCAGCGCAGGAGTATCTCACGCTGTACAACCGTCTGTTGTCCTGAACCCTGAACATAGCTAACCAGATCGGGAATGTAACGTTATGACTTCACCGTTTAATTACAACTCACCGACAGTCAGTGTCGAAGCGCTGAAACACTCTATTGCCTATAAATTGATGTTTATCATCGGCAAAGATCCGTCCATTGCGACGCAACATGACTGGCTGAATGCCACCTTGTTTGCGGTGCGCGATCGTATGGTGGAACGCTGGCTGCGCTCCAACCGGGCGCAAACCTCACAGGACGTACGGCAGGTTTATTATCTGTCGATGGAGTTTTTGATTGGACGGACTCTCTCTAACGCGCTGCTGGCGATGGGTATTTATGACGATCTCAAAAGTGCGCTCGATGAAATGGGTTTTGACCTCGAAGAACTGATCGGCGAAGAGAATGACCCCGGTTTGGGCAACGGCGGTCTGGGGCGTCTGGCGGCGTGTTTCCTCGATTCGCTGGCCACGCTGGCATTGCCGGGGCGCGGTTACGGCATCCGGTACGAATACGGAATGTTCGCGCAAAACATCGTCAACGGTGAGCAAAAAGAGTCACCGGATTACTGGCTGGAATACGGTAACCCGTGGGAATTCCAGCGCTACAACACCCGTTATAAAGTGCGTTTCGGTGGCCGTGTACAGCATGAGGGCGTGAAAACCCGCTGGCTGGAAACTGAAGAAGTTATCGCCTGCGCCTACGATCAGGTCATTCCCGGCTACGATACCGACGCCACCAACACGCTCCGGCTGTGGGGCGCGCAGGCCAGTAACGAAATCAATCTGGGTAAATTTAACCAGGGCGATTATTTCGCGGCGGTGGAAGATAAAAACCATTCCGAGAACGTATCGCGCGTGCTGTACCCGGACGATTCCACCTATTCAGGCCGTGAGCTGCGTCTGCGTCAGGAATATTTTCTGGTGTCGGCGACCGTACAGGACATCCTCAACCGCCATTACACCACGCACCATACCTACGATAATCTGGCTGACAAAATTGCTATTCACCTCAACGACACGCACCCGGTGCTGTCGATTCCTGAGCTGATGCGGTTACTGATTGACGAGCATAAATTCGAGTGGAAAGACGCGTGGGAAACCGTGTGTCGGGTGTTCTCGTACACCAACCACACGCTGATGAGCGAAGCGCTGGAAACCTGGCCGGTGGATATGATCGGCAAGATCCTGCCGCGTCATCTTGAGATTATTTTCCAGATTAACGATCACTTCCTCAAAGAAGTCGCGGAACAGATCCCCAACGATAACGGCCTGCTGTCCCGCGTTTCTATTATTGATGAAGGCAACGGCCGCAAAGTCCGGATGGCGTGGCTGGCAGTGATTGCCAGCCATAAAGTGAACGGCGTATCTGCACTGCATTCCGACCTGATGGTGCAGTCGTTATTTGCGGATTTCGCCCACATTTATCCTGACCGTTTCTGCAATAAAACCAACGGGGTTACGCCGCGCCGCTGGCTGGCGCTGGCCAATAAACCGCTGTCTGCGGTGATTGATGATGCGATCGGCCAGACCTGGCGCTCTGATCTCAGCCAGCTGGCGGAGCTGAAGCAAAATCTGGATTACCTGAGTTTCCTTCAGGCAATCCGCAAGGCCAAGCTGGATAACAAGAAAAAACTGGCGCTGTTTATCGCCCAGAAACTGAATATTGTCGTCGATCCGAAAAGTCTGTTCGACGTGCAGATCAAACGTATCCACGAATACAAACGCCAGCTGATGAATGTGCTGCACGTCATCACCCGTTATAACCGCATTCTCGAAGAACCGGATGCCAACTGGGTGCCACGCACGGTGATATTTGCCGGGAAAGCTGCGTCGGCGTATTACGCAGCGAAACAAATTATCCGGTTGATCAACGACGTGGCGTCAGTGATCAACAACGATCCGCGTATTGGCAATAAACTGAAGGTGGTGTTTATTCCGAACTACAGCGTCAGTCTGGCGCAGCTGATCATTCCGGCGGCGGATCTTTCCGAGCAGATCTCGCTGGCGGGTACTGAAGCATCGGGAACCAGTAACATGAAATTCGCATTAAACGGCGCGCTGACGATTGGCACGCTGGACGGCGCGAACGTCGAAATGCTCGAACACGTTGGCGAGGAAAATATCTTCATCTTCGGCAATACCACGCCACAAGTCGAAGAACTGCGACAAAAAGGCTACAACCCGCATACCTACTTTGAACAGGACGCCGAACTGCATCAGGTGCTGACGCAAATCGCGACCGGCGTATTCAGCCCAGGCGAGCCAAAGCGCTACACGAACCTGTTCGACACGCTGGTGAATCTGGGCGATCACTATCAGGTGCTGGCGGATTACCGCAGTTATGTCGATACGCAGGATAAAGTCGATGAGCTGTATAAACTGCCGGAAGAGTGGACGCGGCGTACGCTGCACAACATCGCCAACATGGGCTATTTCTCGTCAGACCGCACGATTCAGGAATACGCGGATGAGATCTGGAACATTAAGCCGGTGAAGTTGTAGGGGGAAGTTTTGAAGATAAACAAAAGGCACCCTCGGGTGCCTTTTGCATTGAAGCAACTGATCAGGACGCCAGCGATAAATGTTTCTTCTGCTGTTTGTGCGTTTCCAGCCATTCGGCGACGCGCTGTTGCTGCGCTTTATCCAGCCACATACCGAGTTTAGTACGACGCCAGATGGCATCATCAAGCTGTGAAACCCACTCTTTTTCAACCAGATAACGCAACTCGGCTTCATATAAACCGTGACCGAAATCTTCGCCCAGCGATTCGATGCCGGTTGCGTCATTCAGGAACAGTTCCGTCTGGCTGCCGTAGGTGCGCGCATAACGGCGGGCCAGTGATTCCGGCAACCATTTGAAGCGGCTGCGCAGATTCGCGCTGTAGGTATCGCGGTCACCATTCAGCTTCCCGCCAGGCAGCACGGCGGTTTTCGTCCAGGCCGGGCCGGCTTTCGGATAATACTTCACCAGTTTTTCCAGCGCGTGCTCGGCCAGTTTACGGTAGGTGGTCAGCTTGCCACCAAACACGGAAAGCAGCGGCGCTTTGCCATCCTGATCGTGAACATCCAGCGTGTAATCACGGGTAACCGCCTGCGGGGAATCTGACTCATCGTCGCACAGCGGACGTACACCGGAGTATGTCCAGACGATATCTTCGGTGGTCAGCTGCTTTTTAAAGTGGTCGTTATACACTTTCAGCAGATAGCTCACTTCGTTGTCGTCGATTTTCACGTCTTTCGGATCGCCGTGATATTCCACGTCGGTGGTACCGATAATCGAGAACTCATCCATCCACGGGATCACAAACACAATACGGTGATCTTCGTTTTGCAGAATGTAGGCCTGCGGCTGATTGTGCGCGCGCGGAACCACAATATGGCTGCCTTTGATCAGACGGATGCCATACGGCGATTTCAGTTTCAGGCCGTCGTCGAAGAAATGTTTGACCCACGGACCGGTCGCATTTACCAGCCCTTTGGCGCGCCAGGTGAAGGTTTTGCCGGTATCAATATCTTCGGCTTCCACCATCCACAAACCGTCTTCACGCCATGCGCGGGTCACGCGGGTGCGGGTACGTACTTCGCCGCCGCGTTCTTCCACTTCCTGCGCGTTGACGACGACTAAACGCGCATCGTCAACCCAGCAGTCTGAGTATTCAAAACCTTTGGTCAGTTCTGGTTTCAGTACCGAATCGCTGCCAAATTTCAGGCCTTTACTGGCGGGCAGACTGGTACGTTTACCCAGGTGGTCGTACAGGAACAGACCGGCGCGGATCATCCAGGCCGGACGCAAATGCGGCTGATGCGGCAAACGGAAACGCATCGGGAAGGCAATATGCGGTGCCATTTTTAACAGCACTTCACGTTCGGCCAGCGCTTCGCTGACCAGACGGAATTCGTAGTGTTCCAGGTAACGCAGGCCACCGTGGATCAGTTTAGAACTGGCCGAAGAGGTCGCGCAGGCCAAGTCTTGCGCTTCAAGCAGCAGAACAGACAGCCCGCGGCCAGCTGCATCTACTGCGATGCCGGTACCATTAATACCGCCACCAATTACGATCAAGTCTTTGGTTTCCACGTCATCTTCCTCCAGATGTTCGCAATAGCTCTTTTATGTTCGTTTTCGCTCACGATTGTAATCGAGATTCGATAAACAAGCCAAGAGTTAACCAAATAAAAACAATTATGCGTGATGGAGGTAACATTTTTGTGTCAGTAACGAGCAAAACGGTGCGGCGGGGACAAAACCGAACGCAACAACGCGTGGAATTTTTCGAAATTGTTCGTTTTAAGCAGAAGCAGGGAAGGGAGATAAAGCAGGAGCGCCCGGGAGACGCTCCCTGAAAGAGCCGGAAATCAGCAAAGCTCGAGGTGTACGTCGTACTTATCGATGATTTGCTTCACGCTCTCGGGTGGCTGTTTGTCGGTAAAAAGATAGTGAATCAAATCCATTTTACCGAGGTTAACCATTGCGTTACGGCCAAACTTGGAATGGTCAGTCACCAGCATTACGCAGCGGGAGTTTTCGATAATCGCGCGCTTGGTTCGCGCTTCGTGATAGTCGAATTCGAGCAGCGAGCCATCCATATCAATACCGCTGATACCGAGAATGCCGTAATCGAGGCGGAACTGAGAGATAAAATCGAGCGTCGCTTCACCCATCACCCCGCCGTCGCGGGCGCGGACTTCGCCACCGGCGAGGAACAGGCGGCAATCGTCTTTGGCGCTGAACAGCGTCGCCACGTTCAGGTTATTGGTTACAATCCGCAGGTCCTTATGATTGAGCAGTGCGTACGCCACCGCTTCCGGCGTGGTGCCGATATCGATAAACAGCGTCGAACCGTCCGGTATCTGGCCCGCAACGCGTTGAGCAATACGCGCTTTTGCTTCTGACCACATCACTTTACGGTCGTTGTAGGCCGCGTTCACGGAACTTGATGGCAGCGCCGCACCGCCGTGATGGCGATGGATTTTATTCTGCTCGGCCAGATCATTGAGATCGCGGCGGATGGTTTGCGGGCTGACCGCGAAATGATCGACCAGTTCTTCAGTGCTGACATAACCTTGCTGGCGAACTAACTCGATAATCGCGTCATGGCGTTGTGTTTGTTTCACCCAAATCCCCTACTTGCGTTTTTTGCGCGGTAAGCGCGTATCAACAAATGCCATCACCAGACCCAGACCCAGGCCAAATGTGTGGGCGGCATTAGCCACCGCTGCACCGCCTGTGGCATAGCCGATGAACATGAAGATCAGCGAAATAGCCAGTAATCCGCCGGGAACGTACAACCGGCTTTCAGGTTTCAACACGCCGGTCAGCCAGACATAACCCATCAGAGCGTAGACCACGCCGGACAAACCGCCGAACCAGGAACCGTTGACCATCGACTGGCCCCAGCCGCTGATCAGCGCCGCAATCAGCGTGACGGTGAATAATTTTCCGCTGCCAAGATGCTGTTCAATCTGGCTGGCCATATACCACCACCAGACCAGATTGATGAGCAATGAAAATAAGGAAAAATTCATCAGTGCAGGCGTAAACCAGCGCCAGACCTGCAAATACCGCGAGCTGTCCGGCCACGCCAGCCAGTTCATGACCTGCTCGAAACCGACCATTTGCTGAAGAATATAGACGGCGATACACAGCACGATCATGCCAATCGTCAGCGGGCCTGCACGGCTGCGCAGCGTTTTCATAAAGGGGGTATGCGACATCCGCAAACCCGGCTGCGCCTTGCCGGTTTGCCAGCTGGCGGCCTGATAACGAGGGTGCAGCGGGTCACGAACAAACAGCGCAACCTGCTTCTCTGCCTCTTCCAGACGTGATTCGTCTTCCAGCCAGAGCTGGACTTCCTGACTTTCGTGTTTAATCGTCAGCGTGAAACCCTGCGTCGCCATGTAATCGACAAAAGCCTGAGCGAGGCGAGGGTTGTTCAGGTTAAGAATGCGCACCATAGCGTTAAGTGATTTCCCTAATTGTTTGATTTGTAGATTTCATTTCACATAGCGATGTTTTCGTCATCTGATTATCTGTCACCATCATCATGGTTAACAGGCTCATGCTAACCTAAATGCTGACGACATCGCATTTTGCTCACGGGAAGACACCCCAATTTTGCTGGCAAGGGTCGGCCACTGTCTGACAATTTGCTGGCAGTGACGAATAATTTCCTGTGCATCACTGTTTGAAACCCGAAATACGGGCGCGACAGAAAGCGCTAAATCCAGATCCATAGCGTTATCGGCTTCGCTGATGTTCAGTTTTAATCCTGCACTTTGCGCCACCGGATTCATGTCATACGCCGGTGAAAGCCGCCAACCTTTTCCCGGTTCCAGCAGAAAACCATGATTGCGCAGGTGATCGTCAGTATTGGAAACCAGCAAGTTAAAAACGATTCGCGACCACAGTTCGCGTAAATCCCTGTTCGGCTGGGCGCCCTGATTAATGAGCACAGCAGCCAGTTCAAGATAACTGACACCGGTGGACGCGTCATCGCCATCCTGGTGCCCGGTCAGAGTCATCGCCGAAGCGAAGTGTCTGCGCCGGCCCTGCAATGTTCGGTCAAAACGTTTCACTAAAAAACAGTGATGGGGATTGGCATAACGGCGGGCAAGGCTTTCGGGCACGTTCAGGCCACAGGCTTTTGCCAGCGTATTGACGACCAGTTCCCACGCGCCAACGTTGTATTCATCATTGATGCTGGGGAATTTCGCGATCCAGAGATGACCATCTGGCGCACAGACGCTGGCTTTGGGGCGTGCGCCACCGAGAGAGCCGCCCGGTGCAATCAGCAACCGAAGCCATTCATCTGCATCCGTGGCCAGATTTTCACTATCTTTTTCCAGCGCGAGGCTGGCGGCCTCAAGCTCGCGAATTTGTATGAAAGGCGGAGCGGCGACATCGTGCCGGTCATCCAGAAAATGGCCTTCATCATTAAGCCTGAAGCGCAGCGCCCCGATGCGGTAATTATCATGAACGCCAAGCAGATAGTCGGATTCATGCAGTCGCTGTGTGGCAATCAATCCTGCACGTTTTTCACGTTCCAGCCGCCTTTTCATTAACAGCCGACCCCAGCGGTCAGGGCTGGTATCGGCGAAGGCGCCAAAAATTTGCTGGCCTTGTGCGGGATATTGCGGGCCAGTGAACAGGCCAATGCGGGGATCGAGCTGGAGATTAGCGAAGTCAGGATGTACCAGCACCTGATGGTCGAATTCCCAGGCAAACACTTCACGCCCTGCAGCCTGATGCACATTCAGAAAACCGAGGCGCAAAGGCGCAGGAAGTGGCTCCCAGTCAGCATACACGGCTATCCTTACCGTCATTTTTTAGTCCTTTTTTTCTTATCCTTGTCCGTCTTTTCATCACTGCTGAGCAGTAAGGCTAAAGATTCTGCGCTGAGGAAATCTTCATCCGCCCAGCCACTTTGCGCATCAGGTTCATCGTGATGAAAAGGACGGGGATCGGAAACCTCGTTCGGAAGCGTTTTTTTGGCACGAGATTTACGTGAGGCAGGTTTGCCGGGCAGCAACTTGGCATCCTGCAACTGACGCCCGAAGGGATCATCCTTGAGGAGAAGATTTAAATCTTCTTCCACACCTAATACCTGCATGACGGCGAGATACGCCCCAATAGTCACACCCACACTGCCACGCTCGAGATTTCGTAGCGTCATGGGAACCATCCCCGCACGCTCTGCGACCTGCGCCGCCGTCAGCTTACGGCGAAATCTCGCCAGACGTAGACGATCGCCAAACGCCATTAATAATGATTCTGTCGCGGGCAGTAACGGAGATGTTTTTCTGGGCATGGGCGCAGCCAATGTGGAAGCTAAACTGCCACTATTATGGCGATATTACGCAAATATCGCCATAATAATTACACATTGATGCGCCGAAGTTGTGATGTGGCGCTCTAAAGAAACGGAGAATTAAAGTCCTTCCAGCGCCTGTTCCAGATCGGCAATCAGGTCGTCGGTGTCTTCGATACCGATGCTGATGCGTACCAGACCGTCGGTAATCCCGCTCTGACGGCGGACTTCCGGCGCGACGGCGCTGTGAGTGGTGGAGGCCGGATGGCAGGCCAGCGAATCGGTATCGCCGAGGGAAACTGCCTGCGTGATGATATTTAGCTTATCGAGGAAAGTCCGTGCGGCGTTCAGCCCGCCTTTCAGCTCAATCGCCATAATCCCGCCGAACAGTTTCATCTGACGCGCCGCGATGGCATGGCCCGGATGTTCCGGCAGCCCCGGATAGAATACCGTTTCCACTGCGTTGTGACTGTCGAGGAATTCCGCTACCGCCTGTGCGCTCAGTGAGCTGGCTTCCACGCGCAACGGCAGAGTTTTCAGCCCGCGGATCAGCAAGCTGGCTTCGAACGGGCTCAGGCAACCACCGAACTGTTTCAGGCTCAGCGTGCGGATTGGTGTAATTAATGCCGCAGAGCCAGCCACCACGCCGCCGGTCGCATCGCCGTGACCGCTGATGTATTTGGTCGCCGAGTGCAGAACGATGTCGATGCCCAGCGCCAGCGGACGCGTCAGGTAAGGCGTCGCAAAGGTGTTATCTACCACGCTGATGGCGCCAGCCGCTTTGGATAAACGCGCGATTTCTGCCAGATCGGCAATGTCCAGACCCGGGTTTGCCGGTGTCTCAACCAGCACCACTTTGGTGTTTTTAGTGAATGCTGATTCCAGTTCGCCGACGTTCGCGACGTGAACCGGTTTGATGCCATAACGTGGCAGAAGATTACGCACCACACCTTCGGTCCCGCCGTACAGCGTGCCGACATGAATGATTTCATCGCCCGGCACCAGCAGGGCAAATAATGTGGCGCTGATCGCCGCCATGCCACTTGCGCAGGCCACGGAGGTTTCTGCGCCTTCCAGCGCGGCCAGTTTTTGTTCAAAAACGGTCACCGTCGGGTTAGCAAAACGGCTGTACATATAGCCCGGCTCTTCACCGCTGAAACGACGTGCGCCGCTGTCAAAATCAGGATAGGAGAACGCGGAAGAGGCGGTAATCGGTGTCGCGACGGCACCGGTCTGGGCATCCGGCTGCTGGCCACCATGAACGGCGAGCGTACGCATACCCAAAGAACGTGTTTTGTTCAGTTGTTTCATCTTGAAATCCTGTCGATAGTAGGCGGAAATTATATCAACACTGGAGAACGGTAGCTTTTTCGGCTTAAGAACATTTTCGGCGCAAACCGGATAGCCTGGTTATAAAGACTCGGTTTATAAAAACTCGGTTTATAAAAACGTTAGTCTGCGCCGGAGAGAGGGAATCAGGCTTCGATATCTTGCGGGAAGGTTTGTGACCAGGCTTCAAAGCCGCCGTCAACGCTGTAAACCGATTCAAATCCCTGACTGATCAGGAATTGTGCCGCGCCACGGCTGCTGATGCCGTGATAGCACATGACCAGAACCGGCGTTTTGGCATCGGCCTGTTCCATAAAGGCGCGCATGCTTTCATTGCTCAGATGGAATGCGCCGGGCGCATGTGCGGCACCAAAACTTTGCGGGTCGCGAATATCGACCATTACCGCTTCGCCGGATTTCAGGCGGGTATGCGCCTGTTCAACGCTGATTGCTTCAAATTGTTCCATCGGAGGTGCCTCTTAAAAGATGATTCCGCCATTCTACCCAATTATTGGCTTATCAAGACCAGACAAACTACAGGGGAAAAGCGTTAAACCAGAATCACCTTCACACCTTTGAGGAGTAATTTTTCGATAATTTCGCCGTCGGCTTCTTTGCCGGTGATGAGCACATTGATTTGTTCCGTGCGGCTGAACAGCATACCTGCGCGTTGCCCGACTTTACTGCTGTCGACCAGCACCGCCAGATTTCCGACGTAATTCAGCATCTTCTGTTCCGCCATCGCGGTCAGCATATCGGTTTTATACAGGCCATCGGTGGTCAGCCCTGCGCCGCTGGTAAACATCCAGTGCCCGGCGTACAGGCTCGCATCGCCATCCTGCGGCGCCAGCGTAATCGACTGACTTTTATTGTACTGACCACCCATGATCACCACGCTGTCGTGTTCCTGCTCAATCAGGTAATTGGCCAGCGGCAGGTAGTTGGTGATCACCTGAATGTCTTTTCCGCACATCTCGCGGCCCAGCAAAAACGCTGTCGAACCGCAGTTAATCACCACGCTTTCACCCGGCTGGCACAATTCGGCGGCGGCTTTGGCGATACGCATTTTTTCGTTGAGATTATGGGTCTGGTGAATATTAAGCGGAGTCCAGTTCTGGCGCGGCTGGTTAACGGCTTCAGCGCCGTTGCGCACTTTACGCAATTTCCCCAACTCGTTGAGCTTAGTGATATCACGACGTGCTGTGGCCGGGGAAATATCAAAATGATCAATGACATCAGCGACAGAAATCTGGCCCTGACGCTGCAAAAGATCAAGGATGGCATTGTGGCGTTGTGGCTCTGTCATGGTGTCTCCGCGGGGAAATCCGAAAGTAGATGATTACCGCGTGATTATAAACGAGCAGTAATGCGAATAACATTGTTTCTGAAAAGGCGGAGAGAATAGTCTCCGCCTTTTCTCACAATGGCTTAGAGGAAGGATTTAAACGGTAAGTCGGTGTCTGTCGTAAAGCAATCTTCGAATCCACGCGGGTAGTGATATTCGAAATTGTCTTTGTCATTCGGATAAGTGAATTTGCCGCCAACCTGCCAGATAAAGGGTTTGAAGCCGTATTTCAGGCGGTCTTTTTTCATTTCCCACAGCACACGGATTTCCTGCGGATCGGCCTGGAAATTCGACCAGATATCATGGTGGAACGGGATCACGACTTTTGTATTCAGTGATTCCGCCATGCGCAGCATATCGACGCTGGTCATTTTGTCGGTGACGCCACGCGGATTCTCGCCGTAGGAGCCGAGTGCGACATCAATTTTGTACTCGTTGCCGTGTTTCGCGTAGTAGTTGGAATAATGTGAATCGCCGCTGTGATACAGGTTTCCGCCCGGTGTTTTGAACAGATAATTTACCGCGCGCTGATCCATCATATCCGGCAGAACGCCAGCCGCTTTCTGATCGGCAGGCAAAGTAATCAGCACGGTGCGGTCGAAAGAATCCAGCGCATGGATTTCCACATCTTTGATTTTCACCACTTTGCCCGGCGTCATCACGATGCAACGTTCTCTCGGCACGCCCCAGCTGATCCACAAATCCACGCAGGTTTGCGGGCCGATAAACGGCACATCGGAAGCGCAGTTTTGCATCACGGCCGCCGCAACGTTGACATCAATATGATCGTTGTGATCGTGGGTGGACAATACGGCGTCGATCTCTCTGATCGCGAACGGATCCAGCACGAACGGCGTGGTGCGCAGGTTCGGTTGCAGCTTTTTCACGCCTGCCATGCGTTGCATCTGGTGGCCGGTTTTCATCAGCGGACTGCTGTGATTTTGCTTGCCCACGCCACACCAGAAATCGACACAAATATTCGCGCCGCCCTCAGATTTCAGCCAAATCCCCGTACAGCCCAGCCACCACATCGCAAAAGTGCCCGGCGCGACTTTTTCCTGCTCGATTTCTTCGTTCAGCCAGGTGCCCCATTCCGGGAAAGTGTTGAGGATCCAGGATTCGCGGCTGATCGTTTCTACTTTGCTCATTGTATTCCCTCATCTGAGTTTGGTTTGAATGATTAAATCACAATAAGTCATTTAATGATTATATGTGATTCGATTGTGAGAAACTTATCATCGAAATTTTGTCATGACAATGATTTTAATTGACGGTTTTTGGACGAATTCGGGCGAAGTAAAGACTGGCTATCTGAATGAGCAGGAAATGCAGGTAATAGAATAATCTATTTATTTATATGATAAATATACAAATTATGAATTTATCTATTTATGTGTGTAACAGAGAGATGACGATATCTTGCGAGACCGCTCACAAATAATCATTGTGAATCTTTATCTGATTCAATGTGAGCATTAGAGTTCGTCTGTCCCTCACTTTTACGTGCAGAGTCCTGCGCTGAAGAGATCAAACAAGGTCAGACGGAGAGTTATATGGAATTCCTCTACACCCTCTTTACCGTATTTTTTAATCAGGTAATGACCAATGCGCCGTTATTGCTGGGGCTTGTAACCATGCTCGGTTACATCCTGCTCAGAAAGAGCGCGACGGTTATCATCAAAGGCACCATCAAAACCATCATCGGTTTTATGTTACTGCAGGCAGGGTCCGGGATTTTGACGGGCACATTCAAACCTGTGGTGGCGAAACTTTCTGAAGTCTACGGCATTAACGGCGCTATTTCAGATACCTACGCCTCAATGATGGCAACGGTCGAACGCATGGGCGATGCCTACAGCTGGGTCGGCTACGCGGTGCTTATCGCGCTCGCGCTGAATATCCTGATGGTGGTTTTCCGCCGCATTACCGGCATCCGCACCATCATGCTGACGGGCCACATCATGTTCCAGCAGGCGGGTCTGATTGCCGTCTTCTTCTACATCATCGGCTGGCCGATGTGGACCACCATCTGGTCGACGGCGATTTTGGTTTCGCTGTACTGGGGGATCACCTCCAACATGATGTACAAACCGACGCAGTCCGTAACGGAAAACAGTGGTTTTTCTATCGGGCACCAGCAGCAGTTTGCGTCATGGATTGCCTACAAAATCGCACCATATCTCGGTAAGAAAGAGGACAGCGTTGAAGACCTCAAACTGCCCGGCTGGCTGAATATTTTCCACGACAATATCGTTTCTACCGCCATCGTGATGACCGTGTTCTTCGGCATTATCCTCTGCTCGTTCGGTCTTGATACGTTGCAGAAAATGGCCGGTAAAACACACTGGACGATTTACATCCTGCAAACCGGCCTGATGTTTGCGGTGGCCATTTTCATCATCATTCAGGGCGTGCGTATGTTCGTCGCTGAACTGACCGAAGCCTTTAACGGGATTTCCCAACGCTTGATTCCCGGTGCTGTTCTGGCGATCGACTGCGCGGCGATTTACAGCTTCGCGCCGAACGCCGTGGTCTGGGGCTTTATGTGGGGCACCATCGGCCAGCTGATTGCCGTCGCCATTCTGTTTGGCGTGGGTTCTTCCATCATGATCATTCCCGGCTTTATCCCGATGTTCTTCTCCAACGCCACCATCGGCGTATTCGCAAATCACTTCGGTGGCTGGCGCGCCGCGCTGAAAATCTGCCTGGTGATGGGGATGATCGAAATCTTTGGCTGCGTCTGGGCCATCAAACTGACCGGCCTCAGCGCCTGGATGGGCATGGCCGACTGGTCAATTCTGGCACCGCCAATGATGCAGGGATTCTTTAGCGTCGGCATGGCCTTTATGGGCGTGATTGCCCTGATCGCGGTGCTGTATATGTTCTTCGCCGGTCGCACACTTCGCGCCGAAGAAGATGCCGAAAAACAAGCTCTTAATGAGTCCACTACTCACTAATCAACGAGGTTCCCATGACAGTACGAATTCTGGCAGTTTGCGGTTGCGGGCAAGGCAGTTCGATGATCATGAAGATGAAGATCGGGCAGTTTCTGACACAGGAAGGCGTGGATCACACCATGAACAGCTGCGCGGTGGGTGAGTACAAATCTGAGCTGGGCGGCGCGGACATTATCGTCGCCTCCACGCACGTTGCCGACGAAATCACCGTCAGCGGCAACAAATACGTCGTCGGTGTGCGCAACATGCTTTCGGCGGCGGATTTCGGCCCGAAAGTGATGGAAGTCATTAATGCTCACTTCCCAACCTCGCTGAAAAAGTAAGGAGCGCGCAATGAAACTGCGAGATTCGCTGGCCGAGAATAACTCGATTTGCCTGAACGCGGAGGCAGAAACCTGGCAGGAAGCGGTGAAAATGGGCGTCGATATGCTGGTCGCCGCCGATGTCGTCGAGCCACGTTATTACCAGGCGATTCTGGATGGCGTTGAGCGTTTCGGGCCTTACTTCGTGATTGCGCCGGGCCTGGCCATGCCGCATGGCCGCCCGGAAGAGGGCGTCAAAAAAACCGGTTTCGCGCTGGTTACGCTGAAAAAGCCGCTGGTGTTCAACCATGAAGATAACGATCCGGTGGATATCTTGATCACGCTCGCCGCCGTGGATGCCAACGCACATCAGGAAGTCGGCATCATGCAGGTCGTCAACCTGTTTGATGATGAAGCCAACTTCGACCGCCTGCGCGCCTGTACCACCGCCCAGCAGGTGCTGGACTTGATCGACCTGACATCCGCTTCGGCGGCTCACTGATTCATTATTTAGTCTTCAGAGAAGGAATTCACTATGTCTCATTCATTACCGATGTTGCAGGTTGCGCTGGATAACCAGTCCATGGACGACGCTTACAAAACCACGCGTCTGATTGCCAGTGAAGTCGACATTATCGAAGTCGGCACCATCCTGTGCGTGGCCGAAGGCGTGCGCGCGGTGCGTGATCTGAAAGCGCTTTATCCGGAAAAAATCGTGCTGGCTGACGCCAAAATTGCCGACGCGGGCAAAATCCTCTCACGCATGTGTTTTGAAGCCAACGCCGACTGGGTCACCGTGATTTGCTGCGCCGACATCAACACCACCAAAGGCGCGCTGGAAGTGGCGAAAGAATTTGGCGGCGATGTGCAGATTGAACTGACCGGTTACTGGACGTGGGAACAGGCGAAAGAGTGGCATGACGCGGGCATTCAGCAGGTGGTTTATCACCGCAGCCGCGACGCTCAGGCCGCCGGTGTGGCGTGGAGCGATGCCGATATCACGGCGATCAAACGTCTTTCCGATATGGGCTTTAAAGTCACGATCACCGGCGGTCTGGCGCTGGAAGATTTGCCGCTGTTCAAAGACATTCCGGTTCACGTCTTCATCGCAGGGCGCAGCATCCGTGACGCGAAAGACCCGGTAGACGCGGCGCGTCAGTTCAAAAAATCCATCAGCCAGCTCTGGGGCTAAGGAAAATCGCATGATGCATAAAGCCGTTCCACTCGGGATCTATGAAAAAGCTTTGCCTGCGGGCGAAGACTGGCTGATGCGCCTGACGCTGGCGAAAGAGCTGGGTTTTGATTTCGTCGAGATGTCGGTCGATGAAACCGATAGCCGGTTGGCGCGGCTTGACTGGTCACGCGAGCAACGTTTGCTGGTTGTTGATGCGATTTCTCGTACCGGCATCCGCATTCCGTCGATGTGCCTGAGTGCGCACCGGCGTTTCCCGCTGGGCTCTGAAGACGATGAAACCCGTAATCAGGGGCTGGAAATCATGCGTAAAGCCATCGTGCTGGCGCAGGATTTAGGCATCCGTGTCATTCAGCTTGCCGGTTATGACGTCTATTACCAGCAGGCCAACGATCATACCCGTGAGCGTTTCCGTGCCGGTTTGCAGGAATCCGTCGAAATGGCCAGCCGGGCGCAGGTTACGCTGGCGATGGAAATCATGGATTACCCGCTGATGAATTCGATCAGCAAAGCGTTGGGATATACGCATTACCTGAATAACCCGTGGTTCCAGCTGTATCCGGACATCGGCAATTTATCCGCCTGGGACAACGACGTGCAGATGGAACTGGCGAGCGGTGCCGGGCATATCGTCGCGGTACACATTAAAGATACGCAGCCGGGCGTATTCAAAAATGTACCGTTTGGCAGCGGCGTCGTGGAATTTGAGCGCTGCTTCGAAACGCTACAGAAAAGCGGCTATCGCGGGCCTTATCTCATCGAAATGTGGAGTGAAACCGCGGCTGACCCGATGCAGGAAGTCCGCAATGCGCGCGCGTGGGTCGTGGATAAAATGCAGAAAGCCGGGCTGGATATGGGAGAAGTGGCATGACGGAATCACTGAAACAGCGTGTTTTTGAAGCGAATATGGCGCTGCCTGCGTACGGTCTGGTGACTTTCACCTGGGGCAACGTCAGCGGCATCGACCGCGAGCGCGGGCTGGTGGTCATCAAACCGAGCGGTGTGGAATACGAAAAAATGCAGGCCAGCGATATGGTGGTCGTGAATTTGCGCGGTGAAGTGGTGGAAGGGCGTTACAGACCGTCATCGGATACCGCTACGCATCTCGAGCTTTACGCCCGTTTCCCGGAACTCGGCGGCATCGTGCATACCCATTCGACCCATGCCACATCGTGGGCGCAGGCTGGCGTTGCGATCCCCGCGTTAGGTACCACGCATGCGGACTATTTCGCGGGCGCCATTCCGTGTACACGTCCGCTGTCGCGTGAAGAAGTGGCCGGTGAATACGAACTGGAAACCGGCCGGGTGATTGCCCAAACGCTGGAAGGCATTAACCCGCTGCACATGCCCGGCATTCTGGTGGCGCAGCACGGCCCGTTCTGCTGGGGAATCACGCCGGAGCTGGCGGTGCATAACGCCGTTGTGCTGGAAGAAGTCGCGAAAATGGCGTGGATCACCGGCACGCTGCAACGCTCGCAGCCTCCGATGGATGATTATCTGCTGCACAAACACTTCAGCCGTAAACACGGGCCGGATGCCTATTACGGGCAAAAATAGAAAATCATTACATAAGTTCTGAATCGCCAGCCAAACCCCCTCCCAACCTCCCCCTTCGCAGGGGGAGGCGCAAAAAACTCGATCTGCTCCCTCCCCTGCGAAGGGGAGGGTTGGGGTGGGGTATTAATGACATCTCCGGCCATGCCGAAATTCCCTCAGACATGATTTCATGCATTTTTTGCCGTTCAGGCAGTGAGCATTTTTTCGGCATTGGGTTTATACATAAGTGTGTAGAGATCACACTTTTAACCGCAATCCGGCTTTTTCTCACGGAAACGTTCCGTCCCCACTGACAGAAAAGAGACTGCCCTATGTCGAAAATCACGCTCAAGCAGGATGTTTTTTTGGCGGCACTAACCCGCCAGTGGCAAGCGTTTGGACTTACTTCAGCCAGGGACATGACCCGGCATCAATGGTGGCACGCGGTCAGCGCCGCCGTGGCTGAACAACTCCCGCCGCAAAATGAGTCCGTGAGCAGTAAAAGTAAAAAGATCACCCGTCACGTTAACTACATATCGATGGAATTTCTGGTCGGGCGTCTGACCGGTAATAACCTGATTAACCTCGGCTGGTACGAAAAAATTGCCAGCGCGCTTGAGCAGTTTGATATCAACCTGACAGACCTGCTTGAAGAAGAAATCGATCCGGCGCTCGGTAACGGCGGGCTCGGTCGTCTGGCGGCCTGTTATCTCGATGCGATGGCGTCGGTCGGGCAACCGGGCACCGGCTATGGCTTGAACTATCAGTACGGTTTATTCCGTCAGCGCTTTGTCGATGGCAAACAAAAAGAGTCGCCGGATGACTGGCACCGCAGTGAATATCCGTGGTTCCGCCATAACAGTTCGCTGGCGGTGAATGTTGGCATTGGCGGGAAAATCGTGAAGAACGAACAGGGTGTTTCCCGCTGGGAACCCGAATTTACGCTGCGCGGCGAAGCCTGGGATTTACCGGTGATGGGCTATCGAAACGGAATTACGCAGCCGCTGCGTTTATGGGAAGCCACGCATCCGCACCCGTTTGATCTCGAAAAATTCAATGACGGCGAGTTTCTCAAAGCCGAGCAGCAGGGCATTGATGCGGCCAAACTCACCAAAGTGCTGTATCCGAATGACAACCATCAGGCCGGTAAACGCCTGCGCCTGATGCAGCAATATTTCCAGTGCGCCTGTTCGGTGGCGGATATTTTACGGCGTCATCATTTCCTTGGCCGCAAAATCAGTGAGCTGCCGGATTACGAAGTGATTCAGCTCAACGATACCCATCCGACCATCGCGATCCCGGAAATGCTGCGTGTTCTGATCGACGAACATCAGCTGAGCTGGAACGATGCCTGGCATATCACCAGCCGCACGTTTGCGTATACCAACCACACGTTAATGCCGGAAGCGCTGGAAACCTGGGACGAAAGCCTGGTGCGCAGCCTTTTGCCGCGACATTTCCAAATCATCAAGCAAATCAACACCAACTTCAAAAAGCTGGTCAGCAAAACCTGGCCGGGCGATGAGGCGGTTTGGGCGAAACTGGCCGTGCATCACGACAAACAGGTAAGGATGGCGAACCTCTGCGTGGTGGCCGGTTTTGCGGTAAACGGGGTGGCGGCGCTGCATTCTGATCTGGTGGTCAAAGATCTGTTCCCGGAATATCACCAGCTGTGGCCGGAAAAATTCCACAACGTCACCAACGGCATCACACCGCGCCGCTGGCTGAAACAGTGTAATCCGGCGCTTTCCGCGCTGATTGATGAACGCCTGAAAACGGATTCCTGGGTGAATAATCTGGATCTGCTGAAAGATCTGGAAGACGGTGTTAAAGATAAAAAATTCTGTAAGCATTACCGCAAAATCAAGCACGACAACAAAGTCCGGCTGGCGGAATACGTCTGGCATCGCATGGGCATCAGGCTCAATCCGGATGCCATTTTCGATGTACAGATTAAGCGCCTGCACGAATACAAACGTCAGCATCTCAATTTGCTGCACATTCTTTCGCTTTACCGCCAGATCCGCGATAACCCGAAACTTGATATCGTGCCGCGCGTTTTCCTGTTTGGTGCCAAAGCGGCGCCGGGCTATTACCTGGCAAAAAATATCATTTATGCGATCAATCAGGTCGCGGAGAAGATCAACAACGATCCGATCGTGGCTGATCGAATCAAAGTGGTATTTATCCCGGATTATTGCGTGTCGGTAGCGGAACTGATGATCCCGGCGGCGGACGTTTCCGAGCAGATTTCAACGGCAGGGAAAGAAGCGTCGGGCACCGGCAACATGAAGCTGGCGCTTAACGGCGCGCTGACTGTCGGCACGCTGGACGGCGCAAATGTCGAAATTGCCGAGCAGGTGGGCGAAGACAATATTTTCATCTTTGGCCTGACCGTTGATGAAGTGAAAGCCGAGCTGAAGAAAGGCTATAAGCCGAAAGCCGTGGTGAAAAAAGACAAACATCTCAAGGCGATTCTCGATGAACTGGCCAGCGGTTTTTATGCCAACGGCGATAAAAAGGCTTTCGATCTGATGCTCAACAGCCTGCTCGATGGCGGCGATCCGTATCTGGTTCTGGCGGATTTTGCGCAGTATTGCGAAGCGCAAAAACGGGTCGATGAACTGTACCGCAACGCTGACGAATGGACGCGCCGTACGCTGCTTAACACTGCGCGCGTCGGGATGTTCAGTGCCGACCGTTCAATCCGCGATTACCAGCAGCGCATCTGGCAGGCAAAACGTTAGGAGCAGGCATGGAGGATAAGCAACTGGTTGAGGCTGCGCGCCGGGCAGGTATTTTAGAAAGCTTTATCAATATGTCGGATGAAGTGGAAACGGTGTCCAGCGAAACGCGGGCATCGCTGCTGGCGGCCATGGGGCGTGATCCGGAAGATGTGCCCGAGGTCACGCCTTTGCCTGCGGTAAAAGTGTTTACGGAAGGCAAAAAAGTGCTGCTGACTCCGGAGGGCAGTGGCGCATTCGGCTGGCTGTTCACGCTTGAAAACGGCGACCAGACCGAAGGAACCGTTGAGGTTGGCAAGGTTCTGAATCTCAGCGCCGGATTGCCAACGGGTTACCATCAGCTGACGTTATCGCAAAACGGCAAAATCTGGCCGTGCCGGATTATTGTTGTGCCGTCACGCTGTTACGAGCCGCCCGCGCTGCTGGCAGGTAAAAAACTGTGGGGCGCAACGATTCAGTTGTACACGCTGCGGTCGGAAAATAACTGGGGCGTCGGCGATTTTGGCGACCTGAAAAAAATGGTGGAAGAAGTCGGTCAGCGCGGCGGCGCGTTCGTCGGGCTGAACCCGATACACGCGCTGTATCCGGCCAATCCTCTCAGCGCCAGCCCGTACAGCCCGTCGTCACGCCGCTGGCTGAATCTGGCGTACATCGACGTGAATGCGGTGGAAGAATTTACCGCCAGCGATTTGGCACAAAGCTGGTGGCATTCCATCGAAACGCACGATGCATTGTTGCAGGCGCGCAGCATCGAGTTTGTTGATTATCCGCTGGTGATGCGGCTGAAATTGAAAGCGCTGAAACTGGCGTGGCCGCTCTTTGGTGAACTGCCGGAAGCCAGCCAGCGCAAGCGGGATTTCCGTCGTTTTGTGCTACTGGGCGGCGAAAGTTTGCGCCAGCAGGCGCTGTTCGATGCGCTGCATGAACACCTGCGGGAATTAGATCTGGGATTGTGGGGCTGGCCGGTATGGCCCGACGCTTATCGTGACGCCAAAGGGGCGGATGTGGCGAAATTCAGCCAGCATTATGCCGGTGAAATTGAGTTCTACCAGTGGCTGCAGTGGCTGGCGCATACGCAATTCTCTGCGTGTTATCAGCGCAGTGTGGAGCTGGAGATGCCGCTGGGTTTATACCGTGATCTGGCGGTCGGTGTGGCGGAAGGCGGTGCGGAAACCTGGTCAGATCCGTCGCTGTATTGTCTGAATGCCACGATTGGCGCACCGCCGGATATTCTGGGGCCGCAGGGGCAAAACTGGGGCCTTCCGCCCATTGATCCTCACGAAATGAAAGCCCGTGCCTATCAGCCGTTTATCGATTTGCTGCGTGCAAATATGGCAGAATGCGGGGCTTTGCGCATCGACCATGTTATGGGGCTGCTGCGTCTGTGGTGGATCCCGTTTGACGAAGAGGCGGGCAACGGCGCGTATGTCCGTTATCCGCTGGAAGACCTGCTCGGGGTGCTGGCGCTGGAAAGCCAGCGGCATCAGTGCATGGTGATTGGTGAAGATCTGGGGACTGTGCCGAGAGAAATTGTCGCCAGCCTGCGTGAAAGCGGCGTCTATTCCTACAAAGTGCTGTATTTCGAGCACGATAAAACCTTCACCTATCGGCCGCCTGAAAACTATGTCGTTCAGGCGATGGCGACGGTGACCACGCATGATTTACCGACCTTGCGCGGCTACTGGGAAGGCGGGGATTTAACCCTCGGCGCGACGCTGGGCGTCTATCCGGATCCACAGGTGCTGGGAAAGCTGCGTGCCGAACGTGAGCGAAGCAAACAGGGATTGCTGGATGCGCTGCATCTGACGCATTGTGTGCCGAAATCCACCGGACATACGGCGGAAAAAATGCCGATGACGCCGGTGCTGAACCGGGGTTTACAGCGTTATCTGGCGGACAGCGCCAGTGCGCTGCTCGGGCTGCAACCGGAAGACTGGCTGGATATGTCGACGCCGGTTAACGTGCCGGGTACAAACACTGAATACCCCAACTGGCGGCGAAAACTGACGCACACCCTGGAAGCGTTGTTCAGCGATGAGCACATTAATCTGCTGCTGGCGGATTTGAACCGCAGACGGTTAGCAACTTCTGAGTCGTCTGCTAAACCCCCTCCCAACCTCCCCCTTCGCAGGGGGAGGAGCTAAAAGCCAAACATTGAGGCGGCTTCGGGCAACTCCCTCCCCTGCGAAGGGGAGGGTTGGGGTGGGGTATTAATGGCGACACCCGTATTCAAACCATAAAAAAAGCACCCAACGGAAGGGTGCTTTTTACATTCTGTCTGATTAACGGTTAATCAGTAGAAAGAGTGCTCGCCGCGCTGGTGTTCGGTCAGATCGCGAACGCCTTTCAGTTCCGGGAAGTTTTGCAGCAGTTCTTTCTCGATGCCGTCTTTCAGAGTGACATCAATCATAGAACAACCGTTACAACCACCGCCGAACTGGAGAACCGCAATGCCGTCGTCGGTGATTTCCATCAGGGAAACACGACCGCCGTGGCTGGCCAGTTGCGGGTTAATCTGTGACTGCAACTGATATTCAACACGTTCCATCAGCGGCGCATCGTCAGACACTTTACGCATTTTGGCGTTAGGTGCTTTCAGCGTGAGCTGGGAACCGAGCTGATCGGTAACAAAGTCGATCACCGCGTCCTGCAAATAAGGCGCGCTGAGTTCATCGATGAAAGCGGACAGTTTCTCGAACTTCAGTTCGGTATCCGTCGCTTCCACGGCGTCTGGCGGGCAATAAGAGACACCGCATTCTGCGGTCGGCGTACCGGGATTGATCACGAATACGCGGATTTGGGTGCCTTCTTCCTGGCTTGCCAGCAATTTGGCAAAGTGCTCTTGGGCAGCATCGGTAATAAGGATCATAACATTCGCTCAATAGTTGACTACTCTAGTTGGTTATAATACGCCCTTTGTTTTTACCCGTCACCCTTCGCGTTGCCAGAGTGTTAGCAGCACGTGCTCACGTCTGTAATGTCCGGCAGATACACGCGATTTGCACTGAAGCAACTCCCTGATTGATGAGCATTTTGCTGATTTCCCGCACCGTGCTGCCGGTGGTGACCACATCATCAAGCAGCATTACGTTTTTACCGCGTAAATCGGCATGGCAGCTAAAGGCTTCACGCAGATTCCACTTTCTTTCCCGCTCGCTCAGGCTTTGCTGCGGCACGGTTTGCCGGTCGCGGCTCAGGGCGTAAGGGCGGTATTCGCAGTGCAGCCAGCGGGCCAGCGGCCGGGCGAGTAATTCACTCTGATTGTAGCCTCTGGAGAAATAACGTTTCTGATGCAGCGGCACGCTGAGGAGGATATCCGGGCGCGGCAGATTGCCGGACCGCCAGCGCGCCAGCCAGCGCAGCAGAAACAGACGTGCGAGCGTGGTATCCAGCTCGGGAAGATGGGCGAATTTGAGCCGGAGCACCAGCCCGCTGACCGGCGGTTCATACGGGCTGGCGAAAACCAGCGCGTCCCACGGCGGTGGTTGCAGCAGGCAGCGCCCGCAATCGAGATTTCCTCCGGTGCCGGGTAATCCGCAGCGCGGGCAGCAGGGCGGTGCGGCGGGTAAATGTCGCAGACACAGACTGCAAATGCCCTGTATCGCCAGATGGAGCGGACACTGACATAGCCAACAGCGGCTGGCAATTGTTAGCATAGCGGCGGGTTCCTTTTGCCATTTTTATGGATCGAACAATCAGACTGACACGGACAATACGCTATGAATAAGCTTTACCGGGAGACAATCGGCGAAGGAGATCGCCATCTTGTGCTGCTTCACGGATGGGGACTGAATGCAGAGGTTTGGCGTTACACGGCGGAGCGACTTGCGCCGCATTTTTGTCTGCATCTGGTGGATTTGCCGGGCTATGGCCGCAGTGAGAATTTTGGCGCTATGACGCTGGCGGAGATGGCCGAAATCGTACTCGACGGCGCGCCTGAAAAAGCGTCGTGGTTGGGCTGGTCATTAGGCGGGCTGGTCGCCAGTCAGGTTGCGCTGAGCGCGCCGCAGCGGGTGGAAAAACTGATCACCGTGGCCTCCTCGCCGTGTTTTGCCGCGCAGGAAAACTGGCCGGGGATCCGCCCCGATGTGCTGCACGGTTTTCAGCATCAGCTGAGTGAAGATTTTCAGCGCACTGTGGAACGTTTTCTGGCATTACAAACGCTCGGCAGCGACAGCGCGCGGCAGGATGCGCGGTTGCTGAAATCTGTTGTCCTCGGCCAGCCGGTGCCGTCGGTGGACGTGCTGAACGGCGGGCTGGAAATCTTACGCAGCGTGGATTTACGCCAGCCAATGGCGGCGCTGACGGTTCCGCTTTTACGCATTTATGGTGCACTGGACGGGCTGGTGCCCAGAAAAATCGTGCCGTTACTGGATGCGTTACTGCCTGATTCTCACTCGGAAATCATTGAAAAAGCAGCCCATGCGCCGTTCATCTCACACCCGGATGCTTTTTGTGAAATTGTCGAACGCTTTCTGATTACAGACTGAAAGCCAATGTAAAAATATTTGTCTAATTTCTGGCTAATTCCCAATGGTGACTAATACTTAAGCCGATGATGACGGGGTAAGGCTGGCGTAAGTTTTTACGTGTACCTGTTTGCGTCTCTGGGGAGTTTACTGGTGTTTAACCATGAAGGTCATGCCAGCGCAAATGTACCTGCTGTTCATATCTTGACTGCTTTCTTTGAAAATTATTCATCCAATTTAGAGGTAATGTCATGAAATCAAATAAAATTATTATTGCAGCTGTTCTGGCAGGGTTATTCTCGGTCAACGCAATGGCGGCAGATCTGATTACAAAAGAAGAAGCCAAAGAAAAAGGCTATACCAGCCTGGGCGTTGTCACGACCAGCAATGAATACACCGCGCCATCGGATGCCAGAGAAGAACTGGCAAAACTGGCGGATGAAAAAGGCGGTAAGTATTTCGTGATCATCGCCGCTCAGGAGAAGAAGAAAATCACTGCAACGGCTGAAGTGTTCAAATAATTCCTTCTTTCCTCTGCAAATCCGGGGGATGCCAGCGTGCATCCCTTTTTATTTTCATTAAATCTGCGTCATCTCACTTTTCAATATCACCATCCTTCTGATTTTAAAGAATTCTCTTGAATCATTACTCTGAGAGTAACGAAGTGTCTGTCCGCTTAATTGATAGAACTGACATAGATTCCTACACTTAGCAGGCTACTTAAACAGGTCAAATGTGATGCAACCGCCACTTGACTGAACTTCCCACCGTCCTCTTTGTTTCATCACGCCGGGAAAAATTCAGCAAGCTCAACCCAGGGAGGTTTGGCATGCCGCAACATCCGCAGACCACGAAAGCGTGGGACACCCGCCGCAATGAAAAACAACGGCGTATCGACAGTGTCCGTTCCGTGGCCGAGGGTAAAGTATTACCCACAGATAAAATTATTCCTGTCCTCGAAACGCTGATTGCCTCCGGTGACCGCGTGGTGATGGAAGGTAACAACCAAAAACAAGCTGACTTCCTTTCCCGCTCACTGGCGAAAGTGAACCCTGAAAAACTGCATGATTTGCACATGATCATGCCAAGTGTCAGCCGCGCAGAACATCTGGATCTCTTCGAACGCGGCATTGCCCGTAAGCTCGATTTCGCCTTCTCCGGCCCGCAAAGCCTGCGTATCGCGCAGTTGCTGGAAGATGGCCAGATGGAAATCGGCGCGATCCATACGTACATCGAACTGTATTCCCGTCTTTACGTCGATCTGGTGCCAAACATCGCCCTGATCGCCGGCTTTAAAGCAGACCGCAAAGGTAACCTTTATACCGGCGCAAGCACCGAAGATACGCCAGCGCTGGTCGAAGCCGCGGCCTTTAAAAACGGCATCGTCATCGCGCAGGTCAACGAACTGGTAGATGAAGAAACCGATCTGCCGCGCGTTGATATTCCGGGCGACTGGATTGATTTCGTGGTTGTCGCCGACAAGCCATTCTTCATCGAACCGCTGTTCACCCGCGATCCGCGTCTGATTAAACCGGTTCACGTGCTGATGGCGATGATGGCGATCAAAGGCATTTACGCCAAACACAACGTGCAGTCGCTGAACCACGGTATCGGGTTTAACACCGCGGCGATCGAACTGCTGTTGCCGACTTACGGCGAACAACTCGGCCTGCGCGGCAAAATCTGTAAACACTGGACGCTTAACCCGCATCCGACGCTGATCCCGGCTATTGAAAGCGGCTGGGTCGACACCGTTCACTGCTTCGGCGGCGAACTCGGGATGGAAGAGTATATCCGCGCCCGTCCGGACGTGTTTTTCACCGGCTCTGACGGTTCCATGCGTTCCAACCGCGCGTTCTGCCAGCTGGCAGGCCAGTACGCAGTGGATATGTTCATCGGTTCCACCTTGCAGGTCGATGGTCTGGCGAACTCCTCAACCGTAACCCGTGGCCGTCTGGCCGGTTTCGGTGGCGCACCGAACATGGGGCATGACCCGCACGGTCGCCGTCACTCAACGCCTGCGTGGCTCGACATGATTGAAGAGCCGGATCCTATGGCGCGCGGTAAAAAACTGGTCGTGCAGATGGTGGAAACCTTCCAGGCCGGTGGCAAACCGACGTTTGTTGAAAAACTGGAAGCGGTCGATGTGGGTAAAGAATCCGGAATGCCGCTGGCGCCTGTGATGATTTACGGCGACGACGTCACGCACGTGCTGACCGAAGAAGGGATTGCGTATCTGTACCGCGCCCGTTCTCTGGAAGAGCGCCGCGCTATGGTCGCTGCGGTTGCCGGTATCACTGACATTGGTCTGGGCGTTGACGCCAAACGCGTTGCCGACCTGCGCCGTCAGGAACTGGTGGTCTTCCCGGAAGACATGGGGATTCGCCGCACTGACGCCACCCGTTCATTACTGGCGGCTGGCAGCGTGAGCGAGCTGGTTGACTGGTCCGGCGGTTTGTATAACCCGCCTGCCAAATTCCGCAGCTGGTAATTGATGATGCCGCAGACTTTAACGATTGGCGCTGTACTCACAGCGCAAGAGCTGGCCGAAAGGCTGGCAGACACGGCGACGCAGGCGCTGATCGACGAAGCGCGGCTTAGCCCGAAACCGGGGCTGGTGGACAGCCGGAGTTCCGGCGCACATCAGGATTTGACGTTAGACCTGATGGTGCGTTCGGCACGCAGTCTGACCCCAACTTTTTATGCGCTGGCGTTACACAGCTGGCAGCGCCCGGCGGATATCGCCCTGCGTCAGGAAGTTGGTCGTCTGGGCCGTGCAGGCGAAGCACAAATGATGGCGGAAACCGGCGGAGTGAATACTCACCGGGGCGCTATCTGGGCGATGGGGTTGCTGGTCAGCGCCGTTGCCATGCAGCCGGAAAATCTGATCCCGCAGCACATTGCACAACGTGCCGCGAAAATCGCGAAATTACCCGACGCCTTCAGCCCGAAAAAATTCAGTAAAGGTTCGCACGCCGTGCAGCGTTATCAGGTGCCCGGTGCCCGCGAAGAGGCGCAGAGCGGCTTCCCGCACATTCTCGATTGTGCGTTGCCGCAGCTTCATCACAGCCGCACGCGCGGTGCCAGCGAAAGCGAAGCACAGGTCGATGCGTTGCTGGCGGTGATGACACGGCTTTCCGATACCTGCGTGTTATCGCGCGGCGGATTACCGGCGCTGGAAGCCATGCATCAGGGCGCGCAGGCCGTGCTGGATGCCGGCGGACTTCAGACGCGCGCAGGCAAACAACGGCTGCGCCATCTGGAACAGCGGATGCTGGCCGATAACACATCGCCCGGCGGTGCCGCCGATTTACTGGCTGCCACCCTGTTTCTCGACCGCGTCAGCGTGGCCTGACTGAACCGGATACGAATTAACTAACATCAGTACAAAGAGGTGTTATGGAACGTTTTGAATTTAACTACCCGGCGGCAAAAGCGCTGCCAGGCCGCGCCGAAGCTGGCGTGGTGGGTTCCGGCGATTTAGAAGCGCTGTATGAACCAAAAACAGCAACTGAGCTGAAAATTATTGTCACTACCTCCGTCGATGGCAGCCACAGCCTGTGGCAGCACTTTTTCGACCGTCTGAACGCCCTGCGCGAATTACCGGCAGGCCGTCTGGACATTAATGATTTTGGCGCCACACCAGGGGTTGCCCGTCTGCGTATCGAACAGGTCTTTGAGGAGGCTGAAAATGCCAACTGATACTGATCAGAGCTTTATCGAACTGAGCGCCCGTCAGCGCGCCCGCAAATTGCTGGACGCCGGGACTTTCCGTGAACTGCTGGGGCCGTTCGAACGCATTATGTCGCCGTGGCTGGAACCGCAGGGCATCGTCCCGCAGGCCGATGACGGCATGGTTGTGGCGAAAGGCCAGATCAACGGTCAGCCCGCGGTAGTCGTCGCGATTGAAGGTAGTTTCCAGGGCGGCAGTATGGGCGAAGTGTCCGGTGCCAAAATGGCCGCTGCGCTGGAAATGGCGGCAGAAGATAACCGTAACGGCATCCCGACTCAGGCAGTGCTTCTGCTCGAAACCGGTGGTGTGCGTTTGCAGGAAGCCAATCTGGGCCTCGCGGCTATCGCCGATATTCACGCCGCCATCGTTGATTTACGCCGCTACACGCCGGTGATTGGCGTGGTGGCCGGGACCGTCGGCTGCTTCGGCGGGATGTCCATCGCCGCGGCCTTATGCAGCTACCTGATTGTCACCCGTGAAGCGCGTCTGGGCCTGAACGGTCCGCAGGTTATCGAACAGGAAGCCGGTATCGATGAATACGATTCCCGCGACCGTCCGTTTATCTGGAGCATGACCGGTGGCGAAGTGCGTTATCACAGCGGTTTTGTGGATGCGCTGGTCAAAGACTCCCTTGCACAAGTGAAAGACAACGTGCTCGCCTTCATCAAAAAAGGCGTTCCGGCGACACATCGTTCTGATAATTATGATTATTACCTGCCAAAACTGACCGGTTTTGACACCGCGCAGCAGGCCAGCCGTGAAGTGACGGAAGCCCTGTTTAACCGGGAGGATCGCGCATGAGCAACGTAGAAAGCAACATCGTCAGCCGGGGTGATTACTGGTTTGCCGAACTGACCAAAGAGGCCACTCCGATCAGCGGTCTTTGCCCTTCGGTGAAAGCCGCCGATGGCAAACTCAATGATCAGGCTGTCCGTTTCATTACGGTCGTGCCGGATAAAAATAATCACTATCCGCGCGCAGCGGGCGGCGAAGTCGGTCTGCTGGAAGGCTGGACGCTGGCAAAAGTCGTTAACGACGCCATTGCCGCTGATGCAAACTCCGGCACCAAACGCGCCATCGTGGCAGTGATTGATGTGCCAAGTCAGGCTTATGGCCGTCGCGAAGAAGCGTTTGGTATTCATCAGGCGCTGGCCGGTGCCGCAGGCGCTTACGCCAAAGCCCGTCTGGCAGGGCATCCGGTGGTCGGTCTGATTGTGGGTAAAGCGATGTCCGGTGCGTTTCTGGCGCACGGTTATCAGGCCAACAAGCTGATCGCCTTCAAAAACAACGGCGTCATGATCCATGCGATGGGGAAAGAATCCGCCGCACGCATCACGTTACGCTCTGTGGATGCGCTGGAAAAACTGGCCGCAACCATCCCGCCGATGGCTTATGACATCGAAAACTACGCCACTCTGGGGCTGCTGTCGCAATTACTCGACATCGCAAACCCGGACAGCGCAACACCCGACGACATCACGCGCGTACAAAGCGCGGTATGGCAAAACATCCAGGACGCTCGCAAAGAAGGCGTTAGCCTCAGCAACCGTCTGGGTGCAGAAAATCGCGCAAGTTCGCAGCGCGTTCGCCAGCAGATGCGTCAGGAATGGTAATTCGTTAACAACTTTCAGTCTCAACCGGTAACGCACCTGCAAACAGCGTGACGCAGCCGCATTTGCAGGTTCCCGCCCCTGGCGTTCAGGGGCGAGGGCCTGCTGTTGTCTGCAACTGGACTGTCATACTAAAAAAACCATCGCACCGGCGCCGACTGAGCATTCATACTTTGCCTCAGGAAAAACGCTATGACTTACGTAATATTGCACGCGCTTGCCCCTATTTTCGTCATCATGATCCTCGGTTTTTATGCCGGGAAAGCGAAAATGGTGGATAACCAGAATGTCTCTTTACTTAATATTTTCGTGATGGATTTTGCTTTACCCGCTGCGCTGTTTGCAGCAACCGTACAAACGCCGTGGGCCGGTATTGTTGAACAATCACCGCTGATTCTGGTGCTGGTTCTGGCGATGTGGATCACCTATGCCGCGATTTACTTTATTTGCACCAAAGTGTTTAAGAAATCTCCGCAGGATGCTGCCGTTCTGACGCTGACTGTGGCGCTGCCAAACTACGCGGCGCTCGGCCTGCCGATTCTGAGCAGTGTTCTGGGTGATGCACCGTCAACATCATTGTCCGTGGCGGTGTCTATCGCCTGTGGTTCCGTGCTGATGACACCGTTCTGCCTGCTGATTCTGGAACGTGAAAAAGCGCGTCTGAGCGGCGAAAATCAGGGTTCATCTCTGGCATTGTTGCCGGTTCTGATGTGGCGTTCAGTGAAGAAGCCGATCGTCTGGGCACCGCTTCTGGGTGTGATTCTGGCGGCATTTGGCATTAAAATGCCGGAAATCTTCCTGGCCTCAATCAAACCGCTGGGCCTGTCAGCGACCGCGTCTGCGCTGTTCCTGACCGGTGTTATCCTGTCAGCCCGTAAGCTGAAAATTAACGGTCCGGTGTTGTTGTCCTGTGTCGCCAAAAACCTGGTTCAGCCGTTTATCGCCTGGGGTCTGGTTCTGGCGTTCGGCCTGAGTGGTCAGGTGGCGGTGACCGCAATCCTGATGATTGCGCTGTCTGCCGGTTTCTTCGGTATCGTGTTCGGCAACCGTTTCGGCGTTCAGTCTCCGGATGCAGAAGCTTCACTGCTGATCAGCTCCGTGTTGTGTATTGTGACACTGCCGCTGTTCATCTCTCTGACGGCTGCACTTCACTGATAAGACAGGATTTATAAAGATGTCCGACCCGCGTGCCCATGATTTTATCTGGATTAGCGACCGTTCCGCGCTGGAAAGCGACAACGTTTTACCCGACTGGGTCAACAGCAGCTGGCGCACCGCGCTGCCGCTGGTGGTCCGTCGCGACCAGCGTGCGGACGGGGCCATTCCGGTTGGGATACGCGGGCTGACCCGCATTCAGCGTGCGGCGGCCTGGGTGAAACCGGCCGCTGTGGTACGGGTCGTCACGCCGGAATCGCTGGTCAGTGACGTCAATGCGCTTTTGCAATCCCCGTTTGTTTCACAGCAACCGGTGCAGGCATTGATTACGTTAAGCAGTCTGCAACTGCCTTTCCCGTGGGGCGTGACGGGCAGTTGTGCGTTTGCGCTGGCCAGCGATATTCCTGTTATGCATGCTGACAGCGATCTGGATTTGCTGGTGCGCTGCGATTTTCCGGCGACACCCGCGCAGTTTCTCGATTTTTACGACCAGCTTCAGCGGCTTCCGTGCCGTGCCGATGTTCAGATCAATACGCCGCAAGGGGGATTTGCCCTCAGCGAATGGCTGCGCGGCGGTGATGTGATGCTGAAAACCGCGACCGGCCCGTTCCGGGTACGTGATCCGTGGCAATCGCTGACAGGCTGATGTCTGGCAAAAGAAGCAAGGAGCACGATGAAAATCTTATTTACCTTCCCCGGTCAGGGCCCGCAGGTGCCGCAAATGCTGCACAATTTGCCCGATAATGCCCTGACCCACTCCCTGATTGAACAGGCCAGCCTGGCGCTTGGCGAAGATGTTCTCCTCCTTGATAACGCCGACGCTTTTCATTCCACCCGCGCGGTCCAGCTCTGTCTGCTGATTGCCGGTGTCGTTTGGGCAAAACAATGCCAGGCCGAAGGCATCGACGCGGATTTTTGCAGCGGGCTGTCGATCGGGGCCTTTCCTGCTGCCGTCATCGCGGGGGCGCTGGAATTTTCCGATGCTGTAAAACTGGTCGCCCTGCGCGGCGAGTTAATGCAGCAGGCTTATCCGCAAGGCTTTGGCCTTTCTGCCATCACCGGCCTGCGTCAGGCGCAAATAGAAGCGCTGGTGGCGCAGGTTGACAGCGACAATCTTCCGGTTTATCTGGCCAACATTAATGCGGAAGATCAGCTGGTTATCGCGGGCAGCGATGCCGCGATGAAACAGGTGATGCTGCTGGCGAAAGAACAGGGCGCGCAGAAAACTCACCGGCTGGCGGTTACGGTACCGTCGCATTGCGCGCTGCTTGATGAACCTGCGGCCAGACTGGTGGAAGCCTTTAAACAGGTGAAAATTTCACGCCCGGTTTGCGGTTATCTCAGCGGAACGACCGGACGCGTTTACTGGCAGCCGGAGAAAATCGCCGATGATTTAGCGATGAACATGGCGCGGACCGTGAACTGGCGGGATGCCATGGTTGCGGCCTACCAGCGCGATGTCCGTCTGGCACTCGAAATGCCGCCCGGCTGTGTGCTGACCGGCCTGACAAAACGCGCCATGGATCAGGGCGAAGCGCTGTCCGTATGCCAGTCCGGCATGCATGTTGCGGGACGTCTCGCAACCCGGTTACGCGAAAACGGGCGTTAGAAATTAGTGTGATAGGTTGGCGCAGCTACGGAATCAAAGCCTTTCCAGAGTGAAAGGCTTTTTTGTTTTTATCCACGGATGACACAAGGACGTTACCTGCATGCCAGTGATTTTGCGCTTCAAAAACTACCGCTTTTTCTTTTATTCCAATGAAGGAAACCCTCTGGAACCTGGTCACATTCATGTAAGATCGGGTCAGAAAGAAGCCAAAATGTGGCTTTCTCCCGTAGCGATTTGTCGCCAGACAGGTTTTTCGCCCCGGGAGATCAAGGAAATCATAACGGTAACTCACATTTATCAGCGCATATTTCAAGGAGCATGGAATGACTATTTCGCCTAAAAGCGTTTGTTTTGATGAAGGTACGATGTGGGTGAGCCTCGAAGACGGGCAGATCCTGCCAGTGGCATTAACGCAGTTTCCGGCCTTACTGAACGCAACGCCGCAGCAGCGTGAGAAGTACGAAATCAGCGCTTATGGCCTGCATTGGGAAGAACTGGATGAGGATATTTCCATCGAGGGTTTGCTGATGGGAAAGCAGATCGTTAAACCTGCCCTGTATCCCGTTGATTCAACGCTTTCTGTTCGCTAGCGCATACATCCGGCTTTCTGCCGCCAGCGCGAGTAAGTTCGGATCGTGTTCGCGGCTGTGCGGGAACACCAGCGCGATGGTCTGGCGCATCTGGTAGGCTTCGGCCAGCGGCAAAAGCCGGACCGTATTTTCATACACCCCTTTCATTCTGCCGGGGATCAGCGTGTACCCGACACCCGCCTGCACCAGGCTCAGCATCGAGAAAATGTCGTTCACGCGTGTGACGATATCCGGTTCGAAACCGGCCACCTGAAAGGCTTCCTGAAATCCGTGGTAAGTCGCGAAACCTTCCGCCAGCGAGACAAATTTCTTCTGCTTAAAATCACGCAAATCGGCGGTGCCTTCACATGCCAGATCGGAACTGGCGGGTGCAGCGAGGAAAATATCGTCCTGAAATAACGGCAACTGATCGTAACGCTGGGCATCGACGCTGGAGTCGCTGGTGGAAATCAGAATTGCATCCAGCTGTCCGTCCTCCAGCTTTTGCAGCAGATCGTTGTTCGAGCCCATCACCAGTTCCAGTTCAAGCTCCGGACGCCGCATTTTCAGCCCCATAATTAAACGGGGAATGGTTTCCAGCGTCAGCGAATAGAGCGTGCCGACTTTAAGCCGTTTATCACCAAAACCGGCGGCGCGCTGCGTGGCTAAAATACCGTGTTCCATCTGCTCGATGACCTGGGTCGCGTGTTCCAGCAATGCCTCGGCGGCAGGCAGCGGCAGCAGGTTTCGCCCGCGGTGGATAAACAGCGGGCAGCGCAGGCCTTCTTCCAGCGAATGCAGGGCGCGATGCACGCTGACGCTGCTCAGGCCGAGTTGTTCGGCTGCGCGGGTGATGTTCTGCTTTTCCATGTAGGCGAGGAAAATTTCAAGTTTACGGAAGGTAATTTCACTGTCGATCATGCAGGCTCCTGCGGCGCATTCATGGCCGTTGCGACCTGTGGATGATAGCTGAATAGCCGCAGCGCGACTATTCAGTAAGGGCGACGTGCCTTAGTTAATGAGCGTATAGGAAACCGTCAGGCATTTTTTGCCGTCGGCGCAGCTTTTACAACTGCCGCTCAGGCAGCTGTCATCGGCGTCGACCGTTTTCGCTTTTCGCATGGCGACCAGCCTTTCGAGCATCGCTTCAATCAGTGGTTGAGGCGTATTCAGCTGGCGGCTGAGCTGGCGGGCATCTGCCCGCCCGGCCAGCGCAAGGCTGTCGCGTACCTGAATCAGACTGGCCATCATTTCTCCTAGTGGCAATCGCTGCCGGTGGCGGGTTCACAACAGGCCGCCACGTTGCGCGGTTGCAGATGAACGCTGACGCGGCTGCGCGCTTTGCGCAGGCTGGTGAGCACCACGGCGTTGAAGATCAGCACAATCAATATGATGAGTGCGCTGTGTCCCGGATGATCGCTGAACGTAGCGGCCTGATAGAACAGCGTAGCCAGCGAGTAGGCAACATTCAGCCCCCAGAAAATGGAGAATGTCATCCAGCTGCGGCTGGTTTCGCGGGCGATTGCGCCCATTACGGAAACACAAGGGACGTAAAGCAGTACAAAAATCAGATAGCTGTAAGCCGAAACCGCGGAGCCAAATTTAGTGCTCATCACGCCCATTGAGCTGACGCCCATTTCGCCGTCGCCTTTGCTGGCTTCGATAGGGTTAGAAAGTACGCTGATGCTGAAGGTATCTTTCAGGCCCTGCCAGGTTTGCTGGACTGCGCCGTTCAGCTCGCTCAGCAGGTTGAAATTCGCGGCATCAAACTCTTCATTGGTGATGTGCTCGGCGGTATACAACGTATTGAGCGTCCCGACGACCACTTCTTTCGCCATCGCACCGGTGACCAGCCCGACGGTAGCCTGCCAGTTATCCGGATGAACGCCCATCGGGATAAGCACCGGTGTCAGCACTTTACTCACCGACGCCAGCGCGGAGTCATTAATATTATCGACCGCCTGGCCGCTGAAGGAGAAGCTGTTTAGCGCGCCGATGAAAATACTGGCGACCACGATCACTTTACCGGCACGCAGCACGAAACCTTTCAGACGCTGCCAGGTTTGCAGCAGCAGGCTTTTCAGATGCGGAACGTGATACACCGGCAGTTCCATCACGAACGGAGACGCTTCGCCGCGCATGATGGTATATTTCAGCAAAAGCCCGGTCAGGATCGCGACGACAATACCCAGCAGATACAGCGAGAAGACGACGGATGCGCCGTCCTGCCCGAAGAAAGCGGCGGAGAAGACGGCGAAAATCGCCAGACGCGCACCGCAGGACATAAACGGTGCCATCATGACGGTGATCAGACGTTCACGCGGCGCATCCAGCGTACGGGCACCCATAATGGACGGCACGTTACAGCCGAAACCGACAATCAGCGGCACGAAAGATTTGCCCGGCAGGCCGAGCGATTGCATCAGGCGATCCATCACAAACGCAGCGCGCGCCATGTAACCGGAATCCTCAAGGAAAGAGAGGAACAGGTACATCATGCCGATTTGCGGAACCAGCGGCAGAACGGTGTTGATACCGCCGCCAATACCCTGCGCAAGGAAAATCGTCAGCCACTGCGGGAAGTGCAGCGTAAAGCCAATCCACTGCATGCCCTGAATAAAAATGGCCGCAGAGCCGATATCAAAAATCGGTTGCAGCGCGCCGCCGATGTTGATCGCCAGCACGAACATCAGGTACATCACCAGCAGGAAAATCGGCACGCCGAGGAATCGGTTGAGGATCACGCGGTCGAGCACCTGCGTCAGTTTATTTGGCGCGGTGAGGTGTGAATTACTGACCGCCGCGCAAAGCGACGCAATGCTCTGATAGCGCGCATCGGCGATCAGCAGGGCAGGATCGTCAACCTGTTGTTCGGCCAGGCGCGTTTTCACTTCCGGCAGCAGTTTTTGTGCGTTACCCGCGTGAGTCTGGCTGTAAATATCCCCTTCGAGAATTTGCAGCGCCAGCCAGCGGCGTTGTTGCATCGCCATGTTTTCCGGCATGGCAGCCGCGAGTACGTCCACTTCCTGCTGCAGAACCGGATGATAGGTCACGCGTTCGAGTTTTTCGACCTGCGGGATCGTATCGATGGCGGCTTTCAGTTCTTTGATACCGCTGGCGCGGGTGGAAACCAGCGCGACGACCGGGCAGCCCAGACGGGCGGAAAGTGCAGGGATATCAATGTTGATATTCTGGATCTTAGCGATGTCGAGCATATTGAGCGCGACGATGCACGGAACGCCGAGCTCAAGCAGTTGTAAGGTCAGATACAGATTGCGTTCAAGATTTGAGGCATCGACCACGTTGATCATCAGATCCGCGTCGCCGCTCAGAATGTAATGGCAGGCGATTTGTTCATCGAGCGAGGTCTGCTCGGAAATGGTCGTCAGGGAATATGTGCCCGGCAAATCCACCAGAGTGACCTGATGGTCTTCTGTGGAGAAATGGCCTTCCTTGCGTTCTACAGTCACACCGGCCCAGTTACCGACGCGCTGACGGGAGCCGGTTAACTGATTGAAAAGCGTGGTTTTGCCTGAGTTGGGGTTACCAATCAGGCCGATAGTCAATGGTTTCATACGTTAAGATCTACGTGTGAGAAAGGGAAAACGCGGGGAGTCAAAGCGGCCCGCCCCAAAAAGGTCAAAACGACTACGTGGCCAGATGCTGAAGATCAGGCCAATATCTCGAGCTGGAGAAGGTCGAGGTCTTTCTTTCTGACCACAAGGCTGGTGCGGCGGGTTTCGATTTGCACCGGATCACCCATCGGCGCGACGCGGATAATGTTGAAGAATGATCCCGGCAGCATGCCCAGTGAGAGCAGTTTCTGGCGGTAAGCCGGGCTAATCTCATGGGAAAAGCCGGTAATTTTATAAGCACATTTTGATTTAAGTTGCATAGTTTCCTCGCGAAGCGATCCGGTAAATGTGGAGACGGCGGCAGGAGAGTAAAGGTCCTGCAGTGCCGCGCTTCCTTGCCCGGTGTTCCCACTTAACTGCGATTATTGTGGCAAAAAGAATTGCTCAGAAATTGTCCCTGGTGCGAAATTGTCAGCCTGAAACTGACGGCGTAGCGAATACGCAAAGAAGTACAAACGAGAATAGTTATCATAATTAGTACGCGTGAGGAGACAAAAGAAAAGAGGTTGGCCTCTTCACGGGTATCTCCACCGCGAGGCTATGCTATGCCTGTGGGGCAGCTGTTTTATTGATTTACCTCAGTGATTGATTCATTAGGACAGAGTTTAAAAAGTGTCGAAAAAAAATACATAAAAAAAGCCGCTGGTTATCAGCGGCTTTCGTTTGAAAGGTGAAAAGGGAAAAATTAGCGTTTTTTACCCATCGCGGCGGCCAGTGCATCGGCCATCGCATTATTCCCGGCCGGAGCGGAATTACGTCCCGCCGGTTTATTTGCCGCAGGACGTTTTTGCGCATCACGGTTATTGCCTGCCGCCGGTGCAGAGGAGCGCCGTGCAGGGGCTTCACCCGGTTGTTCGTCCAGACGCATGGTCAGGGCGATACGTTTACGCTGTAAATCAACTTCCATCACTTTGACTTTAACGATATCGCCGGCTTTCACCACGGTGTGCGGATCTTCGACGAATTTGTTCGCCAGTGAAGAAATGTGTACCAGTCCGTCCTGATGAACGCCGATATCCACGAACGCACCGAAGTTGGTGACGTTAGTGACCGAACCTTCGAGGATCATGCCCGGCATCAGGTCATTCATGGTTTCCACGCCATCGGCAAAGGTCGCGGTTTTGAACTCAGGACGCGGATCGTGCCCCGGTTTTTCCAGCTCTTTGATGATGTCGGTAACGGTCGGCACACCGAATTTGTCGTCGGTGAATTCGCTGGCTTTCAGGCCGCGCAGCGCGTTGGAATCGCCCATCAGCTCTTTCAGCGCCAGCTGTGTGGCGGCCAGAATGCGTTCGACGACCGGATAGGTTTCCGGGTGAACCGTTGAGGCATCGAGCGGGTTATCGCCATGGTTGATGCGCAGGAAGCCCGCGCACTGTTCGAAGGCTTTTGGCCCCAGACGGCTCACTTTTAGCAGCTGTTCGCGGTTGCGGAACTGCCCGTTTTCGTCTCGCCAGTTCACGATATTCTGCGCCATCATGCGGGTCAGGCCTGCAACGCGGGTCAGCAGCGGAACCGATGCGGTGTTCAGATCCACACCCACGGCGTTCACGCAGTCTTCGACCACGGCATCGAGTTTTTTCGCCAGTAAGCTCTGACTGACGTCGTGCTGGTACTGACCGACACCGATGGATTTCGGATCGATTTTCACCAGCTCGGCCAGCGGATCCTGCAAACGACGGGCAATGGAGACCGCACCGCGAATCGATACGTCCAGATCCGGGAATTCCAGCGCGGCCAGTTCGGAAGCGGAATAGACGGACGCGCCTGCCTCACTGACGATCACTTTCTGCGCAATCACTTTCGGGAATTGTTTTTGCAGATCAAGGAAGAAACGTTCGGTCTCGCGGGAAGCGGTACCGTTGCCGATCGCCACCAGCTCAACGTTATGTTTGATGCACAGCGCGGCAACCTGCTGCGCCGCTTTCGCCGCCTGACCGGTGTGGGGATAAACCGTATCGATATCCACCAGTTTGCCAGTGTTATCCACAACGGCGACTTTTACGCCGGTACGCAGACCCGGATCGAGGCCCATGGTAGCGCGCATTCCGGCCGGTGCGGCCATCAGCAAATCATGCATGTTGCGGGCGAAAACGTTAATCGCTTCGTCTTCAGCGCGTTCACGCACGGTGCCCATCAGCTCGGTTTCGAGATGCAGCAGTACTTTGATGCGCCACGTCCAGTTCACCACCGCGCGACGCCAGACGTCGGCAGGAGCGTTGTTCAGACGCAGGCCCAGATGATCGATAATCAGCTGTTCGGCGTAGCTTTCTTTTGGCGGTTCATCGTGTTGCGGATCGGCATTCAGCGCCAGTTGCAGCACGCCTTCGTTGCGGCCGCGGAACATCGCCAGCGCGCGGTGCGAAGGCACCTGAGAAATGGGTTCATGGTGATCGAAATAATCGCGGAATTTCGCGCCTTCCTGCTCTTTGCCATCGACCATACGGGAAGTCAGATGCGCATTTTTCCACAGGTAATCACGGACTTTCGCCAGCAGAGACGCATCTTCGGCAAAGCGTTCCATCAGAATGTAGCGTGCGCCATCGAGCGCGGCTTTGGTATCGGCGACGCCTTTTTCGGCATCGACAAATTTAGCGGCAGTGGTTTCCGGCTCGTTCTGCGGTTCATTCCACAGCAGATCGGCCAGCGGCTCAAGGCCTGCTTCAATCGCTATCTGCCCGCGCGTACGGCGTTTGGGTTTAAACGGCAGATAAAGGTCTTCCAGCTCAGTTTTGCTCAGCGTGGTGCTAATTGCTTTAGCCAGATCGTCGCTCAGTTTGCCCTGTTCTTCGATAGATTTGAGAATGGTCTGGCGGCGGTCTTCCAGCTCACGCAGATACCCCAGACGTGTGTCTAACTGACGCAACTGGGTATCATCCAACCCACCGGTGACTTCCTTACGATACCGCGCAATAAAGGGCACGGTATTACCTTCATCCAGCAGACGCACCACGGAAGCAACCTGCTCCGGGCGAACCTGCAATTCACTTGCGATAATGCGGCTCAGTTGATCATTCATAGGTCTGGTATCAGTTTTTCGTTAGTGAGTGACGTAAATACAGGGCACCGTTATACGATTTGAAGGCTGAAAATGCCAGCCGTCGGGACGATGTGCCTCACGTTTTGGGCGTTATCTGATTATTTGCCGTAGTCGATTTCATTGACGTACCAGGTCGCATCGCCGACCGGCGTGGTGACCACCAGACTGTCGCCGACTTCCTTTTTCAGCAGCGCGCGCGCCATCGGGGAGTCGATAGAAATGTAGTCTTTACGGCCAAAGATTTCGTCATAACCGACGATGCGAAAGCGCTTGATATCGCCGTCGTCATTTTCCACTTCCACCCACGCGCCGAAGAACACTTTGCCGTCCTGCTGCGGTGAATAATCGACAATGCGCAGTTGTTCCAGGCATTTGGTCAGATAGCGGATGCGGCGGTCGATTTCGCGCAGACGTTTTTTGTTGTACTGATAATCGGCATTTTCACTGCGGTCACCCAGACTGGCGGCCCAGGTCACCTTTTTGGTAACTTCCGGACGCTCTTCTCGCCACAGAAAATCCAGCTCAGTTTTGAGCTTGTCGTAGCCTTCGCGGGTAATCAGTTTGGTCTTCATGTTACCTGTCGCCTTCCACACAGTTATCTTCCAAAATCCTTCGCCATTGTTTCACACAATTGCGCCGCTGACAGTGCAGAAATTGGTCGAAAAAACTGTCGGGCTGCTACGCTTTATATGATGGCTTTTTAGTCGGATAGTTATTATCCTTCGCCGCGCTTCTTGCGAATTTTATATTCCGTAACACATTTCGCAATATTCTGAATTTCAAAATATTTTTCTTAAATATCACTTCAGATTATGGGTCATAGGGATTAGGGGTACAGCTACAAATGGATTTACTCAGATTCTTACTTCGTTTGCCTTTTACATTGATAAAAGGCGTCCTTCGCGCGCTGGCTTTTATTTCAGGTCTGCTCGGGCGCGTCATTAAACCTGTTGTCGGCAATATCGACTGGCGTGCGCCGGTCTGGTGGACGGCAATGTCCGGCTGGCTGAAGCGCGGATTTACGCACATGGAAAGCGGCGTCGATAGACACCCGAAAGCCATCAGTCTGGCTATTCTGGTGTTGCTGTGCGCGGCAGGTGCGGGCGTTTACGGCTGGCACTGGTGGTTAAACCGTCCGCAGCCGATCGAACCGGCACCGATGGTGTATCAGGAAACCAGCGTGCGGGTCAGTAACCCGGAAGTGATTAATTATGCCGCGCAAAAAATTGCGCCTCAGCAGGCCATTTTTAATTTTAGAAATTCAGCTGCGCCGCTGACGGATGTCGGCAAAATCGTCGAAAAAGGCATCTCGCTGAAACCGGCAACCGAAGGTGAATGGAAATGGATCAGCGGTTTTACGCTGGTCTTCACGCCAAAAAATCCGCTGCCGATGGGCACAAAATACGAAGTGAGTTTTACGCCTGACGTACTGCTCGCGCCGCAAATCAAACTGGCGACCACGCGTTATGAATTCACAGCGCCGGCCTTCGACTATCAGTCCGGGACCGCCGAGTATTATCAGGACCCGCAGGATCCGCAAAAACGCAGCGCGATTTTCAACGTCAAATTCAATGCGCCGGTGGATGTGGCCAGTTTTGAGAAACAAATCTCTCTGGGCCTGAGCGAAGGGAAAGCCAAAACGGAATCCAAACTCAATTATTCCGTGGTCTACGACCAGAAAAAACTCAACGCCTGGGTGCATTCCGAACCGCTGAAATCGCTCGATCACGGCGGTTCTGTTCATATGACGATAGGCGAGGGCGTGAAGGCGTCGGTGGCATCAAACGCAACCACGCAGGCGCGTAACGTCTGGGTTTCCGTGCCAACGCTTTACAGCCTGGCCGTGAGTGACGCCAGCGCGCAGGTGGTCGATACCGACGGCGCGAAAGGTCAGCGTGCGCTGATCATCGGGTTCAGCGATGCGGTGAAAGATAAAGATATCCGCCGCGCGGTAAAAGTCTGGTTGTTACCGCAGCACGATCCGAACGATTCAGACGCCGCTGCCGGCCCGGATGATTACGCCAGCTGGAATGTGGACAGTGTCGAAAATAACGTGCTGGCGCAATCCACCCCGCTGAATATTCAGCTGAACGAAGCCGAAAGCGACTATCAGCCGCAGTTCAGTTTCCGCTTCGATGCGCCCGCGCACCGCGCCATGCTGGTGGAAATCGACAATGTGCTGACATCTTCCGGCGGCTATAAAATGCCGGAAAAAGTCTACCGCATTGTTGAAGTTCCGGATTATCCAAAGTCTCTGCAATTTATGTCGCAGGGTTCGCTGCTGTCGGTGAACGGTGACAAACAAATCAGTGTGGCCGCGCGTAACGTGCCGGGAATGCGTCTGGACATCAAACGCGTTATCCCAAGCCAGCTGCAACACATCGTGTCATTTAAAAGCCGTGAATATTCGTCGGCGGAATTTAACCGTCTGAATGACGAGTATTTTACCGAACATTTCAAATACCAGACGGCGGTGAATAACGACAAACCGGGTGAAGTGAATTATCAGGGCGTCGATCTTTCCCGTTATCTGTCCACCGATCCGAGTTCGCATCGCGGCGTATTCCTGCTGACGCTGTCGGAATGGGATCCGAAGAAGAAAGAAGAAAAACCGGCGACCGATGACGACGGTTATCAGTATCAGGATGACGATCAGAGCGGAGACGAAGCGCCGGTCGGCGATTCCCGCTTTGTGGTGGTCACCGATCTGGGGATTATTGCCAAGCGTTCGCAGGATAAAACCCGCGACGTATTTGTTCAGTCGATTCACAGCGGTACGCCGGTCAGCAACGCCAAAGTGTCGGTTATCGCGAAAAACGGCGTCACGCTGCTGACGCAAACCACCGGCGCTGACGGGCATGTGCGTTTCCCGGCGCTGGATGTTTACACCAGCGAGCGGCAACCGGTGATGTTCCTGGTCGAAAAAGAGGGTGATGTTTCGTTCCTGCCTGCCGACCGGAATAACGACCGCGGCCTCGACTTCTCGCGGTTCGACGTGGATGGCGAAGAAACCCCGAACGACCCGCGCACGCTGAGCAGCTATCTGTTCTCCGATCGCGGCGTTTATCGTCCGGGCGACACTTTCAATATCGGTCTGATCACCCGCGCCGCCGACTGGAGTATGGGCCTGGCCGGTGTTCCGGTGCGCGCTGAAATTCATGACCCGCGCGATAAGCTGATGAGCACAGTTCCGCTGACGCTCGGTGCCAGCGGTTTCAACGAGCTGAGTTATACCACCGACGACAATTCACCGACCGGCGAATGGAACGTTTATCTGTATCTGATCGGCAAAGACAACGAGTCTTCCGTGCTGCTGGGCCACACCTCAGTTAACGTGAAAGAGTTCGAGCCGGATCAGCTGAAAGTGAAACTGCAACTGACGCCGGAACGTAAGCAGGGCTGGGTGAAACCGACGGAATTGCAGGCCAATATCGACGTACAAAACCTGTTTGGTACGCCAGCGCAGGATCGCCGTGTGACGTCGAAACTGACGCTGCGCCCGATGTATCCGAGCTTCGACGCGTTCCCGGACTATGCGTTTTACGAGAATCGCCAGAACAGCGACGGGTTTGAAACCAATCTGGAAGACCGCACGACTGACGAAAAAGGCACGGCGAATATTCCGCTGGATCTGAAATCTTATGCCGATGCGACGTATCAGCTGCAACTGCTGTCAGAAGCCTTTGTGGCCGGTGGCGGGCGTTCAGTCTCTGCGACCGCGCGGGTTCTGGTTTCGCCGTACGATTATCTGATCGGCGTGAAACCGGACGGCGACTTGGGGTACATCAACCGCGGCGCGGTTCGTCATCTGAACGTGATTGCCGTTGATCCGACCCTGAAACAAATTGCCCTGCCTGCGCTGAAAGTGGCGCTGATTGAACAGAAATACATTTCGGTTCTGACTAAGCAGGATTCCGGCGTTTATAAATATCAGTCGAAAATGAAGGAAGTGCAGCTTTCGGAACAACCGCTTTCGCTCACCGCGCAGGGCAACGACCTGACGCTGGCGACCGACAAACCGGGGGATTTCGTGCTGGTAGTAGAAGACGCACAGGGCAAAGTGCTTAACCGCATTGCATACACCGTCGCAGGCAACGCCAACCTCAGCCGTTCGCTGGATCGCAACGCCGAGCTGAAGCTGAAACTCAATCAGGCGGAATATCAGCCGGGTGAGGAAATCGAGGTTTCCATCAACGCGCCTTATACCGGTAGCGGGCTGATCACCATCGAGAAAGACAAAGTTTACAGCTGGCAGTGGTTCCACACGGATACCACCAGTTCCGTGCAGAAAATCCGCGTGCCTGCCGGAATGGAAGGCAACGGTTACATCAACGTGCAGTTTGTGCGTGATGTGAATTCCAATGAAATCTTCATGAGCCCGCTGAGTTATGGCGTGATGCCGTTTAAAATCAGCACCAAAGCGCGCCAGAACTATTTGGAAGTGGATGCGCCGGAAGTCATCAAACCGGGTGAAAACCTGGCGATGACCGTCATGACCGATGGCCCGCAGCAGGTTGCGCTGTTTGCCGTGGACGAAGGTATTTTGCAGGTGGCGCGTTATCGCCTGAAAGATCCGCTGGAGTATTTCTTCCGCAAGCGCGAGCTGGGCGTGGAAAGTTCGCAAATTCTCGACCTGATCCTGCCGGAGTTCAGCAAGCTGATGCAACTGGCGGCAGCGCCGGGCGGTGACGGCGGTGAAGGGCTGGATCTGAACGTCAATCCGTTCAAACGCAAACGCGACAAACCGGTGGCGTACTGGTCGGGTATTACCGAAGTGAACGGCGAGAAGCAGTTTGATTATCAGGTGCCGGATTACTTCAACGGTAAAATCCGTGTGATGGCGATTTCCGTCACACCGGAAAAAATTGGCAAAGCGCAAACCTCGGCGACCGTGCGCGATAACTTCATCATGACGCCAAACGTGCCCGCAATGGTCGCGCCGGGCGATGAGTTTGATGTCAGCGTCGGCGTGAGCAATAACCTCGAAGGGCTGAACGGCAAGAGCGTGGCCATCGCCGTGCATCTGGCGGTGCCGCCGCAGCTGGAAGTGGTCGGTAAAGCGGATCAGAACCTGTCGCTGGCTGAAAAACGTGAAGGCGTGATTAATTTCCGCCTGCGCGCCAAAGCCGTGCCAGGCGATGCGCCGCTGGTCTTTGAAGCAACGTATGCCGATAAAACCAGCCGCCGCACCATCAGCACATCGGTTCGCCCGGCCATGCCATTCCGCACGCAGTCAGTGATGGGGCGCATGAGCGGCAGCAGCCAGACGGTCGATAATCTGCGTCAGATGTTTGATGCCTATGCGGTGCGCAAAGCTGCGGTTTCCAACTCACCGCTGGTGCTGACCAACGGGCTTTCACAGTATCTGGCGGATTATCCGTATTACTGTTCAGAGCAGATTGTCAGCCGTTCGATTCCGATGATCCTTGAAGGTCAGCATCCGGAAATGAAAGGTTCGCTGAGTCAGGCGGAGACCAGCAAAAAACTGAAAGACATGCTGGCGATCCTGCGTTCACGTCAGAACGACAGTGGCGCGATTGGCCTGTGGCGTTCATCGCCGCAAACCGATCCGTTCGTCACGCCTTACGTGGTGCAATATCTGCTGGAAGCCAAAGCCGCGGGCGTTGCGTTACCGGCCGGTATGCTCGATGAAGCCAATGCGGCACTGCGCGAGCTGGCGGCAAATCAGAGTGATGATTTGTACACACTGCGTCTGCGTGCCTGGGCGGTTTATCTGCTGACGCGTCAGGGCGAAATCACCACCAGTTCGCTGGCGTCGGTGCAGGACACGTTGCAACAACGCTATCCGGACACCTGGAAAACCGATCTCAGCGCGCTGTATCTGGCATCGTCCTACCGCATGCTGAAAATGGATGATGAAGCCAATACCCTGTTGCAGCCTACGTGGAAGCAGCTGAGTAAGGCGTATGACAAAGCCTGGTGGACGCAGAGTTACTTTGATCCTCTGGTTCAGGACGCGACGCGTTTGTATCTCATCACGCGCCACTTCCCGGAAAAAGTGTCAGCCATTCCGCCGCAGGTGCTGGAGAACATGGTCAGATCGCTGAAAGAGGAACGTTACACCACCTATTCTTCGGCAATGAGCATTCTGGCGCTGGAGAGTTATTCCGCACAGGTCGCGGCGCAGGCCACGGCACCGGACGCGCTGAAAATCACGCAGATCAGCAAAACCAAAAATGTTGAACCGCAGCTGATTTCCAGCGTTCAGGGGCTGTTTGCGAAAGCCAATTTCACCGCCGATGCGAAGGCATTGCGCGTGGAGAATGGTAACGACGCACCGGCGTGGTACGTGGTGACACAGGCCGGTTTTGACCTCGCCGCGCCGAAGAAAGCCATTTCGCGCGGGCTGGAAATTACCCGTGATTACACCGATGAACAGGGTAAACCGGTCACGCAAATTACGCTGGGGCAGAAAATTAACGTACACCTGAAAATCCGCGCCAATTCGAAAGAAGGGCAGGACAATCTGGCGATTGTCGATTTACTGCCGGGCGGATTTGAAGTGGTACAGCAAACGGCACCGGAACCGGAATCTGACAGCAGCGATGAAAACAGCGATGCAGAGGCTTCCGCATCCTGGCAGTCACCGCTGGCAGCCTCCGGCTCGACGTGGGCGCCGGATTACAGCGACATTCGCGAAGACCGCGTGGTGATTTACGGCAGCGCCAGCACCGATGTGCAGGAGTTTGTGTATCAGATCAAAGCCACCAACACCGGCAGTTTCATCATCCCGCCGGCGTATGGCGAAGCGATGTATGACCGCGAAGTTCAGGCGCTGTCCGTCAGTGATCAAAAACTGGTGGTCGTCCCGGCAGACGAAACGGCTGTTGTTAAAAAATAATAGACCGCAGACTACGCCCCGCTGTTTTGGCGGGGCGTAACTGACGCTGAGTAGCAAGATGAACACCTTTCCTCTTTTTTTCAAAACAGCCAAACGCCTTTTGCAAAATATCGCCATGGCGGGTTTTTTACTGGCGCTGCTGCTTCTGGCGTGCCGCCTTTGGCCGCATCCGCCGCTTTCTCAGGGGCAACCTTTTTCATCCGTTTATTATGACCGGCAGGGTACGCTGATGCGCATCACGCTGGCGAATGACGATCGTTATCGCGTGTGGACGCCGCTGGAACAGGTTTCGCCGCTGGCGGTAAAAGGCCTGCTGCTGCACGAAGATCGCTGGTTTTACATCAATCCGGGTTTTAATCCGTTCAGCCTGATGCGGGGTTTCTGGCGCAGTTATGTGGCGGGTGGAAAAATGCAGGGCGGTTCGACCATCACCATGCAACTGGCGCGGATGCACTGGCATCTCAATACCCGAACGCCGTCGGGCAAAATCATGCAGGTTTTACGCGCGATCCAGCTGGAACTGAGTTATTCCAAACACGATATCCTCGAAGCCTATCTGAACTACGCGCCTTATGGCCGCAACATTGAAAGCATCGGCGCGGCCAGCCTGATTTATTTCGATAAAGCCCCGAAAGACCTGACATTGCCGGAAGCGCTGACGCTGGCCGTTTTGCCGCAATCTCCCAGTTACCGCATCGACGCCAAAACCGGCGTGCTGGGGACGGCACTGACGCAGGCGCGTAACCGGCTGTTTAGCCGCTGGCAGGCTCATTACGCGACCGACAGCAGCCAGATTTCACTGTTCAAACTGCCGCTGGCGCTGCGTCAGCCGGAGCAGATGCCGTACATCGCCCCGCACTTTATCGAGCAGCTTCGCCAGCAAAATCAGCAGCTGGTTCAGACCGATAACCGCGTGGATACCACGCTGGACGCCGGTTTGCAGCGGTTGATCGAGCGGCAGGTCAACGCCTTTATCACCCGCAATGAAAGCCGCGGGATCCACAATGCCGCCGCTCTGCTGGTGGATACCCGCGACATGGGCGTGCGGGCGCTGGTGGGATCGGCGGATTATTACAACCGTGAAATTCAGGGGCAGGTGAACGGCACGAATGCCAAACGTTCGCCGGGCTCGGCGCTTAAACCTTTTATTTACGCGCTGGGCATGGAGCAAGGCGTGTTGCATCCGATGACCATCCTGAAAGATGTGCCTTCGGCGTTCGGGGCTTATGCGCCGGAGAACTTTGACCGCCGTTTTCTCGGACCGGTGACGGCGACCGACGCCCTGAACTTCAGCCGCAATATTCCGGCGGTTTACGTCGCGTCACAGCTGCGACAGCCGACGTTCTACCAGTTTCTGCGGTTGTCCGGCATCGCGGATATGTCGAGCGAAAACCACTATGGCCTCTCGCTGGTGCTGGGCGGCGGTGAAGTGACGATGCAGGAACTGGCAAAACTGTATGCGCTGCTGGCTAACCGCGGCGTGCTGCAACCGCTGCGGATGCAAAAGAGCGATCCGGCTGTCACGACGCCGGTCAGATTGCTCAGTGAGGAGGCCAGCTTTATGACGCTGGACATGCTGCGTCAGCACCGTCGCCCTGGTGATACGCTGGCTCAGCAACCTTCCTCGTTGCCGGTTTACTGGAAAACCGGCACCTCGTGGGGGTTCCGCGATGCCTGGAGCGTGGGGATTTTCGGGCCGTACGTTCTGGTGGTCTGGGAAGGTAATTTCGACAGCAAAGGCAATAACGTCTTTGTGGGCGCGGAAGCCGCTGCGCCGCTGTTCTTCAATATCATCGACAGCATAAACGCCAGCTATCCCGCTTTGCAGGAGCCCCGGCATTCGTTCCCGAAACAGTTAAAACGGGTCGACATCTGTCTCGCCAGCGGAGATTTACCGACGCCGTGGTGCCAGCAAAAAGGCAAAACCTGGTTTATTCCCGGAAAATCACCGATCAAGGTCGATACGGTTTATCGCCCGGTCAGGCTGGATAAGCTGACCGGTGAAGTCGCGTGCCCGCCTTATGAAGAAAACGAAACCCGCACGGAAGTGTTCGAGTTCTGGCCGTCAGATCTGGCCAATGTGTTCGCTCAGGCGGGGCTGCCAAAGCGTAAACCGCCGGTGAACCGCTGTAAAGATGAGGGCGTGGAGGTCAGCGGAAATCCGCCGCGCATTACGTCTCCGCTCAAAAATACGGTCTACACCCTGCGGCAATCGCAGCAAGGGCGCGACAGGATTTCGTTTAACGCGGTGACGGATGCGGACAGCAAAACGGTCTACTGGTTTGTCGATGATATTTACCTCGGCAGTTCCGCCAGTAAATCGGCCATCGACTGGCGGCCTATCAACAACGGGCAATATCGAATTCGCGCCGTCGATGATCATGGCCGCGCCGACAGCCGGTTAATCAGTATTGAGATTTTGAATTAGTTCATAGGGGGATTGCAGATGCATTCATTTGGTTACTCAGCGGCGACATACCGTAACAAACCAGTCTTAGGACGGAGAAGATTCCTCTGATATTGTTGATAAATTAGGAAATCCATAATCATTGTTACAATTTCGTCTAGAATATATACCATTAAATGCTGTCTGTTTTAGCCAGTATTTCTAACAATACAAGCTTCAGGCATTCACGCCTTTGGGAGAGTTACATGCAAGAAAATCACAAGATTCTGGTGGTCGATGACGACATGCGCCTGCGCGCACTTTTGGAGCGTTATCTGACTGAACAGGGCTTCCAGGTGCGTAGCGTTGCCAATGCTGAACAGATGGACCGTTTGCTGACCCGTGAGTCTTTCCACCTGATGGTTCTGGATTTGATGTTGCCTGGCGAAGATGGTTTGTCTATCTGCCGCCGCCTGCGCAGCCAGAGTAACCCGATGCCGATCATTATGGTCACGGCAAAAGGCGAAGAAGTTGACCGTATCGTGGGCCTCGAAATTGGTGCCGACGACTATATTCCTAAGCCGTTTAACCCGCGTGAATTGCTGGCCCGTATCCGTGCGGTGCTGCGTCGTCAGGCGAACGAACTGCCGGGCGCGCCTTCTCAGGAAGAGGCCGTGATTTCCTTCGGTAAGTTCAAGCTGAACCTCGGTACCCGCGAGATGTTCCGTGAAGATGAGCCTATGCCGCTGACCAGCGGTGAATTCGCCGTACTTAAAGCGCTTGTGAGCCATCCGCGTGAGCCGCTGTCCCGTGACAAGCTGATGAATCTGGCACGTGGTCGCGAATACAGTGCGATGGAGCGTTCTATCGATGTGCAGATTTCCCGTCTGCGTCGCATGGTAGAAGAAGATCCGGCGCATCCGCGTTATATCCAGACCGTCTGGGGCCTGGGCTACGTATTTGTGCCGGACGGCAGTAAGGCATGAGACGAATACGCTTTTCACCGCGTAGCTCGTTTGCCCGAACACTGTTATTAATCGTCACCTTGCTGTTCGTCAGCCTGGTGACGACCTATCTGGTGGTGCTGAACTTCGCCATTCTGCCAAGCTTGCAGCAGTTCAATAAAGTCCTGGCGTATGAAGTCCGTATGCTGATGACTGACCGGCTGCAACTGGAAGATGGCACGTTGCTGGCTGTGCCGCCTGCGTTTCGTCGCGAGATTTACCGCGAACTGGGCATTTCGCTTTACACCAACTCTGCGGCTGAGGAGAGCGGTCTGCGCTGGGCGCAGCACTACGAATTTCTCAGCCAGCAGATGGCGCAACAGCTTGGTGGCCCGACGGATGTGCGCGTTGAGGTCAACAAAAATACCCCGGTTGTGTGGCTGAAAACCTGGTTGTCGCCTGACATCTGGGTACGCGTTCCTCTTACCGAAATCCATCAGGGCGATTTCTCGCCGCTGTTCCGCTATACGCTGGCGATTATGTTGCTGGCCATTGGTGGCGCGTGGCTGTTTATCCGCATCCAGAACCGACCCCTTGTCGAACTGGAGCATGCGGCTTTGCAGGTCGGGAAAGGTATTATTCCGCCGCCATTGCGGGAATACGGTGCTTCCGAAGTGCGTTCCGTGACGCGTGCCTTTAACCAGATGGCTGCCGGTGTGAAGTTGCTGGCCGATGACCGTACGCTGCTGATGGCCGGTGTAAGCCATGACCTGCGTACGCCGCTGACGCGTATCCGCTTAGCGACAGAAATGATGAGTGATGGTGACGGTTATCTCGCCGAGTCGATAAATAAAGACATCGAAGAGTGCAACGCCATCATCGAACAGTTCATTGATTATCTGCGCACGGGGCAGGAGATGCCGACGGAGATCACCGATCTCAACGGTATTTTGGGTGAAGTAATTGCCACCGAAAGCGGCTACGAGCGTGAAATTGATTCCGATCTGGCCGACGGTGAATTGCTGGTGAATGCGCATCCGTTGTCCATCAAACGCGCCGTAGTGAATATGGTGGTGAACGCCGCCCGTTACGGTAATGGCTGGATCAAAGTCAGCAGCGGACGTGAACTGCAGCGCGCGTGGTTCCAGGTAGAAGATGATGGCCCGGGGATCGAGCCGGACCAGCTTAAACATCTGTTCCAGCCGTTCGTGCGTGGCGAAAGTGCCCGTACTACCAGTGGAACCGGCCTGGGGCTGGCGATTGTGCAGCGTATTATTGATGCACATTCCGGGACTCTGGATATCGGCCGCAGTGACCGCGGTGGATTGAGGATCAGGGCGTATCTACCATTATCGGTGGAGATGCTGCAGAAAGCTGCCGTAACCGTTACGGGTTCTTAAATTGGAAGAGTGAAGGTTTCGGTTTTTCACGTAAGGTGATCGCTTAACGCGCTGCGCCGAAACCGACAAGAGAGGGCCAGGACGGCCCCTCTCTTGACTCTCCCCGTTTTTTTACAACCCCGCTGTCGCTGGGTCGATGGACGTGTTCTGGTACTTCTGCTGGTGGCGCAAATTCTGGCACTTCGTGCTCCCTTCACTCGGTCTTCGAGCCTTGGGTCTCGAAGCCGCTCCGTTCAGCAGAATTTTGAGCGCGCCATATCACCATTTAAAAAACGGTCTGAGTAGAGCTTTCGAATTACATAGTCATTGGCCGCTTTCAGAAAGCTTGCCGAACGAAGCGTTTCGAGACCCATGGCTCGAAACCGAGTAAGGGGACCGCGCAGCGGCAAGATTTCGCGGCAATAGCTGGATTTTCTGAAACATAGCCCGCGAGCGACAGCGCGCATTGAAAAGACGCGAGAGATCCAAGAGAGGCCCGTCCTGGCCTCTTTTGGGCGGTTTCGGCGCTGTGAGTCAGGCGATCACCGTACGTGAGAAACCGAAATTTTCACCATACTGTAAAAGCTTCAGGTATAGCGTAAGCGTTACGAAACGCCTGCCCGCCTTTAACTCTTCCGACTCATCACATAATACTCCGCGGCTTCCTCCCGCCATCTTGGGGTCTCCGTCACATCCCACGGATTAACCAGCGTAATGCCGGTATGCGCAAACCTGTCACCGTGGTCTGTCGCCAGGCTGGCGTGATGTTGCAGGCAAATCGTTGCCAGTTGCGTCTCGCGTTCAGTCATCGCCACGTTCGCCTGTTTTGATAAAGCCGCTACGCGCGGGTAATGCAGCGCGCTGGCGGCGTCAAAGGACAACAGGCGGCCCTCAAAATCCTGATTCAGCATGCCGAGCAACGCGTCGGCGAGCCCGGTTTTCGGGGCATCTTCGGGTAAATTTTCCACCCAGAAAAAGAGTTCGGCGACCGTGAGGCTGGTCAGGTAAAGCTGAGCGGCGTCCTGCGCATCCAGCCACTGAAGAACGGCTTTCTGTGGTTTGGGGCTGATCATCTCAAGGATGATGGCGGTATTGAGAATAATCATTTGGGCGGCAGCTCCAGCGGTGGCGTATTCAGCGCAGCAAAACGCTGGCGGAGATGGCTGCCGAGGCCAAAATCAGGGGGCGTGCTGGTCAGTGCCTGCTTCAGAATTAAACGCGCCTCCTCTTCCATTGAATGGCCTTTTTTGGCGGCGGCGATGCGCAGCAATTCCTTCACTTCGTCGTCCAGATTGCGGACAGTCAGGGTAGCCATGTGAAATTCCTGTGAGAGCAGTGCAAGCATTGCTGTCATTCTGGAATGTGACCGAAAGGGATGCAATAAAAAAGGCGCGGAAGCCCGCGCCTGAGAAAGCAGAGATTATCGCTTAACGGTGCGGGCCTGCGCTCACCAGCGCTGCGCCTGCCGGAGTGTCCGTATATTTATCAAAGTTATCGATAAACAGCTGGGCCAGGTGTTCGGCTTTTTCCTGCCACTGCTCGCGGCTGCCGTAAGTATTACGCGGATCCAGAATATGGCTGTCGACGCCCGGCAGTTCGGTTGGCACTGCCAGATTGAACAATGGCAGCGTGAAGGTTTCGGCGTCGTCGATAGTCCCGTTCAGAATCGCATCGATGATGGCGCGGGTGTTTTTCAGGGAAATACGTTTGCCCGTACCATTCCAGCCGGTGTTGACCAGATAGGCCTGTGCGCCCGCTGCTTCCATGCGTTTTACCAGCACTTCGGAATATTGCGTCGGATGCAGCATCAGGAACGCAGCGCCAAAGCAGGCAGAAAACGTCGGCGTTGGTTCATTGACACCACGTTCGGTGCCCGCCAGTTTCGCCGTAAAGCCGGAGAGGAAATGGTATTGCGTCTGGGATGCGGTCAGCCGTGAAACGGGCGGTAATACGCCAAACGCATCAGCCGTCAGGAAAATGACTTTACTGGCGTGCCCGGCTTTCGATACCGGTTTCACAATGTTCTGAATGTGATAGAGCGGGTAGGAAACGCGGGTATTCTCGGTTTTGCTGTTGTCATCAAAATCGATTTTGCCGTCGGCGCTGACCACCACGTTTTCCAGAAGTGCATCGCGTTTGATAGCACCAAAAATTTCCGGTTCCGCTTCCTTGCTCAGTTTGATGGTTTTGGCGTAGCAGCCACCTTCGAAGTTGAAGACGCCGTCGTCGTCCCAGCCATGTTCGTCATCACCAATAAGTTTACGTTTTGGATCGGTGGATAACGTGGTTTTACCTGTGCCGGAAAGGCCAAAGAAGACGGCCACATCACCTTTTTCACCCACGTTGGCAGAGCAGTGCATCGACGCAATCCCCTGCAAAGGCAACAGGTAATTCATGACGGCAAACATGCCTTTCTTCATTTCGCCGCCGTACCAGGATCCGCCGATAAGCTGGATGCGTTCGGTCAGGTTGAAAGCGATGAAGTTTTCCGAGTTCAGGCCCTGTTTCTGCCAGTCAGGATTGGTGCATTTCGCGCCGTTCATCACGATAAAGTCAGGCTCGAAGCCTTCCAGTTCGCTGTCCGTTGGACGGATAAACATGTTTTTGACGAAATGCGCCTGCCAGGCCACTTCCGTAATGAAGCGGACTTTCAGGCGGGAGTTGGCGTTCGCGCCGCAGAATGCGTCGACGATAAACAGGCGTTTTCCTGAAAGCTGATGGCTGACCAGCGATTTCAGTGAAGCCCAGACTTCCTGAGAAAGCGGTTTATTATCGTTCTTTCCTTTGCCCTGATCGGCCCACCACAGCGTGTCGCGGGTGGTGTCATCGCGGACAATGTATTTATCTTTCGGCGAGCGGCCGGTAAAAATACCGGTATCGACATTCACTGCGCCCAGCTCTGTCACCTGCCCGCGTTCAAAGCCTTCCAGACCGGGCGCTGTCTCTTCTTTGAAAAGAAGTTCGTAATCAGGGTTATAGACGATTTCGCTGTTCTGATGGATCCCGTAACGGGCGAGTGTTTCGGCGGTGACCCCGATAGTGGTAGGCATTTCCCTGCTCCTTGGCCTGAATTTGAAACCCCAAAGCCTGACGCATTAGGGATAAACTAGTTGTAATTGTAGGTATTTATCGCTTTTGAACCGCGATAGAACTCAAAGAATAACGGGAGATGTGAATATTTTTCCATAATTGTGATGAAAAACTCGAAATATGTGCAACGTTGGTTATATATAAGCAATAAAAAAGGGACTTTTCGGTGAAAAGTCCCTCAGATCGCGTGGGTTAACAATCAATGAATATGATCATTTCCCGGATGAACGTCGCCGTCCGCTTTCAGGGTAGCCAGATCCATTGCGTCAAACTCGTAGTCTGAGCCGCAATAATCACAGTGCATTTCGATTTTCCCGTCAGCTTCCAGCATTTCCAGAATTTCTTCATCAGGCAGCGTCAGCAGGGCGCCGGCGCAGCGTTCGCGCGAGCAGGTGCAGCGGAAACAAACGTCCTGCGGCTCATACAGGGTGACTTCTTCCTGATGATAAAGACGATAAAGCACTTCGTTGGCCGGCAGGGTGAACAGCTCTTCTGCTTTGATCGTGGTAGTCAGCTGAGCAAGATGGCTGAATTCTTCCGGATCAGTATCTTCGGCTGGCAGCACCTGCAACAGCATGCCGCCTGCGGCTGGCTGGCCTTCAATTTCACCGGTACGGATGAAAATTCGGGTCGGCAGCTGTTCGGACTGCATGAAGTAGTTTTCCAGACACTCCGCCAGATTTTCGCCTTCCAGGCCGACGACGCCCTGATAGCGCTCGCCCACGCTTGGGGAAATGGTGATCACCATGTAGCCGTTGCCAATCATCTCTTTCAGCGAGCTGCCTTCAGCGATATCACCTTGCAGGCGCGCAATACCGCGGAGTTCCTGACGATTGTTCCCGTTGATCACCGCCAGTTTCAGCGGACCATCGCCTTGCAGCTGAACGGTAATGTCGCCGTCAAATTTCAGCGTGGCAGTCAGCAGGCTGGTAGCAACCAGCATCTCGCCCAGAAGATTACGGACTTCTGCCGGGTAATCGTGACCGGCAACGATCTGCTGGAAGGTTTCATTGAGCGCGACCAGTTCACCGCGAACGGCGTGGTTGTTGAACAGGTAACGGTGCAGTTGGTCATGATTGGACATAGTTTTCTCTCTCAGTGGCGATCACTCTTGATCGCCATATTTAAATTTGATCAGGTTGCGGCGTTCCTTTTTATCCGGACGTCTGTCCGGATGCGGCATCGCATTCATTTTCCGCGCTTCCGAGATTTTCTCCCGGCTGACGATGCTCGCGTCGGTTTCCTGATAAAGCGTCTGCGCTTCTTCCGCACTGCGGCGCTGAGTCGTCAGCCCCAGCACAATGATCGTTTTGGTGTCATTTCCCTGACGAAGGGTGATTTCGGCATTCAGTTCCATCAGCTTGCTGGGTTTTCCCCGCTGGCCGTTGTAATGCACTTTACCGCCGTCAATCATCTCGCGTGCCAGCGCGCGGGTCTTATAAAAACGAGCCGCCCAAAGCCATTTATCGAGACGTACTGCATTATCGTTTTCTTCCGTTTTGCCTTTCATTTTTCTCCCCTGAACGTGCCGGTATTACCTGGCCGGGCCTGCCACGGGGTCAATCGAAGGCAACAGGCTGCGGAAGTCATTAATCGAGGGATAATCCTGAAATGACTTGTCTGCCATGGTGGAATCCGGATTTTCTATACCCAGACAATAGCGGATACCGAAGGTTTTTGCCGCATTCAGGATAGGTTCGCCGTCGTCGACAAATAATGTTCTCTCAGGATTAAAACCGGTCTGCTGTTGCACCGCGGACCACAACCGCTGATCTTCCTTCGGATAACCAAATGTGTGGGTGGAAAGTAATAAATCAAGGTGCTGATCCAGACCGGTATGTTCAATTTTAACCGAAAGGCTGTGCGGATGCGCATTGGTCAGCAAAATGGTCTGGCGTCCGGATTGTCGCAAATGGGTCAGAAAAGGCACCGTATCGTCGCGTAAACGCGCATTTTTGCCGATGTTAGTGGTCATCTGGTAGATATCAAGATCTAACCGTTCGCTCCAGTAATCAAAGCAATACCAGTTCATGGTGTGCTGAACGGCGAGGTATTCGTCATGAATAATCTGGCGCGCATTCTCCAGCGGAATGGCGCGTTGCTGGCTGAGCGCCAGCGGCACATCCTGCAACCAGAACTGGCTGTCGAAAGCCAGATCCAGCAGCGTACCGTCCATATCAAGTAAAACGGTGTCGATGTTGTTCCAGTCAAAATCAGGGGGCATGACAACTCCATGTCCTGGCGCTGGATGCAAATCGGGCGGCGCAGGAACGAATGATGAAAAGCAGGGAAGGGCGTCAGGGTAACATAATCACTCACGGTGGCGCAGTGCCACCGTGTGTTTTTTAGCCGGGATTATGGACCGGCATCGGCATCAGCGTGGGGTGAAAGCAAGAGTTGTAATATTGCTGAATGTCGTCGATACGGCGTTTATCTTTCACGAAGCGGCGGACAAACAGCAGGGTATTCACCAGCAGGATCCCGATGAGCAGGAACAGCAGTAAACTGGTGCCCAGATAGCGCCATAGCGTCGAAATATCCGGCTCGCTGTGCAGTGAAATATGGCGGGTACCGTTGGCATCAATACTGATACTGGTAATCACGCCCTGCGCGCTGAACGGTGTATGCAGCAGCAGTGACGAGAGATGTTGCAGCTGTTTCCACTGATCCTGCGCCGGATTTCCGGACAATCCGGCTGGCGGCACCGGCATTTCAATAAGCTGATGTCCTTCATCATTGCTGATCAAAAAGCCTCCCGGCGGCGGGCTGTTCAGGCTGTCAGCGGCGCGGCGGGTTTCCTGAATGAAGAACGAAGACGTTGCGTTGTTAACCAGCTCACTCAGCGACTGCGCGCTGACCGGGCGCAGCAGGACATTAATCCCCTGCAAAGAACCAGCTTTCGCGCGTTTGACTAATGCGTTCCAGTTACTGGAGTTACCCAGATTGACCAGCGCATTTTTCAGACGCACACAGTCATTGCTCTTGCCGCATAGCGTTTCGGTTTTCAGAACGATATCCGCGAAATCATCGAGCAGGATCATGCCGGATTTTTCAATGGCGGTCGCCAGTTGCGGGTTGATGTTCTGCTCCGGGCTTTCCCCCGGATGCATCTGGTTATTGACCGTGGTCTGCAACGCGGTAGCGGCATCAATAATTTCGGACTGCGGAACCGGTAACGGCGTTGCGGTATTCCAGTAAATCCCTGAGCAGTCAAAAGGCATATAACCGGAGGCTGTCCGGCTGGCGGACGGCGGCACATAGCACATGCCGGTTCCCTGAACTTTCAGGGTATCGCCGACGCGCAATGCGGTTTTTTCCAGTTCCTGCACGCTGTTGACCTGAGAACTTTGTGCGCCCTGAAGCCACGCGACGCTGAGCTTTAAAGGCAATCCGAGCGGGACATAAACCAGTAAAACCAGCAGCAGGAGGAAAGCGCAGGTTGCCAGCACCAGATTTTTACCCCAAAGCTGGAGCGGGAATTTTTTCACTTCTTCATGCAACGACAGATAGCTTCCCTGACGGACAACCTGGCTGTTCATATACACTTCGACGTCGGTCGGTTGCCCTAAGTCACGGCCGATATAAGGCTGCCAGTGCGGCGGATAAATCAGATCGACTGCGCCCAGTGAAATATTACTGATATCGCCCTGCTTGGATTCACCAAACAGACCCCAGCGTTTAGGTAAACCGCGCAGGCAGTGGATTTCCTTGCGGTTTTTACCTAAACGTTCGGACACCAGCCGCCAGATGACCCATGCCACCAGACAGGCAGAAAGCGTCAATAACCAGGGCAGCAACATGACCGGGCTTTGCAGCGTGATAAATAACAGAAGAAGCGCGCCGGAGATAGCGAGCGCTTCTTTCACGCCGTTCGAACGGGTCAGCGCGTGCTCTTCCCGCGTTTCCCTGCGCACTTTCACCAGCTCGATATGTTCGCTTTCTTCATGACGAATCGAGGCATTTTGCGGCTGTGAGGGGATAACGGCAGAAACCGGCGCAGGGCCTTCGTAAACGTGATCGGCCAGCGTGTGACCGTTGAGTGAGATCACCAGCGGCATGGTTTGGGTTTTGATCAGCTCGACCTGATTTTCCTGGGCAATATACTGCTCCCAGAAAGGCGGAAGATGGATTTCAGTGGCGTCGAGAAAATAACGCCACTTGTTGGGATCTTCGCTGGCGACGCCATAGCGCGTGATCGCCCGCGTCAGGCTGTAGACGTTTTCACTTTTGGTGGTCAGCGTGAGTTTATCGCGCAGGATAATCAGATTGTTGCGATGAGTGATCGGCGTCTGGCCGAGCCCTTCATTCTGACGAAGATAGCGTTCGACGGCGTCACGCTCTTTCTGTGAAAGTTTCCGCTGGCTGGGTGTGGGGAATCGCACGACGGACTCGTCGCGTTGGCGACGACGCATTACAAGCCAAAAATAAGACCCTGTGGCAATGATTGCGATACACAACAAAACCAGTGTCACGACTACTGTGCTCATCCGATCCCCGTTCAGACGTGGGTGACTTACGTCAACTCTGTGAAAGTATTATACATAAACGAAATGCACATTCTGCGCGCGGCGGCCTTTTTGATAGGAATTTTATTATTATTTGCCTGAATGGTGTGCACAAAAACACCAATGTAAAGGATACCGGTAATTGTGAAGTTCAGGGTATCGGTATAATCCTATTTTGATGTGGGTGTGTTTTTGTTAAAGCAAAAGTGTGACACCGGTAAGTCAACGCGTCTTTTTTAAACCGGACAGGCGTACTTTTTAAACAAAAATTCTTGCTAAAGGGATCGGCGGCACGGATGTTATTCTGTAAATATTGCGATTCTGGCCCGCATTAACGCACAATGACTTCTGCAAGCGGCTTTTTAATCGTAAAACGAACCCATTAGAACGCCTCTGGTCAGGTGAATAATAAGCTGGGGATGAAATGACACAACACCTGCAAAAACCGAAAATCCTGAAGGTGGAAACCGTTGCCCGTTCGCGTTTGTTCACCATTGAATCCGTCGAACTGGCTTTCAGCAATGGCGCCGAGCGCGTCTATGAGCGCATGCGCCCTTCTGAACGCGAAGCGGTGATGATTATCCCGGTCATTGACGATGAGCTGGTGCTTATCCACGAATATGCCGTGGGGATCGAAAGTTACGAATTGGGATTTCCGAAAGGGCTCATTGATGCCGGTGAAGGCGTGCTTGAAGCGGCGAACCGCGAACTGATGGAAGAGGTGGGCTTTGGCGCGCGGCACTTTGATGTGCTGGCAAAACTGACCATGGCTCCGTCGTATTTCTCAAGCCGCATGAATATCGTCATCGCCAAAGATTTGTATCTGCAAAGCCTGGAAGGTGATGAGCCTGAACCTTTGCCGCAAACCCGCTGGCCGGTTTCGCGCATGATGGAACTGCTGCAACATCCTGATTTTTGCGAGGCACGTAACGTCAGTGCGCTATTCCTCGCGCATGATTTCCTGACGCGTAACGCACGCTAGACGGGAACCACATCCAAAAAAAAGCCGGTCGTGCATTATGCAGACCGGCTTTTTATTATCCGGCGGTTTGCACCGGACAACTTATTCTTTCACGCCATCAGAACAGTTCGTGTTCCTGACCATTATCCATAATGGTTGTCCCGACCTCATGAACCGCATGTTCAGTCGGCTGCGTTCCGTCGATGAAGTATTCCGGACGGCTGTTACCGCCGCCGTCGGACAACTTACCGGTGCTCTTATCGATGGTGACCGTGACAATGCCCGGAGGCGGCGTCTGCGGTTGTTCAGGTACGCCTTCCAGCACGGATTTCATGTAATCATCCCACGCTGGCTGGGCGCTCTTCGCACCACCTTCATAGCCTGAAATCTGATCCGGGATCGCACCAGAAGCCGTTGTGCGGCCTAAATCACGGCGATGATCGTCAAAACCAATCCAGACAGACGTTACTACTTCAGGGCCGCCGTATCCGGAGAACCAGGCATCTTTCGAGCTGTTGGTCGTACCGGTTTTGCCGCCAATATCATGACGTTTCAGGTCACGTCCTGCGCGCCAGCCTGTTCCCATCCAGCCCGGTTCCCCGAAGATGTTGGAGTTCAGGGCGTCGCTGATCAGGAATGACAACGGTGCGCTGATTACGTGTGGTGCGTATTGCTGCGCGGCATCAACCTGCGGCGAGTTCGGCGGAACCTGTTCCAGCTGCGGCGTGGGTACGCTGGCATTGTTGTTCGACGTAGACGTTGCCACGTTTTCAACATTGTCGTCCGACAGCACGGCAGATTTCTGCGTTTCGCCGTAAATCACCGGAATATTACAGGTGCGGCAGGCAATTTTCGGTTTCGCTTCAAACTGTACCTGACCGGATTCATCCACGATTTTGGTGATGAAATACGGATCAACCAGGAAGCCGCCGTTGGTCAGCGTCGCATAACCACGCACAACCTGGAGCGGGGTGAATGAAGCTGAGCCCAGCGCCAGTGATTCGGAGTGAACGATGTTCGCTGCCGGGAAGCCGAAACGTTGCAGATATTCTGCCGCGTAATCCACGCCCATCGCACGCATCGCACGCACCATCACCACGTTCTTGGATTCGCCCAGACCCTGACGTAAACGGATCGGGCCGTAATACGTAGGCGGTGAGTTTTTCGGACGCCAGTCCGTGCCCGCACCGGCATCCCAGCGGGTAATCGGCATGTCATTGAGGATAGTTGCCAGTGTCAGGCCCTTATCCATCGCGGCGGTATACAGGAACGGCTTGATGTTCGAACCGAGCTGACGCACCGCCTGATTAGCACGGTTAAATTTGCTCTGGTTGAAGTCAAAACCGCCGACCAGCGCTTCAATCGCACCGTCCGTTGAGTTCAGGGAAACAATGGCCGAGTTGACGTCAGGAACCTGCGCCAGCCACCAGACATCGCCCACTTTACGCACCCAAACCTGCTGGCCGGGCTGAACCACGTCGGCAACGCGTTTCGGCGTCGGGCCCTGCGCGGTGTCGCTGCGATAAGGACGCGCCCAGCGCATGCCGCTAAATGGCAGGCTGATCACGGCACGATTCGACATCGTGGCAGTGGCCTGAGCGTCATCCGTTGCCGTGATAACCGCCGGGAACAGCGGGCCATAAACCGGCAGCGTTTTCAGAGACTGAACAATCTTGTTCTCGTCCCACGCGGGCTCACCGACTTTCCACAACTGATTTGACGGGCCGCGGTAACCATGGCGCATGTCGTAGTTCATCACGTTGGTGCGCAAAGCTTCCTGCGCGGCCAGCTGCGTTTTTTTGGTGATGGTGGTGTAGACCATATAACCGTCGTTATAAGCGTTGTCGCCATAACGTTTCACCATCTCCTGACGAACCATTTCAGTCAGATACGGCGCGGAGAATTCAATGTGCGGAGCATGATAGTTCGCCACCAGCGGCTCTGCGCGTGCCTGATCGTACTGCGCCTGCGTAATGTATTTCTCATCAAGCATACGGGCCAGCACGGTATTGCGGCGGGCCAGAGAACGGTCATGGGAATAAAGCGGGTTGAAGGTTGACGGCGCTTTAGGCAGACCGGCAATCACCGCCATTTCACTGAGCGTCAGCTGATCGACGTTTTTACCGAAGTAAACCTGCGCTGCGGCACCGACGCCATAGGCGCGATAACCGAGGTAGATTTTGTTCAGATACAGCTCAAGGATTTCATCTTTGGACATCATCTGTTCGATACGGATGGCCAGAAAAGCTTCCTTGATTTTACGGGTCAGCGTGCGTTCAGGGCTGAGGAAGAAGTTACGGGCTAACTGCTGAGTAATCGTACTCGCGCCCTGTGAGGCGTGACCAGACACCAGCGCAACGGAAGCCGCACGGAAAATACCGATCGGGTCCACGCCGTGGTGTTCATAGAAACGACTGTCTTCTGTTGCGATAAACGCATGCACCATCTCCGGTGGGATCTGGTCAAGTTTCAGTGGGATACGGCGCTTTTCACCGTACTGGGCGATCAAATCACCTTCAGCACTGAAAACCTGCATCGGTGTTTGCAAGCGCACGTCTTTAAGCGTGGCGACGTCGGGAAGCTGAGGCTCGATATATTTATACAAACCGAAGATCGAGGCCGCTCCCAGCAAAATGCAACACACTGCAAGAATCAATAAATACTTTACGAACTTCACCTGAGATTTCCCATTAAGTGTCAATTGGGCAGTTTATAAACAACCGCGCGGTAGTATAAAGGCAAGCCAGCAACATGGATACGTTCTTTTATTTACCTGACAATATGGAGATTGGACGAAAATGCGACTACAAGCATGGCAGGTAGGTCTGGATATTCAAGCCGGTTTTGCCCGTGCGATTGCCGTTCAGCGGCGGCGGCATGGCTGGCAATTACGTCACTGGTGGCAACATCCCTTGCCCGATTTCACATTGCGGGAGGGGATATTACATGAGACCGCGCCGCTGATCGCCATTTTATCGTGCTGGCGAAAAACTCTGCCGGCGTTGATTTCGTTGCGAATAAGTCTTCCGGCACAACGGATTATGCAACAGCGGCTGGCCGTGCCGGACAGCCGTTTACGCGAACCCGCCCGCAGTGCATTTATCTTTGCCAGTGCCGCAAAGCAGTTCCCGCTGAGCATGGAACACCTGGTGATGGATTACCGCGCAGACCCTCATGGCGATAATCAGATCGTGGTGACGGCGGCCCGGCAGCAGGAAATTGAACAGTGGATGGCCTGCATGGCTCAGGCGCGTCTGTTTCCCGATACCATTGAGCTCGCACCCTGTGCGCTGCACGTTGCCGCGCATGCCGCCGGGCTTCCGGGCGATGCGTTGCTCGTCCATCCGATGGACGACGCTTTTCTGTGGGCTTCTCCGCACAGCCTGCCTTTTCAGTTTGGCCTGTTTTCTCACGGAGAAATTGAAACTGAATCCTCCCTGTTAGAAAAAGTACGTGCTCAATATCGCGCAGCCTCATTGTGCAGCCGTGAGGTGTTTTTCAGTGGTGAATCACCGCAACTACTGGTGCAGAACTGGTCGCCACTGAGTGCCATCGGTCAGCTCTCTGCGCCGCTTCCGGCCAACCCGGGTGCATTTGCTCCCGCCGTCGGGCTGGCGCTCAGGCAGGCAGATTACTGATGCTGCAAGTTAACTTCATGCCGTGGCGCAAATTGCGCCGTCAGCGTCTTTTGCGCTACTGGCTCAGGTTTTTCGTTTGCGTACCCGTCTGTGTGATGTGCGGCGTTTTTGGCCTGTCGCTTTTTATCCTTCAGGAGCGAACCCTGTTGCAGATGCATATATCTGCACTGACTTCCTGCGCGCAAAAACTGTCGGTTCAGCAACGCCGCGTGACCTCGGCGCTGGCTGAGCACAAAGTCATCGCCGAAAAACGTGCCGCGAGCCAGCAGCGCAGACAGGCCAGCCTGAACGATTTGCAACTTCTGGTGCTCCTGTCGGCGCAGATCCCGGCGGAAGTCTGGCTAAGCGAGCTGACTGAACATCAGGGGCAACTGACGTTAAAAGGAGAGGGGCGTTTTTATCACGACATTCTGGCCTTCAGCGAAGCGCTGACCTCCAGCCCGTTGCTGAGGGATGTTCATCTGTCGAACGTTGAGCAACAACCTGATCATGCGCTGAGTTTTGTGCTGACAACCCGTTTTCAGCCGCAGAATGCTGCGCCGGTTGATGGGGCGTTGCCATGATGACGACATTCTCCGCGCGCCTTGAACCGCTGATGGAAAAACCGGGCTGGCAACGTCTTGCGGCACTGGCAGGATGCGCACTGGTGCCCGTTCTGATATGTTATCAGTTTTTGCTCCGGGGCTTATGGCTGGAGCAAACAGAATTAAAGCAGCAAACCGAAGCGCAGCAACTGACGGTTTCGCGGGCGCAGATGGCATTATTACGCACTCCGGCGCTGGACAGTCTTGAGCCTTCGCTAAAGGAAAATACGCCGGAGCAAAAGCAAAGTTTGCCGCTAGAGCAGCAATTTTCGCAGCCGCTAAAAGATGCGCAGGCCACGCTGATCCGCTGGCAGCCTGCGGCAGAAATGTCAGCAGCGCCACAGGGAGAATTGCAGCTCAAATTATCCTTCAGCAGCCTGATAAATTTTCTGTCAGCACTCCAGCAGCAGCCGGAACAGCCCGCATTCAGTGAACTGATTTTGCAATCTGCCGGAAGTGAAATGACGGCGTCCGTTTTACTGACACAAACGACGGGTCTGGAATCTCTTCCTGAAAATGCAATCACTGCGGTAACACAGCGTGATCCGTTCGCGGCGGCCGTTTCATCGTCCTGCACAACAGCCGTTCAACCGCTTTTGTGGCGGTTCAGCGGTATCTCTTATGCCGGTGAGCAGCTTTCCGGCTGGCTGCTTTCGCCGGAGGGGCGATGGACCCGTATTGAAACGGGTACACAGCTCGGCACGCCTGCGTGGACCATCCACAATCTGGACAGCTCACACGCTGAGCTCAGCATGGCGGATCCTCGCTGTGGCGAGCAGCGGCAGACTCTTTGGCTTGGCAAAAACACGAATTCTCCAGGGAAAGGAAATTAATGAAAAACATCCGTTATCTCTTCGCAGCCTTAATACTCTGCTTCAGTGGGGTGAAAGCGGCAACGCTGCCACCGGTTTCACTCGAATTCCAGGCCTCCCCGGTTGCGATGGTATTGGAGGCACTTGCGGAAACGCGGGAGTTAAATCTGGTGATAGCGCCGGGTGTCGACAGCCAGATCAGCGTGAAGCTGAAAAATGTCCCCTGGCAGCAGGCGCTGGATATCATTTTGCAAATGAGCCATCTCACCAGCCAGCTGCAGGGGAACGTTTTGCTGGTGTCACCGGTTATCGACCCGCTATTGCAACAGCAGCAGCGTCAGGACGCCGCGGAGCAAATGGCGCAGCAAAGCCCCGTTCTCAGCCTGACGGTGCCGCTGAAATATGCCGATGCAAAAGAAGTTTCGCTCAGCCTGAACGCGCAAAAAGGCTCGCTGCTTTCGGCCAAAGGCAGCGCCACCGCCGATCCCCGCACCAACACACTTTTATTACGTGATACCCGCGAAGCGCTGGATGTTGCAGAGCCTTGGGTCAGGGAGATGGATTTGCCGCTTCAGCAGGTACAGCTGGCTGCGCATATTGTCACGATGAACAGCGAGAGCCTGCGTGAATTAGGCATTCGCTGGGGATTCAACGGTGAGGAAGCCATCACCAAAGCGGTACGCGTCAATAATTTCAGCATGGGGCTGCCGGTGGAGAACCCGATGTTTGCCGCAGGTTTTAATCTGGCGCACATCAGCGGCCGGATTCTGGATCTGGAACTCACGGCGCTTGAGCAGGAAGATAAGGTGGATATCATCGCCAGCCCGCGCCTGCTGACCGCGCACATGCAAACCGCGAGCATCAAGCAGGGCACCGAAATTCCGTATCAGGTTTCAAGCGGCGCCAGCGGCAGTACTTCGGTTGAATTTAAAGAGGCGGTGCTCGGCATGGAAGTGACACCGAAAATTCTGCGCGACGGGCGTATCGAGCTGGCGCTGCAAATCAGCCAAAATATGCCGGGGCGAAGCATCAAACAGGCCGAAGGTGAAGCGCTGGCTATAGATAAGCAGGAAATTAAAACGCAGGTGACAGTGAGAGACGGGGAAACCCTCGTGCTTGGCGGGATTTTTCAGCGCAAAAACCAAAAAACAGACACAAAAGTGCCGGTGCTGGGTGACATTCCCGTCGTCGGTTCCTTGTTCAAACACCAGTACACGAATGAACAGCGCCGCGAGTTGGTGATTTTCATCACTCCGACCTTAATCCGCACCCAATAAACGGGTATTCTGACTTAACTGAAATTGCACAATAACGTTGAGCGCATGCAACTTTTTGTGTCGTGAGAGACTTCTGAGTTTGACGCTGCGGTCGATTTAGCTTACAAGGGTTACCGAATTGAGCACCGTGATCTTTTTATTACGACAGACACGCCGATAAAAACGTACGGTTTCCCTCCTGCGGCGTGCAAAGTGATTTATTCGGTTGCCAAACTACCAAGAGTGTTGAGATAATTTTTTTCTGATCTCGCACTATATCGCTCATGAGGTTTCAGTTTAGGTCCCGCCGCTAATTTGATTGGCGGGGCGGGTTATCATCAACGAATTGTCTTAGTAATACCGAAAAACATGGCAGAGAAACGCAATATCTTTCTGGTTGGGCCTATGGGTGCCGGCAAAAGCACTATTGGTCGACAGTTAGCTCAGCAACTCAATATGGAGTTTTTCGACTCCGATCACGAAATTGAGCGACGTACCGGAGCTGATGTGGGCTGGGTATTTGATTTAGAAGGCGAAGACGGATTCCGCGACCGCGAAGAAAAAGTGATCAACGAACTGACAGAAAAACAGGGCATTGTTCTGGCAACTGGTGGGGGTTCCGTTAAATCACGTGAAACCCGTAACCGTTTGTCAGCGCGTGGCGTTGTCGTCTATCTTGAAACTACCATCGAAAAACAACTGGCGCGTACACAACGCGACAAAAAACGTCCATTATTACAAGTGAGTGCTCCGCCACGTGAAGTGCTTGAAGCACTGGCGAAGGAACGCAATCCTTTGTATGAAGAGATTGCCGACGTCACTATTCGTACCGATGATCAAAGCGCCAAAGTCGTTGCTAACCAGATTATTAACATGCTGGAAAGTAACTGATTATTGGTTCCAATCATTGCCTGAGGGTGTCAGCTAAAAAGGTTACAAAGCACGACATGGAGAGGATTACCGTAACGTTAGGGGAGCGTAGCTACCCCATTACGATTGCTGCCGGATTGTTCCACGATCCGGCTTCTTTTATGCCGGTAAAGGCAGGCGATCAGGTCATGATAGTGACCAATGAAACGCTTGCTCCTCTCTATCTGGACGCTATCCGTTCAGTTCTGGAGCAGGCAGGCGTTCGTGTTGATCAGGTGATACTGCCTGATGGTGAACAATACAAATCCCTGACTGTTCTGAATGACGTGTTTTCCGCGCTGCTCGAAAAGCCGCACGGACGTGATATCACGCTTGTCGCCCTTGGTGGCGGCGTAGTCGGTGATTTAACCGGCTTCGCTGCTGCCAGTTATCAACGCGGTGTGCGCTTTATTCAGGTGCCAACCACGTTGCTGTCTCAGGTTGATTCTTCCGTCGGCGGTAAAACGGCGGTAAACCATCCACTCGGAAAAAACATGATCGGCGCGTTTTATCAACCTGCGTCGGTGGTGGTTGATCTCGACTGTCTGCGAACGCTGCCTGCCCGTGAAATGTCATCGGGTCTCGCGGAAGTTATCAAATACGGCATTATTTTGGATGCCGATTTCTTTGTCTGGCTTGAAGACAACATGGACGCATTACTGGCGCTGGATATGAACGCGCTGGCTTATTGCATCCGTCGTTGCTGCGAGCTGAAAGCTGAGGTTGTGGCTGCCGATGAACGCGAAAACGGCATGCGCGCCTTACTGAATCTGGGCCATACTTATGGCCATGCTATTGAAGCAGAAATGGGTTATGGCAACTGGCTGCACGGCGAAGCCGTCGCGGCAGGTATGGTGATGGCGTGTTATACCGCGCATCGCCTCGGGCAATTTAGCCTGGGGGATATCGCCCGGGTCAAAGCGTTGTTAACCCGCGCGGGATTACCGGTTGCAGGCCCGCAGGTCATGGAAGCGCAGTCTTATCTGCCGCACATGATGCGTGATAAGAAAGTACTGGCTGGCGAGCTGCGTCTGGTTTTACCTAAAGCAATTGGTCAGTCTGAAGTGCGCTCCGGCGTATCGCATGAAATGGTGCTGGCTTCGATTGAAGATTGCCGTTAAGACTGCGGCCATGATTTTGGCCAGATAACGACCGATTTTACCAATGCCCAGCAAAGCTTTATTTTTTAGTCAGGATAGTTGCTCCGCGTAAAACCTGTTTCGGGTTTTTAGCCGGGTTGGAGGTTTTAGATGGATGATTTAACACCGGAAGACGATCTCAAACCAGACACCAGCGATCGCCGCCCACCGCGCGCGCGCAAACCGTCTCCTTCCATTCCAAAGGTTCCTGTTAATCGTCAGTACGTGATGATCGGCATTGGTATTGTGGTGCTGGTATTGCTGATTGTCGGCATAGGTTCCGCCATGAAGTCGCCAACGACTACCCCATCCGCGCAGCAGAACAACGGGCCTAAAGACATCAATCTTGCGGGCAACGACCTTGCCGGCAACAATGCGGCCGCTCCGGCTCAGCCTTCGGCGCAAGCTCAGGCGAATACGGCGCAGGCGGCTAACGGCCAGCAACCTCAGAGCATTGGCTTACCGCCAGTTTCTTCCACACCGACTGAAGCGCAGCCTCTGCCAGATACCGGGCAGAAAGAGCGTGTCGATCTGCCAGGCGATATGGGCGATGCCTTATCTTCCCAGCAGAATCAGGTGGATGGCGTAGCGCAGGGCAGCATGACGCCCGGTGCCCAGTCACTGACCTCTTTACCGACAGCACCGGCAACGGTGAACGGTTCGGCGCGGACTCAGATGCCTGCGGCCTCTCAGCCAGCAGCAACGCATACCCGTCCGGCACAACCTGCGCGTAATTCTCAACCTGCTCATAGCGCGAAACCGGCTGAACACAAACCGTCGGCAACGGCGTCGCAGACCGCGAAGTCTCAGCCTCAGGCGACGAAATCTCCTGCGACACATCCGTCAGCAGCACCGGCTGTCTCTGCCCCTGTTGTTGCTTCCGGCAGCGCATCGGCGATTAAGTCTGCTCCGGGTTCGCACTTTACCCTGCAATTAAGCGGCGCTTCTCAGTCCAGCACGTTGAACGCGTTTGCAAGACAGCAGGGTCTGAAAAATTATCTGGTTTATCAGACAGCCCGCGACGGGAAGCCGTGGTTTGTGCTGGTCAGTGGTAATTATGCCTCTTCCGCAGAGGCTAAACGTGCCATTTCCAGCTTGCCTGCGGAAGTTCAGGCGAAAAAACCGTGGGTCAAACCTGTACATCAGGTACAGCAAGACCTGAAAAAATGAATCTGATCTCAACGCGATTTGCTGTCTAAAAACAGGATACAATCCGCGGCTGTGAATTGTATAAGTAGCTAACTGACGGCATGAAGAAGAACCGCGCGTTTTTGAAGTGGGCTGGCGGCAAATACCCGCTGATTGATGACATCAGACGTCATCTTCCAGCGGGAGATTGTTTGATAGAGCCTTTTGTTGGCGCGGGTTCGGTATTTTTGAATACCGAGTATGACGCTTATATTCTGGCGGACATCAACAGCGACCTGATCAATCTCTATAACATCGTGAAAATGCGTACCGAAGAATTCGTACGCGACGCCCGTGTGCTTTTCACGCCTGAGTTTAATGAATCAGATCGTTTTTACGCACTGAGGGCTGAGTTTAATGCCAGCAGCGATCCTTATCGTCGTTCGGTACTTTTCCTCTATCTCAACCGCCATTGTTACAACGGCCTCTGTCGTTATAACCTCAGTGGTGCGTTTAATGTCCCGTTCGGACGCTATAAAAAGCCGTATTTCCCTGAAGAAGAGCTCCACTGGTTTGCGGAAAAAGCCCGCAATGCGGTGTTTGTTTGCGAGCATTATCAGGACACTTTGCTGAAAGCGCAGTCGGGTTCGGTGGTGTATTGTGATCCCCCTTATGCACCGCTTTCGGCGACGGCCAATTTTACGGCGTACCACACCAACAGTTTTAGTATGGAAGATCAGCGCAATCTGGCGCGGCTGGCGTATCAGCTTTCCCATGAAAATAATGTGCCGGTGCTGATTTCTAACCATGAAACACCGCTGACGCTGGAATGGTACGCAGAAGCGAAACAGCTGCACCGCGTCTCGGCGCGCCGGACCATCAGCAGCAAAGTTGCCCAACGCAGCATGGTAAATGAACTTTTAGCGTTATATCGCTGATTGCCGGCTAGCCGGTGATTTTCGGGAACCTTATCGTTTGGAGAAGCGGATGAAACAGTTTTTGATTGCACCGTCCATTCTATCGGCTGACTTTGCCCGTCTGGGTGAAGACACGGCGAAAGCATTGGAAGCTGGCGGAGATGTCGTCCATTTTGATGTGATGGACAATCACTACGTACCGAATTTAACGATGGGGCCGATGGTCCTCAAATCATTACGCAATTACGGCATTACGGCGCCTATCGACGTGCATCTGATGGTGAAACCGGTCGATCGTTTGATCCCGGATTTCGCAGAAGCCGGGGCGTCTTACATCACTTTCCATCCTGAAGCCTCCGAGCACGTTGACCGCTCGCTGCAACTGATTAAAAGCCACGGCTGTAAAGCCGGTCTGGTTTTCAACCCTGCTACGTCCCTGAGTTACCTGGATTATGTTCTGGATAAACTTGATGTGATTTTGCTGATGTCCGTCAACCCGGGCTTTGGCGGTCAGTCATTTATTCCCGGCACGCTTGATAAACTGCGCCAGGTTCGCAAAATTATTGATGACAGCGGTTACGACATCCGCCTTGAAATCGATGGCGGCGTGAAAGCCGAGAATATCCGCGAAATCGCCGCAGCCGGTGCAGACATGTTCGTCGCCGGTTCCGCCATCTTTAACCAGCCTGATTACCGCACCGTGATTGACCATATGCGCAGTGAACTGGCTAAGGTCTCCCATGACTGAGCCTCTTGTTGCACGCGGCATTGCGTTCGATTTAGACGGCACGCTGGTTGACAGCGCGCCGGGCCTTTCCGAAGCGGTTGATCTGGCGCTGCGTGATTTTGGTTTACCGGCCGCAGGCGTTGAGCGCCTGAGCACCTGGATTGGTAACGGTGCCGACGTGATGGTTGAACGCGCGGTTCGCTGGGCAGAAGGTGATTTGTCACCGGAATTTCTGCAAAAAGTACGCGATAAGTTTGACCATTACTACGCCGATACCGCCGCTTCAGGCAGCCGTTTATACCCGCAGGTGAAAGAAACGCTGGCTGTGCTGGCGGCTCTGGATCTGCCATTAGGGCTTGTCACCAACAAACCCACGCCGTTTATCGCGCCTCTGCTTGCCTCACTGGGCATCGACAGCTATTTCTCGCTGGTGATTGGCGGCGATGACGTCGTGGTGAAAAAACCGCATCCGGCACCGGTCTATCTGATGCTGGGAAAACTCGGTCTGCGTGCCAGTGAAATGGTATTTGTTGGCGATTCCCGCAACGATATTCAGTGCGCTCAGGCGGCGGGCTGCCCTTGTGTGGGCATGACTTACGGCTATAACTACGGTGAATCTATCGCGCTGACGAAACCCGATCGCGTGCTGGATCATTTCGCCGACCTTTTGCCCACTCTGGGGCTGTCATCTTTAAAAGATCAGGAAGCATAAAATGAGTAAACCCATCGTATTTAGTGGCGCACAGCCTTCCGGTGAACTGACCATTGGCAACTACATGGGTGCGCTGCGTCAATGGGTTCATATGCAGGACGATTACGAATGCATTTATTGCATCGTCGATTTGCATGCGATCACCGTACGTCAGGATCCCGCTCAGCTGCGTAAAGCGACGCTTGATACGCTGGCGCTTTATCTGGCTGTCGGCATTGATCCGAAGAAAAGTACCATCTTCGTGCAGTCTCATGTTCCTGAGCATTCCCAGCTGAGCTGGGCGCTGAACTGTTATACCTATTTCGGCGAGCTGGGTCGCATGACGCAGTTTAAAGACAAATCAGCGCGTTACGAAACGTCCAACAGCGAAAGCATTACCGCGGGTCTGTTTGATTATCCGGTGCTGATGGCCGCCGATATTCTGCTGTACCAGACCAACCAGGTGCCGGTCGGTGAAGACCAGAAACAACATCTGGAACTGAGCCGCGATATCGCCAGCCGCTTCAATGCGCTGTACGGCGATGTGTTTACCGTGCCTGAGCCGTTTATTCCGAAATCCGGCGCGCGCGTGATGTCGTTGCAGGAACCGACCAAAAAGATGTCCAAGTCGGATGACAACCGTAAAAACGTGATCGGTTTGCTGGAAGATCCGAAAGCGGTGTCCAAAAAAATCAAAAGCGCGATGACCGACTCCGAAGAGCCGCCTGTCGTGCGTTATGACGTGAAAAACAAGCCGGGCGTGTCCAACCTGCTGGATATTCTGTCCGGCGTGACCGGCAAACCGATTCCGGAACTGGAAGCCCAGTTCGAAGGCCAGATGTATGGTCATCTGAAAGGCGCTGTCGCTGAAGCGGTTGCCGGTATGCTGACCGAAGTGCAGGAACGTTATCACCGTTTCCGTAACGACGAAGCTTACCTGCAGGAAGTGATGCGTGAAGGCGCTGAGAAAGCCCGCGCGCGCGCAAAAGTGACGCTGGCAAAAGCCTATGAAGCTATCGGTTTTGTGACCGCGCCTTAATCGCTGAGTTTGTTTGCAAATGAAAAGCCACGCCTTCCGGGACGTGGCTTTTTTGTTTTGGATTACCGGGTGAAGAACGCGTTAAGAGCCGGCGCTGAGGTTGTAGGTAAATGTCGCGTTGTAGCGCCAGTCGCGGGAGTGGCTGTCGAGCGGCACATCGCCGATGGCCCGCGCGGCTTCGACCGATAACGTGTAGTGACGGTTATCGCCAAACATCACACCAATCGCATAAGACGACAGATTCTGTTTCGGTAATCCGGCCTGATTGAATTCGGTGTGCGCACCGTCGATCACCGTGTAAGGCTGGATGGTTTTCAGCCAGATCCCCTGTTCCAGATTGTGGATGTAGCGCAGCTCCACCTGGCCGCCGACGCCGTAATCGCCTTGCGCATCGCTGTCCGGATAACCGCGCCCGTAATGCAGCGCGCCAAAATTCACCCGTTCCGGTTCCGGCAAATCATTGTCTGACCAGTCACCTTCAACTGACGTACTGAGCCGCCATTTTTTGTCGAACAGATACGCGGCATCGCCGTTGAATTTCCAGCGGGTAAACGACAGATCGGCATTTGGCGTGGAATTCGTCGCGCCCAGCCCGTCGATCCCCTGGCGGACGTTAAATTTCGTGCTCCAGTATGACTGGTCATATTCGCGATAACCCGCCAGTGTGATCTCCGCCGCCGGGTAGCGTATGCGCTGGTTCACTTCCGGCAGCCGCACGCGCTGGTTTCCCAGACTCGCCTGCAAATCGTAATCATATTTTTTATCGAGATAATCCAGCCCGCCACTGATCGTCCATTGTTTTTTCCGCGTCAGCTCCAGCGGATAACTGAACACGACGCCGCCGTTGTATTGCGTCTGGGTATTTTGCGAACCGACGTTGATCCCGTTCGGCAGTGACAAAATGGTGTTGTAGTCTTTGTCTTTCTGCTGGTAATAACTGCCTTTAAGCTGCATCAGCAGCCCGTCGTCACCGAGATATTGCTGATAGTTCAGACCGGCGTAGGTTTTCCGCGTGTCGCTTTCCAGCGGAATTAAGGTCGCAATTCCCAGCTGTTCGCCGTAAGTGCTCAGCCCGCTGAGCGTGGCGTTGACCACCGCAGAACTGTCACCTTTGCGCGTATCGACCGCAGTTTGAATGTTCCAGTTACGCGGGCGCAAAGCCTGCACATTGAGCACGGTGGCGCCGTAGATATTGTCCGGATTGTTGGCGGAGGCGGTCACTTTGGTGTCCGGCGTGCGTTCCATCAGCAGGGTGTAGCGCTCGAACGTATCCTGCGTCAGCGGTTTATCCGCCATGATGTGTTGCGACAGTTTGCTCAGCCAGCGTCCGACCTGCTGATTATCGCTGTGGATCTGCGTGCCGGAAATATACCCTTCAACCAGCCCGATTTTCACCACGCCATCTTTGAAATTATCCGCCGGAATGTACGCATAAGAGAGCACGAATCCGTCCTGATGATAACGCCGGGTAATTCCGTCCGCGGCCGCCAGTAGCTGCGACAGCGGCACTTTCTTGCCGACAAAAGGAGCGAAAGGCGCGGCCAGAGAATCCAGCGGATATTGCGTGCCGCCGACAAACTGAATGTGCTTCACCTCTATCAGCGTCTGAGGCGTCAGGCTGGGGGCAGTTTTTTGTGCGGGTAGTTCGATTTTTTGCGTTTTAGCCGGAGGCTGTGAAATCGGCTGGGCCAGTTTGGCCGGGTTATTCGGGTCAATCAACGTAGGGAACATGTCTGCCGAACTGTAACCAACGACAGAACCCAGTAACGCCACTATGCAGGATTTTATTCTCATAAACATTCCTTTGAACGCACAGGCAAATGTGGGAACCCGGAGGGAGAAGCCCGCTCCCCGGATGTCCGGACAGCGGGCTTTTTACAACAACGTACTATGGTGTTTTATTCACCTTCAGGCCCAGCCCGCCGGTGACAGTCCCCAGCGTGGTCCCGACGCCCGCAATCAGGCCGCCTGATTGTGTGAGTGAAGCGCCTGCGCCTGCTGAAATACCACCGGAATTATTGGCGGTGGTCGTCGTTGTGCTGCTGGCCGGAACCAGAAGCGTACCGGTTTTAGACACTGCCTGGCCGGTATCCGTGACGGCGGTACCCAGACCCGCCAGCGCCGGTGTGCTGGTAGAAACCTGTGTCCCGACGGAGCTGACCGCGCCGCCCACCTGATTCAGCAAGCCGTTAACAGGCGTACCTAAACCGGTCGCGCCCCCCACGGTTTGCGTGGTGGTTTGTACATTGGCGACAACCGGCGTTACGATGCCAGTCGCTGCCGTCGTGACGCCGGAAAGCGCGCCGCTCTGCACGTTTTGCGCCAGACCGTTGCCGGTAGTGGTGACCAGTGATCCGACGTTATTCACCAGACCGCCCGTCGCACCGGTTACGCCACCCAGCGGCGTTCCGGCGGTGTTAGCCGCAATGGACGTTCCAAGGCCGGATACACCGGTACCTAAATCAGCCACGGCTTTTGGCACACCTGCGACCGTGGTGCCGATAGCATTAGGATTGGTGCCAAACTGGCCGACACCGTTTTGAATACCGCTGCCCACGGACGTCACCGCATTCCCGGCGCTGTCGACAATGGTCACAACGCCTGTGCCTGCGATCGGAATATTACTGACAGGTGTCTGGCTGGCGATACTGCTGACTTGTGTCCCCAGGCCACTGACTGCGCCACCCGCACTGCTCAGGATGGTGCCGGTAGTGAGTGTGGTGGATGTCGATCCGGTTCCTGTCCCTGTTCCGGTACCCGTACCCGTTCCGGTGCCTGTCCCCGTACCCGTTCCGGTGCCGGTTCCATTGCCTGCGGTGGTGGTTCCGTCACCGGTCGTTGTGGTGCCTGTTCCGGTTCCATTTCCGGCGGTCGTGGTGCCGTCACTGCCTGTTGTTGTCCCGTCTCCGGTCGTTGCCGAGCCGGTGGTGGACGTTTTTGCCGTATGAGAAGAACCGCCGCCGCCACTGCCGCTACAGGCAGCCAGTGACAGGGCGACTAAGATTGCCAAAGCAACCTTGTTAACATGACCAACATGAATGGTATGGCGCATGATTTGACCCTCCACGGGAGATTACGCCACAGTCGGCGCACTTAAAGTCTAAGTTGAAGATTCTGAATATTCCATTTGTGTGGGGTGATTATTTTGGTTTTAAGAGGGTGATTATCAAAATTCAGGAATTTTATTCTGTTATAAGAATTCTCTTATAATTAAAGGCAGAGAAGTGAAAGTCATATCACTTCTCTGAATTGATTAAAAAAATAAATGGAGTTTTCGGGCGGGGAGGTGCGTTACTGCGGCGTTTCGCTGGCAAACCAGTTGAGTTTATGGCGCAGGCTGACCACGCTGCCGACGATGATCAGGCTCGGGCTTTGCACCTGTTTAGCCAGATTTTCGAGGTCAGTCAGGTTTCCGGTGACCACGCGCTGCTGCTGGCTGGTGCCGTTTTCGACCAGCGCGACAGGCGTTTGTGCTGCCAGACCGTTTTCCAGCAGACGCCGTTGGATCTCGCCCGCCTGCGTCAGCCCCATATAAAACACCAGCGTTTGCTGAGCCTGCGCCAGACATGCCCAGTCGAGTGCGCCGTCCTGTTTGGCGTGGCCGGTGATGAGCCGTACGCTTTGCGCATGATCGCGGTGCGTCAGCGGAATGCCGCTGTAGGCTGAACAACCTGAGGCGGCCGTGATGCCCGGCACAACAGAAAACGCGATGCCCGCGGCTTTCAATGCTTCCAGCTCCTCGCCGCCGCGACCAAAGATAAATGGATCGCCGCCTTTCAGGCGCACAACGCGTTTACCCATTTGCGCCTGTTCCAGCAGAATTTCGTTGATGCGCTCCTGGGGAACACAATGATGCCCGGCGCGCTTGCCGACGAAAATGCGCTCGGCGTCACGGCGCACCAGATTCAGCACGCCGTCGGAAACCAGCCGGTCATAAACCACCACGTCTGCCAGCTGCATCTGCTGCAAACCCTTGAGAGTCAGCAGACCGGCATCGCCCGGCCCGGCACCGACCAGAATCACTTCCCCGTGTTTATCTACCGGCTCGCTGAATAATTCTTCGAGATATTGCCCGCTTTGCGCGTCGTCATTGTTGGCCAGTGATTGCGCCAGACGATGATGATTAAACAGCTTTTCCCACCAGCGGCGGCGGTCGGACATTTCGCTGAACTGCGCTTTGACCCGCGCGCGTAATCCGCCCGCGACCTGCGCCAGTTTGCCCAGATGTTGCGGCAAAATGGATTCCAGACGTTCGCGTAATAAACGCGCCAGAACCGGCGCATTACCGCCTGAAGAGACGGCGATCATCAGCGGTGAACGGTCAATAATCGACGGCATAATCACGCTCGCGCTTTCCGGCGCGTCCACCACGTTACAGAAAACGCGGCGTTGTTCGGCGGCTTCGCTGACTTCCTGATTCACTAAATCAGAATCCGTCGCAGCAATGACCAGCCACTTTTCATCGACCAGCAGCGGCGAAAATTCGCCTTTCAGCAGGCGCACTTTGCCTTCGTCTGCCCAAATCTCAAATTGCGACGTGAAGGTGAGGGCGTTGACCGTCAGTTTCGCACCGGCATCCAGCAGCAAACGGGCTTTGCGTTCGGCAACGTCACCGGCGCCCACCAGCAGACAGGCTCTGTTTTTTAACTGACAAAAGAGGGGCAAATAATCCATGACGACGTTCCCGAAAGCAGATAACAACGCCGCCCGAAGGCGGCGTGAAAGGCGCGGAGTTTAGCAGGTTTCTGCGTGAAGGCTGGCGGTATTGATTTCCACACTGCCGCCCTGTACACGAACCTCAAAGGCCGGAATCGAATGCGTATCGTCTTCCATACACAAACCATCCGTCAGGCGAAAATGCTGTTTTTTCAGCGGGCTGGCAACCCACAATTCGCCCTGATGTTCCGCAATAATCCCGCGTGAAAGCACGCTTGATTTTGCGAAGGGATCGATATTCGACAGCGCGAAAATCTGCTCATCAGCGTAAGGACGGAACAGCGCAACCTGCTGATCGCCCGCCAGTGCACAAACGCCGCAGCCCGGCAGGATTTGCTCAACAGAACAAAGCGTTAACCACTGGCTCATAATACTTCCTCCCCGTCGGCGATCATTTTCACCAGAATACGTTCGTCCGGGCGCGCCGGACGGTGCTGTTCGCGTTCTGACACGAACTGGACGTTCGGGTCGCGCTGCGCGCTGTTGATAAAGTGCGTGAAGCGGGTCTGCGCCGCCGGATCGTTCAGTGTTTCCTGCCATTCGCAAACGGCAGATTCACGCAGACGCGCCAGTTCGGCTTCCAGCTGATCGTTCAGGCCGAGTTTGTTATCGATAATCACTTTGCGCAGATAGTCGATGCCGCCTTCGAGGTTGTCCATCCAGACAGAGGTGCGTTGCAGCTTATCGGCGGTGCGGATGTAGAACATCATGAAGCGGTCGAGATAGCGCAGCAGCGTTTCGTTATCCAGATCGGCGGCCAGCAGATCGCCGTGTCGCGGTTTCATGCCGCCGTTGCCGCAGACATACAGGTTCCAGCCGTTTTCGGTGGCGATAATCCCGACGTCTTTGCCCTGGGCTTCCGAACATTCACGGGTACAACCGGAGACGCCGAACTTCATTTTGTGTGGTGTGCGGATGCCTTTGTAGCGGTTTTCCAGACTGATGCCGAAACCGAGACTGTCGCCAACGCCGTAGCGACACCAGGTGCTGCCGACGCAGGTTTTTGCCATGCGCAGCGCTTTCGCATATGCCTGACCGGTTTCGAAACCGGCGTTAATCAGTTTCTGCCAGATAGCCGGTAAATCGTCTTTCTGCGCGCCGAACATCCCGATGCGCTGGGAGCCGGTAATTTTGGTGTAGAGGTTATATTCCGCTGCAATTTCGCCAATTGCCATCAGGCCTTGTGGCGTGATTTCGCCGCCCGGTGAACGCGGGATAACAGAATACGTGCCGTCTTTTTGCATGTTGGCGAGGAAGACGTCATTGGTGTCCTGAAGCGGTGTGTGCTGTGCTTTCAGCACGTAGTCATTCCAGCAGGAGGCGAGGAGCGAACCGACAGTTGGTTTACACACTTCACAGCCATAACCTTTGCCGTATTTATTGAGAAGATCGTCAAACGAGCGGATGCCTTCAACGCGGATCAGGTGATACAGCTCCTGACGCGAATACGCAAAGTGTTCGCACAGGTGATGGTTTACTTCGATGCCCTGTTTGCTCAGCTCAGCGTTCAGCACCTGCGTGACCAGCGGAATACAACCGCCGCAGCCGGTCCCGGCTTTGGTTGCGGATTTCAGCGCCGCGACGGTGTGGCAGCCGCCCTGAACCGCTTTGATGATGTCGCCTTTGGTGACGTCAAAACAGGAGCAGATTTGCGCGCTTTCCGGCAGGGCGTCGGTGCCGATCACTGCGCCGCCGCTACCCGCGTGGGCAGGCAGGATCAGCGCGTCCGGATTTTCCGGCAGCTCGATGCTGTTAAGCACCAGCTGCAACAGATTGCCGTAATCGCTGGTATCGCCGACCAGAACCGCGCCGAGCAACGTTTTGTTGTCTTCGCTGACGACCAGACGTTTGTATAACGCTTTGCTTTCATCCAGATAGACGTAGCTGCGAGCGCCCGGTGTGCGTGCGTGTGCGTCGCCGATACCCGCAACGTCAACGCCGAGCAGTTTCAGCTTGGCGCTCATGTCTGCGCCGGTGAAGGTATTTTCGCGGCCCAGGAGATGGTCTGCGGTGACCTGCGCCATTTTGTAGCCCGGCGCGACCAGACCGAAGGTACGCTGATTCCACGACGCACATTCGCCGATGGCGTAAACGTCCGGATCGCTGGTCTGGCACTGGTCGTTAATGACGATGCCGCCGCGCGGTGCAATCTCGAGATCACACTGGCGCGCCAGTTTGTCCTGAGGACGGATGCCGGTAGAGAACACGATGAAATCGACTTCCAGCGCGGTGCCGTCAGCGAATTCCATGGTTTTGCGGGCAGAGCTTCCGCCCTGAACGATTTGTTTGGTGTTTTTCGCGGTGTGAACCTGCACGCCCATGCTTTCGATTTTCTGGCGCAGCTGGCTGCCGCCCATCACATCAAGCTGTTCCGCCATCAGGCCGGGTGCGAATTCAACAACGTGCGTTTCCACGCCGAGGTTTTTCAGGGCACCCGCCGCTTCCAGCCCGAGCAAACCGCCGCCGACGACGGCACCGCGTTTGCTGCGACGGGCGCAGGATTCGATGGCGTGCAAATCTTCGATGGTGCGGTAAACGAAACAGTCCTGGCCGTCAGAACCGGCGATCGGCGGCACCCACGGGTAGGAACCGGTCGCGATAATCAGTTTGTCGTAGTACACCGTGCGGCCGCTGCTGGAGTGAATCACTTTTTCTTTGCGGTTCAGCGTGATGGCGCGTTCACCAATCAGCACGTTAACGTTGTGTTTTTCGTAAAATCCTTCACGAACCAGCGACAGTTCTTCGGCGGTATGGTGTGAAAAGTAAGAGGAAAGATGGACGCGGTCATAGGCCACGCGCGGCTCTTCACATAATACCGTGATATCGAACTGACCCGGCTCCGCTTTATCCAGCAAATCCTCGATAAAGCGATGGCCGACCATGCCGTTACCAATAATCGCGAGTCTGACTTTGCTCATAATTGCCTCAATTTTGATTTTATGAGGCTAAACATAACCCGCGCGTAACAGGGGGTATTGATACAAATCAAGCCGCTCCCAATATACTCCTTAGGTGGTATTTGTCTGATTTCATTGGGTTTTTGTGTAACCTTTCGATTTATAAACACTTTCAGGCTATTGTTCTTCTATTGCTTTCTAAAACCGACTTTCTATAACGATGAGGTTACGCGTGACGAAAACCCCTTTACGGACCATCAAAAACGTACGCCTGCCCGGCAGCGAAGGATTGTGGCAGATCGATATCGAAGACGGTGTGGTTCGCCAGATCATCTCCCGGCCACAAAATAATGCGCAGGGTGAACATATTCTTGATGCGGAAGGCGGGCTGGCGATCCCGCCTTTTATCGAACCGCATATTCACCTTGATACGACGCAAACCGCCGGTCAGCCCGCGTGGAACCAGTCCGGTACGCTGTTTGAAGGTATTGAACGCTGGGCAGAACGCAAGGCGCTGCTCACGCATGAAGACGTAAAACAGCGCGCGTGGCAGACACTCAGGTGGCAGATTGCCAATGGCATTCAGCATGTACGCACGCACGTTGATGTCTCCGACCCGACGCTGACCGCGCTGAAAGCCATGCTGGAAGTGAAAGCCGAAGTCGCGCCGTGGGTTACGCTGCAAATCGTGGCGTTTCCGCAGGAAGGAATAATGTCGTATCCCGACGGCGAAGCCCTGCTGGAAGAGGCGCTGAAGCTGGGTGCTGACGTTGTCGGCGCGATCCCGCATTTTGAATTTACCCGCGAATATGGCGTGGAATCGCTGCACAAAACCTTTGCGCTGGCGCAGAAATACAACAAGCTTATCGACGTGCATTGCGATGAAATCGATGACGAACAATCGCGTTTTGTGGAAACCGTGGCGGCGCTGGCGCTGCGCGAAAACATGGGCGAACGCGTTACCGCCAGCCATACCACCGCGATGCACTCATATAACGGCGCGTATACCTCGCGGCTGTTCCGTCTGCTGAAAATGTCGGGCATCAATTTTGTCGCCAATCCGCTGGTGAACATTCATCTGCAAGGGCGCTTTGATACGTACCCGAAACGTCGCGGTATTACGCGCGTGAAAGAAATGCTGGAGGCGGGGATTAACGTCTGCTTTGGTCACGATGACGTTTTTGACCCGTGGTATCCGCTGGGCACCGCCAATATGTTGCAGGTCTTGCACATGGGGCTGCATGTTTGCCAGCTGATGGGATATCAGCAAATTGACGACGGCCTGAAGCTGATTACCACGTACAGCGCGCGAACAATGAATCTGACGGATTACGCGCTGCAAAACGGCAACCCGGCGAACCTGGTGATCCTGCCCGCGCAGAATGGTTTTGATGCTGTCCGCCGTCAGACGCCGGTGCGTTATTCCATCCGTCAGGGACGGCTCATCGCGCAAACGGAACCGGCAAAAACGGTCATCCATCTTGATAAAGATTACCCGGTAGATTTCAACAGCTAACACTCAGATAAACGCGCTGTAATATTATGAAATATCTGAATAATTTAGTTTTAAGCGTAAATAAAGGTAAAGGTCTGGCGCTGAGCCTAAAGCCTCTTTAGAATCAGTGGGATCTGTTGTTTGTATTCTGGAGAAAGGAACCGTCATGTTTAAACGTACTCTAGTGGCCTTAACTGCGCTGCTATCCCTGACTGCAATGTCACCGGTTTTCGCCGCCGGTCAAACCCACGTAATGCTGACCACTTCAGCAGGGAATATCGAACTGGAACTCGACAGTGCGAAGGCACCGGTTTCTGTGAAGAATTTCGTCGATTACGCGCAGAGCGGCTATTACAACAACACCATTTTTCATCGCGTAATCCCGGGCTTCATGGTTCAGGGCGGTGGCTTTACGACTGACATGCAGCAGAAAGCCACCAAAGAACCGATTAAGAACGAAGCCGACAATGGCCTGCGTAACCTGCGCGGCACCGTTGCCATGGCGCGTACTGCCGATAAAGACAGCGCGACCAGCCAGTTCTTCATCAACGTGGCAGACAATGCTTTCCTGGATCACGGTCAGCGTGATTTTGGCTATGCCGTTTTCGGTAAAGTCATCAAAGGCATGGACGTGGTCGACAAAATGTCCTCCGTGAAAACCGATAACGTCGGGCCATACCAGAACGTTCCGACCACGCCGATTGTGATTCTGTCTGCGAAAGTCTTGCCATAACGTTCAGCTTTCCGGTTCCTTTCTGCAAATAATCTAAGCCTCCTTTCGGGAGGCTTTTTGTTGGGTGTTTCTTGACGCCCCTTGTCCTGACTAATAGGTTTTAAAGAGCGTTCCCGCGTCCCACTTTCAAGGAAAAAGAAATGAGCGAACCCCGCCTGATTGCGAAAGCCATGAATGAAGGTCAGCCGGTTCAGGATCTGGTGATCCTGCCTGCGCTGGCGAACCGGCATGGATTAATAACCGGCGCGACCGGCACAGGGAAAACGGTCACGCTGCAACGCATGGCTGAACAGTTTTCGCGTATCGGCATTCCGGTTTTTCTCGCGGATGTAAAAGGGGATTTATCGGGGATTGGCGCAGAAGGCGTGCCTTCGGAAAAACTCGCCGCGCGCCTGAAGAATATCGGCGTCACTGACTGGCAGCCGCAGGCGTGCAGCATTATCCCGTGGGATATATTCGGTGAAAAAGGCCATCCGATCCGCGCCACGATTTCCGATCTCGGGCCGTTATTGCTGGCGCGGTTGCTGGATCTGAATGACGTGCAAAGCGGCGTGTTGCAGCTGGTTTTCAAGATTGCCGATGACAACGGACTTTTGCTGCTCGACATGAAAGATTTGCGCGCGATGGTGCAGTTTACCGGCGAAAACGCCAAACAGTTCCAGACCCAGTACGGCAATATTTCAACAGCGTCCATCGGAGCGATTCAGCGCGGCCTGCTGACGCTGGAAGGTCAGGGTGCGAATCAGTTCTTCGGCGAGCCGATGCTGGATATCAACGACCTGATGCGCACCGATAAAAACGGTCACGGGATCATCAATCTGCTGGCTGCAGATAAGCTGATTAATCAGCCCAAACTCTATTCTGTTTTCCTGCTCTGGCTGCTGGCGGAGCTGTTCGAACATCTGCCGGAAGTGGGCGACCCGGAACAGCCAAAGCTGGTGTTCTTCTTTGATGAAGCCCATCTGTTGTTCAATGACGCGCCTGAAGCGTTACTGACGAAAATCGAACAGGTGGTGCGTCTTATCCGTTCTAAAGGCGTCGGAATTTACTTCGTCACGCAGAACCCGCTGGATATTCCCGACAGCGTGCTCGGGCAGCTTGGCAACCGGGTTCAGCACGCCCTGCGCGCCTTTACGCCGCGTGACCAGAAAGCGGTGAAAGCCGCGGCGCAGACTATGCGCGCGAATCCGGCGTTTGACGCGGAAACGGCGATCAGCGAGCTGGGCGTCGGCGAAGCGCTGGTGTCTTTCCTCGACGTAAAAGGGCGACCGGAAATTGTGCAGCGCGCCATGGTCATCGCCCCGGAATCAAAAATGGGCATGCTGGCGGAAGATGAGCGCAATAAAGCCATCAATCAGTCGCCGTTGTATGGCCGCTACGAAGACAGCGTGGATCGCGAATCTGCGTATGAAAAAATCACTGCACAGGGTTTCAGTACCGTGGCTGTCCCGCAACCGGGCGGCGCGGCTAAACCCGCAGCGGAAGCCGGATCCGGCGGCGGCCTGATGGGCGGTCTCAATGAAATCCTTTTCGGCAGCACCGGCCCGCGTGGCGGTAAACGCGACGGCGTGGTGCAGGTTGCCGCCAAAAGTATGGCCCGCGATTTAGGGCGACAAATTCTGCGCGGCGTTTTGGGCTCCATTATGGGAGGGCGTAAAAAATAATCTCTTCTGTTCAACACACAAAGCTGAAACGCGTCAGCTTTGTGTGTGTTTTCCCTGCCTGACTTCTCATTATTTCCTGTAACAAATCCCGTTTCATTCTTCTTTTTGCCACCCCGAGCACGTTGTGACGGGTGGTTTTACTGCAAAACCTATCAAGGTGAAGGCTGTCACGTTTTTCACCCTGCGGGATTTGTAGGCTGAATTGCTTTTGGGCTAAATCAATTCAGCAAAAAGGAGTGGATGTGAAAAAATTACTCGTAACCGGGATCGTCATGGGGCTTTTTTCGTGGCAGGCTGCCGCACAAACTATCGTGCTGACGGATGCTGAAGCCGGTACTGAACTGGGAAACTGGAAAACTGACAGCAAAAAGCTGAATATTGGCGGTGCAGATTTCAGCATCGAACAAAAAGTTTTGCACGGCGGTAAACAGGAAGGGTCGAAAGTCATTACGATCACCAGCAAAGGGCTGACCATCGCCCTGAGCCCGACGCGTGGCATGGATTTGCTGCATGTCACCGGTGATAACATCCGGCTGGGCTGGGATTCGCCGGTGCAGGAAGTGGTGAATCCGGCGTACATCAATCTGGAAAGCCGCAACGGCGTAGGCTGGCTGGAAGGTTTCAACGAAATGATGGTGCGCTGTGGCTTTGAATGGACCGGCCATCCGGTGACCGCGGACGGCATGATTTATACGCTGCATGGCCGCGCAGGCAACACGCCAGCGTCGAAAGTCGTGGTGGAGATTTCAGAAAAAGCGCCGTACGAAATCACCGTGCGCGGGCTGCTCAAAGAAGACACCTTCAAGAAAGCCAAACTGGAAACCTGGACCGAGCTGCGTTACGTGCCGGGCAGCCAGTCGTGGACCATTCACGATGAACTCACCAACCAGTCGGATTATCCGCACGACTACCAGATTATTTATCACAGCAACTTTGGTCAGCCGATCCTTGAGCAGGGCGCGCGCTTTATTGCACCGCTGAAATCCATTTCACCGTTCAACGATTACGCCAAAAAAGGCCTGACCGACTGGCAGACTTACGCGGGGCCAACCAAAGGCTTCGATGAAATGGTCTTCAACATGGTGCCGCTGGCGGATGCGCAGGGTAAAACCATCGCGGGCGTCGTCAACAAAGCCGGTGATAAAGGCGCATCGATTGAGTTCGATACCCATCAGCTTCCGCTGCTGACGCTGTGGAAAAACACCGACACGCTGAAACAGGGATATGTCACCGGTATTGAACCGGGCACCAACTATGCGTATCCGGTGACGATTGAGCGTAAACAGGGCCGCGTGAAACAACTGCAACCCGGCCAGAGCACCGTGTTTGAGCTGAAATACTCGCTGCTGCCAGACGCTCAGGCGGTTAAGCAGCTCGAAGACCGGGTGAAAACGTTGCAGGGTGAGCATAAAACTGACGTCATCAGCCAGCCGATCGCTGTTGAATAATCCGAGTTTGGGGCACTCAGCCGGGTGCCCATTTTTCTCTGTCTATACTTACCTTCACAAGGTATGCGCCCGAATGGCCATATCCGGGGAGGAAATATGGCGAAAAAAATGACCCTCAGACAGCAGGAAAAACTCTTTCGCGAACGTCAGCGGGAGAACTTTCAGGCCAGCAGTCTGCTGGACGGTTTGCAGGTTGAAGCCGTCACGCTGGATAACGAACAAATTTCGCAGCGCTTGTCCGAGCTGAGGAGGCACTATGAACGATAAACTCGTGGCGGGCGCCGATCCTTACTACTATCCCGGCATTAACGTTCTGAAAAACAGCCTCGAAATCCGCGAGGAACATCGCCTGTTACAGGCCGAACTGGCTTTCACCGCACTGCGCGCCGCCGCTATGCCGCTCGGCCCGGCCACCATGGGCTTACCGCATCTGTGCGCTATCCATCTTTCCCTGTTCCAGGACATCTATCCGTGGGCGGGCAAGTTCCGCGAAATCGATATTTATAAAGACGACACGCAGTTTTGCCATTTCGGATACATCGAAAATGAAGGCAATGCGCTGATGCAGGAGCTCGAAGAAGAGGAGTTTCTGGTCGGATTGCCGCCCGATAATCTGGCAGAACGGCTGGCGCACTATTACACCGGCCTGAACCTTCTGCATCCGTTCCGGGAAGGTAACGGCCGCGCGCTGAGAATATTCATCGAGCAGCTGGTTATCCACGCCGGTTATGACATTGAGTGGGCCAACGTCGGGCGCGAGCGCTGGCTGGCCGCCAACAAAACGGCGGTGTTTGGCGATGAAACTGAACTGGTGGCAATTTTTAATCAGGTGATCAGTGAAATCGATGACGCACATTGACCGGCGCACTTTGACCAACAAAAAGGCTGAAGCCCGCACGTAAAAATGCGTAGAATCGCCCGGTAAATTTTCGACTTTACCGGGACTGACCATGCTGCTGCTGATCGACAACTACGACTCCTTTACCTACAACCTCTACCAGTATTTTTGCGAGCTGGGGGCAGAGGTCAGTGTGGTGCGTAACGATCAGCTGACGATTGCGGATATCGAACAGCTTTCCCCGTCACATCTGGTGATTTCGCCCGGCCCGTGTACGCCGGATCAGGCGGGGATTTCCCTGCAAGCCATCACCCATTTTGCCGGTAAACTGCCGGTTCTCGGCGTCTGCCTCGGGCATCAGGCAATGGCGCAGGCGTTTGGTGCAAAGATTGTCCGCGCCCGCCAGGCCATTCACGGCAAAACCTCTCCCATCCGCCATACCGGCAGCAGCGTTTTTAGCGGGCTGAATAATCCGCTGACGGTGACGCGCTACCATTCGCTGGTGATTGCGCCCGAAACGCTGCCCGATTGCTTTGATGTCACCGCGTGGACTGAGCGCGAAGGCCAGCGCGACGAAATCATGGGCATCATGCACAAAACGCTGCCGCTGCACGGTGTTCAGTTCCATCCGGAAAGCATTCTCAGTGAGCAGGGGCATCAGCTTCTGGATAATTTCCTTAAAATCTAAACACTTAATTGCACGGTAAAAATTACTTACGCGACGGGGGCGATTTCCGTTTGCCTGCGTGTGATTTTTTATGCATATTTTGTGATTATATTTTCACATCCATTGCGGCTGTGAATTCCAGTTCATCGTAACAACTCACTGGTAAGAATCAGAAAGGGAGAAGGGTTATGGCAGAAAAAGCAGCGGTAGATCGGGGTACGTTCGATAAAGTGATTTTGCCGGTTTATTCACCCGCGAAATTTATTCCGGTGAAAGGCAAAGGCAGCCGCGTGTGGGATCAGCAGGGCACCGAATACGTGGATTTCGCGGGCGGGATTGCGGTGACTGCGCTGGGCCATTGCCATCCGGCGCTGGTGAAAGCGTTACACGATCAGGGCGAAACCCTGTGGCATGTGAGTAACGTGTTCACTAACGAACCGGCGCTGCGACTGGCACAGAAGCTGATCGACGCGACCTTTGCTGACCGCGTATTTTTTGCCAACTCCGGCGCAGAAGCCAACGAAGCCGCATTCAAACTTGCGCGCTATTACGCTTCGCATCGCCACAGCCCGTACAAGAGCAAGATTATCGCTTTCCATAACGCCTTCCATGGCCGTACGTTGTTTACCGTTTCCGTGGGCGGCCAGCCAAAATATTCCGACGGCTTTGGCCCGAAACCGGCTGACATCGTGCATGTGCCGTTCAACGATCTGGACGCGGTAAAAGCGGTGATCGACGACCATACCTGCGCCATTGTCGTGGAGCCGGTTCAGGGCGAAGGCGGTGTAATGCCCGCCACTCAGGAATTTCTGCAAGGGCTGCGCGAGCTTTGTGACAAACATCAGGCGCTGCTGGTGCTCGATGAAGTGCAGAGCGGCATGGGCCGTAGCGGTAAGCTGTTCAGCTATATGCATTACGGCGTGACGCCGGACATTCTGACCACGGCGAAAGCCCTGGGCGGCGGTTTCCCGGTCAGCGCCATGCTGGCAACGGAAGACGTTGCATCGGTGATGGAACCGGGCAAACACGGCACCACCTACGGCGGCAACCCGCTGGCCTGCGCCGTCGCCGAAGCCGCGCTGGATATCATCAATACACCTGAAGTGCTGGCCGGTATTAACGAACGCCGAGAGAAATTCATCAGCGCGCTGGATGCCATCAACCAGAAATATTCTGTCTTCAGCGAATTCCGCGGCCAGGGGTTGCTGATAGGCGCCGAGCTGTCGGGCGCCTTTAAAAACCGCGCCGGAGAGTTTCATGCCGCCGCCGCTGAGTTCGGGTTGATGATGCTGGTGGCGGGCCCGAATGTGATGCGGTTTGCACCATCACTGGTTATCGACTTCGCGGATATTGAAGAAGGGATGGGGCGCTTTGAGAAAGCTGTAGCAAAAATTTGCGGGACACGCTGATTAAATCGGATGGAGAAAATTTCAGTTTCTCACTCACCGTGAGGGCTATGACCGAGAATATTTCGGTTTCTCACTCGCCGTGAGGGCTATGACCGAGAATATTTCGGTTTTTCACTCACCGTGAGGGTTATGACCGAGAATATTTCGGTTTTCACTCACCGTGAGGGTTATGACCGAGAATATTTCGGTTTTTCACTCACCGTGAGGGTTATGACCGAGAATATTTCGGTTTTTCATGTGCAGTGATCGCTCAGCGGCTCGCGCCGAAACCGACCAGAGAGGGCCAGGACGGCCCCTCTCTGGGCTCTCCGCGTCTTTTTACAACCAGCGCTGCCGCTGGGTTGATGGCCGTGTTCTGGCGCTCCCGCGTGTGGCGCAAATCCAGGCACTTCGTGCTGCCTTCACTCGGTCTTCGAGTCTCGGGTCTCGAAGCCGCTCCGTTCAGCTGGATTTTGAGCGCGCCATCTCACCTTTTGAAAAACAGCACGAAATACTCTCTTGAATTACATAGCCTTTGGCCGCTTTCAGAAAGCTTGCTGAATGAGTGTTTCGAGACGAAAGGCTCGAAGACCGAAATGAAGGTACCGCGCAGCGGCAAGATTTCGCGGCAATAGCCATTGTTCCTGAAACATAGCCAGCGAGCGGAGCGCGCAGTGAAAAAAGCGTGGGAGATCAAAGAGGGAGGCGCTTTTCCTCCCTCTTTGGCGGTTTCGGCGCAGCGAATTAAGTGATCACCGGACGTGAGAAACCGAAACTTTCTCGATCCAGCCCCACGACGAGTGAGAAACCGAAACCTTCTCGATCCAGCCCTCACGGCGAGTGAACCCCAATCCACGGTCAGTCGGCTGTAAGCAGGGGATATAAAAGGGGATCCCCCCTTTTACGCCCGCCGCGTCAGCCAGATCCCGTGGTGTGGTCTCTGCTTCCACGCCAGTGACGAAATGGTATGCATCACGCTCAGGTGTGAAATCACTCTCCGCAGGTGGCGCTCCATTTCGGTCAGCGGCATATCCGGGTGCAGCTCCGGAGCATTAAACAAGGTGTTCTCACTACCAGGCCCGTCGTAAAGCAACCGCTGCTGGCAGCTTTGCAGCGCGATTTCGCAGGTCTGCAAATACTCCGTCGCCAGCTTTTCCGGCAGCATGTAATGCTCGCGGGCGAGAATGGTCATCGCGTTGATGTGCTCAACGACAAACTGACTGTGCGTGACCCACAAACGCATATCCGCCAGATAATGCGAGTTAAAACCCGGTTCCTGCATCGCCTGGCTCAGCGAGGTGAACAGCTTGTTGTGCGCCTGATTGACCTGCATACGGGTGTACGCAAGTTGAGAGGCGTCGGGATTTTCTTGCAGAATCAGCCGGATGGCGTCCTGATAGGTTTCCAGCGCCTGATGGGCGTTCTGGCGCATCAGGCCGCTTTGCCATTGTGGCCACAGCCAGATGGTTCCGCCGAAGGCCAGCGCACAGCCAATCAGCGTATCAATCAGTCGGGGAACCAGAAAATGGATGCCGTTCATTGCCAGCAGCTGCAATGTATACACGGCTGTGACCGTCATGCCGACCATCGCCAGCCCGTAGTTTTTGCGCAGCACCGTATATGAAACCAGCGTAACCACCAGCATGCAAATCAGCGTGATGCCTTCCGGCAGTTCCAGTTTCAGTAATCCGGCTGCAATCAGCAGGCCGGCCAACGTGCCGAGTGCACGGTGCTGGATACGCACACGCGTGGCGTTATAACCGTTCTGGCTGACCAGCATGATGGTCAGCAAAATCCAGTACGGCTTGGGCAGATTGAAGAAAAGCCCGAGGCTGCTGCCGATCGCCAGAATCAGCCCGAGGCGCGCGGCATTGCGCAGGGCGGAGGATTTAAAGGACAGGTAGCTTTTCACCGCAGGCCAGAAAGGCAGGCGCGGTTGGGAGTTCATCAGATCGCGGCGATACAGCGGACGCTGCGTCCGCAGCAGTCGCGCGATACGGCTGAAATGGTAATAACAGAACTGGCCGACCGGATTCTGCGGGTTCTGCGCCGCAATTTTCTCAAGCGCCGCCAGCTCATTCGCCATGGTGAAGCGTTCGGAAAGGCGATGGTAGAGAATATCGTCCGCAATCACGCGCAGACGGGCGGAAATCACCTGCGCATTCCGGCGGATCACCGCTTCGGCGTGGCTTTCTTCCACCAGTTTTTGCACTTCTTCCGGCTGATGCAGGCTGACCGTAATGTGCTCCTGCAAATCGAGCGCCACCTGAAAACGCTGGAACAGCCGTTTGTGGTGATGATGATGTCCATGCTGCGGCAGCATGTGCAGTTGCTGATACAACAACGCAATCAGGTCGATAACCTGCTGCTGGCGTTTGAGCAGCGGCGGAAGTGCAGTTTCCGGATCGGTATGTTGCGTCAGCAGGCTGTACTTGGCTTCGAAATAATCGGCCAGCTGCAAATACAGCTGGCTGAGCGTTTCGCGCATCGGTTGTTCTTCGGAAATACGGAACCACGCCCAGTTAAACAGCCCGTACCAGGCGGTGCCGGCAGCAAACAGCGCGGGTGCCTGCCACATTGGCCTCACGCCGACCATACTCAGCGTAAAGATGGTGGCCACCAGCGCGCCGGGCAACAGGCGCGCATGCAGCGGACTGATTTCACCGGTGACGCCGAGCAGCAAAGCCAGCGTTAACATGATGAGCGGCAGAGGAATGTGCCAGTTTTCGAGCATCACCTGTAAAAGGATACTGCTGACGGCAAACAGCGAGCCGCCGATAATCAGGCGTTTGAAAAAGCGTTTGTGCGGGGTATCAAGGCCGGCGACGTTGCAGCAGGCCGGGCACAGGGAAAACAGCAGGCCCATTTGCAGATTGCCAAACAGCCAGCAAATACCGACAGGCAGGCACAACACCAGCGTCTGGCGCAGCGCGTAGTTAACTTCGGGATGATAGAACAGTCTTCGCCATAGCGTCATGGGTAAAGCTTAGCCCATAAAAAAGGCGCGACAGTAAGCTGTCGCGCCAATTTCTGAGGGATTAACGTGTGCCGTAAACGACAATCGTTTTACCGTGTGCGGAGATCAGGCTCTGATCTTCCAGCATTTTGAGAATACGTCCGACTGTTTCACGTGAACAACCGACGATTTGGCCGATTTCCTGACGGGTGATCTTGATTTGCATCCCGTCCGGATGGGTCATTGCATCAGGCTGTTTAGCCAGATTAAGCAAAGTTTGCGCGATACGGCCTGTTACGTCGAGGAAGGCAAGGTTGCCGACTTTCTCTGACGTCACTTGCAGACGGTTTGCCATCTGCGCGGAAAGACGCATCAGAATATCCGGGTTTACCTGAATCAGCTGGCGGAATTTTTTATAAGAAATTTCAGCCACTTCGCAGGCAGTTTTAGCACGAACCCAGGCACTGCGTTCCTGCCCTTCTTCGAAGAGTCCCAGCTCGCCGATGAAGTCACCTTGGTTAAGGTATGACAGTATCATTTCTTTGCCTTCTTCATCTTTAATCAGGACGGCAACCGACCCTTTCACGATGTAGTACAGCGTTTCGGCTTTTTCACCTTGGTGAATCAGCGTACTTTTAGAAGGATACTTATGTATATGACAGTGAGACAGGAACCATTCGAGAGTCGGGTCTGTTTGTGGCTTGCCGAGAACCATTTGCTATTATCCTCTGTTGTTATCGCTGCCCAAAATCACAGGGCTCAGAGTTCCCTGTACGGCACTTACTTTAAAAAGCGCCCTTTCAGCATATAACTCCCCAGAAATGCTGCAAGCGGATGTCGGAGTGAAACAGCCTGATTATTGCTGTTAACACCGTGGGTTCTGTTCTTAAACCGCAAAAACCGTCACCGCAATTTACTGGAAAGTATGTTTCGGCTTTGTTTGTAACACAGGTTTGCAATGCTGTCTTCTGTTGTCTCGCTTCAGCATGATGGCGATCGGGTTACGTTGCCAGTTTTTGGGTGAAAGGGTAGTCTGAGGGGAAAATTTGACGAATTTATCCACCGGGAGAAGAGCACATGCACGCACGCGTAAAATGGGTAGAAGGGCTGACGTTTTTAGGTGAGTCAGCGTCGGGCCATCAGATCACAATGGACGGTAATGCGGGCGACAAAGCCCCGAGCCCGATGGAAATGTTGCTGATGTCGGCGGGCGGTTGCAGCGCGATTGATGTGGTGTCTATTTTGCAAAAAGGCCGTAACGACGTGCGTGACTGCGAAGTGAAACTGACGTCTCAGCGCCGCGAAGAAGCACCGCGTCTGTTCACGCGCATCAACCTGCATTTCATCGTCACCGGCAAAGACCTGACGGATAAAATTGTGGAACGCGCGGTCAGCCTGTCTGCGGAAAAATATTGCTCTGTATCCCTGATGCTGGGCAAAGCCGCGACGATCACCCACAGTTTTGAAGTCGTGAACGCCGAATAAGTCACGACCAGCGATACGACTGGCACTGACTTCGCAGTAAATCCAGAAATCGCCGCGCGGCAAACGTCAGCGGCGATTTCTGCGAATAGAGCACGCAATATTCCGCTTCCGGCAGCGTATCGATATTGAGCAGGCAAAGTCTTTCCTGCAAGCCGAACGGCGCGCGCATCGCCTTCGCCACAATCGTCAGATAATCCGACTGCAACACCATATTCAGCCCGCACACTACCGAATCCGTTCTTACCGGCGTTTCACCGGCTGACGCATTAAAGCTGTTCATCGAAAGCTGAATCTGCTGGTAGTAACCCATATCCGTTTCCGGCAACACCCAGCGCGCGCCCTGCAATTCTTCGAGCGTGGTGGCACCTGCCAGCGGATGCCCTTGCCGCGCAATCACGCCAAACGGCGCGCTAAACAGCGGCTCACGCACCAAATCTTCCAGCGGAAAACCCGGCCCGGCGGTCCCGACGGCAAAATCGAGTTTCCCTTCACGCAGCGCCGGTAACAGCGTCGAAAGCTGGCCTTCCTTAATCAGCAGTTTGGACTGGGGAAACTGCGTTTTGAACGCTTCATTGAGAGCCGGAAACACCGTCAGCGCCAGCAGTGATGAAAACCCGATAGCCACCGAACCCTGTGAATACTGATTAATCTGCCGGATCTCATCCGCTGCGCGTTCAAGTTCTTCGAGAATAAACTGCATGCGCTGCGCAAAGGCGCGGCCGGTTTCTGTCAGCGCCATGCCCTGATTGCCGCGCACGATAAGCTGAGTTTCAAGCGTTTGTTCCAGTTCCCGCAAGGTTCTGCTGACCGCGGGCTGCGACTGATTCATCGCCCGCGCCGCGCCGCGAATGCTGCCGCTGCGGATAACCTGCTGGAAAACCTTGAGTTGCTGCAATTTCGGTAAATAACGCATGTCGCCTCGCTTGAAAGCCCTATCAGTAAAAAGCATCACCTGCCCAAAAATTGCATCTTATGGCAAACCTGTAAAGCTGATAGCTTCAGATTTGGAATAAATAATGTGTTGTTATTCAGTTGATTACGTGATGCATGTCGTATTTTACTTTTCGCCCGACAGTGAGAACTTCTGACGCGGTGATAACAAAAAGGGATATCCGCTATGAAAAGTCGTTCCCTGATGATCTTCCTGCTGTTCGTCGGTTATGCGGTGGTGTATATCGACAAAACGGTGATGGGGTTCGCGCTGTTGCCGATTGAGCGGGAATTTAACCTGCAACCGGAGCAGCTGGGTTACATCACCGGCATTTTTTTCCTGGCCTATTCGCTGTTTCAAATTCCTGCTGGCTGGCTGAATGACCGATTCGGCTACAAGAAAGTACTCGGTATCTCGCTGTTTTTGCTCGGCGGGTTCGCGCTCTGCTTCGGTTTGCTGGGATTCGGCCTCGGTTTACTGGTGACGTTTCGCTTTCTTTCCGGCGTCGGGCATTCCGGTTATCCGTGTTCCTGCGCCAAAGCGGTGGTCTCGAATTTCGATGTCGGGCAGCGCACTTTCGCGCAGTCCGTATTGCTGTCATCCGCCGGTCTGGCGATGACCGCCGGGCCGCTGATTGCGGTGTACGCACTCGATACGCTCGGCTGGCGCGGCTCTTTCTCCATTCTCGGTCTGCTGGCGTTTGCGATTGCCGTCGCGATTATCATTTTTGTGCCGAATCCCCCGAAAGCAGAACCCCGCACCGGCGTGGCGACCGGCTACCGTGAACTGCTGAAAAACCCGATTGTCGTGCTGCTGTTCGTATCCATTTTCTGCATCAACATTCCGTCCTACGGCCTGATGGCGTGGCTGCCTAAATATCTGGTGCAACAGCGCGGAATGTCGCTGGACGTTTCCGGGCTGGTGGTCGCCACTGGCGGAATGGGGATCTGGATTTCATCTCTCGCGACCGGCTGGCTGGTCGGCCGTTATATGCAGGGCAAAGAGCCGAAAGTGATTTTTTGCAGCGCACTGCTCAGCGCGTTGTGCATCTGGCTGGTTTACACCTCCGCGTCGGCGGTGACCGCCGGGCTGTTCCTTTTCCTCGGCTACATCTTCCTGATGGCGGCGTTTGTCACGGTGTTTACGCTGCCGATGAAACGCCTGCCGCCGGAAGTGATGGGTGCCGCAATGGGGATTATTAATACCGGCGGAACGCTCGGCGGATTCGTGGCGCCGATTGCGATGGGCTATCTGATCACCGTGACGCACGGGTATTTTTCGACATTTGTTTTTCTGGCGCTGGCGATGGTGGTTGCCGGGCTGGCCATTTTGCCGCTGACCCTGAAACCGCGCGCAGCGTTGCGCGACGTGGCATAACTGAGGAGAAGTCTGATGACATTTAATTTTGAAGCGATGCTGGCGGAAGTCAAAGCGGACGTTCTGCGCTGGCGCAGACATATTCATGCGCATCCTGAGCTGTCATTTCAGGAGCATAAAACGGCGGATTATATTGCGGAACAGCTGGAAAGTTTCGGCGGACTGACCCTGACGCGGCTGACGCCTAACAGCGTGGTTGCCGATCTCAAAGGCGCTTATCCGGGGCCGACGTATGCGCTGCGGGCGGATATCGACGCCTTACCGATTCAGGAAGAAAACGACGAGCCGTTCTGTTCGACGGTGCCGGGCGTTATGCACGCCTGCGGCCATGACGCGCACACCGCGATGTTACTGGGGGCGGCAAAAGTGCTGACGCAGTGTCAGTCCGCGCTGCACGGCTCGGTGCGGTTTATCTTCCAGCACGCGGAAGAATTACCGCCGGGCGGCGCACAGGAACTGGTGGATTTAGGCGTCCTCAACGGCGTGGAGAAAATCTTCGGTCTGCACGTTATGCCGAATTCCCCGACGGGCGAGGTTGGCCTGAAAGAGGGCGTGTTCTGCGCGTCCACCGATAACTTCGACATCACGATTACCGGCAAAGGCGGGCACGGTTCGATGCCGCATTTGTGCATTGATCCGGTGGTGATTGGTGCGGAAGTGGTGACGGCGCTGCAAAACGTCGTGGCGCGCCGCATCGATCCGCTTCAGGTGCCGGTGCTGACCATCGCCACCTTCCAGAGTGGGGAGAGTTATAACGTCATTCCGGAACGCGTGAAACTCGCCGGAACATTGCGCACCCATCACAGCAGTGTGCGCGAGCAGGTTCCGCAGCTGATGGAACAGATTATTTCGGGGATTACGGCGGCGCACGGTGCGCAGTATGAACTGCGCTGGACGCGGGGTTATGTGAATGGCGATAACCACCCCGACGCCTGTGCGATTGCGCGTCAGGTGATTGCTAATACGCTCGGCGGGAATGCGCTGCGGGAAGTGACCCAGCCGCTGTTTGGTGGCGAAGATTTCTCTTCTTATCAGCAAAAAGTGCCGGGCTGTTTCCTGTTTATCGGCAGCGGTAACGAGAAAATTGGCGCGACTTATGGCGTGCATAACCCGCGCTTCCGGCTGGACGAAGAGGCATTGCAGATTGGCGTGAAATTACACGTCGGATTCATTCAGCAGTTGCTGATGAACGACGCCTGATTTCACTTACTCGATTTTCTTCCCTTCCATCAGGCGCTGCACCAGCGGCGCCATAATCAGCTCCATCGCCAGCCCCATTTTGCCGCCCGGCACCACCAGCGTTTTGATGTGCGAGATAAACGAGCCCTGCAACATTGCCAGCAGATACGGGAAATCAATGTCGTCCAGCCCCTGAAAATGAATCACCACGAAGCTTTCATCCAGTGAAGGAATGGCTTTCGCGGCAAACGGGTTGGAGGTGTCGATGGTCGGCACGCGCTGGAAGTTAATGTGCGTGCGGGAAAACTGCGGCGTGATGTAGTTGATGTAGTCATCCATCGAGCGCACCACGGAATCCATCACCGCCTCACGGGAATGGCCGCGCTCGCCGGTGTCGCGCACCAGTTTCTGGATCCATTCGAGGTTAACGATGGGCACCACGCCGACCAGCAAATCGACATGCGCCGCGACGTCCGTTTTGTCGGAGACCACGCCGCCGTGCAGGCCTTCGTAGAAGAGAATGTCCGTCGGTTCCGGTAAGGCCTGCCACGGCGTAAACGTCCCCGGTACCTGATTGTAGGGAACGGCTTCGTCATAAGTATGCAGATATTTGCGCGAACGGCCTGTGCCGGTTTTGCCGTATTCTATAAAGCTTTTTTCCAGCAAACCGAAGTCGTTGGCTTCCGGCCCGAAGTAGCTGATATGACGCCCGAGGTCGCGGGCTTTGCGGATGGCCGCGTCCATTTCCGGGCGGGTGAAATGGTGGAAACTGTCGCCTTCCAGCTCGGCGGCACGCAGGCCAAGCTGTTGGAATATTTTCCGAAATGCCAGACTGGTGGTGGTGGTGCCTGCACCGCTCGAACCGGTAACGGCAATAACAGGATGTTTGGCTGACATAATGCGCTGTTCTCCATAAAGGTGAGGCAGGCAGGCGTGTCGCGGTCTTTTCTGTGGTCGAAGACCTGGCGGCATCGCTGCGCATAATTAAGCCTATTGTTACCATATTTATTCGAGAAGTGACAGGCGACGACCGGTTATTTCAGTTGTCCGTAATAGGCATTTTTCCCGTGTTTGCGCAGGTAATGTTTGTCCATCAGCGTCTGTTGCATATCGCCAAGTGCGGGCGTCAGCTGGCGGGAGAATATGCCCATGTAGGCACATTCCTCCAGCACGACAGCGTTATGCACGGCGTCGGCGGCATTTTTCCCCCAGGCGAATGGCCCGTGAGAATGCACCAGAACCGCCGGAACCTGCATGGCGTCCAGACCCCGCTCCAGGAAGGTTTCGATAATGACGTTGCCGGTTTCCAGTTCGTACGCTCCGTTGATTTCTGCTTCAGTCATCCGGCGCGTGCAGGGAATATTGCCGTAGAAATAATCCGCGTGCGTGGTGCCCCACGCCGGTAAATCCAGCCCGGCCTGCGACCAGATTGTCGCGTGGCGGGAATGCGTGTGCACAATGCCGCCGATTTCCGGAAACTGCCGGTAAAGCGCCAGATGCGTGGCAGTATCCGACGATGGATTTTTGTCGCCTTCGATGCGCTCGCCGGTATGCAGATCGACGACCACCATGTCACTGGCGCACATGTCGGTATATTCCACGCCCGACGGTTTGATCACCACCCGCCCATTTTCGCGGTCAACCGCGCTGACGTTGCCCCAGGTAAACGTCACCAGATGATGCGCAGGCAGCGCCAGATTGGCCTCCAGTACGGCCTGTTTCAGCTGTTCTAACATGCGAATTCTCCTTCCTGCATTTTGGCTTCAATCCACTGACGGGCTTTGATGATTTCCAGTACCGGCTCGGCGGCGGTTTCCGTCCACATTTCGATGAGGAATGCGCCGCGATAATTCAGCGCGCCCAGCGTGCGGAAAAAGCCGGTGAAATCGACACAGCCGTCGCCGAACGGCACATCGCGGAACTGGCCTTTAGAGGTTGCGGTGACCGGATAGGTATCTTTCAGGTGGATAGCGGCGATGCGGTCAATGCCCAGCGCCAGCTCCGACGGAATGTCGTTTCCCCACGCGCTGAGATTGCCGATGTCCGGATATACGCTGAACCACGGTGAATTCAGGCGCTCATCCCACGCTTTCCATTTGGTTATCGAATTCATGAATTCGGTGTCCATGATTTCGACCGCCAGCGTGACCTGCGCGGCGGCGGCCTGTTCCACCGCCCACGCCAGCCCTTCGGCAAATCGTTCGCGGGTACCGGCGTCGGACGCTTCGTAATACACGTCATAACCGGCCAGCTGTAAGGTGCGGATCCCTAAATCGCGCGCCAGTTTGATGGCTTTGGTCATCACTTCCCGCGCACGTTCGCGGATGCTTTCATCATGGCTGCCGAACGGAAAACGGCGGTGCGCGGAAAGGCACATCGACGGAATGGAGACGCCGATTTCCATCATCGCTTCGACCAGCGCGACGCGTTGCGTGATGCTCCAGTCGAGGCGCGACAGGCGCTCATCGGTTTCATCCACCGACATTTCAACAAAATCAAAGCCGCAGCTTTTCGCCAGCGCCAGCCTTTCCGGCCAGCTCAGGTGTTTGGGCAGCGCTTTTTCATAGATGCCCAGCGGATGTTTTCTCATGCCGTTGCTCCCCAGATTGCGCTGATTTGCTGTTGAAACGCCTGGGCGACCTGTGCGGGTTGTGTTGCGTCGGATAACGCGCGTCCGGCGATGAACGCCTGTACGTCGATATCGCGGAACAGCGATAAATCCCCAGGCGTGATGCCGCCGGTGACGGAAAGGCGCAGGCCGATATCCGACAGCTGTTTCATGCGATCCAGATCCTGCTGGCCCCAGGTTTGTCCGCTGGCCTGCGCGTCGCGTCCGCGGTGATAAATCGCCTGACGGATCCCCGCCGCGTGCCAGTAGCGAGCATCCTGCATCGTCCAGTTGCCGAAGAGTTCTATCTGGATTTCGCCCCGATATGTTTTTGCCACGTCGTGCGCTTTGATAACCGTCGCCAACGGTGCGGCGCAAATCACCGTCATCCAGTTAGCCCCGGCTTTAAACGCCTCCAGCGCCAGCGTTTCTCCGGCGTCGGCCACTTTCAGGTCGGCCACCAGAATCTTGTCCGGGCAAAGTTCACGCAGCATTTCCACGGCCTGTAACCCTTCGCAGAGACACAAAATGGTGCCCGCCTCGATGATGTCGACGTGATTTTTCAGCGCCTTCGCGGTGCGCAGCGCGGCCGGAAGGTCGGTGTGGTCCAGCGCCAGCTGGAGGAGAGGTTTAGTCATGATGAGATTTTCCCTGTGAGTCAGCCGCCGCGCAGCGGGCGTGGTAACCGCCCAGTGCGTCGATCAGGAACTGGTAACGTTGTGATTTTTTCTGATAGGCCATCTGCGCACCGGCGTCGGGTTCCAGACGCTTCACGGCAAAGTGCAGATGACGCTGGGCCTGCGCGAAAGTGGGATACACGCCGGTGCCGACCATCGCCGCTAGCGCCGCGCCCAGACAGCCGGTTTCTTCGATCTGAGGGAGTTCCACCGGCATACCGCTGACGTCGGCCAGCATCTGCATCCAGACCTCTGAACGCGCCGGACCGCCGGTGACGCGCAGGGTTTTCGCCTGCGGGAAGCGTTCGAGCATGCGGTTAAGGTGCGTCATATGGCTGAACACCACGCCTTCGTAAACCGCCTGCAACAAATGGCCGCGATGGTGCAGCGATTGCAGGCCATAGAATCCGGCGGTCATTTCCGCACCCTGATTGCTGCCATAAAGGAAGGGCAGGAATAAAACGTCGGTTCCGGCTTTCGGCAGGGCGCTGACGGCGCGGTTAATCTCGTCAAACGGCATACCGCCGGTTTGCTGGTTGAGCCATTCGAGATTGGCGGAGGATGTCGGGCTGGCTTCGTGGATGAGATAGCCTTCGCCACCGGCGTAGCGGCCATAAACGAACGGATGATTTTCCTGCGCGCCCATTTCCGCTGATATTCCGCTGGTGACCGCCCACGTACCCATCACCGCATTCAGGGTAAATTCGTCGTGAAGTCCGGCGCAAAGCGCGGTAGAGACCACATCGAATAATCCTCCAACCACCGGCGTTCCTGCGGTTAATCCGGTCAGCGCCGCGATGTCTGGCGTCACGGTTCCGCAGATTTCCGCCGAACCCACCACCGGCGGCAGCGCTGCGCTGATATCGGCAATCCCTAACATTTCTGCCAGCCGGGCGTCGTAACCGCCGTTTTCCATGTGGTACAGATTGGATTCGGAGATGTTGGTTTCTTCACAACCGCGCACGCCGGTCAGGCAATAACGCAGATAATCGTGCGCCATCATTACCGTGCCGATTTGCTGATAACGCTCCGGCTGATGCAGTTTTATCCAGCGCAGCAATGACACCGGATGCCCGGCCCACAGCGCCTGACGGGTCAGCGGATAGATTTGCTGATGCAAGCCGTCACGCTGCCAGGCGCTGATCACATCACCGGCGCGGCGGTCGGAGGACATAATCCCCCGGCCCAGCGGATTTCCGGCTTTGTCCAGCAGGAATAACCCTTTGCCCTGCGCCGAAATACCGATGCCTTTCACCTGATTGCCGCTGACGTTTTGCTGGCGCAGCAGCCCGGTAATACAGCTGACGCATGACGCCCACAGCGCGGGCATATCGCGCTCGGCCCAGCCGGGATGGTCGCTCAGCACCGGCAGCGACTGGCGGCATACGCCGCGTTCCTGCCCCGTCTGATCGTACAATCCCGCCTTGAGGTAGGTGCCGCCGCAGTCGATCCCTAACCAGTATTCTCCGGATGAAGCGTTCATCGTATTTCCTCAGGCTGCTGTCGGACGGCTGTCGGGTAATTTGTTCGCCGATTGCGCCGGAACGTCACACCGTGCGGGCAACAGCAATGCCATCAGTGCCGCCAGCGTGAGCGAGATCGCCAGACAATAAACACCGGCATCTTTGCTGTAGAACGTGATAAGCAAACCGACGGCATACGGCCCGCAGAATCCACCCAGATTACCCAGCGCGTTAATCACACCGCGTGCGCCACCGGCCATTTCCGCGCTGAAAAGTTTGGCGGGAATGGTCCAGAAAACACCGGCGGCGGATTGCAGGAAGAAGCCACAACCGACCAGCGCGGCGTAGGAAACCCAGATGTAATTTTTCAGCATCACCGACAGGAACATGCAGGCCGCGAAGCCCAGCAGAGGCAGGAACACGTAGAGTTTGCGTTTGCCGGTGCGGTCAGACAGCGAGGAGAACAGCAGCATGCCCGCGACGGCGCCGATGTAAGGCAGTATGGCGAGGACGCCGACCTGTCCCATGGTGGAATGCGTAAGTTCTTTCAGGATGGTCGGCAGCCACAGGGTGTAACCGTAAATGCCGGTCTGGTAGAAGAAATTCAGGGCGATAAGTTGCCACATCGTCCGGTTGGCCAGCACCGCGCCGAGCGAGGCGTTTCTGACTTCTTTCCCGGCAATGGCTTTCTGTTCAGCGGCCAGCGTCGATATCAGCCAGTTTTTCTCTTCGGGTGAAATCCAGCGCGCTTCCTGCGGACGGTCGCAAACGGTCAGTACCCACATCGCCAGAACGACGGCGGAAAGCAGGCCTTCAATGATGAACAGCCAGCGCCAGTCGAGTGCGCTGATGATCCAGCCGGAGAGCGGGGCGGTGATGATCCCGGCGATCGGCACGAACATGATCACAATCGCGTTCGCCCTGCCGCGTTCGGCATCGGGGAACCAGTTGCTGATCATCGTCAGTACGACCGGCAACATGCCGCCTTCTGCAACACCCAGCGAGAAGCGCAGGAAGAGCAGCTGATACTGATTGGTGACCAGGCCGGTGAGAATCGAAATAATGACCCACGCGACCAGTGACCAGCCGATGAATTTCTTACCGCTGCCGTGAACCGCAATTTTCCCGCCCGGTACCTGGAGGAATAAATAACCGAGGAAGAATATGCCGCCAGCCAGGCCGGCCATTGATGCGGTAATGCCTAATTCCGCGTCCATTCCGCCCGGCATGGCAAAGGCAATATTTACCCTGTCCATATAAGAAATAATACAGGCGATCAGGATCGGCGGAATAATTCTAAGCCAGCGCTGTTTGGGTATTTCTTTTAATAAACGATTGCTTTGCAGAGTATCAGAGTTTTTATTCATAACTTATTACCTTAATAATGAGTTACAGAGCCCGTTTAACAGACGAGCGGGGTTCCCTTCAGAGGAAAGGGATGTGGTGTAAAATAAGATGTCGCTATTTTAGGATTATTATTTTTTGTCGATCGCCAGATTCATGGCCTTAATACCGTCCTGCAAAATGGCAAATCGATGATCAACGCCGGCGCTGGCATTAATTTCCAGCAGTTTAATTCCCGAGAAGCTCAGTGATTCCGGTGACGCATGCCGGAACATTTCGGCGGCAATATCGACGGTCATCAGGCTTTCCTGACATCCCGCTTCACTGCCTGCGAACGGCGCAAACGGTGCGTGCAGATCCTGCCAGTCGCCATAAGCCCCTTCGCGGGTGGTGCCCGAGAACATCAGCGCCTGAAGAACACCGGCCTGCTGGCTGATTTGCAGATGTTCCAGCGGCAGGGAAGTATTGCGGCCTTCAATGGCGGAACGCGCCCAGTTGATACACATTCCGGCCGTTTTCCCGGTGCGGGCTTTGGCCTCAGCAATCGCCGTCAGTTCGTGCGCCAGCGGCAGGAAACCTTTGCGTGCAGCCGGTTTATCCAGCGCATCGCAATGCTCGATAATCAGCCCGCACGGCCAGTCCCAGCTCAGGATTTCCTGCAGAGACTCCGTGAAACAGCGCGCGGCAAGACTGATATTTTGTGTGCCAGCCAGCGGCGCGGACTGCAACTCCACGGCCAGCACTTTGTTTCTGCCAAAGCGCGTATTGGTCTGCTCAACCTTTTCGAAAATGTGGCGGTAAAAGCCGACACAGGCGCGGCGCTGTTCAGCGTCTTCAGACGCCAGCCCGAAGCCCGGCAAGGTTCCGCGCCTGCGCATGGTTTCCATCACGCCGGTCACCACGATGTCCCACTCGTCGGGCAGATGGCGGAATAACCATTCATCGCCATACGGATGTAATGTTTCCAGACAAGGTTGTTCTATTCCACGGATCCCCGGAATATCGGCCAGCCTGCGCCAGAATTCGGTTTCTTCGTTTTCATTTCGCTGATGAAAAGAGGGCGCGCAAGGATAAGCGCCGACAATAAAGCCTGCATGCTTTTGCATAAATATTTCCCCATTGAATTAACTGTCTTCCCGAACTGTTTTATCCTGACGGTTACCCGAGTTTATCCACTTTTACTTTGACGACAATTTTACGGATATTACTGACGGTATGATGAATACACGCCGGGCGGTGAACATCCTGCGGGAAAAATATGGCGTAGGTTCCCGGTGTCATGATGATTTCGGATTCGTCTTCCATGTCGTGATAAAAAATAATGTCGCGTTCTTCAAGCAATGACTGAGATATTAGATTATTCCCCCGGTCGGCGGCATAACCAATAATTTCATCGCCCCAGGCTAAAAATTGAATATCAATATAACGGCGGTGAACTTCGGGCTGATTTTCCGTTTTCTCTTTGGTCGTCAGATCGAGGATCTGTGCGTAAATATCCCTGCCTTCAATTTCGACGACGCCGGTTTCCAGTGCGCGAAAATCCGTGGTGCGCAGAAAATTCAGCGCCTTCTCAATCGCTGCGGGAAAAGTGCAGGGATTCGGGTTGCTGATATGTCCGGATATCATGAGCCAGCTCCTTATAAGGCCTGAATTTTCGCCCACACGCTGTCATCGACGGTGATCCCGTTGTGGCGGTTTTCTGCCAGCAGGCGGGTGAATTCGTGGCCCGGCAGGCGCACGGCTTCGTCCGGATTATTGCGTTCGGCGGTGGTGACGTAATCCATAATGCGCCGGAGTTTTGTATCGCGGGTCGCGCCGTCAATCAGGCGGTCAACTTCGATGGCGATGAAAATCTGCGAAATCCCGTATTCATCTGAGTTGTCTTCGGTGACTTCCGCCACGGACGCGCCGTCGGAAAGCAGGGTGGCAATCATGTCCAGCACAATGGATAAACCGGAACCTTTCCAGTAGCCCATCGGCAAAATGCGCCGGTTCTTTTCTATAACGCCGGGTTCGCGGGTCAGCTGGCCGTTGTCGTCGAAGCCGCCGTCGACCGGCAGTTCACGGCCTGCGAGACGGTTCACTTCCAGCATGCCGTAGGAGAACATCGACATCGACATATCCACCATGGTGATCGGCGAGCCGGGGATGGCAACGATCAGCGGGTTCGTGCCGATGCGGCATTCTTTTGCGCCCCACGGTGGCATAACCGCGATGGAGTTCGTCCAGCAAATCCCGATGTAACCTTTTTCTGCCGCCTGCCAGCCGTAACTTCCGCCGCGCATCCAGTGGTTGGCATTGCGTAACGCCACCAGCCCGATGCCGTGGTCGGAGGCCAGAGAGATGGCGCGATCCATCATTTTTTTCGCCGTCAGATTGCCGATTGAGCGCTGCGCATCCCACTGTTCAATGGCGCCCAGCGACAGGATTTTTTTCGCCACGGCGTCCGGGTGAATGTCACCCTGATCCAGCTGCTGAATGAAGCGAGGGAAGCGGTTTACGCCGTGGGAATACACGCCGGACTCTGTGGTTTGGGCAAACATCGTGGCGCATTCATCTGCGACGTCAGGTTTGACGTGACGCGCGATAAGCACCCTTTTGAACTCCTTTTGCAACGTTTCAAAGCTCAGTTTCATACCTTTCTCCGGTGAGATTGTTAAATATTTGGTTGTTTTTAGATCTCTATATTTCACTATGTGGAATCTGATTTCAAAAATTTACTCTTGTCCGGTACGGATCACAATCCATCCGGGTGTTTTTAAAACGCTTTAAAATCAGTTGGATAAAAAATTCATGTCCGGTTCGTGATGAAGGACACATTTTAGGCAGGGCAAAAAGGAGGCAGGGAAAAGGAGTTATTTCGCGTGCGAAGGAAGTTTGCTATACCATCGGTTCAGGATTGAAACGCCATCAGCACAACGGGAATTCTTCAAGGTATGAAAGACGCAGAGAACGAACAGGGGAAAGATAAACCAGCAGGAAGTCAGAGCCTGTTCCGTGGGTTACAGCTGATCGAAATCCTCAGCAATTACCCGAACGGCTGCCCGCTGGCGCATCTTTCTGAACTGGCGGAACTGAATAAAAGTACGGTTCACCGTTTACTTCAGGGGCTGCAATCCTGTGGTTATGTCACGCCTGCCCCGGCGGCAGGAAGTTATCGCTTAACCACCAAATTTATTTCTGTCGGCCAGAAGTCACTGTCTTCCCTGAATATTATCCATGTCGCCGCGCCGCATCTTGAAGCGCTGAATATCGCGACCGGGGAAACCGTTAATTTCTCCAGCCGTGAAGACGACCACGCCATTCTGATTTACAAGCTGGAACCGACTACCGGAATGCTGCGAACCCGCGCGTACATCGGCCAGCATATGCCGCTGTATTGTTCGGCGATGGGCAAAATTTACATGGCGTACGGGCATCAGGATTACGTGCCGGCTTACTGGGAGAGTCACAGCGAACAGATCCAGCCGCTGACCCGCAATACGATTGTCAGCCTGAAAGCGATGGATAAAGAGCTGGCGCAAATCCGCGAACAGGGCCTGGCGATGGACAGGGAAGAAAATGAGCTTGGCGTATCCTGTCTGGCGGTGCCGGTATTTGATATCCACCGGCGCGTGACCTATGCCGTCTCGATTTCACTCTCGACGGCAAAACTCGGTGTGATCGGCGAAGAAGCCCTGCTGAAACCGCTGAAAGAAACCGCGGCTGCGATTTCCGGCGAGCTTGGGCTGAAGGTGGGGTGAGATCACCCGTCCTGCGGCATTTCTTCCTGCCCGGCGCGGAACTGGCCGCGGGGCATGATATTTAACGTTTCATGCAGTTCTGACCAGACCAGCATGATGTCGCCGCTTTTCAGCTGGCGTTTCACGTCATCCACTTTTTGTTCAAGAGATCTTTCCTGCTCGCCGTAGTCGGTGCCTTCGCGTAAAACGAAAGATTCCACCACGCTGGTGAGCAGCTCTGCGTCCAGTTCCTGCCAGGGAATTATCACAACGTTATTTCCTTTGTTTTTTCTTCGGTCGGTTCAGTGATGGGTTTTGCTGCTGTTTCTAAGTGCGGCGCAATCCACGCCGGAATGCGCTGTTCCAGCCACATCTGCGGATTACGCAGGCTGCCGGATACGAAACCCACGTGGCCACCGTGTTCGGTCAGCTGGTATTCGACGCAATCCGGTAAATCCCCGGCTTTCGGGATCACGTCCGGTGTCATGAACGGATCGTCTTTCGCATGGATAATCAGCAGCGGGATCCTGACCTGCGCGAGTAACGGCATTCCGCTGCACTGGCGATAATAATCCAGTGCGTCGGCAAAACCGTGGGCCTTGGAGGTAATCGCATCGTCGAAATCGCGGATGCGGCGCATGGCCTTCAGCTGCGTCAGCGTGACGGGCAGGGTGCCGGGATATTTCGCCAGTTTCCGCGACGCATTTCCTTTGAGCTGATCGAGCAGGTAGCGCTGGTAAATCCGCGATGTGCCCTGTTCCAGCCGGTAAGCGCAAGGTTCGAGCATCAGCGGAGCCGACACCACGACGGCGGCGTTCAGCGTACAATTTTCGCCTTCCTGCCCGAGATAACACGCCAGCATATTGCCGCCGAGCGAAACGCCCACAGCCCCGGTCGGCACTTCGCCGTAGGTTTCATTCAGCCAGCGAATGAAAAAGCGGGCGTCTTCGGTTTCGCCGGAATGATAAATACGCTGAAGTTTATTGGGTTCGCCGCTGCATCCGCGAAAATGCATGACCACACCGAGCCAGCCGCGTTCTTTCCACGCCTGTAATAATCCGTGAGCATACGGGCTGTAAAAACTGCCTTCCAGCCCGTGAAACAGGATCATGCGGGGCTTATGGCGCGCCTGTTGCGGGTCCTCGCTCCAGGCTAAATCCAGAAAATCGCCGTCCGGCGTGTCCAGCCGTTGCCAGTGAGGTTTGAGTTTCGCATTGCGCCGGACCAGCCGCGGAAGCAGCGTCTGGATATGCGGATTGCTGGCCCCGCGCAGGGGGCGAAAGGATTCATACATAAGATGAATAAATTTCTCTTAAGAGGCTCTTGTGCGATCAATATCACGCTGTTAGCTTCAATGCTATCGCACATCTTTCGGGTCGGAGAACCCAAATTAAATGGAACTTGGTTTATTTTTATCGATGCTTGGATTTTTATGGGTCGCCGCTATCACTCCTGGCCCGAATAATATGTTGTTAACCACGTCAGGCGCTAACTTCGGTTTCTTCAGATCACTCTGGCTGATGGTCGGCATTATGCTCGGCATGCAAAGCATTTTGCTGCTGGTGGCGTTCGGCGTCGGCGGGCTGATTACTGTTTATCCTGCGCTGCACCTTTTCCTCAAAATCGCCGGGAGCCTGTATCTGCTGTGGCTGGCGTGGAAAATTGCAACGTCTGCGTATGAAACGCTGGAAACCGGCGCGCCGCCGCCGAAGCCGATTCGTTTGTATCAGGGGTGGTTGCTGCAATTTCTGAATCCGAAAGCCTGGCTGATGGGACTCGGCGCTGTCGCCAGTTTCAGTCTCGCCGGTGCGTCCTATAACCACTCGATTGCCGGGATCAGCCTGGGAATGTTTATGGTAAATCTGGTTTCCGGGATTATCTGGCTGGGCTTTGGCACCGTGATTGGCCGTCTGCTGCGCAGTAAGCGCGCGTGGTACACCTTTAACATCGCGATGGGGATCCTGACCGCCGCCTGTGTGTTGCTGATCTGGCACTGACAAAAAAGCCCGCCTCTGACTGAAAGCGGGCTTTTTATTTCCAGCTGTAGATTATTTGAAGCCGTCGGTTTTCATCAGGTTATCCAGTACACCCATTTCGGTATCCAGTTCAAGCTGGTCGTTTTCCAGCAGCCGCTGATGCTGCTGATCAAACATGCTGCGGATATCTTTCAGGGTTTGCAGCGTTCGCTCACCCGTTTTCACATCGCTGGCCTGCTGACGTCGTAAATTCAGATCTTTATCAATGAAGGTATTCACGGCGGGCATATACCGCTGGAAGAAACGGGTAGCCGGCGCTACGTCTTTCGGGTCTTCCTGCATGCACGTCTGAATACGGCGTGCTGATAACGCAATTTCAGCGATCTCATGACGTAATTCCGGTGGGAAATCGGTCAGCGCAGACTTATTTTCCAGCTGCGCAATTTCTTGATCAAACGCTCTTGCAGGGATGTACGGTTTTGATTTTCTGACCGGCTTATCATCCATCCAGATTTGATGCGACGTGTTCGCCTGTAAGCTTTCGGTTTTTACCGATGCTCTGGTGCGTAACGGCATGGGTTTCACGATATCCATCGGCGCAGTGACAGGTATGTGGCTCTGTTTTTCGATTTTGCGTAAATGTATTACCGCGCCGATAACGACAATGACAAACGCGGCATAGAAAACGGTATAAGGCGCGAAGCTGAAGAAATCTACATAAGCGAATAGGCCGATGATCCACGGGAGGAACATTCCGGTCAGGGATAAACGGAATTGGGTGAGTAAACTGAGCAGCATTGCCGTGGTGGCCATCCAGAAGGGGATTGCCAGCATATCGCCAGTGAAAGCCCAGAGAAGGCCCACCAGACAGCTGTAATACAGACTCAGACGGTCATAGAGAAATGTATGAAATAACAGAATGAAAGACATCCACACCAGAACGGAAGAGGCACCGCTCAGATCCTTCCTGGCGATGCTGTCCGCTACGTTGAGATATTCACCGGATGTCGCTTTCCCATAGATAATGCCCGCAATGATTAACAGAAAATGGATGAATATTCGTGCGCCCCGGGATTGCTGGTAGACGGAGCTGATCGCATCAGTATTGTGATTTATTGGCCTCATGACTGCGCTGTTGCCTTAATCTGTGGGTTATTCTCCGCCGCAATTGACGCCAGTTTAGTCCGCAGTTCCTGTTCCATTGTACACAGTTCTTTCTCCACTTCTGCACGGCGTGCGCGGGCATTGCTGGCGATATTCATCGTGTCTTCGAGGGTACTCAGCAAACGCCCCTGAACATCGCGCAGGGTTTCGACGTCAACAATAGAACGTTCAACTTCCGTCGCGGTTTCGATGCTGCCGGTTTGCAGCAATTCTGCATTGCGGCGCAACATAGCGTTAGTGGTATCGGCGACTTCTTTTTGCAGTTTCGCGGCCTGACGCTGTGAGTTCAGCGACAACGCCAGCACGATCTGGCTTTTCCAGACCGGAATGGTGGTGAGAATGCTGCTCTGGATTTTTTCTGCCAGCGACTGGCTGTTGCTTTGCATCAGGCGGATTTGTGGCGCGGTCTGGATGGACATGGTTCGCGTCAGCATCAGGTCACTCAGGCGGCGCTCGAAGCGCTGGATCCCTTCGAGCAAGTCACGCACGTTCTGGGCGTCCATGGCATCACCGGAAACCAGAGCTTTTGCCTGTGCCGCAGGAATGGCCTCAGACTGGATCTGCTCAATCTTCTTTTTACCCGCCATGATATGCAGGCTGATGTCTTTGAAATATTCGCGGTTGCGGATGAAAAGCTGTTCAAGCGTGGCGATATTACGTAGCAACTCCGTGATGGTGTCCTGCAATTTTTCGGAAAGTGTATCGACCTGCCGGGCCAGCGTCTGGTATTCCAAAAGCGTGCGCTCAACTTTATTAAACAACTTGCCGAGCAGCGGAACAGATTCCAGCAGGCCTTTTTTCTGGTCGAAAACGGTCAGGTCAATGCCTTTCACTTTGCTCAGTAAATCCGTGAGCTGCGCGCCCACTTCGCCCGCATCTTTGGCGCGGACTTCCTGCATCAGGGATTCATTAAACCGTGACATGGCATTCAGGGTTTTTGCGCCATAGGCAATCGAAATGACCGGATCGGTGATATCGATTTGCGCCGCAATTTCGTCTATTTTTTGCTGTTCTTCGGCGCTGATGGCGGGAATTTGTGTGTCCGGCGCGGCGGTCAGGTCGGTTGCCAGTTGTGTGGATAAAACAGGTTCTTCCAATGGCCGGGAAATAGGGGTATCCGTCACGTCATCATCCTTTTAAATTCAGGCGGGTTTCGATTAAGGAATCGAAGAGATGGACGAATTCTAACGCGCAAAACCAGTGACTGCCAGTGAACCGGGCATGAGAAAGGGAACCGCCTTATCCGGAAAGGATAAAGGCGGTTTTACAGCAAACTCAGCTTTCTATATCAAACGCTTTTGACATCTCTTCCAGCTGTTCCTGCGCATCGAGCCAGGTCATTTCGGTTTCATCCAGCGCGCCTTTCACTTTGGTCTGCTGTTGCAGACATTCGGTAAGATCGGCTTTACGGCTGATGTCGTAAATTGCCGAATCAGCCAGACGCTCTTCGATTGTCGCCAGTTCGGTGGTCAGTTTTTCCATCTGCGCTTCGAGTTTGGTGATTTGCTTACGCAGCGGCTGAGTCTGGTTGCGGAAATCGGCTTCGCGGCGCTTCTGATCTTTACGCGACTGCGCGCTGTTCACGCCACCGTCTTTGGCCGGTGCATCCTGCTGGCTTTCCTGACGCTGAACATCCACCAGCCATTGCTGATAATCTTCCAGATCGCCGTCGAACTGTTCCACTTTGCCGCCGTGAACCAGATACAAATCGTCAGTAGTCGAACGCAGTAAGTGACGGTCATGCGAGACAACAACCATCGCGCCTTCGAAGTCGATTAACGCTTCGGTCAGCGCCTGACGCATATCGAGATCCAGGTGGTTGGTCGGTTCATCGAGCAACAGCAGGTTAGGGCGCTGCCAGACGATGAGTGCCAGCACCAGACGCGCCTTTTCGCCGCCGGAGAAACGCCCGGTCGGATCCGTCACTTTGTCGCCGTGGAAACCAAATCCGCCCAGATAATCACGCAACTGTTGTTCCGTTTCGCGTGCGGCGAGGCGGGTCAGATGTTGCAGCGGCGATTCGTCGGCACGCAAAAACTCCAGCTGATGCTGGGCGAAGTATCCGAGTTTCACGCCTTTCGCCAGGCCGATGTCGCCCTGAAGCGGCGGCATGGTACCGGCGAGCAGTTTAATCAGCGTCGATTTACCCGCGCCATTACGGCCTAACAGGCCGATACGCGAGCCCGGCACCAGATTCAGTTTGATGGAATCCAGAATGGTGGTGTCGCCGTAGCCTGCGCTGACTTTTTCCATGCGCAGCAGCGGATCGGGTAAACTTTCCGGCGAGCGGAAGCTAAAATGAAAAGGATTGTCGACGTGCGCCGGCGCAATCAGTTCCATGCGCTCCAGCATTTTGATGCGGCTCTGCGCTTGTTTGGCTTTAGTGGCCTGAGCACGGAAACGGTCGATGTAACTTTGCAGATGCGCCACTTTTTCCTGCTGACTTTCAAACAATGCCTGCTGTTGCGACAATTTGGTCGCACGCTGACGTTCGAAAGACGAGTAGTTGCCGGTGTATTCGTTCAGCGATTGCTGTTCGATATGCAGAATTTTATCGACAATCGGATCCAGGAAATCGCGGTCATGAGAAATCAGAACCAGCGTCCCGGTATAGCCTTTCAGCCACTTTTCCAGCCAGATGACGGCGTCTAAATCCAGGTGGTTGGTCGGTTCATCCAGCAGCAGTAAATCAGAACGACAAATCAGCGCCTGCGCCAGATTCAGACGCATACGCCAGCCACCGGAGAAGGATTTTACCGGCTGCTGTAACTGATTCTGGCTAAAGCCCAGACCGCTCAGCAGGCTGGCCGCGCGCGCCGGGATCGTCCAGGCATTAATCGCATCGAGCTTGCCGTGCAGTGTGGCGATAGCGTGGCCATCATCACGCTCATTGGCGTGCTGTAATTCGGATTCTAACTGACGAAATTCGCGGTCGCCGTCGATAACATACTCTATCGCCGGCTCGTCGAGTGCCGGTGTTTCCTGATTGACCCAGGCCAGCGCCCAGTTACCCGGAAAAGTCAGGTTGCCGGCGTCGGCGCTCATTTCACTTTTCAGCAGTGAAATCAGGGTGGATTTACCGCAGCCATTTTTGCCCACCAGTCCGACTTTCTGGCCGGGATTGATGGTCGCAGACGCGTTGTCCAGCAGCACATTGGTGCCGCGTCGGATTTGTAAGGAGGAGAAAACAATCATAAAGCGCCGTGTTGAGAGTATGTTAAATTGTCATGATAATGATTTAAACAAGACGTATCGCGTCCCATTTAGTCTTTGCGAAGCATGGTAACGGAAAAACCGCACCCTGACGACGCTTTGGAGGTATTGATGTCGCAGCCACCAAAGGTTTTGCTGCTTTACGCTCACCCGGAATCACCCGATTCGGTCGCCAACCGCGTTTTACTGCAACAAGCCCGGCAGCTCGAACATGTCACCGTGCATGATTTGTACGCCCACTATCCTGATTTCTTTATTGATATTCATCGCGAGCAGCAATTGTTGCGCGAGCACAAGGTGATCGTTTTCCAGCATCCTCTTTATACCTACAGTTGCCCGGCGTTGCTGAAAGAGTGGATGGATCGCGTTCTGGCGCGTGGTTTTGCCAGCGGGGCAGGCGGGAATGCGCTGAACGGAAAATACTGGCGTTCGGTTGTGACCACCGGCGAACCGGAAGGGGCGTATAAGGCGGGCGGATATAACCGTTATCCGATGTCCGACATTATGCGTCCGTTCGAGCTGACGTCGGCGATGTGCCATATGCACTGGATGACGCCGATTATCATTTACTGGGCGCGCCGTCAGAAACCTGATGTGCTGCAAAGTCATGCCGAAGCGTATGGCGAATGGCTGAAATCCCCGCTGCCGAACGGAGGGATTGCCTGATGGACGGTTCAAATTTACCCGCCGCGATCCTGCTTTTTTTATTTGCGGCCGTGGTGGCGGTTCCCGTTGCCCAGCGTTTAGGAATTGGCGCGGTGCTCGGCTATTTGCTGGCCGGGATCGCCATCGGCCCGTGGGGTTTGGGTTTCATCCGCGACGTCGATGAAATTCTGCATTTCTCCGAGCTGGGCGTCGTGTTCCTGATGTTTATCATCGGGCTGGAGCTGAATCCGGGAAAACTGTGGGAGCTGCGGCGGCAAATTTTTGGCGTCGGCGCCGGGCAGGTGATTCTGACCGCGCTGGTGCTGGGCGGTTTATTGTGGCTGACGAAATTCTCCTGGCAGGCGGCGGTGATCGGCGGCATCGGGCTGGCGATGTCATCAACGGCGATGGCGTTGCAGCTGATGCGCGACAAGGGCATGACGCGTAATGAAGGCGGTCAGCTGGGTTTTGCCGTGCTGCTGTTTCAGGATATCGCGGTAATCCCGGCTTTGGCGCTGATCCCCATTCTGGCGGGCGGCTCAGAAGGCAGTAATAACTGGGAAATGATCGGCCTGAAAGTGCTGGCTTTTGGCGGCATGTTAATCGGCGGCCGCTATCTGCTGCGGCCGATTTTCCGGCTGATTGTGGCTTCTGGCGTCCGCGAAGTCTTTACGGCGGCGGCGCTTCTCGTGGTGCTCGGCTCTGCGTTGTTTATGGATACGCTGGGCTTTTCGATGGCGCTCGGAACGTTCATCGCCGGTATTTTACTGGCCGAAAGTGAATATCAGCACGAACTGGAAATCGCGATAGAGCCATTTAAGGGTTTACTGCTCGGGCTGTTCTTTATTTCCGTCGGCATGGCGCTCAATCTCGGCGTGCTTTACACCCATATTCTGCTGGTGCTGGCGGGCGTCATTATTCTCGTGACTGTCAAAGGCGCTGTGCTTTACGCGCTTTCGCGGATATTCGGATTGCGGACGTCGGTCCGGTTGCAGTTTTCTGCCGTTCTCAGCCAGGGCGGCGAGTTTGCCTTCGTGCTGTTCTCGGCGGCCGGGGCGCAGAAAGTCATTTCCTCTTCGCAACTTTCGCTGTTGCTGGTGGTGGTGACGTTATCAATGATGACCACGCCGCTGCTGATGCAGTGGGTGGACCGCATTCTGGTCCGCCGCTACAACGACGGTGAAGAAAGCGATGAAAAACACTTTGTGCAGGATGATGAACCGCAGGTGATTATTGTCGGGTTCGGGCGTTTCGGGCAGGTGATTGGCCGTTTGCTGATGGCGAACAAAATGCGGATTACCGTGCTGGAGCGCGATATCAGCGCCGTCGGCCTGATGCGGACTTACGGCTACAAAGTGTATTACGGCGATGCGACTGAACTGGAATTGCTCAGGGCGTCTGGCGCGGAAAAAGCGAAGTCGATCGTGATCACCTGCGATGAGCCGGAAGATACGATGACCATCGTGCATCTGTGCCAGCAGCATTTTCCGCATCTGAATATTCTGGCCCGCGCCCGGGGGCGTGTTGAAGCGCATGAGTTGTTGCAGGCCGGTGTGGCGAATTTCTCCCGCGAGACGTTTTCCAGTGCGCTGGAATTAGGGAAAAAGGCGCTTGTAACACTGGGCATGCATCCGCACAGCGCCTACCGTGCCCAGCAGCATTTTCGCCGTCTTGATATGCGGATGCTGCGTGAACTGGTGCCGCAAAACCGCGGCGACGTGGCGCAGATTTCCCGCGTGAAAGAAGCGCGGCGTGAGCTGGAAGACATCTTCCAGAGCGAAATGCACAACGAACGGCGTCAGCTTGACGGCTGGGACGATGATGAATAGTCCGGCAGACGAAAATTTTTTGTGCCGTCTGAATGAAAAATGACCGGAAGCAATGTCGAAAATTTCAGGAGAATTAACATGGCGTCTACCCGTAAACGTTTCATCGCTGGTGCGGTGTGCCCGAAATGTAAGGCGATGGATACACTGGCTTTATGGCAGGAAGATCAGGTCGAAGTGGTGGAGTGCGTAAAATGCGGACACCATCAGCGGCAGACCGACGCGCAGGTCAGTAAGAAGCTGCGCCCGGAAGAGCAGGTGATTGGTATTTTCGATCCGAAGTAGCGTTATCGCTCGCGTTTTTTTATGCTGTTAAGTACAGAGACGCGGATTTCCGCTACACTCTTCGCCAAATTTATCCGGCGGTGATTTTCAGGATGATCTCATCCAAAAGACGCCGTCACTGAATTAGCCTTAAGCGAAGTAGCGATCGTTCCCGAAACGTTCGCAGACAACAAATTGAGTATCCAACGGTAGGAGTTATCATGAAAGTAGCAAAAGACCTGGTCATCAGTGTGGCATATCAGGTACGTACAGAAGACGGTGTGTTGGTTGACGAATCTCCGGTGAGCGCACCGTTGGATTACCTGCACGGCCATGGTTCCCTGATCTCCGGTCTGGAAACTGCACTTGATGGTCATGCTGTTGGTGATGTGTTCGATGTGCATGTAGGCGCAAACGACGCTTACGGCAACTACGATGAAAACCTGGTTCAGCGCGTACCGAAAGACGTCTTCATGGGCGTTGACGAGCTGGAAGTAGGCATGCGTTTCCTGGCTGATACCGATCAGGGCCCGGTTCCTGTCGAAATCACTGAAGTTGACGGCGACCACGTTGTGGTTGACGGTAACCACATGCTGGCGGGTCAGGATCTGAACTTCCACGTTGAAGTGGTTGCTATCCGTGAAGCGACTGAAGAAGAACTGGCTCACGGCCACGTTCACGGCGAACACGGCCATGACCATGGTCACGACCATGAACACGGTGACGGTTGCTGCGGCGGCCACGGTCACAGCCATGATCACGACCACGACCATGACCACGGTAAGAAAGGTGGTTGCGGCGGTAACGGCGGCTGCGGTTGCCACTGATCGTTCTGTCCGCAGAGCGGTTAAAAACAAAAGGCGCCTTCAGGCGCCTTTTTGCTGCATGCCATAGCCCAAATCAGTAATGCGGCGGCGGCGTTTCTTCCGACTGATCGGCAATCATTGACGGCTGGCTGGCGCGCAGTTTGTCTGTCAGCAGGCGCAGGTGATCGTGCAATCTGCTCATTTCCAGCTGGTGCTGCGTCACAATCAAATTCAGTTCTTCGATGGTGATTTCCTGAAAAGCCAGTTTGTTTTCCAGCATCTCCAGACGTTGTTCCACGGTATTTGAGTCCATCATCATTCCCTCATTGTGCGTCCCAAGCCTCTCAGATTGAGCGCTGACCGGAACCTCATTCTGTATTGTAGACCGGCGATTCTACCCGTAAACCTGCCTGATTGCCTGACCTGCGGCGCTTTATCTGTCCGTCCTGATAATTTTAGGAAACTAATTGATGCAAAAAAGGTCGGAATAAGACGCTAATGGCGTGTATAGAGATTGTTTTGTCGTGAGACGGACAGTTATAGTAACCGCCGAACTTTCGTAATTATTACCAGAGGTCACATACTTCTGGTCTTGGAGAAATGGATGAAATCACTGTTTAAAGTAACTCTGCTGGCAACCACCATGGCGATCGCCCTGAATGCCACTCAGGTTATGGCTGCTGAAGCCACAGCACCGGCCGCTGCTGCCCCTGCGCCAGCCGCTGCAGCTGCACCGGCAGCAACAGATAAGACCAAGTTCAAAAGTGATGACGAGCAGGCAGCGTATGCACTGGGTGCATCTCTGGGCCGTTACATGGACAATTCACTGAAAGAACAAGAAAAACTGGGCATCAAACTGGATAAAGACCAGCTGATCGCCGGTGTTCAGGACGCGTTTGCTAACAAAAGCAAACTGTCTGACCAGGAAATCGAGCAAACTCTGCAAACCTTCGAAGGCCGTGTGAAAGCATCTGCACAGGCTAAAATGGAGCAGGACGCTAAAGCTAACGCTGAAAAAGGCGACAAATTCCGTGCTGACTTCGCCAAAGAAAAAGGCGTGAAGAAAACTGAATCTGGTCTGCTGTATCAGGTAGAGAAACCAGGTACCGGCGCAGCGCCGAAAGACAGCGATACCGTTGTTGTTAACTACAAAGGCACCCTGACCGACGGGACTGAGTTCGATAACTCTTATACTCGTGGCGAGCCGCTCTCCTTCCGTCTTGACGGTGTTATCCCAGGCTGGACCGAAGGCCTGAAACACATCAAGAAAGGCGGCAAAATCAAGCTGGTTATCCCAGCAGAGCTGGCTTATGGCAAAACTGGCGTCCCGGGGATCCCGGCTAACTCCACTCTGGTGTTCGATGTTGAACTGCTGGACGTGAAAGCAGCGCCAAAAGCTGATCCTAAAGCCGCTGAGAAACCTGCTGAAGCAGAAGCTGCGCCGAAAGCTAACTAAGCTGCCGCACAGTTGCTGCATAAAACCGTCGCTTAACGCGGCGGTTTTTTTTCGTCAGTAACTTTTATTTGAACCAGCCCCTCATTTTATTGCGGTTACTCTATGATGATAACTTGACGCTTTTGTCTGCCCGGCATAACGTCACAGATCCATATACTCGCAAGGCCGTTTTTTCTGTACTTTTGATACAGTAACGACCCTGGAACGATGAATAATGCGCTCTGACTCCCGTTGGAAGGCGCGATATAGAGGGTGGTAGCTTCGATGTCTAATTCGCTTATAACTGGCGAAACCGGCGATCTGGATTTGCTGGACCAACGTCCTTTCAGCCAGGTCGACCATGAAATCTTGTCTTCATACGAGGCCGTGGTGGACGGACTTGCAATGCTGATTGGTGAGCACTGCGAAATTGTGCTGCATTCACTGGAAGACCTGAAATGCTCTGCGGTTCGCATCGCCAATGGCGAACATACCGGCCGCAAAATCGGCTCACCGATTACGGATCTCGCGCTGCGCATGTTGCATGACATGACCGGCGCTGACAGCAATGTCTCCAAAGCTTATTTCACCCGTGCGAAAAGCGGTGTGCTGATGAAGTCGGTGACTATCGCCATCCGCAACCGTGAGCAGCGTGTCATCGGGCTGCTGTGCATCAACATGAACCTTGATGTGCCTTTCTCGCAGATCATTCAGACCTTCATGCCGCCGGAAACGCAGGAAGTCGCTTCTTCGGTGAACTTCGCGTCGTCGGTTGACGATCTGGTCGCTCAGACGCTGGAATTCACTATTGAAGAAGTGAATGCGGACCGCAATGTTTCTAACAATGCGAAGAACCGTCAGGTTGTGCTGAATCTTTATGAAAAAGGTATCTTTGATATTAAAGATGCCATTAATCAGGTGGCCGATCGTCTGAATATTTCCAAGCACACTGTGTATCTTTATATCCGACAGTTTAAAAGTGGTGACCTGGTGGGGAACGAACGTTGAAGCTCCGCTACTGCCTTTTGGTAACTGGTCCGGCGTATGGAACTCAGCAAGCCAGTGCGGCGTATCAGTTCGCACTGGCGCTCATTGCCAGCGGGCATCAGCTCGACAGCGTTTTTTTCTATCGTGAAGGCGTACTGAATGGCAACCTGCTTTCTGCTCCAGCCTCCGATGAATTCGATTTAGTGAGATCCTGGCAGCGAATGGCCGCCGATCATCAGGTGGCACTGAATGTTTGTGTTGCTGCTGCTTTGCGTCGCGGTGTGATTGACGAAACGGAAGCCGATAATCAGGGGCACGGTCAGACTAACCTGCAACCGGGTTTCCATCTGACCGGCCTGGGCAGTCTTGCTGAAGCTTCGCTGACCTGCGATCGTATGGTTCAGTTCTGATGTGCTATTGCAGAGAACAATAATGAAGAAGGTTGCGTTTATATTCACGCAGGGACCGCACGGTTCTTCCGCCGGGCGCGAAGGTCTCGATGCGCTGCTTGCCACCTCAGCACTGACCGAAGATATTGGCGTCTTTTTTATGGCAGACGGTGTTTTTCAGCTGATGCCTGCGCAGCAGCCTGAAAAAATTCTGGCCCGTAATTATATCGCCACGTTCGGTGTACTGCCCCTTTATGATGTTGACCAGTGCTTTGTCTGCACAGAGTCGCTGAAGGCTCGCGGTTTATCTGCCGGGCATGAATGGGTGCTGGACGTTGAGCCGCTGTCTGTGGCTGAAATCCGCGGCCGGCTGGCCAGTTACGATGTGGTGATGACGTTTTAGATCAGGAAATCCTATGCTTTTTACCCTTTCCAATTCCCCGCAACATTGTGATTTTTCATTGCTTCTTAAGATGGTTGCATCGGATGACGCGCTTTTGCTGATGCAGGATGGCGTACTCGCGGCGATCCATGACAGTGAAGCCTGTGGACTGCTGAGCCAGCTTGTTCAGTCAGTGTATGTATTAAGCGAAGATCTGGCTGCACGAGGATTGGTTGGTCAAATTTCGCACAAAATCACCCTGATCGACTATACTGGTTTCGTTGCGCTGACTGAGAAGCATGCCCAGCAAACGGCATGGTGAATCAACGATGTGCTGTATATTTCTTGACACCCTCTTAGGTCAGCCCTAAAATTCTGCGTCCCCATATTAGCTAATGCTTTTTATGGGGCGATTTATCACGCGTTTACAAAGTAGTTTATGAACCAAAATCCAGGAGCTTTTTAATGGCAACAATTAATCAGCTGGTACGCAAACCACGCTCTACGAAGGTTGCTAAAAGCAACGTTCCAGCGCTGGAAGCTTGCCCGCAGAAACGTGGCGTATGTACTCGTGTATATACTACCACCCCTAAAAAACCAAACTCCGCACTGCGTAAAGTATGCCGTGTGCGTTTGACTAACGGTTTTGAAGTTACCTCCTACATCGGCGGTGAAGGTCATAACCTTCAGGAACACTCCGTGATCCTGATCCGTGGCGGTCGTGTAAAAGACTTGCCAGGTGTGCGTTATCACACCGTCCGTGGCGCACTGGACTGTTCAGGCGTTAAGGATCGTAAGCAATCTCGTTCTAAATACGGCGTTAAAAAGCCGAAGTCTTAATGGTTCTCCGTTAAGTAAGGCCAAACATTTTCACTTTACTGTCAAAATAAACTCTTAGAGTTTTGGACAATCCTGAATTAACAACGGAGTATTTCCATGCCACGTCGTCGCGTCATTGGTCAACGTAAAATCCTGCCAGATCCTAAGTTCGGATCCGAACTGCTGGCAAAATTCGTAAACATTCTGATGGTAGATGGTAAAAAATCTACTGCAGAAGCAATCGTCTACACTGCTCTTGAGACCCTGGCTCAACGTAGCGGTAAAGGCCACCTGGAAGCTTTCGAAGTCGCTCTGGACAACGTTCGTCCGACTGTCGAAGTTAAGTCCCGCCGCGTAGGTGGTTCTACTTATCAGGTTCCAGTTGAAGTCCGTCCGGTTCGTCGTAATGCTCTGGCAATGCGTTGGATCGTTGAAGCTGCTCGTAAACGCGGTGATAAATCCATGGCTCTCCGCCTGGCGAACGAACTTTCTGATGCTGCAGAGAACAAAGGTACTGCAGTTAAGAAACGTGAAGACGTTCACCGTATGGCTGAAGCCAACAAGGCGTTCGCCCACTACCGCTGGTAATCACTTCGCAGTAGTTATGCTAACCAAGCGGGCGCTTCAAGAAGCCAACCCGCTTGGGTTAACCGAACTTGAACGTCCTAGTAATAGAGGAATCAAATGGCTCGTAAAACACCCATTGAGCGCTACCGTAACATTGGTATCAGTGCTCACATCGACGCCGGTAAGACAACTACTACCGAACGTGTTCTGTTCTACACCGGTGTAAACCACAAAATCGGTGAAGTTCATGACGGCGCTGCAACCATGGACTGGATGGAGCAGGAGCAGGAACGTGGTATTACCATCACGTCCGCTGCAACTACCTGTTTCTGGTCTGGTATGGCTAAGCAGTTCGAACCACACCACATCAACATCATCGACACCCCAGGGCACGTTGACTTCACCATCGAAGTTGAACGTTCCATGCGTGTTCTTGATGGCGCGGTAATGGTTTACTGTGCTGTTGGTGGTGTTCAGCCACAGTCTGAGACCGTATGGCGTCAGGCAAACAAATATAAAGTTCCACGTATCGCGTTCGTTAACAAAATGGACCGTATGGGTGCTAACTTCCTGAAAGTTGTTGATCAGATTGAAAAACGTCTGGGCGCGACTCCGGTGCCACTGCAACTGGCAATCGGCGCGGAAGAAAAATTCACCGGTGTTGTTGACCTGGTGAAAATGAAAGCTATCAACTGGAACGAAGCTGATCAGGGCGTTACCTTCGAATACGAAGAAATCCCTGCAAATATGCAAGAACTGGCTGAAGAATGGCGTCAGAAACTCGTTGAAGCCGCTGCTGAAGGCTCGGATGAGCTGATGGAGAAATTCTTTGGTGGCGAAGAGCTGACTGAAGAAGAGATCAAAACTTCTCTGCGTAAGCGCGTTCTGAACAACGAAATCATCCTGGTTACCTGTGGTTCTGCGTTTAAAAACAAAGGCGTGCAGGCAATGCTGGATGCTGTTGTTGAGTATCTGCCAGCACCAACTGACGTTGAAGCTATCAACGGTCTGTTGGACGACGGTAAAGACACTCCGGCAGTTCGCCATTCTGACGATTCTGAGCCGTTCTCTGCTCTGGCGTTCAAAATTGCTACTGACCCATTCGTGGGTAACTTGACGTTCTTCCGTGTTTATTCCGGTCTCGTCAACTCAGGTGACACTGTATTTAACCCAGTGAAATCTCAGCGCGAACGTCTGGGTCGTATCGTTCAGATGCACGCTAACAAGCGTGAAGAGATCAAAGAAGTTCGTGCAGGCGATATCGCTGCAGCGATCGGTCTGAAAGACGTGACTACTGGTGATACCCTGTGTGATCCGGATAACGTGATCATTCTGGAGCGCATGGAATTCCCTGAGCCGGTAATCTCCGTTGCTGTAGAACCGAAAACCAAAGCTGACCAGGAAAAAATGGGTCTGGCTCTGGGCCGTCTGGCAAAAGAAGACCCATCATTCCGCGTTTGGACTGATGAAGAGTCTGGTCAGACAATCATCGCAGGTATGGGTGAACTTCACCTGGATATCCTGGTTGACCGTATGCGTCGTGAGTTTAACGTTGAAGCTAACGTCGGTAAGCCGCAGGTTGCTTACCGTGAAGCAATCCGCGCTAAAGTTACTGATGTTGAAGGTAAACACGCTAAGCAGTCTGGTGGTCGTGGTCAGTACGGTCACGTTGTGATCGACATGTACCCATTAGAACCTGGCTCGAATCCGAAAGGGTATGAGTTTGTCAACGAAATCAAGGGTGGTGTAATTCCTGGCGAATTCATCTCCGCGATTGACAAAGGCATCCAGGAACAGCTGAAGTCTGGTCCACTGGCGGGTTACCCGGTAGTAGACCTGGGCGTGCGTCTGCACTTCGGTTCTTACCATGACGTTGACTCCTCCGAGCTGGCGTTTAAACTGGCCGCTTCTATCGCCTTCAAAGATGGCTTTAAGAAAGCGAAACCAGTTCTGCTTGAGCCGATCATGAAGGTTGAAGTAGAAACGCCTGAAGAGAACACTGGTGACGTCATCGGTGACCTTAGCCGTCGTCGTGGTATGCTGAAAGGCCAAGAATCTAACGCTACTGGTGTTGTGATTCATGCCGAAGTTCCGCTTTCCGAAATGTTCGGTTATGCGACTCAGCTGCGTTCACTGACCAAAGGCCGTGCATCTTACTCCATGGAATTCCTGAAGTATGATGATGCGCCAAATAACGTGGCCCTGGCCGTTATTGAAGCTCGTGGCAAATAAGCCACTGGTTTAAACACAATGATCCCGTGCTCTCTCTTTGAAGGGAGAGCACAAGAGTAAGGAATATAGCCGTGTCTAAAGAAAAATTTGAACGTACAAAACCGCACGTTAACGTTGGTACTATCGGCCACGTTGACCACGGTAAAACTACCCTGACTGCAGCAATCACTACCGTTCTGGCTAAAACCTACGGCGGTTCTGCACGCGCATTCGACCAGATCGATAACGCACCAGAAGAAAAAGCTCGTGGTATCACCATCAACACTTCACACGTTGAATATGACACCCCAAGCCGTCATTACGCGCACGTTGACTGCCCAGGGCACGCCGACTATGTGAAAAACATGATCACCGGTGCTGCTCAGATGGACGGCGCGATCCTGGTTGTTGCTGCAACTGACGGCCCTATGCCTCAGACGCGTGAGCACATCCTGCTGGGTCGTCAGGTTGGCGTTCCTTACATCATCGTGTTCCTGAACAAATGTGACATGGTTGATGACGAAGAGCTGCTGGAACTGGTAGAAATGGAAGTTCGTGAACTTCTGTCTATGTACGACTTCCCAGGCGATGACACTCCGGTTGTTCGCGGTTCAGCGCTGAAAGCACTGGAAGGCGATGCAGACTACGAAGCAAAAATCATTGAACTGGCTGGCTTCCTGGATTCTTACATCCCAGAACCAGAACGTGCAATTGACAAGCCATTCCTGCTGCCAATCGAAGACGTATTCTCCATCTCCGGTCGTGGTACAGTTGTAACCGGTCGTGTAGAGCGCGGTATCGTTAAAGTCGGCGAAGAAGTTGAAATTGTAGGTATCAAAGATACCGTGAAATCAACTTGTACTGGCGTTGAAATGTTCCGCAAACTGCTGGACGAAGGCCGTGCAGGCGAGAACGTTGGTGTTCTGCTGCGTGGTATCAAACGTGAAGATATCGAACGTGGTCAAGTTCTGGCTAAACCAGGCTCAATCAAACCACACACCCAGTTCGAATCTGAAGTTTATATTCTGAGCAAAGATGAAGGTGGTCGTCATACTCCATTCTTCAAAGGCTACCGTCCACAGTTCTACTTCCGTACAACTGACGTGACCGGTACCATCGAACTGCCAGAAGGCGTTGAAATGGTAATGCCAGGCGACAACATCAAAATGGTTGTTACCTTGATCCACCCAATCGCGATGGATGACGGTCTGCGTTTCGCAATCCGTGAAGGCGGCCGTACTGTAGGCGCTGGTGTTGTTGCTAAAGTTATCGCTTAATCGCTGATAATCAAGAGCAAAAAAAGGGTGCCTCGGCACCCTTTTTTATTTTCTAAATTTTGTGACAGAAAAGGGATAAACAGGATTTGCAATAATAACCATTCTCATTTACAGTTAATCTAAGATTTAGACGAAGTGTGGTTTATATGTACGTGTGTTTATGTAACTCAGTCAGTGATAAAACGATCAGACAGGCCGTCAGGAGTTACCAGCCACAAACTTTTCAACAGCTCAGAAATTTTGTTCCAGTAGGAACACAGTGTGGCAAATGTGTGCGGGCTGCACGACAGATAATGGAAGATGAATTACAACAAATCCCAGAGTTCAAAAACATCGCGTAAAAATACTTCGTTAAAAAGTGTGCCTTTTTTTTGACTTACTCTGTACCGGATCTACGCTTTAGATACCGGAACGGAGGAGTTACCTATGAAAGGCGATAAAAAAGTCATTGCTCATCTCAACAAACTTCTTGGAAATGAGCTGGTTGCTATTAACCAGTATTTCCTGCACGCCCGAATGTTCAAAAACTGGGGCTTAATGCGCCTGAATGGTATCGAATATCATGAGTCTATCGACGAAATGAAACATGCCGATATTTACATTGAACGCATACTTTTCCTCGAAGGCATCCCAAACCTGCAAGATCTCGGAAAGCTTAACATTGGCGAAGATGTTGAAGAAATGCTGAAGTCAGATTTAGTACTTGAACTTGATGGGGCCAAAGACCTGAGAGAAGGGATTGCTTACGCTGATTCAGTCCATGATTATGTCAGCCGGGATTTAATGATCACTATTCTTGCAGACGAAGAACATCATATTGACTGGCTTGAAACTGAGATCGAATTGATCGGCCGTATTGGGTTACAAAACTACATCCAGTCCCAGCTCAAAGAAGCATCTCAATAGCAGTACCGATTACATCAGCCAGACAATATCATTCCTCTGGCTGATGTAGATTAGAAGTCCGGATAATGAAAGGGCAGGGCCAAAAGGAATCAAACTACCCTGTCGGAAAATCCGACCCCAAACGATGGCATAAAAAATACCGATCAATGCAGCCAGCGTACATACAGCAGGTAATGCCTCCCAGCCTGACCAGGCGCCTATCGCCGCCAGTAATTTAAAATCACCGAAACCCATCCCCTCTTTCTTCATCAGAAACCTCAAACACCAATAAAGAGACCAAAAAGACAGATAGCCCGAAACTGCGCCAAAAATAGCAGACTCAACGGGGACGCCATAACCAAGTGCACTCAACATCAGACCGAGCCACAGTAACGGCAGTGTTAAGGCATCCGGTAAAATGAATGTTGAAACGTCGATAACACTCAATGCGATGAGAAAACAAGAAAACAGACAAACCACCAGCCAGGTCATAGGATTATCAAAGAGAAAGGACATACCCAAAAACATGAGCGCGCAGCTCCCGATGACAAAAAGGGATCGGTATGAAAGCTGGCTCCGGTAATAAAGGCTGGGCCTTCGAAAACTCATCTGTCTAAGCAATAGAGATTTCAGGTATAAACCGGGCCCATCAGAGCGCCTCGCATAAGAGACATCGGGCAGAGCGAACGGAAGCACAGGAGTCTCTGACGAGTCTGAAGCAAACTTTAGAATAAATCGGGTGACTACGACGTTGAGCACCATACCGGCTAAAAAGCCGATGAAAGCAGCTACAGAGTGGGCGACTCCCTGAAACGGGCCGTCTGATAAAATTGGATAGTACAAAGAATGTCCCCGGAACTAAGTCAAAGTCATAACACCTTTTATGAGGGATGATATTGGTACCTGAAGAGACAATGGCCTACTGAATTCATTATTAATCAAGACCGAAACAAGATGTTGATATCTCATCCAGTTGTAATACAGCCCGCCAATAAATGCAGATAAAACTCAGGCGATGGAACGAGTTGACGTTAGTGCAAAATAAAAGCAGTTCATTTGGCAATGACTGTTGCTTATTCTCCCTGTTTACGTATAATGCGCGGGCTTACCTAATCTTGGTAAGTCTGATTCGATAAGAATCAGCTGGCCGATAAGTTTACTTGCCGGTCGACAATACTCCCGATATGGGGGTTATGTTAAGAACGATTACACTCTCCCATCAATCGAAATGGGTATGAGGAGTAATCATTTACGTTTAAAATAATTGGAGCTCTGGTCTCATGCAGAACCAAAGAATCCGTATCCGCCTGAAAGCGTTTGATCATCGTCTGATCGATCAATCAACTGCGGAAATCGTTGAGACTGCGAAGCGCACTGGTGCGCAAGTTCGTGGTCCAATCCCGCTGCCGACCCGCAAAGAGCGCTTTACCATCCTGATTTCTCCGCACGTCAATAAAGATGCGCGCGATCAGTATGAGATTCGCACTCACAAGCGTCTGGTTGACATCGTTGAGCCAACCGAGAAAACCGTTGATGCTCTGATGCGTCTGGATCTGGCTGCTGGTGTAGACGTGCAGATCAGCCTGGGTTAATCAGGGTCATTGAGCGATTGAGAGGTTGAAACAATGATTGGTTTAGTCGGTAAGAAAGTGGGTATGACTCGTATCTTCACAGAAGATGGCGTTTCTATCCCTGTAACCGTTATCGAAATTGAAGCAAACCGCGTTACTCAGGTCAAAGACCTGGACAACGATGGTTACCGTGCTGTGCAGGTTACTACTGGTAGCAAAAAAGCTAACCGTGTAACCAAACCAGAAGCGGGTCACTTCGCTAAAGCTGGCGTAGAAGCTGGCCGCGGTCTGTGGGAATTCCGCCTTGCAGAAGGTGAAGAGTTCACTGCAGGTCAAAACATTAGCGTTGAAATTTTCGCAGACGTTAAGAAAGTTGATGTTACCGGTACTTCTAAAGGTAAAGGTTTTGCTGGCACAGTTAAGCGCTGGAATTTCCGTACCCAAGACGCTACCCACGGTAACTCCTTGTCTCACCGTGTTCCGGGTTCTATCGGTCAGAACCAGACTCCGGGCAAAGTGTTCAAAGGCAAGAAAATGGCAGGCCAACTGGGTAACGAGCGTGTAACCGTTCAAAGCCTGGACGTAGTACGTGTTGACGCTGAGCGCAACCTGCTACTGGTCAAGGGTGCTGTTCCGGGTGCTACCGGTGGCAACCTGATCGTTAAACCTGCTGTTAAGGCTTAACGTCGAGGAGATAGGAATGGAATTAGTAGTGAAAGACGCGCAGAGCGCGCTGACTGTTTCCGAAACTACCTTCGGGCGTGATTTCAATGAAGCGCTGGTACACCAGGTCGTTGTTGCTTATGCAGCAGGTGCCCGTCAAGGTACTCGTGCTCAGAAGACCCGTGCTGAAGTAACTGGTTCCGGTAAAAAACCTTGGCGTCAGAAAGGTACTGGCCGTGCGCGTTCAGGTTCTGTAAAGAGCCCGATCTGGCGTTCCGGTGGTGTAACCTTCGCTGCCAAGCCACAGGACCACAGTCAAAAAGTAAATAAAAAGATGTACCGCGGCGCGCTGAAAAGCATCCTGTCCGAACTGGTACGTCAAGATCGTTTGATCGTTGTCGAGACGTTCTCTGTAGAAGCGCCTAAAACTAAGCTGCTGGCACAGAAACTGAAAGACATGGCTCTGGAAGACGTGCTGATTGTAACTGGCGAAGTCGACGAGAATCTGTTCCTGGCCGCACGTAACCTGTACAAGGTTGACGTTCGCGATGTAGCAGGTATCGATCCAGTAAGCCTGATCGCCTTCGACAAAGTGGTTATGACTGCTGACGCTGTGAAGCAAGTTGAGGAGATGCTGGCATGATTCGTGAAGAACGTCTGCTGAAAGTGCTGCGCGCGCCGCACGTTTCTGAAAAAGCTTCTACTGCGATGGAAAAGAACAACACCATCGTTCTCAAAGTTGCCAAAGACGCGACTAAAGCAGAAATCAAAGCTGCGGTTTCGAAACTGTTTGAAGTCGAAGTCGAAGATGTGAACACCTTGCTGGTTAAAGGCAAAGTTAAACGTCACGGTCAGCGTGTTGGTCGTCGTAGCGACTGGAAAAAAGCTTACGTCACCCTGAAAGAAGGCCAGAATCTGGACTTCATCAGCGGCGCTGAGTAAGTCGGAGGAGTAAGAACAATGGCAATTGTTAAATGTAAACCTACATCTCCGGGTCGTCGCCACGTTGTTAAAGTGGTTAACCCTGAGCTGCACAAGGGTAAACCTTTTGCCCCGCTGCTTGAAAAACTGAGCAAAAGCGGTGGCCGTAACAACAATGGCCGTATCACCACCCGTCATATCGGTGGTGGCCACAAACAGCATTATCGTCTGGTTGACTTCAAACGCAACAAAGATGGTATCGCTGCAGTGGTTGAGCGTCTGGAGTACGATCCGAACCGTTCCGCGAACATCGCGCTGGTTCTGTACAAAGACGGCGAACGCCGTTATATCCTGGCGCCGAAAGGCCTGAAAGTGGGTGACCAGATCCAATCTGGTGTTGATGCTGCAATCAAGACAGGTAACGCCCTGCCTATGCGCAACATCCCAGTAGGTTCAACGGTTCACAACGTAGAAATGAAACCAGGTAAAGGCGGCCAGATGGCTCGTTCAGCCGGTGCCTACGTTCAGATCGTTGCTCGCGACGGTTCCTACGTAACTCTGCGTCTGCGCTCTGGCGAAATGCGTAAAGTTCAAGTTGATTGCCGTGCCACCTTAGGTGAAGTCGGTAACTCTGAACATATGCTTCGCGTTCTGGGTAAAGCAGGTGCTGCTCGTTGGCGTGGTATTCGTCCTACCGTTCGCGGTACTGCGATGAACCCAGTCGATCACCCACACGGTGGTGGTGAAGGTCGTAACTTTGGTAAGCACCCGGTAACTCCGTGGGGCGTTCAAACCAAAGGTAAGAAGACCCGTAGCAACAAGCGTACTGATAAATTCATTGTACGTCGCCGTAGCAAAAAATAATTAGAGGATAAGCCATGCCACGTTCTCTCAAGAAAGGTCCTTTTATTGACCTGCACTTGCTGAAGAAGGTAGAGAAAGCGGTGGAAAGCGGTGACAAGAAGCCTTTGCGCACTTGGTCCCGTCGTTCAACGATCTTTCCTAACATGATCGGTTTGACCATCGCTGTCCATAATGGTCGTCAGCACGTACCAGTATTTGTTTCCGATGAAATGGTCGGTCACAAACTGGGTGAATTCGCGCCGACTCGTACTTATCGCGGCCATGCGGCTGATAAAAAAGCTAAAAAGCGCTAAGGTAGGAGGAAGAGATGGAAACTATCGCTAAACATCGCCACGCTCGTTCTTCTGCTCAGAAGGTTCGCCTTGTTGCGGACCTGATTCGCGGTAAGAAAGTGTCGCAAGCTCTGGAAACTCTGGCCTACACCAACAAGAAAGCTGCTGGTCTGGTTAAGAAGGTACTGGAGTCTGCCATTGCTAACGCAGAACACAACGATGGCGCTGACATCGATGATCTGAAAGTCACGAAGATTTTCGTAGACGAAGGCCCAAGCATGAAGCGCATTATGCCTCGTGCAAAAGGTCGTGCAGATCGCATTCTGAAGCGCACCAGCCACATCACTGTGGTTGTGTCCGATCGCTGAGACTCTGGAGACTAGCAATGGGTCAGAAAGTACATCCTAATGGTATTCGCCTGGGTATTGTCAAACCTTGGAACTCTACTTGGTATGCGAATACCAAAGAATTCGCTGACAACCTGGACAGCGACTTTAAAGTTCGCCAATTCTTGACTAAAGAACTGGCGAAAGCTTCCGTTTCTCGCATCGTTATCGAGCGTCCAGCGAAGAGCATCCGTGTGACTATTCACACCGCTCGTCCTGGCATCGTTATCGGCAAGAAAGGTGAAGATGTCGAAAAACTGCGTAAGGTCGTAGCGGATATCGCTGGCGTTCCTGCGCAGATTAACATCGCCGAAGTCCGTAAACCGGAACTGGACGCAAAATTGGTTGCTGACAGCATCACTTCACAGCTGGAACGTCGCGTTATGTTCCGTCGTGCTATGAAGCGTGCTGTACAGAACGCAATGCGTCTTGGCGCTAAAGGTATCAAAGTTGAAGTAAGCGGCCGCCTTGGCGGTGCTGAAATCGCGCGTACCGAATGGTACCGTGAAGGTCGTGTTCCGTTGCATACTCTGCGTGCGGATATCGATTACAACACATCTGAAGCGCACACCACTTATGGTGTAATCGGCGTTAAGGTATGGATCTTCAAAGGTGAGATCCTGGGTGGTATGGCTGCAGTTGAACAACCGGAACCGGCTGCTCAACCTAAAAAGCAGCAGCGTAAAGGCCGCAAGTAAGGAGAGTCGCTGATGTTACAACCAAAGCGTACAAAATTCCGTAAGGTGCACAAGGGCCGCAACCGTGGTCTTGCGCAAGGTACGGATGTGAGCTTCGGCACTTACGGTCTGAAAGCTGTTGGCCGTGGTCGTCTGACTGCTCGTCAAATTGAAGCAGCACGTCGTGCGATGACCCGTGCAGTTAAGCGTCAAGGTAAGATCTGGATCCGAGTATTCCCGGACAAACCGATCACCGAGAAACCGCTCGAAGTTCGTATGGGTAAAGGTAAAGGCAACGTAGAGTATTGGGTTGCTTTGATTCAGCCTGGTAAAGTCCTGTACGAAATGGACGGTGTGCCTGAAGAGCTGGCTCGTGAAGCCTTCCAGCTGGCAGCAGCCAAACTGCCTATCAAAACCACCTTTGTAACTAAGACGGTGATGTAATGAAAGCACAAGAGCTGCGCGAAAAAAGCGTGGAAGAGCTGAACACTGAGCTGCTGAACCTTTTGCGTGAGCAGTTTAACCTGCGCATGCAAACGGCAAGTGGCCAGTTGCAGCAAACACACCTGTTGAAACAAGTGCGTCGTGATGTTGCACGTGTGAAGACTTTACTGACTGAAAAGGCGGGTGCGTAATGACTGACAAGATCCGTACTCTGCAGGGTCGTGTAATCAGTGACAAAATGGAGAAATCCATCGTTGTTGCGATTGAACGTGTGGTGAAACACCCGATCTACGGTAAATTCATCAAGCGTACGACCAAATTGCACGTACATGACGAGAACAATGAATGTGGTATCGGCGACGTTGTAGAAATCAGCGAATGCCGTCCACTGTCTAAGACTAAGTCTTGGACCTTGGTTCGCGTTGTAGAGAAAGCGATTCTGTAATACAGTAGCGCCTCTCAAAAATAGATAAACGGCTCATGTACGTGGGCCGTTTATTTTTTCTACCCATAATCGGGAACCGGTGTTATAATGCCGCGCCCTCATATTGTGGGGATTTCTTAACGACCTATCCTGGGTCCTAAAGTTGTAGTTGACATTAGCGGAGCACTAACATGATCCAAGAACAGACTATGCTGACCGTGGCCGACAACTCCGGTGCACGTCGCGTAATGTGTATCAAGGTTCTAGGTGGCTCGCACCGTCGCTACGCAGGCGTCGGCGACATCATCAAAATTACCATCAAGGAAGCAATTCCTCGCGGTAAGGTGAAGAAAGGCGATGTGCTGAAGGCGGTAGTGGTGCGCACCAAGAAGGGTGTTCGTCGCCCGGACGGTTCTGTCATTCGCTTCGATGGTAATGCATGCGTTATTTTAAACAATAACAGCGAGCAGCCAATCGGCACGCGTATTTTTGGGCCGGTAACTCGTGAACTGCGTAATGAGAAGTTCATGAAAATTATCTCTCTGGCACCAGAAGTACTCTAAGGAGCGAACCATGGCAGCGAAAATCCGTCGTGATGACGAAGTTATCCTGCTTACCGGTAAAGATAAAGGTAAGCGTGGTAAAGTAAAAAATGTCCTGTCTTCTGGCAAGGTCATTGTTGAAGGTATCAACCTGGTTAAAAAACATCAGAAGCCTGTACCGGCCCTGAATCAACCAGGCGGCATCGTTGAAAAAGAAGCTGCAATTCCGGTTTCTAACGTTGCTCTCTTCAACACGGCTACTGGCAAGGCGGACCGTGTAGGCTTTAGATTCGAAGACGGCAAAAAAGTCCGTTTCTTCAAGTCTAACAGCGTAACTATCAAGTAATTTGGAGTAGTACGATGGCGAAACTGCATGATTACTACAAAGACGATGTCGTAAAAAAACTCATGGCTGAGTTTGGTTACAATTCTGTCATGCAAGTCCCTCGGGTCGAGAAGATCACCCTGAACATGGGTGTTGGTGAAGCGATCGCTGACAAGAAACTGCTGGATAACGCAGCAGCTGACCTGGCAGCAATCTCCGGTCAAAAACCGCTGATCACCAAAGCACGCAAATCAGTTGCAGGCTTCAAAATCCGTCAGGGCTATCCGATCGGCTGTAAAGTAACCCTCCGCGGCGAACGCATGTGGGAGTTCTTTGAGCGTCTGGTCTCTATTGCTGTTCCACGTATTCGTGACTTCCGCGGCTTGTCTGCTAAGTCTTTCGATGGTCGTGGTAACTACAGCATGGGCGTGCGTGAACAGATCATCTTCCCGGAAATCGATTATGATAAAGTCGATCGCGTTCGTGGTTTAGATATTACTATCACCACTACTGCGAAATCCGATGATGAAGGCCGTGCATTGCTGACAGCCTTTAACTTCCCGTTCCGCAAGTAAGGCAGGGTTACTAATGGCTAAGCAATCCATGAAAGCACGCGAAGTCGTTCGCGTAAAACTGGCTGATAAATACCGCGCTAAACGCGAGGAATTGAAAGCTATTATCTCTGGTGTGAACTCATCCGACGAAGATCGTTGGGATGCAGTTCTTAAGCTGCAGTCTCTGCCGCGTGATTCCAGCCCGTCTCGTCAGCGTAACCGCTGCCGTCAAACTGGTCGTCCGCATGCTTTCCTGCGGAAGTTCGGGTTGAGCCGTATTAAGGTCCGTGAAGCCGCCATGCGCGGTGAAATTCCGGGTCTTAAAAAGGCTAGCTGGTAATTGTCACCAATTGAATCACGGGAGTAAAGACAGATGAGCATGCAAGATCCGATCGCGGATATGCTGACCCGTATCCGTAACGGTCAAGCCGCGAACAAAGTTGCGGTCACCATGCCTTCCTCCAAGCTGAAAGTGGCTATTGCCAACGTGCTGAAGGAAGAAGGTTATATTGAAGAATTTAAAATCGAAGGCGACGCCAAACCTGAACTGGAATTAGTATTGAAGTACTTCCAGGGAAGCCCAGTGGTAGAAAGCATTCAACGTATCAGCCGTCCAGGTCTGCGCATCTACAAGAAAAAAGATGAGCTGCCTAAAGTTATGGCTGGTATGGGTATTGCTGTTATTTCTACCTCTAAAGGTGTTATGACCGATCGTGCAGCTCGCCAGGCTGGTCTTGGTGGCGAGATTATCTGCTACGTAGCTTAATTGGGAGGAAAGAATGTCTCGTGTTGCAAAAGCACCCGTCGTCATTCCTGCCGGCGTAGAGGTTAAACTCAACGGTCAGGTTATTTCGATTAAGGGTAAAAACGGCGAGCTGTCACGTACTATCCATGACGCTGTAGTTGTTAAACAGGAAGAAAATACACTGACTTTCGCTCCACGCGAAGGCGCTGTAGACGGTTGGGCCCAAGCGGGTACCACTCGTGCACTGTTGAACTCTATGGTTGTAGGTGTTACCGACGGCTTCACTAAAAAGCTTCAACTGGTAGGTGTTGGTTATCGTGCTGCTGTTAAAGGCAACGTGGTGAATTTAGCCTTAGGCTTCTCTCACCCGGTCGATCATCAACTGCCGGAAGGCATTACTGCAGAATGTCCGACCCAAACTGAAATCGTGCTGAAAGGCGCTGATAAGCAGGTAATCGGTCAGGTTGCTGCGGATTTACGTGCCTACCGTCGTCCTGAGCCTTATAAAGGCAAGGGTGTCCGTTACGCCGACGAAGTCGTGCGTACCAAAGAGGCTAAGAAGAAGTAAGGTAACACTATGGATAAGAAATCTGCTCGTATCCGTCGTGCGACCCGCGCACGCCGCAAGCTCAAAGAATTGGGTGCGACTCGTCTGGTGGTACATCGTACCCCGCGTCATATTTACGCACAGGTCATCGCACCAAACGGTTCTGAAGTCATAGTTGCTGCATCTACTGTAGAAAAAACTATCACTGAGCAACTGAAGTATACCGGCAACAAAGATGCTGCCACTGCTGTAGGTAAAGCTATCGCAGAACGCGCATTGGAAAAAGGGATCACGAAAGTATCCTTTGACCGTTCCGGTTTCCAATATCATGGTCGAGTCCAGGCACTGGCAGATGCTGCCCGTGAAGCTGGCCTTCAGTTCTAAGGAAGAGGTTTAAGATGGCTCACATCGAAAAACAAGCTGGCGAACTGCAGGAAAAGCTGATCGCGGTAAACCGCGTATCTAAAACCGTAAAAGGTGGCCGTATCTTCAGCTTTACCGCACTGACAGTAGTTGGTGATGGTAACGGTCGCGTTGGTTTTGGCTACGGCAAAGCACGCGAAGTTCCGGCAGCGATCCAGAAAGCGATGGAAAAAGCCCGTCGCAACATGTTGAATGTCGCGCTGAATAGCGGCACCCTGCAGCATCCTGTTAAAGGTGCTCATACGGGTTCCCGTGTGTTCATGCAGCCGGCTTCCGAAGGTACCGGTATCATCGCCGGTGGTGCAATGCGCGCCGTCCTGGAAGTTGCAGGGGTACATAACGTATTGGCTAAAGCTTATGGTTCTACAAACCCGATTAACGTGGTTCGTGCAACTATCGACGCTCTGGCAAATATGAAATCCCCACAAATGGTCGCTGCCAAGCGTGGTAAATCCGTTGAAGAAATTCTGGGGTAATTAACCATGGCAAAGACTATTAAAGTTACACAAACTCGCAGTTCTATTGGCCGCCTGCCTAAGCATAAAGCTACTCTGGTTGGTCTGGGTCTGCGTCGTATTGGTCACACCGTAGAGCGCGAGGATACTCCTGCTGTACGCGGTATGATCAACCTGGTTTCCTACATGGTTAAGGTTGAGGAGTAAGAGATGCGTTTAAATACTCTGTCTCCGGCTGATGGTGCCAAACAAGCGCCAAGGCGTGTAGGTCGTGGTATTGGTTCTGGCCTGGGTAAAACCGGTGGTCGTGGTCACAAAGGTCAGAACTCACGTTCTGGCGGTGGCGTACGTCGCGGTTTTGAAGGTGGTCAGATGCCTTTATATCGTCGTCTGCCGAAATTTGGCTTCACCTCCCGCAAAGCTATGATCACGGCAGAAGTTCGTCTGTCTGAACTGGCTCTGGTGGAAGGCGACGTGATCGACCTGAACGCGCTGAAAGCCGCTAACGTAGTTGGTATCCAGATCGAGTTCGCGAAAGTAATCCTTTCAGGCGAAGTTGGTCGTGCGGTAACTCTGCGTGGTTTGCGTGTCACCAAAGGCGCTCGTGTTGCTATCGAAGCTGCTGGCGGTAAAATTGAGGAATAAGTAGCAGATGGCTAAGCAACCGGGATTAGATTTTCAAAGTGCCAAGGGTGGACTAGGCGAACTGAAGCGCAGACTTTTGTTTGTTATCGGTGCGCTGATTGTTTTCCGTATCGGCTCTTTTATTCCGATCCCTGGTATTGATGCCACTGTACTTGCCAAATTGCTCGAGCAGCAAAGAGGCACCATCATTGAAATGTTTAATATGTTCTCTGGTGGTGCTCTCAGCCGTGCTTCAATCTTTGCTCTGGGGATCATGCCGTACATTTCGGCATCGATCATTATCCAGTTGTTAACGGTGGTTCATCCAGCGTTGGCGGAAATTAAGAAAGAAGGGGAGGCTGGCCGTCGTAAGATTAGCCAGTACACCCGTTACGGTACGCTGGTATTGGCAGTGTTTCAGTCTATCGGTATTGCTACCGGTTTGCCGAACATGCCTGGTATGCAAGGCCTGGTGTTAAACCCAGGCTTCGCATTCTACTTTACTGCAGTTGTGAGTCTGGTTACCGGGACAATCTTCCTGATGTGGCTGGGTGAACAAATTACTGAACGAGGTATCGGTAACGGTATTTCGATCATTATTTTTGCCGGTATCGTAGCGGGTCTTCCGCCAGCAGTTGCCCATACTATCGAACAAGCTCGGCAAGGCGACCTGCACTTCCTCCTGTTGCTGTTGGTTGCAGTTTTAGTGTTTGCAGTGACTTTCTTTGTTGTGTTTGTAGAACGTGGTCAACGTCGTATCGTCGTTAACTACGCCAAGCGTCAACAGGGTCGTCGTGTCTATGCAGCACAGAGCACGCACTTACCGTTGAAAGTGAATATGGCCGGGGTTATCCCAGCAATTTTCGCTTCCAGCATTATTCTGTTCCCTGCCACGATTGCATCATGGTTTGGGGGCGGAACTGGTTGGAACTGGCTGACTACGATTTCGCTGTATTTGCAGCCTGGACAACCGCTTTATGTGTTACTCTATGCGACTGCAATCATCTTCTTCTGTTTCTTTTATACTGCGTTGGTGTTCAACCCGCGTGAGACAGCAGATAACCTGAAGAAGTCCGGTGCATTTGTACCAGGAATTCGTCCGGGAGAGCAAACGGCGAAGTACATCGATAAAGTAATGACGCGCTTAACCTTAATTGGTGCGATGTATATTACTTTCATCTGCCTTATCCCGGAGTTCATGCGTGACGCGATGAAAGTTCCATTCTACTTTGGTGGTACTTCACTACTAATCGTAGTCGTTGTCATTATGGACTTTATGGCTCAAGTGCAAACTCTGATGATGTCAAGTCAGTATGAGTCTGCATTGAAGAAAGCAAACCTGAAAGGCTATAACCGCTAATCTGGTGCGTTTGCGAAGTTACGGAGAGTAAAAATGAAAGTTCGTGCTTCCGTCAAGAAATTATGTCGTAACTGCAAAATTGTTAAGCGTAACGGTATCGTTCGCGTAATCTGCAGCGCAGAACCGAAGCATAAACAGCGTCAAGGCTGATTATCTCGCATATTTTTCTTGCAAAGTTGGGTTGAGCTGGCTAGATTAGCCAGCCAATCTTTTGTATGTAAGCAGCAATACTATTTGAGTATCCTGAAAACGGGCTTTTCAGAATGGTATTGCCGTATATAAATAGTAGGAGTGCATAGTGGCCCGTATAGCAGGCATTAACATTCCTGATCAGAAACATACCGTGATCGCATTAACTTCGATCTACGGCATCGGCAAAACCCGCTCACAGTCTATCTGTGCTGCATCCGGTATTGCTGAAAATGTTAAGATCAGTGAGCTGTCTGAAGAGCAAATCGAAAAACTGCGTGACGAAGTTGCCAAGTTCATTGTTGAAGGTGATCTGCGTCGTGAAGTCACCCTGAGCATCAAGCGTCTTATGGACCTTGGGACTTATCGTGGTTTGCGTCATCGTCGTGGTCTTCCAGTACGCGGTCAGCGTACCAAGACTAACGCACGTACCCGTAAGGGTCCGCGTAAACCGATCAAGAAATAATCGGGGTGATTGAATAAATGGCAAAGGCACCTGTTCGTACACGTAAACGTGTAAGAAAACAAGTCTCTGACGGCGTGGCTCATATCCATGCTTCTTTCAACAACACCATTGTTACTATTACCGATCGTCAGGGTAATGCTTTGGGTTGGGCAACAGCTGGTGGTTCCGGTTTCCGTGGTTCTCGTAAATCCACTCCGTTCGCAGCTCAGGTTGCAGCAGAGCGCTGCGCTGACGCAGTGAAAGAATACGGTATCAAGAATCTGGAAGTTATGGTTAAAGGACCTGGTCCTGGTCGTGAGTCTACTATCCGCGCATTAAACGCGGCTGGTTTCCGCATCACTAATATTACTGATGTGACTCCTATCCCTCATAACGGTTGTCGTCCGCCGAAAAAGCGCCGCGTATAACGCTGCTTTTTTAGGTTTGTTGGAGAGAGAAAATGGCAAGATATTTGGGTCCTAAGCTCAAGCTTAGCCGTCGTGAGGGCACAGATTTATTCCTTAAATCTGGCGTTCGCGCGATCGATACCAAGTGTAAAATTGAACAAGCTCCTGGTCAGCATGGTGCGCGTAAACCGCGTCTGTCTGACTACGGTGTACAGTTACGTGAAAAGCAAAAAGTTCGCCGTATCTACGGTGTTCTGGAGCGTCAGTTCCGTAACTATTACAAAGAAGCAGCACGCCTGAAAGGCAACACCGGTGCAAACCTGTTGCAACTGCTTGAAGGTCGTTTGGACAACGTTGTTTATCGTATGGGCTTCGGCGCTACTCGTGCGGAATCGCGCCAGTTAGTTAGCCACAAAGCTATCATGGTAAACGGTCGCGTTGTTAACATCGCTTCTTATCAGGTATCTCCGAATGACGTTGTCAGCATCCGTGAGAAAGCTAAAAAGCAATCTCGCGTGAAGGCCGCTTTGGAGTTGGCTGAACAGCGTGAAAAGCCGACTTGGCTTGAAGTTGATGCTGCTAAGATGGAAGGTGTGTTCAAGCGTATGCCTGAACGTACTGATCTGTCTTCCGACATTAACGAACACCTGATCGTCGAGCTTTACTCCAAGTAAAGCTTAGTACCAAAGAGAGGACACAATGCAGGGTTCTGTGACAGAGTTTCTAAAACCGCGCCTGGTAGATATCGAGCAAGTCAGTTCGACGCACGCCAAGGTGACCCTTGAGCCTTTAGAACGTGGCTTTGGCCATACTTTAGGCAACGCACTGCGCCGTATTCTGCTTTCATCCATGCCGGGTTGCGCGGTGACCGAGGTTGAGATTGATGGTGTACTGCATGAGTACAGCACCAAAGAAGGCGTACAGGAAGATATCCTGGAGATCCTGCTCAACCTGAAAGGGCTGGCGGTGAGAGTTCAAGGGAAAGATGAAGTTATTCTTACCCTGAATAAGTCTGGCATTGGCCCTGTGACTGCAGCCGACATTACCCATGATGGTGATGTCGAAATCGTCAAGCCGCAACATGTCATCTGCCACCTGACCGATGAGAACGCTGCTATTAGCATGCGTATCAAAGTTCAGCGCGGTCGTGGTTATGTGCCGGCGTCTGCCCGAATTCATTCGGAAGAAGATGAGCGCCCAATTGGTCGTCTGTTAGTAGACGCATGCTACAGCCCTGTAGAGCGAATTGCCTACAATGTTGAAGCAGCGCGTGTAGAACAGCGTACTGATTTGGACAAGCTGGTTATCGAAATGGAAACCAACGGTACGATCGATCCTGAAGAGGCGATCCGTCGTGCGGCAACCATTCTTGCTGAACAACTTGAAGCTTTCGTTGATTTACGTGATGTACGTCAACCGGAAGTCAAAGAAGAGAAGCCGGAATTCGATCCAATCCTGCTGCGCCCTGTTGACGATCTGGAATTGACTGTCCGCTCTGCTAACTGCCTTAAGGCAGAAGCAATCCACTACATCGGTGATCTGGTACAGCGTACCGAGGTTGAGTTACTTAAAACACCTAACCTGGGTAAAAAATCTCTTACTGAGATCAAAGACGTACTTGCGTCCCGTGGTTTGTCTCTGGGCATGCGCCTGGAAAACTGGCCACCAGCAAGTATTGCTGACGAGTAACCGGATCACAGGTTAAGGTTTTACTGAGAAGGATAAGGTCATGCGCCATCGTAAGAGTGGTCGTCAACTGAACCGTAACAGCAGCCACCGACAGGCTATGTTCCGTAACATGGCCGGCTCTTTGGTTCGTCATGAGATCATCAAGACGACCCTGCCGAAAGCGAAAGAGCTGCGTCGCGTTGTTGAGCCGCTGATTACTCTTGCCAAGACCGACAACGTTGCAAATCGTCGTCTGGCATTCGCCCGTACTCGTGATAACGAGATCGTGGCAAAACTGTTTAATGAACTGGGCCCGCGTTTCGCGAGCCGTGCCGGTGGTTACACTCGCATTCTGAAGTGTGGTTTCCGTGCAGGCGACAATGCGCCGATGGCTTACATCGAGCTCGTTGATCGTGCAGAGTCACAAGCAGAAGTAGCAACTGCTGAATAATCTGTAGATGCATGAAAAAGCCGGGCTCTGCCCGGTTTTTTTACGCCCAAATTTTGATGCTTTTAATTTCGTCACCTCCGGCACCATTCATCCTGAATTTCTCATCTTTCGCGCTATGCTGCCTTAAAGTTGTGAGGCTAACCGTTTGGCTGAGGCAAAATCATGTTTCTGATCGACCAGTGGGTTGAAAAACACATTAAAGAGGCCCGGGAAAAGGGTGAGTTTGATAATCTTCATGGAACTGGCCGACCTCTTATACTCGATGATGACAGCGGCATTCCTGAAGAGCTAAGAACCGCTTATCGTATTCTTAAAAACGCAGGTTATTTGCCTCCTGAGTTACAGGACCGAAAAGAAGCGATCGAGTTAGATCATATGCTTCATGTTCTAACGCGAGATGATCCTCAGTTTTCAGTTGTTGAAAAGCGTCTCAAAGTTCTCCAACTGCGTTTGCAGCAAGCGGGAATGAATATCGATTTTCTTCATGGGCGCTACAAAGATGCGCTCAAGGATAAATTTAGAGGTGAGTGAATATGTATAAAATTGGTGAGCTAGCTGCTTTGGCGGGGGTCTCTACAGATACTGTTCGTTATTATGAAAAACAGCAAATGATGGCAGCGGGTTTACGAACTACCTCCGGTTATCGTCAATATGATGAAAACGACTTACAACGGTTGCGTTTCATTCGGTATGCAAAGTCTACCGGGTTTACGCTTGAAGCAATTAAAGAATTGCTTTCGATTCGGGTCGATCCTGAACATCATACATGTCAGGAATCAAAGTCTATCGTTGATGAGCGTCTGGCTGAGGTTGAGCTCAAATTACAAGAGCTCACCCGGATGCGTGAATCTTTGAAAAGATTGAGTGCTGCCTGCTGTGGTTCTGCGCATACCAGTGAGAGTTGTTCAATATTAGAGGCGCTTGAAGATGGGGCAGGAAAAGTGATCTAATCTGCTCAAGAACTTTGAAAAGTGCTACCGGTTGGAAATTAAACGCAGTATTATGCGCTGGCAATTTAGCCATGTTGCATTTCTAAAGAACGAGGGAGTTATGACTCAATATAAGCACCAAAAAGGGACCATTCAGGATAATGCCTTGCAGGCTCTTCTTCATGATCCATTGTTTAAGCAGCGTATTGAAAAGAATCTAAAGGGTAAGGGAAGTTATCGTAGAAAAGAAGAAAATGGGAAAGGGAATTATATGGAGGGCAGTGTTGAGCGTTTAATCGAATATTCAACCCTGCCCTTCTAAAACTGAAAGCAATAGCAACTTTCTTCTTTGTTACAATCTCGGTGTTTGCTGCTCTTTAAGCAGATCACGAATTTCTGCCAGCAAAGTTTCTTCCGCAGTCGGTTTCGGTGGTGCCGCAGGAACATCTTCCTGTTTACGGCGCATTTTGTTCATCAGAGTGATTGCGCAGAAGATTGCCAAAGCAACAATGACGAAATCAAAAATATTTTGGATAAACACACCGTAATGCATTACGACTGCCGGCACCGTTCCTTGTGCGTCTCTGAGTACAAAAGCGAATTGCTTGAAATCGACTCCACCAATGAGTAAACCCAGTGGTGGCATAATAATATCAGCAACAAATGATGACACTATCTTGCCGAAGGCTGCACCAATGATTACACCGACGGCAAGGTCGACCACGTTGCCACGCATGGCAAATTCACGAAACTCTTTCATAAAACTCATAAAATACTCCTTGGCAAATTCATCAAATGTGTCCAACCAAGTAAAGACCATTTGTCGCGTCTTCGCTACAAAAGTTCTCTACTGAATCCTGCTTAACGCCATATATTATCGGAAATTCATCAATTTATAAGAAGAATGGGCTAGGTTGGAACAAACGTTCCACATCCCTGACAAATTTCTTATCTGTAATGAACATCACCACATGATCACCTTGCTGGATCCTGCTGTTTCCATTAGCAATGATGACGTCATTCCCACGGACGATCGCGCCGATAGTCGTACCTGGCGGCAATTTAATTTGCTCTACCGTACGACCAACAACTTTAGAGGTTGTCTCATCGCCATGTGCAATCGCCTCAATAGCTTCGGCTACACCACGGCGTAATGACGAAACGCTGACGATATCTGCTTTTCTGACGTGTCCAAGCAGTGCTGAAATCGTTGCCTGCTGAGGTGAAATCGCAATATCAATCACGCTTCCTTGCACCAGGTCCACATACGCGCTGCGCTGAATGAGAACCATCGCTTTTTTGGCACCCATACGCTTTGCAAGCATCGCCGACATGATGTTTGCTTCATCATCATTGGTAATCGCAATAAACACATCGACTTGTTCGATATGTTCTTCCGCTAACAACTCCTGATCAGAAGCATCGCCGTAGAAGACGATCGTGTCCTGCAGCAACTCGGCCAGTTCAGCTGCACGCTGCTGATCGCGTTCGATCAGTTTTACGCTGTAATTCTTCTCAAGCTTCTGAGCCAGCCCGGCACCCACATTGCCGCCGCCGACAATCATGATCCGCTTATACGGTTTTTCCAGCCGTTGAAGTTCGCTCATAACCGCACGGATGTGCTGAGAGGCGGCCACAAAGAACACTTCATCACCGGCTTCAATAATAGTTGAGCCCTGAGGACGAATCGGACGGTCCTGGCGGAAAATTGCCGCAACGCGAGTTTCGATGTGCGGCATATGTTCACGCATTGAAGAGAGCGCATTGCCTACCAGAGGGCCGCCATAATAGGCTTTCACCGCGGCAATGCTCACTTTCCCTTCTGCAAAGTTCACAACCTGAAGTGCTCCCGGATACTCGATTAATTTGTAGATGTAATCGGTAACTAATTGCTCAGGCGAAATCAGATGGTCAATCGGCACAGCTTCAGGATGGAAAAGCTTTTCGGATTCACGGATGTATTCCGTGGAGCGGATGCGTGCGATGCGGTTTGGGGTATTGAAAAGCGAATATGCAATCTGACATGCTACCATGTTGGTTTCGTCGGAATTAGTCACCGCCACCAACATATCGGCATCTTCAGCTCCGGCTTCGCGGAGTACACGTGGGTGAGAGCCATGTCCCTGCACAACGCGCAGGTCAAATTTGTCCTGAAGCTGACGTAACCGAACGGTGTTGGTATCGACAACGGTAATGTCGTTGTTTTCACCCACCAGATTTTCAGCGAGTGTTCCACCAACCTGTCCGGCACCGAGAATTATTATTTTCATATGACTCTCTGCTTGGCTTCGAAGATTTCAGCCTGAGTAAGTAGCATTAATAGTAAACAATCAGCTTTTGATCAGTTTAGCGTAATAGAATCCATCGCCATCTTCGGCGTGCGGAAGGTTTTGCCTGCCTGGTTTTTCCGTCGTGCCTGTCTCAACCAGCGCCGCATCCGGGTGAGATTTAAGAAATTCCGCTATTTGCAGGCAATTTTCTTCGGGCAAAACTGAGCATGTTGCGTAAACCATTACACCCTTGCTTTTAAGGCGTGGCCAGACGGCTTCCAGGATTTCTTTTTGCAAGCCCGCCAGCTCAGTAATATCGCTGTCTCTGCGTAGCCACTTTATGTCGGGATGCCGGCGGATAACACCGGTCGCCGAACACGGCGCATCCAGCAGAATGCGGTCAAAGATACGCTCGCCCGCCCAAGCTTGTGGCTCACGTCCATCGCCTTGCTTCACTTCCGCATTAAGTTTTAAACGCTGCAGATTCTCATGAACACGCTTCAGGCGTTGTTCATCCACGTCCACAGCCATCACATGAGACTTAGGCGCTGCTTCCAATATGTGGGTTGTTTTACCGCCAGGCGCGCAGCACAAATCAAGGATCATCTCGCCATCCTGCGGATCCAGCAGATCAACGCTGCCTTGTGCAGAAGCGTCCTGAACCGTCACCCATCCTTCGGAAAATCCTGGGAGCAGACTGACCTGACAAGGCGTGATCAGACGCAGTGCATCGGAATATTCAGGATGTAGAACGGCTTCAATCTGCGCTTCATTCAACAATAGAAGATAATCGTCGCGGGTATTGTGTATGCGGTTTACGCGTAGCCACATAGGCGGTCTTTGATTGTTGGCATCAACAATGCTTTCCCAGTCGTCGGGATAGGCTTTCTTCAGACGATTAAGAAGCCAGCTCGGATGGAGATAGCGGCTGTCGTTATTGGCCATACGTTGCAGTAATTCTTCCTGCTGACGCTGGAACTGACGAAGAACGCCGTTGATCAGACCTTTTAGCTGAGGGCGCTTTAGTGCCACAGCACCATCAACAGTTTCTGCCAACACTGCGTGAGCGGGAATGCGCGTGTATATCAGCTGATACAGGCCAACCATCAGTAAGTAATGCAGTGTCCGTTGCTTTCCCGTCAACGGTTTTGCCATGAGTTGTTGCAGGCACCATTCGAGCTGAGGCAATACCCTCAGTGTGCCGAAACATAATTCCTGCAACAATCCGCGATCTTTTTCTGAAATATTTTTCTGCAAACTGGGAAGGACCGTCGACAAAGACAGGCCTTTGTCTAAAACCTGACTGATGGCTTGAGCTGCAATACTACGAAGATTATAGGCTGTTTTCATTGTTCAAATGGCTGAATGGATCAGCATTATCAGAAAGATAAGGCCCGACGAAATATCGGGCGTAGTCGGAAGGGTCAGGCTAAACGAGAGCCTTCGATAAACCATTCACGACGAGAGTTCAGCAAGTCCTGTGCGGACATTGCTTTTTTACCTGAAGGTTGCAACTGGGTGATATTCAGGATGCCGTCAGACGTAGCAACCTGGATCCCCTTTTTATCTGCAGAAACAATGGTGCCGGGCAGGGTGCTATGGCTTGCAGGCAAACTTTCAGCTGACCAGACTTTTACGGGCTGGTCGTCAATCATAAAGAAACTGACAGGCCACGGATTAAATGCACGTATACAACGTTCCAGCTGGTCTGCGGAAAGCGTCCAGTCTAAGCGGGCTTCCTCTTTGCTCAGCTTTTCAGCGTACGTAACGAGCTCTTCGTTCTGAACTTCTGGTTGAGCCGTGCCGTTCGCCAGCTGCCCGAGCGTTTCAAGCATACCTTCAGGGCCGAGCTCAGCCAGTTTGTTGTACAGGGATGCACTGGTATCTTCCGGAAGAATGTCACATTCCACTTTATGCAGCATGTCGCCGGTGTCCAGACCCACGTCCATCTGCATGATAGTGATACCGGTTTTAGCATCGCCCGCCCACAAGGAACGCTGAATCGGCGCGGCACCACGCCAGCGTGGCAACAGGGAACCGTGCACGTTAATGCAGCCCAGTTTAGGCATATCAAGCACAGCTTTAGGGAGAATCAGGCCATAAGCTACGACCACCATCACATCAGCTTCCAAATCGGACACCAGTGTCTGGTTTTCTTCAGGGCGCAAAGATTTCGGCTGAAACACGGGAATATCATGAGCAAGTGCCAGCATTTTTACCGGGCTTGCCGTCAGCTTATTACCACGGCCGGCCGGGCGGTCGGGTTGGGTAAATACACCCACAACCTGATGTTCTGATGACAAAAGCGCGTCAAGATGACGCGCTGCGAAGTCTGGGGTACCGGCAAATATGATCCGCAAAGCAGTGTCCTGTGTTACTCGAATATTAGTCAGCCCGCGCGTTCAGCTTGGCCATTTTTTCCATCTTCTGGCGAATACGCTGACGTTTCAGTGGCGACAAGTAATCCACGAATAATTTGCCCACCAGATGATCCATTTCATGCTGGATGCAAATCGCCAGTAAGTCATCAGCTTCCAGTTCGAAGGTTTTACCCTCACGATCCAGAGCGCGGACTTTCACTTTCTCAGCGCGTGGCACAAGCGCACGTTGATCCGGGATCGACAGGCAGCCTTCTTCAATACCGGTTTCGCCGCTTTTTTCCAGCAGCTCAGGATTGATGAGAACCAGTCGTTCGTCGCGATTTTCAGAGACATCGATAACGATAATACGTTGATGAATGTCTACCTGAGTTGCAGCCAGGCCAATGCCTTCTTCTGCATACATGGTTTCAAACATATCATCCACGATCTGCTGAATTTCGGCGTTAACTTCTTTGACCGGTTTTGCAGTAATGCGAAGCCGCTCGTCTGGGAAATGTAATATCTGTAATACGGACATATTTTTCTGGATCTTTATTCAATTGATTGAAGATATATAGACTCTATTCTAGACATTTCCTGCTCCGATTGACAGCATCCTCTGCCAATTGAATCCTTCGTCGAAAGGCATTGAACAGAGGCAGGATAATGACATTACAGGAAGTATGGATACGTTTATCAGCCGTCAGGCGCCTTGATGCTGGCCATGCCGAAGGCATAATTCGGGCACTCTTCTGCCAGGGGCATTATGGCCCTTCTGAATTATTCTCGTGCGGGCTTAACGCGGAGCAAATAGAAGATTTCAGGAATATCAATCAGCAATGGCTATCCGCGTCGCTAAACTGGCTGGAAGGGGATAGCCGATATCTTGTCACATTTGGCTGTGCGCTCTACCCGCCTTTGTTAGCGCAGATTCCGTCTCCGCCATTGATTTTGTTCGCCGAAGGAAATCCGGATTTGCTGTTATCTCCTCAAATAGCGATGGTGGGAAGCCGTCACTACTCCCATTACGGTGAACAATATGCACAGGTTTTTGCCGGCGGGCTGGTAAGCAGCGGCTTTACCGTGACGAGCGGTCTTGCAATGGGAATTGATGGAATAAGTCATAAAGCTACATTAGAGGCGCAGGGAAAAACTATCGCCGTTCTTGGCAGCGGGCTGATGAAACGTTATCCATCCCGTCATTTGATGTTAGCCGACAGTATTCTTGAGCAAGGTGGGGCGCTGATTTCTGAGCATCTGGTGACGGCGCCGCCACTAGCGGCCAACTTTCCGCGCCGGAACCGCATTATCAGTGGTCTCAGCGCGGGCGTTCTGGTTGTTGAAGCAACGTTGCGTAGCGGGTCGTTGATCACCGCCCGTTATGCACTTGAACAGGGAAGAGAGGTTTTTGCTTTGCCCGGGCCACTAGGCAGCCCGACGTCAGAAGGAACCCACTGGCTTATCCAACAGGGCGCTTACCTGGTTACTGAACCTAACGATATTGCCGAGCATATTGGCAGCGGCTTAACCTGGTTTCCGACTCTGCCAATTCCCGAACGGCCAAAAGCACCCCGTGATAAGCCACCAAAGGCGTCAGAGGCGATTATTTGTGCACAAGAATGCGAAGTTGAATTGCCATTTGCTGATGTGTTGGCTAACGTAGAATATGAGGTGACATCTGTTGACGTCGTCGCCGAACGTGCCGGCCAACCTGTGCCAGAAGTGGTAGGTAAACTACTCGAGCTGGAGTTAGCAGGATGGATCGCAGCTGTATCCGGCGGCTATGTCCGAATTAAGAGGGCAAGCCATGTTCGACGTACTAATGTACTTATTTGAAACTTACATTCACAACGAAGCGGAGATGAGTGTTGACGAGGATAGGTTAACGGATGACTTGACCGAGGCTGGTTTTCACCGGGCTGATATTCACAATGCGCTGAATTGGCTTGAAAAACTTGCGGATATGCAAGAGGGTGGAACCCCATCTTATATGCTGGATTCAGATCCTTCAGCATTACGTGTTTACACCGACGAGGAAACGAGCCGGTTAGATAGCAGTTGTCGTGGCTTTTTGTTGTTCCTGGAACAGATAAAGGTTTTAAACTTCGATACCCGGGAAATGGTTATCGATCGTGTTATGGCTCTGGACACTGAAGAATTCGATCTTGAGGATCTTAAGTGGGTGGTGCTGATGGTTCTTTTTAATATTCCCGGATATGAAAGTGCATATCAGCAAATGGAAGAGCTGTTATTTGAAGTTAATGAAGGTTATCTGCATTAAGAGATAACAGGTAAAACGTAACATATGACAAATGCAGCACTTTTTGCTGAGAAGCAAAATGAATCCTGTCCGGAATGCGGGGCCGAACTGGTGATCCGTAGTGGTCGCCACGGCCCTTTTCTCAGCTGTTCATCCTATCCACAGTGCGAATATATCCGCCCCCTGAAATCACAGGCCGACGGACATATTGTGAAAATCCTGGATGGGCAGTTATGTCCTAAATGCAGCGCCACGCTGGTGCTTCGCCAGGGACGTTATGGGATGTTTATCGGGTGCAGCGAGTATCCGGAATGCGACCATATTGAAGTCATCGATAAACCCGAAGAAACCAGCCTCAGTTGTCCGCAATGCGGCAAAGGACATCTGCTGCAGCGTAAGTCTCGCTTTGGTAAGGTTTTTCACGCCTGCGACCGCTACCCGGACTGCCAGTTTGCCATCAATAATAAGCCCGTTGCCGGCGAGTGCGTGCACTGCCAATATCCTTTATTGATGGAAAAGAAAACGGCGCAGGGTATAAAACTATTTTGTGCCAGTAAACTGTGCGGCAAAGCCGTAGAAATAAAAGATAACGAAGAAAATGAATAAAGAAGCAGAAAACTCACTTGCAAAGGTACTTGAAGCATTACATCAACAGCAGGTTATCGCTTATCCGACTGAGGCCGTATTCGGGTTAGGTTGTGATCCTGACAGCGAGCAGGCGGTTGAGTCTCTTTTGGCTCTTAAAAAACGTCCTAAAGATAAAGGGCTGATTTTAATCGCCGATAACTATCAGCAACTTCTCCCTTATATTGATGATTCATCATTAACCCATCAGCAACTCGAACATATCTTGTCGTTTTGGCCTGGACCGGTGACCTGGGTGATGCCTGCAAAACCCTCTACACCTGACTGGCTGACTGGACGTTTCTCGTCGCTGGCGGTCCGCGTAACCGATCACCCGCTGGTTAAAGAGCTCTGTCAGCAATTTGGAAAACCTTTGGTTTCCACCAGCGCGAACCTGAATGGCCAGGAACCCTGCCGATTTGCTGATGAAGTCCGTCTCCAGTTTGGTGAGGATTTCCCCGTGCTTAACGGCCAGGTGGGTGGAAGAGAAAACCCATCTGAAATCAGGGATGCCCTCACCGGCGATCTCATTCGTCAAGGTTAAGGAACGAAAGTCATGCCATCTTTCGCGGTGTTCGGTAATCCAATCAGTCACAGCAAATCCCCCCGTATTCATGCATTGTTTGCCAGCCAGACAGGGCTTGAACACAGTTATGGACAGGTGCTGGCGCCAAATGAAGAGTTTGAAGAAGCGCTGCGATCCTTTTTTGAAAAGGGTGCCAGCGGGGCAAACATTACCGTGCCTTTCAAAGAGCGCGCATTTGCTGAGTCGGATGAACTGACCGACCGCGCAGCGATGTCTGGCGCTGTAAATACTCTCAAAAAACTTGAAGACGGAAGACTGCTCGGGGATAACACCGACGGCATAGGAATGTTGAGTGACCTGGAACGTCTGGCGCTTATTCAGCCCGGCGATCGGGTATTGCTGATAGGCGCTGGCGGAGCTGCGCGGGGAGTGATCCTTCCGCTTTTATCCTACGGGTGTTCTGTTGTCGTCACTAACCGTACTTTTGAACGTGCACAACATCTCAGTCATATTTTCGAGAGCAAAGGTGATATCCGGGCTCTTACGTTCAGCGATCTGGCCAGCGAGAAATTCGATCTGATTATTAATGCGACGGCATCAGGTATTAATGGTGAAATCCCGGCAATCTCTGAGCAGGTTTTCACTGCACAGACGCGCGTTTACGATATGTATTATCAGGCCGGTCTGACGCCTTTTCTTCAGTGGGTGAAAGACAACGGTGTGACGCACTATGCTGATGGTTTGGGAATGCTGGTGGGACAGGCCGCTCACGCCTTCTATTTATGGCACGGTATTATGCCGGAAATTGAACCCGTGCTGGCGCAGTTAAAACAAGATTTACTGGGCTAACTGAAAGAGCCTGAACAGTCTTGTTGCATAAGCTGTCCAGGCTCGTTAACTATTTACTCGCCAGATAGACATCTTTCCATGTGACATAGTTATTTGAAGAGTAGGTCAGCCCCGCAAGTTCATCGGCGGTCAGTTCGCGGATCTGCTTAACCGGGCTTCCTAAATAGAGATAGCCACTTTCGAGCCGCTTTCCTGGGGGAACCAGACTTCCTGCGCCAATCATTACATCATCTTCTATGATTGCTCCATCCAGCAGTATCGATCCCATTCCTACCAGAACCCGGTTCCCGATCGCACAACCATGCAACATTGCTTTATGCCCGACCGTGACGTCCTCGCCAATAATAAGAGGATGCCCTTCAGGATTCTGACGGGACTGATGAGTAACATGCAGCACGCTGCCATCTTGCACATTCGATCTGCAACCCACCGACACACTATTTACATCACCGCGTATGACAACCAGCGGCCAGATACTGACATCATCCGCGAGATCGACATCCCCGATAACAACACTGGAAGGATCCACCATCACCCTTTCGCCCAATGTTGGCGTTAACCCCTGATAAGAGCGCAAAGCCTGAGACATAGGTAAGTACCTCATAATTGAGTTTTAACCTTGGCAATATAGTCCTGGCTTTGGGAAATACCAATTCAGGGGCGGTAAGATCGGTGCCAAAACCAGCGGATCGAACGAGATCTCCGCGAAAGGGTCGAAAAATACGCAGTCGATCCTTTTATTCAAAAAAAGGCTTGTGCAAAAAAATCGGATCCCTATAATGCCGCTCCATCGACAGGGAACAACGTGAACAACATCACGAAGTGACCGGGTCGGAAAGATTAAAAACAGCGGCAACCGGATGAAATAAACGGTTGACACTGAGTGAGGAAAGCGTAATATACGCCACCTCGAGTTAGCAAGCGAAAGCGCGTAACTCACTGCTCTTTAACAATTTATCAGACAATCTGTGTGGGCACTCACAAGACGATATCAGCCACCTCGGTGGCAAAAAATATCAAGTCTTAGAGTGACCAAGCAGTAATTCATTTAGTTGAATTATTACGAAAGTAAACTTTGAGCACCGCTTAACTTGTTTAAGCAAATCGAACTTTTAATTGAAGAGTTTGATC
>NZ_JADOBI010000005.1 GCF_015644585.1 Rahnella laticis | reverse complement strand
ACATGAACGGCACAGCGACCTGCGGATGAACCTGACATAAAAAATGGCTCTTTGAAGCCGTCCGTTTTTTAAGGTTCTGCAGGCGCGGACTTCATCGTGGCGCGGGCAACGTAGTGTTGCCCACCAGACGCCGTATAGATTTAAGCAAGCCCATCATAAATCAAAATCGGTGTTGCAAAAATGGGGGTGACCATAGATTTTTATGGCTGACGGGTATGAGAGGGCGGTTTAGCTGAGCGGGTTTTGCGGCTGATTATCGTCCTTGTCCTGCAGCTTGCCTTCGTAGCCCACCAGAAAAAATGCCCTGGACGGATGTTTCGCACTGGCGGAAAAGAACTCGGCCACCAGATCTTTATCCAGACTGTATTTACGCGACAAAACGCCCGCCTCGAATGCGGCATTGTTATCATCACCGGTGATCTGCGCCCGGGTGTGTGCAAATCCCAGCACAAAGCCCCGCAAATACTCTTTGCAATAGCCTGATACTTGCGCAGCAGGCCATGCGCTTTCGGCGCTCAGGCCCGCTTTTAGCCCTTTCCCAAAATGGTTTTGCATTTCAAAAATCCTCGTCGAACAAGCGTTGTATAATAAATCATATAGCGATTATTCAGGCAATGACCTACAGCAAGAGAATTGAGGTTTGTGGAAAGGCCACTCCGGGGCAAAGCAGGCATATTTCAGAGATAAGAATTTGGGTCAGAAGGGAAAGGGAGAATTAATTTGCGTTAAGTTTTATCGGCGCTTTGAATTTTTTCACCGGATATTCAGCAGGATAAGGGTTTATTTCACCGGTCATATTGTGCATCGCAGGCAGCGGTGTTAAATATGAGCGACTTTTTGCCACAGGACGGACCTTTTGTTACGTTCACTCCTCTCCAGCTCACTGTTCCGCATCGATCTGCGACGTCTGATTCTGATTTTAGCCGTAATGAGCGCCTTCGTGACGCTTGCAAACAGCTTTTATGCCAGCTATCGCGTACAGCGCCAGTTGCTGATCGACAATACGCTTGAAGAAAATCGCGTTTATGCGACCAAGCTTGCGTCCAGCACCGAACAGTTTATCAAAAGCATGCAAAAGCAACTGGCCTACAGCGCAGTGATTGCGGCAGGCCACTTTGACGATCCTGCCATTCTTCAGTCCGAAACCGCCCGCCTCAAATACCAGACGGACAGCTTCAATTCTGTGGTGATCACCAATGCCCGCGGAAAAGTGCTGGCGACATCGCCGGACAGTTTACAGCTGGTCGGGCATGTGCTGACGACGCCGGGCGCTGTAGAAGCCCTGAAAGAACGGCGTCCGCTAATCAGCAAACCTTATATTTCTGCCGCGCAAAACCTGGTCATCATTATCTCGACGCCGGTTTTTACCACCGACGGAAAGTACCTTGGATATATCGGCGGCACCATTTATCTGAAGCAGAAAAGCATTTTGAATGAACTGCTGGGCGAGCATTTCTATCGTGACGGTTCCTACATCACGGTGCTCGACGAAGACCGGCGCATTCTTTATCACCGTGAGGCCAGCTGCATCGGCGAGGTGATGAAGCCACATCCGATGACAGAAATTGTCAGAACGGCGACCAACGGCAGCCTGATGGTGGAAGGCGTCGGCGGGGATCAGATGCTGGCCGGTTATGCGGTTGTGCCTTCTTCTGGCTGGGAAATTGTAACGCTTCGTCCGACCAACGCCACGTTGAAACCGCTGGAAGGGCTGATGGTTAAAGTGCTTAAACATCTGACACCGCTGGCTGTACTGACACTGCTTGCCGTCTGGTTATTCTCGAGGCTGATCGCACGTCCTCTTTGGCTGCTGGCGCGCAATGCGAACGAAATGGATAACCCGGATGTTTCGGTTAATATCCGCGAGATTCCGTCGTGGTACTTCGAATCCAACCAGCTGAAACGTGCGCTGCTGATTGGTATCAGCCTGTTGCAGAAAAAAATCGGTAAGCTGAAATTTGAAGCGCAAACCGACCCGATGACCGGCCTGTTTAACCGGCGCGGGCTGGCAATGACGCTGGAATCCGTGGCGCAGCTGCGCCAGCAGTTTTCAGTCATTGCGCTGGATATCGATCACTTCAAATCTATCAACGATTCTTATGGCCACGATGTTGGCGATGAAGTGATTAAATCAATGGCGGAGCAGATCCGGCATAACGCGCGGGAAACAGACATTTTATGCCGGGTTGGCGGAGAGGAGTTTCTCGTTCTGTTGCCGCGCACGGCGCTGGCTGAAGCGGAAATGATTGCTGAACGTCTTCGCGAAAATGTTGAAAGTCTGGAACTTCCGGGCATACGGCCAATCACGATTTCGCTGGGCGTGGCGCACTGGCACTATTTGCAGGGCGATCCTGATACGTCGCTGAAAAGAGCCGATGAAGCGCTGTATAAAGCGAAACAGGATGGCCGTAACCGCGTGGTGGTTTCTGAATCGTAATTTTCACGTGATATCAGGGCATGAATTGCCCTGATTTTTACCGGTTATTTCGCAGCAGCGGCAGCCTGCTGTTTCTTTTCCTGCGCGGCAAGATGGTGCCCGATAGCGCAACCTGCGACCGCGCCGATGACCGCGTGGTGTTTCAAATGTCCCGCAACGCCTCCCACGACAGCGCCCTTGAGGCAACCTGCCGCCTGGGCAAATGAGCTCATCAGCAACATGCTGCAAATGACTGCGCCGAAGATTGTTTTTTTCACCTGATTTCCCCTGAATGAACGATTAGTGCTGTGGCAGAAAATGTCATAGCAGGCGCTGGCTTGTCATTTTGCTATCTGTAAGCAGGTGCTGCTGATGTTACGCATTGTGCTGCAAAACCCTGCTGGCGTGAGGGAGTTTGGGATAAGGACGGGTTACAACTGCTGAAGCGGTTAACGGCTCATTGAACAACGGTTTACTTTGCATCCCGCTGGTCGGGCTCTTCACTTTTTTTAAGTCTGCTAAACTTAATATCAGTAACCGGCGAAGATCCCTTTCTTCGCTGTATCCGGTTATTTTCCACCCGTGAAGAAGGATGCCGCTATGACGCATCAAGAACAATTGCAGGCCCTGATGGTTCGCATTGACGCGCTGGAACAACGTGAAAGACAACTGACCTATGCTTCAAATGCTTATCAGGCAATTTTGACCACGTTACTGGGCATTCTGGATAAACCTACGCGTGATCGCGTGATCAGCATGGTAGACCAGGCTCACGATGTGGCTTATGCCAAAGCAAATCTGGAGCAGAAAGGGAATATTCTCGGCGCGGATGACATCACTCAGCGCATTTTCTTATTCGCGCAGGGGCGTGCAGCGCAGCCTAAGTGAAGGCAATTGCAGGAATTATTCGTGACTCGTTCCCTGAAAAGGCGACGAGGATTTTGTTCGTCCCTTGTTCAGGAACGGCGGTCGGTTTTTAACATATTGATGGCTGCGCCAAGTAAAATACGACGCTGAACGCCGGTGGCGCAGGCCAGTTGCTCGTCGAGATAACCAATCAGCGCATCGGCACTCAGAGGCTCCCCTCTGTGACGCATCTGAATTACGCCATCACCGATAATACGCGCCACTTCATCCCAAAGCGGTTGGATCTCACTTTCCGAGAATTTCATGACAGCTCCCGTTTGTGTGATTTACGTACAATCTACCATCTGAGTGGCGTGTGGCAAGTGTGCGGGCTGAGATCGGGTGGCAGGGCAAAAATGAGTTCCTTCCGGCACGCAGGCCGGAAGGGGGTTAGCGCAATGCGTTAGTGCTTAATCACATATAAATCTTTGGTGTAGACGTAATTGAGCAGGCTGTCGTTGAAGCCGCCGACATAAGGTTTTACCAGACGGGTGCTCACATAATGGTACAGCGGGATGACCGGCGACTGGTCGGTCAGAACCTGTTCTGCTTGCTGATACGCTTTGCCAACATCGGCTTTATCCGTCGCTTTTAATGCATCGTTCAGCGCCTGATCGTAAGTGGCATTGCTGAATTTAGGCGTATTTTCACTGTTGCCGGTACGCAGAGTATTCAGGAACGTGGACGGCTCGTTGTAGTCCGCAATCCAGGCGTAACGAACCACTTCGTAAGTCCCCTGATGCATGGTATCGAGCATGGTTTTCCATTCCTGATTCTGTAAAACGGCATCCACGCCGAGATTCTTTTTCCACATAGACGCCGCCGCGATGGCAATACGCTGATGTGCTTCTGACGTGTTGTACAGAAGATTGAATTTCAGCGGATGATCCGGACCAAAACCGGCTTCCTTCAGCAATTTCTTCGCTTCTTCGTTGCGCTGGGCCTGCGTCAGGCTGGCATCTTTCGGTTTGGCAAATGTAAATCCACCGGTGTTATCTGGCGTCAGATGCCAGGCTGGTGTTTGTCCCTGACCCAGCACTTTGTCGGCAATAATCGATTTATCAATCGCCAGATTCAGCGCTTTACGCACCCGCACATCGTTAAATGGCGGTTTCTGTGTGTTCATCGCGTAGTAATAAACCGCGAGATATGGGCTGACATGAACCTGTGAACCCAGCTCTTTTTTCAGCGAGGCGAACAATGGCGCCGGGATGGTATTCGTAATGTCTATTTCGCCGGCTTTGTAGCGGTTCACATCCGCCGTGCCGGACGCAATTGGCAGATAGGTCACTTTATTGATGACGGTATGCGCGTTATCCCAGTAGGTTGCATTACGGACTGCGGTTATGCGTTCGTTAACCGTCCAGGTATCCAGTTTGAAAGGACCGCTACTGGCGAGGTTGCCGGGCTGGGTCCATTTATCGCCGAATTTTTCGACATCGGCCTGACTAATTGGCGAAAGTGAAGGGTGCGCCAGCATGCCGAGGAAGTAAGAAAGCGGCTGGTCGAGGGTGACTTCCAGCGTATCTTTATCCAGCGCTTTGATCCCTAACTGGTCAGCCGATTTTTTGCCCGCGATGATTTCATTGGCATTGAGGACGTGCATGCTGCCCAGATAACTTTCGTAAGGTGAAGCGGTTTTAGGGTCGATCAAACGACGCCAGCTGAAAACGACATCCTGTGCGGTAATCGGAGAACCGTCAGACCAGACAATGCCCGGGCGTAAATGGAAAACCCAGGTTTTCTGATCTTTCGTTTCCCAGCTTGCAGCCAGCGAGGGTTGTGCATCGCCCTTGTTATCAATGGTAATCAGGCCCGCAAACAGATCACTTAGAATATTGAATTCAACATCGCTTTCCACTTTATGAGGATCAAGAGAGGCGGGTTCAGTCCCGTTATTGCGCACGATTTCTTGTTTTGCTGCCAGCTCAACTCCCGCAGGAACGGTCGCGGCGTAGCTGGCAAAAGGTGCCAGAAAGGCACTGGAAAGAAGGACTGCGACGGGAAGTTTCTGAAAGCAGCCATAAGTTTTACGTATCGTCATTGCCATTTCCTGCCCTGTCAATATGGTTAAATATCAATGAGTAACAGGGTATTCATACCGCTCTTCTGACACTTTAGCAATCTTTATGGAACATTTTATCGCCACGTTGTGAAAGCGGACACAAGGGGCTAATAACCGGCATTCTCATGTGCCGGGATCCAGTAACCATCAATAAAATCTTCAATAGGGTAACAGCCGGCCTGCCGCAAACCTTGCTGGTGCATGGCGACAGTGCATTGTGCCTTCGTATTAAAGGCATCCACGACCAAATATTCGCATCCACCGCCGAGATAACAGATGGTCAAAACAAGTGCGAACATCGTGCTCCTCCTTCGTTGTCACCTGATTAAGCATAGAAGGAATGTTCCGGTAACGACACAAAACGGGATTCGTTTGCTGATTCTTTGTCCAGTTATAGCGAGGCGAAATACAAGAAAGGCGGGGATAGAGAATTTCATTCATGCGCGTGATATTCTCGCGACCATAATTTTTACGAATGGCTTTTGTGGAAGGAGTATCTGATGTCCGATTCTTTAAACAGAGAACAGGAAATTGAATCTGATCTGGTGGCATGCCAGCTGGTAATTAAACAAATTCTGGATGTGATCGAAATTATTGCGCCAGCGGAAGTTCGCGAGAAAATGTCTCTTCAGCTGAAGAGCATTGATTTCAGTAAACATCCTGCCGGAGCGGATCCGGTCACCAAGCGCGCTATCGAAAAGGCCATTTCGCTCATTGAGCTGAAATTCACCCGGCACGACAGCTGATGCTTTTGTTATGCCCGCCGCCTGGACGGGCATAACAACCCACATTTTTCTCTATTTATTATCAACCACTTCGCCGACCTGTTTGAAGATCGGGCAGTTAGCCATGCCAATTACGCCGCTGTCGGAATGGATATACTGTGAGCTGACAATCCCGCGCGCGGTGAGATACTGGCATTTCAGCCCAAGACCCGCTGCATTTTCACTGCTGCCGACGGTCACACCGTAGCCGGAAAAAAGAAAAACGGCGTAAATAACGGCCAATACAATAATCGTTTTAATCACACTCATCCCAAAACTCCCCATGTTCATCCTGACGCTTCAGGATATTGATAAGTCTAGTAGAAGTTATTTCCGGGTAAATGTCATCCCAGCCAATTCTGAATCGCGGCGCTCGGGCTGAAAGCAAAAAAATTGGCCCCTGAAAAGGGGCCAATTGATAACTTAACTCTGTGTCAGACGCAGAGCAGGCAGAAATTACCAGCGGTATTTCATACCCACGTTTGCTGCCCACGGCTGGTCAACATCGCTGCCGCCCAGGTAGTTAGCACCCGCGTAAACGGTGAAGTTTTTGCTCATGTCGAACTGACCGCCTAAACCAACGCGAACAGCTGAACCGTCGATGCCGTTATCGATACGGTCACCGTTGATATCTGCATCATTGTTCGCATCTTCATAAACGTATGCCAGTGTTGCGTAAGGGCTGATGGCCTGACCGGCACCCAGATCGAAGGTGTAACCGATGTTGGTACCCAACTCGTAACGCATGCTGTCATAAGCCTGATCGCTGACGCGCATGTTGTTGCTCATGCTGTAGTCGTCATCACCGATGAATACGCCAGTGATGCTGGCGTAAGGAGTCAGGTAAGCCTGCGGTGCGAATTTCCAGTCGTAACCGGCTTTCAGACCGAAGCCCCATGCGTCGGTGGAGTTATCACCAGACACTTGCTGACCGTTGCTCATGGTGCTGTCAGTGGAGTTGTTGAAGTGGCTGTAGCTCAGAGACGAATCAATGAATACGCCATTTTTGAAGTCCAGGCTTGAGTAAACGCGTGCTGACTGGCTGTCAGTATCTGCGCTTGCATTGTCCATAGACAGGCTGGATTTCGCGAAGCTGGCCGCCATACCGACCAGCCATTGGCGATCGCCGCCACCTTCAGTGACTTTATCCAAACCAACCATAATGCCGTTAACGTCCTGATCGTAATCAACAACGCCATTGTCGCCGTTTTGCTGACCGCCAAAGTAGTTAACCCATACGCCGCCTTTGTCATCACCCTGGGTGTGACGTGAGCTGTCCATACGGTTGCTCAGAGTATCCTGCTCCATGTGCCAGGTTGCAGCATTAGAAGAAGGCAGGCTCAGCGCCGCGTTAGCGGTAGAAGTGATGCCTTGTTTAGCCAGAACCACGGTATCGCCAACTTGTTCTGCCTGATACTTATAAGCACCCAGATCAGCGGTATTTGCGTGAGTGAAGGTTGCGTTGCCACCGTAAGTACGGATCAGTTCTTTATTCTGATAATCTGCTACACGGCCTGCGCCGGTCGCGTTATCAACACGAACCTGATAGTTACCGTTAGTCACACCGTTAACCGCCAGGTGACCATCGGAATTCATACCGATAGTACCGCGGTCGTAAACGTAATCCGCAGCAGTTTTGTCGCGGGCGTTATTCATGTCCGAGTTCAGAACATACTCACGGCTGCCAACATTGAAGGTACCGTCATCAGTCAGCACCATATTGTGAGTATCAACTTCACCAGCGCCTAAGTTCAGCTGAGAACCGTTACCGACGGTAATGGTGTTCGCGTACAAAGAAGCGGTTTCTTCAGTCAGAGTCGCTTTACTGCCTGAGTTCAGGTTCAGTGCGTCAGTTGCAACGCCGCCGTGAGCTGCAATTTTCAGGCTTGACTGATTTGTCAGAGAGATGTTGTCTGCAACCAGAGTCGAATCAACAACATTCAGCTGTGACTGGTTATTCAGGGTCAGGTTATCAATGTTGGATGCCTTTGTGGTATCCCACTCAGAACCATTGTTCAGAGCAACATTGAACAGACCGCTCTGATAAACGCTGTCGCCGATTAAAAGGTTGGTAGTATTGCTGTAAAGTGAATCCGGCCAGATGCTGTTAGCCGAGCGATCATACAAAGTATAATCTTTGTCGACGTTAGAAGTCGCTGCGCCAACCCATTTACTGCCATTATCCAGAGTCAGATTCAGTTCGTCGGTGTCATCCCAACCATTAGTATCAAGGTTGCCGTCACCATTGCTGTCATGGCCGCCCTTATAATAATTATTGTCAAACGAGCTTGCGAAAGTCACATCGCCTTTGATGGTGGAATTATTAAAGACGGCGTTAGTCTTCATTGAGTTATCTTGTGCGGTTGCCGTTACAGATAACGCAACATCATCGGCAGGATTTGTTGCGCCGTCGGTTCTTGAACCGTAATCGCTAGGTTTATCTGATTGACCATAAAAACTATTATTGCCCAGTTCGCTGTATGAACCTGAAGTCAGAACAGAATCATTAACGGTGATATTCGTATCGTAAGTATTACCATCATTAACAGTGGTATCAGCCCAACCATAACCCTGTGTCAGCGCAATGCCAGCAACATGGGAATTGTTCTGGATAACGATATTGCTTTCTTGCTCAAGCGTTACGGCAACACCCAAAGCAGAAGTTGGGTATTGTTGATGCGTAATTTTATTGTCTGCGCCAACGACGTCATAACTGAAGTTTTCGTAAGTATCATTGATGGTGGAGTTATCAATGGTCAGCTGCAACGGTGACTGGTCGTATTCATTGCGGGCTGTGGAGCCACAAGTAGAATCCGTAGAACCAACGCAACGGGAAGTGATCATGCCATTCACGGTGGAATTGGTGATATTCAGGACATTGCTGGTATTGCTATCAAAGCCCAGATAATGCGTAGAGATAACGCCGTTTACGACTGCATTATTGATAGAGGAGTAGATGTCTCCGCCAGTGTAACTGTTATTGGCACCATCATTATCAACATAGCCGTGATAGCCAATATAACCAGACTGAATCGAGTCACTGTAGAAAGTATCGTATACGGTGCCGGAGATGTCTGCTGACATCGCCGCAGGTGCTGTTACTGCAACAGCGCAGGCCAGCGCTATTTTAGAAACGAAGAACTTTTTATTCCATGCATGCATTTATTAATCCCTCAACAAAAAATAGTCAGCATGAATCAACTGAAATAATTCCAGTTACTATGCTTTGATTTATATTACAGAAGAGACAGAAGAACTGTTCGACGGCGGGATGATATTTTAATGCATGGTGTTATTCAATAAAGAAGTTCACGCAAACTTGAAAGAAAACTGAATTATTTTTGTTGTTTAAAGTTCTGAATTTAATTTATTTGGAATATTTTGAATAATGTTTTTCTTTATGCTTTCTGAATAATAACGGTATATTAGAATTTATGCTGCTGTTCAGGCCCTTGCCTGGCAGGCTCTGTAACGGGATGTTATGCGTGATAATCCGCCGGGCTCCCCGTGGAACAGGGTTTTTCAGGGTGCGGGTCATATTTATTTGAGTGAAAATTGCTAAGGTGCATTTTTAGGGGGAATGTATTATCGGGTTGTTTAATTTCTTACATTGCGCAATGTTTTGGTTAAAAATCTTTATTTATCGGAAACGGTTTTGATGAACAACAGGGGGAACAGGTATGCAGCAAATGTTTATTTATTTGATGCAGATCAAGGGGAGTTATTCGGGATTAATTGATAAGGGTTATACATTAACGTGTATGATTTCTGTATGTGATAATTACGGGTCGCGCTGAGAGTAAAAGACGATACTTCGTTATATCGCTGTTTAGGATTTACGTCGTACTATGGGTTTCTGTTCTGCTATGTTTGGACTATCCCTTTGAGCCCTGATAGACGCTTTTTAAACCAAAAGAGACCTGCCATCAAATTGAAAAAGCCTGTTTTCAGTGTCAGGAGGATCGTGATGTTCGTCCTTTTCCTGCTCATCTGTATCGGTCTGTACCTGCTTGCCCTCAACAGCTATTGCGATCAGGGCGGCAACTTTGACCTTGGTGTTTGCTCTATCACCTCCTTTATTCCTTTCTGAGTAATGCCTGCCAGACGAACCTGCGAACTTTGGGATCCGCAAACCGGTAAGAAACCCCTGTTTTTTTGTGAATGACTTCCCTGGCCTGCCGGGGATGGTAAGATGCTTGCTCTGAACATTCAGTGGTAGGGTAGTCAATGTTTGATTTCGCAATGGGCCAAAACAGCCTGGCTTCATTGGTGCTGTGTGCACTCTCAGCGCTGTTATTCCTTCTGGTGTGGTTTTTTGTCAGCCGCGCCAGCGTCAGGGCAAATGAGCAAATTGCTTTGTTGCACGAGATAGCTGAGCAACAACGCCAGCAAACCGAGTTGCTCAAGGTTCTGGCTGCACAGGCAAAGGGCAATACGCCCACCGTTGAGACAGAGGATGATTCTGCTCTCAGCCTGCGCGGATTTATTCCTGAACGATAATTCCGTTTTGTTAACCCGCCAATTGGCGGGTTTTTCATTTATGCTTTTCATTCACAAAAGTGTCTTAATCTTCCGGTAGTCTCCACGCATGTGCCCTGCAGGATGGAAGAACAGATGATCAAATGGTCTGAAGAAAACGACAGTGAAGTAAACCACAACATTGCCTTATTGACCGGAGAGGAGCCTGAGAAGTGGTATCCCTACGGCGGCATGAAAGGCAAAGATTATTGCAACAACCCCTCCGATGCGTGGCCGATTATTTGCGCCAACAAAATCAGCATAAATTTTAAAGAGTTGCAAAGCGATCCCCTCTGGCTGGCAGAAATCAGCAGCCCGAACGGTCAGTGGCAGGCGCAGAGCAAACGGCCTCTTCGTGCAGCAATGGTATGTTTCCTGCTTAGTAAGACTTGCGCATAATTAAAAGCGCAGAGATACTCAGATTGTGACAAGGTTTTGCAGAGAAGTGATTCGAATAAGCATCGCATAAAGCGATGCGTATCAAGTGATTAATGTTTCCTCATTTTGACAGTTGTGTCTAAGGCGGAGTCCATTATGAAGCGCATCATTAAAGGTGATAAAAATCTTTCCCATCTGGTGGTTGCTCATGCAGCTATCGACAGTCATGAAAAAGCCTACGGCAAACGCCGTCAGGGCTGGCCTTCTACCTACCTCATTAAATACAAAGATGCGCGTGTTGCGGTCGAAGTCGTGACCCGCAGACAATCCTATGTGGCAACTCTCATGATCGGCGCCAGAAATCTGACCAAACTTTGTGGTATGCCTGCCTGATAAGCAGAGCGATGAGTCTCAAACCTAAAACCGTGCCGGATTTCCCGACACGGTTTTTCTTTATAACGTCTTCGCTGACAGGCGAACCTGATGCAAGCTGCCGCGAGGGAAGGGGCGTTTTATCAGCCTGAGCATCAGGGAGATGAGATCCATCATCAGCAGCAATGTGCCCGTGATGGCCAGAATCATGAGCCCGGCAAACGCCAGGATGACAAGCTTCAGCGCCGGCGGCAGCGTGAACCGGCGAAAGCGAGAACGCAGCCACAGACGTCCATATTGTGTCTGGATCTGCATAATGTGCGTCAGTCGCGCAGTGAACGACTTGCGGTTTTTCGTTGTGTTCATTGTCATAAAGCGTCTCCTTTCAGAACATCTTTAGTACAACACAGAGTTATTAAGATTTTCTTAATGGCCGCTAAACGTTCATTTGCCACATTATTTTGCACTTTCTGTCTGTGGTGTGCCTGGCAAGTATGATAATTATTCAATATTGCAGACCTGAACTGCTCTCCGGAACCGTCATCTCACAGGAGCCTTATGCCTGGTAAAAATCCCTATTACGATCCTTCAAAAGCCCATCATACGCCTGAAGGTTTCACGAATGCCGAACCGCAAAACCGGCAGGAAGGCGACCTGAAACGCTGGAGGAAAGAACGCAAAGAGCAGGGGTTGCCGGTTCCTCCTGATAAAGGGTATGAACATTTTGTCAGCCAGTGGTGGCAGGCGGCTGATTTCAGCGGAACTGATGACCGGTTATGGTTTTTAGGCCACGCCTGCCTGTTGCTTCGGGTCTCGGGTCGTTACATTCTGACCGACCCGGCGCTTTCTGACCGCGCTTCGCCGCTGAGTTTTTACGGCCCGAAAAGGAAAACGCCAGTCGCGGTTTCCGTCGATAAGCTGCCAAAAATCGACGTCGTACTGTTTTCGCACAACCACTACGACCATCTGGATCGTATGACGGTTCGTCGTCTCCTGCGCCGCTTCCCCGACGTGCAATTTATGGTGCCGCTTGGAATGAAATCCTGGCTAACGCGGCGTGGCGCAAAGCATGTTGAGGAACTCGACTGGTGGGAAGAGAGAACGTTTGGCGAAATCACGATTTCTGCTGTCCCGGCGCGTCACTGGAGTATGCGCACGCTATGGGATCGCAACCGGTCGCTGTGGTGCGGCTGGGTGGTGGCTCATCCTTTATTGAAATTCTACTTTTCCGGGGACAGTGGTTACAGCGATCAGTTTAAAAAAATCGGGCAGCGTTTGGGGCCATTTGATTTGGCAGCGATTCCGGTTGGCGCGTATGCACCAAGATGGTTCATGAGTGCGCAGCACATGGACCCGCAGCAGGCTGTCGAAGTGTTTAAAGAATTGCGTTGTCACAAAGCGGTGCCCATTCACTGGGGCGTTTTTGAATTAGCGGATGAATCACTCGATGAGCCTTTACGCGAATTATCTCAGGCAGTGAGTCAAAGCGACTTGCCTGAAATGGAATTCAAACCATTAAAAATAGGTGCAAGCATATCTAAAGGTTGAATTTCATTTTTAAGGGCGCGGACAGACGCGAAAAGTAAATGGCGTGCCATTAAATGAGAAGTATTATCAGTTGAAGTGATCAACCCCTCTGAACACGCACAAAGAAGAGGGGTTATAAAGTTGTTAATTACAATCCCGCTGACACTTAATTCTCCTGTCAGCAGCGTGCATTTGTTCAGAATAATGGCTCGCCAGAACATTCCAAATGCGCTGTTTTGAGCGTTAACTGCAATTTTTTCAGGTTATACAGTGGATTATAGGGCACTACACCGGGGACCTGCGTGCAGTAACCAGTCAACCTTGGTTGTCATTTTTCTGATGAAAGATTGAAAGAGTTGTGTGACTCATATCTTTAAGTGATAAATCTAAGATGGGATTTTGATCACGGTATTTAATATTTATTTTTTATATCGATATTTAATAATTGAATAAGTCTGGGGGAGGATGTTTATTAACTGTTATCTCGATTTAACCAACTCGCAAACTTTAATTCATTATAATGTCAAAATCCGGAATGTCGAAAAAGTGGCTTTATATATGTACCGGTGTGGAATTGAATTCTCTCAGACGGCTGTCTTTCATTGTATTATCCTGAGGAGATAAAGGCGCACAGTTTAGGTGCATTTATTCCTTTGCCCCCTTTGTTTTGCACCATTTTATCCGTCTATGGCGTAATTGATTATTGCATAACCAGTCATACCGTCCGGATATGTTCCTGTCAGGGTGCCCGTTCTGTCTGACAAGTGTGCAACTCGCCCGCCAGACAGGCTATCACCCGAGTGTTGCCCGCCGGGAGGTGCATGACTATCACGCAGAATCCCTGCTTCCTGGAGAAGTCTGGAATGCGCGCCGCAATAAAAATTCAAATAAAGATGAGTTTTACGCTTACGGTTCTGCATTAAATGATCAATAATCAAAACAGGTCGTTATTGTTTTGTTTGATATGCAGGTAAAACTGCAAAGCAGAAAAAAGCATGTCTATCAACATATTTCAGCATAACTGAACACGAAGTGCCTTTAACCGGCTCAAATATGTGCGACATGTCCATCACTGATTAAAAATGGCTTGCCATCGAATTCAGAGTATGTGATAACGCATCTGGGTAAAACGAGGTACAGTTCTGTATATGTGTGGCATTTTCAGTATAGAAGTTCTGAGTAAAGACGTTCACGTTGAATACCGCTTCTCTGCCGATTCTAATCTTAGTGCCTCAAGCAGTAACGACTCTAGTTTGTCTATGTAACGCCCTCGGGCGGTTTAAACAATCCAAAGGAAATACTCAAGATGGCAAAGATCAAAGGTCAAGTTAAGTGGTTCAACGAGTCTAAAGGTTTCGGTTTCATTACTCCTGCTGACGGCAGCAAAGACGTGTTCGTACACTTCTCTGCAATCCAGGGTAACGGCTTCAAAACTCTGGCTGAAGGCCAGAACGTAGAGTTCGAAATCCAAGACGGCCAGAAAGGCCCGTCAGCAGTTAACGTAACTGCAATCTAAGCAGCGCTTAGCTGTAAAAAAACCCGCCATGCGCGGGTTTTTTTGTGCCTGAATATCCGGTGTTTATCAGGATTATAAGATCATAATGCCCGATTGCTGGTTGCGGCCACTGATCCCCGGATGCGTCGGGTCTTTTGCACGCTGATGACTGTTGCGGCGAAAACTGGTGTATTTAAACCCGTTTCCGGCAGGCGCTTCGGTACAGATTGTACAGCTGCCGGCATGATCGATGCCCGCAAAGCCGAGGGAATGCAGCTTGGCACTGGCGATTGCCGCCAGATCGAGATGCCGGTGCCGGGGCGAAATCAGTGAAGCAGGCAAATCGAGACGTTGCATAAAATCATCAACCAATTCCTGGCTGACTTCATAACAGCAGTTTCCTGCCGCCGGACCAATCGCTGCAAACCAGTCTGAGGTATCGCTGTTCTCATTAATACGCTCAGCCATTTTTTCAAGAATGCCGTCGATAAGCCCGCGCCAGCCGGCATGTATTGCCGCGACTTCCTTACCATCCTTACGGCAAAAAATAACCGGCAGACAGTCAGCCGTGAAAACCGCCAGCAGGATTCCGGGCGTTGATGTGATAAAACCATCGGCCTCGCCGCAGTCTTGCCCGGGCTGGACGACATCTGCAATACGTGTGCCGTGAACCTGTTTCTTTTCAGGGCGGGTGGATTCATAAGCTTGCAGATGTGCGGGGAGCAGATTTTCTTTGTCGCCGAATCCATGCAGGATACCGGGGATAGGGCTGAGTAAAGCTGAGTTGTCACTCATCTCGTGTCTCGGTTAGAAAAATGTTATCAACTCAGTGTAGCCGTCTTTGAACCGGATTTTCCAGCAGTTGCAACAACAGTACGCCTTCTTTAGACTTAGCCCTGTTGCGAATTTTCGCCCTTTCAGACTTTCCTTGCAGGTTTCCCGCATGACTTATCAATGTCCACTTTGTTTCCAGCCGCTTGAGCTGACAGGCCAGCAATGGCGATGTGCCGCAAATCATCAGTTTGATAACGCCAAAGAAGGCTACGTTAATCTGATGCCGGTGCAGCATAAACGCTCGAAACAACCCGGGGACAGCACTGAAATGATGGTTTCGCGCCGTGCGTTTCTTGATGCCGGACATTACCAGCCATTACGTGACCGGCTGGCGGATATTCTGGATAACGTGCTGCCGGAAACCGCGGAAACGCTGCTGGATATTGGTTGCGGGGAAGGGTACTACACCACCGCGCTGGCGGAACGCCTGTCACCGCATCGCAAGATGAATGTTTTCGGGCTGGACGTGGCGAAAGTGGCGATTCGCTACGCGGCTAAACGCTATCACAATGCGTCGTTTTGCGTCGCATCCAGCCATCGTTTGCCGTTCGCCGAAAACTCTCTGGACGCGGTGGTACGCATCTATGCGCCATGTAAAGCGCAGGAGCTTTACCGTGCTATTAAACCCGGTGGCGTAGTGCTGACCGTCGCACCTGGTCCGCGTCATTTATATCAGCTGAAGGGCATGATTTATCAGGATGTTCAGCTCCATGCTGAACAGGATGAACAGCTGGAAGGTTTTGAGCGCGTCAGTACCGAAACGCTGGCTTACGATATGCGCCTTTCAGGCACAGAAGCGTTTGATCTGCTGCAAATGACGCCGTTTGCATGGCGGGCGACGGAAGAGGTGATGGAGAATTTAAAATCCCAGTCTGCGTTCGAATGTGAGACTGATTTTGTGATCAGACTGCACCAGCGCCAGTCTTACTAACGGAGCCGGCTTTTGCTAAATCAGCCTAAGTAACCGAGATGTTCGAGCAGGATACTCAGGCCAATACCGATCAACACCATGCCTCCCAGCACTTCGGCCCATTTTCCCAGTAACGGGCCGATCAATCGCCCCAACATCATTCCCAGCGTAGACATGATCATCGTCGTCATGCCGATAAACAGCGCGGTATGGATGATGTTCACTTCCAGAAACGCAAGGCCGACCCCGATGGCTAAAGCATCCAGGCTGGTTCCGACGGCGGTGGCTGCGAGGACCAAGAAACTGTGGCGGCTCGCCAGAATGGTCTCTTCTTCAGGTTTTTCTTTCAGGCCCTGAAAAATCATTCGTGAGCCGAGAATGAACAGCAGAATAAAGGCGACCCAGTGGTCCCATTCCATGATGTATCGGGTGGCAAATAAGCCCAGACACCAGCCAATAAGCGGGGTGATGGCTTCAATGACACCGAAAATGAGACCGGTACGTAATGCTTCGCGAAAGCGCGGGCGATGAAGGGTTGCCCCTTTACCGATGGATGCGGCAAAAGCGTCCATAGACATGCCAAAAGCAAGAATCAGTGTGGCGGATAAGTTCACGAGAAGAGTCCCGGCCGGGTATTCCATATACACGTAATCCACCCCCCAACCTCCCGGCAGCGCTACGTGTCTATGGTCTCGCCAACCTCACGGATGCCCGCACCACGTTTCAGGATATAAAACGAGTATGTTGATACGGGCGTTTTTGAATACGCATTATTAAAACTGATTCAAAAACCGGCTACTCCCCAAATGACGGCGCAACCTTACCATAATGTTTTTATTCGGGACAACAACAAATAAAATAAGGGTTTCAAATGGAGCTGGGAATTATTTCCACAAAGAATAAATAACTCTCAAACTGGCTGAAATAACAACGGCGTTGATGTGGTATTAAACGGCATTGTGATTCATAAGGTTAAATAACATTGTCGTTAATATGCATCAGGCTATAATTGATATACGGGTGTTTAAATTCAACTTACTGATTATTAACCATTAAGTTATAAATTCTTTCAAGATCGTCCAGTTCATTGACGCGAATGAGTAATTTTTTCTGCTCTAATTCAAATACCAGAATACCATCTTCGGAGAGATTCATGCTCCGGATCCTGTCGTAGGTGATGAATGTATTGGCGAAATAAAAACCCTGCGGTTTGAACAGCATTTTTGGCCAGCGAATAAACGATAAATAGAAGGCAATCAGGCCTAAACCAATTAACAGATAATTCGTTATCACCGTACCGTTTGAATGGATATTGTTGTACAGAAGGATCGCCAGCAGGCCAATAAAAATTATGGAATCCAGCCTGTTGCGGCGTCGCAGGTTCACCCGCAGCTGCGTTTTGCCATTCCGGGTACCCATGATGAATTCGTCGTAGATGGCGTAGGCAAGCAACAGAAGGGTAAACAGGGCGAGGACAATATCGGTGACAGACATGAAAAACTCCAGCAAACAGCCATCAGGCAAAACATGATAGAAACACAGAAACCGGCAAAATACAGCGATAAAAAAACCGGGGGATTGCTCCCCCGGTTTTCAAGGTTATCAGAGGCCTAACAGACCAATCCAGTAACCGAAGATACCGATAGCGAAGAAGCCAACGATAATCCACAAAGCATTCACTTTCTTACGCAGCAGCCACATACAGCCGAAGGTCAGCAGTAACGGCACCAGACCTGGCATCAGCTGGTCCAGAATCGTCTGTACCGTAGTAACCGTGGTATGGCCTGTCTGGTCGGTGATTTTGGAGACTACCAGCGGAATGTTTACGTGCGTCCATTTGTTAACCAGGGCCCCCATGACAAAGAGGCCGAGAATAGACGCCCCCTCAGTCAGTTTTTGCAGGAAGCCGCCGCCCATATCGTTAACGATATCGACACCTTTTTTGTAGCCATAGGACACGCCATAGTAGCGGGTCAGCAGACGTACAAGGTTAAACAGAACGAAGAACAGCAATGGCCCCAGCAGGCTGCCGGTCATCGCGATACCTGCGCCCAGTGCCGCAAATACAGGACGAACAGTACCCCAGAAGATTGGGTCACCCACACCGGCCAGCGGCCCCATCAGACCGACTTTCAGGCCGTTGATGGCTGCGTCGTCGATAGGTGCGCCGTTAGCACGCTGTTCTTCCATCGCCAGCGTTACACCCAGAACAGGCGCTGCAACGTAAGGATGGGTGTTGAAGAATTCCAGATGGCGTTTGATGGCCGCTTTGCGATCGTCGTTATTTTCAGGATAGAGACGACGAATTGCAGGCACCATACAGAAGCAGAAGCCCAGCGCCTGCATACGTTCGAAGTTCCATGACCCCTGGAAAAGGTTGGAGCGCATAAACACACCGCGAATATCGCTGGCCGTGAGTTTTTTAACTTCAGTTTGATCAACCATGTCCTTCACCCTTAATCCAATTCGTTGTCGAGGTCGTTAACACCCGGTGCAGCCGCTGCTTGCGCAGACTTGTTGTATTTCGGGCTCAACTGGATGTAAAGAACCGCCATCACCACACCAATCACACCCAGTGCAACCAGGTTGAAGTTGGTGAATGCAGCAGTAACGAAACCAAGGTAGAAGAACGGCATCAGGTAGCCAGCGCGCATCATGTTGATGACCATGGCATAACCGACAACGACGATCATACCGCCGGCGATGTTCAGACCGTTGGTGACCACTTCAGGGATGGACGCCAGCAAATCATGAACGATGGCAGTACCCACAGAAACCGCAACGATGACGGCAGGGATTGCGATACGCATTGCCTGCAGAACCAGCGCTGAAACGTGGATCCAGCTGATCGCGTTCAGGTTACCTTTTTCAGCGGCCTTATCGGCAGCGTGCTGGAAGGCAACGGTGATGGTACGAACGATGATAGTTAATACCTGGCCGGCTGCAGCCAGCGGGATTGCCAGTGCGATACCTGCACCAACAGACTGTCCGCCTGCGATAACCAGAATGGTGGAAATAATGGAAGCCAGAGCGGCATCGGGTGCAACAGCAGCACCGATGTTCATCCAACCCAGAGCGATCATTTCCAGAGTACCCCCGATAATGATCCCGGTTTTAACATCACCCAGAACAAAACCGATTAAGGTACAAGCAACTAACGGACGGTGAAACTGGAATTCATCCAGGATCGAACCCATCCCGGCAATACATGCAACAATAAATATCAGCACAATTTGTAGTGTGGTGATCTCCATTGCACTTCTCCTATGACCAAAGGACGCTGAGTATAAACAGGCGCATCAGGCAGATAACGTTGAGGGAATCTGCACAAACTCGATGTGCTTATTAATTCATCTTATTAATGAGATCCATCATCTTGAGGCGCGAGTCGGTAGAGACTTTACGCACTTCAAGTTCGATACCTTTTTCATTCAATTTCTTGAACGCTTCGATATCTTTTTCGTCGACGGACACGGCGTTATTCACCTGCGTTTTGCCCTGACGGAAAGCCATACCACCGATGTTTACGGTTGTGATTTTCACGCCAGCCTCAACCAGACGCAGCACGTCAGTTGGGTTGGTGAACAACAGCATGACGCGGTCGTTGGCATATTTCGGGTTGTCCCAGACGCGAATGGCTTTCGCGACGTCGACAACGTGTGCGGTAACACCTGGAGGAGCAACCTGAGTCAGCAGCGTTTTACGCACGGTATCGGCAGCCACTTCGTCGCTGACAACAATAATGCGGGTTACGTTGGTTTCTTTGGTCCAGCGGGTCGCTACCTGGCCATGAATCAAACGGTCATCGATACGGGCAAGGCCGATTTTCATATGGTCGTTCGGACCGGCAGGTTTCGCCGGGGCAGCTGCTTTTGGCGCAGGGGCGGCAGCAGGGGCTTGAGGCGCAGCTTCCGGCGCTTTCAGTGCTTTCACACCGATTCGGCCAGTTTCTACTGCGATGGCAACCAACTCTGCGAAAGAGGGGTTATCATCACGTGCCATGAAAGTCTCTGCCAGCATCGGGATGTTAACACCGGTGACAACTTCGTAATTTTCTTTATCGACAACAATGCGGCTGGCGGCGTTGAACGGGCTGCCACCCCATGTATCGACCAGGAAAAGAACGCCGCTGCTGGTGTCTAAACCCCCCAACTTTGCCGTGTACTTTTCGATCAGGGTTTCGGCGTTTTCGCCGGGAACGAAATCAATGAAGGCGACATTATCCTGTTCACCTAAAATCATTTCCGCTGTTTTCAGCAACTGCTCAGCTGCTGACCCGTGCGTGCCGATGATAATAGCAATACTCACTCGCTACCTCCTCTGTTAACTCTGGGAAAGAGTTATGCACATAAGTAATGGTGCTGATGATGTCCGCCCGTTTTTATTCCTGAGGCGAACAGGGCACTCCCTGCGTAACTAATCTTTCCTTAATTTCTGATAAGACTGCTAAACAGTAAAACTGCAGAACCTCAACAGGTTGTGCGACGTGATTTATTTTAGTGTGCGAAAAAATAATTTTTGTGACGACTGTCCGTTATTCAACGACGTAATGTGAATACGCTTTCACGTGGGCAATAAAACAGCATAGTTGTTACAGGATGATGCTGAAGGTAAAAAATCATACTTTCTTCATATAATCATTCCTGATAGAGTAATTTTCCCAATAATTGAACAGGAGTACCGGGCATCAGCCCTCCCTATGGACTGTCACCGACGTCACTATTCTTCGCTTTTTCACCTCATGATCACCGGCAAATCCGCCCCAATGGGCCTGATTTTTGCCGCACTGAAACCGCTTTCATCTGTTAATTTTGCAGTAAAAAAAGTTTGCCGAGCCTCTGGAAGCTCAGCGAATTGCGTTTCTTTGCGTCTTTTTTCTTTAACTCATTGCGGAGTCTGACATGGAATTTCTGATGGACCCTTCAATATGGGTCGGTTTATTGACGCTTGTTGTCCTGGAAATTGTTCTGGGTATCGACAACCTTGTTTTTATCGCCATCCTTGCCGATAAACTGCCGCCTAAACAGCGAGATAAAGCCCGAATCATCGGCCTGTCGCTGGCGCTGATTATGCGTTTAGGCCTGCTGTCACTGATCTCGTGGATGGTCAAACTGACCACGCCGCTGTTCAGCATCGCACAGTTCAGCTTCTCGGGGCGTGACCTGATCCTGCTGGTCGGTGGTCTGTTCCTGCTGTTTAAAGCCACAACCGAACTGCATGAGCGGCTGGAAGGGCACGATGAACAGGGAACGCCAAACCGCGGCTACGCCAGTTTCTGGTCAGTGGTGGCGCAGATTGTTGTGCTTGATGCGGTGTTTTCACTCGATGCGGTGATTACGGCAGTCGGCATGGTGAACAACCTGGCTGTCATGATGACGGCGGTGGTGATCGCCATGGGTGTGATGTTGCTGGCGTCTAAATCGCTGACGCGCTTCGTGAATAACCATCCGACGGTTGTCGTGCTGTGTCTGAGCTTCCTTCTGATGATCGGCCTGAGCCTGATTGCAGAAGGATTTGGCTTCCATATTCCGAAAGGCTATCTGTACGCTGCGATTGGTTTCTCGATTCTGATTGAGTTGTTCAACCAGATTGCGCGCCGCAACTTCCTGAAAAGCCAGTCGAACCGTCCTATGCGTGAACGTACCGCCGAGGCGATTCAGCGTCTGATGGGCGGGAAACGTCAGAGTCAGAATGAAGATGAACCGGCGGGCGATGTGTTACCGGCGGGTGAGACGTTTGCTGAAGAAGAACGGCATATGATCACCGGCGTACTGACGCTGGCCTCGCGTACGCTGCGCAGTGTAATGACGCCGCGAACTGAAATTTCCTGGGTCGATTGTGAAAAGTCACCCGCCGAAATTCGCAGCCAGCTGCTCGACACGCCGCACAGCTTATTCCCTATCTGCCGCCATTCTCTGGATGATGTCATCGGCGTCGTTCGTGCGAAGGACCTGCTGGTTGCGCTGGAAAACGGTGAAAACATCGTGGCGTTTGCAGAAAAAACGCCGCCGATTGTGGTGCCTGAAACCATGGACGTCATCAATCTGCTTGCGGTTCTGCGTAAAGCGAAAGGCCGTCTGGTCGTGGTGAGTAATGAATTTGGCGTGATTCAGGGGCTGGTGACGCCGCTTGATGTGCTCGAAGCCATTGCGGGCGAGTTCCCGGACGAAGATGAAACGCCGGACGTTATTGCTGACGGTGAATCATGGATTGCCAAAGGCGGGACGGATTTGCATTTGCTACAGCAAATCCTCGACGTGAACACGCTGGTCAGCCCTGATGATGATTTCGCTTCGCTGGCGGGGTTACTGCTGTCGAAGTCCGGGCAGATGCCGGTGGCGGGTGAGGTGATTGAAATGGCTTCGCTGCGCTTTGAAATTCTGGACGTGTCGGAATACCGCATCGAGCGCGTTCGCATTGCACGTATTAAGTCAGAGAATGACTGGGAGCAGGAACAGTAACCGGTTCTGCTTGAGTGAAAACGGCGACTCCGGTCGCCGTTTTTTATGGTTTGAATTCAGTGACAGCCTATCAGGCCGGTTTGGTTTCGTTCGGCGGCGTAATGATTTGAGTCGATTTTTTATAGCGCTCAAGCCAGACAGGAAACACTTCAATCGGCATTGGCCGGGCAAAATAATAACCCTGCAATGAATCAACTTTTCGCTGCCGCAGATATTCCACCTGTTCACGCGTTTCCACCCCTTCGGCAATCAGCTTCAGATTCAGACGCTGCGCCAGCGTAATGATGGTGTCGGTGACCGTCGCATTAATCGCGTCCGTACCAATCGACGCGGTGAAGGCCTGATCAATTTTGAGTACGTCAGGGTTAAGCGTTTTGAGATAACTCAGCGAACTGTGGCCGGTGCCGAAATCGTCAATGGCCAGCAGGATCCCCATTTCTTTCAGCTGTGAAATTTCTGCCGCGCGTAATTCCTGCAAACGTGTTCGTTCGGTCAGTTCCAGCATCAGGGAAACCGAAGGCTGCGCCGGAAGCCAGATTTTGCGGATGTCATCCACAATTTCCATGTTATTAAAATGCTGCGCTGCGACATTAATACTGACGTAAAAACCCGGTGTGGCAGGGAACACTTCCAGATTATCCGCAACTGTCTGAATCAGGTACCGCGTGAGCGAAATGATCAGCCCGTGCTGTTCGGCAAGCGGAATAAAGACATCGGGCGACACCCATTCCTGACGGCGATTTTTCCAGCGCATCAGGGTTTCTACGCCGATACAGCGGCCATCGGTACTGTTAATAATGGGCTGACAGTAGACCTTAAATTCGCGGTGCGAAATCCCGTGGCTGATCGGATAAGCCAGACTGATCCGGCTGCCGGAAAGCAGATAAACCGCGGTGGCGGTCAGCAGGCTGATTAATACCGAAAGGGGCAGATGAGATAACAGCTCACTCCAGGCTAAATCGCTGGCTTGTTCGCCATAGAGTGACACGGAAAAATCGTATTTATCAGAGCTGACGCTCAGCAGGGCGGGCTGCGGGAGGTGACTGCTTTCCACAATCTCGTCACTGCCGTATTCAAGATTTTGTCTTCCGACATTTAATACGATGTGGCTGGCGTAAGGTGGCTGGGGCTCAAGCAGGAAGTTCGAGAGGACACCGATATTATAAACAAACAGTTCACCGTTGAGATTATCCGGCGTCGTGGGTTGCCAGAGAACCAGCGTCGGCGCATCCACCTTGCTCCATTTTGACGCGCGCAGATCAAGCTGTGTTTTGCCCTGAGCCAGAGTAGGCAGTGTTTTGTTGAAATTAAGATCTAAAGCCCCGATCAGGCTCGAACAGATGATGGTGCCGTTGCTGACCAGGCTTATGGATCGCAGCGTTTGCATACGGGCGACAGTTTGTTGCATGACCGGTTGCAGCGCGTTGCAGCTTAGCGTCTGGTCGATAGGAATCGCTCTTCCTGCGGGCGACGCAGGTTCGAGTAATTTCTCCAATTTTTCAACGGTATGGATAGCCACACGTTGTTGATCTTCTGCGATGACCTGAGCTTGTTCGTAAATGCGAATGCCAAGAGTCAGAAGCAGCGTAAATACCCCCATTGCGCAGGCAAGCGCAATGCGATAGTAACGATACTTCGCAAGTCCGGTCTGGGAGAACGGCATCGTTCTAATCCTTTTATCCCGTGTTAAATGCAGGCTCAAAATTATTATTTTTAAAGGTTTACCGATGCGTCACAGCCGTTTTGTTCTTATTGATAGTAGCTGTAAATCGCCGGACGCTCTGCCTGAGTTGTGGAAAACTCCCTATTTTTCCCGGCAAAAATCAAAAGAAATCCGTATCGGTGACGTTGTCACGTGTGTTTTCCCTGCATATTTTCGGCATGTATTTTCAGTGTATAGAGAGGTTCTCTGAACGGGAAAATCAGGCGGAAATCAGCATGCCGTACCTGCAGGGTATAATGCAAGTGTCACTACCATTATGTATTGATAATACAACAGGTTGTTGTTAGCGAAGGTTTTATTGCTACCGGCTCCCACGGGAGTGGTATTTCCTGCGGCAAACGGGCCAAAAATGGTCCAACCCGCCAGCCGCCTGGAGACGAAAAATCCTGCAAATGATTAGTCGCACTGAACCTTAATGGCTAAACCGCCGCGGGACGTTTCGCGGTACTTCGCGTTCATATCTTTGCCCGTTTCGTACATGGTCTCGATCACTTTATCCAGCGAAACGCGTGGCTCACTGGTCCGGCGCAAGGCCATGCGTGCGGCGTTGATGGCTTTTACAGAAGCAATCGCGTTACGCTCGATGCACGGAACCTGAACCTGCCCGGCAACCGGGTCGCAGGTTAAGCCCAGATTGTGTTCCATGCCAATTTCCGCTGCCACGCACACCTGTTCCGGGCTGCCGCCCAGCAGTTCTGTCAGGCCCGCCGCGGCCATAGAACACGCCACGCCGACCTCGCCCTGACAACCGACTTCCGCACCCGAAATCGACGCATTCATCTTGTAGAGAATGCCAATCGCGCCGGAGGTCAGAAAATAACGCAGGTAAATATCCGGGCTGACCGACTGAATAAACTGGTCGTAATACGCCAGCACCGCCGGAACAATCCCGCAGGCGCCGTTTGTCGGCGCTGTCACCACGCGCCCGCCGGCCGCATTTTCTTCGTTCACGGCCAGGGCAAACATGTTCACCCAGTCGATCACGTTCATCGGGTCATTAGACAGTTTATCGTTGGACACCAGCATTCTGCGCAAGGCAGAGGCGCGACGCGGAACGCGAAGCGGGCCAGGCAGAACGCCTTCCGTATTCAAACCACGGTCGATGCAGGCCTGCATGGTGTGCCAGATTTTCTCGAAATACTGTTCGATGTCCTGTTTGCTGTGCTGGGCCAGCTCATTTTTCATCATCAAACCTGACAACGAAAGGCCGGTTTCCTTGCACTTGGCCAGCATTTCGCTGGCGGAATTAAAGCTGTAAGGCACCGTCACTTCATCAAGCACCGGCTGACCGAAATGCTCGTCATCGACAATAAAACCTCCACCGACAGAGTAGTAGGTTTTGCTGTAAATCATTTTGTCGCCGGAAAAGGCATGAATTTGCATCGCATTTTCATGGCGCGGTAAATTCTCACCGCGAAACACCATGCCGGTGTCACGGGGGAAATCGACTTCGTGCTGAGTTTCACCCAGCGGCAGGCGCTGACGCTGCTCAACGTCGCGAATAAAATGGGGAATGCCGTCGATGTCGACGGTATCTGGCTGGTTACCCGCCAGACCTAAAATAATGGCGATATCTGTGTGGTGGCCCTTGCCTGTGAGAGACAGGGAACCAAAAACGTCCACGGCGACACGCGTAACGGCAGGCATCATGCCCTTTTCGAGCAGGTCATCAGCGAACTGTTTCCCGGCTTTCATCGGGCCCAAAGTATGGGAACTGGAAGGGCCAATCCCGACCTTGAACATGTCGAAAACGCTAATCACGTCGAATACTCCTGTAATGAATTACGGCAGGGAACGGGATCCCTGACAGCCACAACTGAACTTGTGGCTCAATCTATAGTTTAAAAGGCCTGAGGGGCAAAAGTTTCATTTTTCGCATGAAATAAACTTATTTGATGCAAAAGTGTGATCGGAATGTAATCAGCGGGCTCAGACTTCAACCTGCCGGGCGAGCTGGCGGATGATCGCCGCCGTGAGTCCCCAGACAAATTGCTGCTGATACCAGGATAAATACACCCGGTGATGGATGCCTCTGCGATGAATATCCAGAGTGTGGTAGCGGGCAAGGTCAAACGCTTCCTGCAAGGGCATTTCAAACAGCTCGGCGACTTCATCCTCAGCCGGATGGAACGTCACATCGACCGGCAACAGCCCGACAACCGGCGTCACCTGAAAACCGCTGCTGCTGTCCTGCGGTGAAAGCGTGCCTAAAACGTGAACCTGTTCCGGCTCAATAGCGACTTCTTCCTGAGCTTCCCGCAACGCGGTGGCAATAATTGAGGCATCCGTTGCATCGGCTGCGCCGCCGGGAAAGGCGACCTGACCGGGGTGTTTACGCAGCTGATCGGAACGGCGCGTCAGTAAGATTGTCGGCTCTTTCCGGCAGATAATCGGAATTAAGACGGCGGCGTGACGGGTTCCGCGCAATGCGGGGGCAGGCATACGCGGTTGCTGCAACTGAAAGCGCAGGATGAAATCTTCCACCGCGGGGGAAAAAGTCTGCACGGGTGCGTGTTGTTCCAGCAAAGTCACGGCTGAACGTCTCCTAACTGAGGCAGTATGCGGGCAATTTTATCGAACGTTTCCTGATATTCTGCCTGTTCCTGGCTGTCAGCCACAATCCCGCCGCCTGCCCAGCAGTAAATTTTCCCTTTCGCCGTCAGCAGCGTGCGGATGGTGATATTACTGTCCATCGTGCCGCAGCAACTGATGTATGCAATGCTGCCGCAGTAACCGTTGCGTCGCTGTGGCTCAAGTTCTTCGATGATTTCCATCGCGCGGACTTTCGGTGCGCCGGTAATCGAGCCGCCGGGAAAACAGGCGCGCAGCAACGCACTGGCGTGGCACGCTTCCGGCAGTTTTGCTGTGATGGTGCTGACCAGATGATGAACCGCAGGGAAAGGCTCGACTTTGAATAATTCGGGAACGCGCACGCTGCCCGGCGTGGCAACGCGGCCAATGTCATTTCGCAATAAATCGACGATCATCAGATTTTCCGCACGATCTTTTTCCGATGCCGCCAACCGCTCAGCCTGATGTGCATCTTCTGCGGGATCCTCGCTGCGTGGCAACGTCCCTTTAATCGGACGTGTCTGGATCTGATGGTCTTTCAGCCAGATAAAACGCTCAGGCGACAGACTGATCACCGTGTTTTCAGGCAAACGCAGAAACGCCGAGAAGGGGGCACGATTCGCATTGTTCAGTTGCAAAAATGCCTGCCACTCGTCACCGGAATAGTGCGTTGAAAATCGCTGCGCGAGGTTAATCTGATAGCAATCACCGCTGTGAATGTATTCCTGAATCTGGCGGAATTTTTCACCGTATGCCTCGCGGGTCATGTTGGACTGCCACGGCGCTTTAAGCCGGAAAGGCTTCGCGGCGGTGGCCTTCTGTTGCGTCAGCCAGTGCAGGCGGCCGGCAACATCATGGTGGCAAATCAGCGTTACACGTTGCAGATGGTGATCGGCGATCAGCGCCCAGTCATAAATACCCACCGCCATGTCCGGCAGGGCGATGTCCTGTTCTGCCGTGTCGGGCAGTGCCTCAATACGTCGCCCTAAATCATAGCCAAACAGCCCGAGCGCGCCGCCCAGAAACGGAAAATCAGGCGAGCTTTCCGCCTGCAAACCGGATGCCGAAAGGTATTCTTCCAGCAGGGCAAACGGATCGTCTTTCCGTGACGTCATTTCACCGTTTTGCTCAACTTGCGTGATATCACCGCACGTCGTCAGCGTGACCAGCGGATCCGCCACCAGAATATCAAAGCGATTATGCTGATGCTGCGCAGAGCCGGAATGCAAAAGCATGGCCCACGGCAAAGCTGAGAGCGCAGAAAATTGCTCGGACAGCGCATCGGGATGATAAGGCAAAGTATGAAAATTTACGGAACGGGTGGATTGCATGGCAGGTAAGAGCTTCCGGGCGCAATTAAAACGTATTATAGCGTCGATCCTAACATAGATTCGGCTGCCTGAAAGCAGCACAGGCGATTTGCAGTAATAAGGCGTATACTGTGCAACCCCGCAGCCTGCGGGCCGGTTTAACGTACAACAGGAATCTCCCATGCTGACAGGTATGCCTTCACTATCACATTCCGAACAAGAACAGGCCGCCGATCGTATCCGCCAGTTAATGGAAACCGGAATGAGCAGCGGCGAAGCCATTGCAACCGTTGCGGAAGAAATTCGTGAAACGCACAAAGGCGATCGCGTGACCGTTATCTTTGATGACGAAGACGAGTAAATTTCCGCCCTGATAAGTACATATCAGGCATAAAAAACCGGACCCTTTGCGGAGTCCGGTTTTTTTTCATCTTTATTCAGGCATCAGCCTTCAACGGTAACCGCCGCTGCGGCTTGTTTCGCCTGCTCAACCGCGTCTTCAACGTTATCGGCAATCGCCAGCGCCACGCCCAGACGGCGTTTGCCACTGATTTCCGGTTTACCGAACAGACGGATCTGGTTGAAACCGGTCAGCGCGTTTTCCAGCCCGCTGAAAGAAACGTTGTTGCTGGTCAGTTCCGGCAAGATAACCGCGGAAGCCGACGGGCCGAACTGGCGGATTTTCCCAACCGGCAGACCTAAGAATGCGCGAACGTGCAGGGCGAACTCGGACAGATCCTGAGAAATCAGCGTGACCATTCCGGTGTCGTGCGGACGCGGTGACACTTCGCTGAAAATCACTTCATCGCCGCAGACAAACAGCTCAACGCCAAACAGACCTTTGCCGCCCAGCGCCTTCACCACTTTCTCTGCGATATCTTTCGCGCGCTGCAATGCCAGTTCGGTCATTTGCTGTGGCTGCCAGGATTCGCGGTAATCGCCATCTTCCTGACGATGCCCGATTGGCGCACAGAAATGAATGCCGTCAATGGCGCTGATAGTCAGCAGCGTAATTTCAAAATCAAACTTCACCAGACCTTCAACAATGACGCGTCCGCCACCGGCACGGCCACCTTGCTGGGCATAATCCCAGGCTGACTGTAACTGTTCAGCGCTGCGGATCAGGCTCTGGCCTTTACCGGAGGAACTCATCACCGGCTTGATGATGCACGGGTAACCGATTGCGTCGACGGCCTGACGGAAAGACGCTTCGTCGTCAGCAAACTGATACGTCGATGTCGGGAGTTTGAGGGTTTCCGCGGCCAGACGACGGATGCCTTCACGGTTCATGGTCAGACGCGTCGCTTCGGCGCACGGCACCACGTTATGGCCCTGTTTTTCCAGCTCGACCAGCATGCTGGTGGCGATAGCTTCAATTTCCGGCACGATAAAATCAGGGCGTTCGCTTTCAATAACGGCTTTCAGCGCATCGCCATCAAGCATGTTAATGACATGGCTGCGGTGAGCGACCTGCATCGCGGGTGCATCCGCATAGCGATCGACGGCGATCACTTCCAGACCCAGGCGCTGACATTCGATCGCCACTTCTTTACCCAGCTCGCCAGAGCCTAACAACATGACGCGGGTGGCGCCGGTGCGCAGTGCAGTACCAATGGTTAACATAGCTTCGTACCCAGATCTTTGATGAAGGAAAGTAAGAATTTCGGGGCGCAGTATATCTGAAATTATCGGGGACGAAAACGATTGCGCGGTGTGTTTGAAAAATTCCCTGCGTACGTCAGAAGGGGATTTACAGGATTTTTTAAGCCGGTTTTCTGCTGTTTAAGGCAGTCTGCGGGCGTCTCTGTTATCATTTAGCAAACCATGGCGCCAGATCTCCTGCCGCTGCCCCGATTTTTGCCTCACATAAAGAGTTATCGCCTTGAGCACGCATTCCTTTTCTGTCCTGACATTGCCCGCTGAGCAACTTTCCAACCTGAATGAACTGGGTTACACCGAAATGACCCCGATTCAGGAAGCCTCTTTGCCCGCTATCCTGCAAGGTCAGGACGTCCGCGCCAAAGCCAAAACCGGCAGTGGTAAAACAGCCGCTTTCGGCATTGGTTTGCTGAACAGCATCACTGTTTCACAGTTTGTGGCGCAGGCGCTGGTGCTTTGCCCGACGCGCGAACTGGCCGATCAGGTCAGTAAAGAATTACGTCGTCTGGCGCGTTTTACCCAGAACATCAAAATCCTGACCCTTTGCGGCGGCCAGTCAATCGGCCCTCAGAACGAATCGCTGGTTCGTCAGCCGCACATCGTGGTCGGCACGCCGGGCCGTATTCAGGAACACCTGCGCAAAGGCACGCTGAAGCTGGATGATCTCAAAGTGCTGGTGCTCGATGAAGCCGACCGCATGCTGGACATGGGTTTTAGTGAAGATATTGAAGATGTGGTCAGCTATACGCCGCAAACCCGCCAGACGCTGCTGTTCTCCGCGACGTATCCGGACGGCATTGAACGCATCAGCTCCAAATTCCAGCGCGAGCCGCTGAAAGTGGAAATTGAAGGCGAAGATGATGTGGCAGACATCAAGCAGGTGTTTATCGAAGCGGATAAACATCAGCGTTTATCCCTGCTGGCGGCGGTGTTGTACCAGCATCAGCCGACATCGTGCGTAGTGTTCTGTAATACCAAGCGCGACTGCCAGGAAGTGTGTGACGCACTGGCGGGCAAAGGGATCAGTGCGCTGGCACTGAACGGCGATCTCGAGCAGCGTGACCGTGACCGCGTACTGGTGCGTTTCTCCAACGGCAGCTGTCGTGTGCTGGTCGCAACAGACGTTGCGGCGCGCGGGCTGGACATCAAACAGTTAGGTCTGGTCATCAACTATGAACTGTCTTTTGACCCGGAAGTTCACGTTCACCGTGTAGGCCGTACAGGGCGCGCGGGAACCAGCGGTCTGGCGGTCAGTCTGGTGACTCCGCAGGAAATGCCACGTGTGACGGCGCTCGAAGATTACACCCGTCAGCGGTTCACCTGGCAACCTGCCGCGCATGCGCTGGCGGCAACGCCGGTGGCGCTGGATGCTGAAATGGCCACGCTGTGCATCGACGGTGGCCGTAAAGCCAAAATCCGTCCCGGCGATATTCTCGGCGCGCTGACCGGCGATGCCGGGCTGACCGCGGCAGAAGTCGGTAAAATTGATATGTTCCCGATCCACGCCTACGTTGCTATCCGTCAGAAGAGTGCGAAAAAAGCCCTGCAACGCCTGCAGGAAGGGAAAATCAAAGGCAAAAACTGCAAAGCGATTATTTTGCGCTAAAAGAGTGATGTCGCGTTTTACATTGTTCGTCTGATTGTTAATGTTGTGTTATTGGCTTGTTGATGATTATATTGTCTGACACAAGTGATGACCTTTCGGTATGTATGGTTATTGTTCCGGCAAGGTCAGCGTAATAAAAGACAAAGACTGGGAAGACGAACGATGAAAAAGATAATCTTGAGCGCGGTAATGGCAGTCGCAGGAATGAGCGGTCTGATCCAGACTGCTCAGGCCGATGAGCCTGAAGTAAGAACGGCGACGGTCACACCTTGTGCGAATGCCACGAAAGATGAACTCGCGGCGCTGGTGAAACGCGATTTTCTGCAAAACCGTATTCCGCGCTGGGATGCGGATAAAAAAGCACTCGGCACCTCAACGCCGGTTGCGTGGGTTGATGCCGGCAGCATCAGCGGTGATAACAAGAAATGGGATATCCCGCTGAAAGTCCGCGGTGATCATGCCGACAAAACCTACGACGTTACGCTCAACTGCCAGCTCGGTGAAATCAGTTACAGCACGCCGGTCTGAGTTTTTCCCCTGCGCCCGCAACCCCTGACGGGCGCACATTCCCGCTAATTCCCGCACATTCCGTCTCTTGGTTTCCCCGTGTAAACCTGTCACTCTTGTCACACCATAAAGAGGACAAAGAGATCCGAGATGATGACACCTCCAAAGGCTGAAAAACGCCCGCAAACTCTGAGCGTACACGGCGATGACCGTGTCGATAATTACTACTGGCTGCGTGACGATGACCGCGCCGATCCTCAGGTTCTGGCGTATCTGACGGCAGAAAACGAATACACCGATCAGGCGATGCAACCCCATCAGGCGCTGCGTGAAACGCTTTACGGGGAAATGGTCGCGCGTATTGCGCAGCAGGATCACTCCGTTCCTTACGTCAAACACGGTTACCGTTATCAGACCCGTTACGAGCCGGGCAACGAATACGCGATTTATTTGCGTCAGCCTGCCGCCGAACATGAAAAATGGCAGACGCTGATCGACGGAAATGAACGCGCCAGCGACGGCGAGTTTTATACGCTGGGCGGTTTAGACATCAGCCCGGACAATAAACTGATGGCCGTGGCCGAAGATTTCCTGTCCCGCCGCCAGTACGACATTCGCATTAAAAAGCTGGATGATGAAACCTGGACTGACGACCTGCTGAAAAACACTTCCGGCAGCAGCGAGTGGGCAAACGATTCTCAGACGCTGTATTACGTCCGTAAGCACAAGAAAACGTTACTGCCGTATCAGGTTTATCGCCACGTAGTTGGCACGGATCCGAAGACGGACAAACTGGTTTACGAAGAAAAAGACGACACGTTTTACGTCGGGCTGGATAAAACCACGTCAGAAAAATACATCCTGATCCACCTGGACAGCACCACGACGTCCGAGATCCTGCTACTGGATGCCGATGATCCGCAGGCGACGCCGAAAGTGTTCCTGTCGCGCCGTAAAGATCATGAGTACGCGCTCGATCATTATCTGGGCAATTTCTATATCCGTTCGAACAAAGACGGTAAAAACTTCGGTCTGTATAAAAGCGAAAACGGCACCGAAGCGCAGTGGCAGACGCTGATTGCACCACGCATTGAAGTAATGCTCGAAGGTTTTAGTTTATTCCGCGACTGGCTGGTGGTGGAGGAACGCCATCAGGGGCTGACGCAGCTGCGCCAGATCCACTGGATCAGCGGTGAGGAAAAATCACTGGCATTTGATGACCCGACGTACACCACCTGGCTGGCGTACAACCCGGAACCGGATACGTCGTTACTGCGTTACGGCTACTCGTCGATGACTATGCCAAGTTCGCTCTTTGAGCTGGATCTCGACACGCATGACCGTACGTTGCTCAAACAGCAGGAAGTGAAAGATTTTGATGCGGCGAATTACCGCAGCGAACGCGTCTGGGTCACAGCGCGCGACGGCGTGAAAGTCCCGGTTTCACTGGTTTACCGCCGTGAATTGTTCAAGCCAAACACCAATCCGTTACTGGTTTACGGCTACGGCTCATACGGCAGCAGCATGGATCCGGCGTTCAGCGGCAGCCGCCTGAGCCTTCTCGACAGAGGCTTTGTTTTCGCACTGGCCCATATCCGTGGCGGCGCAGAACTGGGCCAACAATGGTATGACGACGGCAAACTGTTTAACAAACTCAACACGTTCCACGATTTCATCGATGTGACAAAAGAACTGGTAGCTGAAGGTTACGGCGACGCAGGGCAGGTTTACGCGATGGGCGGCAGCGCAGGTGGTTTGCTGATGGGCGCGGTGATTAATCAGGCTCCCGATTTGTTCCACGGCATCGTTGCGCAGGTTCCTTTTGTCGACGTTGTCACCACCATGCTCGATGAGTCTATTCCGCTGACGACCGGCGAGTATGACGAGTGGGGTAATCCTAACGACAAAGCGTATTACGACTATATGTTGCAATACAGCCCTTATGATCAGGTGCGTGCGCAGGCTTATCCGCACATGCTGGTGACTACCGGTTTGCATGATTCACAGGTGCAATACTGGGAACCGGCGAAGTGGGTGGCGAAACTGCGTGATGTGAAAACTGACGACAATCAGCTGCTGATGCACACGGATATGGATTCCGGCCACGGTGGTAAATCTGGCCGCTTCAAGGCTTACGAAGATATCGCGCTGGAATATGCCTTTGTTCTGTCGCTGGCAGCGAAGAAATAACAGGTTCCCCCGAAATAATTCAAGTCGCAGGAAGGCGGCAAGTGAGCGAATCCCGATGAGCTGACGTGGGTCAGTGATTCGGGTGAGGGAGCGCAGCTAACGCATCTGCGGCTTGAAGTATGACGGGGGAATAAAAAAACCCGCATTCAGCGGGTTTATTCTACGAAGTAACTTTATCAGGCAGCTGCTTTCTTGGCTTTTTTCTCAGCCTTCTTCTCAGCAGGGGTCTTCAGTGGCTTTTTCTTCGCATTTTTTTTGCTATCCATTCCTTTACTCATAATCGCCTCTCTTTAAAGCTGGTGGATTGGGTTGCTCTGCTATTTACTGCCTATTTCGTGTCAGTTGCAAGCAGCTTTGCACGTTTTTCTTCTGTCATCTTCGCAGTTTTCGTTTCGCGGGCAGCCAGCCTGCAGGCGAAATTGCGTGTTAAGTATGCGAACAGCATATGAAATAACGATTTTTGGTCATAACAACTTGTCGTGGCGGAACCGATGCGCTGTTATTAACAGGCGAGCACATCAATCAATACACTGGCCGAATAGAACAGGAAATGTCATGCCAAAATTAAAAGGGTTGTATCCGCCTCTGGAAGCGTATGCCAGCGGCATGCTTGATACGGGCGATGGACACCAGATTTACTGGGAACGCAGCGGAAACCCGGAAGGTAAACCAGCGGTATTTCTACACGGCGGGCCGGGCGGGGGCTGCTCATCGGTTCACCGGCAACTTTTTGATCCCAATGATTATGACGTCATGCTGTTTGACCAGCGTGGTTGCGGGCGTTCAAAACCTCACGCCAGTCTCGACAACAACACGACCTGGCATCTGGTCGAAGACATTGAACGCCTGCGTAAATTCGCGGGTGTCGAAAAATGGCTGGTGTTTGGCGGTTCGTGGGGATCAACGCTCGCACTGGCTTATGCCGAAACGCATCCGGAACATGTCAGTGAACTGGTTCTGCGCGGTATTTTTACGCTGCGTAAACAGGAACTCACCTGGTATTACCAGGATGGAGCATCCCGCTTCTTCCCTGAAAAATGGCAGCGTATTTTGTCGATTTTAGATGATGAAGAACGCAAGGATGTCATCGCCGCTTATCGCGCACGTCTTACCTCGGCAGATCGCGCCGTTCAGCTGGAAGCCGCGAAAATCTGGAGCCTGTGGGAAGGGGAGACTGTGACGCTCCTGCCTGCGGAAGGTTCGTCATCTTTCGGCGAGGACAACTTCGCGCTGGCGTTTGCCCGCATCGAAAACCATTACTTTACGCATCTGGGTTTTCTGGACAGCGACGATCAGCTTTTGCGCAATGTGGAACGCATCCGCCACATTCCCGCCGTTATTGTCCATGGGCGCTACGATATGGCCTGTCAGGTGCAAAACGCCTGGGATCTGGCACAGATCTGGCCGGAAGCGGAACTGCACATCATCGAAGGGGCAGGGCATTCGTTTGACGAGCCCGGGATCCTCGATCAATTGATCCGTACTAACCAGCGTTTCGCCGCCCGGCGTTAACGGCTTCTGTGCCCCCGTTTACCCGCAAAGCCGTCGCTTATTTTTGCTTCGGTTCGTAAGGTAAACGGGAGAATTTATGTGATTCCCCGCGATAAAACATGACCCGTTCACGGAAGTAAGTGCGCAAATGCGCCGGCTGATCTCGTTCCGCCATCTCAGCTACAACGGGCATATTGTAACGTTCCTTAAAAGCGACGGCTGACGCGGCGAGATCGACGTTAATGCGATCCATCTCGTCTTTGCTGATTTCGGCCAGATTAATGCTCATTGTTGTTTCCTGCTAAACCATTTCGCCGCATTGTACCCGACACCCTGCGCAGGGTGAATGTTGTCTTTAGAATTTTATTATCCCCCAGTGTTGTTGGCGCGATTCCCTGGTGTTAATGAGTAAATAAGAATTATTCCCGAAATCTAGGTGATAATTATATTCAACTAAAAGATTAAAGCAGGATATTTAAATAAGAATGATTCTTTTTAATAACATTCTTTATGTTAATGATTATCATTAATACATATTTTCATGAAAATAAATTTCATTAAATTCAATGAGTTAATTTATATTGTTGCCTGCATGATTAATAATGTGAATCGGGTGTTTTTATTTTGTATTGATGCGGGCATAATGCGGGTAAATAATCCCATTCATCTGCCTTAATTTATTTTATGGAGCCGCATTATGCTTAAAAAAGAAATGATCGACCAGCTGAACGAACAGCTGAACCTCGAGTTTTACTCTGCCAATTTATATTTGCAGATGAGTGCATGGTGCAGCGATAAAGGCTACGAAGGCGCAGCGGCGTTCCTGAAACAGCACTCCATGGAAGAAATGGATCACATGCATCGCCTGTTCAAATACGTCAGCGATACCGGCGCATTACCTCTGCTGGGCGCGATTGCTGCTCCGCCGGTGGCGTTTGAATCTCTGACTGATTTGTTCAAACAAACCTATGAGCATGAGCAACTGATCACCCAGAAAATCAACGAACTGGCCGATTTGTCCATGACGCTGAAAGACTATTCTTCTTTCAACTTCCTGCAATGGTACGTTGCTGAACAGCATGAAGAAGAAACGTTGTTCAAATCCGTTCTCGATAAACTGGCTCTGGTCAGCAACACCGGTAACGGCCTGTTCTTCGTGGATAAAGACCTGAAGAACATGGTGGCACAGGCTCCGGCAGGCTAATTTTCCTGTCGATGTGGTTCATAAAAACGCAGAGTGCTCAGGCCTCTGCGTTTTTTTATGTTTTTTTGACAAACGTTTTGGAGCGGTTTGCGATAAAGTGACGGCGTTATAAATTCATCGTTAAGCAAGCCAAGGAATTATCGTGTTCAAAAAAACCACTTCTCTTTGCCGTGCACTGGCAGTCTCAGCTGTTTTGCTGGGCGGATTTATCTCACAGCAGGCTTCTGCCCACGCACACCTGAAAACAGAAACGCCCGCCGCCGACACCGTTGTCACCGTCAGCCCGTCCGAATTGTCACTGGGCTTTAGCGAAGGCATCGAACCTAATTTCAGCAAAATTACGCTAACCGACGCAGATAAAAATACCGTTAAAGCTGGCGCTATGACGCTTGCCGCGAATGACAAAACTCAGGCGGTTCTCCCGCTTCCGGAAACGCTGAAGCCGGGTAAATACCTGGTAACGTGGAGCGTTGTCTCCGTTGATGGTCATAAAACACACGGTCAGTACAGTTTCACCGTTAAATAAACGATGAGCCTGACTGCCATGTTTGTCCTGTGCCGGTTTGTCCACTTTGCTTCACTGATGCAAATTTTTGGGTTGAGCGTCTTTTGCTCCTTACTGGCACCCCAGGGCTTTTCTGCCGTATTGCTGCGTAAAAATCAGTCTGTGATGATGTGGTCTGGCATTCTGGCGGCGGTGACGTCTGTGGGAATGCTCGCAATTCAGGCCGCGCTTATGGGGAATGGCTGGGGTGACGGGCTGAACCTGAACGTCTGGCTGCTGGTGCTCACGACGTCGTTTGGTGACGTCTGGCGCTGGCATCTGTTACTGACGGCAGCATTATTGCTGGTCATGCTGATGGACTGGTTGCCGGGACGCAACGTGATCATCTTTTTGTGCGCCCTCGGTTTACTGATGAGTCAGGCGCTGATCGGCCATGCGGCGATGCATGACGGCGCGCTGGGGCTGTTACACCGGACTAATCATGTCGTGCATCTGCTCAGCGCGGCTTACTGGTTCGGATGCTTATACCCGCTGCTGACCTGCATGTTATATACGCGACAACCTGCGACGCGCCCTTATGCGATTGCCACGCTTATCCGGTTTTCGGTCTGGGGCCACGCCGCCGTCGCGCTGGTTATCCTGACCGGCATTCTGAATACCGCGATTATTTTGCAGCGCTGGCCGGTCGATATGACCTCGCTTTATCAGCGTCTTCTCGTCATCAAAGTGGCGCTGGTCGGGATCATGTGCGGCGTCGCCATTTTCAACCGTTACCGGCTGGTGCCGTTAATGGGTAAACAGCCGGAGCTGGCCCAGCGCCGTTTCATCATGATGACGTGGCTCGAATGGGGACTGGCGTTATGGGTTTTACTGGCGGTGAGCTGGTTTGCAACCCTTGCGCCGGGCTGAAAAGCATGAAGAATTTACTATTTACTGAGGAAAAATCATGAGGAAAACACTGCTCGCCTGTGTGTTGCTAACCTTATCTGCCAGCAGTTTTGCGGCGCCGCAGGTCGAAACGATCAGCCGCCTGCAATATGGCAAAGCCTGGGCTTTTACGCGTGAAGAAGTCATGCTGCAATGCCGTCCCGGTAACGCGCTGTATGTCATTAACGACAGCACACTGGCGCAATATCCTCTGAACGACGTCGCCAAAGAGCAGGTTAAAAACCGCCAGGTTCAGGCCGTGCCATTGGAGAAAATCTGGCTAGACGACCCGGCTAATCCGGGGCAAAAAATGAGCCTCGCGCCGTTTATCGCCAAAGCCGAGACACTTTGCTGAATCGCCGTGCAGCCGGTAACCGCCTGATGTTAATCCCATGTTTTGCGTATGTTGTCACACAATGAGAATAATACATCATTGTTATTATCACTATGTTTCAAGCTGGGTGGAAAATAGTCAGGCCTCGGCTACTCTTTAAGTTGTACGGCTTAACCGCCTGCATTAATGCCAACTTTTAGCGCACGGCTCTCTCCCAAGAGCCATTTCCCTAGACCGAATATAGGAATCGTATTCGGTCTTTTTTTTGCCTGTTTTTCAAAACAATCACTTATAGTAAAAACAATCACTTAGGCTATTTTTACTTACCCTCAATGTTACTCATTTGGATTCTCCATCGCCATTTTATCGCCACTGATTTGAGCCAACGGATTCAGGTGGATAGCGTCTTCCAGGTGATCCGGAGCAAAGTGCGCGTATCGCATAGTGACCCGGATATCTGAGTGCCCGAGGATGCGCTGCAACACGATAATGTTGCCACCCGCCATCATGAAATGACTGGCGAACGTGTGCCGCAGAACGTGCGTCATCTGACCTTCAGGCAGCTCGATGCCGGCCAGCCTGATCACCCGATAAAACTGCTTATAGCAGGGTGAGAAGGGCGTGCCTTTACGGGCGATCAATTCGTCGTAGATAGGGCGGGTGAGGGGAACGGTACGGTTCTTTTTACCTTTGGTATTGATGAAGGTGAGTTTATAGGGAGAAATCTGCGAGCTTTTGATTTTTGCCGCCTCGTTCCAGCGTGCGCCGGTTGAAAGGCAGACTTTAACGATAAGCGTTAATTCGTCATTTCCATGCTGCTCACAAGCTGCCATGAGCTGCAAAATTTGTTCCTGAGTCAGCCATGCCATTTCACGTTCCGGCTGGTCGAACTCGCGGATATTCTCCAGCGGGTTAGGCAACGACCATTCCCCCAGGCGTTTCAGCTCATTGAACACCGCCCGTAAGAAAGCGTGCTCGCAGTTCACCGTACCGGTTGAAACCTTCCTGGTAGCCAGACTGGTACTGTAGCCGTTATCGATTTCACCGCGCAGGCGCTGATCACGATAATGCGCCCAGTCCTTCGGTGTGATCATGCTGGCTATCGGGTCACCCATACCCGCGCTGATAATCCTTAGTTTGCCCAGTCGTCCCTTTTTATCATTCAGAGAACAGCCGTGCAGGCTGTACCAGAGTTCGACCAGTTCGCTCAGCTTCCGCCGGTCTTCCTTCTCACCAAGCCAGGGTTTGTTCTTTGCCTGATCCATGGTGTAAGTCTCAAAGGCTAAGGCCTCACCCTTGGAATCAAACTGCCTGCGGCACCGCTTACCTTCGCGCCCGTTCGGGTAGCACTCGCATAACCATTTGCCTGTAGACAGCTTTCTTACACTCATCACATTCTCCTTTTTGAGAATGTGAATTCTACTGTATATAAAACCAGTGTAAATGTTTGATTTAGTCAGTCTTATACATGCAATGGCAGCAACCGGTCTATTTGTCTAAGCAGTATCTTTTGGAAAGGTTGCGGCAGAAATCGTGAAATTTTGATTCCAGATTGTTAAGATTGGTCTTAACAGTTTGCTTTCACTATAAGGACTTAATGATGAAGTTTGTTCTGGGATTTGCTGTTTTGGTGCTTCCGTTTACCGCGAGTGCTGCATTTGTTAACCCGATGGAATTCGACGGTTCCGAAGCGCAGAAACAAGAAGTTATTGAATACATCAAGGCGAAGGTAAAGGCGGATTACTGTGATGGTGCCGTTGATATGTGCCAACCAACAACGCTTCGAATGATGGAAAAGCAAAATCTGACCGCTTTTAAGAATCTGACCAAAGTCAAAAATAAAGAAATACTGAATAAGGTAATCGGGGATTATTGTGAAGGTGCGTTTGATATGTGCACTTACGCGACTCTGGATATGATGTACAAACAAAATCTGAAAGCCAGCGGTGAAAAACTTAGCTGGTAATCATTAAAACAAGAAACCCGCCATTGGCGGGTTTCTTGTTTTAATGCATCTGCAAAGATTGTTGCTGATGCTTGTCCGGGTGCAACTGCACAGCGTGAACTGTACCTGGCTCGACGATGATGTCCGCAATCGACTCATGCGTTTTAAGCGTGCAGCTGCAATTGATATTCTGGCACTGGTGGTAACGTTCTTTAGTATTGATGCTCAGATAACGGCTGGAACGGGCGTGTGCTGCGTGCTGGCATTTCGGGCAGTGCATCATAATAATCACCATGTAATCACTTTAATCAGTTGCGATCATTGTATGTTATGGCCGGAAACATACATCTGATATTACAGTGATTTACATATATTTTTCAGCGTCTTACTCTACGTATGTCTGGATTATGATGAAGGATTATTTATGCTGATTTATAACGTCTTTGGCCGGTTTCTTGGCGTTAAAAAAACACCAGATGGCTGGCAGGTTTTCCGTGCTGACATGGCTGAAAGAAAGTTTTCCAGGCTTTATGACGTCATCATTCCCGATGATATGACCGAGGCTGAAATTCCGGGCTGGCTGGGCGATATATTTCATGAGGCTGCCAGTGAACTCCATCCTGACGTCAAACGGGTCGAGTGATCAGCTTTCCGTCGCCTCATAACTCACATCCGACAGCAATACCTCCAGATTCAGCGTCGTCACAAACCCACTATTGCCCAGGCTGTGCGTCACCTTGCTGATTATCCAGGGCTGCGCGTCGATCACGGATTTAAAGCCCGACACCGCCAGCGGCGTCTCAGGGAATAAATCCGCACGCCCGCGAGCCAGGGAGATCGAGAACTCCGCGACACCGCGCTGGAGTTTGTCCCACTTTGCCTGCGCTGCCCGCATGGCCGTTTTCTGCGTAGCGTAGATGGTGGTGAGGGTAAACACATTGTCTTCGCTGCCCGCCAGGTAATCGCCTTCCTTTGCCTCCGATGTTTTCTGCACCTTCGCGCTGACCTTCCTGGCCTTCGGATGTTGCAGGGCGCGCAGGTACTGCACTTTCGGTTTGCGTTGAACCTTCACCTTTTTCGGTTTCGGGTCTTTGGTATGCAGCCAGCTTGCCGACACGCCGGTATACGCCCCACGGTCAGCAATATTAAACGTGTGCCCGTCGCCGTCGCTGCGGACAATCGTCATCTGTGGGATAGGCTTCCCGCTGGCGGTCTTTGCCGCCCCTGGTTTGATAAACAGCAGATTACCGGCCTTGATGGCGACAACCGCGCCGTTCAGCTCCGCCAGGCGGGTGATAAACTTTGCGTCGGTTTCCTGCGTCTGGTCGATATGCGACACCTTCACGCCCCTGAACGGCTCGGCAACGGCGGGCTTGAGATTATTGCGCGCCGCCACGGCCGACACTACCGCCTCCAGCGTCGTGTCGTGATAGGAGTTGTCGCGGCGGGAATTCAGACTGCCGCGATAGTCCGCGCTGCGGGCACGGATAGTCAGCGTGTCCGGCGTTCCGCGATGCTCCACCTCATCCACGGTAAAGTCGCCTTTGTTCGTCAGTGCCTGGCCTTTCCAGCCCAGCGCGATATTAATCACCGCACCGCGTGGCGGCATCTCCAGCAGGCCGTCGGTGTCGCTTAGCTCGATGTCGAGCTGGTCAGCTTCAAAGCCGCGGTTATCCGTGAGCGTGAGCGAAATCAGCCGGTTGCTGACGTCCTGCGTGATGTCTTTGCCGCCGACGGTTACCGTGAAGTCCGGTGCAAACTGCGCACCGGCGCCGATGGTCATATCCGTAATCACAGCAGCCCTCCTAACTGACCGGTTAAACCACCAGCCTGATCCAGCAGCCCGTCGGCCTGGGCTTTCATGTCGCCGAACATCGCCGCCAGGGATTCATCCACGCGGGTCAGCGTCAGCGTGAATTCAATCCGGCGGGCGGCACCGTTGGAAAAATGTTCCGTGTGGGTTTCACTGACGCTGTTCACCACGAACATCCCGTAAATGGTGCCGCTGCCTTCCAGCAGCGGCCACGCCTTGCCTTCGTCAGCCATCAGGTTCAGTGCCAGCAGTGACAATTTCCCGCCGGTGATTTCCGGCATCAGCACGCCGGACAGGGTGATTTTCTCCTCATTCACCCCGAGGAACTGCGGCAGCGGGCGCAGGCCGACGCGGTTGTTTACCGGCCACCGGTAATCGACATCGCGCTGCAAACTTTGGTAAGGGACGGTCTGTAACTGAAAGACAAACAACCCGAGGGTTAACATCATGCGGCTTTCTCCTTAATCGTTATCCATGCGGGAACGTTGCTGTGCGATGCGGGCGCGGTCACGGGCTTCCAGCTCGGCGCGGATCTGGCGGCTGGTATCCTGGGCACCCAAACCGGCACCGGCGGCAATCTGATAGGTGTGCGTGCTGCGGTCGATATAGCTGCGCCCGCCGCCGACGGACACCGGCGCATAACCGCCGCCCAGCAGACCACCAGACGGTGGCGTGACCGGCGCGGGGTTGTCCAGCGGGTGTACTTGCGGATCCCCGTCGCCGGATTGCTTCGAACGCCGGTCAGCTTTGTCCGCCGTTTTATCAATGTCTGCCGATTCATCCTTGATGATGCCTAGCTTTTCCAGCAGCCAGTCCACGCCCGAACGCAGTTTATTAAACGCCTGTAACGGCGCGGTCAGCGCGTTGGCGATGGCCTGCCCGAACATCACGCCGGTGTCCTTGCAGTTATTCAACGTTTCCTGCGTGGATTTGACCGGTTCAATCAGGTCTTTGAACCACTGCCAGACCATTTTTAATTTGTCGCCCAGCCAGTCAAACACCGGCTTGAGCGGCGCAAACAGCTCTTTTACCGGCGCGAACGCAATGCCCAGTCCTTCAATCACCCCCGCAAAGAAGGCGCTGATCGGCTCCCAGTATTTACGGATAAGCAGCGCACCGGCGACAATCGCCACGCCAACCGCGACTATCGGCAGCGTAAGCCCGCCGATCACCGTCGCAATCGCACCGCCCACCGTGCCGAGGATTGTCCAGAGCACACCGGCGGCGGCGACGATCAGATTGATGCCGCTGATCACCGGACCCGCCACCAGGCCAAACACGCCGAGCGCGCCGATAATCAGCAGCGCACCGCCTGCCACCTTGCCGAGCGTGGTCGCCAGGGCTTTATTGTTCACAATCCACTTATCCAGTTTCAGTACGTAGCCGGTGGCGGTCTGCACCAGTTTGCGCAGTGACGAATCCTGCTGATCAAACAGGTCAGTCCCGACGGCTTCATAGGCGGACTGAAATTCCTTAAAGTCGCCGCCGAGGTTGTTCTGCATCACCTCCACCAGTGCCTCGGTTTTGCCGTCCGAGGTTTTGAATGCCTGGGTAAGTTTGTCGAGCTTGCCCGACGTTGCCCCATCCATCAGCACCATCGCCGCCGAACTGGCTTCCTCGCCAAAGACGGCTTTCATGTACTGCGCCCGCTGTGCATCACCGAGCTTGTTTTTCTCAAAGCTCTTTTGCATTTCCTTCAGGATGGTAAACAGCGGGCGCATGTTGCCTTTGCTGTCCGCCGTCTTCACCTTCAGCTCACCGAGCGCGGCGGCGGCGGTGCCCGTCGGTGCCTGCAAGCGGGTAATAACGGCGCGGGCACTGGTGCCCGCCATCGAGCCGGTAATTTTGGCATCGGCCAGCGCGGCCGCCATCGCGGCGGTTTCTTCGACGCTGATACCGGCCTGTTTCGCTACCGGTGCGGCATAGGTCATGGTGTCTGACAGGCCTTCAAAGGTGGCTGCTGATTTATTCATGGCCGTAGAAAGCACGTCGCCGATGTGCGCCACGGTGTCATTGGTCATGCCGAACGCGGACTTCACGCCCATCAGCAGGGTGGCGTTCTCCTCCATGGTGCGCTTGTTTGCCAGGGACAGATTCAGGATGGTCGGCGTAGCCGCCAGAATGCCGTCCTTGTCCGCGCCGGATTTGGCGACGATGATTTGCGCGGCGGCCGCGTCATCGGCGGAGGCGGCGGTGTTATCGCCGAGCTGCCGCGCCTGGGTGCGCAGCGCGGTCATGTCGGCGGAGTCTTTTTCTAACCCGAGCGTTGCCTGTAGTTCGGAATTCTTCTGCGCAAAATTAAATCCCGGCATCAGCAGCCCGACACCCGCCGCCGTGCCCGCCGTTGCTATTCCGACACCCGCAGCCCCTGCACCGGTGACGCTGCCGGCCAGTTGTTTACCGGCCTGATACCGGCCTTTGACCGCGTTCAGTTTGGCCTGCTGCGCGCTGACGCGTGCCAGGGATTCACGCTGGCGGTTGAGCTGCGCGGTGGTTTCACTAATGGAGGTTTTCAGGCGGCGCTCAGAGTCTGACAGCGTGCGCGTGCTGATGCCCGCCTGGGAGAGTTCTGTGCGCTGACGCTGCACCGACTGCCGAAGCCCATTGAACTGGGTCTGCAACTGCGCGGCGGTGCGCTTTGCGGCTTCCATGGCCTGCGCATGGGCGCGGGTGGGGTTGGCGGTGTTTTTGAACTGGATAGCCAGCGCCGCCGCTTCCGCTTTGGCGTCTTTGAGTTTCTGACCTGTGACGGCAAGCTGCGCGCGGGATTTGCGGAAGCCGTCAATCTTTCCGGCCTGGGCGTTCAGGTCTTTGAGCGCGGTCTGGGAGTTTTTAATGTCTCCGGACAGCGCCTTACTGGCGTTCTCCACCGATTTAAACGGGCGGGTCGCCTGGTCAACCGCCTTTAACAGCACCTCTACTTTTAAATTACTCACTGTCGGCTCCGCTTCGCTGCATGGCCTTATGACGCCACGCGCAAAGCTCGGTCAGCGTCATCAGGTTCATTTCTGACGGCGGCCAGTGAAAGATCACCGCGATGTCCGCCATCAGGTCATCGACCGTCAGGGTCGGGGGAAGTTTTACTGTTCCGATTTCGGCGATAAAAAACCAATCACCTTACCCGCCAGGGCAATCAGGTCGGGCAGGTTCAGGCTTTTGCAGTCCTGGGCGGTCAGATTCGGGGCGGTAATGCGCGGCAGAATGACGGTCAGCGCGTCAACGTCGGCATTTGCCAGCGCCGCCAGACCAATTCCGCGCAGATGTCCGGCATTCGGTTTGATGACTTCAACCTGGTTAATCAGCGTGTCGCCGCGTTTGATCGGTTCTTCCAGGATGACGATGTTTTCATTGTGTTCTGACATAGCGGTGTCTCTTTTCTAAAGGAGGATGACGCGCCGGAGTCCGGCGCGGGTTACGGGTTACAGGCCGATGTTTTTGCGGTGTTCCGCCACGCGGTCAACGCCGCCGACAATTTCCACCATGTTCACGGTATCGACTTCAATCACGTCTTTGCCGTCAATCACCAGTTTGAAATAGGTACATTGGGTGGTGATTTTGGTTTCGGTGTCTTCGCCCTGTTTGTACTCGCCAAAATCCATTTCCTTGTGGCGTCCGCGCATCGTGACTTCCACGGCGGAGGTTTCGCCGGTGTCGTCGCGCTGGAAGGAACCGGCAAAGCGCAGCGGCACGGCGTCCACCGCGCCCCACTGTTGCAACACCAGCTCATCCAGCCCGCCCACCGTCCACTCAAAGCTCAGCGCGTCGTCGTCCAGGCCGAAATCAATGGCGGCGGAACCGGTCATGCCGCCGCCGCGATAGTTCTCCAGCTTGCGGGTGAGTTTGGGCAGCGTCAGCGCGCTGACAATGCCGAGATAGCTGCTGCCGTCGTTAAACAGGTTCAGGTATTTGAGTTTCTTCGGGAGTGCCATGGTTTAGCGCCTCTTAGCTGTTGATGGCCGTGGCAAACGATGCCAGGTAGGTATCAGTGATGCGCTGACGCAGGGTTAAATCTTCCAGCGGCGGCACCGGCGTATAGTCGTAATCAATGGTGAGCTTGCCCGCTTTCAGCGTGTCCACGGTATTTGCTTCCGCGTCATACCAGGCATTGCCGTCAATGATGTAACCGGCGGTTTTCATTTCGCGCAGTTTGGCGTTAATGCCGGAAATCATGTCCTTAATCAGCGTCGGCGTCATTGGCCTGTCCATCGCCCACAGGTGCGCTTCCGCCATGGTGTCCGCCAGCACCTGCGCGGTGCGGGTGTAATTCTCAAACAAAAACAGCGGGTCTTCGGAGCAGGTGCGCTGTCCCCAGAATTTAAACCCGTCCTTGCGGATAAGCGTGGTGACGTCCGCCCCGTTGAGCAGGTCGGCATCGGTGCCGGTGTTTTGCAAATCCCAGTACACGCTGGCAGACAGGCCGGTGACGCCGTTGATACCCACGTTTGAAAGCGTTTTATGCCAGCCGGTTTCGGCGTCAATTTTGGCACGCAGGCCGAGCGCGTAAGCCGTCGCGGGGGCGATGTCGCTGGCGTTGGTGGTGGTGTTCCAGGCCACGAAATCCGGCCAGATAACCATCAGCTCACGCTGGCTGAAATTGTCGCGGTACTTGATGGCATCGGACACGGTTTTACATCCCCAGGCGCTGACGTAGCCAAAGGCGCGGAGCTGCTGACAGACAGCGGCGAGCGCCGTGGCAACTTCCTGATTATCCAGCCCAGGCACGCCGAGAATACGCGGCTTAACGCCGAGTTCCGTTTGCGCGGACAGCAGGGCTTTCATGCCGGTATACATGCCGGTCGCGTCAGTTTTACCGATAATGTTGGAGGTGGTTTCCGCCTCAGTTTCGCCTTCGGCAACGCGCACGACGACGACAACCGGTTTAGCCTGGTTAGCGATTGCCATCAGCGACTGATACAGCGTGCCCTGGGTGCCTGCCTTTCCGGCGGCGGTCAGTACGTTGGTAATGAGCACCGGCGTATCGAGCGGGAACGCGTCGGCGTCGGCATCGGATGCCGTGCAAACCATCCCGATGATGGAGGTGGAAACGGTGGAGATAACGCGGGTGCCGTCATTGATTTCAACAACGCGCACACCGTGATGATAATCAGCCATGGTGTTTTTCCTGTGATTGGGGTGAGGTCAATCATCGCGTGTTGTTTGCGCGCAGGCACGGCAGGAGGGAAGTGTGGGAAATGGCACAACGCGGCTGCAGCACAGTCAGATCTGACTGTGCTCGATACAAAATCAAAGGGGAGGCAATACGTGCGTTAGTCCGGTTCTATCATGCCGCAGTGCATGCCGAGCGTGCTCATCTGCTGATAATATGCCTTGTAAATTACATCCGACGCATCGAGCGCGATAACGCCAGGCCAGAGAGCAGGATCCTGCGGGGAAGTACCAAAATACGCCACGATGTTCTGACCGTCATCTGACGGCAATGCATAGATAATTGTGTTCATCAGAATGTGTACCCCGTCATGTTAATGCCAAATACAAAAGATGCCCCGTTAGATGAAAATGCCGAGTAATACAGGGTCTGCGCGGTATACACAGGATGCCGGTCAAACGGGAAAGTCATCCCGAGCCCGTTATTGCTCAGGGCATTAATCGCAAAACGACGTCCGGAATTCACCACCGGTAAGGCACATAACCACAAATCGGCACTTTGCGCCGCGCCCACCGTGACCGTGCCGTAGCCCGAAATGGTTTTGGCGTTCTTAGGAAATGACAGCGTTGCAAACGTGGTGACTGCTGCTGCCGTTGCCGTGCTGGCTGCGGACAGCATCCCCGTCGAGAGAGGGGCAATAAACCGACCTTCCTGACAGCCGATAGCAAACATTGCACCGGACACAGGCCAGACGCTTATTAACGCTGAGGCGGTATATCCTGCGGGCATGTTGGCACCGGTATAGCGCTCATCAAGTTGTGACGAACTGGCATTGACCGCCAGCACATCAGCGGTTTTTGTGGTGGGATTAAAGATAGCGTATAACCCTACGAATCCCGCTGAGGGCACCGCGCCCGTGTCCATTCCACCTGCACCTGCTGCCGCAAGATTCACGGTTTTGCTGAAAGCGCTGAGCCGGTATTGTTCACCCGCACTGCTTTCCACGATCAATTCATCTGCGATGAAAGTTGCTGTTTTTGACGCGGCAATCACATTCATCTTTGCCTTGCGTGACGCGCCCACCACGCCAGGGACATAGGCCAAGCGGGCGGCGACTTCTGCCAGATGTTGCGCCATTAATTCATCAGCATAAGCCTTCACCTCAATCACTTTGGTGTCCACATACTGGCGGGTTGCCAGCACCACGGACGGATCGATTTTCAGCGTCACCGCGTCCGTGCTGTTGATGATTAGAATCATGCGCACGGTCTGCGTTCGCCCGCTGCCCTCAGCCAGCAGCGGCTTATAGGTTTCGGGGCAGTTCGCCACGGCAATCAGCGTGTTCTCACTGTCGTACAGCCCGATTTCACGGATCCAGAACCCGCCCTCATTTTCGGGGATGATTTGCTCCGCGATAATCTGGCTGCTGTTGGCGGCGTCCACGCTCAGGGCATTAAGCACGGCGCGGCGCTTTTCGCCGATAAGCACCGTCTGCGTGCCGGTAGGCGTGGGCAGCGCGCCGCCGCCGTCACCGACACCCATCTGGGTGATTTGTACCTTCGTGCCAAGCGCGGCGGCGTTCGCCAGCTTTGCCGCCCCCTGGTTCGTCAGCAGGGCAAAGTATTTGGTTGTCATGGGTTAACTCTCACAGTGTCGATAAGGTGAACCGCCGCACCGGCGTAGCCGCTGCCGGAGACGGTGATACTTTCAGGGGTGTAGGGGTAAACGGTCAGCAAGTCGCCGCTGTAGCTTGCTGCTGCAACGGGAAGCGTACCGCTGACGTCAAGGTTGATAGACAGGCCAATCAGATGGCGGCTGCACGGTTTAGCGTCGTCAATCAGGCGCTCCAGCTCCTGATACATGTCATCGGTGATGCCGGTTTCCAGTACGCCGACGTCCAGGCGGAACGTGCCGGGCGTATCGTTGGTTTTCCACCATTCGCTCACGCGGATCAGATAGCCGAGCGGCTCCACCACGCGGCGCAGCGCGCCCACGGTGCCCTTATGCCGGTGAACAAAATACGCCGCCCGTACTACGCCGCGCTTGGTGGACTCCGGCCAGGTTTCATCCCACCGGTCAACCGACCACGCCCACGCCAGGTAAGGCAGCAGCGGCAGCGGGCAGTTGTCGGGGTTCCAGAGCTGACGCAGCGGAACAGGCAGCGCGTCAATAGCGGCGCACGCCTGCGCGGCGGCCACCTCCAGCGCGGACGATCCCACCGGCAGCAGGCGGCTACTCATCGGTGCCGCCGAGTGTTAACTGATAGCCGGTGCAGTAGGCAGCCTGGGTTTTATCCAGGACAACATCCGCCGCAGGGGCGGCCAGCTCGACCCGCTGCACGCCCTCGACGTGCAGGGCGGCGTAAAGGGCTGACTTGCGGATATCGCGCCCCAGTCGTGACTGTGCGCTGATGTAGGTTTGCAGCTTCGTTTGCGCTGCGGCGCGGATGGGTTCGGCCTCCGGACCCGGGTAGAGATACAGCGTGGCGTCAACGGTATAATTCACCACCGCCGCCGACTGAACCCGCACGCGATCGGCCACGGGGCGCACGTTTTCATCGTTAAGCGCCGCGTCAACTATCGCCAGCAGCTCCGCGCTGGCTTCGCCGTTACTTTCGCGTGACAACACGGTGATGGTGACATTGGCCGGTGACGGGCTGATGGCCGAGGCGTCCGCCACGCGTCCGTCGGCGCTGCGGGCGTGATACTCATAGGCGCCCGTCGGACCCGCAACGCTCAGCCCTTCAAACGCCTGCGGAATGCGCCCGCGATAATCGCCGTCGGCTTCCATCACCGCCGCCGTCGGGGGCACGGTAGTATTATCGGCGGCGGTGACGGTCAGGCGGGTGACGTTGCCGTTTGCCCCGAGCTGATCCAGATCTGCGCCGGTGGCATAAGCCACCATCACGGCTTCGGCGGCTTCATTAATCCGCTGCCGCAAAATAACCTCACGGTAGGCGTTCTCCTCCAGCAGCTTCACAATCGGCTCAGATTCCAGGGTCAGCGTGCGGGCAATGGCGGCCTGCTGGTCTTCGGGGTACAGAGATACCAGCGTGGCTTTGCGCTCCGCCAGCAGAATTTCATAATCCAGCACCTCCACCACGTCGGGGGCGGGTAACTGGCTCAGGTCGATAGTTGCCATAATTAACTCACGGGTAAGGTTAAGGAAATGGCGGCGGACGTGTCTTTGCGGGTGCCGGTGAGTTCCACCACCGCTTTTCCGTCAAACGTCGTTTCAAAGGTGATGCCGGTCAGGCTGACGCGTGGCTCCCACTTGAGGATCGCGCTGTAGCAGGCTGCCATGATTTGCAGTCGTAGCGCCGCGTTCTGCGGGCGGTCAGTCAGTTCAGACAGCAGTGAGCCATAGTCACGGCGCATGACGCGGGAACCGACGGGTGTGCGCAGAATGTCGCTGACCGACTGCTGAATATGCGCCAGGTCTTCGACGCTGCGCCCAGAGTCGCGAGCCAGGCCGATGTATTTTGCATTGGTCATGAAGGCACCTGCGTCTGACCGCCGCCCGTCTGGACGCCGCTGTGTTTATGGGTATGAACAACGATGCCGTTTGACGTGAGGCTCCCGCCTGAATGGGTGAGGTTGCCGGTTAGGGTGCCGCCCTTTTTAATCTCGATGGTGGCGGTGGTGAGTTTGTTAGTGCAGACCACTTCCGGCGTGTCGAGCGTGATGCGTGTCGATGCAGTGCAGGTGATATCCGGTGCAGTCACCGCGACTTTTTCCGAGGCGTTTACCATGGCGGATTTGATACCGGTTGCCAGCAGCGCGCCGGTTTCGGGTTCATATTCGATCACCGCGCCGTCAGGAAAAGTGACATGTACGGCATCGGCTGACGCCGACGGTGCCGGAAATTCATCAGAGAAAATGCCGGGCATCACAAAGGCGGTATCCAGCTCGCCGCCCAGGCAGAAGAGCACAACCTGTTCACCGGCAGACGGTGCCCACCAGGAACGGGCGCGCCCTGCGCGGGAAGTCAGCCAGTGCAGCCAGTCGGTAACGTTGCCGCCGGTATTGACGCGACAGGTGCCCGCATTTAAATCCACCTCGGCAACGGTGCCAATGCGGATCAGATTGCGCAGCAGGCGCGGAATGTCGTTGTTGGGGATTGATGTATTCATGCATAAAAGAATGCCGTCCTGTCAGGCAGCATACAATTTGAGGCAGGTTGTGTATCTATGGCACAACGTAGCGGTTTTCTGAAAATTTAAATGCTGAGTGAAAGACCTTCCTAAGAGAACATAATTCTCTTTAAGAGGTAGCATCTATGTAATATTTTGTAGAAAATGAAATGTGTGTTTCTTGATTGTTGTCAATGCATTGCGTTATTTTGACTTGATGTTGGAACTTCTTTGAAATAGATTCAAACACATACTCAAACATATAATTGTATTAAATTTATACAATGCACTTGCAGGGGAATGTATGGACTTTACCTTACTTACTGATGTCTGGAAATTTTACCTAGATAAAACAGATCCGATAGTGGGTCTCTTTACTCTATTTGGCGCATTGGTAACAGCAGGGGCTATGATTTATGCGGCTAAGGCGGCTTACGCTGCGAAAGATAGCACAGAAGTCGCACGTAGATCTTTGGAATATGCCCAAAATAATACAAGACGTGATGAATTCACCCGGCATTTTAGCTTGTTGCTTGAGCAGCATAATGCTCAGCTTGAAATAGTACAGTTGTACCTTGATAAACCAGAAGGTTTAGCTTTGGTAAAGGAGTTAAGTGGCTCCATTGATCATTTTACAGCTTTTAATAAATTAAGAGGGCATAGTCATCTAAGCCCATACATGCGAATTTTGTATCATTTGCTAAAATTTATCGAGCATAACTTTTACATCGATGATTCATCTGTAATTGAAAAGAAAGTATTTTCATCACTTGTTCGTTCTTTAATACGCAATGATGTTCTTTTCCTGATAGCCGTGAATGCTAGTTATGTTATACAAGACAATAAAGAAAATCAGTATGCAGAATACCAACGTCTTCTGAATAAGTTTGATTTTTTTGAACATGCCCTTTTTTACGATGCGTCTAAAGGAAATGAAATTGAAGGAGAGGCAAGAATTAAAACTTATTACTCAACTGCATTAGCTGCTTTAATAAGTCAATTTAATTACCTTTTACGACAAGATAAAAATTTAACTTGCTCTCCAAATAAAGTTATTTTCCCATTGCCAATTGTAATTGCGAGTATTTTTGATAATCCCCTTTACGAGGCTTCGAAAGCCTGTGTTGAAAACTTTTCAAGTGGGGTCGGTGAAGTTTACTTAAAGGTTAAGGAGGATTATTTAGATAATAATGAAAAACAAATAAGCATCGACTATCGATTTTCCAATTACATTGGGAGACATTACTTTAACCCTAGTGTTGAACAGGTTATTGAAATAATAAGAAATAGCAACATAACCCAAGAAGAACTCGATAATTATCCGAAAGTAAATCACGTATATATTATTGCGGCAGTTGAACGCTGCAAAAAAAACGAAAGCATGGATGATTACCCGACGTATTATTGCAAGTTGAGTAATGATGAAAGAAGTGCTTATCTTTCATCTGGTATTGATTTTGAAAAAGATTGCAAAGAATATTTAAACTGGGTAAAACATATAGAAAATATCGAAGGTGATTATTATGAATTGGATGTTGTTGCAGAAAAAGAAAAATGGATATCCTTCAAAGAATCTATTTTAATTCAACGATTAAAAGAATAACTAGCAAAGCCAAGTTATTATGGGTAAAAGTATTTTCAACATGTATCAAGTTGGATAAGGCACTCTTTAAATTATTAGTAATTTCATTAATTCATCTTCTAATATTTTCATATCTTCGGCGTCCAGCCCTAACAACGGCCGCGCCGGGTACTGCATTTCTTTTGCGCGGACAGAAGGACGATCCCGCAGTCCGTACTGATGCACTTTTGCCATGCGCTGAACCTGTCCGGTGAATTCCACCACGGCGTCGTCTGCGTTGCCTTTGGCCTTCATGTATTTTGCCGTGCGCAGTTTGGCGAACATCTCCCGCTTAATGCGACCTTTCTTTGCCCGCAACGGCTGCGGACGGCGTGGCGTGAACGGCTGACCGTCAGGTGTAACCTGCTGCTTAATACGCTGCTGCTGATGTTTGCGCAGACGCTTTGCAATGGTTGCCGCCATCGCCTTACGGCTTTGCGGTGACAGCGCCGCAACCAATCCGGCCAGGCGGGTATCAAATGCGGTCAGTTCACTCATGCCACTGACTCACTAACACGCCGTGCAGATACAGCTCACGCGGCCTTTCCACCGGCTCAGGCAGCGGCGGTTCCGGAAAGTGTTCAACGTGCAGACCGGAATCAATCTGTTTGACGATCACGCGCTCGGTGAGCTGCACATCAATCGCGATATCGTAGGAGCCATCATCCAGCATATCGGCCTTGAATTTAAAACCGGTCTGCTGCTTTTCCGGTGTCGCCATAATGTCCGGCTGGTTCTCACGCAGCCAGGCCAGGATTGGGACAATGATCAGATCGCAGTCCTGGGCAAAGTTGGTGATCAGCAGCTCGGTCTGATACTGATATTCAAACGACAGCGAGCTGGCTAACATGGAAACGATGCGCCCGTTATCCACAAACATCCGCAGGGTGTCGGGGCTGGTTTGCAGCACCGGCACGGCGTCAGTTAAGGCTTTTCGCAGCTGTGCGGGTTTTAACACGGTGTTCCTCCTGGCATTGTTTGACCGCTTCCACCTGGAGGCCGCAGGCTGTGAGTGCCGCCTCCAGGTTTCTGACGTCGGCGCTCAAGTCGCCGTTAGTGGCCGGTGAGCTTGCCGGTATCGGGCAACTCGTTACCGCCGGACAGCCAACGTAAATAATCTGCGGTGCTGGCAAAGGCGGGGCGTTGGTGCATCCGGCCAATACCGTCAGGCAGGCGAGCGCTATACCAGTCGCGCATTTCCTGATTTTCATTGAGTAACCTTTGAAGGTGAATTTCACGATTCCGCGCTAACTGCCCCGCCTGTGAGAGCTGTGCGCGTAGGCTTTGTTCCTGGCGTTCGCGCGTCACGGCCTCATCGCTCAGGCGGTTAATGGCGTTGTCGCGGCTTTCAATACCAGCGGACAGCGTGCCGATAATGCGCTGCGCCTGGTCGGCTTTTTCAGTCAGGCCGCCGATACGCCAGGTTTGCAGCCCCGCCAGCGCTATCGCCGCCAGCAGTACCAAAATTAAAATTCGCATCAGACACCCCGCAGGCAGTAGGCCAGCTCATTCGCGCGGCGGCGCTCCAGGCCGGTGACGCGCTCGCCCTTAACAAACACCCAGCGCGGCAACTGCTCGCAGGCGTCACGCCATCGACCTTTATTGATGAAAAACGCTAACGTTGATTTGCAGGCCGCCGTCACGCCGACGTTAAACGCAAAGGACACCACGGCGTCATACACCGACGGCGGCATGGTGATCGGCATACAGCGCGCAATGCCTTTCTCCACCCGCATCACGTCTTCCACCAGGTTAACGGCGGCCTGCCGTTCGCTGACTTGCGTTTGCGGCTTCACGCCTGCGGTGTGCCCGATGCCGTTTGTCCAGACGCCCGCGCTGCACTGATACGCCGACAGGCGGCAGCCTTCAAAATCGGCAATCAGTGCCAGACCGGCGGCGGATGTTTGCAGCGTCGGCATTTGCGGCAGCAGCGCGGCAATCGCAAGTACTGCGGCGACGGCGCAGCGTCTAACGATTGATGGCTGCATTGATTTCTCCACTGACGCCCATTTGTTTGAGCAGGCGGTAGGTTTTGCGACGGTAATACCAGTTCACCAGGAAGGTCGCGACGCCGACGGCGGCACCGACCAGAAAGGCGATATCCTGCGGTGACATTGCGCCGAGCCAGGCAAGAAAGGCCGCGACGCAGTAACAGATAAACGAGGTGATGCGCTCCATGGTCATCAGTCCCAAAGTGAGACGGTTTCACTGACTGCGGCCTGAGTAATGTCCGGCAGCTCCACCGCGTAGCCATGGGGCAGGATTGCCCCAGCAGCGGCTAACCCCACGTTAGCCGCGTAAATTTGTTCAACCACCGATACGGTGCGCCCGTAGTACCGCCAGCAGAGTGAATCCACGGTGTCACCCTGTTCGGCATAGACTTTCATCAGAGCAGCCCGATGATGCAGTGAGACACACCGGCGACGTCGCTGATCGCGTTGCGGCCGTCACGCCACAGTTCATCAACCGTACTTTCGACAATCTCCGCCTTTTTACTGCCAGCATCGGTCGTATCACTGTTCGGATATCGTTCCGCCAGAATGGCAGCCGTAATGGAGGAAACCGCCCGCAGATAGGCACAGACTTTGATACTTTCATCATCAATCTGGTCAGCTGGGACATCAGCGAGAGTTTTGTATCCCTGAGCCAGCTGTGCGACGCGGTAGCTGTAAAGCTCGGCGTTAACTTCGGTCAGCGCGTACTTAATGACGGCTCGCAGACGTTTGGCGGTCACCGTTCCTTCCAGGCGCAGCGTGTCGCGCAACTCCAACGGACTGATATCCGGCCAGAAGTGCGTGTTTTTGATCGCGGGTTCCGTCGCGGCGTCCGGCTTTGGTGCAGGTACAACAAGAGACATAGTGACCTCTGAATAGGTGGACGGTGGACGCCAGCGTTGAACGCGGTCACTGACCTGTCGCGGCTGGCGTGCCGTCCGGCGCGGGGCGCGTTCTGTTTAGCTGTTGGCCGCCTTTTTGATGGCTGACTCCAACCGCTCAATATCCTTTTTAACGCCGCAGTTGCTGTTCAACTGGAAGGCGCGTTTTAGGTGTTGCAGGGCGAGCGGCAGTTTTTCTGCGTCGCGATACAGGTAGCCGGTGATTTTGTGCAGCTTGGCGCGTACCTGATCCGGCATGTCCTGGCTTTCCGTCAGTTCCATTGTGGTCATGAGTACATCGAGACCGACTGGCTCACCAGCAGCATGAGCGCGGGTGCTCATGTCGGCGATTTCCTCCGCCAGCGCATAACCGGCAGGGCGTTTGCCGAACGGCATCGCCAGCTTGTAATGCAGCGCATAGCGGGCGATTTCCAGCGCACCGGCATAATCACCTGCGTCAATTCGCCAGATCATGATCGTCATCAGGATGGCGTCCTGCGCGCCTTTACCTTCGGCGAGGACGCCCGCCACCCACGGCGCATATTCGGGCAGCATCTTGCGTTTGAGTTCTGCCTTTTTTTCTGCGGAATAGGCTTTCTTCAGGGCTTTCTGGTCAGCATTAAGCTTTTGCAGCAGCAGTTCATAGCCGGTGGCATGACGCAGCAGGCTGGTATCCTGCTGCGCGGCTTCGATAGCTGACTGCCGCAACAAATGACGTCGGGCAGGGCTGGTCATGACTTACTCCTGAGCTGCCGGTGCAGTGGTAGAGGATGCAGTTTTGATGGCATCAACGATCGCTGAGGTGAATTTGCTGAGTTCGGCCTTATCAGCGGCGTCGTCTTCTTCTACGGTCACTTCGATGTTCTCGATCAGACAGCCGCAGCCGTAATCTTCCACCACATAATCCTCGTTAATGGATTCGTAGTTTTCGATACGGTCACGCTTTGGTACTTCTTCAACGTGGCGGCGGTGCGTGCCGTCCTGCCAGTAAATGGACAGGTTATCCAGACGAGTGATCAACATGGCGTTAGCAGGGAAGCCGGGGACACGCACGGCGGGCAAATTGCCGATGCGTTTCTGGCTGACAATCAGGTCGGCGGCCATCGCCTCCGTGTTTGGCTGCTTTTTGTTGATCAGCGGGAAATACTTATCCGCGAGCAGCTTGCGGCCGCAGATAACCACCAGTTCGGTGTCGTCCTGATAGATAGGGTCGATCAGTTCATTCACCGCATCAAAGACCAGCGCGTCGAGGTTTTTGTATTCACCTTCGCCACCGACTTTCACCGCCTCATTGGTCACGGTGCCGTCTTCGGCGACAATCATGCCCATCACTTTGGTCGGGGCATTCAGACGGTATTTTTGCAGCCAGCCCACGCCGACATCCTGCAACAAAGGATTCTGTACACGGTTAGAAGTTGGTGCGCGGGAAACACCGTTAAAGCCGACCAGGATGCGATCCAGCGCCTGACGCTTGATAATGGCGTCACGCAGTCGGGTCTGAAAATCGTTATAGCGCGCCCACAAATCCAGCTTGTTGTACATCCAGTGGAAGTCGTAGTTGGTTTTGGTGCAGTGATAGCCTTCCTGATCGAGCTTGGTGAAATCAGCGGTTTCACGCTCGTCACCCGCGTCAGTGTTGGTGGTACTGGCAATCGTGCCGGTGACGCCGACGCCAACTTTCGCGCCCATCATTTCGTCCACCGGAATGATGTTGATACGGGTCAGAAACTCTGAGGATTCCTGTAATCGGGTCATCAGCGTCTGCGTGACGGACGGCTCGACGTTAAATTTCTTGTCCAGCGTGCCGACGTCAACGTTGTTGAGTTTGGCGAGCTGAGACAGGAACGCATTAAATTTAAAGCGCGTTTCTTTTTTCATGACTTATTTCCTGAGGGTGAATTAAAGGTGTCGGATCAACAGTCGGTCACTGTCTCTTCAGCGCCTGTGCCGCCGGTGGCGTGCGGGCGCTGGTTAAAGTTCTGCGCCGGTGTCTGCGCAAGCTTGCCTTTCAGTTCAGTGAGGGCGTCATGTTCGGCAGCGGTGGATTTTTCCAAGGTATCGACGCGGCTCAACAGGTCGGTCAGGCTGGTTTCATGCTTATCCAGTTCAGTCTGAGCGTATTGAGCAACTTCGCTGACAGCTTCATGAACATCAGCCAGGCGGGCATCGTCTGACGCCTGTTTACGTGAAAGCTTTTGTTTCACCAGGGCGAAAAGAGAAGGGGCAGTTTCCGGCGCATCTTCAAACTCAATCAGTGCTTCGGTGGCGACAGTGAAGAGGCTGTCCGGATCGGTTTTACGACCGGCGAGCGGGTTCTGTCTGGCTTTACGGCTGAACTCGAGCATTTCAGTGCCGAGGCTTGCGGGGTCATCGGTGACGGCCAGACCGACCAGGTAGGATTTATTGGAGTTGGCGAAGTTACGTTTGATCTCCATCGAGGTGTAAACCTTCTGTCCGTCGCCAACCATCTGCGTTAAATCCGCGGTCGGGCTGATCATTGCGTACAGAGCCCATTTGTCATGCAGCAGCGGTTCAGCCGCGTCATCAATTTGTTCGGCTTTAAGCTGGATCACGTCGCCATAGCGGCGGAAATCGCTGGTCGGTAAAACGCCTTTGATGTGTTCCAGATTGACGCGGGCACCGTAGGCTTTCGCGCTGTATGTCTCCGCCATTTGTTTGATGTCGTTAGCATCAATTTCGCGGCCATCGCAGGTGTCACCTTCGACCCCGATGCGGAACCATTTCGATACTTTCTTTGCCATGTAATTGACTCCGGTAATGAGTGTTGAGAACGGGAGTTAGTTTCCAGAGAGTCGCCGCAGGCCGCCAGCCGATGCGGGTTGTTGCCCGATGGCACAACTTGGGCAGCGCGAAAAACGGCTGGCTGGCCGGTAACGTGGCGGCATGAATATTTCAAACTCCACCATCATCAGCGACCCGCGCCGACAGGCGGCACTGCTTTACTGGCAGGGCTTTTCTGTCCGGCAAATCGGGGAGATGCTGAGCCAAAAAACGCCGACCGTGCAGAGTTGGAAAACGCGCGATCAGTGGGAGGCCATTGCGCCCATCTCTCGCGTGGAAACCAGCATGGAAGCGCGGCTAATCCAGCTCGTCATGAAAGATGTGAAGGAGGGGAAGGACTACAAAGAGATCGACCTGTTAGGCCGACAGATTGAACGCCTGGCACGGGTAAACCGCTACAACCATACCGGCAGCGAGGCTGATTTAAATCCGAACGTTGTCAACCGTAATAAGGGCGAACGAAAGGCACCCGATAAGAATGTGTTCAGTGATGAAGCCATTGAGAAACTCGGCGACATCTTCATTGAAACATCGTTTGAGTATCAGCGCGGATGGCATCAGGCCGGATTACAGCACCGCATTCGTAACATCCTCAAGTCCCGCCAGATTGGCGCAACCTTCTACTTTGCCCGGGAAGCTTTGATTGATGCGCTGACCACCGGCCGTAATCAGATTTTCCTGTCGGCCAGTAAGGCGCAGGCGCACGTTTTTAAAAACTACATTATCGACTTTGCCCGACAGGTGGACGTCGATTTAAAAGGTGACCCGATTGTGTTGCCGAATGGCGCACGGCTGATTTTCCTCGGTACCAACGTCCGTACCGCACAGAGTTATACCGGCAATCTCTACCTGGACGAATACTTCTGGATCCCTAAGTTTCAGGAGCTGCGTAAAGTCGCCTCCGGTATGTCCCTGCATAAGAAATGGCGAAGCACGTACTTCTCAACGCCGTCTAGCCTGGCACACAGCGCCTATCCGTTCTGGTCGGGCGAATTGTTCAACAAAGGCCGTCGCAACAAAGCCGACAGGATTGACCTGGATCTCACGCACGCGCACCTGTCGAAAGGCGTGCTATGCGATGACGGCCAATGGCGGCAGATTGTAACGGTGGAAGACGCGCTGTCAGGCGGCTGTAACTTGTTCGACCTGGAACAGCTGCAACTGGAATACAGCCCCGCCGAATATGAAAACCTGCTGATGTGTGAGTTTGTGGACGATCAGGCGTCGGTGTTCCCGTTCGCCGAGCTGCAGGGCTGCATGGTGGACAGTCTGGACGAGTGGGAAGACTTCGACCCGTATCTTAAGCGGCCATTTGCATATCGTCCCGTGTGGATTGGTTACGACCCGTCGCACACCGGCGACAGCGCAGGCTGTGCGGTGATCGCTCCGCCGGTGGTGTCTGGCGGCAAGTTCCGCGTGCTAGAGCGTCACCAGTGGAAGGGCATGGACTTTGCCGCGCAGGCCAAAAGTATCGAAGAACTCACCAATCGTTATGCAGTTGAGTACATCGGTATCGATGCGACTGGCATCGGGCAGGGTGTGTTCCAGCTTGTGCAGCAATTCTTTCCAGCGGCACGTGAGATCCGTTACAGCCCCGAGGTGAAAACCGCACTGGTACTCAAAGCAAAAGACACCATCAGCTCCGGCCGTCTGGAGTACGACACCGGCCATACCGACATCACTGCGTCGTTTATGGCGATCCGCAAAACCATGACCGCCAGCGGCAACCGTTCAACCTACGAAGCCAGCCGCAGTGAAGAGGCCAGCCACGCCGACGTGGCGTGGGCAATCATGCACGCCCTGTTAAATGAACCGCTGACCGCAGCCAATGGCGGACAAAGCCCGAACATTCTGGAGTTCTACTAAATGAGCAAGCGCAAATACCGCAAAACCACACAGACCACGACCACTGAAAGCCAGCAGGGCGCGGAGGTATTCAGCTTCGGTGATCCGACGCCGGTTTTAGACCGCCGTGAGATTCTGGATTACATCGAATGCACCGGTAACGGTCGCTGGTATGAGCCGCCGGTCAGCTTTGACGGACTTGCCCGCAGTCTGCGCGCCGCCGTTCATCACAGCTCTCCGATTTACGTGAAGCGCAATATCCTCGCTTCGACATTTATCCCGCATCCGCTCCTGAGCCAGCAGGAGTTCAGCAAATTCGCGCTGGATTATCTGGTCTTCGGGAACGCGTACCTGGAACTGATCCGCAACCAGCTCGGCGAACCGTTACGATTTGAGGCCGTACCGGCTAAATATGTGCGTCGCGGAGTGGAAGAGGGGACGTACTGGTTTGTGCAGGGCTGGAAAGAGCCGCATCAGTTCGCAACTGGCAGCATCTTTCATCTGATTGAACCGGACATTAACCAGGAGATTTACGGCCTGCCGGAATACCTGAGTGCGTTGAATTCTGCCTGGCTAAACGAAGCCGCGACGTTGTTCCGCCGGAAGTATTATCAGAACGGTGCACACGCAGGTTACATCCTGTATATGACCGATGCTGCGCAGAGCAGCAGTGATATTGATTCGATGCGAAAAGCGATGCGGGATACCAAAGGCCTGGGTAACTTCCGCAACCTGTTCATGTACGCGCCGAACGGCAAAAAGGATGGCATTCAGATTCTGCCGCTGAGTGAAGTTGCCACCAAGGACGACTTCTTTAATATCAAAAAATCCAGCCGGGACGACATGCTAAGCGCGCACCGCGTTCCGCCTCAGATGATGGGGATCATACCTGATAATGCGGGAGGGTTTGGGGATGTGGAGAAGGCGGCGCAAGTGTTTGTAAGGAACGAGCTGACGCCGTTGCAGGAGAGAATGAAAGAGGTTAATGGATACACTCATTATAAAATTGTAGCCTTCAAAGCATACGCATTATCACCCCATTGAGTAGACGTGTTATTTTCTAACCAAGTTACTACCTTAATTTAATGTCTTTTTTGATTGGTTTGAATTGCAATTTATTGGTGAATAACACAATAATGAGAGACTTACTAAGGATCAGACGAGGTTTTGATGAATTTAATTAGACTAAAGGTCAACGGATTGTTTGGAATGTTGGATTATAACATTCCTTTGGATAATCATGAGTTTACTATTCTCACGGGTCCAAATGGCTATGGTAAAACAATTTTATTAAGGATAATAAAGGATATATTAATAAATGATTTAACTATTTTCGAGAAATTGAAGTTCGAAAATATTATTTTAAGTACAGATGTTGCTGAAATTGAAATTTCCAAAACAATAAAGACCAAAAAAAAATCAATCACTTTAATTGTTACTGAAGGTTCTTCTAGGTATGAGGAGAAAATTTATTACAAAGACGCTCCTGAAAAGCTAGATTGCAATAACGAAGACTTATTAAAACAAAACTTTTACATAAAATTTTGGGCTAAAGATGGTAGTGTAGTTAAAGATGAACACACTGATTCAAAATCAAAATATACTTCCAATGTTTTGGATAAATTTTTTTCAAGCGAAGGGGTCACTTTTATAAAAGCACAGCGACTTGAAACCAAAGAGAGCAAAAATACAGTTATTGATGATTATGCTTTAAAACTAATACAGTTAATGGAACTGGCTACTAGTGAGTCAGCAAAAATAAGTCAACGGCTTGATACAACATTTCCCTCAAGACTCTTTGATATGATAGCGGATTCTCAATTAGCCGCGTATGGTAATATAAGCGATCGACTAATTGGCATACAGGATAAGAGAAAGTTATACATGGGTTATGGGCTCATTGATTCTGAGATCGACCTGCTTCCTTCAAATACAACTCATGTAATTAAAAATAATGAATACCTTAATGTACTAAAATTATATATAGATGACGGGCTTGAGAAACTCGCTCCATTTGAATCATTATTTAGTAGGATTGATCTCTTCTCCACCTTACTGAAGGAAAAAATACTTTCATTTAAAAAAGTTAAATTTGATAGGCAGGAAGGTTTTATTTTTGTAAGTGATATAGGAGATGTAATTGATCGAAATATGCTTTCATCTGGAGAGCAGAATCAAGTCGTAATATTATTTGATTTAATATTCAATAGTAAAGATAAAAATGTTATATTAATTGATGAGCCTGAAATTTCATTACATGTTGCATGGCAAAAGGAATTCCTTAATTCATTAAAGAAAATTCAAAAAATAAACAAATCATCTAAATATATTATTGCCACCCACTCACCACAAATCATTGATAATAAATGGGAATTAACGTACGATTTGTTTGAAGCTACAAAAGGTAATTTGAAATGAGTTCGTTAAGGGAAGCCGTTACGTTGACGGATTGGGCTGATTCGATGATTTTGCTTTTCAAAAGTGCGTTATATGCCAATAAAATTCTCTTAGTATTAGAAGGCGAAACAGATATTTCATTCTTTAATACAAATGCATATGATGAAAGAATACATTTTGATTCCCCATGTTGTGGGAAGCTTGAAGTTATTAAGGCAGTAAATGAGATCAGAAATGAAGGGAACGAAAAATGTTATGGCATATGTGACGCAGATTTTGATAATTTATCTGGCATCCAATATGAGAATATATATTTAACGGATTTTCATGATCTGGAAATGATGTTAATTGCCGGCGGCGTCGTTGACAGATTTATTGATATGTTCACTAAGCATAGCTATATCATTTCCTTAAATAGGTCAGAGTTTAAAGATAGGATTAAAAAATCCATCCTTGAAGTTTGTTATTCAATCGGTATTTTGAAGTGGTTAAACTATAATAACCACCTACTCTTAAGATTCAAATCTATGCGATACGCAGATTTTGTAACTGTGAATAATGAATTGGTTGAGTTTAATTTGGATGGATATATACAACATGTTATTAGCCGAAGTGGTAGGTTAGCCGATGGATATGATTTTGAAAGAATAAAAAATGAGTATCAAGCACTCTTAAATCAAAATGTAACTTTGCAAAACGCAAATTATTTAAATGTCTGTAATGGTCACGATTTTATGTATATTCTTTCAATGGTATTTCAAGGGGAGTTGTCAACTGATAGAAATATGAATAAAGAAAGAGTCGAAACACATATGAGAATTGGCTATCACAGAGATATATTTAGGACAACAGGGCTCTATAATTGTATCGAACAAGCTTTAGTTTTTCATGCTTAGATTCTGATTTAGCACTTGCCACGCATCCTGTTTTGACAAGATGCGCGCAATGCTATCCCCGCCACGCCTGCCCGCTTTATAGGTCGCTTTTAATGCAGTTGCGTGATCCACTTTGATCCACGCCAGCACTGGTGTCGCGGGGACATAAGAGCAGGGCGATCTCAATGCAAAATCATGCACTCACTGCATGCAGAGCTGACAAAGTGAGATCTCCCGCGTTCCTGGCTATTCTTCATCGTCGTAAACAGAGAACGGCACTGACGGCGTGTCAGCTTCATCCAAAACGCTATCGGCCATGTCAGAGATCATTTCCATCACCAGTGCGTACTCGTCATTTCTGCACTGGGCTGACTGTGCGATGTCAGCCATAAGCCGGATTTTTATCAAAGCCATCTTAAGCTCATGAGAGGGGTCCATTACTCACTTCAGTGCACTGGTTATTTATACAGTATAATATTACCATTTCTTAACAAATTCCAATAAAAACTGAATGTTATTGTTTAACCAATAGCTTCGATGAATGTTTCGCCAGTCTTAGTCTTCATAAAATTCCTGCCAGTCCATAAGAGGAGGATGATGGATCACAACGTCACCAAAACTGATTTTGGCTCCCCGGGTTAATGCTTCCAGCTCCCATCTTTGTGCTTTGATATCTTTTTTAAGCAATTCCTGTTCAATCCGAGGCAATCGCGCCCGTTCTTCAGCGGTCAATCTTGCTGATGGGGCAACATCGCGCCCCTTTGTTGGGTCAAAACTTCGCTGCGCCTTGCTGACTCTCGGTGTTTCCTCCCTTATACGCGCCACAATCGCCCTCACGGCGGCTGTGTCTGTCCAGTCAATAACTCGCAGGCTGAGAGAATTAGACGCTGTAGGCGCGTTCCCAGCCTGGCTATCACGCCAATTTGTAGCCTTTTTCTTTCCACCTAACCCACAGTTATTGACAGGACTCCGAGGCGCGCCGTGGGCGCTTTTTGAGGTCAAAACCTCAAGGTCAACGGCGGAAGAAACGATGCGCCATTGGGTTGTGCGGGTTTCATAAACACGAGAGTTGCCCAGGTGCGAGGCAAAAATGCCGACAACCTTTTTCACTTCTTCGTCGTAGGCGTTCAGTTCAGCAGCAACCCGACGAGCTACACGAACGGTCTGATCTTCACGCGGAACATTCGCGCCGCCTTGAGCCTCCATGTACGCCATAAAATCACCGGCATCAGCAGCTGCGCGTACGGCTTCGACTTCTTCGTCGAAGGTTTCGGTCAGGCTGATGGAACGGATACGGCGACACTCGCGATATGAACCCATCGTTGGCAGACCGATAGGGTGAAACTGCGGGATACGCCAGGTAGAAGCCCAGGCAGTAACAGCGGCAGCGGAGTCTGTCAGCAACTCGCCGGTTTCGTGATCACGCTCGCCTTCCAGTGCGTAGCCATCGATATTCTTCGCAATATATTTAGCGATGTAGCCAGCAGCGCCGCCACGGTTCAGGTGCTTACAGTCAAAACGGTTCTTTGCTGCACCGCGTTCGTCGCCGTCTTCTTTCATGGCATATTTGCGCATGATATCGATCACCGGCTGACGCATGGCGGGTTTGGTGAATAGCATCATGTGCCAGTGCGGCGTCGCGTCGTGGTGAGGTTCGACAACGCGCATCCCGTAAACGGACAGACCGCTATCTTTGAAAGCGGTGCGCATTTTGCTCCAGATCCCGCAAAGGTATCGCTGCGCATCTTTCGGTGTATAGGCTTCTTTGGCCCACGCATGATTGCGCTGAACGCGCTTTTTATCGTCTTTGCCAACAATGCGCGTCGGGTGATATTTGGACGGGGTAGTGATCGTCAAAAACATGCCGACATCGCCATTTGCCGCAGCATATTTTTCGGTACCGGCTATGGTGCTCATCAGTTCCATACGGCGGATCTCAGGATTGGAGATGCTCGCCATTACCTTATCGATTAGACTAATGCGCTCGCCGGTTTCGACGTTTTCAAGGTCGCAGCTTTTCAGGTAGTCGAGATTCGACAGGCGGCGTGCACGCACTTCACGTATCGCCTGCTTACTGGCATAGGGAGAGGCGTCGCGGTTTACCTTGCCTATTGCGATCAGCAAAGATTCACGCCAGCGGGTTCGCTGACCTTTGAGCTGACTTAGCCACCATTCAGGATTAACCAAGCGAGACAGGCCAGCTATGGCGGAGACAGTATCAAGCTTGTCCTTGAGGTACCTTGTCCAGTGCATCGGCCTGACATTGAAGGCCTGAGCCATACCCGCGATTTCGCCATAAAGTTCACACTGCGTATCACGATCAAAAAGAATCGCGTTATCACCGTGGTATTGAGTTAGCAACTGTTCGCAACGTTCTTCATAGATGTCTCTGAGTTGTCGCGCGATGTCCTGAGCAAACCTGCGCAGTGGCTTATCAGTCATGCTCGGCAGCCCGTGATAGGTATCTGCCTCTGACATGAATCTCATGGAGGCATCAGCATTCATTGTGTGAGCTGAATTAACTGCATCAACACGCGGCAGGATGCTGCGCCCCAGAGTGTAAATCAGGTATTTGTAGGCAGCGATAATCCCCTGGGTATTAAGCAGGTGTGCGTAACGGCCAGTGAAGATTTCACGCAGATCCTTCGAGAGACTTTTTACTCTGATTAAAACGGCTTGCCCCTGATGGTATTCATCACGGGTAAACGGTCTCGGTCTTTCTTGAGGCACGATCGGGGTGAGGGGTTTATTCCAGGGGAACGCCCATACGTCGGGCGTTCCAGTGTGAGGATTAAAACGGCTGGTCAGCATTACAGACCATCTTTGATATCAGTGATCAGATAGCCAGCATTAATGCCGGCCAGAATGAACAACGCTATCGAGAGAATTATCATTTGTCCCCTCGATAATGTTTGGCTGTCATCTCAGCAATTTCTTTGCAGTACACGCAAAGCTCAACGCCTGGCAGAGTTGCGCGACGCTCTTCGGGAATGGGACGATCACACTCAATGCAGAACATCGCTGAAACGCCTGCAACAGATGCGCGGGCAGCTTGAATTTGAGACGCGAGAATCAGGTCAGCACGTTCTTGAGCTGCGTCGATTACATCGACCATCAGTGAAAATCTCCGGCTTCATTTTGAATGCGCGTAGCTTCATCACGCAAAGCTTCAGCGGCTTCGATGCCGGTCATTTCCTTTTTTGTGATGAAACTGGCAATAGCCTCAAGACGGGAAGCAAATACTGCAGCACGATTGGCGCGCTCTTCGTTACGCGCGGAGTCCAGCATCAGTGTGAGTTTAGGGGTGTAATCACCTTCAGCTGCTGACGCCATATCGAAACCGGTAACCGGTAAACCAGCAAAGCCGTGACGAGATTTATTGATGATGTTGTTCATAGTGTTTTCCTGTTTTTTAGGCAAAAGAATGCCCGGCGAGTAGACGCCTATTAATTTTGTTGTGGGTTAGTGTTTAATATTTATTTTGCAGTCGTCTTCGCTGATAAATTTAGGCAGTGATTCAGTTAATCCCAGTAAAGAATTCAATGCTGCAACCACTTGATGCCTTTCTGTTGGCGTTAACTCTGCATACTTCATGTCAACATGTCGCTGTTTTAAACCAGCATGAAAGCAGATTGTTTTGCGCATATGCAGTGGCTGAGTATCAAATGTCTCCTGCGCTACATTCTTTTTGTGTTCCAGCATCTGTTTAATTTTTGACAGATGTTTCTTGCCAATTTGAATATGTTCTTCATTAACTAAAAACATAATCACCTCAACTAAATATACGTTTTAAGACAGAGTTTCTTTTCTTCTGAGCCTGGCAAATGGGACGCTTTTTGATTACTGGGTTCCATATATTTCCATCAGGCATTTCCAGCCAGCCATGACCAAAATGACGGGATGGACTCTGTTGCTTCAGAAGAGGTGCGATTGAAATAGGCATGATTACAGCAGTCCGTTAGTCGTCACGTTCGCGATAGCGCCCACTGCAGACGCCAGAGCCGGTGATGCATGTACTCGGCCTTGTACAACCAGACCGATCAGCGATAAATGTCGGATACCGGCGTTCACGCCTGCCAGAAGTGACATTTTTCTTTGTGAGCTGACTGTTCCGCCCTTTACCGCATCTGCAGCGATTGAACCTACGGCAGCGGTTGCTTGTAGCGCGTAAGTCGAAAGATTAGATGTTGCGATTTCATTGACGGGTACAGAGGGCAAGCAGTTAATTTGTGCCAGCATACCGTCGAGCAATGCAGCGTCTTCGGTGAGATCGGTTATCAACAAAAGTTCCTCGCAAGTGAGTTTGTGAGGTTGTGCCGGATTAAATTTATTGCGCAGGATTTGTGGCTTAGTGCCCATCTGAGCTGCAAGTTCGGTGAGATTATGACGATTCACAAAAGCCTTGCATGCATCGTCAAAGTGATAGTGTTTGGAAACACGATAATCAAACATTGTTAGTCCCTACTTGTTTGAATATTCTGACTCAAGGCTTTATGTATCGGCACTTGATGGCTTGCTGACGATTCTTCTGACGCCAAGCTTCGAGGTTGATCAGCGCATTGCCATGACGTTCCATCACAAAAGTTTGCATTTGACCTGTTTTGCGATTTTTACGTTGTTGCGTGATCGTAGTTGTAGGAGTTGGTGCAAGCAGGACTACGCCGTTGGCGATCCACTTTTCTAGCACTGCGGAGCTGATGCCGTTGATTGCAGCAAAATCTTTCTTAGAAATTGTTGGGGAGTTAGCGAGGGTGGTCAGTTGCAAACTTATTGAGTTCACGATAGTTGCAGACAGGGCTGACTCTAATGCTGGAAGGAGCTGCGAAACTACTGAGTTTAACAGTTCCTTAGAAACGACTGTCTTATCAACAGGCACTTGAATTGCATTCTGATCAGACATAAAGCAAAATCTCCTTTTAAGCAGTTTGAGTTCTACTGTGTAACATGTGGTGTGTTGACACTTTAGAATACAAACGTAGATTTGTAAAATGCTTTTGTGTTTTTAAGGTGAGCAATGTCTGAATCTAAACCTAACGCATCTGAAGTACTTGAACGTTTGTCTTCCTCTTATGGAGTGACAACACAGAAAGAACTAGCTGTGTGCCTTGAGATACCTGCGGGAAATGTGAGCGCCTGGATGCAGAGAGGTAGCGTTCCAGGAAACGCCATCATTAAATGCGCATTAGATACCGGTGCAGATCTCAGCTGGTTAGTTAATGGTGTGTTTGCAAATGCAAATTTTAAAAAAACTTATGTTTCAAGAGGTTTGAGAACTGATCGTGGAAAATCATTATTAAAAAAAATGTTATCTACGGGTGGAAAGGCAGTTCTTAAGCGAATTATGGATGCTTACGGTTTTACGACTCAGAAAGAATTAGGTGAATATTTAGAGATTTCTACAGGAACGATTAGTACATGGTTTCGTAGGGAATATTTTCCTGGCGATGTAGTGATTACCTGCGCATTAGATACTGGCGCCTCACTGGAATGGCTCGCTACTGGTGAGATGAATACCGAGTCTCAGGAAGAATCAGCAATCTCAGGAACACCATCAATCCCAAAAAAAATACTTCTTGCTGGCAAACTTGATGATGACGGTTTTTGCTATATCGATGAGTCATTTGTTCCTCAGGGGGCCAATTTCAACAGCCTCAACTACGTACGTAGTGGAAAATCAGCATGGGTGATTGAGATGGGTGTTAACCAACTATCAAATGGGTCATGGCTGTTAGATATCGATGGTGCTTTGGATGTTTACGCAGTATCTAAACGTCCTGGTAATAAACTTAGAATTGTAGGAAGTGATGGAGAGTTTGAATGTTTAACAAATGAAGTGATAGTAAAAGGATTGGTAGTTCTTATTTTGAAAAATGCCTTATAGGCCAATCCTATAATGATTTTTTTAATGAGGGCGAAACAGGGATGCATCTAGTTGGAACGTTTACATAATAAACGTTCAATTAATCACTCTATTTATAGAGATGTTTTTGATAGCTAGTTTGTTGTTATCATGATTGACTACCTTGTTCATTTTTTTTCACTACACTATTAATAAGCTCAGGAACGAATCTTTCAACGAATCCAGAAATAAAGCAAAAGCATATGATCGCGTGCAAATTAGATTTGAAAGGAGCTAAAAATATTTCAGATTTAATTCCAAACACTAAGAAACATCCAAAAACTGCTCCTATAATTATCCTTGAAAAGCTCTCGCAGTATAAGCTATATTCACCAGCGTAACTATCAAGTGAAATAAAGCTATTTCTTTGAAGGCTGGAAACCATTGCTCCGATAACTCCGGCCCCTATCCCCATCGCATATATTTTAGCGCTAGGCAAATAGATGCATAAAAAGATGACAGTGATTAGTGAAAGAAGAGAGAATGATATGCTAATTAAGAAAAGCTTTAATTTCAAGAATGACTCTGACTTAGATATCAAAAATTTTCTAACATCTCTAAAGCAATCTTTTGCTTTTTCATTTGTATCTTTGTTGAATGCGTTTGCTAAGGCGGAAGCTAGCTTATTCATGACAATATATTTATAGGATTGCGGCAAGGTAGTTGTTGATAATTCTTTCAACACCTCAAATTCTTCTAATGCATCGACCATGTACTCAGGTATGTCTTGGTAATACCACCAATCAATATTATTATTACGGCTTAAATATACAGAGAATCGAGGGGTCTCTATTACTCTTTTCTTGATGGAACCTACGAAACTGTTGACATAGTCCTTGACTTCCTTAAATATCAGCACTGCATCATATTGTTCTTTTGTGGTAAGGCAATAATATAATCTATTAGCTAAAAAAATAGAGGCGCTTTTTTTATTTAATCTATTCATGTGCAATCCAATTAGACCATTAATAAAAATGAATTCCCTCAATGCAAGTAGAGTTTTATCCGGTATGTTATTTAACTTCCATCCTAAATCATTAGTGGAAGTTAAATATATTAAAAAGCTCTCGTTTTGATGAATAACATTATGCTGGGTATTTACTTTAGCTTGGGAGGAGAGTAAAGGCTCAGGGTCTATTTCCTTTGTTATTTTCTCGGAAATTGCGCTGTGCAGATTTGAAGGTTCGCTCCTTGAAAAAAACACTTTTATTTTTTCTAACATATTAATTCATTGTCCTTGTGTTTTTATTGTGCGGTAAATTCTAATTTTGTAATTTCTTTTTTTTTCAATAAAATTCACATTTTTATTGATTGGTTTTTACGAGGTTGTATGAAAGGCTGTAATCTTTATGGGTTAACTCACTATACTGTGACGAAAGTCATCTCAACTAAAGGATAGGTCGAACATAAAAACATAGTGATGTAGCATCAAGTGAAAGTAAATAATATGACTTCCTCAGGAGGGTAAAAATGGCCGCCTTTTGGGGCGGCATTTATTTAATTTTTATTCTGAATAGCATCAGAGCGAAGTTTTGCTCCGACAGTTGACTCAATAATATTATCTCTTATTTTATCGACTTTATCGCTTTTCATCACAGCAACTTCAACGTGACGAGCGAACTTCTCATATTCAGACTTCGTGTTTAACTCCCTGGATAATAACTCATTACCTTGTTCTCTGGAATCACATTTGTTGAGTAAATCAAGCAATTTATCATAACTGAAATTGTCAATCAAACTTGCCTTTGAGTTATTAATATTTTTCTTTTTAACAATCTTTAATGAAAACTGAAACTCACCGGAGATAACTTTTTCTAATTCTCCATCACTAAGCTCAAGAACGGCATCTTGCAGCTCACGAAAAAGTGAAGTTAATGTTTTAGCTTTACTCACTTTCATTCTCCAATCTTCAGAAGGAATTCATCTACAAACTCTTCTATCTCCCCAACAATTGATGAGTGTGTTGAGTTTGAATAAACATTTAATACAACTGGAATCCCATCTCTAGGAGCATCAGCAAAAATGCTTTTATTTTCTCTGAAAATAGAATTAAATACGGGAACGCGCAGGCGTTTAGTTTGTGCAATATATTGCCTTTGTGCAGCAATAGGTTGTTCTGAATGGATTTGGATCATAGTAAAAACTACGCCAAGTATTTCAGGAGAAACTCTTCCATAATCTTCATCTTTATCAGCATAAAAATTATAATCAGTTACCAAAGAATCAACACTTCTCTTCAAATAGTCTATGCCTAGTGTTGATAGGTAATCAGGTTTAGCTGGTATTAGAATTTTGTCCGAAGCAATTAGCGCATTCTTAGTGACTATATTGAAATTAGGAGGGCAATCAATAAGAACGATGTCGTAACTCATTTCTTTAGCTAAAATCTGAAGCTCTTCTCTAAGTTTTCCATGGACTTTAAGATATTTTTTTTGAGTCTGACTTGGGCTTGCACCCCCAAGTAAAGTTGCAAGCTCAAGATCAACATTTATTAGTCCAAGGTGAGAGGATATCAAATCCAGACAACCCCCTTTTCTTCCAAGGCTGCTATTTACCTCATCGGGTCTTATCCGAAGAGTTGAAAGCGGCATAGTTTGTTCACCTTGACTTATACAATCAAACCAATTCTTAATAGTCCTATCATTTTTCAGATGCTCATCCCAGTAGTCCGGAGTTAAGAAAGAAAACGTGAGACTTGCTTGAGCATCCATATCCAAAACTAAAACATTCTTGCCTCTGAATGCTAATTCAGCAGCCAAATTAGAAGTAACAGTTGTTTTACCAACTCCACCTTTATAGTTTATAATAGAAACAATTTGCATTATAATCATTATCCTTATGAGTTGTTACGTTTTGCTATGCAGTTCTAAAATACATTTTATTATCATTTACTCAAGATATTTTAACTTAAGCGAGAGCTATATCTCCGACACGCCAGTTATCTGTGGTTGTTTTCATGCAACTACAATAAGTGCCACGGATACACCACCTTGCGCCTGTCAGAGTAACCAGTTTCTCTATGATTAAAAAACAAAATCATTTCCACCAACCATTGCAGCTGTGTTACAACACCTGCAGCTTTGTATGGTAGAAAATGGCATGTGATTGAGAGTGCAGATTAAGGCAACCCCCTGAAATTATGATTGAGATTAGTGTTTACTAATCAGCGTTAAAAAGCTCGCCGCCACTCCATCGCCAATTATGAATTTAAATTATTGATCTAAATAACATTAATAAGTATTCGGTCTTTTTTTTGCCTGTTTTTTAAATCAGTAAGTTACATCTCTTCCTGCTTATTCCATAACTGCATCTCAGCTCTCTTAGCCTTAGCCTTTTCCCAGTAAATTTCGCCAGTCATTCAAGCAGTTTTGCTCGCGTCCAGGGTTGTTTGCCTGTGATTTGCGTGGCGAGATGTTCGATGAACTGCTGCGTGGGTGCTTTCTTGCCAATGCTCATAAGGGACAGAGGAAGAATAAGAAGAATAACTAATGGAGTGAATGTGAAATAGCGCATGTCACGGCTGCGCTGTGTATATAAAAAGATTCCGCTGCAAAGACTGCCGAGGATTAACCCTGAGAGCACTTCGCTGACGGAATGAGCATGCAGTGCGAGCCGGCTGATACCTACCATAATGGCAATGAAATACCCAACAGCAATCATCAGCCTGCGTCTGTCAGGCTGAAAACGTTGGCTTATCAGCCAGAGCATCACCGGCCATAAAGTGGCAGACATCGTGGTATGTCCGCTGAAGCCTGTAAAATTAAATGTACTGCTGCCAATACCCCAGGCGAGAAACAGTAGTTTTGAGATGCTCACTGCAAGACCCGAAATACCCAGAGTAATCAGCCATATTAATGTTGTTGCCGGGCTGTCAGCCCTCCATAACATAAATAAAGCGAGGGTTATTCCGGTGGGTAAAATGAGCATACTGTCACCAAAATAGGTCAGGATATTCCAAAGCAAGACGTAGCCCTCGACGATAAATAATAAATTCTTCAGAAGAATCAATCGGAAAGTGTATCAGCAGAGGGTTTTTAACTAAAAGGGATTAGCTTTTCTCACTCCATTTTCAGACTACAACCCGATTTTTTGGCAGGATTACACGCTTTGTAAACCTGGGAATACAGTCCTAATTTATTGTATTACATGAAATAATTATTATTTGTATTGCAGTTACAGAGTGACAGTTTTAACTTTGATATTCCGCCACAATGAGAGGAAAGGAAAATGAAAGCTGCTGTTGTCAATAAAGACCATTCTGTTAATGTCGTTGAGAAAACTCTGCGTGCATTGGAGCATGGTGAAGCACTTTTACAGATGGAGTGCTGTGGTGTTTGTCATACGGATTTACATGTAAAAAATGGGGATTTTGGTGACAAGACTGGCGTGATCCTTGGCCATGAAGGCATTGGTATCGTTAAGAAAATTGGTCCGGGTGTAACTGCGCTGAAAGTGGGTGATCGCGCGAGCGTCGCCTGGTTCTTCAAAGGCTGCGGACACTGCGAGTACTGTACCACCGGCAATGAAACACTTTGCCGTCAGGTTGTGAATGCGGGTTATACCGCGGACGGTGGTATGGCTGAAGAATGTATCGTTTCAGCTGATTATGCAGTGAAAGTGCCGGACGGTCTGGAGTCTGCTGCAGCCAGCAGTGTGACTTGCGCAGGTGTAACAACGTATAAAGCTGTGAAAGTTTCAGGTATCCAGCCGGGTAAATGGATTGCCATTTATGGATTAGGTGGCCTGGGCAATCTGGCGTTGCAGTATGCCAAGAATGTGTTTAATGCAAAAGTTATCGCAATCGATGTGAACGATCTGCAATTAGAGTTTGCTGCCGAGATGGGCGCAGATCTGACCATCAATATGCTGAAAGACGATGCTGCAAAAATCATTCAGGAAAAAGTGGGTGGTGCTCATGCTGCGGTTGTGACTGCAACGGCGAAATCGGCATTTAACTCTGCCGTTGACGCCATGCGTGCCGGTGGCCGTATCGTCGCAGTGGGGCTGCCCCCTGAATCCATGAGTCTGAACATTCCGCGTCTGGTTCTGGACGGTATTCAGGTTGTAGGGTCGCTGGTTGGTACGCGTGAAGATCTGGCGGAAGCATTCCAGTTTGCCGCAGAAGGTAAAGTCGTACCAAAAGTCACTAAACGTCCATTGGGCGATATCAATGCTATTTTCCGCGAAATGGAACAAGGCAAAATTAAGGGCAGAATGGTGATCGATTTTACGCATAAATAAAATTCCCATCATGTGGGTGGCGCCGCTGGAAATATTTCGGCGTCACTCATGGCATATCATCGTGATGATGCCAGTGATTCTGCAGATAAAAAAAAGCCCGCTCGGGGCGGGCTGAAAGGGGTATTGCGAGGGTCTTACACACTATGAAGGACAGTTCATAGTGGACACAGGAGAAGGAATGTTTTCCTCGGGAATAAAGGTAACAAACCTAATGTCGATTTATGTCAAACCTGAGTAAGTTTACTCTGCAACATGTAACTCCCGCCGATACCGCTTTACATTAAACGTTAAAATCAAACTTTACTTTGGCCTGTGCTTGTTTGGTTTTTGCCGCTAGTTATTCATCGGCTAAATAACGCTCGGCGAGACGTGCCCAGTAAGCCGCACCGAAACTCAGGCTTTCATCATTAAAGTTGTAGGCAGGGTTATGGAGAACAGCGCTGTCACCGTTACCGAGGCGCAGGAAGCAGCCGGGTTTTTGTTGAAGGAAATAAGCAAAATCTTCACTGCCGGAAATAGGGGCCAGATTTTCGACCACGTTCTCTTCGCCGACCAGCTCTTTTGCAACCTCCAGTGCGAACGCCGTCTCTTTATCATGATTAACCAGCACCGGATATCCCGGTACATATTCAATCTCAGCACGTGCGCCATAGCCTGCGGCATGATTTGATACCAGCGTACGGATACGATCTTCCAATATTTTTCGCACACCTGAATCAAATGAACGGACGCTCATTTCAAGGCAAGCTGTTTCCGGGATCACATTGGCCGCATGCCCTGAATGTAATGAGCCGATGGTGACAACGGCGGTTTCATTGGGATCGATGTTCCGGGAAATAATGGATTGCAGCGCCACAACCAGACTGCTGGCGACCAGAATCGGATCAACGGTCATATGGGGGCGCGCAGCATGACCGCCTTTGCCGTGGATCGTGATATTTACCGTATCGCAGGCCGCCATGAACGGGCCTGAGCGGAACATCATTTTTCCAACCGGATAACCGGGGTGATTGTGCAGGCCGTATACCGCGTCACAGGGAAAACGCTCGAACAATTGTTCGGCCAGCATACGTTCTGCGCCACTGTTGAAACCAATTTCTTCAGCGGGTTGGAAAATCAGGTTCACTGTGCCTGAGAAATTTTTGCTGCGCGCCAGTTGCTCGGCGGCTCCCAGCAGCATGGCGGTATGGCCATCGTGGCCGCAGGCGTGCATTTTCCCCGGTGACTGACTCGCATAACTGACACCTGTCAGTTCAGTGATGGGCAGGGCATCCATATCTGCGCGAATGCCGATACTGCGTTTACCTGTCCCCAGAGTCATCGAACCGATAACCCCGTGACCACCGACGCTGGACGTGACTTTAAAGCCCAGAGACTGCAGCTTCTCAGCGACTAAAGCGGCAGTGTCGGATTCTTCATTAGAAAGCTCAGGATTCTGATGCAGGTGTTGGCGCACTTCACGCAGCCCCGGAATAAGGTCGGCCACGTCAGCGATGGTGCAAAATGATTTATTATTCATTATGAGGATCTGTTTTTGCCTGGAAGATATCCGGCCTCAGGACCGGTGCCACGTCATTACAGGGAACAGAATGCAATGCGAAAACCCGGCTGGCAATCAATTAATCAGTGAGAAAACCGGGTTTTTGAAATTATGGAATGTTCAATTCAATCACGGTATGTAATTGATGTAACGAGCTAAAGTTTTTACGCGATGCTGCGTAATTAATGATTTTGACTCTGGACGCTCTGGTCGCATGTCTATACCGTTGTATTGCTTGTACCGGCATAGGCAGATTTTTATAAATATCAGGCAAATGCTGTGCATCCGCCTGATATGACGTCTCAAGATAATGAAGATGTCGGAGAGGAGATAAAGAGGATTAAGCGGGCATGTAGCTAATGGAATGCTCCAGAGAATCGCATTGGGAATCGATAAGCACATTCCAGATCCCTTTATAAGGGATGCCAACGTAGGCCGTATTTTGATCGTTAACCGTCAAAATATCGCCGAAACCTGAGTGGCGTCCATTTCGCTCAATATCATTTTCACACATCAGATGGATGTGGCATTTTTCTGAACAACGAATGACGACAGTGTCGCCACCAAACAGACTCAATCTGGCTCGAACGATAGGCATGACTTTCCCCCAATGAAGATAAAGCACCTGAAATACGCTGTAACCGAACACTGCCAGGTTTTACGTCACCCAGACCAGGAGTGATTTTGGTCACATAACGCTCTTTAACCTATAAAACCAGAGTAAAGCAGGGGGAATAATGACATTAATCAAAACTTGTAAAACTCTTCTGAAGATTAATTATTCGTCAGTCATGCAGCTGTAAATGAAAATGACCATACTTTTACCAATGCAGCGTGAATGTAGTTGCGCGGTTAATGACCGGTGAGAAATTAAATTGAATGGTAACATCCGAAGATTATCTTTCTATGCAGTGATGAAGTGTATTCATTCGTTACAGGGTAATAAATTAGCTGCTTTTTCTTTCGCAAGCTGACACCCTATAGGTGTATAGCATGTGCGTGCGCTTGAAATTGATTATTATCGGATTTTTTACCGTCTCACACGCGCACAATGCGGGTGATGAAAAAAACGTGCGCTACACTTTCTTATTTTCTCCAGTTATAAGGGCATCGGATGATTTGCTCCGAAAAATTCAAACATTTCAGAAATTTAAGCGCATTGGCCCTGGTTCTGAATGCGACTTTTAGCCTGCCGGTACACGCGGATGACTCGCAGTTACGGGCATGTGGCAATGCAAAAACGGCCAAAGACTGCCAGCTACCTTTTCAACAGGGGCTTTCGGCTGTTCAGGTAGGGTTATCACGTGAGCCACTATGGGGCTATCTTGATACCACCGGGCACATGGCAATCAAACCTGATTTCAGCGACGCGCGCGGATTTGTTAATGATCTCGCCGTTGTTAAAAAAGGCGATCAATACGGCTACATCGATAAGAAAGGCCACTGGGTCATTGAACCGCGTTTTACCCGCGCAACCGATTTCAATGCACAGGGTACGGCGCTGGTCGTCACGGATAATCGTCTGGCAATCATTGACCGCAAAGGTGCCGTTGTGAAAACGCTGCCGTTTGCTGTTTCTCTCGACACCCATGGTTTTGCGGGCGGACAGGCGCTGGCAAGCGTCCAAACTCAGGTATCCCCGACGCTGTGGAATGCTGCAACCGATCGTTCCCTTTCCCTGCCTGACGATGTTATGGCGCTCGATCTGCCGCAGTCCGGTCTCATCCCTGCTAAAAAGCGTGATTCCGCAAATGACGGTTACTGGGGATATCTGGACGAAAACGGTGACTGGGCAATTGATCCGATGATCCTGAAAGCGCGCGATGAGCCTCAGCTCAGCGGCGACGTGGTTGCTGTCAAAATCAAAAACGTATGGAGTTTCGTTGATCGTCAGGGCGTTTCATTAAATAAAGAACAGTATAAATCTGTACGTCCTCTCTCCTCTGGTAGCTGGCTGGTTACCGGCAACGATAATTCCAGGCAGTTGCTCAGCAGCAAACTGGAAAAAGTGCAGGATATTCCTGCCGATCAGTCCGAAAATATTATCGTCTGGGGCAAGGCAACGCTGGGAACGGGCAGCAAAGGTATTGTCATTGTTGGGGCCGATAACCAGGTTGTTTCCCTGAAAATGAATAAACCTCAGTTCCTGCAACAGGGCAACCGCCTCTGGGTTATGCAGACTGAAGGTAAAACTCCGCAGGTTGTTCAGGTTTATGACAACAATGGCGTTGCATTACTCAATGATGCCACGCTCGCGGCGCTGAAAGATTATCAGGTGAAGCCACTGGGTACCTCGGTGCTGACCGATGATATCGCCACATTGCCGGAAGTCACTGCGGATGTAGCGCACACGCTACCATGGGCGGTTCTGACGCCTGCCGATACCACAAAACCACCGGCAATTTTGACCTCGCAGGGGAACGTTCTTTCGGATCCTCAGTGGGCTGCTATCGATGGCGATGCGTCTCAGGCTCCGCTGATAGTCCATACCCAAACCCAAAAAGTGGGGGCGGTAGACGGCGCGGGTAAATGGGTTATTCAGCCGGTTTACCAGCAGATCAGCGCGTTTTCCGGTGACTACACCTGGGCTGTCGAAAACACTAATAATACCGATACCAAACGCCTAATTGACCGCAATGGCAGCGCAACGGATGTGCCAGCAGATATCTTGCAAAACGCCCAGCGTCTTTCCGGCGGTCTGTTGTATTACACCGAAGGTGCTAATGATGCCCGTCGCTGGGGCTTATGGGATATTGCGAGCAAGAGTATTAAAGCAGCCCCTCAGTTTACTCAAATCGAATCCTTCAATGAGGGGTTCGCTCTGGCGAAAGCCGATGCCGGATGGGGTGTTATCGGCACCAACGGCGTATGGGCAATTGCGCCGGATTCAAGCCGCAGCGGGAAGTTCCAATATATCGGACAAGGCGTTTTCACCCTGTCAGATAACGATCAGCCAGGCGAACGCAGTGGTCTTTCGAGTCATTACAGCCTGTACAGCGCAAACAGCGGTCAGGCAATCGCCGGGGATCTGCTGGCAAGACCACAATCCGTCGGGCAGGGGCATTGGCTGGTCCAGCCTTCCGAAGGGGGCGTAGCGCTGTTAGACAGCGCGGGTCGTTATCCTGTCAGCAAAGCCATTGCAGCTTCATCAAGCTCAGTGCAGGGCGACTGGGTAATGCTCAGTTTCTCTCCTCACTTGGGTGCCATTAACCCGCAGGGTGACTGGCAGATTCAGCCTTTTTATACGACAGAATTCAATTTCATTTCGCCACTGAACTGGAGCCGTGCCGTCAGCGACGGGCATACCACGCTGATTAACGATCACGGTGCTGTTCCGCTGGACGGTTTCGAGCAGGCTCAACCGTTGAATTCGCTGGTGCGTCTGACTATGAATGATGACGTGACTGGCGAAACGGTGCTGTATGACAATGACGGTAATGAGATCCAGCGTTTCGCCGGGCTCGACAGCTTGCAGGCAGATAAAGCCAGTGCCGGTGTTATCCCGTTACGCGACAGCAAAGGGCTTTATGGTTTCGTTGATCAACAAGGTAAGAAACTGATCGGTTCTTATTTTGATCAGGTTGGCGCTATGAATAATAACTTTGCCACAGCCATGAAGAAATCGACTTACGGCAATCTCTTTGGTTATATCAGCACGACCGGCCGTTTCGCTATCTTGCCTAAATTCGACTGGGCCGATAATTTCAGCGAGAAACACGCATGGGCAGGCGGCAAAGGTGTCGTCAGCTTACTGAACGCGGAAGGTGCCGTTCAGGCGAAAATTCAGGTGCGTTGTAATCAGCGCGTAATCGTGGACGCAAAAGGCGCTTATCTCTGGCCTGCAAAAGCGCCTTCATGCGGTACCGGGAGTAATTAATGATTGTCAGCAAACCTTCAAGGCTACGGATAGCACTTCTTTGCGCATTGAATACCAGCAGCGCACTGGCCTTATTGACGCTGACAGCTTCTGCAAATGCGGCTGAACCTTCCGGTTGTTTTGCTCCGTTGCCTGCTTCGCAAAACGATGTACAACGGCGTAACGCGTTGCCGGTTGTTCAAAACCTGTGTATCCGTGATGTTCGTGAAGGGCGCGCGGCTGTGCTTTTACCGGCTGCTGACGCAGCCAGTGAGCGCTGGGGCTTTCTGGATAATCAGGGGCAACTGGTTATAAAACCTGTCTTTGAAGATGTCGGTGATTATCACTACGGCGTCGCAGCCGCTAAACAACAGGGAAAGTGGGGGTTTATTGATACCACCGGGAACTGGCTGATTCAGCCGGGTTTCGATGCGGTACAACCTTTCACTGAATCCGGTTTAGCCGTTGTAACGGTAGCCGGGAAATCGCAGATTATCGATCGTAAAGGCGCGCAGGTTGGAAAAGCGCTGGATGATTTAGTGGACGAGGCCATTCTGAGTAATGGTCTTCCGGCACGTTTACAATTGTCTTTTAACAGCGTGCTGCTTTCCCCCAATGGTGTTCGCCATGTAGCAACAGACAAAATGGAAGTTGCTGAACCTTTTGGTACTCAGGGATTATTCATCGCCTTCGATGCCAGCAAAGGTTATGGCATCGTGGATGAAAATCTGAGCTGGCGCGTTGCACCACAGTACGCCGCAATTACTCTCGACCCGCGTAATCCGGCAGTGGCACTCGCGAAAAATTCCGACGGAATTACGCTAATTCGTGCAGACGGCATCCAGGATGAGCAAAAGTATTTATCAGTAAGTGAAGAAACCGGCGCTTTCTGGCTGGCGAAAACGGCTGATGGTGTGAAGTTACTGGATAACTCCGCCGTTGTGATAGCAACGTTTAGCGATTCTGATGCCGCCTCTCTGCGGGTTTCGGGGGACTATGTCCTTAACCCGACACCGAAAGAAAATCTCATCGTATTTGTTCCCGGCCGTAAACAACCTCTGACGTTGCCTGCCGCCAGCGAGCCGTGGGGGCAGACTACCGGTGAGTTTCTGGTGACCACCCGCGGTGAGCAGAAAAAAGTGAACGCGATTGTTGCGCCTTCAGGTGGAATGATTGGTGGTGCACAGAATGTCGGCTGGCTGGCGCAAATTTCCAGTGCGGAAGTGATCAATCACCGTCTGTGGCTGCGCAATGATCAGGGCGACGTCGTGAATGTTGTTGATGCGACCGGAAAGGCGTTGCTGAATCAGAAGACGATCAGCGCGCTTGAAAATAGCCGGATTGAACCGCTCAACGGTGGCGGTGATCACGTTACCCCGCAGTCGCCATTGGCTCTGATCCGCCCTGAGGCAGGGACCAGCAAAACAGGAGCTGGTTTCCTGAAACCGGACGGCTCTCTGCAAATTGATAACAAATGGCAGGATATTGAATCAGCGGACAGCAGCGAAGATATCGGGCAATTTATTGTCAGAACGGCCGATGGCACCGGCGTGATTGATGCGCAAGGGAAAGTGGTTATTCCTCTGACAGAAGACAACATATCTCCGTTTGTACAGGGCTACGCGCTGGATTATCTGGACGGCAAGCTGACGGCGCTCGACCATGCCGGTAAGCATTACAATTTGCCGGATGTGTTTGATCTGGAGTCGGTCGGTAACGGCTGGTTCCGTTATCACGAAACGGCAGCTGAAGGGGCATTGTGGGGAATTTACGATGTCATTAACCAGAAAATCGTCATTCAGCCTTCCTATCAGGATGTGGGTGATTATGCCAACAATCAGGTTGCTGTTCAGACGCCAAATGGCCTTTGGGGGATCCTTGACGGTCAGGGTAAAACCATGGTGGAAGCTAAATACGCCAAAGTTAAGCGCATCAATTCTGCTTTGTGGCTGCTGACACAACCGGCAACGGACGATCAGCCAGAGTCCGGTGTGATCGCAGAAATCATTGGCAATGATACGAAAACACGGATTGCGCCGACGGCCGGTCTGGCGGTAAATCAGTTCAGTGATGGTCGCATTCTGGCAACGTCTGCCGCCGGGCAATCCTGGCTTCTGGACGCCAAAGGCAATATCCAGCTTCATGAGCAGCAAACCCGAATCAGCGCACTGGGTGACTGGGTGAAACTATCCCGACAGCCGCAGGAAGGTTATTTATCTGCGCAAGGTGACTGGCAGATCCAACCTGCTATCGATACCCGGGGCTCCGCCTTTGCACAGGGGCGCGCATTGCGTACAACAGCTGCCGGATCTGAGCTGATTGACGACAAAGGTGCGCGTGTCGCCGCGATGCCTGAAGGGAAATGGAGCCTGCCTTTGGGCAGCACGTGGCCTGTTTCTTATGATCCGCAAAACAGTGAGGCCACAACACGCTATGTCGATAATACCGGCAAACTGGTTCTGACTGTGGCAGGTTTCGCCAGCCGTATGGTTGACGGACATGCTGTTCTCACGCGTGCTGATGGCACAAAAACCTGGATTGACGGGCAGGGGAAAGCCGCTGACGCTGTCTCTTACGCCGATCTCGGTTTGCCTCATGACGGCCTGGCGTTCGCTAAAGCGGATACTACCTACGGCTTTGTGGATGCGCAGGGTAACTACGTGATCGCGCCTGTTTACAGCGCAGTTTCACCGTTTGACGGTGGGGTGGCGATTGTATCGACACCGGCAATGTCGATGATGATCGACAAGACTGGCAAGCCACTCGCACGCTTAGATAAAGAGTGCGGCATTTCTGTTTTATACGGCGCGGGCAGCTCTCGCCAGTGGCCACAGAAAATGCCGGATAATTGCAAACCCTGAGTCTGATGCTGGCGTTCAAAACCCGCTGCGGCGGGTTTTTTTGTGCTAATGTTTAACTGTAATGGCAGTGAACTATCTCAATTGAAAGGATAAATTATGATCCCGCAGATCCCGCTTAAATACAGGGACGCAGAACGCTGGTCTTTTGGTGATACTGAATCGTCAGCAGATGAACTGGCCAAACGTGTCATGGCCGGTACCAAAACAGCGACCTGCTCAAATCTCGATGATGATCCGGAACCTGAGCCGGGCGAAGTGTTTGTTGTAGTCGATGGCCGCAACAATCCGGTTTGTGCCGTACAACTGACCGAAGTGAAACAAGTTCCGTTTGATCAGGTAACAGAGCAGCATGCCTGGGAAGAAGGTGAAGGTGACCGCACGCTGGCTTACTGGCGTAAAGAGCATCAGCGTTTCTTCGAAGAATATGAAATGTTTGAACCGACCATGCCTCTGTTGCTCATGAAATTCCGGATGATCGAAAAGTTCTAACTTCATCATGTGGCCTGATAAGGAAAATCAGGCCAAAAAACCCCAAGGCATAAGATCTACCTGATGTTGTCGATCTGTCGTTCAGGAATGAGTCATGTCCGCCAATACAGCAAACCCTCATACGTTTTCACCCCTTTGCGGAGTACCGTATTTCAGCCAGTGGGAAGATCCGTCCTGCGCTGCGGGGATTATCGCTGGTGATATTGCGCTCAGCGATATCCGCCTCTGGCGCCAGTCTGGCGCGGCTTCTCAGGAAGAATTTATCGAATGGGCCAACCATGTCTGCGGAATGTGTTGCCTGAAAATGGTGCTTGCGGCAGTTTCCGGAAACGTCGTGCCCGTTCTCGAACTGACCCGGCGCAGCCAGGCGTACGGCGCTTATGTCCGTGAAGGGAATAACATTAAAGGGCTTATTTACGCGCCGTTTGTGGAGTATGTCCGGCAGGAGTTAGGGCTGACCGCACTGGTCAAAGTGAATATTTCTGCGCAAGATATTGCTTCACAGCTCGATGTTCACCGGTTTTTCATTGCTTCGGTGCATCCGTCGATTCGTATCCCTGAATCTTTTCCGCCGGGTAAGGGCGGACATCTGGTTCTGGTCACGCGGGCTGATGCCGGATCTGTAACCTTCCATAACCCGTCGGGTCACGATATTTCCTCGCAGCAGGATGTCACCCTGCCGGTTGAAACTTTTGCCCGCTTTTTTGCCGGGCGCGGAATAGCTCTGGTGTCTGACACTGACTGACCGCAAGCGGCATGGCGAACACAATTCCGTTCGCCATGCTGTGTTACTCCAGTCGCATGATCCACTCATCTTTCTGCTTATCGTACTTCTCTTTATACAACACAGAATGACGGCCATCGACAACCGCCGGGACGCTGGTGTGATCATCCCACGCATCAAGTTGCATGCACAAATCAGGGTCTGACTTGCACGGAATATGCACTTTATCGCCGCCTTTTGCTTCAGGCGTTGAGAGATGTGCATCGTCAATTTCATAACTGCCAATTCTGATACTCGATTTTCCCATCAGGTACTCCTTGCCAGGATGACGTCAGTGATTTCAGTAACATCAGGTACGACCAGTTGGGCGCCCTGATCTCAGAATAGTCGACAGCACAAAAAGTGCCACTGGATTTTTTATGGCAGTGAAGAAACGAATTTTCAGAGGGGAAACCAAAGTGCGGAAGGAAGGGAATAAGGAGCCAGTGTTTGATAAACGAACTGGCCCCTTTAATTTGTTTTCAGAGCGGGTTAAATCTGATTGAAACCGGCATTGCGTTGATCTGATTACGGCCATTATTTTTGGAAAGATACAACGCTTCATCTGCCGCGCTGACAATATCTGACTGATCTTCGATATCCGGGTCCTGATCTGGCCGGTATGTTGCAATGCCCTGACTGATGGTCACGCGGTTAAACTCGCTGAAGCTGTGTTTGATGCCCAACGTTTCGATTGATTCCATAATGTGCTGGGCGACAATCCATGCCCCTTTCAAATCAGTATCCGGCAAAATAGCGGCAAATTCCTCACCGCCAAAACGGGTGACCACATCTGTGCTGCGTTTCAGTGATTTCCGCAACGTTCTTGCCACCAGACGCAGACAGGCATCGCCCGAGAGATGGCCATAGTGGTCATTGAAATGTTTGAAATAATCGATGTCGATCATCACCACGGTCAGCGGCGTACGGTTGCGTTTGGCGCGCATATATTCGTGACTGAGCACTTTTTTAAATTCGCGACGGTTCGGCAGTTTGGTCAGTGAATCGGTACGTGCCTGAATTTCCAGACGACGGTTGGCTTTAACCAGCTTAAGTTCCAGCAATTTGCGTTCGTGAACGTCTTCTGCGGTGCCGTACCAGCGCTGAATTGAGCCGTCCGTTGCATAACTGGCCGCCGCGCGGATGCGCATCCAGTTCCAGCCGCGGTCAACGTGGCAGAACCGGACTTCTATATCCAGAGGCGCGCCGGTTTTAAGGCATTGCTCCCAGGTCTGAACCGCGGCACGGCGGTCTTCAACATGCATACTTTGGATCCATTTATCCGCCAGAATATCCTGACGTGTCATGCCGGTGATGCGTTGAAAACGCGAGCTGACGTCATTGAGCATGCCGCGCGGGTCGGCGGTCCATGGGATTTGCGGGTTCAGTTCCACCATGTTGCGGTAATGCTCCTGGCTTTCGCGCAGTGCCCGCTCCATACGCTTGAGGCTGGTGATATCTGTCATCGCCACAGAAAGCCCGTTCAGCTGATTTTGTGCGTCGTAAGCCGCTTTGATACGCACGAAGAAAACCTGATTTTTACCGGGAACGGAAAATTCACGGTCTGGCGTCGTTTCGTTACGCTGCGCCATCTCCAGTGCGTTATTGAGCAAAGGTGAAAGGCCGGGCAGGAAAACCCCGATTTTGCGGCCAATTGCTTCATACGGTTGCAGACCAATGATGTTGGCCATCGCATCATTCACGGTGACATAACGCATTTGCAGATCGATAAAGCACAGGCCAACAGGGGCGTTGGAATAAATGGTTTCGAGCTGGAAAAGACGTTGTCCGGGAGCCTGATCCAGACTGGTCAGATTACGGTCGATGCCACGATAGCCGCGGAAATTGCCGTCGTTATCAAACAGCGGAACACCGCTGGTTTCGAGAATCACTTCGCTGCCATCCGGCCGGATATTACGGTTCAGTAATCCGCCAAAAGGGGCGCGGCGTTCAACAATCGCAGCGAACTGCTCACCCACGCGTTTGGCTTCGTCAGGCGGCATGAAGTCAAAAGGCGTTTTGCCTAAAACTTGTTCGGGCGGAATGCCAAGAAACTCGATGCATTTATTTGAGGAAAAGACGTAACGTCCTTGTGCATCGACTTCCCAGATCCAGTCAGAATTGTTATCGATAATATCCCGCAGACTGGCCATTTGCTGTAAAAGCAGGCCATCTGCTGATTCGAGTTTCATTTCATCCGACATGATACTTCTCCGACTGGCAGGTCTTTACTCAACATCAGGCACTATGATTTATATCTAAAAATGATATATCACCGGCAATGTTATCTTGAGGGCAATAATACATGTCAGGCTAGGATTATTCCTACTTATAATTCCATTAACCTATATGGATAAAATAAAAGGATATCCAATATATGTAGCACAAAATTTTTCACAGTCATTTGTTCCATGCAGTTTGTCACCCTGATTTCACCTAAAAATGTACCGGCGCAGAATCAGGTTAAAAGCATAGCAGACTTATTTTTATCGAATTTAAGAAAAGATTATTAGAATTTTCTGCGCCAGCAGGAGGATCCTGTGGCACAGAAAATTACTGAAAGAGTTAAATTAATTAATCGTTCGAAAATGTCTGGTGCCGCGTTGCTCCATCCCTGACCAGTTCGCGGGGCAGGCTATTTTTAATCCGGCTGCCGATTTTTTTTGCCAGCCCCAGCGGCTGATTTGCCCACGTCACCAGACATTCATCCGTCGCCGGGGTGTTTTCAGGATAAATATCGACGCCGCGCAACCAGTTCTGTGCCAGTTCATCATCAATTTCAAACCGGTTGCTGGCGTCATTGACGCTGAAAGCAACAACGGCTTCATGCTGCCAGCGGAAACCTTTCGGAAAGCGTTCAGCCAGACGGACGCCAATACGCGAAAATCTGACCTTGCCGAATAAGGGTTCCAGCACGGCCGGGAAGATCCAGATTTCTTTGTCGCGCTGCCACAATGTGTATTGTTTTTCAGGCCATGAAAGCCCGGAGCTGGCGGCGGCTTTGATTATTTCCGCGCTGTCCTGACGTGAAAGTGGCGAGAACGGGAAGCGGCCGACTTTATATCCGGGAACCGGCAAACGCGGTACAGAGTCTGTTTTACGAAAACGGGCAACGAAGAAACCTTCGCTGTCATAAATCTGCGGGAATACGTGGAGATAACCTTCCTGTGTCACCGCTTTTTGCGCGCCATCGAATAGATCTTCCAGAGATTCTGTTTCCACCGCACCGGCGTAGGTATCCAGCAGCCACTGGCAAACCTGCTGATTTTCCTGCGCATTGAGCGTGCAGGTGGAATACACCAGAACGCCGCCTGGCTTTAAGGCGTGAAACGCGCTGTCGATAAGCTCGCGTTGCGTGGTAGCAATTTCAGCCACGCTGGCTTCTGACCAGTTGCTCATGGCATCAGGATCTTTTCGAATCACGCCTTCGCCGGAGCAGGGCGCATCCAGCAGGATCGCATCAAACGTTTCGGGTAGCGCGGCACCGAACACGCGCCCGTCGAAATGGGTCAGCGCGGTATTGCTCACGCCGCAGCGGCTGATGTTGGCATGCAGCACTTTCACGCGGCTGGCGGAATACTCATTGGCAACGATGCCCCCGCGGTTTTCCATCTGTGCGGCAATCTGCGTCGTTTTTGAGCCCGGAGCCGCGGCAACGTCCATCACCAGCGCAGGCTGTGTGTCGTGAGCAAACAGGGCCGTGACGGGGAGCATGGAGCTGGCTTCCTGAATGTAAAAAAGCCCGGCGAGATGAGCCAGCGCGTTACCTAATCGGGAATCATCCAGGGCGTGGCGGTTGATCCAAAAACCTTCGGCACACCAGGGCACTGGCTCTAAATCCCACTGAAATCCTGACGCCATTTCGAGAAAATCCGTCACGCTGATTTTCAGGGTATTGACCCGCAGGCTGGGGCGCAGAGGGCGCTGGCATATCGCAATAAAATCTTCCATGGTCAGTCTGGCTGGCATGATTGCGCGCGTCGCATCCAGAAAGGCGGCAGGTAATTTATCAGCGAAATCGCTGGCAGTGGTGAGCTTTGACAAGAGTTGGTTTCCAGAACTGAAGGTGTTTTCTGCCGCGGAGTTTAGCATATTTGCCGGCATATGAAGGCGCGGGTGTTGGCCGAATGAAATGAAAAGGCCACCCGCAGGTGGCCTCTGAAAGCGCGGGATCGGTTAATTCCTTGGGATCGCCGTTCCCCATTTTTGCCAGTCTTTCGGCGCTTCCGGATTGAGCAGGAAGTGGTTGCCGTTGGCGGCTTTCGGTGCCAGCGGGGTGGTCGGTGGCGTTGCAAAGGCAATCCCGCCGCGGATGAACTGCTGGAATGTTCCGCTTTTGAATACGCCACCGGTCAGACCGAACTGTAGGTCATAGCCGGAGGCCAGCCAGAACACGGAGTTTTCGCGTACCAGATACTGGTACTTTTTACTGACGCGCAATGTCACGTTTACTCGGTCAGCCATCGCGCCCAGATAGAAGCCTGAAACCGTACCTACTTCGATGCCGCGGAACAGCACCGGCGTACCGATTTGCAGTGAGCCAACTTCTGCTGCATCAACCACAATGCCCAGTCCGTCGGTGTAACGCGAATCGGTAATGGTGGATTCCTGCAAATCAAAGTTACGCGCAGGGACGCCTTTTCCGGCTTCAACGTTGATGTACGGCTGAAGCAAGGTATCAAGATTGCTGACACCTCCGGCCGAAATCTCCGGTGAAACGATCGAGAAGCGTGTGCCACGGCGGGCGAAGTTGTCGACGTATTCCGGGTACAGCACGGCTTTGGCGGAAACCTGATTAAGCTGAGGATCCAGTTTCAGGGATTCCACCTGGCCGATAGTGATCCCCAGATAACGGATTGGCATGCCCGCGGAAAGTTTGCTGGCATCGTAGGTATTGAGTGTGATCTGGCTGCCCACGGCGCGTGCGGAGGTTTCGGAATCATAAAGAATGCGCTTGGTGCCTTTGCTGGTCAGCACGCCTTCAAAGTTATCGAAGCTGATCGCCCCTTTCAGTGCGCGATCCAGCGGCGATGCCTGAACGGTCAGGCCGCTGCCGTTAAGCTGAACTTTGGCTCCGCCTTCTGCCCAGAAAATACTCTTTTCGGTCAGCAGGTTGCGGTATTGCGGCAGGATGTAGACATCCACGTCAAATTCACTGGCTTTCGGGCGCACGTTCACAATCTGGCCCACCTGGAATTTACGGTAAAGCACCACGGAACCGGCCTGAATGTCTGGCAGGCTTTTCGCGGTCAGCGTCAGCGTAGCGCCGGGTTGATCGCCCTGAATGCCTTCAGCGGCTTTTTCCGCATTACTGTACAGCGGATATTTCTGCGCGGGTTCGCCTTTTCCGCCCGGAATAATGCGAATGCCGCCATCCACCCATTCCTGCGCGCTGGCGCCCAGTACTTCCATCCCGTCGATACCCAGCTTCACATCAACGCGGCTGTTGACAACAAACTTGCTGTCTTTATGCAGTAAGTTTTTGTATTCCGGCTTGATAGCGGCATTAAACAAAATACCTTCATCTGTCAGTGTGCGATCGATGATCTGACCAACGGTAATGCCATACAGTTTGATTGGCTGGCCCGCATCAATACCATAACTTTGCGGCGCAACCAGCTGAATCCTGCTGGTGGCCGGATCCTGAAGCAAACGCTGGTTGCTGTCGAGGACGGTGAAATGCTTCTGCGCATCGCCGTCGCCCGGAATCAGTTCCAGCGTGTTGCCGGTCAGCAACTGGCTGATATTGGCATTATTCAGGCTGAGTTTCGGGCTGTTCATTTCGATGCGCGTTCCGGTGCGCATCATATCCAGCACGGAAGGGTCGACGGTCAGTTTCCCGGTGACTTTGTTATCCGGCTGCAAGGTGATTTTTGTCAGCGTACCGACCTGCAAACCTTGGTACATCAGCGGTGTCTGGCCTTCGGACAGGCCATTGCCATTCGGCAAATCCAGGTCGATTTCCACGCCGCGCTGGCTTTGCGCCAGATCGGGGTAAAGAACGTAAGACTGGTCGGCTTTGGCGGGTTGCCCGTCATTCGGAGAATCCATCGAGATCGCGCCGTTGACCAGCGCAGCCAGGCTTTCCATCTGAACTTTTGCACCGCTCAGGCTGAAATCGCCTTTAAAGCCGGAAACATTCCAGAACCGCGTATTGTCTTTGACCAGATTGGCAAAGCGCGTGTCGATCAGTAAATCAATCGTCACACCGTTGTTGCCGCTTTCGATGTCGTAATCGTAAACTTTTCCGATCGGGATTTTACGGTAATACACCAGCGAACCGGTGCTCAGCGAGCCCAGATCTTTTGAGTGCAGATGAACCATCAGTTCGCCGGTATTCAGGCGGAATTTCGGCTGTGTATCGAGGGCGACAAAGTGATCTTTCTCGTTACCGGGGCCTGGCATCATGCCGATGTAGTTACCGCCCACCAGTGCATCAAGGCCGGAAACGCCCGCCAGCGATGCTTTCGGCGTCACCAGCCAGAACTGAGTGCCTTCGCGCAACGCGTCAGACAGATCGCTTTTAATGCTGACTTTTACCTGAATGGTGCGCAGATCTTTGCTCAGGCTGATGGATTCGACCGATCCGACTTCAACGCCCTGATAACGCACAGGCGTACGGCCAGCAACGATGCCCGCCGCTGACTGGAAATCGATAGTAACAGTCGTCCCGCGCTCCTCGTAGTTGCTGTAAATCAGCCATCCGGCAATCAGTAAAGCAATAAACGGCAGAAGCCAGAAGGGTGAAATCCGGCGCCTGTGTTTTATCCGTGCTTCAGTCGGTGTATTCGGCGTTTCCTGTTGCATGTGCATCCCAAATCAAGCGGCTATCAAGCCATTCAACGGCAAGAATGGTGAGGATCACGGCAGAGCCAAAGTAAAAGGCAGCCGGTCCCATTGTAAATGACAAAAGCTGGTCACGATTTACCAGCGACATCATCAATGAAATAACAAACAAATCGAGCATCGACCAGCGTCCGATCCAGGTCACCAGCCGTAAGAGGCGAATACGCGTTTTCAATCCCTGAATCGCTTTGAAATGGATGCTGATCAGTAACGTCAGCATCACGATAACTTTTGTGAAAGGCACCAGAACGCTGGCGATAAACACGATGGCGGCAATCGGCACGTTGCCTGACGTGGCGAGCGACACGACGCCGGAGAAAATGGTGTCTTTCAGCTGTTGTCCGTTGGCATAAATAATCGAAATCGGCAGCAGGTTCGCAGGGATCAGGAAGATGATGGCCGCAATAAGCGCCGCCCAGGTTTTTTGCAAACTGTGTTTATAACGCAGCCGCATCGGTACGTGACAACGCGGACAACGGCCTCGTTCATCCGGTTGTCCGGTAAATTTACAGGCCAGACACAAGCGCAGCGAAGAGGGCACGCCTTTAGGCTGGCGCTGCGGATAAAACTCTTCCCACAATTGTTCGATATTCAGGTTAATCATCGTCAGCGTGACCATGACGGTCATCATCAGGTACGCCGCCAGCGCAATCCCGACATTAATGTCGGCATACTCTTTGACCTTAATGCTGGCGACGGCCATGCCAATCAGATAGATATCGAGCATCACCCAGTCTTTCAGGCGGTCGAGCATCAGCAGCACGGGTTTCAGGTTCATGCCCAGTTTGCTGCCAAAATGCAGGTAAAGAATGGAGAGCGCCAGCGTCAGCGGCGCACCGATAGTGCAAAACGCGACCATGCTGGCGGTGACCGGATCGCCCTGACGCGACATTTGCCAGATTCCTTCCAGCAGACTGGCGTCAATACGCGTGCCCAGAAGGCGGATGCTGATAAGGGGCTCGGTATAGGCAAACGGCATCAGCAGTAAAATGCTGATGGCAATCGTGATCAGACGTGGCAGGGAACAAACCCGACCCTTTTCGACTTTGGCGTTACAGCGCGGACAGTGCGCCGTTTGCGTCCGCAACAGAGCGGGAAGCGCAAAAAGGTAGTCACATTCACTGCACCGCTGGTAGCGAATATGCGGCAGTTGGGCTGAAATTGTGTGTATTTTCATAGTACCTGGAATAGTAAAGAATACCTGTTGTTACAATTACGCATCCCCCGAAGGGGTCAGGCGAGGCCATTGAGCCAATATCAGCCAGGTTTTTTTGACAAAATAACGTATTATGCGGTCGGCAAACAGTTATTGTAGGTGAGTCTTTTTGATGTCACACAGGATTAACCTTGTTCATATGGGCATTTAATGCTTATTTTATAGGGGTTAAGCACACCAGAACGGCTCAGTGCCCTTAGGTTATTATTGGTTACTACATGAATAAAGAAGCATTCTACACGGAATTAAAACGTGATTTGAGCGCGTTGATCGCCGGAGAAAACAATTTTATTGCGACTCTGTCGAACGCCAGTGCCTTACTTTTTGAGCGTCTTGACGGCGTGAATTGGGTAGGTTTTTATCTGATGGACGGCACATCGCTGGTGCTGGGGCCATTCCAGGGTAAAATTGCCTGCGTGCGTATTCCGGTAGGAAAAGGCGTCTGCGGTACCGCTGTTGCAGAAAATGCCGTACAGCGTGTTGGTGATGTTCATGCCTTCCCGGGCCACATCGCCTGTGACGCTGCAAGTAATGCCGAAATTGTCCTTCCCATCACGGTGAAAGGCACAGTTATTGGCGTATTAGACATTGATAGCACCGTTTATCAGCGCTTCGATGAAGCCGATGAACAGGGGCTGACAGAGTTGGTCAGCGGGCTTTGCCAGCATCTCGAAAACTGCGATGCTGAAAAATATGTCAATCTGATCGTAAGTTGATCGTCGGATAACGTGGCATTTAATAATGGCGTCATTATAATGGCGCCTGTTCATGCCTGCGCCGGTTGGCAAACCCGTTGTAATCAGGAAATTTCATGGAAAATCAACCTAAGTTGAACAGTAGTAAAGAAGTCATCGCCTTTTTGGCTGAGCGGTTCCCGCTCTGTTTTACCGCCGAAGGCGAAGCACGCCCATTAAAGATCGGTATCTTTGCGGATTTGGTCGAGCGCGTGCAAGGTGAAGAGAATCTGAGCAAAACTCAGTTACGCTCTGCTCTGCGTCTGTATACCTCAAGCTGGCGCTATCTGTATGGCGTTAAAGTTGGCGCAGAACGCGTTGACCTTGATGGTAATTCATGTGGCGTTCTCGAAGAGCAGCACGTCGAACATGCCCGTAAACAGTTGGAAGAAGCAAAAGCCCGCGTTCAGGCACAACGTGCAGAACAACAGGCTAAACGTCGTGAAGCCGGTGAAACCACTGAGCCACGTCGTCCACGTCCGGCCGCTAAAAAACCTGCGCCGCGTCGTGAAAATGCGCCCGCAGCTGTGGCTGGTCAGGAAAATCGCAAACCACGTACACCTCGCCCACCGCGTGAGGAAAAACGTGAACCGCGTCAGGTGCCAGTAACAGACATTTCAAAACTGCAAATTGGCCAGGAAATCAAAGTCAGAGCAGGTAAGAGTGCGATGGATGCAACCGTTTTGGAAATTGCCAAAGACGGTGTTCGCGTTCAGCTCTCTTCGGGTCTGGCGATGATTGTGCGCGCAGAACACTTGCAGTTCTGATACGGAGGCCAACTCAGGCATGAACAAATTTGTCAGATTAAGCGTTATCGCGGGTCTGTTAATGGCAGGGGCAGGGCTGGTGAATACCAGCTTTGCAGCGAACGAGAGTGCACCGGTGACTCTCGCTCAACTCCCTAATTTGACGCAAGATCCGCAGGATGCAACGGTAAGCGAGCGTGTGACCGCACGCTTTACCCGTTCACATTATCGTCAGTTCGACCTTAATGCAGATTTCTCAGCGAAAATCTTCGACCGTTACCTCAACATGCTCGATTATGGCCATAACGTACTCATGGCTTCCGACGTGGCGCAGTTTACTGATAAACGTGCCACTTTGGGTGAGGAACTGAAATCCGGTCAGTTAACCACGCCTTATGCCTTATTCAATCTGGCGCAAAAACGTCGCTTTGAACGCTATGACTACGCGTTGAAAGTGCTTGAGCGTCCGATGGATTTCACTGGCAACGACACCATTGAGCTTGATCGCAGTAAAGCACCGTGGCCGAAAGACCGCGCTGAGCTGGATAAGTTGTGGGATGCGAAAGTCAAATATGACGAGCTGAACCTCAAACTGACCGGCAAAAACGATCAGGAAATCCGCGATGTGCTCTCCAAACGTTATCATTTTGCGATGAAACGTCTGACGCAGAGCAACAGCGAAGATGTTTTCCAGCTGGTGATGAATGCCTTTGCGCATGAAATCGACCCGCACACCAATTATCTCTCTCCCCGCAGCACCGAGCAGTTCAATACCGAGATGAGCCTGTCTCTGGAAGGTATCGGCGCCGTCTTGCAGGGTGACGATGATTATACCGTCATCAATTCAATGGTAGCTGGAGGCCCGGCGGCCAAGAGCAAATCCATTGCGGTTGGCGACCGTATTGTGGGTGTGGGCCAGGTTCAGGCCGGCAAGCAAACCCCAATTGTTGATGTGATCGGCTGGCGTCTTGATGATGTCGTCGCGCTCATCAAAGGACCTAAAGGTAGCAAAGTACGCCTGCAGATCCTGCCTGCGGGCAAAAATGCTAAAAACCATGTTATTACCCTGACACGCGAAAAAATCCGTCTGGAAGATCGCGCAGTCAAAATGACCATCAAAAACGTCGGCGACCAAAAAGTGGCCGTGATGGACATTCCGGGCTTCTACGTGGGGCTGACGGACGATGTTAAAGTCCAGCTACAGAAAATGGCGAAGCAAAACGTCAACAGCCTGGTTATCGATCTCCGTACCAACGGCGGCGGTGCCCTGACTGAAGCGGTTTCTTTGTCAGGTTTGTTTATCCCAAGTGGCCCTGTTGTGCAGGTTCGCGATAACAACGGTCGTATCCGTCAGGACAGCGATACCGATGGCGTCGTCTACTACAAAGGCCCGCTGGTGGTTCTGGTTGACCGCTTCAGTGCGTCAGCTTCAGAAATCTTTGCCGCCGCAATGCAGGATTATGGCCGTGCGCTGATTGTCGGTGAGCCGACCTTCGGTAAAGGGACCGTGCAGCAGTACCGTTCACTAAACCGCATCTATGATCAGATGCTGCGTCCGGAATGGCCTGCGCTGGGCTCTGTGCAGTACACAATCCAGAAATTCTATCGTATCAACGGCGGCAGTACTCAGCGTAAAGGGGTTACCCCGGATATTCTGATGCCAACCGGTATTGAATCGATTGAAACGGGTGAGAAGTTCGAAGATAACGCGCTTCCGTGGGATAGCATCAACGCGGCGACTTACACCAAATTGGGCGACATGAAACCGTTCCTGCCTGATTTGCTGAAAGATCATGAAGCACGTATTGCGAAGGATCCTGAGTTCCAGTACATCCAGCAGGATATCACCCGTTATAAAGCGCTGAAGGACAAACGTGATACCGCCTCCCTTAATTACGCACAGCGTGATAAAGAGGACAAAGAGGACGATGCATTACGTCTGAGCCGTCTGAACGAACGCTTCAAACGTGAAGGTAAGAAACCGCTGAAATCTCTCGACGATTTGCCGAAAGATTACGTGGCGCCGGATCCTTATCTCGATGAAGCTGACCACATTGCCGTTGACTTGGGCAATCTGGAAAAAGCTCAGGGCAACCAGACCGCGGCGAAGTAATTCTTCACCCGGTAGTCAGATGAAAAGCGCACTCCGGTGCGCTTTTTTTATGCGCTAAACCGGGCAGGAAAGCTTGCCGGGACGCGGAAACTCCATAGATTTCAGCGACGGTTGTGAAATAAAACGCTTCAAAATGTAAAGTATTGTGATTTTAGGCCTTTAGCGGGCAGGGACTCTTGAATCTGGGCAAGAAGCCCATAGGATCAGTACAGCCGTGCAGGCTATGTGCCGGTGGTGTGACTCAATCAATAACAACGAAGTAACAATGAGGAAGTAAAATTTTATGATGCGTATAGCGTTGTTCCTGCTGACTAACCTGGCGGTTATGCTGGTCTTTGGGCTGGTCTTAAGCCTGACGGGCATCCAGTCCAGCAGCGTGCCGGGGCTGATGATCATGGCCGGGCTGTTTGGCTTCGGTGGTGCTTTTGTCTCGTTGCTGATGTCGAAGTGGATGGCGTTGCGTTCGGTGGGTGGTGAAGTTATTGAGCAGCCACGAAATGAAACTGAGCGCTGGTTGATGGAAACGGTTCGTCGCCAGTCTCAGCAGGCAGGCATTGCCATGCCACAGGTCGCGATTTATCACGCGCCAGATATTAATGCTTTCGCAACCGGTGCGCGCCGTGACGCTTCGCTGGTAGCGGTGAGCACAGGTTTGTTGCAAAGCATGAATCAGGACGAAGCCGAAGCGGTTATCGCCCATGAAATCAGCCACATTGCGAACGGCGATATGGTGACCATGACGCTGATTCAGGGGATCGTGAACACCTTTGTGATCTTCATTTCGCGTCTGATTGCGCAGGTGGCTTCTGGTTTCCTTTCCGGAAACCGTGATGGCGAAGAAAGTAACGGCAATCCGATGATCTATTTTGCCGTGGCAACAGTGCTTGAGCTGGTCTTTGGTATTCTGGCGAGCATTATCACCATGTGGTTTTCGCGTCACCGCGAGTTCTATGCGGATGCCGGTTCAGCGAAACTGGTTGGTCGTGAGAAAATGATTGCTGCGTTGCAGCGTCTGAAAACCAGTCATGAACCGCAGGAAGCAGGCAGCATGATGGCGTTTTGTATCAACGGCAAATCGAAGTCTTTCAGTGAGCTGTTTATGTCTCACCCGCCGCTGGACAAACGTATCGAAGCGCTGCGCAGCGGTCAGTACATCAAATAAACGTCCGTTCGTTTATGTGTAAAAAAATGCCTGGCTTATGCCAGGCATTTTACTTTCCGGAACTTACGGTTTGGAACTCTCAGCGGCTTGCTGGCTGCTGGTTTTTTGCGTCATTCTCATCAGGCTGACCAGCGCACCCGCACCGGCGAGTGCCCCCGCCAGAATTAACGAGGCATGTGTCCCGTGTGACGGGAACAGGTTAAACATCAGGGCAACCATTGCTGCACCGGTCGTCTGGCCTAAAAGTCGTGCCGTTCCCAGCAATCCGCTGGCGCCACCGCTGCGGTTACGCGGTGCGGAACTGATGATGGTGTGATTGTTCGGAGACTGGAATAAACCAAAGCCCGCGCCGCACAGCAACATGCGCCAGATAATGTTCAGATGCGTAGGTTCTGGCGGCAGCAGTGAGAGCGAAAACAGCCCGAATGAAAAGACAATCAACCCGATACCACCCAGCATCCCCGGATGGAAACGCTCGACCAGACGCCCGGCGATCGGTGCCATCACCATCGTTGCAAGCGGCCACGGCGTCAGCAGCAGACCGGTATCTACAGAGTTCAGCCCCAGCGTATTTTGCAGGAAGAAGGGCAGTGAAACGAACGCCAGCATTTGTGCACTGAAAGAACACAACGACGTGCCCAGCGACAGGCTGAAAATCGGAATGCGCAGCAAATCCACCGGCAGCAACGGGAAAGGTTTCGACAACTGACGGCGGACAAAGAACCAGCCAATAACCAGAAGAGCGATCACTTCGCCCAAAATCAGCAGATGGTTCAGGCCCTGAGCGAAACCGCTAATTGCACTGATGAGCAGGCCAAAGGTCAGCGCGTTCATCACGCTGCTGGTGATATCAAAACGCTGCCCCTGACTGCGGGTTGAGTTGGCCGGAAGAAATTTCAGCCCCAGAATCAGCGCGACAATACCAATCGGGACATTCACCGCAAATAACCACTGCCAGGATGCGACGGACAAAATCCCCGCTGCAATCGTTGGTCCTGCGGCGGATGAAACGGCAACAATCAGCGCGTTAATCCCCACGCCCCGACCCAGAAAACGTTGCGGATAAATAATGCGTATCAGCGCGGTATTCACACTCATGATCGCTGCTGCCCCGAACCCCTGCAATACGCGCGCGACGGTCAGCGTCAGCAGCGAATCGGAAAGGGCGCAGAAGAGCGACGTAATGCTGAATACCAACAGGCCGGTCTGATAGATGCGGCGATAGCCAAATATATCCCCGAGAGACGCCAGTGAGAGCAATGAAATGGTGATTGCCAGCTGGTAGGCATTCACGACCCAGATTGAGGCCGCCGGGCTGGCATGAAAATCATTGGCAATTGTGGGTAACGCGACATTCGCGATTGCGCCGTCCAGCACCGAAACGGTAATACCCAGAGCGATTGCGAGGATCGCACCGTAGCGTTGTGGAACGGGAAGCCCGTCGTTGGGTGTAAGTGTCATGAGTTATGTCAGTGCGTAGTCATCAGAGAGGGGAATATTACTACGCTAATGAAGTTAAAGTGACAATTGTCACACGATGAAATGAATTTTTTACTGATCTCTCAGTTCTGAAACTGGCTTAACAGTTCTTACATTCTCACGCATCGGGTCGATTGCTTCTCGCCGATGCTTACCACTATAATAAAAACTACGTTCTATTTTTTTTGAAACAAAACTCACGCGAGCAGGTAATTCATCCTATGGCTATCGCAGATCTTGATAAGCAACCCGATTCTGTTTCTTCCGTTCTGAAAGTTTTTGGCATTTTGCAGGCCCTGGGCGAAGAGCGGGAGATTGGTATTACTGAACTTTCTCAGCGCGTTATGATGTCCAAAAGTACCGTCTATCGTTTTTTGCAGACGATGAGATCTTTAGGATACGTGGCGCAGGAAGGGGAATCTGAAAAGTATTCGCTCACGCTGAAGTTATTCGAGTTAGGGGCGAAAGCGCTGCAAAATGTGGATCTGATCCGCAGTGCCGATATTCAGATGCGTGAGCTGTCCCGCCTGACCCGCGAAACGATCCACCTGGGCGCGCTGGATGAAGACGGTATCGTCTACATCCATAAAATCGATTCGATGTATAACCTGCGCATGCATTCACGCATTGGTCGCCGTAATCCGCTGCACACCACGGCTATCGGTAAAGTGCTTCTGGCCTGGGGCGATAAAGCCGAAGTCAGCGCGCTGTTGCAGGAAATCGAATTTACCCGCAGCACTGAAAACACCATTATGAATGCGGCTGATTTGCAGACTGCGCTTGATCAGGTGCGCGTGCAGGGTTACGGCGAAGATAACGAAGAGCAGGAACAGGGACTTCGTTGCATAGCGGTTCCTGTGTTTGACCGGTTTGGTGTAGTGATTGCGGGTCTGAGTATTTCGTTCCCGACTATCCGTTTCTCAGAAGAAAGCAAAGCGCACTACGTCGAAATGCTGCATACCGCCGCGCGCAACATTTCTGAGCAGATTGGTTTTCACGACTACCCGTTCTGAGTGTCAGCTTAAATAATGCAGATATAAAAAAACCGAAGCCTTGGCTTCGGTTTTTGTTTTTCAGCGAACCGGGATCAGCGATGAGCCAGTTCAGCGGTTTCTTCAGAATCCATCACCGCTTTGTCTGTCTGTTTTAACAGCTGGCTGGTGATTGTCCCGGCAGTCATAGAACCACTTACGTTCAGGGCAGTACGGCCCATATCAATCAGTGGCTCAACGGAGATCAGCAGCGCAACCAGGGTAACCGGCAGGCCCATGGCCGGTAACACGATAAGTGCTGCGAAAGTCGCGCCGCCGCCCACACCGGCAACACCGGCGGAGCTCAGGGTGACAATCCCGACCAGCGTGGCAATCCAGACCGGATCAAACGGGTTGATGCCCACGGTTGGCGCAACCATGACGGCCAGCATTGTCGGATACAAACCGGCACAACCATTCTGGCCGATAGTGGCGCCAAAGGATGCTGCGAAGCTGGCAATCGATTCAGGGATCCCCAGACGACGAGTTTGTGCTTCAACGCTCAGCGGGATAGTGGCAGCGCTGGAACGGCTGGTGAACGCGAAGGTCAGCACCGGCCAGACTTTACGGAAGAATTTCGCCGGGTTAACGCCGGTGAAAGACAACAGCACAGCGTGAATCATGAACATGATGGCCAGACCGAGGTAAGACGCCACCACGAAGCTGCCCAGTTTGATGATGTCCTGAATGTTAGAACCGGCAACCACTTTGGTCATCAGTGCCAGAACACCGTACGGGGTCAGTTTCATGACCAGACGAACCAGTTTCATCACCCAGGCTTGCAGGGTATCGATGAATGCCAGAACACGCGGGCCTTTCTCTGCATCATCTTTAACCAGCTGAAGTGCCGCAACGCCAACGAAGGCGGCGAAAATCACCACGCTGATGATGGACGTCGGACTTGCACCGGTCAGATCGGCAAACGGGTTTTTAGGAATAAAGGAAAGAATCAGCTGAGGAACGCTCAGGTCAGCGACTTTGCCCACATAGTTGGACTGGATAGCGGTCAGACGCGCGGTTTCCTGCGTCCCCTGTACCAGGCCGTCTGCCGTCAGGCCGAACAGGCCGGTAACGAAAATCCCCACCAGAGAGGCGATAAGCGTTGTCAGCAGCAGAGTGCCGATAGTCAGGAAGCTGATTTTACCCAGCGAAGAGGCATTATGTAATTTCGCCACTGCACTCAGAATTGACACGAAGACCAGCGGCATCACAATCATTTGCAGCAACTGAACGTACCCGTTGCCGACAATATTGAACCAGGTAATTGACGTTTTAAGAACCGGATCGTCGGAACCATAAATCAGTTGCAGCGCCAGACCGAATACCACACCAAGTGCCAGACCTGCTAAAACTTTTTTTGCCAGACTCCATTGCTTATGACGGGTTTGCGCCAGCAGCAAAAGGAGGGCAACGAAAACCACTACGTTAATCACGAGCGGAAAATTCATACCAGACTCCAAACTTATAATTTTTTAAAACGGGTGTTCCCGGAAGGGATTGCACCATCCCATAGCATTGGGGTGAAGAATATCAGTTGGGTGCCCGATCATTTATATCCAAAAGGAATGCGTTATAACTTTTCCGCTCTATTCGTATTAAATTGCGCCAGATAGCCGGGTTTTTGTGCTGCTCAGATGAAGAGTTTTAGAATATGGTTAAAAATATCGGGATTAATTGCTCCAATAATGGGCGTCCAGTCCGGCCAGAAAAGGGTGAGCCCGACCAGCATCAGGCACAATGTCCGCTCCAGCTGATTGCCTTTTTGGCTGTTAATGAGGGGCAGACGGAAACGCCAGCGGCAGGGCCACAATAAAGGAACACCGGCAGGCGTCAGCATATCAGCCAGAATATGGCTCAGATAGCCGATAATCATGGCGTGAAAGGCATCGATGGGTATCACCCAGTCGTGAGGGAAATGGGTGCGCAGAAGAAAAATTCCTCCGGCGACGGCAAGCAGGCTGTGCGTAAATCCGCGGTGCCCGAAAGCCCGCGCGATCGGAGCGGAAATCCATTTCAGGCGCTGGCCAATCAGGGATTTTGGGTGGTCAATGTCGGGCAGCAGGCACGTCAGCAGTGACCCAGCAATAATATGCCACCAGTCACCGTGCGCCAGTTCCGGAGAAAGCTGTGCCTTTTTCGCAAATACTGCACAGGCAATTGAAAAAATGAGGTGGCCTTCCGCCGTCATGACGCGTCCGAACTGGATAACTGTTATTTTATCCAGTATAAGTGAAACTGTCACAATCTTGGAAGAGACACCCTGTAACTAATTGTCAACGATATGATAAAAAAGAAAAAGGCGTACAAAAATACGCCTTTTTGCTGTCACTTATTGGGCTATTATCGCGCCAGCCATCCGCCATCAACGGCAATTGTATAACCGTTAACGTAATCCGAGGCTTTCGACGCCAGAAACACCACGGGGCCCATGACATCTTCCGGCAAACCCCAGCGTCCGGCGGGGATGCGATCAAGAATTTCTTTGCTGCGGTCTTCATCGGCACGAAGTTGTTCAGTGTTGTTGGTCGCCATATAACCCGGTGCAATGGCGTTAACATTGACGTTGTGTTTCGCCCATTCATTCGCCATCAGCCGGGTGATGCCCATGACGGCACTTTTTGATGCCGTATAAGAAGGAACGCGAATGCCGCCCTGATAGGAAAGCATGGAAGCAATGTTAATAATCTTGCCGCCAGTACCCTGTTTAATGAACTGTTTAGCCACAGCCTGAGACATGAAGAACAGCGTCTTGCTGTTCACGTTCATCACGTCGTCCCAGTTCTTCTCGCTGAACTCGATAGCATCTTCCCGGCGAATGATACCGGCGTTGTTCACCAGAATATCGATATGACCAAAATCGCTGACCGCTTTTTCGATGAGTTCGGGAATGCCCGTAATGCTGCTCAGGTCAGCGCGAAGATCGAGGAAACGGCGGCCGGTCGCCGTGATTTTTTCGGCTGTTTCGTTTGGCGCCGAAACGTTAATACCTACGATATCGCAACCGGCTTGTGCCAGCCCCAGCGCCATACCCTGGCCCAGCCCGGTGTTACAACCGGTCACGATTGCGACTTTGCCGCTTAACTCAAATGCATTGAGGATCATATTTAAAGTCTCTTTTGCACGGCACGTTCGCCATTAAAGGATGATTTGCTCCGCCGCCGTGCAGCAGAGCACAAGGGTTAACGCAGTTCGCTGACTTTGACGTGATCCATGTCGTCAAATACCTGGTTTTCGCCGACCATTCCCCAGATGAAGGTATAGTTTTTCGTGCCTACACCGGAATGAATTGACCAGCTCGGCGAAATGACGGCCTGTTCGTTATGAACGAGTAAATGACGCGTTTCCTGTGGCTGCCCCATCATGTGAAACACGGCGGTTTCTTCTTCCATATTGAAGTAGAAATACACTTCCATACGGCGCTCGTGGGTATGGCAAGGCATGGTGTTCCACAGGCTGCCTTCTTCGAGTTTCGTCAATCCCATCGTCAGCTGGCAGGTTTCTAAAACGTCAGGCACGATAAATTTATTGATGGTGCGGCGGTTGCTGGTGGCCGCATCGCCAATAGTTTGAGGAGACGCTTCGGCCAGCGTGATTTTTTTGTTGGGGAACGTCGTGTGTGCAGGGGCGCTGTTGTAGTAGAACTTGGCGGGTTTTACGGCATCAACGCTGCTGAATTCAACGTGCTTCGCGCCTTTGCCGACGTACAACGCTTCTTCATGGCCAATCTCATAAGTTGTTCCGTCAACCACAATGAGCCCCGGCCCACCGATGTTGATCACGCCCAGCTCGCGGCGTTCGAGGAAATAGCTCACGCCGAGTTGTTTACCAACTTCGTCGCCTACCGAAACCGACTTTTCTACTGGCATCACGCCGCCGACGATAATGCGGTCGATATGGCTGTAGGTCATGGTATAGGCGTTTTTCTCGAAGATTTTCTCAATGAGGAATTCGCGGCGTAATTCTGCGGTATCCAGCGTTTTGGCGTGGTCGCTGTGAATGCTTTGACGAACTTGCATGTCGGTGCCTCTCATAGGATTGCAATAAAGGAGGACGTGCCGGGCGAGTCTGACCGTTGCGTGGCAGTGACAGCGTACAGAAGCAGGAGAGCTCCCGGCTCGTCCTTGTGAAACGCAGCATAGGTTCATTGGCATGTTAATTCAATAAAAATGAAATAACGTTTTATTTATTTTATGAGGCAGTTCAAGGTTCGCGAAATTAAACGCTGTTCGGGGAAATGTGGCAGGGAAAATGCGAAGTCAGGCTGAAGCAGGGAACGGCGCAGAAGCGGGGTGTGTTTCTGCGCCGGCTTACCCGGGAAGATGTCTCAGAGGATATGTGCAGGCACTAAAGCTTCAAGGGTCGCGAGCCTGGTGTCGGCCAGCGCCCAACGTGGATCTTCGCGATACTCACTGGCGGGAACAACAATCGAGCGCATGCGTGCGGCTTTCGTGGCAATCATCCCGTTGAAAGAGTCTTCGAGCGTGACGCAGTTCAGGGGATCAACCTGCAACTCTCCGGCGGCAAGCAGATAAACTTCGGGGTGCGGTTTACTGTAAGGCAGGTTTTCTGCCGAAGTGATCACCTGAAAATAGGATTGCAGGTTGAACATTTCAAGAACCGCCCTGAGCATGAATAAAGGAGAAGCAGACGCGAGGCCAATCTTCAGCCCGCTGTCACGACACAGCTCAAGTGCCTGGTTCACACCCGGCAGCAAAGGGCGCGTTTGTTCCACCAGTTCGATGGTGCGCGCGATGATCATTTTAGACACTTCGTCCTGTGTGGGCCCCTGCCATGGCAGCGTTTGATACCACATTCTGACCACCTGATCGACGCGCAACCCCAGCGTATCCGGCAGTAAATGTCGCTGGGTAATATCGACGCCCAGGCTACCGAAAACGTCCAGTTCTGCCTGAACCCAAAGTGGTTCAGAATCAATTAACAGACCATCCATATCGAAAATTGCTGCATTAACAGGGCGAACATAAGCCATGAAAGCGGACTCCGTAAAAGTGAATTGACGCTTTACTCTAACACCGCCGGTTCTGAGGGTGAAATCCGATACAGGAACGGTCAGGAAAACCGACATAAGCGCTGTTTCAGGCAAGCATCGCCAGTAACTGATTAAAACATTGGGCGCAAAATACTTTCTGTGGGTAAACTTACGTGTTGCTTTAGGTGTCCTAACAAGGGGAATTCATGACGTACCAACAAGCCGGACGCGTGGCAGTGATTAAACGGATTGCAGGATGGATTATTTTTATCCCTGCGCTGCTTTCAACACTGATTTCATTGCTTAATTTTATTAACGAACACACTAAAACTGAGCAGGGCATCAATGCCGTTATGCTGGATTTCGTCCACGTGATGGTTGATATGGTGAAGTTCAACACCTCGTTTCTTAACGTTTTCTGGTACAACTCCCCCGTTCCCGCTTTGGGGCAGGGCGTCACCACCGCCAACATCGTGTTCTTTATTATCTACTGGCTGATTTTTGTCGGTCTGGCGTTACAGGCATCCGGCGCAAGAATGTCCCGTCAGGTGAAACATATCCGTGAAGGCATTCAGGATCAGCTGATCCTCGAACAGGCGAAAGGCGCGGAAGGGCGTACACGACCACAAATTGAAGAACGGATTGTCATCCCGAGACATACAATCCTGGTGCAGTATTTCCCGCTCTATATCCTGCCCATCGTTATTGCAGTCGTTGCCTATTTCGTTTTGAAATTATTAGGTTTAATTGCAGGTTGAACTGAGATTACTTTTTGTAACATCTGACTTGTCTTTCTCATAAATAAGGCCTGAATATTTTTATTATTCAGGCCTTATTTGTTTATGCATAAAAAAATTTATCAGGCTAATTAATATCGTCGTGGAGAAGCCTTTCGATAGCGCGCTGGGCAACGACGAGATGCTGCCCTCCGAATAAATTGCTGCGATTTAGCAGGTAATATAACTGGTAGATGGGTTGCCTGGAAATGAAGTCATCCGGAAGCGGCGTTTTGCTCTGATAACCGTCATATAATTGTGGCGGAACATTAGGATACAGCGGAAGCATCGCCAGATCGCATTCCCTGTCGCCCCAGTAACAGGCGGGATCGAAAATGACCGGTCCGTGTTCGGAAAGGCCACAGTTGTGCGGCCATAAATCGCCGTGGAGTAAAGAAGGCTGAGGCTGGTGGTTCTGTAAGCGGGCATGAACCATTGCAGTGATATCTTCGATATTGCCGAACGTCATTCCTTTTTCCGCCGCCAGTTGCAACTGCCAGCCGATACGCTGTTCGGCAAAGAATGTCGCCCAGCGCCGCTGCCAGCTGTTGGGTTGCGGCAAGGTCGCCAGCTCATTATCGAAATCAAGACCGAATTGCAGTTGCTCGCTCCACTGATGTAACGCGGCAAGTTGCTGCCCTAAAATGTAGGCGTTATGGGCATCCAGAGGCTTTTGCGGGATATATTCCAGCAACAGGAAACTGTAGTCACGATCGCTGCCAACACCATAAACCTCAGGTACGCGAACCGTCTGACTTCGGGCAAGCAGGGCGAGCTGATCGGCTTCAGCCGCGAAAATAGGGAGCATTTCGCGCGCATTGCACTTCACGAATACATCCCTGTCACCGTAGCTCAACCGCCAGGCCGGGTGAATTTCTCCTCCCGGCAGTTCAACACGTTCGCGGATTTCAGCACTGCCCAGGTGTTCACTCAACAAACGATTGACGGCTTGCCACATGGTATCACCCCTTCTGACTGGCCCGATAATTCATTAAGTTAGCGTTTTTTGTGGTTCAAAAACCCGATCCCGCGCACGGCTGAATCAGATGATGCTGTTAATTTATGCGTATTGCGACGTGGCTGAACTGAGAGTGTAATCAATGAATCTGTTAATTTCAGAATATGTGACATTAAAGAGGTTTTATATGCAGAATTGTCTTATCGACATGTGCCTAACCCCCTTGTTTAACAAAACAATAATAATAATAGACTAAAAATATATTCAGGTGTGGGAAGAAGATGTATATGCTAGCCCTCGTCCCAGTCGCGAGAGAGAAAACGTGAAACCAAAAATTCTTTATTTGATGGCCGCGCTTTTACTGGCGGGTTGCGCTAAAGAAACACCGGTTAAAACCACGCATTTTTTGAATCCATCGCCACCCATACAAAGCGAAACTTCATTAATGCATCCGGGGCCTTATGGTGATGTTATTCACCAGGCGGCAAATACTTACGGCGTCGACGAAACACTTGTTAAAGCAATCATTCAGGTTGAATCTGGATATAACCCAACCGTTGTCAGTAAATCGAATGCGATTGGGTTAATGCAGCTAAAGGCCTCAACGGCAGGACGCGATGCCTACCGGATGAAAGGACGTTACGGGCAGCCCAGCGCTCATGAACTGAAAGACCCGGCGATGAATATCGACTTGGGCACGGCGTATCTGAGTATCCTCCAGCAACAACTGGCGGGGATCAGTAATCCGGAAACCCGTCGTTTTGCAACGACGGTGGCCTACGTTAACGGGGCAGGGGCCTTACTGAGAACTTTCGCGAAAGATAAAACATATGCAATTGCGAAAATTAATCAGATGTCCCCGCAAGAGTTTTACCAGCATGTGCAGCAGAAACATCCGGCGCCTCAGGCTCCGCGTTATCTGTGGAAAGTGAACAGCGCCTATCTGGCGATGCGTTAAATTTCGTTTTCCGCCAGTAGCGAATCAGGCTGCTGGCGGAAAATGAGAAATAATTTCAGTCACGCCGTTAATCACAAACTGCACGCCCATACAGACCAGTAAGAATCCCATCAGCCGTGAAATTGCTTCAATCCCGCTTTTCCCAACCAGACGCATAATTCCACCCGCACTGCGCAATGTGAGCCATAAAATCAGGCTGACCAGAAAGAAAATCAGCACCGGCGCGACTAAAATTACCCAGTGAGGAAAATCTGAACCTTCCCTGATGGTTGATGCGCTGCTGATAATCATCGCAATAGTACCCGGGCCCGCGGTGCTTGGCATCGCCAGCGGCACAAACGCGATATTCGGTGAATCCTGCCGTTTCATCTCCTCGGTTTTGTTTTCCATCAGCACCTTCTCTTCAACGTGCGGCTGAGGGAAAAGCATTCGGAAACCGATAAATGTGACAATCAGGCCACCCGCAATACGCAAGCCGGGAATTGAAATCCCGAAGGTATTCATCACCAGTTGTCCGGCGTAGTAGGCAACCATCATGATGATGAAAACGTACACCGAGGCCATCAGCGACTGCTGATTTCGCTCCTGCGCTGTCATGTTTCCGGATAGCCCAAGTAAGAGGGCAACGGTAGTTAACGGATTCGCCAGCGGAAGAATCACCACTAAACCCAATCCGATGGCCTGAAATAACAGGCTGACTTCTGACATAAATTTCCCTTTTGAAAAGCGTTTGTGTTTACCTTAGCGTGTCCGGAGGGGATTACACGAAAAATATCCATCTTAAGCAACACAGGTTGCTGGAAATTCGCACTTTACGGGTGGTAAACTCGCTGTCTGTTTTCACGTCGCATCCCGATACAATTACGTGATGTATTCCAGGGTGCCTATATTTGGCAAAGTAAAGCTGAATAGCGTGAATAACTACATGAAATTAAACTCAAATATTTTTCTAGATGTGCTCTGTCGTGTGGGGCACCACTGTAGATTAAGGAATTAACATGCCTGTCATTACTCTTCCTGACGGAAGCCAGCGCGTTTTTGATCGCCCCGTTTCACCTCTTGATGTTGCTCTCGATATCGGTCCTGGTCTGGCGAAAGCCTGTATCGCTGGTCGCGTTAACGGCGAACTGGTTGATGCAACCGATCTGATTGAAACCGACGCACAACTGGCGATCATCACCGCTAAAGACGAAGCCGGTCTTGAAATTTTGCGTCACTCCTGTGCGCACCTTTTGGGTCATGCCATCAAGCAATTGTGGCCAGATACCAAAATGGCTATCGGCCCGGTTATCGATAATGGCTTCTATTATGACGTCGATTTAGATCGTACGCTCACTCAGGAAGACATCGAACTGCTTGAAAAGCGTATGCACGAACTGGCTGAAAAGAATTATGACGTTATTAAAAAGAAAGTCAGCTGGCAGGAAGCGCGCGATACCTTTGCAAGCCGTGGTGAAGAATACAAAGTCGCGATTCTGGATGAAAACATCAGCCATGACGATCGTCCGGGCCTGTATCATCATGAAGAATATGTGGATATGTGCCGTGGTCCGCACGTACCGAATATGCGTTTCTGCCATCATTTCAAACTGCAGAAAACTTCCGGTGCATACTGGCGTGGCAACAGCGATAACAAAATGCTGCAACGTATCTACGGCACTGCTTGGGCAGATAAAAAGCAACTGAATGCCTACATTCAGCGTCTGGAAGAAGCCGGCAAGCGCGATCACCGTAAAATCGGTAAACAACTCGACCTGTATCACATGCAGGAAGAAGCGCCGGGCATGGTGTTCTGGCACAACGATGGGTGGACTATTTTCCGTGAGCTGGAAGCCTTCGTACGTATGAAACTGAAGTCTTACGACTATCAGGAAGTCAAAGGTCCGTTCATGATGGATCGCGTACTGTGGGAAAAAACCGGTCACTGGGAAAACTACAAAGAAGCGATGTTCACTACTTCTTCTGAAAACCGTGAATATTGCATCAAACCGATGAACTGCCCGGGGCATGTTCAGATCTTCAACCAGGGTCTGAAATCCTACCGTGATTTGCCATTGCGTATGGCCGAGTTCGGCAGCTGCCACCGTAACGAGCCGTCTGGTGCATTGCACGGCCTGATGCGTGTTCGTGGTTTCACTCAGGACGACGCCCACATCTTCTGTACTGAAGAGCAGGTTCGCGACGAAGTGAACAGCTGTATCCGCATGGTTTACGACATGTACAGCACTTTTGGTTTCGAAAAGATTGTGGTGAAACTGTCCACCCGTCCTGAGAAGCGCATTGGTACTGACGAAATGTGGACTAAGGCGGAAGATGACCTGGCCGCAGCACTGACCGAAAACAAGATTGAATTCGAATATCAGCCGGGTGAAGGTGCGTTCTACGGTCCGAAAATTGAATTTACCTTGCATGATTGTTTGGATCGTGCGTGGCAGTGTGGTACCGTGCAGCTCGACTTTTCATTACCTGGTCGCTTGAACGCCTCCTATATTGGCGAAAGCAACGACCGTCAGGTCCCGGTAATGATTCACCGTGCTATCCTGGGTTCCATGGAGCGCTTCATCGGTATTCTGACCGAAGAATACGCCGGGTTCTTCCCGACCTGGATGGCACCGGTGCAAGTTGTGATCATGAACATTACTGATTCACAAGCGCCGTATGTCGAAGAATTAACTAAAAAACTGCAAGATGCAGGCATTCGCGTTAAAGCCGACTTGAGAAATGAGAAGATTGGCTTTAAAATCCGCGAACACACGCTGCGCCGTGTTCCTTACATGTTAGTTTGTGGCGATAAAGAGGTCGAATCAGGCAAAGTTGCTGTTCGTACCCGCCGCGGCAAAGACTTGGGAAGCATGGATGTTAGCGAAGTCGTTGACAAACTGCTGGCGGAAATCCGCAGCAGAAGTCTTCATCAACTGGAGGAATAAAGTATTAAAGGCGGAAAACGAGTTCAACCGGCGCGTCCTAATCGCATTAACAAAGAGATTCGCGCGCAAGAAGTTCGCCTCACCGGCGTCGATGGCGAGCAGATTGGTATTGTCAGTCTGAATGAAGCTCTTGAAAAAGCTGAGGAAGCGGGCGTCGATTTAGTAGAAATCAGTCCGAATGCCGAGCCGCCAGTTTGTCGAATCATGGATTACGGCAAATTCCTCTACGAGAAGAGCAAGTCGACCAAAGAGCAGAAAAAGAAACAAAAAGTTATTCAGGTTAAGGAAATCAAATTCCGACCTGGTACCGATGATGGCGACTATCAGGTCAAACTACGCAACCTGATTCGCTTTCTGGAAGATGGCGATAAAGCCAAAATCACCCTGCGGTTCCGTGGGCGTGAAATGGCGCACCAACAGATCGGTATGGAAGTGCTTAACCGCGTCCGTAAAGACCTGTGTGAAGATTCTGAACTGGCCGTTGTCGAATCCTTCCCTACGAAGATCGAAGGTCGTCAGATGATCATGGTGCTCGCACCTAAGAAGAAACAGTAAGGCTTCCAAGTAATCCTGCTGCGCGGTGTTCGCACCGCGCATGCTGGATTCGCCTTTCTGATTCATGTTAATAACAATGCGAAGTGGAATTTAAAATGCCAAAGATCAAAACAGTACGCGGCGCCGCTAAACGCTTCAAAAAAACCGCCAACGGTGGTTTTAAGCGTAAGCACGCAAACCTGCGTCATATTCTGACCAAAAAAGCTACTAAGCGTAAACGTCACTTGCGTCCAAAAGGCCTGGTATCCAAGAACGATTTGGGTCTGGTCTCTGCATGTCTGCCGTACGCATAAATACACTTTTTTTAATCTAGAATATAAAACTCAGGAGAGCATATGGCTCGCGTAAAACGTGGTGTGATTGCACGTGCACGTCACAAGAAAATCTTAAAACAGGCGAAAGGTTACTACGGTGCCCGTTCTCGCGTATATCGTGTTGCATTCCAGGCTGTTATCAAAGCTGGTCAATACGCTTACCGTGACCGTCGTCAAAAGAAACGTCAGTTCCGTCAGCTGTGGATCGCGCGTATCAACGCAGCAGCTCGTCAGAATGACATGTCTTACAGCAAATTCATTAACGGCTTGAAAAAAGCTTCTATTGAAATTGACCGTAAGATCTTGGCTGACATCGCAGTATTCGACAAAGTGGTATTTGCCGCTCTGGTCGAAAAAGCGAAAGCAGCACTGGCGTAAGTCAGGTGAAAGAGGGAGCTTGCTCCCTCTTTTATATTTTGTGTTTAAAAACAGGCTGATTCGTTGTTTAATACTGACAGTCCCGTTTACGTCCTGGCACAAGAAAGACAATCATTAAGGTAACGCAAGCATGAATGCTGCTATTTTCCGTTTCTTTTTTTACTTTAGCGCCTGACTCAGGAAGGCTTTCGCGCGTAAGAGAAGAAACGAAAAGTAGCGCCTAAGCCTCCCTCGTGGAGGCTTTTTTGTATCTGTGCTTTATACACTAAGGTTCAGGGTCAAAATCGCGCCCCTGATTAATCACGGTTATTTTACATCGGGCCATATTGGCCAGAAGAAGAGGAAAGCAATGCCACATCTCGCAGAGCTGGTTGCCAATGCCAAGGCAGCCGTAGAGAGTGCTCAGGATATCGCCGCGCTGGATAACGTGCGTGTCGAATATCTGGGTAAGAAAGGCCACCTGACGCTCCAGATGACGACCCTCCGTGAATTGCCAGCGGAAGAACGTCCGGCAGCAGGCGCAGTGATCAACGAAGCGAAAACGCAGGTTCAGGAAGCCCTGAATGCGCGGAAAAATACGCTGGAATCCGCTGTGCTGAATGCGCGTCTTGCAGAAGAAACGATTGATGTTTCACTGCCAGGCCGTCGTATCGAAAACGGCGGTTTGCATCCGGTGACCCGTACTATCGATCGCATTGAAACTTTCTTCGGTGAACTCGGATTTACCGTGGAAACCGGTCCTGAAATCGAAGATGACTATCATAACTTCGATGCCCTGAATATTCCGGGCCACCACCCGGCCCGTGCTGACCACGATACTTTCTGGTTTGACGCTAAGCGCCTGCTGCGTACTCAAACGTCCGGCGTTCAGATCCGCACGATGAAAGATCAGCAACCGCCAATCCGCATTGTTGCACCGGGCCGCGTTTACCGTAACGATTACGACCAGACACACACGCCGATGTTCCACCAGATGGAAGGCCTGATTGTTGATAAAGACATCAGCTTCTCCAACCTGAAAGGCACGCTGCACGATTTCCTGAACAACTTCTTTGAAGCTGATTTGCAGATTCGTTTCCGTCCTTCTTATTTCCCGTTCACCGAGCCTTCTGCGGAAGTTGACGTTATGGGCAAAAACGGTAAATGGCTGGAAGTGCTGGGTTGCGGCATGGTGCACCCGAACGTATTGCGTAACGTCGGTATTGATCCGGAAGTGTATTCCGGTTTTGCCTTCGGGATGGGGATGGAGCGTCTGACCATGTTGCGTTATGGCGTGACCGATCTGCGTGCATTCTTCGAAAACGATCTGCGTTTCCTCAAACAGTTTAAGTAAGGCGGGAATATCACATGAAATTCAGTGAACTCTGGTTGCGTGAGTGGGTAAACCCAGCCATCAGCAGCGAAGCATTATCCGACCAAATCACCATGGCCGGCCTGGAAGTCGATGGCGTTGAACCTGTCGCGGGCGCTTTTAACGGCGTTGTAGTGGGCGAAGTGGTCGAATGTGGCCAGCATCCGAATGCAGACAAACTGCGTGTAACGAAAGTAAACGTAGGCGGCGATCGTCTGCTGGACATCGTTTGTGGAGCACCAAACTGCCGTCAGGGCCTTAAGGTTGCCGTCGCCACAGTGGGCGCAGTATTGCCGGGTGATTTCAAAATCAAGGCAGCCAAACTGCGTGGCGAACCGTCTGAAGGCATGCTGTGCTCTTTCTCTGAGCTGGCGATTTCGGATGATCACGATGGCATCATCGAGTTACCGCTGGATGCGCCTGTGGGCACCGATATTCGTGAATTCCTGAAACTGGACGACACGACTATTGAAATCAGCGTGACGCCAAACCGTGCGGATTGCCTGGGTATTCTGGGCGTGGCGCGTGACGTTGCGGTGATTAACCAGCTCCCGCTGGTTGAGCCGGAAATGAATCCGGTTAAAGCCACTATTGATACGGCTATTTCTATCGATGTTCAGGCTCCTCAGGCTTGTCCGCGTTATCTGGGTCGCGTAGTCAAAGGCATCAACGTTAAGGCGCCTACGCCATTGTGGATGCGTGAAAAACTGCGTCGCTGCGGTACGCGTTCAATCGATGCCGTCGTGGATATCACCAACTATGTGCTGCTTGAACTCGGTCAGCCAATGCACGCCTTCGACCTGAACCGTATCGACGGCGGTATCGTTGTGCGTATGGCGAAAAAAGATGAAGCGCTGACTCTGCTTGATGGCACTGAAGCTAAACTGAACGAAGACACGCTGGTGATCGCCGATCACGGCAAAGCACTGGCGATGGCCGGTATTTTTGGTGGCGAACATTCTGGTGTGAACGACGAAACTCAGGACGTGCTGCTGGAATCTGCATTTTTTGCTCCGCTGTCTATCACCGGCCGCGCGCGCCGTCAGGGTCTGCACACCGACGCGTCGCACCGTTATGAACGTGGCGTTGATCCGCAGCTGCAATTCAAGGCCATCGAACGCGCAACCGCGTTACTGCTGAGCATTTGTGGTGGCGAAGCGGGTCCGGTTATCGATGTAACGTCAGAAGCCGATTTGCCGAAAGCCGCAACCATTACCCTGCGTCGCGAAAAACTGGATCGCCTGATTGGCCATCACGTTGAAGATGCGCAGGTAACTGACATTCTGACCCGTCTGGGTTGCCTGGTTCAGCATAAAGGCGATCACTGGGTGGCTGTCGCACCGAGCTGGCGCTTTGACATGCAAATTGAAGAAGATCTGGTGGAAGAAGTTGCCCGTGTCTACGGTTACAACAACATTCCTGATGTCCCGGTGAAAGCCAGCCTGGTGATGACCAAACACCGTGAAGCTAACCTGTCGCTGAAACGTGTGAAAAATCTTCTGGTTGACCGTGGTTTCCAGGAAGCGATTACCTACAGTTTCGTTGATCCTAAAGTGCAGGCATTACTTCATCCGGGCGAAGACGCGCTGATTTTGCCAAGTCCGATTTCTGTCGAAATGTCGGCAATGCGTCTTTCTCTGTGGTCTGGTCTGCTGACTGCGGTAGTCAATAACCAAAATCGTCAGCAAAGTCGCGTGCGCATATTTGAAAGCGGCCTGCGCTTTGTGCCTGATACTCAAGCCGATTTGGGTATCCGTCAGGACGTCATGCTATCTGGTGTGATCTCCGGAACGAAAAATGAAGAGCATTGGGATCTGGCGCGTCAGGCAGTTGACTACTACGATTTGAAAGGTGATCTTGAGGCTATTCTTGAGCTTACCGGCAAAATGAACGATGTACAGTTCAAGGTTGAAGCAAATCCTGCACTGCACCCTGGGCAGAGCGCAGCGATTTATTTACGCGGCGAACGTATTGGTTTCATTGGTGTAGTACACCCGGAACTGGAACGTAAACTCGATCTCAATGGCCGTACTGTTGTCTTCGAACTGTTATGGAATAAGGTCGCAGACCGCGTACTGCCTGATGCGAAAGAGATTTCCCGCTTCCCGGCGAACCGTCGTGACATCGCTGTTGTTGTGGCTGAAAACGTGCCCGCAGACGATATTTTGGCAGAGTGCAAGAAAGTTGGCGCAAATCAGGTAGTTGGCGTAAACTTGTTTGATGTGTACCGTGGCAAGGGCGTAGCTGAGGGTTATAAGAGCCTGGCTATCAGTCTGGTGTTGCAGGATACCGCCCGTACACTGGAAGAAGAGGAGATCGCCGCTACCGTTGCAAAATGCGTAGAGGCTCTAAAACAGCGATTCCAAGCATCCTTGAGGGATTGAACCTATGGCGCTTACTAAAGCTGAAATGTCAGAACACCTGTTTGAGAAGCTCGGGCTGAGCAAACGGGATGCCAAAGACCTTGTTGAAATATTTTTCGAAGAAGTCCGTCGTGCTTTGGAAAATGGCGAGCAAGTAAAACTGTCTGGCTTTGGCAACTTTGATCTGCGTGACAAAAACCAACGTCCGGGACGTAACCCGAAAACCGGCGAAGATATTCCGATCACGGCGCGTCGTGTGGTGACTTTCCGTCCGGGACAGAAATTGAAAAGTCGTGTTGAGAATGCCACTCCGAAAGAATAAGTAAAATCATCAAAAAGGCCGCGAAAGCGGCCTTTTTTTTGCCCATTTTTTGTGATCACATTCACATAAGTCCGTAGGGTGATTTTACGCTTTTAAGTTATTAGCACGTAAAGTGAAAAGATAGTGTTAAAGGGGTGGGCGCTTCAGGATTAGTCTGATAGATTAAATTTCAAGGCCGGAAGGGAGCGTAATTATTAATTGGTGTGTAAACGATGATAATTAAAAAGGGGCCGAAGCCCCTTAAGTGAAATAACTCAGTATATTCAGGTTAAAATGCGCACGCATTTATTCTCCCGACAAGTGACCTGAAAATATAAGAGTCAGATTAGAATATTAAATTAATGGTTGTAGAACATACGCGGTCCACCAGGGCCACCGCCGCCATGACCACCACCGTGACCGCCACCACCAGGGCCCCAGAACGGCGGGAATAAACAGCCACTGAGGCTGACGACGACCAGAGCTACGCTAAATAAAGCTAAAATACGACGCATAAAAGACATCCTTTGTTTGAATAAACAAGGCGAGTATAAAGAGATCGCAACAACGTTGTTGTCAGACTTACGTTAAGATTTGTTAGAGTCGTAATAAGATTTGAATAGATAATAATCTTCATCCTGTTGAGTTATTTCAATCAGGATATATTTGTATTTTTATTGTAAGGGCTCGGCAAGTTATCCGAAAATACGCTTATTTCTCATATTCACTTCTATTCCCTGCTGATATAAAAAACACGTCATAAAAAATAAAGAAGGCGTGACTATCGTGAAAAAATCTCTCTTATTGCTTTGTTGTGCACTGGCATTGCCTGTGATCGCGCAGGCAAATGTTTCTATTGACGTTAACGTCCCTGGCGTAACGCTCCACCTCGGGGATCAGGATCAGCGCGGCTACTACTGGGATGGCTATGACTGGCGTCCACCACAGTGGTGGCACGAGCATCAGGGTCATCATTACGGTGACCGTAATGAGCATGGCATGTACTGGCATGGCGATCGCTGGGATTCCAAACCGCCGCAGCGCAGGCACTCGAACCCACCGCCAAGGCCGCAGCCACAGCCACATAATCAGGGCCGTCCAAACGGCGATGATCACCGTGGCAACAACAACGGTCATCCTGGCGGCAACGGCCAGCAGGGCGGTCATAACGATCAACATAATGATCAACACGGGAACGGTCAGCCGATCCCGCCGGACGGTCATCAGGGGCATTAATCCCCCCGTAAACGAAAAATACGTCCTAAGCCGGTGCTCAGTCACCGGCTTTTTTCATTTCTGCTTCCCTGTTGTGGAGCTAACTGCCTAATATCGGTAGGATAGTAAAATTCCAGCCACCGGAATTCAGCCTCAGGAATCCGATATTTATGCCTGTCCCGCAGACTTTTTCTGCTCTCGAACACCAGCAAAAATCACGCGACCGTCTCTGGCTCTCCGGGCTGAGCATATTGCTGCTGATGATTGGTGTGCTAAGCCTGAGTGCGGGTGAGCGCTGGCTCTGGCCGGATCAATGGCTGAGCAGCGAGGCGCGTCTTTTCATCTGGCAGCTGCGTCTGCCCCGTGCGATTGCGGTGATTCTGGTCGGCGCAAGCCTGGCTGTTGCCGGATCGGTTATGCAGTCGCTGTTTGAAAACCCGCTGGCAGAACCCGGTTTGCTTGGCGTTGCAAACGGCGCGGGCGTAGCGCTGGTTTTTTGTGTGATGCTCAGTCACGGATTTATGCCGGTCTGGGTCATGAGTATCGCGGCCGTTGCTGGTGCGCTGATTGTGACGGCTTTTCTTTTGTATGTTGCGCGAAAACGCCTGCTGACTAATGCGCGGATGCTGCTGGTTGGTGTCGCGATTGGGATTGTGTGCAGTGCGCTCATGACATGGGCGATTTATTTCAGTGACAACCTCGATCTGCGCCAGCTGATGTACTGGATGATGGGCGGATTTGGTGGCGTGGACTGGAATCAGATCTGGCTGGGCGCGATGCTGCTGCCGGTTCTCCTGTGGCTTATCTTTCAGGGAAAGGTGCTCAATTTACTTTCCCTGGGTACGCAACAGGCGCAGCAACTGGGGATATCCCTCCGCGCCTGGCGGTTTATTCTGGTTCTTTCGGTCGGCTGGATGGTGGGCATCAGCGTAGCGCTGGCCGGGGTGATCGGTTTTATCGGGCTGGTCATTCCACATATTCTCCGGCTTTGCGGGATCACCGATCAGCGCCGTTTGTTGCCGGCCTGCGCCCTGAGCGGAGCGGCAGTTTTGCTGCTGGCCGATGTTATCGCGCGCATTGGTTTATATGCGGCTGAGCTGCCCGTCGGGGTTGTGACCGCCACGCTCGGCGCTCCGGTGTTTATCTGGCTGCTGGTCAGAAACGGACAAATCCGCTGATCCTTTCTGAAGGGTCGGCTATGCTCTTCCTTTACCTAACCCACAAAACTCAGGACTAAACGATGAGTAACACTATTTTTGATATCTCCCTGAAAACTATCGATGGCGAAACAACGACTTTAGGCGCTTACAAAGGTTCGGTACTTATGGTCGTTAACGTGGCGTCGCAGTGTGGCCTGACCAAGCAGTACGAAGGGCTGGAAAGCCTTTATCAGGAATTACATCCGGAAGGTTTTGAAGTTCTTGGGTTCCCGTGCAACGAGTTTGGTGCGCAGGAACCGGGCACAGAAGATGAAATCAAAACCTTTTGCACCACGAATTTTGGCGTGAAATTCCCGATGTTCAGCAAAATTGACGTTAACGGCGATCATCGTCATCCGCTGTATTCCGCGCTGATCGCTGCCCGTCCGGAAGCCGTTAAACCGAAAGACAGCGCGTTTTACGAACGTCTGGCCAGCAAAGGTCGTGAACCTGTTAAGCCGGAAAATATCCTGTGGAATTTTGAAAAATTCCTGATTGGGCGCGACGGCACTGTGCTTGGGCGTTTCGCGCCGGACATGACGCCGGAAGATCCGCTGCTGACCGGTGCCATTAAAGCCGCACTGACAAAATAGTCCATTGTTGATAAAAGAGCAGGGAACGCAGATGCTGGAATGTCGTGAGGTGAGTGTGAGCGGGCGTCTTCGTGCGTTTAGCGCGCGAGTTTCGTCCGGTAGCCGGATCCACCTTATCGGCCCGAACGGGGCGGGAAAAAGTACCCTGCTGGCCCGGCTGGCGGGGATTTCCGGTTCTGACGGTGACGTTTTTATCGGCGGGGAAAACCTGACAGAAATCTCAGGGCCGCGGCTGGCACGTCTGCGTGCATGGCTTTGTCAGCAGCTGACGCCTGCGTCGCTGATGCCGGTCTTTCAGTATCTGTCATTGCACCAGCCGCCGGGCGCTTCCCCGGCTCTTTTAGAAAATACGATTGGCCGGTTGTGTGATGCGTTACAGCTCAGCGATAAACTTTCACGGCCTGTAACGCATCTTTCAGGCGGAGAATGGCAACGCGTCAGGCTGGCCGCAGTATTATTGCAGGTCTGGCCGGAGGTTAATCCTGACAGTCAGTTACTGTTTCTCGATGAACCGGCAAACAGTCTGGATGTTGCTCAGCAGCAGGCACTTGATCAGCTTCTGGCTGAGTTTTGTGCCGCAGGGCGTTCCGTTATCGTCAGTGATCATGACCTGAACCATACTTTGCATCACGCGCATCAGGTCTGGTTGATGTCGGCGGGCGAAGTGGTCGCTGCAGGTGAATGTTCGGAGGTTATGCAGGCAGAAGCACTTTCTGCGGTATATAAAGTTCCCTTTCAGATACATGCTCTGGCAGGGCGTCGCTGGATAATGACAACACCGACATTAATCTGAGTTTAATGAATAGCGCTTTAATTATATAATTATTGAGTTTTCAACATTGGCGGCGTGCTTATATTGTTCATAAAAAATACAGTGGTCATTTTTTTTCCATAAAGTTCATTTTTTTAATTGAAAAATGAATAATGTAACTTTCTGTTATTGAAAGGTTTTGTTTTTTCTGCTTGTTTATTCTCACTCCATTTACTTTCTGTTTAACTTCACAAAACTGGAAAATCCTTAAGGTTAAATTAAGCTTAAACCGACATCATAAGAGTCATAATTTCAGGGCAGCGTTTACTTACGGTTAAATAAATGCGGTCTAAAGTCGGTATGAGTTAATTACCTTTTGGGATAGCGTAATGGAAAACTTTTTGCCTTTCTCCCGCCCGTCGATGGGTGATGAAGAGATTGAGGCTGTGGGGCAGGTTTTGCGCTCCGGTTGGATCACCACCGGGCCGCAGACACACCAGCTCGAACAGGATTTTTCTGCAGCTTTCGGTTGTAAGCACGCGATAGCGGTCAGTTCCGCGACCGGCGGTATGCACGTAGCGTTGATGGCGCTGGGTATTGGTCCCGGCGATGAAGTCATTACTCCTTCCCAGACCTGGGTTTCCACCCTAAACATGATTGTTCTGCTTGGTGCAGAACCGGTCATGATTGATGTGGATCCCGATACCCTGATGGTCAGCGCAGAAGCCGTTGCGGCGGGCATCACACCGAAAACCAAAGCGATTATTCCTGTCCACTACGCGGGCGCGCCTTTAGATCTTGATCCTATTTATGCCGTGGCAAATCAGCACGGTATTCCGGTGATTGAAGATGCTGCGCATGCCGCAGGCACGCGTTACCGTGATCGCTGGATTGGCGCGCAGGGGACCGCTATTTTCTCCTTCCACGCCATCAAGAACATGACCTGCGCCGAAGGCGGTCTTATTGCGACCGATGACGACGCGCTGGCTGATAAAGTCCGTGCACTGAAATTCCACGGTCTGGCTGTCGATGCGTTTGACCGTCAGGTTCAGGGCCGCAAACCGCAGGCGGAAGTGATTGAACCGGGTTTCAAATACAACCTTTCCGATATTCACGCTTCTATTGCCGTTGTTCAGCTTAAGCGGCTGACGGAAATCAACGCCCGCCGTACCGAACTGGCGCAGCGTTATCTCGATAAATTGCAGGGTTCTCCTTTCCTGCCGATGGGCATTCCGGCGTATCCGCATCTGCATGCGTGGCATTTATTCATGATCCGCGTGGATAAAGAACGCTGCGGGATCACCCGTGATGCGCTGATGGAACGCCTGAAAGAGCAGGGCATCGGAACAGGTTTGCATTTCCGTGCCGCCCATACTCAAAAATATTACCGCGAACGCTATCCTGACCTGAGCTTGCCAAACAGCGAATGGAATACCGATCGTTTATGCAGTCTGCCGCTGTTCCCGGATATGCAGGACAGCGATGTTGACCGTGTTGTCGCGGCTCTTTTTTCCCTTCTGGAGGCGCAGTAGTGGCGCAATATGAACCTATTCGTAAAGTCTCGGTAGTTATCCCGGTCTATAACGAAGAAGAAAGTCTGCCGGCGTTGCTGTCCCGGACGCAGGCCGCGTGTAAACAATTAACGCAACAATACGAAATTATTCTGGTCGACGACGGGAGTGCGGATCGTTCCGCCGATATGCTCACCGTGGCCGCTGAAGAAGCGGACAGCCATATTATTGCGGTTTTACTTAACCGTAATTACGGCCAGCACTCTGCAATCATGGCTGGTTTCAGTCATGTTACGGGGGATCTGGTGATTACGCTGGACGCTGACCTGCAAAACCCGCCGGAAGAAATTCCGCGCCTTGTGGCGAAAGCCGATGAAGGTTACGACGTCGTCGGTACCGTTCGCGCAAACCGCCGTGATTCCTGGTTCCGCAAAACTGCTTCTAAAATGATCAACATGATGATCCAGCGTGCGACCGGTAAATCGATGGGCGATTACGGCTGTATGCTGCGCGCTTACCGCCGTCACATCATCGAAGCCATGTTGCACTGCCACGAGCGCAGCACGTTTATTCCTATTCTGGCGAATACCTTCGCCCGCAAAACGGTAGAAATTCCGGTTCAGCATTCCGAACGCGAATTTGGTGATTCCAAATACAGCCTGATGAAACTGATCAACCTGATGTATGACCTGATCACCTGTCTGACCACAACACCGCTGCGCATGCTCAGCGTAGTAGGCAGCGTGATTGCCATCTTCGGTTTCCTGCTGGCCGTGTTCCTGATTTTAATGCGCCTCATCAACGGCCCCGAATGGGCGGCTGAAGGTGTGTTCACGCTATTTGCATTGTTATTCATGTTTATCGGTGCGCAGTTTGTCGGTATGGGTTTACTCGGTGAATACATCGGGCGTATCTACAACGATGTTCGTGCACGTCCCCGTTATTTCGTTCAAAAAGTCGTCGGAGTTCGTTCCGAAGAAAACAGTCAGGAAGAAGAGTGATGAAAGCGATTGTATTTGCCTACCATGATATTGGTTGCGTTGGTTTACAGGCTTTAGTTGATGCAGGCTACGACGTACAGGCAGTCTTTACCCATACTGATGCCCCGAATGAAAATCAGTTTTTCTCTTCAGTTGCCCGTGTGGGTGCTGATCTCAATCTGCCTGTTTATGCGCCGGAAGATGTTAACCATCCGCTGTGGGTTGACCGCATCCGAGCCTTGCAGCCTGATGTGATTTTCTCTTTCTACTACCGCAACATGCTGAGCGAAGAGATTTTATCTCTCGCGCCGCGCGGTGGCTTTAACCTGCATGGTTCTCTGTTGCCACGCTACCGTGGCCGCGCTCCGGTGAACTGGGCGCTGCTGAATGGCGAAACAGAAACGGGCGTTACTTTGCACAAAATGGTGAAACGTCCTGATGCGGGCGACATCGTTGGCCAGCAGAAAGTCGCGATTACCGCGGATGATACGGCGCTGAAACTGCACGCCAAAGTGCGTGAAGCGGCGAAAGAGTTGCTGACTAAACTGCTGCCGGAAATGAAAGCCGGTAAAATCAGCCTGACGCCACAAGACGAAACGCAGGCGAGCTATTTTGGACGTCGCACTGCGGCTGACGGTGAAATTCACTGGCACAAATCTGCCACAGAAATTAACAACCTGATCCGCGCCGTGACCGAACCTTATCCGGGTGCGTTTTCATTCCTGGGTCAGCGTAAGCTGACTATCTGGCGTGCGCGTCCGCTGTCGACTCAGCATGACAAACAGCCGGGCACCGTGCTTTCTTCTGATCCGCTGACCATCGCCTGTGGCGAAGGCGCGCTGGAAGTGCTGGCAGGGCAGAGCGAAAATGGTCTGTATGTACAGGGTTCCCGTCTGGCGCTTGAACTGGGCATTATGCCGGACATGCGCGTTGCCACGCTGCCAACGGCCGTGATGAAACGCCGTACCCGCGTTCTGATTTTGGGTGTGAACGGCTTTATCGGTAACCACCTGAGCGAACGTCTGCTGCGTGAAGATCGTTATGAAATTTACGGTCTGGATATCAGCTCTGACGCGGTCAGCCGCTTCATGGATAACCCGCACTTCCACTTTGTTGAAGGCGATATCAGCATCCATTCCGAGTGGATCGAATATCACATTAAAAAATGTGACGTCGTATTGCCGCTGGTGGCCATCGCAACGCCAATCGAATATACCCGCAACCCGCTGCGCGTATTCGAACTGGATTTCGAAGAAAACCTGAAGATTGTCCGCGACTGCGTGAAATACAAAAAACGCATTATCTTCCCGTCCACGTCTGAAGTTTACGGCATGTGCGATGACAAAGAGTTTGATGAAGATAACTCACGTCTGATCGTCGGCCCGATCAACAAACAGCGCTGGATTTACTCTGTGTCCAAGCAACTGCTGGACCGCGTAATCTGGGCTTACGGGGCGAAAGAAGGGCTAAAATTCACCCTGTTCCGTCCGTTTAACTGGATGGGACCTCGTCTCGATAACCTGGATGCAGCACGTATCGGCAGCTCACGCGCCATCACTCAGCTGATCCTCAATCTGGTAGAAGGTTCACCGATTAAACTGGTGGACGGCGGCGAGCAGAAACGCTGCTTCACTGATATCAATGACGGTATCGAAGCGCTGTTCCGCATTATCGAAAACCGCGACAACCTGTGCGACGGCCAGATCATCAACATCGGTAATCCAACCAACGAAGCAAGCATTCGTGAGCTGGCCGAAATGTTGCTGAGCAGCTTCGAAGCCCACCCGTTGCGCGCACAGTTCCCGCCTTTTGCCGGTTTCAATCTGGTCGAAAGCAGCACGTATTACGGCAAAGGCTATCAGGACGTTGAGCACCGCACGCCAAGCATCAAAAATGCGCGCCGTCTGCTGAACTGGAAACCGGAAATCGGCATGGATAAAACCGTCGCTGATACGCTCGATTTCTTCCTGCGTTCTGTCAATCCTGATGCTGACAAAGCCTGAAACGGTGTCTGTGATGAAGAAAGTGGGTCTGCGCATTGATGTAGATACCTGGAGTGGCACCCGCGAGGGTGTCCCTCAGCTTCTGCAAGTCCTGTCGAAACATAACATTACCGCCAGTTTCTTCTTCAGCGTTGGGCCGGATAACATGGGGCGCCACTTGTGGCGCCTGCTTAAACCGCGCTTTTTGTGGAAGATGCTTCGCTCCAATGCCGCCTCGCTTTATGGCTGGGATATCCTGCTTGCCGGTACCGCGTGGCCGGGAAAACTCATCGCCCGCGACCTGGGTTATCTGATGAAAGAAACCGCCAAGCGCGGCCATGAAGTCGGTTTGCACGCCTGGGATCATCAGGGCTGGCAGGCAAAAGTGGGTAAATGGTCGGAGCAACAGCTTGAGCAGCAAATTAAGCTGGGGCTGGATGCACTGGAAAAAAGCCTGGGTCATGATGTGGAATGTTCAGCCGTTGCTGGATGGCGCGCCGATGAACGCGTGATTGAGGTCAAAGAGCGGTTCCATTTTTACTACAACAGCGACTGTCGTGGGAAATATCCTTTCCTGCCGGTGCTGGAAAACGGCACGCTGGGCACGGTGCAGATTCCGGTGACGTTACCCACTTACGATGAAGTGGCAGGTGGCGAAATCAATGCGGACAACTTCAATGTTTTTATCCTCAACGCCATTATTGAGGATCAGGGTGTGCCGGTTTACACCATTCATGCAGAAGTTGAAGGTATGTCACTGGCTGCCCAGTTCGATGAGTTATTGATTCGGGCTGCCGCGCAGGGGATTCAGTTCTGTGCGTTGGGCGATTTGTTGCCTCAGGACCTCAGCACGTTGCCAAAAGGCAAAGTGGTTCGTGCCAGTTTCCCGGGTCGGGAAGGCTGGTTAGGCTGTCAGCAAGAAGGTTTTTCCTGATGTCTAAATCCCTTAAAGGCGTATGGAGCACCTTAATTTTGGTGTTCTTTGCCCTGGTTTATCTTGTTCCTCTTAATTCCCGCCTGTTATGGCAGCCCGATGAAACCCGTTATGCCGAGATCAGCCGCGAAATGTTACAGCGCGGCGACTGGGTTGTGCCGCATCTTCTGGGTTTACGCTATTTTGAAAAACCGGTGGCCGGTTACTGGTTTAACAACATCAGCCAGATGATTTTTGGTGACAGCAATTTCGCTGTTCGCTTTGGTTCAGTATTCAGCACCTTACTGAGCGCCTTGCTGGTCTTCTGGCTGGCGAATCTGATGTGGCGTAACCGCCAGACGGCGTACATTGCCACGCTGATTTACCTTTCCTTCACACTGGTATTCAGTATCGGTACGTACAGCGTGATGGATCCGATGATCACGTTGTGGATGACCGCCGCGATGGTTGCCAGCTATTTCTGTCTGCGGGTTTCCGGAACACGGCAAAAAGCGCTGAGCTGGATTGCGCTGGGGCTGGCCTGTGGTATGGGCTTTATGACCAAAGGTTTTCTGGCGCTCGCGTTACCGGTGATTGCGGTTCTGCCGATTGTCTGGCGTGAGAAACGGTTCAAAACCCTGTTTGGCTGGGGCCCGCTGGCGATTGTGGCTGCGGTGGTACTCAGCCTGCCATGGGTGCTGGCTATTGCCCGTGAGGCACCGGATTTCTGGCGCTACTTCTTCTGGGTTGAGCATATTCAGCGTTTTGCCGAATCCAATGCGCAACACAAAGCGCCGTTCTGGTACTACGTGCCGGTATTGTTGCTGGGTGCTTTGCCATGGCTTGGGCTGCTGCCGGGCGCTTTACGCGATGGCTGGACGAAACGTGTGCTGCGTCCTGAATTATTCTTCCTGCTGAGCTGGACGATCATGCCGCTGATTTTCTTCAGCGTAGCGAAGGGTAAATTACCGACGTACATACTGCCGTGTTTCGCGCCACTGGCCTTACTGATGGCCGATCATCTGGATCAGATCCGTCAGTCCGGAAAATTACGGGCGCTGAAAGCCAATGGCACCATTAACATCGTTTTCGGCGTGCTGATGGCGGTCGCGGTTCTGGTGATCTCCGGCATTTTACCGCTGCATGTTAAAGCCGTGTTCACCCGCGCCGAATTGCCCCGCGCGCTGATTGGTATTCTGTGCTTTGCCGTGTGGGCGCTGGCCGGTGCGATGTCGCTGACTGACGTGAAAAAACGCTGGTACTGGGCGGCTGCATGTCCGCTGGTGCTGGCACTTCTGGTCGGGCAGGCGATCCCGCAAAAAGTCATGGACTCCAAGCAACCACAAGGGTTCATTGGCAAAAATATTGCGATGTTGCAGGACAGCCGTTTTGTGCTGTCAGATAATGTGGGGATTGCAACCGGTTTAGCCTGGGTTCTGAAACGCGACGATATCATCATGTTTGGTGAAAAGGGTGAGCTGGAATATGGCCTGAGTTATCCTGATGCGAAGTCAAAATTTGTCGATTCCGCGGACTTCCCGGAATGGTTACAAAAAGCACGTCAGGAAGGAAATGTTTCTGTGATCCTCAGACTTGATAGAAATGCAGGTATCTCCGGCAAACTCCCGCCGGCTGACCAGACGGTGCAGATTGAACGTCAGGCGCTGCTGTTCTACAAAAAACTTCCATGACCGGATTCCTTCTGGTTCTTGCCGTAAGCATTATTACCTGTGCCGGTCAGCTTTGTCAGAAGCAGGCGGCACAGGTCGCGGGTGACGGTGTTGCCCGCGTCTTACGCTGGCTCGGGCTGGCGGTATTGTTGCTCGGCATCGCGATGTTGTTATGGTTGCGCGTGTTGCAGCTTCTGCCGCTGAGCCTGGCTTACCCGATGCTCAGCCTGAATTTTGTTCTGATCACGCTCTGTGCCCGCTGGTTTTTCAGGGAGTATGTTGACGCCCGCCACTGGTGTGGCGTGGCGCTGATCATGGCCGGTATTGCACTGATGAGTGTCAGCTTATGAAAGGGTATCTGTGGGGCGGGGCGAGCGTTCTGCTGGTGACGGCGGCGCAGTTGCTGATGAAATGGGGCATGGTGCAGATCCCGTGGGTTTCACTGGCTGAGCTCAATATTGCTTTTATTCTCAGCCATTTAAACCCGCTGATTGCCGTCTTTTTGGGGCTTTGCGGGTATGCGTTTTCGATGGGCTGCTGGTTCTTTGCATTACGTTATTTGCCGCTGAACCGGGCTTATACCTTACTGAGTTTGAGCTATGCGCTGGTGTATATCGCGGCGGTTACATTGCCGTGGTTCAATGAAAGCATCAGCTTAACCAAAACGATTGGCGGACTGCTGATCTTATCCGGTGTCTGGTTAATTCACAGCAAACCGGTAAAAGACGTCCATTAAAAACGGCTTTAAACGATAAAAAACATTATTAAATATTGGATGACGGATAAAATAGCGCTAAATTCTATTAGTTCTTAGATAACGGCGACTTATCCGGTCCGCGCAAATTCCCGCGTCTGACCCTGCCGTGATGCAATTCAAGAAGGAATGCACTATGCGCTGGTCATCCGTATCCATGTATTCCCTGCTGGCTGTTGCTGCGCTGATTCTTAACGGCTGTAGCAGCCACGCGCCACCGCCAAGCGGACGTTTCGCCGATTCTATTACTGTTGTCGCAGAGCTTAACGATCAGCTTAGTCAGTGGCACGGCGCGCCTTATCGCTACGGCGGATTGCAGCCCAGCGGCGTCGACTGTTCCGGTTTTGTCTTCCGCACCTATCGCGATAGGTTTGGTGTCGTTCTGCCGCGTACCACGGCCGATCAGACCAAAATCGGCACCAAGGTTTCACGTGATGAACTCCTTCCCGGCGATCTGGTTTTCTTTAAAACCGGCAGCGGCGAAAATGGATTACACGTCGGTATTTATGATACTGCCGACCAGTTTATTCACGCCTCGACCAGCCAGGGCGTAACGCGTTCCTCTCTCGATAATGTTTACTGGCGCAAAGTTTACTGGCAGGCACGACGCATCTGACACCCCGCATTAAATAAACTATCCCCTGATTTCGCTGCGTATTTCATCCTGATTTTTGCTGTTATTATCGGAACAGACTTTTTCAGGATGAATATGCAATGAAACCTCTCAGACTCTTACTTTCCGACTCTTACGATCCCTGGTTCAATCTGGCCGTGGAAGACTGTATTTTTCGTGAGATGACGACGCAGCGTGTTCTTTTCTTATGGCGAAACGCCGAAACCGTGGTTATTGGTCAGGCGCAAAATCCATGGAAAGAATGCAATACGCGCAGGATGGAAGAAGACGGCATTCGTCTGGCGCGCCGCAGCAGCGGTGGCGGGGCGGTCTTCCACGATCTGGGCAATACCTGTTTTACGTTTATGGCAGGCAAACCGGAATACGATAAAAGTGTCTCGACCGGTATTATTCTTAATGCGCTAAAAAGCCTGGGCATTGATGCCAGCGCATCCGGTCGCAACGATTTGGTTGTTCAGACTGCCGGAGGTGAAAGAAAAATTTCCGGCTCAGCTTACCGTGAAACGGCCGACCGCGGTTTCCACCACGGCACGCTGCTGCTCAATGCTGACCTGAGCCGTCTGGCAAACTACCTTAATCCGGATATTAAAAAGCTACAGGCAAAAGGCATCACGTCTGTCCGTTCGCGGGTAGCAAACCTCAATGAATTTGTTCCGGATATTAATCACGAGCAAATCTGTCAGGCCGTGACTGCCGCATTTTTCGAATGGTATGGCACCAGCGTCGAACCTGAAATTATCTCTCCTGACGTTTTCCCGGATATTCCCGGTTTTCCGGAACGGTTTGCTAAACAAAGCAGCTGGGAATGGAATTTCGGCAAAGCGCCGGCGTTCAGCCATTTACTCAATGAACGCTTTGTCTGGGGCGGAGTGGACATCCATTTTGACGTTGAAAAAGGCGCCATCAGCCGGGCGCAGATTTTTACCGACAGCCTGAATCCAGCGCCTTTGCTGGCGCTGGCTGATGCACTGGTGGGAACGCGTTACCATGCGCAGGATGTCGCACTGACCTGTCAGGAAATCACCGCACAATACCCGGCAATGCAGGCTGAGCTTGGTGAGCTGCAAATCTGGCTGGTGCGCTGTATCCGCTAAACCCAGATAACCGGAACCCGTTTCTGCCGCAAAAAAGGGTTCCGGTAAACTCGTCAATGCCTCTCCGTCTCTAATGCCCCTTCTTTTATCCATGATACAGCAGACATATTTGAAATAATCTCTGGTTTATTATTGCGTTAGAAAGTCAACCGGGTTTCCGAACCGCACGTTATTCTTGCTGCTGATACTTGCGCAACATTTCATAAGCCACTATAACCATTAGATAAAATATTAAGTAACATGCTTAATTGTGCGATTGCACAATTAATAATCAAAATTTTGTCAAAATATGTCTGATAGCGCTCACAGACTGTGTTGCGCGTTTGCACCACTGACGATAAGATTAGTCCGAAAGCCCCTTTCTGACCGAAAGACGCCTCAAAACGAAGGCGCAAAAGGGACATACATTCTTACATTTTTTGATCTCTCTGCCGTTCGCGAGATCAGTGCTCGACCCTTGAATCCGGCTAGGTTCTTTCTTGATATCAATTTCTCTAATATTTCGGTGACGCCTCGGGGCTCCGGTATCTTTATGATCTGATTGATAGTCAAAAAAGTTATTAATCAATTCGCAGTGCCGTTGATGTTTTGGACAAAAATGAAAATACAATTCGATACGGCGTTTAACAGCAGCTATCTGTGCCAGCCGGTTTACTCAATCGAAGGGAAGTTACTCGCGATAGAATTAGTGTGTCGTTTTTCCAGCGCAGACAGCAAGCTAATCATGCCAACAGAGCTTGTACTGAATTTGCTCACTCAGACGCAGCTGCAACGTTTTCTGAATGAGCAACAAATTTGGGCTAATGAACATGCCCGTTGGTTTTGTGATAACCAGGTAATTTTAAATATCGGCGTGGAAGAAAAGCAGGTGGCGTTATTGCTCGAGGATGAAAATCTCCGCGATGCTTTTAAGGCACATCCTTTTATTCATCTGAATCTGAGCGAATCATTTCCGCAACTCTCTGAAGGCCGGAAAAACCCTCAGCTGATGGCGCTGAAGCAGCACTTTCCCTTATGGCTTGAAAACTTTGGCTCAGGGAACGTCACGATGGCACCTGTTTTCGATCACCTTTTTCAGTGGGTGAAACTGGACAAAAATCTGTTCTGGCAGCTTTTCGAGGGCGAACATTTCGCCATTGTTATGCCGTCGCTCCTGAGAAATGTTAACCGGTTTTGCCGCAATATTGTGGTGGATGGCCTGGACAGTCAGGCCTACTTTGATGCGTTGCGTAAAACCGACGTGCAGGGGATGAAAGGTTTGCTTTGGCCGGGTGTGGAACCGGCAGAGCTGGATAATCTGCTTGTCCGGCCCGCCCAATTTCATTAATCGGTAACTTCAGTTCTGGTGCCATGATCCCGGTCAGCGCCTGCTGCACCGGGATTTTTCATTTCCGCGCTCCGCAATCTCCCTGTTATTACTCCGTGTTAATCACCGCGATGCCGCCCTACACTAAAGAAAAGGGGGATTTATGCCGCAATTCGAACATCATTACGCAGACCAGTTACCCGGTTTTTATACCGCGCTTCAGCCCACGCCGCTGAAGGGCGCGCGCCTTCTGTACCACAGTGAACCGCTGGCCCGCGAGTTGGGGCTGGATGACACTCTCTTTAACGCTGAGCACCGGGAATTCTGGTGCGGTGAGAAATTCTTTCCCGGCATGTTGCCGCTGGCGCAGGTTTATAGCGGCCATCAGTTTGGGCAATGGGCCGGACAACTGGGCGACGGTCGCGGGATTTTACTTGGTGAACAGGTTTTGCCTTCAGGACAGCGTTTTGACTGGCATCTGAAAGGCGCGGGTGTGACGCCTTATTCACGCATGGGCGATGGCCGCGCCGTGCTGCGCTCGGTGATCCGTGAGTTTCTGGCGTCCGAAGCACTTCATCATTTATCGGTGCCGACAACCCGCGCGTTGTCGATTGTGACCAGCGACGAGCCTGTATTTCGTGAACAGCCAGAACGCGGCGCAATGCTGATGCGCGTAGCGGAAAGCCACATTCGTTTCGGCCATTTCGAACATTTCTATTACCGTAAACAGCCCGAACAGGTGAAACAACTGGCGGATTACGTGATCGCCCATCACTGGCCGCAGTTGCCGGAAAGTGAGCCGGACGAGGCGCGGCGTTACCAGCAATGGTTCTCCGAGGTGGTTGAGCGAACCGCCGCGCTGATTGCGCAGTGGCAAAGTATCGGGTTTGCGCACGGCGTGATGAACACCGATAACATGTCGGTTCTCGGCCTGACCATTGACTTCGGTCCTTACGGTTTTCTGGACGACTATCAGCCAGGGTACATCTGCAATCACTCTGACCATCAGGGACGCTACAGCTACGATAACCAGCCCGCGGTGGCGTACTGGAATCTTCACCGGCTGGCGCAAACGCTGTCCGGCCTGATGAGCACCGAACAATTGCAGGCAGCGCTGGGCTGCTACGAACCGGCGCTGATGAAAGCCTACGGGGCGCTGATGCGCGGTAAGCTGGGCTTTTTCACGGAAGATAAACGGGATAACGATTTGCTGACCGGATTGCTCAGCCTGATGGCGAAAGAAGGCAGGGATTTCACGCAGACTTTCCGGCTGCTCAGCCATGTGGAACAGCAACAGGCGCAATCTCCATTACGCGATGAATTCATTGATCGCGCGGCGTTTGACAGCTGGTATCAGTCCTATCGCGAGCGTTTGCAGACGGAAAATATCGACGATGCCACCCGCCAGCAGGCCATGAAGCAAAGTAATCCGCGGATTATTTTGCGAAATTATCTGGCGCAGCAGGTGATTGAAAAGGCGGAAAAAGACGATATCAGTGCGCTGACACAGCTGCATCAGGCGCTTCGCGACCCCTACAGCGATGCTCCGCAACACGATGCCATGGCGGCATTACCGCCGGACTGGGGAAAACATTTGGAAATTTCCTGCTCCAGCTGACACGCAGTTAAAAAATGCCACAAACCCGAAACGGTGTTGTGGCATTTTTGTTTTGAGGCCGTGTTTACTGGCGCAGAAAAACTTGCGGCAAAGCGGTTTCCGGATGCGGGCAGACGTTCAGATCGGCCTGATACCAGCGGCTTAGCGTTTCTTCGCTCAGCACTTCAGCCGGTGTTCCGCTGGCGACAACTTTACCGCTGTGCAGCAAAATTATCCTGTCAGCATACAGCGCCGCCAGATTGAGATCGTGCAGCACGCAGCACACCGACAATGGTGTTTTCAGGGTCAGCTCGCGCAGCAGGCGCAATGCATGTTGCTGATGGTATAAATCGAGCGCCGACGTCGGTTCATCCAGAAAAAGCCAGCGCGGGGCAGGTGCCGGTTGCCAGAGTTGGATCAGAACGCGTGCAAGCTGCACCCGCTGCTGCTCGCCGCCTGACAAATGGCGGTAATCGCGTTCTGCCAGCGTCATACAACCGGTCTGCTGCATCACTTCGTTCAGTGCATGTTGCATATTTTGCTGGCCGTGCGGCGAGCGTCCGAGCGTCAGCACTTCACGCACGCTGAAACCGAACGCCATCGTACTGTTCTGGCGCATCACCGCGCGGGTGCGGGCGAGATCCTTCGATGTCCAGTCGGCCAGCCGTTTTCCCTGTAACGTACAATGCCCGGACTGCGGCGTCAGATAACCTGTCAGCATGCGCATCAGCGTGGATTTCCCCGCGCCGTTTGGCCCGATCAGCGCGACCATTTCGCCGCTTTTCAGGCTGAGTGACACGTCGTCAATTAAGCGACGCCCCCCGGCGGAATAGGACAGATTTTCCGCAACCAGCAATGAAGTGAGATCAGACATTGCGCGGCACTCCGGGACGTAAAATTAACCATAAGAAATACGGGCCACCCAACAGACTGGTCAGCAGGCCCACCGGCATTTCAGCCGGTGCGACCAGCGTTCTTGCCAGTGTGTCGGCCAGTAACAGCAGGCAGGCTCCGGCCATGGCTGATCCCGGTAACAACCAGCGATGGTCCGCACCCAGCCGCATGCGTAGCAGGTGAGGAATCACCAGACCGATAAAGCCGATAACACCGGAAACTGCGACTGCAGCGCCTACCAGCAGCGCACTCAGAAGCAATAATTGCAGCTGCGTGCGGCGGACGTTAACCCCAAGGTAATGCGCATCTTCCTCACCGAGCTGCAAAATATTCAGGCGACGCGCCATGAATAATGTCGCCACGCAGGCGGGCAGAATTAACGATGCGGCAACCGCCAGCGTTGGCCATTGCGCCTGTCCGAGGCTGCCCATGCTCCACAAAGAAAACTGGCGCAGCTGCTGGTCATCGCTGACGTAAGTCAGAACCCCAACCGCCGCGCCACATAAGGCATTAATGGCAATCCCGGCGAGAAGTAAACGCGACAATCCGCCATGCCCGAAACGGCTCAGCGCAAACACGATGGCCGAAATCGCCAGGCTTCCCGCAAAGGCGCTGATCATGTGACCGTAGAGTGCCAGAATCGGCGGCAGCGAAAGCGGCATGACAATAGTCAGCGCCACGGCCAGCGCCGCGCCGCTGCTGATCCCAAGCAAACCCGGATCCGCCAGCGGGTTGCGAAACAAACCCTGCATCACGGCACCGGAACAGGCCAGTGCGCAGCCGACCACCACGGCCAGCAGCACGCGGGGCAGACGTACGGTCAGCCAGATTTGCCATAACCCGTCGTCAAAAGGCCGCGTTAACAAAGTACGCAGCGACAACGCCATCGCGCCGGTATTGGCTGCCAGAATAGCCAGTACCAGCAGAGCACCACCGAGGCCGATCAGCGCCCAGACAGGAGAACGGCGTCGGGACGGCATTGGGGGGCTCATGCTGCTCATTTCGCTTGTTCCGCCGCCTGACGCAGTTTTGCCATAACGACCGGTGTTTGCAGGCCAAAGCCCAGCAGGGACATATCATCAAGCACTAAAATGCGCTTGTTTTTGCCTGCCGGCGTCATGGCAACCCCCGGTAATTTCCAGACCTGATCCATGCCACCCAGCGTTTTCACGCCGTCGGAGGTCAGCAATAAAATGTCCGGAGCGCTGGCAATGACGCCTTCCTGCGAAAGAGGGCGATAACGGCTGAAGCCCTGCATGGCATTTTTCGCACCCACGGACGTGATCATCGCGTCCGCCGCCGTATTCTGGCCTGCTGCCATAGACGACATTCCGCCGTGGCTCATGACAAACAGAATTTTTACCGGCAAAGCATCGTGATGGATGGCATCAAGCTGAGAACGGTACGTCGCAATCAGCTTTGCACCTTCCGCCTGACGGTTGAGCGCGCCTGCAATCACTTCAATCTTTTTAGGTACGGTATCGACAGAAGCTGTGCCCGGCACGCGAATGACCTTCACGCCGTTTTGCGCCAGTTGCTGTAAAACCAGTGAAGGTTCTGCCAGCTCGCTGCTCAGCACCATCGAAGGGCGCATGGAGAGGATCCCTTCGGTGTTGAGCTGGCGCATATAACCGACATCCGGCAGTTTCAGTACCGCCTGCGGACGCAGGCTGGTGCTGTCGCGTGCCACCATTTCTTCGCCTGCCCCGAGGGCATAGACAATTTCGGTCACATCGCCGCCAATGCTGACCAGTTTCTCTGCGGCGTGGAGCACGGGTGCAGACAAAATTGCCGCAGCGGCAATCAGCGCTTTCAGAGGTGTTTTCATGCGGCAACGCCTTCGCTGCTCAGTTGTGCCAGTTGTTCGCGCCACTGGGTCTGTTCTGCCGTGCCTTCAGTACGCTGGCCGTACAGTTGGGCAATTTGCGTGCCGTCTGCGGCAAATAATTCCAGGCTGGTGACAAAGCCGTCTTTGGTCGGTTTACGGGTGATCCAGCTTTCTGCGATGGCGCTTTCCACCAGATGAAGGGTGAAGCGTTCGTTGAAAACGTTAATCCATTCGCCGTGCGGCATCACTTTTTCAATCTGGCCGGTGAAGATTTGCACGCAACCGCGGTTGCCAACGAAAATCATAATTTCATTCTGATCATCTTTTGCGATGTTCAGCAAACGGGTCAGTGAACCGTTTTCGACACGCCATGCCAGATCGTCGCCTACTGCTTTGAAAGCCTGCTGGCGGGTGACATCATGGCGTTTGAGAAGCTGGAAGAACTGGTGAACATCCGTCATTGCGCGCCAGTCAGCATCGATACTGCTGGTATCGGAAGCGCTGGCCGGAGCCACAGGCGTGACCGGCTCAATCTGCAGCGGAGGATTGACATCAGTTTTGTATTGGGCAATCAGCGCGTCCCAGGCTGCCATGTCGGTTTCGTCGGTGTTATACACTTTATGAACCGCGTCGCCGTGTGCATCAAAGAACTGAATACTGTGGCGCACGCCGCGGGCTGTGTTTTCAGACATGCTGAAAACGTGCAGCCAGTGCTGAAGGAAAAGACGTAAATCCAGCGCGCGCGGATTCAGGATTAACCCCGCATGGCCGCTGAGATGCTGGTTTTCATAGCGCCCTTGCTGTTCGTGAACAGCATAATCGTTGCGGGTGATGGATTTTGTCCCGCCCACATTTTCCAGTGCGGCCAGCAATGTACGGGCATCGACATCCAGTTTCACTGCATCATGCGAAACGCGTAAAGACGTTAACTCGGCTTCACTGATACCTAAAATTCCCGCCAGATCGCGGGCATATTTACCGGGATTGGCTTCTTTGGCCTGTAAATAGTCCTGATAGTGAACTGAATGCATTGCTGTCTCCTCGTTGTCTTAACGTCATCTGCCAACAGGCAGATAAAAAATCGCGTTGTTATGTGAATGATTTGTAAAAATATTTGGGCCAGAGACCAGCTAACTTCATTGCTGGTAATGGGAATTAATATCAATTTGATAATCATTATCAAATCATTGCACAAACACATCAAGAAAATTTTTGTTGATGGAATGTAATTATTTACTGATAACCCCTTAATTTACGGAGGATAAGCCGTGGGGAAAATCACTGGAAGCGTTTGAAGGGACGGAGAATTGCGCTGGGGCGGGCATTAAAAAGGGCAACATATGTTGCCCTTATGAAGATGACTTCGGGGTGATCAGAATCTTGAATTGGTCGCTTCAGCCAGCATCGACAGAAGGGTTTCAGTGTCAGCCCAGCTCAGGCAAGGATCAGTAATGGATTTGCCGTAAACCAGCGGTTTGCCGGGAACAATAGGTTGCGTGCCTTCTGCCAGGAAACTCTCGGCCATAATCCCCGCGACGGCGGTTGAGCCATTGCGGATTTGCTGGCAGATGTCTTCGGCGACGTCCAGCTGGCGGCGATGCTGCTTCTGGCAATTTCCGTGGCTGAAATCGACTACCAGACGTTGCGGCAGGTCAAACTCAGACAAACTCAGGCAGGCCTGTTCAAGATCATCGGCGTGATAATTAGGCTTTTTACCGCCGCGCATAATTACGTGGCCGTAAGGGTTGCCTGCTGTGCGGTAAATAGTCATCTGACCGTTCTTATCCGGCGACAGGAACATGTGGCTGGTGCGTGATGAGCGGATGGCGTCAATGGCGATACGCGTATTGCCGTCAGTACCATTTTTAAAACCAACCGGGCAAGACAGCGCAGAAGCCATTTCACGGTGGATCTGGCTTTCCGTGGTGCGCGCACCGATTGCGCCCCAGCTGATAAGGTCGGCGATATACTGGCCGATAACCATATCCAGAAACTCAGTGGCCGTTGGAATTCCTAACTGATTGATGGCCAGCAAGACTTTACGCGCCAGTTCAATTCCGTCGTTCACGCGGCAGGTACCGTTGAGTTCGGGGTCAGAAATTAATCCTTTCCAGCCCACGACGGTTCGCGGTTTTTCAAAATAGGTGCGCATCACGATCTCTAAACGATCCTGATATTTTTCGCGCAATACGCTGAGCTGACCTGCGTAATCAATTGCAGCTTCAATATCGTGAATAGAGCAGGGACCAACAATCACCAGAAGGCGAGGGTCTTCACCGCTGATGATTTTTTCAATACGTTTGCGTGATTCCATTACATGCTGTGCGACCGACGGGGAGATTGGCAATTTGTCTGCCAGTGCCTGAGGCGTAATCAGGCTGTCGATGCGCGTCGTACGCAGTTCATCTGTTTGTGACATGGTGTTCTCGAAAATTTGTTTCTTCGCTGCGGCAGGAATACCGGGAAGTGATGGCGATCACAATAACGTAAAAACAGATGATTTCAATCACTCTCGGCACGTTCTGCCATCCAAATCATTAAATGAATCAGAACATGCGGCGACTCATACCAAAGCTGTCCATAATCTTCGCCGAAATTTCCTCAACGGAATAATTTGTACTGTTGAGATACCGAATTTGGTTTTTGCGAAATAATGCTTCGACTTCAGACACTTCCATCCGGCACTGGCGTAAAGACGCATAGCGGCTGTTTTCTACCCGTTCCTGACGGATAGCGGTCAGCCTTTCCGGGTCAATCGTCAGCCCGAAAAGCTTGTGCATGTGCGGTTTCAGCGCGGCTGGAAGCTGAATATTATCCATATCATCGGCGGTAAACGGATAGTTGGCCGCGCGGATCCCAAACTGTAATGCCAGGTAAAGGCTGGTGGGGGTTTTACCGCAGCGCGAAACGCCCAGCAAAATAACCTGTGCCTGATCGAGATTACGCAGGGATATACCGTCGTCGTGCGCCAGCGTGTAATCGATAGCCGCAATACGGGCATCATATTTGCTGATATTGCTGGCGGTCAGACCGTGCGTACGGTTTGCCACCGGTGTCGGTTCAACGCCAAGCTCATTTTGAAGCGGTGCGACCAGCGACTGAACGATGTCCTGGCAGAATCCTTCGCTGCTTTCAATAATCTGACGGATCTTCGGCGCAATAATGGAGTAGAACACCAGCGGGCGGGCGCCCGTTTTTTCGAAAATCTCATTGATCTGGCGGCTGACGGCCTGAGCCCGTTCTTCGCTTTCAACAAAGGGCAATGAGTAGGTCGTCGAATTGACCGGGAATTGTGAAAGTACGGCATGACCTACCACTTCAGCGGTAATCGCCGTGCCATCGGAAATATAAAACACGCATCTGTCCACTCATTGCTCCTAAATTTATATCGGTTCACTTTCCCTTGTCGGGACTCCGTAAGTAATAACCAGAATTTCTGGAAATAAAAAGGATAATTCTTCTTAACCATAACCTTCCTTTAATCCCTGCGAGACAGTGCGCAAAATGGCTGTAATAAATGAAATGGCATTTTAAATTTTCCGCGATATCTCGCAGCTTTATGAATTGCGTCAGCAATACTTCAGCAACTTTGGTATGGTTAATTTACTTGCGAAACTACTACGCACTTCTCACTGATTCATAAGGGATTATGTTGTTTTCGTGTTGCTGACGAATTTTAGCGTTCTGGAATTTTCCTAAACGAAAATAGTTTAATTTGCTGGATCGATTCACCTGTCTATGTCTTATGGATCATTATGCTAGTCTCGAAATGACAACGTTGCTTATTGGCATCCAATTGCCTCAGGCAACGATTGCACGACCGGTTTTACACTCCTACTGACTTTTACTGTGAATAAATTAAGAAAGGATTGTTTCATGGCTCATCTCGATCCCGATTTACGCAATGTTATCTGGTACAACCAACTGGGTATGAACGACGTTGATAAAGTCGGGGGTAAGAACGCATCCCTCGGGGAAATGATCACTAATCTGTCTGATCTGGGTGTTTCCGTGCCTAACGGTTTTGCCACTACGTCTCAGGCTTTTAATGATTTTCTTGATCAAAGCGGCGTTAACCATCGGATCCACGAATTACTGGACAAAACAGATGTGGATGATATCGGGCAACTGACCCAGGCGGGCACGCAAATCCGCCAGTGGATCATTGATACGCCATTCCAGCCTGAGCTGGAACAGTCCATCCGTGAAGCTTATCAGCAGCTTTCTGAAGGCGAGCCAGACGCGTCATTTGCTGTGCGTTCCTCTGCCACCGCGGAAGATATGCCCGACGCTTCCTTTGCCGGGCAGCAGGAAACCTTCCTGAACGTTCAGGGGTTTGATGCAGTTCTTATCGCTGTGAAACATGTTTACGCCTCCTTATTTAACGATCGCGCCATTTCTTATCGCGTACATCAGGGCTACGACCACCGCGGCGTTGCGCTGTCTGCGGGCGTTCAGCGCATGGTTCGCTCTGATCTCGCGTCTGCGGGCGTGATGTTCACCATCGATACGGAATCCGGTTTTGATCAGGTGGTCTTCATCACCTCCGCGTATGGTCTGGGTGAAATGGTGGTGCAGGGCGCGGTGAACCCGGATGAGTTCTACGTGCATAAACCGACGCTGGCCAAAAATAAGCCTGCGATTGTGCGCCGTACCATGGGCTCGAAGAAGATCCGCATGATTTATGCGCCGAGCCAGGAACACGGTAAACAGGTACAAATTGAAGACGTGCCGGCTGAACTGAGCACCCGTTTCTCACTGACCGATGACGAAGTGCAGGCTCTGGCACGTCAGGCATTATTGATTGAAAAACACTACGGCCGCCCGATGGATATTGAGTGGGCGAAAGATGGTCATAACGGCAAGTTATACATTGTGCAGGCACGTCCTGAGACCGTACGTTCAAACGGTCAGGTAATGGAACGTTATCAGCTCAATGGCAGCAGCAAAGTTCTGGTTGAAGGCCGTGCTATTGGTCATCGTATCGGTGCCGGGCCGGTGAAAATCATCCATGACATCAGCGAAATGCATCATGTGAAAGCAGGTGACATTCTGGTGACGGACATGACGGACCCTGACTGGGAACCGATCATGAAAAAAGCGTCAGCCATTGTGACTAACCGTGGCGGTCGCACCTGCCATGCTGCAATCATTGCCCGTGAACTGGGGATCCCTGCCGTGGTCGGTTGTGGCGATGCGACTGAAAAACTGAAAGAAAATCAGAAAGTGACGGTGTCCTGTTCTGAGGGCGATACCGGTTATGTCTACCAGGACGAACTGGACTTCACGGTACAAAGCTCAGAAGTCGATGAGCTGCCAAAGTTGCCGCTGAAAATCATGATGAATATCGGTAATCCGGACCGGGCTTTTGATTTTGCCTGTCTGCCAAATGAAGGCGTGGGGCTCGCGCGTTTAGAATTCATTATCAACCGCATGATCGGCGTCCATCCAAAAGCGCTACTGGAGTTCGATACTCAGACGCCGGAATTACAGGAACAAATTAAGAAACTGATTCAGGGCTACGACAGTCCGCGCGAATACTATGTTGCCCGTCTGACGGAAGGGATCGCGACACTGGGCGCAGCGTTCTGGCCAAAACGTGTGATTGTGCGTTTATCCGATTTTAAATCGAATGAATACGCCAATCTGGTGGGCGGCGAGAAGTATGAACCGCATGAAGAGAACCCGATGCTGGGCTTCCGCGGCGCTGGTCGTTACGTTTCAGACAGCTTCCGCGATTGTTTCGCGCTGGAGTGCGAGGCGATGAAACGGGTTCGTAACGATATGGGGCTGACCAACGTTGAAGTGATGATCCCATTTGTCCGAACTGTGGCGCAGGCTGAGGCTGTAGTGAAGGAACTGGCAAATCAGGGGCTGAAGCGCGGAGAGAATGGCCTTAAGGTCATTATGATGTGTGAAATTCCATCGAATGCATTACTTGCCGATCAGTTCCTTGAGCACTTTGATGGCTTCTCAATCGGTTCAAATGACATGACTCAGCTGGCGCTGGGGCTGGATCGCGATTCCGGCGTGGTGTCTGAACTCTTTGATGAGCGCAACGAAGCGGTTAAAGCTTTGCTTTCAATGGCAATCAAAGCCGCCAAGAAACAGGGTAAATATGTCGGCATCTGTGGTCAGGGCCCGTCAGACCATCAGGATTTTGCACAATGGCTGATGGATGAGGGCATCGACAGTCTGTCGCTGAACCCGGATACCGTGGTGCAAACCTGGCTGGCGCTGGCTGAAAAGTAAATAAACACGTCAGGTTTAAATAAATGAAATAAAGGCTGTTGCTTTCGGGCAATGGCCTTTTTTTTTGAAACATCAAACCAGAAAAATGGAGGTGCCGTAATTAATCGCCGGGGAGATAAAATAAAAAAAAAGCCCGTCATTGGAGACAGGCAAAGACTACACACAGCAATTTGGGGTATACCGGCTTAGGGGAAAGCCTGTATATAAATCAGTGGGTTGAAATCCGAACTGTTAATAATACTAGATTTCTCGAGATATTTAGTCTGTAAGAATCGTCCTAATAGGTATTATTCTCATACTAATAGATGAGAAGGATTGTTTTTGCTGGTTTCAAAATAGGACGAAGGAATGAGGAATAAAGAAGAGGGCGTTGTCTTTTAAGATCCAAGACAACGCCGGATGAAATTATTTCGCGAAACAATTACTCATCGAGTGCTTTTAGCGCTTCTTCCGGATCGGCATCCGGTACTGGCGCTTCGTGAACCCACAACGAAATCAGGCGATAAGATACCGCCAGAACGACAGGGCCGATAAACAGGCCAATCATCCCGAACGCGAACAGACCGCCAATAACACCGGATAAAATCAGCAGCATAGGCAAATCTGCACCCATACGGATAAGCACCGGGCGTAAGACGTTATCCAGCGAGCCTACGACGCAACTCCAGACCAGCAGCACCGTACCCCAGGTATTATCACCCGACCAGTAAAGCCAGATGATGGCCGGGATAAGCACCAGCAAAGGTCCTATTTGTGCGACGCAACAAACAAACATCACCACGGTTAAAACCGTCGCATACGGGATACCGGCTATTGCCAGCCCGATACCGCCCAGCACTGACTGAACAATCGCTGTGACCACCACGCCCAGCGCAACGGCGCGAATTGCCTGACCGGCAAGGATAACCGCAGCATCGCCACGTTCTGCCGCCAGACGCACGGCGAAATGGCGGATGCCCATCGCGACCTGCTCGCCACGACTATAAAGAAGCGCGCTAAACAGCAACATCAGAGAACAGTGGACGATAAAACGGCCCAGATGCCCGGCCTGCGTGACAAACCAGGAAGCGGTTTGCCCGACATAAGGCTGAACTTTGCTCATCAGGGCATTACCGCCGCCGTTTATGAGGGTATGCCAGCCGCTGTAAAGTTTATGGCCGACCAGAGGAATAGAGTTTAGCCAGTGGAAATCCGGCATGTGAAGGGTTGACGGATTGGTGGCGATCCCCACCAGCGGCGCGCCATTTTCAATTGCGCTGCTGACCAGCAAGGCAATCGGCAAAACGAACAACAGGATCAGCAACAGCGTCATCACGATGACGGCCAGAAAACGCCGCCCCCACAGAATTCGCTGTAATTTAATCATCAGCGGCCAGGTTGCAATCACCACCATCCCAGCCCAGGCAAAGCCCAGAATAAAAGGCTGAACAATCCAGATACTGGCGATGGTCATCAGTGCTATGAACAATACCCCGAACATAATCTGGGGCAAATCGTAACGTTTAATTGGGAGATTCATTCATGTTTCTCATTGGGATAAACGAAGTAAGGCACGCGCCTTGTGCCTTAAAAAATACTGCTACATTGGGATAGCGATAAATAAGCATGGGACATCAGGCTGCTTTTGGATAGCGCCGCACACAATTAGTTGCAACACGTTGTTGCCAGTCGTGCTTTTTGCGGCGTGTCATGAAACAAATGCAACAAAGGTGAACCAGACGGAGCGCTTAAAAACGAAGTATGTTAGTTTTTATTCTGGGTAAATAACAGGGTGGATCTGCCTCGCAGATCCGGCAGGTCGCCTCGGGCCCGCCAGGCATACAACAAAGACAGAGTCATAATTCAATGATCCCACAGATTTCTCAGGCGCCGGGTGTCATCCAGCTGGTGCTCGATTTTTTGGAAGCGCTTAAAAATAACGGTTTTACAGGTGATGTCACGACGACTTATGCGGACCGCCTGACGATGGCAACCGATAACAGCGTTTATCAGTTGTTACCGGATGCTGTCTTATTCCCTATCGCCACGTCTGATGTTGCACTGATTGCGCGTCTTGCCGGGCAGGAACGTTTTAAAACGCTGGTCTTTACGCCGCGTGGTGGCGGTACCGGTACCAACGGTCAGTCGCTGAACCGTGGAATTGTGGTTGATATGTCCCGTCATATGAACCGCATTCTCGATATCAACGTTGAACAAGGCTGGGTCAAGGTCGAAGCCGGTGTCATTAAAGACCAGCTCAATGACTATCTGCGTCCTTTTGGTTATTTCTTTTCTCCGGAGCTGTCGACCAGCAACCGTGCAACGCTCGGTGGCATGATTAACACTGATGCGTCCGGACAGGGCTCGTTGGTTTACGGTAAAACGTCAGATCACGTTCTCGGGGTTCGTGCGATTGTGCTCGGCGGCGAGATGCTCGATACCGTTGCCGTGCCGGTGGCGCTGGCGGATAAACTCGGTGAAGAAGATTCGGTAATCGGGCGGATTTACCGTACGGTGCTGGACAGTTGCCGCGATAACCGTGCGCTGGTTATTGAAAAATTCCCGAAATTAAACCGCTTCCTGACGGGCTATGACTTACGCCATGTCCTGAGTGATGACCTGCAAACCTTCGATCTGACCCGCATCCTCACGGGCTCTGAAGGGTCGCTGGCCTTTATTACTGAAGCGCGTCTGAATATCACGCCAATTCCCAAAGTGCGGCGTCTGGTGAATATTAAATATGATTCTTTCAACTCCGCGCTGCGCAATGCCCCTTTCATGGTGGAAGCCAAAGCGCTGTCGGTTGAAACCGTTGACTCCAAAGTCCTGAATCTGGCCCGTGAAGATATCGTCTGGCACAGCGTGCGTGATTACATCACCGACGTTGAAGGTAAGGATATGCAGGGACTCAACATTGTTGAGTTTGCGGGAGATGATGCCGACCTCATTGAAGATCAGGTCAGTGCGCTATGTGAGCGTCTGGACGGGCTGATGAGCGACAAAGAAGGTGGCGTTATTGGCTACCAGATTTGCGCGGATCTGCCCGGAATTGAACGCATCTATAATATGCGTAAGAAAGCCGTCGGCCTGCTGGGGAATGCGAAGGGGCAGGCTAAGCCGTTGCCGTTTGCAGAAGATACCTGTGTGCCGCCGCAACATCTGGCCGATTACATTGTTGAATTCCGTGCATTGCTCGACAGCCATAACCTGAGCTACGGCATGTTTGGGCACGTGGACGCCGGTGTTTTGCACGTTCGCCCGGCTCTGGACATGTGTGACCCGCAACAGGAAATGCTGCTGAAGCAGATATCGGATGAAGTCGTTGCCCTGACGGCCAAATACGGTGGTTTGCTGTGGGGAGAACACGGTAAAGGTTTCCGCGCCGAATACAGCCCGGCTTTCTTCGGAGAAACGCTGTTCCATGAATTACGCCGGATCAAAACGGTTTTTGACCCGGACAATCGTCTTAATCCGGGCAAGATTTGTGCGCCGCTGGAATGCGATGAGCCAATGATGAAGGTCGATGCGCCGAAACGCGGCACTCTTGATCGCCGGATCCCGCTGGATGTGCGCCAGTCATTCCGCGGCGCTCTGGAGTGTAACGGCAACGGGCTGTGCTTTAACTTTGATGCGAAAAGCCCGATGTGTCCGTCGATGAAAATTACCGGCAGCCGTATCCATTCTCCGAAAGGGCGTGCCGGTCTGGTGCGGGAATGGTTGCGCCTACTTTCAGAACAAGGTGTCGATCCGCTGGCGCTGGAAAATGCGCTGCCGGAAAAAGGCCTGAGTTTCCGCAGCCTGATCGACCGTACCCGTAATACCTGGCATGCCAACAAAGGCGAATACGATTTCTCCCATGAAGTAAAAGAAGCGATGTCGGGTTGCCTGGCCTGTAAGGCGTGCTCGACACAGTGCCCGATCAAAATTGATGTTCCCGGTTTCCGTTCGCGCTTCCTCCAGCTTTATCACACCCGCTACCTGCGCCCGGCGAGTGACCATTTCGTGGCAAGTGTCGAAAGCTATGCACCGATAATGGCTAAAGCGCCAAAGCTGTTTAACTTCTTTCTTAAGCAGCCCTGGGTAAGGGAAATGAGCCGCAAAAGTATTGGCATGGTGGATTTGCCTTTGCTGTCCTCCCCGACGTTACGCGAGCAGTTGCTGGGGCATCGCGCCAGTAAAATGACGCTTGAAGAGCTGGAAAAAATCCCTCCGGCACAGCGCGGCGAATACGTTCTGGTGGTGCAGGATCCGTTCACCAGTTTCTATGATGCGCAGGTCGTGGCTGATTTTGTCCGGTTAATTGAAAAACTGGGTCTAAAACCGGTGCTGTTGCCTTTCTCTCCAAACGGAAAAGCGCAGCACATCAAAGGATTCCTGACGCGTTTCGCGAAAACGGCACGCAAGACGTCGGTATTCCTCAATCGTGTGGCACAGTTAGGTATGCCGCTTGTCGGTGTCGACCCGGCGCTGGTACTGTGTTATCGCGACGAGTACAAGGAAATCCTTGGAGAATCACGCGGCTCGTTCCAGGTTCAACTGGTACATGAATGGCTGGATAACTGGCTGGGCGAACGACCGGCACAGCAGCAAAGCGGAGAGTCCTGGTATCTGTTCGGCCATTGCACTGAAAGCACGGCATTACCCAACAGCAGCAAACAGTGGGGAGATATCTTTGCCCGCTATGGCGCGAAGCTGGAAAATGTCAGTGTGGGATGTTGCGGAATGGCAGGGACGTACGGACATGAAAGTAAAAACCTTGAGAATTCGTTGGGGATTTACGAGCTGTCCTGGCACACCTCTTTACAGCGGTTGCCTCGCCAGCGTTGCCTGGCGACAGGCTACTCATGCCGCAGCCAGGTAAAACGTATTGAAGGTAACGGGGTTCGCCATCCGTTGCAGGCATTGCTGGATATCATCCCCTAACCGATAAGGAAGCACGATGTCATTCTGGAAAAGGAGCGCAAATCTTGAAGCGCTTAATCAGCGCAGTCAGGGATGTATGGTCGGGCATGTGGGGATTGTGTTCACCCGACTGGGTGAAGATTTTCTTGAGGCGACGATGCCGGTAGATGCGCGCACGACTCAGCCATTTGGTCTGTTGCACGGCGGGGCCTCGGTGGTTCTCGCGGAAACTATGGGGTCGATGGCCGGTTATCTGTGCACTGAAGGTCATCAGACGGTGGTTGGGGTTGAGATAAATGCCAGCCATATGAAGTCGGCGAGGGAAGGGGTTGTACGCGGAGTTTGCCGTGCGCTGCGAACCGGGAAACGGAGCCAGGTCTGGCAGATTGAGATTTTCGATGAGCAGGGCGGTCTGTGTTGTGTGTCCAGACTGACCACAATGGTCATTGATCATTAAGTTCAGGCCATAAGGCTGGCGCATTTTTTCAACGTCATATCCATAAGCTCAATGCAAAAGGCGGAGTCACAGTAATGTGTCCGCCTTTTTTATTTGCCTTAAGTTTTTCTCTAACACATTGAAAACTGACTAAAGCTGGAAGGGAACGCGCTTGGCAAAATCAGTTTGAAATGCCGTCGCTTTTTCCCAGATGCCCATCATGGCATAATACTGACAAATGAGTTTTAGCGTGTGTCTGGCAAAATGATAGCTCTGAACACGGAAGAGTTCACAACGCACAACGCTGTTGATTTCAAGGATCAGCCGGTTGTGGAGCTTGCACAAAGCATGCAGGTAACTGTGGTCGTCTCCGTTTTGCAGGCAAAGATTGGCCATATCAAGGCAAATGCTGTTAAAGCGTTTTAGCTGGCAAAGATGCGCATCCGGACGTCGTAAGGCGGCATCCGCCATATAGAAATCCACGGTGGCATCGCGGACACTCGATTTGTAGTCGTCTATCTTGCCCTGCAACCACGCATTTACCGATTGAGCCATTCTCAGTATTCCGGGTTATCTGAATGATAATCATTATCAAAGAATAAGTATCATATTGGCAAAAAATCGCCGGATCAACGTTTTCATCCGGTTTTTTTGATTTTGTTGCGCCAAAGCAGGTAAGCAAAAAGAGCTTTAATTATTTTGATTGTGGCGAATTCATAAATAGGCATTTCCGATGAATGTTTTATAATAGACACAATGAAAGCTATTAAGCCACACAAAATATAAGGTTAATTTTAATTTTTAACAAAAAATTGACAACTTATTCAATCAGTTGATGGTTGCGGTGTTCAAGACCCGCCAGCAGCCAGATGTAAACCCGATGCACATTGAGCGACTTTCCTCATGCGCAATCGCTATACCCTCTTAAAACAAGAGGTTGAAGTGATAAATCTTATCACTAGAATAGAGACAATAGGTCTTCTCTATGACCGTAAAAATATGAGGTAAGACAGATGCAAACTGAAACTGTCGGCTCTTTCTCTTTAGACGACAACGTATGGCAAGGTGTGATCCTGACTGATTCTGCGGCCAAACAGGTGAAGAACCTGATGGAGCAGGATCCAGAAGTCAAAGGTCTCCAGCTCTCGGTAAAACAATCGGGCTGCGCCGGCTTTGGCTACGTTCTGGATTTAACCAAACAACCGGCCAGCGATGACCTGGTGTTTGAGCATGACGGCGCTTTGCTGTTTGTTCCGCTGAAGGCGATGCCTTTCATTGACGGAACCGAGGTGGATTTTGTCCGCGAAGGGCTGAATCAGATATTTAAATTCAATAATCCAAAAGCTCAGCATGCCTGCGGGTGTGGTGAAAGTTTCGGCCTGTAAGTCAGCCGGGCAAACAGTCTTTAAGATTATTGTAAACAAAGCGATGTAACCAACATGTCACGAAGCAACGTAGAAATTCCAGATGATGTGCAGTCTTGGGTCGGCGAGGAGACGAACTATAAGGAAGGGTTCTTCACCCAGCTGGCAACCGATGAATTAGCATCAGGCATCAACGAAGATGTCGTGCGTGCCATTTCCGCAAAGCGCAATGAGCCGGAGTGGATGCTGGAGTTCCGTCTGCAGGCTTATCATGCCTGGTTGAAAATGGAAGAACCTCACTGGTTGAAAGCGTATTACACGCCACTCGACTATCAGGATTACAGCTATTACTCTGCGCCTTCTTGCGGCAGCTGTGATGATACCTGTGGTTCTCAGCCTGGAGCCACGCAACAACCTCCTGAAAATTCTCACAGCATTCCTGCGCTTGACGGTAAAAACTACCTGACAAGCGAAGTGGAAAAAGCGTTTGAACAGCTGGGTGTTCCTGTGCGTGAAGGGAAAGAAGTGGCGGTTGATGCCATTTTTGACTCTGTTTCCGTTTCCACAACGTACCGCGAAAAGCTGGCTGAATCAGGCGTTATCTTCTGCTCATTCGGCGAAGCCATTCATGAATACCCGGATCTGGTGCGTAAATACCTCGGTACCGTTGTGCCTTCGCAGGATAACTTCTTTGCAGCGCTGAATGCGGCGGTCGCGTCTGACGGTACTTTCGTGTATGTCCCTAAAGGCGTCCGTTGCCCGATGGAACTGTCCACGTATTTCCGTATTAACGCGGCAAAAACCGGCCAGTTCGAACGTACGATCCTGATTGCCGACGAAGGCAGTTACGTCAGCTATATCGAAGGCTGTTCCGCACCGGTTCGTGATACGTATCAGCTTCACGCGGCCGTGGTTGAAGTCATTCTGCATAAAGATGCGGAAGTGAAATATTCCACCGTGCAGAACTGGTTCTCCGGCAGCAAAGACAGCAGCGGCGGGATCCTGAACTTCGTGACCAAACGTGCATTGTGTGAAGGCGCGGGCTCGAAGATGTCGTGGACGCAGTCTGAAACCGGCTCAGCGATTACCTGGAAATACCCGAGCGTTATCCTGAAAGGCGATAACTCAATCGGTGAATTCTTCTCAGTTGCACTGACCAGCGGAAAACAGCAGGCAGATACCGGCACCAAGATGATCCACATTGGTAAAAACACCAAATCGACCATCATCTCCAAAGGTATTTCCGCAGGCCACAGCCAGAACAGCTATCGCGGTTTGGTGAAGATCCTGCCAAGTGCTGAAAATGCCCGTAACTTTACCCAGTGTGATTCCATGCTGATTGGTGCGGACAGCGCCGCGCATACTTTCCCGTATGTGGAAGTGCGTAACAACACAGCGCAGCTGGAGCATGAAGCCACGACCTCCAAAATCGGCGATGACCAGCTGTTCTACTGTCTGCAGCGTGGTATCAGCGAAGATGACGCGATTTCCATGATTGTTAACGGTTTCTGTAAAGATGTCTTTTCCGAGCTGCCGCTGGAGTTTGCTGTCGAAGCACAGAAACTGCTGGCGATCAGCCTTGAACACAGCGTCGGTTAATCTTCCGAGCGCTTTTCCTCCCGTCGCCGCGTGGTGTGACGTCGGCGCCGGGCAGGTTTGAGTTCAGCACAGTCAAAGCATAAACAGAATTATGAGCGCGCAGGCGCAAACTCAAGGATACGTATGTTAAGCATTAAGAATTTGAAGGTCCGTGTCGAAGAAAAGGAAATTCTGAAAGGACTTGATCTCGAGATCAAGCCGGGTGAAGTACACGCCATCATGGGCCCGAACGGCTCAGGTAAAAGTACACTCTCCGCGACACTGGCTGGCCGTGAAGATTACGAAGTGACCGAAGGCTCCGTAATGTTCAACGGTAAAGATTTGCTGGAGCTTGCTCCGGAAGATCGTGCCGGTGAAGGCGTGTTTATGGCCTTCCAGTATCCGGTAGAAATTCCCGGCGTGACCAACCATTTCTTCCTGCAAACTGCGGTAAACGCTGTACGTAAGTACCGCGAACAGGCTCCGATGGATCGCTTTGATTTCGCCGATTTCATCGAAGAAAAAATAGCCATGCTGAAAATGCCTGCGGATTTGCTGACCCGTTCAGTGAACGTAGGTTTTTCCGGCGGTGAGAAAAAGCGTAACGACATTCTGCAAATGGCGGCCCTTGAGCCAAGCCTGTGCATTCTGGATGAAACCGACTCCGGTCTGGACATCGATGCGCTGAAAATCGTCTCTAACGGTGTTAACGCACTGCGCGACGGCAAACGTTCATTCGTCATTGTGACCCACTACCAGCGTATCCTCGACTACATCAAGCCTGACTACGTGCATGTTCTGTATCAGGGCCGCATTGTTAAATCCGGCGATTTCACCTTGGTTAAACAGTTAGAGGAGCAGGGTTATGGCTGGCTTACCGACGAAGAGTAATGCACCTGCGGCGGGCAGTTCGCACGCCATGCAGCAGCTTTACCGTCTTTTTGAAAGCCGGGGTGGTGAACAATCTGCTCATGCGCATGCACATTGGCAACAGGTGCTTCGCCTTGGTTTTCCACACGCAAAACTTGAAGACTGGAAATACACGCCAGTTTCCTCACTGCTGGGCAATCAGTTCTTCGCCCCGCAGCAGCAGGCATTGACAGTTGAGAATGTTAAATCACTGGCTTTGCCGCTTGATTGCTATCGTCTGGTTTTCGTGGATGGCCGTTTTGATGCGAGCCTGAGTGACGAAAATACCGGCGCATTCGAAATTGAAAAACTGAACGCGGCTGCGCAGCAAACGCTGCCGGATCCGATTCAGTCCGAAGTCTTTTTGCACCTGACGGAAAGCCTGGCGCAGGATTCTTTTGCTGTGCGTTTGGCTGCCGGTAAAGAGGCTGATAAGCCGTTGTATTTGCTGCATCTGAGCAGCGGTCGTGATCAGTCTCGCGAAATGAACACGGTTCATCACCGTTATCATATCGAGATTGAAAACGGTGCAAGCGCTGAAGTCATCGAACATTACCTGAGCCTTAACGATTACGGTCATTTCACCGGTGCGCGTATGACGGTAAAAGTGGGCGATAATGCCAGTTTCACGCATTACAAACTGGCCTTCGAAAGCCAGGCCAGCTTCCACTTCTCGCACAACGATCTGGTTATCGGGCGTGATTCCCGTGTTTCCAGCCACAGTTTCCTGCTGGGTGCGGGCCTGACCCGTAATAACACCAGTGCGCAACTGAACGGTGAAAACAGCGATCTGAACATCAACAGTCTGGTATTGCCTGTTGATTCTGAAATTGCTGATACCCGTACTTACCTGGAACACAACAAAGGCTATTGCAACAGCAATCAGCTGCACAAAGTAATTGTGAACGATCGTGCAAAAGCGATTTTCAACGGCATGATCAAGGTGGCGCAGCACGCTTTGAAAACTGACGGAAAAATGACCAACAACAACCTGTTGCTGGGCAAGCACACTGAAGTTGATACCAAACCTCAGCTTGAAATTTATGCCGATGACGTGAAATGTAGCCATGGTGCCACTGTGGGTCGTATCGACGACGAACAGCTTTTCTATCTGCGTACCCGTGGGATCAGCGGTCAGGATGCTCAGCAAATGATCATCTTTGCGTTTGCTGCTGAACTGACGGAAGCCATTGAGAATGAAACCCTGCGTGAAGTCGTGATTGCCCGTATTGCAGGCCGACTCAATCGAGGTGCGTAATGAGTTTTCCACTGGAAAGAGTACGTAGCGATTTCCCTGTGCTGAGCCGTGAAGTCAACGGCCAGCCGCTGGCTTATCTGGACAGTGCGGCCAGCGCACAGAAACCGCGTCAGGTTATTGACCGTGAGATGTCTTTCTTCGAACAGGGTTATGCTGCGGTTCACCGCGGCATTCATACCATGAGCGCCGAAGCGACCGAGCAGATGGAAAACGTCCGTGTTCAGGCCGCTCGCTTTATGAATGCAGCGTCAGCGGAAGAAATCGTCTTCGTAAAAGGGTCGACGGAAGCCATTAATCTGGTCGCCAACACCTATGGCCGCGAATTATTGCAGCCGGGCGACCACATTATTCTGACCGAAATGGAGCACCACGCCAACATCGTTCCCTGGCAGATGCTGGCGAAAGAGCGCGACCTGCACATCGACGTCTGGCACCTCACTCCTGAAGGTGAACTGGATTTATCCCAGCTTGAAAAGCTGATTACGCCACGCACTAAACTGCTGACGCTGGCACATGTTTCCAATGTGCTGGGTACCGTTAACCCGATCGAGAAAATCATTCCTCAGGCGAAAGCTGCCGGTCTGACCGTTCTGGTCGATGGCGCGCAGGCTGTCATGCACCATGCGGTGGATGTTCAGGCGCTGGGCTGTGATTTCTATGTCTGGTCCGGGCACAAGCTTTACGGGCCAACGGGCATCGGCATTCTTTACGGTCGTAAAGAATTGCTCGATCAGATGCCGCCATGGGAAGGTGGCGGCTCAATGATCAAGCACGTCAGCCTGACCGAAGGGACCACCTTTGCGGCGGCACCGTGGCGCTTTGAAGCGGGCACGCCAAACACCGGTGGCATCATGGGGTTGGGCGCGGCGATGGAATATGTCACCGAACTGGGGCTGGAGAATATCCACGCTTATGAGCAGGAGCTGATGAGCTATGCGCTTGAAGCGATGGCGCAGGTGCCTGACATCCAGATCTACGGCCCGGCAACACGTGCTGGCGTGATTGCGTTTAATCTCGGCAAACACCATGCCTACGACGTGGGCAGTTTCCTCGATCAGTACGGTATTGCAATTCGCACCGGTCATCACTGCGCGATGCCATTAATGTCCTTCTACGGTGTTCCGGCTATGTGCCGCGCCTCACTGGCGATGTACAATACCCGTGAAGAAGTCGACCGGTTGGTCGCAGGATTGCAACGTATTCACCGGCTGTTGGGTTAATCCTGACGGCCCTGAGCAGGACGTCGTTATGGCTTTGCCAGATAAAAATAAGTTAGTCAGAAATTTTTCCCGATGCCCGAATTGGGAAGAAAAGTATCTGTACGTGATTGAACTGGGCGGCCAGCTGGCTGCCTTGCCTGAAGAACATCGTCAGGATAAAAACCTGATTGCTGGCTGCCAGAGCCAGGTTTGGATCGTGATGCGCATGGATGAAACGGGTGCGCTGACCTTTGAAGGCGACAGTGATGCCGCTATCGTGAAAGGTCTGGTGGCTATCGTATTCAGCCTGTATCAGGGCTTAACGCCGCGTGATGTGGTGGAGCTGGATGTTCGTCCGTTCTTCTCTGAGCTTGAACTCAGCCAGCATCTGACGCCTTCCCGCTCTCAGGGGCTGGAAGCCATGATTCGTTCTATCCGTGCAAAAGCGGCTGAGCTGGCCTAAACCGGTTCCTGCGCGACACCTTTGCTCATTAGGAATTGTCTGCTAATGAGCAAAGTCATTTCTTCACTTCTCCCTGTCTGAACTCATTTACTCCTGATTTTTCAACCCACTATCTTCTGTGTATTTCCCTGCATCTGCGTAAGGTAACTTTCTGATTTTCTGTGGTTTGATTGCCACCCGATTCTGCGCTGCTAGTATTATAAGACGAGATAATTGTCTTGCTTCAGATGGTCTGAAGGCGAGCCGAAAAAGGACTGAGTATGAGACGCGCATTACCCCTTCTGGCAATGTTGGTTGGCACATTTCTGACAACACACTCCATGACCGCAGGTGCAGCAGAATACCCCTTGCCGCCGGATAACAGCCGCCTGATTGGCGAAAACACGACGTATGTCGTGCCCAATGACGGCAAACCTTTAGAGGACGTGGCGGCTAAATACCAAATCGGGCTGATTGCGATGCTGGAAGCGAACCCGGGTACCGACCCGTATTTGCCAAAAGCGGGCACTGTGCTGACCATTCCTTCGCAAATGCTGCTGCCGGATACCAAGCGTGAAGGGATCGTCGTGAACCTCGCCGAGCTGCGTCTTTACTACTATCCGAAGGGTGAAGACAAAGTCATTGTTTATCCGATTGGTATTGGCCAGTTAGGACGTAATACGCCGGAAATGGTGACGTCGGTAAGCCAGAAGATACCGAATCCGACCTGGACGCCAACTGCCAACATCCGCAAAGCCTACCTGAAAGACGGCATCACGTTGCCGGGTATGGTTCCGGCGGGGCCAGATAACCCGATGGGGCTGTTTGCCATGCGTCTTTCTGCCGGCACCGGCCAGTATCTGATCCACGGGACGAATGCTAACTTCGGTATCGGCATGCGTGTGAGTTCCGGTTGTATTCGCTTGCGTCCGGATGATATCGAAGCGCTGTTTAATTCCGTGCCAAAAGGCACCCGCGTTCAGATAGTCAATCAGCCCATCAAGTTTGACGTTGAGCCGGATGGCAAACGTTACATTGAAGTACATCAGCCGTTGTCGCATACCGAGAAGGACGATCCGCAAACTAAACCTATTCTTCTGACGGCTGCGATGAAAAAATTCATCAAAAGCGATGATACCAATGCAGAGATTGTAAAAGAGGCTATCAGGCGCCGTTCAGGGATGCCCGTAGTGGTCAGTGTGGGTGATAAAGCGACGGATATGCCACCGGCAGCTAATGCGCCGCAAACTGTGTCTGCGGATACGCCTGCAGTTACGACGGCAAGTACGCAGTAACGTTATACAAAAACGTTTAAGAAGCGATTTTCCCCAAAGGAGCCAATAGGGCTCCTTTATTGTTTCCGAAGCTCAGGAGGTGGCGTACAAGGCGTAAAATGGGAAAGAGAACAACAGGGGATGTTCAGGAAACGGAAACGGAAGAGTGGGGAACTGACTGAATGACAGGCAAAAAAAATGGCGCACTGAGTGCGCCATTGAACTAGAGAAGTAAATATTACTTCTTGTAAGCGTGAGCTTGGTTGTCAAGACGTTGGTTAGCGCGAGCTGCATCGTCTTTAGCTGCTTGAACGTCAGAACGGATTGCGTTCACGTCGTTGCTCAGTTGGTCAACTTTAGAGTTCAGAGTAGAAACGTCTGAAGACAGTTGATCGATTTTAGCGTTGCTTGAACAACCAGCCAGCATAGTTGAAGCCAGGATTACAGCGCCCAGTACCAGTTTAGTGCGATTCATTATAAAACCCTCTAGATTAAGTTAATCTCCATGTAGCGTTACAAGTATTACACAAACTATTTTCTAATGAGAATAATTTTTTGCCGGTAAACGCTATATTTTGATCGTTCGCTCAAAGAAGCATCTTTTTTTACGAAAAAGTTAAAAATTGCAGCGAAAACAGCCTTATTCCATGGGACTTATCCCAATTTTGCTGCTACTGCTTTTAGCACTTTTTAAGTAAGAAGAGCCTTTTTGAAGAAATAGACGCTGCATTATGCAACGTCTATTAATGCCTTGGGTCACGTTTCTAATTAAACAACATGTACCGAAGAAGTATTGGTTGTGCCGCTTTGTACCAGCGCGCCAGAAACCATCACAACGATATCGCCTTTCTGAGCCAGACCACTTTCGATCGCTGCTTCTTTACCGATACGGTAGAAATCATCAGTGGAGGCAATCTCTTTCACCAGCTGAGTGACAACACCTTTGGTGAGGATCAGCTGACGGGCAGTGATTTCATTGGTGGTCAGAGCCAGGATAGTGGCGTGCGGGAAGTATTTACGCACAGCTTTAGCAGATTTACCACCGCTGGTTGCAACAACGATCAACGGAGCATCCAGTTTTTCTGCGGTTTCTACAGCGCCACGGCAAACAGCTTCGGTGATACGCAGTTTACGGTTTTCGTTCTGGCCATCGATACGGCTCTGCATCACACGGTCAGTACGGTCGCAAATGGTCGCCATGATGGTCACAGCTTCCAGCGGGTATTTACCTTTCGCACTTTCACCAGACAGCATAACGGCATCGGTACCGTCGATGATGGCGTTAGCAACGTCGCCAGCTTCTGCGCGGGTAGGGCGTGGGTTTTTGATCATGGAATCGAGCATCTGCGTTGCGGTGATGACCACTTTACGTGCGCGGTTACATTTTTCAATCATCATCTTCTGCGCGAAAATAACTTCTTCGACAGGGATTTCAACGCCGAGGTCACCACGAGCAACCATGATGCCGTCTGAAGCTTCGAGGATTTCGTCGAAGTTGTTCAGGCCTTCCTGGTTTTCAATTTTGGAGATGATCTGGATGTGTTCGCCACCGTGTGCTTTCAGGTGTTCACGGATTTCCAGAACGTCAGAACGTTTACGGATGAAGGAAGCCGCGACGAAATCAACGCCTTGCTCGCAACCGAAGATCAGGTCACGTTTGTCTTTTTCAGCCAGTGCTGGCAGTGCGATAGAAACGCCCGGCAGGTTAACGCCTTTATTTTCGCCCAGGTCGCCGTTGTTCAGCACTTTACAGGTCACTTCAGTTTCAGTGACGTTAGTGACTTCCATGCCGATCAGACCATCGTCGACCAGAATGGTGTTACCAATTTTCAGGTCAGCAGCGAAACCCTGATAGGTCACAGCAACACGTTCGGTGTTACCAATAACGCTCTGATCGGTAGTGAAGGTATAAGTCTGACCCGCAACCAGGGAAGCGTCTTTGCCGCCTTCCAGTTTCATGGTACGGATTTCAGGACCTTTGGTGTCCAGCAGGATTGCTGCTTTATGGCCGGTTTTAGCCATAACATTGCGGATATTCTGGATGCGCTGACCGTGCTCTTCGTAATCACCGTGAGAGAAGTTCAGACGCATAACGTTCATGCCTGCATCAAGCAGTTTGGTCAGCATTTCTTCGGATTCGGTTTTCGGCCCGATGGTACAAACAATTTTGGTCTTTTTCATGACGATTTTATCTACAAGTTGTGATGGATTGGAAAAGTGTTTGCTTGACAGCATGGCTGCCCGCGCGGAATTGAGGTGTTGCCTGGTTGAATCAAATCATTACTAAGCGTAGAAGACTGTGAAAGGAATGGTGTATTAAGTTCAGCCAAAGCATAGCGATTTGTGCGATTAATCATCGCTACTGGAGTGGTCACGCTTTTATAAGTGCGATATCGACAGATCAAGGGGCTGAAACCATTCAATCGAAGAGACGATGCGTATTATAGAGGGGAACGGGGAGGGAAACCAAATAAAAAACGTGATGCTGCGCAAGCTTAGGGCAGATGACAGAGCTTTGTTGCGCAATTATCCAAAGCGGGCAGAGCAAAAACCCGAAGGGATAACAGTTTCGTCACGGTACCTTCGAAAATGCCACATTTGAGAAATAATCTTAAAAAAATACAAACGGATGACGGCGGAGCGATTTAAAATTCAGAAGTAGGGTGAACGGAAAATTCAAATCAGATTTATTCAGAAACTGGAAGTGTTCAGGGAAAGTATAAAACAGAAAGGAGGAGAGAGAACGTTGCTTTGGTGCGTCCGAGTGGACTCGAACCACCGACCCCCACCATGTCAAGGTGGTGCTCTAACCAACTGAGCTACGGACGCACAATGTGCAACGGTAAAGCTTTGAAGAATGGTGCGTCCGAGTGGACTCGAACCACCGACCCCCACCATGTCAAGGTGGTGCTCTAACCAACTGAGCTACGGACGCATCGTTTTCTTCGGTGTCAGCCAGTGTTGGCGACGGGGACGAATATTAGCGACCTCTCTGAATGCTGGCAAGGGAAAAAAGACATTTTACTGTCATATTGTGAGTGATTGCCGAGCTAATGCGCATTGCGTTGTTTTTTTAGGCATAACGGCCGGTCAGATGACGAAATTTTCCGCGGGCTGCATCACATTCGCAGCCCGCGGAATTTCAAACCACGCTATCCCAAATCAGATCAACGGCCTGCTTTTTGTAAAATAGTAAATGACGGTTGTTTTTGTAACCAGCGCATACGAAACGTCATCATGACCGCCGCAAAAGTCAGACCCAGAATGAAGCCGCACCAGAATCCGCTTGGCCCCATTTGCGGCACCAGCAGATCAGTCAGCCCGAGCACATAGCCCACCGGCAATCCCAGGACCCAATAGGCGACAAACGTAATATAGAAAATCGAACGCGTATCTTTGTATCCGCGCAGTACGCCGCTGCCGATCACCTGAATTGCATCTGAAATCTGGAACAGTGCGGCAAATATCAGCAGGTGAGATGCAAGCGTCACCACTTCGACATTGTCATTATAAAGTGACGCGATATGTTCACGGAAAATGATGGCGGCCATGCTTGTACAACAGGCCATCAGAATGCCGGTCAGAATACTGGTGTAAGCGGCCACTTTGGCGCCTTCTACCGAAGATTCACCGAGCCGCGAGCCGACGCGGATCGTTGCCGCAACGCCCAGCGAAAGGGGGATCACAAACATCAGTGAGCCGACATTAAGCGCGATCTGATGGCTGGCGACGGCCACGATACCTAGCGGTGAAACCAGCAGCGCGACAATGGCAAACAGCGTCACTTCAAAGAACAGCGCCAGCGCAATCGGCATCCCGAGCTGAATCAGACGGCGCAGCGTCGGCCAGTCAGGTTTTGCAAAGCGGGAAGGGGCAACGATATCGCGCATCGTGTAATTGCGGCGCACGTAAAATCGCATCATGAAGAACATGACCCAGTAAACGGTGCCCGTCGCCACACCACAACCTACGCCGCCGAGAGCCGGCGCGCCAAATTTCCCGTAGATGAAGATGTAGTTAACGGGAATATTCACCAGCAGGCCGATAAACCCGAAGACCATGCCGGGTTTCGTTTTTGACAATCCTTCGCACTGATCGCGTAATACCTGAAAGAATAAATACCCCGGTGCACCCCACATGATGGCGTGCAAATAACCGACGGCTTTTTCTCTCAGTTCAGGATCGATGTTGTGCATCAGCCCGATGAGATGATCACACTGAGACAAGACGGCGATGATCAGTACGGAAACGCCGGAAGCCAGCCAGAATCCCTGCTGGATCTGATGGCCGATTTTATCGCGGCGGCCGGCGCCGTTCAGATGAGCAACGGTGGGCGTCAGTGAAAGTAATAAACCATGGCCGAATAAAATCGCGGGCAGCCAGATGGAGGTGCCGACGGCAACCGCAGCCATATCGGTGGCACTGACTGAACCGGCCATAATGGTATCGACAACGCCCATGGCGGTCTGGGCTACCTGCGCAAGGATGACCGGGATCGCAAGCGCCAATAATACCCGCGCCTCTGCAAGGTACTTCTGCACTGATACACCTTTTTTTGTTGATTATATTGAATAAAAAACGCCACACGTGGCGGCATTTAAGAGCGGAAAATAGCCAGAAGATTGTACATCTTCAATATTTTTAAGCAAACAATGCTGTTAATGACCGGTTAAATAATGAAATCCTTCAATCCCAGACTATTTTTGTCCGCAGAGATTTGGCTTTCATTTAATTCTGCGGCAAACTGACCTTAGCGTCGTCTTAATACAGCAGATTTAAACATTGAGGAATAGGCTATGTTTACCGGAATAGTTCAGGGAACCGGAACGGTCGTGTCCATTGACGAAAAACCGAATTTCCGTACCCATGTAGTGCGTCTGCCTGAGGATATGCTTGATAACCTCCAGCTGGGGGCTTCTGTCGCGCACAACGGTTGTTGTCTGACGGTCACAGAAGTGAAGGGGGATTTAGTCAGTTTCGATCTGATGAAAGAAACCCTGCGTCTGACCAATCTCGGCGATCTGAACGTCGGTGATCAGGTCAATCTGGAACGAGCAGCGCGTTTTAATGATGAAATCGGCGGGCATCTAATGTCCGGGCATATTATTTGTACTGCCGAAGTGGCGAAAATTCTGACGTCAGAAAATAACCGTCAAATCTGGTTCCGCATGCCGCATGAAGATTTAATGAAATATGTATTACATAAAGGGTATATCGGGATTGATGGTATCAGCCTGACCATCGGGGAAGTGACCCGGACCCGTTTTTGTGTGCATTTAATTCCTGAAACGCTGCAAAGAACCACGCTCGGCACTAAGCGTCTCGGGGATAAAATTAATATTGAAATTGATCCGCAAACGCAGGCCATCGTCGATACGGTTGAACGTGTGCTGGCCAGCCGCGAAGCCGCAATAGCCACAGCGCAGGCGATGATCGAAAAGGCTGAATAATTATTTTCAGCACGTGTGTGAAGAAGCACCAAAAAGAAAAACCGGACATTAACGTCCGGTTTTTTGCTTTGGTAGCGCGGTAAAAAAATTTTGCGCATTAGCGCGGCACGCGCATCCCGCCATCCACACCTTCAGGGCTGAACACAACTTGCCAGAGCTGAATATCACGCGCTCTGAAAGCACCCGCACAGGCATTCAGATAGTAGGTGAACATCCGGTGAAAACGGTCGCCGTAACGTTCTGCCAGTTCAGGCCAGTGTTTCTGGAAACGTTCATTCCAGGCCATCAGAGTACGATCATAATCTGCGCCGATGTTGTGCCAGTCTTCCATCACAAACAATGACTCGCTGTTTTGAGCAATTTGCTGGACAGATGGCAGGCATCCGTTGGGGAAGATGTATTTATCTATCCAAGGATCGACACTCAGATCTGTTTTGTTAGAACCTATGGTGTGCAGCAGGAAAATGCCGTCAGGTTTGATGTTGCGCCGGGCGACATTAAAGTAGGTCTCATAATTCTTTGGACCCACATGTTCGAACATACCGACGGAAACAACACGGTCGAACTGATCGTTAAGATCGCGGTAATCCTGCAGCAAAATGGTGACGTCCAGGCCTTCGCAGCGTTTCTGGGCCAGCTTTTGTTGTTCGGCAGAAATCGTAACGCCGACGACGCTGACGCCATAATTGCGGGCTGCAAACTCAGATAATCCACCCCAGCCGCAGCCGATATCGAGCATACGCTGGCCCGGTTTCAGTTGCAGTTTATCGCAGATCATTTTGAGTTTAGCTTCCTGCGCTTCTTCAAGCGTCGTGGCATCTTTCCAGTAGCCACAGGAATATTGCATGTACGGGTCGAGCATCAGGGTAAATAAATCATTACCTAAATCGTAATGTTCTTTCCCGACGATCCATGCCCGTTTGCGGGACTGAAGATTGGTGAGGCGTGCTGCCGCGATACGTAGTGTGTCTTTAAAATGGTGGGGGAGTTTATTTTCCAAACCGGCACGGAGAACGCGCTGGAAAAATATATCAAGGCGCTCGCATTCCCACCAACCATCCATATAACTTTCACCCAGACCCAAAGAACCTTCCTGTAAAACACGCTTGAAAAAGTCAGTGTTTTTTACTTTAAGGTCGAAAGGGCGATTACCGTTAACCTGGATGTCTGCCGTAGCCAGCATTTCACTGACTATCCGATACCACTGATTGTCCTGAATGCTTTGGTCTTCTATACACGATGAACTCATAGCTTCTCCATCACTTTCTCTTCTGACTTATTAACCTGCCGGGAAAAGCAAAGGCTATTTGTGCAGGTCTTTATGAGAACAGACGGCTTGCGCCACGTCCGATATTCGACACCAACAGAGGAAATTAGAAGAACGCCTGCACACAAAATGTGGGCAGGAAAATCATCCTTGAAAAACGAACCAGAATAAATAGTGTGACGCGATCCTCGCGCCGACGCTAAGTATGTAATAAAAGTATTGTAAAAATGCTATTTTATTGGGTTCAGTTGAGTATAGGCTCGCCGGCTGGCATTCTCAATAGTTAATCGCTGCGAATGTAAATGTCCATTAAGTGATTGTTACTTATAGTCATTATCACTATTAATTCGCATGCCGTGCCTGCTGTTTCTGCTCCGGTTCCTGTTCACCAGATTGCCCTTCTTCCCGGCGCAGTGACAGCCAGCGGCCTAAAACTACCAACAGTAGTGTAGACAGCATCGTGGTGACTGTCGCCATGAGTGGTTGCACAATAAATGCGGAAACCAGCAAACTTGCGAGGAAACACAGACCCAACTGCAGGGTATTTTGCAACGCCGCGGCCTTACCTGTATTAGCAGGAAATGGCATTAATGCATTTGCGACAACAATGGGATAAATCGCGCCATTCACCAAAGCCATCAGACAGAAGGGAATTAACAGACTCACCAGCCCCGCATCAGTAAATATAGCCACGCCGAACAGACCCGCCACACTGACGCCATAACCTGCCAGCAGCCACGGCAGGATCTTATTCCCATCCGTTTTGCTGATCAGCACACGACATCCAAAACCGCCCAGCAGGAAAGCAATCGTCTGCGGAACATAGCTCAGGCCAATCACGCCCGGGGAATATCCCATGTCGCTGAGAATAAACGGGGAACCGGTCAGCCACGCAAAAAAGCCAGCAGAGCAGGCGGCATAAATCATCACGTTACCGCTGTAAACCCGCGAAGCGAGAAGCTTTGCGAAACCGGCTTTATCAGCAGGAGCATGAACCTTTGGCGCATTTTCGCGCAGTGTGAACGTGGTGATAAGTAAGATAGCTGCCACAGCGGTCAGCAGAACGAAAATCGCTTCCCAGTCAAAATGGTTGAGAACCCAGGCGCCCAGTAAAGGTGCCAGAGCAGGGGAAAGCGCAACCAGCGGCATGATGCTGGCAAAGGTTTTTTTAGCAACATCGGCAGAAAAACGATCCACCACCAGCGCCTGCCAGGTGACGGCGGCGGCACAGACGCCGACAGCTTGCAGAAAACGCAGAGCCAGCAGGGCGCGGACATTCTCAACCCACAACACGCCCAGACAACCGACGACAAAGAGCGCTAAGCCAATCAGCAATACCGGTTTGCGGCCAATCTTGTCGGACAGTGGCCCCCACAACAGCTGGCCGATGGCAAATCCGCCAAGGAAAATACTCAGGCTGGCACTGATCATCCCCGGGCTGGTCATCAGGCTGGTTTGCATCGCGCTGAAGGCCGGAAGGTACATATCTGTCGCTAAAAAGCCAAGCATGCTCAGCCCGGCAAGATAGAGCATAAATCCAAGTGAGGGTTTCATTATTGTCTCTTTAATTTATTTATTGCAGATGATTTGACGCGGAAATCGTATCGGATGCGGAGTTTAACGCTTTGATAACAGGCTTGTGAAACGCTAATATTTGCAATCTGCTATCAAAAATATTGAAGGCTAAACGATGTGGTCAGAATATGCTCTTGAAGTGGTTGATGCTGTCGCCCGAACAGGCAGTTTCAGCGCTGCTGCGCAGGACTTGCACCGGGTTCCTTCTGCCATCAGCTATACCGTTCGCCAGCTTGAACAATGGCTGGCTGTTTCGTTGTTTGAACGCAGACACCGCTACGTCGTTCTGACTCCTGCCGGTAAAGTTTTTGTCGATGAAGCACGCGTTCTGACAAAAAAAATGATAGCGACCCGCCGCCAGTGTCAGCAGGTCGCCAACGGCTGGCGCGGAGAATTACGGGTGGCCGTTGACCGTATCGTTAAACCTGCGCGAACACGGCGGCTGGTGCTGGATTTCTACCGCCATTTCCCGGATACCGAACTCATCATTCATTCGGAAGTCTTTAACGGTGTCTGGGACGCGCTGGTAGACGGGCGGGCGGATGTCGCCATCGGCGCGACGCGGGCGATCCCCGTCGGAGGACGGTTCAATTTCCGCGATATGGGTTTTATGGACTGGCATTGTGTGGTCAGCGCCCAACATCCGCTGGCGCAGACGTCGGGAATACTGAGTGACGATCAGTTACGGCCTTATCCGGCGCTTTGCCTGGAAGATACATCGCGAACATTGCCGAAACGCGATACCTGGACGCTGGATAACCAGCGGCGGCTGGTGGTTCCCGACTGGACGTGTGCGGTGGAATGTCTGAACGAAGGTTTATGTGTTGGCATGATGCCGGTTCACCGCGTGACGCCCTGGATTGAACAGCAAAAATTGCAGGTTCTGTCGCTGGAAAATACCTTTCCGGATAGCCCGTGCTGCCTGACGTGGGATCAGAGCAATCCGTCGCCTTCGCTGGCGTGGCTGCTGGAATACATGGGCGATACGGAAACGATGAACCGGGAATGGTTGCGCGACTGACAAAAAAAACGCCTGCGGCACAGGCGGTTATTGAAAGTTAACGGCGGTAATCGCGGTACGGGCCGTCGGCCACGGAACGGCGCTCAACCAGTTTCGGATGCACTTCAATGGTCTGCGATTCTTCGCGTTTGCTGATAATTCTGTCCAGCAGCATGGTAAAGGCCATTTCGCCCAGACGTTCTTTTGGCTGATGAACTGTCGTCAGTGCCGGCGAGAAATAGCGCGCATTACGCACGTTGTCATAGCCAATCACGGAAATATCCTGCGGTACGCGCAGGCCCAGTTCATCGGCGGCACAAATTGCGCCCATTGCCATCACGTCGCCGCCACAGAATACGGCCGTCGGACGGTTTTTCTGCATCAGAATTTTGTGCATGGCCTGATAGCCCGATTCCGGCTCAAAGTCGCCCTGAACGACCCATTCTTCACGAAGAGGAATATTGGCTTCTGTCAGTGCTTTCACAAAGCCCTGGAAGCGGCCGCCGCCGGTGTTTCGCGCCAGCTGCCCCGGGATCACGCCGATATCACGATGACCACGTTCAATCAGATAACGTCCGGCCATATAACCGCCTTCGAACGCGTTATCGATAATGCTGTCGGTGAAATTCTTACGCGCTTCGCCCCAGTCCATCACAACCATCGGGATGGAGCGGTATTCTTCAAGCATGTTCAGCAATTCGTCCGGATATTCCGCGCACATCACCAGTAAACCGTCGACGCGCTTTTGCGCCAGCATTTGCAGGTAGGCCTGTTGCTTCTCCAGATTATTGTGCGAGTTACACAAAATCAGCGTATAGCCTTTTGAGAAACAGCTGTTTTCCACGGCCTCAATCACTTCGGCGAAGTAGGGCGCTTCACTGGACGTTGCCAGCAGACCGATAGTTTTGGTGTTATTGACCTTGAGGCTGCGTGCCACGGCGCTGGGAGAATAGTGCAACTCTTTGATTGCAAGGAGAACCGCGGCTCGGGTTTCTTCGGCGACGAAACGGGTTTTATTGATGACGTGCGACACGGTTGTGGTGGAAACGCCAGCGCGCTTTGCGACATCTTTAATCGTTGCCATGTAAAAAATGACTCCTGTGCTCACGTGTTTCAGCACGTTAGCATTATGTTAATCGTTTGCTTGCGTGGATTTATCTGCTGACTTCGAAAAGGGCAGTGAAATCGTTGGGTGGATTATTCAGAGTGAGGCGTGAAATGCTCTCGGGTGAAATCGACCGGCACACAGGCGTGGTAACCGACAATTTTCACTTATAATGCAGGAAAGTGGAAGTAAAATTGTCATGAACCTGTTGTCATTCAGCACAAGATTTTAAATGCGAATTGTGAGAAAATGCGTTGGCACACATTTAGTGTGGCTAAACGAACGCCACAATTTGATCCGTAAGGGGGTTTGATGGACAGCAACCTGAAATTTTCTTTGATCACTACGGTCTGCGCTTTGCTCGTGATTATTGCTTTCAGCTTCACCGCAGTGATGAACTGATTTGCGTGTAAGCCGCAATAAAAAAGGGCGATTACCTATAACAGGAATCGCCCTTTTCAATTTTACGCAGTCACCCATTCCGCCGATACTCTTCCCTGCAGAAACTCTTCGTTAAATGCTATTCAATGGCTGATTAGCGAAACTTCAGACTTAACGAATTGTTTATTATCGGATCGTCTTAGGGGTCATTACCCGACGTGCGCCTACATAATGATCTTGCCAGTAATCGTCACCCAGTGAGGTGATCTTAATGTCTTCGCCGGTGCGCGGTGACTGGATAAACTTCCCGTTTCCTACGTAAACACCGACATGGTCTGCGGCGCCGCGGTTATTAATCCGGAAGAACACCAGATCGCCGGATTCTAATTCACCCCGTTTGACCGGAGCCGCATCGCGCAAGTGGTACATTTCATTCGCTGTGCGGGGCATTTTAATACGGATCAAATCTTTGTATGCGTAGTAAACCAGTCCGCTGCAATCGAAACCTGTATTCGGTGACGTTCCGCCCCAGCGGTAAGGTTTGCCGACCTGGTGCATCAGCTTCGTCATCGCGGTTTGTTGTGCGTGCTGATAACGTTTCTTGTGTGTTGCGCTGAGCGTTATCGGTTTACTGTCTTCTTCACGTAACTTTTTGCCTTTGCGGTGGCGGCCATACGCTTCTTTTTTACTGGCCTTTTCACTGCTGTTTTTAGCGAGAGAGCGGGTTTTCGTTTCTTTCTCTGCTTTCGCTTCGGCCCGGGTTGTCTTGAGTGTTTTTTCTTTTTTACTCTCGGCCCGCGTCGTTTTTACTGTTTTTTCAGAAGACGTCTTTCGCTTAACCAGTTCGGTGCTTTTGACTTTCTTCTTCGAATTTTTTTCCTGAGTTTTAGGTTCTGAAACCGGCGCGACTTTGGTTTTCTTGCTGGTTTTCGCGGCTGCCGTTTTTCGCTTTCGGCGTTCTTCAGGCGTGACCTGGTTGACATGACTCTTTCGCTGGTCGGCCGCAACACGAGTCTGTGGCGACGCATGAGCCATATTCAGAAACAGCTGGGTAAAGAGCAGCACAAAAAGCGTGAACAGTAAGCGCATAGCTTCGTTACCATGAGTGGTAGGATTAAACATCAGGGATGTCAGAGTATTGCCTAAAAGAACGAGACAAAAAAGCACGAATTGCCTCGATTCTAGATCATATTGTGAGAAAAAGTTAATAGCTTTTTTTATGTCGAAATAACCGCCATTTTTAGTCAAAAAAATAACCACTTTTCATCATGTTATTATTTAAGTTAAAGAATGGGATTTTGCAAATCTGACATTATCGTGGAACGGCAAAAATGTTATTCTCGATGAATCTTTAAATATGTGAGCCTGAACGCAAGCGCTGAAGATTGTTTAGGAAAATGCCAGTATTGAGAAAGACCACACAAAAATTGGCGTTTTTATCTGGTGGCAGCCATCGTTACAATAGAAAGCATTGTGATTGCGCACCGTCTCTGTGTGCTGCGCGTGAAGAGTAATGACCGTGACAGCCTGTACCGGCTTGAGGAAGCAAGAAATGACCACTCCAACGATTGAAAAAATTCAGAAGCAAGTTTCTGAAAACCCGATTCTGCTGTACATGAAAGGTTCTCCAAAATTGCCAAGCTGCGGTTTCTCTGCACAGGCCGTTCAGGCGCTGTCTGCGTGCGGCGAGCGTTTCGCTTACGTTGATATCCTGCAGAACCCGGATATCCGTGCTGAGATGCCAAAATTTGCAAACTGGCCAACGTTCCCGCAGCTGTGGGTTGATGGTGAGCTGGTTGGCGGCTGCGACATCGTGGTTGAGATGTTCCAGCGCGGTGAACTGCAACAGCTGATCAAAGAAACGGCTGAGAAATACAAATCCTCTGAAGAGTAATTCAGGGCGATTCAGAAGTACCGGCAGCCTGACCCGGGGTTACCGGTAAAAAAAGAGCGACATTATGTCGCTCTTTGTATTTGTCCTTTCGACCGCATGAAAGCCGCGAAAATTATTGCTGATTCTCTTCCGGCGCTTCTTCCGCTTCGTTTTCATCCGCAGAAAGTGCCAGCGGCCAGCCGCCGAGACGTTTCCAGCGATTCACCAGCTCGCAGAACAGTTCTGCTGTGCGTTCAGTGTCGTACAGGGCGGAGTGTGCCTGACTGCTGTCAAACACAATACCGGCGCTGATACAGGCCTTCGCCAGCACGGTTTGCCCGAGCACCAGCCCGCTTAACGCGGCGGTATCAAAGGTGGCAAACGGATGGAAAGGATTGCGTTTTAGCCCCGCGCGTTCGGCTGCGGCCATCAGGAAACTGTGGTCGAAATTGGCGTTATGCGCCACGATAATCGCCCGGTTGCAGTTCTGCTCTTTCATCCCTTTGCGGATAACTTTGAAAATCTCATGCAGCGCTTCGTATTCGCTGACCGCACCGCGCAAAGGGTTGGTCGGATCGATACCGTTAAAAGCCAAAGCTTCCGGCACCAGCACCGAGCCTTCGAAAGGCTCAACGTGGAAATGCACGGTCTCGTCGCTTTGCAGCCAGCCGTCCTCATCCATTTTCAGCGTGATTGCGGCAATTTCCAGCAGCGCATCAGTTTTGGCATTAAATCCGGCGGTTTCCACATCAATCACCACGGGATAAAAACCACGAAAACGACCTTTCAGGGCGTTAATGTCACTATTCTCGGCCATTAGCTTCTTAATCTTTATCGAATTCAGCGCGCATTATGACAAATTTTGTCACCCGTTGCAGGGGCACGGAGAAATTGGCAATAAAAAAGGGCGCATCAGCGCCCCTGTCCGTGGTTAATGCCTTTATTGCAAAGGATTAATTTCCCAGACCCTGACCGGCATGTTTGGATTCGATCAGCTCAATTTTGTAGCCATCCGGATCTTCCACGAACGCGATGATGGTTGAACCGCCTTTAACCGGGCCTGCTTCACGTGTCACTTTACCGCCCGCATTGCGGATGTCTTCGCAGGTTTGCGCCACGTTATCAACGCCCAGCGCGATGTGACCATATGCGGTACCGATGTCGTAGCTGTCTACGCCCCAGTTGTAGGTCAGCTCGATCACGGCGCCTTCACTTTCTTCGGTGTAACCCACGAAAGCCAGTGAATATTTATACTCTGTATTTTCGCTGGAACGCAGCAGGCGCATGCCTAAAACGTCAGTATAAAAGCTGATTGAACGTGGCAGATCGCCGACGCGAAGCATGGTATGGAGTAAACGCATAATTTCCTCTTTATTTGCAGGATGATGATTATTATTTCAAGCCTAACTGATAGTGACCGTTTTGTCCGTAAAACGGCAATCAGTTGCTGAATGACTAACCAAAAAAAGCGGCAACCGGAGGGCATCGGCTGCCGCAAAGAAGGCGTAAAAATTTATTATTGATTACAGCGTTGGGTAATCGGTATAGCCCTGAGCACCGCCGCCGTAGAAGGTTTCAGGTTTTGGTTCATTGAGTGGAGCATGTGATTTCAGGCGCTCGACCAGATCCGGGTTGGCGATGTAGCTGCGGCCAAACGCCACGGCATCGATATACCCTTTTTCGATCAGCTCTTCGCCTTTCTCTGCGGTATACGCGCCAGCACCGACAATCACGCCCTGATAATGCGCGCGGATCACTTCGCGGAATTCTGTGGTGTAAGGTTTGCCGCCCGCCCAGTCAGGTTCTGAAATGTGCAGGTAGGCCAGTTTACGTTTGTTCAGTTCATCCAGCAGATAGATTGCCGCTTCTTCCTGATCCTGGCCGTTGTCCAGGCCGTTGAACGGGCCCATCGGGGAAATACGGATACCGACGCGATCAGCACCGATGGCGTCAATGGCGGCGTCTACCACTTCGAGAGTCAGACGTGTGCGGTTTACAATGCTGCCGCCGTACTGGTCTTCGCGCAGGTTAGAGGCCGGAGACATGAACTGGTGCAACAGATAACCGTGCGCCGCGTGCAGTTCGATGTAATCGAAACCGGCTTCTGCTGAACAGGCTGCCGCGTGACGGAAATCATTCACGATGCCTGGGATTTCACTCAGCTCAAGCGCGCGCGGTGTCGGGCAATCGACGCGAATGGCGTGGCCTTGCTCATCACGCAGGCTGGTGCGCGTATTGGGATTGACCGCTGAGGGCGCGACCGGCGTCTGGTTGTCCGGCTGAACGCTGTTGTGCGAAATCCGGCCGGTGTGCCAAAGCTGTACGGCGATGTGGCCGTTTTTCTGATGCACGCCGGCAACAATTTTTTTCCAGGCCGCAACCTGTTCCGGCGTATGCAGGCCGGGTGCGCCCGCATAACCTTTCGCCTGGAAGGAAACTTGTGTCGCTTCGGTGATGATGAGGCCGGAGCTGTGGCGTTGTGCGTAATATTCACCCATCAGCGGCGTCGGGATATCACCCGGTTCAATGCTGCGCAGACGGGTCAGTGGCGCCATAAACACGCGGTTTGGCAGGGTGTTTTTACCAACAACAAGAGGGGTGAAAAGCTTAGTCATTTTGAGTAACTCCGAAATTATGGGATTGATCGGTATGACATTATGGAGCGAACTCCCCGCATACGACCGTTTATTCATGGCTCTTTCTATCGTATCCGGGGCGCTTGTGACTACGCGCACGGTGCCTTTTCGAAAAAACTTACCCTGCGTAGTATCACTGTGTGGGCGAGAAATGAAGAAAAAAGAGCCGGCGGGTGCCGGCTGAGGTGAGGGCAAACATCTGTTTTCTTATTGATGTCGGGGAAACAGTAGGGCTGTTTTCAGACAGAATAAACAGCCACGCGTAAGGTAGCAGCGCCGTGTTGCAGATATTTGAAGATTGAGACATCGGGCGATAAATCATCTTGCGGGATGGCGGGAAAACGTCTTGAATAAAAGTTCACCGTTATTTGCGGAGGGCGTGTGGCCCAGCAGCTTGAGTTTTTCGACATCCCCAGTCCGTGCCGCGGAATTTGTCAGGCCGATGAACGTGGTTATTGCCGTGGTTGCCTGCGCAGCCGCGAAGAACGTTTTGGCTGGATAAAAATGACTGATACGGAAAAACGCCATGTGCTGCGCTTGTGTCAGCAACGTTTAGCGCGGCAGCAGCGTGCCGGAAAACAGCCGGACGAACCGCTGCCGGAACAACCCGAACTGTTCTGAAGACGTAACGCGGATTGTCAGGGTCGTGATGGCGGTCTGCTTCTTTGCAATTCTTCCGCTTCGCATCAATACAGCGTCACAGACGTTGTGTATTCTGTCGCTTGAAAATACGAAAAACTTAAGGGAATCATAATGGAAGCACGCACTTCGATTTCGCCGCAAGGCCCGGTTTTTTCAAAACTGATTTGCGGTTACTGGCGTCTGATGGAATGGAATATGACGCAGCAGCAGGTTCTGGCGTTTATGGAGCAGCATATCGAGCTGGGTATCACGACCGCCGATCATGCGGATATTTATGGCGATTATCAGTGTGAGGCGGCGTTTGGCGCGGCTCTGCGTCTGAAACCGTCGCTGCGCGAAAAAATGCAGCTGGTGAGCAAATGCGGTATCGCCACCAGAGCAAACCCCGACAACAAGATTGGTCACTACATTACCGATCATAAATATATCGTTGAACGCGCTGAGAAATCCCTGAGCAATCTGCATACGGATTCTCTGGATTTACTGCTGATCCACCGCCCTGATCCGCTGATGGACGCCGACGAAGTGGCAGAAGCGTTCACGCAGTTGCATAAGAGCGGCAAAGTGAAACACTTTGGTGTCTCCAATTTTACGCCAGCGCAGTTCAGCCTTTTGCAGTCGCGCCTGCCGTTTTCACTGGTCACCAATCAGGTGGAAATTTCTCCGATTCATCAGCCCGCTATTCTCGACGGAACCTTAGATCTCTGCCAGCAGCTGCGTATCAAACCGATGGCGTGGTCCTGACTGGGCGGCGGTCGCCTGTTCAGCGAGGCAGAATTCCAGCCTCTGCGTGACGAGCTTCAGGCCGTGGCCAATGAAACCGGTGCAGACACCATTGAGCAGGTGGTTTATGCGTGGGTGATGCGCCTGCCTTCACAGCCGTTGCCAATTATCGGTTCGGGCAAAATCGAACGCGTGGCGTCAGCACTGAAATCATTATCGCTTGAGATGACGCGCCAGCAGTGGTTCCGCATCCGTAAAGCGGCTCTGGGTTACGATGTTCCGTAACCCGTTTTGAGTCTTAACGGTCAGGCGGGTTTTGTGGCAGTAAGCGCAGGATCCGCCGGGCCGTCATCCGTTGAAATCGCCTGTTGCAGCTGGGACAGCGAGCAATATAAACGCCAGATGACACCCGCCAGATCGCGCGCCGCCGGTTCAGGATGATGCGCCAGTGATTCACTCATACGCAGTAATTCAGCCAGCGTACCATCCAGATTTGCATGGCTGACGCCACGTTCCGTCATCACGCCTTTCAGACAATGAATACAGACATCACGTACCGCAGAAAGCGGGTCGGATCTTGTTTCCCATTCGCGTAGCTGCCAGACGATGTGACTGCAATTGAGCAGCACCACGCCCCAGCGCAGCAGCCAGGTGCGCGAAAGCTGATCTTTACTTTGATTGAGCTGATTCATCCGGTGGTAAATCAGGGATTCAAACTGGAAATGGCTCAGAGAAGGTTTACGGCTGAGCTGATCCATAAAGTCCCGGCGCAGTGCACGAATAATGCGGCGGCTTTTACGTTTATCCGAACTTGGGCGTAAAACCTGGAACGCAATCCCCGCCAGCATGACGCCCGCAATTTTGGCGACGCCGTCATTCATAAACGATCCGAAATCGAAGTCGGGCGGGTTTGTAACGGCAAGAAACGAGCCCATAAACACGATCATCTGGCCCCACAATCCGGCGTACTTTTTGTATTGCAGCTTCATCATCTGCATAGTCACCAGCATCGGCAGGAAGAACGCGCAGAACACCCAGAAGTTATCTATCTGCACCATCAGGCCAAATTTCAGTAAAAAACAGCCAATGAATAACAGGCCGAGCGATTTAATTAACAGCGTGATGCTGCCGATGGGCGATGCGGTTGAGGAATAAAGCACGCAGCTGACGGCGGTCAGCGCCACGGCACCGGCACCGGAATCCCATTGCGTGGTCATCCAGAACGCACATCCGATAACAATACACAGGAACGTTCGCAGGCCGTTATAAGCGGCTTCAACGGTGTCAGTATGCTGAGCGAGATGGCTGATTTTTGGCGGTTGCAGCGTTTCTGCTTCTGCGGTATTGGCATTTTCAACACGGCGCAGCCAGCGTTCACTGCGCAGATATAGCCAGCAAAAATCACGCAGCCGCTTCCAGAATGCCTGATGGCGAAAATCTGCGGTGTCATGAGGCTTAATGCACTGAAGGATTTTCGACAGCTTATATTTATCCGTGTCCGGTTTGCGGAGTTCATCGAGTAAAACGGTTAATACGTCGGCAAGATTTTCCGGTGGATGGGGCCAGTTCAGCAGCATCCGGCGCAGGCTGGAAATGTAACTGGTCATGCGCAGTTGCTGATGCAGCAAATAATTGAGCACGTTGTTTTGGCGCCGCAGGCGGTAATGGCTCCAGACAGCCTGAATGCGCAGCAGATTCATGGTCAGAATTTGCCCGATCAGTCCTTCATGCGAAGTACGGATCTGCTCATTGATTTCGGCCCGCCACAGCAACTGCGCGTGCTCCAGCAATTGTGTGTGCATTTTTCGCAGGGAAGTGAGCAGGGCGTCGCCGTCAGAGGTGCTTGGCAAAACCATCATCATGAAACCGCCGCACAAAATACCGGTGATCACTTCCCCGACGCGTGCCTGAGCGATATCAAAAATCTGCGTTGTGTCGGTCACGTCTACGGTCGAAAACGCGATGATCGCCGCCGTATAACCGGCCAGCGCGAAGGCGTACGAAACGTTATTTTGATAGTGGTTGGAAATATACGTACAGACGCCCAGCCAGGCAGCGATAGAAAACGTAAACAACCACGGCTCATTCAGACAGTGTCCGGCGATAAAAACTGCGCCCACCGCACCCAGCAGGCTGCCAATAATACGCCCGATGCTTTTACTGATAACGCCGCCAACGGTGGGGAAACTCACGACTGCCGCGGACGTCAGCGCCCAGTAAGGTTCATCCATCTGGAATTCAAAGGCGATATACAGCGCCAGGATCATGGCGATGGAATTGCGCAATGCGTATCGCCATTGGCCGCCGGTCGCTTTGCCCCACGGCGTATTTTTCCACTCGAGCCAGGAAAGGTTCACGGCAGGGCCTTAATTACGGATGGAAATGGTGCAGGTGGTACCCGCCACCAGAACGACATGTTCCGGGACATTTTCCAGCTTAATCCGCACCGGAACGCGCTGTGCAAGGCGAACCCACGGCACATTAGGTTTCACGTTCATCAGCAAATCCGACGGCGTATCCAGGCTTTGATCATAAATGGCGCGGCCAATACTTTCGACGCGCCCCTGAAGCGGAATATTCCCGTTAAATAAAGTGATATCAGCCTGGCTGCCTTCGCGAATACTTTTTAGTTTCGTCTCTTCGAAATAGCCGAGTACGTAAAAAGAATGAATATCTACCAGCCCCACCAGCGGGGTGCCCGTGGTGGCGTAATTCCCTTTGCGGGTTTGCAGGTTGGTTATATAACCGTCAGTCGGCGCGACAATATTGGTTTTACTCAGATTCCATTTTGCCTGTTCCAGAGACGCCTGAGCAGCCTGATATGCAGCCTGCATGGCTTTGGCGCTGATATTCGATTCATCCAGCGATTCGGCAGAAATAACGTTGGTGCCCAGACCGCGACGGCGCGTTGCCTCATGTTCCGCTTTGGCTAAATCGGCTGCCGCTTTTGCCAGCGCCGCCTGCGCATTATCGACAGCGATTCTGAAAGGTACCGGATCCAGGCTGAACAGCGGATCGCCGCTTTTTACGAACTGATTATCATGAACATTGATGTCGATAATCCGTCCGGAAACCTCAGGCGTGATGTCGACAATTTCAGCGCGAACTTTGCCGTCACGCGTCCACGGCGATTGCATATAGTAATTCCACATCCACCAGCCCGCACATATAGCGACCGCAAAAACCAGCACGGTAGAGAAATATTTGAGTGTCTTAAATTTCATTTTTAGATGTTCACCATAAGCATCAGTGCGGCACAAATAGAGATAACAAAAAGGGATAAATCCATCAGGGTGGGATGCCAGACTTCACCAGAATAAATCCAATCACGCAGAACCCGGTGTATCAGAAGCCAGAATACCAGCCCCAGTAAAAATGCTTTGAACATCGGGGGGAAATAAAGTGAGGCACCCAGGACCAGATCCGGTAGGGGGAAGCCTGAGTGAAACATTTGCGCATTCACAATATTAATCTCTGCCAGTGATTGTGTTATAAACAAGTTTACCTTTGGAAGCAGACGACCCGCTTCCGGATGCAATAGTACCTACCATTATATATAGAATTGTAATTTCTCGATTAAAGTTCCTAAAACTAAGCTAAACTCTGGGGAGTTATCTTAGCATGCTAATTATAAGGAGGGGATAATTGGAATCGAATCTGGGGTCAGATCTAGCACGATTAGTTCGTGCCTGGCGTGCGTTGATTGACGATCGGCTAAAACCATTGGAACTCACGCAAACACATTGGGTAACACTGCACAATATCAATATGTTACCTCCTGAACAGTCTCAAATTCAGCTTGCAAAAGCCATTGGGATTGAACAACCTTCTCTGGTCCGCACGCTGGATCAGCTTGAAGAAAAGAAACTGATCACCCGTCAGACTTGTGCCAGCGATCGCCGTGCTAAACGCATCAAGCTGACTGAAGAAGCGGAACCTATCATCAGTGAAATGGAGTCGGTGATTGATTCCACGCGCAAAGAAATTTTGTCCGGTATGTCGTCTGCAGAAATTGAACAACTGGGCGGAATGCTGTCCCGGTTGGAAAAAAATATCGCTTCCCTGCAAAGCAAATCATAAGAATTGCGTTTTTTTTTACGTCACACAGCGTTGTATTTGCTCTGCCGGAAAAGCAGGGCGCATAAAAAAAACCGAAGCCATTGGCTTCGGTTTTTTGTTTTGCGGCGAAAGCTATCAGGCGCCAGGAGAGACAGTAATGGTGCTGCCGCTGCTCGCCATGCTCACACGCTGACCGACGCTGAATTTGGTCGGGCCAGCTTTCTGAACAACCTGAATTGTGCTGCCGTCATCGCGACGGATTTGCAGTTCCACACCGTTTGAACGGTTAAGAGAACTTTGCACGCCCTGACCGGCTACACCACCGGCAACGGCACCTGCGGCGGTTGCCAGGCTGCGGCCAGTACCGCCACCGACAGTGTTACCCAGGAAGCCACCCAGCACCGCACCGCCCAAAGCGCCGACGATGTTCGCATCATCCCCGCCCTGAATCTGTACAGGACGTGCAGAAACGATAGTCCCGTAGGTAACTTGTTGAATTTGCTTAGCCTGAGATGCGGAGTAAACATCGCCAGACAGAGAATTATCGTTGACGCAGCCAGCAAGGGTTGCACCGGCAAGGGCGACGACGAGTAAACGCTTAATCATAAAGAGCTCCTTTTTTATGCTGCTGCACATCTTTCAGAGTAGCGGCAGCAACAGAGAAAAAACAGTACACAGTTCAACATCAGTGTCGAGGGTGTCATAACACATATTCACTTCACTATCTCCAGTATACAAGAGAGGGACTCAACTAATAATAAACGCAGGTTTAAGTTTTAGACAGCCATCTGTTAAATCAAAATTCCTGCGCTTTATGTTGTTATTGGCGATTATTGCAGCACACCTTTTTTCAAAAATAAAAAACCGTAACAAGAAAAACACGAAGTCATCACACGGCGTAATAAAAAATTCAGTAACTCATGGCGCTGCTCTCTAAATACCGATTACTCTGTGGCTATTACTTTGTCGGACGTTTTTCCTGAGGAGTTGGGGATGTTATCTATGAAGTCAGGTCGCTATATCGGGGTGATGTCCGGCACCAGTCTCGATGGTGTTGATGTTGTGCTGGCTGCCATTGATGAACGCATGGTGGCGCAGCAGGCGAGCTATTCTCATCCCATTCCTCTGGCGTTAAAAAATGCCATTCTGGGGATGTGCCAGGGGCAACAGGTGACGCTTGAACAGGTTGGCGAGCTCGATACACAGCTGGGAATTTTATTTGGTGAAGCGGTTTTAGGCTTACTGAAAAGTGCCAACATCCCGGCGGACGAAGTTACGGCGATCGGCTGCCACGGGCAGACCGTCTGGCATCAGCCAAAAGGCAAAACCACTTTTTCGATGCAGCTTGGCGACAACAACCGTATTGCGGCCATGACCAGTATTACTACCGTGGGCGATTTCCGCCGCCGCGATATGGCGTGGGGCGGGCAGGGCGCACCGCTGGTTCCGGCGTTCCATCAGGCATTACTGTCTGACGCGGCAGAACGCAGAATGATCCTGAACATTGGCGGTATTGCCAATCTCTCTATGCTTTTGCCGGGGCAACCGGTGCGCGGGTATGACACCGGGCCGGGTAATATGCTGATGGATGCATGGATCTGGCGTCATAAAGCCCAGCCGTACGATAAAGGTGCGGAATGGGCTGGTCAGGGACGGGTCAATCTGCGGTTGCTTCAGCAGATGCTCTCGGATCCCTATTTTGCCGAGCCTGCACCGAAAAGCACCGGGCGTGAATATTTCAATATGGCGTGGCTTGAAAAACAGCTGGCGCGATCACCGGAAATTGCCCCCGCTGACGTTCAGGCCACGCTGGCCGAACTGACGGCGGTAAGCATCGCCGAGCAGGTTCAGCTGACCGGCGGCTGCGATCGTCTGATGGTGTGCGGCGGTGGCGCACGTAATCCATTACTGATGGCGCGGCTCTCGGCGATGTTGCCGGGGACTGAAGTCTGCACTACGGATTCCTGTGGCATCAGCGGTGATGATATGGAAGCGCTGGCGTTTGCGTGGCTGGCATTCAGAACGTTATCCGGCCAGCCGGGGAATCTGCCGTCCGTGACCGGTGCCAGCCGTGAAACCGTGCTTGGCGCGATTTATCCGGTGGTTTCAAGCCGTCCCTGATGCGTTCTCGGTTTTATCTCAATGTGCTGCGCCATCTGGCGTGGTACATAACGGAGGTAAACCAGAACCTACAGGGAGCACCACATGAAAAAGGCGATTATCGCTTCGTTAGCCGGATTAACGCTGGCAGGATGCAGCCAGTTCAGTCATCAGGCTGAAAGCCCGACGGAAGAATTACATTATCAGTGCGGTACGTTGCCACTGACCGTCACGCTGGATAAACCGGCACAGCAGGTGAGCATGGTGCTTGATGGCGAGCAGCTGAAACTCAAACAGGTCGAAGCCGCATCAGGAACCCGTTACAGCGATGGCCGCTATACCTTCTGGTCAAAAGGCAATCAGGCCTTCGTCCAGCGCGGGGATAACGTCATTATCGACGATTGCGTCCAGAAATAGCCTCGCTTTCCGCTTTCCAAAACCCTGCGTCAGGGACGTTGAGATCCTGACGCGTCGGGTGCACAATGCATTTTACCTTCCTCAGAGACGCATTTGAATCCATATGGCTGATAACAAAGAATTTGATATTGCGGACTCGCGCCGTGAATACACGCGCGGCGGGCTGCGTCGCGCAGATCTAACTCCTGAACCGCTTCCTTTGTTTGAACACTGGCTGAAACAGGCCTGCGATGCGCGCCTGGCGGATCCGACGGCGATGGTTGTGGCCACCGTTGATGAACGCGGACAGCCTTTCCAGCGTATCGTTTTGTTAAAGCACTATGACGAAAAAGGGCTGGTGTTTTACACCAATCTGGGCAGCCGCAAAGCGCAGCAGTTAGCAAATAATTCCCGAATCAGCCTGCTGTTTCCGTGGCATATGCTGGACAGACAGGTCATCGTCCTCGGTCAGGCAGAACGCCTGTCGACGCTGGAAGTCATGAAGTATTTCACCAGCCGCCCGAAAGACAGCCAGATCGGCGCCTGGGTTTCGCAGCAGTCGAGCCGTATCTCGGCGCGCGGCGTGCTGGAAAGCAAATTCCTCGAACTCAAACAAAAATTCAGCAACGGCGAAGTGCCGCTTCCCAGCTTCTGGGGCGGTTTCCGCGTGAAAGTGGATTCGATGGAATTCTGGCAGGGCGGCGAACATCGTCTGCACGACCGGTTTATCTATCAGCGCGATGAAACAGAAACAGAAACTGGCTGGAAAATAGACCGCCTCGCACCTTAACCACGAAAAAAAACGCGATTCCCTAGCGCTCGGACGACGAGCGCTTTATTCTATGTCGTTCCCCGTAAAGGTGAGAGAAAAGGCACATGCGCGGCATGATGTCAGACATGAATCTGCACACATTCAGTACATAATTTTCAGTACATACAAACGGAGTCTTTGATGGCGAGCAGCAACCTGATTAAACAATTGCAAGAGCGGGGCCTCGTTGCCCAGGTAACGGATGAAGAAGCGTTAGCTGAGCAACTGGCGCAAGGGCCAATTGCACTCTATTGCGGTTTCGATCCTACCGCAGACAGCTTGCATTTGGGTCATCTGGTGCCATTGCTGTGCCTGAAGCGCTTTCAGCTGAACGGCCACAAACCTGTGGCGCTGGTCGGCGGTGCGACCGGCCTTATCGGCGATCCGAGCTTTAAAGCCACTGAACGTAAACTGAATACCAACGAAACGGTCAACGAGTGGGTTGAGAAAATCCGCCAGCAGGTTTCTCCTTTCCTGGATTTCAACTGTGGCGAAAACAGCGCCATTACCGCGAATAACTACGACTGGTTTGGCGGCATGAACGTGCTGACTTTCCTGCGTGATATCGGTAAACACTTCTCCGTTAATCAGATGATCAACAAAGAAGCGGTGAAACAGCGCCTGAACCGTGATGACAGCGGAATCTCCTTCACCGAATTCTCCTATAACCTGTTGCAGGGTTACGATTTCTCCGAGTTGTACAACCGCCATCAGGTGGTCTTGCAGATTGGTGGTTCCGACCAGTGGGGCAACATTACGTCCGGTATCGATTTAACCCGCCGTATGCACCAGAAACAGGTCTTCGGCCTGACCGTTCCGCTTATCACCAAAGCAGACGGTACCAAATTCGGTAAAACCGAAGGCGGCGCAGTCTGGCTGGATCCGAAGAAAACCAGCCCGTACAAATTCTACCAATTCTGGATCAACACAGCGGACGCCGACGTTTACCGTTTCCTGAAATTCTTCACCTTCATGAGCATCGAAGACATCAATGCGCTGGAAGAAGAAGATAAAAACAGCGGTAAAGCACCGCGCGCGCAATACGTTCTGGCCGAAGAAGTGACCAGCATGGTTCATGGCGCAGAAGGTCTGGCTGCCGCGAAACGTATTACGCAAAGTCTGTTCTCCGGTTCCCTGAGCGAAATGACCGAAGTCGATTTCGGCCAGCTGGCGCAGGATGGCCTGGAGCTGTTTGAAGTCCCGCGTGATACCGACCTGCAACAGGCACTGGTGATCGCCGGTATGGCGCCGTCTAAAGGTCAGGCGCGTACTATGATTTCGTCAAACGCCGTGTCCGTGAACGGTGAAAAACAGACTGACACCGAGTACAGCTTTACTGACGGTGATCGTCTGTTTGGCCGCTACACCTTGCTGCGTCGCGGTAAAAAGAACTACACCCTGCTGCTCTGGGCATAAGTTTTACGACCGGCACGACGGGGAGCGAAAAGCTCCCCGTTTTGACCTGTGATCTCAGCTATTCCGCCATCCACCGATGACGCTGCTATCGGAAATTCCTCATGAAAAGCATTCTTTCTATCCAGTCTCATACTGTTTTTGGGCACGCCGGCAACAGCGCGGCTGAGTTCCCTATGCGCCGAATGGGCGCAAACGTTTGGCCGCTGAATACTGTTCAGTTTTCCAACCACACCCAGTACGGACACTGGACAGGCTGCGTGATGCCCGCCAGCCATCTGACCGAAATTGCGCAGGGTATTGCGGAAATCGATCGCCTGAAAGACTGCGACGCCGTGCTGAGCGGTTATATCGGCTCGCCGGAACAGGGGCAAAGCATTCTGGAGATTGTCCGGAAGGTGAAAGCAGCGAATCCCAATGCCTGGTATTTTTGCGATCCGGTCATGGGACACCCTGAGAAAGGCTGTATCGTGGCGCCGGGCGTGGCGGAATTCCACTGCAATCAGGCGCTGGTGAACTGCGATATCGTTGCGCCAAACCTGCTGGAGCTTGAACTGCTGAGCGGCCATGCGGTGGCAAGCGTTGAAGAAGCCGTTGCCACGGCGCGTGAGCTTATCGCGAAAGGCCCGAAAATCGTGCTGGTGAAACATCTGAGCCGTGCGGGATATCACAGCGTTCGTTTTGAAATGCTGTTAGTGACGGCGGATGAAGCCTGGCATATCGACCGCCCGCTGGTCGATTTCGGTGTACGTCAGCCGGTTGGCGTGGGCGACCTGACCAGCGGATTATTGCTGGTGAATCTGCTCAAAGGCGAGGCACTGGATAAAGCGCTGGAGCATGTGACTGCCGCTGTTTACGAAGTAATGCTGACTACTCATTCGATGGGTGAGTACGAGCTGCAAATCGTCGCAGCGCAGGACAAAATGGTTAAACCGGAACATCATTTCCCGGCGGTAAAATTGTAACTGGCGTAAGGATCGGATCCGCGTAAAACGCGACATCACGCTTCAATAAAAATGCCCCGGACTGATTATTCAGTCGGGGCATTTTTTTAACTCAGGAAGTGCTTATTTCAGGCCTTCAGCCTTCATGGCTGCGTCAACAGCCGGACGTGCAGCCACACGCTCCAGATAGGCATTCAGCTCGGTCAGCGCCGCGAAATCAAACTTCAGCGCTTTCGCCCAGCCCATCACGGTGAACAGATACGCATCGGCTACGCTGAAACGTGTGCCCAACAGGAATGCGTGACCTTTCAGGGATTCATCCACGTACGCAAATTTCTTGCTCAACGCTTCGCGGGTCAGTGCCTTGAATTCGTCAGGCGTTTTCGGATTGAACAGCGGCGAGAAACCTTTGTGGAGTTCGGTCGCAATGTAGTTTAGCCATTCCAGCGCGTGATAACGGGCCAGCGTACCTTGTTCCGGCATCAGCTGGCGGTCGGGTTTCTGGTCAGCCAGATACTGAACGATGGCAACGCCTTCGGTCAGAATGCTGCCGTCACTGAGCAGCAGCGTCGGGATTTGTCCTTTCGGGTTCACTGTCAGGAAGTCATCACCGGTTTCTGTCTTTTTGGTCGCCAGATCGACTTTCTCAATACTGAAATCCAGACCCGCTTCACGCAGGACGATATGTGGAGAAAGGGAACAGGCACCGGGTTTGTAATACAGTTTCATAAACACTCCATTGGATGAGCTACCAGTCTGCGCCCGCGAAACATTTCGGCTTCGGGATTCAGCTGCACGGCGATATAAGGTCTGCTTCTATCCTAGAACCGGCGGGAGCAAAAGTCAGTGATTTAATTGTGACGGGGCGTTCAATTGTTCACTTTATAACGCAGGGGATGACGGACGTTTCGCCCGTCATCCGGTGAAATCAGCGGGAACGCTGGTTCAGGAAATCGCGTACCGCCGTTTCGACATTTTCCGGTGCAGGCAGCATTGGCGAACGCAGTTCATTGTTCATCAGCCCGTCGAGTGAAAGGGCGTATTTAATCGCCGCCGGGTTCGGCGCGGAGAACATCAGCCGGATCATCGGCAGAAGGCCAAAGAATGTTTTTCGGGCGGCAATAAGATCCCCCTCTCTGAACTGCTTAATCAGTGCCACAAACTCTTCCGGGAAGATATGCGATGAGGCCGCAATCGCGCCTGCGCCGCCGAGACTCAGGGTCGAGAAAATCTGCACATCTTCGCCACACAGAACGTCCAGTTCACCGTCTGCAATCAGTGAAAGCGTCAGGTCGATGCTGCCGCCGCAATCTTTCACCGCAGTAATCTGCGGGTGTTTAGCCAGCTGGCGAAGTGTGTCCAGTTCCATGTGTACACCGGTGCGATAAGGGATGTTGTAAACCACAACCGGAACCGTCGAGTGGTCGGCAATTTCGGTAAACCAGGTGACCAGTGCGGCCTGAGAGGGGCGAATATAGTAAGGCGCGGGGATAAGCAGACCGGCGACAGGACGCGCTAAAATGGCGTCCTGCATGGCGCGGATCACCGGCATATGCGTGCCGGAAAGCCCCATGATCACCTGCTGGCCGGGCAAGACTTCCAGTACGGCGTCCAGCACCTTAAGTTGTTCTTCTTTGGTGAGCATCGGCGCTTCGCCGGTAGTACCACAGACGACGACGCCGTCCACACCCCGTTTGAGGAGCCGGGTGCACAAAGATTTGAGTGCAGTAAAGTCGATCTCACCCTGATGGAAAGGCGTGACCAGCGGAACCCAGATACCTGAAAACGATGACATGTTGAAATTCCTTAAACGGCGTGTTTTATCAGCCTCGGATCATGTCAGTAAAACAGGGACGAGCGCCAATTGAATGAATTAATAAGGTGTTTTGAGTTATCTATGGTGCTTATGGTTGCGGGTTTTATGTACCGGCTAACATATCCATTTCATTACTCAACAAACTGTTTAACACTTCGACGGTCACGGGACGCGAAAAAAGATAGCCCTGGAGATGTGAGCAACCCGCTGAAACCAGGAACGATTTTTGCAGCTGATTTTCCACGCCTTCCGCAATCACGTTGAGATGCATTTTATTGCCGAGCTGAGAGACCGCCGTGACGATGGCGGCAGTATCATTCACTTCTGTGACGTACTGCACAAACGAACGGTCGATTTTTACGCTGTCCACGGAGATATCTTTCAGCAGACTCAGGCTGGAATAGCCGGTGCCGAAATCGTCCAGAGAGATTTTAACGCCCAGTTTGCGCAGTTTCGCCAGCTGACTGAGGCTGTTCGCATTGGCGTTCATGACTGACGTTTCGGTCAGTTCCAGCTCAAGCCGCGAAGGCGGGAAATCCTCTTCTTCCAGCACGGCCAGAAAACGCGGCCCGAAATCCGGCTCACCGAGCTGCACGGCAGAAACGTTAATCGCCAGATTGAGCTGCTCAAAGTTTTTGATATCCCGGCAAGCCTGTCGCAGGACGATTTCACCCAGCTGAATCACCAGCCCGGTTTCTTCCGCAAGCGCAATAAACTGCACTGGTGAAACCTGTCCGAGTACGCCGTGGTTCCAGCGGGCGAGGGCTTCAACGCATACCACCTTTTCGTCGCGGCTGCGCAAAATCGGCTGATAGACGCAGGACAAATCGCCGTCTTTTGCCAGCGATTCGGCCAGTGCTTTCACCATGATACGTTTACTCACGCTGCTGGCATCAAGCAGTTCAGAGTAGAACGAGAACATATTTTTGCCGCGCTGCTTGGCTTCCAGCAAGGCGGTATTTCCCCGGCGCATAATTTCGCCGGCAGTAATATTCTCGGCACCAAACATCACGATGCCGAAAGAAATGGTGATCATCGGATTGGCGCGGGTCAGCGTAAACGGCTGGCGCATCATCACCAGGATTTCGAGGGCCAGATTATTGGCCATTTCACTGGTCGGGTTGTTACGCAAAATAATGGAAAACTCGTCGCCGCCAATCCGGGAAACGGTGCCGTTGTTACCGACTTCGTTGCGCAGACGCTGACCAAATTCACATAAAATAGCGTCGCCAGCCTGATAGCCATAGGTATCGTTGATGTAATTAAAGTCGTTAAGATTTAACAGGAAAAGGGCGTAAGGCTCGGGGCGGTACATTCGTTGTGCGGCAATCTGGCTCAGTTCTTCACTCAGGGCGGTCCGGTTCGGCAGACCGGTTAACACATCGTGGCGGGCAAGATAACGGATCTGCGCTTCTGAACTGCGTAACAGGGAAATGTCCATAATGGACGTCAGAATAAAATGGCGGGTCTCCAGCGTAACGCGGGACTTACGTACCAGAACACTACGACGCTTACCGGATGGATCGACCAGCGTTTCTTCGTTCACCGTCTTTTCGCCGGTGACCAGCACTTCAATATCACGCTCACGCTGACGGGCTGCCTGCTCAGGATCGGTAAAAAAAGAGACGTCCTGGCCGATCAGTTCTTCACGCGTGCGGCCATAGAACTCGCTGGCTTTCTGATTCAGAAATACCAGTTTGCGTTCGTCGTCTTTAAGTACCGTCGCTTCGGGAAGAGCATCAAGAACTGCCTGGCATATCGCAATATCAGTAAGCATGAGTTAAATACCCCGAGCAGGAAATGAGTGTGTTCTGGCAACATTTTTTAGCCAGTAACCTCATCAGGTTGTTTTTGCAATTATTACTCACATTTGGATGAGATTATTACCGTTGTTATTAAATTTGAAAATTCAATTGGTTATCACGCCCTAAGTAAGGTATTCGATATAATGTTCGGGTGAATAACGATCAACTCAGTTCAATCCGGTTCTTACCCGCAGATTTAGCCCGATACAAAGCATGATCTGCCTGGATCAATAAGTGAGAAATCGTGTCCTGATTCAGATCGCTGAACGCAATACCGACGCTGACGGTCATTGGAATATTGTGCTGCGAACTTTGTGCCAGCCGGAAACGAATCGTTTCTGCCAATTTTATGGCCTGTTCTTTAGGCTGGCTTGTCAGACAGGCAAATTCTTCACCGCCGATACGGGCAAATACATCTTTCTTTTCCAGCAGGGAATTAACGATACTGCAAAAGAAAATAAGCGCGGAATCACCGCCTGCATGACCGTACTGATCATTCAGTTTTTTAAAATTGTCCAAATCAAATAACATTAATTGCAGCGGTAAGGTGCAGTTTTTACGCTTCCTGATCAATTCGTTACCAAATTCCAGAAACGCGCGACGGTTTCCAACTCCGGTCAGCGGATCCCGCAGCGAAGCCAGTTTGTAGCTCAGTTGTCCGCGTTCATACACCATGGCAAGAATGATAAAGGTCAGGCAGATGGCGTAAAGAATCGCTTCGAAAATGAGTATGGCGAAGAATCCGCTGCTGTGACCTCCGGCCATTTCGGCGTAAGGCAGGCCGTCATCAAACACCGGCCGCATCAGATAGAACCCCGCATGAAACAGGCTGAGTGGCAGTGCAGGCCAGAAGGTAACGTTCAGCTGCCTGCGGACGTGCCACAGCTCCACGGTGGTCATCAGCGTATACGCAGCGGTCAGTATGGATGTCAGTAAAATCCGCTGAGAAAGGCTGTGATAGAAATCCGGAGAAAGGCAGAAAAATGCCCAGATCAGCGGCCCGGCGAATACGCCGGGGAGGATAATCCGGCGGTCCGTAAATACCCTGACAGCCGACCACATAATTCCATAGCAAAGCAATATCAGCAGGTTACTGAACAAAACCGGAATTATATCGTTCACATCAGAGCGCATACTGCTGAGCTGTGTTCCCGCCGTAGCGAAAGCCAGCATGAGCGCCATCAGTCCGAGCGTCGGATCCCTGCGGCCGCCGATCCACGCAAAAAGCATGACACCGGTCAGCAGAATGAGAATATAAAGTTCGAAAATAAATAACGTGTAAACGTCGAGATGCATAAATTGTATGAGTTGTTATTTGCGGGTATGCCAAATGTTATTTTGGCCGATTATCAGGTCGGAACAGAAACACTTTCGTAAAAATTAGGAATTTCTTTATGAAAGGAATAAGGGAAGAGCAGCTAAAGCCGACGAAATGATTTCAGAGCTGTTTTTTTGTGCCGAATTTGGCGTCCCACTCGCGCCGGTAGCTACGGGATTGTTTCCTGCCTTTCAGCCATAAATAGGTACATACCACGCAAACACCCGCCGAGAAGACGATATTACGCATGTCCTGATCGTAGAAAATGACCAGTACACAATCGAGAGCCGCCACGATAGCGAACCATTTATGCATATGCGCATGCCGGCGGGTTTCTGCATTCAGGCGTTTGAGCTGACGTCCTTCATCCAGGACTTTTCGTTTATCCATCGCAATTTCCTGGTGGGAGTGAGTGAAAAGCTTAGTCGTGCTTCTTAAAAGATTAGCAAATCACAAAAGTGAAAAGCTTCAATGCGATATTAACTGATTCGAAAATAATTATCGCGGAGTAAACACTGAAGCAATCGACCGAATAACCGCGCTTATTGACTGATTTCACAGTCTTTTGCCTGGACTTGTCGGATGCAGAAAATAGTCGTTTTTGGTGAAAAAGTATTATCAATTTCTGCTGAGCATTGATTTCTCAGTATGACGTAGATTATCGTTTCGGAATAATCTTAATTTTCGGTGAGATAATGAGCGATTCATCATCACGAAAGATCGTTGACGGTGCCAACATTTATCAGGACTTCGAAACCCGTTTTTACGAATGGGAAGACGGGATGTCCAGCGCCGGTTTTAAACTGGAACTGCCGGATCGCCACCGCGAAGAGTTTGACTGGGGCGTCACCGGTTACAATTTTGGCCGCGTCATCGGCGGCGTACTGACGGTCAGCGAGCACGACATCAACCGGCAGTATGGCAACTTGTTTTCGATGCCGGATCACATCGTAATCTTTATCGTGATTGTCGGCGGGATGTCATGCCAGTGTTTTGGTGAACGTTTCGAATTAATTCAGGGCGATATCCTGATTCAGGATATGTCGCAGCCCATCAAAATCCACGTTTATCCTGGTGAAAGTAAGCCGCGTCTTGGCTCGTATCAGTACATTATTATGCCCAAGCACAGCCTGCACTTTAATGTCGATATAGCCTCGCTGCATGGCAAGCGTATTCCTGCGGCCTCGCCAGTAAACATCATTTTGCGTAACCACTTTGCGACGATGGTGCAGGTTTTTGATCAGATGACGGAACAGGAAGTGCTGAGCACCGGTGAAGGTGCAGCCTCGGTGTTTTTACAAACGCTGCATCTGGTGGCGGGTAAAAAAGTCGAACATCCGTTTGAGCAAAGTGCGCGGCTGGAAAGGATCTGCCTTTACATTGAGAAGCATCTTAGCAAGCCCATCAGCATCGACGTCTTATGTAAAAACTTCGCGATTTCACGATCGGGTTTGTACCGGTTATTTGAGCCGCTTGGCGGTATTGCGCAATTTATACGCAGCCGTCGTCTTCTGCTGGCAAAACGTTTATTACGCACATCTTCGATGTCAGACCAAAGTCTGGCGGCCATTGCACGCCATTGCGGCCTTGAACTGAGCGCGCTGCGCCGGTACTTCCATGAGTTTTACGGCACCACGCCATCAGAGATGCGGGAGAAATATCGCCGCGACTCAGAACAATCCGGACAGGCTGATGCCACGCATGTGAACTGGGTCAGTTCACTTTAATGGTTGATTTGTCGAACCTTGTACGAAATTTGTTAAAATTATATGCATTTCGTGATCTGTCACTATTCTGAATTTTGCCCGTGAAGGGCTGAATCAGGGCCGTTTTTCCGGTTAAACACAGTAGACTTGGTGGAATATTCACCAGTAATCATTGAGAGTGCATTATGTTAGTCCCTCAACAGGCAGTTGATGAACAAGCTCGTCTTGCCATACTGGCTTCTCTGGGCATAGTAGATTCCCCCAGAATTGAGGAAATCGACCGCATTACCCGGATGGCAGCCCGCCAGTTTCAGGCAAAAGCCGTCGTTGTTTCACTGATCGATGCTGACCGGCAATGGTTTTTGTCCCACACCGGCGTTGATATCAGTGAGTCTCCCCGCGATACCTCGTTTTGTGGCCACACTATTCTCCAGCAATGTCCGCTGATTGTCCGGGATGCGCGGCTGGATTTACGCTTTCACGACAACCCGCTGGTGGCCGGTGATCCCCACATTGTCTTTTACGCAGGCTGTGCACTGTACTCAAAGGAGGGCGTGGCGCTCGGTGCGTTGTGCCTGATTGACGACCGCACGCGGGAGTGGAGCGAAGAAGATCAGCAGACGCTGACGGACATGACTGCGCTGGTACAAAGCTACATCTTTCACCTGGAAAACCGCCAGTACACCGCGCGGGTGGAAGACAACCTCGCCAAAAGCGAAGCCTTATTTGAGCAGACGTTTGCCCACGCAGCAGTCGGTTTCTCTCTCGTCGGGCTGGACTGGCGCTGGTTACGCATCAATCCGCAGGTTTGCAACATGCTCGGTTACGCCGAATATCAGCTGCGGACCTGCTTACTCCACGATGTTACTCATCCGGACGACCTCTACGCTGAAAATATTCTCATACCGCGCCTGCTGTCGGGTGAAATCAACAGTTTCAGCGTTGAAAAACTGCTACAGCGCGCGGACGGCGGCACGCTTTGGGTTACGCTGACGGCGTCGCTGGTACGTAATGCATCCGGTGACGCGCACCACTATATCGTCGTCATCAGCGATATCACTGAACGAAAGCATATCGAACAGGCGCTCTATTCCTTACAGGAAGATCTGGAGCGACGCGTGGCCGCGCGCACGCACGAGCTTCAGATGGCGATGGACCAGCTTCATCAGGAAATAGCGCAGCGCCTGACCCGCGAACGCGAGCTGACTGAAAGTAAAAATCGCCTCAGGGCCATAACCGATAACATTCCGGCCCTGATTTGCCACGTGGATGCCAATGAACAATATACGTTTGTGAACCATTTCCACGCGAACTGGTACGGCGTGGAAGAAAACAAAGTCAACGGGCAGCAGGTCAGGGATGTGGTGGGGTACGAGAGTTACGAAAAAATTCAGCCCTATATCCGGCAGGTTTTGCAGGGCATGACGGTCAGCTACGAAATTGAATTATCCGATGATTCCCGTTACGGCAAGGGTGGCGTTCTGCACACCACGCTGATTCCCTGCGATGATGTGCGTAACGGATACTACGGTCTTTCCACTGATATCAGCGAAATCAAAGAACTTCAGGCGCAGCTTGAGTTCGAGGCCAATCATGATTCACTGACCGGATTACCTAACCGGCGCGCGTTCCAGCAGTCACTGATTTATGCCGCAAAACAACAAGAAAAAGCAGATAAAGACATCGCATTACTCTTTTTAGATATTGATAACTTTAAAGCTTACAACGACACCTATGGGCACGAATTTGGCGATTTGATCCTGAAATTTTTCGGTCATACCTTACGCGATAATCTCCGTTCACAGGACATTGTGGCGCGGCTGGCGGGCGATGAATTTACGGTTTTACTCGGGCATCTGGTGAACACCGAAAATGATGTCAGCCGCATTTGTATCAGCCTGATGAGCGCCTTACACTCCATCGAACGCGTGGCCGGTGTGCCGGTGGCGTTATCGGCGAGCATCGGTGTGGCGGTCGGGCGCGCGCGCCAGCCTCTGTTACCCGATACGTTGATGGCCAGAGCCGATGCGGCGATGTACCGGGCGAAGCAGAGCGGGAAGGGGCGGTATTATCTTGGATGAGATAGGGTAAAATTTTTAGAGAGAACAATTAAAAATGAACTCATCTGAGAGAGTTTCATTAGTCAAATGCACGTCTCTCAAGGTTTAATAATTATTTTGACGCTCTTTTCCGTATAACACACGGCGTTGTCGGGAATATCTTTGTTGATAAAAGACATCGCGCCAATGGTGACGTTATGACCAATCGTAATGCCATTCCCGATAATGCAGCAATTCGCACCAATATCGACATTGTCACCAATCATTATTTGTCTTGTCCCCTCATCAACTTTAATGCCGATCGTCGTATTTTGCCGGACCCGGACATTTTTCCCAATAATACAATGGGGATTAATCACGATGCCGGTAAGATGCGGAAGCCTGATCCCTTCTCCGACCTGCGCGCCCAGCATGATCTCTATGCCATACTTTCTGATTAGCGAATAATTCAACTTTCGTGCGCGGGATTTACAAAAATGGCTTTCAGTGCCATACAAATAACTCGCAATACGCCACCAGAAAATGTACCGGTGTTGAGGTTGTTTAATACATCTGAGTATTACCCGCCGCCAGGAAAATGGTTTTTTATTCTTAAGGATATCCGCGGCTAAATAACGGGTTAATTGCTCATAGGGTTTGTGGTTTTCGTTTATCATCATTTTGTTGTTTTCGTCAGGATGCATTACGCAATCCTAACACAATCAAGATGTTTGCTAAATTTCTTGCAAAAAAAACGCTTCCCGGAGGAAGCGTTTATCAACACGGTAAACCGTCTTCGATTACTGAGCGGAAGCCAGTTCAGGCTTTTTTTCGTCAGTTTCGCGGTCAAGTGTCATGCGGTGCAATTTAGATGCGGTAACCAGCATCAGGACTGCAATCACACCGGTCGCGATACCAATTTGCAGGAACACGTGGCTGTAGATTGCCAGTGAAGCGTGTGCATCATCGATATCCGCAGGAACCGCTGTCAGGTTCGCAACATAACCCGCGATAATCGCCGCTGCGGCGGTTGTCAGGAACCATGCGCCCATGATGAAGCCCATCAGACGTTGTGGAACCAGCTGTGCCACCATCGCCAGACCCAGACCAGAAATCATCAGCTCTCCGATACTCTGCAACGCATAGCTCAGCACCAGCCAGTTAACAGACACGATCCCGTGTTCGTTGGCGAGGCTTGCACCCCACGGCAGCACCAGGAACGCACCTGAACACAGCACCATACCAATCGCAAATTTATGCGGCATTGGCATGCGGTCACCCACTTTGGTGTAAACAGCCGCCAGAATCGGGCTGGCAACCATGATCCAGAACGGGTTCAGTGCCTGGAATTGCTCAGGCTGGAAGCTGATACCCAGCAGATCGTGACCGACGTTATGAATAGCGAAGAAGTTCAGAGACGTTGGCATCTGGCTGTACAGCACGAAGAACACCACCGCTTCCATCATCAGCAGGAACGCCACAATCATCTTACGACGTGCGATGCCTTGCATGGCGAAGGTTTCTTTCGCAAACACAATGATGATACCGACAGAAACCACACCCAGAACCATACGTGCGATGGTTTGGTTATGCAGCAACCAGCTGGAAACAAACACCAGCGCCACGACGCCAACCAGCACCATTAGCAATTTTTGGAACTGAAGTGGCGCGAAGTCTGGTTTTGAACCCTGACGTTTCACCCATTTACGGCAGAACAGGAAGTTCACGATAGTGATCAGCATACCGACGACGCTCAGGGAGAACGCGACGCTCCAGCCATACTTCGCGGCAAGCCAAGGTGTGGCGAGCATAGAGAAGAATGAACCGATGTTGACCGACATGTAATACATGGTGAATGCGCCATCAAGACGCGGGTCATCTTTTTCGTAGCAGGTAGAAAGCAATGAGGATGGATTTGCTTTAAACAGGCCGCTGCCGACGGCGATAGTCGCCATACCCAGATAAACCCAGAAGATTTCGTGGCCGGAATAGGCAACGAATGAATAACCCAACGCCAGCACGATCGCACCCAGCACGATCACGCGTTTCGAACCCAGCACTTTATCGCCCAGCCAGCCGCCGATAGCCACGAAGCCATACACAAGCGCACTGAATGAGGAGAAGAGGGTAATGGAGTCAGCTTCACTCAGGCCAAGCATTTTGACCAGGTAAACTGCCATGATCCCTTGCAGGCCGTAGTAACCGAAACGTTCCCACAATTCGATGGAGAAGATCAGATAAAACGCTTTTGGCTGCTTGAACGCGTTAAGACTCACGCTTTCATTATTTGGTGTTTTGTTTGCAGTTGACACTCGTACCTCTGTTTATTCCTTTCGCCCGTGAATGGCGAAAACGCATAAGTGGCGCGAAATAAGCACCCTTTGCATTGTTATAAGATGGGATGACGGCAGGTAATGTTCACTATCTTCATAAATGAGGCAAGGAGTTTGAAATGTATCGTTACATTTAACTTATCCGTCCTGATTAAACTATGTTCGAAATGTTATGCAGAATTAACGTTTATGTTTTCTAAATAGACAATGTGAAAATGTTGTATGAATAATAATCCGGAAGTGTAATTCGTTATTGTTTTACATGAAAAGTCATAAGTGGGTTCATCGGCTGAAAAAGCGTGAATATGCAGTGAATATCTCTGGTTGATGGTGGCTGTTGCGGGGTTTTATGAATCAAAGCATGGTGGGTGAAGTTGTGACCAGAGCAGCAAATAACCTGATGTGATCTGCCTCTCGTTTTAACACTAAATTTCCGGTTGAAAATAAGATTAGTACGACTTATGGCGGTTAGAAGGCGGAGGCATTTACATTTGATGGATTCGGCAGGCGAATATCCTGCCGAAAAGGAGGGGCAAAGCATGAATGAAAAACGTGCCCTGCATTATCTGTTGAGCGTATCGCCCAACGTCTGAATGAGACGATTCGACCAGCTGAACAGCGCTGCGGTCAGCAGGATATCCAGAGATTGTACGGCACTGTAACCCGCGTCAGACAAACCGTGCAGACGGCGTGCGTCAAAACGTTCCGGTGTACGGGTTAACGTAATCACGGCTTCGAGCAACGCCGCTTCTTTGGCATCTGCCCGCTTTTGCGAGACAAAATCAACGGCGTCATCACGATGGCTTTCTTTAAACAATTCCTCGATCAGCGTCTCACTTCCGCCCGCTTCCAGATAGAGACGGCCGTGGATCCCCGCGCAGTACAGACAACCGTTTAACTGCGACGTCGTCACTGCCGACAGCTCGCGCCACGCGGCTTTCGGGCGTTCGCCAGCCTGCATAATATTATTGAACACGGCTGAGAATTCGCTCAGCGCATCGGCGTCGTGAACCAGCAGCGTATAGAAAGAAGAAGAACGGGCATCCGGTGCGATCAAATCCAGCACATCCTGCTGGTGACGGCTGGCGGTTTCCGGCACCACTTCCGGCAAACGTGACGTCCATTGCAGCATCGCCAGTGAGAACCCTTTTTGCTCGCATCCTTCCGGCGACGGGAATCCTGGTAACACAGCCGCCGCGCGGCCACGCAGACCGTTAAGAACGGCCAGCACGCGCGCCTGATAGCTGACAAAACCAATGAGCTGGGTGAACGTGACAATATCGCGCGTGCTCAGCCCGACGTCGTAAAGCTGACTGAGCATCGGTGCGGTAATTAACGTGGGTTGCGTGGCGAGTAAGCGGGCGAACTGGGTAATGTGGGTCTGGCGGATGTTACTTTCACGTGAGGCGTCGGGGCTGGAAAGGGGGGCGAGGCGGGCAGCGTAATGGCTACAAAGACATTGTACGCCGCTCACCTGCGCGACTGTCAGCGCGCTGCTGAGGCGGTCATATAAGGACAAGGTTTCGGTACGCGAAACGCTCAGGTTGTCCGGAAAGAGCACGTCGTAACAGGCGCGGGAAGCGCGCAGCAAACCCTGGCGGTCATTAATCAGCGGGCGAAGCGTCGGGTCGAGCTGGTTTTCCAGTCCGAGTAAAAAGCGATCCTGAATCAACGCGGCATGAGGATCGAGTGGCAGGTGACCATACTGGCTGGATTGTGTTTCGTGATACCAGCCGCTGTGCGCGGCCTTGCGTTGTTGTTCCATGATCGGGTCCTTTGCTTCAAGCCTGTCACTCAGGCGAATTTACAGACCCTATCCTTGCCGATACCGCTGTCGAGATAAAATAATGTTAAGCGATAAATCATAGCCAAATGGAATAGAAGACCGTGAATATTCCAGATGAAGCGATTTCGGCAGACGTTTTATCGACATTTTGTGAAATTAGAATCATAAAAAAACCGGCTCAGGAGGTTGATGCCGGTTTTAGTGCCAGAAAGGCGTGAGAGATCGTCTGTGTCAGTTCCCGTCGCGGCGCCAGGCATCGGCAGTTAATGCCTCACCAAAATGGCTGGAGATGAGCCGTTTGGTAAGGTCATGAAGCGGTGCGGCGAGCACTTCCGCCGTGTTTCCCCGCTCAACCACTTCGCCTTCGTGCATCACCAGCACCTGATCGCTGATGTGTTTCATCATGCCCAAATGTTGCGTCACGTAAATGTAGGAAATACCCTGCTTCTCCTGCAATTCGAGCATCATGTTGATGATTTGTGAGCGCATGGACATATCAAGCGACGCCAGCGCTTCATCGGCAACAATCACTTTCGGTTGCAGGATTAAAGCACGCGCCAGTGCGACACGCTGCTTTTGCCCCGAGGCCAGCATGTGCGGGTAATAAAACGCGTGATCCGGCAACATACCCACCAGCCGCAAAGTCTGGTTGATACGCTGTTCGCGCTGCTGGGCATCCATCTCGCTGTTGAGGCGCAGGGGTGCTTCAAGCAACTGGCCGATGCGCTGACGCGGGTTCAGCGACGTACTCGGATCCTGAAAAATCATGCGGATTTGCTGGCTGCGGTAGCGGTAATCGCGAAATTCCAGCGGGTGCTCATCAATCAGGATTTCACCGCCGCTCGGTTCAACCATGCCCGACAGCATTTTCGCCAGCGTGGATTTCCCCGAACCGTTCTCACCAATAATCGCCAGCGTCTGTTTCTCACGCAACGTAAAGCTGACAGGCTTCACAGCATCGAGATCCATCTTGCGGAACAGGCCGGTGCGATAACGGAACGTTTTGCTCAGGTTGCGGACTTCAAGCAAGGTCTCGCCCATTATTGCTCCTCCATATTCAGCGGAAAGTGGCAGGCAAATGCATGCGTTTTTGCCAGGCGGAGGCGCGGCGTTTCAATGCATTTTTTCTGCGCATAAGGGCAGCGTGGCCCAAGACGACAGCCAATCGGCAAATGTTCCAGTGAAGGAATAGCACCCGGCAGCGTATTCAGGCGGCTTTTATGCGGCAGCGAACGGCCAAAGTCCGGCATCGCGCGGATCAGCGCCTGCGTGTAAGGATGATGCGGCGTAGCCAGCAAGTCTTCGCACACGGCACTTTCGACGGTTTGTCCGCAATACAGCACGTTAATGCGGTTGGCCCATTTGCTCATCATTTGCAGGTCGTGGCTGATGAGCAAAATGGTGGTGTTATTGTTCTGATTAAGCCGCGCCAGAAGGCGAAAAATCTGCGCCTGCGTGGTCGGTTCCATGGCGTTGGTCGGTTCATCCGCAATCAGCAAACGCGGCTGATTGGCCAGCGCGATGGCAATCATCACTTTCTGACATTCGCCTTCGGTCAGCTCATACGGATAGCTGGCCATAATGTCTTTATGATCTTTAATCCCAACACGGTGCAGCAGCTCAATGGCGCGTTTTTTCCGCCATTTCCAGCGCTGATACCAGCGGCCTTTGTACGTCCAGCCGGGAATGGCCTGAATCAGCTGACGGCCAATGTTTTCGGAAGGATCCAGACAGGACTGCGGTTCCTGAAAAATCATCGACACGTTCTGCCCGACCAGCTTGCGCCGTTCGCGCGGGGACAGCGTCAGCAAATCAATATCATCAAAACGCATCCGGTCAGCGGTGACGCGCCAGTTGTCTTTGGTCACGCCGCAGATGGCTTTGGCAATCAGGCTTTTGCCTGAGCCGGATTCGCCCACCAGCCCGCGAACTTCGCCGGCGTTAAGCGTAATGCTCACGCGATCGACAGCTTTTACCGGGCCGTCAGCGGTCATAAATTCGATTGTCAGGTTACGGATATCAAGTAACGGCATTATTCCACCCCTGCATTAATCGCCCGGCGCACACCGTCACCCAGCAGGTTGATCAGCAACACGCTGACAAGGATTGCGGCACCCGGCAGCATCACCGTCCAGGGCGCGACGTAAACCAGCTCCAGCGAATCACCGAGCATGGCTCCCCATTCCGGTGACGGAAGTTGCGCCCCTAAATCCAGAAAACCTAATGCCGCAATATCCAGAATGGCCATCGATAGCGCGCGGGTAAATTCCGTTGCCAGTACGGCCACAATGTTTGGCAGCACCGCGTAACGCAGGATTTGCCAGGTTGATGCACCGTCCAGACGCACGGCTACCACGTACTCTTTTTCCAGCTCGTCATGCACGGCGCTGTAAATCGTACGGGAAATTCGTGGCAACAGCGCCAGCCAGACGGCCAGCATAGCGTGTTCAAGTTTCGGGCCGATAAAGGCCACGACCACAATCGCCAGCAGCAGGGAAGGGATGGACAGCAGCGTATCGAGAATATGGTTAAGGATCGCTGATTTCAGCCCGCGCGTAATGCCCGCCAGCACGCCGATAATCACGCCGCACAGCGACGCCGCGAGGGTAATCACCAGCGCACCGCCGATGGTCGGTGCCGCGCCGGTTAACATCCGGCTGAGTAAATCGCGGCCTAAATCGTCGGTACCGAGGAAGAATGAAACATTCCCGTAGCGCGACCACGACGGCGGCAGCAACTGGTAGCCGAGGAATTGCTGATCAAGCGCATACGGCGCCAGCAGATGACCGAAAACACACAGGAACAGCAGCCCCAGCACGCCGTAGAAGCCGATCATCGACAGCGGATCGCGATAGAAAATCCCCCACGTATGACGCAGCGGGCTGGGAACCTGTTTTTCACGGTATACGTTATCGAAGGGCATACCATTCCTTATGTTTCAATGGGTTCATCAGGGCACCGAGAATGTCTGAAAGCACGTTGACGACTATCACCAGCGAGCCCACGACCATCACACCGGCGGAAATCGCGGCGTAATCTTGCTGGCGGATCGCGTTGATCAGCCAACGACCAATGCCCGGCCAGTTAAAGACCACTTCCGTGATCATCGCCAGCGTCAGCATGGTGGAAAATTGCAGACCCAGTTTTGGGATAATCGGCGGCAGCGCATTGTGTAAAACATGACGGCGGATAATGGTAAAGCGCGACAGACCGCGGGTTGCAGCGGCTTTCACGTAGTTTTTCGCCAGAACATCATCAGTGGAAATCCGCATCAGGCGGATCACTTCCGTGGTCGGCGCAACGGCCAGCGCGGCAATCGGCAAAATCATGTGGCGGATGGCGCTGATGATCATCTCGTGGCGGTACGGCGAATGCGAAAGCCAGGCATCGACCAGCGTCAGGCCGGTCACAGTTTTCAGCTGATACAACAAATCAAGGCGACCAGAAACCGGCAGCCAGCCGAGCTGTAATGAGAAGAACAGCATCAGCAGAACGGCCAGCCAGAAAACAGGGATAGAAAAACCGAGCAGCGCCAGGCTGCTGATCGCCACATCCGGCCATTTTCCGCGCATTACGCCCGCCAGAATCCCCAGCGGGATCCCGACGAACAGCGCCAGCGCAAAGGCCAGAACGCACAGTTCCATGGTGGCCGGGAATACCGCTTTCAGCTGATAAGTAATGCTTTCGCCGTTGATGCTCGATACGCCAAAATCAAACTGGCACAGCCCCATGAAATAGAAGCGATAGGCATCCCACAAAGACGCACCGCGCAGCGGCGCATTCGGCGTGAAATAGCTCAGGCTGAACGCTACCAGACTGAGGAAAAACAGCGTGACCAGCAGCAACAAAATACGGCGTAACGTGAAGATAATCATGGTGCTTTCCTTCCTTCGTCATCACGGAAAACGCCTGCGAATGAAGAGTTGCCGAACGGACTCAGAACCAGCCCTTTGATGTCGTAACGGTAAGCCTGAAGGCGCAACGAGGAAGCCAGCGGCAGCACCGGTAATTCCTGTTCGAGGATTTTTTGTGCCTGCTGATAAAACTCAATGCGCTGCGAAAGCTGCTGTGACAACAGGCCCTGACGCAGTAATTCATCAAACGCCGGATCACACCAGTGAGCATAGTTGGTCTGTGAATGAATCGCTGCACAGCTGAGCATCGGGCGGAAGAAACTGTCCGGGTCATTACTGTCCGTCGACCAGCCGGTCAGCGTCAGGTCATGGTTCATCTCCATCAGCTTGGCTTCCTGGAATCGGCCTTCAACCGGCACAATCGTCACTTTAATCCCCACCTGCGCTAAATCCGCCTGAATAAGTTCAGCGGTTTTCAGCGGGCTCGGGTTAAACGACTGCGACGCCGTCGGCACCCACAGATGCAGATTCAGTTTTTCCTGCCCGAGATCTTTGAGGATTTGTCTGGCTTTGGCCGGATTGTATTCCGTCACCTGCGCATTGCTGTCATACGCCCACGAGGCGCGCGGCAAAATGGACGCCGCCGTTTCTGCCGTGCCGTAGTAAATCGACTGCATCAGACGCTGGTTATTAATAGAAAGCGCAACGGCCTGACGGATACGCGGATCGTTAAGCGGCGCTTTATTGGTATTAAACGCCAGATAGGCAACATTCATGCCCGGACGCAGGGAAAGACGCAGACGCGGATCTTCACGCAAAATCGACAGCTGGCTGGCCGCCGGATACGCCAGAACATCGCACTCACCGGTGAGCAATTTAGATAAACGTCCTGTGCCGCCGACGCCCATGTCGATCACAATCTGCGCCATGCGCGGCGTGCCTTTCCAGTATTGCCCGTTGCGTTCAAGACGCACGTACTGGCCGGTGCGGTATTCGCCCAGCTGGAACGGGCCGGTGCCGACGGGCTGACGGTCTATTTCTTCTTCATTGCCTGATTTCGTCAGACTGGCTGCATATTCAGCGGAAAGTACCGGCGCGTAATGGGTCGCCAGATGCCAGAGGAAAGAGGCATCGGGATTGTTCAGGCGAAACTCGACTGTGTAGTCATCGAGCTTTTTGATGCTTTTCACCGTTTTGGCAAACTGCAAACTGTCGAAATACGGGTACTCTTCGCCGTTAACGCCGTGGAAATGATTATTCGGATCAATGATGCGCTGGAAGCTGAACACCACGTCATCGGCGTTCATTTTACGTGAAGGTACAAACCCGCTGGTTTTCTGAAAAGGCACATCTTTGCGCAGATGGAAACGGTAGGTTGCGCCGTCGTCGAGCACTTCCCAGCTTTGCGCCAGTTCAGGGATCAGGCGATAGGTATACGGGTCAACGTCCAGCAGACGGTCGTAAAGCTGTGCAGCGAGCGTATCAATAATCAGCCCGCTGCTGGCTTTTTGCGGATTGAAGGTATTGACCATGCCGTTGACGCAATAGACAAAGCCGCTCTGGCGAATATCTTTGACTGGCGCGCTGGCCACCGTCGGGCTGGCATGTGTTGGAGCAGTCTCAGCAAAAACTGCTGTGGACAAACTGCTCAGTAAAAGCATCCACAAAGTTAGACGACGCATAAAGGCTTCAAAGTTAAGGTGCAATGCCTTAAGTGTACCGTACTCTGCGAGGTACCCCAATCCATTGCACAAAACAGGGTGAAATCCTGCGGCACTTCGCGCAGATTTTATCCGTTCCTTCAGAAAACCCTTGAAATCGCGCTGGCATTGTTATGTTATATTATAACAATAATTGCAGGCGAAGTATTTTGCCTGCGCGGTCTTCTGATTCGAGGTTAACTATGTCTTTACTGCCCGTCACTGTGCTTTCCGGCTTTCTGGGCGCGGGGAAAACTACCGTGCTGAACCACATTCTGAACAACCGTGAGGGCATGCGCGTAGCGGTGATCGTCAATGATATGAGCGAAGTCAATATTGATGCGGCGCTGGTCGCTAACGAAATTACGCTCGACCGTCAGCAGGAAAAACTGGTGGAAATGAGCAACGGCTGCATCTGCTGCACGTTGCGGGAAGATTTACTGATTTCCGTGCGCGAACTGGCACAGGCGGGGCGGTTTGATTATCTGCTGATTGAATCGAGCGGGATCTCAGAGCCGCTGCCAGTGGCGGAAACCTTTACGTTTGAAGATGAAAACGGCGAAAGCCTTTCACAATTTGCGCGGCTGGATACGCTGGTCACCGTCGTGGATGGCGTCAATTTTATGCAGCAATATCAGGAAGCCCCCAGCGTTCAGGAGGCGGGTGAAAGTCTGGGCGAGGACGACGCGCGCAGCGTGACTGATCTCCTGATTGACCAGATTGAATTTTGTAACGTCTTACTGGTAAGCAAAACGGATCTGCTCGACAGCCAGCAGCAGCGTGAAGTGATTGCTTTACTGAAAAGCCTGAACCCGGCAGCGCAAATCATTCCTATATCACCGGGTAGTTTGCCGCTGGAAAATGTGCTCAATACCGGCCTTTTTGATTTTGCCAAAGCGCAGCAGGCTCCGGGCTGGCTGAAGGAACTGCGCGGTGAACACACGCCGGAAACCGAGGAATACGGCATCAGCAGTTTTGTCTACACCGCGCGCCGGCCGTTTGATCCGGATAAATTTTATCGCGTGGTACACGGCGACTGGGGGGGCGGGACGTTGTTGCGGTCGAAAGGTTTTTTCTGGCTGGCGACGCGTCCGCGTTTTGCCGGGCAGTGGAGCCAGGCGGGCGGGATCGCGCGTTATGGCATGGCGGGGATTTTCTGGCGCGCATTGCCCGAAAATGACTGGCCGCAGGATGAAGAAACCCGCCAGCAAATCATGGAAAAGTGGGTTGAGCCGTTTGGCGATATGCGTCAGGAGCTGGTATTCATCGGCCAGCATCTGGATAAAGAAGAGATTATTCACCGGCTGGATGCATGTCTGCTGAGCGAGCAACAAATGGCCGAAGGGATCGACAGCTGGATGGCGATGGCCGATCCTTTCCCGGAATGGTAGTCCGTAACGTCGGTAAGGTTGTTCAAAAAGTAGCCGTAAAAACAGTGTGGTAATGAGAAATATTCTCAACAAAACACTTTACAGACGATACTGAGAACCATTATCATTCTTTTCACCGAACGAGAGGTGTCCCGCCAGGGGCGTTAATCGCGAGGTACGACATTGCTCACATTGCTTCCAGTATTACTTAGCCAGCTCGGGTGCTGGCTTTTTTTTTGCCTGTTATTCAGTCGCTTTCCTGCGTATTCACCTGTATCCCGTGCTTTTTCAACATTCCGCGTAACTGATGATACGTCACGTTAAGCAGCTCAGCGGCTTTGCGCTGGTTGAAACGCGCCTGCCGCAACGACTGCTCAATCAGATTTTTTTCCTGACCGGTGACCCACTGTTTTAAATCCAGCGGCAACGCCGGTAACGAAACACTTTCACGTGGTTCCTCCGGTGCGGAATACGCTGCCCGCTGAGCAAACGGATTCAGAATAATGTTATCCAGCGGAAAATCGCTGGTGCCGTGCCGGTACATCGAGCGCTCCACGACGTTTTTCAGTTCGCGGATATTGCCCGGCCAGCGATAGTGCATCAGCGTTTCGCGGGCATGTTCGGTAAAACCGGGGAACAGCGGCAGGGAGAGTTCGCGGCACATCTGGATGGCAAAATGCTCAGCCAGCAACATGATGTCCTGCTGGCGCTCACGCAGCGGCGGAAGCTGAACGACGTCAAACGCCAGACGGTCGAGCAAATCCGCACGGAATTTTCCGGCGGCGGCCAGTGCCGGAAGATCATCATTCGTCGCGCATACCAGCCGCACATCGACCTGTAACGGCTGGCTGCCGCCGACGCGTTCCAGATGTCCGTATTCGATCACGCGTAATAATTTTTCCTGCACCAGCATCGGTGCGGTTGCCAGTTCGTCGAGAAATAACGTGCCACCGTCTGCCCGTTCAAAGCGTCCGAGATGGCGCTTCTGCGCGCCGGTAAACGCACCGGCTTCGTGGCCGAACAGCTCGGAATCCAGCAGATTTTCATTGAGCGCGGCGCAGTTCAGCGAAATGAACGGCCCCTGCCAGCGCGGTGACAGATAATGCAGACGGTGCGCGATGAGTTCCTTACCGCTGCCGCGTTCACCGGTCACCAGAACCGGTTTATTCAGCTTCGCCAGTTGCGAAACCTGTTCCAGCACTTCGATAAACGCATTGGCTTCGCCGAGTAAATTGTCTGTGTTATCAGGCATGAGGCTTTCCTTGTGTGGTGAAACACACTAACTCTTAGTGAAAATAATCATCTTGGAAATTAAGCATAGCAGAGACGAAAATAAAAAATTCAATTTATTCATGAAGATAATGATTTTAAAAAGTTGGCACGGATCCTGATATAGGTTTATCGCCGCGGATGAAAATTTTCCTGCGGCTTTAACCGGTAAACAATTGGCCGGAAACCAAACAGAATCAAAGAGGAATTTCGATTATGGGTATTTTTTCTCGCTTCGCTGACATCATTAACGCCAACATCAACACCTTGCTGGATAAAGCAGAAGATCCGCAAAAACTGGTTCGTCTGATGATTCAGGAAATGGAAGACACGCTGGTGGAACTGCGTTCAACCTCTGCCCGCGCGCTGGCAGAAAAGAAACAGCTGATCCGCCGCATTGATCAGGGTGAATCCCAGCAGATTGAATGGCAGGACAAAGCCGAACTGGCCCTGCGTAAAGACAAAGACGATCTGGCGCGTGCGGCGCTGATTGAGAAACAGAAATTGTCCGAGCTGGTGGCGACGCTGAAAAACGAAGTGACCGTCGTTGAAGAAACGCTGGATCGCATGAAGTCAGAAATTGGCGAGCTGGAAAGCAAACTGACTGAAACCCGTGCCCGCCAGCAGGCGCTGACGTTACGTCATCAGGCGGCAGCCTCTTCGCGTGACGTTCGTCGTCAGCTCGACAGCGGTAAAATTGATGAAGCGATGGCGCGTTTTGAGCAGTTCGAACGCCGTATCGATCATATGGAAGCAGAAGCGGAAAGCGTCAGTATTGGCAAAAAGAAATCGCTGGATCAGCAGTTTGCTGAGCTGAAAGCCGACGATGAAATCAGCGCGCAAATTGCTGCCCTGAAAGCCAAAATGAACGGTAATCAGGACGCGTAATATTCCGGTAAACCTGCCTGTCCGCAGGCAGGTTATGCGGGGTTAACGCACCCATAAGACTCATCAGAATTAAGGATAAATAATGAGCTTCCTGTTTTTAGCAATTCCGCTGACTATTTTTGTTTTATTCGTGGCGCCTGTCTGGTTATGGCTTCACTACAGCAACCGCCAGCAAAATGGCAGTCAGCTCAGTCAGCATGAGATACAAAATCTCTCGAACCTGACACATGAAGCGCAGCGCATGCGCGAACGTATTCAGGCGCTGGAAGAAATTCTGGACGCCGAGCATCCGGGCTGGAGGCAATCATAATGGCGACGCGTTTGTCTGAGAAAAAACTCTACCGCGTGCCGGAAGAGGGCGTGGTGAAGGGCGTGCTGGCCGGGCTTTCGCACTATCTCGGCGTACCGGTCAAACTTCTGCGCATCATGGCGGTGTTGTCGGTGTTTTTTGGCCTGTTCATGTTCACGCTGGTGGCTTACATCATTCTGAGTTACGTGCTCGATCCGGTTCCGGCCAGCGAATATGACGAAGAGACCGCGCCATCGCCGCGCAGTTTACTCGAAGAAGCCGATCGCGAGCTGAAAGCCAGCGAGCAGCGTTTGCGGCAGGTTGAACGTTACGTCACCTCAGAAACTTTTGGCGTACGCAGCCGCTTCCGCCAGCTTTAGCCTGATTCTTCGCTACGCCTCTGGCCGCCGGACAACGCTCCGGCTGCTATTTTTCCCCTCACGTCCGCTTAAGGAAACCTTATGGCCCGTTACCTGAATTCCCCGCTGCCGGGTAAGAGCAGCTGGTTTTCCAAAATTCTCAGCGTGGTCATCACGCTGGCGCTGACCTTTGGCCCGGCCGGGCTGGCAGCGCGTGTGCTGGGCGTGGTGGGAAAAGGCCCACTCAGGTACGTTTTGGCACTACTATTAGAACCGTTATTTAAACGAATTTTGACCGCGCTGTTTGGGCGCTACGCCAGGGAGAGCAATGAAAAGACTACAAAACGAGTTTAATTCACTGATCAATCGCGGGATGGACAGGCATCTGCGGCTGGCCGTCACCGGTTTAAGCCGCAGCGGAAAAACAGCCTTTATCACCGCATTCGTTAACCAGCTTCTACACATGCACAGCGGCGCACGTTTGCCGCTGTTTTCGGCTGCGCGGGAAGAACGCCTGCTCGGCGTAAAGCGCGTTCCTCAGCGTGATCTGGGCGTGTCGCGCTTTGCTTATGATGAAGGCCTGGCGTCACTTTACGGCACGCCACCTGCGTGGCCGACGCCAACGCGCGGTGTCAGTGAAATCCGGCTGGCACTGCGTTACCGCTCCAATGATTCCCTGCTTCGCCACTTCAAAGACACCTCGACGCTATATCTTGAAATTGTCGATTATCCGGGCGAATGGCTGCTGGATTTGCCGATGCTGGAGCAAAATTATCTCGACTGGTCGCGCCAGATGGCGGGGCTGTTACAGGGCGATCGCGCTGAATGGGCGAAGCCCTGGCTGGAACTGTGCCAGCAATGCGACCCGCTGGCACCCGCCGATGAAAATCTGCTGGGCGCGATTGCGCAGGCGTATACCGATTACCTGATCCGCTGCAAAACCGAAGGCCTGCACTTCATTCAGCCGGGGCGTTTTGTTCTGCCGGGCGATTTAGCCGGTGCGCCCGCATTGCAGTTTTTCCCGTGGCCGGAAATGCATCAGTACAGCGACGCACAGCTGGCGCAGGCAGATAAAAACAGCAATCTCGGCATGCTGCGCGCGCGGTTTGAGTATTACTGCCAGAATATTGTGAAAGGTTTCTACAAAGAACACTTTGTCCGCTTTGACCGCCAGATTGTGCTGGTGGATTGCCTGCAACCGCTCAACAGCGGGCCGCAGGCGTTTAACGATATGCGTCTGGCGCTGACGCAGCTGATGCAAAGTTTCCACTACGGTAAACGCACGCTGTTCCGTCGCCTGTTTAATCCGTGCATCGACAAACTGATGTTTGCGGCCACCAAAGCCGACCACATCACCGGCGATCAGCATGCGAACCTGGTTTCGCTGTTGCAGCAACTGGTACAGGAAGCCTGGCAAAATGCGGCCTTCGAGGGCATCAGCATGGACTGCGCCGGGCTGGCTTCCGTTCAGGCAACCGAAACCGGCATGGTGGAATACCAGGGGCAGAGCCTGCCAGCGCTGAAAGGCCACCGTTTACAGGATGGCGCGCCGCTGACGGTGTTTCCCGGCGAAGTGCCTGCACGTTTGCCGGGCGCGGCGTTCTGGCAAAAACAGGGTTTTCATTTTGACGAGTTTCGTCCGCGCGAAATGAGCGTGGACACGCCGTTGCCGCACATCCGTCTGGATGCGGTGATGGAGTTTTTACTGGGAGATAAAATGCGATGAGCGAACCGATAAAACCGCGTATCGATTTTGAAACGGAATTAAAAGCGCCTGCGGATCCGGTGATCAAACCTGCGCTGGCCTTTGACGAAATGATTTCAGAACGTTTTATTCCGGTGACCGCCGAAACCGACGAACAGCAGGAAGAGGGCGAAGCCGAAGCGGTACTCAGCCGTGCGCTCAAACCACGCCGCAGTTTATGGGGCAAAATTGTGCGTCTTGGCGTTGCGGTGCTGGGTATCAGCGTCGTGGCGCAGGGCGTGCAATGGGTGCATCAGGCGTGGGTTCAGCAGGATTGGGTGGCGCTCGGCGCCTGCACGGCGGGCGGCCTGATTATTATTGCGGGCATGGGCTCCGTGGCAACTGAATGGCGTCGCCTGTATCGTCTGCGTCAGCGCGCTGATGAACGTGATGTGGCGCGGGATTTACTGCACAGCCACGGGCTGGGACAGGGCCGCGCGTTCTGCGAAAAACTGGCTGCGCAGGCCGGGCTGGATAACAGCCATCCGGCATTGCAACGCTGGCAGGCGTCACTCCATGAAACGCAAAACGACCGCGAAGTGGTCGAGCTTTATGCCCGGCTAGTGCAGCCGGTTCTGGATGCGCAGGCGCGCCGTGAAATCAGCCATTCCGCCGCGGAATCTGCGCTGATGATCGCCGTCAGCCCGCTGGCGCTGGTGGATATGGCCTTTATCGCCTGGCGAAACCTGCGTCTGGTGAACCGCATCGCGGTGCTTTACGGCATCGAACTGGGTTATTACAGCCGCATCCGGTTATTCCGTCTGGTGCTGCTGAATATGGCATTTGCCGGCGCGTCCGAACTGGTACGCGAAGTGGGCATGGATTGGATGTCGCAGGATCTGGCGGCGCGCCTTTCTGCCCGTGCTGCGCAAGGTATCGGAGCCGGTTTGCTGACCGCGCGTCTGGGTATCAAAACCATGGAACTGTGCCGTCCGCTGCCGTGGCTGGAAGGTGACAAACCTAAACTCGGCGATTTCCGTAAGGAACTGGTCGGTAAGCTGAAAAACAGCATGGTGAAAACGGATAAAACGAAAGCCGGTGTTTAAACCTTAAGATATAAAAAAGCCCCGCGTGAGCGGGGCCTGGATTACGCTGAATAACCTTTAATCACTAGGTCGTCAGATAGTTCTGTGCTTTAGCAAGACCATCGGAAATTTGTGAATACGCCTTGTTCACCGCATTACTGGTGTCACTTACCGCGTCCTGACCAAAGTTTGAGAGGCGATCGGCAACTTTATTGATATCTTCCGACCAACCCGCACCATTAACCATTTCAATATCATGTTCTGTTAATTGTTTCATCTTAGGCCTTCCTTTTAATCTGTTAAAGCAAGTCCCCGAAAATCCGGGGGCGATGAAAACATTGAGTAATGCTATGGAGATAATTTCTACGCAATGTCTTCACGGGGATTAAGCCTAGAGCACCACGACTGAAATTAGACTAGGAATAATCTCCTAAGTGAAATATCGAGGTTAACCTGTTGTTTTAAAGTTGAATTAATAGTTAAGAAAATCTGAATAATTTATTTTCCGGACAAAAATTAATCTTATTCACTTTGGGTATTATTAATTCCGGGTGATCGGGGTAATGTCTTCCGGTGATATTGAGTGGTGACAATTTCATCATGAAAATAAAGGATTATCCTGTTTCAGAGTAATCGCGGTGGCAGGCCGTTTTCCGGCTGCTATCTTTTTGGGATTCTGTTTTTCCGGATCACAAAATATGCTCTTTCGCAAAGAGGTGAATGATCATCAGCAAAACCACTGGACGGGTAAGGCTTTATTACTCGCTGGCTGGCCTTTATGGATTGTGACTTCACTGACGGCCATTTTTATATTGGCTCTACTGATATTCCTAATCTTCGCAAACTACACCCGACGAATTAATGTCAGCGGTGAAATTATTACTCAGCCGCACAGCATCAATTTATTCAGCCCGGAACAGGGCGTGGTTACCGGTTTGTATGTTGATACCGGGAAACCGGTGAAAAAAGGCCAGCCACTGTATGAAATCGACGTCAGCCGGGTGACGCAGGCGGGAAATGTCAGCACTACCACGCTGGCTGCCATTAAAAAACAACGTGAGCAAATTGACGCCATTATTGTGCAGCTTCAGCACAATAAACAGGAAACGCTGGAAAACCTGCAACAGCAGCTCGACCAGTATCAGAAGGCGCATCAGGTGTCACAAAGCATGGTGGATTCCGCGCAGGAAGGGCTGGATGCCATGAAAAAAAGCATGCAGAACTACGGCGCTTACCAGAAAAAAGGACTGATCAATACTGACCAGCTGAACAACCAGCGATACCTGTTCTATCAGCAACAAACCTCGTTCCAGAGCCTCAACACGCAGGCAATTCAGGAAGCCTTACAGATAACCAATTTGCGCAGCGAGCTGGTCACCCGCGCGGCCGAATTTGATAACCAGATTTCGCAATACGGTTATCAGCGTAACGATCTGGAGCGCCAGCTGGCGCAGGCTGATGCGAAAGGTTCTTTACTAATTACCGCGCCGACGTCCGGCAAGATTTCCTCGCTGAGCGTCACGCCGGGTCAGATGGTTAATGCCGGTGACAGTCTGGCTCAGCTGGTGCCTGCTAAAAATTCCCCGTTCTTCCTGGTCGCGTGGCTGCCGAATGAAAGCGTGCCTTACGTGAAAGCCGGTGAACATATCAACATCCGCTACGAAGCCTATCCGTTTGAAAAATATGGCCAGTTCCCCGGCAAGGTCGAATCGATCTCTTCTGCACCCGTTTCCGGACAGGAACTGAATACCTACGCCAGCGCGCCGCGCACGGCCAACGGTACGGTCAGCGGGCCCTATTACAAAGTGATTGTTTCACTGGATAAAAAAGCCATGAACTGGCACGGCGAAACGCTGAACTTATCCAGCGGTATGAAAGCCGAATCAACCTTATTCCTGGAGAAAAGGCCGCTGTATCAGTGGATGTTGTCTCCGTATTACAGCATGAAGAAAAGCGTGGTGGGGCCAATCAATGAATCTCGATAACGTACGCGAGCTGGCTGACCGCCTGCATTTCAGCTGGCGCCACCGGGTGCCGCAAATTATTCAGACCGAAGCCGCCGAATGCGGGCTGGCCTGTCTGGCGATGGTGTGCGGCTATCACGGCAAACACGTTGATTTGCAAAGCCTGCGTCAGCGCTATGGCATTTCGTCGCGTGGCGCAACGCTGCGCACACTGATGGATATTGCCACTGCCAATGAACTGAAATCCCGCGCGCTGAAGCTGGACATCGATGAGCTGAACGCCCTGAAAACGCCGTGTATTCTGCACTGGGATCTCAACCATTTCGTGGTGCTGGTTGGCGTGAAACAGGGCAAGGTGATTATTCATGACCCGGCATTCGGGCGGCGTTCGCTGGGTATGCGCGAAGTGTCGGAGCACTTCACCGGCGTCGCGCTGGAGCTGTGGCCGGACAACGGTTTCACCAGCGAAAAACCGCGCGTCCGGCTGGACTTGCGCAAAATGATGGGCAACGTCAGCGGCCTGATGCCGGCGCTGACCAAGATTTTCTGCCTGTCACTGATGATTGAATCGGTCAACCTGCTGCTGCCGGTTGGGATGCAGCTGGTGATGGACCACGTGATCCCGGCGAAAGATCCGGATCTGCTGACGCTGATTTGCCTTGGTTTGCTGTTCTTCATTATTTTCCGCACCGGCGTCAGTATGTTGCGTGCCTGGACGTCGCTGGTCATGAGCACACTGATTGACGTGCAGTGGAAAGCGCGGCTGTTTGACCATCTGCTGAAACTGCCGCTCGACTACTTCGAAAAGCGCAAACTTGGCGATATTCAGTCGCGCTTTGCCTCGCTCGATACTTTACGCACCACGCTGACCACCAACGTCGTGAACAGCATTATCGACGGCATTATGTCGGTCGGGTTGATCGTCATGATGGTGCTCTACGGGGGCTGGCTGATTTGGGTGATCCTCGGGTTTACCGCCGTTTACGTGGTGTTCCGCCTTACGACGTACAACGCCTATCGTCAGGTTTCGGAAGAACAAATCGTGAAAGGCGCGCGTGCCGGTTCGCATTTTATGGAAACGCTGTACGGCATCAGCACGCTTAAAGCGCTCGGTTTATCGAAAGCCCGGGCCAATTTCTGGCTCAACCTGAACGTGGATAACGCCAATGCGACTGTGCGTAAAACTAAGTTTGAAATGATGTTCACCGGCGGGAATACGCTGATCGCCACGCTCGACCAGGTCGCGCTGCTGTGGCTGGGCGCAACGCAGGTAATCGACGGGCACATGACGCTCGGGATGTTCGTTGCGTTCAATACCTATCGCGGGCAATTTTCCGAACGCGCGGCGAACCTGCTGAACATGGTATTACAGCTGCGGATGCTTTCGCTGCATCGCGACCGTATCGCGGATATTGCGCTGACGGATACCGAGAAATCCCTGCCGGAGCGTGAGTTGCTGCGGGCGGGCGAAGCGGCGTCGCTGGACGTGCGGGATCTGGTCTTTCAGTACGACAGCCTTTCCGCGCCGCTGATTAACGGCCTGAACCTGTCGGTGGCGGCGGGGGAAAGTGTGGCGATCACCGGGCCGTCGGGGCAGGGGAAAACCACGCTGATGAAAATTATGACCGGTTTACTCTCACCAACTGAAGGCCGCATCCTGATCAACGGTATGGATATCACCACCGCCGGGCTGAACAATTACCGCAGCTGCATCGCCTGTGTGTTACAGGATGATACGCTTTTCGCCGGTTCTATCGCCGAGAACATCGCCAGCTTTGATGAGGCAAAAGACGAAGAGCGGATCATGGATTGCGCGCGGCGCTGCAACATTCATGACGACATCGAACGGATGCCGATGGGCTATGAGACGCTTATCAGCGAACTGGGCGGCAGCTTGTCCGGCGGCCAGAAACAGCGGCTGCTGATTGCCCGCGCGTTGTATCGCCGTCCGGCCATTTTGTTCCTCGATGAAGCGACCAGCCATCTGGATCTCGACAATGAAGCGCGTATCAATCAGGCGATAAGCGAGCTGGATATCACGCGGATATTTATCGCGCACCGGCCATCGACGATTGCCTCAGCCGATCGTGAGATAAAACTCGGTTAAATCCTCACTCCGGCGATCCCCTGAACGGGGATCGCCTTTCCAAAAATGCGGCCTCTGTTACATCTCCTCACGGAAAGTTCATCATTTGTTTAAAAGTTATTATAAAATGCGGGCTTCATCGTCTGACGGCGCTGCATTGCCTCCTGCCGTCTGAACTGTCTGCGCTCCTGTTTCTAAAAAATATCAGCGCAACAGATTAATTTTTAGGAGTTTTCATGTCGAATCAGTTCCCGAGCTCACGCCTTCGCCGCCTGAGACAGTCCGAATCCCTGCGCACTCTTTTTCAGGAAACTGAATTTAGCGTCAACGATCTGGTACTGCCGATTTTCGTAGAAGAAGAGACCTCTGAATACGTACCCATCGAAGCCATGCCCGGCGTACTGCGCATTCCCGAATCGCGTCTGGCGTTTGAAATTGAACGCTACGCCCGCGCCGGTATCCGCTCGGTGATGACTTTTGGTATTTCGCATCACATGGATGCGACCGGCAGTGACACCTGGAATGAAAACGGTCTCGTCGCCCGTATGGCGCGTATCTGTAAAGACACCGTGCCTGAAATGATTGTGATGTCCGACACCTGTTTCTGCGAATACACCTCGCACGGCCACTGTGGCGTATTGCACGACCACGGCGTGGATAACGATGCAACGCTTATCAATCTGGGCAAACAGGCCGTCGTTGCCGCCGCTGCCGGTGCCGATTTTATCGCGCCTTCCGCCGCACAGGACGGTCAGGTTCAGGCCATCCGCAGCGCGCTGGACGAAGCCGGATTCATTGATACATCAATCATGGCGTACTCCACCAAATTCGCATCCTCAATGTACGGGCCATTCCGCGAAGCGGGCGGCAGCGTGCTGAAAGGCAACCGCAAGCAATATCAGATGAACCCGATGAACCGCCGCGAAGCGGTGCGCGAGTCACTGCTGGATGAACAGGAAGGCGCTGATGCGCTGATGGTGAAACCGGCGGGCGCCTATCTGGACATTATCCGCGATATCCGCGAAGCCTCCCGTCTGCCGCTGGCGGCGTATCAGGTCAGCGGTGAATACGCGATGATCAAATTCGCTGCGCAGGCCGGTGCCATCGACGAACGCGCCGTCGTGCGCGAAAGCCTCGGCGCAATCAAACGTGCCGGTGCAGATATCATTTTGACCTACTTTGCGATGGATATAGCCGGGCAGGGGATTTGATTTTCAGCTGACGCTGAGAATGACAAACCGGGCGAAAGCCCGGTTTTTTATGCCTGAATTACTGCCAGTCAAAATCCTATTTCTTCACAATTCCGGCAATATCATTGGTATTCATCAGATGATAATCGCCGTTCATGTCGGTGTAGCTGGTCATGCCGGTATCGCGGTCGCGGTCAGGTTCGCCGTGGGCGAAAAGCTGGTCGCCGGCTTTGGTGTGTATCACATAATCGCCAGCGCAACCGGTTAATGTCATCGCCAGAACTATCGCCGTCAGGCAGGATAATCTCTTCATTGTTCAGTAGTTTCCTGTTGCAATCATCTGCCCGCATTACAAAACAACCCGCCGCAAGAAGCAAAGGATAAAAATGTCACCAGGCGTAATTGTGTGAACTGAGTGACTGATTTATCACGGCTCATTTTGGTGCACGCGGTTTCGCTATCCTCTTTTTCGTCGCTTTTCAGCACCAGCGCAGTGCGGTGTGATCCCGTCGTCGTTTCTGTCAGTTGCCCGTAACGCGGGCTGAGCGCTATCTATACTCACAGAGCCCGACACATTCTCAGAGCATTGGAAACACTGGCAGATATTTTGCTTATGTTTCTTACCTTTGATTCAACCTCGGGAAACCTTTCGTCTTTTGGCTTCAGCCGTGAATTTCAAAATTAAGCTTCAGAATTTTCTTTTTAGTTCAGGTTTCTACTCAAACACAGTGCTAAGGATCATGACGATGTCGATGAAATTTATGAAAAGTCCGCTCTCTTTGTTGCTGGCCGGTTGTCTGGTTACCGCTTTCTCCGCGCATGCGGATATTGTGATTGGCGTCGCGGGGCCGTTTACCGGGCCGAATGCGACTTACGGTGATCAGTACTGGCACGGGGCCACGCAGGCTGCCGAAGACATTAATGCCGCAGGCGGGATTAATGGCGAGAAAATCAAACTGGTACAGGGCGATGACGCCTGCGAACCGAAACAGGCGGTGGCGGTGGCTAACCGTTTGGTCGATCAGGATAAAGTGCAGGCCGTGGTCGGGCATTTCTGTTCTTCCTCCACCATGCCTGCCTCCGAGGTGTATAACGACGCCGGAATTATCGCCATCACGCCGGGCTCCACCAACCCGCAAATCACCGAACGCGGCATGAGTGATATGTTCCGCATGTGTGGCCGCGACGACCAGCAAGGATTAGTGGCGAGCGATTACATCATCGACAAACTGAAAGCCAAAAAAGTGGTCATCATCCACGATAAAGACACCTACGGTCAGGGGCTGGCGGACGCCACCAAAGCGGCGCTCAACAAACGCGGTGTAAAAGAGGTGATGTATGAAGGGCTGTCACGCGGCGAAAAAGACTTTAACGCGCTGGTGACCAAAATCAGTGCGCAAAAACCGGATGTGGTGTTCTTCGGCGGCTGCCATCCGGAAGCCGGTCCGTTAGTACGTCAGATGCGTGAGCAGGGCGTTCAGGCGACCTTCTTCTCCGGCGACTGTATCGTCAATGAGGAGATGGTGACCGCTGCCGGTGGCCCGCAATACACCAACGGCATTCTCATGACCTTCGGCAAAGACCCGCGTCTGATCCCGGACGGCAAAGCGGTTATCGATAAATTCCGCGCCAGTAAATTTGAGCCGGAAGGTTATACGCTCTACTCCTACGCGTCCGTTCAGGCCATTGCTGCCGCATTCAAAGCCACCGGCGGTACGGATTCCGCCAAAGCCAGTGCCTGGCTGAAAGTCAACAGCGTCGATACCGTCATGGGCAAGAAAGCCTGGGACAGCAAAGGCGATCTGAAGGTTTCCGATTACGTAGTCTATAAGTGGGATGACAAAGGCAAATACCAGGAAGTGAAGGAATAAAGCTATCTTATTTGCCATTTTGAGCCCGGGCAGTACTCACTCTTTTCGGAAGAGCTGGCTCACATACTTTATGTACGCTCCGGCTCTTGCGTGCTGGCCGGGTTCAAACTGGCTGCAACGATTACGCTTTATTAATTTTGATCGCGCTTTTCGTCATCGCGGTCGCAAAAAGAGACTGCGTATTTATGGATTCATTCTTTCTGCAACAATTGTTTAATGGCATCACGCTCGGCGCTGTCTACGGTTTGATCGCCATCGGCTACACCATGGTTTACGGCATTATCGGCATGATTAACTTCGCTCACGGCGAGGTTTACATGATTTCTGCGTACCTGTGCGCCATCGCGCTGGCGCTGCTTTCCTTCTTCGGGCTGCACTCTTTTCCGTTGCTTATCCTCGGCACGCTGGTGTTCACCATTGTCGTGACCGGCGTTTATGGCTGGGCGATTGAACGCATTGCCTACAAACCGTTGCGAAATTCCACCCGCCTTGCGCCGCTGATTTCCGCCATCGGTATGTCGCTTATCCTGCAAAACTACGCACAAATCAGCCAGGGACCACGCCAGCAAGGGATCCCGACCATGCTGGACGGCGCGGTGCGTTTTCACATTGGCGAAAGTTTTGTGCAGATGACGTACACCAAGCTGTTCATTCTGGTGGCCTCGCTGGTCGGAATGCTGGTGCTGTCGTGGATTATCAGCAATACGAAGCTCGGGCGTATGTGTCGCGCCGTCCAGCAGGACCGCAAAATGGCGTCGATTCTCGGCATCAATACAGACCGCATTATTTCGCTGGTTTTTATGATTGGCGCGGCGATGGCCGGGCTGGCGGGCGTGCTGGTCACCATGAATTACGGCACGTTTGATTTTTACGCCGGTTTTATCATCGGTATTAAAGCGTTCACGGCGGCGGTATTGGGCGGTATTGGTTCGTTGCCGGGCGCGATGCTGGGCGGCCTGATTCTGGGGATCGCCGAAGCGCAGTTCTCGGGCATGGTGAACTCGGATTACAAAGATGTCTTTTCGTTTGGATTGCTGGTGGTGATCCTCATTTTCCGCCCTCAGGGCCTGCTGGGTCGTCCGGTCGTGACGAAAGTGTGAGGGGAAAAAATGACGTCACAAACTGATATGAGGAGCGGTTTTTCGCTCAAACGTTGTCTGCTTGATGCCATTTTTGCCGGGCTGGTGGCGCTGATTATTTTCGGCCCGGTCGTCGGCGTTGTGCTTGATGGCTACAGTTTTACATTCCACAGCCAGCGGCTGGTGTGGATTATCGCCGCGGTGATGCTCGGACGTTTCCTGCTTAGCGCATTTTTAGAAACGGCAGCTGGGCGGAAAATGCGTGCGCGCTTTGAGGCTGACAGCGCCGGAGTTTATGTGCGTCCGCCGGATTACAAAAGTAACCTGCGCTGGGTGATCCCGCTGATTCTGGTGCTGGCGATTTTCTTCCCGTTTGTGGCCACAAAATACATTCTGACCGTGGCGATTTTAGGGCTGATTTACGTCCTTCTGGGGCTCGGGCTGAATATCGTGGTCGGGCTGGCGGGGTTGTTAGATCTCGGATACGTGGCTTTTTACGCGATTGGTGCGTACGGGCTGGCGCTGGGTTATCAGTATCTTGGCCTCGGATTCTGGTCAATGTTGCCGCTGGCGGCGGTGATGGCCGCACTGGCAGGCGCGTTGCTGGGTTTTCCTGTGTTGCGGATGCACGGCGATTATCTGGCGATTGTGACGCTCGGTTTCGGGGAAATTATCCGTCTGGTGCTGACCAACTGGTTGTCGTTTACCGGCGGACCGAACGGCGTTTCCGCGCCGCCACCCACATTCTTCGGGCTGGAATTCGGCAGGCGGGCGAAAGAGGGCGGCGTGCCGTTTCATGAATTTTTCCATCTGACCTATAACCCGAATATGAAGTTTATTTTTATCTACGCGGTGCTGGTTCTGGTGGTGTTGCTGGTGCTGTTTATCAAACATCGCCTGACGCGGATGCCGATCGGGCGTGCGTGGGAAGCGCTGCGTGAAGACGAAATCGCCTGCCGGGCCATGGGGCTGAACCATGTGCTGGTAAAACTTTCGGCGTTTACGCTCGGCGCATCAACGGCCGGTATTGCCGGGGTGTTTTTCGCCACCTATCAGGGATTCGTTAACCCGACATCTTTCACCTTTTTTGAATCCGCGCTGATCCTCGCCATTGTGGTGCTCGGCGGGATGGGCTCGACCATCGGCGTGGTGCTGGCGGCATTTGTTCTTACGGTCGCGCCGGAGCTGTTGCGCAGTTTTGCGGAATATCGCGTGTTGCTGTTTGGCGTGCTGATGGTGGTGATGATGATCTGGCGTCCGCGCGGGTTAATCCGCATCAGCCGCAGCGGCTTTACCGTGCGTAAAGGAGTCGCGCCATGAGTGAGGCTCTGCGTCGCGACAACATTCTTAGCGTGCAGCATCTGATGATGCATTTTGGCGGGATCAGGGCGCTCAATGACGTCAATCTGGAGGTGAAACGTGGCTCAATCACGGCATTAATCGGCCCGAACGGTGCGGGGAAAACCACGGTGTTTAACTGCCTGACCGGGTTTTACAAGGCGACCGGCGGCAATATTTTACTCAATACGCAACGGCGTACGACCAATGTGATTCAGGTGCTCGGGCAAAAATTTCAGGCCAGTGACTGGGTGAAACCGGCGCAGCTCGGGCAGCGGATTTTCTACAAAATGTTCGGCGGAACGCATCTGGTGAACCGCGCGGGACTGGCGCGCACGTTCCAGAATATCCGTCTGTTCCGCGAAATGTCCGTCGTCGAAAACCTGCTGGTGGCACAGCATATGCAGACTAACCGCAATCTGATTGCCGGCGTGCTGAATACGCCGGGCTACCGCCGTGCGGAGAATCAGGCGCTGGATCGCGCATTTTACTGGCTGGAAGTGGTGGAACTGGTGGACTGCGCCAACCGGCTGGCGGGGGAAATGTCGTACGGGCAACAGCGACGTCTGGAAATCGCCCGGGCGATGTGTACTGCGCCGGAAATGATTTGCCTGGATGAGCCTGCGGCGGGTCTGAATCCGGTTGAAACGCGCACGCTGAGCAAAATTATCCGTTTTCTGCGAGACCACCACGACATCACCGTGCTGCTGATTGAACACGATATGGGCATGGTGATGGAAATTTCCGACCACATTATCGTGCTCGACCACGGTGATGTGATTGCCGAAGGCGTTCCGCAGGCCATTCAGAACGATGAAAAAGTGATCGCCGCTTACCTGGGTGCCAGTGAAGATGAGGTCAGCCTATGAGCAACGCGATGCTGGAGTTTCGTGAGGTCGATGTTTTTTATGGCGCGATTCAGGCGCTGCAAAAAGTGTCGTTGCAGGTTAACGAGGGTGAAACGGTGGCGCTGATCGGAGCGAACGGCGCAGGGAAATCGACGCTGCTGATGTCAATTTTCGGGCAGCCTCGCGTGCAGAGCGGGCAGATTCTGTTTCGCGGAGAAGATATCAGCCGAAAATCCACGCACTTTGTGGCGTCGGCCGGGATTGCGCAGTCGCCGGAAGGGCGGCGCGTTTTCCCCGATATGACCGTCGAGGAGAATCTGCTGATGGGCACCATTCCTGTGGGAAATAAATATGCGGCGGAAGATTTGCAAACCATGTTCGATTTATTTCCCCGCCTGAAAGAGCGGCGGAAACAGCGCGCGATGACCATGTCCGGCGGTGAGCAGCAAATGCTGGCGATAGCGCGTGCGCTGATGAGCCGTCCGAAACTGTTATTGCTCGATGAACCCAGCCTCGGGCTGGCACCGATTATCGTTAAACAGATTTTCCAGACGCTGCGTGAACTGGCGCGCAACGGCATGACGATTTTTCTGGTTGAGCAAAATGCGCATCACGCGCTGAAGCTTTCCGACCGGGGCTATGTGATGGTCAACGGGCAGATACGTCTGAGCGGAAGCGGGGAAGAATTGTTGCATAATCAGGAGGTGCGTAAAGCCTATCTGGGAGGAATCTGATTTATCGCTTTCAAAGCCCGTAATACCGCGTATTGCGGGCTTCCCGCTAAACTATTTTCTCAATTTCCATCACCCCTCCACATTTCACTCACAGTATTCCGTTATCATGCAATTCTTACAAATTGGTGACTGGAAAGTTAAATTTCTGAGTTATCATGCAGAGTTACCCATCAAAAATTTGTTAAAGATGAGTTTTTTAGGACGAATCAATGACCTGACGCAGTGTTAAAGCGTTGACCCTCAGGGGACAACGGGCTATATAACGCTGTCCGTTTTTGGCATGAATTTTCCTGTCTCAAGGATCAAGGATGAAGTGAATGGCGAACGCGCCATTCATTCGATGCGTTGAACCGTCGGCGCTGCTCGTAAAAAAGCAGAAATGGGTCGTAGCGTTTATTGTTTAATCAGACAGGGTGCTGAAATGGCTTCTGAGATACTTTCTTTTGTTTTATTTCTTTCCTCTATCTTTTTCTACGTCACCCGCGCGTCGGCTGGGCGTGTCTGGTTTTCGCTGGTTCTGTTTTTCCTCGGGCTTTACGTCATCCTCAACGTCGTCTTGATCGGCAGTAATTATTTTACTGGCGAAGGCATCACTGACGCCGTGCTTTACACCGTCACCAGCAGCCTGAAAGGCGCCGGGCTGAACAAATATATCCTGCCATTCATCGGCTTACTTGCCGGTCTGATTGCCGTATTTGCCCTGCTGGCGTGGGGCCTGAAACAGCGTCGCGCTAAAAACAGCAGCGCGGTCTACAGCGTGCTGGCCGTGGTGCTGGCGGTGTTTTCGGTCGGATCCACACAGGCCTTCCAGAATATTTCCCGTCTGGTCAAAACGCAGATCAGCGGCAATGGTGCGGACTTCGACACGTATTACAAAGTGCCGGAAAAAGTGGTGAAAGGCGCGAAAAAGCCGAATCTGGTTTACATCTATGGCGAAAGTCTGGAACGCACATATTTTGATGACAAAGTGTTCCCCGGGCTGACGACTGAATTAAGCCGCCATAAAGCACAAAGTATTGATTTTACGAATACCAAACAAGTTCCCGGCACCGGATATACTATCGCCGGCATGGTGGCTTCCCAGTGCGGTATCCCGCTGTTTGCCCCGTTTGATGGCAATGCGTCCAGCGCATTAGCCACGTTCTATCCGGAAAACGTCTGTCTTGGCGACGTGCTGAAAGGTGCGGGCTACACCAACTATTTCTATCAGGGTGCGGAACTGGCGTTTGCCGGTAAAGGCACGTTCCTGAAATCTCACGGTTTTGATCATCTGTATGGCTACAACGAACTGCGTCCGACCGTGGCTGACCCGGCATACAAAAATGACTGGGGCTGGTATGACGACACGCTGCTCGACGAGGTTTACAAGAAATTCATCACGCTGAGCAAAGAGGGCAAGCCTTTCTCGCTGTTCACGCTGACGGTCGATACGCATCACCCGGACGGCTTTATTTCCCGGGGTTGTACCCGCAAAGACTATAAAGTGAACGGGAAATCCAACCAGTCGCTGAGCGCGGTATCGTGCAGTCAGGAGCTGATTTCGGCATTTATCGACAAGATTAAAGCGTCAGGCTATTTCGATAACACCATCATTGTGGTGTCTTCCGACCATCTGGCGATGAACAACACCGCCTATAACATTCTGACCAAGCAAAACCGCAAGGACTTGTTCTTCGTGCTCGATGGCCGTAAACCGGTTGGCGATCTGAATGCTGCGAAACGCAGTACGCTTGATAACGGTGCCACGGTGCTTGATATCATGGGCGGCGATAACTACATCGGCCTGGGGCGCAGCGGTTTTTCCGCGACATCCATGACCGCGCAGTTCCTCAATATTGATGACAAAGTGAATGCCTGGAAACCGGCGGTTATCAAACAGTGGGGCTTCCCGAACAGCATTAAAAATTACACGGTCAACAACAAAGACAGCAGCTTTACGTTCTCAGGTATGACCATCAAAACGCCGTTCATCCTGAAAGTGACTGGCGAAAAAATCGAGCCGATGTTTGATGTGTATCTGTCGACGCCGCTCAAGAAACAGCTTGCCGGTCTGGCGACCAGCGATAACTTCGTCTGGGTCGATAAATGCTATGAAATGGGCCGCGTCTGGGCACCGGAGCTGTCGCTTAATACCGGCCTGTGCGTGGCATCCGGTAACCTGGGTGCGAAGCCGTCTATCGTGCAGGTGAGCGGTGATTCGTTTAAAGGCAAAGTCGACTTCGCCAAAGATACGTCGGGCAGCAATGCGATTTATCAGAAAACGCTGGCTGCGCTGAACATCGACGATGCAGCGACCACCTATCAGTCGCCGTCCATCGCGTTTATGGTGCCGGGCCTGCCTGAGCAGGTGAAAGCCATTACGGGCGTTTCTTCGGTTGAAAACTGGGGGCGCTGGTCAGATGCCAATCTGGCACCGTCGGTAAAAATTGATTACGTGAAACCGCTGCCAGCGACGTTTGATGTGGTTATCCGCGCCAGAGCCTATGGAAATAACATCGACAAACCGGTTTCCGTGCGAGTCGGCGATCAGGAACAGTTTGTGACCTTTGGCGATCAGGACGGCATTGTGAAGGTGCAGTTCACTAACCCTGACGCGGCGCAAAGTATTGTGATTACGCCCCCGTCACCGACCGAGCCGACCGAAGGTACCAGCGGTGGTTTCCAGCCGCGTAAACTGGGCATCGGCATGGTGTCGCTGGAAGTTCAGCCGGTTGATCCGCAGTCATAAAAGTATTGATGTCAGGAATGAGAAAAACCCGCTTCGGCGGGTTTTTTTTGTCCGCAGATCGCGAATTTCCCTACTCCCGCAAGGTTAGCTTTTTTATTGATTTGCTATCCCATTTCACATATTCATTTCAGGAATATGAATCTCTTAAACAATATTATAAAGAAATAAGCCTATGGGTATACTCGCCAAATTCCTGCACGGAAACTCGGCTCTGCGCAGGCTTCTCATCTAAATTTTGGGGATACTCCATGCAAGCAATGTTTAATAAAACTAAGACCCGCCTTAAACGTACCATTTTACTGGCTGCCACCTCTGCAGTTGTGATTTCCGGCAGCGTTCTGGCACCGCTTGCGGCAGCGCACGCAGCCGATAAAACCACCATCAAAGTCGGCATCATGAGCGGCGAAGACGAAGATGTCTGGCGCGAAGTCGTTAAACAGGCGGCGGCAAAAGGGCTGACCGTTAAACCGGTCGTTTTCAATGACTACAACCAGCCAAACGAAGCACTGCAAAACGGCGAAGTAGACGCCAATGCGTTCCAGCATCAGCCTTTCCTCGATAATCAGATCAAAGTGAACCACTACGATATCGTCCGCGTCGGTTATACCGCCGTCTGGCCAATCGGTTTGTATTCCAAAAAAGTGAAAACCGCCGCAGAACTGAAAGACGGCGCGGTGATCGGCGTACCTAACGACCCGGCAAACGAAGCACGCGGGCTGGTTCTGCTGGAGCAATCCGGCGTGATCAAACTGAAACCGGGCGCAGGGATTTCTGCCACAACGGCAGACATCACTGAAAACCCACGCCACGTAAAAATCAAAGAGCTGGATTCCGGCATTATCGGCCGCTCCGTGCCTGATCTGGATGCTGCGATCGTTAACACCGACTGGGCGCTGAAAAGTGGCCTGACGCCGGCTGACCGTATCGCGCAAGAACCGGTAAAAGGTAACCCGTACAACAACTTCATCGCTGTTAAAACTGCGGATGTTAACGCACCGTGGGTGAAAACGCTGGTGAGTTCTTATCAGAATGACGCCGTCAAGCAAGTGTTTGATAAGGTTTACAAAGGTACTGGCGTAACGGCCTGGTAAGGAAGTAAAAGCATGACAATAATCACTGAGACCGGGGCGCAGTTTACCGCTACGTCCCCGGAAAAGGACAATGCCCGCCGCCCTCTGGCGGGCACTCCGGCACAGACAGACCGGATTGCTGACAAGGATGCTGCACAAAATGTGGTGCGGTTGCATCAGGTCAGCCGCCGGTTCGGGGAAACGCAGGCCCTGAACGGCGTGTCATTAACGGTAAAACGGGGCGAAATTCTCGGGATTATTGGCCGCAGCGGGGCAGGGAAATCGACCCTGATCCGCTGTCTTAACGGGCTGGAACAACCGGACGAAGGCTTGATCGAAATCGAAGGTCACGCCATTACCGGGCTGAGTGAAAAACAGTGGCAGTCGGTGCGCAGCCGCGTGGGGATGGTGTTTCAGCATTTTAATTTGCTGTCGGCCAAAACCGTCGAACAGAACGTTGCACTGCCGCTGAAAATTGCCGGTTTCGACAAGGCGCGTCGTCTGGCGCGTGTGGCCGAACTGCTGGCGCTGGTCGGGCTGGAGGATAAAGCCAAAAGTTATCCGGCAGCGTTGTCGGGCGGGCAAAAGCAGCGTGTCGGCATTGCCCGCGCGCTGGCTGCCAGCCCGGCGCTGTTGCTGTGTGATGAAGCCACGTCGGCACTGGATCCTGAAACGACCCGCTCAATTCTCGCGCTCCTTCAGTCACTGAATCAGAAACTGGGGATCACGATTTTGCTGATCACCCATGAGATGGAAGTGATCAAGAAAATCGCCCATCGCGTGGCGGTCATTAACGCCGGTGAAATCATTGAAGAAGGCCCGGTGTGGCAGGTCTTTGCCCATCCGCAGTCGCAGCTCACCCGCACATTGTTACAGGGCTTGCTGCCGCAGTTACCGGAAGCGCTGGCCGATGAACTGACGACGGAGCGTCAGGGACAGGCGATTTACAGCGTACAGTATGCCGGGCAGGGCAGTCAGGGGGAGATTATCACCCAGATGGCGGCGGAATTACCGGGTAAGTTCCGGCTTATTCAGGGCGGTGTGGATCATATTCAGCATTACGCTATCGTGCGATTTTTCTACTCGGTACCGGTGGCTGACGCTGCCGCCGAGCAGGCCGTTTTACACTGGCTGCAACAGCGCCAGGCAACTGTGGAGCTGACGGGCTATGTCTCCGGTAATGCTTGATCTGTTATTCAATGCCGTCCAGGAAACGCTGCTGATGACGGCAGTTTCGGGCTTATTCTCACTGGTTGCCGGTTTACCGCTTGGGCTGATTCTGGTCATGAGCAGCCCGGGAGGGATTGCCGAAAACCACTGGGTTAACCGTTCGCTCGGGCTGGTTATCAACGGTTTCCGTTCATTGCCGTTTATCATTTTACTGGTGGCACTGATCCCGGTGACCCGTTTTCTGGTAGGGACTTCGCTGGGCACGTGGGCGGCGATTGTTCCGCTTTCCATTACCGCTACACCGTATTTCGCCCGTGTGGCCGAAGTGTCGCTGCGCGATGTGGATCGCGGGCTGATTGATGCGGTGCGGGCGATGGGGGCCAGTAAGCTGCGCATCGTCTGGGATGTATTAATCCCGGAAGCGCTGCCGGGTATTTTGTCCGGGTTTGTCGTGACGCTGGTGGCGCTGATTGGTGCCTCGGCGATGGCGGGCGCGATCGGTGCGGGCGGATTGGGTGATCTGGCTATCCGGTACGGCTATCAGCGTTTTGAAACCGTGGTGATGGTGGAAGTGATTGTGGTGCTGATTGTCATCGTCTGCGGCATTCAGTGGCTGGGCGATCGCATCGTGGCGCGCGTGGATAAACGTCATTAAAAAGCCGGTCGTCATCGGGCGACCGGCTTTATCAGACTGGCTAAAAAACGTTACATCTCACTGCGTGAACGCCAGCGCTCGCGGGCCATAAAACTTTTAACACCCACATCCAGGAACGGGCGCGGCGGCAGATAATTGGCGCGTCCGACTGCTTCCATATCTGCCAGCAGCGGATTATCTTCACCCAGCGCATGTTCTGCGAGCAACCGGCCAAACGCGCTCTGTTTCGAGCTGCCTGAGCCGTTGCAGCCTGCCGACGAATAGACATTCTCCGATAAATTCCCCCATACCGGCGCACCATTACGTGTAATGCTGATCAGCCCCGACCAGGTGTACGCCATATTCACATCCTGCAATTGCGGGTAAATCCGCGCAAACAGCTTCTGATGGCGGCGCGCGTGGCGGCCAGTCTCCACCGCACTGGTCACCAGACCCGGCGCAAAATTCACGTGTTCGCGGATAAGAAAACGATGATCTGAGGTATAACGCAACGTTGCGCCCGCGAGCGCATTCACCGGCGTCGACCCCCACGCAGAGATATCGCCAATAACACGGCGCTGTTCAGGCGTCAGCGGCTCGGTGAGCGTCGCAAACGTCGACATCGCGAATACGTTACCTTTAAACAGCGGCAGCCCGCGGGCAGCACCGTTAATCGCCAGCATCAGCTTACGGGCGCGGACTTCGCCGTGCGGCGTTTCGGCGCGGATCGTGCCCTGTGTCTCTATCTGCAAAGCCGGGGAATTGGCATAAACCGTGACGTTTTCCGGCAGTGTCGCCACTAAACCGCTGATCAGAGCCGCCGGATTGACCAGAATGCAGTTCGGCGTATACACCGCGCTGCGGTAGAAACTTGTGCCCAGACGCTGTTTCAAAGCGGCGTTATCCAGATATTCAAAGCTTTCGCCGAGCGTGGTCAGCTCTTTCTGATAATGCGCAATCTCGCCGTCAAACTGTTCGCTCACGGCGCAATGGTATTTCCCTGAATTCAGCCAGTCGCACTCAATTTCGTGCCGGTCAACGGTGTCTTTCAGGTGATGAAGCCCGTACTGCAACAGACGGCGGTAAGTGTTGGCATGCTCCAGTTCAGCCGACGTGCTGCCAACGGTGTGGGGCAAATCAATGACAAAGCCGGAGTTGCGCGCCGAGGCGTTATCGGCAACGTCGAGTGCTTCAAGCACCACGACGTGTTCATGCGGGCGAAGCTCTGCAATCCGGCGGGCAAAAGCCAGCCCGGCAAATCCTGCGCCGATCACCAGCCAGTCAGCCGTTACCTTGCCATGCAGGGCCGGATGACGTGTTGTATCGCCACGCAGCGCCGCCCAGCCGTTGATATTCTGATCGAGTGGTAAGTTTTTAATTTTCATTTGCGACATCAAATTGTTATCCCGGGTGGTTCGATCCTAAGTTATGGACGTTTAGATGTCTAATGCACAATGATGATAAACATATATTCGTCTCACGGCAGGGTGAGCGGGCAGGCGAAAATTAGGACAAAGTGAATATTAAGTAATCAGATGGCAGGGAGGTTGACTTGCCAGAATGCGCGCGGGTGCTTGAGGCTTATTGGTCTTGAGCAGTGTTGTTCAAGGCGTAATAAGAAGAAAGCCCCGAGTTAATTTTTTCAATCAACCCGAGGCTACCAACGACGCCTAGACAACGTCAGGATAGCCTCATAGATGCAGAAATGCAACGGAGGTTAAGATGGCGCGAAAGCTGATTTTGTACGGGCTCATGGTGATCTGTTTCACGTTATTGGCCTGGACCTGGATGGTGCGTGATTCGCTGTGCGAGTTGCATATTAAGCAGGGAAATACGGAAATTGCGGCAGTCTTAAGCTACGAAATTAACGGCTAACCGTAAGGTGGGGTTCGCCCCACCTTTTCGGATGTTGACAAAGCAAGTTGGCCTCAGGCACCCATTTGCAGAAAATGCAAAAACAAAAAGGCCCGAATTTTCATTCGGGCCTTCTCGTATTGTGTGGTGGAGAGAGAGGGGTTCGAACCCTCGATACGATTGCTCATATACACACTTTCCAGGCGTGCTCCTTCAGCCACTCAGACACCTCTCCAGTCGCCGGCTACACCGCAGTGCTGCTGACCGGCGCTAATGTAGGGAAAAGCGCGTTCAGCGTCAACCTTCTTTTTGCAGGTTCTGTGCTGTTTAGACAAACTTAGAGCAGTTTGCTGATTTACAGACCAAAAACTGTATTAAGGATGACCAGTTTGCCGTAAGTCACGCAGCGTCATTAATTCTGCTTATGCTTATGAATAGATAATTAGAATAACTGCATAAAAGTGCGATTAAGCAGCAAACACTTCCCGTTACGGTTAAATAGCAAAATATGTTGTGAAAATCGCCAGTCCCGAAGGTATAACAATGGATTCTAAAAAAAGGCTTCGTATAAAAACTGGGCTAGTTAAAACCAGAAGCAGAATAAATCCACACAACGGGACAGGGGTTCTTACTTGAGTCAGTCAAATAACGCGACGGCGTCGCAGCACCGCACGGCGATACCTGCCGGCGCGGGCACATTATTCTTCGTTCAGACTTTCGCGACACTCGGCTTCGCGGTGCTGTATTCCACTCTGGTGCTGTACGCCACAAAAAAACTGGGTTTCAGCGAAGATAACGCCAACGCCATTATGGGCGTGTTTGGTGCGTTCAACTATGGCCTGCACATGTTTGGCGGTTATCTCGGCGGCCGTTATCTGAGCAACCGTAACCTGTTTGTGCTGGGCATGGTGTTGCAGGTCTTCGGCTGTGCGCTGATTGCGCTGGAAGGCGTAACCGGCCTTTACTGGGGGCTGGCGATGTTCCTGACCGGCAGCGGGCTGAACGTGACCTGCCTGAATATGATGCTGACGCAGCGTTTTGCACCGGATGATGACCGCCGCGAATCGGCGTTCCTGTGGAATTATGCCGGGATGAATCTGGGCTTCTTTATTGGTTTTGCCGTTGCCGGTTATTTCCAGCTGAGCGAAAACTATCGCGCGCTGTTCCTGTTTGCCACGCTGGGCAACGTGGCGGCGGTGGTGGTGACGCTGTCTCGCTGGTCGATTCTGGCCGACATCAGCACGCCGCTTAAAGAAGCCAGCCGCGGCCAGTTGCTGCGCCGTATGGCTGTCGGTATCGCCATTTTAATCGTCCTGGTGCCGGTTATCCGACTGTTGCTGACCCACGCCGAGTTCAGCAGTTATTTTGTGGTTGCGCTGGGTATTATCATTTTTGCGCTGATGACGCTGGTCACTTTCCGTCACCGCCAGGCTGATGAACGCCGCCGCATGAAAGCGTATCTTCTGCTGGCACTGGGTTCGCTGGTGTTCTGGACGCTGTATCAGCTGGCTCCGATGGGGCTGATGCTGTTCTCCGAAAACAACATCAATCTGAACGTTTACGGCATCCGCGTGGCACCGCAGTGGATCCAGAATATCAATACCATCGTGATTGTTATCGGCGGACCGCTGATGGCGCTGTGGTTCAATAAATTGCGTCAGCGTGGCTGGAAAATTGATGTTCCGGCACAGTTCTCGGCTTCTTTATTCTGCATGGGACTGGGAATGCTGGTTCTGCCGCTGGGGATCCATCTTGCGGGCGGCGACGGGCTGGTGGCGTTTAAATGGATTGCCATCAGCTATCTGCTGCAAAGCATTGGTGAATTGCTGATTTCTCCTATCGGCTACGCGATGATTGGTAAACTGGCCCCGGCGCGTTATCAGGGCGTGATGATGGGCTGCTGGATGATGGTGACCGGCGTGGCTTCGGTGCTCGCCAGCTACATCTCCGGGCTGATGCCGCAAAACGAAGGCAGTACGCCGGTGCTCACTAACCCGGGCTACAGCGAAGTCTTCAACATGCTTGGCTGGGGTTCTGTTGTCACCGGCGTGGTTCTGCTGGTTTTGATCCCGCTTCTACGCCGGATGATCCGCCGCGAGCCTGCCGTTGCCTGACCTGAACGACAACGCTATCAGTGAATCTTCAAGTCCCGATTTTCGGGGCTTTTTCTTTTTTCGGCCTCAGGGTTGCATCCTGATGATATTCAGGGAAATCTATCAGCTCACAGGAGGCGTCCCCGATGAACATTATTTTTTACCACCCTACATTTGATGCAAAGCCCTGGATTGACGGAATAACAAAACGCATACCGCAGGCCAGAATGCGCGTATGGAACGCCGCAGACCACGAACCCGCCGATTACGCGCTGGTCTGGCGGCCACCGCACGCCATGCTGGCCCCGCGCACGATGCTCAAGGGCATTTTTGCCCTCGGCGCAGGCGTGGATGCCATTCTCACACAGGAACAGCGTCAGCCCGGCACATTGCCCGCCGGTGTGCCGCTGATTCGTCTCGAAGATACCGGAATGTCGTTGCAGATGCAGGAATACGCGCTGGCCAGCGTGTTACGGTATTTCCGCCGCATGGATGAATACCAGCTGTTCCAGCAGCAAAAACAGTGGCGGCCGCTGGCACCGCATTCTCGCGGTGAATTTACTGTCGGCATTCTTGGCGCTGGCGTGCTGGGCAGCAGCGTGGCGAAAGCGCTGGTTGACCTGCAATTCACCGTTCGCACCTGGAGCCGTAGCGAGAAATCTCAGGACGGCGTGCAAAGCTTTTACGGAGACAATCAGCTGGCGGCATTTGCGTCCGGCTGCAAGGTGCTGATTAACCTGCTGCCAAATACGCCGCACACCGCCGGTATTCTTAATCATCAACTGTTCACAAATCTGCAGCATAATGCTTATCTGATTAACCTCGGACGCGGCGGACATCTGGTGGAAGGTGATTTGCTGCGCGCACTGGACAGCGGGCAGATTGCTGCCGCCACGCTCGATGTTTTTGCCGAAGAGCCGTTGCCGGGCATGCACCCGTTCTGGTCGCATCCGCGCGTCAGCATCACGCCGCACGTGGGTGCGGATACTTTGCCGGAAGAAGCGATGGACAGTATTGCGGCGAATATTCTCGCTATCGAAGCAGGGCGGGAACCGGCAGGACGTGTCTGCCTCGACCGGGGTTATTAACGTTCATCTGCTAAAATTACTCACGTGGCGGCCATGCAGTCGCCACGGGATCACTTAAGGAGAGCACATGCCGTACCCCGTTGATTTGCATATGCATACTGTTGCCAGCACGCATGCTTACAGCACATTACATGATTATATTGATGAGGCCGCTGAGAAAGGCATTAAGCTGTTTGCCATCACTGACCACGGCCCTGATATGGCCGATGCCCCGCACTACTGGCATTTTATGAATATGCGGGTCTGGCCGCGTCTGGTGAACGGAATCGGCATCCTGCGCGGTATCGAATCGAACATCAAAAACATTCAGGGCGACATTGATTGCACCGGCCCGATGCTCGATGAAATCGACGTGATCATCGCCGGTTTCCATGAGCCGGTGATGCAACCGGTGGATAAAGAAACGCACACCGCCGCGATGATTGCCGCGATGGCGGGTGGCGAAGTGCATATTATTTCGCATCCGGGTAATCCGAAATACCCGATTGATATTCCTGCCGTTGCGGCGGCGGCGGCGAAATATAACGTCGCGCTGGAGCTGAATAACTCCTCCTTCATCCACTCGCGTAAAGGCAGCGAACCCAATTGCCGTGCGGTTGCGCTGGCGGTGAAAGAAGCCGGTGGCTGGCTGGCGCTGGGATCGGATTCGCACATTGCGTATTCACTGGGCGGGTTTGAGCATTGCGAGCGTATTTTGCGTGAAGTTGATTTCCCGGAAGACCGTATTCTGAACGTCAGCCCGCGCCGTTTCCTGGATTTTCTGGAAAAACGCGGGCGCGCACCAATTGCAGAATTAAGCGAACTGTGACATTGTCGCGGCCAATTTGCGGGGGATTGCCCCTTTTCACCGACTGATCAGGTTATTGTTATGAATGAATTTTCAATTGTCTGCCGTATTCTGGGCACGCTGTTTTACCGCCAGCCGCAGGATCCGTTACTGGTTCCACTTTTTGGCCTGATTCAGGACGGAAAATTGCGCGAACACTGGCCGCTGGAGCAGGATGCGTTACTGATCCGTTTGCAGGAAAGCGCCGATCCTCAGGCGCTGGCCGCTGAGTTTAACCGTTTGTTTGTCGGCTCAGAATGTGCAGTTTCGCCTTTCCGCAGCGCTTACGTTGATGGCGCAAATGAAATGGATATCCGTACTTTCCTGCAACAGCGCGGAATGCCGTTAGGCGAAGCGCCTGCCGATCACTTCGGCGCGATGCTGCTTGCAGCGTCATGGCTGGAAGATCAGTCGCAGGAAGATGAAGTGGGCGCACAAATCACCTTGTTCGATGATTACCTGTTCCCGTGGTGCGGGAAATTCCTCGGTAAAGTTGAAGCGCACGCCACCAGCGGTTTTTACCGCACGCTGGCTGAAATCAGCCGCGAAGCATTGCAGGTGATGCGCGATGAGCTGGAAGAACAGCTGCCGCCGGATCTGGATGACGACGAAGAAGACGATCAGTAAATCCCTGATGAGTCAGAAATAAAAAAGCCCGGCCATGAAGATGTGCCGGGCTTTTTATATTAGTCAGTAAACGGGATGACGAGTTCACCCGGTTTCACTTCTATACCTTTCGCCAGTTTTTTGGCCATCGCTTCGCCTTTGCTGCGATCGCCATTCAGAACGTACGCCGGACGCTGATCGAAGTAAGTTTTCAGCGAATTATTCAGGTAAGGCATCAGGCCTTTCATCACGCTGTCCATTTTTTCCGGCTGAATGGTGTAATCCACCACCTGCATATCTTTCAGGAAAATCGCGCCTTTATCCTTGTCGTACGACGGATTGGCTTTAAGCGTCAGGTGCATATCGGCTTTCTGCGGGCCAAATAATGACGAGATATCGACATGTGCGTCGCCGGTCAGCGTGACGACGCCTGGTTCGGCGCGGCCAATCTGGCTGCTGAGATTGGTCAGCACTAATTTCGCATCCACCAGCCCCGGCACGCCGAGTTGTTTCTCGAAATTATTGTTCTTGTGCAGATAGTCATTAACCTGCTGCTCGCTGATGGTGTACTGCGTCAGCTGGTTACACCCGGCCAGCAGGCTGGCGCACATCAGAACTGCTGCACCTAAAAGTCGCTTTGTCATTCTTCCCTCATTACGTAAAAACTATTTTGTCAGCATGACCGCTAAACGGTTTCGCTCCAATCAGACAACGCTGATTAGCCTAAGTGCTGGAGAAGGGGAAGAAAAGGGAAAATCGCCGGAAGCAGGCTTCCGGCGTAAGATTTAACTGGCTAAGCGTGTAAACAGATTAACCTGCGTCTGTTTTGCCATATTGTCGCGATAAGCCTGAACGCGGGACGGCCACTCAATTCCCTGAACGATAGTCAGCGAACGCAGTACCGGCCAGAGATTGATGTCATCTTCTGAAAGCTCGCCGTTGACGGCGTTCGGTTCGACGATCAGCTTATCGAGCGCACGTAAGTCCTGGCTGATTTTTTTTACCAGACCTTCTGAATGTTTCAAATGCTCCTGAAAATCGCCGCTGGCAGCCTGCTTTTTGTCGGAGAAATATTTACGCGCTTCCGGCGTGGAGAACTCTTCCAGCGGCGCGGCTGCAAAACGAGGCAGCAGCAGACGACCCATATATTCAGAAACATGACGCAGCCAGGTCGCAACAGACGCATTTAGCGGGCCGGTCAGCAACGGTTTTCCGTCACTTTTATCCACGTAATGCACGATGTCCATACTTTCCGGCATAAAGCCGCCATCCTGTTTTTGCAGGATCGGCACCATCTTTTTGCCCACCATGGAAATCGGGGTTTTCTCGTCATCATTGAGCAGAACTTTGATTTCTACCGGAATGTTTTTCAGACCGAAAATCATGCGTGCTTTAACGCAAAAAGGGCAATGTTCGTAAACGTAAAGTCTCATGGTTCATAGCTCCTGTTGTCGCCGGCGTTGGCCTGTAGGGTGCGTGAAAACTGCCGGATATAGGTTCGGATTTAATCGATACGCTGAAACCAGTATGGGTAAATGAGGAGGGGAGATCAAACCGCGTCCCTGAGAACGCGGTCTGCATCAAGGTATTAACTGCCGCTCAGCATGGCCGGTTCGATACGGCGAAGATTGAATTGCCAGTACAAACCGGTGAGGGTGATGAAGCCCACGATGCCCAGTAAAAACCAGGGCAATTCAGGAAGTTCAAGCGCGCGGCCGGTGTCATACATCCAGCCGCCGCCGGTGTAGCCAATCACGCCGCCCAGCGCCAGCCCCAGACGGCTGAAACCCATGTAACTGCCACGTGCCCGCGAGTCTGCCAGCGAGGCACTCAGCGTTTCGCGCGCCGGTTCGGCAATGATTGAGCCAATGTAGAAGAAACCGATCAGCAGCAACAGCGGGTTAATCGATGTCACCAGCCCGACGGGCAGAAGGCTGAGGGTCATGATCAGCAGGCCGAGCATCAGACGCTGCTCAAGGCGGAAGCGTTTTTCGCTCCAGCGCGCAATCGGATACAGCAGCGTCAGGGAAAGCACTGCTTCAATCGCATACATCCATTTCACCGCCGCCGGGCTGCCCGCGACATCATTGACCGCAATCGGCAACATCAGCATGACCTGCACGGTCAGCATGTAATAACCGGTCAGCGTCAGCACATACGCGAGAAAACGGCGATCGCGCAGCACACGCATCATGCCTTCACGCATCGGTGTGCGCATAGTGGAAATCCGGTAAGCAGGGAGCAGCCAGGCGTTGCAGGCGGCGGCGAGAACAAATATGCCCGCGCCGGCCCAGCACACGTAATGGAAATCATATTGCAGCAACCAGCTGCCGATGAGCGCACCGATAACCGCACCGGCGCTGTCTTGCATCATCATCAGGGAGAAGAAACGGCTGCGCTCGTGCGGACGGGTCAGCTTAATCACCAGCGCGGTACGAGGCGGGTCAAACAAGGTGCCGCCGAGGCCGGAGAGAATGCAGGAACAGACTAAAATCCACGGTTCATCTGCCATTGCCATGGTGGCGAATCCGGCCGCGCGTAAAAGCATGCCGGTGATAATCATCGGTTTGGCACCGAAACGGTCAGCGATTGCGCCGCCGAAAATGCCTAATCCCTGTTGCGTGAGCTGGCGGACACCCAGCGCCAGACCGACGGCCATCGCGGCCCAGCCGAGCTGATCGACAAATCGGATCGAGATCAACGGAAAAACCACGAAAAAGCCTAAAATAACCAGCGCGTTGTCTAATAACAGAAAATACTTACCCAAGCTCCGAGCTTGTGATACCAGAGACATGCTTCACCATGAGCGATTATTTGTACCCTGTCCGGCAGATACAGAAAGGAAGAAAAGACCGTTCCAGTCTGAACTGGAATCAGGCAATTAGATAGGGCGCTATTGATAATATTTTTTTATCGTCAAGCCGCGTTCTGACTGGCAGAATTGGCGATGATCAGGTGTTTCCTATAAATTCTATTCATCGACCCGAGCGGGATGTGGAGGAAAGGATGTTTGGCTATAAATCTGCCGTGCCGAAAGTGCGGCTTACCACTGACCGGATGGTTCTGCGCCTGGTTCATGACCGCGATGCGCACCGGCTGGCTGAATACTATGCGGAGAACCGGGTGTTTCTGAAACCCTGGGAACCGGTCAGGGATGAAAGCCATTGTTATCCTTCCGGATGGCAGGCGCGTCTGGGGTTAATTTCCGAAATGCAGAAACAGGGCAGCGCGTATTATTTTATCCTGCTCGATCCCGATGAAAACCGCGTTATGGGCGTGGCAAATTTCAGTAATGTTCTGCGCGGCTCATTCCATGCCTGTTTCCTCGGTTATTCCCTCGGTCAGGAATGGCAGGGGAAAGGGCTGATGCAGGAAGCGCTGCAATCGTTAATCCGTTATATGCAGCGCCAGCAAAAAATGCACCGGATTATGGCCAATTACATGCCACACAATAAACGCAGCGGCCAACTGCTCGAGCGTCTGGGCTTCGAGCGTGAAGGCTATGCGAAAGACTATTTACTGATTGATGGTAAATGGCAGGATCACGTGCTGACGGCGCTAACCTGGCAAGAATGGACGCCCCCGTCCCGATAAGGAGAGCAACATGAAACATGAACTCAGTGACCGGGAAGCCCGGGTTGTCGGTTGTTTGCTGGAAAAACAACTCACCACGCCGGAACAGTATCCGATGACGCTCAACGGATTAACCACCGCCTGCAACCAGAAAAGCAACCGTGAACCGGTGATGGAACTCAGCGAAAGTGACGTTCAGCAAACACTGGATTTACTGCTGCGCAAGCACATTATCCGCACCCTCAGCGGTTCCCGCACCATGAAGTACGAGCATCGTTTTTGTAATTCCGAATTCGGCAATCTCAAATTTTCCCCGCAGGAAGTGGCGGTCGTCACTACGCTGCTGTTGCGCGGCGCGCAAACGCCGGGCGAATTACGCACCCGCACCAACCGCCTGCATGATTTTTCTGACGTTGCTGAAGTCGAGCGAACTCTGACAGATCTGACTAACCGCGAAGATGGCCCGTTCTGCGTGCGTCTGGCGCGTGAACCGGGCAAACGTGAAAGCCGTTTTATGCACCTGTTCAGCGGTGAAGTCAGCCAGGCGGCCAGCGCCACAGAAGAGCCATTTTTCAGCGCCGCCGCACCGGACTCCGGGCTGGCCGCGCGCGTGGAAGCGCTTGAGGCCGAAGTGGCCGAACTGAAACAACGTCTGGAAAACCTGCTGCAACATTTGGGTGATTAAAAGGAAAACGTCGTGAGTAAACTTCGTATAGGCGTTATCGGGCTTGGCGGGATCGCGCAAAAAGCGTATCTGCCGGTTCTCAGTCATGCTGAAAAGTGGACGCTGGTCGGCGGTTTTTCCCCGAATCAGCAAAAAGCACAGGCCGTTTGCGACAGCTACCGGATGGCCTGTTTTTCCCGGATGGACGAACTTACCAGCCAGTGCGACGCGGTATTCGTCCACAGCAGTACGGCCAGCCATTTCGACGTCGTCGGGCAATTGCTGGCGCAGGGCGTCCATGTGTATGTCGATAAACCGCTGGCGGCTGAGCTGGATCAGGCCGAACAATTGGTAGAGCAGGCGAACCGGGCAGGCAAAGCGCTGATGGTCGGGTTTAACCGCCGCTTTGCGCCACTGTATCGTCAGCTGAAGGAGCAGATGCAACAACCGGCGTCCTTGCGGATGGATAAACACCGCACGAACAGCGTCGGGCCACACGATCTGCGTTTTACGTTGCTGGATGATTATCTGCACGTCGTGGATACGGCGCTGTGGCTGGCGGGCGGCAATGCGACTCTGGAAAGCGGGCTGATTCAGATTAACGAGGCTGACCAGATGCTTTATGGCGAGCATCATTTCCTGTGCGGAGAAACGCTGGTGACGACTTCAATGCATCGCCGCGCAGGGACATTCCGCGAAAGCGTGCAGGCGGTGACAGAAGGCGCCGTTTATCAGCTCGACGATATGCGGGTCTGGCGCGATGAACGTGACGATATTCTGACGCAGCAACCTGTTGCAGGCTGGCAAAGTACGCTGGCGCAGCGTGGTTTTGCCGGTGCAATTGAGCATTTCGTCGACTGCGTCTCGAACCAGACCGCACCTGAAACCAGCGGCGAGCAGGCGATTTACGCGCAGGCTATGATCGAAAAAATTCTGCAAAACTGAGTGAAAGCCCCACAGGATGGTGCGGGTAACAATCTATAACAACTGCCGTTGGCTATTGCATGGCGGATGCGTAGACTAAGCGCATCTTTGAGCCATGCCGGTTCATCTTTCACGCCTGCTGATGCAGGCGTGGTTGTTTAACCTGTTGATCAATATTGAGTTAAAGACAGGCCACCGGCAAACAAGAAAAGTGACATGAATCTACTTAAATCTTTGGCAGCCGTCAGTTCAATGACGATGTTTTCACGTGTATTAGGCTTTGCCCGCGACGCCATTGTGGCCCGCGTTTTTGGTGCCGGCATGGTGACCGACGCCTTTTTTGTGGCGTTCAAACTGCCCAATTTATTACGTCGTATTTTCGCTGAGGGCGCATTCTCTCAGGCTTTCGTGCCCATTCTCGCGGAGTATAAAACCCAGCAGGGCGAGGAAGCCACGCGGACGTTCATTGCTTACGTTTCGGGCCTGCTGACGCTGGTTCTGGCGATTGTCACTGTGCTCGGTATGCTTGCCGCGCCGTGGGTGATTTACATTACAGCTCCCGGTTTTGTGGATTCGCCCGATAAATTTGCACTGACCAGTTCGCTGCTGCGCATCACGTTCCCGTATATCCTGCTGATATCACTGGCTTCTCTGGTCGGTGCGATACTTAATACCTGGAACCGTTTCTCGATACCGGCTTTTGCGCCGACGTTCCTGAACGTTAGCATGATTGGTTTTGCGCTGTTTGCTGCGCCTTATTTCCACCCGCCGGTGCTTGCGCTGGCCTGGGCGGTGGTTGCAGGCGGATTGCTGCAACTGGGCTACCAGCTCCCGCATTTGAAGAAAATCGGTATGCTGGTTCTGCCGCGTCTGAACCTGAAGGATGCCGGGGTCTGGCGCGTTATGCGTCAGATGGGCCCGGCAATTCTGGGTGTATCGGTGAGCCAGATCTCCCTGATTATCAACACTATTTTCGCGTCATTTCTGGTTTCAGGTTCCGTGTCATGGATGTATTACGCTGACCGACTGATGGAGTTTCCGTCCGGCGTGCTGGGCGTGGCCCTGGGGACAATTCTGCTGCCGTCGCTGGCGCGGAGTTTTTCGAGCGGCAATCATGCCGAATATAATCGCCTGATGGACTGGGGCCTGCGCCTGTGTTTCCTGCTGGCACTGCCAAGTTCTGTCGCGCTGGGTATTCTGGCGAAACCGCTGACCGTTGCGCTGTTCCAGTACGGAAAATTCAGCGCCTTTGATGCGTCAATGACGCAGCGCGCGCTGGTGGCATATTCCGTTGGTCTGATGGGGCTGATTGTGGTGAAAGTGCTGGCGCCGGGCTTCTATTCCCGTCAGGACATTAAAACACCGGTCAAAATCGCCATCGTCACATTGCTGATGACACAGGTGATGAACCTTGCGTTTATCGGTCCGCTGAAACATGCCGGTCTTTCGTTGTCGATTGGTCTGGCTGCATGCCTGAACGCGTCGCTGCTTTACTGGCAATTGCGTAAGCAGGATATCTTCCAGCCGCAGCCGGGCTGGAAAGTCTTCCTGATCAAACTGTTTGTGGCGGTGATTGCAATGTCTGCGGCGCTGCTCGGCATGATGTGGCTGATGCCTGCCTGGGATGTCGGCGGAATGGCGTATCGTCTGGCACGTCTGGCGGCCGTTGTCGCCGCTGGCGTGGTGGCGTACTTCGCCGTGCTCGGCCTGTTAGGGTTCCGCGTGAAAGAGTTTGCCCGGCATTAATCCGGCGTTCATGTGAGAAAATGCAGAAACAAAAAAGGGCGCTAAGCGCCCTTTTTTAATGCCTGCCAGACAGGAATTACATACGTTCTACGGTTTCGATACCCAGCGTATCCAGACCGGTTTTCAGCGTGCGCTGCGTTAACAGTGCCAGTTTCAGGCGGCTGTTGCGGCTGGTTTCGTCTTCTGCGTTCAGGATCGGGCAATGTTCGTAGAAGCTGGAGAACAGGCCAGCAACGTCGTAGAGATAAGCACACATGGTGTGTGGTGTGCCTTCGCGGGCAACAACGGTCAGGACTTCTTCGAATTGCAGCAAACGGGTAGCTAATGCCGCTTCGCGTTCTTCACGCAGCACGACCGGCTGTGTCAGGCTATTAACGTCAATCTCTGCACGTTTGAAGATTGATGCCACGCGGGTGTAAGCATATTGCATGTACGGCGCGGTGTTACCTTCGAAGGCCAGCATGTTGTCCCAGTCGAAGATGTAATCGGTGGTGCGGCTTTTCGACAGGTCAGCGTATTTGATTGCGCCGATACCGACGGCGTTGACCAGTTTTTCCAGCTCTTCTGCATCTTTCAGCTCAGGATTCTTCTCTGTGATGAGCTTACGTGCGCGTTCAATCGCTTCGTCCAGCAAATCGGACAGTTTCACCGTGCCGCCTGAGCGGGTTTTGAACGGCTTGCCGTCTTTGCCCAGCATCATGCCAAACATGTGGTGTTCAAGCGCAACAGAATCTGGGACATAACCGGCTTTGCGCGCGATGGTCCAGGCTTGCATCAAATGCTGATGCTGACGGGAGTCGATGTAATACAGCACACGATCGGCCCCCAGCGTTTCGTAGCGGTATTTCGCACAAGCGATGTCGGTGGTGGTGTAGAGGTAGCCGCCATCTTTTTTACGGATGATGACGCCCATCGGATCGCCTTCTTTATTCTTGTACTCGTCCAGATAAACCACGACGGCACCTTCGCTGTCGACGGCCAGACCTTTTGACTGCAAGTCAGACACGATACCCGGCAGCATGCTGTTATAAAGGCTTTCCCCCATAACATCGTCTTCGGTCAGGGTGACGTTCAGGCGGTTGTAAGTCAGCTGGTTTTGCTTCATGGTCACATCGACCAGTTTGCGCCACATTTGCAAACAGTATTCGTCGCCGCCCTGCAACTTCACCACGTAGCCACGCGCACGTTCTGCAAAGGCTTCGTCTTCGTCGTAGTTCTTTTTCGCTGCGCGGTAGAATTCTTCAAGATCTGCCAGATTCATGTCACCGGCGTTTTCGTTCTGCACTTTTTCGAGATAGGCAATCAGCATCCCGAATTGTGTGCCCCAGTCGCCAACGTGGTTTGCGCGGATCACTTTATGACCCAGCAGTTCGTTGGTACGCACGGCGGCGTCACCGATAATGGTGGAGCGGATGTGGCCAACGTGCATTTCTTTCGCCACGTTTGGCGCAGAATAGTCGATGACGATAGTTTGCGGCTCAACGGGCGCAATACCCAGTTTTTCGTCATTCAGCGCGCTGTCGACATGCGCACCGACGAATGCCGGATCCAGGAAGATATTGATGAAACCCGGACCGGCAATTTCGACTTTGTTTGCGATGCCGTTCAGATCCAACAGTTCAACCACTTTCTCTGCCAGTTGTCGTGGCGGCATACCGAGTTTTTTCGCCACGGACATTACGCCATTAGCCTGATAGTCGCCAAACTGAGCTTTGGCGGACTGACGGACCTGCGCTTCGCTGTCGGCGGATGCGCCTGCTGCGATCAGCGCCTGGCTGACTTTTTCTGAAAGGAATGACTGAATATTCACCGGATTACCTTTAGTCGATATCCCCGTCATCTTTCGGCTGCGCAGTTTCACTGCAACCCGAATGATTTAGGGGAAGAATGTAGTTGTTTACTGGTTATACGTTTTTAACGGATTAACCGAAAATGATGCGTGTTTATATCATATTAGCCCTGCGGCGTCAGTATTGCCGCACGTCTGGCGGCATGAAAGCGTGATTCTGCGGCATGTCTCTGGCAACCGGATGAAAGGCTGTGTAAATTACCCGACCCTGAAGATCTGCAAACTGAAAAGAGATAGGATGCCCGCCATGAAACATGTGCCAGAGTTACAGGATTTAGTTGATGATATGTCGCGTTTCACCGACGTATTAACGACATTCGCTGCAAAATTGCAGATCAACCTGGGTGAATTTCATGCCGATCATATTTCTGTGCGCTGTCATCAGAACACGACAGCCGATCGCTGGAAATCCGGGCTGGAAAAATGCGGCAGCCTGCTCAATGAAACCCTGATTAACGGGCGGCCTATCTGCCTGTTTACGCTCGATGAGCCGCTCACGGTCGGGCCGCTGAGCATTGTTCTGGTGGAATTGCCTTATCCGGGAGATAAGCGATATCCGCATGAGGGCTGGGAACATATTGAGATTGTGCTGCCGGGGGCAGAAGAAGAGTTGTATACGCGGGCGCTGGCACTGATTGCCGATGAAGCGCTGATGACGCCTGGTATAAAACTGAAGCAGAGTGCGCCCAAAGGGGAAAATGAGCGTTTGCCTAACCCCACGCTGGCGGTCACTGACGGTTCAGTAACGATTAAATTTCACCCGCACAGCCTGCGTGAAATTGTCGCCAGCGAAAGGGACGCGGGTTAACGCCGGAGCTTATCGAGTGCGGCTTCCATCCGGTCGAGTGCTTTCCCGAGAAGGGCGCGCTGACAGCCGAAATTGATGCGCACACACTTCGGCGCGCCAAATTCGGCCCCGCCGGAGAAGCCCACGCCCGCTTCGACAAAGAAACGGTACGGATCGTCCACCGGCAATGCGCTGGCATCAATCCAGCCAAGATAGGTGCCTTCGGGTGCCAGCATGCGTAAACCTGGCATGGCGTTAATACGCGACGCCACAAGATCCCGGTTTTCACGCAAATAATCGAGCTGTGCGTTAAGCCACGCTCCGCCATCACGGTAGGCCGCCGTCGCCGCAACATACGCCAGAATATTGACGTGCGGAACGATACCTTTGCTGGTGTCTAAAAATTTCCGGCGCAATTCGGGGTTTGGGATGATCGCCATCGAGGCACCCAGTCCGGCCAGATTGAAGGTTTTCGACGGTGCCATCAGCGTAATCGAACGCTGTTCTGCATCCGCATTGAGTGAGGCAAACGGAACGTGCTTCAGATCCGGTTCCAGAATCAGGTCGCAGTGGATTTCATCGGAACACACCACCAGATTGTGGCGTCTGGCGAATTCCTGTTGTTGCAGTAATTCATCGCGACGATAAACCGTGCCGCCCGGATTATAAGGATTGCAGAGCATCAGCAGCTTTTCACTGCCATCAAGCTGGCCTTCAGCGGCGGAAAAATCTGCCACCCAGCGTTGTTGCTGTTGGGTGACCGGAATGGATTTAAATGCCCGGCCTTCAGATTGTGCGGCCTGCATGAAAGGCGGATAAATGGGCATCGGCATCAGGCTGCTCTCGTGCGGCTCAACGTTGGCGCGCACGGCCACGTTCAGCCCGCAGACCAGACCCGGAAGCCAGACAATCCATTCAGGCTGAATCGCCCAGTCATAAAGATCTGCAAGCCGTTTAACCACAATATCAATCAGTTCCGGCGGAGTAATACCATAACCAAAGACACCTTCGGCCACGCGTTGTTGCAGTTCTTTAATAACCTGAGGCGGAGACGTGAAGTCGGTATCGGCGACCCAAAGCGGAATCACATCCTGATGATGATATTTATTCCACTTAACGCTATCACTGTGACTGCGGTCTACCCACAAATCAAAATTGAGTGCCATAGTTAGCTTTCCTAAGCAGGCAGTTGGGCGGGAATGCTCATGTCAGAGCCTACGCGACATGGCCGGTTACACACAAGTGTTGTAGCATAATGCCGTAATCAGGAGAGGTCACATGACAAAATTAGAAGTGTGTTGTTACAGCGTGGATTGTGCGTTAACAGCAGAACAAGCCGGAGCCGATCGCGTCGAATTGTGCGCGAGTCAGGCTGACGGCGGTATTACGCCGAGTTACGGCACCCTCAAACTGGCGAGGGAAAAAGTGACGATCCCTGTACATCCGATTGTACGTCCGAGGGGTGGTGACTTTTGCTATAGCCAAAGCGAATTTGATGTTTTGAAAAGTGACATCGCGATGATCCGCGATCTCGGTTTTCCCGGCCTGGTGGTCGGCATGCTCGACGATGAAGGGCATATTGATATGCCAAGAATGTGGGAAGTGATGGCGTTATGCGGCGATATGGCTGTGACATTTCACCGCGCTTTCGACATGTGCCTGAACCCGAAGATTGCGCTTGAGCAGTTGACTCAGCTAGGTGTGGCGCGCATTCTGACTTCCGGACAGCAGCAAAATGCGGAAGTCGGTTTGCCGATGCTTCGGGAACTGAATCAGCTCACGCGTGGTCCAATTATTATGGCTGGCGCAGGTGTGCGCCTGACGAATCTGCAAAAGTTTGTGGATATCGGGCTGACCGAATTACACAGCTCGGCAGGGCGTCAGGTTCCTTCCTCTATGCGCTACCGCAAAGCCGGTGTCACCATGAGTTCCGACACCGATTTTGATGAATTCAGTCGTTATTGCGTGGACGGTGATATTGTTGCCGCAATGAAAAGTACATTGCAGTTTGACGATCAAATATCCCGCACGGCGTAATAATCTCAAGATTTAACCGGGTCAAACGACCCTTATTGCGTCGCCCTGCGCAAGTACCAGGCCCCGTCATTTTGGCGGGGCTTTTTTTATGCTTAATTTCTGTGCTAGACGCGGTGTTTTTCGGAAGGGCCTGCTGCGGTTTCAATCAGCGTCACCAGATGTTCGATGGCGTCTTTAGTCGGATCCTGTTTATCGCTGTTCGCCGTATTACGGCGTAAAGACTCAACAACTTCCGTTTTTACATCGGGAAGATTTACCGAAATTGAAGCGATGCTGAATGCAATTGCTGCCTCCAGTGCCTGAGCGGTGCGCAGGAGAACATCCGGGTTTTCGTGTGAGTCGGACACTTTATAACCTTATGGTTTGAATGGTTATAGGAGACTAGCATTTCCATTACATTTGGAAAGGGTGTCAGATCGAAAATTGGACAAATGTTGTCATTTAATCTGAAAAGTGTCAGCCCCAGGTAAGGTAAGCCACGCCAAACATGCCCGCTTTGACCACCAGACACATTACAAAGAGGCCTAAAACAATCACTGCACGATCAAAAAGGAATCGGATTCTCCGGCGCATACTTTTCTCCGCGACAGGTTCGCGTTCTGATGAATAACTTTGGCCGAATTTATACACGAAAGACTATGAATCAATCCAACGATAAAGTATGAAAACAGGAAGCTTTACAAAGGCCTGGCGCACAGTGGCCGTCAGCGCTGATCTTAAGGCCGGAAAAGGTGAGTAAATTCGGAAGATTTATGTCAGTCAGAAGCGTGCTGGCTACTTTTCGTAGAAGTTTTTAATTTTGATTGCGACATCAATATTGGCCCAGTGCAATTCGTTTTCCTGATGCAGACTGCTGCTGCCATCTTCCCAGGAAACGTAATACGAGACGATGTCCTTATCAGATTCAAACGTATTCATCACGGTGCCTTTAATATCGCCGGATCTGTGTTGAACGATACTGCCTTTAGGGAATTTCATACATCCTCCCAGAACGTTAACCACGATCTCTGTCAGAACAAACAGATAGCCATTCCGAAAGGTTAGACCTTTTTAATCCCGGATGTACAGCACGACGGGGCAGAAAGCCGGAGATAAATGCGGGGGAGGTTTCCGCCAGACAGTGCGTCTGGCGGAGAAAGCAGGGTTTAAGGTTTGCGGGCGATAAGCAACGCGCGGCGCGGTGCCGGATAACCTTCAATAGTTTTGGTTGGATCTTTCGGGTCGAGGAATTCGGCCAGTGATTCGCTGGTCATCCAGTCGGTACGGCGCTGTTCCTCAACCGTCGTGACGCTGACATCCGCGATACGCACATCGGCAAATCCGCATTTAACCAGCCAGTCTTTCAGTGCTTCGGCAGACGGAATGAAATAGATATTTCCCATCTGTGCGTAACGGTCGCCGGGCACCAGAACCTGCTGAATGTCGCCTTCGACAACCAGCGTTTCCAGCACCAGTTCACCGCCACTGACCAGCTGGTTTTTCAGCTGATAAAGATGATCCAGCGGTGAACGGCGGTGGTAAAGCACGCCCATAGAGAAAACGGTGTCGAACGCGTTCAGCTCAGGCAGCTGCTCGATGCCCAGCGGCAGTAAATGTGCACGCTGATCGCCGCCCAGTAATTTACGCACCGCTTCAAACTGGCACAGGAACAGCTGCATCGGATCGATACCGACGGCCAGATGCGCGCCCGCGCCAATCATTCGCCACATGTGATAGCCGCTGCCGCAGCCGACGTCTAAAATTGTACGGCCCGCCAGAGAGGAGATGTGCGGAAGTACGCGATCCCATTTCCAGTCTGAACGCCATTCGGTATTGATTTCAACGTCGTACAGCGAGAAAGGCCCTTTACGCCATGGCATCATATTGCGCAGCAGGTTCTCGATGCCTTCACGCTGACCGGCGGGCAGCGGGGTTTCCATATTGGCGGAAACGCTGTGCAGCAAATCAAGACGTTCTGGTTGTAACAACGGCAGGCGGTCAACCGAGTTGAACCACAGTTTAAATTTACCGTGCAGCGACTCTTTCTGCCATGCAGTGAGTTGTGAAGGCAAAGTGTTAAGCCACGGGCTCAGTGGCCCTTTGGCAATCACGCGGTAAAAATCACCAAAATCAATCATTCTGCTTCCCCGGCTTTGACGGCAATCAGCGAGCCGAAGTTAAAGCACTGGAACCAGAGTTCTGTGTGCTGGAAACCGGCCTGATGCAGGCGTGCTTTGTGGGTTTCAACAGAATCGGTCAGCATCACGTTTTCCAGCATGCTACGTTTCTGGCTGATTTCCAGTTCGCTGTAGCCGTTCGCACGTTTGAAATCATGATGCATATTGAAGAGCAGTTCGCCGACGTCTTTGTCCGCAAAACTGAATTTTTCTGACAGTACCAGCGCTGCGCCCGGGCGCATTCCCTGATGGACCTGATTCAGCAGTCGCTGACGATCGTCCGGTTCAAGAAATTGCAGGGTGAAATTGAGCACAACCATCGAGGCATTTTTGAGTTCGATATCCAGAATATCGGCTTCGATAACGTTAACCGGCGTATCGGCGCGGAAGGCGTCGATGTGGCGGCGGCAGCGTTCCACCATGGCAGGGGAATTATCGACTGCTATGATTTCGCAACCCGAAACCTTGATATTGCGGCGCATCGACAGCGTAGCCGCACCAAGCGAGCATCCCAGATCATAGACATTCGTGTCGGGCTTAACAAAGCGCTCGGCGAGCATGCCAATCATCGAAATAATGTTGGAATAACCCGGTACAGAACGTTGGATCATATCGGGGAAAACTTCAGCAACGCGTTCATCGAACGTCCAGTCGCCCAGCTTATCTATCGGTGCAGAAAACAGCGTATCGTGCTTTGCCATAATGGTGAGTCGAACCAAAAAATTGAAGGGACAGAATTTTGAGGGCGAATTTTAGCAGATACTGAGGCGGGCAGATACCTGTGCGCGGCGCTGCCCGTAAAAAACGGCGGAAAAGCTAGTCGAATGCCAGAAACTGGGACCACGGCAAATAGATGATATTCGCGATAACCATTAACACCAGCGAGATATAAGTAGCGGCCATGCCGCTGCGGCGCCAGGCGAATTCGCGGTGTTTTAAGCCGTAATAATGGAACAGCCGGCCGGTAATCAGCAGTAATCCGCAGGCGTGAATCATCCAGACGCCGGCACCGTTCATTTCCATAAACAGCAGCAATAAACAACCGATAGGCAGATATTCGACGGCGTTGCCGTGAACGCGGATGGCGGTTTGCAGTTCGTAGGAGCCGCCGTCGCCGGTGGCAATACGGTACTGCATTCTCAGGCGTACCACATCGAAAGAGAGTTTGATCAAAAGTATGGCGGCAAGCACGACATATAACGCGCTAATCATGATGACTTCCTTGGTTATTCCCTGTGATCCTGCGGGGCAATGACCCGCTTCACTGCGCCACTATGATAGCGGCAAGACGCAAAACTGTCGTCAGACAATCACGAATAATTTAGAACAGCGCGTCCTGTTCCGGCCAGTCAGGTTCAGGCTGAACGGTCGGGATTTTGGCCCGCAGCAAGGGCCAGAGACTGCGCGCCTGCTGCGGTGCGTCGGTGCAATCCGGCGTGTGGATAAACAGATAAGGAGAAAGCCCCTGGGTTTCCCACGCCGCAAGTTTGTCAGCCCACTGCACGAACAGCGGCCGGTTATCGTCAAGAATATCGCCACCGATGAAACGCACGATGGGGCGCGTCGCCGTCACGACGGCGTGGAGCGGCAGAACAGGTTTTTTACGTTTGGCGTCAAGCACCGCTTCAGTCTGAGATTTCGAGCTGTGAACCGGACGGCTGTCGAGAATCGTGCGGTTGATCCCGCGCTGATGTAACCCCTGATTCAGCGCGCGCTCGGCATCGCCTTTGGCGAAAAAATCAGAGTGGCGTACTTCAACGCCGTAATCAAAACCGGCGGGCAGGGCGTCCAGAAATTGCCATAAACGCTCAAGATGCGCGGGTGCAAAAGTGGGAGGAAGCTGTAACCAGAGCTGCCCGATGCGTTCGCCAAGCGGCCCGAGCGTGCGGTAAAACGTATCGACATCTTCCTGACAGTTTGCCAGTGCTGCTTTATGGCTGATGGATGACGGGAATTTAAAACAGAAACGGAAGGATTCAGGCGTCATATCGCGCCAGCGCATCACAACGTCCTGTTTTGGCAACGCATAAAATGTGGTGTTGCCTTCGACACAATTGAAATACCGGGCGTAATCAGCCAGATCGCGAAGCCCGATACGGGCCCAGGCGTTGTGGTGCCATTGCGGTAAACCAATATACATGCCGCGATTCCTCTGTTTTTTCCATAAAAAACGCCGCCCGGCAGGCGGCGTCAGGGATATCCGGCAGGGTAACGTTACTGTGGCAGTGCGGCAAGCACTTCGGCGGTTGAACGCACGCGGCTGATGCGCGGGAAGATGAACTGCACGCTGGACTGATGATGGTCGTTGTTGTGCGCGCTGCATGCATCTTCGGCGATCACCAGCTCATAGCCATGTTCCCAGGCGTTACGGGCTGTGGATTCCACACCGATGTTGGTGGAAATACCGGCCAGCACGATGCTTTTAATGCCACGGCGGCGCAGTTGTAAATCCAGATCTGTACCGTAGAACGCGCCCCACTGGCGTTTCACCACCAGCAAGTCTTTGTCGGTGACGCCCAGTTGCTCCGGGAATTCCCACCAGCTCGCTGGCAGGCCGTCTTCCGGCGCGGCCGCAGGGACGTCAACCGGCTGTTTCAGTGCTTCGTCAAAAGAGTCGGACCAGCCCACGCGCACCATTACCACCGGAGAGCCCAGTTTACGGAAACGGTTTGCCAGTTCAGTGGCGTTATCCAGAACCTGCTGCGCAGTATGCGGGCCGCCGGCAAACGGCAGAATGCCTTTCTGTAAATCGATCAGCACTAATGCGGTCGTTTTAGGGTCGAGTTTCATGGTGTTTAGCTCCCGGTTATCAAAAGGGGTAAATAGAGGCAGGAATAATGAACTGCGTGTACAAAGGGGATAGCCGGAGTCTATGCTAACGCGTGGGTCAAAATGGGGATAATTTTGTTAAATTATGTGTAGCAAGCAACATGTGTGAATTTCCGCGCCAGCCTTGATGCGTTCGCACTTATCCTGCGGCGGAAATTCCTTTATAATAGCCGCCTTTTTTCGACCCGAATAAAACCCATTCCGCGCGCTGCACAGTTTTGCGGCGGGCGACCAGAGTGAATAACCGTTTCTGTACCTGTGCGCCATGAGGCCGGGTAGTGGGATCAAAAGGATACCGTTATGCGTACTGTATATTGTGGAAAGCTGAATGCGTCCAATGTGGGCCAGGAAGTGACATTGTGTGGCTGGGTTAACCGTCGCCGCGATTTGGGTGGTTTGATTTTCATCGATATGCGTGACCGCGAAGGTATCGTTCAGGTCTTCTTCGACCCGGATCAGGCCGAAGCCTACAAACTGGCTTCTGAACTGCGTAACGAGTTTTGTATCCAGTTAACCGGTACCGTCCGTGCACGTCCTGAAAGCCAGTTCAACAAAGACATGGCGACCGGTGAAGTGGAAGTGTTCGCTAACCAGCTGAACATCATCAACCGTTCAGAAGCGCTGCCGCTGGACTCCAATCACGTCAACACTGAAGAAGCGCGTCTGAAATACCGCTATCTTGACCTGCGTCGTCCGGAGATGGCTAACCGACTGAAAGCGCGCGCAAAAATCACCAGTTTCGTGCGTCGTTTCATGGACAGCCATGACTTCCTCGACATTGAAACCCCGATGCTGACCAAAGCCACGCCGGAAGGCGCGCGTGACTATCTGGTGCCAAGCCGTGTGCACAAAGGCAAATTCTACGCATTGCCGCAGTCCCCGCAGCTGTTCAAACAGTTGCTGATGATGTCCGGTTTCGACCGTTACTATCAGATTGTTAAATGCTTCCGTGACGAAGATTTACGTGCTGACCGTCAGCCAGAATTCACCCAGATCGATGTGGAAACCTCTTTCATGAGCGCCGAGCAAGTGCGCGAAGTGATGGAGAAACTGGCCCGCGAATTGTGGCAGGAAATCAAAGGCGTGGATCTGGGCAATTTCCCGATCATGACCTTTGCAGAAGCCATGCGTCGTTTCGGTTCAGACAAACCAGACCTGCGTAACCCGATGGAAATGGTTGATGTTGCTGACCTGATGAAAAACATCGAGTTCAAAGTATTCGCCGATCCGGCTAACGATCCAAAAGGTCGCGTAGCGGCATTGCGCGTACCGGGCGGCGCACAGCTGAGCCGTAAGCAAATCGACGAGTATGCGAAATTCATCGAAATCTACGGCGCGAAAGGCCTGGCTTACATCAAAGTCAACGAAGTTGCCAAAGGTCTGGAAGGCATTCAGAGCCCGGTCGCGAAGTTCCTCAATGCGGATTTGTTGTCTGCCCTGATTGAACGTACCGGCGCGCAAGACGGTGACATGATCTTCTTCGGCGCCGCCAGCGCGAAAATTGTGACTGACGCAATCGGCGCACTGCGTCTGAAAGTAGGTCGCGACCTGAAAATCACCAACGAAGATATGTGGGCTCCGCTGTGGGTTATCGACTTCCCGATGTTTGAAGACACCGACGAAGGCGGCCTGAGCGCCATGCACCACCCGTTCACCGCACCGAAAGAAATGACGGCGCAGGAACTGGCGGCGAACCCGGTTTCCGCAATCGCGAACGCGTACGACATGGTCATCAACGGCTACGAAGTGGGCGGCGGTTCTGTACGTATTCACCGCAGCGAAATGCAGCAGACCGTGTTCAGCATTCTGGGTATTAACGAACACGAACAGCGCGAGAAATTCGGCTTCCTGCTCGACGCCCTGAAATACGGCACACCGCCACATGCCGGTCTGGCATTTGGTCTGGATCGCCTGGTCATGCTCCTGACCGGTACGGATAACATCCGTGACGTTATCGCCTTCCCGAAAACCACGGCAGCGGCCTGTCTGATGACCGAAGCACCAAGCTTCGCGAATCCGGCCTCTTTGCTGGAACTCGGTATTGCGGTTGTCGCGAAAAAAGAAGTGACACCAGACACAAATACAGAGAATAACTAATGAGCTATAAGCGTCCTGAGTCGATACTGTGCGTCATCTACGCCAGAAACACCGGCAGGGTGCTGATGCTCCAACGAAAGGATGACCCGAATTTCTGGCAGTCGGTGACCGGCAGTCTGGAAGGCGGGGAATCCCCGAATCAAACCGCGCAGCGTGAAGTGATGGAAGAGGTCGGAATCGACATCGCAGGTGAAAACCTGCCTCTTCAGGATTGTGACCGCTGCGAGGACTTTGAAATATTTGCGCATTTGCGCCATCGCTATGCTCCCGGCGTAACCCGTAATAAAGAACATTGGTTCTGTCTGGCGTTACCCGACGAGCGTGATGTGGTTCTTACCGAACATCATGCGTTCCGGTGGCTGGGAAAAGCGGAAGCGGCAGCGCTGACCGTCTCCCCGAGCAACCAGCAGGCGATTGAAGAATTTGTAAACTATTCGGTCTGTTAAGACTTTAGACTTTTTGGAGATATTTATGGCAGGTCACAGTAAGTGGGCCAACACCAAGCACCGCAAAGCGGCGCAAGATTCTAAACGTGGCAAAATCTTCACCAAAATCATTCGTGAGCTGGTTACCGCTGCACGTCTGGGCGGCGGCGATGCGGGTTCAAACCCACGTCTGCGCGCTGCAATTGATAAAGCACTGTCCAACAACATGACCCGCGATACCCTGAACCGTGCCATTGCGCGTGGCGTCGGTGGTGACGAAGACACCAACATGGAAACCATCATTTATGAAGGTTACGGCCCGGGTGGTTCTGCAATCATGGTGGAATGTCTGAGTGACAACCGCAACCGTACCGTGGCTGAAGTGCGTCATGCCTTCACCAAAACCGGCGGTAATCTTGGCACTGACGGTTCCGTTGCGTACCTGTTCTCCAAGAAAGGCGTGATTTCTTTCGCACCGGGTCTGGATGAAGACGTGCTGATGGAAGCCGCGCTGGAAGCGGGCGCAGAAGATATCCAGTCATACGACGATGGCGCAATCGACGTGTTCACTGCCTGGGAAAATCTGGGCGAAGTGAAAGACGCACTGGAAGCTGCCGGTTTCAAAGCAGATTCCGCAGAAGTCACCATGATCCCATCGACCAAAGCCGACATGGATGCAGAAACTGCACCAAAACTGTTGCGCCTGATCGACATGCTGGAAGATTGTGACGACGTACAAGAGGTTTACCACAACGGTGAAATCTCCGACGAGATCGCAGAAACTCTGTAATCTCACCGCAGCCGGTGGTCTCCACCGGCTGGCTATTCTGAAATCCCTCAGCAGTTTATACTGTCCCCAACTTTCTCAAAAAAACGACAACACAAGGCGTTGAGCGGCTATGGCTATTATTCTGGGGATCGACCCCGGTTCACGCATCACCGGCTATGGCATTATCCGCCAGACAGGGCGTCAGCTGAGCTATCTGGGCAGTGGCTGCATCCGTACCGTCGTTGACGATATGCCGGGGCGTTTGAAATTAATTTACGCTGGCGTTTCGGAAATTATTACGCAGTTCCAGCCTGACTTTTTTGCCATCGAATCCGTATTCATGGCGAAGAATGCGGACTCCGCGTTAAAGCTCGGGCAGGCGCGCGGCGCGGCGATTGTGGCCGCAGTGAATCAGGATTTACCGGTGTTCGAATATGCCGCGCGGCAGGTGAAACAAACAGTTGTCGGCACAGGCGCTGCCGAAAAATCGCAGGTGCAGCACATGGTGCGTTCTATCCTGAAACTGCCCGCCAATCCTCAGGCCGATGCCGCCGATGCGCTGGCGATTGCGATTACGCATTGCCACATGAGCCAGAATGCGATCCGGCTGAGTTCTGATAAATTGCAGATGGCGCGCGGACGTATGCGATAGACGCCGCAAGTCCATTAGGCTGGATATTCATCCAGCCTTTTTTATGATATAAACATTGCTGCTTTTGACCTGATAAGGAAAACGAACGTGATAGGCAGACTTCGAGGCATTATTCTGGAAAAACAGCCACCTCTGGTGCTGCTGGAAACCAACGGCGTGGGTTATGAAGTCCATATGCCGATGACCTGTTTTTACGAATTGCCCGAGCTGGGTCAGGAAGCCATCCTCTTCACGCAATTTATCGTTCGCGAAGATGCCCAACTGCTTTACGGGTTCAATGATAAACAAGAGCGCGCGCTGTTTCGTGAACTGATCAAAGTGAACGGCGTCGGGCCAAAGCTGGCGCTGGCAATCCTGTCAGGCATGTCGGCGCAGCAGTTCGTCAGCGCAGTGGAAAAGGAAGAAATCACTGCCTTAATTAAATTACCCGGCGTCGGTAAGAAAACCGCAGAACGCCTGGTCGTCGAAATGAAAGACCGGTTTAAAGGATTAAACGGTGATCTATTTAACAATCATACTGATATCACGCTACCTGCATCGGCGTCGAAAGCGAAAGAATCTGATGCCGAAGGTGAAGCAGTAGCCGCCCTGATATCCCTCGGATACAAACCGCCGGAAGCCAGCCGCATGATCAGTAAGGTGGCGAAACCGGGTGCAGAATCCGAAACGTTGATTAGAGAAGCGCTGCGCGCGGCGCTGTGAGGTAAACGATGATTGAAGCTGACCGCCTGATTTCTTCTGAAGTGTTTAGTGAAGAAGAGGTCATAGACCGTGCGATCCGCCCGAAGCTGCTTAACGAATACGTCGGGCAGCCCCACGTGCGCTCGCAGATGGAAATCTTTATTCAGGCGGCAAAGCAACGCAAAGACGCACTCGATCACCTGCTGATTTTCGGGCCGCCGGGGCTGGGTAAAACCACGTTGGCGAATATCGTTGCCAACGAAATGGGCGTGAATCTGCGCACGACTTCCGGGCCGGTGCTGGAAAAAGCCGGCGATCTGGCCGCAATGCTGACCAATCTCGAACCTCACGACGTGCTGTTTATCGATGAAATCCACCGCCTCTCGCCGGTTGTCGAAGAAATTCTGTATCCGGCGATGGAAGATTATCAGCTGGATATCATGATTGGCGAAGGCCCGGCGGCGCGATCCATCAAGCTCGATTTACCCCCGTTTACCCTGATTGGTGCCACGACGCGCGCCGGTTCCCTGACGTCTCCGCTGCGTGACCGTTTCGGTATTGTGCAGCGTCTGGAATTTTATCAGGTCGCCGATTTGCAGCATATCGTCGGGCGCAGTGCGTCCTGCCTCGGGCTGGAATTGTCGGAAGAAGGGGCGCATCAGATTGCCCGACGCTCGCGTGGCACGCCGCGTATTGCCAACCGTCTGCTGCGCCGCGTACGTGACTTTGCCGAAGTGAAAGGCGACGGCACGATCAACGGTGATGTAGCAAATGGCGCACTGGACATGCTGGACGTTGATGCGGAAGGTTTCGATTATATGGACCGCAAACTGCTGCTGGCGATTATCGATAAATTCACCGGCGGGCCGGTGGGGCTGGATAACTTAGCCGCCGCAATAGGCGAAGAACGTGAAACGATTGAAGACGTGATCGAACCGTTCCTGATCCAGCAGGGCTTTATTCAGCGCACACCGCGCGGACGTATGGCAACTAACCATGCGTATAAGCATTTCGGCATTACGCGGGAAACTGAATAACAGCCTATCTGAACCCTGTAAAAACGGACGCTGATGCGTCCGTTTTGCTTTCTGGTTTTGTGGTCTGCAAGCAGCCTTTACTGATTCACCTCACACCGGCTGACCATCCGCCAGTGACGAGGCAATTCCCGTACTTTTCCGGCCAGCGTCACCCTGCCGTTAGCGCGAATATCAGCGCTGGAAGCCCCGACCTGAACGTCAATAAAGCCCGGCTCGACGATGCGTTTGTGCGCGACGTTGGTGAAATTCAGCATGTCGGTTGGAATACTGAAATTCAGCGTGGCGGTTTCGCCGGCGTTCAGTTCAACGCGCTGGAACGCTTTCAGTTCGTGTACCGGCCGCACCAGCGAAGCCACGCAGTCGCGCAGATAAACCTGAACCACTTCGCTGCCTGCCCTCGAACCGGTATTGGTAACCTGAATCTGTACGGAAATTTCACCGTTTTCGATGGCAACCGGCTGCTGATTTAACTGCAAATCGTGGTACCGGAACGTGGTGCCGCTCAGCCCGTAGCCGAACGGGTATTTCGCGCCGAAGTGGAACGCAATCGGCGTTCCGCCACTTTTCAGTTTGTGATTGTAGTAATACGGCATCGCGCCTGCGCTTTTCGGCACGGAAACCACCAGCCGCCCGGATGGCGCTTCTTTGCCACTCAGCACATCGGCAATCGCCCGTCCGCCTTCCTGACCGGGCGCAAACGCCATCAGGAATCCGGCTACTTTTTCCTCTAAACCGCCCAGCAAATAAGGACGGCCGCCGGTCATGACGACAATGGTCGGTTTGCCGGTTGCGACAACCTGCTCGAGCAGTTTTTGCTGAACTCCGGGTAACTGAAGGCTGTCGGTGTCAGAACCTTCACCGACCGTGCCGCTCTGGAACAATCCCGCCAGATCGCCGACAAACACCAGCGCCACGTCACTTTCCTGCGCCGCTTTGACCGCAGCGGCGATCTGCGTGGTGTCCTGAGAAACCGGTGAACGTTGCATTGGCTTACCGGCATCACCGGGGAACACCGGCGCACCCGCTGTGCGTTTTTCGAGAATATGGCAGCCTTTGGCATAACGAATATTCTGCTCGCCGTAGGCCGAACGCAGTGCCTGAAGCGGCGTGGTGACCTGTCCGGTCTGCGCTTCCATCTCGCTGATAATCAGATGCACCGGGAAACTGTAACCGCTGAGTAATGCCAGCGGGTCGTCCGCCGTCGGTCCGATTACGGCGATTTTCTGATCAGAGGCAGGTTTCAGCGGCAGAATACCGTTATTTTCCAGCAGTGTGATGGAGCGAACGGCCGCTTCCCAGGCAAGTTCACGTACGGCAGATTGCTGCATTTTTGGCTGTGATTCAGGCGCATACGGCTGCTCGAAAAGCCCGAGGCGGAATTTTTCCGTCAGAACGCGGGCTACGATTTCATCGATTTTAGCCATATCAATCAGCCCGCGTGATACCGCATCAGCCAGATGCCGGGCGCAATCGCCTTTCGGCAACTCAATATCCAGACCGGCGTTGAATGCCAGCGCCGCCGATTCGGCATCATCGTGGCTGACGCCATGATGCTGATGCAGCAGACTGACGCCGCCGTAATCCGCCACAATCAGGCCGTCAAAGCCCCATTGTTCGCGCAAAATTTCCGTCAGCAGGAAGTGATCGCTGTGGCACGGTTGCCCGTCAATATCGTGATAAGCCGGCATAACGGAACCGGCGTTGGCCAGCTTTACCGCCATTTCGAACGGCAGCAGGAAGGTATCGTTGAGTTCGCGGAAACCAAGATGTACCGGGGCGTGGTTGCGTGCGCCTTCGCTGAAAGAATGGCCGACGTAATGTTTCAGCGTGGCGAGAAAATCACGGTTTTCGCCCTGTAAACTGCGCACGTAGGCCGTCGCCATGACCCCCACCAGATACGGATCTTCACCGAAAGTTTCTTCGGTGCGTCCCCAGCGCACATCGCGCGAAACATCCAGAACCGGCGCTAAACCCTGATGACAGCCGATGCTTTGCGCTTCCTCACGGATAGCCGCGGCGACCTTTTCCATCAGTTCTGGGTCCCACGTTGACGCGTAGCTGAGCGAAGAGGGGAACAGCGTGGCGTCCTTGCACAGTAAACCGACCAGACATTCCTCATGGAACATCGCCGGAATGCCCAGCCGCGTTTCCTCCACCAGCGTTTTTTGCAGGCGGTTCAGCGCCCGGACGCCTTCTTCCGGACTGACAACGTGCGTGCCGAGCGGGCGGGTGATTTGGCCTGCGCCGCAGGCCAGCTGTTTCTCCAGTGACAACGTTTTTTTATGACCGGCAAAATCATCACTCAGATCTGAGCGTTCTTTATGATTTCCGCCGCTGTCGAGGATGAGCCAGAATGCGTGCATTTGGGCAAATTTCTCTTCCGGTGTCATGCGCGCCAGCAGGTCGGCAACGCGGGTGGCGACGGGTTGCGAAGCATCCTGATACAGATGAGTCATCGTATTTCTCCTTGATTAATCAGTGGGGCAGAACCTGCGGGTACAGCGGCGCTCTCGCCGTCGAAGGATCGTTTGCCCGCCAGTGAGGCCACGATGGTTTGCATCGTGCGGCTGTTGAGCCGGTAGGTGAAAAGAAGGGCGGCCATGACGAGGAATAGCGCGCAGGGAACCAGGGTGAACAGGGAATTGATGGTCAGCATGACCGCCGGTGCCTGAGCCAAGCCGTTCGGCACATAATCCACCATGCCCAGCACCCAGCCCACGACGGCGCCCCCGAGCGCCAGACCGAATTTAATGGCAAACAGCGCGGTGGAAAACACCAGTCCGTCCAGACGGCGGCCGGTGCGCGATTCTTCGTGATCAACGACGTCGGAGAACATCGTCCATTGCAGCGGAGTCGTCAGATTCTGGATGAAGCTGAATACCAGATTCAGGCCAAAAATAAACCACAGCGATTGTGCCGGAATAAAGAAAATAGCGGCGTTGCAGATAACGAAGGTCAGAATTGTCCACTGATAGGATTTGACGCGGTCAAATTTCCCTAATAACCGTTCCGACAGCAATGCGCCAAATAAAGACGCCAGCATCCCGAAAACAATAAAGTTGAAGACCAGATCCGGACGGCCAAGAACATATTTTACGTAATACATTGTTGCCGAGCCGCGGATAACCACGGCGCATAACAGCAAAATATTAAAAATAAAAACGATGCGCCATTGCGGGTTATTCCACAGTAATTTTAAATCGCTGAGCATGGAGCCCGAGGTGTCATTACGCGGGTGATAACGTTCGCGGGTCAGGCCAAAACAGCAGAAAAAGAGCACGATGCCGAGCAGCCCCATCAGGCTCATCGCGTAGAAATAACCCTTTTGCGGATTGCCGTCGCCCAGTTTCGCCACCAGCGGAAGGGCAATCACCGTCACCACCAGACCGCCGACAAATGACAGACCAAAACGCCACGATTGCAACGAATGGCGTTCACGCGGATCGAGCGTCAGCGCGCCCGGCATGGCGCAATACGGCACGTTGATGGCCGAATACACCAGACTCAGCAGGGTGTAAGTGACGCAGGCATAGATGATTTTTCCGGTCGGGGAAATGTCCGGTACGTAAAAGGTGATCAGGCAGCAAACCCCGAACGGGATCGCAAACCACAAAAGCCAGGGGCGGAATTTACCAAAGCGGGTCGTGGTGCGGTCGACCATCGCGCCGATACAAGGATCGACGAAGGCATCAACGGCGCGGACCACTAAAAACAACGTGCCCATGATGGCGGCCGGCAGGCCGAAAACATCGGTGTAAAAATAGGCCAGAAATAAAGTGGCCGTTTGCCAGACCAGCGCGCTGGCCATATCGCCAAGCCCGTAACCAATTTTATCTTTAACGGAAAGAACCGGGGTAGTTATCATTATTCGTTACCTGCTTTCAAAGATGAGAGATAACCGACTGAAACACTGTGCGTCCGAATCAAAAAATGTAGGGAAAATGCTGAATAAATAATCGTGCGACTGAAGTATTGATAATGAGTCGAGGGTAAACAATTGAGGAAACGAATATGTAATTTACGTTTTTTGATTTTGTTTTTTATTTGTGAACGGGATCAAACAGAATGAGGCCTGACTGGCAAAAGCCCGCAGCGAAGGGTATGCGGTCTCTTGCGAATGGATGGACTAACGGCGTGAAGATTAAAAAATACGCCGGTCTGAGGCTCTTCAAAATGCGGTGAAAGCCAGGCTCTCACCGCTGTCACGGATTAACTCTCCGCTTTAGGGTTCCGCAATTTAGGAACAACCAACTCCCCGTTGGCATTGTAATAACGGCTTGGCCAGATTTCCCACGCCGGAACGCCGATCATTGCCGCAATAATCAACTCACCTTTGGGCCAGCGTCGCGACAGCGTATTGGACAGGGTTGATGCGCCCAGTCCTGAATCACGCGAGAGTGCCGTCAGCGTTGAGCCTTTTTTGCGAATTGCAGCGATAATATCGGCGGGATGCCAGTCTTCACGGGTGTTCTTCATATGCTCTCTCCGTAAGAAACGGGAGCATAAACCAACAGAGGGGGAGGAAGTAATGCCTGCCTTGGCTTGTCGTTCATGGTTCATTGTCCAGTAGTTTGATGTTACAGCGACCACCGGAGTTGAGAATCTCACTGGTGGTAGCCCTGACGGGGTTCTCAACACCGGTTCTACTGGATACCGGCCTGACCGAAGTCAGCCCCGCCTGAGCCACCATTGAGATATTGCTTGTTGTTTGTACAGGCAATAGGCATGCGCAGACTCAAACGTGAAATGCAGTTACGCACTCCATGTCGCCAGTAAACATTCAGGTTGAGAATCCTGGTTACGGATTTTGCCGTAACAGGGTAATTATAACGTAACGGCTTACGTGTACCAACACCGCATTAGGAGTGCCTTTAAATTCTTGACGTTAAATGAGCAGATTAGTGATCCCGCAACGGTAAACGGAAGCTGTTAATCACGGTTTTTAACGCCGCGGAAAGTTGGCGGTGACCGGGATAATAGAGAAAGAAACCGGGAAACGTGACCGACCAGTCTTCGAGCACGCGGATAAGCAAACCCTGCGCGACCAGCGCGTCATGTTCCGGGCTGCGGGCAGTGTAAACCAGCCCGATACCGTCGAGAGCGATGCGGGTCATCATCGTTACGCTGTCAACAATCAGCGGGCCGCTGACCGGCACCGAGATTTGTTTACCTTCTTTTTCAAATTCCCAGCGATACAACGCACCGCCGGTAATTTCCCGTCGCCCAATGCAGGCGTGATGTTGCAAATCGGCGGGTGAGAGCGGTTCCGGATGCCGCGTGAAATATTCAGGCGAGCCGTAAACCGCTGAATGAAAATCGGGCGTCAGGCGAACCGCACTCATATCCTGCTGAACGTCGCCGCGGATACGCACTCCGGCGTCAAACCCTTCACTGACGATATCCACGAAACCGTCGTTGGTGGCCAGTTCCAGCCGGATGTCCGGGAAATCCTGACTAAATTGCTTAAGCTGCGGCATAAAAACGAGATCTGCCGCAATGCGCGGCGTATTGATGCGCACCGTGCCTTGCGGGGTTTCCCTGAAGGTATTCACTTTTTCAACCGCACCGGCAATTGCCGCAAATGCGGGCGCAATTTCGGCCAGCAGCGCAATCCCCGCTTCCGTCGGCGAAACGGTGCGCGTGGTGCGGTTCAGCAGCCTGACGCCCAGCCGTTCTTCCAGCGCGCGCAAAGAGTGGCTCAGGGTGGATGCGGTTAAATTCAGCCGCGCCGCCGCCTTACGGAAGCTTTTTTCTTCTGCCACGGCGACAAAAGCGGTCAGCTCACCCAGTTCGTTAGTCCGCATTTCGTTTCCTATTGATGAATATGAACCAGCAAATCATGCGATATAAGATGGCTTATCCACAACAATTAATCCTCTTATAGTCAGGTTCTGGTCAACACATTTCCTCAGAGGTTTCTATGTCACAACAATCGTATCTTCAGGGATCACATCTTCAAAATCAGCCCCTTCGTCTGCATAACCGCGTGGCGCTGGTCACTGGCGGAGGCAGCGGAATTGGTCGTGCCGCGGCGCTGGCTTTCGCGCGCGACGGCGCAAAAGTGGTGGTTGCCGGGCGACGTGAAGCGGAACTTCTGCACACCGTGGCGCTGATCCATGAACAAGGCGGCGACGCGCTGGCGGTGCCGGCGGACGTTTCAGACAGCGCGCAGGTTCAGCATCTGATTGCGGAAACGCTGGCGCATTTCGGGCGTCTGGACGCGGCGTTTAATAATGCCGGTATCGAGGGTTTTGCGCCGGTCAGCGAGATGACGGAAGCCGAATTCGACCGCGTGATCGCCATCAATCTGAAAGGCGTCTGGCTGTCAGTGAAATATGAACTGGAGGCGATGGTGGCCGCAGGTCGCGGCGGCGCGATTGTGAACACGTCTTCATGGCTGGCGCACGGCGCGAGTTTCGGGTCTGCGGCTTATTCCGCCAGCAAGGGCGGCCTGGATGCCATGATACGCGCCATTGCGCTGGAAACCGGCGCGCATAAAATCCGTATCAACAACGTAAATCCGGGCATTATCGATACGCCGATGGCACGACGGATGGGCGCGAATGAAGAGATGCTCAGGCCGTTTGTTCACCTGACGCCGGCAGGGCGCGTGGGCGAATCCGACGACGTGGGCGACGTTGTTGTGTGGCTGTGCAGCGACGAAGCGCGGTTTGTCACCGGGCAAAATCTGCTGGTGGACGGCGGATTCACCATCGCCGGACTACGCTAATTTGCCGAAGAAGCTCAGGGATGAGCCTCCTTCAGCACAAAATCTGAAGCCGATCACAGTTTCGTCACACGGCTGATATTACGACTTGTTTCTGTCAACGATTCGCCAGAGAATCCGGATCAGAAAGCAGGATTGTTACTGTCTGACAGGCAAAACCTAAACTTCTCGTTTCTTCGCATGTCGCGAAGAGACCGGACGTTTAGGTTTTTTTTTGGCCTGAATTCAGGGGCCGGCCGCCCCTTTGAAATACAACGGCAATGTCGTGCACGACGCCATTACTCTGATGAGATAACACCATGGAATACAAAACATTAGCCGACGAAATTCTCCGCGGAGTGGGCGGAAAGGAAAACGTGAACAGCGTGGTGCATTGCGCCACCCGTTTACGGTTCAAGCTTAAAAACATCAGTAAAGCGGATGCCGAAGGATTAAAAAAGAACCCCGGCGTCATTATGGTGGTGGAAAGCGGCGGCCAGTTTCAGGTCGTGATCGGCAACCACGTCGGCGCGGTCTATGACGCGCTGGTGCGCGGCAGCGCACTTTCGGAAAGCGGCGATGACGAAGAGGGGCAGGATAAAGGCAATCTGTTCGCCCGCGCCATTGACGTCATTTCCGGTATTTTTACCCCGTTTATCGGCATCATGGCCGCGTCAGGGATCCTGAAAGGGTTTCTGTCCCTGGCGCTGGCCTGCGGCTGGCTGAATCCGGAAAGCGGCACATATAAAGTCTGGTTCGCCGCCAGCGATGCCATGTTTTATTTCTTCCCGCTGGTGATAGGCTTCACCGCCGGTAAAAAATTCGGCGGCAATCCCTTCGTGACGATGATGATTGGCGGCGCGATGGTGCATCCGCTGATGACGGCGGCGTTCAACGCTCAGCAGCCGGGCGTACCGTCTGAACATTTCTTTGGCATACCGCTGGTATTCATCAATTACGCCTCATCGGTTATTCCGGTGATCCTCGCCGCGTGGGCCTCCAGCTGGATGGAAAAACGCCTGATGAAACTGCTGCCGGGTTCCCTGCGCAACTTCATTACGCCGCTTATCTGCCTGATGGTGATTGTTCCGCTGACCTTCCTGCTTATCGGACCGGTCGCAACCTGGGCCAGCCAGCAACTTGCTAACGGCTATCAGTTTATCTATCACATCAGCCCGGCCATCGCGGGTGCCTTTATGGGCGGCCTGTGGCAGGTTTGCGTGATTTTCGGCCTGCACTGGGGGCTGGTGCCGCTGATGATCAACAACTTCAGTATTCTCGGCCACGACACCATGCTGCCGCTGCTGTTACCGGCGGTCATGGGGCAGGTTGGCGCTGTTATCGGCGTGATGTTGCGTGCCAAAGACGCGCGCACCAAAGCACTGGCGGGTTCCGCTGTCAGCGCCGGGATTTTTGGTATCACAGAACCGGCGGTTTACGGCATTAACCTGCCACGCCGCCGTCCGTTTATTTTCGGCTGCGTCGGCGGCGCGCTGGGTGCGGCAATCCTCGGTTATTTCCAGACCACCGCGTACTCGTTCGGCTTCGCTAACATCTTCACTTTCACGCAGATTATTCCACCGACAGGTTTCGACCAGACGGTTATCGCCGCGATTGCCGGCACCGTCTTCGCCCTCGCTTTTGCCGCTCTGGCAACGTTCTTCTTCGGTATGAATGAAGAAGTGAAAGCGGGTGAAACGGCCGATACCGTCGCGACGGCTTCCGTTCAGGCACCGCGTGGCAAAACCCTGGTGACCAGCCCGATTGCCGGTGCCTGCGTGGCACTTGAAGACGTGAAAGATCCGACATTTGCCAGCGGTTTGCTGGGTAAAGGTGTGGCGATTATTCCGTCCGCGGGCCGTGTTGTGTCGCCGGTCAACGGCACCGTGGTTTCCCTGTTCAAAACCCATCACGCCATCGGAATTGAATCAGAAGACGGCGCGGAAATCCTGATCCACGTCGGTATCGATACCGTGAAGCTTGACGGCAAATTCTTCACGCCGCACGTGGCAGTAGACACCGTCGTGAAGCAGGGCGATTTGCTGCTGGAGTTCGATATCCCGGGCATTTCCGAAGCGGGTTACGACCTGACGACGCCGGTGCTTATCACCAACAGCGACGACTATCTCGACGTCATTCCGGCCAGCACCGGTCAGGACGTCTGCGAACAAGCTTTATTACTTACCCTTTTACGATAACAGTCAGAACCAGGAGGTTCACATGAGCAAGCAATTCCCGAAGGAATTCTTATGGGGCGGCGCAGTCGCAGCTAATCAGGTTGAAGGCGCGTACCTGACCGACGGTAAAGGATTGTCCACCTCTGACCTGCAACCGCAGGGCGTTTTCGGCCCGGTGCAGGAGCGCGTGGAAGGCGATTTCGGCATCAAAGATGTGGCGATTGATTTTTACCATCGTTATCCGGAAGACATGAAACTGTTCGCGGAAATGGGCTTCACCGTACTGCGCACGTCTATTGCCTGGACGCGTATTTTCCCGGAAGGCGACGAGCTTCACCCGAATGAAGCCGGTCTGGCATTCTATGACCGCCTGTTTGATGAAATGGCGAAATACGGCATCACGCCACTGGTGACGCTTTCCCATTACGAAATGCCTTACGGCATCGTGAAAAAACACGGCGGCTGGGGCAGCCGGGATACCATCGGTTTCTTCGAAAATTATGCCCGCACCGTGTTCACGCGTTACAAAGATAAAGTGAAACACTGGCTGACGTTCAACGAAATCAACATGTCGCTGCACGCGCCGTTTACCGGCGTCGGATTGCCGGAAGGCAGCAGTAAACAGGCGATTTATCAGGCCATTCATCATCAGCTGGTGGCGAGTGCCAAAGCGGTGAAAGCCTGTCATGAAATCATTCCTGACGGCAAAATCGGTAACATGCTGCTGGGCGGAATGCTCTATCCGCTGACCTGCAAACCGGCTGATATGATGGAAACGCTGCAACAAAACCGCGACTGGTTATTCTTCGGCGACGTTCAGGTACGTGGCGCGTATCCGGCGTATATGAAACGTTTCTTTAAAGATCGCGGTATGGAAATTAACATTACTGCTGAAGACAAAATAGCGCTGAAAGAAACAGTCGACTTTATTTCCTTCAGTTATTACATGACCGGTTGTGTCACCACGGATGCAGAACAAAATATTAAAGCACGTGCCAATATATTAAATATGGTGCCCAATCCACATCTGAAAAGTTCCGAATGGGGCTGGCAGATTGATCCGGAAGGTTTGCGGTTCTTAATGAATGAATTATATGACCGCTACCAGAAGCCGTTATTTATTGTTGAGAATGGTCTGGGTGCCCGCGATAAAGTCGAAGCGGACGGCAGCATTAATGACGATTACCGCATTGAGTATATCAATGACCATCTGGTGCAGGTGCGCGAAGCCATTGAAGACGGTGTGGAAGTCATGGGCTACACCAGCTGGGGGCCTATCGACCTGGTCAGCGCATCGAAAGCCGAATTCTCCAAACGCTACGGTTATATCTATGTCGACCGCGACGATCAGGGCAATGGCACGCTGGAACGACGCCGCAAGAAAAGCTTCTTCTGGTATGCCGACGTGATTAAAACGCACGGTGCCTCTTTAAAAGCGTAAATAAAAAACTGTAATCCGGTGGCCTGAATGAGCAGGCCACTTCATACCAATCTCATTTAATAATGCGAAATTTCACCCGCAGGGCAATCTGTGTCTGCGGGAAGGAATTCGAATAACAATAAAAAGATAATCAATAATTCGAAGGGAATGTAATGATGAAATTTTCTCAGACTTCTGTATTACCTGCACACAATAATACCGGGTATAAAATACGACCCGCAGTTCGTTCATATCATAAATATCTCGCGCTGGCCGTTTGTCTTGCGGGCGCAGGGATTCAACCGGCAATGGCCGCCAGCGACTGGAACGGAACCGTGCTCGGTTTTGAAGCACCCGGCGAAGGGATGCTCGGCGACATGCTGGGGATCCGGCCCATTCTTGAAGACCACGGTTTCCATTATCAGCTCGGTTATCTGAGTGAATCCTCCTACAACGCGGGCGGCGGTTATAACCACGACAAAAAACTGGCGTACATCGACCAGTTCTCGCTGACGTTTACGCAGGATCTGGAAATGTACACCGGCATTCCGGATGCGGCGATTGAAGGGAACATTGTTAACCGTAACCATGATGACAACCTGACGTCCGAACGTACGCAGGATCCGCGCGTGGGTTTTAACGATATCGCGCAGGAAAGCTGGGGAGGGCAGTCGATTACGCGTCTGGGCTGGCTGACCTTTGGCCGCAGTTTTGACGACCGGAAGCTGCACTGGCGCATCGGTATGATGAATAAGAATCAGGATTTCGACCAGATTATCCCGTGTGATTTCCAGCTGCTCAGTCAGTGCGGCGGTAAATCGGCCAACTCGATGACCTGGTACAACTGGAACAAACATTACTGGGGCACCACGTTCCAGTACAAACTGACGGATGGCCTGACGCTGAAAACCGGCATCATGGAACAAAATCCGGACGCGTCGGACAGGAAATACGCCTGGAGCGGTTCGCTGAAAGGCGCGCGCGGGATTTTGCTGCCGATGGAAGCCGAGCTGAAAACCAAGGTCAACGGTTTGCCGGGCATTTATAACTTCGGGCTGCTTTACACCAACTCGCCGCAGAAGGATCTTTCGGAAGGTAAAACGCAAAGCGTCGGCGCCAGCGACCCGGAAGGTTATCGTTCCCACAGCAGCACCTGGTTTATGTACACCGGTTTCAACCAGCAGGTGACGCAGCGTGGCGATGATCCGAACCGCGGCATGAGCGTGTCATACAGTCTCGGTCTCGCCGATCCGCGCAGCAACACCATGCATTACACGCAGGCGGCTTCCATGCGTTATCGCGGTCTGTTCGATGCGCGCCCTGACGACTGGCTGGGTTTTGGTATGACGTACATTAAAATGAGCGACCACTACCGGCAGAATCAGGAAAACCGCAACGCCATTTATCAGGTGGATGATTACGGCAATCCGTTGTACACGCCGCTGTCCGGGCATTCGGTTAATGCCGATTTGTATTACCAGATCAAAGTGCGTTCATGGCTTATCCTGCAACCCGATTTGCAATACTGGTACCGTCCGGGTGGCGTGAAAGAAACGCAGGACGCCTGGGTGACGGGGCTGAAAGCCATTGTCACTTTCTGAGTGCGGGCATGGCCGGAGAGCCGGGATCGTTATCACGCTTTTTCAGTAATGTGCATTGAGTGGCTAATCTAACCTGCTAGAATTATCAGGCAGATACGCAATGCTGCGGCAGATAAAACCTGATCTTCTTCACTGACGATCGGGTTTTTCTTTTCAGGGAATCACAATGAAAATCGCCAAAATTTTAAATAATAACGTGGTGGTTGTCGTCAACGATCAGCAGCGGGAACAGGTCGTCATGGGCCGTGGTCTGGCGTTTATGAAAAAAACAGGAGATGAACTTGATGACAGCAAAATCGAGAAAATCTTCGCCTTACAAAACGACGAACTGGTCGCGCATCTGACGGAACTGCTCTCGCATATTCCGATGGAAGTGATGACGACCTGCGACCAGATCATTTCGCTGGCACGAACCCGGCTGGGAAAATTGCAGGAAAATCTGTATATCGCGCTGACCGATCACTGCAACTTTGCCATTGAACGGCAGAAAAAAGGTGTGCCCATCAGCAATGCGCTGTTGTGGGAAACGCGGCGTCTGTATCCGAAAGAGTATGCGCTGGGCGTGGAAGCGCTGGACATTATTGATGCGCGTCTGGGCGTGCGGCTGCCGGTGGATGAAGCCGGTTTTATTGCCCTGCATCTGGTCAATGCGCAGCTGAACGGCGAAATGCCGGAAGTGGCGCGCATTACCCGAGTGATGCAGGAAATCCTCAATCTGGTGAAATACCAGCTGCGTCTGGAATATGACGAAGAGTCGCTGAGCTATCAGCGGTTCGTGACCCACCTGAAATTCTTCGCCCAGCGGATGCTGAACCGGACCGTGGTCGCCGATGACGATATGACGCTGCATGTGGCGGTAAAAGAGAATTACCCGCAGGCGTGGCAGTGTGCAGAAAAGATCGGGGACTATCTGGCGGCGCAGTACCAGCGCGGGCTCACGACGGAAGAGATCATGTACCTGTCGATCAATATTGAGCGGGTGCGCAAAGAGAGCAAACCGCAAGATCATGCATAAAACCGTCGTTGCATGCGCAATTCACGCCGCGAATTATGTCTTATCACAATTTTTAAGTACGGTTTTTTTTGCCTCGGTTAATGAGAACAGGTAGCATCCTTCGCCGTTATTGCATCAAAAACAGTTCCGGCTAAAAAAACTACAGTGGGTTAACCACGTAAACGTCGTGGCTTGCAATCGTTTGCTTGCAGCACCGGCGTCAGGTGAAGGTTATTTTGGAGAACAAGTCATAATGAAGTCTCATAAGAAATCGGCAGAGGCAAAACACGCCGCAAAACGGCGCTGGCTGGATTCGCACGAAAGCGGTTATCACAAGAGCATGGGCAATCGTCAGGTTCAGATGATTGCTATTGGTGGCTCTATCGGTACCGGTTTATTCCTCGGTGCGGGTGCGCGTTTACAGATGGCAGGCCCGGCGCTGGCTATCGTGTATGCGGTATGTGGTATTTTCTCATTCTTTATTCTGCGCGCACTGGGCGAACTGGTTTTACACCGTCCGACCAGCGGCAGCTTCGTGTCCTATGCCCGTGAGTTTCTGGGCGAAAAAGCCTCCTACGTGGCGGGCTGGATGTACTTCCTGAACTGGGCGATGACCGGCATTGTCGATATCACCGCAGTGGCTCTGTACATGCACTACTGGGGAACCTTCGGTGATGTCCCGCAATGGATGTTTGCCCTCGGTGCGCTGGCGATTGTGGCGACCATGAACATGATCGGCGTGAAGTGGTTCGCTGAAATGGAATTCTGGTTTGCGCTGATAAAAGTCGCGGCTATCGCGATCTTCCTGGTGGTCGGCGTGGTGTTCCTCGGCACCGGCAAACAGCTCGACGGCAATAACACCGGTCTGCATCTGATCACCGACAACGGCGGTATCTTCCCGCACGGTCTGTTACCGGCGCTGGTCTTAGTGCAGGGCGTGGTCTTCGCCTTTGCGGCAATCGAACTGGTCGGTACCGCAGCGGGCGAAACGAAAGATCCTGAAAAAGTGCTGCCGAAAGCCATCAACAGCGTGATCTGGCGTATTGCTTTATTCTACGTCGGCTCTGTGGTTCTGCTGGTTCTGCTGCTGCCGTGGAATGCGTATCAGGCGGGCCAGAGCCCGTTCGTAACCTTCTTCAGCAAGCTCGGCGTTCCGTACATCGGGACTATCATGAATATCGTGGTGCTGACCGCCGCGCTGTCGAGCCTGAACTCCGGCCTGTATTCCACCGGTCGTATTCTGCGTTCGCTGTCGATGGGAGGTTCTGCGCCGAAATTTATGTCGAAGATGAGCGCGCAGCAGGTGCCTTACGCGGGTATTCTGGTGACCGTCGGTATTTACGTAATAGGCGTCATCCTCAACTATTACGTGCCTTCGCAGGTCTTTGAGATCGTTCTGAACATCGCGTCACTGGGCATCCTCAGCTCATGGGCGTTCATCATTGTGTGCCAGATGAAACTTCGTACCGCCATCAAAGAAGGCCGTGCGAAAGACGTCTCCTTCAAAATGCCGTGGGCGCCGTTTACTTCATGGCTGACGCTGGCATTCCTGGCGGGCGTACTGATCCTGATGGCGTTTGATTACCCGAACGGAACCTTCACGGTTTCCACCATTCCGGTGCTGATTATTCTGCTGGTACTGGGCTGGATTGGTTTGCGTAAGCGCGCGGCGGAAGTGCATGCCGAGCAGGCTGCGCACGAAGAAGCGCATCACGAAAGCGTGGAATCGAAGTAAGCCGGGCAGAACGTTTGCTGTAAAGAAAGAAGGTCGTCCCGCGGGGCGGCCTTTTTTTTGCCTTTCAGAAAGTAAACATTCCTAAACTCCCCTGATTTTTCACCGCATTGCCCTCTGTTGACTAGGCTTGTTCTTTTGCTGTGAGAGAAACCTATGTTGAAGAATCTGCTTCAAATTTTTTCCAGCCCCGAACAATTTCTCGGGCTGTTCAGTGCGAAGGATATTGAAAATACGCTGGAGGAGGGCGAGCGTATTCTGATTGATGAAAACGGTACTGCCTCGGTCAATCCGGCGAATCAGGAGATGCAGGAAGATTTCGCCCGGCACGTCAAACGCATGAGCGTGCTGTAATGGCGACGGCGGTCTTCATGGTGTTAATGGTCTGCGGTTACTGGTACACCACCCGCGACATCTCATCACGTTTCAAACTCAAACGGACATTTGGCTGGGATGTCTATTTTCTGGTGGCGCTCTACGGCTGCATTTTCGTCCTGCAAGGCGTGCTGATGATTGCGCTGGGTTATATGGCGCTGTGGGGAATTTCAGAAATCGTGAACGCCATTCCGGCCACGGTTTATGCGCATCAGAACGTTCATTACCACCGCGATTTTATCAACTGGAGTTTCTTAGGGATCCAGGCCCCGGTTGTCATCATGCTCGGCATTTCGGTAATGCTTTGTCTGGTGCGTACTACCTGGTCGCCGGGATTGCGGCTCAATACCGCCGGGCGTAAGCAGTTGTACAAACAGCTTACCCGCGCCAACGGTGTTGAAGGCCTTTTGTACCAGTGCATGGAACAGGGCGATATGGTGTTTATCACGCTCCAGTCACGGCGGGTGTATATCGGAATGGTACACACGGCGCGCTGTGAAACGTCATCGTCAGATAACGTCGTGGTGATCCCGATGGTCAGCGGTTACCGCGACAAAGACACACTGGAGCTGCGCGTTGAGCATAACTACGCCCGGTATTATCAGGAACATGGCGTGACGCCTGTTTCCCGGCCGGTGAATGCGCTGAATTTCAGGAAAGTGATTTTGCTCAGCCAGATAGAAACGTTGTCACTGTTTGACCCGTCGAGCGCCTGTGCATTTGAGAAACTGATCCCGCTCGTTACGGAAGAGACAGAAAGAAAGGTGGGAGAAAAGGACGCCTGAATTCAGGCGTCGCAACTGGATTAACGCTTAAACGATAGTAAAGCGGAATTCGCTCAGCCCTTCGATCCCGCCGGTGATCACATCACCGCGCACGACCGGGCCGACGCCCGCAGGCGTACCGGTGTAAATCAGGTCGCCGGGCTTAAGCTCAACGGCCTGTGACAGATAACTGATCACATCCGCGACCTGCCAGATCTGATCACTTAAATCGCCGCGCTGACGTTTTTCGCCGTTCACATCCAGCCAGATTTTACCGGCGGCAGGATGTCCGGTCTGGCTGACCGGCAGCAGCGGGTTCGCCGGTGCGGAATCATCAAAACCTTTGGCGAAATCCCACGGACGGCCCAGTTTTTTCGCCTGAGCCTGAATATCACGACGGGTTAAATCCACGCCTACGGAATAGCCCCATACGTGAGACAGCGCGTCTCCGGCTGCAATATTTTTTCCGCCTTTTGCCAGCGCCACCACCAGCTCCACTTCATAATGCAAATCTTCGGTCAGCGTCGGATAGGGCACATTGCCGCTGGCCGGGATCACCGCGTCTGCCGGTTTTGCAAAGAAGAATGGCGGCTCGCGGTCAGGGTCATGACCCATTTCGCGGGCGTGCTCAGAATAGTTACGGCCAACGCAATACACGCGGCGTAAAGGGAAACGCGCACTCTGGCCTTCAACGGCCAGAGAAGGCGTTTTGGGTACGGCAATTACAAATTCGGTCATCGTATTCACTTCACAAAGTTAACGTATTTTCATATTTGCAAAGCGAACACCGGTTGACCAGCAAATTGTTGTTACTGATCAATGTCGGACGGTCAGGATTTGTAACGCGGCGCCGGATGTGATTGGCTGAACACCGGTACCATCACGCTGCGGCGCGCTTCGAAATCAATCCATTGCTGTTCATCCTGCAACGGTGGAATGGTGATTTTCTCCTTGCGGTCAAAGCCCAGCAGTGCGGCATCAACCAGTTCACCGACTTCCATCACGCCGGAAATTTCGTCGATATTCTTGCCGGAGCGTTCCCAGATTTCAGTGCGCGTTGCGGCGGGCAAGACGGCCTGCACGTACAAACCGCGTTCTTCCAGTTCGAACTGCAATGTCTGGCTGAAGGTCAGCACGAAAGCTTTTGTCGCGGAATAGACCGCGGCGCGGGCTTCCGGCATCAGCGCCATCACCGAGGCGATGTTAATAATCGCGCCGTCTTTGTGTTTCAGCAGACCATCCAGCGCCACGCGGGAAAGGCGGGCCACAGACGTGACGTTCAGGGTAATCAGATTTTCAATGGCATCGGCATCGCTGTTCTCGAAGCCGCCTTTCAGGGAAGCCCCGGCGTTGTTGATCAGCAGTGTAATTTGCGGGTTTGCGCGGATGAAATCTTCGACGCGAACCAGATCCTCAGCACGGGTCAGGTCAGCGGGCAAAACGGTCACGTTTGTGCGGTACTCCTGTTGCAGACGCTCTGCCAGGGCATCCAGCCGTGCAACGTCGCGCGCCACCAGAATCAGGTCATAACCGCGTTTCGCCAGACGGTCAGCATAAGTCGCGCCGATACCGCTGGATGCGCCGGTGATTAAAGCGACGGAGTGTGAAACTTTTGAATCAGACATGGCAGAACCTCTCAGAAATGTGAATGTGGTTTAATTATGAAACCAGATGATTTTTAGCACTGGTGGTTTTATAATGCAACCAGATTTTATAAACCGCCCTGAGCAGGAAGTGCCATGAAACGAACCCGACTGGAAAACACGCCATGCCCGGCAGGCCGCGCGCTGGATTTGATAGGTGACTGGTGGACGCTGCTGATTGTCCGCGATGCGATGCACGGTGTTTCGCGGTTCAGCGAATTCCAGCGCAGCCTGGGCGCGGCGAAAAACATTCTCAGCACGCGCCTCAAAGCGCTGGTAGCCGAAGGCATCATGAAAGTGGAACCCGCCGCCGACGGTTCGGCGTATCAGGAATACGTCCTGACAGAAAAAGGCCACGCGCTGCGCCCTGTGCTGATCGCATTAGGACAGTGGGGAAGTGAATACCTGTTCGAAGAAGGCGAAGCCTGCACCCTGATGGTCGACACCAAAAACCGCCAGCCCCTGCGCAAAATCGAACTGCGCGCACAAGACGGGCGAATACTGGAAGATAACGAAATTACAGCGATAGTCCCCAAATCCCACACTGATTAATTTTTTGAGAAAGCCCACAGGCGCGCTCAGAAATTTTACGGATGAGTTCCCCAAGAAATGCCCACTGGCGCGCTCAGAAATTTTGCTGACCGTGGGTTCGAGACCTGTGGCTCGAACCCACGGGGAAGGAACCGCGCAGCGGCAAGATTTCGCGCCACATGCCGGAGCAACGGAACATGTCCATCGCCCCAGCGGTAGCGCGCAGTTAAAGAGCCCGGGATTCTTAAGGGGCGCGGCGAAAGGCGCTCCTTAAGGCCGGTGTGGGTGGCAACCCACGGTTTTGACCTGGAATTGCCAACCCCAACCGCTACCGCGCAATCCTCTCATGCCAGTACTTCGTAAACTCCTCCTCCCCGTTCAGACTCACCACCATGTCGCCGCTGACGATAAAGTGGGTCAGGTCGCTGCGCAGCTCGAGCGTTATTTCCGCCTCCATCCACCAGCCTTCACGCCCCATTTTCATGGTTTGCGTCAGCAGATAGCGCGCGGAAAGCGGGTCACTGTTACTGACCGTCAGCTCGCGGCGTAAACCGTGATCGACCGTCGTATCGATATCATCGAAACGGTATACCCCTTCACCGAATACGCCGCCGACGCCGTGGGTCACGCTGGTCCAGCTGTCAGTCAGGAAATCATAAGTGATGTTGCGGTCAACGCGTCCCGGCGACAGCACGGTCTGCGGAGTGAGCGGGGCGCTTTGCGGTTCGGCGATCGGGCCATCAATGGATACCGGCTGTTCGCAAACCGGCAAACTCAGTTGCGCGCTGTGCAGATCTACCGTCAGCGTCGCGGCTTCTGCCATCGGCCAGATCATCGGCCAGAACGTGGTTGCCAGCGAGAGTCGCAGGCGATGCCCGGCGGCAAAGCGGTGAGCGATGCCATCCAGCTGTACCGGTACTTTGACTTTTTGCCCCGGTACGAGCGGTACAGATTTATCGTGGCCGTGAAGATGCGCCAGATTCAGCCAGCCGTGCGTGACGCGGTTTACCGCGCCTTCCGGTGAAACGTCTGAAAGGCGCACGTAAAGCATCGCCGCCGGTTTATCACTGCTCAGCTCCACCGTGAATTCCGGGAAACCGAAGATGGACAGCGGTTCGGCCAGCGGTTCGCCGTCAAAGATTTCCGCCATGCCGTCGTCAACGCGCTGATCCGGCGGCATTTCACCGGGCACGCCTGCGCCCATCCATTCACCGGCCATCAGCCCGTGATTTTGCGGGGTACAGATATTGATGACGCCTGCATTGGCGTCCGGCTGAGTATTCAGCTGGCCGCGCGAAAGCCAGCGGGGCATGTAGTTAATATTGCTCGCGGTGCCGCGATCAAACCCCACCCATTCACCTTTGCTGACCGGACGCATCGCCGAAGGCGGCTGGCTGTCCTGCAACCAGGTCTGAATCATCGGGCCTTCCATCGCGCCGTTTTGTTCACCCTTCAGCCAGTGATCCCACCAGCGAACCGCTTCCTGCAGGAAACCGATCGCCGGTTCCGGCGTGCCGTCCTGCGGATAAATATGCGCCCACGGGCCGAGGATAGCGCGGCGCGGAACCTGCAAATTGTCCATCAGGCGGAAAACGGCATTGCTGTAAGCATCCGCCCAGCCGCCAATCGCCAGCACCGGGCATTCAATGGCTGACCAGTCTTCGCACACTGAACCGTGCTGCCAGTATGCGTCGCGCAGCGGATGTTCCATCCACAACGCCGGGAAGAACGGCATGTTTTCCAGACGGTTAATCCAGTCGCCATACCAGCTTTCGCCGACCAGCGCCGGGTCGGCCGGGCGGCTCTGGTACGCCAGCATAATGCCGCCCCACCAGAGGTTATCGTTGAGCAGACAGCCGCCTTTGTAATGGATGTCGTCGCGGTAGCGGTCGTCAGTAGAACAGACGGTAATAATGGCTTTCAGGGCGGCAGGACGGCGTGCGGCGACCTGCAATCCGTTAAATCCGCCCCAGGATTTGCCCATCATGCCGACGTTGCCGCTGCACCAGTTTTGCCGGGTGATCCATTCGATGACTTCCAGCGCGTCGTCCTGTTCCTGTAACAGGTATTCGTCAGCCAGCAATCCGTCGGATTCGCCGCTGCCGCGCATGTCCACGCGCACCACCGCGTAGCCGTGACCTGCAAAGAAACCGTGCATCGGCTCGTCACGCGTGCGGGTTCCGTCGCGTTTGCGGTACGGGATGTATTCGAGAATGGCCGGAACCGGCTGGCCTGCGGCGTCGTCCGGCAGCCAGAGGCGGGCGGCGAGGCGCGTGCCATCGCTCAGCGGGATCCACAAATGTTCGGTCACGGTGACGGCGTGAGGGAATTCGGTCACTATGCGTTTGGTGGTCATAAGACTCCTGTCGAAGAAAGGGCTGCCGCAGGAAGCGCGGTGCCGCGCAGGGCGAGAACGTCGTCCAGCCAGCTGGTGCGCATTTCCGGTACGGACGTCAGCAGTTTTTCGGTGTAGCTGTGCATTGGCGCGCTGAATACCACGTCGGTATCGCCGCTGGCGACAACCTGGCCCTGATACATGACCGCGACCTGATGGGCGAGGCGTTTTACGGTGCCCAGATCGTGTGTAATGAACAGGTATGACAGCCCGAGCTGTTCCTGTAAACGGCGCAGTAAATTCAGTACTTCTTCTGCCACCAGCGGATCGAGCGCGGAGGTGGCTTCGTCACAGATAATCAGTTCCGGCTGTGCAGCCAGCGCACGGGCGATACAGACGCGCTGTTTCTGCCCGCCGGAGAGTTCGCCGGGACGACGGTCGATCAGTTTCACCGGCAGTTCTGTCAGGCGCAGCAACTCTTCCACGCGCTCGCGAACCTGCTTTTTGTTCATCCCGAAATAGAAACTCAGCGGACGGCCAATGATATCCAGCAGCGTCTGGCGCGGATTAAGCGCCACGTCAGGAAGCTGATAAATCATCTGCATCCGGCGCAGGGTTTCTTTGTTGCGCTTCTGGTAATTGTGCGAAAGCGCCATGCCGTCGAAGTCCACCGAGCCTTCGGTGTCCGGTAACAGACCCACCAGCGCCCGCGCCAGCGTACTTTTTCCGCTGCCGGATTCACCGATAATCGCCAGCGTTTTGCCGCGCGGGAGTTGCAGGTTGACATCATGTACCACGCGTTTGCCGTTATAACCGGTACTGAGTTTCTTCATGGTCAGCAGCGGCTGGCCGGAAGATTCATGGCCGCCGGTCAGTGGCGTCAGCGCATGTTCACGTTCCGCGACCAGCCTGCGGGTGTAATCCTGCTGCGGATTTTCCAGAATGGTTTGCGTGCTGCCGGTTTCCACTTCCTTGCCGTGACGCAGCACCATAATGCGGTCGGCGAGCTGCGCGACAACGGCCAGATCGTGCGTGATGTACAGCGCGGCGGTGTTAAATTCACGCACCAGTTTGCGCAGCATCACCAGCACTTCAATTTGCGTGGTGACGTCCAGCGCCGTGGTCGGTTCGTCCATGATCAGCAAATCCGGTTTACAGGACATCGCCATCGCGGCCATTGCGCGCTGAAGTTGTCCGCCGGAAAGCTGATGCGGATAACGCTTGCCGATGTTTTCCGGATCCGGCAAATCCAGTGAGCGAAACAGAGAAATCGCCCACTGGCGGCTTTCTTCTTTGTTCATCAGACCGTGGCGGATCGGGCCTTCGCAAACCTGTTTTTCGATGGTCAGCGCCGGGTTAAACGAGGCGGCGGCGCTTTGTGCGACATACGCCACGCGCTTGCCGCGCCATTCGCGTTTAACGCGTGAAGGCTGAGAAACGATATCGGTGCCGTCGAGGATCACTTCGCCGCCCGCAATGCGGCAGCCCTGACGCGCATAGCCCAGCGCCGCCAGCCCGATGGTGGATTTCCCCGCGCCGGATTCGCCTATCAGCCCGAGCACTTCGCCCGCCGCCAGCGTCAGGGAAATGTCCTGAACCAGCGGAGAACCGTCGAGCGTTTCGATACGCAGGCCGCGCATTTCTAAAATTGTCCGGGTCATGCTTCATCTCCATGCGGCAGGCTGTTACGCGCCAGCAGCCAGTCAACCACCAGATTGACGCCAATGGTCAGCAGCGCAATCGCCGCCGCCGGATAAAGGGGCGCAAACTGGCCGAAGTTAATCGCCTGCGCGTTATCACGCACCATGCTTCCCCAGTCCGCGTACGGCGGCTGAATGCCTAAACCTAAGAAACTCAGGCCCGCGATAAACAGGAACGTGAAGCAAAAACGCATACCGAATTCGGCAAGCAAGGGCGGCAGGGCGTTTGGCAGAATTTCCCTGAACAGCACCCAGCGCAGGCCTTCGCCGCGCAGACGCGCCGCTTCAACATATTCCTGGCAGACAATCGCCTGCGCCACCAGCCGCGCCAGACGGAATACGCGGGTGGCGTCGAGCAGGGCGATCGTCAGCACCAGAACCGGAATCGAGGTGCCCATTACGGACAATACGATCAGCGCGAAAATCAGCACCGGAATCGACATCACGGTATCGACAATGCGCGAAAGCACGGTATCCACCCATTTGCCGTAAATCGCGGCGGTAAAACCGGTGACGATGCCGATGATAAACGAGCTGAAGGTGATGGTCAGTGCGATGGCAATTGTCGTGCGCGCGCCAAATAAAATGCGCGAAAGCATGTCGCGCCCGAGGCTGTCAGTGCCAAACGGCGTGGCGGCAGACGGCAGCAGCCAGATATCGCCGACCTGTTCGGTTTCACTATGTGGTGCAAGCCACGGCGCGAAAATGGCGGCGAAGAGATTCACCGCAATAATCACAAGGCCAATCCAGGCCGACAGCGGGATGTTAATGAAATACCGGTTCATGCTGTCCCTCTTTTAGCGCGCATGGCGCAGGCGTGGATTACACCAGATCGCCAGTAAATCGGCGGTGGTATTGAGAAAAATGTAGGTGCCGCCAAACAGCAGACCGCAGGCCTGAACCACCGGCAGGTCGCGCTTGGTGACGGCGTCCACCATGTACTGGCCGATGCCCGGATAAACAAACACCACTTCCACCAGAATGACGCCGACCACCAGATACGCCAGATTGAACGCCACGACGTTGATGATCGGCGCGAGGGCGTTGGGCAGCGCGTGCGAGACCACAATACGCCAGCGCGGAATGCCCTTGAGCACCGCGCTTTCGATGTAGGGGCTGGACATCACCGCCGTCACCGACGCACGCGTCATGCGCAACATATGTGCCAGCACGACCAGCGTCAGCGTGAGCATCGGCAGGGTGCAGACGTAAAGCCGGTCGGGGAACGAAGATGAACTGTCAACCATCGCCAGACTCGGGAACCACGTCAGGCGGATAGCAAAGGCGATCACCAGAATGTAGCCGACGAAAAACTCCGGCACGGAAATGCTGATGAGCGTGAGGGTATTCGCCAGCCGGTCGAACACGGAACCGCGCCAGATGGCAGACGCAATTCCTAAACCGACTGCCAGCGGAATGGCGATCACGGCGGCATATCCGGCCAGAAACAGCGTATTTGCCAGACGTGGCAACAGCTCGTCGCTGATGGCGCGGCCATTGGCCAGCGAATGCCCGAGATCCCCGTGCATAATCCCCGCCAGCCAGTGCAGATAACGCAGCACCGAGGGTTCATCCAGCCCCAGTTGCAGCCGCAGCGCCGCCACGGTTTCCGGCGTCGCGCTTTGCCCTAAAATCGCGGTAGCAACGTCGCCGGGCAGCATTTCTGTGCCGATAAATATCAGCACAGAGACCAGCCACAGCGTGATAATGCCCAACAGGACCCGCTGTAAAATCCGTTTTTTCATCATGCCTCCAGCCAGACGCGCTCGGCCAGACGACCACCCATGAAGTTGAACATCGGATGCGGTTTGATGCCGCCGACTTTTTTGCTGGCGGCATCAAGATAATCACCAAACAACGGGATCATCGCGCCGCCGTTGTCGCGCACGATGCTTTGAAGCTCGCCGTAGATTTCCGCGCGTTTGCTTTCATCGAGCAACGAACGTGCCTGAAGCAGCAGGGCGTCAAACTTTTCATCTTTCCAGTGCGTGTCGTTCCACTTGGCGGTGGACTGGTACGCGGTTGAAAACATCTGGTCAGCCGTCGGGCGTCCGCCCCAGTAACCCATGCTGAACGGCGCTTTCATCCACACGTCGTCCCAGTAACTGTCGGCAGGCTGGCGCTTGATATTGACCTGAATGCCGCCCTTCTGCGCCTGACCCTGGAACAATGCGGCGGCGTCGAGTGCCCCGGCAAAGGCGGCGTCAGACGAAGACAGCTCGACTTTCAGGTCGGTTAATCCGGCTTTTTTCAGATAGAACTTTGATTTGTCCGGATCGTAAACACGTTGCTCGAGGCTGTGGTTGAAGAAGCGGTCGGTTTTCGGGATCGGGTGATCGTTGCCCAGCGAGCCGTAGCCACGCAGCACGGTATCAAGAATTTTCTGGCGGTCGATGCCGTGTTTAATCGCCATGCGCACGTCGTTGTTGTTATACGGCGCGACGCTGCAATCCATCAGGAACGTAAAGTGCTGGCCGCCGGAGGAACGGATAATGTTCAGGGCCGGGCTGCGTTTAAGAAAATCGACGGTTTTGAAATCGACGCGGTTAATCGCGTGAACCTGACCTGAAATCAGGGCGTTGGTGCGCGCGGTCGGGTCGTTGATCACCAGCACTTCCACGGCGTCAACAAAGGCGCGATCCGGCTTCCAGTAATTCGGGTTACGTTTGAACAGTGAGCGCACGCCCGGTTCGTACTGATCGAAGATAAAACCGCCGGTGCCAATCGGGTGCGACCAGTCGGTGAAGCCCGCGGGCACGACCACCAGATGGTAATCCGCCAGCAGGTACGGCAGGTCGGCGTTGCCGCTGTCGAGCGTAATCAGAATCTGGTTGTCGCCCTGTTTGGTCAGACCGGTAATCGGTGCCAGCTGCGTTTTGATGGCGCTTTTGGATTTGTCGCCGCGGTGCAGGTTGATGGAGTAAAGAATATCGTCGGCGTCCAGCTTTTTGCCGTTGTGGAAGGTGACGCCATCACGGACGGTAAACACCCATTCGGCCGCGCCCGGTTTAGCTTCCCATGCGGAGAACAGTTCAGGCGTGGCTTTGTTATTTTCATCAATTTCAATCAGGCCGTTCATCAGCATATATGCCTGGTTGAGTGGCACCCAGTCGCTGAATAACGTTGGGTCGAGCGTATCACTGGTATTTCCGCCTGACATACCCAGTTTTAATATGCCGCCCTTTTTCGGTTCAGCGGCGAAAACAGAGAAAGGTGAGAAACCCATGGCACTGGTAATACCCACAGCGGAAGCGCTGGTAATAAAGCCGCGACGGCTAAGTTGTGCATCCTGCATTAATTTCGTCAAAGGGGAATTATTATCTTTCATTAATTTTCTCCATAGTACGTGCTGGAATTTTATAGGTGCAGGCGAAATACTCCGGGTGTTTCAAAGGGGCGAAATGGATTGCCCTGATGATTTATATCAAAACCCTCTGCGGAACTTGCATGAGAATTTATCATGAGGGTATGCGAAAAATGCGCGGCAGAACACCCTGAAAAGCTTTATTTTTCTGAGCTATCAATGTCTGGAAAGGGAAGTGACCGGTGGAACTGCATACGGTTGTCGGCTTAATTGGCGTGTTTTGCTACCTTCTGGCTTATGCGCTGGTTCAGATGCGCAGGCTAGCGGTTGATGCTAACAGTTACGCCTATCTTAATATAATCGGCGGTGTATTTGGCCTGTATTCTTTAAGCCATGATTTTAACCTTGCATCTTGTATTTCGCAGTCATGCTGGCTGCTGTTTACATTACTGGGCATGAATTCTGCGAGAAAACGCAGAATTTTGGAGAAAAATAAAATCCCACCGGCGGATGTCAATTCATAATATTTTATTATGACGTCAGATTATTATTATTTTTTATAAATAGTGTGACGGCACTCTCGTCAGTTCTGCTAAATATTGATTGCCAGACCGGATATCTGAAATCTGGCAATGCTCTTTTCTAGGGCTGTTTCAGCCAGTTAATAACTTTGTGCACGATGGGCTTCAGGTATTTGTCCTGCGGCGTCAGCATGTAGCATTTTCCGGCTGCGGCCAGTTTACCCGGGTGCGCGGCGACCAGCTGTCCGCTGTTGATGTAATCCTGCACCAGACCTTCCCAGCCCAGAAGAATTCCATCGCCCAGCACCGCCGACTGCACCAGAAACGGGTAGTTGTTGGCGCGCCATGTCCGGCGCGGGGTGACGAAAGTGACATCCTGTGAGGCGAACCAGTCGCGCCAGCCGGTCCATTCCCGCTGCGGATCATCCTGAATCAGCAGGGTTTGTTCCAGCAAATCCGCCGCGCTGGCACGGGCGGGCAGACGGCTGAAAAATTCCGGCGAGCACATCGGATAACAGACCTCATCAAACAGCGCCTGCACGTGATAGCCGGACGGTGGCTCGCGAAGATAGAAAATAGCCAGATCAAATTCTGATGACTTGAGCTCTGAAAAGCTGTCGGAAATTTTCATCTGGATTTGCAGATCCGGCATCAGCTGGCGCAAAGAAGACAGGCGCGATGACAGCCACAGGCCGCTCATTGCGCTGGTACAGGCCAGCGTCACCTGCGGCAAACCGTTCCAGCCCATGACTTCGGCCGTCGAAAGCGAGATATCACCGAGCAGTTTTCTTACCTGATGCGCGTAAGTTTCACCGCGCGGTGTGAGCGTGGTTTTACGCTGCGCCCGCTGGAAAAGTTTACAGCCGAGCATTTCCTCAAGCTGAATAATCTGGCGGCTGATGGCGCTTTGCGTGAGGTTCAGCTCGTCGGCCGCCCGGGAAAAACTGCAATAACGCGCCACACATTCGAAGGCCACCAGGGTGTTGAGCGGCGGTAACGGTTCTATCTGCACGGTGAGGAGTTCTCCGGGATGCGTTTAGCAGCTTTCCAGCATGTATGAAACCATCTGACCGACCTGCTGAACGGCGCGTTCAGTTTTGGCCGCCAGAGGCTGAGCATAGTTAATGCGCAGGCAGTTGCGGTATTTCCCTGAGGCGGAAAATATCGAACCGATCGCAATTTGCACAAAATGTTCTTCCAGCAGCCGGTTCAGGCGCTGCGTATCCATGCGTTCGTCGAGTTCAATCCACAGCAGGAATCCGCCCTGAGGGCGGCTGACCCGCGTGCCGCACGGAAAATATTTCATCACCCAGTCGGTCATGGTGCACAGATTACGCTGGTACTGATTACGCATTCTGCGCAGGTGCTGAAGGTAATGACCCTGCTTGATGAAATCCGCGATGGCGATTTGCGGCAGAGTGGCCGACGCGCCGGTGGTGATGTATTTCATGTGCAGGGCGCGGTCATGATAACGGCCCGGCGCAATCCAGCCGACACGCAAACCGGGTGCCAGCGTTTTGGAAAATGAGCTGCAAAGCAGCACGCGGCCGTCGTCATCAAACGAGGTAATGGTTGCCGGGCGCGGATACTGATACGCCAGTTCGCCGTAGACATCGTCCTCGATAATGGCGATATCGTAACGCTGTGCCAGCCGCAGCAGCGATTTCTTGCGGTCATCCGGCATGTTGTAGCCGAGCGGATTGTTGCAGTTTGGCGTGAGCTGGATGGCTTTGATGGGCCACTGTTCCAGCGCCATTTCCAGTGCTTCCAGGCTGATGCCGGTAACCGGATCGGTCGGGATTTCCAGCGCCTTCATGCCAAAACCTTTCAGGGTTTGCATCGCGCCGTGAAAACTCGGGGAGTCCACCGCCACAATATCGCCGTGTTCGCAAACGGAACGGATGGCGATAGACAGTGCTTCGTGACAGCCGGTGGTGATCAATATGTTGCTGGCATCCATATGGCTGCCGCTGTCGATCATCAGGCGAGCAATCTGTTCGCGCAGATCTTCGGAGCCGTAAATGCTGTCGTAGTGAAAGGCGTTGAGGTTCTGATGTTGCCCGGCACGCCCCATCAGGCGGCTGAGCGGTTTGAGCGTGGCGGCGGTGACATCCGGTGATCCGCGCCCAAGCTGAACAAAACCGGGAAGATGCGGCGAGGTGATCAGCTCCAGGACCTGATCCCACTGGGAAATTTCCACCGGACGCTGCGTGGGGCGGCACCCGCTCGGCAGCGCCGCCTGCAGGCGGGCTTCTTTGACGAAATAACCGGATTTTGGCCGCGCTTCCACCAGCTGTTTTTCTTCCAGTACGCGGTACGCCTGCTGAACCGTGCTGACGCTGACGCCGTGCTCGCTGCTTAAGACGCGCACCGACGGCAACCGGATCCCCGCCGGGTACAGCCCCTGTTCGATGCGTTCGCTCAGTACATTCGCCAGATTTTCGTAACGGTTCATTTTCATTCCCTCAACGTCTGCGCAATAAGAGCAGTACAGATGCGTCTAATCTAACGCTGAATCTGTCATTGGATCCAGATCTGTATGGTTGAAATACAAAATAACTGAATCTGTAATGTTTTTGCCGGATGTTAGATCCTGATCACAGGTCGTTAACAGGAGCAGAAAATGAAAAATACCATTGAAGAACGGCAGTTTGCCGCTTGTGAGTCAGTGCGTTGTGCCGAAATTGTTGCACCGGTACAGATGCCGGTTAAGCAGGGCGGATGGGTAAAACAGGTGTTCAGTGTTTTACATGCCTGGAATGAGCGCCGCGTCAGCCGCAAACTTCTGCATGCGCTGAGCCCGGAGCAACTGAAAGATATCGGGATGGCAAGATCGGATATCGATAAAGAGTATCCGCGCAGCGTCTGGCCGAACTGGCCGAAATAAATGAGACGTTATAAAAAAGGGGAAACGGTGTCGCGTTTCCCCTTCGAGTTCTTCAGCAGCCGCTTTTAGTAGCTCAGGCTGAGAATGCGGCGGGCAGCCACCAGATCGATATCTTTGTGTTCGCCCATCGGCAGCAGGTTGAATCGGGTCAGATTCTCCAGCACTTCTTCAATGACTTTTTCCGGCACGCCGTACGCGCTGATGCGCGTTTTCACGCCCATATCATCAAAGAAATCGCGGGTTTTATCGATGGCCGCGGTGATACGGGTTTCTTCATCACCTCCGGTCAGCCCCCAGACGCGCTCTGCGTATTGCAGCAGTTTGAGACGTTTGGTTTCACGCTGTACCTGAAGCAGCGAAGGCAACAGAACGGCCAGCGTTTCAGCGTGATCCAGATGATAGAGCGCGGTCAGCTGGTGGCCGATGCGGTGCGTTGCCCAGTCCTGCGGCACGCCGACGCCAATCAGACCATTCAGTGCCAGCGTTGCCGACCAGGTGACGGTCGAGCGCACATCGTAATTTTCCGGATCGGTCAGCGCTTTCGGGCCTTCTTCGATAAGCGTCAGCAGCAGGCCTTCGGCAAAACGATCCTGTACTTTGCCGTAAACCGGATACGTCAGATATTGCTCAATCACATGCACAAAGGCGTCAACCACGCCGTTGGACACTTGTTTAACCGGCAGCGTGTAGGTTTTTCGCGGATCCAGCACGGCAAACTGCGGGTACAGGTGCGCGTCGCTGAAACCCATTTTTGCGCCCAGTGCGACGTTAGTGACCACGGCTGTCGGGTTCATTTCCGAACCGGTCGCCGGTAACGTCATGATGCAGCCGAGCGGCATGGCTTTTTCCAGCGGCAGGCGTTTCGACCACATATTCCAGACGTCGCCCTCGTACAGGACGGCGGCGGCAATAAATTTGGTGGCATCCACGACAGAACCACCGCCGACGGCCAGCAGGAAGTCGATTTTTTTCTCTTTAACCAGCTCAACGGCAAACATCAGGGTTTCGAAATGCGGGTTAACTTCAATGCCGCCAAATTCGAAAATTTCGCGGTCACCGAGAGCTTTGCGCGCTTCATCAATCGTACCGAATTTTTTCGCGCTACCGCCGCCGTAGGTAATCAGGACGCGGGCGTTGGCGGGAATGTACTGGCCGATATCGGCAATACGCTGTGTACCAAAAAGAACGCGGGTGGGATTGTAGTAATCGAAGTTAAACATAGCAGGAACTCCTTGAACCTCCCCCCGGGGATGAGGGGAGGGGCTTGCTGAGAAACGCAGTGGCTTATTTCACCTGCATGCCAGGTTGTGCGCCGGAATCCGGGCTGAGCAGGAAGATGTCTTTTCCGCCAGGGCCTGCGGCCATCACCATGCCTTCAGAAATGCCAAAGCGCATTTTACGCGGCGCAAGGTTCGCGACCATGATGGTCAGACGGCCTTCCAGCGCTTTCGGATCCGGATAGGCAGAGCGGATACCGGAGAAGATCTGACGGGTTTCGCCGCCGAGATCCAGTTTCAGACGCAGCAGCTTGTCGGAACCTTCCACGAAATCAGCGCTTTTGATCAGCGCGATACGCATGTCGACTTTGGCGAAATCATCAAACGTGATGGTTTCCTGAATCGGGTCATCCGCCAGCGGGCCGGTTGCAGGGGCTTTCGCCGCCGCAATGTCTTCTTTCGATGCATCAACCATGGCGGTCACTTTATCCAGTTCGATACGGTTAAACAGCGCCTTGAACGGATTCACCTGGTGAGAGAGCAGCGGTTGTGCAATCGCATCCCACTCAAGTGTGGTGTTCAGGAACGCTTCGGTACGTTCAGACAGTGAAGGCAGAACCGGTTTCAGGTAGGTCATCAGAACGCGGAACAGGTTGATGCCCATTGAGCAAATCGCCTGCAGGTCAGCGTCGCGGCCTTCCTGTTTTGCCACAACCCACGGTGCCTGTTCGTCAACATAACGGTTTGCCAGGTCGGCCAGCGCCATGATTTCACGGATTGCGCGGCCTGATTCGCGGCTGTCGTACGCCTGCGCGATGCTTTCTGCCGCATCGGTGAAGGTTTTGTACAGCGCTTCGTCCGCCAGTTTATCGGCCAGTTTGCCGTCAAAACGCTTGGCGATGAAACCGGCATTACGTGAAGCCAGGTTGACCACTTTGTTCACGATGTCTGCGTTCACGCGCTGCACGAAATCTTCCAGATTCAGGTCGATATCGTCGATACGTGAAGACAGTTTCGCGGTGTAGTAATAACGCAGGCAGTCCGCATCCAGATGGTTCAGATAGGTGCTGGCCTTGATGAAGGTGCCGCGTGATTTGGACATCTTCGCGCCGTTCACCGTCACATAACCGTGAACAAACAGGTTGGTTGGCTTGCGGAAGTTGCTGCCTTCCAGCATTGCCGGCCAGAACAGGCTGTGGAAATAGACGATGTCTTTGCCGATGAAATGATACAGCTCGGTGGTGGAATCTTTTTTCCAGAACTCGTCGAAGTTCAGGTCGCTGCGGCGGTCACACAGGTTTTTGAATGAACCCATGTAGCCGATTGGCGCGTCCAGCCAGACGTAAAAGTATTTACCCGGCGCATCAGGAATTTCAAAACCGAAATACGGCGCGTCGCGGGAGATATCCCACTGTTGCAGGCCGGATTCAAACCATTCCTGCATTTTGTTCGCAACCTGCTCCTGCAACGCACCGGAACGGGTCCACGCCTGTAACATCGCGCTGAATTCCGGCAGGTCGAAGAAGTAGTGCTCGGAATCGCGCAGCACAGGCGTCGCGCCGGAGACCACAGATTTCGGCTCGATCAGTTCGGTCGGGCTGTAGGTTGCGCCACACACTTCGCAGTTATCGCCGTACTGGTCTGGCGATTTACATTTCGGGCAGGTGCCTTTGACGAAACGGTCAGGCAGGAACATGCCTTTCTCCGGATCGTACAGCTGAGAAATGGTGCGGTTCTTGATGAAACCGTTTTCTTTCAGACGGCCATAAATCAGCTCCGACAGCTCACGGTTTTCGTCGCTGTGCGTGGAGTGATAGTTGTCGTAGCTGATGCCGAAGCCGGCGAAATCTTTCTGATGCTCCTGGCTCATTTCGGCAATCATCTCTTCCGGCTTGATACCGAGTTGCTGGGCTTTCAGCATGATCGGTGTGCCGTGCGCATCGTCCGCACAGATGAAGTGCACTTCATTGCCACGCATTCGCTGGAAACGGACCCAGACGTCAGCCTGGATGTGCTCGAGCATGTGACCGAGGTGGATGGATCCGTTGGCGTACGGAAGTGCACAGGTTACCAAAATTTTTTTCGCGACTTGAGCCATAGTAAGAGCTTGCTTTCTGTAGTTGAAATCAGGGGTATTGATGTTAACCGAAAGCGCCGCCCCGCGTAAACAAACGGGGGGATCTCCTTACGGGTGTTCTGTTATGCTATTAAACAGATAAATAGTCTGATAACCAGTTTCAAGGAGCCGGGATGACATCTCAATCCCCACAGCAGTCCACACCCGCAGGGCTGCGCGCACTAGTGACCGGCGTACTGGCCACCTTCCGTCATTCAACACTTCAAAAAGATTTAGCTGCGATAAAAGCGGTGCATCATTGCGTGCTGATGGACGAGGTTTTGCATATCGATCTGACGCTGCCGTTCGCGTGGAACAGCGGTTTCGACGTTTTAAAAGAAGAAACCAGCGGCGAACTGCTGCGGGTGACCGGCGCTTCGGCCATCGAATGGAATCTTCGTCATGACATCGCCACGATGAAACGTGCCAACGATCAGCCCGGCATTAAAGGCGTGCGCAATATTCTGGCCGTCAGCTCAGGCAAAGGCGGCGTGGGGAAATCCACCACGGCGGTGAATCTGGCGCTGGCGCTGGCCGCGGAAGGCGGAAAAGTGGGCATTCTGGACGCGGATATCTATGGCCCGTCGGTGCCGAACATGCTGGGCACGGAAGAAGAGCGTCCGACATCACCGGATGGCGTACATATGTCACCGATTATGGCGCACGGACTGGCGACTAACTCCATTGGCTATCTGGTCACCGACGAAAATGCGATGGTGTGGCGCGGCCCGATGGCCAGCAAAGCGCTGATGCAGATGTTGCAGGATACGCTGTGGCCGGATCTGGATTATCTGGTGATTGACCTGCCGCCGGGTACCGGCGATATCCAGCTGACGCTGTCACAAAATATTCCGGTGACGGGCGCGCTCGTGGTGACGACGCCGCAGGACATTGCGTTGCTCGACGCCATGAAAGGCATTGTGATGTTTGAGAAAGTACATGTGCCGGTGTTAGGCATTATCGAAAATATGAGCATGCATGTGTGCAGCAACTGCGGGCATCATGAACCGATTTTCGGCACCGGTGGCGCGCAACGTCTGGCCGAAAAATACCGTTGCGAATTACTGGCTCAGCTACCGCTGCATATTTCGCTGCGTGAAGATTTGGATCGCGGTGAACCGACCGTTGTCTCTAATCCTGAAAGCGAGTTCACGACGATTTATCGCGAACTCGCATCAAAAGTGGCGTCGCAGCTGTACTGGAAAGGCGACGCGATTCCGACAGAAATCGCTTTCCGGGCGGTTTAATCTCCCAACTCTGCGAATTATTGCCCGATGTCAGCGATTACACCGCCTTAACGCTGGCATCGGGTAGTGTGTTGTACTTATAATTGGCGCGTTCAAAGCACACGCTGTGCTTGCCTTCCAACTTCCAAATCAGGTCTTTAATTTTATGTCTGACAAATTCCATCAGTGTGTCATCGTGGGTATCGCTGGCGCATCTGCTTCGGGAAAAAGCCTCATCGCCAGTACGTTATACCGTGAACTTCGTGATCAGGTAGGTGATGAGCATATCGGGGTGATCCCGGAAGATTGCTACTATAAAGACCAAAGCCATATGACCATGGAAGAACGGGTCAAAACCAACTATGACCATCCCAGTGCCATGGACCACAATTTGCTGTTCCAGCATTTGCAGGCAATGAAGTCAGGTCAGGCTATCGAATTACCGAGTTACAGCTTTATCGAACATACCCGTCTGGCTGAGACCGTGACGCTCAAGCCTAAGAAAGTCATTATTCTGGAAGGGATCCTGTTACTGACCGACGTTCGTCTGCGTCAGGAAATGAATTTCTCTATCTTCGTGGATACGCCGCTGGACATCTGCCTGATGCGCCGCATGAAGCGCGATGTCAACGAGCGTGGCCGTTCTATGGATTCCGTGATGGCGCAATACCAGAAAACTGTCCGCCCAATGTTCCTGCAATTTATCGAACCTTCAAAACAATACGCAGACATCATTGTGCCGCGTGGCGGTAAAAACCGGATTGCGATTGATATTCTTAAGGCGAAAATCAGCCAGTTCTTCAACTAATCGCGGAACAATCCGTAGAAAACCATACCGGAGATACGATGAGACTTTGCGATCGAGATATAGAAGCCTGGCTGGACAGCGGCAAATTAGGCATTTCACCCCGTCCGCCGGTTGAGCGGATCAACGGTGCAACGGTAGATGTGCGTCTGGGCAACGGTTTTCGCGTTTTCCTCGGCCATAACGCCGGCTTTATCGATCTGAGTGGCCCGAAAGACGAAGTGAGCGCGGCGCTGGACAAAGTGATGAGCGACGAAATCGTTCTGCCGGAAGGTGAAGCTTTCTTCCTGCATCCCGGCGAACTGGCGCTGGCGGTGACTTTTGAATCCGTCACCATTCCGGATGATCTGGTGGGCTGGCTCGACGGCCGTTCTTCACTGGCGCGTCTCGGCCTGATGGTGCACGTCACCGCACACCGCATCGATCCGGGCTGGAAAGGTCGCATTGTCCTTGAGTTCTACAATTCCGGTAAACTGCCTCTGGCGCTTCGCCCGGGAATGCTGATTGGCGCGTTAAGCTTTGAACCGTTGTCCGGTTCTGCTGCACGCCCTTATAACAGCCGTCAGGATGCGAAATACCGCGACCAGCAAAGTGCAATTGCCAGTCGTATTGATAAAGACTGATTCTGTTTTTTATCGGCGTGAGCGGATGAAAACGTGAGGAAGGCATGAGAAGACTACTGACAACACTGGTGATTTTACTGGTGGTTATCATTGCCGGCATGACTTCGCTGGTATTTCTGATCAACCCGAACGATTTCCGTCAGTACATGGTGGAAAGGGTTGAGGTGAAAAGCGGTTACAAGCTGGCCATTAATGGCTCGCTGCGCTGGCATGTCTGGCCACAGCTGAGCATTATTGCCGGGCAGACGTCGCTCACCGCGCCGGGCGCGAAAGAACCGGTGGTCAGTGCTGAAAATATGCGACTGGATGTCAAACTCTGGCCTCTCATTTCTCATCAGCTCGCCGTTAAGCAGGTTCTGTTCAAAAATGCGGTTATCCGGTTAACGCCGGATACCGAAGAGAATCAGCCTGATGCGCCGGTTGCTCCATCTTCTCCTGTTCCTGTAGCGCCTGGTGCGTCTGAGCTGGACGCTGGCTGGAAGTTCGACATTGATAAAATCAGCATCGCTGACAGTTTGCTTATCTGGCAGCGTGGCGACGATGAACAAATCAATGTGCGCGACATTAATCTCGAAATTGATAAAGACGACAACCGCCAGGCCTCTGTCCAGCTTTCCAGCCGCATCAACCGTAATCAGCGTGATTTAGCCTTCACGATGAATGCGGAACTGGATATGCAGCATTATCCGCAGGCCTTTGCTGCCAACATCAGCAAATTTACCTATCAGCTGAGCGGCGCGGATATTCCGGTTAAAGGCATTCAGGGCAACGGTTCGATGCAGGCGAGTTATCAGCGGGATACTAATGCCGTGACGCTCAGCCAGATGGCGCTGACCGCCAATGATAATCAGATTTCCGGTACGGCTTCGGCCACGCTGGGCGATGAACCGAATTATCAGCTGAACCTGAACGCGGAAAAACTCGATCTGGACGCGCTTTCCGGCTGGCAGCCGAAAACGACGGAAGAGACAACCACGACTTCTCAGGCCATCACGTCGGCGCCGGTAATTGCGCGCGACGTAGATGAACAACCCAACGGGTTGAGTGAACTTCAGACATTCAATGCGCACCTGGCGCTGAAAGTGGCTGATCTTACCTACCGTGGAATGAAAATTCAGAACCTGGCGCTCGATGCTGATAATCAGCAGGGGCAGGTTTCGCTGTCAACGTTCAGCGGCAATATGGGTACCGGTAATTTCTCACTGCCAGGCAAAATGGATGTGACGGGTAAGAAAATCCAGGTTCACATGGTGCCTGACGTCAATAAGATTGAGCTGGGCGATTTGCTGGCGGCGTATGAGTTGCCTAAGGCGCTGACCGGCAACTTCTCGCTGAAGGGTGATGTGAGCGGTGAAGGCCTTTCAGCAGCTGATTTCGCGCGGCACTGGCAAGGCGACGGCCAGCTTTCAATGGATAATGCACGTCTGAATGGCATGAATATTCAGCAGCTTATCCAGCAGGCCATTGCGAGAAACAGCGATAAAGTTCAGGGCCTCGACCGTTACGAGCACTACAGCCAGATTGATACGCTGAATGCGAAAGGTCATCTTGCCGATGGCACGCTGACGCTGAGCAATATGGAAGGCGTGTCGCCAATGGTGACCGGCAAAGGTGACGGCACCATTAATATGGCAGCGCAGCAGGTGGATTTGAATCTGCTGATCCGCGTAACCGGCGGCTGGAAGGGCGACAGCAATCTGATCAATACGCTGAAAACGACCGATATTCCGCTGCGCGTGTACGGGCCGTGGTCTCAGATGCATTATCAGTTGCAGGTTGACCAGATATTGCGTCAGTCACTGGAGCAGAGCGCCCGCAGTGCTATCCAGAACTGGATTGATAAACGCAAAGACAGTAAAGCCGGTGATGAAGTGCAGAAGATATTGAAGAAGTAACACCGGATTTGCCGGGAATAAAAAACGGGATGCTTAATGGCATCCCGTTTTTTTTTGTCACACTTACCGCGAAGAACTCAGACTTCGTAATCGTCGGACACCGGCGGATTGAGCGGGGTGATTTTCACTTTTAAAATCCGGTGACTGCTGACTTCCAGCGGTTCGTACAGATAATCGTTAATTTTTATCTGCGCGCCGACCTGCGGAATGCTCTGGGTATATTCCATCAGCAAACCGGCCAGCGTGTGGTATTCGCGCTTATCATCGAGCGGCAGGGGAATGTACATTGCCAGATCTTCGAGCGGCATATAGCCATTCGCAATCCAGCTTCCGTCTTCCTGCTGCTGAATGTCGTGGCGCGCATCCGGCAGCTCGTCGGATTCCGGCAGGTTCCCGGCAATGGTTTCCATCACGTCAGTCAGCGTCACGATGCCTTCGACAGAACCAAATTCATCCACAACAAAAGCAAAGTGCGTTTTCGCCTGACGGAACTGTTCAAGCGCCATCAGCAGGGAAAGCTGCTCCGGGAAGATCAGGGGCTGGCGGATCAGCGCCTTAAGATCTAACTCATTTTGCAGCAGCTGCTGTTTAAGCAAGTCAACGACATGAACAACGCCCAGCGGTTCGTCGGTAGAGCTGTCTTCCGTCACAAGAATGCGCGTGTGCTGATTCTCGGCAATCTGATTTCTCAGGACATCAATCGGATCATTCAGTTCGAGATTGTCGACGTCATGACGCGAGGTCATCACGCTGCTGACTGTCCGCTGCCCCAGCCCCAGAACGCGTTCAATCATGTTGCGTTCCTGCTGGTTGAAAATGGCATCCTCTTCAGTGCTGTCCGCAATCATGCTGGACGAATGGGCATCCAGTTCAGCTTCTTCATGCTTGCCGCGTAAAACGCGCAGAACCGTCTCTGCCGTGCGTTCACGCAAAGAACGACGCGATGACAGGAAGCGTTTGCGGTTGAATTGTGCCAGCTGATTGAGTGCTTCGATGATCACCGAGAAACCGATAGCCGCGTACAAATAGCCTTTAGGGATCGCGTAGCCAAAGCCTTCTGCGACCAGACTGAAGCCGATCATCAGCAGGAAACTCAGACATAAAATAACGATGGTGGGATGCGCGTTCACAAACTTAGTTAGCGGCTTGCTGGCCAGAAGCATCAGCCCGATGGCGATACAGACTGCCGCCATCATCACGGCCAGATGATCCACCATGCCAACGGCGGTAATCACCGAGTCGAGAGAAAATACCGCATCGAGAACCACGATCTGCGCCACGACAGGCCAGAATCTGGCACCGCTTTGCTGCTGGCTCTGCTCTTCATCTTTGCCTTCCAGGCGCTCATTGAGTTCCATGGTGGCTTTAAACAGCAGGAACACGCCGCCGGTCAGCATAATCATGTCGCGGGCGCTGAACGGATGCCCGAGTAAAGTGATGAGAGGGCGGGTGAGAGTCGACAGCCAGGAAATTGACGCCAGTAACAACAGGCGCATCACTAATGCCAGCATTAAACCCGTGACGCGGGCTTTGTCGCGCTGCCGGCGGGGAAGCTTTTCTGCCAAAATGGCGATGAAAATCAGGTTGTCTATCCCTAGGACAATTTCAAGGATTACCAGGGTAGCCAGCCCGGCCCAGATTGACGGATCGGCGATCCATTCCATATTGCTTGTTTCACCTTTGGTTACACGACGGTTGTCGCACGTTGAATAATGGGCGTCAGAGGGCGAAATTTCAAATCTAAAAGAGGAAGGCGAAGCGGTCATTGATAAAAAACGAGCAGAAAAATGAGGAAGGACGAAGAGCTCGCATGTTATTTAGCCGCTAAGACATATTTGCCACCATATAAATAGCAGTATCCATAGCAGGAGGGTAAACTTACAAGGCATTGCGACATATTAACTGAGCTTACTTGCGTTAACTGGATGAAATGTGCACAGCACTAACCTGATGTTGTGCCAATAGCTTTTTTGCAATAAAGGTAAGGCATAATTTGATGCACTTAGTGGTTCCCTGATTTAGTCCTACTCTGAAAAAACCAAGATTTTGTTATAAAAATTTATTTTAAAAAAAAAAAAGGTTAAAATTCTATATAAATTAAGCATTGGTTGTTTATACGTCTAATATAGTTGGATAAAATTTTTCCTAACAAATGGATTCATAAAAATAAGAGCGATGAACATTGTAGTTTATGGTTTTGAGTGCATTGGTAGCTGAGAGCCAAGGGCGGTAGCTTTGTTTTTTATTAGGTAATCGTTTGATTTTTTAGGTTTTTTTCATTATTTACAATGTGATGCGGGGTCAGAAAATGGTTATTGGCTTCTTACGGTGCGAGACTTTCAATTACGTATTCGTTTGTCGCTGATACTGCGTATTGATCACTGCATGCGATGAGTATACTGTCGACATATGGTGTCGTAGTATTCTCCACCTCTGTCAAGAACTGCTTTCGATAAATTTCAGGAGTATCTTCCCAATGTTAAAAGCTGTTATCCCAGTAGCCGGTTTAGGTACACGTATGCTACCTGCAACTAAGGCGATTCCTAAAGAAATGTTGCCGATCGTTGATAAGCCATTAATCCAATATATTGTGAATGAATGTGCAGCAGCAGGCATCAAAGAGATCATCCTAGTAACACATTCATCTAAGAATGCAATTGAAAACCATTTCGACACATCTTTTGAGCTCGAAAGCATGTTGGAGTCCCGTGTCAAGCGGCAGCTGTTGGAAGAAGTGCAGTCCATTTGTCCTAAAGGTGTAACTATCATGAATGTGCGCCAAGGACAATCAAAAGGCCTTGGGCATGCAGTTTTATGTGCAAAACCACTTATAGGTAACGCTCCTTTTGCTGTAATTCTCCCTGATGTATTGATGGATGAATCAACCAGCGATCACGGTAAGGATAATCTTGCTGCCATGTTGGCTCGTTTCAAAGAAACCGGAAACAGTCAAGTTATGGTAGAAGAAGTTCCGGAGGAGGATGTATCGAAATATGGAGTGGTAGATTGTAACGGAATTGAAGGTGAACCTGGCAAAAGTACGCCGATGACTGCTATTGTTGAGAAGCCAGAACGTAAAGATGCTCCTTCGAATTTGGCGGTAGTAGGTCGTTATGTGTTCTCGGAAGATATTTGGCCATTATTAGCTATAACCCCTTATGGTGCAGGTAATGAGATTCAGCTGACCGACGCTATTGCCATGTTAATGAGGAAGAAAACAGTAGAAGCATTCACAATGACTGGCCGCTCCCATGATTGCGGTGATAAATTAGGTTATATGAAAGCTTTTGTCGAATACGGCCTGCGACATCCGACACAAGGTAGTGGTTTCGAAAGTTGGTTAAAGGACTTTATGGGTAAATAAAGTAAATCTCACAGATAAAGGAATATTGCAAGAATAAAGCATGTTCCTTTTATTAAACAACCTAAATTAAATGTCAATTTATTATTAAATAGGTTGCTGTAAATGGCTTTTTTCATATTTATGAATAAAAACTTACTATTAATCACGAACTATATTTACTTAGGTAAAGCTTTATGAGAATTTTGGTTACGGGTGGGGCTGGTTTCATAGGTTCTGCAGTTGTAAGACATATTATCGAGAATACACATGATTCGGTAATTAATCTAGATAAGCTGACTTATGCTGGTAATTTAGAGTCACTTCATCAGTTTGAAAAAGACAAACGCTATTATTTCGAAAAAACGGATATTTGTAATGCAATAGAGTTGAAACGTATATTTGAACAACATCAACCTGACGCAATTATGCATCTGGCTGCTGAGTCTCATGTAGACCGCTCAATTGATGGGCCTGCTGACTTTATTGAGACAAATATCATTGGGACCTACACTTTGCTTGAGTCAGCAAGGTCATATTGGAATAACCTCGATTCAGCAAGAAAAAAAGCTTTCCGTTTCCATCATATTTCAACAGATGAAGTTTATGGTGATCTTGAGGGAACAGACGACTTATTTACCGAAGAAACACCTTATGAGCCAAGTAGTCCTTATTCAGCATCAAAAGCTGCAAGTGACCATCTCATCCGTGCATGGCACAGAACATATGGTATGCCTACAATTGTGACAAACTGCTCAAATAATTATGGCCCATACCACTTTCCAGAAAAATTAATACCATTGACTATACTTAATGCCATTGAAGGAAGACCACTTCCTGTTTATGGCGATGGTATGCAAATTCGCGATTGGCTATATGTCGAAGACCATGCGCGCGCTTTATACAAAGTTCTGACAGAAGGAAAAATAGGTGAGACTTATAACATTGGTGGGCACAATGAGAAAGCAAACATCGATGTTGTAAAAACCATCTGCCAGCTGCTTGAGGAACTTGTACCAATAAAACAAAAGAAAATTGGGAAATATGTAGATTTAATTACTTTTGTCAAAGACCGTCCCGGACACGATGTTCGATATGCTATTGATGCTACTAAAATCCAGCGTGAACTGAATTGGAAGCCGGTTGAAACTTTTGAAACAGGTATGCGGAAGACAGTTGAGTGGTATTTGGCAAATGAAACTTGGTGGAAACGTGTGCAAGACGGTTCTTATAGTAGAGAGCGTTTGGGAATGGAGACTAAATAGTATATGAAAGGTATTATTCTTGCAGGTGGTTCTGGTACGCGGTTATACCCGATTACACTAGGTGTATCTAAACAACTGTTACCAGTCTATGACAAGCCGATGATTTATTATCCGCTGTCTACATTGATGCTAGCTGGAATTCGTGAAGTTCTTATCATTACTACTCCAGAAGATAATGCTAATTTTTGCCGTATGCTGGGTGATGGTAGTCAATTTGGAATCTCAATCACTTATGCTGTGCAGGAAAGCCCGGATGGATTAGCGCAGGCGTTCATAATCGGTGAAAAATTTATCGGAGAGGACCGTTGTTGTTTGGTTCTCGGTGATAATATTTTTTACGGTCAGTCCTTTAGTAATACCCTACATAATGCAGCAAAAAAAACTGTGGGTGCAACAATCTTCGGTTATCAAGTGAAAGATCCCGAACGTTTTGGTGTGGTTGAATTTAATGATCGAATGCAAGCGATTTCTATAGAAGAAAAACCTCAAAATCCTAAATCGAACTATGCAGTAACAGGTTTATACTTTTACGATAATCAAGTAATCGATTATGCTAAACATGTTAAACCCTCACATAGAGGTGAGTTGGAAATCACATCTGTTAACCAACTATATTTAGAGCAAGGCTCACTTCAAGTTGAGTTACTAGGCCGAGGTTTTGCATGGTTGGATACAGGAACTCATGCAAGCTTACATCAAGCTTCATCTTTTGTTCAGACGATCGAAAATGTTCAAGGATTGAAAGTCGCTTGTCTGGAAGAAATATCATGGCGTAATGGATGGTTGAGTGATGAAGAATTAATAAAGTTAGCTCAGCCAATGCTTAAAAATGAATACGGACAGTACCTTCTAACATTAGCGAAATAAACTTTAAGTGGGTAATTTGTGATGCGAATACTGATCACTGGTAGTCAAGGGCAAGTGGGTTCGCTTTTAGAGAAAAAGCTACGAGACGAATGCGAATTATTGGCTGTAGGGCGAGAAAAACTGGATATCAGTGATCGCAATTCAGTTATTGAAATTGTGACTAATTTCAAACCTGACTATATCATAAATGCGGCTGCATATACTGCCGTAGATAAGGCTGAAAGCGAAGAAGCACTAGCATTTGCAATCAACAGTGACGGCCCGTCATTTCTGGCTGAGGCAGCTAACAGAATTGGCGCTGTAATTTTGCACATATCAACTGACTATGTATTTGATGGTAATGATGAGTCGATTTACACAGAGAATATGTCAGTCGGGCCGCAAGGTATTTATGGGAAGAGTAAACTTGCAGGAGAAAAAGCCATTGCAGAAAAAACAGATAAATACATTATTTTACGAACTGCATGGGTGTTTGGTGAATGTGGCCATAATTTCGTAAAAACAATGTTACGTATTGTTAAAGAACGTGATTCTATAGCTGTTGTTGGTGACCAATATGGTGGACCAACATATGCTGGCGATATTGCAGATACTTTAATCAAAATGGTTGAGTCAATAGCCTCTGGGAAACACTCTCGCTGGGGGATATATCATTATACTGGCATGCCATATGTTAGTTGGTATGAATTTGCAGAAGCCATTTTTTCACAAGCTTTAGAACATACGTTAATCAAAAAAGTGCCTTCATTATCATCTATCCCTAGTTCAGCATATCCAACACCTGCAAAAAGACCGAAAAATTCGAGGTTAGATTGCACAAAAATCAAAGAACAATTTGATATTGAGCCGAGTGATTGGAAATTAGCATTGAAAGAAATTTCTAACTATAAGTGAAATTATGAAAGTTATTAATACAACAATTCCAGAAGTAAAAATAATAGAACCAGCAGTTTTCGGCGACGAACGCGGCTTTTTCATGGAAACCTGGCAACAGAAAAAATTCGAAGAGCAGGTCACTTTTGCTCCATGTCAGTTTGTGCAGGATAACCATTCAAAGTCGAATAAAGGTATATTACGTGGACTTCACTACCAGACTCAAAATACTCAAGGAAAGCTGGTTAGAGTTACAGCAGGAGAGGTTTTCGATGTTGCTGTAGATGTTCGAAAAAAATCTCCAACGTTTGGTCAGTGGGTTGGAGTTTATTTGTCAGCAGAAAATAAACGTCAATTTTGGGTGCCTGCTGGATTTGCACATGGTTTCTATGTAACAAGTGAGATAGCAGAATTCGTATACAAATGTACTGATTATTATAATCCGAAATTTGAACATTCCATTCTATGGAACGACCCACAATTAAATATAGATTGGCCAGTTATTGATGCATGCATTCAACTTTCTGAGAAAGACAAAAATGGTGTTTTATTTGATGATGCAATACATCTTTGAAATTTAAGAAATGAATATCTATGAGTGAATTATGAAAAATAATACATATCAAGAAGAAAGTAAAAACAGAATATCTGAAGATGTAAAATCGCAGGATGAATGGCACCACCATACTGGTACAAGCGATTTATACGTGGCATTGAAGAGGCCGGATATATGGTTTTCGTTAGGATGGCACGATATAAAACAACGTTATCGCCGCTCCATCCTTGGCCCATTCTGGTTTACTATTAGCACTATGATCATGGTAGGCGTTTTAGGTTTTTTATATTCAACTTTACTTAATCAAAAAATCGTTGATTATTTACCATATTTAGGCGTTGGTCTCATCATATGGCAATTTATTAGCACTTGTGTAAATGAAGGATGTAGCGGTTTCATTGCATCTGCTTATATCATAAAGCAAATTAGGATGCCATTATCGGTCCATGTATGCAGAATAGCGTGTCGTAATTTTATTATTCTCTTACATAGCCTACCTGTAGTGATTATATTGATGTTCTTTTTTGGGACTTTCCCTAAAGTTGAATTTTTACTATTGTTCCCAGGTTTAGCTATCTTATTTTTAAACAGTGTTTGGATTTGTTTGGTACTGAGTATATTGTGCGCCAGGTATCGTGATATATTGCCTATTGTTGGAAATATATTACAAGTGGCATTTTTCTTTACTCCGATAATGTGGCAAAAAAATCTTCTCAAGGGCAGAGAATGGGCGGCTGATTTTAATCCGTTTTATCATTTGATTGAGATAATAAGAGCGCCAATTCTTGGCCATCCAATCAACATTGAATCTTGGGCGTCAAGTCTTATATTGCTCGTTATAGGATTCGCGATTTCGCAACTGTTGTTGGTTCGCTACAGAGAAAGAATTCCTTACTGGTTATAAGGTTAAAGAATATGTCTTCAGTTATTTCTGCAAAAAATATGTCAATTGAATTTCCAATCTATGAAAATTCGCATCGATCTTTTAAAAAGACACTGATTAATTTATCAACTGGTGGTCGAATTGGAAAAGATGCAGGGAAATATCCTTTTGTACGTGCTTTGGATAATCTTAATTTCGAATTCAATGAAGGCGAACGCGTTGGTTTAGTCGGACATAATGGTTCGGGAAAAACAACATTACTTCGAGTTTTAGCAGGTGTATATGCTCCTGTAAAAGGTTCACTCTTAAGTCGAGGTAGAATCGCATCGTTATTAGATGTATCAACAGGTCTGGACCCGGACGCGACAGGATTCGAAAATATTTATCTGCGAGGTATCATGGATGGGTTAAAACCATCCATCATTAAATCGAAAGTGGATGAAATTGCAGAGTTTACAGAACTGGGTGAATATCTAAATCTACCAGTAAGAATCTACTCCAGTGGTATGATGTTACGACTGGCTTTCGCAATTTCTACAAGTGTTGACGCTGATATTATCATCATGGACGAGTGGTTAAGCGTTGGCGACGAAGCATTTAAAAATAAAGCGAAGAAAAGATTGGAGTCATTAATTAATAAAGCATCATTACTTGTGGTAGCTACTCACGATCCAAAACTGATTAATAATGTATGTACGCGAAAAATACATATGGAGCACGGTTCTATTCTCTCTGATGTAGCGGTAGAGAAAATCGAAAGCGTGGAGGCAGAAAATGATTGATGCTAACCATCCTTTTTTAAAGTTTAGCGAAAGACTTTTAAGTCAACAACCTTTCAAAATCATTAAGGGCCTGGCAAGTGCTTGTATTGCATACCCCATCGCTGAAAGAATGGAAAAAAGGAATGTCAGGGATAAAGTACAAGAATTGTCTAGTTTTTATCAGATACCCTATCTTCAGCGAAAAAAAAGTGTCGCTAAACGTTTGGCAGATATAGTTAGCTTTGCGGGAAGAAATGTTCCATATTATAGAGACTTATTCAGTTCCAATAAATTTGATCCAGAGAAAATTTACAATGATGTCCGCTATCTTCAAGACATTCCTTATTTGACGAAAGATATCATTCGAGAACAAGGGCATCGTTTACTTTCCAGCCCATTACAAGAAACCCGTCACCATGTTTGTAAAACAGGCGGTTCAACAGGCTTATCGTGCTTTATCTATTATGATCAACAAGGTGCAGACTATTCATCCGCAGTTACATTGTATTGTCGCGAATCAATAGGGAAAAAAAAATATCTTTCTGAATTACATTTTGCTTGTCGCTTTCCTGATGCCACTATACCAGAGTGGCCAAGCCGCGAAGATTTTAAATGTTTTGCGATGAATCGTAGTAATATATTTTTTGATCGGATTGATGAGCAAGGTCTTGAAGAAATATGGAAAACATTGAAATTAAGAAAACCTTTTCTTGCACATGCTCACCCATCAACTATATATGCGCTAGCTTGTTATATTGAAAATAAATATGGCAGCGACAAAACTTTTAGCGTATTCGAATCCAGTGGGGAACTTTTACAGCCATATATGCGCGAAGCTATCGAGAAAACTTTAAGATGCAGTGTTATTAATAGATATGGGTTAGCTGAAATCGGTGTCATAGCATATGAATTGAATAATAATTCCACAGATTTGTATGTATTAGACTCTGAAGGTTTTCTTGAAAACAGACTAGTAGATGCTAATAATGAGATTGTTGTCACTGGTTATCATAATAAATTAATGCCTCTTATACGTTATGCAACTGGGGATCTGGCTACTATCGATGAACGTGTTGATGGCATATATCTTAGTGATATTGTAGGACGCATTCATGATGTCGTTAAGTTGGGTGGAATAGAATACCCTACTCATCATATACAGGATATGCTGGACCACCGAGTTGGGGGCATTCAGGAATTTCAAATCGATGTACGAACAGATATGCCAGTTCTAAGAATTGTTCTTGAATCCAATGCCGATCAGACCACTGTACACACGCGATTGGAGAAGTTCTTCCCTGGTTGTTTTGATATTCACTTTGTAGCTCATGATAGTTTTGTTCTGGTGGGAGAACGCGCAAAATTTAGACATGTGGTGACAAAATGATTGCTGTCTTATCAAAACAAACAGATTTAAGAGCTGCTAAATTGGTTGAAGCGGCTCTGCGCCGTTCGGTATCATGCACACAAGTTATTCGAATGTCAGGTTCAGGGCTAGCACTCAATTTAAAGAAAATAGATATCATAGTGGTAATCAACCCGGATGAATATTTAGCAAATATTATTAATCTATTCCTCAAAACAAAAAAATCCAAAGTCATTATCTTTGGGACTATGGCGCAGAGCCTGCATTTTAGGTTAGGTATTGGTCACACTGAATTTACAGGGCTTGAGCGAGAGTGGTCAAGAAGTTTAGAAGCCCCACTTAATTCTTTCTCTGAAAGTTTAGGTAAAATACAATATCTTCAGCATGAATTATTAGGCGAGCAAAATTGGGACCGAGCATTTGAACGGTTTGACTTTGCAAAAGAATGGAACAATCTTGGTTATGGTGCGATCAGAACAGATGATAGCATATGGTCCCTTAGTGCATTAGTTAATGTACCTAAACAATACCTGCTTGCAGATGTAGCTGTTGATGGTAATAAATTATGCAGCTATGCGGCTTTATATGATGAAGCAGAAGGCAGTATTCTTTGGTTTAACAGGAGTGTTGGTCCTATAGATTCTTTTGAATGGCATATTGTCGAACGTTTTATAGCATCCTGGCGGTATAATGAACTTCCTGTATTGCCGGTGCTACTTGACCTTCCGTGGGGCCATGAAGCTGCCGTTACGATGCGTTTGGATTGCGATGAAGATATTTCTTCAGCAAATGAACTGTGGAAGATGTATCAAGAGGAAAATGTTCCATTCTCTCTTGCAATTAATGCGGCAAATCTTGATGATCGAAAACATGATGAGTGCATAAAACTCATGGCTTCGCAGGGTGTTGCATTCCTCTCCCACAGTCTGACTCATGCCCCAAATTGGGGAGGAAGCTATGAGGTTGCTAGACATGAGGCAGCTGCTTCTGCGCAAAAAATTACAAGTGTGATTCAAGCACCCATCCGTTATGCAGTATCTCCGTTTCATCAGAATCCTGATTATGCTCTAAACGCACTATGTGACGTGGGATACCAGGGAGTGATTGGTGGTATCATACGCAATGATCCAGATTTCCTAATTGCTCGGGGAGGTCAACTTGCAGATATGCCAAACGGTTTTATCGGGCATAGCCAGCAAGTAATGTTACATGGTGATTGCTTATTGGTAGATACCGATCCAATGGAAATATATAAAAAGTCGTTTGACACCTTTTCTGCAAGCAAAATGATCTTTGGGTATCTGGACCATCCTTTCTCCTCACGATATCAATATGGTTGGGAATCAGAATTTCAGCGCTCGGAGGCGCATAGGAGCTTGATAAATTACGTGCGGCAACAGGTCCCGTCTGCGATTTTTATGTCAGAAAATAGCACTATGGATTTTATTCTTGATAAATCTCAAATCCAAATTAGTAAAGAAGATGGGAGGTTTGTAATCTATGATGGAGGAGCAAGGAATTCTGAATTAATCCCGACGTTATTATTCAGCGAAAAATTTTATAGTGCTCAGAATATGTATTTGTCGAACTAAACTTACAATGATAATTTTTATTGCTGCTTAGTGAATGTCAATATAAGAATTCCTTTTTATTGATTTGAATGTCTATTTATTAAATTTAATATCCCTTCTGTCGAGATGATGTCAATGAGTGATTTTATTATATTTGCAACTGCGGATTGGCATGAACCTTACTGGACTAATAAACAACATACTGCTAAATCATTTAAAGGTCTAGGACATAGAGTACTTTACATAGAAAGTGTTGGATTACGTTCTCCAAATTTCGCAAGCAAAAAGGATGTGTTTCGTATTATCAATAGAATAAAAAAAGGTTTTAAAACAATTATATTTGGAGCAAAACAGCAAGAAAATGATATTTGGGTGCTTTCACCATTATTAATACCTGCAGCCCATCGATATCCTACTGTAAAAAAATTTAATGCATGGATATTAAAAAAATTGATAGAAAGGCACGTTAAATTTGCGAAATTTAGAGATCCAATTATTTGGACTTATCATCCATTTATAATGGATTCAATTGTGGGTCTAGATTATCACAGATTGGTATATCATTGTGTTGATGACCTTTCATCTGTTCCAGGTATCGATAAAGCTAACTTCCTTACCGAAGAGCAAAAGTTGTTGAGACTTGCGGATAAAGTCTATACAACAACAGAATCCTTGAAAATCCGATGTATTGAGTTTCAAAATAATACTGAATATTTTTCAAATGTTGTTGATTTTGAACATTTTAGTCTTGCCTTTGAAACTATGGAAATTCCTGAAGATATCAAGAGAATACCTACTCCACGTATTATATACCATGGTGTTCTCTCTGATTTTAAGGTCGATTTCCAGTTATTGTATGACGTTGCAAGTGTAAATAAGGATCTTAGTTTTATATTATTAGGAGATGAAAGGGAAGGGCAAAAAAATGAAGTTTTTGAAAATCTAAAAAAACTTCCAAATGTATATGCGTTAGGTTATCGCAGTTATAGTGATTTACCAAAATATCTATCGCAAATGAATGCTGCCATTTTACCTACTTTAATTAATGAATATACAAATTATATGTTTCCTATGAAATATTATGAGTATATTTCAGCAGGTATTCCAATTATAACTACTGCACTTAAATTTACAGAGTCTGTGTCAAATGGCTTATTCATTGCGCATGACGTAGACGAGTTTTCAAAATGCATTCACTTGTCATTGCGGAGAGGCCGGTTTAGTTTTGCAGAAGCGAAAGCTTATGTTGGAGACAATACATGGGAAGCCAGGAGTGAACTGATGCTTGACAGAATAGACAAAGGAGCTAGTGATTGAAAATTTTATTTGCAACCTATCCTATGGCATTTCATACCCCTGGCGGGGGAGAGATTCAGTTACTTGCCTATAAACATGCCCTAGAGAGAAAAGGCATTAAAGTTGACCTCATGAATCTATGGGAACCAAAATTCTTAGATTATGATGTTGTCCATTTTTTTTCTTGCATGGGGGGGTCAGTTCACTTTTGTAATTTTATTAAAAAACTAGGTTTGCCATTAGTTATTTCCTCAAGTTTATGGATGACGCCTGAGACTAAGCATCTGTATCCTTCTGATGAGATAAGATCACAGCTTTCACTCGCAGATGTTGTTGTTACGAACTCAGAATTAGAAAGTGATGCACTTTCAGAAGTACTCTCACTTCCGCGAGAGATTTTTTCAGCTGTTTATAACGGAGTTGATGATATATTTTTTGAAGATAAACCTGACCCAAGCATTTTTCGTAAAAAATTTGAATTTACCGATGACTTTATCTTGAATGTGGCCAATATAGAACCAAGAAAAAATCAATTAAATTTAGTAAAAGCAATGACAGCATTTCCGGATAAAAAATTAGTACTCATTGGGCATATTCGTAATCAGGACTATTATGATGAAGTTATGTCTCTGAAAAATAGTCATCAAGTTCATTATGTTGGTCCTTTAGAGCATCATTCTGAGATGTTACGTTCAGCATACCAGGCATGTGAACTATTTTGCCTTCCGAGTACACTTGAGACCCCAGGGCTAGCAGCGCTTGAAGCGAGAGCCCAAGATGTCAAACTTGTTGTTACATCTGAAGGTTCTACTAAAGAGTATTTTTCAGAGAATGCATTTTACTGCGATTTTGACTCAGTTGAAGATATCTTGAATAAAATTAGTAGGTGTTTAAACTCTGAAAAAGTATTAAATGATAATGAAAAAGTTTATAACTGGCCTTCCGCAACAAACTCACTAGTAGATATATACCGGAAATTGAAAAGAGACTAACATGAAATTTGAAATCATGCCTATTTTAAATATTATACCTAGTGCAAATACAGATTTTAAATGGGTATCTGAAAATATTGACCCACAATGTAAAATTGTCGGTTGGGAAAATCTCGTTGGTAAAGTGGTCCGTCTTTCGTTCAAAATAAATATAGAATCGGGGAAAAATATATTATGTGTCTTGTACTCAGATACAGGTAATGGATATAAGGAAGAAACCTCTTTGATCCTTAATGCAGATTCTGAGGGTTACGTAAGTGAAGAATTGCAATTTCCTCATTCGTTGCAAGCACTACGATTAGATCCAATTTCTTGCGAAGCATCTTTCAGTTTTAGTGAGATCGTAGTCGATATTTTAGGTGATACAAATTGTGATCTAAAGAGAGTGATTCGATTATCAGATTTCAAATCAATAGATTATAATGATGAAAAAGGGTATTGTTTTTCCGAAAAGGGAAGTAGACATTATTGTTATATCGAACCACGCAAAACTGATAAAGTAAAAAATTTTTTGACTCTTTTAGAGAAAAGTGTGGGACTATTGTCAATAATTGTTCCAACGTATAATACAGATTTGATTCTGCTAGAAAGACTGATACAGTCAGTCAGAAATCAATGGTATACAAATTGGGAATTAATCTTCGTCGATGATGCAAGTCCATCGGAACAAACGACCAATTATCTAAATGCTCTCGAATCAACTTCAAATTCAATTAAAGTTAAAAAACTAATAAGTAATGTAGGTATTGCAGGTGCTACTAATGAAGCAATTCGTTTAGCTACTGGTAATTATGTTGTTTTTTTGGATCATGATGATGAATTAACGTCAGATTGTCTTTATGAATTAGCATTTGAAATTGAAAAAAAATCACCTGACTTTATTTATAGCGATGAAGATAAAATTACCACAAATGGTTCATACGTTGAGCCACATTTTAAACCAGTTTGGTCACCTGATAGCATGATGAGCACAATGTATACGTGCCACGTAATGTGTATAAAAAAGACAATTCTGGAGCGCGTTGGCGGTTTACGTTCTTTCTATGATGGGTGCCAAGACTGGGATTTAGTATTACGTATTTCTGAACTAACTACTAAAATTAGTCATATCCCTAAAGTATTATATCACTGGCGTATTATACCCGGCTCAACAGCGGCAGATGTTGGTGCTAAACCATATATATTACAAGCAACACAAAACGTCAGATTAGATGCTATAAAAAGGCGTGGCCTTGACGGGAGCCTCGAACCCTTAAAAAACTACCCAGGCTACTATCGAGTTAAGTATGCTCTGCAGAATAATCCATTAGTATCTATAATTATACCGACGAGAGACAATTGTATTGTATTAGAGCGTGCTATAAACTCTATTTTCAATAAAAGTAGTTATGTTAATATTGAAGTAATTATTGTTGACAATGGTTCAGTTGAAGAAGAAACCTTAAAATATTTAAATTCATTAGACTCTAATACGAAAGTAAAAGTTGTAAGACATAATATACCATTCAATTATTCAGAACTTAATAACGTAGGTGTTAAAAATTCTGGTGGTGATATTTATATTTTTGCCAATGATGATGTAGAGGTTATCACCTCTGATTGGATAGAAGACTTATCGGCATATTCCCAGTTGAAACATGTTGGGGCTGTGGGTGCAAAATTACTTTATCCAGGTAATGGAAAAATTCAACATGCTGGGGTCGTCAATTTAGAGCGGGGACCTTGCCATGCATTCCTTGGCCAAGATCCTGAATCTCCGGGGTATTATCTGCGCAATCAACTCGAATACAATTGGTTGGCAGTCACTGGGGCTTGTATGGCCGTTGAAGCTTCCAAGTTTAAACAAGTTGGTGGTTTCGACGAAAGTTTACCTGTTGCATATAACGATATAGATATATGCATCAGACTTTATAAAAATGGATTTTATAATTTAGTTTGTCAGGCTGTCCATTTATATCATCATGAGTCAGTAAGTAGAGGTTTGGATGCTATTGATGAATCGAAATTAGTAAGGTTGAAGAGTGACATGCGTCACTTGTATAGTAAACACGCTGATTACTTCCAATATGACCCTTTCTACAGTGTGAATTTGGATTGTGATAGTCTAAATTTCGACCTTGTTTAATTTGAGAGCGTTTGATATGAATCTAAAAGAGTTAGAACTAAAACTAAATGATTATAAAATCATCTCATTTGATTTTTTTGATACTTTATTTTTACGAAAGGTAGAAGATCCAGAATCAGTTTTTGATCTGGTAGGAATGAAATTTGGAATTGATAACTTCAAAGTTCTAAGAAAGGAAGCGCAAAAGTTAGCTTTTGCTGAAATGATTACGAATGATAAGAAAGAAATAACTCTTGATAATATTTATGATAATTTCAAAAGCTTGAATAGTACAAAAATAAATGAAATAAAAAGTTATGAATTTAAAGCAGAACTTGATGTTATTTATCCTAACCCAGAAATTATCTTTTTGTTTGAAACAGCGTTGAAGTTGAACAAAATAGTCGTAATTACATCTGACATGTACTTACCAGTTACCTATTTTGAGTTATGTCTGGAAAAGTATAACTTACCCAAGACCCCGCTTTTCATTTCTTCTGATAGAAACTCAACTAAACGTGACAACGGGGAGATATTTGAAAAGCTTATTAATGAATTCACCGTCGCACCTGAGGATATTCTTCACATTGGCGATAATTATCTTGCTGACGTAGAAAAAGCTGAAGAAAAAGGATTAAATGCCTATTACTATGAATTTTCTGAAATGGGTATGAGTAAAAATATCTCTATTTCAGATTCCGTTGTATCTGGGTTGACTGATTATCGGATACACAACTTTCCGGTAGATAGCGGAGAAAATTTTGCCTACAGTCATGGTGGTCCTACTGTCACTGGTTTTAATCAATGGTTACTAAAAGCTTCATCAAAAGATAATATCGATGTTTTATTGTATCTGGCTCGAGATGGCTACATGATAAAAAAATGCACCGATATGGCATCGACAAAAAATAACATCACTTTACCTTCCTTGTATTTCAAAGGGTCGCGTACTTCATTTATTCTTTCATCAATCACATCATGTAATTTTAATGAATATATACCATACTTCGTCTCAGGTGCTTATGAACTATCTGCCCATGAATTATTTGAAAGAATAGGTGTTGTCCCACCTAGTCAAAAAGTACTCGATTCGCTGGGATTCTATGAAGATATAGCGCTAAAAAATATTAACTATGACAGCATATATAATCTATTATCTTCAATGAAAAAAGATATATTAAAAGTATGCCGTGAAAACCGCAGAGGACTTCATTTATTATTATCTGAATTAAATCTCCCTGAAAATGCAAATATCGGGATTGTTGATGTTGGATGGAAAGGATCGACGCAAGAAGCATTTGAGGCTGCGATAGCACCATATTTCAAATTTAATATATATGGCTATTACTTTTGTCTGACAGAGCGTCATGGTGATAATAAGCGATCAATGATTAGTGACATGAATTTTAGCGATGAAAAAATTGATGCTATATATAAGAATCGAATAGTTTTTGAATTGTTATTTTCTGCTCCCCATGAAACTATTATTGGTCATATTCCTTGTGAAGGAGGGGTATCCTTTATTGAAGATGACCGTCAATCTACGGCCAGAACTTTTTTCACACCTTTTGAAAGAGGTATGGTAGCTTTCTTTGATGAGTATGAGAAATTAGTGAAATGTCTCGATTTCACCCCGGAAGTCGCAGCATTAATAACACCATTCGTAGAATTCGCTATCAGTGGAGAATGGAAGAAAAACCAATATATCTCGCATATTCAAAATTTTGATGCGTGGTCTGCAACTAAAAACATGACATTTACACCAAGCCAGTACATTTGAGAGATTCCTATATGGCAAACAATTATCGCGTACCAGACTCGAAGACGTCATGGTTATCTGGTGAATGTAATTCCGGAGAAATGCCATTCTTCAATGTTCCTAAAGGAATAGAGTTTTTACTCTCAATTGATATGGAAGCTAGATTTTTCTATCCACTTAACATAATAAACAGAACTACGGTTTATTTTTGGTGGAATAAGGTGCAACAAAAAAACCCAGGTATCTATAGTATAAACTGGGTTATGAGCTCGCTTGAAAGCGATTTTTTACAATCCATTACTCCTAAAGAATGGATTGGAAAATTTAAACAAGCTCTCCATCAATATTTGCAATTTGATGATAATTTATTACCTGCGATAGATAATCGCTTAAATGATATCTTCGAAATTTTTCAAAATACACATCGTCAAAGTTATTCTCCTCTGAACGTCCCACACGCTTTAATTTTTTTACTTCAGTGTAGGCCGGACCTTAAATCAGCGTTTAACCTTAGAGTATTGTCTGGTATACATGCTTTATTAGCATGGTGGGAAAATGAAGGAAAAGAGGTGTATGTAAAACTGAGTATTAATATGGAAGACATTAATAACTCACTAGTTTGTTTGAAAAATGAGCATAGCTTCTATACGCTTCCACTCTTTATTGAGATGTTAGTAAATGAAAGACAGGATATAAAAGAAAGTTTTGACCTAGATACTGTAACTGGAATTAGTGGTTTTCTGGAGTGGTGGGATGATTTCGGTCAATTTGACTATCCCTATATCAATTGGGATAGTCAAGACTTAGTTCTACAACTTCAAAATTTTTGCCAAATAGGTGATGGTGTAGAAATTCCATTATTCATTCATCGTTTATCATCAGAAAGAAAAGATCTTTATTCAGCCTATGATATTGATAAGTTAAATGGTTTGATAGGTCTAATAGACTGGTGGGAAAATGATGGTAAGGTATGTTACCCTAAATTAAGTTGGGATGTTGACATTACACTAAGTTCACTTGGAAAAAACTTTACGTTCGATAATATAAATTATTTTCCCAAATTTATAAACAGTATCATCCACGAAAGAAAAGATCTGCAAGAGATGTTCAATATAAAAAAAACATCAGGTCTTTTAGGCGTTCTCGCTTGGTGGAATAAAAATGGTAAATTAGAATATCCTCAATTAAACTGGGATTCCAGAGTACTTATATCGTCTCTAAAACAAATTATACCAGTAGCATGTGGATTAGTACTTCCAAAATTTATTGTTGAGTTACCGGAATTACTACATGAATTGAGAAAACTAAGACTCGATAGGGTTCCTGATATTTTAAAGGTAATTGATTGGTGGCAAAAAAATGGGACTTACCAGTTTGATTTCTTAACCTATGAAATTTGTCCTTCAGAAATTGGACTCTACAAACCGGTGGTTCACGATGGTATTAACATTCCACGGTTTCTAATTGATATATTCACTAGCAGAGATGACTTAATTCAAGCTTTTAAAACCGATAATCTAACGAATATTGTCGAATTGATTAAATGGTGGAATGACTACGGTAGACTTGAGTATCAGGTATTGCAAAATACAATTCTCGTGGTTAGTAAAAACAATACTATTTTAATTAAAACGCCTGTGGATGATAAAGCTTTCGGATTAAACATCGTTGGTTTTCCGCAAGGATCTCTCGGGCTAGGTGAAGATGCCCGCCTGGCTGGGCAGGTTATTGAGAGTTTGGGGTTCGATGGTGTATATATAAATGCCCCTATTTCTGGTCCTCCCAAAATCGTTGTTCCTGATGGAGAACTTCGCTTTTCAGAAACATTTAAATATAATACTAGTTTATTTTGCCTCCCACCTACAGAAATGATCCGCTTGGCTATCGAAGGGGGAGAGAAATTAATAAATGGTAATGAATACAAAATCGGTGCTTGGCCATGGGAGTTACCGCATTGGCCTGCGGCCTTTTCACAGGTAAGAAAATTTGTTGATGAAATTTGGGCACAAAGCGAATACGTAAAAAACTGTTTTCTCAAAGATGGTAATACTCCAGTTTACAAGATGCCTATGGCTGTTACTGTTCCTAAGCCTACGGCAAGTATGCGTAAGGAGCTGAATATTGCAGATGATTCTTTTGTGTTTTATCTCATGTTCGATGGAAACTCTTGGTTAACTAGGAAAAATCCACTGGCTGGTGTATTAGCATTCCAGCATGCTTTTTCAGTTTCTTCGCAGTATGATAATGTGAGATTACTTATTAAGGCAATGAATATTAATGTAAGCGATCCAACCTGGCAAAAGGTAATTAAAATAGCCAGTGCTGATCCAAGAATTATTATAATTACTGAGTTGATGGATCGTCTGAGTTTAATTAATATGATGAGTTCTTGTGATTGTTATATATCTCTTCACAGAAGTGAAGGGTTTGGCCGCGTAATTGCCGAAGCTATGCTGTTAGGTCAACCTGTTGTAACTACAAACTTTTCAGGGAATGTCGATTTTTGTCGGTCTGATACAGCCTTTTTAGTTGACGGTGAGTTGCTTCCGTTACGAAAGGGAGATTATATTTTTTACGAGGGGCAGTACTGGTGTGATCCTGACATTGATATTGCTAGCAGACAGATGTTAACTGTATATGAGGAAACCAACCTGCGTAATAAGATTTCATTATGTGGCCAAACATTCATTCGTGAAAAATATTCAATTTCTTCTGTTTCAGAGTTTTATTCTGAGCGATTAAAGGAAATAAATAAATATCATGGTTCATAATAGAAATATTTTTATTTACGCGCCGGACATTCATGAGGGCGATGCGGTTGGTAATCACTGTATAGGATTGGCTAAAATATGCCAAAGACTAGGCTACAATGTACATTTGTGCGCTCAGAGATATAGTTCACAGTATACTGAAATTTCCATTATTGATGCAGTCGAACTTTTTGATACGATTAAAATAGATGATATTTTATTTGTCAGTTATTCAATTCTCGACTCTTTCCTCGATAGTATCTTAGAACTCAACTGTCCTAAGGTCTGTTATTATCATGATATTACCCCATATGATTTATTGGAAAAATATGAACCAGTGACTGCTTCATTATGCAGAGAAGCAATCTCACAGTTACCTAAACTCAGCTTATTTAATAAAATAATTGCTACATCGAATTTTTCTAAACTCCGTCTAGCTAAGCATGTTCCAAATATTGAGATAAGTGTTATCCCTCCAGTTTTCAAAGACTCTGGTTTATTGAATTATGATAAACCAATTGTTGGAGAGACTTATTCGAACTTTTTTGATTTACTATATGTGGGAAGAATAGTCCCTCATAAACGTATTGAAGATGTTATAAAGGCATTTAGTCTTATCGGATGTAGCAATACTATTAAATATCGCATGTTCATCGTTGGCAGCATGCCAAATTATGATTATAGTAAACTTCTTTTTAATCTTGCACGTGAGTTAGGTGTCGCTGATAGAATCACCTTTACGGGTACACTTACCGACAGTGAGTTGGCTCATCGCTTCATCACTGCTGATGGCTATTTTACGATGAGTCTGCATGAAGGTTTTTGCATACCCGTCCTGGAGGCAATGCATTTCGATGTCCCAGTTATTGTTCGCTCTGGAACAGCTGCTGATGATTTACTTGGTTCATTTACCCAAAATATTGTTTCTGTAAATGATGCAACCTCGGTAATTGAAGCATTAATTAGTAAACAACAGTCTCATAAACGATATTCAGACCGTGCTGCAGAAATTATATTGCAAACACGTGATGAAGTATGGGATGCTATTTTTTCAATTTATAAATAAAAGTTGCCAATATGCATTTTCCTCGAGTACTTATTACAACTTATCATCATGCTTTCCTTGTTAAAGGTGGTGGAGAATACGAAATTTTTTCTATTGCTGACACTCTTAAGCAGCAAGGTTTTATCGTTGATATTTATGGCCCGTATTCTCGTTCATTGGATGATTATGATGTTGTGCTTCATTTTTCTGTACATGGTGGTGGCTTAGAGTTATTAGAAAAGATTAAAGAAGCTAATATACCGATTGTTTTATGGCCTAATCTATGGGTAAGAGATGGTGATATAGCGGCTCCTGACCTGATTAATTCATATTTATCGCTTGCTGATGCTATAATTTTTAAATCTTTAGCAGAAAAAAACAATTTCTCTAAGAGCTTCAAATTACCCATTGAAAAATGTCGTGATATTACTCTTAGTGTCGATGACTCATATTTGATACAAGCTCCGCCAGATCTTTTCAAAACCTTGTATGGGCTTGAAAAATATGCCATATGGTTTGGGGTCATTGAGAAAAATAAAAATCAACTACAAGCTGTGAAAGTACTCCGTGAAAAGGGTATTAAAATTGTATTAGTTGGCACCGCCCGCTCAAAATCTTATCTCCAGAATTGTCTAGACGCTGGAGGTGATGATATTTTAGTCATCCCTAATTTACCCTATAAATCTGAGATAGTTCGTTCTGCTTTGCAAGGAGCATTATTTTACATTGAGGTTGGGTATGAACCTGCAGGCATCTCTGCAATTGAGGCCGGATTATCTGGATGTAAACTTGTTTTAAGTGATTCTGAATGGTCACGTGAACATTTTGGCGATAACGCTTTTTACGCGGATCCTCATAGTGAAGAAAGCTTGAGTGAGGCGGTCGACCGTGTTTTGATGAGTAATGTTCAACAAAAAACCATTGATGAATCTTTGAAGCGATTTTGTTTGCCTCATGCTATAGAGCCATTGGTTGATATTCTTCAGAGTTTAACGCGATGAGGCTTTATTTATTTAGACATGGGCTATCTGATGCTAACCAAGCCAAGTTAGTTACTGGTACGCCTGCAGATTCGCTTTCGACGGTAGGCGTAGCACAGGTCAATCGATTGTCTCAATGGGTAAAAGAACTTGATATCACTGCTGACTATTACTTTTTTAGTCATTGGCAGAGGGCTCAGCAAACCGCAAAAATCATTTTTCCGGATGTTGACTGGTTTGAAGACAAAAGATTAGGTGAGACCGATGCAGGTACTGTGGCCAGCTTAACGCTTGACTCTTTTCTTAAAGAGCAACCTGATTTTTATAGAGAACCTGACAATTGTTATCCTGGAGGGGAGTCCCATAAGGACCTCTATACTAGAGTTTTATCTTGGCTGCGTGAATTATTACAACGCTCCTACGAAAGTGTAGTTATTGTGTCTCATGCGGGCCCAATTGCATGCATTTTGCACGAGTTACTAAATATACCTTTATCTCAATTTCCATCCATTCTTCCTTCTAATTCTACATTGGTCATCATTGATGCAGACTTAGTCGCCGAGAAAATTGTCGGAAAAATCATAGGTTTATCATTAGGTTCAATAGATAATCTACGTGATTCTCTTAAGGGATAAATAATGCGAGTCATTGCTTTGCAGAGGGAATCTCATGTAGCTATGGGTGTTCCGTCTTTGTCAGTATCTGCACGGATAACTGAGGTTCTGGAATATTTACAGTTTCAAGGGAAACTTGTATATGCATCTGTCTCAGAATCCGACCCGGTTTCTGTGCAAGCAGTTCAATGGGCTGATGTATTATTGCTAAGTAAGCATAGTTCGAATCAGGCGCTTTCTATCACGAGAGAGGCAAAGAAAAATAAAGTCAAGGTTATTTATGATATAGATGACTGGATTTTTTCGTTTCCAAAATACAGCGCAGGATCTCTGCAAAATATACGCTTGCCTATTATTAATGAAATTATATCGCTTGCGGATACGGTTACGGTTGCTAATGAGTTTTTGCTAGATCGCGTCTCGTCTTTTATTCCTAACGCTGTACTCGTTCCAAATGGAATGTGGGTTGATAAATATTCTACTCGTGAAGAAATATTGCAAAGAAACTATAATACCCATAAAATTGTTTTTACAAACGCAGATATGATCAAAATGCAATCTTCAAAAGAAATGCTGTTTACTGCGTTACAGGTTTTCTTTACAAAGAATAAAAACTATACTCTCGATTTTTATGGGGATCCTTTCCCTGAAATGCACTCCTTACCTTTCCTATATTTTACGAACAGAATGCCTTATGACAGTTATATGCGAGCATTAGTTTCTGGAGAATATGAGTTTTCCATATCACCACTTGGTAGCTCAGAAGACTCAGATTCAGTTAGATTTAATGAATGTAAAAATCCTTTTAAATATCTTAACTATGGCTGCGCGGGTGTGCCTGGGATTTATTCAAATGCGACTATATATAAAAATTCAGTCAAAAATCGACAGACGGGCATCGTTATTGATAATGATTATTTATGCTGGCTAGAAGCGCTACAGTTAATGGCATCAGACTTGAAATTAAGGAAAAATATAGCTATTGATGCTTTTGATGATGTAAATAACAATTATCATATCGAAAAAAGTGCAGCTGCTTTATCAGATATTATCTATGGCCATATTTAACTATCAATGTATCCTGAATTTTAATTAAAAAATCAGTTTACTTGTAAGGCGCTATTACTGCTAGTGTAAAATTATTCACGGAGTGAGATATATGACAAATACTATATTACCCGTTATTATGGCGGGTGGGGCTGGCACGAGACTATGGCCACTTTCCCGTACTCAATTCCCAAAGCAGTTCCTTTCTCTTACTAGTGAAGACACTTTGTTTCAGGATACACTTCTCCGCGTAAGTTCCAAATCCTATAAAGATCCTATTATAGTATGCAACGAAGAACATCGTTTCCTCGTCGCTGAACAGTTACGTAAAAAGTCCTTATGCCATTGTGGCATTATTTTAGAGCCCTCTGGTAAGAACACTGCACCGGCAATTGCACTTGCAGCATTGCACGCGATGCATTCAGATCCCGATTCTATTTTACTCGTGCTTGCTGCTGACCACTACATTGAAGATGTAGATGTTTTCAATGAAACGGTTGGCAGAGCGTTATCTTTGGTGGATAGCGGTAAAATGGTGACTTTTGGAATTTTTCCTACAGCTCCCGAGACAGGATATGGCTATATTAAAAGCGGAGTAGCAATTGATTCTGCTTTTAGTGTAGAAAGTTTTGTTGAAAAACCAGGGCGTGAACAAGCTAAACTCTATCTTTCTCATGGTGGGTACTTTTGGAATAGTGGTATATTTTTATTTAAAGCATCCAAATATATTGAGGAATTGGATAAATACTGCCCGGAAGTGCTTGCTGCCTGTTCACTTGCGTTAAAAAACTCTCGTCAAGATCTCGATTTTATTCGTGTCGATAGTAACTCTTTCGATGACTCTCCAAATATCTCCATAGATTATGCGGTAATGGAAAGAACTAAGGATGCCGTCGTTATGCCACTTGGCGTTAACTGGAACGATGTAGGTTCCTGGTCGGCACTTTGGGAAATTGGTCAAAAAGATTTGTCCCAAAACGTCATCCGTGGTGATGTTTTACACGAAAATACAAGTGGTTGTTACATAAATGCCAGCAATAGGCTTGTCGCAACTGTTGGCCTGACTGATATTATTGTTGTTGAAACCCGAGATGCTGTATTGGTTGCTGACAAAAAGCAAGTTCAGGAAGTAAAACTAATCGTAAATAAGCTTCAAAAATTCGATAGGAAGGAAGCTTTACATCACAGAGAGGTTTTTAGGCCTTGGGGATATTATGATCATATTTCAGAAGGTGCCCGATATCAGGTAAATAAAGTCTACTTAAAACCAGGGCAGAAGATATCAACACAAGTGCATTATCACCGAACAGAACACTGGATTGTCGTTTCTGGAACTGCAAAAATATATAAAGGTGAAGAGATTTTTGTTATGGGCGAAAATGAATCAACATATATACCTGTTGGTGTGGCTCATTCATTGGAAAACCCTGGGTTAATACCTTTGGAAGTTATTGAGATCCATTCTGGGCTTTATCTTTCAGAAGATGATGTTGTAAGACTTGATGTTAATAATTCGATACAATAAGTTAGGAGCTAGAATGAATAATAAATCATATAAGATGCCTTGCTTCAAGTTGTATGATATTCGTGGGAAAATTGGAGAAGAATTAAACCCTGAGGTAGCTTATCGGATAGGTCGTGCCTATGCTTTGCATTTTAAACCTAAAACTATTGTTGTTGGAGGTGATGTCCGATTGACAAGTGATTCATTGAAACAATCACTCGCCGCGGGGCTTACTGATTCTGGGGTTCATGTTATTGATCTTGGTCTGACTGGAACTGAAGAAATCTATCACGCAGCTTTTACTATGGATGTTGATGGCGGAATTGAGGTTACTGCTAGCCATAATCCTATAGATTACAATGGTATGAAGCTAGTTGGAAAAAATGCAGTGCCAGTCAGCGGAAATAACGGATTGCGAGAAATACAATCTATCGCTGAAAATGGAATATTTCCAGACATTTCTGAAATTGGTACTTATACTAAGTTTTCTAACCTCCAGAACTATATTGAACATTTACTCACATACATTGCTTTGCAAAATATTCGACCTTTGCGTTTAGTTGTTAATTCAGGGAATGGCGCTGCAGGGCATGTTATCGATGAAATAGAAAAAAAATTCTCTGAACTTAATGTCCCAATCGAATTTATTAAAATTCATCACGACGCAGATGGCAATTTCCCAAACGGTATACCTAATCCTCTATTGCCTGAATGTCGTTCAGATACATCTCAAGCCGTGATTAAATACAATGCTGATATGGGTATAGCTTGGGATGGAGATTTTGACCGCTGTTTTATGTTTGATGAGTGTGGACGATTTATCGAGGGATATTATATTGTCGGTTTGTTGGCCGAATCATTTCTCGCGAAGTACCCTGGACAAAGGATTATTCATGACACTCGGCTAGTATGGAATACTCAAGATATCATAGTGAAGTCTGGTGGTATTCCAGTTATGTCGAAGACTGGTCATGCTTTCATCAAGGAAAGAATGCGACATGAAGATGCAATCTATGGTGGTGAGATGAGTGCCCATCATTATTTTAGAGACTTTGCATATTGCGATTCTGGTATGATTCCATGGTTATTAGTTACTGAATTGTTATCAATTAAGGGTATGAAACTTTCTGAAACCGTTGATTCTAGAATTGAACTTTATCCATCTTCTGGTGAAATTAACATGCACTTGAATCAACCAGAAGTCGCTGTAGAAAGTCTAAAACAAATTTATAAAAAACAGGCTATAAAAACCGATGAACTTGATGGTTTGAGCTTGGAGTTTTCCGGCTGGCGCTTCAATCTGCGATCTTCGAATACGGAACCTGTAGTCAGGCTTAATGTTGAATCGCGAAATAATAATGAGTTAATGCAGATTAAAACTCGAGAAGTTATGGAATATCTCAAAAACTTCAGTTGAAATGACCTTTCTCAAAGGTTGTACTTTTTATCCTCTTAAAATTATAATTTATTTTTCCATACATATGATGAAAATCTTACACGTTTACAGAACTTGTTTCCCGGAAACCAAAGGTGGCCTGGAACAAGCCATTCGTTTTATCACGCAAGGTGTACAGCATTATGGTATGGAGTCAAAAGTTTTATCCTTATCAAATGATAGTGACAAGAATTATTACTTTGAAGGAACTCAAATTATCCTTAAGAAGAAGGTTTGGGAAGTGTCTTCTAATGGATTTTCTTTTAGCCTAATTAGAGAGTTCCGACGTTTATCTGAATGGGCTGATATTATAAACTATCACTATCCATGGCCAAGTGGTGATATATTGAGTATTTTCTGCCATAGTAATAAGCCTTCTGTGGTGACTTATCATTCAGATATTGTCAGGCAACGTTTTCTTAGAATTCTCTATAAGCCACTTGAGAAATATTTCCTATCAAATGTCACTCGTATTATCACAACTTCTCCACAATATCTTGCTACAAGCGAAACATTAAAACCTTATAAAGAGAAGTGCTCGATTATACCTCTCGGCATTGAACCTGAATCTTATTCCAGTACTGATGTTGATAATATGACTAAGTGGGAAGGGCTAGTTGGGAAAGGATTTTATTTATTCGTCGGAGTTCTTCGTTACTACAAAGGATTGCAGTATTTAATCGATGCTGCCGAGATATCTGGACTTCCTGTTGTTATTGCCGGTGATGGTCCATTGCGTCTTGAATTAGAGCAGCGAGCAGCAGATAAACACCTTAAGAACATAACTTTTGTTGGGCATGTTTCTGACGAAGATAAAATTTCTTTATTGACCTTATGTAAAGCATTTGTATTTCCTTCTCATTTACGTTCGGAAGCTTTTGGAATTTCACTGCTTGAAGCCCAGTTGTTCGGCAAGCCAATTATCAGTTGCGAAGTTGGCTCAGGTTCAAGTTACGTGAATAGACATGATGTAACTGGTTTTATTGTTGCTGCTCAAGATCCTGATGCAATTGCTCAGCGTATGATTATGCTGAACAATGATGCCAATTTGTGTAAATCGTTGGGTGAGCAGGGAAATAAACGGTTAATGTCGCTATTCACTGCACAAGAAATGGCTCGCTGTTATGCAGAAGTTTACAAGGAGTTAGCTTGAATTTTTTATCGATAATTTATTATCAATCTTAGAGTCAAAATGTAGTTCATACTGAGCGCACTGAAGCAATTCATCCTCATAAAATCAGTGCGCTTATCACAAGAATTATTTTTTTTTGAACAAAGAGGCCGTATAGCCCGTATGAGGATGTGGGTGAATTGAGTAATACTCTGAGAAATAATTCTTATATAATTTCGTGTACAAATACTGTGAATCTTTGAGTATGTTAGGATAACTATCGTCGCTGTCTGCTTTATCGATCACTTTACCCATGCATTTTACAACTTCTGTCTCAAAATCATTCAAACAGTAGTCTCTGCTATTCTTGTAATCAAATGGATAGGCAACTATTGTGATATCATTTCGCATTGATATAAATGTGCTGAACAATCTTTCTATGATAAAAGGCAAGAATGGCGCAGGATCAGTATGTGTTGTGTCTTCAAGCACGCTTCGACTGATGTCGCTTTCTGGATTATTCAAAAGATATTGTTCAATTGGTATTAATATAGTTTCAGCGTAAAGCTTCCAAAAATTTGGAGTGCCAATCCAAAAATTTGAATAACAAAGTGTACGATGACTATGACGAGGTATGCATTTTAAGTCGATTTTTATATTGCATACGTCAAGTAATTTTTGAGTGCGCTCTGTGATTCCTGGATGGAAAGCCTCCCCATGCATCCATACATTGTAAGATATGTATGCAAGTGGAGGGAAAGCATTGATGATATAAACATCTGCTTCATCTGACTTATTGATAAAATCAATAAAGGATTTGCCACTAATTAATGTTTTTAACGTGAATTTCGGCGAAATTATTCCTGAGTAATCGTATGTTTCATGTTTTTTTTCATAGTAAAAATCTAGTAAAATACGAAACTCGCGCCAATGCGCATGTTCGTTACTCTTCAGCCTCAAAGCAATAAAGTCTTTCTCGCATAATGTTTGGCCTTCAGCATGCAGTGGTTCGAAAATACCCAGCTTTCTATTTTTCATATTTATCTCCAACAATTCGACTACTAACTTTTCGCATTGTTGCTTTTTTCATCTTCACAAAACTCTATTGAAGTTTTGAACCTAACGGTATTGTATTCAGCCGTGATAATTATGGCTAGTCCTGTAAGAAGGTTCTAAATTAATCAAATTCCTCTTCTATCCTTCGGTTGGTTATGTTAAGTAATTGGATAATAAGGCATATGTGGGGTTGTTTGAGTAATTATCCCGCAACCTTGCTTTAGTAAACTAGCCTGCTGGTCGTATCAGTATCCTGACATCGTTTGTATCACTTCCTCAGAATATTGTTATAGCTGCAATAGGTTCACCCTTCGCCATTCTCATGTACAATGCTTGTGTTCATTTGTATAGCTCAGTGCAGTTAAACTCACTGTTTACAGGGGTTTAGACTAAACTCTGGGCGATCAACTAATTCAGACAGGAGTTGCTAATGTCCAAACAACAGATCGGCGTTGTCGGTATGGCGGTCATGGGCCGTAACCTCGCGCTTAACATCGAAAGCCGTGGTTATTCCGTTTCCATTTTTAACCGTTCTGGCGATAAGACTGACGAAGTCATCGCAGAAAACCCGGGTAAAAATCTGGTTCCGCACTACACCGTCGAAGAGTTTGTTGACTCGCTGGAAAAACCACGTCGTATCTTGCTGATGGTGAAAGCCGGTGAAGCAACTGACAAAACCATCTCATCCTTGACTCCGCACCTGGATAAAGGCGACATCCTGATCGATGGCGGCAACACCTACTATAAAGACACCATTCGCCGTAACCGCGAACTGTCTGAGCAGGGCTTCAACTTCATCGGTACCGGCGTTTCCGGCGGTGAAGAGGGCGCACTGAAAGGCCCGTCAATCATGCCTGGCGGTCAGAAAGAAGCGTATGCACTGGTAGCGCCAATTCTTGAAAAAATCGCAGCACGTGCTGAAGATGGCGACGCCTGCGTTGCTTACATTGGTGCTGATGGTGCAGGTCATTACGTCAAGATGGTTCACAACGGTATCGAATACGGCGACATGCAGCTGATCGCAGAAGCCTATTCCCTGCTGAAACAGTCCCTGAACCTGAGCAACGAAGAGCTGGCAACCACTTTCGCTGAATGGAATAAAGGCGAGCTGAGCAGCTACCTGATTGACATCACCAAAGACATCTTCACCAAGAAAGACGAAGAAGGTAAATACCTGGTCGACGTGATTCTGGATGAAGCAGCGAACAAAGGCACCGGTAAATGGACTAGCCAGAGCTCTCTGGATCTGGGCGAGCCACTGACTCTGATCACCGAGTCTGTGTTTGCACGTTACCTGTCTTCTCTGAAAGATCAGCGCGTTGCGGCTTCTAAAGTGTTGTCTGGCCCGGCTGTTAAACCTTTCGCTGGTGACAAGGCTGAGTTCATCGAGAAAGTTCGTCGTGCTCTGTACCTGGGTAAACTCGTATCTTACGCTCAGGGCTTCTCACAGCTTAAAGCCGCGTCTGACGAGAACAACTGGGATCTGAACTACGGCGAAATCGCGAAGATCTTCCGTGCTGGCTGTATTATCCGTGCTCAGTTCCTACAGAAAATTACCGATGCTTACGCTGAAAACGCGTCTATCGCTAACCTGCTTCTGGCTCCGTACTTCAAAAACATCGCCGACGAATATCAGCAAGCGCTGCGTGATGTTGTGTCTTATGCTGTTCAGAACGGTATCCCGACACCTACATTCTCTGCTGCGATCAATTACTACGACAGCTACCGTTCAGCGGTTCTGCCAGCTAACCTGATTCAGGCACAGCGTGACTACTTCGGTGCACATACTTACAAACGCACTGATAAAGACGGCGTATTCCATACCGAATGGTTGGATTAATCCGTTTGGCGGCGTGCTGAAAAGCGCGCCGTTGCTGACGTCAATAAAAAGCCGCCAATGCATCTGCAAAGGCGGCTTTTTTACGTCTCAAGGTTGACGTTATTTTTTATGACGCTGACGCAAATTATCGATCACCGCACTCAGGTTAAGATCCTGATCCTGCAACAACACCAGCAGGTGATAGACCAAGTCTGACGCTTCGTTTTTCAGCTCAAAGCGGTCGTTGACGGTTGCTGCCAGTGCAGTTTCCACGCCTTCCTCACCGACTTTCTGCGCGATGCGTTTGGTGCCGCTGGCATACAGTTTGGCGGTGTAGGAGCTTTCCGGATCGGCGGTTTTGCGCGATGCCAGCAGTTCTTCCAACTGATACAAAAATGCCCAGTCGGTTTCGGCAGGGTGGAAACAGCTGTTGTTGCCTTTATGGCACGTCGGGCCAACCGGATTGACCAGCACCAGCAACGTATCGTTGTCGCAATCAGGCGTAATGCTCACGACGTTCAGATAGTTTTCTGAGGTCTCGCCTTTGGTCCATAAACGTTCTTTGGTGCGAGAAAAGAACATCACTTTGCCGGAAGATTGCGTAACGCTCAGGGCTTCCTGATTCATGTAACCGAGCATCAGCACTTCGCCAGACACCGCGTGCTGGATGATTGCAGGCATCAGGTTATCCACTTTTTCCCAATCGAGCTGGCTGATTTGTTCGCCGGTCAGCAGACCGGTTTTTACTTCCTGATTACTCACAAGCGGATCTCCACGCCATTTTCAGCTAAATAGCTTTTCAGCTCGCCAATATTGATAATTTGTTTGTGGAACACCGATGCGGCCAGTGCGCCATCAACGCGTGCTTCGCGGAACGCGTTAAGGAAGTGTGGCATTGTGCCCGCACCGCCGGAAGCGATGAGCGGAACATGGCAAACTTCGCGGATCATCTTCAGCTGTTCCAGATCGTAGCCATTACGCACGCCGTCCTGATTCATCATGTTCAGCACGATTTCGCCCGCGCCGCGTTCCTGCACTTCTTTCACCCAGTCAATTGTCTGCCAGGTGGTCACTTTGGTGCGTGCTTCGTCGCCGGTAAACTGATGGACCTGATAAGTGCCGGTCGCCGCGTCGTGCCAGGTATCGATGCCCACAACAATGCACTGTACACCATAACGGTCGGCGAGGCGGCTGATCAGCGTCGGGTCGGCGAGAGCAGGGGAGTTGATGGAGATTTTATCGGCACCAAACTGTAAAATCTGCCCCGCATCTTCCAGGCTTTTGATTCCGCCTGCGACACAAAACGGGATATCGATGACTTCTGCCACGCGCGACACCCAGCTTTTATCGACCACGCGGCCATCGCTGGAAGCGGTGATATCGTAAAACACCAGTTCGTCGGCGCCTTCTTGCGCATAGCGCTGTGCCAGCGGGACGATGTCACCAATGATTTCGTGATTGCGGAACTGCACGCCTTTAACGACCTGGCCGTCTTTAACGTCGAGGCAGGGAATTATCCGTTTTGCCAGCATGAAATTGCCTCCGTCACATTGAATTTACCGTCGAGTAATGCCCGCCCGACAATCACGCCTTTCACGCCGCTGTCACGCAGATTGGCGATGTCCTGCAATGAACCGATACCGCCGGAAGCCTGAAAAGCAACCTGAGGAAAACGCGCGGTCACTTCACGGTACAACGCTACGTTTGAACCTGCCAGCGTGCCGTCGCGGGAAATATCCGTACAAAGAACGTGTTTCAGGCCGAAAGGCAGAAACAGTTCCACGATCTCTTCAAGCGTGGAACTGGAATTTTCCTGCCATCCGCTGACGGCGACGTTTTTAGTGCCATCGGCAGCGATACGGACGTCGAGCGCCAAAACCAGTGCGTCTGCGCCGAAACGCTGGAACCAGCCCTGAACTTTCTGCGGATCTTTCACCGCCGTTGAACCCACGACGACGCGGGTTGCACCGGCATTCAGCAGGGCTTCTACGTCCTGTTCGGTGCGGATACCGCCACCAACCTGAACCGGTACAGACACGCCCGCCAGCAATTTTTTCAGCAACGGGATCTGACGTGCCGCCGGATCTTTCGCGCCGGTTAAGTCAACCAGGTGCAAAACTTCTGCGCCTTGTTGCTGATAATCCTGCAAACGTGGAAGCGGATCGTTGCCATAATCACGCTGCTGGCCGTAATCGCCCTGATGCAAACGCACCACGCTGCCTTCGATCAAATCTAAAGCCGGGATAATCATCCTGTTTACATCTCCAGAAAGTTTTTCAGCAACTGTGCGCCCGCCGCACCGGAGCGTTCGGGGTGAAACTGTACGCCGAAGAAGTTGTCTTTTTGCACGGCAGCGCTGAAAGGCTCACCGTAAAGCGTCTGCGCGATCGTGTTTTCGCAAACCGGCATGGCGAATCCATGAACGAAATAGAAGTACGCATTTTCATCGATGCCACGGAATAAATGGCTGTCAGCGTTCGCTGTCACCTGATTCCAGCCCATGTGCGGCAGAGGCAAACCGAGATCGGGCATACGGCGTACAGGCGTTTCAATAATTCCCAGCGTATCAATCCCGCCGTTTTCTTCACTGGAAGATGCCAGCAGTTGCATACCGAGACAAATCCCCAGCACTGGCTGAGTACAGGCTTTAATCAGCGTAATCAGTTCGCGCTGTTCGAGTTGTTCCATCGCCGCCTGTGCGGTGCCAACACCCGGTAAAAAGAGCTTATCGGCCTGCAAAACAATTTCCGGATCACGGCTCACCGTCGGTTCAAAACCCAGACGCTGAACCGCATATTTCACGGAAGAAAGGTTGGCACAGCCCGTATCAAGGATAACGACGTTCATCACAGCACTCCTTTCGAGCTCGGTAATGTATTGCCATCGACACGAATCGCCTGGCGCAGCGTGCGTCCGAATGCCTTGAACAGGCTTTCGACACGGTGGTGATCGTTCTTACCTTTGGTGCGCAGGTGCAGGGTACAGGCCATCGCGTAGGACAGCGAACGGAAGAAGTGTTCGACCATTTCCGTGCTCAGATCGCCGACGCGCTGATAGTTAAACTCTGCCTTATATTCGAGGTGCGGGCGGCCGGAGATATCCAGTGCGCAGCGTGCCAGACATTCATCCATCGGCAACACAAACCCGAAACGTCCAATACCGCGTTTATCACCCAGCGCCTTATTAATGGCTTCACCCAGCGCCAGCGCCGTGTCTTCAACGGTGTGGTGATCGTCGATATACAAATCACCTTTCACTTCGATGTTCATGCGGAAACCGCCGTGGGTGGCAATCTGATCCAGCATGTGGTCGAAAAAGCCAACACCGGTGCGGATCTTGCTTTCGCCTTCGCGATCCAGCCAGACATCCACGTCAATCGCGGTTTCGCGGGTTACGCGGTTCACTTTGGCATGGCGGTCGCGTTTCGTAAGCTGTTCCGCAATAGTGGCCCAGTTCAGCGTATCACGCTGATAACGCAGCCCGGCGATGCCCATATTGGCGGCGAGCTGGATGTCGGTATCACGGTCGCCAATCACATAACTGTTGGCGGTATCGAGTACGCCGCTTTCCAGATAAGCCTGCACCAGTTTGGTTTTAGGTTTACGGCAGTCGCAGTGGTCCGCAGGCAGGTGCGGACAAATCAGCACTTCATCGAAAACCACGCCCTGCGATGTCAGGATTTGCATCATCAGGTTGTGCGGTGGGTCGAACGTTTCCTGCGGGAAACTTGCTGTGCCCAGCCCGTCCTGATTGGTAATCATCACCAGTTTGAAACCTGCGTTTTGCAGGGACAGCAGGGCCGGAATAACGCCGGGCTCCAGCGCCAGTTTGTCCAGAAGATCGACCTGGAAATCTTCCGGCGGCTCAGAAATCAGGGTGCCGTCACGGTCAATAAAGAGCGTTTTTTGAAATTGTGGACTCTGGCTCACATGTGCTCCTTGCGGGGGCTATTTTGTTTTTCATTAATAGAAGCGGCTGCGGCGCCGGGTAACGCCTGCAATGCGGTAATAACGCGCCGGAGTTCTTCCCGGGTGCCGATAGTAATACGTAAGCAGCCGGAAAGCCCCGGTTGCTTATTCTGGTCACGCAAGATAATGCCCTGATCCCAAAGGTTTTTAAATGCTGCGCTTGATGCGGTGAAGCGCGCCAGCACATAGTTGGTATCGCTGGCAAAAACAGCCTCAACGCAGGCGCATTTCTCCAGCTCTTCCAGTAACCAGACGCGGTTTTCAGTCACTTCGGCCACGCGCTGACGCATCAGCGCCAGCCCTTCCGGGCTCAGTGCCTGTGCGGCGATATCTGCGACCGGCGTAGAGATTGGATAAGGCGCGATCACTTTCATTAATAAGCCGATGACTTCGCTGTTCGCCAGCGTGAAGCCGCAGCGCAAACCGGCCAGCGCAAATGCTTTCGACAGCGTACGCAAAATGGTGAGGTGCGGATATTCCTGCAACCAGCCGGAAACGCTCGCCTGCGGGCAGAATTCGATATAGGCCTCGTCCACCGCCACAATCGCGCGGCCACGGGTCATTTCCAGTACGGCGCGGATTTCGTCCGGGTCGATAATATTGCCGGTCGGGTTATTCGGGCTGCACACGTAAACCAGCTTCACACCGTCCAGCGCGGCTTCGATTGCCGGAAGATCCAGAGACCAGTCGGCTTTTGCCGGAACCGTACGGCCTTCAACGCCGATGGTTTCCGCGCTCACGCTGTACATGCCGTATGTCGGCGGGCAATAAAGGATGGCGTCTTTGCCCGGTTCGCAGAATGCGCGGATCAGCAGTTCGATGCCTTCATCCGCGCCACGGCTGACCAGAACCTGCTCAGGATCCACACCGGCGTAAGCGGCATAGCGGTTAATCACCCGCGCGGGCTGACATTCCGGATAACGGTTAAACGTCTGCTGCGTCAGCTCAAAATTTGGCGCGATGGCGTATTCATTGGCGTTAAGCCATACGTCACCGTTGCCACCCAGACGACGGGCGGACTGATAAGGCGTCAGTTCCTGTACGTTTTTTCGGGCCAGCGCCTGAACGCTGAGATTCTTTTCATTACTCATCAACGCGGCTCCTTCAGGGCGTTTACACGCAGGGTTACTGCATTTTTGTGCGCAGTCAGTTGTTCCGCCTGCGCCAGTATTTCAATTGTTTGCGCCAGCCCCAGCAACCCTTCCGGCGTTAATTGCTGAACGGTCATCCGTTTCTGGAAATCGGCCAGGCCCAGGCTCGAACAGGTCGCGGTGTAGCCGTATGTCGGTAAAACGTGATTAGTGCCCGACGCATAATCGCCTGCGGATTCCGGTGACCAGTCGCCGAGGAATACCGAACCGGCGCTGGTGATGCTGTCGACCAGTTGCTCCGGCTCGCGGGTTTGCAAAATCAGGTGTTCCGGTCCGTAGGCATTGCTGATTTCGATACACTGCGCGAGATCTTTCGCGACAATCAGACGGCTGCTTTCCAGTGCCTGACGCGCAATGTCGCTGCGCGATAACGTTGCCAGCTGACGCTCAACCGCTTCGCCGACGGCCTGCGCCATTTTCACATCCGGCGTCAGTAAAATAACCTGTGAATCCGGGCCGTGTTCCGCTTGTGAAAGCAAATCAGACGCCACGAAATCCGGCGTTGCGCCGCTGTCAGCAATCACCAGCACTTCAGAAGGCCCGGCGGGCATATCGATCGCCGCGCCGTCCAGACTCTGGCTGACCTGACGTTTTGCTTCGGTTACATAGGCATTGCCCGGCCCGAAGATTTTCGCCACGCGGGGCACACTTTCCGTGCCGAACGCCAGCGCCGCAATCGCCTGTGCGCCGCCCAACTGATACACCTCTTCCACGCCACACAACTGCGCGGCATACAGAATTTCGTCGGCAATCGGCGGCGGTGAACAGAGCACCACTTTCTGGCAACCGGCGATACGCGCTGGTGTCGCTAACATTAATACGGTGGAAACCAGCGGTGCGGAACCGCCCGGAATGTACAGCCCGACGGACTGAATCGGGCGGGTCAGTTGCTGACAACGAACTCCCGGCTGCGTTTCGATATCCACCACGGCCAGTTTCTGTGCCTGATGGAAAGTGTCGATGTTACGCACCGCATGCGCCATCGCCTGTTTAACGTCATCGCCCAGACGCGCCGCAGCTGCTGAAATTTGCTCCGCGGTGACACGAAGATCCTGCACTTCAGTTTTATCAAAGCGGGCGCAAAACTCACGCAGCGCGCTGTCACCTTCACTGCGGACACGACGCAGAATTTCGCTCACCGATTCAGTAATACGGTCGGAGGCAGAAATTGCCGGGCGGGTCAGCAGGTCGCGACGCTGCAGTGCGTCGCATTGTTGCCAGTCAATAGGAGTAGAGAACGCGTCAGGCTTCATGGCATTACTCCATCATTTTTTCGATTGGAAGAACCAGAATAGAGCTGGCGCCCAGCGCTTTCAGTTTTTCCATGGTTTCCCAGAACAGCGTTTCGCTGCTGACCATGTGCATGGCAACGCGTTGCTGATCGCCTGCCAGCGGCAAAATGGTCGGACGTTCAGCGCCCGGCAGCAGCGCGACGATTTCGTCCAGACGCTCGCTTGGCGCGTGCAACATAATGTATTTGGATTCGCGGGCCTGAATAACGCCCTGAATACGGGTCATCATTTTGTCGATCAGCAGCTGTTTCGCCTGTGGCATTTCGCCGTCGCGCTGAATCAGGCAGGCTTTGGAGCGGTAAATCACTTCAACTTCACGCAGACCGTTGGCTTCGAGCGTTGCGCCGGTGGAAACCAGATCGCAGATTGCGTCGGAAAGACCCGCGCGCGGTGCCACTTCAACTGAGCCGTTCAGCAGGCAGGATTTGAAATCAACGCCTTTTTTATCGAGATATTGCTTGAGCAGGTGAGGGTAGGAGGTAGCGATACGGGCATTTTGCAGGCTTTGCGGGCCGGTGTATTCGGTGTCCAGCGGCGTGGCCAGTGACAGACGGCAACCGCCGAAATCCAGACGACGCAGCGTGAAGTAACGCGGGTCTTCGCCCTGAGCGCGGCGGCTCAGCAGCTCTTCTTCCAGCACGTTCTCACCGATAATGCCCAGGTCAACCACGCCGTCCATCACCAGCCCCGGAATGTCGTCATCACGAACACGCAAGATGTCGATCGGCATGTTTTCAGCGAAAGCGATCAGACGCTGTTCCTGCAGGTTGATTTTAATCCCGCAGCGGGCCAGCAGTTCGCGCGACTCATCGCTCAGGCGACCTGACTTCTGCATTGCTATCCGTAAACGTGTTTTATCCAGCATGATGACCTCAGTTTCTCAATTATTTATCGTAAATTCAGTTCGTCAGATTCTTTTATTTCAATTCCTTCGGCCATAAAAAAAGCCCCCGGAAGAAATCTTCCGGGGGCTCTCTCTGCGTTCTGCGCCACTGGAAGATCTAAACAGTCTCCCAGCACCAATCGCCTGAAAGACTAGTCAGGGTGATGGTGATGATGGTGGTTAATCAGAACGTTTGTCATGTCAGTGTCTCGTTTTGTTCATTCAGCGCCGCGTGATTCAAAACTGAATCATTCGCCACACGTATCAAATTCGTTGCCAATAAAACTAAACTATCGGGCGGCAACTGCGCAACCTTTTTTTCCGATGATGAGTTTTTCTTATCCGCAGCAGGGTTTTCATCAAATAAATGAATGATCTGCTAACAGACGCTGAGAAATCCTTACGCACCGCCAAAGGGAAAAGGCGTATTTTGCTAGTATAAAGAGAGATATCTGCAGCTGGTGAAATCATGCCAGAGAACAAACGGAGCGATGTATGAAAAAGATTTCGATTATCGGACTGGGCTGGCTGGGCATGCCGCTGGCAATGGCGCTGGCCTCAAAAGGGTACGACGTGGTCGGGAGCAAAACCACGCCCGACGGTGTCGATGCCGCCAGAATGATTGGCATTGAATGTTTCCCGCTGGTCTTCACGCCGGAAATGGAATGCGAAGCGGACGATCTCGAAAAGTTGCTCAACGTCGATGCCTTAATCATCACGCTGCCTGCGCGCAGAACGGCGGAGGGCAGCGAGCTCTATTTCCAGGCGGTACAACAGCTGACGGACAGCGCGCTGGCGCATAACGTCCCGCGTATCATCTTTACCAGCTCGACGTCCGTTTACGGCGACCATGAAGGTGTGATGAAAGAAGACGCGCCGTTGCTGCCTGTTTCACGCAGCGGCATTGTGCTGAAAGAGCTGGAAAACTGGTTCCACGGCTTACCGAATACGTCGGTCGATGTCCTGCGCCTCGCCGGGCTGGTCGGCGGCGATCGCCATCCGGGGCGATTCATGGCGGGAAAAACGCAGGTAAAAGGCGGTCAGCACGGCGTCAACCTGGTCCATCAGGATGACGTGGTCGCGGCCATCACCTTATTGCTCAGCCTGCCAAAAGGTGGCCACACCTATAATCTCTGCGCGCCTTCGCATCCGGCAAAAGCCGAATTCTATCCGGCACTGGCGCGGCAGATGGGGCTGGTGCCACCGACGTTTGCTGAAGAGCCTTCAGCAGGGAAGGGTAAAATTGTCGATGGCGGCCGGATCTGCAAAGAACTGGGGTTCGAATATCAGCATCCGGACCCACGAAACATGCCTTTTTAACTTACAAAACCTTATTCGATAATATTACGTTATGGCCTGCCTGAAATTTAGGCAGGCTTTTTTATTTGGTCTTTTATTGTTCAGTAACAACGCCGCACCCTTGTTTGGATAGATTCTGTGCCGTGTATTATTAAATTTTTATTTCCCCCGCTAATTAGCCTGCTTAATAACAGGTTAATCTCCGTAACTATTCAAAAATCCTCTTAATAAATGCAGTTAGCGATGTGCTTTATTCGCATTTTACACGTCGGAAGTGGCGCGGGATGCTGGTTGAGTAATAAAATTCCTATTCTTGAGCTTTCAATTTGCCATTGAGCGGCATAAACCACTTTTTTAACCACAATCATTAAAGTTTTCCTGAAGAGATGCCGATACGTTTGTACGGCCTGAGTCCGCCGTCTCATCATTTCTTCTTATCAATCTAGTCTCATGACTGGATGTCTGCGCTTGTCTGGTAACAAATACTTACAATCATTGTCTTTTTGCTTTTGAAATAGCGTGGTTGCTCACGTTTCCCCTACTTTTTGAACTAAATTTAACCAAAACTTTCCGGACTCGATCCCCTGTAAGCCTTGTGGTGACTGGGTTGCGCAGAATTAGCACAATGATCATGCTATTGGAAATTTACAGCATAAAAAACTGGGTGGGCTATGATTGATTGGTCTGTGTGCTAATCATTTGGCTTTAATTGGTCTTTGTACAAAATGATCTCAAAATGGCGAAAAAAGACAGCCACAGCCCCCTTTTTTAGACACTTTTTTACTTTTGGTTTAAAACTGCGCAAATTTTTACGATAAATTGCACTTTTGGAGACAAAATAAGTTTTAAAAGTGTGATGTGCATCACACTTTATTCAAAATTCGGCAACGCCCAGATTGTATGTATAAAGGGAACGGGGTTAGAGTTGCGTCGTAGTAAGATTATTCCTAATAATGTATGTAAAAGCGTTTCACTGAATGAGACGCCATCACAGCAACGGACCCTGCCAGTACACCAAAACTGAAGTGTTTCACGATTACTTAGCAGTGCAATTGTCACAATTAATTTAGTTTACATCAGGAACAACTTTGTATTGGCGGTGAAGTAAATACCGCAGGATAAATCTATTTCCAACGTGAGATTTATTAATCAGCCAATGATCCAATTGTTTTGATAGTAAAAAATACTCCTGTCACGCCGGGTGAAACTCTTGCTGCATGGAATATGTCTATCAATCCGCCACCTTAAAAAAGTGGCATCGGTAATGGGGTAGAACAGAATGTCCGAATTGCTAAAGCACATATATGATATCAACCTGTCATATCTATTGTTGGCACAGCGCTTGATTAACGACGAAAAGGCCTCAGCGATGTTTCGCCTGGGGATTGATGACGTAATGGCAGAAACCCTGGGGCAACTGACGCTGCCACAGATGGTGAAGCTGGCTGAAACGAACCAGCTTTTATGTCAGTTCCGCTTTGACGACAGTAAGACAATTGAACGACTGACTCAGGAATCGCGCGTGGATGACTTGCAACAAATCCACACCGGCATCCTGTTGTCCAGCCACCTGCTTAAAGGCCTGGCTGCGAAAGACAGCGGCGCGATGAAGAAAAGGGCGTAGCTATGTCTGGGAAAGATGCGTCAACCAAACCGGCAGAAAAAAGTATCGTCCAGGAAGCACGGGACATTCAGCTTGCCATGGAATTGATTACGCTGGGTGCCAGATTGCAGATGCTGGAAAGCGAAACGCAATTGAGTCGTGGCCGACTGATTAAACTGTACAAAGAATTGCGCGGCAGCCCGCCGCCAAAAGGGATGTTACCGTTCTCAACGGACTGGTTTATGACCTGGGAACAGAACATCCACTCTTCCATGTTTTACAACGCGTACTCGTTTCTCTTAAAGAGCGGGCATTGTAATGGCGTGGAAGCAGTAATTAAGGCTTACCGTCTCTATCTGGAGCAATGTCCGGAACAACCGGGTGAGGCGCCGATCCTCGCGCTGACCCGCGCATGGACGCTGGTCCGTTTTGTCGACAGCGGAATGCTGCAGCTCTCTGCCTGCAACTGCTGTGAAGGTTCATTCATTACCCATGCACACCAACCGCGCCACGGGTTTGTCTGCAGTCTTTGCCAACCCCCATCCCGGGCAGTAAAAAAACGTAAACTTTCCCCGCAGGTTGCCGATATAACATCTCAAGAGCTGGACGAACAGGTCAAGCGCGCTGTCTGAGATTGTTAGGTTGCAGTATGTCGTCCGGAGCGGTGGTAACACCGCTCATCATTTCCCCCTAACGTCTCCGCCATAATCTGGCCCCTTTTATGCACGTTTGAGCTGCGTAACATCGGGCAAGGTGGCACAGCCTCGCGCTTTTCCTCGCCCTAAAACCACATAGAATTAAGGATTCATCGTGCTAGTAATATTAGGTTACCTCGTGGTCATGGGCTCAGTGTTTGGCGGTTTCCTGCTCGTCGGCGGTGAACTGGGCGCATTATACCAACCCGCAGAATTACTCATCATCGGTGGTGCCGGCATTGGCGCCTTCTTCGTCGGTAACAACGGCAAAGCGATTAAATCCACCATGCGCGCCTTGCCGCAGCTGTTTCGTGCGTCGAAATACAACAAAGCGTTGTACATGGATTTAATGGCACTGCTGTACCGCCTGCTCGCCAAATCGCGCCAGCAGGGGATGCTGTCGCTGGAAAATGACATCGACAATCCGGCAGAAAGCGACATTTTTGCTAATTATCCCCGCATCCTTGCCGATAAGCATTTAGTCGAATATCTGACGGACTATCTGCGCCTGATGGTCAGCGGCAATATGAACGCCTTTGAAATCGAAGCACTGATGGACGAGGAAATTGAAACCTACGAGCACGAAAGTGAAGTCCCGGCAAACAGCCTGGCGCTGGTCGGCGATTCACTGCCTGCTTTCGGTATCGTGGCGGCGGTTATGGGGATCGTACACACCCTGGCGGCAGCAGATCGTCCGGCCGCAGAGCTCGGGGCATTGATTGCCCATGCAATGGTGGGGACCTTCCTCGGTATCCTTTTGGCCTACGGATTCATTTCCCCGCTGGCCAGCGTACTGCGCCAGAAAAGTGCTGAAAACGCCAAAATGATGCAGTGCATCAAGGTGACTTTGCTGTCGAGTATCAACGGCTACGCGCCACAAATTGCCGTCGAATTTGGCCGTAAAACGCTTTACACCTCCGAACGACCTTCCTTCATCGAGCTGGAGGAACACGTTCGTCAGGTCAAGTCACCGGGCCAGAAACAAACTGAAGAAGAAAAAGTATGAAGCATCAGAGCCATCCAATCGTTGTTGTACGCAAGAAAAAGAACAAGCACGGCGGAGGGCATCACGGCGGTTCGTGGAAGATTGCTTACGCTGACTTTATGACAGCGATGATGGCTTTCTTTCTGGTGATGTGGCTGATTTCGATCTCCAGCCCTAAAGAACTGGTACAAATTGCCGAATACTTCCGTACGCCACTGGCGGTGGCCATCACCGGCGGGCCACGCAGCAGCGATGCCACCAGCCCGATCCCGGGCGGCGGCGCTGACCCGACGGTGCAGGACGGTGAAGTCCACAAAATGGATCAGTCGCAGGGCGAAAGTAAGCGTGAAGCCGGCGATTTACAGAAATTGCAGCAAAAGCTGGAAGACATGCTGGCGTCAGATCCGCGTCTGAAAGATTTACGTCCGCATCTGATGATTAACCTCACCGAGCAGGGTTTGCGTATTCAGATTATCGATAGCAAAAACCGCCCGATGTTCCAGCTTGGCAGCGCCATTGTTGAGCCTTATATGCGCGATATCCTGCGGGCGATCGGGCCGGTTCTGGACGATTTCCCGAACAAAATCAGCCTGGCCGGTCATACCGATGACATGCCGTATGCGCAGGGCGAACGTGGTTACAGCAACTGGGAATTATCGACCGACCGCGCCAACGCCTCACGCCGCGAAATGATCATCGGCGGCCTGAGCGAAGGGAAGGTTCTGCGGGTGATGGGGATGGGTTCCACCATGCAGCTTAAAAATCATCCGGCCGGGGACGCGATTAACCGTCGCATCAGTATTTTAGTTCTCAATAAACACGCAGAAGAAGCGATTGAGCGCGAAAACAGTGAGGGCGAAGCGATCACGATCAATGACGCCGGTGAACTGCAACGCCAGGTCCCCGGACGCCAGACCGCCCCGGCACTCGCGCCGAAAATGAGCCCGGCTCCGGCCGCGCCAGCGACACCCGAATCATCAGCAGCACCAGTACAGGCACCATCAATACCCGGGATTAATACGCAGACGCCAGTGACACCATCGGCAGGCGCCCAACCTGCGACAGCGGCTCCGGCCACTGTGACGGTCACGGCACCTGCGACCACATCAACAAGCCGCGATTCACAGCAGAGGTGATCACGTGAGCATGGATATTACTGATTTTTATCAGACATTTTTTGATGAAGCAGACGAGTTGCTGGCGGACATGGAACAACATCTGTTGTTGCTTGATCCGCAAGCGCCCGATATTGAGCAGCTCAACGCGATTTTCCGCGCCGCGCACTCAATCAAGGGTGGCGCAGCGACCTTTGGATTTACGGTTTTGCAGGAAACGACTCACTTACTGGAAAACCTGCTCGACGGTGCTCGTCGTGCTGAAATGAGCCTGAGCACCGACATCATCAACCTGTTTCTGGAAACAAAAGACATTATGCAGGAGCAACTCGACGCCTATAAATCATCCCGGGATCCCGATGCAGAAAGCTTTGAATACATCTGTGCGGCCCTGAGACAACTGGCCCTCGACGCGCAACAAGAGCGGGAGCCTGCTCCGGATCTTCACGTCGTCGAATCTGCCCCGGCGGCGAATGCCGCGGAAGCTGCACCTGCCGCACCTGCCGCAGGCAAAGGCGACCTGCGCGTACGCCTCTCCGGTCTGAAAGCCCAGGAAGTTCAGGTCATGCTGGAAGAACTGGGTAATCTTGGCGAAATCAAAGATCCGGTTCAGACCGCAGACAGCGTGGAAGCGACGCTGGTCACCACCGTGACCGAAGACGACATTATTGCGGTTCTGTGCTTCGTGCTCGAACCGGAACAAATCAGCTTCACACATGCCGCCGCGGCGGCACCTGCGGTTGTCGAAACGCCAGCGGCTGTACCTGTTGTCGCTGAAGCTGCACCGGTTCCGGCCGCGCCGCGTTCGGCGCCGGTGCTGACCGCCGTGCCGAACACCGAAGTGGCAAAAGCCCGTGCGCCAAAAGCGCCGGAATCCACCAGCATCCGCGTTGCGGTTGAAAAAGTGGATCAGCTCATCAACCTGGTGGGCGAATTGGTCATCACCCAGTCCATGCTGGCACAGCGTTCTGACCTGCTGGATCCGGTGATCCACAGCGACCTGCTCAACAGCATGGGGCAGCTGGAACGTAATGCCCGCGATTTGCAGGAATCGGTGATGTCGATTCGTATGATGCCGATGGAATTCGTGTTCAGCCGCTTCCCGCGTCTGGTGCGTGATCTGGCGAGCAAGCTGAACAAACAAATTGAACTGACGTTGCTGGGCAGCTCGACCGAACTCGATAAGAGCCTAATCGAACGCATTATCGACCCGTTAACGCATCTGGTGCGTAACAGCCTCGACCACGGTGTGGAAACACCGGAAGTGCGTATCGCCAACGGCAAAGACGCGACCGGTAACCTGACGCTGTCCGCGGAACATCAGGGCGGCAACATCTGCATAGAAGTGATCGATGACGGTGCTGGCCTTAACCGCGAACGTATTCTGGCGAAAGCTGCGTCGCAGGGCATGAACGTCAACGACAACATGAGTGACGAAGAAGTCGGCATGCTGATCTTTGCCGCCGGGTTCTCGACGGCAGAAAAAGTCACCGACGTTTCAGGCCGTGGCGTGGGCATGGACGTGGTGAAACGAAACATTCAGGAAATGGGCGGTCACGTTGAAATCCATTCCCAGCAAGGTAAAGGCACTACTATCCGCATCCTGCTGCCGCTGACGCTGGCTATCCTCGACGGCATGTCAGTAAAAGTCGGTGAAGAAGTCTTCATCCTGCCGCTGAATGCGGTGATGGAATCGCTGCAACCGCTGTCGGAAGATTTACACCCGCTGGCCGGTGGCGAGCGCGTTCTGCAAGTGCGCGGCGAATATCTGCCGCTGGTTGAGCTTTATAACGTCTTCGATGTTAAAGACGCGAAAACCGAGGCGACGCAGGGCATCGTGGTGATTTTACAAAGTGCAGGGCGTCGTTATGCGTTGCTGGTTGATCAGCTGATTGGTCAGCACCAGGTGGTGGTGAAAAACCTGGAAAGCAACTATCGCAAAGTGCCGGGCATTTCAGCCGCCACCATTTTGGGCGACGGCAGCGTGGCGCTGATTGTGGATGTGTCGGCCTTGCAGTCGCTCAACCGCGATAAATTAGCAACAGGCGCAACCGCCGCATAATAAGCAAAGCTTCCGGCGACCTGAACCGTCGCCGGGTGTGAAAAACTCAGGCCGATTTAAAGATAAAAAGCAAAGGTGAACAACATGGCAGGACTTGCAACCGTGTCTAAAATTGCGGGCGAAACGGTAGGTCAGGAATTCCTGATCTTTACTTTAGGCGATGAAGAATACGGCATCGATATCCTGAAAGTGCAGGAAATCCGCGGTTACGACCAGGTAACCCGCATTGCCAACACCCCGGCATTTATTAAAGGCGTCACCAACTTGCGCGGCGTGATCGTGCCGATCCTCGACCTACGTGTGAAGTTCGCTCAGGAAGATGTGATTTACAACGAAAACACCGTGGTGATCGTCCTCAACTTTGAAAACCGCGTGGTCGGGATTGTGGTTGATGGCGTTTCTGACGTGCTGTCACTGAGCCAGGATCAGATCCGTCCTGCGCCGGAGTTTGCCGTCACCATGTCGACCGAATACCTGACCGGGTTGGGTTCGCTGGGCGATCGTATGCTGATTCTGGTGGATATCGAGAAGCTGCTGAGCAGTGAAGAAATGGCGCTGGTTGATTCGGTAACGAAGATCTAAGTCTTTGAACGTCAGGGTCAAGGCCAAAACCGTGGGCGTCGGCCCACACCGGGTTAAGGGGCGTAAACGCGCCCCTTAACAATCCTGCGTTTTTCTCACTGCGCGCTGCCGCTGGAACGACGGACATGTTCCGCCACATCGGCGGGTGGCGCAAATCTTGCCGCTGCGCGGTTCCTTCTCTCGGTCCTGAAGCCTCAGGTCTTCAGGCCGCTCCGTTCAGCAAGATTTTGAGCGCGCCATTTCATCTTTTGAAAGATAACAACGAGTTGTTTGCTCCTCCACCTGCAAAGGGTAAGGTCGGGATGGGGTTTAGCAGACGACTCCATCCTGAATCAACCCACCAAATCTCTCCCGCTAAATTCTTTCCGCCAGCGTGTCGGTGTCGTGTTAAGCCGTTGCCGGAAGTGGTGGCGCAGTGTTTCGGGTGAACCGAAACCGGCTTGTTCTGCGACGCGGTCAACGCTCATCTTCCCGCTTTCAAGCAACGCGCAGGCTTTTTCCAGCCGGACGGTCAGCATCCATTCGCCCGGCGTAGTGCCGGTTGCATCGTGAAAACGACGCAAAAATGTGCGGCGGCTCATTCCCACCTGAACGGCAAGTTGTTCAATCACCATCGGCGTATTGAGATGGCTGCGTAAATCATCGAGCAGCGGCGCGAGCGTTTTGGTCTGCCGCAGCGGCACCGGTTGCTGGATAAGTTGCGCCTGATTCCCTTCGCGCATTGGTGGCGTCACCATCCGGCGGGCGGTGCGGTTGGCGACTTCTATCCCGTAATCGCGACGGATGAGATGCAGGCATAAATCGACACCGGCCGCGCCGCCCGCAGAGGTGATAATGCTGCCTTCATCGACGTAAATCATGCCGTGCTCGACCTGCACTTTGGGGAATTTTTGCGCCAGAATCTCGGTGCTGTTCCAGTGCGCGGTGGCACGTTTTCCGTCGAGCAAACCGGCAGCGCCGAGCACAAAACTGCCTGCGCAAATCGACACAATCCGCGTGCCGCTGTTGTGTGCTTTTTGCAACGCTTCAATAAGCCGCGCCGGTGCCGGTTCGTGTACGCTGCGCCAGCCGGGGATGACAATCGTGCCCGCGCCTTCGAGCAGTTCCAGCCCGCCATCTACCACCAAACGGACGCCGCCCTGTGCGCCAAATGTGCCTTCCTCAACTGACGCGACGGACAACTCGTACAACGGTTCGCCGGTCAGTTCATCGGCGCGGCCAAACGCCTCGACCGCTGTCCCAAATTCAAACGTGCACAAACATTCGTAGGCGAGCAAAACCAGCCGCCGGTTTTGCGGCGCAGAAACGCGTGTTGCTTCGATTTTTTGCATAACAGGTCACCGTTAGTTTGGCATGATCTTGACGATACATGGCATATCCGCTGATTTCCACTGCGCCGCCAATCTTACATGCTGAACGCCTCTCAACGTTTGCAGGATTTACGCATGAAAAACACATTGGCACTGATGGCTGTGTGCCTCGCCGCCCTGATGTCAGGGCTGGAAATCTCCAGCGTACCGGTTATCTCGCCGGTTCTTGAAGCACAGCTGCACGCCAGTTTCCGCGAACTTCAGTGGATAATGAACGCGTACACGCTGGCCTGTACAACCGTGCTGATGGCAACCGGCACGCTGGCCGACCGTTTTGGACGCAAACGCGTTTTCATCATTAGTATCACCGCGTTCGGGCTGACGTCGCTGATGTGCGGATTATCCGGCAGCGCCGCGTGGCTGATTGCCGGACGTTTCCTTCAGGGCCTGAGCGGCGGCGCGATGCTGACGTGTCTCATCGCGATTCTTTCCACGCAATTTCCGCAGGGCAAGGCGCGCAGCCAGGCATTCGCCGCGTGGGGAATTACCTTCGGTTTCGGGCTGGGATTCGGGCCGATTATCGGCGCGCTTCTGGTGGCGTGGCTTAGCTGGCAGTGGGTATTTCTGGTGCACTGTTTTATCGCGGTGATCACGCTGATTCTGGCGCTGAACAACGTGGTGGAATCCCGCGACGGGCAGGTCAAAAAACTCGATCTCGGGGGATTGCTGACGCTTTCGGTGACAGTGATGGGCGCGACGTATCTGATTACGCAGGGCAGCAGTCTGGGCTGGGAAAGCACGCTGGCGCGCAGCATCATTGCGGTGACGGCGCTGAGTGCGGCGCTGTTTGTCTGGACGGAGAAACGTCATCCGCACCCGATGTTTGATTTTTCGGTGTTCCGCATCCGGCCATTTTCCGGCGCGCTGATGGGGTCTGTGGGCATGAATTTCAGCTTCTGGCCGCTGATGATTTATCTTCCGGTTTATTATCAGAGCGGGCTGGGCTATACCAGCGTGGCGACCGGGCTGGCGCTTCTTGCGTACACCTTACCGACGCTGCTGATGCCGCCGCTGGGCGAAAAGCTGACCGCCAGATTCGGCGCGGCGCGGCTGATCCCGCTGGGTTTATTCACTATCGGCGCGGGGTTTATGCTGATGAATATCGCCGTCGTAACGCACACCAGCCTGCTGCCGGGCGCACTGATTGCCGGTGCTGCGCTGGGCCTGACCAATACGCCGGTGACCAACACGACAACCGGTTCCGTCCCCGGCGACCGCGCAGGAATGGCGTCGGGCATTGATATCAGCGCGCGGCTTATCACGCTGGCAATCAACATTGCGCTGATGGGAAGCCTGCTGGTCACGGGCATCGCCACCAGCCTGAAAGCATTATTGCCCGCCGCAGAGAATTTACCGGCAATCGCCGAACACATCGCCGGTGGCAGCGAAGTTTTGCTTGCTGGCGATATAGCAGCGCAGGCACTGACAGAAGGTTTTTCCGGTGTTTTGCTGTACGGCGCAACCGGCGTCTGGGCACTGGCGCTGGCAAGCTATTTGCTGTTTAACGTGAGGAGGCGGCGTAAAACCGCATCTTGCGAGCCGTACTGACATTTAAAATCAGCGCTGCATTTCTTGCAGCGCACTTTGCGTAGCGCCTTCCATTTGCCTGAAAAATAATCATTTAACCGGTGCATCTTTTTGTCAGATAGGGTGTTATCCGCCCGTAATACGGGGCCTCACGGATATCAGCGTGGTGCAAAATGAGAGTTTGATTAAGTACGACAACTGGCGTACATTGAGGCCACATGAGTTTCAGAGAGATCAAAGGGAAAGTGATCGAGTGTTTGAAGAACGGACAAGTCAGATTTGCTGCGAGGCGGGGAATTTGTCTCAAAAATCTTTTAAGCACTGGAGATGTGAGTGCGCAGGAATTGGAGAGGGTAATCAGCCTGGCAGCCGGGAAACATTACCAGCGACGTACTCACCACCTGGATAGCAGTATTGATGTCCACATTATTAGTCTCTGGTATTCCGGGGTTAACTGGTACATCAAATGGTATTTTGCAGAACCTAACAGCGTTTTTATCAGCGTTCATCATTAAGGGAAATTATGATTATTTGTAAAGTTGGGGATGAAGAAAAAGCCGAGTGCGGAATGTGTGAGGCTTTTCGGATGGTCAGCTATCAGCTGCGCGATGTGCCGTTTGATGACGGCAGCGGGATCGTCAAAAATATCATCGCGGGCGTGTGTAAAACCTGTGGCAACGTTGCGGTGATCCCTTTTCAGTCCGTGCCCGCCATTAAAAAGCAGCTTCAGGTACAACGCAAAGCCGTGGAAAGCCGTGTGCCTGCGCATATGATTGACCTGTTAAATCTGGCGAGTGCGGAGTTAGGTGCAACGCCTGACTTTGTGCCTTTGCTGCTGAAATATTATATTCATCAGCTGGCCTCAGACCCTGAGGCCGCTGTGCGTCTGGTGACTTTGCTGACGTCAGAACTGGCGACCGGTCTGGCTAATAAACGCCTTTCGCTGAAGGGGCGTGAAATTGGCAATGATATTGAAAAACTCAAAGGCCTTTCCCAAATCGACAACACCACCGAATTGCTGAAAGGCGTGGTGCTGATGATCCACAACGATCTCCTGGTCGAGCCTGATGCACAGCGTATTGCGCTTTTAAAGAGTTTTGTCGCCACTGTCGCCTGATCCCATTCTCCCCCCAAAATCTTTTGAACCCGATCACATAAAGTTCCCTCCTTTTCTGCCGATAACCATTCCAGATATTTCCCATTTAAAAAGGAACAACATGTTCAACCGTATGAAAGTGGTCACGGGTATCGTGATCTTACTGGTGGTCTTCGGTGCTTTACAGTTGGTATCCGGCGGCCTGTTCTTTAAATCCTTAAAGACAGACAAAGACAATTTCACCACTTCGCAGCAAATCCGTTTACAACAGGCGGAATTCAACGCCAGCTGGATTTACCTGCTGCAAACCCGCAATACGCTTAACCGTGCGGGTATCCGTTTCATGCTTGACGCTAACCAGATGGGCAGTGGCGCGACGGTGAAGGAGCTGATTGATACCGCGACGAAAGATCTGCAAATCGCCGATCAGCATTTTGCCAATTATCAAAAAATTCCTGTCGATGCCAGCCAGAACCCGGAATACGCGGCAGATGCTAAAAAGCAATATCAGGTTCTGCACGACGCGCTTTCTGAACTGATCGAACTGATTGGTCTGGGCCGTATCAATGATTTCTTCGAACAACCGACACAGCAGTATCAGGACAACTTCGAAAAAGCCTTCGTCACGTATATCGATCAGAACGATCGCCTGTACAACGACGCCGTTCAGATCAGCGATAACTCCTTCACCCACGCCTTGTGGATGCTGGGCACCGTGCTGGCTGTGCTGATTATTTTCATGGTTCTGGCCTGGTTGGGCGTGCAGAAAATTCTGGTCCATCCGCTGAAAAATATTGTCGAGACCATCCGCAAAATTGCAACCGGTGACCTGACGCACGAAATAGTCGTGAAAAGCCGTAATGAAATCGGCCAGCTTGCCGATAGTCTCAAGTACATGCAGGACGAACTGATTCGCACCGTGTCCGGCGTGCGTCACGGCGCAGATGCCATTTACAGCGGGGCGAGCGAAATTTCTGCCGGTAACAGCGATTTGTCTTCGCGCACCGAGCAACAGGCGTCCGCGCTGGAAGAAACCGCAGCCAGCATGGAACAGCTGACCGCAACGGTGAAACAGAATGCCGAAAACGCCCGTCAGGCCAGCCAGCTGGCACTGAGCGCGTCTGAAACTGCACAGAAGGGCGGGAAAGTGGTGGCAAACGTGGTCGATACCATGAATGACATCGCCAGCAGCTCGAAGAAAATCACCGACATTACCGGTGTGATCGACGGGATTGCGTTCCAGACCAACATTCTGGCGCTGAACGCCGCCGTAGAAGCCGCCCGTGCAGGTGAACAGGGCCGCGGGTTTGCGGTCGTTGCCGGTGAAGTGCGTACGCTGGCACAGCGCAGCGCGCAGGCAGCAAAAGAAATTAAAGGGCTGATTGATGATTCTGTCAGCCGTATTAATACCGGTTCAGTGCTGGCCGAAAGTGCCGGTGAAACCATGCAAGACATGGTGAACGCCGTTACGCGTGTGACTGACATTATGGGCGAAATCACCTCGGCTTCTGATGAACAGAGCCGCGGGATTGAGCAGGTCGCACAAGCTATCACTGAAATGGATCGGGTGACGCAGCAGAACGCCTCACTGGTTGAAGAATCCGCGTCCGCTTCGGCGGCCCTGGAAGAGCAGGCAAGCCTGCTGACGCAATCTGTGGCGGTGTTTACGCTGAGTCAGACCGCAAATAACAGCGTGCGCCAGAACCCGGGCACTTCGGCAAGACTGCCTCTGTTGACTCCGAACCTTTCAGGTTCTAAAGCCGGTTCAGGTGGAGCGCAAAGTACAGATTTAACCGAAAACTGGGAAACCTTCTGAGTCACGTACATCGCATAATTATATAAGAAAGAGGGTGACGGTCAGGGCTGTCACCCAACGAGGTTATCCATGTTTAAGCACATCCGTGTGTCCACCTGCATGTTTTTGTTGTTGTTAGTGTTTTTCGTTATGCAACTGGTCAGTAGCGGTTTATCGCTGCAAGCTGCCCACACGGATAAATTAAATTTTGAGCAGATATCAAACACCGCCGAACAGCGTGATGCGCTCAGCCAGACCTGGTCATATTTGCTGCAAACCCGTAATACCCTGAACCGTGCGGCGACGCGTCTGGCGCTGAAACAGCCGCAGGACACCGTAACGCAGCTGATGGGTGACGCTAAAAACAGCCTGAAAAGTGCTGAAGATTCTTACGCTGCTTTCCTGGCTCTGCCGCGCAGAACTGAAAAAGCCGCTGAACTGACGACCGTGAATAAAGCCAGCTACGAAGCGCTGCACGGTATGTTGCAGGTTCTGATTGATTCGTTATCGCGCGGCGACATGGACGGATTCCTCGCCAGCCCGACGCAGAAGTATCAGGATTTGTTCCAGAAAGAAGTCGGTAATTACACCGCTTATGTGGGCGGACGTTTCCAGCAGGCGCAAACGCAAACTACGGATTCTTATCAGAGCGTGATGATTAACACCACCATCGTTACCGTGCTGTTGCTGGTTCTGACGGCGCTGGCGCTGGTCGTCACCCGTCGCATTCTGTTCACTCCGCTGACCATCATGCGCGGCCACTTTGACCGTATCGGTGCCGGGGATATCTCCGCGCCCATCACGGTAGAAGGGCGCTACGAAATTAAAGTGATGCTCGAAAGCCTGCAACAGATGCAGCAGTCGCTGGCCGAAACCGTCCGCACCGTGCGTCATGGCGCTGACACCATGTTCTCCGGCCTGAAAGGCATTGCTGCCGGTAACACCGATTTGTCTTCACGCACCGAGCAGCAGGCTTCGGCGCTGGAAGAAACCGCTGCCAGCATGGAAGAGCTGACCGCGACCGTGAAACAGAACGCCGAGAATGCCCGTCAGGCCACACAGCTGGCGCGCGATGCCTCCAACACCGCAGAAAAAGGCGGCGAACTGACCGGTAACGTGGTGAGAACCATGAATGATATCGCCGGAAGCTCGAAGAAAATCAGCGCCATCACCAGCGTGATTGACGGCATTGCTTTCCAGACCAACATTCTGGCGCTGAACGCCGCAGTCGAAGCGGCGCGTGCCGGTGAGCAGGGTCGCGGATTTGCGGTCGTGGCCGGTGAAGTTCGCAGCCTGGCACAGCGCAGTGCGCAGGCGGCCAAAGAAATTAAGGCGCTGATTGATGAATCTGTCAGCCGCGTCAGTCAGGGTTCTGTTCTGGTGGAATCCGCCGGTAACACGATGGATGACATCGTGCGCGCCGTGACACGCGTCACCGACATCATGGGCGAAATCGCCTCGGCGTCAGACGAACAAAGCCGCGGAATCGAGCAGGTTTCGATTGCCGTGACACAAATGGATCAGGTGACTCAGCAAAACGCCGCGCTGGTTCAGCAGGCTGCTGCTTCCACGCACGCGCTTGAAATTGAATCTGAGAATCTGACCCGCGCAGTATCGGTGTTCCGCCTTGCCACCACCGAAGGCGTGTTGCAACGCCGCAGTGGCCAGTCGCAGGCCTTTACACCACGCCAGGTGGCTCAACCCACGTTACTTCCGGCCACCGCGCGAGCGGGTTCGGCAGATAACTGGGAAACCTTCTGACAGGCTAATTGGGATGAAGCGTCAATGGGGTTTCCGTCACACCACCTGTCCATTAATGGAGCTGCACCATGAATCAACCAGGCTCGCCAATGAGTGCTGATAACTCCTCGATCATGGCACAGATGATCCAGCGTTTACCGCTGTCAGATACGCATTTCCGCCGGATCAGTGAGCTGATTTATCAGCGGGCGGGAATTGTACTGGCGGACCATAAACGCGAAATGGTCTACAACCGCCTCGTCCGGCGGTTGCGGATCCTCGGGCTTAATGACTTCAGCAGTTACATGGCTTTGCTGGAAAGTGACAGCAATAGCCCGGAGTGGCAGGCGTTTATCAATGCGCTGACCACCAACCTGACGGCATTTTTCCGCGAGGCGCATCACTTCCCGATTCTGGCGGAGCATGCCCGTTCGCGTCCGAATAATTACAGCGTCTGGAGTACGGCGGCATCGACCGGTGAAGAGCCGTATTCCATCGCCATGACGCTAAGCGAAGCGCTGGGGCCGCGGATGGCAAACTGCCGCATTCAGGCCAGCGATATCGACACGCAGGTGCTTGAAAAAGCCACGGCGGGCGTTTACCGGCTGGAAGAGCTGCGCACGCTCAGCCCGCAGCAGTTACAGAAATTCTTCCTCAAAGGCACCGGCCCGCACAGTGGCCTGGTGCGTGTACGCCCTGAACTGGCGCAGATGGTGGCTTTCCAGCAGCTGAATTTGCTGGCAAACCAATGGCAGCTGAACGGTCCGTTTGATGCAATTTTCTGTCGTAATGTGATGATTTATTTCGATAAAGAAACACAGGAGAAAATTTTACGCCGATTTGTTCCGTTACTTAAACCGGGTGGCCTGATGTTTGCCGGACACTCCGAAAACTTCAGCCAAATCAGCCGGGAATTTTATTTGCGCGGCCAGACCGTCTACGGCCTCGCCAAGGAGAGGTAATGAATAAAATCAGAGTGTTGAGCGTCGATGACTCGGCGTTAATGCGTCAGCTGATGACGGAAATCATCAACAGCCATCCGGATATGGAAATGGTGGCGACCGCGCCTGATCCGCTGGTCGCGCGCGATCTGATCAAGAAATTCAATCCGGATGTTCTGACGCTGGATGTCGAAATGCCGCGCATGGACGGCCTGGATTTTCTGGAAAAACTGATGCGTCTGCGCCCGATGCCGGTGGTGATGGTGTCGTCGCTGACCGGTAAAGGCTCGGAAATTACGCTGCGCGCACTGGAACTGGGGGCGATCGATTTCGTCACTAAACCGCAGCTCGGTATTCGTGAAGGGATGCTGGCCTACAGCGAAATGATTGCCGATAAGATCCGCACGGCGTCAAAAGCGCGTCTCAACAAAAACGTCAACGTTGAGCAGCCACGCATTCTCAGCCATACGCCGCTTCTGAGCAGTGAAAAGCTGATTGCCATCGGGTCGTCTACCGGCGGCACCGAAGCCATTCGCCACGTGTTGCAGCCGCTGCCGCCGACCTGTCCGGCGCTGATGATTACGCAACATATGCCGCCGGGTTTTACGCGCTCTTTTGCCGAACGTCTGAACAAACTGTGTCAGATCACCGTGAAAGAGGCCGAGGACGGCGAGCGCGTTCTGCCGGGCCATGCGTATATCGCACCGGGCGACAGACATATGGAACTGGCGCGCAGTGGCGCCAACTATCAGGTTAAGTTGAACGACGGGCCGGCGGTGAACCGCCATCGTCCATCGGTCGACGTGTTATTCCGTTCGGTGGCGCAGTATGCCGGACGCAATGCCGTTGGGGTGATCCTGACGGGAATGGGCAATGACGGGGCCGCCGGCATGCTGGAGATGCACCGCGCAGGGGCGTATACCCTTGCACAAAACGAAGCCAGCTGTGTGGTATTCGGTATGCCTCGTGAGGCTATCGCGACCGGTGGCGTAAACGAAGTGGTGGATCTCAGTCAAATCAGTCAGCGGATGCTGGCACAAATATCAGCCGGTCAGGCATTACGTATTTAATTTTTCAGCCTCGCGGCTTAGCACCAAACCTTAGGAGTAGATAAAACATGGCCGATCCAAATCTGAGATTTCTGGTAGTTGACGATTTCTCTACCATGCGTCGTATCGTGCGCAACCTGCTGAAAGAGCTGGGCTTCAACAACGTTGAAGAAGCGGAAGATGGTGTCGATGCACTGAACAAACTGCGTGCCGGTGGTTTTGACTTCGTGGTATCCGACTGGAACATGCCAAACATGGACGGTCTGGATCTGCTGAAAACCATCCGCGCTGATGGCGCATTAGCCAAACTGCCGGTGCTGATGGTGACGGCAGAAGCGAAGAAAGAAAACATTGTGGCAGCCGCACAGGCCGGTGCCAGTGGTTATGTTGTGAAACCTTTCACTGCGGCCACGTTGGAAGAAAAACTGGGCAAAATCTTCGAAAAACTGGGCATGTAGGAGCTGATTTATGGCAGAGATACCAATGCCTGCAAATGATGCGGCAACCGCGGGCGAGATTATCGCCCGCATTGGGCAACTGACCCGTATGTTGCGTGACAGCATGCGTGAACTTGGCCTGGATCAGGCCATTGCTCAGGCGGCTGAAGCCATTCCTGACGCGCGCGACCGTCTGGATTACGTCGTCACTATGACCGCTCAGGCCGCAGAACGCGCCCTGAACAGCGTTGAAGCCGCACAGCCACGCCAGAACAAACTGGAGTCTGGCGCGAAAAAGCTGGATAAGCGCTGGGATGAATGGTTCGAGAACCCGATTGAATTATCGGATGCGCGAGAACTGGTCACGGATACCCGCAGCTACCTGAAAGAAGTCCCTGAGCACACCAGCTTTACCAATGCTCAGCTGATGGAAATCATGATGGCGCAGGACTTCCAGGATCTCACCGGTCAGGTGATCAAGCGCATGATGATCGTGGTTCAGGAAATTGAAAATCAGCTGCTGATGGTGCTGATGGAAAACATTCCTGAGCAGCAGGTTAAAGCCAAGCGTGAAAACGACAGTCTGCTTAACGGCCCGCAACTCGACGCCAACGGCGTCGGTGTTGTCGCTTCGCAAGAACAGGTCGACGACCTGCTGGATTCGTTAGGTTTCTGATGTTCAGAATGTTTGCCCGTCCGCTTTCAAAATTCAGAAGGCGGATGGGAAAACGTCCCACCGCGCTGCATTTCTCGCCCGTTCCCTCCGTTTTTCTGCCCGCGAAGTCAGTTAAGTGATTTTGTGAGATTTATTTTAAAAAAATTTCACGTCGCAGGATCCTGTGCTCCTACACTTATCCGGGAAAAATCCTGGAAACAAATTAATCCAGATCTGTCTCAGGGTTAGGTGAAAATTATCTGTTATCTTCAGCTCTGAAGAGTTAATAAGAAATATCCTGTATCCGCTGTGAGTTGCCCGTAAATATTGGGTGGAATGTCGCCTGTGGGGTGTATTGCTCAATCAAAAAACCGCCGATACAATACGCCGCATTCGCCACTGAGCTGATTGGAAATAATAATTTCATCAGCCGGTGGGGAATTCTGGAAGTATGAAAATATATTTCCTGCACCGGGCGGAAACCGTTATTTATAAACGTCATGTTTATAAAGTGAGTCATGCTCAATTAACTCTTAACAGATACTTAAATAAGGATATCACATGAAAAAGATCAACATGACTGAAGCAAGCACAATCGTTGGCGGCACCACTACTTGCGTTAACAGCTTCGAACTGAACCTGGTGGGTAATGCCACAGTTTGTAACGCTGTTAAAACTTGTACTGACAAAAACGGCGTTGTGACTAAAACCTTTACTGCTGCTGCAATCATCAACTGCGGTAGCGTAGGCTGAGAGTAATTTTCTCTCTGTAAGTTGGAATAAATCCAGGTAGTCATATTTATTCTGACCGGGCGTTGTATTGCAGTAATACAACGCCCACCTGGCTCCTGTGAATAATCACAATTGAAAGTATTTATTAACAGGGAGCCGTCAAAGCATCGCGTTAATTTTCAGGATGAAAGCCTCCCATGAAAAAAAGAATACTCCCCATTCTGGCTTATACCGTTTTTGTAGCGGTTATTTCAGCGCTTATTACTACCGCCTGGTTCCATTATTTCGTTTTAAACCAGAATAGCGGCAGCCCGGAAGAACAGCAGGTTCTGACTTCCCTGAGCGCCGACAAATTATCAAAAAGTCCGATCCAGGACGGGCAGGATATTATCGAAATTTTCTCTTACGGCTGTCATTTCTGCGCGCTGAATGAAAAGAACGTAGAAGCGCTGGAAAAGCGTATGCCGGAAGGTAAAAAGCTGGTGCGCCTGCATTTCAGCCTCGACAACCAGGGCGGGCTGGCACGTTTTGCGCCGGTATTTGCGACACTTCAGGTCATGGGCATTGAAGAGGCGCACCGCGAGAGTGCTTATGAAGCCGTGCTCAAAAACAAAATTGATTTAGGTGATGCAGAGAAACGCACTGCGTGGCTTCAGGAAAACAAGATCAGCGTTGATGAATATAATAAAGTCAGCCAGACGCCTGAAGTTAAAGAACTGCTGGATTACATGACGAAAGTCACTCAGTACTACGATATTAATGCCACGCCGATCTTTATTGTGAATAAAAAATGGGTTGCTATTCAGGATCGCGAGTTCCCGGCGTTCTCTGATAATTTGCTGTCATTATTAGAGCATGACAAGGCGCTGGAGAAATAATGAAATTCTTCGCCCTGTGGTGCGCTCTGTTTTGGAAAAACCTGTCGGTCAGGCTGATGTGGTTTTTCTATAAACTCCGGCTTATCGGTTACAGGGCGCATTGTTTGTTATTCCGGCACATTGATTACCGTATTATTTTTGGTTTGTCACGGTTCGGGCGCTTTCTGGGGCTGACGCCACGCACGGTTAAACTGCGTGCTGCGGTCGCCCATTCAAACAGGAAGTGCCTGCTTGATGATAAAAAGACGTTTAATTATATCTGGCAAACCCGGCGTCGCGAGCTGCTGATTCAGGCGGTGACGTACGGGCAAAGCCGCCGTGCGTTGCGCGAACTGGCGGCCTGTTCGGCGGCGCTGAATGCGGTGGTTGAGCCGTTGCAGCGCGCCGGGCAGCCGGTCATTCTGGCACCGCTGCACATGGTGTCAGACGTGCTTTCCACCATGGTGGGCGCGGCGGCGTATCCGGGAAAAGCAACGGTCATCACATCAAGAAGCGCCAATGCGCATGATGAAGCTGAACGGCAGCTGGGCGGCGTCGATCTGACCTACTGTTCAATTCATGACAATAACAAAACCCTGGCGGGCAATATGATGACGTCGGTAATGGAAGCGGCAGAGAATAAGCGAAATATTATTCTCTTTCCTGACATTACACCTGACTTCACCAACTTTGCGAGCAAGGATAAAAGCGAAAAGTTTCCGTGCCGGATATTTTGCCGTCCGGCCCATCTGCACAGCGGAATTATTCGTCTGGCAAGAATGATGTCGGCACAGGTCGTTTTTTATCACCTTTATTACGATAAAGGATTGAAAATAGCGGTGCATGAACCGGTGCCGGCCAAAAAGCTGAAAACCGAAATGCCGGGAATTATTGAACGAAGTATAAGCGAACATTCCACTGACTGGATGCTGTGGCATTCACACTCACTCTTTTTTATTAATGAATAAACCAAAGTGCGTGCAGGGATATTACTGATAAGAATAGGATGTTGAGGTCGTTTGTTTATGGATAATATTATTCCCAGACTGGTTTATCAGGCTGAAACCAATGAATGTGCGCTGGCCTGTATTTCCATGCTGGCCGAAACGCAGGGCATTGACGCGCCGCTCGATGCGCTGCGTGAACGTTTCCCCGCCTCGGCCCACGGCACCGCGCTGTCCACGCTTTGCGACATTTTAAATGAGCTGTCGATCCCTGCGTATCCTGTCGCGTTCGATCTGGAAGAGTTGTCCGAACTGCCGCTGCCGGCGATTTTACACTACGGCGCGAGTCACTATGTTTTGCTGGCTTACCGGCAGGGCAGTTATGTCTGCGTGATGAACCCGGCGATTGGCGAACAGCTGTTGCCGGTGGCGGCGCTGAAATCAGAGATCAGCGGCTATGCGCTGGTGCTCGATAAAGACGCCGCAACGGCAAAACCCGTTCCTGAAAAGGTGAAGAAAACCCGCCGTTTCCGTGCGCTTGAATGCATGAGCCTGAAAGAAACCGCAGGTATTCCGGGCATTTACAGCCTGATGATGCTGGCATTTCTGGTCTCCCTGACGCTGTTTATCATGCCGGTGATGGTCAGCAGCGCCATCAATAATGTCTTCTCGTCCGGCGGGAAAACCGATTTCCCATACTTCTACTATCTGCTGGCCTTCGTGATTTCCACGCTGCTGGCTTTTGCCGTGCGCAGCGTGACCGAGCGGTTCATCAAGCGCTTCGTGGTGATGCAAAGTGTCAGCGGTTTTGCGCGTCTGATGACGAATTCCCTGGCCTATTTTGAGAAACGCAGCCCCGGCGAAATCTACAGCCGTTTCTCTAACTGGCAACTGGCCGCCGCCCGAAAAATCGAGCTGGACAACGGCCTGCGTGTGAACTGGATTGTCGGCGCCATTGCGCTCGGTGTGATGTGTTACATCAGCCCGATGCTGGCCGCCATTTCTGCCGCGGGCGTCACCCTGATGGGGCTGGTCAGCGTCTGGGCGATTTTCCGCGATCGTTTTTACACCCAGCAAATTCAGGTAAAAAGCGCCGAGCAGAGTGATTTCCTGCTCGAAACCATCCAGGGTTTTGCCACGATAAAATCGGCAGGGCTGAGCAGCCAGCGCCAGGGCGTTTTTGCCGGATACGCGCTTTCGCTGTTTGACTGCCGCCAGAAGCAGAACGTTTACGAGCAGGTCAAAAGCAGTCTGTATCAGCTGATCGGCAGTCTGGAGATGGTGTTTTTCATGCTGCTGGCGCTGCCGCTGCTGAAAGATAACCTGATTTCTCTCGGTGAGTTTTTCGCCTACAGCTTTGTGCGCCAGATTTTTACCGCGTACATCACGCAGATTTTCTTCTCCGTTTTGCAGAAAAATCAGCTGCACGTCATCGATACCCGCGCGAAGGATCTGTTCCCGTCCGCGCCGGTCAGCGAAGAAGGACACGGCGAGACGCTGCCGCCGGTGGCGCATTTCAATCAGCAACTGACCTATCGTGATATCTGCTTTGCCTATGAACCCGGCAAACCGGTGCTGGAAAACCTGTCGATGGTGCTGCGTCGCGGCGAAGCGCTGGCGATCGTCGGGCAAAGCGGCGCGGGCAAAAGCACGTTGCTGAAAGTGATCACCGGGCTGATTGAACCGCAGTCAGGCGAAATTCTGGCAGACGGTCAGCGGGTGAGCAGCCGTCAGGCGCAGAAACTGTTCTTCCTGCAAAGCCAGGAGGACATCCTGTTCAATGCCTCGGTGGTTCAAAACATCACGCTGTTTGACCCGCATTTTGACGCACAAAAACAGCTGCGCGTTGATCAGGCTTTTCAGGGGCTGAACCTGACGGACGTCATTGACCGTCTGCCGGGGAAACAAAATGCGCTGATCCGCGAAAGTCATCCGGCGTTATCCCTCGGCCAGCGTCAGCGCCTGATGCTGGCGCGTGCGATGTACAGCGATTGTCCGGTGCTGGTGCTGGACGAACCGACCGCGAACCTGGATGAAGTGACCGCGTTGCAGGTCATGCATACCCTGATTGAACATTGCCGCCAGTATCAGAAAACGCTCATTACCGTCACGCACAGCGAAACCACCCTGACGATGTTTGACCGCATTTGCCGGATGGACCAGCGTCGCGTGGAATCTTACGGTGCCGCAGCGGGCAGCCACCGAATCGCTCAGGGAGACGAGGCGTGATGTCCGGATTAAAAAAAATAAATGCGCTGCCGGTCAGAAAACGCAGGGCGGTTTTTGCGCTGCTTGGCGCGCTGGTGATTGTTCTGGTCGTCGCCGGTTTCCTGCTCTGGCAGGCGCTGAACCGCACCGAAGTTCCGCTGGTGACGGAAGAAGTCAGCCGCGGCGACATCGAAAAAACGGTGCTGGCGACCGGCATCCTCAAACCGTCCGTGCAGGTCAACGTGGGTGCGCAGGTTAACGGGCAGCTTAAAAAACTGTACGTCCGTGCCGGTGACAAGGTGACGAAAGGCCAGCTGCTGGCCGAAATCGACCCGACCTTACAGCAAAGCGAACTGCGTAAATCCGAAGCCGAACTCGACAGCGCCGTGGCGCAGAAACAGGCGTCACTTTTTACCCTCAAGCAATACCAGCTGGAACTGAAACGCCAGCGGAAGATGGACAGTGAAGGTTCCGGGATCCGCAGCACGCTGGAGCAGGCGCAGGCGAAAGTCGATACGCAGGTGGCGCAGGTCAAGGTGAATGAAGCGCAGATTGTGCAGGCGCAGATGTCGCTGGAAACGGCGAAAGCCAATCTGGGCTATACGCGGATCCTCGCGCCGGTCGACGGCCAGGTTCTGGGTATTGTCACCAAGGAAGGGCAAACCGTGGTGTCCTCACAAACCGCGCCGACCATTCTGGTGCTGGCGAATGTCGATACCATGACCGTGCAGACCCGTATTTCAGAAACGGACATTCTGAAAGTTCACGCCGGGCAACCGCTGTGGTTCTACGTGGTGGCAGATCCGAAACATCGTTATGAAAGTGTGATGGGTACCTTGCAGGACGCACCGAATGACGCTTTGCAGGACGATACCGCCAGCACGACGTCATCCCAGCAGCCGTCTGCCGTCTATTACAACGGCGTTTTCAGTGTGCCAAATCACGACCATGTGCTGCGGACATCGATGACCGCGCAGGTGTTTATTGTCACCGAACAGGCCAGAAACGTGCTGCGTCTGCCGGTTGTCGCGCTCGGTGAGCCGCAGGGTAAAGACCAGTATCTGGTGCAGGTCCTGAACGGGAAAACCGTTGAACAACGCCTGATCCGCGTCGGGATTAATGACCGCCAGTTTGCGGAAGTTAAAGAAGGGCTGAAGGAAGGCGAGCGCGTCGTGTCGTTGCAGGGCAGTTCAGGAGCCGTCAATGGCTGATTCTCCGTTAATCGAGCTTGAGCATATTTACCGGCATTTTGGCTCAGGAAATGCCGCCGTTACCGTGCTCAAAGACATTTCCCTGCGCGTGCATGCCGGGGAAATGCTGGCCATCATCGGCGCATCGGGTTCCGGTAAATCCACGCTGATGAACATTCTGGGCTGCCTGGATAAGCCGTCAGAAGGCAGCATGCGCATTATGGATGTGCCGACGGGTGTGGCCAGCAACGAACAGCTGGCGCAGCTGCGCAGTCAGTACATCGGTTTTATTTTCCAGCGTTATCACCTGATGCCGTATCTGACGGCAACGGAAAACGTCGCCATACCGGCGCTTTACACCGATATGCCTGCGGCTGAACGTGAGAGTCGCGCGACACATTTGCTGACGCGCCTCGGGCTGGGCAGCCGCCTGGATTACCGTCCGGCGCAACTTTCCGGCGGCCAGCAGCAGCGCGTGAGTATTGCCCGTGCACTGATGAACGGCGCGCAGATTATTCTCGCGGATGAACCGACGGGCGCGCTGGACAGCAGCAGCGGGCAGGAACTGATGGCGATTTTGCACGGTCTGCATCAGGCCGGGCATACCATCATCATCGTGACGCACGACCGCAATATCGCCAGCCAGTGCCAGCGCATTGTGGAGATCCACGACGGGGCGATTATTGCCGACAGCGAAAATCCGGTGGCGGAACAGGGGCAGCCGCAGGGCTTACCGGCGACCACCGCAACGGGCCGTTCTCCGGCCTGGCAGGGCATCAAAGAAGCCGTGCGCATGGCGTGGCGATCGCTGCTCGGACACCGCGTCCGCGCATTCTTGTCCATGCTGGGCATTATTATCGGCATCTCATCGGTGGTCTCTTCCATGGCGGTCGGCGAGGGCGCCCGGCAGAGCATTCTGAGTCAGATCAGCCAGCTCGGCACCAGCACCATCGAAATTCAGCCCGGTCTGGGCTGGGATAAACCGCGTCCGGATTTTGAACGCTCGCTGACGCTGGACGACGTTGAACTGCTTGGCCGTCAGCCTTTTATCGACAGTCTGTCGCCGGTGGTCAGTAAAACGGTCATCGCGATACGCGGCGGTCGGCAGGTGCTGGTTTCGCTGTCCGGTGTCAGCAACGGATTTTTCCGCGTGCAGGGGCTGAATTTTGCGTCGGGAAACCATTTTACCCGCCGTGATCTCGACGACCGCGAACCGGTCGTCATCATCGATCAGAGTGTGCGCAGCACGCTGTTTCCCGGCGGCGAAGATCCGATGGGCGAGATCGTTCAGCTTTCCGGCGTGCCTTACCGCGTGATTGGCGTGGCGGACAGAAAAGGGCCGAAATACATCGGCGAGCAGCTGAGTTCGTGGATCCCTTATACGTCACTGATGGAACGCATGTCCGGGGATACGCCGCTGCAATCCATCACGCTGCGCATTGCCGACAATTTCCCGATTGAGGATGCGCAGAAAGACGTTGAGCGGTTGCTGGATTCGGCGCACGGGAAACGCGATTTCTTCACGATGACCAACGATCAGATGACCAAAACGATCCGCAAAACGTCGGAATCCATGACACTGCTGATCACCGCCATTGCCGGGATTTCCCTGCTGGTCGGCGGCGTCGGGGTGATGAATATCATGCTGGTGTCGGTCACCGAGCGTACGCATGAAATTGGTATCCGCCTTTCCGTGGGCGCACGCCCGGCGGACATCATGCGGCAATTCCTGATTGAGGCGATGGTGATTTGTACGCTCGGCGGGCTGATTGGTATTGCCGGTTCCGGCCTCGCCGGGCTGATTTTTTCTCAGGTTACGCAGGAATTCACCATGATTTTCACCTGGCCGCCTATTTTGCTGGCTTGCGGATTCTCCGCGCTTATCGGGCTGGGGTTCGGCTTTTTCCCGGCGCGGAATGCTGCCCGTCTGCACCCGACGGAGGCGCTGGCTCGCGAATGAACAAACTGACTCTTATCGCCGTCACGCTGATGCTGAGCGGCTGCGGGCAACTGCTTAAAAGCGATTACCAGAGGCCGATGCTCTCTGTGCCTGACGCCTGGCGCTTTCAGGAAACGGGTTCTGCCTACGCGAAGTTCACGCCGCACTGGTGGGATAACTTTGACGACCCGCAGCTGTCGCGGGTGATCAATGCCGCACTGCAAAGTAATAACGATCTGGCGCTTGCCGGGATCAAACTTAAACAGGCGCGGCTGGCTGCCGGATTGTCGGATACCAATCTGACGCCAGATTTCACGGCGAACGCGTCGGCCAGCAACACCAAAAATATGCGCAAGTCCACCACGCCGGTGGAAAGTTACGACAACGGGCTGTCGGCGTCATATGAGCTCGATTTGTGGGGAAAATTGGCGCGCACCCGGGAGCAATCGGACTGGCTGGCGAAAGCGTCTGCCGAAGACTTGCAGGCGACCGCGCTGACGCTTATTGGCAACACGGCGCAGCTTTACTGGCAGATTGCCAGCCTGAATCAGCAGATCACGACATTACAGCAGAGCCTGACGATCGCGCAGGAGACGCTGAAGATGGTCACCTCCCGTTTCAGTGCGGGCGATCTCGGTCAGCTGGATTATTTGCAGTCGCAGCAAACGGTACTGACGCGGGAAAACAGCCTGCGGGATCTGATCCGGCAGCGCGAAGAGTCGCGCATTGCGTTGGCGATTTTGCTTAACCGCCCCGTGGGACAGTTTGCCGCTGAACGCCGCTCGCTGGATTTCCACCAGACCGTACCGGTCGCCAGCCGTTTGCCGGTTGAGGTGATCGCCAGAAGGCCGGATGTGCAGTCATCCGAAATGAATTTACGCGCCGCGCTGGCGGGTTCTGACGTTTCGCGGCTGAGCTTTTATCCGTCGCTTACCCTGAACGGTTCGCTGAATGCGGGTGCGGCGGTGTTCGGCCAGTGGTTCAGCAATCCGGCACGCACGCTGGGCACGGCGCTCGATTTGCCGTTTATCCAGTGGAACAAAGTGCAGATGACGGTGGAACAGTCCGGGCTGGATGTGCAGACCGCCGCAATCCAGTTCCGCAGCACCGTTTACAGCGCGCTGCAGGATGTGGATAACGCGCAGTCACAACGCCAGACGTATCAGCAGCAAAAGCAGAGTCAGTTGCAGAATCTGGAACTGAGCCGCCAGCGGCTGACGCTGGTGGACAGCCAGTACCGCAACGGATCGGTGACTTTCCAGACATTACTGGATGCGCAGGATTCGCTGCTGGACAGCGAAAACACGCTGATCACCACCCAATACAATTATCTCTACTCCACCATGAAACTCTGGCTGGCGCTGGGCGGCGGGGAAGACAACACAATGGATCAGAAAGGATAAGTGATGGAAAAGGAACTGTCTGAACGCGCTAACGCCCCGCGTCGGGTCGTGGTGACCGGTTACGGCGCCGTCACGCCGCTGGGCATGAATGCCGCAGAAAGCTGGGCGGCGATCATGGCGTACAAACCGGGTTATCAGTACTGCGACAAATCGGCGGCCGGAATCAAATCGCGCTTCTACGGGCTGATTGAAAACGAGCCGGTATTAAAAAATGTACCGGCGGCCATCCGCCGTCGCCTGCCGCGTTATGCCCGCCTGACACTCGCGTCGGCGCAGGAAGCCATGAAAATGGCCTTCGGTGATGAACATCCGGAACAGCATTATGACCTGCTGGACTGCGGCGCAATTATGGGCACCGGCTGGGCGGGGCAGGATGAAACGCAGGTGCATTACGACGATTTTCTGCGTACCGGAATGGGTTCGCCGTTTGGCTGTTTTTTCTCGATGCCAAGCTCTGCCACGGCGGCGGTCAGCCTGCTGTGGGGGCTGCGTGGCTATCAGAATACGACCATCGCGGCCTGTGCCACTGGCACCATGGCGGTCGGCGATGCGTTTGAACTGATCCGCAACGGGCGGGCGAAAATGATGCTCGCCGGGGCGGGGGAATCGCTGCGCTCGGATTCGGCGGTCTGGAATATCGACGTGCTTGGCGCGCTGGCCAGTGAACAGGAAGAAATCACTCGTGCCTGCTGCCCGTTCAGCCTCGACCGCAATGGGTTTGTGCTCAGCGAAGGCGCGGCGGTGCTGTGTCTGGAAGATCGCGAAACCGCGCTGGCGCGGGGCGCGACTATCCTCGGCGAGATTTGCGGATACGGGAATTTCTCCGACGCCTTTGACTTTACCGCACCGGCAGCTGACAAAATTGCGCGGGTACAGACCATCCGTCATGCGCTGGATCAGGCGGGCATCGCGGCCAGTCAGCTCGATTACATCAACGCGCACGGTACGTCCACGCCGCTTAACGATCTCAACGAAACCGAAGCGATCAAAATGGCGCTGGGCGATGAAGTGGCTTACGCCACGCCGTGTTCGAGCACCAAATCCTATACCGGTCACCTGATTGGCGCGGCGGGCAGTTTTGAAACCATCGTCTGCCTCCAGGCGCTGGCGCACCAGATTATGCCGGCGACCTGCAATCTGAATAACCCGGATCCGGCGTGCGATCTGGATTACATCCCGAACCAGCACCGTCCGGCGCAGATTAGTACCACCCTGAACCTGAGCTTTGGTTTTGGCGGGGCGAACGCGGCGCTGGTGATCAGCCGGGGGCAATAATGTCGTTTATTTACAGCCTGCGCGATGCCGAAACGTGGGCGAAGTTTTCCGGTGATTACAACCCGATTCATTTTGATCACGCCGAAGCGAAACGGCTGGGGCTGGACGGTTTATGCGTTCACGGCATGCGCGCAATGCTCGATATCAAAACGGCGCTGAGCGCCCGGATGGAAAACGACGCGTCCGGCGCGGACGGTTTCAGTTTCGTCAGCCGCCTGCGCGAACCGGTGCTTTGCGATGAGCCGTACCAGCTGGCGCTGAGTGAAACGGTGCGCCGCGGACACATGCAGATAAGCGGCAACCTGCTGGGCAAAGAGGCCTCCGCGCAGGCCAGTATCAGCAGCAAACTGACCGGCACCGGTGGCGTAAATTTAGCGCCGGTGGCGCAGACGTTTTCACTTTCTGCGCAAACCCTGAGGTCGTTTTATCAGGATTTCCCGCACGGGGAAAAACCGGTGGCGGTCTGGAATTTTATGGACGCGGTGCTGTTTCGCCAGCTGGTTCAGTCGTCCGGCACGCTCGACACCGTGCGCAGCATTTTGCCGGAAGTCAGGGCAACCTGCCTGAGCGAGGTTTTCAGCCAGGTTCAGGTGGTGCAAACGCATCATGAGACCCGTTTTTCACGTTCGTTGCTGGCGGCGGGCACAGAAACGGCGTGCTGCGAAGCTTTTGATTACGCCGTGCTGCCGACGCTGGTGACCGGCGTTAAGCATTCGGGGCTGATTTTGCTCGCCAGTCTCCAGGCATGGCGCGGCGATGAACCGCTCATGACGGTGACCGTCACGCTCAAAACCGGGCCGCTGAAAGCCTGAATAAAAATATTAATTCAAGATTCAATTTTAAAAAAACACACACCAACATAATGATATTAAAGGACTAAAAAATGGCTCAATACGATGAAGTTTATGAAAAAGTCAGCGAGATGCTGTGCGATGCGAAAGACCTGGAACCTGATGCCTTAACGCCTGACTCACCGCTTCACCAGCTCAAGCTGGACAGTCTGGATTATGTTGAGCTGATGGTGCTGGCGAAAAAGGAATTTGGCGTGTCGGTGGAAGCCGAATTGTTCGTCAATAATCCGCAAATTTCGCTGCGTGAATTGTGCCAGTACCTCAGCGATAACAGTAAATAAGCCATGCAGGATAAATGGATCCTCGTGACCGGCGGAAGCCGTGGCATCGGTCGTGCCACGGTGATGCGGCTGGCAAAAGACTGGAATGTCGTTTTCACCTGGCAGAACAGCCAGAAGGAAAGCGATGAGCTGGAACAGGCGTGTGCCGGATTGCCGGGTTCGGTAGAAGGGCATCAGTGTGATGGCCGCGATGAACCGGCGGTGGCGGCGTTGTCCGCTGAGCTGCTGGCGCGTCTGGGCGCGCCGCATGCGGTGGTTCACAATGCCGGGATTACGCTCGATGCGTTGCATATTCATCAGACCAGCGAAAACTGGCACAAAGTGATGGATACCAACCTGAATGCCATCTTCTACTGGAACCAGCAATTACTGGAACCGATGATGTTGCAGGGCGGCGGCTCGGTGGTGATGATGTCATCCGTCACCGGCATTAAAGGCAACAGCGGCCAGACGGCGTATGCCGCCACCAAAGCCGCGATGATCGGCGTCAGCCGGACGCTTTCCATCGAACTGGGGCGTTTTGGCGTGCGGGTTAACTGCCTGTTGCCGGGGTATATCCGCACGGAAATTCTCGATGCCGTGCCGAAAGACGTGCTGTCGGGGATCCGTAAAACGATTCCGCTCAAACGTTTTGGTCAGCCGGAAGAAGTGGCTGGCGCCGTATCCTGGCTGGTCAGCGATGACAGTGCCTATATGACCGGCCAGACACTGGTTCTGGACGGCGGTCTTTCCGCCTGAGTTTTTCCCCGCCTCTTTCCGCTGTGTAATCAGGACGCTATGCGTCCTGATTTTGTTTGATTTCCCCGCCCTCGTCTTGCCGTTCTCCGTCAGATTTTTCCTCTGCTTTGCCACATTCTGGCCACTGCGTGATCAGTTACCGCCATTTGTTTGCCCCTTTGTTTGCACAATGAAAAATAAATGTTCACACGATGAAAAAACCACCGAATAAGGCTAAGAAAATTCCTTACCGCTTACAGGGTTTTTTCGCCAATAAAACCTGATAAAAAACAGACAAATATGTCAGCTTTTAGGATGTTTTTTAGCGATTAATCATTCAAAGCTATCGGTAAGACCGGTAAATTCCTTATATTTCCGTGCGGTTTATTATTTACTTACTCCGCCTGTGTTATTTTCCTTATGATGATATAACTAACCTCACCTATACTCTGCTTCAGGGGCTTTTTATTATCGGTTTACATTTCGTGAGGTGAGCGAATCGCATATATATAGCGCAACGGCTTTAGATGTTTTTTTGAACATTATTAATTTTTTTGCAGGAGGTGTGAGCGTCTTATTAGTGACATTGGGTATTTAAACAAGGAGCAGAAGTTAACCTTTCACTTGCAAGGATTAGCCTGAAAACAAATAAATGTTAACAGACTTTATTTGTTGGGTTGGGTGAACGATAACCTTATCTCAGATAACATACAGAGGAACAGGCACTATGAAAAATCGTAAATATTTGACCCCGTCCGAAGTGGAGAAACTGCTCGAGGCCACGCTGCATGGCAGGCACGCGGAGCGTGATTATTGCCTGATCTGGATGTGCTTTATCCACGGCTGCCGGGTCAGTGAGATCAGCAACTGGCGGCTGTCCGACATCGATATGGAGGGCAACAATATTTATATCCACCGTTTAAAAAATGGTTTTTCTACGGTTCATCCTCTTTATATGAGAGAAAGGAAATCTCTCCGGCTTTGGCTCAATAAAAGGCAGCAATATCGGGGCGCGGATTCAGACTGGTTGTTTTTATCAAACCGTGGCGCGAAATTATCCCGGCAGAGAATTTACTGGTTAATTCGTAATTATAGTGAGGCCGCTAATCTCACTATTAATGCCCATCCTCATATGTTAAGACATGGCTGCGGATTTGCGCTTGCCGATCGCGGAATAGATACCCGGTTAATCCAGGATTATTTAGGTCACCGGAATATTCAGAACACCGTTTTATATACCGCCAGCAACGCTCAGCGGTTTAAAGAAGTGTGGTAAATAACATGTAATTAATTATTACAATGGAGTCATTTTGAACTAAATTGGAGCCTATCCTAGTGAGAGCGTAAATCTCTGTCAATACTGTAAATTCCTCCCCGCCAAAATTCACATTAATTAACGTTTTTTCAATAAGTTACTGTCGTAAAAACTATTTCCTCGCCATTTTCATCTCTCGGTTTTTTCTTATATCCCGTTGCTGTGGCTATTTCACGTCTGCGACATCTCTCAGTTTAACCAGAATAAAAAGCTGTAAATATTAAATTATCTGGTTTTAGTGGCTGCCAGTTATTGGTTTTTTGGTGGTTGTCACCAAAGGAGTCACTTTAGTTCAAAATGAATCGTTTGGTTTAGAACGTTAACCTGATCAAACGCTTTATTAAATGGAGTGGAACTCCATGAACTAAATAAAGGAATGGCAGATGGTTTTGTCAAAAACAATTCGATTACACCCTGAAGGTGTATCGACAGCAATATGTTAATAGGAAAAATATCGTGAAAAAGAATCTTCTTGTTGTTGCCCTGATGGCTGCTTCCGCTTTTGCTTCTTCAGCTTTCGCAGCTGATGGCGCAGTAAACTTCACCGGCACCATCACTGATGCAGCTTGTACTGTTGATACAGCTTCTAAAGACCAGAACGTCTTCCTGGGCAATATCGCACGTACAGCTTTCCCGGTTGCAGGCACCCTGGCTGCACCTAAGAAGTTCACTCTGGTTCTGACTGACTGCCCGGACACTGTAACTGGTGCAACCGTACGTTTCGACGGCAACCAGGTTTCTGGTGATAACAGCATTCTGGCACTGACCGCTGGCGACACTACCGCGACTGGCGTAGGTATCCAGATTTCTGACAACCAGAACAAAGTTGTTCCACTGTACGAAGACTCCTCTGTATACCCGCTGGTCAGCACTGGCGCTAACAACCTGGACTTCTCTGCACGTTACATCTCCCTGACTGACGCTGTAACTGTCGGTGATGCAAACGGCGTGACTCAGTTCACCGTTGTTTATCAATAAGTCTTACTGATCGCCTGGCGATCAGATAAGTCAGACCAGGGGCTCCAGAGCCTCTGGTCTGTTTGAACCCTTGGTCTACATGAATCCCAAAGACAGGTTGAATCACCATGAATAAATGGCGCGTCACAGCGGTGGCAGCACTATTAATGACATTCGCGTCTGCGGCGCAGGCAGGCATCGTCGTGGGCGGAACACGTCTGATTTATGACGGCGGAAAGAAAGAAGCGTCGATCAATATCAGTAACCCGGATCACACGCCGTATCTCATTCAGTCCTGGGTCGATGGCGCCCTGACCGAAACGGGTGCGCAGGGTGAAAAGGCACCTTTTATCGTCACGCCACCTTTGTTCCGTCTTGATGGCAACCAGCAAAATATCCTGCGAGTCGTTCGCGCGGGCGGCAATTTGCCGGACAACAAAGAATCGCTCTACTGGCTGAACATTAAATCGATTCCTTCAGCTGAGAAAAAAGAAAACACCCTGCAAATTGCGGTGAAAACGCGCATCAAACTGATTTACCGCCCGGCGGCCGTGAAGGACTCGCTGGAAGACGCCGCTAAAACGCTGACCTGGAAACGCGTCGGTAACAACCTGCAGGTGACCAACCCTTCTGCACATTACATCACTTTCTTCAATGTGAAGATTAACGGCACTGCCGTGAAAGAAGCCACGATGGTTGCACCGCAATCAAGCGCCACCTTTGCCGTTCCTGCATTGAACGGCGGCGCACTGAGCTGGCAGTTCATTAACGACTACGGCGGTACCAGCAAGCCGTTAGTGGCAACACTCTGATCTGCGCCGTCGCCGGATAAGCTTTGCTGTGCGGGCAGGACAAGGGATGGAGGGTGCACCAGTCATTCTGGTTGCGTTGAAAAATGGAATTATACGAATGAACAAAAAACCGAAGAATAAGACTTCGACCGGCTTTAAACGCTCCCGGATTGCCTGGCTGGTTTCCTGTCAGTTCGCGATGTTAATGGGCGGTGCAGGAATGGCCAGTGCGGCGGAATATTTCAACCCGGCATTACTGGAAATTGATAACCCTGCACAGGGAAAAGCCGATCTTTCTGTTTTTGAAGAAGGGGACTTGCAGCCACCGGGCACGTACCGCGTTGATATTTATCTCAATGGTTCGATGGTCGATACCAAAGACGTCGTATTTTCACTCGTCACAAACAGCTCGGGCAAAAAGAGCCTTCAGCCTTGTCTGAGCACCGAAATGCTCAAAGAGATGGGCGTCAGAACGGGGATGTATCCGGGCATTGCTGCCACGGATGAGTGCGCCAACTTTACCGGCGAAATCCCTCAGTCTTCTGCGGCACTGCGTTTTGATCAGCAACGGCTGGATCTGAGCATTCCTCAGGCCTCACTCAATTCTCAGGCGCGCGGCTACGTGTCTCCTGACAAATGGGATTCGGGTATTCCGGCGTTCCTGATGAACTACAGCTTCAGCGGGGCGAATACCGAAGCGCGTAACAGCGACACCCGTAATTCCGATACCTATTACCTGAATCTGCGTTCCGGCGCGAATCTGGGTGCCTGGCGTTTGCGTAACTATTCGACCTGGAACCGCGACAGCAAAGGGACCGATCACTGGGATTCCATTAATACGTATTTGCAGCGCGATATTCAGGTGCTCAAAAGCCAGCTGACGCTTGGTGACAGCAACTCACCGACGGAAGTTTTTGATACCGTGCCATTCCGCGGGGTTCAGCTGGCAACGGATGACGACATGTTGCCCGACAGCATGAAAGGCTATTCGCCGGTCGTGCGCGGGATTGCGCGCAGTAACGCACAGGTCACGATCCGCCAGAACGGATACGTCATTTACCAGAGCTACGTGCCCGCGGGGGCGTTTGCGATTTCCGACCTGTACCCGACTGCGGGCAGTGGTGACCTGAACGTAACCATTAAAGAAGCCGACGGCAGCGAGCAGAATCTGGTCGTGCCGTTTGCCTCGGTGCCGGTGCTTCAGCGTGAAGGCCATCTGAAATACAGCTTCACCAGCGGTCAGTACCGTTCTTACAGCAGCGATGTTGAGAAGACGCCGTTCACGCAGGGCACGGCCATTTATGGTTTATCCCACGGCGCAACGGTGTACGGCGGTTTGCAGGCAGCGAGTAAATATCAGTCGCTGGCGATGGGGCTCGGGCAAAACCTCGGGGCCATCGGCGCCTTGTCGGCGGACGTGACGCAGGCGTGGACCAAGCAGGAAGATAACCCGAAAGACAGCGGTCAGTCTTACCGTGTGCGCTACGGTAAAAGCTTCGTTGAATCGGGCACGAACTTCAGCCTGGCCAGTTACCGTTATTCCACGCAGGGCTTCTATACCCTGAAAGAGGCGCTGGAAAGCTATTCCGGCGGCAACGGCTATTACTCCGATCATAAGAAGAGCCGCGCAGAACTGACGCTGAGCCAGAACTTATGGGAAAAAGCCGGTGCGATGTCCCTGAGCCTGGTGAAAGAAGAATACTGGAATAACAACCGTTCTACCGAGTCTGCCAGTGTGGGTTACAACAACACCTGGAAAGGCGTTTCTTACGGCCTCAACTACACCTACAACCGCAACGGCACTGACAGTAACGGTAACCGCACGTATTACACCGACCAGATTGTCGCGGTCAATATCAGCGTGCCGCTGGGTCAGTGGCTGGCGGGCAGTTATGCCACGTACAACCTCAACACCAGCAAGAACGGCAACACCACGCAAAACGTTGGCCTGAGCGGAACCACGCTGGCGGATAACAACCTGAACTACAGCATCAATCAGGGTTATGGCAGCCAGGGGCAGGGTTCCAACGGGTACGCGAGTGCGGACTACAAAGGCGGTTATGGCGAAGTTAACGCCGGTTACGGTTACGACAACAGCCAGCGTCGCATGGATTACGGCCTGCAGGGCGGCATTCTGGTGCATGAAAACGGCGTGACGTTATCGCAACCGCTGAGCGAAACCATTGTTCTGGTGAAAGCGCCGGGCGCGGATGGCGTCAGCATTGCCAGCAACACCGGTGTTAAAACCGACTGGCGCGGTTATGCGGTGGTGCCGTATGCCACGGCGTACCGTCGCAACCAGATTTCGCTCGATACCGCAACGTTGCCGGACGACGTCGATATGACGCTGACCAGTACGGCGGTGATCCCGACCCGCGGCGCAGTGGTGCGTGCGGACTTCGACCCTAACGTCGGCCAGCGTGTCCTGATGACCCTGACCCGTGCCGATGGCCAGCCGGTTCCGTTTGGTGCAATGGCGACCAACAGCACCGGTAAAAACGGTAACAGCAGCATCGTGGGCGACAGCGGGCAAGTGTATCTTTCCGGTCTGGCCGACGCGGGCAAGCTGGATGTGAAATGGGGCAGCGGCGCGTCACAAGCGTGTCAGGTGAATTACACCCTATCTGAGCAGCCTGCCGGTTCGGGGATTCAGATGGTTAACGGAGCCTGCCGGTGAGGGGAAATACGGAAATGAATAATCAACATCCTGAGCAGTCAGTGGAAAGGGAAAACGTACAAATGGCGTCTGAAATCATTCATCCCCGTATCTCTTTCTGGGGAAAAACCTGCGCGCTGGTCTGTTTCAGCCTGTCGGTCTGGGCGATGAGCAGCGCGGCCCAGGCGGCGAGCTGTCAGCCAACGGACGGCACCAAAACCTATAACTTCGGCATGGATTATCTGCTGAGTGACCCGGCACAGAACACCGCCGGGATGGTGAAGCCGGACGCGTTTACCTGGAACCTTACCGGAAACTATAACGTCACCTGTTCCTGTACCGGCAGCTACACCGGCGCATACGCGACCGCCAAAGTACCGGACACCGGCATGGTTTACAGCGACGGTACGCTGAATTATTACGCGATCAACGATTACCTCGCGGTGGCCAGTAAGGTGTACATCGCCGGGAAGGTGAATGACTTTATCGCGACGCCTTTTGACGGGCGCAGCAACCTCAATACAGCGACCAGTTGCGACAGATACCCGTACGCTACAGGGTCCCGAGGCTCGGTGTCATTGTACTTCCGCCGTCCTTTTGTCGGTGTCCAGACTATCCCTCTGACGAAAATTGTTGATGTGTATATCGCGACCGATGCCACGACGCAGTCCCCGACGCCGGTATCCACGGTCTGGATGAGCGGAACGGTCACCGTACCGCAGTCCTGCGTGATCAACGGCGGCGGTGTGATCACCGTGCCATTCGGCGACATCATGTCGGGGGATATATCCACCAAAGGCGAGATGGCGAAAAACTTCACGCCGAAGAATGTCGCTTTCAACGTCGCCTGTACCAACATCTCCGAAGGTGTTCAGGTCAGTCTCTCCTTCCAGGGGACGCCGGATGGTAATGATCCGACCGCGCTGGCGACCACAAACGGCGATGTGGCGGTGCGGATCCTCAATGCTTCGGGGGCAACTGTTGCGCCTGTGAGCGGTTTCCTGCCGCTGAACATGGATTACACGTCTCAGGTGGGAACATCGGAAATCAACTTATATCCCTTTAACACCACGGGGAATATGCCAGATACCGGGAACTTCACGGCAACGGCCACGATCCGCGCTGAAATACAGTAATGCCTGCGCCCGAAGCGCAGCGTGACTGACAGAGGAAAGATAAGGAGATAAGTACGATGAACTCTCAACGGAATAAACAGCAGATTGTGACGGCGCTGGTGCTGGGCGCGGCTTTTGTCCTGGCCTCACAGGTCGCGAAAGCCGACACCATCATGAATATTACCGGCAACATCAAGGCGTCGCCGTGCACGATCAACGTGCCGGCTGGCGGGCTGAATGTCGATCTGGGGCAAAACATCCAGGCCGCCAGCCTGGTGGCACCGGGCGCAGCGTCGGAATGGAAATCATTTTCCATCGCGCTGACCGCCTGCCCGACGTCAACCGCGACGGTGACCCTGACGATGAACGGCACGCAGGATGACGCTGACAACACGTTGTATGCCAATGCCGGTACGGCGGAAAACGCGCAAATCGAAGTGCAAAACAGCGAGGGAACGCGTCTGGGTAACGCTGTTCAGTATACGAAAAATATTGATGCGGCCAGCCGTGGCACTGAATTCGACCTGCAGGCCCGCGCGTATACCGTTAACGGCAATGTGACGCCGGGAACGATAAACGGTGTGTTGCTGGCGACGTTTATCTACGAATAACGTCGCACGGCACGTTCACTAAACGCAATTTTCAACATGACTTTTATTAACGTGAAAACAGGAAATAACATGAAAGGACTTATGAAAACTTCATCACTGGCGCTGGTCATTTTTGCTGGCCTGAGCCAGAGCAGCTTTGCGGATCCGACACAAATCAACATTAACGGCACGGTCGTGGCCTCTGCCTGTACCGTCGATAATGCCGGTGCGCCGGTGCAGGTGACGCTCGATACGCTGGAAGCCACGGCGCTGGCGACCGCGGGCGAATCAGGTGGATGGAAAACGTTTGATCTGAAGCTGATTAACTGCCCGGCAACCACGACCGTCAGCACCGCGACTTTCGCCGGTACGCCTGCCACGGCGAACGCCAAACTGTACGCCAATACCGGCACCGCGACTAACGTAGAAGTGGAACTGCAAAACACGGCAGGTAAGCAGCTCGGTAACGGTGAGACGTACGCGGTAGATGTTGATGCCAGCACCCATGAAGTGGTCTACCCGTTGCAGGCCCGTGCGTACACGACCGCCGGTTCTGTCATGCCAGGCACGATCATCGGTTCTGTACAGGCCACCTTTACCTACCAGTAACGGCGGGCGGGCACGGGCCGTCATGGGAGACATTCAATGAAGCCAATAAAAAGTATTCAGGGCGTTCTGCTGCTGGCAGTGGTGGTCAGCGCGGCCACAGCTAACGCCGCAGATCTGAATATCAACGGGAAAGTCGTCAGCAGCCCGTGCATTGTGGATACCGCGTCAGTCAGCCGCGATGTGGATTTTGGTCAGCTCATTATCAAAAAGGACCTGGCGACGGCGGGTGCGGGCGGTGACTGGAAATCCTTTGAAGTCAGGCTGAACAATTGCCCTGCGACGGTTTCCAGCGTCATCGCTAATTTCACCGGCACCCCGGCGCAGGAAGACGCGACGCTTTACAGCAACAGCGGAACGGCCACCCACGTCGGCGTGCAACTGGTCACCGATGCCGATAAAACGGTGGTACTGGCGCCCGGCAGTCAGTTAAGCGCCGATGTCGATGCGCAGAGAAGTGCGGTGTACGAGCTGGCCGCGCGGCCTTACACCACGAGCGGCGAGGTCACCGCTGGCTCACTGGTGAGCCTGACACAAATCAACTTTACCTATCAGTAAGATCGCCATCTTTCCCGTCTGTCACCGGAGGGGCAGGCGGGAAAGGGCACTCATAAAGTGGTGAACAATGGATGTTGTTCACCAGAAGGGAATTCGTTTCGTGCAATCGGGCACGGAAAGGATCACTGAAAATACAAGGAAGACATTATGAACAGTTTAAACAGCGTCAGATTTCATCAGCATGCCTTCATTTCTGCGGCCGCAGCCGCCTATCCGCAGGGGGCGTTCATTATGGATGCCTGCCCGGTCACCGCGCTGGGCGTGAAAAAAATGCTGGTCGAATCCGCCGGGATCGCCGGACCTTTTACCTATGTTCAGTCGCTTGCCGCCATCCCGGAGAAAATCGCCGACGCCCCCCCTGCGTTGCTGATTATGGATATTTGCGGTGAAAAGGAATCAGTGCTCGACGGGTTACGCCTGCTTTCCCAGATCGTGGCGTCCAGTCCTGCCATGAAAATTGTGATTTGTACGGACTACAGTGACCACCGGATCCTCGAACTTCTGGCATCGTCCGGGGCGCACGGCCTGCTGCTCAAAAATGAGCCCGTGCTGGCGCTGGAACAATGCGTCACCGAAGTGCTGGCCGGTGCAACACAGTGGTTAAGCCCGCGTGCGCGGCAAATTCTCTCCGGTGCCCGACAGACAACGCCACTCACCGCCCGTGAACTGGACGTTCTCGCGTATCTGTTCTCCGGTCTGAGCGTTTCGCGGGTCGCGCAAACACTCCACCGGGATATCCGCACTGTCAGCACGCATAAGCGCAATGCAATGATGAAACTGGGGTTTCACAATGACAGCGAGCTCTTTGCCCAGGGGACGTGGATGGCCAAAATCGGCCCGTCCGCGATCATGTAATTTCAGATGACTGAGCCACGAGCCGGGAATTTATTCCCGGCAAGTCAGGGAGCTACACCATGATTCACGCCCACATCAAACCCCGGACGATCGCCCTGATGGACAGCCATCCGCTGACGCTTTCAGGGCTGTCCTATTTGGTTAACTCCATCGACGAGACCTGTGACATCCGCATGGAAGAAACCAGTCTGGGCCGCATTGCAGAAGGCCTGATGTACCAGTCGGTGGACATTCTGATCACCGATCTTCATGGCTATCAGGAAAGTATTCAGGAAGGGCAGGAAATTCTCCAGCGCCTGAGCCTGCAATTTCCCCAGCTGATTATCGTGGTCTATACGCTGTGTCGCGACGCCGACAAACTGAAAAAATTGCTCAAATTCAGCAATATCAGCCTGATTGCGCGCGGAGAGTCGCCGGTGATTACCGATGATCTATTCCGTCATGCGCTGGCGAAAAAGAAAGTGTTAAGCCCGCTAATCTGCTGCACCTTAGCCGAGCAGGATGTAGCCAGTCAGCGCACCGGATTCCGGCCGACGCAAAGCGAGAATGAGATCATCAAATATCTGCTCAACGGCATGAGCCTCAGCCAGATTGCGGAATTGAAAAATCTCAGCATCAAAACCGTCAGTGCGCATAAATGTAATGTCATGCGCAAGCTGCACATCACGACCGATGCGGAGTTGTTCCTGCTGCTCAAAAATGGCATGTGAACTGAGGGGGATTTAGCCATCCCCGCAACATGGATTAGCCCGGTGAGCCGCGTACTGCGGCCCCTGACGGGCAGAAACGTAAAAAGGTAACGCCCGTTATATGGTGATTGACCGGAAACGCCCGGCGTTACTGGCGGTATAAATAACCGTGTTCTGAATATTTCTGTGGCCAAGATAATCCTGAATCAGCCGCGTATCGCAGCCGGTATCTGCCAGCGCATAACCGCAGGCGTGTCTGAGCATATGCGGATGGACCGCCACGTTAATTCCCGCGTCCTCGCCGTATTTACGGAACAAACGATAGAGTTGTTGTCGTGACAGTTGGCCGCCATGACGGGAAAGAAATAACCATTCTGAGTCGGCATCCAGATATTGTGACCGTATTTCAAGCCATTCTTTAATAAAAGTCATCTCCCTGTCCTGAATGGGATGCTGAACAGAGAACCCGTTTTTGAGGCGGGTGATATAAATTATCTTGGTCGAAAGCTCAATGTCCTTAACCCGTAAATTAGCCAGCTCGCTGACACGAAGGCCGTGAATAAAACACATTAATAACATGCATTTATCGCGCACTTTATTGACGCCTGTCGAAACGGTACCGACGAGTTTCTCCATCTCAACCTGAGTTAAGTACTTTCTCCCACTCATATTTTTTCTATCCTTGATTAATTGCAGATGATTTATGTTCTTACGGGGCTGTTTAAGTCCCGGAACAAAGACAGGGTAAGGGATGTTATTTTTTACCGGCGAGCTTTTTCGCAGACAGTTCCACAAATGTCAGTCATGCATGAGCAGGGAAATATCAGAAAAAACGGTAATCTAATAATATCGTCTGAAATCAACGTGAAAGAAAACTCATTTTTTCAGGACGATTAACGGTGGTTTTAGGTAATGAATTTTACACAGCAGTGCTATCCACAAAATAAAAACTAATCAGTTTGGCGCAGCGATTCTAACGTTTAAACTTCTCAAAAAGGAAGGACGCATATGCTATTTTTTGATCATTGAATAAGAATAAACCCACATAAAGTCAGTGAATTCCTAAAATAGTCCCCTCCGCTCTCAGGTTCTTCAAGACATTTATCCATTTGATTTAGTAAACAGACCTCAAAACCTGCCTCTTTTCCATCCATAAGACTTAGCCGCTTTTGTCATGCTATCCCTGCGTCATTGAAGTTGCAGCGGCTTAGCTACGCTTGGTCATCCGAATCACTGACTTTATGTCAGCTCATCGGGATTCCCTCACTTGCTGCCTTGCTGCAACTCCATTGCCTTTGGGATTTTTTGCAATAAATTGTGCCCGTCGCTCTTTGCGCCGGGTAAATGCTGACAGGAAACACCGGTGGCTGAAGACAGCGATCTCGAAAAAACAGAAGCCCCCACATCCCACAGGCTGGAAAAAGCCCGTGAAGAAGGGCAAATCCCGCGTTCGCGCGAACTGACCTCGATGCTAATGCTCGGGGGCGGTTTGACGTTGCTGTGGGTTTCCGGTGAATCGATGGCGCGTCAGCTGGGTGTGATGATTTCGCAGGGGCTGAAGTTTGATCACGGCATGGTCAGCGATGACCGCCAGGTGTTGCAGCAAATGGCAACACTGCTGGGCCGCGCAGTCTGGGCATTATTGCCGGTTATCGGCGGCCTGATCCTGATTGCCCTGGCCGCGCCGCTGTTGCTCGGCGGGCTGATGTTCAGCGGGAAATCATTTGCCCCGAAATTCAGCCGCATGGATCCGATTGCCGGATTTAAGCGTTTGTTCTCCGGTCAGGTGCTGGCCGAACTGCTCAAGGCCATCCTGAAAGCGCTGCTGGTCGGCTCTGTCGCCGGTTTTTATGTGTGGCACAAATGGCCGGACATGATGCGGCTGATGGCGCAGCCGACGATCCCCGCACTCGGCGAAGCGCTGAACATGGTGGCGTTCTGCGGGCTGATGGTGGTTCTCGGGTTAACGCCGATGGTGGCGTTCGACGTGTTCTGGCAAATCTGGAGCAACCTGAAAAAACTGCGCATGAGTAAGCAGGATATCCGCGACGAACATAAAAGTCAGGAAGGCGACCCGCATGTTAAAGGCCGTATCCGCCAGCAACAGCGCGCCATGGCACGCCGCCGCATGATGGCCGATGTGCCGAAAGCCGACGTTATTGTGACCAACCCGACGCACTACGCCGTTGCATTGCAGTACAGCGAAAACAAAATGAGCGCACCGAGAGTGCTGGCGAAAGGCGCGGGCGACGTGGCGCTGCGCATTAAAGAGCTGGGTGCCGAACACAAAATTCCGATGCTGGAAGCGCCGCCGCTGGCGCGTGCGCTTTACCGGCACAGTGAAATTGGTCAGCAAATCCCGACCGCGCTGTACGCCGCGGTTGCCGAAGTTCTGGCCTGGGTTTATCAGCTTAAACGCTGGAAGCGCGAAGGCGGACTGATCCCGAAAAAACCTCAACATTTACCAGTGCCTGACGGTCTGGATTTTGCAGGAGAAAGTGATACCCATGGCTAATCTGGCCGCGATGCTGCGTTTACCCGCCAACTTTAAGTCCGGACAATGGCAGGTTCTGGCAGGCCCAATCCTCATCCTGATGATCCTGTCGATGATGGTGCTGCCTTTGCCGCCGTTCCTCCTCGACTTGTTGTTCACGTTCAACATTGCGCTGTCCATCATGGTGTTGCTGGTGGCGATGTTCACCCAGCGGACGCTGGATTTTGCGGCTTTCCCGACCATCCTGCTGTTCTCAACTTTATTACGTCTGTCGCTCAACGTCGCCTCCACGCGTGTGATCTTACTCGAAGGTCACACCGGCGGCGCGGCGGCGGGGCGGGTTATCGAAGCGTTCGGCCACTTCCTGGTCGGCGGTAACTTCGCCATCGGTATCGTGGTGTTTATCATCCTGGTGCTGATTAACTTTATGGTTATCACCAAAGGTGCCGGGCGTATCGCCGAAGTTGGCGCGCGTTTCGTCCTCGACGGGATGCCGGGTAAACAGATGGCGATCGACGCCGACCTCAACGCCGGTTTAATTGGCGAAGACGAAGCGAAAAAACGCCGCAGCGATGTTACGCAGGAAGCAGACTTCTACGGTTCGATGGACGGTGCGAGTAAGTTCGTGCGCGGTGACGCCGTTGCCGGTCTGATGATCATGATCATCAACGTGGTCGGCGGCCTGCTGGTGGGCGTCCTGCAACACGGTATGGATCTCGGCCACGCCGCAGAAAGTTATACCTTGCTGACCATCGGTGACGGTCTGGTCGCGCAGATCCCTGCATTGGTAATCTCCACCGCTGCCGGTGTCATCGTGACCCGCGTCGGTACTAATCAGGACGTAGGCGAGCAGATGGTCACCCAGCTGTTCCGTAATCCGCGCGTCATGATGCTGAGCGCCGGTGTTCTCGGGCTGCTCGGCATGGTGCCGGGCATGCCAAACCTGGTTTTCCTGCTGTTCACCGGCGCTTTACTGGCGCTGGCGTGGTGGACGCGCGGTCAGGAGCAGAAAGCTCCTGCGGCAAAAGAAGTGGCACCGTCGGCAGCCGACAGCGGCAAACAGCTGGTGGAAGCCAGCTGGTCAGACGTACAGCTTGAAGATCCGCTGGGCATGGAAGTGGGCTATCGCCTGATTCCGATGGTGGACTTTGCGCAAAACGGCGAACTGCTGGGGCGTATCCGCAGTATCCGTAAGAAATTCGCGCAGGAAATGGGGTATCTGCCGCCGGTGATCCACATCCGCGACAACCTCGAACTGCCGCCTGCCGGTTACCGCATTCTGATGAAAGGCGTCGAAATTGGTACAGGGACCGCACATCCGGGGCGCTGGATGGCGATCAATCCGGGTAACGCCATTGGCGAACTGCCGGGTGAACCGACGGTCGATCCGGCGTTCGGGCTGGCGGCGGTGTGGATTGAACCGGCGATGCGCGAACAGGCACAAATTCAGGGCTTCACGGTGGTGGAAGCCAGTACCGTAGTGGCGACGCACCTCAATCACCTGATCAGCCTGCATGCCAAAGAACTGTTTGGCCGCCAGGAAACGCAGGAACTGATGGAGCGCGTCACCAAGGAAATGCCGAAGCTGACGGAAGATTTCATTCCGGGCGTGATTTCCCTGACCAACATGCACAAGGTTCTCCAAAATCTGTTGTCCGAACGCGTGTCGATTCGCGACATGCGCACGATTGTCGAAACGCTGGCGGAATACGCGCCGAATCAGCCTGATCCGAACGAACTGACGGCTGTGGTACGCGTCGCGCTGGGCAGGGCGATTACTCAGCAATGGTTCCCGGGTAACGGCGAAGTCCAGGTTATCGGGCTGGATACCGCGCTTGAACGCCTGCTGTTACAGGCGCTGCAAAGCGGCGGCGGATTAGAACCGGGGCTGGCCGATCGTCTGTTAACGCAGTCGGAAGCCGCGTTACAGCGTCAGGATATGCTCAGCGCGCCACCGGTTCTTCTGGTGAATCACGCGCTGCGCCCGCTGTTGTCGCGCTTCCTGCGCCGCTCACTGCCGCAGATTGTGGTGATGTCGAATCTCGAAATGACCGACAGCCGCCAGATCCGCATGACCGCTACCATCGGTGGTGAATAAGATGCTTCGCACCGCGCTGATCGTCCTCAGCCTGATAAGCCTGCCTGCCGTTGCCGCGTCAGGTTCCTGGTCGGATACTCAGCGCGGCGTAACGCTGCAAAACCGGGGCGTGATGATGTCGTCACCGCCGCTGGCCGCCGCAGATTCCGCGCCGGTCAGGCAAAAAAGTTCGGCGACGATCACCACGGTCAGCTGGAAATATGAAGTGCTCGGCGCAAGACCGGCAGGATTACAGGTGAAACTCTGCAACACCCTGAATCACTGCGTGGGGCTGGACGCGGACAGCGGTTCGACGCGTTCGTTTTACGGCCAGACCGCCAGCTCCCCGCTGCGGTTTGTGTATTTCGTCACTGGAAATGGGGCGATGAATACGCCGCTACGGGTGATCGGGAATCAGGTCATTGTGAATTACCGGTAGGCTACCGGGGGCTTTTAACGGAGGACCGGGAAAGTTTCGGTTTTTCAATAACTGTGATCACTTAACTTCCTGCGCCGAAACCGACAAAAGAGGGCTATGACGAGCCCTCTTTTGAATCTCCGCGTCTTTTTTACTGCGCGCTATCGCTCGCTGGCTAAGTTTCAGCAACCACAGTTATTGCCGCGAAAACTTGCCGCTGCGCGGTTCCCTCGCTCGGTTTCGAGCCATAGGTCTCGAAACACTTCACTCGGCAAGCTTTCTGAAAGCGGCTGGAGGCTTTTTCACCCTATTACAGTGGTTTGGTTTGCTCCTCCCCCTGCGAAGGGGGAGGCCGGGAGGGGGTTTAGCAAACAACTCACCTTCAAAGTTGCCATTTCGAACCCCATCCCAACCTTCCCCTTGCCAAGGGGAAGGAGCATAAACACCAGCATTATTCTTCCGAATTACATAGCTTCTGGCCGCTTTCAAAACGACGTTGAGTGAGAGATGAGAAACGGCGAGAGTCCTTTTTCGAGCTGGTTCGAATCCGAAACGAAAGTACCGCGCAGCGGCGGTGTTTGCGGCAATAAGAGGAGTTTCTGAAACATAGCCAGCCAGCGATAGCGCGCAGTAAAAAAGACGCGGAGAGTCCAGAGAGGGCCCGTCTTGGCCCTCTCTGGTCGGTTTAGGCGCAGGAAGTTAAATGATCACAGTTGTTGAAAAACCGAAACTTTCTCAATCATCTGCCCGCCCTCACGGCGAGTGAAAAACCGTTCTCCGTTTCGGTCTAAACGGAAATCTTCCTGACGGTTTGCCCGGATACAGTTTCCTGCCCGTTCGGTCCGTAGAATTTTTGTGTCTGGCTGGCGTTGAGAATAGCCAAAGCCTCGGTGTTGTAGGCAATTTGTTTACCCAGCAACATGCCGTTATGACGATTGATCTGACTCAGCCTGGTGGTCAGCTGCACCACCTCTTTCCACATCGCGGCGATTTCCGGCTGACGGGAGTAGGGGGCGCTTTGTTTCAGGCGTTCGTCATGCTGACGACGCTGTTTATCAAGATAGTCTACCGTAGCGAGCAATGAGCTCTTTTGCTCGGTGATATGCTGCAGGGCCGCTCCGTTCACGCGGCCTGAGCACAGTATCGTTTGTTCGTGATTAATCACTTGATCCAGCGCTTGCAACGTTTCAACCAAGGTAGTCATGGACTTGATAAAATTCTTCATCGGGCCTTATTACCTTCCAACTTTTTCGTCTCTTAGCCGGGTCTGCGGCTTAAAAACCTTTGAGATAGTCCTGCGTGTCCTTCAACAGAGCATCAGCAATTTTGCCGGTATCCATGGTCAGTTTGCCATCACGGATAGCTTGTTTCAGTTCGTCGACACGTGCCGTGTTGATGTCCTGCGCACTTGACTGAGTCAGAGACGTTTGCGCTGAGCTCAGGGTCACCGCCGTACCGCTGGTGGTGGTGCCAGAAACAGTGTCTTCTTTGCGCGTATTCTGAACAGAAGCTTCAGAAGGATCACGCTGCTGGATCGAAGTTAAAGGTGAAACACCTTGAGTACGATCGATAGCCATATAAATATTCTCCGGTAAGGGTATTCAGGGCCTTTAATGTGACGCAAACCCCAAAAATGCCGTCGTGGGACGACTCTGATACGTTTGTTATCGACATGTGGCGAAATAACTTTAGCCTTAATTGCAGCTTTTTCTACAAATACGGTTGCAATTCAACCTAAATTGTCACTGTCACAGACCCATCTGAGCCCACTGTCCCGTTCACAATTACACCTGACGGCATTCTTATCCGCACGGATTCATTTGCTGCTGCGTTGTTCATCGCCTTACCGGCGCTGGACACGTTAAAACCACTGCCTGTCGCCTGTACCTGCACTTCCTGACCCGCACGTACCATCCACGGACGGCGCAGCATCGACAACGTTAACGGCTGGCCGATGCTGATATTGCGCAGCGTGACGCCGTTGATCGCCTGATTGCTGTCAAGGATCGCTTTCGGTGGCAGCAGATCCAGACGCCCGTTTTTGGCTTCCAGATCCGTTTGCGCCAGATGCGCACCCGCAGGCACATTTTTCGCCGCCACCCAGTAAGTTCCGCTCACCTGGACCTTGGTCTGCACATAACTTTTCTGACCGTTACAGTTCACCGCCACCGAGACATTTCCCCAGGTGCGGCTGTTGGACGAAAGCATAAATTGTGGCGATAAACACTGCGGCTGACGCGCGGCGGGGGTCATTACCACCACCTTCACCTGCATTCCGCTGTCGGCATATTGCTGACGGAAGAACTGCTGGAGCTGCGAGGTCAGTAGTGTATCGCTATTGGCCGACGCAGGCACGCTTTTGGCTGGCGCATTTTGCGCAAAGCTGTTCCCGCCGGATGTCACACCCAGAAGAATGCAGCCCAGCGTGATGCTTAAACGTCGGAGTTTCAGCCTGTTCATACGCGATTTACCTTTGTGCCCGATGTGTCGGCGAAAAGTCTACTGGAGACAAGTCTACCCTCAGTTTGCAATTCCTAAAGGGACAAATAGCGGACGATTTTGCGCTTATTCAGACGATAGGTTGTTGACACCCGCATTTATGCTGTCGACTCCAAAATCTCACTTTGCGGAGGGCGCATGCTCGACAAATTGAACGCCGCACTACAGTTCCAACAGGAAGCGCTCAACCTGCGCGCCCAGCGGCAAGAAATACTTTCAGCCAATATCGCCAACGCCGATACCCCGGGGTATCAGGCGCGCGATATCGATTTCGCCAGTCAGTTGCAGAAAGTGATGGAGCAGGGCCGCGCCAGTGAAAGCGGCATGTCTTTGTCACTGACGTCTGACCGCCACATCGCGGCATCAAACGTTTCACCTGCCGACATGGATTTGATGTACCGGATCCCTGATCAACCGTCGGCGGACGGTAACACGGTCGATATGGACCGTGAACGTACCAACTTTGCGGATAACAGCGTGCGCTATCAGACCGATTTGACCGTCCTGGGCGGCCAAATTAAAGGGATGATGTCGGTGCTGCAAGGATAAAACCTATGTCGATGCTCGGTATTTTTGATATCGCCGGTTCTGCGCTTGCCGCGCAGTCTCAGCGTCTGAACGTCAGCGCCAGTAACATGGCCAACGCCGACAGTGTGACCGGCCCGGATGGTCAGCCTTATAAGGCTAAACAGGTCGTGTTTCAGGTGAACGCGGCGCCGGGGCAGGAAACCGGCGGCGTGAAAGTGGCGCAGATCGTTGATGATCCGGCGCCGGTGCGCATGGTGTACGAGCCCGGTAATCCGATGGCGGATGCGAAAGGGTATGTGCAGATGCCAAACGTAGATGTGGTCAGCGAAATGGTCAACACCATCTCCGCTTCCCGCAGTTATCAGGCCAACGTCGAGGTGCTCAACACCACTAAGTCGTTGATGATGAAAACTCTCACTCTGGGGCAATAGCGGAGCGAAATATGTCTATAACGACGTCGATTAATGACACCACTGATAACACCACGATCACCAACACCGGCTCCAGCACGTCCACCACCGGAACCAGCTCGGCCGATGATCTCTCCAGTAGTTTCCTGACCCTGCTGGTTGCTCAGCTGAAAAACCAGGATCCCACCAATCCGATGGATAACAGCCAGCTCACCAGCCAGCTGGCACAAATCAGTACCGTGAGCGGGATTGAAAAACTCAACACCACGCTGGGCGGCATTTCCGGGCAAATCTCCAGCGGCACTTCCGTGCAGGCCAGTTCACTGATTGGCCACGGCGTGATGGTTTCCGGCAGTGCGATCCTGGTGGGTAAAGACACCGACGGCACGGTCAGCACCACGCCATTTGGTTTCGAGCTGGAAACCGCGGCAAGCAGCGTTACCGCCACCGTCAGCGATTCCACCGGCAAAGTGGTGAAAACCCTCAGCCTGGGTTCACAGACTGCGGGCGTTCACAGCTACACCTGGGACGGCACGCAGGACGATGGCACCGCAGCCCCGGATGGCAGCTACACCTTCAGCATCAATGCCCTGAACAACAGTCAGCAAATGGTGGCAACACCGCTGAACTATGCGCTGGTCAATGGTGTAACCAAAGATTCATCCGGGAATACCGCGTTGGATCTGGGCGTGCGCGGAACCGCAACTGTCGATTCTGTACGCCAGATTTTGTAAGCCGTTGGCTCACTTCCTTCGCGGGAAGAAGAGCTGAAACCCTTAACTTCATGCAGCAACTACACACAGTAAAATGGAGCTAACATGAGCTTTTCCCAAGCAGTCAGCGGCCTGAGCGCGGCATCGACCAACCTCGACGTGATTGGTAACAACATCGCCAACTCCGCCACCGTGGGTTTTAAGACAGCCACCGCCTCTTTTGCCGATATGTTCGCCGGTTCTCAGACCGGTATGGGCGTAAAAGTCGCCGCTGTCACACAGAACTTTAACGACGGTACCACCACCAACACCTCCCGCGGGCTGGATGTGGCACTGAGCGGCAACGGTTTCTTCCGCCTGACCGACACCAGCGGTGCGGTTTACTACTCCCGTAATGGCCAGTTCTCCCTCGATGCGAACCGTAATCTGGTGAACATGCAGGGTCTGAGCGTGACCGGTTTCCCGGCGACGGGTACACCACCGACCATCGCCGCGGGCGCACAGCCTGTTGCGCTGAACATCCCGACGACCATGATGAGCGCCAAAGCCTCTACCGCCGCCACCATGGTGGCTAACCTGAACTCAACGGATACCGCGATCCCGGCGACCAAAACGTTCAGCAGCAGCGATGACACCAGCTACAACTACGTGAACAGCATCACCACCTATGACTCGCAGGGTAATGCGCACGACAACAACGTGTATTTCGTGAAAACCTCCGCGAACAACTGGGATGTTTACTCACAAGATGGCAGCGTTGCCGGCTCCGCAGCCGCCAAAATTGGTTCTCTGAAATTTGACACCAGCGGCGCACTGGTCAGCACCACCGATGCAACAGGCGCTGCCAACGCAGGTCTGGCACTGACATTGCCAATGAACACCGCCACCAACGGCACCGTGACCCCGCAAACCGTTTCTCTGGATTTCACCGGCAGTATTCAGCAGAGCACCGGCAGCGACAGCATCGGTTCCCAGAATCAGGATGGTTATGCAGCAGGCCAGATGACCGGCTACACCATCAATGACGACGGCACGATTTCCGGGACTTACTCCAACAACAAAACCCAGTTACTGGGACAAATTGTGCTGAGTAACTTCTCCAACCCTGAAGGTTTGAAATCTGAAGGCGATAACGTGTGGTCGGCGACCTCTTCTTCAGGCCAGGCTGTGACCGGTATCGCGGGTCAGGGCGGTTTAGCGTCCATGACCAGTGGCGCGCTGGAATCTTCCAACGTCGATCTGAGTGCGGAGCTGGTCAACATGATCGTGGCTCAGCGTAACTATCAGTCGAATGCGCAGACCATCAAAACTCAGGACTCCATCCTGAACACGTTGGTTAACCTGCGCTAACGCGCGACTTAAAAACAGGGCAGCACTATGGATCGCGCTATCTACACCGCGAGCGGCGCAGCCAGCCAGACGCTGGTTCAGCAGTCGGTCACGTCAAGTAACCTGGCTAACGCCTCCACACCGGGCTTTCGCGCACAGCTTTTAGCCATGCGCGCCGTACCGGTGGATGGCGAAAGCCTGCAAACGCGTACGCTGGTCACGGCCTCCACACCGGGCGCAGACATGACTCAGGGGAAACTTAACTACACCGGCCGTCCGCTGGATGTGGCTTTACAGCAGGATGGTTTCCTGGCGGTGCAGATGCCTGATGGCACTGAAGCGTACACGCGCAACGGCGACATGCAGGTCTCACCTGCCAACCAGCTGACCATTCAGGGTCATCCGGTGATGGGCGATAACGGGCCAATCGAAGTTCCGCCGCAGTCTCAGCTCACGATTTCTGCGGACGGGACCATTGCTGTCCTGGAAGCCGGCGCTGATCCCAACACCATGGGGCAGCTCGCCAAACTGAAACTGGTGAAGGCGGCTGGCAATGAAGTGACCCGCGGAGACGACGGCATGTTCCGTCCGACAGCCGCGACGGCGCAAGCCCGGGGTGCGACATTGCAGGCCGACCCGACCATCCACGTTATGCCCGGAACACTTGAAGGCAGTAACGCGGATCCGGTTTCGACCATGGTTGACATGATAGCCAACGCACGCCGCTTTGAGATGCAGATGAAAGTCATCCACAGCGTCGATGAAAATGAACAGAGTGCCAACAATCTGCTGTCAATGAGCTGATGATGGCAGAGGAGTAATGACATGATCCCATCGCTATATATTGCGAAGACCGGGCTGGATGCCCAGCAGACCAACATGGATGTTATCGCCAACAACCTGGCGAACGTCAGCACCAACGGCTTCAAACGCCAGCGTGCGGTTTTCGAAGATTTGCTTTACCAGACAGTCCGTCAGCCGGGTGCGCAGTCTTCCGAACAGACGAACCTGCCTTCCGGTTTGCAAATCGGTACCGGTGTTCGCCCGGTATCGACCGAGCGCCTGTTCTCACAGGGCAACCTGTCGCAGACCAGTAACAGTAAAGACATCGCGATCAAAGGCGAAGGTTTCTTCCAGGTGCAGCTGCCGGATGGCACCACCGCCTATACCCGCGACGGCTCTTTCCAGGTTGATCAGAACGGCCAGCTGGTTACTTCCAGCGGCTACCAGATCATTCCTGCGATCACCGTTCCGGCGAATGCCCTGAGCATGACCGTCGGTCGTGACGGTATCGTCAGCGTGACCGTGCAGGGCCAGACCGCTGCACAGCAGGTCGGCCAGCTGACGCTGAGCACCTTCATCAACAACAGCGGCCTGGAATCTATGGGTGAAAACCTGTACCAGGAAACCCAAAGTTCCGGCGCGCCAACAGACAGCACGCCGGGTCTGAACGGTGCCGGCCTGTTGTATCAGGGTTATGTCGAAACCTCTAACGTCAACGTGGCGGAAGAGCTGGTCAACATGATCCAGACGCAGCGTGCTTACGAAATCAACAGTAAAGCGGTGTCCACGTCAGACGAAATGCTGCAAAAACTTTCGCAGCTGTAAGTTTTTTGTGGTGGTAAGAAAAATAAGAGGGCAGGGGCAAATTTGCTTCTGCCCTGAACCGTTTCAGATCCCTACCAGGTCGATTTTTTTAAGGCGATAACTGTGGTGACCAAAAAAATAACGTCGGTAATGACTTCTTATACAGACCGACCAGGCAAGCTGGTGCTGCTGCTGTTAGTCACGTTACTGGCGAATGGCTGTGCGTATATGCCCCATACTCCGCTGGTACCCGGCGCAACGTCCGCCGCGCCTGCACCTGCCGCACCGCCGGTTCCCAACGGTTCGATTTTCCAGTCCGTTCAGCCGATGAACTATGGTTATCAGCCTCTGTTTGAAGACCGCCGTCCACGAAACGTCGGTGACACACTGACCATCGTCTTGCAGGAAAACGTGAGTGCGAGCAAAAGCTCCTCCGCCAACGCCAGCCGCAACGGGTCAACCACCTTTGGTGCGGCCACCGCACCCCGCTATCTGGAAGGTCTGTTCGGCAATGCGCGCGCTGACCTCGACATGACCGGTGCCAACACCTTCGCCGGGAAAGGCGGCGCGGCGGCCAACAACACCTTCAGCGGCACGCTGACCGTGACGGTTGCGGAAGTGCTGGCTAACGGCAACCTGAAAGTTGTCGGTGAAAAACAAATCGAAATTAATCAGGGAACCGAATTTATCCGGTTCTCCGGTGTGGTCAACCCACGCACCATCAGCGGTGCCAACGCCGTTATCTCCACGCAAGTGGCTGATGCGCGCATCGAATACGTGGGCAACGGCTACATCAATGAAGCGCAGAACATGGGCTGGTTGCAGCGGTTCTTCCTAAACTTATCGCCGTTATAACGAGGCAATCATGCGAAAACTACTTTCCGGTGTCATCTGTCTGGCAATGTCCGCCCTGGTGGTACTGCCCGCATCCGCCGACCGTATTCGTGATCTGACGACGGTACAAGGCGTGCGTGATAACGCCCTGATCGGCTACGGCTTAGTCGTTGGCCTCGACGGAACCGGTGACCAGACCACGCAGACGCCGTTTACCACCCAGACGCTGACCAACATGTTGTCCCAGTTAGGGATCACCGTTCCGGCGGGCACTAACATGCAGCTGAAAAACGTGGCAGCCGTGATGGTTACCGCCAAAATGCCGCCGTTCTCACGCGCCGGTCAGGCGATTGATGTCGTGGTTTCCTCAATGGGTAACGCCAAAAGTATTCGCGGCGGAACCTTGCTGATGACGCCAATGAAAGGCGTCGATAATCAGGTTTACGCGCTGGCGCAGGGTAACGTGCTGGTCGGCGGTGCCGGGGCTTCTGCCGGCGGCAGCAGCGTCACGGTTAACCAGGTTTCCGGTGGCCGTATTACCGGCGGGGCGACCATTGAACGCGAACTGCCAAGCACGTTTGGCACGGAAGGCGTGATTAGCCTGCAACTCAATGATGAAGATTTCAATCTGGCGCAGCAGGTCAGTGACGCCATTAACCGTCAGGGGCTGGGCTCCGCCTCGGCGCTGGATTCGCGCAATATTCAGGTCATCGTACCGCGCGGCAATACCTCGCAGGTGCGCATTCTGGCGCAGATTCAGAACATCGAGGTCAACGTCGGGCCGATGGACGCGAAAGTGATCATCAACTCCCGTACCGGCTCGGTGGTGATGAACCGCGACGTCACGCTCGACAGCTGCGCCGTGGCGCAGGGCAATCTGTCCGTGGTGGTCGATCGCCAGAACGACGTCAGCCAGCCGAATACGCCATTTGGCGGCGGCCAGACCGTCGTGACGCCAAATACCAATATTTCCGTTCGTCAGTCCGGCGGTTCTATCCAGCAGGTGCGTTCGAGCGCCAGCCTGAACAACGTGGTCCGCACACTTAACGCGTTAGGCGCGACGCCTATCGATCTGATGTCCATCCTGCAGGCGATGAAAACAGCCGGTTGCCTGCGTGCTGATTTGGAAATTATCTGATGAGCGATCTGATGTCGATGTCAGGGGCGTTTGACCCGCAGGGTGCGGCGTATGACACGAATTCCCTGAACAAACTGAAGCGGGACGTTTCGCAGGATCCGCAGGCCCACATCAAAGAAGTCGCCAAACAGTTCGAAGGCGTCTTCGTGCAGATGATGCTGAAAAGCATGCGTCAGGCGCTGCCGCAGGGCGGGATCCTCGATAACCAGTCCACCAAGCTTTATACATCGATGTACGATCAGCAAATTGCACAGGACATGTCCGACAAAGGGTTGGGCATGGCCGACATGATGGTGGAACAGCTGACCGGCGGCTCAAAACAGCCGTCGGAACTGGCGGGCACCACGCCGATGGCGCTCGACGGCGAAGTGCTGAAAACCATGCCCATTCAGGCGATGGAACAGTATCTGCGTAAAGTCATTCCGACCGCGCCGGATCGCACCACCGGCGGTGCGCCACTACCAACCGACAGCGGCCAGTTCGTCTCCAGCCTGAGCATTCCGGCGCAGGTGGCGAGTAAAGACAGCGGCATTTCTCATCAGCTGATTGTGGCGCAGGCTGCGCTGGAATCGGGCTGGGGTCAGCGCGAAATTCCAACCGCCGACGGCAAACGCAGCTACAACCTGTTTGGCATCAAAGCGGGCAGCAGCTGGGAAGGCCCGACGACCAATATCACCACCACGGAATACGCCAACGGCGTGGCGAAAAAAGTTCAGGCCAGTTTCCGTGTTTACGGCTCTTACGTGGAAGCGATCAGCGACTACATCAAACTGCTCACCAACAACCCGCGCTACGCCCAGGTGGCGTACGCAAATACGCCTGAACAGGCCGCACATGCACTGCAACGCGCGGGCTATGCGACGGATCCGAATTACGCCGACAAACTGGTCAGTGTGATCCAGAAAATCAAAGGCGCGGGCGAGCAGGCTGTGAAAGCTTACAGTCATGATTTAAAAGATATTTTTTAGTGCCGCAAAAGCGTGTTTTTTTTCTCAAGTTTTAGCCGTACAGGCCGATAACACGTTAAGAATGGGAAAAGGGGAAAGCCCCGTTTCAGTTCCCTTAATTACACGGTGGTAAAAAAGTCACCGGCAGCCAAAAGGTCACTCATGTCCAGTAGCTTAATTAATACCGCAATGAGCGGACTGAACGCAGCGCAGGCCGCGCTCAGTACCACCGGCAACAACATCGCGAACGTCAGCGTAGCCGGTTATAACCGCCAGACTGCCATCATTACTCAGAGCAACGGGACGTCGACGTCTGCCGGGTATATTGGCAATGGTGTGACGGTGACGGGCGTGAACCGTGAGTACAACTCTTTTGTCGTGAAGCAACTGCTGGGCGCGAGCGCGACAGGCAGTGCGCTGTCAACGCAGCTTGATCAGGCCAGCTCCATCGATGATTTGCTGGGTGACAGCTCGACCGGCATCGATGCCACCATGGCAACCTTCTTCAAGGGCCTGCAAACCCTGACCAGTAACGCCAGCGACAGCTCGGCGCGTCAGGCGGTTTTGGGTGAAGCGCAGGGCTTAACCGCGCAGTTCAACAGCTCGGCGAAATACCTGAGCGACATGAATACCGCCGTTAACCAGCAAATCACGCAAAACGTTGACCAGATCAACACTTATGCGGCGCAGATTGCCAAGTTAAACAATCAGATCACCGCGACGCGCGGCAGCACAGGGCAGGAACCGAATGCCCTGCTCGATCAGCGCGATCAGCTGGTCAGCCAGCTCAATAATATTACCGGTGTGACCGTCACGCAGCAGGACGGTGACACGTACAACGTCTCCTTCGCCAACGGTGCGCCGCTGGTGAGCGGTGGAACGGCGAAAACCGTTGTGGCGATGGCGTCCAGCGCGGATCCGTCAAAACTAACGGTCGGCATGACCCAGCCTGATGGCTCGGTGACGCAGCTTCAGGAAAGCCGTCTGACCACCGGGACACTCGGCGGCACGCTGGCATTCCGCAAAGACAACCTGGAACCGGCGATCAACCAGCTGGGCCAGCTTGCGCTGTCCATGGCCGATGCGTTCAACACCACCAACAAAGCCGGTTTTGATCTCAACGGCGACGCCGGTACAGATTTCTTCTCGTTCACCGGGGCAACCACGGTGGCGAATACCAAAAACACCGGCACTGCCGATGTGAGCGTGGCTTATAAAGACACCACCGCCGTGAAAGCCAGCGATTACACCATGGCGTACGACGGCAGCGCGTGGAAAGTGACCCGTGTATCCGATGGCGCAACCATTACGCCAACGGCAGGCACCGACAGCAGCGGTAATCCGACGATGGACTTTGACGGCTTATCCGTTTCCGTCACCGGAACGCCAGCCACCAACGACAGCATCACCATCAAAACGGTGAGCAACGTTGCCGGCAGCATTAATGTCGCCATCAATGATTCTTCCCTGATTGCCGCCGCAGGCGCAGCAGACAGCGGCGTCAGCGATAACACCAATGCGCAGAAATTGCTGAACCTGCAAACCGCAAAACTGGTGGAAGGTAAATCTACCCTGACCGGCGCGTATGCCAGCCTGGTGAGTAACGTCGGTAACCAGGTTGCCACGCTGACCACCACCAGCACGGCGCAGGCCAATATCGTGACGCAACTGACCACGCAACAGCAGTCTATCTCCGGGGTTAACCTCGATGAAGAATACGGCGATCTGCAACGTTACCAGCAATATTATCTGGCGAACGCGCAGGTTGTGCAGACTGCTTCGACCATCTTTGACGCGATCATCAACATTCGCTGATTTTTGAACTGATAAGGAACTGATGCCATGCGCCTTAGTACCAACATGATTTACGACCAGAACATGAACGCGGTGTTGGACGGTCAGAACCGTTTCCAGGCGACCGGTTTACAGCTGTCCACCGGCTCGAAAGTCAGCAAGCCTTCTGATGATCCGCTGGCTGCTTCACAGGCCGTACTGGTTCGTCAGGCACAGGCAGAAAACGCGCAGTATTCTGTGGCGCGTACCTTTGCCAACCAGAGCATGAGTCAGGAAGAATCGACGTTAAGCAGCGTGACATCCACCATTCAGGATGCGCAGACGCTGATCGTTCAGGCCGGTGACGGTTCCCTGAGCGACGACGACCGTTCCTCACTGGCCACCAAACTGGAAAGCCTGAAATCTCAGCTGCTGAACCTGGCAAACAGCACCGATGGTAATGGCCGTTACATTTTTGCCGGTTACAAAAGTGATACGCCGCCGTACACGCAGGACGCGACGACCGGTGCCGTAACCTATACCGGTGGCACGACGGCGCTGACCCAGCAGGTTGATGCCAGCCGCACCATGACCATCAGCCATACCGGCAATCAGGTTTTCGATTCCTTAACCGGTGATGCGAAAGCGGAACCCGATGGCTCTGCCAGCGAATCCGATATCTTCAAAACCATCGACGGTGCGCTGACTGCGCTGAAAACGCCTTCTGCGGATTACACGTCTGATACCGAATATTCAGATGCGATCGGCAAAGCCAACCGCGGGCTGAGCAACTCACTCAACAACGTGCTGTCTGTGCGTTCAGAGTTGGGTACTCAGATGAGCGAACTGGACAATCTGGATACGCTCGGGGATAACCGCGACGTGGCAAACTCGACCAAACTCAGTAATCTGGTCGATACCGAATGGACCTCCGCAATTTCGACGTACACGCTGCAACAGGTCGCGCTTCAGGCCTCTTACAAAACCTACAGTGCCATGCAGGGGATGTCCCTGTTCCAGATGAATTCGTAATTCTTCCGGCGCGTCACCTGACGCGCCCGCTTACTCTCTTCGTTATCGACTGCCGTCTGTGGCTAAAGCAGACACGCAGGCCCTTTTCTGATTGTACTTAAACCGGGTACCTTCAGCTTTGTATGTCGTCTTTCTAAGGTTGGGCGACATACATTTTTTCCTCTTCCTCTTCCTCTTCCTCTTCCTCTTCCTATTTCGCGCCGGGTCTGCGTTGGCTGCGTGTGCTCGCCCGAATCACTGACTTAATGTCAGCTCATCGGGACTTACACACTTGCCGCCTTGATCCGACACGGACTAGTTTGAGGAAACTTCGGTTCGGTTTGGCTACATTAATGTCCGAAAAGAGCGAGCAGGACGGGGAACAGGAAAGGGGCGAGGAGGGAGGTGATAATCCCGCAAATCACCAGCGCCAGCGAGCTGAACGCGCCTTCCTGATAATCCATTTCTGCGCAGCGGGCGGTGCCGAGTGCGTGAGAGGCGGTGCCCATCGCCAGACCGCGTGAGGCTTTGGTGGTGATCTTCAGCACGTTCAGAATGCTGTGGCCGAAGACTGCGCCCAGGATCCCGACAAAGATAACGCACACGGCGCTGATGGCCGGAATACCGTGAATGGATTGCGCGGTAGCCATCGCAATCGGCGTAGTGACGGATTTAGGCATTACTGACGCGGCAATTTCCGGCGTCGCCCCCATCCATAACGCAATCGCGGTCCCGGTGGTCATCGCCACGATGCTGCCGATAAAACAGATGCTGATGATGGATTTCCACCGCGCGCGGATCTGGTGCAGTTGCTCGTAAAGCGGAAACGCCAGCGCGACAACGGCGGGTTGCAGTAAATCGTTGAGAATTTTACTGCCGGCAAAATAGCGTGTGTAAGGGATATTCGTGACCAGCAGCAGAGGGATGATAATCACCATCGACATCAGCAGCGGATTGAGTAACGGCATTTTGAGTTTGATTGCCAGCTTGCGTGCGGCGAAAAACACCAGCAGCGTCAGCGGAAGTGACCACAGAATATCAATCATTTTTCTTCTCCGCCTTGTCAGTCACCGCACCGCGATCGCCATGAATATAGTGGGAACAATAGGCGACGACCAGCAACACAATAATCGTACTCACCAGACAAGACACCACCAGCGGACCGAACTGTGTCCGCAGCTGTTCGTAGTAATTCATCACCCCGACGCCGATGGGCACGAACAGCAACGCCATATAACGAATGAGAACATTGCAGCCCGGTTTGACCCATTTAAACGGCAGAATTTGCGTGGAAAGCAGCCCGAACAGGATCAGCATTCCGATGATGCTGCCGGGAATGGTGATCGGTAAAAGAGATGAAATCGCGTTCCCGGCGAACAGACAGAGGTATATCAGGATAAATGCCCGGATATAGTGAAAAGCCAGAGATAATGCGTTGTTCATAGTGATTTGCCCGCTTGAATGATGCATTCATCATACAATTAAGATGTGATCTGCGCCACATAACCAAGTATGAAATTTAGGAATGAAGTGTATTCCATCTGAGCGTTTAAGAAACGGGGAAAACGTGTTTGATTTTTGGGCTGGTAGCCCAACGCCCACAGTTTAAATGGGCATGGGGTAAGTTTCGGTTATTCACTTGCAGTGAAGGCTTTCAACTGATCGAGACAGTTTCGGTTTTTCAATTGCAGTGATCACTTAACGCGCTGCGCCGAAACCGACCAAAGAGGCCCAGGACGGGGCCTCTTTGGAATCTCCGCGTCTTTTTACAACCCGCGCTGCCGCTCGCTGGCTAAGTTTCAGCAGCCACAGCTATTGCCGCGAAAACTTGCCGCTGCGCGGTTCCTTCGTTTCGGTCTTCGAGCCCACGGTCTCGAAACACTCACTCAGCAAGCTTTCTGAATGCGGCCAATGGCTATGTAATTCAGCAAGCTTTCTGAAAGCGGCCACTGGCTTTTTTACCCTATTACAGTGGTTTGGTTTGCTCCTCCCCCTGCGAAGGGGGAGGTTGGGAGGGGGTTTAGCAGACCACTGAGCCGCTACAACCCACACCCCATCCCGGCCTTCCCCTCGTGAGAGGGGAAGGAGCAGACCAAAATTAGTGAGGTTGTGAACTAAAAAGCCTCTGGCCGCTTTCAAAAATCACGCCGAAAGGAGAGGTGAAAAACCGCGTATCTTTTCGCGCGGTTTGTAATCCGACTGAAGGGAACCGCGCAGCGGCGGGATTTTGCGGCAATAGCCGGAGTTGCTGAAACATACTTTACAAGCGGCAGCGCGCAGTTAAAAAGCGCGGGTGTCCAGAGGGCGCGCGCGTTAACGCGCCCTTTGGGCCAGTTTGGGCGGCGAGCCCAAGGTCTTGAATTTGTGGTTGTTTTAAGCCAGTTTGGGTGGCAACCCACCTTCAGGCATCACAACCCGGGTGCTTTCCACATCGATGTCGTCAGTTGCCTGTCAACAAGCCTCAGCTGGTCCGCGTACACTTCCTGCCAGTTGGCTTTCTGCACCAGATACTTCGCGTGGTTCGCCACGTCCGGCTGATATTCCCGTTCCCAGCGCACCAGCGCTTCTCCGGTGTCGGCCAGCGAGGAATAAACCCCTGCCGCGACACCGGCTGCAATCGCGCAGCCCAACGCGGTGGCTTCTTTCACGACCGGCACGTTAACCGGAACGCCGGTGACGTCACTCAGAATCTGACACCACAGTTTTCCTTTCGAACCGCCGCCGGAGAACACCAGCGATTTTGCGCGCACGCCGGAAAAGCGGGCGATCATATCCAGATTACAGGCCGAGACGATGGCGGCATTTTCCTCGAGCGCGCGGAACAGCGTCGGTTTGTTGCACTTTTCCGGGTCGATGGACAGATTGATAAACGACGGCGCGGCGTGATACCAGTTCTTGAAATGCATCGCATCGGAGAAGACCGGCGTCACGCCCCATGAACCCACCGGCACGCGCGCAGCCATGTCTTCGAGCAGGCTGTAAGCATCCACGCCCAGCCGTCCGGCGAGAGTTTTCTCTTCGGTGCAGAACGCATCGCGGAACCAGCGCATCGTCAGGCCGGTAAAGAAACTGATGGATTCGGCCTGCGCCATGCCGGGAATGACGTGCGGATTGACGCGGATGTTCATTTCCGGATCGGTGACCGGCTCCGGTAAATTCACAATCTGCTGCCAGAAAGTGCCGCCTAAAACGGCGGTCTGACCGGGGCGCACCAGCCCTAAACCGAGCGTACCGAGCTGGGCATCGCCGCCGCCCATGCCGACGGGGGTTCCGGCTTTCAGGCCGCTGAGTTCCGCTGCGCTGGCAGTGACATAGCCCAGACGCGTACCGGTTTCGGCGACGGGGGAAAGCATATCGGCGCGCAGCCCGGCCATGTCTAACAGCTCAGGCCGCCAGTTGCGGGTCGCCAGATCCAGCATGCCGGTGGTGCCGGCGTTAGACGGGTCAACCGCCAGCTCGCCACTGAGCATATAGGCCAGCCAGTCGCTGATCATGGTGACGGTTGCGGCCTGACGGTAAATATCTGGCCGATGGTGCGCCAGCCACAGCAGGCGCGGCATGGCGCTGAGCGCCAGCGTTTGGCCGGAGCATTCATACACTTCGCGTTCAAATTCGAAATCGTGGATTTCTTTCAGTTCGGAAACTTCACGACTGGCGCGGGCATCGACGTTAGCGCAGGCCCAGATCGGTTCGCCGGATTTATCATAAAGCACAATCCCTTCACGCATCGAACAGGCGGCGACGGCGCGGATGGCGGAGGCGGGGAGATGCGCTTCGTGCAGCGCCTGGCGGATACACTGGCAGGCCAGTTGCCAGTTTTTATGCAGATCAAACTCCATAGAGCCGGGCACATCCGGCAGCGCCAGATGGATCCATTCGGCCTGTCCGGCGGCAATCTGTTCGCCTTCGAGATTGAAAATCACCGCCCGGATACTGCCGGTACCGGCATCCAGCGCCATTAAATAGCTACGATCGTCGTCAGAGTTCAGGGTAGAGGTCATCGCTACGTTCTCTCGTGCCAGTTTATCGGGCACCGTTTACCTGACCGCCACACCCCTCACTCCCTGCGGGTCAGTCGAGCAACGCCAGCATGGCTCTTGCTGTGCTCTCTTCAGTAACCAGTGCGTTAATTCGTTTGCCTTTCAGCGCTGCGACGATAGCTTCGGCTTTCTCGACGCCGCCTGCCACGCCTAAAACGGTCGGAATACTGGCCAGATCGGCGGGGGCGACGGCGATCAGTTCATCGTGGATCGCCATGTTTTCCGCCAGCTCGCCGCTGCGCTGCATAAAGAAGCCGAGGATGTCGCCGACCGCGCCTTTGCGGCCAAATAACAACTGCTCCCCCTCGCTGATATAACCGGAGCGCAGGATCGTCGCTTCCTGTTTCTGGTTCAGCGAACCGATGCCGACCACCGCAATATCCGCCGCGCAGGCCGCCAGCATCACGTCATGAACATTGCGTTCCTGCCGGAAAATCGCCGCCACGCTGGCCGATGAGGCACGCAACGGCGCGGGAATAATGCTGACGCCGCAGGCCGCATCGAGCTGCCCGATGCCGGTCATATACGGGCCGACACCGCCGGAAAGCGTGACCATCCTGATCTGCTGCGAGGCGATAAAGCCGCTCAGATGTTGCAGCGTGCTCATGGCCGTTTCACCGAATCCGACCGCCAGCAGTTGTTCAGGTTTCAGCAACGTCATCAGCATATGCGCCGCGCCGACACCCAGACGGGCACTCAGCGAACCGTCGGCAAGCTGCGGCAGGACGCGGATCTGCTGCAAACCAAAACGTTCGAGCAGAGTGTTTTCCAGCGCCAGACACCCCTCAAACCGCGAGTTGATTTGCACGCGGATCACCCCGGATTGCCGGCCTTTTTCCAGCAGACGCGACACTTTCAGCCGCGTCAGGCCAAGTCGTTCACCAATCTCATTCTGGGTCAGACCGTCGTGGTAATAGAACCAGGCGGTGCGCGCCAGCAGTTCCTCTTCGCCCATGCTGAATTCCGGATGGTTAGTCAGATCAGAAAGCGTTGTCTTATCATTCATAGTGAACACTTATCAAAATGTAGATCAATTGTTCGTTAACGAAATGTTGTTAACTGTGATGTGTTTGGCAAATTCCAAATGAATTCTGGTCGAATCATATCGCAGACTCTATGAGTTGAACAAACTGTGATCAGCGCAAAAGTTTTCCTCAGCGTGTCAGACTAGGTTTATGAACAATGTTAAATGATAAATACATTTGTTCATTAAATGTATCTGGCCTGAGGTTGATGTATGCAACACAGCGAGCATTCAGCACATTCCCCGATATCTGCCGCGCCACTGCTGGAAGTGAGCGGTGTCAGTAAAAGCTTTTCCGGCGTGGCGGTGCTGAAAGATATCGATTTCAGCCTGCAACGCGGCGAAGTGCATGCGCTGCTCGGCGGCAATGGCGCGGGGAAATCCACGCTGATGAAAATCATTGCCGGTGTTGAAACCGCAGACTGCGGCAGGATGCTGTTAAACGGTGAACCGCTGCTGGCACGCTCGCCTGCGAAAGCGCATCAGGCCGGAATTTATCTGGTGCCGCAGGAACCGATGCTATTTCCCAGCCTGACCGTGCGCGAAAACATCCTCTTCCGTTTACCGGCGCACCAGAACAGCGAGAAAAAGCTGCAAAAAACCCTGACGGAGCTGGGCTGCAATCTGCCGCTCGGCGCACTGGCGGGCACATTAGAAGTCGCCGATCAGCAACTGGTGGAAATCCTCCGCGGCCTGATGCGCGACGCCCGTCTGCTGATCCTCGATGAACCGACGGCCTCGCTGACACCGGCGGAATCCGCCCGCTTATTCACTCAGGTTCGTCATCTGACGGCGGGCGGCGTGGGCGTGGTGTTTATCTCGCACAAACTGCCTGAGATCCGCGCCATCAGTGACCGCGTCAGCGTTATGCGCGACGGAAAAATTGCCCTGAGCGGGACGCTCACAGAGCTGGATAACGACGCCTTAATTCGTGCCATCACGCCGCACACGCAGGACGCCGCCTTACCGGCGGAACAAAAACTGTGGCTGGATTTACCCGGACCGCGTCGCCACGCGCCGGCAGGAAACCGGGTGGGGCGCGAGCCGGCTTTACAGGTGCTGAACCTCACGGGTGAAGGGTTTATCAATATTTCATTTAGCGCCCGCGCCGGGGAAATCGTCGGGCTGGCAGGTGTTGTGGGCGCAGGGCGCACCGAACTGGCGGAAACGCTGTACGGCCTGCGTGATGCCCAAAGTGGTCAGGTGCTTCTGATGCAGCAAGACATCAGCGCGCTGAACACCGTGCAACGCCTGAAAAAGGGGCTGGTCTATCTGCCGGAAGACCGGCAGGCGTCCGGCTTATACCTCGATGCGCCGCTGAGCTGGAACACCACGTCGCTGACGTTTAACCGGCAAAGCTGGTGGCTGAATATCAAACGTGAGGCGGCGGTACTGGAGCGTTATCACCGTGCGCTGGGCATTAAATACCGCGACGGCGCACAAACGGCGCGCACGCTCTCCGGCGGGAATCAGCAAAAACTGCTCATTGCCAAATGTCTGGAAGCGCAACCGGCAGTGCTGATTGTCGATGAACCGACGCGCGGCGTAGATGTTGCCGCCCGCGCCGACATCTATCAGCTGCTGCGAAACGTCGTGGAACAGAACGTCGCGGTCATTCTGATTTCATCGGATCTGGACGAAATAGAAGGGCTGGCCGACCGCGTTTTCGTCATGCATCAGGGCGAAATGAGTGGCGAATTGCAGGGCAGTGAAATCAACGTCAACAACATCATGCACATTGCTTTTGGCAATCATCCCCAGACGGCCAATACCGGAGGAACCTCATGCTGAAGCGGATCCAAAACAACCGCGAACTGACCGCGCTGATGGCGATTATTGCGCTGTTTGCGCTGCTCGGCGTGATGGACAGCCAGTCGTTCAGCTTCCAGACGCTGAGCATGATTTTCGGCAGCGCGCAGATCCTGATGCTGCTGGCGATGGGCGCGACGCTGGTCATGCTGACGCGCAACATTGACGTCTCGGTCGGTTCCATCACCGGCCTTTGCGCGGTAACACTCGGCGTTTTGCTCAACAGCGGCGTTGACCTGACGCTGGCATGCTTACTGACACTCGGCACCGGTTTGCTGGCGGGATTGTTCAACGGCGTGCTGGTCGCCTGGCTGCGCATTCCGGCGATTGTCGCCACCCTGGGGACGCTCGGTTTATACCGCGGCCTGATGTTGCTCATGACCGGCGGCAAATGGATTGAAGGCTTACCCGCCGGGCTGAAATCCCTGTCGGCTCCGGTGTTTCTTAACATCTCCGCGCTCGGCTGGCTGGTGATTGTTCTGCTGGTGGCGATGTTCTGGGTGCTCAGCCGGACGGCGTTTGGCCGCAGCTTTTACGCGGTGGGCGATAACTTACAGGGCGCACGCCAGCTCGGCGTGGCGGTGAACCGGGTGCGCATTCTCGCGTTTGGCATCAACGGCGTGATGGCTGCCATTGCCGGAATAGTTTTTGCCTCACAAATCGGTTTCGTGCCTAACCAGACCGGCAGCGGGCTGGAGATGAAAGCCATCGCGGCCTGCGTGCTGGGCGGGATCAGCCTGCTCGGCGGCACCGGTTCCCTGCTTGGCGCGGTGCTGGGCGCGTGTTTCCTGACGCAAATCGACAGCGTTCTGGTGTTGCTGCGCCTCCCTGCGTGGTGGAACGACTTCATCGCCGGACTGGTATTGCTCGGCGTTCTGGTACTCGACGGACGGTTGCGGCAGGCGTTGCAGAAAAACCTGCGCCGTCAGAAATATGCCCGTTTTCTGGCCGCCAGCCCGCCGGTGCAGAAGAAATCTGCCGGACATAAAAGCCCGCAGCCGAAAAATCTCACACGCCGGTTAAGCACCGGTAAAAAAAGCGGGGTGATGTGATGAATTCCTTACGCAACTACGGCTGGGAAGCGGCATTGCTGGCGCTGCTGATCGTTGAAATTGCGCTGTTCGGCATCGCAAACCCGCGCATGCTGGATGCCAGTACGCTGCTGTTCAGCACCAGTGACTTCATCACCATCGGCATTGTGGCGCTGCCGCTAACGCTGGTGATTGTCAGCGGGGGTATTGATATTTCGTTCGGTTCGACCATCGGATTGTGTGCCATCGCGCTGGGCGTGTTGTGTCAGGTGGGGGTTCCGCTGGCGTTCGCCATCATTCTGACGCTGGCGCTCGGTCTGGCCTGCGGCCTGCTCAATGCGGCACTCATTCTCTATACCGGCGTCAATCCGCTGGTGATTACCCTCGGCACGCTGTACCTGTTTGGCGGCAGCGCATTGTTGCTTTCCGGGCTGGCGGGCGCGACCGGTTTTGAAGGCATCGGTAACTTCCCGGAGGCGTTTACGAATTTTGCGAATCAGGTGATTTTCGGCCTGCCGATGCCTCTGCTGATTTTCCTGCTCGCCACGCTGTTTTTCTGGCTGCTGATGCACCGCAGCCGCACCGGCCGCAACGTTTTTCTGATCGGCCAGAATGCCCGCGTGGCGCGTTACGGCGCGTTGCCGGTCAGCCGCACGGCGTTTGCGTTATACGGCATGACCGGGCTGGCGTCGGCGGTGGCGGCGATCATCATGACCTCCTATTTCGGTTCCGCGCGCTCTGATCTCGGCGTCTCCTTGCTGATGCCCGCGATCACCGCCGTGGTGTTAGGCGGAGCCAATATTTACGGCGGTTCAGGTTCAATTCTCGGCACGGCGCTGGCGACGCTGCTGATCGGGTACTTACAGCAGGGTTTACAGATGGTCGGCGTATCCAGCCAGGTATCCAGCGCGCTTTCGGGTGCGCTGCTGATTCTGGTGGTGATTGGCCGTTCTGCCAGCCTTAACCGTGGTCTTATCCGCAGTGTTTTCCAGCGTTATCGCCAGCGCGGGTCTGCGTCTTCTCCTTCTTTATCCACCAAATGAACCGGGGTGCAAGATGAAAACAAAAATGCTGAAAACCATGCTGATTGCCAGCGCTGTGAGCCTTGCGTGCCTGAGCGCGCAGGCCGCCGAACGTATCGCGTTTATCCCGAAACTGGTGGGTGTCGGCTATTTCACCAGCGGCGGTAATGGCGCAACGGCGGCGGGCAAAGCGCTGGGCGTGGATGTGACTTACGACGGCCCGACCGAACCGAGCGTGTCCGGTCAGGTGCAGATGATCAATAACTTCGTCAATCAGGGCTACAACGCCATTGTGGTGGCGGCGGTTTCTCCGGACGGCCTGTGCCCGGCGCTCAAACGCGCCATGCAGCGTGGCGTCAAAGTGCTGACCTGGGATTCCGACACCAAACCGGAATGCCGCTCGATTTACATCAATCAGGGCACACCGCAACAGCTCGGCTCAATGCTGGTCGATATGACCTCCAGCCAGGTCACCAAAGAAAAAGCCAAAGTGGCGTTCTTCTACTCCAGCCCGACGGTCACCGACCAGAACCAGTGGGTGAAAGAGGCGAAAGCCAAAATCGCCAAAGAGCATCCGGGCTGGGAAGTGGTGACCACGCAGTATGGCTATAACGACGCCACTAAATCACTGCAAACCGCTGAAGGGATCCTCAAATCTTACGGCGATCTGGACGCCATTATTGCGCCGGATGCCAATGCATTACCGGCCGCCGCGCAGGCGGCAGAAAACCTCAAACGCACCAATGTGGCCATCGTTGGTTTCAGCACGCCAAATGTTATGCGCCCTTACGTTGAGCGCGGCACGGTGAAACAGTTCGGCCTGTGGGACGTGGTCAGCCAGGGCAAAATTTCGGTTTACGTCGCCGATCAGTTACTGAAAAAAGGCGAACTCAACGTGGGTGACAAGCTGGATGTGCCGGGCGTCGGGGCGGTGGAAGTGGTGCCGAACAGCGTGCAGGGCTACCAGTATGAGGCCAAAGGCAACGGCATCGTGTTGCTGCCGGAACGCGTGGTCTTCACCAAAGACAACATTGCGAAATACGATTTCTGACGATAACGGTTTGCAGCTAAGGAGATACTGAAATGGCAGATTTGGACGATATCAGAGACGGTAAAAACTTCGGCATCGGTACGCCGCAGGATAACCATGCGTTTTTCCTCAAGGGCAGCGGACAGCTCGACTGGGGAATGCAGTCGCGGCTGGCGCGGATTTTTAATCCGGATTCCGGCCGGACCGTCATGCTGGCGTTTGACCACGGTTATTTTCAGGGGCCGACCACCGGCCTTGAGCGTATCGACATCAACATTGCGCCGCTGTTCCCACATACCGACGTGCTGATGTGTACCCGCGGCGTGCTGCGCAGCGTGGTACCCGCCGCCATCAATAAACCGATCGTGATGCGCGCCTCTGGCGGCAATTCGATCCTGACTGAGCTTTCCAACGAAACGGTGGCCGTCGCCATCGAAGACGCGCTGCGCCTGAACGTTGCCGCGATGGCCGCGCAGGTTTACATCGGCAGCGAACATGAACATCAGTCGATCAAGAACATCATTCAGCTGGTGGATCAGGGGATGCGTTACGGCATGCCGACGATGGCGGTGACCGGCGTCGGCAAAGACATGGCGCGCGACCAGCGTTATTTCTCGCTGGCAACGCGCATTGCGGCAGAAATGGGCGCGAACATCATCAAAACTTACTACGTGGATAGCGGTTTCGAACGCATCGCCGCTGGTTGTCCGGTACCGATTGTGATTGCCGGAGGCAAGAAACTGCCGGAACGCGAGGCACTGGAAATGTGCTATCAGGCCATCGATCAGGGTGCATCGGGTGTGGATATGGGCCGCAACATCTTCCAGTCTGAATCGCCGGTCGCCATGCTGCACGCGGTCAAAGCGGTGGTGCATGAAAACGCCAGCGTGGCGCATGCCTACGAGCTGTTCCTGAGTGAAAAGGGGTAAATCATGGAAGTGACGCTGGTTGAGATTAATGTGAAGCCGGACAAAATTGACGAGTTCCTCGAAGTATTCCACGCCAATCATCTGGGCGCGGTAAAAGAAGAGGGCAACCTGCGGTTTGACGTGTTGCAGGATGAACACGAACCGACAAAGTTCTTCATCTACGAAGCCTACCGGGATAACGAAGCGGTGCTTGCGCACAAGAAAACACCACATTATCTCAAATGCGTTGAGGCGCTGGAGGAGATCATGACAGGGCCACGGAGGAAAACCGTGTTTAAGGGGGTCTACCCGTAGGGATTTTTGATTTCAAATTTTGGTTTTAAATTCAAAATCAAGCCCAAGACCTTGGGCTCGCCGCCCAAACTGGCCCAAAGGGCGCGTTAACGCGCGCGCCCTCTGGACACCCGCGCTTTTTAACTGCGCGCTACCGCTCGCTGGCTATTTTCCAGCGGCTCCGGCTATTGCCGCAAAATCCCGCCGCTGCGCGGTTCCTTCCAGTCTGATTACAAACCGCGCGAAAAAATACGCGGTTTTCCACCTCTCCTTTCAGCGTGATTTTTGAAAGCGGCCAGAGGCTTTTTAGTTCACAACCTCACTAATTTTGGTCTGCTCCTTCCCCTCTCACGAGGGGAATGCCGGGATGGGGTGTGGGTTGTAGCGGCTCAGTTGTCTGCTAAACCCCCTCCCAACCTCCCCCTTCGCAGGAGGAGGAGCAAACCAAACCACTGTAGTAGGGTAAAAAAGCCAGTGGCCGCTTTCAGAAAGCTTGCTGAATTACATAGCCATTGGCCGCATTCAGAAAGCTTGCTGAGTGAGTGTTTCGAGACCGTGGGCTCGAAGACCGAAACGAAGGAACCGCGCAGCGGCAAGTTTTCGCGGCAATAGCCGGAGCCGCTGGAAAATAGCCAGCGAGCGATAGCGCGCAGTTAGAAAGACGCGGAGATTCCAAAGAGGCCCCGTCCAGGGCCTCTTTGGTCGGTTTCGGCGCGAGCCGCTGAGTGATCACTACAATTGAAAAACCGAAATATTCTCGGTCAGAGCCCCCGATGGCTAATCGGAAATCACATCAGCCCCTCGAGCCTCACATATAACTCCCTGAAGACTTCGCGTCGCGCGAGGTATTCTGTGTGCTTCATCATGTCCGGCTCATGAACCTGCTCCAGCGGTAACGGTGGTAAAAAATCTGCCAGCGGTCTGCGGGCATTCACGGCGATCTGCGCCAGTCTCGCGGCCCCAAGTGCCGGGCCGACATCTCCGCCGGTACGGTATTCCAGCGTTTCACCGCTGATGTCTGCCAGCATCTGCCGCCAGTAAGGGCTGCGTGCGCCGCCGCCAATCAGGGTAATGCTGTGCGGTTTCAGGCCGGTGGCGTGAAGCACATCCATGCCGTCGGCCAGCGCAAAGCCGACGCCTTCCAGTACGGCGCGGGCGATATCCGCCGGGCCGTGCTCATGCGTCAGGCCAAACAGCGTGCCTTTGGCATTCGGATTGTTGTGCGGTGTGCGTTCACCGGAAAGATACGGCAGGAACCAGACCGGGGAAGCGGCATGGGGAGTTTTTTCGGCGAGGCTGATGAGTTCCCCCACGGAGGCGGTGCCGGTGAGTTTTGCTGCCCAGTCCAGACAGGACGCGGCGCTGAGCATCACGGACATCAGGTGCCAGGTATCGGGCAGGGCATGGCAGAAACTGTGGACGGCCTGCTGCGGATTACTGAGAAAACCGTCGCTGACCGCGAAGTAAACGCCGGATGTGCCCAGCGAAAGCATGGCTTGCCCGGTTTTATACAGCCCGACGCCCACCGCGCCCGCTGCATTATCGCCACCGCCAGCAATCACCGGTACGGAATCCATTTTCCAGCGTGAGGCGAGTTCCGGTAACAAGTGGCCGGTGATCTGATTGCCTTCAAACAGCGCGGGCATGTGCTCACGCGTGAGGCCGGTGGCGGCCAGCAACGTTTCGCTCCAGTCGCGTTTTGCGACGTCCAGCCACATTGTGCCCGCCGCGTCTGACATATCGCTGGCGAAAACGCCGGTCATCAGCCAGCGCAGATAATCTTTGGGTAATAAGACCTTATCGATTTTCGCAAATAATTCAGGTTCATTCTCACGCAGCCAAAGCAACTTCGGCGCGGTAAAACCCGGCATCATCAGGTTGCCGGTGATCTGGCGTGAATCGGGGACGGTTTTTTCCAGCGTTTCGCACTGGCTGAAGCTGCGGCCATCGTTCCATAAAATCGCCGGACGTAAAACCTGCTGATGAGCATCAAGCACCGTGGCACCGTGCATCTGGCCGGTCAGGCCGAGAGCTTTGACATCTTTGAGCGCGTGTTTTTTGGCAAGTGCAGTCACCGCTTTATCCGTCGCGGCCCACCAGTCGGCAGGATTTTGTTCAGACCATAACGGGTGCGGACGGGAAAGGGTTAACGCCTCACTGTGGCTGGCAACAACCTGACCTTCTTCGCTGAGTAAAATGGCTTTCACGCCTGAGGTGCCCAGATCTATACCAAGATACATACATTTTCCTTTTTCCTGCTCCACGCAGGGCGGTGATGACACCACGGCGCGCGGGAGAAGGTTGATGGGTTAACCCGTTTCCTGAACGTTCAACGCCCTGCAAACCTCGGGCCGCAGGGCGTTTTCCATCCTGATAAATTAACCAAACAGATAACGGTTAACCAGGTTTTCCAGACGTTCCTGCTGGCCGCTCTGATGCTGCGGCGCTAACGCATGTTGCTGCGCGTAGTTGCTCAGGGATTCCAGCGACATTTTACCTTGCAGGATCTGCTGACCGAACTCGGTATTCCAGCCCGCGTAACGTTGTGCGACGTGTTTATCCAGCTCGCGACTTTCAATCATACGGGCAGCGACTTTAAGCGCCAGCGCCATGGTATCCATGCCGCCGATATGGCCGTAGAACAGGTCATATTTGTCGGTGCTCTGACGGCGTACTTTGGAATCGAAGTTCAGGCCACCGGTGGTGAAGCCGCCCGCTTTGATGATTTCATACATCACCAGCGCGTTTTCTTCGACGCTGTTCGGGAACTGGTCGGTATCCCAGCCGCACTGCGGGTCGCCACGGTTGGCATCCACGGAACCGAAGATCCCCAGCGCAATTGCATTGGCAATTTCATGATGGAAAGAGTGGCCCGCCAGCGTGGCGTGGTTAGCTTCGATATTCACTTTGATCTCTTTTTCCAGACCAAATTGTTTCAGGAATCCGTATACAGAAGCCACGTCATAATCGTACTGATGTTTGGTGGGTTCCTGCGGTTTTGGTTCGATAAGCAACGTGCCCTGGAAACCGATTTTATGTTTGTGTTCAACGACCATTTGCATGAAACGGCCAAGCTGTTCGCGTTCCTGGCGCAGGTCAGTGTTGAGCAGGGTTTCGTAACCTTCACGGCCACCCCACAACACATAGTTTTCGCCGCCCAGTTGTTGGGTGGCGTTCATCGCGTGAACCACCTGTGTGGCTGCCCAGCTGTAGATTTCCGGATTGGGATTGGTGGCCGCACCTGCGCCGTAGCGGGGGTTGGTGAAGCAGTTTGCCGTGCCCCACAACAGTTTCACGCCGCTCGATTCCTGCTTTTGCGCCAGAACGTCGGTCATGATGGCGAAGTTATTAATGTATTCTTTGACCGTTGCGCCTTCCGGCGAGACATCGACATCGTGGAAGCAGTAGTAAGGGACGTTCAGTTTTTTGAAGAATTCGAAAGCCACGTCGGCTTTGCGTTTTGCCAGTTCCAGCGCATCACCGGGTTGTTGCCACGGGCGGTCAAAAGCGCCCACGCCGAACATATCGTTACCATTCCAGCAGAATGTGTGCCAGTAACACGCCGCAAAACGCAGATGCTCAGCCATGGTTTTGCCGAGGATCACTTCTTCAGGGTTGTAATGACGGAATGCCAGCGGGTTAGTGCTGTTAGCACCTTCGTAGCGAACGGCGTCGAGCTTGTCGAAATATGCGTGCATTGAATAACTCCTTGAAAACGGGCCCAGCGGGACTGGGAGGCTGAGCTTCTATCTTCGGAGTTGATGGCGTTTCTCACAATTACGTTATTTCACACTCAAATTAATAGAATTATTAAGTGTGCGTCAGATCGCATAAATAAGCCGTTCTGTTTAGCGTTTTTATTCGTTCTCCATGATGCCTCGAGAATAATTGCACTTATGTTGTGCTTATTACAATCAAACCATGATCCCCATCATAATTCCGAGAATAAACAAAAAAACATAACGCAGTGATTAAAATCTGCAATTGCCGATTAATAACCCAGCGTCAACAATCCTTGTGTCATTTCTGTACGAGTTTCTCTGTATCTGCCGCTTCTTATTCTTATAAAAGGTCTGACATGATGAAAATGAATAAAATAATTCTTTCTGCCTGTGCCGCTTTAGTATTGTTCAGCCAGTCAGGGCTCGCGAAAGAAATTAAAATTGGTATGGCAATTGATGACTTACGTTTAGAGCGCTGGCAAAAAGACCGCGATATTTTTGTGGCTAAAGCTAAAACGCTGGGCGCGGATGTTTTTGTTCAGTCTGCCAATGGTAATGAAGAAACACAGATGGCGCAGATCGAGAACATGATAAACCGGGGCGTCGATGTGCTGGTCATCATTCCCTATAACGGCGAAGTGCTGAGCAACGTGATAGCCGAAGCCAAGCGTGAAGGCATCAAAGTGCTGGCCTACGACCGCATGATCAACAACGCGGATATCGATTTTTATATCTCGTTTGATAACGAAAAAGTGGGTGAGCTTCAGGCGCAAAGCCTGGTAGACCGCGTGCCGCAGGGCAATTACTTCCTGATGGGCGGGTCGCCGGTGGATAACAACGCCAAGCTGTTCCGCGCCGGGCAAATGAAAGTGCTGAACCCGTTAATCAAAGACGGAAAGATCAAAGTGGTCGGCGATCAGTGGGCTGACGGCTGGCTGCCGGAGAATGCGCTGAAGATCATGGAAAACGCGCTGACGGCCAATAACAACAAGATTGATGCGGTTGTGGCGTCCAACGATGCCACGGCGGGCGGTGCGGTGCAGGCCTTATCCGCACAGGGTCTGGCGGGCAAAGTCGCCATTTCCGGGCAGGACGCGGATCTGGCCGCCATCAAACGTATCGAAGCCGGCACACAGACCATGACGGTGTATAAACCCATCACGAAACTGGCCAACGATGCGGCGGAAATTGCTGTTCAGTTAGGCAAGGGGGAAACACCAAAGTCTAACGCCACGTTAAATAACGGTAAAAAAGAAGTCCCTTCTTATTTATTAACACCGATTCAGGTCGATAAAAATAATATCGAAAGTACCGTGGTGGCTGACGGATTCCATAAAAAATCCGACCTTTAATTTTTCAATATTTTCTATGAAAACAACACGTCTTTGCGGCGTGTTGTTTTTATCAGGATAAAATACTATGCCAGAGAAATATGAAAAATCAGCCTTGCTGGATATGCGTAATATCACCAAGAAATTTGGCGCGGTAAAAGCCGTGGATAATATCAGCCTGACGCTATCGGCCGGGGAAGTGTTATCACTGTGCGGAGAGAACGGATCCGGTAAATCCACATTAATGAAAGTGTTATGCGGTATTTATCCCGGCGGCACCTATGAAGGGGAAATTTATTTCTCGGGGGAACGTCTGACCGCAAAAGGGATACGCGATACCGAACAAAAAGGGATTGCGATTATTCATCAGGAGCTGGCGCTGGTGAAACAACTCAGCGTGCTGGAAAACATGTTTCTGGGTAACGAGTGGGGCCGTTACGGAATGCTCGATACCGACAATATGTATTTGCGCTGCCAGCGCATGCTGGCGCAGGTGAAGCTGGATATCGACCCGCATACGCCGGTAGGTGAACTCGGCCTGGGTCAGCGTCAGCTGGTGGAAATCGCTAAGGCGTTGAACAAACAGGTGCGTTTGCTGGTGCTCGATGAACCGACGGCGTCGCTCACCGAAAGCGAAACTGCCGTGCTGCTCGATATTATCCGCGACCTGCGGCATCACGATATCGCCTGTATTTATATTTCACACAAGCTCAATGAGGTGAAAGCCATTTCGGACAAGCTGTGTGTGATCCGCGACGGCAGGCACATTGCGACCTGCGAGGCGGCCAGCACGTCGGAAAAAGACATCATTTCGATGATGGTCGGGCGTGAGCTGACCGAGCTTTTTCCTCCCCGTGAACACCAGATTGGCGAGGAAGTGCTGCGCGTCGAAAATCTCACGGCCTGGCATCCGGTGAACCGGCACATCAAACGCGTCGATAACGCCGGATTTACCCTGCATAAAGGCGAGGTGCTGGGCGTGGCCGGGCTGGTCGGGGCCGGAAGAACAGAAACGATGGAGTGTTTGTTCGGCGTGTATCCGGGACGCTGGAACGGAGATATCTGGCTCGGTGGCCAGAAAGTGGAAATCAGCGGTTGCCGTGACGCCATGCGCCGTGGCCTGGCGATGGTGCCGGAAGATCGCAAACGCGACGGCATTGTGCCGGTGATGGCAGTGGGCAGCAATATCACGCTGGCGGCGTTAGATCAGTTCAGCGGCGGTGGCGTGCTGCGTGAAGCGCAGGAGCAGCACACTATCAGCGAATCGGTCAGACAGCTCAAGATTAAAACCTCTTCTCCGGAGCTGGCGATTGGCCGTCTCAGCGGGGGGAATCAGCAAAAAGCCATTCTGGCCCGCTGCCTGTTGCTTAAACCCAAAATCTTAATTCTCGACGAGCCGACGCGCGGCATCGACGTCGGGGCGAAACATGAAATCTACAAACTGATCGGCCAGCTGGCGGCGCAGGGGATGGCGATTATCGTCATTTCCTCCGAGTTACCCGAAGTGCTGGGGCTCAGCGACCGCGTGGTGGTTATGCATCTCGGGCAGGTAAAAGCCTGCCTGGATAACAATAATTTAAGTCAGGAACAGGTTATGGAAGCCGCCCTGAGGAGTGAAGCTCATGTCTAAATTTCCCCAACCAGGAAACCCATCCGCTGCGGCGGGCGAGGGTGAAAACGGCCGTGCTTTGTCTGTACCGAAGCTGAAGAACATCAACCTTCAGGTTTTTGTCATGCTGGCGGCCATCGCAGTAATCATCGTCTTTTTCAGCCTGACAACCGATGGTGCGTATATCAGTGCGCGTAACATTTCCAACCTGCTGCGCCAGACCGCCATCACCGGCATTTTGGCGGTGGGCATGGTCTTTGTGATTATTTCTGCCGAAATCGATCTGTCCGTCGGTTCGATGATGGGCCTGCTCGGAGGCGCGGCGGCCATTTTTGACGTCTGGTTAGGCTGGCCGTTACCGGTGACCATTATCGTCACGCTGGCGCTGGGTCTGTTACTGGGCGCATGGAACGGCTGGTGGGTGGCTTACCGCAAGGTGCCTTCGTTTATCGTGACACTCGCCGGGATGCTGGCGTTTCGCGGCATTCTGATTGGGATCACCAGCGGGACGACCGTCGCGCCGACCACGCCCGCGATGTCCTTAATCGGCCAGAGTTATCTGCCCGATTCCTTCGGTTTTGGCATCGGCGCAGTTGCTCTGGCGCTGTTTATCGGCTGGCAGTGGCGCCGCCGTAACCAGCGAGCAGCGCTCGGCCTGCCGGTCACGGCGGCGAAAAGTCACGTCACCCGTCAGGCGCTGACTGCAATTATTGCGCTGGGCGCGATTTATCTGCTCAACGATTATCGCGGTGTACCGACGCCGGTGCTGATTCTGGTGGCGCTGATGCTCGGCGGAATGTTCATGGCATCGCGCACGTCCTTTGGCCGCCGTATTTATGCCATTGGCGGCAACATCGAAGCCGCCAGACTGTCGGGTGTTAACGTCGAGCGCAGCAAGCTGGCGGTGTTTGCCATCAACGGCCTGATGGTGGCGATTGCCGGGTTAATTCTCAGCTCACGTCTGGGCGCAGGTTCGCCATCCGCAGGTAACATTGCTGAGCTTGATGCGATTGCGGCCTGTGTCATTGGTGGCACCAGCCTGGCCGGGGGTGTCGGCAGCGTGGCCGGTGCGGTGATGGGCGCGTTTATCATGGCGTCGCTCGATAACGGCATGAGCATGCTCGATGTCCCGACATTCTGGCAGTACATCGTTAAAGGCGCGATTTTACTGCTGGCGGTGTGGATGGATTCCGCCACCAAGCGCCGCGCATAACACCGCCGGTAAATCGTACGTTTACGGACAGTCACTCACAAAACTCCGAGGAGCCTCACATATTCTGATTGCCAACGCCACGCAGAACCGGCGTTGTGCTATTGACCAGCAGACCTATGTAACCCGCCCTGTTCATGTGCGCATGTGAACAGGGTTTTAGCCTATTTGATCATCGGTGAGAAACAGGCATGTTTGAGAAACGCTATCGGATCACGCTGTTATTTAACGCGAACAAAGTTTACGACCGTCAGGTTGTGGAGGGGGTTGGCGAATATTTGCAGGCCTCGCAAAGCGACTGGGATATCTTCATTGAAGAGGATTTCCGCTGCCGTATCGACAATATCAAAGACTGGCTGGGCGACGGTGTCATCGCAGACTTTGATGACCGGGAAATTGAAACCCTGCTCGAAGATCTTAACGTGCCGATTGTCGGTGTCGGCGGGTCTTATCATCGGGAAGAGGATTACCCGCCGGTTCACTATATCGCGACCGATAACCACGCGCTGGTCGAGGCCGCGTTTATGCACCTGAAAGAGAAGGGCATCAACCGTTTTGCCTTTTACGGCTTGCCTGATGCGGGCGGAAAACGCTGGGCGCAGGAGCGCGAATTCGCTTTCAGGAAACTGGTGTCAGCCGAGCAGTATCAGGGCGTGGTCTATCAGGGAATGGAAACCGCACCGGAGAACTGGCAGCACGCGCAAAACCGGCTGGCGGACTGGATACAAACGCTGCCGCAGCAAACCGGCATTATCGCCGTCACCGACGCCCGCGCCCGGCATTTATTGCAGGTCTGCGAGCATCTGAACATTCCCGTGCCAGAAAAGCTCAGCGTTATTGGAATCGATAACGAGGAATTAACCCGCTATCTCTCCCGCGTGGCATTGTCTTCCGTGGTGCAGGGCACGCGGCAAATGGGCTATCGCGCGGCAAAGCTTCTGCATCAGTTGCTGGATCAGCGCGACCTGCCATTGCAGCGCATTCTGGTTCCGCCGGTCAAAGTCGTCGAACGCCGTTCAACGGACTTCCGCTCTTTGCGGGACCCTGCGGTGATTCAGGCGATGCATTACATCCGTTATCACGCCTGTAAAGGCATCAAAGTCGAGCAGGTTCTGGACGCCATCGGCATGTCACGGTCTAACCTGGAGAAGCGTTTTAAGGATGAAACCGGGCAAACGATTCACGGCGTGATCCACGAAGAAAAGCTCGACCGTGCCCGCAACCTGCTGGCCGCCACGTCGATTTCCATCAATGAAATCTCGCAAATGTGCGGGTATCCGTCACTGCAATATTTCTATTCGGTATTCAGGAAAGGCTATGAGATGACGCCCAAAGAGTACCGCAGTATTCACGGCGAAAGCGTCTACCAGGACGTGTAAACCAGAGTGCTAATGCCAGAAAAAAGCCCCGCGCTGAACTCGCGACGGGGCTATGTATTAAGGCTGATACGGCGGTTTTTATAACGTCATTTATAAAACAATAACGAACTGATGGCTGCCGTGTTCCGGCGTCACGCGTATTCCTTGCGCTGTCGCCGAAGTGGTTGCCAGACTGCATTTCGAGACGCTGTGAATATTGCGCAGGCACAACGTCCAGCCGGTAGCCTGGCCTTCCGTGGTCAGCGTCAGCGTGTTACCGCTGCGGTGCGCGTTCAGCGTAAAGACCACATTCCCGTGCAGATCGGTCAGACGGCTCTCAGCAATTGCGCCATCTTCCAGCTCGAACAGGTGGAATTCCGGGCGCTCACTGTAGTCGTAATCCGGTTTTTCACTGTTGCTGCCTGTTGCCAGTAACGTATTCGGGCGGACGTACAGCGGCAGGCTGTCGAAGCCATGTTGCTGACGGTGCCAGCGTGAGCCTTCGGCCACCTCGTTGCTGAGCAGGTGCGTCCAGCGCCCTTGGGGAAGATAGAAATCCACGTCGCCTTGTTCACTGAAGACCGGTGCAACCAGCAGGTCATCGCCCAGCATGTACTGCCGGTCGAGATAATCGCAGGCCGGATCTTCCGGGAACTCCAGCATCATGGCGCGCATAACCGGCGTTCCGCTTTTGGCGGCCTGCACGGAGGCCGGATACAGATACGGCATCAGGCGGCATTTCAGTTGCGTGAACTGGCGCACCACGTCGCAGGCTTCGTCGTCATAAACCCATGGCACACGGTAGGATTTGCTGCCGTGCAGGCGGCTGTGGCTCGACAGCAGGCCGAAGGCGCACCAGCGTTTGTAGATATGCGCCGGTGCGGTGTTTTCGAAACCGCCAATGTCGTGGCTCCAGAACCCGAAGCCGGACAGCCCGATGGACAGGCCACCGCGCAGGCTTTCCGCCATGGATTCGTAAGTGGCGTAACAGTCGCCGCCCCAGTGAACCGGGAATTGCTGCGCGCCCACGGAGGCCGAACGGGCAAACAGCACGGCTTCGGATGCGCCGAGCTTATCCTGCAACGTTTCATACACCAGCTTGTTGTACACAAACGCGTAATGGTTGTGCATTTTCTGCGGGTCGCAGCCGTCGTGCCAGACCACATCTGTCGGGATCCGCTCGCCGAAGTCCGTCTTGAAGCAATCCACGCCCATATCCACCAGCCGTTTCAGGTGTCCGGCGTACCATTCACAGGCCTGCGGGTTGGTGAAATCGACAATGCCCATTCCCGCCTGCCATTTATCCCACTGCCACACGCGGCCATCCGGGCGTTTGAGCAGATAGCCTTTCTCTTTGCCTTCGTGGAACAGCGGAGATTTCTGGCCGATGTACGGGTTTATCCACACACAGATTTTCAGACCGCGTGCTTTCAGGCGCTGCAACATGCCCTGCGGATCCGGGAAGGTTTGCGGATCCCATTCAAAATCGCACCACTGGAAAGCTTTCATCCAGAAGCAGTCGAAGTGGAAAACGTGCAGCGGCAGATTGCGTTCGGCCATGCCGTCGATAAAACTGTTGACCGTCGCTTCGTCGTAATTGGTGGTGAAGGATGTGGTCAGCCACAGGCCAAATGACCAGGCGGGCGGCAGCGCAGGGCGGCCGGTCAGGCGCGTGTAACGGTCGAGCACTTTTTTCGGCGTCGGGCCGTCGATGACGAAATATTCGAGGTATTCGCCTTCCACGCTGAACTGCACTTTCGACACTTTCTCAGAACCGACTTCAAACGACACGCATTCCGGGTGGTTCACCAGCACGCCGTAGCCGCGGTTTGTCAGATAAAACGGAATGTTTTTGTAGGATTGCTCGGTGCTGGTGCCGCCGTCGCGGTTCCAGGTTTCGACGGTTTGCCCGTTTTTAACCAGCGCGGTGAAACGTTCTCCCAGCCCGTAAACCGTTTCGCCGACGCCCAGATCCAGCCGCTCCATCATGTAGGTTTTCAGCGTATTGCTGTCCTGCACGTAACCGTTTGATTTCGCCACGCTGCCGGTAATTCGGCGGCCATCGCGCAGGAAATCGAGCGTCCAGTTATCGCCTTTGGTCACGCGGACGCTCAGCGAGCCGCTGTGCAAGGCTGCGAATTCCGCATTGTCTTCAAAGCGCAGTTCCGGTTTTTCGGACTGGATCAACGGATAATGCGGGCCCTTGTCCGTTTCGCCGTCAAAATGGGTAATGCGTACGCCAATCACGCCGGTTTGCGGCGAGAAAAAACGCAGCGTAAACAGCGGGGAATCGAGCTGGCTGGCACGCTCAGAGGCATCTTTCGGCGCCGCGTAAATCACCATTTCGTTCCCGGCGCGCTGAACGTCAAATACCTGTAAAGGGTGTGTTAAGACTAAACCCTCTTGTATCAACCAGTTGCCGTCGCTGATTTTCATGTTCTGCTCCTTTTAAACTTCATCTCAATCAAATTCATTTCATAAATTCTTGCTGATTGCGGCGGATGCCTTGCGCGACTTCGTCAAGGATGCGGCGCAGCAGCGGCGTGCGCAGAATGTAATAACGCTTACAAATGATGGCGCTCAGCAGGTAACAGGCGGCGGGCACCAGCGTGAACAGCGCAACGATACAGGCCATCGTGGTCGCGTTCTGCGTGGCAGCACCGGACTGATAACCGGCACCGGCCAGCATCCAGCCGATCATCGCGCCCGCTAGCGCCAGACCGAGTTTGAGCACAAATAAGGTGCCCGCAAAGCTGATGCCGGTCAGGCGTTTGCCGTCGTTCCATTCACCGTAATCCACGGTGTCGGACATCATGACCCACTGAATTGGCGTCACCAGCTGATGCAGTACGCCGATAACAAAGATGAACGCAAACATCGCGATGCTGCCATGAACCGGCAGGAAGAACATGGCGACGCTGAGCACGGCCAGAATGGCGTTGGTCCACCAGAACACGCTCACTTTGCATTTCCAGTCGGTGAGTGGTTTGGCGAGTGCGCTGCCGAACAGATTGCCGACGGAATAGACGCCGAGGAACCAGACGAACAGCAAAGGATTGCCGAGAATATAGGTGACGTAATACATCATGGCGCCGCCGCGAACTGCCACGGCGATGATGTTAAGGATGGTCAGCAGACCCACAATGCGCCATTGATCGTTATGCCAGATGTCGCGCAAATCCTCGCGCATGGTGCCGGTCGGTTTGCCCGGATCGATACGTTCTTTGGTGGTGGCAAAACAGATTGCCAGCATGATGGCCGCGACAATCGCCAGTACGGCAATGCCGCCCTGATAACCCAGCGCCTGATTTTCGCCGCCAATGAGTTTTACCAGCGGCATCATCAGCACGGTGCTCAGCATGCCGCCCGCCGTCGCCAGCACGAAGCGGTAGGATTGCAGCGAAATACGCTGTGTCGGGTTCGAGGTGATCACGCCGCCGAGTGCGCAATACGGAATGTTGACCACGGTATACATCAGCGTGAGCAGCGTGTAAGTGATGGCGGCGTAGATCATTTTGCCGGTCATGCTCAGTTCCGGCGTGGTGTAGGTGAAGACGCAGACGATGCCGAAAGGGATCGCGCCGAAGAGCACGTAAGGGCGGAATTTGCCCCAGCGCGTGCGGGTGCGGTCAGCCAGCAATCCCATGCAGGGGTCAGAGATAGCATCGAGTGCGCGGGCCAGCAGGAACATGGTGCCGACGTATCCGGCGGGAATGCCGAAAATGTCGGTGTAGAAAAACATCATGTACAGCATGACATTATCAAAAATGATATGACTGGCGGCGTCGCCTAATCCATATCCAATCTTTTCCTTGACCGAAAGGATTTCTGTACTCATTGCTTCAATGTCCATATGAAAAGGGAGAGTACAGGTTTTAACGGTTGTAAGCGGTTGCGGCTATTGAGATTTTTAATTCTGAAATTATGTTTCTTTATTTCTGTGATCGCAGGGGGGAAACGGGAACGCAAGGAGGGGATAAGTGATGAAATAACCTCCCGTTTCCGGGAGGTCTGAGGCGATTACTTTTTGTATTTTGCTTCCAGCGTGGCAAACCATGGCGCGGTAAAATCTTCTGATTTTCCCCAACCCGGAATGATTTTGCTCAGGCCGCTGACGTTCAGGCCATCCGGCTGGCTGACCAGCAGGGATTGCGGAATGGTCTGCGCCGGGAATTCATAAGTCTGCGGCGTTTTTTCACCGGCAATTTTCAGCGCCACAATACGCAGGTTCACGGCGCCGATCAGCTGTGTATCCACCGCCGCCGTAAACAACCACGGGCTGCCTTTCTCGCGCATCAGTTGCAGATCCTGGTTCGAAGCATCGATGCTGTAGAGTTTGATTTCAGTCCGGCCATTCTCTTTCAGCGCTTTGTAAGCACCCTGGCTGAAGGCATCCCAGGAACCCCAGATGGCATCAATCTGGCCTTTAGGATACTTCGCCAGAATCGCCCCGACTTTGTTGGCGGTGTCGCCCTGAACGTCCGAAGATACCGCGCCGATAGACTCAAGCTGATGAATGCCCGGATTCTCTTTCAGGATGGCTTCGTAGGTTTTCTGGCGGCGTTCCATTGGCGGGAACCCGGCCACCCACAGTTTGATGATGTTGGCTTTGCCGTTGAAATCTTTCACCAGCTGGCCGACCGAGGCTTTCGCCAGAGACGCGTCGTCCTGGCGGGTGACGGTGACGCCCGGAATGGTATCCGGTACTTCGGTATCAAACGCGGAAACTGCAATGCCCGCGGCGGCAATACGATTTGCCAGCGCTTCAGAATACGGACCGCGACCCTGCGACAGAATAATGCCGTCGTATTTCTGGCTGATGGCCTGATTCACGAAATCCTGAAACTTGGCGTCGTCGCCGTTACTCAGGAATGTATCGACTTTAAAGCCCAGCGCATGGCCTTGCTTGATGGCACCCGCCAGAAATTGCGTGGTGTTGTCATCGGAGCCAAGGTTACGGATCACGGCAATGCGCACCGGGCCGTTGTGTTGTGCAATCGCAGCCGGAACCGGTGCCAGCTGGGCATCAGCGGCAAACGCGGGCAGGGCGGAGAACAGGCTAAGTGCCAGCAGGGATGCGGATATTTTTTTCATTATTTAACAACTCCGTCGTCGGGTGCGATGTGTGTTTCACAGGTGTTTTTTGGCATAAAAATTCGGAACAAAAAGAACGGACCAAATTGAGGATGTTTGGAAGTCCGTCTGTCTGGACGTCCATTGTGACAACGCAGTCTACCGGTATGTTAAGAAGGAGGGAATGCTTTGTTGATAGTATATTTCCGGCTGGCGTTATTCCTGTTGGTTATAGAACGCAGAGTGGTGCTGAGCAAAATCAGGCACATGGCCTAAACTGAACATTCAACGCTGATCAACGTTTCCGGGAGAAGCCTGATGTCCTGTTCTTTCCGCGCTGCCGCTTTATTCGTTTTCTCAACCTCTCTTCTGGCGTCTCACGCATTTGCCGCGCCGAAATCGCCGGTTCCCTTTGCTGTTGCCCGCGCGGAGGTCACCGAACAGGCAAGAGGCCTGGATCACCCGTGGTCGCTGGCATTTCTGCCTGATTCGCAGGGCGCGCTGATCACCGAGCGCAGCGGCCAGCTGCGTCTGTGGCAGCCAGACCAAAAACTTTCCGCGCCGCTCAAAGGCGTGCCGCGTGTGTGGGTCAGCGGGCAGGCGGGGCTGTGGGATGTGCGCCTGTCGCCGGATTTTGCGAAAAACCGCCGGGTTTATCTCTCTTTCGCGCAGCCGGGTGAAAAGGGTGAGCCTCACGGGGCGCTGGGTTACGGCACGCTGTCGGCAGACAAACAAAGTCTGACGGATTTTAAAGTGATTTTCGTGCAGCAACCGGCGCTGGAAAGCGGCATTAATCTGGGCGGGCGCATGGCGTTCGACGCACAGGGCAATATTTTCCTGTCCGTCGGGGATAATAATCAGCGCATCAATGCCCAGCATTTGAATCAGCTGCAAGGCAAGATTTTGCGTCTGACGCCGGAAGGCGGCATTCCGCAGGATAATCCGTTTGCCGGTGACAAAAACGCGAAACCGGAGATCTGGACTTACGGCAACCGCAATCCGCAGGGGCTGGCGGTGGATCCGTGGAGCGGTGCGTTATGGGAAACGGAGCACGGGCCGCGCGGCGGGGACGAAGTGAATCTGCCGAAAGCGGGAAAAAATTACGGCTGGCCGCTGGCGACGTTTGGGATTAACTATTCCGGGCAGCCTATCCCGGAAGCGAAAGGCACCACGCTGACAGGCGCTGAAGATCCGATTTATTACTGGGCGATTTCTCCGGCGCTGAGCGGCATGGCGTTTTATAACGCGGAGAAATTCCCGCAGTGGAAAAACTCGCTGTTTGTGGGCGCGCTGGCCGGGAAATCGCTGATCCGCCTGACCGTAGACGGCGAAAAAATTACCCATGAAGAACGTCTGTTAAGCGAGCGCAATGAGCGTATTCGCGAAGTTCAGGTCGGGCCGGATGGATTTGTGTATGTGCTGACGGATGAAAGTGACGGGAAACTGCTGAAGGTGTCGCCGGGCAACAAATGAGTGCCGCAGGCTAAAAAAGGCGTGTCGTTGCGGCACGCCTTTAGTGTTTACGTCTAGGTCAGGGGGATCATCACGCGTTTCTGGAAATCCGGACGCTGTGTGATTTGTTGATACCAGCGTTCCACATTCGGATGGGCCTGACGTTCAATATTCAGCCCGTACCAGGCGTAGGCGTAGATCGCCAGCGGGATATCGCCGAGCCCGAAATGTTCGCCTGATAACCATGCCTGCTGCGCCAGCACTTTGTCGACAATCGCCCAGTGTTTTTCAAATGCCGCCATGCCGGTGGCCACCAGATTCATATCACGCTCCGGTTCGGGAACGCGAACCAGCGTCAGAAAGACCTGACGGAAAGGAACGGTCAGGCTGTTTGCGGTCCAGTCCAGCCATTTATCCGCGCTGGCGCGAGCCCGCAGGTCGGAAGGCCAGAACGCTTCATTGCCTGCGCGTTCGGCGAGATAACGCAAAATGGCATTCGATTCCCACAGGACAAAATCATCATCCTGTATGCAAGGCACCAGCCCGTTCGGATTGAGTGACAGATAAAGCGGCTCATGGTTTTTGCCGTAAGCGCCCCCGGCGTTAATTTGCTGAAAAGGCAGTTTAAGTTCGTCCAGCAACCACAGCACTTTTTTCACATTAGTTGAGTTATCGCGGCCCCACAGGGTGATCATTCAGAACTCCTCGTTTGAAAAGGGTAAATAAACAGAACGTTAGCCAGCACAATGGCAATGACTATAGGGCAGGTGAAGGGGTTTTGCGAAGGGTTAAGCGTAACACTCAGCGACAGGTTTCCCCGCCGCTGAGCGGGATTACGGGAAATCAGCGCTGTGTTTTCTGCGCCTTAAACAGTGCCCAGACGCTGAGCAGGGCGACCATCATCAGGTAGTAACCTGGCGCCAGGCTGCTGCCGGTGGCGGAAATCAGCAGGGTACAGATGAATGGTGCAAAGCCGCCGAACACGGTGACCGCCACGTTGTAGCTGATCGCCATGCCGCTGGCGCGGGTGGTGATCGGGAACAAATCCGCCATCATCGACGGCACGGTGGAGAAATACACCGATTTCAGCAGTGCCAGCCAGCTTATCAGCAGCAGTAAAGACAGTGCCGATGTGTATTGCAGCATCAGCCAGAACGCAGGATAAATGGTCAGCAACAGCAGGATAAGCGAACCCCACATCAGCGGCAGACGCCCGATTTTCTCCGCCCACAGCCCCATAACTGGCGTGACGACGGTCAGGATAATCCCTGCCGATAACGTGGCGCTAAAGCCCGCCGAGGCAGGCAGATGTAACGTTTTTGTGGCATACGTTGGCACGTAGTTCAGCATGTAGTTGATGGCGGTGGACACCACCATCAGGCCGATAGCCGTAAAGAACAGGCCTTTTTGCGAGCGCACGATTTCTTTCAGCGGCGACGCAGTTTTCTCGGCTTTGCTGAAGCTTTCCGATTCTTTGATATGGCGGCGGATGTACAAACCCACCGGGCCAATCAGCAGACCGAAAATAAACGGAATGCGCCATCCCCAGTCCTGCAACTGCGTTTCACTCAAAATGGCAGACAACCCCAGACCAAATGCCGAAGCCAGCAAGGTGCTCGCGCCCTGCGTGGCGAACTGCCAGCTGGCGATAAACGCTTTACGTTCGGGGAAATGTTCAACCAGAAACGCCGTTGAGCTGCCGAACTCACCTCCCGCCGAAAAGCCCTGAATCAGACGTGCCGCGAGGATCAGCAGCGGTGCGGCCATGCCGATAGTGGCGTAGGAGGGCGTGATGACAATGATTAAACCGCCAATCATCATCAGGCTGATGGACATCAGCAGCGACGCTTTACGCCCGTGTTTGTCGGCATACGCACCGAGAACGATTGCGCCGAGCGGCCGGATCAGGAATGAAACCCCGAAGCTGCCGAACGCCAGCAACAGTGAAACGGTCGGATCGGACGTCGGGAAATACGCATGGGCAATATAGCTGGCGAAAAAGCCGTAAATGGCGATATCAAACCACTCAAGCGCGTTCCCGATACAGGTCGCAAAGAGGGTTTTCATCAGGCTCGGTTTTTCAGCCGTAGTGCTGACGGAAGTGGAGCTGGCGCTTAACTGGCTCATTGCGCACCTCCTGTATGGGCGTGGTGACGGGCCAGCACGGAGGCACCGTTTTGACCAAGATCCCACAGCAGATGGGTCATGATCGCCAGCCCCTCGCGTGCCACGGAAATCAGCATGTGTTCATTCACGCCGTGCTGACCGCAGGCCGGATAAGAGTGCGGCACCCATAACGTCGGTAAACCGAGAATATCGGCGAAGACATCATTAGGCAGTGAGCCGCCGAGGTTCGGCAGTAATGCCGGTTTTTTACCGGTTGTTTTTTGCATGATATTCAGCGCCCAGTCCACCAGAGGATCGGTCGGGTCGAAGCGGGTGGCCGGTGAGCCACGCATAAATTCCACCTCAACCTGCGGGAAACCCTGTGCATCGAGGTGCGCACGGACGTGCTCTGCCAGATGTTGCCAGTCGGTGCCGACGACAAAACGCAGCTGACACACCGCCGTCGCCGAGCCGGGAATGGCGTTCATTGGGCGCTGCGGATTGCCGGTCAGGAACGACAGCACTTCCAGCGTATTCCACGCATAGAGACGCTCGGCAGGCGTGAGACCTTCCTCGCCCCAGTTCAGATCAATCTGCGGATCGTTTTTGCCATCGCCGACGTCAACATCGCTGAGAATTTCGCGGATGGCCTCACTGACTGCTGGCGGTTTCAGCGCAGAAACCTGCAACTGGCCGTGCTGATTCACCAGACAGGCCAGCGCGTTTGCCAGCTGCGTCCCCGGATTGGTCAGCAGCCCGCCCCAGTTGCCGGAGTGATAGGCGTTGTCGCGGGCATTGATGGTGAGACGGAAATTCACCGCACCGCGTGAACCGAGGAACAGCGTCGGGCGCACGGCGCTCAGGCGCGGGCCGTCGGAGGCGAGGAAAATATCGGCGCTGAGCTCTTCCTGATATTCACGGCAAAGTTCGGCCAGCCCCGGTGAGCTGATTTCTTCACCCATCTCGAACAGCAGTTTGCAGTTAAAACCGAGGCTTCCGCCGCGGGCCTGGTAGATTTGCTCCAGCGCGGCAATGTTGATGCTGTGCTGGCCTTTGTTGTCGGCGCTTCCACGTCCGTACCAGCGGTCGCCGTCCTCTTTGAGTTCCCACGGCGATAAGTCGCTGCGCCAGTTTTCATCGTCGCCGAACACCACGTCGCCGTGGCCGTAACTCAGGATTGTGGGCAACGCGACGTCTTCAATGCGGGTGGCGATCAAAAAAGGACGGTTAGCGGCATACGTATTTTCGACGCTCAGCAGGCTGAAACCCATCGCCGCGAGTGCCGGTTTAATCTCTTCATCGAGATAACGCGCCAGTTCGGCGTCCCGCTGATTACTCTGGCTTTCGGAGGCAATCGCCACCCTGCGCGCCAGCGTGCGCTGGTATTCACCCTGATCGAACCAGGCTAACGCCTGTTCAACGATATTTTCCGCTGTCATGAGGATCCTGCTTTTGTTGTGTTTGTGATTTTATTGTTGGTTTTTTTAGCAGTTTCACTCTAAGCGCTGCGTCAGCGTTGCCACAATAATAATAATTGCAAGTTAGCGTTGCTTTTATTGTAATGCTCATCTGCACAGTGATGAGGCAATACGGTCATGCAAAGTACGGAGATTCGCTATTTTCTGGCGGTGGCCAATACCGGCTCGCTGAGCGCGGCGAGTAAGCAATTATTTGTGGCGGTGTCGGCCATCAGCCGTCAGATCCAGCGTCTGGAAGAACGCATCGGCGCGCCGTTGTTTGAACGTCATGCGCGCGGGATGGTGCTCAACGATGCCGGGCAGATTCTGGAAAACCATGTGCGTAAAAGCATGATGGAAATGGAGCACGCGATTGCGGAAATTCAGGGGCTGAACGCCGTGAGGCGAACCGTGATCCGCATGGCCTGTACTGACGGGCTGGCGTTTGATTTGCTTCCGCAGCTGTTCTCGCGGTTTCGCAAGATAAACCCGGGCGTGATGTTTTATCTCAACGTCGGCACGGCGGTGGAAGTGTCGGAAATGATCCACAACGGCGAAGTGGAACTGGCGTTACAGTTCAGCCTGGTGGCAGAGCGCGGCGTGGACATCATGGCGTCTTTCCCTGCGCCGGTACGTATGGTGATGCGCCCGGATCATCCGCTGGCGGATAAGGACGTTTTGCTGACAGATTTGCATCCGTTCCCGCTGGCGATGAACGAGCAGGGCAGCACCATACGCCAGCTGTTTGATTTGTCGTGCCGGATGAGCGGAATTTTTCTGGAACCCGCAGTGAGCTGTAACCGTTTTTCGACGCTTTACGATTTTATGGTGCAGACGCCGGGGGCGATTGTCGCGTGCAGCCATTTTTCCATTATGTATAAAGCCCGGCGCGATAATTTGCGGGTCAAACCGGTGAACATTGAACAGCTGAGCCAGCGGACGTTGCAGTTGCAGTCACCCGCCGGTAAACGGCGTTCGGCGGCGCTTGGTCAGTTTGTCGATTTTATCCGTGACGAACTGGTGCGGGAAAACGACGCCTTTATCCGTGATTTCAGTCTGAATACTGCCCGGTCATAAAAGTCAGGCGTGAAAACGCGCCCACAGGCTGATCAGCAGCCACGCCGCCAGCGACCAGCAAACGACGGCGCAAAGCAGGGCGTAAGGCAGTTTCATCGAGCCGATGAAAAAATAGAGTGAAATCAGGTACACCATATAAGGAATGACGGCCCACAGGCCGAAGATAATCGTGGTTCGCAGTGCCTCGATGCTGCGTTCCGTGCCCACAATGTAGTGAGCAATTAAGGCGAACGTAGGAAAAAGCGGGACCAGCCCGGCGATATAATAGTTTCGGGTTTTGGACAGCACCCCGATTAAAATCACGACCAGCGCTCCGATCAGCGCCTTAATTACCAGTCCCATTTCTGCCCCTGCGGCTCGTTCATCGTCGTTGAAGCGCCGTTGCGATTAAGCCGTTTATTGTTATAGATATTTTATATGAATCTGCACCCCAAACTGACGCACATGAATGAATTGGTCAAGTGCTGACTGCTGTTTTTATCGCCGGTTGAATCAGCGCAAGCAGTGGAAATCTCTACTATTCTTAAGATCTTTACACTATTTAGGTTTATTCCAGACCCAGAACGCAGTAGGTTTTACGTCAGACAGAGTTGTACAATCTGTTTGAAAGATAAGATAAATTTCAGTTACCCGGACAAAAGCGCTGATACCTATGACAATTTCTTCCCAATTCAAACGGACTTTCATTTACGCGCTGGGCGGTGGAGTAATGCTGCTGGCGCTTCCTGCCGCTCAGGCGGACAACGGCCCCGTCGCACCACAGATTAATGCCAAATCCTGGGTGCTAATGGATTACAACAGCGGGAAGATCCTGACTGAATCGAATCCTGACGCGCGCCTCGATCCGGCCAGCCTGAGCAAAATCATGGTCAGCTACGTGGTCGGCCAGGCCATTAAATCCGGCAAAATCAAATCCGACGATCTGGTTTCTGTCGGTAACGATGCCTGGGCAACCGGCAATCCGGTGCTGCGCGGATCGTCCCTGATGTTCCTCAAACCCGGTGATCGCGTGCCGGTTTCCGAGCTGAATAAAGGGATTGTGATCCAGTCGGGTAACGACGCGAGTATTGCGCTGGCCGATTTTGTGGCGGGGAGCCAGGATTCCTTCGTGAATCTGATGAACCGCTACGGCGAACAGCTGAAACTGCAAAATACGCATTTTAAAACCGTTCACGGGCTGGATGCGGACGGGCAGTACACGTCGGCGACGGATATGGCACTGCTCTCGCAGGCGCTGATCCGCGATACGCCGGACGAATATGCGCTGCATAAAGAGAAAGAATTCACCTTCAACCACATCAAGCAGATTAACCGTAACCGCCTGTTGTGGAGTTCGAATCTGAATGTGGACGGCATCAAAACCGGCTTCACGTCCGGTGCGGGGTATAACCTGGTCTCTTCCGCCAGCGACCCGACCGGTATGCGTCTGATTGCCGTGGTCATGGGCGCGCCGAGCGACCGAATCCGTTTCAGCGAGAGCGAAAGTCTGCTGACCTGGGGTTTCCGTTTCTTTGAAACGCTGACGCCAATTAAAGCCGGTGATGCATTCACCAGCCAGCGCGTCTGGTTTGGTGATGAAAAAATGGTTCCGCTGGGTGTGGCTGAAAATGCCTCACTGACGATGCCGAAAGGCCAGCTGAAAAACCTGAAAGCCAGCTTCACGCTGACCAATAAGCAGCTTGAAGCGCCGCTGGCGAAGAATCAGGTTGTGGGAACCGTGGATTTCAGTCTGGACGGCAAAGTTATTGAACAGCGTCCGCTGGTGGCGTTGCAGGAAGTGAAGGAAGCGGGCTTCTTTGGCCGTATCTGGGACTTCGTGATGATGAAAATCAGCGGCCTGTTTGGCAGCATTTTCGGTAAGTAACGGCAGCTTATCCCCTGAAATCTGACACAAAAAAAGCGAGGCCGACAAAGCCTCGCTTTTTTTATGCCTGAATGGCCGGAAAATCAGTTCTGCACCCAGCCCTTCCTGATCGGGAAGGCGAACCCGAAACGGTACACTTTGCACATCACCGCGTTAATCTGCTCACCAAACAGGTTCCACACCAGCTGCGCGAACAGGCAACCGAGCATGCCAACCAGTAATCCGCCCAGCATATCCAGCGGCCAGTGAATGCCTAAATAAATACGTGACCAGGCGATGGCGATGGCGGTCACCATCAGCAGCGCGCCGGACCAGATGCGGTGCCAGAACAGGAATGACAGCGCGAAAGTGAAAATCGCCGTGCCGTGGTCGCTCGGGAAAGAGTCATCCGGCGCGTGATGCAGGAAGTTATAACCAAAACCTTCAACGAAAGGGCGCGCGTGGGGGAAAAGCATTGAGAGCGTTTTGGCCGTCGTCATTGCAAAGAGCAGCGCAATGGTGGTTTTACTGACCAGTTCACGTTGCTGGCCGATCTGGTCGCGCTGACCCCAAAGCCAGAGCCCGACAATCAGAAGCGGGACGATGATAATCAGGTCATTGGCCAGAAAAGCCGCCAGACTGATCAGCGCGTGCGGCGAAGCGGGCGTCGCGTTGATCCATAAAAACACCAGATGATTCAGCTGCTCCATAAAACTACCCTCGTATGTACAGGCCAGACAGACAGGCCAAATAAACAGGCCAAAATAGTGATCACAAATTTCCGGTAACCCACTGACAACCGGCAAAAAACGTGGATGCCACGTTAGTTTGTGCTGCCTGTGAGGTAAAGGGGGTATCGTCTGAATATCCGCACTCGTTGAACGGCGGTATAGTTTCGCGATGAAATAGAGTGTAAAGAGAAGAACTTAAGGAAGCCTTAAGCAGGCGGGAGGACGAGCCTCCCGGCGCAATTGCCTGACTGAAAAAATGAAAGGAAAAGTGTCTGAGAAGACGATTAGCGAGGTTTCTGGACGGACATCAGGAACAGCATCGGACGTTCAGCTTCTTCGGCCAGCGCCGGTTGTGCGGCAATTTGTTCTGCCGACGGACCCCACTCATTAAGCTCGCGGATAACGAAACCCGCATCAGTGAGCAGGCGGATGTAGGTTCCCAGCGTGCGGTGCTGCTTGACTACGCCTTCGGCAAACCAGTTTGTGACACGCTTGCCTTCATGCTGATAACCATCGACCGGCCAGGTTTTTTGCCCGCCTTCATTGATCAGCCACGCGGGGCTTGAAGGTGCGGTATAGATCGGGTGCTCAGCTGAGAAGACAAAACTGCCGCCCGGTTTGAGCGCGTGAAACACCGTTTGCAAAAGCGCGGGCAGGGCGTCGATGTAATGAAGCGTGAGCGAGCTGTAGGCCAGTTCAAAAGCGGCTTCCGGCAGTGTCAGGCTTTCAAGATCCTGACGGGCATAATGAATCGCATCGTCGCGGGTCATCGACCGGGCTTTTTCGAGCATTTTCTCTGAAACGTCGAGCCCTGAAACTTCTGCGGCACCGGCATCGCGCGCAGCACGGCAAAACCAGCCGTAGCCACACCCCAGATCGATGATGCGTGCGCCCTGCATATCAGGCAGCATGGCTTTGAGTGAAGGCCATTCCGGCGCGCCTTCCAGACCGAACTGCGAGCGCCCGAGTTGCGCGTAGCCTTCAAAAAAGGCCGGATCATCGTAAATATTTTGCGTCATTTGAATGACTCCTATAAAAATAATCTTAATTGCCAATCCACTTTGGCCCGAACATTGTAGTAAAAAAACAGACAGGAGAGCAGCAAAATGGACATTCGTCAGGCCACGCTGGCCGACCAGCGCGAACTGCAAACGCTGGGCCGTGAGACCTATCGCCACTATTTTGGCGACCTGTGGCAAAATAGTGACGAGCTGGAACAGTTTCTGGCCGATGATTTCAGTAACGAAGAAATGGAAAATACGCTTGAGAGCCCGGATCACCGCTGGCTGGTGTTACAGGAACAGGGTGACGCGGTCGGTTTTGCAAAAGTGCATTTCAATCAGCCTCTTGAGGGCGCGCAAGGGCACGGGGCGAAGTTGTGTAAGCTGTATTTCAAACCCCAAAGCCGGGCACGCGGGCTGGGCGCGATGTTATTTGACGCCGTAGAAGCCGCCGCCCGTGAAAACGGACAATCGTGCTTGTGGCTGACGGTTTTGCAAAGTAATCTCCCGGCTATTGGATTTTATCAGCGTCAGCGCATGCATCAGGTCGCTGAAACGGCCTATGTGACGGCAACGCAAACCACTCCATTGTGGATCATGAAAAAGGATATCAATGATTAAATTACGTCTTGGCGGTCTGTTTATCACGCTCGAAGCCGGGGAAGATATTCCCTATGCGCCGGAGTTTTGTGAGCATTACACCTATCTTATTCATCCGGCGGAAGACGGTTTTGAAATATTGCGTTATGACGCGTATTCCGGCTGGCACAAACGTCCTGATCAGATATTTGAAGACGGGCATCAGGCCTTTGTATTTGCCTATCAGGCGTATGAAAAAGAGTGGAATCAGACTGACGGACGTTTAGGCGGTAAGGATCAGCGCCTCGAACGAATTATGTAAATTCCCGCACGGAATGGATGTTCAAAAAGCCACCGCTCTGGTGGTTTTTTATTAACCTGAAAGTGAATTGTTTCGCGGGAATATACAAAACCTTACACAGAATATCTTTAATCTGACGAGCAAATTTGCACACGCACATCGCCGGATCAGAATATTTTCACTACGATGCTGAATAGTTTCTGTAATTTACTATAATTTTACTTCGCTATTACTGTCGCATAATTCATTGTTTTTAAAAGAATATGCATCAATATATTGTATGGCTTTTATATAAACGATTTCCAAACGAAACTTATTTCAAATATTTACAGGTTGCAACCAAAGTTCTCATCGTTTAATTTTACGCACGTCAATTCCGGGCCTTAAGAAGGGAAAATATAACTTCACGGTAACCGGATAATAACACTTGCCGGATGGCATTTTAGACGGCTTATAAATAATCAAGGATATTGATGATGAAATTACGCGTACTTTCTCTGGTCATTCCCGCTCTGATGATGGCTGGCACTGCCGGCGCTGCTGAAATCTATAATAAAGACGGCAACAAACTCGACCTGTTCGGTAAAGTGGACGGTCTGCATTATTTCTCCAAAGATAACAGCACCGATGGCGACCAGTCTTATATGCGTCTGGGTTTCCGTGGCGAAACACAGATTAATAACGAACTGACCGGTTACGGCGAGTGGGAATATCAGGCAGCCCTGAACTCTGCTGAAAGCGCTGATAATAACAACTTCACCCGTGTAGGTTTTGCAGGTCTGAAATTTGGCCAGTGGGGTTCACTGGACTACGGCCGCAACTACGGCGTGATGTATGACGTCGCAGCCTGGACCGACGTTCTGCCAGAATTCGGCGGCGACACTTACGGCGCAGACAACTTCATGTTCCAGCGTGCAAACGGCGTGTTGACTTACCGTAACAAAGATTTCTTCGGCGCAGTCGAAGGTCTGGATGTCGCGGTTCAGTATCAGGGCAAAAACGGCAGCGCTACCGAATCTAACAACGGTCGTGACGTATTAGCTCAGAACGGTGACGGTTACGGCATGTCCCTGTCTTATGACCTGGGCGAAGGTTTCAGCGCAGCAGCTGCAATGATGGCTTCTGACCGTACCAACGAGCAGAACGGCCGCAACAACCCGGCAATCATTGGTAACGGCGATAAAGCGACCGCGTACAGCGGCGGCCTGAAATACGATGCCAACAATATCTACCTGGCGGCGATGTACACCCAAAGCTACAACGCAAACCGCTTCGGTAAAGCAGGCAGCACCGCTTACGGTTACGCCGACAAAGCGCAAAACTTCGAAGCCGTGGCACAGTACCAGTTCGACTTCGGTCTGCGTCCGTCGGTTGCCTACGTGCAGTCTCACGCGCGTAATATCCCGGGTTACAGCAACCAGAATCTGACCAAATATGTTGATGTTGGCGCGTCTTATTTCTTCAACAAAAACATGCTGACCTACGTGGATTACAAAATTAACCTGATGGATGACACCCGCCTGACCCGCGATGCTGGCATCAATACCGACGACGTTGTGGCCGTAGGCCTGGTTTATCAGTTCTGATAAACCGACGCAGCCCTGAAAGTTATGGGCATCTGCGTCTCTCGTGTCTGAATCTCCCGCTGCAAGGCGGGAGATGACCTTTCTCACAAAATCTTATTCCCCGCACTTTCCCCTGTGTTTACGTTCAGGCATGATTCCGGCACGTGAAGTTCGTATCCGACGACTGAGAGCCGCCAATGACTGATCACGCCACACCCAATCTTCCCGCCCGGGATTTCGCAGAGACTCAACGCTTTTACAGCAGCATAGGCTTTACTACCGGCTATATCGACGACAGCTGGCTCATCATGAGCCGTGGCGGTATTACGCTGGAATTCTTCCTGCACGTCGATCTCGACCCGCTCACCAGCTGGTTCAGCTGCTGCCTGCGGGTGGATGATGCCGGTGCCATTTTTGATGAATTTATTGCCGCCGGAGTAGGGCAGGACAGGAAAACGAGACCATGCATCCATCTGCCTGAAATGCAGCCGTGGGGATTAAAAATGGGTGCGCTGATTGATATCGACGGAACGTTGTTGCGGGTGATTGAGAATTAGCGAAACGGGTAACGCCAGTGTCACGCCACCGAAAATCACTGCGGCGGCGTGACACTGCTTCAGCCTGCGATGCGGGTAAACTGCTGTTCCGTAACGCGGCTTCCCCACTGGTCGCCATCCCATTCTTTCGTCAGGGTAAAACCGGACGATTCATACAAACGGCGCGCGGCATCCAGCCCGCTGAAAGTCCAGAGCTGAGTGGCTGAGAATTTTTGCTGATCGCAGAAATTTACCGCTTCACTGAGCAGTTTTCTGCCAATACCGCCTCCCCGGCAGCCATCATCAAGAATAAACCAGCGCAAATGTGCTTCGTTATTGCCTAAATCCTGCCCGTCGATGGCGACAGAACCGACTATTTTTCCGTTCTGAACCGCGAGCCAGATTCGGTTGTTTTCATGACCGAGGCGACCGGTGAATTCCGCTAAACCCGCCGCCACTTTGCTTTCAAAAAAACTGCCAAAGTTGGCATGACGTGAATAGAAACGGGCGTGCATTTCAGAAATCCGCCCGATCATGCCCGGCTGATAACCGGAGCTGATGATCACAGGATTTTGCGGATTAGCCTGTGAACCGTCACGGCATGATTTCAGCGCGAAGGCGTAGGCAGAAATCCCTTCAGCGATGGCTTCCTGTTTTGCAGAATCAAGCCTGACCAGCGCATCTGCGACGCGCATTTTGCCATACGCATTAATCTTTACGACGCTGGCTTTACCCTGTTCGGTAAGCTGAAGGTGCTTCACCCGCGCGTCATCCACAGAAACTACCTCGGTGAGTTCACCGGCCTTGATAAGTTTGCCGAGCATCCGGCTCACGCTCGACTTCTCCAGCCCGAGTTCATTCACTAGCTGCGCCGCCGTCACCGCGCCCAGCCTTTCAGCTTCAAGCAACGTATGCACCGCAGACGCGGAATATTCCGTAGCGGCAAGCGTCGGGTTCATAAACCCCAGTTCACGAACCATCAGCCGTGAAGCGGTACGGATGTTTTCTATAAGAAGTGCGTTATCAGTCATGAGAAAAGGCTTTTGAGATTTGGTTGTGCTATACAACCACTTGGGCGGTGAGGGTGTCAATGGGGGATTTGAAGACTCAGCACATTCGCCAATTTTGGTCTGGTTTCTTCTGAATAATCTTCGGTCTTAAATTTGATTTTTAGTGATCTGCATTTTGAAATTCGATGATTAAAAAAATTTCAATAAAGGGTTTGAAAGGATTTTGATATTATTCTGGTCTAAATATTTCATTTTTTACGATTTTCTGACGGGATGTCGGCTAATGATTTACGACTGCTTTTTGTTCTATGATGAAGATATTCTTCTCGATATACGCCTGAATACGCTTTGCAACCACGTTGACCGGTTCGTTATCGTGGAGTCACGATATACCTTTGCGGGGAAGAAAAGGGAAAACCTCCATTTCGATATCAGTAAGTTCGAAAAGTTTAAAGACAAGATTATCTATATCGTTAACGAGGAAATCCCCCGTGTTCATGCTCATGAATTCAAATCGAACAGCTCTATTGTCAAACCCGGCGAATCAGACCCTTGGGAGAACGAAACCGTTGCCCGTAATGCGATTATGCTTGGTTTGAAGCATGCACAAGACGACGACGTTATTATTGTTTCCGACGTTGATGAAATTATTAAACCTGAATGCATTGCCCAATTCAGTCATGGGCACATTTGCACTGCGGTACATCAGAATTTCTACAATTATAAATTCAACATTCAGGTAATGAATGACGATGGCTCCCCGCGTAAATGTAAACTCCCTAGAATGGTTCAGTTTAGGACGCTCAGGGGATTCTTCAGGAGTCAGCCCGATTTACTGAGGAACGCCAAACGGCGTGGAACACCCATTCGTGATAACTGGCTACGCTGGAACTGGCTCAAGTACAGAACCAAGACACTGGACAACGGAGGATGGCATTTCTCGTGGGTTATGACTGACCAGCGGATTTCTGAAAAGATGTCTACGATTTCACATACTGAGCACAACACTCCAGAATTTAATAATCCTGACCATATCCGCAAATGCGTCGAAAACAATCTGGACTTATGGAACCGGCCAAGAGTCATGCGTGTATTGCCCGTCACAAATGAGAATTTCCCTGCATATTTAGTTGAGATAAAAGAAGAACTCTCGGATTTTATACGTTAGCTCAAGATTAAGTTTGTGTGGCGGTAAGTGCGGCAGGCGATAGAGTGCTGATTTGAAAAGGTGTTCAGCAACCAGAAAAGAAAAAACCCGGCAATCTTGAACCTAAAAAGGCGGGATTGACGGGCTCTCCAAATTTGGGGACTTCAAAGAAAAGCAGTGGCACTAATTAAGACTTCGCTCCACTTTAAAAGTTCGCGCAATGTGGCAAAAATATAAAAAAATTATTGATTTTTTTTTGCCACATTTGTGATCAACAACTTACGTCACGCACCCGGCCAGATGATGACGATCAGCGTCCCCGCGAGTGTCAGTAATACGTTAGCAATGGCGTAGGTTCCTGCATAACCCAGTGCCGGAATGTTGCTGCGGGCGGTGTCGCTGATGATTTCCATCGCCGGTGCACAGGTTCGTGCGCCCATGATGGCGCCAAACAGGAGTGCCCGGTTCATCCGCAGAACGTAGGCGCCGAAGATGAAGCAAATCACCACAGGTACCAGGCTGACAATCAGGCCGGACAGCAACATTTGTCCACCGACGGCGCCAAGCCCGTTGTTGATCCCCGCACCGGCGCTGAGGCCGACGCCTGCCATAAACACCATCAACCCGAACTCTTTGACCATGTTCAGCGCACCCTGAGGAATGTAGCCGAAAGTAGGGTGGTTGGCGCGCAGGAAGCCGAGCATGATACCGGCGAACAGCAGCCCCGCGGCGTTACCAATCCCGAAGCTGAAGCTTTTGAACTGGAAGGTGATAAGACCGATCATCAGTCCGACGATGAAGAAGGCGCAGAAGGCGAGTAAATCGGTGAGCTGGCTGTGAACGGAGATAAAGCCGATGCGCTCTGCCACGCTTTTCACACGACGCGCGTCGCCGCTAACCTGCAACACATCGCCTTTGTTAAGCACAATGCTGTCGTCGATAGGCATTTCAATCTGGCTGCGGATCACACGGTTAAGGAAACAACCCTGATCGGTCAGGTTAAGCTGGCTCAGACGTTTGCCGACGGCGTGATTGTTTTTCACCACCACTTCTTCCGTCACGATACGCATATCAAGCAGGTCACGGTCGAAAACTTCTTTCCCGTTACGGAAACTCGGATCAAGGCGTGAATGTGCGTCCGGATAGCCGACCAGCGAAATTTCATCGCCGACCTGCAACACCGCGTCGCCATCCGGCGTCGCGAGAATTCCATTGCGACGGATACGTTCGATATAACAACCTGTCTGGCGGTAAATGCCCAGTTCACGGAGGTTTTTGCCATCAGCCCAGGCGACCAGTTCCTGCCCGACGCGGTAGGCGCGGATCACCGGAAGATAAACTTTTCGCTTACTGTCTGTGTCCAGACCACGTTCACGGGCGATTTGCTGCGCACTGGTTGGCAGATCCTGATGTTGCAGTTTTGGCAAATAGCGTGCGCCGAAAATCAGGCTGACCAGCCCGATAAGATACGTCAGCGCGTAGCCGAGGCTCAGATTATCCAGCGCGGGGCTGAGCGTATTACTGCCCGCGAGGGTATTGCGCAGCGTGTCTCCTGCACCCACCAGAACCGGCGTGGAGGTCATGGAGCCGGCGAGCATACCGGCGGTGAGACCGATATCCCAGCCGAATGCCTTGCCAAGACCGAGCGCAAGGAGCATCGCGCTGCCGACCATCACCAGCGCCAGCATCAGATAATTTTTGCCATCCCGGAAGAAAATTGAAAAAAAGTTGGGTCCGGCTTCGACGCCCACGCAAAAAATAAACAGCATAAAACCGAGGTTGAGCGCTTCCGTATTAATGCTGAAATGTTGCTGGCCTAAAAGCAGGGAAACCACTAATACGCCAATAGAATTTCCGAGCTGAACGGAGCCCAGGCGAATTTTCCCCAGGCACAAGCCCAGTGCTAAAACCACAAATAATAACAGGATGTAATTCCCGTTTAACAAACTAGCGACGTTTATATTCACAAGGATAACTTATTGTTTACCAACAAATTCTTGATATAGGAGAATGTAAAGGATAAATTCAGATCCAGAAAATTCCTACTTTTTTAAACACCTTTGGTTTCTCAAATCGTGAATTAGAAAAGCAGGTTTCGGGCGTCATTTTAGTCATAGAACGTCTCTTCAGCCAGAGAAAAGCCCGTATAAATCAACTGAACGCTTTTTTTGTGTTTCGCGGGATTGCGGAACGCGTCAGGGAAGTGAGCCGGCAAGGCTCTGTCAGGTAAAAATGAACGCATTGCGTGCAGTGCAGACGGCCTGTGAATCTCGCCAACTTTAAGGAGGAAGTCAGATGGCATTTTGGCGAAAGTTAATAGCCCCGCTATTTTGTTGCATTATATTTGTAGTTACTTTTATTTCGTTAAAAAATAGCTGGATAGTTGTTAGAGATATAACACCTGGTCCGGAATATGGTCTGTTATTATTTTTATTGCCGGGTTTGCTGACCGGGCTGATATATCGCGATTCGCCGATATTTTCATCATTCGTTGGCGCGCTGATTTCTGTGCCGGTTTGTACCGCGCTGCGTATGATGTTTTATCCGCGCGTGCGTCCGCTGGTGCAGGAAGTGGCTTACGCAACCAGCGCAATTTTCTGGTGTGTGCTGGGCGCGATGCTGATTCAGCTGCTCTTTACCGCGTATAAACAGTTCAGACAGCACCGGTAAACATTTTCCGATGCCATAAAAAAAGGCGCTCATTGAGCGCCTTTTTGCTGAGTTCAGAACCACTTAGTTGCTGAACAGAGCCAGATGTTCTTTGGCATAGGCTTCAAAATCAGTGCAGCCGCCAATGTGTTTCTGATCGAGGAAAATCTGTGGAACGGTTTCAACAGGTTTACCCACTGTTTTTTCCAGGTCAGCTTTGGTGATGCCTTCCGCGTGGATATCGATGTAGCGGAAATTGAAATCATCACGTTCTTCAGTCAGTTTTTCAGCCAACTCTTTAGCACGTACACAATAAGGACAGCCAGGACGCCCGAAAATTACTGCAAACATGGAGACTCCTTTGTTAATACCAGCGAGATAAATGAAAAGGGAGTGACTATTCTTGTTATGCACGTCACCTTTTTGATGTCGATACTATGCCTGTTGCAAGCCACAAAAAAAAGCAGGAATTACCTGTCGGTCTGATATCTTCTGCCTATCCAAATGATGAATCAGGGCTTTTTGGGCTCCGCACATTGTTACAGCATTTGATGTCACAAGCCTTGCAAACAGGGCGCACAGCATGAATGATTGCAGCATCTGTTTTCGCTTTTTCATCCGTTCAGGAATTTTTTTAATGACGCCGACTATCGATCTTCTGCGCTCACACCGTTCTATCCGTTCTTTTACCGGCCAGCCGGTATCCGATGAACAGCGTGAGGCGATCATTGCTGCCGCGCAATCTGCCTCGACTTCCAGCTTTTTGCAGTGTTCATCGATTATCCGCGTTACCGATCCGGCGCTGCGCGAAACGTTGGTGCAGTACACCGGCGGGCAGCAATACGTGGCCAGTGCCGCTGAATTTTGGGTCTTTTGTGCCGATTTCAACCGCAACCTGCAGATTAACCCCGAGGCCGAACTGGGGCTGGCGGAGCAATTACTGCTCGGCTGCGTGGATACCGCGCTGATGGCGCAAAACGCCATGACCGCCGCCGAATCACTCGGGTTGGGGGGCGTGTTTATCGGCGGGATCCGTAATCAGGTGGAAGACGTTGTCGCGCTGCTGAAATTACCGAAATTCGTAATGCCGCTGTTCGGTTTTTGTATCGGCACGCCCGCGCAGGATCATCAGGTCAAGCCGCGTATGCCGCAGTCCATGCTGGTTCACGAAAACAGCTATCAGCCGCTGGATAAAGAACTTCTGGCGCAATATGACGAAGAACTCAGCGCGTATTATTTGCAACGCGACAGCAATGCCCGCCGCGATACCTGGAGCGCACTGATTATCCGTACCCTGAAAAAGGAACAGCGTCCGTTTATGCTGGACGCATTACATAAGCAAGGCTGGGCAACACGCTAATCGGCGATGGAGTGTCGGATGAAGATTGCAATTCTTTCCCGTGACGGGTCTTTGTATTCGTGTAAACGGCTGCGTGAAGCCGCAGAGGCCCGGGGGCATGAGATCGACATCATCGATCCGCTCTCCTGCTATATGAACATCAATCCGGCCGCGCCGAGTGTGCATTATCGCGGGCGTCAGCTGGATAAATACCAGGCGGTGATCCCGCGCATTGGCTCAGCCATTACGTTCTACGGCACCGCGGTATTGCGCCAGTTTGAGATGCTCGGGAGTTTTCCTCTCAATGAATCTGTGGCGATTACCCGTGCGCGCGATAAGTTGCGTTCGATGCAGATTCTGGCGCGCGAAGGTATTGATTTGCCGATCACCGGTTTTGCTAATGCGCCGGACGACACCTCAGATCTCATCGCGCTGGTCGGCGGTGCGCCGCTGGTGGTCAAGCTGGTCGAAGGCACGCAGGGCATCGGTGTGGTGCTGGCTGAAACCCGTCAGGCGGCGGAAAGTGTGATTGACGCCTTCCGCGGGCTGAATGCGCACATTCTGGTTCAGGAATATATCCGCGAAGCCGAAGGGCGCGACATCCGCTGTCTGGTGGTGGGTAAACGCGTGGTGGCGGCGATTGAACGTCAGGCCAAACCGGGCGATTTCCGCTCCAATCTTCATCGCGGCGGAACCGCGACCAACGTCAAAATCACGCCGGAAGAGAAAGAAATTGCGGTGAAAGCGGCGCTGACGCTCGGGCTCGACGTTGCCGGTGTTGATATTTTGCGGGCGCACCGTGGGCCGCTGGTGATGGAAGTTAACGCGTCACCGGGGCTGGAAGGCATCGAAACCACAACCGGCCTGGATATTGCGGGCATGATGATTGATTACATCGAACAGCGGGCGAAGCCGGGATTCAGGCTCAAATCCGGCGGCTAAATCTTAATTACCGGCGCTAATGTGCATCAAAAGGCCTTTGGTCGTAGCGCTGACCGGTAATATTCCGTAAGCTATGACCCCCTTCGTAACGCTGCGGGTGTTGCGAAGGCGTGGTTATTCTCGTTGTTTTGAACTTGTGAGGCATTCTATGGATTCGCTCATCGTCCCTGATTTGGCGCTGCTGCGGCGCTGGCTGGATCAGCTGGGCATTTCTTTTTTCGAGTGTGATTCCTGTCAGGCTCTCCATTTGCCGCATATGCAGAATTTTGATGGCATTTTTGATGCCAAACTCGATATCGTGGATAACGTGATTTTGTTCTCCGCGCTGGCCGAAGTGAAACCCACGGCGCTGATCCCGCTGGTCGCTGATTTAAGCTCGATTAACGCCAGCTCGCTGACTATCAAAGCGTTTGTCGATATTCAGGATGACAATTTGCCGAAACTGATTGTTTGTCAGTCGCTGACGATTGCCGTGGGCGTGACCGAAGAGCAATTCGCTTTCTTCCTGCAACAGGCGGAAGAGCAGATGTCGATGATTATTCTTGAAGCCCACGCCAACGATTTACTGTTCCTTGGCGATGAGGAAGAAGGCACGCCGGCCGTTTCCGTGAACCTGCCTTTGTTGCACTAAAGCCCGTTAGTTATTTCTCTCCCTCTGAAGATCCTTTCCTGCGAGCCGTGTTTATTGCGGCTCCGCTGCCTTTATTCGCTTTCGCCATAAGTTATGCTGCGTTTGTGTCGGTGTTGCCAGATATTTCACTTTGTTAAAAGCCAAAATGCCAGACGGTATAGACCAAATCTGCATAAATAATCGATAAACGCCGGTTTTGTCTCAGGAGGCTGGTACACGGGGGTTGCAGGCGCTATGCTTCTGACTCTGCACCACGCGTGATTACGTCGTAAAACCAAACGGTTAATTCGCAGGCAGCGTATGCGTCAGCGTTGAATGCCTATGCAAGTGTGATGGGTGAACGTTGGCATTGTGTGAAAGGTTTTGTATCAGTCTGAGTGATACAAATTCAATTTATATTCCCCTGTCTTGGAGGTAGTAACGGATGTTCACCCTGCGTAAAAAGTGGTTATCGGGTGTTGTCGCCGGTCTGGTTATGGCCGCGTCCGTCACAGCGTCTGCGGAAGAGAAAACGCTGCATATCTATAACTGGTCCGATTATATCGCGCCAAACACCGTGCCTGATTTCCAGAAAGAAACCGGCATCAAAGTGGTTTACGACGTGTTTGACTCCAACGAAGTGCTGGAAGGCAAACTGATGGCAGGGAGCACCGGTTTCGATCTGGTTGTGCCGTCGGCCAGCTTCCTCGAGCGCCAGCTGTCCGCAGGCGTATTCCAGCCGCTGGATAAGAGCAAACTGCCAAACTACAAAAACCTCGATCCTGATTTGCTCAAAATGGTGGCGCAGCATGATCCGGGCAACAAATACGCGATCCCTTATCTGTGGGCGACCACGGGCATCGGCTATAACGTCGATAAAGTGAAAGCCGTGCTGGGTAAAGACGCGCCGGTAGACAGCTGGGATCTGGTGCTCAAACCTGAAAACTTAGAGAAACTGAAAAGCTGCGGCGTTTCATTCCTCGACGCACCGGCTGAAATTTACGCCACCGTGCTGAATTATCTCCATCTCGATGCCAACAGCACCAAAGCGTCGGATTACACCGGTGCCGCGAACGATCTGCTGCTGAAACTGCGTCCGAACATTCGTTATTTTCACTCTTCCCAGTACATCAATGATCTGGCTAATGGCGACATTTGTGTGGCGATTGGCTGGGCGGGCGATGTGATGCAGGCGTCTAACCGCGCGAAAGAAGCGAAAAACGGCGTGAACGTGGCGTACAGCATTCCGAAAGAGGGCGCGCTGGCATTCTTCGACGTCTTCGCGATTCCGGCGGATGCTAAAAACCTCGACGAAGCGTACCAGTTCCTCAACTACCTGATGGAACCGAAAGTGATCGCGCAAATCAGTAACACCGTTTACTACGCGAGCGGCAACAAAGCGGCTACGCCACTGGTGAATGAAGATGTGCGTAACAACCCGGGCATTTATCCACCAGCCGATGTGCAGGCCAAACTCTTCAGCCTGAAAGTTCAGGATCCGAAGATTGACCGCGTAATTACACGCTCGTGGACGAAAGTCAAAACCGGCAAGTAGTACCCGTTTTAGAAAAGGTCAGGAAGACTACAGCGGCTCCGCACAATCACTGCGGGGCCGCTGGCATTTTGTTCCGGGCCGCTTTTGGGCATAGAAATCAGGCACTTTTCCCCCTGACTGTTATGCTTATTTGATACTGCTTCATTTTGATACCGGAGATTCCTCTGAGTGAACGACGCCATTCCACGCCCTCAGCCTAAGTCCCAGAAAGGTTTCACGCCTTTGCTGGAGATCCGCAATTTAACCAAGTCTTTTGACGGCCAGGCCGCCGTGGATGATGTCAGCCTGACCATCTATAAAGGGGAGATTTTCGCACTGCTCGGCGCGTCCGGTTGTGGGAAATCGACTCTGTTGCGTATGCTCGCCGGTTTTGAGCAGCCCACGCAGGGGCAGATTGTGCTCGATGGCGTGGACCTCTCGCAGGTGCCGCCGTATCAGCGTCCGATCAACATGATGTTCCAGTCCTACGCGTTGTTCCCGCACATGACGGTTGAACAAAACATCGCGTTCGGGCTTAAGCAGGACAAATTGCCGTCGGCGGAAATCAAAAGCCGCGTGGCAGAAATGCTGACGCTGGTCCACATGCAGGAATTCGCTAAACGTAAACCGCATCAGCTTTCCGGCGGTCAGCGTCAGCGCGTGGCGTTAGCCCGCAGTCTGGCGAAACGGCCAAAGTTATTGCTGCTCGACGAACCGATGGGCGCGCTGGATAAAAAACTGCGTGACCGTATGCAACTCGAAGTGGTCGATATTCTTGAGCGCGTCGGCGCGACCTGCGTGATGGTGACGCACGATCAGGAAGAAGCCATGACCATGGCAGGGCGTATTGCCATCATGAACCGCGGCAAGTTTGTGCAAATCGGTGAACCGGAAGAAATCTACGAGCACCCGACCAGTCGTTTCAGCGCCGAATTTATCGGTTCGGTGAACGTGTTTGAAGGCGTGCTGAAAGAACGTCTGGATGATGCGTTAGTGCTGACGTCGCCGGGGCTTTTGCATCCGCTGAAAGTGGATCCGGATGTCTCGGTGGTGGACGGCGTACCGGTGTTTGTTGCGCTGCGTCCGGAAAAAATCATGCTCTGCGAAGAGGTGCCGGAAGACGGCTGCAACTTTGCAGTGGGCGAAGTCGTGAACATTGCGTATCTGGGCGACCTGTCGATTTACCACGTCAAACTGCACAGCGGCCAGATGATTACGGCGCAATTGCAAAACGGCCACCGTTTCCGCAAAGGTATGCCGACCTGGGGCGACGAAGTGCGTCTGTGCTGGCAAGCCGACAGCTGCGTCGTGCTGACAGTTTAAGGGGGCGATGATGTCTGTGATTTCTGAAGTGACCGCCGCGAAACCTCCGGGCGGATTCAAAGCCGTGATCGGCCGCCTGCAACAACGTCATGGCCGCAAGCTGGTGATTTTATTGCCGCTGGTGTGGTTCCTGCTGCTCTTTTTACTGCCGTTCCTGATTGTATTTAAAATCAGTTTCGCCGAGATGGCGCGCGCCATTCCGCCGTATACCGATCTGGTCACCTGGTCAGACGGCATGCTCGATATTGCGCTCAATATCGGTAACTACATCGGGCTCACGCAGGATCCGCTTTATATTGATGCCTATCTGCAATCGCTGGAAGTGGCCGCCATTTCCACGATTCTGTGCCTGCTGATCGGTTATCCGCTGGCATGGGCCGTGGCGCATAGCAGCAAATCCATGCGTAACATTTTGCTGTTGCTGGTGATCCTGCCGTCTTGGACGTCATTCCTGATCCGCGTTTACGCCTGGATTGGCATCCTCAAAGACAACGGCGTACTGAACAACGTGCTGCTCTGGCTGCATGTCATCGACCAGCCGCTGGTGATTTTGCACACCAATCTGGCGGTGTATATCGGGATTGTTTACTCGTATCTGCCGTTTATGATCCTGCCGATTTACACCGCGCTGACCCGCATGGATTATTCGCTGGTGGAAGCGGCGTCCGATCTCGGTGCGCGGCCGATGAAAACCTTCTTCAAAGTGATTATGCCGCTGACCAAAGGCGGGATTATCGCCGGTTCCATGCTGGTATTTATTCCGGCGGTCGGCGAATACGTGATCCCTGAACTGCTCGGAGGCCCGGACAGCAACATGATCGGGCGCGTGTTGTGGCAGGAATTCTTCAATAACCGCGACTGGCCGGTGGCCTCTGCGGTGGCGGTGGTCATGCTGTTGCTGCTGATCATGCCGATCCTGTGGTTCCAGAAATACCAAAATAAAGAGCTGGGAGAAAAAGAATGAATCAGTTGCCGGTTGTCCGTTCGCCGTGGCGAATTCTTATTCTCGTGCTCGGCTTTACGTTTTTGTATGCGCCTATGCTGATGCTGGTTATTTATTCGTTTAACAGCTCCAAGCTTGTTACGGTCTGGGCGGGCTGGTCTACCCGCTGGTATACTCAGCTTTTCCACGATTCTGCGATGATTAGCGCGGTGGGAATGAGCCTGACTATTGCTACCGCAGCCGCCACCATGGCAGTGATTGTCGGTACGCTGGCGGCGGTCGTGATGGTGCGATTCCAGCGTTTTCGTGGCTCGACGGGTTTTGCGTTTATGCTGACCGCACCGCTGGTTATGCCCGATGTGATCACCGGTCTGGCGCTGCTGCTGCTGTTTGTGGCGATGGGGCACGCTTTTGGCTGGCCTGCTGAGCGCGGCATGTTCACCATCTGGCTGGCGCATGTGACGTTTTGTAGTGCGTATGTGGCGGTGGTGGTGTCGGCGAGATTGCGCGAACTGGATCGTTCCATCGAAGAAGCCGCAATGGATTTAGGCGCGGCGCCGGTGAAAGTCTTCTTCATCATTACGCTGCCGATGATCCTGCCCGCGCTGATTTCCGGCTGGCTGCTGGCGTTTACGCTGTCGCTCGACGATCTGGTTATCGCCAGTTTTGTCGCCGGGCCGGGCGCAACGACCTTGCCAATGCTGGTCTTCGCCAGTGTGCGTATGGGCGTTAACCCGGAAATCAACGCACTGGCGACGCTCATCTTGCTGGTGGTGGGCATCATCGGCATGATTGCCTGGTGGTTTATGTCCAGAGCTGAGAAACAGCGGATCAAGGATATCCAGCGCGCGCAGCGTAGCTAAATATAAGATAATTTTCAGGGCGGATTTTTCCGCCCTGAACGTAAATGGAGAGCCCAAACGGATTTATGAAACTGGCATTTATCCCTGTACCCGTCATGATTGCAGCCTCGGCGATTGTTGCCACGCGCTGCCTTGAGTTTATTTTGCTGTTTGACGCCATGGGTTTTTCAGGGCTGATGAGCTTTATCGAGGTCAGCGCAGAGTCGTGGCTGAACTGTTTTATTCTGCTGGCGAGTTTGCTGATTGTGCTGATTGAATGCCGTGCGGCGTACGCGATGATGCGTGCGCGGATCTGGGGGCGTCGGGCGTTTATTGGCTGCCAGATAATTGTCGTCGGTTACATGCTGCTGGCGTCTTTCGAATGGTTCGGGCCGCGCATTTTTCGCTTTGATGTCGAAACACAGGGCGAGTTTCTCACCGCGCTGCTGGTGCAAAAAATCCCCGATATTGTGGTTCTGCTCCTGCTTTTCGTGCCAGCCAGCAGCCGTCGCTACTTTGCGAAACGTAAATAGCACCTGCCGCAGGTGAGCCTTTCAGGCCGCGTGGTGATACACTGCGCGCCAGATTTTTCCCCGTATTTGATGACCGGAATTCTTTCATGCACTGCGCACTTTATACCGCCGGAACCTGCCGCTCATGTCAGTGGCTCGACACGCCTTACTCGCAACAGTTAGCCGACAAACAGCGGGATTTACACTCTCTGCTGGAAGGTTTGCCGGTGGGAGAATGGCGCGAACCGGTGACCGGGCCGGAAAGTGCGTTTCGCAATAAAGCGAAGATGGTGGTCAGCGGCAGCGTGGAGCGCCCGTTGCTCGGCATGTTGCACCGCGACGGCACGCCGGTAGATTTATGCGAATGTCCGCTGTATCCCGCCAGTTTCCCAGCTGTATTTTCAGTGCTCAAAACCTTTATCGCCCGCGCTGGCCTGACGCCGTACAATGTGGCGCGCAAACGTGGCGAACTGAAATTCCTGCTGCTGACCGAAAGCCAGAAAGACGGCGGCATGATGCTGCGTTTTGTTCTGCGTTCTGAAGCCAAACTTCCCCAGCTGCGCGCCGCGCTGCCGTGGCTGCAACAGCAGTTGCCACAGCTGACCGTGATTTCGGCCAATATCCAGCCGGTGCACATGGCGATCCTCGAAGGCGATATCGAAATCCCGCTGACGGACGTGCAACGTCTCGAAGAAGAATTTAACCATGTGCCGTTGTTTATCCGTCCGCAGAGCTTCTTCCAGACCAATCCGCAGGTGGCTGAACGGCTTTACGCCACCGCGCGTAACTGGGTACATGAGCGAGGCAATATTGCCAGCATGTGGGATCTGTTCTGTGGTGTCGGCGGTTTTGGCCTGCATTGCGCCACGCCGGACATGAAACTGACCGGCATTGAAATCAGCGCGGAAGCCATCGCCTGTGCGAAGGAATCAGCCAGCCGTCTGGGGCTGAAAAACGTCGAATTCCAGGCGCTGGATTCCACCGGTTTTGCGACCGGAAAAGGCGACGTTCCGGATCTGGTTCTGGTGAATCCGCCGCGCCGCGGCATCGGCAAAACGCTGTGTGATTACCTGAGCCAGATGGCGCCGGACACTATTTTGTATTCCAGCTGTAATGCGCAGACGATGGCAAAGGATCTGGCTTTGTTGCCGGGCTACGCAATTGCGCGCGTCCAGCTTTTCGACATGTTCCCGCATACCGCGCATTACGAAGTGATGGCGCTGCTGACAAGGGAAATATAAGCGTATTAATGAGCTGATGTTATTACGTTTCCGTATTATCGATTTCTCCTAATAGAAACGGTAAAGAGATCAGCTATTAATTTTCCCGCCGGTTAAGAAAAAACGGTTATTGCGCGGAATAAATTTGATTCGCTTCACAAAAATTTATTTTAATCCTCAAATTCATTCTGTCGCACTGTTTTTTATTTCCAAACCGGTTATGTTTATTCCCGGATTGTTACTGCATAGGCAGGCAAAACCTGAACTGAAATTTCCCGTTCCCCGGGAGATATCGGCTCAGGTTTTTTTTTGCCCTTTATAAATGCACCTTAAAACATTTTTTCTTGATGGATAATAGGCTATGGAAAAGCACGCTCTGGCACTGATAACCGGTATTCTTTGTTCACCCTCGCTGGCCTTTGCCGGTATAGATGACCTCGCGGAAACCGGTTTTATAAAAAACAGTTCCCTCGATTTAGGAACGCACAATATATGGAAATATCTTGATGAAGGTGAAACGGATAAACGCAATGTTCACTCCGCATGGGGTCAGGGGCTGGCACTGGATTATAAGTCAGGCTATTTAGCCGACGCTGTTGGCGTCGACGCTTCTTATTATGGCGTGATTAAACTGGCGGCTGCCGATAATTTTGCGTCAAGAGGGATTTTGTATGATGACGATGGTCATGCAAAAGGCTTTAATAAAATGGGGCAGTTTTTCGGTAAAGCGAAATTCTCGCAGTCAGGCGTCGAAGGCAACCTGTATGGCGGATGGAAACTCATCAAACTGGGTGTGCTGACCACCTCAATGCGCGCCGCGCCCAACACGTACAACGGCTGGAGCGGCGACCTGACTTATGACGCCTACCGCCTGCGGCTGGCGTATCTGACCAAATCGCTGAACCGTGATTCGCCGGATAAAGTGAATTTTATGACCAGCGACGGCCATGCGATTGACTCGATTTACACCGGCGACATTCAGTTAAAAACCGACAACCTGACGGCGCTTTATTTCTACGGTGAGAGTGAAGACTATTTGCGCAGAAACGGGCTGGAGCTGAATCTGAAACAAAACAAATCGTTGTCCTATGGCGTGCAGATTTATATGACGCAGGCGCTGGATAAATGGGACGGCATGGCGAATAACAAAAAGGACTTCGATCATCGCGCCAATCATTATGCCGCGGACATGACGTGGAAATATAACGGCTGGACAACCAAAGGCGGGCTGGCTTATACCGACGCGAATAAAGAGGGCGGGATCGGCATGTATCCCCGACATATGAGTAAAAACTCGCGCGGTACGTTTAATTCGATGACCACGGCCGGGCTCGATTATATGCGCGACGAGGAAAAAGTATTGTCGCTGGATGTTGGTTATCACATTACACCGGAATTAGTCCTGGGCATCAATACACATTACGGCTTCTTTGATTTCCAGGGGCAGCCGGTGAAAGAGGGGGAATTAAACATCTACACGCTGTGGAAACCGGCGTCGAAAAAACTCAAGGATTTATCTGTTTTCGCCATGATTGGCCCCGGCAGAACCTATGAACATAAAGGGACTTCACCGATTGTCGATCATCACGGAAATATCAAAAGTTCCGACAGTTTTGCGGCGGAGTTTCGTCTGGATTACAAATTCAACATATTTTAATCAGCACGCTTAAAAGGACATTACGATGAAAAATACGCTCTGGAAAACACTGATCTCATTTTTAGTCTTCGGGTTTATCAATGTGCAGGCCGCGCCAATTCCTGCGTCTTCGGCGCAGGTAACGCCGGAGAAAGACGTCGTCACGTTTTACGTCACGCGTCACGGCAAAACCTTATTTAACACGGCGCACCGCGCGCAGGGCTGGTCCGATACGCCGCTCACGGCCGCCGGTGTTTCCGTGGCAGAAGATCTCGGGCGTGGTCTGAAAGGCATTCCGTTTACCGCCGCCTGGTCCAGTGACTCCGGTCGCGCACGCCAGACGGCAAAAATCGCGCTGACCTTCGCCGGGCAGACGTTACCGGTGACGGAAGATGAGCGTCTGCGCGAAACGTTTTTCGGCCCTTATGAAGGCGAGCTTGACGCTGTGATGTGGGCACCCGTGGCGAAGAAACTCGGCTTTGCAGACCTCAGCGCTGTAACGCAGGCGCTGTCAAAAGGGCAGATTACCCTCGAAACCATGATGAATACGCTGGCCGCCGTTGACCCTACGCACACCACCGAAAACGCCACGCAGGTAAAAACCCGTATGCAGGCCGCGCTGCAAGATATCGCGCAGAAAACCCTTGCCGAAGGCGGCGGTAACGTCCTCATTGTGTCGCACGGCATGGCCATTATGGCGATGCTGGAAGGCATGACGCCCGAAGAAAACCTGCGCGCGCCTTTGCAAAACGCCAGCGTCACGGTGATTACGTACAAAGACGGCAATTTCACCGTCGGTAAAGTCGGTGATATGCAGTTTGTGGAGAAAGGGAAACTACAAAACTAATCCGCTGCAAACTGATTCATGATCAGCACAAGCTTATCCAGGATTTCACTGAAGAGATGCTCGCTGAAAGGGGCGAGCATCGGCATCATCAGGCCGATGGCCAGAATGCCGATACTGAGGGTTAACGGGAAGCCGATAACAAATACGGAAAGCTGCGGCGTGACGCGGTTTAACAGGCCGAGTGCCATGTTGAGCGTGAGTAGCAGCGTCACAATCGGTAATGCCAGCATCAGGCCACCACTGAAGATAATGCTGCCCGCTTTCGCCACGGCCATAAATCCTTCGGCGTTGACCGGATTCGGGCTGATGGGAAGCGTGTGGAAACTGTCGGCGAGCAGGGAAATCAGCCACAGATGGGCGTTAAAACTCAGAAAAAGCAGGACGGCCAGCAGGTTCAGAAATTGCGCCAGAAGCGGGGTGTTCAGGCGGTTGCTGGGGTCGTAAAACGTTGCAAAAGAAATCCCCATTTGCAGCCCCATGATTTCACCGGCCATGCGGATGGCGGCAAATGCCAGCTGCATCGTGATGCCCAGCGCGGTGCCGATCATGATTTGCTGCATCGCCAGCCACAGCGCAGGCGTGGAAAATATCGGGGTATCGACAGGCGGCAGCGAAGGCGCAATCAGAAAGGTGATCATCATGCCCAGACCGAGTTTGACGCGGTTCGGGACGGATTTCTCGCTGGTAATCGGCGCGGTGCTGATCAGGGCCAGGATCCTCAGCAGCGGCCAAAAATATAGGCTGAGCCATCCGGCCAGAAGCGTACTGTCGAAGGAAACCATGGGTTAACCGATGATGTAAGGCAAGTTGGAAAACAGCGTACGCATGTAATCGAGCAGCAGATTCAGCATCCACGGACCGGCGATTACGATGGTCGCGACCACGGCCAGAATTTTAGGAATGAAGGACAACGTTTGTTCGTTGATCTGCGTCGCCGCCTGCAACAGGCTGACGATAAGCCCGGTGACCAGCGCCGCGAGCAGCAGCGGTGCGGCAACGGCCAAAGCCACTTTCATCGCTTCATTACCTAATGCCATTACCGATTCAGGAGTCATTGCACAGTTCTCATAAAAGAAGACGGTTTAGCTCCCTCCCCTGCGAAGGGGAGGGTTGGGGTGGGGTATTAATGGTATCTCAGGCGTTGCCTGCTAAACCCCCTCCCGGCCTCCCCCTTCGCAGGGGGAGGAGCAATACGCCCATCAGGTCAGGCGTTTTAATTAACCCTGGAAACTCTGTTTAACTGTAAAAACTCTGTGCCAGTGAACCGAGCAGCAGTTGCCAGCCGTCGACGAGCACAAACAGCATCAGCTTGAAGGGGAGTGAGATGGTGGCCGGTGGCACCATCATCATCCCCAGCGCCATCAGCACGCTGGCGACGACCAGGTCGATAATCATGAACGGAATGAACACGGTGAAGCCAATCTGGAATGCCGTTTTCAGTTCGCTGGTGACATAAGCGGGCAGCAGAATACGCATTGGTACCGCTTCGGGGCCCGCCAGCGGTGGGATGTTTGCCAGACGGGCATACAGCGCGAGGTCGCTTTCACGGGTCTGGCGCAGCATGAACTGGCGCAGCGGCTGAGCGCCTTTGTCCATCGCATCCTGCATGGTGATTTTGTTTTCGGTAAAAGGCTGATAGGCGTCTGTGTAGATTTTGTCGAAGACCGGCGCCATCACGAAAAAGGTCAGGAACAGCCCGAGCCCCAGCAGAACCTGGTTTGGCGGCGCGGACGGCGTACCCAGCGCATTTCGCAGCAGACCGAGTACGATAATAATGCGGGTGAAACTTGTACACATCAGCAACATGGCGGGCAGCAGCGTCAGCGTGGTGATGAACACCAGCGTCTGAATGGGCAGCGACCAGTTCTGGGCACCATTGGACATCTGCTGGCTGATAATACCGGGCAACTGTGCGAACGCGGCCGGGCTGATGAACAGCAGCAGCGGCAGGCACAGGCGGGTGAACAGGCGAACAGGGCGCTGACGGGCAGCGGTAAAGGCGGATTTCATCAATTTGTTCACGGCGGACTGGGTCATGCCTGCTTTCCCGGACGTTTCAACATTTTCTGCATCAGCTGACGGAAATCCGCAGGCTGACTGTCTGTAGTGCCTGAATCCGGCGTTTGTACTTCCGGTGGCGCGCTCAGTGTGTGCAGCGGAGTGATGTTTTGCGCGGTCACGCCCAGCACCAGCCAGGTATTATCCACTTCCACGATCACCACTTTTTCGCTGCGACCTACCTGAACACTGGCCGTCACTTTCAGCAGTTTGTTATTTTTGGACTGCGGCGCGAAGCCGGTGCGTTTGGCCACCCAGCCGATACACAGGATCAGCAGCAGAATGCCGCCGAGCACCGTACTGACCTGTGTCAGCACAGAACTGGCGGGCAATGCCTGAGCTGAAGTCTGCGTCGTGGCATGAGTCTGAGCACCCTGCACGTACGGAGAATCCGTGGCCGCAGTCTGGCTCATCAGCGGCTCAACCGGCGCATACGCTCGGAAGGCGTGATGATGTCGGTGATACGCACGCCATATTTGTCGGCGACAACCACGACTTCACCCTGAGCAATCAGATAACCGTTGATGAGAATATCCAGCGGTTCACCGGCCAGGCCGTCGAGTGCGACAACAGAACCCTGCGACAGACGCAGCAGTTCTTTGATGGTCATTTTGGTACGGCCTAATTCCACGGTCAGTTTCACCGGAATATCGAGGATCATGTCGATATCCTGCAAACTGCCCGCTCCGTCCTGGGCACCCAGCGCGGCGAAAACACCCTCGGTTGACGCTTTGGCGCTGCCCGCAGATTGTTGTTCGTTAAACGCATCAGCCCATAAATCGTCAACGTTATCCGATCCGGCGTCAGACGGTTTATTGGTGTCACTCATGGGGCTGTTCCTCATCTAGAGAATTTAAAATTGGGTTGATCAAATGTTCAACGCGCAGGGCGTATTGTTCGTTTATGGTGCCGTACTGGCTGGTCAGCACCGGAACGCCGTCGACGTGTGCAATCAGACGATCCGGTTTTTCAATCGGCAGAACATCACCCGGTTGAAGTTTCAGGATCTGAGACAGGCGCAGCGGGATTTCAACGAAATTCGCCACCAGCTCCAGTTCAGATTGCTGAACCTGATGCACCAGGTTTTCACGCCACTGACTTTCTTCATGACGGGAGTTTTCGACCGGCGGATTGGTCAGCAACTCGCGTAACGGTTCAATCATGCTGAACGGAATACAGATGTTGAAATCACCGCTCAGTGCACCGATTTCCACGTGGAACGGCGTGGTGACCACGATATCGTTCGGGGAAGAGGTGATGTTGGTGAACTTGATCTGCAATTCAGCACGGACATATTCCACGCTCAGCTTGTAAACGCCGCTCCACGCATCTTCGTAGGCGTCGAGCGCCAGCGTCAGCATGCGTTTGATAACGCGCTGTTCGGTATGGGTAAATTCGCGGCCTTCCACTTTTGTCGGGAAACGGCCATCACCGCCAAACAGGTTATCCACCGCGATGAAGACCAGGCTTGGCGCGAACACAAACAGCGCTGTGCCGCGTAAGGGCTTCAGGTGGATCAGGTTCAGGTTGGTCGGCACCGGCAGGTTGCGGGCAAAGTCATGGTAAGGCTGGATTTTGATCGGCCCGACCGTGATATCCGGGCTGCGACGCAACAGGTTGAACAGCCCCATACGGAAGTGACGGGCAAAACGCTCGTTAATGATTTCCAGCGCCTGCAACCGCTCACGCACAACGCGACGTTGCGTCGTGGGGTCAAAAGGTTTTACACCGTCGTCCGACGCTTTGGCTTGTGCCGCGCTTGCCGACTCGGCTGCGCTGTCACTGTCGCCATTAAGCAGTGCGTCGATCTCGGCCTGTGAAAGAATGCTGTCGCCCATAATTTGTTTATCGCAGTATGAAAGCAGTGAAAAGCACGTCGTTGATCACCTGAGGTGGCTGACCTTTGACCAGTGGCGCGTCCAGAACCTGTTTGATGTCCTGCACCAGTTGTTGTTTACCGGTTTCGCTGGCGAGATCCGCCGTCTTCTGGCGGGACAGGAGCAGCAGCAGACGGCTGCGAACTTCAGGCAGGTATTCATTGAGAATAGCCCGATTCTGTTCATCGGGCAGACGCAGGGTCAGGCCGATGTACAACACGCGGTCAGGATCGTTATCCGGCGTTTGCAGGTTAACGGTAAAGGTATCCAGTGCCAGGAAGATCGGCGCCGCAGGGGGCTCGCTCTTCTTCACTTCAGCCGCGCTACCGTTCGCAGGCTGCTGTTTGTGCATCATCCACCAGGCGTAACCGGCCGCACCACAGGCTCCAAGGGTAATGAGTAACAGCAGAATCATCATTAACGGCCGCTTTTTTTTCTTACGCGACGCCGTGAGAGCAGAGTCAGACATGGATGAGGCGATTTCCTGTAAGTATGAGCAGACTGGCGTGAGGAGCACCGGACTGCTGAGTCAATTCTGAGAATGATTATCCCGCTTATCCTGTTGTTCAATAGTCAGAATAGGCGGGGTAAATAAGGTCAGCTCTGCCGTTTGAATTAAGGGAGAACTGACCGGCTGCAATTATCTGAAACAATTTTGCGAGGTTTTACGCATCTGCAAAACGCTACGCAAAGATATCCACGCTGTTATTTCCGCCAATCCGCTGCGCAATAGAAGCCGGAACCGGCAGGGCGTCACTGGCCGACGTGTTGCTGCCGGAATTGAACGCCGCCCAGCTTGACGCGTCACCCTGAGACGTGCCGGATTGTGAACTTTGCTGCTGAGCCTGCTGCCATTGCGAACTGTCACTGCCGACGCTGCTTTGCCCCAGGCTGATGCCGCTGTCGGCCAGCGCGGTTTTCAGCTCTGGCATCGCGGCTTCAAGGGCGGAACGAACGCCGCTGTGGCCGGACACAAAGTGCAGCTGCGCCTGATTGTTCTCAATCTTCATGCTGATCTGAATGGAACCCAGATCTTCAGGATGCAGACGCAGTTGCGCCGTCTGTTGTCCCTGACGGTTAAACATCATCACCTGCTGACCGAGCTGTTGTTGCCATTCCGGCGTGCCCAGCTGGGCGTTCAGCACCGGCGTGGACGGCGCGGTGACGACGCTGGTGGTGGTTGGTGTCGTTGGAACGGAAGCAGAAGACACGGCAACGGCGGCGGTATTGAGCTGATTTAATGCCGTTGAATTGCTGTCGAGCGTACGGCTGTCGTTTTGCTGAACAGCTGCGGTGCTGTTAGCCGCCGCGCTCATTGACGCCAGTGCGCTGCTGAAATCAGCGGCATTGGTGGACGCCGCGCTTTTGCTGCTGGTGGCATGCTGTGAAGACGTTGAGGCGACAGAGGCCGCATTGCCCGAAGCGGTTGCCGCGGTTTTCGGATCGGTGTCGGTCACTGCGGCGGTTTTACCGTCGCCGGTCAGAAGCGATGACGCCGTGACGTTCAGGCCGGAAAGCAGGGCGCTGGCGTTCTGCGCGCGCGTGGTGTCGTCGCTGGCCGTCTGTGTGGCAGCCGCGGTCACGGCCTGAATCTGCTGCGCAGGCTGTTGCTGTACCGCCAGCTGGGCGAACAGCGCCTGAATGCTGGCATCCGCAGAACCGGTATCTTTGTCTTTGTCACTCAGCGCAATGTCTTTCACCGACGTTCCCTTCAGGCTGCCGGTCGGCAAAACCTGAATGGCGGCGATCATTTTGCTCAGATCGCTGTCATCGAGCATCAGACTGCCGTCTTTCTCGCCGGTGGTGACCGCCTGCGTCAGCGTGTCTTTATCCACCGTTTCACCTTTGGCGCTGATTTGCTGCCCGAGTTTCGCCAGTGCGCTGGTGAGTTTCGGATCCAGTTTTGAGCCCAGCTGGGCTTCGAGCTGGCTGGCAAAATCTGCCGGAGACGACGCGGTGCTGTCGCCGGTCGCCGTGACGTCAGTCGCCGCTGCGCTGCTGGCGGACGAACTGCCGGTCGCTGCGCTCGTGGTCGTCTTTGCCGTGGTGACGGCAGCAGGCAAAATATTCAGATTCATGGATTTTTCTTCCTGTGTGCGCTGCGCTGGGCGAACTCATCGTTCTGTTTTTGATCAATCTTGTTTTCCAGAGAACGTTGCTGCTCGCTGGCCCGGGATTGCAATGTCTGGTACGCGTTCAGCCGCTGTTGCTTTTCCTGCCACTGGTGAACGGCGGCATTGAGCCGCTGATCCCACTGTTGTAATTGTTTGCGGTGCTGTTCAATAGCCACTTCCAGCGTACCGATGAACTGCTGGTAGTTCTGCCAGGTGTTCGCCGCTATGCCGCCGGTCATGGTGGAATTGAGTTTTTCGCGATATTCACGCTGATAGTTGAGCAGCATCGTGAGCTGCTGTTCAGCCTGATTATGCGACTGCCTGATCTGGCCTAAATTGTTGGTCGCCTGATCCAGCGCTTTTTGCGCCAGAGAACAAAGGGTGATCAATGGTGATGCGTTTTCCATCTGATTTACCTTTATTGATTAGAGAGTTAGCCAGGGAACAACATATTGAGTTCCAGACAGGCGTCTTCGTAAGTGCTGCGTTCCATGATGTCCTGCTGGAGAAAATTCTCCATTTGCGGATACAGCCTGATGGCGCGATCCAACATCGGATCGCTGCCTGCGGCGTAGGCGCCGACGCTGACCAAATCACGGTTGCGCTGGTAGCTGGACAACAGTTGTTTGAAATTACGTACGCGCCCGTACTGGGCGTCATCGATCAGCGATGTCATGGCCCGGCTGATGGAAGCTTCAATATCGATGGCCGGATAATGGCCGGATTCGGCTAAACGGCGTGACAGCACCACGTGGCCGTCGAGAATGGCGCGCGCGGAGTCGGCGATAGGATCCTGCTGGTCATCGCCTTCGGTCAGTACGGTATAAAACGCCGTGATCGAGCCGCCGCCGGTGATGCCGTTACCGGCGCGTTCAACCAGCGCGGGCAATTTGGCAAACACGGAAGGCGGATAGCCTTTGGTCGCGGGCGGTTCGCCGATGGCCAGCGCAATTTCACGCTGCGCCATGGCATAACGGGTCAGGGAATCCATGATCAGCAAAACGTGCTGGCCGCGGTCGCGGAAATCTTCGGCGATACGCGTGGCATAGGCGGCGCCCTGCATGCGCAGAAGTGGCGAAACGTCGGCGGGCGCGGCGATAACTACCGAGCGGGCGCGACCTTCGTCACCTAAAATGTTCTCTATAAAATCTTTAACTTCGCGGCCACGTTCACCAATCAGCCCGACCACGATGACGTCGGCTTTGGTGTAGCGCGCCATCATGCCGAGCAGCACGGATTTCCCGACGCCGGAACCGGCGAACAGGCCCATACGCTGGCCACGCCCGACTGTCAGCAATGCGTTAATGGCGCGCACGCCGACGTCAAGTACGTCGGTGATCGGCGTACGTTGCAGCGGGTTAAACGGCGGAGTGATGAGCGCAGCGCGATAGCCGGTGTCCGGCGGCGGTAAACCGTCGAGCGGTTTGGCACTGCCGTCGAGTACGCGACCAAGCAACTGCGGGCCGAGCGGAAGTTGTTTACCGGCGGTCTGGCCGTCGGCGGCAATCCGGGCATAAACCCGTGCGCCCGGCAAAATCCCTTCGACTTCTTCCAGCGGCATCAGAAACAGGCTCTGGCCGTTAAAACCGACCACTTCACTTTCCACTTCTTGCACCACCGGGCCGTCGTGACGTTCAATCAGACAGGTCGCGCCCAGCGGTAACTGCAATCCGGTGGCTTCCAGCACCAGACCGGTCGCCCGCGTCAGACGGCCGTAGCGGCGCACGGACGGCGTACGGGCCATGCGCTTTTCCGCATCATCCAGCGTTTTCAGCAGGCGGCTCAGGCGGGCGGTCATCAGAGATCTCCCGGTGCGGCAAGGCGGCACAGTTCATGCCAGCGGGTTGCCAGCGAGGCATCCATATCGCCATCTTCTGCGCTGACTTTGCAGCCACCAGCGTGGATCTGGCTGTCGGCCAGCAGACGCCAGCCGTTCATGCTCAGGGTGGAACCCAGCTGTTGTTCGACGCGCTCGAAATCTGCCGGATTAACGCGCAGCTGCGGTTTGCCCTTGAACATCGGTTCCTGCTGAATCAGCTGCTGTATCTGGTTGAGCAGGGCAGAGCCGTCACAAATCGGTGCCTGCCCGATAATCTGTTTGGCCGCCGTCAGCGCCATCTGCATCAGGCGCGAGGCGATCACGCTGTCCAGCGCGTCCAGCGTTTGCTGGAAATCGGACACCATGTGTTGCCAGTGTTCGGTCAGAACGGCCTGCTGTTGCTGGCCTTCCTGTATTCCCTGCTGCTGTCCGGCTTCCTGACCCTGCTGAAAACCGGCGGCGTAACCCTGTTTCTGCCCGGCTTCCAGACCTTGCTGGAAACCCTGCTGTTTAGCGCGACGTTGCAGGTTCAGCAACTCATTCTGATCCACCTGAAGTTTTGGCAGACCGTCGTCCTGTTCTTCTTCGCCTTCGGCCAGCAAAGGTTCGTCAGGCGTGGTGAACACCGGCACGGCCAGATCACCCGGTTTCCAGGGCTGCCACGGCAGGGCGTTGATGCGCTCGGCATTACGCTCTTCGGCGGTTTTCTTTTCCGGAGCAGGCTGGCCGGACATCGGATTATCAGACATAAGAATCCTCGCCGCCGCCAACCATCATTTCGCCGGACTCTGCTAAACGGCGAACCGTTTGCAGAATCGCTTTCTGTTCGTTCTCGACCAGAGACATACGCATCGGCCCGCGGTTTGCCAGGTCGTCGCGCAGGATATCCGCCGCACGCTGGGACATGTTGCGCAGGAACTTGTCGCGCAGTGGCTGTTCCGCACCTTTCAATGCAACCAGCAACGATTCGCCTTCGACTTCCTGCAACAGGCGCTGGATGCTGCGGTCGTCCACGTCCACCAGGTTTTCGAACAGGAACATCTCGTCGATAATTTTCTGTGCCAGTTCGCCGTCGTAACCACGAACCGCTTCGATAACGGCTTCTTCCTGCTGCGTTTTCATCAGGTTGATGATTTCTGCCGCAGTACGAACACCACCCATCTTCGCCCGTTTGAGGTTCTGGCCGTCGAGGAGGTTGTTCAGCACTTCGGTCAGTTCCGCCAGCGCCGCCGGCTGGACACCGCCGAAGGTGGCGATACGCAGCATCACGTCGTTGCGCAGACGCTCGTCGAACAGGGCCAGAATATCGGCAGCCTGACCGCGTTTGAGATGAACTAGGATGGTGGCGATAATCTGCGGATGTTCGTCGCGGATAAGATCGGCCGCCATCTGCGGTTCCATAAAGTTGAGCGTTTCCATACCGCTGGTGGTTTCGCGCGATTCCAGAATATCTTCCAGCAGGCTGGAGGCACGTTCCTCGCCCAGCGCTTTGGTCAGAACCGAACGCAGGTATTCGCTGGTGTTGACGCTCAGCGCAGCGTACTGCTCTGACTCGTCTTCGAACTCGTTCAGCACTTCCGCCAGCTGCTTGTTGGAAATCTGATGGATATTCGCCATCGCGCCGCTGATTTGCTGAACTTCGCGAGGGGAGAGGTGCTTGAACACCTCCACCGCACGGTCTTCACCCAGGGTTATCATCAAAATGGCGCTTTTTTCGGTGCCGGTCATAGTCATGATTGTTCGGTACTCATCCATTGGCGGATAACCAGGGCGACGATACGAGGATCCTTATCGGCCAGCTCCTGAACACGTTGGGTCTGAACTTCGACGCTGACACGCTGCTGAGAACGTTTACGTTTCTCCAGCTCGTCGTTGCTAAGTTTGACCGGCTTGCTGCCTTCAGGCTGTGGCATCGCTGCTGCGATGGCCGCGGCGGCTGCCGCATCTTTCTCTGCCTGCTGTTTGCGCAGCATCGGACGAACCATCTTGCGCCACAGCAGCCAGGCAACAATCAGCACCAGCAACCAGCGACCTGCGTTGAGCAACTGATCGAAGAACGCCTGTTGTTTCCAGAACGGCAGCTCACCGGTATCTTCAGCCGCGTCGTTGAACGGTGTGTTCACCACGTTCAGCGTATCGCCACGCTCCTGCGAGAAGCCCATCGCTTCACGAACCAGATCATCAATTTTCTTCAGCTGTTCGTCGGTCAGTGGCTTCGCTTTGCCATCTGTCCCGACCTGATAGTTGACGACCACCGCCGCGGACAGGCGTTGTACGGCACCCGCGCTGTGCTGCGTATGGGTAATAGTGCGGTCAACTTCGTAGTTGGTGGTTTCATCACGACGGCTGTTCGACGGAACGGTTGAACGGTTTGCCGTGTTGTTTTGCGTATTATTCTGTGCGTTGTTACCGGCCTGATTCTGCGCACCGTTGGCATTGTTCGCCGCAGGAGGATTGGTGACAGGCGCGGTCGCAGCTGGCGCAGGCTGGTTGCTTAATGCACCCGGCACGCCGCCGACGGCTGTGCCGCCAATCTGGTCACTGGTGCTCAACTGGCGTGAACGGACAGCGGCTTTTTCCGGCGTACCGTTTGGCTGGTAATTCTCGTCAGTCTGCTCGCGGCTGGCGTAGTCAATTTGCGCGGTGATTTGCGCGTGAACGTTACCGTTGCCGACAACCGGCTGGAGGATAGATTCGATACGACGTTGCAGGCGGCCTTCGACTTCATTGGCATATTTCAGCTGGGAAGCATTCAGGTCACGCCCGTTGTTGTCCGACTGCGTCAGCAAATGTCCGCTCTGATCGACCACGGTGACGTTGGCTGGCGGTAAACCCGACACGCTGCTCGACACCATATAAACGATGGCGTTGATCTGACCGTCATCCAGCGCACGACCCGGCTGTAAATTCAGGGTCACGGAAGCGGAGGGGTTTTTCTGTTCGCGGACAAACAAGGAAGGTTTTGGAATGGCTAAATGGACGCGGGCGCTGCCGACCGGGCCCAGAGTTTCGATAGTGCGGGAGAGTTCGCCTTCCAGCGCGCGCTGATAGTTGATCTGCTCGCTGAACTGGCTGATGCCGAATTTTTCCTGATCCATCAGCTCAAAGCCGACTGCGCCACCTTTCGGCAAACCGGCGGAAGCCAGTTTCAGACGTGTTTCATACACTTTATCTGCCGGGATTAACAGGGCTGCGCCGTTTTCTGAAAACTGATAAGGGATGTTCATCTGCGTCAGCTGGGTGACGATGGCACCGCCGTCCTGATCGCCCAGATTGCTAAACAACACCTTATAGGTGGGCTGTTTTGCCCACAGCATCATGACAACAACAATGGCCAGGGCAGCCGCAGCGGCGATGGCGATAGGAATTTTTGGGTTGGCGCGCAGGCGATTAAGCAACGCAGTAAAACCGTTTGGAGAGGTTTCTGCGCCGGCTATTGCGGAACTCATACAAGATCCCTATTTAGCTGTTGAATGGTGATGTTCATGTTGTCTCTTAACAAAACAGACTCCCAAGTGCGCAATCGTTGAAGCGTGACATTTTTCAGTCCTCCGTACAGGCAGGCCTATTTTCTAGGTGAGCCATTATTTGCCGCTAAAGGCAAAGTTAATGGCCCGATAAGCCATGGTTTTTAGGTTCAATTACCGCGTTTAGGAAAAAACTGATGTGATAGGGTGTCATTCCATGAAAGAAGCCTTTTGTTCACCGACACAGCAATAAGCGGAGAAAACATGTCAATTCAAGGCATTGAGAGCGTTTTACAGCAGATGCAGGCCACCGCCATCAAGGCAGGCGCAACCCCTCAGACGGATACCACGTCAGAAGCGGGTTTTGCCAGCGAACTGAAAGCGGCATTAGGCAAAATCAGCGAGACGCAAAACAACGCAAAACTGGAATCCGAAAAGCTGGAGATGGGCGTTCCCGGCGTAAGCCTGAACGACGTGATGGTGGATTTGCAGAAATCGTCAATTTCACTGCAACTGGGTATTCAGGTGAGAAATAAACTGGTGACGGCGTACCAGGATGTCATGAATATGTCGGTGTAAGTCGCTAACCTGCTGAAAATAATACAGATGAGTTGTTACCTGTGGCCTGAAAGGGCATAGCGGGGGCAACGTCATGGTTTTTTGGCAGGAAAAACGAAAAGGAAGGGCACTGCGAAGCATTACGCAAAAAATTAATAATCATCTTCCGAGTCTTTTGCTGCCGACCTGAAGATAAACCAGGCTGCTAATCCGATAATCGCCAACGCGATGAGTACTATAAGAATAATTTTCACTGGTATGCCCGCTCTCAATTTTCCGCGATCGTCTCGCGAATAGGCCTGTAATTCCAATGGGTATAACCGATCGTTATCATTATTTTGATCGTCAGTACCGATCAATCCTGAGAGCTTTCACGCCATGCCGGGCCATGTATTCTTCTCAGTCTAGATTGTTATCGGACATTACCATGCCAAACATTATGTTTCCGTTACGGTTTGTACAAAGTGATCACCTGCGCTTGTAAACGAAAACCGTGATTCTCAAAATAAATGTTACCGGTGTCACAAAATTGTCCTTTGCATGTGCAGGTTTATTTGCAAGAATCGCAAAAAAAATCGCTTCACCTGCAAAAGCACCTCCATAAAAAAATGATAATCCGTCCTCCGCGTCACTGGTTCTTGCGTTTGTTCGCCTGGCATGGCTCTGTGCTGCCCAGCATTATGTTCCGCCTCAGTCTGAATTTATTGATGTCACTCGCCGCCATTCTCAGCCTTCCCTGGTATGAGACGCTCGGCGTGAAGCTCACGCTGGCGCCGTTCAGTTTGCTGGGGGTGTCGATTGCGATCTTCCTCGGGTTTCGTAACAGCGTGGCGTATTCGCGTTATATCGAAGCGCGCCAGCTGTGGGGCGGGTTACTGATTGCCTGCCGAACGATGCAAAGTCAGGTAATGGCGGTGTGTCCGGGCGAAGCGCAGCGCGTGACGACCCTGCTGCTGGCGTTCTGCTACAGCCTCAAACATCAGCTGCGCCACAGCGATCCGCGTCCTGATCTCGAACGTTTGCTCGGGGAAGATGCGGAAGATATTTTGTCGCGTCGCGCGCCGACCAATATGGTGCAGCTGCGGATGTCGCAATGGCTGGCCGAACGGCGCCGCAGCGGGGAGTTGTCGGATATCGTCTACACCCACATGGACACCACGCTGTTGCAGCTTTCGCAGGTCGTTGGCGGGTGCGAGCGTATTGTCAGCATGCCAATCCCGTTTGCTTACGGGCTTTTGCTGCACCGCACGGTCTATCTGTTCTGTAGCTTATTGCCGTTCGCGCTGGTTGTGGATTTGCATTACATGACGCTGCTGGTTTCAGGATTTATTTCGTACAGTTTCCTGTCGCTCGATACGCTGGCGGAAGAGCTGGAAATGCCTTTCGGCTACGCTAATAACCATCTGCCGATGGACGCGATGTGTACCAATATCGAAATTAACCTGCGTGAGATGAACAACCAGACTCAGTTGCCGGATACGCCGGTGCCGGACCGTCATTACCGTCTTTCCTGATTTTTGAACGCGCGCACGGAATGGTTATTTTGTGCGCTAAAACGTGGCACTTTTCTGAAGGTTCACGATACTGTCATAATGATGAAACAAAAGTGAAATAGGATATTCGGGCAAATACAACTCCCTCCATTCTCACGAGGTATTTATGTCAGTCGTTCAGGCCAAATCATTAAACGAAGCCGAAGAGCTGCTTAATTCCGGTATGGTGAAAAAAGTCGAACTGGCTTTTAGTATTAACAGTGATGAGTTTTTCAAACTTGCGCTGGAATGTGGCGACCGCGGTGCCAAGATCACTAAAGGCAAAAAATTCTTCGTTATCACCCTGAAAAAATGGGTTATTCCTTCCAATGAAACCCCTGCCTCGAAAAGCAATGTCCTGATGTAATCTGCTTTTCGCGTCTCCATAACCCTGTCACAAGGCAGCGTTATGGAGATATTTTTCTGTCTATCCCCGGTGTTTCTTCGCTTTCTCAGGCCACCGATTTCATCATATACACGCTGAGCGGATCCGGCGAGATACGATAATCGCCAAACGCTTCTGTGCGCGCGTACCCCAGCTTTTCATACAGCGTAATGGCTTTTTCCTGAAACACGCCGGTTTCTAAAAACAAATCCCGATAGCCCAGGGCTTTCAGTTTGCTTTCCATTGCGTCAACCAGCAGTGAGGCAATGCCTTGCCCGCGATAAAGCGGATTCACATAGACCCGTTTCATCTCAGCAATCGGTTTTTCATGCCCTTCAGGCCGCGAAATATACAAACATGCGCATCCTGCCCAGTCATCGTCTACCCGCGCCATAAAACAGAAAATTTCACCCGCATCGAGCGTGGTGACGTTAATTCCCTGAAAGGATTCCGGCGGGTAGAGCGGGTATTGATAAGCATCCAGCTCTGCAATCAGTCGTGTCAGATGCGGATGATTCGCATCGGTTTCAAAAATCTGGGCACTCACAGCGCGGGCTCTCAATGCAACAAAATGGATTCATATTCTTAACCGAAATTACATCGAAAACAAGCGGCTGGGGGAGTGCAGCGAAGCCTGTATCCGGCATTTGCCCCGAAAGAGTGTAAAAATTGATGACGTCTTGCGCATGTCTGTCAGAGTTGTCTGAATTGATCAAATATTGATCTTTTTATCGCGTATCTGTACTTCTTTTATGCAACATTTATCGGGAGTGATTAATGTATGTAATGAAATCACTCGGTGTGATTAATAGTTGATGTATGATTACTTCTGTAGGTAAAGCAGTACATTATAAGAGCATGATTGAAAGGATAAAATTATGGCTGTCTATCCTGTTGGCGTTTTTGTCACGCTTACTTTTACACCAGGTTTGTTTGAAGTTATCGCTGTTCTGGATGAAGTGACGCCGGTGCAGTATCAGGTCATTAATGTGGAAACGGGAAATGTGATCCGGGTGAATGAGAATTTCATACGCGGAATAGTCAAACCGTAGCCATGCTGGTTAAGTCAGGTATCAGGCCGGCCGAGGACACTCCTTTGGCCGGCCTTCTTGTTATCACTCTGGCATTAAATTGTTAAAATCGTCTTCGTAGAGCGCCCGACATTCCTCGATAAATTCCGGGTATCCCAGCTCTGACGTCTGAACTTCCCGCCCCAGTCGTTTTTGCAAATCTTCGTGAAATCCTTCGAATTCGCCATGCAGGATCCCGGTAAATCCGGTCAGGATAATGCATTGCTCTGGCGTTAATTTTTTCACGGCGGATCCTTATCAATGGTGTAGAACTACGTTTTACGCGGCAACGCGAGGACAACAGCGGTGTACGAAACGTCGTTCATAAAAAAAATGCGTAAAGAGAGAAGTGCTTCACGCCGGTATCCGGCAGGACGCGGCAACATATTCTATCCTGTAATTAATCCCACTGGAAAACAAGGAGTCACCTATGGATCAGGATCTGTTTGAACAGGCACCACTGCCGCTGCTTACCCGGTTTCAGGTGGGCGATCGCGTAAAATTACTCACTTTCCCGGTGGGCGTTCATCCGGCCAGTTATCAGCTGGATGTGGCGATTACGCAAATTCAGGACGGGGAATTCGAAGGGGAGATTGTCCGTATTGCGCCGCTCGGGCGTTTAGGGCATCACGAAGCGCATTTCACGATCGGTGGGCACGTCGCCTTTTACGCCCGAAACATTCAGGGCATGGCCGCCTGAGTTCATGGGCTGAATGTCTGACGGCCGAAAGCCCTCAGAAAGCAAAAACCCCGCTTAAAAGGGCGGGGTTCGTTTACGCTCGTACTCTTGAATATACTTATGTTTCTTACATCATCGGCTTAACGTGTTTGGTGAGCGCCTGGGTGGTCAGTTCATCGGCCTGAATTTTCGAACAATTTCCGCAATAACCGACCAGATACCAGTTTCCATCAGCCCCTTTTTCAGGCTTCACTTTATAGCGCTCGTTCTGTTTACCGTAAAATTCACGTTCTGCGTTTTGTGATGCATCTTCCCAAAAACACAACGAAAACTGATGTTGTTTATCAACATGCCGTTGTCCGTTGCGGCTTCCACCTATCAATAAATAATGATACTCAGACATGCATCCTCCTTTTCCCAATGGGGGGTAATAATCCTCACTACAGTGTAAAACTCATTTCACCTGGAAAACTCACCCGAAAGACTGCACAAGAAGACAACAAAAGGGCGCGCAAAAGGCTGCCCGGCAGAAAACTGTCTTATTCCTTAAAATTATAGAGTACAGACGCAGCAAGGTACTTAAATCCTGAAAAACTGTGACTGCTGTCACTCTTTATTTTTTTACCACTGTGATGCGCTTCTTACAATAAATCCATTTGTTGTGGGTCAGATTTTTTTGGTTTTGCTTTCCGCGGTTTAGCGGCGGGCGCGGGACGCTGCATTTCCTGGTGTATCCAGCGCAGGATTACGGCAACCGTATAATCCTGCTGCGTTTGTGTCATCTCTGCGTGCGCCGGAATACGATGCCATTTTTCCAGACATCCGCGACAGCAGGTGGCGGTGGCGTGCTGGGCGATAAATACCGGATGGCCTCGCATCGGCGTCTGTTTGCCGTCGGCCTGCGGTTGCGCGGGCGCGAGCCTCCGGTTAATGAAATCGGCGGCGTGCTGCGCCACGGTATCGGGTCCGTGATTCATACAATATTCGTATTCTTTCGGGCCAAGATGAAAGCGCTGGCGAAAGGGGGAAGACGCCAGACGCTGAAAAACGTCATCGGTTGAAAACATAGTGATGGTGTCCATGCGCAGGTTAGACGCAGAAATAGCGGGTGTTTTTGCATCAGCTGTCGGCTTTGACCGAACTGTTGCCATGCTAGTCTGGTTTTAATGACTTTCCCACCGACTTTTCACGACAGCAGGAACACGCAATGGCAGAAAAACAGGTATTCGATTTGGTGATGTCGGTTAACAAACATGCCGAAGAAACTGCCATGCAACATCTGATGCTGCGCAATTTTATCATCGTGATGTGCCGCAATATGACGGACGAGCAAAAAACGCAGGTGAGATGGCAGATGCGCCAGATCCATCAGATAACCGATGCCGAGTACCGCGCAGGCGATGTCGAATTGCTGGATAAAGTGCGTCGTGACGTGGAAGTTATGCTGGATCTGATCAATTAAGGTTCATCTGATAGGCGGCTTTGTTTCCCTGAACTATCATTAACTCAATGATAACCAAAGGGAGATAAACATGGGATTCTGGAGAGTTTTGATCACCATCCTGGTACCGCCGTTAGGCGTACTGATTGGTAACGGTTTCGGCGGTGCTTTCTTGCTGAATATTATCCTGACACTGTGCGGTTATCTGCCGGGTCTGATCCACGGCTTTTGGGTGCAAACCCGTAATTAGCAGCAACGTTAACAGCAGCAAAAATAGTTTTACTGAACCCGGCCTGAAAGCCGGGTTTTTTAATGAGCGCAGTTTTACAGCGTCAGAACAGAGAGAAGAGCAGAACGACGGGAAGGCTCATCGGCCAGGTAAACCCGATAATGCCGGACGTTAACAAGCGTATTTTAATCGTGTCGCGGCTCACGAGAAGCGTCACTAATGCCGCAATACCCAATCCACCCCAATAAATCGTTTTAATCACTTCCCACCAAACGTGCACTGCCAACCCCTGATCACCCGTAAATTAACGGCGTGTATGATATTCGGTTAACATCTGGTAATCAATTATTGTGTGATGTTACTCATGATTTAGTATTGTAGTACTTAGGAGTTAGTTGTTATAAGTCATCGTTTGTGATGAGAGGGGACGCATATGCCCGCGGATCGCAGTAGGCGCGAAGCCAAAACGTTTCCGAAAACGTTCCGCAAAACGGGAGCCACTTTCGTAACCGACCTGATGGGCAATGTTGGAAATCGCCAGATCGGTGCATTGCAGTAACCGCAGCGCCTGTGTCATGCGGACATCAATCATCAGATTGCGCAGAACACAATCCTCGGCAGCCAGCCGGCGGCGCAGCATCACTTCATTCATCATCAGCTGTTCTGCCACTTCCGCCGCAGTAAATGATTTATGCAGATTATCTGTCAGCAATTCGCGCACACGCTGCGTCATGCTTTCGCTGTGTTGCAGCGAATAACGCACACCCAGCTGCGACAACCAGAGCAATTGTTCCAGCATGCGATGGCGGGTAATGGGCGCGGGCAGGCCGTGATGCCAGAGAATGGCGCTGTGGGTATCGGTAAAACTCTGTTTAAAAGCCACCGGGATATGCGGAATAACCTGTAGCGTTTCAACGGCAAGCAGGGGGGCAGAAAAGCCCGTGGCATGAAGGCCCGCATCACTGAGCAACTGGTGATCCCAGGCCATAATGGCGCAGCTGAAAGGGCCATTGTCTGAGAGATGGTGGGTGAGGCTCAGCGTTTGTCCGCTGTTGAGCACCAGCATTTCGCCCGCCTGTAGCGAGAATTGCTGTTCCTGGTTAGTAATAGAAAGACTTCCATTCTGCACGAGGATTAATTGCGGCTTATTAATATAGACATCGTGAATAAAAAGCTCACTATGCTGAATAAGTAGCGAAATAGTGCCTATCCCTGGAGTCACTTTTATTTTACGAACCATATCGATGATGCCCGAAATGACGACCGCAACCTGTTGTTTGCTGCCTGATATAAAACTTCCCGCTTATGCCAATACAAACAGGCTGCCGGTTTAGGCGAGTGTTACGGAAGGAGACAGAGAGAATCAGCCCTGGTAGCCGTACGCTCTCTGCCCCTGAAACCTTATTTTTGCACAAGAAATATTGGAAAAAAATAAATCAAAAGAAGTACTTTAATAATTATTGGTGATCGCCAAAAGCGATCGAACGGAGATCAATTTTTCCGTACGTCGTGTTCACTTGTTGTTGTCGGGACGACTGACCAATCAGCTGGGTGAGCGTATTCATCCGAGCCTGTAATAACGTTTTAATCAAATTTTCATTGTCGAGAATGATACGTAAATAACGGCGAATATCATTCTGAACCATTATCGAGGTCTGTTCTGACATCGGTAATTTGGTGGTCGCTTCCACGGCTTTCACATAACTGACTTCGAGCTCGACCAGCTCATCCCATTTTTCATCTTGCGCCAGCCGCAACATCTGCTCGCTTAAAGACAGGATCAGTTGATATTCATTAACCAGATACTGATGTTGATCCATTATATTGGTCCTGCGACGGGTGGTGGTTTGGGCCGATTTGCCGCCAGGCATCGGCGATATTTTCAAGCAAGGCCAGCACCTCAGTGATGGCCTCTTGATCGTTGTGTAAATTTGCATGTAGTAAACGACGGACCATATAGGAATAAAGCGCTTCCAGGTTATCCACTAATTCCGGATCTCCTTTGTCACGACTTAATCCGGCTTTTAATCCGCTGTCGATAATATTGATGGCCATGGACAGGGATTTGCCTTTTTCGGCAATGCTTCCCTGTTGAATAAATATGCGTGCACGGATCAGGGCGCTACGCGCCCCGTCAAATAACATCGTGACTAACTGGTAAGGCGACGCACTCATGACTGCGCTTTCTACGCCAACCTGCGCGTAGGCCTGTGTTCCTTTAGCGTTATACATAATCTGTTTCCTTACTAGCTTGAACTTGATGAGGACATGGCTTCGAACTGCTGCGTCAGATACGTCGCAGTGCTGTTGAGCTTTTGAATCGAAACATCAAGTGCAGTGAATTGCGTTTTGTAACGGGCGATGGTGGTGTTGATGCTGTCATTGACCTTGTTGTACTGGGTCGTCAGGTTTTTAAGCGTGGAGTTAACCGCCGTCTGCGCGTTAGCAATGGTGCCGTTGGAGCTATCCAGGAAACCGGTATTCAGGTTGCTGATATTGGTCATCACACCGGTAGTTTTGCCGTCACCCACCATCATGGTTTGCACCGCGTTCGGGTTATTGCTCAACGCAGTGCTCAGTTTGGTATTGTCAATTTCCAGTTTGCCGGTATCCGGGTCAGTGGTGATACCAATGCTGGACAATGAGGTGATGGTGCCGGATCCGGAAGCAGCAGTGATCGCTGATTTTAGACGCGTCTGAATAGTACGCAGCGCGCTGTCGCCAAGCAGGGCGCCGTTGGTACTGTCGGCCGTATCGGAGTTAGTGCTGGTCGCGGTGAACTTGGTCAGGCTGGTGAACGTGTCCTGTAAAGCATTATAGGCATCAACAAATGCTTTAACTGCCGTTGTTGCAGTGCCCGTATTTTTAGCCACTGTTAACGTTGCGGGTGTGGTTGTGGTATCAGTCAGGTTTAGGGTAATACCATCCTGCGCATCACTGATTGTGTTGCTTTGGCGTTCAAGATCAATTCCGTTGAACGTCAGTTGCGCATTTGCCGCTGCGGCATTCTGCGTCATCGCGCCTGTAGCGGTAGAGGAGTCATAACCGATGATGTTATTCAGGGTGTCATCACCGGTAACGGCGACGGTCATTTCAGAATTTGTGCCGGTATTATTGGCGCTCAGCACCAGCTTGTAGCTGCTGTCCGTGACTTTGACGATACTGGCTGTAACGTTACCGCCTGATTTATTAATTGCATCGCGGACACCCGTCAGTGAAGTCTGGCTGTCAGTCAGTTTGATGCTCAGCGGCGTGCTGCCGTCTCCCTGGCTGATGGTTAATGTGCGCGTATTGTCAGTCGTCGTTGCACCCAAAGCCGCCGTGCTGCTGGTCTGGGTGGCAGAAATCAAAGATTGCGATGCAGCCAGTTGGGTAACAGAAACGGAATATTTACCCGCCGCCGCACCGCTGCTGGTCGTTGCGCTGAAGGCCGCTGTGTTATTTGATGATGCAGTTGTTGCGCCGTAGGTGTCAGTAGATGTTAGTGCTGTAGCAGCGTCTGCAAAAGTCTGCACCGCACTTTTCAACGTACCGTAGGCAGTCAGCTGCGCACTGTAGCTGGTCTGTGCCGTGGTGATCGGCGTTAAACGCGCTTTTTCTGCGGTTGTCAGGTTATCCAGCAGAGTGGACAAATCTAAACCTGAGCCGATACCTAATGAAGAGACAGTGGCCATATGTATCCTTTACATGTTGTGTAAGAGTCTTTAAGCCCTATCGGCACGACGGAGGAAAAGTTTAATAGATCGCAACAAAAAGTAATGGCGTGAATAGCGCGTATAAGGAAGGGTAATTCTCAAAGTAAGAAATCGGGATTTTTTGAGAAATAATTCTAAAGGTTGCCGGTGTAGCGCCGATACAAGTTTGGACGGTGATGAACGCCGTGGGCAATAAGCCCGAACCCTTAACCAGATTTGAAGGAATACACTCATGGCTCAAGTTATCAATACCAACACGCTGTCTCTGATGACTCAGAACAACCTGAACAAATCCCAGTCCGCACTGAGCACCGCTATCGAGCGTCTGTCCTCCGGTCTGCGTATCAACAGCGCAAAAGACGATGCTGCTGGTCAGGCGATTGCTAACCGCTTCACTTCAAACATCAATGGTCTGACTCAGGCTTCACGTAACGCCAATGACGGTATCTCCGTTGCGCAGACCACTGAAGGTTCACTTAGCGAAATCAACAACAACTTACAACGTATCCGTGAGCTGTCCGTTCAGGCTGCTAACGGCACTAACTCCTCTTCTGACCTGACCTCAATCCAGGACGAAATCACATCCCGTCTGTCTGAAATCGACCGTGTATCTGGTCAGACTCAGTTCAACGGCGTAAACGTACTGGCCTCTAACCAGACTATGAAAATTCAGGTTGGTGCAAACGACGGTCAGACTATCGATATTGACCTGCAGAAAATTGACTCTTCAACTTTGGGTCTGAGCGGTTTCTCTGTATCTGGTAATGCTCTGAAAACCAGCGGTGCAATCACCTCTATCGGTGGTACAGACGCAGCTGCAGCTGCACCAAAAACAGTAAATCTCTCAGCAGCAGCTGCTTCACTAACAACTGCAACTGGTTCAACTGTGAGCGCAAGCAGCTTGTCGCTGGTGAACATTCAAAATGCTGATGGCACTGCGTCTGCAAACTATGCTGTTAAGTCTGGAAGTGATTTTTATGCAGCATCTGTTGATGCCGCATCAGGTGATGTGACACTGAACACCACCGATGTGTCTTACACAGACCCAACTAATGGTGTTACAACTGCAGCTACCCAATCTGGTGTTCTGGTTAAAGTCGGTACCGATTCTACTGGCGCAGCTGCTGGTTTCGTAACAGTACAAGGTAAAAACTATCAGGCAGGTACTGGTACAGATGTTCTTGTGAATAGCACGGGGGCTACTCCAACAACTTCTGCTGCTACGACTCTGGTATTAAGTGGTACGGGTGCAACAGCTGCATTTACAGGTGCATCTACTAACGATCCGCTTAAAGCAATCGACGCTGCAATCGCTAAAGTTGACACCTTCCGTTCTTCACTGGGTGCGATTCAGAACCGTTTCGATTCTGCAATCACCAACCTGGACAACACCACTACTAACCTGTCTTCTGCACAGAGCCGTATTCAGGATGCTGACTACGCAACTGAAGTTTCTGCAATGTCTAAAGCGCAGATCCTGCAGCAGGCTGGTACTTCAGTATTGTCTAAAGCTAACCAGGTTCCTCAGTCTGTACTGTCCCTGCTGCAATAATTGTCGCTGGCGACAATATAAGCAGTCCGGTTACAAACAGAACAAACCCCGCTCCGGCGGGGTTTTTTTTAACCAAAATTTACCTTTTTCCACGATTAATGAAACGCATTCGCTGGTATAATTTAGGATAATCTTTATGTTGTGATTGTTTTTTAATCTATTGCGAACCCGGTAATCCTGCGGGGCTGAAACAGAAAGTGCGAGACATAATCAAAATAACCGCGCTTTTCAGTCCTTATTCAGGCGATTGAATGGGGATTACCACTGGCACAATGATACTGACCCTCAATTTGCCAGGTTACGACAGTGAGCGATCTGTATACCGCCGACGGCGTGATAGACAAAAATTCTTTGTGGCAGCGCTATGTTCCGCTCGTGCGCCATGAAGCCCTGCGTTTGCAGGTGCGGCTTCCCGCCAGCGTAGAGCTTGATGATCTACTGCAAGCGGGAGGGATCGGCCTGTTAAATGCGGTTGAGCGTTTTGATGCGATGCAGGGAACGGCGTTTACAACGTACGCCGTTCAGCGTATACGTGGCGCGATGCTTGATGAGCTTCGCAGCCGCGACTGGGTACCGCGCAGCGTCAGACGTAATGCGCGTGAAGTGTCTCAGGCGATGCATCACGCAGAACAAAAATTAGGGCGACCACCGAGTGAAGGAGAGGTGGCGCAGGCACTGGATATTCCCATCGAGGAATACCGGCAGATATTAATGGATACGAACAGTAGCCAGTTGTTTTCTTATGACGAATGGCGCGAAGAGCACGGCGATACTGCCGAGGCATTGATGGAAGGGCACGAAGAGGCCAACCCGTTGCATCATCTGTTGGAGGGCAATTTACGCCACCGGGTGATGGAAGCTATCGATGCGTTACCAGAACGGGAAAAGATGGTACTTACGCTTTACTACCAGGAAGAGTTGAATTTAAAAGAGATCGGGGCGGTGCTGGATGTCGGGGAATCCCGCGTAAGCCAGCTCCACAGTCAGGCGATTAAGCGTTTACGCAGCCGCCTGGCCAACGACCACTGATCCGCTTTTTCCTGGCCGGTTATACATTTTATATCCCTTATCAGGAATAAATTTATGCCAGCGGGAATCAAAACAAGGCCTTTAAGCCGTTATCTTAAAGATTTTAAACACAGTCAGACTCATTGCTCACAGTGTGCAAAAGAACTCGACAGGATGGCACTGGTGTTTCGCGGGCAAATCATCAATAAAGAGGCCATCGCCAAGATGGACCAGCCTATAGATGATGACGTGTGGCACAACCTGTCGCAGGAACTGACCGCGCTGTGTCGTTTTTGCAGTGAGATAAGCTGTAACAGCCATTCGTCATATTTTGACATCATGGCGTTTAAGCAATATCTGTTTGAGCAGACAGAGATGAACCACAGCACGGTGCGCGAGTATGTTGTCCGCCTCCGCCGTCTGGACGAAATCTTGTCAGCAAACAACTATCCTCTCGATAAGCTTTCAGGGGACAGCATCCACCAGCGGATCATCAGTGATTTGCCGGTGGCGGGCCACGATAACTACCGTATTGCTTTGCGCAAATACGACCAGTATCTGGCCTGGCAAAAATCCGCGTAAGCGGCGCTCTTACAGACTGACACACAAAACGCAAACAGGCTCCTTCGGGGGCCTGTTTTTTTGTCTTGAATCTGTCAGCATAAAGTATTAATTCTTTATATACTTATTTCATAACCATTCTGCGCAAATACATCTGCTTCGACTATCACGACTTCGCCGGCCTTGCGGCTGTGCGTCAGGGGAACACTGTGCCTGCTAAAATTGCTTTGCTTAAAACCCGGCTGGAAGCCTTTGATCGTATTGATTTACTGGGCAACTGCACGCCATTAGAAAAACTCCACCGTCTCTCTGAGTTCACGGGCCGCGACATCTATATCAAACGTGACGACATTACGCCGCTGGCGATGGGCGGTAACAAGCTCAGAAAACTGGAATATCTGGCCGCTGCTGCGCTGGCAGAAGGTGCGGATACGCTGGTGACGGCAGGCGCAATTCAGTCCAACCACGTCCGCCAGACGGCGGCAGTGGCAGCGAAACTGGGCCTGAAATGCGTTGCGTTGCTGGAAAACCCGATTGGCACCACCGAAGCCAACTATCTGACCAACGGCAACCGCCTGTTGCTGGATTTATTCAATGCTGAAGTGGTGATGTGCGATGAACTGCATGCCCCGGCGGTGCAGCTGGCAGAATTAGCTGAGCGTCTGGAAGGGCAAGGTTTTCGTCCGTACGTTGTGCCGGTCGGCGGTTCGAACGCGCTGGGTGCGCTGGGGTATGTCCAGTGCGCGCTGGAAATCGCTGAGCAGTCTTCCGCGAGTTTCGTCGATTTCAGCGCAATCGTGGTGGCGTCGGGCAGTGCGGGGACACACGCCGGGCTTGCTGTCGCATTGCAGCATTTAATGCCGGATACGCAACTGATTGGCGTGACAGTGTCACGTAAAGCCGACGCGCAGCGTCCGAAGGTGGAAACCCTAGCCCGCGACGTCGCTGCCAGTTTGCAGTTTGATGAAAAAATACCGCAGATCGTTTTGTGGGATGACTATTTTGCACCGCGCTACGGCGAGCCGAATGAAGCGGGAATGGCGGCGGTGAAACTGCTGGCGGAGCAGGAAGCGATGCTGCTGGATCCGGTGTATACCGGCAAGGCGATGGCCGGTTTGCTCGACGGCATCGAACGCGGATTATTCCCGGACGAAGGCCCGATCCTGTTCATCCATACCGGCGGCGCGCCGGCACTGTTTGCGTATCATCCGCAAGTGTGATGCCATACAGTACGCTTATGCAATTTTGCGCTAAGATTATGAAATTATATTCCTGATAACTCTCGCGCCGGGTGCTACTGTGCGCAAATCGTCAGATATATAACTTTCTAACATCGATAATAACTGAGGTGTATATGGTTTTTTCCACATTGCGTCGTCGTTTACTTCTGGGTGCCGTGGCCGTCAGCCTGACAGCCGGTATGGTCACCAACAGCTTTGCTGATGAAGGTTTACTGAAAAAAGTGAAAGACCGAGGCACGCTGATTGTCGGTCTGGAAGGGACTTATCCTCCGTTCAGTTTCCAGGGTGAAGACGGCAAACTGACCGGTTTTGAAGTGGAATTCGCCGATGCGCTCGCACAGCACATGGGCGTCAAAGCGAAGCTGCAACCGACCAAATGGGACGGCATGCTGGCTTCACTGGAATCCAAACGTATTGACGTTGTCATCAACCAGGTGACCATTTCCCCTGAACGTGAGAAGAAATATGACTTCTCCACGCCGTACACCGTTTCTGGTATTCAGGCGCTGACCAAAAAAGGTAACGAAGGCTCAATCACCAGGCCGGAAGACCTCAAAGGTAAGAAAGTGGGCGTGGGTCTGGGCAGCAACTACGAGCAGTGGTTACGCGCCAATGTTCAGGGCGTAGACGTTCGTACCTATGATGATGACCCGACGAAATATCAGGATCTGCGCGTAGGCCGTACCGATGCGATTCTGGTTGACCGCCTTGCCGCGCTGGATCTGGTGAAGAAAACCAACAACACCTTAGCCGTTGCCGGTGCGCCGTTCTCCCGTCTGGAATCTGGTGTTGCTATCCGCAAAGACAACCCTGAATTGCTGGCCGCCATCAACAAAGCGATTGCAGAAATGCAAAAAGATGGTTCTTTAGCCAAAATTTCCGAAAAATGGTTCGGGGCTGACGTCACCAAATAATTATCCGTTAAACCCGGAGCAGATCTTGCTCCGGGTTGTTTCAGGATACACATCCAAAAGGTCTTTATCGGATGCAAGAAAGTATTCAACTGGTGCTGGATTCAGCACCATTTTTATTGAAAGGAACCCTGTTTACCCTCCAGCTGAGTCTGGGCGGTATGGTCTTCGGGTTAATTCTGGGCTTTATGCTGGCGCTGATGCGCCTTTCGCATTTCTGGCCGCTGTCGTGGCTGTCACGTTTTTACGTCTCCGTATTTCGCGGTACGCCACTGATTGCGCAGCTGTTTATGATTTACTACGGTTTGCCACAGTTTGGTATCGAGCTGGATCCTATTCCGGCGGCTATGATTGGCCTCTCACTCAACACCGCGGCTTATACTTCTGAAACCCTGCGAGCGGCGATTTCGTCAATCGAAAAAGGGCAGTGGGAAGCGGCGGCAAGTATCGGCATGAACCCCTGGCAGACGATGCGCCGCGTGATTTTACCGCAGGCGGCACGTACTGCGTTGCCACCGCTGGGCAACAGCTTTATCGGATTAGTAAAAGACACCTCGCTGGCGGCGACCATTCAGGTACCGGAACTGTTCCGTCAGGCGCAGCTGGTCACCTCCCGCACGCTGGAAGTGTTCACCATGTATCTGGCCGCATCCATTATTTACTGGGTGCTGGCGACCGTTTTATCCTTCCTGCAAAACCGTCTGGAAGACCGTGTTAACCGCCAGGATCAGGAGCCTTCATGAGTACCATTGACGTTAAGCAACTGACGAAGAAATTCCACGGCCAGACGGTTTTGCACGGTATCGATTTGCAGGTCAATGCCGGTGAAGTCGTTGCGATTATCGGGCCGAGCGGTTCGGGAAAAACGACGCTTCTGCGCAGCATTAACCTGCTGGAAGAGCCGGACGGCGGCACGATCAAAGTCGGCAATATCGAAATTGACGGCAACAAGCCGATCAGCAAACAAAAAAACAAAGTCCGCGAACTGCGTCAGCAAGTTGGCTTTGTGTTCCAGAACTTCAACCTGTTCCCGCACCGTTCTGTGCTCGAAAACATTATCGAAGGCCCGGTGATTGTGAAGGGCGAACCGAAGGCGAAAGCCATCGCCACGGCGCGTCAGTTGCTGGAGAAAGTCGGATTAAGCGGCAAGGAAAACGCTTACCCGCGCCGTCTTTCCGGCGGTCAGCAACAACGTGTAGCCATAGCCCGCGCGCTGGCGATGAGCCCGGAAGTGATCCTGTTCGATGAACCGACCTCCGCCCTCGACCCGGAACTGGTAGGCGAAGTGCTCAACACCATCCGTGCGCTGGCGCTCGAACACCGCACCATGGTAATCGTGACCCACGAGATGAACTTTGCGCGCGATGTTGCGGACAGAGCGATCTTTATGGACCAGGGGAAGATCGTAGAGCAGGGGCCTGCGAAGGAGTTATTCTCGAACCCGCAGCATGCGAGGACGAAACAGTTCCTTGAGAAGTTTCTGGCGCATTAAGCGCATGGTGGTGGGCGCCGGCCCACTGCGGTTATCTGTTTATACGAGTTCGAGACGATTTCGGTTTTTCACTTGCAGTGAGGGCTGGATCGAGAATATTTCGGTTTCTCAATAACTGTGATCGCTCAGCGGCTCGTGCCGAAACCGACCAAAGAGGGCTATGACGAGCCCTCTTTGGAATCTCCGCGTCTTTTTTACTCCGCGCTACCGCTCGCTGGCCATGTTTCAGCCACTCCAGCTAGTGCCGCAAACGCCGCCGCTGCGCGGTACTTTCGTTTCGGGTTCGAACCTGCTCGAAAAAAGACTCTCGCTGTTTCTCACCACTCTCTCAACGTCGTTTTGAAAGCGGCCAATGGCTATGTAATTCAAAAGATTGATGCTGGCTGGTTTTGATTTGCTCCTTCCCCTCTCACGAGGGGAAGGCCGGGATGGGGTGTTGGTTTTAGCGACTCAGAGGTTTGCTAAACCCCCTCCCGACCTCCCCCTTCGCAGGGGGAGGAGCAAACCAACCGTTCGTAAATGTTTGCACATTTAGAAAGCCTCCAGCCGCTATCAGAAAGCTTGCTGAATGAGTGTTTCGAGACCAAAGTTACCGTCTTGAATGTCAACAACTCAACGCGTAGTTTTCATCATAAGGCAGCCCCGTTTTCAACACGCCGTAGCATAGGTGAACCAGCTTTCGCATCGCAGCACCCATTGCCGACATCTT
>NZ_JADOBI010000004.1 GCF_015644585.1 Rahnella laticis | reverse complement strand
ACATGAACGGCACAGCGACCTGCGGATGAACCTGACATAAAAAATGGCTCTTTGAAGCCGTCCGTTTTTTAAGGTTCTGCAGGCGCGGACTTCATCGTGGCGCGGGCAACGTAGTGTTGCCCATCAGACGCCGTATAGATTTAAGCAAGCCCATCATAAATCAAAATCGGTGTTGCAAAAATGGGGGTGACCATAGATTTTTATGTCTGATTTCTAAAACTGAAAGCCTTTTTTTACTTTGCCGGAACCGGTTCTGCGGCCTGAGCGGGTTTCTGCGTGGCGACAATATTATGCAGATGAACAAAGCCCAGCGTTTCAACGGTCACCTGATCGAATTTCACCTCTATCGTTTTCACCGGACCTGGTAATAAATCCGGTTCAACCGTGATGGTCTGCGTTTGCATATCTACAGTCAGCGGCTTACCGGTCACCGGATCCAGCTGGCCCCAGTTCAGTGTGGCGGTAAATGCAGGCAGCGGCTGGCCGGCATTGTTTTTAATCTCTAATACGGCCTGAACGCCGCTGGCATCCGGTGCGACGCGGGTCAGTGCAAGGCTCAGTTCGCCAATTTCACTCTTCACCAGTGCAGCGCTTTTCGCCGCAGGAAGCAAATAGACCCCGTTAGTGGACTGGCGGTTCAGCGTAGTTTGCTGTTCCAGTGCTGTCGCCAGATCGGTCAGGCGGGAGAGCTTTTGGTTCAGCTGGCCGACTTCGGCTTTCAATTCCGGTAATTTGGGATCTTGCTGCGCGCAGCCCGACAGGCTGAACAATACGGCACAGGCCAGTAAGAGGCGGGGAGGTTTTGTCATATCAGAGACTTCCTTTCATCTGCCCGTTGAAACATTCGGTCCGGGCACCAATATAAGATGAGTAAGTTTAACCTGATGTCTATGAAAGTAGCGACAGCCTTTGTTGTCGGCACACTTCGGGGTAAACTGGTGTCCAATTATGCCCGCTGTCAGGAAGTGCTATGCATTGCCCATTTTGTGCCGCTGTTGATACTAAAGTCATCGATTCCCGCCTGGTAGGTGATGGATCTCAGGTCCGCCGACGCCGCCAGTGTCTGGACTGCCATGAACGCTTCACGACCTTTGAAGTGGCGGAACTGGTGATGCCGCGCGTCATTAAAAGCAATGAAGTTCGTGAACCTTTCAACGAAGACAAACTTCGCAGCGGCTTTCTGAAAGCGCTGGAAAAAAGACCGGTCAGCTCCGACGACGTCGAAACGGCCATCAGCCACATTAAATCGCAGTTACGAGCTACCGGTGAACGTGAAATTCCTGCCAAAATGATTGGCAATCTGGTGATGGATGCCCTGAAAGGGCTGGATAAAGTCGCCTACATCCGCTTCGCATCGGTTTATCGCAGCTTTGAAGATATCCGTGAATTTGGCGAAGAGATTGCCCGTCTTCAGGACTAAGGAAAGTTAATGCTCCCCGAACAGCCTGCCGGAACATCGTCTGACGAATTACACCGTGATGAACGTTTTATGGCGCGTGCTTTTGAGCTGGCGCGTCGCGGTCGTTTCACCACCACACCCAATCCGAACGTCGGCTGCGTGATCGTCCTTAATGGCGAAATCGTCGGTGAAGGCTATCATTTGCGTGCCGGTGAACCGCATGCGGAAGTTCATGCCTTACGCATGGCCGGTGAGAAAGCGCGGGGCGCGACCGCGTATGTCACGCTCGAGCCGTGCAGCCATCACGGGCGTACGCCGCCTTGTGCAGATGCATTGCTGGCCGCAGGCGTTGCCCGCGTTGTCGCGGCGATGCAGGATCCCAATCCGGAAGTTGCGGGCCGGGGATTATATCGCCTCAGGCAAAATGGCGTTGAGGTCAGCCACGGGCTGATGCATTCGCAGGCGGAAGCCGTGAATCTCGGTTTCCTCAAACGTATGCGTACCGGTTTTCCTTACGTGCAGCTCAAAATGGGCGCGTCGGTGGATGGCAGAACTGCTATGGCCTCGGGCGAAAGCCAGTGGATTACGTCCGCTGCGGCGCGCGCCGATGTTCAGCGTTTTCGCGCAGAAAGCTCGGCTATTCTGAGCACCAGCGCGACGGTTCTGGCAGACAATCCGTCGCTGACCGTACGCTGGGACGAACTGGGCAGCGATGTGCAGGCGGTTTATCCGCAGGAAAATCTGCGTCAGCCGCTGCGCGTTATTCTCGACAGCCAGAATCGCGTCACGCCACAGCATCAGCTGGTGAATTTACCCGGCAACGTGTTGCTGGCGCGTCTGGACACTGACACACAAATCTGGCCCGAATCCGTCGAACAATGGCGCGTGGCCGGACGCGATAATCGTATTGATCTGGTTCTGCTGATGATGCAACTGGCGAAACGTCAGGTAAATTCCATCTGGGTAGAAGCAGGGCCGCAACTGGCGGGCGCCTTATTACAGGCGGGTCTGGTTGATGAATTAATCGTTTATATGGCACCGAAACTATTAGGTAATAATGGCCGCGCGCTGTGTGAACTGCCCGGCTTAACGCATCTGGCCGATGCTCCTGAATTTGCTTTCAGCGATGTCAGGCAAATTGGCCCGGATTTACGTTTGCGCCTGAAGCCGGTGTACTAAACAACACGTACTGAGAATTTTACGCCTCTCTGTCTGAATGGGTTTGAAAAGCGCGTGTCCAGACTGGGTAATTTTATGATAGAATCCGCCCCCCTGCGGCGGGGGTTAGAAACTCCTGAACCCACTTTAAGGAAAACTATGAACGTTATCGAAGGTGCTGTAGCCACGCCGAACGCGCGCGTAGCGATCGCGATTGCTCGTTTTAATAATTTCATCAACGACAGCCTGCTGTCAGGTGCTGTTGATGCGTTGAAACGTATCGGTCAGGTCAGCGATGACAACATCACCGTAGTCTGGGTCCCTGGCGCATACGAATTGCCTCTGGCAACCCGTGCACTGGCTGAAAGCGGTAAGTACGACGCCGTTGTTGCGCTCGGAACTGTGATCCGCGGGGGCACTGCCCACTTTGAATTCGTAGCGGGCGAATGTAGCTCTGGCCTGTCCAGTGTTGCAATGAACAGCGAAATCCCGGTTGCCTTTGGTGTGCTGACGACAGAAAGCATCGAACAAGCCATCGAACGCGCAGGGACAAAAGCCGGTAACAAAGGTGCAGAAGCTGCACTGACCGCGCTTGAAATGATTAATGTTATCAAGGCTATTAAGGCCTGAATCTAGTTAAGGGGAAATCCGTGAAACCTGCTGCTCGTCGCCGCGCCCGTGAATGTGCCGTCCAGGCGCTTTACTCCTGGCAGTTGTCGAAAAATGACATCGCCGATGTTGAATTAGAATTCCTGACCGAGCAGGATGTCAAAGACGTAGACATTGCCTATTTCCGCGAACTGCTGTCTGGTGTGGCAAACAGTGCAGAGAAACTCGATGCATTGATGGCGCCATACCTGTCCCGCCAGTTGGATGAATTGGGCCAGGTGGAAAGAGCGATTTTGCGTCTGGCTCTGTTTGAGCTGAGCAAACGCCAGGACGTCCCTTACAAAGTGGCGATCAACGAAGCTATCGAACTGGCTAAAACCTTCGGTGCTGAAGACAGTCACAAGTTTGTCAATGGTGTGCTGGACAAAGCGGGCCCGCACATTCGTAAAAAATGATCGTCAGCCAGCGTCAGTGGCATTCACAAATGGCGACAGTCATTTTCGGTGCAATACTGACTCTGTTGATAATCTGGTGATGTCACCTCGCTTATCCTCTGTGTGACACCCCTTTTTAAGGCCGGGCTTCCGGCCTTAAGTCATTCTAACGATTTGGAATTGTACTATGGCATGCGGCGAATTTGATGTAATCACTCGCTACTTCAACAGGTTCAGAACCGCCCGACAGGATGTTCAGTTAGGCATTGGTGATGATTGTGCCTTACTGACGGTGGGCGAGAAGCAACTTTTAGCAGTCAGTACCGATACTCTGGTCGAAGGCATCCATTTTCTCAAAACGATTTCACCGGCTGATCTCGGCTACAAAGCGCTGGCCGTTAACCTCAGCGATCTGGCTGCCATGGGCGCCGATCCTGCGTGGGTTTCGCTGGCGCTGACGCTTCCTGAAGTGAACCCGGACTGGTTGCAGGCCTTCAGTGACAGCCTTTTCGACCAGCTCAATTATTACGGTATGCAGCTGATTGGCGGTGACACCACCCGCGGTCCGCTGAGCATGACGCTGACCATTCAGGGGCTGGTTCCCGCTGGTCGCGCATTAACACGCGGCGGTGCAGGCGTCGGAGACTGGATCTTCGTCACCGGTACGCTGGGCGACAGCGCGGCGGGTCTGGCGATCCTTCTCGAAGAGCTGAATGTCAGTGATATTCCAACCCGAGATTTCTTGCTGAAACGCCATCTGCGTCCGTCACCCCGCGTTTTGCAGGGGCAGGGATTGCGCGATTTAGCGACCTCAGCGATCGACCTGTCCGACGGGCTGATTTCTGATCTTAAACATATACTGAATGCCAGCGAATGCGGCGCGCGTCTGGATCTCGATGCGATCCCGTTTTCCGATGCCATGAAGTCGGTTGCTGACCCTGAACAGGCGCTGAAATGGGCGCTGACGGGCGGTGAAGATTACGAGCTGTGCTTTACCGTACCGGAAATCAACCGTGGCGCGCTGGATGTTGCGCTCAGCCATCTGGGTGTTGATTTTACCTGTGTCGGGCAAATTGCTCCGCTTTCTGAAGGCCTCAAATTTATGCGTTCCGGGGCCGCCGTTGAGCTTGAATGGCAGGGGTTCGATCATTTTGCCGGTAAGGAGTTGTTGTGAATATAAGCCGTAAAAAACGCCCGGCAGGGTACAAAGGAAAAACCGGTGATCCGGTGCAGGACATGGCGGCTGCGAAAAAGCGTCTGAACCTGCGCAATCCGTGGCACTTACTGGCAACAGGTTTCGGCAGTGGTTTGTTTCCTGTCGGGCCGGGCACCGCCGGTTCGATTGCGGCAATTCCGTTTTGGATCGTGATGACTTACCTGCCGTGGCAGGTGTATTCCATGATCGTCATGTTCAGCATCTGTATTGGTGTGTACCTGTGCCGCCAGACGGCGCGTGATATGCGGGTTCATGACCACGGCAGTATCGTGTGGGATGAATTTGTCGGGATGTGGATCACCCTGATGGCAATCCCCGTGAATGACTGGCGCTGGGTGCTGATCGGATTTATCGTTTTCCGCGTGCTGGATATCTGGAAACCGTGGCCAATCCGCTGGTTTGATCGCAACGTTCAGGGCGGGATGGGGATCATGATCGATGATGTGGTCGCCGGTGTTCTGGCAGCCGCGATTATCTATCTGGTGGGGCATCACTGGCCGTTGTTCTGAGCTGATTTGCTGTGATGTAAAAGGCGCTGCCGGTTTCCCGCAGCGCCTTTTTTACGTTTCAACCACTTGTCAGTAACTGAGATTACTTAAAACCGGTGGCCTCGTGCGGCACATACGCCATTTCCAGCTCTGCAATTTCTTCTGCTGATAGCGTGACGTCCAGCGCGCCAATAGCATCTGTCAGATGTGCGGGGCGGGATGCGCCGATAATCGGTGCGGTCACGACCTGTTTGCTGAGGATCCACGCCAGCGCAATTTGCGCCTGCGGCACGCCGTGATCTTCCGCAATTTTGCCTACATGTTCAGCGATTTTACCGTCCGCTTCGTCCGTCGCGTCGTACAGCGTTTTGGCAAAGCTATCCGACACAGAACGCGCGGTGGTTTCGCCCCACGGACGGGTGAGTTTACCGCGAGCCAGCGGGCTCCAGGGCAGAACCGCAATCCCTTTTTCCAGACACAACGGGTACATTTCGTTTTCTTCTTCGCGCTGGATCAGGTTGTACTGGTCCTGCATTGAGACAAAACTCGCCCAGCCATTTTGCGCGGAGACATCCAGCGCCTGCTTAAACTGATGGGCGTGCATGGAAGATGCGCCGATAAAACGTGCCTTACCGGCTTTGACGACGTCATTCAGCGTTTCCAGTGTTTCTTCGATAGGCGTCTCGTAATCCCAGCGGTGAATTTGCAGTAAATCGACATATTCGATGCCGAGACGGCGCAGGCTGTCATCAATAGATTGCAGGATTGAAGCGCGGGAAAGCCCCGGTTTCAGGCCGGTGACGGCGTTGTAAACCTTGGTCGCCACGATAATCTCATCACGCTTTGCAAAGTCCTTCAGCGCGCGGCCGACGATTTCTTCGCTGCTGCCGTCGGAATAGCTGTTGGCGGTATCAAAGAAATTTATTCCCGCCTCAAGCGCCTGTTTGATGATCGGGCGGCTGCTTTCTTCGGGCAGTGTCCATGCGTGGGTTCCGCGATCCGGTTCACCGAACGTCATACAGCCAAGGCACAGGCGTGAGACGTTCAGGCCGGTTTTTCCGAGAATAGTGTATTGCATGACATCTCCTGGTCAGGATGAATTGAAGTCAGAAAGTCGTGAAAATGATTAGCACGCTATAACTGTAGCTTACTGAACGGCAGGATTGGGTGACGGAGGAAAAAGTTAGAAAGGAAAATCCCCTCTTTCAGGCTGAAAGAGGGGAAAAGGATCAGGCCAGCCAGTCGGTGATCTGACGGTCGATGCCTTCAGCATCCAGCCCCAGATCGTGGCGGATTTCGTCCTGTGTGCCTTGCGGAACAAAGCTGTCCGCCAGGCCGATATTAAGCACCGGCACCAGAATGCGTTTGGACATCAGCAGTTCATTCACGCCGCTGCCCGCACCGCCCATAATGGCGTTTTCTTCCAGCGTCACCAGCACTTCATGGCTGGCCGCCAGTTCCTGAATCAGGGCTTCATCCAGCGGTTTGACAAAACGCATATCCACGACGGTGGCATTACGCTTTTCAGCTGCTGCCAGCGCGTCCGGCAGTAAAGTACCGAAGTTCAGGATGGCCACTTTCTCGCCTTCACGGCGCACAACGCCTTTGCCAATTGGCAGCGACGCCAGCGGTTCACAGGTGGCGCCCGTGCCGTTACCACGCGGATAACGCACTGCTACCGGGCCGCTGTTATGGTGATAACCGGTATGCAGCATCTGGCGACATTCATTTTCATCGCTTGGCGTCATGATGGTCATGTTCGGAATGCAGCGCAGGAAGGACAGGTCGAAAGCGCCCTGATGCGTCTGACCATCCGCTCCGACGATGCCGCCACGGTCAATGGCGAACAGCACCGGCAGATTCTGAATGGCTACATCGTGGATCACCTGATCGTACGCGCGTTGCAGGAACGTCGAGTAAATCGCGACAATTGGCTTGTAGCCGCCAATAGCCAGACCGGCGGCAAAAGTCACGGCGTGCTGTTCAGCAATCGCAACGTCGAAATACTGCTGCGGATATTCACGCGAGAAGCGCACCATGCCGGAGCCTTCGCGCATCGCAGGCGTAACCGCCATCAGTTTGCTGTCTTTGGCTGCTGTTTCGCACAGCCAGTCGCCAAAGATTTTGGAATAGGTTGGCAGGCCTTCTTTGCTTTTTGGCAACGTGCCTGAAGCCGGATCGAATTTCGGCACGGCGTGGAAACTGATCGGATCCTTTTCTGCCGGCGCGTAGCCTTTGCCTTTTTTGGTCATGATGTGCAGCAATTGCGGGCCTTTCAGCTCGCGCATGTTTTTCAGCGTTTGCGCCAGCGCCACCACGTCATGCCCGTCAACCGGGCCAATATAGTTAAAGCCCAGTTCTTCAAACAGCGTGCCCGGCACCATCATGCCTTTCAGATGTTCTTCCGTGCGACGTACCAGCTCTTTAATCGGTGGCAGGCCGGACAGCACTTTTTTACCGCCTTCACGCAGACGCGAATACAGTTTTCCGGACAGCAACTGCGCCAGGTGATTGTTCAGCGCACCGACGTTTTCGGAAATCGACATCTCGTTATCATTGAGGATAACCAGCATGTCTGGTTTGATATCGCCCGCGTGGTTCATGGCCTCGAAAGCCATCCCGGCAGTGATTGCGCCATCGCCAATCACGCAAACGGTGCGGCGGCCTTTGCCTTCACGCTCGGCGGCTACGGCCATGCCCAGACCGGCACTGATAGACGTCGAGGAGTGACCCACGGACAACGTGTCGTATTCGCTTTCGCCGCGCCACGGGAACGGATGCAGCCCGCCTTTCTGGCGGATGGTGGAAATGCGTTCCCGACGGCCGGTCAGAATCTTGTGCGGATAGGCCTGATGGCCCACATCCCAGACCACGTGGTCGAAGGGCGTGTTGTAGACATAATGCATGGCGACGGTCAGTTCTACCGTTCCCAAACCGGACGCAAAGTGTCCGCTGGACTGGCTGACGCTGGCCAATAAATATTGACGCAGTTCGTCACAGAGCTTGGGCAAGCTCTCCTTTGGGAGTGAGCGGAGATCTTCGGGATTCTCCGCCAGCGCCAGTGTCGGGTATTTGGCTAATTCAAGACTCATCAGTTGCTCATAGTAAGTTTAATTATCGCGTTCAATGATAAAGCTGGCTAACGCGAGAAGTGGCGCTGTGTTGTAAGAAAGTGCAGCCAGCTGATCCAGTGCGGAAACGGCTTCCTGATACAGATCCATCGCTTTGGCTTTTGCGCCATCCAGGCCCAGCAGGGCCGGGTAAGTACTTTTACCGAGTTGTTGATCCGCGCCCTGACGTTTGCCCAGCGTGGCGGTATCGCCAATCACATCCAGAATATCGTCCTGAACCTGAAACGCTAAACCAATCGCCTGTGCGTAGTTATCGAGGATCGGCAACACGGCGCGTCCGGATTCACCGGCAGCCAGTGCGCCCATGCGCACGGCGGCGCGTATCAGCGCACCGGTTTTGTGGCGGTGGATTTTCTCCAGCGCTTCAAGATTAACCTGCTGACCTTCGGCGGCCAAATCTAAAGCCTGACCGCCGCACATGCCGCTGGCTCCGCTGGCGCTGGCCAGTTCGGAAATCATCGACAGGCGATCTTTCACGGCTACGTCCGGCATATCGCCATCGGCGAGAATCGAAAATGCCAGTGTCTGTAGTGCGTCACCGGCAAGAATGGCATTGGCTTCGCCGAATTTAATGTGACAGGTCGGCTGGCCACGGCGCAAATCGTCGTCGTCCATCGCAGGCAAATCATCGTGGATCAGGGAATACGCATGAACGCACTCTACCGCCGCTGCCGGTGCATCCAGATTTTTCAAATCCAGGCTGAACAGCTGACCGCTGGCATACACCAGATACGGGCGCAGACGTTTTCCGCCCAGCAGCGAACCGTAGCGCATCGCGTCCACCAGCGGTAAATCCGCCAGAGGTTGTGCGCTGACGTAGGCCGTCAGAACGCCATCGACACGCTTTTGCATGGCACGAAGTTCGCCAGTAAAGCTGTCAGAAGAAGATAAGGAGATCGCTTCAGACATGACCAGTTACTCTGCTTCCGGGGTGAAAGGGGTCAGCGGGGCATCATTATCACTGTCGAGCAGGATCTGAACACGTTGCTCTGCCTGCTGAAGTTTTTGCTGTCCCTGACGTGCCAGCTGGACGCCTTGTTCAAATTCGTTCAGCGCATCTTCCAGAGGCAGCTCGCCAGATTCAAGGCGGGAAACGATCTGTTCCAGTTCGGCCAGGGCCGTTTCAAAATTGGCAGGTGGTGCAGATTTTTTTGGCATAATTCTCTTTTGATATCGTTGATCAGAATTGATGATCAGAGGTCTGAGCCGCAGAGCCGGTTTTCAGCCTCGAGAGACATTCCTGTTCAGCATGACATCTGCTGTCGGGTTTTGTGCACAGAGTACGCATTTTAAGTGATATACTCTGCGCCGCAGATATTATTGCTAAGCCCAATGTGACACATAACATACATCTGGCTTAGCAATAATAGGATCCTAGATCCTTATTCAGCGACTTACTACCCCGTTTTTTCACCCGCTAACAAAAGACTGCCATGAAGTTTATCATTAAATTGTTCCCTGAAATCACCATCAAGAGCCAATCTGTGCGTTTGCGCTTCATTAAGATCCTCTCAAGCAGCATTCGCAACGTGGTGCGACCGCATGATGAGACGCTGGCAGTTGTGCGCCATTGGGATCATATCGAAGTTCGCAGCAAAGACGAAAGCAAACACGACCTGATTCAGGAATTACTCTGCCGTATTCCGGGTATCCGTTATGTCGAAGAAGTGGAAGACCGTCCTTACACGGATCTTCACCATATTTTCGAACAAACGCTGGAAGCCTATCGTGCTGAAGTGGAAGGAAAAACGTTCTGCGTGCGTGTCAAGCGTCGTGGTAAACATGATTTTTCTTCGACAGAAGCGGAACGCTACATCGGTGGCGGCCTGAACCAGCACATCGAATCTGCGAAGGTCAGCCTGACCGCGCCGCAAGTGACGGTGAAACTGGAAATCAACGATGACAAACTGGTGCTGGTAAAAAGCCGGCTCGAAGGTCAGGGCGGTTACCCGATTGGCACGCAGGAAGATGTGCTTTCGCTGATTTCCGGCGGTTTCGACTCCGGCGTGTCCAGTTATATGCTGATGCGTCGCGGCTGTCGTGTGCATTATTGCTTCTTCAATCTGGGCGGCGCGGCGCATGAAATTGGCGTGAAACAGGTAGCACATTATCTGTGGAACCGTTTTGGCAGCTCACACCGCGTGCGTTTCATCTCTGTCGATTTCGAACCAGTCGTCGGTGAGATCCTCGAAAAAGTGGAAGACGGCCAGATGGGCGTGGTGCTCAAACGTATGATGGTGCGCGCCGCGTCTTCTATTGCTGAACGTTATGGCGTGCAGGCGCTGGTGACCGGCGAAGCGCTGGGCCAGGTGTCCAGCCAGACGCTGACCAACTTACGCCTGATCGACAACGTGTCTGACACGCTGATCCTGCGTCCTCTGATTTCCCACGATAAAGAGCACATCATCAAGATTGCGCGTGAAATCGGCACGGAAGACTTTGCGAAAACTATGCCGGAATATTGTGGCGTGATTTCCAAAAGCCCGACCGTAAAAGCCGTGAAAGCGAAAATCGAAGCCGAAGAAGCGATGTTCGATTTCAGCGTGCTGGATAAAGTCGTCAGCGAAGCGCGAAATGTTGATATCCGCGAAATTGCAGCGCAAGCCGCAGAAGTCGTGCCGGAAGTTGAAACGGTCGCTGAATTTACGTCAACCGATATCGTGCTGGATGTCCGTGCGCCGGATGAAGTCGATGCGCAGCCGCTGACACTGGAAAACGTTGAGGTTAAACCTTTGGCGTTCTACAAACTGGCGACCCAGTTTGGCGATCTCGACCAGACTAAAACTTATCTGTTGTATTGCGACCGTGGCGTAATGAGCCGTTTACAGGCGCTGTATCTGAAAGAGCAGGGCTTTAACAACGTCAAAGTCTACAGACCTTAACGCGTGTTCCTGATGTAAAAAAAGGGGTTCAGCTATGCTGAGCCCCTTTTGCTTTGCGGCATCCTGACTAGGATTCGCGCGCGCCTTCGTCGGTGTAGTTGTAAATACCCGGCGCGAGGACTAGCTGTGCGGCAATTTCTGCGGCTTTGGTTTTGCCCAGAAGCAGGTCGATAATTTTAAGTGCAAACTCCATGGATGTTCCCGGCCCCTGGCTGGTGAGCAGGTTTACGCGCGGATCGAAAATCACCCGGCGATCGGACCATTTGTTCGGATCGATTTTATCTTTCAGCCCCGGAAAACCGGTCATGTTACCGACAGGGAATAAATCGTGGTATTCCAGTACCAGCGCGGGTGCGGCGCAAATTGCCGCCACGATTTTACCGCTGACGTGCATCTGACGGACTTTCTCCACCAGCAACGGGCTTTCACTAAAACAAGTCGCGCCGCCAAGGCCACCGGGCAAAACAACGACGTCGTGGTCATCATCGGCAACATCCACCAGCGCGGCGTCTGCCAGAATACGCACACCGCGTGAACAGCGGATTTCCAGATTGCCATCCCCCGCAACGCTGGCGGTCGTGACCTGTATACCGGCGCGAACCAGTAAATCAATCACGGTGACGGCTTCAATTTCCTCGCTACCAGGTGCCAGGCAGACCAGAACCGATGCGCTCATAGTCGTTTTCCTTTCTTTTAATTTGTTCAAATAATCGGGTGTTTACCGGCAAGTTGAGTCCGTATTTGCGTCCCCGACGCAGCAGGTAGCCGGTGATGTAATCAATCTCAGTGTGACGCTGATTGCGGATGTCCTGCAACATGGAAGAGTGATTGGCGGCGGTAGAATCAATCACCTGATAAACAAAACTCAGCAGCGATTCGCTGTGAATTTCCACGCCTTCAATCGCCATGACCTGCGCGACTTCCTGACAGATTTGTTCAATCTGGTCGGCATACGCCAGCAAATCCCCGTTGGTACAATCGTAGGTGGCGGTCAGGGGATTAATCACGCAGTTCACCGCCAGTTTATTCCACAACGACGTTTTGATGTTGTCGTGCCATGCGACGTCCGGCAACGCATGATGCAGCACATCTGCCAGTGAACTCAGCGCCGCAGCGCGTGGCGAAACGGGCCCGATATGCGTGGCACCGGTGGCAACGTGGAGAATGGCATTGCCTTCGTGACGCGCCGCGTGTGTGGTTGCGCCCTGCAAAATCGCCAGCCGGTTAGGCGGCAATTCATCGACGGTTCCCATGCCGTTGTGCAGCAATAATATCGCGCAATTATCGTTAAGCATCGGCATCAGCGCGCTGACGGCCCCGGAAACCTGCCAGGCTTTCAGGGTCACGAGCAGTAATTCACTTTGCGCCAGATGCTCAGGATCGTTGGTGGGCAGGTTACGGTTGAAGGCGATGCCTTCGGGGGAAATCACGTTGACGGCACAAAATGGCTGCGGAATACGTATCCAGCCCTGAACGTCGTGGCCTTGCTGATAAAGTGCTGAAAGCCAAAGTTGCCCCAGCGCACCACAACCAAGAACTGTTATTTTCATTGTGCCTCCCGGGGAATGCGGCGAAAACCGCCGTTAAAGCCGGTTGTAGAAAGAATATTCTGCTGTCCGGTTATCTTATTAGTATAGACATTTGTGCTGCACATCACATTTTCACCTGCACTTTTTGACCATCGCGACATTGTGTGGCTGGTTTTTTGTTGCCGTTTGGCATCGACGGTTGAAGGCGGTATTATGCACGCCATCATCGACATTATGCTCGCCATAAAACGTGCAATACAAAACTACAGGGAGAAGCGATTATGCCGTCTTTTGACATTGTTTCCGAAATCGACATGCAGGAAGTGCGCAATGCCGTGGAAAATGCCAGCCGTGAACTGCAAACCCGCTGGGATTTCCGTAACATTCCTGCCAGCTTCGATCTCAACGAAAAGAACGAAAGCGTTAAAGTTGCCAGCGAATCTGATTTTCAGGTGAATCAGCTGGTGGACATTCTGCGTGAAAAGCTGGCCAAGCGTGGCATTGAAGGCGGCGCACTGGAAATTCCTGAGCAGATGGAGCACAGCGGCAAAACCTACAGCCTCGAAGCCAAACTGCATTCCGGAATTGAATCAGCGCTGGCGAAGAAAATCGTCAAGCTGATCAAAGACAGTAAGATTAAAGTGCAGGCTCAGGTTCAGGGCGATGAAGTCCGTATCACCGGTAAAGCCCGCGATGACTTGCAGGCCGTCATGGCGCTGATTCGCAACGGGGATCTCGGCCAGCCGTTCCAGTTCAAAAACTTTCGCGACTAATAGCCTTCGCACTTCGCGCTGTGGATGCGTTGGCTTCTCTCAGGGATCCGAATCACTTACCCGTGTAAGCTCATCGGATCCCTTCGGTTGCCGCCTTCCCACAACACGAATTGCTTGGCTATTCATTATTCAGACAGGGACGCTTATTGCGTCCCTTTTTTACGGGCGCTATTTCTTCTGGCGAAGACGTTTAACCAGTTCGAAGTCTTTGAAGTAAACCGGCCGGTCAGTTTGTATAGACAGGTTTCCGGCGATCCCGGTGAGGATTGACATGGCTCCTGCACGGTGATCGGCGGCGCGTTTTAACGGATCTTCTGTGCGTTCGCCGAAGAGATCTTCCAGCATCGCATTATCGCCGCCGCCGTGGCCGCCTTCTCCCAGCTGGAACTGCGCCTGCCACGGTTTCGCAAACAACGGATAAACCGTGATTTCCGCTTTTTCAATACTGCCTTCGTTCTCCCGTTTACCGCCCGCATTCACGTAAGACATTTCGACAATTTTCATCTCGATACGGCCTTTCGTCCCGTTGAACACCACGTTCAGGCCTTCCCACGGCAGGTAAGCGTTCAGGGAATAGGTCAGCTGTACTTTATTCTGATATTTCACCAGCACCGACAACGTGTCTTCAATACTGATTCCGTCGCCGAAAACGCTCTGGTCGCGGAAATAGTTATCTTCGTGTTCGGCATTGAGATACAGCGCTTTGAGCTGCGGATTGTCCGCCATATGCAGCGCAAAAGGATCGTTCTGCGCCTGTTTGTAGCCGTGAGCGCGCGGATAGAAATCTTTCACGCCGCGCTTCTCGGCGTTTTCCTTGCCGTAAAAACGCAAATCGCCCTGCGCATAAACTTTCTCCGGCGTGCTGTTAAGCCAGAAATTCATCAGGTCAAAGTGGTGTGTGGATTTATGTACCAGCAGACCACCGGAATTGCGTTTTTCGCGATGCCAGCGGCGGAAGTAATCGGCGCCGTGCTCGGTATTGAGCAGCCATTCGAAATGGACAGAAAGCACTTCGCCAATGGTTTCCTGCTGAAGCAATTCGCGGATTTTGCTGTGATGCGGCGCGTAGCGGTAATTGAACGCGACGCGAACCTGATAACCCGTGGCGTCGACGGCGTCGAGAATACGCAGCGCCCGGTTTTCATCAATGGTCATCGGCTTTTCGGTTATGACGTCACAACCGGCGTGCAGGGCGCGCACGATATAGTCGTCATGCGTGCGATCCATGCTGGTGACAATGACGATATCCGGTTTAGTTTCGTCGAGCATCGTATTGAAATCAGAAGCTTTCCAGGTGGAGACCCGGGCAATACCGCTTTGCTCCAGTTGCTGATTCGCATAATCCATTCGCGTCTGGTTGGTGTCGCAGAAAGCGACAAATTTCGCATTGTGGCGATATTTACCGGTAATCGCTTCAATGTATAAACCTGAACGCCCGCCAGTACCGACTAAAGCATAAGTTTTCATAGGATCCTCAAAAGGCCGCAAGGCCGTCATCACTGACAAAATTTTTGTTAAGGAATTCCTGAGGATAACGATTGGGGAAATTTTTTAAGTGAGGGGTATCACAGCGGTGGGCATAAAAATGAAAAGGTGTGCCATTTTCAGCAGCACACCTCTTTGTCACTCAAATCAGGCAAGGCTGACCAGTTGTTCGAGTGCCTTGCGGTTGGTCTGTTTGGTATCGACTTTCACGTAAGCGCTGAACTCTTCCGGAACCACTACGGCTTCAGCCACGCCCGGCTGAGCCAGAATGCGCGCCTGAAGAGCGGAGTCTTTCACGGCCAGTTCAGACAGCGTAATACGCAGGCTGCTGACATACGGCGGCTCGGTCATTGTGGCGCTCACGAACAGCCAGACAACGGCAATCGCAGCGCACACCAGGAAGACCGCACCGGCACCGGCGTGACCGAAAACATATCCGCCCAGACTCCCGCCGATCGCCACACCGATAAACTGGCTGGTGGAATACAGGCCCATCGCGGTGCCTTTGTATCCTGCCGGAGATTCTTTGCTGATAAGCGACGGCAGAATGGCTTCCATCACGTTAAACGCCAGGAAGAACAGCTGAATACCGGCAATCACAGCCCACAAATGCAGACCGGCGGCCCACAGTACAATCTCAGCCAACAGCAGCACGACCACGCAACCCATGAAAACCTGCTTCATGTGGCGCTTTTTCTCGGCGTAGATAATGACCGGAATGACGGCTACGAAAGACGTCAGCATGGTGATCAGGTAAACGCGCCAGTGTTCGCTTGGCGGGAAACCTGCGTGTTCCATCACTTGCGGTAACACCACAAAACTCGACATCAGCAGGATATGCAGACACAGAATGCCGAAATTGAGTTTCAGCAGTTTGGCGTTGCCCAGCACCTTGCCAAAGCTGCCTTTCACCATACTCGATTCACGGTTCAGAATATGCGTGGCAGGGGAGGGGACCACGGCAAGCGTAATAATGATGCCCAGAATAGTCAGCGCAGCAATCGCCCAGAACAGAGCGTGTAAGCCCCATGCATGCGTAATGATCGGGCCGAGAACCATCGCAATTGCAAAAGTAATCCCGAAGCTGATGCCGATAAACGCCATCGCTTTGGTGCGGTTCTGTTCACGCGTCAGGTCAGAGAGCAAAGCCATGACGGCTGCGGCAATCGCGCCGGAACCTTGCAGGGCACGGCCAATGATCACGCCCCAGATGGATTCGGTGGAGGCGGCAACAATGCTGCCAATACAAAAGATGACCAGACCAAAAACGATCAGGGGTTTGCGGCCAACGCGGTCAGAAAGCAGCCCGAATGGGATCTGGAAAACGGCCTGTGCCAGCCCGTAAATACCGATGGCGATACCGATCAGTGTTTCGCTGGCGCCGGAGAGCTTCATACCATAGGTGGTTAAGACCGGCAGGACCATGAACATGCCAAGCATGCGTAAAGAAAATACTGTCCCTAGCCCCCATGTCGCCCGACTTTCCTGCGGGGTCATCTGGTTATCGTTCACATTACTACCTCAAAATAACAATCCGGCTATTGTAGTGCTTTTAGCCAGTTTGGGTAAAACGATGGATCTTTAGCAGATATTACGGGTTTTGCCTGACCGGCTCACCAAAAGAAAAGGCCAGTATCGCTACTGACCTTTTAATGTGATTTCAGCGGGTTAGGCTTCCGGCTTGTGTTACCAAACGTAGGTCAGTAATGATGCCGGTGCAGAGTTAAAATCCACAGACATCATGAAGCTGAGCGACATGATTGTGATGATGGAGAAACCAAACAGTTTTCTCGCCCAGACCACGTCGTTTTCCGTTTTATAACCTCTCAGTGCCATGCCCAGCCACCAGATACTGACCGCCGCTGCCACAATCAGGTATTTATACCCTGCGTAGCCGCTCAGCGTCAGCATCAGCGTAGCAATCATAAACGCCAGAATGTAGACGGTAATATGATGCTTGGCGACAGAGATGCCTTTCACCACCGGCAGAACCGGGATGCCTGCTGCCTGATAATCCTTGAAGCGGAAGATGGCAATCGCATATGAATGCGGCATCTGCCACAGGCTGAAAATCAGAAGCAGGATCAGCGCACCGGTATCAAACTGGCCGGAAACGGCACAGTAACCAATCACTGGTGGCGCTGCGCCAGACAAGCTGCCGATCAGCGTGCCGTAAACCGAGTTGCGCTTCATGTACAGGCTGTAAACGCCGACATAAATCACAAAGCCCATAACCGCCAGCCACATGGCCAGCGGATTGGCTCCGATATACAACAACGCAAAGCCCGCAATACCCAGAATGGTCGCGTAAACCAGGGTTGTTTTCGGCGGAATAAGCCCTTTCACCAGGACCCGGTTCTTCGTTCTTTCCATGATCCGGTCGATGTCGCGGTCGATGAAGTTGTTAAATACACAACCCGATGCAACGACCAGCGATACGCCCACCAGCGTGGAGAGAAAGAGTGGGAAGTCGATGCTGCCTTTAGCAGCAAGGAGGAATCCCCCGATGACAGAAATTAAGTTGCCGAAAATAATTCCTGGTTTCGTTACTTGCAGGTATTGCTTAATCATCACGTGCAGCTCGGCTCTTTAACTGACCATCATATTGAGGTTGAGGTTATACATAATCCACAATGAGCCCACAACGACGATAAAGATAATCACAGCGGTGAACAGAAGCGCCACCAGGTTCCAGCGCTCTTCCGACGACGTATTCATGTGCAGGAAGAACACCAGATGGACAACGATCTGGATAATAGCGGATGCAACCACTGTACCCAGGATCAGTGAATGTGATGCTGTGTCAGTCATGACCATAGCAAACGGGATCACCGTCAGGATAACCGACAGGATGAAGCCAATTGCATATGACTTCAGGCTGCCGTGGCTTGCACCACCATGGGAAGTAGCAGAATGACTCATTACATCGCTCCCATCAGATAAACAACGGTAAACACGCAGATCCACACCACGTCCAGGAAGTGCCAGAACAAGCTCAGGCACATCAGGCGGGTTTTGTTAACGTCTGTCAGGCCGCGACGTGCAACCTGAACCATCATGGTCAGGATCCAAATCAGACCACAGGTCACGTGCAGACCGTGGGTGGCGACCAGGGCAAAGAAGCCAGACAGGAAACCGCTGCGCTGCGGGCCAAAGCCCTCAGCAATCAGGTGATGGAATTCATAGAGTTCCATCCCGATGAAGCCTAAACCGAACAGGAAAGTCAGGAACAACCAGCCGTTAACGCCTGCTTTGTTACCCTTATTCATGGCCAGCATTGCAAAGCCGTAAGTGATACTACTGAACAGCAGGCAGAAGGTTTCTACCAGCACGAACGGCAGTTCAAAAATGTCTTTACCAGAGGGACCGCCAGCGGTCCCGTTTACCAGTACTGCATACGTTGCGAACAGGCTCGCAAACAGGATGCAGTCACTCATCAGGTAGATCCAGAAGCCGAAGACTTTGGTTGCACCTGCGTCGTGGTGCCCATGCTCAGCATGGGCCTCATCGTGGTGAGTCAGAGTATCAGTTGCCATGTTTCACACCTGCTTTACGGATTTGTTCATAATGTTGGTTTTCAATACGTTCCACTTCTTCAACTGGCACGTAGTAATCAACATCTTCGTCGAAGCTTTTCGCAATCCAGGTCGCAGCCAGCGCGATGAAGCTCACTGCCGCCAACCACCAGATATCCCAGATTAATGCGAAACCACAAACCAGACTCAGCATAGCGATGATGAAACCGGCGCCGCTGTTACGTGGCATATGAATCGGTTCATATTTAGCAGGCTGTTTGTAAGCAGTGCCTTTCTCTTTCATGTCCCAGAACTCATCGCGGTCGTGAATTTGCGGCACGATAGCGAAGTTGTAGAACGGAGGAGGAGAAGAGGTTGCCCACTCCAGAGTACGTGCACCCCACGGGTCACCGGTCAGGTCACGGTTCTGGTCACGGTCGCGAACAGAAACGAAGATCATGATCAGCTGGCACAGGATACCGATAGCAATCAGAGCAGCACCGCACGCAGCAACAACCAGCAGCGGGTGGAACTCAGGATCGATATTCTGGCTGACGCGACGGGTCATACCCATGAAGCCCAGTGCATACAGTGGCATGAACGCAACGAAGAAGCCGATGATCCAGAACCAGAATGAACGCACACCCCATTTTTCGTTCAGCGTGAAGCCGAAGGATTTAGGGAACCAGTAAGTCAGACCTGCGAAGCAACCGAAGACCACACCACCGATGATAACGTTATGGAAGTGGGCAATCAGGAACAGGCTGTTGTGCAGCACGAAGTCAGCACCCGGAACCGCCAACAGAACGCCGGTCATACCACCCACAGAGAAGGTGATGATGAAGCCAACGGTCCACAGCATTGCGGCGTTGAGTGTGATACGGCCCTGATACATGGTGAACAGCCAGTTGAAGATTTTTACCCCGGTCGGGATAGAAATGATCATCGTCATGATGCCGAAGAAGGCATTGACGTTAGCGCCTGAACCCATGGTGAAGAAGTGGTGCAGCCAAACGATGAACGACAACACAGTGATGGCGATGGTTGCCCATACCAGCGAGGTGTAACCGAACAGACGTTTTCTGGAGAAGGTCGCGGTAACTTCCGAGAACACACCAAAGACTGGCAGAACCAAAATGTACACTTCCGGATGGCCCCAGGCCCAAATCAGGTTGATGTACATCATCATGTTGCCGCCCATATCATTCGTGAAGAAATGGGTGCCCAGATAACGGTCTAAAGTCAGCAGTGCAATGGTCACGGTCAGAATCGGGAAGGACACGATAATCAACACGTTGGTGCACAGTGCGGCCCAGGTAAATACCGGCATTTTCATCAGCGGCATACCAGGAGCGCGCATCTTCAGGATGGTCGCAAAGAAGTTAACACCGGTCAGCAAGGTACCAATACCGGATATCTGGAGACTCCAGATCCAGTAATCGACCCCGACCCCCGGACTGTATTCCTTACCGGACAACGGCGGATAGGCCAACCAGCCGGTCTGCGCGAACTCACCCACACCCAGAGAGATGTTGATCAGGACCACAGCAGCAGCGGTGAACCAGAAGCTGACGTTGTTCAGGAACGGGAATGCCACGTCGCGTGCGCCGATTTGCAAAGGAACTACGACGTTCATCAGACCGATTACGAAAGGCATCGCCATGAAGAAGATCATGATTACGCCGTGCGCGGTAAAGATTTGGTCGTAGTGATGAGGCGGCAGGAAGCCAGGTTCACCCGCAGAAGCAAGCACCTGCTGGCTACGCATCATGATGGCATCGGCAAAGCCACGCAACAGCATGACGAAAGCCAGAATGATGTACATGATACCTAATTTTTTGTGGTCGACGGAGGTCAGCCACTCGGTCCACAGATATTTCCATTTGCCGAAATAGGTGATGCCGGCAACTACTGCCAGGCCACCAATAATAATCGCGGCAACGGTGACCATGATAATCGGTTCATGATACGGAACCGAATCAAGCGTTAATTTTCCGAACATCGTTTATTCCTCGGCTCCGGCTGCGTGAGACTGTCCACCCATATCCATGCCTTTCATGTCGCTGCCTGCAGGCATTGGCATGGTATGACCTTCTGGTGCGGCCTTCATGTCATGCATGGAGTATTTGCCAATGATTTCTTTGAACAGACCTGGTTTCGCAACAGAGAAGTATTCGACCGGGTTGTCGATGCTCTGTGCAGCCAGTTTGTTGAAGTCATCAGTGGTTGCCAGCTGGTTCGGTGCGCTTTTCACTTTCGCTACCCAGGTGTCGAAATCGGCACGGGTTGGGGTCGCGATGGTGTTGAACTTCATGCCAGAGAAACCGCGGCCACTGAAGCTTGCTGAGATGCCTTTATAGGTACCGGCCTCATTTGCAATCAAGTGCAACTGAGTCTGCATACCGGCCATCGCATAAATCTGTCCGCCGAGCTGAGGAATGAAGAACGAGTTCATGACAGAGTCTGAAGTGACTTTGAACTGAACAGGCACATCTTTAGGAATAACCAGTTCGTTAACGGTCGCGATGCCCTGTTCCGGATAAATGAACAACCATTTCCAGTCCAGAGAAACGACTTCAACCGTCATCGGTTTTTGGTCAGTCACGATTGGCTTGAACGGGTCAAGCGCGTGGGTGGTCTTCCAGGTAATCGTTGCCAGAATGGCAATGATAATAATTGGAACTGTCCAGACGACGGCTTCAATTTTGTTGGAGTGGGACCAATCAGGACTGTACTTTGCATTGGTATTGGAAGCGCGATACTTCCAGGCAAATGCGAAAGCCATGATAATAACTGGTATAACGACGATCAGCATTAAACCAATCGCTGTTAAAATCAGCGTTCTCTGCTCAAGTCCAATTGCTCCCTTGGGATCCATCAATGCCGTATTGCAACCGCTCAACATTAACGCGGAGGCAAATAAGGACAACATCCCAATACTTTTATTGTATTTCTTAAGTCTCATCTAACGACCTCAATAACTAGGGCTCTATTGTCGCTTCAGGTGTGCGGGCATTTTACGGGAAGGTTGCAGGACTGTAAACACGCTTAAACAAGTGTCAAAGCGCTGTTGACACTTTATGTTAACGCAGTCACACATGTCACGGATCGTGACAATTTACAGTGGGCAACAATATGTTGCGTATAGATTTTTTTCTATAGTGATGAAAAACAAGGGGTGATACATTTTCAAATATTTATGGCCGTCCATAATCCCGGCGATAGGTTTAATTAATGTTAAATTAATGTAGAAACCAAGTGAAATAAAACACACAAAAAGAACCGGAGAAAAATTATCCCAACAAATATAATTTTTCCTGAATTTAATTTATTGGGTGATATTTATAGATCATTTGTTAAATGAAACGCGCCATTCATTTTGATAATGAATGGCGGTAAATCAGGAACGTGCAGTCCTGCGCAGTGAGAGAAAATCGAGCAAACTGCCTAAAATAATACCGATAAGACAAACGAAAACGCCCGCCTCCAGCAAAAATCCGGTAAACCCGTGCCAAGACGCCCAGCCTAAACTGTTCACAATCAGCATCACCAGCCACACCACCAGCAGCAAACTCCCGCCCAGCATGCAGCGTAACGCCCAGCTGTAAGGTTTGGCGAAGTGAATGCGTGGCAGGAAAGTGTCCGTTTTCTGGGTGTATTCGAGCGTCTGGCGACAAACCGCTAACAGCAACAGCCCCGGAACACCGGCGACAATCGAGAAAAGATAGAACCACGGCCAGCCATAAGCTTCCACGAACCAGCCGGCAATCGGGCCCACATAGACACGGCCCACCGCAGAAAGTGCAGAGAGCAGGGCGAACTGGGTTGCTGAGAATGAACGGTTGCAAAGTGTCATCAGCAGGGCCACAAACGCCGCCGTTCCCATCCCGCCGCACAGGTTTTCGAAGAAAATCGCCGCGCCCATGGTATACAAATCTTTATCGGTAATGGCGAGCATCCAGTAGCCCGCGTTTGAAACGGCCTGCAAAATACCAAATAGCATCAGCGCGCGGAACAGGCTCAGACGCTGCATCAGCATTCCGCCAAAAAGCGCGCCAATAATCGTGGCCATCAGACCGAGCGTTTTGTTCACCAGCCCGACTTCCCCGGCGTCAAACCCGACACCGCGTATTAAGAATGTGGTGCTCAGACTGCCCGCAAACGCGTCGCCCATTTTGTACATCACGATGAGAAGCAAAATCAGCCAGGCGTTGTTGCGGCCAAAGAAGTCTTTCAGCGGCGCCACGACGGCCATTTCAATCGTGCGCGGTGCAGGCTGAGAATTTTGCGGTTCCGGCGATATCAGCGTGGCGAAAACGCCCATCAGCATCAGCACCGCCATCAGCCAGTACATGTGCTGCCAGCCGAGATAACGATCTGCCAGCCATAACGCCAGCCCGCCGGAAACCAGCATCGCCAGACGATAGCCCAGCACGGAAACTGCGGCCCCGTTTCCGCGTTCTTCAGGCGGCAGTAGATCCGTTTTATACGCGTCGAACACGATGTCTTGCGAAGCAGACGCGAAAGCAATCAGCACCGCCAGCGCCGCCAGCCAGAACAAATCTTTACCGGGATCCATAAAGCCCATGGCGAAAATCGCCGCGACCAGCAGCAATTGCGTCAGGATCAGCCAGCCGCGACGGCGTCCGAGAAATGACGGGGTATAGCGGTCCATCATCGGCGACCACAGAAATTTGAACACGTAGGCCTGGCCGACCAGCGAGAAAATCCCAATAGTTTTCAGATCGACATTTTCGACGGTCATCCACGCCTGCAAGGTGCCGGACGTCAGCGCCAGCGGTAAGCCGGAAGCAAAGCCCAGAAGCAGCAAAATGACGGTGTTGCGTTGCGTGAAAATCTTAAAGTACTGACTGATCATGAAAATGTGTTCCTGCGAACCGGTGAGAGAGTGACGCAGGGGCATAATAAAGGAAGCGGGGAGAATAAAGGAAGGAATGCTTGTTCTGAAAAGCATTCTGCCCGGACTGGCCGGGCAGAATAGGTCACACAGATTTCAGCCGGAGCTTATCGGGCGTTAGCCTTGATGAAGTCGCTGATGCTGGTGTCGGAAGCCATGTCGCTGATGACATCACCCAACGTGGTGTTAACCGCGTTGGTGATTTTGGCGTTGGTAGCGGAAAGCGCGCCCTGAACGTTGTACGTTGAGCGGTAATTTTTCACCTGCTTGCTGCCATTTTTCGCTGTAGCGATGATAGAAATATCGGCTTTGGTGGTGATGTTGTAGCGCAGGTTACCTTCCTGAACATCCGCATACAGGTTGTTGACGACAATTTGGAGATCAACTGCGCCGTCGGCACCGACCATGTAACCGCGTGCGGTCATTTGTTTTTCCAGAGATTCCTGCAACAGGAAACGCAGATCGCGTGAAGGCGTCAGGGAAATCAGCTGGCCGTCACGGTTAACTTTGGCCAGAGCCTGATCCTTGCGCTGGTCTGCACCGTTGATGCTGATAGTGATGCCCTGAAGCGTAGGGTCTTGTGAAGGCAGAACAATTTTCGGGGAAACATCCAGCGTGTTAGTGCTGGTGGCGCATCCGGCCAGCATGAACAGTGCCAGCACAGGGAAAATGATTTTTTTTAACATGTGTGTTTTCTCAATATTAATAAAGGAGTAATGCTCAAAAATTTGCCGACATCATAACATCGCCATTTGCGGGTGGAAGTCCCAACAATCTGTAAAAACGGATATTTAGCGTTTTTTTTCAGCAAGCCTGCGGTATCACCGACTCCGGCGTAGCGAAGCCGCGATTTCTTTGACAGACTGAGCGCCATTTTTATCAATCAACTGCATAAATTTTTTAATGTGATTAACGTAGAGCTGTAAAGCAGCCTATTATTTAAATGTAGAGAGTTTTAAATAGATAGGTGTACCAGACAGGCGCGGTTCTCTGCAGATGCGGTGTGAGGAGATTGCTATGATTCGTGAGCAAATAGAAGCAAAATTAGCTGAGGCATTCGACCCTGCGTTCCTGGAAGTGACTGACGAAAGCTATCGTCATAATGTACCGGCAGGCTCAGAAAGCCATTTCAAAGTCGTGATGGTGTCCGATAAATTCGTCGGCGAACGCTTTTTAGCACGTCATCGTGCCATTTACGGGCGTTTAACCGAAGAACTGGCGGGCAGCGTGCACGCACTGGCTCTCCATACTTACACGCAAAAAGAATGGGAAGGCTTACAGGACACCGTCCCCGCTTCACCGCCTTGCCGCGGTGCGGGAACAATGGCCTGATAGTGACGATCTGATTCACAAAAGGCACAAATATCAGCATTTGATACGGTAAAACTGGAACTTTCCTTATCAGATGCGGTATTAGTAGAGGCGAATTTCAAGAAACGGCCCGCGGGCCGTTTTTGTTTTTCCCCTGACAGGCAGACGACAAGGTGGTTTACGCCTTTGCATCGACCGCATTTTTCGAAGGATCGAGTCCCGTGTGAGTTTCCCTCCCGCGCGTAGAGATACCGTCCTCGACTCAGTGCGTATGCGTCGCTATAATGTCGCGTCTAATTTTTCCGGAATGGTTTCGGACGCTCTCGAATACAGGGCTACGTTCTGATAACAGAACTGTCCCGGTTCTTAGAAGTCGTTTTCAAGGTAAGTTTGCGCGATTGTGCTTCTCATCTTGAGAACGACTTCTGGAGTTGACCGAGCACTGTGATTTTTTTTTGAGGTAACAAGATGCAAGTTTCTGTTGAAACCACTCAAGGCCTTGGGCGCCGCGTAACGATTACTGTTCCTGCTGAAAGCATTGAAAAAGCAGTGAGCAGTGAACTGATCAACGTCTCTAAAAAAGTACGTATTGACGGCTTCCGTAAAGGCAAAGTACCAAGCCACATCATCGAACAGCGTTATGGCGCGTCAGTACGTCAGGACGTACTGGGTGATCTGATGCAACGCAACTTCGTTGATGCGATCATCAAAGAAAAAATCAATCCAGCTGGCGCACCTAACTACATCCCGGGTGAGTACAAGCAGGGTGAAGACTTCAATTTCTCCGTAGAATTCGAAGTGTACCCGGAAGTTGAGCTGAAAGATCTGGAAAACATCGAAGTTGAAAAACCTGTTGTTGAAGTTAACGACGCTGATGTTGATACCATGCTGGAAACTCTGCGCAAGCAACAAGCTGACTGGAAAGAAACTGACGCTGCAGCGACTGCTGAAGACCGCGTTACCGTTGATTTCTCCGGTTCTATCGACGGTGAAGAATTCGAAGGCGGCAAAGCCTCTGATTTCGTACTGGCTATGGGCCAGGGCCGCATGATCCCAGGCTTCGAAGACGGTCTGGTGGGTCACAAAGCCGGTGAAGAATTCACCATCGACGTAAACTTCCCTGAAGATTACCACGCTGAAAACCTGAAAGGTAAAGCGGCTAAGTTCGCGATTACCCTGAAGAAAGTTGAAGAGCGTGAGCTGCCAGAACTGACGCCAGAATTCATCAAACGTTTCGGCGTGGCTGATGGTTCTGTTGAAGGTCTGCGTGCAGAAGTGCGTAAAAACATGGAACGTGAACTGAAAGGTGCTGTACGTAACCGCATCAAAACTCAGGCAATCGACGGTCTGGTCAGCGCTAACGAAATCGACGTGCCATCTGCACTGATCGATGGCGAAGTTGACGTTCTGCGTCGCCAGGCTGCACAGCGTTTTGGTGGCAACGAAAAACAAGCGCTGGAACTGCCACGCGAGTTGTTCGAAGAGCAAGCTAAACGCCGCGTCGTTGTGGGTCTGCTGTTGGGTGAAGTGATCAGCCAGCACGAACTGAAAGCTGACGAAGATCGCGTTAAAGCGCTGATCGAAGAAATGGCTTCTGCGTACGAAGATCCACAGGAAGTTGTTGAGTTCTACAGCAAAAATAAAGAGCTGATGAACAACATGCGTAACGTCGCGCTGGAAGAACAAGCGGTCGAAACTCTGTTGTCTAAAGCGAAAGTGACTGAAAAAGCCACCACCTTTACTGAGCTGATGAACCAGACTCAACCTGCATAATCTGAATGCATGTTGCTGAACCTGTTTACAGGTTCGACGCTGAAGCCCGCAGTTTTTACTGCGGGCTTTTTATTTCCTGAAAATCAGATATTTTTGTTTTTGGCTGTTGTTTTTGCACTATATTTATCAATATAAGGCACAGCTCACGTAGACCTGTTCATTCCATTTCACCAATATGGCCTTTCATCCACCCGGTCGGGGTGAAAGAGAAAAGAAATTTTCCGTCAGGCTTGAAAAAAGGGCGTAAATCCCCCAATTGATAATGACGAACCCAGGTAAATTTGCAGTTAAAATCTGACTGATAACGACCGTCAGACGTGTAAATGGCGACTTGGCCGCTTGAGCATAGTCATGTGTGCCTATCTCAAGTAGAATCGGTTTTAAATAGCGCCAAACAGAATCTATTAGGAGACGGTTATGTCATACAGTGGTGAAAGAGAGCAATTTGCACCAAACATGGCGTTGGTACCCATGGTGGTTGAGCAAACTTCACGGGGCGAGCGTTCATACGACATCTTCTCCCGTCTGCTTAAGGAACGAATCATCTTCCTGACGGGTCAGGTTGAAGACCATATGGCTAACCTGATTGTTGCCCAGATGCTGTTCCTGGAAGCAGAAAGCCCGGAAAAAGACATTTACCTATATATCAACTCACCGGGTGGCGTGATCACTGCGGGGATGTCGATTTACGACACCATGCAATTTATCAAACCGGACGTCAGCACCATTTGTATGGGCCAGGCGTGTTCAATGGGTGCGTTCCTGTTGACTGCCGGAGCTGAGGGCAAGCGTTTCTGCCTGCCAAACTCCCGTGTGATGATTCACCAGCCGCTGGGTGGTTTCCAGGGGCAGGCAACAGATATCGAGATCCACGCGAAAGAAATTCTGAAAGTGAAATCCCGCATGAATGAGTTGATGGCGAAACATACGGGCAAAACTCTTGAAGAAATAGAGCGTGACACTGAACGAGATCGTTTCCTGTCTGCGAACGAGGCTGTAGAGTACGGGTTAGTCGATTCCGTATTTACCCATCGCGCCTGACGGCTTAGTTCTGCCGGGCTGATGGTCTATAGTTATACTCATACGGATGTCTCAGGGGCAGCGTTTGCCAATTAAACAAACGTTGCTCACTTTGAGTGATAACGGGAACGAACAGACATCAGCCAATCATGCGGCTGTTGTGTAATAGGGTCGTGCCGTAGCGTTTGTTACGCTGCGGGACTGATATTAAAGAAGAGGTTTACTGATGACAGATAAGCGCAAAGACGGTTCAGGAAAGCTGCTGTACTGCTCTTTTTGCGGCAAAAGCCAGCATGAAGTTCGTAAGCTGATTGCCGGGCCGTCAGTGTATATCTGCGATGAGTGTGTCGACTTATGTAACGACATTATTCGCGAAGAGATCAAAGAAGTCGCGCCACACCGTGAACGCAGCGCGTTACCGACACCGCATGAAATTCGTCAGCATCTTGACGATTATGTTATCGGTCAGGAGCCTGCGAAGAAAGTGCTGGCAGTGGCAGTTTACAACCACTACAAGCGCCTGCGTAATGGCGATACCAGCAACGGTATCGAATTAGGCAAGAGCAACATTCTGCTGATCGGGCCGACTGGTAGCGGTAAAACGCTGCTGGCTGAAACCCTGGCGCGTTTCCTGGATGTGCCATTCACGATGGCCGATGCCACCACGCTGACCGAAGCCGGTTATGTGGGTGAAGACGTTGAAAACATCATCCAGAAACTGCTGCAGAAATGTGATTACGACGTCCAGAAAGCGCAACGCGGTATTGTTTATATTGATGAAATCGACAAGATTTCCCGCAAATCTGACAACCCATCGATCACGCGTGACGTGTCCGGTGAAGGTGTTCAGCAGGCGCTTTTGAAACTGATTGAAGGGACTGTGGCTGCCGTACCTCCGCAAGGCGGACGCAAACACCCCCAGCAGGAATTCCTGCAAGTTGATACTTCTAAAATCCTGTTTATCTGTGGTGGCGCGTTTGCCGGCCTGGATAAAGTGATTGGTCAGCGTATCAATACCAACACCGGTATCGGTTTTGGTGCAGAAGTGAAAGGCAAAGAGCAGAAAGCAACAGAAGGTCAGTTGCTGGCGCAGGCTGAACCAGAAGATTTGATCAAATTTGGTCTGATCCCTGAGTTCATTGGTCGTTTGCCTGTCGTTGCAACACTGAGCGAACTGAATGAAGAAGCTCTGATTCAAATTCTGAAAGAGCCGAAAAATGCCCTGACTAAGCAATATCAGGCATTGTTCAATCTGGAAGGCGTTGAGCTGGAATTCCGTGATGAAGCGCTGGTCGCGATTGCGAAAAAAGCCATGGTCCGTAAAACCGGTGCCCGTGGTCTGCGTTCAATCGTTGAAGCCGCATTGCTGGATACGATGTATGATCTGCCATCTCTTGAAGATGTCGAGAAAGTGGTGATTGATGAGTCCGTGATTGCGGGCCAGTCAGAACCTCTGATGATTTATGGCAAACCAGAAGCACAACAAGCATCTGGCGAATAATTAGCCAATCTATCCAGAGAGTTAGCCACGAAATGGGGGATTTTGTCCCCCATTTTTTTTTCGCACATTCTTATCGTTGAATGTCGGACATTCATCCCCATATACTCAGTTAACGACTTGCTGAAACCCGTCTGACTCGTGTTTCACGAGATTTCCTTAACCTGGCGGAAGCTAAACTAAGAGAGAGCTCTATGAACCCTGAGCGTTCTGAACGCATAGAAATCCCCGTATTGCCTCTGCGCGATGTGGTGGTTTATCCGCACATGGTGATCCCGTTGTTTGTTGGCAGGGAAAAATCGATTCGGTGCCTCGAAGCCGCGATGGATCACGACAAAAAAATCATGCTGGTGGCGCAGAAAGAAGCGTCAACCGATGAGCCGGGCGTTAACGATCTCTTCTCCGTGGGTACGGTAGCCTCAATATTACAAATGCTGAAGCTCCCGGACGGCACTGTAAAAGTGCTGGTGGAAGGGTTACAACGCGCGCGCATTACGACGCTTTCTGACAGTGGCGAGCATTTTGCTGCCCAGGCGGAATACCTTGAATCTCCGGCCGTGGACGAACGCGAGCAGGAAGTTCTGGTTCGCACAGCGATTAATCAGTTTGAAGGTTATATCAAACTGAACAAAAAGATCCCGCCGGAAGTGCTGACTTCGCTTAACAGCATTGAAGATGCCGCACGTCTGGCTGACACCATCGCTGCACATATGCCGCTGAAACTCGCTGACAAACAATCCGTGCTGGAAATGTTTGATATCACCGAGCGTCTGGAATATCTGATGGCGATGATGGAATCGGAAATCGACCTGTTACAGGTTGAAAAACGCATTCGTAATCGTGTCAAAAAACAGATGGAAAAAAGCCAGCGCGAGTACTATCTGAATGAGCAAATGAAAGCGATTCAGAAAGAACTTGGCGAAATGGATGACACGCCTGATGAGCATGAGGCGCTGAAACGCAAAATCGAAGCGGCCAAAATGCCGAAAGAAGCGCGTGAAAAAACTGAAGCTGAGCTGCAAAAGCTGAAAATGATGTCACCAATGTCCGCCGAAGCCACGGTTGTTCGTGGTTATATCGACTGGATGCTTCAGGTGCCATGGAACGCCCGCAGCAAAGTGAAAAAAGACCTGCGTAAAGCCCAGGAAGTTCTGGATACCGATCACTTTGGCCTCGAACGTGTCAAAGACCGTATCCTTGAATATCTTGCGGTGCAGACGCGCGTCAGCAAAATCAAAGGGCCAATCCTGTGTCTGGTTGGGCCTCCGGGTGTGGGTAAAACCTCACTGGGCCAGTCCATCGCGCGTGCGACGGGCCGTCAGTATGTGCGTATGGCGCTGGGTGGTGTACGTGATGAAGCGGAAATCCGCGGTCACCGTCGTACCTACATAGGTTCTATGCCGGGCAAACTGATTCAGAAAATGGCGAAAGTTGGGGTGAAAAACCCGCTGTTCCTGCTGGATGAAATCGACAAGATGTCATCTGACATGCGCGGTGACCCGGCTTCAGCGTTGCTGGAAGTGCTGGATCCTGAACAGAACGTGGCGTTCAACGATCACTATCTGGAAGTCGATTACGACCTGTCAGACGTGATGTTTGTGGCGACCTCGAACTCGATGAACATTCCTGCACCTTTGCTGGATCGTATGGAAGTGATCCGTCTTTCCGGTTATACCGAAGACGAAAAACTGAACATCGCCAAACAGCACCTGTTGCCAAAACAGCTTGAACGTAATGCGCTCAAGAAGAATGAACTGACTGTTGATGACAGCGCGATTATCGGCATTATTCGTTTCTATACCCGTGAAGCGGGTGTACGTAGTTTAGAACGTGAGTTATCTAAACTTTGCCGAAAAGCGGTTAAACAATTGCTGATGGATAAAGACATCAAGCACATTGAAATCAATGGCGACAACCTGAAAGATTTCCTCGGCGTGCAGAAGGTCGATTACGGCCGTGCTGACACCGAAAACCGTGTAGGCCAGGTCACCGGTCTGGCGTGGACCGAAGTGGGCGGCGAACTGCTGACCATCGAAACGGCCTGCGTTCCGGGTAAAGGAAAGCTGACTTACACCGGTTCTCTGGGCGAAGTCATGCAGGAATCTATTCAGGCTGCGCTGACCGTTGTACGTTCGCGTGCGGACAAACTGGGTATCAACCCTGACTTCTACGAAAAACGTGATATTCACGTTCACGTACCTGAAGGGGCAACGCCAAAAGATGGTCCAAGTGCAGGTATCGCAATGTGTACCGCGCTGGTGTCTTGTCTGACGGGCAACCCGGTGCGTGCGGATGTGGCAATGACCGGTGAGATCACTTTACGTGGTCTGGTTCTGCCAATCGGTGGTTTGAAAGAAAAACTGCTGGCAGCACATCGTGGCGGCATCAAAGTGGTTCTGATCCCAGATGACAACAAACGCGATCTGGAAGAAATTCCGGCGAACGTGCTGGCAGATCTTGAGATCCATCCGGTTAAACGCATTGATGATGTTTTGAACATCGCACTGCAAAATCCGGCCTATGGCGCCTTACCGGTTGCAGCAAAATAGTGACCGCGACAGACACAGTTGAATAAAACTCAGGCTGGCAGGTGAAATCTCACTTGCCAGCTTTTTTTTGTGCCGTTAAGTTAGTCAACTGTCAGAAGGTTTCAGGCTGCTTTCAGTCGCTTGCATAGCCCTGACAAGATTGATATAACAGCAGCGCGGTCACGTCCGTAGGGAAAATGCGCCGTGATGATCGAATTTTAAGAGGGGATGAAAAGAGTGAATAAGTCACAATTGATCGACAAAATTGCTGCCGGTGCTGATATTTCTAAAGCCGCAGCGGGACGTGTTTTAGATGCTGTTCTTGCATCTGTCACTGACACCCTGAAAGCTGGGGATGAAGTAGCTCTGGTTGGTTTCGGTACTTTCTCAGTGCGTGAACGTTCAGCACGTACCGGCCGTAACCCACAGACCGGTAAAGAAATCAGTATTGCAGCGGCTAAAGTACCTGGCTTCCGTGCAGGTAAAGCGCTGAAAGATGCCGTTAACGGTTAATTACCTGCTGACTGACGTCGAAACTGTGTGAGGGGCATTACTGATGCTTTTTCATTCAGGTCTGGTTGTTAAACAATAACCTGACGTCATCGGGCTGGTAAGGTAAGATATAAGGCGCATCGAAAACGGTGCGCTTTTTTTATTACAGCGGAGTGTTGCCTCACTATGATGGACAATTTACGCGCGGCTTCCAATAACGTCGTGCTCAAAATCATTCTGGCCCTGATTATTCTGTCCTTTATTTTGACAGGGGTGGGCAACTACCTGGTCGGCGGTTCAGGCGACTATGCAGCGAAAGTGAATGGTCAGGAAATCGGGCGTGCTCAGTTAGAGCAGGCGGTGCAGAATCAGCGGAACCGTCTGCAGCAACAGCTCGGTGATCAATTCTCTGCGCTGGCAGGCAGCGAAGGTTATATGCAGCAGTTGCGTCAGGAATCCCTGAGCAATCTGATTGACGTCACTTTGCTGGATCAGTATTCCAAAAAATTAGGCATTGCCGTCAGCGATCAGCAGATCAAAGACGCGATTTTTGCGACCCCACAATTCCAGACTGATGGCCGTTTCGATAACGCTAAATATCTGCAAAGCATCCAGAGCATGGGTTACACCGCGGATAACTTTGCACAGCTGATGAAACGCCAGCTGATCAGCCAGCAGCTCGAACAAGCCTTCGGTCAGTCCGATTTTGTTCTGCCAGTAGAAAGCAAATCGCTGGGTGAACTGATCCTGCAAAGCCGCGATGTACAGACGGCTACGCTGGACACAAACGCTCTGGCGGCCAAGCAGCAGGTCACTGACGCAGAGTTACAGGCCTTCTACGACCAGAACAAAAACAGCTTTATTTCCCCTGAGCAAGTCAAGATCAGCTACATCGAAATGGATGCAGCGGCGATGCAGGGCAAAACTGACGTGACTGACGCGGATATCAGCGCTTACTACGATCAGCACAAAAATGAATTCGGTCAGCCGGAACGTCGTCGTTACAGCGTTATCGTCCTGAAAACTCAGGCTGATGCCGACGCTGTGGCAGCAGAGCTGGCGAAAGGAACTGATTTCGCAGCGCTGGCAAAAACCAAATCGACCGATGCACTGAGTGCAAAACAAGGCGGTGATCTGGGTTGGATGGAACCTGAAACAACTCTGCCAGAATTTAAAAACGCGAATCTGACCACGAAAGGTCAGGTGTCTGGCGTCATTAAATCTGACAGTGGTTTCTTCATCTTGCGCCTTGAAGATGTGACGCCTGAGAAGGTGAAACCTTTGGCTGAAGTCCGTAACACGATTACAGACAAGCTGAAGCAGGAAAAATCACTGGATGCTTACTACGCGCTGCAACAAAAAGTCAGCGAGGCCGCGACCAATGATAACGAATCTTTAGCTTCTGCTGAGCAGGTTGCAGGAACCAAAGCGGTTCATACCGACTGGTTCACTCAGAATCAAATCCCCGCAGGTATTAATTTTAAACCTGTTGTGCAGGCGATTTTTGAAGGCGGTCTGATTGGTCAGGACGGTTCACCGGGCAGCAACTCTGACATCATCACCGTAGACGGCGATCGCGCCTTCGTGGTGCGTGTCGATGCGCATAAAGCTGAAGGGGTTAAACCGTTCGCTGATGTGAAAGATCAGGTGACGGCGATGCTTAAACATCAAAAAGCACAGGATCAGGCGCGTGATGATGGTGAGAAACTGCTGACCGCTCTTAAAGACGGTAAAGGCGATGACGCGATGAAAGCCGCAGGTCTGAGCTTTGGCGCAGTACAGAAAGTACAGCGCAGCCAGCAGCCTTCTGCGTTCGAAGAAAATGTCTACGCGTTACCGCACCCGCAAAAAGACCAGCTGGTTTATGGCCTGTCTCAGGATGACAAAGGTAACAGCGTTCTGGTCAAACTGACTGGCGTGACACCTGGCGTTGTGCCTGAAGCCGATGTGGCACGTTTCACGCAGGAGATGCAACAGACCTCCTCGAACGTGACCTTTGATGCGCTGCTGACAAATCTTCGTCAGGAAGCAAAAATCAAATACGGTTCAGCCGCACAAAACCAGTAAACGCCGCAAAGTTTTGCAACGCGTTGCAACAAACAAAGGCCGCTTTCGCGGCCTTTTCCATATTTGAAAGTTGCCCATTGTTCGCTGTTTCGCCCTGATGCACTCTCTCCGTGCTGTCAAACACATGGAGGATACAGCATGAAAAAATTAGGCATTACTTCACTTTCGTTGGCGCTGGCTTTGGGGCTTTCTACTTTACCGGTGATGTTGCAGGCGGCACCGAATGCCGCCAGTAGCGTGGCAACCACGACGGCTGCGCCCGTGACAGCAGCGGGCAAAGTCTCAGGCCCGCAGGTGAAAAAGGAACAGGTGGCGGTGACAGATGAAAGTACCGTCAAAATCAATACCGCAACAGCGGAAGAGTTTGCCAAAGTGATGAATGGCGTAGGGATGAAAAAGGCGCAGGCCATTATCAGCTACCGTGAGGAACTTGGGCAATTCACCGACATCGAACAGCTGCGCGAAGTGCCGGGGATCGGCGCTGCACTGTTTGAACGTAACAAGGACCGTCTGAAACTGTGACGGATGTCGCGGCGGCAATTCCTGAACGGTTGCCGCCGTTTTCTTCTGCTAATCTCTAAAAACATCTGACCAGTTTGGTTGTATGCCTCAGGCGATTATCAGGAGTTTTTTAACCACTATGCATACGTTTATTAAAGTTCGCGGTTTTCACATTGATGTTTACCAGCACGTTAACAACGCACGTTACCTTGAATTTCTGGAGACCGCGCGCTGGGAATGGCTGGATAACCAGTCCGGTTTCCAGTGGATGAGCGAAAACAAAATCGCTTTCATCGTAGTGAATATCAATATCAATTACCGCAAACCCGCGGTGCTCGGTGATGTTCTGCGTATCGACAGCAGCCTGCAGCAACTCAACGGGCGAAGCGGGGTTCTCGAACAAGTGTTGACCTGTGAAGGTGAAGTGGTGGCAGATGCCACGCTGACGTTTGTGTGTATCGATCTGCAGACACAAAAAGCGTTGCCACTGGAAGGTGAGTTACTGGAAAGACTACGCGAGCTGGAACTGGAGAACGACTGATTCGCGGATGTATAGTGAAAAACAAAAACGGGCAGCTTTCAGGCCGCCCGTCATAAAACTCTGCCGTCTGGCTGTTAACGCAGACCGGTCTTCTTCTTCAGGCTGGCGGTAACGCCGTCCTTATCCTGATGATATTGTTGCAGGCCGTTAGCGCGTAAATGGCAGGCCGCACATTCACCGCAGCCATCACCCGCAATGCCGTTATAGCAGGTCAGCGTTTGGTGACGCACCAAATCCAGTTGCTGATAGTAATCTGCCAGCGCCCAGGTCTCGGCCTTATTGAGCCACATCAGCGGGGTTTCAAAACGCACATCGCGCGCCAGACCCAGCGAGACGGCCGTATTCAGCGCTTTGACAAACTCATCCCGGCAATCCGGATAACCGGAGAAGTCAGTTTCACAAACGCCGGTAATCACGGCTTCTGCCTGGATCTGATAGGCATAAATTGCTGCCAGTGTCAGGAACAAAATATTACGGCCGGGAACAAAAGTGCTCGGCAGGCCGCCGTCATTTTCATCACCAAAGTTAGGAACGGGGATGTTATCGCGCGTCAGGCTGCTGACCGCCAGTTCATTGAGCAAATTCACATCCAGCACTTTGTGTGCGCGGGCATCTAATTCTACGGACAGCTTTTGTGCAATCTCAATTTCAGCACGATGGCGCTGGCCGTAATCAAACGTGACGCAATGAACTTCGTCATACTGCTTCAATGCCTGAATCAGGCAAGTTGTTGAGTCTTGTCCGCCGCTGAAAACCACCACTGCTCTTTTCATTCTGTTTACCTGTATTACGAAACCGACTGCGTCCGGCGCAGTAAAATTAGGTTAATGGTACTTTTCTTTAACGTCAGAGTGTAGCTAAACAGCTCGGTCACGCGTTTTCGGATAACAAAGGCGGCGGAACCCAGGCCTGACAAAAATCAAACCAGCCCCACGCCGTGAGCTGAACGCCGCTGATCCGCGGCGGTGCGCTGACCTGATACTGATAATTAAATAAAGGCGTCACGATGCCGGTTTGCATCCACTGATAAAAATGATCGCGTAGCTCATCGGCGCGACGGTTTTCGAGTGGAATTTGCTGAATATGCAGGAGGCGCTGTTGCTGATTGTGCAGATCATCTTCGCGCAAAATTTCCAGCCAGAGCGGATCCTGCTGCAACCAGTTTTCCAGCGTGGCTTCCGGCGATTCACCGATCAGACGATCGCCGAGCAGCAGATCGGCAGATTTCAACAGTTCACCGTCTTCCCACAAACGCCCCTCGTGATAAACGACTTCCAGCGCGCAGCCCTGAACAGCCAGCTTTTGCTGCAAAGCCTGAGCGACCAGTTCAAATTCCACCGGCGGATGAAACAGGAGTCTCAGCTTTTCCGGCAGGGGAACGTCGGTATCGTCATGCAAAGGAATGGGCCAGCCAGGCAGCATTTCTTTGCTGGCTTTCACCAGATCATGATCAATCGGAAGATTATCCAGCATGCCGCTGCGCTGGATCAACCGGACAATTTTCCGTGCCTGAGCTTCATTCAGAACGCCCCGCCGCAGATTGGTGGCGATATAACAAAACCCCAGGCTGGTGCTGCGTCTGACCGGTTTGACGCGCGACAATTCTTCCTCTTCTCCCAGAATGATCCTCACCGGATGCTGACAGCTCACATTATTCTTTTGCGCGAATAACTGCGGCGTGATCCAAAATTCTATCGCCGCAAGATAAGGATGTTGCAGGGTATAAAGCGTGTGCTGTTCCAGCCTGACCAGTTCGGGAGAAAAATGCGTCAGCCGGAAAGGACCCGCGCCGATATGCGGATTTTCAGGATGTGAGAGCAGACAATTGAGATCGGCAAACCGGTGCGCCAGCCAGTAATCGGGGGTGTCGAGATCAAATTGCAGGCACTGCGCGTGTGGCTGAGATATTTGGATCACAGATGCCAGATTGTGTTTTCCCCGTGCTGAATGGCGCAATTGCTCAAAGCGGGTCAGCAGTTGCGATGTTTTCAGCGGTTCTCCGTTGTGCCAGAAAAGCTGACTGCGCAGAAAGAACTGCCAGGTTTTGCCGTCATTGCTGATTTGCCAGTGATGGGCCAGATCCGGCTGCGGCGTCGGGTTCCCGGGGACAAAGTGCGTCAGACCTGCATGAATGGTATGCGCCAGGTGTTGTTCTGCGCGGCCGGTCAGCGTCAAGGGATCCAGAAACTGGAGAGGGCGGTAATACGGGATCCGCAACGTGGGCGCATCTTCCTGCCATTGTCCGCCAAGGTGCGGCGCAAGCAGGGTATTCAGATGTGTCGGGTCCAGCTGACTGAGTTGCAAAGCCGCTGAATGCTCGCCGTTTTTGAGCAACTCCTGCAGATAAGCACCGCGTAAATCTTCAGGAGATTTCAGGCAGCACAACGACGCGCGTTTTCCGCGACCGGACTGTGAGCGCCAGTTTATCCACCCCGCATCTTTAAAATGGCTCAGCAATGTCCGCGTGTGGCGTTCGCTGCAGCAGAAAATATCGGCCAGTTCAGTCACAGTAAGTAAAACGGGTTCCTGCCCGGTTTTCACGTACAGGCGCTGATACTGGTTAAGCCGGTTTTGCAATCGCATGGAAAATACGGAACCTTATTTTTCTGGTACGGGATTCACTTCAGCATATCGCAGACTTTTACTGATGGCGCGGGGCCGAAAACCAAAGTGTGAACTAAACCCGGAAGAGTATTCATAAACTGTTCACTATTAGTTCCGCAAATCGCAGTCCATACTTTGAACGTGAAAATCATTCCCGCCCAGAGAGGAAATATGTACCGTTTAGCTGCATTCGATATGGATGGCACACTTCTTTTACCCGACCATACCCTGGGCGAGAAAACGCTGGCAACCCTGAGCCAGCTGGCAGAAAAACCCATGCGTCTCACCTTTGCCACCGGACGCCATTATCTTGAAATGAAAGATATTCTGGCCAATATAGGCATGGAAGGTTTTCTGATTACCGGCAATGGCACACGTATTCATGACTTGTCGGGGCATTTACTGCACGCCAGTGATTTACCGGAAGATTGTGCGCATGAATTGCTGCACACGGCCTGGGATACACCGGCGAGTCAGCATGTTTTTCGTGACGACGGCTGGTTTACCGCTCTGGACGATCCCGACTTGCTGATCCCGCATCAGTTCAGCGGTTTCCGTTATCATTTGCAGGATCTGCGCACATTGCCCGATGCAGGCAACAGCAAAGTGTGTTTCTGCGCACCGCATGAAACCCTGCTTAAACTGGTTCCGCAGTTGAAAGCGCATTTCGGCAATCGTCTGGACCTGTGTTTTTCGGCGCATGATTGCCTGGATGTACAGCCTGCGGGCTGTAACAAAGGCAGCGCGCTGGCACTTCTGACGGCGGGGCTTGAGATCAAAATGTCTGAATGCATGGCCTTTGGCGATGCGATGAATGACAGGGAAATGCTGGAAAGCGTAGGAATGGGGCTGATCATGGGCAATGCTTTGCCTGTGCTGAAAGAACAATCGCCGCATCTGCAAGTTATCGGGCATTGCCGGAATCAGGCGGTGTCTCACTTTTTGCAACACTGGCTGCACACACCAAACCTCACCTATTCCCCCGAATATTAAGGTTTTGCAGCAAGCCGGGATTATCTGTCCCGGCTTTTTTCCTTCATAATTCAAGCTGCTGGTGCGTTGGCTAATCTAAAACCTCAGCTAAGACCTTCAAGCTGCTGTGTGTACACCGAAATATCCCCGATGTTCTTCGCGACCCAGTTCTCGTCAAAATAGGTATTCAGATAACGTTCTCCACTGTCGCAAAGTAACGTGACGATTGAACCTGTCTCGCCATTTTCTCGCATTTGTTTAGCAAGTTGCAGCGCACCCCAGACATTTGTTCCGGTTGAACCGCCCACTTTACGGCCAAGTACTTTTTCCAGCCAGTGAAGCGTCGCGACGCTGGCCGCATCAGGCACCTGCATCATGCTGTCGATGACGCTGGGTATAAAAGAAGGCTCGGCGCGCGGGCGGCCAATCCCTTCGATACGGCTGCTGCATTGCGCGGTTACGCTGGCATCACGTTGCTGATAGTAATCATAAAATACTGAGTTTTCCGGATCGACCACCACCAGTTCGGTGTTATGTCCCTGATATCGGATGTAACGTCCCAGAGTGGCGGAGGTGCCGCCTGTTCCGGCGCTCATCACCAGATATCGCGGCACCGGATGCGGCTCACGGGACATCTGGCGGAAAATACTGTCAGCGATGTTATTGTTTCCCCGCCAGTCGGTCGCGCGCTCAGCAAAGGTAAACTGATCCATGTAATGCCCGTTCAGTTCACGGGCAAGCTGTTCGGAAGCGGCATAAATCTGACCGGAGTTTTCAACAAAGTGGCAGCGGCCGCCATAAAATTCTATCTGCTGAATTTTCCGAGGCGCGGTACAGGAAGGCATCACGGCAATAAAAGGCAGGCCGAGCAGGCGCGCGAAATAGGCCTCAGAAATAGCTGTACTGCCCGAAGAGGCCTCAATGATCGGCGTATTTTCACGTATCCAGCCGTTGCACAGACCATACAAAAACAGGGAGCGCGCCAGACGGTGTTTCAGGCTGCCGGACGGATGCGTGCTCTCATCTTTCAGATACAGCGAAATTCCGGGGAAATCATTCAGGGCGAGACGAATTAAATGTGTATCGGCTGAACGCTGAAAATCCGCGTCGATTTCTTTGATAGCGTGATTAACCCAGGCGTTTTGCATAATGAGAGCTCGCAGAAGAAGTTTTGTGGGATTAAGAATAACGCAAGCGGCAGAGAAATAAGTTACCCTTTAACCCATGAACTGGGCGTGTTGTAGAAAAATATTCTCCTGGAGTGCCTTATGGTAGATAAAATTGACCTCAGACTGTTGTCGTTGTTGCAGAAGGATTGCACGCTTTCTCTGAATGAACTGGCTGAGGCGGTGAATCTCACCACAACGCCTTGCTGGAAACGGATAAAACGTCTCGAAGACGACGGCATTATTTGTGGAAAAGTCGCCCTGCTGGATGGTGAAAAACTCGGGCTGAGCCTGACGGCGTTCGTCCTGATTAAAACTCAGCATCACAACAGCGAGTGGTATCAGCGATTTGTACAGCAGGTGGAAGCCTTTCCCGAAGTGCTGGGATTTTACCGTATGGCAGGGGAATACGATTATTTACTCCAGGTTCAGGTTTCCGATATGAAAAGCTACGACAACTTTTACAAGCGGCTTGTGAACGGCATTCCAGGACTGAACGATGTGACCTCAAGTTTTGCGATGGAACGCATAAAATCGACCACCGTATTGCCAATTTAATGCAAAAGTTGCAGTAAAAAGTTTCATCAGAAACGCATGTTAACTCTGGTATCCTTGTCGTCCTGAAGAGAAAACAGGGTTTCTGAAACCTGTTTAACTCAATAAAATCATTATTATTTGTATGGAAAACGCTGCGTGAGATTGTTTGCACAATTAGGCTGGTACTTCCGACGCGAATGGTGCCGGTATCTGGGTGCCGTTGGCTTGCTGATCATTATTGCCATCCTGCAATTACTGCCACCCAAGCTGGTTGGCGTAATTATTGATGGCGTAACGTCAAAACAAATGTCTGCCAGTGTGCTTTTCGCGTGGCTTGGCCTGATGCTGGGCACGGCTGTTGTGGTGTATTTGTTGCGATACGTCTGGCGCGTGCTGTTATTCGGAGCCTCCTATCAGCTTGCGGTCGAACTGCGACAGGATTTCTTCCGGCAGCTCAGCCGCCAGCATCCGGCCTTTTATCTGCGTCATCGTACTGGCGATTTAATTGCCCGGGCGACCAACGACGTTGACCGCGTGGTCTTTGCAGCCGGCGAGGGCGTTCTGACGCTGGTGGATTCGCTGGTCATGGGGCTGGCGGTGCTGATTGTAATGGCAACGCAGATTAGCTGGGAACTGACGCTACTTTCTCTGGTGCCAATGCCGGTGATGGCGATCATCATCAAACGTTATGGAGACCAGTTGCATTCCCGTTTTAAAACGGCGCAGGCGGCGTTCTCCTCACTAAACGATCAGGCGCAGGAAAGCCTCACCAGTATCAGGATGATCAAAGCTTTTGGGCTGGAAAATCATCAGTCTTCGCAGTTTGCCGATGTTGCGGCAGATACCGGTGCTAAAAACATGCGCGTTGCCCGCGTTGATGCGCGTTTTGATCCGACCATTTATGTGTCTATCGGCATGGCAAACCTGCTGGCGATTGGCGGCGGGAGCTGGATGGTGGTCAACGGTCACCTGACGCTCGGCGAATTAACCAGTTTTGTGATGTATCTCGGGCTGATGATCTGGCCGATGCTGGCGCTGGCCTGGATGTTTAATATCGTGGAACGCGGAAGTGCGGCTTACAGCCGTATACGCAGTTTGTTGCAGGAAGCCCCTGCGGTGGCTGACGGAACAAAACCGTTACCGGCTGGCCGGGCCGTACTCGAGACTCAGATAACCCGATTCCAATATCCTGAAAATAGTCAGTCTGCACTGAATGCTGTTGAATTCACCCTGGAGCCGGGCAAAATGCTCGGGCTGTGCGGCCCGACCGGCTCCGGAAAGAGTACGCTTCTGGCTCTACTCCAACGTCAGTTTGACGTCACAGAAGGGGACGTGCGCTATCACGGGTTATCTCTTAAAGAAATTCAGCTCGACGACTGGCGCGCGCGCCTGGCGATTGTCAGCCAGACACCTTTCCTGTTCTCCGACACAGTGGCGCAAAACATTGCGCTGGGTCGTCCGGAAGCTACTCAGGAAGAAATTGAAGAAGCGGCGCGGCTTGCCAGTGTACATGACGATATTTTGCGATTGCCCCAGGGATATGAAACCGAAGTCGGTGAGCGCGGGGTAATGCTTTCCGGCGGGCAAAAACAACGTATTTCCATCGCCCGTGCGTTGCTGATGAAAGCAGAAATCCTGATCCTTGACGATGCGCTGTCGGCAGTTGATGGCCGTACGGAACATCAGATCCTGCATAACTTACGGCAGTGGGGAAGTGACCGCACGGTGATTATCAGCGCACACCGCCTTTCAGCCCTGACCGAAGCAAGCGAAATTCTGGTCTTCAGCCATGGAAGTATTTCGCAACGTGGCGATCACGATCAGCTTGTTGCGCAGCCCGGCTGGTACCGGGATATGTTCCGCTATCAGCAGCTTGAAGCAGCGCTGGACGACGTGCCGCAGGAAATGGAGACGGAACAACGTGGCTGAACCAAAAACGAATAAAATTCAGAAGTTGTGGCCAACGCTTAAACGACTTCTCAAATACGGAAAACCCTACAGCAAGCCACTTTCCTATGCTGTCGTGATGTTGTGGGTTGCCGCCGCGGCGGAAGTGACCGGGCCTATTCTGATCAGTTTCTTTATTGATCACTATGTCGCGAAAGGGGAGTTGCCGTGGGGGAAAGTCAGCTTGCTGGCACTTTGCTTTATCTTCCTGCAATTTCTTGCCGCAAGCCTGCACTATTTTCAGGCGTTATTGTTTAACCGTGCCGCCGTGGGGGTGGTCCAGCGTTTACGTACCGATGTTATGGACGCCGCACTCCGGCAGCCGCTCAGCGCGTTCGATACCCAGCCGGTCGGGCAGCTCATTTCCCGCGTAACTAATGATACCGAAGTGATCCGCGATTTATACGTGACCGTGGTGTCGACAGTGTTGCGCAGCATCGCCCTGATTGGCGCAATGTTGATCGCGATGTTCAGCCTCGACTGGCGGCTGGCTTCCGTGGCTATTTGTATTTTCCCGGCAGTATTTGTCGTGATGGGGCTGTATCAGGTCTACAGCACGCCGGTTGTCCGCAAGGTGCGCGCTTATCTGGCGGACATTAATGACGGGTTTAACGAAGTCATTAATGGCATGAACGTCATCCAGCAATTTCGTCAGCAGAAAAGATTCGGCGAACGCCTCACGCGCGCCAGCCAGTCGCACTACATGGCGCGTATGCAAACGCTGAGGCTGGAAGGTTTTCTGCTGCGGCCATTGCTCAGTCTGTTCTCATCGCTGATTCTGTGCGGTTTGTTGCTGCTTTTCGGATTCAGTGCCGAAGGCTCAATTGGTGTGGGCGTGTTGTATGCCTTCATTAACTATCTCGGGCGTCTCAACGAACCGCTGATCGAACTGACTTCGCAGCAATCCATTTTGCAACAGGCGGTCGTTGCCGGTGAGCGTATTTTTGATTTGATGGACAGAACCCAGCAGCAATACGGTCCGGACGACAAATTACTCACCAGCGGAGAAATTGAAGTCAGGGACGTCAGCTTCGCTTATCTTCCCGATAAATGGGTGCTGGAAAATATCTCCCTGCACGTTCCGTCGCGCGGGTTTGTGGCGCTGGTCGGGCATACCGGTAGCGGGAAAAGCACGCTTGCGAATCTGCTCATGGGATATTATCCGCTCAATAAAGGTGAGATTCGCGTGGACGGACGCAATCTTGCTGACCTGTCGCATACCAGCCTTCGTAAAGGTATCGCAATGGTTCAGCAGGATCCGGTGGTGCTGGCGGAATCGGTGTTCGCCAATGTGACTTTGGGGCGCGACATTGATGAAGCTCAGGTCTGGCACGCGCTGGACATCGTGCAGCTTTCGCCGCTGGTGCGTGAAATGCCGGAAGGGCTGAATACGCGTCTGGGTGAGCAGGGGAATAATCTTTCCGTGGGCCAGAAACAGTTGCTGGCGATGGCGCGCGTTTTGGTGCAGGCGCCTGAGATTCTGATCCTTGACGAGGCAACGGCCAATATTGATTCAGGAACCGAGCAGGCAATTCAGCGTGCGTTGCGGGCTATCCGTCAGCAAACCACTCTGGTGGTGATTGCCCACCGTCTTTCAACGATTGTCGATGCCGATAATATTTTGGTATTGCATCGGGGGCAGGCGGTTGAACAAGGTAACCATTTCCAGCTTCTGGCTGAAAAAGGCCGTTATTATCAGATGTATCAGTTGCAGCTCGCAGGGCAGGAACTGGCGTCCACCGGTGCGGTTATTTCAGCAACAGAAAACGTATAATCTTCAGCTGGCGCAGCCTGATTGCTGCGCCAGTTCATTTCTTCTTGTTCTATTAATCCCTCCTTTTCGCGTCTCACGCACCTGATTCATGCATCCAAAATGTTCCGCTGGCTTCCTCTGCACTAAAAAGCAGCGACGGGCACTTAAATGGTGCGTATGGGGTCAGGCTGAATACGGCCCCACAACTGTGCGCCGGGTCACGAATAATCTGAAAATGCCGTATGACGCGGGAATCGCATGAATATTTACGTGATTTCAACTCTGGCACACCCTTTGCTTTAACCATTCCGTATCGGGCGCGAGGTTTCTCGCGGCAAGCCCTTAATTCGAGGAGTGGCAATATGAAGCTGGTTACTGTGGTGATCAAACCTTTTAAGCTGGAAGACGTGCGTGAAGCACTGTCTGCTGTTGGAATTCAGGGGCTGACCGTAACGGAAGTTAAAGGTTTCGGCCGTCAGAAAGGTCACGCTGAGTTGTACCGCGGTGCGGAATACAGTGTGAACTTCCTGCCAAAAGTAAAAATCGACATTGCTATCGCTGACGATCAGCTGGATGAAGTGATCGACGTGATCAGCAAAGCGGCCTACACCGGCAAGATCGGCGATGGCAAAATTTTTGTTGCAGAATTGCAACGCGTCATCCGTATCCGTACGGGTGAAACTGACGAAGCAGCACTGTAATTTCAGGCCTTTATCTCTGATATAAATCGCTTTGATATAAATCAGGTTAGAAAAAACAGTTTTGAGAAACAGGGGTGGGTTAATAATGAAAAAACTTTTATCCATGATGGGGCTTGGCGCGGTTGCATTGCTGCCTTCGCTTGCCATGGCAGCAGCACCGGCAGCCGCAAACGGTGCTGACAACGCATTTATGATGATCTGTACTGCCTTGGTACTGTTTATGACCGTACCTGGCGTGGCATTGTTCTACGGCGGCTTACTGCGTTCTAAGAACGTTTTGTCCATGCTGACTCAGGTTATCGTGACCTTCGCGCTGGTTTGTGTTCTGTGGATCCTTTATGGCTACAGCCTCGCATTCAGTGAAGGTAACGCCTTCTTCGGCGGCTTCAGCAATGTGATGATGAAAGGCATCGGCCTGGATTCTGTCACAGGCACCTTCTCCCAGATGATTCACGTTGCGTTCCAATGCTCATTCGCCTGCATCACTGTCGCGCTGATTGTGGGCGGTATCGCTGAACGTGTTCGTTTCTCTGCGGTGCTGATTTTCACTGTGATCTGGCTGACCTTCTCTTACATCCCGATGGCTCACATGGTCTGGGCTGGCGGCTTCCTGGCGGCTGATGGTGCGCTGGACTTCGCGGGTGGTACGGTTGTTCACATCAACGCCGCTATCGCAGGTCTGGTGGGTGCATATCTGCTGGGCAAACGCGCAGGCTTTGGTAAAGAAGCGTTCAAACCACACAACCTGCCGATGGTCTTCACCGGCGCTTCAATCCTGTACGTGGGCTGGTTCGGTTTCAACGCGGGTTCTGCAAGTGCGGCGAGCTCCATTGCAGCCCTGGCATTCCTCAACACCGTTATTGCGACCGCAGGTGCAATCCTGTCCTGGACGCTGGTTGAGTGGATGGTTCGCGGTAAGCCTTCTCTGCTGGGCGCAAGCTCCGGTGCTATCGCAGGTCTGGTTGCTATCACCCCGGCGTGCGGTACTGTCGGCGTGGGCGGTGCTCTGATTATCGGTCTGGTAGGCGGCATCACCGGTCTGTGGGGTGTGGTTACCCTCAAAAAATGGCTGCGTGTGGACGATACCTGTGACGTTTTCGGTGTTCACGGCGTGTGCGGTATCGTAGGTTGTCTGCTGACTGGCGTATTCACTTCCAGCTCTCTGGGCGGTGTGGGTTATGCAGAAGGCGTCACCATGGGCCATCAGGTCTGGGTTCAGTTCTTCAGCGTCTGCGTTACGCTGGTCTGGTCTGGCGTTGTGGCCTTCATCGGTTACAAAGTGGCTGACATGATTGTAGGTCTGCGTGTTCCTGAAGAGCAGGAACGTGAAGGCCTGGACGTGAACAGCCACGGCGAGAATGCTTACAACCAGTAAGCTGATTTCAGAGAAAGTAGTGCGCTAACTCTCTAATTAAGAAGTACAAAATAATAAAGATGAAAAAACAGAAGGGGCGATATCACTATCGCCCCTTTTTTTATGTCTGCTTTTTGTGAAAAGCGAGGTTACTCGACCGGTCTTTGGCGGATCACGCCTTCCTGCACCGTAGAGGCCACTAAAACCCCTTCGCGCGTATAGAACTGGCCGCGAACAAAACCGCGGGCGCCGGAAGCTGAGGTGCTTTCAACGGCGTACAGCAGCCAGTCGTCCATGCGGAAAGGGCGGTGGAACCACATCGAATGGTCGATGGTCGCCACCTGCATTCCCGGTTCCAGGAAGCCAATACCGTGAGGTTGCAGCGCGGTGGGAAGGAAATTGAAATCAGACGCGTAGCCCAGCAAATACTGATGGATCCGCAGATCGTCAGGCATTTCGCCGTTCGCGCGGAACCACACGGCGCGGTGCGGCTCTTCAACACTACCTTTCAGCGGGTTATGGAATTTTACCGGGCGCATCTCGATTGGCTTATGGCCGATGAATTTTTCGCGGAATTTTTCCGGAATAAGGTGCGCCAGATTTTTAGCAATATCGGATTCCGACACCAGTGATTCCGGTGGTGGCACGTCCGGCATCGTATTCTGGTGCTCAAAACCTTCTTCCTGACTCTGGAAAGAAGCCGTCATATAAAAAATTGGCTTGCCGTGCTGAACGGCTTTCACCCGACGGGCGCTGAAACTGTTGCCATCACGCAGGATTTCAACGTCATAAATAATCGGCTTGCTGCTGTCGCCCGGACGCAAAAAGTAACTGTGAAACGAGTGAATACCACGATCGACCGGTACGGTTTGTTTGGCGGCATACAGCGCCTGACCGACAACCTGACCACCAAAGACCTGACGTAAACCCAGATCTTCACTTTGACCACGAAACAGCCCTTCTTCGATTTTTTCCAGATCTAAAAGATCCAGCAGATTTTTTAATGCCTGACTCATAGTGGCCTCATGAAAGTTACCGGTTGATGCATGCCGGGCGGAAAAAAAACGCGGTCTCCGGCACAGGTCTAACCTGTTAATCATAGTGGATCTTCCTGATGCTCAGAAGCCCTGTTTTGTCGTCGGGAGGAAAACTTCAGATTTTTGTGCCATGATTAATGGGTAAGCTGGTTAAAGTCACTAAATTCATCGTCGGCGTTTATTACAGCTTGTCGACAAGCGACTAATAAAAAGGGAGTACGATCAATGAAACTTTGGCAGATAGTAGGTGGAACCGCGCTGTCTCTGACTCTTGCCGGGTGCGCACCGCACCACCAGGACCCAGCGCAACAGCCCCCTGTTAATACGGCGGCCAGTCCGTCGACCGAACCTGCGATCACCGGCCCAAATGTGTCTGGTAGCGTGTTCATCAATCAGAGAGTGGCTTTACCGCCTGATGCGGTTCTGACCGTCACATTGTCTGATGCGTCTCTGGCGGATTCGCCTTCGCGCGTGATTTCACAGAAAGTCGCAAGAACCCAGGGTAAACAGGCGCCGTTTACGTTCATCCTGCCGTATAACCCGCAGGAAATTGCGCCAAATGCCCGCGTTCTGCTGAGCGCAGCGGTGACCGTTAATGGTCAGATGACCTTCGTCACCGACAGCATTAAGGAAGTGATTAACCATGGTCAGGGCACCCGTGCCGATCTGCAACTTGTGCCGGTTGTCGCCGTACCGGTTGCCACTAAGCCGGATGCTTCAGGTCCGCTGAGCAACCCGTCTAATCCGGGGCTGGGCACTTCGCCTGCACCGATCAGCGCAGTGCCATCACAGTCAACTTACTGATGTAAAGGCTGTCTGCGCACTCAGGCACCGCTCCGGCGGTGCTTTTTTATGGACGCAGTTCTACCATTTCCAGCCGTATTTCTCTAAATCGACTTTGCCTTTCTTAAAGACAATCCCTTCAGCCAGTAACGCCTGACGCTGACGTTTAAAATCTTCGCCCTGCAGGGAAATCTCGCCGTGATGGTTAATCACGCGATGCCAGGGAAGGGTGCTGCCTTCCGGAAGTTTCTTGAGTACGCCGCCGACCTGACGTGCCGCACGCGGAGATCCTGCGAGCTGCGCCACGTTACCGTACGTAGTGACTTGTCCGGTTGGGATGGCGGCGATAATCTGGAATACGCGCTGGCGAAAGTTATCGGGTTCAGACATGACATCCTCCTCAATGTTTGCCGGACAGTATGGCGTAAAAATCGGGGTTCTGTCCGGCCTGATTCAGGCGTATTGTTTAAGAAAACAACGGTTGTCGGCGGTTAACTTGCTTTTGCTCTGGTCATCACAGATAATGCCCACCGCTTCGATTCTCTTGTGCAGAGACCCGGAGCCAACAACGACAATGGGGGCCCTGTTGGTTCTCCCGCAACACTAACTTGTTAACTCGGTCAGGTCCGGAAGGAAGCAGCCATGGCAGGTGTCGTGTGTGCCGGGATGTAGCTGGCAGGGCCTCCACCAATTTCAGGCCCTTCCGTTTTACCTCTTCTGCAATCCCGTTCACTCATCAAGATAAACTTTGCGTCTGCCTGAAAATAACAGGCACGGTATTTCCGCGCCCGTTATTGGGTGAAATGAAATCAGTGATGCACCAGCGTGGCGAAGTAGTACACCAGCGGAACAGCCAGAATATACAACCCCAGCGGGACTTCGCGCCCTTTTCCGGCCACGATTTTAATGATGATGTAAAACAGTAAGCCGCCGGCAATACCGGTACCGAAGCTGTTCGAAATCAGCGTGATCATGACCATCATCAGCACCGGTAACGCATCGGTGAAATTGCCCAGATCAACTTTTCTCAGATTACTGAACATATTCAGGCCGATCAAAATCAGCGCTGGCGCCGTAGCTTCCTTGGGGATCATCAGCGCGACCGGCGTGAATAACAGCATCAGCAGGAACATGACCGCCGCGGCCAGCGCCGTCAGACCGGTTTTGCCACCCGCTTCGGCTGCGGCGGAAGATTCAATCAGCGCCGTCGCCGCAGGAATGCCGACAACCGGCCCCAGTGCGGCAGCAATGGAATCCACCATGAAGGGCCGGTTGATGTGTTTCATGTTGCCATGTTCATCCAGCAATCCGGCCTCGCCGCCGACGGCCAGCGTAGTGCCCATCGTTGAAAAGAATTCAGATGCAAAAAAGATAAACAGGAACGGCAGGAAAGCGATATTGATTGCGCCTGCCAGATCAACTTTACCGAAAAGCGGTGCAACAGAGTGTGGCAGGGAAAGCCAGTGTTCAGGCAGATGCGTGACGCCAAAGGGAATACCCGCAACTGTCGCCAGTAAAATGGCCCACAGAATGGCACCCGGCACTTTTCTCGCCTGTAATCCGATGGCAACCAGCAATCCAAGCAGGGCAATCAGCGCACCCGGCGCAGTAAAATCACCCAATCCGAGAGCCGATGTCTTTGCGTTCGCCATCACCAGCCCGGCATTACGAAAGCCGAGAAGGGCGACAAAAATCCCGATGGATGCCGTCAGCCCTAATTTGATCGACTGCGGAACCGAGCGGGTGACAATTTCGCGCAGGCCGAACACGGTCATGATAAAAAACAAAATTCCAGACCAGCAGGCGATACCCAGCGCGACCGGCCAGGTGACGCCGTCCCCAGCCAGCGTAATGCCGACCAGAACCGAGCCACCAATTCCCGGGCCGACCATAAACGGCAGGTTGGCGTAAAAGGCCATCAGCAAAGAACCGAGAACAAACACTACAATCACGCCAGTAGTAGCCGCGCCTTTGTCCATTCCGCCCACGGCCAGCAACCCCGGGATAACGACCAGCAGATACGCCGCGGCCAGAAATCCGGTTATTCCGGCCAGACATTCCGTTTTGACTTTGGTCTGGCGCTGGCGTAACTGAAAGCGGCGTTCCAGCCAGCCGCCTTCAGTCGCAGGTGCAACATTTTTTACCGAACTTTCACTCATACAAACTCCCCTGGAAATGCTTTTTATAATGTTGTGTTTGCTATCATTTTTGTGTTTTAGCGCTGAGAACGACTCAGACGTTATCCGGCCAGATTTCCAGAACCGGATCGACGATTTCACGTAAACCACCGTCGGTCAGGCCTAAGTCGGTTAAGTGTGGCCCTGCATTACACGCCAGACAGGTGCCTTCAATGGCTTTGAAGACGCGATAAGGCGGCTCCCAGTCAGCGACCTGTGCGCTGAGTTCGCGCAGATTCTTAAATTCTTTTGCCAGCTGCTCTGCGGGTAAGTCGGAGAGCATTCCGGCAATCGGCATCTCAATTTTGGCCAGAAACTTGCCGTTCTGACTCAGGGCCATACCACCGCCGCTGGCGATAAGCTGGTTTGCCGCCAGCATCATGTCGGCGGGTTCACGGCCGATCACCACCAGATTGTGTGAATCGTGCGAGTAAGACGTAGCAATCGCACCGCGCAATTCTCCCCAACCTTCAAGCAGAGCCATTTTTGGCGTTGCGTCGTGCCGGCCGTGGCGGTGCTGAACCCAAATCAGGCTGAAGCCATCCGGAAGCTGAACGGCGCCGTCCTGCACGCTGACCGTGACTTCGCTCCACTGTGTGAACCGCGCACCTTTGATGTTACGCAGGCGTGCCTTACCGTTGTTCAGTCCAGGAATTTTCAGGCAGAAATTATCTTCGCAAAGCGGCTCAAGTTGCATCGTATCGCGGGGAGGAACCACGCCGCTGGCTGCCGATGGCGTAAACAGAAGTTTGCCGTTTCTGGCAACGCGAACGCCGGCAACGTACACGGCTTCCGGATGCAGGTTTTCAAGTGAATCGAAAGCGATAATGTCAGCGGTACGGCCTGCGGCGATCAGCCCCAAATCTGAACGTTTCATCCGGATAGCCGCATTGAACGTGGCCATTCGCAAAACGTCTTCCACGCGTAAACCGTAAGAGATCAGCAGTTTAATCAGTGCGATAAGTCCGCCTTTTTCCAGCAAATGGTCTGGCGGGACATCATCGGTACACAATGTAATTTGCGAGGACAAATGCGGGAGCGCGAGCAACGCGGCGGCGATATCCGGCAAAAGATAAGGGTGTGACCCACGGATCTGAAGCGTCAGACCGGCGCGCAATTTTTCGAGAGCATCTTCTGCGGAAGTCAGTTCGTGATCGGAAGTGACGCCCGCCGCGAGATACGCCTGGAGTTGCTCGTCTTTCAGACCACGCGCGTGGCCTTCAATGAGCTTGCCGCTTTTAAGCCCGGCATCGAGGATCTCAAGCATTCTCTCGCTGCCGTTGAGCACGCCGTACATGTCCATGACTTCGGCAACGCCCGCAACCTCTGGCCAGCTCAGCATGGTCTGCATTTCCTGACCTTTGAAATCAGCGCCGGACATTTCCAGCCCCGGCGTTGACGGCACGCTGGAAGGCGCCGCGCAAATCACCCGCAAGGGCAAATTCCGGCTGGCCTGAACGGCGTACTGAACGCCCGGTACGCCCAGCACATTTGCCAGTTCATGCGGATCCCAGAACACGGTAGTGGTGCCCTGAGCGACGACGATTTCCGCGTATTTTTCCGGCGGCAGGTGTGAGCTTTCAATGTGGACGTGTGTATCGATAAAGCCCGGCGACAGATAATGTCCCGATAAATCATCAACGTTGCTGGTCTGCGCGAATTTTCCTCGCGGATGAACGCTGGCAATCATATTGCCGGTAATCCCGACGTCGGCTTCGCGAATTTCTCCCGTCACCATATCGATGACTTTTGCATTTATCAGAAGGCGGTCGAAAGGGATTTTCCCTAATGCAGCGTTCACAGCCCGCTGGCGCAGGGAAGCAGAAGCGATGTTATGGGTCATTTGTGTATCCGGATTTGCAGTGTTATCGGGCTAATGTAGGCAGAGGAAACGGCTTTGCACAGATGAATTATTTTATCCGTCTATAAGATGCGGTTATGCTGAGCAAACGTTTTCTATTTTTCGCGGAATGGCTGCAAATATGTCTGAACCCTGGCGCCGGTTGCCTGCACTCTCGCTCAAGCAAATCCAGTATTTTGTCACACTCGCACAGTTGCGTAGTTTTACAGAAACGGCCAACCGGCTCGCAATCAGTCAGCCTGCGCTGAGCAGCGCGCTGCGGCAAATTGAATCGGTGCTGGGCGGAAAGTTGCTGCACCGGACCGCGCAGGGCGTAAGTCTGACAGAGCAGGGCGAAGCGGTTTTGCCATATGCAGAGCGCTTATTGAATACGGCGCATGGCGTATTCGATGATATGCAGCAAATTATGCGGCAGGGTGGCGATGGGACTTTGCGTATCGGGCTTGTGCCATCGGTCAGTACATTGTTATTTCCGGCGGTGCCGCAATTATTATCCGAATATTTCCCTGATATGCGTGTGGAATTCCACGACCTGACAAACGATGCTTTATTACTGGAACTTGAGAACGGTTCCGTGGATTTTGGTATCGGAGCAACCGACAGTACGGTGCCGGGTTCTGTTGCGATTTATCCTCTGCTTGAGGATCCTTTTGTGGCAGTGATGCGGTGCGATGATGCGCTGGCAGAAGGGCATAATATTCCGTGGCGACAACTGGCTAAAAGGGATATTGCTATGTTTTCAAAGGGAAATGTTAGCAGGCTGGTGACGTCGCTTATTGAAAGCCATCGTCTGAATTTGCATGTGGGTTATCGTGTGGATTTTCAGGAAACATTGTATGGTTTAGTGCGTTCGCGACTGGCGGTGGCAATATTACCGGAGTTATATACTGCAACGCTCAATGATAACGAATTAACAGTGATTCATTTGCAGCAGCCGACATTAAGCCGCACGGTAGCGATGATGCGTAAACCCGCGCCATTGAGATCGCCGAAAACCGAACAATGTTTTCAGTTTCTTTTGCAGACATTTCACAACCAGATCAAACAGAAAGCAGAGAGAATTATCTGAAAGAAATTGTTAAATAACGCTAACGTTATTTTGTATAAATAATAAGCGTTGGGCCGAAAGTTATTTCGACCCAACTTTATCGATCAACGTACAAACTTCCAAACGGATACCGGGATTTTATCGTACAGCTTGTTCATCGTCAGCTCCGCTAAACGATGGTCTGCCGCCGAGTAAAACAATTCGAGTTCATCGTCGGAAAGTTCGTACTTATTTTTTTCAATAACACGTTCAAGTGTATCAATAGTGGTGCATTTTCTTAAACGCATCAAATAGTCGATTTTGTTCATCTTCGCCTTTTCATTTTTATCTGATGACTGCATATAAATTATTACTCAAGTCTTCATCAGGGTACAGATGTAGTCCCCTGAGAACATTCTGAATAGTCGCTTCTTGGTTTTCTGCCATTGGCGTAAGTCAGAATCGTTAATTCCATAATTACTGAACAGGGTGTAGGTATCATCCAGATACTCTTCAACCAGGTCACTTAAATGGGTATCGTCCGGATACTTAATTTTAAAACTCATCACGAAAGACGCAATGTGTTCAATCAGTTCATTGAGCTGCAGGTTTACAGCCGAAGTCGGGTCGTTGACCCAGCCATGGTGACTGTCACCCAGTGTCGCAATTCCTTCATCGTACAGCATTTCATTCAGGTAGCGTAACTGAGCGATATCGTGCCGCTTAGGCGAGTACTCATCCATATCATCCCCTCCGTAATGGTTTATTCGGTGTTGATAACACTCTGTGAGTAAACAACAAAACTTGGTGGCTTACAGGAAACGGCTCTCACTACAAACGCCATGAACTTACTAAAATTTCAAAGACCCTTACATTGGACAATGTCTTTGAGCGGAGGTTTACTCAATTTATATACAGCCAGTAATTTAAATATAATTCATTTTCAGAAAGCTGTGCAAACGTATTACTCAAACTTACAATTCGTCGGCCGTCGTTCCTTTGTTCAATTCAATAATATCAAACTCCAGGCCCTCGGGCTTCACATGGAATGTGACACTTTGCGTCATGAACTCTTCGGCATTAATGTCCAGGCAGCCATTGAAGACTGTCCAGCGGAAACGGTAAGTCATTGAATAATAGTTTTTGTCAATTTGTGTTATTGACACGATTTGCAAAGAATTCGGCTCATACTGCGCATTTTCTGAGAAATAACGTAAATCCCCAATTAACGGTGCTTCAATTTCAGATAAAGTGCATTCAATTATCTGTTGCAGTTCCTGAGGAGATAGAATTTTCTCATTAATATCGTAAGGGATGATTTTCTTCAACAGTAATTACCTCTTACTCACTTACCTTTTCATTATTGCACATTTTTAACAGGATGTGTTTTGACCAGTGAAAAAAAATCCCGGACAGAAATTTCATAACTTTCTGATTGTAATGAAAATTACCATCAGCACATCAATTTTTACTCTTTTCTGACATTTTTACCCGCAGCCCGATGATGTGGCACCTGCTGAAATCCTCCGGCCGGTAAAAAACTGAAACAGTTCACGTATTGCTCCGCAGGCTGGTTTGTGATGTTATATTATAACGATTGGAGGGGCCATGACTAAAACACTCTTTACGCTTTCTTCGCCGGTACGCTGCGTTGCTGTACTGGCTGTGCTCGTTGTTTTATGGGTTGCGATTTATTGGGCGATTTCACTACCATGATTTTTGTTAATAATGTCGAAGTCGGTTATGACCGGCATGCGGTTGCCATGCCGTTGAACGGGCAGTTTCGAAGTGGTTCACTGACGGCCATTATCGGCGCGAACGGCGCAGGGAAATCGACGTTTCTGAAAACACTCGCCGGGCTGCAACAGTCTGTGGCGGGCGATATTACATTTACCGGTGGCAAACGTCCGCGGCTGGCGTATTTACCGCAACAGGCCGAGCTGGATCGCGGATTTCCTATCAGTGTCTTTGATCTGGTCGCTATGGGCTGCTGGCCGCAAAGCGGTTTGTTTGGTGGAATTAACCGCCAGTCTGCGGCGGCGGTGGCAAAGGCGCTGGAGACTGTCGGCATGACAGAAATGTCACAGCTTCCTGTGGGTTCGCTTTCCGGCGGTCAGTTGCAGCGCACGTTGTTCGCGCGCTTGCTGGTTCAGCAGGCGCCGTTAATTATGCTTGATGAGCCGTTTACCGGCATAGACAGCCAGACGACTGAGCTGCTGCTGAAAGTCATTGCGCAGTGGCATCAGGAAGGTAAAACCGTGATCGCAGTTTTACACGATATCTCTATGGTTGCCCGGCATTTTCCCCGCGTGCTTTATCTCAGTGCCAGTGAGAATTTGTGGGGAAGTGCGCACGACGTTCTCGGACATTTCCCTCATCAGGCACATGCCTGCGTTTCGGCTGAACCTTTCTCTCTGGCGGCGGGAGTCGCAAATTCATGATGCTTTTTCATTTGCTGGCCGACCCCTTTATTGAATTTGGTTTTATGCGCCGCGCCTTAATCGCCTGTATCGCATTATCAATCAGCGCCACGCCGCTGGGCGTTTTCCTGTTATTACGTCGTATGAGTCTGGTCGGCGATGCACTTTCGCACGCGGTATTGCCCGGTGCCGCTATCGGCTATCTGATTTCAGGCATGTCGCTGGTCGCAATGGGGATTGGCGGGTTTATCGCAGGGCTGGCGGTTGCCATGTTATCCGGGCTGGTGAGCCGCAGAACGCAGCTTAAAGAAGACGCCAGTTTTGCTGGTTTTTATCTCGGCTCTCTGGCGCTCGGCGTCACGCTGGTTTCGCTGCGCGGCTCAAGCGTAGACCTTCTGCACGTTTTGTTCGGCTCGATTCTGGCCATCGATTCATCCGCCATGATTATGGTCGGCATTATCACCAGCCTGTCATTGCTGGTGCTGGCATGCATTTATCGCGCGCTGGTGATTGAATCTTTCGACTCCTTATTTCTTCGCGTCAGCGCCGGTAAATGGCTGGCAGCGATCCACGGTATTTTTCTGGCGCTGGTCGTCATCAATCTGGTTGCCGGTTTCCAGATCCTCGGCACGCTGATGTCAGTCGGTTTAATGATGTTGCCTGCCGCCAGCGCACGCTTCTGGGCGCGGGATTTACCGCATACCTTACTGAGCGCCATGATCATTGGTGTCATCGCCAGCGTGGTAGGGCTGATCTGGTCTTATTACGCGTCGTTGCCGGCAGGACCAGCGATTGTGCTTAGCGCGACCGTTATTTTCTTCATTTCAGTTTTATTTGGAAAGCGTGGCGGGATGTTAACGGCCTCGCGTTGTTAAGAAGTACCACTATTAAGGGGACATGATGAAAGTATTACCTGTATCACTCGCAGTAGCTGCCCTGCTGTCGAGCCCGCTGGCGATGGCGAAAACCGTCGACGCGGTAGCCAGTTTTTCTATTCTGGGTGACATCGTTCAGGAAGTGGGGGGCGAACACGTCAAAGTAACGACGTTAGTCGGGCCGGATGGTGATCCGCACAGTTTTGAACCTTCACCAAAAGACAGCAAAGCCATCAATGCGTCTGACGTTGTGTTTGTCAGCGGTTTGGGGCTGGAAGGATGGATTGATCGACTGGTGAAAGCTTCCGGCTACAAAGGCCATCTGGTAACGGCATCTGAAGGCGTTAATTCCCGCAAGATGGAAGAAGACGGCAAGCAAATCACCGATCCTCATGCCTGGAACAGCATGGCGAACGGGGTGATTTATGCGACCAATGTGATGAATGCGTTAATCAAAGCCGATCCGGAAGATGCGGATTATTTCCGCCAGCGCGGCACGGCTTACATTGAGCAGTTACAAAAGCTGGATGCCTGGGCGAAAACGGAATTCACCGGTATCCCTCAGTCAAAACGTAAAGTGCTGACCAGTCATGACGCATTTGGTTATTTCGGTCAGGAATATAACGTCAGCTTTATGGCACCGGTCGGTTTTTCTACCGAAGCGGAAGCCAGCGCCAGTGGTGTGGCTTCACTGATTAAGCAGATTAAAGAAGAGAAAGTGAGAACTTACTTCATCGAGAACCAAACCGATCCACGTCTGGTTAAGCAGATTGCTGCTGCCAGCGGGGCGCAACCGGGTGGAGAGTTGTATCCGGAAGCATTGTCAGGCCCGCAAGGTCCGGCAACGACTTATGTGAAAGCGTTCAAGCATAACGTTGAGACGATTGTCGCCAGCATGAAATAAGATTTCCCTCCCCACGGTTATGCTGTGGGGAGGTTCACATCATGTCTTAATCATAGAAAAAGCCCCGTCGGGCAAGCGGCGGGGCTTTTGTTTTTATGGGTAAACGGGCCAGCAGAAAATATTAACGTTTCTTCTTTTTACCCTGTACCGCTTTGAAGCGTGGATTACTTTTACAGATCACATAAATCCGGCCTTTACGACGGACTACGCGGCAATCCGGATGTCGGTTTTTCGCTGAACGTAATGAACTGAGAACCTGCATTTCATTTTCCCTGGAGTTGTTTACTTCTTACCGAGGAAGCTGCCAAAGCGCTGATTGAATCGCGCGGTGCTGCCTTCTTTGGAATATTCTTTCTGCTTGCCGGTGTAATACGGATGTGACGCTGAAGAGACCTCGATAGTCACATACGGATAAGTTGCGCCTTCCAGCTCAATGGTCCGGTCAGTAGAAATGGTTGAGCCGACTTTGAAGTATTCGTCTGCGCTGGTGTCGTGAAAAACCACGGTGCGATACGCAGGATGGATAGCGGGTTTCATAATGCCTCTGAATGTTATGTTATACTATAACAATAAGTATGCACCCATCTGTTTTCCGGTTCAAGACTCAGGCGAAAAAAAAGGCCGCATAAGCGGCCTTTTCTGTGGAGCGGATCCTGTTACAGCGTCGGATGCTCTACTTTGTGGGTATGTTCGATGTCTTCGTTCTTCTTACCAAAGCGGCGGCGAACCACCACGAAGAAGACCGGAACAAAGAAGATCGCCAGCAGTGTTGCAGTGATCATCCCGCCCATTACGCCAGTACCTACGGCGTTCTGAGAACCGGAACCTGCACCGGAGCTGATAACCAGCGGCATTACACCGAGGATAAAGGCCAGTGAGGTCATCAGAATCGGACGCAGACGCATACGCACCGCTTCCAGCGTTGATTCGATGAGACCTTTACCTTCTTTATCCATCAGGTCTTTGGCGAATTCGACAATCAATATGGCGTTCTTCGCGGACAGCCCGATGGTGGTCAACAGACCTACCTGGAAGTAAACGTCGTTGCTCAGGCCACGCATTGTTGCGGCCAGAAGCGCACCGACCACACCGAGCGGAACTACCAGCATAACCGAGAACGGTATGGACCAGCTTTCATACAACGCCGCCAAACACAGGAAGACGACAATCAGTGAGATGGCGTACAGCGCCGGTGCCTGGTTACCTGACAGACGTTCCTGATAAGACAAACCAGTCCAGTCAAAGCCGATACCGTTTGGCAGTTTAGAAGCCAGAGACTCCATCATTGCCATCGCGTCACCACTACTTTTACCCGGTGCTGGCTGACCCAGAATTTCCATCGAAGGCAGACCGTTATAACGTTCCAGACGCGGTGAACCGTATTCCCATTTCGCGCTCGAGAACGCGGAGAACGGTACCATCTGGCCTGCGCTGCCACGAACATACAGATTATTAATATCTGAAGGCAGCATGCGGTATTTGTTTTCAGCCTGCACGTACACCTTCTTCACACGACCACGGTCGATGAAGTCGTTGACGTAGCTACCACCAATCGATGCACCTAATGTGGTGTTGATGTCGGAAATTGAAACGCCAAGAGCCGTTGCTTTTTCCTGATCAATTTCGATTTTGAACTGTGGTGTATCTTCCAGACCGTTTGGACGAACCTGAGTCAGCAAGTCAGGATGTTGAGCAACCATGCCCAGCAACTGGTTACGTGCCTGTGTCAGTTTGTCATGCCCAAGGTTAGCCTGGTCAATCAGCTGGAAGTCGAAGCCTGTTGCCGTACCTAACTCAACAATTGCCGGTAAGTTGAACGGGAACACCAGTGCATCTTTGATGGTACTGAAAGCGCCCATTGCACGGCCTGCGATAGCCGGAACTTTGTTTTCAGCGCCGCCACGTTCAGACCAGTCTTTCAAACTGATAAACGCGATACCGGTGTTCTGCCCACGCCCCGCAAAACCAAAGCCGTTAACGGTAAACACGGAGTTCACGTTGGCTTTTTCTTTGGTCAGGTAGTAGTTGCTGACTTCATCAAGCACTTTCTGCGTACGTTCCTGCGTCGCACCTGCTGGCAACTGCGCCATGGTCAGGAATACGCCCTGGTCTTCTTCCGGCAGGAAGGAGGTTGGCAGGCGAATAAACAGGAACGCCATGCCGACAACGATCAGCAGATAAATCACCAGATAACGACCGGTGCTGCGCAGAATGTTGCCTACGCTGTCGGTGTAGTGGTGCGTGCTTTGTTCAAATTTCTTGTTAAACCAGCCGAAGAAACCTTTCTTCTCGTGATGCTCGCCTTTGGCAACCGGCTTAAGCATGGTCGCACACAGCGCTGGCGTCAGGATCATCGCCACCAGAACAGACAACACCATGGCCGAAACGATAGTGATGGAGAACTGACGGTAGATAACACCGGTAGAACCGCCGAAGAAGGCCATCGGGATGAATACTGCGGACAGCACCATCGCGATACCGACCAGAGCACCCTGGATTTGCTCCATGGATTTCTTGGTGGCTTCTTTTGGCGGCAGGCCGTCTTCGACCATCACACGCTCGACGTTTTCTACCACCACGATGGCATCATCGACGAGCAAGCCTATCGCAAGCACCATCCCGAACATCGTCAGCGTGTTTATCGAGTATCCGAATGCTGCCAGAATCGCAAACGTACCGAGCAATACGACCGGAACCGCAATGGTTGGGATCAGCGTTGCGCGGAAGTTTTGCAGGAACAGGAACATGACGAGGAACACCAGAACGATAGCTTCGAACAGTGTTTTACCCACTTCCTTGATCGAGATTTTAACGAATGGCGTTGTATCGTACGGGTAAACGACTTCCAGGCCAGCCGGGAAGAATGGCTGAAGCTTAGCCAGCGTTGCCTTGACCGATGCTGCTGTATCAAGGGCGTTAGCGCCGGTCGCCAGTTTGATCCCTAAACCAGATGCAGGTTGTCCGTTGAAGCGGGCAATAACATCGTAGTTTTCACCACCAAGTTCAATTTTTGCCACATCTTTCAGACGTACCTGAGAACCATCCTGATTCACTTTCAGAATGATTTTGCCGAACTCATTAGCGGACTTCAGACGGGTCTGCGCCACGATAGAGGAGTTCAGTTGCTGGCCCGGTACCGGTGGTGTACCACCGAGCTGGCCTGCGGCAATCTGGTTGTTCTGAATTTTGATTGCGTTGATGACATCAACCGGCGTCAGCTGGAAGTTGTTCAGTTTGTTCGGATCCATCCAGATACGCATCGCGTACTGGGCACCAAACAGCTGAACGTCACCCACACCGGCGGTACGGCTGACCGGGTCTTTGATGTTCGAACCGACGTAGTCGGCGATGTCATCCTGGGTCATCGTACCGTTGTTGGAGATAAAGCCCGCAACCATCAGGAAGCTGCTGCTCGATTTCTCAACGGAGATACCCTGTTGCTGAACTTCCTGCGGCAGCAACGGTGTTGCCAGCTGCAGTTTGTTCTGTACCTGAACCTGCGCGATATCCGCGTCGGTACCAGAAGCAAAGGTCAGGGTGATCTGAACCGTACCAGAAGAGTCACTGGTCGACGACATGTACATCATGTTGTCGATACCGTTCATGTTCTGTTCGATAACCTGCGTGACCGTATCCTGTACCGTCTGCGCATCCGCACCCGGGTAAGTTGCGGTCAGCTGGATAGCCGGTGGCGCAACGGTTGGATACTGTGCAATAGGCAATTTAAGAATTGCCAGTGCCCCCGCCAACATGATGATGATGGCGATCACCCATGCAAAGATGGGACGATCTATAAAAAACTTAGCCATGAATTACCGGCTCCTATTAAGACTTCGTCGCTGTAGCGGGTGCTGCTGCGTTTTGATCAACTTCCTGTGCAGTAACCGGTACGCCTGGCTTAATTTTTTGCAGACCTGTCACGATAACTTTATCGCCACTTTTCAGGCCATCGGTCACGACCCATTTGTCGCCGATTGCCTGCGTTGTGGTGACAGTACGAAGTTCAACTTTATTGTCAGCACCTACCACCATCGCTGTCGCATCACCGCGTGGGTTACGGGTGATACCTTGCTGAGGAACCAGCAGAGCGTTGTTGTTTACCCCTTCATCAAGACGTGCGCGCACGAACATGCCCGGCAGCAACGAACCTTGTGGGTTAGGGAAAATGGCACGCAACGTAATGGAGCCCGTCGTTTCATCAACCGTCACATCAGAGAATTCTAATGTACCCGCCTGCGTATATTCTTTACCGTTATCCAACAGCAGCTTGACCTGTGCTTTACCGTCCACCTGTTTCAGGGAACCATCAGCCAGTTCTTCTTTCAGACGCAGGAAGTCATTGCTCGACTGGGTCACGTCAACATAGATAGGATCCAGTTGCTGCACGGTCGCCATCGCGTTTGTCTGGCCGGTGGAGACCAGCGCGCCTTCGGTCACAGAGGAAATACCAATACGTCCGCTGATAGGGGAGGTCACTTTGGTGTAAGCCAGATTGATACGCGCCGTTTCAACAGCCGCTTTAGCTGTCACAACAGCTGCATCGGCCTGCGCTGCGGTCGCTACAGCAGTATCGTAATCTTGCTTACTGATGTAGTTGGTGCCGAGCAGAGGTTTGTAGCGGGTCACGGTAAGACGAGAAATTTGCGCATTAGCCTGCGCTTTTACCAGATCGCCTTTAGCGCTGTCATACGCGGCCTGATAAGTGGCTGGATCAATTTGATATAAAGAGGTCCCGGCTTTAATTTCGCTGCCTTCAACGAAGTTTCGTTTCAGAATAATGCCGCCAACCTGCGGACGTACTTCAGCGATACGGAAAGAAGCAGTACGGCCAGGAAGTTCGGTAGTCACATTAAGCGGTTCTGTTTTCAGTGTAACGACGCCTACCTGAGGGGCTTGCGGCGCACCTTGCTGGGCGTCTTTATCGTTACATCCTGTAAGTGCTAAACTTCCAGATAGCATCAGAACTACCGCCAGAGGCGTTAACCCTCTGTTTTTGTTCATAAATAAACCTCAAGTGTCCGATTTCAAATTGTCCAATGGATCACAAGACTTAAAATCCATTGCTGCGCTCTTAGTATGTGCATGCTATGTTACATACATTCAAGAATGTATGTAAATCAAACTCCCCTGAAAGATAACCCTATGGCACGAAAAACCAAATCACAGGCGCTCGAAACCAGACAACACATACTGGATGCGGCTGTGCGTGAGTTTTCTGCCCGGGGAGTATCGTCGACATCACTGACTGATATTGCGAATGCAGCCGGTGTGACGCGGGGCGCAATTTATTGGCATTTCAGGAACAAAGTGGAACTGTTTAACGCGATTTGGGAGGCCTACGAGTCCCAGATTAAAGTACTCGAACTAGAGTATCAGACAAAGTTTCCGAATAATCCACTGCGTATTTTGCGTGAAATCCTGATTTACATTCTGGTCGCCACGGTCACTGATCCTCAGCGTAAGGCATTGATGGAAATTATATTCCATAAATGTGAATTTGTTGGGGAGATGACGTCCGTTCACGAGGCCAGGAAATCCCTCTATATGGAAGGATACGGTAAAATTGAACGTATTCTTGAGAGATGTATTAAAGAAAAACAATTACCTGCCACGCTGGATACCCGTCAGGCCGCCGTTATTTTGCGTGCTTATCTGACCGGGCTGATGGAAAACTGGTTGTTTATCCCCGAAAGCTTTGATTTACAAAGTAATGCTGAGCGGTTTGTGGACACCTATCTCGATATGCTGCGCCACTCCTCTTTCCTGGTTCTCCCGCCCAAAACCGTGTAATCGTTTTCTCACAATTAATAAGTCTGCAATCTTTATTGACCCTTCCGCCCTGAAATTACACTTTCTGATGTTGTATTCAGATACGCTTTTCTCCTTCCTTTAAAGTCGAACGCTGCTATTGTCATCTTCATATTATTCATTCGGCAAATGAGTTGAAGCTGACGTATGTTTATCCGGTGTATGGCCGTACCTTCAGATAACGTTTCTGACCTGAAAAAAAATGGGATTTGGCGTGTTTTCGCGCTCGTGATTTATCTCTCATTATTGATATTTTCCCTTCCCGGTCACGCCGCCAGCAACGATATTCCGACCCGCAATGAAGTCCAAAATCAGCTAGATGCGTTAAACCGGCAGAAGAACCTGACGCCGGTAGATAAATTGTCGCAGCAGGATTTGATTCACACGCTGGAATATCTGGATGCGTTAGACCGCGTTAAACAGGATGTTACTCAGCTTCATCAGCAGGTTGCCGAAGCGCCGCAGAAACTGCGTGTGGCGATGGACGGGCTCGATCAGTTAAAGAACAGCACCAAAGATGACGTGGATAAAGCGCAGCTTTCTGCGTTGTCACTGCGTCAGCTGGAGAATCGCCTCAACGATACGCTCGACGATCTCCAGTCATCTCAGGAAGATTTGTCGACGTTCAACACCCAGCTGATTTCGCTGCAAACCCAGCCCGAACGCGTGCAGAACGCGATGTACAGCTATTCTCTGGCGATTCAGAAAATCCGTAATCAGCTCAATGGAATGTCGCCGGGGCAACAGGATCTTCGCAATACACAACAAACGATGCTGGTGACGCAGCAGGCGCTGCTCAGCGCGCAGATTGATTTACAGCGCAAAAGCCTCGAGGCCAACACCACGTTGCAGGATTTACTGCAAAAGCAACGTGACTACACCAACGCACACATAAATCAGCTCGAACATACCGCGCAGTTATTGCAGGAAGTGGTGAATGGCAAGCGGCTGATTTTGTCCGAGCGGACGGCGAAAGAAGCCCAGACGCCGGACGATACCTCGAACATTCAGAACGACCCGCTGGTGGCGCAGGAGCTGGGAATTAACCGCAAGCTCAGCGAACGTCTGATTGCCGCCACGGAAGAGGGCAACCAGCTGGTTCAGAAAAATATCACGGTAAAAAATTGGCTCGACCGTTCTGCGCAGGCCGAACATGATCTTAAAGAGCAAATTACCGTGCTGAAAGGCAGCTTATTGCTTTCGCGGATCCTGTATCAGCAACAGCAAAATACCATTCCGCCCTCCGGCCTGATCACCGACATGAGCGCGCACATAGCCGATTTACGTCTCGAACAGTTCACTATTAACCAGCAGCGTGACGCGTTATTCCAGGGTGACAGCTACATTCAGGGCGTCGTCGCCACCAGCAAAGAAAACATTAACGAAGATATCAGTGACGCGCTCGATCAGATTGTGGACATGCGCCGTGAACTGCTCGATCAGCTTAATAAACAGCTCGGTAATCAGCTGTCTCTGGCAATCAATTTGCAGATTAACCAGCAGCAACTGGTAAGTATTAATCAGTCGCTGACCGAAACGCTGACGCAGCAGATTTTCTGGGTGAGCAGCAATAAACCGATGAACTGGGAATTCATAAAGTCGTTGCCTGACGATGTGAAAAACCAGCTGAGCAGCCTGAGTTTTAATTTCCCGCGCGGCGAACTGATGATGGGCGCGCTGCATTCATTGCCCGCTACGATCCCGGTTTTACTGGTCATTTTGCTTTTGCTCTGGCGAAGGAAATACATCAACCAGCGCATCGAATCACTGAGCAACGATGTCGGTCAGCTCAAGCACGACAGCCAGCTGCACACGCCGCAGGCGCTGATCCTTCTGGCGCTCAACGTGCTGCCGGGTGTTTTTCTGACGCTGGGTGTTGGCTACTGGCTTTCACAATGCGATATCGATTCGAGTGATTTTTTATGGACGCTGGCGCAGCGTCTGGCCGTTTTCCAGTTTGTGATGGGCTTCTGTTACCGGATGCTCAAACCGGGCGGCATTAATGAACGCCACTTTAATACGCCGGTTGCCACGTGCGCACATTACCGGCGTTCGGTGATCCGCCTGAGTCTGGTGATGTTACCGCTGATCTTCTGGTCGGTACGCGGTGAAAAAGCGCCGCTGGGGCTGGTGGACGACATCATCGGGCAGATAGTGATATTCCTGACCTTGCTGGCGCTGAGCGTGCTGGTCTTCCCGATTGCCCGCGACGGCTGGCGTGAAAAAGATTCTCACAGCATCCGTCTCGTGATGGTCACGGCTATTGCGCTGGCACCGGTTTTCCTGACCGGGCTGGTGGTCACCGGTTACTTCTACACCACGCTGCGGCTGGCAGGGCGCTGGATTGACAGCCTCTATCTGCTGATTTTCTGGAACATCATGTATCTCACGGCGCTGCGCGGGCTCAGCGTGGCGGCTCGACGGCTGGCTTATCGCCGTGCGCTGGCAAGGCGACAGACTGCCGTTGCGAAAGAGGGCGCGGAAGGGAATGAACCGGTAGAAGAAGAACCGCCGCTTGGGTTAGATCAGATTAACCAGCAGTCTTTGCGGCTGACCACCATGGTGTTGTTCTTCATCTTCGCCACCGTGTTTTACTGGATTTGGTCTGATTTGCTGACGGTGATTTCATATCTCGACAGCATTTCACTGTGGCATTACTCCGGCACAGTGGCCGGAACCGTGACGCAACAGACGGTCACGCTGGGGAATTTACTGCTTGGATTCCTGGCGGTGATTGTGGCGTATGTTTTAACGCGCAACTTGCCGGGATTGCTGGAAGTTGTCGTGCTTTCGCGCCTGCAATTGCGGCAGGGGACGTCGTACGCCATTACCACGATCCTGACCTATTCGATTACGGTGATTGGCGCGATAACTGCACTCGGATCGCTCGGCGTTTCGTGGGACAAATTACAGTGGCTGGTGGCGGCGCTGTCGGTCGGGCTGGGCTTTGGTTTGCAGGAGATTTTTGCCAACTTCGTATCAGGTCTGATCATATTGTTTGAACGCCCGGTGCGTATCGGCGATACCGTCACCATCGGTACGTTCTCGGGCACGGTCAGCCGTATCCGTATCCGCGCGACGACTATTATCGACTTTGACCGCAAAGAAGTGATCATACCGAATAAAGCGTTTGTTACCGAGCGGCTGATCAACTGGTCGCTGAGCGACACCGTGACCCGCGTGCTGATCAAAATCGGTGTGGCTTACGGATCGGATCTCGACAAAGTGAAAGAGATCTTATTGCAGGCGGCGCATGAGAATCCGCGCGTGATGAGTGATCCTTCGCCACTGGTGTTCTTCCTGAATTTCGGTGCCAGCACGCTGGATCACGAACTGCGGGTTTATGTCCGTGAACTGGGGGACCGCAGCTATACCGTCGATGAACTCAACCGCAGCATTGATAAACTTTGCCGCGAAAACGACATCAATATCGCCTTCAATCAGCTGGAAGTGTATTTGCATAACCAGGACGGGAACGAAGTGCAGGAAGTGAAGCGATCGCTGAGACAACCGGGAGATGAACCGGACGCGCTGCCGCAGGGCTGATTACCGCCGGACAATTCAGGGGAAAGCGACGGGTTCCCCTGAAACAGGCAGCCGGACGGCTTAGAGATAACTGATAGAAAGCGTGTTTTTGCTGTTTTTCAGCTTTTCCTGATAATCGCGCTGAACGATTTCCAGTGCTGCAAGAGCCGTCTCGGGCGCAATTTCATTGCACTCAAGCAGGTAAATCAGATCGACAGCAAGCTGAAGTTCGGGGGGCGCATTTTCTACTGACATATTGGCCAACATTATTAGAAGCAGGTTTTGGACTTATCATTATAGATAAGAAAAGGCGGGCCCTGAATGCCGGATTCAAAAAATGTGATAAAGATTCAAAAACCTTTTTCCTGACGCTCGATTTGTCTCTCAATTTTAGCCAGCGCCTGACGACAACGCATCAGGCGGCCTTCCAGCGCAGCCAGTTCTTTCTGTACCCGTTGCTGATCGGCGAAAGTCGCCAGTTGTCCGAGCGTCGTTTCCCGGTCTTCAATCATTGCCACCAGACGGCGCTCAAACTGCTGAGTTTCCGCCAGTCGCGTATAGTTATCATGGCTTTTGCGTTCCGGCGTCTGGTGCGTTTTCCGTAATGTTTGCGTCGCCAGTTCGCGCTGCATGGCGGTAATTTGCGCCACCAGTCGTTCGGCAATAAAAGCCACCTGCGCCGAACGCTTTTCGACAACTTCCTGATTCAGTTGCTGCAAATTGATTTTAATTTCAGCCAGATAATCCCGCAGACGGGTGCCTTTGGTTGAAAACAGGGCGACATCAAAGCGCGCCTGAGAAGCCGAAACGTGGCCAATCGGCTCAATTTCCCGCGCCAGCGTTTCTATCTGCTGATCAAGGACATGTAAAATTCGTTCTGTGCTCACGGCGACTCTCCTTGGATGACGCGCCTAGCTTACCTGTAACCCCCGGCGATACAAGCCTCACCCGGATATGACAGCAATCTCACACTTGTTTACACTGGGACACATCTTCCTCATCCTGAAACCTGAACCTCTCCATGAAACGTATTCTGTTGATTATCGCTGGCTGGATATGTGTCGTGCTGGCCACGCTGGGTGTCGTCCTGCCGTTGCTACCAACGACGCCTTTTTTGCTGCTCGCCGCCTGGTGTTTCGCCCGATCATCGCCGCGTTTCCACCAGTGGTTACTCTATCGTTCATGGTTTGGCGGTTACCTTCGCCACTGGCAGCAACATCGTGCGTTGCCAAAAGGGGCAAAACCCAAAGCAGTGATCCTGATCGCAGTGACTTTCGCCATTTCGATTTATTTTGTCCCGCTATTATGGGTGCGTATTTTATTGGTCTGCATGATGTTTATGTTGCTGATCATGATGTGGCGATTACCAGTGGTTGACCTTGAGCAATAAAAAAGGTGATCATGTCCGGCTGCGGGTTGCTTTTTAAAGCAGCTTTGCATAGATTTGGGCATCTCGTACGTCGGTGCGCTCCCAATTTCCTTCCTTAAACGGCATGCTTTATATGAGCGTGACGGGGGACATTTGACCGCCCGCGTTTAAGTATGAACAGCAGCTTTATCAGGCAATTAACATTATGACCGCTACCGCACAGCAGCTACAGTTTATTAAAGACAGTATTAAGACCATCCCTGACTATCCTAAGCCAGGCATACTGTTCCGTGACGTCACCAGCTTGCTGGAAGACCCGAAAGCTTATGCTGCAAGCATTCAGTTACTGGCCGATCGTTACCGCGACGCCGGTGTGACCAAAGTGGTCGGCACCGAAGCACGTGGTTTCCTGTTTGGCGCACCGGTTGCCCTGGTTCTGGGCGTGGGTTTTGTCCCCGTTCGCAAGCCAGGCAAATTACCGCGTGAAACTATCAGCGAAACGTATGATCTTGAATACGGTACTGACAGCCTTGAAATCCACGTTGATGCTATTCAACCTGGCGAAAAAATTCTGGTGATCGACGATTTGCTGGCAACAGGTGGCACGATTGAAGCCACCGCGAAACTGATCCGCCGTCTGGGTGGGGAAGTGACCGACGCCGCATTCATCATCAACCTGCCGGAACTCGGCGGTGAGAAACGCCTCAACGATTTAAGCATCAACTGCTATAGCCTGGTTTCTTTCGACGGGCATTGATCCAGACAAGCCTCGCCTGCTCAGGCGAGGCTGTGATAGCATTGCCTTCATGATCCCCTGACTTTCCCGGTATTAATGAGCTATCAGGTTCTTGCCCGTAAGTGGCGCCCCCAAACTTTTGCCGACGTCGTCGGACAGGAACATGTGCTGACCGCACTGGCTAATGGCCTGTCGCTCGGGCGCATCCATCACGCTTACCTGTTTTCCGGTACCCGCGGCGTGGGGAAAACCACTATTGCCCGCTTGCTGGCGAAAGGGCTTAACTGCGAAACGGGCATCACGTCCACACCTTGTGGCGTTTGTGATAACTGCCGCGAAATCGAGCAGGGCCGTTTTGTTGACCTGATCGAAATCGACGCCGCTTCCCGCACCAAAGTTGAAGATACCCGCGAATTGCTTGATAACGTGCAATACGCACCGGCCCGTGGCCGCTTCAAAGTTTACCTGATTGACGAAGTCCACATGCTCTCGCGCCACAGCTTTAATGCGCTGTTGAAGACGCTCGAAGAACCGCCGGAGCACGTGAAATTCCTGCTGGCGACCACCGATCCGCAAAAATTACCGGTCACGATTTTATCGCGTTGTTTGCAATTCCATCTGAAGGCGCTGGACGCTGAACAGATCCGCAAACAGCTCGAACACGTTTTAACTGAAGAAACCATCACGACTGAACCGCGTGCGCTTCAGCTGCTTTCCCGCGCGGCGGACGGCAGTATGCGTGATGCGCTGAGCCTTACCGACCAGGCGATCGCCATGGGGCAAGGCGCGGTGACGACAGAAACCGTGGCGCAGATGCTCGGTACGCTTGACGACGAACAGCCGCTGGCCATGCTTGAAGCGCTGGTCAGTGCGGACGGCGGCCAGATGATGGCGCAGGTGGAACAGGCCGCATCGCGTGGCGTGGACTGGGAAAATCTGCTGGTGGAAACGCTGGCATTGCTGCACCGCATTGCGATGGTTCAGCTGTTGCCTTCCGTCCTCGACAACCATTACGCCGCGATCGAACAGCGTTTGCGTGAGCTGGCGCGGGTGATTCCGCCAGCCGACGTCCAGCTTTACTACCAGACATTACTGATTGGCCGTAAAGAGCTGGCGTATGCGCCGGACAAACGCATGGGCGTTGAAATGACGTTGCTGCGCGCGCTGGCCTTCCATCCGAAAGTGATTATTGCAGAACCGGCGCCTCAGCCGGTGGCGCCTGCGTACGTTCCACCACAGGCACCGGCGCAGTCCGCCGTGCCGTACAATGCGCCTCAGGCTCCGCAAGCTCCACAGAATTATTCGTCACCGCCGCCGCAGGGCAATGCGGAACCGGCGCAGATGCCGGACACCACCGCCCAGCTTTTGCAGGCGCGAACTCAGTTGCTCAGGCAGGGGAGTACCACCCCAAAAAAAGCTGAGCCGGCAGCGCCAGGAAAAGCGCGGCCGGCAAATTCAGCACTGGAGCGCCTCGCTTCGGTGACTGAACGTGCGCAGACCATGGCCAGCGTGAAGAAAGAACCCGCTGCGCCGGTAAAAGAAGAAGCGTACCGCTGGGTTGCGCAGAACGAGCCGGAAGAAGCGCCGGAACCGGTCGCCACGCCAAAAGCATTACGTGCCGCGCTGGAACATGAAAAATCGCCGGAACTGGCTTCGCGTCTCGCCGAAGAAGCTATTGAACGTGACGCATGGGCCGGTCAGATTAGCCAGATGCCAATGCCAAAACTGGTACAACAGCTGGCACTGAATGCATTTTGTGAGCAACCCGAGCCGGGCAAAATTTGCCTGCATCTGCGTTCATCGCAAAAGCACCTGAATTCGCCGTCGGCGCAGAAAGTACTGTCTGATGCCTTATCGGCACTGCATCAGACTCCGGTTGAACTGACCGTGGTGGAAGATGATAATCTGGCGGTGAAAACGCCGCTGGAATGGCGTCAGGCCATTTATGAAGAAAAGCTGGCGCAGGCGCGTCAGTCTATTATTGCGGATAACAACATTCAGACTTTGCGTCGTTTCTTCGATGCAGAGCTGGATGAAGAAAGTATTCGCCCTATTTAAACGCCGCGGTTGTGACGCGGCCATTGCTGAGAGAGAAGACTATGTTTGGAAAAGGCGGCATTGGTAACCTGATGAAACAGGCCCAGCAAATGCAGGAAAAAATGCAACAAGCTCAGGCGGAAATCGCTCAGCTGGAAGTCACCGGTGAATCAGGCGCTGGCCTGGTGAAAATCACCATCAACGGTGCGCACAACGTGCGTCGCGTTGAAATCGATCCAAGCCTGCTGGAAGACGATAAAGACATGCTGGAAGATCTGATCGCTGCGGCGTTCAACGATGCAGCCCGTCGTATCGACGAAACTCAGAAAGAAAAAATGGCAGCCGTGTCTGGCGGCATGCAATTGCCACCAGGCTTTAAGATGCCATTCTGATGCAAACCAGCCCTCTCCTTGAATCTTTAATGGAGGCGTTGCGTTGCCTGCCGGGCGTGGGCCCGAAGTCAGCGCAGCGTATGGCATTCCAGCTGCTGCAACGCGATCGCAGCGGCGGAATGCGGCTGGCGCAGTCTTTAACGCGCGCCATGTCTGAAATCGGTCACTGTGCCGATTGCCGTACTTTTACCGAGCAGGAAATCTGTACGATTTGCGCCAATCCACGGCGTAAAGAGAACGGCCAGATTTGCGTGGTCGAAAGCCCGGCGGACATTCACGCGATAGAACAAACCGGTCAGTTTTCCGGTCGCTATTTTGTGCTGATGGGCCACCTGTCACCGCTGGATGGCATCGGGCCGGACGATATTGGTCTAGGCCGTCTGGAAGAGCGTCTGGAGAGTGAAAACATCCAGGAAGTGATTCTGGCGACTAACCCGACGGTTGAAGGTGAAGCGACCGCTAACTACATCGCAGAAATGTGCGGCCAGTATGGCGTGCTGGCGAGCCGTATCGCGCACGGTGTGCCGGTCGGTGGCGAGCTGGATATGGTTGACGGCACTACGCTGTCGCATTCTCTCGCCGGGCGCAATCCCTTCCGGTTCTGACTGTTATCGCCGGGTGCGCCTTGTTGCGCCCGGCTTTATTTCTGCTATCCCTCTGCATTTCTTCTTAAAAATTTTCCCTTATGCTTGAAAACTCCGGCCCATAACCCCACTTACTCCTCAACGTCTGATTTGGTCACTAACAGTATCTGGATTGAGGTAATTTGATGAGTATGAAAGGACAAGAGACACGCGGGTTCCAGTCTGAAGTAAAACAACTGCTTCATCTGATGATCCATTCTCTGTATTCAAACAAAGAAATTTTCCTGCGCGAGTTAATCTCTAACGCTTCCGATGCCGCAGACAAACTGCGCTTCCGCGCGCTGTCTACGCCTGAACTGTATGAAGGCGATGGCGAGCTGCATGTGCGTCTGGCGTTTGATAAAGAAAAACGCACCCTGACGCTGAGCGATAACGGCATCGGGATGACCCGCGATGAAGTCATCGACAACCTCGGGACTATCGCGAAATCCGGCACCAAGGCTTTCCTGCAATCTGTCGGCTCAGAACAGGCTAAAGACAGCCAGCTGATCGGCCAGTTTGGTGTGGGCTTCTACTCTGCCTTCATCGTGGCTGACAAAGTGACCGTGCGTACCCGTGCGGCGGGCGCCAGCGCTGAGGAAGGCGTGTTCTGGGAATCCGCCGGTGAAGGCGAGTACACCCTGGCTGATATCGAAAAAGCCGATCGCGGGACCGAAATTACCCTGCACCTGCGTGAAGATCAGGACGAATTCCTGGATGACTGGCGCGTGCGTTCCATCATCAGCAAATATTCAGACCACATTGCGCTGCCGGTTGAAGTCGAAACCCGCAACGAAGAAGACGGCACCGTGACCTGGGAACAAATCAACAAAGCGCAGGCTTTGTGGACCCGCGGTAAATCGGAAGTGACGGACGAAGAATACAACGAATTCTACAAACACATTTCCCATGATTTCAGCGATCCGCTGAGCTGGAGCCATAACCGCGTTGAAGGTAAACAGGAATACACCAGCCTGTTGTACATCCCTTCGCAGGCACCGTGGGACATGTGGAACCGTGATCACAAACACGGCCTGAAACTGTATGTTCAGCGCGTGTTCATCATGGACGAAGCCGAGCAGTTCATGCCGAACTACCTGCGTTTCGTGCGGGGTCTGATAGATTCCAACGATTTGCCGCTGAACGTTTCGCGTGAAATCCTTCAGGACAGCCGTATTACCCAGAACCTGCGCAGCGCGCTGACCAAGCGTGTTCTGCAAATGTTGGAAAAACTGGCGAAAGACGACAACGAGAAATACCTGCAATTCTGGAAACAGTTTGGTCTGGTATTGAAAGAAGGCCCGGCAGAAGACGGCGCGAACAAAGAAACCATCGCCAAACTGCTGCGTTTCGCCAGCACCCGCAACGACAACAGCGCGCAAACACTGTCGCTGGAAGAGTATGTGGCGAACATGGTGGAAGGTCAGGACAAGATTTATTACATCACCGCTGACAGCTATGCCGCGGCGAAGAGCAGCCCGCATCTGGAACTGTTCCGCAAAAAAGGCATTGAAGTTCTGCTGCTGTCTGACCGCATCGACGAATGGATGATGAGTTATCTGACTGAGTTCGATGGCAAAACCTTCCAGTCCGTCAGCAAAGCCGACGACACGCTGGACAAACTGGCTGACGAAAGCGAAGAGCAGAAAGAAGCTGAGAAAGCGCTGGAGCCGTTCGTTGAACGTGTGAAAACGCTGCTGGGCGATCGCGTGAAAGAAGTGCGTCTGACTCACCGTCTGACCGACACGCCAGCCATCGTCACCACCGGCGCGGACGAAATGACCACGCAGATGGCGAAACTGTTTGCCGCTGCGGGCCAGGACGCGCCTGAAGTGAAATACATCTTCGAGCTGAACCCTGAACACGCGCTGGTGAAACGGGCTTCTGACGTCACCGACGAAGCGCAGTTCAGCGAGTGGATCGAACTGCTGCTCGATCAGGCGCTGTTTGCTGAACGCGGTACGCTGGAAGATCCAAACCTGTTTATCCGCCGTATGAATACGCTGTTACAGGCGTAATCATCCGGTCTGTGTGAACAGAAACAAGAAGGGCGTCGCGCAAGCGATGCCCTTTTTTATGGGCGACATTTTGCCACCGGTCTGGTTTGCTTCTCCGGTTAATACGGGGTTTAACTCTCCTTCCCGAATGGCGTGTTCCTTGAGCAAAAGTGCTCAGAATGGTATGGTTGACCGTTTTTCGAGATTCATAAAAATTACATGCAAGGGGATTTACGCAATGCGTATCATTCTGCTGGGCGCTCCGGGCGCAGGTAAGGGTACTCAGGCTCAATTCATCATGGAGAAATTTGGTATTCCGCAAATTTCTACCGGTGATATGTTGCGCGCCGCTGTGAAGGCCGGAAGTGAGCTCGGCAAGAAAGCAAAAGAGATTATGGATGCCGGTAAACTGGTCACCGATGAACTGGTTATCGCACTGGTGAAAGAACGTATTCAGCAGGAAGACTGCCGCAACGGTTTCCTGTTAGACGGTTTCCCGCGCACGATCCCGCAGGCTGACGCCATGAAAGACGCAGGCATCAGCGTGGATTACGTGCTGGAATTCGATGTGCCGGACGAACTGATCGTTGACCGTATCGTTGGCCGTCGTGTACACCCTGGCTCTGGCCGTGTGTACCACATCCAGTACAACCCGCCGAAAGTTGAAGGCAAAGACGATGTCACTGGCGAAGAACTGATCACCCGTAAAGACGATCAGGAAGAAACCGTGCGTAAACGTCTGGTGGAATACCATGAGCTGACTGAGCCGCTGATTTCCTACTACAGCAAAGAAGCCGCTGCGGGTAACACCCAATACGTCAAAATCGACGGTACACAGCAGGTTTCCGCAGTACGTGATGAACTGGCTAAAGTTTTAGGCTAATCCTCACAAGTTCTGCACTATCACGGGGTGACTTCGGTCGCCCCGTTTGTTTTTCTGCAACCCGAAGTATGGCGGGCATTAATAACAATTCGCATTGATAGCTATTGCCGTTGTTCCGATCGTCTTTGTTTTCGTTACAATGACGTGCGCCACTTTGCCACGTCTCAGTTAAACGGCGGCGCCCATCTTTTCACACTGGCTTCAGGGCCTTCAATTTAGGAAATTCCGCATGACGCAGACCAAATTCGGTGTCCTTCTGGTCAATCTCGGGACACCGGAAGCACCAACTCCGCAGGCCGTTAAAAAATATCTGGCTGAGTTTTTGAGTGATATCCGCGTTGTGGATACCCCACGTCTGCTGTGGTGGCCTATTCTGAATTTCGTGATTTTGCCCCTGCGTTCACCGCGCGTTTCTAAACTGTATAAAGCGGTCTGGATGGAAGAAGGTTCGCCTCTGATGGTGTTTAGCCGCCGTCAGCAAAAGGCACTGGCAGAACGTCTGCCGGGGACGCCGGTGGAACTGGCGATGAGTTATGGCAAGCCGGGCATGAAAGAGCCGATTGAAAAATTGCTGGCGCAGGGCGTAACGAAAATGGTGGTTCTGCCGCTGTACCCGCAATATTCCTGTTCCACCAGCGCGGCCGTATTTGACGGCGTAGCGCGTGTGCTGAAATCCCAGCGTCGCCTGCCTTCCCTGAGCTTTATCCGCGATTACGCCACGCATCCGGCGTACATTTCTGCGCTGAAAGCCAGTATCGAACGTTCATTTGCTCAGCATGGTGAACCGGATCGTCTGGTATTGTCCTTCCACGGGATCCCGAAACGTTTTGTGGCTGAAGGTGATGATTATGAAAAACGCTGCCATGAAACGGCGCAGGCGCTGACCGAGGCGCTGCAACTGCCCGCCGGCAAAATTATGCTGACGTTCCAGTCGCGCTTTGGCCGCGAACCCTGGCTGACGCCGTATACCGATGAAACGCTGAAAGGCCTTCCGGCCCAGGGCGTTAAGCACATTCAGATTATCTGCCCGGGATTTGCGGCGGACTGTCTGGAGACGCTGGAAGAAATCAAAGAAGAGAACCGTGAGATTTTTATTCATGCAGGCGGCGAGCGCTTCGAATATATTGACGCCTTAAACGACCAGCCCGAGCATATCGATTTGCTGCAACAGCTGGTCACTCAGCACTTCTGACTGAAGCCTGAGCTTTTTGAATTTCCCGAGAACAATGAATGAAATTTCCTGGTAAACGTAAGTCGAAACACTATTTTCCGGTCAGCGCACGTGACCCTTTATTGCGTGATTCCATGTTGCAGGAGATGCAGCCGGAATCAGAAGGCGGCGCGTCTTATATCGTGGGTATAGACCAGACCATGGTAGATATTGAAGCGCGCGTGGATGAAAATTTTGTGGCCCGCTACGGGCTGACACCCGGCGAATCTAACATTCTGAATGATGATATGTCGGAAGCGCTTTATCAGGAACTGAGAAGTCATGATCTCATTTCTCATCAGTTTGCGGGCGGCACCGTGGGTAATACGCTGCACAACTATTCCGTACTGGCCGATGACCGTTCCGTCCTGCTCGGCGTGATGTGCAGCAACGTGAAGATTGGCGATTACGCCTACCGTTATCTGTGTAACACCTCCAGCCGTGTCGATCTCAACTACCTGCAAGGCGTTGACGGCGCAATTGGCCGCTGCTTCACGCTGATCAGCGATACCGGCGAACGCACTTTTGCCATCAGCCCGGGTAAAATGAACGAACTGCGCGCCTCAAGCGTGCCGGAAGAGGTGATTGCCGGGGCATCCGCACTGCTGCTGACGTCCTATCTGTTACGCAGCAAACCCGGCGAACCGATGCCGGAAGCGACAATGCAGGCGATTGAATACGCGAAAAAACATCAGGTACCGGTGGTCTTAACGCTCGGTACGCAATACGTCATTGCCGACGAACCGCAGGCCTGGCGTGATTTCCTGCGTGACCACGTTTCGATTCTGGCGATGAACGAAGACGAGGGTTTTGCGCTGACCGGCCTGAAAGACCCGCTGATGGCCGCCGACAAGGCGCTGGAGTGGGTGGATCTGGTGTTGTGTACCGCCGGGCCAAACGGCTTATTTATGGCGAGTTATACCGAAGAGGAATTCAAACGCACTACGCAGCATCCGCTCCTGCCGGGCGCGATTGCCGAATTCAACCAGTATGAATTCAGCCGCGCAATGCGCCGCGACTGCTGCCAGCAGCCGATGAAAATTTATTCGCACATCGCGCCGTATATGGGCGGACCGGAAAAAATCATGAACACCAACGGGGCGGGCGATGGCGCATTATCGGCGTTGTTACATGACATCGCGGCGAACGGATTCCACCGCAGTTCGGTGCCCAACTCCAGCAAACATGCGCGTGAGTATCTGACCTATTCGTCGCTGGCGCAGGTCTGTAAATACGCTAACCGTGTGAGCTATCAGGTACTGAACCAGCATTCACCGCGCCTGACGCGCGGCCTTCCTGAACGTGAAGACAGCCTCGAAGAGAGTTACTGGGAACGTTAAGTCAGTGTAACGGGGGGAACTCCCCCGTTACCGAACCTCTCGCTGTCGCCGCCTTAACCTGATTTCTGCCGGACGTTTTGGCCTGATAAAGCGCGTCGTCCACACGTTTAAACAGACGGGTAAAATCCTCTCCGGTTTCGTATTGCGCCACGCCAACGCTGACCGTAAGCGCCGGAAGATCCGGGCTGACCCTTTCTTCGACCGTTTTACGCAAAGATTCCGCCACGTGCATCGCGCCTTCGAGACCCGTCAGCGGAAGCAAAATTAAAAACTCCTCGCCTCCCCAGCGGAAAACCGTATCCGTTTCGCGGATCCCCGTTTCCAGCGTTCTGGCCAGCATCACCAGGGCATCGTCGCCTTTGTTATGTCCGTAACGGTCGTTTATGGCTTTGAAATGGTCGGCATCCACCAGCATCAGGCTGAAATTGTGCGTTCTCTGCGGGTTCTGCGTGCGGGCATTTTCCACCAGCTGCATAAACTGGCGTCGGTTCCCCACGCCTGTCAGCGGATCCAGCAACGCCGCGCGCTCGAGTTCCTGCTCAAGGCGTTTCTGTTCAGTGATGTCGTGAATGATGCACAACATCAGCCGTGTGCCGTCCACCACCACCGGCCCGGCGTAAGTCTGAACATGGCGCAGATTTCCGTCTGCCAGTTTATGTACAAACGTCAGGGGCTTATGGCCGCCGGGAAGGCGGGCAATTTCATGCATCACGGGCAACACGTCCTGGCCCATCGCATTGATTTCCCAGGTGTGTTTCATGCACATCTCATCGCGTGAATAGCCGTAAAACCGCGTGGCGGCCTGATTGGCATCGACAATCTGTCCGTTATTTTCAGGGGCGATAAGCAGCATCGGGGCGCTGTTGGTCTGGAAAAAGCGTTCATAGAAACCGCTTTCGTCACGCCGGTAAGGCTTTGTTTCATCGGGGAAAGGATTAACCACTGGCACGCTGGCAGACGAAGCGTACGAACCTTCGAACACGATGGCCGGTTCCTGTATCCCGAATTTCGCGAGAGAAAGGCGGCAACTCAGCGGAAATGCGCGGCCTTCTTTATGGATGGTCCAGATTTCAACAATCTGATCGCCTTTCTTCAGATTGGGCAGATAGGCTTCGAGAGATTCCTGGGAATAAACAGAGAACTGGCCGTTGCGCAGGGGCCCCAAAAGGCTGTTGCCTGCCAGCTTTCTTGCCGCGGTATTGGCAAAAAGAATGTGCTGACTGTGCGCCGAAACGATCCAGACCGGCGTACTTAAAATGTTTAACGTTTCCAGATGGGATAACAACATTGCGCCTACCGATCACTATTTGGCATAAACACAGAATACAGAGAATTGATTTGAATTCGAATATTTTTATAGAAGGGAGTTAAAGGAAAAATGCGCAGAGGAAAAAGAGGCTCAGTCAGTGTGCTGAGCCTCTGTTTTTTGCCCGATCAGATCGGGCAGAAAGGCCGTTTTTCTTCTTCAGTCATGATATCGATTTGCAGCATATCGATCATGCTGTTGGCGATTTCACGCTCGCCCATCACCACGCGGTCAGCGCCGCGCTCCATAATGTACGTAACTTCGTCGTCATAATGCGCGCGGGCGATAATCTCGATATTCGGGCGTTTGGTTCGGGCAGATGCGACGATTTCACCGGCTTCATAACCGTTCGGAATCGTCACCAGCAGCCAGCGGGCACAGTCAAGGCGCGCCAGATCCATAATTTCCTGATTGGCGGCATTCCCCAGCACCGTGCTGATCCCCTGTTCGCGCAAGGCTTCCACGCGTGGCCGGGAATTCTCGATGACCACCAGCGGAATACCGGCAGCCTGAAGCTTCTCGCCAAGCAGGCTTCCCACGCGGCCATAACCGACCAGCAGGGCGTGATTGCACAGATCAAACGGGATCTGTTTTTCGTCTTCCACCGCTTCTTCAACGCTCTGATCTTCGATGGTCTCGGTTTTTTCCAGATACTTTTCCAGCAAACTGAACAGCAGCGGGTTAAACATAATCGACAAGATTGCGCCCGCCAGAACCAGATTACGGCCATGCTCAGACAGCAGCCCCAGCGAAATGCCCAGGCCGGCGAGGATAAACGCGAATTCACCGATCTGCGCCAGACTGACTGAAATCGTCAGCGCCGTGCGCCGCGAATGCCCGAACATCTTCACCAGGAAGAAGGCGGCAATCGACTTGCCGAACACGATAATCGCCAGCGTAGCGACAACCGTCAGCGGTTCTCGCACCAGAATCATCGGGTCAAACAACATGCCGACCGACACAAAGAACAGAACCGCGAAAGCATCACGCAGCGGCAAGGTATCGTGCGCGGCACGCTGGCTGAGTTCGGATTCGTTCAGCACCATCCCGGCGAAGAACGCGCCAAGTGCAAATGAAACGTCGAAGAATTCGACCGCGCCGTAGGCGATGCCCAGCGCAAGTGCCAGAACCGACAGCGTGAACAGCTCGCGTGAACCGGTGCTGGCGGTTTTTGCCAGGATCCAGGGCACCACGCGGCGGCCGACAACCATCATCAGCACCATAAAGGCAATGACTTTGCCGATGGTAATCGCCAGTTCAGTCAGCAGGCCGGTAATGCTGGCGTGGTTGCTTTCAAGCATGCCGCTGAATGCCGGTAACAGAACCAGCGTCAGCACCATCACCAGGTCTTCAACAATCAGCCAGCCGATGGCGATTTGCCCGCGCTGACTTTCAATGAGTTGCCGTTCTTCCAGCGCACGCAGCAAAACCACGGTACTGGCGGTGGACAGACACAGCCCGAACACCAGACCGGTTGCCATGTCCCACCCGAGTAAACGCGATAAACCCATCCCAAGCAGCGTCGCTACCGCGATTTGCGCTACAGCGCCGGGAATGGCTATCGACTTTACCGCGAGTAAATCTTTCATGGAGAAATGCAAACCGACGCCAAACATCAGCAGTATGACGCCGATTTCGGCCAGCTCCGGTGCAAGAGAAGTATCAGCAACAAAGCCCGGTGTAAAAGGCCCGGCCAGCACGCCTGCGGCGAGATAGCCAACCAGAGGGGATATTCGCAGGCGGTTGGCGAGCATTCCTAACAGGAAAGCGAGTACCAGACCGCCGACGATGGTAGTGATGAGAGGCGTAGAATGATGCATTCAGACTCCTTCTGGTTATGCATGGCACAAATGTGTTGCAGATTGTTTCTAAGTTTATGGTAAAAATCGTTTACGCGTTGGTATTTTTTGGCCTTTTTTGCGCTAAATGCCCGACAGACCGAAAAAAAATTTCGAACGGACGATTTAAATGGGTTTTCGCGGGCGAATCTCAAGAGGCAACGGCTTTTTTTGCTGCCGATAAATGATTATCGGCAGCTGAAGGGAATGCTTCAGGCTTGTTTACGTTCAATATTTGGCAGGAATGCGGTCAGTATCCCCAGCAATGGCAGGAAGGCACAAATTTGATAAACCAGCTCGATGCTGGTTCTGTCCGCCACATAGCCCAGCACCGCAGCGCCGAGGCCGCCCATGCCGAACGCCAGGCCAAAGAACAGCCCCGAAACCATACCGACTTTTCCCGGCATCAGTTCCTGTGCAAACACCAGAATTGCCGAAAATGCCGAGGCCAGAATCACGCCGATAATGACGCTCAGAACGCTGGTCCACATCAGATTGGCGTGCGGCAAAAGCAGGGTAAATGGCGCGACGCCGAGAATTGACGCCCATATGACGTATTTGCGCCCAATCTTATCCCCAACCGGCCCGCCGATAATGGTCCCGGCCGCCACAGCGAACAGGAAAACGAACAGATGGATTTGCGCGTTCTGCACTGAAACACCAAATTTATGAATCAGATAGAAGGTGTAGTAACTGCTCAGGCTGGTCAGGTAAAAATACTTCGAGAATACCAGCACCAGTAAAATCCCCAGCGACATCGCCACAGTTTTACGCGGCAACACGGTCACGGTATTTTTCACCGGCCCGCGCTTTTTTGCGATCAGATGCTGCTGGCGATACCACTTACTGATTTGCAGCAGAACGACAATGCCGAGCAGCGCCGCCAGAGAGAACCACGCGACGTTGCCTTTCCCGTAGGGCGCGATGATTAACGCCGCCAGCAACGGGCCGAGCGATGCCCCAAAATTACCGCCAACCTGGAACAGCGATTGCGCCAGCCCGTGACGTCCGCCGGAAGCCATACGCGCCACGCGTGACGATTCGGGATGGAACACCGACGAACCTGTACCGACCAGCGCGGCGGCCAGCAGTACAACCGGGAAACTTTGCGCCACGGCCAGTAACAGCAGGCCCGACAGCGTAAAGCCCATGCCGATGGGCAGCGAATACGGCTGCGGATGTTTGTCGGTATAATAGCCAATCAGCGGTTGCAGCAGCGACGCGGTAATCTGATACGTCAGCGTGATCAGGCCAATCTGGGTAAAACTGAGTGAGAATTCGTTTTGCAGCAACGGATAGATCGCCAGAATCAGCGACTGAATCATGTCATTGAGCAGATGAGAAACGCTGATCGCCGCCAGAATAGAAAACGCAGTCTTTTTGACTGCGTCTTTCTGCGGGCTGTCTGGCGTGGCCGTATTGTCGGTCATAGCAGATGAACCTGTCTTATTTGTGCATATAGGAATGCGTGTCGGGAATGCATCGATATGGTCAGCCGGCTTTTGCGATCTCAGCAAACTGGCCTTTCAGTAAGCGGCAAAGATCGCCTGCCGCCAGTTCAAGATCAAGACCGCGTTTACCACCTGAAACATAAATGGTGGAGAAAGTCTGCGCCGGGCTGTCGATCACCGTCGGCAGCAGCTTTTTCTGCCCCAGCGGGCTGATGCCGCCCACCAGATAACCGGTTACGCGCTGCGCGATGGCCGGATCGGCCATATCGGCTTTTTTGGCGCCGAGCGCTTTGGCGACTTTCTTCAGATCCAGCATTGATGCCACCGGCGTAACGGCAACGGCGAGATTTTTGGGATCGCCATTCAGTGAAACCAGCAATGTTTTGTAGACCTGACGCGCATCCAGCCCGAGCTTTTTCACCGCCTCGTCGCCAAAGTTTGTTTCTTCGCTGCTGTGTTCATACGGGTGAAGGGTAAAACTGACTTTATTTTTTTCCAGGAGCAATACGGCAGGGGTCATACCTGTCTCCTTATTTTGCTTTTTTGTTCGAAAAAACGTCATCAGCTCAATCTGATGAAATTTAACAACAAAGTATCTTTATTACGCGGAGGGGAAATAGTAGAGCAATGAATGGTTATTGCCAAGACCCGCTACAGGTTGCTACCCTGTGCGCGCCGGTGCTGTGCCTGAAAAGGCTCGCACTGAAGCTATAACAAAAAAATGAAATTCCTCTTTGACTGGCCGGCCTTAAAAACCGGCCATTTTTTTATCCTTTCAGCAATTCCGGCAGATTCCCTTCACCATACAAATGCAGCGCGCCGACGGCGACCACGTAATTTCCCGGCGGAAGTTCGGAAAGCTGTTTTTTCCAGCGCACGTTGCGCTGATTCATCAGAATATCGTAGAGATCGTTGCTGAACGTATTCGGCAGCTGTTCAATCGCCAGCCCCGGTTTGGCATCAAGCCACCAGCTGATCATGGTTTGCAGCAATCGGGCGTTGGTGTGCCAGTGCGTCAGCGTGTCTTCGAGCAGCGCTCTGCCGCCGTCGGGCAGTTGCTGCAACAGTTCAAACTGTTCCTGCGGCCCTTCGAGTTCGATGACCTGCGTGTTCTGCTGCTTTGCCGATTGCAGCAACTGATAGTCGATGCCGTAATCCCCGCGCAAGCCCAGCCTCTGTGCCTGTGTTGCCTGCAACATCAGCGCGACCTGCCACGAAGGAAGCGGGTTCAGCGTCCACATAGAAACGCCAAGCTCTTCGCATAAGCGTTCAACGTGGAGATATTCGGATTCGGTCAGACGATCGGCCAGAGGCGGAAATTCACCAGACATGCTGAAAGGGGATTCTGTTCCGCTGATATCGGCTTCGACAATCAGGGCATCGGCTTTTTGCAGGCGGCGTAACAAAGCCGCGGGCAGCGGTTGCATATCCTGCGTGCCCATATGAATGCTGCCGACCAGATGCAGCGAGCGGTTGCCGGGAAGCCGGATATCCATGGCAGGATAGGAATACTCGACAGGAAACAGCCTGCGTAGCCAGCTGAAAGCCTGGTTGAAAAACTGCGCCATATCGCATGGTCTCCCGAAAAATGAGAGACCATGCTAACGCGTCAGCGTTTTAGCGAACAGAGGAAACGTCTTGTTTTTTCGGGGTAAAGCGTAAGAGGCGGTTTGCGTTAGTGACAACGGTAATGGAAGACAACGCCATCGCCGCGCCTGCGACAACCGGGCTGAGCAATGTGCCGGTCAGCGGGTAGAGCACGCCCGCGGCAACCGGAATGCCAATCACGTTATACACAAACGCGCCTAACAGGTTCTGCTTCATATTGCGCAGCGTGGCCTGCGACATCGCCAGCGCATCGGCAACGCCGTTCAGGCTTGGCCGCATCAGCGTGATGGCCGCCGTTTCAATCGCCACATCGCTGCCGCCGCCCATTGCAATCCCGACATCTGCCTGCGCCAGTGCGGGCGCATCGTTAATGCCATCGCCAATCATCGCAACCTGCTGGCCTTTGGCCTGCAACGCTTTAATCGCCTCGGCTTTTCCTTCCGGGCGTACACCGGCAATCACCGTATCGATGCCTGCCTGCGCGGCAATAGCTTGTGCCGTGCGCGGATTATCGCCGGTCAGCATCACCAGCTGATAACCGAGCTGATGCAGGCGTTGCAGCGCGGCAATGCTGTCACTGCGCAGCGGGTCCCGCAGGGCGAACAGCGCGGCAATTTCACCGTCTGCCGCCAGAAGTACCGGCGTTGCACCTTGCTCAGACATCGCTTCCAGCAGCGCATCGGCCTGCTGCGTATCGACGCCGTTTTCCTGCATCAGCGCCTGATTCCCCAGCAACAGCGTTTTGCCTTCTGCTTCACCGCGCAGGCCCAGCCCGCCGAGCGTGCGGAAATTCTGCACGTCAGGAATAACCAGACCTTCTGCTTTATCCACAATCGCCTGCGCGAGCGGGTGGTGCGAGCCCTGTTCCAGCCCGGCGGCAAAGCGGAGTGCCTGCTGTTCACTGACAGCGCCGAAGGTGTGAACATCTGTCACTTTCGGCTGGCCTTCTGTCAGCGTCCCGGTTTTATCGAAAACCAGCGTGGAGAGCGTACTGGCTTTTTGCAGGGCATCGGCATCACGAACCAGCACACCAAACTCAGCGGCGCGCCCGACACCGGCGGTAATCGACATCGGCGTTGCGAGCCCCAGTGCGCAAGGGCAGGCGATGATCAGCACCGTGGTGACGATCACCAGCGTGTACATCAGTTGTGGCTGCGGGCCGAAGAAATACCAGATTGCACCGCTGAACAGGGCAATAAGCACCACGACGGGTACGAAGACGGACGAGATCTTATCCGCCAGTTTGCCGATTTCCGGTTTGCTGCTTTGCGCTTCCCGCACCAGTTTGATGATGCGCGAGAGTGTGGTCTGGCTGCCAATCGCATCCGCGCGGAACAACACGCTGCCGTCTCTGACTAGTGTACCGGCATGCACTTTTTCGCCCTGAGATTTTTGTTGCGGGACAGGTTCGCCGGTCAGCATCGCTTCATCCATCCACGCTTCGCCGCTCTGGATTTCGCCGTCAACCGGAACGCGGTCGCCGGTGGTCAGGCGCAGCGTCATACCCTGCTGCACATCGGCCAGCGGCAGCGTTTTTTCGCCTTCCGGAGTCACCACGCGCGCCGTCGGCGGCGTGAGATCCAGCAGGCGTTCCAGAGCCTGTGACGAGCGCTGACGCCCGCGTTGTTCCAGCGCATGGCCGAGGTTAATCAGGCCGATAATCATCACGCTGGCTTCGTAATAAAGATGTCGTGCCTGCATCGGAAAGGCATCCGGCCAGAGGCTGACGGAAATGGAAAATATCCACGCCGCACCGGTACCGAGTGATACCAGCGTGTCCATGTTGGCGCTGCCGTGCATCAGGCTTTTCCACGCGCTGCGGTAGAAATGGCCGCCTGCGACAATCATGATCAGCAGCGTCAGCAGGCCGACAATCAGCCAGCCGGTCTGGTTGCTGGCGGTGACCATCATTTCACCGCCCAGCAATCCCCACAACATCAGCGGGATACCCGCCGCCAGCCCGACCGCCGCCTGCCAGCTGAAACGGATCATGCTGCTGCGCGCCGTTTGCTGCTGGCGCTCGCGGCGTCTGGTTTCATCAATAATGATTTCAGCGCCGTAACCCGCGCGTTCAACCGCCGCAATCAGGGCGTTCTGGTCAGCATCACCGCTGACCAGCGCACTGCGTTCCGCCAGATTGACCCGCGCACGTTCGACGCCGTTCACGCCTTCCAGCGCCCGCTGCACTTTACTGACACAGCTGGCGCAGCTCATGCCGCTGAGCAACAGCTGCACGCTGTCGTCAGAGGCTGAGGTTTTAAGAATGTGGTTTTCAGCCGGAACAGGTGACGCGGCCGCTGACAGGGGTTCCGGCAAAACACTCGCCTTATCGGTCAGCGGCTCAGATTTTGGGGACGCGTCTTCCAGCAGTTGTGCTTCATATCCTGCATTTACGACGGCGTCGATCAGGCTCTGACTGCTGGCGTCACCTTTCACAATGGCTTTATCCAGAGAAACTTCAACGGCGGTGGTGCCGTCAACTGCTTCGAGCGCTTTACGCGTTGAAGCCACACAATGCCCGCAGGACAGGCCTTGCAGAGATAATACGGTGGTGGTCATAGTGGTTTTCCTTGGGTTAACTTTCACTAAGGACAGAGGATAAACCTTCCAGCAAGGGGAAGGTCAAGCAACGGTTTCGCCTTACCGGTATTTTTCATTTTTCTCTCATTTACACTTTATTTAGAAATTCCCTTGCGGATTGGCTTATCGTTATATCCCGAATTATATAACGATGAAGGCTAAGGGGATTTTCAATGGCAAAAATGCAGACAACACTTCTGCTGATGGCGGGGTTAATGGCGGCGCAGGCTTCCCGGGCTGCGGATGATTTTCGCGTCACCTACGCCGGTTCGATGGGCGTGGTGATGGATAAGTATCTGGGGCCGGATTTTGCGAAGCAGAACAAGGTGAATTATCAGGGCCAGGGGCAGGGTGCGTATGGCATGGCAAACCTGCTGGCATCGAAAAAAGTGGTCGCGGATGTTTTTGTTTCCATCACGCCGGGGCCGGTTGAAATCCTGCAAAAAGCGGGCATGGCCGGGCAGGCGATCCCGGTGGCCAGCACCAGCATGGTCATTGCTTATAATCCGAAAGGAAAGTATGCCGAAAAATTTGCCGCGATAAAGGAAGGCAAAGCGGGCGCTGAGCCGTGGTGGAAAGTGCTCCAAACTCCCGGATTACAGTTCGGCCGTACCGACCCGGTCAGCGATCCTCAAGGCCAGAACATTATTTTCACCATGATGCTGGCTGAAAATTACTACAAACAGCCGGGTCTGGAAAAAGCCGTGCTGGGCGATGTACAGAATCCTAAGCAGATCTCGGGCGAAGGCGGTCTTCTGACCCGTCTGGAAGCCGGTCAGGTTGATGCTGCATCGGGCTACGAAAGCGCCACGATTTCCGCGCACCTGCCGTACATCAAACTGCCGGATGAAATTAACCTGAGCAATTCGCAGATGTCGAAAGACTGGTACAGCAAGGTGACTTTCAACGTGAAAGATTCCACCGGCAAAGAGAAAACGCTGAGCACGCAGCCGCTGGTCTTCTACGCGGTGGTGCTGAACAACGCGCCGCATCCGAAACTGGCGAAAGAATTTATCACTTACCTGCAAAGCGCCAAAGGTCAGAAGCTGTTTGAACAAAACGGCTACGACAAACCTAAAGGCGGAAACCTTTAAGTTGCGCGCGTCAGGAATGGCGGTTCCCGCGCTGGCACTGCTGATGGTGCCTTTTGTCACGCTGTTTTTCCTGACGCCGTGGTCAGATTTTCATCTGGCTTATGGCGACAGCCATGCGGTAGTGGTTTCGCTCGGCCTGAGTCTGATATCAGTCGGCCTGATTATTCTGCTCGGGCTGCCGGTCGCGTTCTGGCTGGCAAAAACGACCTCGCGCTGGCGCACTTTGGTGGAAGTGCTGGTGCTGATCCCGCTGCTGACGCCTCCGCTGGCGATGGGGATTTTACTGGTGTCGGTTTACGGGCCCTACGGTTCGGTCGGTGAAACACTTTCTGCCATCGGTATGACGCTCAATAACAATGCGCCTGCATTTGTGCTGGCGCAGATTTATGGGGCGTTGCCTTATTTCATTCTCTCGGCACGTGGCGCACTGGAAGCGGTGCCGCGCGATGTCGAAGAGGCTGCGCAGACGCTGGGCGCACGCCCTTTTCAGGTACTTATCCGGCTCACGTTGCCGCTGGCCTCACGCGGAATTGCCGCCGGGATCGCCATTGCCTGGGTACGGGCGATTGGTGAATTCGGCATTGTCATGGTGTTCTGTTATTTCCCGCAGGGTATTCCGGTCAAAATGTTTATCAACCTGCAAAACGACGGCGTGACGTCGGTGTATTCGCTGCTGTGGATCCTGCTTATCGTGACGTTACCGCTGCCCATGTGGCTGCTGATGCGCACCAAAAAACAGACCGTGCATTACAGCTGAGCATTTTCGTAAAACCGTAAAACCGTAAAACCGTAAAGCCGTAAAACCGTAAACGCGTATACTGTTCAGATAAAGTGCAAAAACAGGGCGACGCGGAGGCGAAATGAATATCAGTGATGTGGCGAAAAAAACCGGGCTGACCAGCAAGGCAATTCGTTTTTACGAAGAGAAAGGGCTGGTGACGGCACCGGCGCGCAGCGAGAACGGATACCGCAGCTATGCACAAAAACATATTGAAGAACTGACGTTACTTCGTCAGGCGCGGCAGGTGGGGTTTACGCTGGAGGAGTGCCAGGAGTTAGTGGCGTTATTCCATAATCCGGATCGCCACAGCGCAGATGTGAAAGCACGCACTTTAGAAAAGGCCGCCGAAATTGAGCGGCACATTGAAGAACTTCAGCTGATGCGCCAGCGCCTGCTGACGCTGGCGGAATCCTGCCCCGGCGATGACGGCGCAGACTGCCCGATAATCGATAATCTTTCTGGCTGTTGCCACAAACACTAACGTCAGGCGCTACTGCGCAGGGCGTTCCACGCGCAGCGTCGCGCCCTCGACACCGGTAATCACCACTTTATCACCGACTTCCAGCGGCGAAGCGCATGACGCCCGCCAGCTGCTGTCGCCGATTTGTACCCGCGTATACTGATTTTTCAGCGGTTCGAGCACGGTGGCGTAAGTACCTACTAACTGCTGTCCGCGCTGGTTCAGCGCCGAATTACCGCTGGTTTTGTCCGTGCGCTGATTCAGCCATTTCCACCACAGCCAGGCGGCGATAATGGTCAGAAGGGCAAACGCCACGCCTTGCCATTCCCACGGCAGCGGCAAAATCCACGTCACCAGCCCGACCAGCGCAGCCGCTACGCCACTCCACAGTAAGTAACCACTTGCTCCCACCAGCTCTGCCGCCAGCAGCAGGCCGCCTAAAGACAGCCAGAACACATGCGGACTTGCCATGAAATCGCGAAGCATTATTTGCCGCCTTTGGTTTCTTTCAGCAGCTCAGCAATCCCGCCAATGGAGCCCATCAGGCTGGTGGCATCAAGCGGCATCATGATGACCTTGCTGTTGTTCGCCGAGCCGATTTTGGTCAGCGCATCGGTATATTTCTGTGCCACGAAGTAGTTAATGGCCTGAACATCCCCGGCTGCAATCGCTTCAGAGACCATTTTGGTGGCCTGCGCTTCCGCTTCTGCCGCACGTTCGCGGGCTTCAGCTTGCAGGAACGCCGACTGACGCTCACCTTCGGCTTTAAGGATCTGCGACTGTTTTTCACCTTCCGCACGCAGGATGGCGGACTGACGAACGCCTTCGGCTTCCAGAATGTCGGCACGTTTTGTACGTTCCGCTTTCATCTGTGCGTTCATCGCAGAAATCAGCTCAGCCGGTGGACGCACATCGCGGATTTCGATACGCGTAATTTTCACGCCCCATGGATTGGTGGCTTCATCGACGATATGCAGCAAACGTGCGTTGATGTTGTCGCGTTGTGACAGCATTTCGTCGAGCTCCATCGAACCCAGCACGGTACGGAAGTTGGTCATGGTCAGATTCACGATCGCCTGTTCCAGATTGCTGACTTCATAGGCGGCACGCGCCGGATCAATAACCTGGATAAAACACACGGCGTCGATGGCGACATTGGCGTTATCGCGGGAAATCACTTCCTGAGAAGGGATATCAAGAACCTGTTCCATCATATTGATTTTGCGGCCAATGCGGTCAACAAAGGGCACAACCAGGTTCAGCCCCGGCATCAGGGTTTTGGTATAACGGCCAAAGCGCTCGACGGTCCACTGGTAGCCCTGTGGCACGATTTTGATCCCGGCGTAAACCACCAGCAGCGCCAGTACGATCAGAATAAGGATAGGAATGGGAATGAGGTCAAACATAGTATGAAACTCCTGTAAAACTGTGTCCTGAATATTCCGGCGGAATATTCGAGTAAAAACATGTCCCTGGCGCACTCACCGAAAGTCAGGCGCGTGCGCAATTGTCGCACAAATAACTAACGCGTCGTATTAATAAAGGATAGTTCAGGGGATAAAAGGCAGGGAAAAAGGCGAAAAAAAACGCACGTCAGGAAGGGGGGAGTGCCCGACGTGCGTAAGAAATTTTTAGCGTGAATCAGTACAGCAGGGAATATAACTGGCGACGATATTTAGCCGCCAGCGCGTCACCGGTACCGAGTGCCGCCATGATATCCATCAGCGTTTTGCGCGCAGCGCCGTTAGCCGCACCTAAATCTTTTTTCAGCGGAGCCATCAGCAGTTCCAGCGCTTCTTCGTTACGCCCGACCTGATGCAGTTGCAGACTGAGTTTAACCACCAGATCTGCGTTCTCAGGATCCTGCTGTAATTCCTGTTGCAGCAGCTGAATTTCAGGGGTGTCAGCCGCCTGTTTCAGCAGTTCAATCTGGGCAATCAGCCCCTGATAACGGGAATCTTTATCCTGCAACGGAATGGTTGCCAGCACGGCTTCCGCGTCGTCGGAGCGGTTGAGATGGATCTGGGTTTCTGCCAGCAGCAGCCCGATATCACTGCGCTGATGACTTAACTGCCAGGCCTCTTTCAGCAGCGGCAAAGCCTCCGCCGCGTTGCCTGCCTGCAACAGTTCCTGTGCCTGAGCGAGTTTCAGTTCTTCTTCTTTCGGCAGAACTTTTTGCAGCAATTCGCGGATCACTTCTTCCGGCTTCGGCCCCTGGAAACCATCCACCGGCTGACCGTCTTTGAACAGGTAAACCGCCGGGATAGAACGCAGGCCAAACTGCTGGGCAATCATCTGCTCGGCATCGCAGTCCACTTTCGCCAGAACCAGCTGACCGGCATATTCCGCCGCCAGTTTGTCGAGAATTGGCCCCAGTTGCAGGCAATGCTGGCTGCGCTCAGACCAGAAGTAGAACATCACCGGCACCGACATGGATTGTTCCAGCGTCTGATGCAGATTAGTTTCGTTGATATCGATAACAGTAGGTTGTGCAAGCATGGATCAGTTCTCTCTGCTTAAGGCTCAAAATCATTTAACGCTTTAAATATCAAATGGGGGCAGCTTTCACGGCTTCAACCCCCGGCAGCGTTTACTTAGCTGTTTCCGCGCAATATTTTGTCCAGCAAACGTGAAGGTAAAAGACGTTTCAGGACGGTGAGCGCATAGGCGACCAGCGTCACCGGATACCGCAGACGCGCCTTCGGGTTTTCTAAAGCATGGTGCAATTTCGGCAAAACGGCCTCCGGCGGCAGCGTAAAACGCCGCGCGATCCCCGGGTTTTCGACTGGCCGGTCAGCCTGTGACTGATTCACGTTAGCCGTAAAGTTGCTGCTCAGCGGGCCGGGTTCAATCAGGCTCACCTGAATGCCTGTGCCGTGTAACTCCATGCGTAACGTATCTGACCAGGCTTCGAGCGCGAATTTGCTGGCGGCGTAGGTTCCGCGGCCCGGCGTCGTCACCAGCCCCATCACCGAGCTGGTCTGAATAATGCGGCCTTCGCCGTGCGGCAGCATTGCGGGCAGTAAAAGCTGCGTCAGTTGATGCGTGCCGAACAGATTGGTGGAAAATTGTTGCTCAAACTGCTCGCGGCTGATGGTGTTCAGCGGGCCGTAAACACCATATCCGGCATTGTTGAACAGGCCGTAAAGACGATTACCGGTCAGCGCGATAACCTCCGCGGCGGCGAGCTCTACGCTGTGTTTGTCATCAAGATCGAGCGCAATGGTTTCAAAACCGAGCTGGCTGAGCGTGTCGATATCTGCACTTTTACGGCAGGCGGCCAGCACCCGGTAACCGCGAGTCCGTAAATCTTGTGCGGCAACCAGTCCGATTCCGCTGGAGCAACCGGTAATTAATACTGCTTTTTGCATAACTTTACCTGTGAGGTGTCCCTATTTTTTATGGCTGTGATTTACTAGGGAGTCGGGTGAAAAAGGTAACGTCTTGGTTTTAATCACGTCACGGTATTATTTATTGTAAACCTACTGCGTCACCAGCGGCGCGAGTTTGTCGGCCATCCAGTCGGCAATAAAAGACTGTGCCGCCAGTGCCGGATGTAAACCGTCGTCCTGCATCCACTCAGGTTTTGCGGCGACCTGTTCCATAAAGAACGGCACCAGCGGGATGTTTTCCTGCTTCGCCAGCGCCGGATAAATGGCGTAGAACGCATCACCGTAACGGCGGCCATAGTTTGGCGGCAGACGGATTTGCATCAGCAGCGGTTCGGCGTTGGCCTGTTTTACCTGACTGATAATCCGGGTCAGCGTTTGTGAAATGTTCTGCGGTGGAAAGCCGCGCAGTCCGTCGTTCGCGCCCAGTTCAATCAGCACCCAGCGCGGATGATGTTGTTGCAGCAAAGTCTGTAAACGGGCCAGCCCTTGTTCGGCGGTATCTCCGCTGATGCTGGCGTTAATAATCGTGGGTTTATCCCCTTCTTTTTGCCACTTATTATTGAGCAACGACGGCCAGGATTCGGCTACCGGAAGGCGATAGACGGCGCTTAAACTGTCGCCGATAATCAGTAAGTTATCAGCAGCTACGGCGCGAAAACTCAGCAATCCCAACAACATAAGGAAGGGGAGATGCCAGCGGAAAACGTTCTTGAAGTTCATCATCTTAGTAAGCACGTCGGTCAGGGTGAAGGTCAGCTCACCATCCTGTCCGGTGTCGAGCTGGTTGTCAAACCTGCCCAGACAATTGCCCTGATTGGCGAATCCGGTTCCGGTAAATCGACGCTGCTGGGGATCCTCGCCGGGCTCGATGACGGCACCTCGGGCGACGTGATGCTGCTCGGCAAATCCCTGAACTCTCTCAATGAGGAAGGGCGCGCCGCGCTGCGGGCAAAAAACGTCGGATTTGTATTTCAGTCCTTCATGCTGGTGCCGACGCTCAACGCGCTGGAAAACGTGCAACTTCCGGCGTTGCTGCGCGGTGAAAGTGACAGTAACAGCCGTCAGCAGGCAGTGCAGTTGCTGGAAAGTCTCGGGCTGGGCGGGCGTTTGAATCATCTTCCGGCGCAGCTTTCCGGTGGCGAACAGCAGCGTGTGGCGCTGGCGCGTGCGTTTATCGGTAAACCTAAACTGCTGTTCGCCGATGAGCCGACCGGCAATCTGGATCGCGCCACCGGCGAACGTATCGTTGATCTGCTGTTCTCACTGAACCGCGATGCGGCTACCACGCTGATTCTTGTCACGCATGACGAGCAACTGGCGGCGCGTTGTCAGCGGCGTCTGCGTCTGCGTGACGGGAAATTGTGGGAGGAAGCATGATCTGGCGCTGGTTCTGGCGGGAATGGCGATCGCCCTCGCTGCTGATTGTCTGGCTGGCGCTTACGCTGGCGGTGGCCTGCGTGCTGGCGCTGGGTAGTATCAGCGACCGCATGGACAAAGGGCTGAGCCAGCAAAGTCGCGAGTTTATTGCGGGCGACCGCGTGCTGCGATCTTCTCATCCGATTACTGAAGCCTGGTTGCAGGATGCCGAAACGCAGGGGCTGAAAGTCAGCCGTCAGCTCTCTTTCATGACCATGACCTTTGCCGGAAACACGCCGCAGCTGGCGTCGGTAAAAGCCACCGATCTGGCGTACCCGTTATACGGCGCGTTGCAGACGGAGCCGGCGGGGCTGAAACCGCAGCCGGGCACCGTTCTGGTGGCACCGCGTTTGCTGGCACTGCTGAACGTGAAAGTGGGCGATGATCTGGATGTCGGCGACAGTACGCTGAAAATTGCCGGTGTGATCGTTCAGGAGCCGGATGCAGGTTTTAATCCGTTCCAGACGGCGCCGCGCGTAATTATGAATCTGGATGATGTGCCGAAAACCGGCGCGGTTCAGCCGGGCAGCCGCCTGACATACCGCTATATGTTTGCCGGTTCCCCGCAGGCCATTCAAACCTACGGCGACGCCATTAAAGGGCTGCTGAAACCCGATCAGCGCTGGACCGGCATGGAGGATTCCGAAGGCGCGCTGGGCAAATCATTACAGCGTTCACAGCAATTCCTGACGTTGTCGGCCCTGCTGACGCTGATGTTGTCGATTGCCGCCATTGCCGTGTCGATGGGGCATTACTGCCGCAGCCGGTACGATCTTGTGGCGGTGCTGAAAACATTAGGTGCCGGTAAAAAGGCGCTGCGAAAACTGATTATTGGCCAGTGGCTGGCGGTTCTGGTGCTGGCGGGGATTTGCGGCAGCATCGTCGGGCTGGCCTTTGAAGCCGTTCTGATGAAAGTGCTCGCGCCGGTGCTTCCCGCGCAACTGCCGCCTGCCGGTGGCTGGCCGTGGGTCTGGTCGATGGGCGCAATGGTCGTGATTTCACTGCTGATAGGCATCCGTCCTTACCGTCAGTTGCTGGCCACGCAACCGTTGCGCGTGCTGAGAAATGACGTTGTGGCGAATGTCTGGCCGCTGCGCTATTTCCTGCCGGTAATGATGCTGGTTGTCGTCGGGCTTCTGGCCGCGCTAATGGGCGGAAGTGCATTGCTGTGGTCGCTGCTCGGCGGCGTTCTGGTGTTATCGCTGCTGCTGGGCGTGATTGGCTGGGGCGCTTTACTTTTGCTGCGCCGCCTGACTTTCCGCCAGCTTCCGTTACGTCTGGCGGTCAACCGTCTGCTGCGACAGCCGTGGGTAACGCTCAGCCAGCTGGCGGCGTTTTCCATGTCGTTCATGCTGCTAGCGCTGTTGCTGGTGATGCGCGGGGATCTGCTGAACCGCTGGGAGCAACAGCTTCCGCCGGACAGTCCGAACTTCTTCCTGCTCAACATTACCAAAGAGCAGGTTCCGCAGGTGACGGATTTTCTGCATCAGCATAATGCGCAGCCGGAAGCGTTCTATCCGATTGTGCGGGCGCGTCTGACGAAGATTAACGGCGAAGCCGCGACGGACAAAATCAAGCCGGACGATGCGGGGGGGGAAGCGGTAAACCGTGAACTGAATCTGACCTGGATGGACGGATTGCCGGATCATAATCCGCTGACCGCGGGCAATGGCGCACCGAAAGCGGGTGAAGTGTCCATCGATGAAGGGCTGGCCGGACGTCTCGGGCTGAAAATCGGCGATTCGGTGACGTTCACCGGCGATACGCAGGATTTCACCGCCAAAATCACCAGTCTGCGTAAAGTGGACTGGGACAGCCTGAAGCCGAATTTCTACTTTATCTTCCCGACGGGCGCGCTGGATGCCCAGCCGCAAAGCTGGCTGACCAGTTTCCGTTATCACGGCGATGACAGCACCATTACGCAGCTGAACCGTCAGTTCCCGACGCTAAGTTTACTGGATGTCGGTTCGATTCTGCGGCAGGTCGGGCAGGTCTTACAGCAGGTCAGCCGGGCGCTGGAAGTGATGGTGATTCTGGTGATGCTGTGCGGCGGTTTGCTGTTGCTGGCACAGATTCAGGTCGGGATGCGTCAGCGCCGTCAGGAACTGATCGTCTACCGCACGTTGGGCGCGAGTAAAAAGATGCTGCACCGCACGCTCTGGTGCGAATTTGCGGTTCTCGGGCTGGTGGCGGGCATTGCAGCGGCGATAGGTGCCGAAGTGGCGTTATGGTTGTTGCAGCGCAAAGTGTTCGATTTCCCGTGGCAGCCCAATTATCTGATGTGGATCGCCGTTCCGGTGGTCAGCGCGTTGCTGCTGTCTGTCTGCGGAGGCTGGCTGGGCGTGAGATTATTGCGGGGCAGGGCGTTGTTCAGGCAATACGACGCGTAACCGTCATACTTCGAGCTGCGGATGCGTTGGCTGCGTTCAGTCACCCGAATCACTTACTGGAGTAAGCTCATCGGGACTCCTTTACTTGCCGCCTGCCCGCAACCCGAATTATTTAGGTTCCCAACGGCTCTTCCCGTCAAAGGAGAGAGCCGTTGGATTTAAAGCTTCTCAACCGCCCAGGCGATTCCGCTGGCGTATTCTTCCGGCAGCATCGGCACCAGTGCGTTCAGGTTTTCTTTCAGCAGGCTGGCGCTGGCGTCGTTGAGATTCAGGTGTCCGACTTTACGACCCGGACGCACTTCTTTCTCATACCAGTGCAGATTCACCAGCGGCAGGTTCAGCCATTGTTCTGACACATCGGTGCCAATCAGATTGACCATCACTGACGGCGTGCTGACCACCGGTTTCGGCAGCGGCAGCCCGAGGATTGCGCGCAGGTGCATTTCGAACTGGCTGTAGGATGCGCCGTTCTGCGTCCAGTGCCCGCTGTTGTGAACGCGTGGTGCCAGTTCATTAATCAGCAAACCTTCGGCAACCACGAAACATTCCATTGCCATCACACCGACGTAATTCAGTTCGTTCAGAATCGCCGACAGCATGCTTTCTGCCTGCTGTTGCAGCGCAGCGTCCGGCTCCGGCAGTGCAACGCTGGTGCACAAAATACCATCCTGATGCAGATTGTGCGTCAGCGGATAAAAGACGGTTTTCCCGTCGTGACCGCGTGCGCCAACCAGCGAAACTTCGCCGGAAAAATTGATGCCTTGCTCAACGATACATTCACCGTAGCAATCCTGCGGCAGCGCGGTTTCTTCGCCGGAACGCAGACGCCATTGCCCGCGGCCGTCGTAACCACCGACGCGGCGTTTCACAATCGCCAGTTCACCGAGCGTGGCGAAAACATGCGGCCATTCAGCGGCGCCGGCCAGCAACTGCCACGGCGCGGTCGCCAGACCGAGCTGGTCGAGTAACTGTTTTTGCGTGAGGCGATCGGCCAGACGCGGGAAAATATCGCGGTTAACGAACGCATTATGCGTTGCCAGTTCGCGGGTTAAGGCGGTTTCCGGCCAGCGTTCAATTTCAGCCGTAATCACGCTTTGCTGAAAAGGCACCGCTTCCGGCTCTGCATCCAGACCGACCGGATAAACGGCGATCCCCAGCGGTTCACCGGCCTGACGCAGCATTCTGCCTAACTGACCGTTTCCGAGTACGCAAACCGGTTTCATGCTTCTTCCCTCGGATCGGGATTATTCAGCACTTCATCCGTTTGTGCGACACGCCACGCGGCCAGGTTTTCAGCAATTTCGGTATCATGGAGTGCGAGAATTTGTGCAGCGAGCAGGGCGGCGTTGGCGGCTCCGGCTTTACCAATCGCCAGCGTACCGACCGGAATGCCGCGTGGCATCTGGACGATAGAATACAGGCTGTCGATGCCGCTCAGGGCCGCGCTTTGCACCGGCACGCCGAGCACCGGCACCAGCGTTTTCGCCGCCAGCATGCCCGGCAAATGCGCCGCGCCGCCAGCACCTGCGATGATCACATCAAACCCGTTAGCGGAAGCCTGTTCAGCAAAGGTGAACAATTTGTCCGGCGTGCGGTGCGCGGAGACGATATCGACATGGAAAGGAATATTCAGCGTTGTGAGCACTTCGGCGGCGAACTGCATGGTCGCCCAGTCACTTTTAGACCCCATAACGATGGCGATTTTTGCCGGGGTAACGTTGGATGACATGTCTGTATAGCTCCTGTGATTCGGATTTAAAGCGTGCGAGGGCGCAAATGATATCACGCTCACGAAGCAAGGAAAACGGTTGCGTAGCCGGAATACGGTGCATTTTTGATGAGAAGTGCGCAGCAGATTTGTATAATCCCAGGCACGATAATATTCGCCATCCCCACTGGAAACTGAACTATGACGCAGGCTTTACTGGCACCGATTTACGATTTTCTTCACTGTGAAACACCGGCTCTCTGGGTGGATGTTGCGCTGGAAAATCAGACGGTGTTGCTGATTGACCACGCCAACTGTGAAAAAAAAGCGGCGGCCACGGCCATGAGCCTGATGACAAAATATCTGGATCGCACCGAGCTGCTGTTTTGTGCGGCGCGCCTGGCCCGCGAGGAACTTCACCACTTTGAACAGGTGGTGGAAATCATGCAAAAGCGCAATATCGCTTACACCCAGCTTTCGCCATCGCGCTACGCCAGTGGCATGATTAAGCATACGCGGCATCATGATGATGTGAATATTCTGGTCGACCGGCTGATTATCGGAGCGTATATCGAAGCCCGTTCCTGCGAGCGTTTCGCCAAAATAGCGCCGTATCTGGATGAAACGCTGTCGCGATTTTATACGTCGCTGCTGCGCTCAGAATCACGTCATTTTGCCGATTATCTGGCGCTTGCAGAGCAGTATGCGGGAACGGATATCAGTGAACGCGTGGAGGAGTTTGGCCGGATTGAAGCGGAACTGATACTGTCGCCGGATGAGCAATTCCGCTTCCACTCCGGTGTACCCGTCATACTTTGAGCTGCTGATGCGTTGACTGCGCTCATTCACCCCGGTCACTTAGTCAGCTAAGCTCCCGGGGATTCACGAGCTTGTCGCCTTCCAGCAACTCAAATTATTTAGGGTAATGATCGGATGACTTAAAACGGGAAGCTGATCAGTTCCACGTTATCGGCGGTGACTTTCACCATTGAGCCTTCTTCGTGCCATGCGCCTAATACCACGCGGTGGCCGGTTTTATTTTCTAAAGGCACGTCATGTATAGCCGGGCGGTGCGTGTGGCCGTGGATCATCCACTCGACGCCTGCCGCCTGCATTTCACTGATCACCGCCTGCGGATTCACGTCCATAATCTCCAGCGATTTGCCCTGATTAGACGCTTTGCTGTTGGCGCGCATTTTTGCGGCAATCGCCAGCCGCCATTTCAGGGGCAGCATCAGGAATAATTTCTGGATAAACGGGTTGTGAACTTTTTTGCGGAAATTCTGGTAGGCAACGTCATCGGTACACAGCGTATCGCCGTGCAGGATCAGCACGCGGCGGCCATACAGCTCGAGAACTTTTTTCTCCGGCAGCAGCGTCATCAGGCTTTCACGCGCAAAACGTCTGCCGAGCAGAAAATCGCGGTTACCGTGGATGAAAAAGCAGGGGACGCCGTGCTGGCGGAGCTGGTTTAACGCCGCAGCGATTTCTGCGTGTAACGGTTCCGGGTCATCGTCGCCAATCCAGGCTTCGAATAAATCCCCGAGAATGTACAGCGCATCGGCCTGCGGCGCATCTTCGCGAAGAAAACGCAGAAAACCGGCAGTGATTGCCGGTTCCTGTGCGCAAAGATGGATATCTGCGATAAAAAACGTGGTCATCCCGACGCTAATTATTCGCTGATGGTGACGCTTTTGATCACAACATCTTCTTTTGGAACGTCCTGGTGCATACCGCTGCGGCCTGTTTTCACGGCTTTGATCGCGTCAACCACGTCCTGACCTTCAACCACTTCTGCAAATACGCAGTAACCCCAACCCTGTGCGTTTTTGCCGCTGTGGTTCAGGAAATCGTTGTCAGTGACGTTGATGAAGAACTGTGCGGTAGCTGAATGCGGGTCATTGGTACGCGCCATAGCCAGCGTGCCTTTAGTGTTTTTCAGGCCGTTATCCGCTTCGTTATCGATAGGTGCGTCGGTGTTTTTCTGGTTCATGCCTGGCTCAAAACCGCCGCCCTGGATCATGAAACCGTTAATCACACGGTGGAAAATTGTGTTGTCGTAGAAGCCTTTACGGCAATAGTTCAGGAAGTTTTCAACCGTGGCTGGCGCTTTGTCAGCGAAGGTTTTAATGACGATGTCGCCGTGGTTGGTGTGGAAAGTGACCATATTTATCATCCTGCTAATGTTAATGTGTGCTCTCTGTCAGAGCGGCTACTATAGCCTTTTCTTATACCATAACTCAAAAGTTGCCGTCAGCACTGGCTTTGTGGTGACTAAAGCCCGTCCGGCGGCCTTATGCCGTTTCGGTAAAGCCATTTTCGTTATATTATGAGCCTTAGTGACGCCGAAAAGGCGCCAACGTCATTTTCTACGCCCAACACACGGAATAGCCTGATGCTGAAGATTTTTAATACCCTGAGTCGCCAAAAAGAGGAATTCAAGCCAATTCATGCCGGTAAAGTCGGGATGTACGTGTGTGGGATCACTGTTTACGACCTGTGTCATATTGGCCACGGTCGCACCTTTGTGTCTTTCGACGTGGTATCGCGTTACCTGCGTTACCTCGGTTATGACCTGAAATATGTGCGTAACATCACCGACATCGACGACAAAATCATTAAACGTGCCGCTGAAAATGGCGAATCTTTTACGGCATTAACCGACCGCATGATTGCTGAAATGCACGCAGATTTTGCGTCGCTTAATATTTTGCCGCCAGATTCTGAACCCCGCGCTACGCAGCACATTGCTGAAATCATCGATATCGTGCAGAAGCTGATCGACCGTGATCACGCATACGTTGCGGCAAACGGCGACGTGATGTTCTGGGTCGAAAGCGATCCTGATTACGGTTTGTTGTCCCGTCAGGATCTGGATCAGCTTCAGGCCGGTGCGCGCGTGGAAGTTGAAGCCAACGTGAAACGTAATCCGATGGATTTCGTGCTGTGGAAAATGTCCAAACCTGGCGAACCGAGCTGGACCTCTCCGTGGGGCGAAGGCCGTCCGGGCTGGCATATCGAATGTTCGGCGATGAACTGCAAACAGCTGGGCGCGCATTTCGACATTCACGGTGGCGGTTCTGACCTGATGTTCCCGCATCATGAAAACGAAATTGCACAATCGAGCTGTGCACATGACGGCCCGTACGTAAATACCTGGATGCACTCCGGTATGGTCATGATTGACCGTGAGAAAATGTCCAAATCATTGGATAACTTCTTCACCGTGCGCGACGTGCTGAAATATTACGACGCGGAAAGCGTGCGTTACTTCCTGATGTCCGGCCACTATCGCAGCCAGCTGAACTACAGCGAAGAAAACCTGAAACTGGCACGTACCTCGATGGAACGTCTGTACACCGCACTGCGCGGCACAGATGCCAGCGCAACGCCAGCCGGCGGTGACGCGTTCGTGGCCCGTTTCCGCGCGGCGATGGACGACGATTTCAACACACCGGAAGCGTATTCCGTGCTGTTTGATATGGCGCGTGACATCAACCGTCTGAAAACCGAAGACCTGTCTGCGGCAAACGGTCTGGCCGCAGAGCTGCGCCAGCTGGCGGGCGTTCTGGGTCTGCTGGAGCAGGATCCGGAGCAGTTCCTGAAATCCGGTGCGCAGGCGGATAACGACGAAGAAGTGGCTGAAATCGAAGCGCTGATCAAACAGCGTAACGACGCCCGTGCCAGCAAAGACTGGGGCATGGCCGATAAAGCGCGCGACCGTCTGAATGAAATGGGTATCGTCTTAGAAGATGGCGCCAACGGGACCACCTGGCGCAGAAAATAATCTCCTTCATACTTTTGGTTTCATAAAGCCTCCTTTGCGGAGGCTTTTTTATAAGGATCGTTCTGTGACAAAAACGCTTCTGGCTTATCAGCCGCCGTACGACTGGCAGTGGATGACCGCTTTTCTTGGCGCACGCGCTTTGCAGGGCGTCGAGCAGCAGGATGGCGAGTTTTATCAGCGCACGCTGGCCGTCATGCACAACGGAAAACGGCTGACCGGCTGGTTGCGGCTGCGTCCGTTGCCGGAGAAAAACGTTGTCGAACTGGACGTATCGCCTTCGCTGGCTCCGGTTGCAGTAAATGTAGCGCAGCAGGTGCGTCGGTTGCTGGATCTCGACGCGCAGCCGGACGCGATTGCGCAAGGTTTGGGGCGGCTCGCCGAAAACTCGCCGGGGCTGAGACTGCCGGGCTGCGTTAACCGGTTTGAGCTGACGGTCAGGGCAATCCTCGGGCAACTGGTCAGCGTAAAAATGGCGTCGACGCTCGCCACCCGTCTAACGGAAAAGTGGGGCGAGCCGGTCACCACGCCTTTCCCGGCGCTGACGCATCTCTTTCCGACTCCCGCGATTGTGGCTCAGCTGACCGTGGAGGATTTACGCGGGATCGGCGTGCAGGCAAAGCGTGCTGCCTGTCTGATTGGCATCGCGCAGGCGGTGGAAGCGGGGCGTTTGCCGCTCGATGAAATGAAAGATGTGCATGACGGCGTAAAACAGTTGCTGGCGATGCCGGGCATTGGTAGCTGGACGGCGAGTTATGTGGCGATGCGTGCCTGGTCTGCGCCGGATGTCTTTCTGGGCGGCGATTATCTAATTAAGCAGCGGTTTCCCGGAATGACGCCAGCTAAAATCGCCCGTTACGCCGAAGTCTGGAAACCGTGGCGCACTTACGCCACGCTGCATTTATGGTTTAACAATGACTGGCAGCCTGATTTGCCCTGACTATTCCGTTCCGGTTTGAGGCGACGACGAGGATTGCGGGGCGTGAGCCGTCGCGGTTTTCTGGTCAGCTTCGTATTTGAAAACCTGCCCGCGGCCGTTACGTTTAGCGGTATAACAGGCCATATCGGCCTGCGCCATAAATTCACTGCCGCTGATATGTGGATTACAAATTTGCGTCAGCCCTGCGCTGGCGCCGATACGGTACATTTTCCCTTCCCACATAAAGTGGTACGCGTTGATCTTATCCACCAGTTGCTGAACCATGCCGAGCCCTTGTTCCATCGGACAATCAAACAGAATCAGCGCAAATTCATCACCACCCAGACGCGCGAGACGATCGCTGTTGCGGATATGTTCCTGCATCAGCGCGCTCAGCTGACGCAATAACTCATCGCCCGCCGCGTGGCCCGCGCTGTCATTGATCGCTTTGAAACGGTCGAGATCGATAAACGCCAGCGTGTGAACCTGATGACGCGTCGCCGTCAGGTTCAGCGCTTTTTTCAGGCTCGATTCAAAACTGCCGCGGTTAGCCAGCCCGGTCAGTAAATCGTGGGACGCGCTGTGGCTGAGTTTGCGCATCAGCTCGCGGGATTTACTGACGTCCTGAAGCACAAGCACGATACCGATCGGTTCATCTTTCAGCGTGCGCAGCGGCGAAACCGCCAGCTGGACATCAAACAAACCGGTGTCGTGGCCGTGCAGTACGAGGGAACGTTCCACGGAAGAGTGCAGATTTTCGTTGATATCAAATTGCAGCAGGTTGTCGATAAGCGGCCCGTCCGGCCCTTTACTGATCAGCACGATCCGGTTTACCGGCTGCCCCTGCGCCTGTTGTTCTGCCCAGCCGGTCATTTTCTCCGCCACCGGATTCATGAACGTAATATTCATATTCCGGTCGGTGGAAATCACGGCTTCGTTGATCGAATTCAGGGTGATGTGCAGCAGCTCTTTTTCTTCATGCAGCGCTTCCGACAGCCGTTTGTTGGTCATTTCCGTGTGTTTGAGTTCGTTAATATCCTCAACCTGAGAAATGAAATACAGCGGATTATGGTGTTCATCGCGCACCAGCGAAACCGCCAGCAATGCCCAGACGATTTCACCGTTGCGGCATAAATAGCGTTTTTCCATGGTGTAGCTCTGGATTTCATCATCGAGCAGCTGCTGGAACAACGTGAGGTCTTTGCCTAAGTCTTCCTGATAGGTGATTTCCTGAAACGACAGCGTAGTCAGATACTCCGCTTCATAACCCAAAAGGTTACACAGCGCCTTGTTGACCTGGAGCAGTTTTCCCTGCGGAGAAACCAGCGTCATCCCGATGGCCGAATATTCCATGGCGTTGCGGAAGCGATTTTCGCTCTGCGTAATGTGCGATTTCTCCATGCGCAGGGAATGCATGGCCATGGCCATCGCATTGGCAGGCATGAGGATCAGCAGCAGCGGCAGGAAAATTAAGCCCTGCGGGATTTGCATCACCGTATGGGGCTGAACGCTGATAATCCCGCTGGTGTGCAGCAGGGCAATCATCAGTGTCATCGAGAGGAAAATAATGAAGGCTTCAATGCGCGGCAGACGGATGGCGCACCACAGCAGCGGAATGGTGATAAACGCGAAGGTGTAAGGCAGCCATTTCAGTGCGAGAAAACCGGCGATCAGCGTCAGAACCAGTGTCAGAGCCAGCTCAAAAAAACGCTGAGAAGTGAGGTTTTTGCTGAAATAACCGCGCTGATAAATCAGCCCCAGCGGCGTGAGTGCCAGGATCGCCACGGCCTCAGACATAAACCAGGTGGCAAACCGGCTTTGCAATTCGCCCGGTGAATGAATGTGCAGGATAAAGAGCATCATGATCACAGAACTGACCAGCGGGCAGAAAACCACGGCAATCAGCAAAAACTTCACCCAGGAACCGAGACCGGAAAGCGGATCCTGCTGTGGCAACATCCGGCGCAACAATACGGCACACAAAGACGCTTCAATCAGGTTGTTGAGCAGATAAGGAAAATAGCGCGGGAACGGCGTGCCCATGACCGCGTGGGCAGCAGCAATGCCCAGAGACGCGGCGCAAAGCAACGGCAACCACTGGCGATAATGGTGATGGAACAGAACCGGGATGAGCAACGCCGTCGGCAGCCATAAACCCGCGAGGCTGGACTGTCTCTGAATAATGTTCATGCACGCGAGCGCCAGCAGGCAGATAGCAATGCCTAAAAGCAGCGGGGCTTTCCAGTCTGCCCTGTGAACAATGAGAGAAGGTGGTTGGCTTCTTTCCACGATGAAAACCCTTTTCTGACCGGCGGCTAATGACAAACAAATGCGGTAATAGCTGTTGTTCTATTTTTTACTCGTCGCGGCAGTGTAGGGATCGCGCGGCGGCATGTTATCAGTATCGGAAAATCAGAATGAATTATTAATATAAATTCTACATTACGTTGTAATAGATAACGAATATTCCGGCCCGAAAGCCGGAAAGTGTGCGTCACAGCAAGAAAATGGTGGCAAGACCCAGGAAGATAAAGAAACCGCCGGTGTCAGTCAGCGCGGTGATCATCACGCTGGAACCCACGGCAGGGTCACGGCCAAGGCGAACCATGGTCAGAGGGATCACCACGCCCATCAGCGCGGCTAGAAGCAGATTCAGCACCATCGCCAGCGTCATCACCGCGCCCATTTGCCAGTCGCTGTAAAGCAACCAGGTGACGATGCCCATCAGCCCGCCCCAGACCAGGCCGTTAATCAGCGCAACGCCAAGCTCCCTGAACATCAGAAATTTCAGGTTGCCCACCTGGACGTGGTGCAGTGCCAGCCCGCGGACAATCATGGTAATCGTCTGGTTGCCGGTGTTACCGCCAATCCCGGCCACTATCGGCATCAGTGCGGCCAGCGCCACCAGCTGCGAAATGGTATGTTCAAACAGGCCGATCACGCGCGAGGCGACAAACGCTGTACACAAATTGATGGCCAGCCACGCCCAGCGGTTTCGCACGGCTTTGCTGACCGGAGAAAACACATCTTCTTCCGGGCTCAGGCCGCCCATCCGGCGCAGATTGCTGTCGGTGTCGTTATTCACGAAATCAACAATCTCTTCCACCGCCAGACGTCCCATCAGTTTGCCCTTTTTATCCACCACAGGGGCGGTAATCAGGTCATAACGTTCAAACGCGCTGGCCGCGTCTTCGGCCTTATCTTCCGGCTCAAAGCTAGCGTAGTCGGTGATCATGACGTCGGAAACCGGCGTATGTGGCGGGTTCAGCAAAATCGTGGTCAGCGGGAGTTCGCCGAGCAGCGTATTTTTCCGGTCGGTAATGAATAACTTATCGGTCGCCTGCGGAATGGTTTTGCGCAGGCGAAGAAAGCGCTGCACAGTGCCCAGCGTGACATCCGGGCGAACGCTCAGCAGCTCGAAATCCATGATGCGACCCACACATTCCTTGCTGAACTTCATGACTTCGCGGACTTTATCGCGCTGGCGCGGGTCGAGCGACGTCAGAACCCGGCCAATCAGGTCACGCGGAAGGTATTCGGCGAGATACACCTGATCGTCTACGTCGAGCAGCGACATGGTTTTGAGCAGGTCTTTATCGCTCATCTCTTCAATCAGGCTGTCCCAGACAGTTTCTGAAACTTCGACCAGTGCTTTACCGCGCGCCGACGGCTCAACCAGGCTCCACAACGCCAGACGTTCGCGGATGGGTAATGCTTCCAGCACGTCCGCGACGTCCGCCGCATGCAGTTTTTGTACGCGCGCGCTGAGTTCGGCGGTGTTATCCATCAGCGTGGCGCGCGTTGCGTCATCCACATCCGGGTCTTCGCCCAGAATGCTCTCAGCCAGATTGTCGGTATTCAGAAGGAGATCGAGGATCCTGCTGCGGCTTTCCGCCAGCTTTTGGCCGTAATTCTTAGGTTTTTCGGCAGACATTCGAGATCCTTATTCCTTGAAGTAGCGGCAACTTTTCAGCGTGCCGGTACATGTTTTTTCGGGTGTCTGATCTTGTCGGGTTTCGGTTGGCGTTTCAGGCTGTTTTTGGTTCTGATGATGCGTATACGCGCCGATAGCTGAGTAGACGAAACGCCCGAACAAAATAATGAAGCTTATCGATAAAACGATTTTCGTCATCTTGATGTTGGATTTTCGAGACATAATTAAGATCGCTTAAGTGAGTCTTTGCTCCGGTGGCGGGAATGAAAGAGGACAAATGATAATATTTACAATATATAACAGAACTAAACAGGCAACCAGATAATCGGAAAAATTGACAAATCTGAGGTTTTATCGTGCCGGAGACAGAGTATCGCGGCCAATTTTCCTCATTTTTTCATAGTGCTAATTCAAATAAGATTTTTCATCTTATTCATCGCGTGATTAATTTGTTTTAGATGATTTTTAGTGAAAATCGTAAAGATTCTGTTTAATGATCTGCATCAAAAGATTTAAGATAAGTCGCATTAGAATCCAGCCATATTTTTAAATATCTGCGACATGGCTTTCGTCCGCTGTATTCTATTTTCTTCTTCACTTTTCTGTGAAATGACATTTTACAACGAAACATGAGAGCGGAGCCGTCGACATTACAGCCGGACTGCCTGTCTGCTGCCTGTCAGATGCTAAATCACTCACCGCTGCATGAAACTCATGCGCAAACGTAGATGGACTTGATGCGTAAAAATTTCTCCTGGCATGACCTGCGCCACAAATGGTGGGGACTTCCTGTTATTTGCGCGCTGGTGTTGATCCCAGTGACGTCATGGCTTTCGCCGATCATTATGCTGCCGGAAGGCCGGACGTATCTGATCTACATGCCGCTGGCAACGTGCGTTGCCTTATTGATGGTATTTGACTGGGCGGCTTTCCCGGGCATTGTCCTCACGCTTTTCCTGCGTTATTACCTGCGGGTCGGCTTCGACATGAGTGTGCTGATGACGGTGATTTATTTCACGTCACTGTTTCTCGCGTGGCTGGGTTATCGCTGGCAGGCCGGGAACCGCTGGTCGGCACCGTTGGGATTGATGACGCTGGCAAAAGCCCGTGTCGGCTGGCTGCTGATTTTCCTGACGTTCTTTTTTATGATCGTCTTGCAGATTGTCGTGGAAAGCGGGCTTTTACCCGGTTATCTGGGCATGGCGACCGCAGAATTTGTCACCCTCAGAACGCTGGTCAATTTGCAGGCAATGATTCTGGGGATCTTGCTTAACTCGCACGTTATTTATCTGGTTATCCGCCTGATCCGTCAGCCGCGTTATTTCCGCGTGCTGCGCATGATGCTGAGAAAACAGCGTGCGCCGGGCGTGAAACGTCTCGAAGTGCTGCTGTGGTTTGTTGTGCTGACCTTCATGGTGACGCTGCTGTGCATACCGGGTCTCAGCGAGCCGTTTACCAAGATTTTGCTCAGCGACTACACGCTGACGCTGCTGTTCCCGGTGCTGCTGTTCGGGGCACTGCGTTATGGTTATTACTTCATCAGCATCGTCTGGACGGTTACGCTTACCGTCTTATTCAATAACTATCAGGGATTTATCTCTGAACACGGGTTTACACATAATCTGGTCTTTGTTTCTGCGCTGATGCTGGTTTATACCGTGACGCTGTTGCTCATGTCGGTGCTTTCTTCCCGTCAGCGTCTGCTGATGAAAAAATTCAGCGCTGCGGCGTTGCAGGATCCGGTCTTTGGCCTGCCCAACCTGCGCGCGTTTAACCGCGATTTGGCTCGTCATCCGCGCTCAATGTTGTGCTTCATCCGCGTTTCTGACATGGACGTGCTGAGCCGCAACTACGGCATGCAGCTGCGTATCCAGTTTAAACAGCAGCTGGCGCTGGGGCTGAATCCTTATTTGCAGGACGGTGAGCGGGTTTATCATCTGCCGGGATATGATTTGGTTCTGCGGTTAAACTGCGAAGATGCTGATAAAAAGCTTCAGTATTTACATGATTATCTGGAAGATTTCCGGCTGATCTGGAACGGGCTCCCGCTGCATCCGAACATCGGTTTATCCTACTGCACGGTCTATTCGCCGGTTGAGCATTTGCCGATTTTGCTCGGCGAACTCAGTGGTATTGCGGAGGTTTCCCTGACCACTGGGCAGCCGGAATCCAATAAAAGCGACCACAGTCAGGTTCAGCTGGAGATCAAAGAGAAAGTCGAGATGCTGCATAAAATCCAGCGTGCCCTTGATGATGACCGCTTTGTGCTGATGGCGCAGCCGATACTGGGCGTGCGCGGCGACAGTTATCATGAGATTCTGCTGCGCCTGTTTGATGGCGAACAGGAATCACTGGTGACGCCGGATAAATTCCTGCCGGTGGTGCATGAGTTTGGTCTTTCTTATCAGATGGATATGTGGGTTCTGCGGCATACGCTGATGTTTATTCATCAGAACCGCGTGCGTCTTCCCAGCCTGCGTTTTGCCGTGAACTTTACGCCATCCACGCTGTGCCGCCCGACGTTTACCCGCGATTTTAAAACGCTGATGCTGGAATTTGAGATCGAACCGTTCCAGATCGTTTTAGAAGTTACGGAATCGCATTTACTTCAAAACATGAAGTATGCGGATTATGCGATGCGTGAACTGCGCTCTTATGGCTGCCGGATTGCGATTGACGACTTCGGCACCGGTTACGCCAGTTATGGCCGCCTCAAGGCGATTCAGGCCGATATTCTGAAGATTGACGGCAGTTTTGTGCGCAACATGCTGACTGATCCGCTGGACGGTTACATCGTGCAGTCAATTTGTCAGGTGGCGCGCATGAAACATCTGTCGATTGTGGCGGAGTACGTGGAAACCGAAGAGCAGAAAGCGGCACTTCACGCACTGGGCGTGGATTATATGCAGGGATATCTGGTGGGCAAGCCTCAGCCGCTGGCCTCACTGCTGGAATTTCAAAAAAACTGATTTATCAGAACGCTGAAAAGTAAAAAGCCCTCTGAGCACAAAATGCCAGAGGGCTTTTTTTATTGTGTGGATTTATTTGTCAGAAGGCTCAGCGTCTTCTTCTTCGAGCATCAGTTTCCAGCCCGTGACATCGTTCCAGTAGCTTTGTTCGCGTTCGAAATCGAGCTGGACCAGGTTGTTCTGGGCCAGATATCCGGCCGGGAAACGCAGCGTCCAGTGATTATCATCGGTCGATAACCGCAGGGATTCCGGCGTGGTTGTCGACTGGCGCTGGTTGTTGAGCAACGCGCCCAGACGCAGGAGCTGAATCAGCGGAATGTAATGCTTCTTCTTGAACAAATTCAGGCGCGGCAGTTCTTCCAGCTTGATGGCTTTGCGGTGGAAACGCACCAGCGTCGCCAGCAGCGTTTGCTGTTCCTGATTAAAGCCCGGCAAGTTGGTATTTTGCAGGATATATGAAGAATGCTTGTGCATGCCGGTGTGATTGATGCTCAGGCCGACTTCATGCAGCATGGCGCTAAATTTCAGCAGAGATTCGAGCTGCGGCTGCACCAGTTTGGTATTTTGCGCCAGCCATTGGGCATACAACTGTTCGGTTGTTTCAAGCACGCGGCGCGCCTGTTCCCGGTCGATATTGTAATGCTCGGCCAGGCTTTTCGCCGTGCGGGTGCGGATATCCTGATGACGGAACCGGCCTTCCATTTCATACAACACGCCTTCACGCAGCGCGCCGTCGGAAAGGCGTAATTCTTTCACCGCCAGCGCATCGAATACGCCGCGCAGAATCGCCAGGCCGGGAACGAATACCGACTGACGATCTTCTGATAAGCCCGGCAACTCCAGCGCACTGAAATTCTTAAAGTTCAGCACCGCTTCGGTCAGCATTTCCAGCCGTTCAGGGGTAATCAGGCCGTCTTTTTCACCCATTTCGACCAGCACTTCATGGGCGGCTTTGATACTGCCTGAGGCGCCCAGCGCATACTGCCAGCCTTGCAGACGATACTGCCACGCCAGCGTTTCGAGTTTCTGTGCGGCGGCGAGTTGTGCGCGTTTGAAATTGCTGCGGCTGATTTCACCGTCGGGGAAAAACATCTGCGCAAAACTGACGCAGCCCATGCGGCGGCTTTCGGCCAGTAATGGCTCGAAATCTTCGCCGATGACCAGTTCAGTCGAACCGCCGCCAATGTCGACCACCAGCTTGCGGCCTTTTTCCGGCTGCGTGTGTTCAACGCCCATAAAAATCAGACGTGCTTCTTCCTGACCGGAAATAATTTCTATCGGATACGGAATCACTTCGGCGGCGCGCTTAAGGAATTCCTCAGCATTCACCGCCTGACGCAGCGTATGGGTTCCAACGATAGTGACGTTATTTTCCGGAAAACCCTGCAGGCGTTCAGCGAATAAAGCCAGGCAATCCAGCCCGCGTTGAATGGCTTCTTCACTGAGCACATTTTTATTGTTGAGACCATCGGCCAGGTGAACGCGCTGTTTCAGGCGTCCCAGCACCTGCAATGCGCCGTTAACGACGCGGGCGATCACCATATGGAAACTGTTCGATCCGAGGTCGATCGCAGCAATTTCCTGTGGCTTGGCATTCAATGGGCTGCTGCTTTTAAGGGGCATAGTTGTGTAACGCTCCAGGGGTTCAGGCTTGCTGACTTTGTTGTTCCAGATCTTTGAGATATTCGTAAATCGCCAGTTGTGCGCGCACTTTGCGACGATTTCCGCGTGGAACATACCGGTTGCTCAGTTCTTTATCAATCACTCTGGCTTTTACCGTGTCGCTGAACAGGAGTTCGAGAATGTCCAGAACGCGCTGTTTCAGGCGCGGATCGAGCAGGGCGACAGCCACTTCAATGCGGTAATCGATATTTCGGGTCATCCAGTCAGCGGAAGACAGGAAGACTTTGGTATCGCCGCCATTTTCAAAGACATAAACGCGATCGTGTTCAAGATAGCGGTCGATGATACTGGTGACCTGAATGTTTTCGCTGAAGCCGGGTAAGTTGGGCACCAGTGAACACATGCCGCGGATCAGCAGGCGGATTTTGACGCCCACATTCGACGCGACGTACAGACGATCAATCAGCCCTTTGTCCACCAGATTGTTGATCTTCAATGTAATGCCGCCGGTTCCGCCAGCCTGTACGTTGGCGATCTCTTTGTCGATCAGGCGGTAAAGCATGTCGCGCGAGTTTTGCGGCGACACCATCAGATGTTCGAAAGAAACCGGGCGGTAAGGGTTTTCAATAAAGTTGAAGACGCGGCGGACTTCATTGGTGATACGCGCATCGGCGGTCAGCAGCGAATAGTCGGTATAAAGCCGCGCGGTTTTCTCGTTAAAGTTACCGGTCCCAATATGAGCATAGCGGACAATTTCATCGCCTTCGCGGCGCGAGATAAGAAAGAGTTTTGCGTGAATTTTCAAACCCGGCGCAGAGAAAATAACGTGTACACCGGCTTCCGTCAGACGTTTCGCCCAGTGAATGTTAGCTTCTTCATCAAAACGCGCCTGCAATTCAACAACGACCGTCACTTTCTTGCCGTTATGCGCGGCGTGGATCATCGATTCAATAATGCGTGAGTCTTTCGCCACGCGGTAAATGTTGATTTTTATCGACAAAACGTTCGGATCAAACGATGCCTGGCGCAACAGTTCGAGAACGTGCTCAAACGTGTGGTACGGGTAATACAGCAACACGTCCTGTTCACGAATAGCGGCAAAACCGTTACGGAATTTATCGAACCACAAATGACGCAGGCGTGGCAGAGGGCGGTTGACCAGATTGGCTTTGCCGACATTCGGGAAGCCAATGAAATCTTTGAAATTGTGGTAACGGCCACCGGCGATCACAGAATCGTAGTTGGAAATCCCGAGCTTGCCGCGCAGCAATTCCACCATTTCATCCGGCATGTCGCGCTGATAGACAAAACGCACCGGCTCGGCGGTCAGACGCTGTTTCAGGCTCGATGACATGAGTTCCAGCAGGCTGGATTCCATTTCCGTAACCAGATCGTATTCGGCGTCACGGGTCATTTTCATCGAATAGGCATTCAGCGCATCGTAATCAAAGAAGCCTTTGAAAATGTCGTCGAGGCAATAACGCAGAATGTTATCGAGCAGGATCATCGGCTTGCGGCGACGTGGCGCTTCCGGCGGCAGGTTGACGAAACGCGGAACTTTGTCGGACGGGATCTCCAGCAGGGCGTAATGAATCTCTTCGCCGCGGATAATTTCTACCGCCAGATAGGTGTAATCGTCTTTGAGGAACTGCACCAGATTGGTGTCGTGATTAATGAGGATTGGCGTAATGTGCTGGCGCAGCTGATGTTTGAAATACTGACGCAACCAGGCTTGCTGGTTTTCCGACACCTGACGCTCGTTAATCAGGAAAATTTGATTACGTGCCATTTCCAGCAGTAAATCGTTGTAGAGACTGTCGAATTCCTGATCGATACGAAGCACTTTTGCCTGAATTTTTTTCAGCAAATGACGGGACGCGCCAAGAAAACCCTGCTCCTCGCTGATGAGGATCCGCCGTTTTAAATCAGCAAAGCGGACTTTATAAAACTCATCCAGGTTATTGGAATAAATCCCTAAAAAACGCATCCTTTCGATCAGGGGATTACTTTTGTCTGCCGCTTCCTGCAACACGCGCTCATTGAAGGACAGCCAGCTTAGTTCTTTCTCGATATAAAGCTTTTCCTGACCCATTTTCACTCCGTTCATTTGGCTTACAACCTGGCCCATACAGGCAAATTTGCCTGAAAACACCGCAATTTAGCTCAACGTGATCTTCATGTTACCCGTCTGTTTAAAAGCCGGGCGCAACAGGAAGCCTTTTGTGAGAGGGCCTAGTGTCTACTACCAATATTGCGAAAGATTGACAGGAAAGTCCAACACTACAGGGGATGAATTCAGGAGAGTTTTTGCAGGGGGAATAAATGCGGATAAAAAGCGGGAAAAGTCTTGCCGGTGAAGGCATTGTCGCCCTCACCGGTAAGGGTTTTATACGAAATCAGACAGCGCTGGCACCAATAAGTGATTCAGGTTTGACCTGAACAGGCTTGGTTTTGTATTTCGCCAGGAACTGCGGCTGGAAAATACACATGCGGATGGCGCTGCGATATTCGCCGTTCACAAAGAATTCCTGCTTCAGTTCGCCTTCCAGTTCAAATCCGAGTTTGCTGTAAATGTGAATCGCCTTTTTATTTTCTTTGTCGACGATTAAATACAGCTTATAGAGGTTCAGAACGGAGAAGGCATAATCCATGGCCAGACGGACGGCATCACCGGCAAAGCCTTTGCCCTGATGCTGCGGGTCGATGATTATCTGAAATTCTGCGCGGCGGTGAATATGATTAATTTCGACCAGTTCGACTAATCCGACCGGTCCGCCCTGGAATTCAATAATAAAGCGACGCTCGCTTTGGTCATGAATATGTTTGTGATAGAGATCTGTCAGTTCGACGAACGCCTCGTAAGGCTCTTCAAACCAGTAACGCATGATGCTGGCGTTATTATCAAGACGGTGAACAAACGACAGGTCATCCTTTTCCAGTGGACGTAATCTGACGCTGTTATTGCTAAACATGGGGTGTTCCTCAAAAAATCAAAAAGCCGTTTTACCTGAGGTAACCTTCGTGAATATGAGATCTGAAACAACCGTGTTTCAGATGAAGGTCGGCGCACAAACGACGTTTAAACGTGCGCCGGGATGGGCATTATATCGGGTGAAATGTAAACAAGTGTCAAATGACAGAAAATAAAAAACCGGCACGGGGCCGGTTTATAGTGAAATCATCGCGTTTAAGCAGATTAATCCGCCGCGTAACCCTGCTCAGGCAGTGGATTGTTATCCAGTAACGCCTGACCATTTTGCAGGGACAAACGTCCTTCAACAAACCAGCTGACCACCAGCGGATAAATGCTGTGTTCCTGTGTTTGCACACGCGCCACCAGCTCTTCTTCTGTGTCTTCAGTAAACACCGGGACTTTCGCCTGCAATATGACAGGGCCGCCATCGAGCTGCTCAGTGACAAAATGCACCGACGTGCCGTGCTCGGTATCCTGATTTTCAATCGCCTGGCGGTGAGTGTGAAGACCCGGATATTTCGGTAACAGGGAAGGGTGGATGTTGATCATCCGTCCGGCAAAGCGCTGAACGAATTCTGCGGTGAGGATACGCATATACCCGGCAAGTACTACCAGATCGGGCCGGAACGTGTCGATGGCATCGGCCAGTGCGACATCAAACGCAGCGCGATCTTCGTAGGCTTTGACATCCAGCGCATGCGCCGGGATGTTCGCGGAACGGGCTCTTTCAAGCCCGTAAGCGGCGGATTTGTTACTGAAAACAGCGCAGATTTCTGCGTTGATTCTTCCCTGCTGGCAGGCATCGATCAGGGCCTGTAAATTGCTTCCCTCGCCCGATACCAGAACCACAATCCTTTTCATTTCTATACCTGTCTTCAGTGAGTTGAATTACTGGATGACAACACGTTCAGCGGAGTCAGAGGCTTTAATGTAGCCAATTTTCCACGCTTTTTCGCCATTATCGTTCAGTAAAGCAATCGCCTGTTCAGCCAGCTCAGCCGGAAGTGCAACCAGCATGCCAACGCCACAGTTGAAGGTACGGTACATTTCGTGACGGCTGACGTTACCGGCGGTTTGCAGCCAGGTAAAGACGTCCGGCCACTGCCAGCTTGATTCATCAATGATGACCTGAGTATTTTCCGGCAGAACGCGCGGAATATTTTCCCAGAAGCCGCCGCCGGTCAGGTGGACGATACCGTGCACCTCGACGTTTTCGATCAGATTCAGGATCGATTTCACGTAAATTTTGGTCGGTGCCAGCAGATGGTCGGCCAGCGATTTGCCTGCCAGATCGGTGGTTTCCGGATTGGTTTTGCTGACTTCCAGAATTTTGCGCACCAGTGAGTAGCCGTTGGAATGCGGGCCACTGGCGGCCAGGCCGATCAACACGTCGCCGTCAGCCACTTTGCTGCCGTCGATAATTTCTGATTTTTCCACCACGCCGACGCAGAAGCCCGCGACGTCGTAATCTTCGCCGTGGTACATCCCCGGCATTTCGGCGGTTTCGCCGCCCACTAACGCACAGCCAGACTGTTTACAGCCTTCTGCAATACCGGTGATCACGCTGGCGGCGGTATCAACGTCCAGTTTGCCGGTGGCGTAGTAATCGAGGAAGAACAGCGGTTCAGCGCCCTGAACGATCAAATCGTTGACGCACATCGCGACCAGGTCGATACCGATGGTATCGTGGCGTTTTAAATCCATTGCCAGACGCAGCTTGGTGCCAACGCCGTCGGTACCTGAAACCAGCACGGGTTCGCGGTATTTTTGCGGCAGCGCGCAGAGAGCACCAAAACCGCCCAATCCACCCATAACTTCCGGGCGACGGGTCTGTTTTACTACACCTTTAATGCGGTCTACCAATGCGTTACCGGCATCGATATCTACGCCTGCGTCTTTATAGCTGAGAGAGGTTTTGTCGGTCACTGCGAAGTCCCCACGGCGGTTTGGGTTGGTGGTTGAAAAATAATGCGGGGCAATTCTAACAGTGGAAGCAAACGTTTGCGAGCGCCTTATTCGGATGATGTTTTCAGGCTGTCTATACTCTAACCGGGTTCCTGATGATCCAGATCAGGCAATTGGCAGTGGCGTTCAAAAAAAATGGCGTTATAATCTCGCGATTTTTTTTTGCAGCCCAACCACCTTAGGAGAATAAACAATGAAGATCGTCGAGGTGAAACACCCGCTGGTGAAACACAAGCTGGGCCTGATGCGTGAAAACGACATCAGCACGAAACGTTTTCGCGAACTGGCTTCTGAGGTGGGTAGTCTTCTGACGTATGAAGCGACTGCCGATTTAGAAACTGAAAAAGTGACTATCGAAGGCTGGTGCGGTCCGGTTGAAATTGACCAGATCAAGGGCAAGAAAATTACCGTTGTGCCAATTCTGCGTGCCGGTCTGGGCATGATGGAAGGCGTACTGGAACACGTCCCGAGCGCACGTATAAGCGTGGTAGGTGTGTACCGTGATGAAGAAACCCTGAAGCCTGTGCCGTATTTCCAGAAGCTGGTTTCTAACATCGAAGAACGTCTGGCGCTGGTGGTTGACCCGATGCTGGCAACCGGCGGTTCCATGATCGCCACCATCGACCTGCTGAAAAAAGCGGGCTGCCAGAGCATTAAAGTTCTGGTGCTGGTAGCGGCACCGGAAGGGATCGCCGCTCTCGAAGCTGCGCATCCGGACGTCGAGCTGTACACCGCCTCGGTAGATCAGGGGCTCAACGAGAAAGGCTACATCATGCCGGGGCTCGGCGATGCGGGCGACAAGATATTTGGTACCAAATAAGCAGCAAGCAATAGCCGACTGAGAAGTCGGCTTTTTTTTGATTTTTTTTTACTCGTCATCATTCACAGAGGATCAATTTATGACCCGTCGTGTCATCGGGGTAAGCGAGCGTCCGCCTTTACTGCAGACAATCCCCCTGAGTTTCCAGCATCTGTTTGCCATGTTTGGTGCCACCGTTCTGGTTCCCATTCTGTTCAAAATTAACCCGGCAACGGTGCTGCTGTTCAATGGCATAGGGACTTTGCTGTATTTATTTGTCTGTAAAGGGAAAATACCGGCGTATCTGGGTTCAAGTTTCGCGTTCATTTCACCGGTGCTGTTGCTGTTACCGATGGGGTATGAAGTGGCGCTGGGCGGATTTATTGCCTGTGGTGTGCTGTTCTGCCTGGTGGCGCTGATAGTTAAGAAAGCCGGGATTGGCTGGATTAACGTGATGTTCCCGCCTGCGGCGATGGGCGCAATCGTTGCCGTCATCGGGCTGGAGCTGGCCGGTGTGGCTGCTAATATGGCCGGTTTGCTGCCGGCTGACGGCGTGCCGGTGGATTCCAAGACGATCATCATCTCTCTGGTGACACTGTCGGTGACTATTCTGGGCTCCGTACTGTTCCGTGGATTCCTGGCCATTATCCCGATTCTGATTGGCGTGCTGGTGGGTTATGCGCTGTCCTTCTTTATGGGTGTCGTGGATGTTTCTGCGATTGCAAACGCGCACTGGTTTGCTCTGCCAACTTTCTACACACCGCGTTTCGAATGGGTGGCGATCCTGACCATTTTGCCTGCGGCACTGGTGGTTATTGCCGAGCACGTCGGGCATTTAGTCGTGACGGCGAACATCGTGAAGAAAGATTTGCTGCGTGATCCGGGCCTGCACCGTTCGATGCTGGCAAACGGCCTCTCTACCGTATTGTCCGGTTTCTTCGGTTCTACCCCCAATACCACGTACGGCGAAAACATTGGCGTGATGGCGATCACCAAGGTTTACAGCACCTGGGTTATCGGCGGCGCGGCGATTCTGGCAATCCTGCTTTCGTGTATCGGGAAACTGGCAGCGGCGATTCAGGCCGTTCCGGTTCCGGTGATGGGCGGCGTTTCCCTGCTGTTATATGGCGTGATTGGCGCGTCCGGTATCCGCGTGCTGATTGAATCTAAAGTGGATTACAACAAAGCGCAGAACCTGATCCTGACTGCGGTGATCCTGATCATCGGCGTCAGCGGCGCGAAGATCCACATCGGTGCGGCGGAGCTCAAAGGCATGGCGCTGGCCACGATTGTCGGTATCTTCCTGAGCCTGTTGTTCAAAGTGATCGAGATTTTCCGCGGCGAAGAACAGATCATTGATATCGAAGACGAGCGGGAAAATCCGCCAGTCTGAGAGTGATCATTCCTGACCGGTTTGCCAGCGGGCAACCGGTCAGGTGCTCGGATCGCAAGCGGTTGCACCGGGCACAGTTCATTTCACCGCGGATCCTTGCTAGAATTCGGCAGTTCCTTTTATTGACGTGACAACATCTGCGGTCTTCATACCGCTTTGGTTGAGGTGCTTCTGAATACGCCGGCACAGCTTTCCCTGCCACTTTATCTGCCCGATGATGAGACTTTTGCCAGTTTTCATCCGGGGGAAAACTCTTCTCTGCTTTCTGCGATTCAGACCGCATTGCATCAGGAACACGGCACGTATATCTATTTTTGGTCCCGCGAAGGCGGTGGCCGCAGCCATCTTTTACACGCTGCCTGCGCCGAATTATCGCAACGCGGTGAAGCCGTGGGTTACGTGCCTTTAGACAAGCGCGCTTATTTCGTCCCTGAAGTGCTGGACGGCATGGAGCATCTGGCGCTGGTTTGCATTGATAATATCGAAGGGATTGCCGGAGATGATGAATGGGAAGCGGCCGTTTTCCATCTCTATAACCGCATTCTCGAAACCGGTCGTACGCGCCTGTTTATTACCGGCGACCGTCCTCCGCGCCAGCTAAATCTCAGCCTGCCGGATCTCGCTTCCCGTCTAGACTGGGGGCAAATCTACAAACTCCAGCCGCTTTCCGATGATGAAAAACTTCAGGCATTACAGCTGCGCGCCAAACTGCGCGGGTTTGAATTGCCGGAGGATGTGGGCCGTTTCCTGTTAAAACGTCTGGATCGCGAAATGCGGACATTGTTCATGACGTTAGACCAGCTCGATCGCGCCTCGATTACAGCGCAGCGGAAACTCACGATCCCGTTTGTGAAAGAAATTCTGGGGCTGTAAATCAGGGCTGACCGGAGAGGATCCGGGTTCGTGTGACGAACCCGAATTTGACGCGGGGAATTACAAAATCTCTTTCACCTGTTCCGGTGGCCGCCCTAAACGCGCTTTCCCATTGGCAATCACAATCGGACGTTCAATCAGTTTCGGGTTTTCTACCATCGCCTGCAAAAGCTGAGCTTCACTCAGGTTTTTATCGGCCAGATTCAGCGTTTTATAAATTTCCTCGCCCTTGCGGATTAATTCCCGCGCAGAGCTGAATCCCAGCTTTTTCAGCAAACCTTGCAACGTTTCGACAGACGGAGGCGTGTCCAGATACAGGATCACTTCCGGCGTAATGCCTTCATCTTCCAGCAGTTTCAACGTTTCGCGACTCTTCGAGCAGCGCGGATTGTGATAAATCGCAACTTCACCTGACATAACTTTCTCCCTGATAGATTCAGACATCAGCCTTTCTGATACTGACGGAAACGCCCCTGCAACTGGCGGAGCTGATCAATACGTGCGTCGTAACGGGCCTGTTCCAGGCTGCCTAATTTTTGCAATGCACTGGCATTACTCAGCATTTCAATTGCCTGATCCAGACGCCCGACCAGCGCCATACTTTCAGCGCGCGCGGCCAATTCCTGCGCACGTAAGCCCTGCGCGGCAGCGGCCTGAGACAATAAATCCCAGCCGTTCGGGTCGCCCGGATAATTGAACGTATAACGGTTCAGGATTTTCATGGCGTTGGCCGGTTTCGCACCTTCCAGATAGGCATTTGCCAGGTTCAGCTGCAAAACAGGGTTGGAACTGGTCGCTGCACCGGCCTGCTCCAAACGGGCGATCGCCTGCGGAGCGCGTTTACTGTCGATGTCATTATCAGTGGACAAATCGAGCAACCATTCGTTGCCCGGATAGGTCGTCAGCAGCGGCTCAAGAATGGCGCGCGCCTGATCGAATTTTTTCGCTTTATAGAACAGCAATGCGTGGCCATATTTCGCCGCCAGCTGCTCGCGTACATTGCCGTTGCTCAGCTTTTGCAGATAGTCATCGGAAAGCGGATAGCTTTCTGAACCGTACATCCCGAGGATACGCACTTTCGCCATCACGTAGTCCTGTGACGACTGGACGAACAGATGCGGCATCTGGTTGGCGCGGTTACGGATATCGGCCAGACGGCTGTCCGGCAACGGATGCGTCAGCAGCATTTCCGGCGGACGCGTCGAATAACTGGCCTGATCGGCAAGCTTTTGCAGGAATGCGGGCATGGCCTGCGGATCAAAGCCGGAACGCTGCAACACCTGGATCCCGATGCGGTCGGCTTCCTGTTCGTTGGCCTGCGTGAAGCTGATCATCCCCTGCGCGGTTCCGGCCAGCGTGCCGGTCAGCGCCGCCATACCCATTTGCGGGCTGGCCATTGCCAGAAGAATCGATCCGAGCGCGCCAACCCAGGTCAGCGGCGCGTTACGCTGCTGATCTTCCATCGCACGCGCCAGATGGCGTTGCGTTACGTGAGAAATTTCGTGCGCCATCACCGAAGCCAGCTGGCTTTCGTTATCGGTATAACGAAACAGTGAGGAGTGAAGCACCACGTTGCCGCCGAAGAAGGCAAAGGCGTTCAGCTCATCGTTGTTGACGATAAAGAAATGGAAAGGCGTGCGGACGGAATATGCGTGGGCGACCAGACGTTGCCCGAGGGCGTTAATGTATTGATTCAGCAGCGGATCGTTAATCAGCGGCGTACTGGCGCGCATCTGACGGACGTAAAAATCGCCCATCTGCAATTCCTGATTAATACTGAGCGTCCCGCCTGCGGTGGTGCCGATGTCGGGAAGCTGATCGCTCGACACGGGCGCTGACGGTGAACGGGTGTTTTGGGATGAAGAACCAACGGGCGTCGACCAGAATGAACTGTCGTCGGCTCCTGCGGGGAGGACCGTGCCAGCGAACAGGCTGCCCAGGCACAGGGCGATCACCGTTTTTTTCAACCGCATTACCATAAACATTTGCTTCCCAATAAGTTAACCGCGATGCCGATAAGCATTAAGAGCCTTTCATCCATGAACTGTTGGTCACACCATTATTTTGTGACGCTTTTCTTTGCGCCGGTCTCTATAGTAGCTATCCTCGTGAGAGTTTAAAACACTCCGCAGCTACAGTTGTGTGACAACGAAATTTGAAGATAGTTACTTGTGTCTGAGCGCGCAGGGAACGAACAGCGCAAACCCGCCAGACCCGAAATTTACAGGAGTGTTTTCACGATGTTGGACATGTTATTGCAATGGTATCGCCGCCGCTTTACTGACCCGCAGGCCATCGCGCTGCTGGCTATTCTGGTGGCGGGTTTTTGTATTCTTTATTTCCTCAACGGCATTCTGGCACCGCTTTTAGTGGCAATTGTGCTGGCGTATTTACTGGAATGGCCGACGGTGCGGCTGCAACATATCGGGCTGTCGCGCACGCTGGCGGTCAGCGTAGTGCTGATTATATTTGCCGGTATTTTACTGCTTGGCATGTTTGTGGTGGCGCCGGTGACGTGGCAGCAGGGCGTTAATTTGCTGGCCGATTTGCCGAGTATGCTTAACCGTTTCTATGATTTTGCCGCCACATTGCCTAAACGTTATCCGGCGCTGGTGGATGCGGGCATCATCGATATGATGGCCGAAAACCTGCGCAGCAAGCTGTCGGGGCTGGGCGAATCCGTAGTGAAATATTCACTGGCGTCGCTGGTCGGGTTACTGACGCTGGCGATCTACCTGATTCTGGTGCCGATGATGGTGTTCTTTTTGCTCAAGGATAAAGAGCAGATGCTGAACGCCGTGCGCCGTATCTTGCCGCGCGATCGCGGTCTGGCCGGGCAAGTCTGGGCAGAGATGAATCAGCAAATCACCAATTATATCCGCGGAAAAGTGCTGGAAATGATCATCGTGGGTGTGGCGACCTATCTGGTGTTCTGGGTTATGGACTTGCGTTATTCGCTCTTACTCGCCGTCCTGGTGGGCGTATCGGTTCTGATCCCGTACATCGGTGCGATGCTGGTGACTATTCCGGTCGTTATTGTGGCGATGTTCCAGTGGGGGCTTGGCGCGGATTTCTGGACGCTGATTGTGGCGTATCTGGTGGTTCAGGGAGTGGACGGCAACGTTATCGTGCCGCTGCTGTTCTCGGAAGCTGTAAATCTGCATCCGCTGGTGATTATTCTGTCGGTGGTGGTATTCGGCGGGTTGTGGGGATTCTGGGGCGTGTTCTTCGCGATACCGCTGGCCACACTGGTCAAGGCCGTGGTTCATGTCTGGCCGGATGAATCCCTGAACGAAACCGTTTGAGAGGGCGGCGGGTTTTGGTTTAGCAGCAATAAAAAAAAGCGCGTCTGCGCTTTTTTATTTTCCACTACCGCAAGCCAACTTTGTGAGGGTGCGAAGGTGACCTTTTGGCTCAGTTACCGTTGAGGTAAGCCATCACAATGTCGTGGTGGTTGGTGGTTTTGAAGTCGTCGAAGACTTTCTCAACCTTGCCATTTTCGTCGAGCAGGAAGCTGATGCGATGGATGCCGTCGTAGGTTTTTCCCATAAAGGATTTTTCACCCCAGACGCCAAACTGTTCGCAAACCTGATGATCTTCATCGGACAGCAATGTGAAGTTCAGCAGCTCTTTTTCTGCGAAGCGTGACAGTTTTTCTGGCTTATCGGTGCTGATCCCCAGCACTTCAACGCCTGCGCTTTTCAACTGATCCATGTTGTCGCGAAGACCACAGGCCTGCACGGTGCAGCCCGGCGTCATCGCTTTAGGGTAGAAATAGACCAGGACTTTCTGTCCCTGGAAGTCGGCCAGATTAATTTGTTCACCATCTTGATCGGGCAAACTAAATTGCGGCGCAGGGTCACCGGCTTTCAGTGGGCTCATTGTCTTTCTCCGTATCTCTTAGCTGTTACTGCAGTTTATCTTCATTCTCAGAATAACTAACGACGTTAATACTGCCTTGCGCTTTCAGTTCTGTACATAGCTGATGGAACGCTTGCTCAATAATTGCCGGGTCGGTATTGGCGGCACTGTGCGCGGTCATCTGAATAGATAACTGCGCAGGCGTGGTCGCATCGGCCGGACGTGTTTTTGACGCAAGTTCGGCGATATTCATCTGATGTGTATCGAATAAATCAGTAAAACGCTCAATCAGATGAGGGGAATCTTTGACATCCACTTTTACCCAAACCGTAGCAGGCATCGGCGGGCGTTCATGTGCGCTGGTACGCTTCATCACGATCAATAATTCCAGTTCTGCGCCTTTTTGCGGCAGGGTGGATTCAATCAGCGTGATGGCATTCCAGCTGCCGGAAAGCAGCATAATAAACGTAAATTCATCGCCGAGCATCGCCAGACGGCTGTCTTCGATATTACAGCCGCAGCTGCTGACCTGACGGGTGATGGTGTTCACGATACCCGGACGATCGGCACCTAATGCGGTAATAACCAGATAATGTTGTTGTGGCTGCGGCAAATTGTGTCTTCCTGTCGTGCTTGGGAGTATTCCCAAGGTAAACATAAAAAAAACCGCCGGACAAGCGCTTACCGCTCGTTGTTTGCTTGCTTTTGCAGTGGTGTCAAAAGTACCATGAGTGACCTGTTTGTGGAGGGGAAGGTCAATGTTTACGGGAAGTATTGTTGCACTGGTTACGCCGATGGACACCAAAGGTGCTGTCGATCGCGCGAGTCTGAAAAAACTGATTGATTATCATGTGTCCAGTGGTACTGCGGCGATCGTTTCCGTTGGCACGACCGGTGAGTCGGCAACGTTAAGCCATGAAGAGCACGGTGACGTAGTTCTTCAGACGCTGGAACTGGCCGATGGACGCATTCCTGTTATCGCCGGGACCGGGGCAAATGCCACCGCCGAAGCGATTTCTCTTACACAACGCTTTGAAAATAGTGGCGTTGTTGGCTGCCTGACGGTCACTCCCTATTACAACCGCCCGACGCAGGAAGGCCTGTATCAGCATTTTAAAGCGATTGCTGAAAACACGTCTCTGCCGCAAATTCTCTATAACGTGCCTTCACGTACCGGCTGCGATATGTTGCCGCCGACCATCGCGCGTTTAGCAAAATTGAAGAATATTGTTGCTGTTAAAGAGGCAACAGGGAACTTAAGTCGTGTTAGTCAGATCCAAGTGCTGGTTGATGATGAAGATTTCATTCTGCTGAGCGGCGATGACGCCAGTGGTCTGGACTTTATGCAACTCGGCGGCAAGGGCGTTATTTCCGTCACTGCCAACGTAGCTGCCCGTGAAATGGCTCAACTGTGTGAGCTGGCGGCCTCCGGTAACTTTGCCGAAGCACGTCGCCTGAATCAGCGCCTGATGCCGTTGCATCAGCATTTGTTTGTAGAAGCAAACCCAATCCCGGTGAAATGGGCCTGTAAGGCACTGGGTTTGATGGCAACCGATACTCTGCGTCTGCCTATGACGCCGTTAACAGATGCTGCCCGTCCGGTCGTGGAAGAAGCATTAAAAAGCGCCGGTTTGCTGTAACTCTTAGGAAGATTTGATGGCCTCTTTATTTGACAAGAATAGTTTCCATATGACCCATTTGCAGAAGTCTGCCGTAGCAAAAGTGGTCGGGGTTTCCCTGATTATGTTGCTGGCCGCTTGTTCAAGCGATCAACGTTATAAGCGCCAGGTCAGCGGCGATGAATCCTATCTGGACGCCGCTGCGTTGCATGAGCTGAAAGCGCCAGCGGGCATGATTTTACCGGTTCAGAACGGTACGTATGAAATTCAGGCCGGTTCAATGCAGGGCGCTGTCGGTAAACAACTCGACATTCGTCCGCCGTCCCAGCCTCTGGCCTTACTGAACGGTTCTCAGACCCAGTTCTCTGGCGATAGCAGCACCGTGCTGCTGGAAAACACGCCGCAAAATCGCGATTTGTGGAACAGCGTAGTGAAAGCCGTTGAGCAAAATAATTACAAAATTGCTAACCGTGATGATGCTAACCAGACTCTGACCACTGATTTCGTTAACTGGAATCGTGCGGATGAAGACTTCCAGTATCAGGGCCGTTATCAGATCAGCGTGAAACAGCAGAGCTACCAGTTAGCGCTGACCGTGAAAACGCTTGAGCTGAAACAGCAGGATAAAGCGGTCACAACAACCGCTGAAATCCAGCGTTATAACAGCCAGATGATGAACGCCATCACGGCGAATCTGGATAAAGTGCAGCAGGATACTCAGGCACGCCTCGACAACCGTCGTGTGGGTGAGATTGATGTCCAGAGCGGCGCGGATGATACCGGTTTACCGGTGCTGATCGTTCGTTCAACGTACGGCGTAGTGTGGGATCGCCTGCCAAATGCCCTGGCGAAAGCCGGCATGAAAGTCACCGACAGCAGCCGTCCGCAGGGCACATTGTCCGTGACCTACAAACCACTGAACGACGACGCGTGGCAGACACTGGGTGCGAAAGATCCGGGCCTCACTTCCGGTGATTACAAAATTCAGGTCGGCGACCTCGATAACCGTAGTAGCTTGCAGTTCCTTGATCCGAAAGGACATGCTCTCAGCCAGTCGCAAAACGACGCGATGGTGGCGGTCATGCAGGCCGCGTTTAGCCAGAGCAGCGCAAAATAATACCAAGGGGCTCCGGCCCCTTTTTACATCTGTTTTTTCCACTGGAGTAAGTAAAGATGCAAAAGTTAGCTGAGTTGTATCGCGGCAAGGCGAAAACCGTCTACACCACCGAAAACCCGGACCTGCTGGTACTGGAGTTCCGTAACGATACGTCAGCACTGGATGGTCAGCGTATTGAGCAGTTCGACCGTAAAGGCATGGTTAACAACAAATTTAACCATTTCATCATGGCTAAGCTGGAAGAAGCGGGTATCCCAACGCAAATGGAACGCCTGTTGTCTGACACCGAAGTGCTGGTGAAAAAACTGGATATGGTCCCGGTTGAATGCGTTATCCGTAACCGTGCTGCTGGTTCGCTGGTAAAACGTCTGGGCATTGAAGAAGGTCTGGAACTGAACCCGCCGTTGTTCGATCTGTTCCTGAAAAACGACGCAATGCACGACCCGATGGTCAATGAGTCTTACTGCAAGACCTTTGGCTGGGTAAACGAGGAAAACCTCGCGCGCATGAAAGAGCTGAGCTACAAAGCGAACGACGTTCTGAGCAAACTGTTTGACGATGCCGGTCTGATCCTGGTCGATTTCAAACTGGAGTTCGGTCTGTTCAACGGTGAAGTGGTGCTGGGTGATGAATTCTCCCCGGACGGTAGCCGCCTGTGGGATAAAGAAACCCTGAACAAGATGGACAAAGACCGTTACCGCCAGAGCCTCGGTGGCCTGATTGAAGCGTACGAAGAAGTTGCGCATCGCATCGGTGTAAAACTGGATTAAGCGAACGCTATTTTTTTAGCGGGGCTGCGCAATCGTTTACGCGGTGCAGCCCGGTGTTCAACGGGTGATGAAAATCATCACCCGCTCTTTTCTTTACGTTTTATTTTCCCTTTTCCTCACTGTTTTATTTCATTTAAATATTCCTCGCCTAAAATTACGTCCCTTCGCAGATGGTATTAATCGTGTGCGCTGGCTAGTCTTTAAAAAAACAGTCTGGAGGTGGGGTATGCGTTGGCAAGGGCGTCGCGAAAGCGACAATGTAGAAGACAGACGCGGAGAAGGATCTAACGGCGGGCCGGGAATGGGCGGTGGCGGAATGCGCCTGCCTATCCGTGGCAAAAGCGGCATCGTGATTATTATCGTCGTGCTGGTGGCCGGTTATTACGGCATCGACCTGACGCCGCTGATTGACGGCGGTCAGTCCGGCGACATACAGCGTCAGACGCAATCGCAATCCATCAGCCCGAAAGATGACGAGCAGGCGAAATTCACGTCCGTGATCCTCGCGTCAACAGAAGACACCTGGAAAGAAATTTTCCAGAAAGAGGGGATGACTTACCGCGAGCCGAAACTGGTGATGTACCGCGGCTCAACCCGAACCGGATGTGGCACCGGTCAGTCGGTCATGGGGCCGTTTTATTGCCCGGCGGACAGCACGGTTTACATCGATCTGTCTTTCTATCAGGATTTGCAGAATAAGCTCGGCGCGGGCGGCGATTTTGCGCAGGGTTATGTGGTTGCGCACGAAGTCGGCCATCATGTGCAAAACCTTCTGGGCACCGAGCGCAAAGTTCGTCAGATGCAGCAGGGCGCTTCGCAAACCGTGGTGAATCAGCTTTCCGTAAAAATGGAACTTCAGGCCGACTGTTACGCCGGTGTCTGGGGCCACGCGATGCAGCAGCAAAACGTACTGGAAGAAGGCGATTTAAAAGAAGCGCTGGATGCCGCGCAGGCGATCGGCGATGACCGTTTGCAACAGCAAAGTCAGGGGCGCGTCGTGCCTGACAGCTTTACGCACGGCACGTCTCAGCAGCGCTACACTTGGTTTAAACGCGGGTTTGACACCGGTAATCCTGACCAGTGCAACACCTTCGCCAGCCGCTGATTAAGTGAGAATAAGCTCTGGTCTGCCAGTAAAAACTGTTCAATAATCAATGTCCGACTTTGAGAGGCTCACTGGGCCTCTCTTTCATCTGCATGTTGAACCGCTGGGAACGCCATGGCTTTTCTCGATCCAACCCTTTTAATTCTGCTCGTTTTTGCCGGTCTCGGAATTATCAGTCACAACAGTGCCGTCACTATCGCAATGTTTTTTCTCCTGACGGTGCGCATTACACCGCTCAATAATTTCTTTCCGTGGATTGAAAAATACGGCCTCACCATCGGCATTATTATTTTAACCATTGGGGTGATGGCACCGATTGCCAGCGGCAAAATCAGCGCCAGTACCGTGGTTCACTCTTTCTTCCACTGGAAATCCATTCTGGCGATCCTGGTGGGCGTACTGGTGTCATGGCTGGGCGGACGCGGTTTGACGCTGATGGGCAGTCAGCCGCATCTGGTGGCGGGTCTGCTGGTCGGGACGGTGCTGGGCGTGGCGATGTTTAAAGGTGTTCCGGTCGGGCCGCTGATTGCGGCAGGTCTGCTGTCGATGCTGGTGGGAAAAACCTGAGCGGTAACCCATGGATATTGCGCTAAAAAATACCCTGCAACAGCAGATGCTTGAACAAGGCGTTCGCCGTCTGCTGGTTTTCAGCGGCGAGGCCGCGTGGTGTGCCGCACAGGCGGAGCAGTTCGTGCAAGGTCAACCTGGCGACTGGGTGTGGGTCGGCGGGAATTCCCCGGCAGGCGCGCAGTCTGTGACTTTTTCTGCGGTACACACGTTGCTGGGACAGGAAAAACTGCACGGCATATTCGACGCGCGAACCGGGCTGAATGCCGACGCGCTGGCGGTGTTTTCCGGCATTCTGAAAGCGGGAAGCTGGCTGATTTTACTGGTGCCGGAATGGGATGAGTGGCCGCAGCGTCCTGATGCCGACACTCTGCGCTGGGGCGAACAGCCGCAGGCGATCCCGGCCCCGCGTTTTATCCAACGTTTTCAGACTTTATTGCTTAACCATCCTGAAATTTGTGTTTGTCGCCAGAACGCGCCTTTAGCCATTTCACCTTTATCACCCGCCGTTGCGTGGACACCGCCCGACGGCCAACCAACGCCTCAGCAGCATCTGATTTTACAACGGCTGATGAACGCGGACTCCGGCGTCTGGGTGCTGACGGCACCGCGCGGCCGCGGCAAATCAACGCTGGCCGGCATGCTCGCCAGCCGCTGGCAAGGCACCTGCCGGATAACCGCGCCGGGTAAAGCGTCCGCAAATCAAATCCTCAGCCATCTCCCGGAATCGGCCTGTTTTATCGCACCGGATGCCTTGCTCGCATTATGTGACGCCGGGCCGGTGACGGACGCCGACTGGCTGATAATCGATGAAGCGGCTGCGATCCCCGCACCCATGCTCCTGGCGCTGATCGCGTCGTTTCCCCGCGTTTTACTTTCCACCACGGTTCAGGGCTATGAAGGCACCGGCCGCGGTTTTCTGCTGAAATTCTGCGCCTCGCTGCCGCACTGGCATGATTTGCGTCTGACTGAACCGGTCCGCTGGTCCGCACGCGATCTGCTGGAGCCGTTCATCAGCGAGTTGTTGCTGTTTTCGGAAGAAATTCCCGCCGGAGATGCCACGACAGGAACGTCCGAAATATTCTCCATCGATGCCGGCGACTGGCTGCGTGAACCTGCGCTTTTACAACAGTTTTACGGTTTACTGACCAGCGCGCACTACCGCACCTCGCCGCTGGATTTACGCCGCCTGCTCGATGCACCGGGCATGATTTTCAGTGCCGCGCGGCAGAAAAACACGCTGACCGGTGCGCTGTGGCTGGTGGAAGAGGGCGGGCTGAGTGCGGAACTGGCGCATGAAGTCTGGGCCGGAAGGCGGCGTCCGCGCGGGAATCTGGTCGCACAATCTCTTGCCGCGCACGCCGGTTTCCCGCAGGCGGCGGTTTTACGCTCGCGCCGCATCAGCCGAATTGCTGTTCATCCGGCGTTCCGGCGTCAGGGAATTGCCCGTGAGTTGCTGATGCAGCAAAAACATAGCGCACAGCAGCAGGGGCTGGATTTTATGTCGGTCAGTTTCGGGTATACCGATGAACTCGCCGCATTGTGGCAGCAGGCCGGTTTTCGTCTGGTGCGCGTGAGTACGCAGAAAGAGGCCAGCAGCGGATGTTACGCCGCGATGGCGTTGTTACCGTTAAGTCATGCCGGAAAGGCGCTGACGGATGCCGCAGAGTCGCAGCTCAACCGCGACTGGCGCTGGCTGGCACCGGAGATTGACTGCCAGCTGCCGCTCCCGTTAACGGGTGATTTATCATCAGATGAAGCCGACTGGCGCGAACTGGCCGGATTCGCGTTTGCGCACCGGCCGCTGGAAAGCAGTTTACCGGCGCTGAACCGCCTTTTACTGCAACTTTCCCTGCCGCTGGTCGGACTGCGCGCTTACCTGCAACAGGGGAAAAGTATCGCCGACATTGTGCAGATGCTGCGGCTGAATGGCCGGAAAGACCTGCTGGTCCGCTGGCGTCAGGAAACGGCGCAGGCGCTGAAAGCCACAGATGCGGCGGCGTGTGAGATTTGGCGTCAGCGGGCAATTTCCCCTCGCACTGGCGATTAAATCAACGGTTTTATTGCAAAAAATGGAAAGACTCGTTCAATAAAACCCGATTTCACTGACCGGCGGGCGGCGTATAGTAAGGCCATTAACATACAACGGGAGAAATTCATGAGCTCAGAACAGATTATTGTCCAGCAACCGGAAGAAAGAGCTAACCAGCTGATTTTACTGTTTCATGGCGTGGGCGATAACCCGATTTCCATGGGCGAGATCGGCAAGTTTTTTGCGCTTTCTTTTCCACAGGCGCAGGTTATCAGCGTCGGCAGCCCGGACATCTGTGATTTTGGCCGTGGTTTCCAGTGGTTTTCCGTGCAGGGCGTGACTGAGCAAAACCGTCAGCCGCGTGTCGATGCGGCGATGCCCGCATTCGTCGAAATTGTCCGCGACTGGCAGCAGAAAACCGGCGTGCCGCCGGAACATACCACGCTGATTGGTTTCTCTCAGGGGACCATCATGGCGCTGGAATCCACCAAAGTGGAAGAACATCTGGCTTCGCGCATTGTGGCTTTCAGCGGACGTTTCTCCGTCCTGCCGGAAAAACCGATTTCCGCCGGTACGGTGGTGCACTTTATTCACGGTGAACAGGATCCGGTGATTAATCCGTTCCAGTCAAAAAGTGCCGCTGAGCGCCTCAAATCATTAGGCTGCGATTGCACCCTGAATCTTCAGCCGGGCATGGGCCACGGGCTGGATTCACACATGATCAATACCGCGATTGCGCATTTGAAAAACTACGAACCGAAGTCTCATCAGCACTGATTTTTACCTGTAAAAAAGCCCCCGCCTGTTGATCAGCCGGGGGCTTTTTTATTGAAATCACAGAGGCTTATTTGCGGTTATGGCGCAGGAAGTCATCCATGAAGTTGGTCAGTTTCTCTGCCGCTGGCAGTGAAAGCGCGTTGTAGATTGAGGCACGGATCCCGCCAATGGCGCGGTGACCCGCCAGACCTGAGAAACCGGCTTCATGGCTTTCTGCCAGGAATTTTTGCTCCAGCGTCTCATCCGGCAATTTAAACGCCACGTTCATCTGTGAACGGTCTTCCTTACTGCTCCAGCCTTTGTAAAAACCGTCGCTGTTATCAAGCATCGCGTACAGCAATTCGGCTTTGTGGCGGTTGGTCTGGGCCATATTTTCCAGGCCACCTACGTCGTTGAGCAGCCAGCGGGTGACCAGCAGAACCACGTAAATCGCAAAGACCGGCGGCGTATTCAGGTTGGAATGGGATTCAACCTGACGGCGGTAGTTGAGGAAGGTCGGCAGTTCGTCGGAAGATGCTTTCACTACAGTGTCATGCACCAGCACGATAGTCACACCGGCCGGGCCGATGTTTTTCTGGGCGTGAGCGTAAATCACCGAGAATTTATTGGCATCGCACGGTTTTGACAGGAAATCAGAGGACATATCGCAGACGCGCGGCACATCGTCGCGGCCCACAACGCGCTGGAATTGCAGCCCTTCCACGGTTTCGTTCGAAACGTAATGCAGATACGGTGCGTCCGGTGAAAAGTCCAGTTCGTCATCAGTTGGCAGACGGTTAAAACCACAGGACTCACCGCTCCACAGCACTTTTACCGGGCCTTCGCGACGCGCTTCGGTCACCACCTTGCTGCTCCAGTAGCCGGTATCAAGATACTCAGCCGCATGTTTCTGGCCGCGAAGTAACGTCATCGGCACCATGGAAAACTGCTGCGTGGCGCCGCCTTGCAAAAACAGAATATGGAAATCCTCAGACAAGCCGAGCAGGGTACGGATGTTGTTTTCCGTTTCTTCGACGACGGCAGCGAACCAGTCTGAGCGGTGGCTGATCCCGAGGATCGACAGACCAACCTCCGGCACTTCTTTGATGGCGGCCTCGACCTGCGCCAGAACCGTTTCCGGCAATGCGCCGGGGCCACCAGAGAAATTCAGGGCGTTACGTGAAATCATGTTTATTCTTGTCCTGTTAGCGCATCAGCGGAAGTGTCGGCGTGCGCAAAGGCACGGGATAACAGCAACTCGCGGCATGCTGTTTTAACTTTATTCATATGGATTTGTTTGTGCGGGAACATGACTTCCAGATCCATGGCGTGAACCACCATTGCCGGGTCAATTTCAAAGACCAGCAACGAGCCGTCGGGCGCTTCGCTGCAATCAATCCCGACATAATCGAGTTGAGTTGTGTCATAAATGGCCTTCAGCGCGGCCTGGTGGCGCGCGGCGAATTCGTGGAAATTCGTCAGGAAAGCCGCTTCTTCTTCACGTTTTTTGTGATCTTCATACATCGCCGCGTTGACGTAATGCACCATCCAGTGCGACGAAATAGCCATATGGCAGGCGTAAGGTTTACCGTCGATCAGCGATATGCGGTACTTACGGAACTGGCCGTCCGCATTGCTGTAATCAATGAATTTCGACAGGAAATAATCTTCAACGCCAACGCGCACAAGGTAACCTGCCAGTTCGTCCTGCCGGGTGATTTTCTCCAGACCGTGGCCGCCGTGCGAACCCGCCGGGCGCAGGATCACCGGGAAATCACTGCCCGGTAATGCATCGCTCAGCGTCATTTGCCCGCTTGCGACCGCAGAAAGCAGCCCATGCGTCACCGGATACGCCTGCGCGATGGTGAGCCCCGGTTTGTTTTGTAAAACGCGGCTGGCGATGTGGCGTTCTGAATTCGGAATGCACTCGGGAGCGTTGATCACCGGCACCGGCCACTGGCGGGTCACGGTTTCCAGTTGTTGCAACAGGAACAGATTTTCGGTGGTCGCGCTGATGCCAATCATCAGCAAATCATGTTCAGGAATGGGCGCTTCAAACGGTGCTTCCGGCGTGATGTAGTAATAAATCAGGTCGATGTCGCTGTTTTCCAGCAGACAGTCGAGGGGCACGTTGGCGGACAGCGTGCCGGGCACCATCAGCATCAGTAAACGCAGTTTTGCCGATTTTTGCGCCGCGCGGAGGGTGTAAACCTGCTGCATCGCCAGCGCCTGATTCTGGATAGTCAGCCCCAGATCGGTGCGTTGCAGGCACAGCATCACCGTGGAAAGGTTCATCCACAAAATGGCATCATCAGGATTTTGCTGCGCACGCGTGACCAGTTCCTGCGCGATCGCGGTGCACTCGTCACCGGCTATGCTCATGCGTAAAAATGGAGCAAGCCCCAGAAATTGCGTGGCGTCGAACGTCGCCTGCTCTGGTGTCGGGGTTGTTAAAGTTGGCAAAGGACTCGTCTCTCCGTACGTCAGTTTCACGTCACATGATACTGGCCGGGGAGAGAGTCAATCGGCGGAGAATCGCTACATAATCCGCCGACTAATATTGATTAGGTTTTTCAGCCGTGCTGACCGGTGTTACTTTTTCTTTGGCCAGTCATCGTCTTTATCCCACTCGGCATTGTTGTCGCGATGCGGTGGAAGTTCAGGTTTATCTTTCAGGTATTTCTTCACGTCCACACGGCGTAACTCTTTCATCCCGCTGATAAACATGCCGATCAGAATGATCAGAACGATCCACCAGTAATCTTTAATCCACTCCATGGCGTGCTCCTTAATTTATGTAGGGTTTAGGGCGATAAAACGTGGAAAAATTGTCGCTATCTCACTGATGACCCAGTCAGAGCCGGCGATATCCTGGCCCTGCCACGCGCTGATAAGCACCTCCGGCGTCAGCTGTGATTCGCACTGCTGTGCCAGAGGACGATAACTCAGGTGCCAGGGTTCAACGGCAACGCCGCCACGATCCTGCGCAAAAGGCCGGTAAAAGCCAAACGCTTCCATGTGCGCCGACATCCAGAGGTTCAGCCGATGAAAATAGCCGTTTTCCTCGTATTCCCACGGCTCCAGTTGCAGCGTCCGGCCTTCCGGCAGCAGAGACGGATCGTAAACATCCAGATCGCTGCCCCAGTGATGGCGGCTTGCGCCCGGCAGTGCCGACCAGCGCAGGATCAGTTCACAACGTTCAGCGGCAGACAACGTGCTGATGTCCACCGGCTGGCTGTTCTTATCTAATACTGGTCGCTCGCCGCGAAATTTGCCATTCCAGATGGCCCGCTGGCGACTGAAATCTCGAAAAGTACTGGCGGGCTGCAAATTAAACCCGGCCTGCGCCGCTGCTTTTTGCATTTCTGCAAAGGCACCGGCGGCGGCTTTTTGTAACCGGTGCGGGCCTTCGCCCAATGTGACCAGATGCGCGTCTGAGCGACCGGTCAGCATTTCGTGGCTGATCATGCGACTAGCTGTTCCATGATGCGCTGATACATACGGCTGAGAACCTGCAAATCGGCGGCATGTACGCATTCGTTGATTTTGTGGATGGTGGCATTCACCGGCCCCAGTTCAACCACCTGAGCACCCATCAGCGCGATGAAACGCCCGTCGGAGGTTCCGCCGGTGGTTTGCAGCTCTGGCGTGATTTCGCTGTAGTGGCGAACGGCATTCACGACGGCGTCAACCAGTTCACCGCGCGACGTCAGGAACGGCTGGCCGGACACCACCCAGTTCAGGGTGTACTGAAGATTGTGGCGATCCAGCAGTTCAGCGACGCGCTGCTTAATGATGGCATCGGTCAGTTCCGTGCTGAAGCGGAAGTTAAACTGCACATACAGCTCGCCGGGGATCACGTTATTGCTGCCGGTACCGGCATTGATATTGGCGATTTGCATGCTGGTCGGCGGGAAGAATTCGTTGCCGTTATCCCAGACCGTCGCGACCAGTTCGTTGAGCGCAGGCATTGCGCGGTGTACCGGATTATCGGCCAGATGCGGATAGGCAACGTGCCCCTGAACGCCATGCACGTGCAGGTTAGCGGTCATCGAGCCGCGACGGCCATTTTTCACAATATCGCCCACGCGGGTGGTGCTGGACGGCTCGCCGACCAGACAAAAATCCAGGCGCTCTTTGCGTTCCATCAGGGCGTTAACCACTTTGACGGTGCCGTTCACGGCGCTGGCTTCTTCATCGGAAGTGATCAGAAACGCCAGACGGCCTTTGTGATTCGGGGTTGCTGCCACAAAACGTTCAGCCGCGACCACCATCGCCGCCAGCGAACCTTTCATATCGGCAGCGCCACGGCCATACAGCATGCCATCGCGCAGGGTCGGCTCGAACGGGCCGGTCACCCACAGATTGTGATCGCCGGTCGGTACGACGTCAGTGTGCCCGGCAAATGCCAGGGTTTTGCCTTCACCGCGCGTCGCCCAAAAATTGAGGGTATCGCCAAAATTCATTGGCTCAATATGAAAACCAATGGCCTGCAGGCGGGCAATCATAATTTCCTGGCAGCCTGCATCGTCCGGGCTGAGGGAAGGGCGGCGGATTAACTGCTGGGCTAAATCGAGAACCGGACAACTCATGTTACTTCACCTGTGCGAGAAATTGCTGATAGCTTTCTGGTTTGAATCCCAGCAGAGACTGGCCATCTGGCGCCAGTAAGAAAGGGCGTTTGATCACAGCCGGATGTTCAAGCATCACGGCTTTGGCGCTGGCTTCGTTATCACAGGCCGTGCGCGTGGATTCATCCAGCTTGCGCCAGGTGGTGCCGCGCGTGTTGAGCATCGCTTCCCAACCCTGTTTGCTGATGAGGTTTTGCAGCAGCGCGTCGTCCAGGCCTTCAACCCGATAATCGTGGAACTGGCATTCAACGCCATTTTCTTCCAGCCAGCGGCGGGCTTTTTTGACGGTATCGCAATTTTTAATGCCGTAAAGAATAAACGTGGTTTGAGCAGACGTCGTTGCCATAAAAAAACATAACCTGTGAGTAATAAAGGAACTTTTGACCAGCGCAAAAAGCGGGACACGAATAATTCACATAATGAGGCAAAACGCGGGCAGGATCCAGACGGGGCGGGATTGTGATCGCGATTAAACAATCGCGAATGAATTTTTGCGTGTACAAAAAATAGACGTATAATGACGCCGTCCAATCAAGGGGAGTAAAATGTTAGAGCAAGAATTAGGTCACTGGAAAGACTTTATCGACCGTATGTTGAAAGCGTAATTGCCCACAATACCAGCGACAAAGCAAAGAGAAGATTTATTCACCGTGTCAGCGCGTCATAATAAAAACGTTTGTTCAGGAAGACCATTACGTCCATTAAGCGACGATTTACACCAGCCAATAAATCATTAATAAAAAAGGCGTTAATTCACATTAACGCCTTTTTTGTGCCTGTTATTTGTGTTCGTGCGGCGCGGTGGCGACGATATCCGAGATGACCGGTTCACCGGTTTTCCCCGGGAAGCGGCGGCGGACCAGCACAAAGAACAGCGGAACGAAGAAGATTGCCAGAACGGTAGCAGAAATCATCCCGCCGATAACCCCGGTGCCGACTGCGTGCTGACTCGCAGAACCCGCGCCGGTGCTGGTCGCCATCGGCAAAACCCCGAAGATAAACGCCAGCGACGTCATCAGAATAGGGCGCAGACGCATCCTTGAGGCTTCGAGCGTGGCTTCCACCAGCGCTTTGCCTTTGTGGTTAAGGTCATTGGCAAACTCGACGATCAGAATGGCGTTTTTGGCCGACAAACCGATGATGGTTAACATCCCGACCTGGAAGTACACGTCGTTTTCCAGCCCGCGCAGCCACGTTGCAATCACCGCACCGATTACGCCTAACGGCACCACCAGCATGACCGAGAACGGAATCGACCAGCTTTCATAAAGCGCCGCCAGACACAGGAATACGACCAGCAGGGAGATGGCGTACAGCGCCGGAGCCTGTGCACCGGAAAGGCGCTCCTGATACGAAAGCCCCGTCCATTCGAGGCCGAATCCGGCAGGCAGTTTCGCCACCAGTTTCTCCATCTCATCCATCGCCGTACCGCTGCTGACGCCCGTTGCAGCTTCACCGACAATTTCTACCGCAGAATAACCGTTGTAACGCTCCAGACGCGGCGAACCGGTCTGCCAGTGCGACGTGGTGAATGCGGAGAACGGCACCATCGTTCCGCTGGAATTGCGTACGTACCATTTATTCACGTCGTCCGGCAGCATACGGAACGGCGCGGCGGCCTGAACATAAACTTTCTTCACACGTCCGCGATCAACGAAGTCATTTACGTACGTGGAACCCCAGGCGGTGCTCAGCGTGCTGTTGATATCCGCAACGGAAACCCCCAGTGCCTGCGCTTTTACCTGATCGATGTCGATCTGCAACTGCGGGCTGTCGTCCAGACCGTTATGACGAACGCGGCTCAGCGAGCTGTCTTTGCTGGTCATTTCCAGAAGCTGATCGCGCGCGGCCATCAGTGCGTCATGACCATTCCCGGCGTGATCCTGTAATTCCATATCGAAACCGGCAGACGTCCCCAGTCCGTTGATGGCCGGTGGTCCGCTGGCGATAACGCGTGCCTCGCGGATGTGACGGAATTCTTTGGTCGCGCGGTCAATAATGTCGAAGACAGAGTTATGGCCGGAGGTGCGTTTGTCCCAGTCCGTCAGGCTGATAAACAGTCGGGCAACGTTCTGACCGTTACCGCCCGGGCCTGCGCCCAGCGTGGAGAACACGGAAACCACATCATTCTTCTCTTGCGTCAGGAAGTAGTGCTCGATTTTTTCGACCACTTTTTGCGTCTGTTGCAGCGTTGAACCCGGCGGCAGCTGAACCTGAACGGTCAGTACGCCCTGATCTTCCTGCGGCAGGAATGACGTCGGCAGCTTCACAAACAGGAACGCCAGAATGCCGAGGATCAGCAGATAACCCAGCATATAACGCACGCTGTGACGGAGAATACTGCCAACGCCGCGTTCATAACGGTGCGCATTCTTATCGAACGTGCGGTTAAACCAGCCGAAGAAACCGGTTTTGCCGTGGTGATGGCCCTTGGCAATCGGCTTGAGAATGGTTGAACACAGCGCCGGTGTGAGGGTCAGCGCGACAAAGACGGAAAGCACCATCGCGGCAACAATCGTGATGGAGAATTGACGGTAGATCGCCCCGGTTGTACCGCCAAAAAACGCCATCGGGATAAATACAGCCGACAGCACCATGGTAATACCCACCAGCGCACTCTGAATTTGCCCCATCGATTTTCGCGTTGCGTCTCTGGGGCTAAGCCCTTCCTCGCTCATCACGCGCTCGACGTTTTCGACTACCACGATGGCGTCATCGACCAGCAGCCCGATGGCGAGCACCATCGCGAACATCGTCAGGGTGTTGATGGTGTAACCGAACTGATGCAGCACCACGAACGTCCCCAGCAAAACCACCGGGACGGCAATGGTCGGGATCAGCGTGGCGCGGATATTTTGCAGGAACAGGTACATCACGAGGAACACCAGCACGATCGCTTCGAACAGCGTTTTCACCACGTCGGTGATCGCTGCTTTGACGAATGGCGTGGTTTCATAGGCGATGCGGGTTTCGAGCCCGTGCGGGAAGTATTTTTCCAGTTCCGTCAGACGTGCGCGAACCAGCTTGTCGGTTTGCAGTTCGTTGGCGCCGGACGCCAGCTGCACGCCCATACCGGATGCGGCCTGGCCGTTATAGCGGCTGAGAATACTGTAGTCTTCGGCACCCAGACCGACGGTTGAGACATCGCCGAGTCTGACCTGCGAACCGTCCTGATTCACTTTCAGGGTGATATCGCGAAACTGTTGCGGCGTTTGCAGCTGCGACTGTGCGTTAACCGTTGCGTTGAGCGCCTGTAAATCAACCGACGGCGCGCCGCCGAGCTGTCCGACTGCCACCTGACTGTTCTGGTTTTCAATCGCCGTCACCACATCGCTGGTGGTCAACTGATAGTTAGTCAGCTTGTTCGGATCGAGCCAGATACGCATCGCATATTGCGAGCCATAAGCGGTAATGCTGCCGACGCCGTCGATACGGCTTAACGGATCCTGAATATTGGAGGCCACATAGTCGGCGATATCCTGCTTATCCATGCTGCCGTCGGTGGACACGAATGCGACGGTCATCAGGTTGGTATCACCGGTTTTTGAGACAGTGACCCCCTGTGTTTGCACCGCCTGCGGCAATCGTTTCATCGCCTGTTGCAGCTGGTTTTGTACCTGCTGCAAGGCTTCATTCGGGTCGGTTCCGGCCACAAAACTCAGGGTAATCTGTGATTTGCCGTTGCTGCTGCTCTGAGAAGACATGTACATCAGGTTGTCTAACCCGGTCATGTTCTGCTCGATGATTTGTGTCACCGTGTTTTCTAACGTCTGAGCTGATGCGCCCGGATAAGTGGCGGTTATACGCACATTTGGCGGAGCCAGATCGGGGTACTGTTCAACGGGCAAAGAATAGATAGCCAGTGCGCCGGACAAGGAAATGATGATCGCTAAAACCCAGGCAAAGATCGGGCGATCGATAAAAAAGTTAGCCATGCGTCAAGAACCTCGTTGTCACTCTGGCGTGAGTGACTAACATCAGCAAACAAACAGAGCGTCAGTAATCTGACAAAAAAATCCCCTGAAAAGGTTTTCTCAGAGGCAGTACCGTCCGGAAAGGACTGAGCGAGTGTTAGGGTGTCGTTCTACGTCAATGCACTTTACCTTCTCATTCCCGATAAAACGTGGAGAAATAAAGGAGATAATGTAAAAAAGCCTCCCCGCACACAGGGTTATGTCTCACACGTATTCGCTGAAACAGTCTACGCTTTGGCTATCTTCTTTTTATGACAATACGCAGGGGTCGTCCAGATGAGTTTGACTTTGAATTCGGTGTTTGCGCGCCGTCTCTATCTTTGCTGGTTGCTCGATAATGAACAAAAACCGAATGTGCCTAAGCTAATGGAGATTACCGGCTGGCCGCGCCGCACTTTACAGGACGTACTGAAAGCGTTACCGGGTATGGGTATCGAACTGGAGTTTGTGCAGCAGGGCGTGCGCAACAACGACGGCTACTATCAGATTTCCGGCTGGGGACCGCTGGATCCTCAATGGATTGCCCGACATCGCGGGCAACTTCTCGACGCAATTGAGCACGGCTGACGCTGGCAGGGGCGTACTAATGCGGCTATGATACGCGGCTTCTCTCACCACTTCTGAGCGGAGGCACGCTAAATGTCATCTCATGGCAGGTCATCTAAAATCGAAAACGTACAGACCGAGTTACTTTCTGATAACTGGTATGTTCTTCGAAAATTCACCTACGACTTAATCAAACGCAACGGTGAACGTCAGCCGCAATCCCGTGAAGTGTATGACCGGGGAAACGGTGCGACCATTCTGCTTTATAACCGGCCAAAGAAAACCGTTCTGCTGATCAATCAGTTCCGTATGCCAACCTATGTCAACGGTAACCCGACCGGCATGTTGCTGGAAACCTGCGCAGGTTTGCTGGACGACGATTCGCCGGAAGACTGCATCCGTAAAGAAGCGATTGAAGAAACCGGTTTTGCCGTCGGGCACGTCGAGAAACTCTTCGAATGCTACATGTCACCGGGCAGTGTGACGGAAATCGTTCACTTTTTTGCCGCAGAATATGATGAATCGCAGCGGGCGAATGCTGGCGGTGGCGTGGAAGATGAAGATATTGACGTGCTGGAAGTGCCGTTCACCGAAGCGCTGGCGATGATCAAAGATGGCCGCATCAAAGACGGTAAAACGATTATGTTGCTGCAATACGCGCAGTTGCAGGGCTGGCTGGCGTAAAAGTTTTAATCCCGAAAAGGCATTGTTATCTTAAAAGTCAAAGGCACCCGCAGGTGCCTTTGTTGTTTTAGTGTTCCAGACTGATGGCGGTGCTCCCTGCGTGGCCTTTCAGCGCTGACCACGGCAAGACTGACCATTCCGGGCTTTCGCACGAACGTTGTACGCGGGCGAACGTCGGATCAAAATACAGGCCCTTCGGTGTGAAATACCACGCCGGGAACTGCCAGACGGACGGATCCGAATAATCGCAGTCGTCGTCACTATCGTCGGTCGGCTTCTTCATCTGTTCCGGATGCGCCGCTGTAAGCTGTTTCACCAGCCACGGTGCCCATTTTTTATCGCGGTACGCGGCGAAGGTATCGAAATCCACGTCATTTTTGCCCGGTGAGGCGCGATCTTCCGCATTAAGATAATGGAACGGCGTGCCGTCACCGACCCACACGATATCTTCCAGCGTCAGTGTATCCGCCGTTTGGGCGTTCATATTGACCGGCGCTTCGCCGAAATCAGGATGCGCACCGCCGCAATCATAGGACGTGAACAGACTGACGCTGACGACTTCCGGGCTCATGAATTCCGGCGTAACCGTCTGCTGATATTCGCCCTGACCAAACCGGCTGGCGCCGAGCATACACGCATGCCAACCGCTGACTTCCTGCCATAAACGGGTGCGCAGTTTCTGGTTCATCGCCTGCAAACTGGCATCCGGATAACCGGACACAATCTCAAAAAGCGTGATTTTCGACTGAGGCTCAACCCACCATTGCAGCTGATAACCCATGAAGTTCTCGCTTTTACCGGCCTTCAGCTGCAATTCAGATAACCGCAGATACTCGTAAGGATCGGTATGAATCAGCGAACCGAGGTAGCTGTCGTCGGTAGCCGCCGCCGGAAGTTGCGCAGGTTTTAGCGTCACCGGCAGCGTTTTGCCCTGCGGGTTGGTCCAGTTGCCTTGCAAGCCACCGTTTTCATCTTTGGTCAGGGTAAATTCAGGACGTGGCGTATCGTCAAAATCGTCCAGCCCTTCCTGAAGTTTGAGTTCCTGCCCGTCCAGCGCGCCGTTGAGTGGCAAATCCAGATGGTACTTCTGATAAAAGTAACGGCCCGTCACTTCGTCAGGTTTATTCATGTCCAGCTCAACCACTATGCTGGTTTTTCCCAGTGTGCCGGTGTACACCACCGGCGGCTCTTCCGCCCACGCGGACAGAGAGAACAACGTTATCAGCCAAATCCATAACTTCATCTGAATCTCCCGGAGAAATGAACATCATCCTTTCGCCATTTTTTTTCGTTATTGGCGGAGTCAGTGTACTGAAAGTTTCGTTACGTCACCATTACGTGATTTCGTAAGTGGTGAAAAATAAATGCCTGCAAAAAAATAAATCCGGCAAAGTATCTCTTTCTTATTTCGAATAAAAAATGCTGCATTGTTGGCAGAGTCTTGGCGGCGGTTACGCTATTATCAAAAAAGATAATTTCGAACAGAGCAGAAACTCATAATGAGCAGATGGATTACCGCCCCTTTATGCCTGCTGGCCGGAATGCTGGCTTTCAGCGCGCAGGCCGAGCCAACGCAGGCAATTTATAACGACTGGCAGGTCAGCTGCGATAATCTCAATCACTGCGTCGCCCGAAATTCTCAGGACGGGCAGGAGCTGGTGATGAAAATTACCCGCGAAGCCGGGCCGGAAGGTAAATCGACTGTCAGCATTGATTACCAGCGCAACAGCGATGAACGGTCTGCTGAAGCGCCAATCGCCAGCCGTTTGCAGATGAATGGCAAAACGCTGAGCTTTAATCATCGCGAATGGGATGTCAGCAAAAAACACCTTTCTACCGGTAACCGTCTGGTGGTAAATGATTTTATTGCCGCTATCCGTGAAGGCAGCAGCATTCAGCTGGCCGGTAAAGCCGATACCGCGCAGCCGGTCAGGCCGGTTATTTCACTCAAAGGGCTGAAGGCCGCTTTGCTGGCAATCGATGCACAGCAGGGACGCGTTGGCACGAAAACTGCCTGGGCGAACCGCGGAACGAAGCCGGTCAATACCGTTCCGCCGATCCCGGCAACGCCAGTTCTGCCGCGTTTCAGCGAACCTCATGCGCTTTCTGAAACTGAGATTTCGGCGATTACGCAGAATGCCGCGACGACCATTGAGAACAACGATTGCAGCCTCGACCCGTCGGAGCGCGAAGTGCATATCTTTGCACTCAGCAACGAGAAAGCGCTGATGACGGTGAATTGCGATATGGGCGCGTATAACCTTTACGCGCTGGGATTCCTGGTTTCGCGTCAGTCACCGTATAAAATGGACGATCTGGCGCTGAGCATGCCGTTCAAACTGGGCGAAGACGACCAGTCTCCGGAACTCATCAATGCTGATTTTGATCCGAAAACAGGATTGCTGACGACCTACGACAAAGGCCGTGGCGTCGGAGATTGCGGCGTCTCTTCCCGCTGGATATTTGATGGCAAAGCATTCCGCCTGGCCGCGTTTGCGTCAGAGCCAAGCTGTGACGGCTACAGCAGCGGCGGGGAATGGCCGGTGTTGTGGGTCACACAGGCTCCGTAACCTGGTCTTTGCCCTAAATCAGACATAAAAAAAAGCCCTGTCAGCGTGAAGCTTGCAGGGCATTTTTTTGAAGCCGGATTGGGACAGAAGATTAAACTGACGCCTTCACCACGACTTTATTGCTGGCGAACTCAACGTTCTGGTCAGCAACGATTTTGCAGCGTTTACGGGTTTCGACTTTACCGTTGACCTTAACCTGGCCTTCAGCAATCACCGCTTTAGCGGTACCGCCACTGTCACACCAGCCCATAAATTTGAGCAGGTCGCACAGTTCAACGTGCGGATGTTTTTCGAGAAAAAAAGTTTCCATGTATTCCTGACTTTTTGTGTAGTGCTAATTGTTTAAGACTTATTGGCGCTGATGTCGTGATATTCCTCGCAAGCCTGCAAGGTATTCTGGATCAGCGTCGCGACCGTCATCGGGCCAACACCGCCCGGCACCGGTGTGATAAAGGAAGCACGCTCAGCGGCGGCATCATATTCCACATCGCCGACAACTTTACCACTTTCCAGACGGTTTATACCGACATCAATGACAATCGCGCCCGGTTTAATCCATTCGCCCGGAATAAAACCCGGTTTGCCGACGGCAACCACCACCAGATCGGCGTTTTCGACGTGATGGCGCAGGTTTTTAGTGAAGCGGTGCGTGACCGTCGTGGTGCAGCCCGCCAGCAGTAATTCCATACTCATCGGACGGCCAACAATATTGGATGCGCCGATCACCACGGCGTTCAGCCCGAAAGTATCAACGCCATAACGTTCGAGCAGGGTCACGATACCGCGTGGCGTACAAGGGCGCAGCGTTGGCGCGCGCTGGCACAGACGACCTACGTTGTACGGATGGAACCCGTCGACGTCTTTGTCAGGATGAATACGCTCGAGCACCTTGATGTTATCAATGCCCGCAGGCAGCGGAAGCTGAACCAGAATACCGTCGATTTCGTTGTCGTTATTCAGCTGATCGATAAGGCCAAGCAGTTCGCCTTCGGTGGTCGTCGCCGGTAAATCGTAAGAGCGGGAAATAAACCCGACTTCTTCGCAAGAACGGCGCTTGCTGGCGACATAAATCTGCGATGCCGGATTTTCACCGACCAGCACGACAGCCAGCCCGGGAGCACGTTTCCCTTCCGCCAGTCGTTGTTTAACACGCGCCGCAACTTCGTTTCTGACTTGCTGCGCAATCGTTTTACCGTCAATAATCTTTGCTGCCATCAGGGAATAAATCCATCAATTAAAAAATGCAGGGGGATGCGCCTATTTTGTCAGAAGCGGCGGGCGCTGTCAGGCGTTGAATGCGAATAACTTGTTATCGGCGGGTGAGAATTTAACCTGAGACAGTGGCGAAAAAAGTGTCTATTTTAGAGGTGACTCTTTTTAAATCATGAGGAAAGGAATAAATGACACGTAAAGTGGGAATCATCGGTGCCGGGCACGTGGGCGCTGACGTCGCGTTTTCATTGGTCACACAGGGCCTGTGCGACATCATTGTTCTGCTGGATGAAAATGAAAAGAAGGCTGCGAGCCAGTCGCTCGAACTGCGCGATATGGCTTCACTGACTGCTTCGCGCGTTCAGGTCATCGCAAATGATTACAGCGAATTGCATGACGCCGACGTGCTGGTCATCGCCGTCGGCCCTAAAACGCTGTTACGCGAAGACCGTTTAGAAGAGCTGGCCGAAACCCGTGCGGCAGTCCGTGAAGTCATTCCCCGTGTCATCGCCAGCGGTTTTGGCGGCGTTATTATCAATATCACCAACCCGTGTGACGTGATCACCCAGATTATTCAGCAAACCAGCGGCCTGCCGGACTCGCAGGTATTCGGCACCGGCACGTCTCTGGATACCGCACGGATGAAACGCGTCGTCGGCGAGTTTTTCGGTTTTGACCCGAAAAGCGTCACGGGCTACGTGATGGGCGAACACGGTGAATCGCAGTTTGTCGCCTGGAGCACCGTCACGCTCGGCGGACGTCCGGTCGCTGAACTTGCAGGCGATCGCGATGTTGACTGGGCAAAAATGGACGACGCCGTTCGCGGCGGCGGCTGGGAAATCCTGCAAGGGAAGGGCTGGACCAGCTTTGGTATTGCGACCGCGACGGCGCGTCTGGTGGATGCCGTGCTATCCAATGCGCAGAGCGTATACCCGGTTTCCGCGTGGGATGAAGAACTTAGCGTGTATATCGGGCAACCAGCGGTGATCGGCAAAAACGGTATCGTACAAACTTTGCAACCGGAACTGACCGCCTACGAAGGCGTGGCGTACCACGCCTCCGCGCGCGTTATAACCGCTGCACTGAAATCTGAGCACGAAAAATAACCACCGCTGATGACATCGTCTTATCAGGCATACCGGGAATAACGGCTAATTGTTCAGGCATTAAGCAGAGAGTTCAAAAGCCATTGACTCAACCCGGTCTGCCCGTATAATCCGAACCCGCAACGCTCCAAATTTGGGACAAGCAATGCGCCCTTAGCTCAGTTGGATAGAGCAACGGCCTTCTAAGCCGTAGGTCACAGGTTCGAGCCCTGTAGGGCGTACCATCCTTACTTGTTTTAACGTCTTCAAAAATCCGCTAAACAATTTCCCCTATGGTACCAATACAATCTTGCCGCTGAAGCTTCGGGTTTCCAGCAGGCGGTGCGCATCTGCGCCGGATGATAATGCAAACTGAGTGACCGGCGGAAGAACGACGCTGCCTTCTTTAATCAGGGCAAAAAGCCGGTCTGCGCGGCGCTGACGCTCTTCGGCAGAGGTCAGATACGTCCAGAGATCGGCACCCAGTATGCCGTGAGAGCTGAGCTGGAGGCGGGACGGATCGAATTCAGCAAGCGCGCCGCCGGACATACCGAACAGCACTACGCGGCCGCCGTCTTTCAGAGAATCCAGACTTTGGGTAAGCGTTGTTCCTACGGAGTCGAATACCACATCGCAACCCGCGCTCTGCCACAAGCGTACCCGCTCAGGCCAGGTGTCATAATTTGCAGCAGCATCTGCACGAAGCTCCAGACACGCTTTCTGCTTTTCCTGGTTCGATGCCACAGCAAAGGTGTGGATGCCCTGATGTTTTAACATCTGAAGCAGTAAACGCCCGACGCCACCCGCGGCGGCCAGTACGGCGACGTGCATTCCGGCCCGCAAAGGCAGTACATCGTGAAGCAGATAATCGGCGGTCAGGCCTTGCAGCAAAACAGCAGCAGCATCGGTTTCGGACAGCCATTCCGGTAAGCGGATTGCGTGGTCGACCGGCACGCGGATATGGCTGGCATGCGCAAGCGGAACATCAGCAAAACCAACGCGATCACCAGTTTTCCAGCCTGTTACATTTTCCCCGACCGCAATGACCCGGCCAGCCCCTTCATAACCTGCGATATACGGTGAGGTCCCGGCCAGCGGATAACGGCCCTGACGGCGGTAAATATCAGCAAAATTCAGCCCGGCTGCGGAGACCGCGACCAGTAATTCTCCTGAAGACGGAACGGGATCCGCCGCCTCATGCAGATGTAATACATCGGCCGAACCCGGATTTTCAAAAACCAGTGCTTTCATTGCCTTTCCTTAACTCAATCTTTGTGAATATCGCGGCGATTATCGTGAAGCGGGCGCAGGAGATAAACAGAGGTCTGCTTTATTTATTCGATAATAAAAATTTATAATGGCTCACTTTACCTTCACAGAGCAGAGCAATGGATTACTTAAAGTGTGTCGAATCGTTCATCACCGCGACAGAATCCGGTAGTTTTACGGCCGCCGCCGATAAACTGGGTATCACGCCTGCAATGGTCGGTAAGCACATCCAGATGCTGGAGACGCGCACGGGCTGCGTGCTGATTAACCGGACCACCCGGCGTCAGGGGCTGACGGAAGCTGGGCACCGTTTTTATCTTTACGGAGTGCAGATCCTCGCAACGATAGAAGATGCCGATTCTCTGGCGCGTCATCTTAACGAACAGGTCACTGGCATGCTGCGCATCAGCGCGCCGGTTGCGTTTGGCCAGCGCATTCTCACGCCAATATTGTCGAAATTTCTGCAACACTATCCCGCCGTCAACGCCGATCTGGTTCTGAGCGACCGCCGGGTGGATATGATTGAAGAGCGTTTTCAGATAGCGATACGCATTGGTAATCTTCAGGACGAAGGTTATGTCGCCGTTCCTTTGCCGCCTTATGAGATGGTGCTGGCAGCCTCACCGTTGTATCTGGACACTCACGGAACACCGGTAACGCCCACTGATTTAGCCCGACATAATTGTGTCAGTTTCAGCCAGTGGCGCTCTGCTCACCGCTGGCAACTTCTGGGGCCGGAAGGGCAGGTTGATGTCGATATCGTCCCGCGCCTTACCGTGGATTCCGGTGAAGCTATCCGTCAGGCCGCGTTATCTGGCCTGGGCGTCGTTATGCATTCCTGCGTCACGCTGCAAGATGATATCGACGCCGGACGGCTGAACCGCGTATTACCTGATTACGCGCCGGTATCCAGACCAATGCATTTACTCCGTTTGCCCATAAGGCCCGCCGCTACCGTGGTTTCATCTTTCTTTGAATATTTTATGCAGGAATTAGTCCCGCAGCGGGGAGTGCCTGCTGGTGATGGTCACATCATCGGATAAGTTATCTTTTTCTTCACTTTCCCCAGTTTGTCGCTGGCCTTCTCCGACAGCTCAAACAGAACCGGCAGGATATGCGCTGAGGCTTTCAGGTAGGCGCTGACCTGCAAAATGCCTTCGGGCGGCAACAATTCTCCGTTCTCCAGCCCTTCACTCAGGCACAGCAAACCCTGACACAAACCTTCGGCGGATTCGGACGCCAGGGCGCTCAGGTCGTAAAGCTGCCCCTCGTTAAAATTCCCCAGATCCAGCCCGGCAACCAGCGAGCGAAAAACGGTGACTGAGTTTTGCTGAAATGCTGTGCCGCTTTCGAAATTCATCATGATGTTTATCCCGCGTCAGTAAAATTGAAGCAGCTTTCCGGGCCGCCTTTAATCGCGTTGACTCTATTCCTGACCGGAAAATAAAGAAATAGCCTGTATGTATTTACAGTATTTTTAATTCAAATCTGGAAAGTGCCTCGCAAATCATGAGGGTTCGGCTGACATGTTTTCTTGCTGTGATTGCTGTGATTGCTGGGGGCTGGTGATCTTGATCACAAAAAATCCGGCGCAGCACGATTGTTTATATATGTACCCGTCCTGCTCTCACTGCCGGGTTGAGTTGTGCTTATCGTGAAGATCGGATTTATTTTTTTCTGATGTCCGTCGCTGTATTTCCTTCTATCCGGAGAAAAAAATGTCGTCATCTGATGTAGCAAAACTGACTGAAAACCCGCTGAAAAATACCAAAGTGATGAACCTCTTTGTGTCTTTTGCGGCGGCAATGGCCGGGCTGTTGTTCGGCCTTGATATCGGTGTGATTTCGGGGGCGCTTCCCTTTATTACTGACCATTTCGTCCTTACCAGCCGGCAGCAGGAATGGGTCGTCAGCATTATGATGCTCGGTGCGGCGTTCGGGGCGCTTGCCAATGGCTGGCTCTCTTTCCGGCTGGGGCGCAAATACAGCCTGATGGCCGCAGCATTATTGTTTGTTTTCGGTTCGCTTGGCTCAGCGTTTGCTTCGAGTGTTGAAATTCTGATGGTTTCTCGTCTGATCCTCGGATTTGCAGTTGGCATCGCCTCTTATACTGCGCCTCTGTATCTCTCTGAAATGGCATCAGAAACTATCCGCGGCAAAATGATCGCGATGTATCAGCTGATGGTAACTCTCGGTATTTTGCTGGCCTTTTTGTCTGATACGGCGTTCAGCGCAAGCGGCGACTGGCGCGCCATGCTGGGGGTTCTGGCGATCCCTGCATTAGTTCTGATGCTCGCGGTCTGCTTTTTACCCAACAGCCCGCGCTGGCTTGCGGCGAAAGGGCAACATATTGAAGCAGAACGTGTGCTGCGGATGTTGCGCGATACTTCTGAAAAGGCCCGTCAGGAACTGAATGAAATTCGTGAAAGTTTGAAGCTAAAACAGGGCGGCTGGAATTTATTTAAGACCAACAGCAATGTGCGTCGGGCGGTGTATCTCGGCATGTTATTGCAGGCCATGCAGCAATTTACCGGCATGAATATCATCATGTATTACGCGCCGAAAATTTTTAATCTGGCCGGATTTACCAGCACGCGGGAACAGATGATTGCCACGATTATTGTCGGCCTGACGTTTGTTTTGGCGACTTTTATTGCCATCGGCATGGTTGATAAAGCGGGGCGTAAACCTGCGCTGAAAATAGGTTTCAGCGTGATAGCGCTCGGGACGCTGGTGCTGGGATACTGCCTTCAGCAGTTTAATCACGGAACGGCGGGAGCCGGGCTTTCCTGGCTGTCGGTGGGGATGACGATGATGTGTATCGCCGGGTACGCCATGAGTGCTGCGCCGGTGGTGTGGATCCTTTGTTCTGAAATTCAGCCCCTCAAAAGCCGCGACTTTGGGATCACCTGCTCAACGACCACCAACTGGATTTCCAACATGATTATCGGTGCGACGTTCCTGACGCTGATGGACAATATTGGCGCCGCCGGAACATTCTGGCTTTACACCGCGCTGAATCTCGCGTTTGTTGTGATTACTTTTATTCTCATTCCTGAAACGAAAAACGTAACGCTTGAACAGATTGAAAGAAATCTGATGGCAGGGAAAAAACTGCGGGATATCGGGCAGTAAGCCGGTTATAAATTTTTGAATAGGGAGAAGATTATGTCTGCGCTGACATGCATGGTTAACGGTCTGGATTATCCGATTAATGATGAGGAACTTATTGAAATCCGCTACAAGACCCGGGACAAGGTGGATGAGTTTAATGCACTCGGTGCGCGCCAGGTGGCTGAGAAAGACAGCCTGATCAGAAAAATATTCGGTCAGGTTGGGAACAACGTTCATTTTGAAAAAGGCATGCGCATCGATTACGGTATTAATACGACGATCGGGGACAACGTTTTTATCAATTTCAATTTTGTCCTGCTCGATTGCGCGCCGGTGTGTATTGGGAATAACGTTTTTATCGGGCCGGACGTGCAAATTTATACCGCCCAACATCCGCTGGATATTGATTTACGCAGGGAACATATCGGGAGCGCGCAGCCGGTCACAATCGGGGATGATGTCTGGATTGGCGGAGGGTGCATCGTTCTGCCGGGCGTCACTATCGGAGCGGGAAGTACAATTGGTGCTGGCAGCGTGGTGACTCGTTCTATTCCACAGGGCGTTATTGCCTGTGGTAATCCGTGCCGGGTAGTTCGTCGGGTAGATTAATTGTGTTAAAGAAATTCCTAAGTCAAATTTAAGTGTTAAAAACATAAAAAAGCCCGCTCCAGGCGGGCCGCAAATGCGAAAAATACAATATTTCTTAAAGTCCGCAAAGGATGAATGAAATTCTAATAAAAATCAATAAATTATCAATTTTTCTAATATTGCATCAGCCGTACCTTGTGTTTTATTTATGAATCCCGCTCATAACTCCTTTCATATTTTGTCATCTAGTCGTTTAAACGGAATGTCTGTACCTTTTATCAGAACGAGCAAACGGAGAATAAAATGTCTGACAAAATGAGAATTACCAAAAGCGGTTCTGTTCCTTCGCAGAATGGCCCGGAAAGCTATTTTACCGGCAAAGTGCGCATCGATGCGCCGTTCAGCGGTACTGAATCTGCGCGTGTTGGCGGCGCAACCGTGACGTTTGAACCGGGCGCGCGCACGGCATGGCACACGCATCCGCTGGGCCAGACGCTGATCATCACTCACGGCCGTGGGTGGTTGCAGGAAGAGGGCGGTGAAATTCGCGAAATGAATGTCGGCGATATCGTGTGGATCCCTGAAGGGGTTAAACACTGGCACGGTGCGACGCCGGAAAATGCAATGACCCACATTGCGATTGCCGAATCTCTTAACGGCAGCCCGGTTGAGTGGCTGGAAAAAGTGACAGACGCTCAGTATCAGAAGTGATTTTTAGGCATCTGAAATGAACGCGATCCTGTCCGGTTGTGCCGGACGGGATTTCTGCGTTTTTTCATCCGCGCGGATTTTTGCGGGGTTTAGTCATGGAATTACTCAGCTCATAAAGCCGGTTCATGGTCTGAAGCGGGACTTTTGGTGAAGAGGCGGCCAGCGCCAGCACCAGAATTTCAAGGCAAATGACAGACGTGCCGTGGACGGGGATTTTTTCCGCATCTGCGCTGCGAGGAATAAACACCACGCAGTCCGCTTCTTTGATAAAAACGGATTCGGCCGAGCCGGTCAGTAAAATAGTTGAAATCCCCAGGCGTTTGGCTTCTGCCAGCGTTGTGACACCTTCCCGATGGGCGCTGCGTTGCGCCATCATAATCAGCACATCGCCCGGACGCATGCCGATCAGTTGCTCACTCAGCGACGCGCCGGTGCGGTTAAGCACATATGCGGGCGTCCCGTTACGGTTGAACAGACGGGCGGTATATTCCGCCAGCAGCGAGGAAGCCCCGATGCCAAAAATGGCTATCCGGTCGGCGGCCTGCAACAACGCGTTGGCACGCGAAAGCGCCAGCCGGTTCTTCTCCTCCGACAGCATCTGGCAGGTATAAAGGTAGCCCTCGAGCACGAAATCAATGCTGGAATTGGTATCCGGCGTCAGGGAACTCACCGTTGTTGCCATCTTTGCCGACGACGTCAGCGTCTCCCCGAGATAACTGGCCAGCACATTTTTCAGATCGCGCAGGCCGGAAAATCCCAGCGCCTGAATGGCACGCACGACCGTAGCATCCGAGCTTTGGGTATCTGCTGCGATTTCCATGGCGGTTTTATCCAGCACTGCGCCCCGGTGAGTATGAATATACTGCGCGACGGCAAACAGGCTCGGTGATAACTGGTTTTTACGCAGGCGGAAACGTTCGCCGTAGAGATCCGGGCCGGAGCGGTTGGGTTTAGTCTTCAGGTTTTTCACAGTTACGCCTGTTCATTCACATTGCTGCCATTTTTTACAGTGTACTTCGGGAGCGCCTTACAGGCTTGCCAGTCTTTGCCGCTGATGAGCCAGCATTGACGGTTCAAGCGGTACGTATCCTTCCGGGCTGTGAGTTTGCGCGGCCACAATAGCTTGTCCGGCATCAGACAGCGCCATTTCCAGCCAGGCTTTAACCAGCGGATCCAGCGTGGCTCCCGGCGGCAGGTCAAAGAAGAGCGAAACATAGCTTGAAAGCGGATAATTCCCCTGCGCCACATTGACTAAATCCGGCGAATAAAATGCGGTATTTGCTTCTGAGGCCAGCGGCAAAATACGCACGTCGTCAGAGAACAGTGCCGCGTTGCACCAGCCCAGACAGCCCGCCCCGAACGGGTCTTGCGCCAAGGCTTCAATCACGGCGCGGCGATCGGCGAGACCTTCATAATGCGCAGGATAATGACGACCGGCCAGATGTGCGTGCCGGAATGCGGTAGCGTATTTCCCGTTATCCCGCAGGCCATAAAGATGAATGCGCCGGTTGTGCCATTTGCCTTCCAGCCCCAGTTGTTGCCAGTCAGTGATATCTCCGCTGCTATGCCCTGAAGAGAAAACCGAGGCCAGCTGCGCCATGGTCAGCCCCGGCAAAGGATTATCGCGGTGAACATAAATCGCAGGCGGACTTTTGGCTTCCGGACGCGGCCCGTGGCCGGTATATCCGACATGGATTTCCGTTGGCCGGTAGCCTTTTACGCGCTCAAAAGCTGCCAGTTCATGAGGCCATGGCGCGCGTGACATCGGTGCCAGCCAGCTGGCGTCAGCCGCCAGTGCCATAATCGCCGTGGACGAGCCTTCCAGCGTGCAGTCGAAAGAAATTGCCGGATTCGCTTCGCAAAAAAGTGCGCACCACGGAAGAACCAGAGAAGCCATGCCGTCATTTCCGACAACCGGCAGCGGGAGATTAAGTGTGTTTGAATTCATGAATGCACCGCGATTATTGCACGCTGCTGAGCGAGTTCAGCAGGTTCCAGAGGCAGACAGGTTGTATCTGCGATAACTGCCTGACCTTCATCGGAAAGCAGGAAACCGGCCAGTTTATGTGCGTCGGGGCCTTCACCGGCGGGCAGATAAAGATGCAGAAAACGGGTAAGCGGGTCGCGCGCCTGACCGCGCAGAGGCACTTTACGTAAAAGCGGATGTTCTCCGGCGGTGTCAGCAATGCCAATGCCGTCTGGCGTATTCTCAAGCCGCGCCAGAAGCGTGGCCGAATCCGCCACATATTCAGTCCGCGCAGTCAGCTCACGTCCGGCAAATAAATGCTTTTGTAAGAACACCTGAAGGGCGCTGTCTTCCGGCAGGCTCAGCGGCAGAATACTGGCATCGTGAGAAGACGTAAGGAGTTGTCCCCAGTTCGAAAAATCACCCTGTGCATTTCCGCGCGTGAAAATCTGTGAAAGCTGGGTCACCGAAATTTCAGTCAGCGAATTACTGTGATGCACGTACACGGCTGGCGTTGCCGGACTGACCGCAAGCTTCACAGAAAACGGTGCTGAGCCGCGCTGCTTTTTATACGGCACGGACTCCGTGGGCGTAATTTCTCTATCAATCAGCGCCATCGTGGCACGACGGTTAATCAGAAAGGCAAACGCGGCATCGTCATGGCAAAAAGTGGCGGCGACTGCAATATCAGGGTGAGCGCGACGGAATGCCGTAATGATTTTATCAACCAGCGGCGCGAGTTCTGGCTTTGCGGTAATTCTGATAACGCTTTTCTTTTCAGTGGGGTACTGCGCTGGAGCGGGCAGGGAGCTGTCCGGGTTCAATCTGTTATTCCTTCTGGCTGAGTCTTTGAAACTTGCGCGATCGTGTGGAACTCTTCCCGATTTTGCATGAGAAGAATTATCATTATCTTTTAAAAATCATGATGAAGTACGTAACTGTAGTAGTCAACGCTACGAAGGTGTGCCGGAAAATCAGGGCTTCCCCGTGCGGGTTTTGCAGAACAGATTATGAAAATAATATATTCAATATCAGAGGGATATAAAAAATAAAATCCCGATTTTTACCCCGCAGGACTTCTCTTTTTTTCACTTCACCGCCTGACGTTTACTACTACAGTCCCGTATGATGGAATGATAATCATTCTAATTTAGTGAGCCCTTTGATTCCTGTAAGATTGAGCAGGAACTGGCCAGCGGCGCCCGGTGTTTCGCGCAATAACCGGGTCAGTAATCAGGTTTTCTTCCTGAGAAAGTCGGCGCGGATGTGCTGACAGAATAATAAAAGCCGGCCTGAAATTAATTTTGATTTAAATACTTTTACGGATGTTTTTGGGGATTGTATGAACTTCAACAAAATGAAAAAAAATGCGCTGGCGCTGTTAATTGCCAGCGTTCCTGTTTTATTGCCTGTCAGGGAAAGTCTGGCTGAAACGCTTTCCGGCGAAAATAGCGTTAATCACCCTGTTCAAAGTAGTGATAATAAAAATCAGCAAAAAGATGACACCATTGAAGTTAACGGAACTTCTTACAGCGAACCTTCAGGATATATTCCCGGCTATGCTGACGTAGGGGCTTATCAGGGACGCGATATGATGGATGTTCCCGCGTCAGTCAGCGTCGTTTCCAAAGACATTATTCAGGCGCAGCAGGGCACCGGCTTATTTGACGCTTTGCGAAATGTGGCGGGTATTGTTCGCCAGCAACAAAGCGGAATTGCTTACGACCAGCTTTCCGTTCGCGGTATTAATCTGGATAACCGCTCAAGTTATATGTTTAACGGCGTTCTGCCTTTTGATAATAACCTGCCGATCCCGATGGAAGATAAAGAGCGGATGGAAGTGCTGAAGGGCGCATCGGCACTTTATTATGGTTTTGTCGCGCCCGGCGGCGTGGTGAATATGGTGACCAAACGGGCGGGGCAGCAGCCTGTCAGAGCGGTAACGTTTTCGACCGATGATAATGGCTCGTCCCTCGCGCACGTCGATCTGGCTGACCGATTTGGTGAAGACAAGAATTTTGGCGTGCGTATCAATGCCGTCACCAATAATATCCATACGCCGATAGACGGCGATAATGGTAACCGCCGGATGTTCAGCGCTGCGCTGGACTGGCAGGCGACGGACCGGCTTTTACTCAAATATGACTATGAGTCAATCCGCGCGCGCATTACCGAGCAGGCAGCAATCGCCACACCGACCGCCGTTAACGGCGTCATGACCATTCCTTCGATACCTGATCCGAAAAAGTTGTTATCGATGAAAGGAAAAGACACACATTCCTCGGCAGAAACGCACTTACTTCAGGCTGAATATGCCCTGACCGATAACTGGACGGGTAAAGTCAGCGCCGGGCAATCGCGTACCAAGCGTGACCGCTGGTTGTGGGTATTTGATAATTACAATGCGCAGACCGGCGAGGGAACGGTTTATGGTGCCGATCAGCCCGGCCAGGATTATCTGAACCAGAACGTCCGGGCGGAAATTAAAGGCACATTTGATACCGGTTCCGTTGAGCATGAACTGCTGTTTGGCGGTAGCCAGAACCGCCTTTACCAGCCGAGTTTTGAGACCTACATGTATTCTGCCGCGCAGAATATGTATGACCCGGTGACCATTACATCGCTGACGCGCGCGGCTAAAAACAGCAAAAAAACGCTGACTGACCGCAGCTTTAAAGAACAGACTATCCGCGACGGCGGCCTGTTCCTGCAGGATTGGATCACGCTCAACGATCAGTGGCAGGTGACCGGCGCTGTACGTTACGGACGCTATACCAGCCAGCAGCTTGATGCGGCTTCCGAAGATGTTCACGCGGTTACGCCAGCCGTCAGCGTACTTTATAAAGTCACGCCGGATATCAGCCTGTATGCCAGTTATGTGGAAGGTCTGGAATCGGCGGGAACGGCACCATCAACCGCGGCTAACGCCGGGGAATCCCTGAAAGCGGCGGTCAGCAAACAGAAAGAAGTGGGGATCCGCACTCGGGTTTACGGTGAACTTTATGCGTCGGCGGCTTATTTCGAGCTTAAACAACCGTCTGCCAGTACCGGCGATGATCTGATTTACTCCCTTAACGGCGAAGCACGATTCCGCGGCGGGGAATTCTCGCTTCAGGGCGACGTCACGGAAAATACGTCGGTGATGGGTTCTGTCATGTTGCTGAGTGCGGAAGTCACCTCAACCACCAATGAAAAGCTGCTGGGGAAAACGCCGGAAAATACGCCGAAAAAAGTGGCGAACATTTTCATCAACCACAAGCTGGATTTCATCGACGGCCTTGCGGTTAATGGTGGCGCGTATTATGTCGGTTCACGGCCGGTGAATGCCCAGAATCAGGCGTTTGTGGCGGGCTATACGACGTACAACGTGGGCGCGAGTTACACCACAAAACTGGCCGGAACCAAGGCCACATTCCAGGCAACCGTGAATAATGTCACCGATAAACGTTACTGGAGCGCGGCAGGCAGCGGCCAGCTGGCGGTCGGGATGCCAAGAACGTTACTTCTTTCCTCGACATTCGAATTTTAACTTCTCAGGCAATTCAGGACGGGCGGCAAATAAGCTGCCCGTTTTCTCCCTCACGATAAATTCTGCACGTCTGATTTAGCTTTTCGACTTTTTATCCTAAATTACCGCCTTATTCGCTGACCCGTTTTATTTAAGCCTAAAAAACCCCGATGTTCGGCCCATTAAAACCGGTGCTTTCAGTAGCTCTGTGATATCTAACTCGACTACTATAAATAAAAATCAATCATAGAGTCTTTTCTGGTATGGCATATTTTTCTACAGATGAAAGTCTCGTTCGTGAGCGTTCTGATCGTTTCTTACGACGAATGTACTTAATGCGCATACTTGGCACTTTTCTCTGTTTTTTCCCTATCGCCTCGGTGCTTTTAGAACGCGAAGTTTCCTGGATCCCGCTGGGTTTTCTGGTGCTGAACGCGTTTGTCTGGCCGCACGTTGCGATGCTGATTTCCCGCCGCTCCAAACATCCCAATCAGGCTGAATTCAGAAACCTGGCGTTCGACGCCATTGCCGGTGGCGCGTGGGTCGCGCTGATGGGCGTATGTCCGCTGCCTTCTGCGATCATTACGTCTATTCTGGTTGCCGACCGGTTTTCTGCCGGTGGCTGGCAATTACTGCGCCGCGCCGCGCTGTTTTACTGTGCCGGATTTATCCTGTGCTGGCCGCTTTCCGGGATGAGCCTTTATACCGAAGTGAGCGACCGGACGTTATGGCTGACGCTGCCGCTTTCCACGATTTACATTATCGCGTTCAGCGCTGCCAATTATTCCATTTCCCGCAAACTGCGCGATAAGCAGCACGAACTAGAGAAATCGGCGCTGATGGATCCTTTTCTTGGCCTGCCAAACCGGCGTTTGCTCGATCGCCGCCTGATGCTGGAATTTGAACGTTCAAAGCAGGATCTGGCCTGTCTGATGGTGCTGGGCGTCGATGATTTGAAAATGGTGAATGATCTGTTTGGACGCGAAGCGGGCGATTACGTTTTACGATCGGTATCGACTATTTTGCGTAAGGAAACGGCTGAGCACGATTTTCCGGCCATACTGGGCGGTGACGAATTTGTGGTGATACTGCCGGGCATTTCCGAAGAAGAAGCGTATGCGGTCGGATACCGGCTGCTGCTGAAAACATCGGAAATTCGCCTGTCGCAGGATTCCGGTTTTCAGTGCTCGCTGAGCATTGGCGTGGCGACATCCAGAAATCATGAGAATTACAACCAGTGGCTGGCCGCCGCGGAACGGGCATTGGTGAGCGTGAAAAAGAATGGAAAAAACAGCATTGGCAGCGCGGGCAGGGCTTAGGCCGTTGTTCATCTACACTGAATAGAATGGAAGATGTCTCGGGATAAATAATGAAAAATATCAAAATAATGATGGTAGCAGCGGTGGCAGCAGCAACTTTACTGGCAGGATGTTCATCGATTGATGAACCCGTTGGCGCGGAAGTCTACCGGCCTGCAAACTTTGATGCTTCATTTGCGCAGGGGCAGGCGAGCTATGCGTCTTCCGTATTCTCTATTCTAGAACGTCAGCGTCGTGCGGATACTTATAAAAAGATCTTCGATTTTTGTACAGGTAAATTCCAGACGCTGGGTGAAAGCAACGACGGCGACCGTGTACACATAAGATTTGCGTGCCTGCCGAAACCGGCGACGCAAAGCACGTATTCAAACCAAAGCACTTACTCAATTCAACAAAAATCCCCGTCGCTGTACTGAGGCTGACTGCGTAAAACACATGCAGCGACCGGCGGGAAACGGAGTCAACGATGAGCAAGGAAAGACCCGACTTTATCGCCAGCTGGCGTGAGCTCGAAGGGCCGGACGACAGCAGTTATCCGGGCGATGATGAACTGATGTCGATTGGTGCACCGCTCGGCAAAGCGCTGGGGCTGACGCGTATCGGCATTCATCATGAACGTCTGCTGCCGGGGCGACGTACCTGTTACGCGCATGCTGAAAGTTCTGAGGATGAGTTTGTTTATGTGCTGGAAGGGCAGCCTGATGCGTGGATAAATGGCCACCTGCACCGGCTCAAACCCGGCGACGCGGTGGCGTTTCCGCACGGCACCGGCATCTGCCATACCTTCATCAATAACAGTGAAGATGAAGTGCGTCTGCTGGTCGTTGGCGAAGCGAATAAGCCGGAAAACCGCATTTATTATCCGCTGAATCAGGAATATGAAGCGACGCGTAAAGACCGCTGGCTGGATGTGCCGGAACAGGAGTTTGGTGGCCACGACGGGATTTCAGATTCCCTAAGGGAAGCAAACAAAAAGCCGGTGTAAAAACCGGCTTTTTGGAATTCATTCATGAAATTGAAGAGACGCTCACTGGATCCCCAGTGACTGCCAGCGTTGCTGACAATACGGCATCATGCGATGAATTTTCAGGCTCTGCGCCTGGTGGCGGTTCAGGGAATAACCCTCCGGCGTAATCTCTAAAGTGTCGCCGGTTTGCAGTGTAAAATCGTTATCGACAGACAGGATCAACTTCAGGTTTTTGAATGCCTGAATGCAGATATATTTCAGTCCGGTCTGTGGGATACTCAGGATATCTATGATTTTCCATTCCATATTCTCGCTCCTTTCCTGTTGCTGCCTGATTTCTGTGTCCCCTTTTCTACCTCAGATCCACGTCATTTTTTGTCATCACAAGGTAATGATTTCTTTATAGGCGTTCAGATAATTTGAATGCTTGAACTGACTCACAAAAAGAAGGCGAGAGAGCCCTCCGGGATCGCATATTCGGATTTTTCGGAAAGATTGCGAATCATCCCTGTTTGAAAAACGCTTGAAATGGCGTGAGCAAAACAGTTATCTAAACCCCAAGTCTGATTTTTGATTTATTTCTCAGGACGGGAAGGACGCGACGATATGACCACAGATTCACGCGAAACAGATTTACGCAAAACAGTGCCAGAAAACGGGCAGGACGAATTTATCTGGCTGGAAGGTTTGCGCAATGAAAAAGCGCTGGCCTGGGCACATGAGCAAAATTCGGTCACACTTTCTGCTTTCACGCACGGAAAAGATTTTGACCCGATCCGCGAAAAAGTGCTTCAGGGGCTGAATTCCCCCGAGCAAATTCCGGGTGTCTGGAAATGCGATAACGACTGGTACAACTTCTGGCAGGATGCGAAAAATCCAAAAGGATTGCTGCGCAAAACCACGCTCGATGAATTCCGCAAAGCCGAGCCGCGCTGGGAAACGGTGCTCGACGTCGACGCGCTGGGAAAAGCCGAAAACATTGAATGGGTTTTCTCAGGTTTCTGGAACCTGAAACCGGGCTTTGAGCGCGCTTTCGTGGTGCTTTCACCGGACGGCGGCGATGCCTGCGAAGTCCGCGAATTTGATTTGAAAGCCAAAGAATTTGTCACCGGCGGTTTTTATCTGCCGGTTGCCAAAAGCCGCATCAGCTGGATTGATTTCGACCATATTTTTGTCGCCACCGATTTTGGCGAAGGCTCGATGACCGATTCCGGCTATCCGCGTATCGTGAAAATCTGGCAACGCGGAACACCGCTCAGCGAAGCGGTGACAGTTTACAGCGCCGGGCAAAAAGACATGATGGCTGCGGGTTATCAGGAATCCGGCGGGGACATCAAACGCAATTACGTGGTGCGGGTTATCGACTTCTATCATCGCGAAGTTTTTCTGGTGGACGACACCCGCGCGCTGGTCAAAATCGACATTCCGGACGATGCTAAATTCACCACCTGGCAGGAATGGATCCTTATCGAACCGTCCAGCGAATGGCAGGTGAATGGCCAGCGCTGGCCGTCCGGTTCGCTGCTGACGATGAATTTCGACGCCTTTATGGCCGGAGAACGCACGCTGAAACCGCTGTTTGTTCCGGATACCGGTTCAGCGCTCAGCGGCGTGACGCAAACCCGCGATCAGCTCAACGGTTATTCACATACCCGCGATCACATCATTCTCAGTCTTACCCGTGATGTGGTGAATCGTCTGGAAGTGCTGACGCCAGACAACGGCGAATGGCAGCGTGAACCGTTCGGGCATGTGCCGGCGCTGAGTAAAATCAGCGCCTGGGGCGTGGATGATAAAACCAACGAATACTTCATGAGCGTCAGCGGTTTCCTGCAACCCGCGAGCCTCTCACTGGGCAATCTGGACAACGGCGCTGATGCCGAAGCCGAATTACTGAAACAGGATCCGTCGCATTTTGACGCCTCCCGCTATCAGGTCAGCCAGCATTTTGCGCAATCTGACGACGGGACGCGCGTGCCTTATTTCGTCGTCAGCCGCAAAGATGTGGTTTATGACGGTAAAAATCCGACGCTGTTATACGGTTATGGCGGTTTTGAAGTGTCGCTGGAGCCTTATTATCTGGGCGTGAGCGGCGTGTCGTGGCTGGATCGCGGCGGCGTTTTCGTGGTCGCGAATATCCGTGGCGGTGGCGAGTACGGGCCTGAGTGGCATAAAGCCGCGCTGAAAGAAAAGCGCCTGCGTGCGTATGAAGATTTTGCTTCAGTGGCGAAGGCGCTGATTGCCAGCAAAATCACGTCACCGGCGCATCTGGCGGCGCAGGGCGGCAGTAACGGAGGCCTGCTGGTGGGCAATATGCTGACACGATATCCGGAACTGTTCGGTGCGATAGTCTGCGAAGTGCCTCTGCTGGATATGCAGCGCTACACACAGATTTCCGCGGGGGCATCGTGGATTGCCGAATACGGCGACCCGCAAAAGCCGGAAGAGTGGGCGTTTATCCGCGAATTTTCGCCGTATCACAATATCGACCCGCAGAAAAAATATCCGCCGGTATTATTCTCGACCGCGACCAGCGATGACCGCGTCGGGCCGGATCATGCACGTAAAATGGCCGCGAAGATGCAGGCGCTGGGTATTCCTGACGTGTATTTCTACGAGAACACCGAAGGCGGGCACAGCGCGGCGGCGGACAAAACGCAGTCTGCATTTAAACGTGCGCTGGTGAGCGAGTTCCTGCTGCATTTCATCGGGCGTAAACCGTAACTTCCGCGCACGGCGTGACATGACTGAGCGGGGAAAATTTCCCGCTCAGTCATATTTCGACATGTTTTATCAGGCTTTTTCCCTTCCAAAAGCGTTGCCTCGCCCTTCATTCCTTGTTTATTATTTCCGCTTCATTTGATAACAATTATCAAAATCATTTCTTATTCATTCTCATTTTCGGGGATTTGCATGTTAAAGAACACCGCTCGCGTGCTGTCTGTAGCAGGTCTGATGGCCGCCTCATTTTCCACTTTTGCTAGCACCTATCCGCTGACTGTTACCGATCTTAGCGGGCAGAAAGTGACGCTCGACAAAGCCCCGCAGCGCATCATCTTGCAGGATGGCCGCGATATTCTGGCGCTTGCTGTACTGGATAAAGCCGATCCGTTTAAGCGCGTCGTGGCGTGGAACAATCTGCTGAAGACCACCGACAGCGGCACCTGGGACATGCTGAAAAGCAAATGGCCTGAGTCATCCAAAATTCTGGATATGGGTTTCACGGACAAAGGGCAGGTTGATCTGGAAACCGTGATTTCCAAGAAACCTGATCTGATGATTGCGCAGGTTCGCGCTAAAAATTCTCTGGCGCAGGCGGGTGTTCTGGATAAACTTGCCGCGCTGCACATCCCGGTTGTGTTTGTTGACTATGAGGCAGATCCGGCGAAAGACACGGCACCGAGCATCGAGCTGCTGGGTAAAATCGTGAATCAGGAAGACAATGCCCGCGCGTACACCGCGTTCTATAACGAGCACTTCCGGAGTATTCAGAAAGCCGTTGCGGCCATTAAAAACAAACCAAACGTGTTCATCGAGCCGATTGCCGGTCGCGATGATTCCTGCTGCTTTACCCACGGCGACGCGGGTTGGGGCAAACTGATTCAGGCGGTAGACGCCAATAACATCGGCACCAAATTGCTGCCGGGCGCATCAGGTACGGTTTCTCTGGAGCAGGTGATCAGCATGAAGCCGGATGTTTACATCATGACCGGTTCCGCGCGCCCGAGTAAAAACGGTTCCGTGACCCACATTCTGCCGTTCGGTTATGGCGCGAATGAGGCCAGCATCGACAAAGAGGCGAAAGTTCTGCTTTCCCGCACCGGCGTAGCGCAGATCCCGGCGGTCAGCAGCCAGCACGTTTACGGCGTTTATCACCAGTTCTACAACCACCCGTACAATATCGTCGGGATGGAATATCTGGCGAAATTCATTTATCCGGAACAGTTTAAAAATCTGGATCCGGCAAAAACCTACCACGACCTGGTGCGTAACTATACCAATCTGCCGGATCAGGATTTCATTCTGGGCTGGTCACCGAAGAAATAAGTTTTTGAGTCTCCCCGCCTGTGGCCTCGCAGGCGGTTTTTCAACCCCGCCACGGCGCTTCTGCACAAACTTTACCTCCGTCACATTTGTTGACACTCCGTTAATTCATACAAAAATATAACTGTATTACTGTATCTGCATAACGCCGACTGGCGTAGTACGACACATCAATAAGGTGAATTTATGCAATCTGAAGAACAGCGTTTAATTGACGGGCTTTTTAGTCGCTTACAACAGGCTGAGTCCAATACGGCACCGCGCGATGCGGAAGCTGAACGTGTGATTCAGGCCCATATCCTCCAGCAACCGTCTGCCCCTTATTACATGGCGCAGGCGATGATTATTCAGGAAGCGGCGCTGACTAAGCTGAATGCTCAGGTGAAGGAACTGCAACAGCAAAACGAACAGCTGCAACAGCAGGCGCAAAATGCGAAACCGCAAAGTACCGGTTTCCTCGCCGGGCTGTTTGGCGGCGGTTCGGCACAACCTGAACCTGCGCGTCAGTCCTCGCAAGGCAGCCAGCCGATCCCGGGCACGCAGGCCTGGGGCGCACAGCCTCAGCAGCAACAATACGCGCCACAACAGCAGGCTCCGGCTCAGGCCGCGCCACAGGCACCCGGCTTTCTGGGCAGCGCGCTGCGGACTGCCGCCGGTGTTGCGGGCGGGGTTGTGCTGGCAGATATGCTGACCGGAATGTTCCATCGCAGTCAGCCGCAGGAAATCGTCAATATCATTGAAGAGCCGCCGGTGCAGGATCTGAATCCTGCCGACAGCAGCTTCCTCGACAACTCGCAGGGCTTCGACAGCAATGTGCCGTCCTGGGAAGATGCCTCACTGCGTAACGATAATTCGGATTTGGGGTTTGGTTCTGACGACTTTAATTCCGACGATTACAGCAACGACGACGATTCGTTTTTCTAACCGCTTGATGTCAGACGGCTATTAAAGGCCGTTCTGACAGCAGAAAACGGCGGCAGAAAGTGAAGAGTGAGAGCTTTATCGCTTATTGCCATCAGAATTCTGGACAAAAGTTAAATCTGTTGCTGTACTGTATTTGACACACGTTTTGTGTCCAACATTCACGTAAAGGTAAGTTTGATGTCTAAGATTAAAGGTAGCGTTAAGTGGTTCAATGAATCTAAAGGTTTTGGTTTCATTACCCCTGAAGATGGCAGCAAAGATGTTTTCGTTCATTTCTCTGCTATTTCCAGCAACGGCTTCAAAACCCTTGCTGAAGGCCAACGCGTAGAGTTCGAAATCACCAATGGTGCCAAAGGCCCGTCGGCTGCTAACGTTATCGCTATCTGACTTTAGCCGATTTCTTAAAAAACCCGCCGAAGCGGGTTTTTTTTTGCCTTTACATTGGTGCGTATAACAGCAAACCTTACGCGGTTTTGCGCACCAGCGTTACGAACATCAAAATGGCGATCGCGTAACAACCTAAAATCGTCAGGCCCATCGACAGCGCAGGCATGCTGCCAAAACCGGTGACCGGTACGGCAATCGCACCCAGCGCAAACATACACACGCCCAGCAGTGCCGACGCGCTCCCCGCATTTTTCCCCTGACTTTGCATCGCCAACGACCCGGCGTTCGGTCCGATAATCCCGATCACCATCACCGAGAAGAACAGCGGAACCAGCAACGTCACCAGCGGCGCATTCAGGCTGGCAGCAATCACCAGCGCAACAGATGCCACGGCCGCAATCACTAAACCGGCTTTAACCAGCGCCATTTCACCGAAACGACGGCTGAGGCGCGTGGAAACCTGCGCAGAAATCACCAGCCCGATGCCGTTAATGGCAAAACACAGGCTGAACATCTGCGGGCTGAGATGGTAAATCTGTTGCAGTACGAAAGGCGAAGCGCCGATGTAGGCAAACATTCCCGCCATGATAAAACCTTGCGTCAGGCATAGCCCCATAAACGGACGGTGTTTCAGCAGGCTGAATACGGAACCGAGCATGCTGAAAATACCGCCTTGCGCACGGCGTTCCGGCTGCAAGGTTTCATGCAGTTTCAGGGATGAGAAGCTGAACAGCAGGATGGCAATAAAGGCCAGCACGGCGAAAATCCCCCGCCAGTTCATCCAGCTGAGCATGGCGCCGCCCAGCACCGGCGCGATAATCGGCGCCAGTCCGTTTACCAGCATCAGCAGCGCGAAGAACCGTGTGAGTTCATGGCCGTTGTACAAATCCCTGGCGACGGCGCGTGAAAGCACAGCGCCGCCTGCGCCCGCAATGCCCTGCAACAGACGGGCGACAATCAGCTGATTGATGTCCTGCGCGACGGCGCACCAGACCGATGCCGCGAGCAGTAACGCCAGCGACCATAGCAAAGGACGCATGCGGCCATAGCGATCGCTGAGCGGGCCAAACAAGAGCTGGCCGAAACCGAGGCCGAGTAAACCGGCGGTCAGGCTCAGCTGTGCGCTGGCGGTGGAAGTGTTGAGATCGCCGGCCATTTCAGGCAATGCAGGCAGATATAAATCTGTACATAACGGGCCGAGGGCGGCAAGCGAGCCGAGAACCAGGGCATAACCGAGGCGTTTTTCTTGCAGATGAGCGCTCATGGTGAAAGTTTATTCCAGTTTGCTGGTGGTTAAATCCGTTTCAAAGAGATCCTGGAAGTAGCGATTGTATAAAGCTTCCAGATGCTCTGCGTCGGCGTGAACGGTAGTCATACGTCGGAATGCGGTGCCCTCACAGATCACCGCCAGAGATTCGACTTTCGCCGTCATTTCAGCCTCTGAAAATTGCGGGAAAGTGGCACTGAGAAGGGATTTTGCTTCGCTGAACAGTTGTTTTTCTGAATCGCGCCAGATTTTTTCCACGATAGGATTGCGGGTCGCTTCTGCGGCAACCTCAAGCATCAGCGCGTGGTCAATCTCTGCCTGTTCTTTTTGTTCGATACACTGATCTTCTTTATAAGGCGCGCTTAAATTGCCAATCCGGCGGTGTGCCAGATTGTGAGCAACCTGCTGCAAGTTATGCGCGTTGCCGGTCATCAGGCGGATTTTCTTCATCACGATGCGACGAACAATTTCTTCGATGATGGCGTCTTTATTAGCGAAATACCGGTAAATCTGCCCCACACTGAGCTGCGACGTTTTGGCGATTTCGGCCATGCCTGCACCATGAAAACCGTGTTTGCGAAAACACAGCCGGGCGGCAGCAATGATCTGGTCGCGTCGTGCACTGATACGTGCGTCTTTACTGCAAAGTTGTGGGTGAAGCATGGATACCTGGCACCTCTGTTGAAAATGAGTGTGAACGATCATTCTCAATTATAGGCAATAAGGAGGAACAGGTAAATATTTGTATTATGAATGGAATGAAAAGTGACGTTTCGTTTCAGTGCGGTTTGCAGGGATTCAGAAAGGCAAACGGCGCATCCATCAGGAATGCGCCGTCGGCGGAAAGGGGAGTATTACAGGCGCGCAGGGCGCATCTGTCTAACCAAAATATGCCTGTAAAAAAGCCACTACAGTAAGAATACACAGGGCAACAACCAGAAATTCAGAAGACGTTTTTGGAACAGAAAACATGGCATACCTCAATTTAGAAACCTGAGCGGGTTTTGCCATTATCTGCAGATAATATGAAGGAAACATTAAGAAACGCAGGGAAGAGGTGAAGCAGTGTCACAAATTTGTTAAGGCGATGCCCGTTGTCATAAAAAAGGCATCGCCGGAAGGTAGGATCAGTGCGCCGTGTACCAGCTGACCAGCATGAAGCCGAGCAACGTCAGGGCAATTGAACCGAAAAGATTAAGCGCGATATTGAGCAGGGCATCGCCAAAACGGCCCATTTGCAACAGCGTGACGACTTCAAGGGAAAACGTGGAAAAGGTGGTCAGGCCGCCGCAAAAACCGGTGGTAATGAGCGCCTTAACCACCGGATCGACGCTGTTCATGCGGCCAAAAATCGCGATGGCCAGGCCAATAATAAATGCGCCGATGAGATTGACGGCCAACGTACCGAGAGGCACCACCGGCGTGATCACATTCATTTTAAGCCCGAGATACCAGCGAGCGACACTGCCAACCGCACCACCAATCAACACAGCAAGAAAGGTACTGAACATAAAAAACCTTAAAAATAAGTGAAATTCAGAAAGGCCCGGGCACGACGCTACGAACCTCTCGCGAGATTGCGTAGACATCATCAGCCGGTAAAGGCGGTTTGGGAGGAATGTCATCTCCATATTGCAGGCGGTAAGTTTACAGTGTGTGATAGCGATTGTGTAGCCGCGAATAAGAAACAGATTTTAACAAGGAAATAGCCATGTTAATCAGAGAAGGTGATGTGAACGACGCGCAGGTTCTGGCGGGATTACTCGGTGATCTGGATTACCCTAATACGGCGGAAGCGATCGCGGAGCGGATCGTCGCAATGGCCGCCAATCCGGACAGCCGATTGCGGGTAGCCGAGAGCGAAGGCCGCGCCGTCGGTTTTATTTCGCTGCATTTTATCCCGCAAATCGCTCTCGCCGGTGAATTCTGCCGGATCACTTATTTATGCGTGAGCAGTGAATCGCGCGGCGGGGGTATCGGGCAACAATTGCTCGATGAGGCTGAAAGGCTGGCCGCCGACCGTGGCTGTGACCGGATGGAAGTTCACAGCCATACGCGCCGTGTCCGCGCGCACGTGTTTTACGACCGCGCGGAATATGAAGAATCGCCTAAGTATCTGATGAAAAAGCTGACTCCCCGCTGACCATCATGCGCCCAGCGCCAGAACGATGGCGTCGGCAATCAGGTCCACTTTCTCAGGTTTAATCTGGCTGGTGCTGATACGGATAAACTGCCCCGGCCCGATGCGGCTGCGCTCGCCGGGCAGAACAGCAATGCCGCGCGCCGCCAGCGTGACCAGCGCAAACTGTTCCGACGGAACGGGGATCCACATCGCCAGCCCGTCGCGTTCCGGGATATTGACTCCGCGGATGCGCAGGGCGTCAGACATTGCTTTGCGGCGCTGAGCGTAAACCGCTTTCGCGTGGGCAATGCTTTCCTGCGTTTTAGAATCTTTGATCAGCCATGCCAGGGCTTCCTGCAAAATACGGCTCGACCATCCTGCCCCGAAATTCCGGAATGATTTGATTTGTTTGATTAAATCTTTCGAACCGGAAATCACCGCCAGCCGTAAATCCGGCCCGTAGGCTTTGGAATACGAACGGACATGTACCGTGCGATCCGGCAATACGCTGCCCATGCTGACGGGCGCGTAACGGGATAATTGCCCGATGCCGTCATCCTCAATAATCAGCGTATTCGTGTGGCGGAGAATTTCGGCAAGCTCCGCGTAACGCTCAGCATTCATGGCGTGGCCGCAGTGTGAATGGGTACGCGGCTGATAAATAAACGCGGACGGATTTTTGGACAACGCCAGACTCAGTGATTCCGGCGTCGGACCGAACTCATCGCATTTTACCGGGATCACCTGCGCGCCGAGATTATCCAGCATATCGAGCAAACGCGTGGCGGTAGGGTCTTCAATCGCCACGACCGAGCCTTGCATCAGCAGGGTTTGCAGCGTGAGATTCATGCCGTCAAATCCGCCGTCGGCAGACATAAACGCCGGTGCGTCGTAAGGCCAGTCGTGACGCGCGGCCTCCAGCAGAGAAGGCGCGATGGCTTCGCGCTGATAGCTGTTCAGATTATCTGCGCCAACGCCGTGCTGCATGGCTTCTCGCAAATCAGGCAAAAGCGCCGGATCGGGCGATGACAGCGCCAGATCCGCAATAATATGCTCGCCAAAGTTACCGATTTTTTCAAACCTTGCCGGCCGGGGTGACAGCATGTCACCGCACACCCAGACGCCGTTGCGGCCTCGCCCGGCAATCACTTTTTGGCGACGGAGCTGACCCCAGGCGGCCGATACCGTGGCCGGGCTGACGCCCAGCGCCTGCGCCAGTTCACGGACGGCGGGCAGATGCGTGCCGATCTCGATGACGCCGGAACGGATCATCGCCGCTGTTTCAATTGCAATGCCCCGCATCGAACGATCCTGTAGTTGTGTCGCTAACCATTCTGCATCCAGCGTTTTTTCGAGGGGTTTATCTGCCATGTTTTTGCCTTTTGTTCAGTAACAAAGATTCTATTGTACATATTAATTTATGCCATTAGTATCAAACTTAGCCAACGGAGGCGATAAAATAATCACATTGCGCTGAACATGATCTCCTTCGTAAAAGAATTTGGTGCGTTTCCGATAAGGTTTGTTAACGCACAGTTGTCTTTCTGCATATCAACCATGCTGACACTTAAGGGGATAGATGTGACGATTACCATCAGGCTGGCTGTTCGTGACTGGGATTATTTTACGCCGCTGGCGTTGGGCGACCTTAAACCTGAAGGGTTTAATCTCGAGATAGATCGCGTGGGAACGCTGGTGGATAACCTGGCGACCAGTGATAAATATGACGCGGGTGAAGTCTCTTTCAGCCGTTATGCGCAGGGGCGGGCTCGCGGTGAATCTGATCTGCTGGCGATCCCACACTTTCTGATGCGCGGCTTCCGCCAGCGCTGCATCATCACCCGCGAAGACAGCCCGCTGACCGAACTTTCTCAGCTGGCGGGCAAGCGCATCGGCCTGACCGGCTGGCAGGATTCCGGCAACACCTGGACCCGCACGCTGCTGGCGCTGGAAGGCGTCGGTATCGAAGACGCAAACTGGTACGTTGGACGTCTGACGCAATCGCATCCGGTTGTCGATCGTCTGGCCGGATTTGGTCGCGAAGGGCGCATTGAAGCGGTGCCGGAAGAGCGCCCGATGATGGAACTGTTGCAGGAAGGCTGGCTGGACGCCGTATTCACGCCATTCATGCCTGACGGTTTCTTCAAGCCTGATTCCGGTTTCCGTCAGTTCCAGCCTGATTTCCGTGCGGCAGAGCTGGCCTATTTCAACCGCGTGGGTTACATCCCCGGCATTCACCTGCTGGCGATTAAACCTGCCCTGGCCGAAGAGCATCCGTGGCTGCCGCAGGCGCTGAGTGAAATCATCGACCGTTCTTATCAGATCTGGATGGATAAACGCGCAAAATATGCCGATACCACACCGTGGTTGCTGGACGACTTACGTCGCACGGTGGTTGATTTACCTGCGGACTGGAACGCAAACGGTTTCGCCGCCAATAAAAAGATGATCGACGATTTTGCACATGAATTGCATGCCCAGAAGCTGACGGCGCAGCGTCTCACACCGGCTGATTTGTTCCCTCAGTTCGCCACACAAAAGTGACGGGAGAGTAAAAATGAAAGTTGCATTAGGTCAGTTTGCCGTTTCCCGCGAATGGGAAGCCAACGTTGAAACCTGCCTTTCGCTGATGGCGAAATCTCTTGAAGCAGGCGTGGATTTACTGGTGCTGCCGGAAGGTATTCTGGCGCGCGACATTACCGATCCGGATCTGGTTCTGAAAGCCGCACAACCGCTGGATGGTCCTTTTGTCAGTCAGCTGGTGGCCGCCAGCCGCGGCAATCAGATGACGACCATGATGAGCGTTCATACGCCTGCACCCGATGGTCGCGCGTGGAACGTACTGATTTCTATCAGAAATGGTGAAATCATTTCAGAATACCGTAAGCTGCATCTTTACGATGCGTTCTCCTCGCAGGAATCCAAAAACGTCACGCCGGGCAGCGATGTACCGCCGCTGGTGGAGGTTGCCGGTTTTAAAGTCGGCCTGATGACCTGCTATGACGTGCGTTTCCCGGAGCTGGCGCGTCGTCTGGTACTGGATGGCGCGGACGTGCTGGTCTTGCCGGCTGCGTGGGTCAAAGGTCCGCTGAAAGAAATGCATTGGGAAGTGCTGGTCACGGCCCGTGCGCTGGAAAATACCACGTATATGGTCGCCGTCGGCGAATGTGGCGAACGTAATATCGGTAACAGTATGGTGGTCGATCCGCTGGGCGTGGCGATTGCACGCGCGGCTGAAGCCCCTGCACTGGTTTTTGCTGAGCTGGACAAAGATCGTCTGGCGCATGCCCGCAAAGTATTGCCTGTGCTGGCAAACCGCCGCTTCGGTTTGCCGCAACTGCGCAATGACTGAACCTGACCGCAGCCGGTCCTCAACGGCTGCACCGTCCGGTGAATAAAGCAGTACCGAGCGCCTCACCAGGGAACTCGTTTTTCATAAGACTTAAACAAGATCTGAGCCAGGGAAGGTTTTCATTATAAATACACAACATTCATAAACTCACAGACCGACTTTTTACACAGAGGAATAAGAGAATGATGGCAAAAAAATTACGTCAGGCTGCTGCACTGACCGCTGCATTACTTTCCGTAACGTCCATGAATGCCTTTGCTGCTGAAACGGTGGCGATCCCGGCTCAGACGATGGATCCGGCAATTCACGCCAAATTACCTGCGGATATTCAAAAATCCGGTGTGATGACCTCTGTGAACAACGGCTCGTTTCCTCCGTACGAAATCGTGACCGGGGCGAATGGCCTGGACGGTGCGAGTGCGGATCTGGCGCATGCGCTGGCAGAAGTGCTGGGTGTGAAAATTGAGCATGCTTCCGTAAGCGGTTTATCCGGCATCCTCAGCGGAATGGCGGCAGGGCGTTATCAGATGGGTATCGGCCCGATTGGTGATTACCCGGATCGTCAGGCGAAAAATGATTTTATTGATTTTGTGAAAGAGTACGTCGTGTTCGGCGTGCGCAAAGGCAACCCGGAAAACATCAATTCTCTGGATGATGCCTGCGGTAAACGCATCGCCGTCATGGCGGGTGGTTCTGCCGAACAGGTGATCCGCAAGCAGTCTGAAGTGTGCGTGAAAGACGGTAAACCGGCGGTTACCGTACAATCGTTCTCTGACCAGCCTACCTCGATTCTGGCTGTGCGTTCTAACCGTTCGGACGCGTTCTTCTCTTCTCAGGCACCGCTGACCTATTTTGTTGAAAAAGCGAATGGCCAGCTGGAACTCACCGGCACCGGCAAATCCAACGGTTTTGGCGATATTTTCCAGGGAACGGTGGTCGCGAAGGATTCTCCTGTGCGTGACGCTATTCTGGCGGGATATCAGAAACTGTTCGATAACGGGACCTATGCCATCATCATGAAAAAATGGGGTCTGGAAGGCAACATGATCCAGGCGCCGGGGATCAATCTGGCAAAGGCACAACCTAAATGACTGATAAAACGTATAGTTCAAAGCCGGCAGTCAAGGACGACTATACGCAGGATCCACGACGTAACGTTGAGTTCTCCCATGCGCCACGTAACATTGGCCGCTGGATTGCGTGGATTGTCGTGCTGCTGATTGCCGCCGATGTGATTTGGGCCGTTTCGCATAATCCGAATTTCGAATGGCATGTGGTCGCGCAGTGGTTCACGGAAGCGACGATCATCAAAGGCCTGGGCGTTACGCTCGGCCTTACCGTGGTGTCCATGTTGATCGGGGTGTTCATCGGCCTGATGCTGGCGATCGCCCGTTTGTCTGACAGCCTGTTGCTGCGCAAACTGGCCGGTTTATACATCTGGTTTTTCCGTGGTACACCGCTGCTGGTGCAGCTTTTATTCTGGTACAACATGTCGACGTTGTTCCCACGCGTGGTGATCGGCATCCCGTTTGGGCCGGAATACATGAGCTGGAATACCAATGATCTGATCACCCCGCTGACGGCGGCGATTGCCGGTCTGGCGTTGAATGAAGCGGCGTATATGGCGGAAATCATTCGTGCCGGTTTGCTGTCGGTTGATAACGGACAGGCCGAAACGGCGCAGGCCTTCGGGATGAGCCGTGGCCGTGCGCTGCGCCGGATTATCATTCCACAGGCGATGCGTTCGATCATTCCGCCAACGGGTAACCAGCTGATCAGTATGATCAAAGCGACATCGCTGGTCAGCGTGATCGCGATGGGCGATTTACTGTACTCGGTGCAAACCATTTACAACCGCACCTTTGAAGTGGTGCCGATGCTGATGGTGGCGGTGGTCTGGTACCTGCTGATCACCTCAGTGCTGAACCTCGGCCAGTCGGCGATTGAACGTTATTATTCCCGTGGGACACGCCGCACGGTGGCGAGCGCCAAGCGTCGTCAGGAAAATGCGGAAGAAAAAGCGGTTCCTGTTATGAATCCACCGGGCCTGGCCCGCAAGGAGGACTTATGAGTCAACTTTCTGCCGACGCTCAGTCATCCGAAACGGCATCTCTGGTTGTTGCCCGTAATGTACATAAAAGCTATGGCGATAACGAAGTGCTGAAAGGCATTGATCTGGATGTCAAACCCAGCGAGGTGGTGGTGATTTTGGGGCCTTCCGGGTCCGGAAAATCCACGTTCCTGCGTTGTATTAACCATCTGGAAGATATCGATCGTGGCTCAATCATGGTGGGCGGCGAGCAAATTGGTTACGAGCTGCGTGGCGACAGGTTGCATAAATTGTCCGAACGGGCGATTGCGCGCCAGCGCCGTGATATCGGGATGGTGTTCCAGCAATTTAACCTGTATCCGCACATGACCGTTTTGCAAAATATCATTGAAGCGCCGGTCGGTGTGCATAAGGAAAGCCGCCATGAGGCCGAAAAATATGCCCGTGAGTTGTTGCAGAAAGTCGGGCTGAGCGACAAAGCGGATGCTTATCCGCGTCATCTTTCTGGTGGTCAGCAGCAGCGTGTGGCGATTGCCCGCGCGCTGGCGGTGAAGCCGAAACTGATGTTGTTTGATGAGCCGACGTCGGCGCTCGACCCTGAACTGGTGGGGGAAGTGCTGGCGACGATGCGTGATCTGGCGCAGCAGGGGCTGACCATGATTGTGGTCACGCATGAGATTGGGTTTGCGAAAGAAGCGGCTGACCGGGTGGTCTTTATGGATCGCGGTTATGTTGTCGAGCAGGGCGCGGCGGATGAAGTGCTGGTCAATCCGCAGCATCCGCGTACGCAGGCGTTTCTCAGCCGTTTTATCTGACGCTTAAAGCAGGAAAACCAGACGGGCTGAAACCGGGAACCGGGCAAGTTTAACTTGCCGTTTCCACCCGGTTCCGCCCGTTTTTTTTGGCTTCATACAATGCGTGGTCAGCGGCATTCAGCCAGTGTGTCGCGGTTTCCTGAACGTCATCACATTCAGCAATACCCGCGCTGATGTGGATCCTCAGGTCAGGATGTTGCGGAAACAGGCTGTTATCGAGCCGGCTTTGCAAACGTTCTATCGCGCGCCGGGCCTGTAGCTGCGTGCTGTGCGGCAAAATAGCGGCGAACTCATCACCACCAAACCGGCCGATAATATCGGCGGCGCGCATTGTGTGCTGTAGTTCCTGCGCCAGCAGAATAATGGCCTGATCGCCGACGCTATGCCCGTAATTGTCGTTAATGGCCTTGAAGTGATCGATGTCGATCAGCACCAGCGTGGTTTTATGCCGGTAACGGCGGAAGCTTTCCAGCTCGGTGTTAAGCAGCGATTCCCAGTGGCGACGGTTGTACAGCCCGGTCAGCCCGTCGCGCACGCTGATTTGCATGATGGCCTGTTTATGTTCGGCCAGTTTTCGCGATGTGCGGTAGGTGACGTTGCCGAGAAAAATCGGGTAAATCATGATCATTGGCAGGCAGAGATAAAGCTGGAACGGTGTGGTTTCGGGCATGAAGGGGATATCGGCGACAAGCAGCAGCGCAATGGCAACCGTGATTTGCGCGATAACGCACCGGAAGAATAACCGCTGGCCGCCTGCGGAGATATTATTCATGCCCATCATGGCAAAAATGGTGGCGGAGGGCAGGGCGTTGAAGCCCATCATCGCAATCCAGATGCCGCCAAAAATCGCGTCGGCCTTCAGGTTGTTGATTTCACTGTTAAACGGGGTTGCCGAACGTTTTGCTTTCCAGTAGGCAATGTGCGGCCAGATGAATCCGTTTAAAAACAGCAACAGCCAGAGCCAGACGGGCGTTGTGTGCTCAATCATCACCGAGCCGACACAAAAACTGCCCGTTCCCAGCCCGACGATGCGGGGCAAATAAGTCCTTTTGGCAAAACGTATTCCGGAATGATGAGTATCGTTAACCAGAGTCGTATGAAGCTTTTTCGGCATCGGTTCTCATTACAGGGTCAGTTAACCCGGGCTAATAATCTGGTCGAAATTAAATTTGAAGGTGTTTTACAGATTTTAAAAACTGAAAGACTTTATGAGCGTGCTATTCAAGCTCATAATAGCTTACTCTGGTCACAATGCGCACAGTTCTGGATCCGTTCTGTTACATTTTCGGGTTGTATTAACGTCGCGAATGGCCGTTAATAACGGCAAATTGTCACTGCTGTATTCCAGCACTCAGTGTAAAGAAGGTATGTATGGAAGGTCTAAGTATTACTAAATTGTTGGTGGTCGGCGTGCTGATCGTTCTGTTGTTCGGTACCAGCAAACTGCGTTCTCTGGGCGGTGACCTCGGTGCTGCACTGCGTGGCTTCAAGAAAGCCATGAATGATGATCCGGCACCTGCTGAAAAAACCACTGCCGAAGAAAAACCAGCCGAACGTGTAGAACACAAAGACTGAGTTTTTACGAAATTTTCTCCGGTTACACATTTCGGGCATTAAAAAAGGTTGTTCTTGCGAACAACCTTTTTTGCATTTTGGGCATCAAGAAGTAACGAGATATTACTTCACTTCTAACCCTTTGGCTTGCAGATCGGCGTGATAAGACGAACGCACGAACGGACCACAGGCGGCGTGCGTGAAGCCCATTTCCATCGCCGCTTCTTTCATCTGGTCAAACTCTTCCGGGCTGACGTAACGCTGCACCGGCAGGTGGTGACGGCTGGGTTGCAGATACTGACCCAGCGTCAGCATGGTGACGCCGTGGCGGCGCAGGTCACGCATCACTTCGATGATTTCTTCGTTTGTCTCACCCAGACCGACCATCAGGCCTGATTTGGTTGGGATTTCCGGATGCGCTTCTTTGAAACGTTGCAGCAGTGTCAGTGACCATTCGTAGTTAGCGCCCGGACGAACCTGACGGTAAACACGCGGCACGTTTTCCAGGTTGTGGTTAAACACATCCGGCGGACTGGCGTTGAGAATATCCAGCGCGCGATCCATACGGCCACGGAAATCGGGTACCAGTGTCTCGATTTTGATGGTCGGATTTTTAGCGCGGATCGCCGTGATACAGTCGGCAAAGTGCTGCGCGCCGCCGTCACGTAAATCATCACGGTCAACCGAGGTGATGACGACGTAACGCAATCCCATATCCGCGATGGTTTGTGCCAGTTTTTCCGGCTCATTGGTATCCGGCGCGGTCGGACGACCGTGTGCCACGTCGCAGAACGGGCAGCGGCGGGTACAGATTGCGCCGAGGATCATGAAGGTCGCGGTGCCGTGGTTGAAGCACTCTGAAAGGTTCGGGCATGCGGCTTCTTCACAAACGGAGTGAAGGCCATTCTTGCGCAGTGCGGATTTAATGCCCTGAATTTTCGTTGAGTCCGCAGGCAACTTGATTTTCATCCATGCCGGCTTACGTAACATTTCCTGCCGGTCACTGACCACGGTTTTCACCGGGATTAACGCCATCTTATCTGCATCGCGGTATTTAACGCCGCGTTCCATCTGAATCGGTTTACTCATAATCTTGCAGCTTCCAGGTTCGTCTCTCGTAACTCGAGTTTTTTCAGGACATTCAATGAACTGGCTGATTCATCAAAAAAAGTAGAAATAATGCGGAAATTATATCATTGAAGCATCACCGGATTCAGCCCTTACACATAGCCTGAAGTGCTAAATGCTGCATTTATTTAACCTGAAGAAGACTTTTTTCTTTAAAAATCATTCTTATTTAACACTTAATTTTTTGATAAATATGATCTTTTAAGTGCGTCTCTTGTTATCTTCTTCCGGTGTTAATGGTGTGTAAATATTTTCGTCTATACCGAAAATTCAGCCGGAAGACGTCAGCGGTTCATCTTGTGAGAAAGCCAGTTTGATCGCATCAATAATCATGCTCAGCGTTTTGTCGCTTTTTGCCGTTTTGTTGTAATACATGATGATATCAAATGACACCGCTGGAATATCCGATTGGAGGATATCGACCGGAAAACTCTTTTGCAGCAGTTCGACCATTTTTCTCGGCAATATGCCCAGCAAATCCGTGTTGGCAACCATCGAGAGAGTATTGATCGCGTTATAGCTGGTAAACACAATAGGGCGGTCGGGCAGGGAGCCGCTGATTTCAAACTGTATACGTTTGAGATCGCTGGCGTTTGTCACCACGGTGGTCTGCGGCATGGCCAGCGCCTGTTCGAGCGTAATGGTTTTATCCAGCGTCGGATGATTCTTTCTGCACACAAATACCGCGGTATCTGACATCAGCCGGATACCTTTCAGCGACTTGTTAAACAGCGGGCTGGTATCAATCACTAAATCAGCACGATGCTGGATCAGCGTATCTTCCGGATCGCTGAGGGGCAGATGTTTCAGCGTGTAGTTGCTGTTGATTTTCATCAGCTCTTTGAGGATCAGCGGAAACGTTTGTAGTGCAACAAACGGGTAGCAGCTGATGGTCAGTACACGGGATTTGTCGTTATCGTGCGTGAAGTCCAGACCGGTGAGAATCGAGCTCAATCCCTGACTGATGTGCTGATGCAAATTAATGGCGTACGCCGTCGGGCTGATACCTTGTCCGTTGCGGATAAACAGCGGATCGGGAAAGGTATTGCGTAATTTCTGAATGGACTGGCTGACTGACGACGGCGTCAGGTTCAGCGCTTTGGCGGCGTGAACAATGCCTTTATGCAGATATACCGCTTCGAAAACGGTGAGCAAATTGAGATCAAGGTTACGAAGCTTATTCAGGCTGGCACTAATATCTTTATCATCCATAAATATTTCCCGGCAGTGTGAAGGACTGTCCCGGTTATGAGCCGGGAAGTGTGCTTATCCGTAAGCGATAAAATGCTAAAAAGTTCAGCGGGTGATAGTAAACCAGAATGCGAAGTAAAACTGCTAAAACGTTGATAAGTCTGATGGTAAAGCACAGAAATCAGAGCGGAGAAGTCGCGTACTGCTCAATTTGCCAGGGCAGATAATCCACTTGCTGATAATCAAGACGGTGATTGAAGGATTTCACCAGAACCGGCATAACCTGATCAACGGTCAGCCCCGGCTTTTCCTGGCTGGCTTGTGTCATTTCCAGACCTGCATATCCGCACGGGTTAATCCGGTGAAACGGCTCGAGATCCATATCAATATTCAATGCCAGTCCGTGCAATGAACAACCTTTTCGAATGCGCAGGCCGAGGGAGCAAATCTTTTTGCCATCAACATAAACACCGGGCGCATCGGCACGCGGGTAAGCATCGATAGAAAAGTGCGCCAGCGTATCCACGACGGTTTGTTCGATAGCCGTGACTAACTGACGGACGCCCAGTTTTTTCCGCTTCAAATCGACCATCACATACATCACCTGCTGGCCCGGTCCGTGATACGTGACCTGACCGCCGCGATCGCTTTGGATCACCGGAATATCGCCGGGCATTAAAACGTGCTCTGCCTTTCCTGCCTGACCCTGAGTAAAGACGCGCGGATGCTGAACCAGCCAGATTTCGTCCAGCGAGTCGGCGTTCCGGTGCTCAGTGAAATGGTGCATGGCCAGAGAGACAGGCTCATACGGCTGAAGGCCAAGCTGGCGCAGTACGATACGTTCTTGCGGATTATGTGATTGCACGGCAGTTATCGTCAGTAGGAGGAGGGAAAACGCGCGACAGAATTTCTCTCGCGCGGGTCGGTCAGAAAGGGCTTACAGCACCATGCGGACAATTTCGATATTACCCAGTTCAGAATACAGGGTTTCGACCTGATCGATGTGGGTGGCGGTGATCGTAATTGAAACGGAGTGGTAATTCCCTTTACTGCTCGGTTTTACCTGAGGATTGTAGTCGCCAGGCGCATGGCGTTGCACGACTTCCACAACCTGGTCCACCAGCTCGGGTTGTGCCAGGCCCATTACTTTGTAGGTAAAGGAGCAAGGGAATTCGAGCAGTTCGTTCAGTTTGGTTTTCATGTGCACTCCAGCGTGTTGTACAGCGTATTAAGTTTTATCTCTGAAAGTATAACTCCCGCCGAAGCGGGAGCCATAATCTATACCGATTATATGGGGATTGTTGCAAACTTTTTCAAGCGGGCAACTTAGCCAAACCAGTGGTGGAACATCAGCTTGATATAATCGACGATGCGGCCAAAGAAACCGCCTTCTTTCACTTCGTTCATCACGACCAGCGGACGTTCATCAATGGTTTTACCATCAAGCTGGAAATTGATTGAACCCACGACCTGATTTTTCTGCAATGGCGCGTGCAGTTCAGGTGTGTTCAGCACATAGCTGGCTTTCAAATCTTTCATGCGGCCGCGCGGGATGGTCAGATAAGCATCTTTCTCAACGCCCAGCGCAACGCGATCGGTATCACCAAACCAGACTGGCTCAGAGGCAAATTCTTTACCTGCTTTCAGCGGAGAAACGGTTTCGAAGAAACGGAAGCCCCAGGTCAGCAGTTTTTTGCTTTCAACTTCACGGCCTTTATAAGTATGGCCGCCCATGACAGCAGAAATCAGACGCATCTGGCCTTCTGTTGCGGATGCCACCAGGTTATAACCCGCGGAATCGGTATGGCCGGTTTTGATGCCGTCAACGTTCAGGCTGTTATCCCACAGCAAACCGTTACGGTTCATCTGGCGGATGTTGTTGAACGTGAACTCTTTTTCTTTATAGGTTGCGTACTCTTCCGGTACATCGCGGATCAGTGCCTGACCAATCAACGCCATGTCGCGAGCAGAACTGTACTGACCGGCGGCATCCAGACCATGAACGGTACCGAAATGGGTGTTTTTCAGGCCCAGCGCGTTCACGTAGTTGTTCATGATAGCAACGAAAGCATCCTGACTTCCTGCGACGTGATCGGCCATTGCCACACAGGCATCGTTGCCTGATTGCAGAATAATGCCGCGGTTGAGTTCAGAAACCGGCACGCGATCGCCGGGTTTGAGGAACATCAGGGAAGAACCTTTGAACACCGGGTTACCGGTTGCCCATGCGTCCGGGCCCACGGTGACGATATCGGTCGGAGAGATTTTGCCGGCTTTGATGGACTGACCGATAACATAGCTGGTCATCATTTTGGTCAGGCTGGCGGGATCACGACGCGCATCGGCATTCATTTCTGCCAGAACTTTGCCGGAGTTGTAGTCGATCAGGACGTAGGCTTCTGCATCAATTTGCGGAACGCCAGGGATCATTGTTTTTAAATTAACATCGTCGGCATAGGCGGACGCTGCACTGAAAGTGATTACGGTGCCAAATGCGAGGCTTTTGACTAAACGTGAAGTGTTTACAAGTTTCATGATCGGGACAACAACATCCGTGGAGGTAAGTGATAAACGTGCGCCACTATAGCAGAAGAGTCATAAGTCAGACATCTTCGATTACCGGCGCTTACTGACTTTTACTTATAAGAAAAGGGACTTATAAGTCCGGGGCCTGAGCCCCGGAGGGGTATTACATGCTGGCAGTGACAAAAGACTGCTGCTGGGCTTCGCTGGCGAGCCGCTGTTGCAGCTGTACCGCCTGCTGGCGCGTGCTGAAAGGCCCAAGCTGAACGCGGTAAGTGCTGCCATTGGCCTGCACTTTGCCCGGAACGTTGAAGCGCTGGCTCAGGCTTTTCTGCCATAACTGCGCGTTCTGAGGATTACTCAGCGCGCCGACCTGTACCATATAACCAGAGCTCGGAATGGAAGTAGTATGCGCGGGTGCGGCGGCAACAGGCGCGGAAGAAGCCGCGATAACTGGCGCCGCGCTGGCTGTTACCACCGGCGCGACAGGTTCGCTGCCTTCAAGAACGCCCGAGCGCAATGGCGTTGGCGCACTCAGAAAACCGCCGCCGCCGCTGTTGCCGGACATTGTGGTGGCCGCAGGCACATTTGCGTTGCTGCTGTCTTCGTCATTGGTCAGCGGTGCTGCGTTCGGATTGCTCAGCGTACTGTTGCTGATCGGACGCACGTCAGACGTGTTGACCGGTTCTGAGGACAGTGTCGGCGTACCCATGCTGCTGGCACCCAGGCTCGGGCGTGATGGCAGGGCATAGGATTGCTTGGCTACGGTGGTACCGATGGTGCCCGGGCCTGACATCGTTCCGTCCGGTGCAACGTTAATGAAATCAACGCGGACTTTGGTGCTGTTAGTCAGGTTCAGACGATCTGCAGCAGCCTGAGACAAATCAATGATTTTGCCCGGAACATACGGGCCGCGGTCATTTACACGCACCACCAGCATACGTCCGGTTGCCATATTGGTAACGCGCACATAGCTTGGAATTGGCAGGGTAGGATGCGCCGCCGTCATGGCTGTCGGGTCGAATTCTTCGCCAATCGCCGTGGTATTGCCGCCATTTTCCTGACCGTACCAGGCTGCCTGACCGACTTGTGAGAAGTTTGACGGATCTTTGACGATTTTATAGGTTTTACCGTTGACGGTATAATCCTGCATCGTGCCTTGATTATAAGGTTCGTAACGCGGATCAGCCCCGCCGATTTCCACCACAGGGCCATTGTAGGCTTGTTGCGGTGCCGGTTGTTGTTGCCGAGTTTCATCAGTGGCGCAGCCACTTAACAGCAAACCGATAATGACAGCTCCAAGCCACTCCTTACGCATTGCTCACCTCTATAAATTTTTTGACAACATTTTTCGATGAGTATGTATCGACATGACGATACCAAACCCTGCCATTAGCACGATGAGTGCCGACCCGCCATAGCTGACCAGAGGCAAAGGTACCCCAACTACCGGGACAATACCACTGACCATACCGATGTTAACAAACACATAAACGAACAGAATCAACATCAAACCACCGGACATTACGCGCCCAAATGTGGTCTGCGCATTGGCCGCGATCACCAGTCCGCGCATGATAAGGCACAGGTAAAGCCCGAGCAAAACCAGCACGCCGATGAGGCCCAGTTCTTCGGCCAGTACGGCAAAGATAAAGTCGGTATGACGCTCTGGCAAGAATTCCAGCTGTGACTGCGTTCCGTGCAGCCAGCCTTTGCCTGAGAGGCCGCCTGAGCCAATTGCAATTTTCGACTGAATAATATGATAGCCCGCCCCGAGCGGATCGCTTTCCGGATCAAGCAGCATCATGACGCGGTCTCGCTGATAATCGTGCATCAGAAAGAACCACAATATCGGAATAAAGGCGGCGACCAGAATGGCGGCGACGGCAATCAGTTTCCAGCTCATGCCAGACAGGAACAGAACAAACAGGCCTGATGCGGCAATCAGAATTGACGTCCCGAGATCTGGCTGCGCAGCAACCAGCAGGGTAGGGATGAAAATCAGCGCCAGTGCAATGGCGGTATTTTTCAACGATGGCGGGCAAACGTCGCGGTTGATAAAGCGGGCGACCATCAGCGGAACGGCTATTTTCGCCAGCTCTGACGGCTGGAATTTGATAATCCCTAAATCCAGCCAGCGTTGCGCGCCTTTACTGATACTGCCAAACGCATCGACCAGCACCAGCAGGAAAACGCAGAATATATAGAGATAAGGCGCCCAGCTTTCATAAACGCGCGGGGGAATTTGCGCCATCACCAGCATAATCACCAGACCCATCAGGATCTGGCCGATTTTACGTTCCATCATGCCCATGTCCTGACCGCTGGCGCTCCACATCACGAACGCACTGTACGTCAGCAGCGCAAGTATGATCAGCAACATGGTCAGGTCGATGTGCATTTTCGACCACAATGATCTTTTTTGTTGGTTCTCAGTCATTGCCGGTTAATCACCTTCAGTTCCCGGTGGCGCGGGTGCGTCAGCCGGCAGTTGTGTCGTGTTATCGCCCAGTAAAATATGGTCGAGTATCTGCCGCGAAATTGTCCCTACCGCCGGGCCTGCACCACCGTTTTCCAGCACTACAGCAACGGCGACGGTCGGTTTGTCATACGGCGCGAAAGAGGTCATCAGTTTGTGGTCACGCAGATGCTCAGCAATCTTATGCGCATTATAGATTTCATTGGCTTTCAAACCGTAAACTTGTGCTGTCCCGGATTTTGCGGCCGCTTTGTAAGGCGCGTCGGCGAAATATTTACGGGCCGTACCGTTCGGACGGTTGGCAACGCCATACATCCCGTCTTTCGCAATTTCCCAATAACCGGAATGGATATCGCCAATCTGTGTGGTTTCCTGCTGCTGATACGGCACCTGTTTGCCATCCACTTTCGTGCTCAGCAACAGGTGCGGCGTTTTGACATTGCCGTCATTAATCAGCGTGGTCATGGCTTTCATGATTTGCACCGGCGTTGCGGTCCAGTAACCCTGACCGATGCCGACAGGAATAGTGTCACCCTGATACCACGGTTTTTTAAAGCGTTTAAATTTCCAGTCGCGGTTTGGCATATTGCCGCTGCGCTCTTCGGATAAGTCGATACCGCTGTACTGACCATAGCCGAATTTCCCCATCCATTCAGAAAGACGGTCAATCCCCATGTCGTACGCAACCTGATAGAAGAAGGTATCCGCGGATTCCTCAAGGGCTTTGGTCACATTCAGGCGGCCATGACCCCAGTGTTTCCAGTCACGATAGCGCTTGTCTGAGCCGGGTAACTGCCACCAGCCGGGGTCAAACAAAGAGGTATTTTTGTTGATCACGCCGGTCGTCAGCGCCGACACGGAAATATACGGTTTCACCGTTGACGCCGGCGGGTAAACGCCTTGCGTGGTACGGTTGATCAGCGGTTTGTTCGGATCGTTTAACAACGAACTGTAGTCTTTGCTGGAAATCCCGTCGACGAACAGATTCGGATCATAGCTTGGGTTAGACACCAGCGCGCGGATTGCGCCGTCACGCGGATCAGTCACCACCACGGCGGCGCGGCTGCCGGTCAGCAGGACTTCAATATATTGCTGAAGCGGCAGGTCGATGGTCAGATAAATATCTTTCCCGGCCTGAGGCGGCTCCTCATGCAACTGGCGGATCACGCGACCACGGTTGTTAACTTCCACTTCTTCATAGCCGGTTTTGCCATGAAGCGTGTCTTCGTAAAAACGTTCGATGCCGAGTTTGCCGATATCATGCGTGGCGGCGTAGTTTGCCAGAATGCCGTCTTTATCCAGACGCTCAACGTCACGATCGTTAATTTTCGAGACGTAGCCGATAACGTGCGTGAGGGCTGAGCCGTACGGGTAATAGCGGCGCTGATAGCCTTTGACTTCAACGCCGGGGAAATGGAACTGGTTCACGGAGAAACGCGCGACCTGAACTTCAGTCAGTGCCGTTTTCACCGCTATAGACGTAAAGCGTCGCGAACGCTGGCGCTCTTTTTTGAAGTTCTCGATATCGTCCGGGGTTAAATCGACGATAGGTTTCAGCCCTTCGAGCGTGGCCTGAAGATCATCGACTTTTTCGGGCACAAGTTCGAGCTGATAAATAGTGCGGTTTAACGCCAGCGGGGTTCCGTTGCGGTCATAGATAATGCCGCGGCTTGGCGCAATCGGCACCAGCTTGATCCGGTTATCATTGGAACGGGTCTGATAATCCTGAAAACGGACAATCTGCAGGTTATACAAATTGAAAGCCAGGATACCACTAAGTAGCAGAATGCCGATGAACGCCACCAGTGCACGGCGCACAAAGAGGGCTGATTCAGCCGTATAGTCGCGAAAAGGGTTACGATCTATTTTCATCCCACTACTTAATTCATGTTGCTGACATTCACCACCCGTTATTCGCGGTGGTATGGATGATTAGTGGTAATACTCCAGGCGCGGTAAAGGCTTTCCGCGACCAGAACCCGAACCAGCGGGTGAGGAAGAGTCAACGGAGAGAGCGACCAGCTCTGTTCCGCTGCGGCTTTACAGGCCGGTGCCAGCCCTTCCGGGCCGCCGATTAACAGGCTGACATTTCGTCCGTCCTGTTTCCAGCGTTCCAGTTGTTGCGCCAGTTGCGGGGTTTCCCACGGTGTGCCCGGAATGTCCAGGGTCACAATGCGATTACCTTTACCGACAGCAGCCAGCATCTGTTCGCCTTCTTTTTCAAGAATGCGTTTGATATCAGCGTTCTTACCGCGTTTCCCTGCCGGAACTTCAGTCAGTTCAAACGGCATATCTTTCGGAAAACGGTGCAGGTAATCGTTAAAACCGGTTTGTACCCAGTCAGGCATTTTTGTGCCGACGGCGACAAGTTGCAGTTTCACGCATTAACCCCAGAGTTTCTCGAGCTCATAAAGCTGACGGCTTTCTTCCTGCATGACGTGAACGATGACTTCGCCCAGATCGACAACAACCCAGTCGGCTTCGTTGATGCCTTTCACGCCCATTGCGTCCATACCGGCCGCTTTCACTTCTTCAACCAGATGTCCAGCGATAGCCACTACATGGCGGCTGGATGTACCGGTACAAATAATCATGCAATCAGTAATACTGGATTTACCTTTAACATCAATGGCAATGATGTCTTGTGCTTTCAGGTCGTCGACTTTATCGACAACAAAATCTTGGAGCGCTTTACCTTGCAAAGGTTCCCCCTGGGGATGTTTGAAACAATTGACCTCACAAGACAGCCGACGGTGAATCACCGAAGTAAAAGCCCGTCTCATGATGGATACACATAGCGGTCATCAGGAAAACAACTGAAAACGTCTAACAATCAATACATTGTATTGGTTAATCACGCAGCGTTATCGAGAGCCGAAATTAAGCGGCGCAGTATACCACGCGTTAGCTACTCGCGGTACAAGCCCTGTGATTCTATATAGCGCTCAACGGCAGATGGCAGCAAATCTGAGCAATCAAGCCCCGCATGGCGTCGTTCGCGGATTTCCGTCGCTGAAATATCCAGCAGTGGTGTATTGGCCTGATAAATGAATCCGGCGGGTTTCTGTTTGAGTTTCTCCGCATCGGCCACCCGGTGTGCGTCGTACCAGCGCTGGAGCGCCGGCGTATCGAGCTGTTCCTGATATCCCGGACGCGCCATCACCACCAGATGACAAAAATCGAGCAGCGATCCCCAGCGGTGCCACTTGTGCAAGGTCAGCAATGAATCCTGGCCAATGATAAACGCCAGCGGGCAATCATCGCCATGTTCTTTACGTAACGTTGCAAGTGTCTCAATGGTGTAGGACGGCGTATCGACATTCAGCTCACGTGAGTCCACGGAAAATAACGGATTACCTGCAACGGCCAGCTCAACCATGTGCAGACGCTGTTGCGAGCTGGCTTCCGGTTGCGGGCGATGAGGCGGCACGTTGTTTGGCAACAAAATGACCTGATCAAATCCGGCCTGTCCGGCCAGGCTGGTCACCGGTTTCAGGTGCCCGAAATGAATCGGATCGAAGGTTCCGCCGAAAAAAGCCAGTAATGGTGGCGGGCGTGAGAAAGAATGTGAAGTGGTGAGTGACATACCGGTGTCCTGCTTCAATACGAACCCGAACCTACATAATCAACCGGCAGGGGTTTTCCACACAATAACATGGAGAGGCTTTCCAGTTCTGACCAGACAGACTGACCATAATCCTGTTTCAGGGTGATTTCCATTTGAGTCAGTAAACGGACAGCCTGCGTCAGATGTTCGAGTGATAAACGTTGTAACGCCTGCGTCACCAGCGTCCGGCGGTTTTGCCAGACCTTTTGCTGATCAAAGAGCGTGCGCAATGGCGTTGAATCCATTTTACGCTTCAGGTTAAGCAGCATCAGAAGTTCGCGTTGCACGGTTCGCAGCAAAATAACCGGTTCGCTGTCTTCCTGCTGTAGCTGACGCAAGATGTGCCAGGCACGTTTGCTTTTACCTGCCAGCAGTGCGTCGAGCCAGTGATAGGGCGTAAAGTGCGCGGCGTCGTTGACGGCCGTTTCAACGCGTGGCAGCGTGAGTTTTCCGTCAGGATAAAGCAGGGAAAGCCGCTCGAGGGACTGAGCTAACGCCAGCAGATTGCCTTCATAGCAATAACATAAAAGCTGGTTTGCCGGTTCATCCAGTTCAAGCGATAACGCCTGAGCGCGGCGTGTGACCCAGCGGGGAAGCTGCGCCTGTTCCGGCGTCTGACAGCTGACAAACACGCCTTTATCACTCAGCGCTTTAAACCATGCGCTGTTTTCCTGCGCTTTGGTCAGTTTGGTTCCGCGCAGCAACAGTAAGATGTCGTCATGCAAAAGGGTAGTCAGCTTGAGTAATTGTTCTGCCATCGGCGCAGTCGGGCCATTATCAGGCAGGATCAGCATCAGGGTCTGGCGGCTGGCAAACAGGCTCAGCGCCTGACAGATACTGAAAATTGACTCCCATTCGGTGTGGGTGTCGAGGGCAAAAGTGTAGTGTTCCTGAAAATCAGAAAGCTGAGCCGCTTTACGGATGCTGTCCTGACTTTCCTGCAAAAGCAGAGGATCGTTTCCACATAACAGATAACAGGCGCGCAGCCCCTCACGGAGCTGCGCGGCAAGTTGTTCCGGGTAAATTCGGATCATTTTGCGGAAGTGCTGGCCGGAGCCGGGGTCGATACTTCAGAGGTATCATACGACGTGCTGGCAGATGAACGGGTAGAAATCACTTCTACCTCGCCATTCACTTCATCCGCTTTACGCAGTTCTGACGCATGAACCGTCAGTAACTTACGGATCAACTGCTGAGCCGCCTGCTGACGCATCTCCCCGATAATAATGTCCTGCTCGTTATCTTTTGCCAGCGCCGTTAACGGGTTGTCAAAGAAGGAGCGGAATACTTTTACATGGATCGGATAGAGGTCTTTACCCGGCATCAGAACCGTTGCGCTGACATTCATTTCCATCTGGTACTCAGCCGTTTTACCGTCCTGGAAGATTGACGCGGTACTTTGCCCGACGACTTCACCACCGATGCGCAGCGACGGAATATTCTTACGCTGTTCTTTGGTTGGATCATCAACAATGGTCACGTTACTCAGACGTAACTGAGTTCGTATGTTACGCATCAACGGACCGTACGGGTCACTACTGTCCAGAACGATGGTTCTCAGCTCGTCCGGAACGTTGGTTTTTCCACGTAAGTGAAAACCACAGCCTGCTGTTACCAGCACTGCCGCGGTCAGCAGCAGCGTCATTATAGGATGTCGCACAGATCCTCCTTGACTCAACCTACAACCAGGTTAAGCAGTTTGCCCGGGACGTAGATTACTTTGCGGACCGTAACCCCATCCAGATATTTTGCGACCAAATGTTCTTCTGCCGCACGCTCGCGCACTTGTTGCTCGGTAGCATCAGCGGCTACGGTGATTTTAGCACGTACTTTACCATTCACCTGCACAACGACCAGTTTGGAATCTTCCACCATGGCCTGCTCATCAGCCTGTGGCCACGGCGCGATATCCACATCACCTTCACCGTTCAGCGCCTGCCAGAGGCTGAAGCAAACGTGCGGGGTGAACGGATAAAGCATGCGGACAACGGCCAGCAGAGCTTCCTGCAGCAGTGCGCGATCCTGTTCAGTTTCCTGAGGTGCGCGGCCCAGCTTGTTCATCAGCTCCATCACCGCTGCGATTGCGGTGTTGAAGGTCTGACGACGGCCAATATCGTCGGTGACTTTGGCGATAGTTTTATGCAGGTCGCGACGCAGATCTTTTTGCGCTTCGTTCAGGGAAGCCGCATCAAGGGCAACGGTCGGGCCTTTTTCTGAATGTTCGTAAGCCAGTTTCCAGACACGTTTCAGGAAGCGGTTCGCCCCTTCAACGCCAGATTCCTGCCATTCCAGCGTCATTTCTGCCGGAGAAGCGAACATCATGAACAGACGTACGGTATCCGCGCCGTATTTATCAACCATGACCTGCGGGTCGATGCCGTTGTTTTTAGACTTGGACATCTTGCTCATGCCGGCATAAACCAGCTCGCGGCCCTGCGGGTCAGTCGCTTTGGTGATACGGCCTTTTTCGTCGCGCTCAACGGTAGCATCGGCCGGAGAAACCCAGACGCGCTCGCCGCCGTTGCCGGTGTAGTAGAACGCATCCGCCAGAACCATGCCCTGACACAGCAGGCGTTTAGCCGGTTCGTCAGAATCGACCAGGCCCGCATCGCGCATCAGTTTGTGGAAGAAGCGGAAATACATCAGGTGCATGATGGCGTGCTCGATACCACCAACATACTGATCAACCGGCAGCCAGTAGTTTGCCGCAGCCGGATCCAGCATGCCTTCGTCATACTGCGGGCAGGTGTAACGCGCGTAGTACCAGGATGATTCCATGAAGGTATCGAAAGTGTCGGTTTCACGCAGACCCGGCATACCGTTCACTGTAGTTTTCGCCCACTCAGGATCGGCTTTAATCGGGCTGGTGATGCCGTCCATGACGACGTCTTCCGGCAGGATAACCGGCAACTGATCTTCTGGTGTCGGGATAACAGTACCGTCTTCCAGTGTGATCATCGGGATTGGCGCACCCCAGTAACGCTGACGGGAAACACCCCAGTCGCGCAGACGATAGTTCACTTTACGCTGGCCCACGCCCTGAGCGACCAGTTTATCGGCAATCGCATTGAAGCCATTTTCGTGATTCAGACCGTCGAATTCGCCGGAATTGAACAGAGTGCCTTTTTCGGTCATGGCTTCTGCGTTGACGTCCGGCTGGCTGCCATCCAGATTCAAAATAACGGGCTTAATCTGCAGGTTATATTTGGTGGCAAATTCCCAGTCGCGCTGGTCGTGGCCCGGAACGGCCATTACTGCGCCTGTGCCGTATTCCATCAGGACAAAGTTGGCGACCCAAACCGGCAATTTTTCACCTGACAGCGGATGAACCGCATACAGGCCCGTTGCCATGCCTTTTTTCTCCATGGTTGCCATTTCTGCTTCGGCAACTTTGGTATTGCGGCATTCGTCGATGAAATCGTTCAGGGCTGGATTATTGATAGCGCCCTGTTGTGCCAGCGGGTGACCGGCGGCAACAGCCACATAGGTTGCGCCCATGAAAGTATCAGGACGGGTCGTGTAAACCGTGACTTTTTCGTCGCTGTCTGCCACGTCGAAAGTGATTTCCACACCTTCGGAACGGCCAATCCAGTTACGTTGCATGGTTTTAACCTGCTCAGGCCAGCTTTCCAGCGTGTCCAGATCGTTGAGCAGCTGATCGGCGTAATCGGTGATTTTGATAAACCACTGTGGAATTTCTTTACGCTCAACCTTGGTGTCACAACGCCAGCAGCAACCGTCGATAACCTGTTCGTTCGCTAAAACGGTCAGGTCATGCGGGCACCAGTTGACGGCGGAAGTCTTCTTGTAAACCAGGCCTTTCTCATAAAGCTTGGTGAAGAACCACTGTTCCCAACGGTAGTAATCAGGTTTGCAGGTCGCGATTTCGCGATCCCAGTCATAGCCGAAGCCCAGCAGTTTCAGCTGGTTCTTCATGTATTCGATGTTTTCGTAAGTCCACGGCGCCGGTGCTGTGTTGTTTTTCACCGCGGCACCTTCGGCTGGCAGGCCGAATGCATCCCAGCCGATAGGCTGCAGAACATTTTTACCGAGCATGCGCTGGTAACGGGAAATCACGTCACCAATGGTGTAGTTGCGCACGTGTCCCATGTGGAGACGACCTGACGGATAAGGCAACATGGAGAGACAGTAATATTTCTCCTTACCAGGCTGTTCGGTAACTTTGAAGGTTTGCTTCTCTTGCCAGTGAAGCTGAACGTGTGACTCAATGTCTTCTGGACGGTATTGCTCTTGCATGGCGGCCGGTGGTCCTGTGAGTGAAAACAGCTACGCCTGTAGCTCAAAAAGTTTTAATCAAAAGATCCGCATAGCATAGCCGATAAGCGGAGGGTGCAACAACACCCGCTGAAGGGCTAACGGGGATTTCTGCCTTCTTCTGACGCATTATTCATAATCTGCGAGCCAGCCCGGGATAATCTGCGCAACGTATCAGGGATTTACGTCTAAAATAAAGACAATACGCTCCCGCCGGGCAAACGGTCATGTCAGTTCAAGGAGAGGAAGTTATGAGCAATATTACGCAATCTTACCGCCAGTTAGTGTCTTCGCTGACCGAGCGGTTAAAAAATGGCGAACGTGATATCAGCGCACTGGTGCAGGATGCCCGTGTCCGTCTGCAACATGAAGGCAAGTTGTCAGAAATTCAGATTGAACAGTTAACCTCCGCCGTCAGGCGCGACCTGCATGAGTTCGCGCGCAGTTACGGCGAAAGTCAGCGCGCGGTGGCGGAAGATGACGGAACCGACAGCGTATTTTTACGTGTGATTAAAGAAAGTCTGTGGAAAGAACTGGCTGACCTGACGGACAAAACGCAGCTGGAATGGAAAGAAGTGTTTAAAGACGTCAGCCATCATGGCATTTATCACAGCGGGGAAGTGGTGGGGCTGGGAAATCTGGTTTGTGAAAATTGTCATTTCCATCTGGCGGTATACACGCCGGAAATTCTGAGCCGCTGTCCAAAATGCGGAAATACCGAATTTAGCCGTCGTCCGTTTGAACCGTGATGTTTGATTGCCTGCTTCCGGAGCAGACCGGAAGCAGGCAATTCACGTTTTAGTGCAGGATTTTCGCCAGGAAATCGCGGGCACGATCAGATTCCGGATTATTGAAGAAGTCGTCTTTATTACGGTCTTCCACAATTTTACCTTCATCCATGAAAATCACGCGGTTCGCCACTTTACGGGCAAAGCCCATTTCGTGGGTGACCACCATCATTGTCATGCCTTCGTTTGCCAGCTCAACCATTACGTCCAGCACTTCGTTGATCATTTCCGGATCAAGCGCTGAAGTCGGTTCGTCAAACAGCATGGCGATAGGATCCATACATAATGCGCGGGCGATAGCGACACGCTGCTGCTGTCCGCCGGAAAGCTGGCCGGGGAATTTGTTGGCGTGAGCGGATAAGCCCACACGTTCCAGCAGTTTCAGGCCTTTTTCTTTCGAGGCTGCTTTATCGCGTTTCAGCACTTTTACCTGAGCAAGCGTCAGGTTGTCGATGATCGACAAATGCGGGAACAGCTCAAAATGCTGGAACACCATGCCGACTTTTGCGCGCAGCTGAGCCAGATTGGTTTTTTTGTCATTGACCGGTGTGCCGTTAACCAGGATCTCGCCTTTCTGAATCGGCTCCAGTCCGTTAACGGTTTTGATTAGCGTCGATTTACCCGACCCGGAAGGCCCGCAAACAACCACAACTTCACCTTTTTTAACTTCGGTGCTGCACTCGGTCAGCACCTGAAAGTGCCCGTACCATTTAGAAACATTCTTCAGTGAAATCATGAAACGGTCCTTTTCTTCAAATAACGCACCAGCAAGGAAGCGGAAAGGCTGATAACAAAGTAAATAAGTCCTGCAAACAGCACCATCTCTACCAGCGTACCGTCACGGTCGCCGATATTGGATGCGCTGCGGAAGAAGTCGGCGAGGCCCAGAACATACACCAGCGAGGTATCCTGGAATAAAACAATCGCCTGGGTCAGTAACAACGGCACCATCGCGCGGAAGGCCTGCGGCAAAATCACCAGTTGCATGGACTGCCATTGGGTCATGCCCAGCGCCAGCGCGGCAGAAGATTGCCCGCGGGCAATACTGATAATCCCGGCGCGAATGATTTCGGAATAGTAGGCCGCTTCAAACAAGGCGAACGCAACCATCGCTGAAATCAGGCGGATATCCGTCTTAGGGGATAAACCGAGCACTTTTTGCAGGAAGCCGGGCACAATCAGATAGAACCACAACAACACCATGACCAGCGGCACGGCGCGGAACAGGTTGACATAAGCCGAGGCAAACCAGCTGACCGGTTTGAAAGACGATAAACGCATGACCGCCAGCAGCGTACCCCAGAGGATACCGACAACAATCGACAGCGACGTAATTTTCAGGGTGATAACCATGCCCTGCCACAAATACGGCAGGCCGGGGCCGATAGAACTCCAGTCAAATTCATGCATTCTTATTTACCTCCCATGTTGCCCGGCAGGCGGACTTTACGTTCTACAAAATGCATCAGGAGCATGATGACGGCATTGATAAGGACGTAGGCAACGGTAATCGCAGTAAATGATTCATACGCATGAGCGGAGTAATCAAGCAACTTGCCGGCTTGTGCCGCCATATCGACCAGACCGATGGTGGACGCGATAGCCGAGTTTTTCACCAGGTTAACCATTTCGGATGTCATCGGTGGCACGATCACGCGGTACGCGTTTGGCAGCAAAACATAACGATAGGTCTGAGGCAGCGTCAGGCCCATTGCCAGACCGGCATTACGCTGGCCGCTTGGCAGTGACTGAATGGCCGCACGCACCTGCTCGCACACGCGGGCAGCGGTGAACAGCCCGAGACAGATTACTGACGAGGAGAAGAATTGCACATTCGGTGCCAGCTCTGATTTAAACCACATACCGATATTTTCGGGCAGCAGTTCAGGCACAACCAGATACCAGATAAAGAATTGCACAATGAGTGGCACGTTACGGAAGAGTTCAACGTAACAGGTGCCGATACCGGAAAGGATCCGATTGGGAACGGTACGCAGTATCCCGAAAAGTGAACCGACGAAGAACGCGATAATCCAGGCGCAAATCGACAGCGCGACGGTGACCTGAAATCCATTCCAAATCCAGCCCAGGTAGGTGGTATTCCCAAAGGGGGCTTGTTGCAAAAATATGCCCCAGTTCCAATCTATTGACATAAAAACTCCGTAAACCGGGTAATGAACTACCCATCTGAGTGATGACGTGATCCGCGTGAAAAATGATTGGGAGGATATGCGGGGTGGGGAACGACCACCCCGCATCCGGTCTGCATCATCACAGGCTGGTGGTCCAGCCTTATTCTTTAATTACACTTCTCTTGGTTATACCCGTCTGTCTGGTATTTTTTACAGTGCTTTATCGTTTGGTGCTTTGAACAGGGCTTTCATGTCGTCAGACAGTTCAAAGTTCATGTTCAGATTCTTCGGAGGAATCGGTTTTTTGAACCAGGTTTCAAACCACTTAGTCGCTTCACCGGAAGTCTGTGCTTTCACGATGGTGTCATCGACCAGTTTTTTGAAGTCGGCATCATCTTTACGCATCATGCAGCCATACGCTTCTTTGGACTGCGGAGTCCCGATGATTTCCCAGTTGTCTGGTTTTTTGGCTTTCGCACGTTCACCGGCTAACAGGGCGTCATCCATCATGAAGGCAACGGCACGACCGGTTTCCAGAGTACGGAACGAGTCACCGTGGTCTTTGGCGCTGATGATGCGCAGATCCAGTTTTTTCTCTTCGTTAAGCTTATTTAGCAGCACTTCAGAGGTTGTCCCGGAAGTCACCACAACGGTTTTGCCTTTCAGATCAGCGAAGTCTTTAATCTCAGAGCCTTTCTTCACTAACAGACGGGTGCCGATAACGAAGATAGTGTCGGAGAAAGCGGCTTGCTGCTGGCGCTCGAGGTTGTTGGTGGTAGAACCACACTCAAAATCATAGGTGCCGTTTTGCAGCAACGGAATACGGTTCTGCGAGGTGATTGGCATCATTTTGACCTGCAGGTTTGGCAGGTTCAGTTTTTTCTTAACCGCGTCAACAATGGCGTCGGAATAGTCCTGTGAATAACCTACGACTTTCTGTTCGTTATTGTAGTAAGAGAATGGCACTGAGGATTCGCGGTGACCTACCACGATAACGCCATTGTCTTTGATTTTTTTCAGGGTGCCGGTCAGTTCTTCTGCGTGAGCAAAGCTGCTTACGGCAACGCTTGCCAACACTACGGATAACGCCAATTTGCGCAATTGCATGTCCAACTCCTTGCTGTCATTAGGGATCCAAATCACGGATCAGAAAGTGCTAATGCCTCGTCATATGAAGCTAGAAAATAACTGAATGTGAATTTTATGAAACCACATTGTTTCTTTTTTGAGACGAGACACGCACCAATTGAAAGCAATTAACGGGCTATGCACTTAGAAAGTGCATGAGGAATAGCCTTTTTGTTCCAAAATGATGCACGACGTCATAAAAAGTAACTAATCAGATATCTTTCAATTAGATGTAGCAAGAGTCATGCCAGAAAGCCTGATTTAACTTCATTACCGGTCAGATAATCAGCGCTTAATGCCGGGTTTATCACAAACGACAGCAGGTAAAAGGGGAAGATTGCGGGGGTTAAAAAGAAGATGCGACAAAACAGTTCAGGCGCCCGAAGACGCCTGATTTAAAGAGAAAATAAGAAAACTCAATTTTTGCGACGGCCCAGCCACAGTGCCGCGACGGCCATGATGAGGGTTACTATCCACACCGGCCACCAGCCAACGCGAGCATACGGCGTCATACCGGTTGTCGGCGTGACCTTCACGTTCAGCACCTGACGGGTAAACTGCGGAATTTGGGCGGTCACATCGCCCTGAGCATTCACTACGGCAGTAATACCGTTGTTGGTGCTGCGCAGCAACGGGCGGCCTAATTCCAGCGAACGCATACGCGCCATCTGGAAATGCTGCCACGGGCCAATCGAATGTCCGAACCAGGCATCGTTGGAAATGGTCAGCAGGAAGTTGGTGTCCGGGCGCAGGTTGTCGCGCACCTGTTCGCCAAATACCACTTCATAGCAAATGGCGGTGGTCAGATTGAGCCCGCTGACAAACAACGGCTTCTGCACATAATCCCCGCTGGTCAGGCCCGACATTGGCAAATCGAAGAACGGCGCGAGAGGGCGCAGCAGCGTTTCCAGAGGAACAAATTCACCAAAGGGCACCAGATGGTGTTTGTTGAAACGGTTGTCGTCCGGGTAGCGATAAGTTTGTTCACCGCCCAGCACGATGGCGCTGTTGTACACCTTCATGCCTTCTTCATTGCGGCGTGCGTCGATAATCCCGGTGACCAGCTGAGTCCCGTGAGAACGGTAAATATTATCCACCATGCTCAGGAAGCCCTGCTGATCGGACTCAATATCGGAAATTGCGGATTCCGGCCAGATGATCATGCTGGATTTGCCAAGATAAGGGCGGCTGAGATCCAGATACGTTTGCAGTGCGCTTTCCAGCGCCTTCGGATCCCATTTCATGGACTGCGGAATGTTGCCCTGAACCAGTGCAACATCCACAGCTTTCTCTGGCTGTTCCTGATACCAGTGGATATAGCGCAGCGGCCATGGCAGCAACAACATTGCCAGCGCAATAATCCCCGGGGCTTTCCGGCGCTGGTAAATGGCATACACCAGCAGACCGCTCAGTGAAGTCAGTAACAGCGTAATGCCGTTCACACCGGTGATTGGCGCAAGGCCTTTCAGGGGGCCATTGATCTGGCTGTAACCGAATTCAAGCCACGGGAAGCCGGTCAGTACCCAACCGCGTAGGAATTCAGTAATTTGCCACAGTGCAGGCGCGGCAATTGCCAGTTTCCACCAGGTGGTTTTTGGCCAGAGTTTGCTGAAAATACCGGCAAACAGCATGGTGTACAGCGACAAATAAGCCGCCAGCAAAATCACCAGGAACAGGTTGATGGCTTCCGGCATGCCGCCAAAGGTGGCGATACTGACGTAAACCCAGTTGACGCCTGTTCCAAACAGGCCAAATCCCCAGCAGAAACCTATCCACGCGGATTGCGCCGGACGGCGATCCAGCGTTAATGCCAGCAGACCGCAGAGTGAGACGATTGCGGCAGGCCAGAAATCATAGGGGGAAAAAGCGAGGGTGCCACAGGCACCGAATAAGAGCGCCAGCAGGGCGCGAACCCGCTGGCGTTGATATAAAGAGGCAATTGCCATGGAGTAATTATTCTTCCAGTATCGGTTGCGGCGCGTCGTCCGGTATTTTTACGTGAACCTGAATAATACGGCGGCTGTCTGCCATCGCAACCTTGAACAGGTAACCGTCAATTTCAATGCTTTCGCCTCGTGCCGGTAAATGACCGAAGGACTGCATAACCAGACCACCAATCGTATCGACTTCGTCGTCACTGTAATGGGTCTGGAAGACCTCGTTAAAATCTTCAATCGGTGCCAGCGCCCGGACGGTGTAGGTATGGCGGCTAAGCTGGCGGATATCCAGATCTTCAGCTTCGTCATACTCATCGTCGATCTCGCCGACAATCAGTTCAAGAATATCTTCGATAGTGACCAGGCCGGATACGCCGCCGAATTCATCGACAACAATCGCCATATGGTAACGCTGGGAGCGAAACTCCTTCAGCATGCGGTCAACACGTTTGCTTTCGGGAACCACCACGGCGGTTCTCAGCACTTTATCAATGCTGAATGGCTCGGACTCTGTGCGCATAAACGGCAGCAGGTCTTTGGCCATCAGGATGCCTTCAATGTGATCCTTATCTTCGCTGATCACCGGGAAGCGGGAGTGTGCGGATTCGATGATGACATCGAGGCACTCTTCCAGCGGCTGATTGCGTTTGAGCGTGATCATTTGAGAACGTGGGATCATGATGTCCCGGACGCGCTGCTCGGCGATATCCATCACGCCTTCCAGCATGTCACGGGTATCGGGGTCGATCAGATCGTTTTGTTCTGAGTCACGGATCAGCTCAACCAAATCGCCACGGTTTTTAGGTTCACCGTGAAAGAGCTGGTTAAGGATAAGGGAAAAGAAGCCCTTCTTGGGACTGGGGCTGTCACTATTTTGTGAATGGTCATCGCTCATGGCGTTTGGTTTAGTTTTCTCGTGTTGGTGGTCATTATGATCAACTCTTAGCCTGAAACGCCTGCGGGAGAGTGATCTCCGTAGCAGGCGTTGTATGAATCCGGGCTATTTTCAGTTGTCTTCTTTTTCTGAAATATAGGGATCAGGATAACCCAGTCCCAGCATGATTTCAGTTTCAATCGCTTCCATCTCTTCGGCTTCTTCATCAACGATATGGTCATAACCCAGCAAATGCAAACTGCCGTGGATAACCATATGCGCCCAGTGAGCCCAAAGTTCTTTTTCCTGCTCTTTGGCTTCCTTCTCAACAACCTGACGACAAATAATCAGGTCGCCGAGCAGCGGCATTTCCATGCCCGGAGGAGCTTCGAACGGGAAGGATAACACGTTGGTCGGTTTATCCATGCCACGATAAGTCATGTTTAATTCATGGCTTTCCGGGATGTCGACCAGGCGGATGGTCACTTCCGACTCTTCCTGAAACTGAGGAAGCACAGCTTCCAGCCAGGTCTGGAAGTCATTTTCTGACGGTAAACCTGCGTTTTCTTCGCAAGCGATTTGTAGATCGAGGATTACCGTGTTCATTGACTAACCTGCTGGGATGCGTTGTTTTGATGTTCATGTTTACGCTCTGCGGCAATCGCATCGCGACGTTTTTGGTCTTCTTCTTCCCACGCTTCGTAAGCTACAACAATTCGTGCGACAACAGGATGACGGACGACGTCCTCACTGTGGAAGAAGTTAAAGCTCAGTTCTTCAACCGAAGACAATACTTCAATGGCGTGGCGCAGGCCTGATTTCTGATGACGCGGCAAGTCGATTTGTGTGACGTCACCGGTGATAACCGCTTTCGAGTTAAAACCAATACGGGTCAGGAACATCTTCATTTGTTCGATGGAGGTATTCTGGCTTTCATCGAGAATAATGAAGGCGTCATTAAGCGTACGCCCACGCATATACGCCAGCGGAGCCACTTCAATTACGTTGCGCTCAATCAGTTTTTCAACTTTCTCAAAGCCGAGCATTTCGAACAGCGCGTCATACAGCGGACGCAGATACGGGTCCACCTTCTGACTGAGATCGCCCGGCAGGAAGCCCAGCTTTTCACCGGCTTCAACGGCAGGGCGCGTCAGCAGAATACGGCGCACTTCCTGACGTTCCAGCGCATCAACGGCAGCGGCAACGGCCAGATAAGTTTTACCCGTACCGGCAGGCCCGATACCAAACGTAACGTCGTGATCCAAAATATTAGCAACGTACTGCGCCTGATTCTTCGTACGCGGTTTGATCACGCCACGCTTGGTTTTAATGATGACCGCTTTGCCAAAATCAGGCACGCTTTCAGCCGTTTGCTCAAGCACGCGGCTTTCTTTAATCGCCAGATGGATTTTTTCAGGATCGATATCCTGAATCTCACCACGCAGCGGCGCAGTGTCTACGTATAAGTCGCGCAGAATATCAGCGGCTGCCGCAACCGGCAGGCTCTTTCCAACAAGTTTAAATGCGTTATCACGACGGTTGATTTCAACGCCCAACCGGCGTTCCAGTTGTTTGATATTGTCATCAAACGGCCCGCACAGGCTCAGCAGACGCTGATTGTCTTCGGGCTCCAGTAAAATCTCTTGTGTTACAACGTTCAAACTTATCCTTTGGGTCACTCTGGACCAGTTTACCCTGCATAATTCAGGGTACGTTCAGTGAGACATACGGCCGTAAACTGCTTTCAGCCGTCAACCATACCTGAGTTAATAATACATGCCCTTGGCAAAATATGCTGCGGCTTGCCGGCAGTTACATGAACCTGCATCCGGATATGCGGCCTTTCCTGGAAAATTAAACCCTTGAAGCCGGTGTTGCGTCTGAATTCTCAAAAGAAACAGGACGCCGGAGCGCCCTGTGGGGTTCTGTCATTCTTCGCTGCAATGATTCAGGGCTGATAGATCCCAACGCCCAGTTCATTTTCTTTGCGTGTGCGGGCAATAACAGATTGCGGTGATTCGTGCAGGCGCAGCGCCATTTGTTCTTCTGTGCGGATGACCACGCCACGCAGGGAGTTGGCGTAGACATCGACAATTTCGACATCCACGAATCTGCCAATCATGTCCGGCGTGCCTTCAAAATTGACCACACGGTTGCATTCTGTGCGTCCGGTCAGTTCCATAATGTCTTTACGGGATGTCCCTTCGACCAGAATGCGCTGAACGGTACCCAGCGTGGCGCGGCTAAACCGCATCACCTGCTGCGTGATCCGGTCCTGTAGCAGCGCCAGACGCTGTTTCTTCTCGTCCATGCTCACATCATCGACCATGTCGGCCGCGGGTGTTCCCGGGCGTGGTGAGTAGATGAAGCTGAAACTGACGTCGTAATTGACCTGCGCAATCAAATCCATAGTGCGTTCGAAATCATCTTTGGATTCGCCCGGGAAGCCGATGATGAAGTCAGAACTGAAATGGATATCCGGACGCGCAGCCCGCAATTTACGGATAGTCGATTTGTATTCCAGCACCGTGTGAGGGCGTTTCATCATGGTGAGAATGCGATCAGAACCGCTCTGAATAGGCAGATGCAGGAAGCTCACCACTTCAGGTGTGTCTTTATAGACCTCGATAATATCGTCAGTAAATTCTACCGGATGGCTGGTGGTAAAGCGGATGCGGTCAATACCGTCGATGGCCGCCACCAGACGCAGTAATTCTGCAAACGTGCAGATGCCGCCGTCAAAGGAATCGCCGCAGTAGGCGTTGACGTTTTGCCCCAGCAGGTTAACTTCACGCACGCCCTGAGCGGCAAGCTGAGCGACTTCGAACAGGACGTCATCACAAGGGCGGCTGACTTCTTCGCCGCGCGTGTAAGGCACCACGCAGAAACTGCAATATTTGTTGCAACCTTCCATGATGGAGACAAATGCGGTCGGGCCATCTGCGCGTGGTTCCGGCAGACGGTCAAATTTCTCAATTTCCGGAAAGCTGATATCCACGACCGGGCTTTTGGTGCCGCGAACATGGTTGACCATTTCTGGCAGGCGATGCAGGGTTTGCGGGCCAAAAACGATATCAACGCAGGGCGCACGCTTACGCAGCAATTCCCCTTCCTGAGATGCCACGCAGCCGCCGACGCCGATAATAATATCCGGGTTTTTCTTTTTTAATAATTTCCAGTGTCCCAGCAGGCTGAACACTTTCTCCTGGGCTTTTTCCCGGATTGAACAGGTATTCAGCAGCAGAATGTCTGCTTCTTCAGCGTTATCCGTCAGCTGGTAACCGTGGGTGCTATCAAGAAGATCGGCCATTTTGGATGAATCATATTCATTCATCTGGCAGCCCCAGGTTTTTATGTGCAGTTTTTTAGTCATCAGCGTGTCAGTACTCAATACGGGGAACGTTAGATCGGCAGTGCCGCAGTGCATAGCGTTGTTCAGGGGCGGTATTGTAAACCCTCACCTTAGCGCTGACCAGTGCGGGAAAGCAGCTTAGGCCCTGATGCTGACACAAAAATCCGGTACACTTCGCATAATGAACTGAAATAGAAAGCTGGAATAAAATGAATAATTCAGAGAAGTCATTTGATGCAGTGATTGTCGGTGGCGGGATGGTAGGCGCTGCAGCAGCGCTCGGACTGGCCCGTCAGGGGCTTCAGGTTGCACTGATCGAAAATGAAGAGCCGGCTGAATTTGACGCATCAGCGGCGGCAGACCTGAGAATTTCTGCGATTGGCTGCGCTTCGGTGCGGTTCTTGCAGAAATTAGAGGCGTGGCCTGCTGTTGAAAAAATGCGCTCGGTGCCGTATCGCCGCCTGGAAACCTGGGAAGTTGACGGTTCCGACGTAAAATTCGATGCGCAATCACTCGGATTACCGGAGCTGGGATTCATGATTGAAAACCGCGTGCTTCAGCTGGCGCTCTGGCAGCAGTTTAATGCTTTCTCCAATCTGACCCGTTTCTGCCCGGCGAAACTGCGCCATCTCCTGCAGCATGACGATAAAACCTGGTCACTTCAGCTGACAACCGGTGAACTGCTGCGTACAAAACTGGTCGTCGCGGCCGACGGGGCGAATTCTCTGGTACGCCAGCTGGCAGGCATCGGCGTTGATGGTTGGGAATATCGCCAGCACTGTATGCTGATTAACGTTGAAACCGAAACGCCGGATCAGGATGTCACCTGGCAGCAGTTTTTCCCTTCCGGCCCGCGTGCGTTCCTGCCGTTGTTTGGCAATCAGGCGTCGCTGGTGTGGTACGACAGCCCGCAGCGCATCCGTTATCTGAAAACGCTGAACATGAAACAGCTGACGGCGGAGATTATGCAGGCCTTCCCACCACGCCTTGGAAAAATCAATGCAATAGCAGCAGGCGCGTTCCCGCTGGTTCGCCGCCATGCGCAGCGTTATGTCCTGCCTGGGCTGGCGCTGGTGGGCGATGCGGCGCATACGATCAATCCGCTGGCCGGGCAGGGCGTGAATCTGGGTTATCGCGACGTAGAAGCATTGCTTTCGGTGCTGGAAAAAGCGCGTGATCACGATGAAGCGTGGAGCAGCGAGAGCGTGCTGATGCGTTATCAGCGTCAGCGTCGCCTGGATAATCTGCTGATGCAAAGCGGCATGGATTTGTTCTATACCGCGTTCAGTAACGATCTGGCACCCGTCAAAGCATTGAGAAATCTGGCACTGATGACGGCACAACGTGCAGGGGCACTGAAAACCAAAGCGCTGAAATATGCATTAGGAATTTAATTAAGTGAGAGAAGGGCTGGCCGGATGAATGTCGGCTTGCCTTTTTTTTGAGTCTGACTCAACCGACAGATAGCAAAAAGCCCGCACGAAGCGGGCTTTCTTAATGTGGCTGGGGTGCCAGGATTCGAACCTGGGTATGCTGGTATCAGAAACCAGAGCCTTACCGCTTGGCGACACCCCAATTTTAAAACTCACTACCTTTTGAGCAGTGTACTGCAAGTAAAATGGTGGCTACGACGGGATTTGAACCTGTGACCCCATCATTATGAGTGATGTGCTCTAACCAGCTGAGCTACGTAGCCAAATTCTACTGACTTACTTCAAAACTTCAAGCACTAATTTAACTAACTTAATAATAAATTTCAAGTGCTTACCAATTATACAGAAAGAAGTATGGCTGGGGTACCTGGATTCGAACCAGGGTATGCTGGTATCAAAAACCAGTGCCTTACCGCTTGGCGATACCCCAACAGTACAACTTCTTCAAATTGGTTTTTTCTCACATTCACACCAGAGATGCGAAGGGTAAGAAAATGGCTGGGGTACCAGGATTCGAACCTGGGAATGCTGGTATCAAAAACCAGTGCCTTACCGCTTGGCGATACCCCAACTGTGCTGCCGACTCGATGAAATGGTGCGGGAGGCGAGACTTGAACTCGCACACCTTGCGGCGCTAGAACCTAAATCTAGTGCGTCTACCAATTTCGCCACTCCCGCAAAAAAGATGGTGGCTACGACGGGATTCGAACCTGTGACCCCATCATTATGAGTGATGTGCTCTAACCAACTGAGCTACGTAGCCATCTTTTTTCGCGCTACCTTCATCGGCGTTGCGGGGCGCATTATGCGTATATGACCGTTTTGCGTCAACACCTTTTTTGGAGAAAAAGGCGTGAGAGCGTCCATTTGTCTGGCTTATAACCACTCTGGTGATTAATTGGGCAAAAGACATTATTTTTACTGGCTTTACCCATAAAAAAACGGGCCTGAAAAGGCCCGCTTGCTTCATGGAAAATAACCGGTAAAGGCTTATTTATACGCTGACTGGTGAACGCCAACCGCACGGCCAGAAGGGTCATCCATGTTTTTGAACGCTTCATCCCATTCGATGGCTTTCGCTGAAGAACAGGCTACTGACGGGCCGCCAGGAACACATTCAGCCGCGCTTGGAACCGGGAACAGTTCTTCGAAAATGGTGCGGTACAGATAGCCTTCTTTAGACGTCGGCGTGTTGTACGGGAAACGGAAATGCGCAGTTTCGAGCTGTTGATCGGTAATCTGCTGAGACGCGACTTCTTTTAACGTATCGATCCAGCTGTAACCCACGCCGTCAGAGAACTGTTCTTTCTGGCGCCATGCAACGCTGTGTGGCAGATAAGATTCAAAACATTCGCGCAGGATATGTTTTTCCATTTTGCCGTTGCCGCACATTTTGTCTTTCGGGTTGATGCGCATTGCGACGTCGAGGAATTTTTTATCCAGGAACGGTACGCGGGCTTCAACACCCCAGGCGGACATCGCTTTGTTGGCACGGGCACAGTCATACATGTGCAGGGCCAGCAATTTACGTACGGTTTCTTCGTGGAATTCTTTCGCGTTCGGCGCTTTATGGAAATACAGGTAACCGCCCAGGACTTCGTCGGCACCTTCGCCGGACAACACCATCTTGATGCCCATCGCTTTGATTTTACGGGACATCAGATACATCGGCGTTGACGCGCGAATGGTGGTCACGTCGTAAGTTTCGATGTGATAAATCACGTCACGGATAGCGTCCAGACCTTCCTGCACGGTGAAGTGAATTTCATGGTGCACGGTGCCTAAATGGTTTGCAACTTCCTGGGCAGCGCGCAGATCCGGAGAACCTTCCAGACCGACCGCGAAGGAGTGCAGCTGTGGCCACCAGGCTTCGCTCTGATCTTTATCTTCAATGCGGCGACCGGCAAATTTCTTGGTAATGGCTGAAATCACGGAAGAATCCAGACCACCGGACAGCAGCACGCCGTAAGGCACGTCAGACATCAGATGGCTTTTCACGGATTCTTCCAGCGCATCTTTCAGTGCCGCAGCATCAGTGACGTTATCTTTGACGTTTTCGAAATCGAACCAGTCACGCTGGTAATATTCACGGATTTCGCCTTCCTGGCTCCACAAATAGCTGCCCGCCGGGAATTCTTTGATGGTGCGGCAAACCGGCACCAGCGCTTTCATTTCAGACGCCACGTACATGTTGCCGTGTTCGTCATAACCCATGTAAAGCGGGATGATGCCCAGATGGTCGCGGCCAATCAGGTACGCGTCTTTTTCTGTGTCATACAGAATGAAGGCGAACATACCTTGCAGTTCGTCGAGGAACGCCGGGCCTTTTTCCTGATACAGCGCCAGAATGACTTCACAGTCAGACGCGGTCTGGAACTCATACTTGTCGCCCAATTCAGCGCGCAGGGCCTGATGGTTGTAGATTTCGCCGTTTACAGCCAGAACGTGGGTATGTGCTGCGTTGTACAAAGGCTGTGCGCCGTTGTTCACGTCGACAATCGACAGACGTTCATGCGACAGAATCGCTTTGTCGCTGGCGAACACGCCGGACCAGTCTGGCCCGCGGTGACGCATCAGGCGCGAGAGTTCCAGCGCTTTTTTGCGCAGCTCGACGGAGTCAGTTTTGATATCGAGCACACCGAAAATTGAACACATATTTCTATCTCCCTAACGACGTTTCTCTGGCTGTCATTTTTATGTTTACGAATGAGGATCAACGTTGCCGTTCTTTCAGTTTTAGTCAGGCTTTGTTGCGTTGCTGACTATGAAAATGCGTCAAAACCCCTGTGTTGTGCAAGCGGTTTAACGCTCTTCTGATAAATAGTGTGTTGGTGAGGCTGGTTTGTTAGCGGATGTTCAGTTTAATGGCTTTTTCGTTGATGGATTATCAATTTAATGCCGAAAAATTGGTGGGAATTCAAAAAAACAAAAAAACGGATAAAAATCAGTCAGCAAGGTAAAAAAAAACGAGCCTGAATGCAGATTCAGACTCGTTTTCATCGGCTTACCCGACGCGGTCAGATGATATCGATATCCGCGACTGAAGGATAAATCCAGGTCGGGCGGAAAGGCATTCCTTCAATATCGTTCAGTGAAGAAACACCGCTCAGCACCAGGATCGTTTCCAGACCCGCCTGAAAACCGGCCAGAATGTCAGTTCGCAGGTTATCGCCAACGATGACCGTACCTTCTGAATGTGCCTGCATTTTATTCAGGGCAGAACGGATAATCCACGGGCTCGGTTTGCCGACATAAAACGGCTTACGTCCGGTGATTTTCTCAATCGGCGCGCACAATGCGCCGCAGGCAGGGACGAAACCGTGGCCATGATTGTCCGGGTTTGTCGCAATAAAACGCGCACCGTTCGCCACGAAATACGCTGCTTTATGGATCATGTCCCAGTTGTACGAACGCGTTTCGCCGACGATCACAAAATCAGGATTGATGTCTGTGATGGTAAAACCCGCTTTATACAGCTCGTGAATCAGAGCGCCTTCGCCAACGACGTAGGCTTTTTTGCCTTCCTGACGTTTCAGGAAATCAGCCGTCGCCATCGCGGACGTGAAGAACGCGCTTTCCGGCACTTCAAGACCGGCAGCGCTGAAGCGGTTTGCCAGATCCTGAGCGGTTTGGGAAGGGTAGTTGGTGAGAATGACCAGAGGCATTCCCTGTTCCTGAATTCGGGCCAGAAAGCGATCGGCGCCGGGTACAGCAGTGTTGTCGTGCAACAGCACGCCATCAATGTCACAGATTACATTCTTAATTGTCATGATTTCCAAACCCACATTTTCAGCCCCATTCTTGGCAGCCCATTACTATAGCACGCCTTAATTTTCCATCAGACGCTGCAACAGAACGCCATTCAGCATAGCCCGTTTGACCAGCGCAAACGCACCAATCGCGGACTGATGATTAAGCGCGGAAGTCACAACCGGTAGATTGCGGCGGAAATCTTTCAAAACCTGAGCATTAATGCAGTTTTGGATGGCCGGCAGCAGGACTTTATCCGCTTCGGTAATTTCACCGGCAATCACCACTTTTTGCGGATTAAACAGGTTAATCGCAATGGAAACGCCTTTGCCAAGCTGACGGCCCACATGCTCAATCACTTCAGTGGCCAGCGCATCATGGCGATTGGCGGCTTTGCAGATAGCGGAAATTGAGCAATCGTTCAGGCTGAGTTTGCTGGCGTAGCCCTGCGTGAGCAGATGACGTACACGGTTTTCGATAGCGGCATTCGCGGCGACCGTTTCCAGGCAGCCGAAGTTGCCGCAGTGGCACCGTTCGCCCAGCGGGTCGATCTGAATGTGGCCAATTTCACCCACGTTGCCGTTACTGCCTAGGAAAATCTGGCCGTTAACGATAATCCCTGCGCCGGTACCGCGGTGAAGACGAACCAAAATGGAGTCCTGACAGTCGCGGGTTGCCCCGAAATAGTGCTCGGCGAGGGCCAGACTGCGGATATCGTGGCCGACAAAGCTGGTGACTTTGAATCTGGCTTCCAGCGCATCGACTAATTTCCACGCACCGACGCTGATATGCGGCATGTAGCGGACGATGCCTTTATTCGGGTCGACCAGGCCGGGCAAGATCACGGAAATGGCAATCAGCTCACGAATTTTGCGCTGATTCAGCTCGATAAATTGCGAAATCGCCTCAAATAAGGCGTTCTCAAGCGTTTCCTGAGTGCGTTCTGGCAGTGAATAATGTTGTTCGGCCAGTGATTTTGCGCTGAGATCGTAGAGCGTGATGGTCGCGTCATGGCGGCCAAGTCGAACGGCGATGGTATGAAAAGGGCGGGTTTCAGTGATGATTGAAATAGCGCGGCGACCTCCGGTGGAAGCCTGCTGATCCACTTCTTTGATCAGCCCGCGCTCGAGTAACTGTCGGGTAATTTTGGTGACACTGGCGGGCGCTAACTGGCTCATGTCGGCGATTTGAATGCGCGAAATGGGCCCTTGTTGGTCAATCAGGCGGTAAACCGCCGCGCCGTTTAACTGCTTAACCAGATCAACGTTGCCGATTTGTGCCTGCTGTCCGCCAGTTGTCATCAATGCTGTTATCCGCTCAATTAAACTTCGTCACCATTAACGATAGTTTTTGTGATTTTAAAATCATGAGTGAACGCGGTGAGGTTGGCGACTTTGCCTGCTTCAATGCTGCCCAGCTGGCCGTCGAGGCCAATCGCGCGGGCCGGATAAAGCGATGCCATACGCAACGTTTCATCCAGTGCAATGCCGACATGTTCGACGCTGTTTTGAACTGCTTCGATCATGGTCAGCGCAGAGCCGCTCAGTGTTCCGTTTTCGTCCACACAGAGTCCGTCACGGTAGTATATTGTTTTACCGGCAAAAATGAACTCATCAATATTGGCACCCGCTGGCGCAGTGGCGTCGGTGACCAGCACCAGTTTCTCGCCTTTGAGCTTTTTCGCGTTGCGAATATTGGCGTAATCGACATGCAAACCGTCGGCAATCACACCGGTATACACTTCCGGTGTATCGAAGATTGCACCAATAAGGCCAGGCTGACGACCTGTAATCGCCGGCATTGCATTATAAAGGTGCGTTGCGAAGGTGATACCGGCCGCAAAACCGGCGCGGGCTTCGGCATACGTCGAATTGGAATGGCCTGCGGAAATCACAATTCCGGCAGCGCGCAGCTGGCGGATACAGCGGGCTTCAACCTGTTCCGGCGCAAGCGTCAGCTGCGTGATGACATCGGCGTTTTCACACAGAAAATCAATCATGGCGTCATCAGGCTTACGGATAAAGGCCGGATTGTGGGTGCCTTTTTTCAACGGGCTCAGATACGGGCCTTCAAGATGCAGACCCAGCGCCTGATTCGGATATTTTTCCAGATACGTGCGCATTACGCTGACGCCGTGCTTCATGTAGTCATCGCTACAGGTGATCAGCGTAGGTAAGAAACTGGTACAGCCGGATTTTTCGTTGGCTTTCTGCATGATTTCTAACGTTTCTACGGAAATCGCTTCCAGTGAATCGTTAAACTGCACGCCGCCACAACCATTAAGTTGAAGGTCGATAAATCCGGGGGCAAGAATGGCACCGTCCAGATCGCGGGTTTCCACATTGTCCGGCAGCTCGCTGACCGCGCAGACACGTTCGATTTTGCCATCGGCAATCACGACCGCATGGTTATCCAGAACGTCGTGGCCGGTATAGATCCGGCCGTTAATCAAAGCGTACATCATGCCCCCATTCCCCTTCATCCTTTGAGCCGCAGCCGCGTTGGCTGCCTTACTCGCACCGGTCACTTACTTGAGTAAGCTCCCGGTGACTCGCGCAGTTGCCGCCTTGCTGCAACTCAAATGATTTTGGGGATTCAGTTAGTTAAAGGTTTTTCATATTTTCCGCTTCTAACTCGCGGAAATATTTAACAGTTTTGACTTTCAGTTCCATGGTGGACGGCTCGTCACACACCATAACGGCTTTTGCATGCAATTGCAGGCAACTGATGGTCCACATGTGGTTAATGTTCCCTTCGACGGCCGCTTCCAGCGCTTGCGCCTTCGCGTGGCCGGTGACCAGAATCATCACTTCTTCTGCATCAAGCAGTGTGCCTACGCCAACGGTCAGGGCGTATTTTGGCACCTGAGAGACGTCATTGTCGAAGAAACGGGAGTTCGCGATGCGGGTTTCGTGTGTCAGGGTTTTGATACGGGTGCGTGAAGCCAGTGAAGATGCCGGTTCGTTGAAGGCAATGTGACCGTCGTTGCCCACGCCACCCATGAACAGGTGAATTTTACCGTAAGACTTAATTTTTGCTTCGTACTGACGGCATTCTTCGTTGACGTCTGGTGCATTACCATTCAGCAGATTGATGTTTTCGCGTGGAATATCAACGTGATCAAAGAAGTTTTTGTACATGAACGTATGATAGCTCTCAGGGTGTTCCTGCGGTAAGCCAACATATTCGTCCATATTGAAAGTAACCACGTTCTTAAAGCTAACCTGGCCTGCTTTATGCATGGCGATTAAATGTTTGTAAGCTTCGAGTGGTGTGCCACCGGTAGGTAAGCCCAAAATGAACGGGCGGTCGGCAGTGGGTTTGAAGGCGTTAATACGCTCAACGATATGACGTGCTGCCCATTTGCCAACTTCAGTGGTGGTGTTTAAAGGAATAAGTCTCATCACGTACCTCTTAGTTTCAGAATATTGAATATACTGTGTATATCCTTTGTCCTTGACGTTGCAGGGGTGTTGGCTGCTTTCGAATCTCTGCCTGGCTTAACGGAGTAAGCGCAACGGATTTTTCGATTGCCGCCTGCCTGTAACCCAGTGACTCCGGATAAGGAAGTCAAAGCTGTTTTGGTTCAGGGCGGTCATGTTAAGCGTAAACCACCGTGACGGTTTGTGGCTGGCACAATGCCGTCTAGATTTTTTTAATGATAAAATAAGTTTTGTGTGTTGACCAGCCTGATGGCATGTTATGACCTCTTTTTGGTGATAATTATCACAAAAATAGAGGTTTTAATTTGCGATACGAAATAATCTTTTTACACTCGCAAAGCAGTTGGTTAAATCGGAACGGTAAGTGAGTAAAGGTAGTAACCATACTAATTAAACTACTTAGGTGATTCGCCTGGCGGCGGATAGGGGGAAATGTGAATATTCTTGGATTCTTTCAGCGTTTAGGCAGAGCACTTCAGCTGCCGATAGCCGTGCTACCGGTCGCTGCGTTACTGCTGCGTTTCGGTCAGCCTGATCTTCTTAATATGCCGTTCATCGCGCAAGCCGGTGGCGGGATCTTCGATAACCTGGCCCTGATTTTTGCTATTGGTGTGGCATCAAGCTGGTCTAAAGACAACGCGGGTGCTGCGGCACTGGCGGGTGGTATTGGTTATTTCATTCTGACCAAAGCGATGATTACCATCAACCCGGCCGTCAATATGGGCGTTCTGGCAGGTATCATCACCGGTCTGGTCGGCGGTATGGTTTACAACCGCTGGTCTGATATCAAACTTCCTGATTTCCTTAGCTTCTTCGGTGGGAAACGTTTCGTTCCTATCGCAACAGGCTTCTTCTGTCTGATTCTGGCCGCGATCTTCGGTTACGTCTGGCCTCCGGTGCAGGATGCAATCCGCGCCGGTGGTGAGTGGATCGTAGGCGCAGGCGCATTCGGTGCGGGTATCTTCGGTTTCGTAAACCGTTTGCTGATCCCAACCGGTTTGCATCAGGTTCTGAATACCATCGCATGGTTCCAGATTGGTGACTTCACCAACGCAGCAGGTACAGTATTCCACGGCGACATCAACCGCTTCTACGCGGGTGACGGCACCGCAGGGATGTTCATGTCCGGCTTCTTCCCAATCATGATGTTTGGTCTGCCAGGCGCAGCATGCGCAATGTACTTCGCAGCACCGAAAGAACGTCGTCCACTGGTGGGCGGTATGCTGGTCTCCGTTGCGGTGACTGCATTCCTGACTGGTGTGACCGAGCCGTTAGAATTCCTGTTCATGTTCCTTGCTCCGCTGCTGTATTTAGTCCACGCCATCCTGACCGGGATCAGCCTGTACGTTGCAACTGCGCTGGGTATCCACGCTGGCTTCTCCTTCTCCGCGGGTGCGATTGACTACGCGTTGATGTACAACCTGCCGGCGGCAAGTAAAAACGTCTGGATGTTGCTGGTGATGGGCGTTGTGTTCTTCGTCATCTACTTCGTACTGTTCAGCGTAATTATCCGCATGTTCAACCTGAAAACGCCGGGCCGTGAAGACGACGCCGACCATATCGGTGAACCGGAAGCGAACAGCAATACTGAAGAAGGTCTGAATCAGCTGGCCGTGAGCTACATCAGCGCACTGGGCGGTTCTGATAACTTCAAAGGTATTGATGCCTGTATTACCCGCCTGCGTCTGAACGTGAAAGATGCCGGTACTGTTGATGATGCAGCCTGTAAACGTCTGGGTGCGTCCGGTATTGTTCGTCTGAACAAACAAAGCATTCAGGTTATCGTCGGTGCAAAAGCGGAATCTCTGGCTGATGCAATGAAGAAAGTGATGGCGCGTGGTCCGGTTGCGGCAGGCAGCGCAGCAGCACCTGTGGCGGTGAAAGCGGCTCCGCAGGCTGTTCCAAACAGCGTTAAAGCGGTCGTTGAAACGTTGGTGGCTCCGGTTACCGGTGACATCGTAGCGCTGGATCAGGTGCCAGACGAAGCCTTCGCCAGCAAAGCGGTAGGCGATGGTGTCGCGATTCGTCCGACGGATAAAACAGTCGTCGCTCCGGCTGCGGGTACCGTGGTGAAAATCTTCAACACCAACCATGCGTTCTGCCTGGAAACCACTTCCGGCGCTGAAATCGTGGTGCACATGGGCATCGACACCGTTGCACTCAACGGCCAGGGCTTTACCCGCCTGGTTGAAGAAGGCGCAACGGTCACTGCCGGTCAGCCTGTACTGGAACTGGATCTGGCTTATCTGAACGCTAACGCGCGCTCAATGATTAGCCCGGTTGTGGTCAGCAACATCGATGATTACACCGGTGTGATTTCACTGGCCAGCGGTTCAGTCGTAGCCGGTCAGACCAAACTGTTTGAGATTCAGGGTAAATAATTTCCTGACGCTGATTCAGTTGAGTTAAGTCTTAGCGGGAAGAGAGCAATCTCTTCCCGTTTTTTATTGTTTACGGACACGCGGTATGCAGATAACCACGATTTTATGCAAGTAACGGTTGTTTCCCGACGTGGCTTGTTGGAACATAACAGGTTATCTGTAGAGTCAATGTTGCGTAGAGGAATTGCACAATGAGTGAGGCTGAAGCCCGCCCAACAAATTTTATCCGTCAGATTATTGATGAAGATCTGGCGACCGGGAAACACAATACCGTTCATACCCGTTTCCCGCCCGAGCCTAATGGTTATCTGCATATCGGCCATGCGAAGTCTATCTGCCTGAACTTCGGTATTGCGCAAGACTATCAGGGGCAGTGCAACCTGCGTTTTGACGATACCAACCCGGCAAAAGAAGACATCGAATTCGTTGAGTCGATCAAACACGACGTCCAGTGGTTAGGTTTCGGCTGGAGCGGTGATATTCACTATTCTTCCGACTACTTCGATCAACTGCACGGCTACGCGCTGGAGCTGATCAACAAAGGTCTGGCTTACGTTGACGAACTGTCTCCGGATGAAATTCGCGAATACCGTGGCTCGCTGACGTCCCCGGGCAAAAACAGCCCGTACCGCGATCGCAGCGTAGAAGAAAACATCGCGCTGTTCGAAAAAATGCGCAACGGTGAATTCGCTGAAGGCGCCGCGTGTCTGCGTGCAAAAATCGATATGGCGTCGCCATTCTTCGTTATGCGCGATCCGGTTATCTACCGTATTAAGTTTGCGGAACACCATCAGACTGGCAAAAAATGGTGCATCTACCCGATGTATGATTTCACCCACTGCATTTCCGATGCGCTGGAAGGGATCACTCATTCGCTGTGTACGCTGGAATTCCAGGACAACCGTCGTCTGTACGACTGGGTTCTCGATAACATCACCATCCCTTGCCACCCGCGTCAGTACGAGTTCTCCCGTCTGAATCTCGAATATTCCATCATGTCCAAGCGTAAGCTGAACCTGCTGGTGACGGATAAAATCGTAGAAGGCTGGGACGACCCGCGTATGCCGACCGTTTCAGGCCTGCGTCGCCGTGGTTACACTGCCGCGTCAATCCGTGAATTCTGCCGTCGTATCGGCGTGACGAAACAGGACAACAACGTCGAAATGATGGCGCTGGAATCTTGTATTCGTGACGATCTGAACGAAAACGCACCGCGCGCCATGGCTGTCATCAATCCGGTTAAAGTGATCATTGAGAACTTTACCGGTGAAGATGTGCAAATGGTGAAAATGCCTAATCATCCGAGCAAACCGGAGATGGGTACGCGCGAAGTGCCGTTCACCCGTGAGATTTATATCGATCAGGCTGATTTCCGCGAAGAAGCGAACAAGCAATACAAGCGTCTGGTGCTGGGCAAAGAAGTTCGTCTGCGCAATGCGTATGTCATCAAAGCGGAACGCATTGATAAAGATGCCGAAGGTAATGTGACGACGATCTTCTGCTCATACGACATCGAAACGCTGAGCAAAGATCCTGCCGATGGCCGCAAGGTGAAAGGCGTGATCCATTGGGTTTCCGCTACTGAAGGCAAACCGGCGGAATTCCGTCTGTATGACCGTCTGTTCAGCGTGGCAAACCCGGGCCAGGCAGAAGACTTCCTGACCACGATCAACCCGGAATCCCTGGTGATCGCGCACGGTTTCGTTGAGCCTTCTCTGGTGGCTGCACAGGCTGAAATCAGCCTGCAGTTCGAACGTGAAGGTTACTTCTGTGCTGACAGCCGCTATTCCAGCGCTGAAAATCTGGTCTTCAACCGTACCGTTGGCCTGCGTGATACCTGGGAATCAAAACCTGTCGCGTAAGTCACCGATTAACGATTGCTAAACGCAGCTCCGGCTGCGTTTTTTTATGTCAGAAATTCACGGAATTTTCTTTTTCATCGCGAATTAATGCATTTTTCATGTTTGCTTTTTAGGCCCTTCCTTTCCGAATATCAGAGTGCTGAAACGTTTAAATCAATACGATTTTTACTTAATTATCTGTTTTAGTTATCGATTGTCAGAGTCCACTGATTTAGTCCTTCGCATTCCTCGTTTGTTACACTTTTTCATCTTTATGTGCACTTTGTCATACTTCAGCCATCAGGGTTTAATTACCCATTGATAATTCGCGTCGCGAAAAATACTCTTAATCCTGCTTTATACGGTTACGCCTCTGGCGGCCGCTTTTAATACCCGTTTGGGTTTTGCACGTTTTTTTTAGTCAAAATGAGGAATTTCTATGCACAAGCACCTTAACAGGGGCAGGGGATCGGCTTACCTGAAACCTGTGATGTACACGCTGGCTGGCACTTTGTTAGGCGGCGGAATGATGTTCCCTGAAGAGGCCAGAGCGGCTGGCTTTATTGATGACTCGACGCTGACCGGCGGTGTGTATTACTGGCAGCGCGAACGCGACCGCAAAGATTTGAACAAAACCAAAGAAGAAACCCGCCCTGACGGCACAAAAGTCACGGTGAATAACCCCGATTACGATAAATACGCCACCAACCTTTCGCACGCGACCGCCAACCTGAATCTCGATTTCTCCTCCGGCTATGCCTGGGACATGTTCGGTATCGACGTCGCCGCATTCACCGCGATCGAATTAGCCGAAGCCAGCGACAGCGGCCACCCGAACGAAATCGCGTTCTCCTCCAAAAATCATGCGTATGACGAAGATTATTCCGGCGATAAAGGCGGCGTTAGCCTCTATAAAGCGGCCGGAAAATTCAAATACGGCGGATTCTGGGGCCATGCTGGTTATATTCAGCCCACCGGACAAACGCTGATCGCCCCGCACTGGAGCTTTATGCCGGGTACCTATCGCGGTGCCGAAGCCGGGTATAAACATGATTTTGGCGATCCGGGCGAACTGAGTTTCTCCTACATGTGGGCGGATGAATACAAATCGCCGTGGCATCTGGAGATGGATGATTTCCGCCAGAACGATAAGAAAACCGGTGTTTCCTATATCCACTCGCTGGGTGCGAAATACGACTTCAAAAATGATCTCGTGCTGGAAGCGGCTTTCGGTCAGGCTGAAAGTTACGTCGATCAGTACTTCGCCAAAGCGTCGTACAAAATTGATCTGATGGGCAACCCGCTTACTACCAGCTACCAGTTCTACGGCGCGGAAGATCGTATCAGCAACCAGAACGATCCCAACAGCCTGTATGACGGTTTGGCCTGGTTGCAGGCACTGACTTTCGGTTATACCACCGGCCAGTTCAACTGGCGTCTGGAAGGGACGATGGTCAAAGCTGAGGGGAATCAGGGATATTTTTTACAACGCATGACCCCGACGTATTCTTCTTCTAACGGACGTCTTGATGTGTGGTGGGATAACCGTTCTGACTTCAACGCCAACGGCGAAAAAGCCGTTTACGCCGGTGTGTTATACGACCTGGCAAAATGGGATCTGCCGGGCTTCGCAGTGGGCGGTTCTTATGTTTACGCGTGGGATGCCAAACCGAGTACCAATCCAATCTATGACCAGAGCCAGCGCCTGAAAGAAAGTGCCTGGAGCCTTGATGCGCTGTACACCATTCAGGAAGGTCGCGCGAAAGGTACGCTGTTCAAACTGCATTACACCCAGTACGACAACCACTCGGATATCCCGAGCTGGGGCGGCGGTTATGGCAACATTTTCCAGGATGAAAAAGACGTGAAATTCATCGTTATCGCTCCATTCACTATTTTCTGAGGACACTAAACCGATGAATAAATTACTGATGATGGTCGTGACTTCCCTGTTACTGGCGGGTTGTGCACCAACGGCTACGCAAACCGAAAATGCGAAACTGCGTCAGGCGTACAGCAACTGCATCATTAAAGCAGAAGGCTCGCCGGACAAAGTGGCGTCGTGCCAGACTATTCTTGATGTTCTGAAACAGGAACAGGAGCACAAGCAGTTTGCCGATCAGGAAACCGTGCGTGTGGTGGATTATCAGCGCTGTCTGACGGCGCGTAAAACCGGCGATGGCCAGGCTTACGCGGCAGATTGCGGCAAAATCTGGCAGGAAATTCGTTCTAACAATTCGCCAAAGCCAGCTAATTAACAGGACGTAAACGCTGAGTCATTTATTGGCGCCTGATATAAAGAAACAACAAACCCCGGCTTGCCGGGGTTTTGCGTTTTAACTCTCCGCTTGGATCGCAGACATAAAAAAACCGCCTTTCAGCGGTTAATTTATTCGGACTGACCGTGCAGATTACTGCGCAGGTTTGTCATTGTGCAAAGATTCATCTTCGCGGCAATCGCCCGCTTCACAGTGGCCGTACAGATACAGACTGTGGTTGGTCAGTTTGATACCGTGTTTCTTCGCAATCTCACGCTGACGGCCTTCAATGTATTCGTCGCGGAATTCAATAACGCGGCCGCAATCAAGGCAGATCAGGTGATCATGATGATGTTGCTGAGTCAGTTCGAAAACAGACTTGCCGCCTTCGAAGTTATGACGGGTAACGATACCGGCGTCATCAAACTGGTTCAGAACGCGGTAAACCGTCGCCAGGCCAATTTCTTCACCCATATCAATCAGTTGCTTGTACAGATCTTCCGCACTAACGTGATGACCTTCCGGCGCTTGCAGCACTTCCAGGATTTTGAGGCGCGGAAGCGTGACTTTTAAGCCGGCTTTCTTCAGTGCGGTGTTGTTGTCAGTCATGCGGATTCAGTCCTGTTACTATGTGCTAATCAAGTTGAGGCATGCAGCCTGTGGCATCGGCGGCACAAAAATTTGTCGTTTAAGGATTCTTCGTTTAAGGGAAGTGTGCCGATTCTCAAAAACGTAGCCTGTTAATAAAGATCACAAAATGCCTGTCACATTCAATTATGCAACGACTTGATCGATAGAAAAAACAGATGAACTCAGTGTACCTTGATACCACCGAAAGTTACAATTTTGTAGCGGTTAAATTGTTAATTTCAGTAATAGTTTGGCCCTTCAATTGTAGAATAAATCCTCAGGGCCAACAGGGTTTTTAGCCAATAATTTCTGAAAGGCTCAGTTCTTCTGTGATCTGTTTGACCCATGCATCAACACGTTCGTTGGTCAGTTCCGGCTGACGATCCTCGTCAATTGCCAGCCCGATGAAGTGCTTATCATCGGCCAGACCTTTTGAAGCTTCGAAATGATAGCCTTCAGTTGGCCAGTGACCCACGATCACCGCGCCGCGTGGCTCGATGATGTCACGCACGGTACCGAGTGCATCACAGAAGTATTCGGCATAGTCTTCCTGGTCGCCGCAACCAAACAGCGCAACCAGCTTGCCTTCGAAATCTATCTCTTCCAGCGTCGGGAAAAAGTCGTCCCAGTCACACTGCGCTTCACCGTAATACCAGGTTGGAATACCGATCAGCAAAATATCGAATTTTTCCAGATCCTCTTTGCTGCTCTTCGCAATGTCATGCACCTCTGCAACATCTTTACCCAATTGCTTCTGGATCATTTTCGCGATGTTTTCGGTGTTACCTGTATCGGATCCAAAGAAGATACCTACTACGGCCATAAGATTACCTAACCTCTTGTTCTCAATGAAGTGCTCTGCATTGCAGGCAATAATAACGCAGATGATAGCAAACTCGCGCGGCGGAGAATATGTTTCAGCTCGCCTTCTTAACTGGTGGATAAGTTTATCGGGCAATCTTTTTAAGTGTTATCGCCTTCGTGTGCTTTAAATAACCTCAAACTTATTGAGGGCAAAAGCAAAATTAAGAAATAATTTCCGCCACTCCTTAAGTTTGCCCGTTGAACGCCGATAGATGATGCGAGAGGAATCTCAACATAATAAAGAAATCGATGCCCGGAGAGGTGTTCAAACATGTCCGGGGGCAAACGCCTGCTGGCTACCTGTCTTGATTCTCCGCATCCCCGTCAATCCTCAGACCAGAAACAGTCCTGTTTCGAGAGAGGCATATCGTGCAGTTTTTAAAAAATATTACCATCAGGGCCGCATTATTAACGATTCTGGGCATTTTTTGCGTCATGTGGGCGAGTGTGTCTATTTACACCGTCACCTCCCTGAATACGCTCACGCAGAACACCCAAAACAGTACCGAACTGGTCAACAATATGGCGCTGATCAATAAAGGAAATGATCAGTACTTCCGTACCGTCACACGCTTAAGTCGTGCCGTGGGGCAGCTTCAGGCCGATCCGTCAAAAGGGCCGGAAATTTTTGATACGGCAAAACAGTCACTCGATGGTCTGTCACAGGCGCTGGCAAGTTTCAAAACGGCTCCGCATCCGGGATTAGATGAAGCGTCAGTTCAGGAACTGGTCTCCAGTTGGGAAAGTCTGGTCGCGCAGGGCGTTACGCCGTTATATTCAGCGGCCGTTGGCAAAAATTTCGATGCCTATAATCAGCTCGCGAACGATACCGTTCCAGCGCTGAGCCGCAATTTTGGTGCCTCAATGACAAAAGTCAGCGGGCAGATTGCGGTCGATTTCGAGGCGGCGCAGACCAAATCAAACCATCTGACTTATTACAGCAAAGTTATTCTGCTGACGGCTTTTTCTCTCGGCCTGCTTATTTTGCTGCTGACCGACCGTTATCTCGTGATGGCGCTGGTGAAACCGCTGGATAAAATCCGCGATCACTTCGCCGTGATTGCCAGCGGTGACCTGACGCATTACCTGGAAGAGTTCGGCAAAAACTGCGCGGGTAAACTGATTCCGCTGCTTAACGTTATGCAGTCCAGCCTGGAAAATACCGTTCAGACCATCCGCAACTGTACCAACCACATCTATCAGGGCGCGTCCGAAATCTCAGCCGGGAATAACGATCTGTCTTCCCGTACTGAAGAACAGGCATCCGCACTGGAAGAAACGGCGGCCAGTATGGAAGAACTGACGGCAACGGTAAAACACAACGCAGACAACGCGCATCACGCCAGCCAGCTGGTGATGGAAGCGTCTTCTACCGCGCAGAAGGGCGGTAACATTGTGGCTGACGTCGTCAGCACCATGAAAGATATCTCCGGCAGCTCGAAGAAAATTGCGGAAATCACCTCTGTTATCAACAGCATTGCCTTCCAGACTAACATTCTGGCGCTGAATGCCGCGGTAGAAGCCGCGCGTGCAGGCGAACAGGGGCGTGGGTTTGCGGTGGTCGCCAGTGAAGTCCGGAATCTGGCACAGCGCAGTGCGCAGGCGGCGAAAGAAATTGAATCGCTGATCAGCGAATCCGTTTCCCGCGTCGACAGCGGTTCAAAACTGGTGGAAAACGCCGGTCAGACTATGAACGAAGTGGTGCGTTCAATCACGCATGTTACGGATATCATGGCGGAAATCGCTTCGGCGTCTGATGAGCAAAGCAAAGGCATCAGCCAGGTAGCGGTTGCGGTCACACAAATGGACAGCGTAACGCAGCAGAACGCCGCACTGGTGGAACAGGCTTCACACGCGGCGGTTTCGCTGGAAGAGCAGGCTTCATTGCTGAACAACGCCGTCGCAACGTTCAAACTCAAAGACAGCATCACGAATGTCGGAAAACGACCTGCCAGCGTGGTTCCTCAGCCGTTGTTACGGCCTGCAACCGGTGTAATGACATCGAAAAGCAGTGAAAACTGGGAAACGTTCTGAGGTGAGAGTTAAGGCGTAAAAGGAAAGAAAACAGGCGGATAACCGGGAGGTTATCCGCTTTTTTATCAGCCTTCCTGACCGTTAAGATGCGACAGCAACATCTCTTCAATCAGTTCGCTACGACTGATATTGCGTTCTTCTGCCAGCTTATTGAGGGTATCAACAGCATCGGCGTTCATTTTCAGCTCTACGCGACGCAGACCGCTCGCTTTATCGCGGCGTAACTGGTTGCGCTTGTTGATCCTGAGCTGTTCATCACGGGAAAGCGGATTAGTTTTTGGACGCCCTGGACGGCGGTCATCTGCGAACAGATCAATCGTCGTGCGATCCAGTTGTTCTTTTGCCATAGGTAGCGGTACAACCAGGGAAGTTTTTACATCGGAAAACGGCAAGCCGATTCCTGACGAGCGTTTCACACATTTCGGGCTAAGAAACCCTGACCCAATTTACCCCCCGTAACTCGACCTGAGTAAAACGGGGCGGCAAAATTATAGCGCGCAATCATACACTGGCGCGCCTGGGGTTCACAACGCCTGATTGCCCTGATTTCACGTTAACTTTCGAAGTTGTGCAGACTTTTTGCACAATTTATCCCCAGGATGTTAAACCGAAGGCGAATCGATGAAACGATGCACAGCACGCAGGACGGCGTCGGGTTTTTCTGCGTGCACCCAATGACCGGCTCCTGCGACCACATAGGCTTTTGCCTGTGGGAACTGACGGCCAATATCTTCGCGATACGCATCCTGCACATAAGGGGAATCCCCGCCACGGATGAACAACGCCGGATGATCCCACGCCGGAACCTCTTCCCAGCCGACAATTTTGGCATACTCGCTCAGCAGAACCGGCACATTGAAGCACCATTCTCCCTGCCGGAAGGACTTCAGCAGAAACTGAATCACGCCGTCTTCCTTTATATACTGATGCATGCATTCGGTGGCGGAAGAGCGATCGCGCAATCCGGCCCCGGTGACGGCATTAATCGCAGCAAAAATCTCATCGTGACGGCGCACGTGATAATCCACCGGCGCAATATCGATGGCGATGAGCTTTTCAATTCTGTCGGGGATCAGCGCCGTCAGTGCCATAGCCGCTTTTCCGCCCATGGAATGGCCGATTACGATGAATTTTTGGAAACCGACTTCATCTAACGTTTCCATTAAATCCTGCGCCATCGCGGCGTAAGACATCTCAGGCGAACGCCCGGATTGCCCGTGATTACGCAAATCAACCTGCAACACTCTATGCTGTTGTTTCAGGTCGCGGGCGAGAATCCCCAAATTATCAAGGGTTCCGAACAGTCCGTGGATCAGGAGAACCGGCAGCGCATCGCTGCCAGCGACTTCAGGTTCTTGCAGGCGATAATGTAATTTCATGGCGAAGTTCATACAGATAAACAATCTCATTAGGTTATCATGAGTAGCGGATGATTTTTTTAAAACAGAAAGTTTCTGCCAGATGACTGAGTGGGATTTGACAACGTGGAACAGAAGGCGAACGCGGCGAAAACGGGAAGTAATCTGCTTTTTGCTTAGCGACGCAATTCACCTGTTCGTAAACGCGTAGAAATTTGTATAATCCTTTTGAATGAATTTAGTGGAAAAAACAGTACTGGATAAAGATGAAAACTATTGAGGTTGACGAAGAACTCTACCGCTACATTGCCAGCCACACGCAAGCAATCGGTGAAAGTGCGTCTGATATTTTGCGCCGTATGTTGAAATTTACTGCCGGCCAGACCGCTCCTGCCGCGCCAGTAACGTCCGCCGTTATTGCCGGGACCGTCGCACAGGAAAAACCTGCCGCCGCCGCCGCGCCGACGTCGCGTGATAAAGTCCGCGCCGTTCGCGAACTGTTACTGTCTGACGAATATGCAGAGCAGACCAAAGCGGTTAACCGCTTTATGCTGATCCTGTCGACCTTGTATTGCCTGAACCCAAAAGAATTTGCCGCTGCGACCGATTCACTTCATGGCCGCACGCGTACCTATTTTGCCGGTGACCAGCAAACCCTGCTGCAAAACGGCATTCATACCAAGCCTAAACACGTTCCCGGAACGCCGTATTGGGTTATTACGAACACCAACACAGGTCGCAAACGCAGCATGATCGAACACATCATGCAGCTCATGCAGTTCCCGGCGGAACTGACTGACAAAGTGTGCGGCACCCTCTAATTTCAGCGTAAGGGAGAAACGCCAGTGGCTAATCACCCCCGTGCAGGGCAACCTGCTCAGCAAAGCGATTTGATCAATGTGGCGCAGTTAACGTCACAGTATTACGTTCTGCAACCGGACCCGCAAAACCCGGCCCATGCCGTGAAATTCGGTACGTCCGGTCACCGCGGCAGTTCCTTGCGTCACAGCTTTAATGAAGCGCATATCCTGGCGATTGCGCAGGCGATTGCTGAAGTGCGTAAAGAGCAGGGCACCACCGGCCCGTGCTACGTGGGGAAAGATACCCACGCGCTGTCCGAACCGGCGTTTATCTCTGTGCTGGAAGTGCTGACGGCCAATGGCGTTGACGTCATTGTGCAGGAAGATAACGGTTTCACCCCGACTCCGGCGGTGTCTCATGCGATTCTGACGCACAATCTCAAAGGCGGCGCACTGGCCGATGGCATCGTCATCACGCCTTCGCACAACCCACCGGAAGATGGCGGGATTAAATACAACCCGACCAACGGCGGCCCGGCAGATACTAATCTGACGTCGGTGATTGAGAAACGTGCAAACGCATTGCTGGCGGCGAAGCTGGCAGGCGTCAAGCGTCAGTCTCTGGATCTGGCGTGGAAGAGTGGTCATCTGGTGGCGCAGGATCTGGTTCAGCCGTTTATTGAAGGGCTGACCGACATCGTAGATATGGCCGCGATTCAGAAAGCAGGTCTGAAACTGGGTGTGGATCCTCTCGGCGGTTCCGGTATCGAATACTGGAAGCGTATCGCAGAGCATTACAAACTGGATCTGACGCTGGTTAACGATGAAGTTGATCAGACTTTCCGCTTCATGCATCTCGACCACGACGGTGTGATCCGCATGGACTGCTCGTCTGAATCCGCGATGGCCGGCTTGCTGGCGCTGCGTGATAAATTCGATCTGGCCTTTGCAAACGACCCGGATTATGACCGCCACGGTATCGTGACGCCTGCCGGTCTGATGAACCCGAACCATTATCTGGCGGTGGCGATTCAGTACCTGTTCCAGCATCGTCCGCAGTGGGGCAAAGACGTCGCCGTCGGCAAAACGCTGGTTTCCAGCGCGATGATCGACCGCGTTGTTGAAGACTTAGGCCGTAAACTGGTCGAAGTCCCGGTGGGTTTCAAATGGTTCGTGGATGGCCTGTTTGACGGAAGCTTCGGTTTTGGTGGCGAAGAAAGTGCAGGGGCTTCTTTCCTGCGTTTCAACGGCACGCCGTGGTCTACCGACAAAGACGGGATCATCATGTGCCTGCTGGCGGCAGAAATTACGGCCGTGACCGGTAAAAACCCGCAGGAACATTACAACGAACTGGCTGCCCGTTTCGGCGCGCCAAGTTACAACCGTATTCAGGCGCCTGCGACTCACGCGCAGAAAGCCGCGTTGTCCAAACTTTCTCCTGAACAGGTGAAAGCAGACACACTGGCCGGTGACCCGATCACCGCCCGTCTGACAAACGCGCCGGGTAACGGCGCGTCTATCGGCGGTCTGAAAGTGATGACCAAAAACGGCTGGTTCGCTGCACGTCCGTCCGGTACTGAAGAAGCGTACAAAATCTATTGTGAAAGCTTCCTCGGCGCAGAACATCGCGAACAAATTGAAAAAGAAGCCGTGGAAATCGTCAGCAAAGTTCTCGCTGACGCCAAATAGCACCGTTTCTTAACTGCACCGAAAGCGCTGATTATTCAGCGCTTTTTTTTTGCTCTAAATTTCGATGTAAAAAAGATATATCTAAATGCTCATTCAGACTTGCCAGATTCTGAAATTCGATCTAGTTTAGATATATCGAAATAATTCGATATATCTAAATAGGACATCAACTATGTTTAGCAAAATGTTTGAAGGCCGCCATCGCGGTCACGGAAGCAGAGAAGAAGGGCGTCGCGGTCATTGCCGCCATGAGTCATCTTTTGACGGTCAGAACGGCGATCACAGCGAACGTCATGCGCTGCGCCGGGACGGGCGTCATCGTGGTGAAGAACGCGGCGAAGGGCGTCGTGGTGAAAGAGGTGAAGGTCGCGGGCGCGGTGAAGGCCGTCGCGGAGATCGCGGTGTGCATCGTCTGTTTGAGCACGGTGATTTACGCCGCGTGCTGCTGGCGCTGGTTGCTAAAAAACCGAGTCATGGTTATGAGCTGATCAAAGCGATTGAAGAAGCGTCTTCCGGCCTGTACGTGCCAAGCCCGGGCGTGATTTACCCGACGCTGACGCTGCTCGAAGAACAGGATTTCCTGGAAGCCGTCGCCACCGGTAATGGCCGCAAAAGCTATCAGATTACCGAAGCCGGAAAAACGGAACTGGCGCAACATCAGGCCGCTGTCGATGTGATTTTCGCCCGTCTGGCCGGGGCTTCCCGTCCGCGCGGTAATAATCTGGCAGAAGGTATTCATGAAACCATGCAGCGTCTGAAACACGCCCTGCGCGGAAACATGATGCGCGCCGATATTACGCCGGAGCAGGTCGTGCGTGTGAACGCGATTTTGCAGCAGGCCGCCGGCGATATTGAAGCCGCTTTTGCGGATGAAAAGCCCGACACCGACGCACCGGATGCCTCTAAGGCATAAAGCGATAACCCACGCCGGTTTCCGTCAGCAGATGACGCGGACGGGTGGCATCGGCCTCCAGTTTCTGGCGTAAATGCCCCATGTAGATGCGCAGATAGTGGCTGTGTTCGACGTAATTCGGGCCCCAGACGTGGCTCAGTAACTGACGCTGAGTAATGACTTTGCCGCTGTTTGCCAGCAGTTCGGCCAGCAGGCGAAACTCAATCGGCGTCAGATGGCAATCTTTGCCTTCACGCTGTACGCGGCGGTTGATCAAATCTACCGTAACGTCAGCAAAAGTAATCAGCGGGCTTTCCTGTGAATTGCCCGCATGACGACGCAGCGCCACGCGCACGCGCGCCAGCAGTTCACCGACGCCAAATGGCTTGGTGAGAAAATCATCGGCACCGGCATCCAGCGCCGCAATCTTATCTTCCTCGCGGGTGCGGGCCGATAGCACAATAATCGGGATGGCACTCCAGTGGCGCAAATCCCGGATGTACGTCAGGCCGTCACCGTCAGGCAAACCGAGATCCAGAATAATCAGATCCGGTTTGCGGGTGCCGGCTTCAATCAGACCGCGTTGCAACGTTTCACTTTCAAATACCCGCAATCCTTCCGCCTCAAGCGCTGTGCGCACAAAGCGGCGGATTTCTTTCTCGTCTTCCACAATTAAAATATTTACCGGGGATGCGCTCACGTTGCCTCGTCGATGTCAGTGTCCATATCCGTTTCCATGTCAGGCAGTGCTTCCAGCGGAAGCCTGAAGCGGAAACGCGCGCCGCCGTCCGGGCCATTTTCAGCCCAAATCCGTCCGTCGTGTACTTCAATAATGGCACGACAAATCGCTAATCCCAAACCCACTCCCGGAATTGCCGATTCTTTATTCCCGCGGGCGAATTTCTCGAAAATCGCATGCTCCGCGCCTTCCGGAATTCCCGGCCCGTTATCCCAGACTTCGATTTCCAGCCAGTCGCCGAGCGGCAACGCTTTGATGCCGATGGTGGCGCCGACACCGGCATATTTATGGGCATTTTCCAGCAGATTGATCAGCACCCGTTCGATCAGGCTTGCATCGCAATTGACCAGCACCATTTCGGCAGGCAAATCGATTTTGATCGTATCGTTCGCCAGCACCGGTTCCAGCATACGCAGGGCGCTGCCGGTGATTTCCTCCACCGACTGCCACTCTTTGCGCAGATTAAAACCGCCGGACTGAATGCGCGCCATATCCAGCAAATTATTCACCAGCCGCGTGGTGCTCAGCACCTGCTGGCGGATCTGGCTGGCCTGTGGCGCATGTTTCGAGCCTTCGGAGGCCAGATCCAGCGTCAGGATTTCCGCCTGTCCGAACAGCACGGTGAGCGGGGTGCGTAAATCGTGGGAAAGCGCGGAAAGCAGCGAGTTGCGCAGTTGCTCACGCTCCGTTTCCAGACGCGATGACTCCGCGCTGGCCGCCAGATGCAGACGCTCAAGGGCGTTGGCGATCAGCACCGTAAATGTCTGTAACAGCCGCTGCTGTTCCGGCACCAGAAGCTGACGGATATTCGGCGGCTCAACCGCCAGCAAACCGCGCGATTCGCCCGAGGCCACCAGCGGCAGAAGCTGATACGGCACGCCTGGCAGCGTATCGGTCCCGGCACCGGCGGGCAGTTTTTTATCGAAACTCCAGCGGGCAATGGCGTCATCCACCACAATCGAGGTGATTTCACCGGCCGGTTGCACCAGTTCACCGTGTTCATCAGGCAGCAAAATGGCCGTTTTAGCGTTCAGGCTGGAGGAGATGAAGTGGCGGCTGGTTTGCGCGATCGCTTCCGGCGTCAGCGACTGGCTCAGCCCTTTGGACATTTCATAAAGATGCTGCGCGCGCTTTTCACGGTGACGGGCGATGCGTGCCTGATAACGCACACCGGCGGTGAGATTCCCGATCAAAATCCCGACGATCAGCATGACGCCGAACGTCACCAGATATTGCGCGTCGGTGACGGCCAGCGATCCGCGCGGTTGCACGAAAAACAGATCAAAGCTGACGACGTTGATCACCGCCGCCAGCACCGACGGCCAGCGGCCATAAAACAGCGCCACGATCACCACGCCGAGCAGATATACCATCACCAGGTTGGCCTGATCGAACGCGGGCACCAGCCACTGTGAAAGCACCGTAATGATGGCACACAGCGCGACGGCCAGCGCACATCCGCGGATCTGTCGGCTGAAGCGGTCAACGAATGTCCGGGGATCCTGCTCTTTTCGCGACGTATTATGCGGGGTGTCTTCCAGACCGACGACAATCAGATCGAGATCGGGCCCGATCTCCGCCAGCTTGTCGGCAAAGCTCGGGCCGAATTTCCAGCGTTTCTCGCGGCGGCGGCCGGTCATCACTTTGCCCAGACGGTGCTCGCGGGCGTAGCGCAGAATCGCCTTTTCTTCCTGCGGATCGGCCAGCGTGGCGGTTTCCGCGCCGAGTTCCTGCGCCAGTTTCAGCGCATGCAAAATGGCGCGGCGCTGGCTTTCCGGCAATCGGTGCAGGCGCGGGGTTTCGACATAAACCGCATGCCATACGCAGCCAAGACGCGCCGCCAGACGCGACGCGACGCGAACTAGTTTCTCGTTGCCGCCGTCGTGACCGATGCACAACAGCAACGCATCGCGGGTATGCCAGACGCGGCTGACGCCCTGATCGTCGCGGTATTCGCGCATCTGATCATCGACGCGGTCGGCGGTGCGGCGCAGGGAAAGTTCGCGCAGGGCGATCAGGTTCCCTTTACGGAAGAAGTGTTCGATGGCACGTTCGGCCTGGCCGGGGATATAAACTTTGCCTTCTTTCAGGCGCTGACGCAGGGAGTCGGGCGGTAAATCCACCAGCACCACTTCGCTGGCATCATCAAATAAACGGTCGGGCACCGTTTCTCGAATAATAATGCCGGTCACGCCGCTGACCACGTCGTTCAGGCTTTCGAGATGCTGAACGTTCACCGTAGTAAACACGTCGATACCGGCATCGAGAAGTTCTTCGACGTCCTGCCAGCGTTTGGGGTGGCGTGAACCGGCAGCATTACTGTGTGCCAGTTCGTCCATCAGGATCAGGGCAGGGCGGCGGGCCAGCGCGGCGTCGAGGTCAAATTCGTAAACCTGACGGCCGCGGTGGTGAATGCGTTTCGGCGGGAGCTGTGACAGACCGGGCAGCAGCATTTGTGTTTCCTGCCGCCCGTGGGTTTCCACCACGCCCACCAGCACGTCGAGGCCGGTGGCGCGCAGACGCTGTGCTTCCTGCAACATAGCGTAGGTTTTCCCGACGCCCGCACAGGCGCCGAAAAAAACTTTCAGTTGCCCGCGCGGCTTCTCATTGGCGAGTGCCAGTAAGCTGTCGGGATCCGGCCTGTTCTCTTCCTTCATACTATCCTTATTATTCAGCTTTCAGCTCATCCAGCGCCCGGTTGAGGCCGAGCACGTTAACGACGTCCGGCCCCAGAAAACCAATCAGCGATGATGAGGTATTATCATCAATTAATTTATTCACTTGCGCCAGTGCCAGCCCGCGCGCGGTGGCAATCCGTTGCGCCTGCCATTGCGCAGCTTCCACGGAAATCTGCGGATCCAGCCCGCTGCCGCTGGCGGTCACCAGATCCACCGGCACGGCCGCCGGGCTTTGCGGATTGGCTTTACGCAGCGCCGCCACGCGATCTTTCACCGCCTGATCCAGCGCCGGATTACTGGCGGCCAGATTGCTGCCGCCGGACGCCATCGCGTTATACGGTGAATCCGATGTCACAGACGGACGCCCCCAGAAGTAATCATTGCGGGTAAAATTCTGGCCGATAAGCTCGGAACCCACGAGTTTATTGCTGCCGTCTTTGAGCAGCGAGCCCATCGCCTGCGGGCGAAATACCAGCTCAGAAACGCCGGTGGTCAGCAGCGGATAGACCACACCGGTGGCCAGCGTCAGCAGAACGGTCATCACCAGAGCAGGGCGGACATAAGCAGTACGGGTTACAGACATCATAGTTTCCTCAGACAGTTAACGTAAACTTCAGCTCAGGTGTAAAACAGTCAAAATCATATCAATCAGCTTGATACCGACGAACGGTACCAGCAGCCCGCCCACGCCATAAATCCACAGGTTACGGCGCAACAGCGACGCGGCGCTCATGGCTTTATAGCTCACGCCTTTCAGCGCCAGCGGGATCAGAAACACAATCACCAGGGCGTTGAAAATAACCGCAGACATAATGGCTGATGACGGTGACGTCAGGTGCATCACGTTCAGCGCGTTCAGTTGCGGGTAGGTCGCCGCAAAGGCTGCCGGGATGATCGCAAAGTATTTTGCGACGTCGTTGGCAATACTGAACGTGGTCAGCGAACCGCGCGTCATCAGCATTTGTTTACCGATATGAACCACTTCAATCAGCTTGGTCGGGTTGGAATCCAGATCCACCATGTTCCCGGCTTCTTTCGCTGCTTGCGTACCGGAGTTCATGGCTACCGCCACGTCAGCCTGCGCAAGCGCCGGGGCGTCGTTGGTGCCGTCGCCGGTCATGGCAACTAAGCGACCTTCCGACTGATACTGGCGGATCAGCGCCAGTTTGGCTTCCGGCGTGGCTTCGGCCAGAAAATCATCCACGCCCGCTTCGGCGGCAATCGCGGCGGCGGTCAGGCGGTTATCCCCGGTGATCATCACCGTTTTGATGCCCATCTTACGCAGCTCGGCGAAACGCTCTTTGATGCCGCCTTTGACGATATCTTTCAGCTCGACCACGCCCAGCACTTTCGCGCCTTCCGCCACCACCAGCGGCGTACCGCCTTTGCGCGCCACTGTTTCTACCAGCCCGTCGACCGCTTTCGGGAACGTACCGCCGTTGGATTCCACATGGCGGCGGATAGCGTCCACCGCGCCTTTACGGATATTCCGGTCGCCGACGTTCACGCCGCTCATGCGGGTTTGCGCGGAGAACGGTACAAAAGTGGCGTTCAGAGAATGAATATCGCGTTCGCGCAGATTAAAGCGTTGTTTCGCCAGCACCACGATACTACGGCCTTCCGGCGTTTCATCGGCCAGCGACGATAACTGCGCGGCATCGGCCAGTTCCTGTTCCGTCACCTGTGGCGCAGGCAGGAACTGCGAGGCCTGGCGGTTACCCAGCGTAATGGTCCCGGTTTTATCCAGCAGCAGCACATCCACGTCACCGGCGGCTTCCACCGCACGACCACTGGTGGCAATGACGTTGGCTTCCAGCATGCGGCTCATCCCCGCAACGCCGATGGCGGACAGCAAACCGCCGATGGTGGTCGGGATCAGACAAACCAGCAGCGCGACCAGAACGGTGACGGTCACCGGAATGCCCGCGTGGCTGGCGTCCACGCTAAACAGCGAGAACGGATACAGCGTGGCGGTTGCCAGCACGAAGACCAGCGTCAGTGCGACCAGCAAAATGGTCAGCGCCACTTCGTTTGGCGTCTTGCGACGTTTCGCGCCTTCGACCATGGCAATCATACGATCCAGGAACGTATCGCCGGGGTTGGCCGAACACTCGACCACCAGCCAGTCGGACAGCACGCGTGTCCCGCCGGTGACGGAAGAAAAGTCACCGCCGGATTCGCGGATCACCGGTGCAGATTCCCCGGTGATGGCGCTTTCATCCACGGACGCGCCGCCGATCAGCACTTCGCCGTCGCACGGCACGGTGTCACCGGCTTCGATCAGGACATAATCGCCTTTACGCAGCGTATCGGCCGCGACTTTGATCACCGGTGATTCCGGGCGCGGTTCGTAAATCTTCTTTGCCCAGCTGGTTTTCTGCACGCCTTTCAGGCTCTGCGCCTGCGCCTTACTGCGGCCTTCCGCCAGCGCTTCGGCGAAGTTGGCAAACAGCACGGTGAACCACAGCCACAGCGACACGCTACCGGTGAAAGCGGCGCTGCCGTCGGTGTGATGTGACAGAATCGCCAGCCAGATAAGCGTGGTGAGAATACTGCCCAGATACACCACGAACATCACCGGGTTACGCCACTGAACGCGCGGATCCAGCTTTTTCATCGAATCCAGCAGGGCGGTGCGGATCAGTTGAGGTTCAAATAATGCACGTTGTTTACGGCTCATTTTATTAATCTCTATATTCATTAATTCAACGAATTACGCAGCATTACTGTGCTGACCAAACCTGCAAATGTTCCGCGACCGGACCCAGCGCCAGCGCCGGAATAAAGGTCAGCGCGCCGACTAAGAGCACGGTGCCGACCAGCAGGCCGATAAACAGCGGGCCGGACGTTGGCAGTGTGCCGTTACCGGCTTTCTGACGTTTTTTCGCCACCAGCGAACCGGCGATAGCCAGTACCGGCAGGATCACGCCAAAGCGTCCGAAGAACATGCATACCGCCAGCAACAGGTTGTAGAACGGCGTGTTGACGCTCAGACCGGCAAATGCGCTGCCGTTGTTATTCGCGGCAGATGACACGGCGTAAAGCACTTCGCTGAAACCGTGCGCGCCGGGGTTTGCGATCCCCGCACGACCGGCGTCGGTGACCAGTGCCAGCGCGGTGCCGAGCAGCACCAGTGTTGGTGTCACGAGGATTGCCAGCGCGGTCATCTTCATGTCGTAAACGTCTATTTTCTTGCCGAGATATTCCGGCGTACGGCCAATCATCAGCCCGGCGATAAATACTGTCAGCAGCACGAACAGCAGCATGCCGTACAGCCCGGAGCCCACGCCGCCAAACACCACTTCACCGATCTGCATCAGCCACATCGGCACCATGCCGCCGAGTGCGGTGAAAGAATCGTGCATGGCGTTAACCGCACCACAGGAGGCCGCCGTCGTGACTACCGCATACATTGCCGAGGCCAGAATGCCGAAGCGGCTTTCTTTCCCTTCCATATTGATATTGCTGGTGGCACCCAGCGCAGTGAAGTGCGGGTTGCCTTGCAGTTCGGCGTACATCACCACCACGACTGACACCACGAAAATCACCGACATCGCCCAGACCAGCGCGTTGCCCTGACGGTTGTCACCGACCACGCGACCAAAAGCAAAACACAGCGCGCAAGGGATGATGAAAATCGCCAGCATCTGCGCCATGTTGGTCAGCGCCGTCGGGTTCTCAAACGGATGCGCGGAGTTCGCACCGAAGAAACCGCCGCCGTTAGTCCCCAGCATTTTGATGGCTTCCTGAGAGGCCACCGGCCCCATCGGCAGCGTTTGCTGCAAGCCTTCCAGCGTGGTGATGTGCTGATACGCTTCAAAGTTTTGAATCACGCCCTGACTGACGAAGAACAGCGCCAGCAGGAATGACACCGGCAGCAGCAGATAGATTGTGATGCGCCATAAATCCGTCCAGGCGTTACCGATGGTTTGCGCGGAAGGGCGTGCAAAAGCGCGGATCAGCGCAAAGGCAACGGCGATACCCGTGGCGGCAGAAAGGAAGTTTTGCACCGTTAAACCGGCCATCTGACTGAGGTAGCTCAGCGTATTTTCGCCGCTGTACGCCTGCCAGTTGGTGTTGGTCACGAAACTGACGGAGGTGTTAAACGCCAGATCCCAGGACATCCCGCCGAAATGCTGCGGGTTCATCGGTAAAACGCCCTGCGCCATCAGCATGGCGGTCAGGACAATAATCCCCAGAATGTTGAATACCATGATCGCCAGCGCGTACTGCCACCAGTTCATCTCAGCCTCGCGGCTGCCGGAAGTGCGTAATACGCCGTATTCGATGCGCTGTAAAAATGCGCCGGGCTGTCCTTCAATCAGTTGAGCAATAAAGTTACCCAGTGGTTTTGCCAGCAGCAAAAGCACCAGCATAAAACTGGCAATCATTAAGAATCCGGTTGCGGCCATTTAAAAATCCTCCGCATTCAGCAGGGCATAAACCAGATAGCCGAGCAGCAGGAGAACCAGCAATGCGCCGCAGATTACGCCAACAGTCACAATCCACCTCCACAGGTGTGTTTTTATGTTGGGAGGAGAATATGAAAAGGCGGGAAAAGATCCTGAAAAGAAAGGGCATTGCGGTGTAAAAAAAGTATAAAAATGCGCAAATAAAAAACCAATTTGAAACTTAACAAGCGTTTTTATTTAACCGTTCTGTAACTCAATTACAGCGATATCCAGAAATTGGCGAAAATTTACACTTTAAAGTGGTCAGATGAGTAGTAAAGTTTCACCAGTTGCAGTAAAATTTTTCACAACTTCCAGTTTCCGAAAAATTTGCACAGGAGCAACGCTATGTCTGATAAGTCCGATATGACTGACTACACGCCGTACACAATGACCCGCATTCTGGCCCGCCGCGCTTTTGTGCTGGCAGCCGGAGTTCTGGCCCTGCCGGTCATGCTTTTCCGTTCAGACCGCGCCCGTTTTTACAGCTATTTACACCGCGTGTGGATGAAAACCAGCGACAAACCGGTCTGGCTGACGCACGCAGAAATGGCCACACAAGATTTCTTTTAATCTGTGAACTGAATCGATTCTTTCTGCATTACCCATTAAACCCCGTTTCCCAAACGGGGTTTTTTTATTGTCCTTTTCAGAAAACCTGTACAACATTATTTTTATGTATAACTTATGCTAAGCTTATACATGAGGGTGATGATCTGCTGACACTCCCATTTCTTCCTTCAACGCCGGGAGCTGACAATGACGAAAACAATTCCTATTGGCATCAGCGCATGCCTGCTGGGTGACAAAGTCCGTTTCGATGGCGGCCATAAACGTTTTGCGTTTGCGGTAGAACAACTCGCGCCTTACGTTCGCTTCGAACCGGTTTGCCCGGAAATGGCGGTTGGCCTGCCGACGCCGCGTCCGGCACTGCGGCTGGTCAGAAAGGACGATGGCATTGCGATGCGTTTCAGTAATGATGAAACCATTGATATCACTGAAAAAATGCAAAATTACGCCGAAATGCGAGCTGCGCCTATGACGCACCTGTGCGGCTATATCGTTTGCGCGAAGTCCCCAAGCTGCGGCATGGAGCGCGTGCGGGTTTACAGCGCCAACGGTAAGGATGCGAAGAAAAGCGGCACCGGGATTTTTACCGCGGAGCTGATGAAACAGCATCCGTGGCTGCCGGTGGAAGAAGACGGCAGGCTCAATGATCCTGTCCTGCGCGAGAATTTTGTTGAACGCGTTTTCACGTTGTTTGAGCTGAATCAGCTGCGCGAAAGCGGCCTGACACGCGGCAAACTGATGGCGTTTCACAGCCGCTACAAACTTTCCCTGCTGGCCCATTCACAGCCGGAATACCGTGAGCTCGGGCGTTTTGTCGCCGCGATGGCGGAATGGGATTCCCTCGATGAATACTTTCTTGAGTACCGCCAGCGTCTGATGAATCTGTTGCAGCACAAAGCCACGCGTCGCAATCACACCAATGTGCTGATGCACGTTCAGGGCTATTTCCGTAAACAGCTGAATTCGTCACAGCGTCAGGAACTGGCGGGGCTGATCGACCGTTATCGTCAGGGCGTGCAGCCGCTGCTCGCGCCCATCACGTTACTGAAACATTACATGTCGGAATATCCCGACGCCTACCTTTCGGGCCAGCGTTATTTTGAGCCCTATCCTGAAGCCTTATGCTTACGATACGGACATTAGAAGGACAGTTATGACCACGCATTTAGTCTGGTTCCGCAACGATCTGCGCATTACCGATAACCGTGCTTTACACGCCGCCTGTGAGGATCCGCAGGCGCGCGTGATCGCGATATTCATTGCCACGCCGGAGCAGTGGAAACAGCACGAGATGGCGCCGCGTCAGGCGACGTTTATCTACCAGCACCTTCAGGCATTACAGCATTCCCTGGCAGAGCGCGGTATTCCGCTGCATTACCATCAGTGTGATGATTTTGCTGACAGCGTGAGCTGGCTGAAAGATTTTTGCGCCAGTGAAAAGGTTGATGCGCTTTTCTATAACAAACAGTATGAAATCAACGAGCGTGAGCGGGATCTGGCGCTGGAAAAAGCGGTCAGCGATACCGTAATGTGCCACGCTTTTGATGACAGCCTGCTGTTGCCACCGGGGTCTGTTACCACCGGTAACGACGAAATGTACAAAGTTTACACGCCGTTCCGACGGGCTTTTTTGGCGCGGCTGACGGAGTCGGACAGCCGTTCCCTGCCTGCGCCGCAGGCGCGTGAAAACGTCGAAAAACCGGCGATGCACAAACTGATGCCGTTTGATTATCCGCTGGCGGCCATCGGCGATGATTTTGCCATCGGCGAGGAAGCCGCCCGCAATCAGCTGCGCAGTTTTTGCCGCGAACAGGTGCAGGATTATCTCGAACAGCGCGACTTGCCGGCCATTGACGGCACCAGCTCGTTGTCGCCGTATCTGGCGATTGGCGTGCTTTCGCCGCGTCAGTGCCTGAACCGTCTGCGCACGGAGTGCCCCGACGTGCTGGAAAAAACCGACGGCGGCGCGTTCGGGTGGCTCAACGAACTGGTGTGGCGCGAGTTTTACCGCCATCTGCTCGTCGCCTGGCCGAAGCTTTGCAAACATCAGCCTTTTGTGGATTGGACTGACGGCGTGCGCTGGCGCGATGCGCCGGACGATTTACAGGCGTGGAAAACCGGCAAAACCGGCTATCCGATTGTGGATGCGGCGATGCGTCAGCTAAATTCCACCGGCTGGATGCACAACCGCCTGCGGATGATTGTCGCCAGTTTTCTGGTGAAAGATTTACTGATCAACTGGCGCGAAGGCGAGCGCTATTTCATGTCGCAACTGCTCGACGGCGACCTTGCCGCCAACAATGGCGGCTGGCAGTGGGGCGCTTCCACCGGTACCGACGCCGCACCGTATTTCCGCATTTTCAACCCGACCACGCAGGGTGAACGGTTTGATAAAGCCGGGCGCTTTATCAAAGCCTGGCTGCCTGAGCTGGCGGATGTGCCGGAACGAGACATTCATCAACCGCATCGTTGGGCTGACAAACAACATCGCGTGCTAGACTACCCGCTGCCGGTTATCGATCACGCCCGTGCCCGTAAGGACACGCTGGCGGCGTTTGAGGCGGCGAAAAAGCGCAGTCAGCCTGAGGGCTGACCTTATCGAGGCTCACCACGACAAGGAGCGATGTGATGAAAAAATATCTGCTGGCGCTGATGATTGGCTGCTGGATTAATCCGGCCGCCGCGGGCTTTGATGTCATCGCCCTTGGGGTGAACGGCGGCGTCGAAGAAGGCAATCTGACGTCGTATCTGGTGCGCAGCGATGACCAGAAACTGTATCTCGGGCTGGATGCCGGGTCGGTTTTACCGGGGATCCGCAAGGCGCTGGAGAAGGGGAATTTCCCTGAGGTGACGGCAGAAAACGCCGCCCCGCTGACGCCGCAGGGCGCGGTTTTCCGTAATCTGATTGGCGGTTATTTTATCAGTCATGGTCATCTCGACCATCTGGCCGGGCTGATTATCAGCTCGCCGGAAGACGCGAAAAAGCCGATTTACGGCACCGCCGACACCATCGGTACACTGCGTCAGCATTACTTCAATGGCCGCGTCTGGCCGAATTTCACGGATTCCGGCAGCGGCCTGCGCATCGGCACGTACCGCCTGAATCTGCAACGCCCGGATCAGCGCTTTTCACTGGGGCTGACCGGCCTTGATGGCCGCATCTTCCCGCTCAACCACGGCGGCACGCCGTCGAGCATGATTCTGGTCAGCCGTAATAAAGAGTCTTTTGCTTTCTTCGGTGATACCGGCCCGGATGAAGTGGAGAAATCGAAAAACCTCGACGCCACCTGGCGCGTGCTCGGCGAAGAGATCAAAGCGAAACGCCTGAAAGGGATGATCATCGAAACGTCTTATCCGGACGGCGTGCCCGACAGCAAACTTTTCGGACATCTGACACCCGACTGGTTGCTCAAAGAACTTGGCTACCTGCAACAATACGCCGGTGGCGAAGGTTCGCTGAACGGGCTGACGGTGATTATCAGCCACGTCAAACCCAGCCTGAAAGCCGGTGCCGATCCCGAAAAAGAGATTATGGCGCAGCTTGAGAAAGGCAATAATCTGGGCGTGAAGTTTGTCCGGATGCAGCAGGGTGACAAACTCGGCCTTTAATTATTTTCCTACATGACAATGAGCCTGATTTTGATTAAAAATCAGGCTCCTGTTCAGCCCGAAATTAATTGAGATTAGTCCGAAGCAATTGTGGAGAAATAAAATTCCCGCAAACGGCGTGTGGACATTAATTATGGACGAAGTGTTAAGGAAGCGTCAGGGCGAATGACAAATCCTGACGGCACGTAAAAATTCCCCGCCGTATTATTTCCTGAGTTTATTTCTCCTACAGAAATGCAAAGCACAGGGAAGAACCGTGAAAAAACAAAACGCAGTTGCCGTCTCATCTCTATTATTAGTGAGCTTATTATCTGGCTGTCAGTCGAATGCCGATCAATATGCGGCTGACGTATTTACCCCCACACAATTAAATTCCCCGCAGGAAACACACACGATAAATATCCTTTCTGTCCTGCCGGCAAAAGTGGCGGTCAGTAATGCGGAGAATCACAACACGGCGGTGATGGTCGGAACGGTGATTGGCGCCATCGCCGGTGCTGTCGCAGGTTACGCGCTGGGTCACGGCGGTGATCTGGCGACAGCCGGCGGAGCCATTGGCGGAGGTACGATTGGTGCGGTTAGCGGTTCAACGGTGAAAACCCAAAATATCGTGGAAGGCGTCAGCCTCAGCTATAAAGACGACACCAAAATTTTCACCTCTGTACAGGTCGGGCGTCCGTGCCAGTTTACTACCGGTCTGGCTGTTATATTTATTACGCAGAAGAATGAAACCCGTATTCAGCCGAACGCAACCTGCCCGGTAAATAAATAAGGGATGAAGATGAAAAATAAAATAGCGCTGTTATTTATTTGTACAATTATTACTCCGGCTGCGGTTTATTCCGCCGATTTACAGCAGCAATTATCCAGTGTGGCGCAGGCTGAAAATCAGGGGCGAGCCGAACAACAGGCGCGCTGGGATGAATATGACGCCCGCGCCGAAGCCTGGTATCAATACCGTGAGGCAGAACGGAATAAGCGTATTGCGGCAGCGAATGCCCGTGCAAGGGCGAAGGAAGCTGAGCGCCTCAAAGATAAACACCGCGACCAGAATTATGAAGACCAGCTGCGGCAACTGAAGATTGATAAACAGAAGCTGGAAGTCGAGCAACTGGCCGCGCGAACGGCGCATGAAAATGAGTTTATCGCGCAGGATCTCAAACAGCAGGCCGCACAGACCGACGTAACGCAGTCGCAGGCCGACGCCAACCGCAATCTCTCGCAGGGAAAACAGGCGCAGATGATCAGCGAAGGTAAAGCGCAGGAGATCAAAGCCGGGAAGTGGTTCAATTAATGCAGAGGTTTGCAGGAAACGCCGCCCTTCAGCGCGCAGGCAGAAGGGCGGCGCAATGTGTTAATCCACCAGCGGGCTCAGCGCCTGCAACAGCGGATCTAAATGGGTATTCATTTTCTGATAAACGTCGGCATTCAGGGCGTTATAAAGCTGATGGTTCTTCCCGTCGGGCGTGAAATGTTCGCCCATCCGCACCATCTTTTCGGTCGCTTTTTCGTAGCTGTCAAAAACACCCGCGGCCATTCCGGCGTTGACCGCGCACCCGACGGCGGCCGAGCCTTTCATCAGATTACGTCGGGTCGGCACCCCAAACACGTCGGCGAAGATTTGCATGAATAAATCACTGTTTGCGCCGCCGCCGGAAATAATCAGGCCTTTGAACGGTACGCCCAGTTCGTCTGCCATCTTATCCATATGATTTTTCATGGTAAACGCGATGCCTTCGAGCATCGAGCGGTACATATGCGCGCGGGTATGGCGTCCGTCAAACCCGATCATCGCGCCTTTACGGAACTCGGCTTCTGACGGCGGTGCCCAGTCGTGAACCGTCAGCAACCCTTCGCAGCCTGCCGGAATTTTCGTCGCTTCACGGTTGAGTAATTCTTCGATGCTCAGGTCTTTCTCCTGCGCATCGGCCAGCGCGGCGGCACCAAACTGGTCGCGGAACCAGCTGATGGTCCACATTCCGCGGCGCACGCCCATACATTCATACAAATAACGCCCAGGAATTGACGCCTGGAACGGCCAGAAGTTTTGCGCATTTTTGACGTTTTCGTGGCCGTGAACCATCGCGCCAATGTAGGTTCCCAACGAAATCAGTGCGATACCCGGCTCCAGCGTGCCAGCGCCCAGCGCCTCGACGGCTTTGTCGTGCGCGGTAGCAATCACCGGGATCCCGGCGGGCAGGCCAATCTGACGCGCGGCTTTTTCACTCAGATAGCCGAGCATCTCACCGGGTTTTACCACATCGAAAACCTGACTGCGGCTCAGGTTGCAGCTTTCCCATTGCGCCGGATCGGTGCTCCAGTCGAGCGTGTCATTGTCCATCGGCCACCAGCCGATGTAATTAGCGCAGGTATCTTTGAATTCGCCGGTCAGGCGGTGAGTGATGTAGCCGGATGTCGTCGTGACATATTTCACCTCGCCGTAGCACTCAAGTGGCTGATAAGGTTTATTCAGGCGCTTATCCATCCAGTTGATCACCGGCCACGCCAGCTCGCCGTTGTCTTTGAGCAGCACGCGGCAGCAGCGGATGACGCACACGCCCATCGCCAGAATCTGGCTCGCGTCGCCGCCCTGCGCGTGGAAGTTGTCCATGACTTTGCCGAAAGCGACTTTCAGGGAATCCCACAGGTCATCGTCCGGGTGTTCAGCCAGCAGCGGCGCGGGGATATCCAGTTTTCGTAACGCCTGTTTGCCTTCGCAGATGACGTTGCCTTCCGTATCGAAAATCACCACTTTTGCACTTTGTGTACCGACATCAACGCCCATCAGATATTTTTTGTTCATTAAAAAGCTGTCCATGTTTAACGCTCCGTTAGATGAATTCCTGTGTTGGCTGCTTTGCGGTCCCGGCCGGAACGGCGTGGCTGCGGATATTTCTGATCAGTAATGCCGTAAAAATGAGCACCATGGCCGTGGCCGTGAGGCCGAGCAACCACATGTTGCGATAGGCCACGGCAGCGGGCAGGGCGTCCTGCCAGTGACCGACCAGCGGATAAACAAACACGTCCGGCAGAAAGCCAATCACTGAGCAAATTCCGACCGTGGTGCCCATGATGTATTTCGGCGTGCGGGCTTCGCCGATGCAGGCAAAATACAACCCGCGCGAGGCGTAACAGGCGAACGCCAGCAGCAGAATAAGGCCGATGCCAATGAAGACGGATGACGGATGCGCGTTGGTTATCAGCAAAACGCCCAGCGTGATAATGCTGACAAGTGACAGCAGCTGAACGGCGCGGGTCGAGGATTTCAGCCGGGTATAAGTGGTGATAATGCCGCCCAGCGGGCCGCACAGCGCGCGGAAAATCTTGTTGATGACGATGCCCATATAGCTGGCGGCGACCAGCGTCATGCCATACATTTCCGTCAGATAGTTGGTGGAATAGCTGAGGATCGCGTAGATGGTGTAAACGCCGAAAATAATCAGACTGCAATACCAGGTGGTACTGATTTTCAGCACCGAAGTGATGTCTTTCAGGCTGAATTTTTGCGTGCCGCTCTCGTCGCTGCGCACCGTAAAACCGTCCTGCACGAAGAACCAGCACAACACGCCCAGCAGGATATAAACGCCGCTGTAAATCAGGATCACGGCTTTCAGGCTGGCCGGATTTTCCGGGGCGAACAGGGAAAACACCCACATCGTAAAGACCGCCAGCGCCATCACGCCGACGCCGCGCAGGCCTTCCATCCAGCCCATGATTTTGCCCTGTTCCTCGTGATTCCCGAGCAACGACGCGGCTTTTATGGAAACGGACCACAGCATTAAAATCGTGGTAATGGCGAACGCCACCTGAATGACGATCATCACCCAGAACGGCGGATAGACGGCCATTAATAAGCCCAGCAGGCCGGTGATGATCATGGCGAAACTCATCATTTTTTTGTGTGAGAATTTATCGGCAATAATTCCGCTGGGTGCATATAAAATAATCGCCGTAATACCGAATGTGCTCATAATTAACCCTATTTCGGTATTGGAAAATCCCATGAACTTTGCCATGGGTATTTGGTAGATATAACGCAAGTAAGCCAGGTCAAAACTGACACCGCCGCTGATACTTATTATTGCCAGCGTCAGCCAGCGACGAAAATTAGAAGATTCCATATTGCTGCCCTGTATTTTTAGCGGATTAAGGCAAAAAAAAAGAGAAAAGCAGACTTCCCCGCAGGAGGGAAGTTACTTTTCTCTTGATCTCTGGTAACTGAGAATAGTAATAGCATGCCGCAATATTAATTTACCGTGAGAAATCTCACAGAATTATTAAACGAGTTTTTTGTGAGTCTGCTCACGGAATCCGGCTAATTAAACATGGTACACCTTAAAGCCAGTTACTAGAGCCGATGAGAAAAGTAGCTTCCCTTTATTTCCGGGGAAGATTGCTTTTCTCTTTTTTTTTGGATTTTTTCAGGTAAGGAGCTTCACCATGTCGTTGAACGCGCTGAATGAGTTTTCACTGGATTTCTTCTCTCTGAAAGGAAAAACGGCCATCGTCACTGGCGGAAACAGTGGTTTGGGCCAGGCCTTTGCGGTCGCACTGGCCAAGGCCGGAGCCAATTTGTTTATTCCGAGTTTCATTATGGACAAAGGTGAAACGCGTGAACTGATTGAATTGCAAGGAAGTCGCGTTGAGTTTATGCAGGTAGACATCACCGAGAAAGGCGCACCGGCGCGTGTGATTGAGCAATGCCTGAAAACCTTCGGCACGGTGGATATTCTGGTCAACAACGCCGGGATCTGTAAGCTCAATAAAGTGCTGGATTTTGGCCGTGAAGACTGGGATCCGATGATTAATATAAATCTGACCGCGGCGTTCGAATTAAGCCATGAAGCCGCGAAAATCATGATCCCGAAAAATGAAGGGAAAATTATCAATATTTGTTCGCTGTTCTCTTATCTGGGCGGGCAATGGTCTCCGGCTTATTCCGCCACCAAACATGCGCTGGCTGGCTTTACCAAAGCGTATTGCGACGAGCTGGGCCAATATAATATTCAGGTCAACGGGATTGCGCCGGGATATTACGCCACCGACATTACGGCTGAAACCCGGAAAAACCCGGTCACCAATCAGCGCGTATTAGATCACATTCCGGCAAACCGCTGGGGAGAAACCCAGGATTTAATGGGGACAATGGTCTTCTTAGCCAGTCGTGCGTCAAATTATGTTAACGGACACCTTGTGGTTGTCGATGGCGGTTATTTAGTCCGTTAATTTTGTTATGCGTATTCAGGGTGGTTCCTGAGTCTGATTTAAATTTACTGAAGAAATAAGGATTATTTATGTCGTTATCCCGTGAAGCCATTGTTGATCACTTAAAAGAGATCGTCGGTCCGGCGCAGGTCATTACCGATGAGGAAGTGCTGAAGAAAAACAGCGTCGATCGCTTTCGTAAATATGCCGATATTCATAACGTTTTCACGCTGCCACTGCCTGCGGCGGTCGTGAAACTGCACAACACGCAGCAGGTATCCGACGTGCTGGCGTTTCTGAATAAACACGAAATTAACTGCGTGCCGCGTACCGGCGCATCAGCCACTGAAGGCGGGCTGGAAACCGTGGTGAAAAACTCGGTGGTGCTCGACGGTTCCGGTCTGAATAAAATCGTCAAAATCGATATCCGCAATATGCAGGCCACGGCGCAGTGCGGCGTGCCGCTGGAAGTGCTGGAAAATCAGCTGCGCGCGCAGGGTTACACCACCGGACATTCGCCGCAGTCCAAGCCGCTGGCGCAGATGGGTGGCCTGGTCGCCACGCGCAGCATCGGGCAGTTTTCCACGCTGTATGGTGCCATTGAAGACATGGTGGTCGGGCTGGAAGCCGTATTCCCGGACGGAAAAATCACGCGCATCAAAAACGTGCCTCGCCGGGCGGCCGGGCCGGATATCCGTCATGTGATTATCGGGAATGAAGGTGCGCTGTGCTATATCACTGAAGTCACGGTGAAAATTTTCAAATACATGCCGGAAAATAATCTGTTCTACGGTTATACGCTGGAAAACATGCAGACCGGTTTCGACATTCTGCGTGAAGTGATGGTTGACGGTTATCGTCCGTCCATTGCCCGCCTGTATGACGCCGAAGACGGCAGCCAGCATTTTACGCATTTCGCCGACGGTAAATGCGTGCTGATCTTCATGGCCGAAGGGACGCCGGGCATTGCGCGGGCGACCGGTGCAGGCATCGAAGGGATTGTGGCGCAGCATCCGGAATGTCAGAAAGTAGACAGCGCGCTCATCGAACGCTGGTTTAACCACCTGAACTGGGGCCCGGAAAAAGTGGCCGCAGAGCGCGAGCAAATCCTGAAAACCAATAACATGGGCTTCACCACGGAAGTCTCCGGCGACTGGTCGAGCATTCACACTATTTATGAAAATGTCATTCGCCGCATTCGCGATGAATTCCCGCACGCGGACGATATCACCATGCTCGGCGGTCACTCCTCACACAGCTACATCAACGGCACCAACATGTATTTTGTCTACGATTACAACGTGATGGACTGCAAGCCGGAAGAAGAAATTAACAAGTACCACAATCCGCTGAACAAAATTATTGTCGAGGAAACCATTAAGCAGGGCGGCTCGATGGTGCATCACCACGGCATCGGCAAACACCGCACGCACTGGACCAAAGATGAGCACGGCAGCGCCTATTACATTCTCAAAGCGCTGAAAGATGTTTACGATCCGAAAGGGATCATGAATGCGGGCACAATTTATCCGATTGAAAAGTAGTTACTTTTGCCTTCCCCTCTCACGGGGGGAAGGCCGGAACGGGCCGCCGGTTTTACGTCCCTGATTCGACACGGAGCGCAACATGGCCGCAGATAAAACGGTTCAGGTCAGTATGGATGACATCCCGCTCAACGCCTTTCACATCAAAATGGCCGGGCTGACGTTCGGCGCGCATCTGACAGACGGTTATGTGCTCGGCATGATTGGTTTTGCGCTGGTTCAGCTCACGCCGCAAATGCAGCTGACGCCGTTCTGGCAGGGGCTGATCGGCAGTTCCGCGCTGTTTGGCCTGTTTATCGGCAGCCTGGTTCTGGGATGGTTATCCGATCATATTGGCCGCCAGAAAATCTTTAATTACAGCTTTATTATCATCACGCTGGCCTCTGTGGGTCAGTTTTTTGTCCAGACGCCGGAACAGTTGTTCTGGTTGCGTGTGCTGGTGGGTATCGGGCTGGGCGGTGATTATTCCGTCGGGCACACCATGCTGGCGGAGTTTTCCCCGCGTAAACACCGGGGCATTTTGCTCGGTTCTTTCAGCGTGATCTGGACGCTCGGCTACGTCAGCGCCACGCTGACCGGCCATCTGATGGCCGATTTCGGCCCGGACGCCTGGCGCTGGCTTCTGGCCTCCTCGGCGATCCCGGCGGTTCTGATTATGTTGCTGCGCATCGGCACGCCGGAATCCCCGCGCTGGCTGATGCAAAAAGGGCAATTCGCGGCAGCGCATCGCGTCGTGCTGCGCTGTTTTGGCCCGAACGTCACGCTCAATGATGAGATCGCCGTGGCGACCTCACATCATCTTAAAACCCTTTTTTCGGCCAGATACTGGCGGCGGACGGCGTTTAACAGCCTGTTCTTTGTCTGCCTGGTGGTGCCGTATTTTGCGATTTATACATTTTTGCCCGCCATTATCGCCCTCATTGGCCTGACGCCCGGCCTGCGCACGGATTTGCTTCTCAATACTTTGCTGGTGGTGGGATCGCTGGCCGGAATTGGCCTGACGGTGACCTGCTCCCGACGCGGCTTTCTGATTGGCTCGTTCCTTTTGCTGACGTTTTGTCTGGCGGTGATGAGCGTACTTCCTGAAGGTTACGCCGGATTAACGCTCTTTCTGTTTGCTCTGTTCACACTGGCTATTTCAGCGGTCAGCAATCTGGTCGGCGTGTTTCCGGCTGAGAGTTTCCCCACCGATATCCGCTCGCTGGGCGTCGGATTTGCGACGTCGATGAGCCGTTTTGGTTCGGCTATCGGCACCGGTTTACTGCCGGTTTCCGTGCTGACGCTGGGGATCCAAAACACCACGTTGCTGCTGGCGGGAATATTGCTGCTGGGCGCGGTCATTTCGATTCTCTGGGCACCGGAAACCAAAGGCATGACGCTGGTCGGCGCGTCGTCGGTCAGCGCGTCTTCACCGCTTACCGTGGCGAAACAAGGAAATGGCCTGTGAATATTGTTGTGTGCGTAAAAGTGGAACCGGATTTATCAATGCTTTCTGCCAGCGACTGGCAGGCGGCTGAGCGCGGCGACATTCCCTATGATTTCGCCCGCTGGCAGCTGAGCGGATTTGACCAGAGCGCGGCAGAAATGGCCCTGAACCTGGCGGAAGCCTGCCTGACATTGCTCAACGTTGGCGGCGAACAGATCACGCCGGTGCTGAAAACGTTGCTGGCGCTGGATTTTCAGCGCGCGGTGCGCATTGATGCAATGTCTGAGGATCTGCGTTTTCATCCCGATGCCATCGCTGCGCTGATTGCCGGTTTCCAACATCAGGACGAAAAAGCCGGGGTGATTATTTTAGGCCCGCAGAGCAGTGAAGGGCAGAACCGGCAAACCGGGCCGCTGCTGGCGGAAATGCTGGGCTGGCCGTGCATCACGCAGGTTTGCGATATCGGGCGCACTGAAGACCCGACGTTGTTGCGCGTCGTCAGGAAAACGCCGGAAGCGGTGCAAACACTCACTGTGCGGCTGCCGGTGGTGCTGGTCGCCGGGCAGGCTGCGCAGGATCGCCTGTTGCGAATTCCGACGCTGAAACAAAAACTGGCGGCGGCGCGCAAACCTCTTGATGTCCTGCGGGCAGCATCGCTCGCGAAATTACCGCCGGTGCCGATCGTTACGCTGGCTCTGAAAAATTCGCGGCGCGGCGCAATGATCATTGAAGGCGGCAGCCCTGCGGATAAAGCCCGGACGCTGTATACCGGTTATCTGAAATCGCGGGGGAACCGATGAACATCGCTATTATTCTGGATTGCCGCCAGCGGGGATTTTTGTCTCAGGCGCAGATGCAAAATGATTTTCTTCGCGCGAACCCGGTGTTGTCCGGTTCCGCCGAGTTGTGGTTGCTGTATGACGCAGATAAGCCGGACGCGTTACCACAAATGGCCTGCGATATCCGGCATGTCGTCTGGATTTCACTTCCCGAAAACGGCCTGGCGGAACCGGCGCTTGAGGCTCTGATGGCGCTGTTTGAGCAGCGTCCGGCAGAACTTTTACTGTGCGCAAGCGGTGAAGCAGCGGACGAACTGGCCACGCGGCTGGCGTACCGGATCGGTGGTGTCAGCGGAACCGGTGTCGCCGAAATCGAAAAAAGTGAAACGCACTGGAGCGTCGTAAAACCCGCGTACGGCAGCCGGATGCGGGCGACGCTCACGCTGAACGGTTCCCCGCTGTGTATCTCAGTGGCAGCAACGGGAGGGAAACCCGCACAAACCGCGCCGGTTCACGCGCAACAAACGGATTTTTCGCCGCCGCTTGCGCCAGCCAGCTGGCTGGTGGATTTTCAGCAGGAAACGCGGCCAGCGGCTAACGGTTTGCATAATGCCTCCGCTGTTCTGGTCATCGGGCAGGGCGCGGGCAGCGCGGAACAAGTGCGGCGGCTGGAGGCATTCGCCCGGCAAATCCACGCGGAGCCGGGATGCAGCCGTCCGGTGGCGATGAATGCCTGGTGCGATATGTCGCGGATGGTGGGGATTTCCGGCGTGGTCGCGGCGCCCGATGTGTGCATCGTGGCCGGCGCATCAGGCGCCGCGGCGCTGATGGCAGGCATTGATCGCAGTGAATTTATCGTGGCAATCAATACCGACCCGCATGCCGCGATTTTTGCGCAGGCGGACGTCGGTATTGTGGACGATATGGACGATGTTTTGTCTGCGCTCGCCGCCTGTTATTCCTGCACCAGCGTTTAGAATTTCAGCTGCCATACGCCGGTGTTGGTGGTGGAAACCGCCACCGCACCGGCGTTCAGCGCGCTGGTCGCATCTTCTAAATCACACACCAGCCCGCCGGCAATAATCGGCAAATCGATTTTCTCCGATACCCAGCCCAGCACTTTCGGCATGCAGCCCGGCAAGATTTCCACACAATCCGGGTTCGACTGCGCCACCTGTTTATCGATGTTGTGAAATGAAATCGAGTCGAGCAGGAACATCCGGTGAATACCAAAAAATCCCTGCGCTTTCGCGGCTTTGATCATCGAGGCTTTGGTGCTGATGATGCCATCTGCCGTGGTGACGATTTTCAGAAAATTAATCACGATCTCTTTATTGGACGTACCGTCCAGCAGATCGACGTGGATAAACGCGTATTTTTCAGCCTTTTTGATCCGCTGAACAATCGCACCGATATTGCAGATATTCCCGTACAGCACCGAGATTATTTTGCAGTCCGACAGCAGGGCGGCGTTCAGGCTTTCAGTGTCTTTCACTGCGGCGATGACCGGGTGTTGATTCAATAATTGCAAAATAGACACAGGTGAAGCTCCGTTGAAATGTAATGTTATGCAACTGAAAACATAGCAGCTTTCCGTGTTTACAACCCCGCGCCACCTCCCAGAGTTTTACCCGAAACGAAATGTCACGCCGCAACCGGCAGCCGGATAACGCCAGAGGGAAAACGCCTCGTCGCAGCAGACAATCCGGCAGGTGCCGCACTCCAGGCAGCCGTTGGGATCAAAGGTGATTTCTCCGGCTTCGTTCATCCGGTAAAGCCCGGCCGGGCAGGCATTCAGCAGGATCTTCAGCGCACTTTGCTGCGCGTTGCCGGCCACCACAATGTGGGCGGTATTTTCCGGCTGATAGTGATTTTTGGCGAGTTTGTCATTCAGGTTCACAGGCTACGCGCTCCTTTACGCAGGTCTTTCAGTAACTGCCACAACCCGGCGCGACGGGCATGACGCCAGAGTAGGCGGCGAAGCGGCACGGACGGTTGTTCGCCGACGTGAAAAAGGCTGTGCAGCAGATCAGCGGAAAGTTGCGGATAGCGGCTGAACGCATGCGGCGAGCTGAGTAAATCGGCGGGCAAATGGCGGTATTGCGTCATCAGCGGCCACAGCGCGCTGCGCTGCAAATGCTCGCGGTATTGGTAAAGTGAGGCGGCGCTGAAATCGTTGTTCCGGTGCGCATGAATCAGCGTTACGGCCGCGGCCTGCGCAGACATCATTGCCAGATCCATTCCGCGAACCGTGTGCCCGGCATTCAGACAAAAACCGGCGCAGTCACCGGCAACCAGCCAGCCATCGCCGGACAGCGGCGCCAGGGCATTCAGCCCGCCTTCGGGGATCATGTGCGCGCTGTATTCCATGACTTCAGCCTGTTTAAGCAACGGGCGCAGGGCGGGATGTTGTTTGAAGTCGTCAAGCATCTGCGGCAGGCTGCGTGCACTGTCGCTGAGCTGAGAAAGGTTGCAGACCACGCCGAGCGAGAGAGTGTCTCGATGGGTATACAGAAAACCGCCACCGACTTTTCCTGCGGTCGGCTGCCCCGCAAACAGCCATGCGCAGCCCTGATCGCCTTCCAGCCCGAAACGTTCTTCCAGCTTTTCACGCGGCAGCGCAAGCACCTCTTTTACGCCCGTTGCCATGTTTTCCGCAGAGGGTTTTGGCGACGCGAGACACTGTTGCGCCAGAAGGGAATTTGCCCCTTCCGCCAGAATAACGGCGCTTGCAGTCAGATGGTCATCGCCAATCCTGACGCCGGTCACGCGGTTCCCTTGCTTCATCAACCCTTCGACCTGCGTATCCGTAATGCACTGCGCACCGGCGAGCTGCGCCTGTTCCATCAGCCACGGGTCAAACCGCGCACGCAATACGGTCCATGAGCAGGCGGCGTCAGCCGTCTGCCGGTGATCCAACGTTGTCATGCTGTCGCCTGTCAGCAGCGAGAGCCTTTCCTGCGTTACGCGGCGTTCAAGCGGGGCGCTTTGCGCGAAATCGGGCAGGATTTGTGAAAGGGTGTGCGTGTAAATGCGCCCGCCGGAACTGTTTTTGCTGCCCGCCTGTGCGCCTCTTTCCAGCAAAATAACACTGAGCCCCGCGCGGGCTAACAGCAACGCACTGGTGCAACCGGCTATTCCGCCGCCGACGATGATGACGTCACAATCATTTTCCTGCATCTTCTTCAGTCCGTTGAAAAGTGAGGAAACCAGAATAACAATCCGGCAGTTCCCGTCATTGATTTTGAGCAGGACTGGCGTTGTCGTATATTATCTGCTGCATTCGCCACGACAGATAAGTGAAACTCCATGAACAATTTCCAGCTTGAAAAGCTGATTAACCAGAAACTGGATATCAGCAACTACAAAGATTATGCGCCGAACGGTTTGCAGGTCGAAGGCCGCAGCAATGTGCAGCGCATCGTGACCGGCGTGACGGCTTCTCAGGATCTGCTGGATGCCGCTATCGCTGTTGAAGCCGATGCGATTCTGGTTCACCACGGTTATTTCTGGAAAGACGAACCGGCTGAAATTCGCGGCATGAAACGCAACCGTCTTAAAACGTTGCTGGCGACTGACACCAATATGTACGCCTATCATTTGCCGCTCGACGGCCACGCGGAACTGGGCAATAACGCGCAACTGGCGAAACTGTTTGGCATTACCGTACAGGGTGAAATCGCGTTGCTGCTGCCCTATGGCGAACTCGATACGCCGCTTAGCGGCAACGAATTCCGTCAGCGCATCGAAAGAATTCTGGATCGCAGCGTGCTGCACAGCGCGCAAAATGCACCGGCGGAAATCCGTCGTGTGGCGTGGTGTTCAGGCGGCGGTCAGGGCTACATTCAGAAAGCGGCAGAATTTGGCGTGGATGCGTTTATCAGCGGTGAGGTTTCCGAGCAAACCATTCACATCGCCCGCGAGATGGGGCTGCATTTCTTCGCCGCAGGCCATCACGCCACAGAACGTTACGGCGTGAAAGCGCTGGGCGAATGGCTGGCGGCGGAACATGGGTTAGATGTGATGTTTATCGACATCGATAACCCGGCTTAAATTTTCTTTTCGGTTGTTTCTCCGGCAATACTATTTTCTGAAACGCTGTCTTCCAGCAGCGTAAATGCCCGCTGTAATCCGGTATCCACTTCAGGGTCTGCACCCTGCGGTGGATATTTGCTTTCCTCTTCTTCTTCCCCGACGGGCTCTTCGTCTGTCTCTTCGATAACCGGTTCAACCACGTTTTCGGGGGCGGGCATGGTGTCCTGAATCATTTGTTCGTCAAACGCCGGATTCAGCGCCGGTGACAGCGGTGAACTGCTCAGGCTGTCCGGCATGGCGATGTGCGGAACGGGCGCATCGACCGCCATTTGCGTTTCTTCTTCCTTCTTCGACGTGCGGCTTAACGCCACAATGCCAGCGCCGCACAGCGCGAAAAAGGCATACAGAATATTGCCGCCCAGCGGCTGGATCAGCGCGCCAACGGCTAACGGCCCGATACAGGCACCGACGCCAAATGCCATCAGCAAACAGGCGGACAGCGAAACGCGCCGCTCCGGTTCAATCATGTCATTCGCCAGCGCGACCACCAGCGGATAGAGCGTGAACTGCATCAGGCTGACGATAAACCCGATGCCGAGCAGCAGCGGGAAAGAGATATGGCTGAACAGCGCCAGCGGCAGCGCCGTCAGCGCCAGCAAAATGGCGTTAATCCGCATCAGCATATTGCGGTTATAGCGGTCGGACAGCCAGCTCAGCGGGAACTGGGCCAGCAGCCCGGCGAAAATCGCCAGCGCCATAAACAGACCGGTTTGCTGCGTAGTGAGCGATTGCTGACTGGTGTAAATCGGTGCCATACCGTAGAACGACCCGACCACCATGCCGATGACCAGCGTGATCGCCAGCACTTTGGGAATGGCGCGGATGAAGAATTTCAGCTCCATCGGCGCGGGAGACATATGGCCGACGTTGGTGCGCGTGGTTAATGCAATCGGCACCAGACACAGCGCAAAACACAGCGCGATAACGATCAGCGTGCTGACGCCTAAATCGCTGTTGAGCATCAGAACGACCTGGCCGAGCGACATCCCGAGATACGACGCCACCATATAAAAGCCGAAGACCACGCCGCGCTGGTTCGCTTCGGCCTGATCGTTGAGCCAGCTTTCCAGCACCATATATTGCACCATCATGCACAGACCGATGATCAGGCGCAGCACCACCCAGACCGGGATAATATCCGTCAGGCCGTGACCGAGAACGGCGGCGGTGATAATCCCGGAACAGGATACGTAGGCGCGGATGTGTCCGACGCGGGCGATCAGGATATGGCCGACTTTGCCGCCAATCACCAGCCCGATGTAGTTCGCCGCAATGATGGCACCGATCATCGCGCCGCTGACGTTAATCGCCGACAGACGCAGGGAAATGTAGGTAGTGAGCAGGCCGGAACCCAACAGCATCAGTAATGTGGTGGTGTAGAGCGGAAAAAATAAGGCCAGTGGCTTTTTCACGACGTCTCCCTTTCATTTGTGGCGAAAGCGTTATCCAAACGCTAAAAAAAACAGCAACATTTCTGAGAGTAGCAGTTGATGGCGGCGGGGGAAACCCTGAAGCCGGGAAAGCACGGGCGGACAGGTTGACATGTCCGGTCGGTTTCACGCATAACAGAGAGTAAGTTTCGATTCATTGAGTTGCTGAATAACCTGATGATCCACAACCTTTCTTTAAGGAGTGCCTGAGTGCAACGAGCACGATGTTATCTGCTGGGTGAACGCGCAGTAGTGCTGGAGCTGGAACCGCCAGTGTCGCTGGCAAGCCAGCAACGGATCTGGGGGCTGACCCAGCGTTTGCAGGATCGCGCTGCCTATCCCGGCGTACGTGAAGTCATTCCTGGCATGAATAATCTGACCGTTCTTCTGACCGATGCCCAGAGTTCTGCGCTGGACGCGATTGAGCGCCTGCAAACCTGGTGGGAAGAGAGCGAGGCCATCGTGCCTGAATCGCGTTTAATTGAGATCCCTGTGATTTACGGCGGCGAGCACGGGCCGGATCTCGGGAATGTGGCGCGCCACACCGGCATGTCCGAGAGCGACGTTGTGGCACTGCATTCCGGCATTGATTACACCGTCTATTTTCTCGGTTTCCAGCCGGGCTTCCCTTATCTGGGCGGATTGCCGGATAAACTGGCGACACCGCGTCGCGGAGAACCGCGTCTGTCAGTGCCTGCCGGTTCCGTCGGGATTGGCGGCAGCCAGACCGGGATTTATCCGCTGGCCACGCCGGGCGGCTGGCAATTAATCGGCCAGACAACGCTTGCCATGTTTGACCCGCTGCGGGAACAGCCGACGCTGCTGCTGCCGGGCGACAGCGTGCGCTTTGTGCCACAAAAGGAGGGCGTATGCTGAAGGTTTTACGCGCAGGCATGTTGACCACGGTTCAGGATCCGGGCCGCAGCGGTTATCGCCAGCAGGGAATCAGCCAGTCGGGCGCGCTGGATACGCCCGCGCTGCGGATTGCCAATCTGCTGGTCGGCAATGACGAAAACGCCGCCGGGCTGGAAATCACGCTCGGCCAGTTCAGCGCACAATTCCACCGGGAAGGCTGGATTGCGCTGACCGGCGCAGGTTGCCATGCGCAGCTCGACGGCAAAGAAATCTGGACCGGCTGGCGTTACGCCGTCAGGCCGGGGCAAGTACTCACTCTTAAAACGCCGGTGCGCGGTATGCGCAGTTATCTGGCGGTGTCCGGCGGGATAGATGTACCGGAAGTGATGGGCTCGCGCAGTACCGATCTGAAAGCGAAGTTCGGCGGTTTTCATGGACGTCAGTTGCAGGACGGCGACGAACTGCCGACGGGCGACACGTATAATCCGCCTGAAAAATCCGGCGGGATTAAACAATTGTTATTCGGTAACCGTATCCGCGCGCTGCCGGGGCCGGAGTATCAGGAATTCAGCGCGCAATCCCGCGAAGAGTTCTGGCGCGCCGCCTGGCAGCTCAGCCCGCAAAGCAACCGCATGGGATATCGCCTGCACGGGCATGTGCTGAAACGCGAAACCGACCGCGAGCTGCTTTCCCACGGGCTGCTTCCCGGCGTGGTGCAGGTTCCGCACGGCGGCCAGCCGATTGTGCTGATGGCCGATGCGCAGACCACCGGCGGTTATCCGCGCATTGCCTGCGTGATCGAAGCCGATTTATACAATCTGGCGCAAATCCGCCTTGGCGAGCCCATTCACTTTGTGAAATGCACGCCGGAAGAAGCGCAGAAAGCGCTGCATGAGCAATCACGTTTTATCGAACAGGTGAAATGGGGGCTATATGGTCGTTGATCTGAATGCCGATCTGGGGGAAGGCTGCGCCAATGACGAGGCGCTTTTGCAGCTCGTCAGCTCGGCGAATATTGCCTGCGGTTTTCATGCCGGAGACGCACAGACCATGCAGCAGTCCGTGCGCTGGGCGCTGAAATACGGCGTGGCAATTGGCGCGCATCCGAGCTTTCCGGATCGCGAGAACTTTGGCCGGACGGCCATGCAACTTCCGCCGGAAACCGTGTACGCGCAGGTGGTGTATCAGCTCGGCGCACTCGCTGCGATCATCCGCGCCGAAGGTGGAAAAATGGTGCATGTAAAGCCGCACGGCATGTTGTACAACCAGGCGGCGACCGATGCGCTGCTGGCGGATGCCATTGCCCGTGCGGTGTATGACGTTGACCCGGCCCTTCGTTTAGTCGGGCTGGCGGGAAGCGAACTGATCCGGGCCGGTGAACGCCTCGGGCTGCAAACGCGGCAGGAAGTGTTTGCCGACCGGCGTTATCAGAGTAACGGCACGCTGGTGCCGCGCAGCCAGCCGGATGCGATGATTGAGAGCGATGAACTGGCGCTGGATCAGACGCTGGCGATGGTGCGGGAACAGAAAGTACTCAGCCGCGAAGGCGTCTGGGTTCCGGTGCAGGCCGACACCGTTTGTCTTCACGGTGATGGTGAGCACGCACTGACCTTTGCGCGCCGTCTGCGCGAAGCGTTTGGTGAGCAGGATATTCAGGTCAGCGCAGGCTGACTTCAGCAAAATCAGGGGAATACCTATGCGTAAAGTCTTAGTCACCGGTATCGAGCCGTTTGATGGTGAAAAAATTAATCCGTCCTGGGAAGTGGTGAAGCAGTTGGGCGATCTGGAGTTGTCCGGTGCGAAGATTGTGGTTCGCCAGTTGCCATGCGTGTTTGGCAAAGCTATCGACGCGCTGAATGTCGCTATTGATGAAGTGCAGCCGGAAATGGTGATTTGCGTCGGGCAGGCGGGCGGTCGCAGTGATTTCAGCATCGAACGCGTGGCGATAAACATCAACGATGCGCGTATCCCTGATAACGAAAACAATCAGCCAGTGGATGAGACGATTGTCGCCGACGGCCCTGCCGCGTATTTCTCCACCTTGCCGATCAAAACCATTGTGAACGGGTTACGCGAATCCGGTATTCCGGCTTCTGTCTCGCAAACGGCGGGCACCTATGTGTGTAATCACATTATGTATGGCCTGCTGCATCGTCTTGCCCAGCCGTCGTGCAAAGTGGTGAAGGGCGGGTTTATCCATATTCCTTATCTGCCGGAGCAGGCCGCGCGTCATCCGGGCGCGCCGAGTATGTCGGTTCACACGGTGATGAATGCGCTTGAGCTGACAATTGCCATCGCGCTGCATACCGAGCAGGATTTGCGGATTGCCGAGGGTGCGACTCACTGATGCCTGAAGGTCCTGAAATTCGCCGCGCTGCCGATTTGCTGGCAGCCGCGGTGGTGAACAAGCCGCTCACGGATGTCTGGTTTGCTTTCCTTAATCTGAAGCCTTACCAGTCCGCATTACGTGGTACCAAAATTACGGCGATTGAAACCCGCGGAAAAGCGTTGCTGACGCACTTTTCCAATGGCCTGACGCTCTACAGCCACAACCAGCTTTATGGCGTCTGGCGGGTTATTCAGGCCGGTGAAACGCCGAAGGAAACCAAACGTTCGCTGCGGGTAAAACTCGAAACCACGGACGCGGCGATCTTGCTGTACAGCGCGTCTGAGATCGGGCTTTACGATACAGCGGAAATTGAAAATCACCCGTTCCTGCAACGTATCGGGCCGGACGTGCTGGATGAAACCCTGACCGTCGCGCAGGTTCGTGAGCGGTTACTTTCGCCGAAATTCCGCAACCGACAGCTCGGCGGGATGTTGCTTGATCAGGCATTTCTGGCCGGATTGGGGAATTATCTGCGGGCGGAAATTCTGTGGCTGGCAAAATTGCTGCCCGACCATAAACCGAATGAACTGAATGACGCAGAGCTGGATGCACTGGCCGATGCCTGTTTGTCTGTCGCGCGTTTGTCCTACGCCACGCGCGGGACAATGGATGAAAATGTGCATCACGGTGCGCTGTTTCGTTTTAAAGTTTTCGGGCGGACGGGGAAACCCTGCGAGCGTTGCGGCGATCCGATTGAAAAGGGCAGCGTGTCTTCACGGCCATTTTTCTGGTGCCCGGTTTGTCAGGTGTGATGAAAACGTTGAAATGAAAAAGGCTCCCGCGGGAGCCTTTAAAGTCTGAGAAATCAGAACTTATTTTTTCAGCTGAGAATGGAAATCGCGTTTGTCGTAGCCGGTGTAAAGCTGACGAGGGCGGGCGATTTTGATGCCGTCCTGGTGCATTTCGCTCCAGTGAGCAATCCAGCCAACGGTACGCGCCATCGCGAAGATCACGGTAAACATGGACGACGGAATGCCCATGGCTTTCAGGATGATGCCTGAATAGAAATCGACGTTCGGATACAGTTTTTTCTCGATGAAGTACGGGTCGTTCAGTGCGATGTGTTCCAGCTCCATCGCCACTTCAAGCAGGTTGTCTTTCAGATCCAGCTCTTTCAGCACTTCATGACAGGTTTCACGCATCACTGTGGCGCGCGGGTCGTAGTTTTTGTAAACACGGTGACCGAAGCCCATCAGGCGGAAGGAATCATTTTTGTCTTTCGCACGCTTAACGAATTCCGGGATGTGATCCACGCTGCTGATTTCTTCCAGCATTTTCAATGCGGCTTCGTTTGCGCCGCCGTGCGCAGGTCCCCACAGGGATGCGATACCGGCTGCGATACAGGCGAACGGGTTAGCGCCAGAAGAACCGGCGGTACGGACGGTAGACGTCGAGGCGTTCTGTTCGTGGTCGGCGTGCAGGATCAGAATACGGTCCATCGCACGTTCCAGAATCGGGTTCACTTTATATTCTTCACACGGCGTGGAGAACATCATGTGCAGGAAGTTACCGGCATAAGACAGGTCGTTGCGCGGATACACAAACGGCTGGCCGATAGAGTATTTGTAACACATCGCGGCAACGGTCGGCATTTTGGACAGCAGACGGTAAGCGGCGATTTCGCGGTGACGTTCGTTTTCGACGTCAATGGAGTCGTGATAAAACGCCGCCAGTGCGCCGGTCACGCCGCACAGTACGGCCATCGGGTGAGAGTCACGACGGAAACCGTGGAACAGGCGGGTGATCTGCTCATGAACCATGGTGTGACGGGTCACATTGGTTTTGAATTCTTCGAACTGCTCCGGGGTTGGCGCTTCGCCGTTCAGCAGCAGGTAGCTGACTTCCAGGAAGGTTGACTCTTGCGCAAGCTGGTCAATCGGGAAGCCGCGGTGTAACAGAATACCTTCGTCACCGTCGATATAGGTGATTTTGGATTCGCAGGATGCAGTAGAGGTGAAACCGGGGTCATAGGTAAAAAGACCTTTTGAACCGAGGGTACGGATATCAATTTCATCCTGACCCAGCGAGCCGGTAAGCACGCTCAGTTCAATCGGGTCGTGACCTTGTAGGGTAAGTGTCGCTTTCTTATCAGCCATTTACAGTCTCCTTAGCGCCTTATTTTTAAAAATCAGTAACAACAGAAATGCCTGGAAGCGACGCCTTGAAAGGTCATTATTATTGTCAGCCTTAACTCTGCGATCGGATGGGGAGGGAACGTAGAGCTGAGTCGAATTGCAGTCTCAGACTGCTCTGTGACCAACAAGCGGCGTTTCATCGTTGTTAACGATTCGGTAAATCATTACTGTTCTGTCGCTCAGTACCTGTGAAGAGTATGAGGATTTACACAATCCCCACTTTTGCATAACTTGGGGCTACAGGGAAGACCCTGCATCACGATTGTGTGATCCACTGATTCTTCAGAGACTTTCACCTTTTTGGTGCGGTTGGTGTCAGCCGGTATGTGCTCAGTATCACAGTCCTATAGGGATAGCTCATATGTAATGGAAATGTTGATCAAATGTCAAACTAGATAATTTATTTTGTGCCTTTTATGGAAAATGAGAGCTAACTCACTGTTTAAAAGAAATGTGAATAAAGCATTTGTAGGGCAATTGTAATAAGAATGTGATCAACCTATACTCCTACAAGGTCTCCGGGCAATCCGAAGTAGGAGCACCCAGCATCATTTTCTTCGCCCTTCGCGCCACGGCGTTGTTGGCTGCATTTGTTCACCCCAGTCTCTTACTTATGTAAGCTCCCGGGGCTTCACAAACTTGCCGCCTGGCCGTAACACGAATGGCTTTGAAAATTGACTATCGCGCCGTTTAAGCACATCGGATGTCGTTGTTTGAGCGCGGGAGAAGTTGAGCTTTTAGCTCTGATATATCCAAGTAATTTGCGTTGCGGGAAGGCGGCAAGCGAACGAGTCCCTATGAGCTGACTCCAGTCAGTGATTAGGGTGAGTAAACGCAGCCAACGCACCAGCAGCGCAAAGAACGAAGGATAGATGCTGTCTGACATACTGCTCCGGGCCGGAGGAAGTAAAATAATAAGAGCTGTGTGGGCAAAACCGTGAAAAAACAAAGACCTGTCAATCTGGATCTGCAAACGATCCGGTTTCCCGTTACTGCGATAGCGTCCATCTTACACCGAGTCTCTGGCGTAATAACCTTCGTCGCCGTCGGTATCCTCCTCTGGCTGTTAGGTTTGTCTCTCTCTTCTCCTGAAGGGTTTGCACAGGCTGCTGCCATCATGAATAGCTTCTTCGTCAAATTCATCTTTTGGGGAATACTCACTGCGCTGGTCTATCACGTTTGCGGTGGCGTCCGCCACTTGCTGATGGATTTTGGCTATATCGAAGAGAGTTTGGCTGCCGGTACCCGTTCTGCCCAGGTGGCAATCGGTCTGACCGTCGTGCTGTCAATTCTGGCTGGAGTCCTCGTATGGTAAGCAACGTTTCTGCATTGGGACGCAATGGTGTGCACGACTGGCTGTTACTGCGTGCTTCCGCGATCATCCTCACCTTGTACATCCTTTATATTCTGGGCTTTGTGGTTCTGGCTCAGGAACTGACTTTTGATGTCTGGCATGGCTTCTTCTCTTCCTCCATCACGAAAGTATTCACACTGCTGGCATTGCTGTCGATTTTGATTCATGCGTGGATCGGCATGTGGCAGGTGTTAACGGACTATGTCAAACCGCTGGCCGTCCGACTGGTGCTGCAACTGGCCATCGTCGTCACGTTAGTGGTTTACCTACTTTACGGAACAATTGTTGTTTGGGGAGCGTAGTAAATGAATCTGCCAGTCAGAGAGTTTGATGCTGTCGTTATCGGTGCAGGTGGCGCCGGTATGCGTGCCGCGTTACAGATTTCACAACAGGGCCTGTCCTGCGCCCTGATTTCCAAAGTCTTCCCGACCCGCTCCCATACGGTGTCTGCTCAGGGCGGTATTACCGTTGCGCTGGGTAACACGCATGAGGATGACTGGGAATGGCATATGTACGACACCGTAAAAGGTTCCGACTACATCGGTGATCAGGACGCCATTGAATATATGTGTAAAACCGGGCCGGAAGCGATTCTGGAACTCGAACACATGGGATTGCCTTTCTCCCGTCTTGATGACGGCCGTATTTATCAGCGTCCGTTTGGCGGCCAGTCGAAGAACTTCGGCGGCGAGCAGGCGGCACGTACCGCGGCGGCAGCCGACCGTACCGGTCACGCCTTGCTGCACACGCTGTATCAGCAAAACCTGAAAAACCACACCACGATTTTCTCCGAATGGTATTCACTGGATTTAGTGAAAAACCAGGACGGCGCGATCGTCGGGTGTACCGCAATTTGTATCGAAACCGGTGAAGTTGTTTACTTCAAAGCCAAAGCGACCGTGCTGGCAACCGGCGGTGCAGGCCGTATTTATCAGTCCACCACCAATGCGCACATTAATACCGGCGACGGTGTGGGCATGGCATTGCGTGCCGGTGTGCCGGTGCAGGACATGGAAATGTGGCAGTTCCACCCGACCGGCATTGCCGGTGCCGGCGTTCTGGTCACAGAAGGCTGCCGTGGTGAAGGTGGTTATCTGCTCAATAAAGATGGCGAACGTTTCATGGAACGTTATGCGCCAAATGCCAAAGACCTGGCGGGTCGTGACGTGGTGGCGCGTTCCATCATGATCGAAATCCGTGAAGGCCGTGGCTGCGAAGGTCCGTGGGGCCCGCACGCCAAACTGAAACTCGATCATCTGGGTAAAGACGTTCTGGAATCCCGCCTGCCGGGTATTCTGGAATTGTCGCGTACCTTTGCGCACGTCGATCCGGTTAAAGAGCCGATCCCTGTTATCCCAACTTGTCACTATATGATGGGCGGCATTCCGACCAAAGTGACCGGTCAGGCGCTGCGTGTGAACGCACAGGGTCAGGATGAAGTGATCCCGGGCCTGTTCGCGGTCGGCGAAATTGCCTGCGTTTCCGTTCACGGTGCCAACCGTCTCGGCGGTAACTCACTGCTCGATCTGGTGGTCTTTGGTCGTGCAGCCGGTATGCACTTGCAGGAATCCATTCAGGAGCAGGGCGCAAGCCGCGATGCGTCTCAGGACGATATCGATGTGTCTCTGGAACGCCTGAACCGCTGGAACAACACCCGTTCGGGTGAAGATCCGGTGGCTATCCGTAAAGACCTGCAATCGTGCATGCAGAATAACTTCTCGGTCTTCCGCGAAGGGGATGCAATGGCGAAAGGTCTGGAAGAGCTGAAAGTAATCCGTGAACGCCTGAAAGGCGCGCGTCTGGATGATACCTCCTCGGAATTCAACACCCAGCGCGTCGAGTGTCTGGAACTGGATAACCTGATGGAAACCGCGTTCTCGACCGCCGTCTCCGCAAACTACCGTACCGAAAGCCGTGGCGCACACAGCCGCTTCGACTTCCCGGAACGTGACGATGCGAACTGGCTGTGCCACACGCTGTATCAGCCGGAAACAGAAAGCATGACCCGCCGTGAGGTGAACATGCAGCCTAAGCTTCGCGCGGCCTTCCCGCCGAAAGCGCGTACTTACTAGGGCGGAGCGGAGACAGATTATGAAACTCGAATTTTCGATTTATCGCTACAACCCGGACGTTGATGACGTTCCGTACATGAAAGATTACGTGCTGGAAGCCAAAGACGGGCGCGACATGATGTTGCTCGACGCGCTGATTTTGCTAAAAGAACAGGATCCTACGCTGGCGTTCCGCCGCTCATGCCGTGAAGGCGTGTGTGGTTCAGACGGCGTGAACATGAACGGTAAAAACGGCCTGGCGTGTATCACGCCGGTCTCGACATTACGTCAGGGCAGCAAGAAAATTGTTATCCGTCCGTTGCCAGGATTGCCGGTTGTGCGCGACCTTGTTGTGGACATGGGACAATTCTATAAGCAGTATGAGAAGATTAAGCCTTACCTGTTGAATGATGGGAAAAATCCTCCGGCGCGCGAACATTTACAGATGCCGGATGAGCGCGAAAAACTGGACGGATTGTACGAATGTATTCTCTGCGCCTGTTGCTCGACGTCCTGCCCGTCTTTCTGGTGGAACCCGGACAAATTTGTCGGTCCGGCAGGCCTTCTGGCCGCTTACCGTTTCCTCATCGACAGCCGCGATACCGAAACGCAACCGCGACTCGACGATCTGAACGATGCTTTCAGCGTATTCCGCTGCCACAGCATCATGAACTGTGTGAGTGTGTGTCCTAAAGGTTTGAACCCGACGAAAGCGATCGGGCACATCAAATCGATGCTGCTACAGCGGGGCGCCTGAGTTCTTAAGGTGATGCCATCAGCGGGAACTCAGGTTCCCGCTGTTATTTACCCGCTTTTGGTTTCGCTTTCTTTAGTTACAAATGCCGTAACTGAGGCTTTGATAGCAAATAAGTAATTTTTTAATAACAAAGTAGCAACAAGTGCAACAAAGTTGCGCCTGACAGGAGTAAGATAGCCGGGTAAAAATCAGGGGGATGGAAAAAAGGGAAAAAGAAGCAGGGCAACTTCAAAAATCAGTCACGCATCTGGCGGATTTCTGAAGGTTCCTTGAAGAGCCAAACGCTCAACCAACGAACTGTTTTAGTATGGAAAACCGTTTTACCGCGGTGTATCACGGTCAATATTATTAACCACGGCGAAAACTAAAGCTTCAAAGCTTAAGGGATCACGATGCAGAACGGCGCAATGAAGGCCTGGCTGGATTCCTCCTATCTGGCGGGTGCAAACCAGTCTTACATAGAGCAACTCTATGAAGACTACTTAACCGATCCTGGTTCCGTTGACGATAGCTGGCGTTCGATTTTTAAACAGCTACCAACAGTGGGTGTGAAACCAGAGCAACTCCATTCTCAAACTCGCGACTACTTCCGCCGCCTGGCGAAAGATGCGTCACGTTACAATTCCTCCATCAGCGATCCTGAAACGGATGCCAAGCAAGTTAAGGTGTTGCAGTTAATCAATGCCTTCCGCTTCCGTGGTCATCAGAACGCGAACCTTGATCCCCTCGGCCTGTGGAAACTGGACGATGTACCGGATCTGGATCCTGCGTTCCATCATCTGACTGAAGCTGATTTCCAGGAAACCTTCAACGTCGGTTCTTTTGCCATTGGCAAGGAAACCATGCAGCTCGGCGAGCTGTATAAAGCCCTGAAGCAAACCTATTGCGGTTCCATTGGTGTGGAATACATGCACATCACCAACACCGAAGAGAAACGCTGGATCCAACAGCGCGTCGAATCCGTGGCCGGTCGTGCGAATTTCACCAATGACGAGAAGAAAACGTTCCTGAAAGAACTGACCGCAGCAGAAGGTCTGGAGCGTTATCTGGGCGCGAAATTCCCGGGCGCAAAACGCTTCTCTCTTGAAGGTGGCGATGCGCTGGTTCCGATGCTGAAAGACATGATCCGTCATGCAGGCAAAAACGGAACGCGCGAAGTGGTGCTGGGTATGGCGCACCGTGGCCGTCTGAACGTGCTGATCAACGTGCTGGGTAAAAAACCTCAGGACTTGTTCGACGAGTTCTCAGGCAAACATAAAGAACACCTGGGTACCGGTGACGTGAAATACCACATGGGCTATTCGTCTGATGTGGAAACCGAAGGCGGTATGGTTCACCTGGCGCTGGCGTTTAACCCGTCGCACCTGGAAATCGTGAGCCCGGTGGTTATCGGTTCTGTTCGTGCCCGTCGCGACCGTCTGGACGAAGCGCGCAGCAATATGGTTCTGCCAATCACCATTCACGGTGATGCGGCGATTACCGGTCAGGGCGTGGTTCAAGAAACCCTGAACATGTCGCTGGCACGCGGTTATGAAGTGGGCGGTACCGTGCGTATCGTCATCAATAACCAGGTGGGCTTCACCACCTCGAATCCGAAAGATGCGCGTTCTACCGATTACTGTACTGATATTGCGAAAATGGTGCAGGCACCGATTTTCCACGTCAATGCCGATGACCCTGAAGCGGTCGCTTTCGTGACCCGCCTGGCATTGGATTTCCGTAACACCTTTAAACGTGACGTCATGATTGATCTGGTTTGCTACCGTCGCCACGGCCATAACGAGGCCGACGAACCGAGCGCAACTCAGCCACTGATGTACAACAAGATCAAGAAACACCCGACGCCGCGTAAAATCTATGCTGACATTCTGACCGAGCAAAACGTGGCCAGTCTCGAAGATGCCACGGAAATGGTCAATTTGTACCGTGATGCGCTGGATGCGGGCGAGTGCGTGGTGGAAGAGTGGCGTCAGAATGACATGCACACTTTCACCTGGTCACCGTATCTGAACCACGAGTGGGATGAAGCTTACCCGAACAAGGTTGAGCTGAAACGCCTGCAGGAACTGGCGCGTCGCGTCAGCCATGTGCCGGATGCTATCGAAATGCAGTCACGCGTTGCCAAGATTTACGGCGACCGTAACGAGATGGCCGAAGGTAATAAGAAATTCGACTGGGGCGGCGCGGAAAATCTGGCGTACGCTACGCTGGTTGACGAAGGCATTCCGATCCGTCTGTCTGGCGAGGACATGGGGCGCGGCACTTTCTTCCACCGTCACGCCGTGATTCACAACCAGAAAAACGGTTCCGTGTATGTGCCGCTGTCGAACATTCATAACAGTCAGGGCATGTTCAACGTCTGGGATTCCGTGCTTTCTGAAGAAGCGGTGCTGGCGTTTGAATACGGTTATGCCACGGCTGAGCCGCGTACGCTGACTATCTGGGAAGCGCAGTTCGGCGATTTCGCCAACGGTGCGCAGGTGGTTATCGACCAGTTCATCAGCTCCGGCGAACAGAAATGGGGCCGCATGTGTGGTCTGGTGATGTTGCTGCCGCACGGTTACGAAGGGCAGGGGCCGGAGCACTCCTCCGCGCGTCTGGAACGCTATCTGCAACTTTGCGCTGAGCAAAACATGCAGGTTTGTATCCCGTCGACCCCGGCGCAGGTTTACCACATGATCCGTCGTCAGGCGTTGCGCGGTATGCGCCGTCCGCTGATCGTCATGTCACCGAAGTCTCTGTTGCGTCATCCTCTGGCGGTTTCTACGCTCGATGAACTGGCCAACGGCAGCTTCCTGCCAGCGATTGGTGAAGTAGACGAACTGGATCCAAAACAGGTTAAGCGCGTGGTGATGTGCTCAGGCAAGGTGTATTACGACCTGCTGGAACAACGTCGCAAAAACGAGCAAACCGACGTGGCTATTGTTCGTATCGAACAGCTGTATCCGTTCCCGCACAAAGCGATTCAGGAAGTGCTTGAGAAATTCTCACACGTACATGATTTCGTCTGGTGTCAGGAAGAGCCGCTGAACCAGGGCGCGTGGTATTGCAGCCAGCATAACTTCCGTGAAGTGATTCCTTTCGGGGCTTCTTTACGTTACGCAGGACGTCCGGCCTCTGCTTCTCCGGCAGTGGGTTACATGTCCGTTCACCAGAAGCAACAGCAAGATCTGGTTAACGATGCGCTGAACGTTAAATAACGCGTTGGCGTGAGTTAACACTATGGAACATAAGAAGGATTTATAATGAGTAGCGTAGATATTCTGGTCCCTGACCTTCCTGAATCCGTGGCAGATGCGACGGTTGCAACCTGGCATAAAAAACCGGGCGACAGCGTTGAGCGTGACGATGTACTGGTAGAAATTGAAACCGATAAAGTGGTTCTGGAAGTGCCGGCAAGTGAAGCCGGTATTCTGGACAGCATTATCGAAGATGAAGGCGCAACGGTCATTTCCCGTCAGATTCTGGCGCGCATTCGTCCGGGTAACAGCTCCGGCAAGCCAAGCACTGAGAAAAGCTCCGATAAAGAAGCGACTCCTGCTGCACGCCATACCGCCGCTCTGGAAGAAGAAAGCAACGACGCACTCAGCCCGGCAATCCGCCGTCTGATTGCCGAGCATTCTCTGGATGCCAACGCGATCAAAGGCAGCGGTGTCGGTGGTCGTCTGACCCGTGAAGATGTCGAGCAACACCTGGCGAAAGCCAAAGACGCGAAACCTGCGGCTGCACCAGCAGCGGCTCCTGCCGCGACCAGTGCTGCACCGGCTCTGGGTTCACGCAGCGAAAAACGCGTGCCGATGACCCGTCTGCGTAAGCGTGTTGCTGAGCGTCTTCTTGAAGCGAAAAACAGCACCGCAATGCTGACAACCTTCAACGAAATCAACATGAAGCCAATCATGGATCTGCGTAAGCAGTACGGTGATGGTTTCGAAAAACGTCACGGTGTACGCCTTGGCTTCATGTCTTTCTATCTGAAAGCCGTGGTTGAAGCGCTGAAACGTTACCCGGAAGTGAACGCCTCTATTGATGGCGAAGATGTGGTTTACCACAACTACTTCGACGTGAGCATCGCCGTTTCTACGCCTCGCGGCCTGGTAACGCCGGTTCTGCGCGATGTGGATACGCTGGGTATGGCTGACATCGAAAAGCAAATCAAAGAGCTGGCGATCAAAGGCCGTGACGGCAAACTGAAAGTGGAAGAGCTGACCGGCGGTAACTTTACGGTGACCAACGGCGGCGTCTTCGGCTCACTGATGTCGACCCCGATTATCAACCCACCGCAGAGTGCGATTCTGGGCATGCATGCCATTAAAGATCGTCCGATGGCGGTGAACGGTCAGGTTGTGATCTTGCCAATGATGTATCTGGCACTGTCCTACGATCACCGTCTGGTTGATGGCCGCGAATCTGTCGGCTTCCTGGTGACCATTAAAGAAATGCTGGAAGATCCGGCTCGTCTGCTGCTGGACGTTTAGTCCCCGGCAGAACGAAAGAAATAGAGATCGTAAAAATCTGTGGCACAGCCCGCTGTGCCCTGATAAGCCTTCCTACTAAAGAATGGATAGAACATCATGAATTTACACGAGTATCAGGCGAAACAGCTGTTCCTGCGCTACGGCCTGCCAGCACCAACGGGCTTCGCCTGTTCCACGCCGCGTGAAGCGGAAGAGGCTGCATCGAAAATCGGTGCCGGTCCGTGGGTGGTAAAATGTCAGGTTCATGCCGGTGGCCGCGGTAAAGCGGGCGGCGTGAAAGTCGTGAAAAGCAAAGAAGAAATTCGTGCTTTCGCTGAACACTGGCTGGGTAAACGTCTGGTGACTTACCAGACAGACGCACTGGGTCAGCCGGTTAACCAGATCCTGGTTGAATCCGCGACAGACATCGACAAAGAATTGTACCTTGGCGCTGTGGTAGACCGCAGCTCACGCCGCGTGGTGTTCATGGCGTCTACTGAAGGCGGCGTGGAAATCGAGAAAGTGGCTGAAGAAACGCCACACCTGATCCACAAAGTTGCACTGGATCCGCTGGCAGGTCCGCAGCCTTATCAGGGCCGTGAACTGGCATTCAAACTGGGTCTGACCGGTAAGCAGGTTCAGCAGTTCACCAAGATCTTCATGGGTCTGGCCAACATCTTCCTTGAGCGCGATCTGGCGCTGATCGAAATCAACCCGCTGGTGGTGACTACCGCAGGCGACCTGATCTGCCTCGACGGCAAACTGGGCGCAGACGGCAACGCATTGTTCCGTCAGCCAGAATTGCGTGAAATGCGCGATTACAGCCAGGAAGATGCCCGCGAATCTCAGGCAGCGCAGTGGGAACTGAACTACGTTGCGCTCGACGGCAACATCGGTTGCATGGTGAACGGTGCCGGTCTGGCAATGGGTACCATGGACATCGTGAAACTGCACGGTGGTGAACCGGCTAACTTCCTGGATGTTGGCGGCGGTGCGACCAAAGAACGCGTAACAGAAGCCTTCAAAATCATCCTGTCTGATGAAAAAGTGAAAGCCGTCTTCGTAAACATCTTCGGCGGTATCGTACGTTGCGACCTGATCGCCGACGGTATCATCGGTGCGGTGGAAGAAGTGGGCGTCAGCGTACCGGTTGTGGTGCGTCTTGAAGGTAACAATGCCGAGCTGGGTGCCAAAAAACTGGCAGACAGCGGTTTGAACATCATTGCAGCGACCAGCCTGACGAATGCGGCTCAACAAGTTGTCGCGGCAGTGGAGGGGAAATAATGTCGATTTTAATCAACAAGAACACCAAAGTTATCTGCCAGGGTTTCACCGGTAGCCAGGGGACTTTCCACTCCGAACAAGCCATCGCTTACGGCACAAAAATGGTTGGCGGCGTAACGCCAGGCAAAGGCGGCACTGAACATCTGGGTCTGCCAGTGTTCAACACCGTTCGCGAAGCGGTTGAGACCACCGGCGCGACGGCGTCTGTCATTTATGTTCCCGCACCATTCTGCAAAGATTCCATTCTGGAAGCGCTGGATGCAGGCATCAAGCTGATCATTTGTATCACTGAAGGTATCCCGACGCTGGATATGCTGGTGGTTAAAGTGAAACTGGATCAGAGCGATGCGGTCATGATCGGGCCAAACTGCCCGGGCGTGATCACCCCGGGCGAATGTAAAATCGGCATCATGCCGGGCCACATTCACCTGCCGGGCAAAGTGGGTATCGTTTCCCGCTCGGGTACGCTGACGTATGAAGCGGTTAAACAGACTACAGATTACGGCTACGGCCAGTCTACCTGTGTCGGTATCGGCGGCGACCCGATCCCTGGCTCTAACTTCATCGATATCCTGAAGCTGTTCCAGGAAGATCCGCAGACCGAAGTGATCGTGATGATCGGTGAGATCGGTGGTAACGCGGAAGAAGAAGCGGCGGCTTATATTCAGGCACACGTGACCAAACCGGTTGTGGGCTACATCGCCGGTGTGACTGCGCCAAAAGGCAAACGTATGGGCCACGCAGGCGCCATCATTGCCGGTGGTAAAGGTACGGCTGACGAGAAGTTTGCTGCACTGGAAGCTGCAGGCGTGAAGACTGTTCGCAGCCTGGCCGATATCGGCGAAGCCGTGAAATCTGTTCTGCCACAGTAAGTATTGCCCGTCGCGCTGTGCCATGTTCCGGCGCGAACTGAGTCATTTCATATGACTCTACGATTCGACATGTTGGCCACCTTCGGGTGGCCTTTTTTATTTTTAAGCTAAATATTTAACAATCGCCGATATGAGCTATATTTATTAACAGAGCACGATAGGTTCATTGGAAATAAAAAGTTAATAAATGGGTTTTAAAAGGTAGCGATTTAGATATTTAGCACAACCATAAAAACACAACAAATTAACAATAAATACACCATTAAAGATCAGTGAAACCAACGGTTAACATCCTGAAATGTTTTTTCAGAAATTGATGTAGATATTATAGAAATAAACAATGAGATAGGCTTAAATTGCGTCAGATCAATTACGACGATCTGTACTGTTTTGTCGTTAAATTGACCTGTACGCGGAAATCCGCTTTGGGTCACTAAAAAACCTATTTAATGTGTGGGATTACTGGCGTAACATAATGGTCCTGTAACATCAGTTTTTTGTATGTTTACTTTTCCCCGAGATTTTCCCGTTCATCAGCCTCTTAGAGGCTCGCTGGTCGTGTCTTTTCCGGGTATCAGAATGCCTTGAACGGCTTCACTCAGCTGAACTCTGCATTTCTGTTCTACACACATTTGAATACTGGTAGTCATGAGGCGTTCCGGCAACCGGTTCGTCAAAGATCGCAATTTGGGGTCTTCCTCCGAGGAGCAAGGGGTCAAGATGTTTGATATCGTTGAACTGTCGCGTTTACAGTTTGCTTTAACAGCCATGTACCATTTCCTATTTGTCCCATTAACGCTGGGTATGGCGTTTATACTGGCAATTATGGAAACGGTGTATGTGCTTTCCGGCAAACAAATCTATAAAGATATGACCAAATTCTGGGGCAAACTTTTTGCAATTAACTTTGCAATTGGCGTTGCTACCGGTTTAACCATGGAATTCCAGTTCGGGACTAACTGGTCATATTTCTCACATTACGTCGGTGATATCTTCGGTGCGCCTCTGGCGATTGAAGGTTTGATGGCGTTCTTCCTGGAATCAACATTAGTCGGCCTCTTCTTCTTCGGTTGGGATCGCCTGTCTAAAGTTCAGCACATGGCGGTGACCTGGTTTGTTGCCCTCGGCTCAAACCTGTCTGCTTTGTGGATCCTGGTGGCGAACGGCTGGATGCAAAACCCGATTGCTTCAACCTTCAACTACGAAACCATGCGCATGGAAATGGTCAGCTTCTCCGAGCTGGTTCTGAACCCGGTTGCGCAGGTTAAATTCGTACACACCGTTGCATCCGGTTATGTGACAGGTGCGATGTTCGTTCTGGCTATCAGCTCTTACTACCTGCTGAAAGGTCGCGATGTGGGCTTTGCAAAACGCTCTTTTGCAATCGCGGCAAGCTTCGGTCTGGCGGCTGTACTGTCTGTTATCGTGCTGGGTGATGAATCCGGTTACGAAATGGGTGACGTACAGAAAACCAAACTGGCGGCAATCGAAGCAGAGTGGGATACCCAACCTGCACCGGCCAGCTTCACGCTGTTCGGCCTGCCAAATCAGGACAAAATGGAAAATGAATACTCCATTCAGATCCCTTATCTCCTCGGCCTGATTGCAACGCGTTCTGTGGATACGCCGGTCACCGGTCTGAGAGACCTGATGGCGCAACATGAAGTACGTATCCGTAACGGGATGAAAGCGTACAACCTGCTGGAAGAGTTACGCGCAGGGAATACCGATCCAACCGTTCGCAGTGACTTTGAAAAAACCAAGCAAGACTTGGGCTACGGTATGTTGCTGAAACGCTATACCGACAAAGTGACCGATGCGACTGACGCACAAATCCAGAAAGCGACGAAAGATTCTATTCCGCGCGTTCTGCCTCTGTACTTCGCATTCCGTATCATGGTTGCCTGCGGCATCCTGATGCTGGTTCTGATTGGTCTGTCATTCTTCGCAGTGGTTCGCGGCAAAATTGGCGAAAAACGCTGGCTGCATCGCGCCGTGTTGTTTGGCCTGCCATTGCCATGGATTGCGGTTGAGTCTGGCTGGTTCGTTGCGGAATACGGCCGTCAGCCGTGGGCGATTGGTGAAGTCTTACCAACGGCCATTGCGCACTCCTCATTGACGGTCGGTGATGTGCTGTCATCAATGATCCTGATCTGCGGCTTGTACACCCTGTTCCTGGTCGCTGAGATGTTCCTGATGTTCAAATATGTACGCCTCGGGCCAAGCAGCCTGAAAACAGGGCGCTATCATTTTGAAAAACCTTCAGCCCCGCTTGAGCAAGCTCAGTAATTAGGGAGTCCGACTATGTTCGATTATGAAAGTTTACGGTTCATCTGGTGGGCGCTGATTGGCGTGCTGTTTATCGGCTTCGCGGTCACCGATGGATTTGATATGGGTGTGGGGATTCTGGTGCGGATCATCGGTAAAACCGATACCGACCGCCGGATCATGATCAATGCGATCGCCCCGCACTGGGACGGCAACCAGGTCTGGCTGATCACTGCCGGTGGTGCGTTATTTGCTGCGTGGCCGATGGTTTATGCAGCAGCGTTCTCGGGTTTTTATGCGGCGATGGTTCTGGTGCTGTGTGCATTGTTCTTCCGTCCGCTGGGCTTTGATTACCGTTCAAAACTCGATAACGCGCGCTGGCGCGGAATGTGGGACTGGGGCATCTTCATTGGTAGCTTCGTGCCATCGCTGGTCTTTGGTGTGGCCTTCGGTAACCTGTTACAGGGCGTGCCGTTCCACATTGATACCGACCTGCGCCTGTTCTATACCGGTAACCTGATTCAGCTGCTGAATCCGTTTGGTATTCTGGCCGGTCTGGTCAGCCTGACCATGCTGATTACACAGGGCGCAACGTATCTGCAAATGCGTACTGTCGGCGAACTGCATCTGCGTACCCGTAATGCCTCGCAGATTTCTGCGCTGATCATGATGGTTTGCTTCCTTCTGGCGGGTATCTGGCTGGTTAAAGGGATTGATGGCTTCACCGTGACTTCCGTACTGGATCACGCGGGCCCGTCAAATCCGCTGCACAAAACGGTTTCTCATGAAGCGGGCGCATGGCTGGCTAACTTCAACAAGATCCCCGCTTTGTGGGCTATCCCTGCACTGGGTGTGATTCTGCCGCTGCTGACAATCCTGTTCTCCCGTTTGAATAAAGCGGCGCTGGCTTTCGTCAGTAACTCACTGACTATCGCCTGTGTGATCCTGACGGCCGGTATCACTATGTTCCCGTTCGTCATGCCGTCAATCACTGATCCTAACGTCAGCCTGACCATGTGGGATGCAACGTCTACCTTACTGACGTTGAGAGTGATGACCGTTGTGGCGTGTATCTTTGTGCCAATCATCCTGATTTACACCTCATGGGCGTATTACAAGATGTTCGGTCGCCTCGATAAAGCGTACATCGAGAACAACAAGCATTCGCTGTATTAAGGAGAAAACCATGTGGTATTTTGCCTGGATCCTCGGCACCTTGCTGGCTTGCTCGTTTGGTATCATGACCGCGCTGGCACTTGAGCACAGCGAAGCCAACAAAGCTGCAAAAGAAGAGAAGTAACGATGAGTGTGATCGCGGATAAAGTTTACGCCATCACAGACAAGGGCCCCTTGCGGGCCCTTTCCCTTGTGATGTCGCTGCTGCTTGCCGGTTGTGTTTTCTGGAAACCGGGCATGTTTGCCTCGTCGACCAGCCAGCTGGAAGTGTGGCACGGGCTCATTCTGATATGGGCTGTTTGTAGCGGTGTTATTCACGGTCTGGGTTTTCGTCCGAAAAATTCGGTGTGGAAATCATTTTTTTCACCGTTACTGGCGATGATCGCACTGGCTGCGGGTCTGTTTTACTTCTTCAGCTGACTTTTATCGTCTTAAAAATACACAGATTTACAGTAATCTTCCTATGGGCCGCTCCGGCCCATAATTATTTTCGTTCCGGCATTGCAACCCATTCCCAACCCCAATTCTCTTGCGTATAGTAGTGCCGTCAAATTGCATTACGGGATGTAGAGTGAGTAATTCGTTGTTCCGATGGCCGGTTCGTGTCTATTACGAAGACACAGACGCGGGAGGTGTGGTCTACCATGCCCGATACGTCGCCTTTTTTGAAAGGGCTCGCACAGAGATGTTGCGCCAACGCAATTTTCACCAGCAGCAGTTGCTGGGAGAACACGTCGCTTTTGCTGTCCGCCGCATGACGGTCGAATACTTTGCACCAGCTCGCTTAGATGACTTGCTGGATGTTCAGAGTGAGATTACGTCCATTCGCGGAGCTTCTCTTACTTTTGCACAACGAATTCTTGATTCGCATGGAAACCTTCTGAGTTCTGCAGAAGTGTTGATTGCATGCATTGATCCACACCAAATGAAGCCCCGAGCGCTTCCTAAGTCTATTGTCGCGGAGTTTAAGCAGTGACTGACATGAACATTCTTGATTTATTTTTGAAGGCCAGCATCCTGGTCAAGCTGATTATGCTTGTCCTGGTGTGCTTTTCTATCGCGTCCTGGGCGATCATCATTCAACGCACGAAAGTGCTGAATGCCGCCACCCGCGAGGCAGAAGCGTTCGAAGATAAATTCTGGTCCGGTATTGAGCTTTCCCGTCTGTATCAGGAAAGCCAGGGCCGTCGCGAAACCCTGAGCGGGGCAGAGCAAATCTTCCATTCTGGTTTTAAAGAATTCGCCCGTTTACATCGTGCCAACAGCCACGCGCCAGAGGCGGTGATTGAAGGGTCTTCACGTGCAATGCGCATTTCCTTTAACCGTGAACTCGAATCCCTTGAAACACACATTCCTTTCCTTGGCACCGTCGGTTCCATCAGCCCGTATATCGGCTTATTCGGTACGGTCTGGGGGATCATGCACGCCTTTATCGGTTTAGGTTCCGTGAAACAAGCGACCCTGCAAATGGTTGCTCCAGGTATCGCAGAAGCACTGATTGCTACGGCGATTGGTCTGTTCGCCGCTATTCCGGCGGTTATGGCGTACAACCGCCTTAACCAGCGCGTGAACAAGCTTGAGCAAAACTACGATAACTTCATGGAAGAATTCACGGCTATCCTGCACCGTCAGGCTTTCTCTCGCGAAACCAGCAGTAACTAAAGGGGGAGAGTATGGCTCGTTCACGAGGTCGTCGTAACCGGCGCGAAGGTAAGTCGGAGATCAATATCGTTCCGCTGCTGGACGTACTGCTGGTTCTGTTACTGATTTTTATGGCGACAGCACCGATTATTACCCAGAGCGTGGAAGTTGACTTACCTGATGCGACGGATTCTAAAACGGTGTCCAGCGATGATAACCCGCCTGTGATTGTTGAAGTTTCAGGCGTTGGTCAATACACCATTGTGGTGGATCATCAGCGTATGGAACAACTGCCTGAACAACAGGTTATCGCAGAAGCGACCAGCCGTATTCAGGCCAATCCGAAGACGGTATTCCTGATCGGTGGCGCAAAAGATGTGCCTTATGATGAAATCATCAAGGCGCTGAATATGCTGCATCAGGCTGGCGTGAAGTCAGTCGGATTGATGACACAACCTATCTGAGGATAGGTAATTTGTAACACTTATTTGAAACCCGGCATTCCCTGGCTTGCTAAAAGAGTAAGTCAGGCGCTACAGGATCCCGGGTTTTTAGTAATCCTGTCTTGGGAAATCTATTTTGGTAAAGGCAACTGCAACTGAACAAAACGATAAGCTCAAACGCGCCGTTATTGTTTCGGTCGTTCTGCATATCATCATTATAGCCCTGTTGATTTGGGGATCGCTGGACGAAGATACCAGCATGAGCGGTGGCGGCGGCGGTAGCGATATCTCAGCCGTAATGGTTGATCCAAGTGCTGTGGTCGATCAGTACAACCGTCAGCAACAGCAACAGGCTGATTCCCAACGTGCTGCAGCAGCGCGTCAGAAAAAATCAGAGCAACAGGCTGAAGAGCTTCAGCAGAAACAGGCCGCAGAACAGCAACGTCTGAAAGAGCTTGAAAAAGAGCGTCTTCAGGCACAGGAAGATGCGAAGCAGCAGGCGCAGGAACAGGCTCAGCAGCAGAAACAAGCCGCTGAACAACAGAAACAAGCGCAGCAGGCTGCTGAGCAGGCGAAAGAACAACAGAAGCAGGCCGAAGCTGCTGCTGCACAGGCGAAAGCTGAAGCGGCAAAAGAAGCGGCTCAGGCTAAGGCCGATGCGGCGAAAGAAGCTGCAAAAGCGCAGGCTGATGCACAGAAAAAAGTCGCAGCCGAAGCGAAGAAACAGGCTGAAGCTGAAGCCGCAGCAGCGGCCGCGAAAAAACAGGCCGAGGCTGACGCGAAGAAAGAAGCGGCTGCTGAGGCGAAGAAACAAGCTGCCGCAGAGGCTAAAGCTCAGGCTGCCGCCGATGCAAAAGCGCAAGCTGACGCAGACGCCAAAGCTGCGGCGGACGCGAAAGCCGCCGCAGCCGCTGAGAAGAAAGCTGAAGCGGCTGCAGCTGCCAAGAAAGCCGCAGCCGATAAGAAAGCGGCCGCTGCCGCTGCCGCAAAAGAATCTGCTGACGCCAATAACTTATTTGACGGGCTGGCCGATTCTAAAAATGCGCCGAAAGGTTCAACGGGCGGTGGGGCTTCTGCTCCGGCAGGTAAAGGAACGCAGAAAAAGGCGGGTGCATCCGGTGCCGATATTGCTAACTATGGCAGCCAGATAAAGGCGGCTATCGAGAGCAGATTCTATGACGCGTCATCGTATGCGGGTAAAACCTGTTCATTGCGCGTTAAAATGAACCCGGATGGCTCGCTTATCAGCGTGTCAGCGGAAGGTGGGGATCCGGCACTTTGTCAGGCAGCGCTTGCCGCAGCCCGACAGGCGAAGTTCCCGAAACCGCCTTCTGAAGCAGTCTATGAAGTCTTTAAAAATGCTCCGATAGATTTTAAACCGTAGAAAGACGAAAATAATTTCTTTTCAGATTTTTACGATAGATTGCAGGGTGTAATTCTAGTTTTGTATGCGTTGGTTTGTTAAAATTCTGCTAAATTATCGCGGGCAGATACGTCCAGATAAGGGAGATACAATGAAGCAGGCATTTCGAGTAGCGTTCGGCCTTTTGATGATGTGGGCATCTGTAGCAAATGCAGAAGTTCGCATTGAAATTACTCAGGGCGTAGATACCGCTCGTCCGATTGGCGTTGTGCCATTCAAATGGGCGGGTCCGGGTACTCCACCTGAAGATGTTGGCGGCATTGTTGCTGCTGACTTACGCAACAGCGGTAAATTTAACCCTATTGATGCATCGCGCATGCCACAACAGCCAACTTCAGCGGCAGAAGTTACGCCTGCTGCCTGGACTGCTTTGGGCATCGATGCCGTTGTTATCGGTCAGGTCCAGCCTGCAGCCGATGGCAGCTATGTTGTTTCTTACCAGTTGGTCGACACCTCGGGTGCTCCGGGCACCGTACTGGCACAAAACCAGTATAAAGTGACCAAACAGTGGTTGCGTTATTCTGCCCATACCGCCAGTGATGAAGTTTTCGAAAAACTGACCGGTGTTAAAGGCGCATTCCGCACCCGTATCGCTTACATCGTGCAGACTAACGGCGGCAAATTCCCGTACGAACTGCGTGTAGCGGATTACGATGGTTACAATCAGTTCGTTGTTCACCGTTCACCAGAGCCTCTGATGTCTCCGGCCTGGTCTCCGGACGGTAGCAAACTGGCTTACGTGACTTTCGAAAGCGGTCGTTCAGCGTTGGTTGTGCAGACACTGGCGAACAGTGCTATCAAACAGATTGCCTCTTTCCCACGCCACAACGGTGCTCCGGCATTCTCTCCGGACGGGTCTAAACTGGCATTCGCGTTGTCTAAAGACGGCAGCCTTAACCTGTATGTGATGAACCTGGGTTCAGGTCAGATCTCTCAGGTCACTAATGGCCGTAGCAACAATACCGAACCAACCTGGTTCCCGGACAGCCAGAACCTGGCGTTCACGTCGGATCAGGGCGGTCGTCCTCAGGTATATAAAGTTAATATTAATGGCGGTGCGCCTCAGCGTCTGACATGGGAAGGCTCACAGAATCAGGACTCTGACGTAAGTGCAGATGGTAAATTCCTGGTCATGGTGAGCAGCGCCAGCGGTACACAGCACATCGCTAAACAAGATCTGGCAACGGGAGCCGTTCAAACATTGACGGACACGTTCCTGGATGAAACGCCTAGTCTCGCACCAAACGGCACTATGGTTATCTACAGCTCCTCTCAAGGACTGGGTTCTGTATTGCAACTGGTATCGACTGATGGGCGCTTCAAAGCGCGTCTTCCGGCAACTGATGGACAGGTCAAATTCCCTGCCTGGTCGCCGTATCTGTAATGCATAGAAAACTATGTATGGCAAAAAATTATAAAAGGATCGAATAGATGCAACTGAATAAAGTGCTGAAAGGGCTGATGCTGGCATTGCCTGTTCTGGCAGTCGCTGCGTGTAGTTCTCACAAAAACGCGGACAACGACCAATCAGGTATGGGTCTGAACTCTGGCACTGGCGCAGAAAGCGGCAACATGTCTTCTGAAGAGCAAGCTCGTCTGCAGATGCAAGAACTGCAGAAAAATAACATCGTTTACTTTGGCCTGGACAAATACGATGTTTCTTCAGAATTCGCTCAGATGTTAGACGCGCACGCAGCATTCCTGCGTAGCAACCCGTCTTACAAAGTGACTGTTGAAGGTCATGCTGACGAACGTGGTACCCCAGAGTACAACATCGCCCTGGGCGAACGTCGTGCTACTGCTGTTAAAATGTACCTGCAAGGTAAAGGCGTTTCTGCCGACCAGATCTCTATCGTTTCTTACGGTAAAGAAAAACCAGCTGTACTGGGTCATGACGAAGCGGCTTACGCTAAAAACCGTCGTGCCGTACTGGTTTACTAAGAGAATAGTATGAGCAGTAACTTCAGAACTCACCTGTTGAGTCTGTCGTTACTGGTTGGCGTAGCGGTCCCATGGGCCGCTACTGCCCAAGCGCCAATCAGTGATGTCGGCTCAGGCTCGATAGAAGATCGGGTCACCTCTCTGGAGCGTATTTCTAACGCTCACAGCCAGCTATTAACTCAACTCCAGCAACAACTTTCTGATTCCCAACGTGATATGGATACTCTTCGTGGTCAAATCCAGGAGAACCAGTATCAGTTGAGTCAGCTAGCTGATCGTCAGAAGCAGATTTTTAACCAGATGGACAGCCTGAGTCAGGGTGCCGCCGGAGCCGCCAGTACGGGCGCTGCAGCAGCCACTGGTGACGCGTCTGGTAATGCTGCGGCCGCAACGTCTGACGCAGGTGCTGCACAAGCCCCTGCAAGCACAGGCGATGTGAACAGCGACTACAACGCCGCTGTTTCTCTGGCGCTGGAAAAGAAACAATATGATGAGGCGATCGCTGCCTTTCAGAGTTTCGTTAAAAAATACCCGGATTCTACATACCAGCCTAATGCCAACTATTGGTTAGGCCAGCTGTATTACAACAAGGGTAAAAAAGACGACGCTGCTTATTATTTTGCGGTTGTGGTCAAAAACTATCCGAAGTCCCCAAAAAGTTCTGACGCGATGTTCAAGGTTGGGGTGATCATGCAGGAGAAAGGGCAGGCCGATAAAGCCAAAGCCGTCTACGCGCAGGTCATAAAACAGTACCCAAACACCGACGCGGCAAAACAAGCTCAAAAACGTTTATCTGCGAAGTAGTTCCCAATTCAGGACCGGAAAATGTACATATCGTGCATTTTCTGGGCTTGAGTGTGTGAAAGTCCAGCAGTTAAGCATCTTTGTGAAAATTAAAGTTGCACTGAAAAGTTAAATAAGTAATATATGCCGCCGTTGCCCAGACAACTCCAAACGGCTAACGCTGTTAGAGATTTAGGTAATTTGCAGTAGGTTTAGATGGGCCGTTAGCTCAGTTGGTAGAGCAGTTGACTTTTAATCAATTGGTCGCTGGTTCGAATCCAGCACGGCCCACCACTCTTTAAGTGGATATATGTAGTGAAGCAGTGATGGATGAGAACTATTGGTTCGAGCCGAGCGAAGCGAGACGACAACGCGTAGCGTTGCCCGCAGGGTGAGGTCGAAGACCGTATCAATCCAGCATGGCCCACCAAATCTAAACAAACAGCAAGTGGCTTGCACACCAACTGCAAGACACGAAGGCAGTCAGAAGTATTCAGGAAGGGCCGTTAGCTCAGTTGGTAGAGCAGTTGACTTTTAATCAATTGGTCGCTGGTTCGAATCCAGCACGGCCCACCACTCTTTAAGTGGTTAGTCCTGAATAAGTAGTGAAAGCATTTAGATGGGCCGTTAGCTCAGTTGGTAGAGCAGTTGACTTTTAATCAATTGGTCGCTGGTTCGAATCCAGCACGGCCCACCACTTTTAAAGTGAGCCATCTAAATTGCAAAGATGTCTATTTCATCAAATTCAGAAAAAAGCGCCTTTAGGCGCTTTTTTCGCATTCAGACCCCTGTATTTCTCACATTATCTTAATCTGCCTTTATCCACATAATCCGATACACCTCTCTTTTAAGTCCAGTAAACATTTAAAGCCTTAAGAACAAAATTTGGACGACTTACCTCGTTTTTTACGGTATTTTGTTTAGCATACAAAACCAGTGGGTTTAATCTGTTAAACCGGCTGTGGCTTCCGGCCTTCAGGCGCATTGCCTGACAGAATGAGATGAAGAGTATGAGCGAAACATTGGATCTGAATGCGACGGTGTATCCTTTCCCGCCTAAACCCGCAGTTCTGAATGCAGACGAAAAGACCTTCTATAAAGAGAAGATTAAGAAACTGCTGAAAGAGCGCGACGCCGTTATGGTCGCGCATTATTACACTGATCCTGAAATCCAGGCGCTGGCAGAAGAAACCGGCGGCATCGTCGCGGATTCACTGGAGATGGCTCGTTTCGGCAGCCAGCATCCGGCGTCAACGCTGCTGGTGGCGGGTGTCCGGTTTATGGGGGAAACGGCCAAAATCCTCAGCCCTGAAAAAACGGTTCTGATGCCGACACTCAACGCGGAGTGCTCTCTGGACTTAGGTTGCCCGGAACAGGAATTCTCGGATTTCTGCGACAGCCACCCCGATCGCACCGTTGTGGTCTACGCTAATACCTCGGCGGCAGTGAAAGCCCGGGCGGACTGGGTCGTCACTTCAAGCATTGCGGTTGAACTGATTGAATACCTGGATAGTTTGGGTGAAAAAATCATCTGGGCTCCGGATCGTCATCTCGGGAATTACGTGCGTAAGCAGACGGGGGCGGATGTACTCTGCTGGCAGGGCGCCTGTATCGTCCATGACGAGTTTAAAACCCAGGCGCTGACCCGCATGAAAGGTTTGTACCCTGATGCGGCCATACTGGTACATCCTGAGTCCCCTCAGGCGATCGTTGATATGGCGGATGCCGTCGGTTCTACCAGCCAGCTGATTCAGGCCGCAAAAACGTTGCCGCAAAAACAGCTTATTGTGGCAACGGATCGCGGTATTTTTTATAAAATGCAGCAGGCGTGTCCGGATAAAGAATTGTTCGAAGCGCCGACAGCTGGTGAAGGCGCCAGTTGCCGGACCTGCGCGCATTGCCCGTGGATGGCGATGAATGGCCTGAAGGCTATCGCCGAAGGGCTGGAACATGGCGGAGCAGAACATGCCATTGAAGTGGATGAAGCGCTGCGTGTGAAATCACTGATCCCGCTGAACCGTATGCTGGATTTCGCAGCTCAGCTGAAATTACGGGCGCAGACTAAAGCGCTTTAAGCCGAAGGTATTTTCAGAACAATTAAGGGAAGGACGTGATGATGGATTTCTTCAGTACCAGCAACATTCTGGTTCATATTCCTCTTGGGAAAGGAGGGTATGATCTTTCGTGGATTGAAGCCGTCGGGACGATTTTCGGTTTGCTTTGCATCTGGTTCGCCAGCAAAGAAAAGCTGATCAACTATCCGTTCGGCCTGATCAACGTGACGCTGTTTGCGATTATCTTCTTCCAGATCCAGCTTTATGCCAGCTTGCTGCTTCAGGTGTTCTTCTTCGCCGCCAATATTTACGGCTGGTACGCCTGGAGCCGCCAGACAGCCGATCAGCAGGCGGAATTGCAGATCCGCTGGTTGCCGCGTGGCAAGGCGCTGTTATGGGGCGTTATCTGCGTGGCAGGTATCGCGCTGATGACCTTCAATATTGATCGCGTTTTCGCCGCGCTCACGCTCGTTGCAGTGAATGTGATGCAGGCGCTGGGGCTTAACGTCAATATGCCCGAGCTTCAGCCCGATGCGTTCCCGTTCTGGGATTCATCTATGATGGTGCTGTCGATTGTCGCGATGCTGCTGATGACGCGCAAATACGTTGAGAACTGGCTGGTGTGGGTGGTGATTGATGTCATCAGCGTGGCTATTTTTGCTTATCAGGGCGTTTATGCCATGGCGCTGGAATATGTTCTGCTGACGCTGATTGCCCTTAACGGCTCATGGTTGTGGATCAAAAGTGCCCGGCAGAACGGTTCGCGGCCATTGCAGAAAATCTGATCCGTATCCCATAAAAAACGCCTCCATCCGGAGGCGTTTTGCTTTCAGGCGCAGAACTACGGGATCAATGATGATGCGCGTGGCTGTGCCCGTGGTGATCGTGTCCGGAGCTTACTGACTGAACTTCGTTGATCTCACAATCCGGTGTTTCACAACGGCCGTATTCCATCTGAATGGTGGCGTGGCCGATACGGCACTTGTCGAGCAGATGGTGCTGTATGCGGTCAAGCAGGGCGTCATGGTCATGTGGCGGTACAACCTGCACGTGCAGCGTCATCAGGCGCTGCTCACCAATCTGCCAGACGTGAACGTGGTGAACGTTGCGCACTTCCGGGATGCTCATCGACAAATCCTTGCGCAGCTTATCGATATCAATTTCCTGCGGCGTCCCTTCAAGCAGTTCGTGGAAACTCTCGCGCATCAGCCTCCATGCATTACTGAGCACTAAGCACGAAACCAGCACCGAAAGAATCGGGTCGATAGGCGTCCAGCCTGTGTACATAATGATCAGCGCCGCCGCAACCGCCCCGATGGAGCCCAGTAAATCGCCCAGAACATGCAGCGCCGCAGCGCGCACGTTGATATTGGCTTTCTCTTCGCCCTGATGCAGCAACCAGAACGCCAGAATATTGGCAAAAAGCCCGGCGATCGCAATCACCAGCATGGTCGTACCCATCACCGGCTGAGGGCTGAAGAAACGGGCGATGGCCTCCCACACGATCAGCACGACGATCACCAGCAGCGCGGCGGCATTCACAAACGCCGCCATGGTGGTCAGGCGCAAATAACCAAACGTATGCCGGGCGTTGGGCTTACGTTTTGCAAAACGCACGGCCAACAGCGCAACCAGTAAGGCTGCGGCGTCAGTCAGCATGTGTCCGGCATCGGCGAGAAGTGCCAGCGAGCCGGAGATCAGGCCGCCGATCACTTCTGCCACCATGAAAATCACGGTAACCAGAAATGCCAGCAACAGCCTGCGGCCATTCTTATCCTGAGGTAGTAAAGAGGAAGACATATAAGTATTCACAAAAGAGATGAACAGAGATCATAACAATAACGTAATCGTCATGTGATGCAAGAAAGGGGCAGAGAAGAAAAAGAGGAACCGAAGTTCCCCTTTGTCAGTCATTTACTGCTGATGAAATCAGTTACCGGTAGCTTTGGACTGATTGGTTCCTGGTACCTGATCCGGGCAGCGGCCGTCTTTACACATGGCCTTTTTGTGGTCTACGGTCTTTTTGCTCGCATTGTGGTGAGCTTCAGTCGTAGATTTGTGTTTTTTCTTGTGGACTTCATTAACAGGCTTATCGGTTTCGTTGATTTTGCTGTTATCGACTCCGTTCGGTGCGATTTTCTGGATTGAGCCAGGAGCATCCGCCTGATTCGCTGAGCCATTATTCGAACCCGTATCTGCGCCTTCTGCGAATGCGGCACCTGAAGCCAGAGCCATTGTGGCGGTCAGTAACACTATTGCAAGTTTCTTCATAACCTCATCTCCATCTTTGGTTGTGATTCATTTTTTTCGTGCTCGTCGTGGTGAAGCCAATGATTAGGAAGCTTAGCGAATGAATTCATGTCCTGAATCAAAATGAGACTATTCGTAGGTGTCAAATTAGGTTTACACCGGCTATCAATACGGCTAGATTGAACGCGGTCAGCGTTTCGCTTTGTCTCTTATGAACACCCGAATGGAACAGTTATGAATTATCAAAACGACGATTTACGCATCAAAGAAATTAAGGAACTTTTGCCACCTGTAGCGTTGCTGGAAAAGTTTCCCGCCACTGACAAAGCGGCAAAGACGGTGTCTCATGCACGCAATGCGATTCATAAGATCCTGAAAGGAAACGACGATCGTCTTCTGGTTGTCATCGGTCCTTGCTCAATCAACGATCCTAAAGCCGCTAAAGAGTACGCAGCACGCCTGCTGAAAATGCGCGAAGAATTGCAGGGTGAACTGGAAGTGGTCATGCGCGTTTACTTCGAAAAACCGCGTACGACAGTCGGCTGGAAAGGGCTGATCAACGACCCTCATATGAACAACAGCTACCAGATTAACGATGGTTTGCGCATTGCCCGCAAATTGTTACTGGATATTAACGACACCGGCCTGCCTGCGGCGGGTGAATTCCTGGACATGATCACGCCACAATATCTGGCGGATTTGATGAGCTGGGGCGCGATTGGCGCACGTACTACAGAATCTCAGGTTCACCGTGAGCTCTCCTCCGGTTTATCCTGCCCGGTAGGTTTCAAAAACGGTACCGACGGCACCATCAAAGTGGCGATCGACGCAATCAACGCAGCCGGTGCGCCGCACTGCTTCCTGTCTGTGACCAAGTGGGGCCATTCCGCTATCGTCAATACCAGCGGGAACAACGACTGCCACATCATTCTGCGCGGCGGCAAAAAACCAAACTACAGCGCGCAGGACGTGCTGGAAGTGAAAGACGGCCTGAAAAAAGGCGGCCTGCCAGCCCGCATCATGATCGACTTCAGCCACGCCAACAGCAGTAAACAATTCAAAAAACAGATGGAAGTCTGTGAAGACGTTTGCGGTCAGGTTGCCGGTGGCGAACAGGCGATTATGGGCGTGATGGTTGAAAGCCATCTGGTCGAAGGCAATCAGAGTCTCGACAGCGGCGAGCCACTGGTTTACGGCCAGAGCGTGACCGATGCGTGCATTGGCTGGGAAGATACCGAAGTGTTACTGCGTAGCCTCGCGAACGCAGTCAAAGCGCGCCGCGGCTAATCCGTCACAGCAATTCTGAACTGAGCCCCGTTAATGCGGGGCTTTTTTGTGCGAGCCGTTATCATCGCGAGATGTCGCAGGAGAAAATCTATGCTGATTTATAACGTCTTTGGTCGGTTCCTGGGTGTTGAGAAAACGCCGGATGGCTGGCAGGTATTTCGTGCTGAAATGACGGAAAGAAAGTTCTCACGGCTTTATGACATCATTATTCCTGACGATATGACTGAAGCGGAAATCCCCGGCTGGCTGGGCGATATTTATCACGAGTCAGCGACGGAATTACATCCTGAGGTCTTGCGTATCGAGTAATGTTGGTTTTACGCTGAGTCCAGACCATTAAAAAAGGCATGCTTTCGCATGCCTTTTTGTATTTCTGATTAGCTCAGAAACCGCTAATTACTTCGCTTTACCCTGGTTTGCCACGGCCGCTGCTTTTGCTGCGATTTCATCGGCATTGCCCAGATAATAACGTTTGATTGGTTTGAAGTTTTCGTCGAATTCGTAAACCAGTGGAACACCGGTAGGGATGTTCAGTTCCAGGATTTCGTCTTCGCTCAGGTTATCCAGATATTTAACCAGCGCACGCAGGGAGTTACCGTGTGCAGCAATGATCACACGCTCGCCGCTTTCGATGCGAGGTTTGATGACATCAGTCCAGTAAGGGATAACGCGGTCGATGGTCAGCGCCAGGCTTTCTGTGGTTGGCAGCTCTTCAGGTTTCAGTTTGGCATAACGCGGGTCATGACCAGGGAAACGCTCATCAGCACGATCCAGTTCTGGTGGAGTCACAGCAAAACCACGACGCCATTGTTTAACCTGCTCGTCGCCGTACTTCTGCGCTGTTTCAGCTTTGTCCAGACCCTGCAACGCGCCGTAATGACGTTCGTTCAGTTTCCAGGATTTCTCAACCGGCAGCCATGGCTGGTTCAGTTCGTCCAAAACGCTCCACAGAGTATGGATGGCACGTTTCAGCACGGAGGTGTAAGCGAAGTCAAATTGGAAGCCTTCGTCTTTCAGCAGCTGACCCGCAGCTTTTGCTTCAGTACGGCCCTTGTCGGACAGTTCAACATCATGCCAACCGGTAAAACGGTTTTCTTTGTTCCACTCACTTTCACCGTGTCTTACCAGCACCAGCTTGGTTACAGCCATAGCTAAACTCCTCAGTTAACTGAATTTTCAATGATAACAGTTATCATTATAGGGGCTGGGCATCCCGATCGGCAATCTGAATGTATTCAGGAAACCTATGTGTGACGCCCGTTTGTCTTAAACATAACGAATTTGCTGTGGCGATGTAAAACAAAACGCGCAGACGGTCACCCGGACAGCGCGTTTTGTGCAAAAGGACAGCGGATTAGCTGGCTTTTTTCAGGCAGGTACTCATGAAGGTTTTGCGGGCGTCGCCTTTAAGTTCTTGTTTCGCAGCATCAGTATTACAGGTTTTCATCTTTTTCTGCTGAGGATTCATTTTATCGTCTGTTTTGGCCTCGGCTTTCAGGCAGTTGCTCATGAATTTTTTGCGCTCATCGCCCTTAAGCGATTGTGTGGTGGCCTGCTGATTACAGTCGGTCATTTTCTGGCGCTGCTCAGTCTGAGCGGGGGAAGGCACTTTTACGGGATCCGCGGCCAGAGCAGAACCCGCTGCACATAAGGTCGCCAGCAGGGATAACACAACGGGTAAACGCATAACGAACTCCTTTTTGAACGTCCTTTTCGCAGGACACTCTCTAAGCGTAGATGCGGGAGGCGGCTTTAGCTGAAAAAGTGCTGACGCAGATGCGTGATGAGTCACAAATTTGCAGAAGGGAAAAACGCGAAGGGCAGGTTCGGATGAGCCTGCCCGGAGAAGATTACAGCGCGAAGAACTGGTAGGTCGTGGCAGATTTGTACGTCTGGCCCGGTTTAATCCAGCAGCTTGGCTGCGGCCAGGTTGCGTGGTTCGGGCTGTCTGGCAGGAATTCACTTTCCAGCGCAACGCCGCTGTAGCTGGCATATTCGCCGCCGCTGCGGTTTGGCGTGCCACCGAGGAAGTTGCCGCTGTACAGCTGCACTGCCGGTGCCGACGTGAACATCGTCATTTTTACTTTGCCATCGGCTGACCACAAATGCGCAGCCGGATTTGTGCCGGCATTGCAGGTGCGGTTGAGCAAATACGCGTGGTCGTAACCTTTCACGCGCTGCTGATCGCGATCGCTGAGGAAATCTTTCGCCAGCGTTTTCGGCGCATTGAAATTCATGCCGGTATTTTCAACGGACGTCGGATCGGCACACGGGATCCCGTCGCTGTCGACCGGCAGGAAGCGGTCAGCAAACAGTTGCAGCTTGTGCTGTCGTGCATCGGTGCCTTCGCCGTCGAGATTGAAATAAGCGTGATTGGTCAGATTGACCGGGCACAGCTTATCCACCGTTGCTTCATAGCGGATTTCCAGACGGTTATCGTCGGTCAGCTGATAATGCACTTTCGCCGTCATATTGCCCGGATAACCCTGATCGCCGTCGGCAGAAAACAGCCCGAACGTCAGTTTCTGCGCGGTTTGCTCAAGAATTTTCCAGCGACGCGCATGAAAACCTTCCGGGCCGCCGTGCAGCTGATGTACGCCCTGATTGGCGACGACCAGATGCGGTTTGCCTTCAATCTCGAACTGCGAGCGGGCGATGCGGTTGGCGTAGCGCCCGACGGTCGCGCCAAGATAGGCGCTCTGATTCATATAGTCGTGCGGTGTCTGGCAGCCGAGCAGCAGTTCGCGGCTCGAGCCGTCAGCCAGCGGCAGCGTAAAGGATAACCAGGTCGCGCCCCAGTCCATGAATGTGGCGGTTGCGCCCGCCGCATTCTGTAGCGTCACCTGTTCAAACGGCTGGCCATCGGGCGCCAGCTGTGTGTTTTCAGGTTTTAACATATGCCAGCCCCCTGGGAAGCGGTGCAAACGTAGAAGGTTTCTTTCAGGCCGCTGTGGGCGTGATATTGCTGCTCAACGGCGTGACGGACTTTGTCTACCATCTCTGTCGGAACGAGTGCCACGATGCAGCCGCCGAAGCCGCCGCCGGTCATGCGCACACCGCCTTTATCGCCAATCACTTCTTTGACGATTTCGACCAGTTTGTCGATTTGCGGAACGGTGATTTCAAAATCATCGCGCATGGAGGCGTGAGATTCCGCCATCAGTTCGCCCATGCGTTTCAGGTCGCCGCTGGCCAGTGCGTCAGCCGCTGCCAGAGTACGATCGTTTTCCGTGATCACGTGGCGCGCACGGCGTGCAACCACCGGATCCAGTTCATCCTGAATGGAGAAGAACAGGGCAGGGTCTACGTCGCGCAAGGCTTTCACGCCGAAGAAGCGGGCGGCCACTTCGCACTGTTCGCGGCGGGCGTTGTATTCGCTGTCAACCAGACCGCGTTTCACGTTGGAATTGATGATCACCACGGCTGCGTTTTCCGGCATAGACACGGCGCGGGTTTCCAGCGAACGGCAGTCGATCAGCAGGGAATGGTTTTCTTTGCCGAGGGCAGAAATCAGCTGATCCATAATCCCGCAGTTGCAACCGACGAACTGGTTCTCTGCTTCCTGACCGTTCAGCGCCAGCGCCACGCCGTCCAGCGGCAAATCATAAAGAGATTTCAGCGCCTGGCCGACGGCAACTTCCAGAGATGCAGAAGAACTCAGCCCTGCGCCCTGAGGCACGTTGCCGCTGATCACCATGTCTGCGCCGCAGAAATCTTTATTACGCAACATCAGATGTTTCACCACGCCACGCACGTAGTTGGCCCACGGATGCGCGTCACTGTGCAGGATCGGTTCGTCGAGAGAGAACGTATCTTCCTCGTTGTCATAATCGGCGGCGATCACGCGGATCACGCGGTCGTTGCGCTGTGCGCAGGCGATCACCGTTTCATAATCGATGGCGCAGGGTAAAACGAAGCCGTCGTTGTAATCGGTATGTTCGCCAATCAGGTTAACGCGACCCGGCGCTTTGATGGTGATCGTGGCAGGGTAACCGAATTTGTCGGCAAAGATTTCCAGGGTTTTGGTTTTCAATTTCATTATTGTTCTCCGGCTTCACGATAGTGGATATCACTCACCGCCCGCAGACGCTCGGCAGCTTGTTCCGCCGTCAGGTCGCGTTGGTTCTCAGCCAGCATTTCGTAGCCGACCATAAATTTGCGAACCGTGGCTGAACGCAGCAACGGCGGGTAGAAATGGGCATGCAGCTGCCAGTGTTCGTGGTCGCCTTCGGTAAACGGCGCGCCGTGCCAGCCCATGGAATACGGGAAAGAGCACTGGAACAGATTGTCATAGCGGCTGGTCAGTTTTTTCAGCGCCAGCGCTAAATCACTGCGCTGGGCATCGGTCAGCCCGGTAATGCGCTTAACGTGAACTTTTGGCAGCAGCAGCGTTTCGAACGGCCACGCCGCCCAGTAAGGCACCACGGCCAGCCAGTGTTCAGTTTCAACCACCGTGCGGCTGCCGTCTGCCAGCTCACGCTGCACGTAATCCACCAGCATTGGCGAACCTTGCTCGTCGAGATAAGTGCGTTGCAGACGGTCTTCGCGCTCGGCTTCATTAGGCAGGAAACTGTTTGCCCAAATCTGGCCATGCGGATGCGGGTTAGAGCATCCCATCGCCGCGCCTTTATTCTCAAAAACCTGCACCCACGGATAGGTTTTCCCTAAATCCGCGCTTTGCTCCTGCCAGGTTCTGACGATTTCCGTCAGGGCTTCTACGGAAAGCTGCGGCAGCGTTTTGCTGTGGTCCGGTGAGAAACAGATAACCCGGCTGGTGCCGCGTGCGCTCTGAACCCGCATCAGCGGGTCATCGTTTTCCGGCGCAAACGGCGTGTCCGGCATCAGCGCCGCGTAATCGTTGGTGAACACGAAAGTGCCGGTGTATTTCGGGTTCACATCGCCCGTTACGCGGGTATTGCCCGGGCAGAGAAAACAGTCCGGATCGTGCGAGGGCAGAACCTCCTGCGAAACGGCTTCCTGCTGGCCTTGCCACGGGCGTTTGGCCCGGTGCGGGCTCACTAAAATCCACTGATCGGTCAGCGGATTGTAGCGGCGATGTGGATGATCAATCGGGTTAAACGTCGTCATAAACTTTCCTTGGTCTGCCTTAATCCGGGTAGCCCTGCGGGTTTTTCGATTGCCACAGCCAGGTGTCATTGGCCATGTCTTCCAGCGTGCGTGTCACTTTCCAGTTGAGTTCTTTGGCGGCTTTGGACGGGTCAGCCCAGTAGGCTGGCAGGTCGCCCTCGCGGCGCGGTGCAAACTTGTAGTTCACCGGTTTGCCACAGGCTTTGCTGAAGGCCTCAATCACTTCCAGCACGCTCTGGCCGAACCCTGCGCCGAGGTTGTAAATGTGTACGCCCGCTTTGTTGTGCAGGGTTTTCATTGCGGCGATGTGGCCGTCGGCCAGATCGACCACGTGGATGTAATCGCGAACGCCGGTGCCGTCAGGCGTCGGATAATCGTTACCGAATACCGCCACAGATTCGCGGCGACCCACGGCCACCTGAGCAATAAACGGCATCAGGTTATTGGGCACGCCCTGCGGATCCTCACCCATCAGGCCAGACGGATGCGCGCCAACCGGGTTGAAATAGCGCAGCAGGGTAATGCTCCACTCCGGTTCAGCACGTTGCACGTCTTCGAGAATTTGTTCGACCATCAGCTTGCTGCGGCCATAAGGGCTGGAAGGATTGCCGGTCGGGAAATCTTCGACATACGGGGTTTTCGGCTGATCGCCATACACGGTCGCGGATGAGCTGAAAATCAGGTTCTTAACGCCCGCGGCGCGCATTGCTTCAACCAGCACCAGCGTGCCGGAAACGTTGTTATCGTAATACGCCAGCGGTTTAGCGACGGATTCCCCGACGGCTTTCCAGCCCGCGAAATGAATCACGGAATGGATGTGGTGTTCGCTGAAGATCTTATCGAGGAGTGCGCGGTCGCGGATATCGCCTTCATAGAACAGCGGCGTTTTGCCGGTCAGCGTATTGATACGTTCCAGAACGCTAACTTTACTGTTGTGAAGATTATCCAGAATGATTGGCGTATAGCCCGCATCAATCAGTTGCACGCATGTATGGCTACCAATGTAACCGCTACCACCTGTGACTAAGACGTACATAATCGCTCCTCGATGAATATCATGATGCAACGATAACACGCTGCATGACTGAAAAAGGTGATCCATCCCCAATAAAATGGAATCGCTTACACAAACAGTTTACCACCTTTCAGTGCCGCTATACAGGTGCTGTGCGCCGTACAGAAAGCCTGCTGGAGCGCGCCGGAAGCCAGAAATACCGCTAAGTGTAATCGCTTACATTTTGTGGTGTGATTTACTCACCGCAGACTTTTGCGTCATTTTTCAGACTCCAGCCGGAGGGAAAGCCGACATTTTATCCAGTAACCAGTGACGCAGGATCCCGATATCCTCGCGTGCGCTTTTCTCTTTTGTGGTCACCAGATAATAATTTGCACCGGGGAGATGGTGCGGGAAGGGAACGGTGAGGATGCCTTTTTCAATGAAATCCCGCGCCAGCAAACTGCTGACAATCGCCACGCCCTGGCCGGCAATGGCTGCCTGAATCGCATGAGTTTCATCGGTAAAACGCAACCCGTTGTCGATGTTGAGATCTTTCGGGCCGAAATGCGCACGCCAGTTTTCCCAGTCGGGTGAAGGGCGGGGAATGTGACGATTCTCAACATGAAACAGCGTGACGCCCGTCAGGTCTGCCGGGTTTTTCAGCGCCAGCGCCGGGCTGGCGACCAGAATAAACGTGTCGTGATAAAGCAGTGCGGAATTCAGCGACTCATCGGCAGATTCGCTGTAACGGATCGCCACATCCACCGTATTACGCGTTAAATCCACCAGCTCAATGCCGGTATGCAGTCGCAAATCCATCGCCGGTGCTGCCTGTTTTAAATCCGCCAGCCGCGGAACCAGCCAGTGCGTCAGAAAATTCGAGGTGGTCGTCAGCGTCAGCGCAGGCGGTAATCCTGCGTGATGAATTTCTTCCACGGCAGCCTGTAAACCGGCAAAAGCATGGCGCGTTGCCTGCCGCAAAATTTGCCCGGCGGCGGTCAGTTTCACCTCGCGGGCGCTGCGTTCAAAAACGGCGGTGCCCAGCGCCTCTTCCAGAACACGGATCTGGTGACTGATCGCCGTAGCCGTCACGCCGATTTCTTCGGCAGCGCGTTTAAAGCTGGCCTGCTGTGCCACCGCGTCGAACGCTTTCAGTGAACCCAGAGGCGGTAAACGGATTTTCTTCATGATGAGTTATTTTCATCCGTGGCTGAAATCTATGACTTTGAGTCTCCTAAAATAGGCAGTGTAAGCTCCTTTATCAACACGATGAGGATGAATAGCGTTCATCCTGATATCGCAAAGTTTGGAAAAAGGAGTTCTGTATGTCTGTCATTAATTTCCGGGTGCCAGCGCTGGCCTTTTCGCTCGGCGCTTTGTTTATTCTGTCACTGACCATGACGCTGCTGGGTGTGGCGCATCAGGGGCTGGACACACCGCTAACGCACAGCTTTGCGGGCGCGGCGGCTATATTTTTCACGTTGTTTATGATCAGCGAGCGTTATAACCCGCAGCCGCTTTTGCCGCAGACCTTGCGGGTTTGCACCGAATTGCAGATAAGCCTCTGGACCAGCGTTTTCTTTGCCGCCCTTTGCGTACCGGCTTTCTTCCTGCTGGCCTGGCTGCTGAAAAACAGTTACGGGTTTGGTCTGCTGCAAATCCTCCTGAGCATTGCCCTGATCTTGCTGATGGTCCGGGCGGGCCATGCGCTGGGAGAAAAGGTTCAGGCCGAATTCACCCGCGATAAACGCCTGCTTCTGGGCTTTACGCTGGCCGCCGCCGGAACAGGGATGATTGCTGTGATGCAGGAAGGTTGCGCGTTCTGGCTGGCGCCGCTGCCCGCGATGATCCTCAGCGGTATGGGGCTCGGGATGGTGAATCACGCCAGAAATATCAGATTGCAGGTGATTGCGGCGCAGGGAAGGTGGCTCAACGGCGTGGCGCTTATCGCCAGCACTGTGGTTACACTGGCGTTGCTGACAATGATTGTGACGATTTATCCGGGCTATGCGGGGCTCGAAAACGGGTTCACACTGTTAGGGATTTTTGCCCTGGCGGGCATGGTGGTGGCGCTGATGGCCGAGGCGTAAAACCGCCCTCCGTGAACCGGAAGGCGGGTGAAAAATCAGAGCGCGTCAATCTGATAACGGTAGATATCGTCTTCAGGGATAAAGCTCAGGCGGTGCGTGATGCACTCCGGCGCATCTTCAGCGTGATGCGAAACGAACAGCAATTGGGTGTCGCCTTCACCTATCAGAATATCGACGAAACGACGCACCAGCTGGCGGTTTATCGGATCCAAACCTTGCAACGGCTCGTCGAGGATCAGCAACGCCGGATGTTTCACCAGTGCGCGGGCAATCAGCGCCAGACGTTGTTGTCCCCACGACAGGCTGTGAAACGATGTGTCACCGGCATTGCCGCCGAGGCCGAGCAATTCCAGCCACTGATTTGTGAGGAATCTCTGGCGATCAGAAACCGCCTGATAAATGCCAATCGAATCGAAGAAACCGGAGGTGATCACGTTGCGGACGCTGGTGCTGACGCGGTAATCCAGATGCAGGCTGCTGCTGACATAACCGATGTGGCGCTTGATGTCCCAGATGGTTTCACCGCTCCCGCGGCGGCGGCCAAACAGCGTCAGGTGATTGCTGTAACCCTGCGCGTGATCGCCTGTGATCAGGCTGAGCAGCGTCGATTTCCCTGCGCCATTCTGCCCGGTGATTTGCCAGTGCTGACCGTGATCAACCTGCCAGCTTAAGTTGTGCAGGATCGGTTTATCGTTGTATTGGACCACGCCGTCTCGCAGCACGATCAGCGGAGCATCCTGTGGCGGCGTAACTCGCGCCGTCGGATCTTCTGCTTCCGGCACTGCCATGCCGCTGAGGCTTTCGCTGTGCGCCAGTTGTGCGACCAGCGCATCGGCCATGACCTGTTCGCGCGGGCCGACGGAGGCCAGGGTGCAATCCGCCAGCACACCGACGTTTTGCACAAATGACGGAATATCGTCGAAGCGGTTGAGCACCAGCACCATCGTCTGGCCTTCGCCGGAAAGGGTTTCCAGCAACTGCGCCAGCTGCGCGCGGGCATTGACATCGAGCCCGTCGAACGGCTCGTCGAGCACCAGCAGGTCTGGCCGCTGCATCAGTACCTGACACAGCAATGTCTTGCGGGTTTCGCCGGTGGATAAATATTTGAACCGCCGATCGAGTAATTTTTCGAGTCCAAACTGGGCGGCCAGGGCGGCGCAACGGGCAGGATCGCGCACTTCTTCCTGAATGATTTCCGCCGTCGTCCGGCCGGTATCGTCTTCCCCTTCACTCAGTAAATCGGTGTTATTGCGTTGCCATTCATCGGCGACCAGTTTCTGGAGTTGCTCAAACGACAGGCGAACGATGTGCGGAAAACTGTTTTCACGCGTCCCTTTCAGCAGGGTTATATCGCCCGCCAGTGCGCGGGCCAGCGCAGACTTACCGCTGCCATTCGAGCCGACGAATGCCCAGCTGTCGGCCTGATGAATACTGAGATCGGAAAGTGTGAGGGTTCGGGTATCGCTGAGGCGAAAAACGCCTTGCGAGATATGCAACGACGACATTGTTCATCCCTTTTTCCCGTCATATTTCAAGTTACATATGCGTTGGCTACGTTCGCTCACCCGAATCACTTACTTATGTAAGCTCATCGGGATTCACTCTCTTGCCGCCTGCCTGAAACTCGAATTATTTAGGGAAATGAATTTTGATTGATAAATTAAGGGATAAGCGCTGCACTCTCTCAAGTCAATTGACAATTCTGCAAAATGTTAACGCTGATTCTGCAAGATTCTGATTTTTTTATCTTTTCAGCACAGAGTGGCGAGGATCACCTTGTCATCATCAAACTGCGCGAAGACGCTCTGGCCGGTTTTCAGTGCCAGACGGTCAACGTCGCTGTTGGGCACCGTGGCGCACAACGTTTCGCTGCTGGGTAATTTCACCAGCACTTCGCAGTTGTTCTCACCGCGCTGAATACTGATGACGTCACCCTGCAACGCGTTATGCGGATTTTCTGCCGTATAGCCGAGCGTGATCCACGGCGCTTTGATCAGCACCAGCACTTCTTTGCCCGGCGTCAGTGCCAGACGGTCGGCGCTTTGTTCGGTGATCGCTGCACGAATTTGCGTTTTGCCGTCGGCCAGCATGATGTCGATATGCTGCTGAACAACCTCATGCGAACGGTCAATAACGTTGCCGAAAAACTGATTGCGGGCGCTGGTTTGCAGTGAGAAACGCGAAATCGCCGCAAGCAGGCTGTCGAGCGGCAGGGAGTCTTCTTTCAGTACATCAAAGGCTTTTTGCTGGATTTGCGCCAGCAGTTCATACAGCTGAATCAGGCGTTCGCCGTAAGGCGTCAGAACGGCGCCGCCGCCCCCTTTACCGCCGGTGCTGCGTTCAACCAGGGTCTGGTCTGCCAGCTGATTCATTTCATTGATAGCATCCCATGCGCTTTTATAGCTGATGCCTGCGAGCTTCGCGCCCTGACTGATTGAACCGGTATGGCGCACCTGTCGCAGCAATTCGATGCGGCGCGGATCGGCGAACAATCGCTGCTGGAGTTTAAGGGTTAAGAGAATTTCGGCTTGCATTGCAGCGTCCTTATTAGAATCATTATTCATTGTCGCCGCTAAACCCGCAGGCAGGCAAGTTGGCTAAATGCTAAAGTAATCACAGTCCCGTACTGTTATTATCCGCAACAGATTGATTTTTCGTTTTGACTTCAAGCACGAAGTCCAACAACGCCTTCGGGCCGTTCAGCCAGTTAAGTGAGGCTATCATGTTAGAATTATTAGAAAGTTTGCTTTTCGCTGCCATCATGGTACCGATTTTCATCGCGGTTATCCTGGGTCTGATCTGGGGACTGGGCGAAATTTTCAACGTTATTTCCAATGTCGGCCACTCTAAAGAGTCCCGAAATACCCCGATTGTAAAATGAGTTAAGGGGTTTAACCCGCTTTCCGAAGAGCCCGGCCATTGTGCCGGGCTTTCTATTTTCAGGGCGAGATCAAGAAACCGCAGGTTCTTAATGTCTGCGGGGATAAAACGGATGACATCATTTTTTTCGACGCTATATTGGTGCTTACATAACGTAACATCTACTTATAAGGAAGAAGAAAACTGATGAAAACTTCATGGGGCAAATTGTTAACCGCTACCGTCATGGTCGCCGGTCTGGGCGTTCAGGCTCAGGCTGCTGAAAAAATTACGGTCTTTGCCGCCGCGTCGCTGACCAATGCGTTGCAGGATATCGCCACGCAATATCAGAAAGAAAAGGGCGTGCAGGTTGTCTCCTCTTTCGCCTCCTCTTCAACGCTGGCGCGCCAGATTGAACAGGGCGCACCGGCAGATATGTTCATCTCTGCCGACCAGCAATGGATGGATTACGCCATCAGCAAGCAGGAAATCGTTGATAACACCCGTTACACCCTGCTGGGCAACGAACTGGTGCTGATTTCTGCGAAGAGCAGCAAAATCGATAAAGTCGATATTTCTGAAAAAACCGAATGGACCAAACTGCTGGGCGACAGCCGTCTGGCTGTGGGCGATCCCGACCACGTTCCGGCCGGTATTTATGCCAAAGAAGCCCTGCAAAAACTGGGTGCCTGGACCACGCTGGAATCCAAACTGGCGCGCGCCAGTGACGTTCGTGCGGCAATGGCGCTGGTAGAACGTGAAGAAGCGCCACTGGGTATCGTTTATGGCTCTGATGCGGTTGCCAGCAAGAAAGTTAAAGTGGTGGGCATCTTCCCGGCAGCCAGCCACAAGCCGGTTGAATATCCGATGGCGATTGTGAAAGGCCACGAGAATGCGACCGTCAGCGGTTTTTATGATTATCTGAAAACGCCAGCGGCCGCTGAAATCTTCAGGAAATACGGTTTCACACCGCGCGGATAATCCGTTTATCGCCGAATCCCTTAAGTCATCCCTCCGGGGATGACTTCATATTTGTTCCACGTTGTTATGTAATACTAAAGCGCTGATCCTTTCCTGTTATCGCGAATGCAAAATGCCACGAGCACCCAATCTTAAGTCCCCCTGTGGCGGCTGATTAAAGGCTTTATCTTTTTTGCCGATATTTTATGTTTACGGCTTCACATTTTATTCAGGACAAATGAACCGACATGATGTTGAGTGAATATGAGTGGCAGGCGGTACTTCTCAGTTTGAAAGTCTCGAGCCTGGCCGTTGTTTGCAGTCTGCCGCTTGGTATTCTGATGGCGTGGATTTTGGTCCGCTGCCGCTTCCCCGGCAAATCCCTGCTCGACAGCATTATCCATCTGCCGCTGGTATTACCGCCGGTGGTCATTGGTTATTTGCTGCTGGTGGTGATGGGGCGACGCGGCGTGGTGGGGCAGTGGCTCTATAACTGGTTCGGCTTCAGTTTCAGTTTCAGCTGGCACGGCGCCGTGCTGGCGTCCGCCGTTGTGGCGTTTCCGCTGATGGTGCGGGCTATCCGCCAGTCGCTTGAGGCTGTCGATCCCAAACTTGAGCTTGCCGCCCGGACGCTCGGTGCGTCGCCGTGGCGGGTATTTTTCACCATCACACTGCCGCTTTCGGTGCCCGGCGTTATCGTCGGCATCGTGCTGGCCTTCGCCCGCTCACTGGGTGAATTTGGCGCGACCATCACGTTTGTTTCCAATATTCCGGGGGAAACGCGCACCATTCCGCTGGCGATGTATACCCTGATTGAAACCCCCGGCGCAGAAAGTGCCGCCGCACGACTTTGCGTGCTGGCGATCCTGCTGTCTCTGGCGGCGTTACTGATTTCTGACTGGCTGGCAAAACGCAGCCGCATACGGCTGGGAGGCTGAAATGCTTGAACTCGATTTCAGCCAGAAGCTGGGCGACCTGGATTTACAGATTTCACAGGAACTGCCCGCACAGGGCATCACCGCGATTTTCGGTTTGTCCGGCGCGGGTAAAACGTCCCTGATCAACGCCATCGGCGGGCTGACCAGGCCGGACTCAGGGCGTATCGCGCTCAACGGGCGAATTTTATCCGACACGCAGAACAACATTTTTCTGCCGCCGGAAAAACGCCGCGTGGGGTATGTTTTTCAGGATGCGCGCCTCTTTCCGCATTATCGCGTGCAGGGAAATCTGCAATATGGCATGGCGCCGTCGATGCGCGGCCAGTTCGACAGCATCGTCCGTCTGCTGGGTATCGGCGCTTTGCTTGATCGTTTCCCGCTGACGTTGTCTGGCGGCGAAAAACAGCGCGTGGCGATTGGCCGTGCGCTGCTGACCGCACCGGAAATTCTGCTGATGGACGAACCGCTGGCAGCGCTGGATCTTCCGCGTAAACGCGAGCTGATGCCCTATCTGGAGCGTCTGGCGCAGGAAGTCAGCATTCCGATTTTGTATGTGACGCACAGCCTGGATGAGATTCTGCGTCTGGCGGAAAAAGTGATGGTGCTGGACGCCGGTAAAGTGCTGGCGATGGGCGCGCTGGAAGAAGTGTGGGCGAGTAACGTCATGCGTCCGTGGCTGCCGAAAGAAGAGCAGAGCAGCGTGCTGAACGTCAGCGTGCTGGAACATCATCCGCGTTACGAAATGACGGCGCTGGCGATTGGCGACCAGCGTTTATGGATCAGTAAAGTCGAAGAAGCGCCCGGCACGCCGCTGCGCGTGCGCGTGAATTCCACCGACGTTTCGCTGGTGCTGCAACCGACCGCCAACAACAGCAGCATCCGCAATATTTTGCCCGCGAAAGTGCTGGAATGTCTGGACGTGGGCAATCAGGTGGAAGTGAAACTGGCGATGGCCGATCACATTCTCTGGGCACGCATTACGCCGTGGGCGCGCGATGAACTGATGGTGCGTTCAGGCCAGTGGCTGTATGCGCAAATTAAAAGTGTGTCGGTGAACCGTTAAGCTTTTGACGCGTGATACAGCGCCAGAACTTTTTCGGCGAATTCGTCATCGATAATATAGAAATAACACTCCGGCACATTCAGCACGCGGGCGAAATGACACATGGTGTCGAAGTTCGGGCTGTAGGTGCCGTTTTCATATTGTGAAACCCGCGAACGCGCGGTGCTTTCATCAATTCCCGCCATAACGCCGAGTTTTTCCTGCGTCAGTTTCGCCTTTGTTCGGGCAGATTTCAGTCTGTATGAGATCATCGTCAATAACCACAAAAAGAGTATTGACGTTATGTTTAGCATTACTTAACATCATTGTTGTTTAGAGTTACTAGACATCGTAAGGTGAAAGTGTAGTTCACTTTCCGGAATGCCGTACAAACAACAAAGGATGAACGATGAGAATGGAAGATGACTGGCACCCGGCAGATATCATCGCCGGGTTACGTAAGAAAAGAACCACGCTGGCGGCGGTATCGCGGGAAGCCGGTTTAGGTTCCTCTACGCTGGCAAATGCGCTGGCGCGTCCGTGGGCAAAGGGCGAAATGATTATCGCTAAAGCGCTGGGCGTTCCACCGTCGGCTATCTGGCCGAGCCGGTATTTTGATGCACAGATGCGGTCAATTCCGCGCAGCATACGGCCCGTGAAAATCAAACCCGAATTAAAGACCGACTGATGATTTTGTGGCAGAAAAAACGCCTTCCTCTTTAGAAGGGGAAGGCGCGAAAAAGCGCAGGGATTAGTTCAGGACTTTCGTGCGGATAACGTCTGCAATGCCCGGCGTTTCGTGGTCGCCAATGACCAGCGCCGCGCGTTCTTTTATCGCATCCGCCGCATTGCCCATCGCCACGCCCAGACCGACATTTTCCAGCATGCTCAGATCATTGTAGTTATCGCCGAACGCGACCACATCCTGCATGCTCATCCCCTGAGATTCGACCCATTCCTGCAAGCGACGGCCCTTGCTGTTGCCGCCTTTTGCCACGTCTACCTGATCGTGCCACGACCATTCGCAGGCCAGACCCAGATCGTTTTCCACCTGTGCGGCAAACGTATGCAGGGCATCAAGATCCTGATGCGACGTGGCGAATTTCCAGATGGACTGCGCCTCGTCTGCGGCTTCACGCAGGCTGTTCACCTGAACGATATTCGGACGCTGATGTTCCGGCAGGCTCTGACCCCAGGCAATCGAACGGGTCACGTGGCCGCTTGGTTGCTGATACAGCATCGCATCATCGACATACAGCAGGCCGTGAATGCCGTGATGATCCAGCAGGTCGATGACTTTTTTAGCTTTCACGCTGTCGAGCGGATCGGAAGTTAATACCTTACGTGCCTGATAATCATACAAATAAGTCCCGTTACAGCAGATAGCAGGTGTATCGAGCTCCAATGCCTGATAAAACGGATGGATTGCCACATGATGGCGACCGGTGACGACAACCACTTTAATGCCTTGCGCGCGGGCATCGGCCAGCGCAGCAAGGGATTCAGGAAGAATACGTTTTTGACGGTCCAGCAGCGTACCGTCGAGATCGAGCGCAATAATGCGATAAGTCATGAGCAGTCCATCGTAAGTGTGGGTGGATCGAAGAAATTATCATCATGTTACCGTGTTAAGCCTGCTAATTAAACCTTGGATCCGGCACCTTTAGTGCCGCCAGTGCGTTGAGTTATCGTGTTAACCTGAGCTACGCTTTTTAAAAGTCTACCCACTCATTCGGTTTTAATAAGGAGATGTGATGAAGCAAGTCGTCTACGTTGCCAGCCCTGATAGCCAGCAAATCCACGCTTTTCGTCTGGCGGATAATGGTGAACTGAGCCTGCTGCAAACGGTGGAAGTGCCGGGACAGGTTCAGCCGATGGTGCTCCATCCTGACGGTCATCGTTTGTATGTCGGCGTGCGCCCGGAGTTTGGCGTACTGACGTACCACATTGACCACGAAGGGAAACTGGAAGAAGCCGCAATGGCTCCGCTGCCGGGCAGCCCGACGCATCTGGGGATCGACCTTCAGGGGCGTTTTGTGTTCTCGGCTTCTTACAGCTTCAACAACGTCAGCATTCATCCGCTGGATGAAAAAGGTCACGCGCTGGCACCGGTTCAGGTTCTGGAAAACATCCAGGCGCCGCACTCTGCCAATATCGACCCGACCAACCAGTTGCTGATGATCCCGGCGCTGAAAGAAGACCGCATTCGTCAGTACGATTTCAGCCAGAAGGGCGAAGCGACGCCACATCAGACCGCCAGCGAGCTGCGCACTGTTGAAGGTGCCGGTCCGCGCCACATGGCATTCCACCCGAATCATCACTTTGCCTACTGTGTAAATGAGCTCAACAGCAGCGTTGATGTGTACCAGAAAGACGTCGGCACCGGCGAATATCGTCAGGTTCAGACGCTCGGCGTTATGCCGGCTGATTTTACCGGCACCTGCTGGGCGGCGGATTTGCACATCACGCCGGACGGAAAATTCCTCTACACCTCAGACCGTACGGCCAGCCTGATTTCTGTTCTGTCGGTTTCCGAAGATGGCAGCGAGCTTACGCTCACAGGGCACCATGCGACGCAAACTCAGCCGCGCGGTTTCAATATCGACTTCACTGGTCAGTACGTGATCACGGCGGGTCAGAAATCCGATGCCATTGAAGTGGCGAAGATTAATCCGCAAAACGGCCAGCTGACCACGCTGAAAACTTACCCGGTGGGCAAAGCGCCGATGTGGGTAAGCATTCTGGAAATTGATTAATCACTCTGGTGTATTAGTGAGATTGTCTAATGTTTATGTTTTAACATCTCAATAATACCGCCACGGAATAATGATCAAGCCCCTGTAATAAGGGGCTTTTTTATTGCCTGAACCTTTCGGGCGATTGATAAGAAATATTTTAACTTCTCTCTAAATGTTAATCATTGCCGGTCGATAACTCTCCCGTTATTCACTCATTCTTCGGTGGCATTGCCACTTCAGAGTCAGTCCATTTGGAAATCAGGGAGAAGAAAATGAATGTACTTTCAGGGATCGCTGGCAAAGTTCGTCATGCCACCATCGCTGGCAAACTCGGTGCCGGTTTTGCACTGGTGCTGTTGCTGGGATCCTTTATCGCTGTGTCGGGCATTTATCATCTGACCAGCATCAATCAACGCGCCGAAAAGGCCACGCTGCTTAAAACCGTTAACGACTTGCTCAGCGGTGCAAAATTTTCCCGGCTTTCATACATGGCCAGCAAAGACCCAAAATATGTTGAGGAAAACCGCCAGGCGCTGGATAAGCTCGAAGCCCGGCAGGCGCAGGTCGCGGCCTATTCCTGGGATGCCGAAGATCAGCCTCTGGTGGACGCCATGCCTGAAAACATCCGCCGTTACCGCGAAAGCTGGCAGCAAACGCTTAATCCTCCGGCTGGCAGCGACCTGCAACAAATCACCGCACAACTGGCGCAGGCCGGGCTGGCGCTGACATCCGCATCCAATACGCTGCTCGATCATGAAATGGGTAACCTGCACGAAGAAGTCACCCGAACCATTCAGGAAATGCTGGCGATTATCGCCGCGACGGTGATCGTGGGTGTGCTGATTTCCTGGCGTACGACGCGCGGGCTGACCCTTCCGCTGCGCCGCACACTTGCCACCGCTGAACGGATTGCCGCAGGCGACCTCTCAACGCACGCCACCAGCCACAGTCATGACGAAGTGGGGCAACTGACCCGTGCGATTGAAGGTATGAATAAAAACCTGCACGGCATCATCGGTGATATCCGCGAAGGGGTGACTCAGGTCACGCGTGCCTCGAGTGAGATTGCAGCGGGTAACATTGATTTGTCGGCGCGTACCGAAGAACAGGCGGCAGCGCTGGGGCAAACGGCGGCCAGCATGGAGCAGCTCACCTCGACGGTGAAACAGAACGCCGATAACGCCACGCAGGCCAGCCAGCTGGCGTCCGATGCGGCCGTGACGGCTGCACGCGGCGGCAAACTGGTCACCGACGTGGTGGGCGTGATGAAAGAGATTGCCGTCAGTTCGAAGCAAATTTCTGAAATCACCACCGTCATCAACAGCATTGCCTTCCAGACCAACATTCTGGCGCTGAATGCCGCCGTTGAAGCGGCGCGTGCCGGTGAACAGGGCCGCGGCTTTGCGGTGGTTGCCAGCGAAGTGCGCAGCCTCGCGCAGCGCAGCGGGCAGGCCGCCAAAGAGATCGAAGGGTTAATCGAAAAATCGGTGACCAACGTGAATAACGGCTCAACGCTGGTGGAGAAAGCGGGCGATACGATGGAAGAGATTGTCGGTTCCGTCCGTCATGTTACGCAGATCATTCATGAGATTGCGTCGGCGTCGGATGAACAAAGCCGGGGGATCAGCCAGATTGCGCTGGCTGTGGCCGAAATGGACACCGTGACACAGCAGAACTCCGCGCTGGTTCAGCAGTCGGCCAGTGCTGCGGCGTCGCTCGATGAGCAGGCGCTGAATCTGGAACGCACGGTTTCGGTATTCCGTCTCGGCAACGAAAGGGCATAACCGGTAAGATCGTCAGGTAAAAAAATGCCGCCGGAGTTTCCTCCGGCGGCATTTTTATTGCGTCAGACTGAATTACTTCGCAGGCTGAGTCAGCACATTGTTGTACTGCCACAGGCGGTTGAAGTTGGTGTCATTCAGGTTGCGCTGCTGTTTTTCATCTTTCGGCACGTTACCCACAAACGGATGACCGGAGAAGACGGCGTCGCCCCACGGGTTCATCTGGTCGTAGCTGTTGTCGAAGCTGCTGTCGCGAATGACCAGCTGGCTGCTGGCATCGTTAGCATCCCACGCGCGGCCCATTTTCGCTTTCGCTGCCTGCTCGAAACCACGGTCGCCGGTCAGATTGCTGTCGATCACCAGGAAACCGTAAGGTGCTGTGGCTGGTGTATTCGGTGCGAAGATGGACGCCTGTTTCACGCCGCGGCTGCTGACGGTGTGGAATTCAACGTGGTCGAATACGGCATTAGCACGACCAAACACGTAATCCACGTCACCCACGATCAGGCTGTTATGCACGTAAGCACGGCTGTAACGGCTGTTGTCTGTCTGGTTGTGGATGTTGGCGGTGTTCACCATAAAGGTGTTCTGGCGGCCAATCAGACGGACGTTGTCGAGAATCACGTTGTCGCCGTCGGTACGCAGAGCAACGGCTGAATGATCGCCGCCGTCAACGGTATCAAGCAGGGCGTTACCAATGGTCAGGTTCTGTACTTGCAGGCCGTTGCTTTGTGACCAGACGGTCGCCGTACAACCTGTGCCGATAGTTTCGGTCGTCAGATTCGCACAGTTCTGGAACATATAGAATGCGCGGTCGCCCGGCAGGAACTGGCCGTTAGGGCTGACGGTTGCGCGGTACGCCGCCGGTGCCGCAGAGGCTTCCAGCGTTTGCGTCAGCGTGACATCCGCAGAGCTGTTACCTGCACCGAATAAGGTCACTGGCGGTGCGCCAGCCGGAATGTAAACCGCGCCGTTGTATGTGCCCGGCAGGATTTTAATGAAGATACGCTCACCGTGGTTACGCACGGCCAGTGCTGCATTTACCGCCTGTTGTACGGTGGAATACGATGCGCCATCGGTGCCTAACTGCGGGCCAACCACAAAGTTGGTTTTCGCCGCGTCAGTGCTTGCCAGTTTAGGGAACCAGCCCTGTTGCTGAACCTGCAAAGAAGGGCCGCCAAAGGCCAGATAATTTTTCGCTGTAAAGTTGGCCGCTTCGTCCGCTGATAACACGGGCAGTGACGCGGTGCCCGGCGCAACCTGGCTGGATAAGCCTTGATGGCTGCTGCTACATGCCGCCAAAATCAGGCTGGCAGACAACATAGCGCACGCGCGTGACAGGGTGGAAATTTTCACTATGACTGACTCCTTGATGAAGAAAGTTATTCTTTTTTTTCAATGTCGCGGCCATTGCCGCAATAAAAAAACGGCGGCCAGTAAAACTGACCACCTTTTCTGCGTCTTTTATACCACAGGAATCAGCTGTATATCACTGTCAGTGATGCTTTGCCGCCAGCCGCGTCAGATCATTTGCTGAACTCTGCGCCGCCGAGCAATTTCAGCAAGGCTTGTGCGACGGCTTTGGACGACGCCGGATTCTGCCCGGTGATCAGCTTGCCGTCGGTGAGAACGTACGGACGCCAGTCAGCGGCTTTGCTGTAATCGCCGCCGTGCTTTTTCAGCTCGTCTTCTACCAGGAAAGGCACGATGTCCGTCAGCCCGACGGCGTCCTCTTCGCTGTTGCTGAATCCGGTCACGCGCTTGTCTTTGACCAGCGGCGTGCCATCGTCAAGCAGCACGTTGCGCAAAACGCCGGGCGCGTGGCAAACGGCGGCAACCGGTTTGCCTGCCGTCCAGAACGCCTTAATCAGCTCCACCGAATGCGCGTCTTCCGCCAGATCCCACAACGGGCCGTGGCCGCCGGGATAAAAAATAGCATCGAAATCAGCAACATTCACCTCCGCCAGTTTCACCGTTGTGGCGAGCGCGTGTTGAGCGCTTTTATCCTGACGAAAACGCGCCGTGGTTTCAGTCTGTGCATCCGGTTCATCGCTTTTTGGATCAAGCGGCGGTTGCCCGCCTTTAGGCGACGCCAGCGTCAGTGTCGCGCCGGCATCCAGAAATTCGTAATACGGTGCGGTGAATTCCTCCAGCCAGAAACCGGTTTTCTTACCGGTTTCGCCGAGCTTATCGTGCGATGTCAATACAATCAGTAATTTCATGTTACCTCCTGTGGACGCAGTCAGGGATCAATCCTGCCCGACACGAACGACCAGTTTGCCAAAGTTTTTACCCTCAAGCAGACCGAAGAACGCCTGAGGTGCGTTTTCCAGCCCTTCAACAACATCTTCGCGGAACTTCACTTTCCCTGCTTCAAACCATTCGCCCATCTGTTTTGCAAATTCCGGATAACGATGGCCGTAATCATCAAAAATAATGAAACCCTGCATGCGCAGACGCTTTCTCAAAATCGTGCTGGCAAGCAGTGACAGGCGGTCGTGGCCTTCTTTCAGGCCGGTGGCGTTGTATTGCGAAACCAGACCGCATACCGGAATACGGGCTTTGGTATTGAGCAACGGAAGAACCGCGTCAAACACCGCGCCGCCGACATTTTCGAAATAAACGTCGATGCCGTCAGGGCAGGCGGCTTTGAGACGTTGGTCCAAATCTGGCGCGCGGTGATCTAAGCATTCGTCGAAGCCGAAATGCTCCACGGCGTAGCGACATTTCTCTTCACCCCCGGCGATACCCACCACGCGGCAACCTTTGATTTTACCGATTTGTCCGACCAGGGATCCGACCGGCCCGGTGGCTGCGGCGACCACCAGCGTCTCGCCCGGTTTCGGTTCGCCGATATCCAGCAGCCCCATAAACGCGGTGAAGCCCGGCATCCCCAGTACGCCCAATGCCAGAGACGGTTGCCTGAGCGCAGCGCCTTCCAGCTTTTTCACTTCATCTGCGTTCACAACGGCGTAATCCTGCCAGCCGGTTCTGCCCACGACGAGATCGCCGGTCTTGAAATCCGGGTTGTGGGATTCCACCACGCGGGACACTCCGCCGCCGGTCATCACTTCACCGATTTGCACCGGCGCGGCATACGAAGGCGCGTCGGACATCCGCCCGCGCATGTAAGGGTCAAGAGAAAGCCAGACGGTGCGCAGTAAAAGCTGGCCTTCTTTGGCCGCGGGCAGCGGGGCTTTTTCCAGACGGAAATTGTCATCAACAGGTTTACCATGAGGGCGGGACGCCAGAACGATGCGGCGGTTTTCAGACTGAGATTGAGACATACCAATACCTTCCCGTTTCATATAAGAGAGTTAAAAGTCGACGTAATTGGGAATAAGTATAGGACGCGAAGTTGTTTTCGCATGAAGCGGTTTATGCCATGTTCTTATGAGTCATGCGTTTTATACCCAAACTGTGACCATCATCTTTTCCTATGACTTTGTCCGAGAAATCCCTTTAAGTCTGTGAAGGGCGCAGGTATGTTCGGTAAGGTTTTTGACCACTTGCTCCGTTTTATCTTTCAGATTAATAAGCATAAAAAAGGGATCCCGATGCGTAAAATACCTCTGGCACTCAGTGCCGTTTTCCTGCTGCTCAGCCTTGGCCAAACGGCGACGGCAAAAGACGCTGCATCCGCGCCGCTGTATCCGGGCGTTAACGTTGCACAACTTGCCCAACAGTCGCCGGTTCACTGGGTTTCTGTCGCGCAAATTGAAAACAGTCTGCAAGGCCGTCCGCCGCTGGCGGTGGGTTTCGATATTGATGACACTGTGTTGTTTTCTTCGCCGGGCTTTTACCGTGGCCAGCTGGAATTTTCTCCGGGCAAACAGGACTATCTGAAAAACCCGAAATTCTGGGAAAAAATGAATAACGGCTGGGACGAATTCAGCATGCCGAAAGACGTGGCGAAAAGCCTGATTGCCATGCACCTCAAACGCGGCGACAGCATTTATTTCGTTACCGGGCGCAGTGAAACCAAAACCGAAACCGTCACCAAAACCTTGCAGAATGATTTCCAGATCCCGCAAGACAAAGTCAATCCGGTGATTTTTGCCGGTGACAAAGCCGGGCAGAACACCAAAACGCAGTGGCTGAAAGATAAGCAGATGAAGATTTTCTACGGGGATTCGGACAACGACATCACCGCCGCACAGGCCGCCGGTGCGCGCGGCATCCGCGTATTACGTGCGTCAAACTCCAGCTATAAACCGTTACCGCAGGCCGGCATCTTTGGCGAAGAAGTGATTGTGAATTCTGAGTACTGATAAGAAAAGCAGTGGCAGGATTTGCGCCTCACCGGAATACAGGTGAGGCGCAGAAAAAAATTACTTCACACTCACATCAATATCGCCGAAATATTTCTTCGAAAGCGTCTTCACTACGCCGTCGTTCTGCACTTTGGCGATGGCGGTGTCGAGTTTTTCTTTCAGCGCGGTATCACCTTTACGCAGGCCGAAGGCAATGCCACTGCCGAGGATTTTATCGTCGCGCACGGCGTCGCCGACAAAGCCGTAATCCTTGCCATCAGGACGTGACAAGAATCCGCTCTGGCCTGCCGGAGCCAGCACTAACGTGCCGTCCAGACGTCCTGAGGACAAGTCCAGATACACCTGGTTCTGATCCTGATAAGAAACAATATCCACGCCTTTCGGTGCCCAGTGCGCCTGCGCGTAACTTTCCTGAATCGAGCCCTGCAATACGCCGATGTGTTTACCTTTCAGCGCATCAACGGTCGGCAGCAGGCCGGAATCTTTTTTGGCAATCAGCTTCGTCGGTACGCGGTAAATCACGTTGGTGAAGTCGATCGCCTGACGACGCTTTTCGGTTACGTTCATGGCGGAGTTGATTGCATCGAATTTACGCGCCTGAAGGGCGGCAATCAGGCCATCGAAAGAGGTGTCGTACCATTCGCATTTCACGCTGGCCGCGGCGCAAACGGCATTACCCAAATCAATATCAAAGCCCTGCAATTCGCCGGTGGCGCTTTTGGATTCAAACGGCGGATACTGCGCTTCCAGACCGAATTTCAGCGTGGAACCGTCTGCCAGCGCAGAAAAAGACGCCACGGCACAACCTAACAGCAATGCGATTTTCAATTTTTTCATTATTCACAATTCCCCTGCGGTATCAGAAAGTAGGCTCAGACGCGACACAGACGGCGTGCGCCTTCATACAGCGTGTCGTTATCTTTGGCAAAGCTCAGGCGGATAAGCCCGGTGGGTTTGTTATTACTGTAAAAGGCCGACAGCGGGATGGTGGCAATCTGGTGATCCCGGATCAGGCTCAGCACAAATTCATCGTCGGTCAGCGGGCTGAAATGACTAAAACGCGCCAGCATAAAGAAACTGCCACGGCTTGGGAGTAATTCAAAGCGGGATTCGCTCAGCGCTTCCGCCAGCAAATCGCGTTTTTTCTGATAAAAATCCGCCAGACCGAGATAGCTTTGCGGATCGGCCAGCGCTTCGGCAAACGCAACCTGCATCGGCGTGTCGGCGGAGAACACCATAAACTGATGAACTTTGCGGATTTCGTCCATCAGTTCCGCCGGTGCCAGGCAATAACCCACGCGCCAGCCGGTGACGTGATAGGTCTTGCCGAATGACGACACAATGACGCTGCGCTCGGCCAGCTGCGGATGGCAGGCCATGCTTTCGTGGCGCTCGCCGTCGAAAACGACGTGCTCGTAAACTTCGTCCGACAAAATCACGATGTCAGTATCTTTGGTCAGCGCCGTCAGACGTTCGATGTCGAAATCAGTGAAAATCGCGCCGGTCGGGTTGTGCGGGCTGTTGATGATGATCATGCGCGTGCAGCTGTTAATGGCGCTCGCAACCTGATCCCAGTCGATGCTGAAATCTTCCATCGACAGGCCGATCGCCACCGGTTTTGCGCCCTGTAAGCGGACAATTGGCGCGTAGCTGTCAAACGACGGTTCGAAATAAATAACTTCATCGCCCGGATGCACCAGTGCGCTGATGGCGGAATACAAGCCTTCGCTGGCGCTGGCAATCACGGTGACTTCGCTGTCGGCGTCATAATGGCAACCGTAAAGTGCTTCAACTTTGGCGGAAAGCGCATGGCGCAGCGCGGCCACTCCGCTCATCGGTGCATACTGGTTATGACCGTCGCGCATGGCTTTGGCAACGCTGTCGATAAGCGCAGGCTGGCAGGAGAAATTCGGTGCGCCCTGCGATAAGTTCAGGGCATTGTGCTCGGCGCTTAGCTGGCCAATCACGGTGAAAATAGTGGTGCCGACATCCGGTAATTTAGACTGCGGCGACATCGCGCTTTTCATAGCATTTTCCCCAAAGGAAACAGGCCGGGCGGCCATGAGAAGGTTAAAACGGGTGTTTAACGATTAAGCAGCAGTTCGCCTGTGCCGACAATGGAAAATTTGTCATACTCGCCATGATCAGCCGTCATGGCTAAATGCTGAATCTACCGGGGGCTCCGTGACACTTTCGCCTGAACTGTCGTATCTGAATGCACTGAATTTACCGTCGCTCAACGTGCTAAAAACCTTTGCTGTCGTCGCGCAAACCCTGAACCTGACGCATGCCGCCACGTTGCTGCACATCACGCAGGGCGCGGTCAGCCGCCAGATAACCGGGCTGGAAACGTCGCTGGGGTATCCGTTGTTTTTACGTCAGGCCCGCGGGCTGACGCTGACCCCGCGCGGCGCGCAACTATTACCGCCCGTGCAGCAGGCACTGTCGCTGATGGGTGATGCGCTGAAACGCGTCGGTTCACACCCGGACACGCTGCGGATCAAATGCCCGACCTGTTCGATGCGCTGGTTATTGCCACGCGTGATCCAGCTGCAAAACGACCGGCCTGATATGCGCATCGAACTGACGGCCTCGATTGCGCACGGCGTGGATTTCAGCAATGAGCATTTTGATGCCGCCGTGATTTTCGGGCGGCCACCGGAATCGCAGCGCCGCGCGCATCATCTGTTTGACGAAGTGCTGACGCCGGTCTGCACGCCGGATTTTTTGCCCCGTCATAAAGGGAAAACTGCGGTTGCCGATCTGGCGGATAAAACGCTGCTGCACCCGACCCGCGACCGCCGCGACTGGCTTTTGTGGCTGCGGGAAGAGGGCGTGCAGGGGTTGCCGTCGGAGAAATCACAGCATTTCGACACGCTGGATCTGGCAATTAATTCGGCGCTTCAGGGTTATGGCGTGGCGATCGGCGATCTGACGTTAATCGAAGATGACTTGCAGGCGGGCAGGGTGATTGCGCCTTTCCCGTTATGCGTGACGAGCGGCGCATCTTATACGTTGTTGTATCCGGAAAACCCGACGCCCGCACTGAAAGTGGCAATTGATTTTCTCAATGAACAGGCGCGTCTCAGCCGGGAAAAGCTGAGCGCGCTATTGTCGACGTCACACCGGCTGGTCAGCGCCGTGTGAGCAATGCCGTGTTATCAATAAAGTGTGATCAATACCTGGTGATCAATAGAGCGCGCCGAGGGCGCTGGCAATGGCACCGGTCAGTTTACGGAGTTCTTCCTGCGTGATGATGTACGGCGGCATCAGGTAAATCAGCTTGCCGAACGGACGGATCCACACGCCCTGTTCCACGAAATGTTTTTGCAGTTGCGCCATGTTGACCGGCTGGTGCATTTCCACCACGCCAATCGCGCCGAGCACGCGCACGTCGGCCACTGCCGGATGTCCGGCCAGCGGCAGTAATTCATTTTTCAGCTGTTTCTCGATATTGAGTACCTGCGCCTGCCAGCGGTTTTCCGACAATAAGCGCAGGCTGGCATTGGCGACCGCGCAGGCCAGCGGATTGCCCATAAACGTCGGGCCGTGCATGAAACAACCCGCTTCGCCGTTGCTGATCACTTCCGCGACATGCCGCGTGGTCAGCGTGGCGGAAAGCGTCATATAGCCGCCGGTCAGCGCTTTGCCGAGGCAGAGAATATCTGGCGAAATTTTCGCATGGTCACAGGCAAACAGCTTGCCGGTGCGGCCAAAACCGGTGGCAATCTCATCGGCAATCAGCAGTATGCCGTACTGATCGCACAGGTTACGCACCCGTTTAAGATACAGCGGATGGTAAATCCGCATCCCGCCCGCGCCCTGAACCACCGGCTCTAAAATCACCGCGGCAATTTTGCTGTGATTTTCATCGAGCATTTTGGCGAAAGGCGCAATATCCGCTTCGTCCCATTCGCCGTCAAAACGGCTCTGCGGCGCGTCGGCAAACAGATGCTGCGGCAGATATCCCTGATACAAACTGTGCATCGAATTTTGCGGATCGCAGACCGACATTGCGCCGAAGGTATCGCCGTGATAGCCGTTGCGCAGCGTCAGCAGCGTCTGACGTTTCTCGCCGCGCGCCTGCCAGTATTGCATCGCCATTTTCAGTGCCACTTCCACCGCCACCGAACCTGAATCCGCCAGAAACACGCATTCCAGCCCGGCAGGCGTCATTTCTACCAGACGGCGCGACAGCGCGATGGCTGAAGGATGCGTGATGCCGCCAAACATGACGTGCGACATTTTGCCAATTTGCTCAACCGCGGCCTGATTCAGTTGCGGGTGGTTATAGCCGTGGATCGCCGCCCACCAGGACGACATGCCGTCCACCAGCTCACGCCCGTCGGCCAGATGTAAAAGCACGCCGGACGCCGATTCCACCGGATACGCGGGCAGCGGTTTGGTCATGGATGTGTACGGATGCCAGATGTGGCGCTGGTCGAATTCGATATCGGCGGGGCTCATAAAGGATTCCTGCGGGCGGTAAGTTGTAAACTAAAAAATGTAATTATCGTTGACCGTAAACTAAAACGAATCGAGAATGGTTGACAGTATACCGACCATAAAAACGTTCACGAAACATTTATTTTGGAGTTGTCGAATGACTATCCGCACCCAATGGACGCTTGAAAAAACTCAGGCACTGTTTTCCAAACCTTTCCTTGAGCTGATGTTTGAAGCCCAGCAGGTTCACCGTCAGCACTTCGATCCGCGTCAGGTTCAGGTCAGTACGCTGTTGTCGATCAAAACCGGTGCCTGCCCGGAAGACTGTAAATACTGTCCGCAGAGTTCCCGTTACAAAACCGGGCTGGAATCTGAGCGTCTGATGGAGGTCGAGCAGGTGCTTGAATCCGCCCGTCAGGCGAAAGCCGCCGGTTCGACCCGTTTCTGCATGGGCGCCGCGTGGAAAAACCCGCACGACCGTGACATGCCGTACCTCGAGCAAATGGTGCAGGGCGTGAAAGAACTGGGGATGGAAACCTGCATGACGCTCGGCACGCTGAACACCTCGCAGGCGCAGCGTCTGGCGCATGCCGGTCTGGATTTCTACAACCACAATCTGGATACCTCGCCGGAATTTTACGGCAGCATCATCACCACCCGCAGCTATCAGGAACGTCTGGATACGCTGTCGGAAGTACGCGGCGCGGGCATTAAAGTCTGCTCCGGCGGGATTGTTGGTTTAGGTGAAACCGTCAAAGACCGTGCCGGTCTGCTGATGCAGCTGGCGAACCTGCAGGTGCCGCCGGAAAGCGTGCCGATCAACATGCTGGTGAAAGTGAAAGGCACGCCGCTGGCTGATAACGACGATGTCGATCCGTTTGATTTTATCCGCACTATCGCCGTGGCGCGCATCATGATGCCGCAGTCGTATGTCCGTCTTTCCGCCGGTCGCGAACAGATGAGCGAACAGACGCAGGCGATGTGCTTTATGGCCGGTGCCAACTCCATTTTCTACGGCTGCAAGCTGCTGACCACGCCGAACCCGGCGGAAGATAAAGATCTCATTCTGTTTGGCAAACTGGGGCTGAACCCGCAGGTGTTCGAAACCGAAATGGGCGATAACCAGCAACAGGCCGCGCTGGCCGAACAGCTGGTTCATGCCGATACCGCACAGTTTTACAACGCCGCCGTCTGATCATGAGCTGGCAAACGCGGATTAACGATGCCGTTGCCGCCCGCAAAGAAGCGGCGGCTTTTCGTGTGCGTCAGCCGAACAACGGCGGCAGCGCGCGGTTTCTGACACAGGGTGACAAACGGTATCTGAATTTTTCCGGTAACGATTATCTCGGCCTGAGTCAGGACGCGGACGTGATTGCCGCATGGCAGAAGGGCGCTGAAAAATACGGCGTGGGCAGCGGCGGTTCCGGGCACGTCACCGGCTACAGCGTGGCGCACGCCGAATTTGAACAGCAGCTGGCGCAGTGGCAGGGCTATCCGCGCGCGCTGCTGTTTATCTCCGGCTTTGCGGCCAATCAGGCCATTCTTGCCGCGCTGATGCAGGGCGACGATCGCGTGCTGGCGGATAAACTCAGCCACGCTTCTTTGCTGGAAGCCGCTGCCCATGCGCCTTCACAGCTGCGGCGCTTTCACCACAATCAGCCGGATTCCCTGCAACGCTTGCTGGAAAAACCGGTGGACGGTGAAACGCTGGTGGTGACCGAAGGCGTGTTCAGCATGGACGGCGACGCTGCACCGCTGGCGGAACTGCATCGTCTGGCGCAATCGCACGAAAGCTGGCTGATGGTGGATGACGCGCACGGCGTGGGCGTCACCGGTGAAGAAGGGCGCGGCAGTTGCTGGCAGCAGGGCGTACGGCCTGAACTTCTGGTGGTCACATTCGGTAAAGCTTTCGGGTGCAGTGGCGCGGCGGTGCTGTGTGATGATGCCACCGCAGATTACCTGTTGCAGTTCGCGCGTCATCTGATTTACAGCACGGCGATGCCTGCGGCGCAGGTTTGCGCGTTACAGGCCGCGCTGGTACGAGTCCGGCAAGACGACGGCCTGCGTGATAAACTGGCGGCCAATATTGCCCGTTTCCGCGCCGGGGCTACCGGATTACCTTACCGGCTGACCGCTTCACAAACGGCCATCCAGCCGGTGATCGTAGGCGAAAATCAGCCTGCTTTAGATCTGGCGGCGGCATTGCGCGAACGCGGGTTGTGGGTCAGTGCTATCCGTCCGCCGACGGTGCCTCCGGGCAGCGCGCGGCTGCGTCTTACGCTGACGGCGGCACACAGGCCGGAAGATATCGATTTTTTGCTGGAGTCCCTTCATGGGTGCAGTCACTGAATTAGTGAATAAACAAGCGGTGGCCGACGCGTTCAGCCGCGCCGCCGTCAGTTATGAAAGCGCCGCACAATTGCAGCGTGATGTGGGTGAAACGTTGCTGTCGCTGGCCGAACCCTACCTGAAAAATGCTGGAAAAACGGTTGTTGACGCCGGTTGCGGGACGGGCTATTTCAGCCGTTACTGGCGCGCTCAGGGGAAAAACGTGATTGCGCTGGATCTCTCCGAAGGCATGCTGAGCCGTGCCCGTGAGCTGGATTCCGCCGATGAATATGTGCCGGGAGATATCGAGCGTTTACCGTTTGCCGATAACTCGGTTGATATCTGTTTCAGCAATCTGGCGGTGCAGTGGTGTAACGCGCTGCCGCGTGCGCTGGAAGAAATGCACCGCGTCACCCGCAACGGCGGGCTGGTGATTTTCTCCACGCTGGCCGAAGGTTCGCTCAATGAGCTGGCCGCCGCGTGGATGAAAGTCGATGGCCGCCGTCACGTGAATCAGTTCCTGACGCCCGACAAAATAGCCGAAGCCTGCGCGCCGTATCGCCATGAAGTGACCTTCAGCGATCACGTCGCCGAATTCCCGGACGTGATGTCGCTGATGCGTTCGCTCAAAGGCATTGGCGCGACGCACATCAAAAATGGCCGCCTCGGCGGACTGGGCGGGCGCGAGCGCCTGCAATTGCTGGAAAAACATTACGTCCGCCGCGACGGCGTTCTGCCGCTGAATTACCGGCTGGTCTACGGCATTTTGCAGGTGGAAGAACTCATTCCCCGCTGATTTACTCCTCCCCGGTTGAAGCTGGCACGAGCAGCTCCCTCCCCTGCGAAGGGGAGGGTTGGGGTGGGGTATTAATGGCAGGCACGTAGTCGTTTGTAAAACCCCCTCCCGGCCTCCCCCTTCGCAGGGGGAGGAGCAGGCCAAATCTCAGCACGGGTGTGGTTACTTAAACCAAAACCAGGCTTCAAATGAAAAAATACTTTATTACCGGCACCGATACCGAAGTCGGTAAAACCGTTGCCACAACCGCATTTTTACAGGCGGCAGCGCGCGCCGGGCACAAAACTGCCGGGTACAAACCGGTGGCGTCAGGCAGTGAAATGACGGCAGAAGGGCCGCGCAACAGCGACGCACTGGCGCTCCAGGCCTACAGCACCGTCGGGCTGCGTTATGACGAAGTCAATCCGTGCACGTTTATCGAGCCGACGTCGCCGCATATCGTCAGCGAGCTGGAAAATCGCCCAATTGACCCGCAGGTTTTATCCGCCGGATTGCGCCATCTCGAACCGCTGGCCGACTGGGTGGTAGTGGAAGGGGCGGGAGGCTGGTACACGCCGCTGACCGCAGATTATACGTTTGCGGACTGGGTGATTGCCGAGCAACTGCCGGTGGTGTTAGTGGTGGGAATGCGGCTGGGCTGCATCAATCACGCCGTGCTGACGGCGCAGGCCATCGCGCAAAGTGGTTTGCATCTGGCGGGCTGGATTGCCAATGATGTGCAGGAAACGGGGAAGCATCATCAGGCATACATGGCGACGCTCACGCGTATGCTGCCTGCGCCGCTGCTGGGCGAGATCCCGTTCCTGAGTGCCGGTCTGGACATCAATCTGGGGCAATATCTGGATCTGGAACGTCTGCTTCCTGATGGTAAATGAAGTACGACGTCAGACCGTCAGATAATTTTTGATTAACGTCTCGTCAAGCTGTGCCAGCGTGCCCTGTGCCACGTTGCGCCCGCCGTCCACCAGACAAAACCGGTCAGCGACGCTGCGGATAAACGGCAATTTATGCCCGACCAGAAGCAGCGTCAGACCGAGGTCACGGTTCAGGCGGTGAATGATGTTACCCATATTCGCCGCCATCGACGCGCTGGTGTGTTCAGTCGGTTCGTCGAGGATCAGCAGTTCGGGCTCCTGAACCAGCGCGCGGCTGATCGCCAGTTGCTGCTGCTGGCTCTCATCGAGTTCTCCCGCTTTGCGCGTTCCCATTTCCTTAAGCGCCGGAAACAGGTCGTAGACCTCTTCAGGCACGCGACGCGTCTTATTCCGGCTGGCCATCATGGCAATTTGCAGGTTTTCATCGACACTCATCTGCGAAAAAATCTGCCGGCCCTGTGGCACATAACCGATGCCGATTTGCGCACGGCTTTCCACCGGAAGATTTAACAAACTCTGAGGCTCTTCGTCGCGCGACTGCCAGGATATCGCCCCGCTTTTCACCGGAAGATGGCCCATAATGCAGTTCACCAGCGTAGTTTTCCCCACGCCATTTCGCCCGATCAGGCACGTACATTGACCGCGGTACAGTTCGAGATTGATATCCCACAGAATATGTTTTTGCCCATAATACTGATTAACTGATTTTACACTTAACATCAGACCTCCCTCCCACACGGAGCATTCCGCTGAACTTCGCTTTGACCGCCACTGTCATATTTCTGACATTTATGTTCCGCTGTTAATGCCGTAACACAGAATTAAATTCCGTTGATTACCGGCCAACCTCTCAGCATCAATTACAGATAAACAGCCATTAACCAGTGATAAATGGGGTTAACCGCTTTTTCCTTGCACTAAAAATGACATTGCTTAGCAAAAAACAGGGTAATCATCAGATTTCACTTTCAGGTGAAAAAAGCGGTTCCGGCTACAGGAAACGCTTCCTACAGTGACACTGCAACTCTCAGGCCAAGTTTGTAAAAGTGCCGGGGAAAAGAGAAGTTACAGGGGTGTTAACAGCGGAGCGCAGGGCGATTTAGGATTATTCATTAACGTTGTTGAGGTTTTGTGACATCCGTTCAGACGCGGGAGAAAGACAACTGCACTTTGCCAGTGCTGCTCTCTCTGATTTTGGTGCAAACGTAACGGGAATAAGAAGCAAAAAAATCCTGATGAGATGCACTTTTGGATTTTGCAAGAAACATCCGACCAGAAATCTAGGCAAAATAGGCATAAATAAGGAGATAAAAAAGATAAAAAATAACTAAAAAAGACCACTTGAGTGGCCTGAAAGCCTAAATGATGTTTTTTACCAACTCCCGCCGTGCGGGGCGTGCTGAGACTTATCCACTATTCCTGTGGATAACCATGTGCATGAGAGTAAGAAAAGATGCTACAGGCGAGTCAGGGCGCGGGTTGTGCTCACTTTGCCCGTATTCGCAGCTTTTTAATGATGTTGTTTATATTCAGTGAGTTAGTTAAAAGCAATACACCCATAATTCGTTCGTCATAGTTGTGTCAGAATTCGTCAACCTGTGGTCAGAAAGTTAACGGATGAAAAATTTTGGGGATAATTGTCACCTGATGGTGAGAATTCTTTTTCGTAATAACCTAAAAAAGTGCAGATGCAGCAACCGGTTAAATCACCGGTGATTTTTATCGATTGGAGGCTGGTTTTATATACAGTATTATAAGGCGGTAAAATCAAGGCTGGCAAAATTCGCGGAGTCTTTCATACTGTTTTTCCGTGAGCGCCTTACGTACGGCCTTATGCGTTTTCATTTCAGCCAGGTAGCCCGTCATGAGTAAAGAGTTCAAACTGCATTCCGAATTTAAGCCATCAGGCGATCAGCCTGAGGCAATACGCCGTCTGGAAGAAGGGCTGGAGAACGGTCTGGCGCACCAGACGTTACTCGGCGTTACCGGTTCCGGTAAAACCTTCACCGTCGCGAATGTGATTGCTGACCTGAACCGGCCGACGATGGTTCTCGCGCCCAATAAAACTCTCGCGGCGCAGTTGTATGGCGAAATGAAAGAGTTCTTCCCGGAGAACGCCGTCGAATATTTCGTTTCTTACTACGATTATTACCAGCCCGAAGCGTACGTCCCGAGTTCAGACACGTTTATCGAAAAAGATTCGTCGGTGAACGAACACATCGAACAGATGCGCCTTTCTGCGACCAAAGCGCTGCTTGAGCGCCGCGACGTCATCGTGGTGGCATCCGTCTCGGCGATCTACGGTCTGGGCGACCCGGATCTGTATCTGAAAATGATGCTGCATCTGACCAAAGGGATGATTATCGATCAGCGCGCGATCGTGCGCCGTCTGGCTGAGCTGCAATATGCCCGCAACGATCAGGTTTTCCAGCGCAGTACTTTCCGCGTGCGCGGCGAAGTGATCGACGTCTTTCCGGCGGAATCAGACGATCTGGCACTGCGCATCGAGCTTTTCGATCAGGAAGTCGAGCGGCTTTCCCTGTTTGACCCGCTGACCGGTCAGGTGCAGCACGAAGTTCCGCGTTTCACGATTTACCCGAAAACGCACTACGTCACCCCGCGTGAACGTATTTTGCAGGCGATGGAAGAGATCAAAGTCGATCTGGCCGATCGCCGTAAGGTGCTGCTGGATAACAACAAACTGCTCGAAGAACAGCGTCTCAGCCAGCGTACACAGTTTGACCTCGAAATGATGAATGAGCTGGGATATTGCTCGGGCATCGAAAACTATTCCCGGTATCTCTCCGGACGCGGTCCGGGCGAGCCGCCACCGACGCTGTTTGACTATCTGCCTGCCGACGGTTTGCTGATTGTCGACGAATCCCACGTCACCATTCCGCAAATCGGCGGGATGTACAAAGGCGACCGCTCGCGAAAAGAAACGCTCGTGGAATACGGTTTCCGCCTGCCATCGGCGCTCGATAACCGCCCGATGCGCTTTGAAGAATTTGAGGCGCTGGCGCCGCAGACGATTTATGTTTCCGCCACGCCCGGCGCTTACGAGCTGGATAAATCCGGCGGCGACGTGGTGGATCAGGTGGTGCGTCCGACCGGCTTGCTGGATCCGATTATTGAAGTGCGCCCGGTGACCACGCAGGTCGACGATCTGCTGTCGGAAATCCGCAAACGCGTGGCCATCAATGAGCGTGTGCTGGTCACCACGCTGACCAAACGCATGGCCGAGGATTTGACCGAGTATCTGGAAGAACACGGCGAGAAGGTGCGTTACCTGCACTCTGATATCGATACCGTCGAGCGTGTGGAGATTATCCGCGATTTGCGTCTGGGTGAATTCGATGTGCTGGTGGGCATCAACTTGCTGAGGGAAGGGCTGGATATGCCGGAGGTTTCTCTGGTGGCGATCCTGGATGCCGACAAAGAGGGCTTCCTGCGTTCAGAACGTTCGCTCATTCAGACCATTGGCCGTGCGGCGCGTAACCTCAACGGTAAAGCTATTCTTTACGGCGACAGAATCACGAATTCGATGGCTAAAGCGATCGGGGAAACGGAGCGTCGTCGTGCGAAACAGGAAGCTTACAACCTGGAAAACGGCATTACGCCGATGGGCCTGAACAAGAAGATTTCCGACATCCTGCAACTGGGGCAGCCAAAGACCAAAAAGAACAAAGACAAGCGCGATGCCGAAGCGGCGCAAACCTACAAATCGCTTACGCCTAAAGCGCTGGAACAGCGCATTAAGGAGCTGGAAAGCAAGATGTATGCGCATGCCCAGAACCTGGAATTCGAAGAAGCGGCCAATACACGCGACGAACTCCACGCCCTGCGCGAGCAGTTTATTGCTCTTTCGTAAGGGAAAAATGCTAAAGTGCGCGGCCTGAAAATTGATAAGGAAAAGCGAGCCAATGACTGATACACCACAAAATCCCGGTGCGGCGAAAGATCCGCTGCACGGCGTCACGCTGGAAAAACTGCTGACAACGCTGGTGGATAATTTTGGCTGGCCCGCACTGGCTTCGCAGGTCAACATCAACTGCTTCAAAAGTGACCCAAGCATCAAGTCCAGCCTGAAATTCCTGCGCCGCACGCCGTGGGCGCGCAAGGAAGTGGAAACGCTGTATCTGGATTTTATTGAAGGCCATTTGCGCCCTGATATGACGCGCAGCAAACGCCGCACGCCGTTATCCGCTGAAAAACCGCAGAAACCCAAAGTCAGCACTGCGAAACCTGCCGCTGACAGCCCGTGGAATAATCATCCGCTGACCAAAAAATAACAGCCGTTTCCACCGGTTTTTTGAACTGTGAAAAAGCCCCACGATCTGTAAAGTGAAGCGGGGCTTTTTTATTGTGCGGAGAGAAATGTGACCGGGAAAAATGTACTTATTGTGGTGGATATGCAAAACGGAGTGTTCGCATCGCCACGTTATGACCGCAGCGGGCGTACCGCGTTAATTAACCAGCTGATTGACCGGGCAGGGCGCATTATTTTCATCCAGCACGCCGAAGGTGAAATGACCGAAGGCAGCGAATTCTGGCAGGTTTTGCCGGAACTTCATCAGCCGGCGGGTTCTGTTTCCGTCACTAAAACCGCCTGTGATTCTTTCTACCGCACACGTCTTGATGAAGTGCTGAAAGATCTCAATGCGACTGGCTTTACGGTGTGCGGATGTGCCACGGATTACTGCGTGGATACCACCATTAAAGTCGCTGCCAGCAAAGGCTACGCGGTAACCGTTGCCTCCGATGCGCACACCACCGGCGACAGAACCCACGCCACGGCTCAGCAGTTAATCGGCCAGCACAACGAAGTCTGGCGCGAATTATCCGTGCCGGGAAATCCGGTGACGGTGAAAACCACCGCTGAAATCCTGGCCGGCTGGGCATAATGCCTGGCAGCTTTGTGAAACGGTGTGCATGAAAAAGGCCGCATTGCGCGGCCTTTGTCTTTAAGTTTTCAGAATCATTTTCTCAGCACTCAGTGCATCTTTTGCAGCACTTCTTCTACCGCCATCCGCAACATATCGCGGTCATGGCGATACGGAATATCGCTGGCTTCGAGCGGGCTTTGAATAATCAGATGCGCTTTGGCGCTTTCACCCAGCGTCACTTTCGGCCCGACAATTGCCGCATCCGCGCGGCGGCCAATGCGTTTTTCGATCATGTCCAGTTTGTCGTCAAGTGTCAGCGACGCCGCGGCAACGCTCAGCTCTTTCCCCAGATTGCCGATATAAACGATGTGCGCTCGGCTGCGGCGCAGGGCGGTGGTGAGATCTTCCATCAGCAACAGCGGCATCAGGCTGGTAAAGAAACTGCCGGGGCCAATCAGGATGAGATTCGCTTCGGCGATGGCGTGCAACGCTTCGCGCGTGGCCGGAACCTGTGGCTCCAGCAGTAATTCGCGCGGGATTTGCGTCAGTTTATCGACATTCACTTCGCCGTGAACCCGCTGACCGGCCGCGTCGATCGCGGCTAAATCTACCGGCTGCTCGGACATCGGAATCAACTCAGCGTCCACTTTCAGGAGGCTGCGCACCAGATTGATTGCTTCCAGCGGGCGGACGGTCAGGTGATCCAACGCGCGCAGCATCAGATTGCCGAGATTGTGTCCGTCCAGTTCGCCCTGGCCGCTGAAGCGGTATTCGAACATCGCCGAGGCTAAGCTCGGTTCGGTAATCAGCTGGTTGAGGCAGTTGCGCATATCGCCCCAGGCGATGCCGCCCACCGAACGGCGGATGCGGCCGGTTGAACCGCCGTTGTCGGTCGTGGTCACAATGCCGGTGAGACGCGGGCCCAGCGAGGAAAGAGAAGACATCACGCGGCCCAGGCCGTGCCCTCCGCCTAATGCCACCACCCGGTCGAGGTCAGCTAATGTTCTGTTGCGCATAAAGATCCTTGTGAAGCGGCCAGAGGTGAGAATAGTGCGTGCTCAGGGCACAATAAAGATGCAGCAGATAATCGTTTTGCCGGGAGATTTTACCTAATTTTGCAACAGGATGTTATCCCTTCGCCGTACTCTCAGCGCTTTCAAAATCAAGCGGTTTTATCGTTGAAAATGCTCTCTTTTGTTGTGAAAAAACGTTATATATCAAAATGCATAACGAAAAACCACCTTGGCGATCCGGTCTTCAGAGCGTTAAACTGTAGTCCGTTACCCGAATTCTTCATCGTTCTGCACTGAACGTGTTGAATCAACTCCTAGCCCTGGTTCCTAAGTTGCCTTTCTGACGTTGTTCCCACAGAAACAATATGGAGCTCTGGCCGTGACAATCAGTCACCAGGGTGCATGGCAGAAATGCCCGCATCTCCCGTATTTGGAAAGGTGTTTAGGTGCTTCAACTTACTGATGCTTTTGCCCGCAAGTTTTATTACTTGCGGCTGTCGATCACTGACGTGTGCAATTTTCGTTGCACCTATTGCCTACCGGACGGTTACAAGCCGCACGGGCACAGCAATAAAAGCTTTCTTTCGCTCGATGAAATCCGTCGGGTCAGTCGCGCGTTCGCCAATCTGGGAACGGAAAAAGTGCGCCTGACCGGTGGAGAACCGTCGCTGCGCCGCGATTTCTGCGACATCATTGCCGCCGTTCGCGAAAACCCCTCAATTAAAACGCTGGCCGTGACCACCAACGGTTACCGCATGGCGCGTGATATCAGCAAATGGCGCGATGCCGGGCTGACAAACATTAACGTCAGCGTCGACAGCCTTGATGCCCGCCAGTTTCACGCTATCACCGGGCAGGATAAATTCCGCGATGTGATGGCCGGAATTGACGCCGCGTTTGACGCCGGTTTCAGCAAGGTCAAAGTCAATACCGTACTGATGCGCGATGTGAATCATTCCAGCCTCAACACCTTCCTCGACTGGATTAAAACCCGTCCGGTTCAGCTGCGTTTCATCGAACTGATGGAAACCGGCGACGGCGGCGATCTTTTCCGCAAACATCATGTTTCCGGCGAAGTCCTGCGCGAGCAGCTTGTCCGTCAGGGCTGGCAGTTGCAGATCCGCTCACGCAGCGACGGCCCGGCGCAGGTGTTCAGCCACCCGGATTATCTGGGCGAGATCGGCCTGATCATGCCGTATGAAAAAGACTTTTGTGTCAGCTGCAACCGCCTGCGCGTGTCCGCGATCGGCAATCTGCATTTGTGTCTGTTCGGCGAGCAGGGCATTCCTCTGCGCGATTTACTGGCCGACGATCTTCAGCAGGATGATTTGATGGACAGGATCCAGGGCGGTCTCAGCCGTAAAAAACAAACGCACTTCCTGCATGAAGGCAATACCGGGATTACTCAGAACCTGTCGTTTATCGGCGGCTGAGTCCGGCATTAATCGTTTAAGGAGCAAACTGATGAGCAAAGCCAGCAAAGAATTTTTGCCTTTATCTGTCGCGATCATGACGGTTTCTGACCGCCGCACCGACGCGGAAGATACCTCCGGCCATTACCTGAAAGAAGCCGTGACCGAAGGCGGCCACCACGTTGTGGCGCAGCAAATTGTTAAAGAGAGCATTTACAGCATTCGCGCCGTGGTTTCTGCGTGGATTGCAGATGAAAAAATTCAGGCCATTTTGATCAACGGCGGTACCGGTTTTAATGCCGGAAATAATACGCCGGAAGCCCTGAAGCCGTTATTTGACCGTGAAATTGAAGGTTTCGGCGAGCTGTTCCGCATGGTGTCTTTCGAAGATATCGGCACCTCGACCATTCAGTCGCGCGCCATCGGCGGTATTGCCAATCAGACGGTGATTTTTGCCATGCCGGGATCAACCCGCGCATGCCAGACCGCCTGGGAAAATATCATTGAAGCGCAGCTCGATGCCCGCCAGGGGCCGTGCAATTTCACCCCACATTTGAAGAAATAAGCATGTCTGAATTAACCCACATTAATGCGTCCGGTGATGCCCACATGGTGGACGTTTCCGGCAAAGCCGAAACGGTTCGCGAAGCCCGCGCCGAAGCTTTTGTTGAGATGGCGGCCAAAACGCTGGCGATGATCATCGACGGCAATCATCACAAAGGGGATGTGTTTGCTACCGCGCGCATCGCCGGCATTCAGGCTGCCAAGAAAACCTGGGATTTGATCCCGCTGTGTCATCCGCTGTTGCTGACCAAAGTGGAAGTTAAGCTTGAAGCGCAGCCGGAACATAACCGCGTTCGTATCGAATCCCGTTGCCGGTTAAGCGGCAAAACCGGTGTGGAAATGGAAGCGCTGACTGCGGCTTCCGTCGCCGCGCTGACCATCTACGACATGTGTAAAGCCGTTCAGAAAGATATGGTGATCGGCCCGATCCGCCTGCTGGAAAAAAGCGGCGGTAAATCCGGCGACTTTAAGGCGGAAAGCAAGGCTGAAGGTAAGGTGGAAATATGATCGACATTTTATTCTTCGCTCAGGTTCGTGAGTTAACCGGGACGTCCAGCCTGCAACTGCCGGCTGATTTTTCCACCGTGGAAGATTTGCGCAATTCCCTGACCGGACGCGGCGACCGCTGGGCGCTGGCACTGGAACCCGGCAAATTGCTGGTTGCGGTCAATCAGACGCTGACCACGATGGCACATCCGCTGGTAGCGGGCGACGAAGTGGCGTTCTTCCCGCCAGTGACCGGGGGCTGAGATGGACAGGACAAAAATTATTGTTGATGCCGCCTCGTTTAACGTTGGCGAAGAGTACAACTGGCTGGCGCAGTCAGACGCCGACGGCGCGGTGGTAACGTTCACCGGCAAAGTGCGCAATCACAATCTGGGCAGCCACGTCACGGCGCTGACGCTGGAGCACTATCCGGGCATGACCGAAAAAGCGCTGGCGGAGATTGTTGAACAGGCGCGCGCGCGCTGGCCTTTGCAAAGTGTTTCGGTTTATCACCGCGTCGGGCCGATGTATGCGGGCGATGAAATTGTCTTTGTCGGCGTCACCAGCGCTCATCGCGGAATGGCGTTCGAAGCCAATGAATTTATTATGGATCAGCTGAAAACGCGCGCACCGTTCTGGAAGCGCGAGGCGACGGAAGAGGGCGACCGCTGGGTCGATGCCCGTGACAGCGATAAAGTTGCGGCGGCGCGCTGGTAAATAGTGGTTCAACCGCACCGACTCCTCCCATGCTTTTCCCGCCAACTGTGATACGCTTTAAAAAATCGGGAGGCCATTTTGGCCTCATTATTGTCCTCCATGCAAAAGGGTAATCATCATGGATCGATATCCACGTAGTAACGGTTCAATTGTTGAACGCGCAAATACGGGCATTCAGGCGTACATGGCGCAAGTGTATGGCTGGATGTTCTGTGGCTTGCTGCTGACGGCATTTGTTGCCTGGTATGCTTCCGGCTCCGAAAAAATCATGAGTTTTGTTTTTTCCAGCCAGATTACATTCTTTGGTTTGATCATCGCCCAGCTGGCGCTGGTCTTCGTGATTTCCGGCATGGTCAATCGCCTGAGCGGGACGGTCGCCACCGGCCTCTTCATGTTGTATTCCGCCCTGACGGGTCTGACGCTTTCCAGCATTTTCCTCGTCTACACTGGTGATTCCATTTTTGGGACATTCATCGTCGCAGCGGGCATGTTTGGTGCGATGAGCGTTTACGGTTACGTGACAAAGCGTGATTTAACCGGCATCGGCAGCATGTTGTTCATGGCGCTGATTGGTCTGGTTCTGGCGTCACTGGTCAACATGTGGCTGAAAAGCTCAGGTCTTGCGAACATCATTTCCTACGCAGGCGTGCTGATCTTCGTCGGCCTGACTGCCTACGATACCCAGAAGCTGAAAAACATGGGTGCGCAATTGTCGGCGGATGACCGTGATAATTTCCGCAAATATTCCATCGTAGGCGCACTGACGTTGTATCTGGATTTCATCAACCTGTTCCTGATGTTGTTACGGATTTTCGGTAACCGCCGGTAATTGTTTTTGATTTCAAACTTTATGAGAAGGGGCGCTGAAAAGCGCCCTTTTTTTATGCCAGTGCCGGGCATTAGCGGCTTGGGGGCTGCGCCTTGGCTTAACGAAGACCGAGTAAATTTCGGTTTTTCAATGGCGGTGATCGCTTGACTCGCAGCGCCGAAACCGACCAAAAGAGGCCAGGACGGGCCTCTCTTGGATCTCTCGCGTCTTTTTAACTGCGCGCTACCGCTCGCTGGCTATGTTTCAGCAATTCCTGCTAGTGCCGCAAAACCCCGCCGCTGCGCGGTTCCCTCCCGTCGGGTTACAAACCGCGCGAAAAGATACGCGGTTTTCCACCTCTCCATACGGCGCGATTTTTGAAAGCGGCCAATAGCTTATCTAAATTCAAAAAAAGAGCCGCGTTTATCTTTTAAGAATGTAATCTGGCGCGGATCAAACATTCTGCTGAACGAAGCTTCAAATGGCTCCAACCGGTCCGGATCCGCGATCACGGAATCCTCACTCTCCCTGTCGGCACCTGCCGGAAACTCCACCACACCTGTACGGTGTTAAACAGCACCAGAATCGCGGTCACGATAAATACCCAACGGAATCCGAACAGCGCGGAAGCGCTGGAACCTATCAGCGGCCCGACGACATTCCCGAGGTACATAAACGACTGGTTATACCCAAATATCCGGCCAGTGACCTGATCACTGCTGTATTTCACCAGCAACGCCTGCACTGCGGGCATTAACGCGCCATCGCCGAAACCGAGCATAAAGCGCAGAACGCCGAGCTGGACGGGGGTTTTGATCAGTGCCATCAGGCAGAACAGCAGGAAGCAAAAGACCAGCGCGGCGATGAGTATCCGGTGCGCGCCGATGCGGTCGCCGAGTTTACCCAGTTTGGGTGCCGCCAGTAATGCCGACACGCCGGGCACGGCGGCAATCACGCCACTGATAAACGCGATATTGCTGGTATCGGACGAAAGCTCACGGATAAACAATGTCAGTATCGGGCTGATGGAACCGTTCGCCAGCTGGATCATCATGGTGGTGACGAACAGGCTGACAATCAGCCACGGGTAGGGAAGTGTGGTAAACACCGCTTTACCGCTCAGACGGTTGGCTTTGGTGACCGGCACCACGCGCTCTTTGATCAGGAAAAGGGTGATCAGGAAGCTGATAAACAACATGCCGCTGGTGACGAAAAACACGGTGCGCAGGCCGAGATGGTCAGCCATAAAACCGCCTAACAGCGGGCCGATAATGACACCTGAAACCTGACCGGTGGACAGCGTCCCCAGCGCCCAGCCGCTTTTGTCGCGCGGCACCTGCGAGGCCACCAGCGCCATCGCGTTCGGAATATAGCCGGATGTTAAACCCATCAGCGTGCGCAGGATGAAAAGCTGCCAGACGTTGGTCGCAAAACCCTGCAACATCATGACAATCGCCATGCCCAGTGCGGCGCGCAGCAACATGAGTTTGCGGCCCTTGCGGTCAGCGAGGCTGCCCCACAACGGCGCGACAATGGCGGAAACCAGGAAAGTCCCGCTGAAGACCAGTCCTGACCACAAACTCAGGGATTCATGAGACGTAACACCCAGCTGTTCGATGTAAAGCGGTAAAAAAGGCAGGATCTGACTCATCGCCATGCCGGTGAAAAAGCACCCGAGCCAGACGGAGATTAAGTTTATTTTCCAGGTTTCCATGTTGCAGCGGTGTAGCCTTATGGACAAAAGAGAGTGAAAGTGAAAGAAGCATAGCAAGCTAATCCGGGGATTGGGACGCAAAAAGTGGGAAGCCATTCATCAGCTTTATAATTGATTATCCTGTATCAAAGTTTCGGATTAATACCGCAGATTATGCCGCCAGAAAGCGTCACTAAAGTTTGCATTTGTCACGCCCGGTTACAGGCCGGAAGCAGATAACTTCGCGCGGCACGGCGTTCTGTGCTAGTATCCGCACAACTGGCGCACTGCAGTTTGTGCCGAATCCTCGTGGTAATGCCTCATTTGCCTCGTCTGATCATCCATTCTTGAAACTGCACCGAACCCCGTTCGGGTTAGAGTGGACTGGAGCTTTTCCTTATATGTCATTTGATTCCCTCGGCTTAAGTGCCGAAATTTTGCGTGCTGTTGAAGAACAGGGCTATCGCGAACCTACGCCTATTCAGCGTCAGGCTATTCCTGTCGTGCTCGAAGGTCGTGACCTGATGGCGAGTGCGCAGACCGGTACCGGTAAAACCGCTGGTTTTACACTGCCACTGCTCAACATGCTCAGCCATACCAACGCGCAATTCAAAGGACGTCGCCCTGTTCGTGCGCTGATCCTGACCCCAACCCGTGAGCTGGCGGCGCAGATTGGCGAAAACGTACAGGCTTACAGCAAATACCTGACCCTGCGTTCGCTGGTCGTATTTGGTGGTGTGAGCATTAACCCGCAGATGATGAAACTGCGCGGTGGCGTGGATGTTCTGATCGCAACGCCGGGTCGTTTGCTGGATCTGGAACATCAGCGTGCTGTTGATTTATCTCAGGTTGAAATCCTGGTGCTTGATGAAGCTGACCGCATGCTGGATATGGGCTTCATCCATGATATCCGTCGCGTGCTGGCGAAACTGCCTGCCAAGCGTCAGAATCTGCTGTTCTCCGCGACGTTCTCTGATGAGATCAAAGGTCTGGCGAGCAAGTTGCTGACCAATCCTGCTTCTGTTGAAGTGGCCCGTCGCAACACCGCTTCTGCGCAAATTGAACAAAGCGTTCACTTTGTTGATAAGAAACGTAAAAGAGAATTGCTGTCTCAGATGATCGGTGAAGGCGACTGGAAACAGGTGCTGGTCTTTAACCGTACCAAGCATGGTGCGAACCATCTTGCTGAACAGCTGAACAAAGACGGCATTACTGCCGCAGCAATTCACGGCAACAAAAGTCAGGGCGCGCGTACCCGTGCGCTGGCCGATTTCAAAGCCGGTTCAATCCGTGTTCTGGTCGCCACCGACATCGCTGCGCGCGGTCTGGATATCGATCAACTGCCACACGTTGTGAACTATGAACTGCCAAACGTACCGGAAGATTACGTTCACCGTATCGGCCGTACCGGTCGTGCAGAAGCCACCGGTGAAGCGATTTCTCTGGTGTGCGTGGATGAACACAAACTGCTGCGTGACATCGAGCGCCTGCTGAAACGTGAAATCCCGCGTATCGCGCTGGAAGGTTACGAGCCAGACCCGAGCATCAAAGCTGAGCCGATCATCAATGGTCGTCAGGGCAATGGCGGCGGCGGTCGTGGCGCGCCACGTCAGGGCCAGCGTCCGGGCGCACCGCGCTCTGGTGCTCCACGTTCCGGCGCTCCGCGTCAGGGCGGTAACGGTCAGCGTACCGGCAACGGCGGCACGTCTGAAAACCGCGGTTCCGGCGAAAACCGTCCGGCACGTTCGCGTCCTGCACACGCAGGCCAGCGTCGTACGGGTAACGGCGGCACCGGCAACAAATAAGATTTCAAAATCTGTATCGAAATCTGCATCAAACCGCCTTAACCGGCGGTTTTTTTTCGCCTGAAATCCGGCTAACGGATCACATACGCACAGCGGCGCGCGCCCTGTAAAATATGCTCGGTGCGTTCAACGTTCGCTTCCAGCACATCACGGAAGACATCCCGCTCGGCGCGGCAAAAACCCTGACAGGTCGTTGCGGCGGCGCAAATCGGGCAGTGGTTTTCGACAAACAGATAACTGCCGTCTTCCTGCAATGTCCAGTCCGCCATATACCCTTCGCGGGTGCGAATTGCCGTAAGCCGTTGCAGCCTTTCTTCCAGCGAATTCGCGCCTTTCATCGCCTGCCGGTAATTATCCAGCGTCTGGCTTTCACGCGATGTAATCAGCTGATCCAGTGCGGATTCGCCCAGCGACGTGCGGATAAGCTGAAGAAGTTGTACGGTCAGATCGGCGTGCGCGTCGGGAAAGTGCGCATGCCCTTTGGCGGTCAGTTGCCAGTACTGCGCCGGACGCCCGACGCCCTGTGACACGGCTTTCGCTTCCACCAGACCGTCTTTTGCCAGCTTCACAAATTGCTGCCGCGCCGCTTCGCCGGTTGTGCCCAGCAGATGACCCGCATCGCTGGCCTGCATTTCCCCGCGGGTTTTCAGCAGCGTCATTAAGCGCTCAGCGACGCTTTGCCGGACGTCATTTTTATTTTCCAAGTCGTTGCTTGACATATCGCCTCGCCGGGTTCTAGATTATGTAAAACATATTCCAAGTAATTTCTTGTTTTAATCATACCATAATCACAACGCGCTTCAATGTGCGGAAAACATAAACCAAAGGGACGAAGAGAAATGTCGGAAAGTCAGAGCGGCTGGAAGGATTTATTCAGTGCGGAAAACCGGGGAAGCGCCATCACCCTGAGCGCCGGCGTCGCGCTATACGCCACCAACAGCTACATCGTGATTACGATTTTGCCATCCGTTGTGCAGGATATCGGCGGGCTGGCGTGGTACGCGTGGAACACCACACTTTACGTCGTCTGCTCGATTCTCGGCTCGGCGCTTTCTGCCCGGCTGATGCGAACTGCCGGGCCGCGCGGCAGTTATCTTATGGCGACCGGTATTTTTATCGCCGGTGCAGCACTTTGTACCGTTGCGCCGAGTATGCCGGTGCTGCTTATCGGGCGCGCCTTGCAGGGGCTGGGCGGCGGTTTCCTGTTCGCGCTGTCTTACGCGATGATAAATCTTCTGTTTAAAGAATCTCTCTGGCCCCGCGCGATGGCGCTGATCTCCGCGATGTGGGGGATTGCGACGCTGGTCGGCCCGGCGGTCGGCGGAATTTTTGCAGAGCTGCACGCGTGGCGCTGGGCATTTGGTCTGCTTCTGCCGGTCACGTCATTATTTGGCTTGTGGGTCTGGCGGATCCTGCCTAAATCTCAGCGGGAGAAACAGCCGGAAGAACCGTTGCCGCTGATGCAACTGGCGCTGCTGACCGGTGCGGTGCTGGTGGTTTCGGCGGGCAGCCTGTCTTCGCACGGGCTGATTAATCTGCTCGGTTTTGTGATTGCAGTGGTGATGATCCTTATCCTGCGTCACCGGGAGTTCACCGCCAATGTCAGGCTGTTGCCGCGTAACGCGCTGCGCCGTTCATCGCCGCTTTATGGCCTGTACCTGGTGATGTCGTTGCTGATTATCGGCCTGGGCTGCGAGCTGTTTGTGCCTTATCTGCTGCAACATTTGCACGGCCAGACTCCGCTGGCGGCCGGATATATTACTGCCGCCGCCGCCGCGGGCTGGACGTTAAGTGAAGTCGCCAGTTCAGGCTGGACGGGGCGTCGTGCAGATAATGCGATTGTTTCCGGCCCGCTGATTCTGGCTGTCGGCTTGCTGTTATTGCTGTTCACCGTGCCGGTGGCTTTCGGAATGCCGTGGCTGAATATCAGCGGGGTAGTGCTCGGGCTGACGCTGGCCGGTTTTGGCATCGGGCTGGGCTGGCCGCACCTGCTGACCCGCGTGCTGCAACAGGCACCGGAGGAAGATCGCGAAAAAGCCGGTGCGTCGATCACCGTCGTGCAGTCTTTCGCCTCTGCGCTGGGTGCCGCGCTGGCCGGAACGGTGGCTAACTTCTCCGGCGTGAATCAGGGCGATGCAGGCGCTGCCAACGCTGCGTTCTGGATGTTCCTGCTGTTCGCTGTTCCGGCGTTTCTGGCGGTGTGGATTGCCCTGCGTTCCGTGAGGGCGCGGCAAAGAAATGCGGGCGTGAATGAAACGTTAAGCACCGATTTGTCACAGGGATAATTGCCCGGAGGCGGGCCTTGCGGTAATCTTGCGCGTCATTTTTAAGGGTTGAACTGCGATGCGCGTATTACTGGCTCCGATGGAAGGTGTGCTTGATCCCCTGGTTCGTGAACTTCTCACTGAAGTGAACGACTACGATTTGTGCATCACTGAGTTTGTGCGTGTTGTGGATCAGCTGCTTCCCGTCAAAGTCTTCCACCGCCTGTGCCCGGAATTAGAACACGACAGCCGCACGCCTTCCGGCACGCGGGTTCGTGTACAGCTTCTCGGTCAGTATCCCGAATGGCTGGCCGAAAACGCCGCCCGCGCCACTGAACTGGGTTCTTACGGCGTGGATCTCAACTGCGGCTGTCCGTCGAAAATGGTTAACGGCAGCGGCGGCGGTGCCACGTTACTCAAAGACCCGGAGCTGATTTATCAGGGCGCTAAAGCCATGCGTGCCGCGGTGCCTGCGCATTTACCTGTGACGGTGAAAGTGCGTCTGGGCTGGGACTCTCTTGAACGCAGTTTTGAAATTGCTGATGCCGTACAACAGGCGGGCGCGACCGAACTCACCGTACACGGGCGCACCAAAGAAGACGGTTACAAACCTGAGCGGATTAACTGGCAGGCGATTGGCGAAATCCGCCAGCGGCTGAGCATTCCTGTGATTGCCAACGGTGAAATCTGGGATTACGCCAGCGGGCAGGCCTGTATGCAAACCACCGGCTGTGACGCCGTCATGATCGGGCGCGGCGCGCTGAATATTCCTAACCTCAGCCGCGTGGTGAAATACAACGAACCTCGCATGCCGTGGGCGGATGTAATGACGCTGTTGCAGAAATACACCCGTCTGGAAAAGCAGGGCGATACCGGTTTGTATCATGTTGCGCGTATCAAACAGTGGCTGAGTTATTTGCGTAAAGAGTACGAAGAGGCGACAGAGTTATTTACTGAAGTGCGCGTGCTGAAGACGTCGAAGGAAATCGCCGGACGCATTAACCGGTGACTGAATTCCATGACTTCTCCACGCGGCAACGCTTAAAAATGGAGGAGTATCATGGACAATAAAGACATCGGCCTGAGTCACATAGCTTTTGCCGTTAAAGATCTCGACGCCAGTATCGCTTTCTATCAGCAATTTTCCGGAATGAAAGTCATCCACCGGCGCGGCGAAAAAGGCACCCCCGCCCGGCCTGTTGCCTGGCTCAGCGACATGACCCGCCACTTTGCCTTAGTTCTGGCAGAAGACCCGCATTCTACCGACACTCAGCTCGGCCCGTTCGGGCATCTCGGTATTGCCTGTGCCTCGAAAGAAGCGATGGACGCCAAACTTGCCGAAGCGCGTGATGCGGGTGTTCTGCGTCAGGAACCCACAGACTCCGGCGCGCCTGTCGGCTATTGGGCTTTTCTCGATGATCCGGATGGCAATACGCTCGAACTTTCCTACGGGCAGGAAATCGGTTATCTAATCGACCATCAGTAATTGCCGGATAATCAATAATAAAAACGGGCAGGGATCTGAGACCCTGCCCGTTGTCGTCTGAACTCCCTTCAATCTTACGCAAGTGTTCACTAACTCGCCATTGCACGGTCTGCGGGTGGTTGTGACAGACTTTGTGACAAATAGATTTGAAAATTGCGAGTGCTAAGACTATTCCTGTCACTTATAATTCCCGCCGCTGTTCCGACATAACTTCATGACAACTTTCTTAAATACAGAGCAATGCATGTGAAAATCCGTCTTCTGGTTCTGAGCTTATTAGCCTTAAATACAGGCATGTTGTCTGCACCTGCCGCCTTCGCTGCAAAGCACGAGCAGGCTGTCGCCCCGATTGTTCAAATTGCTTCCGGCAGCGCCATGGTGGTGGATCTTAAAAGCCACGAAGTGATTTATTCCCGAAATCCGGATGAAGTGAGGCCGATTGCCTCCCTGACCAAACTGATGACCGCGATGGTGACGCTGGATGCGAATCTGCCGCTGGATGAAGTGATCAACGTTGATATCAGCAATACGCCTGAAATGCGTGGTGTGTTTTCCCGCGTAAAACTCAACAGTGAAATTACCCGCCGCCAGATGATTCAGCTGGCGCTGATGTCTTCCGAAAACCGTGCGGCAGCCAGCCTGGCGGCACATTATCCGGGGGGGTATTCGGCGTTTATCAACGCAATGAATGCCAAAGCGAAATCCCTCGGCATGACGCATACCCATTATGTGGAGCCGACCGGGCTTTCACCGCGTAACGTTTCCACGGCGCGCGATTTAACGCGATTGCTGCTGGCGTCCCAGCGCTATCCGCTGATCGGCCAGCTCAGTACCACGGCTGAGAAAACTGCGGTGTTCAGCCATCCTGCCTACGCACTGCCGTTCCGCAATACCAACCATCTGATCATGAATCCGTCGTGGAGCATTCAGCTGACCAAAACCGGTTATACCGACGTTGCCGGTCATTGTCTGGCGATGCGCACCACCATTAACGGCAAACCGGTGACGCTGGTGGTGATGGATGCGTTCGGGAAATTTACTGCCTTTGCGGATGCAAACCGTCTGCGCACCTGGATGGAAACCGGTAAAACCGTGCCTGTTCCGCAGATAGCGAAGAACTACCGCAAGCAGAAAGAGCAGCAAAAATCTCAGCCATCGGTAGAAGAAGCCGACGATTAAATATCGCCTTTCTGCGACACGAATTATTTAGGGTATTTAGATTGTTCAAACTAAAAAGTCCGGCGCAGGTGCCGGACTTTTGTTTTATGCACAGACTGACGATTTTCAGAAAATCAGTTTAAACACCCCGGTCAGGGTCAGTAAGCCGACGATAAAGATGATGGCGATGATCCACAGAATAATTTTCATGTTTTCTCCTTATCACACCCTTTTGTCGTCATCAGCTAAGTTGGCTAAGCCAATGATTATTCCACTTTCAGTATAGCCAATCCTGCCATTTGCGCTTTTCCGCCAGTCTTAAACCGCGACGACCGCTCTCAGGCCGCACTCCGGGCTGGTGAGCGGTTTGCCCATTTGTGTGAACTGCGCCGCGCCGGTCATCGATGCCTGAGCCAGCACCACTGCGTCTGCGCCACCGATATAGGCTGCGTCGGCCGCTGCGGCGACAGTCTGCAAATATCCCGCTAAATCTCCCTGCTTAAACTTGTCCCAGGCCCCGGCTACCAGACGCATTTCCAGCGCGGCGTCGGGATGTTTTTCTGTCTGTTCAAACAGCTTCCGGGTCGGGCCGAGCGTAGTTTCCACCGCACATAACACCACCACTTTTCCGGCTGTTTTCATCGCGGCTTCGGCCAGCGCCTGATCAACGCGCAAAACCGGCACCTGCGTATTTTCAGCGGCGGCCGCAGCGGCTGCGCCCAGCGTTGAACAGGTAAGTAAAACGCGATCGCTGTCCTGACTCAGCGCCAGCAATGCCTGCGTGGTTTCTTCAAGGATTTCAGGCGTCAGCCCGCCAGCGTGTTCTGCGGCCGCCAGTAAATCCGGGCGGGAAATATGGCGGAATGCATGGTGATTCAGCCCCAGTTCCTGCGCTGCATTTTCAAAAACCGCGATGTTGCTGTCTGCCGTGTGTAAACAGGTGATGCGCATAGACGTCTCCGGAAAGTGTGAAGACTCTACGTTAACGATTTTTGAGCTTCCCGTGGAGGCTTATTTGCCTGTAAAAATTTGTTAATTAGTGTACTAACTCAATGCAGAATAATTAACTTATTGATTTTAAATAGTTAAAATATGAACCCGTTGGTTCGAAATTTCTTACTTTCATCTAACATCTTCGTATAATCTCCGTCACAAATATAAACCCATATCTGATGTGGGTAAGTCACCTCTCAATGTGCGTAAACAGGAGAATTATCGTGAAACGCAGACACTTTCTGACCTCAATGGCGGTGCTGTTATTCAGTACAGCCTTAAAGGTTAAAGCCAAAATTTTCTCCGGTGGCATGCCGTGGATTATCCATTCGGTTCGTCCGCCAAAACCGGTGGTTGCCGGGGAATGGACGTTCTTCACCGCCGCTGAAGTCAGCCTGATTGAAACGCTGGCTGACCGGATCATTCCGGCTGATGAGCTGAGCATCGGCGGGAAAGAGGCGGGCTGTGCGGTATTTCTTGACCGTCAGTTGAGCGGGGATTATGGCAACGCGGTCACGACTTACCGCCTCGGGCCGGTGATTCAGGACGGTTTACCGCAGGCCGGCCCGCAATATAAAGATACGCCAGCCGAACGCTACCGGCTGGGGCTGGCCGCGCTGAACAGCGTGGCGAAAGCGCGTAATGGGGGCAAAAACTTTACCGAACTGACCGGTGACCAGCAGGATGATTTACTGCGCCGCGTGGAATCCGGCGAGATCCCGCTGACCGGCGTCAACGGCCAGCTGTTCTTCAATATGCTGGTGCAGAACATGCGCGAAGGCTTTTTCTCCGACCCGCTTTACGGCGGCAATAAAGACATGGCTGGCTGGAAAATGATTGGGTTCCCCGGCGCGCGGTATGACTTCCGTGATGTCATCGACCGCCGTGGCGAAGATCTGCATATCGAACCCGTCAGCATGCTGACCCAATACGAAAAATCATAAAAAACCGGCAACGCACGGGCTTTGATTATTGAGATATTTTCAGGAGTACATGTCGTATGAGTAATAAAAGAGAGAAGGTCGATGCAGTGATTGTCGGCCTCGGCTGGGCAGGCTCGCTGATGGCCAATGAACTGACGCTGGCTGGTCTGAATGTGGTCGCCATTGAACGTGGTTCATGGCGCGATACCAGCAATGATTTCCCGACCACCATTGATACCGACGAACTGCGCTTCGTCAGCCGTCGCGCGATTATGCAGCCCACGGCGGTAGAAACCCTGACCTTCCGTAATAACCCGATCCAGCAGGCGCTGCCGCTGCGCGAGTTTAATACTTATCAGTTTGGGATGAACGTCGGCGGGGCGGGCACGCACTGGAACGGCATGACCTGGCGCTTCCTGCCTTATGATTTCCAGAGCTACAGCCAGACGGTTGAACGCTATGGTAAAAACAAATTCCTCGAAGGAATGCAGGTTCAGGACTGGGGCGTGACGTTTGATGACGTAGAACCGTTCTACGATAAATTTGAACGTTACGCCGGGACATCCGGGAAAGCCGGTAACATCAAAGGTGAAAAAATTGAAGGCGGCAACGTCTTCGAAGGCCCGCGCAGCCGGGATTATCCGCTGCCGCCGCTCAAGCGCACCCAGTTGTCGATGATTTTCGACAAAGCCACGCGCGAGATGGGCTATCACCCGTTTGCGGTGCCGGCGGGCAATACGTCCGGCGCGTATACCAATCCGCTGGGCGTCAACATGGCGCCGTGCACATACTGCGGTTACTGCGAATTCTTCGGCTGCGGTAACTGGTCGAAGAGCAGCCCGAATGCCTGCATTTTGCCTGCGGTGATGCAGCGCCCTAATTTTACGGTGATCACTGAGTCTGAAGTGTTGCGCGTCAACAAAGCACCGGACGGCAAAACCGCCACCGGCGTGACGTTCATTGGCAGCGACGGCGTGGTGTGGGAGCAGCCGGCGGATATCGTGGTGATTTCTGCTTATCAGATGGATAACGTCCGCCTGATGCTCCTTTCCGGCATCGGCCAGCCTTACGACCATAAAACCGGTGAAGGCGTGGTCGGGCGTAACTATGCATACCAGACCATTTCCGGCGCAGGTTTCTTCTTCGAAGACGAAATGATGAATCCGTTCATCGGCGCAGGTGCGCTGTCACAGGCCATTGATGATTTCAACGGCGATAACTTTGATCACACCGGTCATGACTTTATCGGCGGCGGCGTGGCGCTGGTGCATTCCACCAACGGACGTCCGATCGGTTATTCCAACAATGTACCGCCGGGCACACCGCGCTGGGGCGCTGACTGGAAAAAAGCGGTCAAACACAGCTATCAGAACTACAACAATATTTATTGTATGGGCAACAGCTATCCGCACCGCGACGTGTTCCTCGATCTTGATCCGGAATACAAAGACCGCCACGGCCAGCCGCTGCTGCGCGTGACGTTCGACTGGATCGAAAACGACAAACGCTCAGCGAAATTCATGGCTGACCGCTCGGTTGAAATCGCGCATGCGATGGGGGCAAAAACCGTTGTGCGCCAGGAACCGACGGCTAAACCGTTCTCGCCAATGGATAACCTATCTTCCCATACCACGGGCGGCGCCTGCATGGGCGACAACCCGAAAACCAGCGCGGTAAACCGCTATCTGCAAAGCTGGGATGTGCATAACGTCTTTGTTTGTGGCGCATCGGCATTTGCCAATAACGGCGGTTATAACCCGACCGGCACGGTGGGCGCGCTGACTTTATGGGCGGCAGAAGCGATTAAAACCCAATATCTGAAATCCCCTGGTCCGCTGGTGAGGGTTTAAGCATGAGAATCAAAAAAACGTTAGCGGTGATTGCCGGTGTGGTCGTCATCGGCGGGCTGGGGTTTGTCGGTGTAAAAATGGGGTACAACGCCAGCCAGTCCGGCGATTTTCAGGCACCCGAACCGGCGGCGATGACCGGTAAAACGGCCATCGAACGCGGTAAATATCTGGCGCTGGCAGGGGACTGCGTGGCCTGCCATACCGCGCCGGGCGGTGGCAAGCCGTTTGCCGGAGGCTATGGTCTGAACACGCCGTTCGGCACGATTTACGCCACCAATATCACGCCGGATAAAGAAACCGGTATCGGCGGCTGGACCGATCAGCAGTTCATTAATGCGGTGCGTAACGGCAAAGGGATCAACGGGGAAAACCTCTATCCGGCGATGCCTTATAACGTCTATGCCAAGGTCAGCGATCAGGATCTGAAAGACATCAAAGCGTACCTGAATACCGTGCCCGCAGTGCATTACGACGGGCCGAAAACCGATCTGCCGTTTCCGTATAACATCCGCCTGATGATGTTTGGCTGGAACCTGTTGTTCCTGAATACTGCTCCGTTTGAGGCCGATCCTGCGCAGTCAGCAGAATGGAACCGCGGCGCGTATCTGGTGGAAGGGCTGGGGCACTGCACATCGTGTCATACGGCGAAAAATCCGCTGGGGGGCGATAACTTTGGGGTGCATTTGCAGGGCGGAGAACTTCAGGGCTGGTTTGCGCCGGAAATCACCGGGAATATCCGTCAGGGGCTGGGTGACTGGAGCAACGATGAAATTGTTCAGTACCTGAAAACCGGCGCGAACGCCCGTACCGTGGCCTCCGGCCCGATGGCGGAAGCCGTGACAAATTCGCTGCAACACCTGTCGGATTCCGATCTTCATGCCATTGCGGTTTACCTGAAAAGCTTACCGGGCAGCAAAGATAAGTCTGCCCCGCTGGCAGCAAATTCGGCCATGGCAAATGGCAAAGCGCTGTATGCCGATAACTGTGCGGCTTGTCATCAGAATTCCGGTGAAGGTGTGCGCAATATGGTGCCCGCGCTGAAAGGCAACAATGGTGTTCAGGCCAGCCAGCCGACGAATATTCTGCATGTGCTGATGAACGGTGCGCAGGGTGCCGCGACGCTCAGCAATCCGACCAGCGCGGATATGCCGGAGTTTGGCTGGAAAATGACGGATCAGCAAATGGCCGATGCCAGTACTTACATCCGCAATGCGTGGGGAAACCAGGCGTCTGCGGTCAGTAAAGACGACGTGGCGAAGGCCAGAAAAACGCAGGAAGGCGCGGCGGCGTTGCATAACCCTGCACCGTAAAAAAACCTGAGCGTTTTATCAGGAGTCCCCGTAAAGGAGCCGCGTAAGCGGCTCTTTTATTTGGTATTTATTCATTTTATCAATGCAATTCCATAAGACATAGATTCATAAATAATCACGCCCTGAACGAGAAAGAAATTGATTTGAGGTGTTTATTTATACAGTGCAGACTGACCGCAGATTAAGGATGCCTAAACAAGGATTAGCTTACGTGAGGGACAACACATCATGTTTCAGCTCAGGATGCCAGATTGCTGGCCAGTCAACCCGATGCTCTATCTGCCCGGTGCCCTGACGGTGCCGGAAAATTTTAAGGGAGAATGGATTATGGAAGCGTTAATGCAAAGCCAGATTAACAGTATTGAAAAGCAGGGAATCAAAAACGGTGAGGAAATCGCGGGCCTGAGTTTACGGATGGGAAAGGTTGAACAGCAAGTTGTTCAGCTTACAGAGGTCGTTACGGATACCAATCTCCGTGTGGGAAAACTCGAACACCAGATGGTCACGCTCACCGATGCGGTGACGGATATCGGCGTTCGCGTGGGGAAAACCGAGGAAAGTATTGTTCGCATCGATAAGCATCTGGTCAGGATTGACGAGCATCTGGTGCGAATTGACGATCATTTTGTTCTCATTGATAAGAAATTTGACCTGGTAGATGAACGCTTTGAGAAAGTCTATCAGCGCTTTGACAAGATGGATCTACGTTTCGATAAAATGGATGCTCGATTTAATTCGGTGGAGTCGCAGCTGGCGGTTATTCAGTCGAATTACATGACCAAGGATATTTTCCACATCTATATTACAAAACAGACCCATTGGATCATGGGCATGATGGTAGCACTGGCTGGTGTGGTGTTTACCGCTGCCCGCTATATCCACTGACCTTCAGGGAAATTCCATTCTCCGCCATCAACATCCTCTGCAACAGGGGATGTTGTGCCGCCAGCAAACCGTTTAATAACGGCTATAATATAAACAGGCTGCCACCTTCTTGTTGCCCTTGTGACCTTTATCAAACGGGCATTCCCGAAGGTTTATCATCGTACGCCGCTGGCGGCTTTCGGCGCACAAGGGGGTGTTTCATGGGTAATCATGTCTGGGGACTGTTATCTCATCCAGGTCCCGAATTGCAGCAAATCCAGCGTGAACGGGAAACCGTTTCACATGTTTATTCCCACCATGTTTTTCTGATGGCGCTGATTCCGGTTGTCTGTTCCTTTATCGGGACAACGCAGCTGGGCTGGAATTTCGGTGACGGCCAGAAGCTGATGGTTTCCATGTTCACCGCGTCCTACATCGCTGTAATCTTCTATGTTCTGATGCTCGCCGCTGTTGCTCTGATGGGGCGAATTATCTACTGGATGGCGCGTCGTTATGACAGCCGCCCGACACTCAACAGTTGTATCGTGTTTGCCGGTTACGTTGCCACGCCGATGTTCCTTAGCGGGATCGTTGCGCTTTATCCGATGGTCTGGTTATGCCTGTTTGTCGGGCTGATTGGCCTTTGCTACAGCGGATATCTGCTGTACCTCGGTATTCCAAACTTCCTCAACATTGACCACCGCGAGGGGTTCCTGTTCTCCAGCTCGACGCTGGCGATGGGGGTTCTGGTTCTTGAGTTGTTACTCGCACTGACCGTGCTGATGTGGGGTTATGGAACGAAATTGTTCTAACCAATGAGATGAGGTCGGAGTGACGTAGTATCCCTCCCCTGAAAAGGGGAGGGTTGGTCAGAAGCGCTTCACAGCGTTATTCCTGCCAGTTTTTCAGCTTACTCGTTTTGCCGATCCCCGGGTTAAAACTGTTGGTCGGGTCGGCCTTCCGATAAAATTCCTTCAGATGCGGTTTCGCAAGATAGAGATGTCCCACGTTGTGTTCCGCAGGATATTCGGCACCTTTGGCATCCAGCAATTCAAGCATGCGGTGTTTCAGCGCTTTGCTGTTCACGCCTTTTTTGACAATGTAATCCTGATGGAAAACGTGGCACATAAAGTGGCCGTAATAGAGTTTTGCCACCAGCTGATTATCGATATCCTCCGGCAACGTTTCAAACCAGTCGCGATCGTTGCGGCGCAGTGCGATATCCAGCGCCAGAATGTCTTCCACTTCTTTCTCATGCACGGCGTGATAACGAACAGCGGCACCCGCTGCAGCGAAGCGGTGCAGAAACGCTTTTTTGCCTTCGTCGGCAGAACAGATAAAGAAATCGCCCTGATTTTCGCTGAAGAAACGGGTCAGGAACGTTCTGGCTTCATCAATTCCGGGGCCGGACATCTTCAGCAATAAGTGATGCTCAAACCGGTCGCGATATTGTTTCATGCGGGGCGGTAAATGGTTCGGCAACGCTTTACTCAGGCACTGCATTACGCGGTCGCTGAAATGTTTCGGCAGGAAAGGCACCTTGCTGGCATGTGCGTCAAACTTCCCTTTGGCGGTAAACATATCCGGCATTTTGTCTGTGCCGAGCTTGTCGATCATCAGGAACGTATCTTTACCGTACACTTCGGTGATATCGAAAATATCCCGGTGCATGTATTCGCCTGCCACCGGCAGGTTTGCGAAATCCCGCAGGATCTGACGACGTAATTCGGTGAGCACCGCCGTGTCGTTAGTGCCGATGTAGAAAACCTGCTGCTGGGTTTCGGCCGGGAAAGTATCGAGACGGACGGCGAAAACCGCCAGCTTCCCGGCGCAGCCCGAGGCTTCAAACAAACGGCGCTCATCGGCGTTATAGCGTGATGGCGTATCGGCATCTACTTCGCGGACACGCGCCGCGTAATCATGGTCCGAAGCCAGTCGCTGATCGTGCAGAATATCAGCTTCGAGATAATCGCCTTTTTCCAGCCGTGTCAGAATCTCTTCCGGCGTCTCACCCAGATTGATCCCCAGATGGTTTATCAGCCGGAGTTCTCCCTGCGCATCAATCTGCGCATACAACGCCATTTCCGTATAAGCCGGACCCCGTTTCACCAGTGAACCGCCGGAGTTGTTGCAAATCCCGCCGACGACGGAGGCACCAATGCAGGATGAACCGATGACCGAGTGCGGCTCGCGGTTATACGGCTTGAGAATTTTTTCGAGCTTATACAACGTGCTGCCGGGGAAACCGATCACCTGATGGCCGCCGTCGAGCAGCTGGATCTGATCGAGTTTCAGGGTGCTGAAAATGACAATGTCGCGGTCATAATCGTCACCGCTCGGCGTCGAACCTTCGGTCAGCCCCGTATTGGCGGCCTGCATGATGACAATTTTGTCGGCCGCGATGCAGGCTTTAAGCAGTTGCCATTGTTGAAGCAATGTTTGCGGGAATACCACCGCCAGCGCCTTGCCGCCGCCGGAGCGAAACCCCTTGCGGTAGCGCTCGGTGTTGCTGTCGCCGGTCAGGACATGGCGGCTTCCGGCGATTTCTTTCAGCGTGGTGATGAGTGACTGATTATCCATTTCATCTTCCTTTTTTTGACGTAGGCTCTGCAATCATAGACTTAAATGCCACATAACAGGCTACACATCATTCAGGATAATTACCGAGGGATTTCTCTTAAGTTGCTACATTTTTGTCATATGCTGTCCACTAAATCGTCATTGATGTGTCACAAAACTCGCGCTTAATGAACGCCAGATAACGATAGCAACCGAGAGACAGCATCATGGCGCAAGCTCAACTTAAGCTGGCACAGGCTGAATATCCTCAGGCCGGGCAGCAACATCTGAACAAAGTGCTGGACGTGAAAGGCCTGGTGAAATCCTATAAATCAGGTCAGCGTGTTCTTAATGACATCAATTTCGATCTTCACGCCGGTGAATTTGTTGCGGTCATTGGCCGTTCCGGTGCGGGGAAATCGACTCTGCTGCACGTACTTAACGGCACAATCCCGTTAACCGACGGCAGTGTGGTGTGTCATTACGAAAACGGTGAGCAGCAGCAACTGGCAGGGCTGACCGGCAAGGCGCTGCGTCGCTGGCGCTCGGGCTGCGGCATGATTTTTCAGGACTTCTGCCTGGTTCCGCGTCTGGACGTGTTAACCAACGTGTTACTGGGGCGTCTGAGCCACACCTCCACGTTTAAATCCTTCTTTAATCAGTTCGATGACGAAGACCGCGCCCGCGCGATTTCCCTGCTGGAATGGTTGCACATGTTGCCGCATGCGCTGCAACGTGCTGAAAACCTCTCAGGTGGTCAGATGCAGCGTGTCGCTATTTGTCGTGCCCTGATGCAAAACCCAAAAATTTTGCTGGCCGATGAACCGGTTGCCTCGCTGGATCCTAAAAATACCCTGCGCATCATGAATGCACTGAAAAAGGTCAGCGAAGAGAACATCGCGGTGATGGTTAACCTGCATTCCGTAGAACTGGTGAAAGATTACTGCACCCGCGTGATTGGCATTGCGAAAGGGCAGATTATCTTTGATGGTCATCCGGATCAGTTAACGGACGGGATCTTGCAGCAGTTATATGGTGAAGAACACGACGTTAATTCCTGATGCTCACGCGTTGTAATGAATGTTTTAATAAATAAAGTCCGTATTTTATTTCGGAAATAAATTTTAGCCGTACTTATTTTCACTTTCTCTCAATCTACACAAGGTCATCATTAAATGAAGAAGTTATTACGTCTGGCGGTCTTTGTTGCAGGTTCCCTTACCGCAATGCACAGCATGGCAGAAGATGCGCCTAAAGAATTGAATTTAGGTATTTTGGGTGGTCAGAACGCCACACAGCAAATCGGCGATAATCAGTGTGTAAAAGATTTCTTCGATAAAGAATTAAATGTGGATACCAAACTGCGTAATTCATCCGATTACTCAGGTGTTATTCAGGGATTATTAGGTAAGAAAGTCGACATGGTATTAAGCATGTCGCCTTCTTCGTTCGCGTCTGTGTATATTAATAACCCGAAAGCGGTGGATCTGGTCGGTATCGTGATTGATGACACCGATAAATCCCGCGGTTATCACTCCGTTGTTGTCGTCAAAGCGGACAGCCCGTACCAGAAATTGTCTGACCTGAAAGGCAAATCATTTGGCTTTGCTGACCCGGATTCCACGTCCGGTTACCTGATCCCGAACCAGACTTTCAAGAAAGAGTTTGGCGGTACGACGGATAACAAATACAACAACTTCTTCTCCAGTGTGACTTTCTCCGGCGGCCACGAGCAGGATATCCTCGGCGTGCTGAACGGGCAGTTTGAAGGCGCGGTAACCTGGGCTTCCATGATTGGCGATCGCGAAACCGGCTACACCTCCGGCGCGTTCAACCGCATGATCCGCATGGACCATCCGGATCTGATGAAGAAAATCCGCATTATCTGGGAATCCCCGTTAATTCCTAACGGCCCGATTTTGGTTCGCAGCGATTTGCCACCGGCATTTAAAGCGAAACTGGTTTCAGCCATTAAGAAACTGGATAAAGACGATCATGCCTGCTTCGTGAAAGCCGTTGGCGGTAAACAGCATATCGGTGAAACGTCGCTGGCGGAATATCAGCAGATTATTGATATGAAGCGTGAATTGACTAAGGGTGGTCGTTAATTCTTAGCTCCCTCCCCTGCGAAGGGGAGGGTTGGGGTGGGGTATTAATGGCAATTCAGTAAGCGAATGATTTTATCATTATTGTCGTTTGTAATACCCCCTCCTGACCTCCCCCTTCGCAGGGGGAGGAATAATGATTACCTGAAACCGGAAATATTATTTTGAATAAAGACTTCAATCGTTATTACCAGAATATACGCGGTAAGCAAAAGCGCGAGGCGCTGATCTGGTCAGGGCTGATGCTGCTGTTATATTTATGGTCTGGCAATGTTTCCGAACTTAATCTGAAAACTATTATTGTTTCAGCTCCCAGCTTTTTTGATTATATCGGTCAGACGGTTCCGGTTCTGCACTGGTCATTATTATTCGCAGACGGACACACCGAAGGTTCTCTGGCTTACTGGGGATACCGTCTCAATATTCAGTTACCGCTGATTTGGGAAACTATTCAGCTGGCATTGTCTTCAACGATTTTGTCTACCGCGCTGGCCGTTATTCTGGCGTTTCTCGCCGCCAGCAATACGGATTCCCCAAAATGGGTGAAGTTCGGTATCCGCACGTTTGTGGCCTTCCTGCGAACCATGCCTGAACTGGCCTGGGCCGTGATGTGCGTAATGGCGTTTGGCGTCGGGGCGATCCCGGGCTTTATCGCGCTGACCTTACACACTGTCGGCAGCCTGACAAAATTGTTCTACGAATCTATTGAAACCGCGTCGGACAAACCGGTGCGCGGCCTGAGAGCCTGCGGAGCGGGGCGCTTGCAGCGCATGCGCTTCGCCATGTGGCCTCAGGTTAAACCTATCTTTTTATCCTACAGCTTTATGCGCCTGGAAATTAACTTCCGCCAGTCAACCATCCTCGGCCTGGTGGGCGCGGGCGGGATTGGTCAGGAACTGATGACGTCCATCAAGCTCGACCGCTATGACCAGGTCAGCATGACGTTGCTGCTGATTATTCTGGTGGTTTCCGGGATGGATTATCTGTCGGGTAAATTGCGCAAACGCGTGGTGGAGGGCACTTTCTGATGTTAACTGACGCGCTTGAACCTCATGTTATTGCCGGTCTGAAACAGCAGCACGCGCACCTGTTTTCCGCACAACGCCGTTACCTGCGTTATCTGGCGATTCTGGCTGTCGTGATTGTGTTGTATTACGTCTATTTCTTCAGCTATTTCGGCATTCCGTGGAGCGAAGTGGTGCGCGGCACCCGCGAAGTCGGACGTTATTTCCTGCGCATGTTCGTGTGGCACAACGTTTCCGAATGGCCGTTTATGTATTACTTCTCGCAGATTGCGATCACGCTGGCAATTGTGTTTGCCGGGACGGTCACCGCCTCTTTCCTCGCACTGCCGCTGTCTTTTCTTGCGGCGCGAAATGTGATGTCCACGCCGGTTCTCCGGCCGGTTTCACTGGTGATCCGCCGTATTCTGGACGTGCTTCGCGGTCTGGATATGGCGATCTGGGGGCTGATTTTTGTCCGCGCGGTGGGCATGGGGCCGCTGGCCGGCGTGCTGGCCATTGTGATGCAGGATTTAGGCTTACTCGGCAAGCTTTACGCCGAAGGCCACGAAGCAGTCGAACGCTCGCCAAGCCGCGGCCTGCGGGCGCTGGGTGCATCACCTCTACAGACGCACCGTTTTGGTATTTTCACGCAGTCGTTCCCGACGTTTCTGGCGCTGTCGCTGTATCAGATTGAGTCCAACACCCGTTCTGCTGCCGTTCTCGGTTTTGTGGGCGCGGGAGGTATCGGTCTGGTTTATGCGGAAAATATGCGGTTGTGGAACTGGGATGTGGTGATGTTTATCACACTGATTCTGGTCGCTATCGTCATGACGATGGACAAGATTTCAGCGATGCTGCGCGCCAAATATATTCTGGGTGAAGAGATTGATCTGTTTGTGCCGGAAGAGCGGAAAATGAAGCCGCCGGTCGAATTGTATAAACCCTGATTCGAACCGGTCTTAAACTAAAAAGGCGGCATCCACCGGATGCCGCCTTTTGTCATAAACGGGCAACCGAAATATTACTCGTCAAAATACCAGTAACCCTGATTCACCAGATCGGTGAACACGGCCATGAACGCCGGATCCTGCACGGCATCGCCCAGCTCTTTTTTACCGATCAGCATGAAACGGCAAAGCGCATCCGCCGCCTGATGTTGATCGGTTTCCAGCGCTTCACTGTTGACGAAGAAACGGTCGCCGACGTTCAGCACGCGCAGACCGCTCAGACGGGTCAGGCTGTCGCCCTGCATCAGTGCATCCACGATTTCGTGGGTTTCATAGGGCGGTTCGGCGGGTGCGATGTCCAGCTCATGGCGCGGTGTGGTTGCAAAACGTCCGAACCACTGTCTGAACGCTTCCGGCTGATTGATCAGGTCATGCATCATATTGCGCACGCGATCCAGCTCGTATTCTTCTACTTTGCCCACATGATCGCGCAGCGTTAAATCCGGATCACTATAGTGGTCGCCACCTAAATCATTTTCCAGCGCGTAATCGGCAAAGCTGCTGATAAAGTCGCGGGTATTCGGGCCACGGAAACCGACGGAATAGTTGAGCGCGGTTTCATGGGTAAAACCGTCGTGCGGGAAGCCCGGCGGAATGTACAGAATGTCGCCCGGCTCGAGATCTTCATCGATGATCGGCGTAAACGGATCGACATGCAGCAACGCCGGATGCGGGCAGAACTGGCGCATCGGCAAGGCATCGCCCACGCGCCAGCGACGGCTGCCCATTCCCTGAATGATAAACACATCGTACTGATCGATATGCGGGCCAACGCCGCCGCCGGGCACAGAATAGGAGATCATCAGGTCATCCAGACGCCAGTCCGGCAGCACGCGGAACGGGCGAACCAGTTCAGCCGCGGGCAGATGCCAGTGGTTCACCGCCTGCGCCAGCAGCGACCAGCCGGTATCACCCAGCCCGTCGAAATGCTCAAAAGGCCCGTTGCTCGCCTGCCATTCACCATTTTTATGGCTCACCAGACGGCTGTCCACTTCAGGTTCCATCGCAAGGCCGGCTAATTCATCGGGAGTGATCGGATCGACAAAGTTTGTAAATGCTTTTTTTAATACAACAGGTTGTTTCTGCCAGTATTTTTCTAAAAATTCCGGCCAGTCCAGATTGAGTTCATACGCCATGTGATTTACCAGTGGGAAGACAAACGGGCCTGATTATAGAGAGGCTGGCGGGTATGCCGCTTTGTCATTAATCAAGGGATCACAAAAGACCGGCGGAGGGAGGGAATTTCCCTCTCCGGGCGGAGAGGGAAGTGTTACGGGAAAGTGCAGACGGGTATTAAGACTTCGCGGCAAGCACCACCAGTTTTTGGTTCACAAACTCTTTGATCCCCAGGTCTGAAAGCTCGCGGCCAAAACCGGAGCGTTTTACCCCTCCGAAAGGCAACTCGGCGGCGGTATCTGTCGGTGAATTGACGTACACCATCCCGGTTTCAATCTGGCTTGCCAGCTTACGGGCACGGTTGAGATCGGTCGTGAATACCGAACCGCCCAGACCGTAATGTGAGTCGTTGGCCAGTTTCACCAGTTCCTCGTCGTTTTTGACGATATAAACCTGCGCAACCGGGCCGAAAAACTCCTCGAAGTAAGCCGGATTATCACGCGTGATGTGCGTGAGGATCGTTGGCTCGAAGAAGTTGCCCGGATTTCCCGCCACTTTCTTGCCACCGAAATGCAGTTTTGCACCGTGCTTCACGGCGTCATCCACCTGTTTGCTCAGCGTTTTCACCGCGTCGGCTGAAGACAACGGCCCCAGCGTGGTGGATTTATCCAGCGGGTCGCCGATTTTCAGTGCCTTGAAGTGTTCGGTGAATTTTTTCAGGAATTCATCGGCCACTTTTTCATGAATAATAAAGCGCTTGGCGGCGGTACAAACCTGCCCGGCGTTGGAAACACGCGCCTGAGCACCGGCTTTGGCGGCGTGATCAATATCGGCATCATCCAGCACTGCGAAAACGTCATTTCCGCCCAGTTCGAGCGTGGATTTTTTCAGTTTGCCGGCTGCACGCGCCGCCACAATTGCCCCGGCTTTTTCCGAACCGGTCAGTGCGACGCCCTGAACGCGATCGTCATCAATGATCGATGCGACCTGATCCTGCGAAATAAACAGATTGGTATAGGCACCTTTTGGCGCACCGGCTTCAGAAACCAGTTTCTCAAAAGTTTCTGCGCAATGCGGCACGATGCTGGCGTGTTTTACCAGCACGCTGTTACCGGACGCGAGATTCGGCGCAAGCACGCGCATTAGCTGATAGAACGGGAAGTTCCACGGCTCGACGGCCATGATTACGCCAATCGGGTGATGCTCGACCCAGGCTTCGCCGAGGTCAGATTTATACGGCACAGGTTTGAGAAATTCCTCTGCGTTTTCCGCGTAGAATTTCGCAATATCCGCGCAAATCTGTACTTCGCCACGGCTCTGACCGATGAGTTTTCCCATCTCCACGCTGACCACTTCTGCCAGTTCATCGACCCGCGAAGCCATCAGCTCGGACAATTTATGCAGCACTTTGATCCGCTGTTTGATATCTCCCTGTGCCCAGTCGGATTTATACAGGGCATGCGCGGTAGACAACGCTTCTTCAACCTGCTTGTCATTGTGCGTCTGATATTCTTTGATGAGCTTGTTATTGAAAGGATTTATCGTCTGATATGGCATCTGTTGCTCCTTGTTTTGTGGCGCGCCGGATAAGGTCATCAGCGCGTTGGAATTGAGGTGCGTTCGATTTACTGCCCCGGGTCTGCTTCTTAACGCTTGTTTCGTCACACTGCTAATAAGCATAGTCGATAAAACGTGAACCCTGTCTCACAGACATCTCATGCAACACATGCGGTTCGGGCTTTTTAGCGGCGTGCGCACAGACCTTGCCATCCGCGGGCTGCCGCCTGTCTCTAAGAACAATCGCCTTTACTCAACTTTGCGGTGAAAGGGCTTTCGAATTGTTTTCAGCAAGCGATTGATAAATTTACCGCTCACTTTTATGCTGGCTTTCCTTCCTTTTCCGACATTGAGAAACTCATGAAGCTTGATGCGATCCCTTTTTGCACGACCGACTGGAACGACGTGACGCCCACCCAACACCCGGGCGATGTTGGGATGGCGCTGTGGCGCACACAGAAATTTGGCGATATCCGCGTGCGGGTCGTCGAATATTCCGCAGGATACGAGGCCGATCACTGGTGCAGTAAAGGGCATGTGCTGTTTTGCCTGGAAGGGGAATTGCACACGCGCCTTGAAGATGGCCGTACCTTTACCCTCTCGCCGGGCATGAGTTATCAGGTGGCGGATAATGCGGAAGCGCACCGTTCCTCAACCCCGGTCGGGGCAAAATTGTTTGTCGTTGATTAGTCGTACACAGAAAAATCGCCGCCAGCGTGAGGCTGGCGACAAGGAGCAGCAGGTGAGTAAATTACGGGTAGGCATCATTTTTGGCGGCAAATCGGCTGAGCACGAAGTGTCATTACAATCGGCAAAAAATATTGTGGATGCCATTGATAAAGAACGTTTTGACGTGACGTTGCTGGGCATCGATAAGAAAGGCGAGTGGCATATTAACGATGCCAGTAACTACCTGATTAATGCTGAAAATCCGTCACTGATTGCCCTGAACCGCTCGAATAATCAGGTCGCGCTCATTCCGGGGCAGACTGAAAATCAGCTGATTGAAACGCACAGCGCCAGCGCATTGTCGCAGGTGGACGTGATCTTCCCGATTGTTCACGGAACGCTGGGCGAAGATGGTTCATTACAGGGGCTGCTGCGCATGGCAAACATTGCGTTCGCAGGTTCCGGCGTATTGGGTTCGGCCGTCAGCATGGATAAAGATGTGACCAAGCGACTGTTGCGCGACGCGGGTTTGTCCGTTGCGCCTTTTGTCACCCTGACCCGTGCAAACCGTCAGAAATATACGTTCGCTGAAGTTTCCAAGCAGCTCGGTTTACCGTTATTTATCAAACCGGCTAATCAGGGATCGTCCGTCGGCGTCAGCAAAGTGAATGACGAAGCGGGTTTCCTGACTGCACTGGAAAAAGCGTTCAGTTTCGACCACAAAGTGTTGGTGGAGTCCGCAATTAAGGGCCGCGAAATCGAATGCGCGGTACTCGGCAACGATTATCCGCAGGCCAGCCTATGCGGCGAAGTCATCCTGCACGACGAGTTTTATTCCTACGACACCAAGTATATTAATGAAGCCGGCGCATCGATTGCCGTTCCCGCCGATTTGCCTCAGGAAACCCATGACCGCATCCGTGCCATCGCATTGCAGGCATTTCAGGTGCTGGAATGCCGGGGCATGGCGCGCGTAGATGTGTTCCTGACAGGACAGGGTGACGTCGTTATCAATGAAATCAACACGCTGCCTGGATTTACCAACATCAGCATGTACCCGAAACTGTGGGCAGCCAGCGGTTTAAATTACAGTGATCTGATCACGCGTCTGATCGAACTGGCGCTGGAGCAACACGAGCAGGATAACCAGCTCAAAAGCTCAGCGAACTGATTTGTAAGATGTGCTGTAAAAGAAAAGCAGGGAGAAATCCCTGCTTTTTGCATTGAAAAACTTATTCGACAACCAGTTTCACCTGCTTGCCGGTCAGGCTGAGCATCATCACCAGCGTGTCCAGCGTAAATTTATCCGTTTTCTTGTTTACGACGTCTGAAACCCGCGGGCGTGAGACTTGTAAAACTTTTGCAGCATCGCTCTGACGCAGATTCTGAAGGGCGATCCAGCTTGCGATTTCCGCCATTAGCTGTTCTTTAAGCGCAATCGTCTGTGCAATTTTTTGCTGTGATTCAGCATGCAAAGCCTGTGCTTCATCATCACTAAACCCAAGGTCGGCAAAAACATTCCCTCCGGCCGGGGTGATATGCCGTGAGGCAACATCAATGTAATCTTTCATTTTCTCTCCGTTGACGCTCTGTGATGATTTCCGCATATCGGGCTTTTATAATGGAAATATCTTTCGGGCTGGTTTGTTGCGTCTTTTTTTGAAAACAATGCAGAACGTAGATGGCTTCTTCAAATTTAGCGACGTAGGCCACCCTGAAGGCACCCGCCAATGCATCGAGTTTTATTTCAATCACACCCGATCCCCAGCTGTTAATCGATTTCCAATCTGTTGGAAAAAGATCTTGCTGAATTTTCTCAAGTTCAAAGCCTGCTCTTTTTCTGGCCTCGGCAGGGAATTCCCGCAAATCGCGTAATGCACTTCCGCGCCAGTCGATATTTTTAGCCACAGCCACTTTCCTTGCGTATAAAATTTTATACCTAAACGTTCCTCATACCAACGCTTTTATACGGGAAGCCATATTTAAAAAGTCAGTTCGTTGAAATGCTTGCGAGACGTGCCGAAAGAAAAGTGTTTTGACGGGATTGTGGGGGGAAAAGCAGGGAGAAATCCCTGCTTTTTGCATTTAATTACACCTGATAACGCCAGAATAAAATGGCGACGCCAGCCAGAGTGAAAAGTGAAACGGTATAAAGCGCATGCACTGCCCCCATATTTTGGGCGAGCAAACCAGCGATACTGGTCACGATAGTTGTGACAATAATTTGCCCCCGCCACGCCATTGCACTGGCGCCCGCAACGTCTTCACCGGGAAAATGTCGCAGTATGCCGTAAGTCCCCAAAGCAAAGACGATGTTCGAAGACAGGTGCGCAACGAAAATTAACAACAGCGCCCCCGCTGTCCATGCGGAAAAGTGGGGTAAAAGAAAATAGCCCGCGAGAAAGAGCATCAGGCAGAAGAGCAAGCGGCGGTTGCCTGATGCATAACTTTGCAATTTTTCGGCGCTGAGAAGCAAAGGGCCGCAAAGTTGCCCGAGACTTCGGGCAAATAAAAGCGGTAACGCCAGCCCGGTGGTTTCATCCGGCCTGATTTGCTGGGCGAGTGCAGGCAGTAATGCCATCGCAGGGGAGCCTACTGCAGCAAGAGCAGGCAGCAGTAATACACTGCGTTTTTGTAATCGTGAAAAATTTCGCCATTTCGCCGGTGATTCAGGTGTCATCGGCAGGGGGGCATTGTGATACAGCCGGTTAAATACAGCTGAAGTTCCCAGCAGTAAGCTCGCTGAAGCTGCAAAGCTTATTCCGTCCAGAGCCAGAAGGGAGATTGGCGACAAAATATCGAACAGCAAAATGCCAGCCCCCGTGCCGAGCAAAACCTGAGAAGCGAAAATCAGTGTTTCCATTGCCGTTGCAGCAGGCAGTTCTTCGTTGCCCAGCCCGCGCTTAAATAAAAGTGTCAGCGCCGGATAGCTCATTCCCGTAAACAGTGCTTCGGCTGACTGCACTGCCAGTAACGCCGGAATGTCATGTGAGAGTAAGCCGTAGAGCGGGAAAATCAGCGCCAGCAATCCGAGCATTTCAGAAAGAATCAGCACCCTGACTGGTGGAATTCTTCTGCAAAGGCGTTCGCCCCAGATACTGCCCAAAAAGCCCGGAAGCATTGCAAGAAGATAAGCCAGAGTGAGCGTTGACGGTGAAGCGTGCCAGCGCAGCAATTGACCAAAAACTACCACTTGGGTCAGGCCATTTCCCAGAGAAGATAAAATGAAAGCACAACCTAAAAGCCGCAGCCAGCGATGGCGACGCAGTGCGCGTATCAGCGCAATCAATAACGAATTCATGGACGATATTCTCATCGAAATAACAGGAATCTCCGTATTGCCCGGAGGCAACGCAGAGAAGGAACAAGCTGTCAGTGATGAGCGTTCGTTACATTGGGAATGCATACTTTTTCGGAAAGAGAAGAAAAATGTAGCACAAAGAGGAGGGGTTGCATGGTTAATTCAAAAATTCATAAATCGCAGACACGAAAAAGGCGGCAAACGCCGCCTCTTCTGCTTACTGCTGAGGACTCTTATTTGTACAGTTCAGCTGTACCGTACAGATGGTTGTCACCGGATGCACCGATGATGCGGTATGAACTTGCACCGGCTTCACTGGCTTTTGCATTCAGTTTGTTCTGCAGGCTGGATAAATCGTTACCTGAAGAGGCGCTTACCACACCGATTGCTTGCTGACCGGCTGGTGCAGACTGAACTTCAGTCGCTGCCAGAGTCGAGAATGAAGCAGTGGCCAGTGCGATGGCGGCGAGAGTCATAGTGATATTTTTCATGATAGTTTCCTCGATTTCGTTTATCTGAGCTTTGCCAGGCGTTGTCATCAACGTTCATTTAATGTGCAAAGCTGTCTTCTGTCCGATACAACATCTAGCTTATTAATCGTTAACTAAATGCTGCTTAACCCTTTGTCAAATCGTACTTCGTGCTTATTTATACAGCTCGGCAGTACCGTACAGGTGGTTTTCACCTGAAGCACCGATGATGCGGTATGAACTTGCACCGGCTTCGTTCGCTTTAGCGTTCAGCTTGTTTTGCAGGCTGGACAAATCATTGCTTGAAGAAGCACTTACCACACCGATTGCCTGTTGGCCTTCTGGTGCAGACTGAACTTCAGTCGCTGCCAGAGTTGAGAATGAAGCGGTAGCAAGGGCGATTGCAGCTAATGTCATAGTGATGTTTTTCATGATTTCTTCCTGTTTTAATCTGTTTATCAGCAGGTGATTTAGGTCAGACGTTATTTATTAACGTTCAATAATTAAATATTAGACCGGGATCACATTCTGTGCAACTTAATTATTTATTAATCGTTAACTAATTGTGCGGAACAATGTGCTAACCCATGTCTCTGTGCTTATTTGTACAGCTCAGCGGTACCGTACATGTGGTTTTCACCAGAAGCACCGATGATGCGGTATGAGGTTGCGCCGGCTTCGGTCGCTTTTGCATTCAGTTTTGACTGCAAAGTCGTCAGGTTACCGTTTGAAGAAGCGCTGATAGTCCCGATGGTTTGTGCACCTGCCGGAGCGGACTGAACTTCAGTGGCTGACAGAGCAGAGAAAGAAGCGGTAGCGAGTGTCAGAGCAGCGATTGTCATTGCGATAGTTTTCATGATTTGTATTCCTGTTCGTTAATTTTTGTCTGGGGTGACGTTTGCGGCAGCCCCGTTATTCGGTCAACGTTATTTATTACTTAACGTTCGATAAGTAAATGGTAAAGGGTGTTGAGAGTTTGTGCAAGATGTTTTTTTAATGAGCGTTAACTTATTGTGATGTGATGAACATCACATTAAAACGCATTGTTGTTTTTGTTTTGTTAAATTTATGTTTTTAAAATAATTCGCCTGTCAGATAGAGTTCGGGCTTATCCAATATTGTGCTGAATGAATCTTTAATGATCGCTAAGTTAATGGTTGGTTCCGGCGGGAGAGGGTGTTAAAACTAGGGTCGGTTTAGAAAAAAGATAAGGCAGCAAATGCCGCCTTATCGTTATTCCTGCTCTGACATTCTGTCGTCAGTGGCCGGTTTCCTTAATAGTAAATGGAAGCCGGTTTATGACCTGAAGTCATCGGTGCAGGTGGCTGAGTCGGAGAAGTGGAAATACGGCCCTGCGCGACTTTTTTGTTCGTACAGGTTGCCGGGTTACAGAAGTTACTGTCACCGGTCACATTGACCATCGCCACTTCCTGACTCTGTACTGGCATCATGATAACCTGCTGTGCGGCAACATTGGCAACCGGTACAGCGGTTAATGCCAGAACTGCAAGAAGGATTTTGAAGTTACTCATGATGTTTCGTCCTGGGTATTTTGCTTTTATAAAGCGCTTATAGCTGTGCAGCTTTGCGGGTGTGAGTGATTTTCTTATCGCTCGATAATTAAATGATAAACTCCGCTGGACTTGTGCGCAACTATTTTTAATAATGATCGTTAAGTTATTTCTAAAAACAATTTTTATAACCATTATCACAAGGGTGATGGAAGGAGGGTGTATGAGCACTGAACAGACGGCTTTGGTCCGGAAAAGTCGCGGTCGCCCAAAACAGTTCGACCGTGGAACTGCTCTGAGCAAGGCCCTGAATTTATTCTGGCGCCATGGTTACGAGGCCACTTCATTAGCTGATTTGGTCGAAGCAACCGGTGCAAAAGCGCCAACTTTGTATGCCGAATTCGGTAATAAAGAAGGGCTTTTCCGCGCAGCCGTTGAGCACTACGTTAAAAATTTCTACGAAAAAGGACGCTGTCTGCTGAGCAGACCTGATTTGTCCGTTGAGCAGGCGATTGACCAGTATTTGCGTGCCATTGCAAACCTGTTTACTGACTGCGATACGCCGAGCGGTTGCTTCATGATCAGCGCATCGTCCGGGATGTCTTCATCTTCCGCGGATATTGCCGAAATGCTGCGTGAACACCATCTGTCGCAGGAACGGACATTGTTCGAATATTTCGAGAAACAGAAACAAAGCGACAATCTGGCTGCTGTGACTGACAGTGCCCTGCTGGCGAAATACCTCGCCTGTACCATTCAGGGTTTCTCTGTCCAGGCGCGCGATGGCGCAACGGCGGCTGAGCTTAATCGTCTGATCGACGTGGTCATGAACCTGTGGCCGGAACTGACAAAAAACACCGTGCAAATCACTGCTGCGCATTAACGGATGTCTGATTTTCGTCAGTTATTCAGAAAGAGAATAGAACGCCAGGTGCTGAGTATTTCGGGCCTGGCGTTAGGCGGTATAGACTTCGAGAATCCCGCGGGCGATCCGGGGCTCTTTGGCCCTGAAAGCGTAACCTGGCGAATTCACGGAGACTTTTCTTCGATGCTTTGCGGCGGTGTCAGTGCCTTGCTGCTGCAAATGCTTCACCCGCTGGCGCTCGCCGGTGTCTGGGATCACTCCTCATTTCGCGAAGACATGCTCGGCCGCCTGCGCCGCACCAGTCAGTTTATTTCCGGAACGACATTTGCCCCCACCCGTGATGCCACCGCGCTCATCGAAAAAGTAAAATCCATTCATCTACACGTGACCGGCATTGATGCGTACGGCACGCCTTATGCTGCCAGCGACCCGGATTTACTGGTCTGGGTACACGTCGCGGAAGCGTACAGTTTTCTGCAATCTCATCTGCGTTACCGCAATCCTTCACTCAGTTCAGCCGAACAGGACCGCTATTATCAGGAATTTGCCCGCGTGGCAGAAAGCCTCGGGGCGGTGAACGTGCCTGACAGCGTTGCGGCGGTAGAAGCCTATTTGCAGGCCATGCGGCCTCAGTTGCGCTGCGATGAAAGAACGCGGGAAGTCTTGCGGTTATTGCGTAATGCGCCAGCGCCAAGTCGTCTGGCTAAACCGGTTGGCAGCCTGATGATTCAGGCCGGTATCGAGCTTTTGCCCGCCTGGGCGGCGGAACAACTGGGGATTTCCCTTTCCCCGGTTAAGCGTAAAACGATTCGTTTTGGCACCCGCCGCATCGCCGGTATTCTGCGCTGGGCGGTAAGAAACGGCTCATGGCATCGCGCGATGCGCCGGATGGGCCGCTTACCTTCCTGAACTTATAAATGCGGATAAACGCCCGGTCCGATCGGTAAACCCAGCAGGTACCAGCCGACCAGCATCAGCAGCCATACCACGAAAAACACAATCGGGTACGGCAGCACCAGCGAATAATAGGTGCCAAGTTTCGCCTCTTTGTTGTACCGCTGGAGGAATCCGAGGAACAGCGGCACAAATGGCGACATCGGTGCCAGCGGGATCACTGAGGAATCGGCAACGCGGAACACGATCTGCGCAAATGCCGGATGGAAGCCCAGCAGCATAAACATCGGTACGAAAATCGGTGCCAGAATCGACCAGATCGCCGAGCCGCTGGCGATAAACATACACAGCAACGCCGACAGAAAAATCAGCCCGAGGAACGCCGGAATACCGGTCATGCCGAGATTTTCCAGCACATCCGTCAGTCCGATCGCCATAAATTTCCCCATATTGCTCCAGTTGAAAAACGCCACAAACTGGGAGAGCGGGAACACCATCACGATAAAACCGGCCATTGACTTCATCGGATCAACCAGCAAATCCGGCACATCGCTGGCGCTGCGGATTTGCTTCGTCACCATGCCGTAAGGCACCGAAATCACGAAGAAGAACAAAATGATCAGCGGCACGATGCCCTGAATAAACGGAGACGGGATGATGCCACCGGTTTTCGGATTACGCAGCGGAGCGGCTTCCGGCACCACCAGCAGCGCGACCAGCCCGATGAACACCAGCGCCGCAATCCCGCTCGCCATCAGGCCGCGGTTCTGTTCCGGCGTCAGCTTCTTCATCTCTTCGTTACGTTCGCCGCGATAAACCGGCAGACGCGGTTCGACAAATTTGTCGGTCAGAATGGCCCCGACAATCGTCAGTAAAATCACTGACGCGGCCATGAAATACCAGTTATCGATAACGCTGACCTGAACCGCCGGATTAATTGCTTTTGCTGCCTCGGTACTCAGCCCGGAAAGCAGCACGTCCGTGGTCACAATCAGCAGATTTGCCGTAAAGCCGCAGCCCACGCCGGCAATCGCCGCCAGCAAACCGGCCACCGGATGACGCCCGACCGCCAGGAAAATCAGCGCGCCCAGCGGCGGCATCACCACCAGCGCGGCGTCGGACGAAATATGGCTGAAGAAGGCGATAAAAATCACCATATAGCTGGCGTAACGGGCGTTCACTTTCGACGCCATTTTATACATCAGGCTTTGCAGCAGCCCGACGCGCTCCGCCAGGCCTGCGCCGATCACCAGTGCCAGAATGGAGCCGAGCGGGGTGAACCCGCTGAAATTCTTAATCACGTTCGGCAAAATCCACTGGATGCCTTCCACGCTCAGCAAATTTTTAACGTGAATGACTTCGCCGTTACTCGGATTTACCGCCGTAATATTCAGCCACGAAATCACTGCGCTGGCGACCATCAGAATGGCAATCAAATAAACAAATAACAAAAACGGATTGGGAATTTTATTACCTACACGTTCAACCCACTGGAGAAAACCTCCCGGGCTCTGGCCGGAGTCTTGTGCTTCAATACTCATCTCTTAACCCTCTGTCGTGTTTGATTTTTTATATTTATGCCGCCCGTCTCTGCCGGAACGGGGCATGAGCGGGCGGTTTACTCGTCGTGATTTATTTCAGTGGCGAAGGTTTTACGCCCGCCGGAATAGGGCAGTGATACGGACGACGTTCGCGCAGGGCGTCGCGTTCTTTCTGGCACGCCGCGAGTAAATCAGGTTGCATGAACAGTTCGATGGCCGTGGAGGACATCACTTTTGCCGCCAGACACATACCTTTGTGCGCAATGGACGTGCGCCCCTGCGACACAATTTGCCAGGTGTGCAGCGGCGAACCGACCGCAAAACACGGGCTGAAGCACTGCGCGGTTGGCACCAGCCAGCTGACATCGCCGACGTCGGTTGAGCCGTAGAGAATATTGTTGTTGGGTGCATAAGGCGCAACGGCGCTGGTCAGGGGTGACGTGCGCAGCATTTCGGCGAACGCCATCCCTTCCGCGCCGCTGGTACGGGAGATATTCAGCAGATTGTTATCGATATCCTGCTCCGTCAGCGTGGCGTGAATTGACGCCGCAAACGCCTGCTCATCGGCCGTGTATTGCGGTGCGCCAAATGCCTTAACGTACTGATACATCGCGTTTTCCAGAGTACGGTTTGGCACGTAATTGGAACAGGCTTTGTCAAAACGCATCGACATCGTGGTACCGGTCATCAGCGCCGCGCCTTTGGCAATATCCACCACGCGGTCGAAAATCCCCTGCGCCTGATCCATCTGCGGCGCGCGCACCAGATACAGCACTTCCGCATCGGCCTGCACCACGTTCGGCGAAATTCCGCCCGCGTTGGTGATGGCGTAATGCAGCCGCGCTTCCTGAATAATGTGCTCGCGCAGGAAGTTGGAACCGGTGTTCATCAGCGTCACGGCGTCCAGCGCGCTGCGGCCCAGATGTGGCGCAGCAGCGGCGTGTGAGGACACGCCTTTAAAGCTGAACGACGCCTGAATATTGGCCAGCGTCTGGTTGCTGAACATGCCGCTGTACGTTTCCGGATGCCACGTCAGCGCGGCATCGACGTCATCAAACAGGCCTTCGCGGGCCATAAACGTTTTGCCGGAACCACCTTCTTCGCCCGGACAGCCGTAAAACCGCACCGTGCCCTGAATGTTTTCGCGTTCCATCCAGGCTTTTACCGCCAGAGCGCCACCGAGCGCCGCCGTCCCGAGCAAATTATGCCCGCAGCCGTGGCCGTTGCCGTTTTCGATCAGCGGTTGCGCGGTGTCGCATCCGGCTTTCTGGCTCAGCCCGGCCAGTGCGTCGAATTCGCCGAGGAGGGCGATCACCGGTTTGCCACTGCCGAAGCTGGCGATGAACGCCGTTTCCATGCCACCGACGCCGCGCTCAACCGCAAATCCGCTGGCTTCCAGCTTGTCTGCCAGCAATGCTGAAGAGAACGATTCGGCGAAACGGGTTTCCGGATGGTCCCAGATGGCGTCGCTGATTTCCGCCAGCGCCGGTTGCTGGTTATCGATAAAATCACTGATGAAATTGACAATGTTTTGCTGCGCAGCCATCAGTTTTCCCCTTTGAATTCAGCGATATTCAGCGCCAGTGCGGCCAGCGTTTTGATGCCCTGCATCATCACTTTTTCATCGAAATCAAACAGCTCGTTGTGATGCCCTGCGCTCAGGTCAGTGCCGAAAATCACGTATGAGGCTTCGCCGCCGCGCGCTTTCACACGTTCCATCATGTACGTCGCGTCTTCAGAGCCCGCCGCGCCTTCCTGACGGTCAATAATCTCTTCGAATTCACCCAGTTTTTCTGCCTGCTGATGGATGTAATTGACCCACGCCGCCGTCGGTTTACTGCTTTGCGCCGCGCCCATCAGTTTGATGTCGAATTTCACCTGATGCATTTCGGCCGCGCCGGAAATCACTTTCAGCGCCTGCTGATAAATGAATTCGTTGACCTCATTGGTAGAACCGCGCGTTTCGACTTTCATCATGGCGGAAGAGGCGACGACGTTACGGCCGGTGCCTGCCTGCAATACGCCGACGTTGACCCGTGAACTGCCGCCACTGTGGCGGGGAATGGCGTGTAAACCGAGCGTGGCCTGCGCCGCCGCCAGCAGGGCGTTGCGGCCTTCTTCCGGTTTGCCACCGGCATGCGATGCCACGCCGGTGAAGCGCACGTCGAGCTTGGTGGTGGCCATGAACGTGTCGTTGCCGCAGACAATATGATTAGCCGGAACGCCGGTGCCGATATGGACGGCGGTGAAGTAATCGACGTCATCGACCACGCCCGCCGCGACCATGGATTTCGCGCCGCGCGTGCCTTCTTCTGCAGGCTGGAAAATCAGTTTGATCGTACCGCAGAGCTTATCGCGCGCCTGCATCAGCACTTCCGCCAGGCCTAAACCGATCGTGGTGTGCCCGTCGTGGCCGCAGGCGTGCATCATGCCGTTATTGGCAGAAGCAAATCCTTCGCGGAACGGGCGGTGCGCCTCGTCGAGCACTTCATTTAAATCCAGCGCATCCATGTCGACGCGAAATCCCATCACCGGGCCGGGACGTCCGGTTTCCAGCGTGGCAACAATGCCCGTGAAACCGCCGGAAAAATGCGGCATCCAGCGGGCAATTGCGCCCTGTTCCAGTGCGCGTTGCTCATGTTCGGCCAGCACGGCGGCCGAAGGCAAACCCATGCGCGAATCCGCATCGATAACGTCTTTGCCCAGTTTCAGCGCGTACCCGAGTTTCTCCAGCCGGTCGGCCACCAGCGTGGACGTACGAAATTCCAGCCAGCCGGATTCGGCGTATTTATGCAGGTCACGACGTTGTGTTTGCAGGGCGGGGAACAGCTGTTCAACGTGTTCAGAAATCTCATTCACCATCACGGACTCTCTTTTTTTACAGACATGCAGGCTTTCTGCCAGAAGCAGAAAGGAGGAAATCTTGTTTGGGGGAGTGCGCGCCGGAGCACGAAAACTGGCACAACAAACCCAGACCGGCGGGCGCGAAGCGCAAACCGGTAACCCGTAATTTGTTGCCGTTTGGAGGAATAATCCGCAGGGAAAGGCCCGGCGGAAGGGACTGCATCGCGGCATTTTTGCCGTCGTATCGGTCAGCGTTTTATGACGAACGTCTGCCTTATGTGTTTTTCAATGTACACAAAGCGATCAGGGCATATAAGATGCCAAAATCTTCTTAGTGATAATCAGGGGTTATCAAAGAATCTCATGCCATCACAAATAAAAATGCATCAGCTGCGGGCGTTTGTGTCCGTGGCGCGGCAGGGCAGCATTCGTGCCGCCAGCCGTCTGCTCAATCTTTCCCAGCCTGCGCTGACCAAATCGATTAAAGAGCTGGAAGAAGGGCTTGGCGCGAGATTATTTGTCCGCCGCCGTCAGGGCGTGACGCTAACCGATTGTGGTGACGCGTTTTTTAAACGCGCGAGCCTGATTCTGGAAGAGCTGCGCGTGGCGCAGGAAGATATCGCTCAGCGCCTCGGCGGCACCAGCGGCAGGGTGAATATCGGTGTCGGTGCCAGCATTGCGCGCACCATCATGCCGGAAGTGATCGAGCGTTTTCACCGGGAATTCCCCAATGTGAAGGTGCGTATCGCCGAAGGCCAGCTGGTGTCGATGATCCCCGAACTGCGCCAGGGCGAGCTGGACTTCACCGTCAATACCTATTATCAGGGCCCCTTTGATAACGAACTGTTATACGAAAAGTTGATGGATAAAGAGTACCGCGTGGTCGCCAGACGCGGGCATCCGATGCAAAACGCGCGCTCAATGAAAGAATTGCTGCACTGTGACTGGACCATGCCGACGCCGCGCGGAAGTTATTACAAACTGCTCAGCGAAGTGTTTAGCGAGATGGACGCCGAGCCGAATATCAGCGTGATTTGCGAGACGTTTATGTCCTGCACCAGCCTGATTGCCAAAACCGATTTCCTCAGCGTGTTATCCGTGGATGTGATTAATGACCCGGTGATCGGCCAGAGCCTGGTGGCGCTCGATTTGGATCTGCCGCTGCCGACCGCGACGTTCTATCTCATTCAGCGACGTGATACCACGCTGACGCCGATGGCGGCACATCTGGCGCAACTGTTCCGGCTTTATTGCCGGTAACCCACCACATTCGGGTAAAAGGCGCGTGTTTTGATGATTTATCGGGGATTTTTGGGAATATTGCCCGTTATCGGGCTGGCTTATCCGTTCTACACTGACCATCACAGGGAATAATAAGCTTCCTACTATTGCCGAGGTCATATGCGCCAGTCCGACATTGTTGCTGAAGTCAGTAACGACAAACAAACCCTGACCGCGCTGGTCGAACAGGACAACCGCGTGGTGTATTTCTACATTTTCGCCCGCGAAGATCTGCGTGACCGTTTTCCGAAAATGCGTGCCTGCTGGGTGCGTAATCTGGTGCCTGCGCCTTTACACGATGACACCGCTGCCACCGAACAGGGCATCGCGCCGCTGCTGGCCGCGCCTTATTGCCGCAATCTGGAAGGCGAAGCGCCGCTGGATCCGTCGCAGATTCAGATCCTGTGGAACGAAAGCGATGACGGCGCGGCGTTGTGGTATCAGGGGTTGCTGCTGGCGGTGATCCCCGGCTGGAGTTTGTATATCGATCACTCGGTGTGTTATTCCGCCGGGTGCATCGCGCAGAACCCGCTGACTTTCCCGCTCGGTTCCGCCTCGACGAATACGCAGTGCGAGTTGGCGGAAAAGACCCGTTTATTCTGGCGTGACTGGCAAAATGAATTCAGCAATCCATGGCCGAAAATCCAGCGCAAACTGCTCGAATCCTACGAAGATCGCTTTGGCCCTTCGCTGAAATATTATCTGATTAACCAGGGCAGCTGGCCTCCGATGGCGATTTCTCAGCACGAAGACGATGAGAATTATTACTTCTTCACCGTCGGCATGAGCATCCGTCCGATGCCGCAAATCGACATCATTTTCAACGATGAAGCCGAAAAGCACCGTCGCATTGAACTGGCATTTTCCGTCGGGAAAGAATACGTCACTGAAGAAAACGCCGTGCAGATGGCGAGCGCGCTGTCCGGTTATGCGCAAATCCCGTGGACCACGCTCAGCTGGCTCGGCGAAGGCCACACGCTGATGTCCCCGATGGCACCGTTGGGCTTCGAAGGCCACGTCATTTCCTCCGCCCTGTGCGGCCCGGCCGATAAAATGGACCTGCCAGAGATTTATGGCGATCCGGTGAATCAGTTCTGGGTCAGCCCGATATTTACCAGTGAACTGGAATACGCAAAAGGGAAACCGAATGGCGGATTTGAACTGGTCGGGGCGATGATCGAGAATGGAATCGGGTTTGTGTTTGCGCCGAGAAGCGCGGTGATCTGAAGCCAGACCAGGCTTCGGGGTGGTTTTTAGTTTGCCGCCTGGGCTTAGGTCATAAACCTGGGCTCGCCGCCCAAACTGGCATTAAGTTCAAGGTCGTGGGCGTCGGCCCACACCGACTTGGGGGCGGCATATCGCCGCCGCCCCCAAGACCCCCGGGTTCTTTCACTGCGCGCTACCGCTCGCTGGCTATGTTTCAGCAACTCCGGCTAGTGCCGCAAACGCCGCCGCTGCGCGGTACTTTCGCTTCGGGTTCGAACCTGCTCGTAAAAAGACTCTCGCCGTTTCTCACCGCTCGCTCAACGTCGTTTTGAAAGCGGCCAGTGGCTATTTAATTCGAAAGATTCATGCTGGCTGGTTTTGATTTGCTCCTTCCCCTCTCACGAGGGGAAGGCCGGGATGGGGTGTTGGTTTTAGCGACACAGTGGCCTGCTAAACCCCCTCCCGGCCTCCCCCTTCGCAGGGGGAGGAGCAAACCAAATCATTGTTATTTTTTGAGAAAGGATAGATGGCGCGCTCAGAAATTTTGCTGACCGAGGGTTCGAGACTGCAAGGCTCGAAGCCCGCAGGGAAGGCACCGCGTAGCGGCAAGATTTCGCGCCACACGCCGGAGTGACAGAATATGTCCATCGACCCAGCGGTAGCGCGTGTTGGAAAAAAGCGAGGAGAGTCGAGAGAGGAAAAGCACTTTCCTCTCTCGTCGGTTTAGGCATCAGTCGCTGAGTGGGCACCGCTCATGAAAAACCGAAACTTTCACCTTTCTGAAAGATGTTAAGCCGTCAGTGCCGCGGCACCGGCACATCAAAATCCTCTGCATCCACGTCATACCCCGATGGCTCCCAGCGTATCGCCGTCAGCACGATAAGCCCCGCCAGCGGCGCTAACGCGATCACCCAAAACACGCCTGTGCCTAACGCGGCGGAAAGCACCGGGAACAGGAACAGGGAAACCGTTGAACTCGAACGCATCAGCGTCTGGTTGAAACCGACACCCATGCCGCGCAGCGACGTCGGGTAGCTCAGCGAGGCAAATGTCATAGTGTGCGAACCCGGCCCGAAGCCCTGACCGAACAGGAACAATGCCAGCATCGCGATGGAAATCGCCGCTTCGCCGCCGTCTGCCGGACGGCCAACCAGCGCGAGGCCGATCATCGCAACGAGCTGGCAGGCGTAACCGGCATAAGTCATTTTCCATGCGCCAAATTTAGACACATAGCGCACGGCAATCAGGCCGCCGACAAACGCGAAGCACAGGTTCAGGCCGAGCGAGAACAAAATAGTACTGATCATCGATTGTTGCAGGAAGCTCGACAGAATCACCGGCAGACCGAACGCCACGGCGTTGTAGGCAAATGACGATGCGACGGCGGTCACCGTAGCCAGCACGGTGCGGCGCAGGTAAACGCCCTGTAACAGCGTGCCGTAGTTGCGCCAGGCGGCTTTACGTACCTTCACCTGCGGCGTTTTGTCTGCGTCATCCGCAACCACCGCATTGATATTGTAAGATTTACGCAGGATAGCCGCCGCACTTTGCAGGTCGCCCTGATTTGCCGCCCAGACCGGTGATTCATTCATATAACGGTGACGGATAGCGATAATCAGAATGGCCGGAACCGCGCCAAAACCGAGGATTAAACGCCACAGCCAGTCGGTGTGCGTGGCGGGCAATACCGCGTAAAGCAGCAGAACCAGCAAATAGGAAACGCTGATGGCGGCGTACCACGTTGGGCACCACATCGCCACGCGCGAGGCTTTATTGCCGCGCCCCTGAAGCTTTGAGAACTCCGCCAGAAACGCCATCGCGACCGGTAAATCGATACCGACGCCGAGGCCCATCACAAAGCGCGAGCCGCCGAGCACCCATTCGTTAGGCGCAAAAGCACAGGCCAGTGCGGCAATCACGAAGAAGAACATGTCGGCCATAAAGACACGGTAACGGCCAATTTTGTCGGTCAGATAGCCGCCAAAAAGCGCGCCGACAATCGCCCCGAAGGTGATCGCGGAAGCGACAAAACCCGCGCCGGAAGGCGTCAGGCCGAACTGGCGGGTGATATCTTTCATCCCGAAGGCCAGCGCGCCGAGGTCGTAAGCGTCGAGGAAAACGCCGCCCAGTGCGATAGCAATCACGATGCGCGCGTCGCTGATTTTCGCAGCGCCACGGTTCACTAACTGAGTAATATCGGCAGCGGAACGAATCACCACCGGCTTGTCAGACGCAGAATCTGCGCTGTAATCCCCTGAAGAGGCGGCGGGAGAGGCCGCAATTGAATCAGACATTGTTGTGTTTACGCTTTTTGACAAAAAAACCAGCATAGAGGCGAGGTGATGCCGGTCACAAGTCCTGATTCAGCGATACGTAAAAACAAATGGCTATAAGTTAAAGCTAAGTGATCTAAGACCCATTCCTCATCAATAAACCGGCGTTTTGGCGCGCCCGTTTAGCGCCTTGATTCAATGCTAATTTATTGAAAATACTTTGCAGTTTTTGGCAATACGTCAATCCGGGTTTTTGGATTACCCTTCTTCAGCCTGCGCAAAATTGGACTATCCTTGTTAGCACGCTGTTTTCACTGATGAAAGCCAATTTGAAAGTCTGTCGCCCGGCGACACAATCTAAAAAAAATCAATAAGAGGACATACCATGACTGCAATAAAAGGGCGGGTGCGGGGACTGACCGCAGCAATGCTGGCGCTGTCGGCCATGAGTTTCACCGCGCACGCGGCAGACGATACAGTGCGTGTTGGCTCGAAAATCGATACCGAAGGGTCTTTGCTGGGTAACATCATTATTCAGGTGCTGGAAGCCAACGGCATTCACACCACCAATAAATTGCAGCTGGGTACGACCAAAGTGGTGCGCGGCGCGATCACCGCCGGGGAAATCGATATTTACCCGGAATACACCGGTAACGGTGCGTTCTTCTTCTCTAATGAAAAAGATCCGGCGTGGAAAAATGCGCAGGCCGGTTTCGATAAAGTGAAAAAACTCGATTACGACCAGAACAAGATTGTCTGGCTTGATCCGTCTCCGGCGAATAACACCTGGACAATCGCGGTGCGTCAGGATGTGGCGAGTGCGCATGATCTGAAATCGCTGGCCGATTTGGGCAAATTCATCAGCAGCGGCGGGGATTTCAAACTGGCGGCGTCGGCAGAATTTATCGAGCGTCCGGATGCGTTACCGGCGTTTGAAAATGCCTACGGCTTCAAGCTGAATCAGCAACAACTGTTGTCGCTGGCGGGCGGTGATACGGCGGTGACAATAAAAGCAGCGGCGGAAAAAACGTCCGGTGTGAACGCCGCGATGGCGTATGGCACCGACGGCCCGGTGGCCGCGCTCGGCCTGCAAACGCTGGAAGATCCGAAAGGCGTGCAGCCCATTTATGCGCCAGCGCCGATCATCCGCGAAGCCGCGCTGAAAGCGCATCCGAACATTCCTGATCTGCTGAAACCGGTCTTTGCTTCTCTCGATACCAAAACGCTGCAAACGCTGAATGCGAAAATTGCGGTTGATGGTCAGGATGCGAAGAAGGTCGCGGCGAAGTATTTGCAGGACAAAGGTTTCGTTAAAAAATAATCGGGCAGTGACGCCCTGAACGCGGCCTTCGGGCCGTGTTCACTGAAATCAGGTAACGTTTTGGCTCATCATTCACCCGTTAAAAACCGCGTATTGCTGACGCTGGTTTTCCTGTTATTGCTGGCCGGTTCCGGACTGGCCTTTCTTAGTCATGCCCCTAACCGGCTGGTGTCGGGACAGGGCATTTCACTGGCCTCGCTGCTCCACGGTTACACCTTTTTCGTGCTTCTGCCGGTGATATTGCTGGTGGTGAGTGCTTTTCTTACGTTATTTGGCCGCAGCCATTTACTGGTGATGTTGCTGGCTGAGATTCTGCTGGCGGCGCTGGTCTGGCTGGCCGGACACACCGCTGTGCAACTGACCGGTGGCAACGAAGACAGCATTGCGCGCACCTCGCTCGGCGGCGGTTTCTGGGCGGCAGCGGCGCTGTGTCTGCTGATTGCCTCCGACGCTATTTCCCGTTTTACCCGCAATCACACCCTGCGCATTTTGCTCAATATCCAGATGCTGATCCCGGTGATTTTGCTGCTGTTTTACGGCCAGCTTTCGGAGCTGTCGCTGCTGAAAGAGTATGACAACCGTTCGGACGTGTTTAACGACGCACTCTGGCAGCATCTGGGAATTTTGTTGGGCACGCTGGTGCCTGCGGTGCTGATCGGCCTGCCGGTCGGTTTGCTCTGTCATCGCAATGCGCGCTGGCGCGGGCCGGTGCTGTCGGTGCTCAATATTATTCAGACCGTGCCGTCGATTGCGCTGTTTGGCCTGCTGCTTGCGCCGCTGGCCGGGCTGGCAAAAGCGCTGCCGTGGCTGGCCGAACATGGGATCAGCGGTATCGGGCTGGCCCCGGCGATTATCGCGCTGGTGCTTTATTCCCTGTTGCCGCTGGTGCGCGGCGTAATTGCCGGGCTCGATTCCGTGCCGGAGGCGGTGACGGAATCCGCGCGCGGCATGGGCATGAACCGCGGGCAGGTCTTTTTCCGCGTCCAGATGCCGATCGCGCTGCCGGTCATCCTCACCGGCATCCGTATTGTGGCGGTGCAAACGGTCGGAATGGCGATGGTGGCGGCGCTGATCGGCGCGGGCGGGCTGGGGGCGATTATGTTCCAGGGTCTGTTAAGCAGCGCGCTGGATCTGGTGCTGCTCGGGGTGATCCCGGCGGTTCTGATGGCCGTAGTGGTCGACAGCCTCTTTAAATTCGCAGTCTCAATTTTGGAAACTTCACGCAGATGATTCATTTCAAGCAGGTAAGTAAACACTTCGCTGGCAAGGCGGTCGTGCGTGACCTGACGCTGGAAATGGCCAAAGGCGAGTTCACCGTGCTGATCGGCACGTCCGGTTCGGGGAAATCCACCACGCTGAAGATGATCAACCGGCTGGAAGAGCACGATCGCGGCGAAATTCTCTTTGCCGGTGAACCGATTGAAAAATTTCGCGCGCAGGATTTACGCCGCCGGATGGGGTACGCCATTCAGTCGATTGGTCTGTTTCCGCACTGGACGGTGGAGGAGAACATCGCCACCGTGCCGCAGCTGCTGAAATGGCCGAAGGCCAAAATCCGCGACCGCGTGACCGAATTGCTCGAGCTGCTGAGCCTGGATCCGAAACAGTTCCGCACGCGTTATCCGCACCAGCTTTCCGGCGGGCAGCAGCAGCGTGTCGGCGTGGCGCGTGCGCTGGCATCAGACCCGGAAGTGTTGCTGATGGACGAACCGTTTGGCGCGCTCGATCCGGTGACGCGCGCGACGTTGCAGGAAGAAGTGGCGCGTATTCATAAACTTTCGCACCGCACCATTGTGCTGGTGACGCACGACATCGACGAAGCGCTGGCGCTGGCCGACCGCATCGTGCTGCTCAACGACGGGCAGGTGGTACAGCAAGGCACGCCGCTGGAATTACTGACCAAACCGGCGACGCCTTTCGTGCGTGATTTCTTTGGCGGCAGCGATATGGGCATCCGTTTGCTGTCCTTGCAGGAAGTCGGTTCGCGCACGCGGCAGGGCGAATATTACGCCGGTAACGAAAAACCTCTGGTGGCGTCGATGAGCCTGAGCCAGGCGCTGTCAAAGTTTGTCGCGCAACAGGTTCAGCAACTGCCGGTGGTGGATGAGCACGGGCAGCCGGTCGGTGTGCTGCATTTTGCGGATCTGACGACGACAGGGAACGGTGTATGAAGCGCGTCTTACGGCGAATTATCACGGATCCTTTCATCTGGGTACTGGCGCTTTTGCTGGCGCTGATTTTCGGGATGACGTCACTCGGCGGGCTGTTCCACTGGATGTTTCCCGCGCTCAGCAGACCGGTATATCAGCAGGAAAGTTTCGCCTCGCTGGTGGAAGCGCACCTCTTGCTGGTCGGTGTTTCCAGCCTGATTGCGGTGATGATTGGTGTAGCGGCGGGCGTGGGGGTGACGCGCCCGGCGGGGAAGGAATTCCGCTCGCTGGTCGAAACGCTGGTGGCGATGGGGCAGACGTTTCCGCCGGTCGCCGTGCTGGCAGTCGCGGTGCCGGTGATGGGATTCAGTGAAAAACCGGCGATTATTGCGCTGGTGCTTTACGGCCTTCTGCCCATTTTGCAGGGAACGATTGCCGGGATTGAATCGGTGCCAGCGTCTGCACGCGAAATTGCGCAGGGCGTCGGGATGAGCCGCTGGCAGATGCTGAGAAAAGTCGAAATCCCGCTGGCTGCGCCGGTGATCATTGCCGGTATCCGTACGTCGGTGATCATCAATATCGGGACGGCGGCGATTGCGTCAACGGTCGGGACATCAAGCCTGGGGTCGCCGATTATTATCGGTCTGAGCGGTTTTAATACGGCGTATGTTTTGCAGGGCGCGGTGATTGTCGCGCTGCTGGCGATTTGCGTGGATATGCTGTTTGAACGCTGGAGCCGCTGGCTGCAACGGTGGCAGCAGCGGTCTGGCGGTGAATCAGTGCGCTGACGTCGAAGACGGCGCCGGAATCACGGAAGGGGCGTCGTTATCGCTGACCGGTTTAGCGTCGTCCTGAATCACCACCGCATAACCTGCGACCATCACGCCACCAATTGCGCCAATCGCCATCAGGCCGAACAGTGCGATAAATAATTTTTTGCCAAGCGAATTCATGTGCAGTACCTCGGAAATTTGAACGACGAATTATAAATTGTTTACCTCCTCCGGCAACACACTATTCATGCGCTAATTACGTTAACCGCCAATGCCTCTCATTTTTTGTCATATGCAGAAACTTTTTAGCAACATTTTGACGCGATCGCACAGATTCCCTTGCCGGTAATCGCGCCAATAGCGTTAACTGTTTGCCTTTATTATCACGCTAATAAGTTATTCCTATGACTGCCTCTGTGACCCGTTCCCTGCTGCCGTTAATCGCAGCACTGTTTGCGCTGTATTTTATCTGGGGTTCTACCTATTTCGTGATCCGCGTGGGCGTGGAAAGCTGGCCGCCGCTGATGATGGCCGGGCTGCGTTTCTTTGTTGCCGGATGCATTATGTTCACGTTTTTGCTGCTGCGCGGGCATAAAGTGCCGACGCTGAAACAGTGGATGGCCGCCGGTGCGGTGGGCATTTTGCTGCTCTCTGTCGGTAACGGTCTGGTGACAGTCGCCGAACATATGCAGGTGCCGTCGGGCATTGCCGCAGTGATGGTCGCCACCGTTCCGCTGTTTACGCTGTGTTTCAGCCGTCTGTGGGGAATGCCCAACAGCCGTCTGGAATGGACCGGCGTGGCTATCGGCCTGTTCGGGATTGTGCTGCTCAATACCGGCAGCAATCTGGAAGGAAACCCGTGGGGCGCGGCGCTGATTTTGCTGGCCTCGCTGAGCTGGGCGTTTGGTTCGGTGTGGAGTTCGCGGCTGACGCTTCCGGTTGGCCTGATGGCCGGTGCGGCGGAAATGATTATTGCGGGCGTGGTCTTGCTGGTTGCCAGCCGTATCAGCGGTGAACATCTTGCTGCCGCGCCAAAACTGAGCGGTTTTCTGGCGCTGGGTTATCTGGTGGTTTTCGGCTCGATGATTGCCATCAGCGCGTACATGTTCCTGCTGAAAACCGTGCGTCCGGCCGTCGCCACCAGCTATGCCTATGTGAACCCGATAGTCGCCGTTTTGCTGGGTATCGGCTTCGCCGGTGAATCCCTTTCGCCGGTCGAATGGGTCGCGTTAGGCGTCATTCTTTGCGCCGTTCTGCTGGTGACGCTGGGTAAATTCGTCTTCGGCCGCCGCAAAACGGTGATTAAAGAGGTGAAGATTTAACACCCTCACTTCTTCTCAAAGAACAGCGTCACCCGCGCCACTTCGACGCCGAATTTTCTCAGCGACGTGACGTTAAACAGATGCTGTTCGTCCTGCTGGTAAATCCAGTCGTCGAAGGTCAGGCGGTACGTGCTGCCGCCTGATTTTACGTCCATTACATATTTCCAGTTGAACGCATTCCCCGCCGATTGCCCGGTCGCGGTGCCGATAATGTCACCCGCCGTACCGGTATAACGGCCGTCCGCGAGTTTGCGGATGCGCCAGACGCGGGTCTGTTTCTCGCCGTCGTCATACACAAAATCCTCGTGCAGCGTCAGCGTATCCGCCACCACGTCACCATGAATTTTGGCGGTAAAACGCCGGGTCTGTTTATGGCTGTAATCCTGCACCATGCCGTATGCCACGGTATCACCGGCAAAATAGGTGAAGATATCCAGCGATGGCTGCGTTTGCGCATAATCTTTGATGCTGGCACTGCAACTGGTCAGCAGCAGCGCGCAGGCCGCCAGAAAGGGAAGAAGCATTTTGCGCAGGGCAGTCATAAAACCTCCGGTCGGTGAACATTAATCGGACGCCGTCGCGCCGATAAGCTTGCTGCGTAAATCAGGATATTGCGTGGCCGGTGAAAGCCAGATGGCCAGGAATGCGTCGCGAAACGCCGGGTTGAACGGTTCGCCGATGGGTTGAATCAGCACACTGTTTGGCGCCCGGCTGTAAAATTGGCCGCCGTTCTTATCAGCCAGAAAAACGATTTCGCTGCCGTTACTGACGTCCGGCCAGATTTTTTCAACGCGGTTCAGCCAGTCATTTTTCCGTGCCTGTTCCAGCAGTCCGAGTGCCTGCCATTGCTCTTCCGTGGCTTTGGTCAGCTCCTCGCGATCAATGCTGCGCAGGTAGTCGATCACTAACGCCTGCGGCCATTTTTGCGCCTGATAATGGCCTTCCGGCGTCAGCAGCTTTGAGTTGTAAACCTCAAACGGCCCCCAGCTCAGCGTGGCGCGCCCGACCTGCCGCCAGTGATCCCAGGGTGTGGCGGCGAGGGTGGAGAATGAAAGCAGCAGCGGGATTGCCAGCAGTAAAAAACGTTTCATCAGGTTCTCCGCACGTTACGCAACAATACCGGCAGGCTTACCAGTGGCAGGAAGACGGCCCATCCGGCGGCGAGTGCCAGCCAGACGTAAACCGGTGCGGCGATGAGCTGCATTGCGCCAAGCTGCATACCGAGGAAATACGCCAGCGGCCCGCTGACCGCGCCAAGCGGGATCAGCCAGTGCCACGCGAGACGTATTACGCCAAGCAGCCACAGCCACCACGCGCTGAACCCCAGCCAGAGCGCCATCATCCACGGCGGAACGGCCTGCGAATCCGTAAATTCAAACAGGCCGAAAATGCACCACAGCGAATCAAGCATGATGCCCAGCGTGCAGGCGACCGCCACCCATAAGCGGCGGGGCGAAGGCGTGAACGCCAGCATCAGAAAACTGCTGATCAGCAGAAAAACAATAAACCGGTCGCGCCCCCAGACGGCCAGCGTCCACCAGGCATCAAAGCCCAGCGTCAGCAGCCAGAAGCGCCACGATTTCATCCGCGTCGCTCGGCGATAAGCTGCACGGTGCTGATGGTGCGGGCGCGGAATCCGGCCTCGCAGTAGCACAGATAAAACAGCCACAGGCGGCGGAAATGTTCGTCCTGAACGCCGTCCGGTTGGGCATTCCAGTAACGCTGTACCCGTTCGCGCCATTCGTGCAGCGTGCGGGCGTAATCAAAACCGATGTCGAACAGGTCACGTACCACCAGCCCGGTATACCGGGTCATGGTTTCATTCATGGCGGTGACGGACGGCAGAAAGCCACCGGGGAAAACGTAGCGCTGGATAAAATCGACCTTGCGGCTGTAGCTGGCATAACGTTGATCGGCAATGGTGATCGCCTGGATCGCCAGCCGTCCCTGCGGTTTTAACAGGGCGTTACAGCGTTTGAAGAAAGTGGAAAGATAGCGTTTCCCGACGGCTTCGATCATTTCGATGGAAACCAGTTTGTCAAACTGGCCGCGCAGGGAACGGTAATCTTCAAACAGGACGGTGACGCGGTCGCTCAGTCCGGCTTTCTCAATACGATCGCGGGCGTACTGAAACTGCTCGCGGGAAATGGTGGTTGTGGTGACTTTGCAGCCGTACTCCCGCGCGGCAAACTCTGCCATCGCGCCCCAGCCGGTGCCGATTTCCAGCAGATGGTCGCCCGCATGCAGTTGCAGTTGCTCGCACAAACGGCGCATTTTGGCTTCCTGCGCCTGTTCGAGCGACATCTGCGGGGTCTGATACCAGGCGGATGAATAGAGCATTTGCTCATCCAGAAAACCCTGATAAAAATCGTTGCCGAGATCGTAATGCGCGGAGATATTTTTGCGTGCCTGCGTCGGGCTGTTGCGGCGGAATAAGTGAATCAGCTTGTTCAGCGGCGTACTCAGCCAGCTCAGCCGCGCTTCGATTTTATCCACCAGCTTCATGTTTTCAGCCAGCAGTTGCAGAACCGCCGTCAGATTGGGCGTCGTCCAGTCGCCATCAATAAAACTTTCGCCTGCCGCGATACTTCCGCCGAGCAAAACCCGCCGGTAAGCCCGCAGATTGTGGACTTCGATTTCGCCCTGCAAAGGGGCCGCCGCGTCGCCAAAAAAGACCGCCTCTTCACCCGGTTCACGCAGCGTTAACCCTGCGCCATTCAGATTTTTTAATACGCCGAGAATCAGTGCGCGTGCAGCCTTGCTGCGCCGGTTCATCGCCCCTTCGCGGGCGAGTTGCACTTCGGGTTGGCTCATGATCAGTCCTTATCAACAGGAGGATGAGAATAAATGGGTGCCCGTTTGAGCCACAGTTTTACCGCCTGCCAGTAAATGGTCAGGGCGGTTTTTGCGGTCATGACAGGCAGCCGCCACAATTGCTGGCGCAACGCGTCGCGGGTGAGCGGGCGGGCGGTCAGCGACAGGGCAGCATCGAATTCACGTTCTTTACGGTGATTTTCGATAGTGATGTGTAATTCTTTTCCCGGGGGTGTCAGACGCCAGTGATAGACCATGTCCATCGGATTAAAGGGCGACACATGGAAGGCTTTCGGGACCGGTTGCGAACCGTCGGGCAGCACGGCGTAGGTGTGGCGTTCATTCCAGGGCGTGTTGCGCACCTCGGCCAGCATCCAGCGCAAAATTCCGGTCTTATCATAAAGGTAGTAGAAATTGACCGGATTGAAATAGCAGCCGAAATAACACAGTTGACAAAGCAACATTACCCGTCCGTCGGGGCGATCGCCGGTCAGTTCGGCAATTCTGTCCTGCGCTTTGGTTTTGATGTCGCCGCCGCCCAGATAGTCTTTTCGGCGAAAGCTGGCCGGCGAAAAACGTTCCAGCTTTACGCCGAGTGCAGGCAGTTGTTCCAGCTCATCGAGATCAATCAGCGGCATGAAAATGTCGTAATCGAAACGGTGCTCGACCGGCGTAAACCGCCGGTGGCGCACGGTGCCGACGTACAACGTGCTGTTCATGACGCCTCCCGTTCGGCCTGTCCGGCGGTGTCTTCGCGTTCAAGTTGCAAGGCCAGCTGTTCGGCCACGTCGCGGGCGCTGTTGACGCCGTCTTCATGGAAACCGTTGTACCAGTAAGCGCCGCAGAACCAGGTGCGGTTGACGCCGTTGATGCGGTAACGCTGCTGCTGCGCGTGATGGCTGGCGACGTTCAGCACCGGATGCATATAGGTCGCGCGGAACAGGACTTTGCTGCCGTCAACCGGCGTGAGCGGATTGAGCGAAACGCAGAAGGTTTTCGGTGCGTCCAGCCCCTGCAAGATGTTCATGTTGTACGTCACGCTGGCGCGGCGCGTGTTTGACGGATTGCCATCGCGCATGTCGCCGCGCAGGGCGTCGCCGATTGTATTCGGCAACTGATAATTCCAGCTCGCCCAGGCACGTTTTTCACGCGGCAGCAGGCGGGTATCGGTATGCAGAATCACGTCGTTAGCCTGATAAGGCAGCTCACCGAGAATGTCTCGTTCGTCAGCCGTCGCCTGTTCGCCCAAAATCGCCAGTGCTTCATCAGAATGGCAGGCGAAAATGACCTGGTCGAAATGTGCCTCACCCTGCGCGGAATGCACGACCACACCGCAGGACGAACGGATGACCTGAGTCACCGGCGCACCCGTCAGCAGTTTCACGCTGGCCGGTAACCGCGCCTGCAAGCGGCGGATATATTCCCGCGAACCGCCCGGCACCACCATCCATTGCGGACGGTTTGTCACATCAAGCAGCCCGTGGTTATCAAAGAATCTCAGGAACATCGACAGCGGAAAATTCGCCATATCGCCCAGCGAGGACGACCAGATCGCGGCACCCATCGGCAACACATAATGCAGTGCGAAAAACGGCGAAAAGCCATTTTGATCGAGCAAATCGGCCAGCGTATCTTCGTCATTGTGCGGGTTCAGCAGGCGCGCTTTGCAGAGTTTATTAAAGCGCAGGATCTCGAAAATAAAGCGCCAGAACTGAGGCCTGAAAAGATTGCGGCGCTGGGCAAACAGGCTGTTGAGCGAATGCCCGTTATATTCAAGCTTGCTGGCCGGATTGCGCACGGAAAAACTCATTTCCGTCGGCTGGCCTTCAATGCCCAGCTCGCGCAACAGGGCGATGAAATGCGGATACGTCCGCGAGTTGTAGACAATAAAACCGGTGTCGATGGCGTAGGCTTTGCCGTCTGAAGTCACGTCCTGCGTGGCAGTATGCCCGCCTAACGTTGCCGACGATTCGAAAACCGTGATCTCGCAGCCGGGCTGGCTTTTCGCCAGCATCCACGCACAGCTCAGGCCAGAAATGCCGCTTCCCACGATCGCCACTTTTATTGTCATTTCATTTCACCATTTTCCGACATAACCATTTTTGCAGGCTCACCGGCAGCAAAGACGCCACCCTGAGGAAACCGGCAAAAAGCGGCGGGAATGCAATTTCACTGGCACCGCGCGCCAGTTTTTTTCGAATGTGCTGAGAAGCCTGCGTGACGGTCACCATCATCGGCATCGGAAAATTGTTCCGTGCCGTCAGCGGTGTTTCCACAAATCCCGGCTGGATCAGCGAAATGTGAATCTGGCGCGGAGCCAGATCGACGCTCAGTGAACGTGCGAAAAAGGCCAGTGCGGCTTTCGATGCGCCATACGCTTCACTGCGCGAAAAGGGTAAAAGCCAGGCGGTGGAACCGACGATCGCCACGCGACTTCCGGCTGCTAAACCCGGCAGCAGGGCGTCCAGGCAATTGACCGGGCCGATAAAATTGGCGTTCATCACGCGGGCAACTTTTTCGGCCTCCACTACGCCGTTATCCAGGTATTCACAGGTTCCGGCGCACAGAATCACTAAATCGGCCTGTACGTCGTGTAACGCCTGACGCGTGGCGGTCAAATCGGTGATATCAAAACACAGCGGAATAATCAGCGGACTGGCGGCTGCCGTGCTGAGGATTTTTTCCAGGCTGCGCCCGCACGCCGTCACTTCCCAGCCTTCGGCGGCATAATCCTGTGCCAGCTGTTTTCCGATACCTGAACTGGCACCGGTAATCAGAACGCGGCGCATTATTTCAACCTGGCTTTGACGACGCGGACGGCGCCGCCGAGCACCGGCAGATGCTCATACAACATCGCGCCGAGGTCGTAATAATCGCGCTGATAAATCACGCGGTTATCGCTCAGGCGGATATGGCTTGCGCCGTGCAGAAACATCGGCTGGCCTTTTTTTAGTGCAGGATGGGAAAACTCCATCTGCCAGAACAGGGACGCTTCGTCGCCCTGCAACAGCGGGGGCTGAATTTCAAAGCGGCAATAATTCACTTTCCTGAGCAACTGCGAGAAATAGCGCTCGAGCGCGTCCACGCCGTCGTAATGCGAAACCGGATCGATAAACACCACATGCGGGTGATAGATGCGTGAAAGCTGCGGCAGCTGGCTCATCTCGAGCTGATGATAAAATTCGCAAAGTCGCGACAAAACGTCGGGAGCAATGGCGGGCTCAGGAAAATGTTTAATCATTATTTTTTTCCTTCTTTGCGCACAGGCACCATCTGAAGAATGGTGTGACTTTCGTCATGCGGTAAAAGCGCCGGCTCAGGGTCTTCGTGAGATTCATCTTCTCCGGCGCTGAGAATAACCGCCGAGCTGCCCAGAAGAATGATCGAAAGCCCTTGTTCCACCCAGTTCAGAAGCCGCTGGCGCTGGATCTGCGTGAGCTTGCCTTCCGACCACAACAATATTTGCGAGCCGCTGAGGTTTTCCAGATGCGGCTCATCCAGCGGAACCGGCAGGATTTCAACCTGCATACCTTCTTCGCAACGCACAATGGCTTCGAGCCACAGCTCGGTACTGTCGGTGTGCCCCCAGCCGGTCAGCGTTGCCGGGGTTCCCGGCCGTTTACGCGCGGCATTCATGCACATGACCGCGTGCTCGATGATCAGCCCGTCGAGCTGGCTGCGCATCATCAGCAGCCGTGAATCGCCGGAACTCAGACGCTTACGCAACGGGCGCAAAATATTATTCACAAACGAGGCCGCCGGATATTCCCGGCCCAGTTCGATAATCAGCTGACGCACTTTGTTGCTGCGTCCGTCCTGAAGTGCGGTCAGAAGACGGTGTTCCCCCTGCGACCAGCCGCCGGGTAATGCCTCGACTTTGCCTTCCAGCAGGGATTTCACCTGGCCGACGGGAATGCCGCGATTGATCCAGCCCAGAATGGTGCGGATGGTGTCGAGATCATCATCGTTAAAGAGGCGGTGGCCGCCTTCGGTGCGCTGCGGTTTAAGCAAGCCATAGCGGCGTTGCCATGCGCGAAGCGTGACCGGGTTGATACCACAAATTCGGGCGACTTCGCCGATGCTGTAAAGAGACATAGTTAAATCCAAAAATATTCATCCAACTTATCGTAACTCTAGCGCCTGAACTGAAAGCTGTACAACTTTATTATTTTTGTACAACTTGGCTAATACTTTCCGCTTACATTATTTTAACTTGCGATTTTCTCAAATGAGAGATATTTTCCCTGTATTGAGATTTTTCAAGGGGAACAAAATGGAAGAAGGGCAGGACAGTCACGATCTGCGTCTGGCCGAACGGCTGGCGGAATTACGCGTCAGCCAGGGCTGGTCGCTGGAACAACTGGCGCAGCGCACGGGCATCAGCCGGGCAACGCTTTCCCGTGTGGAGCGTGCAGAAACCAGCCCGACCGCGTCGCTGCTGGGCAAACTGAGCGCGGCGTACGGGCTGACCACCTCGCGCCTGCTGATGGCTCTGGAAGATAACCCGCCGGAGCTTATCCGTGCCGCGCAGCAGCCGGTGTGGCATGACCGCGAAACCGGTTTTGAGCGCCGTTCGGTTTCCCCGCCCGCACCGGGTTTTCGCGCCGAACTGATCTCCGGCACGTTAAAAGCGGGTGCCACGATTTCGTATGATTCCCCGCCGGTGGACGGCCTCGAGCAGCATATCTGGATGCTCGAAGGCATTCTGGAGTTCACGCTCGATTCACGCACTTACCGGCTTGAGGCCGGAGATTGCCTGCGTTTCCATCTTCACGGCACCTCGTCATTCCACGTTCCCGGCCCGGCGGATGCCCGCTACGCCATTGTGATTTCACGTCCTTAAATCTGACAAAGTAAGGTTCATCATTATGCAAAACGGCAGGGCAGCAGCGATAAACGATATAGCGATAAGCGAAGTGCAGGGCGGCATATTGCCGGAGGCGGATCTGGACGCACTGGCAGAAACCCTGATGCAGTCGGTGGCGCTCGGCGCAAGCATCGGGTTCATTCTGCCGTTCGGGTTTGTGCAGGCGCAGGCGTTCTGGCAAAAATTATTGCCTGCTTTTGAGCGTGGCGAAAAGCGCCTTCTGGTCGCCCGCGAAGCCGGAAAAATCATCGGTACTGTCCAGCTGGTGGTCGATCAGCCCGCCAACGGCGCGCATCGCGGCGACGTGGTGAAACTGATGGTGCATCCGCAAGGACGCCGTAAAGGTGTGGCGAAAAAGCTGATGGACGCAGTGGAAGCGCTGGCGCACCGGGAAGGCAAAACGCTGCTGGTGCTCGATACCGTGACCGGCAGCCCGGCGCAGACGTTATATGAGAATCAGGGGTTTACGCTGAGCGGCGTGATCCCGCAATACGCGATGTCGACGGGAGGCGTGCTGGAGTCGACGAGTGTGATGTTTAAGGTGCTGGACTAAAAGATTTATTTGCTCCTCCCCCTGCGAAGGGGGAGGTTGGGAGGGGGTTTAGCAGATGAAAATACTGCCCGCGTAAACTTCAGCTCACGAATTCGCCATTAATACCCCACCCCAACCCTCCCCTTCGCAGGGGAGGGAGTTTAAAAGCTACCGCTTCTGTATATACGTCAACGCAAGCGCCACCGCCAACACCAGCCCTTTAATAATATCCATCGCATAATACGGCACCGACAACATCACCAGCCCGTTCGACAAAACGCCCAGGATGACGGCGCCGAGCAGCGTCCCTAATGCATTGGGTTTGCCGGAACCGGCAAGGGAAAAACCGATATACGCGGCGGCGACGGCGTCCATCAGATAACCGCCACCGGCGTTCACCTGCGAAGAACCGATACGCGACGCCAGCAAAATACCGCCTGCGCCTGCCAGAACTGATGAAATCACGTAAGCAATCACGCGGTAACGCGCGGTGCGGATCCCCGCAAGGCGCGCGGCCAGCGGGTTGCCGCCGATGGCGTACATGCGGCGTCCATGCTTGGTCAGGGACATAAACAGTTGTACCGCGACGGTCACCACCGCCATCACGATCACAATCACCGGTACCTGACCCAGCAGGCTGAACACCGCAGGAACGGTGCCTTCGGCCATGTCACCGCTCGGCAGCAACATGTTTTCGGTGATCGACCCGCCGTAGCTGTAGGTCATCGCCGCGCCCTGAATGACGAACAGGCTGGCGAGGGTGGCGAGCATGTCAGGGATTTTCAGGATAACAATCAGGAAGGCGTTAAACAGACCGACCAGCGTACACAGTGCGAGCGTGATCAGAATCGCTTCTGTTGTGCCAAATCCGTGCCAGACGAACATCGAAATCACCAGCGCATTGGCGAGCGACGCCGTTGAACCGACCGACAAATCAAAGCCACCGACCGAAAGTGAAATCGATACGCCGATGGCAATCACCGTCACGATGGCGATGGAACGCAGAATATTGATGATGTTCGATGGTTCGAGGAAGTTGTCCGAGGCCACACCAAAACCGGCGATCAGCAGCACAACGGTCAGCAACATGCCCCATTTATACAAAAATTCGAACAGCTGATGACGCCAGGGCTGACCCGCTGCCAATGTACTTTCTTTACTCACCACGGCTTTGCTCACGCGGGTGTTCCTCCGGTTGAATAGACTAATAAGGTTTCTTCGTCGACGTCTGCGGCGTCCAGTTCGGCCACGATGCGGCCATCCCATAACACCAGAATGCGGTCGCATAAACCGACCAGTTCGGCGAACTCACCGGAAGCATAAATAATGCCTTTTCCCTGTTGCGCCAGGCCGTCAATCAGCCTGAACACGTCCGTTTTGGCCTTGATGTCTACGCCTTTGGTCGGTTCGTCAAAAATCAACACCTGACTCTCACTGCGCAGCCATTTTCCGATAGCCACTTTTTGCTGGTTACCACCGGAGAGCCTCGCCAGCTTCTGCATCGGCCCGGAAGCGCGAATGCCTAAGCGGCTGATAATGTCTTTCGCCCACGACAGCGACTGACGTTTACTGAAAATACTCCAGCGCGAAAACGAATCATCAGCGGTGACGCTGAGGTTCATCGGGATATTTTCATCAATGAAAATCCCTTCCTTGCGCCGTTCTTCCGGCACTAACGCCAGACCCTGTTCGACGGAAAGATGCGGTTCTTTCGGCTTCCACGGTTTGCCGTTCAGCTCACCGCTTTCGACCTGGCTGGGCGTCGCGCCAAACAACGCTTTGCACAGCTCGGTTTTCCCGGCACCCGCCAGCCCGGCAATCCCGAGGATTTCACCCCGGTGCAGGCGCAGCGAGATATCGCGCAGTTTGTCTTTGTCGTGCATGCCGTGAATGTGCAGCAGCGTTTCGCCACTGTGCGGCGGACGGCGTGGCGGATAAATATCATCGAGCTGATGGCCGATCATTTTCTCGATAATCTGCTCGTTGCTCAGGCCGTCCATGCTGTCATCGCTGACCAGACGGCCGTCGCGCAGCACCGTCATGCGGTCGCAGATTTCGCGCAGTTCATGAATGCGGTGGGAGATAAAGACCACCGCCATACCCGCGTCTTTCAGCTTGCGCACCAGCGCAAACAGACGGGCGCTTTCCGCCTGATCGAGCGGGGCGGTTGGTTCATCGAGGATCAGGAAACGGCATTTATGCGATAACGCGCGCGCCAGCAATATCAGCTGTTTCTCGGCCAGCGTGCAGTTTTCGATACGGGCTTTCAGGCTGATGTTCAGGCCAAGCTGTTCGATCAGCAACTGCGCCTGACGGTATAAACGCGGCCAGTTATGCAGATGGCCGGGCTCGGAAAGCCGGTCCAGCATGATGTTTTCGGCGACATTCAGCGTCGGCACCAGCGCGACATCCACCTCCTGCTGAACCAGATGAATGCCGTGAGCGCGCGCGTGGTGCGGGAGTTTAATGTTCACCGGCTCGCCGTCGATGATGATCTGCCCGGTGTAATGATCGTGCGTGCCGGAAAGCACAGCCATCAGCGTCGATTTTCCGGCGCCGTTCGCACCGACCAGCGCGTGGACGGATCCGCCTTCCAGCGTAAAATCAACCTGGCGAAGCGCGGGAAAACCGGCAAATGAAATCGAGATGTTGCGCATCTCAAGACGGGAAGCGGTCACTGGACGTTGGCCTTCTAAACGGGGGATGTGGAGCTTCAGACGTTTAGCCGTCTAAAATGCGGTGTAGCAGAGTTTTAACATATTGTGTGATTTAATCAACCAATTAAAAGATCTAAGGAATGCTCAAACCGGCATAAGCCGCCGGGAATGTTTCAGGGTGAGGGCTGAACAAAAACATTTCACCGCGCAGGCAACTTCACTATTATCTGGATGCCATACAAAGGCTTATAAAAATCAGGGTCATCAGTTTTCAGTAATAAAGGGATATTATTTATGGACTTAAATCTCAAGGATCGGCGGCCGATCGCCACCCGGGACAAACGTTGGGCCAAAAACAGTGCGGTCTGGTTAAAGAATAAAGGCATTACGCCGAATCAGATTTCCGTGGCCAGCATGGGTTTTGCGCTGGTGTCCGGGCTGTGTTTTCTGCTGGCATTTTATTGTGAAACGGCTTTCGGGCGCGGATTTCTTCTCCTGCTGGCGGCGCTGATGATTCAGGGGCGGCTCATCTGCAACCTGCTCGATGGCATGGTGGCGGTGGAAGGCGGCATGGCCAGCCCGGCAGGGCCGGTTTACAACGAATTACCGGATCGCGTTTCCGATACGCTGATTCTGGCGGGCGTCGGTTATGGTCTGGTGGCGATGCCGGAGGCGGTCACGCTGGGCTGGATTGCGGCGCTGCTGGCGCTGATGACGGCGTATTTGCGTCTGCTGGGCGGAACGTGCGGGCTGAAACAGCAATTTCTCGGGCCGATGGCAAAACAGCATCGCATGGCGATTCTGTGTGCGGGCGCGGTGATTGCGATTTTCCTGCCGTCGCAGTGGGGGCAACTTCTGCTGCTGATTTGTCTGGTGGTCATTACGCTCGGCGCACTGGTGACCTGCTGGCGTCGTGGTTCGCGTATTTTGCGTGAACTGCATGAAAAGGCCGGAACTGAGGGAGATAACGATGGAACCTCGCACTAAATTACCGCTGGATGGCCGGCTGGTGGCCGGTTTTCTGGTGCGGCTTTGCCGCCTGCTGACCGGCGTCCGCGCCCGCTGGCTGGCACCTTTGCCGGATAAACAGGCCCGCATTTACTACGCCAATCACTCCAGCCATCTCGACGGTATGGTGATTTGGGCCAGCCTGCCCGGTCATCTGCGTCCGCAGGTTCGTCCGGTAGCGGCGGCAGATTACTGGCTCTCCTCGAAATTGCGCCGTTACATTGCGCGTCGTGTGTTTAATGCGGTGCTGATTAAACGGCGTCCTGCTGAAAAACAGTCGGAACAGCCGAACAATGCGCTGGAACTGATGAACGACCCGCTGAGAAAAGGCCAGTCGCTGATTATTTTCCCGGAAGGCACCCGTGGCAACGGCGAGGAGATCTCGGCGTTTAAAAGCGGGATCTGGCATCTGGCGAAAATGAACCCGGACGTCGAACTGGTGCCGGTTTATCTTGAAAACCTCAACCGCGTGCTGCCGAAAGGCTCCCGTCTGGTGGTGCCCATTCTGTGTTCGGCAACGTTTGGCGAACCGGTTGAAAGTATCCGGGAAGGGGAAGAGAAAGCGGAATTTCTGCTTCGTGCGCGTGCTGCTCTGGAGACACTGGCACCATGAATTTTCAGGATAAATCGTTAGTTTATTTACTGTGCGGATTGTTCGGTCTGCTGCTGATTGCCAGCATTCTGGGCTATCTGATCGCGCTGGTGAAAGGTAATACGCCGGTCGTCGCCAACCTCAATGCCCGCATCCGCGCCTGGTGGATGATGTGTATTTTATCGGTGATGGCAATGTGGTTCGGCCCGATCGGCTCGACGCTGCTCTTTGCCGTGATGTCATTCCTGGCCTTGCGCGAATGCATCACGCTGACGCCTACCCGGCGCGGTGACCACGAAGCGTTGTTCTGGTGTTTCTTCATTATGCTGCCGCTGCAATATTTGCTGGTCGGCGAACGCTGGTACGGCACGTTTGCGATCTTCATTCCGGTCTACGCGTTTCTGTTTATCCCCACCCGCATGGCGCTGGCCGGAGACACGGTCAACTTCCTCGAACGCAGCGCGAAAATTCAGTGGAGCATGATGCTGGCGGTGTACTGCATCAGCCACGCGCCTGCCTTGCTGATGCTGAACATTCCCGGTTATGAAAACCAGAACATCAAACTGCTGCTGTTCCTGATGATTGTGGTGCAGATTTCCGACGTGTTGCAGTACGTATTCGGCAAGTTGTTCGGCAAACGCCCGATTGCGCCGCGTCTCAGCCCCAACAAAACCCTCGAAGGCTTTGTAGGCGGCATCCTCAGCGCCACGCTGGTCGGGACGTTGCTGTGGTGGATCACCCCGTTCGCCCCGTGGCAGGCCGCACTGATTTCGCTGGTCATCACCTTACTCGGTTTCGCCGGGGGTTTGTGTATGTCGGCGATTAAGCGCGACCGCGGCGTGAAGGATTTCGGCGCGATGATCGAAGGGCACGGTGGGATGATGGATCGCATTGATTCGTTGTGCTTTGCAGCACCGGTGTTTTTCCACCTGATCAGGTTTTACTTCACCTGAAGGGGAGGGTTTTGGGAGGCGGTCCAAAAGGGCAAGACCTAAGACCTTGGGTTGCCACCCAAACCGGCAAAACCTAAAACCTTGGGTTGCCACCCAAACCCGCAAAACCTTGGGCTCGCCGCCCAAACTGGCCCAAAGGGCGCGTTAACGCGCGCGCCCTCTGGACACCCGCGCTTTTCAACTGCGCGCTGCCGCTTGCTGGCTATGTTTCAGCAACTCCGGCTAGTGCCGCAAACGCCGCCGCTGCGCGGTACTTTCGCTTCGGGTTCGAACCTGCTCAGAAAAGACTCTCGCCGTTTCTCACCTCTCACTCAACGTCGTTTTGAAAGCGGCCACAAACTTTCTAATTCGCAACCTCGCCGCTGATTGCTACTTAAAAATGCCGTTGAATTTAGATAAGCCTCCGGCCGCTTTCAAAAGCATGCTGAATTACATAGCCAGTGGCCGCTTTCAGAAAGCTTGCCGAGCGAAGTGTTTCGAGACCTATGGCTCGAGCCGAGCGAAGCGAGACAGCGTCACGAAGTGACGACCCGAAGGGCAAGGCCGCAGGCCGAGTAAAACCGAGTAAGGGAACCGCGTAGCGGCAAGTTTTCGCGGCAATAGCTGTGGCACCTGAAACATAGCCAGCGAGCGGCAGCGCGCAGTTTAAGAGCCCGGGATTCTCAAGGGTGGTGGCGATAGACCACCCTTGAGGCCGGTTTGGGTGGCAACCCAAGGTCTTGCAGTGTTTGGGCGGCGAGCCCAAGGTCTTGATGTTGAATTTATTCTTCGCTAAATCTCACCGCCACTCCCAGCGAATCAGCTGCGCGAACCAAAACCCGATGGGTTAAGTCACTAAACGAAATTTCCCCCACGCGCAGGCTATTGCGCACCGCATCCAGCGACCGGGTCGCAAACTCTAATCCGACCATCCGCGCACTCCCGTTTTCCCCCTCGGGCACGATCCCAAACTCGGCCTGCGCCTGTTGTGGCGTCACAAACCGGACGGTTGCGCGACCGGCGCGCAAAGTCACGCCTTCAGCATTCGTCTGTAAGGCTTCTGCGCCGAACAGTTCGCCGTACACTTTCGCGGCGGCCTGCGGGGAGGCGGCGGAAATCACAAAACCGGTGATATCCGCGACGCCGTTCGGGTGGTTTTGCCACTCGGTGCGCCACACCAGTTCCGGGGTCAGGTGCTGGCAAAAGAAACTGCGGCCATTGGGCACGCGGTCGGCGGCCAGCGGGACCGTGCGGAACCGGGCATTGGGCGAGGTGCCGTCGTTAAGCGCCACGGGGCGGAAGAATTCTGCCGGTGCCGAACCCGCAATGTTTTGCTGTTGCAGATGATCAAACACGGCGTTCGAATTCTGCGTTTTCCACACCAGACCGGTGAGGCCGAGCGGAGCCTGCCAGAGATCTTTACGCGTATGCGCATTGCCCGGTTCGAAGCCGAGCAGTTCCAGATAATTTTCGCCGAAAATCGCCAGATGATTGCTGGATCCAAGCGAGTGATGACCGCGCGGTGTGAGCTGGAAACCGAGACGACGGAACTGCTGCTCGGCACCGTTAAGCTGTTCGGCGACGTTAATCACCACGTGATCGAGCTGCGGAACCGGGCGTTGAGAAGTCTGTGAATCAGTCATTAAACGGTTCTCCCAGCGTTAACATCAGGCGGTTTGCCCAGGCGAAGAACGCCGCAGACTGCGCCAGATCGACGATTTCCAGTTCGTTCAGACCCTGATCGCGCAGTGCCTTAATGTGTTCCGGCGAGGCGACCGGCGGCGTGGCGGAGAGCGCGGCGGCGAAATCAATTTCAGCCTGCCAGCGCGGGGATTGTTCCTTGCTGAGAATGCCGCCCGGCGGGATGTCGATCAGCCGCTGAACGTCTTCGGTTTGTTTGGAAAGCTGGCTGGCTTTACGCGAATGCACCGACGCGCAGTAAATACAGCCGTTGATTTTGCTCGCCACGGTGGCCGCCAGTTCGCGCTCTTTGCGCGGCAGGCCGCCGGAGGTGTAGAAAATGCCTTTGTCGGTTAGCGTGCGTTGCTCAAGCACCGGCAGGTTACGGCCTAACAGGCGGAAATAGTCGGAATCCGTATGGCCGAATTTCGCCAGAATCGCCTGCTGGGCTTCATCAAATTCTTCCAGCCTTTTGGACGGGATCCACGGTTCCCAGCCAAGCTCTTCTTGCGTGAATGCCTGCGGCGCGTCGCGGCCGCTGTGGGTGTTCGGTTCAGTGCGCCAGAACGCGGCGCCGACCGGTTTATTGCTGGCGTTTTCCACCGGTTTACCGCCAATCAGACGGTAGCTGCGCAGCGCGCGGCTCTGGAAACTGACGAAAGCAATCAGCTGCGAAATCGTGACGATGGCATCCACCGACCAGCCGGCTTTTTTCAGTGCCTGCAAATGCGCAGGGGTGGCGCTGGCGGGCTTGTAACTCAGGCGTTCGCCGTGAGTCAGCGCGGCGTCGAGACGGGCGGTTTCGTCGATGTCCGGCAAATCCTGCAAACGCTCGGAATAGTGATTGGTGAGCTGTGAATCGCCGTGCCAGCGCGCGACGTTTTGCGCTAAACGCAGACGCTCGGCCAGCGTGAAATCCACGCCGTCCTGTTCGGTAAACAGCGCATCATAGCTGCCTTGCGCGTGGCGGGTCGCGGCGTCGCGGGTGTCGCGTGCCTGTTTCAGTTCAGAGGACGGCGCGATTTCAGCCAGTTTTTCCAGCAGGTCAGTCGAATAAGTGGTCATAAGTTGTCCTGTGCAGATGCAGCCTTTGAGAACGTAGGGTCGGCGGAAGAAGTGGAAACACGGCGCTGCGGCGTGCGGCGAACCCAGCCGAGGGCGGGCGCAACGTGACGCGCGATGAGTTCAATAGAACGTAAAATGTAAGGATGCGGCGGATCGATAGAATGCACCTGAAACGCCAGATCGGTGACGCGGGCCAGCGCGGTGTCGGCCTGTAGCGTGGCGGTGACCTGCTCCGCGCTGCCGAGATGCACGTCAAAGGCGCGGATGTAATCGTCCAGCGTATCGCCCTGAACTAGTTGTCCGCTGGCCCGGTGATTTTCGGCCTGACGGCGTAAACCTTTTTGCGCCAGTTCGCGGGCTTCGTCACCGTTTTCTGTCACAAACGCCGTGCGTGAGCCCATGATTCGCGGTGCAACGCCTTCCGGCAGTGCGTCGAGATAGGCATCGATAATCGGGTTTTGCAGTTCGTCGAGGCGCAGGTCTGGCGCATTCGCCGGGCGTGGCTGGGTGCGCGAAAGCATCAGCCCGTCGCCGGATTTACCGGCACGTGCGCCGCCGTCAACCGAGAATGTGGCCTGCCAGACGCGCTTTTCCAGATGCGGTGCCGCCGGATACAACCGGTTATCGGTGCCTGCCAGCGGTTCGCCGCGCCAGGCGGTCAGCAGGGTTTGCAGATTATGGCTAAACACCGCGCCGCGCTCGCTGCTTTCAAAGCCGAACGGCAGAAATGACGACGGCGTGCCGCCGGAACCCAGCCCGATTTCAAGCCGCCCGCCGGAAAGTAAATCCAGCACGGCGGTGTCTTCTGCCACGCGCAGCGCATTTTCCATCGGCAGCGTAATCACGCCAGTGCCGAGACGGATAAAGCGGGTATGCGCCGCGACCTGTGCAAGGAAAACCAGCGGTGCGGGCAGACCGCCTTCCGCTTCGTGAAAATGGTGCTGCGCGACCCATGCGGAGTCAAAACCCAGCTGCTCGGCGTGAATAATTTGCTCGGTCGCCAGCCGGTAACGTTCCTGCGCGCTGGTGTTATCCAGAAGTCGGGTGAAAAACCCAAGACGTTTGCTGCTCATAATGTCCCTCTTTTCTTTTTCATGTGCTGACTCAGGCGGCGCGGTGGCGGCCGGGGATCGCATCAATCAGCTGCCGTGTGTAATCGCTGGAAGGCAGCGCAAACACGTCTTCCACGTTGCCGGAATCCACCTGTTGCCCGCGGTTGAGTACCGAGACGCTGTGGGAGATTTGCCGGACGGTCGCCAGATCGTGCGAGATAAACAAATAGGTGAGGCCGAGTGAATCCTGAAGCTGTTGAAGCAGGGTCAGAATTTGCGCCTGTACGGTGACGTCGAGCGCCGAAGTCGCTTCGTCGAGCACCAGCACTTTCGGTTCAAGGATCAGCGCGCGGGCAATCGCCACGCGCTGACGCTGGCCGCCGGAAAGCTCACGCGGTTTGCGGCCCAGCAGTTCTTCCGGCAGCGCCACGCGGCGGGCGATATCCAGAACGCGATCACGGCGCACTGCTGACGGGATTTTTTCGAAGTTCAGCAGCGGTTCTTCAATTACGCTGAACAAGGTCTGCGACGGATCGAGCGAGGCGAACGGATTCTGATACACCAGCTGGATTTTACGGCGCACCTGACGCAGCGCTTCGCCTTTGAGGCGCGTGATGTCTTCGCCGTCGATCAGTACGCGGCCGCTGTCCGGTTTCTGGAAACCGAGCAGAATGCGCGCCAGCGTGGTTTTACCCGAGCCGGATTCGCCGACCAGAGAATGTGTGGTGCCGCGAGGAATGCTGAACGAGACGTTATCAACAGCGCGGAATGCCGCCTGATGTTTCCCGCCCAGTGAGAAATCATGGGTGACATTTTCGACTACCAGCACCGGTTCTGCGACGGCGGCAATATGCGCGCGATGGCGGCCTGAAAGGGCAGGGACGTCGGCAAACAGCTGGCGGGTGTATTCGCTTTTCGGTGCGTTCAGCACTTCCGCCGTTACACCCTGTTCCTGCACTTTGCCGTTGCGAAACACCAGCAAACGGTCGGCGCGTTCGGCGGCAATCGCCAGATCGTGCGTGACCAGCAAAACGGCAGTGCCGGATTCGCGGCGCAAATCGTCAATCAAATCCAGAATGCGTTTTTGCACCGTGACGTCGAGCGCGCTGGTCGGCTCGTCGGCAATGATCAGCGCCGGTTGCAGCGCAATGGCAATGGCAATCAGCACGCGCTGTTTCATGCCACCGGAAAGCTCGTGCGGATACTGTTTCGCGCGCTGTTCCGGGTGCGTGAGGCCGACGCGGGTCAGCAGTTCCACCACGCGGGCATCGCGCTGAACACGTGGCAGACGCTGGTGGATATCCAGAATTTCGGCAACCTGTGAACCGATGGTTTTCACCGGATCCAGAGAACTGGTCGGGTCCTGCGGGATCAGGCTGATGCGTGCGCCGCGCAGGGCATCCAGGCGGCGCTGCGACCACTGGCTGATGTCGGTGCCGTTCAGGCGGATTTCGCCCTGTTCGATATGACCGTTCTCCGCCAGCAGGCCGATAATCGACTGCGCGGTCGTGGTTTTACCTGAACCGGATTCACCCACCAGCGCCAGCACTTCTCCGGCGTTAATGGAAAATGAGACGTTGTGGACGACAGCTTTGCCGTCATAGGCAATCGTCAGATTATCCAGCTCAAGAACGGGTGCGGCGTGGTTATTCAAAATCGCCTGTGTGCTCATCGTGTTCTCCTGCGCAATGACTGGCTGATGCGGTTAGCGGAAAGCACCACCAGCACCACAACGACGCCGGGGAAGGTGGTCAGCCACCAGGCGGTTGAAATGTAGTTACGGCCTTCGGCAATCAGCAACCCCCATTCCGGCGTCGGCGGCGGTGTGCCGTAACCGAGGAAACTCAGGGTGGAAATCGCCAGGATCGCACTGCCAAATTGCAATGCCGAGAAGGCGATGACCGAGGTCAGCGAGTTCGGCAGAATGTGCCGCCAGAGGATCGAGAAGAAGGTGCCGCCGCTGCCATAGGCCGCTTCGACGTAATCGCTGTGGCGTACCAAAACCACTTCGGCGCGGGCGAGGCGGGCGAAGTTGGCGACGGAGGTGACCCCGACGGCAATCGCCGCGTGAACCGTGCCGAAGCCGAGCAAAATGATGACGCTCAGCGACAACAACAGGCCGGGAATCGACAGCAACACGTCGTTGATGCGCATGACAATGGCGTCAACAATGCCGCCGCTTGCACCGGCTGCCAGCCCTAATGCGGTGCCGAACACCAGCCCGAGCGCCACGGCGACCAGTGCGCCGGAGAGTGAATGCGACGCGCCGTAAACGATGCGGGCGTACACGTCACGGCCGAGCTGATCGGTGCCCAGCCAGTGACCGGCCTGCGGTGCCAGACGCTGCGCGCCCGCGATGCCTTCGGTGCCGCTGTAACCGGTAAACCAGCCGGGCGCGATCGCCCATAAAATCACGGTCGCGATCACCAGCCAGGCGATGATCAGCCCCGGCTGTAAACGGGCCGGTTTCCAGCGGCGGCGCTGTGTGGCGGGCAGGGAAAGCGTGCTTTTACCCAGCGGTAAGCTGCTCATGCGGTGGCTCCCTTTGTGTTTTTCGAGGCGTTAGCTTTAAGGCGCGGATCAAGCAGCGGATAAAGCAAATCGACCAGTAAATTGATGCCGACAAACGCGGCGGCGGAAATCACCACAATCGCCTGTAAAACCGCGACGTCCTGATTGTTCACCGCCTGCTGCGTCAGTTGCCCGAGTCCGTTCAGGCCAAATACCGTTTCGGTGATCAGCGCCCCGGCGATCAGTTCGCCAAACAGCAAGCCGGCGATCGTCAGCACCGGAAGCAGGGCATTGCGCGCCACATGCCGCCACAGCACGCCGCTGCGGCTGGCGCCTTTGGCGCGGGCGACGGCGACGAACGGCTGGGTCTGCACCTGATCAATGCTGCGGATCAGGATCAGCGCCAGCGGTGCGGAAATCGGCACGGCCAGCGTTACCACTGGTAAAATCAGCCCGACCCATTCCCCCGGATTGATCACCGGGATCCAGCGCAGATGGAAAGAGAAAAACTGAATCAGTGCGATGCCGAGCCAGAAGGTCGGAATGGAAATAAACAGCGACGGCACCGACTGCAACAGGTTTTTCAGCCAGCCGAAATGCAGCAGGCTGGAGATAAACGCCAGCGCAAAAGCCACCACGGCGGCGAGTGCGAAGCCCATCAGCGCCAGCCGCAGCGTCGGCGGAAAGTTGCTGCTGAGTAATTCAGTGACCGGTACGCCAGCCTGAATCGAATAGCCCAGATCCCCGCGCAGGAAATTCCCCAGTGTATGCAGATATTGCTGCACCAGCGGCACATCCGCGCCGTAGGCCGCGCGCATATCGGCGATTTGCGCCGGGCTCAGCCCCATGTCCGGGTTCTGGAATTTAATCAGAATGGCATCGCCCGGCAGCACTTGCAGGAGAATGAAGGAGACGGTAAACGCCGCCCACAACACCAGCAAAGCCTGCCCAAAACGACCGCTAACGTATCGGTTCATGATTCACTCCTGCCTGTTAGTGCTTTTCAAGCCATGCGCCGTAGAAGCTCGGACGGCCAACGGCTTCGAAGCTCACGCCTTTGAAATAAGGCGCACCGGCAAAGACCTGCGGCTCTTCGAAAATTGGGATCACGTAAGCCTGATCGAGCAGGTAGTTCTGCACGTCACCGGCCAGCGCCAGACGTTTTTTCGGATCCACTTCGGCTGAAATCGCCACCAGCAGATCATTCAGCTTGTCGTCACGGAAGCTTTTCACCTTGCTGCTCAGGCCACCTTTTTGCAGTAACGCATCGCGGTTGGTCGGGTAGAAGGAGCTTTTGATGACGTCCGGATCGGCGCGGCCGACTTCCACCACGTTCGCCGGCGTTTTTTCCGGATCCAGGTTGTCCGCCACGCGGCTGCCCGCATCACCGGCCAGAATGTTCAGCTTCGCGCCGACCTGATTCCACTGCTGCGAAACCAGCTGCAAGACTTCTTTGTTCTGCGGCTGCGGCAGGGATTCATAAATGGTCAGCGACAGCGTTTTGCCATCTTTCTGGCGCAGGCCGTTCGGGCCCGGTTTCCAGCCTGCTTCATCCAGCAGCTTTTTCGACAGCGTCGGGTCATACGTCAGTTTGTTGCTCAGATCCACGTAACCGGCGGCGGTTTTGGCGATGACGGAGGTGGCCTGCGGATAGTTTGGCGAGAACAGCGTATCGACCACCTGTTTGCTGTTGGTGGCGTGCAGCAGCGCCTGACGGACTTTGAGATCAGACACCAGAGCGTTGTCCGGGCGGAACGAAATGCTGTCGTTCACGCCTTTAGTTGGCGCGGCATAAATCGGGAAGTTCTGGTCTTTGGCCTGTTTCTCGTCATACGCCTGAACCTGACGGATGAAATCAGCCTGACCGGCCAGCAGCGCGCCGATACGCACGCTGTCTTCGCCGGTAACGATCACTTTGATGCCGTCGAGATTGGCGCGGCCCTGCTGTTTGAGGTTTTTCGGCCCCCAGTTGTAATCTTTGCGCGCCGTCAGATCGACTTCACGACCGAGCGTTTCTTTGCTGACCACGAACGGGCCGGAACCGATGATGTGCGTCGCATCGCCCAGCGCATCAAAATTTCTGTCCAGCGTGCTCAGTGACACCAGGCCGGAGCCGATGGTCGCCGTGCCTTGCAGGAAGCCCGGCGAGGATTTTTTGAAGTAGAACTTCACGGTCAGCGGGTCAATCACTTCGCTGTGGTCGTAGTTGTTAATCACTTCGGAAACCGGCAGATGGCGTTCTTTATTGCCCAGCCCGTAGGTGTCGAAGTTTTTCGCCACGGCGTTGGCATCAAGCGGCGTGCCGTCGGAGAAGGTCACGCCCGGACGCAGTTTGAAAGTGTATTCGGTTTTATCGGCGTTGAAGCTCCAGGACTCGGCAATCCACGGTTCGACTTCCAGCGTCTTAGGGTTCTGATAGGTCAGTTTGTCGGTGATCTGATTGAGGATGCCGCCGTTCGGATAAAAGCCACCGGCCGGAGGATATAAATTGGTGTGCGCCTGTTGTTCGAGATAAACCAGCGTTCCGCCCTGAACCGGTGTTGGATCGGCGGCAAAAACGGCGGAAGAACTGGTGATCAATACCCCTAAAGCCAGTGCGCGTGTGACCGCGTTTTTCCGGCGAAGAATGTGCATAGTGAGACCCTTTTTATTTTTGGCGATGTCTGGCAGATGAATCACTTTTTATTCATATAGAACGAAAGTGCTGGTTCCATAACAAACCAATTTAAAGGGGAGGTGAACGAAGGAATTTCGCATTACTTAGCTGCAATGTGGGAATGTGTGAGGTGCAGAAAGAAAAAAACCAGCGGCTAATCCGGACGGGTGGACCGGATAACCGCTGGCGATCATCAAAAATGATGAGCTAAGGAGAAACTGAGGTCGTTAGTGATCTTTTAATGCAGCTTCTGTGCCAGTTTTTATTTCCGGCTGCGTTTTTACCTGTTTGCTGCGGCTGAGGAAGGCGTTCAGCAAAATTGCGCCAAACGTTGCCGTGCCGATACCGCCCATGCTGAAGCCGCCCAGACTCAGGGTAAAGTTGCCTGCGCCCAGTACCAGCGTGACCGCAACCATGATGAGATTGCCGTTAAGACCCAGATCCACCTGGTTTTGTACCCAGATGCGCGCACCGGCAACGGCAATCAATCCGAACACCACAATCGACGCGCCGCCCAATACCGGACCGGGAATGGTGTGGATCAGTGCACCAAATTTGGGCGAAAAGCCCAACACAATGGCAACAATGGCAGCAGCGACGAAAATCAGCGTGGAATAAATTTTTGTCACCGCCATGACGCCGATGTTTTCCGCGTAGGTCGTCACGCCGGTTCCGCCCGCAGAGGCCGACAGTAATGTTGCCAGCCCGTCGCCGACAAACGCGCGGCCCATGTACGGATCGAGATTTTTACCGGTCATACCCGCGACCGCTTTAATATGCCCGAGGTTTTCCGCCACCAGAATCACGGCCACCGGCGCAATCATCAGCATCGCGTGGGTGCTGAACACCGGCGTGGTGATAGTCGGCAGGCCAAACCACGGCGCCTGCGCGACGGCGGTGAAATCCACCGGTGCGCCCAGCCCCATGACGTTTGTGACCAGCATATAAATCAGATACGCCGCCACCAGCCCGAGCAGCAGAAGTAAACGCTGCACCAGTCCGCGGGTGAAAACGGCCACCGAGCCAATACACAGCACGGTGACCACCGCCATCCAGCTGTCAAACGACGACGCCGAGACGCTGTTAATGGCAATCGGCGCGAGGTTCAGACCAATTGCCATCACCACCGCACCGGTCACGACCGGCGGCATCAGGCGTTCAATCCAGCGCGTACCGACGGCCATCACCACAAAACCAATCAGCGTATAAATGACGCCACAGGCAATAATCCCGCCGAGTGCGACGCCGATATTCGGGTTCGCGCCGTGGCCGCTGTAGCCGGTCACCGCAATCACCAGCCCGACAAACGCCGCGCTCGACCCGAGGTAACTCGGCACGCGTCCGCCGACCACCAGGAAAAACAGCAGGGTGCCGATGCCGGACATCAGGATCGCCATGTTGGCGTCAAACCCCATCAGCAGCGGCATTAATACCGTCGCGCCGAACATGGCGACGGTATGTTGCAGACCCATAATCACCGTCGGCCCTAACGGCAGCCGTTCGTCCGGCGCAATAACGGCGCCATCCAGATTGCCTTCTCTTTTACGCCACTTTGGAAACCAGGAAGTATTAGCCATTCTTAATTTGACCTTCAGATGAGTTAACAGGCTGACTGCCGCATCAGCGGGTGATAGCGGCGGTCGAAATACACCAGTCCGTGGCGTTCGTCATTGCGGGTGATCGCAACGGCTTCGCAAAACAAAATATCGTGGGTGCCGACGCGGGTGACTTGCGTGATTTTGCAATCAAACGAGACCAGCGCATCGGTGAGAATGGGTGAGCCGGTGGAAAGGGATGACCATTCGGCGGCTTCAAAGCGTTGTTCCATTGGCGTTTTTCCACCAAATAAATTGGACAGCGATTCATGGCAGTCAGCCAGCGTGTTGACGCACAGCACCTGATTTTCGGTAAAGGCCGGATACACCGACGCCGAGCGGTTCAGGCAAACGAGCAGGGTTGGCGGTGAGTCGGTGACGCTGCACACGGCGGATGCGGTAAAGCCCGCGCGACCGCCGGGGCCGTCGGTGGTGATGATGTTAACGGCAGAACCGAGATGCGCCATTGCATCGCGGAACGCCTGTTTTTCAACGGCTGGCGTAGCGGTTAATGTTTCGGCCATGTTGTCTCCGTGGGCAGGCGATGGGAAGGCGCGGCAGGTTTTTGCGATGAATGCCGTTGCAGCCATTCCAGTAAAATCGGGTTAAACGTTTCCGGGTCGGTCACGCTCATGGCATGACCGCCGTACAGCATTTGTGTGTGTTCGCCGTTCGGCAGGCGTTCGGCGAGATCGGCAGAACGCATCCACGGCACCAGCAAATCATCTTTGCAGCTGAACGCCAGCGTGGGCGCGATCACCTGCCCGAGCGTTTGGGTCAGGTCGGAATTCATCAGCGCCTGTAATCGGTGAAGCAAATTTTCCATTCCCTGAAAATGCGTCACCTGATGCTGGCGCTCTTCCTGAAGTAATACGTCGTTGGCCGACAGCCAGTCGCCCGGATACAGAAACAGCGGTTGTGCCTGTACGTAGGCATCGACGCCGCTGTTGAGCAGTAAATTCTGGCGGACTTCAAAGCAGCGGCGCGTCTGGTTGTCGAGCTTTGCCCAGCCGTTGATCACCACCAGGCTTTGTAGCAGCGCGGGGTAACGCAGTGCCAGATGCAGGCCAATAATGCCGCCGAGCGCGTGCCCCACCAGATGGCAGCGGGTGATATCCAGTTCGTTGAGCAGCCCGGCGAGTTCATCCGCCATATCTTCCATCCTGTAACCGGCGGGCGCTGTGCCTTTGCTGACGCCAGTTCCGTGCTGGTCATAAATGATGACGCGGAAATACCCGCTCAGCATCGCCAGCTGGGGTTGCCAGAAACTGCCTGAACCGCCGAGGCCGGAGGAAAGCACTACGGTTTCGGCGTCTGCATTATTCTTACCCAATACCTTGTAATACATGATGTTTCCTCAAGGTCTTCAGGAGAACGGATCCCGGTGTTTTACTTGCCGATGTGCGCGATGGTGGCGATTTCAATCAGCGCACCCGGTTTGACCAGCCCGCACTGAATGCAGAACCGCGCCGGTTTTTCGCCCGGAAAATACTCGGCGTAAACCTGATTCACGGCGGCGTAATTCACCCAGTCGGTAATGAAAATCGAGTTCATGGTGACGTCATCCATTGTGCCGCCCGCGGTTTCAATCACGCTTTTGATGGTTTCCAGCACATGGCGGGTTTGCGCGGCGGCATCGCCCGGATGCACGACGTTATTGTCTTTATCAAAAGGCAGTGTGCCGGAGACGTAGACCACGCCGTCGGCCAGCGTTCCCGGAACAAACGGTGCCAGCGGAACGCCGCTGCCAGCCGGAATAATGGCACTTTTAGGCATATTGCTGTTTCCTCTTCATAAAGCCGTTATGCGGCGTTTTGTTTAGCGTCATAACCCACGGCGTCGCAGAAATTGCGGACGCTGGAGACCCAGCCGAAGAACGTTTCGATGTTATAAATCGCCGCATTTTGCGCGAATTCCGGGCCAGCCTGATGGGTGGCGTCTTCTAGCACCACGCCGAAATATTCGAGGAAGAAACCGTCACGCAGCGTGGATTCCACGCACACGTTGGTGGCGATGCCGGTAAACACCAGATGGTGAATGCCGTAACTGCGCAGCAGGCTGTCGAGCTGGGTGTTGAAGAATCCGCTGTAGCGCGGTTTTGGCAGCACGATGTCGCCCGGCTGTGGCCGGAGTTCATCCACCAGGTCGTAATCCCAGTCGCCTTTTGCCAGCAATTTACCCATCAGTTCCGGGCGCTTACGCATGGTTTTCAGCGCGTTGGATTTGTGGAAGTTTGGTGAGCCGGCACCACCGGCCTCAACGTACTGGTTGTCCCAGCCGTTCTGGAAGAAGATCACTTTGATGCCGGCGGCGCGCGCGGCGGCAATGGCCACTTTGATGTTGGCGATCACCGGCGCAGTGGCGGAGACGTCAAAACCGGCCAAATCCAGATAACCACCCTGTGAGGCGTACGCATTCTGCATATCCACCACAATCAGCGCCGTTTGCTGTGGCGTAAACGCAATGGCTTCCGGACGCGCGGTGAGAATGGTTTCCTCGCCGCTGTTTTTCGGTTCGCGGCGGACAACGGTCTGATTTTCAACAATGTTCATTACGCCACCTCTTTCTGCTGCGTTGCGATGTGCTGGCGGGTTTTCATTAATGGCTGGATGAAACGGCCAAAGTTTTCGATGCCTTCTACGAAATCGTCGAAGGTCAGCAGGACGCCACCTGCGCCGGGTACGCTGTCGATTTCATCAAGCATTCTGGCGACGCTGGCGTAGGAGCCGACCAGCGTGCCCATGTTGATATTGACCGCTGACGTGGGGTCGGCCATCTGGCGGACATTGGTGTCGGCACCGGATTTGGTGTCTTTGCTGCTCTGATCGGTGAGCCACGCCAGTGCATCAGCATCGGCGCCTTCTTTATACAGTTCCCATTTGGCACGGGCGGCGGCGTCGGTTTCATCCGCGATGACCATAAAGAGCACGTAAGAGGAGACGTCGCGGCCTTCGGCTTCCGCCGCCGTTTTCATGCGCGCGGCGGTCGGCGCAAACGCGGTTGGCGTGTTAACGCCTTTGCCAAAGCAGAAGTTGAAATCGGCGTGTTTAGCAGAGAACGCCATGCCTGCGTCGCTTTGTCCGGCGCAGATCACTTTCATTTCAGACTGCGGGCGCGGGCTCACGCGGCAGTCGTCCATCTTGAAGAATTCGCCGTCGAGCGTGCAGTGGCCGGTGCCCCACAGGTCGCGCAGGACGCTGACATATTCGGTCAGATAGTCATAACGGCGGCTGAAATAGTCGTCGCCCGGCCACATGCCCATTTGTTCATATTCCGGTTTCTGCCAGCCGGTGACGACGTTCACGCCGAAACGGCCGTTGGAGATGGAATCAATCGTGGCGGCCATGCGCGCCACAATCGCCGGTGGCATCACCAGCGTGGCGGCGGTGGCGTAAAGCTGGATGCGGGAGGTCACGGCGGCAAGGCCCGCCATCAGCGTGAACGACTCCATGTTGTGTTCCCAGAATTCGGTTTTACCGCCGAAGCCGCGCAGTTTGATCATCGAGAGCGCGAAGTCGAAATGATAGTGTTCCGCCTTCTGCACGATGGTTTTGTTCAGCTCAAAGGTCGGTTTGTACTGTGGCGCGGTTTCAGAAATTAACCAGCCGTTGTTGCCGATAGGAATGAAGACACCGATTTTCATAGCTCACCTCAGTTGAAGATTCATTTTTCAATACAAGGGCTTGCGAAAATCTCTGCGCGGCTTGAGTGCGTCCTGCGGGTTCCGAATTGCACCGTGCTGAAATTTCCTAACGAGGTGAGTATTGCAAGGGCAGTGCCACTTTTTTAAACGTGATGGTTATCAATAAGTTAAAAATATGTTTTGACCCGGGGTGGAGCAAACGGTCTGTTTCAGACCATCTGGTCAAAACAAACTGCACATAAATCAGGCAGGAATGTCCGTAAATGGTGCATTTTTGTTAAATAACGCAATTGGTGTGGTTATTTATTTGTTGTCTAATTGGCCGGGCTTATAGCGATAGTCGCGTTTATCCCTATTTGTTATGATTTCCCCCTCGCTGTTTGTCTCAGGAAATTCTTGTGAAGCCATTGGTCGAACCTCCTCAGCCCGCCGCCGGGGAAAGCAAATTCCGCAAAACCGGGGTGAAAGCACCGACGCGCCGCTCGCGGGCGGTCGCCGCCAAACGTGGCAATATCATGGCTGCCGCGCTGGAGTTTTTCTCGCTGTACGGCATTCACGGCACCAGCCTGGATCAGGTCGCTGAGCGTGCCGATGTCTCAAAAACCAATCTGCTGTATTACTTCCCGTCGAAGGAAGATCTGTATATCGCCGTGCTGAAAGGCCTGCTGGATATCTGGCTGGCACCGCTGAAAGCGCTGCAACGGGATCAGCATCCGCTGGAAGCGATACGCGAATATATCCGCCTGAAACTCTGTGTTTCCCGCGATCATCCGCAGGCGTCCCGGCTGTTTTGTCTGGAGATGGTGCAGGGCGCGCCGCTGCTGAAACAGGAACTTGGCGGCAGCCTGAAAACGCTGGTGGAAGACAAATCGGATGTGATCCGCGGCTGGATCAAAGATGAATTAATTGCGCCGGTTGACCCGATGCAGCTGATTTTTATGCTGTGGGCAACCACGCAGCATTACGCCGATTTCGGTGTGCAGGTGGAAGCCATCACCGGCAAAACGCTCAACGATCCTGAATTTTTCGAACTGACCGTGAGCAACGTGCAGCGCATTATTACCGAAGGCATACAGCTTCGGGCTTGAAGAGGTCAGGATGGATTCGGTTTCACAATTAGTCTTGGGCGCCGCCGTGGGTATCGCGGTGATGGGCAAGCGGACGCCGGTGTGGAAATCCGCGCTGGCGGGCGCGGTCTGCGGAACGTTGCCGGATCTGGATGTTTTCTACGATCACGGCGACGCCATCAGCAATATGACGCAGCACCGCACGGACACGCATGCGCTGTTGTATCTCACGCTGGTTTCGCCGCTGCTCGCCTGGATGATGGCGAAAATTTTCAGCGCCGGGCAGCACTTCAGACGCTGGTGCGGCACGGTCTGGCTGGCGCTGATCACGCATCCGCTGCTCGATTTAATGACGGTTTATGGCACGCAGCTGGGCATCCCTTTTACGCATTATCCGTTTGCGGTCGGCAGCATTTTCATCGTCGATCCGCTGTATACGTTGCCGCTGATCATCGGCGTCGGGCTGGCGCTGTACCGTGAGCAACAGCGCGGGATTATGTGGAATAACGTGCTGCTGGGCGTGAGCTGTTTGTATCTGGTCTGCACGGTTATCGAGCAGCATCAGGTGACGGTGCACGTCAGCGAAGAATTGCAGCGGCAGAACATCGAAAGCACGCAGGTTCTGGTGACGCCGACGCCACTCAACTCACTGGTGTGGCGCGTGGTGGTGATGAATAAAGACAGCTATGGTGAAGGTTTTACATCGCTGCTGCACCCGGATTCCCCGATCCGTTTCCGCTTTTATCCGCGCGGAGAAGCACTCTACGAAGCGCATAAAGACAATGCGTTTCTTGCCCGCGTCGCGTGGTTCAGCCACGGATTTTTCAGTGTGAAAGAGCAGGGCGGGCACATCCTGGTGAGCGATTTACGCATGGGCCAGGAACCGGATTACACCTTTGTGTTTGATCTTGGTGAGATGAAAGCCGGAGAACCGCCTGAATTACCGGTCAAAGTGGCCTCGGTCAGACCGTCAGCGCTTAAAATGTGGCGGCAGTTCAGACAGGCGCTGGATGTGGAGTAAGTCACCTAAGAGAAAGGAGCCGTAGAGGCTCCTTTCTGCTATTACCGGTTCAGTTAAGCGCGGCGGCTTCTGCTTCGCAGCCAGTAGCCAATGCCGAGGATCACGAACCAGAGCGGCGTAACCATCAGTGCCTGGCGGGTGTCATCCTGCAAAGTCAGCAGCACAAGCACGAAGGCGAAGAACGCCATGCATACCCAGCACATGATTTTGCCGAGCGGCATTTTGTAGATGGACGCTTCGTGAAGTTGCGGACATTTACGACGGTAGACCAGATACGAGCAGAGGATGATGGTCCAGACGAACATAAACAGAATCGCAGAAACGGTGGTGACCAGCGTGAAGACCGTCACCACGTTCGGGATCAGGTAAATCAGCACCACACCGCCAAGCAGGCAGATGCAGGAGAAGGTCAGCCCGTTAGACGGCACGGCGCGGGAAGAGAGTTTGCCGAACGCTTTCGGCGCATTGCCTTCCTGAGCCAGACCAAACAGCATGCGGCTGGTGGAGAATACGCCGCTGTTGGCGGAAGAAGCAGCAGAGGTCAGCACGACAAAGTTGATGATGCTCGCCGCAGCCGGCAGACCGGCCAGAACAAACAGCTCAACAAACGGACTTTTATCCGCAACAACGTGGCTCCACGGTGTGACTGACATAATCATGATCAGCGAGAAAACGTAGAACATGATGATGCGCAGCGGGATTGCATTGATGGCGCGTGGCAGCGATTTCTGCGGATCTTTCGTCTCGGCAGCCGTTGTGCCCACCAGTTCAATCCCGACAAAAGCAAACACCGCAATCTGGAAACCGGCGAAGAATCCGCTGACGCCTTTCGGGAAGAATCCGCCATCATTCCACAGGTTACTGAAAGCAGCGACGGTGCCGGTTGGCGTCTGAAAATGCGTCAGAACCATTACCAGCCCGGCAATAATCAGCCCGACAATGGCGACGATTTTGATCATCGCGAACCAGAATTCCATCTCACCAAACATTTTGACGGTGGCCAGGTTCAGGCTGAGGAGAACCAGAACGCAGAGCAGCGAGGCGATCCATTGTGAAAGACCGGGGAACCAGAATTGCGCGTAGGCGGTGATGGCGACGACGTCGGCGATGCCGGTAACGACCCAGCAGAACCAGTATGTCCAGCCGGTGAAATAGCCGGCCCACGGACCGAGAAGGTCGGCGGCAAAATCGCTGAAGGATTTGTATTCAAGATTGGAAAGGAGCAGTTCGCCCATCGCACGCATGACGAAAAACAGCATAAAGCCGATGATCATATACACGAAGATGATGGAAGGACCGGCAAGACTGATGGTTTTTCCGGAGCCCATAAACAGGCCGGTACCGATGGCACCGCCGATGGCAATAAGCTGAATATGGCGGTTAGAGAGGTTTCGCCGCAAACCTTCTGCGTTCTCTTCCTCTGACTGAGTGAGGATTTTCGACTCTTCTTGCATGTTGTATTGATTCCTGTTTTTTGCTTTTGCGTATGAACTCCGCCATATCGCATTTATTTATGTCAGTAAATTGAGCTCTCAATGGCTCTTTTGTCAGCCCATCTGGAACGACAGCGGGGATGACCGGTGTAATAGTAATGTTATATGCGCATTTATTATAACTGGCATGAAAAATGCCGCCGAAAAAAATGTATCGTATTTTTTACAACGTGGATAACTGAGTGTTAATTAATCAAATATCAGTGACTGCAACGCGAATAATACCGTTTTTAACTGTGATGGGCTTCACAATTATCACTGAGAATAACTGCAAAAAAAGTATGGATAAGCGTTTGACATCATCCGTTGAGAAGAGAATAATCCGTCCCGTTGGGTCGTTAGCTCAGTCGGTAGAGCAGTTGACTCTTAATCAATTGGTCGGCGGTTCGAACCCGCCACGACCCACCAACATTCTAATTATCAACGAGTTGTGATTCCCCTTTTCCTCATTCCCTTCTGTATTATCTTTATGATTCTTCAATACCCTTATTTCATTCTAATTCCGGAAATAAAAAGTCGTGTGTAGCCTTAAATTTAATCGGTGAGTTCGGATTAGTTTTACTGTGGTTGAACAGGGTGAAATGCGGGATATAAGTTTTATGTAGCGGCTGTTTAACTTTACGGGTTCATTATCTTCATTTTTGTGACAGGGAATATTAAGGTTTTCTTTGGCATGGCATTAATTTCCCGATGCTTTAACGTTGCAATCATGGATGTGATTTTGTTTTGCCCTGTCTGCTTGCGGTGCAACACTCTCTCCTAAAAAGAGTCGGACAAATGCGCGCACGCTGCTATTATTCGTGCATAAACTCAGGGAGATAACGATGAAAAAAACACTGGTGGCCTTGGCTGCTCTACTTTTAGCCGGGTGCGCAGCTAATCCTTACGAGCCGACACTTCAGGTCAAATCGTCGTTTGCCAATGCCAGCACCACACCGCCGGCGGGGCAGACGCATGTCAGATTGCACCGCATCGAGCAGTGGTCGGTGATACCTTTTGAAAAAACCTGTCCGCTGATCGTGATTTTGGATGGTCAGACCGTAGCATCGCTGCACTTTAATCAGTATGTGGATTTAAATGTGCCAAACGGCATGCGAACCATCGACGTGCGTCTTGCCTGCGCACTGACCAAAACGACCGGTTCGATTACTGTGGATGCGAACGGGAAACCTGTCAGTCTGGAAACAGACCGCAGTTTCTTCGGAACCTACAATATCCGGCAGAAAACCGCTGAATGACCGAAATGAAAAACCCGCTCCGGCGGGTTTTTTTTGGCTATTTTCGCAATGATTACGCGGGGAATATCAGGTGTACGGTTTCGACCATTCCAGTATCTGATCGTGATGCAGCGGGCGGGAAAAATAGAAGCCCTGCACGGAATCACAACGGAGTTCTTCCAGGCACATCAGCGTGTCGTTGTCTTCCACGCCTTCGGCAACGACCTGGTAACTCAGCGCGTGCGCCATTTCAATCATCGATTTGACGATCACTTTGCTTTTGCTGTCATTGCTGATGCCCTGAATCAGGGACTGATCCAGCTTTAACGTATCCGCCGGAATTTTTTGAAGGTAGTTCAGGTTGCTGTAGCCGGAACCGAAATCGTCCAGCGCAATGCTGATACCCATTTGTCTCAGGGCATCCAGCGATGCGACGGCGTGCGGATTATTCGCCAGCGTCTGGGTTTCCAGACACTCGATTTCCAGCATCGACGGGGAAACCTGATGCAGGATCAGCGCGGTATGAATACGCTGAACCAAATCCTGTTCCACCAGATTATTGGCCGTCAGATTAATGGAAACCTGAATCTGCGCGCCGCGTTTTTGCCATTCGGCAATCTGCATCACGGCCTGAGTAATCACCCAGTTAGTCAGCGGCGTAATCAGCGGGGTTTTTTCTGCCAGAGGAATGAACTCTGAAGGGGAGATGATCCCGAGTGTCGGGTGCTGCCAGCGGATCAGCGCTTCCACGCCCTGGAATTTTTTATCAGCCAGACGAATTTTTGGCTGATAAACCAGATGAAAATCTTCGCAGGAGGCGACGGTCGCCATCAGGTCATTTAGCAAATTGAAGGCACGCAGCTGGATAACATCGGATTCCCGCTGATACGGCATCACCAACTGATTATTGCTGATGGCTTCATGCAGGGACGACATACCCTGTCGCATGGTGGTTTCCGCGCAGGAAGAGGTTGACGAAAAGACGGTGTAACCCGCGTGCAAGCGGACATTAATCGGGATATCGCTGGTAATGCTGCGCTGGATTTTAGCGGCGGCGATTTCCAGCTGATTAAAAATCTCCTGCTGTTCATCGAGCCGCTTGATCAGCGCAAAACGGCCGAGCATCAGGCTGTAAACTTTGTCGTTTTCATTCAGTTCGCTGCGCAGGAAAGCCCCGACGTCTTTCAGAATGTTTTCGACTTTCGGAATGCCAATCGAGCGCCCGATGTCGTAGGCATAAAGCGTGTCGAGCGTATCAATCAGGATCAGCAGATAGGACGTATTGTCCGGCGTTTTGATCAGTTGCGCGATATCTTCCATCAGCCGCTGGCGGTTAGGCAGGCGCGTAACGATATCGACAAAGCTCATCGAGCTGCGCGATTCAATAATATCAATGACGATAGCGGCGAGATCCGAGAGCATTTCCACTTCCTGCACGGAAAAATCTCTCGGTTGTTTGTCGGCCAGACACAGGCTGCCGACGGCAAAACCATCGCGCGTGATAAGCGGGGCACCCGCGTAGAAGCGCATTCCCTCATCGGCGGTGACCAGCGGATTCTCGCTGAAACGTGGATCCTTTGTGGCATCGTTGACGACCATCACCGATGAAGAGCGGATGGTGTGATCACAAAACGCAATATCACGTGCGGTGTACTGTGTTGCCGTATTGGTTTTGGATTTAAACCACTGACGGTGCTGGTCAACCAGAGTAATGATGCAAATAGGAATATCGAAAATTTGCTGAGTCAGACGGGTAATCAGATCAAGCACTTCATCCGGATTGCTGTCCGCAATCTTGAGTTTTTGCAGCGCCGCAAGCCGTTTATTTTCGTTTGGATTCAGAACCCTTTTCATTCTGTACGACCTCTGATCGCCGATCTGGACGCGTTTAGTTATGCACTATAGCGTGACTCTGATTCATTTATCATTTTCTTTTTGTCCGTTTTGCGAGGGTTGCTGTCAGTTAGCAAGGCGCAGAAAGATATCGTTTGCGTACTATGGAATCCGCAGAGCATTGCCGCTCACTTTATTCATAAGGAGATTCGTATGTTAAACGACCCGTCACAGAAATATCGCCCGTTCCCCCCGGTGAACTTACCGGACCGCCAGTGGCCGGGGAATACGCTCGATAAAGCGCCGCAATGGTGCTCAAGCGATCTGCGTGACGGAAATCAGGCTCTTGCGGAACCGATGGATAATGCACGTAAACGCCAGTTTTTTGACCTGCTGGTGCGCTGTGGGTTTAAGCAAATTGAAGTTGCGTTTCCCTCTGCATCACAAACCGATTTTGATTTCGTACGCGGGCTGATTGAAGACAATCTGATCCCTGACGATGTGGTGATCCAGGTGCTGACGCCGTCGCGCCCCGATCTGATTGCCCGCACATTTGAAGCCCTGAAAGATGTACCGCGCGCCATCGTGCATTTATATAACGCCACGGCGCCGGTTTTCCGCGAAGTGGTCTTCAGTCAGGATAAGGCCGCCACCCGCGAGCTGGCCGTGCGCGGCGCGCAGCAGATCCGCCAGCTGTGCGAACAATATTCTCAGACGCAATGGACGTTCGAATATTCCCCGGAAACGTTCTGTTTTACCGAGCTGGAATTTTCACTGGAAGTCTGTGAAGCGGTAGCGAATGTCTGGGAGCCCGGCGCTGAGCGTCCGATGATTATCAACTTACCGGCCACCGTGGAAGTCAGTACGCCGAATATTTACGCCGATCAGATTGAATGGTTTTGCCGGCATTTCAGCCGCCGTCAGCAGGTTTCCATCAGCGTGCATCCGCATAATGACCGCGGAACCGGCGTGGCGTGTGCCGAGCTGGCGATGCTGGCGGGCGCCGACCGCGTGGAAGGTTGTTTGTTCGGAAACGGCGAACGTACCGGGAACGTGGATATCGTGACGCTGGCGCTGAATCTCTATACGCAGGGCGTAAACCCTGAACTGGATTTCAGTAATTTGCAGGCGATTGTCGAAGCGGTTGAGGAATGTAATCAGCTGCCGGTGCATCCGCGCCATCCTTATGCCGGTGAACTGGTGTTCACCGCATTCTCAGGTTCACATCAGGATGCCATCAAAAAGGGCTTCGCGGCGCAGAAAACCTCAGACAGTGACGTCTGGCGGGTGCCTTATCTGCCGCTCGATCCTGCTGATGTCGGGTGCAGTTACGAGGCGGTGATCCGCGTAAACAGCCAGTCGGGCAAAAGCGGGGCGGCCTGGTTGCTGGAACAGAATCACGGGCTGAAACTGCCGCGTGGCCTGCAAATAGATTTCAGTAAAGCCGTGCAGCGCGAAACCGATACGCACGGTAAGGAAATGAGCACCAGTGACATCTGGCGGCTGTTCCGTGCGCGTTACGGCCTGACCGAGCAACCGGTGGTGAAACTGCTGAGCTACGATATCCGCAGTGATGAGCAAAATGTCTGTCATTTCAGTGCGCGTATACGCTACCGCAATGAAGAGCAGCAAATTACTGGCAGCGGCAACGGGCTGTTGTCCGGCGCGGTCGATGCCTTGCGCCGCAGTTTAGACGTGGAGCTGGAAATTGGCGATTACCACGAGCATACGTTAGGGCATCAGAGCCACAGCCGCGCCGTTGCGTACCTGAGTTGCCAGGGACGTCATGGTGAAACCCGCTATGGCGTGGGTATCGACAGCGATGTCTCAAGCGCTTCCGTGCAGGCGCTGTTTAATGCGGCTGGCGGGATTCTGTCTGACTAAAATATTCGCTGGGCGAAACGCCAAGGGAACGGCGGAACATCGCGCTGAATGCACTCGGGCTGTCATAGCCGAGTGCCAGCGCGACATCAATCACCGAGAGACCCGCGGCCAGCTGGTTAATCGCTTCGAGTAATTTTGCCTGTCTGACCCAGTCACTGAACCGCAACCCGGTTTCGCGCTGAAAGCGGCGCGAGAGCGTCCGGCTGCTGATATCCAGACGCTGAGCCACTTCCTCAAGCTCCCATGACGCACACAAATCGGCGCGTATTTGCTGGCTGAGCACAAGTAACTCCGGTTCTTTGGGCTCGGGCAAATGAAGCGGCAACGTTGGCAGCAACCGAAGTTCGTCGAGCAGCAATTCCATTATCCGTTCATCACGGCCGCCCGGCAGATAATCGTGCGGGATCGTCAGAGACGTCAGAATCAGTTCGCGGAGCAGGGGGGAAATCTGAACCACCTGACACTGCGCGGGTAAATCGGCGCGGGCGAGGGGATCGACAAATAAGGTGCGGGCTTTTACGCCACCGATAAAACGCAGGCTGTGTTCGACGTTTGCGGGCAGCCAGACGCCGCGACCCGGCGGAACCATCCAGGTGCCGAGCGCGGTGTTGACTTCAACAACGCCAGATAATGTATGGATCAGCTGCGAACAGGTGTGGCTGTGTGCCGCTTCGCTGTCACCATGCTGATAATCAATGGCCAGCGGCGCGATGGCCTGATGAGGTGCAAGGAAGTTGCGGTGCATTGATCAGTGGTGTTTCTGATTCTTGGCGTCTTCGACGGCCTTTTTGGCTTCTTCAGCCGCTTTCTCAATCTCTTCTTCTGTCAGTTGTTCGGCAGCTTCAATCAGTTCTGCCAGTCCGTCGCTGACATGGACTTCGTCTGCCTTGCTTTTGTTTTCTTTATTATTTTCGCTCATAACGGTTGTCCTGATGATGTGAATACAGGGCTCTATTATAGCAGAATATAGGGCGGAAGCCGGGAGGTCGTGCGGGGAAAGCGCGGAGCCCGCCAGGCGGCAGGCTCCGAAATGTTCTTACTGGCGGTAAGCAAATTTGATTTGTTGCAGGGAGTTTTTGAAGACTTCAGCCTGTTGCTCGTCTTCCATCTGCGCCACAAAACGTTCCATATTCAGCATGACTTTACCTGCATCAGCCTGACCAATGGCTTTCAAAATCAGGGTCAGCGTGGCTTTCAGGCAGGCAACTTCGGTCGCCAGTGTTTCAACGTTTGCTTCAGTCGTAAAATCGCAATTACTCATTATTTAAATCTCCTCAGACAGGCTGACAGGCAGCACGCCGAATTCTGAACGGTAAAAAGAACAGGGCGAAAAATGAACTCACCCGCTATGAAGGGTGAAAAGTGGCAGCATTTTAGCATAGTTGGCACGGTTTAGTGCAGCGCGGACCTGTTGCGGTTAAAACAGCCAAATAGGATTATTCATACGGAATATTATGGGCGCCGTAAAGAATACTAAACGTAATAGCAAGCTGAGAACCTTTCATGCGGATGTGCAGACTTATTCATATAAGCCATCAGCAATTCGTGCTATCCAAAATAATAATCGGATATATCATAGATATATGAAAGAACGACGTTGACGGATAAATAAGCAGTCTAAGAAAATGCCTGTTTTAGACCTGAAAATTCCGGTGTTATTATTTTTTTACTGCTGAAAACATCGGACCTCTGAGCAGCCTTTTCGTTGATTAGACAGGTTTTTTTAATGAATTATTAATACAGGTGATGGCACTTCTCATTTACATTCAGCAAAGTAGTTTTTTTCAGACATTCCTTGGTCAGGACGGCATGATAGAGTAAAATACGCGGGCTATAATAATGCTTTCGTCTTCCTGATTTAAAACACTGCCGATGAGCGGTAGTGGGGCGAGTTTGTTAATGCTGGCCTCTAATTGCCACCTCCTCTTCGTTTATAAGCGGTCTGAGAACACTATTAATGTTCAGCGTGCATGATTACGTTAAGACGGGCTTGAAGAACCTGACGGTGTGTCGCCCTTATTTTTTGGAGAATTCTCTTTGATTAGCGTTCTTCTTGTTGATGACCATGAACTGGTGCGCGCAGGGATCCGACGCATTCTTGAAGATATCAAAGGCATCAAAGTCGTTGGTGAAGCGCAGTGCGGTGAAGATGCCGTCAAATGGTGTCGCGCCAACGATGTTGATATTGTCCTGATGGATATGAACATGCCGGGTATCGGCGGGTTAGAAGCGACGAAGAAAATCATTCGTTTTTCGCCCGACATCAAGATAATCATCCTGACGATTTATACCGAAAATCCGTTACCCGCCAAAGTGATGCAGGCCGGGGCTTCGGGCTATCTGAGTAAAGGGGCTGCGCCACAGGAAGTGGTAAATGCTATCCGCCTGGTTGATTCGGGTCAGCGCTATATTGCGTCTGACATCGCACAACAAATGGCACTCAGCCAGATTGAACCCCAATCTGAAACGCCTTTTGATTCCTTATCCGAGCGTGAATTACAGATCATGCTTATGATTACTAAAGGGCAAAAGGTGAATGAAATTTCAGAACAGCTGAACTTGAGCCCGAAGACAGTTAACAGTTATCGTTACAGGATGTTTAGTAAATTAAATATCAGCGGCGATGTTGAGTTAACCCATTTGGCTATCCGGCACGGCTTGTTCAACGCGGAGACTTTATCAGGCAGTGAGTGATGAGCGTTTCGACCCTAAAGCCTTTCTGAAAACGGTCACCAGCCAGCCGGGCGTCTACAGGATGTATGACGCCAGTGGCACCGTAATCTATGTAGGTAAAGCCAAAGACCTTAAAAAACGTCTTTCAAGCTATTTTCGCGTCCAGGTTTCCAGCCGTAAAACGGAAACGCTGGTCAAGAATATCGCGCAAATCGATGTCACCGTAACGCATACGGAAACCGAAGCGCTGCTGCTCGAACACAACTACATCAAACTGTATCAGCCGCGCTACAACGTTTTGTTGCGCGATGATAAGTCGTATCCGCTGATTTTCCTCAGCGCGGACAACCATCCGAGAATTACCGTTCACCGTGGCGCGAAGCATGCGAAAGGCGAATATTTCGGGCCTTTCCCCAACTCTTACGCTGTTCGCGAAACGCTGGCGCTGTTGCAGAAACTTTTCCCCATCCGCCAGTGCGAAAACAGTGTTTACAGCAACCGCTCACGTCCGTGTCTGCAATATCAGATTGGCCGTTGCCTGGGCCCGTGTGTTAAAGGGCTGGTCAGCGATCAGGAATACAACGATCAGGTAGATTACGTTCGCCTGTTCCTGTCCGGTAAAGATCAGCAGGTTGTTACGCAGTTGGTCAACCGTATGGAAGAAGCCAGCAAAGATTTGCGATTTGAAGATGCCGGGCGGATCCGTGATCAGATTCAGGCCGTCCGTCGCGTCACAGAACGTCAGTTTGTATCGGGCAACAGCGAAGATCTGGACGTCATCGGCGTGGCCTTTGAGTCGGGAATGGCCTGTCTGCATGTGCTGTTTATCCGTCAGGGTAAAGTGCTTGGCAGCCGCAGCTATTATCCGAAAGTGCCGGGCGGCACCGACCTGGGCGAAGTCGTGCAGACATTTGTCGGGCAGTTTTATTTGCAGGGGAGCCAGATGCGTACGCTTCCCGGTGAAATTCTGCTGGATTTCAGCCTGCCAGAAAAAGATTTGCTGGCGGAATCCCTCAGTGAAATGGCCGGACGTAAAGTTCAGATTCAAAGTAAACCCCGCGGTGACCGCGCGCGTTATTTGAAACTGGCGCGTACCAACGCGTCCACCGCGCTTACAACAAAGCTTGCGCAGCAATCCACCATCCATCAGCGGCTGGCAGAATTGGCAAAAACACTCCATCTTGCCGAAATTAACCGCATGGAATGCTTCGACATCAGCCATACTATGGGCGAGCAAACGGTCGCTTCCTGCGTTGTTTTTGACGGCAACGGCCCGGTGCGCTCTGAATACCGCCGCTATAACATCACGGGTATTACGCCGGGCGATGATTATGCGGCGATGGCTCAGGTGCTGAACCGCCGTTATGGCAAAGCGCTTGATGAAAAGAAAATCCCTGATGTCATCTTTATTGACGGCGGGAAAGGTCAGCTCGGCATGGCACGCGATGTTTTCGACTCGCTGAATGTTGAGTGGGATAAATCTAAACCGCTGCTGATTGGTATCGCCAAAGGTGCTGACCGCAAAGCCGGGCTGGAAACGTTGTTTTTCGTGCCAGAAGGTGAGGGGATTGCGTTACCGGCGGATTCTCCTGCGTTGCATGTGATTCAGCATATCCGCGATGACTCACACAATCATGCGATCACCGGCCACCGTCAGCGTCGCGCTAAAGTGCGTACGACCAGTGCACTGGAAGAAATTGAAGGCGTCGGGCCAAAACGGCGTCAGGTTTTACTGAAATACATGGGAGGCATTCAGCCATTACTGAATGCCAGCGTAGAGGAAATTGCACAGGTGCCGGGTATTTCTAACGCATTGGCAGAAAAGATTCATAATGCGTTGAAACACTAAAGGCAATGTAGCAACATACTCATAATATCCACACCGGACAAACAGTTACCTTCGCTATGCAATTTAATATACCTACGTGCCTTACCCTGTTCCGCGTTGTACTGATACCGTTCTTTGTGCTGGCTTTCTATCTGCCTTATCCATGGGCATCACTGGCCTGCGCGCTGATTTTTGTTTTTGCAGCGGTGACTGACTGGTTTGATGGATATCTTGCCCGTCGCCTGAAGCAAACAACGCGTTTTGGTGCATTTCTGGATCCGGTTGCAGACAAAGTGATGGTCGCCATCGCGCTGGTGCTGGTCGCAGAATACTTCCATTCATGGTGGATTACGTTGCCGGCCGCGACGATGATTGCACGTGAAATTATCATTTCGGCGCTGCGCGAGTGGATGGCGGAAATTGGTAAACGGAGCAGTGTTGCGGTGTCCTGGATCGGTAAAGTGAAGACAACGGCGCAAATGTTGTCCCTGGTCGCGTTATTGTGGCGTCCGGATAACATCGTGGTGGGTGTCGGTGTGGTTGCGCTTTACATTGCTGCGGTGCTGACTTTCTGGTCAATGTTCCAGTATTTGAACGCTGCGCGCCACGATTTGCTGGAACCCTGATCAAACTGACGTAAAAAACGTCAAACGATCGCATGAACCTGATAATTTTATTGACTCAATCCGTCAGGTCAGTAGAATGCAACGCATCGGAAGGCAGCCAGTTATACGCCAGAAGATAGTTAAAAAAATCAGTACGTTCTGATTAAAGCGGGAATAGCTCAGTTGGTAGAGCACGACCTTGCCAAGGTCGGGGTCGCGAGTTCGAGTCTCGTTTCCCGCTCCAAATTTTCTTAAACTGGTTCGTGAATTGGTTTAAGTGCAAGACAAGTAGTAAGATTTAAGGCGCGTTAACAAAGCGGTTATGTAGCGGATTGCAAATCCGCCTAGTCCGGTTCGACTCCGGAACGCGCCTCCAATTTTCCCGGAGCCCGGGTGGTGGAATCGGTAGACACAAGGGATTTAAAATCCCTCGGCTTATGGCTGTACGAGTTCAAGTCTCGTCCCGGGTACCATGGAAAATTAGCTGAATAATCAAAAGCAATAAAGTAGTAATGTCGTTATAGCCACCTTCGGGTGGTTTTTTTATGTCTGAAATTCGGCAAGCCACAAGAATACGCAATGATGCTTTTTCATGTGGCGTGCAGGGGAGCAGGTGTAAGAAGGGAATTAAAACAGCCCCGAGGGGCGTTTTTAGGGTCAGAACTCACCCGGTGAATCAGTGTTGCTCAGTGCCCTGATAGATAAAGGCAGATGGTAGTTGGGCTGGCTGGTGAAAAACGCCTGCAGGGCAACGCGTTTCTTCCGGTCTATAGAAATTTCTTCCATAGTTTTGCGGAAGATACTGTAACGGCCGCAAGAAGTGCAGGTCACGGTGACAATTTTCGCCGACATATTCACCGACGTCTTATTCGTGCTTTGGCACAACGGACACTCGTCTTGAGCGCTTACAACGGTGGAACTCATAAAACCTCCGGTTTTACTTAGAGCGGGCAGTAGTCTAGCACAAAAAGGCGGCAGTTACTTAACGATAATTTAATTATCAGTGGATTTCAGCGCCAACTACGTGTAGAGAGCGCTCAAACCGCTGACGGGCAGCGAAAATTTTCTTCTCAGCCGCACGCATTCTTTCCTCCTTCTTTTCATACGTTACACTTAAAGAATTCACTGCCTTTATGGATTTCTGTTTCGTATGACGTCTGCTTTGTATCAGCGTATCGATGGCTCGCTTTACCACCGCATTTTTGTCGTGGGGGATCTGCATGGATGTCTCAGCATGCTCGGGCATGAACTGGCGAAGATAGCGTTCGATCCGCAACGCGATTTGCTGTTGTCCGTCGGCGATCTCGCCGATCGCGGTCCCGACAGCGTCGGATGTCTGCGCCTGATCAATGAGCCTTGTTTTTGCTGTGTACGCGGCAATCACGAGCAGATGGCGATTGATGCGATACATGAAGAGAATGTTTCAAGATGGCTGCGTAACGGCGGCGACTGGTTTTATGCACTGGAAGATGAGGTTCAGGCGCAGGCAAAAGGGCTGATTTTGCAGGCAGACAAATTGCCGCACGTTCTCGAACTCAACACGCGCGAAGGGAAACGCATCGTCATTGCGCATGCGGACTACGTTTCGGACGAATATGTTTTCGGAAAGCCGCTCGACAGTTATGAAACTATCTGGAACCGTGACCGTATTAACTACGCACTTGCCGGACGTTACGGGCCGATATCCGGCGCTGATGCTTTCTATTTCGGGCATACGCCGGTTGAACCTGCACTGCAATTTGCCAACCTGTTTTATATCGATACCGGCGCGGTCTTTGGTGGTTATCTGACGATACGTCAATTGCAATAATATCAGGCTGCGGGCGGGTTTGCGGTGGTTGCGCGGCAAAGGTATAGTGAGCGGCTGCGAACGGGAAAGGCGTGAGATAACACCATGGAAAATAAGCGTGAAGACAGGATCCAGCGTCTGTTGCTGGCATTAAAAAAGACCGACAAAATTCATCTGAAAGAAGCGTCTTTACTGCTTAATGTTTCCGAAATGACGATACGCCGTGACCTTAACGTGGCGCCTGCGCCGGTTATTTTGCTGGGCGGCTACATTGTCATGGATCCCAAGAATAACCCGGCGACGCATTATTTTGTCAGCGAACAGAAAATGCGTCAGGTTGCGGAGAAAAAACGCCTGGCCTCACGCGCTGCGGGGCTGATTCAGACGAACGACACGGTGTTTTTTGATTGCGGCACCACAATGCCTTACGTCATTGAAAGCATTCCCGAAACCCTCGTTTTTACGGCAATCTGCTATTCGCTTAATACCTTTCTCGCATTGCAGGAAAAGCCTCATTGTGACGTGATTTTGTGTGGCGGCGCGTTCAAATCCAGCAACAGTATTTTTACCCCGTTAGGGCGCAGCAGTGAGCTGGATTATATCCGTCCGTCCAAAGCTTTTATTTCGGCGGCCGGTGTCAGTATTGAACACGGCGTCACTTGCTACAATTTTGATGAGTTGCTGATGAAACATCAGGCGATGGAGCGTTCTGCGCAAAGCATTCTGGTGGCAGACAGCACGAAGTTTGATCAGGTGCGACCGGCGGCAATCGCACCTCTTGCCCGATTCAATGTACTGGTCAGCGACGCTGAGCCACCGCGGGCTTATCTCGATTTTTGCAGTCAGTCTGACATTCCGCTTCTGGTCTGAGCCTTTTAGCGGATGGCGGGAATTTTCTCCACAGACTGATAAAGTACAACTTCCCAGATACCATTTTTCGAACCATCACTGAGATAGTGTTCGAAACAAGCTTTTCCGTCCGGCCGGTAGTGCGCACTGGTCAGCAGCTGGGCATAAAAATCGCGCCAGGCTTTCTCAAAATTACCGTCGGCAATAGTGGTGTGATAGGCCGCATAAGTGCCTCCTGGCAACGTTTGCAGCGACAGACCTTCTGCTTCATCCAGAATAAAATTATCGGCGACGCAAACCGAAGGATCGGCCCGCAAAGCCTCTGCCGGCGTGGTATCAGGGTTATCATGAAACCAGGTCAGCCATTCGGTACGCGGCTGATGATGCCGCGCAACCCATTTGGTCAGTTGCTGAAAGCCGCTGTGGATTGACTGCTGATAAGGGCCGACAACCCGGTAGCTCACCAGCTTTTTGGCCGGTCTTTCTACGATTGATAATGCCACGATGATCTCCTTTTATCTGACATAGATTGGGTGGTTTCCATGTGGGTAAAACGTCAATGCCAAGCTTATCTATAACAGTTCACCGTTTTACTCACGGTAACTGCTCTACGCGCTATAACAGTTGTCATGATAAAATTATGTAATCAGATTGCATTATAGTCGTGACGCAGTGAGGTTATGAGATGGACGTAATCAAAAACGTATTAAACAGTGAAATTGATCGGATCAATCGTCAGGAAGGCCGTGACGGAAAGGCGCGCATCAATGGAGAGTTCTTCGTGAATCATCCGTGGTTATGCCTGGCGATGCTGGTCGGCTATATCGCCGTCGGCGTGGTGATGTATGTTTCACCGTACATGGGCATCGGCTGGTTTGTCGGCTTCACCGCATTTCTGGTGTTTATGTCGGCGATGCTGCTGCTCGAAATCAAACCGGTTTACCGTTACGAAGACATCGGCGTGCTAGATCTTCGCGTTTGTTATAACGGCGAATGGTATTTCAGCCGTGAATTATCCGGTGATGCGGTTAAGCAAATTTTGAGCGCAGGCAGCGTAAGTTCGCGCATCAAAAATCGCATTGAATCGATCGTACGCAACAAAGGCTCGATCGACTTTTATGATGTATACGATCTGGCTCGTCTGGAAAATCAGCAGCAAGATCCCACCAGAACAGCACAGTTAGCTCACTGATCGCGCCCTTAAACATGGCTTCTGCCCATGACGTTACCCTGCATGCTCTGATAAAATAGCGGCTGGGTATCATTTTCGTGAATGAATCGTACATGCGAAAAATGATGCCTGCCGTTACAGGAGCGACAGTGGAACGAATCAAACTCACTATTCATCATCTGCACAAAATCATTTCTGGTGAAAAACAGGATGCACAGGCGACCGCGCGCATTTATGCTGGCGATGAGCTGTTGCTGACTGAAACAATGACCGGGCAGGCGATGCATTTTGATCGCTTTATCAAAGCCGAAAACGACAATGGCAAACCTTTACGTGTGGAATGGGACAGCGACGGCAGCGCCGCGATGTCGGTTTCCCGTGCCGAAGTGTGCCCTTGCTGCGGTGGCGATGCCCTGAACCATTGAATAAATCCGGTCCTGACCGCATGTTAAGTAAAAGCCGAACAGGGGTGAATGATGAAATTTATCAGCAACGAATTTGAATACCGTCAGTGGATCATGGACGAAATATTCCAGGCAAGTGCGGTAGGCGAAACCTCTGAGTTTGCCGATCAGGAAGTGGAAGATTTTATCTTTGACGCGCGTCCGGTAGCTTATCCCTGCGTCGCAGTGATGATTCAGACGCCCGGTGAGCCTGGCGTGTGCGAACCCCGGTTCTTCTATAAAGAACAGGTGTTTGAGTGGGCACACAAAATGGGCTTTGGTTTTGACAGCTAACGGCGTATCCGGTTAACGCAAAAACCCCGGGAAGATCCCAGGGTTTCGTGGCGAATGGCCGGGCTACTGTTCAGACATTTTTCCTGTCGATTTTCTCTTCACCCCAGAACAAATAGTCGTCCTTGGTTTTTGCGAACGCAATGGGCAAGACTTCATCGCTGCCTTCTTCCCAAATTTTCTGCGCCAGTTTCTCATCATTTTTAGCCAGTTCGAAAATGGCTTCAGCGATTTCATGAGAGGTTTCACGTGTGTTGGCCCAGGCTTTGATGTTTGACGTCGTCATCCGGTTCTCCTCGTATTTTCTGCGCAACGGTGTCTCCATGACACCATCATATTCAGGTTAACTATGGTTTCTGCGCGGGGTTAATGCAAATCCACGGGGCAGGATAGGGCAGAAAAGCCGTGATTATTGCCGGTGCAGGGCACAAAAAAACCGGCACCGGGCGGGGACTGTCGTTTATACTGAACGCGATTTTGAATAATTAAGGTGATGAGAATGAGCGACGATATTTTTGATTTTGACATTGATGCTGCACTTGAAACAGCTGAAGTAAAAGCGGCTGAAAAAGCAGCAGAAGTGCCTGAAGCCGTTCAGGACGAAAGCGACTGCGAAGGCTGCAAAATCTGATTTTGCACAACTAAGCAGCAAACAGAAAACCGCTTCGGCGGTTTTTTTGTATCTGTCATTTATTCTTATCCTGCCATTTCTGGCTGAATCTCCTTTCCCGACATAGTGTTGCATCGCAGTCTCCTGACATCGCTTCTGACGCAACTGTAAGGATAGCGTCAGGACATTTTTTTTGGGATAAATTCCTATAGAACAGGAAGATAGCTGGCGGTACTTTGTCACCACCTGATAAGCAGGTCGTGAGGTTCACAATGAAAAAACTAATTTTTGTTCTCGCCGTTTTGCTCACTTTGCCCGCTATCGCACAGGCAGACGTCGAGGTAGGGCTTAATATGCCGGGGCTGTCACTGCATGTCGGTGACCGCGATAATCGTGGGTATTACTGGGACGGTGGTGACTGGCGTCCGCCAGGCTGGTGGGATAACCATTATCGTGATGAAGGCCGCGGACATTGGGTTTATTACGAACCGGCTCCGCCGCCACCGCCGCGCTACTGGCATCACGAGCACTGGCACGAAGGTCCGCCTCCGGGCTACTGGCGCGATGGCCCTCCGGGGCACTGGCGTGAAGGCCCGCCTCCTGGCCGCTGGTAATCACGATTTACAGAACAGCTAAGCGTCAGAACACGAAATAACAGTAACGACAGATTTTGGGAACAGGGTTGGCAGTGGCGATGCGAGGCATCCCCAATGTCAGTTCTGTTCCTTTCGTTTTTAATCGGTTTTAAAACCTTCGCCGCTGATAATTTCCTGCAAAATTAATCGCATGCTGAATATTTAAAATATAAATCATTCACGAAAATTATATTTAAAGCCGATTATTGTGAGGAATGGCAATAAACGCTTATCCCATAAACTTTTCAGAGAAAGTGCTGTTTGCTAAGTGTCGCTATTGTGTTAATTTCTTGTTATATGAAATCAGCAATGGAAGGCCTGAACGCAATGCGTGCCTGATATCATATTGACGTGTTATGGATTTTTTACTCAGGTGCGCTATTTGTCATTTACTGAGATTACCGCTATGCGCCTGATTAAAAACGATTTTGAGTTCCGTCTCTGGATGTTAGATGCCTATTTTTATCAGGATAAGATAGAAGGCGATACATTGCTGACCGACGAAGAGATGGATGAGTTTTTATTTGAATGCCGTCCGCAGGAATATCCGTGTTTAGGAACGGTCACGCCATCCAAAGAATGTTCACTGGAATTTGATATTGCCTTTTTTTATCGTGAACACATTACGGAATGGGCAAAATCGATGGGATTAATGAACACGAAATAGTGTTGTTTCCCGACATTTAAAAAGCGCCTTAGGGCGCTTTTTGCATTTTTACTTGCAGGAATTGCAGAAGGATCAGTTTCCCCGCACTTCTACCATCACCGGGCAGGGCGATCGCGCAATAACTTCTGCGCTGACCGAACCTTTTATGATGCGGCCAAAAGCTGAAAGCTGCCGGTGGCCCATCACGATGACCGATGCCTGTCTTTTCACGGCTTCCGTTACCAGCGCTTCTCCGGCGTTGCCGACAATGATATTGCCTTTGGCCTGAACTCCCGCTTCCGCCAGCGTTTTTAATGCCTGGCCGACCACGGCGCGGGCGGTGTTTTGCTCTTCTTCGGCGGGCGGATAATCGATAACTTCGCCGGGCATATCGCCGTTTTCTTCCAGCGCATAAGACTCATCGATACAGCAGGTGACATAGACCGTTGAGTTGTGGCCGGTGGCTAGCTGGCGACTTAAATCCACTACGAATCCCGTTTGTCTGGAGCCATCTACGGCTAACAAAATGACGTCAAACATTTGTATTCCTTATACAACCTGATTTTTAAGGTTCGGAGTTACTTGCCAATTTCGCTGGTCAGCGCTTCTTTGCACTCAAGCAGAGCGGTGCGGATCACATCCTGTCTGGCCTCAAGACGCGGAGTGGGAACCAGAACGGAAACCGAATAGCGCCCCAAAATCGTGTCGATGGCAATCGCAATAGTGGATACACCTTCCACCGTTTCGCCTGTTTCAATCGAGTAACCGTTGCGGCGAACGTCGGCAACGATATCGAGCAGTGCGCCGAGCGTGCTGACGGTATTTTTCGTCGCCGGCTCCAGCACTTCACCGACAATAATTCGAATCTCTTCATCGGTTTTCAACGCCAGCAAGGCACGGCCTGAGGAAGTGCTGTAAATCGGCAAATTCAGGCCTACGCGGGGAACAATGCGTAACTCTTTTTCCGCCACAATGCAGTGAATATTGGCAATCTGACGACCGCTGGCGCGGCCAATGGCGACTGTCTCCCCGGTAATTTCGTTCAGATGACGGAGAAACGGTGTGGCAATGGCGATCATGTCGGTGTGTACCGTGGACGCCAGTTTCAGCAACGTCGGTCCGAGCCGGACACCGCCATTGCCTTCCGAACGCACCAGCCCTTCTTCTGCCAGTGCGGCAACGATGCGCTGAACCGTGGAGCGCGGAAGATCGACATCATTTGCGATGGCTCCCAGGCTCATGCCCTGAGGATGTTTGCCCAGTGCATTAAGCACTGATGCTGCCCGCGAGATCACCTGGATCCCACCGCTGCGCTCTTCATCTGCCGGAATATCCTGCGCCATTCGTTTTCCTTATTCATTATCCGGTGTCATCCGCCAACACCTTGTCTTGCCAATGTAATGGCTAAACTGGTGAAAAACAATTCCTAATCACATTGCAATACACTGTACCGTATTATAGTATTTTGGTGTGTATCACGATGCGGTGCATTGCATCGAAATATAAGTGACATTGCTCACTGAACCGCGCGTTCCCGGCGCAGACCTGCCTTCTCACTATCGGCGCAACATAAAGCGGCGAAGTTAATGAGCACAACTATGAATCAGCCAGTTTCACAGGCACCGGCCGCCAGCAGCGCCGGAATGTCCGGACCACCGCCGTTTACCGCGAGACTGGTCACCGGATTAGCGGGCGTATTAATCGTCGCACTTTGCTCCGGCCTGAACGACCGTGTCACGGATATTGCTTTGGCTGATGTTCGTGGCGCTTTAAGTATCAGTAATGATCCCGGCTCATGGCTGATCGGCTCCTACCAGGCTGCTGAAGTGGCGGCCATGATGATTGCTCCGTGGCTGGCGGTGACGTTTTCGCTGCGCCGCTTCACGCTGTTCGTGACGATGGGCTTTTTGCTGGTCGCCGCCGTTTTACCGTATTCACCCAACCTGCCGGTGTTTATTACGCTGCGTGCGGTTCAGGGACTGTTTGGCGGGGCGATGCCGCCTTTGCTGATGACGGCGGCGCTGCGCTTTATGCCGCCGCAGTACAAACTTTACGGGCTGAGTGCTTATGCGCTGACCGCTACTTTTGGGCCTAACATCGCGACCTCCATGGCGGCCATCTGGACCGACTATGTCGGCTGGAAGTGGGTATTCTGGCAGGTCATTCCTACGTGTATGCTGGGATATTTGCTGATTGGTTACGGATTGCCACAAGATCCGCAGCGTTTTGAGCGTTTTAAACAGATGGATATTGTCGGCATGGTGACGGGATGCAGCGGCATTTCCTTGCTGGTGCTGGTTCTTCAACAGGGCGAACGGCTGGACTGGTTCAACTCGCCGCTGATAACCGTCATGTTTTTCGCCTCGCTGGCACTGCTGACGATTTTTCTGGTTAACGAATGGCATCACCCGTTGCCGCTGTTCAAATTGCAAATGCTGAAACGCCACAATCTGGCGCACGGTTTAATCACGCTGTTTGCGCTGATGTTCCTGTTTTTATCCGGCTCGGCATTACCGGCGAATTTCATGCAGCAGGTGGGGGGATTTCGTGCGGTGCAGGTCGGGCCGCTGGCGCTGACGATCGGTTTGCCGCAGCTGCTTCTGGCTCCGCTGGTGGCGTTTTTCCTGACTATCCGCTGGGTCGACAGCCGCTGGGTTCTGGCCTGCGGGCTGGCTCTGGTGGGGCTTTCCTGTTACTGGGGAACGTATATCACCAGCGTCTGGGTACGTGACAACTTTTATGTGATTCAGATTATGCAGGCGTTCGGCCAGCCGATGGCGGTGTTGCCCATTCTGCTGGGCGCAACCAGCGTCGTTCAGCCGCAGGAAGGCCCGTTTGCCGCGGCGATGTTTAATACAACGCGCGGAATGGGGAGTATCGCGGGAAGTGCCATTCTGGGCGTGATGGTCAGCGAACGTGAGCAGTTCCATTCTAACGTTTTACTCAATCACATTGGCGGTGTGAATTATCTGCTTTCCCAGCCCTATGGCGGCGGCAGCAGTTTTCTGGCACCGCTTAACACTGACGGTTCTGCGATTTCAACAGAAGTCATTACGCAGTTTTCCACGCTGGTCAGGAAGCAGGCACTGGTTATGAGCCTGGCTGATATCTACATGCTGATTATCGGCCTGGCGCTTGCGCTGATTGTGCTGGCCGCCATCCTGCCCAAACGCTCTTTTCCGCCTCAGTCTCTGGTTAAACGCCCCTGAATGAAGCATCACCTGAACGAATGAATTTCACTATAAGAAAGTACGAGAGAAAATCATCATGATAAAAACATCGCCTGTCCGCCTGAGCTGGCTGGTTGCCGCCGTGGTGGTGGTATTACTGATTGTGATTGCCTTCTGGATGTTGTCTACAGGGAGCGCACCGGAAACCGATGACGCTTTTGTATCGGCAGACTCTACACTGGTTGCACCGCGGATTTCCGGCACGATTGCTGATGTGTATGTTCAGGATAATCAGAGTGTTAAAGCGGGCGATGTGCTGGCAAAAATTGACGATCGCGATTACCGCAACGCTGTGCTCACCGCGCAGGCCAGCCTCGAAACGGCGAATGCGCAAATGCTCAGCCTGACTGCCCAACTGGCGAAACAGCAGCAGACTATTTTACAGGCGCAGGCCATGGTGAATGCAGATTCTGCCAGTATTGCGTATGCCCGCCAGAGCGCCGACCGTTACAAACGTTTGCTGCAAAATGGCTCGGGAACCGCGGATGCGCGCGATGAATCAGATGCTAATTTGCGTTCAAAACTGGCTTCCCAGCAAAGTGATATGGCCGCCGCGCAGGCCGCTGAAAAGCAGGTTGATGTGCTGAAAGCGGAGCAGGCGCAGGCCAAAGCGGCGATTGATTCTGCTGCCACTGCGCTGGCGCAGGCGAAACTGAATCTTTCCTATACAGAAATCACGGCGCCGGTTGACGGCGTGGTCGGCCAGCGTTCACTGCGCATCGGTGGCTATGTCAGCGCAGGAACCCGCGTGCTGGCAGTCGTGCCGCTTCACGATGCCTATATTGTGGCGAATTATCTGGAAACGCAGCTGGGCGATGTGCAGCAAAATCAGCAGGTTGATATCAAAATCGATGCATTGCCGGGCGTGACGCTGAAAGGGAAAGTGGACAGTATTTCTCCGGCCACAGGTGTCACGTTTTCGCCAATTTCACCGGATAACGCGACCGGTAACTACACCAAAGTGGTGCAGCGTCTGGCGGTGAAGATTGTGCTGGATAAAGATCAGGCCGATGCGAAGCGGCTGAAAGTCGGAATGTCAGTGATCCCGACGATAAATACCGCGTCACGCTGATTTTCGTTCGTCTTTCTTTGCATCAAAAATCAGCTCCCTGAAAGCAAAAGGGCCATGCTTAACCGCACGGCCCTTTCTGTTTTCGCGCCACCTGAAGCGTCAGGACGCCTGATTCTGCGGTGGCGTGGCGTCCGATGAATCCTTCTTCGCCGGATGCTGCGGTTTACCCGAGAACAGGAATCGCAGAATCGGAATGCGTTTGTGTACTTCGTACAGGATAAACGCAATGCCGAATACGAATACCAGACCCAGCCAAAAGCCCAGCCAGTCGCTGTGGATCTTCGGCGTGATAAATGCCCCGTAAATCAGCGTTAACGGGTGGTGAATCAGATAGATAAACAGCGACGAGTTCACCAGATAAGTGATCCACGGCGCCTGGAAATTGAGGAGATAGTGGCTGAATGAGAACACCACGTTGACCATCAGGATCCCCAGCAGGGTGGTGATGATGGCGTCGATTTCCATCGAGTATAGCTGCGGAGTATTCACGTGCTGATTAAACATGTAAGCGGCGAACAGGAAGATACTCACCACGCCGGCGGTTGCTGAAGGCTTCAGGAACAGCTCTTTCAACCAGGAGAATTTATAAGCAAACGCGCCGATGATGAAAAATGGCAGATAAAACAGTGTCTGCATCACGATGAAATTAAACGCACCGTTAGAAAGTAAATTAGGTGCAAAAAGATACAGTCCACGGTTAAACGCGGCATAAATTAAGCCGATAAATAAAAATACAATTGAGAGTTTTCCTAACGTGTTTGTCCGGCTTTTTATTAATTGAATGCGACTAGTCTTAATTTCTTTAATAAATTTGAAGAGGTAAAAACAAATACTGGTCAGAATAACTAGCGTTAACAGGAACCATAAATGGGACACTAATTCCCAGACGGTAATGTTAATCTTTTGATAGAAATCCATATTTCCCCAGTCTGAGAATTTACTGGTGAATTTCATCAGGAAATAGAGCTGTGGAATAGTGATCAGCGGGAAGGCCGCCACCAGCGGGATGGCAACCCGCTCCAGCCGCACCTTGAGCCACTGGTGTGAGTCGTAGCGCTCATACAGCATATAAGAAAAATACCCGGAGATGACAAAGAAAACCTGCATCCGGAAGGCGTGGATAATATCATTGAAAATTGTCAGGCCGTGCGAAGGCACCGCACTGTTTACCGCCCAGATATGACTGGAGTAAATCAATGATATATGGAAAGGAATACCCAGCAGCATCAAATATGCGCGGATAGAGTCCAGGAAAAACTCACGTTGTGGTTTTTGTGGTTTCATTACGTATCCGTTGTATGTGGCTCATCCTAATTTTAGAGCGTAGTTTGTATTCGGGTTAATTTCTCAGGTAACCAAAAATGACTGTCGTTGACATTAGTTTAGTTTCTCACCTTAAAACATGCATTGTTATAGGACAAGTTTCCATAGCCGGAGTTTCAACGAATTGATATCCTTGTACCCTGTTGCGCTTAAACGGTTCATCAATGGCTGAACCATCGACTGCTCAAGTTGTCGGAAACCTGACACTTCCCATAAAATAGTTACAGTGAATGATTGAAGCGCGCATAGGAGACAAAGTGTCGGATAAAAATTTTTCCATAGGGTCACGTATGATCAAAGTCCGTTTGCTAAGTGCCGCAGTGTTGATGACCATGTTCACCTCATCTGCCTGGGCTTTTTCTATAGATGATGTTGCCAAACAAGCGAAGGCATTAGCCGATAAAGGTTACGAAGCGCCGAAAAGCAATCTTCCGTCTCAATTCCGCGATCTTAAATTCGCAGATTACCAACAAATTCAATTCAATCATGACAAAGCGTACTGGAAAAACCTGAATACGCCTTTCAAGCTTGAGTTCTACCATCAGGGGATGTACTTCGACACTCCGGTAAAAATCAACGAAGTGACGGCAGACTCCGTCAAAGAAATCAAATACAGCCCGGACTACTTTAACTTTGGCAACGTCAAACATGACGCTGACTCAGTCAAAAACCTCGGTTTTGCTGGCTTCAAAGTGCTTTATCCGATCAATAAAGCAGACAAAGATGATGAAATTATGAGTGTGCTGGGTGCCAGCTACTTCCGCGTCATCGGTAAAGGCCAGGTTTATGGCTTGTCTGCCCGTGGTCTGGCGATCGACACCGCGCTGGCTTCCGGCGAAGAATTCCCGCGTTTCCGCGAGTTCTGGATTGAACGTCCAAATCCAGACGAAAAACATTTAGTCATTTATGCCTTGCTCGATTCGCCGCGTGCGACCGGTGCTTATCGTCTGGATGTGTATCCGGGCAAAGAAGCGACCGTTGACGTGCAGTCACAAGTTTATCTGCGTGACAAAGTCGGCAAGCTGGGCATTGCTCCGCTGACCAGCATGTTCCTGTTTGGCGCGAATCAGCCTTCTCCGGTGATGAACTATCGTCCGGCGCTGCATGATTCCAATGGTCTGTCTATCCATGCCGGTAACGGTGAATGGATCTGGCGTCCGCTGAACAATCCTAAACACCTTGCTGTCAGCCAGTTCTCTATGGAGAACCCGAAAGGCTTCGGTCTGCTGCAACGTGGTCGCAGCTTCTCTAACTTTGAAGATCTCGACGATCGTTACGACCTGCGTCCGAGCGGCTGGGTTGAGACCAAAGGCGACTGGGGTAAAGGTAAAGTTGAGCTGGTGGAAATTCCAACCGCTGATGAAACCAACGACAACATCGTCGCGTTCTGGACACCGGAACAATTGCCGGATGCCGGTAAACCGCTGAGCCTGAACTATCGTCTGCATTTCACCCGTGAAGAAGAAAAATTACATTCTCCGGATCTGGCGTGGGTTGAACGTACCATGCGTTCTACCGGCGATGTGAAACAGTCGAATCTGATCCGTGAACCTGACGGCAGCGTGGCTTTCCTGGTTGATTTTGTCGGTCCAAATCTGAAAGCCCTGAAAAGCGACACTCCGGTGGCGTCTCAGGTCAGCGTGGGTGACAACGGTGAACTGGTTGAAAACACTGTCCGCTATAATCCGGTAACCAAAGGCTGGCGTCTGACGCTGCGCCTGAAAGTGAAAGATCCGAAGAAGGCGATCGAAATGCGCGCTTCTCTGGCTAATGGCGATAAAACACTGAGTGAAACCTGGAGCTATCAGCTGCCTGCAAATGAATAAGTCAACGCACTCTACTCATGATTATGTAGAAGCTTTGCCGCTTACTGATGACCAGAAAGCGGCGCTCACTCAGCAGCTTCCTGCTGAAGATGAGCAGGCTTTTGCTACCGTACATCACCGCTTAGGCGGTGATGTGACAGCCTCTGCTAATGCCCCTGAACCGGATGCACCTCTGCTCTCGGTGAAAGCGCGCGTCGGCGCAAGCTGGCCGGATGCGCTGGCCAACGGTTCTCTGGACGAAGTGGACAACGAAGGGCGCACCATCGCCAGCGCAATGCCGCCGGTGAAGCGTTCAAGTATGTTCCCGGATGTCTGGCGTACCAACCCGGTAGGGCGTTTCTGGGACAACCTGATGGGGCGCAGCGCGGCTTCGCGTCATACCGTTGCCGATATGCCGGAGTCAGAAAAGCGCTGGCGTCATGCCGGTTCGGTTCGTCGTTATGTCCTGCTGGTTCTGATGCTGGTACAGACGGCGATCGCAACCTGGTATATGAAAACCATCCTGCCTTATCAGGGCTGGGCGCTGATCGACCCCGCAGATATGCTGAATCAGGACTGGTTGCAGTCGGTTATGCAATTGCTGCCGTACGTGTTGCAGACCGGGATCCTGGTGTTATTTGCCATTCTGTTCTGTTGGGTTTCGGCCGGTTTCTGGACCGCGCTGATGGGCTTTTTACAATTGCTTATCGGGCGCGACAAATACAGCATCACCGCGTCGACTAAGGGCGATGAGCCGCTGAACCCGAATAACCGTACTGCGCTGATCATGCCGATTTGTAACGAAGACGTGGAACGCGTTTTCGCGGGCCTGCGTGCCACTTACGAATCCGTTAAAGCTACCGGTGATTTGGATCAGTTTGATCTTTACGTGCTGAGTGACAGCTACGATCCGGATATTTGTGTCGCTGAACAGAAAGCCTGGATGGAAGTGTGCCGCGATGTAGATGGTCATGGCCGTATCTTCTATCGCCGTCGCCGTCGCCGTGTGAAGCGTAAAAGCGGGAACATTGATGACTGGTGCCGTCGCTGGGGCGGGGAATATGCCTACATGGTTATCCTCGATGCGGACAGCGTCATGAGCGGCGAATGTCTGACCGGTCTGGCACGTCTGATGGATGCGAATCCGAACGCCGGTATTATTCAGTCTGCGCCAAAAGCGTCGGGCATGGATACGCTGTATGCGCGTTGCCAGCAGTTTGCGACCCGTGTTTACGGCCCGCTGTTTACCGCCGGTCTGCACTTCTGGCAGTTGGGTGAATCCCACTACTGGGGGCACAACGCCATTATCCGCGTGAAACCGTTCATCGAGCACTGTGCACTTGCGCCGTTGCCGGGTGAAGGTTCATTTGCCGGTTCCATCATGTCTCACGACTTTGTGGAAGCTGCGCTGATGCGCCGTGCGGGCTGGGGTGTATGGATTGCTTACGATCTGCCGGGCAGTTATGAAGAATTACCGCCAAACCTGCTCGACGAGCTGAAACGCGACCGTCGCTGGTGTCACGGTAACCTGATGAACTTCCGCCTGTTCCTTGTCAAAGGCATGCACCCGGTTCACCGTGCGGTCTTCCTGACCGGCGTTATGTCCTACCTGTCTGCGCCTCTGTGGTTTACGTTCCTTGCGTTGTCCACGGCATTGCAGGTGGTGCATACGCTGATGGAACCGACGTACTTCCTGCAACCGCGTCAGTTATTCCCGGTATGGCCACAATGGCGTCCTGAGCTGGCAATTGCCTTGTTCTCGACAACAATGGTTCTGCTGTTCCTGCCAAAACTGCTGAGTATCGTCCTGATCTGGGCGAAGGGAGCGAAGCAATTTGGTGGTGCATTCCGTCTGCTGGTTTCCATGTTCCTGGAAATGCTGTTCTCGGTGCTGTTGGCGCCGGTGCGTATGTTGTTCCACACCGTTTTCGTGGTCAGCGCATTCCTGGGCTGGGAAGTGGTCTGGAACTCTCCGCAGCGTGATGATGATGACACGCCGTGGGGCGAAGCATTTAAACGCCATGGTTCGCAGCTTCTGCTCGGTGCCGTCTGGGCTGCCGGTATGGCATGGCTGGACTTGCGCTTCCTGTGGTGGCTGGCGCCAATCGTCTTCTCTCTGATCCTGTCACCGATTGTTTCGGTTCTTTCGAGCCGTGCAACGCTTGGGATTAAGAGTAAGAAAGCCAAACTGTTCCTGATCCCGGAAGAGTACGATCCGCCGCGCGAGCTGGTTGCGACTGAAGAATATCTGGCGCTGAATCGTGAACGTAAGCTGCAAAACGGCTTTATGCATGCGGTGTTTGATCCGGGCTTCAACGCACTGGCTACGGCGATGGCGACATCCCGTCACCTGTTGCGTGAAACGGTAGAAAACGGTCGTCGTGCTCGTCTGGAGCAGGCCCTGAAAACCGGGCCAAAAGATTTGGGCAAAGCTGACCGTCTGGTCTTGCTGAGCGACCCGGTGCTGATGGCGCGTTTACACTCCGCGGTGTGGACGCAACCCGATCAGCAGGCGTGGGGCGCTTACTACGACCAGCTTCCGCGTAACGTGCAGGCTTTCCCTGTGACACAGACGCTGGAAGTTAAACCCGCCTGAGCTAACTAGCGGACTGAAAGGGCAGTATGTGAAAACATGCTGCCCTTTTTATTGCTTCACGATCACAGACCCGCACAGGCCATCACGCCGCAAAGACAACAGGTGACTCCCAGGCCCGCAGCGTATAAAGTTTTACGTCCCCTTAACATCAGGGTACATGACGCGTGTGATATTCTGAGCGCGCTGTTCAGCGCTTAAAAAGAGCTTCTTTTGGTTTGAATCGACAGGTTGGGTAAGTGATTAATCGCGTAATTATTCGTGGATGTGTACTGGCACTACTGGCTACCGTGCTGACAGGTTGCGGCAGCATTATCAGCCGCACCGTGCCGGGGCAGGGGCATGGCAACCAGTATTATCCCGGCGTGCAGTGGGATTTACGTGACAGCCCGTGGCGGTATGTCACTGTTATCGATGTTCCGCTGTCCATGATCGTCGATACCTTCATGCTGCCGATTGACGCCCGCCACGGGCCTTACGAATAAATCTGTTAGAAACGTTTAGTCGATATCCCGGCCCGGATAATCGTCCTCGTCATCCCACTCTTCGGCGGCGGCTTCGCCTTCTTCGGTATCCAGCTGCGGCTCATGCTGGAATTCACCTTCGTCCCATTCATACAGCGTCGCTTCTTCCTGCCATTCTTCTTCGAGTTCGATCTGATCGTAATCTTCGTCAAAGATAGCCTGCGCAGCCGCGCCACTGCGGAACGTCAGCGCATCGATGGCATCACCTTCATCGCTGAGAAATTCTGCCTGCCACATTACATCGCCATCCTGCATGATGTATTTTTGCAGGTTGAACTGATCCGGAACGGGCTCTTCATCGTTCTGAACTTTTTCCTGTGCGGCTTCGAGAAATTCTTCGCGGGCGGCATCAATAGCTTCTTCAAGCGTTGCGTACATGCTCATTGTTGTCTCCTGAGTTGAATGAGGGGAAATAATCAATAGTCTTGATAGTAAATAGCGTTAGGAATGAAGAAGTAACAGCCATCTCACAGTGAAAACTCTGATTAAATGATTGTTGTCGATAAATGACAGGATGCAAGTTTTGAGATGAAAAAACAGGTCGCCTTTCTTCTGCTATTCTCTGAGTCTTAATGCCGGAGCACGGTAAACTGAAGGAGTTATGGCGGCTATGGTTTCACGAAATGCGGTGCTGAGGGTTGCCCGTCCGACCGATCATCTGGAGCGGATTGCGGCGATGTACAGTCAGGGGCTGGGCTTTGAGGTGATCGGCGGTTTCAGCGATCATCAGAATTTTGATGGCGTTCTGATCGGCCATCCGCATCATCATTACCACCTGGAATTTACGCATCACCACGGAACCATCGTCGGGCGCGCGCCGACGCAGGATAACCTGCTGGTGTTTTATATCCCGGAGCCGGCGCAATGGCAGGCGCAGTGCGACGCAATGCTGCAAGCCGGGTTTATTGTCGTTCCTTCATACAATCCGTACTGGGATGAAAATGGTCAAACGTTCGAAGATTTAGACGGTTATCGCGTAGTGCTGGCCTCACGTGACTGGACCGTTTAGAGAGAAATGTCAGAAGAGCTTCAGCTTTGCAAAGAGGGCGGTGGCAGAGGGTAAAAGTTTAGCAAACCGCCAGTCTGAGGCAGAATTGGCGGGTAGAGTGGCGGTGAACTTTCAAGAATAAGGTTACTGCTATGAAGATGCTTTCCCGTACTTTGCTTATGCCGCTGTGTGGTCTTGGTCTGTTTTTCAGCGTCGCCGGTATGGCGGCTGACAGCACGCATCCGCCGATGGAACACCCGCACGGTATGCCGCCATTCGACCACGAAGGCATGCTCCCTCCGCCACCGGTGATGATGGGGCTCTGCCATCCGGGCGCATTATTCTGTGCGAGCGTGGCCAGCGATAATCCAACGGAAACGATTCAGAAACTGACTTCGGTGCTTCCGGCGACAACGGCGGGCAAACATTATGAAGTCCGTCTGGCGGTGGTCGAAGTGCCTGATCACCTGCCGGTGCCTCCGCAGGCAGAAAAAGCTAAGTAAGGTGTTTCAACACGCTGGCCGGAATTAATCGACCATCGCCTGACGCGGCCGGCGTTGCAGACACCACCAGGAATACACGGCGTTAAACATAACCACCAGCGCCGTGACGCAAAATACCGTGCGGAATCCGTAGCTTGCCGAAACTGCCGCACCCAGCAGAGGGCCGGTGACATTCCCGACATCACGGAAAGACTGGTTATAGCTGAAAACCCTTCCCGCCACCTGATTAGTGCAGTTGTAAATCAGCAGCGTTTGCACCGCCGGGAGCAGCGCACCGTCGGTTGCCCCCAGCAGAAAACGTAAAATGCCTAACTGAAGCGGCGTTTGCACGAATGCCATCGGGATCAGCAAGAGGACGGATAACCCCATCATGGCCACCAAAATCCTTTCAGGCCCGATTCTGTCCCCCAGTTTCCCCAGCCTCGGTGCACTCATCAGCGCAGCCACGCCGGGCACCGACGCAATCATCCCGCTGATAAACGCCAGATTTGCAGTGTTGCCCGCCAGTTCGCGCACGTAAAGCGTGAGTATCGGCGCAATCGAACCGGTCGCCACCTGAATAATCATCGTGGTGACAAACAGGCAAAGCACCAGCTTGGGGTTTTTCAGCGAAGCAAAAACCTGCTTGCGGTTGAGCATGTCTTTCTTGTTCACAGGAACAAATTGTTCGCGGATACAGTACAACGTCATCACAAAACAGAGGAAAAGTACGGCTGCGGTAATGAAGAATACCGGACGCAAACCGTAGTTATCGGCCAGCAAACCGCCGACCAGCGGGCCAAGCAGTGCGCCGCTGACGCCGCCTGTGGAGAGTGTCCCCAGCGCCCAGCCGCTTTTATTGCGGGGAATTTGTGTGGCAATCAGCGCATTGGCATTCGGCACAAAGCCGCCGAGCAAACCCAGCAGCGCGCGAAGGACTAAGAATTGCCAGATGTTTTGCGCAAATCCCATGAGCATCATCACAATCGCCATGCCCAGCGCAGATCGTAGCAACATGATTTTACGGCCTTTACGGTCAGCCAGGCCGCCCCAGAAGGGAGAAGCAATCGCGGAAAACAGGAAGGTAATGCTGAAAACCAGACCCGACCACATGTTCAGGGATTCGTGGCCGGTCACACCCAGAGTTTCGACGTAAAGCGGCAGGAAAGGCATGATCAGGCTGAACGCGGCACCGGTAAGGAAGCAGCCAATCCAGGCAACATACAGATTTCGTTTCCAGTTTATGGGTTCTGGTGCGGTTTCAGATTCAGATGCCGAAGTCATAAATTACCGAAAAAAGAGGTCAGATTCGCTCTGGAATGACCGATGGGAACAAGGCAGAGCACAAGTAACAATCAATTGGCTGGATAATTATGCGCCTAATTATCATCCACTTCAATGATGTTAATGAACTGTAACAACGAAAGTAAAATACCGTTTTATCGCGGCAGGCGTGGTGAAGAAGATCAACTGAAGCGGCGAAAATGCAAAAAAAACGGCCAGCGATGAGGCTGGCCGCGACAGACACAGAATTAAAATACAAACCAAAAGACAGACACAGCAATAAAACAGGGTTTAACGCAGGGCTGCGTTTTTCATCACAGAATAACGGCCGCTGCCCAGGAACATAATCACCAGGCCGCCAAAGAAGTACAAGGCTTCGCCTTCCAGACCCCAGGCGCCGACATCGGTCACGGTGAAGAATTTACCGGCAACCACCAGCAGAACTGCCACTAAAATGTTGAATGCCATCACCAGCGCGGCAGGGCGGGTAAAGATGCCCAGAATAATCAGAACCGGTGCAATCACTTCACCGATGTATGCGCCATAAGCGATAAATCCCGGTAAGCCAGCGCCCTGCAACATTTTGGCAATCCAGCCCACACCATTTTCCATTTTCGCCACGCCGTGGAATAAAATCAAAATCCCGAAAGTCAGACGTAACAGTAACTTACCAAAGTCAGGGTGATCGGTAACGCGGGTAAAAGCAGTGTTCAGTTTAGCCAGCATGATGTATTCCTTTTGAAGGTCACAAAGTGGCCACGCGGCTCCCAAGAAGTGTGGGAGTAATCACGTGGAGAAATCATGGGGAGAGTATTGGCCTAAACGGGATGGGATAAAATCTGATAACTTTGAAGAAGTCTGTCAAAAAAACTGTCGAAGCAAATCAAAAAACCGGTTCAGGATGCACTGAACCGGCCTTTAAGTTTACTCGCTGAGGGCCTTGTACAGCGAAGGCTCGCCCTGCGGACGCGTTTTGAAGCGGCGATGCAGCCACATATATTGCTCCGGCGCCTGACGGATTTCGTCTTCTACCACTTTGTTCATGTACGCGGCGGCAACCACTTCATCATCCAGCGGGAAATCAGCGACCTGCGGATGAATAATCATTTCGTAGCCTTTTCCGCCCGCCAGACGGCGCGGCGTAAATGGAATAATGGCCGGTTTGCCCATTCGTGCCAGCAGATAGGTGCCGGTGGTTGTTGCGGCTTTATCCACGGCAAAGAAGGGCACAAACACGCTGGCGCGCGGGCCGTAGTCGTGATCCGGCGCGTACCAGATAATATCGCCCTGTTTCAGGCTGCGGATCATTCCTTTCAGATCTTTGCGATCCAGCATCCCTTTATTTGAACGCATGCGGCCTTTGGTCTGGATCCAGTCCATCAGCTTATTGTCATGCGGGCGATAAACGCCGACGCCTGGATTATGAATACCGAAAATACGCGCACCCAGTTCCAGCGTCAGGAAATGAACGCCAATCAGCAGCACGCCTTGTTTGTTATCACGGGCGCGCTGAATGTGTTCCAAACCACTGACTTTAAACCAGCGTTCAATACGCCAGTCAGGCCAGAACCAGGCCATGCCGGTTTCAAATAAACCCATGCCGACTGATTCGAAATTTTTCACGACCATATCTTCCCGCTGTTCCGGGTGCATATCGGGGAAACACAGTTCGATATTACGCTGGGCGATTTTGTAGCGGCGTTTCAGAAAGCGCATTGAGAAGCGCCCAAGCCCGGTACCGATGCGGTAAATGACCGGATAAGGCAATAATACCAGCGCGTACAACAACCCCAGACCTATCCAGGTGATCCAGTAGCGTGGATGCAATAACGAACGATTAAAGGTAGGTACCTGAGTCATAGAATCTCTGCGTCAATGGATCGAAGTAGAAAGTTTATAAGCTCTGTCTAATGCAGCAGCCCGCTACAGAAATACGTCCACATTCCGATATGGAGCGCGTGTTATCCGTTATTTTTTGTAGCAAAGTGACATATTGTGGCACTTTTTTGGTATCAGGTGAAAATTCACGGCACTAATACCTCATTTAACTTATGGACTGCATGAATGAAAAACAATGTGATTTGTTTATGAACAGTTCAGCTGTTTTCTCCATGCGTCTTCGAATCAAATATCCGCAGAGAACGGCTTTTTGTCAATGAAACGGACAGCCCGGGGGCTGTCCGTGATCACGTTTAGTAAACTATCCGGTATTATTCCGGCAGGAATAATCCTTTCACGCTGTGAGGTTCGCTGCGCCAGTACTGTTTCGGTGCATAAACTTTTGCCCCGAGTTTTGCAGCGGCGTGCCATGGCCAGCGTGGGTTATACAAAATACCGCGTGCCAGTGCGATCATATCCGCCTGTCCGGTGCCAACAATGGCTTCGGCCTGTTCCGGTTCAGTGATTAAGCCCACGGCGATCACCGGCATTTTGACGTGCTGTTTGATGCTGTCGGCGAATGGCACCTGATAATTTGGTCCTACGGCGATTTTCTGGTGCTGGCTCAGGCCGCCGCTGGACACATGAATATAACTGCAACCCAGCTTATCCAATGCTTTGGCGAGTTCAATGGATTGCTCCAGATCCCAACCGCCTTCTGCCCAGTCGGTGGCGGAAATGCGCACGCCGATAGGTTTATTCGCCGGGAAGGCCGCGCGAATTTCCTGGAAGATTTCCAGCAGCAGGCGCATACGGTTTTCCAGAGAACCGCCGTACTGATCGGTGCGCTGATTGGAAAGCGGAGACAGGAACTGGTGCAGGAGATAACCGTGCGCGCCGTGCAGTTCCAGCAGATCAAACCCGAGGCGATCGGCGCGTCGTACGCTATCCACGTACGCTTTTTTCAGTTCGCTGATGCGTTCAGCAGTAAGCGCGGCGGGCGCTTCCGTTCCTTCGGCAAAAGGAATAGCGGAAGGTGCGACGGTTTGCCAGCCACCGGCGGACTGAGGTATTTGCGCGCCACCTTTCCACGGTGCGGCGTGAGAGGCTTTGCGTCCTGCGTGGCCGAGCTGCAAACCGAGAGGAATATTGCTGTTTTCGCGCAGGCCGTCGATCAGTCCTTTCAGCGCGGCTTCAGTTTCATCATCCCACAGCCCTAAATCCTGCGCAGAAATGCGCCCGACGGCTTCCACCGCTGTGGCTTCGAGGATCAGCAAACCAGCGCCGGAAAATGACAATTGTCCGAGATGCGCGTGGTGCCACGAAGTCGCTTTCCCCTCGTCGGAGGAGTACTGGCACATTGGTGCGATAATAATGCGGTTAGGCAGCGTCAGGCCGCCCAAAGAAATCGGTTCAAAAAGCTTGCTCATGTTTCCTGCCCCTTAAAAAAATCAGTGTGGTGGATAGATCACAAGTATGGATAACATCTGAGAATAGGTTACCGCATTTAGAAAAAGGGCAAGAAGCAGCAGGTGTTTTTCTTATCATGAATTTGCAACGGAAGATGTCGCCGGTGTTGCTTTAATGTATAATCTTGCCGCTTCAAAAGTAGCTAATTGGTTTCCAATAGTTAAATTCCCCTGAAAGACAGGAACGTACACCATGCCAGTGTTACATAACCGTATTTCTAACGAGGAACTCAGAGCGCGCATGTTGGCTGAAACCGAGCCCCGCACGACTGTTTCTTTTTATAAGTATTTCCAGCTCGAAGAGCCGAAAGCTTTTCGTGATGCCTTGTATATCAGCCTGACACGCCTGAATGTGTTTGGCCGTATTTACGTGGCAAAAGAAGGGATTAACGCGCAGATCAGCGTGCCGCAAAGCCAGTTTGACGCGTTCAAAATCGAGCTGTTTTCAAGCCATCCGGCGCTGGATAACATCCGCCTGAACGTAGCGCTGGAAGACGACGGCAAATCCTTCTGGGTTCTGCGTCTGAAAGTGCGTGACCGTATTGTGGCGGACGGCATCGATGATGAGTCGTTCGATCCGTCGAATATCGGTGAGTACCTGAAAGCCGAGCAGGTCAACGCCATGATTGACGACCCGGATACGCTGTTTGTCGATATGCGTAACCACTACGAATATGAAGTGGGGCATTTCGATAAAGCGATTGAAGTCCCGTCTGACACTTTCCGCGATCAGCTGCCAATGGCCGTTGATATGCTGAAAGAAGACAAAGACAAGAAAATCGTCATGTATTGCACCGGCGGTATTCGCTGTGAAAAAGCCAGCGCCTACATGCTGCATAACGGTTTTAAAAACGTGTATCACGTGGAAGGCGGTATTATCGAATATGCGCGCCGTGCGAAAGAGCAGGGGTTGCCGGTTAAATTCAAAGGTAAAAACTTTGTCTTTGATGAGCGCATGGGCGAACGCATTTCTGACGATGTGATCGCGCATTGTCATCAGTGTGGCGCGGCGTGTGATAACCACACCAACTGTAAAAATGACGGCTGCCATTTGCTGTTTATTCAGTGCCCGACCTGTGCGGCGAAGTTCGACGGTTGTTGCAGCGAAATCTGTATGACTGAGCTGAAACTGCCGGTTGAAGAACAGCGTGCGCTGCGTGCTGGCCGTGAAAATGGGATCAAGATTTTCAATAAGTCCAAAGGGCTGTTGCAAACGACCATGCATATTCCGGCACCGGAAAACGACTGAACTTTTGATCCGTCGTAAAAAAGGCCCTGACGATTTAAAACCGTCAGGGCCTTTTGTTTTGGCGATGCGGATTACTTCTCCTGCACGCCTTCCACGGAAATGATCAGCTCGACATCCTGCGATGCAGGGCCGAGATCAGTGGTGATCCCGTAATCCTTCAGCGCAATTGTGCCTGCGGCTTCAAACCCGGCGCGATAACCGCCCCACGGATCCTTACCCTGACCCAGCAATTTCGCCTGGAGGGTTAATGGTTTCGTCACGCCATTCAGGGTGAAATCACCGGTAACGGCCAGGTTATCGCCCTCTTTTTTCACCGACGTGGATTTAAACGTGGCCTGCGGATGCTTGCTCACATTGAGGAATTCCGCGCTGCGCAGGTGTTTATCACGTTCGGCATGGTTCGTGAACACGCTGGTGGTGTTGATGGTCACGTTCACTTTATCCGCTGCCGGGTCTTTCTCGTCAAAGGTAAAGCCGCCGTCAAAATCGTTAAAACTGCCGTAAAGCCAGCTGTAGCCCAGATGCTTGATACGGAACTCAATAAACGCGTGCTGTCCTTCTTTGTCGATTTTGTAATTCGCCGCACTTGCGGTGCCTGCGGCCAGCAACAGGGATGCCAGTGTCAGGCCCAGAGTGGTTTTTTTCAGCATGGTTATTCTCCATTTATCCATTAAGTGAATCGCAAGGTGAAACAGTTCAGCGCCCCAGCATGCGTGTCAGCGTGCTGTCGCGGTCGATGAAATGATGTTTGAGTGCGGCCAGCGCGTGGAACGCAGAGATAATCACAATTCCCCACGCCATCCACAGATGTACGGTGCCGGCGATGTCCGCCTGTTGCTCCAGCCCGAACAGGGTGGCCGGGATATCAAACCAGCCGAAAACGCTGACCGGCTGGCCTTCGGCGGTCGAAATGAGATAGCCGCTGAGCAGGATCCCGAACAGACCGGCAAAGAGCAGAACATGCGCGAGCCAGGCCCCGAGCCGGGTTTTGGCGCTGTAGCTGTCCAGCGGTTTTGGTGGCGGCGAAATAAAGCGCCAGGCCAGCCGGAATACCATGGCCGCGAAAACCAGCACACCAATGCTTTTATGAATTTCCGGCGCGCGGTGATACCAGGTGTCGTAATAGCCCAGCCCGACCATCCATAGTCCCAGTGCGAAAAGGCCATAAACGGCCAGCGCAACAATCCAGTGGATCAGAATTGAAATATGCCCGAAGCGCACAGTCGTATTTTTCCAAAACATAATTTGGCCGCTCATAGTGAGAGTTATTTTTGGAAAGTAAACATTTGGAAACATTCTGGCAAACTATTATTTTCAAAATAGATGATTAATTTAACTTGTTCACTATTTTTGAACTGATTAAGGTTATCTTGTTCAGCTTATTCGTTATTGATTCATTAGAACGGCTGTGATGGGCTGGGCTTCAGTCTGGGTGCGGGTTTGTCAGGTTTTGTCATCGACGGTAAAGTTTGTTTTATTACTAAAAATTTGAGTAAAAAAATTAATTTCACCCGTGATTGTTATTTTTGGATGATGACTAAAATGAAAAACGTTATCTGATTTAGCGGATAAGGCTCTTCGGAATATTAATTCTAAATATTCCTTAAATATAACGTAAAGAAATCACGGGATATTATGCAAACTGATCGGGATCAGTTTATGGAAAGTCATCACCTCTATAATCTCCGAAAATTCTGATTAGGAATTTTTTTATCTACTAAAATGGATATGAGCCGGTGCGTGCACTTTCCTGACCCAACATAACCGGCATCCGACCTGACACGGAGAGTGACACTATGTTTCCTGCAATATGCCGTCATGCAGCTTTATCCCCACTGCTGGCCCTGTTTTTATCCCTTCCGGTTGTCGCGAATGCGCAATCTGTTCCGACGGTGACGACATCGACTATCGCAACGCAAAATGATGGCGTCAGCCGCACTTATCTTGGCCGCCTTGAGGCTGTTCAGGCGGTGAATGTTGTCAGCCGCACGGAAGGTTTTATTTCTAAGCGGGCTTTCCAGGAAGGTCAGCTGGTTAAAGAAGGGGATGTCCTTTACGAAATCGACCCCGCGCTGCATCACTCCGCGGTGGCGCAGGCGAAAGCGCAGCTCGACAGTGCGAACGCCACGGCCCGACATGCACAGACGCATCTGAACCGTATTCAGCGTCTGGGCGATGCACGCACGGTCAGTCAGTCTGATGTCGATACCGCACTTGCCGCACGCGATACCGCCCGGGCCGCCGTCGCGCAGGCTCAGGCCGCCCTGAAAACTCAGGAATTGCAGCTGAGCTTTACCCGCATTACGGCACCTATTTCCGGGCGCATTGGCGTGAGTCATTATCACACCGGCAGTCTGGTGAACCCCGCGAGCGGCGCGCTGACTGAAATTGTTCAGCTCGATCCGGTTCGTGTGGTGATTTCCGTTAACGAACGCGATGTGCTCAGTGCCAGCCAGAGCAGCGGTTCGCTTGAGGACGCTTTCGCGGCGGATAACATGACGCTTTCGCTGCGTTTATCGAATGGTTCGCCGTACCTGAAAACACCGAAATTTGAATCCCTGGGAAACCGCATTGATACACAAACCGGCACATTGCCCGTCAGGCTGACCGTTGATAATCCGGATCACCGTTTATTGCCGGGTGGCTCCGTTAACGTGCTGGCAGCACCACGCTCCGGACAGAAACTTCCGGTTCTGCCAGCCGCGGCTTTACAGCAGGACGCCACAGGCCACTTTGTTTTGCTGGTGAATGCTGAGCAGCAGGTTGAGAAACGGCCTGTCCGCCTGGGCGCGCAGACCGGACAGGGATATTTCGTTCTGGAAGGTTTGCAGGGAGGAGAAAAAGTGGTCACCGAAGGGCTGCAATGGATCCAGCCAGGGATGAAAGTGAATACGCGTGACGCCTTGGGTGCTCCGGCGACGCCGGCAAAAAAAGGTTAAGGAATAACTATGCTCGAGCAATTCATTAAAAGACCGCGCTTTGCGGTGGTCATCGCGCTGGTCACGGCGCTGATTGGTGCCGTGGCGCTCAAGGTGATCCCGGTGGAACAATATCCGGACATCACGCCGCCCGTCGTTTCTGTCAGCGCGATTTACCCCGGCGCCAGTGCGCGTGACGTCGCAGAATCTGTTGCCGCACCCATTGAAGCGCAGGTCAACGGCGTCAGCAACATGCTCTATATGTCGTCGAACAGCGGCAATAACGGCAGTTACTCGCTGACGATTACCTTTGCCAGCGGAACGGATCCTGATACTGCGGCGGTTGAAGTGCAAAACCGTATCTCTCAGGTCAGCTCTCAGCTCCCGCCGGAAGTGCTGAATACTGGCGTTTCCGTGCGTAAGCAGGCATCCAATATTTTGCTCGGGATCAGCCTGTTATCCCCGAAACATACCCACGACATGCTGTTTATCAGCAATTTCGCCAGCATCCAGCTGCGCGATGCTTTAGCGCGTATCGACGGCGTCGGCGATGTCCGCGTGTTTGATTCCCGTGACTACAGCATGCGAATCTGGCTCGATCCGCGCAAGATGGAAGCACTGGATGTCAGCAGCATGGAAATCAGTTCGGCAATCCAGAGCCAGAACGTGCAGGCGGCGGCCGGTCAGATTGGCGCTTCGCCAAGCCCGTCCCTGCAGCAACAAACGCTGACCATCAGCGGGGCAGGACGTCTGAGTACGCCGGAAGAGTTCGGCAATATTATTGTCCGCAAAAATGCTAACGGCGGGACAGTGCGTTTGCATGACGTCGCGCGCATTGAACTGGGCGCACAGGATTATCAGGTCAACGCCACGCTGAATCAGACGCCGTCAGCCTTCCTGTCAGTTTATCCTGCACCGGGTGCCAATGCGCTGAATGTGGCCAATGCGGTGCGCGCGGAAATGGAACGTCAGGCGGGTTACTTCCCGGACGATCTGACTTATGAAATTAAATTCGACTCCACACGGTTTGTCAGCGCGACGCTGGATGAAATCGTTGTTTCTTTGGTGCTGACGTTCATCGTCGTTCTGACCATTGTTTACCTGTTCCTGCAAAGTTTGCGCGCCACATTCATTGTTGCGCTGACCATTCCCGTCTCTTTGCTCGGCACATTTGCCGTGCTTTACATCTTTGGCTATTCGGCCAATACACTGAGTCTGTTCGCTATTATTCTGGCGCTGACGGTCGTGGTCGATGATGCGATTGTTGTGGTCGAAAACGTCGAACGGCTGATGGTCGAAGACCCGTCGCTCGGGCGGGTAGCCGCAACCCGTCTGGCGCTGAAACAAATTGCCGGACCGGTTATTGCCACTACAGTGGTTCTGCTGGCGGTATTCGTGCCGATTGCCGTGCTGCCGGGGATTACCGGTGCGCTGTACCGTCAGTTTGCGGTGACGCTTTCTGCGGCGGTGGTGCTTTCCAGTATTAACGCATTAACGCTGACTCCGGCGCTGTGCGCAACATTACTCAAGCCCCGTCCGGAGAAACCTGCGCGCTTCTTCCAGCTTTTTAATAACGGGCTGGACAGCGTGCGCGATACCTATGTCAAAGCCGCGCGCGGGATCAGCAAAAATGTGCTGACCAGTATTGTGAGCGTGATTGTAATTGCCGGTTTGTGTGCATGGGGTTACAGCAGTTTGCCGAAATCTTTCCTGCCAGATGAAGACCAGGGCTATTTCTTCGTGAATGTGCAGTTACCGGACGGCGCGTCCCTTAACCGTACTGATACGGTTCTCGGGCAGATGAAGGCGATCCTCGGGAAAGATGATGCGGTTGAAGATGTCATCGCGATCAGCGGATTCAGCCTGCTGAGCGGCGGGAGTTCACCGAATTCTGCCTTTGGTATTGTTTTGCTGAAACCCTGGGGTGAGCGCAGCAGTGTGGATCAGGTCATCGGACGGTTGCAACCGGCGATGGCGGGCATTCCTTCTGCGATGATTATGGCGATAAACCCGCCAGCCATTTCCGGGCTGGGTACGGCTTCCGGGCTGGATTTGCGCTTACAGGCGTTACGCGGACAATCACCGCAGGAACTGGCGGCGACCGGACAGGCGCTGATTCAGGCGGCAAATCAGGATCCGCAACTGAGCCGCGTCTTCACGACATTCAGTGCGTCCGTGCCTGAAATTGCCCTCAGCGTGGATCGCGATCGTGCTGCGCAATTGCAGGTTCCGGTCAGCCGGATCTTCGGTTCGTTGCAGACATCGCTCGGCGGGATCAATGTCAGCGATTTCATCATCAACAACCGTTTGTTCAACGTGCAGATGCAAAATGAGATGGAAGATCGCCAGCGTGCAGACCAAATCTCGACGCTGACCGTGCGCAGCGATAACGGTTCTCTCGTCAGTCTGGGGAAAATGGTCAGTCTGACGCCGTCTCTCGGCGCACCGTTTATTACGCAATATAACCAGTTCCCGTCGCTGGCGATCAGCGGCTCCGCGGCACCTGGCGTGAGTTCCGGGGAGGCGATGACGCAAATGGAACATATCCTGAGTCAGAAACTGCCCGCCGGTTATGGTTATCAGTGGACCGGGATGTCGTTGCAGGAAATTCAGGCGGGCGGTCAGGCTATTGTGATTTATGCCGCGGCGCTGCTTTTCGCCTATCTCTTCCTGGTCGCTCAGTATGAAAGCTGGAGCATACCGCTGGTGGTGATGATTTCGGTGATCTTTGCGGTATTTGGCGCCGTCGGTGGTCTGCATCTGGCCGGTCTGAGCAACGACGTATATGCTCAGATTGGTATGGTGTTGCTCATCGGGCTGGCGGCGAAAAATGCCATACTGATTGTCGAGTTTTCGAAAGCCAGAAGGGAAGAGGGCGCCACTATCCGCGAAGCGGCGCAGGACGGCGCGAAGCAACGTTTCCGCGCCGTCATGATGACCGCAATCTCGTTCATTCTGGGCGTCTTGCCGCTGGTACTGGCATCGGGTGCTGGCGCGATGAGCAGGCACATCATTGGTGTCACGGTATTTAGCGGAATGTTGTTGTCCACGACGGTAGGGATCTTGTTTATCCCGTCGCTGTATGTGCATGTCCAGCGTCTGCGGGAATGGGTGAAATCCCGTTAAAAAACCGGGCCGCATCAGGAGGAAGATTTGCGTAAAACGATCGTGACGACTCAGGGACTGAAAATCGTCGTAATGATGGCGATGCTGGTGGTGATTTTCGCGGGAATTAAATCTGCGGCGGACATCATCGTACCCTTCATTCTGGCGCTGTTTCTGGCTTTTGTTTTGAATCCGCTGATTGTGCTGCTGGGGAAATGTCGGGTGCCGCGCGCACTCGCCGTTTTGCTGGTGGCGACGCTGGTGATCTGCCTGATGGCTTTCATGACCACCAAACTGCTGGTGACGCTCAATGAATTTGCGCGCACGCTGCCTCAGTATCGCGGCCTGATCGTCGAAAAACTCAGTTATCTCGAGGAACTGTCCGGGCAAAGCGACCTGACGTTATCGCCTGAACAGCTGGCCAGTTATATCGACCCGGCAGCGACGTTGAACGTGGTCAGTAAACTCATCAGCTATCTGTCTAACGCGATGGCGGGTTTGTTTCTGTTACTGATGACGGTGGCTTTTATGCTGCTCGAAGTGCCGCAGTTGCCATACAAAATTGAACAGATGTCGGATGAACCGGGAAAGGGGATGGCAAACGTTCAGCGGGCGCTCGACAGCGTGACGCGTTATCTGGTGATCAAAACGTTAATCAGCGTGGTCACCGGGCTGGCGGTCTGGGCGCTGCTGGCAGCGACGGGGATCCGGTTTGCGTTTCTGTGGGGAATGCTGGCGTTTGCGCTGAATTACATTCCCAATATTGGTTCTTTTCTGGCGGCAATTCCACCGGTTATTCAGGCGTTCTTGTTCAACGGCTTCAGTGAAGGGATTGTCGTGGCAGGCGGATATGTACTGATTAACCTTGTTTTTGGCAGCATTATCGACCCCAAAATTCTGGGACGCGGGCTGGGGCTTTCGACGCTGGTGGTCTTTATGTCCCTGATTTTCTGGGGATGGCTGATGGGGCCGGTCGGAATGCTGCTCTCCGTGCCGCTGACCATCGTGCTGAAAATAGCGCTGGAACCCACGGCCGCCGGGCATAAGATTGCCGTACTGCTGGGCGATGGCGCCGCACAAAAACGCTAAAGCTTGTTTAACTCTTCAATGCGCACTGCGTGCGTTTCAATGCTTTGCAAAGAGGCCATGAGTTGCTGACGGGCCGGTAAATCCAGCCCGTCAAACAACCGGTCGATAGCATCCTGCTTCGGTTTTTTAGTCTGTTCTAACGCCTGTTTTCCCGCTTCCGTTAATTCCAGCAATTGTGAACGGCGATCGGTCGGATGACGCTTGCGCACCAGCAAACCGTCCCGGTCCATGGCATCAATCGCATCGGTGATGGTTCGGGGAGATTGCTGAAGCACCAGAGCCAGTTCTGCGGGGCGGCAGGTGCCTTCATGCGCGATGGCGGACAGAAGTTTTCCGCGAGCCAGAGAAAGGCCCTGCGCGGACATTGCTGCATCCACTTGTTTGCGCATCAGACGGATTACGGAAAGCAACGTTTCTGTAATTTCTGTTGGGGTGACATCTGCAGAAGCGGAGTGTTTCATGTTATGAGGCTGCTCAAGATAAGGCTGCTAATTTAAAACTTATTGTAGGCCTCTGCCGGCAGAGTGCAACCGCGTAAACCGCTGATGTCTGAATGTGTGAAACTGAATGGAAAATCAGGAAGACGAGAATATAAAAATGCCCTGATTGTTCAGGGCATTATGTGAATGATTTAGCTGTGCGCTTTGTAAATCATTAACAGATCGTCTTTAATCTGGCGGCTAATGGGCGTCGCGGAAATGTCATCAATCGGCCAGAATAAATACTTGATCAGATTGTAAATAAAACAAAATTCCAGCCGGTTCCGGACTTTAATTTTCTGAGCCAGATGGCGCTTATGAACATACACGGTGCGGCTGCTGATATTTAATTTTCTGGCAATCCGGTAGTTCGGCATTTCTGACATCCAGTATCCCATTACCAGAATTTCCTGATCGCTGAACAGGGTTCTTGGAATGCCGAAGTTGTTTTCCGGCATAAAGGATTCCGGGTCTGCAGCAATCTCTTGTAATAATTGCGTTAATGACTGTTTATTGAGAACGAAAACTTCGCGTGTGATAGCAATCGGCGCATCACTGTCAGGATAATTCGCATCGATATAACAGTATATTCTGGCGGTATGGCGGAACTCAAAGAAAGCCTTCAATTCCAATGATAATTCAGCGTTATGACAATACTGCGTCATATTCACCAGAATAACGTCAGGCTGAAATTCTGTCAGTGAATTGAGTGCCTGAGAAATATTCACAGTATCAATAATGTCGAGATTATTATTCTCAACAAGATAAGAGAAAATTCCTAACCGGGTGAATCCACAGGGTTCAATAATAGAGAGTTTCATTCGACGTCCTTGTTCAGGCGTATCATTTACGCGCGGAAACCACTCCTGTGATTTCTGCATCTAGCATAGGTTTTTTTCTATAATGCTGTCAATTCGGAAATACCGGTCTATTGATCTCGTTCAAAGTGAAACTTAAAAATGACTCTTCGCGGAAATAAAATGACAACCGTCGAAAGAATATTAACGACGGTTGAAACATCTTTACATTAATTGAAGCGGGAAAGGGAGAAAGGTTCAAGTTCGAAAGGAATAGGATGATTGTTAGCGAAATGAGTCACTATTTCACCTAATACGCTGGCAAATTTAAATCCGTGGCCGCTTAAGCCTGAAATGACCAGTGTATTTTCTCTGCCCGGCAATGTATCGATTATGAAATCTTCATCTGCGGTCATGTCGTAAGTGCATGACGCGCCGCGTAAACTCACCCCAACACCCGGCAAAAAGTGGCGGAAAAAGTTGAAGGATTCCGTACCGTCCTGGCTGAATCCGCCGAAAGGTTTACGCTCTTGCGGCTCTGTGATCCACTGACCACCATTATGTTTTCCGAGCTTTAAGGAATCTTTTACGGAAGGAAAGCCGTAATACTGGTCACCTTGCTGGGTTTCGAGCGTGAAGGCCGGGAAGTGATTTTCCTCGCTGTATCGGCCATCGGCGTGAAACCAGGCAAAAACTTTGCGTAAAGGTTTTACCGGCAACTCTGGAAGGATTTTTGTCACCCAGGTTCCGGCGGTCACGGCCAGTTTTTTGCCATGATAAACGCCATCGATTGTGGAGACCTCAACACCGCCATCAACCCAACGGATATCGTCGACCGGGCAGTTGAACAGCTGCGCGCAGCCCGCTTCGCGCGCGAGGCGGATGTAAGCGCTGATGGCCATTTCGCTTTGCAGATAACCAGAGTCAGGTTCGAAAACGCCGCAATAGCCGTCTGGTAAAGTAAACAGCGGCCATTTTTCGCGAATTTCAGCCGCGTTAAGAGACTGAGTGTTCAGGTTGTAGGTTTCAGCGCTAGTTTTCACATTGCCGATGAATTCGGAATCTTCAGGGCCAATATTCACCACGCCGCTGCGGTGAAATACTTTATCGCCGCTTAGCTCTGCCAGTTCGTTCCAGAGCGTTTGTGCTCTTAGCAGCATGGGAACGTAACGGGCGCCTTCACCATATGCGTGGCGGATGAGTCGTGTTTCGCCGTGATGGCTGCCTGCCTGATGAGGAGGTATTGCGCTGTCTATCATCAACACTTTCAGCCCGGCACGCGTGGCGTAATAGCCCGCAGCCGACCCGACTGAACCGCTGCCAACGATGATGAGATCATAATCCATAACCAAATGCTCCTCTGTCGAAATTTTTTAACAAATTGACTACGGGCATGATAGTGAGTTTACGGCAGGGAAGGCAAGGGAGCGGAGGTAAAGAAAAAGGCACCAGGATGAAATCGCTGGTGCCTCAGGCTGACAGGTAAAACTTAGTGTTTTCGGTGATCACTGTATTCGTACTCGTTAGATTCTATCTTTTCGATACCGGCTTCGAGAATGTTGATCAGCTGCCTGGCAACGTCGGTAGTTAACCATAAAGTTCTGTCTACCTGAGCATCCTCGGGTGTCTGGTCTTTTGAAGACAGGTAATGAAGACGTATCATCATGGCGTCATAAGAGTCGACGGTACTGATATCCCAACCAACAAGCGGGTGTGTCTGAATAACTTCATCATTTCTGTCCATATAGACCCCTTATATTGTAGTGACTGACGTGAGTGACTATCTGAGGATCAATGCGGCTCATTATCTGGTGAGCTATTTCAGTATAAACAGTTAACGCAATTTATGGAGAGGTTTGAGAGGTTTTAATTGTAAATAATTTGTATTGATTATCCGGGAGTCAGAATAATCTGGAGTTTAACCAAAATTACTTTTTAATTTGGGTGTTTTTTATACGAGCGAAGAGAATGAAAAAACCGGACTGCGACGCCCGGTGAAATACGCAAATAGCCTTACGGCGGGTTTTAATAAACCTGATTATTATTAATAAGGTATTGAATCTGAGTGCGTTCTGAGAAAATTCATGCAGTTACTCATCATTCTGATTTGAAAACCAGTCATCTGCACTTTCCCAGGTTTCCTGGAGAATTTCTTCGATAAGATCACGATCTGTTTTGGCTCCGCCCAGCACAGACAAGCTATTTGCACCGGCGTAACGAACCTGAATTTTATTTTCGCGATCCGAAAACTGTTTGTTAATTCTTTTACTCAATTCACCCGATAAGGCGTCTAGCGCACCCGCAGGCAGAGGCTTGGTTTTATCGATTGTGACTTCAACACGCATAGGACCTCCTGAATAGATTTGACTGTATATTTATACAGTCAAATCCTGATCGGTGCAATACAGAGTTGAAGAGAATCGTATTTTAGTACGAAGTCACTTTCCAGTTGAGCGTCTGTCCTGCGAGGAATGGCACAACGCATTCATCGCCCAGCGCAATTTCTTCTGGCTGCGTGACTGGCGTACGTGTCAGTTCGATGAAGCCTTCATTGAGCGGCAAGCCGTAGAAGCGCGGGCCATTCAGGGAGCAGAAAGCTTCAAAATGTTGAAGTGCATTCATTTCTTCGAAAACGGTCGCGTAAGCAGAAAGTGCCAGCGGGGCGTTGAAGCAGCCTGCGCAGCCGCAGCTCGATTCTTTGCGGCCTTTGGTATGTGGCGCAGAATCTGTGCCCAGGAAGAAACGATCAGCACCGCTGGCAATCACTTCACGCAGGGCTTGCTGATGAACATTACGTTTCAGGATTGGCAGGCAGAACAGGTGGGGGCGAACGCCACCGACCAGCATGTGGTTGCGGTTAAACATCAGGTGCTGAGGTGTAATGGTCGCGCCGAGGTACTGATTGCCGGACAGAACGTATTGCGCCGCTTCTTTGGTCGTGATGTGTTCGAACACGATTTTCAGTTCAGGAAACTGGAGGCGTACCGGATCCATCACTTCATCAATAAAGCGCGCTTCACGGTCAAAAATGTCCACATCGCTGTGAGTAACTTCACCGTGGATCAGCAAAGGCATGCCAATTTTTTGCATGCGTTCCAGCACCGGATAGATTGCCTTAACATCAGAGACACCGTGCTGAGAGTTAGTCGTTGCATTGGCAGGATAGAGTTTTGCGGCAGTGAATACACCTTGCTCGAAACCCTGAGAAATCTCATCAGGATCCAGAGAATCCGTCAGGTAGCAGGTCAGCAATGGGGTGAAGTTATGCTCTTTCGGCAGTGCAGCCATAATACGTTCGCGGTAGGCAATTGCTGCTGCGATCGTTGTCACCGGAGGCGTCAGGTTTGGCATAACAATCGCGCGGCCAAAGACTTCACTGGTGAAAGGCAGCACGGTGCTGAGCATTTCATCGTCACGAAGGTGAATATGCCAGTCATCTGGGCGGCGGATCTTCAAAACTTGCGGTGTGGCGGTCATCAGGCAAAACTCCGGCATTGAGAGACAAGATGTTGGGAATCAGGTGCGGTAATGGGAGCATTAACGGCGGGGAACAAGAATAAGCGTAAAACCGTTGTGTTGCATCTGTTAAATAAAGTTCGTATTGAAATCAATGTATCGAAAGGTTCATAGTGGGCGTAGATTTTAGTCAAAGTGCTTCCAGGCACTGTGGAAGCAAGACAAAAAACAACAGGAGAACCAGTATGGAAATCAGAGTTGTTGCCACAATTGTTGCTAAACCAGAGTTTAAAAAACAGGTAACAGAAGCTTTGCTTGACGTTATTGAACCCAGCCGTCAGGAGGTTGGGTGCCTGCAGTATGAACTGCACGGGGATCTCGATAAGGAAGGGACGTTCGTGTTTTACGAGCGCTGGGCTTCTGAAGATGCACTGAAGCAGCACAACAAGACAGAGCATTTTCAGCATTTTGCCAAAAGTCTCGAAGGTAAACTGGAAGAACTGACTATTCGCCGTCTGAAAACCCTGGCCTGAAAACGTCTCAATCAGCCAGGTCACTGTTGCTTAATAATAAAAAAACCCGCCAAGGCGGGTTTTTGTTTAGAGCATTTTCAACGCATCACTCAGAAGGCATTTCAGGTTTGGTTGCTGGTGCCGTTGCAGTGCTTGCTGCTGCATGGCCGCCGGCAGAACCTTTACCTTCGAAGCCGAATTCAGGACGAACCCAGTCGCTGTGACGGGCAGGTTCCTGAACATACTGAGGGGCTGGCGCTTTGGTCATCGGTGCAGTGGCATGATGTTTAAAGCGTGGTTCAGCAACGACAGCTTGAGAGACAGAAGTTTCAACATGAGCAGGGGCTTTCACCTCTGGCGCTGTTTCTGCGGCGTACTGTACCGGAGCAACAGGCTCAGCGTTAACTTCAGGTTCTGCTGCTTCCGGAGCCTGAACTTCAGGTTCAGCAACAACAGGCGCTGGTTCAACAACAACCGGTTCGTGTGCTTGCGGTGCAACTTCTACGCGCGGTGTCTCGTCAACTGGCTCTGAAGTTTCAGGTTCAACCAGAACAGGTTCTTCGGCAACAGGTTGTGCAATTTCAGGCACAACATTTTCTTCCGCTGGTGCTTCCGGCTGTACTGCTTCAGTAACCGGAACTGCTTCAACCACAAGAGTTTGCTCAACCGGAGTGGCTTCAACTTCAGTTGTTTCATTCAGAACCGGCGTATTGACCTGAGCGATTTCAACCTGTTGTGTCAGCACTTCTGGCGCTTCAGTTTCAGCAAACTGTTGTTCAGATGACTGCGCAACCGGGTAAGTGATCCAGACCTTACCTGACGCCATTTCCGGAGAAACAAACGCACCGGTCAGAGGCATTGGCGACTGAGTCGGGTAACGCTCATCACGATAACGGCGACGACGCTGACCGCTTACACGCAGGTGGCGCGGAGAACGACGTGAGCGACGTGGCATACCGTTTTCACGGTTGTTGTCATTCAGGTTTTCTTCGCCTTCAGCTGCATTAACTGTTTCCGCTTCAGAAGGTGCCTGTTCAGTAAATACCGGAGCCGCAGGGCGTGTACCGGTAATCAGTAACTGTGCAGCAGCTTCTGCTTCATGATCAACTTCTTCTGATTCGAAGCGAACTTTCTGCGTTAACTGGCGACGCTGACGGCGCTGAGCTGGCTGACGATCTTCTTGTTCCGTTTCATCACTGACCGGCGCGGCGATTTGCTCTACAACAACAGCATCCTGAATTTTTTCTTCAGTCTGTGTTTTGCGCTTATCTTCAGAACGGCGACGCGAACGCTCACGACGAGGTTGTTGCTGCTGCTCTTCACGCGGTGCCGTTTCAACGTCTTCGTTACGGCTTTCGCTAACAACAGGTTCCTGGTTACGACGGTTGCGGCGTTGATCATCACGCTGCTCGCGATTATTTTCGCGGTTGTCACGACTTTCGCCACGATTATCACGATTACTCTCACGGCCTTCACCACGGTTGCCACGGTCATTGCGTTCGCCACGTTCACCGTTGCGATCACGACGTCCGCCCTGACGACGCTGGTTACGGCGTTCGTTGTTACGGCGATTTTCTGTTTCAGTGGCTTCAGCTTCTTTCGGCGCTTCGACAGGTTTAACTTCCTGCTGTGGCTCCGGTGCGAACAAGCTTTTCAGCCCGCTCAGCAGACGGCTGACAAAACCGGATTTCTCAGCTGCTGGTGCGGCTGGCGCATTAACCGTTGTGGTACGGGTTTTAACCGGTTCTTCAACAGCGGTTTCCTGCTCAAAGCTGGACGGAGGTGCTTCACTTTGCAGGGCAAACGCAGCCAGTGCCGGTTGCTCAGGGCGACGACGCTCAGTCGGCAACTCTTCAGAAGGTTGCAGCATTTCTGCTTCGTGAATTTGTGGCAACAGATAGCTCAGTGCAGAGATTTCTTCGCCTTTGCGTACGCGCAGAACATGGTAGTGCGGGGTTTGCATCTGATCGTTTGGAACGATCACTGCACGGACGCCGCCCTGACGTTTTTCGATGGCATTCACCGATTCACGTTTTTCGTTCAGCAGGTAAGAAGCGATAGGAACCGGAACGATCGCATGAACTTCTTTGGTATTTTCTTTCAGCGCTTCTTCTTCAATCAGACGCAGAATCGACAGCGACAGAGACTCGTTATCACGAACAGTACCTGTACCTGCGCAACGTGGGCAGATGTGGTGCGTTGATTCACCCAGTGACGGGCTGAGGCGCTGACGGGACATTTCCAGCAAACCAAAGCGGGAAATGCGACCGATTTGAATACGCGCGCGGTCCTGACGAACGGCATCACGCAGACGGTTTTCCACTTCGCGCTGGTGGCGAACTGGCGTCATATCGATGAAGTCGATAACAATCAAACCACCGAGGTCACGCAGACGTAACTGACGGGCAATTTCATCGGCGGCTTCAAGGTTGGTATTGAATGCGGTTTCTTCGATATCGCCGCCGCGGGTTGCGCGTGCGGAGTTGATGTCGATAGCCGTCAGGGCTTCAGTGCTGTCGATAACAATCGAGCCGCCAGAAGGCAGGCGCACTTCACGCTGGAAAGCAGATTCAATCTGGGATTCAATCTGATAATGGCTGAACAGCGGGATCTCACCAACGTAAGGTTTGATTTTGCTGCTGAAATCAGGACGGCCAAGTGCAGCAATGTGCTCTTTTGCCAGATCGAGAATTTTAGGATTATCGATGAGGATTTCACCGATGTCCGGGCGCAGGTAATCACGGAATGCGCGGACGATAACATTACTTTCCTGATGGATCAGGAAAGGAGCAGGGCGGCCTTCAGCGGCTTTCTTGATGGCTTCCCAATGTTTGAGGCGGAAAGTCAGGTCCCACTGCAGAGCTTCAGCAGATTTGCCAACGCCTGCGGTACGAACAATCAGACCCATGCCATCAGGTAATTGCAGTGAAGACAGCGCTTCTTTCAATTCTGTACGGTCGTCGCCTTCAATACGGCGGGAAATTCCCCCAGCACGTGGATTGTTTGGCATCAGAACCAGGTAACTACCGGCCAGGCTGATAAACGTCGTCAGCGCTGCGCCTTTATTTCCACGCTCTTCTTTATCAACCTGAACGATCACTTCCTGACCTTCGCGCAAAACATCTTTAATGTTCGGGCGGCCATGGGAGGAATAGTTACTTGGGAAATATTCGCGGGAAATTTCTTTCAGAGGGAGGAAACCATGCCTTTCCGCACCGTAATCTACGAATGCCGCTTCCAGACTTGGTTCAATGCGGGTGATTTTACCTTTGTAAATGTTCGCTTTTTTCTGCTCATGGCCCGGACTTTCAATATCCAAATCATACAGTCGCTGTCCATCTACCAAGGCAACGCGCAACTCTTCTTGCTGAGTCGCGTTGATCAACATTCTTTTCATCTTAACTTACTCATTATTATTCCATTATTGACAGAGCTGCGGGCAAAATGACCTCATGACCGGATAAACCGTTGGCCCCGAGTCTTCTCGCAAATCGTCAACCTCACGGCTGTCGCTTGCATAGGGGCGCATTATTTCGGTAAGTCTGCTTTTGCTGTATTAAAGACACCAGCGTTATGAAAGCAGCACTTTTATTAGGGGAATAGCTTCTGAATTTACGTTAACAGATCTCATTCCGTTCGCCGGCCAAGCTGCAACCCGCAGCCCGCTAATTGCTTGATTTCACATTACGTCTTACGCCATTGCTGCGTTTTTGTGCGATCAGGCAAATCTATAATTCCTGCGTTTTCCCTAACTTAAGAGAAACAACGCCGAAAGTGACTTCATTATTCCATTGCAGGCACTCTGATAGCAAGGTGACTTTTCCCATGCGGGTAAGATATTTACCTCAATGAGATATGTGCCGCATTGTCTTAACTTTTGTATTCTTTAAAAACGGGGGAAGCAGGCAGGTTTTCCTCGGCAGTTACTGGTAAAGTAAGAGTTAAGCACATAAAAATCAGTGGCGCGAACCGTGCCGGATATTTAGAATCGCGAGCCATGAAAACTGAGAACCCAACTGTACAATTAATCCCCATTTCTGAAGATGAAGCCGGTCAGCGCATCGACAACTTCTTACTCAAAATCCTGAAAGGCGTGCCGAAAAGCATGATCTATCGCATCGTGCGTAAGGGCGAAGTCCGGGTTAATAAGAAAAGAATTAAGCCAGAATATAAGTTATTAGCTGGCGACGAAGTGCGTGTGCCGCCTGTTCGCGTAGCCGAAAGGGATGAAGCGCCGGTTTCTGCCAAACTGGATAAAGTAGCCGCACTAACCGACTGTATATTGTATGAAGACGATTACTTATTAATTCTGAATAAGCCGTCTGGTACCGCTGTTCATGGTGGTAGCGGCCTTAGCTTTGGTGTTATCGAAGGTTTACGCGCACTTCGCCCTGAAGCGCGTTTTCTGGAATTAGTCCATCGTCTGGACCGTGATACCTCAGGCGTATTGCTTGTCGCTAAGAAACGTTCAGCATTGCGTTCCCTGCACGAACAACTGCGTGTGAAAAGCATGCAGAAGGATTATCTGGCGCTGGTGCGCGGTGAATGGCCGTCACATTGTAAAGTTGTGCAGGCCCCCTTGCTGAAAAACATTTTGCAAAGTGGCGAGCGTGTTGTGCGCGTTAATGCAGAAGGTAAACCCTCTGAAACGCGATTCAAAATTGAAGAGCGTTATGAATTCGCGACACTGGTAAAAGCCAGCCCGGTAACCGGCAGAACGCACCAGATTCGTGTTCACGCCTTGCATGCAGGTCATCCGATTGCTTTTGATGACCGTTATGGCGAGCGTGATTTTGACGCAAAACTGGCAGCCACGGGGTTGAATCGTTTATTCCTGCACGCTGCGGCTTTGCGGTTTGAACATCCGAACACCGGTGAAACGCTGCGTATTGAAGCGCCGATGGATGCCAAACTGCGTAATTGCCTGAAAGTTCTGCGCAGTAAAAGCACTTCACGTTAACGCTTCTGGATTCGTTAATAAGGGGCGCACAGGTTGCGCCTCTTTTCTTTTCATCTACACCAGCGGATTCACACCGTGCGCCCGTAGCAAACCCAGCAGGGCAATAAGGGGTAATCCAATCAGCGTATTCGGGTCGCGCCCTGAAAGGCTGTCAAACAGCGTGATACCCAGCCCCTCAGATTTAAAACTTCCGGCACAATCGTAAGGCTGTTCGCGATGCAAATAGCCTGAGATCTCTTCGTTTGTTAATGCCCGGAAGACGACGTCAAAAGTTTCACACAGCGTTTGTGCCTGTTGCTTCTGGCTATCGTAAAGGCTGAGGCCTGTATAAAACGTCACGGTTTTCCCGCTCGCCGCGCGTAACTGGCGGAAGGCATTTTCGAAGGTATGTGGCTTGCCGGTAATATGCCCGTCGATCACGCAAACCTGGTCAGAGCCTATAATCAGGTGCTCCGGGTAGTTTGCGCTGAGTGCGGAAGCTTTAGAACGGGCCAGCCGTTTAACCAGTTCATCAGGTTTTTCGCCTGCAGATGGTGTTTCATCAATATCGGGCGATGCGCATGAAAAGGCGAGACCGGCCTTCGCCAGCAGGGCTTTTCGGTAGACTGAAGTAGAGGCCAAAAGTATTTTTTTCGTGGATGTCTGCATAATTTTTTTTCACAAAGCGTAGCGTTATTGAATCGCACATTTTAAACTGTCGGCCGCTGTGGAAGCGAATATTGGTGAAAGGTGCGGTTTAAAGGCCTTTTTCTTTGACTCTATGTCGTTACAAAGTTAATATGCGCGCCCTATGCAAAAAGTAAAATTACCCCTGACCGTTGATGCGGTCCGCACAGCCCAGAAGCGTTTAGACTATACAGGTGTCTATGCTGCAGAACAGGTAACGCGGGTAGCCCAATCAGTGGTTAGCGTGGATTCTGACGTACAAACCTCTTTGTCGTTTAATATCGACAATCAGCGCCTGGCTGTGATTACCGGCCACTCCGATGTTGCTGTAACTCTGGAATGCCAGAGATGCGGTAAGACGTTTGAACATCAGGTTCACACAACGTATTGTTTTAGTCCTGTCCAAAATGATGAACAGGCTGAGGCATTACCGGAAGCGTACGAGCCGATCGAAGTCGATGATTTTGGCGAAGTTGATTTGCTGGCAATGATTGAAGACGAAATTATTCTTTCTCTGCCTGTCGTTCCGGTACATGAATCTGAACACTGTGAAGTGTCCGACGCGGACATGGTGTTTGGTAAACTGCCTGCAGAGGCGGAGAAACCAAATCCATTTGCCGTATTAGCGAGTTTAAAGAAAAGTACTTAAGGAGTAAGGTCCATGGCCGTACAACAGAATAAACCAACCCGTTCTAAACGTGGCATGCGTCGTTCACATGACGCTCTGACCACTTCCACTCTGTCTGTGGACAAGACTTCTGGTGAAACTCACCTGCGTCACCACATCACTGCCGACGGTTTCTACCGCGGTCGCAAGGTAATCGGCTGATATTTGCCTGCAACTTATTCACGTGATAAGTGCTGGCAAGGCGATACCTTGACTCGTCTAACCGTCGCGTTAGATGTAATGGGCGGGGATTTCGGTCCTTCCGTCACAGTGCCTGCTTCATTGCAGGCACTGATTTCTAATTCTGAATTAGACCTTCTTCTGGTCGGTGATCCCGACGCAATCACACCTTTCTTAGCCAAAGCCGATCCTTCTTTAACAGAACGAATTCGGATAATTCCTGCTGAATCAGTAATAGCCAGTGACCTTCGCGCGTCGCAAGCTATACGGGCCAGTAAAGGAAGCTCAATGCGTGTGGCGTTGGAACTGATCAAAAGTGGTGACGCGCAGGCGTGCGTCAGTGCCGGGAATACCGGTGCGCTGATGGGATTAGCAAAACTGGTTGTAAAGCCTCTGGATGGCATTGAGCGCCCGGCGCTGATGAGCGTATTGCCCAATCAGCAGCGCAGTAAAACCGTGGTGCTGGATCTGGGGGCGAACGTTGAGTGTGACAGCACAATGCTGGTTCAGTTTGCCGTTATGGGTGCAGTGATGGCCGAACAGGTGGTGGGTATTAATAACCCCCGAGTTGCCTTGCTGAATATCGGTGAAGAGGAAAGCAAAGGGCTGGACAACATCCGTGAAGCCGCTGCCATTTTAAAAAATACCGCACTAATCAACTATATCGGCTATCTTGAAGGCAATGACCTTCTGACCGGTAAGACTGACGTGATGGTGTGTGACGGCTTTGTCGGTAACGTGACGCTCAAAACCATGGAAGGTGTAATAAGGATGTTTTTGTCACTGTTAAAATCCTCAGGCGAGGGTGGCAAGAAGGCCTGGTGGCTGAAATGGTTAGGTCGGATAGTACAGAAGAAATTGCTAAAGCGTTTTAGCCATCTCAACCCCGACCAGTATAATGGCGCATGTTTGTTAGGATTACGGGGCATCGTTATTAAAAGCCACGGCGGAGCAAACCAGCGTGCGTTTGCTGTTGCTATCGAACAGGCTGTGCAGGCGGTGCAGCGGCAGGTCCCTCAGCGGATCGCCGCGCGCCTTGAAGCTGTATTACCCAAGAGTGACTGATCGTACATGTATACAAAGATTCTCGGTACGGGGAGCTATTTGCCCGTGCAAGTTCGGTCTAATGCCGACTTAGAAAAAATGGTGGATACCTCCGACGAGTGGATTGTCACCCGCACAGGTATTCGTGAACGTCGTATCGCTGCACCGGATGAGACTGTGGCCACAATGGGCCTGCACGCAGCAGAAAAAGCACTCGAAATGGCCGGCGTCAGCGCGAGCGACGTAGGCCTGATCATTGTTGCAACAACCTCATCTTCACATGCATTCCCGAGTTCAGCCTGCCAGGTGCAGAACATGCTGGGCATCAAGGATTCTGCAGCGTTCGATTTGGCCGCCGCTTGTGCAGGTTTCACCTACGCACTGAGCGTTGCCGATCAGTACATTAAAAACGGCGCCGTGAAATATGCGCTGGTGATCGGCTCTGACGTGTTGTCCCGTAAACTCGATCCTGAAGATCGCGGTACGGTGATCCTCTTTGGAGATGGTGCTGGCGCAGTATTGCTGGGTGCATCCGAAGAGCAGGGCATTATTTCCACGCACATGCATGCAGATGGCCATTACGGCAACCTGCTGACGCTGGCTTACCCAAGTCAGTCTGAGCCTGAAAAACCGGCTTACGTCACCATGGCGGGTAATGAAGTCTTCAAGGTAGCCGTGACTGAACTGGCGCATATTGTTGATGAAACCCTGACGGCTAATAATCTCGACCGTTCCGAACTCGACTGGCTGGTTCCGCATCAGGCGAACCTGCGCATCATCAGTGCGACAGCGAAAAAGCTGGGTATGGGGATGGATAAAGTTGTCGTCACTCTCGATCGTCACGGTAATACTTCAGCGGCTTCTGTGCCTGCTGCGTTTGACGAAGCGGTGCGCGATGGCAGAATTCAGCGCGGGCAGTTAGTGCTGCTCGAAGCATTTGGCGGTGGCTTTACCTGGGGCTCGGCGCTGGTACGTTTCTGATTTAACAGGAAGATAAAAATGACAAAAATTGCAGTTGTTTTCCCTGGTCAGGGTTCTCAGACGCTCGGTATGCTGGCTGATTTAGCGACAGCACACCCGATTGTTGAAGAAACATTTGCCGAAGCTTCTTCGGCGCTGGGGTATGATTTATGGCAGTTGGTGCAGCAGGGGCCAGCTGAAGAATTGAATAAAACCTGGCAGACACAGCCTGCCTTGCTGGCAGCGTCCGTCGCTATCTGGCGCGTCTGGCAGCAGCAGAACGGCACTCAGCCTGTTCTGATGGCCGGCCACAGCCTGGGCGAATATTCAGCGCTCGTTTGCGCGGGTGTGCTGGATTTCAAACAGGCTATTTCCCTGGTTGAACTGCGCGGCAAACTGATGCAGGAAGCCGTACCCGCGGGTACCGGCGCAATGTACGCCATTATCGGTCTGGACAACGATGCAATCGCTAAAGCGTGTGAAGAATCTGCGCAAGGCCAGGTTGTTTCGCCGGTGAACTTTAACTCACCGGGCCAGGTCGTTATCGCCGGTAACAAAGAAGCCGTTGAGCGAGCAGGTGCTGCTTGTAAAGCCGCTGGCGCAAAACGTGCTCTGCCGCTGCCTGTCAGCGTGCCTTCACACTGCGCATTAATGAAGCCAGCTGCTGATAAACTCGCTGTTGCGCTGGAAAATGTGACTTTTAGTGCGCCACAATATTCCGTCGTGAACAACGTAGACGTGAAAGTTGAAACGTCTCCGGAAGCGATCCGCAGTGCTCTCGTTCGTCAGTTATACAGCCCGGTTCGCTGGACTGAATCTGTCGAATTCATGGCAGCACAAGGCGTTGAACAGTTATTAGAAGTGGGACCAGGCAAAGTTCTGACCGGTCTGACTAAACGTATTGTAGACACCCTGACGGCGGCCGCGGTAAACGACACGGCAAGCCTGACTGCGGCGCTTGAGCAGTAATTAAGAGGATGAGTATGAGCTTCGAAGGCAAAATTGCACTGGTAACGGGTGCGAGCCGTGGCATTGGTCGCGCAATCGCTGAAAAGCTGGTTGCTGGCGGCGCAAAAGTGATCGGCACCGCGACCAGCGAAAAAGGCGCTGAAGCAATCGGCGAATATTTAGGCGAAAACGGCAAAGGTATTATGCTCAATGTGGTTGATTCTGCATCTATTGAGCAAGTATTGGCGACGATTCGAGCTGAATTTGGCGAAATTGATATTTTAGTTAATAATGCCGGCATTACCCGTGATAACCTTCTCATGCGAATGAAGGATGATGAGTGGCAGGATATCCTGGACACGAACCTGACTTCAGTGTTTCGGCTGTCAAAAGCTGTCATGCGGGCTATGATGAAGAAACGGTGTGGACGGATTATTACAATTGGTTCCGTTGTTGGCACCATGGGTAACGCAGGGCAGGCGAACTATGCGGCGGCTAAAGCTGGCTTGATTGGTTTTAGTAAGTCTTTGGCACGTGAAGTCGCTTCACGTGGCATTACTGTCAACGTCGTCGCTCCCGGCTTTATTGAGACGGATATGACAAGGGCGTTGACAGATGATCAACGCGCAGGCATTTTGTCATCAGTTCCAGCCAACCGGTTGGGCGATGCCAAAGAAATTGCCAGCGCCGTTGCTTTTTTAGCCTCTGACGAGGCCAGCTACATCACGGGTGAAACATTACATGTCAATGGCGGCATGTACATGATTTAAAAATTACGAAATTATTTGCGTTTTTTGCGGTAAAAACCGCAAAATAGAGCAAATTCGTGGTTTGACCAGCCTGGATTTAGTTGCATCTTTTTCAACATTTTATACACTACGAAAACCATCGCGAAAGCGAGTTTTGATAGGAAATTTAAGAGTATGAGCACTATCGAAGAACGCGTTAAGAAAATCATCGTTGAACAGCTGGGTGTTAAACAGGAAGAAGTAGTGAATGCTGCATCTTTCGTAGACGACCTTGGCGCTGATTCTCTCGACACCGTTGAGCTGGTTATGGCTCTGGAAGAAGAGTTTGATACCGAGATCCCTGACGAAGAAGCTGAAAAAATCACTACTGTTCAGGCAGCTATTGATTTTATCAACGCTAGCCAACAGTAAGCGTACATGCTTTAAGTTTAGATAGTTAGGCGGTCATTCGACCGCCTAAGTTTTTTATATCCCACGGTATTACTACTTTTTCCCTCCCTGGAGGACACACGTGTCTAAGCGTCGAGTTGTAGTGACTGGACTGGGCATGCTGTCTCCTGTCGGCAATACTGTAGAGTCCACTTGGAACGCTCTCCTTGCCGGTCAGAGTGGCATTAGCCTAATCGACCATTTTGATACTAGTGCCTATGCAACGCGTTTTGCTGGCTTAGTTAAAGATTTTAACTGTGAAGACTTCATCTCCCGCAAAGATGCACGCAAGATGGACGCCTTTATTCAGTATGGTATTACTGCCGGTATTCAAGCGATGCAAGACTCCGGGCTTGAAGTAAATGCTGAGAATGCGACGCGTATTGGTGCGGCGATTGGTTCTGGTATTGGCGGCCTTGGTCTGATTGAAGAAAACCATTCCTCATTGGTTAACGGCGGACCTCGTAAAATTAGCCCTTTCTTCGTTCCCTCAACCATCGTTAACATGATTGCCGGTCATCTGAGCATTATGTTTGGGTTGCGCGGACCGAGTATTTCTATTGCTACGGCTTGTACCTCTGGCGTGCACAACATTGGTCATGCGGCACGTATCATTGCTTATAACGATGCGGACGTCATGCTGGCCGGTGGCGCAGAAAAAGCCAGTACACCGTTGGGTGTGGGTGGTTTTGGCGCGGCACGTGCACTTTCAACCCGTAACGATAATCCTCAGGCGGCAAGCCGTCCGTGGGATAAAGATCGTGATGGTTTCGTCCTCGGCGACGGCGCAGGCATTATGGTGCTGGAAGAGTACGAACATGCCCGTAAACGCGGTGCGAAAATTTATGCTGAGATTGTTGGTTTCGGTATGAGCAGCGATGCTTTCCATATGACTTCACCGCCGGAAGATGGCGCGGGTGCGGCTCTGGCTATGGAAAATGCACTTCGCGATGCCGGTATTTCTGCTTCCGAAATTGGTTATATTAACGCGCACGGGACATCTACCGCTGCCGGCGATAAAGCTGAAGCGCAGGCGGTTAAATCTGTTTTTGGTGCGGATGCAAAGAAAGTGCTGGTCAGCTCGACCAAATCCATGACCGGACACTTACTGGGCGCCGCTGGCGCAGTGGAATCTATCTTTACCTTACTTGCTTTACGCGATCAGGCCGTTCCACCGACCATCAATCTGGATAATCCGGATGAAGGCTGTGATCTGGACTTCGTGGCACATGAAGCGCGTCAGGTAAAAGATCTGAATTACTCACTGTGTAACTCGTTCGGTTTTGGCGGCACTAATGGTTCGCTGGTATTCCGCAAGATCTGAATCCGGTAAAAATCTGTCCGTCTGTAAAAGGCCCGTTATTGGGCCTTTTTGCTGTCTGCATAAAAGGTCTGACTTGTGCCAAACGGCAGTTCAACAAAATGCGTGTTCCAGCACTCTGCCTGGCCCGGTACGATAAAGTAAGAATGCTCCACTTGATGCAACAGGCCCGCTCGCGCAGGCTCTTCAGTCAGAGAATCTTAACGCCCGGAGGAAGTAACCATGTGGATCAACGGTGTGGCGCAAGCTGCATTGCCGGCAGGAGATCGTTCGGTGCAATTTGGCGATGGCTGTTTTACGACGGCCAGAGTGATGAACGGCGAAATTCAGTTTCTGGACGCCCATCTGCAACGTTTGCAGCGTGCGGTTGACGTATTACGAATTGAGGGCGTGGACTGGCAGGCGCTGGAGCGTGAAATGGTTGGGGCCGCGCAGCATGAGCAAGAGGGCGTGGTGAAAGCCATTTTGACGCGCGGGCAGGGCGGGCGTGGCTACAGCACGGCAGGATGCAGCGGCCCGACACGTATTGTGTCGGTATCGGGTTACCCGGCGCAGTATCACCAATGGCGCGAGCGCGGCGTGAAGCTTGCGTTAAGCCCGGTGATGCTGAGCAAAAATCCCCTGCTGGCAGGAATTAAACATCTCAACCGTCTTGAACAGGTCATGATCCGCATGCATCTTGACCAGACAGACGCCAATGAAGCGCTGGTGGTTGACACCTCCGGTTGCCTGGTGGAATGCTGTGCGGCCAATTTATTCTGGCGCAAAGGAAATCAGGTCTTTACGCCGGATTTATCGCAGTCGGGCGTCGACGGGATTATGCGTCAGCATCTTATCCGCGTGATTGAATCAGCCTCTCCCTGGGTTTTACATCAGGTCTCTGAAACGCCCGAAACACTATCGGATGCTGACGAAATCCTGATTTGTAATGCACTGATGCCCATTTTACCGGTGGCAGAAGCCTGTGAACGTCATTACGCCGGGCGGCATTTGTACAATTTCCTGCACCAGAGCTTTTAAAAAGTGAACAAACAATGACGAACAAAAAAACGAAATTTTTCGCCCTGATTGTCCTGATCCTGCTTGGGCTGGCGGCGCTGAGTTACCATAAAGTGAAGCAGTTCGCCGACCGCCCGATCAACGTCAGCAGCGAAACCATTTTCACCCTGCCAGCCGGTACGGGGCGTGTGGCGCTGGAAACGCTGCTCATTGATAAAAAACTGATTAAATCAAGTCACTGGTTCCCGTGGTTATTACGCCTTGAGCCTGAACTGAGCGAGTTCAAAGCCGGCACGTATCGTCTCGAAAAGGGAATGACCGTCCGTCAGATGCTGGAATTACTGAAAAGCGGCAAAGAAGCGCAGTTCAGCATCCGCTTTGTGGAAGGTTTCAAACTGAGTGACTGGATGAAAGTGATGGAAAAGTCGGAATATCTGAAGCATGAGCTGAACGGCAAGAGTGGCGAAGAGATTGCGGCGGCATTAGGCATTACCGACACCAAAAATGCAGAAGGCTGGCTCTATCCCGATACCTATCATTACACCGCCGGGATGACCGACATTTCTCTGCTCAAACGTGCGCACGTGCGGATGGAAAAAACCGTTGCCGACATCTGGAAAGGCCGCGCGGACTCACTGCCGTATAAAACGCCCGCCGATATGGTGACGATGGCGTCGATTATCGAAAAAGAAACCGCCGTAAAAGATGAACGCCCGGAAGTGGCTTCCGTCTTTATCAACCGTCTTCGTATCGGCATGCGTTTGCAAACTGATCCGACGGTCATCTACGGTATGGGCGAAAACTACACCGGTAATATCACCAAAAAAGATTTGGAAACGCCGACGCCTTACAATACTTACGTCATTACCGGTTTGCCGCCATCGCCAATCGCGATGCCGAGCGAAGCTTCGCTCCAGGCTGCAGCGCATCCCGCAAAAACGCCCTATCTTTATTTTGTCGCAGACGGCAAAGGCGGGCATACTTTTAGTACTAACCTTGTGAACCACAACAAGGCGGTTCGTGTGTATTTAGAGGCTCTGAAAAACAAGAATGAAAAGTAACTTCATTGTAATCGAAGGCCTTGAAGGGGCAGGAAAGACCACCGCACATGACGTGGTTGTGAATGCGCTGCGCCAGCATGGTGTGGAAGACATTGTGTTTACCCGTGAGCCGGGCGGTACGCCGCTGGCAGAAAAGCTGCGTGACTTATTCAAATGTGGCGTGGACGGCGAAAAACCTACCGTAAAAGCGGAAGTGCTGATGCTTTATGCCGCGCGCGTTCAGCTGGTTGAAACCGTGATTTTGCCTGCTCTGGCGCGTGGTGCCTGGGTTGTGGGCGATCGCCATGATCTCTCGTCACAAGCCTATCAGGGCGGCGGACGCGGTATCGATGCAAAACTGATGAGTTCATTGCGCGACACCGTGCTGGGCGATTTCCGTCCTGATCTCACGCTTTATCTCGATCTGCCACCGGCTGTTGGCCTGCAACGCGCCCGTGCGCGCGGTGAGCTGGATCGTATCGAACAGGAAGCGCTGCCATTCTTTGAGCGTACGCGTGCGCGTTACCTCGAACTTGCCGCCGCCGACAGCCGCATCAAAACTATTGATGCGTCGCAGACCATCGGACAGGTTAAAACTTCCATCGAGCTGACGCTGAAAAACTGGTTCGACGAACAGGCAGCAAAAGGCCTGATGTCATGAGTTGGTATCCGTGGCTCAGCGGCCCTTACCGCCAGTTAATCGGGCAATATCAGACCGGGCGTGGTCATCATTCCCTGCTGATGCACGTTGCGGCGGGAATGGGCGATGACGCACTGGTCTATGGCCTGAGCCGCTGGTTGCTTTGCCAGCATAAAGACGGTGAAAAGAGTTGCGGTAAATGCCACAGCTGCCAGCTGATGATCGCCGGAAACCATCCTGACTGGCATACCTTGCTGCCTGAAAAAGGCAAAAACTCGCTGGGCATCGACCCGGTTCGGCAGCTCATTGAAACGCTCTACAATTACTCGCAGCAGGGTGGCGCGAAAGTGGTGTGGATCCCGCAGATGGAATTGCTGACGGAAGCCGCGGCCAACGCCTTGCTCAAAACGCTGGAAGAACCGCCTGCCGGGACCTATTTCCTGCTGGGCTGCCGTGAACCTTCGGCGTTGCTGGCCACTATCCGCAGCCGCTGTTTCTACTGGCATCTGCCGGTGCCGGAAGAGGCGTTATCCGTACAGTGGATCAACCGCCAGCTCAGCGCGGATCCGGTGGCGATTAAGACCGCATTGCGGCTGACCAACGGTGCGCCGCTCTCTGCGCTGGAACTATTACAGCCGGAGCGCTGGAAACAACGTGTGGCGCTGTGCCAGCAGCTTTATACCCAATGCCAGCAGCAGGATATGCTCTCGTTACTGCCGCAACTCAATCATGACGATGCCGCTGACCGGCTGTACTGGCTGGCAACGCTGTTGCTTGATGCCATCAAATGGCAGCAACAGGCCGGACATTTCATCATTAACCACGACCAGCAGCCCCTGATAAGCCTGCTTGCCAGTGCGCAATCCAATGCTTCACTGCAACAATCCGTCAATGCGTGGATGCACTGCCGCCAGCAGTTACTTTCCATCGTGGGCGTGAATCGCGAACTGCTGCTGACCGAGCAGTTGCTGGAATGGGAGCAAATGTTGCGCGGCTCCGTTCCTTCCTCATTTTTCAGTTCGTCACTGACGCGCTGAAACCGAATTATCATCAACAGACCGTAACGAGTTAATACTATGTTTTTAGTCGATTCCCACTGCCATCTCGACAGCCTGGATTACAACGAGCTGCACTCCGGCGTTGATAACGTGCTGGAAAAAGCCCGCGAGCGTGACGTGAAATTTATGCTGGCCGTTGCGACCACATTACCGGGATACGAGGCCATGGCACAGCTGATTGGCGACCGTCCTCAAGTGGCTTTTTCCTGCGGCGTACATCCGCTGAACATTGATGACGGCTACGATTTTGCCGAGCTGCGACATCTGGCTGCCAGCCCGAAAGTGGTGGCGATGGGCGAAACAGGTCTGGATTATTTTTATCAGAAAGAAGCACATCAGCTGAAATTGCAGCAGGACTCTTTCCGTGAGCACATCCGCGTTGGCCGTGAGCTGAACAAACCGGTGATCGTCCACACCCGCGATGCGCGTCAGGATACGCTCGATATTCTGAAAGAAGAGAAAGCCGGTGAATGCGGTGGCGTTCTGCACTGCTTCACCGAAGATATCCCGACCGCAGAATTCCTGTTAGATCTCGGTTTCTACATCTCCTTCTCCGGCATCCTGACTTTCCGAAATGCTGAATCCTTACGCGAAGTCGCCCGTTATGTGCCATTAGACCGTCTTCTGGTAGAAACCGATTCTCCGTATCTGGCACCGGTTCCGCATCGCGGTAAAGAAAATCAGCCTGCCTACGTGCGTGATGTGGCCGATTACATGGCTGTTTTGAAAGGCGTCAGCGTCGAACAGCTGGCCGAAGTGACAACAGCAAACTTTTCACGATTATTTCACATCGATGCATCCTCTCTGACCTAAGCTTTCGCTAAGTCATATATTCCGGATTTATTTTTCATCTCGTAATTAATCGCCATATTGAGGTATCTTGGCACCGTTTTTCACGGTGTCAGGGCCACGTTTTTCGGATTTTGTGCGGGTAAGTGCGGGTTTTTAATACGCTCTTACTGCATTTTTCAGAAAAACGTGACTGCCATCAAACATTAACAAAGGGAATTATTTTACCCTGCGTAAAAATTAAAAGGGGTGCTTAGACACCCGACAGCAAAAGGCTCTCAGAGCCTTTGCAAAGCGGTTCGCTACTAAGCGAAATCGCATGAAGTATCAAAAAGCATCATTACTCAGGAGCACACTCAATTATGTTTAAGAACGCGTTTGCAAACCTTCAAAAGGTCGGTAAATCGCTAATGCTGCCAGTTTCCGTACTCCCAATCGCAGGTATCCTGCTGGGCGTCGGTTCTGCAAACTTTAGCTGGCTGCCAATGATCGTTTCCCATGTTATGGCCGAAGCCGGTGGTTCAGTCTTCGCTAACATGCCTCTGATTTTCGCTATCGGTGTGGCATTAGGCTTCACCAATAACGACGGTGTATCTGCACTGGCATCGGTTGTTGCGTACGGCATCATGGTGAAAACCATGGCGGTTGTCGCACCTCTGGTTCTGCATTTGCCGGCTGAAGAAATCGCAGCTAAGCATCTGGCGGATACCGGCGTACTGGGCGGTATCATCTCCGGTGCGATCGCGGCATACATGTTCAATCGTTTCTATCGCATCAAGCTGCCTGAATACCTGGGCTTCTTCGCGGGTAAACGTTTTGTTCCGATCATTTCTGGTCTGGCTGCCATCATTCTGGGTGTGGTTCTGTCCTTCATCTGGCCTCCAATCGGTACAGGTATCCAAACCTTCTCACAATGGGCTGCTTATCAGAACCCGGTGGTTGCGTTCGGTATCTACGGTGTGGTTGAACGTGCGCTGGTTCCGTTTGGTCTGCACCACATCTGGAACGTTCCATTCCAGATGCAAATCGGTGAGTACGTGAACTCTGCCGGTCAGGTCTTCCACGGCGATATCCCACGTTACATGGCGGGTGACCCAACTGCAGGTAAACTGTCAGGCGGCTTCCTGTTCAAAATGTACGGTCTGCCAGCAGCGGCTGTTGCTATCTGGCATTCAGCAAAACCTGAGAACCGTGCCAAAGTCGGCGGTATCATGATTTCCGCTGCTCTGACCGCGTTCCTGACCGGTATCACCGAGCCAATTGAATTCTCCTTCATGTTCGTGGCGCCGATCCTGTATGTGATCCACGCGATTCTGGCCGGTCTGGCATTCCCAATCTGTATCCTGTTGGGTATGCGTGACGGTACCAGCTTCTCCCACGGTCTGATTGACTTCATCGTACTGAGCGGCAACAGCAGCAAAATCTGGCTGTTCCCAATCGTTGGTGCAGTGTATGCGGTGATTTACTACAGCATCTTCCGTTTCCTGATTGCGAAACTGGATCTGAAAACGCCTGGCCGTGAAGACGCTACCAGCGAAACTTCTACTCAGGGCGGTTCTGAAATGTCTGCTTCTCTGGTTCAGGCTTTCGGCGGTAAAGAAAACATCACTAACCTCGATGCCTGTATTACGCGTCTGCGCGTCAGCGTAGCCGACGTCTCTAAAGTTGATCAGGCTGGCCTGAAAAAACTGGGTGCGGCAGGTGTGGTTGTGGCAGGTTCTGGTGTTCAGGCAATCTTCGGTACCAAGTCCGATAACCTGAAAACAGACATGGATGAGTACATGCGTAACCATTAATGGTGAACGCTGTCTGGTTCTGAGAAAGGAGGCTTCGGCCTCCTTTTTTCATTCCTGCGGTTTGTGGATAGAGACAGCGCCGCCTTCGGGTGGCGTTTTCTGCGTCAATTAAGCATCAAAAAGCGTAATCAGGTTGAAAGGAATGGAAATTCTAACCCATACTGCGTACAACGCTTTTTACTTTGTTAAGGACAGTTAAGATGGCCGAAGAGACAATTTTCAGCAAAATTATTCGCCGTGAAATCCCTGCCGATGTGGTTTACCAGGATGAGTTAGTCACGGCGTTCCGCGATATTTCTCCCCAGGCGCCAAGCCATATTCTGATTATCCCGAATGTCCTGATCCCAACGATGAACGATGTTGATGCCAGCCATGAAGCCGCTCTCGGCCGCATGATGACGGTCGCGGCGAAAATCGCCGAACAGGAAGGGATCGCAGAAAGCGGCTACCGTCTGATCGTCAACTGCAACCGTGACGCAGGGCAGGAGGTTTATCATATCCACATGCATCTGGTCGGTGGCCGATCGCTCGGTCCATTGCTGTCACGTCAGTAAGGATAAACATGCGTTTATTGATGGCGTTATTGCCGGTCGTTTTGCTGATAGGTTGTAGCAGCAAACCGGGCATTGCACTGAACAATCAGCAACGGGTGGTGATGGAATCTCCCGTCCTGACGGCGGGAATCATCCCAGGTTCGCCATCGGTGTCGGATTCAGGCGGGCAGAAAAAAGCCACCAGCACACTGGATAACAACCAGCCACATCCTGTGACCTTACATTATCGTTTCTACTGGTACGATAAACAGGGGCTGGATTTATTCCCGGTCGCTGAAGCGCGGACGGTGACGGTGCCGGCAAACAGCAGCGTAAAGATCAGTTCGCAGAACGGTAATCTTGATGCGTACAGCGTGCGTGTTTACCTTTATCTCTAATTTTTCGTACGGAGAAGGTTGATGAAAAAGTATTTTCTCATTGTGGCGATGGCCGCACTGATCCTGGGCGGTTGTACTTTGCCAAACCAACAACAAACGCAGCCACAGCAGCCTGAACAACCTCAGCAGCCGCAACAACCCCAGCCGCCGGTCAATCCGCCGGTTCCTGAGCAGCCGCAGATTCAGCCGGTTCCGCAGCCGCCGAAACTGGCCAGCATTGACTGGACTTCCACCGTTGAGCCGATGCTGGCAAAAATGCTCAAGGCCAATGGCGTCCAGGCTGGCAGCGTTCTGCTGGTCGATGGCGTGAAAAACAGCACTAATGGCACACTGCAAACCTCCAAAGCAACCGATGCTTTACGCAGTGCGCTGGCCAATAACACAACGTTCCAGCTGGTGCCTGCGGATCAACTGGCTTCCGCCAAGCAGTCACTCGGCTTATCTCCGGATGACAGCCTGTCGTCTGTGAGCAAAGCCATCGGGCTGGCCAACATCGTCAAAGCGCAGTACGTGCTTTACAGCACGGTGAGCGGCGATGTGAAAGCGCCGACAATGTCGATGCGTTTACTGACAGCGCCGAGCGGCGAAATTGTCTGGTCAGGTCGCGGTGCGGTTCAAAATTAAGGCTGAACTCAGCCCTGAAAATCAGCTACAGCAACTGATTGAGCAACATTATCCGGCGGTGAAAACCGCCGGTTTTCATTTATCACCCGTGGCCGGTCTGACGGGTGAAAGCTGGAAAATTGCTTCTCCGGCAGGCGATATGCTGGCGCGTCATCAGTCAGGTGAACGCCGGAACGCCGGTGTGGAAAGACAGCGTGAACATGCCATTTTGCGGCGTATTGCGCGGCAGAGTCTGGGGCCTTGTGTCAGACTCAGTTCACCGCCGTGGTTACTGGTGGAATGGATTGCAGGTGTGCCGCTCAGTGAGGCGGCGTTTGTCTCCGTGCAGGGGCAGAAATCCGTCTGCGGGAGCCTGGCAAAACTGCACCGGCTGGCATGTTCCGGTTATCCGCTGGATTTACGCCGTCAGTTTGCCCGTTACTGGCAGCATATTGACCGGCGCAGGCTGACACCGCGCTGGCTGGCGCTACACCAGAAAATGATACGGCGTAAATTGCCCGTGCCACTGAAAATGGCGCTTCTTCATATGGATATCCACGCGGGAAACCTGCTGGAAACGGAGAAGGGCGTGCGGATCATTGACTGGGAATATGCCGCCGACGGCGATATTGCGCTCGAATTTGCAGCGCTGTTTCGTGGCAATGGTTTAGATCCGCTTCAGCAGGACGCGTTTCTTCGTGAATATGCTGAGGTGGGCGGTTATCAGGATCTCCCGCTTTTCCGCCAGCAGATTAGCCGCTGGTTGCCGTGGGTGGATTATCTGATGCTGCTGTGGTTTGAAGTCCGCTGGGCGCAGACCGCTGATAAGAAATACAGTGAATGGGCGCAGCCGCTGCGGGTCAGGCTGTTTGGCCGTGCCCATGATTAACATGTGAAAACTTAAAAGGAGCGTCCATTTTGCTGGGACCTGTAATGCTGGATGTGGCTGGCTACGAGCTGGATGCCGAAGAACGTGAAATTTTGCAGCACCCGCTGGTTGGCGGGCTGATTCTGTTCACCCGAAACTACCATGACGTTGACCAGTTACATGAACTGATCCGCCAGATCCGCGCCGCTTCGCACGATCGTCTGGTGCTGGCCGTTGACCAGGAAGGCGGCCGTGTACAGCGTTTCCGCGACGGTTTCACCCGCCTGCCTGCCGCCCAGTCTTTTGCGGCGCTCAATGAAGCGCACGAGGCCGGACGTCTGGCACAGGAATCGGGCTGGCTGATGGCGTCTGAAATGATTGCGATGGACATCGACATCAGTTTCGCGCCGGTGCTGGATATCGGCCATATCAGTGCAGCGATTGGCGAACGTTCTTTCCACGCCGAACCGCAGAAAGCGCTCGACATGGCGGAGCAATATATTCTCGGCATGCATTCGGCGGGCATGAAAACCACCGGCAAACATTTCCCGGGGCACGGCGCGGTCACCGCCGATTCTCATAAAGAAACACCGCGCGACGACCGTCCGCTGGACGTAATCCGCGAGCACGACATGGCAATTTTCCGCCAGCTGAATGCGCGTAAATTGCTCGACGCCGTAATGCCGGCGCACGTCATTTATACTCAGGTTGATCCGCGTCCGGCCAGCGGTTCGCCGTACTGGTTACAGGAAGTGTTACGTAAAGAACTGAAATTCGACGGCGTGATATTCTCCGATGACTTATCGATGGAAGGCGCTGCGATTATGGGCAGCTATGCCGAACGCGGGCAGGCTTCTCTGGATGCCGGATGCGACATGATCCTGGTGTGCAATCACCGTGAAGGTGCCGTCAGCGTGCTGGATAACCTGTCACCGGTCAAAGCTGAGCGTGTTGCACAGTTGTATCATCGTGGGCTGTACAGTGGAAAACAGGCCCGTCAGGACCTGATGAATTCAAGCCGCTGGAAACAGGCGAACCGTGAATTAACGACGCTTGATGCCCGCTGGCAGGAGCACAAACAGGCGACCCGTTAACATTTTTCAGCGGGTCTGAGGGTGTCAACGCACATTCAGGATGAGGTAAACGATGATTATCTATTTACATGGTTTCGATTCAACCAGTCCCGGTAACCACGAGAAAGTGCTGCAACTCCAGTTTATTGACCCGGACGTGCGCTTTATCAGTTACAGCACGCTGCACCCGCGTCATGACATGCAACATTTGCTGAAAGAAGTCGATAAAGTGCTGCACGAAACCACCGATAAACTGCCGCTGATCTGCGGAGTAGGGCTCGGCGGATTCTGGGCTGAACGCATCGGTTTTCTGTGCGGCATCCGTCAGGTGATGTTCAACCCGAACTTATCGCCGCAGGATAATATGGCCGGGAAAATAGACCGGCCGGAAGAATACGAAGATATCGCCACCAAATGTATCAGTGATTTTCGCGAGAAGAACCGCGACCGTTGTCTGGTCATTTTATCCCGTGAAGATGGCGTACTCGACAGCAGCAAAACGGCGGAGAAATTGCACCATTATTATCCGGTTGAATGGGATGAACATCAGACCCATAAATTCAAGGATATCTCGACCCATCTGCAACGTATCAAAGCCTTTAAAAATATCATTTGATTAACATTTACCGCTGAAAACCACTGCCATTGTGCGGTGGTTTTTTTATATCTGAATCTCACGCCAAAAAGTTTTTTACCTGCATACCCAGTCCTAACTCCCTGATTTAAAAAAGTCAAAATACATGCCATTTCACTAAGTCAAATTAATCAAATGAATTTAAATTGACCTATATCAATTTTGGTATGACCAAATCACCACGCATGATATCCTCCATCTCAGATACCGATTTAACTTAAGCAACCCTATGTAATATAAGGATAATATTTTTACTCTTATATAACAATTGGTTCACATTTGAGGGGGTCATTTTGACATCACCAATGAAGAAAATTGTGATTATCGGCGGTGGCGCCGGCGGTTTGGAACTGGCTACCAGCCTGGGCCATAAACTTGGCCGCAAGAAAAAAGCGGAAATCATTCTGGTCGATCGTAACCACAGCCATTTATGGAAACCGCTGTTGCACGAAGTGGCAACCGGCAGCCTGGATGACGGCGTGGACGCGCTGAGCTATCTGGCGCATGCCCGCAATCACGGTTTCACTTTCCAGATTGGCTCGCTGACCGATATCGATCGCGAAAATCAGACCATCAAACTGGCTGAAATCCGTGATGAAAGCGGCGAAGTTCTGGTGCCCGTTCGCGACATCGCGTACGACACATTGGTTATGGCGCTGGGCAGTACGTCGAACGACTTCGGTACGCCGGGCGTGAAAGACAACTGCATTTTCCTGGATAACCCGCATCAGGCGCACCGTTTCCATAACGAAATGCTGAACCTGTTCCTCAAATTCTCTGCAAGCGCTGACAAGCAGAAGAAAGTAAATATCGCGATTGTCGGCGGCGGCGCGACCGGCGTTGAGCTGTCTGCCGAGCTGCATAATGCAGTGAAACAGCTGCACAGCTACGGTTTTGAAGGGCTGGACAGCGATGCGCTGAACGTCACGCTGGTGGAAGCGGGTGAACGTATTCTGCCTGCATTGCCTCCGCGCATTTCCGGTGCTGCTCATCAGGAACTGACCAAACTGGGCGTTCGCGTGCTGACGCAAACCATGGTGACCAGCGCCGATAAAAACGGCCTGAACACCAAGTCCGGCGAATTCATTGATGCTGACCTGATGGTTTGGGCTGCCGGGATCAAGGCACCTGATTTCATGAAAGATATCGCAGGTCTGGAGACTAACCGCATCAACCAGTTAGTGGTCGAACCGACGCTGCAAACCACGCGTGATCCGAACATTTATGCGATCGGCGACTGCGCGTCCTGCCCGCAGCCTTCCGGTGGTTTTGTGCCGCCGCGCGCGCAGTCCGCGCACCAGATGGCGTCCCGTTGCTTCGCTAACATCATGGCGCAGCGTAAAGGGCAGAGCCTGAAACCGTACGTCTACAAAGACCATGGTTCACTGGTTTCTCTGTCGCGTTTCAGTACAGTCGGCAGCCTGATGGGGAACCTGATGCGTGGCTCGATGATGATCGAAGGGCGTATGGCGCGTCTGGTTTATGTTTCCCTATACCGCATGCACCAGATTGCGCTGCACGGTTACATTAAAACCGGCCTGATGATGCTGGTCGGCGGGATCAACCGTGTGATCCGTCCGCGTCTGAAACTGCACTGATTCTGAACAGCCGGCTTTTTTTCTGAGCTGGCTGAATCGTTTCATACCTAAAAGCCTGTTTCTTACAGGCTTTTTTCATTTTTCACATTCTCCATACAAAAAGCATAAGATTCTGCCGTTTTTACTTTGTCAGCTAAGAATTCTCTGAAACACCCCGTTACACCCGTCATTCCTCTCACTTACAGAGTTCGTCTTATTGTTCACTTACGTTTCCTTGTGCAGACTTAACAATAAGTTTACAGAAGGCGATTCACGCACGCCGCTCCTCAGATGTGTTGCTGTCCGCTGAGGTGTCCCCGAAACCGGGACAATTGCGTGGTAACATTTTCGGAGGAAGTCCTGTGAACAAGTCAATGTTAGCTGGGGTCGGTATCGGAGTGGCTGCGGCGTTGGGCATTGCTGGCGTTGCGAGCATGAACGTTTTTTCATCGGGTCCGGAGTACGCGCAGGTTGTCAGCGCGACGCCAATCAAAGAGACCACTAAAACCCCGCGTCAGGAATGCCGCAACGTAACGGTGACTCACCGTCGTCCTGTGCAGGATGAACATCAGATTACCGGTTCCGTGCTGGGTGCCGTTGCCGGTGGCGTATTGGGACACCAGTTTGGCGGTGGCCGCGGACGTGATGTCGCGACGGTAGCCGGTGCGCTGGGTGGTGGTTACGCCGGTAACCGTGTGCAGAGCAGCATGCAGGAAAATGATACCTACACGACTCAGCAGCAGCGCTGTAAAACCGTGTACGACAAAGAGGACAAAACGCTCGGGTATGATGTGACCTACAAAATAGGCGATCAGCAAGGGAAAGTTCGTATGGACCACGATCCGGGCACTCAAATTCCGCTGGATAAAAGCGGTCAGCTGCAGCTTACCCGTTCGTAATCTCCGGTAAACCGGATAAAAAAGCCTGAGGTTTCCTCAGGCTTTTTTTGTGCGCCGGAATCAGCCATTGTTTCAGGCTGCGGCGTTTTCCTGCGCTATTCCGTTCTTGTGTTTCACAATGTCAGCCATCACTGCCAGCGCAATTTCAGCCGGGGTTTTGCTGCCAATAGCTAAACCCACCGGCGCGTGAAGCCGTGCGAAATCCTGCGTCGTGAAATCAGCAATAGTTTGCAAGCGCTCTCGTCGCCTTGCGCTGTTGCGCTGTGAGCCCATCGCACCGATATAAAACGCCGGTGTATTAATGGCTTCCATCAGCGTCAGATCATCCATTCGCGGATCGTGCGTCAGCGCCACAATCGCCGTGTTGGCGTGGCAACCTTGCTGCTCGAGATACCGCGCCGGAAACTGTTTTTCCAGCCTGATCTCCGGTTTCAGCGCGGGCAAAAAGTTTTCCAGAATCTCTTCGCGGCATTCACAAATCACCACTTCAAAACCCAGCGCACAGGCGAAATCCGCACAATACAGCGCGACGTTCGACAGCCCGGCGATCAGCAACTGCGGCGGGGCGGCAAGATGCAACATCACACAGTCGCCGTCGCGCATCACCTGAGTGGAATTACGGTAAGTCGTCAGCGCCAGATGATCACAGGCCGCAGGCAGCGTGAGCGATTTATCCAGTGCGTAATGTCCGGCCAGCGCCATGCCCATTTTTTGCAGATACTCGCGGTTTCCGGCCGTGGCAGGGAGATATTCAATCAGTACGTCGAGCGAACCCCCGCACGGCAGCGCGATATTGGGCGTGAGGCCACCTTCGCCATAACGCACAATCTGACTGGCCTGCTGATATTCACCCGCCGCGATGCGTTGTAAGAAATCTTCTTCCACACAGCCGCCGGACAGCGAACCGCAGTATCGCCCGTCGCTGGCAGCAACCAGCAGCGCACCGGGCGCTCGCGGGGAAGAACCGTAAGTTGTCAGCACGGTACACAGCCAGACCGGATGGCGCGTCAGCCAGTCGCTGGCCTGCGCGATGACCTGATTATCAAGATGTTGCATACATATTTCCGTCTGAAACGCGTGCTGAAAGTTGGGAAGGCAGATCGATATCGCGGATCAACGCCGGATTATTAAAATCTACGCGCAGCATTTCATGGCTGTGGAGCAGTTCCCGCGCGCCCTGGTCGCCGCGCAGTTGCAGCAACTTTTCCCTGAGCAGGCAGGCAAATCCTACCGGATGCCCCGGTTCGTTTTGCCAGTAAGGGCGAACAATCGAAGTGCTGCGCAAGGTATCAGCCACGGCGATAAAAATATCCGGTGTCACAAAAGGCATGTCCGCAAGATGAATTAACCAGCCGTCCCAGTCCGGTGTATCCCGCACGCCTGCTGCAATAGACTCACCGGTTCCGCCCGTTTCGGCCAGCGTCACCGGCACCTTCGCGCGTGCGCAACTGGCCTGAACCGGCACATTATCCGGGCGGGTAATGACGTGAACCGGCATTCCGCTGGCTATTACCTGCGCCAGCGTGGCGTCGAAAACCGTCACAGAATTTTCTGCTGTTTCCGTCATTACCGCATTGAGTTTATTGCCCGTGCCGCCCGCTGCGAGAAACCGGTTTCCTGAACCCGCCGCGAGAAGAAGAATGCCTGCCATATCTGCGTCTATCCCTTTTGTACATTGTTTGCGCAACACAAATAATTATCCCATTTTTTTGCGCAAGTTTGTGAACGAAATATTAAAAATGTGTATTCGATCATTACTTAATTCGAACTGAAAACCTATAATCACCCGCGATAAGCGGTATTTACAGCATTTGTTGCAAGCTGTAAATGTGCCGAAAAATAAGAAAGACAATAAGAAGCAAGGAAATTTATGAGCAATTTCAACCCGTCCAGGCGGCGCTTTGTCAAAGGCGCTGTGATCGCTGGCGTCTCTGTTTATCTCGCCCCGTTGCACAGCAAGGCCTACGCCGCGCTGTTCGAAGAGAAAATTCTCCAGTCACCACAATGGGATGCGCAAAACAAACGCGTCCGTTTCCGTATCGATGGCAAAGCGAAGGTTATGGGGCAAAAAGTCTTTGCCCGCGATATCCGCGCCAAAGACATGCCGCACTGGCCGCAAAAACAGGCCCATGCCTTTATCCTGCGCGTAACGCAGGCTGACCGTGTTTATTCCGGGCTGGATTTATCGCTGCTCGGCGATGATTTACAGCCAGATCAGCTGGTCACTGCCGATGTGCTGGCGCGCGACGGTCTGGCGTTCCCGGCGTTTTACGGCGAAGACATGCTCCTGCCGGAAGGCAAAACGCCCGCCTATCTCGGGCAGGCCGTGGCGATTCTGGTCTATCAGGATTTTGCCAGATTCCGTTTCGCTAAAAATGCCCTGAAATTTAAAGATGGCGTGGTGCGTTATGGCGAAAAAACCGGGCCGCTTGAACGTGATCCGTGGGGGACTTTCCGCTTTGTTCGCGTCGGGGGTGAAACGGCGTATGAAGACGATGCGTTCTCCAGCCTGAAAGATATGCCGGTCTTCCCGGTGGGCATGCGCAAACATCTGCCGGTCTGGCCGGAAGGGCGCGAAGGCGGCAAGCTGGACGAGCAGGGGATGTTCTATGCCGGTGAAATGGCTGACGAGCTGAAAACGCCACCGCCGGGCTGGCTGGTGATGTCGCGCCGTTTTACCACGCAATCGGTGGATACGTCTGCGCTTGAACCGGATAACGCCAACGGCTGGTACGACGCCGCTTCGCAAACGCTGCATATGGTGGTGCCAACGCAATCGCCGCAGGAAGTGGCTGACGAAATGCCGCGCATGATGGCAAAAGGTCACCGCACGGTGAAAACGCTGATCCTGCATCCGTGTTATACCGTCGGTTACGGTTCGAAAGATCACTATAACTTCCCGTACTACGGCGCTGTGGCGGCGATGTACGGCGACGGCGCGCCGGTACGTCTGGCGAACGACCGCTTCGAACAGTTCCAGTCTTCGCTCAAGCGCCATGCGTTTGATATGAACTACGACATTGCCGTGAACCGCGAAACCGGCATGCTTCAGTCATTTCACGCCGCGATGACCGCAGACGGCGGCGGCCGCAGCAACTTTACGCCGTCCGTTGTGATGGTCGGCGCAACCGCTGCGCAGTCGATTTACTACTTCCCGAAAAGTGATTTATCCGCCGTCGGACTGGCCTCCCGGGCGCTGGATGCCGGTTCCGCACGCGGTTACGGCACGCTGCAAAGCATGGCCGCCACCGAAATGATGATGGATGAACTGGCCGCTGAACTGAAACTGGATCCGATCGCATTCCGCATGCGAAACGTCCTGAAATCCGGCATGAAAAATACCCAGGGCGCCATTCCGGCGGGCGCAATCCGTGCGGATGAAGTACTGGAAAAAGCTGCTGTTCATCCGTTATGGACGGAGCGTCAGAAGCGCAAGGCAGACTTTGAAAGCCAGAATCCGGGCAAGCGCTACGGCGTCGGTTTTGGCTGTGTGCAGAAAGACTTCGGCACCGGGGCAGAAACCTCTTTTGCCCGCGTGGAAGTCAGTGAAAACGGGCAAATCAGCCTGTGGCACAGCGGAGCAGAAATGGGCACGGGAATGTCCACGTCTCAGTCCGTGTTATGCGCTGAATGGCTGGGGAAACCGGCTGAACAGGCACATTTCTCGGTAACCGACTGGTCCGTACTGCCGGTGGAAACCAGCGGCGATCCGTACATTATGTCGCAGGAAGATCAGGACAAACTGCAAACCAACCCGCGCTGGTCGCCGTCGTACTGTTCGCCGTCCAGCGCCAGTAACTCGGCCTATTACTTCTCACACAGCACCCGCGAAGCGGCGCGCCTGATCTTCGACCACGGCCTGTGGCCTGCGGCGATGGCAATCTGGCAAACCGGTATTGGCGGCGGACAGGCTGCGCCGTACATCGTGCGCAAAGAAGATGCGCGCTGGGTGGATGGCGGCCTGACGGCTAACGGAATGCAAATTCTCAGCCTCGAAACGCTGGCAAAAAAAGCTTATGAAATGAAAGGCCTGACCGGCGCGTCCGTTCATGTATTCAACCGCTGGCAGTGGGCAGAAGCCGATTTCACGCTGAACAACACCCGTCAGCGCGTGTCTGTCGACGGGATGTCAGTGCGTCAGGGCGCGGGCGAATACCAGACGCTCAACCGCGACGCCGTCTATTACCCGCCAACCCAGCGTAATAACGCGTCGGTGACCTATTACAGCGCGGTCGGCACACTGGCCGAAATCTCAGTGGAAATCGCGACCGGTAAAGTTGAGTTGCTGACGCATCATTCGATTATGGAGTGCGGCAATCTGATCGTGCCTGAACTGGTTTCCGGCCAGTTGCAGGGCGGGCTGGCGATGGGCATCGGCCATGCATTACACGAGTATTTGCCACTGTACGAAGACGGGCCGGGCAACGGAACCTGGAACTTCAACCGCTACCACTTGCCGCGCGCCAGCGACGTCGCCGTCTGGAAACAATCCAGCGACATCCTGCCTGCGCTTTCGGAAACCGATCCGCCGAAAGGCATGGCAGAAGTGGTGATGATCCCGGTCGTCGCCGCGCTGGTGAACGCCATCGCCCATGCCACCGGCCACCGTTTCCGTGATTTGCCCGTCCGTGCTGAAAATATTCGTGAGGTTTTACAATGAGCATCAAAACGCAGCCTTTAGAGCTGACTATCAACAATCAACATTACGGCCCGCTGGACGTTCCCGAAGGCCTGATGATGATCGACTTTCTTCACGAATATGTGGCGCTGACCGGTTCCCGCCTCGGCTGCGGGCAGGGGATTTGTCACGCCTGCGTGGCGATTGTCGATCATGAAAGCGGCACCAGCGAAGAAGTGCGGACCTGCATTACCGGCGCACATTTCTTTAACGGCAAAAAAGTGCGTACCGTCGAAGGACATGCCAAAACCGATGACAAAGGCGAAGTCACGCTGTCGCCGGTTCAGCAGGCATTTCTGGAACATTACAGTTTCCAGTGCGGTTACTGCACGCCGGGCTTTGTCAATGCGGCAACGTTGCTGCTTGAGCGTCTGGAAAAAAATCCAATCGCACTGAATGAGCTGGAAGGCGCGATTGAAGCGGCGCTGGAAAATCACATCTGCCGCTGTACCGGTTACGTGCGGTATTACGAAGCGGTGCGTGATGTCGTGATGAAAACTCCAGGCCTGATCCGGGAGCACGCGTGATGAAAAAACGTCTTTTTTTCCTGCTGCTGGCGGTGATTATCATCGTCGTGGCGGTGCTCTGGTGGCGTGAAAACCGCACGCCGGACGCGCCGGTGCAAAAAGTCACGGCTGACATCACGCAGATTGAACGTGGCCGCTATCTGGTTCAGGCGTCCGACTGTGCCGCGTGCCATACCGCGTCCGGCGGCGCACCGCTGGCGGGTGGTTATCCGCTGGAAACGCCGTTCGGCAAAATCTTTGGCAGCAACCTGACGCCGTCCGCAGATGACGGCATCGGCCGCTGGACGTCGGATGATTTCTATCTGGCGCTGACCCAAGGCGTTGCGCCGGGCGGGCGTCATCTGTATCCGGCGATGCCTTACACCTCGTATAAAGGCGTGACCCGCAAGGATTCTGACGACATGTACGCATTTCTGATGACGCGTCCGGCTGTGAATCAGCCGGTGCCGGAAAACGAAATGCCGTTCCCGTTCAACCAGCGTATGGCGATGATTGGCTGGAACCTGTTGTTCCGCACCGCCGATCCGATCCCCGCCAGTTCGCAGGGCGATTCTGCTGACTGGCAGCGCGGGCAATATCTGACGGATGTGCTCGGCCATTGCGGCGAATGTCATACGCCACGCGGTGCGCTGGGGCAGATGCATACCGATAACAACCTGAAGGGCGGAACGTTGGGGCGGATCACCGCGCCGGACATCACCCCGCAGGCGCTGGCGCAGCGCGGCTGGAACCCGGCAGATCTCAGCCGTTTCCTCGCCACCGGCATTGCACCGCAGGGATCGGCATTTGATGAAATGCACAAAGTCGTCGATCTCAGCACCCGTCATCTCACCGAAGACGATCACCGTGCGATCGTCACTTATCTGCTGGGCGACAAACCGCCTGCGGCTGTCCCGGTGGTTATCGGGCAGGGCGGCAATGATGCCGGGCGCATCACGTATCTGGATCAGTGTTCCGGGTGTCATATGGCTGACGGTTCCGGCAAACCGCACGTTGCCGTGGCGATGCAAAACAACGCCACGCTGCGTCAGCCTGATGGCCGTAACCTGATTGTTTCGGTACTTGAAGGCTTACCGGCGCAGGAATTCCCTAGCGGCGAAAGCATGCAGCCGATGCCGGGCTTCGCGGAGCGCCTGAACGACGCGCAGATTGCCGAAATGGTGAATTACCTGCGCGTAACGTTCGGCGGATTGCCGGGAGATATCACGGCAGAGCAGGTGAAGTCGCTGCGTAAACCGTAGCTTAACGCGTTGATAAAGCATAAAATAAAAAGCCCGGTGAATGTTTCATTCACCGGGCTTTTTATTTTATGACGATAGCCGTCAGATCAGATGCTCTGCGAACTCCCCGAGCATGTCGCCGACAAACTTCAGGCGTTTTGGCCGGTCGGTGAGATCGAGCATAAACTTCAGTTTGGTCGGGCCATCAAGGCGGTAAACCTGCGGCTGTTTTTGCAGCAGGCCAATCAGGAAGCCAGGATCTACACGGTTTTTATCGCCAAATTCAATGAATCCACCACGTTCGTTGCCTTCAATACGTTTGATGCCCAGCGTTTTTGCTTTCAGGCGCAGTACGGCAATCTGCAACAGATTACGCGCACCGTCCGGCAGCGTGCCGAACCGGTCAATCAGCTCGACACGCAGCTCATCCAGCTCGCCTTCGGTTTTGGCACTGGCGATACGCTTGTACAGCGACAGACGCGTGTTGACGTCAGGAATGAAATCTTCCGGCAACAGCGCAGGCATGCGCATTTCAACTTCGGTCTGGCTGGTGGTGAGATCTTCCAGCGACGGCTCGCGGCCTTCTTTCAGCGCTTCGACGGCGTTTTCCAGCAGTTCCATATAGAGCGAGAAACCGATGCTGGTCATCTGGCCGCTCTGGCCTTCGCCGAGCAGTTCACCGGCCCCGCGGATTTCAAGGTCGTGCGTTGCCAGCGCAAAACCGGCACCCAGGTCTTCGAGCGACGCGATGGCTTCCAGACGTTTGTGCGCATCCGTTGACATCGCTTTCGGCGGCGGCGTCAGCAGATAAGCATACGCCTGATGATGCGAACGCCCGACGCGGCCACGCAGCTGGTGCAACTGCGCCAGCCCGAAGTGATCCGCGCGCTCAATAATGATGGTGTTCGCCGTCGGAATATCGATCCCGGTTTCAATGATGGTGGTACACACTAGTACGTTAAAACGCTGATGGTGGAAATCATTCATCACGCGTTCGAGGTCGCGTTCGCGCATCTGGCCGTGGCCGATGGCAATACGCGCCTCGGGCACCAGTTCCGCCAGACGCTGCGTGGCTTTCTCGATATTTTCGACATCGTTGAATAAGTAGTAAACCTGCCCGCCGCGCAGGATTTCACGCAGAATGGCCTCGCGAACCACCAGGCTGTCGTACTCACGCACGAACGTTTTGACCGCCATACGGCGCGCCGGTGGCGTGGCAATAATCGACAAATCGCGCATGCCGCTCATCGCCATATTCAGCGTGCGCGGAATTGGTGTGGCGGTAAGGGTGAGAATATCGACGTCCGCACGCATCGCTTTGATGCGCTCTTTATGACGCACGCCGAAGCGGTGTTCTTCATCGACAATCAGCAGGCCGAGGTCTTTCCAGCGCAAATCACTTTGCAGCAATTTATGCGTCCCGATGATGATATCGACCTTGCCTTCGACCGCATCTTCCAGCACCGCGTTTTGCTCTTTGGCGCTGCGGAAACGGGACATCATTTCAATGCGCACCGGCCAGCTGGCAAAACGGTCGCGGAAGTTATCGAAATGCTGTTGCGCCAGCAGCGTGGTCGGCACCAGAACCGCGACCTGTTTGTTGTTGGAGACCGCGAGAAACGCCGCGCGCATCGCCACTTCGGTTTTACCAAAGCCCACGTCGCCGCACACCAGACGATCCATTGCGAGAGGCTGCGTCATGTCTGTGAGAACGGCGTTGATGGCCTGCGCCTGATCCGGCGTGGTTTCAAACGGGAATGCCTGGCAGAACAACTGGTACTGCTCTTTATCATGCTTAAACGCAAAACCGGCTTTCGCTTCGCGCTGGGCGTAGATATCCAGCAGCTCGGCGGCCACGTCGCGCACTTTCTCGGCGGCTTTCTGACGGGCTTTCGACCAGGCTTCACCGCCCAGTTTATGCAGCGGCGCACTTTCATCCGCGCCTCCGGCATAACGGCTGATCAGATGCAGGGATGACACCGGCACGTAAAGTTTGTCTTCACCGGCATAAGTCAGAATCAGGTATTCAGCGGTAATCCCGCCGGTTTCCAGCGTGGTCAGGCCAAGATAACGGCCTACGCCGTGCTCAACGTGGACCACCGGCTGACCGGGGCGCAGTTCTGCAAGGTTGCGGATCAGCGTATCGGTGTTAATCGAGCGGCGGGTGTCCTGACGACGACGTGCCACACGCTCACCGAGCAAATCACTTTCACAAATCAGCGCCAGCTGTTTATCTGAATCAAGAAAACCGCGTTCACACGCACCGATCATGATGTAGCGACCGGCCGTTTCGGCTTCTTCAATGCGGGTAATCAGCGCGGGCATCAGTTTGATGCGCGCCAGCAAATCTTGCAGCGTTTCGCGGCGGCCTTCACTTTCCACCGAGAACACCAGGCTGCCCGCGAAAGATTCATTGAACCGGCGCAGGTTATCCATCGGCGCTTTGTTTTGCGGCTGAACGGATAAATCCGGCAGTTTCTCGTAGCTCAGATTGGTGTTGGCGGCTTTCTTCGGCAGTGAATCCGTACGCAGCTGAACGCGAGGCCAGGCTTTCAGTTCGGCGTGCAGCGCATCGACGCGCAGCCAGAGATTTTCCGGTTCGAGCAGCGGACGCATCGGATCCACGCGACGGCTTTCATAACGCTGGCAGGCGTCCTGCCAGAAACGTTCGGCGGCGGCTTCCAGATCGCCGGTATTGAGCACCAGCGTGTTTTCCGGCAAATAGCTGAACAGCGTGGTCAGCGGCTGGCTGAAGAACAACGGCTGCCAGTATTCGATACCGGCGGGGAAGGTGCCTTTGCTGACCTGCTGGTAAACGTGCTCAGCGTCGCGGCGTACCTCGAACTTCTCACGCCACTGGCTGCGGAACAGTTCGATGGCGTTTTTGTCGGTCGGGAATTCGTGCGCAGGCAGCAGGTTAATGTGGTCGACTTCGGTCAGCGTACGCTGGGTATCCACGTCGAAAATGCGCAGGCTGTCGATTTCATCGTCGAAGAAATCGATGCGGTACGGCTCCTCGCTGCCCATCGGGTATAAGTCGAGCAGGGCGCCACGGGTGGCAAACTCACCGTGTTCCATCACCTGATCAACGCTGCGGTAACCCGCCTGTTCCAGCTGTGACCGCAGTTTGTCACGCGAAAGCTGCTGGCCTTTTTTCATCACCAGCGCATGGCCGTGCAGGAACTCATGCGGACAAACGCGCTGCATCAGCGTATTCACCGGCAGAATGATAATGCCGCGCTCCATCGTCGGAAGCTGATACAAACTGGAAAGGCGCGACGAAATGATTTCCTGATGCGGTGAAAAACTGTCGTAAGGCAGCGTTTCCCAGTCCGAAATACTCAGGACTTTATGATCGGTAAATTGTTGAATTTCATCGCGCAGGCGCAGGGCATTTTGCATATCCGGCGCAATCAGCAGGATAGGACCCGCGTGGCGTTCACTGATTTGGGCGCATTCAAGCGCGCAGGCGGAGCCGGTAAGCTGCCCTAACTGGCGGGTATCGCCCGGGCGTTCAGGCAGCGAATAACGATAATCTTGAGACATAGGCTGTTTTGCGTTCTCGTTTTTGGCGGCTGTCGGAGGCCAATTAGCAGACCGTATCTTGCTTTGCAGGGGTAATCGGGGTCAACCCGTTGTCTGTATAAAATGGTCAACGGCGTCACAAACTTAAACCGATTACTTTGGGTTAGTGGTTCCATAAAGCGGTGCTAGCCTTTATTATCCTTGATCACTTTAGTCTGCGCCATGCACTTATTTGCGGCCAAGCACTTAAAACGGAAGTCATGTATCAACCTGTCGCGTTATTTATAGGCCTGCGCTACATGCGCGGGCGTGCTTCGGACCGCTTTGGGCGGTTTGTCTCCTGGTTATCCACCATCGGCATCACTCTCGGGGTGATGGCGCTGGTAACCGTCTTGTCTGTGATGAACGGTTTTGAGAAGGATCTGGAAGGTAACATTCTGGGTCTGATGCCTCAGGCGCTGATCACGGCACCGAACGGTTCAATCGACCCGCAGAAAATCACCCACGATCAGGTTTCCGCGCTGAAAAGCGTGAACCGCGCCGTGCCGCTGACCACCGGTGACGTGGTGCTGCAAAGCCCCGGCAGCGTGGCGGTGGGCGTCATGCTCGGCGTCGATCCTGACCAGAAAGATCCGCTGGCGAAATACCTGATTGGCGTCGCCCAGCAGGAACTGCAACCGGGCAAATACAACATCATTCTCGGCGACCAGCTGGCGCAACAGCTTAAAGTCCGTCGTGGCGATCAGCTGCGTCTGATGGTGACCAGCGTCAGCCAGTTCACGCCGGTCGGGCGGGTGCCTAGCCAGCGCCTGTTTACCGTAATCGGAACTTTCTCCGCCAACAGTGAAGTCGATGGTTACCAGATGCTGGTGAACATTCAGGACGCGTCGCGCCTGATGTTATACCCGAAAGGTAACGTCACAGGCTGGCGTTTATTCCTCGATAAACCGCTGGACGTCGATACCCTGAGCCAGCAAAAACTGCCGGACGGTGCCAGCTGGAAAGACTGGCGCGAGCGCCGCGGCGAGCTGTTCCAGGCCGTGCGCATGGAAAAAAATATGATGGGCTTGCTGCTCAGCCTGATCGTTGCCGTTGCCGCGTTTAACATTATTACATCGCTGGGTTTACTGGTGATGGAGAAACAGGCCGAAGTGGCGATTTTACAAACGCAGGGCCTGAGCCGCCGCCAGATTATGGCGCTGTTTATGGTGCAGGGCGCGAGTGCCGGTGTCATTGGCGCACTGCTCGGTGCCTTGCTCGGCGTGCTGCTCGCCACGCAGCTCAACTCGATTATGCCGGCCCTCGGTCTGATGCTGGATGGCGGTTCGCTGCCGGTCGACATTGAACCGGTACAGGTAGTGGTCATCGCGATTGTTGCGATGGCTATCGCTTTATTGTCAACGCTTTACCCTTCCTGGCGCGCTGCTGCCACCCACCCCGCAGAGGCTTTACGTTATGAGTAATTCTTTATTATTGCAGTGTGACAACCTCTGTAAGACTTATCAGGAAGGCAAAATGCATACCGATGTATTGCGCGACGTGAGTTTCGCGATGCAGCCGGGTGAGATGATGGCGATTGTCGGCACGTCCGGTTCCGGTAAAAGTACACTGCTGCATTTGCTGGGGGGGCTGGATTCTCCGACGTCTGGCGAGGTGATTTTTAAAGGCAAGTCGCTGAACGCGATGTCTTCTTCGGTGAAATCAGAACTGCGTAACCGCGAACTGGGCTTCATTTATCAGTTCCACCATTTGCTGCCGGACTTCACCGCGCTGGAAAACGTGGCGATGCCGCTGCTGATCGGCAAAAAGAAATCTGCTGAAGTGCAGGAGCGCGCAATGGCGATGCTGGAAGCAGTGGGTTTACAACATCGCAGCAATCACCGTCCTTCTGAGCTTTCCGGCGGCGAACGTCAGCGTGTGGCGATTGCCCGTGCGCTGGTCAATAATCCTTCTCTGGTGCTGGCGGATGAACCGACCGGTAACCTGGATCAGCGCAACGCCGACAGTATTTTTGAACTGCTGGGCGAGCTGAATGTGCGTCAGGGCACGGCATTTCTGGTGGTGACGCATGATTTGCATCTGGCGAACCGTCTGACACGTCAGCTGGAAATGCGTGACGGCAAGCTGCAGCAGGATTCGATGTTGCTGGGAGCGAAGTAATGTCAGGCATTCCATTTTCTTTAACGATTGGCCTGCGGTTCAGTCGTGGCCGTCGTCGCAGCGGCATGGTTTCACTGATTTCAGTGATTTCAACGTTGGGTATCGCGCTGGGCGTGGCGGTGCTGATCGTCGGGCTGAGTGCGATGAACGGCTTTGAGCGCGAGCTGAAAGAGCGTGTGCTGGCCGTCGTGCCGCACGGTGAAATCCGTCCGGTGAATCAGCCGTTTAATGACTGGCAGGGCGTGCTCGACCGTGTTGAAAAAGTGCCGGGTATTGTGGCCGCTGCGCCGTACATTCAGTTCAACGGACTGATTGAACACGGAGCAAAACTGCGTGCAATCCAGCTGAAAGGCGTGGATCCGCAGAGCGAACCGCGTGTCAGCGCTGCGCCGAAATTTGTGCAGAATAACGCCTGGCAAAACTTTAAAGCCGGGCAGCAACAGCTGATCCTCGGCAAAGGCGTGGCGGATGCGGTAGGAGTAAAACAGGGTGACTGGGTGACCGTGATGATCCCTAACAGTGACCCTGAAATGAAACTGTTGCAGCCAAAACGCATCCGTTTGCAGGTCGCCGGGATTTTACAACTCAGCGGCCAGCTTGATCACAGCCTCGGCATGGTGCCGCTGGCCGATGCGCAGCAATATCAGGATATGGGCACCAGCGTCACGGGCATTGATATCAAAGTGAATGATGTCTTTGCCGCGCAAAAACTGGTGCACGACGCCGGTGAAGTCACGCATGCTTACGTCTACATCAGTAGCTGGATTGGCACGTACGGCTACATGTACCGCGATATTCAGATGGTCCGCGCCATTATGTACATGGCGATGGTGCTGGTGATCGGCGTGGCCTGTTTCAACATCGTGTCGACTCTGGTGATGGCGGTAAAAGATAAAAGCAGTGATATTGCGATTTTGCGCACACTGGGCGCGAAAGATGGACTTATCCGCGCTGTCTTCATCTGGTACGGTTTACTGGCGGGGCTGGTCGGCAGCGTCGCGGGCGTGGTGATTGGTGTGATTGCGTCATTCCAGCTCACCAATATCGTCAACGGTTTGCAGAAACTTACCGGCCATCAGTTCCTGTCCGGGGATATTTATTTCATCGACTTCCTGCCTTCTGAAGTTCACTGGCTGGACGTCGGAGGCGTGCTGTTAACCGCGCTGGTGCTGAGTTTGCTGGCGAGCTGGTATCCGGCACGCCGCGCCAGCCGTATTGATCCCGCCCGCGTACTCAGCGGCGGCCAGTAACCATGGTCTACGCAACACAATCTTTCAGACACAGAGAGTAAGGAGCACTTCATGCGCACACGTCATCGTCTGTGTCGGTTTCGCAAAAACAAACGTATCCGGCATCAGCGTTTCCGGTCGAATATTTTCCACCGTGACTCAATGGCGGCGGCTTCGCTGAAAAAGCCGTTCGTGGTGGTGCTGACCGGTGCCGGGATTTCCGCAGAATCGGGGATCCGCACTTTCCGCGCCGCCGATGGTTTGTGGGAAGAACACCGCGTGGAAGACGTGGCGACGCCGGAAGGGTACCGCCGTGATCCGGAGCTGGTGCAGCGTTTTTATAATGAACGCCGCCGCCAGTTGCAGTCGGAAGATCTCAAACCGAACGCCGCGCACTATGCGCTGGCGACGCTGGAAGAAGCGCTCGGCGATAACTTTCTGCTGGTGACACAGAATATCGACAACCTGCATGAACGCGCAGGCAGCTCCCGCGTGATCCACATGCACGGCGAATTGCTCAAAGTGCGCTGCACGCAGTCAGGGCAGATTCTGGACTGGCCGGGCGATTTAACCGTCGATGACCGGTGCCATTGCTGCCAGTTTCCTGCGCCGCTGCGTCCGCACATTGTCTGGTTTGGCGAAATGCCGCTGGGTATGGACGAAATTTATGATGCGCTGGCAAAAGCTGATTTCTTTGTGGCTATCGGTACGTCCGGGCATGTTTATCCGGCTGCCGGATTTGTACATGAAGCACGGATTGGCGGTGCCTGTGCCGTTGAGCTGAATCTGGAACCGAGCCAGGTTGAAAGCGAATTCGACATGAAGCATTACGGGCTGGCAAGTGAAGTGGTGCCCGAATTTGTGCATAAATTCCTGACCAAAAAAGATGAAGCTTGGCAATAAACCCGCCAGACCTGACGTTGCAGCCGAACTGGCGATGCCTGTTTCCCATATTCATCGGGAGTTCATCGCCAGTTGCAACGCTGGTAACTTAAGCGTTATTCATCTTTATCGCTAAAATTGCGCCCGCCCCGAAGAGTTATCCCGTTAAACTTGGTGAAAAATGACCTGACGCAATATTCACGGTTTTCATGCTGCGCATAATAAAACCCAGCCGCCAGAGGATACCTATATGGATAAGTTGCTTGATCGTTTTCTGAATTATGTTTCTTTCGATACCCAATCTAAGCCCAATGTTAAACATACGCCGAGCACCGACGGTCAGCTGAAGCTGGCGCAGGCACTGCGTAATGAACTGACTGAACTGGGATTTTCACAAGTTACGCTCAGCGATAAAGGCTGTGTGATGGCGACATTACCGGGCAATGTGGCCTGGAAAGTGCCGGTCATTGGCTTCATCTCTCATCTGGATACCGCCCCCGATTTCACCGCGAAACACGTTAATCCGCAGATTGTGGAAAATTACCGTGGTGGCGATATTGCGCTGGGAAATGGCGATGAAATTTTATCTCCGGTGATGTTCCCGGTTCTGCATCAGTTGCTTGGCCATACGATCATTACCACCGATGGCAAAACGCTGCTGGGGTCTGACGATAAGTCTGGCATTGCCGAAATTATTACCGCGATGGTGCGGCTGAAAAACAGCAATATCGCGCACGGTCCGGTGCGTATTGCCTTTACGCCGGATGAAGAAATCGGCAAGGGCGCGCAGAGTTTTGATATTCCGGCCTTTGGCGCGGAATGGGCGTATACCGTGGACGGCGGGGGCGTGGGTGAGCTGGAGTTTGAGAACTTTAATGCCGCTTCGGCGACCATTAAGATTGTCGGCAATAACGTTCACCCTGGCAGCGCGAAAGGCGTGATGGTCAATGCGCTGTCGCTGGCGACGCGTTTCCACAATGAACTGCCGGTGGAAGAAACGCCTGAACATACTGACGGTTACGAAGGTTTCTATCACCTGACCACCATCAAGGGCAACGTTGAACGCGCGGAAATGCACTACATCATCCGTGATTTCGACAAAACGCAGTTCGAAGCCCGCAAACAGAAAATTATCGATATTGCGCACGTCGTGGGCAAAGGCCTGCACCGTGATTGTTATATCGAAGTGACGCTGGACGATCACTATTACAACATGCGCGAGAAAGTGGCCCAGCATCCGCACATTATTGCGCTGGCGCAGCAGGCGATGAAAGACTGCGATATTGAGCCGATCATGAAGCCAATCCGCGGTGGCACCGACGGCGCGCAGTTATCTTTCCGCGGCTTACCGTGCCCGAACATTTTCACCGGCGGCTATAACTTCCACGGTAAACATGAGTTTGTGACGCTGGAAGGCATGGAAAAAGCGGTATCCGTGATCATGCGTATCGCCGAGTTAACGGCGAAAGAAGCGCTGAAACACTAAGTTTCCGCAAACAAAAATCGGGTAAAACTGGCGGCAAAAAAAGGGGCGATGTCTGATGACATTGCCCCTTTTGTATTTGAATCAGTCGCGACGGTTAGTCGTTAAAGTACCAGTAACCGCTGTTCACCAGCGCGGAAAGCAACGCCAGAAATGACGGGTCATCCAGCGCATCGCCCAGCATTTCTTTGGTCACGGTTTTGTGACGGGCAATCGCGTCCACCGCACCGATATGTTCGGTAGTCATCGCTTCACCGTTGACATAACAAACGTCGCCGACGCGCAATACGCGCAGCCCGCCCAGACGTTCCAGTGTTTCGCCGGAGTCGAGCAGTTCGTAGATTTCACCGGCCTGATACGGCGGTTCCGGCGGGGCCAGATCCAGTTCGTGGCGCGACTGGGAAATAAACTCACCAAACCAGCTGTTGAAGTGCGCCGGGTTGCCAATCAGGTCCAGCATCATGCCGCGCAGTTTATCCAGTTCGGCAGGCTGAACTTCCGCCGGATTTTCGCGTTCCGCCAGATCCGGATCGCTGTAACGGTGGCTGCCCAGTTCACGGGAAAGCACGAAGTCGGCGAAACCGCTGACCATTTCACGCGCATTCGGCGCGCGGAATCCGACAGAATAGTTGAGGGAATTTTCCAGTGAATAGCCGTCGTGCGGGAAACCCGGCGGAATATATACGATATCGCCCGGTTCCAGTTCTTCATCGATAATGGCTTCAAACGGCTCAACCTGAAGCAGGTCCGGGTGCGGACAATGCTGTTTCATGGCTACTTTCTCGCCCACGCGCCAGCGGCGACGGCCCGTACCCTGAATGATAAAGACGTCGTACTGATCCAGATGCGGGCCAACGCCGCCGCCCGGAACAGAGAAGGAAATCATCAGGTCGTCCATCCGCCAGTCAGGAATATGGCGGAACGGCGTCATCAGATGGGAAGATGGCTCGTGCCAGTGATCAACCGCCTGAACCAGCACTGACCAGCCGTTTTCGCCCAGATGATCGTAGCTTTCGAAAGGCCCGTGGCTCACATTCCAGCGTCCGTCCTGATTACTGACCAGACGGCTGTCGACTTCGTTTTCCATCGCCAGACCCGCCAGCTCATCGGGAGAAATGGGATCGACGAAATTCTTGAAGCCGCGTTTTAAGACGACAGGACGTTTTTGCCAGTAGCGCTGAAGGAAATCGTTCCAGTCGAGGTCGAGTTGATAATCCATAATATATCCATGAGGGGAGGGAACTGTTAAGGATTATAACGGAAGGTGTTGCTGGTGCATTGGGCAATTACCCGCAAATTTAACGTTACGTGCAAGAAAGCAGCGAAATTTGCGGGCGAATGCAGCAGCATTTTGATTTGCGGACGGTTACTCCAGTTCAATGCCGTGCTGTAATCCGAAATGAACGTGCATGCTGGCACCGCCGAGCGGGCTGTCGCCGATAACAATTTTACCGTCGTATTGCTCGATAATGTCATTCGCCAGCGACAGGCCAAGACCTTGTCCCGGACGCAGCGTATCGGCGCGCTGACCACGCTGGAAGATGACTTCACGCTTACTTTCCGGAATGCCGGGGCCGTCGTCTTCAATCAATATCACCAGTTCGTTTTCGGTATGAACGGCGCTGATTTCCACGAACTCAAGGCAGTATTTGCAGGCGTTATCGATGACGTTGCCCATGACTTCCATGAAGTCATTTTTCTCGCCGACAAAGGTAATTTCCGGCGAGATATCGACCGTAATCACCACGCCTTTGCGCTGATACACTTTGTTGAGGGCAGAACATAATCCGTCAAGAATTGCGGGTACGGAATGCACTTCGCGGATCAGTAAATTCTGTTCCGAGCGCAGCGTGGCGCGGTGCAGGTAATAGCCAATCTGCTGAGAGATGCGGCTGATTTGTTCCAGCATGACCGGCTCGGCTTCTTCAATGGTCATCTGTTTGCCATTTCGCAGCGCGCGCAGCGTGGACTGCAACACCGCCAGCGGCGTTTTCAGGCTGTGCGTTAAATCTGCCAGCGTGGTGCGGTAACGGTCATATCGTCCGCGCTCGCCGTGCAGCAAAATATTGAGGTTTCGCACCAGCCCGCGCAGTTCGCGTGGAGGATTTTCATCGAGCGATTCACGCTCGTGCGTCTCCAGTTCGGCGACCTGATGAATCAGCTGTTTGATTGGCCGCAGGCTCCAGTAAGCCGCCAGCCACAGCAACGGAACCACCAGCAACAGGTTCGCCAGCAGCACATAGCTGAACCATTCCCAGACCAGATCCGAGCGCTGTAATTCCTGCGGAATGGTATCGACCACCACGATATTGAGCGCCGGTAAACGCGATGTGGCGTTATACGTGTTGACCGCGATGGAGTGGGTCATCGCGTTGGCATCGGTGTCGTCGTAACTTTTCAGCTTGTCCTGTGCTTTCGGGTTATTGCCCAGCACTTCGCTGCTGATTTGCGTGTCGGTATCCAGTTCATAAAAGCCCGGTTTATTCATCCAGGCTTTATCGATATGCGCTTCGAGTTCGGGGATCCGGCGTTCTGCCCACAGCAGATTGCCTTCACCGTCGTAAATAAACACCAGCGTCGGGGAATTAAGGTCCAGATCAGGCGGCACGTTAATGCTCAGCTTGTTGTCACGCCACTGCGCCAGACTGAAGAATAAGTTACTTTCACCGCGCAGGAGGCGGTAAGCAGTTTTGTCGAAACTCACCATATAACCCACCACCGCCACCAGCCCGTAAGCCAGTGACAGTGCGAGCACGACCGCAGCGGTCGCCATCATAAAGCGGACGCGAAGAGAAAAAGGGTTCTTGGTACGTCCTTTCATGGCGCGTCCTTTTGAGGCGAAAACAGGTAATTACGGGCGGATATCGAAACGATAACCCTGGCCGCGCACGGTGGTAATAACATCAACCGGATGTTCGGCTTGCAGCTTTTTACGCAGGCGCCCCATCAGCACGTCGACCGTGTGGCTTTCGCGCAGCTCGGCGTCCGGGTAAAGCTGAAGCATCAGGGAATCTTTGCTGACGACTTTACCGGCGTTGCGGATCAGGGTTTCAATAATGGTGTATTCGAAAGCGGTCAGTTTGATCGGCTGCTCGTTGACGGTCAGCTCGCGGCGCGACAGATCAATCTGGAACGGCTGAAGAGTGATGACCTGCGAGGCCAGGCCGCTGTTACGACGCATCAGCGCCTGCATGCGTGCCAGCACTTCTTCGAGGTGGAAAGGTTTGGTGACGTAATCGTCGGCACCGGCTTCCAGCACCGCGACTTTGTCCTGCCAGCTTTCACGGGCGGTCAGTACCAGAATTGGCAGATTGGTCTGATGACTGCGCCAGCGGCGGATCAGGCTCAGGCCGTCTTCGCCCGGCAGACCGAGATCGACAATCGCGATATCAGGCGCATGTTCGTGCAGGAAGTAATCCGCCTCTTTGGCGTCTTCCGCCGCATCAACCTGATGACCCATTTCCCGCAGTTGTACCGAGAGGTGGTGGCGTAGCAGTGCGTTATCTTCAATGACTAAAATTCGCATGGTGATTCCTTGTTCTCAGTACGCGGAAAATGATGACTAATTTGATGCGGTTAAGTCTAAATGATCCTGAAACATTTTAATCAACCCAGGCTCAACACAGGGCGGAGAAACCTCAACAAAACATAAACGAATTATAAACGCCCTGAGCCGGGAGAAACATAAATTGTGAGGCAGATCGCTGATTAATATCAAAGGTATCATTAAGGTATTGTAAAGGTATCTCGAATGCCTGATTTCATCCGTTGCTTCCGGTGCCAGGGCACCGCGCGGATCCCTTACTCAGCAAGGATATAATAATGAAACGTACCCATCTGAAGCTGTCCGTTATGATGTTTATTGAGTGGTTTATCTGGGGCGCCTGGTTTGTGCCGCTCTGGCAATACCTCAATAAATTAGGTTTTAGTCCGTCGGAAATTGCCTGGTCTTACAGCAGCACGGCGATTGCGGCGATCCTTTCTCCGGTTCTGGTGGGCGTGATCGCAGACCGCTATTTTGCCGCTCAGAAAGTGCTCGGCTGGCTGTTGCTGGCCGGTGGCGTGCTGATGGGATTCATCGCGCTGCAAACCGAATTTTCGACGTTCTTCCCGCTGCTGGTGGTGTACGCGATTACTTATATGCCGACCGTCGCACTGACCAACAGCATTGCGTTCGCCAATATCAATGACACCGAAAAGGATTTCCCGCGTATTCGTGTGCTCGGCACGCTGGGGTGGATTGCGTCCGGTCTGGTAATTGGTTTTGTGCTGCCGCCGCTGCTCGGCATGGGCAATATCTCTGATACCAGCCAGCCGCTGTGGATCACGGCGATTGCGTCATTTGCGCTGGGGATTTACAGCTTCTGGCTGCCGGATACACCGGCAAAAGGCAAAGGGCCGGTGGATATCAAAGCCCTGTTTGGCCTGAATGCGCTGGGTTTGCTGAAAGACCGTTCGTTCGCCATTTTCGCTTTATGTTCGTTTCTGTTTTGCATGCCACTGGCGTTCTATTACCAGTTCGCCAACGGCTATCTGACGCAGGTTGGCTTGCCAAATGCAACCGGCTGGATGACGCTCGGGCAGGTGTCGGAAATCTTTGCAATGCTGGCGCTGCCGTTCCTGCTTAAACGCTTTGGCATCAAAAAAGTGCTGATGCTGGGCTTCATCACTGCCGCCATCCGTTACGTCTTCTTCATCTACGGCGGCACGGCTGACGTGTGGGCCTACAGCATGTTGTTCCTCGGCATTTTGCTGCACGGCGTCAGTTACGATTTCTATTTCGTCACCGGCTATATCTACGTCGATAAAAAAGCGCCGCCGCATATGCGCACCGCCGCGCAGGGCCTGATCACGCTGATTTGTCAGGGGCTGGGCAGTTTTATCGGCAACTGGCTCGGTGGCCGGGCGATGACCACCTTCGCGCTGAGTACACCAAAAAATGGCATGACCTTCGACTGGTTTGCCGTCTGGGGTGTCGGCGCGATTATGGTGGCGGGCGTGATGCTGTTGTTCCTGCTGTTCTTCCGTGAACGCAGCAAAACAATTACGCCGGTCAGCCTGAGCGCCTCTTCTTAAACGACACATTTTTCATTTCTGGCGGGCAGGCAGCCCGCCGTAATTTTATTTCGGGAGACATATCGATGACACAACCAGGACTTGAGAGCCGCATGCTCGGCGCGTTGTACGGACAAATGCTGGGCGATGCGCTGGGCATGCCGTCGGAGCTGTGGCCGCGTGAGCGCGTCAAAAAACATTTCGGCTGGATCGACCGTTTCCTCGATGGCCCGGCGGAAAACAATGCGGCCTGTTATTTCACGGCGGCGCAGTTTACCGATGACACTTCGATGGCACTGGCGCTGGCCGATGCGCTGCTGGAAGCGGAAGGCAAAGTTGTACCGGAGCTGATCGCGCGCAACGTGATCCGTTGGGTAGACAGCTTCGACGCCTTCAACAAAAACATTCTCGGACCAAGCTCCAAACTGGCGCTGGCGGAGCAAAAGAAAGGTGTTGCGATTGATGCGCTGGAAAACAATGGCGTGACCAATGGTGCGGCGATGCGCGTTTCCCCGCTCGGCTGCGTGCTGCCTTCGGCTCCGCTGAAACATTTCTGTGAGCAGGTCTGGCTGGCCTCCAGCCCGACGCACAAATCAGATATTGCCGTTGCCGGCGCGGTGGTGGTTGCCTGGGCGGTGTCGCGCGCCATTGAAGGGGCGAGCTGGGCGGAAATCCGTCTGGCGCTGCCGGACATCGCAAAATACGCGCAAACTCGGGAATCGACCACGTTCAGCGCGTCTCTGGCGGCACGTATCGAACTGGCGTTTGATACGGTGGCGAAAGCCGAAGGCACGGAACAGGCATCGGAAGCGGTGTATCAGCGGGTTGGCGCGGGCGTCAGCACCATTGAATCTGTACCTGCGGCGCTGGCGATGGTGGAACTGGCGGGAACCTGCCCGAACCAGTGTGCCATTTTATGCGCCAATCTTGGCGGTGACACCGATACCATCGGCGCGATGGCGACGGCCATTTGTGGTGCGCTAAACGGCATTGAAGCATTCAAAAAAGAGTGGCTGGATGAACTGAAACGGGTGAATCCTCAGGACATGACCCGCTACAGCGACGCATTTCAGCGTTTTCGCCGCAACGCGCAGGAGGCCGGATGAGCCAGACGCACCGTGAACTTTTGCAGACACTGACGCAGGGCGACTGGCACCAGCAATCGCCGGTTCTCGTCATCGGTGCGGCGGTGATGGATATGGTTGCGCGCGCGGATGCGTTGCCGGAGCGCGGCGGTGATATTGCCGCCGACGTGACCGGTTTTCATCTCGGCGGCTGCGCACTGAATATCGCGCTGGGGCTGAAACAACTGGGAATTCACAGCCAGAATCTTTTGCCCGTCGGCGAAGGGATGTGGAGCGACCGTCTGCGCAAGGAGATGGCGGCGCGCGAAATTGTGTCTGATTTGCAGGTGAAAGGCGCGGACAACGGCTGGTGTCTGGCGCTGGTGGAACCTGACGGCGAGCGCACGTTTATCTCCGTCGATGGTATCGAAAATCAGTGGCAGCCTGCATGGCTGGCGCAGGCAACACCGCAAAACGGGCTGGTGTACGTTTCCGGTTATCAGTTGGGCGCAAAGCAGGGCACGGTGCTGACGGACTGGCTCGACACCTTACCGGAAGCCGTGCAGGTGCTGGTGGATTTTGGCCCGCGTCTGGATGTGATGCCCAAAGAGCGCGTCGAACGGCTGATCCGCCCCGGTGTGATCCTGACGCTGAATCAGCGCGAAGCGGCCATACTCGGTTTTGCCGGTGACGCAGAAAGTTTCTGCCGTCAGTTGCACGAGAAAACCCGCGAACTGGTGGTTTTACGCTGCGGTGAGCAGGGCAGTTATTATTATGGTTCCGCGGACGATTGCGGATGGATCGCGGCGCGGAAAATTACCGTGGCCGACAGCATCGGGGCGGGCGATAGCCATTGCGCCGGTTTACTGGCCGGGCTTTCGCTGGGGCTGACGCACTGGCAAAGCATGATGCTGGCGAACTGCGTGGCGGCTTACGTGGTTTCACAGCCGGGCGGAGATTGCGCGCCAACGCTGTCGCAGCTGATTTCTTCACTGGACAGCGTCAGTTAGAAAACGGTCAGTCTTCGCTGACGAATTCGTACATGTCACTGCGGCAGAAACTTTCGCTGTACTCAATCGGGCGGTTTTGCCCGTCGAACAACGTTTGTTTGATGATAAGCAGTGGCATCGCCTCTTTCAGCTGTAATGCCTTCAAGTTTTCCGCGTCGCTCATCGCCGCACTGACGCGGCTTTGCAGCGCGCCGAGCTCAATATTATTGCGACCAAAATAGTCATAGAGCGAAACGCCGATTTCCTCGACGTCGCGGATAGCGTCCATGATGACGTAGGAAACTGCTACCGACATCGGGCGTGTATCAATGTAGTGAATGCGTTTAAGCATGTAGACCGGCGTGTTTTCAATAATCGCCAGTTTGCTGGCAATCAGCGCCGAGGCGGGCACCTGATCGCGGCTGATCCATAGCGTATCCGGCTTGCGCCCCTGAAGCATCACTTCCCGGGAAAACCCTTTCACTCCGGCCAGCGAATAAGCCAGGCGGGCATCGGTCGCTTTTTTGATAAAGGTGCCGTAACCCCGCGAGCGCCCGATATGGCCGTCTTCTTCCAGCCTGGCGAGCGCCTTTCGCACGGTGATACGCGAAATGCCCAGAATTTCAGTGAACTGGCGTTCGCTCGGCAGAAAATCACCATCCTGCAAGATGCCTGCTTCCATTGCCTGACGTACCGATTCGTTAAAGCACAAATACAGGGGCATTGTGCCCGCCTGAGCCAGATCGGTTTTCAGTTTTTCCAGCACCTGCTGGTTGGTGTCCATGCTCATGAAGTCGGTCTTCCAATGCGGAGGGAATGGGCTCTATTTTAGAAGGACAGAGATTTTTTGCAGTGACATTTTGCGCGTCGCGGTCACATAAAAAAGGCGACCCGGAGGTCGCCTGATAGAGGTCACACATAATACGTGAGCAAAGATTTACTTCAGCTCGTCAACCATGGTCGTCGCGCGGCCAATATAATTGCCCGGCGTCATGGCTTTCAGGCGCACTTTCTCTTCTTCCGGTAATTCCAGAGAATCGATAAAGGCCTGCATACCTGCCGCATCAACACGTTTACCACGGGTCAGCTCTTTCAGCTTCTCGTAAGGTTTTTCGATGCCGTAACGACGCATCACGGTCTGGATTGGCTCAGCCAGCACTTCCCAGTTGTGATCCAGTTCATTTGCCAGATTCGCTTCGTTCACTTCCAGCTTGCTGACGCCTTTCAGGGTGGCCTGATATGCAATCAGCGCATAACCCAGACCCACGCCGAGGTTACGCAGCACGGTGGAGTCGGTCAGGTCACGCTGCCAGCGGGAAACCGGCAGTTTGCTGGCCAGATGCTGCAACACCGCGTTGGACAAGCCAAGGTTGCCTTCGGAGTTTTCGAAGTCAATCGGGTTCACTTTGTGCGGCATAGTAGAAGAACCGATTTCGCCAGCAATGGTGCGCTGTTTGAAGTGGTTCAGGGCGATGTAACCCCAGATGTCGCGGTCGAAGTCGATCAGGATGGTGTTGAAACGCGCCACGCAGTCAAACAGTTCGGCGATGTAGTCGTGCGGCTCGATCTGTGTGGTGTACGGGTTCCAGTTAATACCCAGAGAAGTCACGAACTCTTCGCTGAATTTATGCCAGTCCACTTCCGGGTACGCCACGATGTGGGCATTGTAGTTGCCCACGGCACCATTGATTTTGCCGAGGATTTCGACGTTTTGCAGTTGTCTGAACTGGCGAACCATACGGTAGGCGACGTTAGCCAGCTCTTTACCGATAGTGGATGGCGTAGCAGGCTGACCGTGGGTGCGCGACAGCAGCGGAATGTCACGGTGTTTGTGCGCCAGATCTTTAATCCCATCAATGATCTGTTTCCAGTACGGCAGCACCACGTCCTGACGTGCGGTTTGCAGCATCAGCGCGTGGGAAAGGTTGTTGATGTCTTCAGACGTACAGGCAAAGTGAATGAACTCGGACACCGCGTGCAGGGCAGGGATACCGGCCACTTTTTCTTTCAGGAAATACTCAACCGCTTTGACGTCATGGTTGGTGGTTTTTTCGATGTCTTTAATGCGCTGAGCGTCATTCACATCAAAATTGGCCACTAACTGGTCGAGGAAAGCGTTTGCGTCGGCATCAAAAGCAGGAACTTCCTTGATTTCTGCACAGGCTGCCAGTTTTTGCAGCCAACGTACTTCAACCTGCACACGGAATTTCAGCAGGCCAAATTCGCTGAAAATAGTACGCAGCGCGCTGACTTTATCACCGTAGCGTCCATCAACGGGGGAAACGGCGGTCAGTGAGGATAATTCCATCGGTAGCAACTCCTGGGGTCTTATTAACAATGAGCGAGAATACTTTTCGCCTGTTCAAACAAGCGATTACGGGAAAACATCAGTTGCAGGCGTCCACCGCCCACCTGGTGCCACAGCACGGCGGAACGGATGCCAGCCAGTAAAATGGCGCGGACCTTCGCCTGAACCTGCGGATTTTGCAAAATTGTCGGTGAACCGGTGACCTGAATTCGTGGTCCCGCCGGGCTGACGACGTCGACATAAATCGAGGCCAGCGAGCTAATCATCGTGTCGGATTCGAGCTCGAAATGCGCCAGCTGGCGGTCGAGCTGATCGATACGTTCACCGAGCTGATTCATGGCGGCTTTATTGGCATAGAGCTTGCGCTCAAGCACCATCAGGCTTAATGCGTAACGCGTTAACTCAGCGCCCGGCCCCTGACGGTTGGCGTTCAGCACGCCCAGCAGCGTTTCCAGCCCCATCTTCAAATTCGCTTCATTATTACCGTACACCGCCAGCGTGGATGCCGGATTCATCTCCAGCAGGCTGCGCAGTGACACTGACATTTCTTCCTGAGCGCAATTGCCTTCATGGGCAAGTTGCTGGACCAGGCGCGCCGCCTGACAGATCCCCGCCAACGCCAGCGTAATGTCATAATAATTTTTAGCCACGTTTACTCCTGTAAGCGTTTTGAAACGATGAGACGCAGTGACAAAGAAGATAGCCCAAACTAATGGCGACAGATCATGCCATAAAACTGACCCTAAACACAGTTCGGAATCAGTGCAGATCGTCACAGGCGGGCAGAAAAAAAGCGGGACGCCCGAAAGCGTCCCGTTTTCATACACCTGTTGGCGCGGTATCAGGCCTGAAGCGGCAGGTGCTGTTCAATGACACCGCCGCCGAGGCAGATTTCGCCGAGGTAAAACACGGCAGACTGGCCCGGTGTGACGGCAGCAACCGGCGCGTCAAAGCGCACTTCAATGCGGTCTTCGCCCAGCGGCGTGACGACGCACGGAATGTCTTCCTGACGATAACGGGTTTTGACGGTACACGTCAGCGGCGCGGTCAGCGGTTTGCGATCAACCCAGTGAAGCTGTTGCGCAATCAGCCCGACGGACATCAGACGCGGATGTTCATGGCCCTGAGCAACGTACAGAATGTTATTTTCCACATCCTTTTCAACGGTGTACCACGGCTCTTCGCTGCCTTCTTTCTGGCCACCGATGCCCAGACCTTTGCGCTGGCCGAGCGTGTGGTACATCAGCCCCTGATGTTGCCCCATCACCTGACCATCAACGCTTTTAATCACGCCAGGCTGCGCCGGCAGATAGCGGCCAAGGAAATCGCGGAATTTACGCTCACCAATAAAACAAATGCCGGTGGAGTCTTTTTTCTTCGCGGTGATGAGATCGAGCTCTTCGGCAATGCGGCGCACTTCCGGTTTTTCCAGCTCACCGACCGGAAACAGGCTTTGTGCAACCTGTTCGTGACCCAGCGTGTAGAGGAAATAGCTTTGATCTTTATTGCCATCGACGCCGCGCAGCAGGTGGCTGATGCCGTCGATATCCTGGCGGCGCACGTAGTGACCGGTCGCGATGTAATCGGCGCCCAGATCTTCTGCGGCAAATTCCAGGAAAGCTTTGAATTTAATCTCTTTATTGCACAGGATATCCGGGTTTGGTGTGCGTCCGGCTTTGTATTCCTCGAGGAATAATTCGAACACATTGTCCCAATATTCCGCCGCGAAATTCACGGTGTGCAGTTCGATGCCCAGCTTGTCGCACACGGCCTGCGCGTCGGCAAGATCGGTGGCTGCTGTGCAATACTCTTCGTCGTCATCCTCTTCCCAATTTTTCATGAAGAGGCCCTCAACCTGGTAACCCTGCTGTTGCAGAAGGTACGCAGAGACTGAGGAATCGACACCGCCGGACATCCCGACGATCACTTTTTTCTGGCTGTTGTCAGACATAATTGTCCCGAAACACATGAATTAATTGTCCGGTACTGACGGTGTTTTTCTGATGCTTGTCCCACGAGGATGAAGGCCGCGTGCAACAAAAACACCACAGAAACCCGAACAGAGAGGTACTACGTAAATACTGAAGCGCGAAATTTTATCACGTCAGGCCGGTTGCTGCATCGCTGATTCTCAGCACGGCAACAACCGGACGAAAGGCTTTTCTGCGCGCTTACTCCGGCAGATTAAAATTGTGCAGGATTTCCAGAGGGTAACGCGGTGATTCCTGATAACAGCGGATGCTTTCCGCCACCAGCGGCGAGCGTAACTGAGCCGAGCCGATAATTTCTTCAGCACTGACCCAGCGGCACTGATCGATATCGTCATCCTGTGGCTCGGTGTCCAGAATTTCGGGTAAATCAATCACAAACGCGAAGCGCAGAAACGGCGTGCCGTCCGGCGCCTGCCACTGATGCAATCCGAGAAAAGACTGCGGTTCGGCGTGAATACCCGTTTCCTCATACAGTTCGCGTTTGGCTGCGCTGACCAGCGTTTCGTCGGCTTCGAGATGGCCAGCCGGTTGGTTCCAGGTCACTTTTCCGTGAATGGTTTCTTCAACGACCAGAAACTTTCCCTGTGCCTGAACGACGCAGGCGACGGTAACGTGCGGTTTAAACATGCGGGATCTCCTTCCATTGGCCGGGTTGTAAGTCGCCGAGGGAAAATTCGCCCATGCTGTAGCGGATCAGGCGTAACGTCGGGAACCCGACATGTGCCGTCATGCGACGAACCTGACGGTTCCTTCCCTCGTACAAAGTGATTTTCAGCCAGGTCGTCGGGATCGCTTTACGTTCGCGGATTGGCGGATTGCGCGGCCAGAGCCATTCCGGCTCACCGACAATTTCAGCACCGGCGGGCAGGGTGGGGCCATCTTTCAACGTGATACCGCGGCGCAATGCTTCAACGGCGGCGGTATCCGGTTCTCCCTCGACCTGCACGTAGTAAATCTTGCCGGTGCGTTTACCTGGCTGTGTCAGTGCAGCTTGCAGTTTGCCATCGTTGGTCAGCACCAGTAAACCTTCGCTGTCCCGGTCGAGACGACCGGCGGCATAAACATCTGTTAATGAAATGTAATCTTTAAGTGTGGCCCGGCACGCCTCATCAGTGAATTGTGGCAGTACATCAAACGGTTTATTGAAAAGAATCACCTTTCTGGGCCCTTTTGGGGCAGATTGTTCTTTGGCAGGCCTTTTGCTGAAACGTTTAACGTTGTGATTTTTAAAAGATAGCGGGTTCATAGGCATTGAAGTTAGAGAGAATTAGCGCATTATACTTGAAAAATGTTTCGGATTGGCTAGCGAGAAATATTCGAGTAATATCGACCGGCATCTTACAAATTTTTAACAAAAATGCGCTCGAAGGAGAGGTTAATGGAAAGCAAAGTAGTTGTTCCGGCTGAAGGTAAAAAGATTACAGTAGACGCTCAGGGTAAACTGGTCATTCCTAATAATCCTGTTATCCCATTCATTGAAGGTGATGGCATCGGTGTTGACGTAACGCCTGCCATGATCAAAGTCGTTGATGCGGCTGTTCAGAAAGCCTATAAAGGCGAGCGTAAAATCTCCTGGATGGAAATCTACACCGGCGAGAAATCCGTAGAACTGTACGGCAAGGACGTATGGCTGCCAGAAGAAACTCTGGACCTGATCCGTGATTACCGTGTTGCTATCAAAGGCCCACTGACCACTCCGGTTGGCGGCGGAATTCGCTCCCTGAACGTGGCACTTCGTCAGCAACTCGACCTGTACATCTGTCTGCGTCCGGTTCGTTATTACACCGGCACACCAAGCCCGGTAAAACGTCCTGAAGATACCGACATGGTGATCTTCCGTGAAAACTCCGAAGATATCTACGCAGGTATCGAGTGGAAAGCCGGTTCTGCTGAAGCGGACAAAGTCATCAAATTCCTGCAAGACGAAATGGGCGTGAAGAAAATTCGTTTCCCACAGGAATGTGGTATCGGTATCAAACCTTGCTCCGAAGAAGGCACCAAACGTCTGGTTCGTGCGGCGATTGAATACACCATCACCAATGACCGTGATTCCCTGACGCTGGTTCATAAAGGCAACATCATGAAGTTCACCGAAGGTGCCTTCAAGGATTGGGGCTACCAGCTGGCGCGTGAAGAGTTCGGCGGCGAGCTGATCGACGGCGGTCCTTGGGTGAAAATCAAGAACCCGAACAACGGCAAAGACATCATCATTAAAGACGTTATTGCTGACGCATTCCTGCAACAGATCCTGCTGCGTCCGGCTGAATACGACGTTATCGCCTGTATGAACCTGAACGGTGACTACATCTCCGACGCCCTGGCGGCGCAGGTTGGCGGTATCGGTATCGCTCCGGGTGCAAACATCGGTTCTGATTGTGCGCTGTTCGAAGCCACTCACGGTACTGCACCGAAATATGCCGGTCAGGACAAAGTGAACCCGGGCTCAATCATTCTGTCCGCAGAAATGATGCTGCGTCATATGGAATGGTTCGAAGCCGCAGACCTGATCGTGAAAGGCATGGAAGGCGCTATCGCCAACAAAACTGTGACTTACGATTTTGAACGTCTGATGGAAGGCGCTAAGCTGCGCAAATGCAGCGAGTTTGCCGACGACATGATCGCAAATATGTAATTGCGAAATTGTTGAAGTAGACATCGGGGGCATCATGCCCCCTTTTTTTTCCTCTGGAAAATTTTCTGTAACCTAAACAAAAACATGCAAACTGAACTTTCAAAGTCTTACCTATTTTTTTAATGAATTATCTGAAGCTGTCCATGGCCATTTATTTTTACAGCTTTAATTACGCCTTAAATGGCGGAATTTTTCCTATAGCTATAAGTATCGAGTTCTACATGATCATGATGCTAAGGAGTGAGTTCACTCGGAAGTGGCTTACTAAAGCTAACAAGATAGAGTTGAATTATCACCTCATAGTTGAAATAGACGACACACTGACCAGAATCAGCAGACGTAATTTAAGCCCATCGTTCATATTTGAAACCAGCCTGTTAGGCCTTGAGCCGCGTTGCGCAGCTATGGCAATGAATGTCAGGAAGTTCGCTGTGAGTAAAAGGGGGGATCAACTTAATATATATCTATTTTATTGCAAAGTGGTTAAGCGGTTGTCTATCTAAGGAACTTATTATCTGAATCAGTATATCGCTCCTATTGAAGTCCCCTGATTTTAAATCAATAGGCATCATGATACTTGTAATTTTTAATACAAGCATCATTTTTTAGAACATATAGATATTAGCCAGCTAAGATAGCTTAAGTAACTTAGGGCGCTTCAACAAAATAATAGCTATTTACTACCATCTAAGCCAAGGGTTTTGATATTGAAGTTCCGAAATTTCTCGTATTCATCATATTTATGTATCATGTTGTTTTTTGATGCACTGAAACCAATCTTAGTTCGCTCAAGGACATTTAATAACCCTAAGTTGCTAATCATTTTTCGGAGTGGGATTTTTGAATGAATCTCATCAATTTTTAATACAGTCGGTCTTCGATACATATAATTGACAATGTCTGTGCATACAAAAGGCACTCGGGCTTCTTTCGATGCAGCCATAGAAGAGTAATCCATTCTGCGTAATAGCCCGACAAGGTGTACATCTAACATAAAATCTTCTAAGAATTCGATAGGTGACTTATCTTTTGCTGTTTCTACTAGATAATAATGCATCCTTTCAGTTAGGTCGTCAGCGGATAATTTATCTGACCCATAGCCATATCTAGATATGAAATCTTCAGGATTTATTTTTTTTTCATTCATCGCCCATCTGTAAATTTTGTCATATCCAAAAAATATCTCATCAGCCCCCTCGCCAGTAAGTAATACTTTTTGGTCAGACTTAAATTCTTTACAAATGAGATATATTAGAGCTTCATTAGGAACTGAAATAGGCTCATTACGTAATAAGATTAATTTTTCCCAAGCTTGCAATAACCTATTCTCATCAATTATATGAGTATGGATGTTCTTGTTAATTTTAATCCCAGTTTCTTGAGCATATGCGCATTCATTGTTTCCCTCCAGACCAATGGAATAACAGTCCTGAGTGTTAGATATAGCTGATATTATAGAACTATCAATGCCGCCGCTTAACAAAGCGACTACAGGATAGTCGCTCAATTCATGTCGATTTATAGAGTTTTTAATTTTGTATTCCAAATGGTCATACTCGAATTTCTCCGAAGATTTTTTTCTTTGCCAGTATTTTACGGGGAAAGTCTCCCGGCTATGAAGATAATGGCCAGGCAATAATTCATTAATATTTTTATAAAAACTAAAGCCAGGCAAAGGCCTTCGAATCAATGTCCACTCGATCATTGATTCGCTGTCTAAGCCATTGTCAGTCAATTTCGAAATTGTTGAAGATTCAGAGGCTATAACTAAATCTTCTGAATTCCTATAATAATATAAAGGTTTTATTCCTAAATGATCACGTGCTGCAAACCATTCACCATTATTAATATTTAAGACAACAAAGGAGAACATGCCATCTAAAAGGGATAATACAGATATTCCAACCTGGCTAAACGCTTCAACTAATGTTTCAGTATCTGAAGTTGTTCTGCAATTTAATGATAATTTCTTTCTTATGTCTAAATGATTATAGATTTCCCCATTGAATACTATTAAGAAATTTCCGCATGATGAATACATAGGTTGGTTGGCCATAGAGGTTTTATCCAGAATAGCAAGTCTGTTATGTCCAGCAATAAATAAATCAGCTTGAATCGAAACTGATTCTCTATTATCCGGTCCTCGCCAAGCCTGACTAATCAACGCATTATTAAATTTCTCTAAGCTAAATCTTCTGCTTAAACTACTACTAAATAATATTCCACACATATATTTATCCTTTGACCACAGATTGGCATGAGTCAATTATGATATTTGCACATCTTTCTGATGCTTTCGCATCATGATACTCATGGTAGCGATAAAGAGCACTATTTACATTACTTATATCGAAGTTATCAAAAACAGATGTAATAGATTGAACTAACTCCTCGCTATTTTTGGAAATCAGAGAGTTTATACAATTATCCCTGTCTGGTGAAACCTGTCTTAAGTTAGAAATATAACTTTCATGGTCTGGCCTAAATAAAATAATAGGCTTTTGAGTGTGTAAAAAATCGAAAATTATTGATGAGTAATCAGTAATTAATAGGTCAGCATTTTTTAATATTGGATAGGTATCACTATCAGGGTTTAAAAGAGTTAAATATTGGATATTGTATAAGTAATCCATATTTATTTTAAACTCAAAAGGATGAAGGTTTACTATTAATAAATATCCCATGCTATGTAGTGATTTTGAAATACTCTCGAGGTTAATTTCTTCAACCCATTTTGGGTTGTCCTCTCTCCATGTAGGAGCATAATAAATAACTCTGCATTCAGGTTTTTTATGGCAAACTAAATCGAAAGCAGTCTTATCGACATTTACCATATCTAGGTCATTTAAGTCTCTATAGAATATATCGTTACGAGCATAACCTGTAACCTCATATCTATCGCTGACCATTGCTTCGTCAAACATTTTTTTATCGTTACCAGAAGAAGAGCACAATACATTATTCATTGACCAAGATGCAAAAACAGCTGAATGGTGATAATCAATTTTTTTTCTGAAATCAAATTCATTTAAACCTATTAAACGCATTGGTGTACCATGCCAAAGGTTTATACGATAGGCCGATGACAAAATATTATAAAGCATTGTTGGTGTAGGTGCTGTTTCAACAAAAAAACCTTCATCAACAACAACTGCAGCAGACATGATTTTTTTAATGTTAGAACTATTATTACCATCCCAAAAAATAGCACTATAACCAAGATTAATAACTAAATCATATGATTTTTTATCAAGGGTTAATAAATGGCACTCAATGTCTTTATTTTCCTTCCTTATTATTTCATTGGTTTTGAAAAAAGATTGCTTTATATTTCCCTCTAAAAATTTATGGGAGTAAAATAATATTATTTTTTTCTTGGTGAGCCTTTTTGATATTATCTTTAAATTATCTATTATTCGTCTATCGTTCAGTTCATTTTCAATTTTCTTAATTTTGTTATAGATGTCATTAACGAGATTAGTAGCGGGCATTAGCTTTTTTGGTGCGTGACGACCTTCATATTTACCATGGTTTTCATAATGCTCATATCCAGATGAAATCTGGCCATTTTCAATGGCATCTTTAACGTCTTGATACAGCTCAAGATATTTATCTTGATCGAAAATACTCAAACTTTCATTCATTTTTGGAAAATCCTCATAACCCAAATATTAATTTTGATCTCTAAGTAACATTAGCGTATTGTTAATTAGTGTTGAAGAGGTCGTTTTTGTATAGGGGAAGTATATGATTCTTACATTCCGTTCTTTCAATGCATGTTCAAAATGCTCCCACTTTGGGTTTTCGAACCAATCATCACCGACCAACATAATATCGAATTTGTACCTATTATAAGCTTCAATTTTATCCATATTAAATTGAGGAACGGCAACATCAACGTATTTGCATGTCCTGACTATTTCGATTCTTTCTTCAAATGGGATGATTGGTTTCTTGTTTTTATATAGGACTAATTCATCGGTAGATACACCAACTATTAATTTGTCACATAAGCCTTTTGCATTTTTTAGTATGTTAAGATGTCCTATATGGAATAAGTCAAAAACACCTGTTGTATATCCGATTATCATTTTGCTATCCTATATCTATCGTTTGAAGACATGAAGTGTTAAACATTATATTATGTTTCATAGTTGAGGTGGTGTCAATAAATTTTTCTTCTCATAAGGGAAAAAATAAAGTATAAAATTACATGCTGTTAAATAGTAAGCATGCACGTTCAGTTCTTCGCACTTTTTGAGATTCTTAGGTTTTCAACTATCAGTCAGCCCATTTTCCGATGTCAGATTATTAAGGTATGCATGAGGTTTTGCTCGGTTTTTCTCTGTCAGAGAGTTGGTATTTCGCGTGATTATTTTTGTCATTGGTACTAGCGTTAATAACTCAAAAGCTATAATTGACCACTGGTCAGACAGTTGCTTTATAACAGGAAGGCCTCTTCCCAAACGTATATTGAATAACATGGTGATCGCAGCAATAGAGCCCGGATGTTTCCCCTTAGCTTTTTCTCTCGCTTAACACTCATGGTTCCCTCCTTATCCTGTCGTTTGCCAATTAATGGCATCATCTGATAATAACGACGGACTGGTTCTTTGAAGGACTTGCCAAGATTATCCGCTCTTGAGATTTGCAACATGAAAACAGTGGAACGAATACTCTCAGGCGGTCTTCACTGATTATTAGGATTCCCACGGAGAAGAAAAATATTACTTTCTGAAGAACATGGACTGCGTAAAATAGGAGATAGGTATGGAGTTTTAAATTGCCAGTAAGTGAATTTATTGAGTTACCCTTAGATTAAACCATATCTGCCAGTTCACAGTCCCATCTTGTATAGCATTCACGGCCTTGCATTATCTTGATATGAGCATTAAGTCTGAAGCGATGTCGTTTGTGAATAACTCCAAAAAGCCGGTGAGCAGCAATCTGTTTCTGAACATCATAAATGATGAGTGTAGGTTTTACGGTAGGTGACGGTTCTTCGTGGAAGGCTGGAGTCTCTGCAAGACCAGAACAACTTCATTCTATACGGTGAGGAGATCATTGATGATGAAATTGTGAGCGACGCGTGGTGACGTCCATCATTTAACGATGCTAACAATTGAAGTTTTCGCCGGAACTATTGTATTTTACTCTGCGCGGTACTGGGAAAGTTTTCTGTAAAACTAAATTTATTCTTTTTGAATTCATGATGTCGTAATCAACCATCTTTGTAGTTTAGGTGATATCGAAATAGTGTCATTTTTCTTCTAATCAAAGTATTAAGTAATTTAATTCGCTCAGCTGCTGCGTCATATGGAATGGTTCGAAGCCGCAGACCTGATCGTGAAAGGCATGGAAGGCGCTAAGCTGCGCAAATGCAGCGAGTTTGCCGACGACATGATCGCAAATATGTAATTTCAGTTCGCTGAAACAGAAGAACGGGAGCCTGGTGCTCCCGTTTAATAAGATGGTCACCCCCACCCTGTGAGCGGTACGCTGACAGGGTGTTTTTCTTTCTGAAGGGGATCATCATGCAAAACGTTACGCTCATCGGTATTGACCTCGGCAAGCATTCGTTCC
>NZ_JADOBI010000003.1 GCF_015644585.1 Rahnella laticis | reverse complement strand
GAACTCAGAAGTGAAACGCCGTAGCGCCGATGGTAGTGTGGGGTCTCCCCATGCGAGAGTAGGGAACTGCCAGGCATCAAATAAGTGGAAAGCCCTGTACTGACGTACAGGGCTTTTTGCTATTCAGAATTTGAAACGCGCAATGGAAAAATTGGTCAACAGCTGTGATTTTCCAGTCATTAAACAAAAGGCCATCCGGGAGGATGGCCTTTTTGCTTTTGTCTGCGTAAAAAATCAGTGATTAGAGCTTTGCGAGATACCAATCCCTGTTTGTGAACGAACAAACTGAGGATAGAAACGCTCTCTCTCTTTTTGTCCTTCAACAGAATTGTCGGTAATTGAGAAGAACCAGGTTCCTGCAAAGGCAACAATCATTGAGAAGAGAGCCGGATATTCGTAAGGATAGATTGGCTTCGCGTGTCCTAAAATCTGCACCCAAATCGTTGGACCCAGAATCATCAGTATCACGGCCGTTAGTAACCCCAGCCACCCACCTATCATCGCGCCGCGAGTCGTCAATTTAGCCCAATACATCGACAGAAGAATAATCGGGAAATTACAACTTGCTGCGATGGAGAATGCCAGGCCCACCATGAACGCAATATTCTGTTTTTCAAACAAAATACCCAAAGCGATCGCCACGATACCGAGAACGATAACGGTGATCTTTGAGACCCTCAGCTCATCACGCTCCGTTGCCTTACCATCTTTAATGACGCTGGCATAAAGGTCATGAGAAACCGCAGATGCACCAGCCAGTGTTAATCCTGCCACGACAGCCAATATTGTTGCGAAGGCCACTGCCGAGATGAAACCGAGGAAGAAGCTTCCACCGACCGCATCGGCCAGATGTACCGCTGCCATATTATTGCCGCCGAGCAATACGCCGCTGGCATCTTTAAATGCAGGGTTTGAACTGACCAGCACGATAGCGCCAAAACCGATAATGAACGTCAGGATATAGAAGTAACCAATGAATCCGGTTGCGTAGAATACGCTTTTACGGGCTTCCTTAGCATCATTAACGGTGAAGAAACGCATGAGAATGTGCGGCAAGCCTGCGGTCCCAAACATCAGTGCAAGCCCCAGCGATAACGCCGATATCGGGTCGGAAACCAGTCCTCCCGGGCTCATGATCGCGATACCTTTTGAATGCACTGCCACGGCCTGTGTAAAGAGGGTATTGAAGTTAAAACCGACGGATTTCATGACCATAACGGCCATAAACGTGGCGCCCGCCAGCAGCAGGATTGCCTTAATGATTTGTACCCAGGTTGTTGCCAGCATGCCGCCGAACAGCACGTAGAGCACCATCAGGATCCCAACCAGAATGACTGCAACATGGTAGTTCAGGCCGAACAGCAGTTGGATAAGCTTACCGGCCCCCACCATCTGTGCAATCAGATACAGTGCAACCACCACCAGCGAACCACAGGCTGAGAGCAGGCGAATTGGCTTTTGCTTCAACCGGTATGAAGCGACGTCGGCGAAGGTGTATTTACCCAAATTACGCAGACGTTCAGCAATCAAGAAAAGGATGATTGGCCAGCCGATAAGGAAGCCTATGGAATAGATCAGGCCATCGTAACCGGAGGTATATACCAGCGCGGAGATCCCAAGGAAAGATGCGGCTGACATGAAATCACCGGCAATCGCCATCCCGTTTTGCAGTCCGGTAATTCGGCCGCCAGCAGTGTAATAATCCTGACGGGAACGCGTCCGTTTAGCGGCCCAGTAGGTGATATAAAGCGTCGCACCCACAAACAAAACGAACATCACTATCGCTTCAATATTAAGAGGCTGGCGTTTTACCTCTCCTGCAATTCCTTCTGCTGCAAAAGCGCTGAAAGGCAAAGCCAGAGATAACATCAGGAAAAGGAGGGAGCTACGGCGTGCGATCATGGCTTAACCTCACGGATAATATCAGCCGTCAGCTGGTCAAACTCGCTGTTCGCGCGAATGACATAGATGCCAGTGAGGATGAAAGAAATCACGATCAGCCCGACGCCAACCGGAATACCCCGCGTGATTGTGGCGCCTTCATACAACGGCGTCCCCAGCCATTGCGGGTCGAACGCAATCAACAAGATAAACGCGACATACAACACCAGCGTGATGCCTGACAAAAGCCAGGCAAAACGGCTGCGTTTTTGCACCAGTTCCCTGAAGCGCGGGTTACTTACAACTCTCTGATAAATGAGATCATTCATCTCAGTGACTCCTGTGAGGCATTGATAGAGTTCACCGCGCCAGGGCGGTGAAAATTATGACGGCACTTTCATTGATTGTTTTTCTTCCAACAATTTTTCAACTACGCCCGGATCTGCAAGCGTTGAGGTATCTCCCAGATTACTGGTGTCACCGGCTGCAATTTTGCGCAGAATGCGGCGCATAATTTTGCCGGAACGGGTTTTAGGTAATGAATCAGTCCAGTGAAGAACGTCCGGTGTGGCGATGGAGCCTATCTCTTTACGCACCCAGTTGCGTACCTCCGTATAGAGCTCCGGTGACGGTTCCTCGCCATGATTCAGAGTGATGTAGGCATAAATAGCCTGGCCTTTGATGTTATGCGGAATCCCGACAACGGCGGCTTCTGCAATTTTTGGATGTGATACCAGTGCGGATTCAATTTCAGCGGTTCCCAGACGGTGGCCGGAGATATTCAGGACGTCATCCACGCGGCCTGTGATCCAGTAATAGCCATCTTCGTCACGACGCGCGCCATCACCGCTGAAATACATGTTTTTGAAGGTGGAGAAATAGGTTTGCTCAAAGCGATCGTGGTCGCCAAACAGGGTACGTGCCTGGCCCGGCCAGGAATCGGTAATCACCAGATTGCCTTCGCATGCGCCCTCCTGCGGGATACCTTCATTATCGACCAGCGCGGGTTGCACACCGAAGAAAGGACGGGTTGCAGAACCCGCTTTCAGCTCCGTCGCACCCGGCAATGGTGTGATCATGAAACCGCCGGTTTCAGTCTGCCACCAGGTATCGACGATCGGGCACTGGCTGTTACCAATCGTTTTGTAGTACCACTCCCAGGCTTCCGGGTTAATCGGTTCGCCCACTGACCCCATGATCCGCAGCGAGGCGCGGCTGGTTCCTTCGACCGCTTTATCCCCTTCCGCCATCAATGCACGGATTGCGGTAGGCGCCGTATAAAGAATGTTTACTTTATGCTTATCAATGACCTGAGCCATGCGCGCTGGCGTCGGGAAATTTGGCACGCCTTCAAACATCAGGCTGATCGCACCACAAGCCAGCGGGCCGTAGAGCAGATAGCTGTGGCCGGTTACCCAGCCTACGTCGGCTGTACACCAGTAGATGTCGCCGTCGTGGTAATCAAAGGTGTATTTGAAAGTCAGCGCTGCATAAACCAGATACCCGCCGGTGGTATGCAAAACGCCTTTAGGTTTACCGGTAGATCCGGAGGTATAGAGGATGAACAGCGGATCTTCCGCTTTCATCTCTTCCGCCGGACAATCCGCCGGAACATCTTTTATTGCGTCATGCCACCAGATATCGCGGCCTTCTTTCCATTCACCCTGTTTCCCGGTGCGTTTGAAAATAATGGAGTGCGTAACACTGGTGACTGCCGGATTTTTCAGGGCATCGTCCACATTCTGTTTCAGCGGGATGGTGCGACCTGCACGCAAGCCTTCATCGGCGGTGATCACGATTTTGGCATTGGAATCAATGATGCGGCCTGAAACGGCTTCCGGTGAGAAACCGGCAAAAATGACGGAATGCACTGCGCCGATACGGGCACAGGCCAGCATTGCCACGGCGGCTTCAGGCACCATAGGCATATAGATGGCGACAACATCGCCTTTCCTGACGCCAAGTCCTTTTAATACATTAGCGAACTGGCAGACATCATGGTGAAGCTGTTTATACGTGACGTGTTTATTTTCGGCGTTAGGATCATCGCCTTCCCAAATAAGCGCAGTCTGATCGCCTTTCTCTGCTAAATGCCGGTCGAGACAGTTAGCCGCCAGGTTGAGCGTGCCATCCTCAAACCAGCGAATATCAATATTCCCTGGTGCAAACGAGGTGTTTTTCACCTGAGTAAACGGTTTGATCCAGTCGAGGACTTTTGCCTGTTCTCCCCAAAAGGCATCGGGGTCTTCAACAGACTGCTGATAATACTGCTGATATTTTTCAGGTGTGATCAGGGCGCGTTCTGCCACAGAGGCAGGAATAGAATGCTTATGAATTTGGCTCATGGTTTTTCTCCTTTATTTTGTTAAATATATGTCAATCAAAAGTTAAGTGTAGTTTGCGTTAAGGCTTTGTTTGCTTTCTGGGGGGCAGATCACGCAAGCGGAGAAAAAACAGCAAGATATCTGCAACAGCGGTGCGGGGCAGGCCACAAAAGCCAACGTGCCGTCAGAATGAACTGAGGTATGGGCCAAAAAGGAAGCGGAAACTGTCATTTCTCAATGAACGCAGGGCAGTTTGAGAAGAATGATCGACTGAAAATGATCTGAAGAGAGATCCGGATGGACTTAGCTGCGGGCGTTCTTTTGATCTGAATGCAGAGTTTTCTCACCGCTGTCGGAGAAAATGTATCAATAACCCTGAAAACGTAAATTTTAATTAAACGAAAAGTAAATTATTGGTTAACTAAAGCTTAACTTTTCAACTTAACAAGAATGATTTTTATTCAGGCCGGAACATTTAATGTTAATTATTTTAACTTTTAAGTTAATTTCCATTCATAAAGGTGATGTTTAAAGATTAATCTGAGATTAAAACTCTTAATATTTGCAATTGGCAAATTATTATAACGTTAAATTAAAAATATCAGTATATTGATCTGGCAAGAGAGGGGTGCTCTCTTCGGTACAGCGAAAAATATCGCCTGTGAGCGTATTTATCACTTAATAGCTACCGTTAAATCTCAAGGACTTACTATGTTTAACGCTAAGAACAAGACACTGATTATTGCTTTATCCACTTTAATTTCCGCTTCAGCTTTTGCTGATGACGTCACAACACCTCCGACCGGCGCTGACCAGGGTTCCGGCCGTATTCATTTCACCGGTACCGTTATTAATGCGCCTTGCTCTATTGCCGCAGGCGATGAAGACATTAATGTCGATATGGGACAGGTGGCGAATAAGGTGCTGGCAAGCGGCAATAAATATTCTCAAAACGTTAACTACACCATCCATCTGCAAGACTGCGATTTGACCGCGCAAACTGCCGGCACCGTTGAATATCCGGCGATGTCTAAAGTGGCTGTGTCTTTCGCGGGTACTCCGGACAGCAGCGCCACTGAACTGCTGGCGAACACCGGCAGCGCTAAAGGTGCAGGCATCCGTCTCATCGACGCTAACGGTGATTTGCTGAAAGTTGGCGATACCTCAAAAGACATTAATCTGGTAACAGGTAATAACGAGCTGGTATTTGCTGCGCGCGTTGAAGCCAACACCCAGCCAGTCTCCACCGGTACTATCGTTTCTCAGGCGACTTACGCCCTGAACTACAAATAAATATTGCTGTTATTTAGGGGAGTTATCTCCCCTTTATTTTCCGGGTGCATCGGGGTTCCGTGCTGGATTTATAAAAAATAAAAAAGTGATTTTATTATGTTGTTTGCGATGGACAGAACATCGACAGGGATGAGAATAACAACAGGGGTTATTATTTTCTTGTCAGGATGCTTTATTTCATTCAAAAGTCTGGCGGTGGAATTTAACGTTAACTTTATTGATTCTGCCGATCGCAATAATGTAGACCTTTCACGTTTTCAGGTGGCGAATTATATTGCGCCCGGTGAATATCTGCTGGATGTCGTGCTCAATGGCCGCACGCTGGGCGATCAAAGCCTGATTAAATATATTCCTACCGAAGATAATAAAAACAGCCGTCTGTGCGTGCCGCCTTCACTGGTGGATAAATTCGATCTGACCAAAACCGCCCGGGCACAGCTGACACTCTGGCATCACGGCGAATGCACTTCTCTGGATCGTCAGAAAGAAATCACTGCGCGTTACGATCAGGAAAAACAGACGCTGAATATCAGTATCCCGCAGGCGTGGCTGACGTTTCACGATGAAAACTGGGTGCCGCCTTCCCAGTGGGATAACGGCGTGAATGGGGTATTACTTGATTACAACCTGCTGGGCAGCAAATACATGCCGCAGCAGGGTAACAGCTCGACCAGTTTCAGCAGCTATGGTACGACCGGATTTAACCTGGGTGCATGGCGTGCCCGCGCGGATTATCAGTATTCCGCCGCCCGGACGTCTGGATCGCCTGCAAGCGATAAATTCACCTGGACGCAAACCTATCTGTTCCGTGCATTACCTTCCATCGGCGCGCGTCTGACCGGCGGGCAGACCTATTTCAGCTCAGATATTTTCGATTCCTTCCGCTTTGTCGGCGTTTCCGTCAACAGCGATCAGAGGATGTTGCCGCCTTCGCTGCGTGGTTATGCGCCTCAGGTAACGGGTATCGCCAAAACCAACGCCAAAGTCAGTATCAGCCAGAACGGCCGGGTGATTTATCAGACCAACGTTTCTCCCGGGCCGTTTGTCGTGCAGGACCTGACGGAAGCCGTCCAGGGCGCGCTGGACGTTAAAATTGAAGAAGAAAACGGCAGCGTAACGACATATCAGGTTACCACGGCAACGATCCCGTTTCTGACCCGCAAAGGTCAGGTGCGCTTCAAGACGGCGATGGGGAAACCGACCACCGGCAGCAGCAATCACGTTTTGCAACCGGGTTTTTACAGCGGAGAAATGTCGTGGGGCGCGCTCAATGATTTCTCCGTTTATGGCGGGCTGATTGCCACCACCGGGAACTATCAGGCTCAGGCGCTCGGCGTCGGGCAGAACTTGCAAAAGCTGGGCGCGGTGTCTTTCGATGTCACCCGTTCTTCCGCGACGGTTCCTGTGGCGGGTAAGCAAACGGGTTTCAGTTACCGCGCCAACTATTCCAAACGCTTCGATTCCACCGGAAGCCAGATCACTTTTGCCGGTTATCGTTTCTCGGAAAAAACATTCATGTCGTTCAACCAGTATCTCGACAAGGTGAATGGCGACGGGTATTCCCGCGACGATAAACAAACTTATACGGTAACCGCCAACCAGTTTCTGCCGTGGCCGGCGATCACGTTGTATCTCTCGGCGACGCATAAGGTGTACTGGAACGAAAATCCCAGCAATAACTACAGCGTTTCCGTCAGCAAGATATTTGATATCGGGCGGTTCACCGGCATTTCCGGAACGTTGTCCGCCAGCAAGCTGAGATACCGCGATACCGATGAAAACCAGATGTTTCTGTCATTCAGTTTGCCGTTGTCTTCCGGGCAACAGATCAGCTATGACGCACAACAGGATTCCCAGGGCGGCTTTTCGCAAACCGCGTCTTATTACAACAGCCAGGATCCGAACAACAGCTGGCGCGTGGGAGCCGGCGGAAGCAGCCCTGACCTGCAAAAAGGGGACGGCGTTTTCCGTGCTAACTACCAGCACATGTCGCCGTACGGTCAGTTAGGCGTGAACGGCAGCGTAAAAAATAACGATTACCGCTCGGTAAACGCCAACTGGTACGGCTCATTTACGGCCACCGGAGCCGGAGCCGCCTTGCACCAGAGCAGCTCAGGCAGCGAGCCGCGCATGATGGTGTCTGCCGGGGTGAAGGGTATTCCGATCAGCGAAGGCGCGTCGGTAACGAATGATTACGGCATCGCCGTCGTGAACGGCGTCTCAAGCTATCAGACTTCTGATATCCGCGTTGACGTCAATCATCTGCCTGATGATGTGGAAGTTTACAGCTCGGTTGTCAGCAAAACCCTGACGGAAGGAGCAATAGGTTTCCGCAAAATCCGCGCGATTAAAGGCGAGCGCCTGATGGCCGTAATTCGTCTCGCTGATGGAAGCTATCCGCCATTGGGTTCGTCAGTGACGGACAACAGTTCCGGGTTTGAAGCCGGTCTGATTGGTGATGGCGGTCTGGCGTATCTGGCTGGCGTCTCCGGCGAGAAATCGCTGACCGTACGCTGGGGCGACGATCAGCAATGCCGGATACAGGTACCTTCGCAGCCCGTGACCCGTTCCGGTCAGGTGCTATTACCGTGCAGCTGAAAATTAACAAAGTGAATCAGGAAAGGAAGAGTCCGATGAAGAAGCAGATTTTACACACTGGCATGGCATTACTGATGATGGCCAGCGTGGCCTGTCCGGCCATTGCAGCCATTAACCTTGACCGGACGCGCATCATTTTTAATGCCAATGACAAATCGGTCAGCGTCATGCTGGAGAACCAGAGCAAAGATTTGCCTTATCTGGCTCAGGTCTGGCTGGAGAATGCGCAGGGCGACAAAATTACGTCCCCGCTGGTGGCGTTGCCACCTATGCAGCGAATTGATGCGGGTCAGAAAAGCCAGATCCGCGTACTTCAGTTACCGGAAACTGCCGCGCTGCCGAAAGATCGTGAATCGCTATTTTATTTCAATGTGCGTGAAGTGCCGCCAAAAAGCGAAATGGCCAACGTGATGCAGGTTGCGATTCAGAGCCGTGTGAAGCTTTTCTTCCGGCCCACCGAACTGCGCAAATTGCTGAAAGGAAACTGGCAGGAACAGCTTCAGGTTAGCCGCCTTTCGGACGGTTTGAAACTGACCAACCCGACGCCGTTCTACATCACCGTCGGCTATCTGGGTAAGGACAATAAAGGCAACGTGCCGGGTTTTGACAGCGTGATGCTGGCCCCGTTTGCGACGGAATCCCTGACTGGCGGCCAGTACGTCAGCGATCGTTACAGCCTGGGATATATGGACGACTACGGGGGTTTACAGGTGAACGAGTACCAGTGCCAGACGCCTCAGTGTCAACTCATCAGCAAAGAAGGCAAACGCTAAGTCGTGTGAACGCCCGTATTTGAACCTGTTCATCTCCTTGATAAGGGATTGTTATGCCTGATATTTACCGGTTATCCGCTGGCAGGATGATATTGATTATTTTATTGCTCTGTTTTTCCCGCAGCGCGCTGGCGCTCGATTGCGTGGAAAAAGGAACGGGGATCGTCGATAAACCGGCGATCCCGGTCGGGCAGCTGGCGATACCGTCGAATGTGCCGGTGGGCACCAAAATCTGGGAATCCAATGACATTAACGTCACAGCGTATTGCGATAACGTTCTGGGTTCAATCATTGATGTGGTGCATTTCTACTTCAACCCGAAATCACAATCCATTGGCGAGGGTTTACTGCTGGGCGTGAGCTATAACGGGCAGGATCTCGAGCAGAATGAACAGCGTCTCAGCACCAACAGCACGCCTATCAAAAAAGGCCAAAACGTGACGGTAAACGTCACTTTCCGTCTGTATATCAAAGTCAGCGGGAACGCGCCTTCCAGCGGTCATTATCAGGGCGCCGACCAGTTCACGGTATTCCAGCTTGATGGCAGCCGGGGCATCAATAAAACGCCTGGCGCGAAAAACCTGAAATATAACCTCTCCGGCTTACAGGGGATTCGCTTCCTGGCCTGTGGCTCCGATTTAAAAGTCTATCCGGAATCTCAGATTGTGGATTTCGGCCCGATTCAGAGCACCATTTTGTCGCGTTCTTCCGGCATTTCTCTGCCGTTTGCCATCAAAGCCGTTAAGCAGGGGTGTCTGGATAATTTCTCCCTGCAGGCCGAGTTTTCCACGGCCAGTCCGCTGCTCGATAACACGGCCATAGACTTGTCGAATGGCGCCAAATTAATGCTCTATAACGATAAAGAACAGGCGATTACGTTCAATCGTTACGATGATTTTGCTGAACTCAATAACGTGAATGAAGTAACGAAAAACTTCACGGCGAAAGTGAGTGCGATCCCGGGGAGAGCACTTTCTCTCGGGCAATTTGATGCGTCAGTGATCGTCAAGATTAACTACTACTGACCGCGTCTGTAAGAGAGGGAGAACGACATGCTAAGAACGGCTAAATTACGGGCTCAGGCGCTTGAAGAACCGGTATATTCTGCGCAGGCTCCGGAACTCATTGCTGAGACAGAAATTCATGCGTTGTTGCAAACCTTACGCGAAGATGCCGGATTAAATAAAACGGAACTGGCCCGACGCCTGGGGATCACACCTCCGGCCATCACCCGCCTGGAAAAGCGCCCGGCACAGGCCAGTTTCAGTACGCTGGCCCGTTACGCACAAGCCTGCGGATTTCAGCTCTATCTGTATTATAAATAGACAAAAGCAGTGACTGCCGGGTCTCACAGACTCTTACTGAAGACGCACAGCGTAAACGGTGACTGATTGTTTTCGATGAGCAGGGCGTTATCGCCGTACTTCTTTAAGACCAGCGTATCTGTGTGGCCCGTCAGAAAAAAACTGTTCATCAGTAAAAGTGAGGAAATACGCCAGTCAAAGTCATCCACGCTGTCGATATTGATCTGACTGCTGGTCATCGAGTAGGTATCCGTGGCCTTACTTTCATGGATATAATCATAATAGATATTGCGCAGCAGCGTTTTTTTCTCAACGACGACATTTTCGTTGTTATACAAATACCCTGTCCCGCTCAGAGAAATCAAAATCTTATTCTTGCTCAGAAAACTAAAGTACAGCGATGTCACCATTCTGGCTTTTTGATTATCATATTGTGCTTCAATGATCATGTTCCCCCGGCAAGGGATGTTAACCGGAAATGCTTCTTTCTCTCTTCTTAAAAAAATCTCGCAAAAAATAATGATCAGTAAAACAAAAATAGGGGATAAGGATAAAAGAAGGATCTTCTTTACGGAAGGTAAGCTTTTATTATAATTTGTCATTCGTGGTCCTGTCATTTGTATAATAACTTATGCAAATGTTCATCTTATGATTATCATCGGTATTACATTGCGTCATGAAGTCGCGCACAGAACCCGTATTTATCGGGAGAGAAAATCGCTCGCTTTGGAATATGAATATTTCACCGGGCTTGCAGGAAATATTGTTTTCCCGCAGGAATATTTCGGCCAGACGCGCGAACTCCTCCTTTCGTGAGGGAGTGACGGGCGCGGCTGAATACAGTTCGCAGACGCCTATTCTCGCAATCTGCAAATGTGCCATCGGGTCACTCAGATTAGGGTAAAGGATAAAAATCCCCCAGGCCGTAATCACTGTTGTGACTAAAATACTCATAAAAACAGAGTGTTTTGTTTCCCACCGGTACCGCTCCGGCGTCACGGTGTCGGGCTGAACGGGCTCAGTCACAGCTTCTGCGGAAGGCTGTTCTCCAGCGACGGGCAGAATGATTTCCGGGATTTCGATAACACTTTTGCACTCTTGCATATTTTCTGCGGGAGGTGCGATTTGCTCAAAATTCACCGCAATGGCGATCTCTTTCCTGATGAAAAAACCCACTTTGGGAACGGTGACAATGAATTCATCGGAATAACCCAGCAGTGAAATCACTTTACGTAATTTGCTGATGCAGTGATTGAGATTATTATTACTGGCTGTCAGTCCGTAGTCATCCCATACTTTTTTAAAAAATGTTTCACGATGAACAACAATGCCATGTTGCTCAATCAGCAATAATAAAATTCTCCGCGCAGGATTGGATACAGCGACCTTACTCTCAGCGTCGCTCAGCAAAGAAAGTGAGTTATCCTCTGGATTGAATACTATTTCATTTTCAATCAGATAAATCATTTGCATCCTTCGTCTCCCTGTTAAACATATCCTGTCTTACATTTGCGTTCAGATAATTAGTACAGTGCTACCCTATCAGAATTTTACCCTGATATACCGTCGTAAAGGGGCAGTCAGTATAAACCGTACTATTTAAAAGTCAGATTGTTGTCAGAAATATTTACATGCTGGCAATGCACAGCCTTAACGGGAGAGAAGAAAAAGGAAGGCTTGAACCGGAGAGATATAAATCACGTACGGAATTTTAGTAGTACGTGATTTATACGGTCATCAGGACAGGTACTGGCCGGTAATGTGAATCTGCTGCCGGTCAAAGTCGACAGCTATATCGACACCCAGCGGCAAGGTGAGCATCGGGTGAGTATGGCAGCAGTCAAAGCCGTCGACTAACGGGATATCCTGGCCGTTAAGGATTTCCAGCAGTACATCGGCGGGCTGCCTGCCGGTTCCGGCGTCGTCGAATAATTCATGCTTCCCGAGCACTATCGCACTGACGCGGTCGAAAACGCCATTGAGCTTAAGCATGGAGAACGAACGTTCGACGGTGGCGATATTCAGCAGGCTATCTTCGACAAACAAAATATCACCCTGACGGATTTCAGGCTGATAAGGACTTCCCCAGATCCCCGAAAGCGTATTCAGATTACCGCCGATGACGCGCCCTTCAATACGCCCTTTGCCCAGAAAACGGCAGTTATTGGCATACAAATGCTTAGCCCGAACCGGAGCAATATCATTCCAGTTAAGCTTTTCGTCCGTCCAGTGTGAGGGCAGAGAATAACGATACGGCGCGTCGTGACGGTTCATCAGAACGTCAGTAAAAGACGCATAAGTCTCATCAACCAGCGGGGGAAATTCGCCGAAAGAGGCAACCAGCGCAGGACCGTAAAAAGTAATCAGTCCGGTCTGTGCGTAAATGCCTGCCAGCAGCGCGGTGGTATCTGAATAACCAATAATGATTTTCGGGTCAGCGCGCAGTGCGTCGTAATCGAGATAAGGCAGCAGGGAGTTGGTGTTATTGCCACCAATGGTTGACATCACGCAGCGCACCTGCGGATCACGAAACAGCTGGTTTAATTCTTCTGCCCGCCGGGCAACGGATCCTGAACGGTAATGATCTGACTCGCCGGTCAGCAATCCCGGTTTAAGCACAAAACCTTTCTCCCGCAGGAAGTCTTTCCCGCGCGCAAAGCGGTTTGGTGCCGTGGCGGTAACCGGTGAAGAGGCGGAGAAAAAACCAATAGTGTCACCGGTTTTCAATGCTGGCGGGAATAGCGGAGTTCCGGACGAAGGCATTTCTATATCCTATAAATTTGCTCAATGTTCAACCTGCAATGTATCAGCTCGGCTGCAGGTTGAACATGATAAATCAAAGGATTAATGCTCCGTAATGACATCTTCTGACGGGCTTTTTTTACCAAAAAGTTCATTCACTTTATTCTGGCGTACGAGTATGGCCATTGCGACCACGCCGACGATCGCCAGACCGCTCGACAGGATAAAAGCAGACTGATAACCGCCGCCGTACTGGATTAAAAAGCCGGTGATGCTGGGAGATAAAATCCCGGCCAGATTAGCCAGCAGATGGACAAATCCCCCTGCGGTTCCGATGCGGTGCGCCGGCACGATATCCTGCAACAGCGACCAGCACGCCTGCGGCGTCATATACGCGAAGATACTGGCGACGGTTATCAGGGCGACGGCACCGGCCGTATTGCGGGTGTAAGCGGTCATCAGCACGCAACCTGCGGCGATAATCAGGCCGGTGAAAATAACGGCTTTACGTGAAAAAAGGAAATTACCGGTCCTGCGGTACAGCATATCTGCCACAATGCCGCCGCCAATGAAGCCTGCCGTTGCGCCCAGCCACGGGAGAATGCCGATAATACTCATGCTCCTGATGTCCAGATGCTGGAAATCCGTGAGGTAGCTTGGCAGCCATGACAGGAAAAAATACTGAATATAATTGAAGCAGAAAAACGCGGCGGCCACGCCTAATACCGGTTTGGAAAAAACGTAATACCACAGGGTATGCGCATCTTTTTCTTTCATCCCTGAAGTGACCGGTGTCGCCGGACGGTCGCTGGCAATCAGCGTTTTCTCGGCCTCTGAGACGCGCGGATGCTGTTCCGGCTTATCTCGGAAAAGAATCATCCAGGCCGCCAGCCAGACGAAGCCCAGCGCGGCAATCACCACAAAGGCAATACGCCAGCCGAAGTGCAACCCGACCAGCCCGACAATCGGTGCAGCAATTGCGGCGCCCAGCGGTTGCCCGGCGTTGGTAAATCCCACTGCGCGCCCGACTTCCTTACGCGGGAACCAGTTGGAGATGGATTTGTTGGTGGTGGTGCCCATCGGCCCTTCACCGATACCAAACATGACGCGTACGATCAGCAAATGCCCGAAACCTGTCACCAGAGCCGTAGCGCCGCAGAATACTGACCAGAAAGCCGCCGCCAGCCCGAACACTTTCCGCGGCCCGAATCTGTCAGCGCTCCAGCCCCCGATGAAACAAAACAGGCAGTAACCGATGAAGAAGGCGCTGAACAAAATCCCCATCTGCGCATCGTCGATGTGCAAATCGCCTTTGATCAGCGGTGCCATGACCGACAGCGCGGCGCGATCGAGATAATTCAGCATGCCTGCAAAAAACAGCAGCAGGGCGATAACGACGCGGTAATTGGATTTACGCATGAGCCGCCTCCGCCGTCAGGGAAAGCGTTTGTGAGCTGACGAGGTATTTCTGAATGACCGCGGGAGAAGGCTCAAAACCCAGACCCGGTGCATCAGGTAAAACCATGCGCGGCGTGAAGTCCAGCTGCGGATAAAGCTCTTCCTGCCACTGAATGAAAGGCACCTCCAGGCTGACACTTTCATCAAGTAAAGCCACCAGCTGCGCGGTCGCCATCAGGCCGGCGCCATAATAGAAGCAGTGCGGAACAACCCGGACAGAATATTGTTTTGCCAGCGCGAAGACTTTCAACATAGCGGTGATACCGCCAACTTTGCTGACGCTTGGCTGCGCGACGTCAATCGCACCGTGTTCGAAATGCTCGACAAATCCCTGTACGCCTGCCGCATTTTCGCCAGCGGCAATTCGTGTGCCCTGCGTTCTGACCAGCGCCAGACCGGCCAGATCATCCGGCGGCCAGATGGGTTCTTCCAGCCATCCCAGATTCAGCGGGCGTAATCTCTTTGCCTGCGCCGTGGCATCTTCAACACTCCACGGGCAATTCACATCGACCATCAGTTCGGCATCCTGCGGCAACACTTCCCGCGCGGCGGCAATGGCAGCGTATTCGGTTTCATGCAGTTTGATGGCGCGGAATCCGGCGTCATAAGTGCTCAGCACTTTTTCTGCCACGCGTTGCGGGTCATTCCCATAACTCACCAGACTGGCATAAACCCCGATTTTATGGCGCTTCGCCCCGAGCAATTGCCAAAGCGGCTGGTTTCTGGCTTTTGCCAGCAAATCCCACAGCGCGATATCCACCGCTGAGAGCGCAAACATCACCGGCCCCGTGCGGCCAAAGGCGTGGAAATTGATTTCTGCCTGTTGCATCAGCGAGGCAATTTCGTCAGGGCTTTGCGGGCAGGTTTGCCCGAGGAAAAATTTGCCCACCAGGCCGTTCAGCGCCGTTTCCGTCATCGGGTTAGAAAGATGCCCAAAACCTTCGCCCCAGCTGTGTAAACCGGTATCCGTGGTGATTTTGACCAGCAGCGTTTCCATACGGGTTAATGTCGGTGACGCCGCGTTGTAGGCGTCAGTGTTTTTCTCTTGTGATTTTTCCCTGCCGCTGCTGAAAGGAATAGCAACGCGCAATACCTCAATGTGGGTTATTTGCATCAGACAATCCTGTTTGTAGGGCTTTGAGTAAATTTTTTAGCCTAAGGAAACAGTCTAAAACGAGGAAATATGCCCGTTAACGGACGTTGGCCTAACTTTTAAACAGGAATGAACGGGAGTTTTGTGCAAATGAATGAAGGGATGAGAAGTCAGTCACGAAAGGAGAGGGCTGGTTTTTTTGGCTGAGGCCAGAAAGCAAAAAACCAGCCGTTAGGCTGGTTTCTTTAAATTTGGTGCCCGGACTCGGAATCGAACCAAGGACACAGGGATTTTCAATCCCTTGCTCTACCGACTGAGCTATCCGGGCAACGGGGCGCATTAAACCGTATTGGGCATGTGTCGTCAACGGCTTTGTCATCTAAAACACATAAAAGACGTTCGTTTGCTGTCTTTTCATTCAAAAATGGCGAAATGGCCTGTCTGCGGTCAGAGAAAGTCAGGAAAGTGCGCCATGTTCACGGCAGCGTGCGACATTCAAAACATCTTCTGCCAGGCGTCGCGCCACTTCCACATCGATGAGCTGACGTTTCACCAGCAACTTGCTCAGACAACCTTCAAGGATCAGTTCCATCTGCTGCGCCACCATTTCGGCATCATCGGAACCCATTTCCTGGAGCAAGGACAGCGTGTAGTCGTAGGACGCCCGTTTCTGATTTTCGGCCAGTTGGTGAATAGGCGCGTCGCTCTCAGGGAAAAACGTACAGGCTGCGATAAAGAGGCATCCCGGATAACGCTGCTGGCGCACCTGCTCATCGAGCACTTTATACCGCGCCAGTAATTTCTGCGGTGGAGTGAGCGTTTCGTCCAGCATCAGCTGACGCCGCCAGATTTCAATTTGCTCGCCATGATAGCGCAGGCTGTCGTAGAGCAGCGCTTCGGCATCGGGCCAGAAACGGCGCAGTTCATTGAGCGGAACGTCGACGAGTTCAGCGACGTTTTCCAGTGACAATGTTGCAAGGCCACGTTGTTCCAAGAGATTAAGGGTTTGATCGAGAACCTGTTCACGTAGCACGTTTGCCTCCTCACAATTCGCGTACTTCAAAATGTAGTGTCGTTTAAGGGCGGGCTTTCTGCAAATGCGCACTGAACTCAGTGGCATCCATAAAACCGGTAACCCGCGACTGCGGCAATTCATGGCCATCGGCGCCAAAGAATAAAATCGTAGGTAAGCCCAGCACTTCCAGACGCTCTAACAACGCCTTTTGCTCCGCCGAGTTTTGCGTCACATCGGCCTGAAGCAACAAAGTGTTCGCCAGTTCATTCTGCACTTCTGGCGCGGAAAACGTATATTTTTCGAACTCGTTACACGCCACACACCAGTCTGCGTACAAATCCAGCATGACGCGTTTGCCCTGCGCGCCCTGTAAGGCGGCGTTCAGTTCATCAACGTTTTGGATTTTCTGGAAGTTCAGCGCGTGCTGTGGCGCGGACTGACTGCTGGCGGGCGCAAAAGCCCAGTCCTGCAACGGACGGCTGACGATAAGCGCAGCGGCGAGGAAAATCAGTTGCAGAAAACGCACGATACCACGCTGACTTTTCAGGCTCAGCAGTAACGCCCAGCCGAAGAACGCGATGCCAAGCAGGCTCCACAGGCGTAATCCCCAGGTATCGCCAATCACACGCTCAAGTAAAAACACCGGCAGCGCGAGAATGACAAAACCGAAGCCTTCTTTGACGTAATGCATCCACGGGCCGCTGCGTGGCAGCAGTTTATTCCCGAACATAGTCACGATAATCAGCGGGATCCCCATCCCCAGCGCGTACAGGTAAAGCGTACCGGCACCTGCCAGTAAGTTTCCGCTCTGGGCGATGTACAGCAAAATGGCGCTCAGCGGCGCGGTGGTGCAGGGGGAACAAATCAGGCCAGCCAGCGCGCCCATAATAAAGACGCCCGGCAGCGAACCGCCTTTTTGTTCATTGCTCCACAACGCCAGCCGGGTCTGAACGGAGGACGGAAGTTGCAGGCTGAAAGCCCCAAACATTGATAACGCCAGCGCGATAAACATCACGGATAAAACGATCAGCACCCACGGGCTTTGCAATGCGGCCTGGAACTGCAAGCCGGCGGCGGCGACCACCATCCCAAGCAACGTATACGTCAGCGCCATGCCCTGTACGTACACCAGCGACAGCAGGAAAATTCGCTTCATGCTGTGCGGACGCTGGCGCCCGAGAATAATGCCGGAAATCAGCGGATACATCGGCAGTACGCACGGCGTGAATGCGATGCCGATACCAATCAGCAACGCCCAAAGCGGCGAAAAAGGCAGCGGCGTGGAAACTTTCGCTGGTGTGGCCTCAACCGGAGAAAGGATGGATTCTGCAACGTCTGCGCCGGCTTTAACCGGCTCTGAAACCTCACTGAGCGGCACTTCGCGGGTTTCCGGCGGATAGCAGAAACCGGCAGCGGCGCATCCCTGATAAGTTACGCGGACGGTCGCATCGGCGCTGGCCTGTCGTAACGGCACCATTAGGCGCAGCGCGTTTTCGAAGACTTCACTGTCGCCGAAAAACTCATCGTGATGTTCACGGCCCTTCGGCAAGATAAACGCTGCCAGCCGGGCATTCTTCGGTTCAATCTCAATTTTGCTGCGATATAAATAGTAACCGTCGCGGATCTGCCAGTTCAGTTTGAGATCATGGCCTTGCTGCTGAAAATCAAAGCTGAAAGCCTGATCAACAGGAACGAATTGCGTGGCGGCTGGTTTATCAAACAACGAGGCGTGAGCCTGCAAAGGCAACATAAACAGGCTGCACAGCAGGAAGAAAATTCGAAGAATGCGGTGATCCATGCGGAGTAAAGTTCTCTTTGTCGCGGCAGGTGAACGGCCACTGGGTGATTCGACAGAAGATGCGGACGGCTTCATGCCGCAGCGCGTTAATGAAATGTGAGTATACCCCGTGCGAACGCGACGCAGAAAGCCTTGCAGGTACTTTACAAAAGAGTGAAGCGGGAGAACGCAGGAAAGGCGGGGGCCGCAGCCCCCGGAAAAACTGTCAGAGAATAATACTGCCGACGGCGAAACCGAAAAGAACCGACAAAAATACGCCGATCGTGCCCGGTATAAAGAACGGATGGTTGAAGACGAACCGGCCAATTCGGGTGGTGCCGGTGTCATCCATCTGCACGGCGGCCACCAGCGTCGGATACGTCGGCAAAATGAACAGCCCGGAAACTGCTGCGAAAGAGCCCACCGCCGTCAGCGGGGAAACGCTCAGCGCCAGCGCCATGGGCAACAGGGCTTTGGTCGTCGCGGCCTGTGAATACAGCAGGGCCGAACTGAAGAAGAAAATCACCGCCAGCAGCCACGGATGTGCCTGAATAATGGTGCCCGCAGTTTCCTTAATCCAGCCCAGATTCGCCTGGACAAACGTGTCTCCTAGCCAGGCAACGCCGAGGATACAAATACAGGCGCTCATGCCGGATTTGAACGTGCTGGAGGTCAGAATTGAGTCGGTTTCGATGCGGCACAGCAGGGTGATTAATGTCGCCACGCTGAGCATGATAATCAGAATCGCGCTGTTGGTGGTCATCACCGGTTGAGCAACCCAGCCAAGGCTCGGGCTGTTAATCACGGCGTAGCCGACCACAGAAAAAACGCCCAGCAGGAACAGTAAAACGGAAAGCTTCGCGCCCCGTTTTATTTCCACTTTTTTATCGCCACGCAGCGCAATCAGGCCCTCTTCATAACGCTTGAGATAAACCGGATCGTTGGAGAGTTTCGAGTCAAAGCACCAGCTGATAATCAGCGACATCACAATCACGGCGGCCAGTGTCGAAGGGATCATCACCATCAGCAGATGCAAATAACTGACACCGTGGCTTTCCATCGTCGACGCCATATACACCACTGCGGCGGAAATCGGCGAGGCGGTTATGGCGATCTGCGCGGCCACAACGGCCGTTGAAAGCGGACGGCAAGGTTTGATCCCCTGCTCTTTTGCCACTTCAGAAATCACCGGGAGCGCAGAAAGTGAAATGTTGCCGGTACCGGCCATGATCGTGAGGAAATACGTGACGATCGGGGCCAGAAGGGTGATGTGTTTCGGGTTACGACGCAGCAGTTTCTCGGTTTGCTGCACCAGATAATCCATCCCGCCCGCGACCTGCATGGTCGAGATGGCGGCAATCACGGCCATGATGATGGAGATAACGTCAAAAGGGATCGAGCCCGGTTTCACGCCGATTAAAGCGAGCACCAGAACACCCAATCCGCCCGCGAAACCAATGCCGATGCCGCCTAAGCGGGCACCGAGAAAAATCGCGGCGAGTACAATAATAAGTTCGATGATTAACATGGCTGTCCGTCCATATATCCAGCAATCCTTAAGGAATTGAAAAATAATTGTTATGTAATTGTTGTTTGCCACTCAGTAAAAAGGCCCGCTGTTCCGGAGAACAACGAGCCTTTAAAAGGTCAGAGATGGAGTCTGTTACTGTTCATTTTCATCGGTATAACGCTTCGCTTTGTAAGCCGGGTGCTTCAGGTTATCGATGGAGAAAATGTCGTCCAGCTCGGCTTCCGTCAGCAAACCGCGCTCAAGCACGACTTCGCGGACGCTCTTGCCGGTTTCCGCACAAATCTTCCCGACAATATCGCCATTGTGGTGGCCGATGAACGGGTTCAGATACGTCACGATCCCAATAGAATTGAAGACGTAGAATTCGCACACTTCTTTGTTCGCCGTAATGCCGTTGATGCATTTTTCCAGCAGGTTGTAGCAGGCGTTAGTCAGGATATGTACGGATTCAAACATGGCCTGGCCGATCACCGGTTCCATGACGTTTAGCTGCAACTGACCCGCTTCGGCGGCCATCGTGACGCACATGTCGTTGCCGATGACTTTGAAGCAAACCTGATTCACCACTTCCGGGATCACCGGGTTAACTTTGGCAGGCATGATGGAAGAACCGGCCTGCAATTCTGGCAGGTTGATCTCATTGAGCCCGGCGCGCGGCCCGGAAGAGAGCAGGCGCAGGTCGTTACAGATTTTGGAAAGCTTAACCGCCAGACGTTTCAGGGAGCTGTGAACCATCACGTAAGCGCCGCAGTCTGACGTTGCTTCAATCAGGTCTTCAGCCGGAACGCAGGCCAGATTGCTGACTTCCGCCAGTTTCTGCACGGCCAGTTGCTGATAACCTTCCGGAGTATTCAGACGCGTACCGATCGCCGTTGCCCCGAGGTTCACTTCCAGCAGTAATTCGCCGGTGCGGATCAGGTTGCGGGTTTCTTCTTTAAGCAGCACGTTGAATGCATGGAATTCCTGACCGAGCGTCATCGGTACCGCATCCTGCAACTGCGTGCGGCCCATTTTGATGACGTTTTCAAATTCGACCGCTTTGCGCTCGAAGCCATCGCCCAGCTGGGAAATCGCATCAACCAGTTTCAGCAAAGAGGCGTAAACCGCGATACGGAAACCGGTCGGGTAGGCATCATTGGTGGACTGGCATTTATTAAGGTGATCGTTGGGATTAAGGAACTGGTAATCGCCTTTCTGGTGACCCATCAGCTCGAGACCGATGTTCGCCAGCACCTCATTCGTGTTCATATTTACCGAGGTTCCCGCGCCGCCCTGATAGACGTCGATAGGGAACTGGTCCATGCATTTACCTTTATCAAGCACTTCGTCGCACGCCTGAATGATGATGTCCGCAATATGGCGTGGAATGGTGCGCAGCTCTTTGTTTGCCAGAGCCGCCGCTTTCTTCACCATCACCATGCCACGAACAAACTCAGGCACATCGCTGATCTTGGTGTTGCTGATATAGAAGTTTTCAATCGCCCGCAGGGTATGAATGCCGTAATAAGCTTCTGCCGGTACTTCACGCGTGCCCAGCAGGTCTTCCTCGATACGAATGGTGTTTGACATGAGAACCTTCTCTTCGGTACTGAATGCGTTATGCGATGTTTAAAATTATGTTACTAGCCGTGGTAAATTTAAAACGATCAACCGTTGTTTCCACAACGAAGGCGATCATATGCTGCTTCAGGCGAATTGCACGTACTAAGATCACTATCCTGCCCTATGATTGTGCAAGTTTTTAGTATCTGTGAGAATTCTCACAATTCATTTACCTGCTCAATTAAATCAGGTCTGGCGCTTGAAATCACCGGGACACAGCACCATCTCATTGTAGTCAGCCTGCATTTCTTTGATGGCAAACATCGGAAACAGGCACTTATTCAGGGTTTCGAACGTTTCTGAAAAAGAACTTCGGGGCCAAATCACAAGGAGAATGCGGTGCGCTGGTTACCGTTACTACTGTTATTCCTGCTGGCTTATATTGAAATCACCTTATTTATCAAGGTGGCTGCGGTCGTTGGCGTCGCCACGACATTATTGCTGGTGGTATTCACCTCCTGCGTGGGTGTTTCTCTGGTCAAAAATCAGGGAATGAAAACGTTCATGCAGCTTCAGCAGAAGCTGGCTGTCGGTGAAAGCCCGGCGGCTGAAATGGTGAAAAGTGTTTCACTGGTGATTGCCGGTTTCCTGTTACTGGTTCCGGGATTCTTTACCGATTTCCTCGGCTTGCTGCTCCTGCTGCCACCGATTCAGAAACGACTGACGCTTAAGCTGATGCCACATCTGAATATTGTTCGCTCTGGCGGTAACTGGGGAAGCAGCGCGCCTACCGGAAATACCTTTGAAGGTGAGTTCCAGCGGACCGATGAAACACCGGAACGCCTGGTTTCACCGAAAAAAGATGACGACACAGAGCACCGCGATCGCTAATCTCTGTGGCCTTGATTGTTAATACATTGTTGGGAAGTAGTTTTCAGTCCGGGTTCAGATGGCCTGAAAGCCAAAAGAAAAAGCGAAATTTTTTCTGTTCTTCCCCTTGAAGGGCGGTGTATCGCCCCCATTAAACAAACCACGAGGCCGGGCAGGCATTTGTCAGGCATTCAACCCTAAAAATAGATATGGACCCGCTCACAGGAGAGTTATCAATGAAAATTCGTCCATTGCATGACCGCGTTATCGTCAAGCGTAAAGAAGTAGAATCTAAATCCGCTGGCGGCATCGTTCTGACTGGCTCAGCTGCTGGTAAATCTACCCGTGGCGAAATCCTGGCTGTCGGCCATGGTCGCATTCTGGAAAACGGTGAAGTTAAAGCGCTGGACGTTAAAGTTGGCGACATCGTCATCTTCAACGACGGCTACGGCGTGAAAGCTGAAAAAATCGACAATGAAGAAGTGTTGATTATGTCTGAGAGCGACATCCTGGCAATCGTAGAAGCCTGATCTTCCTCCGACCCACTTTTTTCTGAACTGAACGAATTGAAGGGAAATTAACAATGGCAGCTAAAGAAGTAAAATTCGGTAACGACGCCCGTGTGAAAATGCTGCGTGGCGTAAACATCCTTGCTGATGCAGTAAAAGTGACCCTGGGCCCTAAAGGCCGCAACGTGGTTTTGGACAAATCTTTCGGTGCTCCAACCATCACTAAAGACGGCGTGTCCGTTGCACGTGAAATCGAACTGGAAGACAAGTTCGAAAACATGGGCGCACAGATGGTGAAAGAAGTGGCGTCCAAAGCGAACGATGCTGCGGGTGACGGTACGACTACCGCAACCGTTCTGGCACAAGCCATCATCACTGAAGGCCTGAAAGCCGTTGCCGCTGGCATGAACCCAATGGATCTGAAACGCGGGATCGACAAAGCGGTCATCCACGCTGTTGAAGAACTGAAAAAACTGTCTGTACCTTGCTCTGATTCTAAAGCGATTGCACAGGTTGGTACCATCTCTGCTAACTCTGACGAAACTGTCGGTAAACTGATCGCTGAAGCGATGGAAAAAGTCGGCAAAGAAGGCGTCATCACTGTTGAAGAAGGCACTGGCTTGCAGGACGAGCTGGACGTTGTTGAAGGTATGCAGTTCGATCGCGGTTACCTGTCTCCATACTTCATCAACAAACCAGAAACCGGTTCAATCGAGTTGGAAAGCCCGTTCATTCTGCTGGCTGACAAAAAGATTTCTAACATTCGCGAAATGCTGCCAGTACTGGAAGCCGTTGCTAAAGCCGGTAAACCACTGCTGATCATCGCTGAAGACGTTGAAGGCGAAGCCCTGGCGACTCTGGTTGTGAACACCATGCGTGGCATCGTGAAAGTGGCTGCGGTTAAAGCACCTGGCTTCGGCGACCGTCGTAAAGCTATGTTGCAGGACATCGCAACCCTGACTGGCGGTACTGTAATCTCTGAAGAGATTGGCCTGGAGCTGGAAAAAGCGACTCTGGAAGACATGGGTCAGGCTAAACGTGTTGTGATCAACAAAGACACCACCATCATCATCGATGGCGTTGGCGAAGAAGCAACCATTCAGGGCCGTGTATCTCAGATCCGTCAGCAGATCGAAGAAGCGACCTCTGATTACGACCGTGAAAAACTGCAAGAGCGTGTGGCTAAACTGGCAGGCGGCGTAGCTGTTCTGAAAGTTGGCGCAGCGACTGAAGTTGAAATGAAAGAGAAGAAAGCCCGCGTTGAAGATGCGCTGCACGCAACCCGTGCTGCTGTAGAAGAAGGCGTGGTTGCTGGTGGTGGTGTTGCGCTGGTTCGCGTTGCCCACACTCTGGCTAACCTGACCGGCGACAACGATGACCAGAACGTGGGTATCCGCGTTGCTCTGCGCGCAATGGAAGCTCCACTGCGTCAGATCGTTGTGAACGCAGGCGAAGAAGCTTCTGTAATCGCAAACACTGTTAAAGCAGGCGAAGGTAGCTTCGGTTACAACGCTTACACTGAACAGTACGGCGACATGATCGCAATGGGTATCCTGGATCCAACTAAAGTGACCCGTTCTGCTCTGCAGTACGCGTCTTCTGTAGCTGGCCTGATGATCACCACTGAGTGCATGATCACCGACCTGCCTAAAGACGATAAAGTCGATATGGGCGCTGGCGGTATGGGTGGCATGGGCGGTATGGGCGGCATGATGTAATCATCATCCCCCTGCGTTCATCCGCAGGTACGGCAAATCAGCGGCAGTTTTGTTGTCTGAGTTAACGTACTGAAGAAACCCGGTCTGAAAAGGCCGGGTTTTTTTATTTGACCATTTTTTATCGTGTTCAGTAAGATAAGTCTCAATGTCTTCCGGGTTTAACGTGTAGACTCATTTCTGCGTGGTTTTCGGATTTATACCGATAGCGCAGAACCTTGGGTATGCGTGGCAACGGATGCCTAAGAGAGCCAGGTGTTTTCTGATAGGCTTTATGTGATTACAAAAACAAATGGGGAAAGTGATGCGGATTAAAATGTTACTGGGCCTGTCAGCTATCGCGCTGCTTGCCGGGTGCAGTACCACTCATCAACTGGATGCAGCGGGACAGCAGGTGAAATTCACGGACGACAAACCAGGCGCAAATTGTCAGCTCCTCGGTGAAGTCACTGGTGCCCAAAGCAACTGGTTCTCCGGTACCGGCGGCGATGGTAGCTCAATGCGTGGTGCGGCCAACGACCTGCGCAACAAGGCGGCAGCGATGGGCGGCAATACCATTTATGGTGCCAACAGCCCGTCTCAAAATTTCCTGTCCAGCTTTGCACCGGTTGACAGCAAAATGGTCGGCCAGGTTTATAAGTGCCCATAGTCGGGCCGTTTACGCTTTAGCTGCGTGAACCTGCACAGAAATACGAAAGGGATGCCTGATGGCATCCCTTTTTGCATTTCGGCATTCGCGTTTACGACTGTTTAAGGCGTAAATCCAAAATGGTTTTACTTGGTTCGCCGCCAATCTCGCGGGTCAGTTTCGGCACCATATAACCGGAAACTTTGCTCATCAGCCCTTTCATAATGATGCGCGCTTCATCGTCGCTCACCATGAAATGCGCCGCGCCCTGAACTTTATCCAGCACGTGGATGTAGTAAGGCAAAATTCCCGCATCAAACAGCGCATTACTGAGCGCGGCAAGCACATCGGCAGAGTCATTTACGTCACGCAACAGCACGCTCTGATTGAGCAGCGTGACCCCATGACGCTTCAGTTTCGCCATGCTGGCGCGCAACGCGTCATCGATTTCATTGGCGTGATTGATGTGCGTCACCATCAGCACCTGCAAACGCGACTGTTCAAGGCGCTGGCAGAGCGTGTCCGTGATGCGCGCAGGGATCACCACCGGTAAACGGGTATGGATACGCAGGCGTTTGATGTGCGCGATCCCTTCCAGTTCACCGATCAACCAGTCGAGTTCGTGATCTTTCGCCATCAGCGGATCACCGCCGGAGAAAATAATTTCATCGAGTTCGGGCTGTGTACGGATATAATCCAGCGCCTGAACCCAGTTGGCCTTATTCCCCTGGTTGTCCTGATACGGGAAATGGCGGCGAAAGCAGTAGCGGCAATTCACCGCACAGCCGCCTTTTACCAGCAACAGGGCGCGATTGCTATACTTGTGCAACAGACCCGGAACAACGCTGCGTTGTTCATCAAGCGGGTCGGTGGTAAAGCCCGGCGCGGCGATAAATTCTTCGCGTGCGGTTAATACCTGGAGCAACAAAGGATCCCGCGGATCGCCGTGCTGCATACGTGCTACAAAGGCACGGGGCACGCGAAGCGGGAACAAACGACGGGCTTCATGGCCACTTTGCAGATCTGCATTGTCGTTAAGTGCCAGAAGAGTAAGCAGTTCATTCGGGTCAGTGATAACATCGCCGAGTTGATACAACCAATCTTCTCTAAATGGCGTGTTTAGGGTTACAATGTTTGCCATTTTTTTGGCTAATACCAGTTTAAAATTAGAGGGCCATCATGGCGACTTATTCTAGCAACGATTTCCGTCCGGGTCTTAAAATCATGTTCGAAGGCGAGCCTTTCGCAATCGAAGACAGCGTGTTCGTAAAACCAGGCAAAGGCCAGGCTTTCGCACGTGTGAAAATGCGCCGTCTTCTGACCGGCTCCCGTGTAGAAAAAACCTTCAAATCTACTGACTCTTGCGAAGGCGCAGACGTTGTAGATACCAACATGACTTACCTGTACAACGACGGTGAGTTCTACCACTTCATGCACCCTGAGACTTTCGAGCAGCACGGTGTTGAAGCTAAAACTGTTTCTGAAGCCTCTAAATGGCTGCAAGACAACGCTGAATGTATCGTGACTCTGTGGGACGGTCGTCCTATCGCTGTCCAGCCACCGAACTTCATCGAAGCCGAAGTTGTTGATACCGATCCAGGCCTGAAAGGTGATACCGCAGGTACCGGCGGCAAGCCAGCAACGCTGAGCACCGGCGCTGTGGTTAAAGTGCCTTTATTCGTGCAGATTGGCGAAATCGTCCGTTGTGACACCCGCTCTGGCGAATACGTTTCCCGCGTTAAATAAGTTTCTTATTACGCTGGATGAAAGCTGCCACAGGGTAATGCCTGTCGCAGCTTTCCGGCTCAACCTGTTGAATGGGATTGTGTTTTCCATGTTGAAGAAGATGATGTTTATCGTGGTTTCAGTGATGTTGCTGGCTTCGTTATCCGGCTGCAACACGGTTCACGGTTTTGGTGAAGACATCCAGCATCTGGGTGGCGCGATTTCCAAAGCAGGCTGATTCCTTCAGCCTCGTTTTACCAACTGTCCTAAAATCCTGCCTTTTCCCTTCCGTATTCAGAAAATTAACTACACTTAGTGAGTCTTACTTTACATTCTCTTATAGGAAGGAATTTTATATGTTGAAGAAAAGTATCCTCGCAATCCTGTCTGTTCTTGTTCTGTCTTCTGCGTTAACTGCCTGCAATACCACGCGTGGCGTGGGTGAAGATGTCTCTGCCGGCGGCCAGGCAATTCAGAAAAGCGCTCAGTAACGGGCGTGTGAGTTGAAGTAAGCTGAAGTCTGCCTGCACATTGATGCAGGCAGTGTTGTTTCTGAAGGGCGGAAAACTTACGGCTGTTTGACCCACACCAGCTTGCTGGTATCAAAACCGTAGCCTTGCGCGGTTTTCAGCAGTTGTTGTTTTACGCTGTCATCCAGCGTCGGGGTTCGTGAGAGGATCCACAGATAGCTTTTATCCGGCCCGCAAACCAGCGCATAGCGGTAATCTTTATCCAGCTCGATGACGTTATAGCCGCCATAGAACGGGCCAAAGAACGAAACTTTGAGCGCCGCACGTGACGTTGAACCGGTGAAATACCCTTTGCCTTCACTTTCCTGCCATTTGTTTTTCTCAGGATTAAAGCCACGGTTAATAACTTTCACACCGCCATCATCCCGCAAGCTGTAATTGGCCGTCACGCGTTCAAGCCCGCTTTCAAAGCTGTGATCCAGCCTTGCCACTTCATACCAGGTTCCCAGATAGCGGTTAAGCTCGAAATTACTGACGACTTTGACGTCTTTGGGTGGCGTCACGCTGCAAGCGACCGATAAAAGTGCCGTGACAATCACACCGAGTTTTGACCAGATACGCATATATGTTCCTTCCTTAGGTAATCACCTAAGTGTAGGTAACAATTGAGGAAAAGAGAAAAGGTGAAAGCAGGAAAAAATCAGCGGCCACGAAAATGACCGCTGAAGAAGGAGATCTTCTGAGATCAGAGGCGGATCAACACGATAAGTGTGACAACACTTAAGATCATTGCCAGACCGTAGAACACCCATTTACCGGCAGGAACGTGGATTTTCAGGTCATGCATGGCGTGGTGGATCCTGTGCAGACCGCACCACAACGGCAGGACGATCATCAGCAGCAGAAACAGGCGGCCAATCCAGCTTTGTGCGAACGCCAGTACGCGCGGATAGCTCAGCGCGTCACCGGGGAAAAACCCCAGTGGCAGCAGGAAGCACACCAGCAGAATCATCACCGGCGCAAAAATCGCACTCCACATGCCGCCCGCGCCAAACAGCCCCCAGAACACCGGCTCATCTGAACGTTTAGGAAGAGTATTTTTCATGTCGCCTCCTCAAAGAAACAGCGCGATGGCGAGTATCACCAGCGTCACAACGGCAGTTACGCACCAGAAACCGGTAATCACCGGTTCCGGCCCCATCTTCTTGCCTTTCACAATGACGATGGAGGCTTTCGGTGCCAGTTCAAACCAGGTTTTGGTGTGAAGCAGCGCGGCCAGTAAAGCAATCAGGTTGATCAGCATGACCACCGGGTTTTGCAGGAAATGTACAAATCCCGACCAGCTTTCCGGCCCGTTGCGTAAGGCAAAAATACCGGCCAGCAGCAAGATACTGAACCAGACTGCCGGAACGGACGTGCCTTCACGCAGCATATAGAAACGATAGAAAAGTGAACGTTGCCACCAGCTGGCGGGCATTTCGCGCACGTAAGGTTTACGTTTGCTGCCCGGGGTCTGAGTTCGAGTCGTCATATTTTCCTCCCTCATTGCGGTCTCAGCCTCGCTATCATGAAGTCTTTCGAACTTTCGACTTTGCCCTGTTGAATCGCGGCGGCAGGGTCGACGTGTTTCGGACAGACTTCAGAACAGTAACCGACAAACGTACAGCTCCAGACGCCGTTCTGGCCGTTAAGCTGCGGCATACGCTGGGCTTTGCCGTGATCCCGGTTATCCAGGTTATAGCGGTGCGCCAGCGTAATGGCGGCCGGGCCGATAAATTCCGGGTTCAGGCCGAATTGCGGGCAGGCGGCGTAACATAAACCGCAGTTGATACAGCCGGAGAACTGATGATATTTCTCCATTTGAGCCGGCGTTTGTTTGCCCGGGCCTTCCGCTACAGTTCGGGTATTGCCAATAATGTACGGCTTAATGGATTCGAGGCTTTCGATAAAGTGAGTCATATCGACCACCAAATCGCGTTCGACCGGGAAGTTTGCCAGCGCCTCCACCTGCATTCCGTCCGGATATTCGCGCAGGAACGTTTTACAGGCCAGTTTTGGCACACGGTTGACCATCATGCCGCAGGAACCGCAAATGGCCATACGGCATGACCAACGGTAGGAAAGATCGGCGGCAAGATAGTCTTTGATATAGCCCAGCGCGTCGAGCAGCGACGTTGTTTCGTCGAAAGGCACGTCATACACCACCGGATGCGGCGCGTTGTCCGTCTCCGGGTTATAGCGCATGATTTCAACCTTCAGGCTTCGCATTTTAGCCACGTGATTGCTCCTTATCTTTTTTATCGTGATTCTCAGCTTCCCCGCCATACATACGTTTTGCCGGTGGTAATGTGGTGATTTTCACATCGCCGTATTCAAGACGTGGCGCGGAATCTGGCTGATAAAAGGCCAGCGTATGCTTAAGGAAATTGACGTCATCGCGTTCGGTACAGCCTTCATCCAGGCGCTGGTGCGCACCGCGGGATTCCCGGCGATGCAGGGCAGAGTGCGCCATACATTCGGCCACTTCCAGCCCGTGCCCCAGCTCGATGGTGTACAGCAAATCGGTGTTGAAAACGCTGGAGGTGTCTTTGATTTTGACGCGTTTGAAACGCTCTTTCAGCTCGGTCAGCTTGTCGATGGTTTTTTGCATCAGCTCGGTGGTGCGGTAAATCCCGCAGCCTTCTTCCATCGCCAGCCCCATTTCGTCGCGGATGGCCGCCCAGCTCTCATCGCCTTCCTGCTTCATCAGCGCGTCAACGCGATTTTCGATATCACGAACCTGCGCGTCGAGGGCTTCGGTATTGCCGTAGTCTTTGGCTTCGGCGGCGCGTTCTGCCGCTTTTTCACCGGCCATGCGGCCAAACACCACCAGTTCTGCCAGTGAGTTGGAACCCAGACGGTTTGCGCCGTGCAGGCCAACCGATGAACATTCACCGACGGCAAACAGACCTTTGATGCGGGTTTCGCACTGCGCATCCGTTTCGATCCCCCCCATCGTGTAGTGCGCGGTAGGGCGTACAGGGATTGGATCGGTGATCGGATCGACGCCGACGTAAGCTTTCGCCAGTTCACAGATAAACGGCAAACGCTCGCGCAGCTTTTTCTCGCCGAGATGACGTAAATCCAGATACACCACATCGCCACGCGGAGTGGAAATGGTGCGACCGGCGCGCCATTCGTGCCAGAACGCCTGCGACACTTTGTCGCGCGGGCCGAGTTCCATATATTTGTTTTTCGGTTCGCCGAGCGGGGTTTCCGGCCCCATGCCGTAATCCTGCAAATAACGGTAACCGTCTTTATTCACCAGAATACCGCCTTCACCACGACAGCCTTCTGTCATCAGAATGCCGGAGCCGGGCAGGCCGGTCGGGTGATATTGCACGAACTCCATATCACGCAGCGGAATGCCATGACGGAACGCCATGCCCATGCCGTCGCCGGTGACAATCCCGCCGTTGGTGTTGTAGCGGTAAACGCGGCCTGCGCCGCCGGTCGCCATTACGATAGCGTTAGCGCGGATTTGTACGCGGGTGCCTTCCATCATATTGATGGCGACGACGCCGCGAACCTGGCCGTCATCGACCAGAATATCGAGAACGAAATGCTCGTCGAATCGTTTGATTTGCGGGTATTTCAGCGAGGTCTGGAACAGGGTATGCAGCATGTGGAAACCGGTTTTATCCGCGGCAAACCAGGTGCGTTCGATCTTCATCCCGCCAAAACGGCGGACGTTGACTGAACCATCTTCCTTACGGCTCCACGGACAGCCCCAGAGTTCAAGCTGCGCCATTTCAGTCGGGCATTGATGAACGAAATGGTCCACTACGTCCTGCTCACACAGCCAGTCGCCTCCGGAAACGGTATCCTGGAAGTGAAAATCAAAGCTGTCGTGATCTTGCGTCACTGCGGCAGAACCGCCTTCGGCGGCCACCGTGTGGCTGCGCATAGGGTACACTTTCGAAATCAACGCGATATTCAGGTTGGGATTGGCTTCCGCTGCGGCTATTGCTGCGCGTAAACCCGCCCCACCTGCACCTATAATTGCAATGTCGGCGTTAAAGGTTTGCACTGCATTCCTCCACTATCATCAATGAGATCGGGTTTGAAACACCCGCGAAAAAGGTTTTGAATCTGAGGCTTAACCACCGCTGATGACATACAGGCGCTGTCCCAGAGGCTAATATTCTTATTATTTGTAAGGGAATTATTATACCTAATGAGGAGTAGTGGTAATTTGATGTGAATGCAGGTTTAGGCTTTCTCTGTATTTTGCTTCGCAAAATGAGATATTTGTTTGCCCTGAGGGTTGCAGGTAGACTGCATGACTTTTCTGAATTCGGAGTAAATCACCATGAGCGAAACGGCAAGCTGGCAACCCAGTGCTCCTGTCGCCAATTTGTTGAAGCGTGCGGCTATTCTCGCTGAGATTCGACGTTTCTTTGCCGATCGCGGCGTGCTGGAAGTAGAAACGCCGGCCATGAGCCAGGCCACGGTGACCGACATCCATCTGGTGCCTTTTGACACACGTTTTGTCGGGCCGGGTGCGGCTGACGGCATGACGTTGTATCTGATGACCAGCCCGGAATATCACATGAAACGTCTGCTGGCTGCGGGCAGCGGGCCGATTTACCAGATGGGCCGCAGCTTCCGAAACGAAGAAGCCGGTATCCATCACAACCCTGAATTCACCATGCTGGAATGGTATCGTCCGCGTTATGACATGTACCGCCTGATGAATGAAGTGGATGATCTGCTGCAACAGGTGCTCGATTGCGATACGGCAGAAACCCTGTCCTATCAGCAGGCGTTTACGCGCCATCTGGGCGTGGACCCGTTGTCTGCGGATAAAACCGAACTGCGTGAAGTTGCCGCGAAGCTGGATTTATCAAACATCGCGGATACCGAAGAAGACCGCGACACCTTATTGCAGTTGCTGTTTACGATGGGTGTTGAACCGCATATTGGCCGCGACAAGCCGACTTTCGTGTATCACTTCCCGGCGACGCAGGCGTCTCTGGCGGAAATCAGTACCGAAGATCACCGTGTTGCTGAGCGTTTTGAGGTGTATTACAAAGGCATCGAACTGGCGAACGGTTTCCGCGAACTGACAGATGGTCGCGAACAGCGTCAGCGTTTCGAGCAGGATAACCGTAAACGCGCCGCGCGCGGTTTGCCTCAGCATCCTATCGATAACAATCTGCTGGATGCTCTGGAACACGGTATGCCGGAATGCTCCGGTGTAGCGCTGGGCGTTGATCGTCTGATTATGATTGCGCTGGGCGCGAGCAGCCTGAGCGAAGTGCTGGCCTTCCCGGTCACACGCGCCTGAGTCGGTTTTACCCAATCCTGGCCCTCGGGTCAGGATTCTCTTTCTTACCCGTCATGCCTCCTTTCCTTGCCCTGTGATTGTGCAATAACATTAAAATTGCTCCTTTAGTGAAACAAAAGTACCTAAATCGCGTAACACTGATTTTAAAGTTTCAGAGATGACACCCCCGCGCGAACCCGCAATCCTTCTGGCTCCTCAACGATTTAACGCAAATTTTCTCTCCGCTGGCCTGATTTATGCATTACAGGATAACTACTCAATCAGCTCTGGGATCCCGTTATGTCTGAATCTGGCGACAAAGAACTTCTTTATGGTCTGGAGGCGCGTATTGCACCGGCACCGGCATTTTTCACGGCCATCCAGCATGTCCTCGCGAGCGTGGTGGGGATTATTACTCCGCCGCTGATTATCGGTTCGGTACTCGGGCTGAATGCGTATCTCCCTTATCTCATCAGTATGTCGCTGCTGGCTTCCGGCATCGGGACGTTCATTCAGGCGCGCCGGTTTATGTCGGTGGGCGCGGGGATGATTTGCCTTCAAGGCACCAGTTTTGCATTTCTGGGTGTGATTCTGTCCGGAGGAATGCTGGTGAAAAGCCGCGGGGGCTCGCCTGAAGACATCATGGCGATGATTTTTGGCGTGAACTTTGTCGCGGCTTTTATTCCGCTTCTGGTCAGCCGGTTTATCGGGCAGATGCGCCGCGTGTTTACTCCGCTGGTCAGCGGCACGGTGATTGCCCTGATTGGCATCAGCCTGATTAAAGTCAGTATTACAGACTGGGCGGGCGGGCACGGTGCGGCGAATTTCGGTGCGCCGGTCAATCTGGCGCTGGGCGCGCTGACGCTGCTGGTGATCGTCGCATGTAACCGCATTAATGTCCGCTGGCTGCGCCTTTCATCGATAGTGTCAGGGATTATTGTCGGGTGTATCGCGGCTGCCCTGACCGGACATCTGCCGCTTAAACCGTTGCAGGGCGACTGGTTTGCGCTGCCGCAGTTGTTCCGTTTTGGCTTCAAGTTTGACTGGATCATCTTCGTGCCAATCGCGCTGGTGTCGTTTATCAGTATTCTGGAAGCGGTCGGCGATTTGACGGCGAACTGCATGTTGTCGCAGCAGCCCATTGAAGGGGAAAGTTTCCGTAAGCGCCTGAAGGGCGGGATCCTGGCCGATGGCGTCAGCTGCATTATCGCTGCGGCGTTTTCCTCCTTCCCGAATACCACTTTTGCGCAGAACAACGGCGTGATCCAGATGACCGGCGTCGCCAGCCGTTATGTCGGGATGTACATCGGGGGTGTTCTGGTGTTGCTGGGGCTGTTCCCGTTTATCGGCGAAGTCTTGCAGCAAATCCCTGCGCCGGTGTTGGGTGGCGCGACGCTGGTGATGTTTGGCAGCGTGGTCGCTGCGGGCATTCGCATCATGACGCAGTCGCCGGTTGGCCGCCGCGAAATGTTAATTATCGCGATTTCCTTTGGCATCGGTCTGGGCATTGAAGCGGTGCCCGATGTTCTTGCGCAGTTCCCGCCGATTGTGGGGAATATCTTCGGCCACGCAGTCACCAGCGGCGGCGTGATCGCCATCCTGCTGAATCTGCTGATGCCGGCAGAGCGCGCTATCGCTGTGGCAGAAGAGGTGAAGGTTCACTAACGTTCCCCGCGCGTGCGCCCCTGGATCAGCAGACAGGGCATAACTGAGCTGACTCACTTTTGAATTCATTAAGAGGAAGTCAGTTATGTCTTTGCAACGCACCTGGATTAAAAATCCGCTGGCGGTATTTACCGCCAATGAACTCGATGCCCGCGGCGGTATCGTCGTCGAAGGCTCCACGATCGCCGAAGTTCTGGCATCCGGCCAGTTACCCTCAAAGCCGGTTGATCAGATTGCCGATGCCGCCGGCTGCGTACTTTTACCCGGCCTCATCAACACCCATCATCATTTCTATCAGACGCTGACCCGGGCCTGGGCGCCCGTGGTTAATGTGCCGCTGTTCCCGTGGCTGAAAAAACTGTATCCGGTCTGGGCGCGTTTGCAGCCTGAAGCGCTGGGGCTCGCCAGCCGAGTGGCGATGGCCGAACTGTTGCTTTCCGGCTGCACTACCACGACTGACCACCATTATCTGTTCCCGCAGGGAATGGAAGAGGCGATTGATGTGCAGGTTGAGGTCGTCCGCGAACTGGGGATGCGTGCTCTGCTGACGCGCGGCTCGATGAGCCTCGGAGAAGAGCAGGGAGGTTTACCGCCGGAGCAGACGGTGCAATCAGGAGATACGATTTTGCGCGACAGCCAGCGGCTGATCGACCGTTATCACCAGCGCGGTGACGGGGCGTGGATGCAGATTGCGCTGGCGCCATGCTCGCCGTTTTCCGTGACTACGGACATCATGCGCGAAAGCGCTGCCATGGCGCAGCGCGAAGACGTCCGGTTGCATACGCATCTGGCGGAAACGCTGGATGAAGAAGCGTTCTGCCTGAAAATGTTCGGGCTGCGCACGGTGGACTATCTCGAAAGCGTCGGCTGGCTGAATGACCGGACGTGGCTGGCGCACGGCATTCATTTCAATGCGGACGAAATTCAGCGGCTTGGCGCTGCCGGAACCGGGGTCTGCCATTGTCCGGTGTCGAATATGCGCCTGGCGTCCGGCATGTGTCCGACGCGCGACCTTGAAGCGGCAGGCGTTCCCATCGGTTTGGGCGTGGACGGTTCTGCGTCCAACGATGCGTCGAATCTGATGTACGAAGCGCGTCAGGCGCTTTACCTGCAACGTCTGAAATATGGCGCGGAATACGTCACGCCGGAAAGGGTTTTAGGCTGGGCAACGCGCGGTTCGGCGAAGCTTATCGGGCGTGATGATATCGGGCAAATCGCGGTCGGGAAGCAGGCGGATCTGGCGCTTTTCCGGCTGGATGAATTACGTTTCAGCGGCAGCCATGATCCGGTTGCCGCGCTGCTGTTGTGCGGAGCTGAACGGGCTGACCGCGTGATGGTTGGTGGAAAATGGCGGGTGATTGACGGACAGATTGTCGGGATGGATATCAAATCGCTGATTTCTCAGCACCGTAAAGCAGCGGCGGCGTTGATTGCAGATCTGTAAAACTATGGATTCAGGGGCAGAGAAAATCTGCCCCTGGTTTTCTATTAAATATCGTTATTTCAAAACCGGTATTACAAATCACCCGGAGAACGTGAACTGTTACCGCTGCGACCACTGCCGCTGCTGCTGGTAAACGTCGCATTATTGCCATTCTGCGCACGGTGCAGCGTTTCCATACGGACCTGGAACGGAGGGAACGGCAGCGTGATGCCGTGCTCGCGGAACCCGGCCAGAATCAGCTGATGGATTTCGTGGCGAAGCGGCATACGGTGCGCCATTTCGGCGGCATGCATACGCAGCTCGAAGATCTGAATCCCTTGTTGTAAATCCACGAGGTATGCTTCCGGCGCAGGCATATCCAGCACCAGCGAACAGCGGTGCGCGGCGTTAAGCAGGATTTGTGTCACTTCTTCACTGTTGGCTTCCGATGGCGCCGGAACGGTCAGTACAACACGCGTGACGGAATCTGAAAGCGACCAGTTGATGAACTGCTCGGTGATAAAGGCCTTGTTCGGCACGATAATTTCTTTGCGGTCCCAGTCGGCAATCGTCGTGGCGCGCGTGTTGATTTTGGTGATGCTGCCGGTCAGGTTGCGGATGGTGACGGTATCGCCGATACGGATCGGTTTTTCGAACAGAATAATCAGGCCGGAAATGAAGTTAGCGAAAATCTCCTGCAAACCAAAGCCCAGCCCGACACCCAGCGCGGCGACCAGCCATTGCAGTTTTGCCCATTCGATCCCGATAAGCGAAAAGCCCACCAGCCCGCCAATCAGCAGCAAAACGTATTTTGTGATGGTCAGCACGGCGTAACCGGTGCCCGGCGTCAGCTCCAGATGTTGCAACAGCGCCAGTTCCAGCAGGGCGGGTAAATTACGCACCAGCTGCGTGGTAATAATCAGCACCAGAATGGCGATCAACACGGATCCGAGGGTGATCGGCTGCATGCTTTCCACGCCCTGAACGGTCGAGGAAACCTGCCACAGATGAATATTTTCCAGGAAAGAAAACGCGGAATGGATTTCCGACCACAGGAAGATCACCGAGATCAGCGCGATCAGCGTCAGCAGGGATCGCACCAGCCGCAATGACTGCGCGGAGATCGCATCCAGATCGACCACCGGTTCTTCGATTTCCACCGTGCCTTCGTTACTGCTGCTGGCGTGATGTCCGTCTTCTTCACCGCGGGCGCGCTGGTTCAGCATTTCTGCACGGCGCTGTTTTGCACGCTCAAAAGCGATACGGCGTCGCTGAATGAGCATCCAGCGGCGGATTATGTGATAAATCACCAGCAGAACAAACCAGATGGCAACCGAGGTTTCCAGACGCGCCAGCAAAGCCTGCGATGTGGCGAGGAAGCCCATCAGTGAGGCCAGCGCGGCCACAACCGGCGCGCCCAGCAACATCCACCACAGCGTGTTATTGAGGACATTCTCGCTGTTGCCGTGTTTATCGTGGTACAGCGGAATGCCCGCGCGCTTCAGGCTGTGCGTTACCAGCGCAACCACCAGACAGAGAATAACGAAACACAGGCGACCCAGCGTATTGGAGAACTCGCGGTCATTGAGATTATCGAAGGTAATCAGCGCCATAATCAGCGGCACCAGTACCCAGATTGACAGGGCGTAATAGCGTAAAGCCCGCGAAACGGCGCGCTGAGGCCAGCCAAAGTGCGCGACAAACAGCCCCTGAGGATGGGCAAGCGCGGCGCTGACCATAAACGCCCAGAGGATCGGCAGCGTTGCCGTCACGCCATCGCCAATGGCGACTGCAATCGGGTAAGGCCACGCACTTTGCAGCCCGAAGCCCAGCGCCGCCCAAAGTACGGGCAACGGCATGGCGACCAGAATTGACCAGAACACCGTACGCATCGTCAGCGAGAAATGGTCCTGGGTGACTTTGCCGACCTTGCTGCTGGCGCGCGCCAGAAACGCGTAATAGTGTTTGCGCGAGCTGATACTGACAATCACCAGGATCAGCGCGCCAAACAGCGGCAGCAGCGTTTCTTTGCTGGTGATCATCATCATCGATGCACCGCCGAGCTGGCTCAGTGAATCGAGCGATACCAGACGTTTCAGGTCATGTGCGACCTGCACCGGATAAGAAAAACCAATCGGGCTGACGTCGGCGACCCAGAACAGATAACGGTGCGCGGCGTCATGCACGTCATTCAGCGCTTCCACCAGCTGGCTGTTGGCGACTTTCAGTTTGGTCAGTTCAAGAATTTGCGTATCGCAGCCGGAGAGCAGCGAATTGAGCAAATCACGCTGCGTCCGCAGCTGAGCATCAAGGATTTTTTGCTGCGCCGCCGTCAGCGGTTTGCCGTCGTCCTGACGTCCCTGACGGTAAATTGCCTGCTTATCCAGTAAATCTTCATAGTGCAGACGCTGGACGCGCAGCTGCGCCATATCGCGGTCAAGCTGTTGCGGTTTAGGCATATCCGGCAGGCGTGAAACCTGCGCCCTGAGCGTTTCGCCCAGCAGATTCGACGCGCCCAGCCACTGCGCCTGTTCGCGGATAGTGTTAATTGCCTGACGAACCTGTTGTGTCTGCGCGGCAGCCTGACGCTGCTGCGAGGAAATCAGATCCATGCGCTGCGCCTGCTGGTTCAGCGCCAGCGACAGCTCGCGGTTCGACTGCAACTGCTGGCTGATGGAATGCGGAAGCTCACCGCTTTGCTCGGCTAACTGCTCGGTTTTTTCCAGTGCCTGTTCAGCTTCGCGCTGGCGCTGGTTGTTGAGCATGTTGCGCAATGCCTGCAACTGCTGGTCGAGAAAATCGGCGCGTTTTTTGTAGAGATCGGCGCGAAGTCGTGACAGTTCCTGCCGGTTATTGGCAGAAAGCTGCGCCAGCTCCAGTTCATCGACCTTGGCTTTGCGTGCCGCCGATTCAGCCTGAAGCGCGCTGAGCTGAGCCTGCGCCAGCGGTGAAGATGCCGCCGCCGCCGTGGCCGCCTGCATGCGCTGCTCAATATCGCTGAGCGCATTCCGGGCTTCGGTTTGTTGTTGGGGGATCTGGCTGACCGAATCGCTGATATCGCGGAAGCGGTCCTGCTCCTGACGCAGCTGGCGGGTTTCTTCCAGCTGCTGGCTGCTGACCTGCAAAATCTGCTGCTCTAACTGCGCGGCAGGGATGCTGGCATCAACGGCAGGCGGCTTTTCAGGCTGATTTTGCAACTCGAGGCGCAGCGCCTGTGTCAGTTTTGGAAAATCATCGATGACCGTCTGGTATTGCGTGGTGCGCCCGGCCGAAACATTCATCTCATTCAGCCAGTTGAGCGCACTTTGCAGCGCCTCAACCACCTGCGTCTGATTGGCCATTTCTTTATTGGCTTCCGCCTGTTTCAGCTCTTGTTTGAGCTGATCTTCGGTCGGGGTTGCTGTCGCCGCCAGAGGCAGAGCCAGCAATAAACTCATCAGCAGGGCGGGGATCAGGCGCACTTGGTCAATTCCTTTTCAGTGGTTTAACGCGTACTCAGTAGTCTTTAGGCGCTTGTGGTTCAGCTGTGGCCACACCAGCCGGCGTTTCTGCGATGACAGGTGCTTCCGGAGTGACAATTGCTTCTGGTACCGCAGGTTCCGCCGTTGCAGCTGCCGGTGTACGCAGCGCTTCAGCAAACGGTTCACCCATGCGGGTAACAGTGCCGTTGCTCAGTTGTGGCATAAAGCGGATCTGGTTTGCAGCAAACAAGTTGATCACGGTTGAGCCCAGTTTGAAACGTCCCATTTCCTGGCCTTTTTCCAGCGCAATCGCGCCTTCTTCGTCAGCGGCCGGGTATGTCCAGCGTTTAATGATGCCTTCGCGCGGCGGCGTAACGCTGCCTGCCCATACGGTTTCAATGCTGCCAACGATGGTCGCGCCGACCAGAATCTGCACCATCGGGCCAAATTCAGTATCAAATACGCAGATGACGCGTTCGTTACGAGCGAACAGATTCGGGACGTTGGCCGCCGTCAGCGGGTTCACGGAGAACAGATCGCCGGGCACGTAAATCATTTCGCGCAGCACGCCGCCGCACGGCATATGTACGCGGTGGTAGTCGCGCGGCGCCAGATAAATCGTGGCGAACTGGCCTTCTTTGAATTTTTCAGCCAGCAGATAATTTCCGGCCAGCAATGCTTCGAGGCTGTAGAAATGGCCTTTTGCCTGGAACAGTTTGCCATCGGTAATTGCGCCTAACTGGCTGACTGCGCCATCGGCGGGCAGGCAAAGCATGTCCAGGCCGCTGACCACCGGACGCGCGCCATCACGCAGCGGACGGACAAAGAATTCATTGAAGGTGGCGTACGATTTGAGATCCGGGTTCTGCGCTTCTTTCATGTCCACGCTGTAGAAACGGGCGAAAGCTTTGATGACCCAATGCGTCAGCGTGGCTGCGCGTTTATCTGCGCCCCAGCCTGCCAGACGGGTTAATCCTTGTTTAGGAAGTAAATATTGGAGTTTGATTTTGATACTGTCCAGCACGGGAAAACCTCTTGGATGGTATGAATGACCGGTTTGATCCGGCCATTTTGCAGGAGGCCGTCTTTTGACGGCCCCACAGTGTTTTAAGGTGGGGGATTGTAACGGGGTGAAATCATCGGTTCAACTTCCGTTAACTTCACCCGTTTGCCCTTAACCTTTTAGCTCAATGGCTTAACATTAAAGCGCGTCGAAGTTTTTACGCGTTTTTACGTCTTCCATACTTTCCAGAATGCGGTGGTAGTTGTCGAAACGTTCTTCGGCGATTTCGCCGCGATCGACCGCATCACGGATTGCACAGCCCGGATCGCTGCCGTGTTTGCAGTCGCGGAATTTGCAATAGCCGAGGAAAGGGCGGAATTCGACAAAGCCTTGTGTGATTTGCTCTGGCGCGAGATGCCACAGACCAAACTCGCGCACCCCAGGGGAATCGATAACATCGCCGCCGCGCTGGAAGTGGTAAAGGCGGGCTGCGGTCGTCGTGTGCTGGCCCAGACCGGAGTTGTCGGAGACTTCATTCACCACGATCTGTTTTTCTTCCGGCGGAAGCAGGGCATTCAGCAAGCTGGATTTCCCCACGCCTGACTGACCGGCAAAGATACTGATGCGATCCGTCAGCGCTGTTTCAAACGCCGGCATGCCTTCACCGGTCTGGCTTGAAACTTCAAGCACGCGGTAATTAATCTTGCGGTAGATGTCCATCATGCCTTCGACGAACTTACGGCCTTCGTCGTCGAGCAGGTCAATTTTATTGAGCACAATCAGCGGCTCAACTTCTACGGTTTCGCAGGCCACCAGATAGCGGTCAATAATGTTCAGGGATAGCTCTGGCAGGATGGCGGAAACAATGACGATCTGGTCGATGTTGGCAGCGATAGGTTTCACGCCGTCGTAGAAATCAGGACGCGTCAGGACGGACGTGCGTTCATGTACCGCCTCAACGATACCTTTAACGCTGTCGTTTTCGCCTTTGCGCCAGACGACGCGGTCACCGGTGACCAGTGATCGGATGGTACGGCGGATGTTGCAACGGTGCTGGCTGCCGTCGGCCGCTTCAACGTCCGCATGCATCCCGAAACGGCTGATGACGATGCCGTCCTGCGGTTCGCCGTGCAGAGAATCGTCCAGCTCTTTCCGTTTGTCGGTCTGTGTCAGACGACGCTGGTGGTTAGTCTGAACGCGACGTTGTTGCCCTTTAGACAGTTTTGACTTAGTCACTGCGCCTCACTTGACTGGCTTTAATCGCTCGGTGCGACCAAAACGTCTATGATACCAGCTATATCTCTTTCATTGTAATAGGACACATCATGGCTGCAAATGACTCGAATTTGATTTGGATCGACCTGGAGATGACCGGTCTGGATCCTGAGCGCGACCGCATTATTGAGATTGCGACGCTGGTCACCGACGCGCATCTGAACATTCTGGCTGAAGGCCCGGTGATGGCGGTTCATCAGTCTGACGCGCAGCTGGCGCTGATGGACGACTGGAATGTCCGTACGCACACCGGCAGTGGTCTGGTTGATCGCGTGAAAGCCAGTCCGTTTGACGATAATGCCGCACAGCAAAAGACGATTGAGTTCCTGCGCGAGTGGGTGCCGGAAGGCAAATCGCCAATTTGTGGCAACAGCGTCGGGCAGGATCGTCGTTTCCTGTTTAAGTACATGCCGGAGCTTGAGGCGTACTTCCACTACCGTTATCTGGATGTCAGCACCCTGAAAGAACTGGCGCGCCGCTGGAAACCGGAAGTGCTGAGCGGCTTTAAGAAGCAAAACACGCATCAGGCCCTGGACGACATTCGTGAATCCGTGGCTGAACTGGCGTATTACCGCGAGCATTTTATTAATCTTTAAAATACCTGAAATCTTTTTTACTGCGGCGCGGAGCATGAAATCATCGTGTTTCGCTGCTTAAATCGCCGGTTTGCTGTTTTAATCGGCACTTGAACAAAAAAATCGTTTTTTTGCTTTCAGGGGCTTGCGGCTAAAAGGATTTCTCGTATAATGCGCACCCCGTACCGATGAAGAATTTCGTTGAGTGCGCAGAGCGGGAATAGCTCAGTTGGTAGAGCACGACCTTGCCAAGGTCGGGGTCGCGAGTTCGAGTCTCGTTTCCCGCTCCAAATTTTTAAGTGTTTGTTTTAAGTGTTTTAGATTTATCATGTAGATGTAAAACATGCAGTGCCATGCGACGCGGGAATAGCTCAGTTGGTAGAGCACGACCTTGCCAAGGTCGGGGTCGCGAGTTCGAGTCTCGTTTCCCGCTCCAAAATTTCAAAAGCTGTAAATTTACAGCGGATGCAATCAGCATCTCAATGCGGGAATAGCTCAGTTGGTAGAGCACGACCTTGCCAAGGTCGGGGTCGCGAGTTCGAGTCTCGTTTCCCGCTCCAATTTTCTTCTTCAGTTTACTTTCATTTCTCAGCAGCGTTTTCATGCATATTTCGTGCGTGATTCAGACGATCATTACACGGTTTGTAGTAATTTTTTAAACAGACTTATCCACAGGTTTAGCTGTTTTTTTACACTGTCCGTTTTTTGCACTGCACATATTGCCAATTCATAATTATTTGATTTTATTGAAAATAAATTTATAACAAAACGTTATGACGATCACTTGCTCTTTTTTTTGCAATTGATTGGCAAAGCATTTTTATTTTTATGCACAGAAAATATAGCTTTTCTAGTAATGTGATTTGGGATTTGTTATGCATCCCTCGGCAAACCTTTTTCAACAGCGCGGATCAGCCGTTTCTGCTGCGAAGTTTGCACTTCAATACGATGTTCATTTCTTCTTTCGGTTTGTTGCCGGATTGCCCATTCAATATGTACATCCAGCAGCGGATTTTCGCCTGCGCGTGAATTCAGCGCGTCCAGCACTTCTTCCGACCAGGGCGCATTGCCCAGCGCCACTGAAATATTCCGCAGCCAGCGCAAATGTCCGATGCGGCGGATTGGCGAGCCTTCGGTGATGCGCAGAAACTTCTCTTCCGTCCAGCCAAACAGCGCGATCAGCTCCGGCGAATGCAACGCGGCGCGCGGGCTGAAATCCTCTTCATCCGTCAGTTGTGAATAACGGTTCCAAGGACAAATCAGCTGGCAATCGTCACAGCCATAGATGCGGTTACCCATCATGGGCCGGAATTCTTCCGGTATCGCGCCTTCCAGCTCAATCGTCAGGTAAGAAATGCAGCGACGTGCATCGACGGTGTAAGGCGCAACAATGGCACCGGTCGGGCAGGTGGTGATGCAGGCCACACATTTACCGCACTTTTCTTCCTGTGGCTGATCAACCGGCAACGGCAGATCAATCAGCAGTTCGCCGAGAAAGAACCAGGAGCCGGATTCCCGGTTAAGGATAAGTGAGTGCTTGCCAACCCAGCCAAGGCCTGCTTTAGCTGCAAGGGGACGTTCCATAACGGGCGCTGAGTCGACAAATGGCCGGAACGTGACGGTGTGATCGGGCTGCTGTTCGGTGCAATACGCCTGAATCATATCGCCGAGCTTTTTCAGCCGCTGGCGCAACACTTTGTGATAGTCGCGCCCAAGCGCATACCGGCTGACATAGCCGAGCTGCGGATTATTCAGGGTTTTGGCGAAGGCGGCTTTGGCGGGCAAATAGTTCATGCGCACGCTGATCACCCGCAATGTGCCGGGCAAAAGCTCATGAGGGCGTGCGCGCAACATGCCGTGGCGCGCCATCCATTCCATCTCGCCATGATATTGTTTATCAAGCCAGTCCTGGAGTTTAGGCTCTTCTGCGGATAAGTCTGTATCGCAGATGCCGACCTGCTGGAAGCCTAGCGATTGGCCCCATTGCTTGATATGTTGAGCCAGTTGAACGAGATCGAGAGGGAGTGTCATGACGAACCAACGTGAAAAACGAAACGAGGCGAGTTTACCACATTCCGTGTTTTCTGCTGACTGGCTGCGAAAAGCGGAGCGCCAGGCGGCGCAGGAAACAGGGATTTCTCTGTTTACCCTGATGCAGCGTGCGGCCAAAGCCGCTTTTTTGCTGGCTCAGCACAAGTTTCCTGACGCGCGTCACTGGCTGATATTTTGCGGGCACGGCAATAACGGCGGCGATGGTTATGAAGTTGCCCGTCTGGCAAAGCTGGCCGGAATTCGGGTGACGCTTCTGGCGGTAGACAGCCACAAGCCGCTGCCTGATGAAGCAGAATCAGCGCGCCTGGGCTGGGAGAAAGCGGGCGGAGACATCGGCGCTGCTGAAACACAATGGCCGCAGGATATTGATCTCATTATCGATGGTTTGCTGGGCACCGGCCTGACGTCTGCACCGCGCGCGCCCTACGACGGGCTCATCGAAAACATTAACGCGACGCCGGTTCCGGTTCTTTCTTTAGATATCCCCTCGGGTCTGGATGCCCAAACCGGGCAGGCCGCCGGACAGGCGGTTCACGCCACGCACACGCTCAGCTTTATTGCCCTTAAACCCGGCTTACTGACTGGCCAGGCGCGAGATTACGTCGGGAAATTGCATTGCGATCCGCTCGGGCTGCAAAGCTGGCTGGGCGGGCATCTTCCGCACCTGCAACGGCTGGACGCAACGCAGCTGGCGCAATGGTTGCCTCCGCGTCGCCCCTGTTCGCACAAAGGCGATCATGGACGTTTGCTGGTGGTTGGCGGCGACACAGGTTTTGCCGGTGCTATCCGCATGGCGTCTGAAGCCGCGCTGCGTAGCGGTGCTGGTCTGGTGCGAGTACTCACTCACATTGAAAACGCCGGGCCATTGCTGACGGCAAGGCCTGAACTTATGGTGCAGGAACTCACGGCGAAATCACTGGAAGAAGGCCTGAAATGGGCAGACGTTCTGGTCATCGGTCCGGGGCTCGGACAACGCGACTGGGGCAGGAAGGCGGTAGAACAGGCTGAAAAATCGGATAAACCGGCGTTATGGGACGCCGATGCGCTTAACCTGCTGGCAATCAATCCCGGGAAACGGCAAAATCGCGTACTGACACCGCATCCCGGCGAAGCAGCTCGTTTACTCGGGTGCAGTGTGGAGAAGATTGAGAGTGATCGCTTACTTTCAGCCAGAAAACTCAATGAACGCTACGGCGGTGTGGTCGTCCTGAAAGGTGCAGGCACGCTGATTGCCAGTGAACGCGGCGAGCTCGCCGTTGCCGACGTCGGTAATGCCGGAATGGCATCGGGCGGCATGGGCGACGTACTTTCTGGTATTATCGGCGGATTACTGGCTCAAAAACTTGAAGTATATGATGCGGCCTGCGCGGGCACAGTGGTTCATGGCGCAGCTGCGGACGAAATCGCCCACCGGCAGGGAACGCGCGGTATTCTGGCGACTGATCTTTTAGCGGTGATTCCCCCGTTAGTTAATCCAGACCTGAAGAAACAGATATCTGAATGAATCAACTTAATATCTCTTTACCCGACGAAGCAGCGACGCTGCAATTAGGTGCTTCTCTGGCGAAAGCCTGCGAAGGCTCTGCGGTTATCCATCTTTATGGTGATCTGGGCGCCGGTAAAACGACCTTTAGCCGGGGTTTTCTTCAGGCATTAGGGCATCAGGGCAACGTTAAAAGCCCGACCTACACGCTGGTTGAGCCTTATCAGCTGGACAATATTGCTGTTTATCATTTTGATTTATATCGCCTTGCGGATCCGGAAGAACTGGAATTTATGGGGATCCGTGATTATTTCGCGCAGGATTCCATTTGTCTGGTGGAATGGCCGCAGAAAGGCGCAGGTGTCTTACCCGAGCCGGATATTGAACTGACGCTGGATTATTCGTCGCAGGAGCAGCCTCTGGCGCGCACGGCGAAGCTTGTCGCAGTGTCGGAAGCCGGTGTTACGTTATTGCATCGTGTTCAACAGCAAGGATGACCGCGCGATGAACTCACGCTTCACCTCTCTTTTCCATTCAGCGGCGATGCTTTTGTCGGCGCTGATACTTTTTGTTGTTTTGATTCCGTCCGCAGCGTTAGCGGCCGGTATGAAGAACATCAACGTTTCCAATGGCGCAACGCAGTCGACGGTGACGATTACCTTTGACGGCTCGCCGGATTATTCTTTTTTTCCGCTGCATAACCCCGAACGCGTTGTCATGGATATCCGTCAGGATGGCGTGATGAAAGGGTTGCCGCTGACCTTTAACGGCCAGAATCTGGTGACCCGCGTGCGCGCGAGTACGCCGCCGAATGCGCAAAGCCAGCGTCTGGTTTTTGAACTGAATCAGAAAGTCAGAACCAACGCGACGAAACAAAAAGACGGCAGCCTGTACACCGTTGTGCTGACCATGAATGCATCGGCCGCGCCGCGCCGCAATGCGCCGGTTTCCACGGTCACCAATACGCCGTCGCCGAATGCCACCGCCACGCCAGCCGCCTCTCAAAAATCGAATCCGTTTACCAATGATCAGACGAAAGTTGTCGCTACCACCGTCGCGCCGGACAACTCACGTTCTTCCACTGTTTCTACCAGCGACAGTAAAATCATTGTCGCGATCGACGCCGGTCACGGCGGGCAGGATCCGGGCGCTATTGGCGGCGGCGGCCTGAAAGAAAAAAATGTCACTATCGCCATTGCCCGTAAGCTTCAGACATTGCTCAACGCCGACCCGATGTTCAAACCGGTGCTGACCCGCGACGGCGACTATTTCATTTCCGTCATGGGACGTTCTGACGTGGCGCGTAAGAAAAACGCCAACGTTCTGGTCTCCATTCACGCCGATGCGGCGCCAAGCCGCAGTGCGCGCGGGGCGTCGGTGTGGGTTCTGTCCAACCGTCGCGCGAACAGCGAAATGGGTAACTGGCTGGAGCAACATGAGAAACAATCAGAATTGCTCGGCGGTGCAGGCGATGTGCTGGCGAATACCGCGTCTGACCCTTACCTGAGCCAGGCGGTTCTGGATTTACAGTTCGGCCATTCCCAGCGCGTGGGTTATGACGTGGCGACCCGTGTTTTACGGGAACTTCGCTCGGTCGGCTCGCTGCACAAAGCCAAACCGGAACACGCCAGTTTAGGCGTACTCCGTTCTCCGGATATCCCGTCTCTGCTGGTAGAAACCGGCTTTATCAGTAACTCAACCGAGGAGCGGCTGCTGGGCAGCAGTGCGTACCAGGATAAAATTGCACGAGCCATTCACATTGGCTTGCGTAATTATTTCCAGTCGCATCCGATACAAAACGGCCCAAAGGTCGAAAACCGTCCGCTGCTGGCATCAGCATCGGCGGCAAGTGATAGCGCAGCGGGAAGCGATACATCAGCCAGTTCTTCCGTCAGTCAGCCCGGCCCGATTGAAGCCACTGCGGCTTCCGGCGGGGCAACGCAAATCCATAAGGTCACCCGTGGTGAGACGCTGACCGGCATTGCCAGTAGCTACGGAACGACCAACGCGGCGCTGCGTGACCTGAATAAATTGAAAAAAGATGGCGTCTGGGTCGGCCAGAGATTGAAAGTACCGGCTGGCACCCGCACTTCTACAGCATCATCTTCATCGCGCGCTTCTGCCACCACGGCCAAAGCAACGAAGAAACCGGCGAAACATACGGTGAAACGCGGTGACACGCTTTCCGCGATAGCGAGCAAATACGGTGTCAGCATGAATGACATCAAAACGGCGAATCACATGAAGTCTGGCGAGGTGCAGCTCGGCCAAACCTTAACGATTCCACAGTCATAACGGCGGTTTATAGACGCCAGCCACAGGAGCCGATATGCCGATCAAGGTATTGCCGCCGCAGCTTGCTAATCAGATAGCGGCCGGTGAAGTTGTCGAAAGACCGGCTTCCGTGGTGAAAGAACTGGTGGAAAACAGTCTGGATGCCGGTGCGACGCGCATCGATATTGATATCGATCGTGGCGGCGCCAAGCTCATCCGTATTCGTGATAACGGCTGCGGGATTGGTAAAGACGATCTGGCTCTTGCGCTGGCACGTCACGCCACCAGCAAAATTACCTGCCTCGACGATCTGGAGGCCATTCTCAGCCTCGGTTTTCGTGGCGAAGCGCTGGCCAGTATCAGCTCGGTATCGCGCCTGATCCTGACTTCACGTACCGCAGAACAACAGGAAGCCTGGCAGGCGTACGCCGAAGGCCGCGACATGGCGGTAACCGTCAAACCGGCAGCGCATCCGCAGGGTTCTACCGTTGAAGTGCTGGATCTGTTTTACAACACGCCAGCCCGGCGCAAATTTATGCGCACCGAAAAGACCGAATTTACCCATATTGATGAAGTCGTCCGTCGCATTGCACTGGCGCGCTTTGACGTTTCCGTCAATCTCAGCCATAACAGCAAACTGATCCGGCAGTACCGCGCCGTGAAAGATCCGTCGCAGTCTTCCCGCCGTCTGGCCAGTATTTGCAGCCCGACGTTCGTTGAACATGCGCTGGAAGTTGAATGGAGCCACGGCGATCTGGCGATCCGCGGCTGGGTTGCTGACCCTGCAGGTTCGCGCAGCCTGACTGACATGCAATATTGCTATGTGAATAACCGCATGATGAAAGATCGTCTGATTAATCATGCGATCCGCCAGGCGTATCAGGATCAGTTAAAAGACGACCAGCAGCCTGCGTATGTGTTGTATCTGGATGTCGATCCGCATCAGGTGGATGTCAACGTGCATCCTGCGAAACACGAAGTGCGTTTCCATCAGTCGCGGCTGGTTCATGATTTCATCTATCAGGCCGTGATGTCTGTTTTGCAACAGGCAGGCAATCCGGTGCTTGAAGAACCGGAGTTGCAGGCAGAAGCGCCGCGCTGGCAGCCGGAAAACCGGCAGGCGGCAGGGGGAAATCATTTCTCACAGCCCGCAGATAAAAAACCGGCTCAGCCCGCGCGGGAAAATGTGTTTCCTGAAACTGCCCGAAGCAGCGCGCCGCGCGAACCAGCATTCCGGAATTCTGAACCGGCATATAACCGCAGTGAAGCAAAGCCCTATCAGCAGCTTTTGCAGCCCGCCGCCGGGGATTTCTCTTTACAGGAACCGGCTCCGGCCGTGGCACAGGCCGCTAAGCCTGCACCATCCACTGCCCGTACACTGGCTGAACCGGCACTTGAAGCGCACAGCCAAAGTTTCGGGCGCGTACTGACGGTCTGTTCGGCTGAATATGCGTTGCTGGAACGCGGAAAGCAGCTGGTGCTTTTATCGCTGCCGGTGGCCGATCGCTGGCTGAAGTGGGCACAGCTGACACCGCCGGAAGAAGGGCTTCGTCCGCAGCCTTTGCTGATCCCGCTGAAGCTGACGGTGAGTAAAGAAGAAATCGCCGTGCTGGCGCGATATCAGACGTTATTACAGCATTTTGGTTTAGAAATGCTCAGCGAGTCACAGCGTGTGACGGTTCGCGCGGTACCTTTACCATTACGCCAACAAAATTTACAAAAGTTGATACCTGATCTGTTAGGTTACCTTGCTGTTCAGCAGGAGGTGACTTCTGATGCGGTAGCTATGTGGTTTGCCCGCCACTGTGGCTGCGAGCACGAGGTCTGGTCGGTTTCACAAGCCATACAATTACTCACGGACGTTGAGCGACTTTGCCCACATTTGGTTAAAGCGCCTCCTTCCGGACTTCTGCAACCTCTTGATTTACAGTCCGCGCTGGCGGCTTTTAAGCATGACTGATTCTGACAAACACTCCGCTCCCCCGGCGATCTTTATTATGGGGCCGACCGCATCCGGTAAAACGGCACTGGCGATGTCGCTGATGAAACATCTGCCCGTTGAGTTAATCAGTGTGGATTCCGCACTGATCTACCGTGGAATGGACATCGGTACCGCGAAACCGACGGCGGAAGAACTGGCGCAAGCACCACATCGTCTGATTGATATTCTTGACCCGACCCGCGCGTATTCTGCCGCTGACTTTCGTGCGGATGCTTTACGCGAAATGGCAGAAATAACCTCACGCAATAAGATCCCGTTATTGGTGGGTGGGACTATGCTTTATTTCAAGGCATTGCTCGAAGGACTTTCACCGTTGCCGCCCGCCGATCCGGCTGTGCGCGAGCGCATTGAAAAGCAGGCCGGCGAGCAGGGTTGGGAAGCGCTTCATAGCCAGCTGAGCGAGATTGATCCCGTCGCGGCTATGCGAATTCATCCGAATGATCCGCAGAGACTGTCCAGAGCACTGGAAGTTTTTTATATTTCGGGTAAAACTTTAACGGAACTGACTAAAATTTCGGGTGAAACGTTGCCTTATCACGTTCATCAGTTTGCGATTGCCCCGACCCGCCGTGAAACATTACATGCGCGGATCGAGGAACGTTTTAGTCAGATGTTGTCCAATGGTTTTGAAGACGAAGTCAGAACGCTGATAGCTCGGGGCGATTTGCATACGGATTTGCCTTCCATTCGTTGCGTCGGATATCGCCAGATGTGGTCATATTTGTCCGGTGAATTCGATTACGATGAAATGGTTTATCGTGGTGTTTGCGCGACACGACAGCTGGCCAAGCGTCAGATGACCTGGTTGCGGGGTTGGGAGGGAGTCCAATGGCTTGATTCTGAGAAGCCAGAAGAGGCCTTAAACCGTGTAATTCAGGTTGTTAGTGCATAGGTTGGGTGATTGTGTACAATTGATGAGTACTCAGCGCGCAAATTTTTTATGTGATTTATTTTCGAGCCGATAGGCTCAAAGTTACAAACAACAAACTAATAAGGAAAAGATAGAATGGCTAAGGGGCAATCTTTGCAAGATCCGTTCCTGAACGCATTGCGTCGTGAACGTGTTCCGGTTTCTATTTACTTGGTGAATGGTATTAAGCTGCAAGGCCAGATTGAGTCTTTTGACCAGTTTGTCATTCTGTTAAAAAATACGGTAAGCCAGATGGTGTATAAACACGCTATCTCCACCGTAGTGCCTTCCCGCCCGGTGTCACATCATAGCAATAATCCAGGTACGGGCAGCACCAGCAGCAATTATCACCATGGTAGCACTCCGTCTGCGCAGCAGCCGCAGCAGGAAAACGATGACGCTGAATAAAGCGCAACGTTGGTCAACCACGAAGGGGTTCATAAGTATTCCGATTATGCTTATGCACCCCCGGCTGGCGAATTTTTCCCAAATGAGAGGTCGCAAGCTTGTTTGACCGTTATGAAGCCGGTGAGCAGGCCGTACTGGTTCATATCTATTTCTCGCAAGACAAAGACACGGAAGACCTGAGCGAATTTGAATCGCTGGTATCTTCTGCAGGTGTAGAGGCGTTGCAAGTCGTCACCGGGAGCCGCAAGGCACCGCACCCAAAATACTTTGTCGGTGAAGGAAAGGCCCAAGAAATCGCAGATGCCGTCAAAGCAACGGGCGCTTCTGTCATCCTGTTCGATCACGCTTTGTCCCCCGGCCAGGAACGAAACCTGGAAGCCTTATGCGAATGTCGCGTTGTCGACCGCACCGGTTTGATTTTAGATATTTTTGCCCAGCGGGCACGAACTCACGAAGGTAAGTTACAAGTAGAACTGGCGCAATTACGCCACATTGCTACCCGACTGGTTCGCGGCTGGACACACCTTGAGCGTCAGGGCGGCGGCATTGGTGCACGCGGCCCGGGTGAAACCCAGCTCGAAACGGACCGCCGTTTACTGCGGGACCGGATTACTCTAATTCTCAGCCGTCTTGAAAAAGTGGCTAAGCAGCGTGAACAGGGTCGCCGTTCGCGCGTTCGTGCGGATATTCCGACGGTGTCTTTGGTGGGGTATACCAACGCCGGAAAATCTACACTCTTTAACCGTATCACTCAGGCCGATGTTTACGTGGCCAATCAGTTGTTTGCTACGCTGGATCCTACGCTGCGCCGCATTATGGTGGCAGATGTCGGGGAAACAGTTTTGGCGGACACCGTAGGGTTTATTCGTCACCTGCCCCATGATTTAGTTGCCGCCTTTAAGGCAACGTTGCAGGAAACCCGACAGGCATCTCTGTTATTACATGTGATTGATGCAGCGGACATCCGGGTTCAAGAAAATATTGACGCGGTGAATACGGTGCTGGCAGAGATTGAAGCAGATGAAATTCCTGCGCTGTTAGTGATGAACAAAATAGATATGCTGGATGATTTTGTCCCGCGTATCGATCGCAACGAGGAGAATTTGCCGGTCAGGGTCTGGCTCTCAGCCGTGACAGGTGAAGGTATTCCGTTGCTCTTTCAGGCGTTAACGGAGCGGTTATCTGGCGAAATTGCGCAGCATGAATTGTGCCTGCCGCCGGAAGCTGGCCGCCTTCGTAGCCGTTTTTACCAGCTTCAGGCCATTGAAAAAGAATGGATTGAAGAGGATGGCAGTATCGGTCTGATGGTGCGAATGCCCATTGTTGACTGGCGTCGCCTCTGCAAACAAGAGCAGGAACTGGCCAGCTATGTCCGCAACCAGAGCCTGTCTGATTTAGCCTGAAGAACACCAATCATAGAATAATGGAGCTATAACATGGCGTGGAATCAGCCCGGTAATAACGGACAGGACCGCGACCCCTGGGGCAGCAGCAATAATAGCGGCAACTCTGGTGGAAATTCTGGTGGAAATAATGACAACAAAGGCGGCCGCAATCAGGGGCCACCTGACCTGGACGATATCTTCCGTAAACTCAGCAAAAAGCTGGGTGGATTCGGCGGAAAAGGTTCAGGCAACAACAATAACAACAATGGCGCGCCAACCGGTTCTGGTCACGGAATGAGTGGCACCCGGATTGCGGGCATCGCGGTTGCCGCGGTGGTTGTGATTTGGGCGGCGACGGGCTTCTATACCATTAAAGAAGCGGAGCGTGGCGTGGTCACCCGTTTTGGTAAGTTCAGCCACCTGGTTGAGCCGGGCCTGAACTGGAAACCGACCTTTATCGATCAGGTTCGCGCAGTGAACGTCGAATCGGTACGTGAACTGGCCGCGTCTGGTGTGATGCTGACGTCTGATGAGAACGTGGTACGCGTTGAAATGAACGTGCAGTATCGCGTGACAAACCCTGAAGCTTACCTGTTCAGCGTCGCTAACCCTGACGACAGCCTGAGCCAGGCAACAGACAGCGCATTGCGTGGCGTTATCGGCAAATACACGATGGATAAAATCCTGACCGAAGGCCGTACCACCGTGCGTAGTGACACCCAGCGAGTACTGGAAGAAACCATTCGTCCGTACAAAATGGGTATCACTATTCAGGACGTCAACTTCCAGACCGCGCGTCCGCCGGAAGAAGTGAAAGCTTCCTTCGATAACGCGATTGCCGCCCGTGAAAGAGAGCAACAGTCTATTCGTGAAGCAGAAGCTTACGCGAACCAGATCCAGCCTCTGGCAAACGGTGAAGCACAGCGCTTACTGGAAGACGCGAAAGCGTATAAAGACCGTACCGTTCTGGAAGCGCAGGGTGAAGTGGCCCGGTTCTCCAAACTGTTACCAGAATATAAAGCCGCACCGGAAATTACCCGTGAGCGTCTTTATATCGAAACCATGGAAAAAGTCCTCAGTCACACCCGTAAAGTTCTGGTGAGTGACAAAGGAAATAACCTGATGGTATTGCCACTGGATCAGATGCTGCGCGGAAATAATGCGGCAGCAAACGACACCAGCAAAAATGATGACACAGGTTTGTTACCTTCTGTGCCGGGTTTGACCAGCAGTAATGGCAAAAGCAGTGCCGATAACAGCAGTTCCCGTTCGTCTGGCAGTGTCATGGACCAGCGCCGTGCTAATGCACAGCGTGACGATACACTTCGCGTAGGGAGAGAATAACAATGCGTAAGTCATTTTTACTTATCGTCGTTGTGGTGCTGGTGGCGCTTTATGCTTCACTGTTTGTGGTTCAGGAAGGTCAGCGCGGTATCGTGCTGCGCTTCGGCAAAGTCCTGCGCGACAGCGATAACAAGCCTCTGGTCTATGCGCCGGGTCTGCATTTCAAGGTTCCGTTTGTGGAATCCATCAAAATGCTCGATGCGCGTATCCAGACCATGGACAACCAGGCTGATCGTTTCGTTACAAGCGAGAAGAAAGACCTGATCGTCGATTCTTATCTGAAATGGCGTATCAGCGATTTCAGCCGTTACTATCTGGCAACGGGCGGCGGCGACGTCTCTCAGGCCGAAGTTCTGCTGAAACGTAAATTCAGTGACCGTCTGCGTTCTGAAATTGGTCGTCTGGATGTGAAAGACATCGTGACCGATTCCCGCGGTCGTCTGACTCTGGATGTACGTGACGCGCTGAACACAGGTAGCGCAGGTGATGAGCCGGAAGCGACGACCGAAGCTGATGATGCTATCGCGTCTGCAGCGAAACGTGTTGAGCAGGAAACCAAGGGCAAACAGCCTGCGGTGAACCCGAACAGCATGGCGGCGCTGGGTATTGAAGTGGTTGACGTTCGTCTGAAACAAATCAACTTGCCGGAAGAAGTGTCCAGCGCGATTTTCGACCGTATGCGCGCTGAGCGTAATGCGGTGGCATTGCGTCACATCTCTCAGGGTAAAGAAGAGGCGACTAAGATTCAGGCCGCGGCGGATTACGAAAGAACCCGTACAGTAGCTGAAGCAGAACGTACTGCCCGTATCACACGCGGTGAAGGCGATGCTGAAGCGGCGAAACTGTTTGCTGATGCATTCAGCCAGGATCCGGACTTCTACGCATTCATTCGTAGCCTGCGTGCTTATGAGGCCAGCTTCAAGAGCGGTAACGATGTCATGGTGTTAAGCCCTGACAGCGACTTCTTCCGCTTCATGAAGTCACCTGACCAGCTAAGAAACAAATAATTGCTGATGCAATTTCCAAAAGGCCCTTCGCGGGCCTTTTGTCATTTCTGAAACTCCTTTTCCTGTTGAAGGGAATCACTGAGACACATTCACCATGAATTCGACAATCTGGCTGGCGCTGGCCTTAGTTTTGGTTCTGGAAGGCCTGGGACCGATGCTTTATCCAAAATCGTGGAGAAAAATGATCCTCACCCTGGCGAATCTTCCGGACTCCGTTTTACGTCGTTTTGGCGGGGGTCTTGTGGTCGCAGGCTTCGTAATTTACTACATGTTGCGTGGTCGTCTGGGTGGTTGAGGTTTTGTTACGCTCAGCGTGTCACGTCCTGCTGAGACCGGTAGCACGCAATTAAAATTTTTCCCGCAAACGTGTGCTAAAAGTACTGGAAAGCACAGAATGAGATGTTAGAATCCTTTTTTAAGCAACCTGGTGATTCTTGAGATGGGTAAGAACGTCGTCGTACTCGGCACACAATGGGGTGATGAAGGGAAAGGCAAGGTCGTAGACCTGCTTACTGAACGGGCTAAATATGTTGTGCGCTATCAGGGCGGTCACAACGCCGGTCACACTCTGGTTATCAACGGTGAAAAAACCGTTCTTCATTTAATTCCGTCTGGCATTCTGCGTGAGAACGTGATCAGCATCATCGGCAACGGTGTTGTTCTGGCACCTGACGCTTTAATGAAAGAAATGGGCGAACTTGAAGCTCGTGGCATCCCTGTACGCGAACGTCTGTTACTCTCTGAAGCTTGCCCGCTGATCCTGCCTTACCATGTCGCACTGGACATGGCGCGCGAAAAAGCGCGTGGCGATAAAGCTATCGGCACCACCGGTCGCGGCATCGGCCCGGCTTATGAAGATAAAGTTGCCCGTCGCGGTCTGCGCGTTGGCGATCTCTTCAACAAAGAAACTTTCGCTATCAAGCTGAAAGAAATCATCGATTATCATAACTTCCAGCTGGTCAACTACTACAAAGTAGAAGCCGTTGATTTCCAGAAAACGTTGGATGATGTCATGGCTATCGCCGACATCCTGACGGCTATGGTTGTTGACGTGTCTGAGCTGCTGGATGGCGCGCGTAAGCGTGGCGATCTGATCATGTTCGAAGGCGCACAAGGTACGCTTCTGGACATCGACCATGGGACATATCCGTATGTAACGTCTTCCAACACCACAGCAGGCGGCGTCGCTACCGGTTCTGGTATTGGTCCACGTTACGTTGATTACGTTCTGGGTATCGTAAAAGCCTATTCCACCCGCGTGGGTGCAGGTCCGTTCCCGACTGAACTGTTCGACGAAACCGGCGAATTCCTGCGTAAGCAAGGTAACGAATTTGGTGCGACCACCGGTCGTAGCCGTCGTTGCGGCTGGCTGGACATCGTTGCCGTACGTCGTTCTGTGCAGATCAACTCCCTGTCTGGTTTCTGTCTGACCAAACTGGACGTGCTGGACGGTCTGAAAGAAGTGAAACTGTGTGTTGGCTACCGCATGCCTGATGGCCGCGAAATGACGACCACCCCGCTGGCAGCAGAAGGCTGGGAAGGTATCGAGCCAATCTACGAAATCATGCCAGGCTGGAGCGAAACCACCTTTGGCGTGAAAGAAGTCGAAAATCTGCCACAAGCAGCACTGAACTACATCAAACGTATCGAAGAGCTGACTGAAGTTCCGGTTGATATCATTTCGACTGGCCCGGATCGTAGCGAAACCATGATCCTGCGCGACCCGTTTGACGCATAACAGCCTGAGCTGATTGCGTAAAAACGTCATAACCGGGCAAATTTGCCCGGTTTATTTTTTTCTGACCGTCCACGCTTGTTTACTTCCCGCGAAGCATCCACTATCTAAATGATTAGCTGCAAAGTTCGCGGCTGGTTTATCATCAAAGTGTCATAATAAACAATCATCTTCACCCTGTTGTCATTGCTGACGTGGAAAGACCGGGTAAACAACTACCCAGAGGTATGTGTGCAGTTAACGAGTTTTACTGATTATGGTTTGAGAGCGTTGATTTATATGGCATCCCTGCCAGGCGATCAGATGACCAACATTTCGCAGGTCACCGAAGTTTATGGTGTATCGCGCAACCACATGGTGAAAATCATTAATCAGTTGAGCCGTGCGGGCCTGGTCACCGCTGTCCGTGGAAAAAACGGGGGCATTAAACTGGGGAAACCCGCGGAAACAATCCGCATTGGCGATGTGGTTCGCGAACTCGAGCCGCTTTCACTGGTTAATTGTGACAGTGATTTTTGCCATATCACGCCCGCTTGCCGGCTAAAACAAGTCCTGCACACTGCTGTAGAACATTTTCTTGATGAGCTGAATCAGTACACTCTGGCCGATATGGTCAAAGATAACTCTACGCTCTACAAATTATTGCTTGTTGAATGAAAGACTTTCAACAAACTGCTGATGACAACGGAGGAACCGCTATGTCACAAGATCCATTCCTGGAACGAGAAGCAGAAAAATACGAATCACCTATTCCCAGCCGTGAATTTATTCTTGAACATCTCGCCAAACGTGAAACGCCCGCCAGCCGGGAAGAGATTGGGAATGAGCTGAATCTTTCCGGAGAAGAAGCGCTGGAAGCCCTGCGCCGTCGTCTGCGCGCGATGGAGCGTGACGGACAGCTGGTCTTCACCCGCCGTCAGTGTTACGCGCTGCCGGAACGTCTGGACTTACTGAAAGGGACCGTCATTGGCCATCGCGATGGCTACGGTTTCCTGCGTCTTGAAGGCGTTAAGAAAGACGACGTATACCTTTCGGCTGAACAAATGAAAATGTGCATCCACGGTGATGTGGTGCTTGCACAACCGGTCGGCACCGACCGTAAAGGCCGCCGTGAAGCGCGTATCGTGCGCGTTCTGGTTCCGAAAACCAGCCAGATTGTTGGCCGTTACTTTACCGATGCGGGCGCGGGTTTTGTCGTACCTGACGACAGCCGCCTGAGCTTCGATATTCTGATCCCGGCCGATGCCATTAACGGCGCGCGTATGGGCTATATGGTGGTGGTGGAGCTGACACAGCGTCCGACCCGCCGTACCAAAGCCGTGGGTAAAATCGTGGAAGTGCTGGGCGATAAAATGGGTACCAGCATGGCGGTGGATATCGCGCTGCGTACTCACGAAATCCCACACGTCTGGCCGCCACAGGTTCTGAAACAGGTCGAAGACCTGAGTGAGCAGGTGCCGGAAGAAGCTAAAAAAGGCCGCGTCGATTTACGCAGCCTGCCGTTAGTCACTATCGATGGTGAAGACGCCCGCGACTTTGATGACGCCGTATACTGCGAGAAAAAACGCGGTGGCGGCTGGCGCTTATGGGTGGCTATCGCTGACGTAAGTTATTACGTTCGCCATGGCACAGCGCTGGACGACGAAGCACGCAGCCGCGCGACATCTGTTTACTTCCCGTCGCAGGTTGTCCCGATGCTGCCGGAAGTCCTGTCGAACGGTCTGTGTTCCCTGAACCCGCAGGTTGACCGTCTGTGTATGGTCTGTGAGATGACGATCTCCGCGCAGGGCAAGCTGACCAGCTCTAAATTCTACGAAGCGGTGATGAGCTCCCACGCGCGTCTGACGTACAACAAAGTCTGGCGCATCATCGAAGGCGATCCTGAGCTGCGCGAGCAGTACAACCCGCTGGTTAAGCATCTGCTTGAACTGCATACCATGTACAAAGTGCTGGATCAGGCGCGTGCAGAACGCGGTGGCATCGCCTTTGAAACGGAAGAAGCGAAATTCATCTTCAACGCCGAGCGCCGTATCGAACGTGTCGAACCGACCGTCCGTAACGACGCGCACAAACTGATTGAAGAGTGCATGATCCTCGCAAACATCGCGGCGGCGCGTTTTGTTGAAAAACATAACGAACCGGCATTGTTCCGTGTTCATGATCGTCCAAGCGATGACCATATCTCCGCGCTGCGCAGCGTGCTGGGTGAACTGGGTCTGGTCATGGGCGGCGGTCTGAAACCTGAGCCGAAAGATTATGCTCAAATTATGGATGAACTGGCGGATCGTCCTGACCGCGAAATGCTGCAAACGATGTTGCTGCGTTCGATGAAACAGGCGATTTATGACCCGGAAAACCGCGGTCACTTTGGTCTGGCATTGCAGTCCTACGGGCACTTTACGTCCCCAATCCGTCGTTATCCGGATCTGGCCCTGCACCGCGCCATCAAATATCTGCTGGCGAAAGAGCATGGCACGCTGAAAGACCGCTGGACGCCAACCGGCGGCTGGCACAGCGATTACGAAGACATGTTGCAGCTCGGCGAGCATTGTTCCATGGCAGAACGCCGTGCGGATGAAGCCACCCGTAACGTGGCTGACTGGCTGAAATGTGACTTCATGCAGGATCACGTCGGTGAAGTCTTCACCGGCATTATCGCCAGCGTCACCGGCTTCGGATTCTTCGTGCGCCTGAACGATTTGTTCATCGACGGTCTGGTACATGTGTCCTCGCTGGACAACGACTACTACCGTTACGACAACATCGGGCAGCGCCTGGTGGGCGAATCTTCCGGCGCGGTTTACCGCCTGGGCGATACGGTAGAAATCCGCGTTGAAGCCGTACATATGGATGAGCGCAAAATCGATTTCGCACTGTTTTCCAGCACCCGTAAAGCACGCGGTGAAGGTAAAACAGCCCGCGATCGCGCGAAAAAAGGGGGTGAACGTTCCATGCGTTCTACCGCGCCTGCGAATGCCGGGCGTCGCCGTACTGGCAAGAAAAACGTGAACTTCGAGCCGGACAGTGCTTTCCGTAAAGACGACGCGAAACCGGCCAAGCCGAAGAAAGAAAAGGTTGTTGGTGCTGTCGGCAAAGACGGTAAACCAAAGAAAGCCAAAAAGCCTTCTGACAAAACGGCGAAAATCGCAGCGGCCACCAAAGCCAAGCGCGCGAAGAAAAAGTCGACTGACAGCTAATCCTTCCCGGCGATTCTTCTATGGTAGAATCGCCCGTAACCTTATTAAATTGCGGACAGCATGCTGTCCGCAAGTCTATTTTAAAGAGCATCATGAGCGAAATTATCTACGGTATTCATTCCGTTAAAGCCTTACTCGACAACGATCCCCAGCGCTTTCTGGAAGTCTTCATCCTGAAAGGTCGTGACGACAAACGTCTGAAACCGCTGATCGACGAGCTGGAAGCCAGCGGAATTGTTATCCAGGTGGCGAGCCGCCAGTGGCTGGATGAGAAATCCGAAGGTGCCGTGCATCAGGGAATTATTGCCCGCGTGCGCGAAGGCCGCCAGTATCAGGAAAACGATCTGCCTGCGCTGCTGGAAAGTCTCGATTGCCCGTTCCTGCTGGTGCTGGATGGCGTAACTGACCCGCATAACCTCGGTGCCTGCCTGCGTACCGCTGATGCGGCCGGTGTTCATGCCGTTATCGTTCCGCGTGACCGTTCTGCAAAACTGAACGCGACAGCCAAAAAAGTGGCCAGCGGCGCGGCAGAAAATGTGCCGTTGATCAACGTGACCAATCTGGCGCGTACTTTACGTGTATTGCAGGAACATAACGTCTGGATCGTCGGCACGGCTGGCGAAGCGGATCATGACCTGTTCCAGAGCAAAATGACCGGCCCGATGGCGCTGGTGATGGGCGCAGAGGGTGAAGGTATGCGCCGTCTGACCCGTGAACATTGCGACGAACTGATCAGCATTCCGATGGCGGGCAGCGTGTCTTCCCTGAACGTGTCTGTCGCGACCGGCGTTTGTCTGTTCGAAGCGGTACGTCAGCGCGGTCTGAAAAAAAGCTGATTTCAGTTTCTGATTTCATGCCATAAAACGGGAGCCTTCGGGCTCCCGTTTGCATTTCTGCCTTTGTGATCTGCGCGCCTGTTAATTCCCCGCTTTTTACCATACTGATACCTCATCCTTTTGAAAGGGAGCAGGCGATGAACTGGGAAACACACCGGGTTTTCAATCAGCCCAAACCGTTGAGTAACAGCAATTTATTCCTCTCCGATACGCCGCTGCGCGAAGCTGTTTCACGTCAGCAGGCGGGCTGGGACAATGACGTGCTGGCCTCTTTAGGGCAGCAGCTGGGCTCTGCCGAATCGCTGGAGCTCGGACGGCTGGCGAATGCGAATCCACCCGATCTTCTGCGTTATGACACCACAGGGGAGCGGCTTGACGATGTCCGTTTCCACCCGGCCTGGCACTTGCTGATGCAGGGGCTGGTTGCCAACCGCGTACATAATCTACCGTGGCAGGAAGATGCCCGTATCGGTTCCGCCGTGGCGCGGGCGGCGCGATTTATCCTGCATGCCCAGGTCGAGGCCGGAACGCTTTGCCCGGTGACGATGACTTTCGGTTCAATTCCTCTTTTACAACAATATCTGCCTGCGGAATTTCGCAGCTGGCTGAAACCACTGTTGTCTGATCGTTATGATCCGCATTTGCAGCCCGGCGATCAGAAAAAAGGTGTGCTGATTGGCATGGGCATGACCGAAAAGCAGGGTGGTTCTGACGTGCTCAGCAACACCACGCGGGCAGTTGCGCCGGAAGGCCGTGGCAGTGGAAAACCGTATCATCTGACCGGCCATAAATGGTTTTTCTCTGTGCCGCAAAGCGATGCGCATCTGGTGCTGGCGCAGGCCGACGGCGGGCTTTCCTGCTTCTTTCTGCCACGGGTTTTGCCGGACGGCTCGCGAAATGCCATCCGTATTGAACGCCTGAAAGACAAACTTGGTAACCGCTCGAATGCCAGCAGCGAAGTAGAGTTTCAGGATGCGACGGGCTGGCTGCTGGGCGAAGAGGGCGAAGGGATCCGCCATATCCTGAAAATGGGCGGGCATACGCGTTTTGACTGCGCGCTGGGCAGCCACGCCATGATGCGCCGGGCTTTATCCGTGGCGCTGTATCACGCCTTCCAGCGGCAGGTTTTCGGCAAGCCGCTGATTGAACAGCCGCTGATGCGCCAGACACTGAGCCGGATGGCCCTGCATCTGGAAGGGCAAACCATGCTACTGATGCGCCTGGGCGCTGCGACCGGTGCCCGTGATAATCCGGCTGAGCAGGTTTTGTGCCGCCTGCTGACGCCCGCTGCGAAGTTTGAAGTATGCCGTCAGGGCATGCCTTTTGTGGCGGAAGCGATGGAGGCGCTAGGCGGGATCGGGTATTGCGAAGACAGCGAGTTGCCGCGTTTGTATCGCGAAATGCCGGTGAACAGCATCTGGGAAGGTTCCGGGAACGTGATGTGCCTCGACGTGCTGAGAACCCTCAAAAAGCTGCCTGCCAGCGGAGAAATGCTGCAACACCTGCTGCATCAGGCGCGCGGACAAAACCGGATTTTTGACCGCGCTTCACGCCAGTTTCTGCAACGGCTGCGGACACCGGAAGAAGCGCAGGGGCGCTGGCTGACCGGGCAATTGTTTAACCTACTGGCGGCCACGCAGATGCTGGAATTCGCTTCGCCGCCTATGGCAGACGCGTGGTGCCGGATGGTGTTGGATCCACGCGGTGAAACATTGCTGCCGGAACGTCTGTGTCAGTTGCTGATCAATCGCGCGATCGGCGCTGAATAATTAGCGGTAAAGCGTGGCCTGAGAATACCAGCGGCCGGGCACAATGGTTTCGCTGTTAAACATGATGACGTAATAATGTGCGCCCGCCGCGGTGGCTTTGCGCCGGATTTCCGCTTCGACGTCCATCGGGCTGCCAATAGCTTCGGCAGTAATGCTGCCGGTTTTGGTCAGCGTTGACGTCTGGGCGCGGGTAATTTCCTGTGCTTTTGCCGTCGGCGCGGGCGGAGGAACAGGCGTTGTTTGCATGACGTTGCTGCAACCGCTGAGCGCAGCCAGCAACAGCAGCGCGGCGGAGATTCGGAGGGATTTCATCGTGATATCCGGTAAAAGGGCGATAGTCTGAGTGTAGCCCTTTCACCGGTACGCTGGCGAGTCTGCGCGGTGTTTATTGCCGCGCGACGCACGTCTTATCTTTCGGAAATTTTAAACACGCTCACCAGCTGCGAAAGGTGACGCCCCTGTTCGCTGAGCGCCGCAGCGGTTTGGCGGGAATTTTCCACCAGCGTGGCGTTCTCCTGCGTCGCTTTACCAATCTGCATGATGGCAATATTGACCTGCGAAATTCCTGAAGACTGCTCGTGCGAAGCCACGTCAATGTCACTCATCAGTACTTTGACCTGACGGATCCCGGCAAGAATATCGCTCATATTGGCCTGCGTTTTGGCTGCGCTCTGATGGCCGTCTTCGACTTTGCTCAGGGAATCGGCGACCAGATTTTCAATCTCTTTCACTGCATTCGAACTGCGTTGTGCCAGCGCGCGGACTTCGGCTGCGACCACTGCAAATCCGCGTCCGTGTTCACCGGCTCTGGCGGCTTCAACTGCGGCGTTCAGCGCCAGAATGTTGGTCTGGAAGGCGATGCCTTCGATGACCGTGGTGATATCCGCGATACGCGTTGAGGCATGTTTGATGGCTTCCATGCTTTCGACGGACTGATTCACCGCATCCGCGCCGACCGTGGCGGCTTTATCAGTTTGTTGCACCAGTTGCGTTGCCTGCGAGGCGTTGTCTGCGGTGTTCTGCACGGTGGCGGTAATTTGCTCCATACTGGCCGAGGTTTCTTCAAGACTGCTCGCCTGCGTGCCAATCTGCTGATTGATCTGATCGCTGTCGTGCGCCAGCCCGTGCGTATTGGCCATAATTTCAGAAGACACCTGACGCACTTCGCCGACAATTTTCTCCAGGCCGTGGCCGATACCGTCGATGGCGTGCATCAGGGAACCAATCTCATCGACGCGCTGCGTCTGCGCGCGGGCACGCAAATCACCGCTGGCATATTGCTGGGCAATCAACACAACGTCGCTGAGCGGGCGGCTGACCAGTTTTCGCGTCAGCCCGATAAAGAGCGCCGCAAACAACGCCAGCGCCAGAAGGCTGATCATCAGGAAACGGTTACGCGTGCTGTTAACCTGTTCCATCAGACTGTCTTTGTCGGTACTGCCCACGACGACCCAATGCCACGCCGGGACATTCGCGTAGACAATAAATTGCTGATGCTGGCTGGCCGGATCGGTGTACTCGCGTTCTCCATGCGGTTGTGACATCACCTGCTGCAACTCGCCGTCCGGCCACGCCGGGGTTTTGCCTTCATCCGTGGAGTGCACCAGATACTTGCCGAGATCTTTCCCCGGCGCGCTGTTGAGCACAAAGAAATAACCTTTCTCCCCGATGCGTTTGGATAAAATTTTGGAGCGCATATCCGCGTACTCCTGCGTGATATCCACACCGACGAACAAAATGCCAATCACACTGCCCTGAGCGTCACGCACCGGCTGATATTTGGTGATGTATTTTTTGCCGAATAACGTTGCGAGGCCGCTAAAAGATTGTCCGGCCATAATCCGTGCATACGCCGGGCTGGTGTTGTCGAGCAGCGTCCCGATGGCACGGGTGCCATCCTGCTTTTTCAGCGAAGTCGTCACGCGGATAAAGTCGTCGCCGCGGCGGGCGAAAACCGTAGAGATCGCGCCGGTGCGCGCCAGAAAATCGTCGGGGATCCGCGTTTCAAGGTTCAGGGGATTGCCGCCTGCTTTAATGACGGGGGCAAACTCACTGCCGATCATCACCGGGCTGGCGGTATCCAGCTCGAAATTCTCCGGCAGAAAATGGCTGAAGAGGCGCGTGTAGCTGTCCACTTCGGCATTCAGGCTGGCGTTATACATCTCAATCATGTCAACGACGCCGGTCACCTGTTCTGAAATGGCGTTAACGGCCAGTGCGTTGACCTGTCTGCCGGCAGAGTGGGTCAGTGACAAAGTGAAAATAATAAACAGGGTGCCGACCAGCAGCGAAGCGATACTGGCCAGTTTTGCGCCTATGCTCCAGCGGCGAAATGAGCGTTTTGATGCCGTTTTCATGGTGTTTTTCCGTTTGCTTCTGATAGCGCACTAACGGCGGCAAACGGGAAAGGATTAATGTTCAAATGTAACCAGTTATTTCATTAAAAATTGATCTAAATCAATGAAATCATCCTCGATGTGTGAATTTGAATTAGGTGGAAATGGCTGATTTTACTTTCACTCCGGTAAATGGTTATAAATCATACGAAAAAGGTTGTGGTCGGCGGGCGGCAGGCCGGTAAAATGAAAAGCAGACTGAAGCCAAACTCATTTGCCAGAAAGCGTAAAGGGAGTATCCGATGGTTGAGATGTATGAAGAAAATATTGACGGGATCCAGGTTATTCACGCCGTTCCTGCCGGGCAATATCAGCAGCAGCTCCCGACGATATTCTTCTATCACGGTTTTACCTCGTCGAAAGAAATTTACTCCTATTTTGGTTACACGCTGGCGAAGGCCGGTTTTCGCGTTATTTTGCCCGACGCCCGCCTTCATGGCGCACGCGCGGATGGCGATGAAGCCCGGCTGCTGGCGAATTTCTGGGGCATTTTGCAGGGTAACGTCGAAGAGTTGCCCGTGCTGAAAGATCACTTTGTCGGTAAAGGGCTGGCGGACCCTGAAAGATTAGGCGTCGGTGGCGTATCGATGGGCGGAATGACGACGATGGCCGCGCTGGTCAAATTCCCGTGGGTAAAAGTGGCGGCCAATCTGATGGGCTCCGGTTATTTTTCAACATTATCGCACTCTCTTTTTCCGGCTTACGACACGCAAGACTCCGCGCAACGCCACGCGTTTGAACGCGAATTTGCACCGTTACTCAGCCTGGATTTCAGCGGAAAAGCGGCTTTAATTGCCGGTAAACCGTTGTTTGTCTGGCATGGCGAAGAGGATGATGTCGTCCCGTTCGGCGAAAGTCAGCGCCTGCGGCAGGAACTTGCAGAGAATGGCGCGGATGCGAACCTGACGTTCATTTCTGAAGCGCAAGCGAAGCATAAAGTGTCGGTGAATGCGCTGGCGAAAAGTACGGCATTCTTCGTCGCAAAGCTGTTGAGAAATTAATCTGCCTTTCTCCTTGAGTTTCCCACAGGCTGTACATATAATTGCGCGTCATTTTTTCGACCGCACAACAAACACGTTCCTTGCTTCCATGGGCCGCGGTTGACCCTGACAGGAGGCTGAATAATCCGTAAGGAGCAATTCGATGCGTCATTACGAAATCGTTTTTATGGTTCACCCTGACCAAAGCGAACAGGTTCCGGGCATGATCGAGCGTTACAGTGCAGTAATCACTAACGCTGCTGGTCAGATTCACCGTCTGGAAGACTGGGGCCGCCGTCAACTGGCTTACCCGATCAACAAACTGCACAAAGCTCACTACGTTCTGCTGAACGTTGAAGCTCCGCAGGAAGCGATCGATGAGCTGGAAACTAACTTCCGCTTCAACGACGCCGTTATCCGTAGCATGGTTATGCGTACTAAACACGCGGTAACTGAAGCATCTCCAATGGTTAAAGCAAAAGACGAACGTCGTGATCGCCGTGAAGACTTTGCTGAAGCTAACGATGATGCTGAAGCTGGGGATTCTGAAGAGTAATTGCCGTGACGGCGAATCGTCTGGTGTTGTCAGGCACTGTGTGCAAGACCCCCATTCGTAAAGTCAGTCCTTCGGGCATTCCTCACTGCCAGTTTGTGCTTGAGCACCGCTCGCAGCAGCAGGAAGCCGGATTTAGCCGACAAGCATGGTGCAGAATGCCCATCGTTGTCAGCGGACAAGCGTCACAAGCATTAACTCACAGTATAACGGTCGGCACGCAACTCACTGTTACCGGATTCATTAGTTGCCATCAAGGGCGCAATGGACTGAATAAAGTGGTGTTACATGCCGAGCAGATTGATTTGATAGATTCTGGAGACTAGCCTAATGGCACGTTATTTCCGTCGTCGCAAGTTCTGCCGTTTCACCGCGGAAGGCGTTGTAGAGATTGATTACAAAGACATCGCTACGCTGAAAAACTACATTACCGAAAGCGGTAAAATTGTCCCGAGCCGTATTACCGGTACTCGTGCAAAATACCAGCGTCAGCTCGCTCGTTGCATCAAGCGCGCACGCTACCTTTCTCTGTTGCCATACACTGATCGTCATCAGTAATCGGCAACTGTCAATTAACGACTCTGAGAGGATAAGGTAATGCAAGTTATTCTGCTTGATAAAGTAGCAAACCTGGGCAGCCTGGGTGATCAAGTTAACGTTAAAGCGGGCTACGCTCGTAACTTCCTGGTACCACAGGGCAAAGCTGTTCCTGCTACCAAGAAAAACGTTGAATTTTTCGAAGCACGCCGTGCAGAGCTGGAAGCTAAACTGGCTGACGTTCTGTCCGCTGCTGAAGCTCGCGCAACTAAAATCAACGAACTGGGTTCAGTAACCATCGCGTCTAAATCAGGCGACGAAGGCAAACTGTTCGGCTCTATCGGTACTCGCGATATCGCTGATGCAGTAACTGCTGCTGGTGTTGAAGTTGCTAAAAGCGAAGTTCGTTTGCCGAATGGCGTTCTGCGTACCACTGGTGAACACGAAGTTGAGTTCCAGGTACACAGCGACGTATTCGCTAAACTGAACGTAGTTGTGGTTGCTGAAGCGTAATAACGCTGCAGTTAACCTGTAAAACGCCGGCCTTGTGCCGGCGTTTTGCTTTTCTGCGTCCGGGAAAATACGCTAGTCTGAAAAGGCATTCATTCATGGAGCGATTCGATGGCAGATATTACTCTTCAGCGCGTTTACGATTTCCACGGTCCGGCACAGCAATATTGCTATCTGACGGATCGTTTATGGCCGCGGGGCATCAGCAAAGAAAGATTGCAGGGCGTCGTCTGGCTCAAAGAGGTGGCACCGGAAACTGAGCTGCGCCAGTGGTTTCATCATCACACCGACCAGTGGGATACGTTCGCCGCAAGTTATCGTCAGCAGCTTGAAGCCAGTGAGCACTGGAAGGAATTACTGGAGATAGTGCAGCAAGGCCATTCACTGACCCTGCTGTTTGGCAGCAAAGACGTACACCATAATCAGGCCGTCGTGCTGCGGGACTTTCTGCATGAAAAGCTACATGAAAAGCTGCTGGAAAAGCTCAACACTTAACCGCCGCGCTGGAAACTGCCGTCCGGCTGACGCGTAAACGTCACCGTCACATTCTGATCCGTCGTCACCTGTAATGCGGTGACCACGCCCTGCGCATCACGCTGAATCTTCACCTGCTGACCCGTTTTAAGCGTGCTCAGCGGTTTATCAGCGCCTTCAACGCGGGCCATCGCGAACACATCATTCACGGCCATATTATTATCGCGGAACAGCTGAGCCAGCGTCTGGCCTGACTGAACCTGATAATTGCGCCATGTGCCGGTGCTGTCGTTCACCTGCGGCTGTACCGGGTCCGGTTCCGCCATTTGCGTGGTCCGGCCCTGATCGTTACGCAAATCGGCCTGCATAGGAATGCTGGTCGGCTGCTGCGGTTGTGAAGGCGCGTAAGTATTTTCCGGCGTATAAGGCCAGAGCAGTGCCAGAAGGATCACCAGTACACTGATAATCATGCCACGGCGGTGCGCATAAGGCAGGGGCGACATCCAGTGAAAATCGTCGCTCATATGCCAGATTTTGCTGAGCAGCGTTTTGCTTTTCGTTACCGCAGAAGAAGCGCGACCGGTTTGCCCGACGTTTTCTTCCTCTTCGTTTTCAGTTTGCGCTGTCGTGTCTTGCATCGGCCTTTTCATAATGGCAATCCAGGATCTCAACATGGGTTGATAAATACGGACGGCTTTCCTTCTCCTGGGCGGGATTCTGCCCATGACAACCTCTCTTTTTCACTGTCACAATTTCGACTGCCTGTTGCTGCCTAGTATAGCCGTTTAACTGCTTGATGCGGAAAGGGGCAAAGCATAAATATCACCCAAACGATGTGTCAAATAGCGGCAAATACGAAAAATTTATCGAAAAGTGGAAGGAACTGCGTCAGGCGTCAAGTTGCCTCACAGAGAATTTTACCCAAAAGCGTTGCGCTGCTATGCTGCGCGTTCGACATTTTTAAGAGCTAAGGAAAATTCATGACTACCCCTTCATTTGACAGCGTAGAAGCGCAGGCAAGTTACGGTATCGGCCTGCAGGTCGGTCAACAGTTGCAGGAATCAGGTTTGCAGGGCTTAGAGCCTGACGCACTGCTGGCAGGCTTACGTGACGCGCTGGAAGGGAATACGCCAGCCGTTCCTGTTGATGTGGTTCACCGCGCACTGCGTGAAGTCCACGAACGTGCTGATGCTGTTCGTCGTGAACGTCAGGAAGCCCTGGCCGTTCAGGGTCAGGAATTCCTGGCTGCCAATGCACAGCGCGAAGGCGTAAGCAGCACCGAATCCGGTCTGCAATTCTCTGTGATTACTCAGGGCGAAGGCACTATCCCGGGCCGTCAGGACCGCGTACGTGTTCATTACACCGGTAAACTGATCGACGGCACTGTGTTCGACAGCTCCGTACAGCGTGGCGAGCCGGCTGAATTCCCGGTTAACGGCGTGATTGCTGGCTGGATTGAAGCACTGACTCTGATGCCAGTGGGTTCTAAATGGGAACTGTACATCCCTCATAACCTGGCTTACGGCGAACGTGGTGCGGGTGCTTCCATCCCTCCATACAGCGCGCTGGTGTTTGAAGTTGAGCTGTTAGAAATTCTGTAATTCCTCGCGGAAACCAGAAACGAAAAGGGCGCATTTGCGCCCTTTTTTCATCTTTGCCTTTTACAAATCAGCTGTTTACTAAATGCAGAATTACTCGCCGCGTAATGCACGCGGGAACAGCAGATTATTTTCCAGATGGATATGTTCCATCAGGTCGGAGATGAACTCGTTAATCCCGGCATACAGCGCACGCCAGGTGACACAGGCACCTTCCGGCGGTGTCACGTTATTGGTCAGTCGTTTGATCTCTTCCAGAATATCGCCCGCATCATCATGCTCACGTTCCATCACTGAAATCGGACCGGCGGCCTGACGGCCCATTCCGCCGCGGATCATCGGGAAAAGGATCTGTTCTTCTTTCATCATGTGCTGGGTCAGCTCATCAAGGATCAGTTGCAGCTGAACCGCCAGACCGTGCGGGCAGGGCAGTTTGTCACCGTGAACACGTTCGACTTTATCCGCCATCAGCACCAGCTCCGGCAATTCCTGACGGTGACGATCGTGATAACGCGGAATAATGAAATCGATGATCTCTGCCAGCGGCGCGGTTTTCCAGTCTGTAGAAGTGTCCGGTTGCTGTGCAATTTCAGCAAGTTGCTGTTCGATCGCATCAATATCCAGCTCTTTTTTGGTTACGGCGCGCAGAAGCGTTTGTTTGCCACCACAGCAGAAATCCAGATCATACTGACGAAAAAGACGTGTTGCGCGCGGAATGGCAACGGCCAGAGCGCCAAGAGGTTGGTCGCGATAGTCCATGATGAAGCCTCGTTAAATGAAGGTATTTATAACATGTATTATAAATGCATGTTTAAGGCAAGGCTATAGCTCAAAGGAAGTACAGAAAGAAAAAACGCTCCCGGAGGAGCGTTGAGTGAAAGGCTATTTTTGCAAATCGACCTGATAAACTTCGAAGCCGATATCGTCCGGCCCTTTGGCGGTGACCGGATACTGCACATGAGATTTAATGAAGGCCGCGGCCTTTTCGCCCGGCGATGTCTCGAAGCGGATATCCAGCGGCTGCGGCGCTTTAATTGTTGCCAGCTTCCAGTTGTTGTCGGCTGTTGGCGTAACCGCACCGTGTTTTTTGGTTTCCGCGCTGATATATGCTGCAACCACAGACCGGTTTTCATCCGGCGACGCGAAGGCAATGTGTTTATCGCCGGTGCCCGCGAATTTTCCGCCGTAGGCACGGTAGTTGTTTGTAGCGACCAGGAAAGTCGCTTTCAGATCGATAGGCTTACCGTTGAACGTCAGATTTTTAATGCGCTCAGCATCTTTGTTGATGAGCGTACATTCGCCGTCATATTTCGCCGGCTGGCTGACATCAATCTGATAATTCACGCCATCGATCACGTCGAAGTTATAGGTACGGAATCCGTCCCAGTTAATCAGCGACTGTGGCTTAGTGCTGTTCACATCAATCTGATTAAACTGCCCGGCGGAGCATTCCAGCCAGTCTTTCACTTCCTGCCCGGTGACTTTCATCACCACCAGCGTATTCGGATAAAGATACAAATCTGCGGCATTACGGAAGGTCAGTTCGCCCTTTTCCACCTCGACATAGCTGGCCGGATCGTTTTTACGTCCGCCCACTTTGAACGGCGCGGCAGCGGATAATACCGGCAGATTCGCTAAATCCGGATCGCCCTGAATGAAGTGTTCGGTATAGGCTTTTTGTGCATTGTTGACGATTTGCACCGTCGGATCGTCCTGTACCAGCGCCAGATAGCTATACATATTATCGTTCGATTTGCCGATGGGCTTGCTGACGAATTCTCGTGTCGCGTCATGTGAAGGCGCGAGGACTTTCACCAGATCCTGATCTTCAGCGGCCAGCGATTTCTTCTGCGCTTTGTCATAGATCGGGCGCGCTTCTGCCTTTGCAGTTTCCACTTTCCAGCCGCCACTGTCGTTATTTAAGACCATATCGACTACGCCCAGATGGTCGCCCCACATGCCCGGCATCACCGCAGGAATGCCATTCAGCGCCCCCTGTTTGATGTCAGCGCCTTTAATATTGGCGAATTCTTCGCTCGGGAATACGGCGTGCGCGTGACCGAACATAATGGCGTCGATGCCTTTCACCTGGCTCAGGTAATACACCGAGTTTTCAGCCATGGCTTTGTACGGATCGCCGGACAGACCGGAGTGGGGGATGGCGACAATGATGTCCGCGCCCTGTTTACGCATCTCCGGGATCCATTTTTTTGCGGTCTCGGTAATATCCGCAACGGTGACTTTGCCCTGCAAATTTGCTTTGTCCCAGACCATGATTTGCGGCGGAACAAAACCGATATAACCGATGCGCAGATTATGCGTTTTGCCGTCGCGATCTTTTACCGCGTTGTCGGTAATCAGGAAAGGCGTGAACAGCGGTTTGCCGGTTTTGTCGTCGATGACGTTGGCATTTACGTAAGGGAATTTCGCCCCGGCCAGCGCTTTTTTCAGATAATCCAGGCCGTAGTTAAACTCGTGATTCCCCAGGTTGCCGACCGCGTAATCCAGCGTGTTCATGGCCAGATAAACGGGATGAACATCGCCCTGCTTCAGCCCTTTTGCTGCCATATAGTCGCCCAGCGGGCTGCCCTGAATGATGTCGCCATTATCGACTAACACGGAGTTGGTCACTTCGTTTCGCGCGGCGTGGATCAGGCTGGCAGTGCGCACTAACCCGAATTTGTCCGTCGGCTTATCTTTGTAGTAATCGAAGTCCATCATGTTGCTGTGCAGGTCCGTGGTTTCCATGATGCGCAGATCCACCTGTGCCGCGCCCGCAGATGTTGCGACCAGCGTAGCCAACAGGGATAACGTCAGATGACGCTTATTCATTGCCTTGCCTCCAGAGAACGGGCGACGCCCGGAAAAGAAAAACCGGATATGTATCTCAAAATTTGCTGAGAATGTAATTAGTTGTCATAAATAAATGTGAGTTGTAACAACTTTATGGCGTCTTTAAACCGTCAATACGCTGGCCCGGTAACATTACGGGATGGCTATTCACGGTAAAAAAAACTAGGCTTGAGAAATGAGAATCAAAGCATTGAGGTAAAAGATGTTAGAGCAAATTTGTCAGTTAGCGCGCGAGGCGGGCGATGCCATTATGGCAGTCTATGATGGCGAGCAGCCGCTCGATGCGCGTCATAAAAAAGATGATTCACCGGTCACGGCGGCTGACATTGCGGCGCATAACGTGATTAAGGCCGGTTTGCAAAAGCTGGATCCGCAAACGCCGATGTTGTCGGAAGAGGATCCGCAAAGCTGGAGCGAGCGTCAGACATGGACGCGTTACTGGCTGGTCGATCCGCTGGACGGCACCAAAGAATTTCTGAAGCGTAACGGTGAATTCACTGTGAATATCGCGCTGATCGAAGACGGTGTTCCGGTGCTGGGCGTGGTGTATGTGCCGGTAACCCAGGTGATGTACAGCGCAGCCGAAGGCAAGGCGTGGAAGGAAGATCAGGGCGAACGCCGGCAGATTCAGGTGCTCGAAGCGCATCCGCCGCTGGTGGTTGTGAGCCGCTCACATTTCAGTAATGACCCGGAATTGCAGGATTATCTGGCGCAGCTGGGCGAACATCAAACCGTGGCTATTGGCTCATCGCTGAAATTCTGTCTGGTGGCTGAAGGTTCTGCGCAGCTTTATCCGCGCTTCGGGCCGACCAATATTTGGGATACTGGCGCCGGGCACGCCGTGGCGCTGGCCGCCGGTGCGCAGGTGCATGACTGGAAAGGGCAGACGCTGACGTATACACCGCGTGAGTCTTTCCTGAATCCGGGCTTCCGGGTTTCTCTCTTCTGATATTAAAACCCCGGTTTCACGCCGGGGTTTTCTTTATTACGCTTTCACCAGCTGATCCACCAGCGTAATCACCTGCTGCACTTCCTGCGGCGTCAGTTGCCCGTCTTTGGCAAATTTGATCACGCCATTTTTATCCAGCACGACGACCGCCGAACTTTCCGGTTGCAGCTCCCATGCTTTTTTCACCGCTCCGTTGCTGTCGACAATCACCTGTGACCACGGGAATTCACGCTTGCCGCTTTCAATGCTTTTACGCACGAACAGGCCTGTGCCGATGATTGCGTCATCAGTGTTAACGATAGTGGTGGTCTGGTAACGATCGTGCGGCAAATTTGCGGCGCGGATGGCGCTGATCAGCGGTTCATTGAGCGCTTTGGCGCTGCTTCTGCCCGCCATGTGCTGCACGATGCGGACTTTGCCCGGCAATTTCGCGCTGTTCCATTTGCTGTAGCTAAACTGGTCATTGACATCATTAAGCTCGCCTTTATCGTCTACACCGACGGGAGCCACGCGCTGCCCGACAGTGAAATTGTGGGCGGATGCAAAAAGCGAAAATGTCATAAAAGTGATCACTAAAAGACTTCTTAAAAGCATAGATTCTCCGGGGCGCAAAAGAACAGTCCACTCCATCATAGGATCGCCCAAGTGGTCTGTCCTGTTGGGTTGTTAAATTTGTGTTGCTGGTTACAAAATTGCCACATAAAGCAGGGTTATACTGCCATTTAGCGTCAAGACTTAAGACAATACTGAAAAGCAATGTAAAAGCAGTTAAATACACTGGCAATACCTGACTGCCCTGCTATGTTATAGGTCTCTTCACTGCAATCGACCTTTTTCTGCCCCAGTATCTGTCGCCTTGCGACGTGGCTGGTGCATGCAGTGATTTAACGGAGAAAAGTAGAAAAATGAGAATCTTCCAGCGTTACAATCCGATGAAAGTCGCAAAGTACGTCAAGACACTGTTTCGTGGGCGTTTGTATATTAAAGACGTCGGCGCGTTCGAGTTTGACCAAGGCAAAATTCTGTTGCCAAAGGTCCGGGATAAGCGCCATTTCAGCGTGATGTCTGAAGTTAACCGCCAGGTGACGCACCTGCAGGCGGAAATGGGCTGACAGCCCTGCGGGTTGTCGCTGCCGCCTTTTGCGAGCAGCTTGCGCAAACAATAACGGCCCCTTTTGGGGCCGTTTGTCTTTCCGGAGAACAAAGAACGAATGGCGCTACGCCTGTGCTTTCTTCTCGTCTTTAATTTCCTGCGGCGTTTTTGGCAGCAGCGGAGCAGCAGGCTGATCGATAATCCGGGTCACCAGCAGCTGATCAATTTTGTAGCTATCGATATCCACGACTTCAAATTTATAACCGGCAAATTTCACGAAATCCGTACGCTTTGGAATTTTACGCAACATGAACATCATGAAGCCGCCGATGGTTTCATAATTGCCGGACTGCGGGAATTCTTCGATATGCAGCACGCGCATGACATCTTCAATTGGTGTACCGCCTTCAATCAGCCATGAATGCTCATCACGGGCCACAATCTGTTCTTCCATGCCCTGGCCCACAAGGTCGCCCATCAGCGTCGTCATCACGTCATTGAGGGTGATAATGCCCACCACCAGCGCGTATTCGTTGAGGATCACCGCGAAATCTTCGCCTGCCGCTTTGAAGCTTTCCAGCGCTTCGGAAAGCGTCAGGGTATCCGGCACAATCAGCGCATTACGGATTTGCACGCCGCTGCTCAGCATCAGGCTCTGATTGCCCAGCACGCGGTTCAGTAAATCTTTGGAATCGACGTAGCCGACGACCTGATCGATATGACCATCGCAGACCAGGAATTTGGAATGCGGATGCGTGGCGATTTTCTCTTTAATACTTTCTTCGCTTTCGCGCAGGTCAAAATAGATCACGCTTTCACGCGAGGTCATGGACGACGGAACGGTACGCGATTCGAGTTCAAATACGTTTTCAATCAGCTCATGTTCCTGTTTACGCAGCACACCAGCCAGCGCACCAGCTTCAAACACGGCATAAATGTCGTCAGTCGTAATGTCGTCATTACGCACCATCGGCAGTTTGAACAGACGGAAAATCATGTTCGCCATGCCGTTAAAGAACCAGACCATCGGGCGGCAAATCATCAGACAGAAACGCATCGGGTTGACTATACGGACGGCAACCGACTCAGGTGAAATCATACCGATGCGCTTCGGCGTAAGGTCAGCAAACAGAATAAACAGGCTGGTGACCAGTGCGAATGAGCAGATGAAACTGATTTGATCCGCCAGTTCAGGCGACATAAAGCGAACAAAGAAAGTCTGGAAAGCGGGGGAGAACGCGGCATCGCCGACGATACCACCGAGAATGGCGACGGCATTCAGGCCGATCTGAACCACCGTAAAGAACAGGCCAGGGGTTTCCTGTAATTTCATTACGCGTGCGGCATTGACGTCTCCTTCGTCTGCCAACTGTTTAAGTTTAATTTTGCGGGAAGCCGCCAGCGATATCTCTGACAGCGAGAAAAATGCACTGATCGCGATGAGTAAAAGAATCAGTAAAATACTGTTTAACATAATCTATCCGTTTAACACCGGGGTAAACCGGCAGGGAAAGGCTCTCATTATTTTTGTTGCTTAAAAGAACATCTTTTTAAATGAAGCCGTAAAAAGCAGTTCATAAGAAAAAAGCGTAAGGATGAAAAACAAAGATAATTGCCAGAAATAGTTTTAAAGGGCCACATTTGTGACCCGCATAGTATAGCAGCAGCACTGAGACTGCCGCCAGCGCTTAAAAATCCCGCATTATTGCGGCGGTAAACAGACGCCGATGCCGCCTAATCCGCAATAGCCTTCCGGGTTTTTATACAGATATTGCTGATGATCGTCTTCTGCATAATAAAACGGCAGGGCTTCGGCAATTTCCGTGGTGATGGTGCGCTTATCGTTCGCGTCATCCATCGCCTGCTGGAAGCTCGCCAGACTGGCCAGCGCCTGATCCTGCTGGTCTGCGCTCAGCACATACAAAGCAGAGCGATATTGTGTCCCGATATCGCCGCCCTGACGCATTCCCTGAGCCGGATCGTGATTCTCCCAGAAAATTTGCAGCAGCTTCGCGTAGCTGATAACCGCCGGATCAAACACCACGCGGACAACTTCGGCGTGGCCGGTCTGGCCGGTACACACTTCGCGGTAAGTCGGGTTCGGTGTGAAACCGCCGCTGTAACCGGAGGCTGTGCTGTAAACCCCATCCTGTTGCCAGAATAAACGCTCAACGCCCCAGAAACAGCCCATCGCAAAGATGGCGACTTCCATATTATCAGGCACATGCGTCATTGAATGACCGTTTACTGCGTGAATCGTTGCAACCGGCATCGGGGTTGTACGGCCAGGTAACGCATCCTCATGACTGACGGGCTGCGCTTTATCGGAAAGTTGCACCACGGAAAACTCCAGTTGTTGCTTTAATGAACAAGGTTTGTAACAAAAGGTCTTAGTGAATATCAGTGACCAACAGGCCACTCTTAGTTGTATCTGATTGCGTCTTTGCACACAATACGGGGAACGTTGCTTCGTCGTTGAACATTTTCAGGGGATTAGCACTAAAATGCTGTCATCTGACTTTGGAAAGATGAATCTGCCAGAAACGAGCAGAACTACCCCGACGGGTAACGAATTTTTTAACAGGAAAGCAAAATTAGCAGGAGTGCGTGTGCCACGATATCGTGAACTGGGTTTGTTATGTGTACTGCTGGCCCCCTCACTCTCCATGGCAGCGAAAGTGCGTTTGCAGCTGGAAGGCCTGGATGGCGATTTGGAAAGGAACGTTCGCGTTCGCTTATCTTCAATTCAAAGTGATGAAGTCGGGGCTAACGGGCGGTTTCGCGCGCGTGTCAGCGCCGCCATTGAGCAGGGATTGCGGCCATTAGGCTATTATTCGCCAACAATCGATTTCGATTACCGCGAAACCCCTCCGCCGGGCCGCCCGGTATTGATTGCCAAAGTGACGCCGGGTACGCCGGTAAAAATCGCTGGCACGAATGTCGTCATTGAAGGGCAGGCGGCCAAAGATGATGAGTTTGAGAAACTGAAGAAAGAGCAGGTTCCTGCGGTAGGCACCATTCTGAACCACGGCACCTACGACAGTTTTAAAAGTTCTCTGACCGGCGAGGCCGTGCGCAAAGGGTACTTCGATGCCAATATGCGCAAAAGCCAGCTGGGCGTGATTGAAGATGAGCACAAAGCGTTCTGGGATATCCAGTTCGACAGCGGTGACCGCTATCGCTTTGGCGGCGTTCATTATCAGGGCTCGCAAATCCGCGATGAATATCTGCAAAATCTGGTGCCATTTAAGCCGGGTGATTATTACACGTCTGCGCAACTGGCCGAGCTTAACCGCCGCCTGTCCGCTACCGGCTGGTTTAACTCAGTCGTTGTGTCACCAGATTTTACTGATGCCAAAGCCACAAAAACGCTGCCGCTGAATGCGCTGGTGTCACCGCGTACCGAAAATACGATCGAAACCGGTGTCGGCTTTTCCACGGATATCGGTCCTCGTCTGACGGCTAACTGGAAAAAACCGTGGGTTAACGATCGTGGTCAGAGCTTTGAAACCTCCACGACGCTTTCCGGCCCTGAACAGTCGCTGGATCTCAGCTATAAAATCCCGCTGCTGAAATCGCCGCTCGAACAGTATTACCTGGTTCAGGGCGGCTTCAAACGTGAAGACCTGAACGACACCAACTCCGATTCCACCACGGTGAATCTGGCCCGTTACTGGGATTTGTCCAGCGGCTGGCAGCACGCTGTTAACCTGCGCTGGAGCCTCGACCACTTTACCCAAGGCAGCGTCACTAACACGACGATGCTGATTTATCCGGGTGTGAGCCTGAACCGTACGCGTCAGCGCGGCGGACTGATGCCGACCTGGGGCGATTCCCAACGTTATTCTCTGGATGTCTCGGACACTACCTGGGGCTCGGACGTCGATTTCGCCGTGATTCAGGCACAGAACGTCTGGATCCGCACGCTGGCCGAAAAACATCGTTTCGTATTCCGCGGCAATCTGGGCTGGATTGAAACCAACGACTTCGAGCGCGTGCCGCCGTCCCTGCGATTCTTCGCCGGTGGCGACCGCAGCATTCGTGGTTACAAATACAAATCCATTTCCCCGCGCGATGATGACGGCAAACTGACGGGCGCCTCGTATCTGGGCACCGGTTCGGTGGAATATCAGTACAACGTGACCGGAAAATGGTGGGGCGCGGTGTTTGTCGATTCCGGCGAAGCGGTGAACGACATCACGCAAAATGATTTCAAAACCGGTGCGGGCGTAGGCGTGCGCTGGGCTTCACCGATCGGCCCGGTGAAATTAGACGTTGCCGCCCCCGTTGGCGACAAAGATGAGCATGGATTGCAGTTCTACATCGGTTTAGGTCCGGAATTATGAGTTTATTTAAGAAAATCTGCCTGGGTTTCCTGATCTTCCTGCTGCTGATCATCAGTCTGGTGGCGTTTTTAGTCGGTACGCAAACCGGTCTGCATCTGATGATCAATGGCGCGAACCGCTTCGTGCCGGGGCTGAATATCGCCAGCACGGAAGGCGGATGGCGCGATCTGACCCTTCAAGGCGTGCATTACGAAATGCCGGGTGTTGACGTGAAAGCGGGAGAATTCCATCTTTCGCTCGATTTTTCGTGCCTGAAAAACAGCGCGCTGTGCGTGAACGCGCTCCGCGTGAAAGACGTCAATGTGGTGGTGAACACCAAAGAAATGACGCCGGCGGCAGAGCAACCTCAGCCAGAAAACAGCGAGCCGCTGACCAATCTCAGCACGCCGTATCCGATTACGCTGCGCGTGCTGACGCTGGATAATATCAACGTGACGCTCGATGACCGGGCGATTTCTCTGGCGTCATTCCGCACCGGCGCGCACTGGGAAGGGCGGGCGATTCAGCTGATGCCAACGCACATCGGCGGGTTGCTGATTGCCTTGCCGAAAACGCCGGTCAATCCGTTACCGGAAGTTGTTCAGGCGGCGCAGGACAAAGCGGTCGAAAAGGCCACCGGAAAACCGGCAGAACCTGCCGTTGTCGTACCTGAAAAGCCACTGGGTGAAACCTTACAGGAGCTGTTTGCCAAACCGCTGCTGCCTGAATTACCGGATTTCCGTCTGCCGGTCGATCTCGATATTCAGCAAATTCTCGGTGAAAACCTGCGACTGACCGGTGACACCGATGTGCTCATCACCCGTTTCGAACTGAAAGCCAGTACGCAAAATCAGATCGTTAAGCTCGATAAATTGCAGGTGCGGTCGCCACAGGGTTCGCTGGACGGCATCGGGCAGGCAACGCTGAATCAAAACTGGCCGGTGGATATGACGGTCAACACCGCCGTGAATCTCGATCCGCTCAAAGGCGAGAAGATCAAACTCAAAATCGCCGGTGGTCTGCGCGACAAACTCGATGTTGGGCTGAACCTTTCCGGCCCGGTACGTGCTCAGCTGGCGTTGCAGACTCAGCTGGCGGAAGCCGGACTGCCGCTGGATCTGAAACTCAGCAGCGATGCATTGCAGTGGCCACTGACCGGCACGCCGCAGTATCAGGTGAAAGGCTTCAAACTGAATTTCAGCGGCAAAGCGACGGATTATGCGCTTTCGCTGCGTTCTGATTTTAAAGGCGATCAGATCCCGCCCGCCACGCTGACCGTTGACGGTAAAGGGAACGTGGAGCAATTCAAACTGACCTTGCTGCGCCTGGCGGCTCTGGAAGGGAATACAGACCTGACCGGCGTGGTCGACTGGAGCAAAGCAATAAGCTGGAACAGCGAACTGAAACTGACGGGGATTAACACCGCCAGACAGTGGCCGGACTGGCCTGCGAAGTTGCAGGGTAAAATTACCACGCGCGGCAGCCTGTATGGCGGCACGTGGCAGATGCAGGTTCCGGTGCTGGATCTGACCGGCAACGTCAAACAAAACGCAGTCAAAGCGCAGGGCAACGTACGCGGAAACAGCTACGGCCAGTGGGATATTCCACAGCTGCACCTTGAGCTGGGTCGCAATAATCTGGACGTGAAAGGCAAGCTCAGCGACACCTGGAATCTGGATGCCAAAGTAGATGCGCCGCATCTTGATGGCGCATTGCCGGGGCTGGGCGGCGTGGTGAAAGGGATGCTGCAACTGCGCGGTGATCTGAAAGCGCCGAAGTTGCTGGCCGATCTGACTGCCACCGGCCTGAAATGGCAGGCGCTGACGGTGCGTCGCGTGGATGTGAAGGGCGACGTCAGTTCTACCGATCAGATTCAGGGCAATCTTGCCGTGCGCGTCCAGCAGCTTAAACAGGATGCGCTGGATATTTCGGATATCAATCTGGAAGCCAAAGGCAATGAAAAGCAGCATCAGCTGACGCTGAAAGTGGAGGGCAAACCGGTCTCGGGGCGCCTGGCGCTGACCGGCAGTTTTGACCGGGCAACCGAAGAATGGAAAGGCAATATCAACAATACGTCGTTTGATACGCCGGTCGGGCAATGGCGTCTGAACCGTTCTATCGCGCTGGATTATTTCAATAAAGAGCAGCGGATCACCGTCGGGCCACACTGCTGGCAGAATCCTAATGCAGATCTGTGTGTACCGAAAACCATTGATGCCGGTGCCAGCGGGCAGGCCAGCGTGGTGCTGAACCGCTTTGATCTGGCGATGATCAAACCTTTCCTCACTGACGATACGCAACTGAACGGGACATTCAGCGGCAAAGCCGACGTGAGCTGGAAAGCCGAAGGCGGTCTGCCGCAGGCCAGCGTTTCGCTGGTGGGCAAAGGCGTCAAAGTGCAGCAACTGGTGCAGGGGAATCCGCTGCCGGTCGCGTTCGATACGCTGAACCTGAATGCCGGGCTGAACAATGGGCGGGCAAATCTCGACTGGCTGATCAAAATTGCCAACAACGGCCAGCTCGACGGCAATATCCAGATCGCCGATCCGCAAGGGAAACGTAATCTCAGCGGGAACGTGAATATTGCCCGTATTTCTATGGCATTGCTGCAACCCGCACTGATGGATGGCGAGAAAGCCTCCGGCATCCTGAATGCGAATCTGCGGTTGGGCGGTGATGCGCAAAAACCGCAGGTCTTCGGCAAACTGGCGCTGACTGGCGTCGATTTCGACGGGCAATTTATGCCGTTCGATATCACGGATGCCAATATCAACATCAACTTCAACGGCATGTCGTCGATTATGGAAGGCGTCATCAAAACCGCTCAGGGTCAGCTGGAGCTGAACGGTAACGCCGACTGGAGCGAAATCAACGCCTGGCGCGCCCGTATTGCCGCGCGCGGGAATAAAGTCCGCGTTTCGGTTCCGCCGATGGTGCGGCTGGATGTTTCGCCGGACCTGGTGTTTGACGCCACGCCGCAATTGTTCTCCCTCAACGGCACCGTCGATATTCCGTGGGCGCGCATTACCGTGCAGGAACTGCCGGAAAGCGCCGTGGGCGTTTCGTCGGATGAAGTGATGCTTAACGATCAGCGCCAGCCGATCGCGCCGGTTTCGGCTTCGATTCCTATCAACAGCAATCTGATGGTCAATATCGGCCCGGATGTGCGTCTGGACGCGTTTGGCCTGAAAGCGCGTCTGGAAGGCGCGCTGAAAGTGGCGCAGGACAGTCGCGGGTTAGGTCTGAACGGGCAAATTAATATTCCGTCCGGGCGTTTCCATGCGTACGGTCAGGACTTAATTGTGCGCAAAGGTCAGCTGTTATTCTCCGGACCGGCGGACCAGCCACTGCTGAATCTGGAAGCCATCCGTAACCCTGAAGCGACAGAAAATGACGTTGTGGCCGGTTTACGCGTTACCGGCGAGGCTGATGCACCTAAACTTGAAATATTCTCAGATCCGGCGATGTCGCAGCAGGAAGCCTTGTCCTACCTGCTTCGCGGGCAAGGATTAGACAATTCTGGCGGTGACAGCGGCGCAATGACCTCAGCTCTTATCGGGTTAGGGGTTGCGCAAAGTGGTAAACTTGTGGGTAAAATCGGCGAGGCATTTGGCGTCAGCAATCTGGCGCTGGATACTCAGGGCGTGGGAGACAGTTCTCAGGTCGTGGTCAGTGGCTATGTTTTACCGGGTTTACAGGTGAAATATGGTGTCGGGATATTTGACTCGCTGGCAACCCTGACATTGCGCTATCGGTTGATGCCGAAGCTTTACCTGCAGGCTGTATCGGGCATCGATCAGGCATTGGATTTGCTCTATCAGTTTGAGTTTTAATTCATGTGACTTTTACTATACGAATATAAACATGCGAATAATTGTTTACGGTAGTCTGCGACGCAAGCAAGGCAACAGTCATTGGATGACGAATGCTCAATGGTTGGGTGACCATGAGCTGGAAGGGTATGCGCTTTATAATCTGGGGCATTACCCGGCAGTCATTCCAGGGGACGGGAAGGTCTATTGCGAAGTTTACCGCATTAACTCGTCAATCATGGCTGAGTTGGATGAGCTGAAAAGTAATACGAAAGATTATCGTCGCGAGCTGATCTCGACGCCTTACGGCAGTGCCTGGATTTACCTCTACATTCGCTCACTGGATGGTGTGCCGAGAATTGAGGGTGGCGACTGGGTGAAGCGTAACGAACCGGTCAGCGAGTAATCTGAGAAAGGTCGTCAGAAATAGTCGTTGCTAGCCAACGCGTTATACATAAAAAAACACCGTCCAGTGGACGGTGTTTTTTTTCGTGTCGCAGAAAACAATTACTTGTTTTTAGCGCGCTCGAAGGAGCTCACGATTTCAGCTTTTGCAGCAGCGGCGTCAGCCCAACCTTCAACTTTCACCCATTTGCCTTTTTCCAGCGCTTTGTATTGCTCGAAGAAGTGAGTGATCTGGCCGCGCAGAAGCTCTGGCAGGTCGTTCACATCTTTGATGTGATCGTATTCTTTGCTCAGTTTGGTGTGCGGAACCGCAACAACTTTCGCATCTTCACCAGATTCGTCAGTCATTTTCAGAACGCCAACCGGACGGCAGCGGATCACAGAACCTGGTTGCAGCGGGTATGGTGTTGGAACCAGTACGTCAACCGGGTCGCCGTCCAGAGACAGGGTGTGGTTGATGTAACCGTAGTTCGCAGGGTAGAACATTGCAGTAGACATGAAACGGTCTACGAACAGTGCACCAGTGTCTTTATCAACTTCGTATTTGATAGGATCCGCGTTTGCCGGGATTTCGATAACAACGTAGATATCTTCTGGCAGTTCTTTGCCTGCCGGCACGTTCAGTAAGCTCATTGTTGGTTTCCTTCATTGAACCAGGAATAGAGTGCCGCACATTATAGCCAACTCTCCCGTGATTTCCCGCCCTTTTCGTCGTATCGCCTTTGCCTAATTGCCGGCATGACCTGCTGCTGAAGATCGGCAAAATCTCCAGAATCGGCAGTAAAATTTACGCATGCGCCTCTTTGCCGTGTAACTGCCTGTTTTTGCTTTTCTTATCAAGAGATTCGATGGATTGCCGATAACAATATTCATACAAAAAATCAGGCAAACCTGATCCCTACCTCATTCGCAGTTTCTCCTTTTCACCTGAATAGCTGGATAACACCGTATGTTGAATAAGTTGAGCGTAAAAGCCGGTCTGATTGGCTTACTGGTCGTGATGACGTTGATTTTGTTGCTGGTGAGTGTCCTTGGCGCCAATGCCATCCGGCAAAGTGCCACTTCACTACAGAAAATTAACCAGCTTCAGGGAGATGAACTGGGATCGCTGGCAGACAGCTACAGTTTTTCGCTGCGCACGCGTGTTGCCAGCGGTGTTGCGGTTCGTCAGCTTGAAATCGGTATGATGGACGACGCCAAATCCACCACCGACCGGATTGCCGGATACATCAAACAGGCCGATGCAGACCTGACGAAATTCAACGGTATTCAGGATGACACCGTGCGAGGCCGCGAATTATCGGCGGCGGTCAGTAAAAGCTACGAGGCGTATAAGGCTAACGGCCTGGTGCCACTTCTGGCTGCGCTCCAGGCGCAAAGCGCCGACGGTTATTACGACGTACTGGAAAATAAAATCACGCCTTACAGTAATGCTTACGACAAAGCGCTGGCCGATTTCCGGGCGTATGCCACGGATAACACGGCCCAAAGAATTGCACAGGCACGCACAAATGCCCGCATTCAGGTGACCGTGATTGTTGTCGGTTTCCTTATCGCTCTGGCGATTGCGCTGATCGCCTGGTTCGCCCTGCAAAAAATTATTATGCATCCGCTGAATTTCTCTATCGCACAGCTCGAATTTATTGCCAAAGGCGATCTGACGCATGAAATCGATGATTCACGTAATAATGAAATGGGACGTCTGCTGAAGGCCATGAAACAAATGCAGGATTCGCTGGTGCTCTCGGTCGGGCGCGTCCGCGATGCCGGGAATCAGATTGATGTCGGCTCCCGCGAACTGGCCGCCGGTAACGTTCATCTGGCGCAACGCACGGAAGAATCCGCCGCCTCTCTTGAAGAAACCGCCGCCAGTATGGAACAGCTGACATCAACGGTGCGCATGAACGCGGCAAATTCCGAGCAGGCTAATCAGCTGGCGCAAAGCGTATCCGTGATTGCCGATAAAGGCAGCGAAGTTGTGCATCAAGTGATGGATAAAATGCAGGGTATTACCGACAGTTCGAAACGTATCGGTGACATTATCAGCGTGATTGACGGCATTGCGTTCCAGACCAACATTCTGGCACTGAATGCCGCAGTGGAAGCTGCCCGCGCCGGTGAGCAGGGGCGCGGTTTCGCGGTGGTGGCCGGTGAAGTTCGCAGTCTGGCGCAGCGCAGTGCGCAATCCGCCCGCGAAATCAAAGAGCTGATCGGTGATTCAGAAAGCCGCGTGTCGGAAGGTTCGGCGATGGTGAAATCTGCGGCGGATACGATGGTTGAGATTTCCAGCGAAGTGACGCGGGTGACCAGCCTGATGCGCGAAATTTCCATCGCAACTACTGAGCAAACGCACGGCATCGAACAGGTGAATGTGGCGATTACGCAGATGGATCAGGTTGCGCAGCAGAATGCGGCATTGGTCGAGCAGGCCACGGCGGCCACGCGTTCTCTGGAAGAGCAGGCACAGCTGCTGGCGGAAAGCATGGCAGTGTTTAAGCTGAACCGCGCTGAGCATTACTAATACGTTGAATCTGAAGTGGAAGGTAATAAAAAGGTGGCTTTTAAAAGCCACCTTTTTTGCGTTTGGGAAACGCTAAGTTACAGAGGTATCACGTTCATTCTTTGATGATTTTTGAGTCGGGTACCGGTTTATTCATCGGGGAATTGGGCGATAAAGCGTTCTGCATCTTCAACCATTGAGCTGTTACCGACGAAGAAGGGCGCGCGTTCGTGCAGTTTTTGCGGAATGATGTCCAGAATGCGGTTTTTACCGTCACTGGCTTTACCACCAGCCTGTTCGGCCAGGAATGCCATCGGGTTGCATTCGTACAACAAACGCAGTTTTCCGTTCGGATGGCTGGCAGTGCTCGGATAAATATAGATGCCGCCTTTCAGCAGGTTACGGTGAAAATCTGCAACCAGTGAACCGATATAACGTGAGGTGTAAGGGCGTTGCGTCGCTTCATCCTGCTCCTGGCAATACTTAATGTATTTTTTAACGCCGAGAGGGAATTTGATGTAGTTGCCTTCATTAATGGAGTACATGTTGCCCTTGGCAGGGAAACGGACTTTTTCGTGAGAGAGGCAAAATACACCGAGTGAAGGATCATAAGTAAAGGCATGAACGCCTGCGCCGGTGGTGTAAACCAGCATGGTGGAAGAGCCGTAGACTACGTAACCTGCGGCAACCTGACGGTTCCCCGGTTGCAGGAAGTCTGCTTCCGTTACGGGCTGGCCGAGCGGAGAAGTCCGGCGGTAAATCGAGAAGATGGTCCCGACTGAAACGTTCACATCGATGTTTGAAGAGCCGTCCAGCGGATCCATCAAAATCACGTATTTCGCATTTTCAGCGCGTTCGCCATCGAAAATGACAATTTCATCTTCTTCTTCAGACGCGATACCGGCAATTTCTCCACGTGCTTTCATCGCCGCTTTTAATTTTTCATTTGCGTACAGATCGAGCTTCATCTGTACTTCACCCTGCACATTTTCTGCACCGCTGGTGCCGAGAATGTCAACCAAACCCGCTTTGTTGATATCGCGGTGAATGATTTTAGCGCCGAGTTTTATTGCTGACAGCAAGGCGGTGAGCTCACCGGTTGCATGAGGAAAGTCTTGCTGTTTTTCAACAATAAATTCGCCTAACGTTTTCATAACACGTTCCCTGAATCTAGGATGGATAACGGTTCGTTAATAAAACCTTCACAAGAGCATGGGCAGTTTAGCCCAAATATATGGACGAATCATAGGCAAATCCATTTCTTCTGGGCGATTCTGAGCGGTAGAATAGCGGCTGACTTAAAGGCATTAATGGAAAAATTTATGCGCATTCATATTCTTGGGATTTGCGGCACGTTTATGGGCGGGCTGGCGATGCTGGCACGTGCACAAGGGCATCAGGTAACCGGTTCGGACGACAACGTTTATCCACCGATGAGTACGCTGTTGGAAAAACAAGGGATCGCGCTGATCCAGGGTTACGATCCGGCTCAGTTAGATCCTCAGCCGGATCTGGTGATTATCGGTAACGCGATGACGCGCGGAAACCCGTGTGTCGAAGCCGTGCTCGAGCTGGGGATCCCGTATGTCTCCGGCCCGCAGTGGCTGCACGATCATGTTCTGCCGGAGCGCTGGGTTATTGCTGTCGCGGGTACGCACGGTAAAACGACGACTGCCGGAATGGTCACGTGGATCCTTGAAGCCTGCGGTTACGAGCCGGGCTACGTTATCGGCGGCGTGCCGGGGAACTTCGAGGTTTCTGCACGTCTTGGAAACAGCCCGTTTATGGTTCTGGAAGCGGACGAATATGACTGCGCGTTCTTTGATAAGCGCTCCAAATTCGTTCACTACAGCCCGCGGACGCTGATCCTGAACAATCTCGAATTCGATCACGCGGATATTTTCGATGATCTGAAAGCAATCCAGAAACAGTTCCACCACCTTGTTCGCCTGGTGCCGGGTAAAGGTAAAATTATCCTTCCTGAGCATGACACGCCGCTGAAACAAGTGATGGCGATGGGCTGCTGGAGCGAACAGGAATTTGCCGGTGAAGCAGAAAATTGCGCCTGGGATGCGAAAAAACTGACACCAGATGCCAGCTCTTTCGAGGTTTATCTTCATGGCGAAGTGGCCGGTCAGGTGAACTGGAATCTGGTGGGCGAACACAATATGCATAATGCGCTGATGGCGATTGCCGCTGCGCGTCATGTTGGCGTGAAACCTGAAGATGCCTGCAAGGCGCTGGGTGATTTTATCAATGCCCGCCGTCGTCTTGAACTGCGTGGCGTGGAAAATGGCGTCAGCGTGTATGACGATTTTGCGCATCACCCGACGGCCATTCTGGCAACGCTTTCTGCATTGCGCAGCAAAGTGGGCGGGACGGCACGCATTCTGGCTGTTCTCGAACCGCGCTCAAATACCATGAAAATGGGCATGAGTAAAAATGAGCTGGCGCCTTCTCTCGGTCGCGCCGATGAAGTGTTCCTGCTTCAGCCGCAGCATATTCCGTGGCAGGTTGCTGAAGTGGCAGAGCGCTGCATCCAGCCCGCGCACTGGAGTGCGGACGTCGATTCGCTGGTCGATATGGTGATCAAGGCTTCGCAGCCAGGCGATCATATTCTGGTGATGAGTAATGGCGGTTTTGGTGGCATTCACGGGAAGTTACTGACGGCGCTGGCTGCTAAAGCGGAAGCCGCTCAGTAGCAGTCATACCGCAGCGGATAAACGGAAAGCACAGCGATGGCTGTGCTTTTTTTTGCCTGGGATTTGGCCATGCGGCGATTTGCAGACAAAAAAAGGCCCTCAAAAAATTTGAGGGCCAAAGGGTGTCGTCGGACAGGACGACGAGGGTTACGTTAGCAAGAGAGCGGCAGTGGCAGTGTCTTCTCTCTTCCCAGCCTCAACAGCGCATTAATTTTCGCTGGTATGTGGCTGTTGAAACCCGGTAACGCTAATTCAAGAACTCAAGCAGTGGCTTTGTATCAGGGACTGACTCAGAAATCTTATTGATAGATTTCTGCGGTTGCGTGATAAGCACCATCGTTATGTGCTTCGATCACACGATAAGATTTTGCGCCTTTGCTGTCGGCTTTATCGGACAACTCCTGGCGAATGTCTGTCGGGACGCCATTGACGCCGCTGACGCTGATAGTGCCCATAGGCTGAAGATTTTCTGCCTGCTGACTAGAAACCAGTTGTGCGGCAGACGCACCGAAAGAAACAGCAGACAGCAGGCTAAGAGCGACAATAGTGGTCATGATTTTCATGATAATTTCCTAATTTCATAGACGTTGATGCTAAAAGTGAGAGCAACGCCGGTTGAGATTTGGATTCATCAGTTCTGGAATATCTGAGTCCGGCAACGCGAAAAGCGTGGGGGAACATTGATGATGGCAGAGACAAATCCGTCTTGATGCGCTTCGCGCGGGCCTGAATCATTCAGGCCCCTTCGCTTCGTTTACCCAGGCTTATTGGTAAATTTCTGCGGTAGCGTGGTAGTTACCTTCTTCACGCACTTCGATAACACGAAATGCTTTAGCGCCTTTGGCATCCGCTTTATCAGACAATGCCTGACGGATATCAGAAGGTGCACCGGCAACACCGCTTACGCTGATCATCCCGCGTGACTGAAGATTTGCGGCCTGATCCTGAGAAACAGGTTGTGCTGCAAAAGCGCCGAATGACAGAGCAGAGAGAATGCTTAATGTTGCAATTGTAGTTTTAACGTTCATGATTTTGACCTCGTCTATTTTATTATGTTTCCAACAACTGGTGCTTCACACCACGGAAATGAGTATACATCTAGTCACTTGGAATATTAATAGTTTGCTAATAGTTATTTTGGTGGTTATGTGGGGGCTATTTGAATTTTTAATAACAAAAAGGAATAAAAATTGCGTGAAAATCGATCTTTTTGAGTTAATTTTTCGTAAAATCAACGGATTGAGTGAATTTGACTATTTGTGCTTAATTTTGCAGTCAATCACACCATGGAAATGTTTATGTGACGGGAAAGTGCTTCGTGTGAACAGAATTAACAGGGATAACGACCTGAGGCGTGTGTTTAAAACAACGGTGCAACGTTAAAGAAGGGCAAGTGATAGACGGATAAAGAAAGTCAGGCTGAGGCCAGAAATTGCTTTCTTCTGACCTCAGGCACAGAACTGAAGCAGGAAACAGCGCAACATATCGCGGTATCAGAGTTCCTGTTCAAACAAACTGAGGATTGCGTCGTGAAGCTGTCTGACGCTGAAACCCCGTGCGGGCGTGGTAAAAATTGTGTCATCGCCGGCAATGGTGCCCAGTATCCCTTCGGATTTGCCCAGAGAATCGAGCAGGCGCGCGATCAGCTGTGCCGCACCCGGACTGGTGCGGATAACGACGACGGCGTCGTTATGGTCAATATCTAAGACCAAATTCTTCAGTGGGCTGGTCGTTGTCGGCACGCCGATTTCGGCAGGCAGGCAATAAACCATCTCCATCTTTGCGTTGCGGGTCCGCACCGCGCCGAATTTAGTCAGCATCCGTGAGACTTTTGACTGGTTGATATTTTCGAAACCGTCTTCCTGAAGTGCGACGACAATTTCGCCCTGAGAACTGAATTTCTCTTCCTTCAACAGTGCCTTGAAGGCTTTGATCAAATCTTCCTGTTTAGCAGGATTACGCATTTTGCACCCTGGTCTCTGTATCATCGTTTCGTTGATTATGCAGATATTTGCATTTTTATGCAACACGGGGCGACAGGTAACATCAGAATTGTGCACTCAGACGGGAATGACAGCACCGGAGTAAATATCTGGGCGTCATGAATATGCCGAAATAGTGCATTATGGTGAAATGATTAGCCGGATTGCTGTTAATCCTATGATCTCGATTCAGCTCTCACATTGAATTGAATTTAACCATTTTTTAACCTGGCAGGTTTTGTGGTGCTACTTTTAAGGTGTAGCTTTCCGATAAAAAGTCATAAAAGACCGGAAAAATGGCGCTAAGCGATGTTTTTTTACTTTCTTAACGACCAAGCTCAGTTTTCCAGCAGTTGAGCGATTGTTTTTAGCTGTATAAGTGATTAAGGTCACACCCAAAATAATTCCACGACACTTATAAGTTAGTGATAAAAAAGGAGTATAGGATGAAAGTTGCAGTTCTAGGTGCTGCGGGCGGTATCGGTCAGGCCCTCGCGCTTCTGCTCAAGACCCAGCTACCTTCCGGTTCCGAACTGTCATTATACGATATCGCACCTGTTACTCCGGGTGTCGCCGTCGATCTGAGCCATATCCCTACCGCAGTCAAAATCAAAGGCTTCTGTGGCGAAGACGCAACGCCAGCTCTGGAAGGCGCGGATATCGTTTTGATCTCTGCCGGTGTGGCGCGCAAACCGGGTATGGATCGTTCCGACCTCTTTAATGTTAACGCCGGTATTGTACGTAATCTGATTCAGCAGGTTGCGAAAACCTGTCCGCAAGCGTTAATCGGCATTATCACCAACCCGGTCAATACTACCGTCGCTATAGCTGCCGAAGTTTTGAAAAATGCAGGCGTGTACGACAAGAACAAACTGTTTGGCGTCACCACGCTCGATGCAATCCGCTCGAACACGTTCGTGGCTGAACTAAAAGACAAGCAGCCTGAAGAAATTGATGTGCCCGTGATTGGCGGGCACTCAGGGGTGACAATTCTTCCTTTATTGTCTCAGGTGCCTGGCGTGGTATTTAGCGACAGTGAAATCGCTGCGCTGACCAAGCGTATCCAGAATGCGGGAACTGAAGTGGTCGAAGCCAAAGCAGGCGGCGGTTCTGCTACTCTGTCTATGGGGCAGGCGGCCGCACGCTTCGGGCTTTCACTGGTTCGTGCTCTGCAAGGTGAAAGCAACGTTATTGAATGCGCCTATGTAGAAGGGAAGGGCGACTATGCCCGTTTCTTCGCACAGCCTGTTCTGTTGGGTAAAAAGGGCATCACTGAGCTCATTGATATTGGCAAGCTCAGCGCTTTTGAACAGCAGTCACTGGATTCGATGCTGGATATCCTGCGTAAAGATATCGAACTGGGCGAACAGTTTATCAATCACTGATAAGCCTTAAGTGAAGCCGCCGGGTATCTCCGGCGGCTTTCTTTATTGGCATCATTTATTCTCATTGGGAATGCGGCACCTGCGCTCGATGACCTGAAACGTGGTGGCATCAAAGTAACGGCTTGGCCAGATAATTGACGGGTGAACGCCCAGCGCCCCGGCAATTAGCAATTCTCCTTTGGGCCAGGGCCTGGAAAGTGCATTAGAAAGCGTTGAAGAGCTCAGTCCGGCGGATCGTGACACCGCGGCGAGTGTCGTCCCTTTCTTTCTCAGGGCTGCGATAATATCAGCCTGATGCCAGTCATCATTTCTTGTCATCATGGTATTTTCCTTATTTTTAAATCGCTTTTATAAGACTTTCTTTGAAAACATATATTCAATGATTGCTTGGTTGCGCCCAGTTCAATCCTATCAATGTTTCCTAAAAAATATTTTCTGCTCGGATTAAGAAAATACATTCTTATTAGAATTAAAACAAACAAGTAAATTCAGTTTGCTTTTTGGCCTGATAGTCTTTTTTTATCCTATATTTCGAGTTCATTTAATACGAACGCGTTATTGAAGTGTTGATAATTTGAACGCAATTATAGATCTGAATGATTTAAAAGAATGAAATAACGATCTAAGTTAATGAATGATGAAGGGGATATGCGCATTATATAAGGTGAAAATTCCATTACTATTTGTTTGTAATGGTTTTTTTGTTTTATTTGGCGTGCTGGCTGTCAATCTGATTACATAACTTTCTAAAAAAGACTTTTAAGGGAGATATTCTGTTGTTGATAAACATATTTCATGGAAACATTGTGCGGCAACAGTAGACTCATTCCGAAAAATTGAATATCTTCTTTCCGTTAAATAGGCGTTTTCCTAAATAGTCTGTTTTAATATCTTCTCTAAAATGGGCTTGCAGCGAACAAGGAAAGCATCCGCAGAATTCTCATGGATTTATAACAGCAACCTTTCTTATTGGATTATATGAGAAAGACAAGGATCGTTATGAAAAAAGAGTGGTTTGCAGCAAAGGAACTGACCGGAAAAGATGGCCTTCCTACCTCAACACAGGGCGTGCACGGCATGGCGCGCAGATTATGTTGGATCAAACGGCGCAGACGTGGCGTTCAGGGACGTGCAGTGGAATATCACATTGACAGCCTGCCGGGTAATACCGTCGCCAGTCTGGCAATGAATGAACATTCTGCTGAATATGTTTACACGTCACATCAGGATCCGCTGGCGATATGGATCGAAAGTTATAAGCAACTGAAGGAGCCTGAGCGCGAAACGATGATCTCTTTTATCGTGAGGGAAGGGGTATCGGAAATACTAAACAGGCTGCGTAAGTCTGACGATTCATAGATTTGCCAGAACTGACGCGCCTGTGCAGACAGGCACGTCAGGAAACATCAGAAATCGCGTTTAACGGCCAGATGCGCCAAACCTTCCAGCGCGGAGCGATATTCAGATTCAGGCAGTACCTGAAGAGCCTGAATCGCTTTGTCAGCTTCTTCTTCAGCACGCTGACGAGTATAAGCCAGAGAACCCCACTGATGCATGGCGGCCAAAACTGGCTCCAGCAAATGGCGCCCGTTGCCTTCTTCGATAGCTTTACGGATCATTGCTGACTGCTCAGCGTCGCCGTGTTGCATGGCATGCAGCAGAGGCAAAGTCGGTTTGCCTTCATCGAGATCGTCACCGGTATTTTTGCCCAGCGTTTCGCCATCGGCGTCATAATCGAGCAAATCATCAATCAGCTGGAATGCCGTGCCCAAATAGCGACCATAATCTTGCAACGCCGTTATTTGTTCGGTGTTCCCGCCAGCCAGCATGGCAGAAGATTGTGATGCCGCTTCGAAAAGACGGGCGGTTTTGCTGTAAATGACCTGCATGTAGCTTTCTTCGGTGATGTCGGGGTCATTGCAGTTAATAAGCTGCTGAACTTCACCTTCTGCAATCACATTCACCGCTTTGGCCATCAGAGCCAGAACCGGCAGTGATTCCAAATCCGTCATCATCTGGAAAGCGCGGGTGTAGATAAAATCACCGACCAGCACGCTGGCGGCGTTTCCGAAAGCGGCGTTGGCCGTTGCTTTTCCACGGCGCATATCAGACTCATCAACCACGTCATCGTGCAGTAATGTCGCGGTATGAATGAACTCAATCAGAGCGGCGACTTTTATGTGTTTATCACCGTCGTAGGATAGTGCTTTGGCTGCCAGTACTGCTATCATCGGACGGATACGTTTGCCGCCGCCACTGATGATGTAGTATCCCAGCTGATTGATGAGAGAAACCTCTGAATTCAACTGCTCAAGGATGGATGCGTTGACCGCAGCCATGTCATCCTGGGTAAGATCGATAATCTGTTCTAGGTTCATTGTGTTTTTTCGGCTGTTTTTCTCTTCGCCGCAATGAGGTCTGGCTCACATTGGCACATGGCGCTAACTGTAATGGGGATTGTACTTGAAAAACAGTGTAGATAAATGATATCGAAAGAACTGCGCTTTTTTTCTTCTTTTGTCGTCATTGTGCTCTTGTCTTATGCTGATTTTTTGCGTAGAATTCGCGCCCTATTGTGAATATTTATAGCGCCCTCTGGACTATACAAAGTTGAGTGCGCGGAAAGCGGAGTTTTATATGTACGCGGTTTTCCAAAGTGGTGGTAAACAACACCGTGTCAGCGAAGGGCAGACTATTCGTCTCGAGAAGCTGGACGTTGCAACTGGCGAAGCTATCGAATTCGATCAGGTTCTGATGATTGCAAACGGTGAAGAAATTAACATCGGCCTGCCATTAGTTGCTGGCGGTGTAATCAAAGCTGAAGTCGTTGCTCACGGTCGTGGCGAAAAGGTCAAAATCGTTAAGTTTCGTCGTCGTAAACACTATCGTAAGCAGCAGGGCCACCGTCAGTGGTTCACTGACGTTAAAATCACCGGCATCAGCGCTTAAGATTAGGAGAGCGGAACAATGGCACACAAAAAGGCTGGCGGCTCCACACGTAACGGTCGCGATTCAGAAGCTAAACGTCTGGGCGTAAAACGCTTTGGCGGCGAAGCAGTACTGGCAGGCAGCATCATCGTTCGTCAGCGCGGCACCAAATTCCACGCTGGTATCAACGTGGGTTGCGGCAAGGACCACACTCTGTTTGCTTTGGCTGACGGTAAAGTCAAGTTCGAAGTTAAAGGCCCGAAAAACCGTAAGTACATCAGCATCGAAGCTGAATAAGTTTTTCGCGTCTTAGTAAATAGATGTAAGCCCCGCAATTCGTTGCGGGGCTTTTTACATTCTGGTTAGCCCATTCTGGCGGGATATGGACACAAAATCACAGGCGTCTGTTGGTATTCTGTTAGCACTAATTACTGCTATGAGCTGGGGTTCTTTACCCATCGCCATGAAGCAGGTGCTGGTGGTAATGGATCCCTTTACTGTGGTTTGGTATCGGTTTTCTCTGGCTGCAATTGTGCTGGGGTGCATTCTGGCAGTTAAACGCAGATTGCCGCCCAGAGCGATTTTTAGCCGCCCACGCTGGCTGATTTTAGTGTTAATCGCCACGTGCGGGTTGCTGGGGAACTTCGTCCTTTTTAGTTCCTCCCTGCAATTCCTAAGCCCGACAGCCTCGCAGGTTATCGGCCAGCTTTCGCCGGTCGGTATGATGTTTGCGAGTGTGATTATCCTGAAAGAAAGGATGCGGATCACGCAGGTTATTGGCGCCATTATGCTGATTTTCGGGCTGGTATTGTTCTTTAATACCAGTCTGATCGAAATTTTTACCCGCCTCACGGATTACACTGTAGGTGTGATTTTTGGTGTCGGGGCAGCCTCGGTTTGGGTGATTTATGGTGTGGCACAGAAAGTATTGCTGCGCCAACTCGCCTCACCGCAGATCCTGTTTTTGCTGTACACTTTATGTTCTATCGCATTGCTCCCGCTGGCCAGCCCGGCGGTGCTTTCACAGCTCAGCGGCTGGCAGTTTGCCTGTCTGTTGTTTTGCGGCGCGAATACCTTAGTAGGATATGGCGCCTTAGCGGAAGCGATGGCGAGATGGCAGGCGGCCCAGGTCAGTGCAATTGTGACGCTGACTCCGCTGTTTACCCTGCTATTTTCAGATTTACTGGCACTTGCCTGGCCCGACTTTTTTGCTGCACCCGTGCTCAATTTTATTGGTTATATCGGGGCAATTGTGGTGGTGGCGGGGGCAATGTTTTCCGCAGTTGGCCATCGCTGGTGGCCACGTCGGACAGAGCAAAACCTGGTAGCTAAACACTAGCTGCCCGGCGAATGATTTACGGAGACGGTACAAATGAAGTTTGTTGATGAAGCCACGATTCTGGTTGTGGCCGGAGATGGCGGTAACGGGTGCGTCAGCTTCCGCCGCGAAAAATACATCCCTCGTGGCGGCCCTGATGGCGGCGACGGCGGTGACGGCGGTGACGTTTACCTGCTGGCTGATGAAAACCTCAATACGCTGATCGATTTCCGTTTTGTGAAATCTTATCGTGCTGAGCGCGGCACCAACGGTCAGAGCAGCGACTGTACCGGTAAACGCGGTAAAGATATCACCATTAAAGTGCCTGTCGGAACGCGTGTTCTGGATCAGAGCACTGGTGAAGTGCTGGCAGATATGACCCAAAATGGTCAGATCAATATGGTCGCTAAAGGCGGTTTCCACGGTTTGGGTAACACCCGTTTCAAGTCTTCCGTGAACCGTTCACCGCGCCAGAAAACGATGGGTACCAAAGGTGAAGAGCGTGATATCGCACTCGAGCTGATGTTGTTAGCCGATGTGGGGATGTTGGGCTTGCCAAATGCGGGCAAATCTACATTTATCCGCTCAGTGTCTGCTGCAAAACCGAAAGTTGCTGACTATCCGTTTACGACTTTGGTTCCAAGCCTGGGCGTTGTGCGTATGGATCACGAACAAAGCTTCGTGGTTGCCGACATTCCGGGGTTGATCGAAGGCGCTTCTGAAGGTGCCGGCCTCGGTATCCGCTTCCTGAAGCACCTTGAGCGTTGCCGCGTTCTGCTGCACCTGATTGACATTGCGCCAATCGACGAATCTGATCCGATCGAAAATGCTAAAGTTATCATCAACGAACTGAAGCAATACAACGCCAAACTGGCTGAAAAGCCGCGTTGGTTAGTATTCAACAAAGTTGATCTGATCGAAAAAGAAGAAGCAGAAGCACGTGCAAAAACGATCGCTGAGGCTTTGGGCTGGGAAGGTAATTACTACCTGATTTCCGCCGCTAACCGCGAAGGCGTTAACGCACTGTGCTGGGATGTGATGAAATTCATCAATGAAAATCCTAAGCACATGGCTGTTGAAGCTGCTGTGCCAGAAAAAGTTGAGTTCATGTGGGATGATTATCACCGTGAACAGCTGGCTGAAGTTGAATCTGAAGCCGACGACGACTGGGATGATGACTGGGATGAAGATGACGACGAAGGCGTCGAAATCATTTACGAACGTTAATCCCTGCCTGGCGTTGTGCGTATAGCGAAAAGGCTGCCTGATATGGCAGCCTTTTTTAATGGTTTTTTAAAGAGAAGGGAGCGTGAGCGAATTCTGTATTGCCACATGTGGCAACCAGCATTGCGCGCTGAGCCCTTTTTCCGCCACGCGATTTCGGAGCGCCAGAGTACCGCCATGTAAATTCGCAATACGTATAACGATATTTAGCCCTAATCCACTGCCACCATACCGCTGATCACCTCGTTTGAAGGCTTGCGTCAGTTCACTGGCTTTGGCTTCATCAATCCCCGGACCTTCATCATTAATCTGTATCAGAAAGCCGTTGTTCTGCGGCTCAATCACGATGGTAATTTCGCTGCTCTCCGGCCCGTAACGGTAAGCATTTTCCACCAGATTACGCACCATCAGCCGGAGTAGTACTGCATCACCCTGAATCTCAGCACGGGAAGGCATCTGTACAATCAGTTGCTGCTGACGATCGGCAAGCATCTCACTCAGCTCTTCCCGGAGAGGTTCGACGACGTTACTCACCAGATCTACCTGCTGGTATTCACCTTTTGCAAAATTTTGCCCGGCGCGCGAAAGCATCAGCAATTGTTCAATAGTGTGCATTAACAGATCGATACGGCTTATCAGCGTATCACTGCCATCCACGCCATTTTTTTGCATGATTTCAAGATGCAGCCGGACGCCAGCCAGCGGAGTTCTCAGCTCATGTGCGGCATCGGCGGTGAACAGCCGTTCCTGCTGTATGGTATTGGAAAGGCGGGAAAATAGCTGGTTGAGCGTGTTGGTCACCGCCACAACTTCACGGATTTCTGTATTGAGTGGCAGGGGCGTCAGGTTATCCGCAGAACGGGTTTCCAGACGCTTTTGCAACTGATTAAGTGGCCGGATAATCCAGCTAATGGCCCAGAAAGATAAAACCAGGGTAATCGTCATCATCAGCAAAGAGGGCGCAATCAGGGACGCGATAGCTTCCGCAATCTCTTTCTCAACGTGAGCATTGCGAACTTTTGCGGAAAGCGTGTCATTCACCAGCAGGTTTATCTGCTCCTGGCTTTCATGCCAGAGCCAGAAAACGCTGGTGAGCTGGGTGACGAAAAGGATCAGGGCCAGCATAACCAGCAGGCGGCGGCGCATACTGGTCATGGTAAAACTTCCAGCCGATAACCAATGCCGCGAACCGTGCGAATCAACTCTTTACCCAATTTCCGTCGCAGATTATGCACATGAACTTCCAGCGTATTGGATCCTAAATCGTCCTGCCAGGTGTAGAGATCTTGCTGAAGCAATTCGCGATTGACGGTTTGCCCTGCGCGCATCATCAGACGGGATAAAATGGCGAACTCTTTAGGTGTGACTTCTACCGGTGAATCGCCCAGATAGGCCTGCTGAGACGAAAGGTTGATGGTCAGGTTCCCGACAGTTATCTGATTGTCGCTTTGCCCCTGATAACGGCGAATGAGTGCCCGGACGCGGGCCTGCAATTCCACCAGAGCAAAAGGTTTGATCAGATAGTCATCCGCACCGGCATCGAGACCATCAACACGGTCTTCCAGCGCATCGCGGGCAGTGAGAATCAGTACGGGAAGGGAAATATTTTGACGTCGCCACTGGCGCAGCAGCGTTGCGCCATCTTTATCCGGCAATCCTAAATCCAGGATCACCAGACTGTACTGGCTGGTTTGAATCAGACTTTGCGCTTCAGCGGCTGTAGAAGCGCAGTCGCAAACATAATTATCACTGGTAAGTGCCAGAGATAATCCCTGCCGTAAAAGTTCATCATCTTCAACTATCAGCAGTTTCATCGTCTGGCACGGCTCCGTGGTTAATTATTTTGGTAAATGTCCCTGTAGAGACGGCTCTCAAAGCGCACCAGCGGAGCACGTCTTGTGCGCTGGTCTTCAGGCGGAACCGCGTAACCGGAGAGGAACTGGACAAATGCCATGCGCTGTCCGCTGGCCGTGGTGATAAAGCCCGCCAGATTATATACGCCAGCCAGTGAACCGGTTTTCGCCGACACTTTGCCATCTACGCCCGCTTCATGAAGACCGCCGCGATATTGCAAGGTTCCGTCATGGCCCGCTAAAGGCAGCATAGAGATAAAGTCTAACTCTTTATCGTGCTGCGCGATGTATTGCAGCACCTGCATCATGGTAGCCGGAGACAATAAGTCATGGCGCGAAAGGCCGGAGCCATCAACCTGAATTGAATTACCCAAATCCACGCCTGCTTTCTGACGCAGAATCTGACGAACTGCATCAGAACCCGCACGCCAGGTTCCCGGAACGCCAAAGCGCTGATGACCGATTGTACGGAAAACAGTATCGGCGATCATGTTGTCAGATTTTTTCAGCATCTGATGCAGTAAATCATGCAACGGAACGGACTGCGTTTGAGCGAGCACGGTTCCGGCAGGCGTTTGCTGAGTCTGGCGTTTTAGCGTGCCATCAATCTGGATATCGGCTTGCAGCAATTCGTCTTTCAGAATTGCGCCCGCATAGCTGGCCCCATCCTGAATGGCGAAAGCCAACGGCAAAGGCTCGCTGCGCTGGGTCAGACAACCTGTCAGGGTATAACGGTTAAACTCGCCCGGCACGACGTCCAGCTCACAGTACTGGGCATCTGGCGAGCCTTTTACCAGAGTGCGCACTTCGCTAAACATATGAACAGGGTAATAAGATGCCACGCGGATAAAGGCATTTTCGTCCGGTTTCGGGGCGCTGTAGAGGGAAACAGAGAAACAGTTTCTGTCGACTATTGCCGCCGCCGGTGGTGCGCTGAAGCACTGGGTAATGTCGTTCCAGGGCCAGCCGGGAGCTTTATCGTGGCTGGCAAACACAGAGGTGTTAATAACCACATCGCCACTGATCTCTTTTATGCCCTGTTTTTTTAGCACCGCGACCATATTCCGAATATTCTGACGTTTCAGTGTCGGATCGCCGGAAAAACGAGCAACCAAATCACCTTTCAGAACGCCATCAGAAACGGAACCCGGAGTTTCGAGTGTGGTGGTGAAGCGGAAATCGGGGCCGAGCTGCAAAAGAGCTGCCAACGCCGTGAGAATCTTCATTGTACTGGCAGGCAGAGCCATCTGCGAACCGTGATAATCAAGCACGGGTGCAGGGGCGCCGATTTTCTGTACCAGCACAGCCAGATTCGTGCCGTCCGGCAGATATTCTGTGTAATTCTCGATCTGGGCCGCATTTGTATTCAGAACAAACGCGCATGCTAATCCACTGACAATTCGTAAAAAACGCATTATTTTGAGTAAAGGCTCTGGGTAACGGCAGGATAAAGTGGTGCCATACTACGATGCTACGAACCAAGGCGCAACGTGGCTGAAAGTAAACAATGATCCTCAAGGAACTCTACGTTAAAATACGAATCATAATGCAAAATGAATCCTGGCCTGGTGGCAACCCCGGGTGAGGTTTTTTTTGTTTTTCGCCAGAGAGAGTCGGTCAGAAGAGCTGGCTTAATTTCTTACCTGATTCAATCAGGACGGTGTTTACCGAAAGGACAAAGTTAGAGGTAATAATATATGAAACCGATTCCGATGACGTTGCGTGGCGCAGAAAGATTACGTGAAGAACTGGACCATCTGAAGGGTGTCCGTCGTCCGAAAATCATCGCAGATATTGCCACTGCACGTGAGCATGGCGACCTGAAAGAAAATGCTGAATACCATGCCGCCCGTGAGCAGCAAGGTTTTTGTGAAGGTCGCATCCAGGAAATTGAAGCCAAGCTTTCAAATGCCCAGGTTATTGATGTCACTAAAATGCCGGCAACCGGTCGTGTCATTTTTGGCGCAACAGTGAAGGTGCTGAACCTGGATACAGAAGAAGAACAGTCTTACCGCATTGTGGGTGATGACGAAGCTGATTTTAAGCAGAATCTGATCTCTGTGAACTCACCGATTGCACGTGGTTTGATCGGTAAAGAACAGGATGATGTGGTTGTTATCAAAACGCCTGGCGGTGATGTGGAGTTCGAAGTCCTGAAGGTCGAATATCTCTAAAAATCTGCATTAAAAAGGGCGAAACGCGTTGTTTCGCCCTGTAAATCTCACATTCATGCAGTGAATTGCTTCACAGTAAATTGAAAACTAAAGTAAAAAGGCCACCTGAGGCCTTTCCCTGAACGTGATTTCGTGGCACCTTTCCGAAAATCTAAAGCGCTTTTCGTTAAACCTTAACGGATTAACGCGGTAAGATAATTTTGCGGTCTTCGGTAGAAGGGCGATAAAGTACCAGCATATTGCCGATGACTTGCACATTACACGCCTTGGTTTCACGCACAATTGCGTCTACGATCAAGGTCTTCGTTTCGCGTTCTTCTGCCGCGACTTTTACCTTGATCAGCTCGTGATGCTGCAGCGCCTGTTCAATTTCGGCCAGCACGCCTTCAGTCAGGCCGTTGTTACCCAGCATGACAACCGGTTTTAGTGGATGTGCCAGACCTTTCAGGTACTGTTTTTGTTTATTGTTAAGATTCATCGTCTTTTTTGCTTAAGTTGGGATTGAAAACGGGTCATTCTACCGCCATCTCATGTATATCACCAACCCGGACTGCTCCGGGAAGGGAATTATACTGACTTAGCCATAGACGTCATGATGCTAACAGCTTGTTCCAAAAGCTCTAACTCAGGGTGGTTGGAAAACTATATGGTTATTAAATAATGTCTAATAAGAAGCGTTCTGCAAGTTCCAGTCGCTGGTTGCAGGAACACTTTAGCGATAAATATGTGCTACAAGCACAGAAAAAAGGCCTGCGTTCCCGTGCCTGGTTTAAACTTGATGAAATCCAGCAAGGCGATAAGCTGTTTAAACCGGGTATGACAGTCGTCGATTTAGGTGCCGCACCGGGCGGTTGGTCGCAGTTTGCGGCGACCCAAATCGGCAACAAAGGGCGAATTATTGCCCTGGACCTTTTACCTATGGATCCTATTGTTGGAGTCGATTTCCTTCAGGGGGATTTTCGTGATGAATTAGTTCTCAAAGCGCTGCTCGAACGCGTGGGAGAAAACAAAGTTCAGGTGGTCATGTCCGATATGGCCCCGAATATGAGCGGTACTCCGGCAGTCGATATTCCAAAATCGATGTATCTGGTTGAGTTAGCGCTGGATATGTGTCGGGATGTATTAGCACCAGGCGGAAGTTTCCTGGTGAAGGTGTTTCAGGGAGATGGCTTTGATGAATACCTGCGGGAAATTCGCTCCCTGTTTACGAAGGTGAAGATTCGTAAGCCAGACGCTTCCCGAGCACGTTCGCGAGAAGTGTACATCGTAGCGACAGGGCGGAAAGAGTAGTACCCTAACGCTGTTTGTTAACACAGTTGTAATATGAGGTTAATCCCTTGAGTGACATGGCGAAGAACCTGATCCTCTGGTTAGTCATCGCGGTTGTATTGATGTCTGTATTTCAGAGTTTTGGGCCCAGCGAGTCGAATGGCAGTAAGGTGGATTACACTACCTTTACTACCGAAGTGGCCCAAGACCAGGTTCGTGAAGTACGTATCAATGGGCGTGCGATTGACGTAACCAAAAAAGACAGCAGCAAGTACACAACCTATATCCCGGTAAATGACCCTAAATTACTGGATACGCTGCTGAGCAAAAACGTGAAAGTTGTTGGCGAACCGCCTGAACAGCAGAGTTTCCTCGCAACTATCTTTATTTCATGGTTCCCGATGCTGCTCCTGATTGGCGTCTGGATATTCTTTATGCGACAAATGCAGGGTGGCGGTGGCAAAGGTGCAATGTCCTTTGGCAAAAGCAAAGCCCGCATGCTGACGGAAGACCAAATCAAAACCACATTCGCTGATGTTGCAGGTTGCGACGAAGCGAAGGAAGAAGTGAGCGAACTGGTAGATTACCTGCGCGAGCCGAGCCGTTTCCAGAAATTGGGCGGTAAAATTCCTAAAGGCGTTCTGATGGTCGGTCCTCCGGGTACCGGTAAAACCTTGCTGGCTAAAGCCATTGCAGGTGAAGCGAAAGTTCCGTTCTTTACTATTTCCGGTTCAGACTTCGTCGAAATGTTCGTGGGTGTGGGTGCATCTCGTGTGCGTGACATGTTCGAACAGGCGAAGAAAGCCGCTCCATGTATCATCTTCATCGATGAAATTGACGCCGTTGGCCGTCAGCGTGGTGCTGGTTTAGGCGGTGGTCACGATGAACGTGAACAAACGCTGAACCAGATGTTGGTTGAGATGGATGGCTTCGAAGGTAACGAAGGTATTATTGTCATTGCCGCGACCAACCGTCCGGACGTTCTTGACCCGGCATTGCTGCGTCCAGGTCGTTTCGACCGTCAGGTTGTGGTTGGCTTGCCAGACGTTCGTGGCCGTGAACAGATTCTGAAAGTTCACATGCGTCGCGTTCCTTTAGCCACTGATGTTGATGCTTCTGTGATTGCCCGCGGTACACCTGGCTTCTCCGGTGCTGACCTGGCAAACCTGGTCAACGAAGCTGCGCTGTTCTCCGCACGTGGTAACAAACGCGTGGTGTCTATGGTTGAGTTTGAAAAAGCCAAAGACAAAATCATGATGGGTGCAGAACGTCGCTCCATGGTGATGACAGAATCGCAGAAAGAATCGACCGCGTATCATGAAGCAGGCCACGCCATTATTGGCCGTCTGGTTCCTGAACACGACCCGGTGCATAAAGTGACGATTATTCCTCGCGGACGTGCATTAGGTGTGACCTTCTTCCTGCCTGAAGGCGATGCCATCAGCGCCAGCCGTCAGAAACTCGAAAGCCAGATTTCTACCTTGTACGGTGGCCGTCTTGCTGAAGAGATCATCTACGGCGTGGAAAAAGTGTCTACCGGTGCGTCTAACGACATTAAAGTTGCAACGTCGATTGCCCGTAACATGGTGACGCAGTGGGGCTTCTCAGAGAAATTAGGCCCGTTACTGTATGCAGAAGAAGAAGGCGAAGTCTTCCTCGGTCGTTCAGTGGCGAAAGCTAAACATATGTCTGATGAAACAGCCCGTATCATCGACCAGGAAGTGAAATCACTGGTTGAGCGTAACTATGTGCGTGCACGGACTTTGCTGATGGAAAACATGGATATCCTTCATTCAATGAAAGATGCCCTGATGAAATATGAAACCATCGATGCACCACAAATTGACGACCTGATGAACCGTACAGAAGTTCGCCCGCCAGCAGGCTGGGACGATGCAAACGGTAAAAACGGTAACGGCAATTCTAACGACGGTGGTGCGCCTAAAGCCCCAACGCCAGTTGACGAACCTCGCACGCCAAATCCGGGCAACACGATGTTTGAGCAATTCAGCGGCAAATAAGCCACTGGTTAGCAAATAATGCATAACTCTCAAACCCCGGGCTTGCCCGGGGTTTTTTATGCGTGCATTCTTTCCCCCGGAATTTAGATACTGCTATTACTGATTGACCAGAAGGGACATGACTTATGCACCTCACCGCCAGAGAGTCGACGCTGGACCTCACCTTTCCCCAGGTAATGGGGATCCTGAATGTTACACCTGATTCCTTTTCGGATGGTGGCCGCCATAACACGCTGGAACTGGCCATCCGGCACGCGCAGGTGATGGTAGATGCTGGTGCCACGCTCCTTGATATCGGCGGCGAATCAACACGTCCGGGCGCAGCTGAAGTGAGCGAAGATGAAGAGCTGGCTCGTGTGGTGCCGGTCGTTGAGGCGATTGCCAGTCGTTTTGATGTCTGGATCTCCGTCGATACCTCGAAGGCTTCAGTGATCCGCGAATCTGCTAATGCGGGCATGCATTTGATCAACGATATTCGTTCGTTGCAGGAACCGGGAGCCCTGGCGGCGGCGGCGGAAACTGGTTTGCCAGTTTGCCTGATGCATATGCAGGGTGACCCGAAAACGATGCAGCATTCTCCGCACTACGGGGATGTGGTTGCTGAAGTTGAGCAGTATCTTGCCGGGCAAATTGCGCGTTGTGTGAACGCCGGTATTCCTAAAAATAAATTGTTACTCGACCCCGGCTTCGGTTTCGGTAAAAATCTGGAACACAATTACCAGATGCTCGCCCGACTGGCAGAATTCCATCATCTGGGATTACCGCTCCTGGTGGGTATGTCGCGAAAATCCATGGTGGGGCAACTGCTGCATGTGTCTCCTGAGAAGCGGGTCACCGGAAGTGTCGCCTGTGCCGTCATCGCGGCCATGCAGGGCGCTCAGATTATCCGGGTACATGATGTCAAAGAAACCGTTGAAGCGATGCGTATCGTTGAAGCCACACTTTCTGCAAGGAATAAAAAATAACTATGAGCAACCGTAAATACTTTGGGACAGATGGCATTCGTGGAAAAGTAGGCGATAGCCCGATTACACCTGATTTTGTTCTGAAACTCGGCTGGGCTGCCGGTAAAGTGCTGGCACGACACGGTTCGCGCAAAGTCATTATCGGCAAAGACACCCGCATTTCCGGTTATATGCTGGAATCTGCACTGGAAGCCGGGCTGGCTGCTGCCGGGCTGTCGGCTTCTTTCACCGGGCCTATGCCAACGCCAGCGGTTGCTTACCTTACAAGAACATTCCGGGCAGAAGCGGGGATTGTTATCTCTGCATCGCATAACCCTTACTACGACAACGGCATCAAGTTTTTCACCATCGACGGGACGAAACTGCCGGATGAAGTTGAAGAGGCTATTGAAGCTGAGCTTGAAAAACCACTTACCTGCGTAGAATCTGCCGAACTGGGCAAAGCCAGCCGTATCGTTGACGCAGCAGGCCGTTATATCGAATTTTGCAAAGGTACATTCCCGAGCGAACTGAGCCTGAATAGCCTCAAAATTGTGGTCGACTGTGCCAATGGCGCAACCTATCACATTGCCCCAAGCGTGCTGCGCGAACTGGGTGCTAAAGTGATTGCGATCGGCTGCGAGCCTGACGGCATGAACATCAATGAAGAATGCGGTGCGACAGATGTACGTCAGTTGCAAAAACGCGTTCTGGCAGAAAAAGCTGACCTCGGTCTGGCATTTGATGGCGACGGTGACCGTTTGATCATGGTTGACCACGAAGGCAACAAGGTCGATGGCGACCAGATCCTTTACATCATTGCGCGCGAAGGTTTGCGTCAGGGGCAGCTGAAAGGCGGCGCCGTGGGCACGCTGATGAGCAATATGGGGCTGGAACTGGCGCTCAAACAGCTGGGCATTCCGTTCACCCGCGCTAAAGTCGGCGACCGCTACGTGCTGGAAAAAATGCAGGAGAAAGGCTGGCGTATCGGCGCGGAAAACTCAGGTCACATTATCCTGCTGGACAAAACCACCACAGGCGATGGCATCGTGGCCGGTTTGCAAGTGCTCACTGCGATGGTTCGCAACCATATGAGCCTTCACGATCTTTGCAGTGGCATGAAGTTATTGCCGCAAATTTTGGTGAATGTTCGCTTTGCCGGGGAACACGATCCGCTGGAATCCGACGACGTCAAAAAAGTGACAGCTGAAGTGGAAAAAGAGTTGGGTGGTCGCGGCCGTGTGCTGTTACGTAAATCAGGCACCGAACCATTGCTGCGTGTGATGGTTGAAGGCGAAGACGCGGCACTGGTCGAAAAACTGGCGAATCGTATCGCTGATGCCGTAAAAGCCGTGAAGCCGTAAGCCGATAAAAAACGGTGAATTTTCATTTTTTTCGCCGCCGCTTTTTTTGGGTAGCGGCGTAAAATGAATCACTTTGGTTGTTTTAACGGATATTTGACGATTTTTTCCGCAAACGAGCAATCTGATGAAAATTGCCCTTGCGCGGTAATACGGCTTTGGTTAGTATTCACACCCGCTTCAGTGGGTCCTTGAATGACCTGCTAAATTGGTGAGAAGCAATTGGCATGCGGTGAACCCGCGAGGATACAGGTACTACTATGTACGACGCTCTTCTGGTGATTTTCCTTATCGTAGCAATCGGCCTTGTGGCTCTGGTTATGCTGCAACAGGGTAAAGGCGCTGATATGGGAGCCTCTTTCGGAGCAGGTGCTTCTGGCACATTGTTCGGTTCGAGTGGTTCCGGTAACTTCATGACCCGCATGACAGGCATTTTGGCCGCACTGTTCTTTATCATTAGTTTGATTCTTGGGAACATGAGCACCAATAAAGGCCAAAAAGGTAGTGAGTGGGAAAACTTAAGTCAGCCAGCACAAACTGAGCAGACAACTGCACCGGCCGCTCCGGCAGCGCCTAACAGTGACGTTCCTCACTAAGCAGTAAACTTCTTATCAAAAGAAGCAGAGTTTTAAACAGTGGCTTGTCCTTGGACAGTATGAGCGATTGTGAAAAAAAAGAGTGCCGAGGTGGTGGAATTGGTAGACACGCTACCTTGAGGTGGTAGTGCCCGAATGGGCTTACGGGTTCAAGTCCCGTCCTCGGTACCAATCTTTATGATAACTTGCTTTTAAGCGGTTATCGGCGTAATATTTGCCACGTTTTCGGACGCGGGGTGGAGCAGCCTGGTAGCTCGTCGGGCTCATAACCCGAAGGTCGTCGGTTCAAATCCGGCCCCCGCAACCACTTTCCCTAAGTGTTTATTTCAAATAGACTTTCAGTATCTTCCTGTGATGTTCTGCAGTTCCAATTTGAAAGCTTCAATTTGAAAATAATACTTTGCGAAAGTTGTACCGAAGCCGCCTGTGCGGCAAATAGGGTCCAGTTGCATAAAGCCCCGATTTATCGGGGTTTTTTGTTATTTGGCAACAGAATCACTGGGCTATTTAGCCCTTTTTTTATGTCTTGGGGGTGGGCTTGTCCACATTAGAACAAAAATTAACAGAGCTGATTTCAGCACCAGTCGAGGCACTTGGCTTTGAGCTGGTGGGCATCGAGTTCGTTCGGGCTCGCCAATCGACGTTGCGCATCTATATTGATAGTGACGCCGGGATCAATGTTGATGATTGTGCTGATGTCAGCCACCAGGTGAGCGCTGTGCTGGACGTAGAAGATCCAGTCACCGTCGCCTACAACCTGGAAGTTTCCTCTCCAGGCCTTGATCGTCCTATGTTCACCGCTGAACATTATCAACGTTTCCTCGGTGACGAAGTCAGCATTGTCCTGCGAATGGCTGTGCAGAACCGTCGCAAATGGCAGGGCATTATCAAAGCTGTCGAAGGCGAAATGATCACGGTGACAGTGGAAGGGAAAGATGAAGTGTTCGCACTGAGCAACATCCAGAAAGCGAACCTGGTACCCCACTTTTAAAGAGTTTGGAAGAGGCAACTAGGATGAACAAAGAGATTCTGGCTGTTGTAGAAGCAGTTTCTAATGAAAAATCCCTCCCGCGCGAGAAGATTTTTGAAGCGCTGGAAATTGCATTATCAACAGCGACCAAGAAAAAATACGAGCAGGAAATCGAAGTCCGCGTCAGCATTGACCGCAAAACCGGTGACTTTGATACCTTCCGTCGTTGGGTTGCAGTCGACGAAGTGACTCAGCCTACCCGCGAGATCACCCTCGAGGCCGCACAATACGAAGATCCGTCCATCGAACTTGGCGGATACATCGAAGACCAAATTGAGTCGGTCACTTTCGACCGCATCACCACGCAGACTGCTAAACAAGTTATCGTACAAAAAGTACGTGAAGCAGAACGTGCAATGGTGGTTGAGCAATTCCGCGAACAGCAGGGCGAAATCGTCACTGGTGTCGTTAAAAAAGTAAACCGCGACAGCATCGCACTGGATTTAGGCAGCAACGCTGAAGCCGTTATCCTGCGTGAAGACATGCTTCCGCGTGAAAACTTCCGCTCTGGCGACCGTATCCGTGGCGTGCTGTATGATGTTCGTCCGGAAGCGCGTGGCGCTCAGCTGTTTGTCAGCCGTTCACGTAACGAAATGCTGATCGAACTGTTCCGCATCGAAGTTCCAGAAATCGGTGAAGAGCTGATTGAGATTAAAGCGGCAGCCCGTGATCCGGGTTCCCGTGCAAAAATCGCAGTGAAAACCAACGATAAACGTATCGACCCGGTAGGTGCCTGTGTCGGTATGCGTGGCGCACGCGTTCAGGCCGTATCCAGTGAACTGGGCGGTGAACGTATCGATATCATCCTTTGGGATGACAATCCTGCGCAATTCGTGATCAACGCTATGGCGCCGGCAGACGTCGCTTCCATTGTTGTTGATGAAGATAAATGCACCATGGATATCGCCGTCGAAGCCAGCAACCTGGCACAGGCGATTGGCCGTAATGGTCAGAACGTGCGTTTGGCCTCCCAATTGTTGAAACAGCATCGTGGTGATGACAAATGGGAACTGAACGTGATGACAGCAGACGACCTGCAAGCCAAGCATCAGGCTGAGGCACACGCTGCGATTGATACCTTCACGAAATACCTGGCCATTGATGAAGATTTTGCCACGGTTCTGGTAGAAGAAGGTTTCTCTACGCTTGAAGAACTGGCTTATGTGCCAGTCAACGAACTGCTTGAAATCGACGGCCTGGATGAAGACACCGTGGACGCGCTGCGCGAACGTGCAAAAGAAGCGCTGACCACCATTGCTTTAGCCCAGGAAGAAAGTCTCGGTGATAAAAAGCCTGCTGATGATCTGCTGAACCTGGCGGGTCTGGAACGTAGCATGGCATTTAAACTGGCTGCCCAAGGGGTTTGTACGCTGGAAGATCTTGCCGAGCAGGGTGTCGACGATCTGGCTGATATTGAAGGTCTTACTGACGAGCGGGCTGGTGAACTTATCATGGCTGCGCGCAATATCTGCTGGTTTGGCGACAACGCGTAATAAACTGTAGCAGGAAGGAACAGCATGACAGATGTAACTGTAAAATCGCTGGCGGCAGAGATTCAGACACCGGTAGATCGCCTGGTACAGCAATTCGCTGATGCAGGGATCTCGAAGTCCGAATCTGACTCTGTGACCCAGCAAGAAAAAGAAACATTGTTGGCGCATCTGAATGGTGGAAACGCAGGTGCGACAAACAAACTGACGTTACAACGCAAAACGCGTAGTACACTGAATATTCCGAGCACCGGCGGGAAGAGTAAATCGGTGCAAATCGAGGTCCGCAAGAAACGCACTTATGTTAAACGTGATATGACCGAGGCAGAAATTGCCCAGGCCGAAGCGGAAGAGCAGGCGAAGCGTGACGCGGAAGAACAGGCACAGCGTGTAGCAGCAGAGCAAGCCCAGCGCGAAGCTCAGGAAAAAGCCAAGCGCGCCGCCGAAGAGCAAGCTAAACGTGAGGCCGCTGATAAAGCTAAGCGTGACGCAGCGGAAAAAGATAAAGTGACGAATCAACATACCGACGAAGTAACCAAACCAGCTCAGGCAGAGAAAGCACGCCGTGAAGCTGAAGCCGCAGAGCTGAAACGCAAAACGGAAGAAGAAGCCCAGCGTAAGCTTGAAGAAAACGCCAAGCGCATTGCAGAAGAAGCCCGTAAAATGGCTGACTCTGGTGTCTGGACTGAAACTGTCGCGCCAAGCGAATCAGAATCTGCTGACTATCATGTCACCACTTCTACCCATGCCCGTGCTGCTGAAGACGAGAATGACGCCAAAGTTGAAGGCGAACGTCGTAGCCGTACCCGCGGCGGCAAGGCGACCAAACAGAAGAAAGGCAACAAGCTGTCCGAATCTAAAGCGGATCGCGAAGAAGCCCGTGCTGTTGGCCGTAATGGTAAAGGCAAACGCAAACCAAGCACTCTGCAACAGAGCTTCAACAAGCCTGTTGTTGCAGTGAACCGTGACGTGGTGGTGGGTGAAACCATTACCGTTGCCGAACTGGCAAACAAAATGGCCGTTAAAGGTTCTCAGGTCATCAAAACGATGATGAAACTGGGCGCCATGGCCACCATCAACCAGGTTATTGATCAGGAAACTGCTCAGCTGGTTGCTGAAGAAATGGGTCACAAAGTTATCCTGCGTCGTGAGAACGAGCTGGAAGAAGCGCTGATGAGCGACCGTGATACGGGCGCATCTGCTGCTGCCGAGCCACGTGCTCCGGTTGTCACCATCATGGGTCACGTTGACCACGGTAAAACTTCCCTGCTTGACTATATTCGCTCAACGAAAGTTGCTGCGGGCGAAGCCGGTGGTATTACCCAGCACATCGGTGCTTATCACGTAGAAACCGAAAACGGTATGATCACCTTCCTGGATACTCCGGGACACGCCGCATTTACATCGATGCGTGCTCGTGGTGCTCAGGCTACGGACATCGTGGTTCTGGTTGTTTCTGCCGATGATGGCGTGATGCCACAAACGATCGAAGCAGTTCAGCATGCGAAAGCGGCTGGCGTGCCAATCGTCGTTGCAGTCAACAAAATTGATAAGCCAGACTCTGATCCGGATCGCGTTCGTACCGAACTGTCTCAGTACGGCGTTATGCCGGAAGAGTGGGGCGGTGAGTCTCAGTTCATCCACGTTTCTGCGAAAGTCGGTACGGGTATCGACGATCTGTTGCAAGCCATCTTGCTGCAAGCTGAAGTTCTGGAACTGAAAGCTGTTCGCACCGGTATGGCGAGTGGTGTTGTGATCGAATCCTTCCTGGATAAAGGTCGCGGCCCGGTTGCTACCGTTCTGGTTCAGGAAGGTACGCTGAACAAAGGCGACATCATTCTGTGTGGCTTCGAATACGGCCGTGTCCGTGCGATGCGTGACGAAATGGGTCGTGACATTCTGTCAGCAGGTCCTTCAATCCCTGTCGAAGTGCTGGGTCTGTCCAGTGTACCGGCTGCGGGTGATGAAGTGACCGTTGTTCGTGACGAGAAGAAAGCTCGTGAAGTTGCTCTGTATCGTCAGGGTAAATTCCGCGAAGTTAAACTGGCTCGTCAGCAGAAATCTAAACTGGAGAACATGTTCGCGAACATGACCGAAGGTGAAGTTTCTGAACTGAACATCGTTCTTAAATCTGACGTACAGGGCTCTTGCGAAGCGATTTCCGATGCATTGCAGAGCTTGTCTACCGACGAAGTGAAAGTCAAAATTGTGGGTATGGGCGTAGGTGGTATCACCGAAACTGATGCAACGCTGGCTGCTGCTTCCAACGCGATCATTCTGGGCTTCAACGTCCGTGCAGATGCTTCTGCCCGCCGTGTCGTAGAAAGCGAAAGCCTGGATCTGCGTTACTATTCCGTTATCTATAACCTGATTGACGAAGTTAAGCAGGCGATGAGCGGTATGTTGGCGCCAGAGTACAAACAGCAAATCATCGGCCTGGCTGAAGTTCGTGACGTGTTCAAGTCACCTAAATTCGGCGCAATTGCAGGTTGTATGGTTACTGAAGGTATGATCAAGCGTAACAACCCAATCCGTGTACTGCGTGATAACGTGGTGATCTACGAAGGCGAGCTGGAATCCCTGCGTCGCTTCAAAGATGACGTTGCTGAAGTTCGTAACGGCATGGAATGTGGTATCGGCGTTAAGAACTACAACGATGTGCGTGCTGGCGATGTGATCGAAGTCTTCGAAATCATCGAGATCAAACGTACTATCGCTTAACGTTTGCGAAGTAGCGGATATCCAGATGGGGGGCCTTGCGCCCCCTTATTTGTCTGGATCAAGTGAGGAGAAAAGCATCATGGCAAAAGAATTTAGCCGTACTCAGCGCGTCTCTCAGGAGATGCAAAAAGAAATCGCTATTATCTTACAGCGCGAAGTCAAAGACCCGCGCGTAGGAATGGCGACAGTTTCAGGCGTTGAAGTTTCACGCGATCTGGCTTATGCCAAAGTCTTCGTGACATTCCTGGATGTTCTGACGACTGACAATCACGATCCTGATCGTGTTAAAAATGGCATCAAAGCTTTGCAGGACGCATCCGGTTTCATCCGCACGCTGATCGGTAAAGCAATGCGTTTGCGCGTCGTGCCGGAACTGACTTTCGCTTACGACAACTCTTTGGTTGAAGGTATGCGCATGTCTAACCTGGTGACCAACGTTGTGAAGAACGATGCTGAACGTCGTTCAGCTGCAGGCGATGACGAGGAAGTATAAATGAGTCGCCCACGTCGCCGCGGCCGTGACATTCACGGCGTTCTGCTACTGGACAAATCGATTGGCTTGTCGTCCAACGATGCTCTGCAAAAGGTTAAACGTCTTTATAACGCTAATCGTGCAGGGCATACCGGTGCGCTGGATCCTCTGGCTACCGGCATGTTGCCGTTGTGCTTAGGTGAAGCCACCAAGTTTTCCCGATTCCTGCTCGATTCCGATAAGCGTTATCGTGTTATCGCCCGTATGGGACAGCGCACGGACACGTCTGATGCTGAAGGCGCGATCATTTCTGAACGAGAAGTAACCTTCAGTCAGCAGCAACTGGATGACGCACTCAACAGCTTTCGCGGGGAAACCCAGCAAATTCCTTCCATGTATTCTGCACTGAAATACGAAGGGAAAAAGCTGTATGAGTACGCGCGCCAGGGTATCGAAGTCCCGCGTGAATCGCGCAGCATCACAGTGTATGAACTCAAGTTCATCCGCTGGGAAGGTTTCGAAGTTGAGCTGGAAATTCACTGCTCAAAAGGTACTTACATCCGTACGATTGTCGATGATCTCGGCGAGAAGTTGGGGTGTGGTGCGCACGTGACTTATCTGCGTCGTTTGCAGGTCGCAACCTATCCTTCTGAGCGTATGGTCACCATGGAAAAACTCCATGAGTTGATTGCTCAGGCTGAAGAGCAGGGCATAGAGCCTCGTCTTTTGCTGGATCCGTTGTTGTTGCCGATGGACAGCGCATGTGAAGACTTCCCGGAAGTGAATCTGCTGCCCGTGGTGGCCGGATATGTTAAACAGGGGCAACCTGTTCAGGCATCTGGTGCGCCGGCGAGTGGCATGGTTCGCATCACTGAAGGCGAAGAACGTAAGTTTATCGGTGTGGGCGAAATAGATGATGATGGCCGCATTGCGCCGCGTCGTTTAGTCGTCGAATACACGGATTAAGCGCTTTCTGCTCACCTTGCGATCATATATAGCAAAGGGTAGAATAGCGCAGCTTATGCATTGGGTAGCTGAATTAGAGATCGGCTCCCGTTTAATTATCTATAATATTTTGGAGTAAGATTATGTCTCTAAGCGTTGAAGCTAAAGCTCAAATCGTTTCCGACTTCGGTCGTGGCACTAACGACAGTGGTTCTACCGAAGTTCAGGTTGCTCTGCTGACTGCTCAAATTAACCATCTGCAAGGTCACTTTGCAGAGCACAAAAAAGATCACCACAGCCGTCGTGGTCTGCTGCGTATGGTTTCTCAGCGTCGTAAACTGCTGGACTACCTGAAGCGTAAAGATGTAGCACGTTACACCAGCCTGATCGAACGTCTGGGTCTGCGTCGCTAATCAAGCGAGTTTCAGTGTAAAGGGGCCAATAGGCCCCTTTATTCTAGGAAGCATCAGCAAATCAGGTTACTGTATGGCTGCTGTTTCTATTGCTATTCTAAGAACATGAACTTCCGTTACAGATGTTTTCGCGCGGCTAATGAGAGACTTTATTGCCACAACGTCAGGCCAATAAGGATTGTCATTAGTCGCGAGAATGTAGTGAGAAGCTCGGATATTTATCGGTGTGAACTGCTGTCATAACAGCTGCGCGCCACAAACAAGGATATTACATTGCTTAATCCGACTATTCGTAAGTTCCAATACGGCCAGCACACCGTTACGCTGGAAACCGGCATGATGGCTCGTCAGGCCACTGCAGCTGTTATGGTTAGCATGGACGACACCGCGGTATTCGTTACCGTTGTTGGCCAGAAAAAAGCGAAACCAGGTCAGAGCTTCTTCCCGCTGACGGTTAACTATCAGGAGCGTACTTACGCTGCTGGTCGTATTCCGGGTAGCTTCTTCCGTCGTGAAGGCCGTCCAAGCGAAGGCGAAACACTGACTTCCCGTCTGATTGACCGTCCGATCCGCCCTCTGTTCCCGGAAGGTTTCCTGAATGAAGTTCAGGTTATCGCGACTGTGGTTTCCCTGAACCCACAAGTTAACCCGGACATCGTTGCGATGATCGGCGCCTCTGCTGCCCTGAGCCTGTCTGGTATTCCATTCAGTGGCCCAATCGGTGCAGCTCGCGTAGGTTATATCAATGACCAGTACGTTCTGAACCCAACTGCCGATGAGCTGAAAACCAGCCGTCTGGATCTGGTTGTAGCGGGTACTCAGGGCGCTGTTCTGATGGTTGAATCTGAAGCTGAAGTGCTGAGCGAAGATCAAATGTTGGGTGCGGTGGTATTCGGCCATGACCAACAGCAAATCGTTATCGACAACATCAACGCTCTGGTTGCAGAAGCGGGCAAACCTAAATGGGAATGGCAGCCTGAAGCTGTTAACGCTGAGCTGCACGCTCGCGTTGCTGCACTGTCTGAATCCCGTCTGGGTGATGCGTACCTGATCACTGATAAACAAGATCGTTACGCTCAGATCAACGTGATCAAGTCTGACGTTGTTCAGGCTCTGCAAGCTGAAGACGAATCTCTGGATGCGGGCGAAATCTCCGACATCCTGGGCAGCATCGAGAAGAACGTGGTTCGTAGCCGTGTTCTGCGTGGCGAGCCGCGTATCGATGGCCGTGAAAAAGACATGATCCGCGGTCTGGACGTGCGTACTGGCGTTCTGCCACGTACCCACGGTTCTGCGCTGTTCACCCGTGGTGAAACTCAGGCTCTGGTTACCGCAACTCTGGGTACTGCACGTGATGCGCAAAATCTGGATGAGCTGATGGGCGAGAAGACTGATAGCTTCCTGTTCCACTACAACTTCCCTCCGTACTCTGTAGGTGAAACAGGTATGGTTGGTTCGCCAAAACGTCGTGAGATTGGCCATGGCCGTCTTGCTAAGCGTGGCGTGCTGGCAATGATGCCAAAACCAGAAGATTTCCCGTACACCGTACGTGTAGTTTCTGAAATCACCGAATCTAACGGTTCATCTTCAATGGCTTCTGTTTGTGGTGCTTCTCTGGCCCTGATGGATGCAGGTGTTCCGATTAAAGCCGCTGTTGCGGGTATCGCAATGGGTCTGGTAAAAGAAGACGACAGCTTTGTCGTTCTGTCCGACATTCTGGGTGACGAAGATCACCTGGGCGACATGGACTTCAAAGTGGCCGGTAGCCGCGACGGTATCACCGCGCTGCAGATGGACATTAAAATCGAAGGTATCACCCGCGAAATCATGCAGGTAGCTCTGAACCAGGCTAAGGGTGCGCGTCTGCACATTCTGGGCGTAATGGAACAGGCTATCAGCACACCACGTGGCGATATCTCTCAGTTTGCTCCACGCATCCACACCATCAAGATCAGTCCGGACAAAATCAAAGACGTGATCGGTAAAGGTGGTTCTGTGATCCGTGCTCTGACTGAGGAAACTGGCACCACTATCGAAATCGAAGATGACGGTACTGTGAAAATCGCAGCAACCGACGGCGAGAAAGCGAAATACGCTATCCGTCGTATCGAAGAGATCACTGCAGAAATCGAAGTGGGTCGTATCTATCAGGGTAAAGTGACCCGTATCGTTGACTTTGGTGCGTTTGTTGCCATCGGCGGCGGTAAAGAAGGTCTGGTTCACATCTCTCAAATCGCTGATAAGCGCGTTGAGAAAGTGACTGATTACCTGCAGATGGGCCAGGAAGTTCCGGTTAAGGTTCTGGAAGTTGACCGTCAGGGTCGTGTGCGTCTGAGCATCAAAGAAGCTACCGCACCAACTCAGGACGATACAACTGAGCAACCTGCAGCTGAATAATTTGTAACAGAAGTTTTACAGCTCCTTTCCACTTGGACGGGAGCTGTTCGTCTCACGAACGTAGGGATGCGTTTGTGTTAAGCAAGCGGATGACAGGACGTTCATCCAATGTTTGTCTCCGGGAGTAGAAATGAAGCCTTTCTTGCGCTGGTGTTATGTTGCGACAGCACTTATGTTGGCAGGATGCAGCAACCATGATTGGCGTAAAAATGAAGTTCTGGCGATTCCGTTGCAGCCGACGTTGCAGCAGGAAGTCATTCTGGCACGCATGGAACAAATACTTGCCAGCCGGTCATTGACTGACGATGAGAGAGCACAGCTATTATATGAGCGCGGTGTGCTGTATGATAGTCTCGGGCTAAGAGCACTGGCGCGAAATGATTTTTCACAAGCGCTGTCTATTCGTCCTGATATGCCAGAAGTTTTTAACTACCTGGGGATTTACCTAACGCAGGCAGGCAATTTCGATGCTGCCTATGAAGCGTTTGATTCTGTACTAGAGCTTGATCCAACTTACAACTACGCGCGTTTGAACCGAGGTATCGCACTGTATTACGGTGGCCGATTCTCGTTAGCGCAGGATGATCTGCAGGCGTTTTATCGAGACGATCCAAATGATCCCTTCCGTTCGTTATGGCTTTACCTTGCGGAGCGAGAAATCAATCCGAAGAATGCCGAAGTAGCGCTTCAACAGCGTTATGACAAAGCGGACAGAGGGCAATGGGGATGGAATATCGTCGAATTCTACCTGGGCAAGATCAGCGAATCTACGCTGATGGAACGCCTCAAGGCAGAAGCAACGGATAACACTTCGCTCGCTGAGCATCTCAGTGAAACTGACTTCTATTTAGGTAAGCATTACCTAAGTCTGGGGGACAAGAACAGCGCCGCGGCACTGTTCAAACTGACGGTAGCTAACAACGTTCATAACTTTGTTGAGCACCGCTATGCATTGTTGGAATTGGCGCTTTTGGGCCATGAGCAAGACGACCTATCAGAATCGGACCAGCAATAGCTGACGACACCAATCAGCCTTTTTAATCATGGTATTAACCATTTTTAAGCGCCTTAACGGGCGAGGGTTGCTTTGTTCGTTTTATAATCTAATTTGAGCCGGTTCACACTTTTCAATGAAAATGACTGAAAATTTTCTCGACGAGTTATGTAGACTGGCTGCCATTATTAATGAGGCACGTGTACATGACTACTGAGCTTGAAACCTCTTTTGCTGACCTGGGGCTGTCTGCTCCGATCATTTCTGCCCTGACTGATTTGGGCTACGAAAAACCATCACCAATCCAGGCCGAGTGTATTCCTCACCTGTTAAATGGCCGCGACGTTCTGGGTATGGCTCAGACAGGTTCCGGTAAAACCGCAGCGTTCTCTTTACCGCTGCTGCATAACATCGATGCTTCACTGAAAGCACCACAAATTCTTGTTCTGGCACCAACCCGCGAACTGGCGGTTCAGGTTGCTGAAGCAATGACTGATTTCTCTAAACATATGCATGGCGTGAATGTGGTTGCCCTTTACGGCGGCCAGCGCTATGACGTTCAGCTGCGCGCACTGCGTCAGGGTCCACAAGTTGTTGTAGGTACCCCGGGCCGTCTGCTGGACCACCTGAAACGCGGCACCCTGAACCTCTCTAACCTGAGCGGTCTGGTGCTGGACGAAGCTGATGAAATGCTGCGTATGGGCTTCATCGAAGACGTCGAAACTATCATGGCGCAGATCCCGGCTGAACATCAGACCGCGCTGTTCTCTGCAACCATGCCAGAAGCTATCCGTCGCATTACCCGTCGCTTCATGAAAGAGCCTCAGGAAGTACGTATCCAGTCAAGCGTGACAACGCGTCCGGACATCAGCCAGAGCTACTGGTCTGTATACGGCCTGCGTAAAAACGAAGCGCTGGTTCGTTTCCTGGAAGCAGAAGATTTTGATGCGGCGATCATCTTCGTTCGTACCAAAAACGCAACGCTGGAAGTGGCAGAAGCACTGGAACGTAGCGGCTACAGCAGCGCTGCACTGAACGGTGACATGAACCAGGCCCTGCGTGAGCAGACTCTGGAACGTCTGAAAGATGGCCGTCTGGACATTCTGATCGCAACTGACGTGGCAGCACGTGGTCTCGACGTAGAACGTATCAGCCTGGTTGTTAACTATGACATCCCGATGGACTCAGAATCTTACGTTCACCGTATCGGCCGTACCGGTCGTGCAGGTCGTGCAGGTCGCGCATTGCTGTTCGTTGAGAACCGCGAACGCCGTCTGCTGCGCAACATTGAACGTACAATGAAGCTGACCATTCCAGAAGTTGAAATCCCAACTGCGGAAGTTCTGGGCGAACGTCGTCTGGCTAAGTTCGCAGCAAAAGTTCAGCAACAACTGGAAAGCAGCGATCTGGATCAGTACCGCGCTCTGCTGGCTAAACTGCAACCTGCAGAAGAGCTGGACATCGAAACGCTGGCCGCTGCACTGCTGAAAATGGCACAGGGCGAACGTCCTCTGATCGTTCCTGCTGATCAGCCGTTCAAAAGCCGTCCACCACGTCGTGAATTCGAAGATCGTGGTGACCGCGGTGATCGTGGCGATCGTCGTGACCGTCCGGCGCGTAACAGCGACCGCCCTGCACGTGATGGCGACAGCCCACGTCGTGAGCGTCGTGACGCTGGCGATATGGAACTGTATCGTATCGAAGTGGGCCGCGATGATGGCGTTGAAGTTCGTCATATCGTTGGCGCTATCGCTAACGAAGGCGACATCAGCAGCCGTTACATCGGTAACATCAAACTGTTCGGTACGCACTCCACTATCGAGTTGCCGAAGGGTATGCCGGGCGAGATTCTGTCTCACTTCACCCGTACCCGTATCCTGAACAAACCGATGAACATGCAGTTGATCGGTGATGCGGAGCCACAGGCTCCGCGTCGCGACCGTCCGGCAGGTGCTGGTGGTGAGCGTCGTGGTAACGGTGCTCCGCGTCCGTTCAATGGCGAACGTCGTGAAGGTGGCCGTGGTAACGGTGCTCCACGTTCTTTCAACGGCGACCGTCGTGAAGGTTCTTCAGCAGCCGGCGACCGTCGTCCGCCAAGCCGCGCACCACGTCGTACTACTGACGCATAATAATCTGACTTCAGTTCGCTGAACTTCAGATAATAAAAAACCAGCCTTTTAACGGGCTGGTTTTTTTTCGTCTGCCATTTACCGCAACGTTTATCCGATGCGCTGTTCTTTCACCAAATCGCCCTGTAACTGAGAGACGATTTCGAATGAACGCAGGCGGGCTTCATGATTAAAAATCTGCCCGTTAATCATCAGCTCATCGGCTTCGGTTTCGCGCAAGACAGACTGCAACCCCTGACGAATCGACTCTTTATTGCCGACGACTGACATCCGCAGCGCATTATCCACGCCAAAGCGTTCTGACGCTGACCACAGGCTTTCGATGTTATCGACCGGTGCCGGTAATTTCCCCGGCATGCCGCGGCGTAAATTGATGAACTGCTGCTGATTCGAGGTAAACATCCGCTGCGCTTCTTCGTCGGTATCTGCGGCAATCGCATTAATACACACCATTGCATACGGCTTTTCGAGCTGCGCGGAAGGCTGGAATTTACTGCGATAAATCGCCAGCGCCTGATACAGCATGTCGGGCGCAAAGTGTGATGCAAAGGCAAACGGCAGGCCAAGTGCGGCGGCGAGTTGCGCGCTGTACAGGCTGGAACCCAGCAGCCAGATTGGCACATGCAGGCCCTGACCCGGAACCGCCTGGACGGCTTGCTGCGGCTGAACGTCGCCGAAATACATCTGCAATTCCTGAACATCCTGCGGGAAATTATCAATCTCCCCGGAAAGATGACGGCGCAGCGCAATCATCGTGCGCTGATCGGTTCCCGGCGCGCGACCCAGGCCGAGATCGACACGGTTCGGATACAGCGTCGCCAGCGTCCCGAATTGTTCAGCAATCACCAATGGCGAATGGTTTGGCAGCATCACGCCACCGGAACCCACGCGGATCGTTTTCGTCCCGCCCGCAATATAGCCCAGCAAAACGGACGTCGCCGCGCTCGCGATGCCGGTCATGTTGTGGTGTTCTGCCATCCAGTAGCGCTGATAGCCCCATTTCTCGGCGTTTTGCGCCAGACTCAGAGAACATTGAAAAGCCTTCGCCGGATCAGCACCTTGCGGGACGGGTGCCAGATCGAGCACGGAAAGGGGAACGGTGTTTTTATCAGACATAATCACGGCTCACTCGTTGATGAAGAGGAGGGGAAAGGGTGCATTCCGCTCATAATTAAACCGAGTATTACCCATTACGTGTTCATTGAATACGGCATTTGTGCCCTTAATTTCCGTTTAAACATGCTTAAATTAGATTGAAGTTGCCTAAACTATAATTTTAGCCAATATGTTGTTTTGTGTTAAAAAGTCTCTGCTCATCCCGCTATGATTTCATTGAAGTAAAAAATGCGCCTGAAAAGGCTGCGAAAGCAGGCAGGGACAATGATGGAAGGGAAAACCAATGCCGGTAAATAATTCAGGCGAACAAAAAGGACGTGGTATCAATGAGTAAACGAATGTTATTAACCCTGCTGCTGGTGGCGGTTGCGGTTTCTTTGGCTGTTTTATTTCGTGCGCATAACGAAGATCTCCTGCTTCAGGGCGAAGTCGATGCGCCTGAAGTCATTGTCGCGTCGAAAGCCAAAGGCCGCGTGATTGAACGTCATGTCGAACGTGGCGATGACGTAAAAGCAGGGCAGTTGCTGATTACTCTCGACAGTCCGGAAATGATGGCGCAACTCCGCGCGCTGGAAGCCGCACGCGATCAGGCCAAAGCCCAGCTCGAACTTTCTGTTAACGGGACGCGTGAAGAAAGCATCCGCAACCTGAAAGCGACGCTGGCGCAATCTCAGGCCGAATACGTCAACGCCCGCGATGAATACAACCGCAATGCGAAAATCGCCGGTAAAGGCTTTATCTCTGCCTCCGATTTAGAAGATTCACGCCGCGCGCGCGACAGCGCTTATGCGCAGGTTTTGGTGGCTAAAGCCAATCTGGATGAAGGCGTTAACGGCGATCGCGTGGAGCAACGCGCAAGTTATGCGGCTCAGCTGCGTCAGGCGGAAGAAGATTTACTGGAAGTGAAAGCCCAGACCGATGATTTACAGGTGAAAGCGCCGGTAGACGGCGAAGTCGGGCCGATTCCGGTGGAAGTCGGCGAGTTGCAAAGTGCGTCCAGCCCGTTGCTGACGTTAGTCCGTCTGCCCGATGCTTATTTCGTTTTTAACCTGCGCGAAGACATTCTGGCGGGCGTGCGTAAAGGCGACAAAGTACAAATGCGCGTGCCTGCGCTGAATAATGAAATGATCGAAGCCGAAGTGCGTTATATCGCACCGCTCGGTGATTACGCCACCAAGCGTGCAACGCGCGCGACCGGTGACTTTGATTTAAAAACCTTTGAAGTTCGTCTGTATCCCGCCAAACCGGTTTCCGGATTACGTCAGGGCATGAGCGCGCTCTGGCAGTGGAAGGCGAAGTGAAGCCGGTCAAAGCGCCGCGCAGTGAAAGGATAAAAGCCGCATGGCGCTGTTTCAGTCGTGCTTTTACCCGCGAGGCAAATTACGCCTTTCGTAAGCCGGTGATCCACTGGCTGTGCTGGATTTTCCCTTTACTTCTGTTTGGCCTGATCAGCAGCAACTTCTCTGAAGGCACCTTGCTGGATTTGCCCGTTTCGGTGGTGGATAACGATCACAGCACGCTGTCCAAAACGCTCACCCGCAAACTTGACGCGGGTTCTCATGCGCACGTTCAGGCATTTGAAGGCGGATTACCGGAGGCGGAATACCGTCTGCGCACCGCGCAGGATTATGCATTATTGTATATTCCGGTGAACTTCGAAGCGGACGTGCTGGCCGGTAAACAGCCGAGCGCGGTCCTGTATTACAACGCCCTGTTTTACGGTGCCGGGTTGTATTCCACGCAAGATTTCAGCGGGCTGATCACTGAGCTGAACACCAGCTACCGGTCGATTATCGCGACGGAAATCGGCAAAACGTTGCCGTCACTGGCGAGCGTCGATCTCTCTTACGGCAGCCTGTTCAACGCCAGCGGCAGCTATATTTACTACCAGCAATTCGCCGCCACCATCCACCTTCTGCAACTTTTCACCGTCACCTGCATGATTTACGTGATGGCACGCAGTCAGGCGCTGCTCAGTGCGCCGTCGTTTACCCTGGCACTGCTCGGGAAACTCGCGCCGTACACGCTGTGTTTCACCACCTTGCTGATGGTGGAAATCGCCATGCTCGTGGGTTTTTTCGACGCGCGGGTGAGCGGTAATCCGTTGTATATGCTGGTGATTGGCTTCTTTTATGTGATTGCCGCCCAAAGCCTGGGTCTGCTGCTCTTTACCTTCACGAAAACGACCATCACCGCCTACACCATGATGGGGATTTTCGTCAGTATCGCGCTCACCTTTTCCGGTATGGCCGTTCCGGTGTTATCGATGCCGCTGCCGGCGCGCATTATTTCCGGTATCGAACCCCTGAGTTACGCGCTGGCGGCAATGTTTGACGTTTTCCTGCGTCAGGTATCGCTGCGCGGGATTCTGATGGTGTGCTGTATTCTGCTGATTTATCCGCTGCTGACCGGTGTGCTGGTGCGTAAGCGTCTGTATATGCGCATGAAGCAACAGGAGCCAGGACAATGACCCGTCGCGAATGGTTCAAAACCTGGTGGGGAACCTTCAGCAAAGTGCTGACCGGTTTGCTCGATAAACCGATGTGGATGATGCTGCTGCTTTCGCTGTGCGTGATGAGCCTGGTTTACGCTAACCGTACCGTCTGGGATCTGCCGGTCGCCGTTATCGATCAGGATCACAGCACCGCCAGCCGAATGCTGACCCGTCAGCTGGACGCCACGTCGAAAGTTGAAACTAATCACTACGATAATCTCGCCGATGCCGAACGCGATCTGGCGCTGCGAAAATTGTTCGCGGTGATCATCATGCCGGTGGATCTGGAGAAGAAGATCCTCGCCGGTGAAAACATCGTGATCCCGGTTTATGGCGATGCGACCAACCGTCTGGCGAACGGGCAAATCCAGCAGGACGTGCTCGCGGCGTATCAGGCGATCCTTACGCAATACAACACGGATTTACTGCTCAGCAGCGGCTTCAGCGAGCGGCAGGCCAGCGTCGTGTTGTCGCCGATAATCGGGCAGTCGCTGGATGTCTTTAACCCCGGCATCAGCTTCGCGGCGATTATCTTTCCCGGTCTTCTGGTCATGTTATTACAGCACTCACTGCTGATCGCCAGTGTGCGTGTCAGCATTGTGCTCAACAGCGGGCCTTCCGGAAAACCGGCAATACCGGCCTTTCTCGGCGGGATTTCTGCGCTGATCCCGGTCTGGTTATTCCTGTCGATTGTCCTGTTCGTCTTGTGGCCGTGGGTGCTGGGATACCGGCAGACGGCCAGCATTCCTGAAATTCTGCTGCTGACGTTCCCGTTTTTACTGGCCGTACTCGGATTAGGCAAACTGGTCACGGAATGCCTGCGCAGCGTGGAACTGATCTACCTGACGCTGGCCTTCGTGACGACGCCGGTCTTTTACATTTCCGGTACCATCTGGCCGCTGCAGGCGATGCCCGCGTGGGTCCGGGCGGTGTCTTCGATGCTGCCCTCGACCTGGGCGACCAAAGCGATTGCGGGGGTGAATCAGATGGGGCTGCCGTTTAAAGATGTTGGCGGAGATATCCTGATGCTTCTGCTTTTATGCGCGTTTTATACGTTCATTGGTATCGCCGTGGGGATGCTGCGCGACGGCGTGCGTCTGCGGGCGATGTTCAGGCCGCGGCGAAGAGGCGTCTGATCCAAAAAGGGATATTACCGCAAAGTAATATCCCTTTTTCATGGCGTCATTTTAACTCTCAGCGACGCAGTTCCAGCCCGGCAATACGCTGCCAGTAGCCGTTACAGTCGGCTCTGTCTGTCAGCATTAGCGGATGCAAACCCCGTTCGTTGGCGCGGAATTCCTCGAGAGTGGAAAGCGTCTCGTGCGTTTCCGGTGACAGCCGCACGATATCGACCAGCCCCTGCATCGACGTCAGTTCATTGCCCAGATTGTAGCAATAGCCACTTTGCGTCTGGATGCCATTGAGGATAAACACCTGCTGATTTTCCTGCGACAGCATTTTCCGGCCCTGCGGATAATTGATGCAGCAGGTTTCGCATTCATCTTTCGCACGGTTTTCCGAACGTGCCGTGAAACAGCGCGCGGAATAGGCCAGCGGCAGGTGCCCGTAAGACAACACTTCCACTTCGAACTTATCCCGGATGCCCAGTTCCTGACACTGATTCAGCAGGTTCACCAGCCAGTCGCGGGAAAGCTCAACCGGCATACACCAGCGCACCATGCCTTGTTTTTGCAGCAGTTTCAGCGTAACGGCGTTGTAGCAGTTCAGCGCGTGGCCGACGACAAACGGGAGCTTCCGGTCTGCCGCCATATTGACCGCGCCAAAATCGTTGGCTTCCAGCAGGAACTCACCGTTCTCCACATAGCGTTTCAGTTCATTCAGCTCGGACGGTGCCTGCAACAACGCCAGCGTGGAAATCACCACCTGCTTTCCGACTGACGCCAGTTCACGGGCGACATCCATCCAGTCATTGACCTTCATTTCGCGACGTTTGGTACACACATTCTCGCCGAGATAAATGATGTCGGCGCTGCTGTTTGCCGCCGCCTGATAAAAGTCTTCAACCTGCGCTTTCGGCCAGTAATAAAGGATGGCTCCTAATGAATATTTCATGATGATCTCTTTAATTACTGCCATTTACGGTGATAGGCACCGAGCGTCGTTTGCGTACCCTCAGACATCGCGCCCAGCGCATTCATCCAGGCTTCGTCGGTTTTGTAGTTTTGCGGATCGGCCATGCAGCGGTCGATGGCCATGCGCCACACGCGCGCCACCTGGCTGACATACGCCGGGCTGCGCTGGCGCCCTTCGATTTTCACCGAGGCAATATTGGCGGCGAACAGCTCCGGCAGTAATTCCAGCGTATTCAGGCTGGTCGGCTCTTCCAGCGCGTGGTATTTCGCGCCATCCACCAGATACCGGCCTTTGCACAGCGTCGGATAGCCGGCGTTTTCGCCTTCGTCATAGCGGTCAATCAGCACGTCATTCAGACGTGATTCCATGCCCTGTGCGGTTTGTTGCCAGCGCACAAAACGCGCCGGAGAACAGGCACCCACGGTATTAGGCGATTCGCCGGTGAGATAGGAAGAAAGGTAACAGCGGCCTTCGGCCATGATGCACAGGCTGCCGAACGCGAATACTTCCAGCGGCACGACGGTGGTGCGCGACAACTGACGCACCTGATGCATCGAAAGCACGCGAGGGAGCACCACGCGGGCGACGTCAAAATTGTTTTTGTAGAAACGGATCGCTTCGTCGTTGGTGGCGGAAGCCTGAACGGAGACGTGGCGTTCGACGTGAGGATATTTCGTCGCGGCGTAATCCAGCATGGCGATATCGGCGAGGATCAGCGCATCGGCGCCGAGCTGTGCGGCCATATCCACGGCGCGTTCCCAGCGCTGATAGCCGTCAGGGTGCGCAAACGTATTGATGGCGATATGCAACTTACGGCGGTGGCGGTGAACGTAATTTGCCGCCTCCTGCAATTTTTTCTCCGTGAAGTTCAGGCCTGCAAAGTGGCGTGCATTGGTGTCATCTTTCAGGCCGATATATACCGCATCAGCACCGTTATCGATGGCCGCTTTTAGCGCAGGTAAATTCCCTGCCGGGCAAAGTAGCTCCATTCTCGTTCCTTACTGCAACCGCACGCCGTGGCGAAAGGGTTGTGGGTGATGAAAAGCCAGTTGCCGACGTTATTCATTCATCAGTCAGGGCTTTGATTGGCGAACTATTTTAGAGAAGCTATAGATGCAATATTTTGATTTGAGGCAGTTTCTGGGGTGTTGAAGGGGCTGCAACCGTCGGGGAGGTTGTACGGGAGGTTTTTCTGTTGCAGTATTTATTGATGTAGACCGCTGAACGTTACGGGCGATGTGGCAAAATAGTACAAATAGTTGCCACAAAATTGCCGAAAAAGTTACCGAAAGGAGTAGTGCCAGTGTTGCAAAAACTACGTGCACGTTTGGTTCGTCAGGGACCATCCCTGTTGAGTGTGCCTTTGAAATTCACGCCTTTTGCGCTACAGCGTCAGGTCTTGCAACAGGTACTGAGCGGGCAGCTTCGTCAGGCGCTGGCCGATGGCGAACTGGATTTCCTCGAAGGCCGCTGGCTGAAAATTGATGTCAGCGATCTCAGCCTGAGCTGGCTGATGTCAGTGGATGAAGGCAAGTTGATCGTTGCAGAAAAAGGCGACGCGGATGTCAGCTTTAGCGGCAACGCCAACGACCTGATTTTGATTGCTGCGCGGAAAGAAGATCCGGATACGCTGTTCTTCCAGCGTCGTCTGCGCATTGAAGGTGACACGGAACTCGGTCTGTACGTGAAGAATCTGATGGATTCTATCGATCTCGATACTATGCCGCTGCTGCTGAAAAATGGCCTGCTGCGCCTGGCCGATTTCGTCGAAGCGGGACTGCAAGAGGACCGTGAGCCGAAAGCTCCGGTAGCTGAGCCATGCTAATTCGCACTGAAATTCCGGTAGATGCCGCGGGCATTGACCGGCTGTTGCGCCGTGCCTTCCCCGGCGGCGCCGAAGCCGATCTGGTGCAGCAACTGCGCGAAGACGGCCTGCTGACGCTGGGTGTTGTCGCCACCGACGACGAAGGCGGTGTGGTCGGTTATGTCGCCTTCAGCCCGGTTGATATTCAGGGCGAAGATCGCAACTGGGTCGCGCTGGCACCGCTGGCGGTTGACGAGTCTTTGCGTCGTCAGGGATTGGGCGAAAAGCTGGTGTACGAAGGGCTCGATTCCCTGAATGAATTTGGTTACGCCGCCGTCGTGGTGCTTGGTGACCCGGCGTATTACGGGCGTTTTGGTTTTAAACCGGCGGCAGTACATGATTTGCAGTGCCGCTGGCCGGACACCGAAGCGGCATTCCAGCTCTTCACCTTGTCCGATGATGCGCTCAACGACGCCAGCGGTCAGGTAGAATTCTCCCCGCCGTTTGACCGGTTCTGATATTTAACGGGTCTGACTTCAGGCCCGCTAGTTTTCTTCCCGCGCCTCGTTTTCCAGACTCCCGCTATCCGGCAATCCAAAATAACGATGCAGGCATACGGGCGCGGCTTTCACCAGCAATTCCTTCTGCGCCTTGCTCAGCTTTTTCACCCGGATTTCCAGCTTAGAGGCCAGAGAACGATCCCCCGCCACGCAGTGGAACACCAGCTCCAGCTCGCCTTTTCCGCGTAATGCTTTCGCCCCTTTGCCTGCCTGATGCTGGCCGAGACGCCGCGTTACGTCGGTCGTGATGCCGGTATAAAGCATGCCGGTGGGCGTTCTCAACATGTATAAAAACCAGCCGGGAGAAGTGGACATAGACGCATCGTATTTGGAAAAGTTTGCGTAAGTTTACCTGAACCGCACAGCAGAATGACGTAAAACATCGGTGTGTCACGGTACACTGCGGCAAAGACGACAAGGATCCTCCGATGAATAACCCCGACGACCTGAAACACATTCTCAAATTCCTGAACAAAAATCATGTGCTGGCGCTGTGTGCCGCCGCCGACGGCGAGATGTGGAGCGCTAACTGCTTTTACGTCACCGATGCGGAAAACCTGTCTTTATACTTCATGACCGAACTGAAAACGCTGCACGGCACGCTGATGGCAAAATCGCCGCAGGTGGTGGGCACGATCGCGCCGCATCCGAAAACCATCGCGCTGATCAAAGGCATTCAGTATCGCGGTGAGGCGACGATCCTTTCCGGTGAAGAAGAGAGCCACGCGCGCCGTCTGTACTGCAAACATTTCCCGGTGGCGATCGCCATGAAAGCGCCGGTCTGGGCGCTGAAACTTAACAGCATCAAGATGACGGATAACGCCCTGGGATTTGGCAAAAAGCTGCTGTGGGATCGCACGCTTTCTGATAAGCCTGAGTAACAGGAACTGTCTTATAGCGGGGAATTTACAATCGGGTAACACTTGAACTTATCTGTTTCTGAAATTCCGTGTAAACGCCGTTTTTTAAAAGGAAGTGATATGGCAAAAGTTCTTCTGCTGGGCGGAAGTGGTCTGATCGGGCGCGAGCTTTTGCGTCTGTTGCAACTGGATCCGCGCGTCAGCCGGATTGTTGCGCCGAGCCGCCGCCCGCTGCCGCCGGGTAATAAACTGATCAACCCGCTCGGGGCAAATCTCACGTCGCTGGTGGTTGCGCTGGATGAACCGATTGACCTGCTGTTTTGCTGCCTCGGCACCACGCGTAAACAGGCGGGCAGCGCGCAAGCGTTTCGCGCCGTGGATTACGATCTGGTGGTGGATTGCGCCAAAGCCGCGAAGGAACTCGGTGCGCGCCATTGCCTGGCGGTCAGTGCCAACGGTGCGGATGCGCACTCACGATTTCTCTATAACCGGACGAAAGGGGAAATGGAACAGGCGCTGATGCACCAGGGCTGGACTTTGCTGACGCTGGTCAGGCCTTCGCTGCTGGTCGGGAAACGCCATCCGCCGCGCCTGCTTGAACAACTCAGTGCGCCGCTGTTTAAACTGTTGCCGGGAAAATGGAAAGCCATCGATTCGGACGTTGTCGCCAAAGCCTTGCAGGAACAGGCGTTTAACGCAGGACTGGGCGGCGTCACCGTGCTGGAATCCGATCAAATCGCCGCCAGCATTGAAGAACTTTAATCCGCGTTCTCTGCTGAGCGGGATCCTTATGATAAGGTATCAGCAAAAAACGCGAATTTTGCCCCGCAAGGATCGTCCCGATCCTTACAGATATTTCTCCGCGAACACATCCAGATTTCGAAAATCCGGCATTCTTTCTTTCAGCGTGTCGTGATCCCAGTTCCACCACTGACTGTTCTCGATCTTTTCGATCATTGAATCTTCAAAACGCATGCCGATCTTTTTCGCGGCCACGCCCGCCACGATGGAATACGGCTCAACGTCTTTCGTCACCACGGCGGACGTCCCGATCACCGCGCCGTTCCCGACGCTGACGCCCGGCATGATCACGGCGTTGTGGCCGATCCACACGTCGTTGCCGACGGTGACGTGATGTTCACGGCGCCAGTCGAAGAAATCCTGATCGTCCTCACCCAACCCGTAAACCGAGCTACGGTAGGTGAAATGATGCTGCGCAACGCGCTGATATGTCGGGTGATTCCCCGGATTGATCCGCACATAGGTGGCAATTGACACAAACTTGCCGATAGTCGCGTATAAGATCTGATTGTTGCCCGCCGTATACGAATAATCGCCGATCTGTGTTTCTTCGATGATCGCGTTATCGGCAATATGCACGTATTGCCCGAGCTGCGAACGGTTCAGTTCGACCTGCTGGCCGATTTTCGGACGTGAATAATCCTGTTCGTCAGCCAGAGAAAACGGGGAAATGATGTCTGTCATAATCTCGCTCATGTTGAAGTGACGGAATAAAAAGGGGCGCTGACCGGCAGCGAAAGAATAGCCAGCAAATGCCGTAACGTGTCCTGTAACGCACCGTCGTTATTCAGCCGGTGGCAGCTGGCGGGCAACGCGCTGTCATACTCACGGGCACGCGCCAGACGGCAGGCAATTTGCCCGGCGTCTTCGCGTCCGCGCCGCAATAAACGCGCAGCCAGCACCTCGTCTGAAACCTGCAAACACACCGGCACCAGCCGCTGGCCGTAACGCTGTTGCGCTTTCTCCAGATGCGCCCGCGAACCGTTGACCACCACGTGGCAACCGAGCTGCATCCAGGTGTCGATTTCGATTCCCACGCCGTAACGGCACTGATGCGCGTGCCATTCCAGCGCAAATAATCCGTGCTGACGACGCTGAATAAATTCGGCATCGCTCAGCGCTATATGATTCTCAGAACCGGCGTCAGCGGGACGCGTAATGTAGCGATGTGCCACGGCAACATCCGCCGGTAAATGCTGGCGCAGCGCGTCCAGAAGACTGTCCTTTCCCGAACCTGAAGCACCCATCAGATAAAGTAAACGACTCATTTTTTCTCCGTTTAGAACACCTGAATGCCCTGACGCCAGACGTTTTGCACATAGTGATGATCGCCATGCGCACGTGCCAGAACCAGATCGGCGCGTTTGCCTTCGGCAATTTCACCGCGATCCTGCAAGCCCAGCGCATTGGCCGGATTTCGCGTCACCAGCTTCACGGCCTGCGGCAAACTGAAGGCATTGGTTTCATCATTGGCGATGCGGAAAACGGCGTCCATCAGGCTGGCGGGATAATAGTCGGAGGACAAAATATCCAGCAGGCCCAGTGACGCCAGTTTATGCGCCGCGACGTTGCCCGAATGCGAGCCGCCGCGCACGATATTCGGCGCGCCCATCAGCACCGCCAGCCCGCTGGCGTGCGAGGCGCGTGCCGCTTCTTCGGTGGTCGGGAATTCTGCAATAACGCTGCCGAGCGCCAGAGATTCCTCAACGTGTGCCGCCGTGGCGTCATCGTGGCTGGCCAGCGAAATATTCCTGGCGCGGCAATGGGCGGCAATCGCTTCGCGGTTAGGCTGTGCCCAGCGGCGCGACAGGGCGATTTGCTCTTCCTGATACGCGTCCATCTGCTCATCGTTCATGTGATATTTGCCCTGATAATACTCGCGGTATTTCTGCGGCGTGGCGAACTGGCGCTGGCCCGGCGAGTGATCCATCAGGGAAACCAGCGAGAGAGCTGACGTATCCATCAGCTTTTCAAACAGCGGCAACGTGGTGTCGTGCGGCAGTTCGCAGCGCAGATGCAGACGGTGTTCAGCGCGGTTCAGCCCGGCGTTCTGGCTGTTGACGATGGCGTCGATCATCTTTTGCAAATTCTCCAGACGATGCCCGCCGTCGCGCACATCGCCCACGGCCACGGCGTCGAGCACCGTGGTGATCCCGCTTGCCACCATCAGCGCATCGTGGCTGCTCATGGCGGAATGTGCCGGCCAGTCCACTTTCGGGCGCGGCGTGAAAAACTTGTCGAGGTTATCAGTGTGCAGCTCGATCAATCCCGGCAGCAGCCAGCCGCCCTGAGCGTCCAGCGCCTGCGGCAACTGACTGCGCGTGTCGGCAAAAGCCGTGATCACGCCGTTGTGCATTTCCAGCGAGCCATCGGCGACCTGATCGTCGAGAACCAGTTTGACGTTGTTGATGATCATGCGGACATCTCCGGGGCAGTTTCTGGGCTCATTTCATACAGGCGATCGGCGACACGTTCGCGGACATCTTCGTCATGGAAAATCCCGACCACGGCGGCTCCGCGGGCTTTCGCCTGCTCAATCAGCGTGACGACGGCGGCGCGGTTAGTGGCGTCCAGCGAGGCGGTCGGTTCATCAAGTAGCAGCACCGGATAATCGACCACGAAGCCGCGTGCGATATTCACGCGCTGCTGTTCGCCGCCCGAAAATGTTGATGGCGCGAGATGCCACAAACGTTCCGGCACATTCAGATGGCGCAGCAATGCGCTGGCGCGGGCTTCGCTTTGTGCTTTATCCACGCCCAGTTCCAGCAGCGGCTGCATCACCAGATTCAGCGCGCTGATACGCGGGATCACGCGCAGAAACTGGCTGACCCAGCCGACGGTATGACGGCGCACGGACAGGATTTCGCGCGCTTCGGCGCTGACCATATCGATTTGCTGGCCCTGATGTTCGACCCAGATTTTGCCACTGTCCGGCAGGTAATTACCGTACAGCGAGCGCAGTAACGTAGATTTTCCGCTGCCGGAATGGCCGTGCAGCACCACGCATTCTCCGGCTTTAACCTCCAGACTGGCGTTGCTGAACACCGGCAACCGCACGCCGTGCTGGTTGTGTAACACAAAAGTTTTACTGAGATTTTCGACCCTGAGCTTCGTCGTCATTTTGGTCACTCTTTTTCTCTGGAATAAGGGTTAAGACAACACGGAGGACACGAGCAGCTGCGTATACGGATGATGCGGGTCGTCGAGCACGCGGTCGGTTAAACCACTTTCCACCACCTGACCCTGTTTCATCACCAGTAAACGGTGCGCCAGCAGACGCGCGACGCCCAGATCATGGGTCACAATCACCACCGCCAGCTGCATTTCCACCACCAGCGTGCGCAGCAAATCCAGTAACCGCGCCTGCACGGACACATCGAGGCCGCCGGTGGGTTCATCCATAAACACCAGACGCGGATGCGTCACCAGATTGCGGGCGATTTGCAGACGTTGCTGCATCCCGCCGGAAAACGTGGTCGGCAGGTCATCGATGCGCGACACCGGGATTTCCACGTCTTCCAGCCACTGGCTGGCTTTCTGGCGGATGTTGCCGTAATGACGCTCACCGACCGCCATCAGGCGCTCGCCGATATTGCCACCGGCAGAAACCTGGCGGCGCAGGCCGTCCATCGGATGCTGATGCACCACGCCCCAGTCGGTGCGCAGCAGGCGGCGGCGGTCACTTTCCGGCATGTCATACAAAGACTGGGCGGGCGTCTGGCCATTGTTGTAAATAACGTTGCCCTGCTGCGGTGCGAGGCGGGCTGAAATTGACTGCAACAGCGTGGTTTTGCCGGAACCGGATTCGCCGACAATGCCCAGCACTTCGCCCGGATACAGATTGAAAGACACATCGCTGAAGCCTTTTCCCGGCGCATACAAATGGGTCAGATTGTTCACCGACAACAGCGGCGCGGCGGCGAGATTTAATGGAGTGGTCATCAGCGGTTAACCTCGTTGGAAGCCTGTTGCTCAACTTGCTGAGCGCAAAAATCGGTGTCTGAGCACACGAACATCCGGTTGCCCACATCGTCGAGCACCACTTCGTCGAGATAGCTGTGATGTGAACCGCAGAGGGCGCAGGGTTCCTCCCATTGCTGCACGGTGAACGGGTGATCGTCGAAGTCCAGACTTTCCACTTTGGTGAACGGCGGCAGGGCGTAGATACGTTTTTCGCGCCCGGCACCAAACAGCTGCAAAGCCGGCATCATGTGCATTTTCGGGTTATCAAATTTCGGGATCGGCGACGGATCCATGACGTAGCGGTCGTTCACTTTCACCGGATACGCATAGGTCGTGGCGATATGGCCGAAGCGCGCGATGTCTTCATACAGTTTCACCTGCATCACGCCGTACTCTTCCAGCGCATGCATTTTGCGGGTCTCGGTTTCGCGCGGTTCGATAAAGCGCAGCGGTTCGGGGATCGGCACCTGAAAAATCAGGATCTGATCTTCCTGCAACGGCGTTTCCGGAATGCGGTGACGCGTCTGGATCAGGCTGGCATCCACGGTTTTCTCGGTGGTTTTCACCCCGGCGACGCTCTGGAAAAACTTGCGGATCGATACGGCGTTGGTGGTGTCGTCAGCGCCCTGATCAATCACTTTCAGCACATCTTTTTCACCGATCACACTGGCGGTGAGCTGGATCCCGCCGGTGCCCCAGCCGTAAGGCATCGGCATTTCGCGCCCCGCGAACGGAACCTGATAGCCGGGGATCGCCACGGCTTTCAGGATCCCGCGGCGGATCATGCGTTTGGTTTGCTCGTCGAGATAGCCGTGGTTATAGCCGGTGAGCGTCTGGGCGGCATTATTGTTCATGGGCGGAGTCCTGTTCTTTCGCAGCGCGCAGGCGCTTGAGCAATTCCAGTTCGGCCTGGAAATCGACGTAGTGCGGCAGCTTGAGGTGCGAAACGAAACCCGCCGCTTCGACGTTGTCTGCATGAGATAAAACGAATTCTTCGTCCTGCGCCGGGCTGCTGATTTGCTCGCCGTATTCACGGGTTTGCAGCGCGCGGTCGACCAGCGACATTGACATGGCCTTGCGTTCGGCGCGGCCAAACACCAGCCCGTAACCGCGGGTGAAATGCGGCGGTTTGTCTTCGGGCGCGACAAAACCGTTCACCATCTCGCATTCGGTCAGCAGGATTTCGCCGATATCAATCGCAAAGCCCAGCTCTTCCGGCACGATTTCTACGGTCAGCCAGCCGGTACGGATTTCACCGGCAAACGGGTGCGTGCGGCCATATCCGCGCTGCGTGGAATAACTTAGCGACAGCAGAAAACCTTCGTCGCCGCGTACCAGTTGCTGCAACCGCGCCGCGCGCGAAGCCGGATAGACCGGCGGCGTGCGGGTGATATCTTCCGGCTCGGTGCCGTCGTCCTGTTCCTCAACCGCCAGCTGTTGTTGCGTCAGCAGGTCAAAAACGTGCCCGCAATTTTCCGGCTGAGGTTCGTCGGCAATGGGCGTAAACGGCGCTTCACCTTCCGCCAGCAGGGCGAAATCCAGCAAACGGTGGGTGTAATCGTAGGTTGGTCCCAGAACCTGACCGCCCGGCAAATCCTTATAGATGGCGGAAATACGGCGTTCGAGGCGCATCGCTTTGGTGTTCAGCGGTTCGCTGGTCGCCAGACGCGGCAACGTCGTGCGGTAAGCGCGCAGCAGGAAAATGGCTTCCACCAGATCGCCGCCGGACTGCTTAATCGCCAGCGCGGCCAGTTCGCGGTCGTAGATCCCGCCTTCGCTCATCACGCGGTCGACTGCCAGACCGAGCTGTTGCTCAATCTGTTCGCAGCCGAGTTCATTCACATCAGTATCGCCACGGCGTTCGTGCGCCAGCAGCTGATGGGCGGCGGCAATCGCCTTCTCACCCCCTTTAACGGCGACGTACATCAGCACACCTCCACGCGCGTGGTGCGCGGTACGGCTATCAGTTCTTCGCCGCAGGTGAACATGAAGTCCAGGCCGAGCGGGAAACGGTGAGGGCGGTTGAGCAGGTAATCGCGAACTGCGTCCGGCAGCAGTGGGGAAATCGTCCGGCTGCTCTCAATACCCGGCCCGCGCAGACGCAGCGGCGTGCCGCCGGTCAGAGCACCAAGCTGAACAATTACGCTGGTCGCCAGCTCCGGCGACATTTCGTCACCGCACGGGAAAGCCAGTAACGTCGCGCTGTCGAGCGCCGGATCCGCCAGCGCAAAGCTGACGGCAGAAGGAGAATCGGTCAGCACCGCGCCGGTGTGAAAGCGCAGGTTTTTTCGCAGGATTTCATCGTTGAGCGAGGCGCTCAGCCACAGCGGGGTATCCTGATCGATAAGCGTCAGCAACACGCAGGCGCTGGCAGAACCCAGCGCGCCGAAGCCGGGCATCGCGGGCAACTGCACGCTGACGCCGGGTTCGCTTAACGCTTTGAGAATACGACGGAAACTGTATTGCGCATCGGCAACCGGATTTTGAAAACTGGCAACAAGTGACATGAATTATTCTCCGCGAACCAGAGTAAAGAAATCGACACGGCTGGCAGCCACCTCGCGGGCGCGCTGCTGGCGACGTTCCTGTTGCAGCGCCGCCAGCGGGGCGATCACCCGCTTATGCAGCAGTTCATCCATCCCCTGGATTTGCAGCAAAGCATCAATAACGGCGCACAACTCGGCGTGGGCTTTATTGCGGCCGCTGACATAGCTGTAGCCGTAGACGCCGCCGTCCATCTGCACCACGGCGCGGGTGACGGTCATGTCGCCCATCACAAAGCGTTTTCCGGTGCCGCCCATGCGGCCCTGAAGTTGCGTCAGGCCGGTTTCGGCGGCGCGGATGCGTTCAAATTGCGGAGACAGATTTAGCGGTTGCCAGTGCGCGAGCAGTTCATCCGGGCGGCTGTGAGCCAGCACCGACATCCAGCGCTGGCGGGTTTGCAGGTGATCCATTCAGTGCTCCATGGTCAGTTCGATCATGTCGGCGCGCGTCAGGCTGACGGAATATTCCGCCACCTGGTCGCTGCCTTCACAAATGTTCAGGGTGCGCACACACAGCAGCGGAGCCTGCGGCACGATTTCGAGTAATTTGCTTTCCTTCGCCAGCGCGCGGCGGGCGTTGATGCGGGTCGTGCGGCGGCTGAGTTTTTGCTTAATTTCTTCACGGATAAAATCGTGCAGTGAGCCGTTATGGAAGTTTTGCAGTGCAGGCCACCAGTCCAGATCGGGCAGGTAATGGTCGATCACGCAAACCGGCACGCCGTTGACGCGGCGCAGCGTGCGCAGATGAATCACGGTGTCGCCTTCCTGACGCGATAACGCCGCAGCGACGTGATCGGTGGCCGGACGCAGCACCGCCAGCAAACGTTCGCTGGTCGGGTGACTGCCCTGATCCAGCAAGTTCTGGCTGAACCGTGCCTGCGAATGCAGCGGGTAATCGTAAGGCCGCATCAGCACCAGCGTGCCAATCCCCTGACGGCGTTGCAGCCAGCCGCGATCCACCAGCTCATCCACCGCGCGACGCAGCGTGTGGCGGTTGACCTTAAAGCGCTCGGCAAGCTGCTGTTCCGGCGGCAGATAATCCCCGCAGCGATAGCCGTTACGCAGTTCGTGTTCCAGTTCAGCAGCAATCTGCTGATAAACCGTGGTGTGACTGGTCGGATGTCTAGATAAGTTCATCACAATGAATACCTCGCACGGGATAAACGGGCAAAGGAGGGCGCTGCGCATTCACGCAGTGGCAGACGATTTTTTTGAGAGCGGTATGAATGAGACATGATGCAAACCTCAGTTCGGCGTTGGCATCATGTTGGCGAAACAAAGTGACAGTTGGGTGAAGGTCAGGTTGCAAAGAAGTGAAGAGTTGGAAGATGTCTCGCAGGAATCACCTGTAAGGATTTACGGGAAAACATAAGCCCATTACATTCCGGACGCGGCGGGATCGGGTCGCGGCGATAACCTGATGAAAGGACTGAATGGGATTAATACATCTTATTTTATATAAAATTTTGTATAATTTTTACAAGGAAGTCATAATGAAAAAAAATCGCCTTCGCGGGCAGTAATCTTGCTGATTTACGGGGATTCCCACTCAGCGTCCGGCAAGACATAGGCTATCAACTTGAGCTTGTGCAGAAGGGGAAAATGCCGTTTGACTGGAAACCTATGCCAGCCATTGGCACCGGGGTCAGAGAGGTCAGGGTTAAGGATCCCGCAGGGATATTTCGCGTGATTTATCTGGCTAAATTAGAAGAGGCCATTTACGTGTTGCATTGTTTCCAGAAGAAATCTCAGACGACAAATCATCAGGATATTGAACTGGCAAAGCAGCGATACAAAACCCTGATAAAGGAGTATTCGCAATGATTGAAGAGTTTGACAGCATATGGGATGCCATTGAAGACACCCCGGAACGGGCTGAAAACATGAAAGTGCGCTCTAAATTGATGAGGGTTCTCACCGCGCATATCGAAAATAACAAAATGACACAGGCCCAGGCTGCGAAGTTTTTCGGCGTAACGCAGCCGCGGATATCGGATCTTGTCCGGGGAAAAATCTCGGTTTTCAGTATCGATATGCTGGTCAATATGCTGGCGAGTGCTGAGCTGCGCATCTCGAATATCGAAATCAACGGTATCGCGGTTGCCTGAACACGCGTCAGGGAACGCAAGAGTTGGAAGATGTCTCGCAGGAATACACACCGGCGGTTTACGGCGTGAAAGCGGAGGAATACACTGTTCCTAGTTGTTTGTTTTTTATACTAAAACATGTAAAAGGAACTGTTATGTCTAATGGAAATAAGAAGGATTTTAAAATGTCTGCGGAGCAACCCGTTGAGGAAACTGCGGGTGAAAAATGGAAACGGGAGAATAAAGCGGGGCTTGAAGCTATCAAAAAGTATGTGGAAAAGCATGGGACGCTGACTCATCCTCCGCGGAAATTATAAATGGAGCAGTACGCTATTTATGAAAATAAAGGCAGTAAGAAGCGTGCTTATCCTTATCTGCTTAATGTTCTTCACCCTCTCGCAAGTGGTTATGGCGATACGGTAATGGTACCGCTGGTTCCTCTGGCGAAGATGAGTATTTATCCACCCAAAAAAATGTGCCCATTACTTAAAGTGCAGCATAAGCACTATGTATTAGTGACTCATATTCCTGGCGGTATCCCGCCATCGGAAATCGGTGAGTGGATAAAACAGCTCGACGGTGAAATCTATGAAGTGAAAAACGCGTTTGATTTTTTGCTGAATGGAATTTAGAGAAAAGAGGGGAGTGATTTCCCCTCTGTAAGCTTTCATCTCAGGCGCTTTACCGTAAGTAATGAATCACCTGATTCCCGCTGCCGCGCCAGATCAGCGACGGGTCTTTCAGTTCCTGCACAAATTTGCCGTCCACCAGTACGTTGATGAGCGCCACCACGTCCTGCTGTTCTGGCGTCAGTTCTCCGAGCGTGTAGCCGGTCCACATCCACACGTCTTTGCCGGGACATTCTGCCTCTACGCGCAGCAACAGCTGGCGTACGGCAGACAGATTTTGCGGATGCAGCGGGTCGCCGCCGGAGAGTGTAAGCCCCTGGCGGGGAATGACCGTGTTTTGCAGGTCAGCGATAATCCGGTCTTCGTCTTCCGGCGTGAACGGCTTACCGGAGTTCACGCGCCAGGTGCTTTTGTTATAGCAACCGCGGCATTCGTGGACGCAGCCAGAAACGAACAGTACGCAGCGCGTTCCCGGACCATTCACGACATCAATAGGGTAGTACTGGTGAAAATTCATTCGTTTGCCCAGCAGGCTATTTTACTTGCTACTTTGAATTCGGGCAGTGCTCAAAATCCTCACGTACTTTGTGTACGCTCCGGTTTCTCCGCGCTGGCCGCCTCCAAACTAGCTGCGACAATAACGCCTGCTGCTCAAACTCAGTATGATTAGCAGGCATAACATTAACCCAGTTGTCCGTTACCCAAATGCTTCACGCGGCGCTTCACTTCTTCCTGTTTACCGGCGTTAAACGGACGCGCATCCGGGCTACCGAGATAACCGCAGACGCGGCGGGTGACTGACACGCGTGAAGGCTCGTGGTTGCCGCATTTCGGGCAGGTGAAGCCTTTGCTGGTGCACTCGAATTCACCGGTGTAGCCGCAGTCGTAGCACTCATCAATCGGCGTATTCGTGCCGTAATAAGGAACGCGGGTGTAGCTGTAATCCCACACGTCTTCCAGCGCTTTCAGGTTGTGTTGCAGGTTCGGGTACTCGCCATAGCAGATGAAACCGCCGTTACTCAGTGGCGGATACGGCGCTTCGAAGTCGAGTTTTTCATACGGATTCACCTTCTTCTCCACGTCCAGATGGAAGCTGTTGGTGTAATAGCCTTTGTCGGTAACGCCCGCGACCAGGCCGAATTCGGCTTTATCGAGGCGGCAGAAACGGTCGCACAGGTTTTCGCTTGGCGTGCTGTACAGGCTGAATCCGTAGCCAGTTTCGTCTTTCCAGCTTTCCGTGGCGGCTTTCAGACGGGCAACAATCGCCTCGGCTTTTTCACGCAGCTGGCTGGCGTCGAAGACGTGAGTCTGGTTGCCGAACAGCGCATTAATGGTTTCATGCACGCCGATATAACCCAGAGAAATCGATGCGCGGCCATTTTTGAAGATACCGGAAATATCGTCGTCGGCTTTCAGACGCACGCCGCACGCCCCTTCCATATACAGAATCGGTGCGACGCGGGCTTTGATGCCTTCGAGGCGGGCAATGCGCGTCATCAGGGCTTTTTTCGCCAGCAGTAAACGTTCGTCGAGCAGGCTCCAGAACGTCGCTTCATCCTGTTTTGCCTCCAGCGCGATGCGCGGCAGGTTCAGGCTGATCACGCCGATATTGTTGCGGCCTTCGTGGATCATCTGGCCGTTTTCTTCGTAAACACCCAGGAAGCTGCGGCAGCCCATCGGCGTTTTGAACGAGCCGGTGACTTTGACCACCTGATCGTAATTCAGAATGTCCGGGTACATGCGTTTGCTGGCACATTCGAGCGCCAGTTGCTTGATGTCGTAATTCGCGTCACCGGCTTTATGGTTCAGGCCGTCGCGGATAGCGAAGACCAGTTTCGGGAACACGGCGGTTTTGCGGTTTTTGCCGAGCCCTGCAATGCGGTTGCGCAGAATAGATTGCTGGATCAGGCGTGATTCCCAGGTCGTCCCGAGGCCGAAGCCGAAGGTGACAAATGGCGTCTGACCGTTGGCGGTGTGCAGCGTGTTGACTTCATATTCCAGCGACTGGAAGGCGTCATAACACTCTTTTTCGGTGCGGCTGTGCGCAAAGGCTTCGACGTCAGCGACCTGCCATTCCTGCGCGATGGCGCGGTGTTTTTCAAAGCTGGACGTGACGAACGGTGCCAGCACTTCGTCGATGCGGTTAATGGTGGTGCCGCCGTAAATATGGCTGGCGACCTGCGCGATGATTTGCGCGGTGACTGCCGTGGCGGTGGAAATTGACTTCGGCGTGTCAATCTCGGCATTCCCCATTTTGAAACCGTGATTCAGCATGCCTTTCAGGTCGATCAGCATACAGTTGAACATCGGGAAGAACGGCGAGTAATCCAGATCGTGGTAATGGATTTCACCGCGCTCATGCGCCAGCACCACGTCCCGCGGCAAAATGTGTTGTTTAGCGTAATGCTTGGCGACGATACCGGCCAGCAAATCGCGCTGCGTCGGGATCACTTTACTGTCTTTGTTGGCGTTTTCGTTGAGCAGCGCCATATTGCTTTGCTCAACCAGACCGCGGATTTCCTGATTCAGGCGGCCACGCATTTCGCGTTTTACGTCGCGGTCATGGCGGTATTCGATATAAGCGCGCGCCAGTTTTTTATGCGGGCCAGCCATCAGCTGGTTTTCAACGGCGTCCTGGATTTCATGGATATCGACGCGGGCCTGGTCTTGCAGATTTTCAGCGACAATGCGGGCGACCTGTTCACAGTAACCGACGCTGTCGATACCGGCGGCAGCGGCGGCGCGTTGCACCGCTTGTTTGATCAGAACTTCATCGAAAGGGACCTGACAACCATCCCGCTTGATCACGATGGGTTGCATTTTGTTATTGGATTTTGCGGGTACGGATTCCAGTCTGTCTGCCTTCACAATGACACTCCTTTTACGCTCATTCCCGCGCCCCGCAAGGCTTACAGGCCGGTTGTGGGGGTTTTGCGAGAAATCGCTACATATTGGGTTGGGTGTGTACTATACACACTAGATGTAGGATCTGCGCGAGCGTTAATTGTCATTTTATTGACCTGAAACAAAGAATTTTTTCGTCGGAAGAATAGGTGAACAAATGTTAATTCTGGCCTGTTTTTTGCGTGTTGTTTTTTAAGGAGATGCATAAAAAACAAACGGGTCAGCCACTGATGTGACTGACCCGACAGATGTGAAAATTCAGATTATTCGAGAAGTTGCCAGCGGCATTCGTAAGGACGAAGGCTGCCTGAAACCGTTGCATCGCCATAGTTGCTCAGCAGCGTTTTGCCTGCGAAATCAGGCAGACCGGCGGCCTGATTTTCACCGCTCAGATTCGCCATCACCTGCAACGTTTGCCCGTTTGCCTTGCGCTGGTAACACCACAACTGCGGGTGTTCCGGCAACAGATCCTGATAATCCCCGTGAGTCAGCACCGGCACGGTTTTGCGCAGCTGAATCAGTTGCTGATAAAGATAAAACACAGAGTTTTTATCTGCCAGCGCCTGTTCAGTGTTGATGTCCTTTACGTTATGGCTGACCGAAATCCACGGCGTACCGGTGGTGAAACCGCCCTGATCGCCGTCGTTCCATTGCATCGGCGTCCGGCTGTTATCACGGGATTTTCGCGCCAGGATCCGCAGCAGTTCTTCGTTGCTGCGCCCGTCGGATTTCAGTTCAGCAAACATGTTCAGGCTTTCCACATCGCGGTATTGTTCGAGATGTTTAAAGCCCGGATTGGTCATGCCGATCTCTTCGCCCTGATAAATGTACGGCGTACCCTGCAAACCGTGCAGCACCATCGCCAGCATTTTCGCGGACGTTTCGCGCAGCGCGCCCTCATCGCCAAAGCGCGAGACAATGCGCGGCTGATCGTGATTACACCAGAACAGCGCGTTCCAGGCGTGGCCGTGCATTCCCTGTTGCCATTCGCGGAAAATCTGCTTGAGCTGCACGAAATCCGGCGGCGCGTCCGTCCATTTTTCACCGTTCGGATAATCGACTTTCAGGTGATGGAAGTTAAACGTCATCGATAACTCGCTGCCATCGTTGGCGGCGTAGCGGCGGCAATGTTCCAGTTTTGTCGATGACATTTCACCGACGGTCATCAGCCCGAGCGGCTTGAAAACGTCGCGGCTAAACTCTTGCAGGAATTCGTGAATATGCGGGCCGTCGGTGTAAAAACGGCGGCCATCGCCGGTATCGTCCGCCGGGAAATCCTGCTGTTTGGACACCAGATTGATCACATCCAGACGCAAACCATCGACGCCCTTATCGGCCCAGAACTGGCAGACTTTTTTCAGCGCCTCGCGCACCGGCGGGTATTCCCAGTTGAGATCCGCCTGCTCGGTGGCGAACAGGTGCAGGTAATATTGCCCGCTGTTTTCGTGCCACGCCCACGCGCCGCCGCCAAATTTTGAACGCCAGTTATTCGGCGGCCCGCCTTCCGGCGCACTGTCGCGCCAGATGTAAAACGGACGGAAAACGCTGGCCGGATCCTGCGACTGGCGGAACCATTCGTGGTGCGTCGACGTGTGGTTAAACACCATGTCCATGACGATGCGGATGCCGCGCTGATGCGCCTCGCGGGTCAGGCGCTCGAAATCTTCCAGCGTGCCGTAAGCCGGGTCAATCGCACAGTAATCGGCCACGTCATAGCCGTTATCAATCTGTGGCGACAGGTACACCGGCGTCAGCCACAGCGCGTCAACACCCAGCGTTTTCAGGTAATCCAGACGCTGCGTGATACCGTTGATATCGCCGGTGCCGCTGCCCGTGGTGTCCTGAAAACTCTTCGGGTAAATCTGGTAAATCACGCCGTTTTTCCACCACGGCAATTCGCTGCTCATCGCATTTTCCTTATTCAACATCTGTTTCTTCACACCGCCGCCAGCTCGCCGCGGCGGGCTTTACGCTGATAAACCAGAACGGTCAGGATGATTGGGATCACAATCGCCACCAGCATCGCCAGCGCGTAGATACTCCAGAACTGCGGTTTGATGGACAAAATGCCCGGCAGGCCACCGACGCCGATGCCGTTTGCCGTCACGCCAAACAGGCCGCAGATAAGCCCGGCGAAAGCTGAGCCGATCATCGCGCAGAGCATCGGGAAGCGGTATTTCAGGTTGATCCCATACATCGCCGGTTCGGTCACGCCGAGGAACGCGGAGATGGCGGCAGGCACGGAAATTTCACGCTCGTTGTGTTTACGGCTGACGATAATGACGCCGACAACGGCCGCGGCCTGCGCAATGTTGGACAGCGCGATCAGCGGCCAGACTGGCGTTCCGCCGGTGCTCTGCACCATCTGCATGTCGATGGCGAGCGTGGTCTGATGCACTCCGGTGATCACCAGCGGCGCATACAGGAAACCAAACAGCGCGGCACCGACGGGCGCGAGGCTGCCGGTCATCACGAATTTCACCGCAAAGGCCACGCCGTCGCCGATCATGCGGCCAAACGGCCCGATCAGCGTGTGTGCCAGGAAGACGGCAATAATCAGCGATGTAACAGGCACAATCACCAGATACAGGTAATTCGGCACGATGCGTTTCAGGCCATTTTCAATCATCGCCAGCGCCATACCGGCGAGAACGGAAGGAATAACCTGCGCCTGATAACCGACTTTTTCGATGGTGAACCAGCCGAAATTCCACACTTCAGGAATTTGCTGGCCAAGGTTGTAGGAGTTCATCAGCTGTGGCGAAACCAGCGTGATCCCCAGCACGATGCCGAGAATTTCCGTTCCGCCCATTTTCTTCACGGTTGACCAGCACACGGCCACCGGCAGGAACATAAACACCGCTTCGCCCAGCAACCACAGGAAGTCGTAAATGGATTGCCAGAGCGGGTGCATCTGCGCCAGCGTCTGTCCGCCGCTCATCGGAATATCGCCGATAACGTTACGGAAACCGAGGATCAGACCGCCGCTGATCAGCGCCGGTAACAGCGGGAAGAAGATTTCAGCGAAATGCGAAATGCTGCGTTCAAACCAGCTCATATTCTGGCGTGCGGCCACTTTCGCCTGTTCTTTGCCGGCTTCGCTTTTGCCGGTGCTGGCGATCAGCACTTTGTAGTAATCGTCCACTTCCGGGCCGATGACGACCTGAAACTGACCGGCGTTGGTGAAACAACCTTTCACCATCGGCAGGGTTTCGAGGCCCTTCGGATCCGCTTTGGACGGGTCATTGAGGACAAAGCGAAGACGCGTGATGCAGTGAGTCACCATGGCGATATTGTCACTGCCGCCCACGAGGGCGATCAGCTGATCAACATCCTGTTGTTTTACCTTACTCATAGGAGGTGGCCTTTTATAGGTATGCGTAAATTTGTCGTTGAGGTAGGGAACGGTTCAAGCATAGCGAAGCCGGTGGGAACTTGTCCGGGAACGTTCCCGGTTTTGCCGGGACGATCACAAAGTTTCTGTTATTCAGAAAATCAAAGAGGGGAAAATCAGACGGCGAGCTGGCCGGGAATAATCAACTGTTGCAGCGTCGCGGAACCGTCGAGCTGCGCCAGAAGCTGCTTCGCGGCGGCTTCTCCACCCGCGCCATAGCCGAGTTCAACCGACAGGGATTGCGGAAACAGAAAGTGCAGCAACGGGTTATTCCCGATACCGCAAACCTGTACGTCGCGGATTTGCTGCTGTTGCAGGTATTTCTGCGCGCCAATCGCAATGGTGTCGGAGGCGCAAATTACCGCCTGAATATCGCGGTCAAGCAACTGCGGGATCAGCTCAAAACCACTCTGGTAGGTGAGTTCGCCCAGCACAATGTGCGGCGTGAGGTGATGTTCCTGACAAAAAGCCCGGTATGCCTCGCTGCGGCGTTGGCCGGTGGTGGTGTCGTGCGGTGAAACGCCGATAAAGCCAACCGACCGGATATCCTGCGCCAGCAATTTTTGCATCAGCAGCTGCACCGCGCCCGCATCGTCGTAGCAGACCGAAGATAAACCCGGCATATCGCGCGCCAGCATCACCAGCTTATCTTTCCACGGCGTCAGCATTTGCGCGGACAATCCGGTAAAACCAAACAACACCACGCCGTCGATATTGCGCTGCTTCAGCACCTGCAAATGCTCTTTCACGCGTTCGGCGCTGAACTGACTTTCCAGCACAATCGGATCGTATCCCTGCTGATAAAACAACGGCAGCATGGCGCGCACCGCCTGATTCTCAGAAGGGGAATCCAGACGCGAAACGATAATCGCCACAATTTTGTCGCTGAAACCACGCATGGCGCGTGCCGATTTTGACGGGCTGAAATGCTCCTGCTCAATCACCTGCAAAACGCGCTCACGGGTTTGCGGGCTGACATTGCCTTCATTATTCAGCACGCGCGATACCGTGGATTTTCCGACGCCGCTCAGGCGGGCAATGTCATTGATGGTCAGGCGATTTTGCATAGTTATTTTGTATGGTTGTTTGATGAATGATTAATAACTTGATCAGGTTTAATTTTGGTTGCAGTTCACCGGCGTATACTGCGCGAATTATCGAAGGTATATCCACTTATTCCTGATTACCCTAACGGATTTTCCTGCCCGACGGCTATGAATTTCCAAACTGTTCCTTACCGGAGGTGAAAACCTGATGGAACCCGACCCCAACTCTGTAAGTCCGTTGTGATCCGGTAAGCACCCGCCTTTTGCTGCTGCTTGCCGTGACGTTATCTGGTGAGCAGTGGTGCACGTTTTTTCGTTCGCCCTGTTTTTAGAAATCCTTTTGCCATGCTTATGGCGGCTTAGCCGTGGGCGCAACAAAGGTGCGAATGATGTTCAAAAATATAACTTCCCGGCTGCTCGATGCGCTCAGCCGCAACCTTCCGCGTCGTTTAGTTCGTCGCGACCCGATGCTCGAAACCGTTCCAGGCCGCGCCGCACAGGCGGTGCCTGCGGCGATGGCAGCGCATTGTCAGGCCTGTGCTCGTGCGACAGAAGACCAGCTTTACCTGCAATTTGACAGCCATCCTGAAGGGCTGACGGAGCAGGAAGCCGAAGCGATCCGCGAAGTCTCCGGCCTGAATCAGACCGGCGATCAGCAGCCTGCGCCGTGGTGGCTGCACCTGTGGCACTGCTACCGCAACCCGTTCAATTTGCTGCTGACCGTCCTCGGCATGGTGTCTTACGCCACCGACGATCTGACCGCCGCGCTGGTCATCGGCGCGATGGTGTTTATCTCGACATTCATGCACTTCATCCAGGAAGCGCGTTCCAACAAAGCGGCCGATGCGCTGAAAGCGATGGTCAGCAACACCGCGACCGTGCTGCGCAGCGACGCGCAAACCGGCCGCAGTGAAACGGTCGAAATCGCCATCAGCCAGCTGGTGCCGGGCGATCTGATTAAGCTGTCGGCGGGCGATATGATCCCGGCGGATTTGCGTATTCTCTCAGCCAAGGATCTGTTTATCAGCCAGGCGGCGCTGACCGGTGAATCCCTGCCGGTGGAAAAACACGCCTGCGAAAAGAAACCCATTGCTAACGATCCGCTTGAACTGAATACCCTGTGCTTCATGGGCACCAATGTGGTGAGCGGCACGGCAATCGCGATGGTGATTGCGACCGGCAACAAAACCTGGTTTGGCCAGCTTGCCGAGCGCGTGGTGCAGGAAGATACCCAGCCGAACGCATTCCAGGCGGGGATCAGCAAAGTCAGCTGGCTGCTGATCCGCTTTATGATGGTGATGACGCCCGTCGTTCTGGTGATCAACGGCTACACCAAAGGCGACTGGTGGGAAGCGGCGCTGTTTGCGCTGTCCGTCGCGGTCGGGCTGACGCCTGAAATGCTGCCGATGATTGTGACGTCCACGCTGGCGAAAGGGGCGGTGAAACTGTCGCGTCAGAAAGTCATCGTCAAACGTCTGGACGCGATCCAGAACTTCGGCGCGATGGACATTCTCTGTACCGACAAAACCGGCACGCTGACGCAGGATAAAATCGTCCTCGAACGCCACACCGACGTGCTTGGCGTGACCAGCGATGACGTGCTGCACCTGGCGTGGCTGAACAGCCATTACCAGACCGGCCTGAAAAACCTGCTCGACGTGGCGGTGCTGGAAGCCGGTGATGCCAGTCAGGCGCATAATTCCCTGAAAGTTGATGAAATCCCGTTTGATTTCGACCGCCGCCGGATGTCCGTGGTGGTGGCAGAAAACGACCAGAATCACCGTCTGATTTGCAAAGGTGCGCTGGAAGAAATGCTGTCGATTTGTACGCTGGTGCAGCTCAACGGTGAGATTGTTCCGCTGACCGATGTGCTGCTCGGGCGCATTCGCCGCATCACCGACGACCTCAATCAGCAGGGGCTGCGTGTAGTCGCGGTGGCGCACAAAGTCATGCCTTCCCGCACGCAAGGCTACGGCGTAACGGACGAATCCAGCCTGATTCTGGCCGGGTATATCGCGTTCCTCGATCCGCCAAAAGAGAGCACCGCACCGGCGCTGGAAGCCCTGCAACGCAAAGGCGTGACCGTCAAAATTCTCACCGGCGACAACCCGCTGGTGGCGCGTAAAGTCTGCAAAGACGTCGGCTTAAAGGCAGATAACGTACTGATTGGCAGCGATATAGACGAACTCGACGATGTACAGCTGTTACACGTTGCCCGCGAAACCACGGTATTTGCCAAACTCACGCCGATGCACAAAGAACGCATCGTGCGCGTGCTGCGCGGCGAAGGGCATGTGGTCGGATTTATGGGCGACGGCATCAACGACGCACCGGCGCTGCGTGCGGCAGATATCGGTATTTCCGTGGATTCTGCGGTGGATATCGCCAAAGAGGCCGCCGATATTATCCTGCTGGAAAAAAGCCTGATGGTGCTGGAGCAGGGCGTGACGGAAGGGCGCAGAACGTTCGCCAACATGCTGAAATACATCAAAATGACCGCCAGTTCTAACTTCGGTAATGTCTTCAGCGTGCTGGTTGCCAGCGCCTTCCTGCCGTTCCTGCCGATGTTGCCGTTGCACCTGTTAATTCAGAACCTGATTTACGATGTGTCTCAGGTGGCGATCCCGTTTGATAACGTCGATGAAGAACAGCTGGCGAAACCGCAGCGCTGGAACGCCGGGGATATCGGCCGCTTTATGGTGTTCTTCGGGCCGATCAGCTCCGTATTCGACATTCTGACGTTCAGCCTGATGTGGTGGGTCTTTAAAGCCAATACCGTTGAAGCGCAGACGCTGTTCCAGTCCGGCTGGTTCATTGAAGGGCTGCTGTCGCAGACGCTGATCGTCCACATGATCCGCACGCGCAAGGTGCCGTTCATCCAGAGCCGCGCGTCCTGGCCGCTGTGCATCATGACGCTGATGGTGGTGATTACCGGTATCGCGCTGATCTACTCGCCGGTTGCCGGATTCCTGCAATTGCAGGCGCTGCCGCTGAGCTACTTCCCATGGCTCATCGCGATCCTGGCCGGTTACATGGTGCTGACGCAGTGCGTCAAAGGCTGGTTTGTACGCCGTTACGGCTGGCAGTAAAACCTGAGCGGTAACCGGAAGACGGTGATTGTTAACGCAGTCACCGTCTTTTTTTTATCCGTCGTCTATAGTTATTCCTTTACGTTTCAGCGGGCTATGAGGGCCAGCTTTTATCTTTGAGGAATTTCACCGATGTTATTGCCTTTTCGCCGTACCCTTCTTGCGACTTCATTATTCCTGACCGCCTCCGCTTTCGCCGTTCCGGCAGGGGATCTGCCGCTGATGCCGTGGCCGCAGCAGGTAGAAATAACCTCGCCTGCGGGCAAATTTGTGCTTAACGATGCGCTGCAAATTCAGGTTAAAGGCGACGCACTGATGCCGGAAGTGAACCACTGGCGCGAGCGTCTGGCGCAACAAACCGGCTGGTATCTGTTGCCGCAAAATACCGGCAGCGCGGGCGAACATCCCGCAATCAACATTGAGATCAAACAGAAAGTTGCCGCGCAGCCCATGCCGGACAGCGACGAAAGTTACCAGTTAACCGTGACGCCGCAGGGTGCGACGCTCACCGCCAATACCCGTTTCGGCGCGATGCGCGGCATGGAAACGCTGCTACAGCTGGTGCAGAACGACGGTGAAAATACGTTTATTCCGCTGGTCACCGTTCGCGATCAGCCGCGCTTTGCCTGGCGTGGTGTTCTGCTCGATTCCGCCCGTCATTTCCTGCCGGTCGCGGATATCAAACGCCAGCTCGACGGCATGGCGGCGGCAAAATTTAACGTCCTGCACTGGCATCTGAGTGACGATCAGGGCTGGCGCTTCGAATCGCAGAAGTATCCAAAATTGCAGGAACTGGCCAGCGACGGGCAGTTTTATACCGTCGCGCAGATGAAAGACGTGGTGGCTTACGCCACGCAGCTTGGGATCCGCGTGGTGCCGGAAATCGACATGCCGGGTCACGCGTCGGCGATTGCGGTGGCGTATCCGGAACTGCTCAGCGCGCCGGGGCCGTACAAAATGGAACGATCCTGGGGCGTGCATGAACCGACACTCGATCCGTCCAATGAAAAAGTCTATGCCTTTGCGGATGCCATCGTCGGCGAACTGACGCAGATCTTCCCCGATCCGTATCTGCACATCGGCGGTGACGAAGTGGACGCCACGCAGTGGAAAACGTCCAAACCGATCCAGGCATTTATGAAAGAAAAAGGCATCGCTGATACGCACGCGTTGCAGGCGTATTTCAACACCCGGCTCCAGACGATCCTGCACCAGCATCAGCGCAAAATGGTCGGCTGGGACGAAATCTTCCACCCGGATCTGCCGCACGATATTGTGATCCAGTCATGGCAGGGCCCGGATTCTCTCGGAGCCAGCGCGCAGAAAGGCTATCAGGGCATTCTGTCGACCGGCTTCTATCTTGATCAGCCGCACAGCGCCGCGTATCACTATCGCAATGAAATTCTGCCGCAGCCGCTAGGCGGTGATCAGAACGTTGCTGACGGTGAAAAAGCGCAAAGCTGGAAATTCAACATGCCGCGCCTGAAAGGCAAACCGGTGGACGGCAGCTTTACGCTGATTGAAGGCAAAAACGGCTGGCGCGGATTCATTGATTTCACCGGAAAAACCCGCCGTGCGGTGCGCGATATTGTCTGGCAGGACGACGGCAAAGTCAGTTTTGCCGTCGATACCTGGATGGGTGACACGCGCCCGGTGCTGACCCTGAAAGACGGTAAATTCGGCGGTTATTTCATTATCGGTAACGCGCGTTATCCGGTGACCGGCGGCCCGCTCAGCACCGTGCCGGACGGCCTGCCGCCGGTGGTGCCGGACGCTGAAAATATGAAAAATATTCTCGGTGGCGAAGCGGCGCTGTGGCAGGAAAACATCACGTCGCAAATCCTTGACCTGAAACTCTGGCCGCGCGGATTTGTGGTCGCAGAGCGCCTGTGGTCGGCGCAGGACGTCAAAGATACCGGCAACATGTATCAGCGGCTGGCGAAAATCGACGCCTGGTCGGTGGTGTCGGTCGGGCTGCAACAACACGCCGAAACGGCGCGGCTGATGACACGGCTTTCCAACAGCACGGACATTGCACCGTTGCTGAGTTTCTCAACCGCGCTCGAACCGGCGCAGTATTACACCCGCCAGCACATCAAATTCCAGGCCGGACATTACACGCAGGCCGAACCGCTGAACCGGCTGGCGGATGCATTACCGGCAGAAAGCAATGCAGTACGTGAGTTCGCCGGGCAGATCGAAACGCTGGTGGCGGATCCGAAAAATCCACAGGCAGCGCACGTGGCACGCGGGCAGTTAGAGAACTGGCAGCGCAGCGCGGAACAGGTAAAACCGGTGCTGGCGCAGAACTCAGTGCTCAGACCGTTGCAGCCGGTGGCGGAACAGCTGGGTGCGCTGTCTTCGCAAGGGCTGGTCTGGCTGGATAAACTGCAAAAAGGGGAAACGCTGAGTGCGCAGGAACGTCAGCAGGCGCAGGCCGCGCTGGACGATGCCGCCAAAGTGCAGGATGAACTGGTGCTGGCGGTAGTCTGTCCGCTGGAGAAATTACTGGCCGGGGTGCCGGTTCAGAAGTAATCCTATAAAAAAGCGCGACCGGTGAAGCGGCCGCGCTTTTGTTTTATTCCGCCTGAATCTTACGACTGCGCTTTGTTTTTACGGTCGTTACGACGGTTCACCCAGGTGTTGATGAGCAGAGTGATAATCAGAATCGACGCGATCACACCGAGCGAAATCCCTACCGGAATGTGGAACACGTCGAGCAGCAGCATCTTGATACCAATGAAGATCAGGATCACCGCCAGACCGTATTTCAGCATGGAGAAACGTTCCGCCACGCCCGCCAGCAGGAAGTACATTGCACGCAGGCCGAGGATCGCGAACAGGTTAGACGTCAGCACGATGAACGGGTCAGTGGTCACGGCGAAGATGGCCGGAATACTGTCTACCGCGAAAATCACGTCGCTGAGTTCAACCATAATCAGCACCAGCAGCAGCGGAGTGGCGAACAAGATACCGTTGCGGCGTACGAAGAATTTCTCGCCCTGCAAATCGTCGGTCATACGCATCTTACTGCGCAGCCAGCGGATCATCGGTTTCTCGCCCACTTCGCCGTCATCATCTTTCGCCAGCGCCATCTTGATACCGGTGAACAGCAGGAACGCGCCGAACACGTACAGGATCCAGCTAAATTGCCCGACCAGCCAGCTGCCCGCGAAAATCATACCGGTACGCAGGACGATTGCGCCGAGCACGCCGTAAACCAGCACGCGGCGTTGCAGATTGGCCGGTATTGAGAAGTAGCTGAACAGAATCAGCCAGACGAAGACGTTATCGACCGCCAGCGCTTTTTCCAGCAGATAGCCGGTCAGGAACATGGTCGCTTTGGCGTCCGCCACTTCGCGGCCAAACTCGCCGTTGAGATACCACCAGAAGCCGAAGTTAAACAACAGCGACAGGCCAATCCACACCAGCGACCACATTGCGGCGCTTTTCATGGTCATGGTTTGCGCGCCTTTGCGGCCCTGCAACAGCAGGTCGAAGGCGAGCATAATAATCACTACCACGGCAAAAGAGCCCCAGAGAATCGGGTTGCCTACGGAGTTCATCATCGGTTTATCCTCGAAAAAACATCAAAAAAAAACGGCCAGCGTCGGAAGACGTTAGCCGCTCTCTCTGAGCTATAAGCAACCTCGCCTTCCGGCAAGGTCTCACTTACAACCCGTTTTCTCATCATCCTTCAAGCTGCAGGGGTGTTGGCTGCGTTTGCTCACCCGAATCACTGACCAATGTCAGCTCACGGGATTCGCACACTTGCCGCCTACCTGCAACTCGAATGATTTCGAGAAAACGATCAATTAGATTCGTGGGTTGCCTCGGTAACCGGGTGGCTGAGACGGCGCTTAAGCGCGGGTCCAGACACCGTAATGACGATTATCCGACGAAGAAGTTACTCCCCTTTGCGATCCGGAAAATAATACAAAATGTATCCGCTGTCAAACATTCAGAAACATTATGGTTCATTATCCCGCCAGCGCCACCCGCTTGCCGAGTGCGCTGACGAACGCCAGTAACAGCCCGCGGCTGAGCGGTGTTTCGCTAAGGTGCTGAGCCTGACCGGCAAAGTCGACGCTGTCGTCTTCGGCAATCGATCCGAGCCATGACAGATACGTTTTCATCACCGCCAGACTGAATTCCGGGTGGAATTGCGTGCTCACCGCGTTCGGCCCGTAGCGCAGGATCTGATGCGGATCGTGCAGCGTTTTAGCTAAAACGGTGGCCGTCGCCGGCGGCGTGATGACGGTTTGCAGATGGATCAGGTTCGCCGCAAACTGCGCCGGAAGCTGTGAAACCAGCGGATCGAGATGTCCGGCGGGCGTCAGCGTGACTTCGTGCGTGCCGACTTCAATGCCCTGCGGGTGGTAATCGACTTCGCCGCCCAGCGCGTAAGCCATCAGCTGATGGCCGTAACAGGCACCGAACATCGGTAATTCCTGCAACATGCCCAGACGCACCCAGTCGGCGGCTTCTTCACTCCACGCCAGATGTTCCGTCACCATGCTGCGCGAACCGGTGATGATGGCACCGCAGTAATTTTCCGGCGGCAGCGGGCGCTCACCGGCCTGTAAATCCACAATCACGACCTGCCGCGGATCGATATCGCCCTGACGGATGAACATCTGCGGGAAATTATCGTGCGCGCGACGGATAGGGTCAGGCGCGTGGCCGGTCTGCAAAATCAACAACGGTTTCTGGCCGGGTGCAGTCATCTGTTACTCCCAATTAATAAAATCCCCATTAACGAAAATTTCCGTACTGGCAGAGATTAAGCAGGCTGCTGGTCGGCAGGGAACACCACGCCGGTCTGACGGCGGATTTCCGTCAGCACTTTGGCAGTGATGCGCGATACTTCCAGCCCCGGGTGCGCGACAAACTGGTTATCCACCAGAATCGCAAAAGTTTCCGCTTCATACAGCATGGTATTGATGTGTTGTGGCTGCGTCAGATCCAGCTTCTGGCCGCCGCGTGGCGTCAGGCTAAGCGTCTGGCACTCAGACAGTTTTTCCATCTGCAACGTGCCTTCTTCGCCCTGAATTTCACTCGGCAGCAGGGAATCGCTGATTTTGGAGTGGTTAATTACCACTTCGAAATCATCCGCATAAGACAAAATCACCGTGCCCTGACCGTCGACGCCGCTTTCCAGCAGGACGGCGGTAGCGGTCACGGATTCCGGCTCGCCGAACAGCGAAATGGCGCTCGCCAGACAGTAATAACCAATATCCATAATCGACCCGTTAGAAAACGCCGGGTTGAAAGTATTCGGGTTTTCACCGGCCAGATAGCGCGGATAACGTGATGAATACTGACAGTAATTCAGAATGGCTTTACGCAGCGTACCGATACGGCTAAGCGCGCCTTTCATGTGCAGGAAATTCGGCAGATAGGCTGTTTTGAACGCCTCGAACAGCACGACGTTATTTTCTTTCGCGCAGGCAATCAGGCTTTCGGCTTCTGCCAGATTGGAGGCCAGCGGTTTCTCGCAAATGACGTGTTTTTTATGGCTGAGAAACAGCAGAGATTGCGGGCAGTGCAGGGAATTCGGGCTGGCGATATACACCGCATCAATAAGATCGGACGCGGCCATTTCCTCAAGGGAATCAAAATAATGATCGACCGGATAATCCTCGCCGAGCTTTTTCGCGCCTTCCAGCGTGCGGGAGTAAATCGCGGTCAGCTTCATTTTACCGCTCTCGTGCGCGGCATCGATAAAACGCTGGGTGATCCAGTTGGTGCCAATTACCGCAAAGCGAATCATGAGGGATCCCTATAGTTGGTCGTTAATTATTATTGGTACAACTTGCCGAATATTTCCAGATGCGTCAGGTACATGCGCGTATCAAATTCTAACTGATGATAGTCCGGCGTCATGTGGCAGCAAAGGCTGTAGAACGCTTTGTTATGTTCTTTTTCTTTCAGGTGCGCGAGTTCGTGAACCACGATCATTTTGAGGAAAGCTTCCGGCGCGCTTTTAAAGACGGTGGCGACGCGGATTTCTGCTTTGGCTTTCAGCTTGCCGCCCTGAATACGGGAAATGGCGGTATGCAGCCCCAGCGCGTGTTTCATCACGTGGATTTTGTTGTCATAAGCCACTTTACTTAACGGTGATGAACTGCGTAAAAACTGGTTTTTCAGGTCGAGCGTATACTGATAGAGCGATTTGTCGGTGGTCAGCTCGTGCGGCTCGGGGTAGCGCGACAGCAACACGTTACCTAAACGTTCCTGTTCGATTAACTGGCGCACCTGAGCCTGAAGTTGCTCGGGATAGCCTTGCAGATAGGTCAATTCAGGCATAACTGTTTGCTTTGTCTCTTATTGCCGGGGAAAAGGTGCCGGATCGTTAAGCGTGGTTTTTGGAGCGATCGCTGGGATCAGGCAGATAAACCCCTTTTTAACTGAAAAAACATTTTACTGATAGCCCAAATTAGGGGATAAACAGCGCAAATTGAATATTGAGGAGGGCCAATGAGCCAATTCGAACTCGAAGTGGGTGGACAGTTACTGCAACTGAACCTGGAACGTTATCCGCAGGATGAAGCGGCAACGCAGTTGCAGGCATGGGAAGCGGCCGATGAATATCTGCTGCAAACCCTGAACACCGACGCGCTCAACGGCCGTCCGCTGCTGATTTTCAACGATGCTTTCGGCACGCTGGCCTGTGCGTTGCAGGAATTCAATCCGACCAGCATTAATGACTCGTTCATGAGCCAGCTGGCGATGCGTCATAACCTGCGCGATAACGGTTTTGACGAAGACAGCGTGGCGGCGCAAAGCAGCCTCGTGCCGTTGCCGATCAACCCGGGGCTGGTCGTGATTAAAGTGCCAAAAACGCTGGCGCTGCTGGAACAACAACTGCTGGCGCTGCGCGAAGTGGTGACGGCGGATACGCAGATTATCGCCGGTGCGAAAGCCCGCGATATTCACACCTCGACGCTGCAACTGTTCGAGAAAATCCTCGGCCCGACCAAAACCAGTCTGGCATGGAAAAAAGCGCGTCTGATCCATTGTGAAGCCACACTGCCCGCTCAGTCGGCAGAACCGGTGATTTCCGAATGGGCGCTGGACGACAGCGAATTCCGTATTTCCAACCATGCGAACGTGTTCTCACGCGGCGGGCTGGATATCGGCGCGCGCTTCTTCATGCAACATTTGCCGGAAGGCATCGAAGGCCGCATGGCGGATCTGGGCTGCGGCAACGGCGTAATCGGCATGACCGCGCTGGCGCTGAACCCGGATGCTGAAATGCTGTTTGTCGATGAATCTTACATGGCGGTGGAATCGAGCCGTCTGAACGTTGAAAACAACCTGCCGCAAGATCTGAACCGCTGTCATTTTGAAGTGAACAACATGCTGGCAGGCGTTGAACGTGAAACGCTGCACGCCGTGCTGTGTAACCCGCCATTCCACCAGGGCACGGTCATCAGCGATGACACCGCGTGGCGCATGTTCTGCGACGCCAAACGTTGCCTGCAAACTGGCGGCGAACTGCGCATCGTCGGCAACCGTCATCTGGATTACTACCAGAAACTGCGTCGCCTGTTCGGCAACTGCACAACCATCGCCACCAACCAGAAGTTCGTGATCCTGCGCGCGGTAAAAACGGCGGCTCAGCACTGATTTAATGATCTGGTAAAATAGATAATTGCCCGGCCTTATTGCAGGATTTTTAAATAAAGGCCGGGAGCTTTCAGGGAGAAGGCTTTGGGTATTGACGTTACGGTTAACAGGGAAGTGAAATTTAACGATGCCCACGAACATCGGGTGATTACGGGCGTTCACTTGAATCCCAAGAAGTCCAAAGTCGGGCGAAATCCCTGCCTGAATATTTTCAGTATTTATACCCGCACTAAACAAGGCGACCTCAGGCGCGATGGTAATCCCCTGATCTATGCCCTGAAATCTTTGAACGGTTTTACGATCAGTAAATCTGAACTGCGTGCATTCAAACCGACTTTCTCAGCAATCGTTGACAAAACTCTTCTCGGCTTGCCTTTTGCATCTGTACTCACAATGCCGTCCTCCTCTGCGCTGGCAGAACAATTTGGACGCCGTATCGCCAGGAAATTGTGCGGTAACATGGTCAGTAATGCGTTTTGTAAGCGGACTGCGACAGAAATTCTTGCTGAGTATCGTCAGCGCCACGTGGTTCCTAAAACCAGACATAAATCTGATGTTAACCGTGTTCTCGCTGAGCTGAATAAAGTCCCGCCGAATACCTTGTTTTCGATGAAACTGGTCGAAAACAATATTCGCGAATATTTTCGGCCATTGAAACTGAACCCGGTCTGCGATTTGCGTTTGATAATGAAAGGGCCTGTTTTACTGGTCGATGATTTGCTCTCTACTGGGACGACGTTACTGAATGCGAGGGAAGAGCTTGAGCGGGTTGATATTCAATGTCACAGCGCGATTTGCCTGCTGAGTGATTTGTAAGGCCCGGCGAGCGAGGGCGGTGGAGCCAATGCCTGTTGGTGTTGTTATGCCTATAATGTATACTGACGTTCGCAGCCAACATACGCCCTTGGCTGTTAAAATATGAAGCATTCTGAAAGGAATGTGGGTTCGTGCAGGCGCCCTGGTGTGGGTCAGGTCGGTAAGCGACAAAATCATACCGGAAGAATGGCAGCGACATTCTCCAACATGCAGAGTTGTAAAAATTGCCGGGTCAGCTGATGTTCACGCATCCGACTCGCCGTTAAAAAAGCCGCTCCCGCGGCTTTTTTTTCGACTGAATAGTCCCTCAGATCTCCAGCGCCAGTTTCGTTCCCTGACCGATAGCGCGCCGCGCATCCAGCTCTACTGCGACGTCCGCGCCGCCAATCAGATGCACGGTTTTTCCGGCATCCACCAACGGCTGATACAGCGCGCGCTGCGGCTCCTGTCCGGCGCAGATAACGATGTTATCCACTTCCAGACACACCGGTTCGCCGTTCATGATGAGGTGCAAACCCGCGTCATCAATGCGTTCGTAAGTGACGCCACTTTGCATTTTTACGCCGCGCTGCAACAGGCTGGCACGGTGGATCCAGCCGGTGGTTTTGCCCAGTCCCGCGCCGACTTTGGTGGATTTACGTTGCAGCAAAACAATATCGCGCGCGGCAGGTTCCGGCTGCGGGCCTTGTGGCGCAAGGCCGCCGCGCTGCGTCAGTGTCTGATCAATACCCCATTCGTGGCTGAACGCGCTGTTGCTCAGGCTCGATGACGGGCCGCTGTGAATAAGGTATTCGGCGGTATCAAAACCAATCCCGCCTGCGCCGATAATCGCCACCCGCTGGCCGACCGGTTTTTTATCGCGCAGGACGTCGAGATAAGTCAGTACGCGCGGATGGTTGATCCCCGGAATGTCCGGCAAGCGCGGCGAAATTCCGCAGGCGAGGATCACTTCGTCATAACCGTCCAGCTGGCTGGCATTCACGGTTTCACCGAGGCGCAGTGTGACGCCCAGCAGTGTCAGCTGGCGCGAGTAGTAGCGCAGCGTCTGATAAAACTCTTCTTTGCCGGGGATTTGCTTGGCGACGTTAAACTGGCCGCCGATTTCGGTATTGGCGTCAAACAGCGTGACGTGATGCCCGCGGCTGGCGGCAGTTGTCGCAAAGGCCAGACCGGCCGGGCCAGAGCCGACCACGGCCAGGCGTTTGAAATGCTGCGCACGCACGACCGGCATTTGTGTTTCATGGCAGGCGCGCGGATTCACCAGGCAGGATGTCACTTCGCCGGCAAAAATCTGATCCAGACAGGCCTGATTGCAACCGATGCAGGTGTTGATTTCGTCCGCACGGCCTTGCGCGGCTTTCTCGACAAACGCCGGATCGGCGAGGAACGGGCGCGCCATTGAGACCATATCGGCGCAGCCTTCGGCGAGAATTTTCTCCGCGACGTCCGGGTCATTAATGCGGTTAGTAGTAATGAGCGGAATACCGACTTTGCCCATGAGTTTTTGCGTCACCCAGCTGAATGCGCCGCGCGGCACCATCGTGGCGATGGTCGGAATGCGCGCCTCGTGCCAGCCGATGCCGGTATTGATAATGCTGGCCCCGGCCTGTTCGATGCGCTGCGCCAGTATTTCGACTTCCTGCCAGTCCGAACCTTCCTCGACCAGATCCAGCATCGATAAGCGGTAAATAATGATGAATTCCTCACCGCAAATCTGACGCACCCGGCGGACAGCTTCCGTGGCAAAACGCATTCTGTTTTCCACGCTGCCGCCCCAGCGGTCGGTGCGCTGATTGGTGCGGACGGTGAGAAACTGATTAATCAGATAGCCTTCTGAGCCCATGATTTCCACGCCGTCGTAGCCGGATTCTTTCGCCAGACTGGCGCAGCGGGCGAAATCCTCCAGCGTCGATTCAATCTCTTCTTCGCTCAGGGCATGCGGTGTAAAGCGGTTAATCGGTGCCTGAAGGGCCGACGGCGCGACCGGATGGGGCTGATAGCTGTAGCGTCCGGCGTGCAGGATTTGCAGCGCAATTTTACCGCCCGCGTCGTGAACGGCCTGCGTCACCACGCGGTGATGCGTGATGTGTTCCTGCTCAGCCAGAACCGAACCGCCGTGATAAACGACGCCCTGCGCATTCGGCGAAATCCCGCCGGTGACAATCAGCCCGACGCCCGCCGCCGCACGTTCGGCATAAAAGGCCGCCAGACGCTCCGGCCCGTCTTCCAGCTCTTCAAGGCCGGTGTGCATGGACCCCATGAGCACGCGGTTTTTCAGCTGCGTAAAACCTAAATCCAGGGGCGCCAGCAGGTGCGGATAAAACGGCAACGCGCGTTCAGTCATGGAATTCTCTTAAGTGGTCGGATGAGATAATTTCAATTTAGCGTCTGGCGGGGCAATTGGAAAGTTAGCGCGCAATGATTGTGATAGGCGTCACTGTGGGGCTGTTGCGCAGAGTTAATTAACTATTACGTATATTATTAAGGGTGGCTCTTTAATTAGCCGGGTTATTAAGGCGACCGGTAAACATCAGGTCGTAGCAGATAAAATAATTATTTCTTTGTTTTTACACAATATTGATTATGTGCAGGTTGTTTATTTTTAACATTTTTTTCCTGAATCGTTACGGCTAGGATTATTTTTATAAAAGGATCTCGAATCGATTCAGTTCGGGTTAGAGCTGGACTAGGCTGGAGCTGCTTCACCCTAAAAATTCATTTCTAACCTGGATATATACTATGAATCTTAATGACCATACAGCCTGCCGCCCGTTTACCGAAGCCGGGCATTTGTCCCAGATTGCAGCCTATTATGAAGAGGGCCGTAATGTCATGTGGATGATGCTCAGGTCTTATCCACGTCCTTGTTTTAATCAGGAGCTTATTGAAGACATCATGACGCTGACCTACGCCGCGAAGGCATCGGGGCTGCGTTTTGATTTTTGGGTGACCGGATCGCTTGTGCCCAATATGTACAATGTGGGCGGTGATCTGAGTTTCTTTGTTGAAGCCATCATCAATAACAAACGCGAGGCCTTACGTTCGTATGCCCGCGCTTGTGTTGATTGTGTTCATGCGGCGGCGCGGGGTTTTGATGTCGGCGCAATCAGCTTGTCGATGATCGAAGGCACCGCGCTGGGCGGCGGATTCGAAGCGGCGCTGGCGCATCATTACGTTCTTGCGCAGAACACCGCGCGCATGGGGTTCCCGGAAATTGCGTTCAACCTGTTTCCGGGAATGGGCGGTTATTCGCTGGTATCGCGCAAAGCCGGGATGAAACTGGCGGAAGAGCTGATTTCCACCGGCGAATCACATACGGCGGAGTGGTTCGAAAGCCGCGGTCTGGTGGATGTTTTGTTCCAGCCCGGCGAAGGCTTCAACGCCACGCGTACTTTCATGGATGTCCTGCGGCCAAAACTCAACGGGATCAGGGCGATGATCCGGGCGCGTCAGCGCGTGCTGCAGCTGTCCCGTTCAGAGCTGATGGATATTACGGAAGATTGGGTGGATGCCGCATTTACGCTGGAGGAGAAGGATCTGAGTTATATGGAGCGTCTGGTCATGCTGCAAAACCGGCACACCGCATCATTGCGTAAAACCGGTTAATAACAGACAGAAACAGCCCGTCACTGGCGCTATTTCTGTTTTGCTTTATGTTTAAAAACATTGGGTGAAGCAACTCTTTTTTCCTCAAGCCAGTGCTCCAGCTCAATCGCGGGCATTGGCTTGGCGTAAAGAAAGCCCTGTTTACTGTCCACACCGATTTCATCCACCAGCTTTTCTTCTTCAGCCGTTTCCACACCTTCCGCGACCACCGTCAGTTGCAGGGTTTTTGCCACTGCGACAATCGCCCGGACCAGCGCCTGTGAAACCGGATTGTCATTGATTCCACGAATAAAACTCTGATCAAGCTTGATGCAGTCGAGCGGAATACGCGCCAGTTGCGACAGCGAGGAATAACCGGTGCCGAAATCATCCAGATGCACCTGCGCACCCAGTTTATGCAGCTGATTAATCATGACGACGGCGGCGCTTTCATCTTCCACCAGGCAACTTTCCGTCAGCTCGAAATCAAGCAGGCAGCCTTTCATTCCGGCTTTTTTCATCGCATCAGACAGCGTGGTAATGAAGGAACCGTTGTTGAGCTGGCGTCCGGAAAGATTCACCGCGACGCGCAGATTCAGGCCTTTTTTTTGCCATTCCGTCGCCTGACGGGTCGCTGTTTCAATGACCCATTTTCCGATAGGCGTAATCAGACCAGATTCTTCGGCATAAGGGATAAAGCTTTGCGGCTGGATCAGCCCGCGCTCCGGTGATTCCCAGCGCAGCAACGCTTCAACGCTTTGCACCGTGCCGTACAAAGACACTTTCGGCTGATAGTGCAAAACCAGCTGGTCTTTTTCGGCCAGCGCTTTGCGTAAATGCGTATCCAGCCACATGTATTCCGCGGCTTTCTGGTTCATTTCCTGCGAGAAAACGCAGTGTGCGTTCTTGCCTTTTTCTTTCGCTACATACATCGCGGTATCGGCGTTTTGCAACAGCGTATCGCCGTCAGTGCCGTGTTCCGGGCAAATCGCAATGCCGCCGGAACAGCCGGTGTAGACTTCAATCAGCCCGATGCGGAAAGGTAAGCCCAGACGGCGCAACACGCGCTGGCTCAGTGCTTCGAGCGTGTCGATCTCGGCGTGCGTGCTGAGAATAATGAATTCATCGCCGCCTAAGCGCGCAAGTTTATCGTTGGGCGACAGGCAATCCTGAATCGCATCTGAAACCGCGCGCAGCAGGTGATCGCCAAACATGTGCCCGTAGGCGTCGTTGACCTTTTTGAAGTTATCCAGATCCAGATAAATCAGGCCGACTTTGTCGTCGCCGCGCTCTTTCAGCGCCTTTGCCAGCGATTCCTGTAAGGCGTTGCGGTTAGCGAAACCGGTGACTAAATCGGTGTTGGCCAGAACGCGTAACCGCTCCTGCGCCTTGCGTTCATCGGTAATGTCAGAGCCGGAGCAAATCAGGTATTTTTGCTGTTTGCCGCTGCCGCTGTGGACAAATTTATTGCGGAACAGAAACAGCCGCTGGCCTTTTACCGTGTTGATCCAGCGCTCGACTTCATAGGATTGCTGGTGCTGAAAAAAACCGTTGATGTTCTGGCGTGACGCCAGCCCTTCTTCCATCGACATAAACAGGTCATAGGCGCTGCGCCCGATGACGTCTTCTTCGCGCAGGCCGGTATATTCTTCACTTAATCGGTTGAAACGATGGATTTTGCCTTCCTGATCGATAATCACGATGACTGAGTTGGCCTCAGACACCACCTGCTCGGCGAACGTCAGGCCGACTTCCAGATCGTGTGCTACGGATTCAGTATCCTGATAAGCCGATGCCGTACCCGCCCAGGCTTTGCTGTCGATTTTGCGGCCCACCAGATACAGGCGAACGGGAGATCCGAACAGCGTGATATCGAGTGTGAAACTTGAGGTGATCCCGGTCAGTTGCCTGATTTTTCCTGCCTGCCATTGGGTCAGGGAAATCGCGACGTTGACGATGCCTTTCTCAGCGGATAGCTCCAGTGCATTGCTGTCGGAACCCAGCCGCCAGTAGGGGCGGGGTGTGCCGAAATGTAGGTACAAAATGGAGGCATCTTGAGAATCGACCATGAAATGTTTCTCCGCAAAGAACGCTATACGCCGCCAGTGTGGCGACAGGGCAACAGTCAGCACAGACGGAGCTTACTCTGTTCAGCACATTCGCAACGCTCCGTAACGAACGGATAAAGGGCGAGGGCGCGTAACACATTGAATCTAAGGTTAGCAACTGTCGGTTAGATATCCAGTCGCCAGGCAGAAATTACTGCTCAGAACAGGCGGGTGCCGTTACCGGTAACCCGCCTGTGCGAGACTCAATTTCAGACTACACGCCGGGCTCCAAAATGAGCCCGGAAAATCATTTCAGCAGGAAGCTGGTTTGTTTCACATCCTGAGAATCTAAGCCTACGAATACGTTGAACTTTCCGGGTTCAGAAGCCCATTTCAACTTGTCGTTGAAGAAACGTAAATCCTTTTCATTGATCGCAAATGTAACGATTTTCTCTTCACCCGGTTGCAGGGTGATCTTTTCAAAATTTCTTAGCTCTTTAACCGGGCGGCTGATTGAAGCCGCGACGTCCTGAAGATACAACTGAACCACGGTTGCGCCGCTGACTTTACCGGTGTTTTTCACCGTCACGCTGGCGGTCAGCGGGTGTTTGGCATCCATGGTGGTGGAAGACAAACTCACGTCAGACACGCTGAAGCTGGTGTAGCTCAGGCCATAGCCAAACGGGAACAGCGGGCCATTAGTGATATCAAAATAGCGGGTGGTGTATTTGTCCGGATGCTGCGGATTAAACGGACGCCCGGTATTCAGGAAGCTGTAATACAAAGGAATTTGGCCGACAGCGCGCGGGAAGGTCATCGGCAGCTTGCCTGACGGGTTATAATCGCCAAACAAAACGTCGGCGATCGCATGGCCGCCTTCGGTACCGCTGAACCAGGTTTCCAGCATCGCATCAGAGATTTCGTTTTCCCACGTCAGGGTCAGTGGGCGACCGTTCATCAGGACGATAACCAGCGGTTTTCCGGTGGCTTTCAGCGCTTTCAGCAGGTCGCGCTGGCTTTGCGGAATGTTCAGCTCAGAACGGCTGGAAGCTTCATGCGCCATGCCCTGTGCTTCACCGACCACGGCCACCACGACATCGGCTTTCTCAGCCGTTTTCACCGCTTCGTCGATCATGTCCTGCGGTTTTCTCGGGTCGTTGATTACCTGTTTTTCGTAGGAATTGAGGAAGTCGACCATTGCCTGATCGTCGGTGACGTTTGCCCCGCGCGCGTAGAGAACGGTGCCTTTATCGCCGAGCACATCTTTCATGCCCTGCAATACGGTCACGGCCTGATCGGCTTTACCGGCGGCAGACCAGCTGCCCATCACGTCACGTTTGCTGTCAGCCAGCGCACCGACCACGGCGATGGTGCCTTTCTTCGCCAGCGGCAATGTCTGGTTGTTATTTTTCAGCAGAACCAGAGACGTGCGTGCGACTTCGCGCGCTTCGCTGCGGTGCAGACGGCTTTCGGCATTGGTGTCGGCCGGGTCGCTCGACGCCGGGCCTAAATGGCGGTACTCATCGACAAACAGGCCCATGTCCCATTTGGCGGCCAGCACGTCACGCACGGCGCGATCGATATCCTGCTGGCTGACCAGACCGTCGGCGAGTAATCCTTTCAGATACTTACCGTACATATTGTCGGCCATGTCCATATCCACGCCCGCTTTCAGCGCCATTGCGGCGGCCTGACGATCGTCTTCAGCCACGCCATGTTTCACCAGCCCGCCAATCGCGCCATGATCGCTGACGGTCAGGCCTTTAAACTGCCAGTCGTCGCGCAGAATGTCTTTCAGCAGCCAGGTATTGGACGTCGCCGGGATCCCGTTAACGCTGTTGAGCGCAACCATCACACCACCGGCACCGGCATCAATTGCGGCTTTGTACGGCGGCATGTAATCGTTGAACATGCGGGTCAGGCTCATATCGACGGTGTTGTACTCGCGGCCACCTTCGACCGCGCCGTAGAGCGCATAGTGTTTTACGTTAGCCATTACGGCGTCGGGCGCAGACGGATCTTTGCCCTGGAAGCCGGTGACCATTTCGTGCGCGAGGCGTGAGGTCAGATAAGTGTCTTCGCCGAAGCCTTCAGACACACGGCCCCAGCGCGGGTCACGGGTGATATCCACCATCGGCGCGAAGGTCATGTTCAGGCCATCGGCGGCGGTTTCCACGGCAGCGATATGTGCGCTGGTGAAGACGGCCTGCATATCCCAGCTCGCGGCGAGGCCAAGGCTTATCGGGAAAATCGTGCGCTGTCCGTGGACAACGTCATAGGCATAGAAAGGAGGAATTTTCAGACGGCTGTTTTTGACTTCATCCTGCATACGGCGGATGTCTGGCTTCGTGACCGTATTAAATACCCCGCCGACTTTACCGGCCTGGATATCAGCCATGATGGCTTCTTTTTTATAATCCGGGCCAACTGTGACCAGATTCAGCTGACCAATTTTTTCATCAAGGGTCATTTTTTTCATCAGGTCGGCAATGAACGCGTTGCGTTCTTTTACCTGATCCTGCGGGATACCCGTTGTTTCAACGGCGAGTGACGAGGCAGAGCTTACCAGTAACACTAACGCGCCAAGCACGTGATGCGTATTCATCGGAATTCCTTCAGCCATAAGCAGGGGTGCCAAAATAGTGGAAATTCAGCAGCCTGAAGCAAACAAAACAATGATCATTCTGGGAAAAGTATAGTGTGAGAATCTAATACGACCGTTCAACTATTAGCAATGAATAGTTTAGGGCGTCCGCACATTATCTTTTTATCCTTCGGGACAGTGCGCAATTTACAGGTAATCAGGCAGATAGGTACAAAAAGACAGTCGATGCATCCCGCAAATTTTCAAATTTAGGATTAGATGAGGCAACGGTGCGCAAATAAGCAACAAAATCGCGGCGGGGTGAAAGAAAAGGCGCAATAAAAAGGGCAGAACATGACGTTCTGCCCTCTTAAAATCGTAAATACCGATCAGAGAATAAGATTAATAGTAGTAAGACATATCGGTTGGGGTTTTGCTCATGACATCAAAGAAAACCTCTTTCGTCGTGGACCAGAACTGAGCAATCGCCACGGCGTTATAGCTCATTCCCATCAGGCTCATCACGAAGAAACAGGTGACGGTGAGGCCGATACCACTGCAAACAAACGCCATGGTATTCCGGCTGGACTGGCGGCAAACAATATTAAGCTGGCTGGTGCAGAACATTAAAAAGGCGCTCAGCAGTTCCCAGCGCATCATGATAAATCCGGCAGTTAAAGTACCCATCGATATAAATCCTTACTCACTACAGCCGTTTGCACGAAGCCAAATCAGCCTGAAGGCTGCTACCGCTGGTTGGCAATGGGCTTTACTGAAGAAAATGGTGAAGTTAAATAGTGTGACGACGGTCACATTATATCACCGGATTTTCGTTGTGAGCAAAAAATGTTCGGCTGTACTCATGCAAAATAGGCATAACACACCGCCATAAATAGCCGGTGCGTTATGAAAGGAGAGAATGAAGGGATTTCAGGCGCCGTAGCCCATGACCTGCAACAGATGCTGAGCCTGCTGAACGGCTTCCTGACGGTGGGCGACGCCCAGTTTTTGGTACAAATTGCGGATATGCGTTTTGATGGTGGTCGAGGCAACATCCAGCTCACCGGCAATCTGATCATTGCTGTAGCCGGAATAAATTAACCCGAGCACCTGCCATTCACGCTGGGTCAGCGGGCTGGTGCGGATAAGCTCCGGTACCTGCGGATGGGTCAGCAGTTTATTCACGAAGCCTTCGTCGAAGTGGGCAAATTTATGGCGATGGTGCTGATTAATTTCCCGCAGGATTTGCTGTGCGCGGCGCTGTTCCAGCTCCGGCAACAGATTGAGCTGAATCAGCTGACGCAGCTGCTGCGCCATCATTTCCCCTTCAATGACGAAATGGCTGACAAATCCGGTGCGGTTCGCCAGCCCGAGCGCTTCAATTAACACGCGCTGTGCGTCACTTTTGCGGCCCGTGTGCCAGTAAAGCAGGTTACTCAGCAACAGGTTTCGGTTCAGATCGCTGGTCAGGCGCAGCTGACGGGCGTTCTGATTCAGCTCGTCGAGCACCACTTCTGCTTCATCAAACTGTTCCAGCAAAATCTGCACGCGGGCAATATTGCGCCACTGACCCTGCTGGAAATGGTTGTCCGCCATGTCCGGTTTACGCGCCTGTTGCAGCCACTGCCGCGCAGCGGTTTTATCGCCGATCATCTGCCAGTAAATCACCCGCGGCTTATCGGTATTGGTCATCCAGTCGATGTGATACTGACCGGTTTTGAGCAGGCTTTCACAGCGCTGTAAATGGTGATGCGCATTGTCGAGCTGGCCGCGTGCCAGAGAACATTTCGCCAGCATCGCCAGACACTGCAACTGCTGCTGCGGCTGGAAGTTGGTCAGCACGTCCAGCCCCTGACGCGCCGCGTCTTCGGCATCATCCAGACGGGACCACGACCACAACAATTGCGAACGCAGACGCAGTAAAAATTCATGCATCGGCAGCTGTTCAAGATGCTGTTCGCGCACCAGCTCAAAGGCGCGATCCTGCATTTCAAATGCGGCCTGTAAAAAGCCCTGAGCAATCAGAATTTCGCTCTGTTGCAGCAGCGCCCATAAGGCGTAGTGATAGGCCTCGTAGCGCCGCGCGATTTGTTCGGTTTGCTGCATCAGCGGCAGCGCACGGGTTAAATCACCTTTGCAGTGCTGGATTTCGCCCGTCACCGACGTGGCAACAATGCGGCTGTAGTAGCTTTCATACGGCAGGAAACGCAGGGCGTCGGCGGCCAGTTTTTCAGCCTCATCCTGACGGCCATCGTTGATCGCCACCTGCGCACGCAGGGCATCAAATTCTGCCGTCAGATCCTGCTCCATCACGATATTGCGTTGCTGCATTTCGCTTTCAGCACGCGCCAGCAGCGCCTCCACTTCGGCATAACGGTGCTGACTTTGTGCCAGCCAGGCCTGCAACAGCACCAGTTTTGGATTCTGAATCAGGCGGTCGTAAGGCAGCGCGGCGAGGCACTCTTCCAGCAACGCCAGTTCGCTCTGATTAAACAGCGCCCAGGCATGTTGCAGCAGAATATCGCGCAGCATATCGGTGTCTTCAGCGCCCAGCGCATGGTGGATGGCTTCGGCCGGGAAACCCTGAGCCAGCCAGCCTTCGGCGGCCGCGCGGTGAATCTGCGGCAGCTCGGTCGCCAGTTCCCACTGGCAGCGCTGACGCAAAAAAGTGGCAAACAGCGGGTGGAAGTTAAACCATTCGCCGGTGTCATCCATACGGTGAATAAACAGCCCCTGACGCTCCAGCTCTTCCAGCCGTTGCTGACCGTTGTCGCCTCCGGTCAGGCGTACAATCAGGGCGTCGTTCATCGAACGCAGCAACGAACAGCGCAGCAGAAAATCGCGGGTTGGCGCATCAACGCGATCCAGCACTTCGTCCACCAGATATTCGGATAAATGGCTGGCGTTCAGTCCGGCCAGTTTGCGCGCGGATTGCTGAGTCGATTGCTGCGAAGAGGTGGTCGACTGGCGCGCCGAGAGCGCAATCAGCTGCAACGCCGTGGCCCAGCCTGCGACGTCATCGCACAGGCGGCTGCTGTCAGCCTGATCAATCGGATCTTTAAGACGGTTATCGAAAAACTGCTGCGTTTCCGGGTGCGTAAACGCCAGATGCGAAGCATTGAGTTCGAGCAGTTGCTCGCGCACACGCATATTTGCGATGCCCAGCGGCGGCAGGGTGCGCGAAAGCACGACCAGCGAAATGTTTTCCGGCTGATGACGCAGGAAAAAACGCATCCCTTCGTGGATGGCGTCGTTGGAAATGAGGTGATAATCGTCGATCACCAGCAAAAGCGGGCGGTGCCAGTCGGAAAGCTCCACGAAAAGCTGAGCGAACAGTGCGGATAAACTCGCGTACTGATGCTTCTGGCTCAGCGCTTCACTTTTCACGCAATGACCGCCGCAGGCGTGCTGCACGGCGGCAATCAGATAGCTGGCAAAACGTTCGGGCTGATTATCGCTTTCATCAAGAGAGTACCAGCCGAGATCGCTTTTTCCCGCTGCCCAGTGTGCCACCAGCGTCGTTTTCCCATAGCCTGCCGGGCTGGCGACCAGGGTCAGACGGTAATTTGGCGCAGTCGCCAGCTTCGTCAGCAGACGATCGCGAACCACTGTATTTTGCTGCCGCACCGGGCGGCTCAATTTCGAAGGGATCAGCATTTTTTACGATTCTTTTGACGGTGAACAGAAGGGGCGATCTTTATTTCACAGCGTGTAATTAATCACTTTTTCTAAAGTCCTCCTTTGAAACATTGATTGCAAGAATGTTACGTTTTTACATGTCGTTAAGTTGCTCTGTATCACAAATTTCAATGAGAGTTTTCCCACGAACACCTTGTAAGCCCGTCTCCTCCGGCTACGCCCCGTTTCTCCTCCCTGCCTAATCTTTAGCGGGATGATGCTGCTCTTCGGGAGAAGCTTCAGCATAGTGATTATCAACCTAAAACTTTTCCCACAAATTCCCGGATAGAGAGGCATGTGATGCAGGTGACTTTGGATAAGACGCAGTTTTTAGCCGCGCTAAAACGCCAGTGGCAGGGATTCGGTTTACAGCAGGCGCAGGACATGACGCCACATCAGTGGTGGCAGGCCACCAGCGGCGCGCTGTCAGAACAACTCAGCGCGCAACCCGCGCCGGCAGCCACAAAGCACCCGCAGCGACACGTCAATTACATCTCGATGGAATTTCTGATCGGGCGTCTGACCGCGAATAACCTGATCAACCTCGGCTGGTACGAAACGGTGCAACAGGCGCTGAAAGAGCAGGGCGTGGAACTGGCGGATGTGCTGGAACAGGAAACCGATCCGGCGCTGGGCAACGGCGGCCTTGGGCGTCTGGCGGCCTGTTTCCTCGATTCGATGGCGACCGTCGGGCAACCGGCGACCGGCTACGGCCTGAACTATCAGTATGGCTTATTCCGTCAGTCATTCAGCGAAGGCCAGCAGCAGGAAGCGCCGGATAACTGGCACCGCGAAAGCTACCCGTGGTTTACCCACAACAGCGCGTTGTCCGTGGACGTTCAGTTTGGCGGCAAGCTGGTGAAAAATGAGCAGGGCATTGAGCAATGGCATCCGGCGTTTTCCCTGCGCGGCGAAGCGTGGGATTTGCCGGTAGTCGGCTATAAAAATGGCGTTACCCAGCCGCTGCGTTTGTGGCAGGCGACCGACGTGCACCCGTTTGACCTGACCTTATTTAACGATGGCGAATTCCTTAAAGCGGAACAGAAAGGCATCGATGCCGCTAAACTGACCAAAGTGCTGTATCCGAATGACAACCATGAAGCGGGTAAGCGCCTGCGCCTGATGCAGCAGTATTTCCAGTGCGCGTGCTCGGTGGCCGATATTTTGCGCCGCCACCATTTCCTGGGCCGCAAAATTCAGGATCTGCCGAAGTTCGAAGTGATTCAGCTAAACGACACGCATCCGACGATCGCAATCCCTGAACTGCTGCGCATTTTGCTGGATGAACATCAGCTGGACTGGGACGCCGCGTGGGCGATCACCAGCCAGACCTTCGCTTATACCAACCACACGCTGATGCCGGAAGCGCTCGAATGCTGGGATGAAAAACTGGTTCGCAGCCTTTTGCCGCGCCACTTCTCGCTGATTAAAACCATTAACGCGCGCTTCAAAAAAGTGGTCGAAAAACAGTGGCCGGGCGACAAAGCGGTATGGGAAAAACTTTCAGTGCATCAGAACAAACAGGTGCGCATGGCGAATCTGTGCGTGGTGAGCGGCTTTGCGGTGAACGGCGTTGCAGCGCTGCATTCCGAACTGGTGGTCAAAGACCTGTTCCCGGAATATCACCAGCTGTGGCCGAACAAATTCCACAACGTGACCAACGGCATCACGCCGCGCCGCTGGGTAAAACAGTGTAATCCGGCGCTGTCGGCGCTTATTGATGACACCCTGAAAACTGAATGGGTCAACAATCTGGACGCGCTGAAAGGGCTGGAAAGCTCCGCTGACGACGCGGCATTCTGCCAGCGTTATCAGCAAATTAAGCGCGAAAACAAGGTGCGTCTGGCGGAGTACGTCAAACACACGATGGGCCTGACGCTGAATCCGGACGCGATTTTCGATGTGCAGATCAAACGCCTGCACGAGTACAAACGTCAGCACCTGAATCTGCTGCATATACTTTCGCTGTACCGCCAACTGCGCGATAACCCGGAAATGAACATCGTGCCCCGCGTGTTCCTGTTTGGCGCGAAAGCGGCACCGGGTTATTACCTGGCGAAAAACATTATCTACGCCATCAATCAGGTGGCCGAAAAAGTGAACAACGATCCGCTGGTGCGCGACCGCATCAAAGTGGTGTTTATCCCGGATTACCGCGTGTCGGTGGCGGAGCTGATGATCCCGGCGGCAGACGTTTCCGAGCAGATTTCCACTGCCGGGAAAGAAGCTTCCGGCACCGGCAACATGAAGCTGGCGCTGAATGGCGCGATGACCGTTGGCACGCTCGACGGCGCAAACGTCGAGATTGCGGAACAGGTTGGCGAAGAGAATATCTTCATCTTCGGCAATACCGTCGATCAGGTGAAAGCGCTGCAGGCCAAAGGCTACGATCCGCTCAAAATCCGTAAGAAAGACAAACACCTGGATACAATTTTCAAAGAGCTGGAAAGCGGCTTCTTCAGCAACGGCGATAAACAGGCGTTTAGCCTGATGCTCGACAGCCTGCTCGGCGGCGGTGACCCGTATCTGGTGCTGGCGGACTTCGCGGATTACTGCGCGGCACAGCAAAAAGTCGATGCCCTGTATCGCGATCAGGACGAGTGGACGCGCAAAACTATTCTCAATACTGCCCGCGTCGGGATGTTCAGTTCTGACCGATCGATTCGCGATTATCAGCAGCGGATCTGGCAGGCGAAACGTTAAGGAGCCCGCATGGAGAACAAAGTACTGGAGCAGGCCGCCAGGGAGGCGGGTATTTCCTCTGGTTTCATTAATGCACATGGCAAGCAGCAGGCTATCGCGCCGGAAACCAAGCGTGAACTGTTGTCGGCCATGGGCTGGAAGGCCGGGCATCGTCCGGCTGCAACACCGGTTCCGCCGGTCAAAGTCTTTGTCTCCGGCAGCCGTCTGGCGCTGCCGGTCAGCGGAGAAGGTGAATTCGGCTGGACGTTGCAACTGGAAAACGGCGCAACCCAGCAGGGGCGGATCAGCGGCAAAATGACGCTGGCGCTGCCGGGGAAAATTCCCGCCGGTTATCACCAGCTGACGCTGACACAGGACGCGCAGCAGTGGGATTGCCGGGTAATTGTCGCCCCGAAACGTTGCTACGAACCGGACGCCTTGCTGGCCGGTAAAAAACTGTGGGGCACCTGCGTGCAGCTTTATACGCTGCGCTCGGAAAATAACTGGGGCATCGGAGATTTCGGCGATCTTAACCTGATGCTCGAAAACGTCGCCCGTCGCGGCGGCGCTTTTGTCGGCCTCAATCCGATTCATGCGCTGTATCCGGCAAACCCGGTGGCAGCCAGCCCGTACAGCCCGTCTTCGCGCCGCTGGCTGAACGTCATTTATATCGACGTCAGCGCGGTAGACGATTTTAAGCAGAGTCAGGAAGCCCAAATCTGGTGGAACCAGCCGCTGACGCAGCAGCGTTTGCAGGCCGCACGCGCCAGTGAATGGGTGGATTACGCGGAAGTCATGCCGCTTAAACTCGAAGGTTTACGGCTGGCGTATACGCATTTCCGTGGCCGAAAAACACAGGATCCGCAGGTGAAATCCCTGGCCAGTTTCGTAAAACAGGGCGGCGAAAGCCTGTATTTGCAGGCGGCGTTTGATGCGTTGTATGAGCATCTGGCGAAAGAAACGGATGTCGCGCTCGGCTGGAACCGCTGGCCGGAAAAATATCACGATGCCCGTGGCCCGGCTGTTCGCGCATTCTGCGAGCACCACGCTGAAGATGTCGAGTTTTACCTGTGGCTGCAATGGCTGGCGGAAATCCAGTTCGAAAACTGTTATCGCACCAGCCAGCAGCAGGACATGCCGATGGGGTTATACCGCGATTTAGCGGTGGGCGTCGTCGAAGGCGGTTCTGAGACCTGGGGCGACGGCGAGCTGTATTGCCTGAAAGCCTCGGTCGGCGCGCCGCCGGACATCCTCGGGCCGCTCGGCCAGAACTGGGATCTGCGCCCGATGGATCCGCATGTGATGGTGAAGCGCGGCTATCAGCCGTTTATCGATTTACTGCGTTCGAACATGACCAGCTGCGGCGCGTTGCGTATCGATCATGTGATGACGCTGCTGCGTTTGTGGTGGATCCCGGCCGGAGAAACGGCGGATAAAGGCGCGTATGTGCAATATCCGGTGGACGATCTGCTGGCGATTCTGGCGCTGGAAAGTCAGCGTCACCGCTGCATGGTTATCGGCGAAGATTTGGGCACCGTGCCGGTGGAGATCGTCAGCAAGCTGCGCGAGGGCGGTGTGTATTCCTACAAAGTGTTGTATTTCGAGCGCGATGAGGAAAACAACTTCCGTGCGCCGCAGTCGTACCCGGTTCAGGCGATGGCAACCATCACCACGCACGACCTGCCGACGCTGCGCGGTTACTGGCAAAGCGACGATCTGGCGCTCGGTAAAACGCTCGGACTTTACCGTGACGAAGACGTTTTACAGGAACTCTACGCCGACCGTGCACGTGCGCGTCAGGGGCTGCTCGACGGGTTGCATCATTACGACTGCATCCCGAAGAAAACCGGACATAAAGCTGCATTAATGGAAATGACGCCGGTGCTCAACCGCGGCCTGCAACGCTACGTCGCCGACAGCGCCTGTGCGCTACTCGGCCTGCAACCGGAAGACTGGCTCGACATGGACGCGCCGGTCAACGTCCCCGGCACCAGCGACGAATACCCGAACTGGCGCCGCAAACTTTCCTGCACTCTCGAAGAAATGTTTGCCGATGAGCAGGTGAATAAACTCATCAAAGACCTCGATAAACGCCGCCGGAAAGTGTCGGTGAGCTGAAAACAAAGAAAGCGAGAAAAGGGTTTCTGCCATTACGGGGGAACCCTTTTTTGTGTTTTGAACCTCATTCATCAGACCTGCCTGGAATCCCCGCTTATCTCAGTAAAAAACCTGCATTTCCCCTTTTCAAAAAGAGATTTAAGAAATAAAAAATGAAATCGATTAACAAATAACAGGCTTTGCAAAATATTATTCTGTCAGCAGGGATTATAACGGTGATCACAATAATGAGTTAAAGTGGTTATAACGTAATGTAATTGTCACGCAGGCATGATTTAATTATAGGTGCTATTTTTATCCGATAATTGTTATTAAATATTTCTATTCTGAACGCGATTGAATTTACATTTGATTGCATTACAAACAATCGGGATGTTATTTGCACTAAAATATACATTTTGTTTTTTAGTTTTACATTTCAAAATAACAATGTCGAATTATTAAGCCGTATATATCTTTTTCTTATAGGGAACTTTCTGAATTTTCACTTTGTCGCCCGTCTTACCTATGTTAATTATTTATACGCGGCGCAAGACCGCTCACACATCACATAAATAATAATGACAGGGTAATAATGAACAATTTAAAAGCGTCAATGTTAATTGGCGGTGTCGTGCTGTCGGCTTTATCGGCAAGTGCGCAGGCCGAGATTACTGTTTTAGATAAAAATCCTCAGAGTAATTCTTTGCTGGCACCGTTAAGTTTACAGGTGGGCGGGAGTATTCGTCCTGAGTGGATTTTCAATAACGGCGAAGAGCCGGGCTATTATAAAAATGGTCATGACGGCGGTACACGTTTCCGTTTCCGCGGTGATTATAAGCTGACGCAAGACACCTCCATTATCGCTTACTACGAGCTGGGTGTGGACATGGCGCACCTGCTGGGCATGGACGGACACTATGAAGAAGGCGCACGTCGCGATACTCAGCGTCAGTTATATGCCGGGTTTAAAGACGACCGTTACGGCACATTAACCTACGGCCACCAGTACGGGATTTATTATTCCGTCGTCGGGATTAAAAGCGACGTCTGGGATAACGATGGTCACGCGGGTGGTACGGGAATTGGTATTAACGGCAACTACGACGGTGCTAATAAACCGAAGAACAGTATTAAATATACCAACGACTTTGGCCCTCTGACATTATATGCAAACTATTTGCTGCCGGAAGATCAAATCGCTGCCGGTGAAAATCAATATTATCGTCGTAATAATGGCGGCGGTTTAGGTTTCGATTATAAGCTGACCAAAGATTTAGTCTGGAGCGCAGCCTATAGCGTGACCGACGCGACGGTTAAAGATAATCAATACAATGAAAAAGATTATCACCAGCAGCTTTCCGGTACTGCGTTAACCTGGCAGCCGGGTAACTGGTATATCGTCGGGACCGGCAGTTATTACAAAGACTTTGTGCCAAGCACGCGCGCCAATCCGGTGGATCATTACTTTGCGGGCAGCGGCTACGGCGTTGAAGGTTTCGTCGGTTATACCTTTAATATCGACAAACCGTTCCTGAAATCTATTCAACCTTACGTCGCAGCCGATTCCCTGCAACTGAAAGGTGGCGAAGATTTCCATGCAAACCACACCTATTTTGGTGCGGGCACCACGATCGGTTACGGCCTGTCAGTTTATGTCGAACGCACACTGGCGCATTCTACCGACGGCGAACCGGATCAGACCTGGGTTACCGTGTTCTACGATTTCTAATTACCAATTGCCTCGTATTTTCAATTGCCAGCGCCGAAATGCGCTGGCTTTTTTACGCCCTGAATCCCGGCGTTATGCCGCCAGCGGCTCTTCCTCTACAGCGATGTCATCATCGGTAAACGGCAGTTCCAATGCCAGATTCAGCACCTCTAATCGCTCACAAAGAATATAGCCCAGCAAGTCTTTGGCCTGCGCGTTATCCAGCGTCACGATCGCATAAGCCAGTGCACGGCATTGATCGACGATCTCTTCGAGTTCCAGCTGTGTATTGTCATAAAGGTCAGACATGGGCTGCCTCCTGTGCGGAGGTGTTGAGCAGAGCGGTAGTATAAAATTCCATTTCGATGACTCCAGAAAATAGTGAGTTTGCTACCACTGGAGACGCTAAACCCATGGTGGTAGCTCAAACAGCGTTAGCGTTGCCGGTTTTCTGGATCCGGTGCTTTCGAAAAAGCCACTGCCTGAGCCACCATAATTTGGGTGAGTGCAGACCGTACCACATTTACTCTGTTTTCATAGAGTTGGTGGTACCAGAAAATGACAGAACGCTAATTCTGACTGCGGGTTTTGCCGCAGTGAGGAGAGACTACATCATGGGAATTTATACAGTAAGAAGAATTTTTAGGCAGTTTTCATTCTTGCGAGATGTCTTGGAAAAGGGGTGTAAATGAGATGAAATTCAAAGGCTCAAATGGCAATGAACCGTCTAATAATGGCTTCTGTCGTCGTTTGAATACATTGAGCAACGATGAGAAAAGAGGTGAAAGAATTATTTAAATTACACTCAAATACGAAATACTTCTCCGCGATGCCAATGCACGAACTGCTCAAGTGGATAATCTTCTTTATTTCTTGGAAGTAAAATTGATCGCCCTTCAAAATCCCAAAAAAGTTTATCAATTATCGGGCTACCATTCACTCCAGTAGAAATAAGCACTTTCATATTTTCATCAATTCCTATTACTCCCATGTCGAAGGCTGAGTGATGTAATGAACATAGAGCGAGTCCGTTAACCGTAATACATGGGCCTCCATATTGTTTCCATTTGATATGTGCAGCCTCTAAACCGACGGGAGTGCTGTCGTGTCGTAAATTATATCCACAAATTGCACATTGATAATTGTAGGCGCGCAAAATAGTTTGTCTAAAGTGAGGGTCGCGTGTTTTGCTGATATCCTCAATAAATAAGTCTAAACGATTGGCGACTAATTCTTGAACGCTCTCGGGAAATTGCTCACGTAATATTTGCAAGGCCAATTTGTTAACCAATAATGGCTCTCGATGCAACAATTCAAAAGCATCTTCATCAAAACCTCCCTTAACATCACGTTCAATAATTTCACGCTTTGGAGGTTCTTTGCTGCCTTTTTGGGGAGAACATAGATCGGCATTTTTTAACTCCCAGAAACCGTCTCCTTGTAAACGCCAAAAGGGCATAGTCGGGTAATGTTCTCGACGTTGTGGGCCAAAACTCTGAAGCAGATCTAACAATGGCCGATGAATTTCATTCCCGTAGTGAAATAATCTGCCATGCCCTTTTTTATATTCTGATAAAACATAGAGAAGTAACAAAGGCTTATGCGGTGCTCGCTGATCGCCTTTGCGCCAAACAGTCAAATTAGAGATCGCAGTTTGCAGCGTTTTACTGTTGAGCATGTAACTGTCCTCTCTAACAATTTCATTCATTGCGCACATGCTCGCAAAATCCAGCGACCAGAACAAGTGGCTCTTTCATGCCTAAATCCATCATTTCTCAGATTTATTTATCCTTTTTTGTGTTCAAACCATCCAAAATCCAAATGCATTCGTTGTAAGCAATCAAGATCGTCTTATACTTCCAACCTATTGATTCATGTAACAGGTATCGATAGATGGCGAATGAAGAGATCTGTGTTGTTCTCGCGGAGAATGATGATTCTAAGTGGGATGATAAAACTGGGGAACGCTACCATTTCCCTAAAATGTATAGAAAACATCTCAGCCCTGGGATGCGATTTGTTTACTATAAAGGTAAGTTAAAACCAGAGAATAAGGAGTTTGCTTCTCAGCGTTTATCAAAATTGCCTCACTATTTTGGTGTTGGGCGAATAAGCGACATCACTCCAGATGACGATGGACATTTTTATGCCACACTGACTGATTTTCAGGAGTTCGACAATGCTGTCATTGCCAAAAAGGATGATGGATATTACGAGGATATTCCTGAACGTCAAAAATCGAATTATTGGCGCCCAAGTGTTCGCCCAATCTCAGCAGAAATATTCGCAGATATTGCTGTCGCTGCCGCATTAACAGAACCACGCCAGATCATCGGTGATATCAAAAACGAAGATGTTCATATTGAAGATGAAACTGACGAAGAGTCTCTGATTTCTTATCAGGAAGGGAAAAAGTCTTCCAAGTTTGTCACGACTTATGAAAGAGACCAGAAGCTAAAAAAACGGGCCAAAGAGCTTCACGGTACAACCTGCTTTGCCTGCGGTTTCAATTTCGGTGATTTCTACGGTGAATATGCTAAGGACTTTATCCATATCCATCACGTCGTGCCGGTATCCGAATTTGGCGGGTCAAAGAATGTCGATCCTAAAAAAGATCTTGTGCCGGTTTGCGCTAACTGTCATGGGATTATTCATCGTAAAAAAGACCGAACGCTGTCTATTGATGAATTAAAAGCCATGATCGCCGCGAGCAAAAAAACGCCCTAACAAGGGCGTTTCTCCTCAGCGCATTATTCCCCCTTAAAACATCGCCCCCATCTCCAACTGTCCCATCAGCAACGCATTGTCACTGTAGTCCACCGGGACGGCGACGACGGCGGGGCCTTGTACGTCCATCGCGGCGCGGAGGGTGCTTTCCAGGGTTTCGGCGGAGGTGACGGCGAAACCTTTCGCGCCGAACGCGTCAGCGTACGCTTTGAAATCGATCGGGCCGAACTGGATGCCGGAGGTGCGCTGGTATTTTTTCTCTTCCTGGATGGCGACCATGTTGTACGCCTCATCCACCCAGATGATGTGCAGCAAATTCACGCCCAGCCGGACGGCGGTTTCCAGCTCCATGCTCGATTGCATAAAGCCGCCGTCGCCGGAAACGGACACCACTTTGCGGCCGGGATCGACCAGCGCCGCGCCAATCGCCCACGGCAGCGCGACGCCCATAGTTTGCTGGCCGTTGGAAATCAGCACCTGACGTGCGCGGAAGCTGTAAAGGTAACGGGCGATCCAAATGTGGAAACTGCCCATGTCGACGCATAACGTGACGTCGCTGTTGACGATGTCCTGCATCGCGCGCACCAGCCGCAGCGGGTGGATGGCGAACTGGTTCAGGCTCCGGCCTTTTTGATCCAGCAGTTCGCGTTGCTGGCGGCGGTCTTCCAGAATCGCGATGGACGAGGTGCTCAGCACGAAATGCTGCTGGATTTGTTCGGTCAGCAGGTCGAGCGTATCGGCGATATCGCCCACCAGTTCGACTTCCGGCAGATATTCGCTGTCCGTTTCGGCGGGCATCACGTCGATATGCACCAGTTCGGCATTCTCGTTATTCCACTGCGCCGGTTCGTACTCGACCGGGCTGTAGCCGATGGTGATCACCAAATCGGCATTGCGCAGCAGGCGGTCACCGGCCTGATTATTGAATAAACCCACGCGCCCGGCGAACCGGTGGAACGACGCCTGATCGATAACGCCGGCGGCCTGATAAGTACTGGTGACCGGCAAATCGCTTTTGTGCAGCAGACGGCGGATTGCCGCCGCATTACGCGGCTGGCTGGCCATCAGGCCGAGCAGCAGCACCGGGTTTTTGGCCTGATTTAACAGACGCGCGACCTGCAAAATGGCGTCGTGCGGCGCGCTGCCCAGAACGGGCGGCTGTGATGTCAGCAGTTTGCCGTTGGCGGGTTCGTTGACGATGTCCATTGGCAGGCTGATGAATGCCGCGCCCGGACGCCCGAATTCGGCGGCGCGAAAGCCGTTTGCCATCACTTCGGCCAGCGCGGAAGAGGAGGTCACTTCCGCAGAATATTTGGTTACCGGGCGGAACATCGCGACGGTATCCATCGTCTGGTGAACCTGTTTTACGTGGTCGGCACGTTTTACCGCGCCGCCGAGTGCGACCAGCGGATCGCCTTCTGATGTCGCCGTGGCGACGCCGGTGATGAGGTTGGAACAGCCGGGGCCGGACGTCACCAGCGCGACGCCCGCTTTGCCGGTCAGGCGGCCGACGGCACCGGCCATAAAGGCGGCGTTGGCTTCGTGGCGCACCGGAATGGTGGTGATGGTGGAGTCGATCAGGGAATCAAATACGCGGTCGATTTTTGCGCCGGGAATGCCGAAGACATGTTTTACGCCCTGTGCTTCAAGCTGAGCGACTACCAGATCTGCGCCGCATTTCCATTCGATTTTAGGGTCTGAGTTTTTCATGGTGTTTTCCTTTTACCTGCGGGCTGTTAACTCTCAACGGACTGAATCGCATCGTTTAAATCATCGGGATTTAAATCGGCATGCAGGAAATCGCTGTCCTGCGGGAAGTCGATCAGCAGCTTTTCAACGGTGCCGAACGTGAGCACGCCGCTCTCAACCTGATAATCCAGAACATGGCCGCCGCTGCTGCGTTCCTGATTAATAAAGTGTTCGTGATAGCCCGCCACATTGATGCCCTGCATATACGCCGGGGTCAGAAAACCAATCAGCACGCCCTGGCTGTGCTCGATGTGAAAGGTTGGCTGGGCCTCGATGGCTTCCAGCATCGGTTTATACGGGCGCTTTTGTTCCGGCACGGTGCGCGTCTCCACGCGGCTGAATTCACCGTCGATGCGCAGCGCACAGAAGGTGTTCTGGCTGGCCACGGCGCGGTCAATCACCGCGTGGATCTGCTCGCGGGTGTGGGGTTTTTCAATCAGGTATTCATTCGTAGGATTAAAGAATGTCATCACCGCGAACGGCGTTTTTTGTTCGGGCAGGGCGCGTCGTGCGCTGCCGTCGCCACGTAACTGGAAGATATTGCTATTAAAAGCAATCAGTTCTCCGTCGAGATGGTTAAAGGTACCGAGGCCAAAATCGCCGTGTTCCAGCAGGTCGGCCATGGTGGTTTCGCCTTCGTAGACGCCGCTGAGCAGGGCACTCATCAGGGATGACTGGTACAAGACGCGGTCGGGATGTCTCTGGGTAAACGCTGAGGCGGTGCGGGCGAGTTCGGCAACGCAGGAACAGGAATCAGAATGGGTTTTCATGCAGGAAGCTCCGGTCGAATGATTAACTTATCTGATTAAAGGTTGACGCGATTCAGCCAGAAGTTCCAATATGACGAGGTGTTCACTTTGAGACGTTTTTGATATGGAACTTCGTCATCTGCGCTACTTTGTCGCGGTAGCAGAGACGGGCCACTTCACCCGTGCTGCCGAACAACTGGGGATCTCCCAGCCTCCATTGAGCCAGCAAATCCAGCGGCTCGAACATGAAATCGGAACCCCTTTACTCAAGCGTCTGACCCGTGGCGTCGAGCTGACCGAAGCCGGAAAAGTGCTCTACGACGATGCTCAGACCATCATCAAACTCACCGATGCCGCCCTTGAAAGAACCCGTGCCGTGGCGCGCGGAATCAACGGGACATTGCGTATCGGCTTCGCCACATCGACGGCATTTAACCCGCAGGTTTTTGCGCTGCTGCACCGCTTTCGGGATAAATATCCGGGCATCGTGCTTGAGCCGCAGGAAAAGGATATGGCGGGGCTGATGACCGCAATGGGCGAGGGCGCGCTGGACGCGGCATTTATTCGCCTGCCTTGCGAGCGCAGTAAAGACTTCAGTTTTAAGGTGCTGGATATCGAAGAAATGATGGTGGCGCTGCCGAAAAAGCATCCGCTCAGCCAGGAGAAAGAGGTGCGTCTGGCGGCGCTGCGGCACGATACGCTCATCACTTTCCCGCGGGATTTATCGCCGGGGTTGTACGACGCGGTGACACAGGCGTGTGAAGATGCGGGTTTTACGCCGCGCTACGGGCAGCAATGTCCGCAAATTACGTCGTCGCTGAGCATGGTGGCAACAGGATTTGGTTATGCGCTGGTGCCGGCGTCTCTCAGTAAGATTGATGAGACTAACGTACGATGTCTGCCCCTGGCAGGGCAGACATTAACCACGCAGATAGCGCTGGCCTGGCGACGTACGGATAACTGCAAGGCCGCGCTGCATCTGGTGGGGTTACTCTAAATTACACCACGATAATCACAGAAACCCGGCGGTTCTGCGCGCGCCCGGCCTGCGTTTTATTGCTGGCAACCGGCTGGCTCTGGCCTAATCCACGGGTATGGATATTGGCGCGCGGCATTCCGGCGTCGGCAAAGGCGGCGGCAACGGTATTGGCGCGGCGCAGCGACAGATCATTGTTGTAGCTGGCGTCGCCGTAGTTATCGGTATGGCCGTCGAGGTTCACTTTATTCAGGCCAACGTGCAGAAGTTCGCCCGCCAGTTTTTCCACCGACTGCTTACTTTCAGCGGAAAGTTTGTCCTGATTATTGCCAAACAGAACTTTGGCATCCAGGCCGAGTTCCCAACCGGCATCCGTTTGGGTGAAGCCATTTTTTTGCAGAACCGCGATTTGTTCCGGGGTTAATCCGGTCACTGGTTTGGCCTGGCAGGCCGCCAGGAAAATAATGCAAAGTGCCATTCCGGCATACTGGCACCAGGTTTTGAAACGATTGTTATTATGCATGTGTGTTAACTCCTTTTAGTCTTTCATCACGACAGGAAGCGGCATTCCTGAAGAAACATGCCAGCAACTGCCGGATATCTTTTTCGAGCGATACATCGCTTCGTCGGCTTTTTCGAGCAGTTCTTTCGCGCTGTTCGCCTGCGAAGGCGACAACGCAATACCGATACTCAGGGAAACATCCAGTGTCTTGTTATTGAGCAGGATCACCGGCGTTTTCATGATGTCGACAATCCGCTCGGCGAAGGCCACAGCTTCTGCCGTGGAAATCATCGGATCGAGCAGGATAGCAAACTCATCGCCCCCCAGACGCGCCAGCACATCGCCCTGACGCAGCGTTTTTGCCAGCCGTTCGCCGATCACCATCAGCACACGGTCCCCGGCGGCATGCCCCAGCGTGTCATTGATCTCTTTAAAGTTATCGACATCAATAAACAGCAGAGCCAGCGACAGAGGCGGACGCATCGGGTTGAAGCACTGATTTAGGGTATCAATAAAGAACGCGCGATTATGCAGACCCGTCAATCCATCGTGCAACGCTTTTTGTGTCAGCGAACTGTTTTCGTTACGCATATGGTTTTCCCAGGCTTCCAGCTCGGTCAGCAGGCTGTTGAAGTCCTGGCTCAGCGTATGCAGCTCGACAATCGGGGCGGACGGTACGCGCAGATTGAAAGAGCGGTTAGCGCTCACTTCGTGCGTAACATGCGTGATGTGGCCAAGCGCATCGACAATCCCTTTCTGCATCCGGCGCGAAAAATACAGTGCGACCAGCGCCGTCAGCACCAGACAACCCAGCAGGCTGAGCACCGTTTCCAGCAGGAAACCAATCAGGCTGGTGCCGTTACCGGCGAGCCAGATGGTGCCGATGACGGAACCGGAGTGGATCACCTGCGTGGTAATCGGCTCCGGGAAGGCGAGATGCCCGACGAACTGGCCGAGCTTGTCCCAGTTGGTGTTGATCGGGCGCTGCCATTCCGTGAATGTCGCACCGGCAGGCGTCAGGATTTTCGCCTGCGTAAAATCACCGCGCTTGGCGATGAACTCCAGCGAGTCGTGTGCGGCCGCCGGATCGTTAAAGACCAGTGCGGCTTCCGTGGTGTAGCCAATCGCGCGCGCCGTCAGCTCAAGGTTGCTTTGGGCATGCGAACGCAAAGCGATCAGGGCCAGCAGGGTGAGTAAAAAGCCTGCCAGACCAATCGCCGTCACAATAACAATCACATGGATTCTGTTCAGTGCGGCGCTCAACGTCGTGCGCGGGCTCTGCTGTTCTGTGTCAGGAACAGGAATTTTATTTTCCATGGTCACTCCTTTTCCCTGGCAAGTTGTAATACGGCGGGATTAACCCGTACGCCGCTGCGGGACAGCGTATCCAGATTCAATTTAAAACCGGTGTGTTGAGCGGTAATCACCAGACAAAATGAGTTCAGTAATGCGCAGGCATCATCCTGTTCGCCAATGGTCAAAATCGAATGCCCTTCCAGGCGCTGGTGTAAATCGGTTTGCTGTGCGGCGGTTGTACTGCCGGAATAAATGGCGTTGCACTCCGACGTCAGCAGCGGGCTGTCTATCGGAAGGGTTAAAACCTTGAGGGATCTGCCGGAAAATGCGCTGCCGTCCGGCGTTAATTGCGCGGCATATTTTACCGGCGGAATGATGCACAGCGTCAGCGCCGAAGAGGCGGTGCCGTCGGGCCAGCGCGAATAGCTGAGAATGCCGTTGACCGTCTGCGCGACGGCGGCGTTCGTGGCCGCATCACCGGTTTCTGCCACACTGGGCGCCAGCGGAACGGCCAGAAGCAATGTCAGCAGCGCAAAGCCAGTCACAGCCTTCAAAAAACGGCGGGAATGAGTCTTCACTGACAGGCAAAAAAGAGTTCGGGCTTTTCCCATTGAGTCGCTCAGCGTTTTCTTCCGGTTGAAATTATTTCTCCGGAATAAGAATAACTTTATCGGCATGAGTTCTGAAAGCGTCAATAAGAAATTTTTCATCTTGTTACGCCGCTCGCTTTGTTCCGAAATTTTTACACAAGGCAGGCAAACGGCGCATCCTGAAGCAGGGGTAATGATTTTGGTTCGAAGGTTGTTTGTTTTTTAGCCAGTTCAGGGCGACCTGAAACGGCGATAAATAATACACTTTGCTGGCAATTCAACCGTTATTTAAATAATAGTCACGTGGATAACAAAATATGACAAAAAATAAATGTTATCGGAATCACTAATTGATGAATTTAAATTGCAGGAAATGTTAATGATTTTGAATTTAAAGGAATATCAGGCGGAAATATTTAGTTATTCGTGATCATGATCTCAAAGCCAGGTTGTTCACCAGATTTTTATGCTGCTGATAGGTATCATGCCCGCATTAATGGTATGTTTTATCCGTCAGGGTGGTTTTTTTGATGACGGGTGCAGTAAAAAAAACATCAACCATTCCTGGGGAAAACGGAATTATTTTTATAATTAGGTACTGAGGAATCATGGATAATACAACAATCGGGACGCTGTCTAAAAAATCGGTAAGTTCCTGGCGTAAAACTGACACCATGTGGATGTTAGGCCTCTACGGAACGGCAATTGGTGCAGGTGTTCTATTTCTTCCTATTAATGCAGGGATTGGCGGTTTAATTCCGTTAATCATCATGGCAATTCTTGCCTTCCCAATGACTTTCTTTGCTCACCGCGGATTAACACGCTTTGTATTATCCGGTAAGAATGCGGGCGAAGATATTACGGAAGTTGTTGAAGAGCATTTCGGTATTTCAGCCGGAAAGTTAATTACCCTGCTTTATTTCTTCGCCATCTATCCCATCCTTTTAGTTTACAGCGTGGCCATTACCAATACGGTTGAGAGTTTTATTACTCACCAGATGCATATGAATGCGCCACCGCGTGCATTGCTGTCATTGGTTCTGATCCTCGGCTTAATGACGCTGGTACATTTCGGGCAGGACATGATCGTGAAAGCGATGAGCATTCTGGTCTTCCCGTTTGTTGCCGTGCTGATGGCGCTGGCGCTGTACCTTATTCCTAACTGGAACACGTCGGTATTTGAAAACGTGTCTCTGTCCGGTAACGGCGTGGGTCACGGCATGCTGATGACGCTGTGGCTGGTCATTCCGGTGATGGTGTTCTCCTTCAACCATTCCCCGATTATCTCTTCTTTTGCTGTCGCAAAACGTAAAGAGTATGGCGAAGACGCTGAGAAAAAATGCTCCCGTATTCTGGCATTTAGCCACATCATGATGGTGCTGACGGTGATGTTCTTCGTCTTCAGCTGCGTCCTGAGCCTGTCTCCGGAAAACCTGATGGAAGCTAAAGCACAGAACGTTTCCATTCTGTCTTATTTAGCTAACCATTTCTCTAACCCGGTGATTGCTTATATCGCGCCATTTATTGCCTTTATCGCGATTACTAAATCTTTCCTCGGCCATTATCTGGGCGCGCGTGAAGGTTTCAACGGTATGGTGATTAAATCACTGCGCAGCAAAGGAAAAACAATTCCTCTGCCAGCGCTGAACCGTTATACCGGTATCTTCATGTTATTAACCACCTGGTTAGTCGCAACGCTGAATCCAAGTATTTTAGGCATGATTGAAACACTGGGTGGCCCGATTATTGCGATGCTGTTATTCCTGATGCCGATGTATGCCATTCGCAAAGTGCCTGCGATGAAAAAATACAGCGGTCATATCAGTAACGCATTCGTGGTTATTATGGGGCTGATTGCCATGTCTGCGATTGTATTTAGTCTGATGGGTTAATTCATTCAACAGTCATATCCGGTGAGCGGATTTTATTCCGCTCACTGCTTCTGTTTTATCCACCGTCATCTTTATTTATTCCTTAATCCTATTCAGACATGGAGTCTACCGTGATCAGCGTCTTCGATATTTTCAAAATTGGTATTGGTCCTTCCAGTTCGCATACTGTCGGCCCGATGAAAGCCGGGAAAATATTCACTGATGAACTTATCTCTTCAGGCCATATTGACCAGACAACCCGCGTTTCTGTGGATGTTTACGGATCGTTATCGTTGACCGGTAAAGGTCATCATACTGATCTGGCTATCATTATGGGGCTGGCCGGTAATATGCCGGATGACGTTGATATCGATGCGATCCCCGGTTTTATACACCAGGTGGAAACTTCCGGTCGTCTGATGCTGGGCAAAGGGGCGAAAGAAGTGGATTTCCCGGCCGGTTCAGGCATGAATTTCCACACCAGCAATTTGCCGTTGCATGAAAACGGCATGTCCATCAGTGCTTTTAATCGTGATGAACTGCTGTATACCCGGACTTATTATTCTATTGGCGGCGGTTTTATTGTCGAAGCCAGCAAATTTGGCGTGCAGGATGAAAACCCGGTCGTGCGCCCGTACCCGTTCCGTTCGGCCAGCGATCTGCAAAAACATTGTACGGAAACCGGCCTGTCGCTGTCGGCGCTGATGCTGAAAAACGAGCTGGCGGGGCATACCCGTAACGAAATCAGCGATCACTTTGCCGCCATCTGGAATGTGATGAGCGAAGGGATCACCCGCGGTATTCATACGGAAGGGTTATTGCCTGGTCCGATGAAAATCAACCGTCGTGCGGCGGCTCTGCGTCGCATTCTGGTGACGCAGGATAAAAATAACGTCGATCCGATGGGCGTCGTTGACTGGATCAACATGTACGCCATGGCGGTGAATGAAGAAAATGCCGCAGGTGGCCGCGTGGTGACTGCGCCGACTAACGGCGCGTGCGGGATTATTCCGGCGGTTCTGACGTACTACGATCAGTTTATCCGCCCGATCAGCCCCGATTCCTACAGCCGTTTCTTCCTCGCGTCGGGTGCCGTCGGCATTCTGTTCAAAATGAATGCGTCGATTTCCGGTGCTGAAGTCGGTTGTCAGGGTGAAGTTGGCGTGGCCTGTTCCATGGCGGCGGCAGGTCTGACCGAGCTTCTGGGTGGCAGCACCGCGCAGGTCTTTATGGCGGCAGAAATCGCGATGGAACACCATCTCGGGCTGACCTGCGATCCGCTTGCCGGGCAGGTTCAGGTGCCGTGCATTGAACGAAATGCGATTTCAGCGGTGAAAGCCGTTAACGCCTCGCGTATGGCGCTTCGCCGCACCAGCGAGCCGCGCGTTTGCCTCGATAAAGTCATCGAAACCATGTACGAAACCGGCAAAGACATGAACTCGAAGTACCGTGAAACCTCAACAGGTGGTCTGGCGATCAAAGTTTTAGCCTGTAATTAATCCTCTTTTTACCTCATTTCTGAAAAGGCGGGAAACCGCCTTTCCCGCTCCCCTCGCGCATTTTCCCTGTGTTATGTTTTGAGTTATCTATACTTTTTCATTACCTCTACACACCTGGAAAACAGTTAAAAGGAAAAGCTCTGCATGTCTAAATTTTTTATGAATGACCGCAAGACCCTGATTAACGATGTGATCGAAGGGGTGATCCTGACCTCTCCCTACAAAAATCTGGCGAAGCTGGACGTGGATCCGGCAATCCGCGTCGTTGTGCGCCGCGACTGGGATAAGAAAAAAGTCGCGCTGATTTCCGGCGGCGGTTCCGGACATGAACCTGCGCACGTCGGTTTTGTCGGTAAAGGGATGCTGACGGCGGCGGTGTGCGGCGAAGTGTTTGCTTCCCCGAGCGTTGATGCGGTGCTTAACGCCATTGTTGCGGTGACCGGGAAATCGGGCTGCCTGCTGATCGTCAAAAACTACACCGGCGACCGTCTCAACTTTGGCCTGGCGGCAGAAAAAGCCAAAGGCATGGGATACAACGTCGAACTGGTGATGGTGTCTGATGACATTTCCCTGCCGGATAACAAACAGCCGCGCGGCATCGCGGGCACGGCGCTGGTCCACAAGATTGCCGGTTATGCGGCCGAGCAGGGCAAATCCCTGAAAGAAGTGACCAAGATTGCCCAACAGGCTATCGATGCGACGGCCAGTATCGGCGTGGCGGCAGCCGGTTGTAACCTGCCCGGCGGCGGGGAAGATGAAGAAGAACAGCGCATCGAGTCCGGCCACGTTGAGCTGGGTTTGGGCATTCACGGCGAGCCGGGCGTGTCGACCATGAAAACCCAGAACAGCAAAAAAGTGATTGATACGCTGGTCGGAAAGCTTCAGGAACATGTGAAGAAAAGCGACAAACTGGCGGTGCTGGTCAATAACCTCGGTGGCGTTTCGCCGCTGGAGATGAATCAGCTGACCAAAGAGCTGGTGCATTCCGCGCTCGGCGGTTCAATCCGTTATCTGATTGGCCCGGCGTCGCTGGTCAGCGCGCTGGATATGAAAGGTTTCTCGCTCTCGGTGATTGCGCTGAAAGGCGGCATCGAAGAAGCATTGCTGGCAGAGGTTGAAGCGTCCGGCTGGCAGCCGCTCGTGAAACTGGAAAAACTGGCGACCCAAAAAGGTAAGAAGATCAGCGAGAAGAAAGTCGCGAAAGCCTCGTCTAACGCCGCGGTCGGCAAAATTGTCGAAACCATTACGCAGACGCTTTCTGACCTCGAAGATGAACTGAACAAGCTGGATGCTAAAGTAGGCGACGGTGATACCGGTTCGACGTTTGCCAGCGGTGCGCGGGATATTCAGAAACAGAACAAAGGCAAAAAACTGCCGCTGAACAATGTGGCCGATCTTCTCGGCGTCGTCGGCGATCGTCTGGCCGTCGTGATGGGCGGATCCAGCGGTGTACTGATGTCGATCTTCTTCACGGCGGCGGGCAAAAAAGTGGCTGAAGGCGAGAAGTTGCCGAAAGCGCTGCTGTTTGGCCTGGAGCGGATGAAACATTATGGCGGCGCCGATCTCGGCGATCGCACCATGATCGACGCGCTGCAACCTGCGCTGGAAGCATTAGGCAAAAAAGAGGCGCTGAAGGGCGCCGCCAAAGCTGCAGCCAAAGGCGCAAAAGATACCGCCAGCATGAAGAAAGCCAACGCCGGTCGTTCTTCATATCTCAGCAGCAACAGCCTGAAAGGCGTGAAAGATCCGGGCGCGGTCGCTGTCGAAAAAGTGTTCGAGGCACTGGCGAAGAAATAACGTTGTCATTGCGTTGAGAAGTCCTAAAAACAAAAGGCTTGCGGGGAAACCGGCAGGCCTTTTTTACACTCAAAACAAAAACTGATCTAAATCAAATCTGAGTGATTTGCCCGCCCGCCGAAATTGTAGCCCCCGTATAATTTGCGGCCAATTATTTGCCGTCGAACGAAGAACCTCCTATGCCAATCAGTCTGATCCAACCCGATCGCACATTGTTTTCTTACCCTCGCTACTGGGCCGAATGTTACGGCACAGCGCCGTTTTTCCCGATGACCCGGGCGGAAATGGATGAACTTGGCTGGGACAGTTGCGATGTGATCGTGGTGACCGGCGATGCGTATGTTGATCACCCGAGTTTCGGGATGGCGATCATCGGCCGCATGCTGGAAGCGCAGGGGTTCCGCGTGGGGATCATCGCGCAGCCGGACTGGACCAATAAAGACGATTTTATGCGGCTCGGGAAGCCGAATCTGTTTTACGGCGTGACCGCCGGAAATATGGATTCGATGATCAACCGTTACACCGCTGACCGGAAATTGCGCCATGACGATGCGTACACGCCGGGCAATGTCGGCGGCAAACGCCCCGATCGCGCGACGCTGGTTTACACGCAGCGCTGCAAAGAAGCCTACAGCGATGTGCCGGTTTTACTTGGCGGCATTGAAGCCAGTTTGCGGCGTATCGCGCATTACGATTACTGGTCCGATACCGTGCGGCGTTCGGTGCTGGTGGATTCCAAAGCTGACATGTTGATTTACGGCAACGGCGAGCGCCCTCTGGTGGAAGTGGCGCACCGGCTGGCGGCGGGCGAGTCGATTGCAGATATTCACGACGTACGAAATACCGCCGTGATGCGCAAAACAGCGCTGACTGGCTGGAGCGGGGTCGATTCCACGCGGCTCGATAAGCCCGGCAAAATTGAGCCGATCATGAACCCGTATGGCGAGGATTTGCCCTGCTCCGAAGGGGAACTTCCTGCGCCGGATGCGCCGCAGCCGGTTACCGTTCGTGCGCCAAAGCCGAAGCCGTGGGAGAAAACCTACGTTCTGCTGCCGTCGTTCGAAAAAGTGAAGGGCGATAAAGTGCTGTACGCCCACACCTCGCGTATTTTGCACCACGAAACCAATCCGGGCTGTGCGCGGGCGCTGATGCAAAAACACGGCGATCGCTATGTGTGGATTAATCCTCCGGCGATCCCGCTGTCCACGGAAGAAATGGATGAAGTGTTTGGCCTGCCGTTCCAGCGCGTGCCGCATCCTTCTTACGGCAAATCCACGATCCCGGCGTATGACATGATCCGTTTTTCGATCAACATCATGCGTGGTTGCTACGGCGGTTGCGCATTTTGTTCGATCACTGAACATGAAGGGCGGATCATTCAGAGCCGTTCGGAAGAGTCGATCGTGCGTGAAATCGAAGAGATCCGCGACAGCGTGCCCGGCTTTACCGGCGTGATTTCCGATCTGGGTGGCCCGACGGCAAACATGTATATGCTGCGCTGCCAGTCGCCAAAAGCGGAACAAAGCTGCCGCCGCGCGTCCTGCGTTTATCCTGAAATCTGTACGCACATGGACACCAACCATGAGCCGACCATCAATCTTTACCGCCGCACGCGCAGCCTGAAAGGCATCAAGAAAATCCTGATCGCCTCCGGCGTGCGTTACGATCTGGCGGTGGAAGATCCGCGTTATATCAAGGAGCTGGCCGAACATCACGTCGGCGGTTATCTGAAAATTGCGCCGGAGCACACCGAAACCGGGCCGCTGTCGAAAATGATGAAACCGGGAATGGGCAGCTATTACCGGTTCAAGGAGCTGTTCGACAGCTATTCCAAACAGGCCGGAAAAGAGCAGTATCTGATCCCGTATTTCATCTCCGCCCATCCGGGTACACGCACGGAAGATATGATCAATCTGGCGCTGTGGCTGAAGAAGAACCGCTTCCGGCTGGATCAGGTGCAGAACTTCTATCCGTCACCGCTCGCCAGCGCGACCACCATGTATTACAGCGGTAAAAATCCGCTCGGCAAAGTGGATTATAAAAGTGAGGACGTGGTGGTGCCGAAAGGCGATCGTCAGCGTCGCTTGCATAAAGCGTTGCTGCGTTATCACGATCCGGTGAACTGGCCGGTGATCCGCGAAGCGCTGACGGCGATGGGGTTGCGCCGCCTGATCGGCATCCGCCCGGATTGCCTGGTGCCTCCGGACGGCTTTGATCCGAAATTTACGCCATCACGTTCCGGGAAAGACAAACCGGCCGCGACGCGTTTCACCGGATCCAAAGCGCAAAATCCGGCGAGCGGAAAAGGCAAATCCACCGAGTTCCGTGCAGGGAAAAAACCGGCGGCGGCCAGACCGGCTCAGGGGAAAAACGGTCAGTCTGCCGCGCAGGAAAAAAGCGGGGAACAACGGGTTAATCGAGGTAAAAGACCGGCTTAAGATCGCTGCTGATCGGGCTGTTATCGGCATTGGCAGGCATCACGTCTGCCATATGCTTCCACCATTGCTGGCAGATTTCCGTCTTCGCCACGGCGTTCCATCTTTCTTCTGATTCAATCTCCACATACCCGAACAGCAGGTTACGTTTTTCATCGAGAAAAATGCTGTAGTGGTGCGCGCCGTGCGCTTTCAGGGTCTCCGCCAGTTCCGGCCAGATCGGCGTATGCCGCCGCTGATATTCCGCATGCGCATTCGGGTTGACCTGCATAACGAAGGATTTAAGGATCATTCGAATTCTCCTGGTTTGGTTTTCTCCCTCCCCTGCGAAGGGGAAGGAGAAAAGAAGTCACATCGCTTTCATGTAAAGCTCGCGCACTTCTTCGCTCGTTGCGGTTCCCGGGTTGCACGGCGCGCAGGGGTCAGCCAGGGCTTTGTCGAGCCAGCCTTCTATGTCGGCTTCGACTATGCCTAATGCTCTGAATCCTGATGGAATTCCCACTCTCGCTGACAAATCCCGGATCGCTTTAATCGCCGCAATGCTGGCCTGCGTTTCGCTGATGCCCTGCGTATTCACGCCCATGGCGCGTGCGATATCGGCAAAACGGTGCGGGGCGGAAGCACGGTTAAATTCTTCCACGACCGGCAGCAGAATGGCATTACAGACGCCGTGCGGCAGATTGTGCGTCGCGCCCGGCTGATGCGCCAGCGCATGCACTAATCCCAGCCCGGCGCTGTTAAACGCCATCCCGGCCAGATATTGTCCCTGCGCCATTTTCTCGCGCGCTTCAATATTATCGCCATGATCCACCGCTTCTGGCAGCCATCGGGTGATGGTTGAGATCGCCGCCAGCGCCGTCGGATCGGTCAACGGATGCGCACCGACAGAAACATAGGCTTCGATGGCGTGCGTCAGGGCGTCCATACCGGTGGCCGCAGTCACGTCTGCGGGGATCTTCAGCATAATCGACGGATCGTCCACCGCGATATCCGGGATCAGATTTGCATCGATAATGACTTCTTTCACCTGACGCTGGCTGTCGATGATCACCGCATTACTGGTCAGTTCCGCAGCGGTACCGGCCGTGGTGTTGACCGCCACCAGAAATACGCCCGGTTTCGTTACTTTGCCGACGCCGGAATAAATCGTCACCGGCCCCGGATTGGCTGTCAGGATTTTGATGCCTTTTGCGGTATCAATCGGGCTGCCGCCGCCGAAACCAATCAGGTAATCGCAATGATTTTCCTGATACTGACGGAAACCTTCGTCTACGTGTGCGGAAGTCGGATTAGGCACCACGCCGCCGTATAACGCATACGGCAGTCCGGCGGTTTTCAGTGCGGAGAACAGGCCATCGAGCAGACCTAACTCGACCAGCTGAACGTCGGTGACGATCAGCGCTTTGCCCGGTTGTTTTGTCGCCAGCATCGCAACCATATCGCTGATCGCGCCATGGCCGTGGAGGCTGATTTTAGGTAATGCCAACATAAAGCTCATATAAAATCCCTCTTCTATTTTATTAAGAATCAATGCTCTGACCGCGCGGCTCCTGATCTGCGCCGGTCCCGGCGACAGGAAACATTCCGTCGTTCCTGTGCCGGGTTTTTAATAAGCCGGAGCCTTAATGGCCGGTTCAGGCTTTTAAAGCGGCCTCAAAAGGTGTGACGTCAAAGCGTTTAGCCAGCGCAATCAGCTCGTCGGTTTGGATCGTCTGTTTCATGCCACCCATCGAAATCACTTTCACCAGTATTTCCGCTGATTTTTCAGCGGTGTCGATCAGACCAAAGGCGTCATCAAGTGTCGGGCCGCAGCCGAAGATCCCGTGGAAGGCCCACAGCACCAGACTGTGATGCTGCATACGGTCGGAAGTGGCTGCGCCGATGCCGTCGGTGCCCGGCACCATCCACGGCACAATGCCCACGCCGTCGGGGAAGACCACCAGACATTCAGTGCTGCATTCCCACAGCTTGCGGGTGATTTTCGCGCTGTCGGGTTCGAGCACGTAAGTCAGCGCAATCAGGTTAGTGGCGTGACAGTGCATGATCACGCGGTCCTGCCCGTGAGTGACGCGTTTACGCACGGCGTGAGATTGCAGGTGCGACGCCAGTTCAGACGTCGGCAGGCCGCCCGCGGTCAGGCCCCAGAGGATTTTGTAGCTGGTGCCTTTGTCATCGAGCTGGATCACGGTCAGCGCTTCGGCAGGGGCGAGCTGCACGTTGCGGAAGAATTTGCCGGAGCCGGTCACAATGAAATATTCGTTAGCCAGATCCGGCGCATGCTGGGTCAGTTCAACCTGACGCGGCTGGGCGTAAAAATCATTTTTGTACGGTGCCACGTCTTCCGGCAGCAGACGCATACTGACGTTGCCGCCGTTGCGCTCGTCCCAGCCTTTCAGCCACATATCGGTGGTCGCTTTGACCATGCCCTGTACAAACCACGCGCTAAATAATGTTTTCATCAGTTCTTTCCTGCGAATAGGGTGAATGCTTTTAAGCCATAAATTCTTCGGTAATCAGCGTTTTGCCAGCACGCTGGTTTCGTAATGACGAACGGTATCCAGCCACTGACCGCCGACCGGTACGTCGTGGCGCTGGCAAAACATGTCCCAGACGGCCTGCCACGGCAGCGATTTTTGTTCTTCCAGCAGGGCCAGGCGGGCGGTGTAATCGCCTTCGACTTCCAGTTTTTTCAGCAAGTCGGTCGGTTCCAGCAGCGCTTTCAGCAAGGCTTTTTTCATGTTGCGCGTGCCGATGACCCAGGCGGCGATGCGGTTGATGGAGGCGTCGAAGAAATCCAGCCCGATATGCACGCGGTTGAACAGGTTATGGCGCACGATTTCGCTGGCGATAGCCTGTGTTTCATCGTCCAGCAGCACGACGTGGTCGCTGTCCCAGCGCACCGGACGACTGACGTGCAGCAGCAGGCGCGGCACATACAACATGGCGGCCGAGATTTTGTCGGAGATCACTTCGGTCGGGTGGAAATGCCCGGCATCGAGGCACAGCGCGGTGCCGCGGCTGGCGGCGTAGCCCAGATAGAATTCGTTGGATCCGACGGTGTAGCTTTCAGAGCCGATGCCGAACAGTTTGCTTTCGACGGCGTCGATGTGTTCGGTGATATCAAACTTCTCGGCAATCACTTCGTCGAGCGCGCTCATCAGGCGTTGGCGCGGTGCCAGACGATCCACGGTGACATCTTTCATGCCGTCCGGAACCCAGATATTCATGACGGAAGGCGTACCCAGCGCGCGGCCAAAGGAAGCGGAAACGCGGCGGCTGGCCTGACAATGCTCAATCCAGAACTGACGGATTTCCGGGTTAGCGCTGGAGAGCGTGAAGCCGTCCGCGCTCATCGGATGCGAGAAACAGGACGGGTTGAAGTCCAGACCCAGTTTGTTTTTCTTCGCCCAGTCGACCCAGCCAGTGAAATGCTTCGGTTCGATTTCATTGCGCGGAACCGGATTATCGGATTCCAGATAAATAGCATGCAGATTCAGACGATTAGGGCCGGGGATCATTGAAATCGCCAGTTCTAAATCCGCGCGCAGCTGTTGTGCATTCCGCGCTTTGCCCGGGTAATTACCGGTCGCCTGAATACCGCCGGTCAGCCCGCCTTCCGGATTTTCAAAACCCGCGACGTCATCCCCCTGCCAGCAATGAATTGAAACCGGCAGGGTATCGAGTTGTTTGATTGCGGCTTCGGCATCAATGCCCAGTTGGGCGAAACGTTCTTTAGCAAGCGTCCATGCATTGTCGATAGATGAAGTCATACTGCGAGCTCCTCATTGGCGTGACAGAGCGCCTGGAAACGGCGCCAGTGAATTGGGAAATCCTCGTGAATACGGGGGAGGTAATGGCGTTGCTCGAAATTCGTGGCGACAATGCGACGAAATTCAGCGGCATCTTTTACGGCATCAAGTGCCATCAGCTGGCAGCCGATATTGCCAAGCGTTGAGGCTTCAACCGGCCCGGCGCTGACGTTCACCTGACAGGTGTCGGCGCAAAGCTGGTTCAGGAACTGGTTCTGGCTGCCACCGCCGACAATGTGAATGTCGCGAAGCGGCTCGCCCTGCAGCTTCGCCAGCTGAACGGACACCTGCCGGTACAACATGGCAAGGCTGTCGAAAATACAGCGCGCCAGTTCGGCCGGTGAGTCCGGAACCGGTTCTCCCGCCTGTTCGCAGGCTTCGCGAATGGCATCGACCATTGACGGTGGATTGATAAAGCGGTCTTCATTCGGGTTAATCAGATAGGTGAACGGCGGGACGTTTTTGGCCAGCGTAATTAATGAAGGCAGGTCCTGAATATTCAGTTCACGGCAAACGCGCTGGAACAGCCATAACCCCATGATATTGCTCAGTACGCGATAGCTGCCGTTGATGCCGCCTTCATTGGTGACATTGTCGTGCAGCGCACCGGCGTGATTGAACGCTTTCGGACTTTCGATGCCCATCAGAGACCAGGTGCCGGAGCTGATATAGGCGCTGTGCGTGCCGGTGAGCGGCGCGGCGACGACTGCGCTGGCGGTGTCATGCGTGGCGACACTGAAAACGGGCACGCTGCGGCCGCGCGGGCTGTGCCACAGACCGGGAGAATGGCCGGGCTGGCCTGGTTTTGTCAGCCAGTGACGCGGCACGCCTGCCAGTTTCAGCAGATCTTCATCCCAGTCGCCGGTGGCAATATTCAGCATCTGCGTGGTGCTGGCGTTGGTGTATTCCTGATTCAGTTTGCCGGTAAGACGGTAGAGGAAATAATCCGGGATCATCAGCAGATGCGCGGCTTTCTCCACGACCTCAGGCTGCTGTTCGCTCAGCGCACGCAGCTGATAGAGCGTATTGAACGGCATAAACTGGATGCCGGTTTTCTGGTAAATCGCTTCGCGGCTCAGCTGTTGTTCCATGCGCGCCATGACGCCTTCGGTGCGGTTGTCGCGGTAGGAAACGGGCAACCCTACGCGCTGGCCGTGCTCGTCGATCAGGACATAATCCACGCCCCACGTATCAATGCCGATACCGTCGAGCTGAATGCCCGACGCATCCAGGCGGTTCAGCCCCTCGAGAATGTGCTTTTCCAGCGCATCAAGATCCCAGGTTTCGTGACCGTCTGTGTGCAACAGATTATTGGGAAAACGGTGAATTTCTTTCAGCGTCAGCGTTGCTGCCGGGTCTGCATCGAGGCGGGTAAACGTCGCCAGCATTACCCGGCCGCTGGAAGCGCCGAGGTCAATAGCGGCAAGATGGTGAGTTCTCATAGCGGCCATTCCTTATTGAATATGCGGCCAGTGTAGGGGAGGCGTTGCGGGGTCACCTTCCGGTGATTGCCACCGGTTTTGACGGGATGGCAGCATTAAAAAGGTAGATGCGAGGCAGATCACAGATCAGCCTAAAGCTGGCTCTGGCGAGGTTTTGCAAACGGGGATGCGGGCAGGGCGGGCGACTGTGATCTTCGCCGCAGATCTGTTGCGTGGTGGGGTGAATCTTAAAAATCTGACCGTTTATGACGTTTTTCACGCCGCCGTTTGAAGGTAAGAACAGCACGCGCAGGGTAGGGTTGTTTTCCGAAGCATCATGATTTCCTGAACCGGAGGCGATAAATGACGTTACTGAAGGGTGATGATTATTTTGCGGCACCTGAGCTGACTGTGACGGTTGAGCGGCGTCTTCCGCAAGACGTTTTCCCGGAGCATTACCACGATTTCCACGAGATTATGCTGGTGGAAAGCGGCTCGGGCGTGCACATCTTTAATGACAATCCGTATACCCTGACCGCCGGAACGGTGTGTTTTGTCCGCGCCAGCGATCATCATTTGTTTGAAAACGTGGATAACCTGCGGCTGACCAATGTGCTTTTCCGTTCGCCAAAAGCGTTTCGCTTTATTCAGGATGTCGGCCATTTTCTGCCGCAGGAACATCACTATCAGTCGCAGATCCACTGGCAGCTCAGCCCGTGCGTGTTGCATCAGGTTCTGAACTGTATCGCGCAGCTGGAAGCGCTGCCCGACAGTGTGGAAATGGAACACATCGCCACGCGCGAAAGCCTGTTTTTACAGCTGCTGATCCTGCTTTATCAGGACTGTTTCCAGCCACAATTGCGAGATACCTCGGAAAACAGGGTTAACCAACTTTTGCAATGGCTCCAGTCACATTACAGTGAGGACGTTAACTGGACCGAGGCCGCCGAACGGTTTTCGCTGGCGCTGCGCACGCTGCACCGGCAGATGAAGCATTACACCGGCATGACGCCGCAGCGGTATCTCAACCGCCTGCGCCTGCTGGAAGCCCGCCGCCGTTTACACCACAGCGATCAGAGCATTACGGATATCGCTTATGCCTGCGGGTTCAGTGACAGTAACCATTTCTCGACGCAGTTCCGTCGGGAATTTTCGGTGTCGCCAAAACTCATGCGTGATCAGCTACGTTAAGCGGTGCCTCTCGTGCGCTCAGGTTTTTACCTGAGCCGCCTCGTTTATCTTGCCGTCAAACGGGTATGGGATTGCTGCTATGTCTTTAAGACTCAATAAAAATGACCTCTTTCTGACCGGGATGAACTCGGTGGTGGTAGAAGAGCGCCATCCGCAGGCGGATTTCCCCACCCATGACCACGATTTCGATGAACTGGTGATCGTCTGGCGTGGCAACGGTATGCATATCTGGAACGATATTCCCTATCCCATTACCTGCGGCGACCTGTTTTATATCAACGCCAGAGACCGGCACAGCTATGAATCTGCCAATGAACTGGCGCTCGATAATGTGCTGTTTTGCCGCGAACGTTTCCGGCTGGAAGCCGACTGGGCGCAATTATTGCCGGGAGAAAATGCCAGCCAGGAACAGCGTTACTGGCGGCTGAGCACGCTCGGGATGTCCGTTTTACGCGATAAAGTGGATGAGCTGGCGAAGGAGTGTATGAAATCCGAGCCGCTATCTGTTCAGCTGAGCGAGGCGTTGCTGATGCAACTGGCGCTGCTTTTGCTGCGCTTCCGGCACCGTCCGGACAGCGGCGCGTTGCCCGACGCACATCAACTGGATTTATTGCTTATGGCGCTGCGGGCTGGCATTGCCGAACCGTTCCATCTGGAGACGTTTTGTCAGCAACATCAGCTGAATCCCCGCAGCCTGCGGGCGTTATTCAAGCAACATACCGGCCTGAGTGTAATGAGTTATTTGCGTCAGCTCAGGCTGTGCCGGGCAATGAGTTTGCTGCGTTATGGCAACATGGCGATTGGTGACGTGGCCGCCGAATGCGGCTTTGACGACAGTAATTATTTTTCCGTGGTGTTTAACCGTGCGTACGGTGTTTCGCCGAGGGATTACCGGCAGCGGTTTATTGCTCAGGCGAAAAAGACGCCGCCGCAGCCTTTTTCGCTGATTGCGGCGGATTGATAACGGCAAAGCACGCTCTGCCGCCAGGGTTTTCGCTAGGGTTTACGGATTGAAAATCAGAGTGCCATTCCCAGCCCGACGATATTGGCGGCCAGAATAATCACCAGCGCACCGAGGCAGAGAATGCGAACCGGTTTTCTGCCGACGCACACCCATTCTTTCAGAACCAGACCGACGATCCCGCCGCACAGCACGTAGAAACTCATGTGCAGCATCCAGCTCATGTAGTCGTATTCGATGGGAATGCTCGCGTGTCCCCAGGCGTAAAAGAAGAATTGCAGATACCACATGGTGCCGCCCAGGATGGAGAACAGGATATTGGCCACCAGCAGGGATTTCGCCACGGACATGTCTGCCCTGAGCGAAAGGTTCTTTCGCGTCGCGAGACGGATGATGCAAAAACCAAGGTTGACGATAGCGCCGCCGCCCATGATCACCACATAACTCGGCAGGGCCACGTACAGCGGGTCGATGCCCAGCGCGCGTGCTGCGTCGTGCATCGGAACCGCTGCGCTCATCGCAAACGACATCCCGGCGGAGAAGATCCCGCACATCACCGCCAGAATCAGCCCTTTTTTCAGGTTAAATTCTTCCGCCTGAATCCCCAGCGCTTTCTCTTTCAGATAACCGGCGTAACTGACTATCGCCACGCCAATCACCGCCACCAGCACGCCGAGCAACGTTAACCGGCCACCGGCGGTACCGAACAGCATACCGATTTTGCCTTGCAGGACCGGCGTCATCAATGTGCCGATAATCAGGGTGATCCCGATGGCGATGCCGATCCCCAGCGACATCCCGAGATAGCGCATCGTGAGGCCGTAATTAATGTTCCCGATGCCCCACATCGCGCCGAACAGGAAAACCGGCAGCAGGGTGGCAAAGCTGAACGAGCCGTAATACGCCCAGAAATCGGGCAGAAGTACGTAGCTCACCGCCCACGGTAAAATAATCCAGGAAAAGAAGCCGCCCAGCGACCACATGGTCTCCCAGGACCAGCTTTTCACTTGCTTGAAAGGTGCATAGAAGCAGGCTGCGCTGGCCGCTCCTATCAGATGCCAGATAATCCCTAAAACTATCGAATTGTTCATACACCGGACCTTTTGTTATGTAGAGAAACAGAGTGGTAATGAGGTGAATAAGCCCGCCGTAACACGCTGATCCGTCAGAAGTCAGTACGGCGGGTGGGCAACAGTGTAAGAAGTGTTCGATCAGGGAGCCTTCCGGTCAGTGCCACGGGAAAATAGCCTCTGGCACTCGCCGGAAGGTGGACGTGAGAGAGTTCACAAATTTTGAAACAGACTAAATAATGGCGTTAAAACAATAAAGTAGACGGGATTTGTAACATAAAACCTGGCGGGAAAAAGCAATATTCTGCGGGGACGATGACAAAACAACGTCGGGATTAGGATTATTTTTATACATCTTATTTTTGTGGGGATTTACAAAATGAAAGGTTATTTAAGCAGGGCGTTCAGTCAGGCGGGTAACAGGGTTTTGTAACATTCAATAAGGTAAACAAGCTGTTTAACTTTCAGCCTGAACCATTAATCAGGCCGAAAATTGAATGATTATGCAGTGATAATGAATGAGCGCGCTTTATTATCGAACAGGGCAACGGTATCATTATCGCTAGCAAAAATAATAACAATGAGCGCGCTGTTATCAATGTTACTTTCCGGCAATAATCAGGCTAATTTTTCTTCAGCGATTTCGTGGCGCTCATTATTCTCTTCCCACGCATAAAATATTTTATTACGCCCGCTGTTTTTGGCTTTATACAGTGAGGCGTCAGCGTTGCCCAGGGCACTAATAAAATCGCCCTCTTCCAGCGCAGCTAACCCGGCGCTGACGGTAACGTGAGTCGAGACCTGTGCGTTAAACAAATGCGGGATATTCAGCCCCAGAACCTTATTCTGAATGCGTTCTGCCATCCGGATTGCGTGTTCCTGTTTCACGTTCGACATCAGCACCAGAAACTCTTCTCCGCCATAACGAACGACCACATCCCGCGAACGCACGGCGTCACGAATGGCGGCAGAAACGCGCACCAGCGCCTGATCGCCCATGCTGTGGCCGTAATTGTCGTTGTAGGCTTTGAAGTGATCGATATCGAGCAGCATCACGTAATGGCCTGACGCCTGATTAAAGAGGGTTTCCAGCTTGTTCTGCAAGCCACGACGGTTGTACAGGCCGGTGAGCGGATCCAGCATACTGAGATCGCTGAACTTTTCCCTTTCGCTGTAGAGATTCGACACCATGCGGCGGGTGAATTCGTCACTGCGTTTGAGCATCAGGTGATGCAGCCACAGGCCAATCAGCGGCAACATGACGGTGAACAGGATATGCCCGATGTGCTGAAAGTCATCCAGAAAGATCACGCAGATAGTGGAAGGTACTGCATGAAGGCAAAAAGCCAGAAAATTATCTGACAAAGCGATGGCGCTGATAAAGAATATACTGAGTAAACTGATCACCAGATAATTTTTATCTGTTTGCCCGACTTCCTCAAAACGTAATGCTATTTGCCAGGCCCATAACAGACCGACAATCACAGAACACATATTCAGATGTGAAGAGTAATTTTTCTTACTGAAAAAAGAAAATATTAACCCGCCACAACAAAGTGCAAAAATCAGTATCAGCGGAAAGGGTGTCGCCGCTGCATTGTCGGGGGGATAAACCATCGAAAATAGCGCCGTGGCACTATTTAAAAAAAAGAACAGGAGCATCGCCAGCCGATGTTTGCTTCTCAGCAGCTCATCATAGGAATGAGATATCATCAAATTTACTCTATTTAGCGTGTGTTGTTCTGAATAGATAAAGATTCTTATCGCCCTATACCGCGCGCTTATTCCATTAAGACAAGTTCCATGCAGGCAGGCTAATAGTTCTAATAGGTAATTATTAGAATTCTATAAATATAGTTTTTTTAGTGACTATTATAAAAAATTTAATTAACCCGGTTTCACTAATTTGGTTTAACGCCTTTAAAATTAGCACTTTTGTACGCAGGTGTCACCCAAACGGAGTACAAGACCGCAAATAACCACGCAGACCTTACCTTAAAGGCGGGCGCACTGGCAGACGGGCGTTGTGTCGTCTGATTTATTGCGGGGACGACTGGTAAATGAGAAAAAATCCTATATGATATTAGTTCTCATTATCAACGTTTGGAGAAGGGTTATGATACCGGCAATTGTCATGGCATGTGGGATCTGGGCGGTTGTGTGGATGCTGGGTAAGCGTCTGACCAGCGGCTGGGGCGTTTTGCTGCCTTGCGCGCTGATGCCGTTGCTGGCGCTGGCGCATATGACGTTGGATCAGCTGCGCGTTCTGGTCGTGGTCGCGATGCTGGTGACGCTGGGCATGCTGTTCCACCGGACGTTGCGCCATTATCTGCTGCTGCCCTCATTTATGGCGCTGGCTGGCGGTCTGGCAGCAGTAACGTTGAATTTTAGTTTGAGATGAAAAAACAGGTTTTAAACACAGGAATACGAAGATGAGAAACAGGAAAAACAGTAAAGCGAAGGGGATTTTTTACTTTTTGAAATCGAAAGAGTTAATACAGGAAGGAAAAACCGAAGAACAGAATCATGTGGTGCGAAGAGAGGGACTTGAACCCTCACGTCCGTAAGAACACTAACACCTGAAGCTAGCGCGTCTACCAATTCCGCCACCTTCGCACAGATGAATTCTGCTTACTGCTGATTTATATCACCGGAGTGGTGCGAAGGGAGGGACTCGAACCCTCACATCCGAAGGACACTAACACCTGAAGCTAGCGCGTCTACCAATTCCGCCACCATCGCGTACCGTGCCGTGCAATATAAATCTTGCGATTGTTTTGGTGCGAAGGGAGGGACTCGAACCCTCACATCCAAAGGACACTAACACCTGAAGCTAGCGCGTCTACCAATTCCGCCACCATCGCGAACCAATTGATTACTGTGTTGACGCATTCATCGGAATGTCATCAGCAAGTAACACAACCACGGGGGCGAATTCTAGAGATTTTCCCACAGGCGTCAACTGTTATTTCCCCCATTTAGGACGGTTGATGTAAAAAACAACATATTCACGGTGAATGGGTCAATCTGTCAGAACGAAGCCAGGTTAATTGATGGTTTAATCAGCAATTTTTCTATTAATGCCCGAAGGCAGCTCTCACGCATCCGGCTGTGAAAAGAGCGTAATCAGCCAGTCGAGAAACACGCGAATACGCGGCGCGAGAAAACGTCCCGGCGGATACATGATGTAAAGCGGCATCGGCGGCGGCGTTAACGCTGACAAGACTTCAACCAGTTCTCCCCGTTCCAGTTCCTGCGCAATCGCCAGTCTCGACACCTGAACCAGGCCAAAACCTGCTTTTGCCGCCGCCACGTAAGCATCCGCCCCGCTGACCGTCAGCGTGCGGCGTAACGGAATTTTTTCGACCGTGCCATCCGTGACAAATTCCAGGTGTGATTCCGGTTGCTGATGTGCGAAAAAATAGCCAATAGCCTGATGCGCGGCGAGATCTGCACGCGTCTGCGGGATGCCAAATTTCGCGAAATACGCCGGAGACGCACAGGTGATTTGTTCGAGATTGGCCAGATGCCGCGATTGCAGATTTTCGTCTTCAGACGGCCACGCACGAATCACGCAATCCACGCCCTGATCGAGCAAATTGACGGAGTTGTCATTGGCGCTGACGCTCAGGGTGATATGCGGGTAGCGTTCATAAAATGCCTGCAACGCCGGAATCACCATCACGCGCGCCAGCGAATGCGGCATGTCGATTCTGACCGTTCCGGCGGGCTGGTTTTTGTGATGGGCAAATAAGGTATCGGCTTCTTCCAGCGCTGACAGTAATTGCAGGCAGCGCTGGTAATAAATTTTACCTTCATCGGTGATTTTAACCTGACGCGTGGTGCGCAAAAACAGCCGAACGCCCAGCCGCTGTTCGAGCCGTTTCAGCGTCGTGCTGACCGTTGCGCGCGGTAAATCAAGGTCTTCCGCCGCGCGGCTAAAACTCTCCAGCTCGGCGATACGGATGAAAATTTTCATTGCCTGTATCTGATCCATTTTGCTTCTCCGCAGGCGCTCACCATTGTTTGCGATTTATGAACAGTGTTGCACGTTTTGGATGATTTATCTTATCCGCAATAACAACCACACTTCCTCCCGTTACTTACTCTTCATGTCTCGAGGGAATCTCAATGAAACAACGTCAGCTTGGAAAAATGGGTCCGATGGTGTCAGCGCTCGGTTTGGGTTGCATGGGCATGAGCGATTTCTACACCACCGGTCAGGATGAAAAAGAGTCGATGGCGACGCTGGAACGTGCGCTGGAACTGGGCGTCACGATGTTTGATACCGCCGACGTGTACGGCCCGCATACCAATGAAGAACTGCTGGGACGTTTTCTGAAAGGGCGTCGCGATAAAGTTTTCCTGGCCACCAAATTCGGCATCGTGCGTGACCTCGCGAACCCGCACGCACGCGCCACCAACGGACATCCGGATTATGTCCGTCAATCCGTTGAAGGCAGCCTGAAGCGTCTGGGAACGGATGTTATCGATCTCTATTATCAGCACCGTCCTGATCCGTCCGTTCCCGTTGAGGAAACCATGGGCGCGCTGGCGGATCTGGTTCAGGAAGGGAAGATCCGTTACATCGGGCTGAGCGAAGTGTCTGTCAGCCTGCTGGAGCGTGCGCACAAAGTGCATCCGGTTACCGCGCTGCAAACGGAATATTCGCTGTGGTCGCGGGATGTGGAAGCGGAGATTTTGCCGGCGTGCGAACGCCTTGGCATTGGTTTTGTGCCGTACAGCCCGCTGGGACGCGGTTTCCTGACCGGACAAATCCGTTCAATGGACGATCTTGAGCCTGACGATTACCGTCGTTTCAGCCCGCGTTTCGAAGGTGAAAACTTCGCGAAGAATCTGCAACTGGCGGAAAAAATCGGTGAACTGGCGCAGGAAAAAGGGGTGAAACCGTCGCAGCTGGCGCTGGCATGGGTGTTATCGCGTAACGATAATCTGGTGCCAATCCCTGGCACCAAACGTCGTCATTATCTTGAGGAAAACATCGCCGCGCTTGATGTCTCCCTGAGTGAAGCCGAAATCGCGGCGATCGAAGCAGTGTTTCCTTTCCACGTTGCGGCGGGTGACCGTTACAACGCAGAAATGATGCGTATCCTCAGCGAGCAGTAAAACGACGGATTAACGCTTTTTCTTTGGATCACGCGGCGGACGGCCACGTACTGCTTTGTACACTTTGAAGCGGCCATTTTGTGCCAGCACTTCATGGCTGCCAAACGTGTCATCCAGCAGCGCGGCGTATGGCAGGAAGGCGTTAGCCACAATGCGCAGTTCGCCGCCGATGTTCAGATGGCTGACCGCGCCACGGATCAGCTGCTCAGCCGCCGTCAGGCTGGTTTGCAGACCTTCGTGGAATGGCGGGTTGGAGATGATCATGTCAAAACGACCGGTAATATCGGAATAAACGTTGCTGGCGATCACTTCGCCCGGCAAATCATTGGCGGCCAGTGTGGCGCGGCTGGCTTCGATAGCGGCTGCGCTCACATCGCTCAGCGTGATTTTCATCTTCGGCGAGTATGTCGCCAGCACGGATGCCAGAACGCCGGAACCACAGGCCACATCCAGCACTTTGCCTTTAACAGGCTCTTCGAAGCTGTTGATGAGCAACAGGCTTCCGCTGTCCAGACCTTCACGGCTGAATACGCCCGGCAGGGTTTTGATGGTCACTTCTTCGACCATGTACTCATCCCACCAGCCCTCTGCATCAAATTCAGGCTGTTTTTCCAGACGCCCGTGATACAGGCCGCAACGGCGCGCACTGTCGATTTTGCTCAGTTCGCACAAGCCTTCCAGCGTGGTTTCCGCGCTGCGAACGCCACTGCGGTTTTCACCGATGACAAATACGTCGATACCGACCGGCAGCTGTGACAGCAGGTTGAAAAGCTGGAATTTGGCTTCCAGCTTGCTCTTCGGCCAGTAATACACCAGCACATCGCAAGGCGCGATCAGGTCTGCGTCGGCCAGTAAGCCGAACTGCACGTTGTCGCCCAGCGTTTTGCTGAGCATCTGCCAGTGGTGATACATATTGGTGTGAACGCGGACTTCTTCGGCGTCGAGTTCAGCAGGCAGGTTATCTTGTAAGTCGCCGGCGAACAGGACGCGGCGGCCTTCAAATTCTTCGCTATGGCGCAGTATGACTTCGCTGGCCGGAGTTAATGCAGACATCAGGGTGTGGCTCCTCAGGAATGTAACGCGCGATTATAGAGGTTTATTGGCGCATGTTCGATGTGTTTGCTAGCATAGCCCGGCTTTTCGCTATTCAACGGGCAGGGATCAGGCATGGCATCCAGACGAGATACACTGTTACAACAACTGGGCATTACCCAGTGGACGCTGCGCCGGCCTGCGGTTTTGCAGGGTGAAGTCGCCGTCAGCCTGCCTGCGGAGACAAAATTATTGATTGTCGCCGACGTACCGCCCGCTGAAGATGATCCGCTGGTGCGCGATGTGCTCCGCAGTCTGGCACTGGCTGAACCGCAGGTTTACCGCCTGACGCCGGAACAGGTAACCATGTTGCCGGAAGATACCCGCTGCAATATCTGGCGACTGGGTTTAAGCGAACCGCTTACGCTCGCCGGTACGCAGTTATCCAGCCCGGCTCTCGCCGAGCTTTATCAAGACGCCAGCGCAAAACGCGCACTCTGGCAGCAGATCTGTGAAAATGAACAACATTTCTATCCTGACGCCCGCTGATCTTCCCCGCGCATTTGAAATTGAACAGGCCAGCCACGCTTTCCCGTGGACGGAAAAAACGCTCGCCAGCAATCAGGGCGAACGCTATCTGAATCTCAAAATCATGCACAACGACGTGATGGCCGGTTTTGCTATTACGCAAATCGTTCTTGATGAAGCCACGCTGTTCAATATTGCCATCGATCCGGCATTTCAGCGTCAGGGATTAGGCCGGGCCTTGCTGGAAGACGTCATCCAACAGATTGAGAAAAAAGACGTTTTCACGCTCTGGCTGGAAGTCCGCGCCTCCAACGCCAAAGCGATCGCGTTATACGAAAGCCTGGGCTTTAACGAAGTCTCCGTCCGCCGTAACTATTATCCCGCCGCACAAGGCCGCGAAGACGCCATCATGATGGCGCTGCCGCTGGGCTGATTAACAACCTATTCGTTGTAAAGAACCGGTAATTACAGCTGATGTGTTGTATTTGGTGTTGAATACAATATATTGATTGTAATTCCATGGTGAAAACAATTCATAAGTTGTTATTGTACAAATTTACAACTAGTGTGTTGTAAACGTCTCCGTAGGAAATTCTGATGAAATCGCTAAATGAACTTCCGGAACTCCTCAAAAAACGCAGGCTGGAACTGGATCTCAATCAGAAAGACATGTTGATGAAAATCGGTATGTCCCAGCAGCAGTATCAGCGAATCGAGTCCGGTGGCGACCCGCGTCTTTCAACTTTATTACGCATTCTGGAAGGAATGGATCTTGAAATGATGCTGGTGCCGCGCAAAAGGGTTTTGGAAGTTAAGGAGTTGCTTTCTGTTCCCGCGGAGAAGACCCGTCTTGAAGAGCGTCAGCCCGACAACTGGCAGGATCTGCTGCGTGACCTGGAGGATTAAGTATGAGCAATACAACGGAATCTGTGGAGGCGCTGGCTCTCTATTTGCACGATCAGCAGATCGGCGTTCTGGCACATTATTCTGGCAGCCGAAATATACTGACGTTCGATCCCGCTTACGCAGCGTTGCCAGAAAGTGTGCGACCCGTTTTTACTCTTACACAAAAATCGCATCCTGATTATTTGCGCCAGCCGCTGATTTCAACACTCCGATTGCCGCCTGTGCTTTCCAATTTATTGCCGGAAGGCGCGATGCGTGCGTGGCTGGCGCTTGAACTCAAAACTCATCGTGATTCCGAATTTCCCCTTCTTGCCTATACGGCGAAAAATTTGCCTGGCGCGCTTTCGGTCAGAGCCCTGCCATTAGGTGAAATGCCCGCATGGGCAAAAGCTTCACGGGATAACCGGTTGGTGCCGGTGCAGATTGAAGTACACCGGCTTGCTAATAAATTTTCACTGGCAGGCGTGCAGCTGAAGTTCTCTGCTTTCAGGGAGGGCGGAAGGTTTAATATCAGCGCTGACGTTGACGGTGACAGCTGGATTATCAAAACGCCGTCAGTCGTGCATCCTTCGCTGGCTGAAAACGAATTTACGTCCATGACGCTGGCCGAAATGGCGGGTGTGGACATTCCGGAGGTCAAGCTTACCGCGCTTTCTGACATCACTAATCTGCCTGATATCCGGCTTCCCGATGAAGCTTTTGCTTACAGCATCAAACGATTTGATCGTGGTCCGGCGGGTCGCATCCACAGTGAGGATTTTGCGCAAATCTTTGAGGTGTATGCTCACGAAAAATACGTGCGCTATAACTATGAGCAAATTGCCGCACTGTTGTATCGCGTGGGGTCAGCTGGTTTAGAAGATGTGCAGCAAATGGCGCGCCGGTTACTGGTCAATATTTTACTGGGAAACGGGGATGCACATCTGAAGAACTGGTCTGTAATTTATCCTGATGGTCTGAATGCCAGACTTTCTCCGGCTTATGACATCGTCAGTACGCGGGTTTATATGCAGGATGAAGAAGGTGTTGCGTTAAACATGGCGAAAGAAAAGCGCTGGGCAGTGATCGGTTTTTCCACTTTTGAAAAATGGGCGAATCGGATTGGCATTTCCTGGCCAGCTATAAAAGTGCATCTGGATGATGTACTGAGTATCGCGCGGCATGAATGGTCTGACCGGCTGGAAACACTTCCCATGTCTGCCGGCCACAAAGTGATTTTAAGAAAACACTGGGCATCGTTGTCCCCGGACTTCAGACTCTGACGTTTCTCCAAGCAGCGCACAAAAAAACCATTGATTGCCCATCCCGTCTAAATCAGTGAAAATAGCCGGCTATAACTTTTATTACCGCTTTGCCTGACGTCACCTTCTGACGTGATGTGAATCCCGATGCAGGGCGGACCAACCGCAGAAACGTGAAAAACATGTCTCCAAGTGAATACGCCCTTGAAGTGGCTAAGCGCCGCACATTTGCCATCATCTCTCACCCCGATGCCGGTAAAACCACTATTACTGAAAAAGTTCTGTTATTCGGACAGGCAATCCAGACCGCCGGTACGGTAAAAGGCCGTGGCTCAAGCCATCACGCCAAATCCGACTGGATGGAAATGGAAAAACAACGTGGTATTTCCATCACCACGTCCGTGATGCAGTTCCCGTATAAACAGTGTCTGGTCAACCTGCTCGATACCCCGGGGCACGAAGACTTCTCCGAAGATACTTACCGTACCCTGACCGCCGTTGACTGCTGTCTGATGGTGATCGACGCCGCGAAAGGTGTTGAAGACCGGACCCGCAAACTGATGGAAGTTACCCGTCTGCGTGATACGCCGATCCTGACTTTCATGAACAAACTTGACCGTGACATCCGCGACCCGATGGAAGTGATGGACGAAGTTGAGCGCGAGCTGAAAATCGCCTGCTCGCCAATTACCTGGCCGATCGGTTGCGGTAAATTGTTCAAAGGTGTTTATCACCTTTATAAAGACGAAGTTTATCTGTATCAGACCGGTAAAGGTCACACCATTCAGGAAGTCCGCGTGGTGAAAGGTCTGGATAACCCGGAACTGGACGCTGCCGTTGGCGAAGATCTGGCGATGCAGCTGCGTGAAGAGCTGGAACTGGTTCAGGGCGCGTCCCACGAATTTGACCATGAAGCGTTCCTGCAGGGCGAACTGACGCCGGTCTTCTTCGGTACCGCACTGGGTAACTTCGGTGTTGACCACATGCTCGACGGTCTGGTGGATTGGGCGCCTGCGCCGATGCCACGTAAAACTGACCTGCGCGAAGTGAAAGCCGACGATGAGAAATTCACCGGTTTCGTGTTTAAAATTCAGGCTAACATGGACCCGAAACACCGCGACCGCGTGGCGTTTATGCGTGTGGTTTCCGGTAAGTACGAAAAAGGCATGAAATTGCGTCAGGTGCGTACCGGCAAAGACGTCGTGATTTCCGATGCACTGACCTTTATGGCCGGTGACCGTTCCCACGTTGAAGAAGCGTATCCGGGCGACATCATCGGTCTGCACAACCACGGCACCATTCAGATTGGCGACACCTTTACGCAGGGTGAGAACATGAAGTTCACCGGCATCCCTAACTTTGCCCCTGAACTGTTCCGTCGTATTCGTCTGCGTGATCCGCTGAAACAGAAACAGCTACTGAAAGGTCTGGTTCAGCTGTCAGAAGAAGGCGCGGTTCAGGTCTTCCGTCCGATCTCCAACAACGATTTGATCGTCGGTGCGGTCGGTGTTCTGCAGTTTGAAGTGGTCGTGGCACGTCTTAAAAGTGAATACAACGTGGAAGCGATTTACGAGTCCGTGAACGTTTCAACGGCGCGCTGGGTAGAATGCAGCGACGTGAAGAAATTCGAAGAATTCAAACGTAAGAATGAAACCAACCTGGCGCTCGATGGCGGCGATAATCTGGCGTATATCGCTCCAACCATGGTGAATCTGAACCTGGCTTCAGAGCGTTACCCGGAAGTGAAATTCCGTAAAACCCGCGAGCATTAATTCTTCTTCGCGTGGCTTTTGATGAAAAAGACGGCAATCTGGCCGTCTTTTTTTTCGCCTTTTACCATTCTCCGCAATTTCCCTCTGTTCAATTTCTCCTCTCTTTGCCCGAAAAACGGGCAGAATTCGCGTGAAATCCTAAGACTTGTCTGCATTCGCGGGCTTATCCGGCGATCTTCCTACTAATTTGATCATTCTTGACTATATTAAATGTGTGTTCAGGAAATGGTGGCTTAAAGCACTGTCTTAAAGTCACGATGCAGAGTGTTATATCGCAAGGCGATTAAAAGCCAGAATAAAACGACGTACTCTGCTTCTCCGGACGTGAAAACAGCAGCAATACAAATTGTTAGGAGACGTCACCAAGACTGTGACGTGAAGGGCCCCGATTGAGGCTCACAAACTGAAAGGAAGAAATCGATGAAAAACTCTAAATTTGCCTATTCAATGATGGCCGTAGTTCTGGGTACCGCGCTGATGAGCGGTAGTGCACTGGCTGCAACTACCACGGATAGCGCAGGTGCAAAAATCGATAGCTCCATGAAGAAAGTTGATAACTACATGGGCGACAGCGCCATCACAGCGAAAGTAAAAAGTGCTCTGGTGGATGATAAAGCCATCAAAAGCAGCGACATCTCGGTAACCACTAACTCCGGCGTTGTGACGCTGAGCGGTTTTGTGGGCTCACAGGCCGAAGCTGAACAAGCCGTTGCTGCCGCGACAAAAGTTGAAGGTGTGAAATCTGTCAGCGACAAACTGCACACCAAAGACAGCAAAGATCAGAGCGTAAAAGGTTACGCGGGTGACACTGCAACCACAGCTTCGGTAAAAGCGAAACTGTTGGCTGACGATATTGTCCCTTCACGTAACGTGAAAGTTGAAACCACCGCCGGTGTTGTTCAGCTTTCCGGTTCAGTAAAAGATCAGGCGCAGTCTGACCGTGCTGAAAGTGTGGCGAAAACCGTTGATGGCGTGAAAAGCGTCAAAAATGACCTGAAAGTCGCACCTTAATCTTTCTGAGTCAAAAGGTGCCCTCCTGTCGGGCGGGCACCGTTCGAATGAAAAACGCATAACAATATTTTGAGTTGCCCGCTGAATAACGGGTCGTGCAGACCCTGTGGATCATCTTTGTCCGTTTATTTATACAAAGCTTTGTACAAATAAATCGACGCCGAAAACGCTAACACTTTCATTTTTCGACTACCTTTAATAGGTAATGTGTTGGGTTATCAGGCGCTGAGCCGATAAAAAAGGCGTCAGAAAGATAAACGTTTCACAGTGACAATGGCCCGAAGCGGGGCACCACCTTTTAAACTGGCAAAGTGAAAATAGGGTAAGGAGAAGCTTATGTTTCGTTGGGGCATTATTTTTCTAATCATCGCGTTGATCGCGGCAGCATTGGGTTTCGGTGGATTAGCCGGTACCGCTGCATGGGCTGCAAAAATCGTCTTCGTCGTCGGTATTATCTTGTTCCTGGTCAGCTTGTTTACCGGCCGCAAGAGACTCTGACGCAATAATGTAGTGAAGCGATAACGAGTTAAAATATCACTCTCGCCCCCTTCTCTGAACGCACTGCCTTACGCCGTGTTTTCAGAAAAGGGGGCGAGACTTTTTTTGGCATCCGTTCAGGCGGATACGTGTTTCGTTAACAGGACGTAACGATTTTATCGGCCAATTCAGGCAAGTAATTCACGCAAAACGAGAAGTCGAGGTATGCTCAGAAAGGAGGCCGGTAAAAGGCCAATCGTGTAATGCCGATTTTGCGAGGATAGCGCGTTGGGATACAGAATACCTGTCACGCTGGGGAATATAGAACCGCTGGCGTATAAACCTTATATGCCGGGGAAAATTGCCCTGGTATGTGAAGGAGGAGGACAGAGAGGCATTTTTACCGCAGGCGTTTTGGATGAATTCCAGCGGGCTCGTTTTAATCCTTTTGATCTCTATCTGGGCACATCAGCAGGCGCGCAAAACCTTTCCGCGTTTGTGTGCGGCCAGCCCGGTTACGCCCGCAGAGTCATCACCCGCTACACCACCAGCCCTGACTTTTTCAATCCTCTGCGCTTTGTGCGTGGCGGACACCTTATCGATCTCGACTGGCTGGTCGATGAAACGTCGAAAAACATGCCGCTGGCGATGGAAAGTGCAGAAAAACTGCTGATCGACGGCCGTGAGTTTCTGATGTGCGCCTGCCGCAGCGATGATTACACCGCCAACTACTTTGCGCCGACGCGTGAAAACTGGCTGCCGGTGATCAAAGCGTCCAGCGCGATCCCCGGTTTTTACCGCATGGGCGTGGATCTGGATGGCATCAGCTATCAGGATGGCGGGATCAGCGATGCGATCCCGGTCGAGGAAGCTTACCGCCGCGGCGCAGATACCATTGTGGTGATCCGCACCGTGCCTTCGGCGATGTTCTACACGCCGCAGTGGATGAAACGGATGGAGCAGTGGCTGAGTGAAAGCAGCCTGCAACAGCTGGTGCGTATGATGCAGCATCACGAAGAAAGCTATCACCGCATTCAGCAGTTCATTGAAAATCCGCCGGATGATGTGCGTATTTTCGAAATCTTCCCGCCAAAACCGCTGGCCAGCCACGCGCTGGGAAGCCGTCTTCCTGCGCTAAACCAGGATTATCATCTGGGCCGCCGCTGCGGACGTTATTTCCTTTCTGCTGCTGCGCACTGGCTGATGCCGCGCGAAAACGAACGGCCTTATCCGCAGATTACTCCGCGCGTTAGCCGGCCAAAACGCATCGTGGTGCCGCAGGACGAGCCGGAGAATGTGATCCCGCTGGCCGCTGCCAGCAGCACAATCGAACAGATTATTCTCGATCCCGCCGTGCTGACGGATATGGTCGCCGATGGCGGCGTAGTCCGTCCGGCGGCGATGAACGACAATGCTCCGGCTGAGAGCCATTATCCGGCCAGCGAAGGTGATAAGTTGTGAGTTTCACGTTTATCGATACGCACTGCCATTTCGATTTTCCGCCTTTTACCGGCGCGGAAGCGGAAAGCCTGCGTCTCGCCGGTGAATCGGATGTCCGCGAAATTATCGTGCCTGCCGTGACGGCAGATCGCTTTCGCGGCATTCTCGCGCTCGCCAAAAATCACCCGCAGATCCACGCCGCGCTCGGGCTGCATCCTTTATACATCGCGCAGCACAAGGATCAGGATCTCGAATTGCTGGAAGCGTTGCTCAGCCACCGTGATGCGCGGCTGGTCGCAGTAGGCGAAATCGGGCTGGATTTATACATGGAAGCTCCGATGTTTGAGCAACAACAGCGGTTGCTTAAAACTCAGTTTTCCCTGGCAAAAAAAGAGAATCTGCCGGTAATTTTGCATTCACGCCGTAGCCACGATCAGCTCGCGGCGATGTTACGGCAGGCGAAACTGCCCGCGACCGGCGTGGTACACGGTTTTGCCGGAAGCCTTTCTCAGGCGCAGGCGTTTATTAAACTCGGTTATGCGATAGGCGTTGGCGGAACGATTAGTTACGAACGTGCGCAGAAAACCCGTCAGGTGATGGCGCAGTTGCCACTCTCTTCTTTACTGCTCGAAACCGATGCGCCGGATATGCCGTTGCAGGGTTTTCAGGGACAACCTAACCGGCCGGAACGCGCCGCGGCGGTGTTTGATGTGTTATGCCAGTTGCGTACGGAATCCGCGCAGGAAATCGCCGATGCGCTGCTCGCCAACACCCGCCGGGTCTTTCAGTTATCTGCACGGCAGTAATTCGTTATACTTTTTTTGTGATTTAAATAACATTTTTATCATCCGGTATTTCTCGGTGTCTGCGCATTATCAGCTGTGGTGCGATTTATGTTCTCTTTAAAATGTTATTATTATAACATTACCCACAAGATCGCCGGTCGGCGTTCTCTGTATATCCGCCTGAACTTCGTTTGTCATGAATCGGGTATACACTCTTATCTGGGTTAGACGCTGAGCATGGCGCCATTAAAATGTGACATGAGTCTCATTTTAATGAGCAACGTTGCAAACGGTTTTCATTTTGTGTGAAATACTGCACACAGGAACCTGATGTGACGTGTTCAAATAGTCACAACGAATTGGCATCAGCCAATCCAAGCGCGGTGAGAAGGATCTCAGTTGCCACGTAAGCCACAGGGTTTACGCACGCTATCTTCATGGAACCAAGTCCGCTCGCCAACGTGCAGAATTCTTTCCCCGACGTTAACCGCCGGAATGAATTCATGACTGTATGCTCAGTTCTGGCCGGTCGCTGGAATTGAAAATTGTTGGAGAGTTATATGACCGATTTAACCGCCGCAGCGCAACGTGCGCTGAACCTGATGGATTTAACCACGCTGAACGAAGACGACACCGATGCTAAAGTGATCGCGCTTTGTCACCAGGCAAAAAGCCCGGCAGGTAACACCGCTGCTGTCTGTATTTATCCTCGTTTTATCCCGATTGCGCGTAAAACTTTGCGTGAGCAGGGGACGCCGGATATCCGTATCGCTACCGTCACGAACTTCCCGCACGGTAATGACGATCTTGAAATCGCGCTGGCAGAAACCCGCGCAGCCATTGCTTACGGCGCCGACGAAGTTGACGTGGTATTCCCGTACCGCGCGCTGATCGCCGGTAACGAGCAAATCGGTTTTGAGATGGTTAAACAGTGCAAAGAAGCCTGTGCAGTCGCAAACGTTCTGCTGAAAGTGATCATCGAAACCGGTGAGTTGAAACAGGACGCGCTGATCCGTAAAGCCTCTGAAATTGCTATCAAAGCAGGCGCTGATTTCATCAAAACCTCAACCGGTAAAGTGCCTGAAAACGCAACATTGCACAGCGCTGAGCTGATGATGAGCGTGATTGCTGAAATGGGCGTGGGCAAAGCCGTCGGTTTCAAACCGGCCGGTGGCGTGAAAACGGCTGAAGATGCTGCGCAATATCTGGCACTGGCTGACCGCCTGCTGGGCCGCGAATGGGCTGACGCACGTCACTTCCGTTTTGGCGCTTCCAGCCTGCTGGCAAGCCTGCTGACCACTCTGGGTCACGCTGGCCAGAAAGCCACCAGCAGCTATTAATCACCACTACACGAACTTTGCCGCGGCGCTGTTTAGCAGCGTCCGGTATTCGCGTCCGCATCCGGCGCTCAGCTTAAGCAGGGGGATACCTTGTTTCTCGCACAAGAAATTATTCGAAAAAAACGTGACGGCCAGCCTTTAAGCGACGAAGAAATTCGTTTCTTTGTGAACGGTATTCGTGACAGTCAGGTTTCAGAAGGTCAGATTGCTGCGCTGGCAATGACCATTTATTTCAATGACATGACTATGAAAGAGCGCGTTTCGCTGACCATGGCGATGCGCGATTCCGGCACCGTGCTGGACTGGAAAAGCCTCAACCTGAACGGCCCGATTGTGGATAAACATTCCACCGGCGGCGTGGGTGACGTGACTTCCCTGATGTTAGGCCCGATGGTCGCCGCGTGCGGCGGTTATGTGCCGATGATTTCCGGCCGCGGGCTGGGCCATACCGGCGGTACGCTGGACAAACTCGAAGCCATTCCGGGCTTTGATATTTTCCCGGATGACAGCCGTTTCCGCAGCATTATTCAGGACGTCGGTGTGGCGATTATCGGCCAGACCAGCTCGCTGGCACCGGCGGACAAACGCTTCTACGCAACGCGTGATATCACCGCGACCGTGGATTCTATCCCGCTGATTACCGCGTCAATCCTCGCCAAAAAACTGGCAGAAGGGCTGGACGCGCTGGTCATGGACGTCAAAGTGGGCTCCGGCGCGTTTATGCCGACCTACCAGCTTTCAGAAGATCTGGCACAGGCGATTGTGGATGTGGCAAATGGCGCGGGTTGCAAAACCACGGCTCTGCTCACCGACATGAACCAGGTGCTGGCGTCCAGCGCCGGTAACGCAGTCGAAGTGCGCGAAGCCGTGCGCTTCCTGACCGGCGAATACCGTAATCCGCGCCTGCTCGAAGTGACGATGGCGCTGTGCGTGGAAATGTTGCTGTCCGGCGGGCTGGCAAAAGACGACGCAGACGCCCGCAGCAAATTGCAGGCCGTTCTCGACAACGGCAAAGCGGCCGAAGTCTTTGGTCGCATGATTGCGGCGCAAAAAGGCCCGAGTGATTTCATCGAACATTACGACCGTTATCTGCAACAGGCCACGTTGACCAAGCCGGTGTATGCCGAAACTCAGGGCATTGTCAGTGCGATGGATACCCGCGCGCTGGGCATGGCCGTGGTTTCTCTGGGTGGCGGCCGTCGCCGTGCCAGCGATGCTATCGACTACAGCGTCGGTCTGACACACATGGCTCAGCTGGGGCAGCAGGTGGATACCCGTCAGCCACTGGCGATGATCCATGCCAACAGCGAAGCGGCCTGGCAGCAGGCAGCGGAAGAAGTGCGGGCGGCCATTGTCCTGAGTGACAAAGCGCCGGAAAGCACGCCGGTGGTGTACCGCCGAATCGGTGGCAACGCTTGATTTCAGGCTAAATCGCCCCCATTTAAGAATGATCAGGTGCGCGGCAGTTCCGCGTGACCCAATGCGTAACCATTCGCAGGAGAGCAAAATGAAACGTACATTTATCATGGTGTTAGACTCATTCGGTATCGGTGCCAGTGAAGATGCCGAGCGCTTTGGCGATGCCGGTTCTGACACGCTGGGCCATATCGCTGCTGCCTGCGCGCGTGGCGAAGCCGACAAAGGCCGCAAAGGGCCGCTGAATCTGCCGAATCTGACCCGTCTCGGGCTGGCGAAAGCCGCTGAAGAATCCACCGGCAAAATCCCGGAAGGCATGGACGGTAATTCTGAAATTACCGGCGCTTATGCTTACGCGAGCGAACTTTCCTCCGGTAAAGACACACCGTCAGGCCACTGGGAAATCGCCGGTGTGCCTGTGTTGTTCGACTGGGGTTATTTCAGCGACACCACCAACAGCTTCCCGCAGGAATTGCTGGATAAACTGGTGAAACGCGCCAATCTGCCGGGATACCTCGGCAACTGCCACTCATCCGGCACCGTCGTGCTGGACGATTTAGGCGAAGAACACATGAAAACCGGCAAGCCGATTTTCTACACCTCTGCGGACTCCGTTTTCCAGATTGCCTGCCACGAAGAAACTTTCGGGCTGGATCGCCTGTACGAACTGTGCGAAATCGCCCGTGAAGAACTGACTGAAGGCGGCTACAACATTGGCCGTGTTATCGCGCGTCCGTTTATCGGCGACAAAGCCGGTCACTTCGAACGTACCGGCAACCGTCATGATTTAGCGGTGGAGCCACCGGCACCCACTATCCTGAAAAAACTTGTCGATGAGAAAAACGGCCACGTGGTTTCCGTTGGTAAAATCGCGGATATCTATGCGCAGGTCGGTATCACCAAAAAAGTGAAAGCCACCGGGCTGGACGCGCTGTTTGACGCGACCATCAGAGAGATGAAAGAAGCGGGCGACAAGACCATTGTCTTCACCAACTTTGTTGATTTCGACTCTTCTTACGGCCACCGTCGCGATGTCCCGGGCTATGCCGCTGCGCTTGAACTGTTCGACCGCCGCCTGCCGGAATTGCTGGAACTGGTCAAAGAAGACGACATCATCATCTTCACCGCTGACCACGGCTGTGACCCGACATGGCGCGGCACAGACCATACCCGTGAGCACATTCCGGTGTTAATCTATGGCCCGAAAGTAAAACCGGGCTCGCTGGGCCACCGCGAAACCTTCGCGGATATCGGGCAGACGGTTGCGAAATACTTCGATCTGACACCGATGGATTACGGTCAATCCATGCTCTAAACCCTACGTCTTTCAAGCTGTAGCGTTGTTGGCTTCACGCCTTCACCCCAGTCACTTAGCGGTCTAAGCTCCTGGGGTTTCACACGCTTGCCGCCTAGCTACAACTTGAAATCCATTGGGTTTAAGTTCAGTGATTTTTTATAAAAATTTAAGGAAAGAGAACAATGGCAACTCCACACATTAATGCTGAAATGGGCGACTTCGCTGACGTAGTGCTGATGCCGGGCGACCCGCTGCGTGCCAAGCACATCGCAGAAACTTTCCTTCAGGACGTTAAGCAGGTGAACGACGTGCGCGGGATGCTGGGCTTCACCGGCACCTACAAAGGCCGCAAAATCTCCGTTATGGGCCACGGCATGGGCATTCCTTCCTGCTCAATTTATGCCAAAGAGCTGATCACTGAATTCGGCGTCAAAAAAATCATCCGTGTGGGTTCCTGCGGCGCGGTGCGTGAAGACATCAAACTGCGCGACATCGTTATTGGTATGGGTGCCTGCACCGATTCCAAAGTTAACCGCATGCGTTTTAAAGATCACGATTACGCCGCTATCGCAGATTACGACATGGTGCGTAACGCAGCCGATGCCGCGAAAGCCAAAGGCATCAACGCGCGCGTCGGTAACATCTTCTCCGCTGACCTGTTCTACACGCCAGACCCGCAAATGTTCGACGTGATGGAAAAATACGGCATTCTGGGCGTGGAAATGGAAGCCGCCGGTATCTACGGCGTGGCAGCTGAATTCGGCGCAAAAGCGCTGACCATCTGTACCGTTTCCGACCATATCCGTAGGCATGAACAAACCACTGCCGCTGAACGTCAGACGACCTTCAACGACATGATCGAAATCGCTCTGGAATCCGTTCTGCTGGGCGACAAAGAATAAATTCTGCTGATTATTGCAGACACGAAAACGGGCGCCGAAAGGTGCCCGTTTTGCTATGCGTTTTTGTGGCATATTTTGATGGTTAAAATTTATATCCTCAGGATATATCGATTTATATTCATTTATTATCTATGCTATTAGCTATGCATTTACCTATTCATAGCTGAGTCAATCATGCCAGATCTTGTGGATTTACTTCGTCAGGGCAGCCTGACGGCGAAAGAGATCACGGAACAGCTTCAAATCAATCAGTCAACGCTTTCAAGGCGACTGACTAAAATCCCTGAGATCGTGAAAATCGGGCGAAGCCGCTCGACCCGCTACATATTGCCGCGCCCGCTGGATAACCAGTGGAGCTTCCCGCTATATCAGATTAATGAAGCCGGAAATGCAGAAAAGGCGGGCACACTTTATTCCATCTGGCCTGGTGAAAGCTGTGCGGTAGAAACTGCCAGCGGGCAAAGCCTGATTTACGATGGTCTGCCGTGGTTTCTTACGGATATGCGCCCGCAAGGTTTTTTGGGGCGTGCCTGGGGGCGTGATATTAATTCCGCGCTGCATTTCCCTGATGACATCAAAAAGTGGACGGAATCGCAGACGCTGGTCGCTCTGGCGAGAGCGGGTGATGAAACGGTGGGTAATTTCATTATTGGCGATATGGCTTATCAGAAATGGTTCCAGAAACCGGAAGAAATCCCGGTGCCTGAAATAGATAAAATCCAGATCTATGAGCGGCTGGCACGGAGAAGCCTGGCCGGAGAAGAAATCGGTTCATCGGCGGGCGGTGAGCAGCCAAAGTTCAGCTGTTACGCAGAACAGGTAGATCGCAGTGCCTCTCAGGTTTTAGTGAAATTTTCGCCTCCGGCTGAGAATGAAAACGCCCAACGCTGGGGAGATCTGTTGCGCGCAGAAGCTCACGCATTGCGGGTATTAAATGATGCGGGCATTGAGGCGGCGGTTGCTGAAATTTTTACAGGCGGCAGTCAGGAGGTTTTCCTTCAGGTCGGGCGTTTTGACCGGGTGGGGGAGCGCGGTCGTCGCGGTTTGGTTTCACTGGAAGCCGTTGCTGCTGAATTTGGCGGGGGAAATGGAAACTGGTTTTTGACCGCCCAGCAGTTACGCCGGAATAAGATTATCACGGCGCAGACGCTGGATAAAATCGAGCAGATTTATGCCTTCGGCAAACTGATTGCCAACAGTGATATGCACCAGGGAAATCTGTCGTTCATCGATCCGGCCATTGATCCCTTAAAACAGGCGCTTTCGATATCGCCGGTTTATGACATGTTACCGATGGCCTTTGCACCGACCAATGCGGGCGTGATGCGGCGCGAAACCATGACGCTGAATCTCGATCCGCTCGTATCTAAAGAGAAGTGGCTGGATGCGCAAGCCTGGGCGCTGACATTCTGGGAAAGCGTGGCAGACGATACCGCGATAAGTACTGAATTCCGCCAGCTGGCCAGCGGAATGCGGGCTCAGGTGGCGGCGTTAACGGCGCAGATTCAGCGGCTGGCCTGAATCATTTAGGTCGGCTGCGTTTCAGGCTGCGGTAGGCGGCCTGAGCCGCTTCTTTGGTTTGTGCTTCCGTTGCCGGTTTTGCCTCGGCGACTTCGGCTTCCGGTTCAGGAATATTCAGTACCGGCGGCGGGCCGAATTCGTCCGTTTCTTCTTCCTGCTCGTCGTCTTCTTTCACCGGTTTACTGGCGGTCAGCAGGAACGGCGATTGCTGCCAGCGCGAACGGCGACCCTGCAACAACGTACGTGCCAGAATGATACCCACACCCAATGCCGCAAGCATCATCAGACGCAGCAGATTGGTGGTGTTATCGACCTGCTTGGATTCCGTTGCCAGAACATGCGTATCGAGCGTGATGCGCAAAAATCCGCTCGGACCATTTTTATCTTCTATCGGCACCACAATCTGATGATTGAAGTAGCTGCCCGCACGTTTGCCGTCCAGCGATAACCGGTCGCGAACCGGCACCTGCTCGCCCGCATGGGCCACCAGAGAGCCGTCGGATTCATAAACGCTGGCATCAAGAATGCGACTGCCATCGGTAAGCTGACTCAAAATAGTGGAAATTTGCGCGATATCAGCGCCATCATTGTCGCTGTCCATCAGTGGCGCGAGTGAAAATGCCACCTGCTTCGCGAGTGTCTGGGCAAGTTGCTCCACCTGCGTGGAACGCGCCAGTTGATGTCCCAGGCTGAAATAGGATGCGCCTTGCATCAGAATGACTAATAACGCCAGGCTTATCAGTACGATAGCAGCGCGGTGCAGGCGAAATTTAAGTTTGGCCTTGGCCATTCTGTTTCCTTGCGATTTTCGATGACTTTAATGTTGCCAGAAGCGGTGGCGATAGGGTAGCTTGATGCCTCGTTTTACCCGGCATCCTTCAAGCTGCCTCTGCGTTGGCTGCCTTCATTCACCCCGGTCACTGACTTGTGTCAGCTCCAGGGGTTCATTCAGTTGCCGCCTTGATGCAACTCGAATGATTTTGGGTATATCGTGTCATTAATATTTTCCTACTGCCATAAAGCCCTACAGGAGCCATCATGCCAAACAGTCTGACCTATTGCGATCTTCCTGCGGAGATCCATCAATGGCCGGGACTTCCCCTTTCACTGAGCGGTGATGAAGTCATGCCACTCGATTACCGGGCGGGACACACCGGATGGCTGCTCTATGGTAGAAAACTGGATAAAACGAGCATTACGCTTTTCCAGCGCCGCTTAGGCCGTGCTCTGGTGATTGTCAGTGCATGGGCAGTAGAAGGTTATCAGGTTGTTCGTCTGGCGGGTTCACTGACCTCCGACGCACAAGTTCTGGCCGAATCTTTTGAATTCGATGTCGCCCAGTTGGGTAAAGTGCCTTACCTGCGAACGCCTGGCCTGCTGGTTATGGACATGGATTCTACCGCGATTGAGATTGAATGCATCGACGAAATTGCCAAACTGGCGGGCGTGGGTGTGCAGGTGGCTGAAGTCACCGAACGTGCGATGCGCGGTGAGCTGGATTTCTCCGCCAGCCTGCGTCAGCGCGTTGCGACGCTCAAAGATGCCGATGCCGGGATCCTTGAGCAGGTGCGTCAGACATTACCACTGATGCCGGGCCTGACCGTGATGGTTCAGCGCTTGCAGGAAGCGGGCTGGCACGTGGCGATTGCGTCAGGGGGTTTCACGTATTACGCCGAATATCTGCGTGATCAGCTGAATCTGGTCGACGTGGCGGCGAATGAGCTGGAAGTCCGCGACGGTAAGCTGACCGGACGCGTGATCGGGCCAATTGTTGATGCCCAATACAAAGCCGATACGCTGCTAAAACTGGCGGAAAAACTGGGCATTTCTCAGGAGCAAACTATCGCAATCGGCGATGGCGCCAATGATCTCAAAATGATGGCCGTTGCGGGGATGGGCATTGCTTATCACGCGAAACCGAAAGTGTATGAACAGGCTGCCGTTTGCATCCGTCATGCTGATCTTTTAGGGGTGCTGTGTATTCTCAGCGGTAGTCAGTCTTAATAAAAATAAAGAGGTAAGTTGTGGCGAAAGCAGCAAAACGTGCATTTGTGTGTAATGAATGTGGCGCAGATTATCCGCGCTGGCAGGGGCAGTGCAGTGCGTGTCAGGCCTGGAACAGCATTACTGAAATCCGTTTAGCGGCTTCCCCGACTGTGGCGCGTAACGAGCGTCTGACCGGTTACGCGGGTGATGCGGGCGTCAGCCGTGTACAAAAACTCTCTGATATCAGCCTCGATGAACTTCCGCGTTTCAGCACCGGTTTCAAGGAATTTGACCGGGTACTGGGCGGCGGCGTGGTGCCCGGCAGTGCGATTCTTATCGGCGGTAATCCGGGCGCGGGCAAAAGTACGCTGTTGCTGCAAATTTTGTGTCACCTCAGCGAAAACATGAAAACCCTGTACGTCACCGGCGAAGAATCACTGCAACAGGTGGCGATGCGCGCGCACCGTCTGGGTTTACCGACGTCGAACATGAACATGTTGTCGGAAACCAGCATTGAACAGATTTGCGAAATTGCCGACAAAGAACAGCCGAAACTGATGGTGATCGACTCCATTCAGGTGATGCACATGGCGGACATTCAGTCATCGCCGGGCACGGTCGCACAGGTGCGCGAAACCGCCGCCTATCTCACCCGTTTTGCGAAAACGCGCGGTGTGGCGATTGTGATGGTCGGCCACGTCACTAAAGACGGATCGCTGGCCGGGCCGAAAGTGCTCGAACACTGCATCGACTGTTCCGTTCTGCTCGACGGCGATGCCGACTCCCGTTTCCGTACCTTACGCAGCCATAAAAACCGCTTCGGCGCAGTGAATGAACTGGGCGTATTCGCCATGACCGAACAAGGGCTGCGCGAAGTCAGTAATCCCTCGGCCATTTTCCTGAGCCGCGGCGATGAAATTACGTCTGGCAGTTCGGTGATGGTGCTGTGGGAAGGGACGCGGCCATTGCTGGTTGAAGTACAGGCGCTGGTTGATCACTCAATGATGGGAAATCCGCGTCGTGTGGCCGTCGGGCTTGAGCAAAACCGGCTGGCGATCCTGCTGGCGGTTCTGCACCGTCATGGTGGTTTGCAGATGGCGGATCAGGACGTATTCGTTAACGTCGTGGGTGGCGTGAAAGTCACGGAAACCAGTGCGGATCTCGCGCTGCTGCTGTCGCTGGTGTCCAGCCTGCGCGACCGTCCTCTGCCACAAGATTTGGTTGTGTTTGGCGAAGTGGGGCTGGCGGGGGAAATCCGCCCGGTACCCAGCGGTCAGGAACGTATCACCGAAGCGGCGAAACACGGCTTTAAACGCGCCATCGTGCCGCACGCCAATGTGCCGAAAAAAGTCCCTACCGGAATGCAGGTGTTTGGTGTCAAAAAACTGGCAGATGCACTGGCGATCCTCGACGATTTGTAACGGTTGTCTGGTGTCAATTAAGCCTGCCTTTGTGCTATTTTGGGTTTAGCTATTTTGTTTAGTACAGCAAACCTGGGGACAAGGCATGTCACAGTTCGACTATCTAAAAACCGCGATTAAACAACAGGGACGCACGCTGCAACAGGTGGCCGAGGCCAGCGGGATGACCAAGGGTTATCTCAGCCAGTTGTTGAATGCAAAGATAAAAAGCCCCAGCGCTCAAAAGCTGGAGGCGCTGCATCGCTTCCTTGATCTTGAGTTTCCCCGCCGCGAAAAGAATATCGGCGTGGTGTTTGGTAAGTTTTATCCGCTGCACACCGGCCATATTTATCTGATTCAGCGCGCCTGTAGTCAGGTCGATGAACTCCATATCATCATGGGCTATGACGAACCGCGTGACCGCGAGTTATTCGAAAACAGCTCTATGTCCCAGCAGCCGACGGTCAGCGACCGTCTGCGCTGGTTATTGCAGACGTTCAAATACCAGAAAAACATCCGTATCCATGCTTTCAATGAAGAAGGGATGGAGCCGTATCCGCACGGCTGGGATGTCTGGGGACGCGGCATTAAAGAGTTCATGAGCCAGAAAGGCATCGAGCCGAATACCATTTATTCGAGCGAAGAAGGCGACGCGCCGCAGTACCGCGAACATCTCGGGATTGAAACGGTGCTGATCGACCCGAAACGCTCCTTTATGAATATCAGCGGCCGTCAGATACGTCAGGATCCATTCCGTTACTGGGATTATATTCCAACGGAGGTGAAGCCGTTCTTCGTGCGCACCGTGGCGATTCTGGGCGGCGAATCCAGCGGGAAATCGACACTGGTCAATAAATTAGCCAACATTTTCAACACCACCAGCGCCTGGGAATATGGCCGCGATTACGTCTTCTCGCACCTCGGTGGCGATGAAATGGCGCTGCAATATTCCGACTACGATAAAATCGCGCTCGGGCAGGCGCAATATATTGATTTTGCAGTGAAATATGCCAATAAAGTGGCGTTTATAGATACCGATTTTCTGACGACGCAGGCGTTTTGTAAAAAGTACGAAGGGCGTGAGCATCCGTTTGTTCAGGCTCTGATGGACGAATACAAATTCGATCTGGTGATCTTGCTGGAAAATAACACGCCGTGGGTGGCTGATGGCCTGCGCAGTCTGGGAAGTACAACCGACCGCATGTCATTCCAGAACCTGCTTATCGATATGCTGAAACAGAACAATGTGGATTACGTTCACGTTGAATCTTCAGATTACGATCAGCGTTTTCTCGAGTGCGTGGGTTTGGTGAAAAACATGCTGGCTGCCGATACCAGCCGGTTGAACGATCCCAACGTGAACTGACCTGTTTTCCCGAAAAACTCAGGCGCCTGTTTTACGCAACAGGCGCTTTTTTATGCCTGCTATTTTTACCCTTCAACGGCCAGTTCCTTTTAATTATTCACGACGTGAATGGTTTTCATTTTTGTATTTTATATAATTATTAATGAATTCATCTGATTGCAGGGGGTTCGCTTTTTAATTAATTCAGCTTGTAACAGCTTGAATTAAAAAACGTTTTTGTATCAATGCATTGGCATGCTCAGTTTTGGCCGGGTTTTTATTGCGCATTTTATGCGTAAATCTCATTTGCGAAATAAAAATAGAGTGGCGTCCGTTGAGTTTTATTTGTCCGATTATACTCATTCATTGTGCCTCTCATTCCGGCTGAGGCTTTTTAAGGTGATCCGAATGAATTTGTCATTCAAACCCTGGGGTATCGCAGTCGTGTGCAGCGCAGGGGCTTTTGCTCTTGCCAGCGTGATGTTTATGCAAGGCTGGTTTCCGGTGCGCAGTCAGGCCGAAACCACCGTTCAGACCGCACCACCTGCACCCCCCGCGCCCGTTGCGGCACCTGTAGTTGCCGTTCCTCCGCCTGCCACTCCCGTTACACCTCCGGCTTTTACACAAGCTCAGCTCGATCAGTGGGTTGCGCCCGTGGCGCTTTATCCTGACAGCCTGCTTTCTCAGGTTCTGATGGCATCTACGTATCCGACCAACGTCATTCAGGCTGTGCAATGGTCGCGTGATCATCCGCAAAGTCAGGGGGATCCTGCCGTGAAAGCCGTGGCGAATGAGCCCTGGGATCCGAGCGTGAAATCTCTGGTGGCGTTTCCGCAGTTACTGGCGCTGATGGGCGAAGATCCGGTATGGGTACAAAATCTGGGGGACGCGTTTCTGGCGCAACCCGGAGATGTGATGGACACGGTGCAGAAATTCCGTCAGGTCGCGCAAAAGAGCGGGGCGCTGAAAAGTACGCCGCAGCAGAAAGTCACGGTAAAACCGGCGGCGCAAAGCAGCACCACCGTGGTCAATGCTCAGCCCGCGCAGCAGACCATCATTATTGAATCCGCCGATCCGCAGGTGGTTTACGTGCCGAGCTATAACCCGAATGTGGTTTATGGCGCATGGCCGACACCGGCTTATCCGCCGGTTTATCTGCCACCGCCTCCGGGTCAGCAGTTTGTGAACGGCGTGGCGTCAGGCATCGGTTTTGGCGTTGGCGTCGCGGCAACCTACGCGATTTTCGGCAATATCGACTGGGATGATGATCATCATCACGACGATTACGACCACCATGACGATCATCACGATGACGGCCATCACGGCGGTTCGTCCAACAATTACGTCAACGTAAACGTCAATAATTACAACCGTATATCAGGTAATAACAACAATGCGGTTAACCATTCAGGTTCAGCGGCGACACAGGGCTGGCAGCATAATCCGGCTTTCAACGCGGGTGTCCCGAATAACCGGGCGTACCTGAACGGAGCGACGCAAAATCAGGCGCTGAACAATGTGGCGCAACGTAATAATTATCGGGGTTTTGACGGCAACCCAGGCGTACAAAATAACCTGAGCGGGCAGACGATGGATCAGCGACGTCAGCAGGCCGCTTCGGTGATGAATCGCCATGAGGGCAATTTGTCGGGTGCAACGCATTCCGCGGCGGGTGCGGCTTCTGCCAGCCGGGCCGCTGCGAATTTGAATAATCATCAGGCGTCCGGTCGTCCGTTGTCGCAGCAACATCAGGCGTTAAACCGTCAGCAAAACGGCAACCAGAACGCCCTGCGCGGCGGAAATCAGCAGCAAAGGCAGAATTTCCATCAGTCCGGCAACATGCCGCGCAGCACGGCATTCAGCGGAAATTCGAGCCGCGCGCCGTCATGGCAACAGCAGCAGGCGCGCGGTAATCAGAGCCGCCAGCAGATGCAAAACTTCCAGCACGCACGCCCGGCGAACGCGGAACCGGTTCATTTCCACCGCCGCTAGGCTTACGAGGAAAAGTCATGAAGACATTACGTAACATTGTGATTTGCACCAGCCTGTTTGCCCTGCCTCTGACGGGGTTTGCGCAGCAGGCATTTTCCCGCCCGGAGCTGGCGGCGCAGGCGCTGGTGAAAGCAACGCAGGCGCATGACGATAAGGCGTTGGGGAAAATTCTCGGCAGCGACTGGCAGGTTTATCTGCCGAAAAAAGATGTCGACCCCGATGAAGTGGCGCGCTTTCTGCGTGACTGGAATGTCAGCCACAAAATTGTTGAGCAGGGTGACATTGCGCATCTGAACGTCGGGGAAGAAAACTGGCAACTGCCGATCCCGATGAAACGCACGGCGCAGGGCTGGGAGTTCGATATGGAGGCGGGCGCGGCGGAAATTGAAACCCGAACCATTGGGCGTAACGAACTGTCGGCCATGCAGGCAGTTTCGGCTTACGCCGACGCGCAGCATGAATATCAGCTGGGTGCCGGGCAGTTTGCTCAGAAGATTATCAGCACTGACGGGCAGCACGACGGATTGTACTGGCCGGTCAAAGAAGGCGACGCGCCAAGCCCGCTCGGGCCTGCTTTCGGTCAGGATCAGCCGGGCACCGATTATCACGGCTACTACTACCGCATTCTTACCGCGCAGGGCGGGAACGCCAGCGGCGGGGCGCACAGTTACATCGAAAACGGAAAAATGACTCAGGGTTTTGCGCTCATCGCATGGCCGGTGGTTTACGGCCATACCGGCATCACCAGTTTTATGATTAATCAGCAGGGTGATGTGTATCAGCTGGATTTAGGCGCGAACACTGATGCTGTGGCGCGGGCGCTGACGGCGTTTGATCCGGATGCTAAATGGCAGAAGGTTGATGACGGCGAATAGCCACAATGCAGGACAAAAAAAGAACCCCGCCATGAAAATCGCGGGGTTTTGTTTTTACAGAAGAGGTCAGAAGGCGACGACGACTTTGCCCTGCATGTGGCCATCCAGCACTTTCGCATGAGCCGCTTCGATGCTTTCCACGGTCAGGCCGTGCAGGGTTTCGCTCAGCGTGGTGGTGACTTTACCTTCATCCACCAGCGCGGCGACTTGCTTGAGGATCTCGCCCTGTTGCGCGATATCCGGCGTATTGAACATGCTGCGGGTATACATCAGTTCCCAGTGCAGCGCGGCGCTTTTCAGCTTCAGCTTGTTCATATCCAGCGGATGTTCGTTCTCAACGATCGTACAGATGTGGCCCATTGGCGCAATAAGATCGGTAATCGCATCCCAGTGACCGTCGGTATCATTCAGGCACAGGATGAAATCCACCTGTTTGATGTCGTGTTTCGCCAGCTCACCTTTCAGATCTTTGTAGCTCACGGTCAGATCGGCACCGCGATCCAGACACCATTGCGCAGATTCCGGGCGCGAAGCGGTCGCAATGACTTTCACTTTGCTTTGCAGTGAAGCAAACGGGATCGCCAGCGAACCGACGCCACCGGCACCGCCGATAATCAGCAGCGTTTTATCGTCCGAAGCCTCCTGAATTTTCAGGTGTTCGAACAGAGCTTCCCAGGCCGTCAGCGTGGTCAGCGGCATTGCGGCGGCCTGCGCCCAGTTCAGGGATTTCGGTTTCACGGAAACGATACGCGAGTCAATAAGCTGTTCGGAAGCGTTGCTGCCGGAACGAGTGATGTCCCCGGCGTACCAGACTTCGTCGCCTGCTTTGAAGTTTTTCACCGCGCTGCCCACGGCTTTCACAATGCCGCTGGCATCCCAGCCCAGAATTTTAGGCGCATCCAGGCCGCTTTTCTGCACGCCTTTATGCACTTTGGTATCGACCGGGTTAATCGAAACGGCTTTCACTTCCACCAGCAGGTCATTTTCGCCCGGCACAGGTTGTGGCAGTTCGATGGCGATAAAACGGGATGGTTCTTTTGGATTTACGGCAATCGCTTTAACAGACATAAAAATTCCTCCATTGGGTATTCAGACAGTCTAGTCCTCTGGCGGCAGCCTGATAAGATGGACAATAACTAACAAAGTGTTCGGCTGAGGTGAACAATCGTGTTTAAACAATTGCAGGATATGGCGCTGTTTGCTCTGGTCGCGGAATGCGGCAGTTTTACACAGGCGGCCAGCCGTGCCGGTTTGCCGAAATCCAGCGTTAGCCAGCGGATAAGCCAGCTGGAAAAATCCGTTGGCCTGCGGTTACTGAACCGCACCACGCGCCAGCTCAATCTGACGTTTGCCGGTGAACGCTATCTGATCCACTGTCAGGAAATGATGCAGGCCAGCGAGCGGGCGGAACTGGCGATCCGCCGCTTGCGCGATAACCCGAGCGGGCGCTTGCGTATCACCAGCCCGGCAGGGCTGGGTGCCACGCTGCTGGCTCGCATGAACGTCGAATTCCAAAAGCGTTACCCGGATGTTTCGCTGGAAGTGTCAGTGTCTGACGCGCTGGTGGATCTGGTGCAGGAAGGATTCGATATCGCGCTGCGCACCGGCAAGCCGCAGGATTCCTCGCTGATTGGCCGCGAACTGGGCCACAGCCCGCGCTATCTTCTGGCTTCGCCTGATTATCTGGCACAGCATCCGCTGATTGAATCACCCCAGCAGTTAGCCTCGCATCACTGTATTGCGCACCGTGCATGGTCGGAATGGGTGCTGCATCGCGGCGAAACTTATCATCGCTGGCTGCTGCCTTCGGCGCATACCACTGACAATCTGCTGTATGCGCGGGAATGCGCGCTGGCTGGCGCGGGCATCACGTTGTTACCGGCGTTTTTGTGCCATGACGAAGTGGCCGCCGGCACGCTCGTGCGGGTGTTGCCGGAGTGGGAAGCGGAAGGCAACGATCTGTTTCTGGTGTATCCGGGGCGGAAACTGAATTCTCCGGCGCTGGCGTGTTTTATTGATTTTATGCTGGAAGAATACGGCTTTGCGAAGAGTTACAGCGAAGCGCTGGCGGGGGAATAAAGGGGATCCGGCTCATAAAAAAAGGCCCGTTGCCGGGCCTTCGTTCGTTCATAAAGACGATTACTTGATCATCTTTTTGTACTTGATGCGCTTCGGCTCTAACGCTTCGGCACCTAAAGTACGTTTTTTGTATTCTTCGTATTCGGTGAAGTTACCTTCAAAGAATTCAACTTTACCTTCATCCTGATAATCAAGGATGTGGGTCGCTATACGGTCGAGGAACCAGCGGTCATGGGAAATGACCATGGCGCAGCCCGGGAATTCCAGCAAGGCGTTTTCCAGTGCGCGCAGGGTTTCGATGTCGAGGTCGTTGGTCGGTTCATCGAGCAGCAGCATGTTACCGCCAACCTGCAGCAGTTTTGCCAGATGCAGGCGACCGCGCTCACCACCGGACAACTCACCGACGCGTTTGCCCTGATCAACCCCTTTGAAGTTGAAACGGCCTACGTACGCGCGGCTTGGCATTTCGGTCGTGCCGATACGCATGATGTCCTGACCACCGGACACTTCTTCCCACACGGTTTTACTGTTATCCATTGAGTCACGGAACTGATCAACGGACGCCAGTTTCACCGTGTCGCCCAGCTCAATCGTGCCGCTGTTTGCTTCTTCCTGACCGGACATCATGCGGAACAGTGTGGATTTACCGGCACCGTTCGGGCCGATAATGCCGACGATAGCGCCTTTCGGTACGGAGAAGGACAGATCGTCAATCAGAACGCGATCACCATAAGATTTGCTCAGGTTCTTCACTTCAACGACTTTGTCGCCCAGGCGTGGACCTGGTGGAATGAACAGTTCGTTGGTTTCGTTACGTTTCTGGTATTCGGTGTTGTTCAGCTCTTCGAAGCGAGCCAGACGGGCCTTGCCTTTAGACTGACGGCCTTTCGCGCCCTGACGAACCCATTCCAGCTCTTTCTCAATAGATTTACGACGGGCCGCTTCGGAGGAAGCTTCCTGCGCCAGACGTTCATCTTTTTGTTCCAGCCAGGTGGAATAGTTACCTTCCCACGGAATACCTTCGCCGCGGTCAAGCTCAAGGATCCAGCCCGCCACGTTATCGAGGAAGTAACGGTCGTGGGTAATCGCCACAACGGTCCCTTCGAAATCGTGCAGGAAGCGTTCCAGCCATGCCACGGATTCTGCATCCAGGTGGTTGGTCGGTTCGTCGAGCAGCAACATGTCTGGTTTTTCGAGCAGCAGGCGGCACAGCGCCACGCGGCGGCGTTCACCCCCGGACAGGGTCGCGACTTTCGCATCCCAGTCTGGAAGGCGCAGCGCATCGGCAGCACGTTCCAGCTGGCTGTTCAGGTTATGGCCGTCGTGTGCCTGAATGATTTCTTCCAGCTTGCCCTGCTCGGCGGCCAGTTTGTCGAAATCGGCTTCCGGCTCAGCATACAGCGCATAAACTTCATCAAGGCGTTTGAGTGCGCCCACCACTTCAGAAACGGCTTCTTCCACGGACTCACGCACGGTGTGTTCCATGTTCAGTTGCGGTTCCTGCGGCAGATAACCAATTTTCAGATCAGGCTGCGGGCGCGCTTCGCCTTCGATATCGGTATCGATACCGGCCATGATGCGCAGAAGGGTAGATTTACCTGAACCGTTCAGACCCAGAACGCCAATTTTGGCGCCAGGGAAGAAACTCAGGGAGATGTTCTTAAGAATATGACGCTTCGGCGGAACAACTTTGCCGAGGCGGTGCATGGAATATACGTATTGAGCCACGTTGTTTTGAGCCTCTTTCTCTGCGGGCCGCGCGCATGAGCCGAATCATTGAGACTGATCCGGCGGGCGCAGCGGCGAATTAAAGCCAGCCCCGCCTGACTGCGGCATGACTGATAAGGGTTCCGACCGGGAAGTTTAGCGTGTTTCAGTCGTGTTCCCAACCATCAGCTTCACAGTAAGGGAAGAATGTTGCTGGCCGGATGCAGGGGCGTTAACGGTTAGCCGAAAGGAACGGTGAATTCATCCGGTTCACCGGTGAGCCGGATAGGCTGGGTTCTGCCGACAAACATTCCGGTGGTCAAAATATCTGTGAGCTTAACGACATGATAAATAGCCTGTTTATTTTGGGTTTTAACTTTGCGCTTAATGTTGCCTTTGTGAGACGCCACCGTTTTCTGCTTGATGTTCAGGTGTTGGGAAATGTTTTGCGTGTTCAGCCCGGACATCCACATTTTCAGAATGCTTGACTCGGTACGGCTCAGACTGACCGGCGTGAGATCCAGCGGTTGCTCCGTTTCAACTTCAGGCTCGGCTTCTGTGAAACGTGACAGTTGCAGATTGTGCGCGATCAGCTGGTAAATCGTGGTGGTGCGAATCGACTTTGAAATGATGATGATGTTTTTCCGGATCGGCACATAGTTCTGATAATTCAGGTTTTCTTTGGAAATAAACACAAAGAACAGCGTACCGGGATGCGCGTTGATCACTTCCCTTAACGCGTGACCGGACTGTGCATCAGTGACGAAGCAGTCTTCGTTTACAAAGATGATTTCAGGCCTCAGGGAATTGCATGCGGCTTGCAGTGCGTTGATGTCCTTAAGCGAAAGAATATCTTTCTGGTGTTGTCCGTTAAGTTGCAAGAGTGAATGCAATGCCAGCTGCGTGTAAAAGCACTTATCTACAATGAGCGATGACATCGTAAGTTACCTATTTTTTGGCTCTATGTTTTTCTGCAGGCGCAGAGAGCTCGTTTTTATAAATCGACCGGTTTGATCAACGCAGCCGTACTGCGATGGGGGCGTATCCCTGGAAATTGCCGTTTGGCGGCAAAATATGACTTTGCTGTGTGACGGGAGAACCCTTAGGCAGAGTAATAAAGCGGGGAAGGATTGATGTAAATCAGCAGAACCGGCTTTGGGACGTTTTGTGAGATCTTTGAGACGAAATGAGGGCGATGCGCGTTAAAGTTTTAGAATTGTGATGTTTATATTGAAAAAAAACCGGGCTACAGAAAGTAGCCCGGTAAGCGGGAAACTCGCTACGCTTTTTTACGAATGAAGCGGTTAACCAGCCATTTCTCGATTTCGACAATCACGAAGATCATCGCACCGACCAGCAGGGTAATGCCCCAGAATTTCAGCGGCAGCGGTACGGTGCCAAACAGGTGGTTCATCACTGGCAGATAAATCAGCGCCAGTTGCAGCACCAGCAGCACGCCGGAGACAATCCACAGACCTTTGTTGACGAACACTTCGCGGCTCAGCGGGAAGCGATCCATCACGCGGCAGTTAAACATGTACACCCACTGCGCGGTGACCAGCGTTTGCAGCAAGACCGTACGAATCAAATCGCTGCTGTAGCCGAGTGGTTGCATCCAGGCTTCAAGAATGAAGGCGCTGCAGGCAATCAGAATACCGACGAACGCGATACGCCAGACGGCGTGCAGGTCTAACACATGCTGACCCGGCTCACGCGGACGGCGGCGCATCATACCTTTCTCGGCAGGCTCAAAGGCCAGACCAAATGACAGCGTGGTCGACGTCGCCATGTTCATCCACAAGATTTGCACCGGCGTCAGCGGGATCACAGCACCGGCCAGAATCGCCAGGATAATCAGCAGCCCCTGCGCGAGGTTAGTCGGCAGAATAAACAGAATGGTTTTCTTCAGGTTGTCGTAAACACGACGGCCTTCTTTCACCGCACTGGCGATGGTCGCGAAGTTGTCATCCGTCAGCACCATATCGGCAGCTTCTTTGGTAACTTCGGTGCCCTTGATGCCCATCGCGATGCCGACGTCAGCCTGTTTCAGCGCAGGCGCATCGTTCACGCCGTCGCCGGTCATGCCGACCACTTCACCGTTTTCCTGCAACGCTTTCACCAGACGCAGCTTATGCTCCGGACTGGTGCGGGCGAAAATATCGTACTGGCTGGCAGCGACCGCCAGTTCGGCGTCGTCCATGTGCTCAAGCTCGTTGCCGGTGATGGAATCCCCGCTGTTGCCAATACCTAACATTTTGCCGATGGCCATTGCCGTTTCCTGATGGTCACCGGTGATCATCTTCACGCGGATCCCGGCCTGCTGACATTGCGCAATCGCATCAATGGCTTCCGGACGTGGCGGATCCATCATTCCGGCGATACCGGCGAAGACCAGGCCTTGCTGCAAATCGTCGTGGCTCAGATCGCCGTTGATTTCCGGCTCATCCCTGAACGCGGCGGCAACCATACGCAGGCCCTGACGGGCGTAGCGCGCCATCTCTTCTTCCCAGTATTCGCGGCGGAAAGGCTGCACACCGTTTTCGGTCAGCTCAAATGTCGCCAGCGAGAACAGAACGTCGGGCGCACCGGTCACAAAGAGCTGCGTTTTGCCGTTAATGCGCTGCAACGTCGACATGTATTTGTGCTTGGAATCGAACGGGATTTTATCCAGAGATTCGATTTTACCGGTGTTGAGCGTACATTTGGCCGCCAGCACTTTCAGCGCGCCGGAGGTCGGCCCGCCGGTAATGCCCCAGTGGCCTTTGTCGTCCTGAATCAGCTGGCTGTCATTACATAAATCGACCGCCGTGATGAAGGTGTTCAGCACCGGCGTATTGATGACATCAATTTGCTGCTGCGTCGTGGCGTCCACAATCCGGCCTCTCGGCTGGTAGCTTTCACCTTCCACGTTATAAGCACGGTCTGCCAGAATCACCGCCTTGACGGTCATTTCATTCATGGTCAGCGTGCCGGTTTTATCCGAGCAGATGACGGTCATTGAACCCAGCGTTTCGACGGTCGGCAGCTTACGGATAATCGCGTGATTACGCGCCATCGACTGAACGCCGAGGGACAGAATAATCGAGATAATGGCCGGTAAACCTTCCGGCACGGAGGCCACGGCGAGGCTTATCAGCGACAGCAACAGCTCGCCGAGCGGCATGTCGCGCAGGATAAAGGCGAAGACAAACAGGAACGCCATCATCAGCAAAATCAGGGCGAAAATGCCTTTACCCAGCTTGTCGATTTGCTGCAACAGTGGGGTGCGCTGCGGTTCAATCGACGACATCATCTGGTTGATATGACCCAGTTCGGTGTCTTTACCGGTGGCATACACCACGCCGGTGGCCGTACCGCCGCTGATCATCGTGCCCGAGAACAGCAGGTTGTGACGGTCGCCAATCATGACTTCATCGTCGATAGTACGGGCTGTTTTGGTGACGACGGTAGATTCGCCGGTCAGGATGGCTTCTTCAACCTGCAGGTTATGTGCGCTGACGATACGCAGGTCTGCCGGGATTTTATCGCCCGGACGCAGCTGAACGATATCGCCGGGTACCAGTTGATCGGCATTGATGGTCTGAATCTGTCCGTCGCGGATCACAACCGCCTGACTGGACAGCATATTCTGAATGCTTTTCAGCGATTTCTCGGCGCTGTTTTCTTGCAGAAAACCGATCATGGCGTTAATGACGGCAACGCCGAGGATCACCAGCGTGTCCACCCAGTGGCCCATCGCACCGGTGACGACCGCTGCCGCCAGCAGGATGTAAATCAGGACGTCATTGAAATGCGCGAGGAAGCGCATCAGGGCGCTTTTGGTTTGTTTTTCCGGTAAGGCATTCGGACCAAATTCTTTCAGGCGCTCAGCGGCAACCTGGGGATTCAGACCGGCTTCGCTGGTTTCCAGACGCGACATGGCGTCGTTACCACTAATCTGATACCAGTTTTTGTTTTCTGCCGCCGCTGAAGAAGAAGGGCTGGCATTGGTTTTGACAGATGATGATGAGTGAGTCATATACTTTTCCATAAGCGATGAATAAGAATGCTTGCACGTGATTAAATTAAGCGTGTAATTACTACGGGTATTCAAATCGGTTTGAGAATATGAAGTGATAATAAGTAATTACGCTAAAATAAAATTGATCTGAACCAATAAAGACTTTTATAACGCTATCAATAATAAATTTTTTCAATGAAAACATTGTGTTAATTAAATTAGGAATATCGGTATTATTTACTCTTCATTTAGGTTTTGTTTAGAGTTTAAATATCACGGTAAATTAGCGTAAATAAAGATAAGTTTTGTCAGTGTATTTATTCAGATTCTCATTGTAAGGGTGCTATCTATTTGTGTTCTCTCAAATATCCGGCTTTTATCGCGGTCATAATATTGCTATTTGCGCTTATTCATCTGCTACGTTGTGTTACGTAAAATAAGCGTGTGGTTCTCTGGTAACGGCTTTGCGCATGCCTCACACTGTGTAAAGTTTGTGATGCTGTTCCCGCATGACTTCAATTTTAAAAATGAATCGATTAGCGTAGTGACTGTCTGCAGAACGAAGAACAGTTCTTACATCAAAAACAGCAGGTCTGTAGGGCAATATCTGTGCCGCTGGCACAGCAGGAAGGACAACCCGTGAGGATAAAGGCAAGTATGGTCAAGGTGGACAAATGGCACGCTCTGGCAATGAGCGTAGTGCTGGTGACAGCATCGGGCGTGGCGAAAGCGGATTCGCTGGATTCTCAACGTCAGCACTATATGCAGATTAAACAGGCGTGGGATAACAATCAGATGGACGTCGTTGGCCAGCTGATGCCGACGCTCGAAGATTATCCTCTTTATCCTTATCTCGAATACCGCCAGCTGACGCAGGATCTGGGCGAGGCGACACCGGCTCAGGTGAATGCTTTTGTGAAAGCGAATCCGACCTTGCCGCCGGCGCGTTCCCTGCCTGCACGCTTTGTGAATGAACTGGCGCGTCGTCAGGACTGGAACAGTTTGCTGTCTTTCAGCCCGCAGCCGCCGAAGCCGGTCGCCGCCCGCTGTAACTATTACTATGCCAAATGGGCCACCGGCGATCAGAAAACCGCGTTTGATGGCGCGAAAGATATCTGGTTGACCGGCACGTCTCTGCCCAATACCTGCGACAAATTATTCACCGTCTGGCAGGGCGCAGGCAATCAGACGGCACTGACGACGCTGCAACGTATTGGTCTGGCGATGAAAGCCGGGAATACCAGTCTGGTGAGTTATCTGGCGAAGCAGTTGCCGCCGGATTATCAAACCATGCGCGACGCACTGGTTGATCTGCAAAACAGCCCGAATACGATTGAAAGCTTTGCGCGCAACGTCGGGCCGACCGATTTCACCCGTAACGCCACCAGCATTACGTTCGCCCGCATTGCCCGCGATGATTCGGAAAACGCGCGTTCGATGATCCCGGTTCTGGCGCGTTTGCAGAAGATGAGTGACAGCGATCGTCTGGAACTGGAAGAAGCCGTTGCCTGGCGTTATATGGGCAGCGATGCCACGCCGGAGCAGGCCGCATGGCGTGATAACGTGATCTTGCGCAGCCATTCCACCACGCTGGTTGAACGTCGGATCCGCATGGCGCTGGCTGCCGGTGACCGTCAGGGCCTGAGTCAGTGGCTGGAGCGTTTGCCTTCGGACGCTTTGCAGCAGGACGAATGGCAATACTGGCGTGCGTCGGTCATGATCGACAAAGGGCAGCGTTCGCAGGGTGAAGCGATGCTGCGTACATTAATGCAGGGGCGCGGTTTCTATCCGATGGCGGCGGCGCAAAAGCTGAATGTCGCGTATCCGATGCAGATTTCTGTGGCGACGAAACCGGATTCCAGCATAGCGGCATTACCGGAAGTAGCCCGCGTACGTGAACTGATGTACTGGCAGATGGACAATCTGGCGCGCACCGAATGGAGCTATCTGGTGAGCAGCCGCAGTACGGCGCAGCAATCCGCGCTGGCGCGTTATGCCTTCGAGCAAAAATGGCCGGACCTGAGCGTACAAGCCACGATAACCGGCAAGCTGTGGGATTATCTCGAAGAACGTTTCCCGCTGGCATGGCCGGATGAATTCCGCCGTGCGACCAATGATAAAGGCATTACCCAAAGTTACGCGATGGCGATTGCCCGTCAGGAGAGCGCATGGAATCCGAAAGCGCGTTCTCCGGTGGGCGCGGCGGGCCTGATGCAGGTTATGCCTGCGACGGCGCAGCACACGGTAGACATGTTCGGTTTGCAGGGTTACAGCAATCCGGCGCAGTTGCTGGAGCCGCAGATGAATATCACCATCGGCACCAGCTATCTTGAATACGTCTACCAGATGTTTGGCCGCAACCGAATTTTATCCAGCGCCGCCTATAACGCTGGTCCGTCGCGGGTGAATACCTGGCTGGGAACCAGCGCGGGCAGGGTGGACTCCGTCGCATTTATCGAAAGTATCCCTTTCTCTGAAACGCGCCGATATGTTAAAAATGTGTTGGCTTATGATGCGTTTTATCGCTATTTTTTACATCAACCGGCCAAAATTTTGACGGATGCCGAATGGCAGAGGCGTTACTGATTTTCGGGCGTTTATGTTAAGCTGCTGTACTAGTTCAATAGTATGGCAGCCCTCACATGACGCAACGAACACTCACTGACCCTGCTCTTTCCCAACAAGGCAATGAGGACTGGCAGTGCTTTCTGGCACTGCTACAGCAATCTTTTGCTGAAAATCTGCATCAGGATTTGTTGCAACTGCTTCTGACGCCCGACGAACGTGCGGCGCTGGGAACGCGGGTGCGCATTATTCAGGAACTGATGCGGGGAGAAATGAGCCAGCGGGAGCTGAAAAGCCAGCTGGGTGCCGGTATCGCGACGATAACCCGGGGTTCCAACGGCCTGAAAACAGCACCGGCGGAACTGAAGGAATGGTTGGGTGAGCAGTTACTGTCAGAAAAAACGGACGACTGATGCGTCCGTTTTCGTTTTAATTTCAGGTTTCAAAACTCAGTGCGTCTGCGCGCGAGCCTGATACACCGGATTATGGAACGGCGCTAAAGCCAGAACCAGCGCCTGATGATAAACGCTGGTGCGCGTCAGTTTACCCGCCGTAAAAATGCCAATCGCGCCGCCTTTACGTTTAACTTCCGCAATACCGGTCAGCTTCTCCATCTCATCTCCCAATTCGCTGCCCTGATTGATTCCCTGTAAAATAATTTCAGGTAACATCAGGCTCGCAGAACGGGATTCGCCGCGCTGGTGCATATTCTCAATCACCATCCAGGCGAACGTCATATTGTCTTCGATACCGGCTTCCACGCCGACCCAGAAGTCCGCTTCCGGGCGAACCTGACGCGCACCAATGACGCGATGACGCGCACCGGTACGGGTTTCATTACTGCCGATGGGCTGATTTGGAACACCACTATCGACGTCAACGCCTTCAATGCGAAACGCCTCAGCGCCGAAAATGTCTTCAAAAGCCATGGCGATAGCTTTGATCTTTGCCGGGTTAGTGGTTGCAGCGACAACATGGTACATAGAGTTCTGGCATCCTTTAGCAAATTTCACGCAGTATAACGGAAAACACACATGTTACAGGTATATCTCGTCCGTCACGGCGAAACAGAATGGAACGCAGCGCGTCGTATTCAGGGGCAGTCAGACAGCCCTCTGACGGCTAAAGGTCTTTATCAGGCCCGTCAGGTTGCTGAGCGCGTGCGCAACGAAGGGATCACTCACGTTATCACCAGTGATTTAGGGCGTACCCGTCACACCGCGCAGATTATCGCTGATGCCTGCGGCTGTGAAGTGATCAATGAGCCGCGCCTGCGCGAGTTGCATATGGGCGTGCTGGAAGAACGTGTTCTGGATGGCCTGACTGAGCAGGAAGAAATCTGGCGTAAGCAGATGGTGGATGGCTCACCGCAAGGGCGTATTCCGGAAGGCGAAACCATGACGGAGCTGGCGGCGCGTATGCGTGCTGCGCTCGATAATTGCCTGCAACTGCCGCCGGGCAGCAAACCTCTGCTGGTCAGCCACGGCATTGCGCTGGGGTGTCTGATCAGTACGATTCTGGGATTGCCTGCGTATGCGGAACGTCGTCTTCGCCTGCGTAACTGTTCATTGTCGCGCGTGGATCATCAGCAAAGTGCGTGGCTGGCGAATGGCTGGATTGTGGAAACGGCGGGCGATGTATCACATCTGGATCTGCCCGCGTTAGACGAGTTACAACGCTAACGCCTGGAGGCGTTAGCGGCGGATTGGGATCAGGTAATCGCACTGTATTTCTAATGGTGCAGTGCCGGGAGCACGGCCATTAGTGTAGAAGCGTTCGATATCCTGTCCCTTTCTGCGGGTCAGTTTCAGCGTTGGCAGACAGGTGCTGTACAACGTCAGAATAAACTCCTGCAAATGCTCAGGCGTGCCATTGTAGTGGAACATGGCATACTCGCCTTCCTGCAACACAATCGGCTGACCTTCAACATTTTCAGGCAGATGCGCAGGCTCAAGCGCGGTCGTGTAAAGGACTTCCTGTTCGTCATCTTTTTCCTGGCTTGGACGCGAATGGTGCAGGCCATAAAGTATCGGTGGCAGCGTTTTCGCTTCACCAATATATTGACGCCAGAAATGGCGGCGCATTTCGTTACGGTACGTGGTGATTTGCTCTAGCGTACAGGCGTAACTTTGCGTCATACCGATCAGATGCTGTTCAGGCAGCGCGATATATTCCGGCTGAGGCAGAATAAACGCACCCAGACGAATTGGCGGGCAGATCCCGAAGGAATGCCAGTCTTCAGCACGACGATACAGTGCCGGAGTTTGAGCAAATTGCTTTTTGAATGCCCGCGTAAACGTTTGTTGAGAGTCAAAACGGTACTGAAGGGCGATATCTAAAATGGGGCGACTGGTGAGGCGCAAAGCGACGGCGGCTTTAGAAAGACGACGCGCGCGAATATAAGCACCGATTGCATTGTTTGTGACATCTTTAAACATTCGCTGCAGGTGCCACTTGGAATAGCCGGCCTTGGCTGCGACATTGTCGAGTGACAAGGGCTGGTCTAAATGGGTTTCTAACCAGCTAAGAAGGTCACGAATGATTCCTGCTTGATCCATAGATCGTCCTCGTTGAGCTAAGATAATTCACAGAATGTTGCGCGCATAATAGCAACTTTTTACTGATAAGACTTCCTAAGAATTTTTTGGCTATCTGTGCTATTTGCAGGTGTTACAGAGTATTTCATTCAGAAACTGTGAATGCACGCTTTCCGAATGGGGTTTCTTTAGAAAACAACGTCATGCTCATGACGTGGAGTAACTTAATGAAAAAGTGTTGGATTTTTGTATTTGGGATGTTTGTTTTTTGTTCCGGGGCGGCGCATGCCGAGGAAGTCGGGTCGGTCGATACGGTCTTTAAATTGTTCGGACCGGACCATAAAATCGTCGTCGAGGCCTTTGATGATCCTGATATTAAAAATGTAACGTGTTATATCAGTCGCGCGAAAACCGGCGGGATTAAAGGCGGATTAGGGCTGGCAGAAGACACATCCGATGCGGCGATTTCCTGCCAGCAGGTTGGCCCGATCGAACTGAGCGATAAGATTAAACAAGGCAAAGACAAGGGAACGGTGGTGTTTCAGAAACGGACTTCCCTGGTGTTTAAAAAGCTTCAGGTCGTTCGCTTTTACGATGAAAAACGTAACGCGCTTATCTATATGAGTTATTCAGACAAAGTCGTCGATGGCTCACCTAAAAATGCGCTGAGCGCTGTTCCGATCATTCCGTGGGCGCATACGACGCCGTAAGTTTTTGAGGATGTTCAAAGCAGAACTCAAACAAAAGGCCAGCTTTCGCTGGCCTTTGACGTTTTATAGCGTCGTCTACAGAGCGGTTGGCAACCTTCTGTATTAGTCTTCCAGATCACCACAGAAACGGTAACCTTCGCCATGAATGGTCGCGATGATTTCCGGAGTATCTGGCGTCGCTTCGAAGTGTTTACGAATGCGGCGAATGGTAACGTCAACAGTACGGTCATGCGGCTTCAGCTCGCGGCCGGTCATTTTCTTCAGCAGGTCGCCACGGGTTTGAATTTTGCCCGGGTTTTCGCAGAAGTGCAGCATTGCGCGGAATTCGCTGCGCGGTAACTTGTATTGTTCGCCCTGCGGGCTGATCAGTGAACGGCTGTTGATGTCCAGTTCCCAACCATTGAATTTGTAGCTTTCGACCAGACGACGTTCTTCACCGGTCGTGCCCAGGTTCATCGTGCGGGACAACAGATTTCGTGCGCGGATAGTCAGTTCGCGCGGGTTGAATGGCTTAGTGATGTAATCATCAGCGCCGATTTCCAGACCCAGAATTTTGTCGACTTCGTTGTCGCGGCCCGTCAGGAACATCAGTGCAACGCTGGCTTGTTCGCGTAATTCGCGTGCCAGCAGCAGGCCATTTTTTCCTGGCAGGTTGATATCCATGATAACCAGATTGATGTCATTTTCGGACAGAATGTGGTGCATTTCAGCGCCATCATTGGCTTCATGTACCATGTAGCCTTCTGCTTCAAAAATGCTCTTTAACGTATTACGTGTCACTAACTCGTCTTCGACGATCAGAATGTGAGGGGTCTGCATGATTGCTACCTAAGATTGCCAACAAATAGAAAATAGGAGTACAGAAGTCCTTGTTATCCCAATGAATTTTGATGCCTTATTGGCCATCTCACTCGTTACATGACTAAAGTACGTAAACGCGTTCTCGATGCAATTTCCATCAACGGCAACAACATCGCAAGCTCGGTCAGGGATTCCACTTTCTGCAGTTCCACGGGGTCCTAAAGCGGCGAACATCCTAACCCTATTAACAGCAATATAACAGCGAGTGCCGAAATTACCACCCAACAAAATTACGGTTTGTTGACATATATCAAGTTCAATTGTAGCACGGTAACAGAACAGTGAAAAACACTTACAAGAATGCACGCTTGAGTCACATTTCGGCCTTTATTGTACACGATTCAGCAATTCACCAGGCAACGAAAGATAAATGCAAAATCTGTATGTGTCGTTATTATATATCCATATGAAAAATAATGATAAATTTTTCTTTAAAGTTGGCTTAACCGCGCCAGCACCTTTTTTTCCTATCGGGTAAGCTTTTCCGATAAAATAAAAGAATATATTGAGCCGACTGTTAAGTTCTTGTGAAGAATATAAGCGATGAATAGTTTTGGAATTGGATAAAATTTCATCGCTGAAAAACGGGCGGCAATTTCATTCACTCTTTGCAGGGGCGCGACATGCAACTTCATATTATTTTAGTTTCTCCGGCCCGCCCGGAAAATGTCGGCGCGGCAGCCCGGGCAATGAAAACGATGGGCTTCGCGTCATTGCGCATTGTCGACAGCGAAGCGCACCTTAAGCCGGAAGCTGGCTGGGTTGCACACGGTTCGCAGGAGATCCTGCAAAATGCGCTGCATTTCAATACGCTCGCCGAAGCGCTGGCCGACATTGATTTTACCGTCGCCACAACTGCACGCAGCCGCGCGCGTTTTCACTATTACTGCACGCCGCAGGAATTGCAGGTTCAGCTCGAAGAGAAGAGCGACTGGTTAAACCACGCGGCGCTGGTGTTCGGGCGCGAAGATTCCGGGCTGACGAATGAAGAGCTGGAACTTGCCGATGTTCTGACCGGCGTCCCGATGGTGGCGGATTACCCGTCGCTGAATCTGGGCCAGGCGGTGATGGTTTTCTGCTATCAGTTGTCGGCGCTGAATCAGGTGACGTCGGCGAAAGCAGAAAATGCGCAGGAAGGGCAGTTGTCTGCACTGCGTGGCAGAGTCGATCGTTTACTGGAAAATGTCGGTGCCGGAGACGACCAGAAACTGTCCGACTGGCTGCATCAGAGACTCGGTCTTTTGCAGCAGCGTGACGCCGCAATGCTGCACACTTTGCTGCATGACATCGAAAAAAAGCTGACCCAATGATCTGACGGGAATATCCGCTTCACTGGTGTGATCTTCGGTGTGAAAGAAACAGACCTGCGGATAACACTGGAAATGTTTTTAAAGGCAGCTCATTATCCATTTAATTCTGTCCGTGATTAACCGGGCAAAAACAGAAAAAAATTGACTTATTGTGCCTTATGCTTTAGCTAATAGAGGCAGACAGAGTACAAACCTAAAGACAGACAGAAAAATAAAATGCGAATCATCAGCCTGAACACAACAATTATTACCACCACCGATACCACAGGTAACGGGGCGGGCTGACGCGTACAGGAAAAAGAAAAAAAGCCCGCACCTAAACAGTGCGGGCTTTTTTTTTACATTTAAACGAGAGCTTCAGGAGAGAACCAGAAATGCGAGTGTTGAAATTTGGCGGGACCTCGGTAGCAAACGCAGAACGCTTCTTGCGGGTTGCGGATATTATGGAAAGCAATGCGCGTCAGGGACAGGTCGCGACGGTATTATCCGCGCCTGCCAAAATTACCAACTATCTGGTTGCCATGATTGAACGGACTGTCGCCGGACAGGACATCAAGACCATCATGAGCGATGCGGAAAACATTTTTGGTCAGCTGATTACCGGTCTGGCGGCACAGCAGCCGGGCTTTGATTTACCGAAAGTGAAAGCGTTTGTTGATCAGGAATTCGCTCAGCTTAAACAATTGCTGCACGGAATCGCTCTGCTGGGCCAATGCCCGGACAGCGTGAACGCTTCAATCATCTGTCGTGGTGAAAAGCTCTCAATCGCCATTATGGAAGCCGTTTTCCTTGCGAAAGGGTTTGGCGTCACCGTCATTAACCCGGTCGAAAAGCTGCTGGCTCAGGGCCACTATCTCGAATCCACTGTCGATATCAACGAATCCACCCGCCGTATTGCCGCCAGCGCCATTCCTGCCGATCACATTGTGCTGATGGCCGGTTTCACCGCGGGCAACGAGAAGGGTGAACTGGTTGTGCTGGGGCGTAACGGCTCTGACTATTCTGCGGCCGTGCTGGCGGCGTGTTTACGCGCTGATTGCTGCGAGATCTGGACTGACGTCGACGGCGTCTATACCTGTGACCCGCGCACTGTGCCTGATGCCCGTTTGCTGAAATCCATGTCGTATCAGGAAGCGATGGAGCTGTCGTACTTCGGCGCAAAAGTGCTTCACCCGCGCACCATCCTGCCGATTGCCCAGTTCCAGATCCCTTGCCTGATTAAAAACACTACGAACCCGCAGGCGCCAGGCACCCTGATTGGCAGCGAAAGCCTCGGCGACAATACGCCGGTCAAAGGCATCACCAACCTGAATAATATGGCGATGATCAACGTCTCCGGTCCGGGGATGAAAGGGATGATCGGCATGGCGGCACGCGTTTTTGCAGTGATGTCGCGTTCCGGGATTTCCGTTGTGCTGATCACCCAGTCTTCGTCTGAATACAGCATCAGCTTCTGCGTGCCGCAAAATGAGCTGGTTCGCGCACGCAAGGCGCTGGAAGATGAGTTCTATCTTGAGCTGAAAGATGGCCTGCTTGAGCCGCTGGATGTCATGGAAAAACTGGCCGTGATTTCTGTGGTCGGCGACGGCATGCGTACGCTGCGCGGCATTTCGGCGAAATTCTTCTCCGCACTGGCGCGTGCCAATATCAATATCGTCGCCATCGCGCAGGGTTCTTCTGAGCGTTCCATTTCCGTTGTGGTGAATAACGAAGATGCCACTACCGGTGTCCGCGTCAGCCACCAGATGTTGTTCAACACCGATCAGGTTATCGAAGTCTTTCTGATTGGCGTCGGCGGTGTCGGCGGGGCGTTGATCGAACAGATCCGCCGTCAGCAGGCCTGGCTGAAAACCAAACATATCGATCTGCGCGTTTGCGGCATCGCCAATTCCCGCGCGTTGCTTACCAACGTTCACGGCATTCCGCTCGATACCTGGCAGGACGAGCTGGGCGCGGCGAAAGAGCCTCTGAATCTGGGCCGTCTGATCCGCCTGGTGAAGGAATACCATCTGCTGAACCCGGTGATTGTTGACTGTACGTCCAGCCAGGAAGTGGCGGACCAATATGCCGATTTCCTGGCCGATGGTTTCCACGTCGTCACGCCGAATAAAAAAGCCAATACCTCATCGATGAATTATTACCATCAGCTGCGTAAAGCGGCGGATGGTTCGCGCCGAAAATTCCTGTACGACACTAACGTCGGCGCTGGTTTGCCGGTTATCGAGAACCTGCAAAACCTGCTAAATGCAGGCGATGAACTGCTGCGTTTCTCGGGGATCCTCTCCGGATCGCTGTCCTTCATTTTCGGTAAACTGGACGAAGGTATGTCACTGTCTGCCGCCACCTTGCAGGCGCGCGATATGGGCTACACCGAGCCGGATCCGCGTGACGATTTGTCGGGTATGGACGTCGCCCGTAAGTTGCTTATTCTGGCGCGTGAAGCCGGTTATAAGCTGGAATTAACGGACATCGATGTGGAATCTGTTTTGCCTGTGTCTTTTGATTCCTCAGGCAACGTAAATGAGTTTGTGGCCCGCCTGCCGGAACTGGACGCCGAATTTGCTCAGCGCGTTGCAGATGCGACAGCAGCGGGTAAAGTATTGCGCTACGTCGGCGCTATCGAAGAAGGGCGTTGCAAGGTAAAAATCGACGCCGTCGATGGCAATGACCCGCTTTATAAAGTAAAAAATGGTGAGAATGCGCTGGCGTTTTACAGCCGCTATTATCAGCCGTTACCGCTGGTGTTGCGCGGTTATGGTGCCGGTAATGATGTGACGGCGGCAGGTGTGTTTGCCGATCTTTTGAGAACGCTGTCATGGAAGTTAGGAGTTTAATATGGTTAAGGTGTATGCCCCGGCTTCAATTGGGAACGTCAGCGTAGGCTTCGACGTTCTGGGCGCAGCAGTGTCTCCGGTGGATGGCACGCTTCTGGGTGATTGCGTATCGGTAGAAGCCGCCACAACATTCAGCCTGAAAAACGAAGGCAAGTTTGTTTCCAAACTGCCTGACCGGATGGAAGACAACATCGTTTATCAGTGCTGGCAGCGTTTCTGTCAGGAAATCGGCAAAGATGTGCCGGTGGCCATGACGCTTGAAAAAAATATGCCGATCGGTTCCGGGCTGGGTTCCAGCGCCTGTTCGGTGGTTGCCGGTCTGATGGCAATGAACGAATTTTGCGGCAAGCCGCTCAGCGACAACAAAATGCTGGAGCTGATGGGCGAGCTGGAAGGGCGGATTTCCGGCAGTGTGCATTTTGATAACGTCGCGCCGTGCTATCTGGGCGGCATCCAGCTGATGCTCGAAGAGCTGGATATCATCAGCCAGAATGTGCCAAGTTTTGACGACTGGCTGTGGGTGATGGCGTATCCGGGCATCAAAGTCTCGACGGCGGAAGCGCGCGCGATTTTACCGGCGCAGTATCGCCGCCAGGATTGCATCAGCCACGGGCGTTATCTGGCGGGCTTTATTCATGCGTGCCATACACAGCAACCGGCGCTGGCCGCGAAGCTGATGAAAGATGTGATCGCCGAACCTTACCGCACACGCCTTCTGCCGGGTTTTGCCGAAGCACGCAGCGCGGCCGAAGAAATCGGTGCGCTGGCTTGCGGGATTTCCGGTTCCGGCCCGACGCTGTTTGCCGTCTGCAATGACAGCGCAACCGCGAAACGTATGGCCGACTGGTTGCAGACCCACTATCTGCAAAATGACGAAGGCTTTGTTCATATTTGTCGTCTGGATACCGCTGGCGCGCGGGTATTGGGATAACTCGATAATCGACTGGGATAACTAATGAAACTGTACAACCTGAAGGATCACAACGAGCAAGTGAGTTTTGCGCAGGCCGTCAAACAAGGTCTGGGCAAACAACAGGGATTATTCTTCCCGCTCGACCTGCCGGAATTTGAGCTGACTGAAATTGACCGCCTGCTGGATCTGGATTTCGTCACCCGCAGCACGCGCATTCTTTCTGCTTTCATCGGCGATGAAATTCCTGAAGATGAATTGCATCAGCGCGTGAAAAACGCGTTTGCCTTCCCGGCGCCTGTCGCAAAAGTGGAAGACGATATTGCCTGTCTGGAGCTGTTCCACGGCCCGACCCTGGCATTTAAAGATTTCGGTGGCCGCTTCATGGCGCAGATCCTGACGCAGGTTTCTGGCGATCAGCCGGTCACGATCCTGACCGCAACATCCGGTGATACCGGTGCTGCTGTGGCGCACGCTTTCCACGGTCTGAAAAACGTTCGTGTGGTGATCCTGTATCCGCGCGGCAAAATCAGCCCGCTTCAGGAAAAACTGTTCTGTACTCTCGGTGGCAATATTCACACCGTGGCTATCGATGGCGATTTCGACGCCTGTCAGGCGCTGGTCAAACAGGCGTTTGATGATGAAGAACTGAAACATGCGCTGAAGCTGAACTCCGCGAACTCCATCAATATCAGCCGTCTGCTGGCGCAGATTTGCTATTACTTCGAAGCCGTGGCGCAACTGCCGCAGGAAGCCCGCAATCAGCTGGTCGTTTCCGTGCCAAGCGGTAACTTTGGTGACCTGACCGCCGGTTTGCTGGCGAAATCTCTCGGTCTGCCGGTTAAGCGTTTCATCGCTGCCACCAACGCCAATGACACCGTGCCGCGTTTCCTGAGCAATGGCGAATGGGAACCGAAGAAAACCGTTGCGACATTGTCGAACGCCATGGACGTCAGCCAGCCAAACAACTGGCCGCGCGTGGAAGAACTATATCGCCGTAAAATCTGGCAGCTGAAAGATCTCGGTTTTGGTGCGGTCAGCGATGACACCACGGAAGACGCGATGCGCGAGCTGGCGAATATCGGTTACATCTCTGAACCGCATGCCGCCATTGCTTACCGCGTTCTGCGTGACCAGTTGCAACCGGGCGAATTCGGCCTGTTCATCGGCACGGCGCATCCGGCGAAGTTCAAAGAAAGCGTGGAAGCGATTTTGGATCAGGATATCGGCTTGCCGAAAGAGCTGGCGGATCGCGCAGACCTGCCACTGCTGTCGCACAATCTGCCGGCAGACTTCAGCGAAATGCGCGCATTCCTGATGGCATTGCCTGAATAAAGTCTGCGGCATTCTGAAATGCAAAAAGCCCTCTTCGTGAGGGCTTTTTTACGGGCGCAGAAAGGGGAATCAGCGTTCAGGGCGGGTAAAGACCAGCTCGTTGCCCTGCGATCGTGACTCGTCAAAGGCATAACCTTCCAGATTGAAATCCTGCAATTGTTTCGCCTTATCCAGACGCTCTTTGATGATAAAGCGGCTCATCAGCCCGCGCGCTTTCTTCGCGTAGAAGCTGATGACTTTGTATTTGCCATTTTTCTCATCAAGGAAAACAGGTTTGATGATTTCGCCATCCAGCAGTTTAGGTTTTACCGCTTTGAAATATTCGTCGGACGCCAGATTCACCAGCACTTTGCTTTTCTGTTCGCTCAGCAGCTGGTTGAGTTTTTCGGTCAGCAACTCGCCCCAGAAGGCATAAAGATTGGCACCCTGCGGATTTTCCAGGCGGATACCCATTTCCAGGCGATACGGCATCATCAGATCCAGCGGACGAAGAAGTCCGTACAAACCCGATAACATCCGCAGATGTTTCTGGGCAAAATCGAAATCTTTTTCGCTGAAGTCTTCGGCTTGTAAGCCGGTATAAACGTCACCTTTGAACGCCAGTAACGCCTGACGTGCATTTTCCGGCGTGAAATCCGGCTGCCAGTCATTGAAGCGCTCTGCGTTCAGATGAGCCAGTTTATCGCTGATCCCCATCAGTGAAGAGATCTGCGCAGGCGACATTTTACGCGCTACCGTGATCAGCTGAGCTGATTTATCCAGCAACTCAGGTTGGGTATAGCGCGTTGTCGCAAGCGGGCTTTCGTAATCGAGCGTTTTGGCAGGTGAAATAATGGTCAGCATAGTCTCGTCCGTTGGTCAGTGACGCTTCAAATTTGGGATTTTTTCGTTGCACTACTGTAGCAAAAAAGCCGCTGCGGGGGAGCCATGATATCGATAGGTAAAAGCTTAACTGTCAGTGCCGGGATGGTTTTTTATCCCAAATGCCCGGCTCCAGCTGGTCGCGCAATTCCGGGAAATGGTCCGGATTAAACACCGGTATTTTCCCCATGCGTTGCTGGCGTTCGTAGTCCTTCACCACTTTGACCGCCACGCCCGAAAGCAGCAGCAGCGCGGTCAGGTTCAGTATTGCCATCAGCGCCATGAAGATATCCGCCAGTTTCCAGGCGATATGCAGTTCCATCAGACAGCCGCAGAACACCATGCCGATGACCATCAGGCGGAAAATCAGCAATTTATACGGCGCGGCGCGGTGAACAAAACTCAGGTTGTTTTCCGCATACGCGTAGTTGCCTGAGATAGAAGTAAAGGCGAAGGAAAACACCAGTACGGCCAGCGCGATGTGGCTCCATTCGCCCGTCGCAGGCGTGATGGCCTGCTGCAATAAGCGGATACCAAAAGGCGCGTCCGGATGATCAAGCACGCCGGACGTCAGTACAATCAGCGCCGTGGCGGTGCAAATCACCACGGTATCGATAAAGACGGCAAACATCTGGTTGAAACCCATGGTGGCGGGGTGGCTGACCGACGCCATCGCCGCCGCGTTTGGCGAAGACCCGACGCCTGCTTCGCTGGCAAAAACGCCGCGCTGCATTCCCTGAGTGATGGCCTGCGTGACGCCGTAGGCCAGGGCGCCGGAGGCCGCTTCCTGCAAACCGAAAGCGCTTTTAAAGACCAGCGCAATCACCTGTGGCAATTTTTCGATGTTATGACCGATGACCCAGACCGCCAGCAGCAGGTACGCACAGGCCATCAGCGGAACCATCCATTTGGAAAGCCAGATAACAGAACGTATACCGCCAAAAATCAGCAGGGCGGTCATCGTAGCCAGAATAGCGGCGGTGGTCAGATGGGGAACGTGTAGCAAATGAAAGGAGGCCTGAGCAATGGAGTTAGCCTGTAACGCACTGAAAACAAAGCCGCAGGAGACAACCATCAGGAAGGAAAATAGAATGCCCATCCAGCGCATGCCCAGCCCTTTCTCCATGTAATCTGCCGGGCCGCCGCGAAATTTACCGCGCTCGCCAACGCCTTTGTATATCTGCGCCAGCGTGTTTTCAATCAGCGCCGTCGCCATGCTGAAAACGGCGATGACCCACATCCAGAAAATCGCGCCCGGCCCGCCGAGGGTAATGGCTATCGCCACGCCGGTCAGGTTACCGGTACCAATACGTGAGGATAAACTCAGGCACAGCGTGCCCCAGGCTGACATTCCCCGTGGATCGCGGCCAGGCTTAAAAAGGGCAGGGGAAAACAGATGTCTGAAACGGCGGAACTGGATGAAACTCAGGCGAATGGTGAGGTAAATGCCGGTGCCAAACAGCAGGTAAATCAGGATGGAACTCCAGAGAATAGTGTCAAAAAAATCCAGCAGATCATTCATGAATTATCCTTGGTTGATAAACCCTTCATTTTTTTAGTTGTTCGCTCAGAGGGCTATGACCACTTTGGTTGGCTAACATACCTTTTTTATTGAAACGGGGACATATGCAAATTGGCTGATTTTGTGTGTTTTAGAAGGTGAGAAATCCATAGATGTTCGTAGCCGAGCATGCCGCGATAAGCGCCTTGCGCGTGGCTTTTTGCATGTTATCATCAGCCAAAGGCAAGGCATGAAAATGCCTATACGAAAACGTCCAAACGATGAGATATGCCAAAATGACCGATAAACTGACTTCCCTACGCCAAATGACTCAGGTTGTTGCTGACACCGGAGATATCGCGGCAATGAAGTTGTACCAGCCGCAGGATGCGACCACTAACCCGTCACTGATCCTCAGCGCTGCGCAAATTCCTGAATACCGTAAACTGATCGACGAAGCAATCGCCTGGGCACGTGACCAGAGCAGCGATCACGATCAGCAGATTACTGATGCAGCTGACAAACTGGCAGTGAACATCGGTCTGGAAATCCTGAAACTTGTCCCGGGCCGTATTTCGACTGAAGTTGACGCTCGTCTGTCTTACGACACTGACGCGAGCGTGGCAAAAGCGAAACGTCTGATCAAACTGTACAACGATGCGGGCATCAGCAACGACCGTATCCTGATCAAACTGGCGTCTACCTGGCAGGGTATCCGCGCAGCGGAAAAACTGGAAAAAGAAGGCATCAACTGTAACCTGACGCTGCTCTTCTCATTCGCTCAGGCGCGTGCCTGTGCAGAAGCCGGTGTGTTCCTGATTTCTCCATTCGTTGGCCGTATCCTCGACTGGTACAAAGCCAATGGCGACAAAAAAGAGTTCGCACCGAATGAAGATCCGGGCGTTGTGTCCGTGACCGAAATCTACGAATACTACAAACAACACGGCTATGAAACTGTCGTGATGGGTGCAAGCTTCCGTAACATCGGCGAAATCATCGAACTGGCTGGCTGTGACCGTCTGACCATCGCACCTGCACTGCTGAAAGAGCTGGCAGAAAGCGAAGGCCCACTGGAACGCAAACTGTCCTTCTCCGGCGAAACCAAGCCACGCCCTGCGCCACTGACTGAAGCTCAGTTCTACTGGGACCACAACCAGGATCCAATGGCGATCGACAAACTGGCAGATGGCATCCGTAAGTTTGCAATCGATCAGGGCAAACTGGAAAAAATGATTTCTGACCTGCTGTAATCAGCACTCAGTTTTCGACGAAAAGCGGCTAATCAGCCGCTTTTTTTGTGTCTGCGATAAAACCCCGCGCCGTTATCGATATAATGAGGCTTATTGAAAGCAGATTTTGTCACGGAGAAATGGCATGGATAAATTGCGAATTGGTCTGGTATCGGTGTCAGACCGTGCGTCGGGTGGGGTATATCAGGACAAAGGTATTCCGGCGCTGGAAGAATGGCTGGAGAAAGCGCTCATCACGCCCTTCAAACTGGAAACACGGCTTATTCCGGATGAACAACCTCTGATCGAACAGGCGATCAGCGAGCTGGTCGATGAAAGCGGTTGTCATCTGGTGCTGACCACTGGCGGAACCGGCCCGGCGCGCCGTGATGTGACACCGGACGCCACGCTGGCCATCGCCGATCGTGAGATGCCGGGCTTTGGTGAACAGATGCGTCAGATCAGCCTGCACTTTGTCCCGACGGCAATTTTATCGCGTCAGGTCGGCGTGATCCGCAAACAGGCGCTGATCCTCAACTTACCGGGACAACCCAAATCCATTCAAGAAACGCTGGAAGGTCTGAAAGACGCGGAAGGCAAAGTGATCGTATCCGGTATTTTCGCCAGCGTGCCTTACTGCATCCAGTTGCTCGACGGGCCGTATATTGAAACGCACGACCACGTGGTAGCAGCATTTCGTCCAAAAAGTGCCCGTCGCGACACAAAAAACTGAATACGCTTTGTTTTTGAAATAAGATTCAGGCGCTCTGGTGTGAAAAATATTTGCCGCTATAGTAATAATTACTTTACAGAAAGCGGCAAAAACCGTTTCCATTTTCACTCTGGCGTCACACGGACTCTTATGCAACACGCACAATCGCGCCGGCTGGACCGGCAGGACTTCAAAACGCTTTCCCTGGCTGCGCTGGGCGGCGCCCTCGAATTCTACGATTTCATCATTTTCGTCTTCTTCGCTGCGGTTATTGGCGACCTTTTCTTCCCGGCTGATATGCCCGACTGGCTGCGTCAGGTGCAGACGTTTGGCATTTTTGCCGCCGGTTATCTGGCGCGTCCGCTGGGCGGCATTATCATGGCGCACTTTGGGGATCTGGTTGGCCGCAAACGGATGTTCAGCCTGAGTATTCTGCTGATGGCGTTACCGACGCTGGCGATGGGGCTCCTGCCGACGTACGCTTCGATCGGCATTGCCGCACCGTTATTGCTTTTACTGATGCGTATTTTGCAGGGCGCAGCGATCGGCGGCGAAGTGCCGGGAGCCTGGGTTTTTGTGGCGGAACACGTTCCGCGTAACCGCATTGGTTTTGCCTGCGGAACGCTGACTGCCGGCCTGACAATGGGTATCCTGCTGGGTTCTCTTGTGGCAACTTTACTGAACACCAGCATGACGCCCGCTACGATCAGCCAATATGGCTGGCGCATTCCGTTCTTTATCGGCGGGGTTTTCGGGTTAATCGCCCTGTATCTGCGCCGCTGGTTGCAGGAAACGCCGGTCTTTATCGAGATGAAAGCCCACAAAGCGCTGGCAGAAGAATTGCCGCTGAAGGCTGTTGTCGCGAATCATAAAAAAGAAATCGTGGTGTCGATGCTGATGACCTGGCTGTTGTCTGCGGGGATCGTGGTCGTCATTCTGATGACGCCGACGTGGCTGCAAAAACAGTTTGGCATTCCGGCGGCAGCGGCGTTGCAGGCAAACTGCCTCGCCACCGTTGCGCTGATGTTTGGCTGCATTATTTCGGGCAGTGTTGTGGATCGTCTGGGTGCCAGTAAGACGTTTATTATCGGCAGCCTGTTCCTCGGAATTTGCAGCTGGAGTTTCTATCACATGGTTGCGGCTGATCCGTCTGTGCTGATGGGGATGTACGCGCTGGCCGGTTTAAGCGTGGGCGTGGTTGGCGCGGTGCCGTATGTGATGGTGCGGGCTTTCCCGGCGGAAGTGCGGTTTACCGGAATTTCTTTCTCTTACAATGTGGCTTACGCCATTTTTGGTGGCCTGACACCGGTGTTCGTGACGCTTATCATGCGTCTGACACCAATGGCACCGGCTTATTATGTGCTGGCATTGTCCGTGATTGGTTTACTGACCGGCATTTATCTCAGCCGTGATCTGAACAGTGAAACCGCCCGCGAAGCTAAATTTGCAGAGCGTGCCGCTTCAGGCCAGTAAGCTTCTTAAACTCATTTTTGGCGCAAAAAAAAGCCCCGTTCATTCGGGGCTTTTTCGTCTCAGACGTCGCGCGTTATGCCGTAACCGCATTCACATCGCGAGCGTGGCTTTTAGGTTCGCCAATCGGCAAAACGGTGCGGCCATACTGCTCGTTGAGCACTTCGGCCATCGCCAGATAAATCGCGCTGGCGCCACAGAAGATACCTTCAAAACCGGCAAAATGCAGAACCGCCGTATTGCCGGTCATGTTGCCGAAACACAGCAGGGCAAACAAAATGGTCAGGCTGCCGAAAACGACCTGTAAACCACGGTTTGCTTTCAACGTGCCAAAAAACATGAAGAGAGTGAAAACGCCCCAGATGCCCAGATAAGCGCCCAGGAAACTTTCGCTGCTGGCATCGGCCATGCCCATGCGTGGCAGCATCAGAATACCGACCAGGCTCAGCCAGAACGCACCGTAGGAGGTAAACGCCGTGGTGCCGAAGGTATTCCCTTTTTTAAATTCCATCATCCCTGCAAGAATTTGAATCAAACCACCATAAAAAATGCCCATGCTGACAATAACAGCGGTCAACGGGAAAAAGCCTGCGTTGTGTAAATTCAACAAGATAGTAGTCATACCAAATCCCATTAACCCGAGCGGGCCTGGATTTGCCAACGTTTTGGTCTGCATAGATCCTCTGTATCAGAATTATTATTAATTGATAATCGGGGGAAGAAACGCTTGGGAAATGGGTAAAAAAGCCGCATATCTTTGGAAGCGCGCGGCATCATAAGGAGGGTTGCGTCAGTAAACATTGATCTGGCGTAACAGCAATTGAAGATTTTTTTTCACTTTGCCCCTTGATGCTGAGCGTCATGGCCCCATCTTATCCTCAACCGCAGTTGTTACCGTCGGTAAAACCGTAATATGGGGCTGTTGAAATCGAAAAGATCGTCCTCATATACAGTAGCAACCTGAACGAATATGAATTTAAGTGGAGACGTGTTAGATGGGTAAAATTATTGGGATCGACCTGGGCACCACCAACTCTTGTGTAGCTATCATGGATGGCACGACTGCTCGTGTACTGGAGAATGCTGAAGGCGACCGCACCACTCCTTCCATCATCGCTTATGCGGCAGATGGCGAGACTCTGGTAGGTTCTCCGGCTAAACGTCAGGCAGTGACCAACCCGCAGAACACCTTGTTTGCGATCAAACGCCTGATTGGCCGTCGCTTCCAGGATGAAGAAGTACAACGCGATAAAGGCATTATGCCTTACCAGATCGTAGGCTCCGACAACGGCGACGCCTGGATCGACATTAAAGGTCAGAAAATTGCACCTCCGCAGATCTCTGCTGAAGTGTTGAAGAAAATGAAGAAAACTGCTGAAGATTATCTGGGCGAACCAGTAACTGAAGCTGTTATCACCGTACCTGCATACTTCAACGATGCACAGCGTCAGGCAACGAAAGACGCCGGCCGTATCGCAGGTCTGGAAGTCAAACGTATCATCAACGAACCCACCGCTGCGGCACTGGCTTACGGCCTGGATCGCGAAATCGGTAACCGCACTATCGCGGTATACGACCTCGGTGGTGGTACTTTCGATATCTCTATTATCGAAATCGACGAAGTTGACGGTGAAAAAACCTTCGAAGTTCTGGCAACCAACGGTGATACTCACCTCGGTGGTGAAGACTTCGACAGCCGTCTTATCAACTATCTGGTTGAAGAGTTTAAGAAAGAACAAGGTATGGATCTGCGTAATGATCCGCTGGCAATGCAACGTCTGAAAGAAGCGGCTGAAAAAGCGAAGATTGAATTGTCTTCTGCTCAGCAGACCGACGTTAACCTGCCGTATATCACTGCGGATGCAACCGGTCCAAAACACATGAACATCAAGGTGACCCGTGCAAAACTGGAATCTTTGGTGGAAGACCTGGTTAACCGTTGTATTGAACCACTGAAAGTGGCTCTGAAAGACGCAGGTCTGTCTGTCTCTGACGTTCAGGACGTGATCCTGGTCGGTGGTCAGACGCGTATGCCAATGGTTCAGAAGAAAGTGGCTGAATTCTTTGGTAAAGAACCACGTAAAGACGTGAACCCGGACGAAGCTGTGGCAATCGGTGCAGCAGTTCAGGGTGGTGTGTTGGCAGGTGATGTTAAAGACGTTCTGTTGCTGGACGTGACTCCGTTGTCTCTGGGTATCGAAACCATGGGCAGCGTGATGACTCCGCTCATCACCAAAAACACCACTATCCCGACGAAACACAGCCAGGTGTTCTCTACTGCGGAAGACAACCAGTCTGCAGTAACCATCCATGTGTTGCAGGGTGAGCGTAAACGTTCAAGTGATAACAAATCTCTGGGTCAGTTCAACCTGGACGGTATTCAGGCAGCGCCACGCGGTCAGGCACAGATCGAAGTGACCTTCGACCTTGACGCCGACGGTATCCTGCATGTGTCTGCGAAAGACAAAAATACCGGCCGTGAGCAGAAGATCACCATCAAGGCATCTTCTGGTCTGACGGAAGAAGAGATCCAGCAAATGGTCAACGATGCTGAAGCGAATGCTGAAGCTGACCGTAAGTTTGAAGAACTGGTTCAGACCCGCAACCAGGCGGACCACCTGATCCACGGAACCCGTAAGCAACTGGAAGAAGCCGGCGACAAACTGCCAGCTGAAGACAAAACTGCGGTTGAAGAAGCCCTGAAAGCACTGGAAGTTTCTGCTAAAGGTGAAGACAAGGCTGATATCGAAGCGAAAATCCAGGCGCTGGTTCAGGTTTCCGGCAAACTGATGGAAATGGCTCAGCAGCAAGGCCAGACCGAAGGCAGCGATGACAGCGCGAAGAAAGATGACGACGTTGTTGATGCTGAATTCGAAGAAGTTAAAGACAAGAAATAATCGCCCTTTAGCGGGCACAGTAAGAGTTCATTACTGAAAACCAGCACGGGCGTCGAGGAAACTCTACGCCCGTGCACGCATGTTGAGGGCAGGAAAAAGCATGGCGAAGCAAGATTATTACGAGCTGTTGGGCGTTTCCAAAACGGCCGATGAGCGCGAAATCAAAAAGGCCTACAAGCGCCTGGCAATGAAGCATCACCCTGACCGTAATCAGGGCGATAAAGAGTCTGAAAGCAAATTTAAAGAAATTAAAGAAGCTTACGAAATTCTGACCGATGCGCAAAAGCGCGCGGCCTATGACCAGTACGGTCATGCAGCCTTTGAACAGGGCGGCATGGGCGGTGGCGGTGGTTACGGCGGCGGCGGTGCAGATTTCAGCGACATCTTTGGTGACGTCTTTGGCGACATCTTTGGCGGCGGTCGCCGTCAGCGTGCCAGCCGGGGTTCAGATCTGCGTTACAACATGGATCTGACTCTGGAAGAGGCCGTTCGTGGTGTCACCAAAGAAATCCGCATCCCGACACTGGATGAATGTGACGTTTGCCACGGCAGCGGCGCGAAAGCGGGTAGCTCACCAACGACCTGTCCAACCTGTCACGGTGCGGGCCAGGTGCAGATGCGTCAGGGCTTCTTTACTGTGCAACAGGCGTGTCCGACCTGTCAGGGCCGCGGTAAAGTGATCAAAGATCCGTGCAACAAATGTCACGGTCATGGCCGCGTAGAACGTTCGAAAACGCTGTCCGTGAAAATTCCTGCGGGTGTTGACACCGGCGACCGTATTCGTCTGGAAGGTGAAGGCGAAGCGGGCGAGCATGGCGCACCGTCAGGCGATCTGTACGTTCAGGTTCAGGTCAAAGCGCACAAAATCTTCGAGCGCGAAGGCAACAACCTGTACTGCGAAGTGCCAATCAACTTTGCGATGGCTGCACTGGGTGGCGAAATTGAGGTTCCTACGCTTGATGGTCGCGTGAGCCTGAAGATCCCAGCCGAAACGCAAACCGGTAAGATGTTCCGTATGCGCGGACGCGGTGTGAAATCCGTACGTGGCGGCGCACAGGGCGACTTAATGTGCCGTGTTGTAGTCGAAACACCGGTCAGCCTGAGCGAAAAGCAAAAACAATTGCTGCGTGATCTGGAAGAAAGCTTTGGTGGCGTATCGGGCGAAAAAAATAGCCCGCGCTCTAAAAGCTTTCTGGACGGCGTGAAAAAGTTTTTCGATGATCTGACACGTTAACCGGTTCCTGCAAAAAGGAACGGTATACTCCAGACAAATCCCCGGCAGCAATTCGCGCCGGGGATTTTTTTATGGGATTTTTTTAAAAAAACGGTGAAAGCGTCGAATAAATAATTCGTAAAAACCGAGGTATACTCCAGAAATAAACGAGTTTTTACGAAGTGAATCACTGCGTACAATTCGCGCATCCGATTGTGGCGTCCCGTTTTCAGCCACGCTTAATTAACAGGAGAGTCAGAATGTCGAATTTAATTCGTCGTTTTTTGCGTATGGAAGCTGCGGGCGGAATTGTGCTCATCATTGCCGCCGTCGTGGCACTGGTTATGGCAAACAGCCCGTTGCAGGGCGCTTATCAGGCGTTTTTAGATATTCCGGTCACGCTGCGCTTTTCTGAGTTGCTGATCGACAAACCGCTTTTGCTGTGGATTAACGACGGTCTGATGGCGGTGTTTTTCCTGATGATTGGTCTGGAAGTTAAGCGGGAGATGTGTGAAGGCGCACTGGCCAATCGCGAGCAGGCGCTGTTCCCGGCTATCGCCGCGCTGGGCGGTATGATCGTTCCGGCGCTGATTTATTTGCTGTTCAACGGCAATGACGAAATTGCGCGTCAGGGCTGGGCAATCCCGGCTGCAACGGATATCGCTTTTGCACTGGGTGTTATGGCGCTGTTGGGATCACGTGTACCGACCGGGCTGAAAGTTTTCCTGCTGGCACTGGCCATCATTGATGATCTGGGTGCCATCGTGATTATCGCGCTGTTCTACAGCCATGATATTTCGATGATGGCGCTGGGGTTGTCGGCAGTTTGCATCGCCGCGCTGGCCTGCCTTAACTGGCGCGGGGTCACTAAACTGACGCCATACCTGCTGATTGGCGCAATTTTCTGGGTATGCGTTCTGAAATCAGGTATTCATGCGACATTAGCGGGCGTGATCCTTGGCTTCCTGATCCCGCTGAATACCAAAGAAAATAAGGCTTCGCCGGCACGCCGCCTGGAGCACGGTATTCATCCGTACGTGGCCTGGTTTATTTTGCCAATTTTTGCTTTTGCGAATGCGGGGATTTCTTTGCAGGGCGTGACGGCTTCCGGGGCATTTTCCCTGCTGCCGATGGGGATTGCGGCGGGCCTGCTGCTGGGTAAACCGCTCGGCATCATGTTGTTCAGCAGTGTGGCGCTCAAATTGGGCATCACCCGTTTACCGTCAGGGATTTCATTCGGCCAGATTTCAGCCGTTTCCGTGCTTTGCGGCATTGGCTTCACCATGTCGATTTTCATTGGTTCACTGGCCTTCGCCCTGAGGGATCCGGCACTGCTGACTTACGCGAAAATGGGCATCCTGATGGGGTCAGTGGCTTCGGCTCTGTTGGGATATGTGCTGTTGAGCCGTGCTTTACCAAAGAAAGTTGTTAAACATTGACCGGCAGGTTGCGCGCTGAGTCGCGCAACCTGATAGCAATCTCGTGCTTCAGAAAAGGATGAAAACATGCCTCATATTAATTACAACCATTTGTATTATTTTTGGCACGTGTGTAAATCAGGTTCTGTTGTGGGAGCCGCCGAGGCGTTGTATCTGACCCCGCAGACAATCACCGGCCAGATCAAATCATTGGAAGAAAGGCTTGGCGGAAAACTTTTTAAGCGGCAAGGGCGCGGGCTGATACCTTCAGAGCTGGGTCAGCTGGTCTATCGCTATGCGGATAAAATGTTCACCCTGAGCCAGGAAATGCTGGATATCGTGAATTACCGCAAAGAGTCGAGCCTGCTGTTTGATGTGGGCGTTGCGGATGCGTTGTCTAAACGTCTGGTCAGCCGTGTGCTGGAAGCCGCCGTACCTGAAAATGCCCAAATTCATTTACGCTGTTTTGAATCGACGCACGAAATGCTGCTCGAACAGCTAAGTTTGCATAAGCTGGATATGATTTTGTCCGATTGCCCGGTGGATTCTACCCAGCAGGAAGGGCTATTTTCAGTCAAGCTGGGTGAAAGCCCGATCAGCTTCTTTTGTTGCAAACCGCTGGATGGCGCGGATTTTCCGGCCTGCCTTGAGCAACGCCCGCTGCTTATTCCCGGTCGCCGTTCGATGTTAGGACGTAAATTGCTGAACTGGTTTACGACGCAGGGGCTGAACGTCAATATCCTCGGGGAATTCGATGACGCGGCACTGATGAAAGCATTCGGAATGAACAACGATGCCATTTTTGTCGCACCGGCTATCTACTCCTCGACGGAGTTTCAGGACGAGAAAATTGAAGAGGTCGGGCGGGTAGAAGGGATCATGGAAGAGTACTACGTGATTTTTGCGGAAAGGATGATTCAGCATCCTTCGGTACAGCGGATTTGTCACACTGACTTTTCGGCGCTATTTACCTGAAACCTGAAACGACTCAAATTTCAGATATAAAAAAACCGGCCAAGGCCGGTTTTTTTATCAAAGCATTTCAGCGTAATGCGATTATTGCATTGCGTTGATTTGCGCAGTCAGGTTTGACTTATGACGCGCTGCTTTGTTTTTGTGGATCAGGCCTTTGCAAGACTGACGGTCCACAATTGGTTGCATTTCGTTAAATGCATTTTGTGCAGCAGTTTTGTCGCCTGCTGCGATAGCCGCGTGTACCTTTTTGATAAAGGTACGCATCATTGAACGACGGCTCGCGTTGTGCTTACGGCGTTTTTCTGACTGTACGGCGCGTTTCTTAGCTGATTTGATATTAGCCAAGGCCAACTCCCAAATATTTTTCTATTGATGAACAATTCAAAGGCCGAGGAATATGCCTTTTCGGTCTTCTTTTGTCAACGGATTTGTGCAAATAAGCGGCGCTTTTAAGCGTAAACTTTAATCGTCGCTTGTTACGTTGTGATGGCGCAGGATTTTAACAGCTTCCGGCATCGGAATACAGTCTTTCGCGAGAAAAATCGACAGGAGAGTGTACAAACTGCCCACTGCGGCCATTAACGCCTTGTTTATGCGAAAAGTCACGCATTCCCTGTGTGCAACGAAAGATTTTCATCGCCACTCGTCCATTTGAACCGCAATATCTGCCGTATGCAAGGGAGAATGGTGTGATCCTGTGAATCGCTGGTTAACCTTGGAGGCTGTACAAGGTATAATCCGCCGATTTCCATCTTTATGAGTCAGCATTGGATTTGAGCCAGCTATGGAGCTAATTCGCGGAATACACAATATTCGAGCACGTCATCATGGATGTGTGCTGACTATTGGCAATTTTGATGGTGTACACCGTGGTCATCAGGCCCTGATTAAACAGCTAAAGCTGGAAGGTCAACGTCTGGGGCTGCCGGTGATGGTAATGATTTTTGAGCCACAGCCGCTGGAACTGTTCGCCGGTGATAAAGCACCTGCGCGCCTGACCAGTTTGCGTGACAAAGCCAAGTATCTGGCCGAGTGCGGAGTTGATTATCTGTTATGCGTACGCTTCGAACCCCGGTTCGCAGCGCATATTGCACAGGAATTTATCTCTAAATTGCTGGTGGAGAAACTGGGCGTCAGATTCCTGACTGTCGGGGATGATTTCCGCTTTGGCGCGCGCCGTCTGGGAGATTTTGAGCTGTTACAGAAAGCCGGTGAAGAATATGGCTTTGAAGTGATCAGCACACAAACCTTCCGCGAAGGCGGCAATCGTATCAGCAGCACCGCAATTCGCGATGCGCTGCGCGATGACGATCTGGCGCTGGCCGAAAATTTACTGGGCCATCCGTTCAGTATTTCCGGCCGCGTTGTTCACGGCGATAAACTGGGGCGTACCATCGGTTTCCCAACGGCCAACGTGCCGCTCAAACGCGTGGTTTCACCCGTGCGCGGTGTTTATGCCGTGGACGTTTTAGGCCTCGGGCCTGAGCCTTTGCCGGGCGTGGCCAATATTGGTATACGCCCGACGGTCGGCGGTGTGCGCAAGCAGTTGGAAGTGCACCTTCTCGACACCACATTAGATCTATACGGGCGCCACATTGACGTGGTGCTTCGCGCGAAATTGCGCAACGAACAGCGTTTTTCCTCGCTTGATGCTTTGAAGCAACAAATTGCGAACGATGAGGTGACGGCCCGGGAATTCTTTGGGTTAAAGACACCACGCTAAACATGTACTGACAGGCGTGTAACAAAGCCTGGAATCCAGCCGAAAAACGGAACCGAGAATCTATGAGTGACTACAAGAACACCCTGAATTTGCCGGAAACAGGGTTCCCGATGCGTGGCGATCTGGCCAAGCGTGAACCTGACATGCTGAAAAATTGGTATGACCAGGATCTGTACGGGATTATTCGTGCTGCCAAGAAAGGCAAAAAAACCTTTATTTTGCATGACGGCCCTCCGTATGCGAACGGCAGCATTCATATTGGTCACTCAGTAAACAAAATTCTTAAAGACATGATTATCAAGTCCAAAGGGCTTGCGGGCTTCGATGCGCCGTATGTTCCGGGCTGGGATTGTCATGGTCTGCCGATTGAGCTGAAAGTTGAGCAACTGATCGGCAAGCCGGGTGAGAAAGTGACGGCGGCTGAGTTCCGTGAAGCGTGCCGTAAATATGCCGCAGAGCAGGTTGAAGGCCAGAAGAAAGACTTCATCCGTCTGGGCGTGTTGGGCGACTGGGATCACCCGTACCTGACCATGGACTTCAAAACTGAAGCCAACATCATCCGTGCGCTGGGCAAAATCATCGGTAACGGTCACCTGCATAAAGGTGCGAAACCTGTTCACTGGTGTACCGATTGCGGCTCTTCACTGGCTGAAGCGGAAGTTGAGTATTACGACAAAACGTCCCCGTCTATCGATGTGACGTTTAACGCCACTGACGCAGCGGCTGTGGCAGCGAAATTCGGTGCGGCTTCCTTTAATGGCCCGATCTCTCTGGTCATCTGGACCACCACGCCGTGGACCATGCCTGCAAACCGCGCAATTTCCCTGAATCCTGAATTCTCTTATCAGCTGGTTCAGGTGGAAGGCCAGTGTCTGATTCTGGCAACCGATCTGGTTGAAAGCGTCATGAAACGCGCCGGTATCGCAGAATGGACTGTGCTGGGCGAATGCAAAGGTGCAGATCTTGAATTACTGCGCTTCAAACACCCGTTCCTGGGCTTCGATGTTCCGGCTATTTTGGGCGATCACGTTACGCTCGACGCCGGTACGGGTGCTGTACATACCGCACCGGGCCACGGTCCTGATGACTTTGTTATCGGCCAGAAATACGGTCTGGAAGTGGCTAACCCGGTTGGCCCGAACGGTTGTTATCTGCCGGGCACTTACCCGACGCTGGACGGCAAGTTTGTCTTTAAAGCCAATGATTTGATCGTCGAACTGCTGCGTGAAAAAGGCGCATTGCTGCACGTTGAGAAAATCACGCACAGCTACCCTTGTTGCTGGCGTCACAAAACGCCAATCATCTTCCGCGCCACGCCGCAATGGTTCATCAGCATGGATCAGAAAGGCCTGCGTAAGCAGTCACTGGAAGAGATCAAAGGCGTTCAGTGGATCCCTGACTGGGGTCAGGCGCGTATTGAAAACATGGTCGCTAACCGTCCTGACTGGTGTATCTCCCGTCAGCGTACCTGGGGCGTACCGATGTCTCTGTTTGTCCACAAAGACACTGAGCAACTGCATCCGCGCAGCCTTGAGCTGATGGAAGAAGTCGCAAAACGCGTTGAAGTTGACGGCATTCAGGCGTGGTGGGATCTGAACCCGGAAGATATTTTGGGTGCGGACGCCGCCGATTACGTCAAAGTGCCGGATACGCTGGATGTGTGGTTCGACTCCGGTTCTACGCATTCTTCTGTTGTGGATGTGCGCCCTGAGTTCAACGGCCATTCCCCGGATTTGTATCTGGAAGGCTCCGACCAGCATCGCGGCTGGTTCATGTCTTCACTGATGATTTCGACAGCCATGAAAGGCAAAGCGCCTTACAAACAAGTTCTGACGCACGGTTTCACAGTGGATGGTCAGGGCCGCAAAATGTCCAAATCCATCGGTAACACCATCGCGCCTCAGGACGTGATGAACAAGCTGGGTGGCGACATCCTGCGTCTGTGGGTCGCGTCAACGGATTACACCGGTGAAATCGCCGTGTCCGACGAAATTCTTAAACGTGCCGCGGATTCTTACCGCCGTATCCGTAACACCGCGCGCTTCCTGCTGGCGAACCTTAACGGTTTCGATCCGGCGCTGCACAGCGTGGCTCCGGAAGACATGGTCGTTCTGGATCGCTGGGCCGTTGGCCGCGCGAAAGCTGCACAAGAAGAGATCATTGCCGCGTATGAAGCCTATGATTTCCACGGTGTGGTTCAGCGTCTGATGCAGTTCTGTTCCATCGAGATGGGTTCTTTCTATCTGGATATCATCAAAGATCGCCAGTACACCGCAAAAAGCGACAGCGTTGCACGTCGCAGCTGCCAGACCGCGCTGTATTACATCAGCGAAGCACTGGTTCGTTGGATGGCGCCGATCATGTCCTTCACAGCGGATGAAATCTGGGCTGAATTGCCGGGCCAGCGTGAGAAATTCGTCTTCACCGAAGAATGGTTTGACGGTCTGTTTGGCCTGACCGGTAACGAATCCATGAACGATGCGTTCTGGGATGAGCTGCTGAAAGTTCGTGGCGAAGTGAACAAGGTGATTGAACAGGCGCGTGCCGATAAACGTCTGGGCGGTTCTCTGGAAGCGGCGGTCACGCTGTATGCCGATGACGCTCTGGCGGCCGATCTGCGCTCACTGGGCAATGAACTGCGCTTCGTGCTGCTGACCTCCGGCGCTAAAGTGGCTGCGCTGTCAGAAGCTGACGAATCCGCTCAGCCAAGTGAATTGCTCAAAGGCCTGAAAATTGGTCTGGCAAAAGCAGAAGGCGACAAGTGCCCGCGCTGCTGGCATTACACCACTGACGTCGGCCAGAACGCGGAACACAGCGAACTCTGTGGCCGCTGTGTGACCAACATTGCCGGCGACGGCGAAGAGCGTAAGTTTGCATAATGAGTAAATCGATCTGTTCCACCGGACTCCGCTGGCTCTGGCTGGCGGTCGTGGTCATCATCGTGGATCTGGGCAGTAAGTTCCTCATCATGGGGAACTTCCAGCTTGGCGAATCCATGCCGCTGATCCCGTATTTGAACCTGTTCTATGCGCAAAACCACGGGGCAGCGTTTAGCTTCCTGGCGGATAAAGGCGGCTGGCAGCGCTGGTTCTTTGCTGTGATTGCACTGGCAATCGTCGTGGCGCTGGTGGTACTGATGTACCGTGGTACCGCGAAGCAAAAACTCAATAACATCGCGTTTGCGATGATTATCGGCGGGGCGTTAGGTAATTTGTTCGACCGCCTGTATCACGGTTTCGTGGTCGACTTTATCGACTTCTATGTCGGCAACTGGCATTTCGCGACGTTCAATCTGGCTGACAGCTTTATTTGCGTCGGTGCAGCGCTGGTCGTGCTGGAGGGTTTTCTGGCAAAACCTAAAGAAGCGGAAAAGAGCAAAGGATAAGTATGATGTCTCAACAGGTGAAACATGACAGCGCCGTGCTGGTGCATTTTACGTTGAAACTGGAAGACGGTTCGACGGCAGAATCAACCCGCGCGAATGGTAAACCCGCGCTGTTTCGCCTTGGCGATGGCAGCTTGTCTGACGCGCTGGAGAATCAGCTGTTAGGCCTGACGGTGGGCGACAAGCGCGCCTTTACCCTCGCACCTGAATCGGCGTTTGGCGGCAAAAGCCCCGATCTGGTTCAGTTCTTTTCGCGTCGTGACTTCCAGGAAACAGGCGTGCCGGATGTCGGCACGATTATGCTGTTTTCCGGGCGTGACGGCAGCGAAATGCCGGGCGTGGTGCGTGAGGTGACGGAAGATTCTATCACTGTAGATTTCAACCATCCGCTGGCGGGACAGCATATCGATTTTGATATCGAAGTGCTGGAAATCGATCCGCAACTGGAGGAGAAGCATGCAGATATTGCTGGCTAATCCGCGAGGATTTTGCGCGGGCGTTGACCGTGCAATCAGCATCGTAGAACGCGCGCTGGAAATTTACGGCGCGCCGATTTACGTTCGTCATGAAGTCGTACATAACCGCTATGTGGTTGACAGCCTGCGTCAGCGCGGGGCGATTTTTATCGAGCAAATCAGTGAAGTGCCTGATGGCTCCATTCTGATTTTCTCCGCTCACGGTGTGTCTCAGGCTGTCCGTGCTGAAGCGAAAGCGCGTGATCTGACCATGTTGTTTGACGCCACTTGTCCGCTCGTGACTAAAGTCCATATGGAAGTTGCGCGTGCCAGCCGTAAGGGCACGGAAGCGATTCTGATTGGTCATGCCGGTCACCCGGAAGTGGAAGGCACAATGGGCCAGTACAGCAACCCGAACGGGGGAATGTATCTGGTTGAGGCGCCGGAGGATGTCTATAAATTGCAGGTGAAAGACGAAAATAACCTGTGCTTTATGACACAAACCACGCTTTCTGTTGATGATACGTCTGCGGTGATTGATGCGCTGCGCGAGCGTTTCCCGAAGATTATCGGGCCGCGTAAAGACGATATTTGCTATGCGACAACCAACCGTCAGGAAGCCGTACGTACGCTGGCGGATGGCGCGGATGTCGTGCTGGTGGTCGGGTCGAAGAACTCTTCCAACTCCAACCGTCTGGCGGAACTGGCACAGCGCGTCGGTGTGCCTTCCTATCTGATCGACTCTGCGGCAGATATTCAGGAAAGCTGGCTCAAAAATGCGAAAAGCATTGGCGTGACAGCTGGCGCATCGGCACCGGATATTTTGGTGCAGGACGTGATCAGCAAGCTGAAAGCATTTGGCGGCCTCGATGTGATTAATATCGAAGGGCGCGAAGAGAATATTGTCTTCGAAGTGCCGAAAGAGCTGCGCGTTGATGTGCGTCAGATCGACTGACGAAACGCATAAAATTAAAAAACCGGCTCACGTGGCCGGTTTTTTTACGTCTTTTTTGACACCCGTTACGGGTTTTCGAGTCTGAAAAGATTCTGCGGAGCGCCGACCGTCGCCGTTTTAGCGTGAAGCAACGCTCCCTCCAGCGCGTGCGGGGCATCAAGGTTTTTACGCGCCGAGGTAATAAATATCTCGGTCATATCCGGGCCACCAAAAGTGCAGCAACTTGGCTGCGTGACGGGCACCGGCAGGGTGTCCAGCGTCAGCAGTTCGCCCTGATTGATCTGCTGGCGCAGCAGGCATTTTGAGCCCCAGCAGGCGGTGATGAGCCAGCCGTTTTGCGTCAGCGCCGAACCGTCGGGGATTTTGTCGCCGGAGGAGAAACAGGAAATTTTCAGAGGATTAATGCGGCGGGCGTTAGCGGAATAAAAGCGGTTTTTCCGGCTGTCTGCAAACCAAACTTTGCCTTCATACCAGACCAGCGTATTGGTTGTCCCCACGTTATCGAGCATGATTTCAGGCTTTTCAGCCCCGGCCTCAAAGCGGAACCACGCGCCGGTCATTTTTTCTTCTTCAATATCCATCGTGCCAAACCAAAGTGAGCCATCAGGTGCGACAGCGGCTTCGTTGGGGCGCGTTCCTTCCGCACCGGGATAATCGCAGAGTTTTTGCCGGGTTTGAGCTTCGTAATCGTAAAGATGAACACCGTCCTGAGAAACCAGCAAAAAGACGTTACGCTTTTGCGTTAACAATACGCCGCTGGTCAGGGAAGGGAGTTCGTGAATTTCAGTCTGGCCGGAGGCTGGCCAGTATCGTAATACGCGCTGAGCCAGGATATCGACCCACAATAATGACTGGGTGCGCTGGCACCAGACGGGAGTTTCACCCAATTCGGCTCGATAGTCGCCAATGGCTGTTATGTCGGACCGGAAAAATGCTGACATCGCAAAGCTCTCCTGCTGGCTGCAAAGTGGATATAGCGAAAAACTGTCTGTATTCAGTCTAGTCTGGCTTTGCCCGCAGGGATTAAGAATGGTGTAAAAAGAAAGGGCCAGCCCGTCAATAAGACGTAAAGCTGGCCCCTGAAGTTCAATCGTTAAGGCTTAGAAGTCGTATCTCAGACGGATCAGGTTCATGTCGCCGAGGTTATCGGTAGAAGACGTGAACACATGTTCGTAATCAACACGGAAGCCGTAATCGAGCTGGAAGGACACACCCAGACCGTTATCGATGCGCTGATAGTTACGGCCAGTCACATAGGTCAGACGGTCACCCATGAAGTATGGCTGAATGGTTTTCACAGCGAACTGATTGATTGGGAAAGCGTAACCCAGGAAGTATTCCAGACCGTACGCATCACCTGCGAAGAAGTGATCTTCAGTTTTCAGGCCCGTGGTCAGGAAGTCATGGTAATAACCGCCACCGAAGGACGCTGTCCAGTTGCCTGGTTTCCAGCTCAGAGCGGTACCAACGATGCTCTGATTGTAGTCTTTGGAGGTGTTGTTATTAGGGTTTTTCATTTCTGCGTCGGTGTAGTTGTACGCAGTACCCCATGTCAGTTCTTTGGTGATGTGGTAATCCACACCCACAGAGCCGCCGCCGTTACGTTTGTAACGCAGGCTGTTTTTACCGGTCAGCAGATCGTTATCTGAGAACAGGTAAGAAGCATACACATCAGCATCGCCGAAGGTATTTTTGTATTTCAGCATCTTACGTGAACGGTAAGAACCGTCGTAGTCGCCGTTAACACCGTTGCCTGGTGCCTGAGCGAGCATGTCGTAGTCCCAGATATCGGTTTTCGCACCCACAACATCATAATAAACGCTGTTTTGCTGGCCGAAAGTCAGCTGACCGTAGGTTTTGCTTTTCAGACCGGTGTACAGCATACGGCGGGTGGTGTTATGTGCGCCGGCAGCATAGTGGTTATCCCAGCCAGTCAGCGCAGGAATATTCACACCCAGCTCGTAATAGTTAATCCAGCTGATGTCATCAAACAGATAGTAGTCAGTGGAGAAACGGAAGCGAGTACCGCCGTCAAAACCGTTGGTTTTGTAGTTTTTAACGCCGTTCTGGAACTGGAACTGCGGACGAATACTCCCACCAACCTGGAATTGCAGACGGCTCAGCGGATCGTTAGGCTGTGGGTCTTGTTTAATCAGGGTGATTTCTGCGTGTGAAGCAAAGGAAGCCAGACCGAACAACAGGCCAGCGGTCGCCACTTGCGTGACTTTGTTTAGTTTGAATTTCATGTTAAGTCCCTGCGCCAATATACTTACCCGGAAGAACCGGTATGTGAACTGGCGATGTTTTTTATTATTTCCCCTTACCGGTAACTGTCTGGTCAGGGTGAAGACGCGCCTCATGGATCCAGGCTACTTATTTTATCCATCCTAAAATCAAATTTAGGAGGTTAAAATTAGGTGGCTATTTATTATCACAATCATTGATTTTATCAATATTATTTCATCACATATAATAAAAATTTAATGTTTCAGATCTAAGAAATAGCGTGTTTGTTCTTTTATTTGTCTTACGTGGCGGGGAGATACAGTGGTGATTATTGCTAACTTGAACTATTCCTGCGGCGCAGGAATGCTGTAATAAAGAGGGGGAGTTCATTGAGTTCTCAGGAAAGCCGGACAGGGGCGGCATTAGGTGCAGAACTGATGTCATACGTTTATGCACTAAAGTGAATGATTATGCGAAGTGCCCGGATGAAGGATTTTAAGGTGTATTTTCTCAATCAGTTCCGCTTTTACGAACCGTTTAACACAAAATCTTAGATTGCGTAACCTGAAAACAGATGGCTTTTACTGATGTTAACGGACCTATATCATAATTTTCTAATTATGAGGCAATTTCTCTGGCTCCTGGATCGCAGGGTCGATAACCTGATTCTGTTTCACGGCAGAACGACTATAAGAAGAGAGTAGTAATTATGAGTAACGCTGATATTCGCATGGCTATCGTTGGCGCAGGCGGTCGTATGGGCCGGCAGCTGATTCAGGCCGTCTCTGATACTGATGGCGTGGTATTGGGCGCGGCGCTGGAACGTCCGGGTTCTTCCCTGGTCGGAGCCGATGCGGGCGAACTGGCGGGAACCGGTACATCCGGTATCCGGGTGAACGATGACCTCGATGCGGTGGCGAATGACTTCGATATTCTGATCGACTTCACCCGCCCGGAAGGCACGCTGGCGCACCTGGCTTTTTGCCAGAAACACCATAAAGGTATGATTATTGGCACTACGGGCTTCGATGACGCCGGTAAGGCCGCAATTAAACAGGCTTCAGAGAGCATTCCTGTGGTTTTTGCCGCTAACTTTAGCGTGGGCGTCAACGTCGTGCTCAAGTTACTGGAAAAAGCCGCGAAGGTGATGGGCGATTATACGGATATCGAAATTGTGGAAGCGCATCACCGCCACAAAGTGGATGCACCTTCCGGCACCGCGCTGGCGATGGGAGAGGCGATTGCTGATGCGCTGGGCCGTGATCTGAAAGACTGCGCAGTGTATGCCCGCGAAGGACATACCGGCGAACGTGATCCGAAAAGCATTGGTTTTGCGACCATCCGCGCCGGGGATATTGTCGGTGAACACACCGCGATGTTTGCAGATATCGGTGAGCGCGTAGAGATTACGCACAAGGCTTCCAGCCGCATGACATTCGCAAATGGCGCAGTTCGTGCAGGAAAGTGGCTTTCCTCGCATAAAAATGGCCTTTACGACATGCGGGATGTGCTTGGATTGGATGATTTATAGAATTTGATTTAGATGTGATGTGGTTGTTTTGGTCATAATGTTTTGATAAAAGGGCAGTTCCTTGATTGCCCTTCTCTTTTTTATTATAAAAGATAAATTTTGACTGTGATTTTCTTCCTGATTGCCATTTCTATAAATATTCCTGCTTAACATACCTCCTTCTGTATGCATTTTAAACAGCGCGACTCCTCCGTTTTGTAATAATCTCGTTTACATCACCCTTTTTCAGACATCCCCTTCCGCAAACGGTTACTATACTGACTTGAGCTAGGTTTTTATGGCGGTAGCAGGAGCTTTTCGCTGAGTTGTGCGAAAAACAAAGAAATATTGGTGCTTTTAGTAGACAAACCCCATCGCCCTCTCTAAAATGCCGCCGTTTGCCAAAAATTGGCTTTGGGAGCGATTTTTGCATTGATTTAGATCTCGTTATCTGAATTAATATGCAAATATTGTGATTTATTATTCTTGGAGGATGCTTTGATAAAGTCAGCGCTATTGGTTCTGGAAGACGGAACCCAATTCCACGGTCGGGCCATCGGGGCAGAAGGGTCGGCAGTGGGGGAAGTGGTCTTCAATACGTCGATGACCGGTTATCAAGAAATCCTCACTGATCCTTCCTATTCCCGCCAAATTGTCACTCTCACTTATCCCCATATCGGTAATGTCGGCACCAATGCCGCTGATGAAGAATCCTCCGCAGTACACGCTCAAGGTCTGGTCATTCGCGATTTACCTCTGATTGCCAGCAACTACCGCAGTGAAGAAAACCTCTCTGATTACCTTAAGCGCCATAACATCGTGGCCATCGCCGATATTGATACCCGTAAACTGACCCGCCTGCTTCGTGAAAAAGGTGCGCAAAATGGCTGCATCATCGCGGGCGATTCACCGGATGCTCAGCTGGCGCTGCAAAAAGCCAAAGCATTCCCGGGGCTGAAAGGGATGGATCTGGCAAAAGAAGTCACCACAGCGGAATCCTACAGCTGGCAGCAAGGCAGCTGGACGCTCGAAGGTGAGTTGCCTGAAGCTAAGAAAAATGAAGAATTACCGTTCCACGTTGTGGCCTATGACTACGGCGCGAAACGCAACATCCTGCGCATGCTGGTGGATCGCGGTTGCCGCCTGACGGTGGTTCCGGCGCAAACTCCGGCGGCCGACGTGCTGAAACTCAATCCGGACGGCATATTCCTGTCCAACGGCCCGGGTGACCCGGAGCCTTGCGATTACGCCATCGCCGCGATTAAAACTTTCCTCGAAACCGATATTCCGGTGTTCGGCATCTGCCTCGGCCATCAGTTGCTGGCGCTGGCCAGCGGCGCGAAAACGCTGAAGATGAAACTCGGCCACCACGGCGGTAACCACCCGGTTAAAGATATCGATAACAACGTCGTGATGATTACGGCGCAGAACCACGGCTTTGCGGTAGATGAAAATAATCTGCCAGCGAACCTGCGCGTGACGCACAAATCGCTGTTTGACCACACCGTTCAGGGCATTCACCGCACCGATAAAGCGGCGTTCAGCTTCCAGGGACACCCTGAAGCCAGCCCGGGCCCGCACGATGCGGCGCCATTGTTCGACCATTTCATCGAACTGATTAACGCTTACCGCGCTTCTCATAACAACAACGCCACTCTTATAAGCAAATAAATCAGGAGCGAATAAAAAATGCCAAAACGTACAGACATAAAAAGCATCCTGATTCTGGGCGCAGGCCCGATTGTCATCGGCCAGGCGTGTGAGTTTGACTACTCCGGCGCACAGGCGTGTAAAGCGCTGCGTGAAGAGGGTTACCGCGTCATTCTGGTGAACTCCAACCCGGCAACGATTATGACTGACCCGGAAATGGCCGATGCGACGTACATCGAGCCGATTCACTGGGAAGTTGTGCGCAAGATTATTGAGAAAGAACGTCCGGACGCTGTGCTGCCTACCATGGGTGGTCAGACTGCACTGAACTGTGCACTGGAACTGGAACGTCAGGGCGTGCTGGCAGAATTCGGCGTGACCATGATTGGCGCGACCGCAGACGCCATTGATAAAGCCGAAGACCGTCGCCGTTTCGATATCGCGATGAAGAAAATCGGCCTTGATACCGCACGTTCAGGCATTGCGCATACCATGGAAGAAGCGCTGGTGATCGCGGCTGACGTCGGTTTCCCGTGCATCATTCGTCCTTCATTCACCATGGGCGGCACCGGTGGCGGTATCGCGTACAACCGTGAAGAGTTTGAAGAGATTTGCGAACGCGGTTTGGATCTTTCCCCAACCAAAGAGCTGCTGATTGATGAGTCGCTGATTGGCTGGAAAGAGTACGAGATGGAAGTGGTGCGTGATAAAAACGACAACTGCATCATCGTCTGCTCAATCGAAAACTTCGATGCGATGGGTATCCACACCGGTGACTCCATCACCGTTGCGCCTGCGCAGACCCTGACCGACAAAGAATACCAAATCATGCGTAACGCCTCGATGGCGGTACTGCGTGAAATCGGCGTAGAAACCGGTGGTTCAAATGTCCAGTTCTCGGTGAACCCGAAAAATGGTCGTCTGATTGTCATCGAAATGAACCCGCGCGTTTCCCGTTCATCAGCACTGGCGTCGAAAGCGACCGGCTTCCCGATTGCAAAAGTCGCCGCGAAACTGGCGGTGGGTTACACCCTCGATGAACTGATGAACGACATCACCGGCGGCAAAACGCCTGCGTCGTTCGAACCTTCCATCGACTACGTTGTGACGAAAATCCCACGGTTTAACTTCGAGAAATTTGCCGGTGCAAACGACCGTCTGACCACGCAGATGAAATCTGTTGGCGAAGTGATGGCGATTGGCCGCACGCAGCAGGAATCACTGCAAAAAGCCCTTCGCGGTCTGGAAGTAGGCGCAAGCGGCTTCGACCCGAAAGTGAGCCTGGACGACCCGGAAGCGCTGACGAAAATCCGCCGCGAACTGAAAGAAGCGGGCGCGGAGCGTATCTGGTACATCGCTGACGCCTTCCGCGCCGGGATGTCCGTTGACGGTATCTTCAACCTGACCAACGTCGACCGCTGGTTCCTGGTGCAAATTGAAGAGCTGGTGAAACTGGAAAATGAAGTCGCCGAAGGTGGTTTCAACATCCTGACCCATGACTACCTGCGTATGCTCAAACGCAAAGGTTTTGCTGACCTGCGTCTGGCCAAACTGGTAGGTGTATCCGAAAGCGAAGTGCGCAAACTGCGCCACAAATACAATCTGCACCCGGTTTACAAACGTGTGGATACCTGCGCGGCGGAATTCTCGACTGACACGGCGTACATGTACTCCACGTACGAAGAAGAGTGCGAATCCAACCCGACTAACGACAAGCCAAAAATCATGGTGCTGGGCGGCGGTCCGAACCGTATCGGTCAGGGCATTGAGTTCGACTATTGCTGCGTACACGCCTCACTGGCGCTGCGTGAAGACGGTTACGAAACCATCATGGTCAACTGTAACCCTGAAACGGTTTCTACCGACTACGACACTTCCGACCGTCTGTACTTCGAATCGGTCACGCTGGAAGACGTGCTGGAAATCGTGCGCATCGAGCAGCCGAAAGGCGTCATCGTGCAGTACGGCGGCCAGACTCCGCTGAAACTGGCGCGTGAGCTTGAAGCCGCTGGCGTACCGATTATCGGTACCAGCCCGGACGCCATTGACCGCGCCGAAGACCGCGAACGTTTCCAGCAGGCGGTTAACCGTCTGGGCCTGAAACAACCGGCTAACGCCACGGTAGCGACCATCGAACAGGCTGTCGAAAAAGCAGCAGGCATCGGTTATCCGCTGGTGGTTCGTCCGTCGTATGTTCTGGGCGGCCGCGCAATGGAAATCGTGTACGACGAAATCGACCTGCGTCGTTACTTCCAGAATGCGGTCAGCGTGTCCAACGATGCGCCGGTATTGCTCGACCGTTTCCTGGATGACGCTGTTGAAGTGGACGTTGATGCAATCTGCGACGGCGAGCGCGTACTGATTGGCGGCATCATGGAGCACATTGAGCAGGCTGGCGTTCACTCCGGTGACTCCGCATGTTCTTTGCCTTGTTACACGCTGAGCCAGGAAATTCAGGATGTGATGCGTCAGCAGGTCGAGAAACTGGCCTTCGAGCTGAGCGTTCGCGGCCTGATGAACGTCCAGTTCGCGGTGAAAAACAACGAAGTCTACCTGATTGAAGTTAACCCGCGCGCCGCACGTACCGTCCCGTTCGTGTCTAAAGCGACCGGTGTGGCACTGGCGAAAGTGGCCGCCCGCGTCATGGCAGGCCAGACGCTGGCGCAGCAAGGCGTGACGGAAGAAGTCATTCCGCCTTACTACTCCGTCAAAGAAGTAGTGTTGCCGTTCAACAAATTCCCTGGCGTTGACCCGATTCTCGGGCCGGAAATGCGTTCTACCGGTGAAGTCATGGGCGTTGGCCGCACTTTCGCAGAAGCATTCGCGAAAGCGCAGCTGGGCAGCAACTCCGGCATGAAGAAAGCCGGCCGCGCGCTGTTGTCAGTGCGTGAAGGCGACAAAGGCCGCGTCGTGGATTTGGCCGCGAAACTGCTGAAACGCGGCTTCGAGCTGGATGCGACGCACGGGACTGCCGTTGTGCTGGGCGAAGCCGGGATTAACCCGCGCCTGGTCAACAAGGTGCATGAAGGTCGTCCGCACATTCAGGACCGCATTAAAAACGGTGAGTATGTGTACATCGTCAACACCACGGCTGGCCGTCAGGCGATTGAAGACTCCAAGCTGATCCGCCGTAGTGCGCTGCAATATAAAGTGCATTACGACACCACGCTGAACGGCGGTTTCGCCACGGCGATGGCGCTGTCTTCTGACCCGACAGAGCAGGTGACGTCGGTGCAGGAAATGCACGCGAAAATCAAAGGCTAATGGCATAATTGATTGGCAAAAGGCGTGGCGAAAGCTGCGCCTTTCGTCTTTTATACGCAGGGCTTTTTTCCAGAAAGCCGAAAATTGCGTATGCTGAAGTAAATGAAATAAGACAAGAGACCTGCATGATATTAATAATTTACGCTCATCCTTATCCGCGCCATTCGCGGGCCAACCAGGGACTGCTCTCGGCAGTATCAGATTTACCCAACGTCGAAGTCCGTTCACTTTACGACCTGTACCCCGATTTCAATATCGACATTGACGCAGAACAGAAAGCCGTCGAGCGCGCCGATCTGGTGGTTTTCCAGCATCCGATCCAGTGGTACGGCCTGCCGCCGCTGATGAAATTATGGATAGATAAAGTGCTGGAACATGGCTGGGCATATGGTCACGAAGGCAACGCGCTTAACGGAAAACATTGCCTGTGGGCGGTGACGACCGGTGGTAATGAACATCACTTCGAGCTGGGCGATCATCCGAATTTCGATGTTCTTGCGCAGCCGTTACAGGCGACGGCGGTTTACTGCGGCATGCACTGGCTGCCGTACTTTGCGGTACATAACACGTTCATTTGCGACGAAGTTGCTCTGAAAGCAGCCGGTGAAGAATACCGTCAACGCCTGACAGCCTGCCTGAGCCTGAAAGAAGGCTGCCCGCCGGAGGTGAATCATGGATAACCATAACCTGATGATTGAGGGGCTGATTTATCTTGGCTCCGCGGCGCTGTTTGTGCCGATAGCTGTCCGGCTTGGGCTCGGCTCTGTGCTGGGTTATCTGATCGCGGGCTGCATTATCGGGCCGTGGGGATTGAAACTGGTTTCTGACGCCGAGTCGATTCTGACGTTTGCGGAAATTGGTGTGGTGCTGATGCTGTTCGTGATTGGTCTTGAGCTGGATCCGAAACGGCTGTGGACAATGCGCGCCTCCGTTTTTGGCGGCGGCAGTATTCAGATGGCCGGTTGCGGCATTGTGCTCAGTGCGTTTTGTTATTTCCTCGGTCTGGACTGGAAAATTGCCTTGCTGATTGGCATGACGCTGGCGCTGTCTTCTACCGCAATTGCCATGCAGGCGATGAGCGAACGCAGCCTGACGCCGTCCCCGATTGGCCGCAGCGCGTTTGCCGTGCTGTTATTCCAGGATATTGCGGCGATCCCGCTGGTGGCGATGATCCCGCTTCTAGCCAGCACCGGCGAAGCCACAACGCTCCTGAGCTTTGGTCTGTCGGCGGCAAAAGTGGCCGGTGCGCTGGTGCTGGTGGTGTTGCTCGGACGTTACGTTACACGGCCTTTGCTGCATTTTGTTGCCCGTTCCGGCATGCGCGAAGTGTTCAGCGCCGTGGCACTTTTCCTGGTGTTCGGTTTCGGCATTCTGCTTGAAATGGCCGGTATGTCGATGGCGATGGGCGCGTTTCTGGCGGGCGTATTGCTGGCGAGTTCGGAATACCGCCACGCGCTGGAAAGCGATATTCAGCCGTTCAAAGGTTTGCTCCTTGGCCTGTTCTTTATCGGCGTCGGGATGTCTATCGACTTCGGCACGCTGGTGCATCAGCCGTTGCTGATCGCCACCTTGCTGGTGGGCTTTATGGCGCTCAAGGCGGCGCTGTTGTGGCTGATTGCGCCGTGGCTGGGCGTACCGAAAAAACAGCGTGGTCTTTTTGCGATCTTAATCGGGCAGGGCAGTGAATTCGCCTTCGTGATTTTCAGTGCTGCGAAAATGGCTGGCGTGATGCCTGACGAATGGTCGAAAGCGCTGACGCTCGCCGTTGCGCTCTCAATGGCCGTAACGCCGCTGCTGCTGGTGATTGCGAACCGCATGGAGCGCAATGCGCCGAAAGATGACCGTCCGCAGGACACCATTGACGAAGAAAATGCGCAGGTGATAATCGCCGGGTTTGGTCGTTTCGGGCAGATTGCCGGCCGTTTGTTGCTGGCCAATAATGTTCATACCGTCGTTCTGGACCACGATCCTGATCATATCGAAACGCTGCGTAAATTCGGCACCAAAGTGTTTTACGGTGACGCGACCCGCGTGGATTTACTCGAATCGGCAGGCGCCGCGCAGGCCAAAGTGCTGATTAACGCCATCGATGACGTTGAAGCCAACCTGCAACTGACGGCGCTGGCGAAAGAGCATTTCCCGAACCTGAAGGTGATTGCGCGTGCCCGCGACGTTGACCACTGGTATCAGCTGCGTCAGTTGGGCGTGGAAGCGCCGGAGCGGGAATTGTTTGAAGGTTCACTGCGCGTGGGGCGTGACGTGCTGGAAGAACTCGGGCTGGATGCGTATGAAGCGCGGGAAAAAGCCGATTTGTTCCGTCGCTATAACCTGAAAATGCTTGAAGCTACTATCGAGAATTACGAGGATACTGAATTCCGTATCGCCAGTATGCAACGTGCGAAGGACATGCTGACCGCAGCTATCGAGCAGGATCAGGAGCGTCTGTCATCGGTTCAGTCTGGCTGGCGCGGGAGTATTGATGGTAAAGCGCCGGAAAAGGATGTGATAGAAGCAAAAGGTTAAACTCTGAGGAATCAGAGAGAGAACAAAAAGCCGGCACAGATTTGCCGGCTTTTTTGATCAGCTCAGCGCAACTTTAATGCCCAAACCAATCAGCACGCCGCCCAGCAGTTTATCGATAATCTTCTGCGCTTTCGCCAGACCCCGGCGAACCGGCGCGCTCTGGATTAACAGCGCCAGCGAAGGCCACCAGACCACGGATAAACTGACAATAATCGACGCGTACCACAGCTTTTCGCCCAGGGTCGAGTTGATCTGCAAGACCTGCGTAAACATCGCCAGGAAAAACAGCGTCGCTTTCGGGTTCAGCAGATTACACAAGTAACCCTGCACAAACGCGGTACGCAGTTTGACCTGCTGCGGTTCCAGCCCGTCGAGATTCATTTTGCTGTTGCTGCGTGAGAACAATGCCTGAATGCCGACCCAGATCAGATAGGCAGCGCCGACGTATTTCAGCAAATCAAACAGCCAGGGCGTGGTCGTGATCACCACCGCCAGACCGGCCACGCAGTAAGACATGTGCGTGATGACACCGCAAATAACCCCCAGTGACGTCATGAGTGCCGCGATGCGCGGGTATCGGGCCGCATTTTTGATGACCAGAAAGAAATCGGGGCCGGGAGAAAGCATGCCGAGGAACGCAATACTGGCAACAAAAAGGGTGGTTTCAAGCATGGAAATAACCGTCGTTAATGTTCAGAACAAAATGAAGGCCGCATGATACGCCAATCCCCGGCAAGATAAATCACTCTTATGGCTTTTTTTGCCGGACTGACATTTCGGTTAATGGTGGAAAGGGCGGTGACTGTACCGTAATCGCCCCGGTGTGTAAGCGCAGTTGTACAAGCGCGATCGGAGAGGCGAAACTACAGATCGCGTTTCCAGCATTTTCGGCTGGGCAAATGAAAATTCTTCCGGTTTTTAACCCCCTTTCAGACCCGAAATTGGCACATCTGGCGGGTAAAATCCCGTCAGGGTAAGAGCGCTCTTATATCTTTGTAAAGCGTGAGTCTCCCTATCGACGGTTGATTGGGCTTTCCGTATAGTGTGGGCTCTTTTTTTGAGTCTCTTTAATCAACACAGGGCTTCATAATGATTATCAGCCTGATCGCCGCACTGGCGACCGATCGCGTTATTGGCATGGAAAACGCAATGCCTTGGCATTTACCCGGTGATCTGGCCTGGTTTAAGCGTAATACGCTCAACAAACCTGTCATCATGGGGCGCAAGACGTTCGAGTCGATTGGGCGACCGTTACCTGGCCGGCTGAACATCGTCATCAGCTCAAAGCCTGGTGAGCACGACGGCGTGACCTGGGTGACGTCTGTGGAGGCCGCACTGGCTGCCGCCGGTGATGTGGAAGAAGTGATGGTGATGGGCGGTGGCCGCGTATACGAGCAATTATTGCCGAAGGCGAACCGTTTATACCTGACCCATATTGATGCGGAAGTGGAAGGGGATACGCATTTCCCTGACTACGAGCCGGATGACTGGGAAAGCACTTTCAGCGAATTCCATGACGCTGATGAGCAAAACTCTCACGGTTACTGCTTCGAAATTCTTGACCGTCGCGCCTGATTTTCAGGCTGACGCGTAAAGCAAAAAGGCACCTTTCAGGGGTGCCTTTTGACTTTTATCCCGCCCAAAAACTACAGCGCTTTCGGCAGCTCAGATTGCTCTTTTTCTTTATGACGGTTCGACGGCTGGGTGAAATAGGTTTTATCTTCCCAGCGCAGCATCGTTAAATCCCCGCCCCAGCAACAACCGGTGTCCAGCGCGTAAATGCCTTCCGGTGCGCCTTTTCCTTCCAGCGATGCCCAGTGGCCAAACGCAATGCTGTAACCTGCTTCCTGCACCGGACCCGGAATATCAAACCAGGGTTTGAGGGGTTTTGGCGCGTTCTCGGGCACATCTTTGCAAATCATATCCAGCTGCCCGTTCGGGAAACAGTAGCGCATGCGGGTGAACGCATTGGTACTGAATCGCAAACGCGCCAGACCGCTCAGCTCCGGATGCCAGTTGTTCGGCATATCGCCGTACATGGCATCGAGAAACAGCGGGTAAGTGTCGCTGCTCAGCACGGCTTCAACTTCGCGGGCGCACATTTTTGCAGTGTCGAGATCCCATTGCGGAGTGATCCCGGCATGAGCCATCACCAGTCTCAGATCTTCATCTACCTGCAATACCGGCTGACGACGCAGCCAGTTGATCAGCTCATCGGCATCTTCTGCTTCGAGTAACGGTGTAATACGATCTTTCGGCTTGTTAAAGCTGATGCCCGCGTAAACCGCCAGCAGATGCAAATCGTGATTACCGAGTACCATTCGCACGCAATCACCCAAACCACTGACAAAACGCAGGACTTCAACAGAAGACGGCCCGCGCGCGACGAGATCGCCCGTCAGCCAGAGAACATCATTTTGCGGATCAAAATCTACCTGCGCCAATAGCGCCTTGAGTTCATCGATGCAGCCGTGAACATCACCAATAAGATATGTCGACATGTGGATTAATTTATCAGCGTAGGGATGGCGAGGCGGAAGACCGGGATCGGCACGCGGAAGCTTTCACCGTCGTGCGCGACCATTTCGTAATGGCCTTCCATCGTGCCCAGTGGCGTTTCTAAAACAGCGCCGCTGGTGTAGTGGAATTCATTGCCGGGCAGGATCAGCGGTTGTTCACCGATAACCCCTTCACCCTGAACTTCGGTCTGGCGGCCGTTACTGTTGGTGATCAGCCAGTAACGGCGAAGCAGTTGCACATTAAAACGCCCCAGATTGCGGATCGTGATGGTGTAGGCGAAAACAAAACGTTCTTCTTCCGGTATCGACTGTGACTCTACGTAGATACTTTGCACCTGAACACAAACACGGGGCGAATTAAGCATAACGCTACTCCTGAGGTTCCGGGGTTTTAGGCCGCGTGGACAACCAGTTAGCCAGTTTACAGTATTGCTCAACCGAAATATTTTCAGCACGCATGCTGAGATCTAAGCCCAGCTCCGTCATTTGCTCAGGAGTGAACAGATGGCCGAGGCTGTTACGCACAGTCTTACGACGCTGATTGAACGCGTCGGTGGTCAGGCGGCTCAGAATGCGGATATCAGAAACCGGATAAGGGATCACGTCATGCGGCACTAAACGCACCACGGCGGATTCCACTTTTGGCGCCGGTGTAAAGGATTCTGGCGGCACTTCCAGCACAGGGATAACATTGCAGTAATACTGCGCCATCACCGTTAAACGACCATACGCTTTGCTGTTCGGGCCTGCAACCAGGCGGTTTACCACTTCCTTCTGCAACATGAAATGCATGTCTTTGATGGCGTTGGTGTAGGTGAACAGGTGGAACATCAGCGGCGTGGAAATGTTATACGGCAGGTTGCCGAATACGCGCAGCGGCTGGCCAAGCTCTTCGGAGAGCTCACCAAAATTGATTTTCATGGCATCAGACTGAATGACGCGCAGCTTGCCCTGAAACTTCGGATTGTTTTCCAGACGTGTAGCCAGATCGCGGTCGAGTTCGATGACCGTCATGCTGTCCAGACGTGAAGCGACGGGCTCAGTTAATGCAGCCAGGCCAGGACCGATTTCGACTACAGATTCGCCCGGCATAGGATGAATGGCCGACACGATGCTATCGATAACAAACTGATCGGTTAAGAAGTTTTGCCCAAAACGTTTACGGGCAAAGTGACCTTGGTGGACTCTACTATTCATTGTTGTTATTTATCGTTGCTGTTATTTGCCATACGAATGGCGAGATTTATTGCTGTCTTGAAACTGCCTGCATCGGCGGTGCCGGTTGCAGCGAGTTCAAGGGCGGTGCCGTGATCAACGGAAGTCCGGATAAAGGGAAGGCCCAGCGTGATATTCACGGCGCGACCGAATCCCTGATATTTTAGCACCGGAAGGCCCTGATCGTGATACATCGATAAAACAGCATCGGCGTGTTGCAGATATTTAGGCTGGAATAACGTATCAGCGGGCAGCGGACCGATAAGATGCATTCCCTGCTGGCGCAGTTCTTCCAGCGCAGGGATGATGATGTCTATTTCCTCATGACCCATATGACCGCCTTCACCGGCGTGCGGATTCAGACCGCACACGTAGATTTGCGGCTCGGCGATGCCGAATTTGGTCCTCAGATCATGATTCAAAATGGTGATGACTTCGTGCAGACATTCGCGCGTGATCGCACCCGGTACGGCTAACAGCGGTAAATGCGTAGTCGCCAGCGCGACGCGCAGTTCTTCCGTTGCCAGCATCATCACTACGCGGTTGCAGTGACTACGGTCAGCAAAGAATTCGGTATGACCGATAAACGGGATTCCGGCATCGTTAATGATGCTCTTTTGCACAGGGCCGGTAATCAGCGCGGCAAACTCACCGCTGATTGCGCCATCGCAGGCGCGGGCCAGCGTTTCTACCACGTATTGGCTGTTGGCGACATCCAGTTTACCGGGCGTGACAGGCACAGCCGTGCTGACCGGTAAAACCGTTAATGTCCCCGCGGCCTGAGGTTCTGCCGGGCTGTCTTTCTGGTATTCGCGCAACTGGATCTTCAGACCCAGTTTTTCAGCGCGCTCAAGCAGCAGGGCCGGATCGGCACACACCACCAGCTCAACAGGCCATGCCTGCTGAGCCAGCGCCAGTACCAGATCCGGCCCAACCCCGGCAGGTTCGCCGGGGGTGATGACGACAGATTTCGTTGTCAGTGTTTTATTGTCCATTACCGTCCATAATTTTCACGTACGCTTCAGCACGTTGTTCCTGCATCCAGGTCTGGGCTTCTTCCGCAAATTTACGGTTGAACAGCATGCGGTAAGCACGTTCTTTCTGCGCCGCATCTGTTTTATCAACCTGGCGGGTATCCAGTAACTGGATCAGGTGCCAGCCGAAGGAAGAATGAACTGGCGCACTGATTTCCCCTTTTTTCAGGTTCATCAGCGCATCGCGGAACGCAGGATCGTACATATCCGGAGACGCCCAACCTAAGTCGCCGCCCTGATTTGCAGAACCCGGATCCTGAGAAAGCTGTTTCGCTTCATCAGCAAACGTTGCTTTGCCGCTCTTAATATCCGCCGCAGCCTGTTCCAGTTTCGCGCGCGCCTGAGCATCGGTCATCACAACGGATGGCTTGATCAGGATATGGCGTGCATGGACTTCAGTGACGGAAACGCTTTTGTTATCACCACGGATATCATTCACTTTCAGGATGTGGAAGCCCACGCCTGAACGGATCGGACCGATAACCTGGCCTTTCTGCGCAGTGCTCAGCGCCTGAGCGAACAGGGAAGGTAATTCCTGCAATTTGCCCCAACCCATGTTGCCGCCTTTCAGCGCCTGGGAATCGGCAGAGTAGGTGATAGCCAGTTTTCCGAAGTCCGCGCCGTTGTTCAGATCGGCAACGATTTTCTTCGCCAGCTGTTCAGCTGTATCAACCTGATCCTGTGTTGGGTTTTCCGGCAATGGCAACAGGATATGGCTGAGGTTAAATTCAGCGCTGCTGCCGTTCTGAGCCGCAACCTGTTTGGACAGCTGATCCACTTCCTGAGGCAGGATCGTCACGCGACGGCGAACTTCGCTGTTACGGACTTCGCTGATCAGCATTTCTTTACGGATCTGGGCGCGATAAGTGCTGTAGTTAAGACCGTCATAAGCCAGACGGCTGCGCAGCTGGTCAACGGAGATATTGTTCTGCTGCGCAATGCCAGCAATCGCTTTGTCCACATCCTGATCGGTCAGCGTGATACCCATGCGGGTCGCCATCTGCAACTGGATCTGGTCCATGATCAGACGATCCAGGATCTGGTGGCGCAACGTTGCTTCATCGGGCAGCTGTTGGTTCGCTTGCTTGGCCTGCTGCGTGACTGACTGATACAGGCTGTCTACGTCACTTTGCAATACGACGCCGTTGTTGACGACGGCGGCAACTTTATCAACTTCCTGAGGGGCTGCAAACGCAGTGCTGGCACAAAGCGTCACGCCGAGGAGAAGTGTTCTCCAGTTCTTCATACTTTTTCCATTTGTCTAATCCGCAAACGCGGGTTTCAAGTTCACTGAGTTCGTAGAGTCTTAACTCATCAATCGTGGTATCGGCTTAGAAAGCGCGTTGATAAGGCAGTATGCCGCTGGCCAACATTTCTTTCGTTCCGAGGGTTTGATTGTTCCCCAGGCCTCTAAGTTCAATGTTGAATCCAATCTTATTGTCATACTTGCTTTCGGACTTAACAGTATCGTAGTTGGTGATCTTACGTTCGTAGCCCACGTTGATGGCCCAGCAGCAAGTGTTGTACTGCAAACCAATCAGCTGATCGGCAGATTGCTGTGCTTTCGTGTCGTAATAATAGGCCGCAACAATCGCCCAGCGGTCAGCAATTGGCCAGCTGGCGATGCCGCCCACCTGAGAAATACCATCCTGATAACCCGGGTTGGTCACGCTCGGCAGTGTCGCCTGAATATATTCCGGGCTGGCATAACGGTAGCTCAACTGAACCATTCTTTCTGAGTCAGCGCGGTATTCCAGAACGGCATCGCCCAGCGCCAGCGCATCTAAACGGGTGTCATACTGCACGCCGCCACGAACGCCCCAGAAGTCATTGATTTTGTAATAGCTGTCACCGGCCCAAACCAGGCTGCCTTTGTCATCACTTTTATCCAGAACACTGTTCACGTCACCTGTGCGCGGTGGCTGGAAGTAGTAAATCTGACCGGCAGACGCATTGAAGCGCTCTTCCAGATTTTCGTCATAAATACGGGTGGTTAAACCGGTTGCCACCTGGTTTGCCGAAGCAATACGGTCCAGGCCGCTGTAACTTTTATCACGGAACAGACCGGTATAGTCGGACTGCAACAGCGTCGAGTCATAGGTATTAATCCCGCTCTGGTTACGATACGGAATGTACAAATATTGTGCGCGCGGTTCGAGGGTCTGGGTGTAATCACTGTTCCAGTCCATCGTCCGGTCGAAGACCATTTTGCCGTCGGTTTTGAACTCAGGCATAACGCGGTTTACTGAAGAACGCAGTTTGGTATCCGGGTTCGCATCGTAATACGCATCCGGAATATCCTGCTGATAGTGGGTCGCCATCAGCTTCACTTCGTTATCCAGACTTCCCCAGCCGTTACTCAGTGGCAGGCTCAGGGTCGGTTCGAAGTGCGTACGCACCGCTTCCGGGTTATCAGGGTTAACGCTGGTGAATTTCACCGCCTGACCATAAAGATGCAGGTCAAAAGGACCCACATCGTTTTTGTAATAGTTGATGTCCAGCTGTGGCTGGGCGCGGTAAGCATTGCTGTTACCGTAGTCCGAGAACACCTGGAATTGTTTGCTGGCCAGCGTCACATCCCAGTTTTCGTTGGCATAGCCCACGCTAAACTTCTGGGTAGAATAGCCGTCAGTACTTGAACCGTATTTCGAATCGAAATCGGTGAAGTAGTACGGATCACTGACCTTGGTGTAGTCGACGTTGAAGCGCCACACCTGATCGTATACACCGGCATGGCGCCAGTAGTACATCCAGCGCTTAGTCTTATCGCTGGTCCGGTTCTCATCATCCACGTACTGCTGATCGATTTTCTTATCGTTGCCCAGATAATCGAACTCCATCAGACCTGCACCGGCCACGGTCAGATAGCGGAATTCGTTCTGCAATTGCAGACCACGGTTGCTCATGTAGTTCGGCGTGATCGTGGCATCGTAGTTTGGCGCGATGTTCCAGTACCAGGGAACGGTCAGGCCGAAACCGTTGTTGCTGCTGTATTTGGCGTTCGGAATAAGGAAGCCCGAGCGGCGTTTATCACCGATCGGCAACTGCATATACGGGCTATAGAACACCGGAACCGGGCCAATATGGAAACGCGCGTTCCAGATTTCAGCCACTTCTTCCTGGCGATCCTGAATCACTTCTGAACCCACCACGCTCCAGCTGTTATCGCCAGGCAGACAGGTTGTGAAAGTGCCGTTATCCATGATGGTGTAGCGGTTGTTGTCACGCTGCTTCATCTTGTCGGCATTACCGCGGCCCTGACGGCCTACCATCTGGTAATCGCCGTTCTGAACATCGGTATCTTTGGTGGTCAGGTTTGCAAAGCCTTTTGGCCCGTTCAGCTTGATCTGGTTATCGTTATAACGCACGTTCCCGGTCGCCGTGGCGGTACGGGTCGGAGTGGGCTGATTCGGGTTGGCAATTTGGTTGAGCTGAACATGATCGGCATCGAGCGTACTGTTACCCTGAACGATATTCACGTTGCCGCTGAAAAGCGCGCTGTCAGGATAATTTCCGGTGGCCTTGTCGGCATTGATGGTCACAGGCAGTGAATTAGGATCACCCTGCACCAAAGGTTTGTCATAGGTCGGAACGCCGAGCATACATTGTTGCGCGAGGTCGGCCATTGCGCCGTGACTGTACAATACTGACCAGATTGTGGCAGCCAGCACTGTGGGTAAGCGTGTTTTCAGACGTCTGTTTTTCATACGTAAAATGGTGTTCCGTCATCAGAGGCATCATGCCGGCAAACGGTCAGAGACTATCTCACTCATCATGGTTGCGCTAGTGTTAAATCCAACCTGTTACGTTGCCGCCGTTAGGCACAACGATAAATGCCGGTTATGATAAAGCAATTTTTAAGCGACGGCATGGCGAATTGAGGAGTATATGCAGTATTGGGGAAAACTGCTCGGACTTATCCTGGGCTTATGGTCCGGTTTAGGCTTCTGGGGAATTGTTTCAGGGGTGTTGATAGGGCATATGTTTGATACCGCGCGTTCCGCGAAACGCCGGGGATATTTCGCCGATCAACAGACACGTCAAACCATCTTTTTCCGCACCACATTCGAAGTGATGGGGAATCTGACTAAATCAAAAGGCAGAGTGACCGAGGCGGATATACAAATCGCCAGTCTTTACATGGAACGTATGCAGTTGCACGGTGAGCAGCGTGAAGCCGCCCAGCGTGCCTTCCGCGACGGGAAAGATGCGAATTACCCGTTGCGGGAAAAAATGCGGGCATTGCGTACTGCATGTTTTGGCCGCTTTGATCTGATCCGGACTTTTCTGGAAATCCAGATCCAGGCGGCGTATGCCGACGGCTCTTTACACCCGAACGAGCGCGAAGTGCTGTATGTGATTGCCGAAGAACTCGGGATCTCCCGCATGCAGTTCGAACAGTTCCTGCGCATGATGGAAGGCGGACAACAGTTCGGCGGAAATCAGCAGGGTGGTCACTCTTATCGCGGCGGTTATCACCAGACACAGCAAGGCCCGACACTGGCCGATGCCTGTAAAGTGCTGGGTGTGAATGCCACGGATGACGCGACCACCATCAAACGGGCGTACCGCAAACTGATGGGCGAACATCACCCGGATAAACTGGTTGCGAAGGGTTTGCCGCCGGAAATGATGGAAATGGCGAAAGAGAAAGCGCAGTCGATTCAGGCCGCATATGACCTGATCAAAAGAGAGAAAGGTTTTAAGTAATCTTCTCCGACGCAAAAGTAAAAGGCGCTGAATTCAGCGCCTTTTTTGTAACTGCCGGAAACTTAAAAATCCGGCTCGCAGTTAAATACCAGCGGCGCATCAGTGATCGGATGGTAAAACGACAGCTCCTGCGCATGCAGTTGCAGACGGTCAGCGGCGGCCAGCGCCTGCGGATGTGCGTAAAACTTATCGCCCAGAATCGGATGCCCGAGCGCCAGTAAATGCACGCGCAGCTGGTGCGAACGCCCGGTAATCGGCCGGAGTTTGACGCGCGTCGTGCCGTCTTCATCCCAGGACATCACTTCATACTGCGTCAGCGCTTTCTTCCCGGTCTCATGGCAAACCTTCTGCTTAGGCCGGTTGGGATAATCGCAAATCAGCGGCAAATCAATAATGCCGTAATCTTCTTCAACCCGTCCCCAGACGCGTGCGATATACACTTTCTTGGTTTCGCGTTCGCGGAACTGGCGTTTAAGCTCACGCTCAGCTTCTTTGGTCAGCGCCACCACAATCACGCCACTGGTCGACATATCCAGACGATGCACCGATTCCGCTTCCGGATATTGCTGCTGAATGCGCGTCATCAGGCTGTCCTGATGCTCGGCTAATTTCCCCGGCACCGAAAGCAACCCGCTTGGTTTATTCACCACCATGATGTGTTCATCCTGGAAAATCACCTGCAACCAGGGATCGGTCGGCGGATTGTAATTCTCCAGCGGCCGGGTTTTGGACGGCTCAGGCATTGTCGGTTGATGTTCGCTCATAGCGGTTTCAGTCTGCATTCAGGGTGAAATAAAAGAAGGGAGGCAGAAGCGGCTGCATCCCGACAGGCTTACTGGTGGCTGACGACCACCAGACGGATCGCATCCAGACGCCAGCTGGCGTCGTTCAGATTGGCCAGCACCTGCTTACGGTTTGAGTCTACCGATTCCAGTTCGTCATCGCGAATGTTCGGGTTCACTTCTTTCAGCGCTTTCAGACGATCCAGCTCTTTCGTCAGTTGCTCGTCCGCTTCGACTTTCGCCGCTTCAATCAGCGCACGCGCCTGCTCAGCAATTTCCGCTTCAGCTTGCTGCAACATGGCGTGAACGTCCTGCTGCACAGCATTGACCAGCTTGCTGGAGTTATGACGGTTGATGGCGTTCAACTGGCGGTTAAAGCTCTCGAATTCCACCTGCGCGGCAAGGTTAGTGCCTTTGCGATCCATCAGCATGCGCACCGGCGTTGGCGGCAGGAAGCGGGTCAGTTGCAGGTGTTTCGGCGCCTGACATTCGACCACGTAAATCAGCTCTGCCAGCAGTGTACCGACCGGCAGCGCTTTGTTTTTCAGGATCGACACCGCACAGCTGCCGGTATCACCGGACAGGATCAGATCCAGACCGTTGCGTACGATCGGATGTTCCCAGCTGATAAACTGCGCATCTTCACGCGACAGCGCCTGTTCACGGTCAAACGTCACCGTACAACCGTCTTCCGGCAGGCCCGGGAAATCCGGCACCAGCATGTGATCGGATGGCGTCAGAACGATCATATTATCGCTGCGATCGTCCTGATTGATGCCGACGATATCGAACAGATTCAGTGCGAAATTCACCAGATTGACGTCGTTATCCTGCTCGCCAATCTCTTTCGCCAGCTGCTGCGCACGTTCGCCGCCGTTGGAATGCATCTCCAGCAGACGGTCGCGGCCATTTTCCAGCTTCTCTTTCAGCGCGTCATGTTCCGCACGGCATTTGAGAATAAAGTCGTCCAGACCTTCCTGCTCAGCCGGTGTGGCGAGGAACGTAATCAGCTGATCGTAAGCGCTGTCATAAATCGTCCGGCCGGTCGGGCAGGTATGTTCGAACGCATCCAGCCCTTCATGGAACCAGCGGACCAGCACGGACTGCGCGGTTTGCTCAAGGTAAGGCACCATGATGTCGATATTATTTTGCTGGCCGATACGGTCCAGACGGCCAATACGCTGCTCAAGCAGATCCGGGTTGAACGGCAGATCGAACATCACCATCTTGCTGGCGAACTGGAAGTTACGGCCTTCGGAGCCGATTTCAGAACACAGAAGAACCTGCGCGCCTTCTTCCTGCGAAGCGAAGTACGCGGCGGCGCGGTCACGTTCGATGATCGACAAACCTTCGTGGAACACGGCGGCGCGGATCGCTTCGCGTTCACGCAGAACCTGCTCCAGTTGCAGCGCGGTGGCGGCTTTGGCGCAAATCACCAGCACCTTTTCGTCACGGTTGGCGGTCAGATAACCGAGCAGCCATTCCACGCGCGGATCGAAGTTCCACCAGGTGGCGTTTTCGCCTTCAAATTCCTGATAAATCTGCTCCGGATACAGCATGTCGTGCGCACGGGCTTCGGCGGTTTTCTTCGCGCCCATAATGCCGGAGACTTTAATCGCGGTCTGATACTGCGTCGGCAGCGGCAGTTTCACCGAATGCAGATGGCGCTCCGGGAAACCTTTTACGCCGTTACGGGTGTTACGGAACAGCACGCGGCTGGTGCCGTGGCGATCCATCAGCATGGAAACCAGCTGTTTCGCGGCGGCTTCATCACCTTTATTGGCGGCGGTCAGCAGCGCGTCGGTGTCTGCATTACCAACGCTTTCGCCCAGCAAGGCCAGCGCTTCCGGCGTCAGCGGCTCTTTATTAAGCAGCAGCGTCACGGCATCCGCGACCGGCTGATATTGCTGCTGTTCTTCAATGAATTCTTCGTAATCGTGGAAACGATCCGGATCCAGCAGGCGCAGACGCGCAAAGTGACTTTCCTGGCCCAGTTGCTCCGGCGTGGCGGTCAGCAGCAGGACGCTCGGGATTTGCTGAGAAAGCTGCTCGATAACCTGATATTCGCGGCTTGGCGCGTCTTCGCTCCACACCAGATGGTGCGCTTCGTCGACGACCAGCATGTCCCAGGACGCATCGGACAACTGCTCGAGGCGGGACTTATTGCGGCGCACGAAATCAAGAGAACAGATAACCAGCTGCTCGGTTTCAAACGGGTTCGTTGCTTCATGCACGGATTCGGCATAGCGGTCGTCATCAAACAGAGAGAAACGCAGGTTGAAGCGGCGCAGCATCTCAACCAGCCACTGATGTTGCAGGGTTTCAGGCACCACGATCAGCACGCGTTCGGCGCGGCCGGACAGCAATTGCTGATGAATAATCATGCCGGCTTCGATGGTTTTACCCAGACCGACTTCATCGGCCAGTAAAACGCGCGGCGCATGGCGCTGCCCAACTTCGTAAGCAATGTGCAACTGGTGCGGGATCAGGCTGGCGCGCATACCGCGCAGGCCGCCGAATTCCAGACGGAACTGCTCGCGCTGATATTTACGTGCGCGGAAACGCAGGGCAAAACGATCCATGCGGTCAATCTGACCGGCGAACAGACGATCCTGAGGTTTGCTGAATGTCAGTTTGCTGTCGAGCAGCACTTCACGCATGGCAACGCCGGTTTCTTCTGTATCCAGACGGGTACCGATATAGGTCAGTAAACCTTTGTCTTCAATGACTTCATCGACTTGCAGCTGCCAGCCTTCGTGGCAACTGATGGTATCACCGGGATTGAACATCACGCGGGTGATCGGGGAATCATTTCGGGCATACAAACGGTTTTCACCGGTGGCGGGGAAAAGCAGGGTAACCATGCGCACATCCAGCGCAACCACGGTTCCTAATCCTAATTCGCTTTCCGTATCGCTTATCCAGCGTTGACCCAATGTAAACGGCATAATCTCTCTCTGTGTTATTTGCTCTGTGTACGACAACTGCGGCAGCGACTGCGCATTGCTCGCCATGCCTCTGATAATGCTTGGGCAATAGTTTTCTTTTCCCGTCAGCAGGCGGGAAGTGATTCACTGTGTGAGGATGATTCAGAAATGGGAAAGGGCGCTATGGTAATGGAAGGTAAGCGATTCGTCACCTTAGAATCACATCCGCAGCGCCTTCTTTTGCTTAAAATAACCCCATCTGACCTGTAATGAGTGTAGCAAAATCGTCATGAAGGAAAGGCAAAATGCCATCGGCCACCGGTTCCAGCTGGCGTTCGATGTAGTGATCGTAATCGACCGGTGACTGGCGGTTCTCCAGCGGTTCCGGCCCGGAAGTGGTCATCACGTAGCTTATCCACCCGCCGTTCTGGTACTGCTTTGCGCGGCCATGCTGCACATTATACTCATCCGCCAGCCGGGCAGCGCGGACGTGCGGCGGCACATTTTTTTCGTAATCACTGAGCTTACGGCGCAGGCGTTTGCGGTACACCACCTTGTCGTCCAGCTCGCCGTTGAGCGTGCGCGCCACATAATCGCGGACATAATCCTGATACGGTTTCTGATGGAAAATCCGCTGATACAGCTCCTGCTGAAACTCCTGCGCCAGCGGCGTCCAGTCGGTGCGCACCGTTTCCAGCCCCTTATAAACGATGTGTTCGCCGTCTGCGTCTTTCACCAGCCCAGCATAACGCTTTTTACTGCCGGTTTCGGAACCGCGGATCGTCGGCATCAGAAAGCGTTGATAATGCGTTTCGAATTCCAGCTCCAGCGCGCTTTCCAGCCCGTATTCCTGCTGCAAATGCTGTTTCCACCAGGCATTCACCTGCTCCACCAGACGGCGGCCAATGACATTGGCGTCTTCCTGCGTATGCGCTTTATTGAGCCAGACAAAGGTGGAGTCCGTATCGCCGTAAATCACCTGATAACCTTCGGCCTCAATCAGCTCGCGGGTCTGGCGCATGATGTCGTGCCCGCGCAGCGTAATAGAAGAAGCCAGACGCGGATCGAAGAACCGGCAGCCGCTCGAGCCGAGCACGCCATAAAAGGCGTTCATGATGATTTTCAGCGCCTGCGACAGCGGTTTGTTGTTGTGTTTTTTCGCGGCTTCGCGCCCCTGCCAGATCTGGCTGACGATTTCCGGCAGGCAATGTTTTTCCCTTGAGAAACGGGCGTTGCGGTAGCCGGGAACAGAATGTTCATCGTCCGGCTGTTGCAGCCCGGCCACCAGCCCGACCGGGTCGATCAGGAATGTGCGGATAATCGACGGGTACAGACTTTTGTAATCGAGCACCAGCACGGAATCGTATAGGCCGGGGCGGGAATCCATCACGAATCCGCCGGGGCTCATTTCACCTTCCAGCTCGCCCAGATTTGGCGCGACATAACCGGCGCGGTGCATGCGCGGTAAATAAAGGTGGGTAAAGGCGGCGACTGAACCGCCGCTGCGGTCGGCGGCCAGCCCGGTTACCGACGCGCGCTCGAGAAGAAACGGCATCAGCTCGGTTTTGGCAAAAATACGCGTGACCAGCTCGCAGTCTTTCAGGTTGTAACGCGCCAGCGCGGGTTTGTTTTCACGAAAACGTTGTTCGATTTCGGCCAGACGCTGATACGGGTTATCGCTGGATTTCCCTTCGCCTAATAAACTTTGCGAGACGAATTCAAGACTGAAGGAATTGAAGTTCCAGAAGGCGGATTTCAGGGCCTCAATGCCGTCGATAATCAGGCGGCCAGCGGCGGCGGCAAAAAAATGCCCCTGTTTGAAGCCGTGCTCGCGCCATTCCAGCTCACTGCCGCCACGCCCGAATTTGAGCGGGATTTTGTAGCGGTCGGCATGCTTTTGTAAAACGCGCAGATCGAACTGTATGACGCTCCAGCCGATAATCGCATCCGGATCGTAAGTTTCCAGCCACTCGTTGAGCTTTTGCAGCAGTTGCGGACGGCTGTCGACGTATTCGAGATTGAAATCGAACTGACTGTCCCGGTCACCGTTCGGCGGCCCGAGCATATAAACGTGGCGCTGCCCGCAGCCTTCCAGCCCGATGCAATACAACTCGCCGTTACCGCTGGTTTCGATATCCAGAGAACAGAGTTTCAGCGGCGGGCGGTATTCCTGCGCCGGTTTCATCTTCGTGTCGAGCAGCAGATTGCCCGCCCCCGGCTTGCCGCTGAACCACACCGGCGCGGTGATATAACGCTCCATCAGAAAACGTTCCGGCGGGCGGATATCGGCTTCATAGACCCTGACGCCGTTCTCTTTTAACAGCTTTTCAATGCGCATTAACTGCCGGTGTTGCGGGCAATACAGGCCGAGAACCGGCCGGGAATGGAAATCCTGCAACGGTAATTCGCGCAAACTGACATTTTTTTCACCGGTCAGCAGACGTTCAGCCTGCGTACGCTGTTCCGCCGGAATAAAGGCCACCGACTCCTGCAACGGCAGACGAACTTTCTGCGGGCCATCGTCAGTCGCCAGCCACAATTCCACTTCCGTGCCACGCGGCGTGTCGCGCCAGTGGCGGGTCAGTACGAATCCCTGACGCGGCGAGGTGTCAGTGGTGCGTGCGGCGGAGGGAGTGGATTGTGCGTTAATAAGCGCCTCGCAAGCGGAATGAAAAATCAATGACAGAGTATGGTTATTTATACAGTCTTTGTCCACGACTCTGGATTCTGCCAAATACGCATACAATTACTGGGTTGACGGCAATACTTCAGGCGCTGACAATTCAGCCGCTTGATGTATTTACTACAATCAAAGTTCAGAAAACTGACACTAGTCTCATTATTTATCCGTACTGATGCTCTATGCCTTTTGCGTCACAATTACTGGGAATTTATGGAAGCCTATTTACAACATCTGGTCGCTCAGTCGGTGGGCTTTGCTTTAATTATTGTCGCCGTAGTGGCTTTTTTCGAATCGCTGGCGCTGGTCGGGCTGATTCTGCCCGGCACGGTGATGATGGCGACACTCGGGACGCTGATCGGCAGCGGTCAGGTCGGCTTGTACGAAGCGTGGCTGGCCGCCGGGCTCGGTTGCTTCTTTGGCGACTGGGCGTCTTACTTCATCGGGCGGCGTTTTAAAGAACCGCTGCATCAGTGGAAATTCCTGCAACGCTATCAGTCATTGCTTGATAAAACCGGGCACGCGCTTGATCGTCACAGCTTTGCAACGGTGATTATTGGCCGCTTCATTGGCCCGACGCGTCCGCTGGTGCCGCTGGCTGCCGGTATGCTGAACCTGCCGCCGTATAAATTTGCGCCGCCGAATATCATCGGCTGCATCACCTGGCCGCCGGTCTACTTCCTGCCGGGAATTCTGGCCGGCGTCGCGATCGACATTCCGACCGGCCACAACAGCGCGGTCTTCAAATGGATGCTGTTTGCGGCCTTCGTGCTGATCTGGCTGAGCGCCTGGCTTCTCTGGCGCTGGTTCCGTGCCGGAAAAGCCACGCCGGACGCGATGACAAAATGGTTACCGCTGCCGCGCCTGCGCGTGGTTTGTGTGCTGAGTCTGGTCGCGACGGCGGTGAGCATCGTGATGCTCAGCAAACAGCCGATGATGCCGGTCTACGGTCATTTGCTGTGGAAAGTGATTACCCGCTAACGGGAACGGCAATATCCTGCAAAAAGTCTTGTGCAGGATATTGCCGCATTATTTCGGTTTGCGTGAAAATAATATCGTCTGCTAATTGTTCGTGATAACGTGTCCCCGTAAACCGCTCGCCTTACTGTTAATATTGACTTTATTTCCTTAATTTGAACTCACTCTCATATCTGACCGATAGTTTATTTTTTCTTTCGGTTTTACTGCTTTGCGATTTTTTATAATGAGTTGTTTTGTATAGATAAAAATCCTTTTTTGGCTATTTATAGATAAAAGCTATAAATGCCCCGCTAAATCAATATTGGTTTAGCCCTTTCCTCATCGTGAATACTCCCAGCGCTCGGACTTTTGAATCTAATATGCACAGTTTTCAGGAATGTGCATTTCTGGCTAAGGGAATTAAGCGCGATGAAGAAATTAATTAAATATACATTACCTCTGGCATTAATATTTTTAGCGCCCGGCGCTCAGGCTGAATATTTATGGGGCTTCTTTGATACCGGTTTGCATTATCTGGACTGGACACAAAACACCACGCACCGGACCGGAATGAAATCGCATAAAGATGACTTTTTCTATCTTGAACTGGAAGGCGGTGCGGGATTTACCTGGGGTGAAACTTACGGTTTCTTCGATCTGGAAAATCCGCTGAATAAAGAACATGACCAGCCGGGAGATGAACAGCGCTATACCTTTAAAAGCACCAACCGGTTCTATCTGGGTAATTCAGGTTTTAATCTTTACGGCCATTTATATGGCACCTACGGTGCGCCGCTCGGCGTGCATTTCCATGATGTCATGGCGTTATACGGAATAGGCTACAACATTAAAGCGGGTAACTTCTGGTACAAGCCTTTTATCGCCAAACGTTATACCGATCAGACGTATTACACCGGCGATAATGGCTATGTATTTGGCTGGGTCGCCGGATATGACTTCACCGCATGGGGCGAGAATTTCAGCCTGACCAACTGGACGGAATATGAGTTTGACCGCGCCGATCAATATGCTGCCGGCAACGGCGGTAAAGAGGGCGTCAACGGTGGCGCAGGCTTCTGGTGGAAGCCCAATCCCAGCCTGACGATCGGATTACAATATCGCTATGCGGATAATAAATTGGGTGAAAGTTTCCTCCAGGACGGAATTATCTACTCCATAAAATATAACTTCTGATCTGCTCGCATCGCATTGCTCATGCTCTTCTGAAAGGAAATAAAATGACAATACAAATCCGGCTGAAAATTATGTTCTTCCTTCAGTTCTTTATCTGGGGTTCCTGGCTGGTGACGCTGGGTTCTTATATGATCAACACATTGCATTTTACCGGAGCGCAGGTGGGTTTAGTTTACGGCGCTAAAGGTATTGCCTGTATTATTATGCCCGGCATCGTCGGTATTATTGCGGACCGCTGGGTAAAGGCCAATAAACTGTATGCGCTGTGTCATTTCTTGGGTGCGCTTGCTTTATTTACGGCGGCCGGCATTGCTGATCCCCATCTGATGTTCTTTGCGATGCTATTTAATGCCATGGTATATATGCCGACCATCGCGTTATCCAATACCATTTCCTATATTTGCCTTGAGAAAGCCGGGCTGGATACGGTGAAAAACTTCCCTCTGGTGCGCGTGTTTGGCACGGTCGGGTTTATTTTTGCAATGTGGGTTATCAGCCTTTCCGGTTTTGAGCTCAGCAATATTCAGCTGTATATCGCGTCGGGCATCTCGGTGGCGCTGGCTCTGTACGCGTTAACGCTGCCGGCTTGCCCGACATCCGGCGTGAAAAAAGGCAGCTCGTGGGTGAGCTTGCTGGGGCTTGACGCGTTTGTGTTGTTCCGCCAGAAGAAGATGGCCGTTTTCTTCCTGTTCGCCATGCTGCTGGGTGTTTCCCTGCAAATCAGCAACACATTTGCCAGCCCGTTTATGCATGATTTCTACCGTAATCCGCTGTTCCACGACAGCCTGGTGGTGAAGTATCCGTCCATTCTGTTGTCGATGTCCCAGATCGCCGAAGTCTTCTTTATTCTGACCATCCCGTTCTTCCTGTCCCGGTTTGGGATCAAGCGGGTCATGATGATCAGCATGGCGGCCTGGACGCTGCGCTTCGCACTGTTCGCTTTCGGCGATCCGTCGTTTGGCGGGATGGTTTTCCTGTTGCTGTCGATGCTGGTGTACGGCTGCGCGTTCGACTTCTTCAATATTTCAGGGGCGATTTTTGTTGAAAAAGAAGTGGCGCATAACATCCGTGCCAGCGCTCAGGGCTTATTTATGACAATGGTGAACGGCGTCGGGGCGTATGTCGGCGCCATAGCCAGCGGGCATGTAGTTGATCACTTTACGGTGGATGGCGTGAAAGACTGGCAAAGTATCTGGCTTTCCTTTGCCGCTTATACCGTGGCTCTGGTGATCGTGTTTGCCTGCACGTTTAAGTACAAACATAACCCGGCAGAATTCGCCAAACCGGTTCTCAGCCACTGATATCCGGCCGCCGGATGCCCAGCACTTTGGCTTCCGGCGCGGTGCCGTCAGCCAGCGCCTGCGTCGGGCCATCGTAGAAAATCCTGCCGTCCACAATCAGCAAGGTGCGCGGCGCAATCCGCGCCGCATCGTCCAGATTGTGCGACACCATCAGCAGCGTGAGATTACGCTGCCCGCACACTTTATCCAGCAAACTCAGCATTTCGCTGCGCAGCGCAGGGTCGAGCGCAGAAAACGGTTCGTCGAGCAGCAAAACCGGCTGACTGCGTAACAGGCAACGCGCCAGTGCCACGCGCTGACGCTGCCCGCCGGAAAGTTGCGACGGCAGACGCTCCAGACAATCTTCCAGCCCGACCTGCCGGGCGATTTCTTCTAATGCCTGCTTTTGTTGTGCGCTGAGTTTCAGCCCCGGATGCAGCCCCAGCCCCATGTTCTGGCGTACGGTCAGATGCGAGAACAGATTGTTTTCCTGAAACAGCATCGACACCGGACGTTTCGCCGGGGGTGTTGCGCTGTGATCGGCACCGTTCAGTAAAATTTGCCCGCTGACCGGCGTCAGAAAACCCGCCACCAGGCTGAGCAGGGTACTTTTCCCCGCGCCGCTCGGGCCGAGGATCGCCACACGTTCACCCGCCGCGACGCGCAAATCAAAGCGCATCGGCAAATGCTCGTACAGATAGGTCAGTTTATTCAGCGTCAGCATGGCGGCCCGGCAATTTCTCAATCAGGGTAAATAACAGGAAGCATAGCAGCAGGAGTAAAAGCGCCGTGACCGCACCGTCCTGGCTGCGATAGGAACCTATCTGCTGATACAGATAAAACGGCAACGTGCGGAAATTCTCATTGCCAAACAGCGCTATTACACCGAAATCCCCGAGCGACAGCACACAGGCGAACGCCAGTGCCTGCGCAATCGGGCGTTTCAGCGCACTGAGTTCGACGCGGCGCAACCGCTGCCAGCCGTGCATATCCAGCGAAAGGCACAGCGGATTGTAGCGTTCGGCCACGTCGCGCATCGGGTTATCCAGCACTTTTAAAGCGTAAGGTACGGCCATCAGTGCGTTGGTTAAAATGACCAGCGGCCACGGCGATTGCGGCAATCCGGTGGTGTCACTGAGCAGCAGGAAAAAGCCCGTGGCCAGCACGATGCCCGGCATCGCGAGGATCAGCATTCCGCTGAGATCCATTGCCTGCGCCCAGCCATTTTTCTGGCGCAAACGCAGCTCGCGGCTGCTCCACAGCAACATCATCGTCAGCAACACGCACAATAATCCGCTGCCCAGCGCGATGCGGACTGACGTCCATAAAGCCTGCCACAGCGCGGGCTGTTGCAGCACGCTGACGGCGGCGCGATTTATACCATCGAAAACCACGGCCAGCAGCGGCGGCAGGATCAGCAGTAAAGCCAGACCAATCAGCAGGCCGTCGGTAATGCGGCGCAGCGGGGAGTCGTCCGGATTGCGCCAGCGCTGAGCCTGCGTTTGCCCGACCGGCAGCGCCTGACTCAGTTTCTGACTGAGCAAGACCAGCGCCAGACAGCAAAACAACTGGATCAGCGCCAGCGTGGCGGCACGGCCTAAATCATAGTCGTAACTCAGCGCCTGAAAGATCGCCAGCTCAATGGTGGTCGCCTGCGGGCCGCCGCCAAGGGAAAGGACGGTCGCAAAGCTGGCGAAGCACAGCATAAAAATCAGCGCTGCCGCCGGGAAAATCTGACGACGCAGCGCGGGCCATTCGACAAAGCGAAACTGCTGCCACGCGTTCATCCCCAGCTGAGCCGCCAGCTGACGCTGCTCAACTGCGATATTTTCCAGCGCCTGTAATAAAAGACGGGTTGCCAGCGGCAGATTGAAAAATACGTGCGCCAGCAAAATGCCCTGTAAACCATACGGCGAAAAATGGTAATCCACGCCCAGCCAGCCGCAAATCTGCGCCAGCCAGCCCTGTCTTCCGTATACGCTGAGAATGCCGAACACCGCGACTAAAACCGGCAATACCAGCGTCATCGCGCACAATCGTAATAACAGCTGACGGCCGGGAAAACGGCGGCGGAAGAGGGCGCGGGCCAGTAAAATGGCGGGCAGCACCGAGCAGAGCGCCGAAAGCAGCGCCTGCCAGAAAGTGAAGCGGATAACGTGCCAGAGATACGGATCCTGCCACGCGGACGCACCGCTCATTTGTGGCGCATGACGCCACAGCGAGCCTAATGCCAGCGCGGCGACCAGCAGCATCGCCAGTGACGCCACCGCGCCCGGCCACAGCCAGCGGGGGATCAACGGCTGACGGCGTTCTGCCATGCCTGAATCCATTCGCTGCGGTGAGAAGCCACATCCTGTGCGCTGTATTGCAAGGATTTTGCCGGTACAGTCAGCTGTTTAAAGGCATCAGGCAGTGGCGTGCTGATCACCGGATACATCCAGTTGCCGGTCGGAATGACTTTCTGGAAATCTTCAGTAGTGACGAATTTCATGAACTGTTCAGCCAGTTTTGGCTGTTTGCTGCTGGCCAGTTGGCCCGCGACTTCCACCTGCATGTAATGACCTTCGGTGAAGTCAGCGGCGGCATAATTGTCTTTCTTCTCTTCGACAATGTGATACGCCGGAGAAGTGGTGTAGCTCAGCACCAGATCGCTTTCGCCTTTGAGGAACAGGCCGTAAGCCTCGCTCCAGCCTTTGGTGACGGTCACGGTTTTCGCTGCCAGTTTTTGCCACGCTTCAGGCGCTTTGTCGCCATAGACTTTTTGCATCCACAGCATCAGGCCGAGACCCGGCGTGCTGGTGCGCGGATCTTCGTAAATCACTTTCCATTTCTGGTCGCTGTTGATCAGCTCATCAAGGCTTTTTGGCGGGTTTTTCAGTTTATTTTTGTCATACACGAACGCGAAATAACCGTAGTCGTAAGGCACAAACGTCGTGTTATTCCAGCCACCCGGCACCGTCAGTTTAGCATCGGTTTTCGGCGCTTTGGCAAACAGGCCGGTTTGCTCAGCGGCCTGCAACAGGTTGTTATCCAGACCGAGCACCACGTCCGCTTTCGTGTTTTTGCCTTCCATCCGCAGACGGTTCAGCAGAGATACGCCGTCTTCCAGCGCGACATATTTCAGTTCGCAGCCGCACTGTGCCTCAAAGGCTTTTTTGATCGCCGGGCCGGGGCCCCAGTCGGCAGAGAAGGAATCGTAGGTATATACCGTCAGAACGGGTTTTGCAGCAAAGGCAGGTGCAGAAAGTAACAGCAGGCAGGACAATAATTTTTTCAACTTTGCGCTCCAAAAAAGAAAAGGGGCAAAGGATTTTGAGTGAGCATCGCACAGTCTCAAATCCCTCCGCCGGGGTTAACCGGATCAGGTTCGACGGGTATCAGGTCTCAGCCATATTTAAACGTGCTGCGCGTGTGTTGATCGGGCGTCGTGCAGTGCTCGAAATGCTCACGTACTTTGTGTACGCTCCGCTTTCTGTGCGCTGGACTTCACCCGCTGAACACGCGCTCGCGGCGTTTAAAAATCGAGGTCATTCTTTATTACAAAAGAAGTCTCTCGGGCACCCCGTTGAGAACGGATGTCATTCTAGAGATTAACGGCGCAATGCGATAGTCCGATTAGCTGTCGGGCGGCGCGAACCAGGCAGATTTGAAGTCGAACCAGCCGAGGGTGTTCATCCGCACGCCGCGCATACTGCGCTGGCCTTGCAAAACCAGCCAGTGATGAAACAGCGGATGAATATGGTGGCTGGCGATCTGCTTCTGGCTCCAGTCGGCAATCGAGAGCTTTCCGGCGTGCCATAACGCGGCGTCTTCATCCATTGTTTGCGGGAAGCAATACGCCAGCAGCGGCAGTTCGAAGAACGAGGCAAACAGCGAAAACTCGAGCGGCAACGTGAAGTTGGCACTGCCCAGCCACAGATCAGTTTTCACGCCGCCGCGATACCACACCGCATAATCGACAATCTGAATCACCAGCTCAATGCCTTCTGCTGCCAGCAGCGGACGCAGTGCATTGCAGATGGCGTGATGTTCCGAGTGCTCGTTATAAAACGTCAGCGTGACCTGCGTGAGACCGTCAGGTTTGGGCGGGCGAGGCAGCAGCGCTTTATGATGCCAGCGCGGCAACAGGCCGTACGCCGGTGACCAGTAACGCTGGTAAACCGGCTCGGCGGCGTTGAGCAGCGCAATCGGATTGAACAAATCGCACAGCCACTGGCGCGTTTGTGCGTTTTGGCCGACCGGCGAACGCTGGTCGAAAAGCAGAAAATAACAACCTTCCTCAAGGCGGCTTTCAAGCTCACTCTTGCCGGATTCGTCAGCCTGAAGCTGGACGCCGGAATGCACCAGTTCCTCACTGAGTTCAGGTAAAACCCAGATATTGACCTCATCGATCAGCGCCCGGAATCCAAAATATTCGTCAAACGCGCGGATCCGCAGCTGCGTTTTCTGATTCCGTACCACGGCATACGGGCCGGTTCCCACCGGATGGCGGGCAAAATCGGGCAATGACTCCCATTCCTGCGGCAGGATTGTTGCGTGAATATTCCCGAACAGCCACGGCAGCCAGTGGTCGGGCGCGTTCAGATGGATGTCGATGACGTTTGGCGTCGGCGAGATCACTGAGACGATATTGCCGAATAAGCGGTGTGTTTTGAGACGAGCGAAGGTGGTAATAATATCGGCCATTTCCAGCTCACGACCATGATGAAAATGAATGGCCGGACGCAGATAAAACCGCCAGTGCAACGGAGAGATTTCCTGCCAGTGATGGGCCAGATCACCTTCTACTTCCCCTTTTTCCTCATTTATGCGCGTCAGTCCGCTGAAAATCTGTCGCGCGATGTGCGTTTCCGAGCGGCGTAACATAGTACCAGGCAGCAGGTTAAACAGCGGGCGATAGTACAGCACGCGCAGAATATGTTTGCCCTGACGGAAGCTGCGCCCCAGCTGGGATAACAGCATCTGGCGCACCATGCTTTTATCGCCAACCAGCTGTACCAGCTGATCGATCCGGTCCTGTTCAAGCAGTTCTTCGGCGCGTTGTTGCTGGAGCGCAAGGCCGGTGTACAAAAAAGTCAGCTTTGACCGCTTACCGCGCCCGGCTTCGGCATCCCAGCTGAGCCACCCCTGATCCTGCATGGTGCTGAGCAGGGACCGCATATGCCGCCGCGAGCAGTTCAGGATTTCCGATAACGCCAGCAAAGTGGTTTCGGTTTCTTCGCCGTGGCAGCTTTGCCACAATCTGATGAACTGCTGTTGCAAACGGGACGAGGTCATAAAAGAGGAACTCCGGAGGAAATCTCATCAATTTATCTTTCCTCATATTACCCCGATACTGATCTCCAACGAAAGCCAGTCATGAAGGTCAGGAGGTCATCATGAAAAACACGCTAACCGCCCGTTTCTATCAGCGCTACTTCGCTGCCATCAGCAGAAATGCGGCCAGAAATCATGCTGACTGGCTGTCATGGGTTCCGGTGGAATACCGTTTAGACATTCTCTCCCGCCTGACGCAGTGGGACATCGCCTCGCAGGATGATGAACAATACCGCCGTCATTTATAACCCGCAGTCGCGGCCAGATTCGATTTTCTGAGTAATGGTGTAATGTCACCAGCCAGTGGGGTAACTCACTGGTTTTTTTCTATTGATTATCCCCTTCACACTTCGAGCCGCAGATGCGTTGGCCGCTCTTGCTCACCCGAATCACTGACTCATGTCAGCTCATCGGGATTCGCGCGATTGCCGCCTTCCTGCAACTCGAATTGTTTTGGGTATACACTGTATGTTTCTTTGTAAGACTTTCATTTCTCAGGGATGGCGTTATGTCTAAACCTCGTATTAATGCAATTTATGTCACCTTTCTGGTGGTGTCCTTGCTGTGTGGTGTCGCGGGCGCGTTGCAGGCGCCGACGCTTAGCCTGTTTCTGACCAATGAAGTGAAAGTCCGGCCGATGTGGGTCGGTTTCTTTTATACCGTCAACGCGATTGCCGGGATTGCGATCAGCTTTCTGCTGGCGAATCGTTCGGATAACAAAGGCGACCGCCGCAAGTTGCTGATGTTCTGCTGCCTGATGGCCATCGGCAACAGTCTGGTGTTTGCTTTCAGCCGTGATTATCTGGTGCTGATCACCGTCGGGGTTTTGCTGGCGGCGATCGGGAATGCGGCAATGCCGCAGCTGTTTGCGCTGGCGCGCGAACACGCCGATCGTTCATCCAGCGAAGTCGTCATGTTCAGCTCGATGATGCGTGCGATGCTCTCGCTGGCGTGGGTGCTGGGGCCGCCGCTGTCATTCATGCTGGCGCTGAATTACGGTTTCACGCCGATGTATCTGAGTGCGGCCGCGGTGTTTATCGGCAGCATACTGATGATTGCGTTTTTCCTGCCGTCCGTGCCACGCCTCGAACAGCCGGTGGATGAAAAAGTCGTGCCGGTCAGCGCGTGGCGGAACAAAGATGTGCGTCTGCTGTTTTTCGCATCATTGCTGATGTGGACGTGCAATATCATGTACATCATTGATATGCCGCTGTATATCACCAGCGAGTTAGGTTTGCCGGAAGGGCTGGCGGGCTTGCTGATGGGTACGGCGGCAGGGCTGGAAATCCCGGCGATGCTGGTGGCCGGCTATCTGGTCAAACGTTTTGGTAAACGCAAACTGATGCTTTATGCGGTGGCGAGCGGGGTGATTTTCTATGCCGGTCTGGTGGCGTTCCCGTTCAAAGCCGCGCTGATGATCCTGCAACTGTTTAACGCGATTTTCATTGGTATCGTGGCGGGTATCGGGATGCTGTATTTTCAGGATCTGATGCCGGGGCGCGCCGGTTCGGCGACCACGTTATTCACCAACAGTATCTCGACCGGCGTGATTTGCGCAGGTTTGCTTCAGGGCGTGATCGTGGAGAACTTCGGCCACTATCCGGTGTATTGGGCGGCGACCGTTCTGGCGGTTCTGGCGCTCGGCCTGATGTATAAAGTCAAAGACGTCTGACCGCACTGAAAAGAAAAACCCGCGAAGTTCGCGGGTTTTTTTACGCCTGAAGCATAGTCATCAGTGCATAAATGCAGGCTGATTTTTCTCGTAGCCGGAGATGTTCTCTTCGTGCTGCAAGGTCAGGCCGATGCTGTCCAGACCGTTAATCATGCAGTGACGGCGGAAGCTGTCGATGACAAACGGATAGCTTTTGTCACCGGCTTTCACGGTTTGCGCTTCCAGATCCACTTCAAACTGAATGCCTTCGTTGTCTTTCACCAGCTGGAAAAGCTCGTCAACTTCCGCTTCGCTCAGCGTGATGGGCAGCAACTGGTTATTGAACGAGTTACCGTAGAAGATATCGGCAAAGCTCGGTGCGATGACCGCGTGGAAACCGTAGTCGGTCAGTGCCCACGGCGCATGTTCACGGGACGAGCCGCAACCGAAGTTTTCGCGTGCCAGAAGAATGCTCGCGCCTTTGTAGCGCGGTTTGTTCAGCACGAAATCCGGGTTAGGTACCTGACCGGCGTCATCCAGAAAACGCCAGTCATTGAACAGATGCTGGCCGAAACCGGTGCGGGTCACTTTCTGCAAAAACTGTTTCGGGATAATCGCATCGGTATCGACGTTTGCTGCATCCAGCGGAACCACCAGACCGATGTGTTGGGTAAATTTAGCCATGGTGTTTTCCTCAGTTCAGTTCACGGATATCAGCGAAGTGGCCGGTGACCGCTGCTGCGGCAGCCATTGCCGGGCTGACCAGATGCGTGCGTCCGCCACGGCCCTGACGGCCTTCGAAGTTACGGTTGCTGGTAGACGCGCAGCGTTCGCCCGGTTCCAGACGGTCGTTGTTCATCGCCAGACACATGGAACAGCCCGGCAGACGCCATTCAAAACCGGCCTCGATGAAGATCTTATCCAGACCTTCTTCTTCCGCCTGCGCTTTGACCGGACCTGAGCCTGGCACCACAATCGCCTGCACGCCGGTCGCTACTTTGCGGCCTTTGGCAATAGCTGCGGCGGCGCGTAAATCTTCGATACGTGAGTTGGTGCAGGAACCGATAAAGACTTTGTCGATGGCGACGTCGGTCAGTTTAATGCCCGGCTGCAAATCCATATACGCCAGCGCTTTTTCAGCGGAAGCGCGTTCTACCGGATCGGCAAATGATGCAGGATTTGGGATCACCTGATTAACGGCCATCACCTGACCCGGGTTGGTGCCCCAGGTCACCTGTGGGGCAATTTCAGAGGCGTCCAGCGTCACGATGGTGTCAAACTTCGCGCCGTCTTCGGTTTTCAGGGTTTTCCAGTATTCTACCGCGGCGTCCCAGTTCTGCTCTTTCGGCGCAAACTGACGGCCTTTCAGATAAGCAAACGTGGTTTCATCCGGCGCAACCAGACCGGCTTTTGCACCCATTTCAATCGCCATGTTGCACAGGGTCATACGGCCTTCCATGCTCAGCGCTTCAATCGCTTTACCGCAGAATTCCACCACGTGGCCGGTACCACCCGCACTGCCGGTTTTACCGATAATTGCCAGCACGATGTCTTTTGCCGTGATGCCCGCAGGCGCTTCGCCGGTAACTTCAATCTTCATCGTTTTCGCGCGGCCCTGTTTCAGGGTTTGCGTCGCCAGAACGTGCTCAACTTCAGAGGTGCCGATACCGAAAGCCAGCGAGCCGAATGCGCCGTGCGTGGCGGTATGGGAGTCGCCGCACACGATAGTCATGCCCGGCAATGTCATACCCTGCTCAGGGCCGATGACGTGAACGATGCCCTGGAACGGGTGGTTCAGGTCATACAACTGCACGCCAAATTCCGCACAGTTTTTGATTAATTCCTGCATCTGAATGCGCGCCATTTCGCCGCTCGCATTGATGTCTTTGGTTTGCGTGGATACGTTGTGATCCATGGTCGCAAAGGTTTTTCCCGGCTGGCGCACAGGACGGCCCATTGCGCGCAGGCCGTCGAATGCCTGCGGAGAGGTCACTTCGTGAACCAGATGGCGGTCGATATATAACAATGGCGTTTCGTTTTGTGCTTCGTAAACCACGTGAGCATCAAACAATTTTTGATACAGAGTCTTGGCCATGTTATGCCCCTTCTTTCACAAAGCGGGCAATAATGTCGCCCATTTCACTGGTGCCCAACGCCTGCTGGCCGTTCGCCAGATCGCCGGTGCGGTGACCTGCTTCCAGCGCTTTATTCACGGCCTGTTCGATTGCATTTGCCGCGTCATCCGCGCCCAGGCTGTAACGCAGTAACAGCGCCGCAGACAGGATTTGTGCAATCGGGTTAGCGATGTTTTTACCGGCGATATCCGGTGCAGACCCGCCTGCCGGTTCGAACAGACCAAACGCCTGCTCATTCATGCTGGCAGAAGGCAACATGCCCATAGAACCGGTGATCATCGCGCATTCGTCAGACAGGATGTCGCCGAACAAGTTGGAACACAGCAGCACGTCAAACTGGGACGGATCTTTAATCAGCTGCATGGTCGCGTTGTCGATGTACATGTGGCTCAGGCTGACGTCCGGGTAATCTTTTGCGATTTCGTTAACCACTTCGCGCCACATAATCGAGGTCTGCAACACGTTGGCTTTATCGATGGAGGTCACTTTGCTGCGGCGTTTACGCGCAGATTCAAACGCGATACGTGCAATACGTTCGATTTCAAAGCGGTAATAGACTTCGGTATCAAACGCTTTTTCGTGCTGACCCTGACCTTCGCGGCCTTTCGGCTGACCGAAGTAGATACCGCCAGTCAGTTCGCGTACGCACAGAATGTCGAAGCCTTTTGCGGCAATGTCGGCACGCAGCGGGCAAAACTCCTCCAGACCCTGATACAGACGGGCAGGGCGCAGGTTACTGAACAATTTGAAGTGCTTACGCAGCGGTAATAATGCGCCGCGCTCCGGCTGATCGTTAGGTGGCAAATGTTCCCATTTCGGGCCGCCGACGGAGCCAAACAGAATGGCATCAGCTTGTTCGCAACCCGCAACGGTGGCTTCCGGCAACGGGCTGCCGTGTTTATCGATGGCTGCGCCACCGACGTCATATTCGCTGGTCGTAATTTTCAGGCCAAAACGCTGACGCACTGCGTCCAGAACTTTGTAGGCCTGGGCCATAACTTCAGGGCCAATTCCGTCTCCGGGTAAGACGGCAATATGATGGGTCTTGCTCATGTTCACACCGTTTCCTGATTATTTTGAATGTTGTTGTGTTGCTGACTTTCCTGCTGCAAACGTTGTTTTTCAATCTCAACTTGTTTGCTGCGCCAGATGTTGTTCAGTACGTGCACCATCGCTTGTGCGGAGGATTCAACGATGTCTGTCGCCAGACCCACGCCGTGGAAGCGGCGGCCATTAAAGGAGACGACAACGTCGACCTGGCCCAGTGCGTCGCGGCCCTGGCCTTTTGCACTCAGCTGGTATTTGACCAGCTCAATCTGATAGCCGGTGATGCGGTTGATGGCCTGATAGACAGCATCAACCGGGCCGTTGCCGGTGGCGGCTTCGGTCATGATTTCTTCGCCACAGGCCAGATTCACAGAAGCCGTGGCGGTAATTTTGGAGCCTGACTGCACGCTGAAGTTATCCAGACGGTAGAATTCCGGCTCTTCCTGCTGCTTATTAATGAAGACCAGTGCTTCTAAATCGTAGTCGAAAACCTGACCTTTTTTGTCGGCCAGCTTCAGGAATGCGGTATACAGATGATCCATGTTGTAATCGGATTCTTTATAGCCCATTTCTTCCATACGATGCTTCACGGCCGCGCGGCCGGAGCGGGAAGTCAGGTTCAGCTGAATCTGGTTCAGACCGATAGATTCCGGGGTCATGATTTCGTAGTTTTCGCGGTTTTTCAGCACGCCGTCCTGGTGAATACCGGAAGAGTGTGCGAACGCGTTAGACCCGACAATCGCTTTGTTGCCCGGGATTGGCATGTTGGTGATCTGGCTGACAATCTGACTGGTGCGGTAGATTTCTTTGTGATTGATGTTGGTGTGGACATTCATGTATTCCGAACGGGTGCGGATTGCCATGATCACTTCTTCCAGCGCGGTATTCCCGGCGCGTTCGCCGATACCGTTCAGCGTGCCTTCAACCTGACGCGCACCGGCCTGAATGGCGGCGATGGAGTTACCGACCGCCATACCCAAATCATCGTGACAGTGTACGGAGATAATCGCTTTATCGATGTTAGGTACGCGTTCGTACAGGTTAGTAATGATGCCGCCGAACTGAACTGGTGTGGTGTAACCGACGGTATCGGGGATATTAATGGTGGTCGCACCGGCTTTGATGGCGGCTTCCACGACGCGGCACAGGTTGTCCAGCGGCGTACGGCCTGCATCTTCGCATGAGAATTCAACGTCATCGGTGTAATTACGGGCGCGTTTCACCGAGTGAACCGCCATATCCAACACCTGATCAAACGAACGCTTCAGTTTGGATTCAATGTGCAGGGTAGAGGTTGCCAAAAAGACGTGGATACGGAACGCTTCAGCTACGCGCAACGCTTCGGCTGCGGCATCGATGTCACCGTCTACGCAACGGGCCAGACCGCAAACACGGCTGTTTTTAATCTGGCGCGCGATGGTTTGTACAGACTCGAAATCGCCGGGAGAAGAGACCGGGAAGCCGACTTCCATGACATCCACGCCCATTCTTTCCAGCGCCATTGCAATTTGAATCTTCTCTTTAACACTCAGGCTGGCTTGTAACGCCTGTTCACCATCACGCAGCGTGGTATCGAAAATAATGACTTGCTCGCTCATGGGTTATTCCTTGTCTGTTTTATTTTCGCGCCCTGCGGGGAGATAAAAAAAAACCCGCGCATCGGCGCGGGTTTATTGTCTGTGGAAGTTGAAATCAGTTCTGATTTTCGCCCACTGGCTTACCGCGCAAATTTTCTGCGTTGAGTAGTAGGCCTAGGAGACGGGTAATCATGAACATGTTTTCAGCTTCTCATAATCGGGTGGTCAGAACGGATATCGTTCAAACAGTGCCTAAAGTGATACGGGAATGTCCTTTGTATGTCAACCTTCACTGTGTGGAAATCGCTAAAAACCGTGCAAATGATATTTTATCTCATTTAGCATAAAAAACTGGTTGCGGGAGTCTGTCCGGCGCAAAGCTTTTTGCGGTTTTTTCCCTCACTCTGCGTATATAAAAAGGTCAAAAAGAGACACCATTTTTAAACAGCGTGCTAAATTACCTTTCTAATACAGGTGATTAGGGATGATGTAGTTCTGCTTAACTTATTATTCATTTTTCGCATGTTGTTTACCCAACTATTTTATTGTCTTATATCATCAGTTTTTAAGGGGGAAGTGAGATTCATATTTCCCTTTATGATTATTAGGAAATGCGTTTCTATATCCTTTCCTAATTAACATGATGAAATTCCACGGAATTACCGGTCATTGTTTCTGCAGGTCTGATATTCCTCCGTGTCCTGTTTTTATAAAGAAAGTTATTAACGTCATTACTGCTTTTATTGGAGTAATTTTGATGGAGAACTTCATGTCAGATATCACTACAGAAATTAAAACTAAGCAGCCGGAAGCCGAAACACATCTTCGTAATGTGGATTTGAATTTACTGACGGTATTCGATGCTGTAATGCAATTACAGAATATTACCCGCGCTGCCAATATGCTGGGAATGTCCCAGCCCGCAGTTAGTAATGCCGTAGCCCGGCTGAAAGTGATGTTCAATGATGATTTATTTGTGCGTTATGGCCGCGGTATTCAGCCCACCATGCGCGCCCGTCAGCTCTTCGGACCTGTCCGTCAGGCTTTGCAGCTGGTCATGAATGAGTTGCCGGGTGCAGGTTTTGATCCCAATATCAGCATGCGCCAGTTTAATGTGGCAATTTGCAGCCCGCTGGATAAACGCCTGACGTCTCAGGTTTTAAATGCCATTGATACATTATCAACCGGTGTCAGCATTAAATTGCAGACCATCGTCAATGATAATATCGAGCACCAGCTGCGTTATCAGAATATTGAATTTATGATCAGCTATCGTAAATTTGAACGTGCTGATTTTTGTAATCAGGCATTATTTAATGACGAACTCGTTCTGGTCGCCGCGAAAAATCATCCGCGTATTAGCCCGCATATGTCAGATGAAAAATATCTGAAAGAAAAACACGCCGTGATGGTTCTGGATCGTTTCTATTCATTCAGTTCGGCTTATTACGACGATCCTGAGTTGCAATCTCTGATTGCTTATCAGGGAACCGATCTTTTCAGCGTAATGGAAATTGTGTCGAAGACCGATATGGTCGCTCTGGTTCCGCGCTGGCTGGCACAATCCAATGCCGGAATGCTCAATTTATCCGTGATCCCTTTGCCGTGGATGAAAAATCATCTGACCTGCTACCTTTCCTGGCATGAATCTTCCAGCAAAGATAAAGGTAATATGTGGATGAAATCTTTATTAAGCCAATGCGTTCTGTCCTTGTAGTAAGCCAACGAATCACACTTTTACTGAGGCTCAGGCTGAAGTAAAAGTGGCTGGTTATGAAGTTCTTTGGAGTTTTTTATCCTGCCTGTTTTTTTCACCTCGTTAAAAGCTGGCAGGTTTTTTTTTGCAATAAAAAACGTCCGTCCCCCTTTCCAAAAGCGCGTTGCGCACCCACAATTTAATTTCACCGTGCACGGTTTGCCGGTAGACTGCGTTAAATTTTTGTAATGACGCTATGCAGTCAGATCCTCCTCCTTTCCTGATTACGCTGGATGCCGGTACAAACACTCAATGAATCCAACCTTAAAAAACTATCATCTGATTACCCGTTTTCGCCAGCAAGTCAGTGCCCGTGCTGAGCAAGTTGCTTTCCGTGAATGGTCCCCTGCGGCAGAAACCTCCCTGACCTGGCGCGAGCTTGGCGAAAAAGTGGATGCCCTGTCCGACGTGTTATTGCAGGAACAGGTGAGTGTTCAGGAACGCATCGCGATTTGCGGAAATAACTCCATGGCGTGGGCCATCGCCGATCTGGCGATCCTCCAGTTACGTGCCGTGACCGTGCCCATTTATGCCACGAATACGCCTTCCCAGTCGGCGTATGTGCTCAATGATGCCGATATCCGCATTCTGTTTGTTGTGGGCCAGAAACAGTATGACGCGGCAGTTGCCCTACGCGATTTGTGTCCACAGCTGAAACATATCCTGGTGCTGGACAGCAGCGTTGACCTGCGCGGTATCGCGATGGCGCGGCACGTTTCCCAATTCGTTCCGCAGGACCGGCTGCTGGCAGCCGAACGTGAAGCCCGCGTGAACGCCGGCGATCTGGATGATTTGTTCACGCTGATTTACACCTCCGGCACCACCGGCGAGGCGAAAGGCGTCATGCTCGATTACACCAGCATGGCGACGCAACTCCGGCAACATGAAGAACGCCTGAGCATTTCGGACAGCGATGTTTCACTGTGTTTTCTGCCGCTGGCGCACGTTTTTGAACGGGCCTGGAGTTTTTTTGTGCTCCACTCCGGCGCGCAGAATGTTTTCCTGCGCGAAACCGATCTGGTTCGCGATGCGTTGCAGGCAGTTAAACCAACGGTCATGTGCGCCGTTCCGCGCTTCTATGAAAAAGTCTTCAGTGCGATCCACGATAAAGTTGCGCGTTCTGGCTCGCTGAAAAAACGGCTTTTCCACTGGGCGGTGGCGCAGGGCAAAGAAAAGTATCTGACGGAACGTCGCGGCGAACGTTATTCGTTCTGGCTTTCTCCGGCTCATTTTCTGGCGGACAAACTGGTGCTGAAAAAACTGCGTGGCCTGCTCGGCGGTAATCTGCGTTTTCTGCCTGCGGCTGGTGCGAGCCTGGATGACAATGTCATTCTGTTTTTCGAATCTCTCGGGCTGCACATTAAATACGGTTATGGCCTGACGGAAACCTGCGCCACGGTGACCTGCTGGGAAGAAAAAGATTTTCGATTTGGCTCAGTAGGAACGGCGTTACCGGAGATAGAAGTGCGCATCGGGGATGAAAATGAAATCCAGGTGCGCGGCCCGACGTTGCTGCGCGGTTACTTTAATAAGCCGGAAGAAACTGCCGCCAGTTTTACCGCTGATGGCTGGTTCAAAACCGGCGATGCCGGGAAAATGGACGAGCAGGGCAACGTATTCATCACTGAACGCCTCAAAGATCTGATGAAAACGTCGGGCGGGAAATACATCGCGCCGCAACGGATCGAAGGCACGCTGGTGCAGGATCGTTACATTGAACAGGCGGCGGTAATTGCCGATGAGCGGCATTTTGTTTCCGCGCTGATCGTGCCGGATTTTGATGTGCTGAACATGTATGCACAGGCGCATCACATTGATTATTTCAACCGCGCCGGGCTGGTGAAAAACGAACAGATCCTGTCGCTCTTTGCGCATCAGTTGCGCGAGATCCAGCACGATCTGGCTGGTTTTGAGCAGGTGAAAAAGTTCGTGCTGCTGACCAAACCGTTCACGATGGAAGCCGGTGAACTGACACCAACGCTCAAACTGCGACGGAAGATCATTTTCAGCCGCTATCAGCAGGAAATCGATCAGCTTTATCGCGAGTAACGGCGAACCTGCCGTTTGCTGCTTTTCTTCTAGAAATACCGGCCGACGCCCGTTTGCCGGTTTCTTCCTGATTTTTATGTCAGCCCCGGACATAATTTAATACTGTAATTTTTCCGACCTTCCTGATATTTCTGACTGGTTCCCGCACGCAGGCAGTGTTTTGTCCCGAACGGGTGAATGAAGGCAGCGTGAGGCAAAAAAACAACAGTTCCGGACAATTTTTGGCGTTTGCCTGACTCAGATTCTGACGCTAAGGTACTGAGTTAGATTCGTGAACGCCAATAAGAACAGCAGGGTTTTTTAAGCCCGACAGAAAGTCCTAAAATTCAGCGATTTATCATTAAATCGTTGCCTGATAGAACAGCTAGCTGAAAGAAAAGTCATCCTATAAAAGAAGCAAAAAGCCTGGAGGCAAAACCATGGAGATGTTGTCAGGAGCCGAGATGGTCGTCCGGTCGTTAATCGACCAGGGCGTTAAGCACGTATTCGGTTATCCCGGCGGAGCGGTGTTGGATATCTATGATGCCCTGCATACGGTCGGTGGGATTGATCATGTGCTGGTGAGACATGAACAGGGTGCTGTTCATATGGCTGACGGTTATGCGCGCGCCACAGGCGATGTGGGCGTGGTGCTGGTGACTTCCGGTCCCGGCGCAACCAATGCTATCACCGGTATTGCCACGGCTTATATGGATTCCATTCCACTTGTGGTGCTATCCGGCCAGGTACACAGTTCACTCATTGGGTATGACGCGTTTCAGGAATGCGACATGGTAGGGATTTCCCGCCCGGTGGTGAAACACAGTTTTCTGGTAAAACGCGCGGAAGATATTCCGACTGTATTGAAAAAGGCGTTTTATCTGGCATCAACCGGCCGACCTGGTCCGGTGGTGGTCGATTTACCTAAAGACGTGGTGAACCCGCAAATCAAGCTGCCGTACGCCTATCCCGAGCAGGTTACGATGCGTTCGTATAACCCGACCGTGCAGGGCCATCGCGGGCAAATCAAACGTGCGGTTCAGACTCTGCTGGGTGCGAAAAAGCCGGTGCTGTATGTCGGCGGCGGCGCGATCAACTCTGAATGTGATGCTGAGTTACTGCAACTGGCCGAGAAACTGAATCTGCCGGTGACCAGTTCCCTGATGGGACTGGGCGCGTTCCCGGGCACGCACCGCCAGAGCCTCGGCATGCTTGGCATGCACGGTACGTACGAAGCCAATATGGCGATGCACAATGCGGATCTGATCTTCGGTGTGGGCGTGCGTTTCGATGACCGGACCACCAACAATCTGGCGAAGTACTGCCCGAATGCGACGGTCATGCACATTGATATCGACCCGACTTCTATCTCCAAAACAGTCAATGCGGACATCCCGATTGTCGGCGATGCGAAGCAGACACTGGTTCAGATGCTGGAACTGCTGGCGCAAAGCGATGAGAAGCAGGAGTTCGATGCGCTGCGCGACTGGTGGCAGAATATTGAGAACTGGCGCGGACGCGAGTGCCTGAGCTACGACAAAAATACCGGCACCATCAAACCGCAGGCGGTTATCGAAACGCTGCATCGTCTGACCAAAGGCGAAGCGTATGTGACGTCTGACGTCGGCCAGCACCAGATGTTTGCTGCGCTGTACTACAAATTCGACAAACCGCGCCACTGGATCAACTCCGGCGGTCTGGGCACCATGGGCTTCGGCTTACCGGCCGCGCTGGGCGTGAAACTGGGCCTGCCAGACGAAACGGTGATTTGTGTGACCGGCGACGGCAGTATCCAGATGAATATTCAGGAGCTTTCTACCGCACTGCAATACGATTTGCCGGTGATTGTCGTCAACCTGAACAACGGTTATCTCGGCATGGTGAAACAGTGGCAGGACATGATTTATTCCGGCCGCCATTCCCAGTCTTACATGCAGTCCCTGCCTGATTTCGTCAAACTGGCGGAAGCTTACGGTCATGTGGGTATTGCTATCCGTAAGCCTGAAGAGCTGGAAAGTAAACTGGCGCTGGCGCTGGAACAGAAAAATCGTCTGGTATTTGTTGATATCAGCATTGATGAAACAGAACACGTTTACCCGATGCACATCCGTGGCGGTGCGATGGACGAAATGTGGTTAAGCAAAACGGAGAGGACCTGATCATGCGCCGGATTTTATCAGTATTACTGGAAAACGAATCGGGCGCGTTGTCCCGCGTAGTCGGCCTGTTCTCTCAGCGTGGCTATAACATTGAAAGCCTGACCGTGGCCCCGACCGATGATCCGACGTTGTCCCGCATGACGATTCAGACCGTGGGTGACGCCAAAGTGCTGGAGCAAATCGAAAAGCAGCTGCATAAGCTGGTTGACGTACTGCGTGTAACCGAACTGATCCAGGGCGCGCACGTTGAGCGTGAAATCATGCTGGTGAAGGTGCAGGCTTCGGGTTATGGCCGTGAAGAAGTGAAGCGTTCGACAGAGATTTTCCGCGGGCAAATCGTGGATGTTACTGCAACGCTTTACACCGTTCAGCTGGCGGGAACCAGCGATAAACTTGACGCATTCTTAGCCAGCATTCGTGATGTGGCTGAAATTGTGGAAGTTGCCCGTTCCGGCGTTGTCGGCGTTTCCCGCGGTGAGAAAATCATGCGCTAAAGAGTAAATAATCAGCAGGATGTAAAATTTATCTGCTTCATAAAAGCCCAACTTTTTCGTTGGGCTTTCTTTTTTGCGCCTCAGGTGAAGCGATTCGGTAAAACACCTTGCCCGGCAATGGCTTCTGGGGTTAGATAAAGCATTATCTTTATTAAGGGGTTTTCTCAGTGAAGCTGGATGAGATCGCGAGGTTAGCGGGCGTTTCGCGTACGACGGCCAGTTATGTCATTAACGGCAAGGCGAAACAGTATCGTGTCAGCGATAAGACAGTCGAAAAAGTCATGGCTGTCGTGAAGGAACATAACTATCACCCGAATGCGGTGGCAGCAGGTTTGCGTGCCGGCCGTACACGTTCTATTGGTCTGGTGATCCCCGATCTGGAAAACACCAGCTACACCAAAATCGCAAATTTCCTTGAGCGTCAGGCCAGACAGCGTGGGTATCAGCTGCTGATCGCCTGTTCTGAAGATCAGCCGGATAACGAGATGCGCTGCATCGAACATCTGCTTCAGCGACAGGTCGATGCGATAATTATCTCCACATCTTTACCGCCGGAACATCCTTTCTATCAGCGCTGGGCCAACGATGATTTCCCGATCATTGCACTCGACCGCGCACTGGATCCTGAGCATTTCATCAGCGTCGTGGGCGCTGATCAAGACGACGCCCTGATGCTGGCACAGGAACTGCGCACATTCCCGGCTGAATCGGTGTTGTATCTGGGGGCGCTGCCTGAGCTTTCCGTGAGTTTCCTGCGTGAGCAGGGCTTCCGCCAGGCGTGGGCCGAAGATTCACGTCAGCCAAAATACCTGTACGCCAACGCGTACGATCGCGAATCAGCGGCGGTTGTTTTCGCCGAGTGGCTGAAAACCAACCCGATGCCGCAGGCGTTGTTCACCACGTCGTTCCAGCTGTTGCAGGGCGTGATGGACGTGACGCTGAAAACCGAAGGGCGTCTGCCGGTGGATCTGGCGATTGCGACTTTCGGCGATAACGAGCTGCTCGATTTCCTTGAATGTCCTGTTCTGGCGGTCGCTCAGCGTCATCGTGACGTGGCTGAACGCGTGCTTGAACTGGTGCTGGCTTGCCTTGATGAGCCGAAGAAACCGAAAGCCGGACTGACGCGGATCCGCCGTAATCTGTTCCGCCGTGGCCGTCTGAGCCGCAAGTAAAACCCCAACGGGCATTCTTCCTGAGTGCCCGCCACTTTCCTCCCCGCACGTCCCAATCTGTGTTCCAGCTTATTCGACTTATTTTTGCGGATAATACAATTATGAAAATTCCCATAGGAGATGAATGGGTAATTTAGGAGCATTCCCAGACAACTGAATTATTAAGAAATGTTTTCGCGCTTCCGTTGCCGATATAAACCTCCCAATCAATTTCTAAAATACGTTAATGCTGCCTGCAAAAGTGCTGTAGAATTCCCCGCTTAATTTCCCTCAGCATGCGTTTTGAAGAACGCTGATGGTTTTTAAAACGCCTCAAAGGCTTATGCCATGCGGGCTGGCATACAAAATGATGATGATTTAGCAGTGATAGCCAGAAAAAAATTGAGAATGATTTTTTTTATGGCAAACCGGTCAAGAAATGAGAGTTAGATAGCAGAAGAATATAAATAGTTAAATAATGTTCAGTTTGGTTTTTTTTTAAACGAAATTATTAACCCTGCGAAATTTCTTCAACTAATCATGACGTTATTTTCTATCCCTCCTCTAAAACACCTCACTACAATGCGCAGTGCTTTCGTTTACCTGCGTAAATATTGCCAAACCGCCTCTGCTCTGGCTTGACAAGGTTTTAAAACCATCCGTAAACTCTTTTCTGTGGGAATTTGTGGGGGAAAGTGGTGAAAAGGGTCATAGAGGGGTAGATCGGTCATGTTTCGTGGCGCGACGATGGTTAACCTCGACAGCAAAGGGCGACTTGCCGTACCCACCCGTTATCGGGATTTGCTGAGCGAAGAATCGCAAGGTCAAATGGTGTGCACCATAGACCTCCATCACCCATGTCTTCTCCTTTACACCCTCCCTGAATGGGAAGTTATCGAACAAAAATTGTCCCGTCTGTCGAGCATGAATCCCGTCGAGCGCCGCATTCAGCGCCTTTTACTCGGGCATGCCAGTGAATGTCAGATGGATAATGCCGGACGTTTACTGATTGCAACCACACTGCGTCAGCACGCCGGGCTCGCAAAAGAAGTGATGCTGGTTGGACAGTTCAACAAGTTTGAACTGTGGGATGAACAGACCTGGTATCAACAAGTTAAGGAAGACATCGACACTGAACAATCGTCTCAGGAACCGCTTTCTGAGAGATTACAGGACTTGTCATTATAAGCATGGTTGAAAACTACAAACACACTTCCGTTTTGCTGGATGAAGCCGTCAACGGCCTCAACATTCGACAGGACGGCATTTACATAGACGGAACTTTTGGCCGTGGTGGCCATTCACGTCTGATTCTGTCCCAGCTTGGGCCGGACGGACGCTTGCTGGCGATTGACCGCGATCCACAGGCAATCAAAGCCGCAGAAGCTATTGACGACTCACGGTTCTCGATTGTTCACGGGCCGTTTTCCGATCTTGCAGAGTATGTCCGCGATCGTGGCCTTGAAGGCAAAATTGATGGCGTGCTGCTGGATCTGGGTGTTTCTTCACCGCAGCTGGACGACGCCGAACGCGGCTTCTCTTTCATGCGCGACGGGCCTCTGGATATGCGTATGGATCCAACCCGGGGTTATTCAGCCGCAGAATGGCTGATGAAAGCGGAAGAAGAAGACATCACCTGGGTATTGAAAACGTTTGGCGAAGAGCGCTTCGCGAAGCGTATTGCGCGCGCGATTGTTGAGCGTAACCGTGAATTGCCAATGACCCGTACTAAAGAACTGGCGGATTTGATTGCGAATGCCTCACCGTTTCGTGAAAAGCATAAGCATCCGGCTACGCGCAGTTTCCAGGCGATCCGCATCTACATCAACAGCGAGCTGGAAGAAATTGAACGTGCGCTGGACGGCGCGCTGGAAATTCTGGCACCAAAAGGGCGTTTGTCCGTGATCAGCTTCCACTCGCTGGAAGACCGTATCGTGAAGCGCTTTATCCGCCAGCACAGTCGTGGCGCTCAGGTTCCGGCGGGTATCCCGATGACCGAAGCGCAGATCGCTGAACTCGGCGGACGTTCGCTGAAATCTGTTGGAAAAATGATGCCGTCCGAAGCGGAAGTTTCGGAGAACCCGCGGGCACGCAGCTCTGTTCTGCGTTTTGCTGAGAGAACGAGCGCGTGATTGGCAACGAACGCCACGGACTGGTGGGGGTCATTGCCAGCGATATTCTTCGCAACGGCAAGATCCCAATGATTCTGCTGATCGCCGTTCTGGTCAGCGCAATATTCGTTGTGACCACGGCGCACCGCACGCGTTTACTGACGGCGCAGCGTGAACAACTGGTACTGGAAAGGGACGCGCTGGACATTGAATGGCGCAACCTGATCCTCGAAGAGAACGCTCTCGGCGATCACAGCCGGGTAGAACGCATCGCAACGGAGAAATTGCAGATGCAGCACGTTGATCCATCTCAAGAAATTATTGTGGTTCAGCCTTAAAATGCGCACGGAGAATACAGGCAGCTAATGAAAGCAACACGCACCGCGAAGTTAAAGCGTCCCGAAGATCAAGCCAGCTTTATCAGCTGGCGTTTTGCGTTGTTGTGCGCCTGTATCCTTCTGGCTTTGGTTGGCCTGATGTTGCGTGTGGCTTATCTGCAAGTTATTAACCCAGACAGACTGGTCAAAGAAGGGGATTTACGTTCCCTGCGCGTCCAGACCATTCCAACATCTCGCGGCATGATCACCGACCGTTCAGGCCGTCCTCTGGCGGTGAGCGTTCCGGTCAATGCGATCTGGGCCGACCCGAAAGAAATTAACGATCGCGGTGGCATCACGGTTGATACGAAATGGAAAGCACTGGCCGACGCGCTGAACATGCCGCTGGATCAGCTTTCAGCCCGAATCAATGCGAATCCGAAAGGCCGCTTTGTGTATCTGGCGCGTCAGGTGAATCCGGCCGTTGGCGAATATGTCCATAAACTCAAGCTGCCGGGCATTTCCCTGCGTCAGGAATCCCGCCGTTATTATCCGGCCGGGCAGGTTACGTCGCACGTCATTGGCGTCACCAACATTGACGGCGAAGGCATCGAAGGCGTTGAGAAGAGCTTCGACCGCTGGCTGACCGGTAAACCGGGTGAACGTACCATCCGTAAAGACCGTTTTGGCCGCGTTATTGAAGACATCTCCACCGTCGACAGCCAGGCTGCACACAATCTGGCGCTGAGCATTGATGAACGTCTGCAAGCGCTGGTGTATCGCGAGCTGAATAACGCCGTGGCTTTCAACAAAGCGGAGTCCGGCACTGCGGTATTGGTCGATGTGCAAACGGGTGAAGTGCTGGCGATGGCTAACAGTCCGTCTTACAACCCGAACAACATGCCGGATACGCCGAAAGACGTGATGCGTAACCGCGCGATTACTGACATTTTCGAACCGGGTTCTACCGTTAAACCGATGGTCGTCATGACCGCGTTGAAAAATGGCGTGGTTCGTGAGAACAGCGTGCTCAATACGCTGCCGTACCGGATCAACGGCCATGAGATTAAAGATGTGGCCCGTTACGCGGAGCTTTCCGTGACGGGTATCTTGCAGAAGTCGAGTAACGTCGGTGTTTCACGACTGGCGTTATCGATGCCATCCGCAGAGCTGGTAGACACTTACTCGCGATTCGGATTGGGAAAACCAACCAATTTGGGGCTGGTTGGAGAAAGCAGTGGCTTATACCCTAAAAAACAACGGTGGTCTGACATAGAGAGGGCCACCTTCTCTTTCGGCTACGGGCTAATGGTGACACCTCTCCAGCTAGCGCGAGTCTATGCCACGATCGGCAGTATGGGCATTTATCGTCCGTTGTCGATCACACGTGTTGATCCGCCGGTTTCCGGCGAGCGCGTGTTCCCTGAACCTCTGGTGCGCACCGTCGTTCATATGATGGAAAGCGTTGCGTTGCCGGGCGGCGGCGGCGTGAAAGCCGCGATCAAGGGTTACCGTATTGCGATTAAAACCGGTACTGCGAAGAAAGTCGGTCCGGATGGCAAATACGTCAATAAATACATTGCCTACACCGCAGGCGTTGCGCCGGCCAGCAATCCAAAATTTGCTCTGGTGGTCGTCATTAACGATCCGCAGGCAGGGAAGTATTACGGTGGGGCCGTTTCCGCACCGGTGTTTGGCGCCATCATGGGCGGAGTATTGCGCACCATGAACGTTGAACCTGACGCGCTGACTGCCGATGAAAATGCAGACATAGTAAATAATCAAAAAGAGGCAACAGGTGGCAGATCGTAATTTGCGCGACATCTTAGCGCCCTGGGTGAGTGAAGCCCCAGCAGTAGCGCTAAAAGACATGATCTTAGACAGCCGCATTGCGGCTGCCGGTGATCTGTTTGTCGCGGTCTCAGGCCATACCAGTGATGGGCGTCGTTTTATTCCCCAGGCAATTGCTCAGGGCGTCGCTGCCGTCGTGGCCGAAGCAAAAGGTGAACAAGAGCACGGAACGGTCTGCCAGATGCATGGTGTACCGGTGATTTATCTTGAGGATCTCAACGTCTTGCTTTCCGAACTGGCAGGACGTTTTTATCAGCAGCCAGGCAAATCATTGCGTCTGGTTGGCGTGACCGGCACCAACGGTAAAACCACCACCACACAACTGCTGGCGCAGTGGAGCCAGTTGCTGGGCGAAACCAGCGCGGTGATGGGGACCGTGGGGAATGGCCTGCTCGATAATGTGGTTCCGGCGGAAAACACCACCGGTTCTGCCGTTCAGGTCCAGCATATTCTGGCTGATTTAGTAAAACAGGGTGCCACCTTCGCCGCGATGGAAGTCTCTTCCCACGGGCTGGTGCAGCATCGTGTCGCCGCGCTGCCGTTTGCTGCCGCTGCGTTTACCAACCTGAGCCGCGATCATCTGGATTACCACGGTGACATGCAGAGCTACGAAGATGCCAAATGGCTGCTCTTCTCCTCGCATCCGGTCGGTCAGAAAATTATCAATGCTGACGATGAAGTCGGGGCGCGCTGGCTGGCGAAAACCCCGGATTCCGTTGCGGTCAGCATGGAAGACAAAATCCCGGCGGGCTGGAAAGGCCGCTGGCTGGTTGCCCGTAGCGTGAACTATCACGACAACGGCGCGACGGTGAATATCGATTCAAGCTGGGGCGAAGGCAAGCTGGAGAGCCGCCTGATGGGCGCGTTCAATGTCAGCAATCTGCTGGTTGCACTGGCGACTCTGCTTTCCCTTGATTATCCGCTGGCACAATTGCTGGCGACGGGGTCCCAGTTACAACCGGTTTGCGGGCGTATGGAAGTCTTCAACGCGCCGGGTAAACCGACCGCCGTTGTCGATTACGCACATACGCCGGATGCGCTGGAAAAAGCGCTGGCGGCTGCCCGTTTGCACTGCAAAGGTCAACTGTGGTGCGTGTTCGGTTGCGGTGGCGATCGCGATAAAGGTAAACGTCCTCTGATGGGCGGGATCGCCGAACAGTTCGCCGATCGCGTTATCGTGACCGATGACAACCCGCGCAGCGAAGAACCTCGCGCCATCGTGGCGGATATTCTTGCCGGATTGCTTGATGCAGGCCGTGTGCAGGAAATCCACGGTCGTGCGGAAGCGGTGACCAGCGCCATCATGCAGGCGAAGGAAGATGACGTCGTACTGATTGCCGGTAAAGGCCATGAAGATTATCAGCTGGTGGGAAATCAGCGTCTTGATTACTCCGATCGCGTGACTGTCGCACGTTTGCTGGGGGTGATCGCATGATCCGCGTTTCTCTGCAAACTCTGGCTGACGCGCTCAACGCCGAACTTGTCGGCGCGGATACACAAATTGACAGCGTGACGACGGATACCCGTCAGATCACCTCCGGCTGTCTGTTTGTGGCGCTGAAAGGCGAAAAATTCGATGCACACGATTTTGCGGCAGACGCCGTTAAAGCGGGTGCCGGAGCATTGCTGGTGAGTAAGCGCTTACCGGTGGAGGTCCCTCAGTTAGTGGTCGCTGACACCCGCATTGCGCTGGGCCAACTCGGCGGCTGGGTTCGCCAGCAGGTTCCTGCCCGCGTGGTCGGCCTGACCGGCTCTTCCGGCAAAACCTCTGTGAAAGAAATGACCGCAGCAATTTTGCGTGAGTGCGGCAATGTGCTGTATACCGCAGGCAATTTCAATAACGACATCGGCGTACCGCTGACGTTACTGCGCCTTACCGCAGAGCATGATTTTGCCGTCATTGAGATGGGCGCAAACCATCCGGGCGAAATCGGCTATACCACCGCGCTGGCACGTCCTGAGACGGCGCTGATCAACAACCTCTCTGCGGCCCATCTGGAAGGTTTTGGTTCTCTGGCTGGCGTTGCCCGCGCAAAAGGCGAAATTTTTGAAGGATTGCCTGAAAACGGTATTGCCGTGATCAACGCTGAGAGTAATGACTGGCCAAACTGGCAGCACAAACTGACCGGAAAAACCGTCTGGCAGTTCTCTTCTGCACAAAATGAAGGCATCGATTTCAACGCGACCGACGTCAGACTCAGCCCGCTGAACACCGCTTTCACTCTTCATTCACCAAAAGGCAGCATTGATGTTTCGTTGCCGGTGCCGGGACGCCACAACATTGCCAACGCTTTGGCTGCGGCTGCGCTGGCGCTGTCTGTCGGCGCTTCGCTTGAAAACGTGCGTGCTGGCCTGAATACCCTGCAATCCGTCAAAGGGCGTCTGTTCCCGATTGCCCTTAGCGAAGGTAAAACCCTGCTCGATGACAGCTATAACGCGAACGTTGGTTCAATGACGGCAGCGGCACAAGTGCTGTCAGAAATGCCGGGCTACCGCGTGATGGCCGTAGGCGATATGGCTGAACTGGGCGCTGAAAGCGAAAGCTGTCACCGTCAGGTCGGTGAAGCGATACGTGCAGCAGGTATCGATAAAGTATTCAGTATTGGCCACGACAGCCGCATCATCAGCGATGCCAGCGGATGTGGTGAGCATTTAGAGGATAAGGCAGCCCTGACGGCCCGTTTAACGAGCTTACTGTCTGAACATGCGGTAATTACCGTTTTGATTAAAGGTTCACGTAGTGCCGCAATGGAGCAGGTAGTACGCGCGTTACAGGAGAATGCAACATGCTAGTTTGGCTGGCCGAACACTTGGTCAAATATTATTCCGGCTTCAACGTCTTTTCCTACCTGACGTTTCGCGCCATTGTCAGCCTGCTGACTGCTTTGTTCCTGTCTTTGTGGATCGGACCACGGATGATTGCCCGTCTGCAAAAAATGTCTTTTGGTCAGGTTGTCCGTAACGACGGCCCTGAATCGCATTTCAGTAAACGCGGGACGCCAACGATGGGCGGCCTGATGATCCTGGCTTCCATCACGATTTCCGTCCTGATGTGGGCTTACCCGTCTAACCCGTATGTCTGGTGCGTGCTGTTTGTTCTGCTGGGTTACGGTGTTGTCGGTTTTATCGATGACTACCGCAAAGTCGTCCGTAAAGATACCAAGGGTCTGATCGCCCGCTGGAAATACTTCTGGCAGTCAGTTATCGCACTTGCCGCCGCCTTCACGATGTATGCCATCGGGAAAGACACGCCAGCCACCGAGCTGGTTGTTCCGTTCTTCAAAGACATCATGCCGCAGCTTGGCCTGCTGTATATCCTGCTGAGCTACTTCGTGATTGTCGGAACCAGTAACGCAGTCAACCTGACGGATGGTCTGGATGGTCTGGCGATTATGCCAACCGTGTTCGTCGCTGCCGGTTTTGCGCTGGTGGCTTGGGCGACCGGTAACATGAATTTTGCCAGCTACCTGCACATTCCTTACCTTCGCCACGCCGGTGAACTGGTGATCGTGTGTACCGCCATTGTCGGCGCCGGTCTTGGCTTCCTGTGGTTCAATACCTATCCGGCCCAGGTCTTCATGGGCGATGTCGGTTCACTGGCTCTGGGCGGTGCGCTGGGGACTATCGCCGTGTTGCTGCGTCAGGAATTCTTACTAGTGATTATGGGCGGTGTGTTTGTGGTTGAAACGCTGTCGGTCATCTTGCAAGTCGGGTCCTTTAAGTTACGCGGTCAGCGCATTTTCCGTATGGCGCCGATCCATCACCATTACGAACTTAAAGGCTGGCCGGAACCGCGCGTTATTGTGCGCTTCTGGATCATTTCGCTGATGCTGGTCCTGATTGGCCTGGCGACGCTGAAGGTGCGGTAATTATGGCTGACTATCAGGGTAAAAAAGTGGTCATCATCGGGCTGGGTCTGACCGGCCTGTCCTGTGTTGATTTCTTTATGGCACGGGGCGTGACGCCGCGTGTTATTGATACCCGCGTCAGCCCGCCCGGACTGGATAAACTCGCGGATAACATTGAGCGTCATCTTGGTTCGCTCAATGAAGACTGGTTGCTCGATGCGGATCTGATTATCTCCAGCCCCGGTATGGCGCTGGCCACCCCTGCACTGAGCGCTGCCGCCGATGCGGGTGTGGAAATAATCGGTGATATCGAACTGTTCTGCCGCGAAACGCAAACGCCGATTGTGGCGATCACCGGTTCTAACGGTAAAAGCACTGTCACAACGCTGGTCGGCGAAATGGCGAAAGCTGCCGGATGGCGCGTCGGTGTGGGCGGTAACATTGGTCTGCCAGTCCTGACCATGCTTGATCATGAATACGATTTGTTTGTGCTCGAACTGTCCAGCTTCCAGCTTGAAACCACGCACAGCCTGCACGCAGCGGCCGCGACGATCCTCAACGTGACCGAAGATCATATGGATCGCTATCCGTTTGGTTTGCAGCAGTACCGCGCGGCAAAACTGAAAGTTTATGAGAATGCCGCGCTGTGCGTTGTTAACGCTGATGATGCGCTGACAATGCCGGTGCGTGGCGCTGATAAGCGTTGTGTGAGTTTTGGTGTGGATGTCGGTGATTACCACCTGACACGCCAGCAGGACGATATCTGGCTGCGCGTGCGTGGCGAGAAAGTTCTGAATACCAAAGAAATGCCGCTGACGGGTCGCCACAATTATACCAATGCGCTGGCTGCCCTGGCGCTCGCAGATGCCGTGGGGATTCCTCATGCATCAGGCCTGAAAGCCCTGACGACCTTTACCGGTCTGGCACACCGTTTTCAGGTGGCGTGGCAACACAATGGCGTCCGTTGGATCAACGATTCCAAAGCGACCAACGTGGGCAGCACCGAAGCGGCCCTCAACGGCCTGCACGTTGAAGGCACATTGCATCTTCTGCTGGGTGGTGACGGAAAATCTGCGGATTTCTCGCCGCTGACGAAATATTTGCAGGGCGATAATCTGCGCATCTACTGCTTTGGCCGTGACGGCGCGGAGCTGGCGGATTTACGTCCTGAAGTTTCTTCTCTGTTTGAAACGATGGAACAGGCGATGCGTGATATCAGCACGCGTGTGGTGTCAGGCGACATGGTTTTACTGTCTCCGGCCTGCGCGAGTCTTGATCAGTTCCGCAGTTTTGAACAACGCGGTGATGTTTTCACTGCGCTGGCGAAGGAGCTGGGTTGATGCGGATCCGTATCCCGGGGCTGAGCCTCGTCGGAAAATTTAACGACTGGGTGATGGGGTCGAAAGAAAACGACTCGCTGACGCTGGTGCTGTATGACCGGACGCTGCTGTGGCTGACCTTTGGTCTGGCGATTATCGGCTTCGTGATGGTGACATCGGCTTCGATGCCGATCGGCCAGCGTCTGGCTGATGACCCGTTTTTGTTTGCCAAACGTGATGCGATTTACCTTGCCCTGGCCTTCGGACTTTCGCTGGTCACGCTGCGTGTACCAATGGCGATCTGGCAGAAATACAGTAACGTTCTGCTGCTGCTTTCCGTGGTGATGTTGCTGGTTGTGCTGGTGGTGGGGAGTTCGGTTAACGGGGCATCGCGCTGGATTTCACTGGGGCCATTGCGTATTCAGCCCGCAGAGTTTTCCAAGCTGTCACTGTTTTGTTATCTCGCCAGCTATCTGGTGCGAAAGGTCGATGAAGTCCGGAGTAACTTCTGGGGTTTTTGTAAACCGATGGGCGTAATGGTGGTTCTGGCGGTTCTCCTGCTGGCTCAGCCTGACCTCGGTACCGTAGTTGTACTGTTTATTACCACGCTGGCGATGTTGTTCCTGGCGGGGGCAAAGATGTGGCAGTTCCTGGCCATCATCGGGTCCGGTGCTTTCGCCGTTGTGCTGCTGGTTCTTGCTGAACCCTACCGTATGCGCCGCGTAACGTCCTTCTGGAATCCATGGGCCGATCCGTTTGGCAGTGGCTACCAGTTAACCCAGTCACTGATGGCATTTGGTCGGGGTGAATTCTGGGGCCAGGGGCTCGGGAATTCGGTGCAAAAACTGGAGTATTTACCGGAAGCGCATACCGACTTTATCTTCTCCATTTTGGGTGAAGAGTTAGGGTATTTCGGTGTGGTTTTGGCTTTGTTGATGGTATTCTTCGTCGCTTTTCGCGCCATGTCCATCGGGCGTCGCGCCCTGGAGATTGACCAGCGTTTCTCCGGCTTTTTGGCCTGCTCAATTGGCGTGTGGTTCAGCTTCCAGGCGCTGGTTAACGTTGGGGCAGCGGCGGGGATGTTACCTACGAAAGGTCTGACCTTACCGCTCATCAGTTACGGTGGTTCGAGTCTGTTAATTATGTCGACGGCAATCGTGTTATTGCTGCGAGTGGATTTTGAAACGCGTCTGGCAAAAGCCCAGGCGTTTGTAAGGAGCGCCCGATGAGTGGCAATACCCGGCGTTTAATGGTGATGGCGGGCGGTACCGGCGGGCACGTTTTCCCCGGTCTGGCCGTTGCACATCATCTGATGGCGCAAGGCTGGGAAGTTCGCTGGCTGGGCACGGCAGATCGAATGGAAGCGGATTTGGTGCCGAAAAATGGCATCGAGATTGATTTCATTAAAATCTCAGGATTACGTGGGAAAGGTCTGAAAGCGCAACTCACTGCCCCTGTTCGCATATATCATGCGTGGCGCCAGGCGAAAGCTATCATGAAAAGCTTCCAGCCTGATGTGGTTTTAGGTATGGGCGGTTACGTTTCCGGCCCCGGCGGTCTGGCGGCATGGTCGCTGGGTATTCCGGTGGTGCTGCATGAACAAAATGGTATTGCGGGCATGACCAATCGCGGTTTGTCGCACATTGCCAAAAAAGTATTACAGGCGTTTCCCGGTGCATTCCCGAATGCAGCCGTGGTGGGGAATCCGGTGCGCAACGATGTGCTGGCGCTGGAATTACCGCAAACCCGTCTGGCCGGGCGTGAAGGTCCAATCCGTGTGCTGGTCATTGGCGGAAGTCAGGGCGCACGGGTGCTGAATCAGACCATGCCGGAAGTGGCAGCGCTGATGGGCGAAAAAATTACGTTGTGGCATCAGGTCGGTAAAGGCGCGCTGGAGTCGGTGAATCAGGCTTACGAAAAAGCCGGTCAGACTCAGCATAAGGTCACCGAATTTATTGATGACATGGCACAGGCTTATGCCTGGGCAGATGTCGTGGTCTGCCGTTCCGGTGCGCTGACCGTCAGCGAAATTGCCGCTGCGGGTTTACCGGCGATCTTCGTGCCGTTCCAGCATAAAGATCGTCAGCAGTACTGGAATGCGTTGCCGCTGGAAAAAGCCGGTGCCGCGAAGATCATCGAGCAGACAGATTTTAGTGCCGCAGCCGTCTCTGATCTGATGGCCAGATGGGACAGAACCCATCTGATGGAAATGGCTATCGCTGCACGCGCAGCCGCTATTCCCGATGCGACAGAGCGCGTGGCCGCAGAAGTGGTCGCCGTCAGCAAAAAATGAAATTGAACGGGCCATGCGCAGCGTGGTCCCAGCCGTAAGAAACGGATTAATCAGTAACCTGAAATAGTGAATAAAAACGTGAATACACAACAATTGGCGAAACTGCGTACCTTCGTGCCTGAGATGCATCGTGTCCGGCACATTCACTTTGTTGGCATCGGTGGTGCCGGCATGGGTGGTATCGCCGAAGTGTTGGCCAATGAAGGCTATCAGATTAGCGGTTCTGACTTAGCGCCGAACGCGGTCACTCAGCAACTGACTGCACTGGGTGCGACAATTTATTTCAATCACCGCCCGGAGAATGTGCTGGATGCCAGCGTGGTGGTGGTTTCGACGGCAATCTCTTCCGATAACCCGGAAATTGTTGCCGCCCGTGAAGCGCGTATCCCGGTTATCCGTCGTGCGGAAATGCTTGCCGAGCTGATGCGTTTTCGTCATGGCATTGCCGTAGCTGGGACACACGGTAAAACCACGACCACGGCGATGGTCACCAGTATTTACGCAGAAGCCGGGCTGGATCCGACTTTCGTAAACGGCGGGTTGGTTAAAGCTGCGGGGACGCATGCGCGTCTGGGTTCCAGCCGTTTTCTGATTGCAGAAGCGGATGAAAGTGATGCGTCGTTCCTGCATCTGCAACCGATGGTGGCGATTGTGACCAACATCGAAGCAGACCATATGGATACGTATCAGGGCGATTTTGAAAACCTGAAACAGACGTTTGTGAATTTCCTGCACAACCTGCCGTTCTACGGACGTGCGGTGATGTGCATTGATGATCCGGTGATCCGTGAGCTGATCCCACGCGTAGGCCGCCATATGACGACCTACGGTTTCAGCGAAGACGCGGATGTCATTATCGAGAATTACCGTCAGGTTGGCGCACAGGGGCACTTCACGATACGTCGTCAGGATCTGCCGCTGATCAGCGTAACTTTGAACGCACCGGGCCGACATAACGCGCTGAATGCCGCTGCGGCCGTTGCTGTTGCGACAGATGAAGGTATCAGCGATGACGCAATCTTGCGCGCGCTGGAAGGCTTCCAGGGAACGGGGCGTCGTTTTGATTTCCTGGGCGATTACGCGCTGGAAAATGTGAATGGAAAAACCGGAAGCGCAATGCTGGTTGATGACTACGGTCACCATCCGACAGAAGTGGATGCGACAATCAAGGCTGCGCGAGCGGGCTGGGCGAACAAGCGTCTGGTGATGATTTTCCAGCCTCACCGTTACACGCGTACCCGCGATTTGTATGACGACTTCGCGAATGTGCTGTCTCAGGTCGATGTGCTGATCATGCTTGACGTTTACCCGGCCGGTGAAGCGCCCATTCCGGGTGCCGACAGCCGCTCGTTATGCCGCACCATTCGTGCGCGAGGCAAGCTGGATCCTATTCTGGTTTCTGATATTGACGCAGTACCTGAAAGTCTGGCGCAGATCCTCGAAGGTGACGATTTAGTGCTGGTGCAGGGTGCCGGTAACGTTGGCAAAGTGGCCCGTAAATTGGCTGATCAAAAGTTGCAGCCAGTGAAAAAAGGTGAAGAACATCATGTCTGAGAAAGTAGCGGTATTGTTGGGTGGTACTTCCGCAGAACGCGATGTCTCATTGCAGTCCGGTGCTGCCGTGCTGGCAGGTTTACGCGAATCAGGTGTGGATGCGCATGGCATCGACACCAAAACATTTAACGTGGCGCTTCTTAAAGAAGAAGGGTTCAGCAAAGTCTTTATCGCGCTGCATGGCCGCGGCGGTGAAGACGGTTCGCTGCAAGGACTGCTTGAACAAATCGGCCTGCGGTATACCGGCAGCGGCGTGATGGCTTCCGCGCTGACCATGGATAAATTCCGCACCAAGCTGGTGTGGCAGGCGCTGGGTTTGCCAGTTGCTCCGTTCGTGGCATTGCATCGTTCACAAATTGAAGAAGCAGGGCAGGGCGCTCTGGCGGCTAAAATCGCCGAGTTAGGCCTGCCGGTTATCGTCAAACCGAGCCGCGAAGGTTCCAGCGTTGGCATGAGCAAAGTGACAACTGAAAAAGAGTTGTTGCCAGCCCTGCAGGAAGGCTTCCGTCATGACGATAACGTACTGATTGAAAAATGGTTAAGTGGCCCGGAATACACGGTAGCTATCGTTGGCGATCAGGTTATGCCATCAATCCGTATCCAGCCAGCCGGAACGTTTTATGACTATCAGGCGAAGTATCTGTCTGACGAAACACAGTATTTCTGCCCGAGCGGTTTAAGCGAGGAGCAGGAAAAACAGTTATCTGCGCTGGCCTTACAGGCTTATCAGGCACTCGATTGCAGTGGCTGGGGGCGTGTTGACGTGATGCAGGACGGTGACGGCAGTTTTAATTTGCTGGAAGTGAATACTTCGCCGGGAATGACCAGCCACAGCTTAGTGCCGATGGCGGCTAAACATTCCGGGCTGAGCTTCCCGCAACTCGTTTTCCGTATTCTGGCTTTGGCTGACTGATATGTCTCAAGCCGCCCTGAATACCCGAGAGCGTGAGACGGCCGAGAGCAACAGCGGCCGTCGCAGTAACGGTGGCCAGCTGGCAGGGATTGTGTTCTTGCTGTTGGTGGTAGGAACTATTTTATGGAGTGCGTGGGCCGTTATTGGCTGGATGCAGGATGCGAACCGGTTGCCGTTATCCCAGCTTGTGGTTACGGGAGAACGTCATTACACGACCAACGATGATATTCGTCAGGCGATTCTGTCCTTAGGGGCACCAGGAACGTTCATGACGCAGGATGTAAACGTCATTCAGCAGCAGATTGAACGTTTACCCTGGATAAAACAGGTCAGCGTCCGCAAGCAATGGCCGAATGAATTGAAGATACACCTGGTGGAGTATGTGCCGGTCGCACACTGGAATGATCTGCATATGGTTGATGCCGATGGCAAATCATTCAGCATACCCGCTGAACGTGTGGTCAAACAGAAAATGCCGTTGCTTTACGGTCCGGAAGGCAGCGAACAGGATGTTTTGCAGGGCTTTCAAACGATGAGCCAGGCGCTGGCCGCCGGGAAATTCACGCTGAAGGCAGTAGCAATGAGTGCGCGTCACTCGTGGCAGTTAACTCTGGATAGCGACGTCCGGCTGGAATTGGGAAGAGATGACCGGATGGGGCGTTTACAACGTTTTATCGAGCTTTACCCGCGATTCCAGCAACAGGCTGAAGCCGATAAAAAACGCATTACGTATGTCGATTTACGTTATGACAGCGGTGCGTCGGTAGGTTGGGCTCCGGAGTTTATTGACCAGCAAAACAGTAATCAGCAACAGAATCAGGCACAGGCTAAACAACAATGATCAAGTCGACGGACAGAAAACTGGTAGTTGGGCTGGAAATCGGTACGGCAAAAGTCGCCGCATTGGTGGGGGAAGTTCTGCCCGATGGCATGGTCAATATTATCGGTGTGGGCAGTTGCCCGTCCCGGGGCATGGACAAGGGTGGCGTGAATGATCTGGAATCGGTGGTGAAGTGCGTACAGCGCGCCATCGATCAGGCTGAACTGATGGCGGATTGCCAGATTTCCTCTGTTTACCTTGCTTTGTCCGGTAAACATATCAGTTGCCAGAATGAAATAGGGATGGTTCCTATTTCAGAAGAGGAAGTCACGCAGGAAGATGTAGAGAACGTTGTGCATACCGCGAAGTCGGTCCGCGTACGTGATGAACATCGTGTTCTGCATGTGATCCCTCAGGAATATGCCATTGATTATCAGGAAGGGATCAAAAACCCTGTCGGACTTTCCGGCGTGCGTATGCAGGCAAAAGTTCACCTGATTACCTGCCATAACGATATGGCGAAGAACATTGTGAAAGCGGTTGAACGCTGTGGCTTGAAAGTTGACCAGCTGATTTTTGCCGGTCTGGCGGCCAGTTATGCGGTTCTGACCGAAGATGAGCGTGAATTAGGGGTCTGTGTCGTCGATATTGGTGGTGGAACCATGGATATCGCGGTTTATACCGGCGGCGCACTACGTCATACTAAGGTCATCCCTTATGCAGGGAACGTGGTCACCAGCGACATCGCTTATGCGTTTGGAACGCCACCGACTGATGCCGAGGCCATCAAGGTTCGCCACGGTTGTGCATTAGGTTCGATTGTCGGCAAAGACGAAAACGTCGAAGTGCCGAGCGTAGGCGGACGCCCGCCACGCAGTCTGCAACGTCAGACACTGGCTGAAGTCATCGAGCCTCGTTATACAGAATTGCTGAATCTAGTGAACGACGAAATTTTGCAATTGCAGGAGCAGTTACGTCAGCAAGGCGTAAAACATCATCTGGCCGCAGGTATTGTTTTGACAGGCGGCGCAGCACAAATTGATGGTCTGGCAGCTTGTGCGCAGCGGGTATTCCATACCCAGGTGCGTATCGGGCAACCTCTGAACATCACAGGGCTGACAGATTATGCGCAGGAACCTTACTACTCAACTGCGGTAGGGCTGCTGCACTATGGAAAAGAGTCTCACCTGAGTGGTGAGGCCGAAGTGGAAAAACGCGCCTCGGTGGGCAACTGGTTCAAACGAATCAACAGCTGGCTGAGAAAAGAGTTTTAATGTTTTAACAACGGGATCATGCTGTTATGGCTTTTGATCCCGACGCGACAGGCACAAAACGGAGAGAAACTATGTTTGAACCTATGGAACTGACCAACGACGCGGTGATTAAAGTCATCGGCGTCGGCGGTGGCGGCGGTAACGCTGTCGAACACATGGTGCGTGAGCGCATCGAAGGTGTTGAATTCTTTGCCGTTAACACAGACGCCCAGGCGTTGCGTAAAACGGCTGTAGGCCAGACAATTCAGATCGGTAGCGGTATTACCAAAGGTCTGGGTGCTGGCGCGAACCCTGAAGTGGGTCGCAATTCTGCAGAAGAAGACCGTGAAGCCCTGCGCGCTGCGCTTGAAGGTGCTGACATGGTCTTTATCGCAGCGGGCATGGGCGGCGGTACCGGTACCGGTGCTGCGCCAGTGGTAGCTGAAGTTGCAAAAGATTTGGGTATTCTGACCGTTGCTGTCGTGACTAAGCCTTTCAACTTTGAAGGCAAGAAGCGTATGGCATTCGCGGAGCAGGGTATCGCTGAACTGTCCAAACATGTGGACTCCCTGATCACTATCCCGAACGACAAGCTGTTGAAAGTTCTGGGTCGCGGAATCTCTCTGCTGGACGCCTTCGGTGCGGCCAACGACGTGCTGAAAGGTGCGGTGCAGGGTATCGCAGAGCTGATCACCCGTCCGGGTCTGATGAACGTCGACTTTGCAGACGTGCGCACCGTAATGTCCGAAATGGGTTATGCCATGATGGGTTCCGGCGTGGCATGTGGTGAAGACCGTGCTGAAGAAGCGGCTGAAATGGCGATCTCCAGCCCGTTGCTGGAAGATATCGACTTGTCCGGTGCGCGCGGCGTTCTGGTCAACATTACAGCGGGCTTCGACCTGCGTCTGGATGAATTCGAAACCGTGGGTAACACTATCCGTGCTTTCGCTTCTGACAACGCGACCGTGGTTATCGGTACTTCCCTTGACCCGGAAATGAATGACGAACTGCGTGTTACCGTGGTTGCGACCGGCATCGGCATGGACAAACGTCCTGAGATCACTTTGGTGACCAACAAGCCAGCCAGTCAGCCAGTGATGGATCACCGTTACCAGCAGCACGGGATGTCTCCGTTGCCGCAGGAAACCAAGCCAGCGGCTAAAGTGGTGAATGATCAAAGCGCGCAATCTAATAAAGAGCCCGACTATTTGGACATCCCGGCCTTCCTGCGTAAGCAGGCAGACTAGTCCGAATTGTAGGATCTCCGCTCTTTGTGCTAAACTGTCCCACCGATCTTAAGGTAAGCTTAGGTCGGTTGGATGGATAACATTGCGAGATAAATACGATGATCAAACAACGTACATTAAAACGTATCGTTCAGGCGACGGGCGTCGGTTTGCATACCGGCAAGAAAGTCACCCTGACTCTGCGTCCTGCACCGGCAAATACCGGGGTCATCTATCGTCGCACTGACTTGAATCCACCGGTTGATTTCCCGGCAGATGCAAAATCCGTGCGTGATACCATGCTCTGTACTTGCCTGGTCAATGAGCATGACGTACGCATTTCTACGGTTGAACACCTTAATGCGGCACTCGCTGGCCTGGGCATTGATAACATTGTTATCGAAGTCGATGCGCCTGAAGTGCCGATTATGGACGGTAGCGCTGCGCCTTTCGTCTATCTGTTGATGGACGCTGGGATCGAAGAACTGAACAGCGCGAAGAAATTTCTGCGCATCAAAGAAACTGTGCGTGTTGAAGACGGTGATAAGTGGGCAGAGTTCAAACCATTCAATGGTTTCTCTCTGGACTTCACTATCGACTTCAATCACCCGGCGATTGATTCCAGTTCACAGCGTTACAAAATGAACTTCTCCGCAGAAGCATTTGTTCGCCAAATCAGCCGCGCACGTACTTTTGGTTTCATGCGTGATATCGAGTATCTGCAGTCACGTGGTTTGTGCCTGGGTGGCAGCTTTGATTGCGCGATTGTTGTGGATGATTACCGTGTGCTTAACGAAGATGGCCTGCGTTTTGAAGATGAATTCGTTCGTCACAAAATGCTTGATGCTATCGGTGACCTGTTCATGTGTGGGCATAATATCATTGGTGCGTTTACCGCATTCAAGTCTGGCCATGCGTTGAACAACAAGTTATTGCAAGCGGTACTGGCTAAGCAGGAAGCCTGGGAATTAGTTACCTTCCAGGATGAAGCTGAAATGCCTCTGGCTTTTAAAGCACCTTCCACAGTATTGGCGTAATCGGTACTGATATCATTACTTATTACGACTGGTTGTTTTGGCACCCTCTCCGGCCAATTCAGCCAGTCGTTCTAATGCCTTTCTGAGTTTTTCCGGGCTACGGCTCGCCAGCCCTCTTAATTCTTCCGCACTCTGCGCACTCAAATGTCTGACCGGCATGGATTCAGATGCGATCGCTTTATTTTTAACCGCAATCTGCGAAGCATTTTCCATTTTCGCCATGAGCGAAGGATTAATCCTGATGTCGATTGACGACAATGATGGTAGAATTTGCGCTCGAAGTGCAGAGAGCAATGCGGGTTGTTCATAGCGTAAGCGCATCATCCAGCTGGCATTAGCTATCTCAAGTACTAAAACTCCCTGTCGATAATTACCGACACGACACCATGGTTGCATGGGCGCCGGTAACAGACCTTTCACTGCGCGGTTAAGTTTTAATAACGCCGCAGCACGCTGTTGAACAATACGCAGCGGGCTTTGCTCTGTAGAAGAGGCATCATCGAACAGGATATCTAATAATTGTGGGCGGCTATCGCGCATGATGGGCTCCGGCGGATTGTAAACTTGTGATTGGTATTCTAAATCGTTGGCGACAATTTGGCAGAAGGTATTTTTGGCCGCATCTCCTGTTGGGGATGGTCGCGGCGAGCCTTGGCGTGTCAACGAACCTCTCGCAAACGGAACTGCCTGCGGTTCCCAATACGTCCTCAAGTCTAAACCGACTTAACATCGGCAGTACAGGGCTGAGTAACCTCGCGTTGCTACAGGCAAATCGCCGCCCGTCTTTCGGTGTGGATTACTGGCAGCAGCATGCACTGCGCACGGTCATCCGTCATCTTTCTTTTGCGCTGGCGCCGCAGGTGGTTTACACCGCAGCTCAACCTGAAATTGTCGCGCAGGAAGCAGAACCTCTTCACGTACAGCAACTTGCGCTGCTGGTGACCCTGAATGCATTACTGACGCATGAATCCAAACCACCGGTTATCATTCGTCACACGCAACAACCTTTCCTGAATTTCTCTTCATCGCATCAAACCGGACTGTGGTTAGCACAGGTGCAAGGCATTCGTGCCGGCCCTGCCTTCCTGATTTAACAGACTGTAAATCTAAACTCTATCTATAAATCAATAAATTAGTGGCTACATTTAGTGGCCTCCAAGAGATATTAAGCATCATGTTAATCAAATTATTGACCAAAGTTTTTGGTAGCCGTAACGATCGTACACTGCGTCGCATGCGTAAAGTTGTGGACCTTATCGGCCGCATGGAACCTGAAATTCAGAAGCTGACCGACGAGCAACTGAGAGCTAAAACCGATGAGTTCCGTGAGCGTCTGGCAAAGGGCGAAGTCCTGGAGACTCTGATCCCGGAAGCCTTTGCAGTGGTTCGCGAATCGAGTAAACGTGTCTTCGGTATGCGCCACTTTGACGTCCAGTTACTCGGCGGTATGGTGTTGAACGAGCGCTGCATCGCGGAAATGCGTACCGGTGAAGGTAAAACGCTGACCGCAACGCTGCCGGCTTACCTGAACGCATTGAGCGGTAAAGGCGTTCACGTTGTAACCGTCAACGACTACTTAGCCCAGCGTGACGCCGAAAATAACCGTCCATTGTTTGAGTTCCTCGGTCTGAGCATCGGTATTAACCTGCCGGGTATGCCTTCTCCGGCTAAACGCGCTGCTTACGCTGCCGACATCACTTACGGTACAAACAACGAATACGGCTTTGACTACCTGCGCGACAACATGGCTTTCAGCCCTGAAGAACGCGTTCAGCGCAAACTGCACTACGCGCTGGTGGATGAGGTTGACTCCATCCTGATCGATGAAGCTCGTACTCCGCTGATCATTTCCGGTCCGGCAGAAGACAGCTCAGAGATGTACACCCGCGTGGACAAACTGATCCCTAAACTGATCCGTCAGGAAAAAGAAGATTCCGACACCTTCCAGGGTGAAGGCCACTTCTCCGTGGATGAGAAAGCGCGTCAGGTTCATCTGACCGAACGCGGTCTGGTTCTGATCGAAGAAATGCTGGTTGAGGCAGGCATTATGGAAGAGGGTGAATCTCTGTATTCCCCGACCAACATTATGCTGATGCACCACGTCACCGCTGCGCTGCGTGCGCACGTGTTGTTCACCCGCGATGTCGATTACATCGTGAAAGACGGTGAAGTTATCATCGTTGACGAACACACCGGTCGTACCATGCAGGGGCGTCGCTGGTCTGATGGTTTGCATCAGGCAGTCGAAGCGAAAGAAGGCGTAGATATTCAAAACGAAAACCAGACGCTGGCTTCAATTACTTTCCAGAACTACTTCCGTCTGTATGAAAAACTGGCCGGTATGACCGGTACTGCGGATACTGAAGCGTTCGAATTCAGCTCCATTTACAAACTGGATACCATCGTTGTGCCAACGAACCGCCCTATGGTGCGTAAAGACATGGCCGATTTGGTGTACATGACTGAAATGGAAAAAATTGGGGCGATTATCGAAGATATCCGTCAGTGTACTGCCAAAGGCCAGCCGGTTCTGGTGGGTACCATTTCGATTGAAAAATCCGAAGTTGTTTCCAACGAACTGACTAAAGCGGGCATCGCGCACAGCGTTCTGAACGCCAAGTTCCACGCAAAAGAAGCAGATATCGTCGCACAGGCTGGTCAGCCAAGCGCGGTAACCATCGCAACTAACATGGCCGGTCGTGGTACCGATATCGTGCTGGGCGGCAGCTGGCAGGTCGAAGTTGAAAACCTCGGCGAAGAAGCGACCGACGAAAAAATCGCAGAAATCAAAGCAGCCTGGCAGATTCGCCACGATGCGGTTCTGGCTTCCGGTGGTTTGCACATTATCGGTACTGAGCGTCACGAATCACGCCGTATCGATAACCAGCTGCGCGGCCGTGCAGGTCGTCAGGGTGATGCCGGTTCATCACGCTTCTATCTGTCTATGGAAGATGCCCTGATGCGTATCTTTGCGTCTGACCGTGTGTCGAGCATGATGCGTAAACTGGGTATGAAACCGGGCGAAGCGATTGAGCACCCTTGGGTGACCAAAGCGATTGCCAATGCTCAGCGTAAAGTTGAAAGCCGTAACTTTGATATTCGTAAGCAATTGCTGGAATACGATGATGTCGCCAGCGATCAGCGCCGTGCGATCTACAGCCAGCGTAACGAATTGCTGGACGTGTCTGATGTCAGCGAAACCATCGCCAGCATCCGTGAGGACGTGTTCAAGGCGACTATCGACAGCTACATTCCGCCGCAATCTCTGGAAGAAATGTGGGATGTTCAGGGTCTTCAGGATCGCCTGAAACAAGATTTCGAGCTGGAAATGCCGATTGCAGAATGGCTGGATAAAGAGCCTGAATTGCATGAAGAAACCCTGCGCGAACGTATTATGGAAATCGCGAAAGAATCTTACGCCCGCAAAGAAGAAGTGGTTGGCGCAGAAATGATGCGTAACTTCGAGAAAGGCGTGATGCTGCAAACGCTTGATTCCCTGTGGAAAGAGCATCTGGCCGCAATGGACTACTTGCGTCAGGGCATCCATTTACGGGGTTATGCGCAGAAAGATCCTAAGCAGGAATACAAACGCGAATCCTTTGCTATGTTTGCCGCCATGCTGGAATCACTGAAATATGAAGTGGTCAGCGTGCTGAGCAAAGTTCAGGTTCGTATGCCTGAAGAAATTGAAGCAATGGAAATTCAGCGCCGCGAAGAAGCCGAGCATCTGGCCCGTCAGCAGCAGCTGAGCCATCAGGATCAGCAGGAAATTGAAGTGGCTGAAGCTGCACGCCTTGCCGCATCCGGCGAGCGTAAAGTCGGCCGTAACGATCTCTGCCCGTGTGGTTCCGGTAAGAAATACAAACAATGCCATGGCCGCCTGCAAAAGTAAGATCTCAGGCTAAGTCATCGTGTTAATCTTAAAGGCGGCTAATCACCGCCTTTATTTTTGTCTAAAAAATCCTTATATAAGACAGTCATTATAGTCAGTCAATAGGTGGAAAAGTGACGCTTAAACAACTGAATATCGCAGCCGGTATTATCCGGAATTCCGGTAAAGAAATCTTTATTACTCAACGTGATGCGTCTTCGCACATGGCAGGGTTCTGGGAATTTCCGGGCGGTAAAATAGAAGCGGGTGAAACGCCTGAGCAGGCTGTCATTCGTGAGTTGCAGGAAGAAGTGGGCATTGAGGCGAAAGCCCCTGTTTTACTGAAAACGCTTGAGCACCGGTTCCCGGATCGCATAATCACGCTTTACTTCTTTCTGGTGGAAGATTGGCAGGGCGAGCCATATGGAAAAGAAGGGCAACCAAAGCGCTGGGTTAAACAGTCAGACCTGAAAGCGGAAGAATTTCCTCCGGCCAACGAAGCTGTCGTAAACGCTCTGAAAAACAACGAATTCTGATTTTCCGGGCATCAGAGCGCCCACAAAAAAGGGGCTATGCCCCTTTTTAAACTTTGGTGTCTGCGACATCTGCCGGAAGTCAGTGTGAAATCTCTTCTTCACTCCAGTCATCCAGATCATTCACATCCCCTTTACTCGGAATGCGTTTCTCTTCGTCGGCCCACTCACCGAGATCGATAAGCTGGCAGCGCTTGGAACAAAAAGGACGATAAGGGCTTTCTTCGCCCCAGACCACCGTCTTGTTACACGTCGGGCAATTTACTTCAATAATTTCGGGATCCATTTGCAACTCCTAGCAGCAGGCAAGTTCAAAATTCAGTCGTGCCGGAACCACGCCATGCTCGCTGTCCAGCGGTAAGAAGCGAATGGCATAACGGGTTTTGTGCCCGGAAACTTGCGGGTAAAGCAGGTTTTCCAACGAGAGGCGCAAGCGTAACAGATCTGCACCTTCTGCGTTATCCTGGAAAAAACCATTCAGGCTGATTTGATTACGAAAAGCGCCGGACTGGCGAATTAAACCCAGCACCATCGTGAGTGAGTTGTTGAGCGGCGCCAGTGTTTCAAGCCAGTTCTGGACTTCGCTGTCGCGCTGGGATTGAGCCAGATGTAGCCAGATATGCAGCGTCGGCAAATCAAAACTACAGCAACCGCCGGGAATACTCTGACGCTGACGAACCAAAGCAATCAGACGATCTTCTTTAAGAGCCTGACCGATTCGCGGTGCTTTCATCAATACGGAAGCGCACTGTTTCAGTTCGGCACGCAATCCGTCAATCCGCGACGCATCTACCCCCGGAACATCCTGCCATTGGGATAATTTCTGTTGCTGGCGTTCCAGCTCTTTCAGCAAATCAGTACGGACTTCTCCGCGCTCCAGCACGTCCAGTAAATCAGACGCGGTGCGAAAGAACAGCAGGGCGGAAGCCGCAGCAGTAATTTGTGCATTCGCGTGCATCTGCTGTAGCAGGAATTCGATACGCAACCAGGTACGCATTTTTTCATTCAGAGGATGTTCAAAAAGAACGGTTGCAGCTACATCAGTCATGCTTGGCAATATCCTGTCTGTTTTCGCCCGCTGCCAGTTTCAGATAGCAGCGATGTAATTGGGCAACACGCGGTTCGATCGTTTGAGGATCTCCGCTGTTATCAATAATGTCATCCGCGCAGGCAAGGCGTTTTTCACGACTCACCTGCGCGGCAATAATACTTTCAGCCTGATGGCGGTCAACGCCGTCGCGCAACATGGTGCGGGAAAGCTGAATTTGTGGCTCGACGTCCACCACCAGAACGCGATCAGCCTGCGTTTGCAATCCGTTTTCAATCAGCAACGGCACCACCCAAAGCACATAAGGCGTATCGGCCTGCGCAATAAGGTGCTGTGTCCGAGTGTGAATAATAGGGTGTAATAATTTATTAACCCATTCTTTTTCAAGCGGATTACTAAAAATACGCTCCCGTAACGCCGGGCGATTCAGCGAGCCATTGGCAAGAATAATACTTTTGCCAAATCGTTTGCCCAGTTCTTCCAGCGCCTGCTCACCTGGCGCTACAACCTGGCGGGCAATAATATCTGCATCGACAATGCTTATGCCATGACGGCTGAAGCTTTCGGCAACGGTACTTTTGCCGCTTCCGATACCTCCGGTCAATGCAACGACGTAGCTCATACTGGCGCTCTGATAAAATTAGTTAGGTATCTGATAAAATTAGTTAGGTAAATGATAAAGAGATTATGAGTAAGTGCAAGCCGCCGTCGTCTTGGTTTTGATGCGAAAAATTATTCACCAGCCCAATCAAAAGTCTGTGATGTATGTTGTAAAAGCTTCCTTGCCGTTGTCATTTTCCTGTGTATGATAAAACCACTGGAAAGGGTGTCTAAAATTTGTTGTACGCCCTAGCGATCCGTCGCCAAACCAGGACAAAGCCGTCATGCGTATTGAAGAAGATTTGAAGTTAGGTTTTAAAGACGTACTCATCCGCCCTAAACGTTCTACCCTCAAAAGCCGTTCCGAAGTCGAACTGGAGCGCTCGTTCACATTCAAACACTCTGGTATCAGCTGGTCAGGCACGCCGATTATTGCTGCCAATATGGACACAGTAGGTACTTTCCGCATGGCAACGGTACTGGCGTCTTTTGGTTTGCTGACGGCGGTGCATAAGCATTACAGCGTTGAGCAATGGCAGGCTTTCATCACCTCCGCTGAAGAGTCAGTTTTAAAAAATGTGATGGTGTCGACCGGCACGTCTGAAGCTGATTTTGTTAAAACACTGCAAATCCTCGCGCTTTCTCCGCTGCTGAAATTTGTCTGCCTTGACGTGGCTAACGGTTATTCCGAACACTTCGTCGGTTTCCTTCAACGCGTCCGTGAAGCCTGCCCGGACAAGGTTATTTGCGCCGGTAACGTGGTCACAGGCGAAATGGTCGAAGAGCTGATTCTTTCTGGCGCAGATATCGTTAAAGTCGGTATCGGCCCGGGTTCTGTGTGTACCACGCGTGTGAAAACCGGTGTGGGCTATCCGCAACTTTCTGCCGTTATCGAATGCGCAGATGCCGCTCACGGGCTGGGCGGACAGATCGTCAGTGATGGCGGTTGCGCCGTTCCTGGCGATGTTGCTAAAGCTTTCGGCGGCGGTGCAGACTTCGTGATGCTTGGCGGTATGCTGGCAGCACACGAAGAATGTGAAGGCACCGTTGTTGAAGAAAATGGCGAGAAATTCATGCTCTTCTACGGAATGAGCTCAGAATCGGCCATGAAACGCCACGTTGGCGGTGTCGCTGAATATCGTGCTGCGGAAGGCAAAACTGTAAAACTGCCTTTGCGTGGCCCGGTCGAAAATACCGTGCGCGACGTTCTTGGCGGCCTGCGTTCTGCCTGTACCTATGTCGGCGCAGAACGTCTCAAAGAACTGACCAAACGTACTACCTTTATTCGTGTCGCAGAGCAGGAAAACCGCCTGTTCGGCAGCAAATAAACCGGTAAATTATCTGCGGCGAAACACGTTTTCGCCGCAATTATTTTCCCCGCCCATCGTTATCCCATCACCGAACCCAGCTGAAAAATGGGCAAGTACATCGCAATTACTAATCCGCCAACAATCACGCCCATCACTGCCATCAGTACCGGCTCAATCGTTTGAGATAACGTATCCGCCAGCGAATTTGCTTTGTTGTTATGCAACTGTGCCAGTTTAAGTAACAGCTCATCGAGCGTTCCGGATTCCTCACCGATTTTTATCAACTGCTGACATAACGCAGGAAATAACGGTGAATCCTGAAATGCTTTATGCAAAGGCGTCCCCTGCATAATTTTTTCGCGAATCACGTCGAGTGCTGTCTGGAAATGCAAGTTTGACACAGATGCCGATGCGGCAACCAGCCCGGCAATCAGCGTCATTCCTGCGCGTTGTGTCATCGCCAGCGTTTGAAAAACCTGACTGAGGCAACTGTCAGTGACCAGCCGTGAAGTCAGCGGTAATCGCAGAAGCAGCTTTTGTTCGCGCAACTTCCAGCGAATGTGTGGATGCAACTTTTGCTGATAGCCAAAACAGCAACACGAGACAATGCCGGTCAGCCATGGCCCTGAGCTGACCAGCACGTCGGATACGCCTATCAGCATTCGGGTAAACCAGGGCAGCTGCGCATCGAAGGTGGCATAGATCTTCGCAAATTCCGGCAGAACCAGCGTCAGCATTAACAGCGTGACGAAGGTGGCGATGACGCTGACGATCAGCGGATAGCGCAGCGCCTTTTTCACTTTCGCTTTCAGTTGCGCCTGTTGTTCCTGTTGCGCCGCCAGCTGCAAACAGCATTGGTCTAACTGACCGGTCAGCTCGCCGATAGAAACGAGTTGCCGGTAAATCGGCGGGAAAACGTCAGGGTAAGCACTTAACATTGCCGATAACGGTTTACCTTCCCTGACGCCTTTCGCCACGTTATGCAAAACACAGTGCCAGGCGGGTTTCGGATGTTCGTTTGCCAGCAGCGCCAGGCTGCTGACCAGCGGCAATCCAGCCTGTAGCAGTGTGGCGAGTTGCCTGACAACGGAAATACGCTCCTGGTTTTTCCAATAACCGGCCGTCAGGCGCCGGATCATTGTGATCTTCATTGGTTGCAAACCCGCAACGAAAAGTTGCTGATAAATGCTGTCTTTGTTTATCTCAATGACATCGCCTTGCTGGATGCTTCCCAGAGTATCAATAGCCTGCCAGTGAAAAAGCCGCCATTTTGGAGCGATCACTGGCGTTTCACTCATGCGCAATGACCTTCGCCGGTCACCCGGTAAAGCTCTTCAAGTGAGGTGATACCTTGTTCAACCAGCAACATTCCCGCTTCCTGTAATGTCTTTTGCCCCTGTTCACGGGCGATTTTACTCAGCTCGCTGACACTGGCATCGGCCACCAGTGCCTGCTGGAGGCGGGGAGTGATGTTCAGTATTTCGTAAATCCCCATCCTGCCGTAATAGCCGGAAAAGCATTGATTGCAGCCCGCTGCCCGCCACATTGGTGCGGGCCCGCTGTTGCCGTCCGGCCCGTTTACGACCAGAGACAGATGTGGCTTCCGGCAGTGCGGACACAGTTTTCGCACCAACCTTTGGGCAATGACCAGACGCAAACTGGCTGCGATATGGAAACCTTCAATGCCCATCTGCCGCAGCCGGGTAAGTGTTTCGCACGTTGAGTTGGTATGCAGCGTGGAAAGCACCAGATGGCCGGTCTGCGCGGCTTTAACGGCGATCTCAGCCGTTTCTCTATCACGAATTTCGCCGACCATGATCACATCCGGATCCTGTCGCAACAATGCACGCAGAACGCTGGCAAAACTCAGATCCGTCTTGCTGTTGATCTGCGTTTGATTGATGCCACTGACCGGGATTTCAACCGGATCTTCAACGCTGCTGATATTGCGTGTGATGGCGTTGAGATGGCGCAATCCGCTGTAAAGCGTCACCGTTTTGCCGCTGCCTGTCGGCCCTGTCACGAGGATCAGCCCCTGCGGATGCTTGAGCGCGGCTTTAAAGTATTCCAAATCGCGCAGCGTGAAGCCTAACTGAGACATCGCCAGATCCTGCTGGGTCATGTGCAGGATCCTCAGAACGATTTTTTCACCATGCAGGGTGGGCAGGGAAGAGACACGCATTGAATAACGCTGATTTTGCAGCATGACGGAAAGCTGGCCGTCCTGCGGCAAACGACGCTCGGCGACGTTAAGCTGCCCCATGATTTTGAGCCGCGCGCAAACACCCGCTGCCATCGAAAATTCAGGACCAGGGATTTCCTGCAACACGCCGTCAATTCTCACCCGTACGCGGAAACTATTTTCGTAGGGTTCAAAATGGATATCCGACGCCCTGCGGCTGATTGCCTGCCGCAGAATCTGGTTGAGGACATTTACCACCGGCGCATCGCTTTGGTCATTCAGCGCATTATCTTCAGTACCACCAGTTGACGGGGATTGTCCCCCGGTGGCGGATTCCGGCTTCATTTGCGTCGGGCTCTTTTCCTTGTGTTGTTCCATTCTGGCCTGCGGCCAGCGTTCCACCTGAACTTTCAATCCGCTGGCAAAGCGCAGCACGTTACTCAGCGTTTCTGTCTCAGCTTCCGCTTCATGACAGGCAACGCGGATCGTCTGTTTATCGCGATGCACAATGATGGCTTTGTAACGCTGACAAAGGGCGTCCAGCGAGGCGTCGCTGTGCTGCCTTTCGCTATCTGTGGGTGAAACAGGATTGAGCGGGGTATCGGTCATTTTACGGCTCCCGTGGTATCAAAGCGGAAAACGCTTTCGCAGGCTTCCACCATCGCGGCATTGCCGGCGCTGGTGCAGGTGCGGTTCCAGATAATGCCGCCGGCCTGAGCATCCACGGATGGGGTCATGACGACGCTTAGCCCGTTGAGTGCCTGCTGGCCGGTCAGTGAAATCACGCCAGCAGTGACCTGCGTTTTACTGACATAACGGCTGGTGGCGGCTGCCGGGATGCCTTCGCTGCCTGCGTTGCAGCTGCTTAATGAGCCGGTATCAATGACGCACAGTTCGATGCCGGTTTTATACGGCACCATGGTTTGCAGCATGTCGGTCATTGCGGCTTTCTGGATGTAACTTTGGTAAGCGGGAATACCAATGGCGCTCAGAATCGCAATAATTGCGATCACGACCATCAGTTCAATGAGGGTAAATCCTTGTTGCCGTTGCATGGCGTTCTCCATTTGTGAGGCTGCTGGGTTGTTGCTCGGCAGCAAACTAAATGGGGAAGAAAATTTCTGCCAGTGCCTTTGGTGAGTTTTCCAGGATGCCTTCCACGGTCTTTACCGGAGACGACAAACGCGTCAAAACTTTTGCGGCATGTCTCTCAGCAATGAAAGACAAATGAAAAAGAGGCTGGCGGTCAGAAGTGTTGAGTGGGAGGGTATTGCGGCAAGATGAAATAGACCGAAGGGAAGTCGTGTTGCCCCTTAAATGGAATTCAGGGGCAACAGCGCAAAATGCTCAGCTAAAACGCATTGAGAGATCCATTGCGCGGACATGTTTGGTCAGGGCACCCACGGAGATGTAATCCACACCCGTTTCGGCAAATTCACGCAGCGTTTTCTCTGTGACGTTACCGGAGACTTCTAGCAGCGCGCGGCCAGCGGTCAGGGCAACGCCTTCACGCATCATCGGAACGGTGAAGTTATCGAGCATAATAATGTCAGCGCCGGCATCCAGCGCCTGCTGAAGTTCGTCGAGTGATTCCACTTCCACTTCAACAGGAACATCTGCGTGGATCCACAATGCGCGTTCAACGGCAGCTTTAATCGAGCCACAGGCAATAATGTGGTTTTCTTTAATAAGAAATGCATCGGCCAGGCCGAGACGATGGTTGCTTCCGCCACCGCACAGGACGGCATATTTCAGCGCTGTACGCAGACCCGGCAAGGTTTTGCGCGTGTCCAGCAACCGGGTTTTGGTGCCTTCGAGGATTTTTACGTAGTGATTTACTTCGGTAGCCACGCCTGAGAGTGTCTGGACGAAATTAAGTGCGGTGCGTTCGCCGGTCAGCAGCATGCGCGCAGAGCCGGTCAGCTCACACAATTTCTGATTTTCAGAAACAACATCGCCGTCTTTGACGTGCCATTTTACAGAAACTTTATCACCGGCCAGTTGGTGGAAGACTTCATCCAGCCAGCGTTGTCCGCAAAAAATACCGGCTTCGCGGGTGATGATCGTCGCGCTCGCATCTTTATCCTGCGGCAGAAGTTGTGCGGTTAAGTCGTTGTTAGCGTTGGCCTCGCCCCCGAGGTCTTCGCCAAGCGCCTGAGTCACAATGGCGGGGATATCATGCTGGATACGTTCGAGTAACTGTGCGCGGCGACTTTCAGGGCTGTAGCTGCGTGTAGACATACAAATACTCCGAAATGGCGGATAAGAAGGACAAAAAAACATGCTACCCTGTTGCTGTGATAAGTACCACACAAGCACATCATTGAGGCCTTTGATGCACTTAGAACATGGCAGGATTGCCGGAGCCCGGCAGGTCGTTTCCCCTCATTTTGATCTCCGTCCTGACGACGAGATCCCTTCTTTGCTGGTCGTCCATAACATCAGCCTGCCACCTGGAAAGTTTGGTGGTCCTTATATTGATCAATTATTTACCGGTACGCTGGATCCGCAGGATGATCCTTACTTTGAAGGGATCCACCAGCTGCGCGTAGCGGCACATTGCCTGATCCGACGAGATGGCGAGATTGTTCAGTATGTTCCATTTGATAAACGCGCGTGGCATGCCGGTGTTTCCAGCTGGCGCGGGCGTGAGCGCTGCAATGATTTCTCGATTGGTATTGAGCTGGAAGGCACCGATTTTGTGCCCTTTACGCAAGCGCAGTATCGCAGCCTTGCGGACGTTACCGGCTTGTTAATTAAGCACTATCCGATTAGTCTGGACGCCATTACCGGGCACAGCGATATTGCTCCGGGGCGTAAAACTGATCCCGGACCTGAGTTCGACTGGGCATTTTATCGCAAGCTGTTGGCATCGCCGGTAGGGCAAAATGAGCCTTCTGACCAGTGAGTGAAAAGGCGCCGGTTTTTTTGTTTTAAGAATGTGTAGAGAGAGAGTGATAGTCGATGACGTTATTTACTTTGCTGCTGGTGCTGGCTTGGGAGCGGTTGTTCAAACTGGGTGAACACTGGCAGTTGGATCATCGGTTTGAGTTCATTTTCCGTCGCGGGCGGCAGACTTCTTTAGTCAAAACGCTGGCGATTATGATTGTCTGGATGGCGATTATCTGGGCCATCTTACGTGCCTTGCACGGGTTATTCTTTGGTGTGCCTTCCCTCGTTATCTGGGTGATTTTGTGTCTGCTGTGCATCGGCGCAGGCATCAAACGCAAACATTACCGTGCCTATTTGAAATCTGCCCGTCAGGGAGATGCGGACGCCTGTAAAGAGATGGCGGAAGAGCTGGCGCTGATCCACGGTTTACCGAGTGATTGCACGGAAGAAGCCCGTTTGCGAGAACTGCAAAATGCGCTCTTGTGGATAAACTACCGTTATTATCTCGGGCCGTTGTTCTGGTTTGTGGTCTGCGGGCCTTACGGACCTGTTGCGCTGGGCGGATATGCCGTTCTGCGAGGTTATCAGACCTGGCTGGCGCGTCACATGACGCCACTCAAACGTTCGCAGTCCGGCGTCGACAGCCTGTTGCACGTTCTTGACTGGATCCCCGTTCGTCTTGCCGGTGCGGCGTATGCGCTGCTCGGGCACGGTGAGAAAGCGTTACCGGCGTGGTTTGCTTCGCTCGGCGATATTCATTCTTCGCAGTATCAGGTGCTGACACGGCTGGCGCAGTTCTCATTGGCGCGTGATCCGCATCTGGATCCCGTTCAGACGCCTCGCGCCGCAGTGGGTCTGGCGCGCAAGGTCACCATGATTATTCTGGTTGTGGTCGCGGTTCTGACGATTTACGGCGCGCTGATTTAAGGCCTGTTTATCGCAAAGTAAAAGCACGCATTAAAAAAGCCCGGCACATTTCTGTTGCCGGGCTTTTTGTTTTTATTGCGCCGTGTTTTTTTGCAACGTCAGTGGCCGGTTATCCGGGGCGGGAACGCCAAAGTCCGGCAGTCCGTTTTCATCCCAGACGAAGGTTTTAATCCGGGTATGACGGTTCGGGTCATACAGCGGGTCGCCCTCAATTTCAGTGTAATTTCGGGCATGGTAAACCAGCACGTCTTCGCCCTGTTCGTTGCGCGTAAAGCTGTTGTGACCGGGGCCAAACTGCCTGTTTTGCTTATGTGTGGTGAATACCGGTCGTGGCGATTTATGCCACGCTGCCGCATCGAGCAGATTGCTGCCGGTGTCTGCAGAGAGCAGCCCGATACAGTAATTTTCATCGGTCGCGCTGGCGGAATAAGTAATGAAAATTTTATCGCCGTGCTTAATCACTGCCGGGCCTTCATTTACCCAAAAGCCGATAATTTCCCAGTCCAGTTCAGGTTTGCTGAGCATGACGGGCGGTGATTTCAGCGTCCACGGATCCTCCATTTCGGCAATGTACAAATTAGAGTTACCCCGAATAGCCGGGTCTTTTTGCGCCCACAGATAATAGCTTTTTCCCTGATGGTCAAAGTGCGTTGCATCAAGCGAGAAACTGTCGATTGGCGTCTGGATCCGGCCTTTCTCCACCCATTTTCCCGTGAGCGGATCGGCATCTTCACACACCACCGCATACATGCGGTGCTGGAATAGTCCATCAACGATGTCCTGCGAGGGCGCAGCGGCGTAATAAATTACCCATTTTCCGTCAATGAAATGCAGTTCAGGCGCCCAAATCAGTGCGCTCATCGGGCCGGTATCGGGTTTCTGCCAGACCACGGTGGCAGGTGCGTCGGCCAGCCCCGTCAGCGTTGACGAACGCCGGATTTCAAGCCGGTCATATTCCGGAACCGAGGCAATAAAGTAATAGTGGCCATCGCTGTGCAGCCAGATGTGAGGATCCGCGCGCTGTTCAATCAGCGGATTCGGGTAATTACTCATGTTTCAGCTCCTTGCTGTGAAGGGGGGCAGAGGCAAGTTCTTGCGCCTGTTTTTCATCATGATATTCATTGAGTTCGCGGTAGTTGCGACGGCGAATTTCCAGATCAGCCTGAATTGTCCGCATGGTTTCGCGATCCACTTTCAGCAGGCGTACAACCCCCGCCGTAATGAGATAACCGACGCCGGGAATGACGGTAAACAGCAGCACAATCCCGTTGATGGCGTGGTCACTTTGTTGCGCCGCACCGGCGTTGTAGCCGTAAGCGGAGAGCAGGAATCCGACCATCGCACCCGCCACGGCCAGCCCGCATTTCAGGAAGAACAGGTTGCCGGAGAAGCTGATCCCGGTGACGCGTTTACCGGTTTTCCATTCGCCGTAGTCATCCACGTCGGCCATCAGCGACCAGTGCAGCGGCGAAGGGAGCTGATGCATGATGTTCAGGACAAAGTAAGCCACCAGGATCAGCGTTGTGGCGTGCGGGTCGAGGAAATAGAACCCGCAGGAGAAAATGGTCAGGATGATATTGGCCCAGAAGAAGACTTTCAGTTTGCAGTATTTGTCCGTCAGCGGTTTCGCCAGGGCGCTGCCAATCATCATGCCGACTACGCCGAGGCTGATAAACATACTGGCGAATGACGTCGATTTTTCCATCACCCAGGTGACGTAATACATGGTAGCCGCCATGCGGATGAAGCCGGGGCAGACATTACAAAAAGTCAGCAGCAGAATGCGAACCCACTGGTCGTTTTTCCACACGTCTTTCAGGTCGGATTTTAAGGCGTGTTTGGACGGCACGGCAGGCTGTATGCGTTCTTTCACTGAACTGAAGCAGAACAGGAACATAAACAGCGCGATGATTGCCATCACGCCCATCGACATCTGGTAGCCCTTAGCTTTGTCAGCGCCGCCGAAGAAATCGGCCATGGGCAGCAGGGTAGACGACAAAATCAGTGTGGCAATACCGACCATAAAGAAGCGGTAAGACTGGCAGGCGACGCGTTCGTGCGGGTCGGCGGTGATCACGCCGCCGAGCGAGCAGTACGGAATATTGATGGCGGTATAAGTCAGCGACATCAGGAAATAGGTGATGAAAGCATAGATAACTTTGCTGTTGTAGCTCCATTCCGGCGTGGTAAACATCAGTACGCTGAACAGAACGTAGGGCACCGATATCCATAACAAATACGGACGGAACCGGCCCCAGCGGGTGGTGGTGCGGTCAGCAATCGCCCCCATTATCGGGTCAGTAACGGCGTCGATAATACGCACCGACAACAGCAATACGCCGACCAGCGCCGGGGCAAGGCCGAAAACGTCAGTATAAAAATAATTGAGAAACAGCATGATGGCGCCGCCAATCATATTGCAGCCCGCATCTCCCATTCCGTACGCTACTTTCTCTTTGAACGACAGCGCGCCTTCCTTCATGGATGTTCTCCGGCTATTGGTTAAAAAGGTAAGTTGTTAAAAAACTGTTTGATAGCGTTGAGTATTGGCTGGAGAGGCGAAGAGGAGTCAGGAGGTAAGAGTCATGAAGATGGACGATTTGGTCATGTCGGACAAACTGTGACGCATATAACAAAGCGCCCCGGTAAGTGAAACTTAGCCGGGGCGCTTTACGTTTTTAGCAATGATAAACCGGGGGCTTACGCGTTAACCGATTTGCCACTTTGCTGATTTTTAATCCAGTAGCCAACGCCCAGGATCACCAGCCAGACCGGGATCAGCCAGACGGAAATCGCCATGCCCGGCGTGATCGCCATAATCACAAGAATTGCGGCCATGAACAGCAGGCAGATGTAGTTACCTACCGGATACAGCAGTGCCTTGAACTTGGTTTCGATCCCTTTGCGGTGCATCGCCTTGCGGAATTTGATGTGCGCAAGGCTGATCATCGCCCAGTTGATCACCAGTGCAGAAACCACCAGTGCCATCAGCAGGCCGAAAGCTTCACCCGGCATCAGGTAGTTAATCAGTACGCAAAGTGCAGTGGTTACGGCAGACACGAGGATTGATGCCACCGGAACGCCGCGCTTGTCGACATTGAGTAAGGCTTTTGGCGCGTTGCCTTGCTGAGCCAGACCAAACAGCATGCGGCTGTTGCAGTAAACGCAGCTGTTATAGACCGACAATGCTGCCGTCAGGATCACTACGTTCAGCGCGTTGGCGACCAGCGCATCACCCAGATCGTGGAAAATCAGGACAAACGGGCTGGTATCCGGCCCGACGCGGGTCCATGGCATCAGGGAAAGCAGAACCGCCAGTGAGCCCACATAGAAAATCAGGATGCGGTAGATAACCTGGTTGGTTGCTTTCGGAATGCTGACTTCAGGATTATCCGCTTCTGCCGCGGTAATACCGACCAGCTCAAGACCGCCGAACGAGAACATGATGATTGCCATCATCATCACCAGCCCGGTCATGCCGTGAGGCAGGAAACCGCCTTGCTCCCACAGGTTACGGACAGTCGCTTGCGGGCCTGCAGTGTCGCTAAACAGTAACCAGCCGCCGAACAGGATCATGGCGACAACGGCCACCACTTTAATGATGGCAAACCAGAATTCCATTTCCCCGAACACTTTGACGTTGGTCAGGTTGATGGCGTTAATCACCACGAAGAAGACCGCCGCTGAAGCCCAGGTTGGGATCTCCGGCCACCAGAACTGAATATATTTACCGACTGCCGTCAGTTCGGCCATCGCGACCAGAACGTAAAGCACCCAGTAGTTCCAGCCGGAAGCAAAACCGGCAAATCCGCCCCAGTATTTATAGGCAAAATGGCTGAATGACCCGGCAACCGGCTCTTCAACGACCATCTCGCCTAACTGGCGCATAATTAAAAACGCAATAAAACCAGCGATTGCGTAGCCGAGAATAATCCCGGGGCCCGCAGACTGGATGACGGAGGCGCTGCCCAGAAACAGACCTGTCCCGACAGCCCCACCCAGCGCGATCAACTGAATATGACGGTTTTTCAGGCCGCGCTTCAGCTCATCGCCTTGTTGTTGATCAACCATTTACCTGTCCTCTGTCATTGGGGCAAAACCCATAACATTCTGCGTGTTAGAAAGAATGTAAGGCGATAATTACACTTTTTGTATTTAATTATTTACGGCTGGATTGTGCCTAAAAAGCAGCATCATCTACCGTTCGGGCAAGAATAGTGTTATGCGCAAAAGTTTGCACGGGGTTTATGCACCGTCTGCATAACAAATAGCCAAATTGACTGGAAATTTGTTCAGGATCTAAAAAATGTGATCTGACGCAGAGAAAAATCGAGAGATGATAAGAATTTGTTAAATTGTGCGAGGGCGACGCATTTACTGGGTCACCATATGGACACAAGGTGAATACTTTGTTACTTTACGGCCACGTTTTTTAAATTGGTATTACCAATTGACTCCGGCAACTTACAGAGTCGCTACTCGCAGAGAACAACACATATTATGGCTTACAGCAAAATCAGACAGCCTAAGTTATCCGATGTGATCGAGCAGCAACTTGAGTTCCTGATCCTCGAAGGCACCTTGAGACCCGGGGAAAAGCTTCCGCCAGAGCGCGAACTGGCCAAACAGTTTGATGTTTCGCGACCTTCTCTCAGAGAGGCTATCCAAAGCCTGGAAGGGAAGGGACTGCTCCTGCGCCGCCAGGGTGGTGGTACTTTCGTCCAAAGTAATCTGTGGCAAAGCGTGAGTGATCCGCTGGCTGAGTTACTGGCCGACCATCCTGAATCACAATTCGATCTCCTTGAAACACGACATGCCCTTGAAGGGATCGCTGCGTATTACGCGGCGCTTCGTGGCACAGAGGAAGATTTGCAGCGCATTCGCGATTGTCACGTGGTCATTCAGACCGCACAGGACAGCGGAGATCTGGACGCAGAAGCCGATGCGGTTATGCAGTATCAGGTCGCTGTAACAGAAGCAGCGCATAATGTTGTGCTGCTGCATCTGGTTCGCTGTATGGGACCGATGCTCGAGAAGAACGTTCGACAGAACTTTGAATTGCTTTACTCACGCCGGGAAATGCTGGCCACGGTAAGCAACCACCGCGCCAGTATTTTCGAGGCGATTGTTGCACGGGAACCAGAAATAGCGCGTGCCGCATCTCACCGTCACCTGGCGTTCATTGAAGAAGTTTTGCTGGATCTCAGCAGGGAACACACCCGGCGGGATCGGTCTTTACGACGGCTCCAGCAACGAAAAGATGAAAGTTAACCTTCGGGGTTAATTTTGAGAGCCTTCATTTGAGGGCTCACGGCAACTACATGACGGGCCTGTCTTCGTGCGTTTTGTTCAGTATGAAGAGCTTTTGAAGCAAGAGCGCAGGAAGACAGGCTCCAGATAAACCAACGTATAAGATACAGATAAGGAAAAGCACCATGTCAGAACGTGTAAATAATGACGTGGATCCGATCGAAACTCGCGACTGGCTACAAGCGATCGAATCGGTCATCCGTGAAGAAGGTGTTGAGCGTGCGCAGTTCCTGATCGATCAGGTTCTGAGTGAAGCGCGTAAGGGCGGCGTCAGCGTCGCTGCTGGTGCTGCCAGCCGTAACTACGTCAATACCATCGCTGTTGAAGACGAACCGCAATACCCGGGTAACCTGGAGCTGGAACGTAATATTCGTACCGCAATCCGCTGGAACGCCATCATGACCGTTCTGCGCGCTTCCAAGAAAGACCTGGAACTGGGCGGCCACATGGCTTCCTTCCAGTCTTCTGCGACCGTGTACGAAGTGTGTTTCAACCACTTCTTCCGTGCACGTAACGAGAATGACGGCGGCGATCTGGTGTACTTCCAGGGCCACATCTCTCCGGGCGTGTACGCGCGTGCTTTCCTTGAAGGCCGCCTGACCGAAGACCAGATGAACAATTTCCGTCAGGAAGTTCACGGTAAAGGTCTGTCTTCTTATCCGCACCCTAAACTGATGCCTGAATTCTGGCAGTTCCCGACCGTTTCCATGGGTCTGGGCCCGATTGGTGCAATCTATCAGGCTAAATTCCTGAAGTACCTGGAACACCGCGGTCTGAAAGACACCTCCGCGCAGCGTGTTTACGCGTTCCTGGGCGACGGTGAAATGGACGAACCAGAATCCAAAGGCGCGATCACCATCGCGACCCGTGAGAAACTGGACAACCTGTGCTTCATCATCAACTGTAACTTGCAGCGTCTTGATGGCCCGGTAACCGGCAACGGCAAAATCATCAACGAACTGGACGGCATCTTTGCAGGCGCTGGCTGGAACGTGATCAAAGTGATTTGGGGCGATCGTTGGGATGCTCTGCTGCGTAAAGATACCAGCGGCAAACTGATCCAGCTGATGAATGAAACCGTGGACGGCGACTACCAGACCTTCAAGTCCCGCGACGGTAAATACGTTCGTGAACACTTCTTCGGTAAATACCCGGAAACTGCGGCACTGGTCAAAGACATGACCGACGACGAGATCTGGGCACTGAACCGTGGTGGCCATGATCCGAAGAAAGTCTTTGCTGCACTGAACAAAGCGGCAAATACCAAAGGCCAGCCTACCGTAATCCTTGCGCATACCATCAAAGGTTATGGCATGGGTGATGCGGCCGAAGGTAAAAACATTGCTCACCAGGTGAAGAAAATGAACATGGATGGCGTGCGCTATATCCGTGATCGTTTCAGCGTGCCGGTTTCCGATGAAAATCTGGAAAAACTTCCGTACATCACTCTGGAAAAAGACTCTGCAGAATACAAATACCTGCATGAGCGTCGTGCTGCGCTGAAAGGCTACCTGCCGACTCGTCTGCCTAACTTCACTCAGAAGCTGGAAATGCCAGCGTTGTCTGATTTCGCTCAACTGCTGGAAGAGCAGAAGAAAGAAATCTCCACAACCATCGCTTTCGTTCGTGCCCTGAACGTGATGCTGAAAAACGACTCCATCAAAGACCGTCTGGTCCCGATCATCGCCGATGAAGCGCGTACATTCGGTATGGAAGGTCTGTTCCGTCAGATTGGTATTTACAGCCCGAACGGCCAGCAGTACACCCCGCAGGACCGTGAGCAGGTTGCATACTATAAAGAAGACGAGAAAGGTCAGATCCTGCAGGAAGGTATCAACGAACTGGGCGCCGCTTCTTCCTGGCTGGCCGCCGCGACTTCTTACAGCACCAACGATCTGCCAATGATCCCGTTCTACATCTACTACTCCATGTTTGGTTTCCAGCGTATCGGCGACCTGTGCTGGGCAGCGGGTGACCAACAGGCGCGTGGCTTCCTGATCGGCGGTACTTCAGGTCGTACTACCCTGAACGGTGAAGGTTTGCAGCACGAAGATGGTCACAGCCACATTCAGTCTCTGACTATCCCTAACTGTATTTCTTACGACCCGTCTTACGCGTACGAAGTGGCAGTCATCATGCATGACGGCCTGGTTCGTATGTACGGCGACGCGCAGGAAAACGTTTATTACTACATCACTACGCTGAACGAAAACTACCACATGCCAGCAATGCCGGAAGGCGCTGAAGAAGGCATCCGTAAGGGTATCTACAAGTTAGAAACTCTGGAAGGTAGCAAAGGTAAAGTACAGCTTCTGGGCTCCGGTTCTATCCTGCGTCACGTTCGTGAAGCGGCTGAAATCCTGTCCAAAGACTACGGCGTAGGCTCTGACGTTTACAGCGTAACTTCCTTCACCGAACTGGCCCGTGACGGTCAGGACTGTGAGCGCTGGAACATGCTGCACCCAACCGAAACTCCACGCGTTCCGTACATCGCTCAGGTGATGACCGACGCGCCAGCGGTTGCGTCTACTGACTACATGAAACTGTTTGCTGAACAGGTTCGTACTTACGTTCCGGCCAGCGATTATCGCGTTCTGGGTACGGATGGCTTCGGTCGTTCAGACAGCCGCGAAAACCTGCGTCACCACTTCGAAGTGGATGCTTCCTATGTTGTGGTTGCTGCGCTGGGTGAATTGGCTAAACGCGGCGAAATCGAAACTTCTGTAGTGGCTGAAGCCATTAAGAAATTCGATATCAATCCAGAAAAAGTTAACCCGCGTCTGGCATAAGAGGTAAAGACAGATGGCTATTGAAATTAACGTACCGGACATCGGTGCAGATGCAGTGGAAGTCACCGAAATTATGGTGAAGGTGGGCGATAAAGTTGAAGTTGAACAATCGCTGATCACCGTTGAAGGCGATAAAGCTTCTATGGAAGTGCCTTCTCCACAAGCAGGCGTGGTCAAAGAAATTAAAGTTGCGGTCGGCGACACCGTCGAAACCGGCAAACTGATCATGATCTTCGAAGCTGCTGACGGTGCTGCTGATGCGGCACCTGCGAAACAGGAAGCGAAAGCAGAAGACAAACCTGCTGCTGCCGCACCTGCTTCCAGCGAAAGCAAAGAAGTGAACGTGCCAGATATCGGCGGCGACGAAGTTGAAGTCACCGAGATCATGGTCAAAGTGGGCGACACTGTCACAGCGGAACAATCGCTGATCACCGTAGAAGGCGACAAAGCTTCTATGGAAGTCCCTGCTCCGTTCGCGGGCAAAGTCAAAGAAATCAAAATCGCTGCGGGCGACAAAGTCAGCACCGGTTCTCTGATCATGGTCTTCGAAGTCGCAGGTTCTGGTGCAGCAGCACCGGCAGCGGCAGAAGCCAAATCAGAAGCGGCTCCGGTTGCTCCTGCACAAACCGGCAGTAAAGAAGTGAACGTGCCTGATATCGGCGGCGACGAAGTTGAAGTCACTGAAATCATGGTTAAAGTGGGCGACAAAATCAGTGCAGAACAATCACTGATTACCGTTGAAGGCGACAAAGCTTCAATGGAAGTCCCGGCTCCGTTCGCGGGTACCGTGAAAGAAATCAAAATCGCTGCGGGCGACAAAGTCAGCACCGGCTCTCTGATCATGGTCTTCGAAGTTGAAGGCGCTGCGCCTGCTCCGGCGGCGAAGAAAGAAGAAGCTGCTGCCCCTGCGAAACAGGAACAAAAAGCCGCTGCGCCTGCTGCTCCGGCTGCAAGCAAAGGCGAATTCGCTGAGAACGACGCTTACGTTCACGCCACGCCGGTTATCCGTCGTCTGGCCCGTGAATTCGGCGTTAATCTGGCGAAAGTAAAAGGGACAGGCCGTAAAGGTCGCATCCTGCGCGAAGACGTTCAGACTTACGTGAAAGACGCGGTAAAACGCGCTGAAGCCGCTCCGGCTGCTGCCACTGGCGGCGGTATTCCGGGCATGCTGCCTTGGCCGAAAGTTGATTTCAGCAAGTTCGGCGAAATCGAAGAAGTGGAACTGGGCCGTATCCAGAAAATCTCCGGTGCAAACCTGAGCCGTAACTGGGTGATGATCCCGCACGTTACACACTTCGACAAAACCGATATCACTGAGCTGGAAGCGTTCCGTAAACAGCAAAATGACGAAGCAGCGAAGCGCAAACTGGATGTGAAATTCACGCCAGTGGTCTTCATCATGAAAGCCGTTGCGGCTGCTCTTGAGCAGATGCCACGTTTTAACAGTTCTCTGTCCGAAGATGGCCAGAAACTGACGCTGAAAAAATACATCAACGTCGGTGTTGCGGTTGATACGCCTAACGGCCTGGTTGTTCCTGTCTTCAAAGACGTGAACAAGAAAGGTATCGCTGAGCTGTCCCGTGAACTGATGGCTATCTCCAAGAAAGCGCGTGACGGTAAGCTGACTGCTGCGGAAATGCAGGGCGGTTGCTTCACTATCTCCAGCCTTGGCGGTATCGGGACGACCCACTTTGCGCCAATCGTCAATGCGCCTGAAGTGGCTATCCTGGGTGTTTCCAAGTCTGCGATGGAACCGGTCTGGAACGGTAAAGAATTCGTTCCGCGTCTGATGATGCCAATGTCGCTCTCCTTCGACCACCGTGTAATCGACGGTGCGGATGGTGCGCGCTTCATTACCATCATCAACAACGTACTGTCTGACATTCGCCGCCTGGTGATGTAAGCCAAAAAGCCGGCCAAACGGCCGGCTTTTTTCTGGTAATCTCTTTCTGCCGTCAGAGATTATCAGGTGGAAAACGTAAATCGTATGCCGTTTGTTGTTTCAAATATGTTAACAATTTTGTAAACTGCGGGCGGATAGAACGACCCGGTGGATGATGGGCGTTGCAGCATAAAAATGACGTCTGACCCGCCGGAAATAAATTAAGAGGTCATGATGAGTACTGAAATTAAAACTCAGGTCGTGGTACTTGGGGCGGGCCCTGCAGGCTATTCTGCTGCTTTCCGTTGCGCTGATTTAGGTCTTGAGACAGTTCTGGTTGAACGTTATTCCACCCTGGGTGGCGTGTGCCTGAACGTAGGCTGTATCCCTTCAAAAGCTCTGCTGCATGTTGCTAAAGTTATTTCTGAAGCAAAAGCTCTGGCAGAACACGGTATTGTTTTCGGTGAGCCGAAAACCGATATCGACAAAGTGCGTCTCTGGAAAGAGAAAGTCATCAACCAGCTGACCGGTGGTCTGGCAGGTATGGCGAAAGGCCGTAAAGTCAAAGTCGTTAACGGCTTGGGCAAATTTACCGGTGCAAATACTCTGGTTGTTGAAGGCGAAAATGGTCCAACGACCATCACTTTCGACAATGCAATCATTGCGGCGGGTTCCCGTCCAATCAAACTGCCATTCATTCCTCATGATGATCCACGCGTATGGGATTCTACCGACGCACTGGAACTGAAAACCGTCCCTGAGCGTCTGCTCGTGATGGGCGGCGGCATCATCGGTCTGGAAATGGGCACCGTTTACCACGCTCTGGGTTCTCAGATTGACGTGGTAGAAATGTTTGATCAGGTCATTCCTGCGGCTGATAAAGACGTGGTGAAAGTCTTCACCAAGAAAATCAGCAAGCAATTCAACCTGATGCTGGAAACCAAAGTGACAGCCGTAGAAGCCAAAGAAGATGGCATTTACGTCACCATGGAAGGCAAAAAAGCGCCAGCCGAACCACAGCGTTATGACGCTGTGCTGGTGGCAATCGGTCGCGTACCTAACGGTAAGCTGCTGGAAGCCGGCGCTGCGGGCATCGAAGTTGACGACCGTGGCTTCATCCACGTCGACAAACAAATGCGTACCAACGTGCCACACATCTTTGCTATCGGCGACATCGTCGGTCAGCCAATGCTGGCGCACAAAGGTGTTCACGAAGGTCACGTGGCAGCCGAAGTTATCTCCGGCAAAAAACACTACTTCGATCCGAAAGTCATTCCGTCAATTGCCTACACTGAGCCGGAAGTTGCCTGGGTTGGCCTGACTGAGAAAGAAGCGAAAGAAAAAGGCATCAGCTACGAAACCGCCACCTTCCCGTGGGCAGCTTCAGGCCGTGCTATCGCTTCCGATTGTGCAGACGGTATGACCAAACTGATCTTCGACAAAGAATCTCACCGTGTTATCGGTGGTGCGATTGTCGGTACCAACGGCGGCGAGCTGCTGGGCGAGATTGGTCTGGCAATCGAAATGGGTTGTGATGCAGAAGATATCGCGCTGACCATCCATGCTCACCCGACTCTGCACGAGTCCGTGGGTCTGGCAGCAGAAATCTACGAAGGCAGCATCACTGACCTGCCAAACCCGAAAGCGAAAAAGAAATAATTCTTGCCTGACGGTATGAATAAGCGGCGCTGAAAAGTGCCGCTTTTTTTACGTCTGAAAAACGGCGCCCGATATATTGGAAAGCGTCTTGCAAAGACAATCTTTAGGATTGTTTTTCACGCGTTTTTTTGTGCCTTTTTTCTCCCTTTCCGACTATTTAGTCCCTTGTGCCAATAAGGTTGTTGTGATGATCTAGAAGGCGAATTGGGATGAACAGCCGATCCGTCTGTGCTCAACGATTCAGCAAAGATTTAATGTTGCTTTTATGTGAACGAATTAACAAGCGGGCAAAATCCTGCTATGCTGCTTCGGCGCTAAAGGGCACTGTGCTCAGGTTCAGGACGTAAAGTTTCCGATCAAGAAACCCTCTTACCCGCAGTGTCCCCGAGTCATCAGACAGCTTTAATTTCCCTGTCCCTACAGGCATGACGTGATGCTGATGATGGAAGCCAGGCATAATAAATGACAATGAGAGCGAGGAGAAAGTCGTGCTAGAAGAATACCGTAAGCACGTAGCCGAGCGTGCTGCAGAGGGCATCGTCCCTAAGCCACTTGATGCTTCACAGATGGCAGCGTTGGTTGAGTCCCTGAAAAATCCGCCAAAAGGCGAAGAAGAAACTCTGTTAGACCTGCTGATTAATCGTGTTCCGCCGGGCGTTGACGAAGCCGCCTATGTAAAAGCCGGGTTCCTGGCTGCCGTCGCCAAAGGCGAAACTACCTCCCCGTTGGTCACTCCTGAAAAAGCCATTGAACTGTTAGGCACCATGCAAGGTGGCTACAACATTCATCCGCTGATCGACGCACTTGAAAACGAAACGCTGGCGCCGATTGCCGCCAAAGCGTTGTCCCATACGCTGCTGATGTTCGATAACTTCTACGATGTGGAAGAAAAAGCGCAGGCAGGCAACGAACACGCTAAGAAGATTTTGCAGTCCTGGGCAGATGCCGAATGGTATCTGTCACGCCCGCAGCTGGCTGAAAAAATCACCGTCACCGTCTTCAAGGTGACCGGCGAAACCAACACCGATGATTTGTCACCGGCTCCGGATGCCTGGTCCCGTCCAGATATTCCGTTGCACGCGCTGGCCATGCTGAAAAACGAACGCGAAGGTATCCATCCGGATCAACCTGGCAGCGTCGGCCCGATCAAACAGATCGAAGAACTGAATAAAAAAGGCTTCCCGCTGGCCTATGTCGGTGACGTGGTCGGTACCGGTTCTTCCCGTAAATCTGCGACAAACTCCGTGCTGTGGTTCATGGGCGACGATATCCCTCATGTGCCGAACAAACGCGGCGGCGGCGTCGTGCTGGGTGGCAAAATTGCGCCAATCTTCTTCAACACTATGGAAGATGCCGGTGCGTTGCCGATTGAAGTGGACGTTTCTAACCTGAATATGGGCGATGTGATCGACATCTATCCGTACAAAGGTGAAGTCCGTAAACACGAAACCGGTGAAGTGATTGCCACTTTCGAACTGAAAACTGACGTTCTGCTGGACGAAGTTCGCGCCGGTGGCCGTATTCCGCTGATCATCGGCCGTGGTTTAACCACCAAAGCCCGTGAATCGCTGAAACTGCCTCAGAGCGAAGTATTCCGCATCGCGAAGCCGGTTGCTAAAAGCAACAGAGGCTTCTCGCTGGCGCAGAAAATGGTGGGCCGCGCCTGTGGCGTTGCCGGTATTCGTCCGAACGAATATTGCGAACCAAAAATGACGTCTGTGGGTTCTCAGGACACCACCGGCCCGATGACCCGTGATGAGCTGAAAGACCTGGCGTGCCTGGGCTTCTCCGCTGATTTAGTGATGCAGTCATTCTGTCATACCGCCGCATATCCTAAGCCGGTTGACGTGACCACGCACCACACGCTGCCGGACTTCATTATGAACCGCGGCGGTGTTTCCCTGCGTCCGGGAGACGGTATCATCCACTCGTGGCTGAACCGTATGCTGTTGCCGGATACTGTCGGCACCGGCGGTGACTCCCATACCCGTTTCCCGATCGGGATTTCGTTCCCTGCGGGTTCCGGTCTGGTGGCGTTTGCCGCCGCGACCGGCGTAATGCCGCTGGATATGCCAGAATCCGTTCTGGTGCGTTTCAAAGGTGAAATGCAGCCGGGTATTACCCTGCGTGATCTGGTTCATGCCATTCCTTACTACGCCATCCAGGAAGGTCATCTGACCGTTGAGAAGAAGGGTAAGAAAAACCTCTTCTCTGGCCGTATTCTGGAAATCGAAGGCTTGCCGGAACTGAAAGTTGAACAGGCATTTGAACTGGCGGATGCGTCCGCAGAACGTTCAGCGGCCGGTTGTACGATCAAACTGGATCAGGCGCCAATCAAAGAATACCTGAGCTCTAACATCGTGCTGCTGAAGTGGATGATCTCAGAAGGTTACGGCGATCGTCGTACCATCGAGCGCCGCATCAAAGGCATGGAAGAGTGGCTGGCGAATCCGAGCCTGCTCGAAGCCGATGCTGATGCAGAATATGCGGCGGTGATCGAAATCGATCTGGCTGAAATCAAAGAGCCGATCCTTTGTGCACCGAACGATCCGGACGATGCGCGTCTGCTGTCTTCTGTTCAGAACAGCAAAATCGACGAAGTATTCATCGGTTCGTGCATGACCAACATCGGTCACTTCCGCGCTGCCGGTAAACTGCTCGACAGCCATAAAGGCGCGTTGCCAACCCGTCTGTGGGTTGCACCACCGACCAAAATGGATGCCGCGCAGCTGACCGAAGAGGGCTATTACAGCGTCTTTGGTAAGAGCGGTGCGCGTGTTGAAATCCCGGGCTGTTCACTGTGTATGGGTAACCAGGCGCGTGTGGCCGACGGTTCTACCGTGGTTTCCACTTCAACGCGTAACTTCCCGAACCGTCTGGGCAACGGCGCCAATGTTTATCTGGCCTCCGCTGAACTGGCGGCCATCGCGTCTCTGCTCGGTCGCCTGCCGACACCAGAAGAATATCTCGGCTACATGGCTGAAGTGGATAAGACCGCGGTGGATACTTACCGTTATCTGAACTTCGACAAGCTGAGTGAATATACGGATAAAGCTGACGGCGTGATCTTCCAAACTGCAGTCTAAATTTGTATATTATCTAACCAGATAAAAAGGAGGCTTCGGCCTCCTTTTTCTTTAACTATTATTACGTTGCGTTTTTATTTTTTAATTATTTAGCACACGTAAATATATCATTTACTAGACCCTGTTAGAGCCTACCCGTTAAATGCTCCCCCTTGCGCGAGCAAATAACGGATCTTCTTTATTTTCGCGTAGTCGAGTTTCTCATCTCCTGAGCGAAAACAATAATGCAACTAAATAAATCAATATGTGTATTACAAATAGGCGTGCAGTTTTTATATTCGTCACTGTGCGTCTACTCATTTTCATTTGATGCTGAGGCTGATACTGGATTATCCCGTTCAAAAACGAGCGTTTCCGCTGCGGCCGCACCGTCGCCGGATACGGATAATGAAGGCTCTGGTACTGAAGAAGAGCTTGCCGGTTTGGCGACTCAGGCTGGAAGTATGCTACAACGCGAGGCGATGAAAAGCCGCCTCGTATCAGGTTCAACCGGAAAGGCAGCTCAAAGCGTAGAAGACTGGCTGAACCAGTTTGGGACGGCGAGAGTGAACGTTTCTGCTGATGAGAATTTGTCGCTGGAGCAAATTGAATTAGACGTTTTGCTTCCGCTTTATGATGATAAAACCAATTTATTTTTTACTCAGTTAGGCACCCGGCGTGCGGATGATCGCAACATAATAAATACCGGGCTGGGTTATCGCCATTTTTCAGATAAATGGATGTGGGGGGCTAATACATTTTATGACCGTCAAATATCAGAGAATCACCATCAGCGATTTGGATTCGGCAGTGAATTAGGTTGGGATTATTTAAAGATATCTGCCAATGGCTATCTGCGTCTTACTGAATGGATGGCGTCTTCACGTTATGAAAATTATGACGAGCGCGTGGCGAATGGTTTCGATATTCGTATGGAAGGCTACTTACCTTCTTACCCTCAGCTCGGTGCCAGTGCCGTATTTGAAAAATATTTTGGTAATGACGTTGATCTCTTCAATGACGAAGACAATCGCCAGAAAGATCCTTACGCCGTCACTGTCGGGCTTAATTACACGCCTTTCACACTGATAACCGCCGGGATCAGCCAGAAAATGGGCAAAGGTGACACGCAGGATACGCAGTTCAACCTGAGTTTCAGCTACGCGCCATCCGTGAGTCTTGATAAGCAGCTGGATCCGTCTGAAGTCGCGATACGACGTTCCCTGCTGGGCGGGCGGCAGGATCTGGTTAACCGCAACAATACCATCGTGCTGGATTATCGTAAGCAGGAGGCTATTTCACTGGGGCTGCCGGATAAAGTTGAGGGGATTGAAAATATCACCCTGCCTGTTAATGCCGTGATTAACAGCAAATATGGCATTGATCGTATTGACTGGCAGGCTGATGATCTTGTCCGACAGGGCGGCGAAATTAAACAAGACAAGCGCTCCGGCCAGTACAGTATTACGCTGCCGAATTATCAATTTGGCGGTGTCGAAAACCACTATGTCGTGAGTGGCAAAGCGTTTGATACCAAAGGTAATGGCTCCAATCTCAGCCAGATGAATGTCTATGTAACAGGAGCAGACGCCGCAACCTGGCAGGCAACAACGTCGGTTTCGCCTTCCTCTTTGTTAGCCGACGGCAATAGCACATCAACAATCACAGTGAAGATTCTCAGCAGTAAATCGCAACCGGTGACGGGTCTTGCCGGGCAGCTCACTGCAACAATCCGTTTTACCGCCTCTCCGCCACAGGGTGCTGTGCAAACCAGCGCACCGGTTCAGGACGCATCACTATCAGCATTTAAAGAAGTTTCTCAAGGCGTCTATACCAGTACCTTTACCAGCGGAAACACGGCCGGAACAGCCACTATCACGCCTGCAGCAAACGGGAAAACTACACTGCCCTCTGCCAGCATTGAATTGCACAGCGCTGACACAACGGCATCGCTGAATACGCTGACAGCGTCAAAAACCAGCGCACTGGCGAACGGAACCGATAACATCCAGCTGACGGTTAGAGTGCTGAACGTCGAAGGATTGCCGTACAAAGGCATCAATGTGCTGTGGAGTGCGGACAATGCGAAGGCGTTGTTGTCTTCGGCTCAGGGCGTCAGTGATGAAAACGGGCTGGTGACGGTGAATGTCAGCAGCCCGGAAGTAATAAACACCACGGTTTCAGCGCAGCTGGAAAGTGGCGAAACAGCAAACAGTGACGTGCTGAGCTTTGGTGTGGATATGTCTACGGCGTTGGTAACCCGTATTAGCACCGATAAAGTTCAGGCCGTTGCCGATAACAACGACAAGGTGACGCTGAGCGCCGCTATCGTCAATGCGCAGAACCAACCCCTTGATGGCGCGCCGGTTGACTGGAAAATCGAGCAGGGCAGCGGTACTCTCAGCGCCGCGCAGGGTATTACAGACGCAGACGGTAACGCGCAGGTGACACTGACTTCTGCAATGGCAAACAGCGTGATTGTCTCCGCACGATCCGGCACCACCGGGGCTAAGAATACCGATTCGATATTGTTTGCCGCGGATACCAGCACCATGAACATTACCAGCCTGACGCTGGATAAAACGCAGGCACTGGCGAATGGTACCGATGCGATCTCGTATGTCGTCACCGTTTTGGATGCTAATGGCAACAGAGTGGAAGATGCACCGGTGTCCTGGAGTAGCGATTCTGCGTCCGCCGTCTTATCGGCAACTACTGTCAGCACTAATGCTCAGGGGCAGGCGACTTTGCTGGTCACAAGTCAAGCCGCAGGTAACGTCATCATTTTTGCAAAATTACCGCAGGGCACGGCGAGTCAGGCACAAGCCGCCAGCTTTACGATGGATGCCAGCACGGCGCAGGTGAACAGCGTAACGGCTGACAAAACACAGGCTCTGGCCAATGGAAAAGAAACCGTGACATGGACCGCCACGGTGAAAGATGCCAATCAGAATCCGGTTGCGGATGCGCAGGTGAAATGGGGCAGCGATAACCCTAATCTTACGCTGGCGAACAGCATCACAACCACTAACGCCAGCGGTATGGCTACAGTGACAGCAACCTCCATGAAAACGGCAGACGCTATTGTCACGGCAACACTCCCGACGACCGGGAGCAACGCGAATGCAGGAAAAGTGAGCTATATCGCCGATGCCAGCACCACCCAACTGAGCCCGTTGACAGCTGATAAAACGGAAGCGCTGGCCAGTGGTGCAGATTTCATCACGCTCTCGACAATGGTGACCGATGTTTACGATAATCCGCTGGCCAATACTGACATAGCGTGGAATAGCAATCCTGCGTCCGGGACGCTGTCGGCTGGCAGCACTAAAACCGATGCGCAAGGTCTGGCAACAGTGACGCTATCTTCTGAGGTGCCAAGTAACTATGTAGTAACTGCCTCAGCAAACAGTGCCACGGCGACTTCACCGTCCCTGTCATTTATCGCCGATTCTGTCACCGCGAAAATCGCGACGCTAACGGCAGATAAGACGACCGGTATCGTCGCCGGTGTGGATTCTGTGGCATTACAGGCAACGGTGCTGGATGCCAGCAACCATCCGTTGTCCGGTATCACCGTGAACTGGAGCAGTAACAATGCCAATGGAATCTTTACAGCGACGGCGGGCGTTACAGACTCGAACGGAGTTGCAACTGCCACGCTGAACTCAACGCTTGCGCAAAGCACGGTAATCAAAGCCAGCACAACCAACAGCGAGAAAACGTTGTCCGCAGAGTTCGTAGCTGACAATAAAACCGCGCAAATCACGTTAGCTGCTGACAAGATTCAGGCTACGGCAAACGGCACGGATATTGTGACCTGGAAAGCGACGGTGCTGGATGCTAATAACAATCCGGTTAAAGCCAGCAATATCGACTGGAAAAGTGACAACACGCTGGTGAATCTGGCTAGCGCTAACAACCAGACAGGAGAAGATGGCACCGCCCTGATGACAGGCACTTCATTGAAATCAGGTGCTGCGATAATAACGGCAACGCTGACTCAGCAACAACGTAGCGCGAGGGCAGCAGCGGTGAGTTATATCGCCGACATCGATACGGCAGAGATAGTTGCACTAACGAATGACAGTTCATTTATCAAGTCTACTGGTGCGGATGTTGTGACATATTCAGCGACTATCCAGGATAGCAATAAAAATCTGATTACCAACGCCACGGTTAATTGGGCAACGACGGCGGGTGATTTGTCAGCCAGTACCAGTATTACAAACAATAATGGCATCGCGGTTATTGGACTGTCGAGTTACGATAGAGGGAGGATTACTGTTACAGCAAGCATTGCAGGCGCGAGCAAAACTAACAGCAATGTGAGCGTTATCTATCAAACGAGTTCGTCCTGGGAGATCAGTGGTACAACTGCGCAGGTTATGTCAGATAAGATCGTTGCAGCCAGCTCGTCGGGTTTCCTGGCTGTAGCACCCACCGGAGGACCAACATCATTAGTCAGTTCAGAAAAAGGAAGTGCCCCGTTAACCGTACTAATGAAAGATGAAGCGGGTAATCAGGTGACGGTTAATTTTGGGGGGCAGCGCGTTTCATCGTGCTCAACACTCAGCTTCAACTCCACTGCAAACTGTGGTGATCCTCTGAGAATTACGCCGAAATTGACGTATTCAGCAGATGATAACCCAACCCTTCGTGCGGGTGTTTATTCCGGAGTTATGCATTTTGTTGCAACTGATGGTGGTAGATCCAGTTATAGTTATCTGGTAGATATTAATCTGACTGTCCAATAATTTATCGATAACGTAAATAACAGACAGCACAATTCAAACCGCTCATTTAATGATGAGCGGTTTTTTTGTTGTATCTTGACGCTATGCTCAGGCCGTAATAGTCTGCCGCGCTTATCAGCAAGAGGAAAAACCATGGATTACGATTTTCTGCGCGATATCACCGGTGAGGTCAAAGTCCGCTTCTCGATGGGCCATGAAGTGCTTGGTCACTGGCTGAATGAGGAAGTGAAGGGCGATCTGAGCGTACTCGATGCTGTCGAAGCCGAGCTGACTGCGCTCAAAGGCAGCGAGCGCCAGACCCAGCGGGTCGGCCATGAATATACGCTGCTGCTGGCCGATGACGAAGTGATGATCCGCGCAAATCAGCTGGATTTCGACGGCGATGAAATTGAAGAAGGCATGAGTTATTACGACGAAGAAAGCCTGGCGTTTTGCGGTGTCGAGGACTTTCTGCAAGTCCTCGCCAAATACCGCAGTTTTGTGACCACTTACCGCTAAATTTCACTTCCCGCGCGAGGCGGTCCAGCACAGTAACGAACCGCCGACGACCATCAGCACGCCCGGCCAGAAACTCGCGCCCGGCAGCGTGTGCAGCCACAATCCGGCAATCAGAATCGACGACAGCGGCGTGAAATACGACAGCGCCGCGACCAGTGTCGCATTGCCTTTTTTCATCGCCAGATCCCAGCACTGATAAGATATTGCCGTCACCGCACCCATCGCCAGCAGCTCAAGAATGGCCGGTAGCGTCAGGCTGATCCGGTTCGAAGAATACGTGAAGTACAGCGCCCACAGCACCGCACCGGTCGCCAGCAGAAACAGCGGCAGAACGCCTTTGCCCTTGCACATCACGCGCACCAGATTGGAATACAGCGCCCACGACACCGCCGCGCCCAGCGCCAGACTGTAGGCCACCGGGTTACCGCGCACGTTACGCATCAGCTGATGGATATCCAGCCCGTGGCCGCCGCTGATCGCCCACAACACACCGGTAAAAGCCAGCACAACGCCCGGCCAGATCCACCAGCGCACCCGCAGTTTTAATAACGGAACGGCAAAAAGCAGCGTCAGGCTTGGCCAGAGATAATTGATCAGCCCGAGTTCCAGCGTCTGCTGGCGGGTATGGGCCAGACCAATCGCCAGTGAAAATGCCACCATATAAAAGACAAACAGCAGGCCGCAGACAATCAGATATGACGCAGATTCTCCGCGCAGCGACGGTCTTCCGCCCGCCATCCAGACCATAATCCCGCTGACGGTATAAATTGATGCGGCGGCGCCAAAAGGCCCCAGTGATTCAGACAGACTGCGAGTGAGCGCCACGCTCATGCTCCACAGCAAAATGGCAAGAACGCCAAACAGCGTTGCGAAACGATCCATCGGAAAGGTAAGCCTCAGAAGAAGAAGGCTTTAAAGATAAGCGATTGTTGCGTTGGTGGAAACCGCAACAATCGACTTAACAGGCTCTTTAGGAGAATGCATTAAAAGTAGAAACCGACTTCGAGGCCGAGTGTGGACGTGGTGGTCGCAGGCTGGTAATAACCCACGGTGCTTCCGTTCAGGTCGCCCTGTTTCTCGTCCGATTTGCCGTATTTCTGATGCACGTAGCTGGCTTTAACAAAGACGTCGTCGTTAATATTCCAGGTCAGGCTGGTAAACGGCGAAAGCTTTGATTTCGGCTCCAGCCAGACTGCGCCCTGATTGCTGTGCGTCCAGGTTTTAATCGGATACAGCGCACCGCCTTCCAGGCTCAGTCGAGAGTCGGCGGTCACCTGCCAGTTAGCGCCCAAAGAGGCTTTGGCATAAGGCTGCAAAGACACTTCAACCGCGGTATAGCGTCGCGTTCGATCTTCGCTGGCGATATAGACATTGTCAGAGCGGATGTTACGCAACCATACCTGGCCGCCAAGCGCACCTTTCATATCGAAAGACACACTCTCTGACGCCCGGTAACGGTAACCGCGCGTCAGATCCGCACTGTAGCCAGTGTAATAGGTTTTCCCCTTGAGCGATCCGTTCGGCACATTGGCCTGATCGTCCAGAGTACTGCCTTTGTAATTAACGATCCCGAACATAACACTCATGTCCCAGGCTTTTAATAAACCTTCTCTGGCATCGAGATAATTATTGGATCCGAAATTAACGCGCAGGCGCGGGCCATGTTCAGCAACATATTTACCGTCCATATTATCGACGGATTCGTCCCACTTATAATATTCAGCACCATAACTGACATAGTGCCGCATCCCTTCAGTATTATTGCTTAACAAACTTTCCCCGGCCCGGGAAACCCCGGAAACCAATAAAGAACTCGTGACCAGCAGGCTGGATACGGTCTTTAATTTACTCATTGTCATTTTTTATTTCTGCTTTCTGGTGGATGGAGCTGGTTGCTTAGTAAGCAATAGGGGGATGCTAATAAACGGAGGGGGATAGATAAAGGAATTTATCGATTTTTAAGAAAATAGCGATCTTTTGATCTGCATTAAGTTAAATTAAAGGTGATATATAAGTTTGATTTGATTTATAGTCTGTATATTAGTTTTATAATTTAACTTAATTCACAGATCGTTGATCGAATAATTTGGTTTAAGTAAGGATTTTATTGGGGTTTAACTATTAATTTGCCTTAAGAAGTATAGCCGGTTTTTAATCCGGTAAATATATTTTACTTAAGTAATGCTTATTGAGTTTTAATTCCATTATATAACCAGGGTTAATATGACATGTGATAAAACAAAAAAAGACCGGACATCCCGCGATGCCCGGCCTTTTCTTTTATCCGCCGGTCAGACGGCTGGGAGATTCCGGCCGTAGTAAATTTCCTGCATTTCTTTGTACAGCAAATCGGTGATTTCCTTGCGTTCCTGCTCGCTCAGTTCTTCCGGATTTGCATTAAACAGATAATGCTTGAGATCGAATTCTTTCAGCAACATCTTGGTATGGAAGATATTTTCCTGATACACGTTCACGTCCATCATCTTGTACAACCCTTTCATGTCCTGCGACATAAAGTTCTGAATCGAATTGATGGAATGGTCGATGTAGTGCTTCACGCCGTTCACGTCACGGGTAAAACCGCGGACGCGGTAATCGATGGTGACGATGTCAGATTCCAGCTGGTGGATGAGGTAGTTCAGCGCTTTCAGCGGTGAAATCACGCCACAGGTGGAAACTTCGATGTCGGCGCGGAACGTACACAGGCCGCCTTCAGGATGGCTTTCCGGATAGGTATGCACGCAGATATGGCTTTTATCGAGGTGCGCGACCACGGAATTTGGCAGCGGGCCCGGATGTTCGGTGGTATCGACATCACTGGGGTCAATCGGCTCTTCGCTCACCAGAATCGTGACGCTAGCGCCCTGTGGCTCGTAATCCTGCCGCGCAACGTTAAGAATGTTTGCACCAATAATCGAACAGGTTTCGGTGAGGATCTCGGTTAAGCGGTTGGCGTTATATTCTTTGTCAATGTAGGCAATATAGCCGTCACGATCGGCTGCGCTTTTGGCGTAGCAGATATCGTAGATACAAAAACTCAGGCTTTTGGTCAGGTTATTGAAGCCATGCAGTTTTAGTTTTTGCAATTTAGTTCACCCCCTTACGGATGCAGTATCAGCGCGCAGCTGACAGGGCATTCAGTAAATACTGCGGCAAGGCAAAGCTGCCGTGATGAATCGCCGGATTGTAATAACGACAGGTAATCCCTGCGGCGTCGAAGCGCGCCTGCAATGTCTGGCTGTCGATCTGGCGGTAAGCCGGGTTATTGGTCGCCCAGGCGAAGGTCATGATGCCGCCGTAATAAGTCGGGATCGCGGCCTGATAGAAACTGACATCACTGAAATAGTGGCTCAGTTTGGTGTGGCTGTTGACCGCTTCATCCTGCTGAAGGAAGCAGACGCCGTTTTGCGCCACGAAAATGCCGCCCGGATTCAGGCAACGCGCGCAACCTTCGTAGAAGGCCGAGGTGAACAGGCTTTCTCCCGGACCGATCGGATCGGTGCAGTCTGAGATGATCACATCAAACGTTTCAGCGGTCTGATTCACGAAATTCACGCCGTCTTCAATCACCAGATTAAAACGGGCATCATCGTAAGCACCGGCATTATGATTGGGCAGATACTGGCGGCAAAATTCCACCACGCCGGCATCAATTTCCACCATCGTGACCGATTCCACGCCTTTATGACGGCAGACCTCACGCAGCATTCCGCCGTCGCCACCGCCGATGATCAGCACTTTTTTGGCATCGCCATGCGCCAGTAACGGAACGTGTGTCAGCATCTCGTGATAGATAAATTCATCACGTTCGGTGGTTTGCACTACGCCGTCGAGCGCCATCACGCGGCCCAGCGCCGCATTCTCAAAAATTACCAGATCCTGGTGTTCAGTTTTCTCACGGTACAACTCTTTTTCGACGCTGAAGTACTGGCCAAAATGGGCGTGCAGCGTCTCATACCATATTTCTTTGGGTGACGAGTTCCGGGACATGTCTTTGTTTCTCCTGAGCATTCGCAGCCATAAAAATGGGCGCACATGATAGCTAACTCTGCCTGCGCATGCACGGTTGAATTTCAAACAGATAAATTTAGCTTAATTGTAGCTGAGCGAGGTGTGACGCGGATCCGGAGAGGGGAAATGAAACGCTCCGGCATCAGGCTGACGGAGCACTGCGGGGGAATTTAGTTGGTATAAGCCAGCAGACTCAGTGAATCGCGCGCCAGAGATTTGCATTTGGTCGGTTTCGGTACTGCGATGCCGCTCAGGTCGCGATAACTGTCTTCGCCCATTGCCTGCATATTGAAGCTGTTGTAGTTGCTCAGATCCCAGCGATTTTGCTGTGCGAAAAAGACGATCGCCCGTTTGATTTGGGTATTAGGCAGCTGTTCGTAGCCGCAGTTATTTTTCAGATAAACGAAGACTGCGGTCAGATCCGCCAGATCTTCCGCTTCTGACTCACTCAACGCCTGACTGGCGGAGGAGAAGCCGAGCAGCGACAGTAACAGCAAACACAATGTTGTTCTTTTCATGGAAGTGTTCTTGTTCTTTTAGATTGAAAGATTAGAAAAACCTGGCTCAAAGCGAATCGAAATGACGTTACCATATTTGCGATGAGTGGCACCAAATTTCTTTTCTGCGTGCCCGCCACTTGACCTTCCCCTTAGTGGAGGGTTTAGGCTGTCGTACTATTATGGCAGTTTTATGCCGTTCGTCTGGCAATTTTCCATCATAAGGACTGAACATGAACCGTCGCGATTTCGTGAAGTGGACAACGCTCCTGGGCGCCGCCAGTACGTTACCTGGCTGGAGCCGGTTTGCGCTGGCCGCTGACCGCCCGGCGTTGCCCATTCCCGCACTGCTTGAACCGGATGCCCGCAGCGCGATTTCGCTTTCCCTGCAACGTGGTCAGAGCCAGTTCTTGCCCGGGGTGAATACACAAACCTGGGGCGTGAACGGCAATCTGCTGGGGCCTGCGCTGCGCGTGCGGCGGGGCAAACCGCTCAATGTCACGGTCAAAAACAATCTGGACGTCGCGAGCACCGTTCACTGGCACGGGCTGGAAATTCCCGGTGACATTGACGGCGGTCCTCTGGGGCTGATCGCGCCGGGCCAGAGCCGCAGCGTGAGTTTGCAGCTCGATCAGCCCGCCGCGACCTGCTGGTTTCACCCGCATCCGCATCAGACCAGCGGCTATCAGGTGGCAATGGGCCTGGCCGGATTAGTCCTGATTGAAGATGAAGGCAGCGACGCATTACAGATCCCAAAACGTTGGGGCGTGGATGATATTCCGGTCATTTTGCAGGATAAACGCCTCAACGCCGCCGGACAGATTGATTACCAGATGGACGTGATGACTGCCGCAGTCGGCTGGTTCGGCGAGCACATGCTGACTAACGGCGCGATTTATCCGCAGCACGGCATTTCGCGCGGCTGGGTGCGTTTTCGTCTGCTCAACGGCTGCAATGCGCGTTCGCTGCACATCGCCACCAGCGACCAGCGGCCGATGTACGTTATTGCCAGCGACGGCGGTTTTCTGTCCGAGCCGGTAAAAGTCAGTGATTTGCCGTTGCTGATGGGTGAACGTTTTGAAGTGCTGATTGATTGCAGCGACGGTAAAGCGTTTGATCTGGTCACATTGCCGGTGAAACAAATGGGCATGACGCTGGCACCGTTCGATAAACCGTTGCCGGTGCTGCGTATCCAGCCGACGCTCACGCAAAGTGGTGGCACGCTGCCGGATTCCCTGATCAAATTGCCCGCGCTGGTTTCTGTCGATAATTTGCCTGCACGCTGGCTGCAACTGATGATGGATCCGCAGCTGGATCAGCAGGGCATGGCCGCGCTGATGAAACGCTACGGGCACAACGCGATGGCCGGAATGAGCATGGATCACGGCGGCGGTGACATGGATATGGCGGCGATGCCGGGGATGTCCGGTTCAGGTCATGACGGCCACGGCAGTATGGCCGGAATGGATATGGAAAAAGCGGCCGGAAGTTACGATTTTATGCAGGGCAATAAAATCAACGGCAAAGCCTACGACATGAACGTTCCTGCGTTCGATGTGAAACAAGGGCAATACGAGAAATGGACGATTTCCGGCGAAGGCGACATGATGTTGCATCCGTTCCATATCCACGGCACACAGTTCCGTATTCTTTCTGAAAACGGCCAGCCGGTCGCGCCGCACCGTCAGGGCTGGAAAGATATCGTCCGCGTCGAAGGCGCCCGCAGCGAAGTGCTCGTCCGCTTCAGCCATCTGGCTGACAAACAGCACGCGTACATGGCGCACTGTCATCTGCTGGAACACGAAGACACCGGCATGATGCTCGGATTTACGGTTTCGGCGTAAGCCGCCTTTTATCGCGTGTTGCTTATGGCTGAACTGCACCGGCGTTACTCATCGGCGGGTTCTTTGATATAATCCCTTCCACTATATGGTCGCCGTTTCTTCTGAAAACGGCGATAAATATTCTTAAATCAGGTGGTTAGTCTTTATATGAAACATCGCGTTGATGTCATGATTTCCGAACAGGAAATCAAAAACCGAATTGAAGAGCTGGGCCGTAAAATTACCGGGCACTACCGTGACAGCGGCAGCGAAATGGTACTGGTCGGGCTGCTGCGCGGTTCCTTTATGTTCATGGCCGATTTATGCCGCGCCATTGATGTGCCGCATGAAGTCGATTTCATGACCGCATCAAGCTACGGCAACGGTATGTCCACCACCCGTGACGTCAAAATCCTGAAAGATCTCGATGAAGACATTCGCGGCAAAGACGTTTTGATCGTCGAAGACATCATTGACTCCGGCAACACACTGAGCAAAGTGCGTGAAATCCTGCAACTGCGCGGCCCTAAATCACTGGCAATTTGTACCCTGCTCGACAAACCAGAACGCCGTGAAGTTGAAGTTAAAGTGGAATACGTCGGTTTTGCGATCCCGGACGAATTCGTCGTCGGTTTCGGCATCGACTACGCCCAGCGCTATCGCCATCTGCCATATGTCGGCAAAGTGGTTATGCTGGACGAATAGAAACAGGCTATCCGCTTTCGCCATTCTCAGAAGTCAGTGGGTACAGAAAAAAGCACTAAAAAAGGCACATTTTTGTGCCTTTTGTTTTTTGATTTTCTGTAGAGTGGAGCGGTTTGTTATTGCGGGTTGCCGTTCAGTAAGGCGGAGACGCCCTGACGGTAGCGCTGTTCCAGCGTTTCACGGCTGGTGGCGTCGACTTCGAGATTGCGCAGTCGTCCGTCCTGAATGCCGTAAACCCAGCCGTGCAGGGTGACTTTCTGGCCGCGTTTCCAGGCTGATTGCATCACGGTGGAGTGGCCGAGGTTGTACACTTGTTCCACGACGTTCAGCTCACACAATTTATCGAGACGCTGATTCGGTGACAGTTCGCCCAGCAGGGAGCTGTGTTTGTACCAGATGTCCCGGATATGCAATAACCAGTTATTAATCAAACCCAGTTCAGGGTTTTCAACCGCTGCCTGTACGCCACCGCAACCGTAGTGACCGCAAATGATGACGTGTTCCACTTCCAGTACGTCGATAGCATATTGCACAACGGACAGGCAGTTGAGATCAGTATGGATAACCAGATTGGCGACGTTACGGTGAACAAACAGTTCGCCCGGTTCAAGCCCGGTCAATTGCTCAGCGGGAACGCGACTGTCGGAGCAACCGATCCACAGAAAACGGGGTTTTTGAGATTGGGAAAGTCGTTCAAAGAAGCCAGGATCTTCGTCGATCATGGTCTTGGACCAGTTGGCATTATTACTGATGAGCTTTTCTATATCATTCATTGAGGTTAATAGCCTGTAACGAGCCAACAGCGATGGAGTAATATAGGGCAATGCTCCGTCTTTTAAAACCGATTCAACATCTCCTTTTACGCATTCCTACAACAGGGTTTTCACAACAAGGTACGCTTCCTTTATGAATTATGCATTGGAACTGGAAAAGTTAACCAAAACTTACGCCGGTGGTGTACAGGCTTTGCGCGGTATCGATCTGCGCGTCGAAGCCGGCGATTTTTATGCCCTGCTGGGGCCAAACGGTGCGGGTAAATCGACGACCATCGGCATCATCAGTTCACTCGTAAACAAAACCGCCGGTAAGGTTCAGGTGTTTGGTTACGACATCGACAAAGATATCGTCAACGCCAAGCGTCAGCTCGGGCTGGTGCCGCAGGAATTCAACTTCAATCCGTTTGAAACCGTGATGCAGGTTGTCGTCAACCAGGCCGGTTACTACGGCGTGCCGCGTCCGCTGGCGCTTCAGCGTGCCGAAAAATATCTGACCCAGCTGGATCTGTGGGGCAAGCGCAATGAGCGTTCCCGCATGCTTTCCGGCGGGATGAAGCGTCGTCTGATGATTGCCCGTGCGCTGATGCACGAACCGAAACTGTTGATCCTCGACGAACCGACTGCCGGTGTGGATATCGAACTGCGTCGCTCGATGTGGGGCTTCCTGAAAGAGCTGAATGCGCAGGGCACGACCATTATTCTGACCACGCACTATCTGGAAGAAGCCGAAATGCTGTGCCGCAATATCGGCATTATTCAGGGCGGCGAACTGGTGGAAAACACCAGCATGAAAGCGTTGTTGTCCAAGCTGAAATCCGAAACCTTTATTCTGGATTTAGGGGCGAAAAGCCCGCTGCCGGTGCTGGAAGGTTACCGCAGCCAGCTGACAGATACGTCAACGCTGGAAGTTGAAGTCATGCGTGAACAGGGCCTGAACTCCCTGTTCAGCCAGCTGAGCAAGCAGGGCGTGCAGGTATTGAGTATGCGTAACAAAGCCAACCGTCTGGAAGAGCTGTTTGTCACGCTGGTGAACGGCAGCGGGGAAAAGAAATAATGTCGCAACTGTATTGGGTAGCACTCAAAAGTATCTGGCTGAAAGAGATCAACCGGTTTGGCCGGATCTGGATCCAAACGCTGGTTCCGCCGGTGATCACCATGACGCTTTATTTCATCATCTTCGGCAATCTGATCGGTTCGCAAATCGGCAGCATGCATGGTTTTACTTACATGCAGTTCATCGTGCCTGGCCTGATCATGATGGCGGTAATCACCAACTCTTACGCTAACGTGGCTTCGTCGTTCTTCAGCGCGAAATTCCAGCGCAATATTGAAGAGCTGCTGGTTGCACCGGTGCCAACGCACGTGGTGATCGCCGGTTATGTCGGCGGCGGCGTGGCGCGTGGGATCTGTGTGGGGATCCTGGTCACGGCGATTTCGTTGTTCTTCGTGCCGCTGGTGATCCATTCCTGGTGGGTGATTGCGCTGACGCTGCTGCTGACCGCGATCCTGTTCTCGCTGGGCGGTTTGCTGAATGCGGTGTTTGCCACCACATTTGATGATATCAGCCTGATCCCGACGTTCGTGCTGACACCACTGACGTATCTGGGCGGCGTGTTTTACTCGCTGTCGCTGCTGCCACCCATCTGGCAGGCGATTTCAAAGCTGAACCCGATCGTCTACATGATCAGCGGTTTCCGCTACGGGTTCCTTGGCGTCAGTGACGTTCCGCTGATCTTCACGATGAGCGTGCTGGTAGCGTTTATCGCGGTGTTTTATCTGCTGGCGTGGTACTTGATTGAGCGCGGGCGTGGTTTACGTAGTTAATGCCGTTAGGATTATAAAATGAGAAACGGGGCAATCCATGCCCCGTTTTTTTTGGCCTGATTCGGGCTCAAGCCACCTGAACCGGCACGGCTTTCGCGGTGCGTTTCAGCTGGTTTTCACCTTCAAAATAAGCCACTTTCGGTTTGTGCTGGCGGGCATCAGCGTCAGACATCTGCACGTAAGAACAGATGATCAGCAGATCGCCGACACAGGCGCAGCGCGCCGCAGCGCCGTTAACCGAAATAATACGCGAACCGCGTTCTGCCGCGATGGCGTAAGTTGAGAAACGCTGACCGTTATCAACGTTATAAATATCAATCGCTTCGTACTCTAAAATGCCTGAAGCATCGAGAAAGTCCTGGTCGATGGCGCAGGAACCTTCATAGTGCAAATCTGCCTGAGTCACGTGAACCCGGTGCAGTTTGCCTTGCAGCATAGTGCGGATCATCACATATACCTTACTTGCGTAAAAAATCAGGGAACCCGCCGGGCGGAGATAATAAAATTCCGATATTTCCGGCGGCCAACATAGTTGCCGATTTGAGCTGCGCTGTCTACTGCGTCAGATCAACCTCTTGATTATCAATCAGCCGGGCTTTCCCTAACCATGCTGCCATCAGGATCACCGCGGACGTGCTGTCGACGGACAATTCCTGCAAGGTTTTGGCATCACGAATAAACAACTCATCTGGCGTAAATCCGGCTTCACGCAGCTGTTGCCCGGTTTCCTGCAACATCTCTTCAACGTGACGCTCGCCCTGGCTCAGACGCTCCGCCAGCGCGTTCATGATTTTGTTCAGCTGAGGCGCTATTTTACGCTCTTCAGGAGTCAGATAACCATTGCGCGAACTCAGTGCCAGACCGTCTTTGGCGCGTACAATCGGTACGCCAATAATTTCAATGTCGTAGCCCATGTCTTCCACCATCGTGCGCAGCAGCGCCAGTTGCTGGAAGTCTTTCTGGCCGAAACAGGCCACCTGCGGCTGCACCAGATTGAACAATTTGCTGACAATCGTCGATACACCACGGAAATGCCCCGGACGGCTCGCGCCTTCCAGAATGGTAGAAATCACCGGTACATCGACCTGCGTCTGCGTTGTCAGGCCTTTCGGATAAACCTCCGCCGGAGACGGGGCAAACACCAGATCCACGCCGCGCTTGTTCAGCTTTTCGCAGTCTTCCTGCAACGTGCGCGGATAACGCTCGAGATCGTCCGGGCGTTCGAACTGCATCGGATTCACGAAAATACTCACCACCACCACATCGCCGCGCGCTTTCGCTTCTTCCACCAGCGTCATATGGCCTTCGTGCAAATTCCCCATGGTCGGCACCAGGGCAATACGTTTGTTATTCTTACGGAAATCGCGGATCTCGCGACGCAGCAGCGCCACGCTGTCAATTATCAGCACACTTCTTCTCCCGATTATTTAAAGGAATGCTCTTCGCCCGGATACACGCCCTGCGCGACCTGATCGACATACAAACGCACCGCGCTGCGGATATCGCCCGCTTCCGCGAGGAAGTCTTTGGCAAATTTTGGCGTATGGCCACCGGTAATGCCGAACGCGTCATGCATCACCAGAATCTGTCCGTCGGTCACGTTACCGGCACCGATGCCGATCACCGGGATGCTCAGTTCTTCGGTCACGCGGCGCGCCAGTTCAACGGGCACACATTCCAGCACCAGCAGCTGCGCGCCAGCTTCTTCGAGCATCATCGCATCTTTGATAAGCTGGTTTGCGGCCACTTCGTCGCGCCCCTGCACTTTGTAACCACCAAAAATGTTCACCGATTGCGGCGTCAGGCCGAGATGGCCGCACACCGGAACGGCGCGCTCGGTCAGCATTTTAACCGTATCGCACAGCCAGCTACCGCCTTCGAGTTTCACCATATTGCCGCCGGCACGCATCAGGATTGCCGCGCTTTCGAACGCCTGTTCCGGCGTGGCGTAACTCATGAACGGCAGGTCTGCCAGCAATAAAGCGTGAGGCGCGCCACGGCGCACGCAGCGCGTATGGTAAGCAATTTCCTCAACCGTCACCGGCAGGGTGGAATCCTGCCCCTGAACGACCATCCCGAGGGAGTCACCAATCAGCATGACGGTGATGCCCTGCTCAGCAAACAGCTGTGAAAAGCTGGCGTCATACGCGGTAATGGTCGCAAATTTATGTTTTTCCTGCTTCCATTGGCGAAGCTGGCTCAGCGTTGTTGGTTTCATGAACACTTTCCTTTGAATAATTCATCGGATGAATATGATGCCAGTATTCTACTGTATGAGCCGAAATGCAGACAGCAAGATCAGCAACGGACTCCATGATCCAGGTCTTAAGAAGTGATTAAGAAGCTTCGCCTATAATGAAAAAAACGGAGGGAACCATGCGAATTCTATTGGTTGAAGACGACAAAATGATTGGCGACGGCATCAAAGCCGGGCTGACAAAACTGGGGTTTACGCTCGACTGGTTTACCGACGGGCTGACCGGCAAAGCCGCGCTTGACAGCGCGCCGTACGATGCGGTGATCCTCGATTTAAGCCTGCCGGGAATGGACGGCATGGAGCTGCTGCGTAAATGGCGCAAGGCCGGTCGTGACACGCCGGTGCTCATCCTCACGGCGCGCGATGCGCTTGAACAGCGCGTCAGCGGATTGCAGGCCGGGGCGGATGATTATCTGTGTAAGCCGTTTGCGCTGGTGGAAGTGGCCGCGCGTTTACAGGCGCTGATCCGCCGCCGTCATGGCGTGGTTACGCCAAAAGTGACGCACGGCGCAGTGGAATTCGATCCGGCAGCCCGAAGTGTAACGCTCAATGGCGAAACCGTCACGCTCACGCCGCGTGAAGTCGCGGTGCTGGAACTGTTTCTCAATAACAAAGGCCGCGTGTTGGCGCGCACCCTGATTCAGGAAAAACTGTACAACTGGGACGATGAAGTCAGCAGCAACGCGGTTGAAGTGCATATCCACCATCTTCGCAGCAAACTCGGCAAAAGCTTCATCCGCACCGTTCACGGCGTGGGTTATACGCTGGGCGATGTGCCGTCCGGGGAGAGTGCGTGAAGGAGCTGAAAAACCTGAGTCTGCGTCTCCGGCTGATCCTGCTGTTTACCGTGCTGGCGCTGCTGACGTGGCTGATTGCCAGCGGCGTGGCCTGGCACCAGACCCGCAAACACATCAACGAAGTGTTTGATACGCAACAGATGTTATTCGCTAAACGTCTGGCCGCCACCGGGCTGGGCGACCGGCTGAATATGCAAAAAGACGCCGAGCTGCCGGACACCAAAAAGATGGTCCGCAAAGGTTCACGTGGCCATACCGATGACGATGCGCTGACGTTTGCCATTTTTAATCAGCAGGGCGACATGCTGCTCAACGACGGCGAAAACGGCAAACGTATCCGCTTCGACGGCAACACACAGGGCTTTAAAGATGACGAACTTAAAGGCGACAACGACGACTGGCGTATGGTCTGGCTGACATCGCCAGACGGGCAATATCGCGTGGCTGTCGGTCAGGAATACGACTACCGTAATGATATGGCCTGGAGTTTAGTCAGCGGGCAACTGACGCCGTGGCTGGCTTCATTGCCGGTATTGCTGCTGGCGCTGATTGTGATGGTGACGCTGGAACTCCGACCGCTGCGTCGGGTGGCAGAAGGGCTGCGTCAGCGATCGCCGGAAGATGCCACGCCGATTGTCACCGATCGTCTGCCCGGTGAAGTCCTGCCGCTGGCAAACGCGCTGAATTATCTGTTCGACCGTACCAGTGAAATGCTGGTCCGCGAACGCCGGTTTACCTCCGATGCCGCGCACGAATTACGCAGCCCGCTGGCGGCATTGCGCGTGCAAACCGAAGTGGTGCAGCTGTCCGGTGACGACACCGAAATGCGCGAGCATGCGCTGGAAAACCTGACCACCAGTATCGATCGCGCCACGCGGCTGGTGGATCAGCTGCTGACGCTGTCGCGGCTGGAAATTTTCTCAGAACCGGAAGAACTGGAGATCATCGACTGGCCTTCGTTGCTGGCACAAAATCTGGCCGAACAGGATTATCGTGCGCACAGCAAAGGTATCGAATTACGTTTTGAAGAGCAGGGAACGCCGCCGCAAATGCGCGGACAATCTCTTCTGCTTTCGCTGATGGTGCGTAATCTGCTGGATAACGCCATTCGTTATTCTCCGGCGGAAACCACGGTCTCGGTCACGCTGAATGCGCAGGGATTAACGGTAGAAGATCAGGGGCCGGGGATCTCGGAAGAACATCTGGCGCGGCTCGGCGAACGTTTTTACCGGCCACCGGGTCAGGAGCAAACCGGCAGCGGTCTGGGGATTTCGATCGTACAGAGGATCGCACAGTTACATCAGTTGCGGGTAGAGTACCGGAACAAAACAGAAGGGGGATTACAGGTGCGGGTAAGTCGCTGAGCGGCCTACCATTTTGTCAGGCCATTCAGCGGAACGCGATCCAGTACGCTTTGCAGCGTTTCGCCATCCGGGAACACCAGATCCGGTGCCAGATCCGCCAGCGGGTACAGCATAAACTCGCGGTTCTTCATATGGTAATGCGGCACAGTTAAACGCTCCGTGTCGATCACCCGATCGCCATAAAACAGCATATCCAGATCTAATGTCCGCGGGCCCCAGCGTTCGGCTTTGCGGACACGTCCCTGATTTTGCTCGATGGCCTGGGTGCAATCGAGCAGCTCTTCCGGCGGTAATAACGTATCGAGCGACACCACGGCGTTCAGATAATCAGGCTGATCCTGCGGCCCCAGCGGCTTGCTGCGGTAAAACGGAGAGACAGCCACAAAGCGGGTGCGCGGCAAATGTGCCAGCGCCTCCAGCGCGCAATTTACCTGGTCGAGAGGTCGTGAGAGATTGCTTCCCAGAGCCAGGTAAACGCGGATCATTGACCGCCATCCTTACGGGGAGTGCGTTTACGCGGACGACGTGTCCGTGCGCGACGCGCAGGCGTTGCATCGTCACCGAGCGTGCCGAGCATGGCTTTCTGCGAGGCCGGTGTGGCTTCCTGGAATTCACCCCACCACTGCGCCAGACTTTGCAGTTCGCGATGCTGTTCAACTTCAGCGCGCAGAACCAGTAAATCGTAAGCGGCACGGAATTTAGGATGTTCCATCAGCTTGTGCGCACGTTTGCCCTGACGGCGGGACAGACGCAGCTGCAATGCCCAGATATCACGCACCAGCGTGGTAATACGTTTTGGAATTGCCAGCGTGCGACATTGTTCGTCGAGCACGTCGTTCATGGCCAGCGCGAAGGCGTCGTAATACGTCAGACCGCCTTCCTGCGCCAGTTTCTGTGCATGTTCAATCACCGGATACCACAACATTGCCGCGAACAGGAACGCCGGATTGACGCGCTGATCGTTCTGCAAACGGTAGTCGGTATTTTTCAGAACCTGCAACAGAATATGTTCCATCGGGCTGTCGCCATGCTCAGTAAACTGGCGGGCGATCAGCGGGAACAGCGGCTGGAACAGCTGGTATTCACACAGTTTTTTGTACGTGGCATAACCGTAGCCGGCTTGCAGCAATTTCAGCGATTCTTCAAACAGGCGCGCAGGCGGAATTTCCTGTAGCAGGGTCGCCAGACGTGGGATCGGCTCAGCGGTTTCCGGGCTGATCTTCATGTCGAGTTTTGCAGCGAAACGCACCGCACGCAGCATACGCACCGGGTCTTCGCGGTAGCGGGTTTCCGGATCGCCTATCAGCCGAATGATGCCGTTTTCCAGGTCACGCAGGCCGCCGGTGTAATCACGGACGGTGAAATCAGCCACGCCGTAATACAGGCTGTTGATGGTGAAATCGCGGCGCTGGGCGTCGTCTTCAATCGTGCCGAAGATGTTATCGCGCAGCAGCATGCCGTTCTGGGCCTGCTGGGAAACGTTTTTATCGTCGGTTTCTTCGTACTGTTCGTGATGACCACGGAATGTGGCGACCTCGATGATTTCCGGGCCGAACATTACGTGGGCCAGACGGAAACGGCGGCCAACCAGACGGCAGTTACGGAAAAGTTTGCGCACCTGATCAGGCGTTGCATTGGTCGTAATATCGAAATCTTTTGGCTTTTTATCCAGCAGCAAATCGCGCACGCCACCGCCTACCAGGAAGGCTTCATAGCCAGACTTATTCAGGCGGTACAGGACTTTCAGGGCGTTTTCGCTGATATCACGACGGGAAATATTGTGCTCATCGCGGGGAATGATGGTCATCGCACGGGTTTCGCCCGCGTAATCAAATGACGGGCGTGGCTTCTGGACGTGCTCGGTACGCGGAGCGCGCTGTTCGCTGCGTTCGCCACGGCTGTCGGTACGTTCACCGCGATTGTCGTTACGTTCGCCACGCGGCTGATAAGGCGCAGAGCGACGGTTGTTGTTACGACGCTCGCCCCGGTTTGCGTTGTCATCCCGACGGCCACGGTTTTCGCGGCGTTGCTCGTTGTCACGACGTTCAGGATGGTTTGCCTTCACAGTGTTTTCAGCCACAGGAGACGGATCGCGACGGGAATTGTCCTCACGATTAACTTCTCCATGAAGTGCGGCTTCGTCATGAACAGCCTTTTCTTCACGAACGACTTTATCTTCACGGACCAGCACCTTACGGCAAAAATTGGCTACTCGGGTAAAAATGGTACACCTCGATAGTGACTGAAAAAATTGGCGTGACGCAAAAACAGCGGCTAATCATAGCTCACGATAGCCTCTTTGAGAATGCCGATGTCAGTTCAGCGTTGATTAAGCGCCCTGACGCGGTATCTCAGAGGGCGTCCAGTGCGTTGTCGCCCAGCGTAATAATAAAGGCAAAGTGTAATCCTGCCAGTTTTCCGGCAGCGTTTGGCCTAAAAATTTCAGTGCGTTAATGATTACCGGCCGCGGATCGCCTTCAGGCAGCGCCGGTGCATGATTTTGTTTCGAAAGCTTGTCGCCATTTTCATTCAGTGCCAGCGGCAAATGCAGATATCCCGGTTGCGGATAGCCCAGATGCCGGTAAAGCGAAATCTGGCGCACGGTGGGCTCGATGAGATCGGCTCCGCGCACAATATGATTCACGCCCTGAAAATGGTCATCAACGACCACCGCCAGATTGTAGGCAAACAGCCCGTCGCGGCGGCGGATAATAAAATCTTCTTCGGCCAGCTGGCTTTCGGCCTGTAAATGCCCCTGAAAATCATCATCAAAACCATAAACCGGTAAGGTCTGATGCAGGCGAATTGCCGCGTTTTCTGCACCTAAATTCAGGCCACGGCAGTGACCGTCGTAAAAACCGCCGCTTTGGGCAATACGCTGGCGGGTACAGGTGCAGTAATAGCTTTTTTGTTGCTGATACAGCCAGTCCAGCACTTCGCGGTAGGCGTCATGACGTTTGGATTGCCAGACGACGTCGCCGTCCCATTCCAGACCATAGCGTTCAAGCGTGGCCAGAATGCGCTCAGCAGAACCGGGAATTTCACGCGGCGGATCGATATCGTCAATGCGAACCAGCCACTGACCGTTTTGGGCGCGCGCATGCAGATAACTGCCGAGTGCGGCAATCAGCGAACCAAAATGGAGGTCACCGGAAGGTGAAGGCGCGAAACGGCCCGTATATTGATTTTGTGGCATAAGAATGGGGTCGTGCTTTTAAAGGGAACGCGGTGCATGACGCACCGCGTGGAACCCGGGACTTAGCCAGCCATCTGCTTTTCGCGGATTTCTGCCAGAGTCTTACAGTCGATACACAAGTCAGCGGTCGGACGTGCTTCAAGACGGCGGATGCCAATCTCAACGCCACAGGAATCGCAATAACCGAAATCCTCGTCTTCCACTTTTTTCAGTGTTTTTTCAATCTTTTTGATCAGCTTACGTTCACGGTCACGGTTACGCAGTTCGAGGCTGAATTCTTCTTCCTGAGCGGCACGGTCGACCGGATCAGGGAAGTTTGCAGCTTCATCCTGCATGTGTGTAACGGTACGATCTACTTCATCCCTGAGCTGATTGCGCCATGCTTCAAGAATCTTTTTGAAGTGAGCCAGCTGAGCGTCGTTCATGTACTCTTCGCCCGGCTTCTCTTGATACGGCTGCACCCCAGCGATAGCGAGAATGCTCAAGGACGACGTCTTACGGGTTTGGCCTTCTTGCATGATGCTTCTCCTACATAACACGCACTATGTTCATCCACCTTAACGTTTACAGATTTTCTGCAAATGAGAGGCTTCGAACACTTCGATCCCCAACGGGGGAAAAAATCAGGCCGCTATAAATAACAGAAGGCAACGAGGTTGGCAATTATTCCTGACAGGTGCTTGACAAGCCTGTGAGGAAAAGCGTATTCGCGACCTGTATTTATGCCGCCGACGGCTAATAACAGGGTTATCCGAACTGGGTTTATCCGTTTAATGATTTCGTGACCAGCGGTAATCGTTCTGTGAGGCGGATACCCTCAGCAGAAAGTGCGGCACCGTAGCACATCACTTCTACACCTTTTTTCTGAACCTGCGTCAGCAATTCTGAGTAACGGGGATCAATATGGTGTGCAGCAGACACGCTTTCAATGCCTGAATGTAAAACAGCGAAGAAAAGTACCGCTCGCTGCCCCTGTTCTGCCATCGACTGTAACTCGCGCAAATGCTTCTGGCCGCGCAGCGTGACTGCATCCGGGAAGAATCCCTGACCTTCGTGCAGCAGCGTGACAGATTTCACTTCAATATAGCAGTCAGGTTGATTTTCTGCCTGTAACATCAAGTCTATACGGCTATTTTCGGTGCCGTATTTTACTTCCGCCGATAAATTACTGTAACCGGATAATTCCGGTATGCGACCGGCTTCTATTGCCTCGCGCACCAGCTGGTTTGCCCGCAGCGTATTCACGCAAATCCAGTGATGTTGCTGCGTTTCGGTCAGCTCCCAGCTGTGGGCATATTTACGTTTGGCGTTATCAGAGGTGGAATACCAGACGGTATCGCCCGGCGTGGCGCAACCGGTCATTGCGCCGGTGTTGGCGCAGTGCAGCGTGAGTTCACGGCCATCGGGGGTGATGACGTCTGCGAGAAAACGTTTGTAACGTTTGATCAGGGTAGCGGGTTGAAGCGCTGGCTCGAAATGCATGAGAGTTTCCGTATAAAAGAGATTCAGGTGGCCGGAATGTCAGCCAGAGGCCAGCTTTGCAGGCAGCGGTAACGGGTACGCCCGCGTTTGTAAGTCGATTCGTAAAGACTGAATTCTTCGGCGTCCAGTTGCCAGTCAGGCGTGGCGGGTGGGATCGCCACCGGTCGCGTGGCGCTGCGGTACAACGACACGTGCGGATGAAACGGCAGCGTACTCTGATGGCAGCCGTTACGCGCGGCGTGAGAGCGCAGCACCGAAGCCAGTTGCAGCAGCGCATTGGGCGCGCGCTTCGTGCCAATCCAGACCACGCCGGAACCCGGCCAGTGACCGATATCGTCCAGACACAGGCTAAACTTTTGCGCCTGAATGCGCCCGGCGATGCGGGTCAGCGCATCCGTTTTGAGTTCGCTGATTTCGCCCAGAAACGCCAGCGTAATGTGCAGGTTCACCGCCGTGACGGGGCGGCCGGTGTCCTGCGGAAAGTTATTGGCACGCCATTTGATGACCTGCTTTTGTAACTTTGCAGGTAACGCTAAGGCGAAAAACAGGCGGCGCTCGACAGACATATTCATTCCTGGTTTAAAAAAATCACGACATACCGGATCTGGCGCTAAATGCTACAATGCCCGCCGTTTAAAGTTAACTCTCATGGAGAATTCATTGTCTTCTTTGCCGGTCAGCGCCGTACTTGAACCGCTTTTAATCGCCCTTAAGCAGGCACCGCAAGTGTTACTGCTCGCGCCGACCGGTGCCGGTAAATCGACCTGGCTGCCGTTGCAGTTGCTCAAACAGGGCAATCTGCCGGGGAAAATCCTGTTGCTGGAACCGCGTCGTCTGGCGGCAAAAAATGTCGCTTTCCGTCTGGCGCAGCTGCTGGGCGAAACGCCGGGGCAAACCGTCGGTTACCGTATGCGCGCCGAAAGCAAAACCAGCGCGGCGACGCGGCTGGAAGTCGTGACTGAAGGCATTCTCACCCGCATGGTGCAGGCGGATCCTGAACTGACCGGCGTTTCGCTGGTGATCCTCGATGAATTCCATGAGCGCAGTTTGCAGGCCGATCTGGCGCTGGCGCTGCTGCTCGACGTACAAAATGCGCTGCGCGATGATCTGAAACTGCTGATCATGTCCGCGACGCTCGACAATCTGCGTTTATCGCCGCTGCTGCCTGATGCGCCGGTGATCGTCTCCGAAGGCCGCAGTTTTCCGGTTGACCGTCAGTATCTTTCCCTCGCCACCCACGAAAGGCTGGACGAAGGCGTTTCCCGCATGGTCAGCCGCCTGATGAGTGAAAATCACGGCTCAATGCTGCTGTTTTTGCCCGGCGTTTCCGAAATTACCCGCGTGCAAAATCTGCTTTCGGGCAAGGTGGCAGGCGATGTCGATCTCTGCCCGCTTTATGGCGCGCTCTCTTTAGAGCAGCAGCAAAAAGCCATTCAGCCTTCACCCGCCGGACGTCGCAAAATCGTGCTGGCGACCAATATTGCGGAAACCAGCCTGACCATTGAAGGTATCCGGCTGGTGGTCGACAGCGGTCTGGAGCGCAGCGCGCAGTTTGACCCGCGCAGCGGCCTGACGCGTCTCGTTACGCAGCGCATCAGTCAGGCGTCGATGACCCAGCGCGCAGGCCGCGCAGGGCGTCTGGAGCCCGGATTGTGCTGGCATCTGTTCAGCAAAGAGCAGGCGGAACGCGCCAGTGCGCAGGCCGAAGCGGAAATCCTGCAAAGCGATCTGAGCAGTTTCTGGCTGGAGTTGTTGCAGTGGGGTTGTCAGGATCCGGCGCAGCTTCAGTGGCTCGATGCACCGCCCGCGGCGGCGTTGTCGGCGGCAAAATACCTTTTACATCAGCTTGGCGCGACCGACGCTCAGGGCAAACTTACCGCCGACGGGCAGCGCATGGCGCAACTCGGCTGTGAGCCCCGGCTGGCGGCGATGTTGATTTCTGCGGCGCAGCAAAGCCCGGACGCGCTGGCGACGGCAGCGCTGCTGGCAGCCATGCTCGAAGAACCGCCACGCGGCGGGTTGCCGGATATTGATTACTGGTTCAGCCGTCCGCAGGGAAACTGGCAGCGGCGCGCAAAACAGCTGGCGCAGCGCACCGGCGGGAAAAGCGGTGATGCCGATTCGTCGCTCGCACCGTGGCTGCTGGCGCGCGCATTCAGCGACCGTATCGCCCAGCGACGCGGTGAAGATGGCCGTTATCTGCTGGCGAACGGGCTGGGCGCGTCATTGCCGCAGGACGACGGATTAACCCGCGCGCCGTGGCTGGTTGCGCCGCAATTATTGCAGGGCAACAACAGCCCGGACGCCCGAATTTTGCTGGCAATTTCGCTCGATATCACACAACTGCCTGCGCGGTTGCCGGACGTCGTGAAAGAGCAGACGGCGGTCGAATGGGATGAAGAAAAAGGGACGCTGCGCGCGTGGCGGCGCTGGCAAATAGGGCGTCTGGTGCTGAAAGCGAATCCTTTGGCAAAACCGGAAGATGCCGAGCTGCAACAGGCGCTGATCGACTGGATCCGAACGCAGGGTTTGCAGGCGCTGACCTGGTCGGTGGCCGCCGAACAATTGCGGTTGCGCCTGACCTGTGCGGCCAAATGGCTGCCGGAGGCTGACTGGCCAGCGATGGACGACGAGGCGCTGCTCGGCGGGCTGGAAAGCTGGTTACAGCCTTCTTTACAGGGCGTGCGTTCGTTAAAATCGCTGCAACAGGTTGATTTGCATGATGCCTTATTAAGGCTTTGTGACTGGCAACAACGTCAGCGTCTTGACGCCGCTTTACCGACGCATTACACCGTCCCGACTGGCAGTCGCCTGCCGATCCGCTATTATGCAGACCAGCCACCGGCGCTTTCGGTGCGGATGCAGGAAATGTTTGGCGAAGAACGCAGCCCTAAGCTTGCCGAAGGGCGCGTGACCGTGGTGCTGGAATTGCTGTCTCCGGCGCAGCGGCCTTTGCAAATTACCGCCGATCTCGCGGCGTTCTGGCAGGGCTCGTACCGCGAAGTGCAGAAAGAAATGAAAGGGCGCTACCCGAAACATCCGTGGCCTGACAACCCGGCTGAAGCAGCGCCGACGCGGCGAACCAAGAAGTATTCCGCGCAATAAGCGTGGCGACGAAATTGTTCAGGAAAGGTCGCTTTTTTTCAGACCTTTCTTCTGGAAGTTAACCAAAGCCGGGCACAGAGTAAGCGCCTTGCTGCCCGCGTTGCGGGATAAAAAAGTATCCGTTTGAATCGAATATGAAAATGACTCAGCTAAACAGAATCATTATGCAGAATAACTTTATGACGAACACAGCAGTACGTGGGGAGAATGACTGATGTCTGGCGATGATCGCGAGCCAATTGGCCGTAAAGGTAAACCCGCCGGGCGCAAGCCTGCGCGGACTCGTCCGGTTCGCCGCAGCCGTCGGGATGACGACTACGACGAATACGAAGAAGAGGAACTCGATGACGAGTATGAGGATGAAGATGATTACGAAGAAGAACGGGGATCTCGCATGAGCCGCAAAGCACCGCCGCGTAAAGCGAAAAAAGGCGGCAAGAAGAGCCTGAAACGCCGTATTTTCTGGCTGCTGGTCAAGCTGTTCATCGTCTTTGCCATTCTGCTGGGCATTTACGCGGTCTATCTGAACCGTGAAATCCACAGCCGTATCGACGGCGGTAAAGTCTGGCAATTACCGGCGGCCGTTTATGGTCGTCAGGTAAACCTTGAGCCGGATATGTCCATCAGCAAAGCTGAAATGGTCGGGCTGCTGGAAGGCACGCAATATCGCGAAGTGACGCGCATCACCCGTCCGGGCGAATTTACCGTTCACGCGAACTACATTGATTTACTGCGCCGTCCGTTTGATTTCCCGGAAGGCAAAGAAGGGCAGGTTAACGCGCGTCTGATGTTTGATGGCAACAGCCTGTCAGAAATTAAAAACCTGGATAATCAGCGTGATTTCGGGCTGTTCCGCCTGGATCCGCGTCTGATCACCATGTTGCAGGCGTCCAATGCTAACGGCGAACAGCGTCTGTTCGTGCCGCGTTCCGGCTTCCCGGATTTGCTGGTTGACACCTTGCTGGCAACGGAAGACCGCCATTTCTACGAGCACGACGGGATTAACTTCTATTCCATCGGTCGTGCTGTGGTGGCGAACCTGACAGCCGGTCATGCGGTGCAGGGCGGCTCAACGCTGACCCAGCAGTTGGTCAAAAACCTGTTCCTGACCAACGAACGCTCGCTGAGTCGTAAGGCGCGTGAAGCGGTGATGGCGGTCTTGCTCGACGCCGATTACAGCAAAGATCGCATCCTTGAGCTGTATCTGAACGAAGTGTATCTCGGCCAGAGCGGTTCTGATCAGATCCGCGGTTTCCCGCTGGCGAGCCTGTACTACTTTGGCCGTCCGGTGAACGAACTGAGCCTCGATCAGCAGGCATTGCTGGTCGGTATGGTGAAAGGCGCATCGCTGTATAACCCGTGGCGTAACCCGGCGATGGCGCTGCAACGTCGTAATCTGGTGTTGCGTTTGCTGGTCGATCAGAAAGTTATCGATCAGGAATTGTATGACATGCTGAGCGCCCGTCCGCTGGGCGTACAGCCAAAAGGCGGGGTGATTTCACCGCAGCCTGCGTTCATGCAGATGGTGCGTCAGGAATTGCAGGCCAAGCTGGGCGATAAAGTTCAGGACATGTCCGGGGTGAAAATTTTCACCACGCTGGATCCGATTTCTCAGGATGCGGCGGAAAAAGCGGTTGAAGAAGGCATTCCGTTACTTCGCAAGAAAAGCGGCCTGAACGACATCGAAACGGCGATGGTGATTGTTGACCGTTATACCGGTGAAGTGCGTGCGATGGTCGGCGGAGCGGAAACGCAGTTTGCCGGTTTCAACCGCGCCATGCAGGCGCGCCGTCAGGTCGGTTCTCTGGCTAAACCGGCGACCTATCTGACTGCGCTGTCGCAGCCGGATAAATACCGCCTGAACACCATTCTTGCCGACCAGCCGCTGAACCTGAAACTGGCGAACGGCCAGATCTGGTCGCCGAAAAACGATGACCATCAGTTCCGCGGTCAGGTTCTGCTGGTGGATGCGCTGGCGCGTTCCATGAACGTTCCGACGGTTAACCTCGGGATGGCGGTGGGTCTCGACAACATCACCAAAACGCTGATTGATTTGGGGATCCCGAAAGAATCCCTGAACCAGACGCCGTCGATGTTGCTCGGTGCAATCGCGCTGACGCCGATGGAAGTGGCGCAGGAATACCAGACCATTGCCAGCGGCGGTAACAAAGCGCCGTTGTCGGCGGTGCGTTCGGTGATTGCGGAAGACGGCACGGTCTTGTACCAGAGCTTCCCGCAGGCGGTACGTGTGATCCCTTCTCAGGCCGCTTATCTGACATTGTACGCAATGCAGCAGGTGGTTCAGGAAGGGACATCGCGCGCGCTGGCGAACAAATTCCCGAAACTGCATCTGGCCGCGAAAACCGGGACATCGAACGAACTGCGTGACAGCTGGTTTGCCGGTATCGACGGCAATCAGGTTGCAATCACCTGGGTTGGCCGCGATAACAACGGCCCGTCTAAACTGTGGGGTTCTACCGGTGCGCTGGTGCTGTATGGCCGCTATCTGGAAAACGGCACGCCTCAGCCGCTGGATCTGCAAATGCCGGAAGGTATCAGCCCGATGAATATCGACGGTGCAGGTAACTTTGTGTGTGGCGGCGGTGGCGGTATGCTGGGCGGTGGTACCGTACGTTCCATTCCGGTCTGGACCGATTCACCGGATGCTATGTGCCAGGCTTCTGTTTCTGCCGTTCAGCAACAACAACAGCAGCAGATTCAGCAACAACAGCAGCAACAACAACAGCAGCAACAACAACAGCCTCAGGGGCAGCAACCTCAGGCGCAGGACGAGAAGAAAGACAGCAACGGTGTTGCCGGTTGGATCAAGGACATGTTCGGTTCCGGCCAGTAACAAATTGTTGATTTCAGAAACATTAAAGGGCGCGATGAGAATCGCGCCCTTTTTAATTGTTATTCTTAACTCAAATTTCCCCGTCGTGTTTTACATTCCCGTCAGGTCTTTCACAACTCATTCCGTATAATTCATAGGCGTTTTTACCCATGTTTAACATGGGGATACTTTTTATTCATTCAGCCAATCTATGAGTCAAATAGGCTTGCAGAGCCCCGCGCAATGCGCATATTATGCGACGGTCATAATAATAATTATCGTTTACATTCCCATTACCACTCCAGAGATAATGCAATGGCTTCTCAATGCTCGCTTTCAAACTCAGTCCAAAAAGGCGCATTTAAGCGTCGGACGCTCGCGTTAACCATTACCGCCGTTCTGGGCTCCACCGCGTTTTACGCAGGTGCAGCAACCACAGCAACCGCGAAAGAAGATACGATTAATGTTACCAGTTCGGCGTCTGCGCAAGCCGGGCAGGAATCCGCATGGGGCCCTGCGGCGACCATCGCTGCAAAACACAGTGCGACCGGGACTAAAACCGATACACCACTGGTGAAAACCCCGCAGTCTGTTTCCGTGGTCACCCGCGAAGAAATGGACATGAAGCAGCCTGTGACGGTGAAAGAAGCGCTGGGTTATACGCCGGGTGTCTTCGCCAGCCGTGGTAGCTCCAACACCATTGATGCTATGGCAATCCGTGGCTTCACCTCTGTGAATACCAACCAGTATCTCGACGGTATCAAACTTCAGGGTGATAACTATTCTGAAGTGTCGATGGATCCGTACATGCTTGAGCGTGTTGAAGTGTTGCGTGGGCCGTCTTCCGTTTTGTACGGTAAAAGCAACCCGGGCGGCGTTGTCAGCATGGTCAGCAAGCGCCCGACCACTGAACCACTCAAAGAAGTACAGTTCAAAATGGGTACAGATAACCTGTACCAGACCGGTTTCGATTTCAGCGATGCCATCGACGATGCGGGCGTGTATTCCTACCGTCTGACCGGTGTGGCACGTAGTCAGGATGCGCAGCAGGAAATGGCGAAAGAAAAACGCTATTCCATTGCTCCGTCTTTCTCATGGCGTCCTGATGATAAAACTGATTTCACCTTCCTGAGTAATTTCCAGAACGATCCGGATGCGGGTTACTACGGATGGTTGCCACGTGAAGGCACCGTTGTGCCGTATTACGACGCCAATGGTAAAGCGCATAAACTGCCGACAGATTTCAACGAAGGCGAAGCGGGTAACCGCATGTCCCGTAATCAGAAAATGGTCGGTTACAGCTTCGCGCATCAGTTTGATGATACCTGGACAGTTCGCCAGAACCTGCGTTACACCAAACTCGATACGGAATATAAATCGGTTTACGGCTTCGGCTACCTCGGCAACGGCAACATTACGCGCAGCTATGTTCAGTCCAAAGAGAAGCTGGCAAACTTTGATGTTGATACGCAGGCACAAGCTAAATTCGGTACCGGTGATGTTGATCACACCGTGCTGGCAGGCGTCGATTACATGCGTATGCGTAACGATATTGATGCGGATTACGGCAGCGCAAGTAATCTGAATCTGGCGAATCCGCAGTACGGCAACGGCAATGTCTCGCTGTACTTCCCGTATGAGATCCTCAACCGTCAGGAACAAACGGGTCTGTACGTGCAGGATCAGGCGGAATGGAACAAGTGGATCCTGACCCTCGGCGGTCGTTACGATTTCGCGAAAAGCTCAACCTTTACCCGCACAACGAACACTTCTGCGCAGATCAACGACGAGCAGTTTACCTGGCGCGGTGGCTTGAACTACCTGTTTGACAACGGTATTTCTCCGTACTTCAGCTACAGCGAATCCTTTGAACCGACTGCCGGCGCGACCAAAGAAGGGAAACCGTTCGATCCTTCAATGGGCAAACAGTACGAAGCCGGGATCAAATACATCCCGAACGATCGTCCGATCAGCCTGACCGCGGCGGTATACCAGCTGACAAAAGACAAAAACCTGACCGCCAACCCTGCTGATGCCGCCTTTAGCGTTCAGTCTGGTGAAATACGTTCGCGTGGTGTTGAACTCGAAGCCAAAGCTGCGATTAACGCTAACATTAACGTGACGGCGTCTTATACCTACACTGATGCCAAGTACACGCATGACACCACTTTCGAAGGCAAACGCCCCGTTGAAGTACCGGCAAATATGGCGTCTCTGTGGGCGGATTACACCTTCCACGAAACGGCGCTCAGCGGCCTGACCGTAGGCTCCGGTGTGCGTTATGTCGGGGCCAGCTCCAGCTTCTACACAACGAACGGTGTAAATGCAGACAAAGCGAATGAAGCATTCAATGTCTCTTCATACACACTGGTGGATGCAACGGTGAAATACGATCTGGGTCGTTTCGGCCTGCCGGGTTCTTCCGTGGGCGTGAACATCAACAACTTGCTGGATCGTGAGTACGTTGCCAGCTGCTACCGCGATTACGCCTGTTACTGGGGTTCAGATCGTCAGGTTGTGGCAACAGCCACCTTCCGTTTCTAAAAGCTTTAAGAAGTTAAATCCGGGCACGCTGGTCGTGCCCGTTTCCAATTCACGTCCAGACGTCACGTAGAAAATCTTATGCCTGATAACAACGTACACCCGTCTTCATCGCTGCCTGACAGCGTCTTCCGCCTGCAAGAAGTCAGCTTTTCAGTGCCGGGGCGAACGTTGCTCGCGCCACTGTCACTGACCTTCCCGCAGGGGAAAGTGTGCGGGCTGATTGGCCATAACGGCTCCGGGAAATCAACGTTGTTAAAAATGCTGGGACGGCATCAGCCGGCGACGTCCGGAACGATTTATCTGAATGAAACGCCGCTGGCCCAGTGGGACAGCAAAGCGTTTGCGCGTCAGGTGGCGTATCTGCCGCAGCAACTTCCGGCCGCAGAAGGCATGACGGTGCAGGAACTGGTGGCGATTGGCCGCTATCCGTGGCACGGCGCGCTGGGGCGTTTTAAACATCAGGACAAAGAAAAAGTCGAAGAAGCCATTGCGCTGGTGGGCCTGAAACCGTTCGCACAGCGCCTGGTCGACAGCCTCTCGGGCGGCGAGCGTCAGCGTGCGTGGCTGGCGATGATGGTCGCACAGGACAGCCGTTGCCTGTTGCTCGACGAACCGACTTCCGCGCTGGATATCGCGCATCAGAAAGATGTGCTGGCGTTGATCCAGCGCCTGAGCCGTGAGAAAGGCTTAACCGTGATCGCGGTATTGCATGATCTGAATATGGCGGCGCGTTATTGCGATGAACTGATGGCATTGCGCGGCGGCGAGATGATCGCGCAGGGCGCGCCGGAAGACATGATGCGCGGTGACGTTCTCGAACAAATTTATGGTATTCCGATGGGCATTCTTCCGCATCCTGCGGGCGGTGCGCCGGTAAGCTTCGTATACTGATATGTCTGATATTCAACGTTATTCAGGGCTGACGCGCCGTCGTCTTTTACAGATGATGGCGCTGTCCCCGTTACTGACTTCCCTGCCAGCGCTGTCTGCCTCGCGCCCTGATCTGAGCCGCATTGTTACCCTCGAATGGTTACCTACCGAGTTGCTGATTGCGCTCGGCGTGATGCCGCTGGCGATTGCTGATATTCCCAATTACAACCTGTGGGTGGCGGAACCGCCGCTGGCGCCCGGCGTTATCGATGTCGGCCAGCGCACCGAGCCTAACATGGAGCTTATCCAGCAACTGAAACCTTCTTTGTTGCTGATAACGCAAGGTTATGGCCCGGACACCCAACAGCTGGAAACTATCGCGCCGGTGCTGGGTGTGAAAGCCAATGACGGCAGCGCGAAGCCGATGCAGCTGGCGATCAAATCGCTGCATAAACTGGCGGATATGCTCGGTTTGCAGGATCGCGCCGAACAACATTTGCAGGTGTACAACGACGCCATTGCGAAAACGCATGAGCTGATGAAACCGGTCGCGCAGCAACCGGTGCTGCTGATGACCTTTATCGACCCGCGCCACGTTCTGGTGTTTGGTCAGGGCAGCATGTTCCATGAAATCATGGGCGATGTCGGGCTGACCAACGCGTGGGGCGGCGAAGGCAGTTTCTGGGGCAGCGTGTCGGTAGGCGTTGAGCGCCTTACCCGCATTAAAAATGCCCGCGTGCTGTGCTTTGATCACGGCAGCGCAGACATCATGGATGCGGTTGCCAAAACGCCGCTGTGGAAATCGATGCCTTTCGTCCGTTCAAATCAGTTCAGCGTTGTCCCCGCCGTCTGGTTCTACGGCGCAACGTTCAGCGCCATGCATTTCTGTAAAATCCTGAACAGCACACTGGGGAGACCGGTATGAACCGCCGTTCACTCAGCGTTTCGCTGATCCTACTTTTAGTTCTGGCGCTGGCAGCCGGTGCGCTCAGTATTTACAACCTGCACCAGCAATTGCCTTATCACTTATGGCGCGGCGCGTTCTGGCAGCCGGACATCGACGATGTTCAGCAGATGCTTTTCCATTACAGCTCACTGCCGCGTATCGCCGTCGCGCTCCTGGCCGGTGCCGGTCTGGGGCTGGTCGGTTTGCTATTCCAGCAGGTATTACGTAATCCGCTGGCCGAACCCGCGACGCTGGGGGTTTCGGCGGGCGCACAGCTCGGCCTGACGATCGCCACACTCTGGGCGCTGCCGGGCGGCATGATCACTCAGCAGTTTGCTGCGATGACTGGCGCGGTGGTGATCGGCGGGCTGGTGTTCGGGATCGCATGGGGTAAACGCATGTCGCCGGTGACGCTGATCCTCGCCGGTCTGGTACTCGGCCTGTACTGCGGCGCGGTGAATGGCCTGCTCGGGATCTTCAACTATCAGAGCCTGCAAAGCCTGTATATGTGGAGCAGCGGTTCGCTGACGCAGCAGGACTGGGACGTCGCGACGTTTTTACTGCCGCGCGTGATTATCGTCTGGCTGCTGGCGTTCCTGTTACAGCGCCCGATGACGCTGCTCGGGCTGGATGACGGCGTCGCGAAAAACCTCGGTTTAGGCTTGTCGGCGGCGCGTCTGGCGGTGCTGGCGCTGGCGATCCTGATGAGTGCGCAGCTGGTCAACGCCGTCGGGATCATCGGTTTTATCGGCCTGTTTGCGCCGCTTCTGGCGAAAATGCTCGGCGCACGTCGCCTGACTGCGCGTCTGGTGATGGCCCCGCTGATTGGCGCATTGCTGCTGTGGTTCACCGATCAGGTGATGCAGTACGTGACGCAAATCTGGATGGAAATCCCGACCGGTGCCGCGACCGCGTTAGTCGGTGCGCCGCTGCTGCTGTGGCTGCTGCCGCGTCTGCGAAACAGCATGACACCGCCGCCGATGAATCAGGGCGACAATGTGCCCAATGAACGTCACCATCTGGTGCGTTGGGTTGCGCTGGCTTTACTGGTGCTTCTCGCCGGACTGGTGATCGCGCTGATGGTCGGGCGTAATGCGACAGGCTGGAGCTGGGAGACGGGCGCAGATTTGCAGGCGTTGCTGCCGTGGCGTTTACCGCGCGTACTGGCGGCGCTGGCGGCAGGGATTATGCTGGCATCTTCCGGCGTGCTGATTCAGAAACTGACCGGTAACGCGATGGCGAGCCCGGAAGTGCTGGGGATCAGCTCCGGTGCGGCGACCGGCGTCGTGGTGATGATGTTTATCGTTCCCGGCGATGCGTTTGTGTGGCTGCTGCCTGCGGGCAGTGCCGGTGCGGCGTTAACGTTGCTGGTGATTATGGTCGCCTCCGGCCTGCGCAGTTTCTCGGCGGAACGGATGTTGCTGACCGGCATTGCGCTGAGTACCGCTTTCACCACGCTGATGACGCTGCTGCTGGCCAGCGGTGATCCGCGTATGGGCGGTTTGCTGACCTGGCTTTCCGGTTCGACCTATTCAGTCACTGCGCCGATGGCGTGGCGAACGCTGGCGCTGGCCGCCGTGCTGATGGTCATCGTGCCGTTCTGCCGCCGCTGGATAAACATCTTGCCGCTCGGCAGCGTGACCGCGAAATCCGTCGGGTTGGCGCTGACGCCAACGCGTGTGGCGATCCTGCTGCTGGCCGCCGTGATGACGGCTGCCGCAACGCTGACCGTCGGGCCGCTGAGTTTTGTCGGGCTGATGGCACCGCATATGGCGCGCATGATGGGATTCCGCCGCGCCGTTCCGCAGTGGATGGTGGCAAGTATTCTCGGCGGTCTGCTGATGGTCTTCGCGGACTGGTGTGGCCGTATGGTGATCTTCCCAAACCAGATCCCCGCCGGTTTGCTCGCGACCTTCATCGGCGCGCCGTACTTTATCTATCTGCTGAGAAAGCAGGCGAGTTAACGTGTTTTGCTAATAAAAAAGGGGCCAGATGGCCCCTTTATGCCTTCTGCCAAATAGCGGCTTAAAGCTTAGCGAAACAACGGCGTGCGGCGTCGATGGTGCGCTGAATGTCTTCCTGTGTGTGGGCCAGAGACATGAAGCCCGCTTCGAACGCGGAAGGTGCCAGATAAATGCCTTCTTCGAGCATCATGTGGAAGAATTTCTTGAAACGCTCAACGTCGCATTTCATCACGTCCTGATAGCCCGTGACGGTTTTGGCATCGGTAAAGAACAGGCCAAACATGCCGCCGACGTGGTTCACCACGAACGGAATGTTCTCTTCTGCTGCGGCTTCACGTAAACCTTCCGCCAGCTGTGTAGTGCGTTCGGTCAGGGTCTGATGAACGCCTGGCTGTGCCACCTGCGTCAGGCAGGCGATACCGGCGGCCATCGCAATCGGGTTACCGGAAAGCGTACCCGCCTGATACACCGGGCCGGTTGGCGCCAGTGCTTCCATCACGTCACGGCGTCCGCCAAATGCGCCCACCGGCATACCGCCGCCGATGATTTTGCCCAGACAGGTCAGGTCAGGCGTTACGTCGTAATAATCCTGAGCACCGCCCAGCGCGACGCGGAAACCGGTCATCACTTCGTCGATAATCAGCAGTGCGCCGAACTCATCACAAATTGCACGCAGGCCCGGCAGGAATTCCGGCAGTGGCGGCACGCAGTTCATGTTGCCCGCGACCGGCTCAACGATGATACAGGCGATATCGTCCGGGAACTGTTCAAACGCCGCGCGGACCGAATCCAGATCGTTATAGGTGCAGGTCAGGGTATGTTTGGCGAAATCAGCGGGCACGCCCGGCGAGTTTGGCTGGCCGAGAGTCAGCGCGCCGGAACCGGCTTTCACCAGCAGGCAGTCGGCGTGGCCATGGTAACAGCCTTCGAATTTGACGATTTTATCGCGATGTGTGAAGCCGCGCGCCAGACGGATAGCGCTCATGGTCGCTTCCGTACCGGAGTTCACCATGCGAACCATGTCCATGCTTGGCACCAGTCCGGTGACCAGCTCGGCCATTTTGACTTCCATTTCGGTCGGTGCGCCAAAGCTCAGGCCGCGTTGCGCCGCTTCAATCACCGCATTGCGGATTTCCGCGTTGTTGTGGCCGAGCACCATCGGGCCCCACGAGCCGACGTAGTCGATATAGGCTTTGCCATCGGCATCAAACAGGAACGCGCCGTCTGCGCGCGCAATGAATAAGGGGACGCCGCCGACGCCGGAGAAGGCACGTACCGGCGAGTTAACACCGCCCGGGATTAGCGCTTGCGCCTGCGTGAACAGACTTTCTGACTTACTCATTATTCGGCTCCTGAATTGCTGGGTTCTGTATGTGATAAGAATGTTGATGCGCCCATTCTAGAGAAGTGAGCGGCGTTATCAAACCGTAAACCGTGCGGCATATTGTTGCAGATCCTGTCAGGCGGGCATTTTGTATGATTAAATCCATCAATCTTTCCCAACTCTTTCCACATAACCTTTCACCTAATGAATGAATCAGACTCTGAACATTTAGATAATCCGCGCCTGCGCGGTCCGCGTAAACGCAGTGAAGTGCTGCGCCTTTTCCTGCGCCGCGATAAGACGCCGGTGACGATTTTGATGGTCGCGGCGGTGGCCGGTACCGTCGCCGGGCTGCTCGGCGTAGCGTTCGAAAAAGCGGTGAACTGGGTAATGCACCTGCGCCTCACCGGCTTAGGATTTTTCAGCGATTACTGGATCCTGCTGTGGCCGCTGACCTTTGTGGTTTCCGCCGTGCTGGCGATGTTTGGCTATTACCTTGTGCGGCGTTTTGCCCCGGAAGCGGGCGGCTCCGGCATCCCTGAAATTGAGGGCGCGCTGGAAGAATTGCGGCCCGTTCGCTGGTGGCGCGTTATCCCGGTGAAGTTTTTTGGCGGGATGGGCACGCTTGGCGCCGGCATGGTGTTGGGCAGGGAAGGGCCGACCGTGCAGATGGGCGCAAACGTCGGGAAAATGATGGTGGATATTTTCCGGCTGCGCAGCGCCGAAGCGCGCCATTCTTTGCTGGCAACCGGCGCGGCGGCGGGGCTTTCGGCCGCTTTCAACGCACCGCTGGCGGGGATCCTGTTCATTCTCGAAGAGATGCGCCTGCAATTCCGGTACAGCCTGATTTCCATCAAAGCGGTGTTTATCGGCGTAATTATGTCGAGCATCGTCTTCCGCATTTTCAACGGCGATGGCGCGGTGATTGAAGTCGGGAAACTGGCGAACGCACCGCTCAACACGCTGTGGCTCTATCTGGTGTTAGGCATGGTATTTGGCGTGGTAGGCGTCAGCTTTAACGCGCTGATTTTCCGTACACAGGATATGTTTGCGCGCATTCACGGCGGCAATCTGAAGAAAATCCTGATTATCGGCGGCATTCTGGGCGGCTTTTGCGGGTTGCTCGGGCTGGTTCAGCCGGAAGCGGCGGGCGGCGGCTTTGCGCTGATCCCGCTGGCGGCGGCCGGGAAATACAGCCTGCTGATGCTGCTGTTTCTGTTTGTTGTCCGCGTCGCGACCACGTTATTGTGCTTCGCCTCCGGTGCACCTGGCGGGATTTTCGCGCCGATGTTAGCGCTCGGCACTTTGCTGGGCACCGCATTCGGCACCGCGGCGATGTACTTTTTCCCGCAATATGGCATTGAGCCCGCGACTTTTGCGATTGCCGGAATGGGCGCGTTATTTGCGGGCAGTGTACGTGCGCCGCTCACCGGAATTGTGCTGGTGCTGGAAATGACCGATAACTATCAGCTCATTTTGCCGATGATTATTACCTGTCTCGGCGCAACGCTGCTGGCTCAGTTTTTGGGGGGTAAGCCCTTGTATTCAGCCATTCTGACCCGCACCCTGCAACGGCAGGAACGTGAAAATGCCGAAAAAGCGGAAGCAGAATCTGAGACTAAAGGCACCATTAGTCAGGACAGCGCGACCAAAACACCCCATACTTGAAGCATTAACTCAGGTATAAGATAATGAGTACATTATTCAGACAGTCAATCCGGCGGCCTGAACAAATGCGGATTGGGAGCGAGAGATTATGAGCGAAGCATTGTTGAATGAAACTGCTGCGTTGCCGTTACAGTTTACTGAAAACGCAGCGAAGAAGGTGAAGAACCTGATTTCTGATGAAGAAAACCCGAACCTGAAACTGCGTGTTTATATCACCGGTGGTGGTTGCAGCGGTTTCCAGTACGGTTTTACCTTTGATGACAAAATCAACGACGGCGACATGACCATTGAGAAATCAGGTGTGGCGCTGGTAGTCGATCCAATGAGTCTGCAATATCTGGTAGGCGGCTCCGTGGATTACACCGAAGGTCTGGAAGGTTCACGTTTCGTGGTGACGAATCCAAACGCGAAGACCACATGTGGTTGCGGCTCGTCTTTCAGTATCTAACTGATTTGCCCGATTAAAAAAAGCCCGTTTGCTGATGCATACGGGCTTTTTTAATGGTTGATGGCGCACGCTGAGGTAAGTAAGCATTCACATGCAACTTACCATTCCACCGTCACCAGTTTGGAATCCGTGCTGATGCCCGGAACGGAAGCGAGCATCATTTCGCTGATGTGCGGCTGCATCATCGTGCGGCTGGCGCAGGTTACGGACGTGCCGGAGTGCGCCACATCAACTTTGCAGGTCGGTAAAATGGTCAGGCTGATGTGGATCTCGCCACTTGTCATGCCCGCGACCGCGACCAGCGGGCTCAAAGCCAGCAGCACGCTGAGGAGGAGTACTTTCATTAATATTTTTTCCTGCTGGTGTAATCACAATAAAAATCAGCCGGGGGCTGAGAAGGTTATCGGTAATGTTTTCGTGGCCTTTAATCCAAAATTCTTATGATTTGGATGCCAGTCATGCCTTTTAGTGACGTTATTTTTAACGTTCTGGCGTGACTTTTATTATTTCGTTTGTACAACAAAGAGATAATGTTCAAGCGGGGAAAGTGCACGAACCGGATAATTCTACGACAGGCATGTTACCAGATGACAGGGCTGCATTCTTGATTTTGGTTAATAAAAGAACAATTCGGAAAAGTGCCACAGCGCACAGATTTTGGCAGGAAGACGTTTTGTTAGTAAGCATTCACCTTTAAGGCAAGGCAGCAAGCTGAGGGCAGAGCTGTTGTGCTGCCAGCAAAATACGTGGCCCCGCGCGGCTGAACCAGTCTGGCTCGAGTGCGATAACCTGCGCATTGAGCAGGGAATGCCAGTAGCCTTCAATGATCGCTTTTTGCGATTTTCCTCCCGATATAACAATAACCTGTGGCTGACGGCTTAAAACCTGCTCCCGGCTGACCTGAGGCCACGGAACACGGCTGTCGGCGAAAACGTTTTTTGCGCCACAGACTTCCAGCACTTCACTTTGCATTGTTGCGGATGAGGCGGTAAACAGCGGCTGAGTGCCGAACTGGATAAATACCGGAACCGGCTTTTCGCGGTGATACTTTTGCTTCAGCGCCTGCCATTGCTGGCGAAAATCACGGGCTGCCTGCTGAGATTTTGCAGGTTCCGGGCTGTAGGCTGCCAGCTGTTCCAGCGCCTTTGCCACATCTTGCGCATTCTGCGGATCGAGATAAATGACCCTGATGCCCAGAGACGTGAGCTGATCAAGCGGACGCTGTGGATTACCGCCGCGCCAGGCGAGCACCAGATCCGGTTTTAGCGTCACAATGCGCTCGACATTGATTCCCTGCCAGTTCGCGACCTGCTCAAGCTTGCTGGCCTGAGGCGGGAAGTCGGAGTAAGCACTAACTCCGACCAGCCGATCGCCCATGCCCGCAGCAAACGCCAGTTCTGTCAGATTAGGCGCGAGGCTGATCACCCGCTGCGCCGGTGCCGCAGTCGCCATCAGGGGCAGCGACAGGCAGATCAGCAAAAGACAGAACCGGCGCATCATCACTCTTCGGAAGCAGCCAGTGCTTTCAGCATGGCATCAACCATCAGCGTGGATTGCTGTGCAGCAACCACCAGGAACTCTTCAAAGCTCAGGTGAGATTCGGTGTCTGCGACGTCAGAAATGGCACGCACAACCACGAAAGGCGTGTCGAAAAGATGGCAAACATGGCCAATTGCGGCAGCTTCCATTTCCACGGCAGCGACGTTCGGGAAGGTGGCACGAATGCGGGCCAGAGGCGCTGCACCGTTGATGAATGCGTCACCGCTGCACACCAGACCGCGCACGGCGTTCAGGTCCAGCTCGCGGATACAGGTTTCAGCCAGTTCGATCAGGAAAGGTGCCGCCACGAAAGCTGCCGGGCAACCCGCCATCTGACCCGGCTCATAACCAAATGCAGTCACATCCGCGTCGTGGTAGCGAACTTCATCGGAAACCACGATATCGCCGACTTTCAGCGTTTTCGCCAGACCACCGGCAGAACCGGTATTGATCACCACATCCGGGCGGCAATGTTCCAGCAGCAGCGTCGTACCCATCGCCGCAGACACTTTACCGATGCCAGATTTCAGCAGCGCGACGTCCACACCGTTCAGCTGACCGGTATAGATTTCGCAGCCAGCACGCTCGATAGTCTGACGGTTGATGATTTTGTCGCGCAGCAGGGTCACTTCCTGCTCCATTGCGCCAATAATGCCTACTTTCATATGAATACTCGCAGATTGGGGTGAAATGAACCGCAGCAGGTGCGGAATTGACGGTTTAATAACGAAAACAATGTGCGATAGTCTATCATGGCTAAAGGGAAGAGATAATGCGTTTGGGCCGTGGGTTTTGTTACGCAAAACGCGGGCTGGCCGGGCGCGTGAGTGGCTGAAAAGGTGGGAAATCATGTCCGGGATCGATTTTAAAGCGAAATTCAATTTTCAGCGCCCGTTTAGCGCCCCGATTGAGGCGCGGGATGCATATGATGTCGTCCGGCAGTTTGAGAGCGACCGGGGACGTATTATCAATTCTGCCGCCATCCGCCGTCTGCAACAAAAAACACAAGTCTTCCCGCTGGAGAAAAACGCCGCCGTCCGCAGCCGCCTGACGCATTCCCTCGAAGTTCAGCAGGTGGGGCGCCACATTGCGAAAGAAATCCTGCACCGCCTGCGCCGTCAGGGCAAGCTCGAGGTTTACGGGCTGGACGACGTGACCGATCCGTTCGAAAGCGTGGTTGAAATGGCCTGCCTGATGCACGACATCGGCAATCCGCCTTTCGGGCATTTCGGCGAGTCGGCGATTAATAACTGGTTCAAAAAGCGCATGGATATCGAAAGCTGTGGCGAAACGCCGCCGGAAACCGATTCCTGTCTGGTGGCCTGTTTGCGGCTGACGCCGGACGAGGCGGCGCTGAATCAGCTGCGCAGTAAAATCCGTTACGACCTCAGCAATTTTGAAGGCAATGCTCAGGCCATTCGCCTGGTGTTTACGTTGCTCAAACTCAATCTGACCTACAGCCAGACCGCCTGCATCCTGAAATATACCCGTCCGGCGTACTCAATGAACCGCCTGCCTTCGCACGATTATCTGATGAAAAAGCCCGGTTTTTATCTGGCTGAAGAAACGTTCATCAAAGAGCTGCGCAGCGAACTCGGATTAGGGGAGTTCAACCGTTTCCCGCTGACCTACATTATGGAAGCCGCAGACGATATTTCTTACTGCATCGCCGATCTGGAAGATGCGGTTGAGAAAAATATTTTCAGCGTCGAAGAACTCTATAAATATCTGACGCGTGAATGGGGCGACATTGAGAAGAATGACATCTTCGATAAAGTGGTTCGCACCGCGTATGAAAAAATGGATAAAGCGAAAACATTCCGTAATCCGGTGGATTATTTCTTTATGGAACTTCGCGTTCAGACGGTTAAACAGCTGGTGCCTCACGCGGCGCGCAGATTCATTGATAATATAGAAGATGTTTATCAGGGAACCTTTAATCATGCGCTGCTCGAAGATGATAGCCAGGCGAACCGTTTGTTAGAGATTTATAAATCCGTCGCATTCAAACAGGTATTCAACCACCCGGAAGTCGAGGAGCTGGAATTACAGGGTTACCGGGTGATCAGCGGATTACTGGATATTTACAGTCCGTTGCTGGATATGCCATTGTCTGATTTTAGCCAGCTGGTTGAGGAGGATACGCACAGGAAATATCCTATAGAAACCCGTCTGTTGCATAAGATTTCTGCCAAACACCGTCTGGCGTATAACAATGCCGTCGTGGCGCTCGAAGGCGCAGGCGTTTCGGAATTTTCCGCGCAGGAGTTCTATTACCGGGCGAGAATGATTCAGGATTATATCAGCGGCATGACAGATCTGTATGCGTACGATGAATATAGACGTCTGATGGCGGCAGAATAATTTACCCGTCATACTTCGCATTGCAGATGCGTTGGCCGCATTCAGTCGCCCAAATCACTGACTACAGTCAGCTCATCGGGACTTCTTCAATTGCCGCCTTCCTGCAATACGAATTATTTAGGGTAAAAGTTAAGGGTTAAATTTAAACGTCTTTTATTTTCTTTACGAAACTGTCCGAAAAAGCGCCATTTGTAAATAATGACAATACTTTTTTACCATTGTCAGTATGACCCTGATGAACTTCACGCTATTAATACCATCTCAGTATCACGACTACCAAGCAACGCGACTATTTTGGTTGCCACAATAATTTTAAGAGATCCTGAAAAATGAAAAAATCGACTTTATTCCTCAGCGCGTTAGCGTTAAGTGTTGGTATGGCAATGGCCCCGGTTTCGTCTGCTCTGGCTGCCGAAACCGCATCTTCGAGCACCACACAGCTGCCAAGCCTGGCACCGATGCTTGAAAAAGTGATGCCGTCCGTGGTGAGTGTGAACGTTGAAGGCAGCGCGCCGGTGAAAACACCGCGCATGGGCCAGCAGTTCCAGCAATTCTTTGGTCAGAACTCTCCGCTGTGCCAGGACGGTTCGCCGTTCCAGGGCTCCCCGGTTTGTCAGGGCGGCGGTCAGGGACCTGACGGTCAGCCAGCCCCTGAACAGAAAGAAGATTTCCGTGCGCTGGGTTCAGGCGTGATTATTGATGCGGATAAAGGTTATGTTGTGACCAACAACCACGTTGTTGATAACGCGACAAAAATCAGTGTCCAGCTGAACGATGGCCGTAAGTTCGATGCGAAAGTGATCGGTAAAGATCCACGTTCTGACATCGCGGTTATTCAGCTGCAAAACGCCAAAAACCTGACCGCGATTAAGATCGCCGATTCCGAGCAACTGCGCGTGGGTGACTACACCGTGGCGATCGGTAACCCGTATGGTTTAGGCGAAACCGTGACATCCGGTATCGTGTCTGCGCTGGGACGTTCCGGCCTGAACATCGAAAACTATGAAAACTTCATCCAGACGGATGCGGCGATCAACCGCGGTAACTCCGGCGGCGCGCTGGTTAACCTGAACGGTGAACTGATTGGTCTGAACACGGCGATCCTGGCACCGGACGGCGGCAACATCGGTATCGGCTTTGCGATCCCAAGTAACATGGTGAAAAACCTGTCCAAACAGATGATCGAATTCGGCCAGGTGAAACGTGGCGAACTGGGCATCATGGGTACCGAGCTGAACTCCGAGCTGGCGAAAGCGATGAAAGTAGACGCACAGCGCGGCGCATTCATCAGCCAGGTCATGCCGAAATCTGCCGCAGAAAAAGCGGGCATCAAAGCGGGCGATGTGATCCTGAGCATGAACGGCAAGCCAATCAGCAGCTTCGCGTCGTTCCGTGCGGATATCGGCACCATGCCAATCGGCACCAAAGTGACGCTGGGTCTGCTGCGTGAAGGTAAACCGGTGAACGTTGACGTGACCATTGAGCAAAGCACGCAAACGCCTAAAGTGGAATCCGGCAACATTTTCACCGGCATTGAAGGTGCTGAGCTGAGCAATGGCACCGCGGGCGACCAGAAAGGCGTGAAAGTTGACGAAGTGAAACCGGGTTCAAAAGCCGCGAGCATTGGCCTGAAAAAAGGCGATGTGATCCTGGGCGTGAACCAGCAGAAAGTCGCTAACTTAGGCGAGCTGCGTAAAATTCTGGATACCAAGCCGTCTGTACTGGCGCTGGATATTCAGCGTGGTGACTCTTCAATCTACCTGCTGGCGCAATAATCCGCAGATAGTCCTCACAAGGCACGCTCCGGCGTGCCTTTTTTTATGCTTTTTTCTCCCGATCCGCGCCTGAATTTTCTTGGGCATTTGCTTAAAAATGTGACCTTACCCGCAACTTCAATAGGTGCTTTCGCTCTTTGGGCATTTGCATAATGTGTCGGCGTAAGCCGCTGGGTATGCTGGTCTGACAACGATAAAACAGGCAAGGCAGGGGATCATGTCAGCGTATCATCTTGATGCAAAGCTGGCGCAACAGATTGTTGCCCGAACAATGCAAATCATTGATAGTAATGTGAATGTCATGGATGGACGGGGAAGAATAATCGGTAGCGGTGACGATCAGCGTCTTGGCGAATTGCACGAAGGTGCGCTGTTGTCCATTTCGCAGGAACGTATTGTCGATATCGATGAAGGTGTTGCACGGCATTTGCACGGAGTGCGTCCGGGTATCAACCTGCCGCTGCGCATAGATGGCCAGATTGTCGGCGTGATTGGCCTGACCGGCAACCCGTCGCAGCTGCGTCAGTACGGCGAACTGGTGTGCATGACCGCCGAAATGATGCTTGAGCAGGCGCGTTTGTTACATATGCTCGCGCAGGACAGCCGTTTGCGCGAAGAACTGGTGCTGAACCTGATCCGCGTGGACGAACTTTCCCCAGCGTTAATGGAGTGGGCGCAGCGTCTGGGCATTGACCTGAACCGTCCGCGCGTGGCGGCGGTGGTCGAAGTCGACAGCGGCCAGCTCGGCGTGGATTCCGCGATGGCGGAGCTGCAACAGCTGCAAACCTTACTGACCACGCCGGAGCGCGATAACCTGATCGCGATTGTTTCGCTCACCGAAATGGTGGTGCTGAAACCGGCGCTGAACAGCTACGATCGCTGGGATCCGGACGGTCACCGGCAGCGAATCGATCATCTGTTGTCGCGCATGACCGAAACCGGTCGTCTGCGCGTCCGTATTTCCCTCGGCAACTTCTTCAGCGGCCCCGGCAGTATTGCCCGGTCGTATCGCACCGCGAGAACCACCATGACCGTCGGCAAGCAGCGCATGCCCGAGCAGCGTTGCTACTTCTATCAGGATCTGATTTTGCCGGTGCTGCTCGACAGCCTTCGCGGCGGCTGGCAGGCCGATGAACTGGTGCGGCCGCTGGCGCGTCTGAAAGCCACCGACGGCAACGGATTACTGCGGCGTACACTGGCGTCGTGGTTTCATAATAATGTGCAACCCACGGCAACGTCTAAGGCACTTTATATTCACCGTAATACGCTGGAATATCGTTTAAACCGTATTTCGGAATTAACCGGTTTGGATCTGGGGAATTTTGACGATCGCCTGTTGTTGTATGTGGCACTTCAATTAGATAACGATCAGGTTTAATTAATCTGTGCGTCCTGAAAGTATTTCTTTAGCGGATATTTTCAGGACGAAATTGCCGAATTTAATTAAACGTGACGTCAATCACAAGCCATTCTATTTTCGTGAACTGACTCGCATGGTACTGGGCATTCGCCTCAAGATAAATGCAAACCGCTTTCCATGCTTGTCACTTTGCCTAATGAGTTGGTTTCCGGTTGTTCTTATACTGGCATTCTTCCTTCCTCTCTGAACCCTACAGTTCTGTGGCTGGCTGGAATGACTTATACCTTGGGGTATTTGCATCACTCTCAATTCCGGAGAACATCATGGAAACAATCGTTTCATCAGCCAGTGCCGTGAAAAAAAGAACTAATGCGCGCTACTGGATCGTGGTGATGTTATTTATCGTCACATCATTTAATTACGGCGACCGCGCGACGTTATCTATTGCCGGGTCGGCAATGGCGAAAGATATCGGTCTCGATTCTGTCGGGATGGGATATATATTTTCGGCATTTTCCTGGGCCTACGTTATCGGACAAATACCCGGTGGCTGGTTACTGGATAAATTCGGTTCCAAAAAAGTTTACTTCTACAGTATTTTCATCTGGTCATTATTCACATTGTTGCAAGGGTTCGTCGATATATTCAGCGGCTTTGGCATCGTAGTTTCCCTCTTCGTATTACGTTTCCTGGTCGGCCTGGCTGAAGCGCCTTCTTTCCCGGGCAACAGCCGGATTGTTGCGGCATGGTTCCCGGCACAGGAACGCGGAACAGCGGTTTCGATTTTTAACTCCGCACAGTATTTCGCTACCGTGATTTTTGCCCCGATTATGGGCTGGCTGACACAGGCCGTAGGCTGGTCACACGTCTTCTTCTTCATGGGCGGACTGGGGATCATCCTGAGCTTTATCTGGCTGAAAGTGATCCACGATCCAAAAGATCATCCGGGCGTCAATCAGGCCGAACTCGACTACATGGAAGCCGGTGGCGCGCTGATCAATATGGATCAGAAAGCCACTAAAAAGGCGAAAGTCAAAGGCGAGAAAGCCTCACAGCTCAAACAGTTAATGAAATCGCGCATGATGATCGGCATCTATATCGGCCAGTATTGCATCAATGCGCTGACTTACTTCTTCATCACCTGGTTCCCGGTTTATCTGGTTCAGGCGCGCGGAATGTCCATTCTTAAAGCGGGCATGGTGGCGTCGGTTCCGGCCATTTGCGGCTTCCTCGGCGGCGTGCTGGGCGGGATTATTTCCGACTGGCTGATGCGCAGAACCAACAACCTGACGCTGTCACGCAAAGCGCCGATCGTTATCGGTATGCTGCTGTCGATGTCGATGATTGCCTGCAACTACGTCGATACCGAATGGATGGTCGTCGGGATTATGGCGTTCGCCTTCTTCGGCAAAGGGCTGGGCGCGCTGGGCTGGGCGGTTATGGCCGATACCGCACCGAAAGAAATCAGCGGGCTGAGCGGCGGGCTGTTCAACATGTTCGGTAACGTTTCCGGCATCATCACCCCGATTGCGGTCGGCTACATTATCGGTACCACCGGTTCGTTTAACGGCGCACTGATTTTCGTCGGGATCCACGCCCTGCTCGCCGTCATCAGCTACGTCTTTATTGTCGGCAAAATTGAACGTATCCAGTTGAAACCTCTCGTATCTGCCACCGCAGGAAAAGGAGCATCACGATGAGTACGCAATCTTCTCCGGTCATCACTGATATGCAGGTTATTCCTGTGGCCGGTCACGACAGCATGCTGATGAATATCGGCGGCGCACACGGTGCTTACTTCACCCGTAACATCGTGATTCTGACGGACAGCGCCGGGAACACCGGCGTGGGCGAAGCGCCGGGCGGCGAAGTGATCTACAACACGCTGGTGGAAGCCATCGCGCAGGTCAAAGGCCAGGAAGTGGCGCGGATGAACCGGCTGGTGCATCAGATTCACGTGGGTAATCAGTCGTCGGATTTCGATTCGTTTGGTAAAGGCGCGTGGACGTTCGAGTTGCGCGTCAATGCGGTGGCGGCGCTGGAAGCTGCGCTGCTGGATCTGATGGGTAAATTCCTCGGCGTGCCGGTGTGCGAACTGCTCGGGCCGGGCAAACAGCGCGACGAAGTGACGGTGCTCGGTTATCTCTTCTATATCGGCGACCGGCAGAAAACAGATTTACCGTATCAGGAAGGCGCGCGCGGCGTTCACGACTGGTATCACCTGCGTCATCAGAAAGCGATGAACAGCGACGCCGTGGTGCAGCTGGCGGAAGCCGCGCAGGATCGCTACGGCTTTAAAGATTTCAAACTCAAAGGCGGTGTACTGCCCGGCGAGCAGGAAATTGACGCGGTGAAAGCGCTGGCAAAACGTTTCCCGGATGCGCGGATTACCGTCGATCCGAACGGCGCGTGGCTGCTCGATGAAGCGATTGATTTATGTAAAAACCTGCACGGGATCCTCAGCTATGCGGAAGATCCGTGCGGCGCGGAGCAGGGTTTTTCAGGCCGCGAAGTGATGGCCGAGTTCCGCCGCGCCACCGGTTTGCCGGTCGCCACTAACATGATTGCCACCAACTGGCGCGAGATGCAGCACGCCGTGATGTTGCAGTCCGTCGATATTCCGCTGGCGGATCCGCACTTCTGGACCATGCACGGCGCGGTACGCGTGGCGCAGTTGTGCGATGAGTGGGGCCTGACCTGGGGCTGCCATTCCAACAACCATTTCGATATTTCTCTGGCGATGTTTACCCACGTTGGCGCGGCCGTACCGGGTAAACCGACGGCGATTGATACGCACTGGATCTGGCAGGAAGGCAACCAGCGCCTGACCAAAGAGCCGCTGCAAATCGTCAACGGGAAAATAAAAGTGCCGGAGAAACCGGGGTTAGGGATTGAGATCGACATGGATCAGATCCACCGCGCCCACGAACTGCACAGAAAACTGCCGACCGGCGCACGCAACGATGCGGCGGCGATGCAGTACCTGATCCCCGGCTGGACATTTGATCGCAAGCGCCCGGCGATGGGCCGCTGATTACGGAATCCGAATTCACTAAGGAGTTAGCATGACCTCTTCATCTACACCAAAAATTGTTTCCATGCAGGTGATCCCGGTGGCCGGGCACGACAGCATGTTGCTCAACCTCAGTGGGGCACACGCGCCTTTTTTCACCCGTAACATCCTGATCCTCAAAGACAGCAGCGGGAATACCGGCGTGGGCGAAGTCCCGGGCGGCGAGAAAATCCGCCAGACTTTGGATGATTCCGCGTTGCTGGTGATTGGCAAAACGCTGGGCGAATACAAAAACGTTATGACCGCCGTGCGCGAAAAGTTTGCTGACCGCGATGCTTCCGGCCGCGGGCTGCAAACTTTCGATTTACGCACCACAATCCACGTCGTGACCGCGATTGAAGCGGCGATGCTGGATCTGCTCGGCAAACATCTGGGCGTCACCGTCGCATCTCTGCTCGGCGACGGTCAGCAGCGCGACGAAGTCGAAATGCTTGGCTACCTGTTCTACGTTGGCGACCGCAATAAAACGTCGCTCGGCTACCAGAGCCAGCCCGGCGACAACTGCGACTGGTATCGTCTGCGCCACGAAGAAGCCCTGACGCCTGCCGCCGTGGTTCGTCTGGCCGAAGCCGCGTATGAAAAATACGGCTTCAATGATTTCAAACTGAAAGGCGGCGTGCTGGCCGGCAGTGAAGAAGCCGAAGCCGTGACCGCATTGGCGCAACGCTTCCCGCAGGCGCGCATCACGCTGGATCCGAATGGCGCGTGGTCGCTGAATGAAGCCATTGCGCTCGGCAAACAACTGCGTGGCGTGCTGGCCTATGCGGAAGATCCGTGCGGCGCAGAGCAGGGTTTCTCGGGGCGTGAAGTGATGGCGGAATTCCGTCAGGCCACCGGCTTACCGACTGCGACCAATATGATCGCCACCGACTGGCGTCAGATGGGCCATACCATCCAGCTGAAATCTGTGGATATTCCGCTGGCGGATCCGCATTTCTGGACCATGCAGGGCTCGGTGCGCGTGGCGCAGATGTGCCACGAATGGGGCCTGACGTGGGGTTCTCACTCCAATAACCACTTTGATATCTCGCTGGCGATGTTCACACAGGTTGCCGCCGCTGCGCCGGGCAAAATCACCGCCATCGATACGCACTGGATCTGGCAGGAAGGCAATCAGCGCCTGACCAAAGAACCGCTGCAAATCAAAGGCGGTAAAGTGCGCGTGCCGGAACAACCGGGGCTGGGCGTTGAGCTGGATATGGATCAGGTGATGAAAGCTCACGAACTCTACAAAGGGATGGGGCTGGGCGCGCGCGATGACGCTCAGGGCATGCAGTTCCTGGTGCCGGACTGGAAGTTTGATCCGAAGAAACCCTGTCTGGTTCGTTAGCCGTCAGATTCAAAAAAATTGGTGCAGTAATGGCCACCGCCCTGACGTTGCCGTCAGGGCTTTTTTGTTTTTACGTCAGGTGATTACAACCCTCAGCTCCGCGCGTGCGTTGCCGCGGCTTCGATCAGTTCGTCGGACGGGCGTTTGCCGGTGTACAGTACGAACTGTTCGACGGCCTGAAGTGCGGCGACTTCTGCGCCGGTGATGACTTTTTTGCCGTGCTCACGGCCGTAGCGGATAAGCGGCGTTTCGACCGGCAGGGCGACGACGTCGAAAACGATGCTCGCGCGGTCAATGACGTCGGGCGCAAAGGCCAGTGAACCGGCTTCCGGGCCACCGGCCATACCGATTGGCGTGACGTTGACAACCATATCGACGGCTAAATCACCGACGTCGGCTTTCCATTCGTAACCGTATTCTTCTGCCAGCGCGCGGCCATTGGCTTCGTTGCGCGCAATAATATAACCGGTTTTGAAACCGGCATCACGGATGGCGGCGACCACCGCTTTGCCCATTCCACCGCTGCCGCGCAGCGCGAAGACCGCATCGCGCGGGACTTTATGGCTGTCGAGCAGTTTGGCGACGGCAATATAATCGGTGTTATAGGCACGCAGGAAGCCGTCGTCATTGACGATGGTATTCACGGACTGAATGGCGGTAGCGGAAGGATCCAGTTCATCGAGGAACGGAATGCAGGCTTCCTTGAACGGCATGGAAACCGCGCAGCCACGGATACCGAGTGCGCGAACGCCTTTGACGGCGGCTTCAATATCTTTCGTGCTGAACGCCTTGTAGACGAAGTTCAGGTCTAACGCCTGATAAAGGTAGTTATGAAAACGGGTACCGAAATTTCCCGGACGACCGGAAAGGGACATGCACAGCTGCGTGTCTTTGTTGATTTCCCGACTCATGATGCTCTCCTGATAGGGTAGGTTTGGCTTTGGTAAACCTTAGCTGAAACGATACAACCCTACAATCAGCGCGTTCCTTCATGAGCGGTTCCCGTTTACGCGGAGTTTTCGTTATCGTATTGAATAATCGTAAAACCTTCTTCCGCCTGAGGTTCAGCAAAATGTCGGGAGATAAGCTCAAACTGCTCATCGGTCACCGCAAAATCATGCGTGCCGGACTGATTCCGGACGTGCAAACGGGATTTACAGACGTCGGCGGAGACATTCAGAAAATGCAGGCGATGATCCGTGCTCGATTCGTGAATGATGCTCATCATCCACTGGCGGTTCGCGACGGTATTGGCCGGAAAATCCAGCACCACGGAAACTCCGGCGCTGAGCAGCGAAACTACGTGCGGGGCGATGGCGCTGCGCAGTTTTGCCGAGCAGCGGACGTAATCCTCGATCGTGCGCATTTCCTCTTTAAACAGCGCGGATAACCAGCGGTCTTCGCTGACAACCACCGTGACAGGCTGCTTTGCCAGTTCGCGCGCCAGGGTGGATTTCCCGGAGGCAATTTTTCCGCACAAGATATGCAGCATTGCCTGATTTTCGGTGTTCATTGTCTGCCTCTCCGGTTTGATGTCTTTGTTTTTCAGCAGGTTAAAATAACACGTTGATTTCAGAATAAGGTGCTGCATTTTCTATCATCGGCGTCATCGCATCGTCCTGCAAAAAACCGCTGACCAGCCGCGCGTTATGCGCCCACAAAGTCTGCGGCAGCCAGGAACCGGCGCTGAGGCGGCGCACGCCCGCACGCGCCAGTTCTTCCACCGGCGCAAGCCCCGGCCAGACTGCAACATTGAGCAGCAGCGGCGTGCTTTCGGCGATGTCGCGCATCTCATTCAGGTCGGCTAATCCGAGCACAAAAAGCCCGTCAGCGCCTGCGCGGTGGCAGGCCTGTGCCCGCACCATGACTTCGGCGGCGCGGTGTTCTGCGGACACCAGATGGCGGGCGTAAACGTCGGTACGCACATTAATGTACAGATCCACGCCGCGCCGGATGCACGCGTTGCGGATGGCCTCGACTTTGGCATACAGGAGATCGGGATTATCCGCGCCGTCCTCGATATTAATGCCGGTGACGCCGACGTCGGCAAGCCGCAAAACGTTAACCGCGACCTGTGCCGGGGAGTCGCTGTAACCGCCTTCAATATCCGCAGAAAGCGGAACCGAAATCACCCGGGCGATAGACGCCGCGCGCGCCACATACTCATCCACCGGCAGCGCATTGCCGTCGCGATACCCCAAGGACCAGGCGACGCCCGCGCTGGTGGTGGCAATGGCCGCCGCGCCAAGAAGCTCTGTCTGGCGTGCGCTGCCTGCGTCCCAGGCGTTGGGTAATTTCAGCGGTTTATCCTGCAAATGCAGGGCGTGAAAGGCGGAGAGAGAAGGCGTTTTCATAAAATGTTCCTCGAAAAAGAAACATTCTAATCATGCATAATTTTCTTGATAATAGTCGGAAATAACATTCATTGATTCCCTGAGAGCAATAATGAACGCGCCGTCGCTGCACTTAGTGCAAACCTTTGTTGCTGTGGTTGAACACAATAGCTTTGCCCGAGCCGCTGATGCGCTGGGGATCACGCCGTCGTCCGTCAGCCGCTTTATCAAAGCGCTGGAACAGCAACTGGGCACCCAGCTGCTGAACCGGACCACACGGGCGATGTCGCTGACTGAATCCGGGAAACGCTATTTTGCCGAGTGCCATCAGGCGCTGTTGCAGCTGAGAAACGCCGCCGAAACCGTGCGCGATGAACAGAAACTGCCGTATGGCGAACTGGTGGTCAGCGCGCCGGTGGCGTTTGGTCACACGCATATCGTGCCGTATCTGAGTGCGTTTCTGGCGGCGTATCCGCGGGTGCAGCTGGATTTGCGTCTGACCGATGACTACGCTGATCTGGTTGCCGACGGCATCATGCTGGCGTTTCGTATTGGCCGCATGAAGGATTCCTCGCTGATTGCCCACAAAATGCTGGAGAACCGGCGGATCCTGGTGGCCGCACCGGCTTATCTGGCAAAACGCGGTGTGCCGCAGGCGCTGGAAGATCTCAACGGGCATGAATGTATCGTCTCTTCGGCCAGCCAGGACGGCCTGCTGTGGCGGCTGTTTTCGGGTGCAGAAGAACGCACGCTGGCACCGAAAGGATCGGTGAAAGTGGATAACGCGGATGCAGCGCGGCGGCTTTGTACCGACGCACACGGCATCGCTTTTCATTCGGCAGTCACGATGGCAGCGGCGATTGCCGCAGGAAGTCTGGTGCAGGTTTTGCCGCAATGGACGGGGCGGGAAACCGGTGTGTATTGCGTGCGGCCTAACCGGCGTATCGGCCCGGCGGCCACGGTATTTCTTGAGTTTTTATCTTCACGCTGGCGTTGAAAATGATGGCCTGATGCTCAAAAGGCGACATCCGTTATACTTAATGCATACGCAAACGCGGAGGCTGACATGAATTTGGATCTTTTTGATCATCCCGATTTCCACCCGCACTGGCGCGAAGATCTTTTCCCCGGCGCGGTGGTGCTGCGTGGCGCTGCGCGGGAAAACGACACGGCGTTGCTGGCGGAGATCGACCGGATCGCCGGGCTGGTGCCTTTTCAGTATCGCGCGACGCCGGGCGGTTATGCGATGTCCGTGGCGATGACCAACTGCGGCGATGTCGGCTGGGTGACGGATAAAGCCGGTTATCGTTATCAGACCACGTCGCCGGAAAGCCATCAGCAATGGCCCGCGATGCCTGAGCTGTTTCGCGAAATCGCGGTGAAAGCCGCAGAGCAGGCCGGGTTTCCCGGTTTTAATCCGGACGCCTGCCTGATTAACCGCTATCAGCCGGGCGCCAAAATGAGCCTGCATCAGGATAAAGACGAGCATGACTTCGGGCAGCCGATTGTCTCGATTTCTCTCGGATTACCGGCGGTGTTTCAGTTTGGCGGGCTGGAGCGCAGCGACAAAACGCAGCGCATCACGCTGACGCACGGTGATATCGTGGTGTGGGGCGGCCCGTCGCGGCTGCGTTATCACGGCGTTTTGCCGCTGAAAGCGGGCGAACATCCGCTCACAGGTTCGTACCGGTTTAACCTGACTTTCCGTAAAGCGGTATAACACGGCAGGCCGGGCTGTAAAGCACAGGACTTTATCCTCATTCTGCTTTACACTGCCGCCCTGCAAAATCTGACATGTTGAACGAATAATTACTTAGGCGGTAAGCGATGAACGGCGTAATCACAACCTGGTTTGAAGATAAAGGTTTCGGTTTTATCAAAGATGAAAACGGCGATAACCGTTATTTCCACGTGATTAAAGTCGCAAACCCTGAGCTGATTAAGAAAGATGCGGTGGTCACTTTTGAGCCGACGACCAACAACAAAGGCCTTTCCGCCTTTGCGGTCAAAGTGGAACCGGAAAGCAAATACATCTTTATTGCCGGTGAGCGCATCAAAATCACCAGCATCAAATCCTTCCTGGCTTTCAATGAAGAAGTCCCGGCAGAAACCAAAGTCGACAAAGAAAATGCCGTGCTTTCCGTCGGCCTGCTGATGAACCGTATTCGTCCGCAGGAAGAAGAGAAAAAAGCCGCGACGCGTACCATGAAAAAGCTGCTGATCACCACCTTCCAGAACAGCACCTACGTGTTTACGGAAGATGAAATTGACGTGGATGCCACCGTCAAAACGCTGAAAGCGCTGTAAGTTTTTTAACGTTTCCAAACCGGTGCGCGCTCGCTGCACCGGTTCTGTTTCTTCCTTTTAGTACGTCACTGTCACCGTCACTGTATCGCTGTAAGAACCTGCGGGCTGATTTGCCTGCGTCAGATTCACGGACGCCGTGTATGGGAATGACTGCGAAGTGCCGGTTCCGGTCGCGCTGCTGTTCGTTGCGGCGGTCCAGACCGTGCTGTCACCTTTGAAAATCTGGTATTGCAGATAGCTGGTAACTGAATTGGCGGTAGATGACATCTGCCGGTATGCGCCGGTGCCCGCCACGCTGCTGGTCAGGTTCACGGAATAGGCGGCGTTCAGGGTACAACGCACGCTGATAGTGTTCGCCACGACCGTCGTCAGGCCGGAAGGCAGGGCGGCGCTGCCAAAACCGACGTTGGGCGCGCTGTCGATATAGCAAAAACTGGTGACATTCAGGGTCAGATTCACATTCCCAGAAACACTCCCGGTATCCGCGAGACACAGCAATGTACCCACAGCGATGGAACACATATTCCAGGTCCAGTTAATCGGAACTGTATCGATATAGGTTCCGGCTGCCAGATTGGAAATGGCAACCGGGCGGACGTAGAGCGGCAATGTACTGTTGGGGCCGGAAAATAATCCCAACAGGCCGAGCGCGGTGCTGCTGCTCCAGGTGATGGTATCGCCCTGATTATAAACGGCACTGCAGCTGGCATCTTTACACAAACTGTACGGCAGATACTGGCCGGTGACGGCGCTGTAAAGGCGTGGCTGTGTTCCGGTCGGATGTGTTGTTGTTCCTATAAGCGCCGTGATGGTGTTGGTGCCGCCCACGTTAAGCAGACCGCCGGTACAGCTTAATCCGCTGCCGCCAGAGGTGATCAGCGGAGTGGAACTGACGGCAAAAGAATTTTGTGTCCCCAATGTGATGGTGGATGCTGCTGTAGTGCAACCAGCCCGGGCCATTGACGATGCCGCAAGCAGCATCACCAGCAACACGCCGTGGCGTATCTGCCGCCAAAAAATTCTCATGATTTATCTCCTGCGCTTGTACCCTCTGTCGTTACCGGACATGCCAGCGGGCCAATCTGCTCAATACTCTGATGTTTAGGATCCAGATCGAAACTGATCCGGCATACCGAATGATCTTCCTGCTGAATATTCAGCACGTTGTGTTCCTGCAAATGGGAGAAGTACACCAGCCCGTCATAGCCGGTTACGGTGGTTTGCTGAGAGTTTTGTTCCGTTACCAGCGTCCCGAGTTTCAGCGGTTGCCCGGTTTTGTCGTGGAGGGTGATATTGGCGGAAAGGACTTTTTCCACGCTAAATTTCACCACTACGCCGCTGCCTTGCTTCACCGCAATCCGGTCGTTGACGTTATTGGCGACCACGTCTGCCGGGAGCGGAAGCGTGTCGATTTCCACTTTGGCGGGATAATACGAGCTGACGGTCGGGATCAGGAGATGTCCGTTGCTGTCTGTTTTGCCCATTTTTTGATTCTCGAACAGCACCGGCACGTCGGCGTAATGGCCGGTATCCACCACGATAAAGGCGTCATTAATTTTGTCCGACAGGAACCAGTCGTTCGCCATAAACACCACAGAACCGCTCAGATCCGCCCAGTTGGTGTAATCGCCCTGATTACCGTAAAAGCCGCCCTGAACCGTGGCGTAATGGGATTTCCAGGTGGCATCGGCCTGCTGATACGGATTGTTACCGCCGCTGTAAGCCAGATTCCAGCCCAGACCCCCGTCGGTCGGCGTCGCTTTACTGGCGCCAATTTGCTCCTGATAATTTCCTGAACTGTCACGCTGCACGCCTGCATTCATATTGATATTGGTGCCGATCGGGATAATGAACTGGAGCTGTGCGCTGTAGCCGTTATCGCCCAGCGTTTTGTTGAGCGATAAAAACATGCTGCTCTGGCCCCACAGCGAGCGGCTGTAAGAGAAGTTCACCAGCCGGGTATGGGAATTGTCATAGGCTTCGACGTCGTAATACCCGATGCCCATGGTGCCGTTCGACGAGCCAAAGGGCGATGTGCTAAACGTCACCTGATCCGCCTGACGGCTTAACCGCGTGTTACTGGTGTAAGACGTAATATCCTGATAACCCACCGTGCGTTTTGAGCGCAGTGCGGACAGGCTGAAAATATTGGAATAGTAGGAATAGCCGAGGGTGTACTGGCTGCCGTCTTTTTTGTCAGTCGCGCTTACGCCCAGCGGATTACTGATTTCTCCGCTGGAATTGGGAATACCCGGGTTCGCGCCGTTAGGGTAAGTACTCTGGTTATCAGGAATATTACTGCCATCCACCGGCGGCCGGTCGGCTTTACTCATGCTGCCCGAGAGACTCAGCGTTCCCCAGGTGCCGACCGCGACATCCCCCCCTAAACCACCGAGCGTTAATCCCTGCGCGATTTCGGTATGGCCCGAAAGCGTCAGGTAATTGCTCAGGCCGTAACGATAGATACCGCTGAAGGCCGCATCGGAATAATCACCGTTGGACAGGCCATAATTCTGGCGAACCGCGCCGAGCGAGAAATCAAAGTCGCTGAGGTTTTTGCGCAGCAAGGTGTTGGAAACATAAAACGGTACGCTGGTCGAAACTTGTCGCCCGACAGCATCCGTCGTCACGATCGTGGCTTCACCGGCGCCGTTGATATACGGCACGTTGGTCAGGGTAAACGGGCCGGAATTCAGGTTATTACTGCTGGCTTTGAAGCCATTGAGGAACAAATCCACGGTGGTCGGTACGGCGGCTGTCCCGCTGTATTGCAGCAGCGGATACGTCACCAGATCCGGACGAACCGCAAAATTACGGCTGATGCGGATACCGCCCATGCGCGCAGAGTTGCTCCATGTCAGGGAGTCGCTGACGAAATCCCCGACCTGATAACTGATGAGATCTTTTTCGTCGGTAAAACGCCAGAAAGTGTCGTAACGCAGATAGCCATCCTGCGAAGTCTGTGCGCCGTTGGAGGGCACGCTGTCAATGTTGTAGCGGTAAGTTCCGGTGTTGGTGACAATCCCCAGGCTGCTGAAAAAACGCTGTTCCATCCAGGTGGCGACTGACCGTGCGCCGCCGGGGGGATCGGTGTAATACGCATCGTAGTTAAACAGCAGACCGTTACTGCTTTTCGATGGTGTGTAGTTCATCAGCGGATCGCCGCTGACGTTCTGATTTGGCAGCCACGCATCCGGCACCTGTAAAATCAGCTGCTGTGTTCCCGAGTCATAACGGGCTTTCACGTCAGGCAGCTCGCCAACATTAATCAGCCTCGTCTGACCATTAATGTGAACGTGATTTTTCGCCAGCACTCCGGCTTCGACAAAATACGCATTATTGCGATAGGTAACAGGCACCACCTGATTATCCGTCTGGCCGTTCACCACGACAGACAGATAAAACATGGCATCCGTCACCACCGGCGCCGCACGCGGGGCGTCCGGCAGCGATGAATATTCCTGCGCCTGCACGGCAAACGTGGACAGACATAACAGGCACAGGCTTCCCCGGAAATACAGCTTAGGCTGATAACCCGATCGGGGAAGAGGTCTGATTGGCATCCGTTGCGGCTCCTGCTGTTACTGGCCGCGGGAAATGACAATCGGTTTGGTATTATCGGCAATCTGCGCATTAAGCTGCTCGCCGGGCGTGACGCCCGCAGGCAACGGCCAGCGCATCTGTTGCCCCGGTAACACGTAGCCCATAAAGCCGCCGACCATGGTCTTCACGCCCTGCTTCTGATTGCCGTTTGCTGACCAGAACACGTTGCTCAGACGCGCATGGACGATGCCGGTATTGCGCACCTGCAAATAGGTTTTACCGCCGTCAGAAATCGTGCGCCACGACAGCACCGGGCGCGACGCCGTGGACGGATCGCGTTTCATATCCGGGCGATCGTTAGTCCACAAACTGCCGCCATCCATAAACAGCGGCAGCAGATAACGCATCTGCAATTGCAGCCCGACCACTGCTTTATCTTTCCCCTGGCCGGCGTTATTCAGCGGGGATGGGATCTCATCAATAATGATGCGGTAGGCCTGTTCGGTATTCGCCTGCACCGGCGTGTTGCGGATCAGTCTGATCAGCTGGCGCTGACCCGGTGGTACCGTAGCAAAAGGCGGGCTGGCGACTACATTGGTTTGATCCGCGTATCGCTCGTTAAAATTATCCTGTTTCCAGGCCAGCACGCGCACTTGTAAAGACACCGGTTCCGCGCCACGGTTCTCCAGCCACAGGGCGGATCCGTTCTGATCGGCTTCAATAATCTGATAGACCGGCCAGACAAGCACGGAACTGGCGGCCTGCGCGGCAGGCGCTAACAGCAGGGCACAGGCCAGCGCGATGGTTGAAATAATTCGGGAAAAAGTCGTGCGTAAAAACAGTGTATTCATATTCCATATCCTGATGATTCAATAAGTTAACGTTACGGTGACGGTATCGGTATAAGTCCCGGCGGAAGGCAGGGTGGTCACAGCGTATAAACGTGCATAAACCGGGTAGGTTTGTGTGGTTGCAGGAAAACTGGCCACGGATTTAACCAGTGCGCCGTTGCCCCAGACCTGACTGCGGGCGGCATCCTGAAAAAGCTGATAGCCCAGTTGCTCTGTGCTGGTGGTGTTTTGCAGAAAGCGGCGCGTCGCGCTGCCGCCATGAGTGCCGTAATCCATGGCGATACTGACGGAGGTTCCCGGCGTACAGGTCACTACCACTGATCCGGCACCGGCAACGCTGGTGGTGTCGACGTTGGCGGGGATGGAGGACATTGAGCCGAAGTTGATGGTGCCGAGGTTGGTGGTTGGGCTGGAAAACGAGCTGCCAAAAGCGCAGCCATTGGTGAGGGTGGCGGTGACGGTAAATGCTGCCGTGGCGGTTGCGGCCCGCGCTGCGCTGCAAAACATCAGCGGCAGGAGAATCAGCGGGGCGAGCAGACGGCCAGGCATGGCAGCCTCTACCAGGACACGGTGACGTTCACCGTGTCCTGGTAAACACCGGCGGCCGGTGTGGTTTGAGCCGGAACGCGGCCATAAACTGTCGCCCACTGATCGGCACCGTTGCCGGTATTGCTCACGCCGGTGGTGTTATCCCAGACTGTCGTGCGCGCCGCCGTGGTATAGAGATTATATTGCAGGGACACCGCGCTGTTGGTGGTGTTGACCATTCTGCGAGCCGTCACCACACCGCTGCTGCCACCATCCATAACAATTTTGTAGGCCAGCCCGTTCACGCATTTCACGCGAATTGAGCCCGCCAGCTGAGCGCTGGTGGCATTAATCGCGCTGGTCAGCGAAGCATAATTGCCAAAATTCAGCGTACCAAAACTGGTACTTCCGGACGTCGTGGTTCCCGCCTCGCAGGCGGGCAACAACGTGGCGCTGACGCCGATTGTTGCCGCCTGACTTAAGGGAATGCTGAACGGCATCGACACCAGCAGGATAGCTGGCAGGAGCAGCAGTACCTTGATGTCCATGGTTTTCCTTCCTTGAATCAAAAATCCTTCAGAGGCTAAACCGGCCCTGAGGGAATAAAGCTTTACCAGGAAAGAGTGGCAACAACGGTATCGTTATAAGTTCCTGCGGCTGGCGTTGTGCTGGTCTGGTCAGCAGGCAGCACGCGGCCATAAATCGGGATATTTTGCGCCGTCGTCCCGGTGGTCAGGGTGATTGGCGTATTGATCGCGATTTCAGTGGTACGTGCGGTATCGGAGTAGAGACGGTAAGGAATGCTGGTTCCGCTTGAGGTCATCGTGCGCAACCCGCCTGTCGCCGCAAGGCCGCCATTGAGTGACAGCGTTGGTGTCAGGCCGGTGCTACAGGTGATGGTGACCGCGCCGGTGCCATTGGCACCAAACACGGTGCCGTTGATCACGCTGGTCAGGTCGGCATAGTTACCAAAGTTTAAGGTACCCCACTGGTTAGTCCCACCCGTTGAAGTACCGTTGCCAACGGTACACCCGGTGCTGATGGTCAGTGAAACGCCCACTTGCCCTGTTAAGGTACCGGCTGCTTGCGCGCCTGCGGCTAACGTCAGTGTTGCCGCGGCCAGAATAGCCAGTAATAAAGAATTTTTTTCGCCCATGATGACTCCCAATAACTGCTTACACTGGTGTGTATTCATGCAACGGCGTTGCATGTGGAAATCCTCTGGTGGTCAGTAATTTAACGCTAAAGACTGCAAGAAAACCGGACAAGAAACGGCGTGCAGGCCGGGATTTGTATTTTTCAGTCACTGCTGAAAGAGTCCCTGACCTTAACCTCATGATGAAAAACGCCGTTATGGTTAAATATAAGTTAATAAATTTACCTTAAGGGGATATTTTAGGCATTTTTGATAATAAGGATAAAAATTCTATAAATGTGAAATTGATAGTTTTTTATCCCAACATTATGTTTTTTACAGGTCTGTGCGGTGCGTGGTGACAGAGAAAAGATGAAGTTTATTAACCATTCTTTGTGTGTTGTTAACGGGTTATGATGCTGTATTCCCCCGAATGGAGACTGTGATGTTTTCTGATCCCGTTATTGCTGATATGAACCGCCTGGCGCGTTTTCTCTCTTTTGACCAAACTGCCGGAAAGGGGCCGTCAGGCACTTCGCCGCTGCTCATCCTGCTGGGCAACGCAATTTTACCCACCGCAGAAGCGGCGTTTCAGGCGCTGGCGCAAGGGCGCGTGACACGCCTGCTGATTGCCGGCGGCATCGGGCATTCGACCCGTTTGCTGTATGACGCGGTGCAGCAATATCCGGTTTACCGGAATGTCGCCACCGAAGGTCGCAGTGAGGCTGAGGTGTTGTACGACATCGGCTTACAGCATTTCGGGCTTTCCCCGGAAAATATCCTGCTTGAAACGGCCTCGACCAACTGTGGCGATAACGCATTACAGGCGCGGCGCGTGCTCGACGGATCCGGGGACCGGAATACGGACATTATTCTGACGCAGGATCCGCTGATGCAGCTGCGCACCGACGCCAGTTTCCGCCACGTCTGGCGCGATCGTCCGGATGTCCGCTTCACCAGCTGGCCGGTGCTGGTGCCGCAGCTGGTGCGCGAAGGCGAAAGCGTGAGATTTGCCGGAACTGCGCAGGCCGGTTTGTGGACGTTGCCGCGCTTTATCTCCCTGCTGCTGGGCGAAATCCCGCGCCTGCGTAATGCGCCGGGAGGCTACGGCCCGCGCGGGGCGGGCTTTATTGCCGAAGTTGAAATACCGGCAGAGATTGAAGACATTTATGCGCGGCTGCGCCCGGTTCTTGAAGCCGGTTACGGCGACAGATCCTTCTGACAGACGGCGGCAGTTTCTGCCGTCTCCTGATGATTTCCGCGCAGCGCCAGTAAAACCACCAGCGCGGAAAACAGCGTAATACCCGTCAGACACAGCAACAGCGGGTGCAGCGAGGCGGCATAAAGCGCCTGAAGCTGCGCCGTGCTGGCCTGCGGAATGAGCTGCTGTGCGACCGCCAGATTGCCGGTCGCCAGCCGCTGCGCCGCCTGACTGATTTCCCCACCGGTAAATTGTGCCGCCAGTGCGTTATGGGTGAGCGCTGAGAGAATGGCGCCGACAATCGCCAGCGAAATCCCTTCACCGGCCACGCGCGTGGTGCTGAAGATTCCGGTCGCCATGCCTGCCCGCTCTTTTGGCACAACGCTGACTGAAAGCCCGTCCATCAAACCCCAGGGTAAACCCGTACCAACGCCAATAATCAGCATCGGCGCGATCATGCCGGACAGATCCTGCGCCAGCACCGCGCGGCTCAGCCAGCCCAGCCCGGCCGCAGCAATCACCAGCCCGGCGGTACACAACACGCCCGCCGGTATCCAGCGCGTCAGCCACGCGGCCAGCAGCGGCACGACCAGCATCGGTACTGACAGCGCCATCATCATCAGCCCGGCGCGCTCTTCGCTCAGCCCGGTCACGCCGATAAACAACATCGGCAGTACCACCAGCAGCACCACAAAACAGAAACCGGTCGCCAGCGGCAGCGCCTGCACGCCGATAAAACGCACGTAGCGGAACAGCGATAAATCCAGCATCGGGTTTTTTACACGAAGCTCAACCGCCACGAAAATCCCCAGTAACACCGCCGCACCCGCCAGCATCGCCAGCACCTGCGGGCTGTTCAGGCCGGACTGCGGAATTTCCATCAGCGCCCAGGTCAGCAAAGCCAGCATGGCGGTAAACGACACCGTGCCCGGCCAGTCGATACCGGCGGCCTGCGGATTTCGCGTTTCGCGCATTTTCGACGTGCCACTCAGCAGCGAAATCAGCGCGATGGCAGCGGCGGAGAAAAAGACCGAACGCCAGCCGAAATGCGCGATAAGCAATCCGGCCAGAAACGGCCCGAACGCCAGCCCGACGCCAAAACTGCTGCCCATCAGGCTGAACGCGCGGGTTCGCGCTGCGCCGTCAAATTCCTGCGCCAGAGCCGCCGCACCGCCCGCCAGCGCACCGGCGGCGGCAATCCCCTGCGCGCCGCGCAGTAAATCAGTCCACAGCAAACTGCTGCTGAAGGCCTGTAACAACGAAAGCAGGGCGAACAGCGAAACGCCGCTGATAAACACTTTTTTGCGGCCGATTTCATCCGCCAGCGCACCGGCGGCCATCAGAAAACAGCCAAACGTCAGCATGAAAGAATTGGTTATCCAGCTGAGCGCCTGTGCGCTGCCGCCGAGCTCACGGGCGATGGCGGGCGTGGCGACCGCGCCGCTGACGAAATTGAGCGGCAGGATCACCGCCGCCAGACAGACGGTGAACAGAACCCGCAGGCTGCCGGTGTTGTGCGTGGATGAGGTATTCATTGGTTTCCCCAACGGAAAGAGTCGTGACATGGATGATAAAATGTCAGTAATCTTGCGGAAACAGGCTGCAGGTCCGATGATTAAGGACTAAAACGCTCGAATATCGGGAAGGGTAAAGTGGAAAATCTGAACGGTTTACTGGCGTTTGTCCGCGCGGCGCAAAGCCAGAGTTTTGCGGCAGCGGCAGAACGCATGGGCATTTCGGCGTCGGCGGTGGGGAAAAGCGTGGCGCGTCTGGAGGAAAAGCTCAACGTTCGGCTGTTTAACCGCAGCACGCGACGCATCAGCCTGACCGATGAAGGGCAGCTTTTTTTCGAACGCTGCCAGAATATCGTCACGCAACTGGAAGAAGCCGAGCAGGAGCTGGTGCGGATTTCCGCCGTGCCGCGCGGTAAATTGCGCATCACCGCGCCGGCCATCGGTTACCGCATGCTGTTGCCACATTTGCCGGAATTTCGCGCACGTTTTCCTGACGTTGAGCTGGATCTGGATTTCAGCGACCGTATGGTGGACGTCATCGATGAGGGGTTTGATATCGCCATCCGCAGCGGCGAGCTGAACAGTTCGCAGATGATGTCGCGCCGTCTCGGGCCGTTCCGCTTTGCCATCGTCGGCAGTCCCGGTTATTTCGCGCAACACCCGGCTCCGCTGACGCCGGGCGATTTACGTCATCACGCCTGCCTGCGTTACCGGTTTCCGGGCAACGGACAATGGCAGGAGTGGGAACTGAGCGAAACGCCGGAGGAGCTGCCGCTGGCGCTGAGCAGTAATAATCTGGAATCGATACTTCAGGCGGCGGTGCAGGGGCTGGGAATGGCGTATGTGCCGGAGTTTATCGTGCGCAATTATCTGGCCTCCGGCGAGCTGATTTCGGTGCTGGACAGCTTTCAGAAAGAGGGCGGCAAATTCTCGGTAGTCTGGCCGAGCAGCCGCCATATGTTGCCCAAAGTGCGGGTGTTCATTGATTTTCTGACCGAAAAACAGGTACTGGGATAAGCGTTTTTTCAGTGAGTTACCGCTTGTCCAGCCATTTGCCCATTTCCCCCAGCGCCTGTTCCAGATTTTCGCGGCCAAAACCAATGCGCAGAAAATCTTCCGAAACCGGCGTCAGTTCAGAGGCGTAAGTCACGGACGGAATGACCATCACCCCGGTTTCTTCCACCAGTGTGGTGGCAAATGCTTCTGCGCCTTCCGTCCCCAGATAACGCGGAAACGCCAGTACACCGGCCTTTGGCACGGAAAGCCGGAACAGATGCGGATAGCGCGCCAGAAACTCTGTCAGCGCAGCGAGCTGGCTGCGCGAACGCGCCATGACTCGCTCAAGGATCGGTGCGCGGGCGTTGAGCGCAATCGTCGTCAGGAACTCGCCGGGCATGGAATTGCAGATCGACAGATACTGCTTCATGCGTTCGAGTTTCAGCATCCATGCGTCATCCTGACACGCCACCCAGCCGATACGCAGGCCGGGCAATCCGTAGGCTTTTGACGTCACATTCAGCGAGATCCCGCGTTCGTAAATATCGGCCAGCTGCGGCAGACGATCCGCCGGATCAAACTCTGTCTGCCGGTACACTTCATCGGAGAAAATCCAGATCCCGCGTGCGCGGCACATTTCCACCAGATCCGTGAGTTGCTGACGCGAAATCAGCGCACCGGTCGGGTTATGCGGGAAGTTTATCGCCAGCACTTTGGTGTTTTCACGCAGCGCAGCCCGCACTTTTTCCACGTCCAGCGCCCAGTCGTTGTTTTCATCGAGCGCCACGCCGGTGACGGAACAGCGCGACAGCGGCACGCTTTCCAGCGACTGATAATTGGGCGTTATCACGACCGCGTGATCGCCTGGTTCGAGCAGCATCTGAAAACTGGCATAAATCGCTTCGTCGGCACCGGCAAAACTGATGACCTGCTGCGGCGTAATGTGCCGGTACGTGGAGGCGATGGCCTCGAGAAGTTCAGGCGTTCCGCGCAGCGGCGGGTAATCCAGCACGGTTTGCATGAAGGGCGCGCGGTGCTCTTTTCCCGCCAGTTCGAACAGCGTATCGATGCTCATCGATTCCGGGTAAGACGACGACAGCGGAAAACGGACGGCGTGTTCCAGCCGCGAGAGGTAGCTGATTAAACGAAAATCTTCTGGAAAGGACATGGCGTACCCGTTAATAAAATTTAGACATCAGCGGCGCTGGCCCTGCGCAAAACGGCGCTCAAGACGGCTTTGCAGCAGCTCTAAGACAATCGACATAATCCAGTATATCGCAGCCGCCGTCGCCAGCATTTCCATATAACGATAGGTGCTTCGCCCGTAGGATTGCGCGAGAAAATTCAGCTCCCACAGCCCCATCAGCGAGACCAGCGACGAATCTTTCAGCATGGAGATAAACATCGACCCGGCGGGCGGAATAATAATGCGCAGCGCCTGCGGTGCGGTGACGTGAACCGCCACCGTCCAGCGAGAAACGCCCAGCGCCAGCGCGGCTTCCTGCTGGCCGCGCGGCACGGAAAGCACGCCGCTGCGGATGGTTTCCGCCAGATACGCGCCATAGTTCATCGACAGCGCGATAATGCCGGAGCTGAGCGCGCCGAGCACAATCCCGACCTGCGGCAGCGCCAGATAGATAATTAATACCTGAACCAGCAGCGGCGTACCGCGAAACAGCGAGGCGTAAAACGTGGCGCAGCCAAACGCCAGCGCATTTTTGGACATCCGCCCGAGCGCGGTGATCAGGCCAATCAGCAGGCAGAAAAACATCGAACAGGCGGTGATCATAATGGTCAGCGCCGCGCCCTGAATAAAGCCGTCCGGCGACAGACGCAGGCCGAGCAGGAACGGCAATTTCTGGCTGATCAGGCTCCAGTCCAGCCCCATTTTGCTGAAAGTGCCGAGCAGCAGGCTGAGCAGAATCAGCCACGTCAGCCCGGTTTTAAATTTAAACGCGTGCGCGTGGTGCCAGCGTTCCGGCGTTTCCACCTTCGGCTGGCTGTCCGGGATTTGTGGCATCACGGTACCTCGTGCGTAATATCTTCACCCAGCCAGTGCTGGGAAATTTTGGCCAGCGTGCCGTCGTCGCGCAGCGATTTAATCGTGTCTGCGACTTTTTTATCCCATTCGGCGTCACCTTTGTCCGTCGCCACCCAGTTCGGTTCGGCGTACAGCTCGGTGACAATTTTGAACACCGGCGCACGCTTGATGCGGGCATTGGCGGTGGCTAAATCAGACACCACGCCGTCCAGACGCACACCCGGCCCCAACGCCAGATTCTGGAACGCGACTTCTTCGTCACTCGGGATCACCTGCACGTTATCGAACGGGAAGTTCAGCGGTTTTGCGCCCGGGATCACCAGCGCTTTTTGCAGGTACGTTTCATAGGTCGAACCGATGCCGACACCGATTTTCTTATTGCTCAGATCCGCAGCGGATTTGATGCGGTCATCTTTCTTATTCACCACCAGCACGGCCGGAGAGTTGTAGTACGGCGTTGGGAAATCCAGCACTTTGGCGCGCTCGGTGTTTGGCGTCATCGAGCAGATACAGGTATCCCAGCGCCCCTGCCATTTACCGCCGACAATGGTTTCCCAGCCCGGCGCAATAATTTCCAGCTTCACGCCCATGCGCTGCGCCACGGCTTTGGCGACATCCACGTCAAAGCCTGCCAGCTGATTATTGTCATCAATAAAACCAAAAGGCGGATAGTCATTGACGATGGCATTGCGCAAAACGCCGGTTTTGGTCACGCGATCCAGCGTCGTCCCGGCAAAAGAGGTGGCAGAAAACAGCGTGGAGGCCAGCAGGGTCAGGGCAACGAACGAAGTGCGCATAAGCAAAGTTTCCTTAAACGTAACCGAATTGGGAGAATATTGTGAAAACCTACACTAAGTTTTAGACGTATAGAAGTCCAAAATTCGCCTTTTCAGACTTACAGTGAACTCTGCCGAAAATCCCCCGAAATACAGCGTATTACTTCAATCATTAAGTCAGTAATTAGCTTAGCAATCCCGCGCCGACGTTAATGGAAAACCCGAGAATGGCCAGATTGAAGACGAACGAAATCACCGACTGCAACAGCGCAATCTGCCGCATATCGGTGGTGCCGGTCGCCACGTCGGCGGTTTGCGACGCCACGGCAATGGTGAAAGAGAAATAGAGAAAATCCCAGTAACCGGGTTCGTCGGGCTTTTCCGGGAAAATCATCGGCGTGCAGTCTTTGCTGCGCCGCAGATAGTGATGATGTGCGTAATGCATGGCGAACGACGTGGGCAGCAACGCCCAGGAGGCAATCAGCGTGGTGGCGGTCAGCAGAATGTGCAGCGCCCGCGCGGTGCCGGTGAGATCTTTAAGCGACCCCAGCTCCATCAGGATCGCCAGAATGCTCACCAGACAGGTCAGCGTCACCAGCGTCAGCACGATGCTGGCACTTTCATCCTGCGTTTTGGCGATGTGCGGAATGTCTTTCGGCTCGGTGCGCAGCATCCGCAGCCACAGGAAAAACAGGTACAGCCATGCCAGCACATTCCAGCCGATCATCAGGCGCTGCAACGTCCCAAGATGCGCGGGAAGGGCGAAAAAACAAATCAGCCCGGCAACGATTGAAATCACCAGCCGGGAACGGGCATGCAGGTAATGACGAAGGGAAAGACTCATGATGTTAGGCGCTTAGCGAAAAAGGGATGGATACGTTAAGGGTAGACGCAGATGGCAGGCTTGTATTGGTGGCGGTTTTCACTTCCTGGCGTCTGCGCAATTTCTTCCAATACCCGGTTTCGCGGGAGTGATTTAGTAGGTTGTCTCCATTGCGCTTAAGGGTTTGAAATCATGTTTACAACCTCATTTTGGCCAGCCGCGGCGGCATATCAGGTTTCAATGATGGATCTGGATGCACCGGAAAATTTAAGTCCTAAAGCTCTGCAAACTATTCACTACTGCCTGCGTCTCACGGAAGCGATTAATCAGCTGGAAGCCGCCTGCGAAAGCCGTTTGCTGGATGCACTGCGCGAGGAAATGTCGATCCAGTGTTTCCGTCTCGCGCCGATGTTTGATGACCCTGATACCCGCCGCGGGCTGTTTTTACGCGCGGAAGTGCTGGCGGACGACAGCTGCGGGAAAACCGTGCTGCCGCAAATCGCCGGGCTGAATGAACAGCAGCTGGTGCTGGGCATCGGCAATACCTCGACGTGGGTCGGGAAATCCAAACAGAGTTTTTACTCATCGTGGTTTGGTGAACCCGCGCCGGTGTTGCAGGAAATCTCCGACGTGATGGACGATTTATTCCCGGAAAGTTTGCTGTATCTGCAAAAGGAAATTGCCGGTGATTTGCTGGCGATGCCGGGTTGTGCGTACAAAATTATCAACCTGTTTGGCATTGCCGGTGAAGCCAATACCTATCCGAAACATTTCGCCTATTTCTTCCCGGAAGATGAGGGGCTGAAGTATTCGCCGGTCAAACGCACCGTGGTTTTCGCCAACACTTACCTGCAATTATTCGAACTGTTTTCGCGCACCGAAGCGGCAAAAATGGGCTGGCCGGAAGACCGGCTGCCGGACAGCCGCGTGTGCCAGCGTTATCTTATTGCGTGGTTCCGCGGGCACGACCTTGGACATTCGCTGGTGCGCAACGAGAACGTCTTCCCGAAACTCAGCAAGATTGATCGCTGGGGATCGATGATGGTGCAGGAAGCGCTGGCCGATCAGTTTGGCCTGCTGATGTGCCTCACACCAGAGGTGGCCGGTGGTCTGCAACTCGACCGCACCGTGCTGGCGCGGATCTACTTCCTTGAAATGCTGCGCTACCTGCGTCGCGGGCCGTCGAGCTATCCCGACGCCGGGGCGGCCTGGATCCAGTTCAACTACCTGCGTGAACACGGCTGCATTGAGCTGACCGCGGATTCCATCGACTTCCACCCGGATCTTTTCTTTACCCAGATGGCGGATCTTACCCGGCTGATGAGCGAAGAGTTGCTGGGAGGCGATGCGGAACGGGCAAAATACTTCATGCTGGAACGCTGCCCGCACACCAATCCGGAGGATGTCGATGTGCTGATGGCGCGTCTGGGCACCACCAATGACATGATTGAATACAACCAGTTAATTAAGAGAGTTCCGTTATGATGCCGTTTTCAAATGGATTTTTGCTCAGCCTGTCGCTGTGTCTGGACATCGGGATTGCCAATATCGCCATGATTACGCTGGCGATGCAACGCGGCTATTTTCACGGATTCTGGCTGGGCATTGGCACCTGCATCGGCGATCTGATTTATGCCGTGCTGGCGCTGGCAGGGATGACGCTGTTGCTGCAATACCAGAGCGTCCGCTGGGTGTTGTGGGTCGGCGGCTCGCTGATGCTGATGTGGTTTACCTACAAAATGATCCGCGCGGCGCTGGCTCCGGCGGGCGATCTGAACGCCGGCGATAACGGGCAACCGCGTTCGGTTATGCGCAACTTCGGTCGTGGCGTGTTGCTGGCGATGTCCTCTCCGACGGCGATCCTGTGGTTTGCCGCCGTCGGCGGGGCGCTGATTTCCCGCATGGGGCAGGGCGGGACAGTGGAAGCGTCGTGGTTCCTGACCGGATTCTTTATCGCCGGTGTGTTCTGGACGATCGTGCTGTGCTGCGTCGGCAGCTGGGGCGGAAAAATGCTCGGCACCAAAATGCTGAAATACTCTTACGTGGCGTCGGCGGCGATATTCTCCTACTTCGCGCTGTACGTGGTGATCACCGGCTACCGCGAATTTATCGTGTAATCGCGTGGCTGTGAGAGGCGTTCAGCGACAGCGAATAAAGATGGGGCGTGATCCCCATCATTTTGCGAAACGTATTGATGAAGTGGCTTTGATCGTAAAAGCCCAGGCGGATTGCCACGTCCAGCGCGTTATTGTTTTTGCGCAGCTGGTTGCGGGCTTCGAGCAGCCGCAGCTGCATATGGTATTGCAGCGGCGGCATGCCGATATGCTGGCGGAAAAGCCGGACAAAATGAAATTTACTCAGCCCGCTGATTTGCGCCAGCGTATCGAGATGTATTTTCCGCGTCAGATGGTCGCGCATAAAATCCAGCGCCAGGGTTATCGGGCGCAGCGACTGCTCCTGCTCTTTCGCCGGTTCTTCCAGCAGCGCGCCGAGCAGCCACAGCAAATTCTGCTCCTGATCTTCATCATTGAGCGTGCGTTTGTAATGGCACAGTGCGGAAAACAGCGCGGGATTACTCAGAACGCCTTCGGTCAGCACCGGCGCGTGGTGGTCTGAACGCAGATTGTGATCGACCGACACCTGACGCAGCAACGCCTGCGGAATATGCACGCTGAGGAACTCGACCTTTTCATCGCCGAACAACGAGGACTGCACCGTTGACGGGTTATAAATCGTGATATCGCCGCCGCGCACCAGCTCAGTTTTACCGTGCAGCCAGATTTCTTCCGTGCCGGTAAGGTTGGCGCTGATGACGTATTCGTCGTGGGTGTGACGCGGAAATGACGAATTACTCGCGGTCAGATGCGAGCATTCAATGTCGTTAGCCATCGTCCATTCAGAAATAGAAAGAGACACATCACCCCCATAAATCATTGCTGAGCGAAAAAAAACGAACCAACCCTTTTTCTTATGCAAAATTTATAGCACAAACTTTTAACACTGAAAGCGAGGAAAATTCATCACGCGCGAAGGGGAAAAGCCTCCGTTCCCAGCATGACGCCATTCTTTCCATGGTGCTTTATCGCATACATCGCCCGGTCGGCGAGCAGCAGCGCTTCACTGAAATCATCGCTGCCGTTCACTTCATCAATCCCTATCGACGCGCCAATCTGCGCATTGCCGTTATCCAGCTCAAACGGGATCGTCGCCGCATTCAGACACGCCTGCGCTACGCGTTTAATCACCGGATTGTTCAGTGAATACGGCATCAGCAGCACAAATTCATCACCGCCCAGCCGCCCCGGAATGACACCCGGCGGGCACGCTTCCTGAAAACGCTGGCTAAGACGCATCAGAACTTCATCGCCGCTGCGATGGCCGAGCGTGTCATTCACATGCTTAAAATCATCCAGATCGATAAACGCCACACACAGCGGCCCGGCATTTTTCAGTGCTGCAAACTGATGCTGTAACGCATGGCGGTTCGCCAGCCCGGTCAGCGGATCGTGGTTCGCCAGCGTCGCCAGCTGCTGCTCGTAATTCTTCTCTTTGGTCATATCGATGTGGGTACCCGTCACTTTCAGCGGGCGTCCGGCGTCGTCCCGTTCGGTGACGCGGCCACGATCGAGCACCCAGGTAATGGTGCCATTTTTCGCCTGCATCCGGTGCAGCGCCTCATAAAACGGCGTCTTGCCTTCCAGATGATTGTAAAAAGCCGACAGCACATCGTCCCGGTCGTCCGGGTGTAAATGCTCGCGCCAGACTTCAAAGCGCGCGCTCAGCTCCTTCGGCTGATAACCCAGCATTGATCCCCAGCGGCGGTTGTAAATCACCAGTTTTCCGCTGGGCACGTCGAGCTGCCACAAACATAAACCGGTTCCATCCAGCGCGGCACTCAGCTTGTTCCGGGCGTCGTGCGCGATGCGTTTTAGCCGGGCATTGTGCTTCTTCAGGTTCTGGAGTTGTTGTAAAAGTGAGGAATCAGACATTTCTTATTTTATGAGCAAATAATCTTCATTCTTGCCACGGACCCTGATTTTGTAAACATCAGGTGTGAAAAAGACGTCAGAGGAGCGGATTTTCGGAATTTGCCCATAAGTGAAACCGGGAAAGTACAGCGGCGTTCCGGGGCGGTAAATGTTAAATAAGAAGCGCACTCGTTATTTTTAAACATGGGTTGTCGATATATCTCCGGATGCAATAACGGCGTGTTTAATTATTTTCACATTATAAAAACATTTCATTCCACCCCTTCGAAAGCGCTTTGACAATACGTGCCGGTTTTGGCGGATTATTTTATTTATTGCCTGTGTTTATCCTGAGCAGCCTTGTCAATTCGCTACTTAATCAGGCAAAATATGCGGCCCGCAAAACGGGCTGATTCACTCTTTCTTCATTAACGAAATCATTCTTCGTACAAGAAAACATTCAAAAACCAGAGGCCGGGCTTAGTACCGGATAGATATTTACTTTCAGAAATCGACAGTCTTGTCGCAAGGAAACATAAATGGTGCACCACTCTTTTTATGTGACGTCATCCGTCATGGGAAATTCACATCATGTCGGATAACATCGCAACAGGTACCCCTTCCCGCGTGGAACTGCGTAAAACCCTTACGCTGATTCCGGTTGTCATGATAGGCCTGGCCTATATGCAACCCATGACCTTGTTCGATACGTTCGGTATTGTCTCCGGCCTGACCGACGGCCATGTGCCGACGGCCTATGCCTTCGCGCTGATCGCTGTTTTATTTACGGCGCTGAGCTACGGCAAACTGGTGCGCCGCTATCCTTCTGCGGGCTCCGCTTATACATACGCGCAAAAAGCGATTCATCCGGTTGTCGGCTTTATGGTGGGCTGGTCGTCGCTGCTCGATTACCTTTTCGCGCCGATGATTAATATTCTGCTGGCAAAAATCTATTTCGAAGCGCTGGTGCCTTCCGTGCCGTCGTGGATATTTGTCATCGTGCTGGTCGGCTTTATGACGCTGTCGAATTTACGCAGCATCAAAACCGTCGCCAATATTAATACCCTGGTCGTCGTCTTGCAGATCGTGCTGATTGTTGTGATTACCGGCATGGTGATTTACGGCGTTAACCACGGCACCGGTTACGGTACGCTGGCCAGTTCGAAACCGTTCTGGGGCGAAAATACCCATACTGTGCCGCTGATTACCGGCGCCACCATTCTGTGCTTCTCTTTCACCGGCTTTGACGGCATCAGCAATTTGTCGGAAGAAACGAAAGACGCCGAGCGCGTGATCCCGCGGGCGATTTTCCTGACGGCGTTAATTGGCGGTGCCATCTTCATCGGCGCAACCTATTTCCTGCAACTGTATTTCCCGGACATCTCCAGCTTCAAAAACCCGGATGCCTCGCAGCCTGAAATCATGTTGCAGGTTGCCGGGCGCGCCTTCCAGTTTGGCGCGCTGATTTTCTCCAGCATCACGGTTCTGGCTTCAGGCATGGCGGCGCACGCGGGCGTTTCGCGCCTGATGTACGTCATGGGCCGCGACGGCGTATTCCCGAAACGCTTTTTCGGCTACATTCATCCGAAATGGCGTACGCCGTCTTTCAACGTGTTACTGGTTGGCGCGATTGCCCTGATGGCGATTAACTTCGATCTGGTGACGGCGACGGCGCTGATTAACTTCGGTGCGCTGGTGGCATTTACCTTCGTGAACCTGTCTGTGATTTCGCAGTTCTGGATCCGCGAGAAGCGCAACAAAACCTTGCTGGACCACTTCCAGTATCTGCTTTTACCAATGTGTGGCGCGCTGACGGTCGGTGCGTTGTGGGTGAATCTGGAAGAAGGTTCTATGGTGCTGGGGCTGATCTGGGGCGCAGTCGGCTTCATCTATCTGGCCTGCGTGACCAAAAGCTTCCGCAACCCGGTTCCTCAGTACGAAGACGTGGCGTAATAAATTTATGAATAACGATGGCTCCTCCGGGAGCCATTTTTGTTTCTGTTCAGGCGATCCCTGCCCAGCGCATCAGCGCGGTTACGACCGCCGCCGCGATAATAATGACGATCAGCGGTGCCTTTCGCCACGCTAAAAACAGCGCCACGCCGACGCCTGCTACCCGCGCAAATCCGCCAAAGTGATGGCCTTCAAACAACGCTGACGTGGCCGCAACGGCCAGTAACAGAATCGTGGCGGAATCTGACAACATCGTCTGTGTTGCCGGTGAAAAATTCAGGCGCGAGCCCAGCCGGTAACCGGCCATGCGCATCGCGAAAGTTCCGGCCGCCAGAACAACGATCCCGGCAATCCATAACGTATGTTGCGTCATTTTTTGTTTCTCCAGGCCAGTAATCCCAGCAGTGAAAACAGCACCGGCATTCCGGCGGGCACAAAAGGCACGGCAGCGACAGAAATCAGTGCGCCGGACGCCGCCGGGATCAGCGTTCGGCGCTTTCTCAGTGCCGGGAAAATCAGCGCCAGCAAAATGGCCGGGAACACGGCATCCAGCCCGATGGCTTTGATATCAGGGATAAACTGCCCGATGTACGCCCCGGCAATTACGCTGACCGGCCAGAACAGCGCAATGCCCGCGCCGCACAGCCAGTAGGCTTTTTTGCGTTTCTCATGGGTGGGCTGGGAGATGCCGAATACCACGCTTTCATCGTTCATGATGTGGCAGCCGAGCCAGCTGAGCAATTTACTGCCCACCAGATCTTTCACGGCGATACCGAACGGCAAATGGCGGGCATTCACCAGTAAACCGGCAGCCGCTGCGGCGAACGGGCTTCCGCCACCGCCGACAATCGCGATAAATAAAAACTCCGAAGCGCCGGCGAGCACCAGCAACGAGAGCATCAGCGGCACCCACAGCGGGAAGCCTCCGGCGACCGCCAGTGAACCGTAAGAAATCCCCACCAGGCCGTCGGCGAGACAGACCAGAAAGATGGCTTTCACCACATCTTTTCCCAGCGGTGAAAAGAAACGTGCTTGCATAATTCAATCCCATAACGAACGAGTATTCATTATAATGAACACTTCTTGATCGTTCTTCAAGTCGAACGATCGTTCGTTATACTGATCGGAGTGCCGTAATGTCTCAACCTATCAGCGTTATTTCCAAAGGTCTGGTGCGTGAACGTCAGCGCGCGGGCTTGTCTCTGGCAGAAGTCGCCCGCCGCGCCGGTGTGGCTAAATCGACGCTTTCACAACTCGAAGCCGGTAACGGTAATCCAAGTCTGGAAACGCTGTGGGCGCTGTGCGTGGCGCTGAATATTCCCTTCGCGCGGCTGATGGAGCCCGAAGTGAATAAAATGCAGGTGATCCGGCGCGGCGAAGGCCCGTCGGTGGTGGCGGAGCTGGCGGATTACAAAGCGGTGCTTCTGGCAACCTGTCCGCCGGGCGCGCGGCGCGATGTCTATTTGCTGACCACGCAGCCGGGCAGCGACCGCGTTTCCAGCCCGCATCCGCAGGGTTCGGTGGAACATATCATCATCACACAGGGGCGTGCGCTGGTCGGGCTGGTGGATTCACCGGTCGAGCTGAACGCCGGTGACTACATTTCATATCCGGCCGACGTTGAGCATATTTTCAGGGCGCTGGAGCCCGACACCATGGCCGTGCTGGTGTCGGAGCAAAGCTAAATCAAAACGTAATCAGCTTTTTCGTCAGATTGCTTTTGAGCAGCAGCATGGACGACACCACCGAAAGCAGGAATGTCATCAGAATGACCAGCAGTTTGGCGGTCAGGGAATTGATCGGGATCCACTCGATAAGCAGATTGAAGAAGGTGTAATGCAAGATATAAACGCCGGTCATGGTCTTACCTAGCGAGCTGACCATTTCGCTGACCGGTAGCCGCGTGGCGTCCGGTTTTACGCCGTTTGCGGCAATGATGATTAAGATCACCAGAATATAGACCTGCGAGCCGGTCAGAATAAAGCTGTTGCGTTCAACGTTGAATATCGAGAAGAAAAAGTGCTTCTCATAAAACCACGTAAAGGTATAAACAAACGGGATCGCGATGGCGGCGTATTTCGCGATGCGCGGGCGGCTGTAAAGTGAGGAAACCACCGGATCGTAAAGCAGCTGGCCGGTCAGATAATAAAGCACCCACGTCCAGATGCGGAATTGCGCGGGCGCGGAGAAGCTTTTACTTTCAGTGAAATAGATCGCCAGCAGATCATAGGCGAAAGAGAAAATCAGCAGCGCCAGAACCAGTGAGGCCAGGATCACCCGGCGTTTCGCCAGCCATTCCACCACCGGATGAAAGGTGTAAATGATCACCAGCGAAAAGATGAACCACGGCTGGATCAGATAGCCTTTCTGATACGGTCCCCACAGATAATAAATCGAGAACCAGAAGATAAATATCGTCAGGATCCCGCGTATCTTTTTCATCTGCCATTCCGGCGTGTGCTGGGAATCGGCGTCCATATATCCGGTCACGACAAAAAACAGCGGCGTGGCGATGGTGGAAATAAAGGTCAGAAAGGCCAGGATCTGATCGTAGTTATAATTGTAATTATCGTACGTGTTATAGACGGTGAAAAAGGTCACGGCGGTCAGGCAGCCGAGCGTTTTAATAATGTTCAGTCCCGTTGTGTTCATTGTTGAATTCGTTGTCCTTCACGATGGAAACAGTTGTAAATCACCGGCAGAACCAGAAGCGTCAGCACGGTCGCAAACCCCAGACCGAACATGATAACAACCGCCATGCTCTGGAAAAATACATCAAGTAACAACGGCGCGAGCCCGAGCACGGTGGTAAACGCCGTCAGCAGGATAGGGCGCAGGCGTGACGTGGCTGCGTAGATAATCGCTTCCGTCTGGTTTTTCTCTTTCTTCTGCTGGCCGATTTCTTCGACCAGCACGATACCGTTGCGGATCAGCATGCCGCTCAGGCTGAGCAGGCCAATCAGCGCCATAAACCCGAACGGAATGCCGGTCAGCAGGAAACCAAACGTCACGCCAATCAGCGCCAGCGGTACTGTCAGCCAGATGGCAATCGCATTTTTCACCGAACTGAACATCAGCACCGTGATGATAAACATCATCAGGAAGCCAATCGGCAGCGTGGTAAACAGGCCTTCCTGCGCCTCGGCGGAATTCTCCGCGTCGCCACCCCATTCAATGCTGTAACCGTGCGGCAAGGTCAGCGCCTCAACCTGCGGTTTTATCCGCGCGAGCATATCGCCGGACGTTTCGCCGGTGGCCGCATCGGGGTCGGTTTGCACGGTGAGCATGCGGATACGGTCGCGACGCATGATCAGCGGATCTTCCCATTCCACTTTGAAATCACTGACCACGTTGCTCAGCGGAATAAACTGCTGGCGCGTCTGGCTCCAGACCATGATATTCGCCATGTGATCGACATCCAGCCTTTCCGCGGCAGGCGGGCGTAACACGATGGGCATGAGCGTGGAGCCATCGCGGTAAATCCCGACCGTGCTGCCGCTGAAATTCATCTGTAAGGCGCTGTCGACTTCACCTTTATCCACGCCCAGTTCACGGCCCAGATACGGGGAAAATACCGGTCTGACCATTTTGCTGCGATCCTGCCAGTCGTTGCGTACGCCGTCGGCCGCGCCGTCATCAAGGATGATTTTATCCACCCGGCTGGCGATGCTGCGCAGCGTATCCGGGTCGGAGCCTTTAATGCGCACTTCAATGGCGCTGTCGCCGGACGGTCCGAACATGATGCGTTTGAGCCGCGCATTCACCTCGGGGTAATTTTTCTGGATATCCTGCTCGGTGTGGCGAACCAGTCCGGCGATTTTCCGCTGGTCGTCCATCCGCACCATAATCTGCGCGTAGTTGGAATACTGGCGCTGGCCGTTATAGGTCAGAATGAAGCGCATGCCGCCCTGACCGACGGTGGTCACGGTGTTTTCCACGCCCTCCTGTTTACTGATGTTCTGTTCTATTTCGCGGGCGACGCGGGCGGTGTAATTGATATCGGTGCCGTAAGGCAGCCAGAGATCGACGAAGAAAATCGGCGTGTTGGAAGACGGGAAAAAGTTCTGCCGTACAAAGCCGAATCCCCAGACGGACGCCGCGAGCAGCGCCGCCAGCGTGACCAGCGTGACCGTCTGGCGTACCAGCAGCGCCGACAGCAAACGCCGGTAAACGCGGAAAATCCAGCCGCCGTACGGGTCAGCCTGTTCATCCGGTTTTTTCTCCGGCACCGGCATATTGGCAAACGCCCATTTGACCAGCACCGGCGTGAGCGTCAGCGCCGTCACCCAACTGAGCATCAGCGAAATCAGTAATACCTGGAACAGCGATTTACAGTATTCTCCGGTCGAATCCTGAGACAGCCCGATAGGCGCAAACGCCAGAATGGCGATGACCGTCGCGCCCAGCAGCGGCAGGGCGGAGCGTTTAATAATGTGCGAAATTGCACTCATCAGCGGATTGCCCTGCTGTCGGGAAATCAGCACGCCTTCCACCACCACAATCGCGTTATCCACCAGCATACTCAGCGCGATAATCAGCGCGCCGAGCGAAATGCGCTGAAGCTCGATGCCAAATAAATACATGATCAGCAACGTGCCGAGCACGTTCAGCGCCAGCGACACGGCGATGATAATTCCGCTGCGTAATCCCATGAATATGAGCAAGACGCCGACCACAATCGCCAGCGCCATCAGGAAGTTAATGATGAAACCGTCAACAGATTTCTTCACTTCGGCAGCCTGATCGTAGAAGACTTTCAGCTCGATCCCGGCCGGTTTGTCGGCGCTGAGCTGCTTCATTCTGGCTTCGATGGCGTGGCCGATATTCATGACATTCACGCCGGGAATATAGGAGACACCAATGGTCAGCGCGTTGCGGCCATTGGCGTGGTAAATATTGCCGGGATGATCCGTCACGCCCTGCGAAACCGTGGCGATGTCGCGCAGATAAATGCTGTGCGTGGAACCGGCCGGGCTGATGAGGACATTATTGAGTTCATCGATATTCTGAAAACCGCCGGTCGGATGCAGACGGATGGATTCACTGCCGACCGTCATACTGCCCGCGTCGGAAACCATATTTTGCCGGTTCAGCACATCCGCCAGACGCGCCAGCGTGACGCCGTAAGCCGCCATTTTCGCCCGCGAAATCTCGATGTAAACCTGCTCGGGAATGACGCCGCCAATCGCGACTTTGCCCACACCGGGCACCAGAACCAGTTGCCTGCGAAGCTGCTCGGCGTACGCGCGCAGTTCGGGGTTGGTAAAACTGTCACCGTAAACCGAGAAAAAGTATCCGTACACGTCACCGAAATCATCGTTAACGAACGGCGGACTGACGCCGGGCGGGAATTGCAGCGTCGCGTCATTCACCCGGCGGCGCAGTTCATCCCAGATTTGCGGCAGTTCGGAAGAGTGATAGCGGGCATCGATATTCACGGTGATTTGCGATAAACCGACGGCAGAAATTGACGTGATGTTATCGACGTAAGGCAGGCGCTGAAGCGCGTTTTCCAGCGGCAGCGTGACTTCTTCTTCTACCTGTTGCGAGGATGCGCCCGGATACTGGACGGAAACCACCGCCGTTTTGATGGTAAACGCCGGATCTTCCAGCCGCCCGATGTTGAACAATGCAATTAACCCGCCCACGCCGAGCAGCAGGATCACCAGCCAGACGCGCGTCGGGTTACTGATAAAACTCTCGTTGATCCCCATATTACAGGCCCCGTTCCCGTGTCCAGATGCGAACCGGTTGCTGCGCATGTAATTCACCGACACCGGCGGCGACAACGCGGTCGCCCTGTTTCAAACCGGCTGTAATTTCAATGCCCTGCGAGGTGAGTTTGCCGACGGTGACTTTGCGATCTTCAACGTGCAGAGTGTCGCCTTCTCCGGCGATCACCCAGACGTGCGGGTCGTTGCGCTGCGTGTTGTCCGGATTAAACACGGCTTCAACCGGGATCACCAGCGTGGAGTCCGGCGTGGCCGTGGCGAGATTGGCCGGGTTCACCGTAACGGTGCCGCTCAGCCCGGCTACCGCCGGGAAGTTTTCCGGACGCGGCATGGTCAGCGTCACCTGCCAGGTCAGCGTGTTGGCTTCGCTGCTGGCGGTGTGTTCTTTATAAGTCGCGGTGAATTCGCGGTCGGGAAGCTGGTTGATGCGTACCCGCGGGCGGTAATCGGCGTTACGCATATCAAGGCTGGTGAAGAGGTTTTCCGGCACGCTGAAAATAACGTCCAGCACATCGGAACGGCTGAGCGTCGCCACCGGCTGACCGGCGGCAATCACCTGATGATTACGCACATTCAGCCGGGCAATGACGCCGCTGAAAGGCGCTACCAGATTGAGATCATTGAGTTCTTCCTGCGCAATTTTCAGCGCCGCTGCCGCAGAATCCCGGCTGGCTTTATGCACTTCAAGTTCAGCCTGAGAAACGACATGGCGACGGGCGAGGGTCTGATAACGCTCGAACTGGCGCTGAGCGAGTGTCGCGGCACTGCGGCGATCGTTGAGCCGCTGGCGGGCGTCGTTGTTGGTGAGACGGGCGAGAACTTGCCCCTGTTTCACGGCTTCACCTTCGCGCACATCAAGCGTCTGCAACTGACCGGCGCGCTTAAAGGCAATGTCGGTGTTATCGCCTGCGAGAATACGTGCCGGAAAAACGCGGGTACTTAGCGGGCTGGCCGCTTCGGCGGTGGCAATTTTTACCTGACGCGGCGGCGCGGGCGCGTCCGCCGTTTTCTGGTCGCAGGCGCTTAACGCTAAAGCGAGGGCCAGAACGAGAGAAAAACGGATCTTCAAAATACTTCCCCTCATGCAACTACACGCGAAATTAATAAATCCCGGCAGAATATATAAGGGCTTTTGATAAACAGGATTCGGTATATTCTGCCTTCGACGTATTCCCATTGGAACTGTGCGGTGACTTATTGTTTTTCTTTAATAATTTGTTTTTTCAGGCAACCCGTTAACACTATTTAACACGGTATATTATAGTTTATACAGCTTTAGGTATCTTGCCAGAATCAACACGACAATTAATTCATTATCCGCTTCATTCATGAACCATTTCAGGGGTCAAGGAGTCAGGCATCATGAATAATCCAGCACCAGCTTCCGGTAATAAAACATCGGAAAAATTGTGGTATCAGCACACCGTAGAAGAGAGCCTGGCCGGGCTTCAATCCGGGCCAGCCGGGCTGACACCCGAAGAAGCCAAAAACAAACTGCAACATTACGGCCCGAATGTTCTGCCGCAAAAAGAAGGTAAGTCTTTATTTATTAAGTTTATCTCTCACTTTAAAGACATCCTGATTTATATATTACTGGCCGCGGGTGTGGTCACCGCAATAATGGGGCACTGGGTCGACACGCTGGTGATATTAGCGGTGGCAGTTATCAATGCGCTTATCGGCTTCATCCAGGAAAATAACGCTGAAAAATCATTGAAGAGCATCCAGAATATGCTCTCCAGTGAGGCGCTGGTATTACGCGGTGGACAACAGGTTACCGTGGGAACCGACGAAATTGTGCCGGGAGATATTGTTCTGTTACGCCCCGGCGACAAAATTCCTGCCGATTTACGCCTGATTGACGTGCACAACCTGCGTGTTGAAGAAGCGATTCTGACCGGCGAATCCACCGTCGTCTCGAAAAAAACCGATTCGCTGGAAGGCGAGAAATCCATCGGCGACCGCAAAAACCTTGCGTTCTCGGGAACGACCGTCAGCTCCGGGACTGCCAGCGGCGTGGTGTTTGCCACCGGTGGCCAGACGGAACTCGGCCACATCAATGAAATGCTTTCCTCGATTGAAGACAACAAAACGCCGCTGCTGGTGCAGATAGATAAACTGGGTAAATCCATTTTTATCATCATTCTGTTCATGATGGTGGCGCTGCTGATCTTCGGTTTCCTGCTGCGCGATATTCCGTTTGGCGAGCTGCTGCTTTCGGTCATCAGCCTGGCCGTAGCCGCCGTTCCGGAAGGGCTGCCGGCGATTATCTCGATCATCTTGTCGCTCGGCGTGCAGGCGATGGCGCGTTCCAAAGCCATTATCCGTAAGCTGCCGACGGTCGAAACCCTCGGCGCAATGTCAGTGATTTGTTCGGATAAAACCGGCACGCTGACCATGAATGAAATGACCGTGAAAGCGGTGATTCTGGCCGATAACGTCTGGACCGTCGAAGGCAACAGCTACGAACCGATGGGCAGTTTTTCTCTTGCCGGTTCGGCGGCGCAGGTGCCGCCAGATTCCTCGCCGTTGCTGACGCAATTCCTGCGCACGGTCGATATCTGTAATGACAGCACGTTAAAACAGGACGCGCAGGGCCACTGGGGCATTACCGGCGGGCCGACGGAAGGCGCGCTGAAAGTGCTGGCCGCGAAGGCGCATTTGCCGGAATTGCCGTTTAACCTGAGCAGCAAAATTCCATTCGATTCGCTCTACAAATACATGGCGGTGGCGGGCGATAAAAACGGTGAGGCTCAGATTATGCTCACCGGCGCACCGGATGTTTTGCTGAAACTTTGCCAGTATCAGCAGACGCCGGACGGTGCCGTTCCGTTAGATCACGCCTATTGGGAATCGGCGATTACCCGATACGCCAGCGAAGGTTTGCGTATGGTGGCGGCGGCCTGGAAGCCGGTGGATCAGCCGGTGACGGCGCTCGATCACCCGGAACTCAGCCACGGCATGGTACTGATTGGCATTGCAGGCATGATGGATCCGCCGCGTCCGGAAGCGATTGTGGCGATCGGTGAATGTCAGCAGGCGGGGATCCGCGTCAAGATGATCACCGGTGACCATCAGGAAACCGCGATGGCAATCGGTAAAATGCTCGGGATCGGCAACAGCGAAAACTCGATCACCGGGTATGAACTGGAGCATATGAATGACGATCAGCTGCGGGTTGCCGCGACGCTGTTTGATATCTTCGCCCGCACCAGCCCGGAACATAAACTGCGGCTGGTAAAAGCGTTGCAGGAAACCGGTGAAATTGTCGGGATGACCGGCGACGGCGTGAACGATGCGCCAGCGCTGAAACAGGCGAACGTCGGTATCGCGATGGGGATCAAAGGGACGGAAGTGACCAAGGAATCGGCGGATATGATCCTGGTGGATGACAACTTTGCCACCATCGCCAACGCGGTCAGGGAAGGGCGCCGGGTTTATGACAACCTGAAAAAAACCATTCTCTTTATTATGCCGACCAACCTGGCGCAAGGGTTGCTGATTATTATCGCCATTCTGATGGGGAATTTTCTGCCGTTAACGCCGGTACAAATTCTCTGGATGAACATGGCAACCTCGGCCACGCTGTCATTTGGTCTGGCGTTTGAAGAGGCGGAAAGCCGCGTGATGCGCCGTCCGCCGCGTAACGTCAGCGCACACGTGATGGACAAATATGCCATCTGGCGCGTGGCGTTCGTCGGTTTGCTGATTTCCGTCAGCGCCTTCATGCTGGAAGCCTGGCTGCAACCGCGTGGATATGAACCGGAATTCATCCGTACCGTGCTATTGCAGACGCTGGTGACCGCGCAGTGGGTTTACATGATCAACTGTCGCGATTCGGATAACTTCTCCCTCAGCCGCGGGCTGCTGGAAAATAAAGGGATCTGGATTGTCACCGTTGTACTGTTCGCGCTTCAGGCAATCATTATTTATGTGCCGCTGATGAACACACTGTTCGGTACGCGCCCGCTGCCGTTTATCTACTGGATCATCGGCCTGCTGATCGGCGTCGCGCTGTTCGTGATTGTCGAGATAGAGAAAGTGCTGACGCGCGGCTGGCGTAAGAGTTAGAGAGAAACCCATATCCTGAACGGCGAAGGTAGCCGTTCAGGATGTTTTTTTCGCAAGCCGGATTTTTGTGTCAGGTTAAGGCTTATGAAGTGAAAGCTTTCTACTCACTGCATCTGAAGTTTTTCCCGAGCGCTTCGCCCAGGGAAAAATAATGACGGAAAACGTAATACAGAGGCTTCCATTTCCCGACATTAAACCTGACATTGCCCGTTTCCAGTTTCAGCATTTCTTCTGATACATGAACATTTAACACTTTCGCTTCCATTGATATCATCTCATTCCTGTGGCTACCCAGAAACATCGCGTTGACGACCCTGGTTTCTATTTGAACAGGGCATTCCTTTATTCTTCCCGGCTTAATGTCATGACTTTCTGTTTCTGTCAGGCCGCTGCATGAAAATTTATCACTCTCAAAATAGTACCCCATTTTTTTCTTGGAATCGGGTAGAGACTCCTTTCCTGTCGTTGCTGCTAAGAACTCAACATTTTCCCACAAAGAACTGTCAGGAATATTCAGAACAACTTCAGGGCGTTTTATCAAATTTTCATAGCACTTTCCTGACGTTCCAAGGCCGAAGACGATGCTCTGATCGAGTATCCACCATGAAGATATCGGGCTTAGGTTTGTTGTTCCGTCATCATTCTGACTGGATAAAATTGCTACTGGATTTCCAAAGTACAGAGAAAGTAAATCGACCCGTTGTGTGCTCATACCTACCCCCTTATTTGTCAGAAGGATGAGCATATTTTCATTAACATACTCATGTTTCGCCAGAGAACGAAATATGCCAGTTCAACCCTAAATGCCACCCTGTCTAAGTGGCTCCTGGCTTCATTTTTTAGGCCGAATATTCTGCTCGTCTCCGACAATCGAAACAGGAAGCGGCTGGCCGTTTTTGAAATCGTCGGAGTGCAGATCGAAAGGAGCCGCTATGGCGGAGCCGGAAAGGCACTGCTGGCCTGTGAGCAATAAGGTTTTTTATCACGCCGCCACGGAACAGGGAGCCAGCGTCATCGGAAACTGGCCGCGTGAAGGTTATAAATTCAATTTCCTGCCGTGCTTCAGCATTGTTAAATCGATTAATTAGCCCGCAAACAACCCGCCACGAGGCGGGTTTAATGAGATGGTCACCCCCACCCTGTGAGCGGTACGCTGACAGGGTGTTTTTCTTTCTGAAGGGGATCATCATGCAAAACGTTACGCTCATCGGTATCGACCTCGGCAAGCATTCGTTCCATGTCCACGCTCAGGATAAAAGCGGCCATGCATTGCTACGTAAGAAGTTTTCTCGCACCCAGTTAACCGCCTTTCTTTCCACATGTTCTGCCGCCACCGTTGTGATGGAGTCCTGCGCCGGCGCGCACTTTATGGCCCGACACATCAGCCAGCTCGGCCATCAGGTTAGGCTCATTTCACCGCAGTTTGTTCGGCCTTTTGTAAAAAGTAACAAGAATGATTTTATTGATGCAGAAGCTATCTGTGAAGCGGCATCGCGGCCCTCTATGCGCTTCGTTACGCCACGAACGGAAGACCAGCAGGCGATGTCTGCACTGCATCGCGTTCGTGATGCACTTGTCAGGGAGCGCGTCAAAACCACTAACCAAATGCACGCTTTCCTGCTGGAGTTCGGGATAAGTATGCCGCGCGGCATTGCCGTTATCCGGCGTCTGTCCGCGGTGCTTGAAGAACATCAATTTCCCCCTTATTTAACCCGCCTGCTTCTCCGGCTTCATCAGCATTATTCCTATCTCAGCGAACAGATTGAAGGGCTCGAACAGGAGCTAAAAACGCACATGGCGGAAGATGATACCGCACAGCGTTTGCTGACCATCCCTGGCGTCGGAATGATAACGGCCAGCCTTCTGGCAACGAAGCTGTGCGATGGGAAAAACTACGCCAGCAGTCGGGACTTTGCCGCTTCGACGGGGCTGGTCCCGCGACAGTACAGCACGGGAGGAAAAACGACGCTGATGGGGATAAGTAAGCGAGGGGATAAAAATCTGCGACGGCTTTTAGTCCAGTGCGCACGGGTTTTTATGCAGCGGCTCGAGCATAATCCGGGGCGACTGGCTGAGTGGGTGAAGGTACAGCAGACGCGGCATCACTCAAACGTGGTGGCCTGCGGATTAGCCAATAAACTGGCCCGAATAGCCTGGGCGGTGACGGCACATCGTACCGCCTTTAGCTGACCAGTCCTGATATAGGTTGACACTTTTCAGCCTCAAAACGCCCGATGAACTTCATCGGGCGTTTTGTATTTTAACGACTGATGGGGCCGCTGCGTGTTGTAGATTTCCACCGACTCCCTGACCATCTTTCTTGCCTGCATGATATCTGCCGGTTTAACAAGCAGATATTCCATTTTCAATATCCCATTTACCCGCTCCGCCAGCGCGTTCTGATAACAGTCATATCCGTCCGTCATTGAGCAGATCACGCCATGTCGCTCATGTAGCGCCTGATATTCCTTTGAACAGTACTGGATACCACGATCCGAGTGATGCACCAGCGGACATGTGCTGCGTCTGCTCGCCAGCGCCATTTTCAGCGCATTCGCCACATGATGGGTATGCAGACTTTCATGTACATGATACCCCACGATTTTCCTCGACCAGGCGTCGGTGACCAGGCTGACGTACGCCGTTCCGTTACGTAGGGGAAGGTACGTAATATCCGCTACCCATACCTGCTCCGGACGGCAGGCAATAACCTGCTTTTCTCCTGACTTCAACAAATTAGGGTGACGATAAAAGCGATGATGGCTATTCGTCGTTTTGTGATACGCCCGTTTTGGCATGACCAGTAACCGCGAGCAACGCAGTATCTGGAACAGACGATCCCGACCAACGTGTAACGCCGGTTCTGGCTGCTGCCGCAACAAGTAATGCAATTTGCGCGTGCCCAACCGGGGCTGGTGCCGCCGAATGTCCATGACGTGTTCAACGACTTGTCGCGCCTGTCTTTCTCTTCCGCGCTCACGTTGTAAAGACTGATACCACGCCTGTCGGCTAATCCCTATGAACTGGCAAGCACGCGTTACTGTGAGTCCCGGCGTTTGTGCTTGCGCGATAAGGTGGCCAGCTGCTTTTTTGTTAGCGTGGCTCCGAACTCCGTGTTCATGACCTTCACGACGGCTTCGAAAAACTGCGCTTTAACTTCAGATTCAGCAAGTTGCTGTTCGAGTTCTTTAATTCTCTGCTCGGGAGTAAGAGGTAATTTTGGCATGTTGGCTCCGCACGTTCTTGCAGGAGAAGGAGGGTACCAGTCAAGTTGACCGTATTTTCGCAACCATTTCATGACGGTGTGGCTGCCTTGAATACCATACCGGTCTTGCGCCTCGCGGTAAGTCATTTCGCCTTTTTCGACCTGTTCGACTACGGCCAATTTAAAGGATAGAGAGTAATCGCGTTGGGTACGTTTAACATATTGGTTCATCACATTTTCCTCAATATACGAGTTAAATGTGTCAACGCTATTTAGGACGGGTCAAGCCAATAAAAAGAGCTAACAGTTAGCGGCTGTTAGCTCTGAGGTATTACCGGGTTACCATCTGGTTTTGCGAAGACTGATTATTGATGACATGAACGGCACAGCGACCTGCGGATGAACCTGACATAAAAAATGGCTCTTTGAAGCCGTCGGTTTTTTAAGGTTCAGCAGGTGCGGACTTCATCGTGGCGCGGGCAACGTAGAGTTACCCATCAGACGCCGTATAGATTTAAGCAAGCCCATCATAAATCAAAATCGGTGTTGCAAAAATGGGGGTGACCATAGATTTTTATGCCTGCCGTCAGTACGTTATTGCTGTTCATTTTGCTTGCAGGGTTTTACAGGCGCATTACTGCGGCTATCTGCCAGAATCTTCACCCTTATTTAGCAATTAATGCTATTGCGCTTAAGACTCTTCTTGATTAGGAAAATTATAGTTGAGTAATAAAATTCCTAAAGCGGCTTGAAAATAAAGCACTAAGTATATTTAGTGGTCTCTTTAAGATAACTCCTAGGTAATTATCTGAATTAGAAAAAAGTTATTTTTGTGCCATAAGCATGTACAAAATTCCAATAGTTTAGTTTTTTAACAGAGTTTTTCAGAAAATAACCCAATTTTGAAATATGGATGTTTAATTTTGGTGAAAATTAAAACCAAAATTTGCACTAAAAAAGAATAATGCTCTGTTGTAGTGTAAATATTTAGACTAAATCGGGTGTAAACAAATTCGTGAGAATGCGATTAGTTCCTAATAAGATAGTTCTTAGATTTTTGCAGTCATATCAGTCAAAAGCGTCGTATAGCTCACATTTCTGTGAATCATTAGGAAGATAAGTAAGAATTCGCCTAGGAAAGAGGTAGGTTAATAACGATAAGAATGTGTAAATCGATCGGTCAAACCTATTGTTGCTCGTGATTATGAGCGAGAAAAACGATTTGAAGAGTTTCCGCTGCGTATTACTCTACATACAGTCACTGGAAAGGAAAAATATGAATTAAAACGCAGGTAAACTTCGTTTTCTTTATATCGTTCTGAAAGTGCTTTATTCTCCCCCGTTCTCCCGGAGTAGAGTTTTAGCGTTTTTAAAACCACAAAATTAGGCGGCCCAATGCCTCGGGTAATTATCTGGAGTGAGTGCCAGTTTACGAAACTGGCGTTGAAAGAAATAATCTCCAAGAAGGTGCCTTACGTGAACGGTGTCATTTCCTTTGACCAAAGCGAACAGGTGCAATTGTATACAAAGGATTATCTGATCATTGACCCGTCAGCGGGCGGTTTCCACAAATGCTACGAGTTTTTGAGAGAGAATCTGAATGTTTTGGACCCGGAACGGATACTCATTGTGTCTTCGGCGGTGGATGTCCTGATGCTTGAACTTCTTCTGAAAAAAGAATTTAAATTTCTGAAGAAGAAAAAAGATTTATCCGATGTGGAGAATGCCGTGGAACAGTTTATCCAGCTGCGCGGTACCCCGATAAACAAGGAGGCGTTTAATTATAATATCACGCGAATGGAAGAGAAGGTTTTGGTGATGATGATGTCCGGCCTTTCTGTCACCAGCATCTCAAATATACTGAAACTGAGTGTGAAAACTATCAGCGTGCACAAATGCAATTCATTAAGAAAAATAGGTGTGGATGCCAGCAGCAGTTCGGCATTGTTCTTTTTACACCGACATGCTGTAGGAAGTTGAGTTAACCGATAAAAATAAAGAGCATTAAAGATAATTTCTACTTTGAATCAGTTTTATTCGGCTATTGCTGTTTATTTCAGGGGACGGTATGCAATCGGTCACACGTGGTTATCCGGGACATATTTTTGAACCTATCGTCACAGCATCCGGTGGCTTACTGGGTTTCGAATTAGTAAGAAGATCGTACAAAGTAGAAAGTCAATCAGATTCAGATGGTTATGAATATAAGTTATCTCCCGAAGATAAGATAAAAGTATTTTTCAACCAGGTCACTCTTGCCTGCGTCAATGCCAACATATTTACCGATAATGATTTTCTATTATCCGTAAATATCGATTATGACATCGCCTGTCATATCGTGAGCAACACAGCACTGCGGAACGTGTTAGAGCAACACCGCTTTATCAGGCTGGAAGTGGATCAGAATTTCCCGGAGTTTACGCAGGAAGCTCCGCGTAAGGTAATCCGGTCATTATCAGCATTCTGTACTTTATGGTTAGACAACTTTGGGGCCGGGAACACCAGCCTTTCACTGGTTATGAACGAATCGTTTGAATATATAAAGATCGACGAAAGTTTTTTTTGGCAACACCAGGGAACCCAGTCCTTTAGAAAAACGATTGAACACCTCACGCCTTACTGTCAGGGCGTTATTGTTAAAGGTGTCGAAAATGCACAACATGTAGAATATCTAACGGGCAGCAATATTCATGGCATGCAGGGAATATTGTGGTCCTCCTATAATCAGGAGGAACTGATTCAGTCATTTTTTTCGAATAGCTGAGTCTTATCGCCATAAAGTTTTAAAGCATTGATGACCTTTGTAAACGCTGAGGAAGTTTCGCCTGATATTTAATGGCGAGGCTTCCCTGCGCGGAAAACTATTGGAAAAATATTTTGGCAAATTGGTGGCCGTAAACCAGGGGCGGTAGCATAGCTAAAAATAACAGGGAATGCTGACCTGTTATTCATTGGGAGTGACGGGGCTTTGTATTTATTTCACTGGCTGAACACCTCACGCTAAAATTTAAAATCCTCCAAAAATTAGAAAGACGGATGCTGATAAGCTGACTTGCAGCATTTCATTTATCATCATGAAAATGAATTTCCCGGACGCGGAGAATCATTTTTATCACACAGCGTTGTGAGGGGTATATGACATATCTCACCAGAAACCTTTGGTCGAGTTTATTACTCGCCATATCCGACTTCCTCAGCTTTACCCTCTCTCTGTATCTGGCTAAATGGATCCTCAGCCATGTGATGACGCATTTTGAACTGCGTATTCCTGATGCCCAGACGTCGGGATGGATTGCGCTGCACACCTTGCTGGCAATTTGTTGTGTCGGGTGGTTTCACCTGCGGTTGCGACATTATTACTACCGCAAAACATTCTGGTTTGAACTTAAAGAAATCCTTCGCACTTTACTGATTTTCGCCTTAATTGAAATTGCCGTGATTGCCTTCGCCAAATGGTATTTTTCACGTTATCTCTTTGTGCTGACCTGGATGTTGGTGCTGGTTCTGGTGCCCGTGGCGAGAATGCTCACCAAACGCACGCTCAATAATCTGGGCTGCTGGCAGCGCGACGCCATTATTATCGGCAGCGGTGCAAATGCGAGAGAAGCCTATAATGCGATTAAAGCCGACAAAAATCTCGGTCTGCGAGTCACACGATTTATCTCGAGTGAACCTCAGGACAAGCCCGGCGATAAAATCGACAACGTTGCGATTATGCCGTCGGATGAGAAATGGGTGCGGGCGAACGTCGATAAGAAAACCCAATTCATTGTGGCCGTCGAGTCGCACCAGAGTGGTATACGTAACGCCTGGCTGCGGGTTTTCATGATTAACGGCTTCCGTTCTGTGTCCGTCATCCCGACGCTGCGCGGCATGCCGCTGGATAACACCGATATGTCATTTATCTTTAGCCATGAAGTGATGATATTCCGGGTACATCAGAACCTGGCCAAATGGTCTTCGCGGGTGACTAAGCGCGCATTCGATATCGCCGCCTCTCTGGCCATCATCGCCTTGCTGTCGCCGCTGCTGATTTACATCAGCCGTAAGGTAAGAAAAGACGGCGGCCCGGCGATTTACGGGCACGAGCGGATCGGACAATCCGGCAAACCGTTTAAATGCCTGAAGTTCCGTTCGATGGTCATCAACTCTAAAGAAGTGCTGGAAACGTTATTAGAAACCGATCCGCAGGCGCGTGAGGAGTGGGACCTGACATTCAAGCTTAGAAATGATCCGCGCATTACTTCTATCGGACAGTTCCTGCGCCGCACCAGCCTGGATGAATTACCGCAGTTATTTAACGTGTTGAAAGGAGAAATGAGTCTGGTCGGGCCGCGGCCGATTATTACCGCTGAGCTGGGACGTTATTACGATGAAGTGGAATATTACCTGCTGAGTAAACCGGGGATGACGGGGCTCTGGCAGGTGAGTGGCCGCAGTGAAGTGGATTATTCCACCCGCGTTTATCTTGATGCGTGGTATGTAAAAAACTGGTCTATGTGGAATGACATTGCCATTTTGTTCAAAACCGTAGGTGTTGTTCTTCGTAAAGAAGGTGCTTATTAATTTTTATAATAACCGGCGGTAATGCCGCTGGTTTGTTTTTATGTTAATGGTGGTTTTATAAATTCATCAGACAGACCTCACAGAATAAACTTTAAATTTAACTTTTTGTTCAACGCATTGAATACGCGCTATTTACCAGCGCGTAAACGCATTGATATGAAAGTGTTTTTATATTTTTTTAATATCTACGCACAGTAATGAGCAATCGACATTGCCCGATTGGAATAGGAAGTCTCGTTGAGAGGCAGATATTAAACCTGAACTACAGATGATGTGAGATAATGAAAAATAGCTTTTTTAATATTTCGATAATGATATCTACGTTCGGCTTGCTAAGCGGTTGTACTGTGATTCCGGGACAGCATTTGAACACAGTGGGAAAGAACGTCGTTGAACAGCCGGACAATAATTACAATATTGATAAACTCGTCAATATTTATCCTCTGACACCAACACTGGTAGACAATTTACGGCCTGCATCGGTCATGGCGCGGCCTAATCCGCAGCTAGACCAGCAGTTAAAAAATTATGAATACCATATCGGCGTCGGCGACGTATTAATGGTTACCGTCTGGGATCACCCTGAGCTGACGACACCTGCGGGGCAATACCGCAGCGCGAGTGACACGGGTAACTGGGTCAATTCCGATGGCACGATTTTCTATCCGTATATTGGCAAATTAAAGGTCACCGGCAAGACGGTCAGCCAGGTGCGGCAGGACATCAGCAGTAAGCTGGCGACCTATATTGAGAGCCCGCAGGTTGATGTCAGCATCGCCGCTTTCCGTTCCCAGAAAGTGTATACAACCGGCGAAGTGATCAAATCCGGCCAGCAGCCGATTACCAATATTCCTCTCACCATTATTGATGCGATAAATGCCGCGGGCGGCTTAGCGCCGGACGCCGACTGGCGAAACGTGGTGCTGAACCACAACGGGCAGGACACCTCCATTTCATTACACGCGCTGATGCAGAAGGGTGACCTGACGCAGAACCGGTTGCTGTATCCGGGCGATATTCTTTTTGTGCCGCGCAACGACGACCTGAAAGTGTTTGTGATGGGAGAAGTCGGGAAACAAAGCACGCTCAAAATGGACCGCAGCGGTATGACGCTGGCCGAGGCTTTGGGGAATTCCGAGGGCATTTCGCAAAGCATGGCGGACGCCTCCGGGATCTTCGTTATCCGTTCTCTGAAAGGCAGCAACCAGGGGAAAATCGCCAACATTTACCAGCTGAATGCCAAAGATGCCTCATCGATGGTGATGAGCACGGAATTCCAGTTGCAGCCCTACGACATTGTCTACGTGACGACCGCACCGATTGCACGCTGGAACCGTGTTATTTCGCAGATCGTGCCGACGATTACGGGTGTACACGACTTGATTGAGGCTGGCCGGTTTGTACGGCAGTGGAATCCGTAATGTTTGATTCTATTTTGATCGTCTGCACGGGCAATATCTGCCGTTCTCCGATTGCGGAGAGATTATTAAGGCAGATATTACCTGACAGGAAAATTGATTCGGCGGGTGTGTCGGCATTGGTGGATAACGCCGCTGACCCGTCTGCCGCTGCCGTGGCTAAAAAGCACAATCTGGAGCTTGATGGCCACCGGGCTACGCAATTTACCTCTGCGCTAGGGCGTCAATATGACCTCATTCTGGTGATGGAAAAATCTCATCAGGAGCAGATAAGCCGTGTCTCACCTGAGGCGCGCGGCAAAATCATGTTGTTAGGTCATTGGGTCGGAAGCAGAGAAATTCCCGATCCCTACCGCAAAAGTCAGGAAGCCTTTGAATCTGTTTACCGGTTAATTGATCAGGCCTGCCAGTCCTGGTTACTGAAACTGAACGGATAAACCATCAGGGAAACCATCGCATGTCACCAGTAATTTCTAAAACCCCCTCTTCGCCAGATTCAGATGAAATAGATTTAGGTCGCTTAATCGGTGAGCTTATCGACCACCGCAAACTCATCATCAGCTTAACCGCTTTGTTTACCGTGCTCGCCGTGGTCTATGCGCTATTTGCGACGCCGATTTATCAGGCTGATGCATTAATTCAGGTAGAACAAAAACAAGGCAATGCCATTTTAGAAAGCCTTAGCCAGGTCTTGCCGGATGCACAACCGCAGTCTGCCCCAGAAATAGCACTTTTACAGTCAAGGATGATTTTGGGCAAAACGGTCGAAGACCTGAATTTACAGGCCGTCGTGCAACAGAAATACTTCCCGATTTTCGGGCGTGGCTGGGCAAGACTGACCGGTGAAGTGCCGGGCAATCTGACAGTCACGCGTTTATATCTGCCGCAGGATGGCAGCGATGTGCCGAAAATAGTGGTTAAGGTGGTAGATAAAAATCACTATCTGGTCGAAGGGGATGACTTCGAGCTGAAAGGTGTGGTCGGTGAGTTGCTTAATGAGAAAGGCATCTCGCTGATGATCAATGATATTCAGGCGCAGCCGGGAACGCGGTTTAATGTTAATTATCTGACGAAGCTGAATGCTATCAATAATTTACTGGATGCATTCAATGTCGCCGACCAAGGTAAAGATACTGGGATCCTGACACTGACACTGAACGGCGATAACGGAGATCTTACGGCGGCTATTTTGAATAGCATCAGCCAGAATTATCTGGACCAAAATATCGCACGGCAAGCAGCTCAGGATGCCAAAAGTCTGGATTTCCTCAACCAGCAGCTTCCGCAGGTGCGCGCAGACCTGAATACATCAGAAGATGCATTGAATGCTTACCGCCGGCAAAAAGACTCTGTCGATCTTTCGCTTGAAGCTAAATCTGTACTGGATCAAATCGTGAACGTTGAAAGTCAGCTGAACGAGCTGACTTTCCGTGAGGCAGAGATTTCTCAGCTGTATACAAAAGACCATCCGACCTACAAAGCGTTGCTGGAAAAGCGCCAAACGCTGCTTAAAGAAAGGGACCGGCTGAATAAGAGCGTTTCAGCTATGCCGGGTACGCAGCAGGAAGTGGCCAGACTGAGCCGTGACGCGGAATCTAACCGCGCTATCTATATGCAGTTACTTAACCGGCAGCAGGAACTGAGCATCGCGAAATCCAGCGCAATTGGTAACGTACGTATAATTGATCCGGCGGTAACGGAACCCAAGGCCGTCAAACCTAAAAAAGTTCTGGTTGTTCTGGTGGGGCTAATCCTGGGGGCGTTTATTTCTATCGGGATCGTTCTGCTACGTGTGTTCTTGCGTAATGGGATCGATTCCCCTGAACAGCTTGAAGAGCGGGGAATCAATGTTTACGCCAGCATTCCTCTGTCTGAATGGCTAAGCAAGAAAAGTAAACCAGGTAAAAATAAGGCAACGAATAAAAAGCGAAAAGGTGAAGAGACTAACTTTCTTGCGGTTGAAAACTCAGCAGACCTGGCTATTGAGGCCATCCGTAGTCTTCGCACCAGTCTTCACTTCGCCATGATGGAAGCAAAAAATAATGTATTGATGATTTCAGGTCCCAGTCAAAGTGCGGGGAAAACATTCATCAGTAGCAACCTTGCGGCCGTTATTTCACAAACAAATAAACGGGTTCTCTTTATCGATGCAGATATGAGGAAAGGGTATTCGCATAAATTATTTAAAACAGGGTTGGAGAACGGGTTATCAGACATATTGTCAGGCAAGGTTGAACCTGAAAATGCTGTCAGGAATATATCATCGGTAAGTATTGATTTTATTTCACGCGGTGAATTACCGCCAAACCCGGCAGAATTGCTGATGCATGAGCGCTTTGGGAAACTGGTGAACTGGGCATCGCAAAAATACAGTCTGGTCATTATCGATACGCCACCGATTCTTGCAGTAACCGATGCCGCTATTATCGGCCGGTATGTAGGAACGACCCTGTTGGTAGCGCGTTTTGAAATGAACACCGTTAAAGAAGTTGAAGTAAGTATTCGCCGCTTTGAGCAAAGTGGTGTGCCTGTCAAAGGATGCATACTGAATAGTGTAGTGAAAAAAGCCAGTAGCTATTATGGCTACGGGTATAGCCACTATGGCTATGCATATTCTGATAATAAATGAGAGTACGCCAAGGATGGCAATGAATCATTTAATCTAAAAACTAATTAGAATATCACATGACAACAAGAACTTTAAAAGAACGGACTATTTCAGGATTGATTTGGAATGCCGTTGAAAGATTTATGGTACAGGGCGGGCAGTTTGTAATTCGAATCATGATTGCCAGAATGATTACACCCGCAGAGTACGGACTTGTAGGAATGGTTGCTGTTTTTTTAGTCCTGTCAGATGTAATCATAAATGGAGGTTTTTCACAGGCATTGATACAAAAAAAGGACCGTACAGATTTAGACTACTCGACTGTCTTTTATATTAATCTTACATTAGGTGTGATTATTTATATCTTGCTATATTGGTTTGCTCCGGAGATAGCAAGTTTTTATAAAGATGATAGGCTAATAGAAGTAATCAGGCTACTATCTATTAGTATAGTGATTAAATCGTTAAGCGTAGTGCAAATTGCCAAGCTGAGTATTGAACTAAATTTTAGACTAAAAACTCTGGTGAATTTTTGGGCTGTTTTAATTAGCGGAGTATTTGCTATTTATTTGGCCTATGCAGGCTATGGTGTATTTTCATTGATTTATCAGGCAATTATTTACTCAGCTATAGTTACAATTTTATTTTTTATAATATCAAAGTGGAGACCCAGTCTGGAGTTTTCATTTTCCAGAACAAAAGAACTTTTCAGCTTCGGTTCTAAGGTTTTTCTGGCTGGTTTAGCTGCTGTTTTATCTGATAATTCGTACTCAATCTTGATTGGACGAATATTCACAAGTAAAGAAGTCGGGTTCTATTCGCAAGGACGTAATCTTCCGGATCTACTTTCTGTTAATCTATTCAATGTGCTGCAAGGTGTTTTATTCCCAGTTATGGCAGATGCTCAAGACGACAGACAAAGGCTTCTGAAGATATATAAGAAAAGTTTAGATATGACGGCATTTATTGTACTCCCTTGTATGGTCGGGTTGGTCGTAATTGCTGAACCCTTTGTCAGGTTATTTTTGACGGAAAAATGGCTACCATCGGTGTTTATTATTCAGTGGTTATCTCTTTCTCGTATGATTATCCCACTTGGTGCAATAAACGCAAATCTTTTGAATGCTGTCGGACGTTCTGACCTCTACTTGAAAATTGATTTGATAAAGCTACCTTTGACAATATTAGGTTTGTTTATTTCAGCGCCATTTGGACTTGAGTATATGGTGATAAGTAATTTTGTTGTATCCATTTTTTATTTCTTCATCAATGCTTATTACCCTGGGAAGTTGTTTGGATATGGTGCATTCAGACAATTAAAAGATGTTTTTCCTGTTATCACTGCTACATTCTTGATGTTTTTATCTACAAATTACTTTTCATTTGATGGTGGACTTATTGACATCCTTGTTAAGATTTCTGTTGGTGCTTCCATTTATATAATATGTTGCATTATTTTTAAAGTTGACTCTCTGTGGGAGGTATTAAATTATGCTAGATTTAAGTTTATTAAAAGAAAATAACTGAATGCTATTTTCATATGTGATAAATAGCAGCGCGAATATGTTTCAGTCGATTTTTTGATTTTTGATAATAATATTCTAACTTAAGAATTTAAATGGGATGAAATGATGAAAAGAGAGAAGGTATTATACGTTGATACATGCCATGATGTTGCTGGAGGTCAGAGGAGTTTAATCGCTTTATTAGAAAAAATAAATGATAAAATAGACTTCAATATTTTAATAGATAAGGATAATAACAAGTATAAAAAAGAGTTATTAAAATCAGGAGTAAGTGAAAGTAAGATTAAATATATTAATAGCAAACCATTTAACTCACGATTTCTTGGTGGAATTAATTTAGCATTAAGAACATTAAGTAAAAGTAAGAATTATTCTATTATCCATTGCAATACATTTTATGATGGTTTATTTGCTATGCCATCATTCAGGCTAAGAGGGAGAAAAACTATCTTCCGAGCAAGATGCGGTATTGATTTGTCAAATCATGGCTATGTAGACAATATCATTTATCAACTCTCAACAGTAATACTGGCAAACTCTGAATATGTAAAAAAAACATTTGATCGTGTTTCTAATTCATTGTCTAAAATTAAAGTCATATATAATCCATTGGATTTGAAGTTTTTAAAACAAAAAAATATTGAAAATATTAACAATGATGGTACATATGTAATTGCGGTAATTGGTGCAATTACCGATGTTAAGAACCAAATGGAAGTGTTAAAGGCGTTGTTCTTAATGAATGACCCCTCTGTAAAACTGCGTTTTATCGGAGAGCCAAGGAGTACTGAAAAGGACAAGGATTACTATGAGGAAATACGAAAATTTACGAAAGATAAGAACCTGCAAGATCGCGTTGAGTTTACAGGGTTTATCTCTGATGTTCGAGACCAGTTGAATGATGTTAAATTAGTTTGTGTACCTTCAGATAGAGAGCCCTTAGGGAGAGTGATTTTTGAAACACAGTTATACGAAATCCCTGTTCTTGCATCAAATTCCGGTGGGAATTCAGAGTTAATAGAAAATGAAATTACTGGGTATCTTTATGAACTTGGAAATATAGAGCAATTATCCGAGAGACTTAAATTAGTTAAAGAAAATAATGATAATATAAAATTAAAAGCAAAAGAATTTATAATCGATAGATTTTCACCTAAAGAGACTTATCTTGCTGAATTGAATTTATATTCTGAAATCTTGAAGTGACTGTGTAATGCACCATCGCGAAATGAAAAGGTAGATTATTATTTTTAAATGTCATTCTTTTATTAAAAAATAGATTTTTTATAAAAAGGTGTAATATGAATAGGAGGTTGTTCTTAAGATTGATATTACCTATTATAGCTTTTAAAGAAAAGTTTTCTTATGCATTGGAAAATAAAAAACTTATTAATATAACCGGCTTGATAATAGATCTTATCTCAAAAAATAAACCTGTAAATATCCCAGATGGCAATTACTCCATAGATGTAGTTTCAATTAAACTTCGTTCAAATAGTAAATTAATTTTCTCAAGAAATGCATATTTTACTCTCAACAAGAATAAAGATAATAAAAATTGTTTGTTCTTAATCGATGGATCAGAGAATATTGAAATTAGTGGCGGTATATTCAAAGCAGATGATGATGTGGTAGAGGTTATTAGCATTAAAAATGGGTCAAAAAACATATCAATAAATGAACTATTTTGTATTGGTTGTCGATTGTTATCTTCTAACGTGACAAAAAACTATGATGCAATAAGAAATACTGACATCAATATGAATTTGAACATCACTGAATGTCGTGGAAAGACAGTAAATGTTAACACCAAAAAGGCTTTTATTGCATTGCGATATACTAAAAACTCAGTGTGTCAAAAATGTATTGTTGATGGTTACTATCATGGCATATTGTTTTGGGGGGGGGATTCTAACCCCAAAAAGAATGGGGCGGTATATAAAGAAAGAAAAACAGGTAACATTAGAATAATAAAAAACAGTATAAGTAATGTTCAACAAGGTGGCATCTGGGGCTCAATGGGGGAGTATGTTACTATTGACTCAAACTACCTTGAAAAAGGAGGCGATGTTGGAATTGATTTTGAAGGATGCAATAGGTCTACGGCTATTAATAACATAGTGAAAAATTTTAGGCATGGTGGGCTTGCCACATTCTTTCTCTGCAATGATATTCTCTTTGAGAATAATACAACAGTTTCATCCGAAGAAGGCAATGTCGTTGTTGCTATTTTCAATTCAACGCTTAAACAAACCAATACAAACATAAAATTTATTAGTAACTATTTTATTGGCGATGGTGTTATATCTTCATTTACTCAACATGGCTCAGTAAATGAACTTCTTGTTCAGAATAATAAGTTTTTAAATACCTTGTTAATTCTTACTAGTCCAAATAATGGCGAGATGAAGATTGCAAAAAACAAATTTAAATTTAACATTCCGCCACATGAAAATACGTTTATTGTTAATGTGTCAAGTGTGCTTAAAAATGACGGCGGTTTTATATTAGAGAGTAATGATGTTTTCAGCGATAACAAATGGTTTTTGAATGATTCTATATATCGTATAAATATTTTAATGTATAGGGATTCAGAGATCTTACCAATCATAAGAGATAATTCTGTTGAGAAAAGACAGGTACCTAATTCAGTAACGGTTTCAACAATACTTCAAAAGTAAATTTCAAATTATCACTTCAGGAATTATGATGATTAGGTTAAAAAATTTTTTGCTATTTATGACATTTGCTTTACCTAAAGCAGGAGCCAAGATTGGAGGGTTTCCGCTTTATGTATCACTTATAAGTAGTTTCTACTTTATGGTATCTGGGTTAATATTTGTTTTAAAAAGAAAAACAGATCTTCTTTTTGTCTTGTTGGCTTTTAGTCTAATATGTATTATGTTTTTGTTTAATCAGTTATCTTTTGCCGGGGCCGACTACTACAGAAATGGATATCTCGGATTTGCATCTGTAATTGCATACATAACTTCATTTTTTTCATTTTTATGTTATTACGGTGCTTTGAAAATAAAAAACTCTGAAGAGTGGAAGAAACATATTGCAGTCATATTTTACCTTCTTGTTATTTATGCATTAATGCAAAAAATATTTGGTGACTACAATGTCACGATCCCTGGAATAACAGCTAATTATCAAGATGCTATGACGCATGACTTTTTAGCGGGTAAGAATAACATGATCTGGGGAATTGGTTATTTAAAAGCAACTTCGACATACCAAAATGGTAACTTATTTGGTGCTAACCTTTTACTTATTGGATATTCAGTGATAGCGAATAACAGGTCTGCTAATAAAAAAATAATGCTCCCGATGATTTTCTTATGCATTGTCGTATTGCTGACTGCGTCTGTTTCTATCTACCTCGGTTTAATTGTTGGCTGTTTATGGATGTTCTTCACATCAAAAAATAATTCTGGGAGTACAGTTGTGATGTTTTGGTTCGGCGTGCTAATACTTGCACTAATATTAACTGTTATGTTTAGTACTGATAATATATTTCTTACAATAATCCAGGAGAGATTATTTAACAGAGATCTGTCAGAAGGGAGCGGTCGAATTGAAAAAATAAAAGAATATGTCACTCTCGTTGGTAATAATCCCTGGGTCTTGGTTAACGGAATGCTTTTTTACAGCAAAGAGTTTGAGGAGGCTTATGAAGTTTTACCTGTTGCTATTTTACAAATACTAGGGTTGCCCATACTGATTTTCTATGTTTTTTTTGTTTTATCAAAGTTAAAATTAATAGTGAAATCTCCATACGTCCTCCCATTTATAGCATATTTTTCAGCATCATTGTCAGATGGTGCTTATTGGCTCCCTCCCACTGCAACAAATCTGTTTATTATATTGGGGCTTTGTACCTCTTGGCATATTCAGGGAAGCAGGAAATGCAACATGGATTTAGCAAAGTAATTATTATTTTTGATAATGTAATTCAGAGAATAAGGTTGATATTTTATTGGCCTGAATTGATTTGGCATGAAAAGATCAAACATTTTTTCGATTTATATAATTTTTATCATGCGGGATTATAATTTATTCGACATGAAATTATTATTTTCCATTACGCATTTTATTTTATCTCGATCTCGATATATCTTTTAAATGTATAGTCTACTTCATGGCTTATCACACTAATCTCTCAGAAGTTAGAGCAGTATCTTTTCGTCGAGGTAATCATGATCCTTCCAGTAATCATGGCCGGTGGTACCGGCAGTCGTTTATGGCCAATGTCTCGTGAACTTTATCCTAAACAATTTCTTCGTCTTCATGGCGAGCAATCGATGTTGCAGGAAACTGTCACGCGATTAAATGGTTTAGGGGCTTCTGAACCTTTGGTTATTTGTAATGAAGAGCACCGGTTCCTTGTTGCTGAACAATTACGGCAGATTAACCGGTTATCAAAAAATATTATCCTGGAGCCTGTGGGGCGTAATACTGCGCCGGCGATTACGCTGGCGGCGCTCAGTGCAATCGATGAAGGCAGCGATCCCTTATTACTGGTTCTGGCCGCTGACCACGTGATTGAAAATCCCGAAGCCTTTCATCAGGCGGTGCAGAATGCCATTCCGTTTGCCGAGCAGGGGAAGCTGGTAACGTTCGGCATTGTGCCGACCGGCCCTGAAACAGGATACGGGTATATTCAGCGTGGAATGGAACTGAGCAGTAACGCGGAATCTGTTTTTCGTGTGCAACGTTTTGTGGAGAAACCCAATTTACCGACGGCACTGCAATATCTCGAGACAGGGGAATATTACTGGAACAGCGGGATGTTCCTGTTCCGGGCAAAACGTTTTCTCGAAGAGATGGCCACCTTCCGGCCAGATATTCTGCAAGCTTGTCTGAAAGCTATCGAAACACTGGAACCTGATCAGCAGCAGAATTTTATCCGCGTAGATAAGGAATCATTTTCGGCCTGCCCGGATGAATCTGTCGATTATGCGGTTATGGAAAAAACGACTGATGCCATTGTGGTTCCGTTAGATGCGGGCTGGAATGATATTGGTTCCTGGGCGGCATTGTGGGATGTCAATAATAAGAATACCGCCGGGAATGCCGTTACCGGCGACGTGTTTACCCATAATGCTGAGAATTGTTATATCAATACCGATGAAAAACTTGTGGCGGCAATTGGCGTTGAGAATCTTGTTATTGTTAATACCAAGGATGCCGTTTTAGTTATTGATAAATCCCAGGTGCAGGACGTTAAAAAAGTCGTTGAATATTTAAAGAGTGCTCAGCGCCGCGAATATCGTTTGCATCGCGAGTCTTATCGCCCGTGGGGCAGAAACGATATTGTGGTTAATACCCCGAGATATCATGTTAACCGAATAACAGTTAAACCGGGCGGTCAGTTCTCCCTGCAAATGCATCATCACCGCGCTGAACACTGGGTCATTCTTTCAGGAACGGCCAGAGTCACAATTAATGATGAGAACTTCCTGCTGACTGAAAACCAGTCAACGTTTATTCCCATCGGGGCGCAGCACAGGCTGGAGAACCCCGGAAAGATCCCGCTGGAGCTTTTGGAAATTCAGTCAGGCTCCTATCTGGAGGATGACGATATTGTCCGTACACAAGATCACTATGGTCGTTGTTAATTTGGGGATGAATGATGTCAGATAAATTGACCTGCTTTAAAGCTTACGATATTCGCGGTGAACTGGGCGTTGAACTTAATGAAGATATTGCTTACCGGATTGGTCGGGCTTACGGTGAATATTTAAAACCAAAAAAGATGGTAGTAGGCGGGGATGTTCGTTTAACCAGTGAAGCGTTAAAACTGGCACTGGCGAATGGTTTGCAGGATTCAGGAACAGATGTTGTCGATATTGGTGTGACAGGGACAGAGGAAATCTATTTTGCGACGTCTTATCTGGCACTGGATGGCGGAATAGAAGTGACAGCCAGCCATAATCCGATGAACTATAACGGCATGAAATTAGTTCGTGAAGAATCTAAACCTATAAGCGGCGATACCGGGCTTGGGGAAATACAACGTCTGGCAGAAGAGAACAATTTTTCACCTGCCGATCCTGCTCAGCGTGGAACCTACGAAAAAGCGTCGGTACTCGATGCGTATATCGACAAATTACTCAGTTATGTCGATTTAAAGAATTTTACCCGCCCGCTGAAACTGGTCATTAACTCGGGTAATGGCGCTGCGGGGCATGTTATTGATGCCATCGAAGCGCGCTTCAAACAGGCCGGTGCGCCGGTTGAGTTTATCAAAGTCCACCACCAGCCAGACGGCACTTTCCCTAACGGGATCCCCAATCCGCTATTACCAGAATGTCGTCAGGACACTACGGACGCCATTATCAAACACAACGCCGATATGGGGATTGCGTTTGACGGTGATTTTGATCGGTGTTTCCTGTTTGATGATCTGGGGAATTTCATCGAAGGCTATTATATTGTCGGGTTATTAGCTGACGCTTTCCTCGAAAAATATCCGCAATCCCGAATCATCCACGACCCGCGCTTAAGCTGGAATACCATTGATATTGTCAGCGGAGCGGGTGGCGTGCCTGTTATGTCGAAAACCGGCCATGCTTTTATTAAAGAACGTATGCGCCAGGAAGATGCAGTTTACGGCGGTGAGATGAGCGCCCATCATTACTTCCGTGATTTCTTTTATTGCGACAGCGGGATGATCCCGTGGCTTCTTGTCGCGGAATTACTGCATGTAAAAGGCAAGTCCCTGCGGCAACTGATTAATGACCGCATTATTGCCTATCCGGCTTCGGGTGAAATAAACAGTTTTCTGCATCAGCCGAAAGAATCTATTGCGCGCGTGCTGGCGGTGTATGAAGGTGAAGCGATTCACGTCGATCATACGGACGGTATCAGCCTTGAGTTTGATGAATGGCGGTTTAATCTTCGCAGCTCAAATACGGAACCGGTTGTGCGTCTGAATGTGGAATCCAGGGCTAATTCAAAACTGATGCAGGAACAGACGAGAAGGATCCTTTCTATTCTCCGCAGTATGTAATTATCTGTAAAATATTTTCTGGTGAGTAATACAGCTCACTCTCTTATTCGTATTATTCACTTTTAATTTCCGAGAGGTTTCGCGTTTACTCTTATTTATATTTTTTATCATCATACCAAAATAATAATTTATGAGGTTTTAATGATGTCACATGAAGTGAGTGTTGGGATTGTCGCTGACTGGTTGGTGACTTTTGCCGGGGCAGAAAAAGTTATTGCAGAATTTATAAAACTTTATCCTGAATCTGAGCTTTATTCGGTTGTTGATTTTCTCTCTGATGAATCCAGAAAACAATTTTACGGTAAAGATGTAAAGACATCTTTTATTCAACGGCTTCCGTATGCAAAAACAAAGTATCAGCAATATTTGCCGCTGATGCCGTTAGCCATCGAGCAGCTGGATGTCACAAAGCACAATATTATTCTTTCCAGCAGCCATGCCGTAGCAAAAGGGGTTCTCACCGGGCCCGACCAGCTGCATATCAGTTATGTCCATTCTCCGATACGTTATGCCTGGGATTTTCAGCATCAGTACCTCAGGGAAGCCGGTTTGGATAAAGGCCTTAAGGGAAAATTAGCACGATGGTTCTTGCACAAAATACGTATCTGGGATTGCCGTACCGCCAACGGCGTGGACCATTTTATTGCTAATTCACATTTCATCGCGCGGAGAATTAAAAAAGTCTACGGGCGTGATGCAGATGTTATTTATCCACCGGTGAGCGTGGACCGTTTTACGTTGCAGGAAAATAAAGACGACTTCTATTTTACCGCGTCCCGTATGGTGCCCTACAAGCGCATCGATATTATTGTGGAAGCATTCAGCCAGATGCCGGATAAGAAGCTGGTGGTCATTGGCGACGGATCTGAGATGGCCAAAATAAAGGCCAAGGCGGGTAAGAATATCCAGATTTTAGGGTATCAGCCGGACGAGGTCATGCAGGATCATATGCGTCGTGCGAAGGCGTTCGTTTTTGCTGCCGAAGAAGATTTTGGCATCACGCCGGTTGAAGCGCAGGCCTGCGGTACGCCGGTTATTGCTTTTGGCAAAGGCGGCGTGCTGGAGTCCATCCGGCCTTACGGCGAAGTAAATCCTACCGGTATTTTCTTTGCGGAGCAGACGGCAGATTCACTCCTGCGCGCTGTTTTGCACTTCGAGACCATTCAGGAATCGTTCCTGCCAGTGAATTGCCGCAACAATGCATTGCGGTTCTCTGAGGAACGTTTTCACAGTGAACTGGATGACTATATTAAAACAAAGTGGCAAGCGTTTAATGAAAGTAAGAAAGTCATCTATTAATTATTCACGGTTCATTTATGGAATTTATTAAACCGTTTCTGCATCTTAATTCTGGTTCGCTCTCTGCCTTCCGGTGAATAACCTTACGATTATAATCGGGCATCGTTCATGATGTGTTTATTAAATTGTAATCAAAGGATCTTATATGTCTAAAGTCGCACTGATTACCCATATAACCGGGCAGGATGGTTCTTATCTTGCCGAACTTTTATTAAAGAAAGGTTATACTGTTCACGGGATTGGCGGGAATGTCGTTCCGCTTAATACCGGTAATGCGGGCAGTAATTTTCACGATAAATCCTCTGATCTTCATATTTATACCCATGCTGATATCAGCACGGGAACGGCCCGTGATTTACTCGCTATTATCCGGCCGGACGAAGTTTATAATCTGGGCGGAGCGGGTCAGTTGTCCGAAAACTCTGACTCCGCAGATGATCTGTTTTCCACGGGGGAATTCAGTGCGCTGAAGGTACTGGAGGCCATCCGTATTCTCGGGCTGGAAACGAAAACACGTTATTATCATGCGTCGCCTTCGGCATTATGCGGTCTGGTGAATGGCATCGCGATTAATGAAATGGTGAGCCTGAATATTTATCCCTCCTGGTATGCCACGGGGATTTCTGATTTCTGGACTATTGTGAATTATCGCGAAACGTTCGGGTTATATGCGTGCAGCGGCATTCTTTTTAATCATGAATCACCGCGCCGCAGCGAGAACTTCGTCACCCGCAAAATTACCCGCAGCCTGGCCAATATCACGCAGGGGCTGGAGAAATGCCTGCATCTCGGGAATCTGAATGCGCTGCGTGACTGGGGCCATGCCCGGGATTACGTCAAAATGCAGTGGCTGATGCTGCAACAGGATAATCCCGAAGATTTTGTAGTGGCTACCGGCGTGCAGTATACCGTCCGCCAGTTTGTGACGTTTGCCGCGCTGGAGCTCGGGATTAAACTGCGCTTTACCGGCAAGGGCGTGGAAGAGAAGGGAATTATTACCGCGATCATCAGCCCGGTTGCGGCGGCCCTGAAAGTCGGGGACGTGATTGTCGCCGTCGATCCGCGTTATATCCGGCCTGCCGAAGCCTGTAAGGTCAATGCCAATCCGACCAAAGCACGCCGTAAACTCGGCTGGGCACCGGAAACATCTTTGCAGGATATGGTGATTGAGATGGTTCAGGCAGACCTTGCTTGCGCGAAGAAAGCTGCACGGCTGAAATTGTACGGATAACGCCAGCCGCTGTTTCTGAGATGTATAAAAAAGCCGGAGAATGCGCTGACATTCTCCGGCTTTTTTTTGCCTGCTTTTTACCGTCCGTATCCCAGCCAGAGTGCCAGTAAAACAGCAGCGATATTGGCAGCGATACTGAGCATAAATCTCGTTCTGAAAGGTTGCTTCTGCGTTTTATGCCGGAAAAGTTGCTGACCCGCCAGCGCACCAGCCCAACCACCGAGCAGCCCGAACAGCAATAATGTGGTTTCCGGTATCCTGCGCCAGCTTTTGCGGGCAGCAAGCTTGTCGGCACCGTAAATCAGCAATGTCAGCAGGTTGATCAGCAGCAAGCTAACCGGGACAAGATAAGGAGAGATGAGGCTGACACCGGCCGCCAGTATCAGCAGGACATAACACACAGCGTTCATTGAGCTATCACCGGAAATTGAAGGAAGACCCAGAGTAACTATAAAGAGAAGAAAGGACAGAAAAACAGAAAGGACAGAAAGCAAAAAACCAGCCGTTAAGCTGGTTTCTTTAAAGATGGTGCCCAGACTCGGACAATGCTGCGGAGCAGCTTTGAACAGCGCTTGCGCTGGCCCCGAAGGGGTGAGTCTCAGTATGAGACGAATAATCGAACGGAGTTCGATGGAGAGTCCGTAGCTCAGAAAGCAAAAAACCAGCCATCAGGCTGGTTTCTTTAAATATGGTGCCGGACTCGGAATCGACACTCAAGTTTAACTCGTTGATATATATTAGTTTTATTTAATTTGATTTATTTTGCACCCTCATTTATACCCTCAATCCCATTTGATGTTGAAATAAGGGACGTAAACTCAGGAACGAGAGGGCAGCATGGAAGGAAAATGTTTCGCCACGATGTCGTTCATCTTATCAACGAGGTCCAGCCTTTTAAAGGTGATATGCCCGTGCCTTTTTGAAAGTAACGAATACTGAAGTAGTCGTCCTCGTAGATATGCGATGCTTTCTGTAAACTGACATGATCCATCAGCCGGGTAGTAATATCACCCCGGTTGTCCGGGATGGGTTTTCCATCCAGTAAGTAAAGCATTCTTTCCAGGTCAGCTAATTGATCCCGCCGCCATCCCCCGCACAGACTGAAGCCCCAACGGTTGTAAGCCACCAGACTGTTGATGATGATCTTCTTTCCGAAACTGCACGGGCTATTGGTTTTGTAGTCCCATAACAGTCCCTTAAAGACGTTGATAATCCCCCGCTCAAATACATCGCTTTTACTCTGGTGCAGTTGCTCAAAGGTGCTGAGTATGTTGGCTTCACTGATGGCGGGGATTTCGTCCCCTTCAAGATTTCTGCCCCAGTGCTCCCGGGCCTGAGAGTCCATCAGACTGAGCATACCCGACTTTTTCATCAGATCCCGCCATATACCGCGGTCGAGATTGCGGGTGATCACTTTCATTGCCGTTTCTGCTTTCTCCATCAACCAGCAGCCGCAGCGAAAATCCTGTTTCATGGCCCAGTCCAGGGCAGTTTTGCCACCGATGCTGCCGGTCAGCGTCGAAATATCGCCAAACTGGCGGATCAATGCTTCAATTTGTGCCAGCGCGGTATCACGTCCGGTGACAATGCGTTCAATGCTGGTGGAGCAAATCACGTCAGTGTGATCGGTTAACACTTCGGGTTCTGCCTGCATAATTTTTTCTCCATAAAAGAAAACACCCGCCGGACGAGGACGGGTGTTGTGTGCTGATGATAAGGTTTGAAGGATAAAATGGCGTGGTGTTGCAACCGATGGCTACCAGTCAAAGGTCGCAAACGTTGGCAGCACGTCGCCCGCCGCGTCCAGGTGAAGCAAGTCGATACCGTGTAATTGCATGAGCCTGACAATAAGCCGGCGACAGGGTTTTGACAGCCCCATACGTTTTAGCCGCAGTAGGGGATATTCCCAGGCGCTGAGCCTGAGCAGATATCCCGTGCCGGAAAAGTGGATCCATTCCGCAGCGCCGTATTCTTCCCGCTGATGCGATGCATGAAATAGCAGGCTATTGTCGGCATGGGTGATATGGGCGGTGCTGCATTGGATACCGGTAAGGCGGACCGTCGTTGGTAAAGTACTCTCAACGATGATATTGCCGGGTTCATCAGCGATACGCAGTGTCCCGTGGTGATGGCTGACGGCATTCTCCGTGGCATTAACGGGGATTTTCATTTGTCCTGCCTTCGGTGGTCCTTTTGCCTTGGGTGAGAACGCTTATCTCTTTATACCCTTCTTGTTGCATCAGGCCGGTGGCCCGACGTGCCTGAAGAATGTTGACGTAGGAAATGAACGGCGGCTGCTCCGTGAAAGAAAAGCTGCTGCAGTCAATGCGCAGCAGGCCATATCGTTCAGCCACAAAGTTCACCGCATCTTTCAAAGAAATACAGGCATCAATATATTCCTCTATCACGGATTCATAGTGTAACGGCGTGTCGTTGAGCGTCAGGCCGTAATGGCGGTCGAACAGGTACGTCAGCAGTTGCTGCCAGACGGCTACAGGTGACGGGCATGACGATACGGGCACCGCTGACGGTGCCGCAGAGGTTGAAATTTTCATGGTGGTGATCTCGCTATGCGTGAGAAATAGAGTCAGGGAATGTATTGAAGTAACTGTAAGATAAGTGGAGGGATTTCATGTTGCCGCAGACGGTGTCGGATAAACGGACAGGTACACATACCCGTGCGATCCGAGGGTGTCAGCGTCGCAGGTCAGGCCATTGTGATGCAACGTAACGCGTTGCTGATGGCGCGGTTCAAGCCCACCGGACACCAGCGTTCGCTCCAGCTGTTTGTGTATCAGTGGAAATGCCTGGTCGAGCCGCAGGGCGGCGTCTGCGCTGAATTCACCGCAGAAGCCTGCCCGGTCGGCCAGATAATGCAGACGGCTGCTTTCCTGCACCAGGCGGGCACTGAAGCACGGAGATATATCGTTCCTAAGCCCCCAATGCGGACTCACAGGGACGACAGTCGGCTGGGTGACAGAGGGGAGTAGTAGAGTCATTTCAGTATTCCTTGAGGTTATGGGGAAGGGATCACACCATCAGGGGCATATCGCTATCCCCGATAGTCGGTAAAGCGTTCACAGTAAAGCGTGTAGTTGTCCGTGCCGATGGCACAGGGCCAGCGCTCTGTGCCGATTAACCGGCTGCACAGCGATAAACGGCCTGGGTAATGGATGAGGTAATAGCACTCGGTACAAAGATCGTCATCAGCAATGAGGCGGCCATGGGCTTTTTCACTGTTGGACAGGGTATCTGCCATCGGCATACCTCACAGCCAGCCACGTTCGGCAAACGACACCGCCTGGCCGTGGCCAACGACGACGTGGTCCAGTACGCGGATAGCGACCAGTAACAGCGCGTCAATGAGTCGCTTCGTGACCTTCCGGTCTTCTTTGCTGGGCTCTGCCAGGCCCGAGGGGTGATTATGAGCCACCACGACGGCGGCCGCGTTGTGCCCCAATGCCGCCTTGATAATTTCCCTCGGGTAAACGGCGGCGGCGTTGATGGTGCCCATTGAGGTGGTCTCGCTGGCGATAAGGCGGTGCTGATTGTCCAGCTACAGCTCCCTGAAGACTTCGCGTTCGAGCGGCTCCAGCTGAAGTCGCAGGTACTGCATTGTTTCTTCTGTCGAATTGAACCCCACGCGTTTCTGTTTCATTTGTTTTTCCAGCAGGGTCAGTGCCATCTGGACTACCCGTTGTTGGGTTTGGTATTGCATAGTTCACTCCAATGTATGAAAAGCCGACAGCCTGTTTCTGACGTGCGGGCTTGTATGATGAGGATATTTTTAGCGAGGAGATGGCTGATTGTTTTACATCCGGATTATACTGACGACGGCCCGCTGACCGGAGTTTCGTATAACTGATGGGCGACCGGGAAATCTCCGTTCTGTGCTTCGAACAATGACCAGATGTGCAAAACAGGCATCCCTGTCGCAAAGGGGCCGAAAGACTCACAGATAACCACGTCCTCATCCTCTTGCGTGGTACCCACCCTTCCCAGCGCATGCTACAAACGTTCCAGTTGTGCAAATTCAAGCCGGTCCATACCGGTTACCTCAGTCAATCAGGGTAAAGATGGCCTGGCTTTCGCGATGGTGCAGCGCGTATTCCCGCAGCCGGTAGAAATGGGTGATCATGTCGTCGTGCTCTGTGAGGCAGGCGTGGTGGCTGTAGGTCATCAGGCTGGCGACAATACCTGCGGCTTCACGACTGACGGTGGCCCCGTTGCCGTTGAACTCGTTAAACAGCGCGTAGTTCTGTTCAGTGCCCGGAACCATAAACGCGCCGCCGTTGGGTAAGGTATAAAAATCCCAAAAGTCGCCGTGATAATCCGCCCTCAGGCGGTCCAGCCAGGTGAAGATTTTGGGTTCGAGCAGTATCTATTGGGGAACGGTGCCAAAGTGTTGCGGCCAGAAGTTCGGGCGCAGGTGATCGGGCAGCAGAGTGGCGGTGATGGCATCGGTATTTTCAGTATCTGTAGCGATGTGTTGATTTACGGCGTTATTCATCGGTTGTTCCTTTTGAAAGGTAATAATCAGGGTCCCGTTGAACAGGGGCCTTATTGGCGAGAAGCAAGGTTCGGAGCTGAAGGGAGAGCGGTATTATCCGCAGGTAACATCAACAGGTAGTACGATCCGGTGCAGCAGCGGGCAGGATTGCGCTTAGCCGTCAGCGTTGCATCGTGAAGGCCAGATGCCGTCAGCCTCAGCCTACCGGCACAGACTGAGTTCGCCGGGGCGGTAACAGAGATGTGTACACCAGGCGCACAGGTCATCATCAGAAATAGAACGACAGGCGGAGTGTTTTTCCAGGGGCACAGGCCAGACCTCCGCCTTGCGTGCATTTGCAGGCACGTGCTGCCTCATCTCAGGGTCTGTTGCAACTCTTCGGCCATAACCCAAAGCGCACGGTTTAATTTGATATCGCCATCGATACCGTTGACTGCACGGGTGCGGCTGTGTTTGCCCTGCGCCGAACGCCCGGGCAGGCCACCCTTACTCAGATTCTCCTGGCAGCGATTGAAGACTGACCACAGGTCGTCTTTCCGGTCTTCATATCGACGCGGAGTCAGTATTTGCGCCTCGATCACCGGCTGGTGCTCTTCACCAAACCGGTACGTTAGAGCCGCTTTCGCCAGAGCGTGTTGTGCCGGCGGTGGTAATAGCAGCGACTGCATGGCCTCACGTTTTTCCTCCACCCGGTCAAATATCCCGAGGACCTCGTAGGCCCCTTGAATCACTTTCTCCACAATATCGCCGCGGTGCGGAACCCTTATTTCACCAAACGACTGTCCACAGACAAGCGAGTTCGTGCACACGCTTCTGAAGATCCCCGGAATTAACTGGAAACTGGATTCGCCGCCGTGCGAATTCAGAATGATGATTTCCGGCACCTGCTGACCGTTTATTTGACCGGCGCGTCGAAGGCGCAGCATGTGTTTGGTGTGCTCACGGCGGCCCGGGTCGCGTACGCGGGTCTGACAGGCGAAGAAGGGTTCAAAGCCTTCGCGCTGAAGGTTTTCCAGCAGGGTAATCGTGGGGATGTAGGAATAGTGCTGGCTGCGTGATTCATGCTTGTCACTCCCAAATACGCTGGGGACATGGTGCATCATCTCTTCGCGGGTTAACGGACGGTCGCGGCGTATCTGGTTTATACGGCCAAAACGGCTGGCTAATCTCATGGTAATTTCCTTAAATTGACGGGCATAAAAGCAAAAACCCCCGCTCCGTGAGGAGGCGGGGGCTGTGTGTGTTACGCAGGCGTCGCAGCACGCTGTAGCGTCAGAGGCTGTCCAGAATGTGCAGTATCTGTGCCATCAGCGCCGTTATCAGTGCGGTGACCAGCAGGGTCACGGCTTCTCTGGCGGCATCAATAGCCTCGTCGTCATAACCGGCCTGACGAAAGCGGATTTCAATAAACTGTCGGGCATGCTGCCCGCCGCACCAGGTCAGCACCTGACCCAGGGCGGTCACCAGCATTTTCAGAAAGGTCATAGGGTGTGTGCTCCGGACTGCCGGGCAGCAGTCCGTGGGGTCATGGAGTTATTAAGGGGGATAAAGCAGAAGCGCCAATCAGTGATAGGTGTAACGCCATGCGCCTTTATCGGTCGTGACTACCACTTCAGATGCCACGCAATTGTTATAAAAGTTCACGCTGACCGACTGCCCGTAGTGCAGGGCGGCAGGCAGAATGGTTTCCTTATTGCTGGAGTAAAGATACTTCTGGTTATCGATTCGGCAGTTACCGCGGTTAACGTCAATATTTTTGATCGTCACGCTGTCATCGAGTGCGGTGACGATGACGTTGACAAAGTGGGTTCCGGCAGGATGAACGCTGTTGCTGGCCTCCACTTTTATCAGCGGGTCCGGTGCGGCCATCGCCTGAGCGGACAGCAAGAGCAGTGCGGGTATTAACCCATGTTTAATTTTCACAGAGCAGTCCTTTCCGAGTATAACGACGGAATGCAAATGCCGGCCCGTGACCGGCAGTCAGTTAAAACGCAGCAGTTTTTCTGCAAGTGCGGGGTTAAGGCTGAGAGGGGATGTCGGAAGACGTTTGAATCTGCTGATGAATGATGCGGTGCTTTGCCAGCGCCTGCGGCAAATCGTTGATGCAGTACGTGATATAGAAGACGTTGAACACCACGGTATAGAAGGCATTCATCTTCAGGTCAAAGCGGAAGGTGGTCAGCGCATAGTGACGCAGCGCGGCTCTGGCCCTGAATGCCCAGACGATATACATCACGGCGCAGGCCAGCGACAGCAGGCCGCTCAGTGCCAGCAGCGTGTCGCTGGTCGGGTCGTAGCCCATTAAATCCGGTGATGCCGATGCCGCCAGCTGGCGTCCGACGCCAAAGCAAACCGTCAGCCAGATGATGAACAGGTTACCGAAAACCGGCATCCCCGTGGTGTCGCTGATAATGTCCTGCTTTTTGTACAGCCAGAGCAGCGGCCAGACGCCGCAGGTGACGATAGTGAGCAGCACGAAGTGCAGGGTAGGAGTTGCCAGACGCTGGCTGAGGGTGGAGATATCGTCCATACAATGTGTATCCTTACTTGATTTAATAAGAATTCAGGCAGTCGCCTGACCTGAGTGGTTACAACGCAAACTTCGAAACGCAGCCGTGTGTGTTAAAGGCGGGCAGAACTTTCCCGGCCCCGCTGAGCGTAAATGTTGCCGAACGCACGCCGTCACCGGAGACGGTGACCTGCTTACCGGTTCGCATGGCATTCCAGGCCAGAGTGAGATTACTGTCACCGACGCGGCTGTCGGAGTCGCTGATATCAATGGCTTCCTCCCTGTCAATCTGGACCTGAAGCGTTTTTCCTTCGTCTATACTGGTCTGATGTCCCCTGACGTCCTTGAAGATAATGGTGGCAGGCCTCGTGCCTTCGTCTTCACAGGCGAGGTACAGCTGCGACTGACCTTTTCCTTTAATGACAAACTCAGAAACGCCCTGACCCCAGCCACTCGTCCAGGCATCAGCGTTTCCGAATGCCAGTGCAGTCGTGGGTAACAATGTGCAAGCCAGTAGTGATGCGTATATTCGTTTTTTATCCATTTCTTGCTCCTTATCAGACAGCGTGAGGTGTCAGCCTCCGTGCCAGAGATATTTATTTAAAGCGATGATTTTGAATAAAACCTTCAGGGTCGCAGAAAGCCCAGAGGATTCTATAACCACAAAAATGCGGGGGATAACGATGAAATTCGATCGTACCGATCGACAAAATCGATCGTCATTGAGCAAGCATATTTATCGAAGCCATTAATTTATTAACCCAACATTTTAAGAGTCCAGACAAATATTATCTCCCTTCATTAAAACGTCCTCAGAGCGTATATATAGGCCATGGATTCATGAGGGTAATATATATCTTAAAAGTTTCTGAAACAGAGTAGTTGAAAATGATTCATTAAATCAAATACGCAAGGAAGGTAATTGTAACTTCTAATTCCCCGTCTCCACTTATACCCTTTTTCAATGAATAGAAAAATCATTGCTAATCCGAAAAATAGAGTTATATGTTATAAAAATAACTCAAAAAACTTGCTTAATTCTATGGACATCTCTCTTTGTCTACAGAAATCAATAGGCGTAATCGACTGAAAATCGTCAGCGATAATTGCTTGTAATAAATACAGTGAATGCTTTCAATAGATTCAGGAGGCACTATTCATTACCTAAAAACACAGAGGAGATATTGTGAACAGTATTTATCCATTAGCTACCTTAAATGAAGGGCCGCAGTTTCCCTTAAAGTCTGTACCAAACCTGATCCGTGAAGCGATTATTGGCGCTGCCAGCAAAACAAAAGCCCCCCTGCCGTTGATTTTTGCTTCCGCAATGGCACCGGTTTCTCTGCTTTGCCAGGGATTAACGGATGTCAGTCCGGCTGAAGGACTGACATTTCCTGTTTCAAGCAATTTTTGCACTGTAGCGGAATCTGGAGAACGTAAGTCTACGGTGGATAAGCTTTTTATGGCCCCAATACATGAGTTCGAGCGTGAAGCCGGGATTCGGTATGGCAATGCGATTCAGCAGTATGAGACTGAACGGGAGATATGGGAGGAGGAACTTAAGGCACTGAAAAGTAAACTGAATAAACAGGTCAAAAAAAACCAGCCAACAGAGGAGATTAAAGAAAGCATCAGGGCGCACCGGGAAACCATTCCGCAGGAACCTTTCCGGATACAATTATTAGCCAGCGATATCACTCCTGCTGCGTTGCAATATCAGTTGTATAAAGGGGGAGGCTCAATAGGCTTACACTCCGCAGAGGGGGATATCATTCTGGGAGGACAGGCAATACAGAATCTGGGGCTGCTTAACGACCTGTGGGATGGCGCACCGTTTACTGTCTCCCGCCGTTGTTCTGAGAGTTTTAGTGTCCACGGTGCCAGACTGAGCGCGAGTCTGATGGTGCAGGATGCCCCGTTACGTAAGTATTTCAAGCGCGCACAGCAGCAGGCACGGGGAAGTGGTTTTCTGGCAAGGTTCTTTTTCGCTAGCCCTGATAGCACTATTGGTACACGTACCGGCTCTACTCTGGAAGGGTATCAACAATTGCTGGCCCCGTACCATCGGCGTCTGCAACAACTGATAGAGGATTATGCCCATAAAACAGAAACAAAGGCCCTTTCTGACCGTCAAAAACTGACTTTCACGCCAGAAGCACAGCTTCGATGGGGGGATATAGGTGACTATCTTGAGCGGGAAATGGCTGAGAATGGCCGCTATTATTCCCTGCGCGATTTTGCCTCTAAAGAAGGAAATAAAGTGGCGCGTCTTGCTGCCTTGTTCCACTACTTTAATGGTGATGAAGGCTGCATCGCGGAAAAAACCTTACTGGATGCGCAGAAGGTCAGTGAGTGGTATCTCAAGGAAGCACTTTGTTTGTTTGGCACTCAACCCGAGCAACCGCAATATGTTCAGGATGCAGATCTGTTATGGCGATGGCTGCATGAGCGTTTTATGGATAATAACGGTCAGCCCATAACGAGAAGCTGGATGAGCCCCAGGGTGCCAAATCAGCTTCGCAGGCCGGGTCGGTTGCAGCCGGCACTAGAGCACCTGCAGAGTAACTACCGGGTAGCGATTGCACATAACGGCAGAACGATGCTTATCGCTCCTTATGATTTCAGGTGGTAAAGCAGTAAACGGCAAATTTAACCAATCTAGATTAACATAGAGCCCATAAAGCTGCTAAATCTGCTTAACTTAGCAAATTTAGCCGCTTTAAATGAGAATGATGAGGTGATTAACACCCCTTTATTTTTATTTTTGCAATATAATTCCACTCGAAATAATGCTACTTCTGTTCAATAAGGAGAACATATGAAGGACGAAATAAAGGATACAAATGTTGCTAGGGACACGGAGGAAAAGAGCTATTACCATCAGGTTCTGTCTCGTGCAAAGTGTGAGAAATACAATGCCTCACAGGAGGATGTAGATTGGTTTGACATAAAAAATTATCAGTTTACAAACAGAATCCCTTTCAAAGAACTTATTTGTGAGTTGATAGCGAGGGTTGATTCAGCGAATGTTGCGTATACAGAAGGTAGCTACGGCATTGTATCTGCATCGATATTTGATAAAATTTATTCTGATATAATAACCGGTCATCCCACTATAAATAATTACTTTGTTTATGATCATGATGACCCGCGAATTATATCTCTAGCTAATAAAATGGAAGAGGAAGTTGAAATATCTGACAGTGGCGAGTTGAAATTTATTACACTCGATCAGGTCCGTTCCAACATACCGGTACGAGAATTGAATATCAGCGATATCCATGATTGCTATCATGCCACCTCATCAACTGAAATTATCACTGTGCCTATTTATGCAAATACGTCACACCCTTGCTATACTGGATTTTTGAAAAAAGAAGACATCACTAATGAAACAACATTAACCACCATTCAGTCAAAAAATCATGGAATAGAACAACTTTATCTGTCTGTTGATCTTTCCTTCAGTGAAGCTCAACTCATTACTGCGTTCGAAAAGATACTTGCAGAACTGCGTCCACACAAGAAACTCACCAGAAGGAAGATATTAGATATTAAATTGCATAAAATTCTTCCGTTAATGGATCTGATTATCTGGCAGGTCAAAGAAAAAAAGCGATTGCCATTAAGGCAAATTTTTAACCTGCTTGAAGGACTCCCCGTAGAATGTTCAGATAGCATTACCGGATTTGACTGGAGTAAATTCAATAAAGGCGTTCTTAGGACGCTTGAAAAGGTGCTGGGCCAGGGAACGCTTTTACCGTTACTGGACGCACTTGACGATAAGACAGGGCATTATGATATCAGCCTAGATGAATTACAGGATAAAGCACCTTGAGTTCATACTAATATACTTATGTCAACGTTCTTTTTTACAAAAAAATTTTTATCATTACTTCATTGATGCTGTTGCTTATTGTAGTGCTCTGAAAACACAACAAGGGCAAAATGATGATAGATAAAAAGCAGCAAAACGAATATCAGAAAGATGAGCAGCGGTTCAAGCTGGTTGATTTGAAATTTATCTGTGAAAAAACAGGATTTTCAAAGGCATATATCTATAAGCTAATGAATAACAACTTATTCCCAAAACCATTGAAAATTGGGCGCTCCAGTCGTTGGCGCCTCAGTGAATTTCAGGAGTGGCTGGATAGGTTGCCTCAGGAAGTGAAGGCATCCTGATAAGGAGAAAGCTTGCCTATCCAGGCACAGATATCGCCTAAAAAAAGGAACACTAACTTTCTCGATATAATCGATAAGTATGTGTGTATTGAAACAAGTGTCCTACTGGCATTATATTTACAACATAGGTTCATGGGTGTGATGCTAAAAGTAGAGCAATAATGGTTCTTATATTATTAATAATATTAATCATGTTGTTATTTGATAGTAATCATGCATAGCATTGATTATGTTAATTAGCCATTGAAACTATTATTAACTCAATAACCAACCAATAATTTAACCATCAAGAGCACTCATCTAATTCTCTTTATGAAACCCACCTTATAGAGGACGAGATAATAACACCTTTAATATTGGCATGGAGGTAACCAGGAATGGTTACCTTCGTCAAACATTATCATTATGTCTAATGACGTTGAAACAGGAAAAACATTATTATGTTTACTGACAGCTATTTTGATGTTGAATCAACCAGTATGCATTTAGCTGACCGTGATACTACACTCATGGTCAACGATGACCTTGATACTGTACAACAACAGTGCAGGTTACTCTCAATTTTAAATAAAATTGTCAAATCCGAAGCTGGAGCATTCGGGATTACCAAGACAGAAAGCTATAAGAAAACAAAAACTGGCGATCTCCTTGAGGAAGCTGTGGGTGGATTAACTGTACTGGAAAATGGTATCGGTGAGCATCAGCAATTACACCCAACGATACAGTTATTTAGTACGACGTTCAAAACACATAACCTGCCAGAGATGCTGGCATTATGGAATACATCACCTCACGAAGCTGATTTAATAAACAGCTGGTTGAAATTATTCAGAACAGAAGTGAGATCCGCCTCACATAAGCGGAAGCTACGTTATTTCCAGAGGGCCGCCGGTAAGAACCTGTCAGGTGCATTAGCTTACGTTGATCACTTATTTGAGCATCACTCCCGGTTGCTGGTTATCCGTGTAGATCTCTCATATCAGAAAGCCATTGTGAAGAATAATGTCGTCTGCGCCGACATGACGCGGTTACATCGAAAACGTTTATTTAAACGTGTTCAGTTACATTCCTTATTTGAACACTGCCTGGGGTACATCTGGAAACTTGAGTACGGGCAATACAAAGGTTTCCATTACCATACCTGCTTCTTATTTGACGCAAGCAAAGCTCGAGCTGATGTTATATTAGCTCGTCGAATTGGTGAGTTCTGGATAAATGAGATTACCGAGGGTAAAGGGCTGTACTTTAATTGTAATGCGATTGCCAATAGCTACGACCAGTCAGGGATCGGTGATATCCATTATACAGACCATACAAAACGTAACGCATTAAAGAAAGCAATAACATACTTGGCTAAAGTAGATACGGCTGTACGACTGACGTTACCCAAAGGAGCTCGTACGTTTGGGCGCAGTGAATACGTTGTACGACAGGGGAAAAAGCGTGGGCGGCCACGGTTGGCTGTTGAAACAACGGGGAGCAAGTCAGCCGGTATTTCCAAACCAGATTAGAAACCCGCTGCCTGCTCGCATACCAGTACATTGATTGGCGATAACGATCGAAATCGAATTATCGATCTATAAAAACGATTATCTTTTCAGCAATCTCTCTGGTTATCCTTGGCTTCCATTGATGACGAAAAATGGCTTTGCATCGCGGCGTATTACAGCTGTGGGGCTTGCTACGCCATCACTGCAGGGATGCCAGAAACAAATCGTCCCTCAGTTAACCTTTATTGCTTCAGATTAGTACGCCAACACCAGGCCACCATGCTTGAACGATGCAGCCGTGAAGAGATGAAAATGAAAAGATGTGCCCGCTGTAATAAAAAAAGAAACTTCATCGAACGGTTATTCGCGCTGGATAAAGAGATCTGTGAGGAATGCTTATACGATATTCAATTGGAAATCCGAGAAAGAAGAGAAATCCCGGTCAAAAGGCACAAAGATTAAATGGCGTTCATTCAGCAAAATCAGCAGGCCGTGATCGAGGTCAGCGTCATTATCCCTGTTTTTAACGCCGCAGATACCCTCAGTAGTCTTATCACCAATATCCTCAGCGAAACCCGTATCGCTATCGAACTTATCATCGTTAATGACGGTTCTACCGATGGTACCGGCAGTATTATTCAGGGTATGCGCGACGGCCGAATTATTCTCATTGAGCAGGAAAATCAGGGTGTCTATGCAGCACGCAATGCCGCGTTGGCGATCCACCGTGGTGAGTGGGTGATATTTCTGGATGCAGATGATGATGCTGAAGAGGGATTCATCTTTGCACGCTGGCAGACCGCGATAAAAACCCAGGCCGACGTGGTGATCTTCAATGCCTGGCGCACCGGTGCCGGAACTTCCAGAGCTGCCGTACACACGAAGCAACCCTATGGACACTCCTTATCCGGGCATGAATGGATACGCCACTGCGTGACGCAACGCGAATGGCCCCACTACCTGTGGTTGCAGATTGTCAGGTCATCCTACGCCAAAGGCAACGCGCTGCATTTCCAGACCGGGAAAAGCCACAAAGATATTCTCTGGACGTTGGATCTCGCGGTGGCGAACGGTCGGTTTTATCTGTCGGATCTCAAAGACTATACCTACCGGATCAATGCCGCTTCGATCACCCACCGGCATGACTACTATGACGTCAGGGCACAGAGTTATATCGACGTGGTTGCAGAAATCATTCGTCTGGCGGAATTGAAGTCAAATAAGGCGGTTAGTTTATTTCTGTACCGCCATGCACTGAGGGAAGCCCGTCATTTTTTGGGACTGTACCGGAATCATGTGCATAACAGGCCCGCATTGAAAGCGGATTTCAGCCGCCGTATATCGAAGGTCAGTCTGGCCCGTGGGATAAGCAGTATCAGCGATGTTTTTTTTCTGGTGAAGCTTTGGGTTAAGCTTTCGTAAACCGGTCTGTTAGCAGAAAGTTATCCCGATGTAAATATCGTATCAGGGAGAGTACGGGAGGCGTTACCGCGAACATTGTGCCGCAGTGGTGCAGAGACCCGCATTTGCCTGTCGAATGTTCCACGGTATACTCACTAACCTATGAAAAAAGCCCCTCCTTCTGTATCACCCGAACACACCGTCGCTGACCTGGCGCATTTTGCCTGGTGCGGACTTGTTGCATTGCGTACCGCTCAGCAGGACGGTCAGGCGGGATCTCCGCTGGCTGCCCATACGTTTTTGCTGCGCTGGCTCGCCGTGGCGCAAAAGCAAAAACGCTTTCCGCGCACCGTTGCACCCGATATTGCGGGTTTACTGGCATTGGGACGCAAGAAAGGCATTGCCGCCAGCTTATTCAACCGTCTGGAGTATCTGTGGACATCCTGCACAGGGCCGGTGCCTGCTCAGTCGGATTTATACCGGCTGACTTACGCTATTGAACAGCTTAAATCACAGGGCTGGATCAATGCGGTGATCAATGATGACGACTGGGACGAAAAATCTCTGAGCGAAGATTACGGTAACAGTGTTGCACTGCTGGTAAAAAAGTCGGCATTGACCTGCGGATTTTCAGATGATGGCAAACTTGTTGAGCCGGTTGAGTTTAGGGTGCTCGGGGATATGTCAGCATGTATAGATGCTTTTCAGACCCATGTTTTACAAGTTGCCATTCTGGGATCCAACAGGATCACGTTACTACCTGAGTAGGAGAACAGGCGTTACCAACCAGACAGCAAACGAGCGGCGGGTTAACCGCTCGTCGTTAGTTACACGGGAATGTGTGCAGTATGAACTGAAGACATATATCTTGGCAGCATTGGTCCGGGACTTAGGGGAGGCACAGGCATAGACGTCTGAGTCCATTGCTTACCTTGTGTCGGTTTACCCCTGATGACCGTCACGTTAGAAGCGGTCCACCCTGCTTTTTAATGAAACAGGCAAGCGCACATCATTCAGTCAAAAAGCCCCCGGCGTGACTGCCCGGGGACTTTTGCCTCAGGGGCGCGATTTGTGGGCAGTTATTCATAATGAAATACAGGCCATTGACTGAACAGACCTCTCTTTCAGAACGCCTCTGCGAATAGGCTAGTCCTTTAAAAAAAAGAGCGCAGGGCTGAAGTTAGCGCCCCTTTGCCAGATATTTCTCCATCTCATCAGGCGGCACCATGCCGCCGCCCGTCGCCCACACCAGGTGCGTTGGGGTTAGCGACGGGGTGGGTACGCGCACTGGCCCCGCCATGCCCGCCAGCGCGGAAGGCTCAAGACGTATCCCTTCCTCCTCTGCCAGCCAGCCTAGCAGGTTGTACATGCTCTGGTCGCTTAGCGTGTAAAATCCGTCGAGCAGGCGCTCCATGGCGCGGCCAACGAAGCCGGACGCCCGGCCAACCGCCAGACCATCCGCCGCCGTCAGGTTGTCAATGCCCAGGTCCTGCACCGCGATACTGTCGTGCAGTCCGGTGTAGACCCCCAGCAGCATGCAGGGGGAATGCGTGGGTTCGGCGAAGAAGCAGTGTACGTTATCGCCAAACGCCAGCTTCAGCCCGAACGCTACGCCGCCAGGCCCTCCGCCGACGCCGCAGGGCAAATACACAAACAGCGGATGTTGTTCATCTACCACGCGACCCTGTTCGGCAAACTGGGCCTTCAGGCGTTCACCCGCGACCGCATAGCCTAAAAACAACGTCCGGGAATTCTCATCATCAATAAAGAAGCAGTTGGGGTCGCCTTCGGCCGCCTTGCGACCCTGCTCCACCGCCACGCCGTAATCCTGCTCGTACTCGACGACTTTTACGCCGTGGCGGCGCAGCTTGGCCTTTTTCCATTCCCGGGCGTCTGCGGACATATGCACCGTAACCTTGAAGCCTACGCGGGCGCTCATTATCCCGATGGACATCCCGAGATTGCCGGTCGACCCGACGGCAATGCTGTACTGGCTGAAAAAATCCCGAAAGCGGGGTTCGAGCAATACGCTGTAATTGTCAGTGTGTGACAGCAGGCCGGCGTTTATCGCCAGCTTTTCGGCGTGGGTAAGCACCTCATAGATACCGCCGCGCGCCTTGATGGATCCGGAAATCGGCAGGTGGCTGTCCTTTTTCAGCAGCAGGTTGCCGTTTATAGCTGCGCCGAACTCTTTCTCCAGCCGTTTCTGCATGGCGGGAATTTCCACGACCTCAGACTCAATAATGCCGTTGTTTTCCGCCGTTTCCGGAAAAGCTCGTGCCAGATACGGCGCAAAACGGGCCAGGCGCGCGTGCGCGTCGTCCACGTCCGCCTGCGTCAGCCCGACATACGGCAGTCCTTCGGCCAGCGAAGTGTTACGCGGATTGAGCCAGGTGGTTTCTTTTAAAGCCATCAGGTCTGCAACCAAGGGATACTTCGCCGTTAATGCGCTAATTTTTTCGTTTGTCATCATTTGTCTCTTTACGCTCAGATAATGAAAGAAAGCAGGAACGTGCCGCCCAGGGCCAGCACTGAGGCGATAAACGTCGCCGTCGTATAGTATTTGAAGGTCTCATTCAGGGTCGCGCCGCAGTACTGCTTCACCAGCCAAAAGAGGGAGTCCGTCACGATGGTGCAGCCAATGGCTCCGGACCCGATGGCGATGGCGATAATCTCCGGGCTAACGTCGGGATAAAGCGGCAGCATCGGTGACACAATCGCCGTGGCCCCCATCATCGCCACCGTGGCAGAGCCTACCGCCGCATGCAGGATGAGCGCGACCAGCCAGGCCAGCAAAATCGGGTGCATGTGCATATGAGAAAGGAGAAGGGCCAGGGTATCGGCCAGTCCGCTGGTCTTAAGAATGGCGTTGAACGCGCCGCCCGCCCCGATAATCAGCAAAATGTTGGCGATAGAACCAAAGCCATTTTCAGTGTGTTTCAAAAGCGCGGCCATGCCGATTTGGCGGCGCAGCCCCAGCAGGTAATAGGCCACGAAGACGGCGATAAACATGGCGGTAATTGGGTTGCCGACAAACTCCAGAAGCGTAAAGAGTGCGCCGTCATTTTGCATATTCAGCTCAGCAAGCGTCCTGGACAGCATCAGGCCGATGGGCAGCAGGAGGGTAAAGAGGGTGGCCCCCAGGGACGGCAGCGTGTGTTCTTCACGCACCTTTAATGCCGAGAATTCTGCCGGCACGGGTTTAAGCGGCAGACGGTTGCCGAGTAATTTCAAAAAAAGCGGCCCTCCCATCAGCGAGGCCGTCAGTCCGACCAGCAGCCCGTAAACGATCACCGTCCCGACGTCAGCCCCCAGTTTGTTGGTGACAAACAGCGCCGCCGGATGTGGCGGAACCACGCAGTGAACGGCCATCAGGGCGGTACATAAAGGGATCGCCAGTTTCAGCAATGAGGTTTGCGTACTTTTGGCAACGGAAAAGGCCAGCGGGATAAGCAGCACGACGCCCACTTCAACAAACAGCGTGATACCACAAATAAGCCCCACCAGAACCATGATCACATCGGCGGACAGCCAGCGGCACCGCTGTAGCGTCAGGCCAATGCGCTCCGCCGCCCCGGACACCTCCATCATTTTGCCCAGAATAGTGCCCAGACCGATCACCGCGGCGAGAAAACCCAGCGTGCTGCCGATGCCGCTTTCAATCGCATTGACCATATCCAGCGGGCTCATCCCCATCATGGTGCCGACGAAAAAACTGGCCAGCAGCAAGGCGAGAAAAGGATGAAACTTCAGTTTAACGATGGTTAATACAATCAATACGATGCTGCTCAAGAGCGTCGCTACAACCCAGACCTGAGATCCCATATGTCACCTCATTCCTAATCCTTATGCAATGTGCTGCTATTGGACAAAGAAATGAACCGCCTGACAAACGGATAAAATCGTGCTTGAGGTGAGCTGTATTGCATCAAGAGAGTGATACAGGTCAATTAAAATGCCATTGTTAAGTAAATGGCTCATGATAATTCACCAATGCTGGTTGGTCTGGGCATAAAAACATCGCGAAAGGAACTGAAATGGATGACGTCAATGAGGTCAGGAATCGCCGGCTTAACAGCTGGCAGTTGTCAAAAATGCACACCTTCGAGGCGGCCGCGCGGCATGAGTCCTTTGCCCTGGCGGCGTCGGAGCTCTCGCTCAGCCCGAGCGCGGTGAGCCACCGCATCAACCTTCTTGAAGAAGAGCTGGGCATTACGCTGTTCGCGCGCTCACACCGTAAGGTGGAACTGACCGGAGAGGGGAAGCGGGTTTACTGGACGCTCAAGTCGTCATTGGACGCCCTGAACCAGGAGGTACTGGACATACAGAATCAGTCACTGTCCGGCACGCTGACAGTGTACTCGCGTCCGTCGATAGCCCAGTGCTGGCTGGTCCCCAGACTGGGCGATTTTACCCGCCAGTTTCCGTCTATCTCCCTGACCATTCTGACGGGCAATGATTACCCGGACATGCAGCGGACCGGTATCGATCTGGCTCTCTATTTTGACGACATGAAGGTCATGCAGCAGGCGTCCTGCTTTTTAATGCACGAAGCCATCCTGCCCGTGTGTTCGCCGGCGTATGCCCGCCAGCATGAATTAATACAAAATCCCGATAACCTGCGGCACTGCACCCTATTACACGACCGGCAGGCATGGAGTAATGATTCCGGTACCGACGAATGGTTTAGCTGGGCGCAGCATTTTGCGGTGAGCTTGCCGCCCTCAGCGGGCATCGGCTTCGATCGCTCAGATTTGGCCGTCACCGCGGCGATAAACCACGTCGGGGTGGCCATGGGGCGTAAGCGGTTGGTGCAAAAGCGGCTTGAGCGGGGAGAGCTTATTACCCCGTTTGGGGAAAAGGCGCTGGAATGCCCACAGAATTATTACGTATCAACGCTGTCCGGCCGCCACTGGCCTAAAATCGATGCGTTTATTCAGTGGCTCAGAGGCCATGCACAATGATGCCCCTCATCCCCATTCTTTGCGCCGGCAGGAAAGAGGAAGGCGATGGGACCTGCTTACAGAGGCGTGATGGGGCAGGGGGGCTAAATCAAAAAGTGACCCATTGAGACGGGGCCCATGGCGTTTTAAAAGACCACTGAAACAGGCCGTTCGGTGGTCTGCGCGCAAAACCCCGACATCCTGCCTATTTCATGCCATGTAATGGACTGACGATGTTAATACCTTTCAGAAGCTTTACCCTGTTCCCCTGATAATCCTCTAGCATTACGGCAATAAACAAGCTGTCCAGCAGGTTAAGTTGCACGATCCTGGCGACCGCGTTTTGTCCTAACAGCGGTCCGCTCATGGCTGGGCTGAAAATAGAGAGATCTGAGCACTGTGAAAGCGGTGAACCATTATCGTTGGTGATACAGATGATCTTCGCTTTGTTGGCGCGGGAGGTATTCACCGCATCTACTATTTCCCGGGTATCGCCCGTCTGAGAAATCGCGATCACGACATCCTTCTCATCAAGCTGGCTTGCAGCCATGAGCATCAAATGAAAATCACTGTACGCATGACAGATGATGCCAATGCGCAGGAGCTTGTGCTCAAAATCCATACCGACCGACGCCGACCCCCCCACGCCAAAGATAACTACCCTGCGCGCCTGAAATATCAGGCGGGCCGACTGCCCTAAAATAGTCGGGTCAGACACCGACCGGGCCTCTTTCAGCAACTGGATACTGCTTGAGAAGACTTTATCGAGCACCGTATCGAGGCTGTCGAGCTCTGTGATTTCCTCCTCCCTTTCATAGGGCAGGGCTGCAAAATAGCTGAGAAGTGCGCTTCGCAGCTCACGAAAGCCCGAAAACCCAATCTTTTTGGCGACCTTAACGAGCAAAGGCTCTGAGACGTCAAGGATGCAGGCTACCTCGCGTAATCCTGTTTGCTGGCGGATATTGCCTTTTGTTATCAGCCATTCCGTAATTCTTCGTTCAGTGGGGTTGAGCTGGGAAAGCGACATTTTTATCCGTGCTCCGATCGCGAGCGGACTGTCCGTGTCCCTGACATTACCTTGTTTACCGGTCATTTTTACACCCTAACGGCCATGACAATGAGTCGGAAAATTCTATCACAAGGCGCCGACCGGCTGAATGCTAATCTTGTGCGTCAGAGTCTTTAATTTTACTAATTTATATTTTAATGTGAATTATAAATTTTCCAGCATAAACAAAAAGACAATAAAAACAATTAGTTAAAGTATTTCTTTTGTCCTGAGTTAATGCTTAATAATACAGATTCATTTATTTTTGTGATGTTCGTCATCATGCCGTGCTTGTCAGCCCATGTCTTCACAGTGATAATGGATTTTGTGAAGTTACTGCTCGGGTGATGAAAAATAAAGACACCCTTTATGGCCCGCACCTGATTCGAACCTTGTCCCTAACATGGTTAATAAAACATTATGAAAACAACAATTTTTGGAATTCTTCAGCGTATAGGGCGCTCTTTTATGCTCCCCATCGCTTTATTGCCAGTGGCCGGTTTGCTGTTGGGCATTGGCGCTTCCTTTACCAATCAGACGACCATTGACTCATACGGACTCCAGTCTTTTCTGGGGGATGGCACAATTCTTCACGCTTTACTCACCGTAATGAAAAGTGCCGGAAGTATTATTTTCTCCAACCTGCCGGTGCTCTTTGCCATTGGTGTCGCGATGGGAATGGCTAAGAAAGAAAAAGAAGTGGCCGCCATTTCCGGCGCCATCGGTTTTTTCGTGATGCACGCGACCATCAATGCCATGCTCGAGATCCGCGGGCTGTTGGCCGAAGGGGCATTGCCCGACGGTTCGCTGGGGATGACTCTGGGTATCAACTCCCTTCAGATGGGCGTATTTGGCGGCGTGATTGCAGGGCTTGGCGTCGCGGCATTGCACAATCGTTTTTACCGGATTGAACTGCCTGCCACGTTCTCCTTTTTCGGCGGGACGCGGTTTATCCCTATCGTCTCGGCGATTACGTACCTGGGGGTCGGCATTTTGATGTTCTTTATCTGGCCTGCTATTCAGAATGGCATTTTGCACCTGGGCGCGCTGGTCAACAGTGCGGGCTACGCCGGAACATTTATCTATGGTGTGATTGAGCGGGCCCTCATTCCCTTTGGCCTGCATCACGTCTTTTATATGCCATTCTGGCAGACGGGGCTGGGGGGCACCGCCATTATTGATGGCGTGACCGTATCAGGCGCGCAAAACATTTTCTTTGCAGAGTTAGCCAGTCCAAATACCCATGAGTTTTCCGTTGAAGCGACCCGCTTCATGGCCGGTAAATTCCCGTTCTATCTGTTTGGGATCCCCGGCGCGGCGCTGGCTATCTATCACACCGCACGGCCAGAAAAACGCAAACTGGTTCTGGGCCTGCTGCTGTCCGCCGCACTGACCGCGGTGCTCACCGGAATAACCGAACCGATTGAGTTTTCCTTCCTGTTCGCCGCCCCCCTGCTGTATGTACTGCACTGTATCTTGGCCGGCTTGTCTTTCATGTTTTGCCACATTTTCAACGTGGGGGTGGGCCAGACGTTTTCAGGCAGCCTGATTGACTTTGTCCTCTTTGGCGTCATGCAGGGCAATGCTAAAAGCCATTGGATTAACGCTGTCCTGATTGGTCTGCCCCTGTTCCCGATTTACTACTTCAGCTTCCGCTATCTGATCACCCGGTTTGATTTTAAGACGCCGGGGCGCGAAGAGGACGATAACCAGGAGACAAAGCTTTATACCCGAAAAGATCTCGAAGCCCGCAATAAGCCATCCGTTGTCGACAATCACGTAGCCGGAGACGACGAAATCGCAGCGTTGATCCTGGCGGGGCTGGGGGGAATGACCAATATTTCGGACCTTGATTGTTGTGCCACTCGCCTGCGGGTCACCGTGTTTGATGAAAATAAAGTGGATGGAGACATGCTGAAAAGCTCCGGCGCAAAGGGCGTGATCCAGAAAGGCAAAGGCGTGCAGGTCATCTACGGGCCACACGTCACCCTGATCAAATCCAACCTGGAAGATAGCTTACAGGGTACGCATTAACTCAAAGGGAGCGGCGGCTCCCGTTAACAAACATCTTAATTTAATCTGACAATATGAGAGAGAACATGAAAATTGCTATTGGCTGCGATCACGTCGGGATTATTCTCAAACCGGTCATTACAGAGCATCTTGTTGCACGCGGTATTACCGTCATTGATAAAGGCGCACATGAAGACACCCGTACTGATTATCCCATCTATGGCAAAGCGGTCGCTGAGGCCGTTGTCTCAGGAGAAGCGGATCTGGGTATTGTTTTTTGCGGTTCAGGTGTGGGTATCGCCATTGCTGCCAATAAAGTGAAAGGTATCCGGGCAGTGGTATGCAGTGAACCCTACTCGGCTAAGTTATCCCGCGAGCATAATAATACGAATGTGCTTTCTTTCGGTTCCCGCGTCATTGGCTCAGCGCTGGCCAAAATGATTGTCGACGCGTGGCTGGATGCCAAATTTGAAGGGGACCGTCACCAGAAAAGAGTGGAAATGATCGCAGCGATTGAGGAGGAACAGCCATGAACGTGGAATTTTGCCCGTCATTAATGTGCGTGGACTTCGCCCGGCTGAGTGAAGAGATCGCTCAGTTAGAGAATGCCGGGGCGGCCATGTTCCATATTGACGTGATGGACGGACATTTTGTTCCCAACTTTGCCCTCGGCCCGGAGGACATCAAAGCGGTATCTAAGCTGGCGAGGATTCCTTACGATGTTCACTTGATGGTGACCAACCCCGATCCTTACATAGAACGTTTTGCCAATTTGGGGTGCAGCGTTATTTATGTCCATGCCGAAGCCCCCGTTCATCTTCACCGCACGCTAAGCAGTATACGCAGCCGGGGCATCAAAGCGGGGGTGGCGATTAATCCGGGAACATCCCTTAGTATGCTGGAAGAAGTGCTAGACGTCGTGGATATCGTCATGGTGATGTCTGTTAACCCGGGGTTTGCTGGCCAGCCCTTCATTGCATCTTCTGTCGGGAAAGTGCAACGGTTAAGAGCGCTGCTGAGACAGCAGCAGAGTCACGCCAAAATAGCCATCGATGGGGCCATTTCGCCGCAGGTGGTAAAAATGCTGGGGGCGGATGTGGATATGTTTGTTCTCGGTACGGCAGGCCTGTTCTGCAAAGATATGTCCTATAAGGAAGCCATCGATATTCTCCAAGAGCAAGCCGCCCTGGCCCAGGAGGAGAGGCAAAAGATACCCGTCTGACTTAAGGCCGGAGGCAGGGAGGTTATCATGTTTCCGGCTCTCGTTTAGCCTTTAACGCAATACGGGGTTGTTGAATGGGGCGGACCGTCGTGGTCGTTGAAAACGGACCACCGGGGTAGGGTTTTTGAGGAATAATCGTTCGGGTTCATTCGGCGTCAACCCCCCGTATTGATGAGATCGCGTTTGGTCGTAATACGGCGTGATGTCATATGTCATTGTGATGCAGGCTTTGCTGAAAGTCATCGGATTGCCTCACCGTGTCAAACATCTAAAACATGTTTCATGGGTTGTCATGCCTGTATTTGACCGCAAAGGGGACGGCTTTACTTTCGCTGATAACGCTACATTAATTGCCTGAAGACCCAGCGGGTATCGTAGTCCTGAGCAGGATGCCAGAGTAAATTAGCATGCTTTCCTCGCGCTTGCCAGAAAGCGGGCTTTCGCTGTCAGTGCCGAATCCGGGAAAATGGGTATAGCCCAGGCATCAACGTTACGTGAAACAAATCGAGCCCTCCGTCCAAATGAGCCCCGCTTTAAACGGTTCAGACATAATTCGCATCGCCGCGCCTTGGCTTTTCTTCATGGACTTGACCAACGTACGCTGACAGCCGGGTTCAAAAATACCCGAAAATACAAGTGGATCACTTGATCGTAGTGGTATCTACGATACGGCGGCACGGGAAGGAGTATCGCAGGTCCGGCGAGTGACTGAACGCGGACGCCTGATGAAAGATATCTTCGATTTCAGGCCACAATCTCACAGTTCTGCGCATCGTATTCAAGCCGCATGATGTGCCAGCCTACCGGTTTTCTAATCCGGTACCTCGCCGTTTTGACCAGTGAATATGGGTTAAAACCGTGTTCCACTTTCTGTCAGTTTTGCTCTTTCTCAGCCTCACCACCTTCCGATTTCCTTTCCCAATGAAAACTGCCAATAACACGCTCAGGTTCGCGGTGGAATAAGCGTCTTCACTTTCTTATTTAGCCGCTCGCATGGCATGTTTTGTGCATAAACGCCATCGGCGGAAGCCACTTTACTGTTTCGATGGGGGTGAGAGATAAGCCTTACAACAGAACAGGAGCTTCATAAAAAATTCATCCCCCCTGCACGGAAAGCAATGTGCGGCGAAAGAAGCGTATCAGCATCTGTGTATTGAGAGTCAAGATAGCTCAGAGAAACGATTTCCCACGCGAAAACGCTTGAGTGCTTCTTACTTGCGCCACAGCGCCAGTTCACCCCATCTAAATGTCAGTAAGGCTCAATCGATGAGCGCCTTTTAATAGGTTTTCACCGGTTGATTTTAAACATCTATTTTTCTGCGCGATATCACCGACGGGCAGCGGTGGGGTTATCTGATCGCGATGAAAGCCAAAAATCGATTTATTGGCAATGTCTCACACTTTAGGTAATAAGCAAGGTGAATATCATTAAGCTGTTTGTAAGACTTATTAATCATTAATTAAGCTTTACTGTCTGCAAGTGAGGAATATATCAGAATATGATATCGCAAAATTTATAAGCTTCAGGGTTTACAAATAATATCAAAGGAAATTCTCAAAAAATGGACTCTATTGGGTTAGGTGAATCACATGGTTCGTATTTTTTGCGCAGTATATTCACTTTTTATTAACTTAGGAGGGGAATTTTGTTTTTAATCAGTATGTTAATTTGTTGGTTGGTTTGTTGCGTTTCTGTGGCGATCGATCGATGGCGGGCTTTTTGATAGTTGTTAGCTATCAAAATAAATTTTATGATCGGGTTTGACGATCAATGGATATCTGTGCATAATGCTTCGAAAATAGGACATGGGAAATTTCTCATAATGAATCAAATACTGAATGTCAGTATGGGTTTTGACCTGAAATAAGGTTGAGGTGATTTCAAATGCGGAGGGGTGATGATGGCCAAACACAGAAGAAATGAATCTTCCCGCAACTGCCGCCATCAGTCCTTTTTGACAAGGAGCGTCCTGAAGGAAAAAATCTCACTCTATGGATTCATTGAGTGTGGGCAAATCATTAATTTTCTTAATTACATTTGTGATGACCCCCCTGGGGAGCCAGAGCTGAAATATATTCAGAGGAAATTAATAGAGTGCCTGCTGGAGCATGATGACGGGAGTGCTTATTTTTCTGGGATGCTGGCGCTGCTGCATGACATTAATCATGCCCTTCGCTGTTATTTATCAAAAAAATATGCGATATCCATGCATTCATCCCATGAGAAGGATGAGTGATATACCTGAGGGTTTTACTGGGTTGATTTTTTTTAATAACTCAGCGGATGCGCTCGTGTAAAAATAGGGTGCTCATAGATAGCCTCTCTTCTGTAGTAATTCGTCATTGCCGGGAAAAGCATATCAGAACAGGTTTTTTGACGACTTATTTTATTTTTAAAGGGGCAGGGCAGAGCGTTTTATTTCCTTTCATCACGGCGTTTATTATTAATTAAGAGAATGAAATATGATGTTTAACCTGTTAATTCGTGTGGTGGTTGGGACGCTGTTTGTGTGCAGCATGTCGATGGCCAATGCCGGCATGTATGTCTATCCCATGGAGCTGACTCTAGGTCAAAAAGGGGCCGCTCAACTTAAGCTCATTTCGAAAAGCGATGAAGTCCAGTTTGTCAGGGTGACGTTAAAACAAATCATCAATCCCGGTACACCAGAAGAAAAAGAGATTGATGCTGACATCAGCGACGCGGCGGGCGTCGCCGTGGTGCCGACGAAAATCGCCCTTGCGTCCGGCAGTGAGCGGGTGGTGAGAGTCATATCCATGCTCCCCCCTGAAAAAGAAACGACCTGGCGCGCTTATTTTGAGGCGGTTGATGAGCGAATTTTTAACGAAACCCCCGGTGACGATGCCATTAAAAAGAGCACGGGGAATGTCGGGGTGAATATTATCTGGGGCGCACTTATACACGTGGTTCCGCAGACCACAAGAGTAGCGCTGCAGTATCAGGAAAATTCCGGTCAGATGATTAATACCGGCACCGTGCGGCTTCCCCTGCGAGAAATAGGCATATGCTCGGCGACAGGGTACTGCCGCTGGCAGAAAAATATCATGACGGTCTATCCGGGTATGAAAAAAGCGGCTGCAGGAGTCACGTTTCACGCCGGTGAAACATACCGGGCAAAATATCTGGACGGGATAAATGATCATCTGCAGGAAATAGCGTTGGAAAAACTGAAAAACTGAAATTCCATTTATGTCGAATGGAATAATGTAAGCGAGAAAAGGAAACATCATGAAGCACATTTTTAAAACCACACTGCTCTCCGCTCTTCTTCTGAGCGCCTTCGCTACCCAGGCCGTACAGCGCAACATTACCGTCACGGCGGTGGTTGACCCGACGGTTGACATGACCCTTGCCGACGGCTCAGCGCTGCCGGACGCGCTGACCATGGAGTATAACGTGGTGACGGGGCTGCAGCCTATTTCTCAGCAGGTGAAACTGTGGACCAACTCAACCACGGCAAATCTTAACATCAGCCTGGCGAGCGCGGTCAATCTTGCCTCCGGGACAACTCAGGTGCCGCTTACGGTGAAGTTAGATGGTAAGACCCTCACCACCACCGCTACGGCCCTCACCTACGCCACCTACTTTCCGAACGGTAACACCACCGGGTCGCTTGCCGTACCTTTGGAAATTTCCCAGACCACCGCAGGGGCTTTGAAGACGGCGGGTACCTACACCGGTACCGTCGGCCTGGTGCTCGCTCAGGCTACCTCCAACTAATCTTATGACTTCCCGGCAGAGAAATTCCTCTGCCGGCTTCAGCACCGTCGACCAAAATAATACAAGAGAACTCACGTGCGAAAGTCCAGCCCTACAGCCCGCATCATCATCATGTTGTGCTCGCTTCTGCCTCCAGCTTATGCCAGCGTCCGCGTGCCGGACGGGTTTGAGGAGCTTGCACGTGGCCAGGACATTGTTGCTGATGTTGACCTGTACGGTCAGCCCCTTGGGACTGTACGCGTGCATGTTGACCTGGAAAACGTGACTTTTTTACAGCCAGACGTGCTCTCGGCCGCGGTCAAAAAGCTATACGGCGACGCCCCGGCGCTGAACGTCATGCTGGAAAGTAAAATCCGACAGGCGCTTAGGCGAAACGGCGACCTATCCTGCAGCACCAACGGCCACAGGGTCGGGTGTGACTACCTGAAAACCGACAGCCTGGGGCTGATATACGATGAAAATAACGCGGTTATCCACCTCTTTCTGGGCGAGCAGTACGCTCCTCTCACCCGCGAAGACGCCAGATATTATCAGGCAAGCCCTGAGATAAAGAACGCGCTGGTGCATCAGCAGAACGTTAATTTTGCAACCAGCGGCCGCTATCAGTCCCTGTCGGTGCAGGGGAATGGCGCGCTGGGCGTGGGCGACAGCAGCTACCTCGGGGTTGACTGGAACTGGCTTGCTCAGCGCTCAGGCGAGGGAACGGCTCAGCAAATTGAAGCCCCCAACGCCTATTTCCGTCAGGATTTCCTGAAACGCATTTACCTGCAGGCCGGGCTGATGAACTCACAGGATATCTATACCAATGCGGGGGGGAACATTGCCCTGACGCAGCTGCCCCTGGGTCGTATCCGCGGCGTGCGGGCCGGTTCGACGCTTGCCTGGGTTAACCGCGAGACCGTATCCGCAGGTACGCCCGTTAACGTACTCCTTACCCGTGACGCTCGCGTTGACGCCTACCGGAATAACCAGCTTCTTACCTCCTTCTACCTTAAGGCGGGTGCACAGGCGCTGGATACCCGCAGCTTCCCGGCGGGGAGCTACACGCTCACCCTGAATATTTATGAGAATAACCAGCTGGTCAGGACTGAAACTCAGCTTTACAGCCGCCAGGGGCAGGGCTGGGGCAATGACTTTCAGTGGTTTTTGCAGGCGGGCGTTCCCGATGAGCAGAATGCCCTAACCACAAACAGCGTGGCGGCAGAGCATTACGTGGTGCATGCCGGAGGCAGGCTTCCCCTGACCGAGTCCGCCGCCCTGACGACGGGCGTGGCACTCTTCAGTTCTGCACGGTATGTGGAGTCGGCACTCGACTGGTCTCACGGATTCAACTCCGGTCCGCTGGACGGCCAGCTCACCACGCGCGTGAGCTGGCTTCAGGGCAGTGACGGCTCCCGCGGCAGCACGCAGCAAGTTTCCTACAACGACGGGTTCTCCCTGAGCGTTTACCGGACCAGCCTGACCTCGGAGGACTGCAACATGCAGCAAGCGCGCGCTTACGGATTTACCGGGTGCTACACCAATACCAACGCGATGTTTTCCGTCCCCCTGGCCGGCTGGAACGGCACGCTGGGTTACTCGCTGAGCAGTAATGAGGGGCGTTACGTTTACCGTCGGGACCTGTCGGCAGACAGCGAAGAGGTCAGCGCCGGGGCGCCTTGGGACCAGGTATACCAGTCCCGCTCGCGCAGTCAGACCTGGCAGACCGGGCTAAATCGCACCTTTGTGCTCAGCAACCTTAACGTCGGCGTCGGCCTGAGCGCCTTCGCCAGCCGGTCCAGCGGTTATAACGGCATGGATAAAGGCTTTTACCTCAGCTTTTCCCTGTCGGGCGTTAGCCGAAATGATAGCGGCGGACGCAGCGCGGCATCGGCCGGCGCCAGCTGGCAGCAAAGCCGGTCCGGCGAAAGCCAGCTTGGGTATAACGCGAGCTACACGCGCTACAGCGAAAACCTTCCGGGTGACTCGGTGAGCGCTTCGCTGAACGGTATCAATACCGACACCGTCAATGCCTTGGCGCAAGTGCGCGGGGACAGTCAGTACGGCAGCGGCTCGCTGGCCGTGAGCGACGCGTGGAATACGCAACAGAACGTGCATACCACCGGCAGCAGCGGCTCCTACAGCTCATCTCTGATTGCCGACAGTGACGGGGTCGCGCTGGGGGGCTGGGCCGCCGGCGGAGCGTCCTCCGCGCTGGCGGTGAAGGTAGACGCTAATGAGGATGACAGCCGTGCTCGGGTGACTGTGGCGGTCGGCAGCGGTGGAAGAAGGGACATCGGCGGCGGCGGGCGGGGCATATTCCTAATGCCGGGCTATGAGAAAACGACCTACAGCGTCAACGAGGCGCTGGCCACGCCGGGCGGGGTCAGCAGTGAAATACGCAAGGGTACCGGGCGGGGCAGTATCTTTATGCCGCCCGGGAAAGTGCTGAGTAAAACGGTGGAGGTCAGTACGCGCTACCTATGGCTGGGCCGGCTGCTGGACGAACAACGCCGGCCACTTGAGGGCGGCATACCGCTTAACGTGGCGGCATGGACGCCGGTCGGGAACGGCGGATTCACGATGGAAACTGACCGGAAAATCAGCACGCTCTACCTGATGAGGGATGACCATTTTTGGCAGTGCAGGATTAAGGTGCGCGCGGTGCGGGACGTGATCCGCTACCTGGGGGCAACGTCGTGCCAGGACACCGACATGGCACGCCTGCCGCCTGCCGAACAACGGCAGGTCGAACTGATGTCTGCGGGCGTACGGCGCGATGCTAAACCCGTGGCGGTGAACGGCCAGCAGCACTCACTTGAACATTAATCTAACTATTTTTTGCAGGCGGAAAGCGCCGGGAGACTCACCTTGAAATCCGTGATAACTCTAATTTTATACATACTTGTCGCAGGAAGCATGAGTAGCGCGGGCGCCGTTTCCAGAACGACTGCCGTCTCCGAGACGCTCGATATGGGCTCGCTGCCGTCCTACGTCTCCATCTGGCAGGGCCTCGTGAGCAGGGACAGCAGCACGGACACCAGCCACGCCAATGACTCGCTGGTGTGCCAGAGCTACTCGGACGCCACCTATGGGGCGTGTAATACGAGCAGTATTTTCCGGGGCACCAACGTAACAGCAAGTGCCATTACGCTGACGTTCACCAATGCCGCAAGGGGCAGAACCCAGAAGCTAACAGTCAGGGCAAACCGATGCAAGTATTCGAGCTCCTGCTATGCGGGCAGCGATACGGATTATTCCTATGAGCCCTGGAATGGATTTAAAGGTACTGAGGCTGTTTATGCAGCGTTTACATACTGGATCCCGAACAGCGAGTTAGCCAAACTGACCACGACCGGCACGTGGACCGCCACCCTCTGGCTCTCACTAAAGAATAAAGCAGGGACATCCAATGCAGAAACCGACCGGGGTCAAACCTGGACGGCAAACATTACCCTGACTGTTAAGGGGCCCTCGGCCCAAATCTACTTCCCGGCGTTTCCGGATAGCACGCCGAGCGTAAACTTAAATCTGTCGAACCTGCCCGGCTCAGATAACAACACCAGAGCCAGCGGGAGTAACACGCTGGACATGTGCCTTTACGACGGCAACGACTCCACGAGTTCTTCCATGACGCTGCTCTTTGAGGATTCTGTTGGTAATGGTGACACAACAGGAAGGAATTCTGGTCTGTTTTCCCTTTTTCAATACAATGTGACGGTTCCTTCCGGGCGGCTTGACTACCAGGTAAGCTTTGTGAACCCCGTAACGGGCTCGCCGCAGGTGGTGGCGAACGGTATACCGATAACCCTGGACACCCGTGGCTCGGGTGTCGCCACGCGCAATGTCTTACTGCCCGGTTACGCCGATGTGTACGTCTGCATCCCGGCTCCGCTGACTTTCACGACGCCCGAATTTGTGCTGTCATCCAAGTATCGCGGTAATTATTTCGGTACCCTGACCGTCACTTACACGCCCAGCACCTCTTGACGTGCACCTGAAACCACGTGTGGCAATGTGGGCGTTTCAGGTGGCCCCTTTGTCACACCGTTATGTCACACATCGTGATTATTCAGTACTGCCAAAACAACAGGCTCACTGCCATACGCATGGCCTTATCAGGAAACCATTATGTCGGTATCGCCGCACTTAGCCATGATATCTGCCAGGCAGGTATATTTATAGGATTCAACACGGTCAAGGTTGGGGGGTTACTGTCAGGCCGTGATTATTCCCCAAATACGGTGGCATCACAGCGTGGTGCGCATTACTGAAGCAGACCTTCATCTCTTTGCTATTAGCTATCAGGGATACTTCGGCGTGGTCAGCGTTGATGATTATATCTCTAACAAAGAGCCTGGAATAACTGGATGATCGCAGCATTGAAGAAATATGAAACAGCATAATTCAACATTAGTCATGACACCGTCAGGTATACATGTCCTTATCACAGACACTTGTCATTACAGCCGCGCCGCACTCAGCTGTCTGGTGTCTTCTATTTCTCATTATAAAGAAACTCAATCTGTCATTTTGCCGGAGAAAATGCCTACTGGGATAATTTTGTATTTGCGAGGCACGCTGTCGGAGCAAATTACTTCTCTCAGGTCCCTCGTTGATTTTTATGCAAAGAAGATGGGCAAAGGGCGGGTGGCTATCATTTCTGATATGCCGCCGAGATGCGCCAGTATATTACTCCGTATTGCCGGGCTTACCGAGGGCAGGGGGAATAATATCTACATGGTTCCTACACGGCTCATTTGTGAGGACATGCAGTATACCCTCAGGAGTATTCTGGAAGGTACGACGACCTTAACACCGGTTGCGCAGCATGAAATCCAGCTGTTACCTCCTCGCTTGCACGCTCTCTGGTCAATGATATGCGGGCTGCATCAGAGCCAACAGGCACGCATGCAAAATTGTCCGATTAAATCTGTCTATAATCATCGTACTTTATTGCTAAAGCAGTTAGGCGTTTCGAGCCAGCATGCATTTTTATGCGGTACCTTTTCACAACATTCCACCGCGACCAGGGTTGAGAAAGATGGCGGTAAATATTAAATAAATGATGGCGTGATCATACTTCCTGTTGCCCTTGTAGGAGGCGGGGGCACGACATCAGGTGGTATGCAGGTAATACAAATTATGACGGTGATAGTGCTATATTTGGAAGAGCCTGGCGTATCTGCGATGTCCCAGTTAAGCTGCCGGACATTTAATATTACGTTGAGGAAGCTTGACGGGTTTCCATTTTGATTATCAATAACTCCATGACTGAACATATCAATCATTTCTGCGCTGCCTGACAGAATATCAAGGCGTTAAAGAGTGTCTTATTTTACCCCCCCCTAGTGCCCTCATGGTCTGCTATCAATAAGTCCTCCCCTCCAGATGCTGTGAGTAAAATAACCAGTCTGACAGGTAATTATGAATTTATCGGGCTGGTTTTCTTTGAAAAATACCTGTCCAGTCTTCATGTTGACATGTAAAAATTGGTTGTTCAGGCAGGGAAAGTATCATGTAGGTTGAAATGGTATCTAATTAATTTATTTCTTAAATCCATTAAGTCAGTCTTGCTGGGAATAGGCTGTTTTGTAAATATTCTTTTAATCCTTTTTTTGTGGGGGTAATGAGATCTCCTTTAAGGTAATAATTATTAATTTTTTATTTGGCAGAAAAAAATGTGCTTTTTTTTTATCTCTTCTATTAATGATTTCGCCATGTTTTAAGTTAGTCCGTTAATTGTTTTCCCTGTGACTACCTGGCTCTTGTAAACAAGTATCAAGGTATTTTAAGGAAAGGTTGCAGATAACAGGGGTGATATTTAAATAATAAATGATGCATCGATCAATAATGTCTTATTGATAGTTTGTGGCTATCAATAAAAAGATCTTGATCGGAATTGACGATCAATGGAAATTGTGGATAATAGGCCTGGCAATGGTTTTTTGATTTTAAACATAGAGTGACTTGATTTATTTAAAGGCTCTAGTTCGACGGCTGGATGACGTGATTTTCGATATTTTTTACATCAAGGATTGATGGTGGTCAGCTATGGATTGAAATCGAGGAATAAACCTAAACTACGTTATTTGCGTTATTTGCGTTATTTACGTGATGCGGAATTTTATTTTACGGGATGTATCCATTTTGCTGCGGCATAGGCTTGTAGTGAATGGACAACCTGTGTTGTGCGGATGTTACTTATATAAGGATGAAATATGAAAAACGCTTGGATTAAAAAAAGCCTGGTTATCATTACGCTGGCAGGAATAACGAGCCCTTCCTTTGCCGCTGAGACAGATGCACCGGTGACTGCAAGCTCTACCGGGGGAGTGATCAACTTTGAAGGGAGTGTGGTTAATACCCCCTGCATTATTCAGTCAGACAGTAAGTCGCAGACCGTTCTCCTGGGGGATGTGACGGCTAAAGCGCTCAAAACCTCGGGGGCCAAGGGCCCTTCAAAAGGGTTTAATATTCAACTGGTCGATTGTGACCTTACCGGCGTGACAGCGGCCGGGGCTGCCGCTGCCAATTATTCAACAGCAACCGTTAAATTCACGGGGACCACCGTATCCGGAAACACTAAAGCCCTGGCACTCGGCGCTGCGGATAATTCCGCAACGAACGTGGGCGTGGAGATTGCCCAAAACGGCACAGCCCTTGCCCTGGATGGTTCGGCGGATGCAGCTGCGCAGACTCTTAACGCCAACGGCTCCACCATCCCCTTTACGGCGAACCTTGTCTCCACCGCGGCTAACCCAACCGCGGGTGCTGCAAATGCGATGGTGAACTTTACCGTTACCTATAAGTAATTATCATCTGAAAGGCAGACTCACCCTCTGCCTATTCATTCTGCTTTTCATTTTTGGAGGGAATTATGTTTTCTATTCCATTCAGGGCGGCATTACACACGCTATTAATTCCCTTGTGTTTATTAGCAGCATCCACTGCCAGTGCTGAGGGGGGAATTGCCATCGGGGGGACCCGCGTTATTTATCCGGCAGGTCAGAAAGAAGTCGGCATGTCCGTACGTAATACGTCGGCAGAAACCAGCTTTATGATCCAGAGCTGGGTGGAGTCCCCGGACGGTAAGAAAACGCCGGACTTTATTGTCACCCCGCCTTTATTTGTCAGCGGCCCGCGAAATGAAAATACCCTCAGAATAATGTATGTGGGCGACGCGCAAAAGAAGGACCAGGAGTCACTTTATTATTTCAACGTAAAGTCTATCCCTTCCATGGATAAAAAAGAAATTGAAGGCAAAAACATGCTTATCCTTGCCGCCATTACGCGCGTCAAGCTGTTTCTGCGACCGTCAGGGCTAAAACCGTCGATTGAAAAAGCCCCCGGGATGCTGACGTTCCGGCGTAAGGGGAACCAGACAGAGGTCACTAACCCGTCCCCCTACTACATTACGATGGCGCAAATTATGACCGGTGCGCAAAAGCCAGAGGACACCATGGTTCCCCCGCGTGGAACGGCGCTGATTTCTGCGGCCGGCTCGCCGGGCAATACCATCAGCTTTCGCACCATCAACGATTATGGCGCCGTCACGCCGGTTCAGCGCGTGCCAGTTCAATAGTTTTTTCAGTGCAGACGCGGATGGAGTGAGAAATGGACGTCTATTTGGGTCAACGAGCCAGGTCGGTGCCGACATTGATAGCGGCGTTGATTGCCACGGCGTTATTCCTGCCTGCCGCCAACGCTGAGCTTTATTTCGCCCCGGCGCTTATTTCGTCAGACCCGGACATGGTGGCTGACCTTCAGCGATTTGAAAAAGAAGGAGCACAGCTGCCGGGGAGTTACCGTGTGGATGTCTATATCAACAACGTCCTCTCCGCCAGCCGGGATATCGTGTTTGTTGACAAAAGCGGGATAAATGAAGAGTCCGCCGTACTGGCGGATGCTATCAGGGATGAAACCGGCTTAATGGCCTGCCTGACGATGGAAGAGCTGGAGAGCTCCGGCGTGAATGTTTCCCTGTTTCCTGATATGCGAGAAGTGAAGCCCGGGGGGTGTATCTCGCCGGGCCACTACATCACCGGGGCGTTTACCCGCTTCGACTTTCAACAGATGCGCCTGGATATCAGCGTTCCCCAGGTGGCCATGAAGAGCGTGGCCCGCGGTTATATCTCACCGGCGCGCTGGGATGAGGGGATTAATGCGGCCATGCTCAACTACAGCATCAGCGGGAGTAACAGCAGCAATAACGGACAAAGCGGAAAGACGCTCTATGCCTACCTGAACGGCGGGGTAAATCTGGGACCCTGGCGTGCCAGAGACTACTGGACGATGAATGATTATTCCGGCCCTCTGGGGCACACCCGACAGTGGCAGCATGTACAGTCTCAGGTCAGCCGGGCCGTCATCCCGCTGCGCAGTGAGCTGGTGGTAGGTGACAGCACCACTCCCGGCGACGTATTTGACCCCCTGGGATTTCGGGGGGTACAGATGGGCAGTGATATCAATATGTATCCCGACAGCCTGCGGGGGTATGCCCCCGTGATAAAAGGGGTGGCCCGCACCAACGCCCGCGTGGACATCCGCCAGAACGGATACTCAGTCTATCAGGCGTTTGTGCCCCCGGGGGCTTTCGCCATTAATGACTTGTATTCCGTGACCACCAGCGGTGACCTGGAGGTCACGGTGACAGAGGCGGATGGCGCGGTCAGTAAATTCGTGGTGCCCTACTCCGCGGTACCGGTCCTGCAGCGGGAAGGGAACGTGCAGTACTCGCTCACCGCGGGTACGTACCGGCCGTCGGGGAATAACTACAACCGCCCGCAGTTCGTTCAGGGGGCGTTCATATGGGGGCTTCCCTACAACACCACGGCGTATGCCGGTATGCAGTACGCGAGAAACTACCGCTCGGCGCTTCTCGGAGGCGGGCTGAACCTGGGATTGTTGGGGGCAGTGTCCGTGGATGTGACGCATGCCGACAGTACGCTGCCTGACGGAAGCCGGCAGGAAGGGCAGTCCGCGCGGTTTCTTTATGCGCGCTCGCTGAATGCGCTTGGCACCACCTTTCAGCTTACGGGTTACCGCTACTCCACGCAGGGGTTTCATACGCTGGACGAGACGGCGCTGAAGAGGATGAGCGGCTGGCTCAGGGACCCGCAAGAGCGGGATGCCGATGGGAAGCTGATACAGCTGACCTCAGCGGATTACTTCAACCTGTATAACAACAAACGTTCGAAGTTTCAGGCTACGGTAACGCAGCGCCTGGGCGACCTGGGGTCAGTGTATCTTTCCGGGGTACATCAGACCTACTGGGGGCTGAGCGGGGCCAGCAGTTCGTTACAGACCGGTTTTAGCAGCTCGGTGGGGAGCGTCTCTTACAGCCTGAGCTACGGGTACAGCAAAAATGCGGGGCGGGGAGGTGCTGACCGCACGGCGTTTCTGAATATCTCTGTGCCGCTGTCGGCGTTTATGTCACCGGCAGGCGCCTCCTCATCCGGTACGTTGTATGCGAACTATAGCGCAGCCCGCGATACGAACGGCGCCCTTACGCACAGCGCCGGGCTCAGCGGAACGGCGCTGGAAGATAACCGCCTCAGCTGGAACGTTTCCCAACAGTACGCACGCGATGCGGGAAATAACGGCAGCCTTTTTGCCGGCTATCAGGGGACATACGGCGCTGGTAATGCCGGATACAGCTACAGCCCCACGAACCGGCAGATAAACTATGGCGTGAGCGGAGGGGCCGTTCTGCACCGCAACGGCCTGACGTTTGGTCAGCAACTTGGCGAGACCGGCGTGCTCGTCGCGGCTCCGGGCGTGTCGGGTACCGAAGTGGAAAATGAGACCGGGGTGAGGACCGACTGGCGGGGGTACGCCATTAAACCCTACGCCACGGCCTATCGTGAAAACAGGGTGGGGCTCAACCCCGCCTCCCTGGCGGAAGATGTTGAGCTGGAAGACATGGTGCGTACGGTGGTTCCTACCAGAGGCGCGATTGTCAGGGCTTCCTACAAAGGCAACAAGGGGGCCCGCGTGTTGATGAAGCTGATGATGAATCAAAAACCCCTGCCGTTTGGCGCCATCGTCAGGGTGGGCGACCGGGGCAGCATCGTCGGAGATGACGGGCAGGTTTACCTGTCGGGGATGCAGCAAGAGGGGGTTCTCCAGGCTAAATGGGGGGAGGAAAAGGACCAGTCTTGCACGGCGCGCTGGCGTCTGCCCGAAGAAAAGAGTGCGCCATCCGTTTACCGGCTGGTTACGCAATGTCGCGGTCAGTGATAAGTGAGGAAGGAGCTATGCGTTCGAGATATCAGGCCCTGATGGTGACAGTGCTGCTGTTTTTACCCGGTTTATCGTGTGCGGCGGACACGGTGATTACGCTCACCGGCACGATTAAGGCCAGCCCCTGTACGGTGGACTCGGCCACAAAGCCGGTCAATTTGGGGGAGTATTACGTGGATAAAATAAAAGCGAGCGGGGATTATATTCCGTTTTCCCTCTCCCTGAGCAGTTGTCCGACCGGCACCTCAACCGTGACCGCAACGTTCAGCGGGACGCCGGATACGACATCGCCAGTTTGGTATTACGCCAACGCTGGAACCGCTAAAAATATCCATATAGAGCTGGCCACGGATGCGACCACGCCGGCTGGGTTAGGTAACGGAAAGTCCATGAATGCTTCCGTGAACGGCACCTCCAAAGCGGTTGAATTCAAAATGAAAGCCAGGGTCAATAAGGATGACAGCCTAACTCCTGCCCCCGGAACCATACTGGCGACGGTGAATGTAGCTTTTACCTACAGTTGATGCGCAGTTGGCTGACAGGCAGACCGGTTGATAATAAAAAGGAAAGGTTAATGAATGCCAAAAAAACCTGCAGTATGGCTCTTATCCTGACTGCGCTGAGCGCGGCTGGCATGCCGGCAGCCTGTGCGCAAAATGCCTCAATAAACGTGACGGGCAGTCTTGTCAACCCGACCTGTACGGTTAGTGGTGCTTACCAGGAGGATTTTGGGGAGGTTTATATTGACAAGGTTTCCTCTTCCACCCTATCTGCCCGCCTGATAAATCTAACATTAACGAATTGTTCTAACACGACGGTAACAGCCACGGCAACGTTCAGCGGCACTTTGGATGCCGGCACAGTAATTTTTACAAACATGGGGTCGGCGACAGGGGTGGGGGTGCGAGCCTATAGAAACTCTGGTGCCGGGCAAACCGTGAGTAACGGTCACCAATGGACTAAAAACGTGGATGCTACGTCGCACAGCGTCACTTTCCCTACTGTTTTCACACTCGTGAGAAAGTATGTTGCATCGAATAATCCACGTTATGTCGCTATGACGTCTGGAACCGTATTGGCTGTAATCTCCGTGTCATATTCTTACAGTTAACAGTTTTTTATCACAGCCCCTGAAAATGAATCCATCATGCTCTGATGTTTTCGCAGGAAATAATACTAGGGGTAACACGATGTATTTTAAGCATGGGAATAATACTGGCTGAAACATGTTAATTTTTCAAGAAGTCTATTTTAATCATGGTTACCTCAATAATCCTATGTATTGTAAATATATAAATCAGAGGGATAATGAAAAATATTAGCGTTTTCCTTCGACAGGCTTTACTGGGTACGGTTCTCTGCATATGCCCGTTATTCTCAGCGTTGAGCGGTTCGGGGAGTGGCAGGATAACGATGAGTATCACTATCCGGGATGATACATGCACCATTGAGTCAGGTGCGAGTACCACTCTGGATTTCGGGAAAGTAGATATGACAGGTTTCCGCACGGAGGGAGGTGAATATAAACGGGCTACTATAAAGTTAACGTGTCCGGACACCACCACGAGGGTAACGGCGACGCTGACGGGTACGCCAGATGCCAATACCCGATTATTTAAAAACGCGGGAACAGCAACAGTCTCTGCCCGTGCTTATAAAGCGGGGACGGTGACGCAATTATCGAACGGGACTTCCTGGGGGCTTAACGTTCTGAATAAAGCCGTCACATTTGAGGTTGATGTGCAATTGCTCCCCTCAAAAGAAAGCGCTCAAATGCAAGCGGGTTCTATACAAATCCCCCTGTCGATAACCTTCAGCTACAGCTAAAGCATATTCAATATTAAGGCTTATTGAGGTTGATAACGATAAAATAATAAGTACAGCTGTTATCAGTTAACGCTAACTCTTATCAAAAGGTCGAAGCATGAAATTCTTATCACGATACGCCATTTATACTGTGGTGGTATTTTACTGTGCATTCTCAAGCGCCGTCACCATTAGCGCTGATACAACTCAGACGGTGAGCGGAAGCAGAGCATTCTCCCGCGTTAATGGGAATACGACAATTATAGTTACACTTCGTCCTGCAAATGGCGGAAGTGCTAGTGGGGTAGAGGACCAAAACTATAGTTATGATTGCCCCATCAATATTTTTACTGCCAATGCATTTGATATTCCACCTGTCCCAAGTATAGTTGGAACTACACAAATGTTTGAATCAAGGGGGACTTGCAAAAAAGTAACGAAAGTTTTTTCTCAACATTCTGCCTTTACAGTAAATTGGTCTTTAACCAACAAGACACTTCAGGAACAAACCTTGCAAGTATACGTGGTCTGGCTGCTCTCCGGCGGTAACTCTGATAATGCAGACATAGCGTATATCACAATCCCAGCCAATTCGACCTGTTCCGCAACGGTTGATAATGTCGACCTGGGTACGGTCAAAGCGGGTGTCAGAACGTCATCATCGATTAAGGCCAGTTTCACAGGCACAGCCAGCTCCAAAGCCATGACCATAAACTCGGATAATATCTCCTCGAGCGGTAATTTAGCGTTAGGGGGGGTTGGCAGTCAGGTAAAAGTTTATCCTACGGATAGCAACAATATATCAGCGGGGGGGGTATGGGAAATGCCCTCATCGGGGACGCTTCCGCTGACCGTGGATGCCACCTCCGGCGTCAGGGGCGTATGGAGCACTTCGCTTCTTGTAAGTCTGACCTGTTCGTGATGCTAATTGAACTTTGTTTTTAACGAATTCCCTTAGTGAGTTAATTATCATTACTATCCTATTTTTTTTAGTGCCGATGTAATAAAAGATTTGTTTCTTCGAATATCTTGCTGTTGCGTTGGTTATCAGTAGATAAAGTAGAGTTAGATGAACTTTTTATTATCTTGGGGTGGCAGTTGAGTAATGGTAATGCAGTATATCATTATATTAACTGAATATGCCCTTGAGAAATATTACTGTCTTGGGTAGCCGGTATTTAAGCCAGGCTATAGAACTCCATATCAGGAGGTTTATGTTTAGTGGATAAAAGTTCACTCATGCAGTGATACTCTTACCGCTCCATAGTTTGGTTCAAAAGGCCCGCTAGATTTCCCCAATAACGATATTTTCTCGTGCGCAAAGGTGTTTCTTTTCAGAGTAAGTAGTGTATTACTTTTATGTGACGATGTAATTCAAACGTACTTTTTTGGACGGTTTAATGCCCCTTCTGGGGTGAATAGGACATTTCCGGCTTTTAACCGAGGTCTGCCGGGTTTCGATTTTATGGAGATAACAGATGCTTCAAGGGAACGTGACAGATAATCCGTACTTTACGCTCGGCTCCGCCGGTTTGGTCCGTGAGATTGAGCGGGGCGGAAAAGTGTCTCCGCTGTTTGTGAACTTCAGCAGAACTAACATTGCGGCGCTGCTGCCAACCAGATTTATTTCTGCTCTGGGACACCTGCAGGATGTGGTGCTGATTGCTGACGTGCACCTTTACCCTCTGGCAATGTGCTACCACCAGCACATTGGCACCATTTTGGGCGTGTTCAAAAGCGATACCCCCCTTCAGATGATGGTCTCCAGGCTACGCCGCCTCGGTAATGGCGAAAAAATGAACCTCTCCCCTCTGGCAAAAAAGGCGGCCATTTCTTACAGAGAGGCTGTCTTACTCGAACAGTCTCTCGAGGGTATACCTTTTACCCTTCTGACCCTCTACTACCACAGGGACGCGAAAACCCTCTATAGATGGCGTAAGAACATCGCCAGAAAATTAGGGGTGCGGCAGCTTCACTACCTTGCGATGGCCTCCGCATGATGCCTTGGCAAGTGAGGCGGCGCGAGGGCCGGACTTCACATTTACCAGGCCCGCTGCAGAATGCAAACTGAAAAATGAGGCGTACTATGCCTTGTCCTACTCAAGGCAGCTCATTCCTCATTTTGGTATCCGCGCTGCTTTTCAGCGCCTGCCACGCCGATACTGGGGATTGCAGTCCTGCGACAGCCTGCGGCACGGCAGAGCTGAGCGCCGTCATCAGCCGCAGCCCGCTTGGCGTGCAGGAGGCCAAACACCTGACCGCAGTTAACGAGGCGTTGCGACGCCGATGCCGCAGTGAAAACCTACCTAGCAATGGGTGACCTGCAGGCAGTTCCACCCCCTTGAGAAATCTATGCCGATTAATCCAACACGCGCTGGCCGACTGCTTCTGTTATGCATACTCATCCTGGCCTGCACCTTCGTCCTGCTCGCATCGGTGTGCCATGTACAGCACGCCTTTAAAAAAGGCACCTCGTGCCTCCTGTCGCACATGTCGGCGCGCAGGGACTCCGCCCAGGGCGTGGGTGCTCAGCCCGCTCGCCAGGATATTGCACGATATTGAGGAAGGAGCAAGGTGATGAAGGTGAGGGATGCGCGGGCGGAGGTGCTCGAGGCCGCAGGTTTGTACCGCCGGGCGGCGCGGCGCTGGCTGGAGGTGTTTGACTCGCGCATAGACGAGGGGGAGCGGGACTGGCTGCGCCAACGCAGGAATGCCTGCCTGCGACGGGTGACGAGGATAAAAAAAGGCCGGGACGACCTGCACTTCAGGGAGGTAAATCAGGCGGCGAATGCTGCACTGCGCCGTATGGGGTTGCTTTCAGGTAGCGATGCTTCACCGACTAGGGATACGTACAAAATGCAGACGGACAGCAAAGCGTCCCTGCCGGATAAGACGCGGAAAACATGACGCGGCCTTCATACCAGGCGGTCAAGCTTGACCAAAAAAAACAGGCTACTGATTTTGTAGAGGGTGCGGCGGTGCAAAAGATGGAGGATCCGCTCGCTGTGCTCAGGCCTGGTGAAATGTGGTCCTGTGCGTTGAAGGGCGGGGAGCGTATGTGTAAAAGTTAGCGCCGGACTTATAGCCTGTCACGCCGGGCATCGGTGAGGCGGTCTGGAAAATTGAATTTTGCGATATTCAGAAATACCGCGTAATGCGCTTAAGTTCAGTCTGGCGTCGCCGGCTCTCAGGCTGGGCATCAGACTGAGTTTTATTGGTTGATGAATCAGGACTGTACTTTTACCCGAGCTTAAAAGCTATGCGTGGTGATATCAAAACGGGTAGCGACGATTGCGATGGAATGGCCGCGATCGACAACCTGTTTAACCGCTTCAATTTTGAACTCTTCGGGATAACGTTTACCGCTCATGGGCACCTCTCTTTAAGTCACCTTAAATGACTTTGAGGTGTCTGTTAAATCCGTGGCGATTCAATGTGCCCGACCTTGCTGTGTTCCGAAAAAAGTCTGCACTAACGATCGTTTGCAGAAAAAATAAAGAATAGGACAGCTCAGCCTTTGGCTGAGCTGTATTTCTTCATGAGTTTCTACTGCCTATCGTGCATCTTTACGGGTCTATGAGAATGGTACCCCCAGCATTATTTCCCAACTGAATTTCACAAAAACTAGGTGTGTTTATACTTGCCGCGAGACCATTCTTATCCATGTGAGCCAGATTCATCTGGGATCCCAGTCTTGAGTTCCTATATCGCCCTGATTGCTAATACATCGAGCAACTATCCAGAGTGTAGTTTTGCAAATTCAAACGGGCTCACAGTTATTTTAGCGTTTGCATCCAGAAAATCAGCCCACCATTGCAACATCAGCCTGCGTTCATCCAGAAACTCTGCCTTATGAATATACGCCGCACGCACACCGTTACGTTCCTGATGGCTCATTTGTCGCTCCACGGCATCTTTCGACCACAGCCCTGACTCAATTAATGAGCTGCAGGCCATCGCCCGGAAGCCATGGCCGCAAACATCCACTTTTGTATCGTAGCCCATGAGGCGTAATGCATTATTGACGGTGTTTTCACTCATTGGTTTCCAGGGATTATGGTCGCCCGTAAAGACCAACGTATGCTCGCCACTGATAGTGTGGATTTGCCGTAATATATCCAGAGCCTGCCGCGACAAAGGGACCAGGTGCGGCGTACGCATTTTAGAGCCTCTGTGTGAATGTTTAACGCCAGGGAGAGGTTCACGTTCAGGAGGGATGGTCCACATTGATTTTTCAAAGTCAATTTCAGGCCACCTCGCAAAACGCAGTTCACTGGAGCGAATGAAAACCAGCAGCGTCAGTTTTGTGGCAAGGCTGGTCAGCGGCTGTCCTTTGTAGGTCGCAATGCGGTTGATAAGCTCAGTAGTGCGACTGAGGGCAAGGGCAGGGCGGTGCTGACGTTTTACGGTAGTCAGCGCACCAGCCATATCTGCCGCCGGATTGTAATTGATGATACCGGACTGTGCTGCATATCGCATGATTGCCGAGATGCGTTGTTGCAGGCGGGAGGCAATTTCGTAAATCTCTCTTGCTTCAGCCGCTTTAACAGGGACTAAAAGGTCGGGCGTTTGCAGCGTGGTGATATCTCGTGCGCCAATAAATGGAAAAACATGACTTTCAAGGCTTTTTAGGGTTTTCTCGCTATGTGAATCAGACCACTTTTTATTGCTACTGTGCCATTGGCGGGCAACAGCTTCAAACGTATGAGCAACATCTGGTACGGATTTCTTAACGCGTTTTTGTTGGCAGGGATCAATGCCTGTTGCAATCAGCTTTCTGGCTTCATCACGCTTTTCACGTGCTTCAGATAAAGAAACCTCGGGGTAAACCCCCAGAGCGAGAGTTTTCTCCTTACCCAAAAACCGATAGCGGAGTCGCCAGTACCGAGAGCCGTTGGGATGCACCAGTAAAAACATGTTGCCGCTGTCGGCGAGTTTATAGGGTTTTTCATCCGGCTTAGCCGCTCGGATCTTTGCGTCAGTGAGTGCCATGGAAAGGTCTCCTGATTGTATTAAGGGGTATAAATATTATCGAATCAGACTATACCCTCATTTGTACCCGCACAAGCGGCTTGATGTGGGGAGAGTTAGATTGAGTTCAGTGGAATTGAATTAGAGGCGAGGCGTTGATTCTAGCGAGAAAACCAAACAAAAACGGACCTCCGTGGAGGTCCGTTGATATGAATTTGGTGCCCGGACTCGGAATCGAACCAAGGACACAGGGATTTTCAATCCCTTGCTCTACCGACTGAGCTATCCGGGCAACGGGGCGCATTAAACCGTATTGGGCATGTGCCGTCAACGGCTTTTTGTAACATCGGTGGGGTTCGTCACCCGACTGATGCTTTTTACCGCGTTTTGGCGATTTAACTTACGATACCGGGAAAGTGTCCGTCAAAACAGGGTGTGATGGGGTGAATTTTCGCGTTTTGTGATGTCGCATTCTGTAAGAATTTCCCGCAATGTTCAGGGTTGAACAGGGGAATAAAAGATGCCATTATTGCGCCGATTTATTAAACAACTCTGATCCCGTTTTCACGCGACAGCTCAAGAGGGTTGCGGCATGGCTGGTTTATCACATCGCGCTTTTCATAAGTGCAGAAAAAATCTGATGATGATCTCCGGGTGCTGTAAACACCACGATTTCAGTTTTCCTCCTTTTGCAGATCCTTTCATGCGGTAAGGCTACCGTTTGCCTGCTGTTAGATATTAGTAAAAACAGAGCGCACCTCTGATTTTACTGTTGTCTATCAGACGTGGCCGGGCCTGAACGTCGATCTGTTACCACTTTGCCCCTCTGGCATCGTTTCATCATACTCGACCTCGCGCTCAAGCCAACGTCATTTGCCGGGCTGGACTCTGCGCACTATACCTTTAAGACGTAAGAACCAGCTCATTGCCGTGCCCTGTGGCACACCCTCTTACTTAACCGTTTGAGAGTCTTAATGAAACACTTAAAACTTGCAGCAAGCGCTTCTGTCGCCCCTTATCTCCAGACATCTCGCCTGGTCGTCGATCTGCGTCGTGCCGATTATGCCGATGTGGCGGCCATCATTATTTCTGTCGGGGATCTGAATCACGGCAGGCTGGCGGAGATAGAAACGCTGGGATTCGGGATCCCTGCGTTTGTTGCAGTGCAGGGAACGGAGCAGATTTCGCCGGAGTTTTTGCCGTCGCTGAAAGGTGTGATTACGCTGTCCGATGCCAATCAGGCATTCTATGCGGCGCAGATTGAATCGGCTGCGCAGGGCTATGAAGAAGCCTTATTCCCGCCGTTTTTCGACACGCTGAAAAAGTATGTCGAGATGGAGAACGCGACCTTTGCCTGTCCGGGGCATCAGGGCGGTGAGTTTTTCCGTCGCCATCCGGCAGGGCGTCAGTTCTATGATTTTTACGGCCCGAACATTTTCCGCTCCGATATGTGCAACGCTGACGTCAAACTGGGCGATTTGCTGATCCACGAAGGCTCGGCGAAAGATGCGCAAAAGTATGCGGCGAAAGTCTTCAGCGCGGATAAAACCTATTTTGTGCTCAACGGGACTTCTGCGGCGAACAAAGTTGTGACCAACGCGCTGCTGACGCGCGACGATCTGGTGCTGTTCGACCGTAACAACCATAAATCCAACCACCACGGCGCACTGCTTCAGGCGGGCGCGACGCCGGTGTATCTTGAAACCGCGCGCAACCCGTTTGGTTTTATCGGCGGCATTGACGCAGCCTGTTTCGATGAAACGTATCTTCGTAAGCAAATCAAAGAAGTGGCGCCGCACCGTGCTGCGGAAAAACGTCCGTTCCGCCTGGCGATTATCCAGCTCGGCACGTATGACGGCACCGTGTATAACGCGCGTCAGGTGGTCGATAAAATCGGGCATCTGTGCGACTACATTCTGTTTGATTCTGCATGGGTCGGTTATGAGCAATTCATCCCGATGATGAAAGAGTGCTCGCCGCTGCTGCTGGAACTCACCGAAAACGATCCGGGCATTATCGTCACGCAATCCGTGCATAAGCAGCAGGCCGGGTTCTCGCAGACGTCGCAGATCCACAAAAAAGACAATCACATCAAAGGCCAGAAGCGTCATTGCAGCCATAAGAAGCTGAATAACGCATTCATGATGCACGCTTCGACCAGCCCGTTTTATCCGCTTTTTGCCGCGCTTGATGTTAATGCGCGTATTCATGCCGGTGGCAGCGGTAAACATATGTGGATGGAGTGCGTGAAGCTGGGTATCGAAACCCGCAAAATGCTGCTCGATCAGTGTTCGATGATTCTGCCGTTTGTTCCACCGGTGGTCGGTGGAAAGCGCTGGCAGGATCATGAAACCGCTGAGATGGCGAACGATGTGCGTTTCTTCGATTTTGTGCCGGGCGAGCGCTGGCATGCCTTCTCGGGTTACGCGGAAAAACAGTATTTTGTTGATCCGTGCAAGCTGCTGCTGACCACGCCGGGCATTGATGCGTCCAGCGGGAAATATACCGAGTTTGGTATTCCCGCGACGATACTGGCGAACTACCTGCGTGAGAACGGCATCGTGCCGGAGAAATGCGATCTCAACTCAATTCTTTTCCTGCTGACGCCAGCCGAAACGCCGGCCAAAATGCAGTTGCTGGTGGAAGAGCTGGTTCGCTTTGAGCAGTACATCGAAGAAGACGCGCCGCTGAGCGAGGTGCTGCCGACCGTTTACCGTAAAAACGAAGACAGATACCGCAACTACACCATCCGCCAGCTGTGCCAGGAAATGCATAACCTGTACGTCAGTTTTGATGTGAAAGAGCTGCAAAAAGAGATGTTCCGCGAGAAAAGTTTCCCGAAAGTGGTGATGAACGCGCAGGACGCTCACAACGAGTTTATTCGCGACAATATTGAACTGGTGCCGATCGGTGAAGCCGAAGGCCGTATCGCGGCGGAAGGTGCGTTGCCGTATCCGCCGGGCGTTCTGTGCGTCGTGCCGGGCGAGCTTTGGGGCGGGGCTGTGCAGCGTTACTTTATGGCACTGGAAGAGGGGATTAACCTGTTGCCGGGCTTCTCACCTGAACTTCAGGGCGTTTATATCGAGAAAAAACCAGTCGGCTGGAAGCGCATTATGGGCTACGTCGTCGCGGAGTAATCTGCACGTTTTTACGCTCACGCAGAAATGAGAACGGAGGCCAGCTGGCCTCCGTTTTTTTGTACTGCAATCACATCAGTCTACGCGACGATAGCTGCGCTGCGTGTTATTCACTTTGTACAGATAGCGGCGCGATTCGGCTGACGGATGTTTGGTGGTCAGCGTGGTATAGACATCGCCCGGTGCCATGTTGTTGATGATGTTGAACGCCTGCGTTTTGTTCTGTGAGAACACGCGCAGCACGCTGCCTGCACCGCCATTGTAGGCCGTGATCACGGCGTAACGGCGCGACGTCGGGTTACTGATGTTCCCGAGATACGTCGTTTGCAGCATCGCCAGATACGCGGTGCCGGTATTGATATTGTTCTGCGGATCAAACAGATAGCTTCGGCTCGGTTTGCCCCACTTGCCTTCGGATTTAAAGACGTCAACCCCGGCGGAATGCTGCACAACCTGCATCAGGCCCAGCGCATCGGCGTTACTGACCGCATACGGGTTAAAGGCGGATTCGGTTTGCATGATTGCCAGGATCAGCGACTGATCGACGCCGTATTTGGCGGAGGCTTCGCGGATCATCGGCAGATATTTATGCGCACGCTGATTCAGGTGGTTGGGCACCATCTGGATCGTGACGGAATAAATGATATGCATGCCGGACTGGCGGCGCATCAGTTTGTTTTGCACCAGATAATCGGCAAAGCTGTTGGCACGGCCGACCCAGCGGATAGGCTGCCCGGTGTTGTCGAGAACCTGCCCGTAAAGCATCGGCTCACGGCTGATCTGGATATCGTTGGCGTCGGAATAGAGGTCAACATTGCCCGGATCATCGCCCACCAGTAAGGTGCTGACGATCGCCTGACGCAGGCTCGCGGCCGGATCGGTGCCGGAAATGGTTTCAATCGTGATGGTACCCGCATCAAAGTTGATGTGGCTGCGGGTGTAATACTGATCGCTATACTTTACGTAGTCCTTCGGACCCGCAATCAGGACTTCATTCATACCCCAGATATTTTCGATGTTATGAGCGAACTGCCCCATCAGAATATCGAATCCGTTGGTGTCTTTTACGAAAGCTTCGTCGAACTGGTTTTTTTTACTGCCGGAGCAGGAAATCAGCATCGGTGCGATAACCAGCAAAGCTAAAATTTTCTTCATCTGAAAACCATTTCTGGTGAAAGAAGCAGGCCGCGCACGAGCCTGCCTAAATTTCTGTTCCTGAACGTTATTTTGAAGGCGGGGTATAGCCTTCAATATGAACATCCTGACCTTCAAACAGGAAATTAATCATTTCCTGTTCCAGCAGTTTGCGGTCGTCCGGGTTCATCATGCTGAGTTTCTTTTCATTGATCAGCATGGTTTGTTTGGTCATCCACTGTGACCAGGCTTCTTTCGAAATTTCGTTGAAAATACGTTTGCCGATCTCACCCGGATAAAGCTGGAAGTCCTGTCCTTCGGCATCGCGTTTCAGAAAAGTACAAAAAATCGTTCTGCTCATGCTAATTCCTTATGATCATTCTGTTGGGACGGTTTTTTGCCATCGGCCTGTTTTGCCAGAGAGGTCAGCAAACGCTCGACCGGCGCGGCCAGCCCGACCTGTTGTGGTTGCGCTAAGTTATACCAGAGACCCGCACCTTCATCCATGCAACCCGCTGTCGTTCGCAGATTTAACCACATCGGGACGATATCCAGATGGAAATGGCTGAAAGTGTGGCGAAAAGCGGTCTGCTGCTGCAACTGATTTTGCGTAACACCGTATTTTTGAAGCCCCTGCGCCAGTTCTTCTTCTGTCGCGAATTGCGGGAAGCAGAATAAACCGCCCCACAGGCCCACCGGAGGCCTCTGCTCCAGCCAGACTTTATCGTCCTGCTGAATCATCAGCATAAAGGCAGTTTTTTCCGGCAGCGTCGTCTTGGGTTTTTTACCCGGATATTTTGCCCAGCTGTGATGTGCGTAGGCTTCGCAACCGGATTTCACCGGGCAAAGTTCGCATTTTGGTTTGCTGCGGGTGCAGACCATCGCGCCTAAATCCATCATCGCCTGATTAAACTGCGCGACGCCTTCAGCGGGCGTGACGTCTTCGCTTATCTTCCACAAACGGTTTTCAGTTTTCTTCTCGCCCGGCCAGCCGTCAACGGCATAACACCGGGCCAGCACGCGCTTCACGTTACCGTCTAAAATGGGAAAGTGCTGGTTCAGCGCCAGCGACAATACGGCGCCTGCGGTCGAACGACCAATGCCCGGCAGCGCGAGAATTTCATCAAAAGTAGTCGGAAACACGCCATTGTGCTGAGTGGCAATAGTTTGCGCCGCTTTGTGCAGGTTACGCGCGCGGGCGTAATAACCCAGGCCGGTCCACAGATGCAGCACTTCATCGAGCGGGGCGGCGGCGAGATCGGACACCGTCGGGAAGCGTTCCATAAACCGTTCGAAATAAGGAATAACGGTCGCGACCTGCGTTTGCTGCAACATCACTTCTGAAAGCCAGACTTTATAAGGCGTTTTGGCGATTTGCCACGGCAGCGTTTTACGGCCATAGCGCTGATACCAGTCGAGCACCAGCGGCGAAAAAGTGGAGGCTTCCATCATGGGTGAATTACAGTCCGGCAGGGTTAAAAGACGGGGCTGATCACATCACAGTTCCCGTCTGGCTGTAAACCGGAACTTTCCGCACTGTATTGACGGATTTCCTGCCCGCAAGCCTTGCTAATCGGGAGTAAGTTTGGATAATGCGCCATTCTTAACAGTTAATGACCAAAATACAGCAGTGACCGAATACCGCGTCTTGCGTAACGGAGTGGAAACACCATGAAAAACGACGTCATTTCTCCGGAGTTCGATGAGAACGGTCGCGCGATGCGCCGTATCCGCAGCTTTGTCCGCCGTCAGGGCCGTCTGACCAAAGGCCAGCAGTTTGCGCTGGACAACTTCTGGCCGGTGATGGGCGTGGAGTTTCAGCCGGAAACTCTGGCAATTGATACCTTATTCGGTCGTTCCGCACCTGTTGTGCTGGAAATCGGTTTCGGGATGGGCACCTCGCTGGTCACGATGGCGAAACAGAACCCGGACCAGAACTTTATCGGCATTGAAGTCCACTCACCGGGCGTCGGTGCCTGTCTGGCGACCGCGCACGAAGAGGGCGTCAGCAACCTGCGCGTGATGTGTCACGATGCGGTCGAAGTGCTGGAAAAAATGATTCCGGATGGCTCGCTCGACATGGTGCAGCTATTCTTTCCTGACCCGTGGCATAAAGCGCGTCATAATAAGCGCCGTATCGTGCAGCCTGAATTCGTTGAGAAACTGCGCAGGAAGCTGAAAGTGGGTGGCGTATTCCATATGGCAACCGACTGGGAGCCGTATGCAGAACACATGCTTGAGGTGATGACCAGTCTCGAAAGCTGGGCAAACCTGTCGCAGGAAAACAACTATGTACCGCGCCCGGAATCGCGCCCGGTAACCAAGTTCGAAATGCGTGGCCAGCGTTTAGGCCACGGCGTATGGGATCTGATGTTTGAGAGGAAGCAATAATGGCTAAGAATCGCAGTCGTCGTTTACGTAAGAAGTTACACATTGCAGAGTTCCAGGAACTGGGCTTCTCTGTAAAATGGCGTTTCCCGGAAGGTACTCCGGTTGAAACCATCGACGAATCACTGGATAAGTTCATTGACGGTGTGATAGAGCCAAACAAACTGGCCTTTGACGGCAGTGGCTATCTGCAATGGGAAGGCCTGGTTTGCCTGCAGGAAATCGGTCACTGCACCGACGACCATCGTGCGCAGGTGAAAAAATGGTTAGAAGACCAGAAAATGGAAGACGTTGAGGTTTCAGACCTGTTCGATATCTGGTGGGATTGATTCTGCCAGCAGTTGAACACTGAATCTTTTAAAGGTGCCTTTCCGGCACCTTTGTTACATCTGGAGGAAGGACGTTGGGTACCGAGCTCGATAACAGTTTGCTGGAAGATATTCTTGCGCAGGTCAGGCCGCTGATTGGCCGCGGCAAAGTCGCCGACTATATTCCCGCACTGGCAGAAGTCAGCCCTGATCATCTGGGGATTGCCGTGTGTACCACGAAAGGGGAAATCTTTCGTGCCGGTGATGCCAATACCCGGTTCTCAATCCAGTCGATTTCTAAAGTGCTCAGCCTGACGCTGGCGCTGACCCGCTATCAGGAAAGCGAAATCTGGCAACGCGTGGGCAAAGAGCCTTCCGGCCAGCCGTTTAACTCGCTGGTTCAGCTTGAGCTGGAACAGGGGAAACCGCGCAATCCGTTTATTAACCCCGGTGCTCTGGTGGTTTGCGATATGCTGCAAACTCGTCTGACTGCGCCCAAGCAAAGAATGCTGGAAGTGGTGCGTCAGCTGGCCGGTTCGGCCGATCTCAACTACGATCGGCACGTTGCGCGTTCTGAATTCGATCATTCCGATCGCAACGCCGCCATCGCTTACCTGATGAAATCTTTCGGCAATTTCGATAACGACGTCATCACTGTGTTGCACACCTATTTCCACTATTGCGCATTGCGCATGAGTTGTGAGGAACTGGCGCGGACGTTCGTTTATCTTGCGAACAAGGGCCATCCGCTGGGCAATGAGCAGCCGCTGATTGATGCCCGTCAGGCGCGACAGATTAACGCAATGATGGTAACCAGCGGCATGTACGACGGTGCCGGTGAATTCGCATACCGCGTCGGCATGCCAGGCAAGTCCGGTGTCGGTGGCGGCATTATTGCTATCGTGCCGGGAGAGATGTGTATCGCTGTCTGGTCGCCGGAACTTGATGCGGCAGGGAACTCTTTGGCAGGTATCGCTGCCTTAGAATTACTGGCGCAACGTATTGGCCGTTCAATTTTTTGAGTTTGCTGTCTTAAGGGAGAGTACATGTTAGTAAAAACTGGATTTGTTAAAGCATCCGTAGCGGCCTTGCTGGCGCTGACAGCGTGGAGTGCGCAGGCGGATTATCAGTGCGCCGTGCAGCCGAAAGAAGATGTGATCATCAAACCGCAGACCGTGCAGGTTGTAGGTAACAGCGGTGACTTGTTGATCACGCCAAACGGCAACGTGACTCTCAATGGAAAAGACCTCACCCTGAGCGCGAAACAGCGCCAGGAAGCGATCGATTATCAGGCCTCGCTGCGTCGCGATTTGCCGTGGATTGATCAGGGTGCCACCGCGCATCTGGAAAAAGGCCGCGTCGCCGTGGACCGTGTGATCGTTAACAAACTGGGCAGCGACAGCAATGTTCGTAACCGTCTGGTGACGCTCGACAAGCAGCTTAAAGAGCAGATGAATCTCATCATCGAGCATCGCCAGGATGGCCTGACCTTCCACCATAAAGCCGTAGAACAGGTGAAACAGAACGGTCAGAAGCTGATGGAACAAACCATGGGCGGCGTGATGCAAGACAGCATCAACGAGATGGGCCTGAAACAAGCCACAAGCGGCGGCAATCCGTTGCAGGCAATGATGGGCAATCTTGGCGGTCTGCAACAGGCCGTACAGGAAGAGTGGAACAAACAGGAAAAAGAATTCAAAGCCTTCGGCGACGATGTCTGTAAACGCGTCACCGCGCTGGATACTCAGCACAAAACCTTGCTGGCGGATTTGAAGCAGTAATTTCCTTCCTCAAAATTCAGAAACAAAAAAACCGCAATTAAGCGGTTTTTTTGTTGGGAAAAGCAGTTAGCGCTACATCTCCCAGGATTCTACTTTCGTGAATATCGCGAAAGCCAGCACTCCAACAGCGGCGATATTATACCCAATTTAGCCTCGCTGCATAGGCCAGTACTGAGCACTTCAGGAGCCGCCCTTCGGGGCGGCTTTTTGCTATCCGATTTACTCACCCAAAAACAATTCCAGCAGTGAATTCAGGAACAGTTTGCCTTTGCGGGTGATCTGCCAGTGCGTTTCGGTTTCCAGCAGATATTCTTTGCTGATAGCTTCATCGAGCTGCGCGCGGATAACCGATTCATCCAGCCCGGTATACAACCCAAACTCTTCGCGTGGTGCGGCTTCGAGCAGACGAAAGCGGTTCATGAAGAATTCAAACGGCAAATCTACAGTTTCCACCGGATGCTGTTTATCCATGTAACGTCCCTGCATATAACCCCGCGGATGCTTGGTTTTGACCGTGCGCAGGATCTGCCCGTCGGGCTGTGTCAGCTTGCCGTGCGCGCCGCAACCGATGCCGAGATAATCCCCGAAGCGCCAGTAGTTGAGATTATGCTGGCACTGATAGCCGGGTTTAGCATAGGCAGACGTTTCGTATTGCTGATAACCGGCGGCCGTCAGCAGTTGATCGCCTTGCTCAAAGATATCCCACAACGCGTCGTCATCCGGCAACGTTGGCGGACGTGAGGCGTACATCGTATTAGGCTCGATAGTCAGCTGATACCACGATAAATGCGGCGGATTCAGTGCGATAGCCTGACGCAAATCGTCCAGCGCTTCTTCGAGTGTCTGATCCGGTAAACCGTGCATCAGATCCAGATTAAAACTGCGCAAATTCAGGCCGGTCGCCAGATGGGCGGCGCGTTTTGCTTCTTCCGGCCCGTGAATACGCCCCAGACGCTCCAGTTTTTGCGCATCGAAACTTTGCACACCAATTGAAATGCGGTTCACACCGGCGCGCTGATAGCCGCTGAAGCGGTCTGCTTCGACGGTACCCGGATTGGCTTCCATGGTGATTTCCGCACTGGCATCGAGAGGTAAACGCGCGCGTACGCCGTCGAGCAGGTTTTGCATCGCTTCGCTGCTCAGCAGACTTGGGGTTCCGCCGCCGATAAAAATTGTCCCTACGCTACGGCCAGCGGCCAGATGCAAATCTGCATCCAAATCGGCCAGCAGATGCGCGACATAGTCGTCGTGCGGCACTTCTCCCTTTAACGCATGCGAGTTGAAATCGCAGTAAGGGCATTTTTGCACGCACCACGGAATATGAATGTAGAGACTCAGCGGCGGCAACTTACGCATTCTTCTGTACAGCCTCTTTCATCGCCGCCAGCAGCAGTTTCAACGCCTGACCACGGTGCGATACCGCGCTTTTTTCTTCACGCGTCAGCTCTGCGGCTGTTTTGCCCAGTTCCGGAACGAAGAAAATCGGGTCGTAGCCAAAACCGCCTTCACCGGCTTCTGCAAAGGCAATTTCACCTGGCCAGCTGCCGTGACATACCTGCGGCGTCGGGTCTTCTGCGTGGCGCATGTAAACCAGAACGCAATGGAATTGTGCGTTGCGCTGGCCCTGCGGCACGTCTTTCAACGCAACGAGCAGTTTGTCGAGATTTTGCTGATCGCTGGCATCAACACCCGCATAACGCGCGGAATAAATCCCCGGCGCGCCGCCCAGAAAATCAACGGCCAGGCCGGAGTCATCGGCCACAGCCGGTAAACCGGTTTCTGCCGCCGCGTGGCGGGCTTTGAGAATGGCGTTCTCAATGAACGTCAGGCCGGTTTCGTCAGCGGATTCAACGCCGAGTTCGGTTTGTGCGACGACGTCCAGCCCGAAATCGGCCAGAAGATGTGCGAGTTCACGGACTTTACCGGCGTTGCCGGTAGCCAATACGACTTTTTGCATAAAATAACGTCCTGAAGACCATCTGAAATGAGTTTATTCAGCGAGCAGTACCGCGACCTCGGTCGGGATATTTTGCGGATTCATAATGCGGACTTGTTTATGGCGGCCCAGCGCGCCCTTTTCAATGCTTATCTGACTTTTGGCGACTTTAAACTGTTTGGCGAGAAATTTCACCAGATGCGTGTTGGCCTGACCGTCCACCGGTGGCGCGGTGATGGCGACTTTGAATTCGTCGCCATGCAAACCGACCAGGCTGTCGCGGCTGGCTTTGGGCTGAATAATCAACCGCAAAACCAGCGCGTCGGACTGCCAGCTCACCGGATTTACGGCAACTGCCATAATGTTCCGATGTAATTTAAGTTCGCGAAGAAATTATCGAGAATATAAAGAATAATCACGATAATCATGCCTGAAAAATCGATGCCACCCAGCGCGGGTAAGATGCGGCGAATCGGCCCCATCAGCGGTTCGGTTAACTGCATCAGCAGATAATCCATCGGGCCACGACCCTGAGTCACCCAGCTCAGCAGGGAGCGGATAATCACAACCCAGAAAATCAGCGAGCCTGCGGTTTTGATTAACGAAACCAGACCCGCCAGCAAATTCACCAGGCTCAGTGAAATCCCGCCGCTGATAATCAGCTCCATCAGCGGGTATTTGAGCGTCAGCAGCAGGAACGCAATCAGCAATGACGCGCTGTCAATCGGCCCCAGCGGCGGGATCACCCGGCGAAGCGGACGGATAACCGGCTGTGTCACTTTCACGACAAACTGGGATAACGGATTATAAAAATCTGTCCGCGCCCACTGCATCCAGATGCGGAGAAGCAAAATCATTGCGTAAGTATTAATTACCATGACTAACAAATTGGTCAGCATAAATTGCCTTATCTAAGTATGTTAAAACTGTTTTTCCATTTCCTGTGCGCGGGTAATGGCGGCCTGCATGGCTTCGGAGACAATCTCCGGTAATTTACGATCGGTGAAAACTTTCAGTGCTTCAAACGTCGTGCCGCCTTTGGACGTCACATTCTCACGAAGTTGTGACAATGGCGTGTCCGGGCTGGCGGCGACCAGCGCAGTCGCCCCGCTTGCAGCCTGTTCCACCAGCATCCGCGCCGCTTCTGCACTAAAGCCTAAACGCTGCGCTTCAGCCTGCATCGCTTCCATAAACAGGAAGAAATACGCCGGTGCGCTGCCCGCGGCTGCAATAATATGGTTGATGCCTTCTTCGGTATCGACCCAGCACACTTTGCCGACGGCAGTCATCAGCTCGCCGCTGTAATCGCGGTCAGCCTGTGAAACCTGTTCTGGCGCGAACAAACCGCTCATGCCTTTTCCGACCAGAGACGGCGTGTTAGGCATAATACGCACAATGTTCAGATTATCGCCCAGCAGCTCGCAGAAACGCGCCACGCTGACGCCTGCGGCAATCGACAGTACCAGCTTGCCGCTAAAATCCACGTCTTTTTGCAGTGCTTTACATACATCGGCCATCATTTGTGGTTTTACAGAAAGTACCACCACATCAGCGTCTTTTGCGCAGTCGCTGTTATCGCTGCTGCTTTTTACGCCATATTTTTCAGCCAGCGCGTCGCGGTGCGTGGTGGAAGGGGCACAAACGCTGACCAGATTTGCCGGATAGCCGCTTTCGACCAGACCCGCAATAATCGCGCCTGCCATGTTACCGGCGCCGATAAAACAGAGTTTACGATGTTGCATTGGTGCTCCTTGCTGTCAGAACAGGGGATAAGTAAGTCATTTATTGATGATTTAAAACAGTTTACTGCATCGCAGAGGTTACTGTTTGGCGCTGTAATCGCGGGCACCAAAAATCGCCGTCCCGATACGCACCATGGTGCTGCCCGCCGCAATGGCTGCCGGCATATCGTCAGTCATGCCCATTGAAAGCGTATCCGCCTGCGGGCAAATGACCTGCAATGCCTTCAGTGCGTCGCGCATCTGGCTGAAAACGTCCAGCTGGCGCGCGTAGTCGGTTTCTGCCGCCGGAATTGCCATCAGGCCGCGCAGATTCAGGTTAGGCATCGCCATGATTTGCGCCGCCAGCTCCGCAACGTCTTCCAGCGCAATACCGGATTTACTGGCTTCATCGCTGATATTCACCTGAATCAAAACCTGCAATGGCGCTAAATCAGCCGGGCGCTGTTCATTGAGGCGCTGGGCGATTTTCAGACGGTCAATCGTATGGCACCAGTCGAAATTCTCGGCCACCAGGCGGCTTTTGTTTGATTGCAATGGCCCGATGAAATGCCAGGTGAGCGCAGGCTGATGCCCGGCTAAGTGGGCAATTTTATCTACGCCTTCCTGCACGTAGTTTTCACCGAAGGCAAACTGCCCGGCGGCGATAGCTTCTTCGACAGCGCTCGCAGGTTTCGTTTTGCTGACTGCAAGCAAAGTAACTTCTTCTGGAGACCTGCCGCAAAGCTGTGCAGCGGCTGCGATTTTCTCGCGGACATTCTGTAAGTTCTGCTCAATAGCGTTTTGCTGACTCAGGCTCATAAGGACTCGGGAGGATTTCAACATGGATATTGATGGATTAGTGGGGCGTAGTGTAAAGCAAAATGCCTCTGATCTGCACCTTTGTACCGGCTATCCGCCAATGTTACGCATTGATGGCGAATTATGCCGCTGTGAAGATATGCCGGTTGTGAAGGCGTCGGTGATGCAGGCACTCAGCCAGCAGTGGCTGGATACCGCGCAGCTTGCCTGTCTGCATCAGGCCGGACAGGTGGATAAAGCGCTGACGCTCGGGGCGGGCGTGCGGATGCGTCTCAACATTTTTCAGCAATGGCACGGGCTTTCCGCGGCGCTGAGACCCATTCCGGCGCATTGCCCGGATCTGACCACGCTTCACGCGCCTGACGTTTTGCAGCGGCTGATTATGCAGGAGGATGGCTTGATTCTGGTTACCGGCGCGACCGGCAGCGGGAAATCCACCACGCTGGCGGCGCTGATTGATCATCTCAACCTGCATACGGCGCGGCACATCATTACGCTTGAGGATCCCATTGAACTAATTCATACCAGCCGTCGTTGCCTGATCCAGCAGCGTGAGCTGGGGCAGCATACGCGTTCTTTCTCTGAGGCCGTGCGCGGTGCCCTGCGTGAGGATCCGGATGTGTTGCTGCTGGGTGAACTGCGTGATACCGAAAGTATCCGGCTGGCGCTGACCGCGGCAGAAACCGGGCATCTGGTGCTGGCAACCTTGCATACGCGCAATGCCACGCAGGCGATTGACCGGCTGGTCGATGTTTTTCCCGCAGAAGAAAAGGCGTTTGTCCGGGCACAGCTGGCAGGCAGTTTGCGGGCGGTGATTGCCCAAAAGCTGGCGGTAACGAAAGCGACGGAGGCACAGCAGGGCGGAAGGGTGGCATTGTTTGAAGTGCTGACATCAACGCCGGGCGTGTGCAATCTGATCCGCGAGGGGAAAACGCATCAGCTGGCGGATGTGCTGCAAACCGGCGCACAGGCCGGAATGCAGACATTTGCGCAGAGCCGCCAGCAGCGGCAAAGCGCCGGGTTACTGGCTGCGGATCAGGACTGACTCCATTGTTTCTCGAACCAGCTTTCCAGAATGATGACCGCCGAAGCCGCGTCCACGCTGCCTTTGTCCAGCGCGCGAAAACCGCCACGGTCAAACAAATCCGCGCGGGCTTCAACGGTGCTCAGACGTTCATCATGCAGCTCCACCTGAACGCCAAAACGGCCATGCAGACGGTTGGCAAACTTTCGCGCACGCGCCGTCAGCGGCTGTTCTGTGCCGTCCATGTTCAGCGGCAGGCCAACCACGACGAGATCCGGAAGCCATTCTTTCAGCAGCTTTTCGATCTTCTGCCAGTCCGGCGTGCCGTCCTGCGCTTTAAACGACGTCAGCGGGCGCGCCGTGCCGGTGACTTCCTGACCGATCGCAAGGCCGATGCTTTTCGTGCCGAAGTCGAAGGCGAAGACTGTGCGGTTACCCATTATGCGTGCCCTGCGTGGGTGGCGAGCTGGCTGACATCCACGCCGATCATTTTCGCGGCTTCACGCCAGCGGTCTGCAATCGGAGTGTGGAACAGAATGTCGCTGCTCGCTTCAATGGTCAGCCATGAGTTTTCCAGCAATTCCTGCTCCAGCTGCCCCTGTTCCCAGGCCGCATACCCTAGCGCCACCAGCACATTTTTCGGCTGGTCAGGCGTGCCCAGCGTTTCGAGAACGTCTTTGGAGGTGGTGATCATGGTGCAGTCTGAAATCCGGATACTGGAACCAAAACCTTCACGCGGCGTATGCAAAATAAAACCACGATCGTCTGCCAGAGGGCCGCCGGAAAATACCGGACGGTCGAGGCGGATCGTCGGATCGCGTGGCTCAGGGCTGATATCGAGTTTATCGAGCACATTTTCGACGGTGAAATCTTCGACCAGTTTATTAATCACCAGACCCATTGCGCCGTCTTCATTATGTTCGCAGATATACACGACCGAACGTTTGAACTGGGGTTCGTCCAGTCCGGGCATCGCAATAAGAAAGTGATGTTGTAGATTCATGGTATGTAGGATGTTTAACCTCAAAATAGAAACAAAATCAGACAAGCCAGTTTATTACGGCAGCGTCATCAAAAAAAGCGGGCTATCCGGCAGAGCGGATAACCCGTTAATGACGGTATTGTGTGATCAGCGTGCAGCCAGACGCTTTTCGATAGCGTCCATCAGCATACCGGTGATGGAAATCGGGAATGCGGCTTCGATTTCACGCGCACAGGTCGGGCTGGTGACGTTAATTTCGGTCAGGCGATCGCCGATGATATCCAGACCGACAAAAATCAGGCCTTTTTGCTTGAGGATTGGTGCCACGGTGCGGGCAATCGCCCAGTCGCTTTCGCTCAGCGGACGTGCTTCACCGCGGCCACCGGCAGCCAGATTGCCACGGGTTTCACCTTGTGCAGGAATACGCGCCAGGCAGTAAGGCACGGGTTCGCCGTCGACAACCAGAACGCGTTTGTCGCCGTCTTTAATGGCAGGCAGATAGTTCTGCGCCATACAGAAACGGCTGCCGTGCTCGGTCAGCGTTTCGATGACAACGGAAACGTTCGCGTCTTCCGGTTTCAGGCGGAAGATTGATGCGCCGCCCATGCCGTCGAGCGGCTTGAGGATCACATCGGTATGTTCTTTATGGAACGCTTTCAGCTGCGCCGCGTTGCGTGTTACCAGCGTGTCCGGCGTCAGTTCCGGGAACCAGGCGGTGAACAGCTTTTCGTTACAGTCGCGCAGGCTCTGCGGTTTGTTAACGATCAGCGTGCCTTTTTCTTCGGCGCGTTCAAGGATGTAAGTGGCATAAATAAATTCGGTATCGAACGGCGGATCTTTACGCATCAGGATCACGTCGAGCTCCTGCAGGGCGATATCCTGTTCGGTGCCGAATTCATACCAGCCGTCGTAATCTTGCTTCACGCTGAGCTTTTTGGTGGTCGCACGGCCTTCGCCGCCGCGCAGATACAGGGAATTCATTTCCATGTAATGCAGCTCGTAGCCACGACTCTGCGCTTCGAGCAACATTGCGAAACTGGTGTCTTTTTTGATGTTGATGGAAGAAATCGGGTCCATCACGATGCCAAGCTTGATCATTTGGTCTCCTCTTAACCCAGATCGCCGAAACGGACCTGTAAGGCCGTTATCGCGGTGAGTGCTGTAGTTTCTGTACGCAGAACACGGGGTCCCAGCAGGATATCAGTAAATCCGTAACCGGAGGTCATTGCAATTTCGTCGGCGGATAAACCGCCTTCCGGACCGATCAGCAGGCGAACATGATTCACCGGCAGCGGCAGGGTATTGATGCTGTGGCTGGCGCGAGGATGCAGGTTCAGCTTCAGGCTGTCGTCCTGCTCGGCGCACCAGGCTTCCAGCTGCATGACCGGACGAATTTCCGGAATGCGGTTTCGGCCACACTGCTCGCAGGCGGCAATGGCGATTTTCTGCCACTGCTGCAATTTCTTTTCCAGACGCTCACCGTCCAGTTTCACGCCACAGCGTTCGGAAAACAGCGGCGTAATCGTATTCACGCCCAGCTCGATGGATTTCTGAATGGTGAATTCCATCTTCTCGCCGCGTGAAATCACCTGGCCGAGATGCAGATTCAGCGGCGATTCATTGTCTGACAGCACGCCTTCGCCCAGGCTGACGCGCACGTTCTTCTTATCCACCTGCGTAATGCTGGCGTCGAAGATCTGATTACTGCCGTCAAAAAGCTGAATGACCTGACCAGGCTGCATGCGCAGAACGCGCCCGACGTGATTCGCGGCATCTTCACTGAGCGCAATTTCGCTGTGCGCGGTTAACGGTTCAGGGTGATAAATGCGAGGTATGCGCATGTGAGGCTGCTGTCCTTAAAGTCTTGAGAGGGGTTATTTTGGCGACATTAGCCCGCATTGTCGCGAACTAATGTGCTCTGATGATGAGTTTAATACTAAGTTAGCTTTTTCTTTGCGCGCAAGCCTGCTGAACGTACGGATTATGATTTCCCTGCACACTCGCAATACGGTTGTCGCGTTCGCATTCCCAGGCGGTGACCGGATACTGGCGATCCCAGGCGGTAAACAGCTGAGTTTGCTGGCGTGACAGATTCAGTTTGTACTGATCGCGCATGTAGAAATAGGTGCGGGCGATGGCGCCGCGCGCACGGGCTGGCGGCTCGGCGGCTTTGGCTTTGAAGTCGATTTTCATCCCGCATTTGCCGTACTGGCCTTCACCGCCGTTCCACTGGCTGTACATGAAGTTGTTGCGATCGCCGTTCACTTCGCCGATAGCCGGTTCGAGGTTGTGCAAATCCGTTTCTATCTGGCGATAGTCGGCGCTTTTCGCACAGTTTTTACGTCCGCCATCCTGCCAGCATTGCATCTGGTGACCAAATTGCCAGGCGGGCACAACGTGTTCCCATTCAATACGGTTGGCACGTTGCTCGCTTTTGCGGACTTCATAGCCGCAGGATTTCAGATCCGGTGTCCCTTTTTTTCCCTGCCAGCTGATGTCACAGCCGCAGTAAAACGTCGGCGCACCCTGATTGATTTTGATTGCTGCCGCTTTGGCCTGAGTGAAGTTATTGATGGCGTTGCCAGACTGGCTGACAGCGCTCAGCGGTGCCAGAGCACCGATAAACAGAAAGGATAAAAGTGTTTTACGAAACATGTTTCCGAATAGCCCGAGTGTAAAAGGTCGCAAGGGTAACGGATGCGAAGCGGTGTGACAATCAGACAATATGGCTATTTAGTGATTGAAAAATCAGCAGTTAGCGGTGCCTTTAGCGTTAAAGCGTAACAACTCGCCGCAATGCCGGCAGCGGTATTCCGACTCTTTACGCATCACCTTATTGTGGCGGCGAACCGTCAGCTGATGGTCACGGCAGGCGCACAGATACGGGTACGTTTTACTTTGCACGGAGGCGACTTCGAACTTGTGCGTCCGGCTGGCCGAAACGCCCAGCACGTGCTCCATCATCCAGCGCCATTCTTTACCGTGCGGAGCCGGTGCCCGCCCGAAACGCCGGTAAACCAGCAAATGTGCCAGCTCGTGCGGAACCACTTCATCAATAAAAGGTTGCTGGTTTTCCATCAGCAAGACGGGGTTAAGACGGATTTGCCAGTGCTGGAGGTACGCGCTGCCCGCGCTGGTGCCGCGTTGCTGATATGTGATTTCCGGCTCCGCGTAATCGGTGCCAAAAAACTGATTTGCCATCTGGAGTTTTTCCCGCAGGCAGCGCATGACGGCTTGTTGCAGGGCGATGGGAAGGCGTGAGGTTTTCATCAGGCGAAGGATAAATCTGTGGGAAGCGAGATGCAATATTGAATACCTCCCCTTTGCAGGGGAGGAATGGCGGGCTTACTTACCGATGTCGCGCAGTGCTTCACCTTTCATCAGGTTGCGTTCGATGTGTTCCAGGGAGACGTTTTTGGTCTCAGGGATCAGCGCAATGGTGATGAAGATGAACACAACGTTCAGCGCTGCGTATACCCAGAAGGTGTTGGCGTTGCCGAGGCTGTCGAGCATGGTCAGGAAGGTTGCGCCCACGATCATGTTGGCAATCCAGTTGGTCGCGGTGGAAACGGTGATACCGAAATCACGGCCTTTCAGCGGCTGAATTTCAGAACACAGAACCCAGATCAGCGGACCGGCACTCATCGCAAAACCGACGATGAACATCAGCAGCATCGCGATAGAGAAGTATTTCGCGGCATCTGATACAACGCCAATGTGCAGCATTGTTCCGAGCACGCCCATACCGACGGCCATAACCAGGAAGCCCAGTTTCAGGGTCGGTTTACGGCCCCAGCGGTCAACCAGACCGATGGCGATGAAGGTCGCCAGAACGTTAACCAGACCAACAATGACCGTGCCCCACATCTGCTGAGAAGTGCTGGCGAAACCGGCAATGCCGAAGATTTTCGGTGCGTAATACATGATGACGTTCATGCCGGTGAATTGTTGCATGACCTGCAACAGGATGCCGAGATAAACCGCACGGCGGAAGTTTTTGTTGTTAGTGAACAGACCCCAGCCGCTTTGTTTTACTTTCAGGCTTTCACGGATTTCATCCAGCTCACGTTTCGCCTGTTCGCTGGAATCACGCAGTTTTTCCAGAACCCGGCGGGCTTTGCCATCGTCACCGCGTGCGGCCAGCCAGCGCGGGCTGTCCGGCAGGAAGAACACGCCAATCAGCAGCAGCAGGGCGGGGATGATGATAACGCCCAGCATCCAGCGCCATTCGCCGGTGTAGCTGAATGCGGTATCAGACAGGTACGCCGCCAGAATACCGATGGTGATCATCAGCTGGTACATGGAAATCATGCTGCCGCGGATTTTTTCCGGTGCAATTTCTGACAGATAGATTGGCGCCGTGTAAGACGCGACGCCGACCGCCAGACCCAGCAGGACGCGGGCAATAATCAGAATTTCTGTGTTTGGCGCAAAGGCGGAGCACAGGGAACCGACAACGAACAGGATCGCGCCAATCATCAGGCTGTATTTACGGCCAATGCGGAAGTTCATCCAGCCACTGCCGACAGCACCGACGGCGGCACCAAACATCATGGAGCTGACGACCCATTCCTGCTGGTGGCTGGTGATTTGAAAATCATGGCTGATAAACGGAAGGGCACCAGCGATGACGCCGATATCTAAACCGAACAACAGTCCGGCAAGCGCAGCGAGAAAACACACAAAGAAAGTGACGCTTTTGTTTGAGCGTTTTCCTTTGGTCGAAGTTGAGTTGTTCATCCGGTCTCCAAAATAATGCAATCGTTTTGAGTTTGTAATAATGCTTAGGCTGTTATGTTATTTACCCTGTACACAGCTTAACGTGAACCCGGTCACAGTGTTGTAATCGTTTACACTTATAGGTGTCATCGGGAATGTTGTTCGGTAAGGGTTTCAATGAGATATGCAGCAGGGAAGGGGCTTTCATGCAGAGTAATAGCCCATAAATTGATTTATATCAATCAAAATTATGTGACACATTTTTAATAATTAAAATAATCTATTAATTTATAACAAGTTATTATCTGTAACCGTTTTCACTAGTATTCAAAAATCAGATTCCATCCCTATTCATTCCCTGCTAATCCCCTAAAAACAGGCAATAAAAAACCCCGCCGCAAGGGCAGGGTTTCAGTGCAGAACAGTCTGAAAAACTTATTTCAGGCCGGCAGCTTCGCGCAGCTGAGCCGCTTTGTCGGTTTTTTCCCATGGGAAATGTTCGCGACCAAAGTGACCGTATGCAGCGGTTTCTTTGTAGATCGGGTGCAGCAGATCCATCATCTGAATCAGGCCGTATGGACGCAGGTCGAAGAACTCGCGCACCAGCAGGGTGAGCTGTTCGTTAGAAACTTTACCCGTACCGAAGGTTTCCACCATGATGGAAGTCGGTTCAGCCACGCCGATGGCGTAAGACACCTGGATTTCACAACGGTCAGCCAGACCGGCTGCCACGATGTTTTTCGCCACATAACGTGCAGCGTAAGCAGCAGAGCGGTCAACTTTCGACGGATCTTTGCCTGAGAACGCGCCGCCGCCGTGACGGGCCATGCCGCCGTAGGTATCAACGATGATTTTACGTCCGGTCAGACCGCAGTCGCCCATCGGGCCACCGATAACGAAACGGCCAGTCGGGTTGATGTGGTATTTGGTGCTGGCGTTCAGCCATTCTGCTGGCAGTACAGGTTTGATGATTTCTTCCATCACCGCTTCCTGCAAATCTTTCAGCGCAATGTCTTCAGCGTGCTGAGTGGACAGCACAACGGCATCGATGCCAACGATTTTGCCTTCGTCATACTGGAAAGTGACCTGGCTTTTCGCATCAGGACGCAGCCATGGCAGGGTGCCTGATTTACGTACTTCAGCCTGACGCTGCACCAGACGGTGTGCGTAAGTGATCGGAGCTGGCATCAGAACGCTGGTTTCGTTGGTAGCATAACCAAACATCAGACCCTGGTCGCCCGCGCCTTGTTCCAGCGGGTCAGTGCGGTCAACGCCCTGATTGATATCCGGAGATTGCTTACCAATAGCGCTCAGAACGGCACAAGAGTTGGCATCGAAACCCATGTCAGAATGGATATAGCCAATTTCGCGAACGGTCTGACGCGTGATTTCTTCAACGTCGACCCATGCGCTGGTGGTGATTTCACCGCCAACCAGGACCATGCCGGTTTTGACATAAGTTTCACATGCAACACGTGCTTTCGGGTCTTGCTCTAAAATTGCGTCCAGTACTGCGTCAGAAATCTGGTCTGCAATTTTATCAGGATGTCCTTCTGAAACAGATTCGGACGTGAAGAGGTGTTTAGCCATTATGTTCTTTACCTTACATACGACGGGTTAGATATCACTGCATAGCACCGGGGAGACGGGCAGATGAGGAGCACAGCTCGTCATTGTCACAATGCGTCCTGCATGTCCCCATTAGGCAAAGCCTTAAAGCAGTTTGCGCATTAATCCCTAAAATTGCTACGGACGGATTAACATCTGGACGGCTATTTTAGGATAGCACCTGTGCTGAAAGCCAGTCATTTTTGTGACGAACATGGCGTTATTGTGCGGGTTTGCAGTGATATTCACGCATAGAAACAATCCGGACGTCATTTTCATTTTGCAATTTCAGCAGGTTGCCGGTATAAACGGCGCGCGCTGTACATATTTATAGAGACTGTAGATCCCAGCGTATTCCAGTGATTACTGTTTTCTCAGCTCGAATGCCCGCGGGTGATGCGTGGCACGTGTGGAGGTGGTTAGGTTAATGACCCACTTTTTACCGGTTGTTACATTTCAACAGCATCCCCTGCAGCCTTTAATGCGCCTTGCAGCACTTCTTTCAGCGGACCTTCTTTCAGAGAAATGTCTGCCCTCTCTGCGATGTTACAGACAGCCTGACTACAGACAGGTCAGTCGCCGACATCTGTACGCTACTCAGTAAAACCGGGATCGTATTCCCGACATATAACTGATGTAGCCTGCGACTTCCGGGGTGATTTCCCCTGATTTCTTCCGACTCGTTACACGGAGTCTAAAAACGTGTTTTACAATGATATGAGTGAAAAACAGTCCCATGGCTGTGGCTCGCAGGGTTTTATCCTGTCTGAAAGCCAGCCTTGCGGGTTGTTCTCACCTGTTGTTACTGCGATAGTGGCTGGCCATGTTGTCAGTATAGAAAGAGGATTTACCTATGTCTGATGACATCCAGTCCCACCGTCCGTCACAACCGGGCGATACTGTTTCTTTGCGCTCCATGCAGGAGGTTGCCGTGAACGATCGTGATGCCAGCAAAATGCTGCGCACTTACAACGTTGCCTATTGGGGTAACAACTATTTTGACGTCAATGAACTGGGCCACATCAGTGTTTGCCCGGATCCAGACGAGCCTTCTGCCCGTGTCGATTTGGCGCAACTGGTGAAAGACATGCGCGAGCAGGACGGTCAGCGTCTGCCAGCCTTGTTCTGTTTCCCACAAATTCTGCAACACCGTCTGCGTTCGATTAACGCCGCGTTCAAGCGCGCACGTGAATCGTTCGGTTATGAGGGTGACTATTTCCTGGTTTATCCGATCAAGGTTAACCAGCATCGCCGCGTGATTGAGTCTCTGGTCGAGTCCGGCGAACCGCTGGGCCTGGAAGCGGGTTCAAAAGCGGAACTGATGGCGGTTCTGGCTCACGCCGGAATGACCCGTTCCGTTATCGTCTGTAACGGTTATAAAGACCGCGAATACATTCGCCTGGCGCTGATCGGCGAGAAACTCGGTCACAAGGTTTATCTGGTTATCGAGAAAATGACCGAGATTAAACTGGTGCTGGAAGAAGCTGAACGTCTGAACGTCATCCCGCGTCTGGGTGTGCGTGCGCGCCTGTCTTCGCAGGGTTCCGGTAAATGGCAGTCCAGCGGTGGCGAAAAGTCCAAGTTTGGTCTGGCGGCTTCTCAGGTTCTGCAACTGGTCGAAATGCTGCGTGAAGCAGGGCGTCTGGAAAGCCTGCAACTTCTGCATTTCCACCTCGGTTCGCAGCTGGCGAATATCCGCGACATCTCAACCGGTGTGCGTGAATCGGCGCGCTTCTATGTTGAGCTGCACAAACTGGGCGTCAATATTCAGTGCTTCGACGTAGGCGGCGGTCTGGGCGTGGATTACGAAGGGACGCGTTCTCAGTCCGATTGCTCCGTGAACTACGGCCTGAACGAATACGCTAACAACGTCATCTGGGGTATCGGTGATGCCTGTAATGAGCACGGTCTTCCGCACCCGACGGTGATCACGGAATCCGGCCGCGCCGTCACGGCGCATCACACCGTGCTGGTCTCCAACGTGATTGGCGTTGAGCGCAACGAGTTCAAAGAGCCGGTTGCGCCGGAAGATGATGCACCACGCGCGCTTGGCAGCATGTGGGATACCTGGAATGAAATGCACGATCCGGAAAACCGCCGCTCACTGCGCGAATGGTTGCACGATAGCCAGATGGACTTGCACGACGTCCATTCGGCCTACGCACACGGTATTCTGGATCTGACTCAGCGCGCCTGGGCGGAAGATATCTACCTGAATATTTGTAATAAAATTCAGGATCAGCTGGATCCAAGCAACCGCGCGCACCGTCCGATCATCGACGAATTGCAGGAACGTATGGCCGATAAGCTGTACGTGAACTTCTCGCTGTTCCAGTCCATGCCTGATGCGTGGGGTATCGATCAGCTGTTCCCGGTTCTGCCGCTGGAAGGGCTGGACAAACCGCCGGTTGGCCGTGCGGTGCTGCTGGATATTACCTGTGATTCCGACGGGACTATCGATCACTACATCGACGGTGACGGCGTGGCGACCACCATGCCGATGCCTCCGTATGATCCTGAGAACCCGCCGGTGCTGGGCTTCTTCATGGTTGGCGCGTATCAGGAAATTCTCGGCAACATGCACAACCTGTTCGGCGATACCGCGGCAGTGGACGTGTTTGTGTTCCCTGACGGCAGCATTGAAGTGCAGCAGTCTGACGAAGGCGACACCGTGGCCGATATGCTCGAATACGTGCAGCTTGACCCGAATGTGCTGCTGACCCGTTTCCGTGATCAGGTAAAAGAAACCGATCTGGATGCGGAACTGCAGGCTCAGTTTGTGGAAGAGTTTGAATCCGGTTTATACGGTTATACGTATCTGGAAGAAGACGAATAAGGGCGCCGGTTTTTAGCCCTGAATGACAGATAAAATAAAGGCACCTTCGGGTGCCTTTATTATTTAGGTTATGAATATTCTATTGTTGGGAATATAAATAACGAATTTATCTCGCGATTATTTATCTTCAGCGATACGCTTTTTAATATTATCTGCGCGCTCCTGAGAAGGTGGATGAGAGCTGAATAAACTCTTCTCACTGCCACCGCTCATTTTTGCCAGTTTCTCAAAGGCAGTAACCAGCCCTTTGGTCGGCAGGCTGCGTTTTTTCAGCAAGTCGTAGGAATAATTATCAGCATCAGATTCCTGTTTCTGAGAGAACTGCGCGTTAATCAGGTCTTCACCCAGATCGGCCAGCTGTGTGCTGGAAAGTTGTCCGGCAATGCCACCGGCTGCACCCGCTGCATTGTGCGCGGCGGAAGTGCTGTACGCCACCTGCATGGCTTTTTTACTGTGACCCAGTGCGACGTGACCTATTTCGTGGCCCAGTACGCCTTCGACTTCATCGTCGGTCATCATGTCCATCAGGCCGCTGTACACGCGGATGCAGCCGTTTGCCATCGCCCAGGCGTTGACGTCGCTGGTGAGATAGACTTTGTAGTTAGCCGGTCTGCCATTGATGTCTTTACCGAGGTTTTTGGCAATTTTATTCAGGCGTTTTGTGTATTTGCTTTTTGATGAAGCAATTTGGGATTCTGCATCGATCGCTTTACAGGAACCTTCCGTCATATTGATGACATCCTGATCGGTCAGCGTGGCCGCTTTGTAAGCATCTGAGCCGGATTTCATTAAGGCATCGGTATTGAGCGCGCCGTTCTGACAACCACTTAATAATACGGTGATCCCTAATGCAATTGCAGTTATGCGAAAATTCATAATCCATCTTCCTTTGATAGTTAAATTAAATAAAAACGCAGGAAGAATAACGAAACGTTTTTACTTAGCGAGGAAAAGTCTTCATGAAAGGTTATTTTCAGATTTTGTGCGATATTAATTTCTGAATAATGGATTTTTAATAAAATTAGGAAGCTTCATTTATACCGATAATAAAAAATGCGCCCTTTAGCGGGCGCATCTGTATGCAGGAAGGAATTAATTACCGGCAGCTATGCGATCGCGGATATGTTTGGCACGCGCTTCGGATGACGGATGATCGTCAAACCAGCCAATGCTGCTTCCCTGATCCAGTTTTGCCAGTTTTTCAAAACTGGTCGCCAGCCCGGTCGGATCTATCCCGCGTTTCTTCAGCAGATCGAAAGAGTAATCGTCGGCTTCTGATTCCTGTTTCTGCGAGAACTGCGCGTTAACGTATTTCTCACCGAGATCGGCCAGCTGGGATTGCGAAAGCGTGGTGCTGACGCCGCCCAGCGACGCCACTGCCGTCCGCGCCGCCGTGGCGCTGTAGGCAACCTGCATCGCTTTGCGGGTGTGCCCCAGCGCGACGTGGCCCATTTCGTGGCCGAGTACGCCTTCAACCTCGTTGTCGTTCATCATATCCATCAGGCCGCTGTAAACGCGGATGCAGCCGTTCGCCATCGCCCAGGCGTTGACGTCTTTCGTCAGATACACCTTGTAGTTGGCTGGCGTGCCGTTGATGTTGTCTCCCAGCGCCGCCGAGATTTTTTTCAGACGTTGCGCGTATTCGCTGCTTTCTGGTGCTATTTGCGCTTTTTTATCCATTTCTTCGCAGGACTGAACACTCAGGGTTTTTACATCGGCGTCGCTCAGTGTATAAGCCTGATAAGCCTGCGCGCCGGATTGCATTAAGGTATCGGTATTAAGGGTTGAACAACCGCTGACCAGTGCGGCCGCGCAAAGACTCAGCAAAACGGGGTGGAATTTCATCAGTTTGGGTTCCCGGAGAACGTTAATAATAAAGTCAGTACAGCCTCAAAAAGGCTCTGATTGTAAGAATAGCGTTAAGATAGGTTTTTGGGATCGCCCGATCTATAGTGTAAGTCTGAAAAAACGCACTGATTTAAAAGCGAATTCTGTGAACTTAGTCACGAGAGTGATTAAGGATTGCCGTTTTAATGCCGAGTCTGAGAAAATGACTTTCTTGACTGCTTTTTTAATCCGACCTGGAGTAGAACATGTCCTCTCGTAAAGAGCTTGCGAACGCTATCCGCGCACTTAGTATGGACGCCGTGCAGAAAGCGAATTCCGGCCACCCTGGCGCCCCTATGGGCATGGCAGACATTGCCGAAGTCTTGTGGCGTGATTACCTGAACCACAACCCGTCAAACCCGAACTGGGCTGACCGCGACCGCTTCGTGCTGTCCAATGGCCATGGTTCTATGCTGATTTATAGCCTGCTGCACCTCACCGGTTATGACCTGCCAATCAGCGAGCTGGCGAACTTCCGTCAGTTGCATTCCAAAACTCCGGGTCACCCGGAATACGGTTATACCCCTGGCGTAGAAACTACCACTGGCCCGCTGGGTCAGGGCATTGCGAACGCAGTGGGTATGGCGATTGCTGAACGTACACTGGGCGCGCAGTTCAACAAACCAGGTCATGACATCGTCGATCACCAGACTTACGCGTTCCTGGGCGACGGCTGCATGATGGAAGGCATTTCTCACGAAGTGTGTTCTCTGGCCGGTACCATGAAACTCGGCAAACTGACCGCGTTTTATGATGACAACGGCATCTCCATCGACGGCCACGTAGAAGGCTGGTTCACCGATGATACCGCTGCCCGTTTCGAAGCTTACGGCTGGCACGTTGTGCGTCACGTTGATGGTCACAACCCTGATTCCATCAAAGCGGCTATCGAAGAAGCGCACAAAGTCACCGACAAACCTTCTCTGCTGATGTGCAAAACCGTGATCGGTTTCGGTTCTCCGAACAAAGCCGGTACTCACGATGTGCACGGCGCAGCGCTGGGCGCAGCCGAAGTGGCCGCCACCCGCGAAGCTCTTGGCTGGAAATATGCTGCGTTTGAAATCCCGCAAGACATCTACGCACAGTGGGATGCTAAAGAAGCCGGCAAAGCGAAAGAATCCGCATGGGATGAGAAATTCGCCGCTTACGCTAAAGCGCACCCTGAGCTGGCAAATGAGTTCAAACGTCGTATCAACGGCGAATTGCCTGCTAACTGGGAAACCGACGCACAGAAATTTATCGAAGAGTTGCAGGCAAAACCTGCCAACATCGCCAGCCGTAAAGCGTCTCAGAACGCGCTGGAAGCTTTCGGTAAAGTGTTGCCAGAATTCCTGGGCGGCTCCGCTGACCTGGCGCCAAGCAACCTGACCATGTGGTCCGGTTCTAAGTCTATCGGCGACGATCAGGCGGGTAACTACATCCATTACGGTGTGCGCGAATTCGGTATGACCGCGATCACCAACGGTATCGCGTTGCACGGTGGTTTCCTGCCGTACTCCGCAACCTTCCTGATGTTTGTTGAATACGCGCGTAACGCCGTGCGTATGGCAGCACTGATGAAGATCCGTAACGTGTTCGTTTACACCCATGACTCCATCGGTCTGGGCGAAGACGGCCCGACGCACCAGCCGGTTGAGCAAATCGCCAGCCTGCGCGTAACGCCAAACATGAGCACATGGCGTCCGGCTGACCAGGTCGAATCTGCGGTGGCATGGAAATACGCCATCGAACGTAATGACGGCCCGGTTACCCTGATCTTCTCCCGTCAGAACCTGACCCAACAACCGCGTACCGCTGAGCAACTGGCGAACGTGGCACGTGGTGGTTATGTCCTGAAAGATTGCGACGGCACGCCAGAAGTGATTCTGATCGCGACCGGTTCTGAAGTGGGGATCACCGTTGAAGCCGCAGACAAACTGGCCGCAGTGGGCACCAAAGTGCGCGTGGTTTCCATGCCTTCTACTGACGCCTTCGACAAACAGGACGCGGCTTACCGTGAATCTGTATTGCCGAAAGCCGTTTCTGCACGCGTGGCAGTTGAAGCGGGTATCGCTGATTACTGGTTCAAATACGTTGGCCTGAACGGCGCTATCGTGGGCATGCACAGCTTCGGCGAATCTGCTCCGGCAGAGCTGCTGTTCAAAGAGTTCGGCTTCACGGTTGATAACGTTGTGGCTCAGGCACAGGCATTACTGAAGTAATCTGCCCCTGATGTCATCTCAAAAAAGCACCTTCGGGTGCTTTTTTTTCGCCCTGAATTCGGGCTCTGTTCTGATTTTCGCGTGAAATGACGCAGGTCAAACCCTTTTGCGCCGCTCTCCGCTACACTCCTGCATTCTGAAACTGTTTCATTCCGTCAGTTTTTGCGAAAAATCACTGTCGAAAAGGTGATGAAAAAGTAAAATCACTGTGAACACACGGAATTTACTGGTGTTTTTTTCAGCGATCGGCGAGATTAACGCGTCGAAATTCCGGGAATTATTCCTTTTGTTCATAGTTTGGTTTATTCTCAGCTGAACCGTTTCAGTCAGGCTATTTGAGCTTAACATCGTCACCAGGTTGTTAACGTGCCGCAAACTGAAATTTTTCTACTGCACTGAACGTGCGGGCAGATGACGATGGTGATTCACCGTAAACGCACGCTGCATTACTATAGGTGTTACTGATATTAAGTAACAACCGTGTAACAGGGAGATGTATGCCAATACGTATTGCAATTAATGGCTTTGGTCGCATTGGCCGTAGCGTATTGCGCGCGTTATACGAATCCGGGCGTCGGGCGGAAATTTCCGTCATTGCCATCAATGAAATTGCCAGCCCGGAAGGCATGGCTCATCTGCTCAAATACGACTCCAGCCACGGGCGCTTTGCCTGGGATGTCCGCCAGGAAGGTGAAAACCTTTACGTCGGCGATGACTCCATCCGTTTACTCCATCAGCCTGATGCCAGCCAGTTGCCCTGGGGCGAACTGAGCATTGACGTGGTGCTCGATTGCACCGGCGTTTACGGCAGCCGGGAAGACGGTGAAACGCAGCTTGCGGCGGGAGCCAAAAAGATTCTGTTCGCGCATCCGGGCGGTCATGATTTAGACGCCACAGTGGTTTACGGTGTGAACCACGAGTTGCTCGAACGCCAGCACCGCATTGTGTCCAATGCGTCCTGCACCACCAACTGTATTATCCCTGTGATCAAGCTGCTCGACGATGCCTTTGGCATTGAGTCCGGCACGGTAACGACCATCCATTCTTCAATGAATGACCAGCCGGTTATCGACGCCTATCATGCGGATTTACGCCGCACGCGCGCCGCCAGCCAGTCCATTATTCCGGTCGATACCAAACTTGCCGCAGGGATCACGCGCATCATGCCGAAGTTCTGCGATCGCTTTGAAGCGATCTCCGTGCGGGTGCCAACCATCAATGTCACAGCCATTGATCTGAGCGTGTTTGTCGAGGGTTCTGTGACGGTAGACGAGGTGAACCAGCTGCTGCAAAAGGCCGCAACAGGCGCTTTTCGTGGTATAGTTGACTATACCGAACTACCATTAGTCTCGACAGATTTTAACCATGATCCCCACAGCGCCATCGTAGATGGAACGCAGACGCGGGTAAGTGGGCAGCACCTGATAAAAACACTGGTCTGGTGCGATAACGAGTGGGGTTTTGCCAACCGAATGTTAGATACAACATTGGCAATGTCCGCGAGCGGTTTCTAGTACGGCTGTTCCGGCCTTCTGGCCGAAATTGCCTTCAAGCAACTTTAAAGAGAATCAACGAGAGGATTCACCATGTCTGTTATTAAGATGAGCGATCTGGATTTAGCGGGTAAACGCGTACTGATCCGTGCCGATCTGAACGTGCCAGTTAAAGATGGCAAAGTAACTTCAGATGCACGTATCCGCGCTTCTTTGCCAACCATCGAAATTGCCCTGAAACAAGGCGCACGCGTGATGGTTACCTCGCATCTGGGTCGTCCGACTGAAGGCGAATATAACGAAGAGTTTTCTCTGCTGCCAGTTGTTAACTACCTGAAAGACAAGCTGTCTTCTCCTGTTCGTCTGGCTAAAGACTATCTGGATGGCGTTGAAGTTGCCGAAGGCGAGCTGGTTGTTCTGGAAAACGTTCGCTTCAACAAAGGCGAAAAGAAAGACGACGAAGCCCTGTCCAAAAAATATGCTGCCCTGTGTGACATCTATGTGATGGACGCATTCGGTACTGCGCACCGCGCGCAAGCTTCTACCCACGGTGTAGGCAAATTTGCTCCTATCGCGTGTGCCGGTCCGCTGCTGTCAGCTGAACTGGAAGCACTGGGTAAAGCTCTGGGTAACCCGGCGCGTCCGATGGTTGCTATCGTGGGTGGTTCTAAAGTTTCTACCAAACTGACCGTTCTGGATTCCCTGTCCAAAATCGCTGACCAGCTGATTGTTGGCGGTGGTATTGCGAACACCTTCGTTGCAGCACAAGGCAACAACGTCGGTAAATCTCTGTACGAAGCAGACCTGGTCGGTACTGCAAGCAAACTGCTGGAAACCTGCGACATTCCTGTCCCAACTGACGTTCGCGTTGCTACCGAGTTCTCTGAAACTGCGGTTGCTACCGTGAAGTCTGTTAAAGACATCAAAGATGACGAACAAATTCTCGACATGGGCGATGAGTCTGCAAACCGTCTGGCTGAGATCATTAAAAACGCTAAAACCATTCTGTGGAATGGTCCTGTAGGCGTGTTCGAGTTCCCTAACTTCCGTAAAGGGACCGAAATTGTGGCGCAGGCCATTGCTGACAGCGAAGCATTCTCTATCGCAGGCGGCGGCGACACTCTGGCAGCTATCGACCTGTTCGGTATCGCTGACAAAATTTCCTATATCTCCACTGGCGGTGGCGCATTCCTGGAATTCGTTGAAGGGAAAGCACTGCCAGCGGTTGTGATGCTGGAAGAGCGTGCTAAGAAGTAATGAACCCTGAATGAGCAGCAGTAAGGCTGCTCGTTCTTCTTTGCCGCGCGAGGGGCTGCACAGTGGAACTCGCGCGACATAGCAAACCGATTCAATCCATCTACGGCCGACGAATACAGGACAAAGAACTATGTCTAAAATTTTTGATTTCGTAAAACCAGGCGTTATCACTGGTGATGATGTACAGAAAGTTTTCGCTATCGCTAAAGAAAACAAATTTGCACTGCCAGCGGTTAACTGCGTAGGCACCGACTCAATCAACGCCGTTCTCGAAGCTGCTGCGAAAGTCCGTTCACCGGTTATCGTTCAGTTCTCTAACGGTGGCGCTGCGTTCATCGCAGGTAAAGGCCTGAAAACTGACGTGCCACAAGGCGCGGCAATACTGGGTGCAATCTCTGGCGCACACCACGTACATCAGATGGCAGAACATTACGGCGTGCCAGTCATCCTGCACACCGACCACTGCGCGAAAAAACTGCTGCCATGGATCGACGGTCTGCTGGACGCGGGTGAAGCTCACTTCGCGAAAACCGGTAAACCACTGTTCTCTTCTCACATGATCGACCTGTCTGAAGAATCTCTGGAAGAAAACATCGAAATTTGCAGCAAGTATTTAGCTCGCATGGCAAAACTCGATATGACTCTGGAAATCGAACTGGGTTGTACTGGTGGTGAAGAAGATGGCGTGGACAACAGCCATATGGACGCATCTGCACTGTACACTCAGCCACAAGACGTTGATTACGCATACGAAAAACTGAACGCAATCAGCCCGCGTTTCACTATCGCTGCGTCATTCGGTAACGTACACGGCGTGTACAAACCAGGTAACGTTAAACTGACTCCAACGATTCTGCGCGATTCTCAGGAATACGTTTGCAAGAAACACAACCTGCCACACAACAGCCTGAACTTCGTATTCCACGGCGGTTCCGGTTCTACTGCAGCAGAAATCAAAGAATCTGTAGGCTACGGTGTTATCAAAATGAACATCGATACCGATACCCAATGGGCAAACTGGGACGGTATTCTGCAGTTCTACAAGAAAAACGAAGCTTACCTGCAAGGTCAGTTGGGTAACCCGGAAGGCGCGGACAAACCTAACAAGAAATTCTATGACCCGCGCGTATGGCTGCGTTCTGCTCAGTCTTCCATGGTGACTCGCCTGGAACTGGCATTCAAAGAACTGAACGCAATCGACGTACTGTAATTCTTACCCTTCCGGTGCTTGACCACCGGAATGTGAGGATAATCGTCAAAGGGGCTTCGGCCCCTTTTTTATTGCCCGTTTTACCTTCACAATCGTCCTGTCTCATTCTCTGCTATCTTATTGAAAACTATCTCTGCCGGAGAAAAATATGCGTCTTGTCTTGCTTACGTTACTTGCCCTGACCTCTTTCGCCCAGGCCGCAGAGGTCGACTGTAAAAATGCCTCTACGCAAATGGAGCTGAACATCTGCGCCGGGCAGGATTTTCAGCGCAGCGATGCGTTACTTAATCAGGCTTACAAACAGAAGATGGCGCAACTTGCGCCGGAACAGCAAACCAAATTCAAAGCCGCGCAGCGCAGCTGGATTGCGTATCGTGACAAAGACTGTGATTTTATGTCTTCGGGCGTGGAGGGCGGTTCCGTACAGCCGATGATCTATTCAGGTTGTCTGCAACAAAAAACCGAACAACGCACGAAAGAAATTAATGCCATCCTGCATTGTGAAGAAGGCGATCTGAGTTGCCCGTAATTGCATTGTTTTTGCATGAAGCCTGAAGGTAGAGCCATGAAGCCAAAATCTGTCACCCTCGATGACGTCGCGCGTCAGGCGGGCGTTTCTTATCAGACCGTATCGCGTGTGCTGAATCAGGCGGCACACGTCTCGGCAAAGACGCGGGATAAAGTCGAGCAGGCCATGGCGGCGCTGAACTACGTGCCGAATCGCGTTGCCCAGCAGCTGGCCGGGAAACAAAGTTATACGCTGGGGCTGGCGACCACCGAACTCGCGCTTCATGCGCCGTCACAAATTGCTTCCGCAATGAAAACCCGCGCCAATCAGTTAGGTTTTAACGTCGTTATTTCGATGATTGATAACCTGAGCCTTCTGGCCTGCCGCACGGCGGTGAATGAGCTGATGTCGCAGCGCGTTGATGGCGTGCTGATTAACGTGCCGCTATCGAACGATGATGCGGGCGCCATTGCGCAGCTGTGTGGTGATTTACCAGTGCTGTTCCTGGATGTCGATCCGCAGGCAGAAGTCTTTAAAATTCTGTTCGATCCGCATTGCGGGGCAGAGCAGGGCGTTGAACATCTTCTGGCGCTGGGGCATCAGAAAATTGCGGTGCTGACCGGCCCGCTGGAATCCATCTCCGCGCGGCTGCGCTACGAAGGCTGGCTGAGTACGCTGGCAAAGCACCAGATTACGCCCTGTGCCGTACACCACGGCGACTGGAGCGCGGCGTCCGGCTATCAGCAGGCATTATTGCTGCTCAACCAGCCGGTGCGGCCTACGGCGATCCTGATTGCCAATGATCAGATGGCGCTCGGTGTGCTGCGTGCGGTGCATGAATTTGGCCTGCGCGTACCGGAACAGATTTCGGTGATCGGCTATGACGATACCGAAGACAGCGCGTTTTTCTTCCCGCCGCTGACCACCATAAAGCAGGATTTCCGCCTGCTCGGGCATGAAAGCGTCAACCGGCTGGTTGATCATCTGCATCATCATGGCGATAAGAAGCAGTCGTCGCTGTTATTGCCGACCTCTCTGGTGGAGCGCCACACAACGTCGAAACCCGGCGAATCTGCTGTTTCTCAGGAAGCACTGTCGCAGGAGCTTCTCCGCATCGCCCGCCAGCTCAGCCCGCGCTGATTCACTTTTTTTTGCTTCTCCGGCGCGGGATCTGTGATCCGCGTCCCTTTCCCGTACTCCCTTGCTTTACTTAATGGCTCCCGTTACGCATGTTTATATTATTGTGAGCGCATAACAATTTTGCATGGGGATTATTATGACATTATCAGCGGATGAAAAACTGTCGTCACTGGCCACCGTTCTGGGGCGCCGTGACTGGGAAAAACCATCATTAACGCAATATAACCGTCTTGCGGCGCACCCGCCTTTTAACAGCTGGCGGAAAAGTGAAGAAGCCAGAAGAAATCAAGGTTCCCCTAATATTCTTCCCCTGAACGGGGAATGGATATTCAGCTATTTTAGCCGGCCAGAAGCCGTGCCCGAACAATGGCTGGAAGGTGACCTCGCGGATGCAGACAAGGTTCAGGTGCCATCAAACTGGCAGCTTGCGGGTTATGACGCGCCGATTTACACCAACGTTCAGTATCCGATCCCGGTTAATCCGCCGTTTGTGCCGGAAGAAAACCCTACGGGTTGTTACTCGCTCACAGTTTGTGTGGATAAAAACTGGCTGGACAACGGCCAGACGCGCATTGTGTTCAATGGCGTAAATTCCGCCTTCTATTTATGGTGCAACGGCAAATGGATCGGTTATTCCCAGGACAGCCGTTTACCGGCGGAATTCGATCTCAGCGACGTGCTGCATGCAGGTGAAAACCGGCTCGCGGTGATGGTGCTGCGCTGGAGCGACGGCAGCTATCTGGAAGATCAGGACATGTGGCGTATGAGCGGGATTTTCCGCGACGTCACTTTGCTGCACAAACCGGCGGAACAAATCACGGATTATCAGGTTCGCACGCATCTGTTCCACGGTTTCACGCAGGCCGAACTGGAAGTGCAGGTCAGCGCCGCCGTACCGCAAGAAAGTGCCGCAGATTATCAGGTTCGCGTGCAGCTCTGGCAGGGTGACAAGCCGGTTGCAGAACACCAGCAGCCGCTGGGCAGTGAAATCATTGATGAACGCGGCAGCGCATTTGATAAAACCACGCTGCGGTTACCGGTCAGCCAGCCGGAATTGTGGAGCGCCGAACAGCCTGCGCTCTACCGCGCGGTCATTTCCCTGATTTCTCCGCAAGGCCGGGTGATTGAAGCCGAAGCCTGCGACGTCGGGTTCCGTCAGGTGGAAATCAGCAACGGGCTGCTGAAAGTTAACGGTCAGCCGGTGTTGATCCGCGGGACCAACCGTCACGAACATCACCCTGAAAACGGTCAGGTGATGGACGAAGCGACGATGCGCCGCGACATCGTGCTGATGAAACAACACAACTTCAATGCAGTGCGGTGCTCGCATTATCCGAACCATCCGCTTTGGTACACACTTTGCGATCAGTACGGTTTGTACGTGGTCGATGAAGCCAATATTGAAACCCACGGCATGCAGCCGATGAATCGGTTATCGGACGATCCGGTCTGGTTCAATGCGTTCAGCGAACGCGTCACCCGCATGGTTCAGCGCGATCGCAACCATCCGTGCATCATCATCTGGTCGCTGGGCAATGAATCCGGCCACGGTGCGAATCACGACGCGATGTACCGCTGGATCAAATCCGTCGATCCGACGCGTCCGGTACAGTACGAAGGCGGCGGCGCCAACAGCGTGGCGACCGACATTATCTGCCCGATGTATTCCCGCGTGGAGCAGGATCAGCCATTCCCGGCGGTACCAAAATGGTCCATCAAAAAGTGGATCAGCATGCCGGACGAAACGCGTCCGCTGATCCTCTGCGAATACGCCCACGCAATGGGCAACAGCTTTGGCGGGTTCGATAAATACTGGAAAGCCTTCCGTCAGTTCCCGCGCTTGCAGGGCGGTTTTGTCTGGGACTGGGTGGATCAGAGCCTGCTGAAAACGGACGAAAACGGCGATCGTCATATGGCCTACGGCGGTGATTTTGGCGATACGCCGAATGACCGTCAGTTCTGCATGAACGGCCTGGTCTTTGCCGACCGCACGCCGCATCCGTCACTGTTTGAAGCCCAGCGCGCCCAGCAGTTCTTCCTGTTTTCACTGGTCAGCACATCGCCTCTCACGCTGGAGATTCAAAGCGAATACCTGTTCCGCCGCAGCGACAACGAACAGCTGGTCTGGCGTATTGAGCGCGATGGCGAAGTGATTGCGCAGGGCGAAGCGGCGCTGAATATTGCACCGAATGGCGTGCAGAAACTTGAGCTGGGGCCGGTACCGAAAGCCGGCGGCGATTTGTGGCTGAACGTTTCCGTTCATCAGCCGCAGGCGACGGCATGGTCGCAAGCCGGTCACCGCAGCGCATGGGATCAGTGGCAGTTACCGCAGGCTCTGAGCCTGCCGGAGCCGGAAAAAGCATCTGCCACCGCGCCGGTTCTGGAAATTCAGGACGGAAATATTTCCGTGGTTCACGGCACACAACGCTGGGAGTTTAACCAGAAGAGCGGCCTGCTGGAGCAGTGGTTTGATGGCAAAACGCCGCGCCTGCTTTCGGCGCTTCGCGACCAGTTTGTCCGTGCGCCGGTTGATAACGATATCGGCGTCAGCGAAGTCACGCGCATTGATCCGAATGCGTGGGTGGAGCGCTGGAAAGCCGCCGGAATGTATCAGCTTGAATCGCAGTTAATCAGCATCAGCGCCGGGCAGATTCAGGACGGCGTAATCATCAACACCTCGCACGCGTATCTGGCTGGCGGGGAAACCCGGTTGCTGAGCCGCAAAACTTACCGTATCGACAATCAGGGCGAACTGCATATCAGCGCGGATGTTCGCGTAGCGTCAAACGTGCCGTCGCCGGGGCGCATCGGCATGACCTGCCAGCTCGCAGACACCGCTGAGAACGTCCGCTGGCTGGGGCTGGGGCCGCATGAAAACTATCCGGATCGCCGCCTGGCTGCGCAGCACGGGCGCTGGACATTGCCGCTCGGTGATTTGTATACGCCGTACGTTTTCCCGACCGAAAACGGTTTGCGCGGTGAGACGCGTGAACTGGAATACGCCGGATGGACGTTGCGGGGTAATTTCCACTTTGGCCTGAGCCGTTACAGCCTGCAACAGCTGACGGACACCAGCCACCGCCATTTATTGCGTGAAGAAGAGGGGACATGGCTGAACATCGACGGCTTCCATATGGGCGTCGGCGGGGATGACTCCTGGAGCCCGAGCGTCAGTCCGGATTTCCTGCTGACTGCCGGTCACTATCATTATTCGTTCACCTGGAAACGTGCCTGACATCCCGCGCCGTGGCGTAACCCGCTGCGGCGCAGCGTTCAGTCGTAAGGAAACTGATTATGTATTACCTGAAAAATACTAACTTTTGGATGTTCGGGCTGTTCTTCTTCTTCTATTTTTTCATCATGGGGGCGTATTTTCCGTTCTTCCCGATCTGGCTGCATGACATCAATCAGATCAGTAAAAGCGACACCGGCATAATATTTGCCAGCATTTCGCTGTTCTCCCTGCTCTTCCAGCCGGTCTTTGGGTTGCTGGCCGATAAGCTGGGGCTGAAAAAGCATTTGCTCTGGGTGATCACCGGCATGCTGGTTCTCTTCGCGCCGTTCTTTATTTACGTGTTCGGCCCGCTGTTGAAAATTAATATTTATCTCGGTTCGGTGGTCGGCGGGATTTATCTCGGGCTGATTTACAACGCCGGTGCGCCTGCGATTGAAGCGTATATCGAAAAAGTCAGTCGCCGCAGCAGCTTTGAATTTGGCCGTGCGCGGATGTTCGGCTGTGTCGGCTGGGCGCTTTGCGCGTCGGTGGTCGGCATCATGTTCACCATCAACAACGAATTTGTTTTCTGGCTTGGTTCAGGCTGTGCGGTCATTCTGGCCATCCTTTTGCTGATTGCCAAACCGGAAGTGACGCCTACCGCGCGCGTAGTGAATGAACTGGGCGCGAACACCAAACCGTTCAGCCTGAAGATTGCCCTTGAGCTGCTCAAAGACCGCAAACTCTGGTTCCTGGCGCTTTACGTAATCGGCGTGTCCTGCACCTACGACGTCTTCGACCAGCAGTTCGCCAACTTCTTTACCTCGTTCTTTGATTCGTCATCCGAAGGTACGCGCGTGTTCGGTTACGTCACCACCATGGGCGAGCTGCTGAACGCCTGCATCATGTTCTTCGCACCGCTTATCGTGAACCGTATTGGCGGGAAAAATGCGCTGCTGCTGGCCGGGACGATTATGTCGATCCGTATCATCGGCTCGTCGTTTGCCTCATCGCCGCTGGAAGTCGTGGTGCTCAAAACGCTGCACATGTTTGAGGTGCCGTTCCTGATTGTCGGCTGCTTCAAATACATCACTTCAGTGTTTGAGGTGCGCTTCTCCGCGACGATTTATCTGGTGACGTTCTGCTTCTTCAAACAGGTGGCGATCATGTTTATGTCCGTCTTCGCCGGGAATATGTATGACCGTATCGGTTTCCACGGTACATACCTCATTCTCGGATTAGTGGCGCTGACGTTTACGGTGATTTCGGCCTTCACGCTGAGCGGAAGAGGGCCGTTGCAGGCTTTCAAAACGCCCGAAACGCTTAACAACAGCCGCGTAAATTCCTAATCTGATCGCCTTTCTCATCGGGCGGTTGGCACTTCATCACATTGTTCGTTAACCTTAAAGAGCACTTGCTGCCCGTTATATCGGGCAGCTTTGGTTTCTTTCAGCCCGACAGGGTTTTATTTTGGGGTACGCTAAATGGATGATTTGAACGTTGTGGACGGCATTAACAATGCCAGCAACTGGTTGGTGAGAAACCAGGCTTTACTGATTCAGTACGCTGTGAATATTGTGGCGGCTATCTTTATTCTGATTGTAGGCATGATCATCGCCCGCGTTGTTTCAGGCGGTGTCAGCCGGGTCTTAAAAGTTCGTGGTATTGATATTACGGTTTCCGACTTCCTTTCCGCCATGGTGCGTTATGCGATTATCGCGTTTACGCTGATTGCCGTGCTGGGTAAAGTGGGCGTGCAAACCACGTCGGTGATTGCTGTTATCGGTGCCGCCGGTTTAGCCGTCGGCCTGGCATTGCAGGGCTCGCTGTCCAACTTTGCCGCAGGCGTTCTGCTGGTGATCTTCCGTCCGTTCCGCGCGGGCGAGTATGTGGATCTGGGTGGCGTGGCCGGTACTGTCACGCAGGTGCAGATTTTCTCCACCACGCTGTTAACCCCTGATGATAAAATGATCGTCGTGCCGAACGGTAAAATCATCGCCGGTAACATCATCAATACCTCGCGTGAGCCGAATCGTCGTACCGAAATCATCGTGGGCGTTGGCTATGATTCTGATATTGATGTCGTGAAGAAAGTGCTGGGCGATATTATTGCCGCTGACAAGCGCATTCAGCATGAGCGAGGGGTGACCATCCGTCTGAACGAAATGGCCGCATCAACACTGAATTTTGTGGTACGCGTCTGGAGCACCAACGGCGATGCTCAGGAAGTTTACTGGGATTTGCTGGAAGCGTTCAAACGCGCGCTGGATGAGAACAATATCAACATCGCGTACCCACAACTGGATGTGCATTTGCACCGTGTGGCAGATGCCAGCCAAGAGGCAGAACAGCGGGCGTGATTGAATAAACCGCATTACAGATTTTTACTGTTCGGGCGCCTGCGGGCGCTTTTTTGTGTCTGAAAATCGGATCCCTCACAAATAAGCCAGGCTAATGACCGATAAGAAATATCCATTTCCTCTAATGACACCAAAGCCCTTACACTGCGCGCAATCTCTGTTATTAACTCTTTAAGGATATTCACGTGCTGGCTATTTTCCTGCAAGGACTGGCGATGAGCGCCGCAATGATTTTACCCCTCGGGCCGCAGAATGCGTTTGTGATGAATCAGGGTATTCGCCGCCAGTATCATCTGATGATTGCGTCTTTATGCGCGCTGAGCGATATCGTGCTGATTTGCGGCGGCATATTTGGCGGCAGCGCGCTGCTGAGTAAATCGCCGTTGTTGCTGGCGCTGGTGAGCTGGGGCGGCGTGGCATTTTTGCTGTGGTATGGCTGGGGCGCATTCCGTACGGCGTTCAGCAAAAATCCTGAACTGGCGCAGGCCGAAGTAGCGAAGCAAAGTCGCTGGAAGATTGTCGTCAGCATGCTGGCGGTGACCTGGCTCAATCCGCACGTTTATCTCGATACATTTGTCGTATTGGGCAGCCTGGGCGGAAGCCTGAGCCACGATGAACGTTCGTGGTTTGCGCTCGGCGCGATCAGTGCTTCTGTGCTGTGGTTCTTCGGGCTGGCCATTCTCGCGGCATTACTCGCGCCCTGGTTAAACACCGGGAAAGTGCAGCGCGTCATCAATTTTTTCGTCGGCACCATCATGTGGGGGATCGCGATTCAACTCGCGCGTCAGACCGGCGTATTTTGAGTTTTTGCCCGAAAACAGGTTTTTGTCACTAATCTTAGTTTCAGTTGTAACGGTTTATGCTACGGTTTTGCGGATTGATTGAATTAACTATTGCCAGATCTTTGATGATTAATGGAGGCACTGTGAAACTGAAAGCATTGGCTGTAGCAGCGATGTTGGGATTAGGGACTTTACCTTTGGCGTTGCACGCGGCAGAAGTTCCTGCCGGGCCGCACGTGGTGACATCAGGTACGGCAAGCGTTGACGCCACACCGGATATCGCGACGCTGGCCATTGAAGTGAGCGTATCGGCAAAAGATTCCGCGAGCGCCAAGAAACAAGCCGACGATCGTGTGGCGGAATATTTTGGTTTCCTGCAGAAAAACGGAATTGAAAAGAAAGACATCAATGCCGCGAATCTCAGCACGCAGCCGGAATATAACTACCTGAAAGACGGCAGTTCAGAGCTGAAAGGCTACCGTGCGGTGCGTCAGGTTCAGGTGACATTGCGTCAGCTGGATAAACTGAACGATTTGCTGGATGGCGCGTTAAAATCCGGCCTGAATGAAATCCGTTCTATCGAACTGGGTGTGGCAAATCCTGATCGTTTCCGTGACGAAGCGCGTCAGAAAGCCATTGATAACGCCACACAGCAGGCAAAATCTTTGGCAGAAGGTTTCCACACCAAGCTGGGGCCGGTTTACAGCATTCGTTATCACGTCGCTAACTACCAGCCAATGCCGGTTGCGCGGATGTTTAAAGCCGCCGCGGCACCAACGCAAAATGATGCCGCTGAAACTTACGAACAGCAAAGCATTCACTTTGATGATCAGGTGGATGTGGTGTTCGAACTCCAGCGTTAATATCTTTCATATTTCAGATATTCAGGGACAGACGTCCATGTAAAACCCGCCTCGGCGGGTTTTTTGTTTTCTGCGGGGGGAAATCAGTCCTGACGCAATACCTGATGCCCGTGTGCCAGCAGGGCGTCGGTGACTTTACGCATCATGCGGCTTTCCGGCGCAAAGCGGTGCCAGTAGAGCATCCGGCGCTGGAACAGGCCGGGCGTCAGGTCGATAAGCTCGCCGCTTTCCAGTTCTTTCTCAATTTGCAGATGCGGGATCATACAACAGGTCGTGCCCTGACGGGCCAGCTGCACGAAGGCTTCCGACGAGTTAACGATATGACACGGCACGCTTCCCGGTGACAAATCGAAGTTTTGTTGCAGGAACGCCTGGTGCATATCATCGAGATGGTCAAACGCAACCGCCGGCGCTTTCAGCAGCGCGGAACGGGTGACGCCGTTCGGGAAATACCGATCGGCAAAGGGTTTGGAAGCGACAAACAGGTAATCCAGTGCGCCAAGTTGATCGACCAGACAGCTCGGAAGCGGCTGCGGCTGAATACTCACCGCCCCGACCACTTCACCGCGGCGCAGACGTTCCTGCGTCCGGGTTTCATCTTCAACCTGCAAATTCAGGCGGATAGGTGAATCGACCAGCACAGATTTCAGCGCCGGTAACAGCCAGGTTGCCAGACTGTCGGCGTTAACCGCCAGCGAAAGCAGCAGCGGCGTATCATTACTGTCGCTGTTACTGTCACTGCCGAGCCACTCTTCTTCCAGCAATTCCACCTGATGTAACAGGGCCAGTAATTTCTGCCCCTGCTCCGTCGGACGAGGCGGCACGGTACGCACCAGCAGAGGCTGGCCGAACAAATTTTCCAGTTGTTTAATGCGCTGAGAGACCGCCGATTGGGTGATGCAAAGCTTTTGTGCGGCGCGCTCAAAACCGCGCTCACGGATCACCGCGTCCAGTGCCTGTAGCGTTCTATAGTCCGGGCGTTTCATCGGAGTTCTGTCCCTTGGATTTAATTTTATCCGAATACTATGCCACAGATTGTCAGGTTTTGTGGTGAGGAAAATCGGGGCGTTTACAACCCAATTGCACTTAATAAGTGTGATCTGGTCACGCTCTTGTCTGCCCAATCTGCCGGCACATGCTTTATAATCACCGACACTTTTCCGTATTCACGCCACTTACGTTATCAGACAGAGAAGCCATTATGACGCAGGAAGAATTGAAAAAAGCAGTCGGCTGGGCCGCACTGGATTACGTGACCCCGGGCACCATTGTCGGTGTCGGAACCGGATCCACCGCCGCCCATTTCATCGATGCACTGGGTTCGATCAAAGGTCAGATTGAAGGTGCCGTTTCCAGTTCTGACGCTTCAACGGCAAAACTGAAAAGCTTAGGCATTCACGTTTTCGACAGCAACGAAGTGGACTCGCTGGACGTTTACGTTGACGGCGCGGATGAAATCAACGGTTTCATGCAGATGATCAAAGGCGGCGGCGCTGCGCTGACCCGCGAAAAAATCATTGCCGCGATCGCCAAAAAATTCGTCTGTATTGTGGACGCGTCCAAGCAAGTCGATGTGCTGGGTAAATTCCCGCTGCCGGTAGAAGTCATCCCGATGGCGCGTTCTTACGTTGCGCGTGAACTGGTGAAACTCGGTGGTTTGCCAGAATACCGCCAGAACGTTCTGACTGACAACGGCAACATCATTCTCGACGTCCATAATCTGAGCATTCTGGATGCCGTCGCGATGGAAAATAAGATCAACGGAATTGCGGGCGTGGTGACGGTAGGGCTGTTCGCCAACCGTGGCGCCGACGTTGCGCTGGTAGGCACTTCTGAAGGCGTAAAAACTGTCACGCTGAAGTAACCCATCAATAAGCAGAAGATCTGGCTGCTTTTGCTGAAAGCAGCCAGTCATCCCCCTGTCATAACACAATGTTATGAAGATGATAATTTTCTGACTGAATCATCTTTTCTTCAAAAGCCTTAATTTGGTGACTTATGTCACATTTCTCACTAACGCCTCCTGAACGTCTTGCTCTGCAAAATCTAACCAGCAGGAAATGCTGAAAACCAACAGGCGCGGTGAGCCTTCTGCTGTCTGGCAGGCAATCGTTTGTATTGATGATGGCGTATTTTTTGTTATGTTGACTGTGAGCAGTCACCTAGCAGTTCGAATTCAGCCAGAAAAAATATAGGGTCGGGAAATGGCAAAAGTATCACTTGAGAAAGACAAGATTAAATTTTTGTTAGTGGAAGGCGTCCACCAAAGTGCGGTTGATACACTCCGTGCCGCGGGTTACACCAATATTGAATTTCACAAAGGTGCTTTAGATACGGAATCGCTGAAAGAATCGATCCGTGATGCGCACTTTGTTGGACTCCGATCGCGTACTCAGCTGACCGAAGAAGTGTTCCAGGCAGCAGAAAAACTGGTAGCTGTAGGGTGTTTCTGTATCGGTACCAATCAGGTTGACCTGAAAGCGGCAACCCGTCGCGGTATTCCGGTCTTTAATGCACCGTTCTCCAATACCCGTTCTGTCGCCGAAATGGTGCTGGGAGAAATGTTGCTGATGATGCGCGGTATTCCTGAGGCCAACGCCAAAGCGCACCGCGGGATCTGGAACAAACTGGCCGTCGGCTCTTTTGAAGCGCGCGGAAAACGTCTGGGTATTGTCGGCTACGGCCACATCGGTACACAGCTGGGTATTCTGGCGGAAAGCCTGGGGATGCGCGTTTTCTATTACGACATCGAAAGCAAATTGCCGCTGGGTAATGCGCAGCCGATTGCGACTCTGGAAGAACTGCTCAGCACCAGCGACGTCGTAACCCTGCACGTTCCTGAAACGCCAGGCACCAAAAACATGATTTCCGAAGTGCAGCTTGCACAAATCAAGCCGGGCGCATTGCTGATCAACGCCTCACGCGGCACGGTGATCGACATTCCTGCCCTGTGCAATGCGCTGCGCAGTAAACATCTGTCCGGTGCGGCTATCGACGTCTTCCCGGAAGAACCGGCGACCAACAGCGATCCGTTCAATTCTCCGCTGTGTGAATTCGACAACGTTCTGCTGACGCCACACATCGGCGGTTCTACCATGGAAGCGCAGGAAGGCATTGGCCTGGAAGTGGCAGGTAAACTGGCGAAATACTCTGACAACGGTTCAACCTTGTCTGCGGTTAACTTCCCGGAAGCCTCTTTGCCAGCGCATACCGAGAAAGCCAGCCGTTTGCTGCATATCCACGAAAACCGTCCGGGCGTGCTGACCAGCATCAACCAGATTTTCGCGGAGCAGGGCATCAACATTGCGGCGCAGTATCTGCAAACCAGCCCGGAAGTCGGTTATGTGGTTATCGATGCTGAAACGGATGTCACCACGCTGAACACCGCGCTGCAACTGATGAAAGCAATTCCGGGCACGATCCGTGCGCGCTTGCTTTACTGACAGATCTGCGCAGTAACAGAACATAAACCGCCGAAAGGCGGTTTTTTTATGTCATTTCCCGCAGACAGGAAGATCTTACCGGATGAGTCGTTTGCCAGATTGCTCAAGGCGTTGAGCCGATGACGGGCGCCATCTCAGGGCATTTCATGAAAATGTCAGAAGTAAAAGAACAGACTGACCAGACCACAGAGGATCAGTGAAGACAGGGTGATTTCGAACTGGAAGCGGCGCAGCATCATCCACAGTACCTCAGGATAAAAACTGGAGAAAAAAACACCCGGCGAACGGGGTGTAAATTTAGCAGTCCTGGTTATTGCGAGTTAACACCTCACAAAAACTTCTTGGTGACTTCTTATGCTGCTGGTGTTGCTTTTGCAGCTGGTGCAGCTTTCTTAGCATGTTTCACGTGTTTTTTAGCAGCCTGCGCTTTCTGAGCGACCGGAGCCGCTTTTTTAGCGTGTTTCACATGTTTCTTAGCAGCCTGCGCTTTCTGAGCTACCGGAGCCGCTTTCTTAGCGTGTTTTACGTGTTTCTTAGCAGCCTGCGCTTTCTGGGCTACCGGAGCAGCTTTCTTAGCGGATTTTTTGTGTTTTTTAGCAGCCTGGGCTTTCTGGGCGACTTTCTTATGAGTCTTGTGTTTGGTTATGTGCTTGGCAGCAGGTGCAGCGGTTGTTGCTGCAGCAGCAGGTGCCGGCGTTGCGGTTGTTTCAGCAGCGAAAGCGACAGAAGACAGACCCATTGCAGCGGCTACAACCAGAGCTAATACTTTTTTCATGTTTAATTCCTCAGAGATATCGGTTTATGTGTCTGCCCCACTGCGGGGCCGTTGAGAAGATAATAGACATGACGGATTTTATTGTCCGTGAGGGATTGGTTTCGGCGTGTAACGGTATGTATAAGGGCAATTTTCTGAGGGAGAGTATTATCGGAGAGAAGTATTAACAGTCAGCCGGTCTTTACCATGTCCATACTTTGCCCGGCGTGATCACTTGCGGCAAAGGCACATCCCAGTGTTCCACGGGCAAGGCATCCACTTGCTGGCAATCATGCGCTAAGCCTATCGGATACGGCCCGCCATCCTGCCAGTGCTCCAGCGTGCGGTCGTAGAATCCGCCGCCCATACCCAGACGTTGTCCGTGGCTGTCAAACGCGACCAGCGGCGTCAGGATGATATCCAGCTGAGATAAAGGCAAAACCTGTGTGACATCGAGTTGTGGTTCGAGGATTTTAAGACGATTGCGCACCAGTGGTGTTTCAGGCGTATAGCGCAGGAACAACAGATGGTGAGGTGAAAACGGATGCAGCACAGGCAGACAAAGCTCTTTTCCTTCCTGCCACAGGCGCTGAATCAACGGTGTGGTATCAAGCTCTCCGTCGAAGGACAGAAAAACTGAAATCGTGCTGGCAGACTGAATTTTAGGGTGTGCGGCAACGCGATCAGCGGCCTGAAGGGCAAACTGTGTTTGCTGACCGGCAGTTAGATTTTTTCTACGCTGGCGAATTTCAGTACGGATATTTTGTCGGGCAGAAGCAAAAAGAGGAGTGTGCGACATAGATACAAACACCAGAAAGGGATGTACCGAAAAGAAAGGGGAATCTCCGAGATGCCGTCGCAGGCTGTAACCCTTGAACCCATGGTTCAAGGTGAACGTGCTGTCGCAATCTTTAGGCTTCTCGGACGGACCGAGCATGCGCACCGATTACGGATCATCACATTCTGTTGGTACTAATTATCGGCTCAGGGGACGGGCCCGCTGGCGAACATCTCAGAGAAATTTTTTACCGCTTCTGACTGGCCTGTGACGAGCCACATCAGCAACGTGTGTTATTCGAAAGGCGCCCCTTCACGTTCAGAGATCCGGCCTTGTTCGAGCAATGCCTGCTCGATGGTTTGTTGCAGCATCCGGATACGTTGTTCCATATTGGATGCGTAATCGCGCGTTTTCAACCTTTCCTGAGCAAGTTCGTGACATACGTTCAATGCCGCGATGAAAACCAGTTGCTCTGTATTGGTGACTCTAGTGCGAACTTTAAGATCTTGCAACCGCTGATTAAGATCTTCAGCTGCCAGATTCAGTGCTTCCTGTTGTTCTGGCGGACAATTCACCCGTAACGAGCGACCAAAAATTTGAATATCTACCGGTTGTGCAGACATGCCACCTTCCTGCTGATTTATTCGTCCGCCCCAACGTGACCACTACGACCTGGCGCAGGATGTTGGAAGCGGGCGCCACTATAACTATCTCAATACCAGGTTACAACCCCATGACCGGCTGACTGCTGCCCGATTGTTCAGGGCGTGCCATTCAGGCCAAAGTGAGCCTGATTGCGGGCTGCTAATCTGGTACTACGACAGACCTTGGTGGTAGCATAACACGAACTTAACCTGCCAACGATGGCGAATGCGCATGTCTATTGATAATACTTACCCTACTTACGATTCGTTGGATCAAAACCTGAAACAACAATCGGTTGCTTTGACCGCAGCAGAAATGCACGGTCTGATCAGTGGCTTACTGTGTGGCGGCAACCGCGACGGCAGCTGGCTGACGATGGTGCATGATCTGACCAATGAAGGCATGGCCTTCCCGCATACGCTGGCGGATTTGCTGCAACAGCTACGTAAAGTCACCTCCGATACGCTCGAAGATGACAGCTTCGAATTTAAAATGATGATGCCCGATGACGACAAAAGCGTCTTCGAACGTGCCGACGCGCTCGCCGGTTGGGTCAACCATTTCCTGCTCGGCCTTGGCATGATGCAGCCTAAACTTGCGAAAGTGAAAGGCGAAGTCGGCGAAGCCATCGATGATTTGCGTAGCATCGCGCAACTTGGCTACGACGAAGATGAAGATCAGGAACAACTGGCGCAATCTTTAGAGGAAGTGGTGGAGTACGTCCGCGTGGCAGCCATTTTGTGCTTTGGCGAATTTGGCCACAGCCTGCCGTCTGCACCTGAAAACACCCGCACGTTGCACTGATTATTTGAGAACACATTTAATAACAACGAACTAAAACGATTTCAGGAGAAAGTGATGACTCAGCAAGAGATCGAGAACCGTCGCCAGGCGCTGTTAGCGAAAATGGTACCGGGAAGTGCTGCGATAATTTTTGCGGCCCCCGAAGCCCCGCGCAGCGCCGACAGTGAATACCCATATCGTCAGAACAGTGACTTCTGGTATTTCACCGGTTTCAACGAACCGGAAGCCGTGCTGATTCTGGTCAAAAGTGATGAAAATCATAACCACAGCGTGCTGTTTAACCGCGTGCGTGATCTCACCGCTGAAATCTGGTTCGGGCGTCGTCTGGGGCAGGAAGCAGCACCGGCTAAGCTGGGCGTGACAAAAGCCTTGCCTTTCGGCGACATCAACGACCAGCTTCATTTACTGCTCAACGGCCTTGACGTGGTCTATCACGCGCAGGGCGAATATGCCTATGCCGATGAAATCGTTAACCGTGCGATGGAAAAACTGCGTAAAGGTTTTCGTCAGAACTTCGCCGCGCCCGCGACCGTCACTGACTGGCGCCCGTGGGTTCACGATATGCGTCTGTTCAAATCCGCCGAAGAAATCGCGGTTATGCGCCGTGCCGGGCAAATCACCGCGCTGGCACACACCCGCGCCATGGAAAAATGCCGTCCGGGGATGTTCGAATATCAGCTCGAAGGCGAAATTCATCACGAATTCAACCGCCACGGCGCGCGTTATCCTTCCTACAACACGATTGTCGGCAGCGGTGAAAATGGCTGTATTCTGCATTACACCGAAAACGAATGTGAAATGCGTGACGGCGATTTAGTGCTGATCGACGCCGGTTGCGAATATAAAGGTTATGCGGGCGATATCACCCGCACCTTCCCGGTGAACGGCAAATTCAGCAAAGCGCAGCGCGAAATCTACGACATCGTGCTGGCGTCAGAATACAAAGCGCTGGAGATTTTAAAGCCGGGCAGCAGCATTCAGGCGGCGACCGAAGCGGCCGTGCGCGTGATGATTGAAGGTCTGGTGAAACTGGGCGTGATGAAAGGCGATGTCGACACGCTGTATGCCGAACAGGCGCACCGTCAGTTCTTCATGCACGGTCTGTCTCACTGGCTGGGTCTGGACGTTCATGACGTTGGCCATTATGGCTCGGCAGAACGCAGCCGTACGCTGGAACCGGGCATGGTGCTGACCGTTGAACCGGGTCTGTACATCGCGCCGGACGCCGACGTTCCGGAAGCGTATCGCGGCATCGGTATTCGCATCGAAGACGACATTCTGATCACTGCGACCGGCATCGAAATTCTGACCGGCGACGTGGTGAAAGAAGCCGATGATATCGAAGCCTTAATGGCGGCGGCACGTAAATAATATGAGCATTGTTTCTCTATGAGCATAGTGATTGTTGGCGGCGGAATGACCGGTGCCACGCTGGCGCTGGCGATTTCCTCGCTGACGCAGGGGCGTCTGCCGGTGCATCTGGTGGAAGCGACCGCGCCGCAAGAACACGGGCATCCGGGTTTTGATGCCCGTTCGATAGCGCTCGCGCAGGGAACCTGCCAGCAACTGGCGCGCGTCGGGATCTGGCCGGCACTGGCAAAAATCGCGACGCCTATCCGTGACATTCACGTCAGCGATCGCGGTCATGCGGCTTTTGTGAATCTCACTGCGGCGCATTACCGTGTCGAAGCGCTTGGTCACGTTGTTGAGCTGCATGAAGTCGGCAACCGTTTGTTTGCCATGCTCAGCAAGGCGCCTGGTGTGACGGTGCATTGCCCGGCAAAAGTGGTTGATGTTCAAAGACAAACTGACAACGCGAGTGTCACGCTCGACAGCGGTGAAACTCTCACCGCGCAGTTGCTGGTCGCTGCTGACGGTTCTCATTCGTCGCTGGCGAAAGCCTGCAATATCAGCTGGCAGCGCGAGGATTACGGGCAGATTGCCGTCATCGCCAACATCGCCACCAGCGAACCGCATAACGGCCGCGCGTTCGAACGCTTCACCCAAAACGGACCGCTGGCTTTATTGCCGATGTCCGACGGGCGCAGCTCGCTGGTCTGGTGCCACCCGCGCGAAGCCCGTGAAGAAATTGATCACTGGAGCGAGGCGAAGTTCCTCAGCGAACTGCAAAAGGCCTTTGGCTGGCGTCTGGGTACCATGAAACAGGCCGGTAAACGCTTCAGTTATCCGCTGCAATTACAAAAAGCCAACAGCCATATCAGCCATCGTCTGGCGCTGGTGGGCAACGCGGCGCAAACCCTGCATCCGATTGCCGGTCAGGGATTTAACCTCGGCCTGCGCGATGTGATGACGCTGGCGGAAACGCTGGCAGGCGCCGCAAAGCAGGGCAACGACGTCGGCAGTTATCGCGTACTTTGCGGTTATCAGAACCGCCGTCAGCCCGATCAGCAGGCGACCGTCGGCGTTACCGACGGCCTGATCCACCTCTTTGCCAACCGTTATCTGCCATTAATGGTCGGCCGCAATCTGGGTTTACTGGCGATGGAAGGCATCACGCCGTTGCGCGATGCGTTTATCCGACGGACGCTCGGCTGGGTTGACCGTTAATTCCGTTCCGGGCCTTACAGGAAAAATTATGCAATCTTTTGATGTGGTTATCGCCGGTGGCGGAATGGTCGGTCTGGCGCTGGCATGCGGATTACAGGGCAGCGGCCTGCGCGTTGCTGTGCTGGAAAACCAGCTGCCGGATCTCGATTCACCTTTGCCGGAACAGCCGGGCCTGCGCGTTTCTGCAATCAATGCCGCCAGCGAGCGTCTGCTCAAATATATCGGCGTCTGGGACAACATCATCGCCCAGCGCGCGAATGCGTATCAGGGAATGGAAGTCTGGGATCGCGACAGCTTCGGTAAAATTGCATTTCGTGGCGAAGAATACGGTTTCAGCCACCTTGGTCATATCATCGAAAATCATGTCATTCACCGCGCCCTGTGGCAGCGGGCAGAAAATTCTTCTGACATCACGCTGCTCGCACCTGCGACGCTGAAAAATGTCGCGTGGGGCGAAAACGATGCGTTCGTGACTCTCAGCGATGACCGCCAGCTCAGCGCGCGTTTAGTGGTCGGCGCTGACGGCGCACAGTCGTGGCTGCGTCAGCATGCCGATATCCCGCTGACGTTCTGGGATTATCGCCATCATGCACTGGTTGCGACCATTCGCACCGAAGAGCCGCACCAGTCTGTCGCACGGCAGGTTTTCCACGGTGAAGGCATTCTTGCGTTCCTGCCGCTGGCGGATGCTCATTTGTCTTCTATCGTCTGGTCGGTTTCGCCGGATGAAGCGCAGCGTCTGAGCGCCCTGGCACCGGAAGAGTTTAATAAAATTCTCGCCAGCACGTTTGACCTGCGTCTGGGCGTTTGTGCTGTCGAAAGCGAGCGTCTGACCTTCCCGCTGACCGGCCGTTATGCCCGCAGTTTTGCCGCGCCACGTCTGGCGCTGGTCGGCGATGCGGCGCACACCGTGCATCCGCTGGCCGGGCAGGGCGTTAACTTAGGCTTTATGGACGCCGCCGAGCTGGCTTCTGAAATCAAACGTCTGCAAAAAGAAGGCAAAGATTTCGGTCAGCACATGTATTTACGCCGTTACGAGCGCCGCCGTAAACACAGCGCGGCGCTGATGCTGGCGGGAATGCAGGGCTTCCGCGAACTGTTTGCCGGGGATAATCCGGCGAAGAAATTATTGCGTGATATCGGCCTGACGCTGGCGGATTCCTTGCCGGGTGTGAAACCGCAACTGGTCCGTCAGGCGATGGGGCTCAACGATCTTCCTGAATGGTTACAGGACGATTCACTTCGATTGAAATAATCTAATTCCAGCTCAGTTTTACCATTATTTTTTCTAATTCGAAGCCGGATTCCCCATTCTGAAAAGGGTGAGAAATCCGGCCTCGCCGTTATATAACATCGATACTTTTGGTGTTTATTTGTAGATTTTGCGCCACAAACCCCAGTTTACCAGTCAAAAACTCTGCACAATGCCCCTGAGAAATTACTGACATTCGTTCTGCTCCACATATTTTATCTTATGGTTAGCAGGGGAATTCAGTGGTAAGTTCAAATAAAGGGTATCGTTTGCGCTCCCTGTCATTTTTACATTTTCAGGCAGCCTTTTCGTCATGAGGAATAAGATGGTTAAGCAGACTCAGCTTTATGAACAACACGTGGCGTGCGGTGCGCGTATGGTCGATTTCCACGGCTGGATGATGCCTTTGCATTACGGCTCGCAGCTGGATGAGCACCACATTGTGCGTCAGGACGCCGGTATGTTTGACGTCTCGCACATGACCATCGTTGACCTTCACGGCGCACGGACCCGCGAATTCCTCCGTTACCTTCTGGCGAATGACGTCGCCAAACTCACCGTCCCGGGCAAAGCCCTTTACACCGGCATGCTCAATGCGTCCGGCGGCGTGATCGACGACCTGATTGTTTACTTCCTCACTGAAGATTATTTCCGCCTGGTGGTGAATTCCGCGACCCGTGAAAAGGATCTGGCATGGATTTCGCAGCATGCAGAACCGTACGGCATCGAACTGACGGTGCGTGATGACTTAGCGCTGGTTGCCGTTCAGGGGCCGCAGGCGAAAGAAAAAGCCGAAACGCTGTTCACCGCTGAACAAAAGCAAGCCGTCGCTGGCATGAAACCGTTCTTCGGCGTGCAGGCGGGCGACCTCTTTATTGCCACGACCGGCTACACCGGCGAAGCTGGTTATGAAATCGCACTGCCGCAGGAGCAGGTTGCTGATTTCTGGCAGAAATTACTGGCCGCGGGCGTTAAACCTGCCGGGCTCGGCGCGCGTGACACGCTGCGTCTGGAAGCTGGCATGAACCTCTACGGTCAGGAAATGGATGAAGGCGTTTCACCGCTGGCGGCCAATATGGGCTGGACCATCGCGTGGGCACCGGAAGACCGCAACTTTATTGGCCGTGACGCACTGGAAAGACAGCGCGAGCAGGGTACCGAACAGCTTGTCGGCTTAGTGATGACGGAGAAAGGCGTGCTGCGTAACGAACTGCCGGTGCGATTTACCGACGGCGCGGGCAATACGCTGGAAGGCGTGATCACCAGCGGCTCATTCTCCCCGACTCTCGGCTACAGTATTGCTCTGGCACGCGTTCCGGCGGGCATTGGCGAAAACGCTATTGTTCAAATTCGTAACCGCGAAATGCCGGTAAAAGTCACCAAACCAGGCTTTGTCCGTAACGGCAAACCGCTGGCGCAGTAACCCATTCGATTAGCTGATTTATAAAAATTTAAAACGTTTTCAGGAGATTAAAGATGAGCAATGTGCCAGCAGATTTGAAATACGCGTCTTCCCACGAGTGGGTGCGTTCAGAAGGCAACGGCGTTTACACCGTAGGGATCACCGAACACGCACAGGAATTACTGGGCGACATGGTCTTTGTAGACCTGCCAGAAGTGGGCCGTGAAGTTGCCGCAGGCGAAGACTGCGCGGTCGCGGAATCCGTTAAAGCGGCGTCCGATATTTACTCCCCAATCAACGGCGAAATCGTGGCTGTGAACGGCGAGCTGGAAGGTTCTCCGGAGCTGGTCAACAGCGAGCCGTACGGCGCAGGTTTCCTGTTCCAGATTAAAGCCTCAGACGAAGCCGAACTGGCTAATCTTCTGGATGCAGAAGCCTACTCAGCTTCAATCGAAGAGTAATCAAGACTGCAATACCCGCCCCGCAACCCGTTTGCGGGGCGAATTCAAGACCCGTAGCTTTTGTCAGTATCCCAAGACACCTCCAGCAGATTTCAGGAATGCGTAGCAAATGACTCAGACTCTCAGCCAACTCGAAAACAGCGAAGCCTTTATCGGCCGTCACATTGGTCCGTCTTCTCAGCAGCAGCAACAGATGCTGGAAACGGTCGGTGCAGACTCGTTAAACGCGCTGATCCAGCAGATCGTTCCGGTCGATATTCAGTTGCCGGGGCCACCGGCCGTCGGCGATGCCGTGACAGAACATCAGGCGCTGGCTGAGCTGAAAGCCATTGCCAGCCAGAATCAGCGTTATAAATCCTACATTGGTATGGGTTACAGCGCAGTGCTGACGCCGCCGGTGATCCTGCGCAACATGCTGGAAAATCCGGGCTGGTACACCGCTTATACGCCATATCAGCCGGAAGTGTCTCAGGGCCGCCTCGAAGCGCTGCTCAACTTCCAGCAACTGACGCTGGATCTGACCGGTCTGGATCTGGCTTCTGCGTCGTTGCTCGATGAAGCAACCGCTGCCGCCGAAGCTATGGCGCTGGCGAAACGCGCCAGCAAACTGAAAGATGCTAACCGTTTCTTCGTGGCGGATGACGTGCACCCGCAAACGCTGGACGTTGTCCGCACCCGTGCGGAAACTTTCGGCTTTGACGTTATCGTTGATAAAGCAGAAAAAGTGCTCGATCTGGAAGGCGTGTTCGGCGTGCTTTTACAACAAGTCGGCACCACCGGTGAAGTTCACGATTACACCGCGCTGCTGGGAGAACTGAAATCCCGCAAAATTGTGACCAGCGTTGCCGCTGATATTATGGCGCTGGTTCTGCTGGCCGCGCCGGGCAAACAGGGCGCTGACGTGGTCTTCGGTTCCGCGCAACGCTTTGGCGTGCCGATGGGTTACGGCGGCCCGCACGCCGCGTTCTTCGCCTGCCGCGACGAGTTCAAACGCTCCATGCCGGGCCGTATTATTGGTGTTTCCCGCGACGCCGCCGGGAAAACCGCGCTGCGTATGGCGATGCAGACCCGCGAGCAACATATCCGCCGCGAAAAAGCCAACTCCAACATCTGTACCTCGCAGGTTTTACTGGCGAATATTGCCAGCCTGTATGCGGTATTCCACGGCCCTGAAGGCCTGAAACGCATTGCATCACGCATTCACCGTCTGACCGACATTCTGGCTTCTGGCCTGAAACAGGGCGGCCTGACCCTGCGTCACAACACGTGGTTTGACACGCTGACCGTTGAAGTCAAAGACAAAGCTGCCGTACTGGAACGCGCGCTGAGCTTTGGTCTGAACCTGCGCACCGACATTCACGGTGCCGTAGGCGTGACCCTCGACGAAGCGACGTCCCGTGAAGACGTGCAGATCCTGTTCGCCGCCCTGCTGGGTGACGACAACGGTCTGGACATCGACAAACTGGATAAAGCCGCATCGACCGACAGCAACTCGATTCCTGCCGCGATGCTGCGTGTGGATCCGATCCTGACGCACCCGGTCTTCAATCAGTACCACAGCGAAACCGAGATGATGCGTTACATGCACCGTCTGGAGAAAAAGGATCTGGCGCTGAATCAGGCGATGATCCCGCTGGGCTCCTGCACCATGAAACTGAATGCTGCGGCCGAAATGATCCCGATCACCTGGCCGGAATTTGCTGAGCTGCACCCGTTCTGCCCGACAGAACAGGCCGCCGGTTATCAGCAAATGATTGGTCAGTTGTCACAGTGGCTGGTGCAGCTTACCGGTTACGATGCGGTGTGTATGCAGCCAAACTCCGGTGCGCAGGGTGAATATGCGGGCCTGCTGGCGATCCGTCGTTATCACGAAAGCCGTAACGAAAGCAGCCGTCACATCTGCCTGATCCCAAGTTCAGCGCACGGCACTAACCCGGCTTCTGCCCAGATGGCGAGCATGACGGTGGTGGTGGTGGCCTGCGACAAACAGGGCAACATTGATCTGAGCGATCTGCGTGAGAAAGCGGCGAAAGCGGGCGATGAGCTGTCGTGCATTATGGTCACTTATCCTTCCACGCACGGCGTTTACGAAGAAACGATCCGCGAAGTTTGCCAGATTGTGCATCAGTACGGCGGTCAGGTTTATCTCGACGGCGCGAACATGAATGCCCAGGTCGGCATCACCACGCCGGGTTACATCGGCGCGGACGTTTCGCACCTTAACCTGCATAAAACCTTCTGCATCCCGCACGGCGGTGGCGGCCCGGGTATGGGCCCGATCGGTGTGAAAGCGCATCTGGCACCATTTGTTCCGGGCCACAGCGTCGTGCAGATTGACGGCGTGCTGACGCAAAATGGCGCAGTTTCTGCAGCACCGTTTGGCAGCGCATCTATCCTGCCAATCAGTTGGATGTACATCCGCATGATGGGCGCGGAAGGTCTGAAACAAGCCAGCCAGGTCGCGATCCTGAATGCGAACTACATCGCTACCCGTCTGAAAGACGCGTATCCGGTGCTCTACACCGGCCGTGATGGCCGCGTGGCGCACGAATGTATTCTGGATATCCGTCCGCTGAAAGAGACCGTTGGTATCAGCGAAATGGACATCGCCAAGCGCCTGATCGACTACGGTTTCCACGCGCCAACCATGTCATTCCCGGTTGCGGGTACGCTGATGGTTGAACCGACCGAATCCGAAAGCAAAGTGGAGCTGGATCGCTTTATCGATGCGCTGCTGGCAATCCGCAGTGAAATCGACCGCGTAGCGAAAGGCGAATGGCCGCTGGCCGATAACCCGCTGGTGAACGCACCGCACGTACAAAATGAGCTGGTGAACGACTGGAGCCATCCGTACACCCGCGAAGTGGCCGTGTTCCCGGCCGGTGATGAGAATAAATACTGGCCGACGGTGAAACGTCTCGATGACGTTTACGGAGACAGGAACTTGTTCTGTTCATGCGTGCCGATGAGTGATTACGAGTAAGGCCTGAACCGGCTTCGAACGGCTCCCTCCCCTGCGAAGGGGAGGGTTGGGGTGGGGTATTACAGCAAAATGCCTATATTGAAGTTTCCCCAAATTATTGTTTTTGGTGCTAAACCCCCTCCCAACCTCCCCCTTCGCAGGGGGAGGAGCAAACCAACGTCGTATCCTTCCCTAAATTCCGGCATTTTCCCAAAGGAGCCCAGCAATGAATATTGCCCTCGTCACCGGCGGTAGCCGCGGTATCGGCCGTGCAACCGCGATCCTCCTCGCGCAGCAGGGTTACGCCGTCGGCGTCAACTATCTGAATAACGAAACCGCTGCACAATCCGTCGTCGATGAAATTCAACAGGCCGGTGGCAAAGCCATTGCGCTTCAGGCTGATATTGCCGACGAAACGCAGGTGGTCGCGATGTTTAAACGCCTGGGCGAAGAACTCGGGACGATCACCGCGCTGGTGAATAATGCCGGAATTCTGTTCCAGCAGACGACGATTGAAAACCTCTCGGCAGAGCGGATTAATAAAGTGCTTTCCACCAACGTGACGGGCTATTTCCTGTGCTGCCGCGAGGCGGTGAAAATCATGTCGCACCGGCACGGCGGAAAGGGCGGGACGATTGTGAATGTCTCCTCGGCGGCTGCCCGTCTGGGTGCGCCGGGCGAATATGTTGATTACGCCGCGTCGAAAGGGGCGGTGGATACCCTGACCACCGGTCTGGCGCTGGAAGTGGCGGCGTACGGTATTCGCGTAAACTGCGTGCGGCCCGGTCTGATTTATACCGAAATGCACGCCAGCGGTGGTGAGCCGGGGCGCGTCGATCGCGTGAAGGCCAATCTGCCGATGCAGCGCGGTGGCCAGCCGGAAGAAGTGGCGCAGGCGATTTACTGGCTGCTCTCCGATTCCTCCTCCTACGTCACCGGCAGCTTTCTCGATCTGGCGGGGGGCCGATAATACTTTCTTCGAATGCAGAAGCGCCTTAAGGCGCTTTTTTTATGCTCAAACGGTCAACTCCACACAAACGGTCATAACCGGTCATGAGAAACCACGAGGAATTGTGACCGTTTGCAAAACTGTTGCTGTCTTGTTGCAACGCAAATGACGATTTAATGCCGTTCCCGCCACAGATCCAAACTTTAACATTTCATCTTTTCTCAGCTTTTCGTGACAACTATCACATGACGGCGGTGGCAAAAAATGCACACAGCCGCGTTTGAGGCACTGCGCATTCCACAACCACTGGGCTGCGTATCCTGTTTGACATCGGGAAAGAGGAATCACCACATGCTGCCAGTAGAGCGACATCGTTTTATTACCGAGATTCTCACCCAGCGCGGACGCATTCTGGTGCAGGAAGTGGCGCAGCTATGCCGTATCTCGCTGGAAACGGCACGACGGGATCTGGCGCTGCTGGAAAAGCGCGGCGTGCTGTTACGCAGCCACGGCGGCGCGGTCTTTACGGAACATTCGGCGGGCGAAAAAACCTATGTGCCGTCGCAGATTGAACAGGGCGAATCGTTTCGCGACCGCAGTAATCAGTCGCCTGACAGCAAAACGCGCATCGCCAAACGCGCATTGCAGTTGATTAATCCGGGGGACTGTCTGCTGCTCGACAGCAGTTCGACCAGCTGGTATCTGGCGCGCCAGTTGCCCGATATTCAGCTGGTGGTGCTGACCAACTCAGTGCAGATCATCCAGACGCTGTCGGTGAAAGCCAATGTGCGCACCATCGGTTTGGGCGGTGAATATTCGGCGAAATATGAAGATTTTGTCGGCGTGCTGGCCGAGCAAATGCTGAAAGAGTTCGTCATCAACAAATTGTTTTTCTCCTGTCACGGTATCAGCCACGAAGGTGGGATCCGTGAAAGCAACGAGCATCACGCGCGGCTGAAACAGCAAATGCTGCTTTCCTCCGAGCACAAAATTTTGCTGGCTGACTCCAGCAAATTCGGCCGCCGCTCTTTTGCGCGGATCTGCCACTACCGGGAAATCGACACACTGATAACAGACCATCTGGAGGATGAGGAATTCCGCCAGGAACTGGCCTGGAGCAACGTTAACGTGATTGAAGTTTCTCCGTCACCCCTACAGAAAAAAACTAAAAACAACCGCAACGGCCCGTTTGCTGCGGTAAATAACTGACCTCCCAGGAGAGTAAACATGATCAAGAAATCCGTTCTTGCCTGCCTGTTCGCCACAGCCATGTTGTCCCTGTCAGCACACGCCGCTGACAAAATTCGCATGGGCGTGGTGGTGAAAGTCGGCGGTAACGCCTGGTTCAACGCGATGGAAGCCGGGATCAAAAGCGAAGCGGCGAAACGCGGGATCGACGCATGGCAGGTCGGCCCGACCAGTGCCGATCCGGCATTGCAGGTGCGTGCAATTGAAGATCTGATCGCCCAGAAAGTGGATGTGATCGGCGTGGTACCCAACGACGCCCGCGTGCTGGAGCCGGTGCTGAAACGCGCACACGACGCCGGGATCAAAGTCATCGTGCATGAATCGCCGGATCAGAAATACGCCGACTGGGATTTCGAAATGGTCGACGCCACGCAGCACGGCATTAACCACATGATCGCTCTCGCACAATGTATGAAAGAAAAAGGCGATTACGCGGTGTACGTCGGCAGCCTGACCGTGCCTCTGCATCAGAAATGGGCTGACGCGGCCATCAATTATCAGAAAGAACATTATCCGAACATGCATCTGGTCGGTGACAAATTTGGTGTCGGCGAATCGCTTGATGACAGCATCCGAACTACCAACGACCTGATGTCTAAAGACGCCAACCTGAAAGGCATTCTGGCGATCGGTTCACAAGGCCCCATCGGCGCAGGCCGTGCGGTGCTTAACCGCGGCAAAACCGATGATGTCTGCGTCTTCGGGCCATTCAGTCCGGGACAGGGCGCAAGCCTGGTGAAAGCCGGTGCCATCAAAGGCGGCTTTATCTGGAACCCGATGGTGGCCGGGGAAGTGTTCGTGCGCATCGCCGAGAAGCTGGAAAAAGGCGAAAAAATCACTGACGGCATGACCATCGAAGGCATGGGTAAAGTGAAAGTTGATGAAGCCACGCGCACCATTCTGGGCAACGAAACCGAAAGTCTGGATAAAGCGAACCTGCCGAAACTGGTCAAAATGGGGCTGTAATCATGGCAATCTCCGAGATCATTCAAACAGACAACACGCCGCTGATTGATGTACAGAATCTGTCGGTGACCTTTGGCGGACAGCGCGCGCTTAACGACATTTCCCTGCGGCTGATGCCGGGGGAAGTTCACTGCCTGGCGGGCACCAACGGCTGCGGTAAAAGTACGTTGATCAAAGTGATCTCGGGGGTTTATCAGCCGGATAACGGTTGCCGGATCACGCTGGGTTCTGCCACGCAGGGGCTTCAGACGTTCAGCAAACTCAGCCCGGATCAGGCGCGGCAGTTTGGCGTTCAGGTGATCTATCAGGATCTGTCGCTGTTTCCGAACCTGAGCGTGTTTGAAAACATCGCGTTCGACCACAACCTGCAAGGGCTGATGGGCTGGTATCGCCCGTCACGCCTGCGCGACACCGCGCAGCGCATCCTGACTGAACTCAATTACACCTTAGATCTCGACAGCAAAGTGTCGGCGCTGCCGATTGCCCAGCGCCAGCAGGTGGCAATTTGTCGCGCGCTGGTCGCCGATGCGCGGTTAGTCATTATGGATGAACCGACCGCCTCGCTGACCCGCACCGAAGTGAATCAGCTGCTGCGTACCGTGCATTACCTGAAAAACAAAGGCATCAGCGTGGTCTTCGTCAGCCATCGTCTCGACGAAGTGCTGGAGATTTCCGACAGCGTCACGGTCATTCGTGACGGCAAAAAAGTCGGCACCTTCCCGGCCTCTGAAGTCAGCAGCGAACGCCTGACCGAGCTGATGACCGGCCTCAGACTCGATTACCGCCTGAAAGCCGCCAACATGAATGACGAACGCATCATGCTGGAAGCCGACAAACTCACCCGCGAAGGCCAGTACCACGACGTCAGTTTCAAACTGCACGCCGGCGAAGTGCTCGGCCTGTGCGGCCTGCTCGGTTCCGGACGCACCGAACTGGCGCTAAGCCTGTTTGGTATGACCAAACCGGACAGCGGCAAAATCTACCTCGACAGCAAACCGGTGCGTTTTCGCAGCCACGAAGACGCGATCAAATCCGGCATCGGCTATGTCTCTGAAGACAGGCTGACGCTGGGACTGATCCAGCAGCAATCGGTCGGCGACAACACCGTGCTGGCGATCATGGATCAGCTGCGCAGCCGTTTTCATCTGATCGACGAATACCGCAAAAACAAGATCATCCAGCAGTGGATCGAAAAACTCGGCGTCAAAGTCGCGAACCCGGATCAGGCGATTTCCACGCTGTCCGGCGGCAATCAGCAAAAAATCGTGCTGGCGAAATGGGTGCTGACGCAGCCGAAAATTCTGATCCTCGATTCACCGACCGTCGGCGTGGACGTCGGTGCGAAAGCCAGTATTTACCAGTTGGTGCATCAGCTGGCGGAAGAGGGCATTTCGATCCTGCTGATTTCCGACGAAGTGCCGGAAGTGTATTTCAACTGCGACCGCGTACTGCATTTCTCCGAAGGTACGGTGAAGGGCGAATATCTTCCGGGCGCGATTACTCAGCAACAGCTTGCGGAGGCGGTCAATGCTTAAGCTCAGCCGGTTACGCCCGTCCAGCAACGAAGGTTATTTAGCCTGGGTTTTGCTGGTGGTTATCGTCACGTTTTCCCTGCTCACCAATCAGTTTCTGACGCTTCAGAACCTGCTCGATCTGACCGAAAGCTACGCCGTCAGCGGCGTTTTTGCCCTCGGCTTATTTGTGGTGCTGGTCACCGGCGGCATTGATATTTCCTTCGCGGCGGTCGCTTCCGTCGTGCAGTACCTCATCGCCACGCTGGCCATTCATTATGGCCTGAGCAGCCCGACCGGCAGCATTTTACTGGCGATCGCGATCGGCACCGTCCTCGGGATGATCAACGCCATCCTGATCTACTGCCTGCGCATTGTCTCGATCATCGTCACCATCAGCATGCAGTCACTTCTGTTCGGCATGCTGATGTGGCTGACCAACGGCACCAGCCTCTACGACCTGCCGGACTGGCTGACCACGCCGATCCGCGTCCTGCCGTTCAGCGTCGGCGAGCAGCATTACCAGATTGGCTTGCCGGTTGTCGTGATGCTGGCGGTGGCAGCGCTGAGCTGGATTTTACTCAACAAAACGCATCTGGGCCGTCAGCTGTTTGCGGTCGGTGGTGATCAGGAATCCGCGCGCCGCATTGGCATCCGCGTTGGTCTGCTGCACCTGTTTGCGTACGGCTATCTCGGCGCGATGGCGGCGATTGGCGGGCTGGTTCAGGTCTACCGCGTCGGCGAAGTGGTGCCGAATGCGCTGGTCGGCGGCGAGCTGGATGTTCTGGCTGCTGCGGTGCTCGGCGGCGCCAGCCTTAACGGCGGCAAAGGCAGCGTGGTCGGCACACTGATGGGCGTGTTCCTGATTGGCGTGCTGAAAAACGGCCTCAACCTGGTCGGCGTCTCCAGCTACTTCATGAATATCGTCATCGGCGTGGTGATTGTCGCGGCCATCACCGTCACCCATTACAAGAAACGCAAAGAAACCGAAGTCGGCTTCGCCTGAGGAAAACCGCTATGTTCGCGAAAAGCAGAAATGTGAATCTTAAAGACCGGCCACGGCTGAAAATAGCTTCCCTGAAAATAGACAGCACCACACTGGGATTATCGCTGTTGCTGCTGGTGGTCATTATCGGTTTCAGCCTGGCGATGCCGGGGCGATTCTTCAGTGACGCCACCTTTATGAGCGTCGCGTTTCAGCTGCCGGAACTCGGTTTGCTGACGCTGGCTATGTTTATCCCGATCCTCAGCGGCGGCCTGAATCTGTGCATTATCGCCACCGCTAACCTGACCAGCCTGCTGATGGCGTGGGTGTTTCTGACCTGGCTGCCGCCCGATGCCAGCATGGCGATGCAGGCGGTCTGGCTGACGGTGGCGCTGGTTGGCTCAATGATTCTGGCGCTGGTCATCGGCATGCTGACCGGTGCGCTGGTGGCCTATGTCGGGGCGCATCCGATTCTGGTCACGCTCGCCACCATGACGATGGTGAACGGCGTCGGTATCTATCTTTCACGCGGCGCGGCCATCAGCGGCATGCCCGACATCGTGCGCTTTATCGGCGCGGAAACGCTGCTCGGCGTGCCGGTTCCGCTGATTATCTTCCTGCTGACGGCGGTATTCATCGCGGTGTTCCTCGAACGCACGCGCCTTGGCAAATACATCTACATGAGCGGCAGCAACATCAACGCCACCCATTTCAGCGGCGTCAACACGCACCGTGTCCTCATCGCCATTTACGTGATTTCCAGCATGTTATGCGTGATTGCCGGGCTGGTGATGATGGCGCGCTTCAACTCGGCGCGTATGGGCTACGGCGATTCTTACCTGCTGCTGACCGTACTGGCGATCATTTTAGGCGGCACCGACCCGAACGGCGGATTCGGCAAAGTAGCGGGCGTGGTGCTCTCGCTGATTGTCCTCCAGGTAATTTCTACCGGCCTGAATCTGTTGAACGTCAGCCCGCATTTCAGCCTGGCGATGTGGGGCGCGGTACTGATTGTGGTGCTGGCGCTGAAATTCTTCCGTGCCCGTTTCCTGCAAAAACGCGCAGGACGCATGAGCGCCGCCAAAGCGCGGGCTGCACAACCTTAACCCTTATTTTAAAGCTTATTTTCATAGCCTCTGACCTTAGGAAAACATCATGGAATACAAAATTTCTCCGTCGCTGATGTGCATGAGCCTGATAGACATCAGACAGCAACTGGAGGTGCTGAACCGCCGCGCTGACATGCTGCACATCGACATCATGGACGGCCATTACGTCAAAAACATCACGCTGTCGCCGTTCTTCATCGAACAGATCCGCCCGCATACGCCGCTGGTTCTGGACGTGCATATGATGGTGGAAAATCCGTCCGACTTTATCGAACCGATAGCCAGAGCCGGTGCTGATTTTATTTGCCCGCACGCCGAAACCATCAACCGCGACGCGTTCCGCATCATCAACCAGATCCGTTCTCTGGGTAAAAAGGTCGGCGTGGTACTCAACCCTGCGACGCCGGTGGAATACATCCAGCACTACATTCATCTGCTGGACAAAATTACCGTCATGACTGTCGATCCGGGCTACGCCGGGCAGCCGTTCATCCCGGAAATGCTGGGGAAAATTGCCCAGCTGCGCGATCTCAAACAGCAAAAAGGCTACCGCTATCTGATCGAAATCGACGGATCCTGCAACCTGCGGACGTATCAGGATCTGATGTCTGCGGGCGCGGAAGTGTTGATCGTCGGCAGTTCCGGCCTGTTCACGCTCGACAGCGATCTGGATATTGCCTGGGACAAAATGCTCGATCAGATGCGTCAGGCGCGTCACGCAGCCTGAGGGCAGGAGAGCCGTATGCCGCATTTTCTTGGAGTGGACGTCGGGGGCACCAATACCCGTTTAATGCTGATGGACAGCCAGCAAAATTTTCGCGGCTACCACAAAACCCCGACGCAAAGTTGGGCAGGGCAAAGTGATCCGCTGAGCGGGCTGGAAGCACTGATCCGCGGGTATCTGGATGCGCAGGATCCGCATCATCAGGTGGCACAGGTGATGCTCGGTTTGCCGGGGATCTTATCCCGCGACCGGCAAACCGTGTTATCGCTGCCGTTTATTTCCGCGCTGGATAATCAGCCGGTCGCGGAGCAGCTTGCGCAGCGGCTGCATCTGCCGGTGACGATGGATAAAGACGTTAACCATCTGATGTGGTGGGATTTACTTCAGCACGACGCGCTGCCGGACGTCGCCGTCGGCCTGTATCTGGGCACCGGTCTGGGCAACAGTTTGTGGATTAACGGCGATTTTTATCATGGTGCACATGGCGGTGCGGGCGAGCTAGGGCACATTCCGCTGGCAGGCAATCCGCTGTTGTGTCCCTGCGGCAAAACCGGGTGCGTCGAAACGCTGACGTCCGGCAACTGGCTGACCGGCTGGGCGCGGCAGCACGCACCGCAAACGCCGTTCGCCGAACTGTTTGTGCATCATGCAGAACATGTGGATTTAACCGAATTTGTCGCGCGTCTGGCGCGGACGATCGCCAGTGAAATGAACATTCTGGACCCGGAATATCTGGTGCTCGGCGGCGGTGTGCTGGCGATGGAGAATTTCCCGCTGGCGCAGCTTGAACAGCAGTTGCGCAGCCATCTGCGCAGCCCGTATCCGGCGAACGGACTGAAGATCCACTTCAGCGCCGTCACCGATGAGACCGGCTGCCGCGGCGCCTGTCTGGCCGCACAACGCGTTTTTCAGTCGCAGTCACGACCGTTTTCTTTCAGGAGAGAGGCATGAAAAAAGGCAAGGTATGCGTATTTGGTTCTTTCAACCTCGACATCGTCGCTGGCATGGCGCGTTTCCCCAAACCGGGAGAATCCCTGATTGCGCGCAACAGCATGATGGGCGCGGGCGGAAAGGGCGCGAACCAGGCGGTTGCCGCACTGCGCGCCGGTGCACGGGTGCATTACATCGGGAAAGTCGGGCGCGATGATTTCGGCATGTTCGCCCGCCGCCACCTCGACAACGCCGGTTTCGACGCCGTCACGCTGTTTTCCACCAGCGAATGCCCGACCGGCAACGCGCTGATTTACGTCGCCGGTGCGGACGCAGAAAACATGATAGCGGTCGATCCGGGCGCGAACCTGACGGTCACCGACGAAGAAGTCGAACAATGCCGCCCGGCGGTAGCCGCTGCCGATATCCTGCTGACGCAGCTGGAAAATAATCTTCCGGCTATCGAAAAGCTGATCAACATCGCCAGGGAAAACGGGACGTACATTATCCTCAACCCCGCGCCGTTCCAGCCGGTTTCCGACCACCTGCTGGCGCAGGTCGATTTGCTCACGCCCAACGCCACCGAATGCACATTACTGACCGGCATTGAGGTTCACGATATTCCATCCGCAAAGCGCGCTGCCCACGCGCTGCACGCTAAAGGCATTCAGGCACTGATCGTCACGCTCGGCACGCAGGGCGCACTGCTTTCCGTGAATGGCGAAACGCAGATCATCGCCGCCTGCCCGGCCACACCGGTCGATACCACCGGCGCAGGCGATGCCTTCAACGGCGCATTAGCCTCACAACTCGCCGCCGGTTCCACGCTTTCCGAAGCCGCGCAATTTGCCTCCGCGTACGCGTCAGTTTGTGTGGAAAGAGCAGGGGCTGCGGCATCAATGCCGACCTATGAAGAAGCACGGGAAAGGATGGGTGTTGGTGTGGTTTGATATTTCACTGAATGATCAGTCCGCACAAACCTCAATTTTCGAATTCGCCTTTAATACCCCACCCCAGCCCTCCCCTTCGCAGGGGAGGGAGCAGACGTCATTCCTGCGAGACGCCTTCCAATTATCAAAGTAACTTCCTGTAAATCCATACAGTCTGTTTCATTGGCAAAATCATCGGAATATAGTCACCTCGCTGCGGCAAAATCCGTAGCCGGAATTAGCGTTCTGATCACATCTCTTGGCGGCATATGTAATAATGCTGTTCGCTCTGACTCACCCCAAATTATGGTGGCTCAGGCGGGGGCTTCTTAGGAAGCGCCGGTTTTCCGAGAGTGCCGGTAACGCTAACCCTGTCTGAGCTGCCACCCGATATTAGCGTTTCGAGTGGCCGAAATTAAATTCACTCTCGAGGTTTTAAAATGACAACAACCGAAACCCAATACCCTGAAAACTCCATCACCGCTTTTCGCACTTTGATCTCCGATATGGATCTCAGCAACTTCACCGAACCCCAGCTTTATGATCTTGGCGCTGTCGCCTCTGAATCTGCCGAAGGCCTTTGCCACGGTTTGCTGTGTCTGAGCGAAGGTCTGGAAAGCGGCGAGCTTTTGCCGCCTGAAGGTGTGGCGCAGGTGAGCGCGTACATCAAAGCCACGGCGCATGTTTTGCCTGCTTTGTTTGAGTTGTCGGAAAAAGCCGGGAACGCGCTGGCGAGGTGTGAAGTTCAGGGTTAACGATTTTAAGGCCGGCAATACGCCGGTCTTTTCCTCCCATTTGTTCAGTAACATTCGCTCATTTTTCATTCAAATAACCATCACATAACCGCCATGTAACTGACACACATTCCCGACAGGATAGGCACCTTATTTGGCTGACCGGTATCCTGTAATGCGCCGTTTGTTGTTCCCTTATCTTGTTTTGCTGCCGACGCTGATTTTTCTGTTTCTGTTCACCTATTACCCTTTATTCCAGTCAGCGATGGACAGCCTCTTTGACAGCCGTCTGTCGTCGGACGCGCCACCGTTTGCGGGCCTGCAAAACTATCTGCGTCTGGTTCAGGACTCCGTTTTCTGGCGTGCGCTGCTCAATAATCTGGCTTACATCCTGATGACCGTGATCCCCGGTATCGTGCTGGCGCTGTTGCTGGCCGTTGCACTCTGGGAAAACACCTCGCTTAACCGCTGGCTGCGTAGCGCGTTTTTCTTCCCGATGATCATTCCTCTCGTCAGCGCCGCCACCCTATGGCTGTTCATTTTTATGCCCGGCATGGGGCTGCTTGATTACTACCTGGCGAAAATGTTCGGGCCGATGAATAACAACTATCTCGGCATGAGCAACAGCGCGCTGATTGCCCTCAGCGTTATCGGTGTATGGAAATTTGCCGGGTATTACATGCTGTTTTTCCTCGCCGGATTGCAGTCGATTCCCGCTTCAGCCCGTGAAGCGGCGCTGATGGAAGGAGCGTCGCGCCCGCAGGTTTTCTTCTATGTCACGTTGCCGCTGCTGCGCCCGACCATCAGTTTTGTGGTCACGATTGCGCTGATTTACTCGATTACCCAGATTGATCACGTCGCCGTGATGACGCAGGGCGGGCCGAATAACGCTACTACGGTGTTGCTGTATTACATCCAGAGCCTCGCCAACGACACGCACGATTTAGGCAAAGCGTCAGCGGCGACTTTCCTGACGCTGGTGCTGTTGTTTGGTTTTTCGATGCTGAATCTGCGCGTACTGGAAAGAGGGGCTCACTATGAGCGTTGAAACATTGATGACTCAAAAATCGCGCGCCGTGCCGCGATCTTCCGGGCTGCTGCTGCGCGGTGTCCGCCGTTCGACACTGCCGGTTCTGCTGCTCTGCGCCGCGTTTTTATGGATGGCACCTTTCCTGTGGATGCTGTCGTCGGCGTTCAGCGAAAGTAGCTTCGGGCCGGATATGGCGTCGTTGTTGCCCCGTTTCCCGCTGACGCTGCAAAACTTCCGTGATGCCTGGGACAGCGCAGACTGGCTGCGGCTTTACGCCAACACCATTTTCTTCTCGTTCGGCACGTTTCTGGTTCAACTGGTGACGATTACCACCGCCGGTTACGTCTTCGCGTATCACGAATTTCGCGGCAAACAGACGCTGTTCTACCTGCTGCTCATCCAGCTGATGATCATGCCGGTCATCATGATGGTGCCGAACATGATGATCCTCAAACAGCTCGGGCTGCTCAACACATTGACCGGCGTGATGATGCCGTACTTCGCGTCGGCGTTTGGCGTGTTCCTGATGCGTCAGGCGTTTCTCAGTATCCCGCGTGAAATTGAAGAAGCCGCGCTGATGGAAGGCTGCCGCTGGTGGCAGGTGGTATTCCGCGTGCTGATCCCGATGTCATGGCCCGCCATTCTCGCTTTCGCGACCGTCAGCATTACCTATCACTGGAACGAATATCTCTGGCCGCTGATGGTGCTGAACGACCCGGACAAACAGGTGCTCACCGTCGGGCTGGTGTCCTTCGCGATGGGGGCAGAATCGGGCGGCCAGTGGGGATTAATTACTGCCGGAACGCTGATGGTGTGCCTTCCGCTGATGCTAGCGTTCATTGTTTTTCAGAAACAGTTCCTGAAAAGCTTCGGCTTTTCGGGGATTAAATAAAGGAGTCTTCCATGTTTTTAGCTCAGATCTCTGACATGCACTTTCGCAGCCACGGCCGCAAACTGTATGACTTTATCGACGTGAACGGCTGTAACGCCGAAGTGGTCAGCCAGCTGAATGCGCTGGAAGAACAACCGGATGCAGTGGTGATCACCGGCGATATCGTTAACTGCGGTCTGCCGCAGGAATACGAGGTGGCGCGCCGCACGCTGGGCAATCTGCGTTATCCGCTGTTTATTATTCCGGGCAATCACGATGACAAAGCGCAGTTTCTGGAAGCGCTGCATCCGCTGTGCCCGCAGCTCGGAAACGACCCGCAAAACATGCGTTACGCCATCGACGATTTCCCGATGCGTTTGCTGTTTGTGGATTCCAGCCTGGCCGGTGAATCGAAAGGTTTTCTGACGCTGGAAACTCTGGCGTGGCTGGAAGGCCAGCTGGAGCAGGGCGGTGATAAACCGACGGCGGTGTTTATGCACCATCCGCCGGTCAAAGTCGGTTCCGCGCAGATGGACGCGATTTCCTGTGAAAATGGCGACCAGCTGCTGGCGCTGATTGACCGTTTCCCGTCGCTGGTTCGCGTATTCTGCGGCCATACGCATCGCCTGATTTTCACCCAGTACAAACAGGCGATCATCACCACCATTCCCGGCACCGTGCATCAGGTTCCGTACTATCACCACAATCCGGCGCCGTTCTATAACCTCGAACCGGCGGCCTGCGTGATGCACCGTCTGGTGGATAAAACCGGGCTGGTCAGTTATCTGCATCCGTTGTCGCAATATCCGGGGCCGTATCTTTACGACGCGCAAATCAGTTGCCCGGTGGATGATCAATGATGTCTGGCATTCGTCTGGAAAATATTACCAAGCAGTTTGAAGGCAGTACGGCGGTGAATCAGCTTTCGCTGGAGATTGCCGACGGCGAATTTCTGGTGCTGGTCGGGCCGTCGGGATGTGGCAAAAGTACCTTGCTGCGCCTGCTGGCGGGGCTGGAAGATGTCAGCGAGGGCCGTATTTTGCTCGACGGAACTGACATCACCGCGCAGGCACCGCGTGAACGAAATTTCTCGATGATCTTCCAGAACTACGCGCTGTTCCCGCACATGACCGTTGAACAAAACATCACGTTCGGCATGCGGATGCGCAATGAGCCGAAAGATCAGCATCAGGCGCGGGTCGATCGCGTGGCCGGATTATTGCAGCTTGAACCGTTGCTCAAACGCAAGCCGGGCAAATTGTCCGGCGGTCAGCGTCAGCGCGTGGCGATGGCGCGGGCGATAGTGCGCGATCCGAAGTTATTTCTGATGGATGAACCGCTGTCGAACCTCGATGCGCGCCTGCGTACCGAAGTGCGCGATGGGATTATGCAGCTGCATCAGCAACTGAAAACCAGCACCGTTTACGTTACGCACGATCAGATGGAAGCCATGACCATGGCCGACCGGATTGCGGTACTCGATAAAGGCCATCTGCAACAAATCGGCGCGCCGGAAACGCTGTACGCGCACCCGGCCAACCTGTTTGTCGCCGGTTTTATCGGCACGCCGTCGATGAATCTGTTTTTACTACCGTGTGCCGGTGGCGTGCTGAGCGTCGAAAATCAGCCGGTGCATTTGCCGCAAACAGACTACGCGCAGGCGCTCACTGACGTGTATCTGGGCATCAGACCCGAACACATCAGCGACCGCCCGGTGGACGGCGAAAGCCTGCAATTGCAGGCCACACTGACCTATCGCGAACTGCTCGGCGCGGAGTATCTCTGCCACGCCGACACCGCGCTCGGCAAGATCCGTTATGTCCGTAAAAACCAGCTGCGGGAAAATACCGGGGATATTCCACAACCCGGCGACCGCATCACTTTGTATTTCTCTTTGCACGACCTTCATCTTTTTTCAGGCCAAAACCAGCAAAACCTGCACCGGGAGAATTTTTTATGAGCAAACGCATGAATGCCACAATGCGTAAAATAAGTGCGCTGACGCTCGCCATCGGCTTCATTGCCGCAGGCACGGCGTCGGCGAAAGAAAACATCGATTTCATGTTCCCTGCGCCGGTTGACGGTAAGCTGACCATGGAAATGACCCGCGTTATCAAAGAGTTCAACCAGTCACAGAATGATGTCGAAGTGCGCGGGATTTTCACCGGCAACTACGACACCACTAAAGTGAAAGCCGAAGCCGCCGCGAAATCCGGGCAGCCCCCGGCGCTGGTGATCATGTCGGCCAACTTTACGGCGGATCTGGCAATCAAAAATGAAATCCTCCCGATGGACGAACTGTTCAAATTCGGCGACCAGAAAGCGACGCCATTTTTGACGCAAAACTTCTGGCCCGCCATGCGCCAGAACGCCCAGCTGAACGGCGTGACTTACGCCATTCCGTTCCATAACTCGACGCCCATTCTCTATTACAACAAAGACATGTTCGCCAAAGCCGGGATCACCGCGCCACCGAAAGACTGGGACGAACTGCTGGAAGATTCGAAAAAGCTGACCGATTCGGCAAAAGGCCAGTGGGGCATCATGTTGCCATCGACTAACGATGACTACGGCGGCTGGATTTTATCCGCGCTGGTGCGCGCCAACGGCGGCCAGTATTACAACGCGGATTATCCGGGCGAAGTGTATTACGACAAACCGTCCACGCTGGGCGCACTGCACTTCTGGCAGAACCTGGTTTATCGCGACAGAGTGATGCCTTCCGGCGTGCTGAACTCCAAACAAATCAGCGCAGCGTTCTTCTCCGGCAAACTGGGGATGGCGATGCTGAGCACCGGCGCGCTGGGCTTTATGCGTGAAAACACCAAAGATTTCGAGCTGGGCGTGGCGATGATGCCTGCCAAAGTCCGCAACGGCGTGACCATCGGCGGCGCGAGTCTGGTGAGCTTTAAAGGGATTTCCGACGACCAGAAAAAAGCGGCATATCAGTTCCTGCAATATCTGGTCAGCCCGAAAGTGAACGGTGCCTGGAGCCGCTTTACCGGTTATTTTTCACCGCGTATGGCGTCTTATGACACACCGGAAATGAAAGATTATCTGGCGAAAGACCCGCGTGCGGCGATTGCGCTGGAACAGCTGAAATATGCGTATCCGTGGTATTCCACCTACGAAACCGTTGCGGTTCGTCAGGCAATGGAAAACCAGCTGGCAGCGTTGGTGAACGACGAAAAAGTCACCCCGGAAACCGCCGCTGCACAGGCACAGAAAGATGCCGACACCATCATGAAACCGTACGTTGATTCGACGGCGCTGACAGTGCCGAAGTAATTAAAATAAAAAAAAATCAGCCGGATGAACTGTCCGGCTGATTTTGGGATTTCTATTCAATATCAGTCACGCTTTTAATCTTCCACGTATTGCCTTCTTTCACCAGACAATCGACTACGTGCTTTGGATTGATTTTACCGAATGTCATATAGACTTGGGTACAAACGGGATCTGTGATGACTTTGTCTGCTGCAATGTTTTTTAACCAGTCCTGGTCGTCAAAGTCCTGAACTTTAATAAAGTAGTCGACGTCGATTTCATCAGCTTTATAAGCTTTCATCAGCTGTTTATAGGATTCATCAGTGACATATTTTTTTAATTCAGGTTGTACGAGAGGGTTTTTAAGTTCTGCCGCCTCTTTGATATACCATTTATAAAATGAGGTGACGTATTGTCCTGCATCTGAATTCGTAGCATGAGACGCAGGAGAAAATGCGAGCAAAAGCATTAAAATTATGGAGTTATTTTTCATCGGCATTATTTCCGGTAAAGTTGATAGGCAGGAGTTGCTTGCCGATAGTCATTTCCCGGATACATCGTTTTTTGCTTAAAATCCGAATACCAGGTCTGGCCGTCATAGATTGCTGCATGGCCATAAGGATGTCCCGGAATTGGCTGGATCACAACAATATCCCCTTGTTCTGCTGGTGCACCTGATGGCACTTCTATAAACCCAGACTGCCGCAGAGAAAATCCCATATCCAAAGCATTGGCCGGTGTAATGACGACACCTCCAGCCCTGATCGCGTTGGTGACATATCTGGCACAAAGTCCTGTGCTGTGCTGATGCGCATTCTGCCTTGCATGTGTTAACGCAGCATGTTTATTCCACATGGTTAGAATCTTCCTGATAAATGTGTGAGCAAACAAAGTAACGACATCTGAAAAGTTAACATGGGGCATTGAATACAGATTTGTCAGAAGAATAACTTTTCAGACAGATTGCAGCAGATAAGGAAGGGCGTTTGGTGGATTTAAGAATGGATAAAAAATCCCCGATTCAGTAATGCGGGGATTTTAATTAATATTTCGCCAAAGTATTACTTCAACCACCCCTGCTGGTGGGCGTTATCCAGATGGCTGCGGATGTGCAGCCAAAGTTCCGGGTGGATTTCGGCGATAAAGGAATTACGCGCCAGAACCTGTTCCAGACGAATGTTATTTTCTACCCAGCTCTGACCCTGATTATTCAGGTTCATGACCATCGGCATGACGCGGTCAATCACCAGCGCAAAGCGCGCTTCCGGCGTTTCTCCGGCTTCGTATTCGTTCCACAAATCCAGAAATTGTGTGCTCAGCGGCGCAGGCAGCAGGCCGAACAGGCGTTTGGCGGCGATCACTTCCTGATCGTGAACGGCAGCGCGGGCGGCGAGGTCATAAACGATGACGTCACCGGCGTCGATTTCCACGATGTCGTGGATTAGCGCGATGCGGATGACTTTATTGATATCCACGCCTTCCGGCGCAAAAGGTGCCAGAGACATGGCTGCAACGGCGAAATGCCAGCTGTGTTCCGCAGAGTTTTCCTGACGTTCGGTGCCCAGCACTTTTGTGCGGCGTTGCACGCTTTTCAGCTTGTCGATTTCCATCAGGAACTGAAAAACTTCGGTCATTGCGCCAAAATTCAGCGGGGAAGTTGCTACGGACATGGTCAAACCTTAGTCAAATTGACGGCATTATGAAGAGCATTATCAGAGATTTCCGGTACACCTTAATCGGTTGATGTAAAAAAATCATGTTTTTGGGTGCGGAAAATGGCGCTGTCTTCAGAATGTCATATGGGTAAATTATAAACAAAGTGAATGAATTGAAGGGATTCCAGTCATTTGTGTAATGAAATGATGATCCGGCTAAGGGACTGTTACATCAGGAAATACTCAATTTAAGCGTACAGGTGTACACTGGAATCGTTCTCAGTTAATCTGCCTGTCGGCGTAATTTATAAACAGCGTCGGATTAACGTTATTTTATTGTTTTGCCTCGAGGGTTCTCATCGTATGGGTAAGTCATCACCACAGGGATATCCGTGGGCTGAAGAAATTGCCAACAGCCTGAGTCACGGCGTCGGGCTGGTGTTTGGGATTGTCGGCCTGGTCTTGTTACTGGTGCAGGCGGTCAGCGTAAACGCCAGCGCAATGGCGATCACCAGTTATAGTTTGTATGGCGGCAGCATGATTTTGCTGTATCTGGCCTCCACGTTGTATCACGCCATTCCGCATCAGAAAGCCAAATACTGGCTGAAAAAACTCGATCACTGCGCGATTTATCTGCTGATTGCCGGAACCTACACGCCGTTCCTGTTGATCGGACTGAATTCTCCCCTGGCGAAAGGGCTGATGGCGGTCATCTGGGGGCTGGCGTTGTTTGGCGTAATTTTTAAACTGGCGTTTGCGCACCGTTTTGAAGTGCTTTCGCTGATCACCTACCTGACCATGGGCTGGCTGTCGCTGATTGTGATTTATCAGCTGGCGACCAAATTGTCTCTCGGCGGCGTGACGTTGCTGGCGGTGGGCGGCGTGGTGTACACGCTGGGTGTCATTTTCTATGCATCGAAACGCTTCCGTTTTGGCCACGCCATCTGGCACGGTTTTGTGCTGGGCGGCAGCGCCTGCCACTTTCTGGCGATCTACTTCTACGTGTAAATAAAACGATGAGTTGAAAATGAAAGCGGAGCCATGTGCTCCGCTTTTTTGTGCCTGCTATTTGCCGGACCACCATTGCACCAGCGACGGCACCGGACGCAAATCATAATGCGGTTCGCCCAGCAGATGGTTCAGGATCCTGGCCGAACGCCACGCGGTCAGCGTCAGCTGGCCTTCGGCGCTGCCGTGGCTGTGGATACCGGCATTCACCGCGTAAATCCGGTTCTGCTCCGGGCCGTCCCAGCGCAGGTTGAAGTTGGGCAGCAACGGCAAATGCTGTTCGCGGTCGTACGGAATTCTGTCGAGCATTGGCGCGAGATAATCCGGCAAACCGGGGCGATAACCGGTGGCGAGAATGACGATATCGCCGCTGAAATGTTCCTCGCATTTCTCCAGCCCGTGTTTCGCCTGCAAACTGAAATCCCCGGAAGCGTTACGCACGATATGATCCAGCGCGCGGTGCGGTAGCAAACGCACGTTGCGCGGCTGATGCAACACGTCAAAGCGGTGATACAGCTGCTTATAAATGTCTTCCAGCGTGTGATAACTGATGCCGTCGGAAGGCAGTTTCTGCGTTCTGATCTCCTGCTCGCGCACGTCTTCGGGAAGCGTGTAGAAGTAATTCACATACTCGGGTGTGAAATATTCATTAGTGAAAATCGACTCATCCAGCGGCTGAAAATTCGGGCGTCGCGACAACCAGCTCAGCTCCGCGAATTCGCCCCAGTGGCCGCCCAGCGCATTGAGAATAATGTCTGCGCCGCTTTGGCCACCGCCGACCACAATGACGCGCTTGCCGGTGAAATCCGGTTCACGTAATTCAATTTCCGCCGCGTGGAAACAGTTTTCCCCCAGCGCCGCGCGTGCCGGTTTGGGGATCCACGGCGCGTGGCCGGTGCCGAGGCAAATGTTGCGCGCGCGGTGCTCGCCTTTATCGCCCTGCACCACAAATTCCTGCTTTTTATCATCGAAATCAATACGCTCAATCGGCTCGGAAAAATGCAGGCCGGGAATGCGGTCACACGCCCAGCGCAGATAATCTGAGAATTCATCGCGGCTGATGATCAGCTGTTCCGTCGCCAGAAAACGGTAAATCTTCTTCTGCTCAACCAGATAGTTGATAAAGGAGAATTCGCTGCGCGGCGCGACCGTTGTCACCAGATCCTGCAAAACGTAGGTCTGCATGGTGGCTGTCGGCAATAACATGCCGGGATGCCAGCTGAATTCCGGGTTGGCATCAAAAAAAGCCGTGTTAAGTTTCGCGGTATCCTTCGCCATGGCGGCCAGGCTCAGATTAAACGGGCCGATGCCAATACCAATCAAATCCTTCGCGGGCATCTTTCTGTTCCTTATGTGTTTTAGAAAAGACAGTGAAGTGCTTTAAGCATAGGTCAGCCGCCGCAAGCTGACATTTTTCTCGAAAACAGAAAGAAAACTTCATAGACTCAGACACTTCGCCCGTTTCCAAAAGATGAACAAAAGGATCCGTTATGACCCGCCTGCGCCGTTTTAAACAAGTTGATGTGTTTACCGCTGAGCCGCTGAAAGGCAATGCACTGGCCGTAATCCTGGATGCCGAGGGGCTGACCGACGCCGAAATGTTCGCCATGGCGCGCTGGACCAATCTTGCGGAAACCGCTTTTGTGCTTAAACCTGCTTCGCCGAAAGCCGATTACCGCGTGCGTATTTTTACCACCGACAAAGAGCTGCCGTTTGCCGGACATCCGACGCTGGGCACGGCGTATGCGCTGTTGCAAAGCGGGCTGAAGCCTAAAAATCCGGGCCATCTGATACAGGAATGCGGCGTCGGGCTGGTTCAGGTTAACCAGCTTGCCGAAGGCGGGCAGGCGTTTTCTGCACCGCCGGCGGCGATGAAACCGCTGGCGGCTGAGCACAATGCATTGCTGGCGACCGCGCTGCGCGGTGGCAAAATTCAGGCAGACGTCACGCCGGTGGCGGCAGACATGGGCATTATCTGGCTGGTGGTGCGTATGGAAAGTGCGCAGGATTGTCTGAACATCACGGCTGACGCAGCGGCTATCAGCGAGCTGCAAACGCGCCTCGGCGTGAACGGCATTGCGGTTTACGGTTTGCACGATAAAAACGGCCCGGCGGATTATGAAGTGCGGGCGCTGATCGACGAAGACGGCGTGCTGAAAGAAGATCCGGTCACGGGCAGCGCGAATGCCTGCCTGGCGCGGGTGCTGAAAGCGGCGGGATTCCCGGACGGCGCTCATATGGCCGAAAGTTACCGCGTCCGTCAGGGCACAAAACTTCAGCGCGATGGCCGTGTGACAGTCACTTTCGTGGATGGCGAGCCGTGGATCGGCGGCGATACCTGTACGCTGATCGACGGCACGTTAGATCTCTGATCAGCGCGGCGTCAGCCCTTGTTGCGCCGTCTGTAACAGATGAATAAACGCCTGCATATACGGCGTGGCGTTCAGGTTATGGCGGTGCAGCAGCCAGGTGCGGTTCTTCACCGTCGTGCCATCGACGCTGACGGGCCGCCGGTAAAAATGCTCCGGCAGCGGTAAATACGTGGCGACAATCGCGTAGCCCAGCCCGTGCTCCACCATCGCCATACACACTTCGAGTTTATCGACTTCCATCGTGATGTTCGGCGCGTGCGAGAAATTGGCATTCCACCAGCGTTCAATCAGCTGCGTGACGTGCGCGCCGTGATGGATTTTTATCTGCGGCATGTGCGGAAGCAGCGCAAAATCAAAATCCTGACTGTTCACCAGCACATAGTCATCTTCTTCAATCAGATGCTTACCTTCCTTCCAGTTAAAATCATCTTTCACCAGCGCCATATCAATCTCGCCGCGCAGCAGCTTTTGAATAATATCTTCGCTGAATCCGCTCATCAGGCTGACGCGGATCCCCGGATGCGTCTGGCGAAACTGGCTCAGTAAAGGCGGCAGGCGATACGCCGCATAATTGCTGGAAACGCCCAGAGAGATTTCCCCTTGTTGCGCCTGATCCAGACTGTGCAGATTGAGTTTCAGTTGCTGTAAATCGCTGAGCACAGTCACCGCGTGCTGCGCGAGGTATTCCCCCTGCGCGCTGAAAACCAGCCCCTTTTGTCCTTCTTCAAATAAACGGATAGCCAGTTTGCGTTCGATCTGACGCAGGCGATAACTCAGGGCGGGCTGCGAGGTATAAAGCTGCTCGGCCGCGCGGGTAATATTTTTATGCTGATATACGGCGCGCAAAATCAGCCAGTCTTTTTCGTTCATGGATTTCCCCGGATTACTGCCCGCAAAGTCGAACACCATAAAATAATTTTTGCGTAAAAAGGGCAACAGATAAAAAGGCTCAATTTGACCAAAACCCCTAAAAGCCCTATTTCTGGAAGGCATAGAGGCAAAACAACGCAACGGCCAATTCACGCTTTCAGAAAATAATTTTTGGCTTTGCACCATCGCAGGGAATAAAACATGTCGGTTTGCACTACAGAAGAACAAAAGGCGCAGATTATCGCTGCCGTCGATTTACTGGCGGCTCAGGCGACGGAACTGGCGCTGAACATTCATGCCAATCCGGAGCTCAGTTTTGAAGAAGTGAATTCTGCGGCGGCGCTGATTGCGCCCCTGCGTGCGGCAGGTTTTGAGATTGAAGAAGAACTCGGCGGCTTGCCGACGGCGTTCCGCGCCACTTATGACAGCGGTAAACCGGGGCCGGTGATTGCCTTACTGGCCGAATATGACGCGCTGGTCAATCTGGGCCATGCCTGCGGACATAACCTGATCGGCACGGCTTCCGTGACGGCAGCGCTGGCGCTGAAACAGGTTTCGCAGTTTCTGACGGGCAGGCTGGAAGTGATCGGCACACCGGCGGAAGAGGAAGGCGGCGGCAAAATTATCCTCAGCGACAAAGGCATTTTTGACGATGCCGATGCGGTGATGATGTTCCATCCGCGCGATAAAACCATGGTGGTGCGCGGCGGGCTGGCGTGTGTCGATGCCGTCTTTAAATTTTATGGCAAAGCAGCGCATGCGGCGTCCGCGCCGCAAAACGGCATCAGCGCGCTGGATGCCGTCATCCACACTTTCAACGGAATTAACGCGTTACGTCAGCTTTTCACCGATGATGTGCGCGTTCACGGCATCATCACCGACGGCGGCAGCGCCACCAATATCGTTCCGGCCTACAGCGAAGCAAAATTCCTGATGCGCGCCGACACCGTGAAAGGTCTGGCCGCCGTGAAGCAAAAAGTCTTCGATGCGGCACGCGGCGCAGCGCTGATGACCGGCGCACGGCTGGAAATCGAAGAAGGGCTGACCTACGCCGAACGCAACAACAACCTCACGCTGGCCGGATTCTTCCAGCAAAACCTGGAAGCAATCGGCGTTGAAGTCGTTCCGCCTCCGCTGAAAGGCGGCATCGGTTCCTCCGATATCGGCAATGTCAGCCAGATTACGGCGGCGATCCACCCGTATATCCGTATCGGCGATGTCCTTCCTCACACGCCGGAATTTGCCGTTGCTGCCGGTTCAGAAGCCGGGTTGCAGGGCATGTTACAGGCCGCCAAAGCGCTGGCGATGACGGCTCTCGATTTATGTCAGGACGACACAAAGCTCCGCGCAGTCAGAGAAGAATTTTCAAACTGGCAGTCAAAACAATAACTTTGGGAAGAGAGGACAGAATAATGATGAAAAAAACACTGGCGGCTGCCGTTCTGGCACTGACCTTTGGCAGCGCGATGGCTCACGCAGACGGTGAAACCCTGCGCGTCGCCGCCGACATGGGCTATCCGCCATTCCAGTACCGTGATGCCAGCGGGACGCCGACCGGTTTTGAAATTGATATCACCAACGCCATCTGCGACGTGATGAAAGTGAAATGCGAGTTCGTGGTCAGCAGTTTTGACGCCGAAATTCCTTCCCTGCTCGCCAAGAAAGTCGATTTTATTTCGCCACAGGGCGCGACGGAAAAACGCCGTAAAGTGATTGATTTCAGCGATTTCGTTTATCACATTCCAACCAAACTGGTGGTGCAAAAAGGCAGCCCGCTGTTGCCGACGCCGGAGTCTTTGCAGGGTAAACGCATTGCGGTTCAGCAGGGATCGATTCAGGAAATGTACGCCAATACCTTCTGGCAGCCGAAAGGCGTCGATGTGGTGGCTTACGCCGATCAGGATACGATTTATCAGGATCTGGTCGCCGGGCGTTTAGACGGCGCGCTCAGCCCGGCGGTCGCCGTGACCTTCGGATTCCTCAATAAGCCGGAAGGGAAAAACTTTGAGCTGACCGGCCCGGAAGTGCGTGACGACAAAATATTCAGCATCGGCTCCTCCTACGGCGTGCGCAAAGACGACGCCAGAATCAAAGCGTTGCTCAACGACGGGCTGGCAAAAATTAAGGCCGACGGCACCTGGGAGAAGATCAAAGTGAAATATTTCGGCCCGCTGGACATGTCCGTTCATCAGCAGGGGAAAGCCGAATAATGCCACTGCGTCCGCCGGTTCGTGAACATTTACTGCCGCTGATGGACGGCCTGTTGCACGAGTTTTCCTCGCTGCACCGGCTTTCCGGTTGTGATGATGCTGAACTGGCGGCGCAGCGCATGGTGTCTTTATTGCAGGAACAGGGGCTGGATGCGCGCCTGATGCATTGCCCGTTGTATCTCAGCGATCCGCTGAGCGGCAGCCTGGAATTGTCCGGCAAACCCGGCTGGCGCTGTGAAGCGAAAACCCGTTCATTTTCCGCGCATTGCCCGCAGGGCGTGGAAGGGCGGGCTTTTTATGACGCAGAGGCCTGCGCGCCGCGTACCGATCTTCAGTGGAAAGCGTGGGCGCAGAACGTAAAAGGCAAAATCGTGATCGCCGGTCAGGGCTTTGAAGATTACGTGCAACGGCTGTGTGCCGCCGGTGCGCTCGGGCTGATCCATATCTGGGGTTCTGCGGAATCCGCGCTGCATGAAGAAACGGTCGGGCCGGTTTGGGGTACGCCGGAACCGGATGATTTTTTACGTTATCCGCGCCTGCCGGTGATTTCGGTCAATCAGCAGGACGGCCAGCGGTTGTTAGCAGAGCTTCAGAATAACCCGCTGATGGCGTTGAAAATGGCCACACAGCTGAATTATCACGTCGCCGAATGCAGCATGCCGGTGGTGGATATTCCCGGCAGCAGCCCGGAGTTTGTGCTTTTGTCCTCCCACTATGATTCCTGGCACGAGGGCGTGACCGATAACGCGACCGGCAATGCGCTGTGTCTGGCGATGGCGATCCATTTTTATCAGCAACGAGAGACGCTGTTGCGCGGGCTGCGGATTATCTGGTGGCCGGGGCATTCCAATGCCCGTTATGGCGGCTCGACGTGGTACGCCGACCGTTACCGACAGCAGCTGAAACAACATTGTGTGGCGCATATCAACGTGGATTCGCCGGGGTGTCTCGACGCCGTCAATGTGGTGCTGAATGCCAGTGGTTCTGAATCCCACAGGTTCTTAAACGCCGCCGTTGAAGCCGTGACCGGTGAACCGGCGCTGCGCATTACCGCGCTGGGAAAAGGCGGCGACCAGTCATTCTGGGGCTGCGGTTTACCGCTGCATTTTGCCTTCCGCGAAGTGCCTCAGGAAAAAACGACGCAGTCACCGGGCAGCGGTGGCGGCTGGTGGTGGCACACGGAAGCGGACACTTACGATAAGGTGGATCTGAATATTCTCTGGCGCGATACGCAAATTCACGCGCACTGGCTGGAAAGTTTACTGACGCAGCCCGTGCTGCCGCTGGATCCGCTGGCGTATCTTGAAAGTTTGCAGCACTCCCTCACGCAGCTTATCGCAGCTATTTCACCGGAATTCGACCTCGCGCCGGTGGCTGAAAAACTCAGGCAATTGCAGCCTGAACTGGAGAAACTGACGACACGCTGGATGGCGGATCCGCTCGTCTGGCAGCCGCAGCTAAAGCGGGTTATCGCAGATTTACATCGCCTGCGTTACAGCTCGGTTGATGATTTTCACTATGATCTGAGTTATCGCGGCGGCGCGTTTCCCGGCTTTCAGGAACTGGCTTCAGCCCGCAAAAATACGTCGCCCGAGATGTGGCTGATGATGACCACACGCTTCTGGCGCCAGCGGGATCGTGCACTGGCGCTGATTGAAAACGCAGACGCTATTTGTCGCTCATGATTTGAGATTTGCCGCTAAACTGACTGCTCATTTCTCTGTTAGCGTACCGAATGAGAAAGCAAGCGCCGGAGGGCGCACGGTGATTTCACGGCATAAGCTGTGAGTCATCCAGTCGGGAAATGTGAGGCAGACCATGTCAGGTAAAGCGCAAGTTCGTCACGATGCGGTATCGGGAAGTGCGGAAAGTCATCAGGCGCAGGATCCGCGCTGGCAGGCGGTTGTCAGTTGCGATGAGAAGGCCGACGGCCAGTTTGTGTATGCGGTAAAAACCACCGGTATTTACTGCGCGCCTTCGTGTCCGTCACGCCAGCCAAACCCGGAAAATATTGAATTCTACGATAATGCCGAAGCCGCCGAACAGGCCGGTTTTCGCCCGTGCAAACGCTGCCGTCAGGGGCTTATTTCACTGGCGCAGTTTCACGCTCAGCGCGTGGCGCAGGCCTGCCGGCTGCTTGAACAGTCAACCGAAATGCTCACGCTGAACCAGCTGTCGGCAGAAGTCGGCATCAGCGCTTATCATTTTCACCGTATATTCAAAGCCCAAACCGGTGTGACGCCAAAAGAATATCAGCAGGCGCAGCGCACGCGCCGCGTTCGTGAAAAGCTGACCGTTGCGCCGACAGTGACCGAAGCGGTTCACTCCGCCGGGTATTCATCCGATGGCCGGTTTTATGAAACGTCGGGCACGGTGCTGGGCATGACGCCGCAATCATTCCGCGCCGGTGGCCGTGATGTTCGCGTATGGTTTGCCATCGGGCACTCTTCGCTCGGCGAGATTTTAGTCGCTGAAAGCCAGCGCGGAATTTGTGCCATTTTGCTGGGCGATGATCCGGAAAAGCTGATCGCTGAATTACAAAACAGTTTCCCGCAAGCTGAACTGGTCGGCGGCGATCCTGATTTTGAGCAGCGTATTGCCGTGATCGTCGGCTTTGTCGAACAGCCGCAAATCGGGCTGGATTTGCCACTGGATATTCGCGGTACGGCTTTTCAGCAGCGCGTCTGGCAGGCATTGCGCGATATTCCAGCCGGAACGACCGCCAGCTACGCCGATATTGCCCGCAAAATTGGCTCGCCAAAATCCGTTCGCGCCGTGGCCGGTGCCTGTGCGGCGAACCTGCTGGCCGTTGCCATTCCCTGCCATCGCATCGTGAAAACAGACGGGAATATTTCCGGCTACCGCTGGGGCGTGGAAAGAAAGCGTACATTGTTAGCGCGGGAAGAAAAAGCCTGACTATACTCAGCTGACTTTTCTACCACCGGATTTTTTGATGACGAGGGACGCCGTGCCTGTTTTTTCTTTGCGCGAAGCTGCGCCAGAAGATATTAATGAACTTGCCGGATTGCACGTCGCTATCTGGCGTGAAACCTACCGCGAACTCGCCCCGGCGGAAGCTTTCGCTGCGCTGGATGTGCCACGCCGTAAAGCTTTCTGGCAGGATAAATTTGATCATCCCGCAGCCGGGCAGGGTATTTTTCTGGCTGAAGCCAACGGAAGACTGGCCGGATTTTGCCTGACCTCGGCATCATCTAACCCTGATTTTGGCGAGATGGCCGAAATCAAATTCCTGTATGTTTCCGGCGATTTTAAGCGTCAGGGCATCGGGAAACGGTTAATCAGTAAAGCGGCTCAGCATCTTATTGCCGAGGGGTATCGCGGCGTCGGACTTGGCGTAGTGGAAGGCAACGAACCGGCAATCCGGTTTTACAGTGCGCTGGGTGGCCGCGAAGCGGGGCGATATACCGACTCCGGGCCGCTCTGGCGTTCGCGAAATATCCTTTATGCGTGGCCGGATATTACGTTGCTGTCTGCCGCGTAAATCTGCCGTGTAAATTCGCTGTTTAAATCTGCCAGGCAAAGAAAGTGCCCGCGTCAGTGAATTCCGCGGGCTATTTTTTATTTACGCAGTTCTTCCAGACGCTGCTTCTGCTGGCCTTCCGCAGAGAAGTTGTCGGCGCTCAGCCAGCGGTCAAATGCCGTTTTCGATTCCGGCCATTCGCTGTCGATGACGGAATACCAGCAGGTATCACGGTTGTGGCTGCGCAGGACGATAGCCTGGCGGAATGTGCCTTCGTATTGAAAACCGAACCGTAATGCCGCCTGTTTAGACGGTTCATTCAGGCTGTGGCATTTCCATTCGCAGCGGCGGTATTTCAGCGTATCGAACAGATAACGTTGCAGCAGATAAATCGCTTCGGTGCCAAAACGCGTGCGCTTCATCAGCGGTGACCAGTTTACCCAACCAATTTCCGCAACGCCGTTCACCGGGTCGATACGCATCAGCGATACGCTGCCGACGGCGCGGCCTGTGGCGTTATCCACCACGGCGAAAAACAACGGATCTTCACTTTTGACCTGCTGCGAAATAAACAGATCGCATTCAGCCTGCGTCGCCGGGCGGTCAACGGAAAGGTAGGTCCAGTCACTGCCGTTATCAATGCTGTGCCAGGCGTTAAACAGATCCTGACTGTGGCGTTCGCAACTCAGTGGCTCCAGGCGACACCAGGTGCCATTAAGCTGAACGCGTGATGGACGTTCGCGAGGTTGCCAGTCGGGAAGGGCGTCGCCCACGGGCTGACCAAAGTGGTTGAGGGTTGTCATCATCTTTTCCATTTCACTATCAGAGAGCTTTCCATAAAATCAGAATGGCGATTGGGCTGCAACCGGTGAGATGCCAAAGAGCTGAAAAGCGGAGAAAAAACCTCCGCTTTTAATCTATGAAGGCGGTAAATCTCATGCTGGTTATAAACGACCAGCACTGCCACAGACTTTTATCTTTTCCTCCACTACTTTTTGCATAGCCAGCTTTCCGGGAACGATATATTTGCGCGGATCGTTCGCGTCAGGATGCGCTGTAAAATAGTCTTTTACTGCATCGGCAAAGGCAATTTTCAATTCAGTCGCGACATTGACTTTGCAGATCCCAAGCGCAATCGCCTCATGGATCATGTCATTCGGGATCCCGGACGCGCCATGCAGCACCAGGGGAATATCGACCAGTTGACGAATTTGCTCCAGACGGCGGAAATCCAGTTTGGGCGTGCCAAGATATAAGCCGTGCGCTGAACCAATGGCGACTGCCAGAGAATCGATACGGGTGGATTCCACAAAGTGCCTGGCGACAACCGGATCAGTAAAGAAGCTGTCGCCTTCCTCAACGACCAGATCGTCTTCCTGCCCGCCAAGCCGCCCAAGTTCGGCCTCTACGCTCGCGTCAAAGGCATGGCACAAACGCACCGCATCGCGCACCTTTTCAATGTTTTCTGCCAGCGGGAAATGTGAGGCGTCGATCATGACGGATCGGATCCCCGAGCGGACTTTCGCCGCGATGTCTTCCAGTTCCTCATGATGATCAAGATGCAGTGCCAGCGGAATACGGTTTTTCCGTGCTGCTTCCTGACATATCGAAATCAGGTACCGGGTTCCCGCATAACTGAATGTGCCGGGTGTTCCGGCGAGTATGACCGGAGAGCTCATCGCGGCCGCCGTTTCGGCCACAACCTGTACCGTTTCCATATTGTGGATATTGAATGCCGGAACCGCATAACCTTCGCGCTGCGCCGCCAGCAGCATTTCTCTGTTTGAGATCAGATACATGAATTTAGCTCCTTGTTAAATCCAGCAGGATTTTGCCCGCCATAGGTTTTCCCTTCAGGGCGGTAACTTCTTTGGCAAATTCCTCCGGGTCGCCAAGACAGCCAATGAGCGGTGTCAGATTTATTTTCTGTTCCGCGAAAAGCTGCGTTGCGAGCTGCCATTCACTGCCGGGCCAGGGCGCGGAATAATTCATCCAGCTGCCGAGTAACGTCAGCTCTTTACGCAAGATATGGCTGAAGGTTGCCACATTCAGGGTCAGATCTTTATGCAGCGTACCGACCAGCGTGACCTGCGCTTTCGGGCCCGCAATGTCGAGAGCCAGCGCGACGGTTTGCGGCGTGCCAGCGGTTTCGATAATCAGCTGATTAAAACGACGCTCCTGACTTTGCTGGCGGATTTCATCAGCGTTCAGCATGGCGCTGTTGAAGCTATGGCTTGCACCGGTTTCCAGAGCAAGCGCCAGCCGCTGAGGGTTGATGTCTATGGCGGTCACGGAATGCGCACCCAGGGCGCTTGCGGCCTGAATGATCAACTGACCGATCGTCCCTGCACCAATCACGACGACTTCTTTGCCTTCACAACCACCGGCCAGTTTCAGTGCGTGTAAACCCACGGTGATCGGTTCCAGAAATGCGCCCTGTAAAAGAGAAGCGTTTTCCGGCAGCCGGAAGAGATTTTTTCTCGGCGCGACCACATATTCCGCATGGCCGCCATCGCGGCGGGAGCCGATAAACTGGTAGTGCTTACATTGTGAATAGGCTTCTTTTTTGCATTCTTCACACTGGAAGCAGGGGAGCAGAGGAACGCACGCCACAGCATCACCTTCCTGTAAATCATGAACTTCGCCACCTGTGCTGACCACGTAACCACTGAATTCATGGCCGAGCGTAATCGGATAATAATGCGAAGAGTTGGCAAAAATACGCGGAATATCAGAGCCGCACAGGCCGGAATACGCAACGCGAACTAACACATCATCGGGCGCGCTTAATACAGGATTTGCCTTTTCCTCGACGGTAATTGTTCCGCCCTGATGTACAACTACAGATTGCATCATTGTTTCCTTAAGGCGGAGGTAACCCTCCGCCTGGATGAGGGTTAAGCGCTGGCCAGTGCAGCCGCTGCCTGTTTTTCAGCCCGGGTAAAATTACGGGCACGTCGCCATGTGAGGAATACACCCACGGCGTAAATGACGCCGATGATGCTGAGCCCCGCGATGTTTTTCAGCGTACAAAGTTGGATCAGAAGATAGGTAATCGGAGAACCGCCCTGATCCATGGATGCCACCCGGCCACCGGCTGTGAGAGCACCGGCATTTGCCGCGAGCTGCGTATGCAGGTCGATAGTCTGCGTCGCAATCCAGAGGGTGATACTCATGATGATGCAGCCCGAAATCAGCGTGCGGAACAGGTTCCCCTGATGCACGGCAACCGCAATTGCCACAAAGAAACCGATTGTTGCCAGATCCCCAAACGGCAGAACCTGATTTCCCGGTACCAGCACCGCAATCAAAATCGTTAATGGAATAAAGATCAGGCTGGCAGAAACGACGGCGGTATGGCCGAGCAAAAGCGCAGGATCCAGACCAATCAGGAACTCCTGTCCACCGAAACGGGCTTGCAGTCGTGTACGGGCATGGCGGGCAATAGGTGTTAACCCATCCATGATCGGTTTAATCACCCGTGGCATCAGCAGCATGACGGCAGCCGTTTTGACGGCCAACTGCAATACGCCTTTGATGTCATATCCGGCGAGATAGCCAATAATCAGACCCATGACAAAACCCACGGTGACGGGTTCTCCGAACGGGCCAAAGCGTTTCTGAACATCGTCGGCGCTGAAGTGGATTTTGTTCAGACCCGGGATTTTCTCAATAAGGGTATCGACCAGCACGGCAATCGGGCCGAGATAAGCCGAGGAGCCGTGCGGGATAGCGATGCCTTCAAGGTTGAAGAAATCGCGGGTATCTTTCGCAAACCAGTCGCCCAGTTTGTAGATGAATGCCGCGTGAACCACGACGCCCATGATCCCCAGCCAGTATGATCCGGTTGCCAGATGCAGCATGGCGCCGGTGAATGTCATGTGCCAGATGTTCCAGATATCGACGTTGACGACGCGTGTCATGCGGGTCAGCAGCATCACGATATTCACCCCGATAGCAATCGGAATGGCGACCAGCGCAATTTGGGATGCCCAGGTCATCGGTGATGAGCCCGGCCAGCCGATATCCACCACTTGCAGGTTGATTTCAAAATGCTCGGCCATCGCTTTTGCCGCAGGCCCGATGGAATCGAGCATGAGGCCAATGACCAGACCGATCCCGACGAAGCCGATGCCAATGTGAATGGCTGATTTAAATGAGTCCCCCAGTTTCATGCCCAAGATCAGGGAGAAAATGATGATGACGCCGGGCAACATGACTGTCGGCCCGAGATCGAGGATGTAGCGCATTATTTCGGTAAACATGGCTTACTCCTGCAACAGGGTCAGTATTTGCTCACGCAACGCATCCATGCCGACGCCAGAAATGAACGGCATCCCATGTACCAGCGGAATCGCACCGAACTTGCGGTCAACTCTGGCCGTGGTGCAAATCAGATGCGCACCGTCCATGTAGGTTTCGATCTCAGTGACGCGGCACTGGACGAGATCCACTTCAATATTATGTGCTGCGCATAACTCTTTGATTTCCTCTGCTGCCAGAGTGGAAGTGGCAACGGCTCCGCCACAGGCGACAATGATTTTTCGCTTCACGGTAAGGCTCCTTGATGCTTTGTTTTAATGTTTTTAAGTAAGGTGTAGAGGAGGTGCTTCGGTTGGTAACGGCTTCAGATATAAACGGGAGAAATTTTCTCTTCAGCCGGTAAGAAAACCTGTTGCTCAAAGAGGGATGCCAGCTGATTTTCTGGCGCAGTAAGCAGTTTTTCTAAAAATTCCGGCTTCTGTAGCTGACTGAAAAGTTGACGTAACAAGCTCAGCTGTTCTGACGGATGTGTGACGATAAGCGCCACAATCAGAGAAGCAGGAACGGTGCCTTCATCATCAGCCTGAAAGAATTCAACGGGAGCATCCGGGCGAATCAGGTAGATAGCCGGGCTCCGGGCATGGCTGGCTTCGCAGTGCGGAATAGCGACTGCATGCTCTTCAAGCTGAATGCCCGTCGGGAATTCGGCCTCGCGATTCAGCAGCGCCTGCGGATAGGTGCTTTCAACCACACCAGCTTTGACCATGCTTTCTCCGATGTGGGCCAAGGCTTCCAGATAATCCGTGAAGGCAATATTTGTTTTGACGAAGATTTCGCAGTTAAGCATTGCTGCAGGCCTCCGCGCTGACGGGCTGCGGGGAACAGCCGTAATGGTAGGCGCGCAGAACGTCCTGAATTTTATCAATAATCAGTTCGTGAGGATCGCTGGTCAGTTTATTCGCCATCACCCGTTCAAATTGCGCGGGGAGATATTGGCTCAGCAGGCCCAGCGGGATTTCCACAGATTTTAAATTGGCGATCAGCGCTTCCATAGCCCGGTTGATGCGGGCATTGGGCCAGTAATAACGAATGCGATCTGAAAGGCTGAAATGCAGGTCGATCAGCGAAAGGCTGAATGTCGGGTTGTAGTATTTTTTCCAGTAAACCGGTTCGTCCAGCATGACACCGTCGATCACGGTCAGTATCTGGCTGCGGGATTCAGGGGCGATCAGCACCTGTTCGATATTCGCCAGAGCAAAAACGGCTTCACGAAGGGCAAAGGTTAAAGCAGGCCCGACTTTCAGAATGGCAAAGTGATCCTCAACCAGATGACGATAGGATTCACGGGTTTGGTAATCGGTTGAATGTGCTTCATACACCAGCGGAGTCGTTGTTATATATGCCGATAATCCTTCAGCGAGTTTCGGCTGATAGTGGATCACACGGCTATGATCAAACTCTACACCTGGCTGCACAACAACGGCGATGATCCGTTCAATTGCCGCCTCAAGCTCCATTTCCCGGAAAGCCTGATGATGCATTTCGAGCGTAGCTTGCGCGTCTTTCGACTCGGTCACATGAACATGCTGGATAGCAGAAGCTTCTCCGCCAGGAACCGGAACTTCGGTGCCAATGACGTAAGTCAGCGAGCGTTTCTGTTGGGGTGTTGCTACACGTTCGGCCACCTGACACAGACGTGCTGCGCGCTGAGCGACAACAAAAGGATCAAGCGGAACCGGATCGTCTGCGCATGACATTGACGCGTCCAGATGGATTTTGCTGAAACCGGCTTCAACATATTGCGCTATCAGCACTTCTGCCTTAGACATTGCAGTTTCAGCATCTTCAATTTGCCAGCAGTTTGGCCCCAGATGGTCCCCTCCCAGAATGAGTCGCTGCACCGGGAATCCGACTTTTTCCGCAATCGCGAGAACGAAATCCCGAAAATCGATCGGCAGCATTCCTGTATAGCCACCAAACTGGTTCACCTGATTGGAGGTGGCTTCGATCAGCACTTTACGATTGGTGCGGAGATCTTCCCGCAGGGCGGCTTCGATTACCAAAGGATGTGCAGAGCAGACAGAACAAATCCCGGTGCTTTCGCCTTGCTTATGTTTTTCGATAATATCTTTCATATTGGCCTCCGTTTGTTTTCGAAGATACTCATATCATTTCGAAAGCCAAACAATAGCGTTTTACAGAATTCGTGACAGTGATCGAAATATTTCGTAAGGTTGTTGCATTCGTTTTCTTTCGACTTCCAGGTTGTGTCGTAATATGAAAGCAATCAAAGCCTGGCGGGCAAGGTGATATCACGTTTCACAATGTCGGGATTTTTTTCTCCTCTTAATGACGCCTTTTGTTTACACTGTCCGCAATACAGTCTTTCGGATCCTTAATCATGAATACTTATGATAGACGTAACAAAATCATTGATTTAGTGAATCAAAACGGCACCGTCATGGTCGCCGAGCTTTCGAGTTCTTTCGACGTTTCTGAAGTGACAATCCGTTCTGACCTGGGATTGCTGGAACAAAAGGGCGCTCTGAAGCGCTTTCATGGCGGTGCGGCGAAACGCGATGCTTCAGTGACCAACCTGACGGGATTGCCGCAGGATGAAATGGTGCTAGAAGAACGCTATTTGCAGGCCAGTGATCCTAAAAAACGCATCGCTCAGGCGGCTGCAGGATTGGTAAAACCCGGAGATACCGTCATTCTCGACAGTGGCAGCACCACCATGTTGCTGGCGGAAGAACTGGTGAAATCAGGCGACATCACCGTCATCACGAACAATTTGCCCGCTGCGTTTGTGTTATCTGAAAACCCCGATATCACGCTGGTAGTCTGTGGCGGAACGTTGCGGCATAAAACGCGCTCTTTGCATGGAAACATTACGGAATATGCCTTACAGGGAATCGTCGCCAATCTGATGTTTGTGGGCGCAGACGGCCTGGACGCCGCGACAGGCATCACCACATTTAATGAGGGCTACAGCATCAGCGGTATTATGGCTGCCGCCGCTCAGCGGGTCGTCGTTGTCACTGATTCCACTAAGTTTGGCCGTCGCGGATATAACCTTGTGTTGCCGATGGAAAAAATCGACACAATCATTACGGACACGGATATTCGTGATGAAGCTTTGCAGGCGCTCAGGCAGACATCGGCGGATCTCATATTGGTGTAACCTTTTCAGATAACGTTTATCGGCGAGGCTGACTTTAGGCTGAAAGCCGGATCAGTGAAACGGGAAGGTTTGAGGATTGCGGAGGTTCACGAAAACAATCTTCTGAATTGCAGTTTCTGGCAGGTGGTATTGGAATCCGTCCCGCAAATATTGAGCCGCATGGTTAGCCACATGCGGCCTGATGAAAGGAATTACGGCTGTTTGGTATAGACCTCAAATGTGAAGTATTTCTTTTCCAACGTCTGGTAAGTCCAGTTTTTATGGATTTCTGCCAGCGCATTATTGATAAGTGTCAGGTGCGCCTGATCATCCTTACGCAGGCCGATAGCCGTTCCTTCGCCCAGATAACGGGTGTCGTTTAACGGCTCGCCAGCAAAGGCATAATCTTTGCCTTCAGGCGTTTTCAGAAAGCCGGTTTCGGCTGCCGCCGCGTTAGTCAGCGTTACGTCGATACGGCCAGAGGCCAGGTCCTGATTGACGAAATCCTGATTCTGATAAGAGACGACGTTCACGCCTTTCTTCTGCCATTCGCCTTGCGCATATGCTTCCTGCGTGGTTCCCTGAGCGACGCCGACGGTTTTGCCTTGCAGTGATTCCGCCGTCGGTTGCAGGCCACTGCTTTTTTTCGCAATCAGCACACTGGGTACGTGATAAAGCATGTCGGAGAAAGTGACCTGAGTTTTGCGCTTTGGCGTCATCGACATGGCGGAAAGTACGGCATCAAATTTTTTGGCATTCAGGGCAGGAATAATGCCGTCATACGCGGTTTCAACCCACTCACATTTAACCTGAGCCTGCTGACAGATTGCGTTGCCCAGATCGATATCAAAACCGACCAGCTTGCCGTCCGGCGCTTTAGATTCAAAAGGGGGAAACGAAGGATCTACGCCAAAACGCAATGTTGTTTCAGCCTGTGCAAAACCGCTGGTAGCCGCCAGCGCAAGTATGGCCAGCAATATGTTTTTCTTCACAAGTGATCTCCTGATGGTGCCAAAAAAACAAACCCCCGCAGCTAAAGGCGAGGGTAAAAGTGATGCTTTCTTATTTCGAATATGACGACTCAATAAGGCAGGGTCAAGCGCCACACAACTGCGCAAAACGGGCAATAGTCGAAGATGGCAGCAATAAGATAACCGGCCGCTATGGAAAACGATTATCCGCCGAAATGGATGAGATAAATGTCGTGTTATGAATGAAAAACAAAAGGATAGACTGCGATGACTCAACGGAGAGGTTGCAATAAAAAAGCCGCAAACCCTTGCGGGCTGCGGCTTTCTTTGCGGTAACGGCCTTATCTGGTAATAACCGAAACCTTGTTTGGTGGGCTGGGGGAAGTTGATTTAACATCATAACTATATGAATATATGACATTAAGTTAAATTTATTTTTAATGGGTATAACTAAACGTATAACTAAAACTACAAATGACCACGTAATCCAGCGAATTCATCCAAGTGGCTGGAAGCGGCTGATTCAGGACAAAAGTTTTTTGCTGTGAGAACATTTTTCTAGTGTGGGTTAGTTTTAGCAAAAAAACGGTTGGCGGTTTTTTTCCTAATAGCGAGATCCACCGCATATGATAAGTCCGTATTCATTGGCGGGAAAAATTGGTTCTTAAGAGTTTCTTTGAATCTTGATGCTGCAGCTGAGTATCAGTTAAGGATAGGGAAGATTCGTTAATCGAGACTGGTTCTAGGTATTCGTGCCTATCTATGAGCACGTATTCCACCTTTTTGGCGCTTTGCATTAAGACCATGCTTTTGATCAAGGTACGAAGGGCAAGTGGTGGTGTAGTGATTGAGAGTGTTGCTACCGTGAGCTTTTATAAAAACCCTTTTGATTATATTCGAATTAGATAATCCAGTACTGCGGCATCTTTGCAAAAGAAGTAGAAGTTATTTAAAAAAACGCCCAATAATCAATATTAGGCGTCTAATTTTTTTGAGTTTATCAACCTAAATCACTTGAACTATTTGTGATCTCTTGGTTTACCGGTATCGTCACGTTTTTTGCGCAATTGGCCATCTTCATTACGGGATCTAGGTTGTTCACCCCCCCCCGGTTTTGGGACATTTACATCTTTATTGATTGGTCGTCTATCCGTCATATAGATTTTCCTTTCAGCATGGGAAGTATGTTTTTTTATTACTTAAGCAAATTTAAAATGCTCTCGAGCTTGTTATAAGTCAATAACAGTTATTGATCTATCGCATGATTTTAATAGATAAAAAATTAGTTTAATTACTTACGTGTATTAATAATAAACTCGTGTAAGTTTATCTGATTAGATGTGATTTTCATCTTAATTATTAATTTAATTAATTATTTTTTGAAAGAGACGACTTGGTCACGTTATGAGGGTGCTGTAAATGAAATCATATTTCATAAATCAACAATGGAGTCTTTTATGAAAAATGTTATGTACATTCCAATTTTAAAAGGAAAGAGAGCTGAGTTTCGAGCGATCAAAGAATTATCAATTCAAGTCCAAAGGCTTATCGTACCTTTGATTGAGATTGAACCAATAAGTATTGATTTTGATACGGAATTACCTACTAAAACGTATAATGATCATCTTAATGATTTTGGCAAGAAATTATCTGATTGTTTAGGGGAGACCAGGCGTATTATGTTAGATGGTTTACTCATTGAAGAAGAGTATATTTCAGAGGGAGACACTTACCCTGTAATCAATGCAGTAAGTCAATTGAGAGAATATGGAGTTGAAGTAATTCCTGTTACCTCACCGACAAGGAGCGATAAATACAAGAAATTAATCAGTTCTGTTATATCGGATAGTGTTTGCCTTCGCTTAACAACTGCTGATTTAATGAACCCTCAGTTGCTAGTTTCTTATATTGAAAGTCTGAAAATTGGATTGAATAATATTGATGTTATTATAGATTTTCGTGCAAGCTTGAAACAAGATACAATTGATACCTTTGTTATTATGGCAGAGGGGGGAATAAATAATCTTCCTAATTTGTATGATTACCGTAGTGTGTCAGTTGCTGCTGGTTCTTTCCCCACAGACCTATCAGATATTCAGGTTGGTATTGAGGAAATACCTAGGCTTGAGTGGGAGTTATGGAAGAAAATTAAATATAATGGAAACTTAAAGCGTGATATTATATTTAGTGATTATTCTATTCAACATCCTGACTTTACGAGAATTCCGACCAAATTCCCCAGCGTCTCTGCAAGCATCCGTTATACCGGAGAAGATTGTATTTTAGTTTTTCGCGGAAGGGATCCAAAAAAATATGGTTATGAGCAATATGGTGTCCATTGTCAAAGATTGATTGAACATGTTGAGTATTGCGGTGAGAATTTTAGTCAAGGGGATAAAGATATATGGTTATATGCACATGGGCAAATGTTGAAGGCTTCCAAGGAAGTTACTTATGGAAGCCCTGAGGTTTGGCGACGAGTTGCAGCTAATCATCATATTACAAAGGTTATTGCGCAACTCTCCAGTTAATACGTGATTTTATTTTTTCTCTAACAATTTGCCGAAGTTCATCGGTTTTAAAAACTTCGGCAAGTTTATTCCAAAGTATTCTTTTAGGTTTGCTTTTTAAGCCATGCTCTAAGCCAACATCTTTTAATATGGACAAAATCTCATCTTTCCATAATAACATTGCTAAAGATATTTTATCATATTCGGGGTTGAAGCGATTTACCCTTCTAGTTTCAAGATGGATAGCCTTGCGTTTACCTTGCGTAACAACCTTGATCCCCCACCACTCGGGAATCAATTTCGCAGCTTCATGTTGATGTGATTCATCAACAACTAACGTCACTTTGTCCATTACAGACGAATAGTAGTTAATCTGTGAGGGTAAGCGCGTAAGGTTATCACTCTTACTTTTTAATTCGTATCCATGCATTATGCCATTAATAACCGTGATATCGGCACGACTGGCACCTAACCCAAGTGAGAACTCATCGATGACAAGAGTGTTTGGATCCCTGTGATGTTCTTTAAGGATTTTTGCATGCACTGCTTGTCTAACATCTATGTCTCTCATTGTATTAACTTCTCTCTAAGGAAATTTAGCCTTTCGAATTTTTTCATGGAAAGAGATGCTACGCGTTATTGTCGCTTTTAGCACTAACCAAAGAATAGTAGTAAAACAACTAAACATATAAATTGATAGCTGAGAGTTCACATAAATACATGATATTAAGTGTTTTATGCAGAAGCGTTAACCGCTGAAAAAGTATGTCTTGTCAGCGGCTAATGTAGCCTTTTGTATGGATATGCAGCCAGATTAGAAATTTCTTTTGCTCAATACCTGCTCGGCCAAATCTCCTCCGGCCTAACCCCCAGCGCCTCCGCTATCAGCCTCTCACCCTTCGGCCACTTACGCGCTAGCGCATTCGACAATGTTGCCGAACTAAGGCCAGCCAGACGGGAAACCGCAGCCAGAGAAGTGCCTTTCTTTTTGAGTGCGGCGATGATGTCCGCACTGTGCCAATCCTGATTCATGGTCAAACTCCTTTTTAATACAAATTCCAAGCTTCTGTATAGTTATACAAAAGTGGGTCGGTTAGGTGGGTTAAGTCGGTTAACTCACGCAATACACTGATTTTATTTAAATTAATTCGATTAATTTACCCGACTTAGCATTTTTAAAGGTCGGTTAAATCTCTTTCAGGTCGGTTAGATTATCGAGAGCGAATTCAGAAGGTCGGTTAAATGGGGGCAAAGTCGGTTAAAGGTCGGGTAAATTCATTAGATAAAAACTATATTTTTCAATAGATAACACTAATTACCCGACTTAACCCACCTAACCGACCCTATTTCCTCACGTGTACCATTCTTATTCAGTTTCTTTTCCTTCACTGCTGGAACGCCTTAGCACCACAAAACGTTCCTGTTTGCCGTTAATGCTTAGCGTTTTTTTGCTGATCCCTTTCAAAGGCTTTTCCAGCATACCGACATCAGCCAACCCCTGAGCTACAGCCGTGGGGTTAAAACCTTTGGCAATTTCATTACGAAATACTTCAGGCCATGTGTGGTATATCAGCCCCTCGCCGCTGGGGTGAGTCACCCAATATCCGGCTAAATCTTTGACAGAGTCTTCTCGCTGGCTGTGATTGTAGTAATCCAGATAACGGCTTTTACCAAAACGCTGTAAAAAGTAATCAGTACTTTCTACCCACGTTTTTACTTCGCGGTTTTCCATACCAAACTCATTAACCCACGCATTAAAACTTTGCTGTAAAGCGTCGTGAGCCTCTTCGACAGGCCACCTAGTGAAAGGCGTCGCCAGCACCATAGCGGTTTCCAGAAGAGAGAAACGCACGGCAACGCGTTTGACCTGCTCCCCCGCACTGACATCCAGTCCGGCTAACCACTGGCGCTGGTAAATCAGCGCTGTTTCTCTGATGAACCTTTTTTTCTGGCTGGCGAGAAAGGCAATCCATGCACGGCCAGTTGCACCATAGTTAGTATTGCAGGCATCGCACATGGCGGCGGCGTGTGCCTGTCCATCTGCATAGTGATGAAACTGGCTTGCTTTGCTGATAGGAACGTTGAGCAGGCGCACCAGTTGCCCTGCATTAACTTTATGGCCTTCAGCCGAGAGATAACTTTCCAGATCCGTTTCACCAGTGCTGAAGGCCATCGCCCGCCAGCGTTTTAAATCACGGTTGCCGCCTTCTTTTGCGCCCTGAATCTTTCCAACGCCGTTAAACAGCGCATAGGCAGATTCGGCGACGGCGCGGCGGTTACTACCCTGTCCAATTTCATCCAGCGGCATAAAACCATCATTATGGGCGGCAGCCTCGTTGATTAATCCTAGCGCCGTGGAGTTCCACGTCAGCTTCAGTGCCTCCGGTTCGCCGTAAAGGCTTGTGGCCGCATTGCCGGTGGTTGTTTTGCCAGATGATGATCCGCCGAAAAGGTGTACCCCGAAACCATCCGCACCCACCAGCCCGATAAGTGGTGCTGTGAGCGCACAACCTATTGCCAGCATCATGGAAGGGTTACCCCGCGCCAGAGCTGCCACGTTATCGCGCCAGCTATCTGGAGTCCCTTTTACGCCATAACCTTTGGCCGTGCCTGACTTACCATTGAAGAATACCGGCGTGGCTGGTTCGCCAATCAAGGTTCCATCCGGCATCAGATAAGCACCGCATTGCCAGCCTGTAGAATCGGTAACAGACCATTGCTGATTGCTTTTACTTTGCGAGAGATGGTCGGCGAGAATCGCTCTCAGGTTACCTTTTGCCGTTACACGTAGCCCATTGCGACGTAACCGCGCCCAGCCTTCACGCTCACCGACTTCACTCATTGGCATTGCTTCGATGTGTGAGGCCATATCTCCCGCAGGAATTGCCTCTAATATCAGGTAGCGTTCCGTTTCACTTGCACCAATCCCAATTACATCAATCGGGTTACTCAGCCAGCTTTCGCGATCAATCCTTTCGCCGCTGTGAATATTTGTGCTTGGTTCAATCCAGTACAAGCCATCTGGCCGCACATCCACATAAGGTTTCAGCGGAAAAGCATTTTTCATAGCGTGCTCCTGAGGTTGATAGAGCGATGCATTGAACGCGGCCGCACACCGCGTAATGCCGTGCTGCTGTCGGTGATCATCCCAGTCGGATTTATCCAGCGTGGGCGGTAGCGCAATCCAGCCGGAAACCGCCTCAGCGGCTTTCTCAGCGGCAAGCATTCCGATGTTAGATTTATCGGGGTAAACATCGTTATCTGCGGCAATGATGATTTTTGCCTGTGGGTGTTTTCGGCGCATGATTTCCGCCACAGGCAGGAGATTTCCGGCATCGATGGCAACCACACAAAGGGCATCAGGGCGTATCAGGCTTGCGCTGAGTGCTGTCGCTAACCCTTCGGCCAGAATGACGGTTTGCGGCGTATCCTGTTCACAGGGAACAAGGTAAAACGCCCCCTTTTTCTCCGAGCCTTTGAGGAGACATTTAGCCCCATCTGGCCGGATAGTTTGCGCAGCAGTGATCTCTCCGGAATCGTCAGTCAGCCCCAGTAAAATTTGCCCTGCGGCCAGTATCGGAAATGAAAAGTGGTTTAAACCTTTTTGTTTCAGATAATCCGATTCGCCCTGCGAAGACAAAGACAGCATGCGGGCATAAGTGCCAGCAAAAGGCACAGCCTTAACCGTTAACTTTATGGCTGGCGCGTTTACCGTTTTCTTCAGAGTGCTGGCTACCAGTTCGGCGGCTTTCTTCGCCGGACAGTCTTTCACTTTCATGACTAAATCCAGCCCATCACCAGCGCCGCACTGGTTGCAAAAGTAAGTGCCTCTGCCTTCGAGATTATCAAAACGAAAACGATCTTCACCGCCACAGGCAGGGCATGAAGCGTGATGACTGGCCGACGCGGGAACATCGATTGAAAGCGTATTTAGCACGCTGTGCCAGCGGTGCCGAGCCTGTTCAGTTGTCTGGCGGATAGCATCAATAGTTTTCATGGATGCTCTCCGTCTGGCGCGTAGAGTGAACGTTTCAGCATTTCGATACGCTCACATAGCACAAAGGCGATCACCTCTTTGACCATTTTATTGCTCAGCATAATCAGCGCGTAATTCAGTGCGCGGCACTGATCGCACAGCTCAGACGGTTCAAGTTCTGTGTTATCAAATAAACCATCATCAGCCGGTGGCGGTAAGGTTTCCCAGCTTTCAGGAACAGGTAACGCCAGCGCCGTTTCAAGGCTTTCGAGCTGGGTTTGCATCATCAGGGAAAGATAGGCTTGAGAGTCGGCGTTTTGGGGATTAATCAGCGCGTTTGCCAGTAATCGGCAACTGTCACAGATTGACCAGGCGTCGAGAAGGGTATCGGTTGGATTGATAAAATCATTCATGATGCACACCGTTGAATAAACGGCTGGTGCGCGAAATGAAATGATTTTGGGTGAGGATCGTAGCCATTCGGCAGCCTCCTTGAAGTAGCGGTTATTGCTACCACGAGAGGTGCGAAGCTCTTGGGTGGTAGCCCAGACGAGGTTCGCACTACCGGCCTTCAAGGAAACCGGCCAGCCCGAAGGCTGCCCCATCTGAGCCACCATTGAAACATTACAGATGTAGCATAGCCGCCACATTTGCAATGGGTGTGCAAAGACTGCGGCACATGAGCGCAATTTGAATACGCGCAGTGCCGCCTTGAAGGTTAACGGGGTGCGAAACCCGGCTGCGGATTTTGCCGCAGCGGCGCGACTATACTCCAATCTGAAGTATTTAACCAAGTAAGGTGAAAGGGTTTTGCGAGGTGCATTCCACACCTGTACGCGGTGTTTACTCGCGTGCGCGCGCGTTTTGTCGACCATATTAATGGTGTTAGTCATGATTCGCGTCCCGTTCTGCGACACGGTTTATCAACCATTCTTCGACTTCATCTTCAAACCAGCCCAGTAAACGCAGACCAAGCCTGAAACCTTTCGGGAACTCACCGGCATTAATTAATTCCTGAAACGCGCTGTCGGAATTAATGCGGATGAAGGCTTTTACTTCTTTCTTGAGTAAGATTTTACGGGTTGAAAGTGTCATGACAGCTATCTCCAATAACCGGCGTATTCCGGTTTGTGCAGATAGTTAAACAGGATGTGAAAAGCGTTATTGGAACTAGGCGAAAGATTGTTGGAAGGGGGTTTTTACGATTTGGAAATGGAGTTTGAAGTCAGAATAAAGTCCGAATCAGGACTCTTTGAGCAGCGGTGAATATTTTTTAAGTGCCTCATTAATTAAGTTTGTTAGCTGCCTTTCGGTAACGATTTCTACCTCAGGGTTAAAGTCTATCAAAGCATCTTGAGCAGCTTTGGCTATCGCAGAATGATTAAGTTTCTCACCTCGTCGGTATTTGGAACCCGATTTCCCCAGTGCGATAGACAACCCTGCGACAAATTTTAGCGCTGTCTCCATGCCTTTTTCATGAGTATTCCAAAATGGCAACGCATCAGCAGACGCTGTCGGTCGCGCTGGCTTATAAACATCGATGTCTTGTCCGATATCGTGAAAGAATTTTTGCAGAGCCTCGCGTTTAAAGCCGTAATTTTCGACTGATACACGACGACCAGCCATTTCATAATAAACATGCTTACTGAATTCTGAAGAGTATGCCGAGCCGTTGATAATGCACTCATACATATTCTCGATAATGTTAGCGCTGGTCGCGTTGTTATGAGCATTAGCATCAGGGCTAGAAATGACCATTTCATTAGTCGCCGATAAGAAATAGACCTCCAAAAGAGGGCGCTCCTCTCTGAGCATTTTTCTCAGCAAGATTTCCGCTAACTGGCTATTGGTGGCTTCAGGATATTTTGTGGCGAGAAGAGCAACGGATTCTTTAAATGTGACGAATTTCATCATTTGCGACTGATGTTCTTTCAGCAGATCCATGTTCACCTCTCAGCCATTAAATTAAATATCATTTACCATCGAATACAGATACTTAAAGATAATAGAAGAGAACAACGGGTTAGCAAATTGGTTACTCGTTTATCAGTCTCAAACCTCGAGAAGTTTCAGGCACCAGAGTTCTACCCTGTGAGGCAGCTTCGACAAATTCCCCCCACCAGCCCATAAGTATCCGACGCTGTTCCAAATAAGTGCTGCGGTTATAAGCGCGGCGTACTTCATCCTTATCGACGTGAGAAAGTGCAGCTTCTATAGCATCGGGGTTAAATCCATTTTCATTCATCGCTGTAGACGCAATTGAACGCATGCCATGAGCAACCAGCATATTTTGATATCCCATACGCTTTATCGCTGCGTTAGCTGTCTGGCTGTTCATCGGTAGCTTAGGATTTTTAATCGATGGGAAAACATGTTCACGGTGCTGGCTGAGTGGGGAAAGCGTTTGCAGGATATCCAGCGCAGGCTCAGATAGCGGGATGACGTGAATATAACCACTGGCTTTGCGTTTCTGGTTGCCTTTCATTTTGTGCGAAGGGATACGCCATTCTTTATTTTCGAGATCGATATCTTCCCATGCGGTTTCCGCAGCTTCTGCGGGGCGGACTAAGGTCAGAAGTTGCCATTTGATCACCAAGCGGGTGGTGAGGTCGATGTTTGCTAATGAAACCGCCTTTAAGAAAGCTGGCAGCTTCTCAGGGCGAATTGTTGGCATATGCTCTTTGGTTGGTTTTTTGAAGGCTCGCCCAATGCCTGATGCTGGGTTGGCGTCAAGCAAACCTGAGTTAACTGCATAGATCATGATTTCATTAACGCGCTGGCTGAGTCGCCTTACGGTTTCCAGTGCGCCACGTGCAGAGACGGGTTCAAGGGCGCTGATCACTGTTTTCGCTCTGATTGTACTGACGGGTAGATTGCCTAACGCGGGTAACAAATCTTTTTCGATTGAGCGCCATACGTCTTTCGCGTATTCCGCAGAGATTTCAGATTTTTTAATCTGCATCCATGCTTCGGCAACTTTCTCGAAAGTATGTGTGGAGATCGCTGTTTCAGCTTCGGTAAGTTCACGCTGATGATTTTGCGGATCAATATTCTTGGCAAGTAAGGATTTTGCGTTATCACGTCGCTGGCGTGCATCGGCCAGAGAGATTGAAGGGTAGGAGCCAAAACTTATCAGCGCACGGATTTTGCTATGCGGCCGGTAGTAGTTGAAGCGCCATATCTTCGCGCCGCTGGGTTTCACCAAAAGGTAAAGGCCGCCGCCGTCTTGCAACGTGTGCTCTTTATCTTTGCCCTTGGCGGCTTTGATCTCTGTGTTGGTGAGTGGTGTAGTGGTTCGAGCCATTTTAGTTATACGCTCTGTAGTTATATGGTGGCCGTATAACTAAACGTATATCTAAAGTAGCCGGTTGTATACAGGGTCTGCCAGCAGATAACGGGCAATAAAAAAGCCGCAAACCCTTGCGGGCTGCGGCTTTCTTTGCGGTAACGGCCTTATCTGGTAATAACCGAAACCTTGTTTGGTGGAGCTGGGGGGATTTGAACCCCCGTCCGAAATTACTACACCGTCGGCACTACATGCTTAGTCCAATCTTTACATTCGCCGGTTAGCTGCGGATGGACACGCCACTAACAAACTATCCTGATTGGGTTTAACGCTTTCACCCCAGGCAAGGTGTCCACGCGATCTCTTTTGGGTTTGACCTCTCTTGATCCCCGTCCTAAGAGCGGAGGCTAGGGAGAGAGGGCTCTAAGCAGGGTATTAAGCTGCTAGGGCGTAGTTTTCGTCGTTTGCGACTATTTTTTTGCGGCTTTTTACGAGGCCAACCGCCCCTCGGCATGCTCCTTGGGCTTCGCAAATCCCGTCGAATCCAGAATCAGCCCCAAGTACTATTTCGCAGTATACCAGAAAAACTGCAAGCTAAGCCAGAGACTTAGCGGTTTGAGTTCTTCATGATACGTGCTTTGTCTACTTTCCACTCACGATCTTTAATATCATCGCGCTTGTCGTGCTCTTTCTTACCTTTTGCCAGGCCGATTTTCACTTTTGACCAGGCATTTTTCCAGTACATGGAAAGCGCGACGACGGTGTAACCATCGCGTGTCACTTTACCGAACAGCGTCTCTAACTCACGTTTGTTCAGCAGTAATTTTCTTGTGCGGGTCGGATCACAAACCACATGACTTGACGCCACGTTGAGAGGTTGAATGGTTGCGCCGAATAAAAAGGCTTCACCGTCGCGGAATGTGACATAGCTGTCAGTGATGTTTGCTTTACCAGCACGCATCGATTTGACTTCCCATCCCTGCAAAGCAAGCCCCGCCTCGATCTCATCTTCGATGAAGTATTCATGGCGAGCGCGTTTGTTCATCGCGATAGTCGCGGAACCGGGTTTATGTGCTTTTTTCTTTGTCATAGTGACACTTATTATACTGTAAGCGATGCCGAATGAAATCCCCACGCGGTCAGAGTCAGATGTTTTTCCTGTTTGTAGCGCGCTGTGCTTCGTAGTTTTTATTACCGCGCAGATAAATGGTATTATCTGTACGTTTTATGACTCCTGGAAAATGATATGCCACAGATAAGTCGTTCTGCGCTTGTGCCGTTCAGCGTGGAACAGATGTACACCCTAGTAAATGATGTCGATGCTTACCCGCAATTTCTGCCCGGTTGTACCGGCAGTCGGATTTTAGAAAACAGTGGCACGTCTATGACGGCCGCTGTCGATGTTTCTAAAGCAGGCATCAGTAAAACGTTTACCACAAAAAATACGCTTATAAGCAATAAACGCATTGATATGCAACTGGTTGATGGCCCTTTCCGGAAACTAACCGGCGGGTGGGATTTCATTGAACTGAGCCCTGAAGCCTGCAAAGTTCAGCTCAGTCTGGATTTCGAGTTCACGAATAAGCTGATTGAGCTTGCGTTCGGTAAAATCTTCAAAGAGCTGGCAGGAAGCATGGTTCAGGCTTTCACTTTGCGTGCAAAAGAGGTTTACAGTGTCTGAGATCCGCGTTGAAGTGGTCTACGCGTTGCCAGAACGTCAGTACCTGCGAACCGTCAAACTGGAAGAAGGCAGCAATGTTGAACAGGCTGTTATTGCTTCTGGCTTGCTTGAACTGCGTCAGGACATTGATTTAAAGAGGAACAAGCTGGGGATTTACAGCCGGCCCGTAAAATTGGTGGATACGGTGAGCGACGGTGATCGGATCGAAATTTACCGGCCGCTGATTGCGGATCCGAAAGAGCTCCGGCGCATTCGAGCCGAACGTTCTAAAAAATAAGGCGCCTGAGGCGCCTTATTTTTTTACCCTGAAAGATGATTTTTGGTAGTTACCAACGACCATCACACCCGGGCGATTTATTGCTGATCGCTCAACTTCGGTTTGTTATCGATGTTGGTCAGCTCGCCACCCTGGTTGAAGGTCAGCGTTAATGTTTGCTGAGTTATACCTTCATGACCTGGCTCCTGACGGAACACGTAATACCAAACATCACTGCCAAACGGGTCGTGCAACATCGGCGTGCCAAGAACATAAGCAACCTGTTGCTTAGTCATGCCGGTATGAATTTTTTGTACATCAGCAGGAGACAAGTAGTTCCCCTGATTGATGTCAGGCCGATAAACCACCTTTTCCAGAGTGGAACAGCCCGCAGTAAGCATTAGAAGAGCTACAGCGGCGGCAGTTAGCGTTTTACAGCGCATAGTCATTACATTCCTTTAGGGCATAAGATGCCGATGATAATAGACCTTTCATCAGTTTGAAACCTTTGCGGGGCACCTCTATGACCGCTTAAATGTAAAAAAGTTGAGCTTTTTACGCTGCGAGTAACTCTTTTGCATTGGCTAACGTGTTTCGGGTGACTTCACTTCCGCCCAGCAAGCGTGCCAGTTCCTGCAAACGCGCCTTCTTATCAAGACGATTCATTTGAGTTTCTGTCACTTCGCCGTCGGTTTCCTTGCTGACAAAATAATGCTGATGACCACATCCTGCAACCTGAGGTAAGTGTGTTACGCACATTACTTGTGTCGATTCACCCAATTGGCGCAACAGGCGGCCGACAATAGCGGCAGTTGGTCCGCTGATACCGACGTCCACTTCATCAAAGATCAGCGCCGGAGTTTCCATTTTTTGTGCCGTAATGACCTGAATTGCCAGCGCGATACGCGACAGCTCACCGCCAGATGCCACTTTAGCCAGCGCCTGAAGAGGTTGGCCCGGGTTAGTCGTAACCTGGAATTCCAGGCGATCCGCGCCTTCGATGCTGAGATGCTCAGGCTCGAACTGAACCTGAATTTTAAATTTACCGTGCGGCATGGATAGCGCCTGCATGCTTTGGGTAATCAGGTGTGTGAGTTCATCGGCGAAATACTGACGTTTGTCATGTAATTGTTTTGCTATGGTCACTGCCTGTTGGTAATGCACCTGCACGGCTTCGCTCAATTCGGCCTGATTCGTTTCCTGCTCATCCAGTGCCTTTTGTTCTTCAAGTAACTGGCGATGAAGTTCCGGTAATTCTTCTGCGCTGACATGATGTTTACGCGCCAGATTCATTTGCCGGGATAAGCGCTGTTCCAGCTCGTACAATCGGTTTGGATCCATATCCAGACGTTCGCTGTAATGACGCAGTTCGTCGCTGGCTTCGCTAATCTGAATTGAGGCCTCATCCAGCATAATGATCAGTTCGTTCATTTTGCTGTCGAGTTCAGCCAGTTCAGTTAACTGATTACGGGCTGTGTAGAGCATGCTGACAATATTCTGTTCTTCACCATCGGCCAGCAAATACAGAGCACTCTGGCTGAGAGACAGCAGTTGTCCGCTGTTGGCCAGACGCTTGTATTCTTCGTCAATTTGCTCGTATTCACCCGGCTGAGGGGAAAACTCATTGAGCTCCTTTAACTGGTATTGCAGGAGCTGACGGCGTGATTCACGCTCATTCATCTGCTGCTGATATTGCGCCAGCTGGCGGCAGCTTTGGTGCCAGTTCTGGTAAGCGGTGCGCATTTCTGCCAGCAACAAAGGCTGGTCTGAATACGCATCGAGCAGGTCTTTTTGATGCTCAGGTTTGAGCAGAAGCTGATGGGCGTGCTGGCCGTGAATCTGAATAAGATGCTGGCCCAGTTCGCGTAGTTGGGATAACGGCACAGGCGTTCCGTTGATAAAGCCACGTGAGCGGCCATCGCTGCTGATCGTCCGACGCAACAGGCAATCATGCCCTTCATCCAGCTGATTATCGGCCAGCCAGTGTTTTGCGGAAGGTGTATCGGCAAGGGTGAAACGCGCGCAGATATCTGCACGGCTTGCGCCAAGGCGAACCATGCTGCCATCGGCGCGGTTGCCCAGGCAAAGGCCCAGTGCGTCAATAGCAATGGATTTACCTGCACCGGTTTCGCCGGTGATTGCTGTCATCCCTGCATGAAAATCGATTTCTAATTCACGGACAATGGCAAAGTTACTGATAGTTAATTGCGCCAGCATGATCACCTTCCTGTACATAACAACAGACCTGTAATTACATACAGTATAAACTGGTTTTATATACAGTAAAGGGGCTGGCGAATTATTTTTATCAAATCAGAAGAGTTTTTTCGACCATCCGAGTTTTGTGCTTAATGTATTGAAATAACTGTAATCCTTCGGGTGGATTAAGTTCAGATGGAATTCACTGCGGCGGATCACCACTTCTTCACCCGACTGGATGGGCAGGGCGATCTGGCTGTCACAGCTGATTTCCAGATCATTGCTCATATGTGAAAAACGCAGACAAATGGTGCTGCTGCTATTGATGACCAGCGGGCGTGCCGAAAGCGTGTGCGGGAACATTGGCACCAGCGCGATGGCTTCAAGCGTTGGCGTCAGAATCGGCCCGCCGCCGGAAAGTGAGTACGCCGTTGAGCCGGTCGGCGTGGAGATGATCAGGCCATCTGAACGCTGGGAAAATGCGAATTTGTCGTCAATATAGACTTCAAACTCAATCATATGCGCCACTTTCCCCGGATGCAGAACGACTTCATTGATGGCGGTGCTGACGCGGCATTGCTGGTCTTTACAGCGCACCATCGCTTCCAGCAGGAAACGTTGCTCGCTGATGTATTCGCCCTGCAAAACATCATCGAGTTGCTGAAGGGCGTTATCAGGATCGAGATCGGTCAGAAAACCGAGATTACCGCGGTTAATGCCGATGACTTTGATGTCATAGCGTGCCAGGACGCGCGCGGCGCCCAGCATATTACCGTCACCGCCAACTACAACGGCAAGATCGGCCAGTTTGCCTATTTCCGCCAGGCTGCCGGTTTGAGCGCCTTCCAGGGCTAAATCCTGTGCCACTTGCCGTTCAACGACGACCTGATAACCTTTTGAAATTAACCAGTGATAGAGCATTTCATGGGTGGCAAGTGCCGAAGGATGGCGTGGGTGTCCGACGATCCCAATGCACTCAAATTTTTTATTCATCGCTGTGGTTATCCTCAGCAGGGTGTGATGACACCTGCATTATGACCGGTTTCATTCAAAACCAAACCTTGAAACCCCGGTTTTGATCCCCATAATAAGCCAACTAGCAAGATTAATGCTAAAACGCGGAGAGATTCATGAGTAGTAAAGAACATAAGACACCTGACGAGCAAGTCTCTGAAGAACTGAATCAGGAACAAGAGCTGCATGCGGAAGCGGAAACTCAGGCGGCAGATGTCGTTGACCCTCGCGATGAACGCATTGCTGAATTGGAAGCACAGCTGAAAGAAGTTCAGCAGCGTGAGCGTGACAGCCTGCTGCGTGCGAAAGCGGAAGTGGAAAACATCCGTCGTCGTACCGAACTGGATATCGAGAAAGCGCACAAATTTGCCCTTGAGAAATTCTCTGGCGAATTGCTGCCGGTCATCGATAACCTGGAGCGTGCTCTGGATCTGGCTGATAAATCGAATTCAGAACTGGCAGGGTTGATTGAAGGCGTCGAACTGACCCTGAAATCTCTGCTGGACGCTGTACGCAAGTTCGGTATGGAAGTGGTAAGCGACATCCACGTTCCATTCAACCCTGAGCAGCATCAGGCCATGACGATGATGGAATCCGACGAACTGGAACCTAATCACGTCATGATGGTGATGCAGAAGGGCTACATGCTGAATGGCCGTCTGTTACGCCCGGCGATGGTTGCGGTTTCTAAAGCCAAAGCCTGATTCTGTTTCAGAACGACTGTAAAAATGAGAGGCACCTTCGCGGGTGCCTCTTTTTTTATGCTATTCCGTGGCTGGTAAAACAGGCATCCAGTCAATGGGTGCCAGGCCTTGTTGCTTGAGTAATTCATTGGCCTGAGAAAAATGCTTACAGCCCAGAAAACCGCGATGCGCAGAAAGCGGGGAAGGGTGCGGCGCTTTCAGTACGTGATGGCGGTTGCGGTCAATGATATTGCCTTTTTTCTGGGCATGAGATCCCCACAGCAAGAACACAATTCCTTCACGGTTTTCATTCAAGGCTGCGATCACCCGATCGGTAAAGGTTTCCCAACCCAGTTTGGCGTGGGAATGTGCCTGCCCGCCTTCTACGGTTAACACCGTATTGAGCAGAAGTACGCCCTGGTCGGCCCAGCTCTGTAAATAACCATGATGAGGTCGCTCGAAACCGGGGATATCCGTTGCCAGCTCTTTATACATATTCACCAGTGACGGCGGCGCAGGGATACCAGGACGAACTGAAAAGGACAGTCCGTGAGCCTGATTCGGGCCGTGATACGGATCCTGCCCCAGAATAACGACTTTCACATCGGCAAGTTCAGCGGATCGAAAGGCATTAAAAACATCCTGCTGAGGCGGATAAATCGTTTTTCCCGCCGCGCGTTCAGCGGCAACAAACTTCAATGTATCAACAAAGTAAGGCTGTTCTTTTTCCTGACCGATGACGTCATGCCAGGTGAGAGTGGTGGACATTGACGCTCTCCTTTTCAAGGTGATTTTTCTCTGCGCGTAGCTTACCTGCTCATTCTTCCGAGTTAAACCCGCCTGAGCTTTTGCTGATGTTTATCTGCGGCTTAACGCTTTTACGCAAAAATTATTGATAATTTACAAAAATAATTTAAGTCCGCCACTTGGAAAAATTGATATAAAACATAAATATGCTGAGGTGCAGGAATAACCACACCGGAAAGGTTGATATTAATCAAAGAATGCGGGGTGTTCTGCTGTTATATCTGACAGCAGGACAATGGGTTGTTGATCAACCCTACACCAATCAATTCACAGTATCGTAGCCAATTATGGAGGCAACATATGATCACCGGGATCCAAATCACCAAAACCAATAACGAAGCGCTGAAAAACTCTTTCTGGCTGCTGGATGATGAAAAATCGGAAGCTCGCTGTGTTTGTGCAAAAGCGGGTTATGCGGAAGACCAGATCGTTGCTGTCAGCGAACTGGGCCAGTTTGAATACCGTGAAGTTCCAATGGAAATTCAACCGACTGTACGTGTGGAAGGCGGTCAGCACCTGAACGTTAACGTTCTGCGTCGCGAAACGCTGGAAGATGCTGTTAAACATCCGGAAAAATACCCGCAGCTGACCATTCGTGTTTCTGGCTATGCGGTGCGTTTTAACTCGCTGACTGCTGAACAGCAGCGCGATGTCATTACCCGTACTTTCACTGAAAGCCTGTAATCTCAGCAGATTACGTAAATTTCAGACAATAAAAAACCGCCTGTTCAGTTAAGGCGGTTTTTTTTCGTCATGAATAAGTCCGTAGATGGCCTATTTTGACGTGTCTTTCGCAGCATCAGGTTTAACGCGACGTTTGCCGACGTTTTTACTGTCACGATGGCGAACTTTAACTTTCACCTTCGATTTTTCCTGCGCTTCTTTCTGCTTCTCTTTGCGTTTCGCCAGCACTTTCTTCGATGGCTTGCCGGTGACTTTCTCGCTCGGTGCTTTCGTTTTCGCACGGAACCCGTCGAGCACGCGTGCTTTCAGCGGCTCATTCAGGTAGCGACCGATTTTGCCCAGCAGCAGGTGGTCATGCGCTTCCACGAATGAAATGGCTGTGCCTTTACGGCCTGCACGGCCGGTACGGCCGATACGGTGTAGATAAATATCCGCCGTCAAAGGCAGGTCGAAGTTAAACACGTGACTGATGTCGTTGATGTCCAGGCCACGGGCGGCGATGTCAGTCGCTACCAGCACGTTGACGCGGTCTTCAACCATGCGTTTTACCGCTTCAGTACGCTTCACCTGAACCATTTCGCCTTCGAGATAACAGGAGTTGATCCCTGCTTCGCGTAACCAGGCCACCAGCTCATGCACACGCTCACGCTTACGCACGAAGATTACCGATTTAGTGACATCTTCCTGTTTCAGCAAATGGATCAGCATCTGGGTTTTGTGCGCCAGATCGTCTGCGCGGTAGTACCATTGCAGAATTTTTTTACGCTCGCGGCGTGACGGGTCGGCTTCGATTTCAACCGGCTCAGTCAAAATGCGTTCTGCGAATTCACGGATGGCTTCCCCTTCCAGCGTTGCGGAGAACAGCAACGTCTGTTTACGCCAGCGTGCTTCGGCAGAAATCGTTTCGATATCCTGAGCAAAACCCATGTCCAGCATGCGGTCTGCTTCGTCGAGGATCAGCGTTTCAATTGCGCGGCAGTCAAAGTTTTCTTCTTTGATGTATTGCAGCAAACGGCCGGTCGTCGCAACGACGATATCCTGGTTTTCGCTGAACACTTCGGCGTGGTTCATATATGCCACACCGCCGGTGATCGTCGCGATATCCAGATCGGTATGTTTCGCCAGCTCACGGGCCTGTTCAGCAACCTGCATAGCCAGTTCACGAGTTGGCGTGAGGATCAGAATACGGGGCGGACCAGATTTCTTACGCGGGAAATCCAGCAAATGCTGCAAGGCCGGCAACAGGAATGCCGCGGTTTTGCCGGTGCCGGTAGGAGCCGAACCCAACACATCGCGTCCGTCCATTGCTGGCGGAATTGCCTCTGCCTGTATGACAGTAGGGCGGCTATAGCCTTTGTCGCCTAAGGCGTCAATCAGGCGTTCATCGAGTTCGAGTTCGGAAAAAGTGGTTACAGTCATGGTCTACCTCTACTTGGGGCGCCGATTATAGACGTGTTAGACGCGATCTTCACCTATTTAAGCGGTTTGTGTGCCTTTTCCTCCACATCTCTTTACCCTATGCTACGACAGTTTTCGTTCAGAGGCCTGATGGCCGGCGTAATTACGGTGAAATGAGTGGCAAAAGAAGTCAGTTCGGCCCGGCCTTTGCGGCGCAACGGGTTTACCTTTAAACAGTTTTTCGTCGCACACGACCGCTGTGCGATGAAAGTTGGTACCGATGGCGTTCTGCTTGGCGCGACGGCGCCCGTCAGCGGGGCTAAACGCATTCTGGATATCGGCTGCGGCAGCGGCCTTATTGCCATAATGCTGGCTCAGCGCAGTGACCCTCAAACCACTATTGATGCCGTTGAACTCGAACCTGCCGCCGCTGAACAGGCTGCGGAGAATTTTCGCGAATCTGTCTGGGCGCAACGGTTGTCTGTCTTCGCGCAGGATATTAATGATTACGCACGGCAGCACCCGGCTGAGTATGATCTGATTGTCAGCAATCCGCCTTATTTCGAATCGGCGGTAGACTGTCGGGATGAAGCGCGAAATGCGGCCCGTTATACCGAAACTCTTACCCACGCCGCGTTGCTTGAATGCGCCGGAAAGTTGATTACGCCGCAAGGGTTATTCAGCGTTGTTCTGCCTTATGACATTGGTCTGGCATTTGAAACGCTGGCTAATCATCAAGGCTGGTTCACCGCATGGCGGATGGCCGTGCGTGATCGCCCGGGAAAACCCCTTAATCGCTTGTTGCTGACGTTATCGAAACAGCCCGTTGAGAAAGAAGAAATGGAACTGGATTTGCGGAAATCAGAAGGTATTTACAGCGAAGCGTTTTGTGCACTGATTGCTGATTTTTATCTGAACTACTGATGGATTTTGCGTCTTTAAAAGTGCGTTCCTTCGCACTTTTTAGCGTCTAAGGCTGCAAGATTGTCGGTTGAGGATTTTCCTTTAATTCCGGATAATCCAGCGTGAAGTGCAGCCCGCGGCTTTCTTTACGTTCCAGTGCGCTGCGCACTATAAGCTCTGCTACTAACACCAGATTGCGTAATTCGAGTAAGTTATTGGAAATACGGAAGTTGGCATAGTATTCGTCAATTTCCTGTTGCAGAGTCATGATGCGCCGCAATGCGCGCTCCAGACGTTTTGTAGTCCGAACAATCCCGACGTAATCCCACATAAACAGCCGCAGTTCATGCCAGTTATGCTGAATCACCACCTGCTCATCCGAATTGTCGACACGGCTTTCATCCCATTGCGGAATGTTTTTTGCCAGTTTGGCATGCGGTAAACGCTTGATGATGTCTTCCGCCGCCGACCAGCCGTAAACAACGCATTCCAGCAGCGAATTGGACGCCAGCCGGTTAGCGCCGTGTAATCCGGTATAACTCACTTCGCCGATCGCATACAAACCGTCGAGATCGGTACGCCCGTGCTGATCAACCATCACGCCACCGCAGGTATAATGTGCGGCCGGAACAATCGGAATCGCCTCTTTCGTCAGATCAATGCCGAGTGATTGCAGCTTTTCGTCGATCATCGGGAAGTGATGCTTAATGAATTCCGGCGGACGGTGGCTGATATCCAGATACATACAATCCGCGCCAAGACGTTTCATTTCATGGTCGATTGCCCGCGCCACCACATCACGTGGTGCGAGTTCGCCACGTGCATCGAAATCGGGCATAAATCGCGTGCCGTCAGGACGTTTAAGCAATGCGCCTTCGCCGCGCAGGGCTTCAGTGAGCAGAAAATTGCGCGCCTGAGGATGATAAAGACAAGTCGGATGGAACTGGTTGAATTCCAGATTGGCAACGCGGCATCCTGCGCGCCAGGCCATCGCGACGCCATCGCCGGACGAAATGTCCGGATTCGTGGTGTATTGGTAGACTTTCGCCGCACCACCGGTGGCCAGTACAACGGCTTTAGCGCGCAGAGTTTCGACGTGCTCTTTGTCGCGGTTCCAGACATAGGCACCCACCACGCGCTGCGTACCGGGCAAACCCAGCTTGCTTGAGGTAATTAAATCAACGGCATTATAGCGTTCTTTAACGCAAATATTGGCGTGCGCCCTTGCTTTCCCAACCAGCGTAGTCTCTACTTCTTTACCTGTAGCATCAGCAGCATGCAGGATCCTGCGGTGGCTGTGACCGCCTTCGCGAGTCAGATGATATCGCTCTTCTGAGCTCTCGCTGGTTTCGGTATCAAACAGTACGCCCTGGTCGATCAACCACTGGACACAATGACGTGCGTTGCTGGCGATAAATTCAACGGCTTCTTTATCACATAAGCCTGCGCCGGCAATTAATGTGTCATCTACGTGTGAGGCAATGCTGTCTGCTTCGTCGAAAACGGCGGCGATCCCGCCCTGTGCGTAAAACGTTGAGCCTTCGTTGAGCGGGCCCTTACTGAGAACAGTGACGTGACAGTGGTCTGCAAGTCGCAAAGCCAGAGAAAGGCCCGCAGCGCCACTTCCGATAATCAATACATCGCTAACAAATTCAGATGAAGGTTGCATAACGTATGATGTTTGCAGAAGAAGAGGGAAATTCATGTTAGCCTAAACCTCCGTGAAAAAGCCACGGGCATGAGACTTCAATAGAAAAAACAATGGCGATGTGGAACTTTATGTTTCATGTGAACTCCAAGCAGTACTTGCTCAGGAATATAATGATGAAAGCTGGCAGTACGACTTTAAGCGCGGAGATGGTTTTGGGGAGATTTTACCTCGGATGAGCGAGCAGTTAGCCGATCAAGTTCTGGTTGAGCGGGTCCAGAAGGGTGATCAAAAATCGTTCAATTTACTGGTTATTCGTTACCAGCATAAGGTAGCGAGCCTTGTATCCCGCTATGTGCCACAGGGCGATGTGCCTGATGTGGTTCAGGAATCTTTTATTAAAGCGTATCGCGCGCTGGAATCTTTCCGCGGCGACAGTGCTTTTTATACCTGGCTGTACCGTATTGCAGTCAACACAGCGAAAAATTATCTGGTCGCTCAGGGACGACGTCCGCCTTCAAGTGACGTCGACGCAAATGAAGCCGAAAATTTCGAAAGTGGCGGTGCCCTGAAAGAAATTTCGAACCCTGAGAACTTGATGTTGTCTGAAGAGTTACGGCAGATAGTTTTCCGTACTATTGAAGCACTTCCTGAAGATCTTCGCATGGCGATTACCTTGAGGGAGTTGGATGGGTTGAGCTATGAAGAAATAGCCGCCATCATGGATTGTCCGGTGGGTACGGTCAGATCCCGTATATTCCGTGCCCGGGAAGCAATTGATAACAAAGTTCAACCGCTCATCCAGCGTTAGAGATGACGGACACAGGAAGGGTACTTAGGCATGCAGAAAGAAAAGCTTTCCGCTCTGATGGATGGTGAAGCGATTGATTCAGAACTGCTAAGTTCTTTATCAACGGATAATAAGCTTCAGCAAAGCTGGCAGAGTTATCATTTGATCCGCGATACCTTACGCGGTGATATTGGGAATGTGGTGCATCTGGATATCGCAGACCGTGTGGCCGCAGCGCTGGCAAACGAGCCGGTTAAACTGGTGCCGGGTTCCGCTACAGAATCGCAGCCTCAGCCTCATACCTGGCAGAAAATGCCTTTCTGGCACAAAGTTCGTCCTTGGGCGAGCCAGCTGACCCAGATTGGTGTGGCCGCGTGTGTGTCTCTGGCCGTGATTGTGGGTGTGCAGCACTACAATCAGCCTGACGCAACGGGTGCTTCTCCGGAAACTCCTGCGTTCAATACGTTGCCTATGATGGGTAAAGCTTCTCCGGTGAGCTTCGGCGTGCCAAATGAAGGCAATACCACCAGCGGGCAACAAAATGTGCAGGAGCAACGTAAACGCATCAATGCTATGTTGCAGGATTACGAATTGCAGCGCCGCTTGCACTCTGAGCAGCTTCAGCTCGAACCGATCACCCCGCAGCAAGCTGCTGTTCAGGTCCCAGGAACTCAGTCTTTAGGAACGCAAACGCAGTAATGAAGCAATTTTGGTTTGCCGTTTGTTTAGCGACGGGCAGCCTGCTTTCTTCAAGTATCGCCTCGGCAGAACCGACTTCCGAGGCGTTATTACAAGAAATGGGTAAAGCCAGCCAGTCGCTGAATTATGAAATGGGTTTTATCAACATCACGAAGCAGGGGATTGACTCCTTTCGCTATCGTCATGCTGTCTCGAAGGAAGTCTTACTCGCTCAACTGGTTCTGATGGATGGGCCGCGCCGTGAAATTGTCCAGCGTGGAAAAGACATCAGCTACTTTGAGACCGGGTTACAGCCTTTCACTCTGGATGGCGATCATATCGTTGATTCCCTTCCTTCCATCGTTTTCAGTGATTTCTCCCTGCTTTCAAAATACTACGACTTTATTGCCGTAGGACGCGCCCGTGCTGCCGACCGCCTGAGTCAGGTGATCCGCGTTGTTTCGCGTGATGGTACGCGTTTCAGCTATGTCATCTGGGTGGATGAGCAGACGAAATTGCCTATGCGGGTTGATCTGTTAGACAGAGACGGTGAAACACTGGAGCAGTTCCGTGTCATCAGTTTTGATGATGGAAAACAAGCTATTGGCATGCTGGCTGATTTGGAAAAAGCCAGTTTACCACCAGTCCTTTCTTTACCTGCTTCCGAGCAGGCGAAATTTAGCTGGCAGGTGAAATGGCTTCCGGCTGGCGTCACGGAAGTAGCAAGCAGTCGCAGAAACTTGCCAAATATGCCCGTCACGATAGAATCACGTCTGTATACTGATGGATTATTCAGTTTCTCCGTCAATATCAGCTCTACGACCAGCGGGCCCTCTGAACAGTTAATCAGGCAGGGGCGCAGAACGGTGCAGACAGAAATTCGCAACGGCAATGAAATTACCGTTGTCGGAGAATTGCCACCTTCAACCGCCAAACGTATTGCTGACAGTATCGTCTTCTCCGCAAAATGACTTTTGGCTAAAAAAACGGGTGATCACATGATGAAAGAATGGGCCACAGTTATCTCGTGGCAAAATGGTATTGCAACGCTGCGTTGTGAAACGCAGGCGGGTTGCAGTAGCTGCCATTCACGCTCAGGATGTGGTGCCCGCGTATTGAACGAGTTAGGGCCACAAACAGAGCATAATCTTCAGGTCAGCATCAATGAACCTCTGGAACCGGGCCAGAAAGTCGAACTGGGGATCCCTGAGGGAAGCCTTTTGCGTTCGGCATTTTTGGTCTATATGACGCCATTGTTTGGTGTGATTGCCGGCGGGGGATTGCTACAGGCCTTGCTGAAGGAAGATATGTACGCGGTGATTGGTGCTGTGCTCGGCGGGGGATTAGGCTTCCTGATTGCAAAAGCGCTGGCAGCAAAAGTCGATGGCAAAGCCGGTTATCAGCCGGTGGTCTTGCAGGTCGGGTTACCACCGAATGCATTCCGCTACTCTACTGACAGCGAGTTGCCTTCTTAAAATCGCTCCATTCGTGATGCGTATAAATGCCACTCTTTCTATTGATTCAGTGGCATTTTTAGTTTCTGACAGGTATCCGGTTCTGAATCATATGCTCAATCAGCGCTATGAAAAGATCTGCGCTTGAGAGCGAGGTATAGGGCACGGAAAACAGGATCCTGCCATGTTTATCCAGCAATCGGATCAGCGGGCTGTTGCTGCCACCGCTGATAAACTGAATGTCTTCAACCGGCACCGTCTTCCCTTCATCCGTGGTCAGCATCAGTGCGCTCAGCCTGATTCGTTTTTCGTGCGTTGCCAGAAGGTTAGAGCTGATAAACCGTTTCAATCCGCAGCGGGCATTAAGCAGCCGGGTAAAAAGAATATCGCCACCCTGAGCCAATGTATTTAACGCCCACGGACCACGAAACATCAGCTGTTCGTTTTTAATAACTTCAATTAACCGTTCGGAATTAGCAATATTTGGCGTGATCCGATGCCAGGTTTTGCTATTTTCTTCACGAAATATCATCGTGTTTAAAATACGACGTGTGTATTTACCGGTTCTGAAACGATATATATCCATAATCCGTTCGAACGGAATAAAACGATTTTTTTTGTCCGTCTGGCTTATAACTAAAATACCGTTTTCATGCAGCTGATAGATTTGAAGTGGACGGATGAAGCGTCTTAACATGATGAGGACTATCCCCAGCGCAATGCTGAGCAAAGCTGACAACACCACGCTGTGCAGCCCGGCTGTGGTGTGTCCGAAAGCCAGCAGGAATGCAATTTGCACCGCGCCGCCAATCAGTAACAGTACTGACAGGACCAGAGTGATCCACGAGTTGGCTTTGGCAAAGCCATGCTGACTGAGCAGCCGCCCTTCATTGATCATATCGCTAACCTTGTGACCGGATTGAATTAAAATAAAAAAGCTGTTTAAAGAAGACAGTAATTAAGAATTAAGTAGGTTGGGGGAGAGTTATTTCTTTTTATAACAATATATTAAGTTGCGCTGTCTGTTTTTGTATATGGGTATTTTCCTAAAATAAACAGGAGGCTTTTGCATTTGCCCAACCCGGATTAATGGATGTTGCTGGCAGGCGCAAAGAGGTGACAAATGAAAATAAATGAAAAGTTGGCCTCTTCCTGATGGGAAAGCTCGCATAATCTGGAGTTAGGGCGTGCCGAGACTAGGTTTTCCCAGTGCTGGCATGTAGAATGCTGCGACTTAGGCGAAAGACAGCCAACCTACAAACCGTCGCTGTATGTTCATGGCGAATGATTCAGAAATACCAAGGCAGAAAAACTTTTATAATGAAGCATATACGAAATTTCTCCATTATTGCCCACATTGACCACGGTAAGTCGACGCTGTCAGACCGTATTATTCAAATTTGCGGTGGCTTGTCCGATCGTGAAATGGAAGCGCAGGTTCTCGATTCAATGGATCTGGAACGTGAACGCGGCATCACCATTAAAGCGCAAAGCGTTACCCTCGATTACAAAGCGAAAGATGGGCAAGTTTACCATCTGAACTTTATCGACACCCCGGGGCACGTTGACTTCTCTTATGAAGTTTCCCGTTCTCTGGCCGCCTGTGAAGGTGCGTTGCTGGTGGTCGATGCCGGTCAGGGCGTTGAAGCGCAGACGCTGGCAAACTGTTACACCGCGATGGAAATGGATCTGGAAGTTGTTCCGGTTCTGAACAAAATCGATTTGCCTGCTGCTGATCCCGATCGCGCTGCACAGGAAATCGAAGACATCGTGGGTATTGATGCGACCGACGCGGTGCGTTGCTCGGCGAAAACCGGGGTTGGCGTGCCAGAAGTGCTGGAACGTCTGGTTCGTGATGTTCCGCCACCAGAAGGTGATCCGGAAGCGCCGCTCCAGGCACTGATCATCGACTCCTGGTTCGATAACTACCTTGGCGTGGTTTCTCTGGTTCGTATCAAAAACGGCACCATGAGAAAAGGCGACAAAATTAAAGTGATGAGTACCGGACAGGTGTATAACGCCGATCGTCTGGGTATTTTCACGCCTAAACGTGTTGATAAAGACATTCTGAACTGCGGCGAAGTAGGCTGGCTGGTTTGCGCGATCAAAGACATACTGGGCGCGCCGGTGGGCGATACCCTGACGTTAGCGCGTCAGCCTGCGGACAAAGCATTGCCTGGTTTTAAGAAAGTGAAACCTCAGGTTTATGCTGGCCTGTTCCCGGTCAGCTCTGACGATTATGAAAACTTCCGTGACGCGCTGGGCAAACTCAGCCTGAACGATGCCTCCCTGTTCTATGAACCAGAAAGTTCTACCGCGCTGGGCTTCGGCTTCCGCTGTGGCTTCCTGGGTTTACTGCACATGGAAATCATTCAGGAACGTCTGGAACGTGAATACGATTTGGATCTGATCACCACCGCACCGACGGTAGTGTATGAAGTCCTGACGACCGGTAACGAAACCGTTTATGTCGACAGCCCGTCTAAATTGCCTGCGCTGAACAACATTCTCGAATTACGCGAGCCTATCGCCGAGTGTCACATGCTGATGCCGCAGGAATATCTGGGCAGCGTAATCACGTTATGTATTGAGAAACGTGGCGTGCAGACCAACATGGTTTATCACGGCAATCAGGTTGCGTTGACTTACGAAATTCCAATGGCGGAAGTCGTGCTCGATTTCTTTGACCGTCTGAAGTCCACTTCACGCGGTTATGCGTCTCTTGATTACAATTTCAAACGTTTCCAGACTTCTGACATGGTGCGTGTTGATGTTCTAATCAACGGCGACCGTGTGGATGCGCTGGCGCTGATCACTCACCGTGGCAACTCACAGTTCCGTGGACGCCAGCTGGTTGAGAAGATGCAGGAATTAATCCCGCGTCAGCAGTTCGACATTGCAATCCAGGCGGCGATTGGTGCTCACATCATTGCCCGTTCGACGGTTAAGCAATTACGTAAAAACGTTCTCGCCAAGTGTTATGGCGGTGACGTCAGCCGTAAGAAAAAACTGTTGCAGAAACAGAAAGATGGTAAGAAACGCATGAAACAAGTGGGCAACGTTGAGTTACCGCAGGAAGCGTTCCTGGCCATTCTTCACGTAGGCAAAGACAGCAAATAAATCCTTAATTGAGTTGTAGGGAGTATGCATGGCTAACATGTTTGCCCTGATTCTGGCGATTGCAACGCTGGTATCAGGGATTATCTGGTGCCTTGATCGTTTCAAGCTGGCACCTGCACGTCGGGCGAAAATTGCTAAAATTAAGGCCGAAACTGGCGGTGCAGTTGACGACGTCACGCTGAGCAAGGTCGCGAAGCAGCCAGGCTGGGTGGAAACCTGTGCTTCTGTATTCCCGGTATTGTTAGTCGTGTTCGTGGTGCGTTCATTTATTTATGAACCCTTCCAGATCCCGTCCGGTTCAATGATGCCAACGCTGTTGATTGGCGATTTCATTGTGGTAGAAAAATACGCCTATGGTCTGAAAGATCCGATCACTCAGACCAAGCTTATTCCGACTGGCGAACCAAAACGTGGCGACGTGGTGGTATTTAAATACCCGCGTGATCCGAGCATTGACTATATTAAACGTTTAGTAGGGATGCCGGGCGACCGTGTAACTTATGATCCGTTCAGCAAGCAAGTGACCGTTCAGCCTGCCTGTGAAAATGGTCAGAGTTGCAATACTGCGCTTGCGGTGACTTACGACACGGGTACAGCCAGTGATTTTGTGCAGACTTTCGGCCAGTCTTCTGGTGGCGAAGCGAGCAGTGGTTTCTTTGAGACTCCGCCGACCGGCAACGTTCCGCAAGACGGCGTTCGTCTGGTGCAACGCAATGAAACGCTGGGCAATGTGACTCACCGTATTCTGACCGTGCCTGGCGCGCGTGACCAGCTGGGTGCGTATTACCAGCAGCCGGGTCAGCCTCTGGGAACCTGGGTTGTTCCGGCCGGCCATTATTTCATGATGGGCGATAACCGTGATAACAGCGCTGACAGCCGTTATTGGGGCTTCGTGCCAGAGCAGAATTTAGTGGGCAGAGCTTCTGCAATCTGGATGAGCTTTAAAAAGCAGGAAGGTGAATGGCCGACCGGTGTCCGTTTAAGCCGTATTGGTGGAATTCATTAATCTGCTGGCGTCAGTAGCCCGATAATTCAAGTTGCAGGAAGCTATTGCTCCTGCAACTTCTGTTTTGACGGGTATATTAGCGCAGCATTATATTTTCACCCGTTGTAGAATATCCTTTCGGGCGATAAAAGTTGGCCCCCTGATTTTTAGTTTTTCTTTGAAAAGAACAAAAACACAAAAGAACAGAGGGAGCCACTGCAAACGAAACAGCTTTGGATTGGCTTAGGGCGAAGCAGGCCTGTTCCGTATGCTGAAGTTTTTGACGCATTCTTGATCTATTGGTAACTCATGAATCCCATCGTAATAAACAGGCTTCAGCGGAAGCTGGGCTACACTTTTCAACAGCAGGAGCTTTTATTGCAGGCACTGACTCACCGCAGCGCCAGCAGTAAGCACAATGAGCGTTTAGAGTTCCTGGGTGACTCAATTCTTAGTTATGTAATCGCTAACGCTTTGTACCATCGTTTTCCTCGCGTAGACGAGGGCGATATGAGTCGTATGCGTGCCACGCTGGTACGCGGAAATACGTTAGCTGAAATGGCACGTGAATTCGATCTCGGCGAATGTCTGCGTTTAGGGCCGGGCGAATTGAAAAGTGGTGGTTTCCGCCGTGAGTCAATTCTCGCGGATACGGTGGAGGCACTCATTGGCGGCGTGTTCCTGGACAGTGATATCCAGACCGTCGAAAAGCTGATTCTCGATTGGTACCGTAGTCGTTTAGACGAAATCAGTCCCGGTGATAAGCAGAAAGACCCAAAAACCCGTTTACAGGAGTTTTTGCAAGGTCGCCATCTGCCGTTGCCTTCTTATCTGGTTGTGCAGGTTCGCGGTGAAGCGCACGATCAGGAGTTTACCATCCACTGCCAGGTCAGTGGCTTGAACCAGCCGGTTGTAGGAACCGGTTCAAGTCGCCGAAAAGCCGAGCAGGCGGCAGCGGAACAAGCGCTGATACAGCTGGAGCTTGAATGAGCGAAGAAAAAAGTTACTGTGGTTTTGTTGCAATCGTAGGCCGTCCTAATGTCGGCAAATCTACATTGCTTAATGAATTATTGGGGCAAAAAATCTCCATTACTTCACGCAAACCACAAACCACGCGTCACCGCATCATGGGCATCCATACCGAAGGGCCATATCAGGCTATTTACGTGGATACCCCGGGGCTGCACATCGAAGAAAAACGTGCAATCAACCGCCTGATGAACCGTGCTGCAAGCAGCTCAATTGGTGATGTTGAACTGGTGATCTTCGTGGTTGAAGGCACAAACTGGACTGCCGATGACGAAATGGTCGTCAACAAACTGCGTGATTTGAAATCGCCGGTTCTGCTGGCTATCAACAAGATTGATAACGTCACCGACAAATCTAAATTACTGCCGCATTTGCAGTTCCTTAGCGAGCAGATGAACTTCGTCGATATCGTGCCTATCTCTGCTGAGAAAGGGACCAACGTAGACACCATCGCCGCTCTGGTTCGTAAACGTCTGCCGGAAGCGATTCATCACTTCCCGGAAGATTATATTACCGACCGTTCACAACGCTTTATGGCCTCTGAAATCATCCGTGAAAAACTGATGCGTTTCCTGGGCGAAGAGCTGCCGTATTCAGTCACCGTTGAAATCGAACGTTTCGTCACCAACGAGCGTGGTGGTTACGATATCAATGGCCTGATTCTGGTTGAACGTGAAGGCCAGAAGAAAATGGTTATCGGTAACAAAGGCTCTAAAATCAAGACGATTGGCATCGAAGCCCGCCAGGATATGGAAAACATGTTCGAAGCGAAAGTCCATCTTGAGTTGTGGGTTAAGGTCAAATCCGGCTGGGCAGATGACGAACGTGCATTGCGCAGCCTGGGTTATGTAGACGACTTATAAGGTCCGCGCCTATGGAAGGCTGGCAACGCGCATTTGTTTTGCATGGGCGACCTTACAGTGAAACCAGCCTGATGCTGGATCTCTTCACTGAGGGACAAGGGCGGGTACGCATACTGGCTAAAGGTGCGCGTGGCCGCCGGTCCAATCTGAAAGGCTGCCTGCAGCCTTTTACGCCTTTACTGGTTCGCTGGAGCGGGCGGGGAGAAGTCAAAACCCTGCGCAACGCCGAGCCGGTTTCTCTGGCACTTCCCCTTTCTGGTTTGATGCTTTACAGCGGCCTGTACGTCAATGAGCTGGTTTCCCGCGTACTCGAGCAGGAAGCGAACTATTCCGCCTTATTCTTCGATTATCTCAATTGTCTGCAAAATCTGGCCGGTGCCACAGGCTCGCCGGAATATGCCCTGCGCCAGTTCGAATTATCCCTTTTGTACCATCTGGGCTACGGTGTTGATTTTCTGCATTGCGCTGGCAGCGGCGAAGAAGTCAGCGACACCATGACTTACCGTTACCGCGAAGAGAAAGGGTTTATCGCCAGCCTGGTTATCGACAATTCCAGTTTCACCGGCAGGGATTTAAAAGCCCTCGCCAGCCGTGAATTCGACGTCGTCACTTTGCGCGCCGCCAAACGTTTCACGCGCATGGCGCTGAAGCCGTATCTCGGCGGGAAACCGCTGAAAAGCCGTGAGCTGTTCCGCCAGTTTCAGGTAAAAAAGCCCGTCTCATCTTCTGACAATTCTGCCGGTTAATTCAGACTCCGCTCTACACCCTGACATACGGTAAGGTGTAAACTGCGGAAATCGTTTTTGTTCCATTCTTAAATCAATCCATTCAAAAATCTGGAGCTGTTATGGCTGAGTTGCTGTTGGGCGTTAACATTGATCACATCGCGACACTGCGTAATGCGCGTGGTACGGCTTACCCTGATCCGGTCCAGGCTGCGTTTATCGCCGAGCAGGCGGGGGCGGACGGCATTACCGTTCACCTGCGCGAAGATCGCCGCCATATCACCGACCGTGATGTGCGTCTTTTGCGCCAGACTATCCAGACCCGTATGAATCTGGAAATGGCCGTGACCGATGAAATGGTCGGGATCGCCTGTGAAATTCTGCCGCATTTCTGTTGCCTGGTGCCGGAAAAACGCGAAGAAGTGACCACAGAAGGCGGGCTGGACGTAGCCGGTCAGCTCGACAAAATGACAGTCGCCGTTTCCCGTCTCAGCGAAGCGGGCATTCTGGTTTCCCTGTTTATCGACCCGGATTTGCGTCAGATTGACGCCGCAGTTGCCGTCGGTGCGCCTTATATTGAAATTCACACCGGCGCTTACGCTGAAGCCCAAACCGATCTTGAGCGTCTGGCTGAACTGGAACGCATCAAACAAGGTGCAGCGTACGCCGCGGGCAAAGGTCTGAAAGTTAATGCGGGCCACGGTCTGACTTACCATAACGTGCAGCCGATTGCGGCCCTGCCGGAAATGCATGAGCTGAATATCGGCCACGCGATTATCGGTCAGGCTGTGATTGACGGTTTGTCCGGTGCTGTGCGCGAAATGAAAAACCTGATGCGGGAAGCACGCCGTTAATGAGCATTTTAGGTTTAGGTACGGATATCGTTGAAATTACCCGTATCGAAGCTGTGATTGAACGCAGCGGAGACCGGCTGGCGCGCCGTATTCTGTGCGCGAATGAATGGGCTGTTTACCAGCAACATCAGCAGCCGGTTCGCTTTCTGGCCAAGCGTTTTGCGGTCAAAGAAGCCGCAGCAAAAGCGCTGGGAACCGGGATCCGCAACGGTCTGGCGTTTGAGCAGTTTGAAGTGGTCAATGACAGTCTCGGGAAACCGGGGCTGGTGTTCCATGCGCGCGCAGCGGAAATGGCGGCAGAAATGGGCGTGAAATCGGTGCATGTCACGCTGGCTGATGAACGCCGTTATGCCTGTGCAACCGTGATTATCGAAAATTAATTCAGTGCATCACGCCGTGAATTATACGGTGTGATGCAGTACCACGAATTTATCCCACAGCGCTTCGTTAGTTTCTTTATGTGCTGGATTGATGATGATCGTATTGTCGATCGGGCAGACACTCTGACAGGTCGGTTTATCGTAATGACCGATACATTCCGTACAGCGATCGCTGTCGATTTCATAGATCTCATTGCCCATCGAAATCGCCTGATTCGGGCACTCCGGTTCGCACATATCGCAATTTATGCATTTGTGTGTGATCAGCAGGGCCATAGTCTTTCTCGTATCTTCAATAATCAGGGCGCGCAGTATAGCAGAATTGCGCTGGCGTAGGATCCGCACCTACGCCTTTCCACACCTCAAATGATCCTGATCAAACCAGCTTTTTCACCAGCTCTTCGCTGTGGCGGATCCGTTCCGGCGCATGCTCTGTATCTTGCTGAACCAGCGCAACAAACAGTAAATCCGTCAGGGAAGATTGCGCCGTAGTGGCCGAGAGAGCCGCGCCGCGCGTTGCCGGCAATTCGGCGACCGTATACAGGCAATGGTCAGCCTGCTGCTGTAATGAATTTGGCGAGAAGCCGGTCAGTGCCAGCACTTTTGCGCCGCTCTCTTTCGCCACCCGTGCCGCCAGATTGATTTCACTGCGCTCACCGCTGGAAGAAATCGCCAGCAATAAATCGTCTTTTGACAGTGCCTGAACGGTGGCAATCAGCACGTGCGTATCGGATTCCGCGATGGCCGTGACGCCGATTTTCAGCAATTTATACGCCAGATCTCTCGCGACCAGCCCTGACGCGCCGATGCCCGTCAGCACAATTTTTCTGGCATCTGTCAGCATCGAAAGGGCAATTTGCAGACGCGGCTCGCTGTTGATATCCAGCGTGGCACGCAGCGCAGACTGCTTTTCGGCCAGCAGCTTTTCCCCGACAACGTGCAGGCTGTCCGTACTCAGAATCTGATTATGGACGGTAACCGGCTCACTGTTATTGGGGGATGCCAGCGATTCACTCATGGCCAGTTTCAGCGCGGGGAAGCCTTTGTAGCCCAGCTTCTGAGCGAATTTCACCACGCCGGACTGGCTGACGCCGGCCATTTCAGCCAGTTTTTGTGAACTCAGATGGCGCGCCAGTTCCGGCTGCGCCAGTAAAAAGTCAGCCAGTTTTCGGTCATTTTGTGCCAGTGTCGGGTAAAGCTGGCGGATGCGGATCATGCAGCTCATGGTGGTTTTTCCCAGCCTCTCTGAATACTGACATCACGTTTTACGGATTATGTTATCTAAAATAGCAAATATTCCTCGCAATGATGAATAAAATATTCAAATATCACGTAACTAATTTGAATTAAATATTCAGGAGAACATCATGAGCCATAACGCTAACCTGGGAACCCTCGTTTCAGAAACACGTAACCCGGAAACCATGAATCTGGATGAGATGTCCACGCTTGAGCTGGTGACCTGCTTCAACCAGCAGGATCGTAAAGTGCCGGAGGCGATTCAGAAAGTTTTACCGGAAATTGCGAAAGCGGTAGACAGCGCGGCGGCCTCTTTTAAAGCCGGTGGCCGGTTGATTTATCTCGGTGCCGGAACCAGTGGCCGCCTCGGCGTTCTCGATGCATCTGAATGTCCGCCGACTTTTGGCGTGCCGCACGGGATGGTAGTCGGGCTGATTGCCGGCGGCCCTGGCGCGATGCTGAAAGCCGTGGAAGGCGCGGAAGACAGCGAAACGCTGGGCGTTGAAGATTTAAAAAACCTCAACCTGACGGACAAAGATACCGTCGTCGGGCTTGCTGCCAGCGGCCGCACGCCTTACGTCATCGGCGCACTGCGCTACGCAACGGAACTGGGATGCGCGACGGTCGCCATTTCCTGTAACCCGGATTCCCCGATTGCCCGCGAGGCAAACATCGAAATTTCACCGGTGGTTGGTCCGGAAGCCCTGACCGGTTCGACCCGTCTGAAATCCGGCACGGCGCAAAAACTGGTGCTGAATATGATTTCGACCGGCGCGATGGTCAAAACCGGCAAGGTTTACCAGAACCTGATGGTCGATGTAAAAGCTACCAACGTGAAGCTCGTCGACCGCGCCTGCCGCATTGTGGTGGAAGCCACCGGAGCCTCGCGCGCAGACGCTGAACAGGCATTATCGCAAACCGATTTCGACGTTAAACCGGCCATCCTGATGCTGCTGGCAGGTATTGATGCGTCCGCAGCGAAGGCACGCCTGAGTCACCATAATGGATTCCTGCGCGCTGCTCTGGCGGAATAATACGGAGAGAAAAGCATGGCGATGGATAAAACGAATCTCTTAGCTTCACAGATTTTGCAGGGTGTCGGCGGTGAAGGAAATATCAGTAAACTGGAAAACTGCATGACCCGCGTACGTGTGGAAGTGCATGACGACGCGCGTCTGGATCTGACCCGCCTGAAAACGCTGGAAGGCATTAAAGGCTACCTCAAGCAGGGCGATCAGCATCAGTTTATCGTCGGGCCGGGTGCGGCGGCGAAAGTCGTGGATGCCATGCGCGCATTGCTCAGAACCACCGATGCGCCGGTTCAGAATGATATCGCGCGTAACAAAGCCAGCGCGAAAGCCAAATACTCCGCGCCGATGAGCGGGGCGCTGCGCAAACTGGCTGATGTCTTTATCCCGCTGATCCCGGCCTTTATCGCGTCAGGGCTGATCATGGGCATTATCAACCTGCTCAAGCGGCCAGATATTGCTGGTTCCATTGCCACGGATTTCCCGAATATTCTCGGGCTGTTAGCGATTTTTGGCGGCGCGGTTTTCGCCATCATGAATATTCTCGTGGGCGTGAATGCGGCGCGCGTTTTCGGCGGTTCACAGGCGATGGGCGGCGTAATGGCCGGCATTCTTTCCAGCCCGGCGCTGGCGCAAATTACGCTGTTTGGCGAAACGTTGCAGCCGGGACGCGGCGGGGTAATCGCCGTGCTTTTAGTGGTAGCCCTGATGTGCTGGCTTGAAAAACGGCTGCGTAATTTACTGCCGGAATCGGTGGAGCTGATCCTGAATCCGCTGATTACCACGCTGATTACCGCCACGCTGGCTATTGTCATCCTGCAACCGATCGGCGGTTTCATTTCTGACGGCATCGCGCACGGCGTTAATATCGCGATAGATAAAGGCGGTTTGCTGGTCGGCGCAGTGCTGGCGGGCGCTTTCCTGCCGCTGGTATTGTCGGGGTTACATCAGGGGCTGGTGCCGATCCACGTTGAGCTGATTCAGGCGCACGGTTCTAACCCGTTACTGCCTATTCTGGCGATGGCAGGCGTCGGGCAGGTTGGCGCGGCGATGGCGGTATACATGAAAACCCGCAATGCGCGGCTGAAAAAAGTGATTAAAGGCGCGCTGCCGGTCGGTATTTTAGGTATCGGCGAACCGCTGATTTTCGGGGTGACATTGCCGCTGGGACGGCCTTTTATCGGTGCCTGTTTAGGCGGCGCGGTCGGCGGTGCGCTAATCTGTTACTGGAAAGTCGCGACGGTGATCACTTTTGGTATTTCCGGATTGCCGCTGGCGCTGACCATTATTTCCGGCAAAGTCATGTTGTATCTCGCCGGTTTAGTCATTACGGTATTGGCTGGTTTTATTTTTACCTGGCTGATGGGGTTCAACGATCCCGAGGAGTAACGGATTGAGTACGAAGCCTGATCGACGGGTCGTGTTTTTTGATCTTGATGGAACGCTGCACCAGCAGGACATGTTCGGGAGTTTTTTGCGGTTTTTGCTCCGGCGGATGCCGCAGAACCTGATTCTGGTGATCCCGGTCTTGCCGCTGGTGGCGATTGGATTGCTGATGCACGGGCGGGCCGCGCGCTGGCCGATGAGTTTACTGCTCTGGTCGATCACTTTTGGTCACAGCGAAGCCCGGCTTAAAGCGCTGGAATTGCAGTTTGTCACCGCGTTTCGCCACAAAGTGGTGGAGTTCCCGGTCGTACAGCGGCGGTTGCGTGAATACCTCGACAGCGATGATACCGAAGTGTGGCTGATCACCGGTTCGCCGGAAAATCTGGTTCAGCAGGTGTATAACGCGTCGCTGTTTCTGCCGCAGGTGCGTCTGGTGGGTAGCCGCATTGCGCGCGGTAAAGGCGGCTGGGTGCTGCCTCTGCGCTGCCTGGGTGAGGAGAAAGTGGTTCAGCTTGAACGTCGCATCGGTTCTCCGCTGAAACTTTACAGTGGCTACAGCGACAGCAAACAGGACAACCCGCTGCTATTTTTCTGCGAGCACCGCTTTCGCGTCAGTAAGCAGGGTGAACTCCAGCAACTGGAATAATTCCGCCGCCGGACCTTCGTCTTAACTATCATTCTAAAACAGGCCGGTTTCCGGCCTGTTTGCATTGGGATGACGCAGGTATACTGCTGGCCGCTAAAAAGAGATTGAGGTTGAAGTGTCGGACGCAGAGTTGGGTAACGGGTTAGCAGAAATGAAAGAACACGAACACTGGATACGATATGCCATGAATCTGGCGCTGAAAGCGCAGGATGAAGGCGAAGTGCCGGTGGGCGCAGTGCTGGTTTTGGACAACCAGGTGATTGGCGAAGGCTGGAACCGGTCTATCGGGCATCATGATCCGACTGCGCATGCGGAAATTATGGCGCTGCGCCTCGGCGGAAGTGCCGTACAAAACTACCGTCTGCTGGACGCCACGCTGTACGTCACGCTTGAACCTTGCGTGATGTGCGCAGGGGCGATGATCCACAGCCGTATCCGTCGCGTGGTGTATGGCGCAGCGGATGCCAAAACCGGTGCCGCCGGTTCCCTGCTGGACGTTTTGCGCCATCCGGGCATGAATCATCAGGTGGAAATTGTGCCGGGCGTTTTAGCGGAAGAATGTTCAGAACAGCTGAGCGCGTTCTTTCGTTTACGCCGCAGCCAGAAAAAAGCACTGCGGCTGGCAGAGCGCGCTGCGCAAGCCGGAAACACCTATGAAGAATAAGCCGTTCACCGCTATAAATCCTACGGCGCCAGGGCTTCTTTCGCGTCCACGACCGGATAACCCTGGCCCAGCTGAGCCTGCAACGCCGCTTTCTGCGCCTGTTGCTTCTCTTTTTCCATCAGATACCCGACCAGACTGAGCTGATACCGGCGGATGTTTTCCACATAGTTGTACGCCTGCGTGCCGCGCGCGTAGCCATACGTTGTACGGCTGAAATAGCGCTTCTGGTTAAGCATTGGCAGACGCTGTTTCACATCGGCCCAGCTGTCCGGATTGGCTTTTTGCTGCGCGGTCAGCTTACGGGCGTCGAGCATGTGGCTGTAACCCATGTTGTACGCCGCCAGCGCAAACCAGATCCGTTCATCTTCAGGAATCGATTCAGGCATCTTATCCATCAGGTGCGACAGATACAGCGCGCCTCCGCGAATACTTTGCTCAGCATCGGTCCGGTCATCCACATTCAGGCCATCCGCCGTGGTTCGGGTCAGCATCATCACGCCGCGTACGCCGGTCGGAGATTTTGCCTGTGGATCCCAATGGGATTCCTGATAGGCAATCGCCGCCAGCAGCCGCCAGTCAATTTTATCGGCGTATTTCTCAAAAAGCGGTTGTAACACCGGCAGCGTACTGTCGATGGCGTTCAGGAACGTTCTCGTATCGACATAATCAAAATCGCCGACGTGCCCGAGATATTTCTCCTCAAGCTTCTCCAGCGTACCGTCTTCGGAAATCTGGCTGAAAAAGTCCAGCATCGCCGCGGAAAGGCTGTCGTCATCCGGCTCCTTGCGGTAATACCAGGTCACCGGCTCATCTTCCGTGGCATCAAAGGCCACGGCCAGACGCGGGTAAACGCGCTGCATCAGGGCGATGGTGACGGAATCCCCCAGCGTGTAATCCAGTTTGCCGTTCTCAACTTGTTGCAGCAGATCGCGCGGCGAGAGCTTGTCCGTCGTGGTCCACGTCAGATTGGGGTATTTTTTGGCGGCGGCTTCCAGCGTCAGGATGTGTGCACTGCCGGCGGAAACCACCAGCGTACCTTTCACATCCGCGAAGCTTTTCGGGCGCGCGGCTCCCTGCCGGTAAACCAGTTGCTGAGAAACGGAATAGTATTCCGGCCCGGCACGGTAGTTTTTCAGGCGCGCATTGTTGTACACCAGCCCGGAAGCCAGCATGTCGGTTTTATTGTTGTCCAGATCGTCGAACATGGACTCGATCGTGGTGTGCTGATTCACGACCAGCTTTACGCCCAGATAATCTGCGAAGCGTTTAGCCAGTTCGTAATCGAAGCCGAGATTTCCTTCCGGGGAGTCCATAAAAGTCAGTGGAGAATTGAGCGTGCTTACGCGCAATTCTCCACGGGATTTTATCTGATCCAACTGGTCGCCTTCGCCTCTGTGCCACGGGACGGCAGGCCATAAGGCCAGCGCCAGCAACAGGGCGGCAATCCCCATCAGAACATAGTTAATTTTTAGTCGCGTCAAATAGTTATCTCGCTGCGGCGCTCTTGTTTTTTTACGATGTGCTGTGCAGTTTCTATGGTTATATCCCCAGTGCTGACGCATTTTGCTCAACAAAACGGCAGTCTGCAACTTTATTCATATTAACCTCAATCTTTACAAGGTTATAAATGAATATCAATATTCCAGACGCAAACGGTTTCGTATGCCGTCAGCTTTCTTTATAATAGCCCGCGTTTTCCCCCTGTTGCGCCCAATGAAGCACTGTGGTCAGTGTCTTCGAAGACGAGAGATCTGTGATTATGGAAATACTGCGTGGTTCGCCCGCTTTGTCGGCTTTTCGCATTAACAAATTATTATCCCGCTGTCAGGAAGCACGCCTTCCGGTCAATGATATCTACGCCGAATATGTACATTTTGCCGATGTCAGCGCGCCGCTGAATTCGGACGAACAAACCAAGCTGCAACGCCTCCTGAAATACGGTCCTTCTCTCGCTGAACACGCGCCAACAGGTCGTTTACTGCTGGTTACCCCGCGCCCTGGCACCATTTCTCCGTGGTCTTCCAAGGCGACAGATATTGCACACAACTGCGGTTTATCTCAGGTTCTTCGCCTTGAGCGCGGTCTGGCGTTTTACGTTCAGGCTCCTGAACTGACCGAAGCACAATGGTCGCAGCTGGGCGCATTGCTGCATGATCGCATGATGGAAACCGTCTTTGGCAAGCTCGAAGACGCCAGCGCGCTGTTCGCGCAACAACAGCCTGCACCGGTTCAGCATGTCGATATTCTCGGCGAAGGCCGTATCGCGCTGGAAACCGCCAACACCAAGCTGGGTCTGGCGCTGGCGCAGGACGAAATTGATTACCTGATGGAAGCCTTTACGTCGTTGGGGCGCAACCCGACTGACATCGAACTGTATATGTTCGCACAGGCAAACTCAGAGCATTGCCGCCATAAAATCTTCAACGCTGACTGGATTATCGACGGCGAAACGCAGCCGAAATCCCTGTTCAAGATGATCAAAAACACCTTTGAACAGACGCCTGATCACGTGCTTTCTGCGTACAAAGATAACGCTGCCGTGATGGAAGGTTCGCAGGTCGGCCGTTTCTACGCCGATGCGAAAGACGGTCTGTATGATTTCCATCAGGAGCAGGCGCATATCCTGATGAAGGTTGAAACCCATAACCACCCGACGGCGATCTCTCCGTGGCCGGGTGCAGCGACAGGTTCCGGCGGCGAAATCCGTGACGAAGGCGCAACAGGTCGCGGTGCAAAACCGAAAGCCGGTCTGGTCGGTTTCTCCGTTTCTAACCTGCGTATTCCGGGCTTCGAGCAGCCGTGGGAAGAAGATTTCGGTAAGCCGGATCGTATCGTTACCGCGCTGGATATTATGACTGACGGCCCGCTGGGCGGCGCAGCCTTCAACAACGAATTTGGTCGTCCGGCGCTGCTGGGCTACTTCCGTACTTACGAAGAAAACGTCAACAGCCACAATGGCCCTGAGCTGCGCGGTTATCACAAACCGATCATGCTGGCGGGCGGTATCGGCAACATTCGTGCTGATCACGTGCAGAAAGGTGAAATCACCGTTGGCGCGAAACTGATTGTGCTCGGCGGCCCGGCGATGAATATCGGCCTGGGTGGCGGTGCGGCTTCTTCAATGGCCTCCGGCCAGTCTGACGCGGATCTGGATTTTGCTTCCGTACAGCGCGACAACCCGGAAATGGAACGCCGTTGCCAGGAAGTGATCGACCGCTGCTGGCAGCTCGGTCAAGCCAACCCGATTTTGTTTATCCATGACGTGGGCGCAGGCGGTTTATCCAACGCGATGCCGGAACTGGTCAGCGACGGCAACCGTGGCGGCCGCTTCCAGCTGCGTGACATCCTGAACGACGAACCGGGCATGAGCCCGCTGGAAGTCTGGTGTAACGAATCGCAGGAACGTTACGTGATGGCGGTTGCACCGGATCAGCTGGCGCAGTTCGATGCCATCTGTAAACGTGAGCGCGCGCCTTACGCGGTGATCGGTGAAGCCACAGAAGAAATGCATCTGTCTCTGGAAGACAGCCATTTCGACAACCAGCCGATTGATATGCCGCTGGACGTACTGCTGGGTAAAACCCCGAAAATGACCCGTGACGTCACCACGCTGAAAGCGAAGGGCGACGATCTCAACGGTGAAAATATTCAGATTGCCGAAGCGGTAAACCGCGTTCTGCATCTGCCTGCTGTGGCGGAGAAAACCTTCCTGATCACCATCGGTGACCGCACCGTGACCGGTATGGTGGCACGCGATCAGATGGTAGGGCCGTGGCAGATCCCGGTGGCTGACTGCGCGGTCACTATCGCCAGCCTCGACAGCTATCACGGCGAAGCGATGTCTCTGGGCGAACGTGCGCCAATCGCCTTGCTGGACTTTGCCGCTTCCGGCCGCATGGCCGTCGGTGAAGCACTGACTAACCTGGCCGCGGTCGAAATCGGCAGCCTGAAACGCGTTAAGCTTTCTGCTAACTGGATGTCTGCGGCCGGTCACCCGGGCGAAGATGCCGGTTTGTATGCAGCGGTGAAAGCGGTCGGCGAAGAGCTCTGCCCGGCGCTGGGCATTACCATTCCTGTGGGCAAAGACTCCATGTCGATGAAAACCCGCTGGCAGGAAGGCAACGAACAACGCGAGATGACTTCACCGTTGTCTCTGGTCATCACGGCATTTGCCCGCGTCGAAGACGTGCGTCATACCGTGACGCCACAACTGCGCACCGATAAAGGCGACACCGCATTGCTGCTGGTGGATCTGGGTGCCGGTCACAACGCACTGGGCGCGACGGCGCTGGCGCAGGTTTATCGTCAGCTCGGCAACACGCCAGCGGATGTGCGCAGTGCTGAACAGCTCGGCGGCTTCTTCAACGCCATGCAGGCGCTGGTTTCTGAACAGAAACTGCTGGCCTACCATGACCGTTCCGACGGTGGTTTGCTGGTCACGCTGGCGGAAATGGCCTTTGCCGGTCACTGCGGCCTGACGGCGGATATCGCCGCTCTGGGCAACGATTCTTTGGCGGCGCTGTTTAACGAAGAACTGGGTGCAGTGATTCAGGTTCGCGCTTCTGACCGTGAAGCCGTCGAAAATACGCTGGCACAGTTTGGTCTGGCAGATTGCACGCATTACCTTGGTATGGCTGAAACCGGTGACCGTTTCATCATCACGCAGGGCGATAAGCCGGTGTACAGCGAAAGCCGCACGACGCTGCGTACCTGGTGGGCAGAAACCACCTGGCAGATGCAGCGCCTGCGCGATAACCCGGAATGTGCCGATCAGGAACATCAGGCTAAAACCAACGATCTTGATCCTGGCCTGAACGTGAAACTGAATTTTGCGCCGGACGAAGACGTGGCGGCACCTTACATTGCGAAAGGTGCGCGTCCGAAAGTGGCCGTTCTGCGTGAGCAGGGAGTGAACTCCCACGTTGAAATGGCGGCCGCTTTCCATCGCGCCGGTTTCGATGCGGTTGATGTGCATATGAGCGATTTGCTGGCCGGTCGCCGTGATTTGCAGGACTTCCATACGCTGGTCGCGTGCGGCGGATTCTCTTACGGCGACGTGCTGGGCGCGGGCGAAGGCTGGGCGAAGTCTGTCCTGTTTAACGACCGCGTGCGTGAAGAGTTTGCTGAATTCTTCCACCGTCCGCAAACTCTGGCGCTGGGCGTGTGTAACGGCTGCCAGATGATGTCGAACCTGAAAGAGCTGATCCCGGGCGCAGAACACTGGCCGCGCTTTGTGCGCAACCTGTCTGACCGTTTTGAAGCGCGTTTCAGCCTGGTTGAAGTGACCGCCAGCCCGTCAATGTTCATGCAGGGCATGGCCGGTTCACGTATGCCAATCGCTGTTTCGCACGGCGAAGGCCATGTGGAAGTGCGCGATGCGGCGCATCTGGCGCAGATAGAACACAGCAATCTGGTGGCGCTGCGTTTTGTCGACAACAACGGTCAGGCGACTGAAAACTATCCGGCCAACCCGAACGGTTCCCCGAACGGCATCACCGCTGTCACCAACCTTTCGGGCCGCGTCACCGTCATGATGCCGCACCCTGAGCGTGTCTTCCGTACCGTCAGCAACTCATGGCATCCGGAAGAGTGGGGCGAAGACAGCCCTTGGATGCGCATGTTCCGTAACGCGCGTAAACAGTTGGGCTAAGCGTTAAATAGCCGCAGTAATAAAAATCCGCAGTGCGAAAGCCTGCGGATTTTTCTTGTGCTTTAATAAGCAATGTCCGGTGACAAATTCAGCCGGATACGTTATCTGTAAGATTATGTTTCTGCCACAGGATGTCGTGAAGTTTGCAACTGATTGTTTTTCAATCTTTATATAAAAATAATCCGAATTATGTATGTTTGCTACATTGATGATTAAGTAGTTATATATGGATTAAGTTATATGATTGCCCGGTCAATTCAACAGGGCGATTATGCCAATGAAAAATACCCGGATAGCAATTATTCGTGCAGCATTAATTATTTCAATTTTTACTTTCCCATTATCAGTCGTTAAATATGCTCAGGCTGAAGAAAATATTATTCCTCCACAAACGCAGGTTTCCACTGAACAGGATAATAATGACGGGCTGTGGTCTTCATTTAAAAATAATATCGCTGAAACCTGGAATGAACCTCAACAGCAAGATCTCTTTATTCCGGTATTAACCCGCCATAATCGTCACACGCACAGTAAAAAACAAATTGACGGATATAATGAACATCCGTGGGGAGGCGGTTACGGCGTTTCACGTTATGACGATAAAGGAAACTGGCACGCGCTTTATGCAATGGCGTTTAAAGATTCCTTTAATCATTGGGAACCCGTTGCCGGCTATGGATATGAAAAGATATGGCAGCCTTTCAGCGATCAGGCATTTCGCCTGGGAGCCGGTTACATTGCTGCCATTTCTGCTCGTGACAACTATGATTACGTGCCTTTCCCTATGGTGCTGCCGCTGGTCTCTGCAGGATATTCGCGGGTGACCTTCCAGGCGACCTACGTGCCGGGGACGAATACGAAAGGCAATGTTCTGTTTGGCTGGTTCCGTTTTCAGTTTTAACTGACTTTCTTTACTTAATAAATACCTTTGTTAAATTTAGAACCGTCAGAAGTATTACAGACTATTCTGATAATTTAAGCCTCCACCCCTTAACTTTCAGGGAATTAAGATTCTAAACGTTTTTTGTTACAACCCTGTTTAACATATTTTCTTATGCTTTGTTTATGATATTGCTTCGATAAGGAGTGAAGTTGAATATGATAAATAAGAAAAATCTCAGGGATGTTGGTTTATTAGTATTTGTAATTTTTAGCCCAAACCTGTGGGCCAACAACAGTGGAATACATCCGGTCAGCGATCCGGATACCGTCGAGTACAAGTCGCTGGCAGCCAATGTCTGGTCCGATTTTAAAGACAAGGTCTCCACCACCTGGAATGACTCTGATTCTCAGGATTTGTATCTGCCGGTTATTACCTGGCACAACCGGCTGACCTACGATAAAGAGAAGACTGACAAATATAACGAGCGTCCCTGGGGCGGCGGTTACGGTATTTCCCGCTATGATGATAAAGGAAACTGGAACGGCATTTATTTTATGGCGTTTAAAGACTCGCATAATAAATGGGAACCGATCGGCGGTTATGGCTGGGAGAAAATATGGACACCTGCGCAGGATAAAGATTTCCGTTTAGGTCTGGGTTATACCGCCGCCGTGACGGCGCGTGATGACTATAAATATATTCCTATTCCTATCGTTTTACCGCTGGCCTCCATCGGTTATAACAAGCTGACTTTCCAGGCCACGTATATTCCGGGAACCTACAACAACGGGAATGTGTTCTTTGCCTGGCTGAGGTATCAGTTCTGACGCTCTGCATTGTTACACTTTTGTGACAATGCAGGCCGGGGTTGTGAGCACGATCTCCCTCTTTTTCTCAATATTCACCTATGCTGAAAATTCACCGCACTTATCAATCTGTTGAACGCAGAATGAGTGCGGTGCTTTTCTATTTCAGGGAATATTCATAAAGAGGATCACTCGTGAAAACAACGTCGCGTTATCTCGCTTTAACCGCACTTGCCTGCTTATTGCCACTCTCACTGCCCGCCGCTCAGGCCGCACAATCCGATAACCTGGAACTGCAACAGGTACTGGTTCTCAGCCGTCACGGCATCCGTGCGCCGCTGGTGAATTATGGTGATGTCCTGGCGGAATCCACCACGCACACCTGGCCGGTCTGGAAAACAGAAGGGGGATTACTGACCCCGAAAGGCGGCCAGATCTCCGGGCATATGGGGCATTACCTTCGCGCATGGCTGGCGAAAGATAAGCTTCTGCCTGCTGCGGGTTGCCCGGAAACTCAGCAGGTTTTCGCCTATGCCAACAGCCTGCCGCGCACGATTGATACCGCGAAACATATCACCACCGGCGCATTTCCCGGCTGTGATGTGCCGGTCATCAACCGTGTAGAAATTGGCAAAATGGATCCGGTATTCAACCCGGTCATTACCGCCGAAGTGAATGACAGCTTTAAAACCAGTGCGCTGAACTCCATCAGCCAGCACGCGGGCGAAGGCGGTTTGCCAGGCCTGAATCAGCGTCTGAAGCCGAACTATGCGTTGCTCGAAAATATTCTCGATTATAAAAACAGCAAAATCTGCAAAGAGAAACAGCAATGCGATCTGGCGTCTCAGCCTTCGGATGTGGTGCTGACGCAGGGTAAAGAACCGGGCATTACCGGGCCGTTGCGTATGGCAACCGGCGCGGCAGATGCATTCATGCTGCAATATTACGAAGGTTTCCCGATGAAGGACGTGGCGTGGGGGAAAATCAGCACAGACGATCAGTGGACGAAACTGGAAACCATCAAAAATCTGTATCACGAAACGCTGTTTGGCTCTCCGGCGATTGCTGCCAATGCCGCTAAGCCTTTACTGACGTTCATCTCCGGCGCGCTTGATCCGAAACAGGCTTCGACCGCGGATGAAAAAGCTGCACAGCAGGCAAAACTGGCTCTGCTGGTCGGGCATGACTCGAACATCGCTTCATTGCTTGCGGCACTGAAAACGCAGGATTACACCCTGCCGGGGCAATTTGAACGCACGCCAATCAGCGGCACGGTGGTCTTCCAGCGCTGGCATGACAAGAAAGCGGATAAAGATCTGATGAAGATCGAATACGTTTATCCGACAGCGCGTCAGATCCGCAACAACGTTGCCCTGAGCCTGAAAAATCCTCCTGAGCGTGTCACGTTGCAAATCGACGGCTGTAAAGTTGATAAGCAGGGCTTCTGCCCGATGGAACAGTTCACTCAGGCCGTACAGAAAGATTTGCAGGGCTGAACCGGCCTTAGCCGCTAACTGGCAATAGATAGTGTTTTAAGTTAGTTAGCGGCAGCAAACTGTCATCCGATAATGTGCCGAAGTTTTCTTACTCCGGCACATTATGGCGTCCTCTTCTTTCTATCTCAGCCCGCAGCAACGGGGCGAAATTAAAGCGCGTTCCCGCAGCCTTTGGTGGCGGCTGGAAATACCGACGTGGTGCCTGATTTTCGCCATTTACGGCGGCTGGTTTTCTGTGGTGTTCTTCTGGAACAGCCTCGGTCCGTGGCTCGGTACGCCTTTGCTCATCGGGTTTACCGCCTGGTATATGTCGCTGCAACACGAACTTATTCACGGCCATCCCACACGTAAAACCTGGCTGAACCAGCTGCTCGGCACCTTGCCGCTGGCGGTCTGGTATCCCTACGGACTTTACCGCGACACGCATTTGCAGCATCACAACAATGAACATCTGACGATCCCCGGTGACGATCCCGAAGCCTATTATTTCAGCCGCAGAAGCTGGGAAAGCCTGACGCCTGCGATGATGGCCGTTGTCCGTCTGCGCAATACCTTGCCTGGCCGGATGATACTCGGCCCGCTGCTGGATATTTTCAGCACGCTGACCGGCGCGCTGCAGGCCGTTTTTCGCGGTGAATGGCGTACCGTCGCGATGTGGCTGGTTCACGGAATTTTGCTGGCGCTGTTGCTGGTCTGGATGGCGCGGCAGGGGTTATCTCCGGGCTGGTTTGTGCTGGCCATCAGCTATCCGGCACTGAGCCTGACGAAAGTGCGCTCGTTCTATGAGCATCGCGCTGAACACTCACCTGAAGCACGTTCCACGCTCAACGAAGCCGGTTTTGTCTGGCGTCTGCTGTTTCTGAATCTCAACTATCATCTGGTGCATCACGATTTGCCGGGCGTGCCGTGGTTTGCGCTGAGGCAGGTATATTTTGCCGACCGCGATGCGTATATCCGGCGCAGCGAAGGGTTTGTCGTAAAAGGTTACCGCGAGTGGTTCTGGCAGCATACGCGCGCGCCGGTCGCGGTGGAAATGCATCCGTTTGCTGCGGGAGATCCGGCAGCAGAAAACGGTCACAGCGACTATGATTATCAGCAGGACACCCCCTGACGGAGCTGCCAGATCATGCTGATGTCTTTACCGATGTACGCCATTTCCCCGCTGGACGTGGAAATTTTCACCGTTGCGTTACTGGGCAAACTCAAGCGGCTGGGCATGAAACCACTGCCGGTTTCACTGAGCTGGCCGAAGGATTTGCTGGCGCACTGGCAGAATAAAGATTTGTTGCTGAGCCAGACCTGCGGTTTCCCGCTGGTGGAAAGCCTGCCGGAGGTGCAGCTGGTCGGCACATTCAGTTACCGTGCGCCCGGCTGTGATGGTTTCCGTTACCGCAGTTTTCTGCTGGCGCGTGAAGAACACAGCGGCTTACATCTGACCAGCTTTCGCCATCGCAGGCTGGCTTTCAACAGCACCGATTCACAGTCAGGCTACAACAGCCTGCGAGCACTGGTTGCGCCGCTGGCCGAAAACGGAAAATTCTTCTCCGGGGCGCTGGCAACCGGCAGCCATCTCGAATCACTTCTGTACGTGCAGCATCATAAGGCCGACATTGCGGCGATTGACTGCGTAACGCTCGAACTGCTGCGCCGCACCGATCCGGAACGGATCAGCGGGCTGGTTGTCGTCGGGCAAACGGCTGCCGTGCCGGGACTTCCGCTGATCACTTCCGCGCAAACATCCCCAGAACATCTGGCGATGCTGAGACAGGCATTGCATGAAGTTTCCCGCGAAGCGGTGAGTAAACCGTTGCTGATCGAATCGTTTACCGAAGTGCCGCGACCGGCGTATGAAGTGATCCGGCAGATGAAAAGAATTGCTGAGGAGTTTGGCGTGCGTGAGCTGATGCCGGAATCTGTCAGCTAAAAAACCGGACTTCAGCGTCCGGTTTTGTCTGTCAGATCCGCGGATAATCAGTGTGTTTCTATCGGGAAATCTTCGTTCACGTCGCCCCATTCGGCCCATGAACCGTCGTACAACAGCACATCTTTCACGCCCAGCGCGTCCAGCCCGAAAGCCAGCGCTGCGGCGGTAACGCCGGAACCGCAGCTGGTGATCACCGGCTTATTCAGATCCACGCCCAACCGTTCAAACGTCGCTTTCAGCTCCTGTGGCGATTTCATGTGGCCTTCCTGCGTCAGCTCGGTAAACGGCACGCTGAGGCTCTGCGGAATATGTCCGCCGTGCAGCCCCGGACGTGGTTCCGGCGCTTCGGCTTTGAAACGCGCCTGCGAGCGTGCATCGATAATCTGTACCTTCCCGATGGCATCTTTCACCTGCTGCGCGCTGGCGACGACCGGGCGCACCAGCCGGGCATTGAACGTCGACGGCACACGGGTGTGTTCGCCGCTCTGAACGGGTTTACCTTCAGCAATCCAGGCATTCAGCCCGCCATCGAGCACGCGCACGCTTTTCGCGCCGAAACTGGTCAGCATCCACCAGACACGCGGCGCGGAGAACAAATCCCCTTCATCGTAAAGCACGATGGTTTGCGTGTCGGCCACGCCAAGACGGCTCATCGACGCGGAGAATTCTTCCGCCGTCGGCATCATATGCGGCAGGCCGGTAGTGCAGTCGGAAATACTGTCAACTTCAACGTAAATAGCGCCGGGAATGTGCGCCTCAATATATTTGCCATGAAAATCAATCGGCGGAGTAATGCCCGGTTTCGATTTACGGCAATCGATAATGACCACGTCCGGTGAATTCAGATTCTTCGCCAGCCAGTCGGTAGAAACGGTATGGGTAGAGAAAGTCATGTTCTGTTGCCTTATCTTTTTTGTGGAGCCAGCCTCAGAGATCGCCGGGGATCAGGGAATACATCCAGGCGTCGCGCGGCTGACCATGATAATAAAGCCGGTTGCGGTGCAAACCTTCGGACGTCGCGCCTGCTTTTTCCGCGACGCGGCGGCTGCGGTCATTGCCGTCCATCGCGACGATTTCCAGTCGCGTCAGTTCAAGCTCTTTAAACGCGAACTGCGCCGTGGCCCTGACCGCCAGCGTGGCCAGGCCCTGACCGGTATAACCGGTGCGGATCCAGTAGCCAAGATTAGAAAACTTATAATCCTGACTGATACGGTTGATGCCCACGCTGCCAATCAGATTGCCGCTGGCACGTTCAAACAGACAGAAATTGAATTCTGTGCCGCGATGACGTTTGTGCTCGCTGTCGGTGAGATATTTCCGGCTGTCTTCCAGCGAATATTTATCCGTACACCAGGATTCCCACTCACCAATCTCGGCGACGGAAGCCTGAACGGCAGCAAAATGCGTGATCGCTTCCAGTTCGGTTGCGGCGCGGATCTCAATCTTTTCGTCCTGATAAATCTGGCGTGTCATCATCTACGGTGTCCTGGAAGCCGGAAATCATCTATGAAACCAATCAAATCAGCCTCACATATCTGGCCGCTGGATGTCAATTAGCGCAGAGATCAAATAAGTGAGAAAAAACAGCAGGCTGTCCGTCAGTGCAATTCAGCTTTCCGGCACCAGCATCACCAGTTTGCAATCAGCGTAACCCGCCGGGAAAAACGTTTGCTGCCGGTAACCCGTTTCGCCGCTGAGCGGGTGGTTAAAACGCCGTGCGCCGCCTTCGCGCGCCAGCACTTCCTGCTGCGTCCACCACTGATTGAATTCGCTGCTTTGCCCGCGCAGGCTGATCACTTTCTGACGCACGGCGTCGGAATGCGCGTAATGACTGGTTTCCGCACGAAATTCTGCCACCACGCGTTTAGCGCGTTCTGCCCAGTTGGGTACCAGCTGCCGTGCAAGCGGATGCAGAAACATAAAATCCAGCAGATTAGGCTGTTCAACCGTTCCCAGCCAGCCGCTGAATAACGCGCCTGCGGGGGGATTCCACGCCAGCACATTCCAGCAACTGTCGAGCAGATAGCCCGGGCCTGCGATCTGATTGACGCAATTCTTCAGGCTGTCATCCGGCGCGCCCGACAGGGGCACGGCAAGCGGATCTTTCACCGACGCCAGACTGAACAGATATTCGCGGGCGGCCGGTTCCATTTGCAGGGATTTCGCCAGCCTGTCCAGCGTGGCGGCAGAAATCGAGACATCGCGCCCCTGTTCAATCCAGGTATACCACGTGGCGCTGATGCCGCTGATTTGTGCCAGCTCCTCGCGCCGCAGCCCGCTGGTTCTGCGCCGCGCAGAACCGGGAAGGCCCACCATTTCCGGCGTGACGCGTTCGCGATGTGTGCGTAAAAAGGCGCCTAAGGCTCCCGGGCCGCTGAGCGACTCTGCGTTATCAATCATATTTTTTCTCAGGCTGGAAGTAACTCATACCAGTATAAATGCTCATATTGTACCCGTATAGAACAATGCCTATAGTGATTTTGAGGTCATCTGAAACCGGCGTTTCGACGAAAATAATAAGGCAAACAGGAGCAATGAAAATGACAACAAATACCCACAGTCAGGCGGTTGATAAGCAATTTGGTTCGCAGGCACAAAATTACCTGACCAGCGCCGTTCACTCGCAGGGCGCGGATTTACAGCGTCTGGCCGTTTTACTGGCGCCATTCCCGGATGCGCAGGTCATTGATCTGGGCTGCGGCGCAGGACACGCCAGTTTTGTTGCGGCGCGCGCCGTAAAAAATGTGATTGCCTATGATTTGTCGGCGCAAATGCTGGACGTGGTAGCGCAGGCCGCGAAAGATAAGCAGCTGGAAAATATCACCACTCAGCAGGGAGTGGCAGAATCGTTGCCGTTCGCCAGCGCCAGTGCGGATATCATCATCAGCCGGTATTCCGCGCACCACTGGCACGATGTCGGGCAGGCGCTGCGTGAAGTGGCGCGAGTGCTGAAACCGGGCGGCAAATTTATCATGATGGACGTGGTGTCGCCGGGGCATCCGCTGCTGGATATTTATCTGCAAACGGTCGAGGTTTTGCGCGATACCTCGCACGTCCGCAACTATTCTCCGGGCGAATGGCTGGAAATGGCATCCGGTGCCGGGCTGATTGCCGGTGAGGTCACCACCGACCGCCTGCCGCTGGAATTCACCAGCTGGATTGCCCGTATGCGCACGCCGGAGCATTTCTCCGTCGCTATCCGCGAAATACAAAAAGTGATGTCAGATGACGTGGTCCGCCACTTTGAGATCCAGCCCGACGGTTCGTTTACCAGCGACATTATGATGCTGGTGGCTTCTAAGGGGTAAAGTGCCTGATAGGTTTTTCGCCCTCCCGTGAGGGGAGGGCGAAAGTGATGCTTATTTCTTCCCGAACATCTTCTGCCCGAGCATCACCAGCGCCAGAACGGCGGCGCCGACGATAAGGCCGACCACTAAATCCGTTGCGCCGGTAATCAGCGTGTTGATCCAGCTTTCGTGGCCGTGAGTCAGCGGTTCAATCAGGCTGTGCATAAACGGCAAACCGTGGCTGATAATACTGCCGCCCACCAGGAACATCGCGATTGTGCCAACGACAGAAAGTGTTTTCATCAGCCACGGGGCGGCGTTCACGATGACGCGGCCAAACGCGCGTACGCCATTCATTACGCTGCTTTTACCTGAAAGCTTGCTGAGATACAAACCGGCGTCGTCAATTTTGACAATCGCGCCGACCAGCCCGTAAACGCCGACGGTCATGGCGACGGCAATCAGCACCATAACGGTGACCTGATTGAGGAACGGTGCAGATGATACGATGCCCAGCGAGATCACGATGATTTCAGCAGAAAGAATGAAATCGGTACGCACGGCACCTTTTACTTTTTCTTTTTCCAGTTTTTTGGCATCGGCCTCATCTTTTACCTGCGGTGTGGCCGGTTTCTCTTCGTGATGATCGCCGGGCATCAGTTTGTGCGCGACTTTCTCGAAGCCTTCATAACATAAGTACGCACCGCCAATCATCAGCAGCGGCGTAATTGCCCAGGGAATGAACGCGCTGATCAGCAGCGCCAGCGGTACCAGAATAGCCTTATTGACCATCGAACCTTTTGCCACGGCCCAGACAATCGGCAATTCCCGGTCGGCTTTAACACCGGAAACTTGTTGCGCGTTCAGTGCCAGATCGTCTCCCAACACACTGGCTGTTTTTTTTGCCGCGACCTTACTCATTGCGGCTACATCATCAAGTATGGATGCAATATCGTCGATCAAGGCCAGAAGGCTGCCACCCGCCATAAACACTCCCTTATGTCCCGGTCATCATTCCGCAGGGAAGATACCGGGGAATTTTGTTGTTAAAATCAGCTTTCGCGCACGCGAAAACCGTTCCTCTGTCGCCCCGGCTGTGCAGGTGATCACGGCGACAGGTAAAACCCTAAAAAATAATCATAACAGTGATTGCACTCTCGAGTCGATTTGTGCGAATGTTGTCCGGGTTATAAATAACTTTAAAAACTCTCCATACTTTCTCCATTAAATATCTTTGATTTTCGGTCAGTTATCCTGCAGGAAATGTTTACTTTCATTCTCTCCTTATTTTTACCACAATGGTTAAACTTCTTTACGTTGCATTACGTCCGCTTTCATTGATTCGCCGATAATTAATTCAACGGATTGCTTCCGCTCCATTAATTAACGAAACTAACGAAAGAAAGGTGCGTATTATGAAACTCTTACCTATGTTCACTGCAGCTGTAATTACCGTCGCTTCATTCTCAGCACTTGCCGCAACGCCTATTTCTGAAATGCAGGCGCAAAGTGGTAACTACCAGTCACTGGGTATGGTTTCAGTGAGTGCATCAAGCACAGTCCCTGGCAGCCTGCATGACCAGCTGAACCAAATCGCCAGCGATAAAGGCGCGACACATTACCGCGTAGTCGGTGCCGGTACTCCCGGTGATTCCAGCCTGACCCGTGCAAACGTTGAGCTGTATAAATAAGATTAAAATTATCGGCTGATAACGAAAACTTTTTATTAAGACGTTATTGAGTCAATAAGTGTGAGAAGGCCAATGTCACCTGACATTGGCCTTTTTATTATTTGTGCCACCTCTGATATTTCCGGTAATTTTTGAGAATCATCCCATGTGAATTTTCTGAGTTAAATCTTTCTGACGTTTATTCCCCTTATTAATCATTTCTTAAGAATTTTTCGGCTTAATGGGGGTCTGATTCCTCAGGAGGAGTTAATATGTTAAATGCCGCAAGAATGACAATTAAGAACACCGGGCTTTCGCTTCAGAACCAGTTTTTTTATCTGCAGAATTTTATTACCTCACCACGGACGATGGGGACGCTGATGCCATCCTCGCCATGGTTGTGCCATGCGATGCTGAGCCAGATTGACTGGACGACATCGCTGGATATCGCAGAGCTGGGCGCCGCAGATGGCGTGCTGACCCGGCGGATCCTCAGCCGCATGCGCGCAGATGCGAAGCTGGAAGCGTTTGAAATCCAGCCCGCGTTTGTCCGTAAGCTTAATCAGATGGAAGACCGGCGCTTGCAGGTGATGGCGCATTCTGCCGAGCACATGAGCACGGATTACGACGCGGTATTTTCATGCCTGCCGCTGTTGTCGATGCCGCTGCGAACCAGCATGAAGATTTTGCAAAAAACGCAGCAGCAGCTGAAAAGCAAAGACGGCGTGCTGGTCCTGTTTCAGTACAGCCAGATGTCTGAGAAACTGCTGTCGCGCTATTTCACCTGGAAAAAAATCCGCGTGGTGAAGAATTTTCCCCCGGCCATTGTGTATATCTGTAAACCCCGCTGATACAGCCACTTAGACATTCTTGCTGTCTGGGCGGTTTGCAGGGCATTGCGCTACAAGGATTTTTCAGTATGATGCCCTGAATGGCGTAAATAAAACGCTACAGAAGCTTCACCGGCAGGTGACAAAAATCTGCCAGTGAGGCTTTTTTGTTGTACTATCTCGCGAGTACAGCGCAAACCAGTACATCAGACCACTTTTTGCGACAAAGACTTCATATTGATGATGGATTTTCATCAGGTGAGATACGGGACTTTCGGGGAATAAAGGATAGCGGTAATGACACAACCCATTTTCATGGTAGGCGCGCGTGGCGCGGGTAAAACGACAGTTGGCAGTGAGCTTGCAAAAGCGCTGGGCTACAAATTTGTCGATACCGATCTGTACCTGTTACGCACCTCAGGCCTCAGCGTGGCGGATATTGTCGACCGTGAAGGCTGGGAGGGGTTCCGTCGCCGTGAAACCGAAGCCCTGAAAGCGGTATGCTCACCGCTGACCGTGGTCGCGACCGGCGGCGGCGCGGTGCTGGCGCAGGAGAACCGTGATTTTATGCGCGAAGCCGGAACGGTTATTTATCTGCGTTCACCGGCATCAACGCTGGCAAATCGTCTGGAAGATGCCCCGCAGGAAGATCAGCGCCCGACGCTGACCGGCAGGCCTATCACCGAAGAAATGATGCAGGTGCTGAACGAACGCGAAGCGTTGTATCAGGAAGCCGCTCACCACGTGGTAGATGGTACGCAGGATCCTGCGCTGGTCGTGAATTCTGTTATGGATGCACTGGCGTTGCCGGTGGCGCGCTAAGCGCCATTCGCGGTAAAACGTCATCATGACGGGCCCTCTGAGGCCCGTTTTTTTTGCCTGAAATCCGGCGTTAAACTGTAAACAAAACGGGCCATTTCTCGTGACGGGGATCACAGTCGCCTAAGTATTGTACTAGTGTATGACCGGGCGTAAACTAATAACTCAGGTGATTACTTAGACGCAGCGCCGTGACGCTGAAAACCCATAACGGACCCGATGATGAAACCCCTGATGTCTTTCTTTAACCAGCACAGTAAAGCCATGCCCGCAATCTGGTCGATCACGATCATTCTGGTCGAAGCTTCTATCGCGCTGTATATTTTGCGTAATATTTAATCAAAATAATCTGCTGAGTTTTACATCGTTCACTTCATAAATACTCGGCATTCATTTCCCTCTCCTCGCCTTTCGATTGCTTTAGGAATTTCTTTAAGCATATTCATTTATCTGTCTTCTTCTGGCGGTTAAATAAACGTCTTGACGCTGACACGTATCAGCTTTAGTTTTTATTTAACTTAACAGGAACCCTGTTCCATATACCGGAACTTACTCCTTTATGACCACTTTAGAAAATGCGGCTGCGGTGCTGAAGTTATTTTCAACCCAGGGGATCCGGCAGGGACATCCCGGCTTGTCATTCAGTGATGTGGTCGAAAATTTAAAATTACCGAAAAGCACCGTTTCACGTTTACTGATGACGATGGAAACGCAGGGGCTGCTGGAACGCGATCAGGACAGCCGCTTATACCGGATCGGAAAATTATTGCTGGCAGTCTCCAGCCATTATTTATCTGCGCCGCTCGTGGATTCCGTTTCACCGTATATGACGCAGCTGAGTCAGCTGACGCAATGCACGGGCTATGTGTCGATGCTGGAAGGGCGCGACATTATGGTCATGCGGATGTTCCCCGGCAGAACCTATTTACAAGTGGTGACGCCCGCCGGAAGCCTGCTGCCCGCGCATGAGACCGCCATTGGCCGTGCGATCCTCGCGCGCTTTAGCGACGAAGACGTGGTTCAGCGTTTTAACGGGGAATATCAGGTTAACTCCGTCAATTCCCCCGCAAATATGGATCTTCTTTTGGCCAGGCTGGCGGAAGTCCGGCAGACAGGATTATCGTTTGCCAATAATGAAACGCTTCAGGGCATCAGTTCTTTAGCGACCAGTATTTTTAATAAACACCGAAATGAAACGGTAGGACTTTGTTTGTCTTTCCCTTCTCCCGAACGGGGAAAAAATATTCCGGAAGGCATAAAAGAAGGACTGATTGCTGTAACCCGGCAAATCGCCGAAAAATTGGGTGATGAGTACTGGCAATGATTTTTCATCGCAATGACCAGTAACGGACCCGGATTATTTGTTTTATTCATTTTTAGCCAACACCAGGGGCCTTATGTCAGACCAACCTGCAAAAGATAATAAGGAAAATCCGCTAAAGGATATTGGCACGCTCATCGTGATGATTATTCTGTCTATTTTAGGCGCTATCATCGGGGTTCAGTTAATAACAACGTTAGGCGTTACGCCTAATACTTCTATTATCGGCGCGCTGTTTGCCATGCTGCTGGCCCGCATTCCGATGCAGGCTTTTCAGCGCTACCGTTCAATCCACACCCAGAATCTGGCGCAAACCGTCATTTCTTCCGCAACTTTTGGCGCAGCAAACAGCCTGCTGATGCCGATTGCCGTGCCTTATGTTCTCGGGCAGCCGCAGCTGATTATGCCGATGTTTATCGGTGTGGCGGCCGCGATGCTGCTCGACGCCTATCTGCTTTACCGTCTCTTCGATACCAAAGTTTTCCCGGCCAGTAACGCCTGGCCTCCGGGCGTGGCAGCGGCGGAAGCGATCAAAGCCGGCGATAACGGCGGGCGCCAGGCATGGTTGCTGGTGGCGGGTGTGGTGATCGGGCTCGGTGGCGCGATGCTGAAAATTCCGATGGCAGCGTTCGGGACGGCGTTCATCGGTAATATCTGGGCGCTCAGTATGTTCGGCATCGGATTGCTGATCCGCGCTTACGCACAACCGGTGGCCGGGCTGGATCTTAATGCCCTGTACATTCCGCACGGCATGATGGTTGGCGCGGGGCTGGTTTCGCTGATTCAGGTGATTCAGGTGGTTCGCGCCAAAAATGCCGATGCCCGCACGACGTTTACCCAGCCGGCGAAAGAAGTGCGTACGGCGCTGGGGTTGGGCGCATTCGGCTATATCGCGATTGCTGCACTGCTGGCGCTGGCCGGGGGTTTATACAGCGAAATGTCCGTCGGCATGCTGATTGCGTTCGTGGCTTACGCCGCCTTTGCCGCTTTCTTCCACGAGCTGATCGTCGGCATTGCGGCCATGCATTCCGGCTGGTTCCCGGCGTTTGCCGTGGCGCTGATCACGCTGATTATCGGTATTCTGATTGGCTTCCCGCCGCTGGCACTTTGCGTGCTGACCGGTTTTACCGCCGCGACCGGCCCGGCGTTTGCCGATATGGGCTTCGACCTGAAAGCCGGATTCATTCTGCGCGGCTATGGCAAAGACTTACGGGCCGAACTGGCGGGGCGTCGCATTCAGTTATTCGCCGCGCTGCTGGCTTTTATCATTGCGATCCCGGTGGTGTGGTACGCCCATTACGGCTACTTCGCGCAGGATCTGGTGCCGCCGGTGGCGCGCGTTTACGCCAAAACAATACAGGCTGGCGCACAACCGGGCATTGCCCACAGCCTGCTGATTTGGGCGATTCCGGGCGCGCTGATTCAGCTGATCGGCGGCCCTAAACGCCAGCTCGGCGTACTGCTGGCGACCGGGCTTCTGATCAACAGCGTGATGGCGGGCTGGGCGGTGGTCTGCGGTATCGTACTGCGCATCATCATTATTCGTATCTGGGGTGAAAAAGGGCGTACGCCAATGGAAGTGCTGGCGGCAGGTTTCATTGCCGGTGATGCACTTTACAGCTTCTTCACCTCGGTTTTCAGTGCCAAAAAGTAAAGCGTTATTGCCAACACCAGGGCCGTTATCTGGCCAGCATTAAACACTGACTGTTCCGATGATGAACAGCGTTCGTGACCGTTTTGGCTTCTGCGCCTGTGCGCCGGTCACGAAGTTTTAAGAGGATTTTGTGATGAGTTTGCAACAGACATTAACGGTATTTGAACTGATGGATAGCGCACACGTCAGCGGTCAGGATGTTGTGGATTTATTTGCCCGTTATCCGGGCGTCATCGCCAGCACAAACCGTGCGGATGGCCCGAAAGGCGGCACGGATTTCGTCCGTATTACCGTGCCCGGCAGCAAAGGAAAAAGCAGCGGCGGCACTTCACCGACGCTGGGGATTATCGGCCGTCTGGGCGGGATTGGTGCACGCCCGACGCGCATTGGTCTGGTGTCCGACGCGGACGGTGCGATTGCTGCAGTAACCTGTGCGCTGAAACTGGCGGACATGCAGCGAAAAGGCGATACGCTGGAAGGCGATGTCATTATTACTACCCACATCTGCCCGAACGCGCCAACCCGCCCGCACGATCCGGTGGATTTCATGGATTCGCCGATCGATGACGTGACCATGAATGACAACGAAGTGGTCGACGGCGTGGACGCGATCCTTTCCATCGACACCACTAAAGGCAACCGCATTATCAATCACAAGGGTTACGCCATTTCGCCAACAGTGAAAGAGGGCTACATCCTGCGTGTATCCGAAGATCTGGTGCGCATTATGGAGATGACCAGCGGTAAACCTGCGGTCACTTTCCCCATCACCACACAGGACATCACGCCTTACGGCAACGGCGTTCATCACCTTAACAGCATTTTGCAACCGTCAACGGCGACCGACGTTCCGGTGGTTGGTGTGGCGATCACGGCAGAATCTGTGGTGCCGGGCTGCGGTACCGGCGCGAGCCATGAAGTGGATATCGCCCTGGCGGCGAAGTTTGCCGTGGAAGTCGCAAAAGAATTCGGGCGCGGTACGTGCCATTTCTTTGATGCCGACGAATATCAACTCCTGTTGTCGCTGTACGGAAGCTTGCGCCACCTGCAAAACCGGAAGTAAGCCTTATGATCACGACCTTTGCGACGTTAACCATTGGACAGGCGCCGCGCAGCGACATTATGCCGCTGCTAATGGCGCATCTGCCGGCCAAATCAGTGACCCACGTGGGCCTGCTGGACGGAATGAGCACGGAGCAAATTGAGCAGCGATATGCGCCTGCGGAAGGCGATGCGGTGCTGGTTTCGCGTTTGCTGGACGGTTCGCAGGTCACCATGGCGGCGCATCGGGTCGAACGCGGATTACAGGAAAAAATCGACGTTCTGGAAGCGCTCGGCTGCATGACCATTTTACTGCTGTGTACCGGCGAATTTAAAAAGCTGCGCGCCCGCAATGCGCTTCTGCTCGAGCCTGATCGGATTATCCCTCCGCTGATTGGCGCGATTGTCGGCGAGCATCGCGCAGGAATTGTCGTGCCGATCGAAGAGCAGATCGTCGAGCAGTCGAACAAATGGCGAAAGCTGTCTAAACCGCCGTGCTTTGCGGTGGCCAGCCCGTATATTTCCGATGACCAGACCATTATCGAAGCGGCGATGCGTCTGGCGCAGCAGGGTGCGGAAGTGGTGGTACTTGATTGCATTGGTTACACGCGGCATCACGCCGAATTGCTGAAAAAGCATCTCAGCATTCCGGTTCTGTTGTCGAACGTGCTGATGGCAAAATTGGCGGCGGAACTGATCGTCTGACGTTGGGGAGTAAAGCGGACATGTGCGGAGCGGACAGCCACCCACAATGGCACTGTGCGACGCTAAAATCAAATCAGCGACGCCGCTTTGCGGGCGGTGTCGTCTGGTGCAGATAAAGCGGTAATAATCAGTGACAGAACGAGGTTTCTGCCCCTAATATGGAGGCTCTGAAAATTATCGCAAAGGGCCAATCTATGTTGAAAAATAATGAGTATTTTGACGGGAAAGTTAAGTCGATTGGTTTTGACAGCGACAGTACGGGTTCAGCCAGCGTTGGCGTGATGGCCGTCGGCGAATACACTTTCGGCACCGCTAAGCCGGAAGAAATGACCGTCATCAGCGGCTCGCTGAAAGTGCTGATCCCGGGTTCCCCGGACTGGCAGGTCTTCAAGCCGGGCGAAACCTTCTACATTCCGGGTAAAAGTGAATTCAATTTGCAGGTCGGCGAAACCACGTCGTATCTCTGCAAGTATCTGACCAAATAAATCATTCAGACACAGCACAAACAGAAAAGGCGCCAATGAGCGCCTTTTCTTATTTCATAACCCCGTATACCCAAAATCATTCGAGTTGCATCAAGGCGGCAACTGAGTGAATCCTCCGGGAGCATACATCAGTATGTGACCGGAGTTCGCGAAGGCGGCCAACGCGGAGGCAGCTTGAAGGATGAAGGGTATAACTAGCGTTGTGCTTCGCCGCCCAGAGCCTCAATCAGGTTTTGAATCAGCGCCGCCAGTTCACCGGTCATCAGCACGAAATCCGCATCGAAACGTCCGGCGAAATCTTCGCGGTCGATGTCTTCGTTCTGGTCACGGATCACGTCGCCGAATTTCAGACGTTTGATGCTGCCGTCGTCGGCCAGAACAACGGCAATACGTTCCTGCCAGTCGACGGCCAGCTTGGTCACCAGTTTGCCATTCTCGATGTGCGTGGCGATTTCGTCGCTGACCAGCGCCTGTTTCTTACAGCGGATCACGCCGCCTTCTTCCAGAATCGCCTTCAGTTCGGCTTCATCCTGCAGGGCAAAACCGGCAGGCGTCTGGCCTGAACGCACCCATTCGGTGAGCGTCAGTTCGATCGGGCTTTCCATGGTTAATGGCACAACCGGCAGTGAACCGAGGCTTTTACGCAGCAGCGCCAGCATGTCTTCCGCTTTTTTCGCGCTGGCGGCATCGACCATGATCAGGCCGTTAACGGTGTCGATCCACATGAATGTCTGGCTGAAACGGCTGAATGCGCGCGGCATCAGGCTGTGCAGCACTTCGTCTTTCAGGGAATCTTTTTCGGTTTTCTTCAGCTTACGGTGTTGCTCACCTTCAAGCTGATCGATTTTGGCCTGTAACTCCTGTTTGATGACCGGAGAAGGCAGGATTTTTTCTTCTTTACGGGCGCAGATCAGGATCTGACCGCCGTTAACGTGAGTCAGCGCGTCGCCACCGTGGGAACCCATCGGTGAAACCCAGCCGGTTTTCGCCATATCCTGGCTGCCGCACGGGGTAAAGGTGAAAGCGCTGAGCTGTTTTTCCATTTCGTCAGCAGATAACGAAACTTCACGGCTCAAACGGTATACCAACAAATTCTTAAACCATAACATGGCGTTATCCCTGTCCCGGCGCACTCGTGGTACGCTGATTAAATGAATGCAGGGCGGCATGATAACCAATTGAGCGCCGGTCGTCGTTAAGAAATCACCGCAGCATGAAACATTGCATAACAGCTTATTCTGGTGGCGACAGCAGCGAGCTTCTACACTGATTTAACCTCAAAATAACTGACCCTACCGGCAGAAACAGGAGAGAAAACGTGCGAATTGGCATTGATTTAGGCGGCACAAAAATAGAAGTCATCGCGTTATCCGGCGAAGGGAAAGAACTGTTCCGCAAGCGGGTGGATACGCCAAGAAATGATTACGAGCGCACGCTGAAAGCAATTGAAGGGCTGGTGCTGGACGCCGAAAAGGCCACAGGCCAGCACGGCAGCGTCGGCCTTGGGATCCCCGGCACGCTTTCGCCGTTTACCGGTAAAGTGAAAAATGCCAACTCGGTCTGGCTAAATGGCCAGCAGCTGGATGAAGATCTGGCGCTGTTGTTAAAACGTGAAGTCCACATTGCCAACGACGCCAACTGTCTGGCGGTTTCCGAAGCGACCGACGGCGCGGGCGCCGGGCGTCACACGGTGTTTGCGGTCATTATCGGCACCGGCTGTGGTTCCGGCGTTGCGCTTAACGGCGCGGCGCACGCGGGCGGAAACGGCAATGCCGGAGAGTGGGGGCATAACCCGCTGCCGTGGCAGGATGAAGACGAAATTCAGTTTGCCCGCGACGTGCCGTGTTATTGCGGCAAATCCGGCTGTGTGGAGACCTTTGTGTCGGGCACCGGTTTTGCGGAAGATTATTTCCGGCTGTCAGGCCAGCGGCTGAAAGGCGCGGAAATTATTGAGCTTGTTGAGCAGGGCGACGAAACGGCGGAGCTGGCGCTGGGCCGCTACGAGCGTCGTCTGGCGAAAGCGCTGGCCAATGTGGTGAATATTCTGGATCCGGATGTCATCGTTTTTGGCGGCGGCATGAGCAACGTCGATCGTCTGTACCAGACCGTTCCCGTGCTGATCAAACAGTGGGTCTTTGGCGGCGAATGTGAAACACCGATCCTTAAAGCGGTTCATGGCGATTCCAGCGGTGTTCGCGGTGCCGCCTGGCTGTGGCCGCAGTCGCGCTTCGCGTTGTAATTTTCTGGCAGACAAAAGCCGCATGATGTCACGCCATCATGCGGCTTTATCGTTTACTGCGACGGGACTTTAAATTCACTGCTCAGACGGCTGACGCCCAGCCCGTTCACCTTGGTCACTTTGATTTGCACCGGAATGCGGTCTTTCATCGCTTCAACGTGGCTGATCACGCCGATGGTTTTACCGGAGGCGTTCAGGCTGTCGAGGGCGTCCAGCGCGGTATCCAGCGTGTCGGCGTCGAGCGTACCGAAACCTTCGTCGAGGAACAGCGAATCGATGCGGGTTTTATCACTCACCAGATCTGACAACGCCAGCGCCAGCGCCAGACTGACCAGGAAGCTCTCGCCGCCGGATAACGTGCGGGTATCACGCACGGCGTCGGCCTGCCACGTATCGACAACCTGCAACTCCAGCGCGTCGCTGGTTTTACGCTGCAACAGATAACGGCCATGCAGTTTTTCCAGCTGGCGGTTCGCCAGATACACCAGATGATCCAGCGTCAGCCCTTGCGCGAACTTACGGAATTTCGCGCCATCGCTGGAGCCAATCATCTGATTGAGATATCCCCAGTCATCACAGGTCAGCTGCGCCTGCGCAATCTGCGCGATTAACTGCTGCTGGCTGCCACTGCGTTCCTTGTCGAATTTAAGCTGATTACTCACTTCGCCGGTGCGCTGTTGCAGCGCTTTCAGGCTTTGTGACAGCGATTCCTGTTCTGCCATCAGCGCCGTGAGATCGCTTTCGTTTTCACTCAGATGCGCAGGCCGTGCGAGCCGCTGTTTCTCCAGTGTCTCTTTCGCATCGCTTAACAGCGCCTGAGCCTGCGCCAGCTGTTTCTGCAACTGGTCTTTACGCTGCCTGAGTTGCTGGCGTAAGGTGTCGTCGAGCATCGCGAGTTTCACTGCGTCTTCATCCGCAAACTCGCTGGCGGTCAGCGCCTGTTGCCAGTCTGTTTGTGCCTGATGCAGACGCGCCGTGGCCTGCTGATGTTGCAGCTGCGTGCTGGCGAGCTGACCGGCGAGTTTGTCGCGAAGTTCCTGCGCCCGGTGCAGGGCCGTCTCGGCTTCGCTGACGGCTTTTTCGGCGGCCTGTTGTTGCAGATGTAAGTGCTCGCGAACCTGCGTAACCTGACGGTCGCCGAAGAGTTCTGTACGCTGCGCCGTCAGTTCCTTCAGCGTTTTCCCGCCATCCGCATACTGGGTTTGCAGACGCTCAAGCTGTTCCTGAGATTTCGCCAGGTTTTGCTGTGTCAGCGTAAAACGCTCCGCCAGTAATGCGCTTTGCTGCTGGACTTTTTGTTGCTCGCTGACGGCTTCGCTGAGGGCGTCTTTCGCCTGTTGCAGCGCACGCGCCAGCTGTTCATGCTGGCGGAGGGTTTCCTGCGTTTGCTGTTCTTCCTGATCGCATGACGCCAGCCATTGCTGAATGTCCGGCGCATCCATCAGCGTGAACGTCAGACCATGCGGAGCGCTGATTTTCTGCCAGTTTTCGAGATGTGCGTTCAGCTGCTGCTGGTCGTGCTCAAGCTGCGTTTTCAGGCGTAACTGGTGTTCTTTCAGGCTTTTAATTTTCGCGGCCAGTTCGATTCCGCTGGCTTTCGCTGCATCAAATTCCAGCTGCATTTTCTCAACACGCTGCGCCGTTTCAGACGGTTTGATCTCCTGATAACTTTCGATCGCCGGATGCGAGGTGGAACCGCACAGCGGGCAGGCCAGGCCGCTTTGCAGATTCGCGCGTTCTGCCGTCAGGCTGACGATCAGTTCCTCGCTTTTCAGCCGCGCTTTGACATCATTCAGATGCTCAAGCTGTTTCTGGCATTGCAGGCGGATTTTGCCAAGGCGTTCTTCTTCTTCCGCGATTGCCGTCTGATTCTGCGCAAAATCCTGATGCTGCTGACGGACACGCGAATCGAGCTGAGGGAAAATTTGCGCGAGTGAAAACAGCTGCTGACGCACCGGACGCAGCTGCGCCAGTTCAGATTGCCGTTTCTGCAACGTCGTCAGCGGCTGCTGTTTTTCCAGTTCGGCCTGATTTTGTTGCTGAACCTGAAGCGCACCGGTCAGCGTGGCGTGTTTCGCCTGATGCTGCTGACTCTGTGCCTCCAGTTTCTGGCGCTCTTCGGTGATTTTCGCCAGCATCGCGCTGTGCTCACTGGCCTGTTTCTGTGCTTCACTGACGGCCTGCTGCGTGTCAGTCAGTGATTTGTGCCACCGGGCAATTTCGTTATCCAGCGGCAGAACTTTTTCGTCCATCAGCGTCTGGAGCTGACGCTGCTCTCCGGCCTGATTCTGGCGAGCAGCTTTCTCCTGTTCCAGCGCCAAAGCCAGCGGTGTCATCTGTGCGGCCTGTTGTTCCTGCTGCTGAACCAGCTGCGTGAGCGTCTGCTGTAACTCCTGCGTTTCTTTCTCGCAGCGCAACCGGTCGCTGAGCAGCGGACGCAGCTTTTCAGCCGGTTCACTGCGCGCGAGTTGCTGCAACTGCGGCGCTGCGGCGAGGTTTTCCTGCTCCGCCGCCGTCAGTTGCTGCTGAGATTGCTGATGTTTTTGCTGCACCTGTTGCCATTGTTGCAGCCAGTTCAGATGCTGCTGGCGTTGCAGCGCCTGCTGGCTGAGGATAATTTCCTGCGCGTTCAGCGCGGCCAGTTCCGTTTCGAAGGCCTGACGCTGCTCTTCGCTGAGCAACTCGATACCGGCCATGCGCTGATACAAACCGTCGAGCTGATTTTTGGCTTCTTTATGTTGTTCAAACACGCGTTCAGAAAGTCGCCCGTAGATTTCTGTGCCGGTCAGTTCTTCCAGCAATTCCGCGCGGTCGTTGGCATCGGCATTCAGGAATGCGGCGAACTGGCCTTGTGAAAGCATCATCGATTTGGTGAAACGGCCGAAATCCAGCCCGGTCAGCCCGGCGATGGCATCAAGTTTATCGCGCACTTTGTCGGCCAGAATTTTGCCATCGGCCAGCAGTGCCAGTTCTACTTTGGGCGCCTGTAAATTACCGTCCGGCGAATTTTTGGCCCGGCGCTGGCTCCAGAACGCGCGGTAGCCAATGCCTTTGACCTCAAACTCGACTTCCGCCAGCGATTCGGCGGTGTGGCGGGTCATCAGTTCATTCTGGCTCGGCGTAACGTTCAGACGCGGCGTCTGGTGATACAGCGCCAGACAGATGGCATCGAGCAGGGTGGTTTTCCCCGCGCCGGTCGGGCCTGTGATGGCAAATAATCCGTTGCTGGCAAAAGGCTCAGCGGTGAAGTCGATTTTCCATTCGCCTTCCAGCGAGTTCAGGTTTTTTAAACGCAGACTGAGAATTTTCATTGGGCGGCATCCTCTGCGGACTCGCCGCTGGTGACCTGACTGACAACCTGAGCGAACAGCGTGCGCATCCGCGCCTGACGCGGTTCGTCGGGATCGGTTTCCTGCGCCAGCCGCCGCTCAAACACTTCGCTGACACTCAGTTCGCTGAGCGTTTCTTTTTCCTGTTGATCGATGCTGCTGATGCGCTGTTCTTTACTGCGGCGCAGCAGAACGACTTCCACCGGCAAATCTGAGGTCAGCGTCTGAATACGCCGCTGGATATCACTGAGATAGTCCTGCGTGGCGACTTCGATATCCAGCCATACCGGTTTACCGGCATTGCCGTCAGCAAACTGCGTCAGTTGTTTTTCGATGTCGGCGAGCGAACCTTTAATGATCTGCATTGGCTGGAAAACGGGGATTTCCAGCGTGTCGATGGCGTTGAGCGTAGCGCCCTCGAAATCAAGCAGGTAAACGCTTTTGGTTTTGCTGAGCTCATCGAAACTCAGCGCAATCGGTGAGCCGCTGTAACGGATATGTTCGGTTTTTGCGACGCACTGGGCGCGGTGAATATGCCCGAGCGCCACGTAATCCACCGGCGGAAAGGCCTGCGCCGGGAAGGCGTCGAGCGTGCCTATATAGATGTCGCGCACGGAGTCAGACGTACTGACGCCGACGGTGGTCAGATGGCCGGTAGCGATAATGGGCAACGGCACGCCAAGTTCCTGACGTTTAGCCAGCGCGGCCTGATACAGCGCGTCATAATGCGCCGCAATGGCTTCCTGCAAGGCGAGCTGTTTGTCGCTGCCGGACTGCCCGGCCTGGCTGGCCAGCAAGTCGCGCGGACGCAAAAACGGAATGGCACACAACACCGCGCCGGGCTGGCCTTCGCGGGTATTCAGCACCAAAACCTGTTCATCCAGATTTTCGCCTACGGTGGCGATCACCCGCGTATTCAGGCACGAAAGCAGTTCGCGGGATTCATTGAGCGTGGCGACGGAATCGTGATTTCCGGCCAGCACCACCAGCTGGCAGCCGGTTTGTTGTAATTCAACCACGAAGCGGTTATACAATTCGCGGGCGTAACTGGGCGGCGAGCCGGTATCAAAGATGTCCCCGGCGACAATGACGGCGTCCACCTGATGCTGCTGCACCTGACCGGTCAGCCAGCGCAAAAATGCCTGATGTTCAGCGGCGCGGCTTTTGGTAAAAAAGTACTGGCCGAGGTGCCAGTCGGAGGTGTGGATCAGGCGCATGAGACTCCCGTGTGAACCCTGTATGACGACAATGGGGCAAAGTATAAACGTCGGCGGGGGAACCTGTCCCCGATAAATCAGACCAATTTCAGCAGGATGGCGGGAATTTATCTGTCATATTTGCCTTAAATGAACCATCATTTTCATTCATAAATCTGTCACAAAACTGACGCATAATGGCGCCCGCAATCAAATAAAAGATCGCTAACCTATTGGCAGGACCTACGATGGCTAGACGTATATTGGTGGTTGAAGACGAAGCTCCAATCCGTGAAATGGTGTGTTTTGTACTGGAACAGAATGGATATCAGGCAGTAGAAGCTGAAGATTTTGATTCAGCGATTGGCCAGTTAGTTGAACCTTACCCTGAACTGATCCTGCTCGACTGGATGTTACCCGGTGGTTCCGGTATTCAGTTTATTAAGCACCTTAAACGTGAAGCGCTGACCCGCGAAATTCCGGTGATGATGCTGACCGCACGCGGTGAAGAAGAAGATCGGGTGCGCGGCCTGGAAGTCGGTGCCGATGATTACATCACCAAACCGTTTTCACCCAAAGAACTGGTTGCCCGTATTAAAGCGGTGATGCGCCGGATTTCGCCAATGGCGGTCGAGGAAGTGATCGACATGCAGGGGCTGAGTCTGGATCCGTCGTCTCACCGGGTGATGGCCAACGAGCAGGCGCTCGACATGGGGCCGACCGAATTTAAGTTGTTACACTTCTTTATGACCCATTCCGAACGCGTTTACAGCAGGGAACAGTTGCTCAATAACGTGTGGGGCACTAACGTTTATGTGGAAGATCGCACGGTAGACGTGCATATTCGTCGTTTGCGTAAAGCGCTGGAAACCAGTGGACATGACAGAATGATCCAGACTGTTCGTGGTACCGGATATCGTTTCTCAACGCGTTATTGAGTGCCCCACAGCGGAGAATCTGTGTGTTAGAACGTTTGTCATGGAAACGTCTGGCCGGCGAATTTTTTCTCTTTTGCCTGCCAGCGCTGATCCTCGGAATTTTCGTCGGCCATTTCGGCTGGCTCCTCTTTGCGTCGCTCGTCGCGGCGCTGGGCTGGAATTATTACAACCAGCTTAAACTCTCTCACTGGCTGTGGCTTGACCGCAGCATCACCCCGCCGAACGGGCGCTGGAGCTGGGAACCGCTGTTTTACGGGCTGAACCAGATGCAGATGCGCAACCGGCGACGTCGTCGTGAATTAGGTCAGCTGATCAAACGTTTCCGCAGCGGTGCCGAATCGCTGCCGGATGCGGTGGTTCTGGCGACGGAAGAAGGCAATATCTTCTGGTGCAACGGACTGGCGCAGGATCTGCTCGGTTTCCGCTGGCCGGAAGATAACGGGCAGCATATTTTTAACCTGCTGCGTTATCCGGAATTCCGCACCTGGATCCAGACCCGTGACTTCAGCCGTGCCCTGAATCTGCAACTCAATAATGAACATTATGTTGAGTTTCGCGTGATGCCCTATTCCGAGGGACAGCTTCTGATGGTGGCGCGTGACGTAACGCAGATGCGTCAGCTCGAAGGCGCGCGACGTAACTTCTTTGCCAACGTTAGCCATGAACTTCGTACGCCGCTGACCGTGTTGCAGGGGTATCTGGAAATGATGGAAGACGCCAAGCTGGAAGAGCCGTTCCGCACCAAAGCGCTGGATACGATGCAGGAACAGACGCGGCGCATGGACGGGCTGGTGAAGCAACTTCTGACCCTGTCGAAAATCGAAGCATCCGCCAATATCGATATGCACGAGAAGGTCGATATTCCTGTGATGCTGAGCATGCTTGAGCGGGAAGTACAGACGTTAAGCGGCGGGAAACATGAAGTGGTGTTTCGCGTAAACGAAAAGCTGAAAGTCTTTGGCAACGAAGATCAGCTGCGCAGTGCGGTGTCGAATCTGGTGTATAACGCCGTGAATCACACCCCGCCGGGCACGCGGATTGAAGTCAGCTGGCAGCAAATCCCGCACGGCGCACAGTTCCAGATAAGCGACAACGGGCCGGGCATTGCGCCGCAGCACTTACCGCGTCTGACCGAACGTTTTTACCGTGTGGATAAGGCGCGATCGCGACAGACCGGCGGCAGCGGGCTGGGGCTCGCTATCGTAAAACATGCGCTCAGCCACCATAATTCGAAGCTTGAAGTCCTCAGCGAAGTCGGCGTCGGTACCCGGTTTATGTTTACGCTGGCACCGAAACTGATTGTTCCTCAGGGTTCAGACTCCCCGGTCTCCGTAAAACCTTAATTTCCGTAATTTCCCTAAAGCCTGTTATCAGCCGATAGCAGGCTTTTTCATTTCTGTTTATGGCGTGATGTATCCTCCTGATCATGAATTTATTTCACGTCCCATGAAAATTCCTCTGTTGTGGGTGAACAGGCTGCATGACAGTATGGCCTTAAAGCCGTTTAGACATCCAGATGTCTATAAATAACGCAACGTAATTATTTACTTTGTAAATCATTCGCATTCCGCCAGGGGCGTGATGCCATAAGGAGTTTTCATGCAACGTACAACCCCTCCGTTCCGCGCTGACGTCGTTGGCAGTTTCCTGCGTCCGGCCGCGATCAAAGAAGCCCGCAAACAGTTTCAGGCCGGTGAGATTGATGCGGTGCAGCTGCGTGCTGTGGAAGACACTGAAATCCGCCGTGTGGTGGATTTGCAGCGTGAAGCCGGTCTGCAAGTGGTGACGGATGGCGAATTCCGCCGTGCGTGGTGGCACTTTGACTTCTTCGAAGGTCTGGAAGGTGTGGAAGGTTACGATGCGGTTCAGGGGATCCAGTTCAACGGCGTACAGACGAAAGCGCGCAGTATCAAAGTGGTGAGCAAACTCGGTTTTGGTTCGCACCCGATGCTGGAAGATTTCCGTTTTCTGAAAAGCATCAGCGGAACGGCTGTGCCGAAAATGACCATTCCGAGCCCGAGCGTGATGCATTTTCGCGGTGGCCGTAACGCCATCAGCAAAGACGTTTATCCTGATCTGAAAGACTATTTTGACGATCTGGCACAGGTTTACCGGGACGCGATCAAAGCCTTTTACGATGCCGGCTGTCGTTATCTGCAACTCGACGATACCGTCTGGGCGTATCTGTGTTCTGAAGATCAGAAGAAACAAATCCGCGAACGTGGCGACTCTCCGGAAGAGTTAGCACGTACTTACGCTGACGTGCTCAACAAAGCTATCGCCGGTAAACCGGACGATCTGGTGATTGGTCTGCATGTTTGCCGCGGTAACTTCCGTTCAACCTGGATTTCTGAAGGTGGTTACGAGCCGGTGGCAGAGATTCTGTTTGGCGGGGTGAATATCGACGCTTTCTTCCTGGAATATGACAATGAACGTTCAGGCGGGTTCGAACCCCTGCGTTTCATCAAAAAAGGCCATCAGCAGGCGGTTCTGGGGCTGATTACCACCAAATCCGGCGAGCTGGAACTGGCAAAAACCGTGGAAGCGCGGATCGCAGAAGCGGCTGAATATCTGGACATTAACCAGATTTGCCTGAGCCCGCAGTGTGGCTTCGCGTCGACGGAAGAGGGCAACAGTCTGACCGAAGCGCAGCAGTGGGAAAAACTGAAACTGGTGGTGGATATCGCTGCCCGCGTCTGGTAAATCCGCAAGCGGCTAAATTTTGGCCTCGTAAAAATGCTGGATATTGTGCGTGAAATGACCTGCAGGTGGTGATTTCACGCATTTTTAATCTCAACGGAGCATATCTTGTGCTTTGTTCGTTCAAAAATCATACATATCATATTGCGTGTTTCGGAGTGTATTTAGTGATTATTACTGCTTTGTTGTATTAATCTGGTTGAACGCTCTGCTTTTTGGATCACGGCTTGCCTTTCTACGCTATAAACGTTTACCTTAAGCCCCGCTGTCGCTCGATACTCCCTGCATAACAACGTAATCATCTGCATATCATCAGGCGTTTTTAGCTCACTCCGATCCTCACATTGGTGCTCTCTGGCTATGACAACGCCATTCATCCTTCTGACGGAGTGGCACGACGACAGCATCGGACACTTTATTCATTTGAACAGGCAACACGACACCAATCATGAGTACTCGTTTAACAAATAAAGATATTCTGGCGCTGGGTTTCATGACCTTCGCCTTATTCGTCGGGGCCGGAAATATCATTTTCCCGCCGATGGTTGGCTTGCAGGCCGGTCATGAAGTCTGGTGGGCAGCTGCCGGGTTTATGATCACGGCGGTAGGGCTTCCCGTGATGACCGTGATTGCGCTTGCGCGCGTCGGTGGCGGTGTTGACGCCCTGAGTACGCCAATTGGTCGTGGTGCCGGTATTCTTCTGGCGACCGTCTGTTATCTGGCTGTAGGCCCGCTGTTTGCCACACCGCGTACAGCGACGGTCTCCTTTGAAGTGGGTATCGCGCCGATGACCGGTGACGGCCCGCTGCCTCTGCTGATTTACAGCGTAATTTATTTCGCTCTGGTGATTGGTATCTCCCTGTATCCGGGCCGCCTGCTCGATACCGTAGGGCATTTCCTCGCGCCGCTGAAAATGGTGGCGCTGGGCGCACTGGGTATCGCTGCACTGCTGTGGCCTGCCGGTCAGCCAATGCCTGCGGTTGACGCTTACCAGACGGTGCCGTTCTCCAGTGGTTTCGTTAACGGCTATCTGACGATGGATACGCTGGGCGCACTAGTCTTCGGGATTGTTATTGTCAACGCAGCACGTTCGCGTGGCGTGACAGATGCCAAACTGCTGACCCGTTATACGGTTCTGGCAGGTCTGATTGCCGGTCTGGGCCTGATGCTGGTCTACCTGAGCCTGTTCAAACTGGGTGAGAACAGCGCTTCACTGGTGCCAAATGCAACAAACGGCGCGGTGATCCTGCATGCTTACGTGGCACACACTTTTGGCAGCGTGGGCAGTTTCTTCCTCGGCGCGCTGATTTTCATCGCCTGTATGGTCACCGCTGTTGGCCTGACCTGCGCCTGTGCTGAGTTCTTCGCTCAGTATCTGCCGCTGTCATATAAAACGCTGGTCTTCATTCTGGGTCTGTTCTCGATGCTGGTGTCCAACCTGGGCCTGAGCCATCTGATTCAGATTTCCGTACCGGTTCTGACTGCGATTTATCCGCCGTGTATTGCCCTGGTTGTACTGAGCTTCACCCTGCGCTGGTGGAACAGCACCACACGTATCGTCGCGCCGGTGATGGTTGTCAGCCTGGTCTTTGGTATTGTTGATGGCATCAAAGCTTCTGCTTTTGCAGACCTGATGCCAGCCTGGACTGCGAACCTGCCGCTGGCAGCGCAAGGTCTGGCCTGGTTACCACCGTCATTATTAATGCTGGTGCTGGCCGGTATTTATGACAAAATCAGCGGTCCGCGTAGCGTCACTGCGCACCAATGATCATTTGGTGAATGTTCAACGGCATAAAATATAATTAGTCTGCTGAATGTTTCGCCAATCGGGCCACGGAGAATCTTCCGTGGCTTTTTCATTGGCAGGTAAAAAAGTTAATTTCTTAAAATACGCACTTTTGATATTTAAAAAACATACGGGTTAATGCACATGCAGCAAGAAGCTGAACAACCAACAGAGCAAAAAGAAGCGCCAGGCACGAAGCTAAAACGTGGCCTGACAACGCGCCATATTCGCTTTATGGCACTGGGATCAGCCATCGGTACCGGGTTATTTTACGGTTCTGCCGATGCCATCAAAATGGCCGGACCAAGCGTGCTGCTGGCGTATCTGGTCGGCGGTATTATCGCGTTTATCATCATGCGTGCGCTGGGCGAGATGTCCGTTAATAATCCGCAGAGCGGGTCGTTCTCCCGTTACGCGCAGGATTATCTCGGGCCGATGGCCGGCTACATCACCGGCTGGACGTATTGTTTTGAGATTCTGATTGTCGCGATTGCCGATGTAACGGCGTTCGGTATTTATATGGGCGTGTGGTTCCCGGATGTACCGCAATGGACCTGGGTGCTGAGTGTGGTACTGATTATCGGCGCTATCAATCTGGTGAGCGTGAAGGTGTTCGGTGAGCTGGAGTTCTGGTTCTCCTTCTTCAAAGTGTTCACCATCATCATCATGATCATCGCCGGTTTCGGTATTATCTTCTGGGGCATTGGCAACGGCGGGCAGGCGACGGGTATCCACAATCTGTGGACGAACGGTGGCTTCTTCAGCCAGGGCATCATGGGCACGATCCTGTCGTTGCAGCTGGTGATGTTTGCCTACGGTGGTATCGAAATCATCGGTATTACCGCCGGTGAAGCAGAAGACCCGAAGAAATCCATTCCGAAAGCCATCAACTCCGTTCCGCTGCGTATTCTGGTGTTCTACGTGGGTACGCTGTTTGTGATTATGTCGATTTTCCCATGGAATCAGGTGGGTACGCAGGGCAGCCCGTTCGTGCTGACGTTCCAGCACATGGGGATTGCGGCGGCTGCAACCATTCTGAACTTTGTGGTGATCACCGCGTCTCTTTCTGCGATTAACAGTGACGTGTTCGGCGTGGGCCGTATGTTGCACGGTATGGCAGAGCAGGGGCAGGCGCCTAAAATGTTCAGCAAAGTTTCGCGTCTCGGCACGCCGTGGGTCACTGTTCTGGTGATGATGGCCGCACTGCTGGTGGCGGTTTATCTGAACTACATCATGCCGTCCAGCGTCTTCCTGGTGATTGCGTCTCTGGCGACATTCGCGACCGTTTGGGTGTGGATTATGATCCTGTTCTCCCAGATCGGTTTCCGTCGCAAGCTCAGCAAACAGCAGATCAAAGATCTGGAATTCCCGCTACGCGGCGGCGTTTACACCTCGGTCTTCGGGATTATTTTCCTGGTGTTTATCATCGGGCTGATTGGTTACTTCCCGGATACCCGTGTGTCGCTGTATGTCGGTCTGGTTTGGGTTGTGGCGCTGCTGGTCGGTTACCGATTCAAATTGCGTAACGACCGTAAGAAAGCAGCACTGGCGCTCAGCAACAAAGCGTAAGCAAGTACTTACCTACGGCTGATAAATAAAAGCCCCGATATCATGATGATATCGGGGCTTTTTAAGTATGGATTAATAACCTATAGCGGCACCGGCAGGGCGTCGCACATCATTCGCGCCGTACAGATAGCCTTCACGGACTTTCCCCGAAACCGCCGAGTCGTTGCCTGAGTTCACCGGCGTTACACCCGCAGCGCCCGGCAGACCCACCAGAATCAGCTCCGTGGCACCCCACGGCGTTTGCTCAACCATTTTGTATCCCATTTTTTGCAGGATATTCAGGCTGTCCTGAGAAACGCCGCGCTGCTCGTAATACACCTCGTCCGGCAGCCACTGATGATGAATGCGTGGCGCATCGACTGCTTCCTGCGGAGGCATCCCGTAATCAATCACGTTCAGCGCCGTTTGCAGCGTAATGGTGATGATGCGTGAACCGCCCGGCGAGCCCAGAACCATGAAGATTTTTCCGTCTTTGGTCACCAGACTCGGGCTCATCGACGATAGTGGGCGCTTACCGGGGGCGATAGCATTTTTGGTTCCCTGCACCAGACCGTACAAGTTTTTCTCGCCGACTTTGGTGGTGAAATCATCCATCTCGTCGTTCAGGAAGAAGCCGGTTCCCGGCGCAATCACCACGGAACCAAAGCGGCCATTGACGGTGTACGTGGTGGACACGGCGTTGCCCATTTTATCGACGATGGAATAATGTGTCGTTTCCGGTTTTTCGTGCGGTTCCATGCCAGGCTGCACCTGCGTGGAAGGCGTCGCTTTATCCGCTTCTATTTTTTTACGAATTTCTTCCGCGTAGCTTTTACTGACCAGCCGGTCGATTGGGTTTTTCACAAATACCGGATCGCCGAGATAGGTATTGCGGTCCATATAAGCGTGGCGCATGGCTTCAGTGAGAACATGAATGGACGCTGCTGAGTTGAAGCCCATGCTTTTCAGGTCGTAGCCTTCAACGATGTTGAGAATCTCACACATCGTCACACCGCCGGAACTCGGAGGCGGTGCGGAAACAAATTTGTATCCGCGATAACTACAGGTGATTGGCGTGTCTTCCGTCACTTTGTAACTGGCGAAATCTGCCGCGGTCAGGATGCCGCCGCCTTTCTTCGATGCGGCTTCAACTGCTGCCGGGATTTTGCCTTTGTAGAAAGCATCCGGGCCGTGTTGAGAAATGGATTCGAGCGTATTGGCTAAATCGGTCTGCACCAGTTTGTCGCCGGGTTGCAGGGCGCTGCCGTCTTTACGCAGGAAAATGCGGGCGGCTTCCGGATCTTCTTTGAAGCGCTTAACCGTCGTATCGAGAATATCGGTATCCGCGCGGGTCAGCACAAAGCCCTGATGCGCCAGCTTAATCGCCGGAGCCATAACCTGCTGGCGGGTCAGTTTGCCGTATTCCTTTTGTACGGTGTCCATCCCCAGTACGGTTCCCGGCACACCTGCGGCCAGATAGCCGTACAGGCTGGCGCCTTTTTTAACATTTCCGTCGGCATCAAGATACATATTGGCGCTGGCTGCAGCGGGAGCGGTTTCGCGGAAGTTGATAAACGTGTCTTTTCCATCAGCCAGATGCACCGTCATGAAGCCACCGCCACCGATATTGCCACAGCATGGGTTGACGACCGCCTGCGCGTAACCGACGGCGACGGCTGCATCAATGGCGTTTCCGCCCATTTTCAGAATGTCGACGCCAACCTGTGAGGCCAGGTATTGCGAGGTGACAACCATTCCGTTCTGCGCTTCGACCGCGGGGTTAGACGCCGCGTACAGCGGGAGGCTGGTCAGTAATGCCAGTGCGAGGACTGATTTTTTCCATGGATTCCGTAACATTCAAACTCCTGTTTTTACCCTGTCTTTTAGAGTCATAACCTTCAGGTTATTGTGTGATAACGCTTTTTTAATGGCGATGTTGTTCCGTTCGCCGGGGAATTTTATGCAAAGCGCACGCCATTCTGGCAATAACGGGACGTTTTCAGCGTAGACGTAAATGAGAGGGAGCGGGTCAGTGAGGCGGGAAAATGTGATCGGGGCAAATCCGGAGCAAAAAAAACGGCCAGCTAAGCTGACCGTTGATAACCGTTAAATCCGTGAAGGGATTACAGGTTTGAAGCGTTTTCAGACAGGTATTTAGCCACGCCATCCGGAGATGCGCCCATGCCTTTTTTGCCTTTTTCCCACTGAGCCGGGCACACTTCGCCGTGCTCTTCGTGGAATTGCAGTGCGTCAACCATACGCAGCATTTCGTCGATGTTACGACCCAGTGGCAGATCGTTCACGACCTGGTGACGAACAACGCCTTCTTTGTCGATCAGGAATGAGCCGCGCAGTGCAACGCCAGCGTCCGGATGTTCGATACCGTAGGCTTTCTGAATTTCGCGTTTGATATCAGCAACCATTGCGTATTTAACAGGACCGATACCGCCTTTCTCAACCGGCGTGTTACGCCATGCGTTGTGAACGAACTCGGAGTCGAAGGAAACCCCAACAACTTCTACGCCACGATTCTGGAATTCTTCGTAACGGTGATCGAAAGCGATCAGCTCAGAAGGACACACAAAAGTGAAGTCCATTGGCCAGAAGAAGATAACAGTTGGTTTGCCTGCTGTGTGTTTTTTGAAGTTGAAGTTTTCAACTACTTCGCCGCTACCAAGTACTGCTGCTGCGGTAAAGTCAGGGGCTGGGCGAGTTACCAGAACCATAAATTACTCCTTTAAGACCCTTGAGGGTGTCGTAGGTGAGTGGAAAGGGTGAACAAAACGACTGCCAGTATAGGGGCAACCCTCAGGTGAATAAACCCCATCAGACCAATCAATCAGATAGCACCCGGCTATCAGTCTTTGACCTAAGTCTCAATCTTCTTTAACAACAACCCGCTGTTTTGCAGAGGATCGTGCCGTCACTCACAACTTTATGGGGCTTTTCAGAGTTCGCGGTCTTTCGCCTGCTGCATCATGACCGGATAAAATTGCCAAAAGAGTTGCTCAAGTGCGTCGTAATTGAGCTCTATATCGTGAAACGAGCCGCTCAGTGCGCTGAGTTTTGGACGGCGGTTTGCCATGCCCTGTAAGACTTCACCGATAAACGGCAGAACGGCATAACGCTCCAGCCAGCGCTGCGGCCAGATATAGTGATTCAGGTTTTGAAAACGTTCCGGCATGCCCGGAAGCTGCGGCTCGATTTCCTGCTGACAGACAGCGATAAAATCTTCCAGCGGCTGTTGCGGATGCAGGGAATTCCAGTGGCGCGACAGGAAGTGATCCCACACCACGTCGAGCGTAATCGGCGAGACGCGGCGAAAATCATCACGAAAATAGCTGCGGGCAATTTTCACTTCGGGCAGGGAATCGGTCATGACATCAACGCGACGATGCATGCGGATCCCGCTGACAATTTCCGGGCTGTATTGCCCGTCAGGATTGCCGCGAACGAAATCCGCCAGCAGATTGCCCAGCAGGGAACTGTCGGCCAGAGAGGCCAGATGGAGGTGTGCTAAAAAATTCATCGGGCGAGTATAACGCAGGAAAGTTGATCCCTGACAGGGCTGCGGGTGCCTTTCTTCGCGCATAAGCTTGCAGGGGATGCCCCGTCCCACTAGACTAAGCCGCCTGTTTTTGTCGTTAAAGTGAAGTGAAAAGCCATGCGTGTTGCCGATTTTTCTTTTGAACTCCCGGAATCCCTGATTGCCCGCTATCCGCAGACCCAGCGCAGCGGCTGTCGTTTGTTGTCTCTTGACGGGCCGAGCGGTGAGTTAACGCACGGCGTGTTCACGGATATTCTCGATAAAATCCTGCCCGGCGATCTGCTGGTCTTCAATAATACCCGCGTGATCCCGGCCTGTGTTTTTGGCCGTAAAGTCAGCGGCGGTAAAATTGAAGTGCTGGTTGAGCGTGTGCTCGATTCGCACCGCGTTCTGGCGCACGTTCGCGCGTCGAAATCGCCAAAGCCTGGCGCAGAGCTGCTGCTTGGGGATAACGAAGACATTAAAGCCACAATGGTGGCGCGTCACGACACCCTGTTTGAGCTGCAATTTAATGAAGACCGCGATGTCTTTACGCTGCTTAACGAAATCGGCCACATGCCGTTGCCGCCTTATATTGACCGTCCGGATGAAGACGCTGACCGCGAGCTGTATCAGACGGTTTACAGCGAACGTCCGGGCGCTGTTGCTGCACCGACAGCCGGTCTGCATTTTGACCAGCCGCTGCTGGATGCGCTGAAAGAAAAAGGCGTTGAGCTGGCGTTTGTCACGCTGCACGTCGGCGCGGGGACTTTCCAGCCGGTGCGCGTTGACACCATTGAAGACCACATCATGCACGCTGAGTACGCGGAAGTGCCTCAGGAAGTGGTAGATGCGGTTCTGGCGTGTAAAGCGCGCGGCAATAAAGTCGTGGCCGTGGGCACCACGTCGGTTCGTTCGCTGGAAAGCGCGGCGAAAGCCAGTGAAGACGCGCTGATCGCGCCATTCTTTGGCGATACTAAAATCTTCATTTATCCGGGATACCATTATCAGGTGATTGACTGCCTGATTACCAATTTCCACCTGCCTGAATCCACGCTGATCATGCTGGTGTCGGCGTTTGCCGGATACAAAAATACCATGAATGCTTACCACCAGGCGGTGGCAGAGCAGTACCGTTTCTTCAGTTATGGCGATGCGATGTTCATCAACCGTAACCCGCTGGCGCCGCAGGAAGTGGTGGGTCAGTAACCCTGAATCAGCAGTTAACGGCCCGGACGCACTCGGTGTATTCGGGCTTTCTTTTCCGGGCGTCATGCCACGGACTTAACCTCATCAGACTGTTTCTCTGATGCTGGAGGCAATGTGAAGTACGAATTAAGCACTACCGACGGCCGCGCGCGCCGTGGACGTCTGGTCTTTGAACGTGGCGTGGTTGAAACCCCGGCATTTATGCCTGTGGGCACTTACGGCACCGTAAAAGGCATGACCCCGGAAGAAGTCAAAGAAACCGGCGCACAGATTTTGTTGGGCAATACCTTCCACCTGTGGCTGCGCCCGGGTCAGGAAATCATGAAGCTGCACGGCGATCTGCATGATTTCATGAACTGGCATGGCCCGATCCTCACCGATTCCGGCGGCTTCCAGGTGTTCAGCCTGGGCGCGATGCGTAAGATCAAAGAAGAGGGCGTGCATTTCCGCAATCCGATCAACGGTGATCCGGTGTTCCTGAGCCCGGAAAAATCCATGGAGATCCAAAACGATCTCGGTTCTGACATCGTGATGATCTTCGATGAATGTACGCCATATCCTGCTGACTGGGATTACGCAAAACGTTCGATGGAAATGTCTTTGCGCTGGGCAAAACGCAGCCGTGATCGCTTCAACGAGTTGAATAATAAGAATGCTTTGTTCGGTATTATTCAGGGAAGCGTTTACGAAGATTTACGAGATGTATCATTAAAAGGGCTGGTAGATATCGGCTTTGATGGTTACGCTGTGGGCGGTTTGGCGGTAGGCGAGCCGAAAGAAGACATGCACCGTATCCTTGAGCACGTTTGCCCGCAAATCCCGGAAGACAAACCACGTTATCTGATGGGCGTGGGTAAACCGGAAGATTTGGTTGAAGGCGTTCGTCGCGGTATCGATATGTTTGACTGCGTCATGCCAACGCGTAATGCGCGTAACGGCCACCTGTTTGTCACCGACGGTATCGTAAAAATCCGTAACGCCAAGCATAAAGATGACACCTCGACGCTCGACGAACACTGTGATTGCTACACATGTCGCAATTATAGCCGCGCCTACTTGCATCATCTCGACCGTTGCAACGAAATTCTCGGTGCGCGGTTGAATACCATCCATAACCTGCGCTATTACCAGCGTCTGATGGCCGGTTTACGCCAGGCTATCGAAGAAGGTAAATTAGAGCAGTTTGTGACAGACTTCTACGAGCGCAAAGGCAAGCCTGTTCCGCCTTTAAACTTCTGATTTCTTTGTCGTGTCGGCATCTCCACAAGGTGGTGCCGATTTTATAATTTGTTGAACCGGCATTATGGGGTATTGTGCGAGACGTTTCATCGCCAGACTCCGGCTTGGATCACTGTTATTTTCTAAAACAATTTTGCTTCACAACAACAATGAGGGAATTTAAATGAGTCTTTTCATTTCCGATGCTGTCGCAGCGACTGGCGCACCATCACAGGGAAGTCCTTACTCTCTGGTTATCATGCTGGTGGTATTTGGTCTGATTTTCTATTTCATGATCCTGCGCCCGCAGCAAAAGCGTTCTAAAGAACACAAAAAACTGATGGACTCCATCGGTAAAGGTGACGAAGTCATGACCACGGGTGGTTTGATCGGTCGCGTAACGAAAGTAGCTGAAACTGGCTACGTGGTTATCGCACTGAACGACACTAACGAAGTGATGATCAAGCGTGACTTCGTGGCAGCAGTTCTGCCAAAAGGCACGATGAAGTCTATCTAATTTTCGATTTTCCCGAAGGGAACTGCCGTGTTAAACCGTTATCCTGCGTGGAAGTATCTGATGCTGGTCGTTGTGATCATCGTCGGGCTGCTTTATGCACTTCCCAACCTTTATGGTGAGGATCCGGCTGTTCAAATCACTGGTGCTCGGGGTTCCGACGCCAGTGCAGCAACGCTGGACCAAGTCCGTAATGCATTAGATCAAAATAATATCCAGAGCAAATCTATTGCTCTGGAGAATGGCGCTATTCTTGCCCGTTTCAAAGATACGGATGTTCAGCTTCGCGCTCGTGAAGTGCTGAACGGCGTTCTGGGCGACAAATTTGTGATTGCACTTAACCTGGCTCCGGCAACGCCGCGCTGGTTGAGCATGCTGGGTGCTGAGCCGATGAAGCTGGGCCTCGACTTGCGTGGTGGTGTTCACTTCCTGATGGAAGTGGATATGGATACCGCGTTAAGCAAGCTGCAAGAACAAACGATGGACAACATGCGCAGCGATTTGCGCGACAAGAATATCCCTTATGCCACGGTGCGTAAGCTCGACAACTATGGCGTTGAAGTGCGTTTCCGTGATGCTGCGACCCGCGATGCGGCGGTCAGCTATCTGACTCCACGTCACCGCGATTTAGTCATCACCAACAGCGGCGATACTGCTGTCAAAGTGGTGATGACTGATGCCCGCCTGAATGAGGCGCGCGAGTATGCTGTTCAGCAAAACATCACTATCCTGCGTAACCGTGTAAACCAATTGGGTGTGGCCGAGCCGCTGGTACAGCGTCAGGGCGCAGACCGTATTGTGGTTGAGTTGCCAGGTATTCAGGATACTGCCCGCGCTAAAGAAATCTTAGGCGCAACGGCAACGCTGGAATTCCGTCTGGTTAACACCAATGTAGATGCCTCTGCGGCGTCAACAGGCCGTGTTCCGGGTGACAGTGAAGTGAAAAATACCCGTGATGGTCGCCCGGTTGTCCTGTACAAACGTGTGATTCTGACCGGTGACCATATCACTGACTCCACATCCAGCATGGATGAATACAACCAGCCACAGGTTAACATTTCTCTCGACAGCGCTGGCGGTAACGCCATGTCTAACTTCACCAAGGATAACATCGGCAAACCGATGGCAACCCTGTTCGTGGAGTACAAAGACAGCGGTAAGAAAGATGCGAATGGCCGTTCGATTCTGGCGAAACAAGAAGAAGTTATTAACGTCGCGACGATTCAGTCACGTCTGGGTAACAGCTTCCGTATCACCGGGGTGAACGATCCGAATGAAGCCCGCCAGCTTTCTCTGCTGCTGCGTGCCGGTGCTCTGATTGCGCCAATTCAGATTGTAGAAGAACGTACTATCGGCCCGACCTTGGGTATGGAAAATATCAAGCAAGGTCTGGAAGCCTGTCTGGCAGGACTTGTGGTTTCAATTATCTTCATGCTGTTCTTCTATAAGAAGTTTGGCCTGATTGCGACCACTGCGCTGATTGCTAACCTGGTGCTTATTGTTGGGATCATGTCCCTGATACCGGGCGCAACACTGACCATGCCGGGCATTGCGGGTATCGTATTAACCCTTGCCGTAGCGGTTGATGCCAACGTACTGATTAACGAACGTATTAAGGAAGAACTTAGTAACGGACGTTCAGTACAGCAGGCTATCGAAGAAGGTTACAAAGGCGCGTTCAGCTCAATCTTTGATGCCAACGTCACGACGCTCATCAAGGTTATCATCCTGTATGCCGTCGGCACCGGGGCAATTAAAGGCTTTGCGATTACAACCGGTATTGGTGTAGCGACGTCAATGTTTACCGCAATCGTCGGTACCCGTGCCATCGTAAACCTGTTGTACGGCGGCAAGCGCATCAAAAAGCTGTCTATCTGAGGAGTGCGTTGTGGCACAGGAATATACTGTTGAACAATTAAACCATGGCCGTAAAGTCTATGACTTTATGCGATGGGATTACTGGGCTTTCGGTATCTCTGGTTTCCTGTTGATCCTTTCTATCGCCATTATTGGTGTGAAAGGTTTTAACTGGGGTCTGGATTTCACCGGCGGTACGGTCATTGAAATCTCGCTGGAAAAACCTGCGGATTTGGACGTGATGCGCGCAGCGCTTGAGAAATCAGGCTTTGCCGATCCGCTGGTACAGAACTTTGGTAGCAGCCGTGACATCATGGTACGCATGCCACCGGCTCAGGGTGAAACAGGCGGCCAGGTTCTGGGTACCAAAGTTCTTAGCGTGATTAACGAAACGACCAGCCAGAATGCTCAGGTGAAACGTATCGAGTTCGTCGGACCGAGCGTAGGGGCCGATCTGGCGCAAAATGGTGCTATGGCGCTATTAGTGGCGCTGATCGCTATCCTGATTTACGTCGGTTTCCGCTTCGAGTGGCGTCTTGCCGCAGGTGTTGTTATCGCGCTTGCTCACGACGTTGTGATCACCATGGGTGTACTCTCGTTGTTCCATATCGAAGTTGACTTGACCATCGTCGCTTCACTGATGTCGGTTATCGGTTACTCCCTTAACGACAGCATCGTGGTATCGGACCGTATTCGTGAGAACTTCCGCAAGATCCGTCGCGGGACACCTTACGAAATCTTTAACGTGTCGCTGACCCAGACGCTGCACCGTACATTGATCACATCCGGTACCACGTTAGTCGTGATCCTGATGTTGTATCTGTTTGGCGGTGCATTGCTCAGTGGTTTCTCACTGACCATGTTGATTGGTGTTTCAATCGGTACGGCTTCATCAATCTACGTTGCGTCCGCGCTGGCTCTGAAACTGGGCATGAAGCGTGAACATATGTTGCAGCAGAAAGTGGAAAAAGAAGGTGCAGATCAGCCTTCGATTCTGCCGTAATCTGCCGGTAGCGTAGAAAGTAAAAACCCCGCAATGCGGGGTTTAATAAGATGGTCACCCCCACCCTGTGAGCGGTACGCTGACAGGGTGTTTTTCTTTCTGAAGGGGATCATCATGCAAAACGTTACGCTCATCGGTATTGACCTCGGCAAGCATTCGTTCCATGTCCACGCTCAGGATAAAAACGGTAATGCATTGCTGCGTAAGAAGTTTTCCCGCAACCAGTTAACCGCCTTTCTCTCTACTTGTGCCGCTTCTACCGTTGTTATGGAGTCCTGCGCCGGCGCACATTATATGGCCCGACACATCAGCCAGCTCGGCCATCAGGTGAAGCTCATTTCACCTCAGTTTGTTCGCCCATTTGTTAAGAGTAATAAGAACGATTTTATTGACGCCGAAGCCATTTGCGAAGCCGCTTCAAGGCCCTCCATGCGCTTCGTGACGCCGCGAACCGAAGACCAGCAGGCTATGTCAGCACTGCATCGCGTCCGTGATGCCCTCGTCAGAGAGCGTGTTAAAACCACCAACCAGATGCATGCTTTCCTGCTGGAGTTTGGCATTAGCATGCCGCGCGGCATCGCGGTTATCAGGCGTCTTGCCGCAGTGCTTGAAGAGCACGAACTGCCGCCTTATTTAGCACGCTTGCTTATGCGGCTCCATCAGCATTACGCCTGCCTTAGTGAACAGATTGAAGAGCTCGAACAAGAGTTAAAAACCCACATGGCGGATGACGATACCGCGCAGCGCCTGCTGACTATCCCCGGCGTTGGACTTATCACGGCAAGCCTTTTAGCCAC
>NZ_JADOBI010000023.1 GCF_015644585.1 Rahnella laticis | reverse complement strand
CAGTTATGTACAAAGCACCTTCGACAGCCGCGGCGGGCTGACCTCGCAGACTGATACCGCCGGGCGCACCACCGGGTTTCATCTCAACCCGGCCAGCGGCGACCTGACCGAAATCGTCCACCCGGGCGGCGAAAAGCGCAGCCGGTTCAGCTATAACCGCGCCGGGCAGCTGATTACGGCCACCGCGCCCGACGGACGCCGCGTAGAGAAAACCTACGATGTTTTGGGGCGTCTGACGGCTGAGACCGACGCCCTGAACCAGACCCGCCGCTATCACTACGCGGACGACAAGAGCGCACGGCCCTGCGCCACCGAAGACGCGGCTGGCGGACGGCAGACGCTGGAATGGAACGTGGCCGGCCTGCTGGAGAGTTTTACCGACTGCTCCGGGTTTAAGACGTCATACCGCTACAACCGCGACGGGCAGCCGGTTGAAATCCTGCACGAAGAAGGGATGAAAACCCGCTTTGCGTACGACGCGCGCGGCAGGCGGATTACCTGGGAGGACAGCGCCGGAGCCAGAACGCGCCGGGAGTACAACGCCGCGGGCGACGTCATCACCGTCACCCGCCCCGACGGCAGCCAGTCCACGCAGACTTACGATGAGCGCGGCAACCCGACCTCGCAGACCGAAGGCGGGCTCACGCGACAAACCGGATTTGACAGCGCGGGCAGGCTGGTGCGGCTGACGAATGAAAACGGCGCGGAGACACATTTCAGCTATGACGTCATGGACCGCCCGATACAGGAAACCGGCTTTGACGGGCGCGTGCAAAACTATCTGTACGACTTATCAGGACGGCTTATCCGCAGCGACGACGCCGGGCTGATTACGCACTGGCACTACGATGAAGACGGCCAGCTTATCCGCCAGCAGCGGCCGGACACGGACGACGGTCCGGACGAGGTGCTGTGGCAGTACGACGCCGCCGGACGCGTCAACGAAACCGCCCACCGCAGCGAAACCCATCTGGTCACCGTGCGCTTTCAGTACGACGACAACGATAGCCTGACCGGCGAGCGGCAGATTATCCGCAACGCGCACGGCGATTTGCTGTGGCAGCACACCGTCCGCCACCAGTTCGACCCGCGCGGGTTCGAAACCGCTGTCCGCTACGACGGCCTGCCGGAAATCCACTGGCAGACCTACGGCCCGGGCCACCTGCTGGGCGTGAAGCTCGGGCACGACGTGGTGCTGGAACTCAGCCGCGACAGGCTGCACCGCGAAACCACCCGCCGGTTCAGCCAGAACTGGCAGAGCGAAAACGCCTATTCGCTGACCGGACAACTCGCCGGCCAGAAGACGCCGGACACCGGTCATCCGAACCTGATGCGCCGCTACGAGTACAACGACGCCGGGCAGATGACGAAGATGACCACCGGCCTCGGCGACCATCACTATGCTTATACGCCGGCCGGACGCCTGCAAAGCGTCAGCTCACCCGACGGCTTTCTCGCCACCCTGACCGACCCCGCCGGCAACCGCAGCGTCACGCACCGTGACCTCAGCGTTCCGCCGGAAGGCGCGCGGCCGGTCTGGTACCACAACCGCGTGCAGCGCGATGAGCGTTACCTTTATGAGTACGATAAATTCGGCAACCTGACAGAAAAACGCCCGTTCCACGCGGGCCGGATGCACAACCCGCACGGCGGCGGGGCCATCAGCCATTTGGCCTATGACCAGGCGCACCGCCTGACGCGCCTGACAACGGAAGAGGACGGGCAGACGCTGACGCGGGCACGTTATATCTACGACCCGCTCGGGCGACGGGTGGGCAAACACGTCAGCCAGATAAACCCGCAATCCGGCGAAGCACAAACGCAGAACACCTGGTTCGGCTGGGACGGCGACCGCCTGGTGCTGACTGAAAACCGCGACACCCAGCTGCACACGATTTATCACCCGGGCAGCTTCGTCCCGCTGCTGCGCGCGGAACACGCGCGGATGGAAGACAGCCACCGCACGCTGGCGGAAAAGCTCGAGGAAGACGCCGGCAGCCCGTTCCCCGGCGACATCCATCAGCGCTTTAACGACATCGAAAAGGAAATCCGCCGTAACGACGTCAGCGACGCGCACCTGCAGTGGCTGGACTCCGTGGGCCTGAAAACCGAAAATCTCGCGCCATGGCTCGAACCGCTGCCGGAAGCCGGTGAACTCAAACTGCACCTGTACCACTGCGACCACCTCGGCACGCCGGTGGCGCTGATTAATCA
>NZ_JADOBI010000022.1 GCF_015644585.1 Rahnella laticis | reverse complement strand
GGCGTGAAAGGTGAAACAGAGGGCTTTTACTTAGGTCCAGGATTTTCTCATGAGGCTCGAATCAGGCTCACTCTGTTTCATGTAATGGTAGCTAACCACTACGAAAAACAAGATACAAGGCTCGAAGCCCGTAGGGAAGGTACCGCGCAGCGGCAAGATTTCGCGCCACAGGCAGATGTGCCAGAACATGTCCATCGTCCCAGCGGCAGCGCGGAGTAAAAAAGACGCGGAGATTCCAAAGAGGGGGCCGTCCAGCCCCTCTTTGGTCGGTTTCGGCGCGAGCCGCTGAGCGATCACCGCACATGAAAAACCGAAATTTCCTCGATCCGCTGTCAGCCCCTCACGGCGAGTGAGAAAAAATTCATGATCCTACCGGCTGAGGATACAACCCCTTCCGTTTCCACTTCACGTCAGCCACCGATAACCCGGTGTGAATTTTCCCCTGCAACAGCAGGTTAAATTTTGCGCCCGATGGCCGTGTCAGGCGGCTTTGCAGGATGTACACGGCTTCGCTGCCCAGCTCGCGGCAGGGGAGAAGGACGGAGGTGAAATTCATCGGCGAGGTGAGTTTCATGTCGTGCTCGAAATCCATGCTCATGACGGAAATGTCTTCCGGCACCTGGATGCCCTGATCCCGCAACGCTTCCACGGTGGCGTGTGCAATCGGTGTGCTGCCGCAAATAATGGCCGACGGCAGGCATTCGCGTTTGCGCTCTTTCAGGTATTTATCGAAGCATTTGCGCGCCTGCTCTTTGCCGTTGCCGTGATTGATCAGCAGATGTGTCGCTTCGTCAAAAATAACGTGATGCTCAAGACAGGCGCGTTTGAAGCCGTCCAGCCTTTGCATCATGGTTTCACGGCGCAGATCGGTGAAAAGCATTACCGGCCGGTGGCCTTTCTGGAAAAGGAAATTCGCCGCGCAATAACCGATGGAGTAATGATCTGCGGACACGCAATCAAGGCGCATTTCGCTGTCTTTCGCATTCAGCATCACCACCGGTTTATTCGATTCCGCTGCCAGACGGTAAAGCATCACGTCATCAATTCCGATGATAACGACGCCGTCCACGTCGGACTGATTCAGCGCCTGCATAAAAACCGCGATATCGGGATCGTTTACCGATAACGCGCATTTACGGATGTGAATATCAAAGCGCGCCACTTCGGCGGTGATTTCCTGAATGGCTTCGTAATAATAGAGATCTTCATGCGGGGAAAATGCCGCAGGCGGCGCGCAAATTAACAGGGTATTCATTAACAAACGGCTGGCGGGAATGTCGCGCAAAATACCCATGGTTCTTGCGTGGGTAAATACCTTTTCTTTTGCCTGCGGGCTGACATTCGCTTTACCAGCAAGGACACGGGAAACAGTGCTCGGAGAAAGTCCGGTGAGCTCTGCAATTTGCCTGATTTTTAATTTTCCCGTCATTTTGTGATCAACGCCTCATTGGGTGATGGACTTATTGCCACGGTTAACTGTTTGTAATTAATGAGCTATTCATCATCATAGCAAATAACAAATAGCGCACTGCAATTCCTGTCACAAATAGCAGTTGTTGGAAAAAAAAGTCGTTACTACTCTCGTGAATAACAACGTCAGAGAAAAAATATCGTATTTGCCTGCCCTGAATTATTAATAAATTCAGCAAGGTGACGGTCGCCCTTCGGTTTTTATCGGGAGTAGGATAATGCTTAAAATAGCCATTATTGGTACGGGTAATATTTCACATAACCATATTCAGGGATATTTGCAGTTTGCCGATCGCTGCCAGGTGGTCGCGCTGGTGGATATTTATCCGGAGAAAGCGGAAGAGAAAAAACGGCATTACGGGCTGGCTGACGCGAAGGTTTACGCCAGTCATCAGGACATTCTCAATGATGCCAGCATTGACGTTTTTGACGTCTGCACGCCGCCGTATGTGCATGCCGAAATCTCCATTGACGCGCTGAACGCCGGAAAGCATGTGCTGTGCGAAAAGCCGATGGCCGCTTCCTTACAGGAGTGCGACGCGATGATCCGCGCCGCGCAGGAGAGCGGAAAAACGCTTTCTATTATTGCGCAAAACCGTTTTACCGATGCGTTCTGGCGGCTGAAACAGGTGCTCGATTCCGGCGAGGCAGGCAAAGTCTGCCACGCGCAGGTGGATTCATTCTGGTGGCGCGGCCATTCCTATTACGATTTATGGTGGCGCGGAACCTGGGAAAAAGAGGCGGGCGGCTGCACGCTCAATCACGCGGTTCACCACATTGACGCCATTCAGTGGATGCTCGGTTTCCCTTCCGAAGTGGTGTCGATGATCACCAACGCTGCCCACGATAATGCCGAAGTGGAAGACCTTTCGGCGGCGATCTTCAAATATGACTCCGGTGCGCTGACACAGCTGACGGCCTCCGTGGTGCATCACGGGGAAGATCAGAAAATTGTCATTCAGGGCGAAAAAGCACGGGTTTCTGCGCCGTGGGATAAATTTGCCAGCATTTCTGCCCCGAACGGTTTTCCGGTGGAAGAGCGCGATACCGCACGCGAAAACCGTCTCGACGATATTTACCGCTCAGTGCCCAAACTGACGCATACGCTGCACACCGGCCAGATCGACAACTTCCTCACTGCGCTCGAAACGCACTCCGCGCCGCTTATTGACGGCGTTCAGGGCAAGCGTTCGCTGGAGCTTATCGCCGGCATTTATAAATCGGCCATCACCCGCAGTGTGGTTTCGCTGCCGATTGCGCCGTCGGATCCGTTTTATCAAACCGGCGGGCTGGTTTCTCTGGCACCGCACTTTTATGAGAAATCGGCTTCCGTGGAGAATTTCGCTAACGAAGACGCCATCCCGCTGGGCAAAGACATGGATATTGGAGCGTAGACATGAGCAACAAAGACGGAATGAACTATGCACCGGTCGGGAAACCGCAGCCGGTGGTGAAACCGGGCGAATTCGTGATTGCCGCCGCCGCGCTCGATCACGGGCATATTTACGGCATGTGCAACGGGCTGATTGAAGCCGGTGCCAGCCTGAAATGGGTTTACGATCCGGATCCGGCAAAAGTGGCGAAGTTCGTCAGCCAGTATCCGCAGGTGACGGTCGCGCCATCGCTGAGCGCTATCCTCGGGGATAAAGAAGTGCAACTGGTGGCTGGCGCGGGCATTCCCTCTGAACGCTGCGCGCTCGGACTGAAAGTGATGGACGCCGGAAAGGATTATTTCACCGACAAAGCGCCGCTCACCACGCTGGAACAGCTGGCGGCAGCAAAAGAAAAGGCGGCGAAAACCGGGCGCAAATATGCGGTGTATTACAGCGAACGTCTGCATGTGGAAAGCGCAGTATTTGCCGGGCAACTGGTGCAGGAAGGGGCGATTGGCCGCGTGGTGCAGACGCTCGGTACCGGCCCGCACCGCGAGGGCGAAGGGCGGCCTGACTGGTTTTACGAAAGGGAGAAATTTGGCGGGATCCTGTGTGACATCGGCAGTCATCAGATTGAGCAGTTTCTGTTTTATACCGGCAACAGCAATGCCCGCGTGGTCGCGGCGCAGGCGCTGAATTTCAACCATCCGCAATACCCGAACTTTGAAGATTTTGGCGACACGATGCTGGAAGGTGAAAACGGCGCGCGCGGGTATTTTCGCTGCGACTGGTTTACGCCGGAAGGGCTCAGCACCTGGGGCGACGGCCGTCTGACGCTGCTGGGCACCGAAGGTTACATTGAGGTGCGCAAATATGTCGATATCACACGTGGCGAACAGGACGTGGTGTATCTGGTGAATCAGGACGGTGAATTCCGTTATCCGGTTTCCGGAAAGGTCGGTTTCCCGTTCTTCGGGCAACTGATCCTCGATTGTCTGAACCGCACCGAAAACGCCATGACGCAGGAGCATGCGTTTAAAGCCGCCGAGCTTTGCGTGCGGGCGCAGATGCTGGCGAACGGGGCACGCTGAAACGGGAGGCATGATGAACATGATTAATGCCGCCGTCATTGGCTGCGGCGCCATCCATTCCTGCCACGTGGCGGCGATTGAGCAGGAGCCTGCGAGCACGCTGCGGGCGATTGCCGAAATTGATGTTGAAAAGGGCCGTGCGCTGGCCAAGCGGTATGACTGTGATTTTTATGCCGATTATCATGAAATGCTGCGCGATCCGCAGATTGATGTTGTGCATATTTGTCTGCCGCATCATCTGCATCAGGCTGCGATTCTTGCCGCACTGGCCGCCGGAAAACATGTGTTCACCGAAAAACCGGTGGCACTGAATTCCGGGGAAGTCGCCGCCATCAGGCAGGCCTTGACGGAAACGGGCGCCCGGCTGGGTGTCTGTTATCAGAACCGGCTGAATCCGTCGAGCCGGGAAATTAAAGCGCTGCTCGAAAGCGGGCAGCTCGGCAAAATGCTGAGTATCAAAGCCGTGCTGACATGGTCACGCGGCGGTGCATATTACACCGAAAGCCCGTGGCGCGGGCGTTTCGAAACAGAAGGCGGCAGTTTGCTGATCAACCAGGCCATTCATACGCTGGATCTTATGCAGTGGTTTGGCGGCGGCGTGCTGGCGGTGAAAGGTGTGGTGGAGAGCAGCTTTCTCAGCGAACTCACCGAAAATGAAGATACCGCGATGGCCAGTTTTAAACTCGGCAACGGCGCGCGCGGGCTGTTTTATGCGACCAACTGCCACAGCACGGATTCCCCGCTGCTGCTGGAAATTCATTGTGAAAAAGGGTTGTTGCAACTGCATCACAACACGCTCTGGCTGATTGACAGGGACAATAAAACGCCGTTAATCAGTGATGAAAACCCGTCGGGCAATGCTAAAAGCTACTGGGGCGACAGCCATCGTCAGGCGGTGTTTAATTTCTACCAGTCAGTTCGTGATTCAGGGAATACCCTTAATACCCAAAATAAAAACTATACCGATATTCATGACGCTGAAACCTCCCTGAATATTGTCGGGGCGATTTACCGGTCATCTCAGTTGCGGAAATGGATAATGCTTACCGAAAAATAACAGTAATAATCACCCTACATCCACAGGATAATAAAAATGAAACCAACTGAACGAAGAGTCGGTTATGGCACCGCTATAGGCTATGGTGTAACGGATTTATTTGGTGGCGGCGCATTTGCCGTTATCGGGACCTGGCTATTATTCTTTTATACCACCTACTGCGGATTATCTGTTTTTGAAGCCGGTTCTATTTTTGCCATCGCCCGCGTTATCGATGCAGTATTAAGCCCGATTATGGGATATATCACCGATAACTTTGGGAATACCTGGCTGGGGAAAAAATTCGGCAGGCGACGGTTTTTCCTGCTGATCAGCTCTCCTCTGATGTTCCTATACGCGCTGGTCTGGGTCACCGATATGAGCTACTGGTACTACCTCGGTACCTATCTTTCTATCGAATTGCTGTCCGCGATGGTGCTGGTACCGTGGGAAACGCTGTCGGCGGAAATGACCAACCGGTTCAGCGAACGCACCCGTCTTTCAGGCGTTCGCATGATTTGCTCCCAGCTCGGCGGCCTGCTGGCGGTGTCGATTCCGGGCATTCTCATGCAGTTCACCGGTAAAGATAATTCCCTGACGTACACTTATACCGGTATCATTTTTGCCTGTATTTTCTGCGTGGCGGTATTCACCACCTGGATGTGTACCTGGGAAGCGAAAGACGTGCGGGAAGAGTTTGAACCGGAGCCGGTCACTGCCGGTGGCGGCAGTTTATGGCATCATTTAAAAAGCCTGGTATCAGACCTCTTTTCCTCGTTCAGAATACGCATGTTCCGCCAGCATATTATTATCTATATTTTCTCGTTTACCGCGCTGGACGTTTTTGGTGCCGTATTCACCTATTATGTGGTTTACGGGTTACATCAACATGCCTCGTCGGTTTCGGGATATTTGAGCGTGGCGGCGCTGGCTTCCGTACCTTCGACGTTTATATTTATGATGTTGCTTGAGAAATTAAATATGTCGCCGTCGGGTGCGCTGCGGCTGGCGTACGGTATTATATTCTGCGTGCTGGCTTTTCTGTTTTATGTCTATATCACCGAAATGGCGGTTTCCCTGCTGTTGTTCTCGGCGGTCTTTGCCATATTCGGTTTCGCGCGCGCCGGGCTTTATTATATTCCGTGGAATATCTACAGCTTTATTCCGGATGTGGATGAAATCGTCACCAAAAAACGCCGCGAAGGGATATTTGCCGGTGTGATGGTGTTAACGCGAAAAAGCACGGTCGCGCTGGCTATTATGCTGATTGGCGTGGTGCTGGAGGAAAGCGGTTTCGTTAAAGGGCAGGGCATGCAGCCGGAAAGCGCGCTGCACGCGATTATCGGGCTGATGGTCTTTGCGACAGGCATTTTGCTGGCCGTCAGTTTCTATATGACCTTTAAATTTAAGCTGACGCGGGACACGCATAAAACGCTGATCAAAGAAGTCGCGCGCCTGAAACTGGGCGGCGACCTGAATGACTGCACGCCGGAATGCCAGAAAGTGATCAAAGATCTGACCGGTTACGACTATCAGGAAGTGTGGGGCGGGAGTGCGACGCGCAAAACCGCCGGAGGAAAATTAGCCCCCGCGCCCGGTGACGCGGTCGGGCTCTGAAAGGCGTTATTCCGGCGGCGTCTGGTCGCCGCCGCCTAACGGGCGCTGCATAAAGACGGTATCCAGCCAGCGCCCGTGTTTAAAACCGACGGATTTCAGGGTGCCGGTCACGCTGAAACCGGCCGCAAGATGCAGGTGAATGGACGCCTGATTCTGGCTGTCGCCAACGTTGCCAATCAGCTGGCGGAAACCGTGCATTTCCGCCCAGTCCACCGCCCGGCGCAGCAAGGCTTTTCCCGCCCCGCGTTTCTGAAAACCGGGATCAATATAAATAGAATCCTCCAGCGTATGCCGGTAGGCGTAACGCTCGCGATATCGCCCGAGGTAGCAATACCCTTTCACTTCCCCTTCATGCAGAACCACCAGCCAGAGCAGCCCGGCGTCTTTGATTTTCTTCAGGCGCGCGGCCATTTCATCCACAGAAGGCGGCTCCGTTTCAAAGGACGCGGTGCCGTGCAAAACGTGCCAGGCATAAATTTTCTGCATTTCGGGAACGTGCTGTTCATCTGCTTCAATAATTTCCATTCTTCCGGGCTCTCGTCAGTCAGTTTTATCCAGCCTACACGTTTCGGAAAGAATCGGGCAGGGGCGTGCTGCGCATTATTTCCGGGTTATGCTTTTTTCTTCTTATTGATGCTTTTTTCGTTTTTTAAGCCGCTACCCTGACCCTGTTATAGTCAGCTTCACTTTGGATTAGGGCTTATTTTTTAAGGAAAAAACGTGAAACTGACAATGCCGCATTTTCGGACAGGCGCTTTCGTATTACTCGCAGGATTGTTGCTGGCAGGTTGTGATCAAAAAGGCAGCGATGCGAAGCACATCAAGGTCGGTGTAATTAACGGCGCGGAGCAGGATGTCGCCGAAGTCGCCAAAAAAGTCGCGAAAGAGAAATACGGGCTGGATGTCGAGCTGGTCGGGTTCAGCGGTTCATTGTTGCCGAACGATGCCACGCAGCACGGCGAGCTGGATGCCAACGTTTTCCAGCACCGCCCGTTCCTCGATCAGGACAATAAAGCGCATGGCTACAATCTCGTCGCCGTCGGCAATACGTTTGTGTTCCCGATGGCCGGTTATTCGAAAAAAATCAAAACGGTCGGTCAGCTGAAAGACGGCGCGACGGTGGCGATCCCCAACGATCCGACCAATCTGGGGCGTGCGCTTTTGCTGCTGCAAAAAGAGAAACTGATCACTCTGAAAGAGGGTAAAGGTCTGTTGCCGACGGCGCCGGATATCGTTGAGAACCCGCATCATCTGAACATAATGGAGCTGGAAGGCGCGCAGTTACCGCGTGTGCTCGACGACCCGAAAGTCGACGTGGCGATCATCAGTACCACTTACATTCAGCAAACCGGGTTATCGCCGGTGCACGACAGCGTGTTTATCGAAGACAAGAACTCGCCTTACGTGAACCTGCTGGTGACGCGCGAAGACAATAAAGACGCCGAGAACGTGAAGGAGTTTCTGAAATCCTATCAGTCGCCGGAAGTGGCAAAAGCCGCAGAGAAAATCTTCAACGGTGGCGCGGTTCCGGGCTGGTAAAAGGCTGTAACGGGATGAATAAAATTTGACGCTTTTGCCTGACAGGTTATCGTCAGGCAAAAGCGTTTCTTTACTTCGCAAGATAACGATTTTACGACTTATGCTGTTTCGCAAACTCGTCTTTGGCTTTCTGCAATTGCTGCTGGAAAGCGGTGTTGGTGTGCAACGTGGCGACGACCGCCGAGCCGACAATACGCGCCGCATCGACATCGCTCTGCCAGTGATATCCGCAAATCACGCGGCTCTGGCCTAAATCGAAACCGCGCTGAAGGATTTGATCCTGGCGTTGCGGGTTAATTTCCGTCAATACCAGCGCCGTCGCCCAGCCGATGGAGGTGTGACCTGACGGGTAAGATCCATTCTTAGACAGCTTATCCTGCTCGGTCGTGTTGCACGTCGGTACGCCGTAGAACGCGAACGGACGAATGCGCATGTACTTCTCTTTCGCCGAACGGGTGGCGAGATCGCCCGCATCTTCAATCATATTGGTCAGCAGCTTATGCAGCTCCGGCGTATCTTTCGCCGTAATCGGTGAACCAAACGCTGTGGAGAATGCATTCGCAACGCCGCCCGCGCTCAGGTTGGCATCTTCAGCCGCCAGCTTGCCGCGTTCCGTCGAGCGCAGAAGACGCCCTTGTTCGTACATCGCCTGATCGTTGAGAAACGCAATGCTGCCCACAGCCGGTGGCGGCGGAAGCAGCGCCAGGCTGTTGATTGCCTGGTCGTTTTTCAGATAGTACAAGTCTGGTTTGGTGGTCGCATCATTGCCGGTGAGGGCAAAGGCATTGACAGAGAAAAGTCCCGCGAGACAAAAAGTAGCAACAATTTTCATGAAGGTTTCCTTACGGACCGCTGATTTTCATTACGGACTCATTTCCGTAACATTTGTTAACATGTGTAAGTAAAACAAATTCTTCATCAAAAAAAATGCGCGAGATCTCAAAATTGGGAATTTGTGGGTATGAGGGGGATTTGCAGTAAGGCAGATAAATTCACAGGATTTTGTTGGAGATAAAAAGTACTTTAGTTCGCAGGAGTTAACTTGGCGAGCGAAATGTTCTAATGCAGACTCACAGGTTTTTAGCCTTACATTTTTTTCAGTTTTGATTTTCATCCCTTGTGCTGCCAGGCCGCTTGGTGCAAGGGTTCTCACGTTTTACCCCACCCATATACCACTCCCGTTTTTGATGACTCATTTTCACGTAAAATAGAAAAGTTGTTTATAAACAATCGGTTATAAAGGGTTCAGCAAGATAACCAGAACGCTAAAACTGAAAAGTACTGAAATTTATTACAATCTTTTCCGTTTGGGATTTACGAGAGAACTCCAGGCGCGGCGCCGTCTGGCGTATTGGTTCGTAGAAACTGAAAAAATTATGCATTACAAAAACCGCAGGCGGGTGCGGTGTAGTGCAACTTTCGTTGATTTCTCGTATGTTTTAGATGGGCTGATTTGAATTGTGTTGCAAGACATGAAATGTATGCTTGTTAATAATAAGTACAGACATTAGTAAAAAAGTGGAAAACTTCCTACGAAGTTATTACTATCCTTTTCAATTACTCTCAATGAGAATCACCCATGAAATTTTTAGAATACAAATGCCTTAGGACAGAGTTTGGTGGAATTCCAGCAGCAACCTTTTCTATGAAGGTTAAAGACCTAATGCCAATGTATTATGTTGCTATAAGAGGTAGAGATAAGGAAGAGGGTTCTGTGCAGCGTGTACTAAATAGCCGTAGGATTTCAGCTATTAGGGATTACATACTGGATGACAACACTTTCTTTAGCTCTTTTATCTTAAATTGGACTGATGTAAATGAAGAGCTCCAGTATAAAAAAGATACAATCATTGTCCCAATAGTTTTTGATTCTATACAAGTTATTGATGGCCAGCATCGTCTAGCTGGTTTTGAAGCAGCAATAGAAGAGAATGAATCAGTTGGTGAACGAGAGATCCTAGTGACAATGTGCTCTCGACTAACAACTAAAGAAGCTGCAAAAATATTCCTCAATATAAACACTGAACAAAAGCCAGTTCCTAAAAGTTTAATGTATGATCTTTTTGGTGAGGTTGAAGATGATGAAACGCACGCAATAAATAGAATTACAGATATTGCTCGGGATTTAAACGAAGATCCTAAATCTCCATTTTATAAGCTTATTAAGTTTCCAGGTAATCCACGTGGAGTCGGGAGTGTCGAGTTATCAACATTTACTCAAGCTTTAAAAGAACATATAAAGCCGGGTGGCACCTTCACAAAATTCAAATTAAAAACTTATGATAATCAAAAAAACTTGTTAGAAAATTATTTTAACAGTATAAAATTTTACTATGACGAACAAAACCTTTGGACTAGTAAAACTAAAAATCCTTTTGTGAAAGCAGCTGGTTTCGGGGGGGCTATTGATTTCCTTACTGAACATTTAATTAGTAAGTGTGTCGAGAAAAAATCATTTAAGCCTGAAACTATTAAGAATATTATTTCATTGAAGAATACAAGTCTTATTACTTGGGATGAATTAAAAAACCTTGATGGTAAGACAGCTAGGAAGAGAGTTAAACAGCTCTTGGAAGAGAACGTTATGTCATCTTTACCTTCTCAGGATGAATATGAATTTTAACAGATTTCAGTGCCAAGAGTTTATTGAGACTGAGCTGGGTTGTACGGATTACACCCAGCTAAGCAGCTATAAACATATCTTTAAGGATTATAGTCTTAGGGAGACTAAGCTGGATGAACTCAGGGGTAAAGCCAAAGCTGACGCCAAAGATCTTTATTTCAAAGCATTGATTACTTTTTTGGAGGCCACAAATGGCATCAAAAGAGGTCAATCCTCTTGGCCAATTGTCAAGCTTTACTATTCTTTATTTTATTCTTTAAGAGTGTTTTTGTTATTATCAGGGAATGTAATACTTAAAAATGGAACAAGAGATATTTACGGTTTGAAAATATCTGCTGGAGAAAAGCCTGAGAAATTAAATTGTACGGGCATAAGCGGAGATCATAAAGTAACAATTAAATATTTTAAGGAACTATTCTCCCATTCAGAAAAAATCAATACTAATAATATTGATGGGCAGCATGTTTTTGATTGGATTATGAGTTACCGAGAACTTGTTAATTACAGAATAAATTCTTTCATTGAACCTCAATTTGGATATGAGGTTGTGCCGAATCTTTTCATCGCTACAAGTAGTTATGATGATTTGGTTAGTCGGTATCTTAATCATCCTGATATAATTTATTGTTTCTTAAAGGATCATTCTATTTACGCAACACCTCTTCTATTTTTAAAGAAATCTCATGATTTTTTAAAAGAGAATTACGGTGATGAAGATATTTTATCAGAAGAAAGATGTGCTGCCAGTAAATCAGTAATAGAACAAATGGACTTAAAAGATTCTAAAGTTTTAAAAAATCTAATATTTGAATTATGACATATACTTCATTAATGTATCGCTATATGTTTGAATCATGGTTTTTCGCTGATCTCAATACTGCGCATGATTGTAAGTCCCTCTTATCAACATGCGCAAGTTGCATTTCGATCCAGGCACTATCAAATCCTTGTTCATGCAAAATAGTGCTCATGGTATGCCTGAGTTCATGCCCCGTTGCTTTTCCATGATATCCGATCAGTTTGAGCACCTTATTAATGCTCCCTTCACTCATCGGCTTACTGGCATCATTGCGACCAGGGAACACGAGCTGGTAACGTCCTGTTAGCGTCTCTAACTGGCATAGGATCTCCATTGCCTGGGTTGATAATGGAACCAGATGTGGGCGCTTCATTTTCATGCGCTCGGCAGGGCTCTCCCACAGAGCATTTTCTAAATCAAACTCCTCCCATCTTGCTCCCCATAATTCGATTGTTCGGGTGCCGGTTAGCATCAGCAACTGCGTGGCCAATTTAGTGATGATGCTACCTGAGTAGAATTACAGAGCTTTTATAAAAGCAGTGAACGCATCAGTTTTCAACAGGAATAGTGGATTTAGTTTATTGATTTGAAATATATAGATTTTTAGACTTTAAGAGATGTAATGAGAAGTGAAAATGGTGTCCCCTACAGGAATCGAACCTGTAACTAGCCCTTAGGAGGGGCTTGTTATATCCGTTTAACTAAGGAGACACGGGCGCCAGTAGAAAGCGCCCGCGTAGTATACCCGTTTTTCTCTCAATAATAAGGCGTTAGCCTGTCGTTTGGTCGTTTCGTCGCCAGTTCTGCGCTTTTATTCCTCTTCACGGTTTCGCCGCTTCCTTCTTCGCGGCTTCCTGTTCTGCCTTTTTGACTTTGGCTTTCTTCTGATTGCTCATGTCGTTACGGATTTGTGCGTGGCTGATCAGCGCAAAGATAAAGGTACCGCCCGCGATGTTTCCGGCCAGCGTCGGCAGGGCAAAAGGCCAGATGAAGTCAGTCCACGGGATTGCGCCGGAGAAGACCAGATAGAGGATTTCCACCGAGCCGACCACGATGTGTGTCAGGTCGCCGATTGCCACCATGTAGGTCATCAGCATAATTACCCACAGTTTGGCGGCACCTGCGGAAGGGATCATCCAGACCATAGTCGCAATCAGCCAGCCGGAAACCATGCCGCCGACAAACATCGCGCCGGGTCCTTTTTCCATAATTTCCATGCTGATCTCGTGAAAGGCTTTGTCGGTCTCCGGATCAAAAAATGGCACCAGATGAAACGCCAGTGCTGCAAAGCCGCCGCCGATGATATTTCCGATCAGCACCAGCCCCCACAACCGCAGCAAGAGCGCGACGTTTTTGCCGGTCAGTTTTTGCATGACGGGCAACACGGCGGTGACGGTGTTTTCCGTAAACAGCTGCTGGCGCGCCATGATGACAATAATGAACCCGACGGTATAACCAATATTTTCGATAAAGAACCGTTCGGGCGAATCGGGCAGGCGGGCGTGAAGAATGCCTTTCGCCATCAGCGAAGCGCTGATCGAAAGCCCGGCGGCAATCGCTGACCAGAGCAACGCCTGGCCGTCACGTTCCAGCTCTTTCTCGCCTTCCATGCGGATAACTTCGTGCACGGCGGCCGCCTTGGAGGGCAGATTCTCTTCACCGGTTTCGATTTTCTTACCCTGCGAATGCTCCTCGCTGTCAACGTCGGTACTGCTTTCCTGCTTTTTATCGTCGCTCATCGTTCTCCCCCAAAAAAAATCAAAGTGATAAAAAAGTCCGTCATGCATAAGCATAGGCGAGGCCGGGAATTTATGAGCAGATATACAAATAAGTTACAAACCGTTAACCCATGAACCTTATGGGTCATTTTTGGGGCAATGTCTGCGATATCAGACTTTTCTGGCGGGCGTTTATATGTAATAACGTACCGCTCCCTAAGCTGCGTCGTGCCGGACGCCTGTGATATGATGCGGACTTGTGAAAAATAAGAGACATCTCCATGTTTGAAGCCCTTAACCTGAGCTGCGTTCGCGATGAGCGGACCTTGTTTAGTGGCTTGAGTTTCACGGTCTTACCGGGCGAAATGGTGCAGATTGAAGGCCGGAACGGTGCCGGTAAAACCAGTTTGCTGCGTATTCTGGCCGGGCTGTCCTCTCCGGACGCCGGTGAAGTCCGCTGGCAGGGCGTCAGTACCCGCCGTCAGCGCGATGTTTTTCATCAGGAACTTCTGTATCTCGGGCATCAGCCCGGCATAAAGTCAGTGCTTACTGCGTTTGAAAACCTTGCCTTCTATCTGTCTGTCAGCAGTCCGTCTGTCCGCGGTGACGCCGCAGCGGAAGCTATTTATCAGGCACTCGAAAATGTTGGCCTGCTGGGCTACGAAGATGTCACAGTCGCGCAGATGTCCGCCGGGCAGCAACGGCGCGTGGCGCTGGCGCGTTTATGGCTGAGCAATGCGCCGCTTTGGATCCTTGATGAACCGCTGACGGCCATTGATAAGCAAGGTGTTGCGACGCTGATTGCGCTGTTCGAACAGCATGCGGAGCAGGGCGGAATGGTGCTGCTGACCACACATCAGGATTTGCAGGGCGTTAACCGCGACGTGCGGAAAATCCGTCTGACCGGCGCAGAGCTGGCGTGACGCGAAAAGGAAAGAGACGGAATGTTTACTAAGGTTCTGAGCCGCGAACTGAAAATTGCTTTTCGAAAAAGCGCCGAAATTATCAACCCGCTGTGGTTTTTCCTGATTGTTATTACGCTGTTTCCGTTAGGAATTGGCCCTGAGCCAAAACTGCTGGCACGGATTGCGCCCGGTATTGTCTGGGTTGCGGCGCTGTTATCGTCTTTGCTGGCGCTGGAAAGGTTGTTCCGCGATGACTATCTCGACGGCACGCTTGAGCAGCTGTTGTTATTACCTTCGCCGCTGGCACTCACGGTTCTGGGGAAAGTATGTGCTCACTGGGTGGTGACCGGTTTGCCGTTACTGATCCTCTCTCCGCTGATTGCCCTGTTACTTTCACTGGATTTTGAAACCTGGAAAGCCGTCGCGCTGACGATTTTACTGGGGACGCCGACGCTGAGTTTTATCGGCGCCATCGGCGTGGCGCTGACGGTCGGGCTGCGCAAGGGCGGCGTGTTGCTGAGCCTGCTGGTTCTGCCGCTGTATATTCCGGTGCTGATTTTTGCCACCGGTGCCATTGATGCCGCGTCGATGTCGATGCCTATCGGCGGGTATCTGGCCATTCTCGGCGCGATGTTAGCGGGCAGTGCGACATTAGCGCCGTTTGCTACCGCTGCCGCCCTGCGAGTCAGCGTTCACTAACCCGGTTGTTTCCGCGAACGCCATAACACAGAATTATTTTACGTGCCGTTACAATAGAGAAGAAAAAACGCAACCTTTGACTAACATCACACTTCTCTATAGTGAACAATAGACATGCCAACAATAAGTGCGGGGAATTTCCTTCCGACCGCACAAGAGCCCACCGAGGTTCCACGGCAACCCACACAGTGACATTTTAAAGTGAGCAACGATAACAATGTGGAAATGGTTACATCAACTCGCGCGGCCTGAACGGCTTTACCACGTCTGTGGCCGGTTCATTCCGTGGCTCGGGCTTATCGGTATTGCCTGTCTGGTGATCGGCTGGGTTTGGGGTTTTGGCTATGCGCCGCCCGACTATCAGCAAGGTAACAGCTACCGGATTATGTACATTCACGTCCCGGCGGCGATCTGGTCGATGGGGATTTACAGCGCAATGGCAATCGCGGCGTTCATCGGCCTGGTGTGGCAGATGAAGATGTCGGATCTTGCCGTTGCGGCGATGGCGCCGGTCGGTGCCGTTTTCACGTTTATCGCACTGGTCACCGGCTCAGCCTGGGGCAAACCGATGTGGGGCACATGGTGGGTTTGGGATGCGCGTCTGACGTCCGAACTGGTGTTGCTGTTCCTGTATCTCGGGGTGATTGCGTTGTATAACGCCTTCGACGATCGCCGTCTGGCGGGGCGCGCCGCGGGGATTCTGGTGCTGGTCGGTGTGGTCAATATTCCTATCATTCATTACTCCGTTCAGTGGTGGAACACGCTGCATCAGGGGTCCACCAACATGCAGCAAACCATCGACCCGAGTATGCGTTATCCGCTGCGCTGGGCGATTTTCGGTTATCTGTTCTTCTTTATTACCCTCACGCTGATGCGTTTACGCAACCTGATCCTGAATCAGGAACGTCTGCGTCCGTGGGTGGCTGGCCTGCTGAATAAGGAGCGTCGCGGATGAGCCCTGCATTCTCAAGCTGGCACGATTTTTTCGCCATGGGCGGTTATGCTTTTTATGTCTGGCTGTCGGTGGCGGCAACCCTGATTTCCCTGATTGCGCTGGTGGTGCATACCCTCGTGCAGCATCGTCAGATTCTGGACGATGTAAAACGCCGTCAGGCTCGCGAAAAACGCATTAATCAGTCCACGTCTAAAAAACAGCAAGGCGCACAGACGTCACCGCTGGAACCGGACACATCCGGGGAGAAGTTATTGTGAATCCACGTCGTAAGAAGCGCCTGTCGCTGGCGCTGGTGGTGCTGATCGGCCTTGGCCTGAGCATTTCACTGGTGATGTATGCGCTGCGTTCCAACATTGATTTGTTCTATACCCCGAGTGAAATCTTGCAGGGCAAAGGCGAAAACCACGAAATGCCGGAAGTCGGCCAGCGCCTGCGCATCGGCGGCATGGTGATGCCCGGTTCGGTAAAACGGGATCCGAAAAGCCTGCAGGTGAGTTTCAAGATTTATGATGCACGCGGCGCGATTGCGGTGACGTACAACGGTATTCTGCCGGACCTGTTCCGTGAAGGGCAGGGTGTGGTGGCGCAGGGTGTGATGGAACCGGGGAATGTCGTGAATGCGATTCAGGTTCTGGCCAAACACGATGAAAAATATGTGCCGCCGGAAGTTGCCGACGCCATGAAAGAAAACCACAAAGGACCCGCATCTGCCTACGTGGGTAACGATAAAGGAAACAACCGCTCATGATGCCGGAACTGGGAACATTTGCACTCTGTCTGGCGTTAGGGCTGGCGGTTTTACTGAGTATTTACCCGCAATGGGGCGCGGCGCGGCAGGATAACCGGATGATGGCGATGGCGCGTCCGCTGGCGTACGGCATGTTTGCCTGCATCGTGCTGGCGTTTGCGATTCTGGTTCACGCGTTTGTGGTGAATGATTTTACCGTCGCGTATGTCGCTAACAATTCCAATACCCATTTGCCGGTGTATTACCGCGTGGCGGCCACCTGGGGTGCGCACGAAGGATCGTTGCTGTTATGGGTGTTGCTGCTGAGTTGCTGGACGCTGGCCGTTGCGCTGTTCAGCCGTCAGATGCCGCAGGATGCCGTGGCGCGCGTGCTCGCTGTCATGGGCATGATTACCGGCGGTTTCCTGCTGTTTATTCTGCTGACGTCGAATCCGTTTATCCGCTCTTTGCCTAATTTCCCGGTGGACGGCAGTGACCTGAATCCGGTGCTTCAGGACATCGGCCTGATTTTCCATCCGCCATTGCTGTACATGGGGTACGTCGGTTTCTCGGTGGCATTCGCGTTTGCGATTGCCTCGCTGATGGCCGGACGGCTTGATACCGCGTGGGCGCGCTGGTCGCGTCCGTGGACCACGGCGGCGTGGGTGTTTCTGACCATCGGCATCGTGCTCGGCTCTGCGTGGGCGTATTACGAATTAGGCTGGGGCGGCTGGTGGTTCTGGGATCCGGTCGAGAACGCGTCATTCATGCCGTGGCTGGCGGGAACCGCGCTTATCCACTCGCTCGCCGTGACCGAAAAACGCGGGACATTCAAAGCCTGGACGGTTCTGCTGGCGATCACCGCGTTCTCGCTGTGTTTGCTCGGGACTTTCCTGGTGCGTTCCGGCGTGCTGGTATCGGTTCACTCATTCGCCTCAGATCCGGCGCGCGGCATGTTTATCCTCGCGTACTTGGTGATTGTTATCGGCGGTTCCCTGCTGCTGTACGCCTTTAAAGGCAACTCGGTGCGTGCGCCGAGCCGTCATGAACTGCATTCGCGCGAAAGTTATCTGCTTGGCAATAACGTGCTGCTGGTCGCCGCCATGCTGGTGGTGCTCCTCGGTACGCTGTTACCGCTGATTCATAAACAGCTCGGGCTGGGCAGTATTTCCATCGGCGAACCGTTCTTTAATACGATGTTTACCTGGCTGATGGCGCCGCTGGCGCTGTTGTTAGGTATCGGCCCGCTGGTGCGCTGGCGTCGAGACGAGCCCAGCAAACTGTGGCGTCGTCTGGGCGTTGCGCTGGTGGTGACGCTGGTTCTGTCGATTCTTCTGCCGTGGTTGTTGCAGGACAAAATTGTTGGCATGACCGTTGTCGGCCTGCTGATGTCGGTGTGGGTGATTGTGCTGACGCTGATGGAGCTGCATGAACGCGCCACGCACCGTCATTCGTTCTGGCGCGGCCTGACCAAACTTTCCCGCAGCCACTGGGGCATGGTGCTCGGCCATCTGGGTGTGGCAGTCACGGTGATTGGTATTGCCTTTAGCCAGAATTACAGCGTCGAGCGCGATGTGCGCATGAAAGCCGGTGATACCGTAGATATTCATGATTATCATTTTGTCTTCCGCGACGTTCGCGACATTACCGGCCCGAACTATACCGGCGGTGAAGCGAATATCGACGTCACGCAGAACGGCAAAAAAGTCACCACGCTGCACGCGGAAAAACGGTTCTACAGCGTGGCGCGCAGCATGATGACCGAAGCCGCCATCGACGGTAATCTGGCGCGCGATCTGTACGCCGCGCTGGGTGAAGAGCTGGATGACGGCTCGTGGGCGGTGCGTTTGTACTACAAACCGTTTGTCCGCTGGATCTGGCTGGGCGGCCTCTTTATGGCGGCCGGCGGCGTGTTGTGTATTCTCGATCCGCGTTACCGCATGAGCAAAAAACTGAAGAAACAGGGCAATGCGGAGGCTGAAGCATGAACCGTAAACTTCTTTTTATTCCGCTGGTTCTGTTTCTGGCGCTGGCGGCGGCATTTTTAGTCCAGCTGACGCGCAACGCCAATGGCGATGATCCGACGTTGCTCGAATCCGCCCTGATCGGCAAACCGGTACCGGTTTTCAAGCTGGAATCGCTGGCACAGGCCGGAAAAACCTACGATCAGTCAGTGCTGCGCGACGGCAAACCGATGCTGCTGAACGTCTGGGCGACGTGGTGCCCGACGTGCCGTGCCGAACATGATTATCTGAACACACTGGCCGCCAAAGGCGTGCGCGTGGTCGGGCTCAATTACAAAGATGACCGTCAGAAAGCGGTCAGCTGGCTGAATACGCTGGGCAATCCGTACATGCTGAGCCTGTACGACGGCGACGGAATGCTCGGTTTAGATCTCGGTGTGTACGGCGCGCCGGAAACTTTCCTGATCGACGGACAGGGCATTATCCGCTATCGCCATGCGGGCGATTTGAATGAGAAAGTCTGGCAGAGCGAAGTGTTGCCGCTGTACAAAAAATACGGAGGCAACGCATGAAAATCTTACGCGCATTGCCTGCGTTAATGCTCGGCGTGGCACTGAGTTTCAGCGCTTTCGCGGCTATCGATACCTATCAGTTTAAATCGCCACAGCAGGAGCAGGATTATCGCGAGATCACCGCGCAACTGCGCTGCCCTAAATGCCAGAACACCAATATTGCGGCGTCCGATTCAATTATCGCCGCCGATATGCGCACCAAGGTATTTCAGCTGCTCAATGAAGGGCAGGATCGCCAGCAAATCGTCGCCTATATGGTGGCGCGTTACGGCAACTTCGTTACTTACGAACCGCCGGTGACGCCGTCGACCCTTATTCTGTGGCTTGGTCCGGTGCTGGTGGTGATTATCGGTGCAGGAATGATTTTCATGCGTTCCCGCCGCCGTGCCGTGGTCAGTGAAACCGGTACAGAAGAAATGTCAGAACAAGAGAAACAGCGCCTGGCGCAGTTACTTAAAGACAGCGACAGGACAGGATTATGAGTATTTTTTGGCTATGTATTGGAGTGATGCTGGTGATCGCGCTGGCGCTGTTTATCGTGCCGGTGATCCGTGGCGACCGCGCAGAACATACGTCGCGCGATGCGCTCAATAAAGCGTTCTACCATCACCGCTTACGTGAGCTGGAGCAGGACGAATCGCAGGGCGTAGTAGATGAACGTCCGGCGCATATTCAGGAATTGCAGGAAAATTTGCTGACCGATATCCCTGACGGCCACGCACCAGCAGCGGTACAACCGATCGGCCGCTGGACACTGGTGCCGGGCGCGATTTTGCTGGTGATCATCACGCTGGGCCTCTATTTATATGCGGGCGGATTAGGGCAGGTGAGTGCGTGGAATCAGGTGATGCAGCATATGCCAGATTTGCGTCATCGTATCGCGGACGACCACGGCATACCGCTGACCGCAAAAGATGTGCAGGATTTAGGGCTGGGATTGCGTACCGATTTGCAGGCCGATCCGAAAAATGTGCAGGACTGGGTTATGCTGGGCCGCGTGGGTATGGCGCTCAATAACGCCGCTACGGCCACACAGGCTTACGCCCATGCGTACAAACTGGCCCCGAATGATATGTCAGTGAAACTCGGTTATGCCGAGGTGTTAACCCGTTCATCTGATCCGCAAGATAACCTTACCGGCGGAAATCTCTTACGCAGTATGCTGGAAAAATCTCAGGGCGATCTGCGTGTATTAAGCTTGCTGGCCTATAATGAATATGAACAGGGTCACTATCCGCAAGCCATTGGCGCGTGGGAAGTTATGCTGAAAATTCTGCCGGCGGGTGATAAACGGCTTGAGATGGTTCAGGCAAGCATTGCACAGGCAAAACAGAAGGCGGGAATCGATCAGGTTAAACTGGCGGTAAACGTGACGCTATCTGCTGATGCACAAAGGAAACTTCCGCAGGATGGCACGGTCTTTATCTCGGTGACTGATGGCAGCAGTCCGGTGCCGGTTGCAGTGAAAAAACTGCCGCTGAGCCGCTTCCCGCTGGCGATTACCGTTGATGACAGCAATGCAATGATGCCGGAACGCTTGCTTTCTTCGTTGCAAAAATTAAAAGTACGCGTTCGTATTTCACAAAATGGTCTGGCGACGCCAGCCTCGGGTGACTGGTACGGCGACAGTTCGCTGACCGATTTTGCCGGTAACGGCCAGGTCAGCATTGAAATTAATCAGCAGGTTCCTTAAACACGAGCCGAAGATCAAAAACAGGGAGATATCCATGAACTTACGCCTGACTGGGCTGGCGTTTGCGACAGTTTTGCTGGTCGGTTGTGCCGGCACGTCCGGATCATCGGACAGCGAACAGCAGGGACGATCTGATCCGCTGGAAGGTTTCAACCGCGCGATGTTTAACTTCAACTTCAACTACATGGATCCGTATGTACTGCGTCCTGTGGCTGTTGCCTGGCGTGATTACGTGCCGCAGCCGGCGCGTAACGGCACCAGTAATTTCCTGAGTAACCTTGATGAACCGGCCAGCATGGTGAACTCCTTGCTGAAAGGCGATCCGTACCGTGCGGCGATCCACTTCAACCGTTTCTTCCTTAATACGATCCTGGGGATGGGCGGTCTGATTGATGTGGCATCGATGGCGAACCCGAAACTGGCACGCGAAGAAGCGCAAGGATTCGGCAGCACGCTGGGACATTACGGTGTGGGTTACGGCCCGTACGTGATGTTGCCGGGTTACGGCAGTGCGACCATTCGTGATGAAGGTGGCGATCTGGTCGATGACCTGTATCCGATGCTCAGCTATCTGACCTTCTGGATGTCAGCCGGTAAATGGGTATTGCAGGGCGTGGAAACCCGTGCTGAACTGCTCGATTCTGACGGCCTGATCCGAAACTCTTCCGATCCTTACCTGATGATCCGTGAAGCCTACTTCCAGCGCCATGACTTCCTGGCGAGAGGCGGTCAGCTGACACCGCAGGTGAACCCGAATGCGGCACTGATTCAGGGTGATCTGAAGGATATCGATTCGGAGTAACTCTCCGGCCGAATTCCGAACAAAAAAAAGCGCCTCCCGGCGCTTTTTTCATTTATGTTGACCCGTCCTAAATAGCGTTGACACATTTAACTCGTATATTGAGGAAAATGTGATGAACCAATATGTTAAACGTACCCAACGCGATTACTCTCTATCCTTTAAATTGGCCGTAGTCGAACA
>NZ_JADOBI010000021.1 GCF_015644585.1 Rahnella laticis | reverse complement strand
TTCCTCATTCAGTGTCAACCGTTTATTTTATCCGGCTGCCGCTGTTTTTAATCTTTCCGACCCGGTCACTTCGTGATGTTGTTCACGTTGTTCCCTGTCGATGGAGCGGCATTATAGGGAGTTCTCAGCAGGCCGCAAGGGCTAATTTTAAGAAAAAATACCGTTTGCTGCATTACACAGCAAACACACCGCTTATACCGTGTTTTGCACAGATTTATCCACAGATGCGCAGGAATCTCAAATTTTGCGAGCGTCGCGCAATCGTTTTCGCTACAATTTCGCGCGTCAGTTTTCGACACCTGTTACCGGTGATAAATGAAAAGTAAGTCGCCAGAGGGGAGTTATCTGAGCTCAATCCCGCGTTTTTCTGCAAATTGCTCTATATAGAGAGAAGAAAACGCTCATTGAATTCCGATAACGCTCTTTATTGCGACTCCAAAGCCAAGGATATAAACCACCATGCAACAATCTCGTCCAATCCGCCGCGCCCTGCTCAGTGTTTCTGATAAAGCCGGTATCGTAGAATTCGCCCAGGCACTCTCTTCGCGTGGCGTTGAATTACTTTCCACTGGCGGCACCGCCAGCCTGTTGGCAAAAGCCGGTCTGCCAGTCACAGAAGTGTCTGACTACACGGGTTTCCCGGAAATGATGGATGGACGCGTCAAAACCCTGCACCCGAAAGTTCACGGTGGGATCCTCGGTCGTCGCGGGAAAGATGATGAAATTATGGCGCAGCACGCGATCGCGCCAATCGACATGGTGGTCGTGAACCTTTATCCATTCGCGCAAACCGTCGCACGCCCGGATTGCTCACTGGAAGATGCGGTAGAAAACATTGATATCGGCGGCCCGACCATGGTCCGCTCGGCGGCGAAGAATCACAAAGACGTAGCGATCGTGGTGAAGAGCAGTGACTACGCTTCTATTATTGAAGAAATGGATGCCAACAGCAGCTCACTGACGCTGGCAACCCGTTTCAATCTGGCGATTAAAGCTTTCGAGCACACCGCGTCTTATGACGGAATGATTGCCAACTACTTCGGTACCATGGTTCCGGCTTATCACGGCGATACCGAATCCGCGTCTGGTCAGTTCCCGCGTACCCTGAATCTTAGCTATATAAAGAAACAAGATATGCGTTATGGCGAGAACAGCCATCAGAACGCCGCCTTCTATATAGAAGAAAGCGTCAGCGAAGCTTCCGTTGCGACCTCGACCCAACTTCAAGGCAAAGCCCTTTCCTATAACAACATTGCAGATACCGATGCGGCACTGGAATGTGTGAAGGAATTTGCAGAGCCTGCGTGTGTCATCGTCAAACACGCAAACCCTTGCGGCGTTGCCATCGGCGACAATATTCTGGCTGCTTACGAACGTGCTTATCAGACTGACCCGACTTCTGCTTTCGGCGGCATTATTGCCTTCAACCGCGAGCTTGATGCTGAAACTGCGAAAGCGATCATCAGCCGTCAGTTTGTGGAAGTGATCATCGCCCCGTCAGTCAGCCCTGAAGCGCTGGTCCTGACTGCGGCAAAACAAAACGTCCGCGTTCTGACATGCGGCCAATGGCAAGGGCGCCAGAAAGCGCTGGACTTCAAACGTGTTAATGGTGGCCTGCTGGTTCAGGATCGTGATTTGGGCATGGTTGACGCCGGTGACCTGCGCGTTGTTTCCCAGCGCCAGCCAACTGAGCAGGAACTGACTGATGCACTGTTCTGCTGGAAAGTCGCTAAGTTCGTTAAATCCAACGCTATTGTTTACGCACGCGACAAAATGACTATCGGCATTGGTGCCGGCCAGATGAGCCGCGTTTACTCCGCGAAAATCGCGGGGATTAAAGCCTCTGACGAAGGTCTGGAAGTCGCAGGTTCCGTGATGGCATCCGATGCCTTCTTCCCGTTCCGCGACGGTATTGATGCAGCCGCTGCGGTAGGCATTACCTGTGTGATTCAGCCTGGCGGTTCAATCCGTGATGACGAAGTTATCGCGGCCGCAAACGAACACGGTATCGCAATGCTGTTTACCGACATGCGCCATTTCCGTCATTAATTTTCTTTTAGCGGGTGCGATGCGCCCGCTCACCCGGAGTCCTCGAATGAATATTTTAATTATCGGTAACGGCGGGCGTGAACATGCACTGGCATGGAAGGCATCGCAATCCCCTCTGGCGGATAAAGTTTTTGTCGCACCCGGAAACGCCGGTACCGCACTGGAACCTCTGCTGGAGAATGTCGATATCGCTGCAACGGATATCGCTGGTTTGCTGGCGTTCGCCAAAAGCAATGATATCGGCCTGACGATTGTCGGCCCGGAAGCTCCGCTGGTGATTGGCGTGGTCGACGCATTCCGCGCTGCGGGTCTGAAAATTTTTGGCCCGACGCAGGAAGCGGCGCAGCTGGAAGGCTCAAAAGCTTTCACCAAGGATTTCCTCGCTCGCCACAATATCCCAAGCGCGGATTACCAGAACTTCACCGAAATCGAACCGGCACTGGCTTATCTGCGCAGCAAAGGCGCGCCGATCGTCATTAAAGCTGACGGACTGGCTGCAGGCAAAGGTGTCATCGTGGCGATGACATTGAAAGAAGCAGAAGATGCAGTCCACGATATGCTGGCAGGAAATGCGTTTGGCGACGCTGGCCACCGTATTGTTATCGAAGAATTCCTGGATGGCGAAGAGGCGAGCTTCATCGTGATGGTTGACGGTACGAACGTTCTGCCAATGGCAACCAGTCAGGATCACAAACGTGTTGGCGATGGCGACAGCGGCCCGAACACCGGCGGTATGGGCGCTTATTCCCCGGCACCGGTTGTGACTGATGAAATTCATCAGCGCGTTATGGATCAGGTTATCTGGCCAACCGTGCACGGCATGGCGGCTGAGAATAATACTTACACCGGCTTCCTGTATGCAGGTTTGATGATTTCCGCAGACGGCCAGCCGAAAGTGATCGAATTTAACTGCCGCTTCGGGGATCCGGAAACTCAGCCAATCATGTTGCGTCTGCGCTCGGATCTGGTCGATCTTTGTCTGGCCGGTGCGGAAGGCCGTCTGGGCGAGAAAACGTCTGAGTGGGATCCGCGTCCTTCCCTGGGCGTTGTGATTGCCGCCGGCGGTTATCCTGCCGATTACAAAACCGGTGATGTGATCCACGGTTTACCGCTGGAAGAAGTCCCGGACGGCAAAGTCTTCCAGGCCGGAACCCGTTTGCAAGATGAACGCGTGGTGACAAATGGCGGACGCGTACTCTGTGTGACGGCGCTGGGTAAAACCGTCGAAGCCGCTCAGCAGCGCGCTTATGATTTAGCGAAAGATATTCATTGGGAAGGTAGCTTCTGCCGCAAGGATATCGGCTATCGCGCCATTGACCGCGAACGCAATCAGTAATCGCGTTCATCTGACGATGAGAACCTGACGATCAAAAAAGGCACGCTTCGGCGTGCCTTTCCTTTATACGTGTTAGTATACGTGTTAGTAAGCGGGATCAGAGATCTGACTCTTTAGGTTCCCATTTACAGAAATCTTCATTTGCGACCAGCAGCAATTCATTGCCTTCCGGTGCGGTCAGCCAGGCAAGGCCGAGATTGTCGTTGCTCCGACTAGCCCTTTTAGCCAACCAGACCTGGGAACGGACGGTCAGTTTCGGCGTCACCTGTTCACCCGCGCAGGTGGTGATCAAACCCTGCCGCCAGTTAGCCTGCACCAGCCGGACATTACCCACGCGCAGCGCATTACTCAGATCGAGGATTTTTGTCGCTTCATATTTATAGCGCTCGATATCATCTGACGATAATTTTTCCCGGCGCTCAGGAAGCTGCCGCTGCATAAAGCTGACGTGCCCGCTATCGTCAAAACGCAGCATCACGCCTAAATCAGTTTGCGTCGCATGCGTTTCTTTAATCAGGTGCAATTGCCCCTGCTGGAATTCATAACGGGTAATGATCGTATCGCCGCCAAAATAGGGGCTGTATACGTTGAGAATAGTTTGAGGTTCGTTTTGTGCGTTGTCTTCGCGCCAGAGCCGGTTGATACCCTGATCGGCAACATACCCGCTGGCAAAGAATAATTCAGAGGAGTTTTTAGAACTGCAACCCACCAGACCGAGAACCAGTAAACCTGCCACCAGCCTGGGGGTGATAAACTGAAGGGGCTTACAGGCCCCTCCGCTTATTCTTTTCACTGCAAGCAATTACTTAACAGCGTCTTTCAGAGCTTTACCAGAAACGAACGCAGGTACGTTTGCAGCTGCGATTTTGATTTCTTTACCAGTCTGTGGGTTACGACCAGTACGCTCGTTACGATGATTTACCTTGAAAGTCCCGAAACCAACCAATTGTACAGCATCACCTTCTTTCAGAGACTCGGTAATAGCAGACAGAGTAGATTCAAGAGCAACTTTGGCTTGTGCTTTGGAAAGATCAGCTTTGTCAGCAATTACATCAATCAGTTGAGTCTTGTTCATAAGTTATCCTTTACAGTGTGTTTATCGTTTGCAAAGCATCGAGTGCGACGGATATGCCGATTGACAGCACCCTCCTGCATACACGCACCGATAGCCACTTTTTTTACGCACCCCAAATGTAGACCAGACAGGGTGCGGATGTGAAGCCTTAAGGCACGACAAATCAGGCGTTAAATCACGTTTTCTAGCCTTATTGCGCTAAATTTATGCCAATGTTACTGACAGCGGCTTCACGCAGGTCAGAACGTAACCCTTTTATTAATTCCAGGTCACGCTCTTCACAGTCAGCCAACAGGCGAAAAATCTCCCATTGGATGTCCCATTCTTCTTCAACAGCAGGAATGACTTTCAGCTCTTCATCGGTCATTTCTTTACCGGCCTGAGTCATTTCCAGCATCGCAACAGTACGAATTGATGTTTCACTCACGGCAACCGCGTGCGACAACGTTTCGCCACTCAGACGTGAATGAATCAGTTCGCCTAATGCGATACACGCATCGATGGCCGGGTAAACACCATAAATGTCGTAATCATCGGAAGAAGGCACGGCTTCCTCCAGTTTTTCGAGCTGTGAGTCAAAATTGACCTTGGCGTCTTTTACCACCAGCGTTTCCCAGATTAAATCCAGGATACGGCGGTAAAGCTGTGCCTCGCCAAACCCGGTTTCCAGGCAAAAAGCCTGATAGTTCGGGTACATGCGTTCACACAAGCTCGCCATAAACGTCACGTGTTGCCAGCTTTCCAGCTTTTCCAGACGTAAATGAATTGGATTACGTAACATGAGTTGATCTCGTTAACTTTTCTGCGCGGGAGTTTACCTGAAATAAATCAATATCCCTATTCCTTGATTCCTAAAGATCATCACTCAACCGTTGCCAGCGTTGAAACGCTGCCCGATTTGATGCCACAGCATCCGCCCAGCGGGTTGGCTCTGGCAAACGATATTGCCGCATGCAGCGTTCAACCCAGTAAAGTGACGATTCCATGCTGATGCGATTGCCCGGCGAGATAAACAGCGGATTACAGCGCAGTTTGCTGCGCCAGACCCAGCCAATCTGCTCATCGCCTTCATACAGCGCCTGCTGGCTGTGTTGCTCTTCCCCGAGAGGCAGAAATTTGCCGCACAAGCGGCTCTTCGCTACACCAATTGTTGGCACGTCAATCATCAGGCCAAAATGGCTGGCGACGCCAAGACGGCGCGGATGCGCAATACCCTGCCCGTCAACCAGCACCAGATCGGGTCGCGCACTGATTTGCTTCCAGGCCTGCAAAAGCGCCGGTAGCTCCCGGAAAGAAAGGAAACCGGGAATATAAGGCATGACAGTTGGAATGCGGGCTATCTGGTATTCCACCAGCTCAAGCGAGGGATAACGCAGAACCGCAACCGCGGCGCGCGTTACTTCGCCACCCTGTTCGAAACCGACATCCACACCCGCGATCAACGCCGGTGTGCTGAAATCAGTCGGATCCTGCAGTTCAATTTGATCTGCAAGGATCCGTTGTTCTTCACGTAATGCGCGGGTATCAATCATACGCCGGATTTACTCGTGATATTGCCGGGACAGGCTGTGTACTGCTTCCACGAACGCACCCGCATTTTCTGGCGGAACATCCTGGTGAATACCGTGGCCCAGGTTAAACACATGACCGTTGCCTTTACCAAAACCGGCCAGAATGGTTTCCACTTCCTGTTCAATACGTACCGGAGAAGCATAGAGCATGGAAGGATCCATGTTGCCCTGAATCGCCACTTTATCGCCCACGCGACGACGGGCTTCGGCAATATCTGTTGTCCAGTCGAGGCCCAGCGCGTCACAACCGGTTGCCGCCATCGCTTCCAGCCATTGTCCGCCGCCTTTGGTGAACAACGTCACCGGCACACGGCGCCCTTCGTTTTCACGGATCAGGCCGTCGACAATTTTGTGCATATAGTTCAGGGAGAACTCGCGGTAATCGCAAGGCGTCAGCACGCCGCCCCAGGTGTCAAAAATCATGACAGACTGCGCGCCCGCTTTGATTTGAGCATTAAGGTAGAGAATGACGCTGTCAGCCACTTTATCGAGCAAAAGGTGCAAAGTCTGCGGATCGGCATACATCATCTTTTTGATTTTTGTGAAGGCTTTGCTGCTGCCACCTTCCACCATATATGTCGCCAGTGTCCACGGGCTGCCGGAAAAACCGATAAGCGGCACTTCACCTTTGAGGTTTTTACGGATAGTACGAACCGCATTCATGACGTATCCCAGTTCCATTTCCGGATCGGGAACGGGCAGTTTTTCCACATCGGCACGGCAGGTCAGCGGGGAAGAAAAACGAGGGCCTTCACCGGCTTCGAAATACAGCCCCAGCCCCATGGCATCAGGAATGGTCAGGATGTCAGAGAACAGAATCGCGGCGTCCAGCGGGTAGCGACGCAGTGGCTGGAGTGTCACTTCGCAGGCCAGCTCCGCATTCTTGCAAAGCGACATAAAATCACCGGCTACAGCGCGGGTTTCTTTGTACTCTGGCAAATAACGGCCCGCCTGACGCATCATCCAGACCGGTGTGATATCCACAGGCTGGCGTAACAGGGCGCGCAGGTAGCGATCATTTTTCAACTCATTCATTCTGTCTTTTTCCTTCAATATTCGGGCCGCCCGAAAATAATCTGGCGGCATTCTAGCATGCAACACTCCTGCTACACGTCGTCTTCATCGCTTTCTGCGCGGCACAGCGCAACCGTATCTTCAATCAGCCGGCGGGCGATGGTCCCCGGCGGCGGCAACTGTGGCAGTTGATCAAAGCGATACCAGCCTGCGTTGAGCAGCTCTTTCGGATCATGCACGATGTCACCGCTGTCATAGTCGGCCATAAACGCCATCATCAGCGAATTCGGGAACGGCCAGGGCTGAGAACTGACGTACCGGACGTTCTTCACGCGAATATTGCTCTCTTCCATCACTTCGCGTGCCACGGTTTCTTCGAGTGTTTCCCCGACTTCAACGAAACCGGCCAGTACCGTGTGGATGCCATTACGGTGACGAACATGCTGCGCCAGCAAAATCTCATCACCACGGCGGATGGCGACAATAATGCAGGGCGCAATTTGCGGGTAATAGCGTTCACGGCAATGCCCGCACAGCGCGGCCCATTCGGTTTTACTGACGTGCATCTCGTGACCACAGTAGCCGCAGAATTTGTGCGAACGGTAAAATTCCGACAACTGCACACCTCGCCCGACCAGCTGGAATAGCCCGCGATCCTGATCGAGCATCTGCCGCGCAGACACCATGTGATTGTGCATCGCCTGACGTACCATCCACACGGGTTCGCCCTGCCATTCACCAATCTGACGCCCGATTTTGCCCGTCAGAGAAAATTGCGCAGCGCTGCCATTCGGCAGTTCACCCTCGGGCAGCCACAGCTTGCCCTCATAGCTGATTACCCACCAGCCGGTATGTTCTTCTGTGATCTGTAATTCCATAATTGTTGTTGCATAACCTCGACGAGACTGACAATCTGGGGTTGATATTTACATATTAGTAACCTTTGGTTACTTTTTTCTCGCTCACGGAGTCAACCATGCTAAATCGTCTGGAAAGACTGACCCAACGCGTTGGTGGCAGTAATGAGTTAGTGGATCAATGGCTGCACGCGCGTAAAGAATTGCTGGTGTCTTACTGCACACTGGTCGGCCTGAAACCCAATAAAGAAAAACATACACCGCTGAATGAAAAAGCGTTGGACAACTTTTGCCATAACCTGGTGGATTACCTTTCTGCCGGTCATTTCCATCTTTATCAACGGGTCATCGATGAAGTGGAAGGTGCAGAGATAAAATTACAGGCTGCGAAAATATACCCTGCACTCGAGCTCAATACTGAAGCTATCATGGCTTTCCATGACAGTTACACCGAAAATGATATTGATGATGACAATGCTTTCGCATTTCATTATGCATTATCCGATGTGGGTGAAGCATTGGATGCGCGTTTTCAGCTTGAGGATCAACTGATCATTCTGGCCTTTGATCCGGAAAGTCGCAAAGAATTGCCTTCTGCAAACGAAGAGCATCTTGCCAGACCCGCGTAACGTGTTACTTCTGCACAACACGTTGCCACAATAAAAACCCTGCTCAGGGTTGTAGTTTTTAAAACGGCCTCCTATATTGAGGCTTCTTGTCGGAGTGCCTCGTGCAAAATTTCCTCGCGGAGATGATGCCAGGCTGAGACCGTTAATTCGGGATCCGCGGAACCTGATCGGGTTAGTACCCGCGAAGGGAACAAGAGTAATGTTATGCGTTTAGCGCGATTTGGCATCAGCCTGCAAACGGCCGCCAGCGTTCAACCGCCCATTTTTACTCCTGCCGTAAACCTCCAGACAAGCAATTTTCCATTACGTTCTGTCACGCTTTTGCCGTGAAAACAACACAAGGAATTTGCTATGTCGAGTACCCAGAAACCTGTTACATCCGAAAAAAAGCCCGCTAACCGCCGTGAACAACGTGCACAGGCACAGTCATTTATCGACAGCTTGCAGGGCGAAGCCTTTCCCAATTCCCGACGTATCTATCTTCAGGGCAATAACGCCGGTATTCGTGTCCCTATGCGTGAAATCCAGCTCAGTCCGACGCTGGTCGGCGGCGGAAAAGACAACCCGCAGTTTGAAGAAAACGAAGCGATTCCGGTTTATGACACCGCCGGACCGTATGGCGATCCGTCTGCGACCATCGACGTGCATACCGGTCTTGAAAAATTGCGTGCCCGCTGGATAACCGGGCGCGCCGATACCGAAGAACTTCCGCAGGTCAGCTCCGGTTTTACTCAGCAGCGCCTGGCCGACGAAGGGCTGGATCATTTACGCTTCGAACATCTTCCGCGCCCGCGAAAAGCCATCGCCGGTAAAAATGTCACACAGCTGCATTATGCGCGACGGGGCATGATTACCCCTGAGATGGAATTCATCGCTATTCGCGAAAACATGGGGCGTGAGCGGATCCGCGGAGAAGTCCTGCGCCAGCAACATCCCGGTGAAAGCTTCGGGGCGCACCTGCCCGCGAATATCACCGCCGAATTTGTTCGCCAGGAAGTGGCCGCCGGTCGCGCGATTATCCCCGCCAACATCAATCACCCGGAATCCGAGCCGATGATCATTGGCCGCAATTTTCTGGTGAAGGTAAACGCCAATATCGGTAACTCAGCGGTGACGTCCTCTATCGAAGAGGAAGTTGAAAAGCTGGTGTGGTCAACGCGCTGGGGCGCGGATACCGTTATGGATCTCTCCACCGGCCGCTATATCCATGAAACCCGTGAATGGATCCTGCGTAACAGCCCGGTTCCGATTGGCACCGTTCCGATTTATCAGGCTCTGGAAAAAGTGAACGGCATTGCCGAAGACCTGAACTGGGAAATGTTCCGTGACACCCTGCTGGAGCAGGCGGAACAAGGTGTGGATTACTTCACCATTCACGCAGGCGTGTTGCTGCGTTACGTGCCGATGACAGCGAAACGCCTGACCGGTATTGTTTCGCGCGGTGGCTCAATCATGGCGAAATGGTGCCTGTCGCATCATCGCGAAAGCTTCCTGTATGAGAATTTCCGTGAGATTTGCGAAATCTGCGCCGCTTATGATGTCTCGCTTTCTCTCGGCGATGGCCTGCGCCCAGGCTCGATTCAGGATGCCAATGACGAAGCGCAGTTCGCAGAATTACACACGCTGGGCGAACTGACGAAAATCGCCTGGGAATATGACGTGCAGGTGATGATCGAAGGGCCGGGGCATGTGCCGATGCAGATGATCCGCCGCAATATGACGGAAGAACTCGAGCAGTGCCACGAAGCGCCGTTCTATACGCTCGGGCCGCTGACGACCGACATTGCGCCTGGTTATGACCACTTCACCTCCGGAATTGGCGCCGCGATGATTGGCTGGTTCGGCTGCGCGATGCTGTGCTACGTCACGCCAAAAGAACATCTCGGCCTGCCGAATAAAGAAGACGTTAAGCAGGGTTTGATTACCTACAAAATTGCGGCGCACGCAGCAGATTTAGCGAAAGGCCATCCGGGCGCACAAATCCGGGATAACGCCATGTCTAAAGCGCGGTTCGAATTCCGCTGGGAAGATCAGTTCAATCTCGCGCTCGACCCGGCTACCGCCCGCGCTTATCACGACGAAACCCTCCCGCAGGAATCCGGAAAAGTCGCACACTTCTGTTCAATGTGCGGGCCGAAGTTCTGCTCTATGAAAATTACTCAGGAAGTTCGCGATTACGCCGCTGCGCTGGAAGCCAAAGCCCAGCCCATCGAACTCGTGGAATCCGGCATGGCGCAAATGTCTGCGGAATTCCGTTCGCGCGGCAGCGAGCTTTATCACCCTGCCAGCCATTCCACGCCGGAGATCAGTAAATGAATCAGCCCGTTAAAACTTTCCCGTCCGTTCCTTTTCATCTGGGGTTATATCCGGTGGTTGATTCTGTCGAATGGATTGCCCGTCTGCTGGATGCGGGCGTTAAAACGCTGCAACTGCGGGTGAAAGACTTACCCGATGAAGACGTCGAACCCGCCATTATCGACGCCATTGCACTGGGGCGAAAACATGACGCACGGCTGTTCATCAACGATTACTGGCGTCTGGCGGTAAAACATCAGGCGTACGGCGTGCATCTGGGTCAGGAAGATCTGGATACCGCCGATTTACAGGCCATTCTTGATGCCGGTTTACGTCTGGGCGTATCGACGCATGACGATGACGAACTGGCGCGCGCCGTGGCGGTCAATCCGTCTTATATCGCACTCGGCCATATTTTCCCGACGCAGACCAAAGATATGCCGTCAGCACCGCAGGGTTTGTCGGAATTAGCCCGACACATTACGCAGCTGAACGGCAGCTTCCCGACAGTCGCCATCGGCGGGATTAGTATTGACCGTGCGCCGTCGGTGCTGGATTGCGGCGTCGGCAGTATTGCCGTCGTCAGCGCTATCACGCAGGCAGCAGACTGGCGCGCAGCCACCGCAGAATTGCTGGCCTTGTGCGCCAGCAAGGTTCCGGAAGATGCTTAACGACGCAGCCTTTATGCGCTACAGCCGTCAACTGATGCTGGAAGAATTCGGCCCGCAGGCGCAGGAAAAGTTATTGGCGGCAAAAGTGCTGATTGTCGGGCTCGGCGGGCTGGGTTCACCGGCAGCGCTTTATCTGGCAGCGGCGGGTGTCGGGACGTTATTTCTGGCTGATGATGATCAGCTCCACATTACCAATCTTCAGCGGCAAATCCTGTACCGTACCGCCGATCTTGATCAGCCGAAAGCCAGCCTGGCGAAACGCGAGCTGCTGCGCCTGAATCCACTTTGTGAAGTTGTTGCCATTTCAGAACGGCTCGCAGGAGATGCACTGCTTCGGGCCGTTGGCAATGCCGATATCATTTTAGATTGCAGCGACAATATGGAAACCCGCCACGCGGTAAATAAAGCCTGTGTGAATATGGGTAAAACCTTGATCAGCGGCAGCGCTGTCGGATTCAGCGGCCAGCTTCTGGTCATCGAAGCGCCCTATCTTCATGGCTGCTATGCCTGTTTGTATCCGGATCAGGAAACCGTACAACGCAATTGCCGGACATCAGGCGTTCTCGGGCCGGTCGTCGGGACCATCGGCACGCTACAGGCGCTGGAAACACTGAAAATACTGGCGGGTTTGCCGAGTTCTCTTAGCGGAAAGCTGCGGCTGTTCGACGGAAAAACGCAAAACTGGCGTTCCCTGCAACTCACCCGTTCATCTGCCTGTTCTGTCTGCGGAGGCCATCGTGAACATTCATGTCAATGATGAACCTCACCATTTCGCCGGGCCGCTGACGCTGTTTACCCTGCTCAACCTGCTGGATCTGAACCCTGCGGGCAGTGCGCTTGCGGTCAATCAGGTCATAATTCCTCGTGATAACTGGCCTGCCCACCTGCTGGAAGATGGCGATCAGGTATTGCTCTTTCAGGCCATTGCCGGAGGATGAAACATGTTAAAAATTGCTGATGCTACGTTTACCTCGCACCTTTTCACCGGGACAGGAAAATTCGCTAACGCGTCTGTGATGCAGCAATCGCTGGCGGCATCCGGTTCTCAGCTGGTGACGATGGCGATGAAACGCGTCGATCTCCGGCGCGGCGGCGATGATATTCTTTCGCCTTTGCAGCAACTTGGCGTGCGCCTGTTGCCCAATACGTCAGGGGCAAAAACGGCAGAAGAAGCGGTGTTTGCCGCTCAGCTGGCCCGCGAAGCGCTGGGCACAGACTGGGTCAAACTGGAAATCCATCCGGACATGAAATACCTGCTGCCCGATGCCATCGAAACCCTGAAAGCCGCAGAGATACTAGTGAAGCAAGGGTTTGTCGTTTTGCCTTATTGCAGTGCTGATCCGGTGCTGTGCAAGCGTCTTGAAGAAGCCGGATGCGCGGCAGTGATGCCGCTCGGCGCACCTATTGGCTCTAATCAGGGGCTGCAAACCCGTGAGTTTCTGCAAATTATTATCGAACAGGCGCGGGTGCCCGTTGTGGTTGATGCCGGTATCGGCGCACCCAGTCAGGCCGCAGAGGCGCTGGAAATGGGCGCGGACGCCGTGCTGGTGAATACGGCAATTGCCGTTGCGCGTGATCCGGTTTCCATGGCGACAGCTTTCCGGCTGGCCGTTGAAGCGGGCGTTCTTGCCCGCCAAAGCGGATTAGGCGGGCGGCAACGGTACGCCAGCGCATCCAGCCCGCTGACCGGTTTTCTGACTTCCCCGCAGGCAACCTTATGAGCAACTTTACCGATGTCTGGTCAACGCTCGACTGGGACGATATTTCCCTGCGAATTAACAGCAAAACGGCCAGCGATGTTGAGCGGGCGCTGAGCAGGAACAAAATCGACCGCGATGATTTCATGGCACTGATTTCTCCGGCTGCGTTGCCCTATCTCGAAGAAATGGCGCAGCGCGCGCAACAACTCACGCGCCAGCGTTTCGGCAACACTGTGAATTTCTTTGCGCCTCTTTATCTCTCCAACCTTTGCGCCAACGAATGTACGTACTGCGGCTTCTCGATGAGTAATAAGATCAAACGTAAAACGCTGGATGAAGAGGAAATCAGTGCTGAATGTGAGGCGCTAAATGCGTTGGGCTTCAAGCATCTGTTGCTGGTTACAGGCGAGCATAAAGGGAAAGTCGGTATGGATTATTTCCGCCGGCATTTCCCTGCTATCCGCAGTCATTTTGATTCGCTGATGATTGAAGTGCAGCCGCTGCCGCAGGAAGAGTACGCCGAGTTAAAAACTTTGGGGCTGGACGGTGTTCTGGTTTATCAGGAAACCTATCACGCGCCGACGTATGCGCTGCATCATCTGCGCGGGCAAAAACAGGATTTCTTCTGGCGGCTGGAAACCCCTGACCGGCTGGGACGTGCGGGAATCGATAAGATCGGGCTCGGAGCGTTGTTCGGGCTTTCCGGAAACTGGCGAACTGACAGTTATATGGTGGCCGAGCATTTACTTTACCTGCAACGAACCTACTGGCAAAGCCGCTATTCGGTGGCATTTCCGAGATTGCGCCCATGTACCGGCGGAATCGAACCGGCGTCTTTACTGGAGGAAAACCAGCTGGTGCAGCTGATTTGCGCTTTCAGGATGCTATCGCCGGATGTCGAGCTTTCCCTGTCGACACGCGAATCACCGTATTTCCGCGATCACGTCATTCCTCTGGCGATCAACACGGTCAGCGCCGGATCCAAAACTCAGCCGGGCGGTTACGCAGACGATCATCCGGAACTGGAACAATTCGCGCCACATGATAACCGCTCAGCACAGCGGGTAGCGGCGGCCTTAACGCAGGCCGGATTGCAGCCGGTATGGAAAGACTGGGACAGTTTTTTGGGGCGTGCGCCGCAGGAAAATGTCGCCAGACCGCAACCCGATAATCTCTCGGGAATGCATATTCCATAAAGCGATTTTGCCCCTCGCGCCTGCACGCCGGGAAGGTTACCGTGCCGTTGTCGCTGCATCATCGCAGCCGGCCAGCGCCACGCATCCCGGCGCTGCTTCCAACCAGCCGGAACAGGTTATCGTCCAGTTCCCTGTTCCGGCTCCTCTTTTCTTCCTGTCCATAAATCCAGCGCATCGATATTTCAGGCAAAAAAAAACCGCCCCCGAAGGAGCGGTTTCAAGCGTTTCGACAGCGGACGATTACTCGTCGTTGTTACCGAAACCTGCGTTCAGCAGTTCAGCCAGGTTAGCCGTTGCTTCATCCGCGCTGACTTGCGGTACAACTGGCACTTCGCCTTGGGCTTTACGGCGAGCACGATCCTGATGATAAGCGTAACCGGTACCGGCTGGGATCAGACGGCCAACGATAACGTTCTCTTTCAGGCCACGCAGTTCATCACGTTTACCGGCAACAGCCGCTTCGGTAAGAACGCGCGTGGTTTCCTGGAACGACGCAGCAGAGATGAAGGATTCGGTCGCCAGGGATGCCTTGGTGATACCGAGCAGGTCACGGGTAAAGGTTGCCGTGATTTTGCCTTCAGCTTCCAGCTGACGGTTAGCGATTTTAACGCGAGACATTTCTGCCTGTTCGCCTTCCAGGAAGTCTGTGCCACCAGCGCTAACGATGGTGCCTTTACGCAACATCTGACGAACGATAACTTCGATGTGTTTATCGTTAATCTTAACGCCTTGCAGACGGTAAACTTCCTGCACTTCGTTGGTGATGTAGCGGGTAACCGCGTGAACACCACGAAGACGCAGAATGTCGTGTGGAGATTCAGGGCCGTCGGATACGACGTCACCACGTTCCACAACTTCGCCTTCGAACACGTTAAGCTGACGCCATTTTGGAATCATTTCTTCGTAAGCATCGCTGCCATCTAACGGAGAAATTACCAGACGACGTTTGCCTTTGGTTTCTTTACCGAAGGAGATGATCCCGCTGATTTCAGCAAGGATTGCAGGCTCTTTCGGACGACGCGCTTCGAACAAGTCAGCAACGCGTGGCAGACCACCGGTGATGTCCTTGGTACCGCCGGATTCCTGAGGAATACGCGCCAGGGTGTCACCAGAGTGAATCTGAGTACCATCTTCCAGCTGAACGATCGCTTTACCTGGCAGGAAGTATTGAGCAGGCATATCAGTACCTGGGATCAATACGTCGTCGCCTTTAGCATCAACGATTTTCAGCGCCGGACGCAGGTCTTTACCGCTACCAGTACGTTCTGCAGAATCCAGAACAACCAGAGAGGACAAACCGGTCAGGTCATCTGTCTGACGGGTAATGGTCTGAGTATCAACCATATCGGCAAAGCGAATGAAACCACTCACTTCACTGATAACTGGCATTGTGTGCGGATCCCAGTTAGCAACGGTTTCGCCGCCGTTAACAGATGCGCCATCACCTTTGCCCATCACGGAACCGTAAGGCACTTTATAGCTTTCTTTTGTACGACCGAATTCGTCGATCAATTTCAGCTCAGTGTTACGGGAAGTGATAACCAGTTTGCCGTTAGAGTTGCTAACGTGCTTGTGGTTGCTCAGTTTAATGGTACCGGTGTTTTTCACCTGGATGCTGGATTCAGCAGCCGCACGAGATGCCGCACCACCAATGTGGAACGTACGCATCGTCAGCTGAGTACCCGGTTCACCGATGGACTGTGCTGCAATAACACCGATCGCTTCACCTTTGTTGATGATGTGACCACGTGCCAGGTCGCGACCGTAGCAGTTTGCACACACACCAAAGTCAGTTTCGCAACTTACGACTGAACGTACTTTCACGCTGTCGACAGAGTTCTCTTCTAACAGATCACACGTCTTCTCGTGAAGCAGGGTGTTACGTGGAACCAGAATATCCGCCGTACCCGGCTTGAGGATATCTTCTGCAGTTACACGACCCAATACACGTTCGCGCAGTGGTTCTTTAACGTCGCCACCTTCGATGACAGGAGTCATCATGATGCCTTCGTGTGTACCACAGTCGTCTTCGGTAACAACCAGATCCTGTGCCACGTCAACCAGACGACGGGTCAGATAACCGGAGTTCGCAGTTTTCAGTGCGGTATCCGCCAAGCCTTTACGAGCACCGTGAGTAGAGATGAAGTACTGGAGTACGTTCAGACCTTCACGGAAGTTCGCGGTGATTGGCGTTTCAATGATGGAACCATCCGGCTTAGCCATCAGGCCACGCATACCGGCCAGCTGACGAATCTGTGCAGCAGAACCACGCGCACCTGAGTCGGCCATCATAAAGATACTGTTGAAGGAAACCTGCTGTTCAACAACACCGTCACGGTTGACGACGTCTTCAACAGACAAGTTTTCCATCATTGCCTTAGCAACACGTTCGTTGGCCGCAGCCCAGATGTCGATCACTTTGTTATAGCGTTCGCCAGCAGTTACCAGACCAGACTGGAACTGTTCCTGGATTTCAGCAACTTCGGTTTCTGCTTCTTCGATGATCTCTGCTTTCTTCGCAGGGATCACCATGTCATCGATACCAACTGACGCGCCTGAACGGGCAGCGTAAGCAAAACCGGTGTACATGATCTGGTCAGCAAAAATAACGGTCGGCTTCAGGCCCAAAATGCGGTAACAAGTGTTCAGCATTTTGGAGATAGCTTTTTTGCCCAGAGGCTGGTTGACGATAGAGAACGGCAGACCTTTTGGCACGATCATCCACAGAATGGCGCGACCAACAGTCGTGTCGATAATCGACGTCTTATGCGTAACTTCGCCTTCGGTATTTTTGATCTCTTCGGTAATACGCACTTTGACACGCGCATGCAGAGAGGCCAAACCGGCGCGGTAAATACGCTCAGCTTCTTTAGGACCGGTCAGAACCATGCCTTCGCCTTTGGCGTTAACACAGTCGCGGGTCATGTAGTACAGACCCAATACAACGTCCTGAGAAGGAACGATGATTGGCTCGCCGTTCGCAGGTGACAGGATGTTGTTGGTAGACATCATCAACGCACGCGCTTCCAGCTGGGCTTCCAGCGTCAGCGGTACGTGAACAGCCATCTGGTCACCATCGAAGTCGGCGTTATATGCAGCACAAACCAGCGGGTGCAGCTGAATTGCTTTACCTTCGATCAGAACCGGTTCAAACGCCTGGATACCCAAACGGTGCAGGGTTGGTGCACGGTTCAGCAGTACCGGGTGTTCGCGGATAACTTCGTCCAGGATATCCCAAACGACAGCTTCTTCGCGCTCAACCATTTTCTTAGCGGCTTTGATAGTGGTGGCCAGGCCACGCAGCTCCAATTTGCCGTAGATGAACGGTTTGAACAGTTCCAGTGCCATTTTCTTCGGCAGACCACACTGGTGCAGACGCAGGTATGGACCTACGGTGATAACGGAACGACCAGAGTAGTCGACACGTTTACCCAGCAAGTTCTGACGGAAACGACCCTGTTTACCTTTAATCATGTCTGCCAGAGATTTCAGCGGACGCTTGTTAGAGCCGGTGATAGCACGACCGCGACGGCCGTTATCCAGCAAAGCATCTACCGCTTCTTGCAGCATACGTTTTTCGTTACGTACGATGATATCTGGCGCAGCCAGATCCAACAGGCGTTTCAGACGGTTGTTACGGTTGATAACGCGACGATACAGATCGTTCAGATCTGACGTTGCGAAACGGCCGCCGTCCAATGGAACCAATGGACGCAAGTCTGGTGGCAGCACCGGCAGCACGGTCAGGATCATCCACTCTGGTTTGTTACCAGATTGAACGAACGCTTCCAGCAGCTTGATACGCTTGGTCAGCTTCTTACGTTTGGTTTCGGAGTTGGTTTCGTTCAACTCTTCACGCAGTTGTTCGCATTCCGCTTCCAGATCCATGTTTTTCAACAGTGCCTGGATTGCTTCCGCACCCATCTTCGCGTCGAACTCATCACCAAACTCTTCCAACGCATCCAGATACTGCTCTTCAGTCAGGATCTGGCGTTTTTCGAGGTTAGTCATGCCGCCTTCGATAACCACATAGGATTCGAAGTACAGAACACGTTCGATGTCACGCAGTGGCATATCCAGCAGCAAACCGATGCGCGATGGCAGCGATTTCAGGAACCAGATGTGTGCAGTCGGGGAAGCCAGTTCGATGTGGCCCATACGCTCACGGCGTACTTTAGTCTGGGTCACTTCAACGCCGCACTTCTCGCAGATCACGCCGCGATGTTTTAAACGCTTGTACTTACCGCACAGGCATTCGTAGTCTTTTACTGGTCCGAAAATACGGGCACAGAAAAGGCCGTCACGTTCTGGTTTGAACGTACGGTAGTTAATGGTTTCTGGCTTCTTAACTTCACCAAAAGACCAAGAACGGATCATGTCTGGCGATGCCAGAGCAATTTTGATCGCATCAAACTCTTCGGTCTTAGTTTGCGCTTTCAGAAACTTTAGTAAGTCTTTCACGGATTGGCTCCCGTCGGGTTAGACCTGTTAGGCACCTGCTGACTGTCTCCAGCCAGACAGGTGCCCCTGTGATCATTGCGAATTCGAGTACTTACTCGTCTTCCAGCTCGATGTTGATACCCAGAGAACGGATTTCTTTCAACAGTACGTTGAAGGATTCCGGCATGCCTGGTTCCATACGATGATCGCCATCTACGATGTTTTTATACATCTTAGTACGGCCGTTAACGTCATCGGACTTAACAGTCAGCATTTCCTGCAGGGTATAAGCGGCACCGTATGCTTCCAGTGCCCACACTTCCATCTCACCGAAGCGCTGACCACCGAACTGTGCTTTACCACCCAGCGGCTGCTGAGTAACAAGGCTGTAAGAACCGGTAGAACGCGCGTGCATCTTATCGTCAACCAGGTGGTTCAGTTTCAGCATGTACATGTAGCCGACGGTAACCTGACGCTCAAATTGCTCGCCGGTACGGCCGTCAAACAGTGTGATCTGGCCAGAGGTAGGGATTCCGCCCATTTCAAGCAGTTGCTTGATCTCTGTCTCTTTCGCACCGTCGAAGACTGGTGTTGCGATTGGCATACCCTTTTTCAGGTTCTCTGCCAGACGCAATACTTCGTCATCGGTGAAGGTGTTCAGATCAACTTTCTGACGTACATCGTCGCCCAGATCATAGGCACGCTGGATGAACTCGCGCAGCTTAGAAACTTCTTCATGTTTCTTCAGCATGGCATTGATTTTTTCACCAATACCTTTCGCGGCCATACCCAGGTGGGTTTCCAAAATCTGACCAATGTTCATACGTGATGGAACGCCCAGCGGGTTCAGTACGATATCAACAGGAGTCCCGTTTTCATCGTAAGGCATATCTTCGATCGGGTTGATCTTGGAGATAACACCTTTGTTACCGTGGCGGCCTGCCATCTTGTCACCAGGCTGGATTTGACGTTTAACGGCCAAATACACTTTAACGATTTTCAGCACACCTGGTGCCAGATCATCGCCCTGAGTGATTTTACGACGCTTAGCTTCGAGTTTTTTCTCAAACTCGGATTTCAGTTCGTCGTACTGTTCAGCAAGCTGTTCCAACTGATTCTGTTTGTCTTCGTCAGTCAGTGACAGTTCTAACCAACGGTCGCGAGGCAATTTGCCCAGCTTGTCAGCTTCAACACCGCCAGCAACCAGCGCAGACTGGATACGTGCAAACAGGCCCGCTTCCAGAATTTGCAGCTCTTCAGTCAGGTCTTTCTTAGCCTGTTTCAGCTGCATTTCTTCGATTTCTAACGCACGTTTGTCTTTTTCCACGCCATCGCGGGTAAAGACTTGCACGTCAATAATCGTACCGGAAACGCCGTTTGGTACACGCAGAGAAGAGTCTTTAACATCAGACGCTTTCTCACCGAAGATCGCACGCAGCAGTTTCTCTTCCGGAGTCAGTTGAGTTTCACCTTTAGGTGTAACTTTACCGACCAGAATGTCACCACCGGTCACTTCAGCACCGATATAAACGATACCGGATTCATCCAGCTTAGAGAGCGCAGCCTCACCCACGTTAGGGATGTCAGCGGTGATCTCTTCAGGCCCTAACTTGGTGTCACGGGACACACACGCCAGTTCCTGGATATGGATGGTCGTGAAGCGATCTTCCTGCACAACACGTTCGGAGACCAAGATGGAGTCTTCGAAGTTGTAACCGTTCCAAGGCATGAACGCGACACGCATGTTCTGACCCAGAGCCAGTTCGCCCAGATCTGTTGACGGACCATCTGCCAGCACGTCGCCGCGCTCGATTGGTTCGCCCAGATTCACACACGGCATCTGGTTGATGCAGGTGTTCTGGTTAGAACGGGTGTATTTGGTCAGGTTATAAATGTCGATACCTGCTTCGCCCGGGTACATCTCTTCTTCGTTAACACGAATAACGATACGGGATGCATCCACGTACTGAACAATACCGCCACGTTTAGCTACGGCAGTAACACCGGAGTCAACCGCTACAGCACGTTCCATACCAGTACCTACCAGCGGCTTATCAGCGCGCAGGGTTGGAACTGCCTGACGTTGCATGTTCGCACCCATCAATGCACGGTTGGCGTCATCGTGTTCCAGGAATGGAATCAGAGAAGCACCAACGGATACGATCTGCTGGGTAGAAACGTCCATGTAGTCAACCTGATCGCGGCTAAACAGGCTTGATTCGCCTTTGCTACGACAAGTGACTAAGTCTTCCAGGAAGCGGCCTTCTTCGTCCAGGTTGGAGTTCGCCTGAGCGATTACGAAGTTGCCTTCTTCAATGGCAGACAGGTAGTTAATTTCATCGGTAACCATACCTTCGCGCACACGGCGGTAAGGGGTTTCCAGGAAACCATACTCATTGGTCTGTGCATACACAGACAAGGAGTTGATCAGACCGATATTTGGACCTTCTGGCGTTTCGATTGGACATACGCGACCGTAGTGAGTCGGGTGTACGTCTCGAACTTCAAAGCCAGCACGTTCACGGGTCAAACCGCCCGGGCCCAATGCAGAGATACGACGTTTGTGCGTGATCTCAGACAACGGGTTGTTCTGGTCCATAAATTGTGACAGCTGGCTTGAACCAAAGAACTCTTTCACCGCAGCCGAAATCGGCTTAGCGTTGATCATGTCCTGAGGCATCAGAGTATCGAGGTCGCCAAGAGACAGACGCTCTTTAACTGCACGCTCAACACGAACCAAACCTACACGGAATTGGTTTTCAGCCATTTCGCCGACAGAACGAATACGACGGTTACCCAAGTGGTCGATATCATCCACTTCGCCCTGACCGTTACGGATGCCGATCAGCTTTCTCATCACCTGGATGATGTCGTCTTTGCTCAGGATACCTGAACCTTCGATTTCATCACGCAGCAGAGAACGGTTGAACTTCATACGGCCAACAGCAGACAGGTCGTAACGATCTTCAGAGAAGAAGAGGTTTTCGAACAGGCTTTCAGCTGCTTCACGCGTTGGTGGCTCACCAGGACGCATCATGCGGTAGATCTCAACCAGTGCGCTCAGGCGATCGCTGGTTGGGTCGACGCGAATGGTCTCGGACATGTACGCGCCATGATCGAGATCGTTGGTGAACAGCGTTTCAATGGTTTTGTGACCGGACTGGCTCAATTTAGCCAGCAGATCCAGAGACAATTCCATGTTAGCAGGGACGATCAGCTCACCGGTATTGGTGTCGATGTAGTCTTTAGAAACGACTTTCCCTGCAATGTACTCAACAGGAACTTCGATGCGCTGAATTTCGTCTTTTTCAAGCTGACGAATATGACGTGCAGTGATGCGGCGGCCTTTTTCAACATAGACCTTACCGTCAGCTTCGATATCAAAAGAAGCTGTTTCACCGCGCAGGCGCTCAGGTACCAGTTCCATCTGCAGCTTGTTGTCGCGGATCTGGTAAGTCACCTTGTCAAAGAACAGGTCAAGGATCTGTTCAGTCGTGTAATTTAATGCACGCAGAATGATGGTCGCTGGCAATTTGCGGCGACGGTCAATACGTACAAACAGGTTGTCTTTCGGGTCAAACTCGAAATCCAACCATGAACCGCGGTAAGGGATGATACGTGCGTTGTACAGCACTTTACCCGATGAGTGGGTTTTACCCTTATCGCTGTCGAAGAATACACCCGGACTACGGTGCAGCTGAGATACGATAACCCTCTCAGTACCGTTAATCACAAAGGTACCATTTTCGGTCATGAGCGGAATTTCGCCCATATAGACTTCTTGTTCCTTGATGTCTTTGACCGTACCTTCTGGTGCTTCGCGTTCGTAGATAACCAGGCGCAGTTTCACGCGCAATGGCGCGGAGAACGTCACACCACGGATCTGGCATTCTTTAACGTCGAATACTGGCTCACCAAGACGGTAGCTAACGTATTGCAGCTCAGAATTACCGCTGTAGCTCTTGATAGGGAATACAGAACGGAATGCAGCTTCCAGACCGTACTGGCCTTCCGGATCTTGCTCGATAAACTTCTGGAACGAGTCAAGCTGGATAGAAAGGAGATATGGAATGTCCAGAACTTGTGGACGTTTACCAAAATCCTTACGAATGCGTTTTTTCTCGGTATAGGAGTAAACCATAGGGTTCCTCAGCTCGCTGATCAGTGACCCAATCTTGTCTGCCCTGAGAAGGACAGTTCATGCAACACCGTTTATGTCGACCGGAAAGCAGAAACGCTTCCCGCAATACCCGTTTCTATCACGCTTAAATCATTTCGTTGTGCGTTATCTGTAGATGAGCTACAGCAAGTGGCATCAATATATTAAGTCGTCTAATAGAAAGAGATATTAGAGTAGTTCAGTGCTCAAACAGTGTGAAACACCACTGACACTCTATATAGCGCAAAAAGGCTGGTGACTAAAAAGCCACCAGCCATCAGTCTGTCAGGACAGACTGCACTCCGGGAAGTTAAACTTATTTAACTTCAACAGAAGCACCAGCTTCTTCCAGAGATTTTTTCAGAGCTTCAGCGTCGTCTTTGCTGATGCCTTCTTTCAGAGCTGCTGGAGCAGACTCAACCAGGTCTTTAGCTTCTTTCAGACCCAGGCCAGTTGCGGTACGAACAGCTTTGATAACTGCAACTTTATTCGCGCCAACAGCAGCCAGAATAACGTCGAACTCAGTTTTTTCTTCAACAGCTTCAGCAGCAGCAGCAGGACCTGCAACAGCAGCAGCAGCAGAAACGCCGAATTTTTCTTCCATAGCGGAGATCAGTTCAACGATTTCCATTACAGACAGAGCTGCAACGCCTTCAATGATTTGTTCTTTAGTGATTGACATTTCAAGTGTTCCTAGAATTCAGAAATAGTGTATACGTAAGCAAATGAACGAGAAAAGAAAGGCTGATTAAGCAGCTTCTTTCTGATCGCGTACAGCAGCCAGAGTGCGAACCAGTTTGCCTGCAGAGGCTTCTTTCATGGTTGCCATCAGGCGTGCGATTGCTTCTTCGTAAGTAGGCAGAGTTGCCAAGCGGTCGATTTGAGCCGCAGAGATAAACTCACCTTCAAAGGCCGCAGCTTTAACCTCAAATTTTGCATTCGCTTTAGCGAAATCTTTGAACAGACGGGCAGCAGCGCCTGGGTGTTCAGTAGAGAATGCAATCAAGGTTGGACCGACAAACGTGTCTTTCAGGCACTCAAACTGAGTACCTTCTACGACGCGACGCATCAAGGTGTTGCGAACAACACGCATGTAAACGCCAGCTTCACGACCTGCTTTACGCAGTTCAGTCATTTTATCTACAGTTACGCCACGGGAATCCGCAACAACCGCAGACAGCGCGCCTTTGGCTACTTCGATGACTTCAGCAACAATCGCTTGTTTGTCTTGAAGATTTAATGCCATTAGCTTTTTGCTCCTGGATTTGGCCGGGGAAAATCCCCGGAACTCACATCACTTGTTATCGAGATCGATATCAAGCGTTCAAACACGGTGAGCAGAGAATCCAGCAAAGACAAATCTTAACTCTTTATAAAAAAGACAAAGAAATATTTTCTTCAGGCTCTGTCACCGTCTACGCAGGAAGGATTAAGTCCTTTTCAGGACACCTGCGGTCTTGGACGGAGGCCTGGATAGGCCAGGCTCCAACCGAAAAATCTTGGTTTCGCATTAACGAAACAACGGGCCATAGATTCTAGACAAATCTACCGCCCGCGTAAAGCGATAAACGTCAGCAGTTAATTAGTTAACTGTTGCGCTCAGGCCGCTTTGATCAATAGCAAGACCCGCGCCCATGGTAGTGGACAGGCTTACTTTCTTGATGAAAACGCCTTTAGCCTGAGAAGGCTTCGCTTTTTTCAGAGCGACCAACAGAGCTTCCAGGTTTTCTTTCAGCTTGTCGGATTCGAAATCAACCTTACCAATGGTGGTATGGATGATGCCGTTTTTGTCGTTACGATAACGAACCTGACCTGCTTTAGCATTTTTAACTGCTTCAGCAACGTTAGGAGTTACAGTACCAACTTTCGGGTTAGGCATCAGGCCACGTGGACCCAGAACCTGACCTAATTGGCCAACAACGCGCATTGCATCTGGAGATGCGATAACAACGTCGAAGTTCATTTCGCCTTTCTTAATCTGGTCTGCCAGATCTTCCATACCTACCAGCTCAGCGCCTGCAGCTTTAGCAGCTTCAGCGTTTGCACCTTGGGTGAAGACGGCAACGCGAACAGAACGACCGGTACCGTTAGGCAGAACGGTAGCACCACGAACGTTTTGATCAGATTTACGTGCATCGATGCCGAGGTTAACAGCAACGTCCACGCTTTCTACGAATTTAGCAGTGGCCAGCTCTTTGAGCAGAGCAACGGCTTCGGTGATGTCATACTGTTTAGTAGCATCAACTTTGTCACGGATCACGCGCATGCGCTTGGTCAGCTTAGCCATTCTATTAATCCTCCACTACCAGGCCCATGGAACGAGCAGTACCTTCGATGGAGCGAGTCATCGCTTCAACGTCAGAACCAGTCATGTCCGCAGCTTTGGTTTCTGCGATTTCACGAACCTGAGCACTCGTTACTTTACCTACTTTGTCTTTGTTCGGCTTGCCGGAACCAGACTTGATACCAGCCGCTTTCTTCAGCAGTACTGCTGCAGGAGGGGTTTTGGTAACGAAGGTGAAAGAACGGTCAGAATAAACAGTAATAACAACAGGAATTGGCAGGCCTTTTTCCATGCTATCAGTCTTAGCATTGAACGCCTTACAGAATTCCATGATGTTCACGCCTTGCTGACCCAGAGCTGGACCAACTGGCGGACTTGGGTTTGCCATACCGGCTGCAACTTGCAGCTTAACGTAGGCTTGTACTTTCTTGGCCATGGTAAATATCCTCGTTTGGGTGATATCGCCTGTTTGAAGAGGCTCCCCGTTATTTACAGTACTTTATACTTTCCACACGCAGAGGCTGCGCATAAAAACAAAAGGCGCGAAATTATAGTTCAATTTCGCGCCCTGTACAACATCTGTTCTAATGAATATTTAGAAAGGTGCCGTTAGCCTTTTTCAACCTGTCCGAAATCCAGTTCGACCGGTGTTGCACGGCCAAAGATGGAAACAGACACTTTCAAGCGGCTTTTTTCGTAATCAACTTCTTCGACCACACCATTGAAGTCCGCAAACGGACCGTCGTTAACACGTACCAGTTCACCTGGTTCAAACAATGTTTTAGGACGTGGCTTATCACCCACTTGTTGCAGGCGATTCATGATCGCATCGACTTCTTTATCGCTGATCGGTGCAGGACGATCTGACGTTCCGCCAATGAAGCCCATCACACGAGGAACGCTGCGAACTAAGTGCCAGCTGGCGTCATTCATCACCATCTGTACCAGCACATAACCCGGGAAGAATTTACGTTCGCTTTTACGGCGCTGGCCACCACGGATCTCAACCACTTCTTCGGTTGGAACCATGACTTCACCAAAGAGTTCTTCCATGTCATGTAATTTGATGTGCTCACGCAGCGATTGCGCTACGCGGCCTTCAAAGCCAGAAAACGCCTGAACGACGTACCAACGTTTTTTAGGTGCTTCAGACATTTAGAACCTCAAGCCAGTAATGAAAGATACCAGGCGGACTAAAATACCATCCAGCCCCCACAGAATCAGAGACATAACGGCAGTTACCGCAGCAACGATCAGTGTGGTATGCAATGTTTCCTGGCGCGTTGGCCAAATGACTTTACGTACTTCGGTGCGCGCTTCACGAGCAAACGCAACTGTCGCCTTGCCTTTGGTGGTCAATAAAGCCACTGCGCCTGCAATTGCGATAATAACTACTACGGCTAACGCGCGTAACGGCAGGCTGTATGCACGGTAATAATAGTTACCGACAATAGCTACAACCAACAAAACGGCAACAACCAGCCACTTTACCGCTTCCAGGCCGCGCCCGCTCCCTTGAGCCTCGGTATTCGCACTCATAAACCAACCCGTCACAATGATTCAGAACAAACAACTTTGCCTCGCATTGCGAGGCAAACCAAACCGATCGATGCTCTACTCGAGCGCAATTCGGTGTTTTACGCTATATCTCAGAGCCTATCTCACCAGTGATTATGACGTATAAATCGCTGATGAGATAGGTTCTAGCACCACAGCGTAGAAAAAAGGGCATCGAATGATGCCCTTTTCGGGTGTGTTGCGTCAACGTATAGTGACAAAAAACTATCAGCGATTAAGCGATAACTTTAGCAACAACACCAGCGCCTACAGTACGGCCGCCTTCACGGATTGCGAAACGCAGACCGTCATCCATCGCGATTGGGTGGATCAAGGTAACAACCATTTTGATGTTGTCGCCTGGCATTACCATTTCAACGCCTTCTGGCAGTTCGATGGTACCGGTCACGTCAGTTGTACGGAAGTAGAACTGTGGACGGTAGCCTTTGAAGAATGGAGTATGACGACCACCTTCATCTTTGCTCAGAATATAAACTTCAGATTCGAACTGGGTGTGTGGTTTGATTGAGCCTGGTTTAGCCAGAACTTGACCACGTTCGATATCTTCACGTTTGATACCACGCAGCAGAACACCAACGTTCTCGCCTGCACGGCCTTCGTCCAGCAGTTTGCGGAACATTTCAACGCCAGTACAAGTTGATTTCACGGTATCTTTGATACCTACGATTTCAACTTCTTCGCCGACTTTAACGATACCGCGCTCTACACGACCGGTTACAACTGTACCACGACCGGAGATGGAGAATACGTCTTCGATTGGCAGCAGGAATGGCTTGTCAATTGCACGTTCTGGTTCTGGGATGTAAGAATCCAGGAAGCCAGCCAGTTCAATGATTTTCGCTTCGTAGTCTGCATCGCCTTCAAGTGCTTTCAGCGCTGAACCGCGAATAACCGGAGTGTCATCGCCTGGGAAGTCGTACATAGACAGAAGTTCACGAACTTCCATTTCTACCAGTTCCAGCAGCTCTTCGTCATCAACCATGTCACATTTGTTCAGGAACACGATGATGTAAGGAACGCCAACCTGACGACCCAGCAGGATGTGCTCACGCGTCTGAGGCATAGGGCCGTCAGTTGCAGCAACAACCAGGATCGCGCCGTCCATCTGAGCAGCACCGGTGATCATGTTTTTCACGTAGTCGGCGTGCCCTGGGCAGTCAACGTGCGCGTAGTGACGGCTTGGGGTGTCATATTCAACGTGTGAAGTGTTGATGGTGATACCACGAGCTTTTTCTTCTGGTGCGTTATCGATCTGGTCGAATGCGCGTGCAGAACCGCCGTAGGTTTTAGCCAGAACGGTAGTGATTGCTGCAGTCAGGGTAGTTTTACCGTGGTCAACGTGGCCGATAGTACCAACGTTAACGTGCGGTTTTGTACGTTCAAACTTTTCTTTAGACATCGATTGTCCCTCTAAGACACGGTTAAATCGGTGGTATCACCACATCAACCAAGCATTTGCTTGACGAATTAGTTTACAGAAAGAAAATCAGGAGGGAGAATTTGGAAGTGGTGCTGATAGGCAGATTCGAACTGCCGACCTCACCCTTACCAAGGGTGCGCTCTACCAACTGAGCTATATCAGCACATACTTGGAGCGGGCAGTGGGAATCGAACCCACATCATCAGCTTGGAAGGCTGAGGTAATAGCCATTATACGATGCCCGCATCCTGGAACTCGGCTACCTAATTTTTCTGAAGAACTTGAAGACGGGGAAAAGGACGTGAGACACTTAATTCCTCACCTTCACTTAAAGCGACTCTTTCACTTTAAGTTGCTTCATTGCTGAAGCATGTATGGTGGTGGGGGAAGGATTCGAACCTTCGAAGTCGATGACGGCAGATTTACAGTCTGCTCCCTTTGGCCGCTCGGGAACCCCACCTAATTGTTAAGTACTTGAATGGTGCCGGCACCAAGAGTCGAACTCGGGACCTACTGATTACAAGTCAGTTGCTCTACCAACTGAGCTATGCCGGCATCAAGTGCTGCGCATTCTAGGGAGAGTTTACGGGGTATGCAACAAATAAATTGCATGTTTTGTTCTAACGCTCATGTTTTATTCAAAAAACAGGCTTTTGCCCTAATTAATGCGTTTGAAGGTTCAAATAATGTGCAAAAACACCCCCTCACATCTCGTTGTCGAGCCTATGTCACGCCTTTTCCTCTCTGTTCATCCTATAAAAATCATCCACTCCGCCAGTCTGGGCGATTTCTGCACTGAAAATGTGCTGTTGCTCCATCAAAGATCACTTATCGGCGTTTTCTTTTTAGCTAATACTGATTTAACGGCATTTTTTGTTGGCTCAATTTTTGCAGCCTTCTATGCGGATGCACTGTTTCTTAAAGGAGGGTTGCAATGAAAATAGTCATGCTGAATGCGGCGACATTACCTGTCTATCGCGACGAACTGGCTCAACTCCTGATAGAAGCCAACCAAGGGGGAAGTTCTGCGGGATTTCCTTACGCCATGGAACAGAAAGATGCCGAGGATTCTTTCGATGATTTGCGCCCCACGCTTGCTCAAAATGAGCGTGTGCTCTGGATTGCCCGGGATGAAAAAGGTGTTATGGGAACAGTCCAGCTGAATTTAACGCATCTGGCAGATTCACCGCATGAGGCAGAAATTAATACTCTTTTAGTTTGTGCTCGTGCGAGACGCCGGGGCGTCGGAAGATTGCTAATGCGTGAACTGGAACACACTGCTCAGAATCTGCGTTGTACCGTTTTGTCTTCTGATATGCAATCGGGTTCTGAAGCAGAAGCCTTTTACCGTGCTCAGGGATACCGTTGCGCGGCCTTGAAAGTTGAACCTGGCCGCTACAGTCGGAAAAATGAAGTAGTTTACTATAAGCGGCTCTCTGCGTTTGCCTGTTCCTCTCCTTCCCTCTTCTGACCTCCCATGGGGTGACGAAAGCCGCCCCAAACTTTTGCGATATCTTCCTTGTTTGCATAACTTTATTAAAAATTTTTAAACTCAATCAAAGAAATCGATAAGTTATAAGAAAAAGATCTCTCCTGAAAATTAAGGTGTCTATAATATGCTGCTGGTTTACTGTCTGGAGTTGGCGTGATCGCCTTTCCTGACCTGCGCTAACAGGCAGACTTTAACTTATGAAAAAAAGAGACCCATCTTTGGCAACTCCTTATCTGCAGTTCGATCGTGCGCAGTGGGCGGCCTTACGTGATTCAGTACCGCTAACGCTCAAAGAAGCGGAAGTCGTGAACCTGAAAGGTATCAATGAGGATTTATCTCTCGAGGAAGTCGCGCAGATCTATCTACCGCTTTCACGCCTTCTCAATTTTTACATCAGTTCCAACTTGCGCCGGCAAGCTGTGCTCGAACAGTTCCTCGGTACAGACGGACAGAAAATACCTTATGTCATCGGCATTGCGGGAAGTGTTGCGGTGGGCAAAAGCACCACAGCGCGTGTCCTGCAGGCATTGCTGAGCCGTTGGCCAGAGCATCGTTCAGTGGAGCTGATTACTACTGACGGATTTCTCTATCCCAATAAAACGTTGCAGGAACGCGGGATCATGAAGAAGAAGGGATTCCCGCAGTCTTACGATATGCATCAGCTGGTAAACTTCGTTTCTGAAGTTAAATCAGGCGCTAAACGTGTAACTGCCCCGGTGTATTCGCATCTGATTTATGATGTGATCCCCGATGGGAATAAAGTTATTGAGCAACCAGATATATTAATTCTTGAAGGGCTCAATGTTTTACAAAGTGGTATGGATTACCCTCACGATCCACATCATGTATTTGTTTCTGACTTTGTTGATTTTTCAATATATGTTGATGCACCGGAAGATTTATTACAGGGCTGGTATATTAATCGCTTCCTGAAATTCCGCCAGGGTGCATTCTCTGATCCCGACTCCTATTTCCATCACTATGCAAAACTGCCGGAAGAAGAAGCAGTAAATATTGCAACCCAGTTATGGAACGAAATTAATGGGTTGAATTTAAAAGAAAACATATTACCGACCAGGGAAAGAGCCAGTCTAATCCTGACAAAAAGCGCGAATCATGCGGTTGAAAGCGTCCGGTTGAGAAAATAAGTATTTCAGAAATGAATAAAGGAGAGCTGATGCTCTCCTTTTATTTTATTCAGACACCGCGCAATGAAATCTCACCACCAATATATGGTTTAATAAGACCATCTTGCTCGAGCAACAATGCGCCCTGAGGATCAATTCCCCGTTCGATGCCATGAATTTCCTGATCACCAATCAGCAATTTAACCGGCCGGTCGAGGAAATTATCTAAGCCCCGCCAGCGGGCAATAAACGGTGTCAGACCTTCCTGTTCAAAATGAATTAAGGCTGAACGCAGCTCTTTCAGTAACGTTGCTGTCAGTTCGTTGCGATCGATATTCACGCCCGCTTCCTGCAAGTTGATCCAACCCTGATTGATGGTATCGGTCGCAGGTTCACGCATTTTGAGGTTAATACCTGCACCAATAACAAGATGAGCAGCATCTCCAGTTTTTCCTGTCAATTCAACGAGGATACCAGCCAGCTTACGGTCATTGAGATAAAGATCATTAGGCCATTTAACCCGGACATCTGCCGCACCCAAGCTATGAAGCACTTCCGCCATAACAATCCCGATCACCAGGCTCAGCCCCATTGCCGCAGCGGGACCTTGTTCCAGTTTCCAGTACATGGAAAGATAAAGATTGCTGCCGAAAGGTGAAAACCACTTACGCCCGCGCCGCCCTCGCCCAGCCTGCTGATATTCAGCAACACAGGCATCACCAGAATTCAGCTGAGCAATCCTATCCATCAGGTACTGATTAGTTGAATCAATCACCGGCAGGACACTGACTCCACCAGCCGGGAGCATGGCGAGAATCTTCTCCTCTTCCAACAACTGAATAGGATAAGGAAGGCTATAGCCTTTTCCGGGAACCGTGAAGATATCGACACCCCAGTCCCTTACTGTCTGGATATGTTTATTAATTGCAGCACGACTCATTCCCATGGCAATACCTAACTGCTCACCAGAATGAAACTCACCATCGGCCAAAATTGAGATCAATTGCAGTGGTACTGTAATATCCTTCATGACAGTACCTCCACGGAATTCACTTCACCTTCTGCGGCAATGAAACGGACTTCAGGTTCAAGCCAAATACCAAATTTTTCGGCAACTGCATCACGAACATGTTTCGCCAATGTGCGGACATCATCGCTGCTCGCATGGTCTTTATTAATGAGTACCAGGGCCTGTTTCTCATGCACTGCAGCGCCGCCGATGCTAAAACCTTTCAGGCCGGACTGTTCAACTAACCAACCCGCGGCAAGTTTTACCTGCCCATTAGCTTGTGGATATGATGGCATTGAAGGGTACTGGCTGCTGATTTTCTCTGCAACTAAAGCACTAACAGTTGGATTTTTGTAGAAGCTGCCCGCATTCCCGGTGACGACAGGATCCGGTAATTTGCTGCGTCGCATTGAGCATACTGAATCAAAGATTTCCTGCGGTGTTACAGTATGAGGATCCAGACGAGCCAGGTCACCATAAGTAAGTTTCGGCAACCATTTTTTCGTCAGCTTCAAACCGACAGCTACGATTGCATAACCGTTTTTATAGGAATGTTTGAATATGCTTTCGCGATAGCCGAACTGGCAATCTTCGTCACTTAAACGCACCAGTTTTTCGGTTTGCAGATCTAAAACATCAACATAATTACAGATGCTTTGCAGCTCAATTCCATAAGCACCAATATTCTGAATAGGCGCAGAGCCGACACAACCAGGGATCAGAGCCAGGTTCTCCAGCCCCGAAATATTGTGTTCCAATGCGTAGCAAACCAGCCCATGCCAGTTTTCCCCGGCACCGACATGCAATAGCCATTCATCAGCGTTTTCAGCCTGTTCAATACCTTTTATCCGATTCAAAACGACCATACCGGCAAAGTCTTCAAGGAAAAGAACGTTGCTTCCTTCACCTAAAAGCAGGAAGGGTTGCTGCTTTTCTTTCGCAGACTTCCAGGCCGTGATCAGCTGTTCTACACTACAAACACTCACGATTTCAGCAGCATGTACAGCAAGGGAAAAGGTATTTCGGGATTGAAGAGAGGTGTCGTCAATCGACATAACTAGATTACTCATTGGTGACTTATTTGAGCTTAGTTTAACCGATTCATTGCCCCTGACGCATAGTTTTCTGGCAGAGAGGCAGTCAGGAAAGAATGAAAGTGTCTAAAAATCCCATAAAATCTCTCCAAATTCTCCATAGCAAAAAGCCCTGTACGTCAGTACAGGGCTTTCCACTTATTTGATGCCTGGCAGTTCCCTACTCTCGCATGGGGAGACCCCACACTACCATCGGCGCTACGGCGTTTCA
>NZ_JADOBI010000020.1 GCF_015644585.1 Rahnella laticis | reverse complement strand
ACGCGTATCTTTTCGCGCGGTTTGTAACCCGATAGGCGCCCCTTGAAGCCAGTTTGGGTGGCAACCCAAGGTCTTGATTTTAAATTCGAATTCGAATTCGAATTTAAGATTGAAGTTGCAATTGAAAATAAAACGGGTTCAAAGGGATCTCCCTTTCACTCCGCATATACCTTCTCTTTACTCTCACACAAATCTTCAATCAAACACGATCCGCACCGCGGCTTCCTCGCAATGCACGTATAGCGCCCGTGCAGGATAAACCAGTGATGGCAATCGAGCTTAAACTCGGCGGGAACGACTTTAAGGAGTTTTTCTTCAACGTCATCGACGGTCTTACCTGGCGCGAATTTCGTCCGGTTACAGACGCGGAAAATATGCGTATCGACGGCAATGGTGGGCCAGCCGAAGGCGGTATTGAGCACCACGTTGGCGGTTTTACGCCCGACGCCCGGCAGGGCTTCCAGCGCGGCGCGGTCTTCCGGCACTTCGCCGTTGTGTTTTTCCAGCAAAATCCGGCAGGTTTTGATGACGTTTTCGGCTTTCGAATTAAACAGGCCGATGGTTTTGATGTATTCCTTCACACCGTCCACGCCGAGCGCCAGAACGGACTCCGGCGTGTTGGCGACCGGATACAGTTTCGCGGTCGCTTTATTCACGCTGACGTCCGTGGCCTGCGCGGAAAGTAACACCGAAATCAGCAGCTCGAACGGCGTGGTGTAAACCAGTTCGGTCGTGGGATGCGGGTTGTTGTCCCGCAAACGGCTGAGGATCTCAATGCGCTTTTCCTTATTCATGAACACTTCCCTTTGGCAAACTGTCTTCGGCGGCAACGTGTTGCGCCGCTTTTCGCGCTTTCATGCGCTGATCAATCAGGTATTTAGCCGCCAGCAGCAGGCCCAAACCGATAAACGCGCCCGGTGGCAGCATCGCCAGCAGGAATGGGTTATCCAGATGAATCACTTCAACGCGCAGCACTTTCGCCCAGCCGCCGAGCAGCAAATCCGCGCCATTAAACAACACGCCGCTGCCGAGAATTTCACGCATCGAACCGAGGACGAACATTGCGCACGTCGCCCCGAGGCCGGTCATGGCGCCGTCCAGCGCTGCCAGATGCACCGGACTGGTCGCGGCGCAGGCTTCCGCGCGACCGACCACCACACAGTTGGTCACAATCAGCGGGATGAAAATCCCCAGCGCCTGATACAAACCAAAGGCATAGGCGTTAATCAGCATTTCAACGGTACTCACCACCGATGCGATGATCAGCACGTAAATCGGAATACGGATTTCATCCGGGATCCACTTACGGAACGCGGAAATCATGCCGTTAGTACAGGTCAGCACCAGCGTGGTGGCCAGCCCCAAACCTAAGGCGTTAGTCGCGGTGGACGTCACGGCCAGCAGCGGGCAAAGCCCCAGCAGCTGGACCAGCGAAGAGTTGTTGGTCCACAGACCCTGAACGATTATCTTTCTGGCTTCACTCATCACGGGCTCCACAAGGGGTGAGGTGGGAAAGCTGAGACGGCACCGTCCCGATAAATAACGCCGTGCGTTTTACCGAACGCACGACAGCGCGCGGGGTAATGGTCGCGCCGGTAAACTGATCAAACACGCCGCCATCTTTCTTCACAGCCCAGCGCGGGTCGCTGGCGCCGTTCACGGTTTCGTTGGCGAAATGCTTGATCCAGTCAGAAATACGCACTTCAATTTTGTCACCCAGCCCCGGCGTTTCATGCTGTTCGAGCACGCGGGAGCCGTAGACTTTGCCATGGAAATCAGCGGCGACCAGCAGCTGGATTGCGCCGGAATAACCGTCCGGCGCGGTGGTTTCCACCACGGCAGCCACAGGTTCACCGCTTTTGCGCGCCAGATACATGCGGTGCGGCGTAGCGGTACCGAGCGATTCATCGGTGACGTTGTAACATTCGTCCTGCATGTTGTTATCGTAAACGCTGGTCGGGATCACCTGATCAAACAACGTTTTTTGCTGTAACAGCGCCTGATGTTCAATCGTCGGTTTGGTCAGCAGGTTTACGATGGCGGTCATGCCGGTCATCAGTGCGCCAAAAAAAGCCAGAATCAGGCCGTGGCGTCGCATTGTAGCTAACATAATTCTTCCTCAGCGATGCCCGTAAACACGTGGTTGAGTGTAGTGGTCAATGAGCGGCACGGTAATGTTGGCCAGTAAAACGGCAAAAGCCACGCCGTCAGGATATCCGCCGTACGTGCGGATAAGCCACACCAGCAAACCAATTAATGCACCGAAAACCAGACGGCCTTTTGGCGTGGTGGACGCCGTGACCGGGTCGGTGGCGATAAAGAAAGCACCGAGCATGGTCGCACCGGAGAACAGGCCGACCAGCGGTGAAGAATAGCTTTCCGGTGCCAGACCCCACGCGATGGCGGCGCAGAACGCCAGCATGCCAAGCATCGCCACCGGAATGTGCCAGCTGATGATTTTACGCCACATCAGGAACAGGCCACCGGCCAGAAAACCGAGGTTAATCCACTGCCAGCCCAGACCCGCCAGCGTGCCGCCAAACAGCGGTGTTGCCAGAATCTGATCGGCGGTATGGCCGGAGCGTAAGCCGGTTTTAAATGCATCCAGCGGCGTCGCCTGCGTCACGCCATCCACGTTCATCTGCAACTGATAGGCGGTCAGATCCTGCCCGCTGTGGCCGGTAAAAATGGTCAGCAGCGTATCGGTGAAGCTGACGTGATGATGTTGCAGCGCGTCCGGCGGCAGCCAGGTGGTCATCTGCACCGGGAAAGAAATCAGCAGCACCACATAACCTACCATCGCCGGGTTAAACGGGTTTTGCCCCAGACCGCCATACAGCTGTTTGGCGATGATGATGGCGAAAAACGTGCCAAGCACCACCATCCACCACGGGCCGAGCGGCGGAAGGCTGATGCCGATCAAAATAGCCGTCAGCAGGGCGCTGTTATCGCCCAGACGTTTTTTTACCGGCTGCTTGCGCAGCTGCAAAACAGCACCTTCTGCCAGTAAAGCAATCACGATAGCCAGTGCGAGCTGAACCAGCGTTCCGTAGCCGAAAAACCAAATCTGAGCGATCAGACCCGGAATACACGCCAGAATCACCATCATCATGATGGTGCTGGTATTTTGGCGGTTATGTGTAAAAGGTGAACTTGCGATCCTGAAGGCCATCTATTCCTCGTTCGACATTGTCTGAGCGGCTTTACGGGCCTTAACTCGGGCGATCGCAGCAGCCACGGCGGCTTTGCGTGGATCGCTTTCTTGTTGTGTTGTGTCTGGTTCTGAAGATGCGTCGTTTTCCGCAGCGGACTCTTCGGCGTCACTCTGCGCCGCCGCTTTTTTAGCTTTCGCACGGGCAATGGCGGTAGCAACAGCGGCTTTACGTTTGTCGTCAGCAGAAGGTTCAGCCGGTGACGTTGTCACGCTTTCGTCAGTATTGGCGTGCGCGGCGGCGGCTTTCTTCGCTTTCACGCGGGCAATCGCTGCGGCTACGGCGGCCTTGCGGTCGTCTTCTGCCGGCGCTGGCGGGGTAACATTCAGCACGCTGTCGGTGGCTTCCACCACCACGCCATTTCCCGCTTTCTTGGCTTTTACCCGGGCGATAGCGGCAGCCACGGCGGCTTTGCGATCGTCTTCTGCGGTCGGAGGCGTTTCAGGCACCGGCTCAGACGCGACCGGGATTTCCTGTGCGGCAGCCGCTTTTTTGGCTTTAGCGCGGGCAATGGCGGCGGCCAGTGCGGCCTGACGCGGATCCACTTCCGCCGTTTCACCTGCGGCTTCGGCGACCGGCGCGTCGTCAACCGGCGTTTCGCTCAGCTTCACGGCGGCTTTCTGGTGTTTCTCTTCGCGGGCGATTTTGTCGCGTTCCATACGCGCCTGTTTGGCCTCGAAGCGCGCTTTGGCTTCGGTCGCACGGGCGGTTTCGCTGTCGATGGCGCGGATTTCGGCCTTTTCCTGACGATAATATTGCACCAGCGGAATGTTGCTCGGGCAAACGTACGCACAGGCGCCGCATTCGATGCAATCGAACAGGTTATGGTTGCGCGCTTTTTCGTGTTCTTCGCCGCGGCTGAACCAGTAAAGTTGCTGCGGCAGTAGACCGGCCGGACAGGATTCCGCGCACAGGCTGCAACGGATACAGGCTTCTTCCGGCTCAGGCTGGCCGAGTTCCGATTCGGACGGAGCCAGCAGGCAGTTGGAGATCTTAACGACCGGCACATCGAGCGACGGCAGGGTAAAGCCCATCAGCGGCCCGCCCATGATCACCATCTTTTTATCGCCCTGCGGCTGTAACGCGCCTTCCTGCATCAGATGTGAAACCGGCGTACCCAGACGCGCCCAGACGTTACCGGGTTTCGCCATCGCTTCGCCGGTCAGCGTCACGACGCGTTCGATCAGCGGTTCGCCGTCGAGGATCGCGCGTTTGATCGCGTAAACCGTCCCGACGTTTTGCATCAGCACGCCGATTGACGACGAGTGATGACCTTTCGGCACTTCGAGGCCGGTCAGAATTTTGGTCAGCTGTTTGGCACCGCCGGACGGATACTTGGTCGGCACCACGCGCAGTTCGAAGCGGATACCGTTAGCCAGATCCTGCTGAGCCGTAGCTTTAATCGCGGTTTTAAACGCCGCAATGGCTTCCGGTTTATTGTCTTCGATGCCAATGAGAACGCGTTCCGGGCTGAGCATATGGCAGAGAATGCGCGTGCCTTCGAGGATCTGATCCGCGTGTTCCTGCATCAGCCGGTCATCGGCGGTAATGTAAGGCTCGCATTCGGCGGCGTTGAGGATCAGCGTGCGTGTGGACGTCAGGCCGCCTGCGAGTTTGCTGGCAGTCGGGAAACCTGCGCCGCCCAATCCGGCGATACCGGCCTGGCTGATGCGCTGGTTCAGATCCCCGGCAGAAAGCTGGCGGTAATCGGCCACAATGTCGCGTTCGCACCAGGTGTCTTGCCCGTCGGCTTCAATCAGAACGCAGAGTTCTTTCAGGCCGGAAGGGTGCGCGGTAATGTGCGGTTCGATGGCGGTAATCACGCCCGATGTCGGTGCGTGAACCGGTACGGTACGGCCACGGCCTGTCGTCAGCGGCTGGCCCTTTAAAACCCGGTCACCGGCTTTTCCACACAGCTCGCCCTCAGGGCCAAGATGCTGCTGAAGGGGAATGATAAAGCGCTCAGGCAACGGCACGTTGCGCAGCGGAACGTGGCTCGACTGTGTCTTCATTTCCGGCGGATGAATACCACCGTCGAAGTCCCAGACTTTGTCTTTTTTGAGCGCGGCAAACAGATTAAACATGTTACTCCGCATGGATGACCTGAACCGGAATGGATTGCAAATCCCACTTCCAGTTTGCGGTGGTGGTTTTGATCGGCAGCATTTCGATGCAGTCCGTCGGGCACGGCGCGACGCACAGGTCACAGCCGGTACATAAATCCGTAATTACGGTGTGCACGGCGCGGGTCGCGCCCACAATCGCATCGACCGGGCAGGCCTGAATGCATTTGGTGCAGCCGATACAGTTGCTTTCGTCGATGTACGCCACTTTACGCACCGGCACAGCGGCGGCGACGTCTTCGCCCATCGGCTGTGGCTCGACGTTGAGCAGGGTGGCCAGCTTGAGCATGACCGCTTCGCCGCCCGGCACACATTTGTTGATGTTGTCGCCATTGGCCACGGCTTCGGCGTAAGGTTTACAGCCGGGATAACCGCATTGCGCACACTGGCTTTGTGGCAGGATATCGTCAATCTGATCGACAACCGGGTTGCCTTCAACGGCAAAACGACGCGATGCGTAACCCAGCAGCAGGCCAAAAACCAGCGCCAGTGCGGTCAGCGCGCCAATCGCTACCCATAATTCAAACATCAGAATTTCACCAGACCCGTGAAGCCCATAAAGGCCAGTGACATCAGGCCCGCCGTGACCAGCGCAATCGAAGAACCTTTGAAGGGTGCAGGCACGTCAGCGACAACCAGACGCTCACGAATGGCGGCAAACAGCACCATCACCAGCGAGAAGCCGAGTGAGGCGGCGAAACCGTAGAGCGCGGACTGCATGAAATTCAGCTGCTGGTTGATGTTAAGCAGCGCCACGCCGAGCACGGCGCAGTTTGTGGTGATAAGCGGCAGGAAAATACCCAGCAGGCGATACAGCGACGGGCTGGTTTTGCGCACGACCATTTCGGTGAACTGCACGACGACGGCGATCACCAGAATGAATGCCATGGTGCGCAGATACACCAGGCCCAGCGGCATCAGAATGAAGGTGTTGACCATCCACGAACAGATATTCGACAAGGTGATCACGAACGTGGTCGCCAGGCCCATGCCGATGGCGGATTCCAGTTTTTTGGACACGCCCATAAACGGGCAAAGTCCGAGGAACTTCACCAGAACAAAGTTATTCACCAGCATGGTGCCGACAAACAGTAATAAGTAAGAGGTCATGACAATTGCCCGGACATAATAAACATTAAAACTTCAGGGTTATTCCGTGAAGGTTTCTTTCACCCGCAGTGAGCGCTTGAAATAAGGCACAAACACCGCAGCAGCCAATAAGGGTAACAGCAAGTTACGCACGGCCAGATCATCGGTAACCGGCGAGAATGCAAAGGCTTTTACCGCCAGCAATACCGTACACAGCAACCAGATAATATACATTTTTGGTAACGCTCTGGCACGCTTACAAAATTGCCAGAGAACCGCAACGGTAAATAACCCCATCGCTAATGTGGTCACCACGGAGAAATACCATTGCAGCGTAAATGCCTGCGAATTGGTGATTAAATATTCGCGTGATTCCGGCATAAATATGGCCATTGAAAACAGGAACAGCATTAATACAACGCTCAGCAGCGTGACAATCAGATACGCCATCGGGGCCAGTAACCACCCGCCGATTCGTTTGTAGCCCGGATTATTCGACATAAAAAGCCTATATTACGCGGATTTCGCCATCACTCAGACGGGGCGTTTTCCCCGACCTTCAAGGCGCAGTAGCTTAACCTGAGTTGGTATTAGCCCATATCGTATTTATGTGATCAATATCCCCTTCATTTTTTTAGGGGATATTGATGGATAGATTGGCAGAAGGGAATTAGTGAACAGGAACCAGAATTTCTGTGGCGACAATAACCACTATCAGCCCGACGAGAACCGGTACGGAGGTGCGCTTTACCACTTCGAACGGGGAGATTTTTGCCATACCCGCTACGGCAACCACGACGCCGGAGACCGGTGAAATGGTGCGGCCGAGGTTAGACGCCTGCAACATCGGGATCACCAGATATTCCGGGTTGATACCCATTTTCGCCGCCAGTTTCGGGATAAGTTCCACGAACGCATAAAACGATGCATTGCCCGAGCCGGTCGTCATGGCCGCCAGCACGGTGATGGTGACCAGCACCAGCATCATAATAATGCTGCCGGAACCGAAGTTTTGTGCCAGCCCGATCAGGCTGCTGATAAAGCCGACGGTGCTCAGACCCTGCGCGAAAACGCCTGCCGCCACCAGCAGCATCACGACGTTAGCAAACGCATCCGCCATGCCACGGTACGCCACATCCAGCCCGGCAAATACGGCTTTCCCGTTGCGGTTTCGCACTGTTTCGATCAGTGCAGTCAGTACCATGCAGATCACCAGGATGGTAATGATGTGCAGATTCGGCCCCCATTTACCGTCAAAAATCAGCACCCCGATAATCGGTGTGAAAGGCAAAATAGCGTAAAACGCCGGGGCATTGGTTTCAATGACGTCATCTTTGTTGGAATCCACGCTATCTACCACGGCGGTATCGCGTTTATCCAGATAACGTTGCCAGAAGAAATGCGCGACGGCCATCGCCACAATGGCGGCAATTGAAATCGGCAGGGTGACTTTGAAGGCAAAATCGACCAGCGGCATGTTGGCCGCCTGCGCCGCCAGCACCACATCGCCGGACGTCGGGGAAAGAATAATGGCCGCCGGAGACGCACAAATCGCCGCCGCCGCGCCGCGGCTGATCCCGACGTTCACCATAATCGGGAACAGCGTCGCCATCAGCAGTACGCCGAGACCGGTTGCGGAAGACACCGCCAGCGACATCAGACACGCCAGAATATAGGCCGCGACCATCAGAATGTACGGCGAGTTAATCATCTGTAGCGGACGTGATGCGAGTTTGACCACCACGTCGTTAGCACCGATGTGTGTCATGTACGCCGCAAAACCGCACAGCATCATGATCATCATCCCGAGATCGCCACCGCGGCTCATCAGCAGGATTTTGACGTATTCCACGATGTCCGTGGCGTTCCAGCCGGTGCTCTTCGTGCCTTCCGGCAACACGCTGTGGCCCATTAAGGCACTGATAATCAGCAGTAATAAACCGCCAACCATCAGTACGCCGGTTGGCGAATATCCCTTGATGATGTACCGCCCGACAAACACGGCGACCACCAGACCTATCAATAACTCTGTCATACATGTATTCCCCGAGATTAAATTTGGATCCAAATGAAAGGCGGGCACTTTGAACAATTAACGGGTCCGGCGTAATGACGCTTATCAATTATCGGTGATGAAATAGGGGAGAGGATTGATATTTGTGATGTATGACCGACATCACGAGACGGTTTTTGCGGTGCTCGCTCGGGTCAGGAGCCTGGGTTGCGGCCCAAGCTGGCTTAAGGTCAAGACCTTGGGTTGCCACCCAAACTGGCCTCAAGGAGCGCCTGTCGCCGCGCCCCTTGAGAATCCCGGGCTCTTTCACTGCGCGCTATCGCTCGCTGGCTATGTTTCAGTAACTCCTCTTATTGCCGCGAAAACTTGCCGCTACGCGGTTCCCTCACTCGGTTTCGAGCCACAGGTCTCGAAACACTTCGCTCGGCAAGCTTTCTGAAAGCGGCCGGAGGCTATGCAATTCGAATGATGTATACGGCTGCTTTTTCTGTTTTTAAAAGCCATTGGCCGCTTTCAAAAATCACGCCGTATGGAGAGGTGAAAAACCGCGTATCTCTTCGCGCGGTTTGTAACCCGACGGGAGGGAACCGCGCAGCGGCGGGATTTTGCGGCAATAGCCGGAACTGCTGAAACATAGCCAGCCAGCGATAGCACGTGTTGTAAAAAGACGCGGAGATTCCAAAGAGGGCTCGTCATAGCCCTCTTTGGTCGGTTTCGGCGTCAGCCGCTGAGCGATCACTGCAATTGAAAAACCGAAACCTACTCAGTCTGCCTTTAACCAGCCTGGTGCGTCTCACGCTCACAGTTTCGGGATCTCCCGATAAAACCCGACTCCGATCAGCCGTCCGAACAAGAAGGGAATAAACTTCCTCCCCCGTAGCCAGCTTTCAAGCCGTGAAGGGGCGCGCTTGCGGGGCTTTTGACCGGCCTTGCTGATCATAATCTGTAACGTCTGCGTGGCCCACGTCGGGAAAGTCCGTCGCCGCTGGATGCGTTTCAGGTGACGGAGTGTCAGACGCCCGGACTTCAGCGGTTGCGCGATAATATTTGCGGTCGCCACGGCATCCTGAATCGCCAGATTTACGCCGACGCCGCCAATCGGGGACATCGCGTGCGCGGCGTCGCCGATGCATAGCAGGCCGGGTTTAGCCCATTCTTTGAGACGGTCGATGCGGATCACCAGCAGGCGCACGTCGTCCCAGCTTTCAATGTCTTCGCCCAGACGCTCACGCTCAAACGGTGAGACCCCGGTCAGCAAATCCAGAAAAGGCGGGATGCCGCGTGCTTTGAGCGCGTCGAGGCTGTCTTTTGGAATCGAATAACCGCACTGCCAGTAATCGCCGCGGTCGATCATGATGAAGTTTTTCTTCGGCCCGCGATGCCCCATCGACCACTGCGGGTCGTCCGGGCGTTTATTGATTTTCAGCCACAGCACGTCACGCGGTGCGCCGAAACGGCGTATTTCCATGCCGGCCTGCTCGCGCACAATCGAATTTCTGCCGTCACAACCCACCACCAGATCGGCTTCAATTTGCTGCGTTTCACCGTTAACGTCCGCCAGAACGCCGGTTACCTGAGATTTATTCTCCCGCAGAGAAAGCACCTGCGCATTGTGGATCAGCCGGAAATTTGGCAGCAGGGCGGCTTTGCTGGCGATGAAATTCAGGAAATCCCATTGCGGCATAAAAGCGATGAATTTGCACTGCGTTGGCAGATGAGTGAAATCTGCCAGCGTGGTTTCTTTGCCGTTGATTTCGCCGTAAAGCTTCTCCGCGCGCTGATGCGGCAGGGCGAGAAACTCATCGAGAAAACCCAGTTGCCAGATGATATCCAGCGTCGAAGGGTGAATGGTGTCGCCGCGAAAATCACGCAGAAAATCCCGGTGTTTTTCCAGCACCGTCACGTCAATTCCCTGACGGGCCAGCAGGTAGCCCAGCATTAATCCGGCAGGGCCGCCGCCAACAATACAAACGGTGGCGACAGACGCGCGGTCAGTGTTCGTGGTCATACAAACCTGCCTGATGAAATGAATTTACATGATAACAATTATCATTTGCGCTACCGAGCGTCAATCCATTGCGTGCTACATGTCTGAACAAATCCTGCACAGCGACGTAACAAAACCGGTGGTTTTTGCACCACGGCGATCGCAGTTTTATTACCCGGACCGGTGCGTAAATACGCTATTTGATGGAAAATCATTTGGTTAGCGCGTTATCCAAAAACTGGCAAACAAATTGCAAAGTGGTCCACAGGTTGAGTTGTTGGGCCAATTCTGGCCGATGTGCGGAGAACAATATGCACGGTATGCACGGTGAACTGAATTTGCTGCACCCGATTGCTCCTCAGCAAAGTGACACGCTGGTGCTTGATGCGCTGACCCGCTATGTGGCGCAGTCCGGCACCCGCGTGGGTGAAAAATTGCCGCCCGAGCGCGTGCTGGCGGAAGGGCTGGCGGTGAGCCGCAATACCGTCCGTGAGGCGCTGAAACGTTGGGAAGCGCTGGGCATTATCGTGCGAAAAAAAGGCAGCGGCACTTTCCTGCAATCTGAAGTCACCGCTAACGACAGCTTTCTGTCCCTGCGCTTTAAAAATGACTCCGCCACCATGCTTCACGCGCTGGAAGTCCGCCGGATTATTGAATGTGAAGCCTCGGCGCTGGCGGCGGTCAGGGCGACGGAAAGCGATTTGCTGTTCATCGAACAAAAGCTCGATGTGATGGAAAAAGTGCATCTGAGTGTCGGTTCCGCCGGAGCCGAAGACTGGCAGTTTCACGCCGCGATTTACACCGCCGCGCACAATCCGCTGCTGCTGCAAATGGTCGGCGGGATCTACGACTTACTCCACGCCTTTTTTGAATCTCCGCCGGAACAGGCGCTGTTCAGCGACTCTTTTCCGCTGCACCGGACCTTATTTGAAGCCATCGCGCGGCGCGAGCCGGAAACCGCACGCAGGCTGAGTAACGACATTCTGAACATAACTGAACGTGACATGAAGGAAGTGATCAATGCAGCAAGATGATAAAAGCCCGCACGATGATTTGCACGAATACACCCGTTTAGTCCACGACGGACGCCATGATCGCGGCGCGATTTCACCGCCGATTTACCAGTCGTCGTTATTTAGTTTCACCGATTATGACAGCATGATCGCCCGTTTTCGCGGAGACAGTGATCACGCGCTGTATTCCCGCGTCGATAACCCGACGGTGGTGGAATTGCAGAAAAAGGTCGCGGAACTGGAGGGCGGCGAAGCCTGTCTGGCCTTCGGCAGCGGCATGGCGGCGATCAGTAATTCCATTCTGAGCGTGGCCGGGCCGGGCGACAAAGTGGTGTGCGTAAATCACGTTTACCCGGATACCTACCGATTCCTGCGCGGTTTCTGCACCCGTTTCCAGATTGAAGCTCAGTTCGTGGATGGCAGTTCACTTCCTGCACTGGAAGAGGCGATTCAGGGCGCGAAACTGCTGTATCTGGAAAGCCCGAACAGCTGGGTGATGGGCGAGCAGAACCTGAAAGCGATTGCCGCACTGGCTAAAAAATACGGCGTGATCACGATGATCGACAACAGCTGGGCATCGCCGGTTTTCCAGAAACCGCTGGCGGCCGGTATCGATCTGGTGATCCATTCCGCATCCAAATACATCAGCGGACACAGCGACGTCGTAGCCGGTCTGGTCATCTCCAGTCAGGAGCGCATTGGCGCGATTACCCGTCATATCAGCCCGTTTTTAGGCGGAAAACTGTCGGCCAACGAAGCCTGGCTGTTGCTGCGCGGCCTGCGGACTTTGCCGCTACGTATGCGTCAGCATCACGAAAGTGCGCTGGAACTGGCGCGACGGTTACAGGGCTATTCGCGCATTACGCAGGTTAATCATCCCGGTTTAGACCCGTTGCCGACGTCCACGCTGACCGGCTACAGCGGCCTTTTTTCATTCGAACTCAGCGAAGGCATCGACATTCCGACATTCTGTAACGCGCTGAAATTGTTCCGGATGGGCGTGAGCTGGGGCGGTTTTGAAAGCCTGGTGATGCCCGCCATTTCCGTGCTGAATCAGGCGGGCGAATTTAACTCGGCGATTGATTTTGGCGTATCGCCACGCGTGATCCGCATTTCTATCGGCCTTGAAGACACCGGCGATCTGTGGCGCGACCTGAAAAACGCCATCGAAAGCGCCTGTTCCTGAACCCGGTTAAAACAACAACGACTGTTCCTGTGATCCGACCCTTAGCTCCGTGGAGAACCAAGATTATGCGACACCCGAAACGTCATGCTTTGCTCAGCGCGCTGACCCTCAGCGTCAGCCTGTTTTCCTGTGCCGGTTTTGCCGCCACCAAACTGACGCTGGTGGAAGTGATTACCAGCCCGGCGCGTACCGAAATGCTGCAAAAAATGTTGACCGCATACAGGGCGCAACATCCTGATGTCGAGATTGAAGTGGTGTCACTGCCTTGGGGGCAGGCGTTTGAAAAGCTCGGCACGATGATTCAGAGCGGGCAATATCCGGACGTCGTGGAAATGCCTGACACCTGGCAGGGTTTGTACGCCAGCAACGGGATGCTGGCCGATCTTGAGCCGCGCCTGAAAAGCTGGAGCGGTACGCCGGATCTGACCGATAAAACGCTGACAATGGCGCGCTCTTCCGGCGGCACGGCGACCATGATCCCTTACGGTTTCTATCTGCGGGCGATGTTCTGGAACAAAAAACTCTTCCAGCAGGCCGGGCTGACTGACGCGCCGAAAACCATGGACGAATTCATGGCCGATGCGAAGAAAATCAGCGCGCTGGGCAACGGCATCAGCGGATATTGCATGCGCGGCGGCGTCGGCGGCACCAACGCCTGGATGATGTTTATGGCAGCGATGAACGGCTCGCCGGACTTTTTCGACAAAGACGGTAACAGCACGCTGACGCATCCGGGCGCAATTAAAGGGGCGCAGTTCCTGGTGGACATGTACCAGAAAGGTTACGCGCCGAAAGACAGTGTGAACTGGGGTTTTAACGAAATAGTCTCCGGCTTCTATTCCGGGAAATGCGCAATGCTCGATCAGGATCCGGACGCGCTGATCGCCATCAAAAACAGCATGAACCCGGACGATTTCTCGGTCGCGCCGATGCCGCTCGGGCCGAACGGTAAAGCCTATCCGACCATCGGCTACACCGGCTGGTCGATGTTCAAACAAGGCAAAAATCAGGATCAAAGCTGGGATCTGATTTCCTTCATCAGTAATAAAGAAAACAACCTGACGTGGTCGAAGTTCGTCGGCACGCTGCCGATTTACAAAGGTGCGGAGCAGGACGCGTATTACCACGCGCCGCAGTTCGCCGGCTGGTTTGCCGAGCTTAACAGCCCGGATTACATCCCGCTGACCATGCCGACGCACCTTAAAGGCTGGGGTTACTTCAACTCGGTGATTGTAAAAGACAGCTCGCAGGAAACGCTGCTCGGCCAGAACGACACAGAAAGCATGGTGAAAGACTGGGCGAAATACCTGACCAAAGAGCAAAAGGCGTGGCTGGCTACGCAGAAATAAGCATGCGGCTCCGGCACGCGGTGCCGGAGTTAACACCTTTTACAACTGGAGACGCGTCATGATGTTGGAAGTTTCACCGCCAGACACCGCTGCCGCGCCACGCTTTCCCCGTTTGCGGGCGCTGCTTGAACCCTGGGTTTATCTCAGCCCGACGATGGTGCTGATTGGCCTGTTTATTTTTGTACCGATGGCGATCGGCATTTCATATGCTTTCCAGAATATTCAGTTGCTTAACCCGTTTGATACTGGCTGGGTCGGGCTGGATAACTTCCGCACAATGTTTGATGACCGGCATTTTTACGCCGCGCTGCGCCACACCTTCAACTGGACTGCCACGTCGCTGGTTTTACAGTTCGCGCTGGGGCTCGGTCTGGCGCTGCTGCTCAACCGTGAATTCCCCGGCCGCCGCTGGGTGCAGGCGCTGGTGTTCCTGCCGTGGGCGGTGCCTGCGTTCCTTTCCGGCCTGACCTGGGCGTGGTTGCTGAATCCGGTGATCGGCGTGCTGCCATACTGGCTGACGGATTTGCACATCATTTCTGAGCCTTACAATATTTTGTCAGACCCGACGCTGGCGCTTTACGGCCCGGTGCTGGCGAATGTCTGGTTCGGCATCCCGTTTTTTGCCATCACGCTGCTGGCGGCGTTGCAGTCGATTCCGAAAGATTTGTATGAAGCGGCGGCGATGGACGGCGCATCCGGCTGGCAGCAGTTCCGCAAAGTCACGCTGCCGTTTCTGGCACCGATGATCGCGATTACCGTCATGCTGCGCACCATCTGGATTGCCAATTTTGCCGATCTGATTGTGGTCATGACCGACGGCGGCCCGGCGAATTCGACGTCGATTCTGTCGAGTTTCATTTTCACCACGGCCTACCGGAAACTCGACTTTGGCTATGCCTCGGCGATGGCGGTATTCCTGCTGGTTCTGATGACGCTGTACGCGCTGGTTTTACTGCGTATCCGTCACCAGCTGTTGAAATAAGGAGAACCCGATGAACGCACTGTCATTAAATTTGTGGCTCCGCAAAGGCGGACACCGGCTGGGGATCCTCTTTTACCTGCTGTTCGCGCTGTTTCCGATTTACTGGCTGATCAAGATTTCGTTCACGCCGGACAAACTGCTCTACAGCGAAGGCGTGCGGATGTGGCCCAGTGAACTGACGCTCGTGCATTTCCAGCGCGTGTTTACCGAAAGCCAGTTTCCGCTGTATTTCTTTAACAGCCTGATTGTGTCATTCGGTACGGCATTTCTGACGACTGTAATCGCCGCCGGTGCAGGTTTTGCGTTTTCGCGCTTCAGCTTTCGCGGAAAAACCGTGATGGCGGCGCTGCTGCTATTCACGCAGATGTTTCCGCTGGTGATGATCCTCGCGCCGATTTACAAAGTGATGGCTCCGTTCGGGCTGACCAACAGCCTGCTGGGGCTGATCCTGATTTACACCGCGTTCAACGTGCCGTTCGCCACTTTTCTGATGCAGTCGTTTTTCGACAGTATTCCGAAAGATCTGGAGGAGTCGGCGATGCTCGAAGGGTGCAGCCGTTTTATGGCGCTGCGCAAAGTCATTATACCGCTGACGCTGCCGGGGATGGCCGCCACGCTGGGGTTTGTGTTTACTGCCGCGTGGAGCGAACTGCTGTTCTCGCTGATGCTTATCAACAAAAACGAGGTGATGACCTTCCCGGTCGGGCTGCTCAGTTTTGTGTCGAAATTCGCGGTTTCCTGGGGCGACATGATGGCGGCGGCGGTACTGGCGCTGATCCCTGCCTGTCTTTTCTTTGCATTCATTCAGCGTTACCTGGTTCAGGGGCTGACGGCTGGCGCGGTTAAAGGATAATTTTATGGCTCAGATTACGATTTCCGATCTTCAAAAACGTTACGAAAATGTCGAAGTGTTGCGTCATATCAACCTGACGATTCAGGACGGTGAATTTGTGGTGTTAGTCGGGCCTTCGGGCTGCGGAAAATCCACGTTGCTGCGCACCATCGCCGGGCTGGAACTGGCGACGGCGGGGGACATTCACATCGGCACGCGCCTCATGAATCAGGTTGCGCCAAAAGACCGTGATATCTCGATGGTGTTTCAGAGCTACGCGCTGTATCCGCACATGACTGTCGCGCGCAATATGGGTTTCAGTCTTGAAGTGCAAAAACGCCCGAAAGCCGAAATCGACGCGGCCGTGAACAAAGCGGCGGATATTCTCGGACTGACGGCGCTGTTGCACCGTCGCCCGAAAGAGCTTTCCGGCGGCCAGCGTCAGCGCGTGGCAATGGGCAGGGCGATCGTGCGCGAACCCCAGGTTTTCCTGTTCGATGAACCGTTGTCCAACCTTGACGCTCAGCTGCGCGGGCAGATGCGCATTGAAATAAAAAGCCTGCACCAGCGCATGCGCAACACCATTGTTTACGTCACTCACGATCAGGTCGAAGCCATGACGCTTGCCGATCGCATCGTGGTGCTCAACCACGGCGTCATCCAGCAGGTTGGCACACCGCTGGAACTCTATGACACACCCGCCAATAAATTCGTCGCCAGCTTCATCGGTTCGCCCTCAATGAACTTTATTAACGGCACAATAGAACTGGGTGATTCCGCGCCGCAGCTGCGCATCAATGCCAGCCAGACGTTGCCGGTTGACCCGCAGATTACGAACCTGAAAAGTGGCGCAGAAGTTACCTACGGCGTGCGCCCCGAAGCCATTGTCTTGTGCGAACAGGGCGCGCCTGGCGCGGTTCCTCTGGACGTCACGCTCATCGAACCCACCGGCCTGAGTGAGCTTATCCACGGTACTTTCGGTGGCGAACGGCTGAGTGTTTACAGCATGGTGAGATCCGGTGCCGTACCGGGGGACAGAGTTTGGGTGCAGATTGATACTGCACGGATGCAGTTATTTGAGGCTGACAGCCAGAGGCGGTTTTCTAAACTTGGTGAGTGATTCGGGCTGGCAGCCCTGAACCCGCTGTGGATTAGCTAAATTTGGTTTTTCACTGGCAGTGAGGCGCTTACAGCTGACCGGGGATATTTCGGTTTTTCAATTGCGGTTATCGCTCAGCTCAGGTCAAGACCTTGGGTTGCCACCCAAACTGGCTTTAAGGTCAAGACCTTGGGCTCGCCGCCCAAACTGGCCCAAAGGGCGCGTTAACGCGCGCGCCCTCTGGACACCCGCGCTTTTTTACTGCGCGCTATCGCTCGCTGGCTACGTTTCAGGCGCTACCGCTATTGCCGCGAAAACTTGCCGCTGCGCGGTTCCCTTACTCGGTTTCGAGCCATTGGTCTCGAAACACTTCGCTCGGCAAGCTTTCTGAAAGCGGCCGGAGGCTTATCTGAATTCAACGGCATCTTTTCAATAACCATCAGCAGTGAGGTTGTGAATTAGAAAGTCACTGGCCGCTATCAAAACGACGTTGAGAGAGTGGTGAGAAACAGCGAGAGTCTTTTTTCGAGCAGGTTCGAACCCGAAGCGAAAGAACCGCGCAGCGGCGGCGTTTGCGGCACTAACCGGCGTTGCTGAAACAGTGCCAGCGAGCGATAGCGCGCAGTGAAAGAGCCCGGGATTCTCAAGGGGCGCGGCGACAGGCGCTCCTTGAGGCCAGTTTGGGTGGCAACCCAAGGTTTTGATTTTGACCTAAGCCAGTTTGGGCGGCGAGCCCAAGGTTTTGACCTTAAAGCCGGTTTGGGTGGCAACCCAAGGTTTTGAAATTGAAGTTGATTTAAACCGGCTTAGCTTCAGCCAACCGCATTAACCGGATCCCGACTCCAACCCCAACAACCAACATCAGACTGATAAACCCCGTAATTCCGACCCACCCATAGGCGTGCCAGAAGAATCCCCCCAAAGTCCCGGCGACGCTCGATCCCGCGTAGTAGCTGAACAGATAAAGTGACGACGCCTGTCCTTTGGCGCGACGGGCGCGGCGGCCGATCCAGCCGCTGGCAACCGAGTGGGCGGCGAAGAATCCGCCGGTGACCAGGATCATTCCGATGAAAATCATCCAGACGGGCGAGAAGGCGGTGATCAAAATCCCCACCAGCATGATGGCCGTTGAACCAATCAGCACCGGTCCTCGGCCATATACGCCGGTCATCACACCGGCTTTCGGCGAACTGTAAGTGCCCATCAGATACACAATCGACAGGATACCGACGATGGCCTGGCTCAGGTTGTACGGCGTGGCGAGCAGGCGGTAACCGATGTAGTTGAACATGGTCACAAAGCTGCCCATCAGCAGGAAACCTTCGGCAAACAGCAGCGGCAGGCCGCTGTCGCGCCAGTGAAGTTTGAAGTTAATCAGCAATTTGCGCGGCTTGAGCGAACTCGCACGGAAATGCTTTGATGGCGGGAGAATGCGCCAGAACATGATCGCTGCGGCGAGCGCGAAGAAACCGACGACCGCCATGGCGATACGCCACGAGAAAAAATCCGTCAGAACGCCGCTGACCAGACGTCCGCTCATCCCGCCGATGGAATTCCCGCTGATGTATAACCCCATCGAAAACGCCACGACGCTCGGGTGAATTTCTTCGCTCAGATACGTCATTGCAACTGCCGCCACGCCGCTCAGCGACAAACCAATCAGCGCGCGCATGATAAGAATGGCGTCCCAGCTTTGCATAAAGGAACACACCAGCGTACAACCCGCGGCCAGTAACAGCGCCACCACCATCACCGATTTACGCCCCACGGCGTCCGATACCGGGCCGGTAAAGAGCAGGCCAATCGCCATCAGGCCGGTGGATAACGACAGCGATAAACTGCTGGTCGCAGGCGATACTCCGAAATCATGCGAGAGCACCGGCAGAATTGGCTGAACGCAATAGAGCAGGGCAAACGTCGCCAGACCCGCTGAAAATAAGGCCAGCGTGACGCGGATAAACTGCGGTGTCCCGCGTTTGATAAAAGGGGTTTTCAGGCCGGAACGGGCGACGGGGCTTTCAGGATTTAATTCGTCGTCATTAACAGAGTCATTGGCTGGTGCAGCGGAAATCCGCTGGGAGGTTTTCACTGTAATTCCTTAACGCGATGAGCTGTAAAACTAAATTTTAAAATGTATGAAAATTTTAACAGTGGCCGTTATATTGTCTAATATATTAATTTCGCAAGAACGATACGTTAAACATATCAATGAGGATAAATTGATCTAAACCATGAGCCACATTGAACTGCGTCATTTACGGTATTTCATCGCGGTCGCCGAAGAGCTGCATTTTGGCCGTGCCGCTGAGCGGTTACATATTTCTCAGCCGCCGCTCAGCCAGCAGATTCAGGCGCTGGAAACTCACGTCGGTGCGGCGCTGTTTTACCGAAACAACCGCAGCGTGCGGCTGACGCAGGCCGGACAGGCTTTCTTGCAGGAAGCACGGCAGATCTTGCTGCGCGTTGATGAGGCGGCGGCGCAGGCGGCACGAATACATCGCGGCGAATCGGGGAATCTGACGCTCGGGCTGACGTCTTCCGCGCCTTTTATGCGTCGCGTTTCCCGCACGCTGCATCATTTCCGGCTGACCTATCCCGGCGTCAATATCCGGATCGAACAGCTCAACAGTAAACAGCAAATCGAACCGCTGCTGGAAGGCAAGCTGGATCTGGGGATTATGCGTAATGGCGAACTGCCGGAGGAGCTGGAACATCATCTGATCCTTTCGGAACCGCTCATTGCCGTGGTTCACAAAGACAATCCGCTGAACGCGGTGCCTGACGGCGAGCTGACGTTTCAGCACCTGGCCGATCAGCCTTTCGTGTTCTTCTCCAAAGACGTCGGTACCTCGCTGTATGACGATATTCTCGGGCAGCTCAAAACACAGGGGATCACGCCTTTTATCACCCAGGAAGTGGGCGAGCCGCTGACGATTATCGGGCTGGTGGCGGCGGGTTTAGGCGTGTCGATTTTGCCGGCGTCGTATTTGCGCATTCAGGTCGATGGCGTGCGTTATTTGCGTTTCGGAAAGACAGAAGGCACCACGCAGCTCTGGCTGGTGAATCACGCGCGTCGCCCGATGACGGCGGCCACACGGGCGTTTATGGATTTACTGCTTCAGGAGGACTGAAGGTGTAACAGGGTGCAAACCTGCTGTATTTCCAGTCAATTCTGAGAGGCTTTTCACACAATTTGTGCACCAAATCACATAACGAATCAAATAGTTGACGACATATGACAAAAACCCCAACATAGCCCTAATCTTTATTTTGAAGCGCGAAAATAACAGGAGTTCCTTGAGTGATCCCCGACGGGCAACCCGGACATATTGATCAGATTAAACAAACCAATGTCGGTGCTGTGTACCGCCTGATAGATCAGTTTGGTCCCATTTCGCGCATAGAACTTTCTAAAAAAGCTCAACTCGCTCCAGCCAGTATTACCAAGATTGTCCGCGAACTTTTACAGGCTCATCTGGTACTTGAAACCGAGTTTCAGGATCCGGGCAGCCGCGGGCGTCCCGCTATTGGTTTAGCCCTGGATACTCAGGCCTGGCACTACCTTTCCGCACGTATCAGTCTGGGGTCGATCACTCTCGGTTTACGGGATCTGAGCAGCAAACTGGTGGTGGAAGAAGTGCTTCCGCTGCCGGAACAGGCGCACCAGCCGCTGCTTAAACGCATCATTTCTGAAATCGATCAGTTCTTTATCCGCCATCAGCGCAAACTTGAGCGCCTGACCGCCATCGCAATTACCCTGCCGGGCATGATTGATGCGCGCCGGGGCATCGTTCACCGCATGCCATTTTATCATGACGTTTTCGATATGCCGCTGGGTGATACGCTTTCGGAACATACGGGCCTGCCGGTGTACGTCCAGCACGATATCGGCGCGTGGACGCTGGCAGAATCGTTATACGGCGCGTCGCGCGGTTGCAAAAATGTGGTGCAGATTGTGATTGACCACAATGTCGGCGCAGGCGTGATTACCAGCGGGCGCGTTTTGCACGCAGGCAGCAGCAGCGTGGCCGAAATCGGGCATACGCAGGTTGATCCGTACGGGAAGCGTTGTTATTGCGGCAATCATGGTTGTCTGGAAACTGTTGCCAGTACCGACAGCATTTTGGATTTAGTGCGTCAGCGCCTCACGGTGCCGGTGCCTGCCAGTTTGCTGCACGGCGTGTCGCTGACGATTGAAGCGGTATGTGACGCCGCGAACCGGGGCGATCAGCTGGCGCGTGATGTGATTATCAGCGTGGGGCAGAGCGTCGGGCGTATTCTGGCGATCATGGTGAATCTGTTTAATCCGGAAAAAGTGCTGATCGGCTCACCGCTTAATTTATCTCAGGATATTCTTCATCCCGCGATAATGTCCTGTATTCAGCAGCAATCACTTCCTGCATATAGCGAAAATATCAAACTGGAATCCACGCAATTTTATAATCAGGGAACGATGCCCGGCGCGGCATTAGTTAAGGATGCGCTTTATAGCGGTTCCTTACTGATTAAATTATTACAGGGATAATATACTTAGCGGGCTATATTTTTCGGCGTGGCGGCGTTTATTGATCTGTATCAGCAAGCAATGCCATAAATCTGATGCTCACGGGATGTGTTCTAACTGCTGATTACTTTAATTACTTATATTCCTTCAGGTTATGTCATTAAATAAATACTTATAACCTTATGCGTATTCCTTACAGTCCAGTCAACAAAACATTGCGCTAACGCAAACCGCTCTCATCTCTCATCGCCTAGACTTTCAGCTGTTACTTTGTCTCTGGCGGCTTTTTCTTACCGGAGGCTATCTTTCAATAAGACGGAGAGATCCCGGAGCCTGAATTTCATGTTAACGCACTTTTTCGTCACGGGTACGGACGCCCGTGTAGGTAAAACCATTGTCACACGTGCCTTGCTTCAGGCCTTAGCCGCGCAGGATCGCTGCGTTTTAGGCTATAAACCTATTGCAACTGGCAGCCAGGAGCTGGCCGACGGGGTTCGAAATAAAGATGCGGTAACTCTCCAGCAGTCATCTTCTATTGCTTATCCTTTTAATAAAATAACCCCTCTGGCCTTAGCTGACGAAGATATTTATGCCAGCCAGGTTCCTGAGAATATTTTTGAAATAATGACCAGTGGCCTCAACTTCATGCGTGAAGAGGCAGATTCAGTGGTCGTAGAAGGGTGCGATGGCTGGAGAACATTGATTACTCCGCATCTTTTATATTCAGACTGGGTTCGCCAGCAAAATATGCCGGTGGTATTAGTGGTCGGTATTCAGGAAGGCTGTGTCAGCCACGCGCTATTAACGGCGCAGGCGATTATCGCCGATGGATTACCGTTGCTGGGTTGGGTCGCAAACCGAATTAACCCGTGTCTTGCCCACTACCAGGAAACTATTGACGCGATCAGTGCCAATATTTCCGCGCCACTGTTGGGGGAAATTCCTTATTTACCTCGCGCAGAAAGCCGCGATATGGCCAAATTTATTGACCTGTCCAGCCTGAAGCTGAAAACGTTAACCAAAGCCTGACGGGTGACGTTGTCACGCAGCAATCAAAACAAAGCGGCTCAGAGTGCCAAACCCTGAGCCGCTTTTTTGTCTATAGTTTGTGTATAGTTTGCCTATCTGCCTGAGCGCATAATCTAACGAAAACAGAGAACATGGCCGTCACGACTCCCGTTGTAAAATCATCGCACCGCCCCTTAATTCTCACTGCCTGCATGTTATCGATGTTTATGGCGGCCGTGGAAGTCACGATTGTGGCGACCGCGATGCCGACCATCATCGGTGATCTCGGCGGTTTCTCGCTGCTCGGCTGGGTCTTTGCCGTCTATCTGCTGACGCAGGCGATTACCGTGCCGATCTACGGCCGGCTGGCAGATTTGTACGGTTGCCGGAAGATGTTTTTCATCGGGACGACGCTGTTTCTCATCGGCTCCGTATTGTGCGGATTCGCGCCCTCGCTGGCCTGGATGATTGCCTTCCGTGCCTTGCAGGGGCTGGGCGCGGGGGCGATTACGCCGATTGCGACCACGCTGATTGCCAATGTCTATGGCCCGCAGGAACGCGCAAAAGCGCAGGGCTATTTGTCCAGTGTGTGGGGCGTTTCGGCGATTGTCGGCCCGCTGATGGGGGCGTTTATCGTTTCGCATTTCCCGTGGGCGGTGGTCTTTTGGGTCAACGTGCCGATTGGTCTGGTGGCGATGGCGATTCTGGTCAAATACCTGCCGCCGGACGGACAGCGTAAACAACATAAACTGGATCTGGCCGGAACCGGTTTTCTGACGCTTTCCGTTGCGGCGTTACTTCTGGCATTGCTTCAGGCCGAAGTGCTGGGCTACTGGGCGCTGGCGCTGATTGTTCTGGCGGTGGTCAGCGGGTATTTGCTGATACGTCAGGAGCGCAAAACGCCTGAGCCGCTGTTCCCGCTGGCGCTGTGGGAAAGCAAAGTGATTATTGCCGGTAACATTGGCGGCCTGATTATCGGCGCGACGATGATGGGGATCAGCGCGTTTCTGCCGACCTACGTGCAGGGCGTTCTCGGCGGCACGCCGCTGGAGGCGGGCACCACGCTGGCACTGATGTCCATCGGCTGGCCGCTGGCGAGCATGCTCAGCAGCCGTCTGATGCAGGCGACGTCTTACCGCGCGACAGCGGTCCTGGGCGGCGTTTTACTGCTGGGCGGAAGTGTGGCGCTGCTGTTTCTCTCGCCGGATTCCGGGCTGTGGGTGGCGCGTCTGGCGGCGTTTTCAATCGGCGCGGGAATGGGGTTAGCGAATACCACGTTTATTGTGTCGGTGCAGAATAATGCGGAACCGGCAATCCGCGGGATTGCGACCGCATCCACCTTATTTACCCGCATGTTAGGCTCGGCAATTGGCACCGCCGTGCTGGGCGCAACGCTGAATCTCAATCTGCAATATCGCCTGCCTCAGGTGAACGATCCGGTTCAGCAACTGATGGAAAAAGCCACGCGCAATGCGATGGAAAGCCATCATCTGGCGGCGCTGACCGAAAGCGTGGCGGCGTCCCTGCACTGGGTCTTTATGGTTTCCGCGATTATTTCCGTACTGGCGGTCGCCGCCGGTCTGTTAATTCCGGCAGGCGACCGCCCGCACACCGAACCGCAGCGGGAAAGTTAAGCCAGCGGTTTTCGTTGAAGCCTGACGGCTGCCAGCATCAGCGTCAGGCTCAGTAACACCGCAACCGACGCCATCGCCATGCCATCTCCTACTGATCCCTGTTCAAACTGCCGCCACACATAGACCGAAACGGTCTGCACGCCCGCCGGTGAAAGCAGCAGCGACGTCACCAGTTCGCGAGAGGCGACGGCAAACACCATCATCATCGACGCCAGCAGGCTGGGAAAGACCAGGGGCAGCAGGATCAGCCGCAGCGTTTGTGCCGCCGTCGCACCATGCACCCGCGCCGCCGCATCCAGATTTCCGCCGATCTGCTTTAACACCGCGCTGACGTAACGCACCGGATAAGGCAGCAGCAGGCAACAATAGGCGAGCAGCAAAATCGCCCAGGTGTTGTAAGGCGTAACCGGCCAGAAGCTGCGGTTCCACGCCAGAATCAGCCCGACGCCGACCACGATCCCCGGCAGCGCCGCCGGTAACAAAGACAATCCGTCAATCAGCGCTGAACCGCGGATCTTCCTGACCACCACCAGCCACGACGCCAGAAAGCCCGTCGCGCCCGCGATTAATGCCGTGCCGAGCGCCAGACTGAGGCTGGTCGACAGGGCGCTGATCGCGTCGCCGTGTGCGGCAAACAGCGCGCCGAAGTGACGTAATGTCAGGTTCGACAGCGAAAGCCCGCCGGAAAGCGTGCCGGAAAACGCCGTGGCCAGCGTGGATAAAATCGGCAGCGCCACGGCAATCACCGTCACCAGCGTGAATAATGCCAGCACCGGGATCGCCCAGCCTTTCAGCCGTTTTTGCGTGATATCGGCGGGTTTGCCGGTCATGCTCTCGACATTTTTGCCTGCCACCACCGCGCGCTGAACGCTGTAAGCGCACAGCGCGATCGCCACCAGCATCAGTGAAAGCACCGCCGCGCCGGGTAAATCAATCGGCCAGTCGGCAAGGCGCGCTTCGATGCCGGTGGTCAGCAGCATCACGCCGCTGCGCGAACCGAGCGCGCCCGGCACGCCGTATTCTTCGATGGATAACGTAAACGCCAGCAGCAAACTTGATGCCATAGCGGGCAGTGCCATGGGTAATGTCACGCGGGAAAAGGCGCGCCACGGGCCTGCGCCGTGAATACGTGCCACGTCTGCCAGACGGCTGCCGCTGGCGGCCATGCTGCGCGACACCGCGAAATACACCACCGGAAAAACGTTCAGCGTCATGACCACAACCATGCCCGGTATGGAAAACAGAAAATCGTTGAGACGCAGCCACGGCACCAGTTGCTGCACATAACCATTGGTTTGCAACGCCAGCATCCACGACAGGGCGGCAATATATGGCGGCAGCAAAAAGGGCACCAGAAACAGAACATCCCATAACGCCGCACCCGGCAGGGCAAACAGGCCACGCAGCGCGCCGAGCGGAATACCGATTAATCCGCTGCAAAGCGCGACGCCCAGCCCGACTTTGATCGTGGTGGAAAACAGTTCACGCAGCTGAGGTTCGGCGAAGATGCGGGTAAATGCGCTGAACGGTGCGGAATAAGCACCGGTATCGAGATGCGGGAAAACCGCCTGTAAAATCACAAAGCTGACCGGCACGGCGACCAGCAATAACAACGCAATGCCCGTTACGCCGGGCAAAAAAGCATTTCTGTTCATGGGTTTTGTCGTCGTTGTTCGGTGAGGGGAAACGGGCTGCCTTCGCAGCCCGTGACTGACTTACTGCTGACCGAACAGTTTTGCGAAACGTTCGAGCACTTCTTTGCGCGACGCCGAGGCCTGGGAGGCTTCCGGCAACAGTTTCAGCGATTTAAACAACGGACGTTTGGCGTCGATATCGGTGCGCGCGGGCATCAGCCACGCATCGGCTACCAGTTTCTGGCCTTCAGGCGAAAGCGCGTAATCGATAAACGCTTTGGCTTCTTTTTGCTGCTGGCTGGATTTGAGGATCATCATCGGGCGCGGGGCGATCACGGTGCCGCTGCTCGGGAAAATGACTTTGACGGATTCGCCGTCCTGAACACTGGCGTAAGAGACGTAATCCACCGCGCCAAACACGGCGGCTTTCGCGCCCTGCAACACCGGCGTCAGCGCCTGTGCGTTGGGTCCGGCGATAATCATGCCGTTAGCTTTCAGATCTTCAAACAGTTTCCACGCCTGCTGCGCGTGGGCATTTTGTAACCCGATCAGCAAATCCAGCGACGCACCGGAAAGCGAAGGGTCAGGCGTGGTCACTTTGTCTTTAAATTCCGGTTTGGCTAAATCGCCCCAGTCTTTTGGCTCAGTGGTACCACTTTTGGTGTTCCACACGATGCCCAGTGCGGAAATCCCCTGCGCGACGTAGTAAGGCGTTTTGAATTGCGCCGGAACCTGCTCTGCGTTCGGGCTTTGGTATTCCAGCAGCCAGCCGCGTTTTTCGAGATCGGTTGCGGTATCCCAGGATGCGGAGATCAGAACGTCTGCGCGCGGATTGGCCTGCTCGGCGTCCAGACGGGCCATTACTTTGCCGGTGGTGGCCTGGAAAACATCCACTTTCACGCCGGTTTGTTTTTCATAACCTGCTGCCAGTTTTTTTGCCAGAGAACCCGGCCCGGCGGTGTAGAGCGTCAGCGTCAGCGCCTGCGCGCTGCCAGCTGCCATTGCGAGAGAAAGAGTCATTGCGGTCATTACGCCTGTTTTAGTACGGGAAAACGTTGTGTGGTTCTTACGAAAAGTGCTGAGTGTGCGGTTCATCATTTTTATCCCATCAGAGGTTAAGCAACAAAAGGTGAAATTACGGAAGGATCAATCGTGTCAATACTGGCGATCGCGCCCTTGTCCATGCGGGCAATATGATGGGCGAGCGCGTGGGCTTCGTGCTGATCGTGCGTGACGTAAACCGCCGTGGTGCCGAGCTGGCGCAACAACACCGCCATTTCTTCGCACAGGCTTTCGCGTAAATCGCGGTCGAGATTCGACAGGGGTTCGTCAAACAGCAGGATGCGGGGTTCGGCGACGATGGCGCGGGCAAGTGCAACGCGCTGTTGCTGCCCGCCGGAAAGCTCAGAAGGGCGGCGCGAGACGAAATCCGCGAGCCCGACGCGTTCCAGCGCCGCCATCACTTTTTCTTCCTGCGCCTGGCCTTTGATGCCACGCATTTGCAGCGGAAACGCGACATTTTGCCGGACGCTCATGTGCGGCCACAGCGCGTAATCCTGAAAGGCCATGCCGAGATTGCGTTTTTCCGGCGGCAGACTGAACGAGCCACTGGCGACGATTTCGCCGTCGAAGCGGATCTCCCCGGATGCCGGATTGAGCAGGCCGGCGAGCATTTTCAGCAACGTGCTTTTGCCGCAGCCCGAAGGCCCCAGCAATGCGAGGATCGTGCCTTTGGGCACCGTCAGATTGACGTGATTGAGTACCGGGTTGCTCCCGAAGAAATGGGAAACCTGATGGATAGCGATAGCGGGACAGGTGCGCGACGGCGCATTCCCGCTGGATTTAGCTGGAATGATCATGGTTGTACTATCCTCTTTGGGACTTATTAGTGGAGGTGAGGGTAAAGGGGGAATGTGACCGGGGTGTGACACCTTTTAGAAAGGTGCTGCAAATTGCCTTTGCAGGCGGCTTAACGGATTGACCGAGAATATTTCGGTTTTTCAATAGCGGTGATCGCTCAGCGGCTGGTGCCGAAACCGACCAAAGAGGGCTATGACGAGCCCTCTTTGGAATCTCCGCGTCTTTTTACAACACGCGCTATCGCCGGGTCGACGGACATGTTCTGGCACAATCGAATGTGGCGCGAAATCTTGCCGCTGCGCGGTTCCTTCCTCGAGGGCTTCGAGCCATTGGTCTCGAACCCTCAGTCAGCAAAATTTCTGAGCGCGCCATCTCACCTTTTTAGAAGATTAAAACCAGTCTGCATTTGAATTTAGATAAGCCTCTGGCCGCTTTCAAAAATCACGCTGGAAGGAGAGGTGGAAAACCGCGTATCTTTTCGCGCGGTTTGTAATCCGACTGGAAGGCACCGCGCAGCGGCGGGATTTTGCGGCAATAGCAAAAGTCCCTGAAACGTAGTCAGCCAGCGGCAGCGCGCAGTTAAAAAGCGTGGGAGATCAAAGAGGGAGGCGCTTTCCTCCCTCTTTGTCGGTTTCGGCGCGGCGAGTTAAGTTTTCACCGCCCGTGAAAAACCGAAATTTTCACGGATTTAATTCCTTAAAACAGCCCCTTAGCGGCTACAAAGCTTGTAATAAACTTCATTCCACCGGATCTGATTCTTGAAGTCCGCCAGCGTCGTGTCGTTATCAATCACCAGCAACTCAATCCCGGACAGCTCCGCGTACAACCGCAGTGCATCGATATCCAGCGCCTGAGAGAACACCGTGTGGTGCGCGCCGCCGCCGAGGATCCAGGCTTCTGCCGCCGTTGCCAGAGAAGGCTGGGCTTTCCAGATTGCACGGGCAACCGGCAGTTTTGGCAGCGGATGCAGTTGCTCGATGGTATCCACCTGATTGACCAGCAGACGGAAACGGTCACCCATGTCGATGACGCTGGCGTTGACCGCCGGGCCTGCCGGGGTGGAGAAAATCAGACGCGCCGGATCCGCTTTGCCGCCTATGCCCAGATATTGCGCATCCAGCAGCGGTTTTTCTTCTTTGGCAATCGACGGGCACACTTCCAGCATGTGCGAACCGACCACCAGATCGTTGCCCGGTTTGAAGTTGTAGGTGTAATCCTCCATGAACGACGTGCCGCCTTTCAGGCCGCTGGCCATCACTTTCATGATGCGTAGCAGGGCCGCGGTTTTCCAGTCGCCTTCGCCGCCAAAGCCGTAGCCTTTTTGCATAAGACGCTGTACCGCCAGCCCCGGCAGTTGTTTCATGCCGTGCAGATCTTCAAAGTTGGTGGTGAATGCGCCGAATTTCCCCTGTTCCAGGAAACGGGTCATCCCCAGTTCGATTTTTGCCGCGTCCAGCAGGTTTTCGCGACGTTCGCCGTTGAGTTTCACGGCATCCGTCAGGCGGTAAGTGGATTCATACTCTTCCACCAGCGTGTCGATATCGCCTTTGCTGACTTCGTTGATGACGCTGACCAGATCGCCAATACCATAGGCACTGATGCTGTAGCCGAACTGAATTTGCGCGGCCACTTTATCGCCTTCGGTCACCGCCACTTCACGCATGTTATCGCCGAAACGGGCGACTTTCAGATGCTGGCTTTCATTTTTCGCCGCGGCAACGCGCATCCACTGGGCAATGCGGCGGTGCGATTCGCCATCCTGCCAGTGACCGGCGACCACGGAATGTTGCTGACGCATACGCGCGCCGATGAAACCGAATTCGCGGCCGCCGTGCGCGGTCTGGTTCAGGTTCATAAAGTCCATGTCCATGGAATCCCACGGAATTTCGGCGTTGAACTGAGTATGGAACTGCAACAGCGGTTTATGCAGAATACTCAGGCCAGCAATCCACATTTTGGCCGGAGAGAAGGTGTGCAGCCAGGTAATCAGGCCGACGCAGGAATTCGCATAGTTGGCTTCGCGGCACAGCGCGGTGATTTCGTCCGGCGTGGTGACCAGCGGTTTGAGCACCAGTTTGACAGGCAATCCGGCTTCTGCGTTCAGGCCATTGACCACCTTTTCGGCGTTCTCTTTTACCTGACGTAACGTTTCCGGCCCGTACAGATGCTGACTGCCAATAGCGAACCACACTTCGAGATGTTTAAACGCGTCCATTAATCACTCCTGAATTTCAGATGTTTGAAAAAGCCGTTTTTGAAAAAGTAGTCAGTGTGCTGTCTTCGCTGCAAACAGCGGTTCAGTGGTCGCACACCATTGCTGATAACGTTCGTACAGGCGCTGGTATTGTTCGACGCGCTGCGGATCCGGCAGCAATGTGCGTTCGATGCTGCACGCCATTTTTTCCTGCGCGGCAGGGACGTCTTTGAATTCTCCGGCGGCGACGGCAGCAAAGATGGCGGCACCCAGCGCGCAGCACTGATCGGAGGCAACAATCTGCAACGGACGGTTCATGGCGTCGGCGCAAACCTGCATGATGACCGGCGATTTACGGGCAATACCGCCAAGCGTGAGAACGTTTTCAACCGGAATATCCTGTTGTTCGAAACACTCCATAATCGCGCGCGCACCAAAAGCGGTGGCCGCAATGAAACCGCCGAACAGTTCCGGCGCTTCGGTGCCGAGATTGATGTCCGTAATGACGCCTTTCAGACGCTGATTGGCAAACGGTGTCCGGCGTCCGTTAAACCAGTCGAGCACCAGCGGCAGGTGATCCAGCTTCGGATTGGCGGCCCACGCGGCGGTCAGGTCGGGCAGCAGATTTTTTTGTACTGCGGTGAGCTGATCTTTCAGCTCAGGATGCGCCTTAGCGGCCTGAATCAGCGGCCAGCTCAGCAGGCGGCTGAACCACGCGTACATATCGCCAAACGCGGATTGTCCGGCCTCCATGCCGATCATCTCCGGCACGACGCTGCCTTCAACCTGACCACAAATTCCGGCGATGGCGCGGTCGTTAACGCGCTCTTTATCGGCAATCAGGATGTCGCAGGTGGAGGTGCCGATCACTTTGACCAGCGTGTAAGGCTGCGCACCGGCACCGACCGCGCCCATGTGGCAGTCAAACGCACCGCCGGAAAGCACAACGCTTGCCGGTAGACCGAGGCGCTGCGCCCATTCCGGGGTCAGTGTGCCCACGGCCTGTTCGGCGGTGACGGTTTCGGTAAACAGCGGATACGGCAGATTTTCCACTAATAGCGGGTCGAGCGCGGCGAAGAAATCTTTCGGCGGCAGGCCGCCCCACGACGGATGCCAGAGCATTTTGTGCCCGGCGCTGCAACGGCCACGTACGACTTTGTCCGGCGCGGTGGTGCCGGAAAGCAGGGCGGGCACCCAGTCGCACAATTCCACCCAGGAGGCGGCGGCTTTGGTGACAGATTTGTCGGCGCGGGAAACATGGAGAATTTTGGCCCAGAACCATTCGGAGGAGTAAACGCCGCCGATATAGCGGGAATAGTCGGGAAAATCACCGCTGCGGCACAGGCGGTTGATCTCTTCGGCTTCTTCTATGGCCGTGTGGTCTTTCCATAACACGAACATGGCGTTCGGGTTTTCGGCGAACTCAGGATTCAGTGCCAGAATGTTGCCGTCTTTATCGACCGGTGCGGGTGTGGAGCCGGTGGAATCCACGCCGATACCAACCACGCGTGATGCGCGCTCGAGCCCAAGACGTTGTACGACGTTTTTAATCGCCTGTTCCATCGCTTCAATATAATCAAGGGGATGGTGGCGGAACTGATTTATTGCCGCGTCACAGTAACGACCCTCATTCCAGCGCGGGTAGTAAACCACGTCGGTTTCCATCTCGGCACCGGTCTGACAATCAACGGCCAGTGCGCGGACGGAATCGCTGCCAAAATCAAGACCAAGAGCTATCGCACCTTGCGTCATTCTTTCTCACTCCTTCAGGTTTGCCGTAGTCATTACGGCGGCGAATCGAATTGCTCTAACAGTAGGAGGATGGCAAAAAGTGAGTGAGGAGGCGTTAGCTGGAAGTATGCACAAATCTGCTCCCCATGATGTTTCTGTGAGGTTGGTCAAATGTTAGTGTTTGGCTAAAATCGCTATATCTATGTACAAACCTGCTGTTTTCCCGCCGTGTGATAGCGCTCTACATTCCGCTGCAAAATTACCGCTAAAACTTACTGCGTCTTACAACAGAGCGTGACGCAAATCCGCTATATACCGGACTTCGCCGCGTTCTGATTTTGTTTCCTTACGCCAATGATAACGTTTTCATGATTGCGGACAGCCACCCGGATTAAGGCCGGAATCGTGAAAAACAACAATAAAAGTCGGAGAACATCATGCATAAATTCACTAAGGCGTTAGCGGCGGTTGGTTTAGCTGCCGTTATGTCACATTCAGCTATGGCAGCCGAAAATCCGAAGCTGGGTTTCCTGGTTAAACAGCCGGAAGAGCCGTGGTTCCAGACTGAATGGCGGTTCGCTGATAAAGCCGGTAAAGACCTGAACTTTGAGGTCATCAAAATTGCCGTGCCGGATGGCGAAAAAACGCTGAATGCCATTGACAGCCTCGCGGCAAACGGCGCGAAAGGCTTTGTTATCTGTACACCAGACCCGCGTCTTGGCCCGGCCATCATGGCCAAAGCCCGCAGCTATGACATGAAAGTGATCCAGGTCGATGACCAGTTTGTGAATGCCAAAGGCAAACCGATGGAAGAAGTGCCATTGGTAATGATGGCTGCGACCAAAATCGGCGAACGTCAGGGCCAGGAACTGTATAAAGAAATGCAAAAACGTGGCTGGAAAGCCGCAGATACCGGCGTCATGGCTATCACCGCTGATGAGCTGGACACCGCACGCCGCCGCACTTCCGGTTCAATGGACGCGCTGAAAGCCGCCGGTTTCCCGGAAAAACAAATCTATAAAGTGCCGACGAAATCCAACGACATTCCGGGCGCACTGGATGCCGGTAACTCCCTGCTGGTGCAACATCCTGAAGTGAAAAACTGGCTGATTATCGGCATGAACGACAACACCGTTCTGGGTGGCGTGCGTGCAACAGAAGGCCAGGGCTTTAAAGCAGCGAACGTGATCGGCATCGGCATCAACGGTGTGGACGCGGTGAATGAGCTGTCAAAAAGCGCGCAAACCGGCTTCTACGGTTCCCTGTTACCGAGCCCGGATATCCACGGTTACAAAAGTATCCAGATGCTGAACGAGTGGGTGACCAAAGGTGTTGAACCGCCGAAATTCACCGAAGTGACCGACGTTGTGCTGATCACCCGCGACAACTTCAAAGAAGAACTGAAGAAGAAAGGCCTGATGTAACTTTTGCCTGATCTGAATTGAGTTACTGCACCACGGACGACGGTTAAGAAGTGTGACTGTTTTCAGTGGTGCAGTAATCGGTTTGAAATCCTTCACCTTTTTTCCAGGTAGCCACTATGACTCAGCAATCTTCAAATAAGACGCCTTTGCTGACACCGTCACTGACGGAGTTTGATGCGGCCAGGCCGTATCTGGAATTCCATGACATTGGCAAAACTTTTCCGGGCGTGAAAGCGCTGGACGGTATTTCATTCAATTGTTACGCCGGACAAATTCATGCGCTGATGGGCGAGAACGGCGCGGGTAAATCCACGCTGCTGAAAATCCTCAGCGGAAACTATCAGCCGTCGCAGGGCAATATTCACATCAAAGGCCAGCCGGTGGCATTTAACAACACCACCGATGCGCTCGATGCCGGTGTGGCGATCATTTATCAGGAACTGCATCTGGTGCCGGAAATGACGGTGGCAGAAAACATTTATCTCGGGCAGTTGCCGAGTAAACACGGGTTCGTGAACCGCAAATTGCTGCGTTATGAAACCAAAATCCAGCTGGAACATCTCGGGCTGGATATCGATCCGGACACGCCGCTGAAATATCTCTCCATCGGCCAGTGGCAGATGGTGGAAATTGCGAAAGCGCTGGCGCGTAACGCCAAAATCATAGCTTTTGACGAACCGACCAGCTCGCTGTCTGCCCGTGAAATTGAACAATTGTTCCGCGTTATCCGCGAGTTACGTGCCGAAGGGCGCGTCATTTTGTATGTCTCACACCGTATGGAAGAAATTTTTGCATTAAGTGACGCTGTCACTGTTTTCAAAGATGGCCGTTACGTGCGGACCTTCGACGACATGACGCAGGTCGATAACAGCAAGCTGGTGCAGGCGATGGTTGGCCGCAATCTGGATGATATCTACGGTTACGCGCCGCGTCCGCACGGCGAAATCCGTCTGGAACTGGACGACGTCAAAGCACCGGGCGTGAGAACGCCGGTCAGCCTGACCGTGCGTCAGGGGGAAATTGTCGGTCTTTTCGGGCTGGTCGGCGCCGGGCGCAGCGAGCTGATGAAAGGCCTGTTCGGCGGCACGCGCATTACCGGCGGCACCGTCAGGCTGGACGGCGAAGCGCTCAATATCCGCAAACCGGCTGACGCCATCCGCCTCGGCATCATGCTGTGCCCGGAAGACCGTAAGGCCGACGGCATCATTCCTGTGCATTCGGTGCGCGACAACATCAACATCAGCGCCCGCCGCAAAACGGTGAAAGCGGGGTGCCTGATCAACAACGCCTGGGAAGCCAAAAATGCGCGCAAGCACATCGAAGCGCTGAATATCAAAACCCCGAGCGACCAGCAGCTGATCATGAATCTGTCCGGCGGCAACCAGCAGAAAGCCATTCTTGGCCGCTGGCTGTCGGAAGAAATGAAGGTCATTTTGCTCGACGAACCGACGCGCGGTATTGACGTCGGTGCCAAGCATGAAATCTACAACGTGATTTACTCACTGGCGAAACAGGGCATTGCCGTGCTGTTTGCGTCCAGTGATTTACCGGAAGTGCTGGGTCTGGCCGACAGAATTGTGGTGATGCGCGAAGGCGCTATCTCCGGCGAACTGTTGCACGACGACGCTACTGAAGAAAAAGCGCTGGGGCTCGCCATGCTGCGAACGCCAGATCTTGACTCTGCCCCTGACGCTGCCTGACTGAGGAGCAAAAATATTATGTCGAGTATGACAACCAATTCAGCCAAACCGGATCAACCTTCTGCTGCGTCACGCAGCGGGCAAGGGCTGATGCGTATCTGGGACAGTTACGGCATGCTGGTGGTTTTCGCCGTGCTGTTTATCGCCTGTTCTGTTTTCGTGCCGAACTTCAGCTCTTTCATCAACATGAAAGGCCTGGGACTGGCGATTTCCATGTCGGGCATGGTGGCCTGCGGGATGCTGTTCTGTCTGGCGTCCGGTGATTTCGACCTGTCCGTCGCCTCGGTGATTGCCTGCGCCGGTGTTACCACGGCGGTGGTTATTAACATGACCGAAAGCCTGTGGATTGGCGTCGCCGCCGGTTTGCTGCTCGGGATGCTGACCGGGCTGCTCAACGGTTTTGTTATCGCCCGCCTGAAAATCAATGCGCTGATCACCACACTTGCCACCATGCAGATTGTGCGCGGTCTGGCGTACATCATTTCTGACGGTAAAGCGGTCGGTATCGAAGACGAACGTTTCTTCGCGCTCGGCTATGCCAACTGGTTCGGGCTGCCTGCGCCGATCTGGCTGACCGTCGGCTGCCTGATTATCTTCGGCCTGCTGCTGAACAAAACCACTTTCGGGCGTAACACGCTGGCGATTGGCGGTAATGAAGATGCGGCGCGGCTGGCGGGTGTGCCGGTTGTTCGTACTAAAATCATCATCTTTGTGCTTTCCGGGCTGGTGTCGGCGGCGGCGGGGATCATTCTGGCGTCGCGAATGACCAGCGGCCAGCCCATGACCTCTCTGGGCTTTGAGCTGATCGTCATCTCCGCCTGCGTGCTGGGTGGCGTTTCGCTCAAAGGCGGGATCGGCAAAATCTCCTACGTGGTTTCCGGCATCCTGATTCTGGGCACTGTGGAAAATGCGATGAATCTGCTGAACATTTCTCCGTTCTCTCAGTACGTGGTACGTGGTCTGATCCTGCTGGCGGCGGTTATCTTCGACCGCTACAAACAGAAAGCGAAAAAGACAGTTTAACGCCGTTTTATGATAACGCTTCCATGCATTGCCCCTGCGGCATTTAGCGGTTTTTTCCGTTAAATGCCGCAAAAGCGCGTGGTTGTTCACAAATTAGCAACGTTTACTGGCAGCGTTTTCACCCGCCGTTAGAATAGATGAAAAGTCCATAGCCACGAGTTGTTCAGGAGGTTCGATGTATCACCGTATGATTCAGGATCAGCAGCAAAATCCGCTGTTGCCGGGTTACAGTTTCAATGCCTATCTGGTCGCCGGTATGACACCGATCCTTGCTGACGGGCCGCTGGATTTCGCGATTGACCGTCCGGGCGGCATGAAAGGCTACATTCTTAATCTGACGGTCAAAGGGCAGGGTAAAGTCTTTGACGGTGAAGATACGTTTTACTGCAATCCCGGCGACCTTTTGCTGTTCCCGCCGAAAGCTCGCCATTTATACAGCCGCTCGGCCAATGCCGATTCGTGGTATCACCGCTGGGTGTATTTCCGCCCGCGCGCCTACTGGGCTGACTGGCTGGAATGGCACACAAAAACCCGCGACGTCGGGCGTCTTTCCCTGCCAAATAACACCTTACTGCTGGAATTCGACCGGCTCTTTGCCAATATCGAGCAGACCCAAAAATCGGGCCGGCGTTTCTGCGAAGAGTTAGGGATGAACCTGCTGGAACGCCTGTTGCTGCGTGCAATGGAAGAAGATCCGCAGAGCCCGCAAAAAATTATGGATCCGCGTGTCATTGAAGCCTGCCAGTTTATTACCGGCAATCTGGCCGGCGAGCTACGTATCGATGAAGTCGCACGCCACGTTTGCCTGTCGCCATCGCGTCTGGCGCATTTATTCCGCGAACAGGTCGGGATCAACATCCTGCGCTGGCGTGAAGATCAGCGTGTGATCCGCGCCAAGCTGCTGTTACAAACCACCCAGGAATCGATTGCGACCATTGGCCGTGTCGTGGGTTATGACGATCAGTTGTATTTCTCGCGTGTTTTCCGCAAGCGGGTAGGGGTGAGCCCGAGTGATTTCCGCCGCCGCAGCGTGGAGATTAATTACCCGGCCAAACCGTACAAATCGCAGCCGTGGCCGGAGCAGGAGAATCAGGTTTCATATCATTTTTGATTTGCAGAGGCCGCTGCAAAGGGGCGGCTTTTCACTTGCAGTGAGGGGCTGAATTCTCTGACCGAGAAAGTTTCGGTTTCTCAATTGCAGTGATCACTTATTTCGTTGCGCCGAAATTTACGCTAAAGCTGAGAATAGAGTAAGTTTCGGTTTCACAATTGCGGTGATCGCTTAACACGCTGTTCCTAAACCGACAAAAGAGGGGCAAGACGGCCCCTCTTTTGAATCTCCACGTCTTTTTTACTGCGCGCTATCGCTGGCTGGCTATGTTTCAGCAGCTCCGGCTATTGCCGCAAAATCCCGCCGCTGCGCGGTTCCCTTCAGTCGGGTTACAAACCGCGCGAAAAGATACGCGG
>NZ_JADOBI010000002.1 GCF_015644585.1 Rahnella laticis | reverse complement strand
GCAATAGCCGGAGTTGCTGAAACATACTTTACAAGCGGCAGCGCGCAGTTAAAAAGCGCGGGTGTCCAGAGGGCGCGCGCGTTAACGCGCCCTTTGGGCCAGTTTGGGCGGCGAGCCCAAGGTGTTGACCTTACCAGGGCCGCCTTTGCAATAATCCCCGCATGTTACCGGTATCACATAAATCAAAAATCATAAGAAATTAATCATATCTCATAATTGTGACTCGCTTTTAACCACTTTATAACAAGTCCTCAGGCCACCGGACGGACTGACTTTTTTGAGTTTAACCCGATAAAAGGCAGGACGAAAAATGACGGCGAAATTATCCGTAAAAGAAAAAATCAGTTACGGTCTGGGGGATATGGCGAGCCATATTGGTCTGGATAACGTGATTATTTTCCTGACGTTTTACTACACCGATGTTGTGGGTTTACCGGCGGTGTTTGTCGGCACCATGTTTCTCGTGGCGCGCGTGGCCGATGCGATTGTTGACCCGGCAATGGGGCTGATCGCTGACCGAACGCAAACGCGTTTCGGCAAGTTCAGACCCTATATTCTCTGGCTGGCGCTGCCGTTTGGCGCGAGCTGCCTGCTGGTTTATGCGGTACCGGAATCCCTTACGCTGATCGGCAAAATGGTGTACGCCAGCGTGACGTACTGCGTCATGATGCTGATGTATACCGCCATTAATATCCCTTACTGCTCGATGGGTGCGATCATCACGCCGGATAACAGCCAGCGTATTTCGCTACAGTCTTACCGTTTTTTCCTCGCCACGCTCGGTGGCGCGATGTCGACATTCCTGATGATGCCGTTGGCAGAAATGATGGGCGGCGGCAATAAACTCGACGTGTATTTCGGAGCAATGGCTATCATGGCCTCGATCGCCGTGGTCATGTTTTTACTCTGCTTTTTCAATACCAAAGAACGTATCAGCGCCCCCCCAACGCATGCGAATTTCCTTTCGGATCTGCGCGACCTGGTGCGTAACGACCAGTGGCGCGTAGTGGCCGCGCTGATCTTCTTTAACATCTCCTTCGGCGTCGTTCGTCTCGGCGCGATGATGTATTACGTGACGTATTATCTGGGCAACGCCAGCTACTTTATGTGGCTCCTCGCCGCGCATATCGTTGGAAAAAGCCTCGGCAGCGCGCTGGTCAAACCGCTGACCCGAAACCGCAGCAAACTGTCGGCTTTCACACTGTGCGCCGTTTTAACCGGTCTTCTGAGCATGGCGATTTTCTTCGTTCCGGCGTGGATTTCCCTGCTGGTCGGCATGACACTGCTGGTCTCGACGTTCTATCAGGTCACCACCACGCTGATGTGGGTGATGATGTCGGACGTGGTGGATTACGGCGAATACAAACAAGGTAAACGCATGGACGGCACCGTGTTCTCCACGCTGCTGGCGATCCTCAAAATGGGAATGGCGGTCAGCGGAGCAGTCGTCGGCTGGACGCTAGGCATGAGCGGTTATGTCCCGCATGCCGTACAGCAAAATACCGCCGCGATGTTGTCCATTATCGCGCTGTTCTCGCTGGTGCCGGGCGTGTTGTCGATGTTCAGTGCGCTGTCGATGCGCTGGTACAAACTCAACGACGCCACCATGCAGCACATTAATCAGTCCAAAATCACCCCGGAACACGAGCCTGAACGTCAGACCACCTTGCATACACAGGAGCCCGCATGAGTGAATTAATCGCCGAAAATAACCGTATCCTCTGGCATTTCGATCAGCAAACGCTGGTGATTGAACCCTGGGGCGATAACAGTCTGCGCGTGCGTGCGACCTGCCGTCCGGCGCTCAATGACCACCTCTGGGCGCTGCTCCCGCGGGATGAACAACCGCAGGCTGATATCCGCCGGGGCACCGAAACGCTGACGCTTCGCAACGGCAACATCACTGCGACCGTTAACATCAAAGGGCAACTGGCGTTTTATAACCAACATGGTGAGCTGATTCTGGAAGAGTTCTGGCATCAGCGTTCGACGGTAGGGATCGGCGCGACGGAGAAGAGCCAGGACAAATACATCAGCGCGCTGAAAATGGATGCGCGCGAATTCAAAGCGATTCCCGGCGGAAAACATCAGCTAACGGTCAGGTTTGAGTCGCGTCCGGACGAGAAAATTTACGGCATGGGCCAGTACCAGCAAAGCTGTCTGGATCTCAAAGGTTGCACGCTGGAACTGGCGCAACGCAATTCCCAGGCCAGTGTGCCGTTTATGCTGTCGAGCCTGGGCTACGGTTTGCTGTGGAACAATCCGGCGATTGGCGAGGCGACGTTTGGCAAGAACATCACACGCTGGGAAGCGCAGGTCACGGAGCAGATGGATTACTGGATCACCGCCGGAGAAACGCCTGCGGAAATCATGCATCAGTATGGCCGTGCGACCGGCACCGCGCCGCGCATGCCGGACTACGCGACGGGTTTCTGGCAGTGCAAATTGCGCTATCGCACACAGCAGGAAGTGCTGGAAATCGCGCGCGAATACAAGCGCCGGAACCTGCCGATTTCGGTAATTGTGATCGATTTCTTTCACTGGCCGAATCAGGGCACATGGTGTTTTGACCCGGTGGACTGGCCGGATCCGAAAGCGATGGTGGCTGAGCTGAAATCACTGGGAATCGAGACGATGGTGTCGGTCTGGCCGACGGTTGACAGCCGCACCGACAACTATAAAGAGATGAAATCGAAAGGTTATCTGGTCAATACCGATCGCGGCGTTTCAGTGAATCTGGATTTCCTCGGTAACTGTACTTTCTTCGATGCGACACATCCCGGCGCACGCCAGTTTGTCTGGGACAAGGTGAAGAAAAATTATTTCGATCTGGGGATCCGCACCTTTTGGCTGGATGAAGCTGAACCGGAATATCGCGCCTATGATTTTGATAATTATCGCTATCATCTCGGGCCCGTGCTGGAAGTGGGCAATATTTATCCGCAAAAATTCGCACAAGGTTTTTACGACGGTTTACAGCAGGAAGGCGAGAGCGAAATCGTCAATCTGGTGCGCTGCGCCTGGGCGGGAAGCCAGCGTTACGGTGTGCTGGCGTGGTCGGGTGATATCCATTCCTCTTTCCATGCACTGCGTAATCAGATTGCTGCCGGTCTGAATATGGGGCTGGCGGGCATTCCGTGGTGGACGACGGATATCGGCGGTTTTCAGGGTGGAAATGTGAATGATCCGGCGTTTCAGGAACTGCTGATCCGCTGGTTTCAGTGGGGCGTTTTCTGCCCGGTCATGCGTCTGCACGGGTATCGTGAACCGCAAATCCAGCCGCCGGAGCCGTGGCGTGAGGGTATCGCGCAATGTAACAGCGGTGCGCCCAATGAAGTGTGGAGCTACGGCGAGGCCAATTATGAACTGATGAAAAGCGGCTTGTTCCTGCGTGAAAAACTGCGGCCGTACATCAGTCGTGTGATGGATGAAGCGCATGAGAAGGGCGATCCGGCGATGCGCACGCTGTTCTACCAGTACCCGAAACAGGCCAAAAGCTGGCAGGTGGAAGACCAGTATTTGCTGGGTGCCGACATTCTGGTTGCACCTGTTTTACATGCTGGCCAGCGGGAGCGTGAAGTCTGGCTGCCCGCCGGTGAAAACTGGATAGCCCTGAACGGTGAACGTTATCAGGGCGGACAGAAAATCATAGCCGATGCGCCGCTCAGTGCTATTCCGGTCTTTATTCGTGAGGGTACACTGGTGCAGGCAGAACTGGGTCTATAACTGTGCCTTAACGAGGGTGATGATCATGCTGCGGATGATGAGATTCCGCATGGTGGGCGTCATGATGATGGTCGTAATGCGGGTGATGATCGCGCGGGCGCGCCATCATGCAACCTGTCAGAGAAAAAACGAGGCTCAGGGAAAGAACGGTTTTTAAGAAATTGTTCACAACATATGACTCATTCAATATTCAGAACCGGCAGATCTCCCTTTGCGCAATGAAAGCGGAGATCTGCTTCAGATAAACGGGCTTTTGAAATCAGACGCGTGAAATCAGAAATCCAGTTCGCCACCTAAATACGCGCCATCAATAATGCGCTCATTCGGATTCCCTGCGCTGCCGTCAACGCCAATATAACGGTAACCGGCTTTTACTTTTAATGGCTGGAAGGGAACCCAACTGAATCCGCCGTCAGCTTCAACATAGATTTTCGCACGGTTATTTAAAGAATCGGGCGCGGCATAACCTTCAGCATAAAAAGCCAGAGAGTCAGTGAAGGGCACGGTAATACCGCCGCCGACCGGGAAGGCCACGCCTTCATTATCGGAAACTGAACCTTGCATATACACGGCTTTTGCGCCGAGGTTGATCATTGCCGGGCCAACAGGAATATTAAAACCTGCGCCTAACGCGCCTGCCTGACGTCCGTTGCTGGTGTTTTTTGCCCAGTTGCTGTCAAGGTAAAGACCGGAAGTTGCACGGCTCATACCGACATTGAGTTCGGTGAAATCAGTGCCTGCTTTGGCGCCCAGTTCTAACGCCTGAGCCTGCCCGGTGAAGGCCATTACTGCGACCAGCGTGCTGCCGGCAAAGAGAGTTTTCATTGAATTGATACGCATTTTAAACCTGTCATATGTCGTTTTATGTCTTCTGAAGCACCTGACAAAATAGGCCAGCCAGGTGCTGGTATGAAGATGCTATAAAACGACACGAGGCTTACTCACCTCAATTTATATCTGTAAAAACGACATATATAGTTTTTTATGCTTCAGTTCGCGATGATGAAGGTTTTAAATCTAAGTCAGTTCGCCACGCAAACGAACTGTGGCGCGTAGGGGCTGCTGATCACATACGCGCTGTCACGGATATTTCTTACCCCGATGTTTATCGATGTGCTGTCGCCGCTGTTTTCCAGCCAAAGCTGATTGAAGTCCGCATCCGGCGTGGTGTCCAGTGGTGACGGTGTCACTTTTTCAATGGTGAAGTGATAGGTTTTACTGTCGACCCGGACGCCGTGAGTAAGGTAAATCGTGCGCTCCAGATAGGTATTTTTCGAAGGTGATTTCACATTGCCTTCGTACTGCACAATACCTTTGTCCTTCCCGTAAAACTGAAGGTTTTCATTGAGTGAAAAAATTAATTGTCCTCGTTCGAGATCCATACTCCATCTGGCAAAGCCTTTACAGTTAAGCGACGGCACAGAATTACGCGGGAAGAGGAACGCCACAATTAAGGCGATGAAGACCACAGCCAGCAGTAATAGAGAAAAACGCAGAGGTTTCAGGTATCTCATGGTTTGATCCATTTATAATGATAAAAATTATCACAGGAGATAATTTCTCTGTTCTTCCCCAGGACGCATAAAGACAGCAATGTCCGCCGGGTGTCCAGATTGGACACTGTCACCTCACGGTTATAAATAATCACATTGTCTTTGAGACATTGAAGGCCATTTTTCTTCATGATATTAGCCACTTCCTGCATAGCATCCTTTTGACGCCGTTCAGAAATGTCCTTAAGAAATATCACTTCACAACCGCTTTCCTTGTGAGTTACCACTGTTTTCTCATCATGATCATCCTGATATTCCCACAACCCTAAAGCGGCGGCGCACAATACGGTCAGCGCCCCCAAAATGGCCGGCAGGGTTTTCTTTTTTGGCGCAGCCGTGACAACCGGCGTTTCAGGAACCAGGGGCTGAGAAAGTGGAAGCGGCGTCCGGGGTACCGGCGCGGTTTCTTGCTGCGTTGTCTCCGCTACCGGCATCACGCTGATGCGGGTATTCAGCCTGAAGCCGACTTTGGGCAGCGTCACAATCAGTTCATGGCAATCGAGCATCGCAAGATTGCGGCGCAGGATACTGACGTACTGGTTGAGATTATTGCCTGATGCCTGCAAACCGTGGCGATCCCACACGGTTTCCAGTAAGTAATCACGGGTCAGGTCACGCCCGTCCGATAACAGAAACTCCTCCAGAAGGCGCGACGCTGGCAGAGTGAGTTTTATAATATCTTTGCTGGCGGGATAAAAGAGCGACCCGTCGTCTGAGTTGAATTCTATTTTATTATCAATAAGATATTTCATCTGACCCTGTTAGATATCCATGAAGTCGTTCAAGTGATCTTCTGAGAAAAGGCGTCTCAGATTAAGAGTATACAAATTAAAAACCGATAGTCGTACTTCGGGAAAATATCGGTGAATTTTCTCTCCTTCTTACTGTTATCCATTATTTGTGTATGGGTAATTTTGTTGCCGGGGATAATTAATTATCCGGTGAAGTCTGCTGAATGAAAAATAAAAACCTATATATGCCCCCATCGGGTAATTAAATTGTCTGCTTAATTAAAATACGGTTTCCTGTGCTGCCTGATCACAACGTATCGGAGGGAGCAGGGCCACGCGCATTTTCTCCCGCCTGCACGGGAGCATTCAATGACCGTCAATTTTACTGATTTTCTCACTGCTTTTTCCTCGGCACTGGACTTGCTGAAACCGGAAACTCCTCACCAAAGCGCCCGCCGGGCCTACATTACGCAGAACATCGCCCGGCATCGTGGCCTCAGCAAGCCTGCTCAGCGGCGTTTGTTTATTGCCGCCTTGCTGTGGGATATCGGTAACGGCGCGCATTCTCCGGCGCATTGCGCGCAACGGCTGAGTAATATCCCGCTGCTGGCCGGATGCGCCGGTCTGATTTGTGGCGCAGGTATTCACAATGCAGAACACAGCCTGCTGCAACTGGCAGACGACCTCGCCGCCCTCAGCGTGTATGAATTTCCCCGCGGGCATTACCCCGAAAAGGCCATGCAAACCTTGTGCGATTCCATCGGGTGTAAATACGCGCTGGATGACGTTATTGCCCTGCGTGATCTGGGTTTACAGCAGGAATTCTGGAAGCAGCTCGCATCTTCTTCTCTCAGCACTGAAATTCGCCTGCTCGCACCTTTCCCCGCACACACTCTGACGGACACTGAGTTACTCCAGATTGCCAGCCTGCTGGCGCGCGTGATTGATACGCATTGTTGCTCGGCCATGGGTCATTCTTTCAAAGTTGCCGAACTGAGTGCTCAGCTGGGCGGTTTGTATGGTTTTTCACAGACGGGCATAGAAAAAATTCATATCGCCGGTCTGCTGCACGATCTCGGAAAACTGGCGGTCCCGGCGGCGGTGCTGACGCAAAAAACGCCGCTAAATGAAATGCAGAGAAAACAGGTTTTCCGCCATCCGCTGCATACCTGGGATGTTTTATCCGCAGTGCCCGGTCTGTGCGATGTCGCGCAGAGCGCCAGTTTTCACCATGAACGGCTGGACGGCAAAGGCTATCCTTTCTACCTGAAAAGCACGCAGCTGGATCTGGGCTCGCGCATTATTTCCGTCGCGGATAATTATGCTGCGCTGACGGAAGAACGTTGCTACAAGGCGGCATACTCACCGGAAAAAAGCTTTGCGATCATGGAAGAAAACGCCCGCGGTGGTGGGCTGGATGCGGCAGTCGTGGGCGCGCTGAAGTCCGGCCTCAGCGTTAGCCCGGACATACTCAGCGCATCGTCAGTACAGCCGTAACACTGACATTGAATTTCCCGGTCTGCACCGGCTCACCGGGAGCCCGGCTCAGTTCCGCCACGTAACCCGTCTCATGAAATGCCGCGTCCGCATCGGTACTGGCGGCGCTGAAATCAACATATTTTCCCTGTTCCGTCCTCACGCTCAGCCCGATGCCCGGCAGACTGGTTACGATGTGTTGCGCGTCAATCCGCTTGCCGTTGTACACAAAATGAATGTCCAGGTTGTCGTAATCCTCCGGCGTGTTACAGCGCAAGGGCAGATGAAAACGGACGCGGGAAAGCACCGGAGACGTGCCGGGCGTGGCGTCGGGGAATGTGACGTGCAGGGAATTACGGGTGATGCTGCACTGGCTGACGTTAAGCCGCAGCGCATTCAGGCCCAGCGACATAAGCGGCGCACCTGCCTGATTAAGGGTAAACAGGGCGGGTAAATTGTATTCACCGGCCTGAACCCGACCGGTTTTATACAGGCGGATCGCGAAATTTTTCATCGACGCCGGAACGGACGACCCCGTCAGCGCCGCGCCGTTGTGAAGGCACAGGCTTCCGTCCTGCTGGCAAAAGCTAAAACCAATCCCCGGAATATCCGTCTGATAAATGCCCCGGCCTTCATCCCAAACCGGGTGCGGGATCATCACATTAAGGTCAGCGTCGGGCAACACCGCATGGCTTAACGTGCTGGCAGGAAAGGTGCCCAGCAGCGTGCCGCCGGGTTGGATCTGTTTTACCGCAACGTTCCCGGCTTTAAGTAACAGGGTTTTGTTTTCGCTGGCCTGTGTCTGGGATAACAGAACCGGAGCAAGCAGAGGCAATAACAGCCAGCTATTGCGGCGCGCTATGAACATGATAATTTCCACAAAGTTGATGTGTCGGAAGAAGCGCCGGAGGTTGCCGGGCGGGGAATATGGCACAGCAGCTTGCCGTTGAGGGTGACGGCCAGCGGCCAGCGGGCTTTACTGAAATCCGCCAGCAAAATACCTGCTGCGCCGCCGGTGCCCAGTTCAGAATGACCGGCATCCTGAACGCTGACGCCGAAAGGCAGCGGCTGCTGTTTTTTATCGAGTATTTTGGAAAAACGCCGGTCGTGGCGGCGGGCATTAAATTCGGCTTCGATGACTGCGCCATGAGTCGGTATCACCCTTTTTACAGTCGAAGACGCATCGATATGTCTGTCGAGGGACTCAGGATCCAGCTCCACATCGTTTGCCCGGTAAGGCACGGCGTACGGGATCACCGCGTTGCCCCAGCGATCGGTAGAGATATTTTCACTGTTTTCAATTTTCAGCCCCGATGTCTGCGGGGTGTGAACCAGCACCACCGTGTCGCCCAGCGGCTGGCTGAGCGTGATGCCATGATGATGCACCAGCACGCCGCCTTCCAGGCCGAGGCTGGTTTGCTGATAACCCCGCCCCTGTGAAATCCCGGCGCTGACAATGCCCGCCGCACCGCTGTAATCACCGGAAATCTGCGCCGTTTTCTGGCTTCCCTGGCCGGAAAGACTGACGTCATAACCCAGCTGATTATCCTCAAGAAAAGAACCGTTCACCGAGGCCGTCTGCTGCGTGCCACCCCGCGAATCTGTCAGGGCGTTGTAACCGATGTGGTGTTTTTGGGATTCGCCCAGCGGGATGACGACGTTGAACGTCAGGCTGTTATCCGTAACGCCCTGAAGGCTTCGCTGATGAGTGTAGTAAACCTGAAATTGTGATTGCCAGCGGTTGACGCTCAGCCCGAGACGCGAACTGCGCTGATGGCTGCCGTCCCCGCGCCGGTCTTCGGTATAACGCAGCATCACGGTCATTGTGCCGATGCTCTGATCGAGCTGAACGTTGTACTGATCACGGTAGCGGATGCCTGCCGGGCTCAGTTCGGCGGCGCTGATCGCTTCGCCGACTTCCTGATAATTCTGGCTGTATTTGTGCTTCCAGCTCAGGCTCAGGGTGCTTTGGGTTTCGTCGACCGTGCGCACAAACAGCGTTTCCAGCTGTTTCCCTTGCCGCATTTTGGGGGTGCTTGCGGTTTGGGACTGACTGCGTTTAAGCAATAACGACAGCCCGCCGATCACCGGGATATTCGCACCCAGCCCGCCGCCGCTGTTCTGATAACGAAAGTTGCCCTGCGTCGCCATCTGCTGACCGGCAAGCAGGGTGAAGGTATTGCTTAACCCGTAAAAGGCGCTGGCCTGATAGATTTTTGGCGTAAGCATCAGACCTGCCGTCGTGCTGTTGCGATAGCGTCCGGCAGAGATTTCATAGTTAAAAACGCCCGGCGGAAGCAGGGCGGCAATGGCATTGAACGCCTGAGTAAAATGTTGCGTACTGCCATCGCTTTCCATCACGGTGATATCAAGATCGCCGGAGCTGCTCGCGCTGTGTAAATCCTTAATCAAAAACGGGCCGGGCGTAACGCGGCGCTGGTCAATCACAAAACCGTTCTGGCGGATGACCACGGTGGCGTTGCTGCGCGCCGTTCCGCTGATGACGGGCATGTAAAAACGCTGATTATCCGGACGCATTTCATCGCTGGAATAGAGCGTCATGCCGCGCAGTGAAACGGACGAAAAGATTTTGCCATTCGTGAAGAAATCGCCGCCGCGAAATGTACTTTTCAGCGCGGCGATGTCGCGGGTGATATAGCTGGCGCTGCTCTGATAATGGCTGCCCGCCTCGCTGCTGTAGTTAAAATAGCCGTCGTTGCGCAGCCGCCAGTTTCCCAGATTGATGCCGCTGCTGAGCGTCGAACTGGCGGTGTCATTTTGCTGACTCTGGCTGCCGGTATTGCGTTGCAGGTTCAGGTTGTAGTTGAGCCGCGCGGCGTTAAGCCCGGCCACCCAATTTTGTTCGGGCGCGATATCGCCTGAACCGGCGGAAAACCGTGCCTGCGGAACCGTCAGGGAAAGCTGCTCGCTTCCGGCGTCATAATTAACCTGGGCGTCATCCACAAAAGCAGCCAGCGGGTGCGGCCCTTCAGGGGAATGGTCGGGCGTAATGCCCCAGGCGCTGAGTTGCGCGGTGGTAAAAACGGGCTGAACGGAACCGTCCGCCAGCTGAAAAGACTGCGTGATCTGGCCGGTTTCCTGAGTATTGATCAGCAGAACGACCGGATAATTTCCTGCGATCATCTCGCCGCCTTTTTCCAGCACTGATGTATCCACGCCCTGCAAATTTCCCACTTTTTCCATTAAAGACATATCGAAGTCTTCACTGCACGCAACGCCCGGATAACACATCGGGAGCAAGAAAAGGGTAAGAAAATGCGGGGGGATTTTCATGATGGGTGCCGGGATTCGAGCCGTAAAGCCCGGTAACATCTGACGCCCGTGAGGTGAATGACGCCAGATGTTATTTCCCTATGCGTTACTTATATGTGAACGCAAAAGTTGCGTTGGACGTCAGAGCACCGGCGCTGACTGTGGCGTCCTGTTTCGCATATTCCACCACAAAGTTGATGCTTCCGTTACCCTGATTCAGGCGGTCGATGTAATCGGCAGAAGGCACGACGCCGCCATTCACCTGAAGAGGTGTTGCCAGATCCTGCTCACTGAAAAGCTCGAAGCCTACGCCTTTTGCACTGGCGGCATCGGTGCTGGCGTTGGTCAGGATATTCGGCGTTGAGCCATCGGTATGACCATCTATGGTCAGGGTCAAATCATCTGCACTGGCTTTTTCAGCGCAGTTCACAGAAAGGTGAAAACGTTGCTGATTTTCCGCGGTGGCCTGGCCGGTGGTGAGCGCGGCAACTTTCGCCTGGTTGATTTCCGTCAGGTTCACGGAATGATCGGTATCACTGTCATTGATGGTACAGGTCGGGGCTTTCACTGAACCATTGAACTGAATTTCAACCGAAGAAGCGGCGTCATCAGCGTGGACCATACCGGCGACCGGTAATAAAGATAAGGCTAAAGCACCTGCTAATACATTTTTATTCAACGTCATTTTCTTGCCTTTATAAATTTAAAGCGTGGAGACTCACTTTCCTTCAGAGAGGGTTTAAATCGCTGTGGGAAATTTTATTAAAATACATACTAGAGAGAGATGTTTTGTATTTTTGATACGCCGCCAAAATCATTGATAATATTGTAATGCACCTGATGGACTACGGCGCTGGCGGGAACGGAAATTGTCAGGGTGGAAAACGGTTCAACCATATTGGCGGATAGTTTGTTTTTGTCGTTACTGACCGGGCCACCCCATACTTTATCGAAGGTAATATGGTAAGGCGTCGGGTTGGTGACGATCAGTTTTCCCGGTTCCGCGCGCCAGGTCATTTGGGTAAAACTGTCATGAAGTTCCGGGTCTATCCCTTTCGGGCGGTAGAAAATTTTGATGCGGGTCTTGAAGGCGACAACCAGCTGCGGCCCGCTTTCTTTGGCTTTTTGCGGGATTTCCTTCACGTTCAGCCACATCATCGTTTCACGGTCTGACGGAAGATTACTGGCGTCGATTTTTTCAATGCGCAACGTACTGGCATTATTTCCGCTGATTTTAGACAGCGGCGGATACACAGCAAAACGACCTTCTTCCTGACCTTGATCGTTTTCAATCCAGGCCTGTGCCAGGAAATTAATTCGCGTCGGGTTATCGACTTTTACAGATTCCTGCGTTTTCGATTCAGGATATACCACCCGGGTTTCATTAAGAATAAGCGAAGCATGACAAAAGAAAGGAGGTAAATAAGTCACCAAAGCTAAGGTTAACGCCGTGACTTTTTTGCTGTTCATGTTTTTACCGGTATTAATGTATTAGGATAATTCGCAGGAGATTATTATAGGTGGCTGGTATCAACGCTTCTTCAACGGGTTTCTGCTGCCTGTTTTAGATGTAAATCAATTGATACCAGAATATTCAAATTCGTCAGTTATCACAAAATGGTTAACTTTTCGGGAGGATTCGGTAAGACATCCGCCGGTAATCTGATGCCATCGACAACTACCGCAACGGTGACGATGATGATCAACAGACGTAATTTCCTCTTAGGCAGCACCGCCGTTTCGGCGATTGCCGTGATGGGGCTTTTCCCCGGGGTCTTTACCCGCAAGGCCGATGCGCAGGCAAAAACTGAAACATTCGAAATTGAACTGACCGATGCGCAGTGGCACCAGCGCCTCAGCGAAGCACAGTATTACGTTTTGCGTGAAGCCGGTACTGAGCGCCCTTATTCCAGCCCGCTCAATAATGAGCATCGCGAAGGGCAGTTTGCCTGTGCGGGTTGCGCGCTGCCTTTATTCTCTTCGGCGACCAAATTTGACAGCCACACCGGCTGGCCGAGTTTCTGGAAACCGCTGCCTGACGCGGCGCTGACCAGCCGGGATACGACACTGGGTATGGTTCGCGACGAAGTGCATTGCCGTCGCTGCGGCGGCCATCTTGGCCACGTATTTGACGACGGCCCGCAGCCCACCGGTCTGCGTTATTGCATGAACGGGCTGGCGATGACGTTCAGTCCAAAAGTTTAATTCCCGCGAGGCTGCTATGAAAACAACTGTGAAAACATCCGAAAAAAGAGTGAAGTCGTTACGCAATATCAGCGTGATCGCCGGTCTGGTGCTGGCGTCTGCCTTTGTCTTTCAGAATAGTGCCTGGTCGTGGGGCGGCGCGGAAACGGCGGTGGTGATCCCCGCACCGGCACATGACGAACCGGCGGGCACATCACACAGTGAAACGGCCGTGTTTGCCGGTGGCTGCTTCTGGGGAATTCAGGGCGTATTCCAGCATGTGAAAGGCGTGACCAGCGCGGTGTCCGGATACGCGGGCGGCGACGCGCAAACCGCCAGCTACGAGCAGGTCAGCGGCGGCGATACCGGGCATGCGGAATCGGTCAAAGTGACGTTTGACCCGACGCAAATCACCTACGGCGAACTGCTGCACATCTTCTTCTCCGTGGGGCATAACCCGACCGAACTGAACCGGCAGGGGCCGGACACCGGCAGCCAGTACCGCTCGGCAGTGTTCCCGATGAATGCGGCGCAGGCGGAAGTGGCGACAGCGTATATCGCGCAACTGAACACCAGCAAAAGCTACAGCGATCCGCTGGTGACGAAGGTGGAAAGCAATGCGCATTTCTATCCGGCGGAGGCTTATCACCAGAACTTCCTGAATGATAATCCGGACTATCCGTACATTGTGGTGAACGATCTGCCGAAGATTAAAGATTTAGAGAAAGTTTTTCCGGGGGATTACCGGGAGAAACCGGTTCTGGTGACAAAGTAGAGCTTGACGCTCTGGCTTTAAAGTCAACACCTTGGGCTCGCCGCCCAAACTGCTCTCAAACGGCAGCTTGGCGTAAATTTCGGTTTTTCACTTGCAGTGATCGCTCAGCGGCTCGCGCCGAAACCGACCAAAGAGGCCCAGGACGGGGCCTCTTTGGAATCTCCGCGTCTTTTTACAACCCGCGCTATCGCTCGCTGGCTATGTTTCAGGTACCGCAGCTATTGCCGCGAAAACTTGCCGCTGCGCGGTACCTTCATTTCGGTCTTCGAGCCTTTTGGTCTCGAAACACTCATTCAGCAAGCTTTCTGAAAGCGGCTGGAGGCTTCTTCACGATATAACAATGGATTGGTTTGCTCCTCCCCCTGCGAAGGGGGAGGCCGGGAGGGGGTTTAGCAGGCAACTGAGCCGCTAAAACCAACACCCCATCCCGACCTTCCCCTCGTGAGAGGGGAAGGAGAAATTCAAAATCAGCCTGCATAAATCTTCCGAATTACATAGTCCTTGGCCGCTTTCAAAACGACGTCGAGTGAGTGGTGAGAAACAGCGAGAGTCTTTTTTTCGAGCAGGTTCGAACCCGAGGCGAGAGAACCGCGCAGCGGCGGCGTTTGCGGCAATAGCCGGAGTTGCTGAAACATACTTTACTAGCGGCAGCGCGCAGTTAAAAAGCGCGGGTGTCCAGAGGGCGCGCGCGTTAACGCGCCCTTTGGGCCAGTTTGGGCGGCGAGCCCAAGGTCTTGACCTTGAGTGATCACTGCAATTGAAAAACCGAAATTTACACCAAGCTGCTGCTTCAAAGCTGTTTGGGCGGCAACCCAAAGCCAAATCAAACCCCTTCCAGAAACTCCTGAATGCATTCCATACACGCTCCCCGTTCTTCCACATGCGGCATGTGGCTCGAATTCTCAAAAATCACCCACCGGACGTCTTTGATCATGTCGGCAAAGGGCTGAACCACTTCGGGGGCGGCTTCGTCGTAGCGGCCGGAAATCAGCAAGACTGGTACGTTGATCGCCGGCAGACGGTCGATGATCGTCCAGTCTTTCATGCTGCCGATGACGTGAAATTCGGTCGGGCCGTTCATGGCGTGATAAACCGTCGGATCGGCGTCCATCGCGGAGAAGGTGCGTTTTACCTCTTCCGGCCACGGGTCGAGACGGCAAACGTGGCGCGCGTAGAAAACCTGCGAGGCGGCTTTGTATTCTTTGCTGTCGATCGTTCCGGCCTGTTCGTGGGCGAGCAGGGTTTCCTGCACACCGGCAGGAAGTTCGCTGCGCAGGCGGGCGGCGGCTTGCAGCCAGAGTTCCATCGAGGCCGGTGAGTTGGCGATGATCAGTGCCTTCAGGCCGGGGGGCTGCGTAACGGCGTGTTCGGCACCTAACATTCCGCCCCAGGATTGCCCGAGCAGGGCGTAGTTTTCTTCGATGCCGAGATGGCGCAGGAGATTGTCCAGCTCTGCCAGAAACAGCGACGGTTGCCAGAAACCGGCCGGTTTATCGGGAAGATGCGTCGAACGACCATTGCCTACCTGATCGTAATGAATGACCGCGCGACCCGTTTCGGCGATGTCGCGAAAGGCGTCCACGTAATCGTGCGTGCAGCCCGGTCCGCCGTGGGCGATCACCAGCGGAGTCTTACCGCTGCTGAGATCGCCGCTGATGCGGTACCAGGTCTGGTATTCCTGAAGCGGCGCGTAGCCTTCAGTGATGTTGACCATTTTGTTTCCCCTGTCGGTGAATAATCTTCTCAGGGTAAACATCGGGGCGGTGCTGAACAGCTAGTAAAAAAGATAGGAAATCGGGCGGTCAGCTGTCCAGCAGGCGGTAATGCAGCGCGCGAACCACCGCCTGGACGCGGTTGCTGGCCCCCAGTTTACGGCCAGCAGTGTTGAGGTGCAGCGTGACGGTGGCCACCGAGCGGTTAAGTTTGCGGGCGATCTCTTTGGCCGTTAACCCCTCCGCCGCCCAGGCCAGACATTCGCGCTCGCGCTTGCTCAGCCGCACATGTTTGCAGGTCAGCACGCTGGCGTCGAACAGCGGAAAGACGCACTCCTGAAACGTCAGCGCCAGCAGGCTCAGCTCCGCCAGCACATCGTGAATATCCAGTTCATGCCCCGCGCTGGTGTGTATGCCGGTCACGGTGACAAACCCGCCGTTCGGCAAATGCAGGGGGACGGTCGCGCCGCACGGCATATTGTTATCACACATGTAATGCGTGACCGGTTTGTTGAGGTCGCTCAGACGGTTTTGCAGGGACGTGTTGTCCGGCCGCTGATAGGACCACACAAACGGCGCGCAGCTTTCCAGCGCGTAATGCTGCACCGGATCCACCTGATAGTAGCCACTTTCCAGCCACAGCTTTTGCATGTCGCCCGGCACGTTACACATCCGCAGCAAAGAGGGCGTGATCAGCTCGCCTTCCAGCGATCGCGGTACCGGCGTGTAATCGTAGATCAGGGCGTCGAACCCCAGACGCGACGTCTGCGCAAAGAGCTGGTTAAACGCGCCGTCCACGGTGGTTTCCCGTAATGGCGCTGCACTTTCTTTCACCGCGAGTTTCATGAATTCATCTCCGCAAGTTGCTCTTTCCGCCATGAATGTGCTGATCGGGCACCGATTTTGCTGCTGACCGGTTGTTAAGAAAAAGTTATGCAATCGCAGTGCCAAATCGCCGACGGGACAAACCTAGTATTTTTGCTAACTACCGGTGAGGTTTTGCTGAGGCTAACGTAGAGCCACAGGGGGAATGACGCCTGCTCTGCACCAAAAACAGTCATTAAGAGGATTGCCATGCACCGTTACCGATTTTTGCTCTGGCGCCCGCTGCAACTGCTGCCGGTTTTGCTGGGGATCAGCATCCTGACGTTTGTCATGGTGCGCGCCATTCCCGGCGATCCGGCGAGGATCCTGCTGGGCGTACGCAGCACGCCGGAAGCCATCGCCCGGATTCGTGCGCAGTACGGACTGGATCTGCCGGTCTGGCAGCAATATCTCTACTTCTTGCGCAACCTGTTGCACGGCGAAATGGGAAAGTCGCTGATTTACCGCGTGGATACGCTGAAACTGATCATGTCGCGCATCGAACCGACGCTGTATCTGGTGCTGGGCAGCGTGATGCTGGCGATGCTGTTTACCGTGCCACTGGCGGCAACGGCGGCGCGAAACCGCGGGCGGCTGGCAGATCAGATGATCCGCCTGCTTTCTACCGTCGGCCTCGGATTACCGGCGTTCTGGCTGGCGATCATGATGATTTTGCTGTTCAGCCTGTCGCTCGGCTGGTTTCCGGTGTCGGGCTACGGCAGCGATTTCGGCGAGCGTTTACATCATTTGTTTTTGCCTTGTCTGACCGTGGCGCTGGCGTTGTCGGCGGTGCTGACCCGCAACCTGCGCGCCAGTTTATTGATGGAATTGCAGAACGATTACGTTACCGCAGCCAGGGCGCGCGGGCAGAACGAGAACCGGATTTTCTGGCGGCACGTCATGCCCAACTCGCTGGTGCCGACGGTCAATCTGCTGGCGGTAAATATCGGCTGGCTGATTGGCAGCACGGTGGTGATTGAAAGCGTTTTTGCCATTCCAGGCATGGGACAGTTGCTGGTTAAAGCCATTATCAGCCGCGATTACATGGTGGTGCAGGGCGTGGTTTTGGTGTTTGCGCTGGCGACGGTGGCCGTCAATCTGGTGGCTGATTTGCTGACGGTGGCGTTAGATCCGAGGGTAAAGCTATGAGCATGACCGAAAAAATAGCCACGCAGCGGTTGGGCAGCTTTCACCTGCGTTGGTTGCCGCGTCAGCAGGCGCTGCGGCTGGGTATTCTGATGCTGAGCGCGTGGGTGCTGATTGCGCTGTTTTCCCCGTGGATTGCCCCGTTCGGCCCGATTGCGCAGGATGCTTCTGTGACGCTGTCGCCGCCAACTTTTGCGCACCCGTTTGGCACTGATAATTTTGGCCGCGACATTCTTTCCCGCGTGATGTGGGGCGCGCGGATTGATCTGCAAATCTGCATTATCGGCGTCATCTTTCCGTTCACCTTTGGCACGTTGATTGGTGCGTTTTCCGGGTACCTCGGCGGTGCGGTGGATACGTTTTTCATGCGCGTTATCGATGTGGTGCTGGCGTTTCCATTTCTGGTGCTGATGCTCTCGATCATCGCCATTCTCGGGCCGGGGTTGAGCAGTTTTTATATCGCGATGGCGATGGTCGGCTGGGTGTCTTACGCCCGGCTGGTACGCTCGCAGGTGCTGACGCTTAAACACCGGGATTTTATTCTGGCCGCGCGCAGCCTGGGTTACAGCCATCCGCGCATTTTGCTTTTGCATCTTTTACCCAACGCGCTGACCAGTTCGCTGGTGTTTTCGATGTCCGATTGCGTTCTGGTTTTGCTTAGCGGCGCGTCGGTGAGCTACCTCGGCTTAGGCGTTCAGCCCCCGCTGGCCGAATGGGGCGTGATGGTCGCTGAAGGGCAAAGTTTTATCACCACCGCCTGGTGGATAACCACGTTTCCGGGCCTGGCGATTGTGATGCTGGCGATGAGTTTCAGCCTGCTGGCCGACGGTTTAGGCGACAAACTGGGGGAGCGCCCATGACGCTGTTGCAGGTTCGCGGTTTAACCATTGAAGACCGGCAGGGCGTGGCGCTGGTGGATAAGCTTTCCCTTACGCTCAGTGCCGGTGAAATTCTCGGTCTGGTGGGTGAAAGTGGCTCCGGAAAAACGCTGAGCTGCCGTGCGATGATGCGCCTGTTGCCGGGCGAAGGGCTGAACATCCGCGCCGGAGAAATCCGCCTGAATGACACCGATTTACTGACGCTCAGCGATAAACGCATGACGGCCATTCGCGGGCGGGAAATTGGCATGATTTTCCAGAACCCGGCCAGCCATCTGAACCCGGTGATGACCATCGGGCAGCAGATTGCAGAAAGCCGCCGCCTGCATTTTGGGGCGAGCAGCCGTGAGGCACAGCGTCAGGCCGTGGAGTGGCTGCGGCAGGTGGGCATTCCCGATCCGCAGCGTCGCGTGGACAACTATCCCCATGAGTTTTCCGGTGGTATGCGTCAGCGCGCGATGATCGCCGTGGCGCTGGCCTGCGAGCCAAAAATTCTGATTGCCGACGAACCGACTACGGCGCTGGACGTCACCGTACAAATGCAGATTTTACGGCTGCTTTGCGATCTGCGCGACAGGCTGGGTATCGCCATTATTCTCATTACTCACGATCTCGGCGTGGTAGCACAAACCTGCGACCGCATCGCGGTGATGTACGGCGGTCGCTTGTGTGAAACCGGCGAAAAACGCCACGTACTGGCGCAGGCGCTGCATCCTTATACCCGCGGCCTGATTGACTGCCAGCCCGCCAGCGAAGGCGGCGCGGGGCGGCTGATCACGTTGCCCGGCCAGCCACCGGTTGCGGCGCGTTTCCCGACCGGCTGCCGTTTTCATCCGCGTTGTTCACACGCCACGGCGCAGTGCCATGACCTTCAGCCCGCGATGCAGACCGCTGCGTTTGCCCGCAGCCACGTCGCCGCCTGCCATCACCCTTTGCGGGTTCTCAGTCCGGTGATATCCGGGAGGGAAAATGAATCCACTTTCTGACCGGACTGCTGCGCCGGATCCGCGGCCTTACCCGCTGCTGGAAGCCGAAGATTTGTCGGTGACGTTTCCGGTATCCGGCGGGCTGGGGCGTAAAAAGCGCGTTGTGCAGGCGGTAAACGGTGTGTCGATGTACATCAATGCCGGAGAAACGCTGGGGCTGGTGGGCGAATCGGGCAGCGGAAAAAGCACGCTGGGGCGCGCGATGTTGCAGCTGGAAAATGCCAGTGCAGGGCGTGTGCGCTTTAACGGGCAGCTGATTACCGGCGGCGTGAAACCGGATATTGCCCGGCTTCGTCAGCAAACGGCAATGATTTTTCAGGATCCGTTTTCCTCACTGAATCCGCGTCAGACGCTGGGCCAGAGCATTGGTGAAGTGCTGCGTGTACACCAGAAAGTCGCGAAAGCGGCGATCCCGGTGCGGGTTAACGAACTGCTGACGCTGGTCGGCCTGAGCGCGGAACATGCGTCGCGGAGACCACAGGCGCTGAGTGGCGGGCAGTGCCAGCGCGCCGGAATTGCCCGCGCGCTGGCGATTGAGCCACGGCTGATTGTCGCCGATGAATGCGTCGCCGCGCTCGACGTGTCGATTCAGGCCCAAATCATCAATTTGCTGATGGATCTGCGCGAGAGCATGGGGCTGGCAATTTTGTTTATCGCGCACGATCTGGCGATTGTGCGGCGTCTCTGCGACCGCGTGGCGGTGATGTATCTGGGGCGGATTGTTGAAAGCGGCCCGACGCAGACGGTCTTTACTACGCCGCGCCATCCTTACACTGCCGCGCTGGTGGCGGCTATCCCCGAAATTGACCCCGACCGCCCGCTGCCGGAGAACCCGTTACAAGGCGAGCCGCCCAGCCCGGTTTCGCTGCCTGCGGGCTGCGCTTTTCATCCACGCTGTGCCCGTGCGATTCCTGCGTGCAGGCAGGGCGCGGCACCCGAAACCCGGCATATTGCCGACCATGCTTTCGCCTGTGTGCTTGATGCGCCCGGTAGCGAAAGGATTTTTCCGATGACTGAAGGAATGTGACATGAAGCAAAAGCATTTTAACGTTGTGGCCGCCGGGGTGCTGCTGGCGTTGAGCCTGGTCAGCGAAATGGCGCAGGCGGCCGGGGTTCTGACCATCGGACGTCGTGAGGACAGCACGACGTTTGACCCGATCAAATCGGCGCAAAACGCCGATAACTGGGTGTTCTCGAATGTGTTTGATCCGCTGGTTCGCGTGGACAATACCGGCACCAAACTGCTGCCGGGGCTGGCGGAAAGCTGGACGATTTCGCCGGACGGCAAAACGTATACGCTGAAAATGCGCGAGGCAAAATTCTCAGACGGCACGCCGGTCACGGCTTCGGATGCGGTGTTCAGCCTGACGCGTATCCGCGACGATGCCGGTTCACTGTGGAAAGATTCGTACAGCATTATTGATACGCTGAAAGCGGACGATGCGCACACGCTGGTTATCACGCTGAAAACGCCGTCGGCAGCGTTTCTTTCCCAGCTGGCGCTGCCCAATGCGTCGGTGATTTCACAGGCGGCGCTGACCAAACAGGGCGCGGATGATTTTGCCGAACATCCGGTGGGATCGGGCGCATTCAGCGTGAAAGAGTGGACGCGTGGCGAGAAAGTCGAGCTGGTCAAAAACCCGTATTACTGGGATGCCGCGAAGGTGAAGCTTGATGGCGTCGAGTGGCTGACGCTGCCGGACGACAATACCCGCATGCTCAAAGTGCAGGCGGGCGAAATCGATGCGGCGCTGTCGATTCCGTTCTCACGCATTTCCTCATTGCAGAAAGACCCGAAACTGGCTGTCGAACTGGACACTTCTACGCGAGAAGACCACTTGCTGATTAACCATTCACACGGCGATCTGGGCAAAGTTGAAGTCCGGCAGGCGCTGGATTTCGCCATCGACAAAAAGTCGATTATCGACACCGTGACGTTCGGCTACGGCAAAATCGCCAATTCCTATATTCCTGACGGCGCGTTGTATCACTACGCCGGTAACTTACAACGCCCTTATGACCCGGAGAAAGCCAAACAGCTGCTGGCAGCGGCGGGCGTGAAAAATCTGACGCTGAAATATCTGGTGAACGCCGGGGATGAAGTGGACGAGCAAATCGCCGTTCTGCTGCAACAACAGCTGGCAAAAGCGGGCATTACGGCCAGTCTGCAAAAAGTGGATCCGAGCCAGAGCTGGGACATGTTAGTCGCGGGCGATTACGACATTTCGGTGATGTACTGGACGAATGACATCCTCGATCCCGATCAGAAAACCACGTTTGTGCTGGGACATGATTCCAACAACAACTACATGACGCGTTATCACAACGATAAAGTGAAAGCGCTGGTGGCCGCCGCCCGCGTGGAAATGGATCCGGCAAAACGCCAGCAGATGTATATCGATTTACAGAAAATGGCTAAAGCGGACGTGAACTGGATAGATTTGTATTACAGCCCGTACCGCAACGTGACACGTAAAAATATCAAAGATTTCCATCAGAACCCGCTGGGCCGTTTCACGCTGGAAGACACTGTTAAAGAGTAATTTCGCCACACCGGGGAAATAATAAGAAAGCTGAGATAAAAGTCTGTTTACCCCTTTTGCCCACCTTCCGGTGGGCTTTTTCTTGCCGCTGAGTTCTGCGTTTCTGCCCGCCGGTGTGTCAACCGATCCTCAACCATTACGCTGGCTTCGCTTGATTTTGAGCGCCCGCTCAAGTACCTTTCGCTCTTGAGCAAGTGCTCAAAAACTTTCTGAGGCTGTATATGTTCGTCCAAAACCGCTGGCTGATCCTCGCCATTGTCACCAGTACCCTTTTCCTGATCATCATTGATATGACGGTGCTTTACACGGCGCTGCCGCGTCTGACGCTGGCGCTGGGGGCGTCGTCATCCGAAAAATTATGGATTGTGAATGCGTATCCGCTGGTCGTCGCCGGGCTGCTTCCCGGCGCGGGTATGCTGAGTGACCGTCTCGGGCATAAAAATCTGTTTATGAGCGGCCTGCCGGTGTTTGCGCTGGCGTCGCTGTGCGCGGCTTTTGCGCCGTCCGCAGAATGGCTGATCGCATCCCGCGTGTTTCTGGCGATTGGCGCGGCCATGATGATGCCTGCGACGCTGGCGATTGTGCGCCATGTGTTTACCAATGAGCGCGAACGTGCGCTGGCGATTGGTATCTGGTCGGCGGTGGCGTCAGGCGCGGCGGCGCTCGGGCCGGTGATTGGCGGCGTGTTGCTGGAATATTTCTGGTGGGGCTCTGTGTTCCTGATCAACGTGCCAATTGTGCTGGCCGTATTCCCTTGTGCGCTGGCGCTGATCCCGCGCGGCAAAGGCAACCCGGAGCGTCCGTGTGATTTCACCGGTTCTGCGATGGTGATGCTCGGGCTGGTCGGCGTGATTTATGCGCTGAAAGAGCTGAGCAATATGAACTCTTCATGGGCGGGCGTGTTGTTCCCGGCCTTTGCAGGCGTACTGTTTCTGGGGCTGTTCGCCAGAAGGCAAAAACGCGCCGTGCAGCCGATGATCGATTTTTCGCTGTTCCGCAACCGCGCTTTTGCCTGCGGCGTGGGCGTGGCGATCACCTCAATGATTGCGCTGATCGGCATCGAACTGGTGCTGAGCCAGCGGTTGCAACTGGTGCTCGGGCTGACACCATTTATGGCCGCGATGTTTATTTTGCCTATTCCGGTAGCCTCCGCGCTGGCATCGCCGCTGGCCGGAATGCTGATGCCAAAATACGGCGTCCGTAAAATTATGCTCGGCGGTTTCGCGCTTTCCGCCGCGGGAATTGTCAGCCACGCGCTGCTGTTTGAAGGCGGCACCGCGATGCAGCTCATCAGTCTGTTTATTTTAGGTTTCGGCCTTGGCGGCGCGGTGACGGCGGCCTCGACCTCCATCATGCTGAACGCCCCGGAAGAAAAAGCCGGGATGGTCGCAGCGATTGAAGACGTGTCATGGGAAATGGGCGGCGTGCTGGGTGTGACGTTGCTGGGCGGCCTGATGACGGCGGTGTACAGCCGCAGCCTTATGCTGCCGGACGGTATTGTGACCGGCGACGGCGCGTATGACAGCCTCGATGAAGCGCTGAATATCGCCAGCCATCTCAGCCCGGAGCATGCGACGTTAATCAGCGAACTGGCGCGTACGGCGTTTGATCAGGCGTTTCTGGCAGTCCTGATTTCTGCCGCCACGCTGGTGATCGCCACCGTGGTGGTGCTCAAAATCGTCCTGCGTAAGCCGGTGGGCGTGCGCCAGTCTTCCTGATAAACTGCGGCCTGAGCGGTTGCTCAATGCCAGCACAGGATTGATGATGAAAGAAAATCGGGAAGCGTTGAGGGCGAAAATCCTCGACGGCGCAATCAGCCTCTTTATCGAAAAGGGGATTGAGAAAGTGACGACGCGCGAACTGACGGAATACGTCGGGATCTCGCGCAGTCATATTTATCACTACTTTCCCGACTGGCAGACGCTGTGTATCGAAGCGCTGACGGAGGTAATGCTGGCGGAGCTCAAGGAGTTCACCGCAGAAATCGTGGCGCTGCCGCCGCAGGAAAAACTCCACACGCTGGTAAACAGTTATCTGCCGGACACGCAGGGTGACATCTGGCGACTTTACGGTTCGCTGTGGCAACTGGCGGCGCACAACGAGGCTTACGCCGCGCTGGCGCAGCTGATGGTGAGAAAATGGCTGGATTTGCTGGCTGAAATCATCAGCGCAGGCACTGAAGCGGGGATATTTCGATCCACCAACGCCGCACGTGTTACCCGCCAGCTTTCCGCGATGCTCAACGGCTACGCCGATCAGCTGATCGTCATGCCCTCAGCAGAGGTCAGGCAGGAAGCCATGGAAGATATCTGTGATTTCGTGGAATTGGTGTTGAAGAAATAAGTAAAAGGCCGCTACGGATGCAGCGGCCCTCTGTATCAATGCTCCCGCATTCCCGCTGCAAACATCAGCAGATGAAATACTGTCGCGACGACAAACAGCGCTAACACACTTCCACTCCAGATGACGGCCATCCAGCCAACGCGTTTTAAAAACGGCGCTTTGGTGATGTTGTTGCCATCCATTTTTCTGATGAGATTCATACGAAATTCCTCAGTGATAACCCTGATCCGGCGTCACTTTTCCGCGGAACACGTAGTAGCTCCAGAAGGTGTACACCAGAATGATCGGGATGATGAACAGCGCGCCCACCAGAATGAAGCCCTGGCTTTGTGGCGGTGACGCCGCTTCCCAGATAGAAATGGACGGCGGAATGATGTTCGGCCAGATGCTGATCCCCAGACCGGTATAGCCCAGGAACACCAGCGCCAGCGTCAGCAGGAACGGCGCGTGATGCGCATTTTTGCTGATGGCACGGAACATCCACGCAGACACTAATACCACCAGAACCGGCACCGGCAGGAACCAGTAAAGGTTAGGGCGCGTGAACCAGCGGGTGGCGATATCGCTGTGCGTCAGCGGTGTCCACAGGCTGACTGCCAGCGTCACCAGCAGGAAAACCACCAGCAGAGGTTTAGCGATTTTGTGCATCGCTTCCTGCAATTCGCCTTCGGTTTTCATGATGAGCCAGGTGCAGCCGAGCAGGGCATACGCCACGACCAGCGCGAACCCGCAGAACAGGGTGAACGGCGTCAGCCAGTCCAGCGCGCCACCGGCATACGTGCGGTTAACCACAGGAATACCATTGATGACGGCGCCCAGAACCACGCCCTGACAGAAGGTCGCGATAACCGATCCCCAGATGAAGGATTTATCCCACACATGGCGCTTGGCCGGGCTGGCTTTGAAACGAAATTCAAACGCCACGCCACGGAAAATCAGACCGAACAACATCAGGGTCAGCGGGATGGACAGCGCATCCAGAATCACCGAATACGCCAGCGGGAATGCGCCGTACAGCGCCGCACCGCCCAGCACCAGCCAGGTTTCGTTGCCGTCCCAGACCGGCGCAACGGTGTTCATCATCACGTCGCGCTCGTGCTCTTTTTTCACCAGCGGGAACAGCAGACCGATGCCCAGGTCGAAGCCGTCCATCACCACATACATCATCACGCCGAAGATGATGATCAAAAACCAGATCAGCGGTAAGTCGATACCCATTATCAAGCTCCCTTAGAGTCGTCGGACAGTGATTCCGAAATAGCAGACAGCGGACGCGCTGGCGTACGGTGCTGGCCCGGACCACCGTGGTCTACGCTTTCGCCTTCGTGCGCCTGCGGACCTTTGCGGATCAGACGCATCATGTAGCCGTAACCCACGCCAAATACGGAGCAGTAAATCACGATGAACAGGATCAGGCTGACGCTCATCTGGAGAACGTTATGGTTCGATACCGCATCTTTGGTGCGCAGCAGGCCGTAAACGACCCAGGGCTGACGCCCCATTTCCGTGGTGATCCAACCCGCCAGGAGCGCCAGCAGACCGGAAGGCCCCATCAGGAAAGCAAAGCGCAGGAACGCTTTAGAGGTATACATTTTGCCGCCACGACGCAGGATCAGGCTCAGCACACCCAGTAAAATCATCAGCATGCCCAGACCGGCCATGATGCGGAAGGTGTAGAAAATGACGGACGAGTTCGGACGATCTTCTTTCGGGAAGGATTTCAGCGCCGGGATTTGATGCGTCAGGCTGTGCGTCAGGATCAGGCTGCCGAGATACGGGATTTCAATCGCGTAGCGTGTTTCTTCGCGGTTCATATCCGGGTAACCGATCAGCACCAGCGGCGTCGGTTTATTGTCTTTATTTTCCCAGTGACCTTCGATGGCCGCGATTTTAGCCGGCTGATATTTCAGGGTGTTCAGGCCGTGTGCATCGCCCAAAAATGCCTGAATCGGGGAGACAATCAGCGCCATCCACATCGCCATCGACAGCATGGTGCGGATTGCCGGGGTATCTCGCCCGCGCAGTAAATGCCAGGCCGCCGCAGAACCCACGAAGAACGCCGACGCCAGGAAGGCCGCGGTGGTCATGTGCATCAGACGGAACGGGAAAGACGGGTTGAAGATGATTTTCATCCAGCTGACCGGCACGACCAGATTGTTAACAATCTCGTAGCCCTGCGGTGTCTGCATCCAGCTGTTGGACGCGAGGATCCAGAAGGTGGACATCAGCGTACCGAGCGCCACCATGCAGGTGGAGAAGAAGTGCAGACCGGGGCCGACGCGGTTCCAGCCGAAGAGCATCACGCCCAGGAAACCGGCTTCGAGGAAGAACGCGGTTAACACTTCATAGGTCAGCAGCGGGCCGGTAATGCTTCCGGCGAACGAGGAGAACATGCTCCAGTTGGTGCCGAACTGGTAGGCCATCACCAGGCCGGAGACCACGCCCATACCAAAGTTCACGGCAAAAATTTTCGACCAGAAATGATACAGGTCGCGGTAAGCCTCTTTCTTCGTTTTCAGCCACATGCCTTCCAGAACTGCCAGAAAACTGGCAAGCCCGATTGTGATTGCGGGGAAAATGATGTGAAAAGAGACGGTGAACGCAAACTGGATCCGGGCCAGTTCTAGCGCATCAAGACCAAACATAACAACCTCTTTTTGTGTGTCAGGTAACCCTTCCAGACATTAATACCGGTACGGGAACCGGTAATTTCTGACATTCGCAGGTGAAGTCTTGAATGAAAGGGTGGTACAGCTGGGTTTTCGCGAGGGGCCGATTTAACCACAGGGGTTAAAGGTATTAACAGGGACGGTTTCGTGGGGAAATTACCGGCTGAAACACTTTTGTGGCAGGGGAATGGGAGCGGGGAAGGAAACTTATTTCAGCCCGAAACGCCCGAGTGAAGAGTAACCCTGAAAAGTACGCGGACATGATGTTGCATTGATCTGGATCAAAGAGTTTTGATGTTTTCTGAATGTAATTACCCTGCGTCCAGTAATGACTTGTTGTGTGCCATATTGGTAACTAAAAAGTTAAATCTCCAGCGGCATCAGCGCATTCTGATTTTAATGCAATGTAAATTTATGTCATCGGTTTTGGTTGAAATGACGTCAAAATAGGTAATGGTTGTAGTATTTGTTTACATTTATGTATCACAACCTGGTGAAGAAAAACCGCAGGGTAACAGTATGTTCCGATACCTCTCCGGCATGCCTTTCTGTCACAAAGGGTGCTAGAGAGGTAATCCGTCACATCTGAATTTTGTTCCTCAATTTAGTTTATTTCACTCCGGCAAGGTAAAGATGCATACGTTTTTCTGCCATTTTCCGTGGTAACAATCTGGGCGCGGCTGGCTAAACTGTTGCAGGAAACCGATAACGCTGTCGCCACTGCTAAAGCTAATTTTCCCTGCCTTAATCAGCGCCTCTGGCCTGTCATCGATAAAAATATTCTGCGAGGACAATGAAGCAAAAATGCGTGCAGGCAAACCTGCCGCGATCTCCGAGGGCTGATAACCTTTTTGTTTTAACCAACGCTGGGCCTGCATTCGATCTGATATGTCGGGTTGGCTGGTCTGTGCAAAGGACTCCAGCAACCAACTGTTCGAGTTCTGATAGCGCCAGAAATAAGGATAAGCCACCAGACTGTAACGGCTGTCGTGAAGTCGCTGAGCTTGCTGGGGATCGCTGAGCAACATTTTTGCCCCATTCTGTAGCTCCGGATCGGGGATCAAAATAGCAATCTGCTTCCCTGTCAGGTCATCACTTAAAAACTCATACAACCCCTGAACATAAAGCGCCGAACGTGGTGTTTCACAGATATTCAGATTGTGTATCACCTGCCAGTTACCGTCAGAGTTTTTCCTGGCCCAGGCGGCGTGAGAATACTGAATATCGTATCTCCCCAAATCCTGCCCCTGACGTACCAGAATGACAATTTCATCCGGACGCACATTTAGCGCATTTTTTAAGGCAACCGCATTCGCCATGGTTTTTGAAACGTTGATCACATCAGGCTGAATATCTGAGTCACAAGCTGAGCTGGCAGCATAGGTTGGCAGGGCTAAACAACACATCAGGCAGAGGCAGTAACTGAGCGTTTTCACGGTTTTTCAGCCATTTGTGCGCTCGAAGATAATCCTTCGTCACTGGCGTTGCGCATATGGGCAACGGCTTTTCCCTCTTTCTTCAGCACCGCCCCTTCGCCCTGAGGAGCGGGTTCGAGGGTAAGACGATCCCCAGCTTTCAATTTGGCATCCTTTGCCATTTTATCAGACAGTTTTAACTTTACGGTTTTCCTCTCAGGCGTTTCAGTCAGCAAGGTGGCAGTCTTCTCTCCTTTGCTGTATTCCACGCTTTTAATCACCAATGCGGCGGGTAACAGAATCGGGGAGAGGATCAGTCCGCTGACCACAACAGAACTCCCGGCGCTGGCCACTCCTCCGGATAGCAGTAACACGGCTGAGCGTTCATCTGCATGGACGCAGGTACTGCCCGTCATGAGTAAAGTGATCAGGCCGATATTTAAAAATTTGTTCATGTGGAGGGACCTCAAATTGAAATATGCTTTGGCCGCTGCTTATCAGGGCTGTGGTTGGGAGGGCATCGAGGCTGGCATCAGCAATGCATACCGGTTCAGCAACTGCGTGAACTGATTATCCAGTTGCATCAGCAGCTGAGGAGATACGGCATTTTTTTGCTGCTTCGCTTCGGCTAATTTACGCAGCGATTCTTCGACCGACGTGGCTGTGTTCAGCGCCTGCTGAATGGCAAAAACCGACGATTTGAGCTGCGAGACGGTCATATATTTGCCGCGCTGTTCATCCAGCCCGTTAAGCTTATCTGCCAGTTGCTGCAACTGCGCGTTGGCCGAATACCAGCCGTTGAGGTTTTCCAGCGGCATAGCATTGGCGGTCAGCTGCTCGTTCCATTCCTGCGTCAGCTTTTTCGTCTCGGGATTGTCAGGCCAGAGGAACCGGGTCTGCTGTATCAGCTGCGAACCGGTGTCCTGCGCCCAGCGCGGCGAAAGTGCGGCCAGATGGCGGGTTAGCTGGCGGGTGGTGGCAATGATCTCTGGCGCCTCGCGGTGAAGTGATTCTGCCTCGCGATTTTTCAGGGCTTGCAGCTCAGTAGCGCTCAGAGGTTTAGGCGTGTTAGTCAGTGACGCTATCAGCCGCTCGCTGGCAGGCGGATGATAAAACGCGTTCACGCCTGCCACCACGCCGCTGCCGACCAGTACGGTGACCACAATCCCCGCCACAAATCCTTTCCACTGTAACGGACGCCTCGCTGCCGGAGCGGGTGCAATCACCACCTGCGGAAGCTCGGGTTCTGCCTGAGCAACATAAACCCAGGGTTCTCTGGCCTGGGTATCCCATGTTCTTTCAACTTTTTCGGCGGCAGCGGGCAGCACAACGGCAGAGTCTGTCGTGGCGTGCATGTTTTCGAGGCGCATCGCGGCACCCTGCATATAGGTGCTCAGCACGGTAAGCTGGCTGGCGTGTTTTAGTTCAAGACGTTGCAATACATCACACAGCGCATTGATGAGTTTTTCCGCCTCATAAATTTGCGGCAGGTCGCGGTATTCCAGCGTCATTCCCCGAAGGGATTGCTGCAAGCGCTGGCTCAGCCCGGTCAGAATTTCCATCCGTGCATGAACCGGCTGCGGCCATAGCCCCGGCCACTGGCGGGAGATCAGCGCGTCGAGTATCGCCAGCCCTTCATTCAGCCCGGACAATCCGACGAGTTGCGCCCGTGCCTGCGTGTACCACGATGCAGTTTGCAGCTCGATGCCGTTTTGCTGGAACAGGCTCAGACACAGCTGTTCCACTTTTTTCCAGTTCACATCCGGACGCGCCGGGTGTGTCAGTTTACTCAGTTCTTCGCGTAAAACGGCATAATCAGCCAGCGCACGCGGGTCGCCCCCGGTGCGCAGCTGGCGTTCAATAGACATGGTTGTTTTCCTTAACTTACGTAATTCTGCTCTTTCACATAGCGGATCAGCACAAGGCCTTCAGGTATTCCCGAAGGCCAGTGCATTAAAGAATTCAGGTGGCAGGATTAAAGGTCAGGACAATAAACCTTCAATCATGTTGAAAAAGATCTCTTCGCTGAACGTTTCGCCGGGCTGCGTGGACCAGCCCGCCGGACGCCATGTCCAGTGATTGTGCTCTGCGGAACGCATGAATAAACGGCAAAGAGGGACAGGAGCGCCCTCAGCGCAGAGGCTGACTTCTACGCAGCCGGTCACGCCCTGACCGTATAAAAAGGCAGGCGTGAATTTCACCATCTTGTTTTCATAACGCAGGTGGATGCCGGGAATGTTGAATGCCTTTCCGCCTATCAGAAATTCAACCAATGAAACGGAGGTGCTTTCCGTCCGGATGCCGGTACCGGCCAGCCATGTTTCCATGTTCTCCTGAAGCTGACTCATCTGTTGCTGAAACTCAGCGATATCAGCCTGACCTTTATTTTCAAACACGGTACGGCCCGGTTGTTTGTCTTGTAGCTTTTTCAAAAAACGTTCTTTAGCTGACATACTTCCTCTGTCATTGACGATGGCAGGTGACACTCAGGATTGAATCTGACCATCAAACATAATTCTGCTGTTTCATATGTCGCATCAGCACCCGGCCTTCCGGCATAAACTCAGTCCCAAACCGCACCAGACCAAGCTCTTTCAGCTCGGCGTCGATGGCGTATTCAAGATGCCCTGGTGTGGACTGTGGCAGTAAAATCACGTTCAGCTTTTGGATCCGCGGCTCGTATTTCAGCAGCGTGGCGGAGAGCGCGGTCAGCAGGGAGTGCGCGGTGCCGGGCATCCCCTGCAAGATTTTGCTCATGTCCGGCAGGCCGTAATCCGGCAGATGCGAAATCGTTCCTGCGCGGCAGTTAAGGACCCGCTGCATGTTGTCGAGCACGGACAGAATGACCTGATTGGCTTCGCTGACCTGATGAAGCTCAATGCCGCCGGCAAAATTGCCGAGCAGCATTTCATAGACGGAAGGCTGCGGCATCTCACTTGTCCTTCAGGGGGATCAGCGTCATCCCCTGATTATTGAGCTCAATCTGGCGGGCTTTATCCGGGTCAAGGTCATCGCGGCTCAGCACCAGTCGCCAGGTGTTGTTGGTGATATCCGGGGCCAGAAACAGCCCGGCCACGGCGACAAATTGCGCCTTTTCGTCCATAGGCATATCCACCGTTATCGCCTCGCCCGGACGGACGCGGATGTCTTTTTCCGCGACCAGATCGGCTTTGATGGCCTGACTGTCTCCGGCAAACAGTGACGGATAATCCGTGCCGTCAAAAACCTTGCGGTCTTTCAGCTGATAGATGCGCACGACTGTCGCCAGCGGCGCACCTTTGGCATTGTTGTTGACCGCGTCACGTGCCTGAATATCCAGGTGCAGCGTTTTTACCTGCTTGTAGAAAATAGATTTCGTGACCGCAACAGTGCCGTCGCTCACTTTTTGGGTCAGCCCGCAGCCGCTCAGCGTGAAAGTTATTGCCAGTGCCAGCAGTGCGCAGCGGGTGTTACCAGCGGTAATCGCCATGTTCATCGGTCTCTCTCCGGTGTGGGTTTTCCTGAACGCGCTGATAGCGGCCCAGATTAATCGTAATAACGGTATCGTTAACGGGTGTGGCCGTGACGGCGCGTTGTGTACGCATGACCGCGGTTCGCCCCAGCAGCACGCCACTTTCTTTTGGCTGGCAGGAAAGCCGGGCATCCGGCAACAGGCTGCGCAGCACCGAGAGCTGCATGCGTACGTGCAGCCGCGAGCCGAGATAAACGTGCAGCAGCGCCATTAAATCGGTGTGCAGTTGCCCGCCGGGCAGCCACTCGCGGGCTTCATCCGTATTGCGGGTGTTCAGGTTCAGCAATATCTGGCTGTTGACGTCCACCGCGTGGGTGCCCATGACCGGGCTGCTGCGCATACTGACGGGCTGACGCGCACTCATAGCCAGCCGGTTGCGCAGCGGAATGCGCAACTTGTCGTGCGCCATCACCGTGGCCTGTGTGTCCGGGGCCAGCAGCGTAACCAGCGCCACGACGCCTTCACTCGTGCGGGTCGGCAGGCGCATCATACCGGTCAGTGCGAGAAAGCGTGAGACAGGCGTTGCCACCGTTTTCGCGCATCCGTCAATCCCCAGACCGCACAGGCTCAGCAAATATTTCGAGGTCCTGTCCGTACCGCCCGCCACGAAGGTGGCCGGATATGAGTATTTGCGCCAGATGCGGTAGTACTGGGTGATCATCCGGTGGTTGAAGATATCCAGAAAATCACTGACGGCCTCGTGCCCGTCCCGGCGCTGAGTGATGTCGTCGATATAGGCCGTCGGCAGCGGCGATTCCACACCGTATAACCCCATAAAGGTGGTGCGGATCGTGGGCGGCAGGTGCGCCTCGTCCGGGAACTCCACCCGTTTAAATTCACTGGCCGGAAAGCCCATCCCCGGATGCGGACGAAAACGCACCGGGTCATATTTCACCTGCCAGTGACTGCCCAGTGCGGGTGCATCCGGCTGGCTTTGTTCCAGCAACTGACAGAAGCGGTAAAACTGCGTGTACGGCAGTTTTTCGCGCATCTGTTCAATTAGCCGGGCAGTCGCTGATTGTGGTTCTCTTTCCATCGGATGCATTTGCCTTCGGGCTGAACGATTAAGGTGAGCTGATTAAACAGGTGGATGTCGGCATACAGCGCCAGGAAGCGGTTGAGCATTTCCCCGAACAGGTGGATATCGCCTTCGCCGGTAAAGCCGTTGCCGTCAATCGTGACTTCGATGTCGATACCGCGCAGCAGGAAGCCCTTTTCAAAGCGCTGGATCTGGTGATGCTGCACCTCAAGAATGGCGTCGAGACGGCGGTTATTCAGCTCATCACCCTGCCAGTTGTACAGCTCCAGCGTGCCGCGCAGCACTTCGGCGCTGCACATCAGGTTGAGATAGCTTGAGCCGAGATGGCTCAGCACCCGCCATTGAAAACGATCTTCCGCAGGCGGATAGGCGGGCAGCGTCGGCTTACACAGATTGCGCACTTTCAGCGGGGTTTGCAGCACCGCTTCGCAGTGGTCGAGCAGGGTGCTTTGCAGGGCTTTGCGCGGTAACTGGCCGTTGGTGCCGGTGATTTTCAGCGAGACGGCTTCGCGCGCAAAATCGCGGTCCGATTCCCACTGCACGCCGCCGAGGATAAGCCAGGTGTCATGCATCCCGGTCACACCGCGTTTGACGCGGGTGTGATAATAGCGCTCAGGCGCATGACGGCGCTGCATTCCGCCCTGATGGCGGAAGCTGGTGAATGGCACATAGCTGGCCTCCGAGGTGCGGCTCGACCCGGTGACCGAGTCCACCGAGTAAATCTCAGTATGCCCGTCCTGCAGACGACGCGGGCGCAGCATGTATTCGCTTTCCAGCCCGTTGATAATCAGCGGGTCGGCTTCCAGGGAAAACAGGTTAATCACCGGTACACAGTGAAGATGCATCACATCGTCGGTCACCGGCAGGTCGCTCTGCCACTGGCTGCTGAGTACGACCTCAATGTCGAAATAATCAATCCCCGCAGGCAGCGTGATATCGCCCAGTCCGTTGAGATTGACGAACATAAACTTCTCGCGGAAGGTGAAATATTCCAGCAAAAGCTGGTAGCCGCTGAACGCGCTTTCGCCTTTTGGCCACAGCAGATCTTCGTCGGCAAATCCGCCGGGGGAGAACCAGCCGTCGAGCCGGATGCGGTCGGCCTGATTGGGCAGACGCAGATACAGCGCCGCCTGACGCCGGGTCAGCGCCAGATGCAGCGCGCTGCTGACCGGCGCGTCGCCCGCCAGATAAAAGCTCAGTTGCGTTAAATCCACCTGCGACCAGTCGGCCTGGGGACTGCACGCCAGACGCAGACGCAGCACCGAGCGCCCGTCCGGCTCGGTGGCCATCACCACTTTGGAGACGGCGAGCGGGTTAAGCATCAACTCGCGCGTGGTACGGTACTGGCAGATGGTATTTTTCGGCCCGACGGGGCGGGAAAACACTTCCATCCCCGCAGGCACCACTTCGGCAATCTTCATTGACGGCACGTCCGGCGTGAGCGCCACAATCGAAAGCGAGGGGATAGTGCGCAGATAATGCGGCCACAGCATGCTCACCAGCCCTTCGGTGAACTCCGGCAGGTCATCATCAATCTTTTCGCGCAGGCGCCCCATTGAGAAGGCAAAGCCTTCGAACATGCGCTCCACGTAAGGGTCGGGCGTACCGGGTTTATCGAGGTCAAGCATCGCCGCCCGGTCAGGGTGAGTTTGTGCAAACTCTTTTCCCGCATCGCGCAGATAGCGCAATTCGGTGTCGTAATAACGCAAGGTTAAGTCTTTCATTATCTTTCCAGAATAAATTGATTTCTGTTACGGCAGATAAATAAATGCCCAAGTCTGAGCGGGTGTATAGATATAGTCATCAGCAATGACAGCTAGCCTATAATTTATTCCGCTATTCGTTTATTGCCTGAATTGCTTGTTACACCATAAGCAAAATTCGTCAATAGTATCTTCATCACCAATATCTGGCGTTTCCTTGATTATATTGGCGGCATTAGAAGGTCTTTTTATGCTGAAGGTTTTCTCTAACCAGTCAACAAATGAGTAATTTATTTTTATCTCCTCTCCATCTGCTATTTCTTCAGGCGATAATGAAAAATCACAGACATCACCTAACTGACCATATCCTATAGAAAGCAAAGATAAGAACTCCTTTGCATCATTAGCAATGATACAACATAGCGTCGAAGCAGAACCCGACCCCATGTGAACAAATCTAAGCTCATTGTTATCATCAAGCCAAAAAGCAAGGCGAGAACCATCAAATCCACTTTCCGCGAATGGCACCAGCCTTGATGATATTTCATCCGTGATTTCCGGAAGATCAAACCAATAATTTAGCCCTTTCTGGCTTGAAGTAGTGAAAGTGACGTCTGGGGAAAACTCATAGTCAGCACTTATTCGACCATACAGATAAACGGTAGGATCCCCCACCATTCCTTTAGGTGTTTGAATAAGTCCGTCATGAGACTCGATAAGACCGTTATTTTCAATCCACTTGTAAAGAAGTTCTATTTCCTTTGGTATGTTTATACCATTTTTTAATTTGTTAATTCCATCTTGTAAATCTGTTAATAAATTACACATAAATTCCTTTGATTTTTATAAACGTCGTTATTATGTTTGCCTGATAATTTCGATATTGCAGGTTTGAGTTTTTGTATGACATCGTTAATTTGAGATGCCATCAGTAGCCGCTTTTCGGGCAGGGCTCACCGGTTTTACACAGCAGACGTACGGAGGCTGATTAGCGGCCTGCCTGTTTCCGGGTTGAGTTGTTTGTCTTTCGCCAGCTGTTCAATCAGGGCTTCGCTAGGTTTCGGGGGCGGCACGTTGGCTTCATGGGCTTCGACCCATTTCAGCTTACCGTTCCAGGCGGGCAGCGGGGCGGGTGGCAGCGGGACGATATCGTTGATTTCAGGCACTTTAGGGGTGATCGTAGGAAAAACGACTCAGGGTAAGTGTCTGGGTCCGCGCATGACCGCTACAACCTGCCAGCAGCAACAGCGATAACAGACCTGTTATTATTTTCATGCTTCTTCTCCCTGCATAGTCTGTATTAATCCGATAATGACTCACCAGCTTCCGTAGGGATACTTTTTGTCTTTTATGAAGGCTTTGATATCGTCATCGTAATCATAGGTAAAATCACTTTTAGTCACTCCTTTACACATATCCAGATCTTTACCTGAAACGGTGGTTATTTTTGTACTGCTCTGTAATAAGTCAGGATTACCATTATTCTTCAGCCACACCCGAACTTTTCCTTCTGGTGCCAGACCAATCACCAAATAACGAAAATAATAAGTTTCTTTCGCGTTATACCAGTCTGGCTCTGAACTGGTCATTTTATTTTGCGTGTCCGGTAAGAAGAATAAGGTGGTTTCATAAACCTTTTTATCGATAATTGAATCCCAGCAAAATTTAATCATTTGAGGGGGGGCTTTAGCTTTGTTGAACGGTGAAGAACCCAGGCCATTATGTGAGTCCCATTTGCCCACGCTATCACCTTGCGGCTGATCGATGGTCTGGAAAACATAGCCATAGCCATCAGTATCCAGCAGTTTCACCAGGGTGACCTGGGCAGGCAGGGCCTTGGGGGTTGAAAATGTGAAATACCATTCATCCCAGGGGGCTTTAAAATTCCCTTTCTGCGTCTGCGTCTGCGTCTGCGTCTGCGCATGGCTGCTGCAGCCTGCCAGCAGCGACAGCGATAACAGACCTGTTATTATTTTCATGCTTCTTCTCCCTGCATATTCCATACGGCACGAGCCCACCCCGGATTGGGGCGATTGACAAAGCCAAACAGCTCAGCGGTTTTTGCTGCGCCATATATGACTTTTACTTTGTTTCCGTCGAGCCAGACATCTTTAAATGCCACCGCATTCCAGCTGGCTGAACAATGCAGATATTTACCAATCAGTTTCATTTCATCCGCGGAAAAAGGAGCGGGCGTTCCTCCGACTACAACCTTTTTTGCCTGGGTAATGGCTTTTTGGCAAAGAGGTTCCAATTCTGGTGGCAATTTCAAATCTGTATTCGTATTACGAATACGATCAAACTCACATCCAGCGTCCTGCGCAGTATCAAACATTACCCGTAAGGTGATTTTTGACCAGTCATTCGTGACCACCCGTTCCAGAGTCAATGCTGCACCAACACGCTTTTCAGTAATGCCGGCGCGTTTCTTATTCGGATTAACCAGGTAGTCAAACCATGTTCCGACCTTTACCACTCCCGAAGGCATAACAGAACTCAGATTTGGTAATTTCTGTAAAGCCGGAATTTCAGCTTCGCAATGGCGGTAAATATCTGTCATCTCAGCAGGAATATTTTCACTGACGGTTGCAAATTCAGGTTTGGTGAGAAACAGATATTCTTTTTCTTGCGGATTATAGCCACCGCCAATATCGGAATGCACGCCGGGGAGGGGGAGCTCAGGCCAGGACTCTTTAATACTGTTAAGGCTAAAGTTATAACGGCATTCGTTCATTGCCGTAATCTGAAACACGTTTTGCGCAATATCCTTCGGCAGTGCCAGCTCAATACCGGGGTTTACTCCACCGTGGATGTCCAGCAAATTTTTTACACCGCCAACTGCACAGACCGTATCAAATAGCCCGAGGAAACGTACTTCTCCTGCGGGTTTCCCATGCTGATTTCGGCCATCAAGCCCTTTCGTTATTGCTTCCTGAATGGCCTGATCGCCGTTTCTGACACGGTTTGCGAAGTGACGGGCAGCAGCAGCACCGCGGCTAAAACCGAAGATATCAAACTGAATTTTTTCTATAGCGCATGTAATACCTCTGCTTTCTTTGAACAATAGTGCAACCTGCTCAGCGATTTGTGTAATGCCCTCATTCGTCTTATCAATAACGCCTTCAAACAATACCCCCAGCCCCATACCTATAAGGCTGTCATCTTTGTCTCTTGATGTACCTATTCCCTGAATATATATGGCGCGCTGATATAGTTCTTTACCCTCAGTTATTTTATTATCCTGAGAATAAAGGGTATTCAACCAATGAATATTCGAATAATACCCAAGATAACTCCCCGCACTGTTGCCGTTTTTATCCAGTTTTTTGACACAGGATGCTGCATCTTCAGTGTTCATTCCCACATCCAGATGGGTGCAGGTCTCGAGGAGGCGCTTATCTATATTGAAAACATTATTGCCAGTGCCATCAAAAAACATGCCGATGGTGAGCGTGATGCCGGGCACTTCTTTACGCTTACAAATCACGATTTTTTCTGAAACGTTTACGTCAGAGGTATGCTGACCATCACTGACTTCCCATGTATTACGTTGTGCCATTCTGCAAGTTCCTTGAATTTAATATCGTCCTATTTAGTGCCCAGGATTTCTATATTCATCCTGCCCGGAGCCGCGGTATAGACTGGGGCTGTCTTCCCGTTTTTATCAGAAACGCCTGCATATATTGTTCCTTCTGCGGTTGTTATGCGGTATTCAGTGAGTGGGATAGGTTTTCCTTCCTCATCCTGCAACGCATAAACTGCACCGTAGCCTTTCGGGAACGTCACCGGAGGAGTATTCAGACTCGCCGGCCCCATCTTTTGCCAGTTGGCCGACTTAAATAAGATGTTTTGCGGATCGGCAATCTCGATATTCCCGCCGCTGAGTTTGATGTAGCCGCCGCCGCAATTCACCACCAGCTCTGTTGCTGCTGTGATTTCGACACGGCCTTCAACGCTCGTAACCGTTATATCTTTTTTAGCAAGCGCTTCGATGTTGTTGTCCTGTGCCTGAATTTCTACTTTCCCTTTTGCTGCAAACAACTTCATGCCCGTCTTACGCGCCAGCATGCTGATGGCGTCACCGGCGGCAACGGTAAAACGCTTCATTGCGCTGATGTCAGTGTTTTGCTGCGACATGATACCTACGCTGGCACTGCCCGATGCCAGGCGAACGGCCTGTGGGCTGCTGATACCGATGCCTTGAGGTGCATTCAGAACCATTCCCGGTTGGATCAGTTCTTTGAGGGCCGCGGTCAATGCCTGCTGACTTTGCGTATCGGATGGTAACGCCAGAGCACTTTCGGCCGCTGCAGATAAGCTTTTTGCAATACTCAGCGCACTCTCCAGTTGAGTAATCGCGTCCTTCATCCCCAGCATCATTCCGCTGGCAGATGACTGCGTATCCGCAGTAATAAACACACCCGCTCCGCCGCGAATGGTCACCCATTTATCGGTGCGAAGTTCAGCACCTTCACCGCGAATTGTTCTTGAAGCATCCACGTTGTGCCCTAAATTCAGCTGCGTTTTGCCGCCGTATTCGGTGCTGAGCTTGATGTGCTCTTCGCCGCGTTTGTCTTCCATCCGCAGTTTGTTATTCGCCGGTGTGCGGATCACGTTTCGGGTGCTGTTCTTTTCAGTGACGTGATCCACGTGACGCGAGTCGTGCAGGGCGTGGGCGATGTAAGGCCGGTCGGGATCGCCGTCGTGGAAGGCGATCGCGACTTCTGTGCCCTGAATGAGCGGGAAGTGAATGCCGTATTCGTCGCCGCCGTAAGGTTTGGCGAGGCGCACCGGCATGCTTTCCTGACCCTGCGTTTTATCGTCCTGGTCGGCATCGAATTTCACGCGATACAAACCGGCGTTGTCCTGCCAGGCGTAGATGTCGTTCGGTTTTGCGCTGGTGACGCGCGCCATCATCGTGCCGCTGACTTTCGGACGCGGCATGAGCGCGGGGCGCCAGCACAGCGTTTCGCTGAAGGGCACGGCGGCGAAGGTGACCTTTAGCGCTTCTTTGCGGCTGGCGGTGAATCCGGTGCGCAAAATCACCATCGGCAGTGATAACTGTTCGGGCAGCATGGACGGAATGCTGTTGTCGGCCACGGTGAGCACCTGCGCCGGGTGCAGCGTGGCGCCGGTGCTGTTGCCGGTAATCAGCGTTTGTGCAGCCAGAAAACGTTCATGGTCGAGACGCGCCATGAAGTTGCCGGTTTCCGCCGCCGGGTCAGTTTTTGCGCCGGACTCCGGATGGCGGGGCTTGTAGTGATAGACGTCGCCATAATTTATCCCTTCACCGTCGCCGCGCGTCATGTCGGCCTTGGCGGACTGATTGACCTTCTGCGCTTCGCGGAAGTTATAGTCTTTGGCGGTGACGCTGGCCTCAACGACGTGGTGCTGAACGCTCAGCCCCCAGACCGACTCCGCGCTGCTGTCGCTCATGCCTGACGGGCTGCTGAGCGGCAGCGTTTTCCCGAATTCATAGGCACTTTGCTTATCGGCAAAGTGCACGACTTCAGTTTGCGTGTCCGGCTGCAGGCTGAAGAAATAGAAAATCCCCACTTCCGAAAGCAGGCGTTCGATAAAGGCCAGGTCACTCTCCTGATACTGGTTTATCTGTTCGCGTTTTGGGTAAGTCTGTTTCAGTGCGAACTCATATTCCCAGCCCTTAAAGCCATGTTCTTCCAGGATCTGCGCGACGACATCCTGCACGGATTTATTGACGAAGAAACGGTGCGTGCGGAACTGTTTGCCCAGCAGGGCTAGGGAAGGCTCCAGCGTTAACCGATATTTCGCCTCGTCGGCAGAGCCTGAAATCCGCTGGAAATCCGTGATAACGCCGTGGACAACTTTTTGGGCAGTCAGGTTTTGCAGCAGTCCGGTGCCCATCGTCAGCGTGACCGGTTTACGCAACAGCTGAGCGGCGCCGATGTCGTGGTCGGTGCTGGTGAAGGTGATGGAGTAGCGATACGTCCGGCTTATGCCCTCATCCCCGCGCAAGCTTTCCACGTCGAGCGGTGACGTACAGGGAGGAATATCAAGGCGGTAACGGTTCAGGGTGGTTGCGCTCAACGCAGAAACAGTACTTTTAAGAATATCCATCTTTCGGCCAAATCCTTATGTTTTACTTATCCACACAACACCGCAGCGCGCGCCGGGTCGAGGCTGATTAATCCGGCCAGTAAACTTTCCATTTCACCCTGAAGGCGGGGTTTATCGGCGTCCGCGCGGCTGGCTTTGATGCGCAGCAGTTTCAGGCGACGGGCTTTGACTTCGAACAGCAGGTCCGGTTCCCACTGCGTGAGTGTTAGCCGGGCTCCGTTGCCATCCAGTTCACCGAGAAGATGCAGCGCCATGTCGTTCTTGCCGTACTGTTCGGCGACGCGTGCCATCAGCAGGCGGATCAGCCACTGGTGGCGTGGCGTGCGGGTGCCGGGGCGGTTTTGCAGCCAACCGAGCGCGGCTTCGACACCGTCGCTGTCTGCCTGCGCCAGTGCTTCCGGTTCAAGCTGCAGGATGTCGTCATCGCCGGAACCGGCCGTGCTGGCAGAGGCGGCGGAGTCGTTGCTCCACTCAGATGACATCGTGACCTGCTGGGTGATCCAGTTCATCGTCACTTCATCGGCAAACGGCGTGCCGTCACTGAACGCCAGCCCTTCAAGGCCCGGTAGTCGGGTCAGTAAACCACTCAGATCCTGCTCAATAATGCCCGCCCAGCTTTCATACGGTGCGCCCGCTCTGGTCAGCGCCTGATGGACATACCACTGCAGATCCAGCCACAGATGGTTGACACCTTGCGCAAACAGGCTGTCGGTTTGTTCGAGCAGTTCCAGCCAGCTTTGTTGCAGGTACAGACGTTTGAGCAGGGCGCGGTGTTCGGGTTTCGGCGGCATCAGGCGGGTACGTCCGTCGGCAGCCAGCGGCGGCAGTTCATGCAGTGTATCCAGCCGGATGCTTTTCATCAGATGATTGCCGGAGAGCCAGCCGTCCGGCTGGTCGCGCAGGAATTTTGCCAGCAGCTTGCCCTGATCGAGCAAATCGCGTCCGGAGGCGACCGGTTTTAGCGCCGGAGAATCCGCTGACGTGTTGCCTGCCGGACTGCCTGAGGCCGCGCTGTTTTGCGGGACAACGGCGTCAAAGCCGCCGGACTGCGCGAGGCGGTTTTCCAGCGCCGTGTAGAGTGCACCCAACTGTGGTCTGGAGGCGGTTTCCCAGGTGCTTAACCCCTGTTCGATGAGCGCCAGTGCACCGACGATGCGGGCAAAATCAACGCGGTTAACCTCCGGGAACAGTGACAGACTGTCCAGAACGCGTGAACCCGCAAGCCATTCCAGTGCCGTTCTCCGGCTGTTTGCACGCTGCGGATGCAGGGATTCACCAAAACGGGTAATCAGCCCGGCCAGCAGGGAAAGTGCGTCCGCCAGCCCGGCTTCGCCGTCGCGGTGAAGCCGGGCCCAGATGTAATAAGTGGCAACGCGCACATCTTTGCAGTGTGCTGTAAGCAGTTTTTCGGCCAGCTCACAGGTCAGTGTGGTATCCGCGCCGGAGAGCTTATTGACCTCTTCGCGCATCTGCTGGAAGTCATCATTGTAGCCGGGGTCTTCGCCGGCCGGCATTTCTGAGGTGACCGGCCTAAGCCAGTTCTCCCAAAGGGCGGTCTGCTGTTCTGCCTGCTCGGGCAGTGACTCCGGGTTTGCAGAACAGGCGCTTTGTAAGGTGATTAATGTGGACATTACTGTTCCTCAGCAAGGGCGTCGGGGTCGAAAGGTTTTTCAGCCGGTGCGAGCGTTACCGCCTTTACCTGAAAAATTTGTGCGGGCAGCGTGAAGTTGCGCAGCTTCAGCAAGGCCAGCGGGCCTTCTCCGGCTTCGGTGCGCAGGGTGTAATTGAGCGGCCTGCCGTCGGGCGCTTTCCAGGTGATATTGAAGCTGCTGTTAACGCCCGGATACGGCGTTACGGTGGCTTTATCAAGCAGGCGGATTAGCCCCCACGCACCCGGCATATCGGCATACTGGCGCGTACCGGCCTGCGTGCTTATCCAGCTCAGGCTGGCTCCCGGCGCTTCGGTGTCGTGCGGCCAGGTGAAACGCTTCCAGGCAGGCAGCTGGTTGTAATAGCTGAGTTTCTGACTGTCGACAATCAGGTCGGTCTGCATCACGTCTTTGGCGGTTCCCGGACGCAGTTCGAAGCTGATACCCGCCTCACCGTTGGCAAACACCACGTCAGAGAGCATGCTCAGCTGGTCCACGGCCTTGAGGAATGCCGGGCTGAAGGTCAGCCCCTGCGCATTGATGCTGTCCGGCACCCAGTGGCTGCCTTCTTTATGCAGCACGCCGTTCAGGCGGGTTTGCAGGAAGCGGGCGATTCGGCCGCTGTCGCTGTTGAGGTAACGCGCCATCAGCGGCAGGGAGACTTCGCTGCTGGTGTCTTTGAGCGGATAGCGTCCGCCGAAGGTGCTGTTCCAGTCATCGACAATCGCGGCCTGCCACTGGGCGTTCAGGCTTTCGGCGGCCGGCGTTAACACCTGCTGCCACGCCTGTTCCATCGGTTGGACAAACACCGTCTGCCCGAACCCGCTCCATTCCTGCCCGAGGCTGGCGGCCACCAGACTGCCGTAATCACGGGTTTCAGTCAGGTCCACCGCTTTCCCCTGAAACACGGTTTGTGCCAGCGTCTGGGTCATGGCCTGCGGATCGGCGGCGTTCACCACCTGCTGCAGCTTGAGGCGAACCTGCGTGACACGGGTCAGGAAGGTCTGCAGGCTGAGGCTGGTCTGCCCGCCGCCTTTGTTATCCATCAGAGCCAGTACCGGGCCGAAGGTCGCGTCCAGCGGCCCTTTAGCGCCTGCCTGCTGGTCGATGGCCGGTTGTTCATCGCGGTTTAACAGATTTTTGGCGGATTTCACCAGCGAGTCAGACAGCGCTTCGCCAGTCTGCCCGGTTTTGCCCTGAATGCTCAGGGTATTCATCAGCGCCACGAGCGGCGACTGACGCACGTCGGCCATCAGCGTGAGCTGGTCGATGGCATCGGATAGCGTCTGCGCCTGCTGCCAGCGCAGGCTGTTGAGGAACTCCAGCCAGCTACCGGAGAAGTCCGCAAAGTAACGTTCTTTCAGGCGGGCCTGCAGCGCCTCCGGGGAGTCCTGCTGCCCGGCGGTGGTTTTGATGTCGCTGAGCACCCAGTCCATCTCTTCACGGCGTCCGCTGACGACTTTTTCAATGGCCGGTTTAACCGATTCTTCCCAGGCTTTGCGGGTGAACATGCCCGGCACCACGGCATCTGTGGTAAAGATGCGGCTCGCGTCGGTATCGCCGGTCATGTCCGCCAGACGAAGGTCTGCGTACTGATTGGCCACCTGTCGCAGCATTTTCTGGTAAAGCGAAGACTCGCTGTTGCGCGCGCCCATCTGGCGGACCAGCAGGGTGCGCACCTGGCTGACCAGGCGGTCATCCGTGGTCAGACGCCACTGAGGGTGCGCAGCGAGATTGCGGGCATAAAAGGCTAACAATGCAGGGCCATCACCTTGCCAGACGCCGTCCGGCACGCCAGCGTGCTGCGGCCAGTCGGTCAGTAACGTATGACTGAACCAGGTGAAGTCCATCTTCTCCGGGCGCGCCAGCATCAGGTACATTTTCATCTGGTCGTAAGCGGGTCTGATGAGCTTGTCGCGGTTCGGGTCATCAGGCGCAAGCTGCACCAGCGCTTCGAGCTGAGACTCAAGGTGCTGAGACGCGGCGTCACGCAGCAGCGGCAGTGCGCTGGCACCGTAATGCGGCCAGAGGGCAGCGAGCAGCGGGTCGTTCTGGCTCAGGCCAAAACGGGTGTACCACGGTGCGCCATCAATTTGGCGATATTGCAATTTATCCAGCGTGTGCTGTAACGCCAGCTGCGCCTGCAGGCGCGCCGGTAAAGGCTGTTTGTCGTTTGCCGCGAGCTCAACCTGTGACTGTGCATCCTTAACGGCGTCGCGGTTAACCAGAAAGGCCATCACCGAACCCGCGCCCCACAACATCATCGCACCGGTCGTAATCAGGGCGAACAATCTGCGCCAGGCAAAACCGAGCTTCTTCGCCGCAAGCCCGGCAGGCAGTGCGGTCAGAGAACCCAGCAAAACATCCCAGCGGTTATCTTTGCCCCAGTGATGTTTCACGGTGCGTTTGGCCTCCACCGAGGCCGGGCTGAACATCACGCCCGCCAGCGGGGAAGGGCGGTAAGGATTCAGCAGCGTGCCCAGCGGCCCGGCGACCGACTCCGGTGTACGTGCCAGCTGGTCAGCCAGTTGCAGTAAAAACTGATGCCCGGTGTCAGCACTCACCTGCTGTGTGCCTTGCTCTATCAGCACCGGCACCAGACCGCTGAGCTGTTCACTAAGCTCATCCGCGCGGCAACCCGCCGGCAGCAAACAGCCGACAGACTGGGTAATGCGGTCAGCTTTTACACCTTCGGCGATGTGCAGCGACCAGACATACAGCGGCAGCCGCCAGCCCAGGAGGGTGTAACGCGCGGTAAACGCCTGCGCGACGCTGTCCATCATGTCGGTGGAAAGCGCTGGCCGCGCATCTTTCTGGCCGGGTAACGCGGTTTTCGCGAGGGCAGACGTCACCCAGACCACGCCATCCAGCGGGCGGCGGCGCAGTTTACGCAGCGCGCCCAGCCATGCGGCATCCGCCTGTGCGCCTAAATCGCCACCCCAGAGTAAAACGGTGCCCGCATCTTCCTGCCAGTTTTGTCCGGTCAGGCCGGGCGCAAGCTGCTCCACATCCGCCGCGCTGCCGGTGAGCAGCAAAATGCGGACTTTACGGAACCAGAAGCGGCCATAGGTCTGGCGCAAGGCCTGGCGGATTTCAGCAACCGTGATGTGACGCGGCGGCGTTTGTGCGAGGCGGTTTTCACTGTCCGGCAGAATATTTTGTTTTTTCTCTTCTTTGCGGTGCATGACCTGACGGGCCAGACGCGCCAGTGAAGGGCCAAAGCGCAAAGCGGCACCCAGCACACAGACCAGCAGGAAGGCGACGACCTTTTTGCTGGTTGTATCGAGCCCGATCATTTCGCCGTGACGCCAGATCGCCCAGCCAATAAGGCTGAGTATCGCCAGTAGCAGAACCGTCAGCCCGCCAACACGCCAGATCCTACTTAACGCGCTCATCCCCACTCCCTGATGTGATGGTATAGACAAAATTTTCTGCTCCTGTTGTGGATAACGCTAACCATGATTGTTGCCCGATGCGGACAAAATCAGCCCCCAGCGCAAGGGTGAGCCAGGGGGAATAAGGCCCCTGAATACCGCAATATGTTTCGACAGTTGTCATGTCTTCTGCCTGCCACTTCGTGCCCAGTGCATTACCGGTACCAAGCAGCCTGGCTGTGGATTCTTTCCATTTTTGATGGTCAGCAAGAACACCGGCAGTACGAATCGCATGCGTTTGCGTCGTCAGAAACAGTGTCAGATCTTCATCAAAATGATCCATATCGAGAGGCATAGGACGCAGCAGCCGGACAGAATGTGGTAATGAATACTTACTCGCCACGTCATCGCTGGTAAACATCAGTGCGCCCAGTCCATCGGAATAAGCCTTGTCGCCATGTAACTGCATGACCAGAACCAGATGAACAAAAGACTCCGGCTGTCTGAGGCGTTCATCGAGAGTACTAAAGGAAAGCTGGTCAGTAAGATTGAGTGAAGCTGGCCCCGGTTGCCCCGGGAACACTTCCTGCCAGGTTTTATTAAACCGGGCCAGTAAATCTTGCCGGGTTCTTTCCGGTTCATCGCTGAGTAAAGTGACCTGAAGAGGTAATTCAATGGGCAGCCCCGATATTGCCTCCTGCACACTCGTCAACAGAACGGACAGGGGAGATTTGTCTTCGAGATAATCAATGCGGCGAACGAGTCGCGGGAACTGCTCGAGGCCGGTGGCATTTTGCTGCAACAGCGCGGCTGAAATATGGTCTGGCAATAACAGGCAACTTGCCGATATCGCGATATAGCGCTCTGCCCATGCAGTCCACTGCTGCTGAGCATGTTCAGCTTCCTGCGTAAAAAACTGAAAGCGTTCCAGTTCACGTCCGTAGAGATAGCCGCGCATGCAGAAAATCAGTATCCAGAGGACCACGGGGATCAGCGAAAATAACCAGATGTTCACTGCATTGAGGACACTCAGCGTTCCGGAAGCGTGTAAAACGAAGAACAACACACCAGCGATGACTGCCAGTACGCCACTGAGCAACCAGCTTCCGGAAGAAGGGGGAGCGGGTTGCTCAGGCGTAAAGGGTTTTTGACGTTCCCAGCCCATGACTTATCCTATTGCGCAATCCGGCGCGCTTGAAATGACCTGACAACCGCACTGACACCGGCAGCCATCGACTACAACGGCTTTACCATCAGATGCCCAGTCAGGAGAACCTTCCACAATTTGGTTAGTGCCGTGTCCGGGAACAGGGCAACTGATTTTGTCGCCAACAAGTGCGACAGTTTTTCCGTTCACGACCATAGTTGACGATGCAGAAATAACAGCGCCACCGTGCGTGGTTTTATCGCCGAGTAATACAAAGCCTTTTGGCATAAAATATTTCCTTCTAAATGTCCATTCCTTAATAATTAATATGAGATTACACCCATGAATAGTTCTAATTATTAATCACACAACGGAAAACATAGCTTGGCGCAATACCATCCTCTTCGTATTTACTACCTTCCAGCACCGGAACAGGTAGTGCTGACTGGCGGAAAATAGTTAATGCATATTGCACATCACCACCAACGTTGCCACGCCGAACTTTCTTTTTCCCAGTACTCGGTCCTTGCGGATTTTTTAACGCAGAGTGCGAGTAATAGTCTGCTTCATACCAGTCATTTGCCCACTCTGCACCACTTAATCCCATATCATATAATCCCAGCGGATTTGGAGGATATTTACCTATTGGGTAGACAGGCAAATACAACCCCTCAGTGTATTCACTCAACTCATCATCACCTGGAACATTTTTCCCTTCAGTAAACTCACCATTATCTGTTGCATAAGGCGAATACTGCCCTCGTGAGCGGGCGGCATATTCCCACTGTGCCTCAGTAGGCAAATCCACTTTTTCCCCCAACTGTTTACCCATCCATAAGCAATAATCTTTTGCCATCTGCCAGGGAACACTGACCGATACATTATCTTTTAATAATGAGGGGTGCCCTGCCCCAAGTCCTAATGGTAATTTACTCTTGCCTGATATTTTTATATATTCATTAAAATCTTTATTAGTGACTTTATATTTGCTTATCATAAAATCGTCTAATATTACCTCATGCAATTTTTTATCATCATGGTTAATGCTTAATGGCAGTTTATCTCCTATCAGAGGGCCAAAGTCCCCCATTAAAACTCACCGCCTTTTACCAGAACCATATTATCCAGTGAGTGCTTAACAAGTTCCTGTGCCTGCTGCTTATTTTCGGTTGACTGGCTGTTATCACAACCTGCAAGCAAGAGAGGAGAAATCAAAAAGAGGATTATATATTTATTATTCATGAACCACTCTCAGACTAATTATTCACTACACAACGGAAAACATAGCTTGGGGTAATACCATCTTCTTCATACTTGCTTCCATCTAGCACCGGGAAAGGAAGTGAGGACTGACGAAACATAGTCAATGCGGATTGATAATCACCACCTGCATAACCTCGAAGTACTTTTTTCTTCCCAGATTGAGGACCAGTAGGATTTTTTTGCGGGGAGTAGGTATAATAATCTGCAGCATACCAATCATATATCCATTCTTTTCCGCTCAATCCCATGTCATATAACCCTAAAGGATTGGGTGGGTATTTCCCAATAGGATAATAAGGTAACCCCAGCCCCCCCGTCATTTGTTCTTTCTCTTCATAAGTAGGGATGTTCATACCTTTTTCCAACTTACCATTGTTGGTAGCATAAGGGAAATACTCTCCTCTGGATCGTGCTGCATATTCCCATTGAGCTTCTGTTGGTAAATCAATCTTTTTCCCTGACATCTTGCCTAACCACAAACAATAGTCTTTAGCTTGCTGCCAGTTAACATAGACAGAATAATTAATCTTTTGTAATGAGCGGGAATTTTTAGCCAATATATATAATGGTAGTTTTCTAATTCCAGTCACACTTAAATAATCATTATAATCAACATTGGTCACTTTGTATTTTGATATTGAGAAATCACTTAATATAACTCTATGCAGTACTTTGTCATCTTGTTGAATACTAAAAGGTAGTTTCTCTCCAACTAATGGTCCAAAATCCCCCATTAAAAACTCACCACCTTTAACCAGAACCATATTGTTCAGTGAGTGCTTAACAAGTTCCTGTGCCTGCTGCTTATTTTCGGTTGACTGACTATTATCGCAACCTGGCAGAAAAGTTGATACAACTGATAACAATAAAACAACTTTATATTTCATGACATCGTTCCTGATTTATCTATTACATTCAGTTATTACTCAGTCATAAACTAAAATAGAGATCAGTTATTCACTACACAGCGAAAGACATAACCAGGAGGTATACCATTTTTTTCATAAGTTCTACCCTTTGAAACAGGAACAGGTAACGCTGACTGTCTGAACATAGTTAAAGCATATTGCATATCACCACCAATATTGCCACGTCGAACTTTCTTTTCACCTGTATCAGGGCCCTGGGGGTTTTTTACTGGTGAGTGGGCGTAATAGTCTTTTGAATACCAGTCATTAGTCCATTCTGCTCCACTTAATCCCATATCATACAACCCTAATGGATTTGGTGGGTATTTTCCGATCGGATAAATAGGTAAAGATAATCCATCGCTCCCAATATCTATTTCTTCATAGGTAGGGATGTTCAAACCTCTAATAATAGTTCCGTTGTTAGTTGCATAAGGAAGATATTTCCCCCGAGAGCGAGCTGCAAATTCCCACTGTGCCTCTGTCGGTAAATCTATCTTTTTTCCTGACACTTTAGCCAGCCATAAGCAATAATCTTTGGCCATCTTCCAGGGTATATTAACAGAGATATTTCCGTCTAATAATTTAGAGTGCTGCCTATACAGAGCACTGATGGATATTTTTTCACCTCCGGCTAATTTTACATAGTTATTATAATCTTCATTAGTGACTTTGTATTTACTCATCATAAAATCATCTAATATAACTTTGTGCAATGTCTTATCATCGCTGTTAATACTAAATGGAATTTTCTCTCCAACAAGAGGACCAAAGTCCCCCATCAAAAACTCACCACCTTTTACCAGAACCATATTATCCAGTGAACGTTTAACGACCTTCTGAGACTGTTGCTTATTTTCAGCCGACTGGTTGTTATCACAACCGACTAAAAAAATCGATAGAACTGATAGTAAAAAAGTAAATTTGTATTTCATAGTGTCTACCTCAATTATGCCATTCGAGTTTTATTATCTTCCATTATATCATTAGAGTGCTGACTATCGATCATCGCTAAATATTCATCCATTAATTTTTCAGAGATTGGTACGAAAGGCGCGTCAGGGTCAACCTGACTGGGTAAACTTTCGTATAACCATGCGAGTTTTTCACCGTAGTTGGTTGATGTTAAATACTTCACCTCTCCATAGGATAAAAAATCTACTAGAATTTTTTCATTAGTAGTTTTATCTCCTTTTCTTTCCCCTGGCGTTTTACTTAAATGCTGCATAATATTATTATAATCAGCCTTGCTTTGTACCCACTTCAACGCCTTGAATATAGCCTGCTTACGTAACTTCATTGGGCCACTCTTCCAGTAATTAAAGGTGAGTGGGTTAAGATTTTGATTGCGTGGATCAATTGAATCAACCCAACTAATATCCATTAACTGGGCAATAATTGCACCTTTTGTCTCTGGTGGGGAATATTTTAACTGGTTGGGGTTGTCCCGTATGCTATTCATTAAAGCGACTCGTTTATTCTCCTTCTCCAAATCATTTGCCAGCTGATCCAAAATGCTATCAACACTATCCAACATCGCCTCAGCAGCCTGCATTCCTTGAGCAGCCATTATAAGCGGTATTGCACATAACGCTTTAAATGAACCGGACTCCATCATTTCCTCTAGCTTTTGATAATCAACATTTCTCAGCATATACATAAAGCTTTTCATAAATGCAGCAAAGGTCCCGCCATCCACTTCAAAACCTGCACTCCCTTTTGCGCCAACCCCCCAACAAAAAGCGGCTTTGCAATAGATACGAAAACGCCCCTGAATATAGGTTACGTAAAAGACTCCACTTCCCCCGGCACCAGCCTGGACAGTGACACCCATTTCCAGTTTTGCTATTTCAGCGAATTTTTTCTCTTTAGGGACAATGGCACTCTTGTCGTCATGCTTTATGTTTTTCGCTTCTGTAGAACTGGCGTCATCTGGGTGAGGATCAAACCATTCTATAGCACCACTGATGTTTCCCCCGGCTTGTATACCAACGAATGCCCCAATCTCTCCCCCAGCCTGCGCTTCCGGAATTTTGGGATTCACCAGATTAACCCGTCGTTGCCCCGGCGGTGGAGGTGGCGGTAATGTAGTTGAACGCCCACGAATACCATACCCTTTCCCCATTTCACCACTCCAGTCCATTTCCACGCCAAGTTCAATACCAAGGCTTGCCCCCACACTTCCGGACAGGACTGTTTTAATTGCAAACCGCAAAGCACCCATATTACAGATACCGTCCGGAGTTTCTGGTGTCACTTTGCCGGGGAACAATAAACTGATGCCAAGACGATCGGGTAGGTACAACGAGGCCTCTGCCTTTGCCTCTCCTAGCGCAAAGCTGGCATGCCCCTCTACTTTTCCTTTAACCTTGCCTTGCAACGGGTTGAATTCGCCTTCCAGACCCGCTCCCTGGCTATAACGCATTAGCTGAGCCTGCGCACTGATATCAACATATTGATGGTAGACGGACTCATCACCTTTCCCACCGTCTTTCGGCCAGGAGAGAGATTTATTCATCTCTTTTGCCCAGTTTGTCAAAATAACATTACTGTCTTCAATTAAATCAAGTTTTACTTTTTTCTCGGTATCTTTTAATTGTTCTTTCAGTACCTGAGTATCTATTTTGGCTTTGCGAACTGTTCGCGTAACATTATTACCCTCTGCATCCTGCGTGGTAATATTTTTGTTTTCATACTTAATAAAACTGGCTTCACCACTTTTTTTATCTACTTCGCTTAGCTGATATCTTCGCCAGTGGCTACTTATTCTGTCTGAACGAACATAGGTGCTTTTAAATCCAGTCACTGAATTCTTTTTTAGCGGTATAAGTTCCATTATTCCAATGGCGGTATCTTTCATTTTATCATCCAGAAGTTCACCTTCTGGAGAATTTTTAGTTAAAGACATTAGCTCATTACGCAATGCCTGATTTGCTGTATTCAGGGCATCATAAGCTTTTTGGATTTTATCTTGTCCTTTTCTTTCTGGTTGACGCCCGGCCTGACTTATAGCTTCGAAATTAATATCATCAAGGTTTTTCTGGGCTTGCTTCAACTTCTCCAGTAAACCAGCCATTAAGTCATGTTCTTGTTCCAACACCTTACTACCCGATGCATCGACACAAAGTAATGTGGCGCTTCCGGGATGGAAATAAACTTCTGGGGCATATTTACCTTTTACCACAGTTCCTTTACTTTCCTGGGCTGTTTTACTTTCCTGTTCACCGCTAGCCATGCTTATCTCCTATTTTACAGGTCTGTTAAAGTAACTCGATTTTCAGGTCGTCGGGTAGTGAGGTATAAACATCAATTGTTTTTCCTTCTGAATCGGTTCTGCCTTCGAAACTCTTACCTTCACCTGTTGTTATCCGATAGAGGGCATTGGGCATGATTTTCCCATCATCTTCACTACGAGCAATGAAATTCTCAGCGTATCCCTTTGGTAATTCAGGTTTTGCAACATCATAATCCGCTGGACCCATTTTTTGCACATTTGTAGACTTAAGCAAAATATTACCCGGGCAGCCTAACTCTATATTTCCACCGCTGAGTTTGATGTATGCCCCTGCGCAATTCACCAACAACTCTGTTGCTGCTGTGATTTCGACACGGCCTTCAACGCTCGTAACCGTTATATCTTTTTTAGCAAGCGCTTCGATGTTGTCGTCCTGCGCCTGGATTTCTACTTTCCCTTTTGCTGCAAACAACTTCATGCCCGTCTTACGCGCCAGCATGCTGATGGCGTCACCGGCGGCAACGGTAAAACGCTTCATTGCGCTGATGTCAGTGTTTTGCTGCGACATGATACCTACGCTGGCACTTCCCGATGCCAGGCGAACGGCCTGTGGGCTGCTGATACTGATGCCTTGAGGTGCATTCAGAACCATTCCCGGTTGGACCAGTTCTTTGAGGGCCGCGGTCAATGCCTGCTGACTTTGCGTATCGGATGGTAACGCCAGAGCACCTTCGGCCGCTGCAGATAAGCTTTTTGCAATACTCAGCGCACTCTCCAGTTGAGTAATCGCGTCCTTCATCCCCAGCATCATTCCGCTGGCAGATGACTGCGTATCCGCAGTAATAAACACACCCGCTCCGCCGCGAATGGTCACCCATTTATCGGTGCGAAGTTCAGCACCTTCACCACGTTTTTCACGGGCAGCGTTCACATTGTGCCCTAAATTCAGCTGCGTTTTGCCGCCGTATTCGGTGCTGAGTTTGATGTGCTCTTCGCCGCGCTTGTCTTCCATCCGCAGTTTGTTATTCGCCGGTGTGCGGATCACGTTGCGGGTATTATTCTTTTCGGTCACGTGATCCACATGACGCGAGTCGTGCAGGGCGTGAGCGATGTAAGGCCTGTCCGGGTCGCCGTCGTGGAAGGCGATCGCGACTTCTGTGCCCTGAATCAGCGGGAAGTGAATGCCGTAAACGTCGCCGCCGTACGGCTTCGCGAGGCGCACCGGCATGCTTTCCTGACCCTGCGTTTTATCGTCCTGGTCAGCATCGAATTTCACGCGATACAAACCGGACGCGTCCTGCCAGGCGTAGATATCGTTGGCTTTTGCGCTGGTGACGCGTGCCATCATGGTGCCGCTGACTTTCGGACGCGGTTTAAGTGCAGGACGCCAGCAGAGGGTTTCGCTAAAGGGAATAGCCATCCACTGTGCGACGAATGCCTCTTTCCGGCTGGCACTGACGTTGATGCCCGTAATCACCACGCCATTTGCCGCGGCGGCGGGCAATGTCGGCACAAGGGCGAGTTCAGTGATCGTTAAAACCTGGCCGGGGCTGAGGTTGGCATCGTTTGCCATGCCCATGATACGCGCCTGCTTTGACAAGAATCGCTCGTGGTCAAGGCGGGCGTGAAAGTTGGCGGTTTCTACCGCTGGGTCGCTTTTAGCACCGGTATCCAGATTCCGGGGCTTGTAGTGATAGACTTCACCATAGGTTACGCCGTCACCGTCACCGCTCGTCACATCGGCTCTGGCCGACTGCAAAACTTTCTGGGCTTCACGGTAGTTGTAGTCTTTGGCGGTGACGCTGGCCTCAACCACGTTGTGCAGCACATTCAGATCCCATACCGACTCAACGCCGCTGTCGCTCATCCCGGACGGGTGGCTCAGCGGCAGGGTCTTACCAAACGCGTAGGCGCTTTGCTTATCGGCAAAGTGGACGACTTCAGTTTGCGTATCGGCCTGCAGGCTGAAGAAATAGAAGATCCCGACTTCGGAAAGCAGGCGCTGGATAAATGCCAGATCGCTCTCCTTGTACTGGTTTATCTGTTCGCGTTTTGGGTAGTTCTGTTTAAGTGCAAACTCATATTCCCAGCCCTTAAAGCCATGTTCTTCCAGGATCTGCGTCACGACATCCTGCACGGATTTATTGACGAAGAAACGGTGCGTGCGGAACTGTTTATCCAGCAGGGCGAGGGAAGGTTCCAGCGTTAACCGGTATTTTGCCTCGTCGGCTGAGCTTGAAATCCGGCTAAAATCGGTAACTACGCCGTGAACCACTTTCTGATCAACCAGGCCTTGCAGCGATCCGGTTCCCATGGTCAGGCTGGCGGATTTGAGCAGGAACTGAGTTGCATCCAGATCTTTATCGGCACTGGTGAAAATAACAGTGTAGCGATACGTCGTGCTCAACCCCTCATTGCCACTGAACTCTTCCACATCTAAGGCGGAAGAGCAGGAAGGGATGTCAAGTCGATAGCGGTTTAGCGTTGTTTTGGCAATATTGGAAAGTGTATCAATCAGACTCATGCTTCTTACTCCATGTAATTCTTCAGTGCCTGTGAGGTTTACCGCTGGCAGGCAGCAAGCGGGGTGTCCAACGCGTAGCGGCAATATGGCAGAGAAATCTCCCTTTCTGTCGGTGTCACGTTATAAACATGCCCGTGATTCACTTCCAGAGTGACAACAAAATTTCTAGGCTTACCTTCATGTTTCGCTGAGGTTAATAAGTATTCGACAATAAATTGTCCTTTATCCGGGAAGCGATAAAACGAAGGTGGAATACATAATTTTCCGTCAGTGACATTGAAACATACACTTTCGTCCTGCTGACTGACCTGTGCAGTTTCATCAGGTCGCATCCTGTCACCGGGACCGGGGCAGCCTGTTAATACTGGCAAGCTTAATAACAGCAATAAACCAGACCACAAGAAACGATATTCAAATATCTTCACCATGGGAACCCCCGCAGCGCTTCTTTAAACTTTTGCCGCACTGCGGACTCAGTGATATCACCATCAAGAGTGACATCGCCATCATTCCTCAGGCTGAGCCATTGGCGAAATTGGAAAGTGTATCAATCAGGCTCATGATACTTACTCCATGTAATTCTTCAGTGCCTGTAAGGTTTACCGCTGGCAGGCAGCAAGTGGGGTGTCCGACTCGTAGCGGCAATATGGCAGGAAAATCTCTCTTTCTGTCGGCGTCACGTTATAAACATGCCCGTGATTCACTTCCAGAGTGACAACAAAATTTCTAGGCTCACCTTGATGTTTCTCTGAGGTCAATAAGTATTCGACAATAAATTGTCCTTTATCCGGGAAGCGGTAAAACGAAGGCGGAATACATAATTTTCCGTCAGTAACTTTAAGACCAGGAGAAAAATTGAAATTCTTGTTCTTTGATGGAATTTCTCTTGGATTAATACCCATATCTTTTGGTTGATAATCCTGCGGTTCAGCAATTGAAAAACAGACGCTCTCCCCCACAACGCTCACCTGCGCAGTTTCATCGAAACGCATTCTGTCACCGGGCCCCGGGCATCCAGTCAGCATTAACATGGTTGGGAATAAAAATATGGCAGGCACAAAAAATCGATTTTTAGATATATTTACCATGGAAAACCTCGCAGTGCATTGCGGTATTGCTGCCGTATTACTTGCTCAGTAATATCGCCGTCAAGGGTAATATCAGGATATTTGTTGCTCCATAGTCGATGCCAGATATCATAACCACGAGCCTGTAATGTAAAATTGTCTGCAATTATTTGAGCTTGTTGCTCCATGGGATATTCACATAGCAGTCGGCCATCCAGCGTATATCGATAACTCACCAGCCAGCTGATTAAGCCCCTACCAATCACATTCATCCCTTTTTTTCGTTGCCAGACATGGCTCATTTCGTGGATAAACATATGCTGCAAGTTATCTGTTGATGCCGAAAAATCATCTCTATATTCATTACGGAAATAGATCTCCCCGTTTGGGGTCATCGCCGTATGTTCATTCTGCAAATTGAATGGCGGATAACTGTCTCTATGGATCCACACGGTGCCGTATTCGATGGAGGATCCAAAAACCTTTTTCGCCAGCGCGATTTCTCCGGGAGTCAGCAAGCGGATCCCGCCTTCTTTTAATATTTTGTCTGATTCATCTGCCATCTGAAATCTCCTTTATTACTCCCCAAATTCCAGCGTAATCCCTTCCTCTTCATCCCAGCCCAGCGCCAGTGAAGTGGTGCGTTGCTGCCCGCTCATGCGGCTCAGCAGTTGCTGGCTCAGTACCGGCAAAATTTGCTGGTTGAGCAGGCTGTCGATGTTACGCGCGCCGGTGTCCGGCAGCAGGCAGGCGGCGACCAGCGTGTCGTAGAGGCTTTCTTCGATGGTGGTTTGCAGGCCGTAATGTTTGTTCAGGCGCTTGGCGACCTGCGCCAGTTTCATCTCAACAATGGTGCGCAGCGCGGTGGCGGCCAGCGGGCGGTAAATCAGAGTCTGGAAACGCGCGAGCAGCGCGGGCTGGAAGTGGTCGCGCAGGATAGGGCGCAGCATTTCCTGCAAATCGCTGTCTGTCGATTCCGGTTGTTCTTCCAGCAGCTGCATGATGTGGTCGCTGCCAAGGTTGGCGGTCATCAGGATGACGGTATTTCGGAAGTCGATCTCTCGCCCTTCGCCGTCGCGCATAAAGCCGCGGTCGAAGACCTGATAGAAGAGGTTGATGACGTCGCGGTGAGCTTTCTCGACTTCATCGAGCAGGACGACGCTGTACGGACGTTTGCGTACGGCTTCGGTCAGAATCCCGCCCTGGCCGTAGCCGACGTAGCCCGGAGGCGAACCTTTCAGCTGGGAGACGGTGTGCGCTTCCTGATATTCGCTGAGGTTAATGGTAATCAGGGATTTCTCGCCGCCGAACAGGCAGTCGGCGAGTGACAGCGCGGTCTCGGTTTTACCCACGCCGCTCGGCCCGACCAGCAGAAATACGCCCAGCGGACCGTTCTCTGACGTCAGGCCGGTTTTGGCGGCGCGCAGACGCTGCGCCATATCCACGAGCGCGTGATCCTGCCCGACGACGCGCTGCCCCAGATGATTTTCAAGTTGCAGCAAATCGGTTTGTTCGTCTTTTAACAGGCTGGACAACGGCACGCCGGTCCAGTCGGCAATCACGGTGGCCACCGTGCGCACATCAACATCCAGACTCAGCAGCGGCGCGTTGCCCTGCAAATGGCTGAGCTGATCCTGCAGGCTGGCGATCTCTTCCTGACGGCTGATGTCCTGACGGGTCTCCAGCAGTTGCTGCGTCAGGGCTTTCTCCGCGTGATACTGCGTGTCCAGCGCGGTGAGCTGTTCGTTCAGACGATCGGTCTCATGTTCAATTTTTTCAAGGCGATCGCCGTGCGTTTTGTTGCCCAGCGCAATATCTTCCAGCAGTGCCTGCTCTTCCATTTCCAGCGCGGTGATTTGCGCTTTCAGACGGGTTAAATCTTCCGGCAACGTATCGAGGCTCATACGGACGCGGGCGCTGGCGGTGTCCAGCAAATCTACGGCTTTGTCCGGCAGCTGACGGCCAGTGATATAGCGGCGCGACAGGCTGACGGCGGCTTTTACCGCTTCATCGGTAATGTGTACGCCGTGATGTTCGGCGTAGCGCGATTTCAGGCCGCGCAGCATCAGGCTGGCCATCTCGTCGTCCGGCTCGTCGACTTTAACAATCTGGAAGCGGCGCTCGAGGGCGGCATCGCGTTCAAAATACTGTTTGTACTCCGACCAGGTGGTGGCGGCGATGGTACGCAGTTCGCCGCGGGCAAGGGCGGGTTTGAGGAGGTTGGCGGCGTCCGCGCCACCGGCCTGATTGCCTGCACCGATGATGGTGTGCGCTTCGTCGATAAACAGAATAACCGGCGTCGGGGATTGCTGGACGGCGTCGATGACGTTTTTCAGGCGTTGTTCGAATTCGCCTTTAACGCCCGCACCGGCCTGTAGCAGACCCAAATCCAGCGTGCGCAGGCCGACCGTTTTCAGGCTGTCCGGCACGTTCCCTTCCGCAATGCGCAGCGCAAGGCCTTCCACCAGCGCGGTTTTCCCCACGCCCGGTTCGCCCACGAGGATCGGGTTATTTTTACGGCGGCGGGAGAGGATATCAACCATCTGGCGGATTTCGTTATCGCGGCCAAATACCGGATCAATTTGCCCGGTTTTCGCTTTTGCGGTGACGTCCAGCGTGAACTTATCCAGTGCGGCTTGCAGGGCTTCGCTCAGACCGTTGCTGGAGAGGTTATCCGCTTTCGGCGTGGCAGAGGGCTCATTCAGTGAGGACACCGGCATGTTCAGGCTTTCTTGTTGCTGGAGTTCTGAACGCTCTTCTGACACCGCATCCAGCATCGGTTTGAGGCGGCGGAGATGTTCTTCACTCAGGCTGAACAGCGGCCACAGGCCTTTACAGCGCAGCAGCTTAGGTTTGGCAATCAGAGCTTCGAGAAGATTCACGCTGCGGATGGTCTGATTGTCGTCCTGCAAAGAGGCGGCCAGCCAGGCAGATTTCATCAGCGTCTGCAAATCGTCGGAGAGTTGCGGGCGGGTGCGCACGGAACGCGGCAGGGCATCGAGATGGGCCAGCAGGCTTTGCCAGAGCGCGTCCATGTCCCATTCATAACGGCGGGCCAGCACGGTGATGTCGCCTTCGCCTTGTTCGAGCAGTTTCAGCAGCCAGTGTTCAGGCGTGATTTCCGCATGTGCGCGGGTCTGGCAAAGGGTCGCGGCAGCTTCCAGCGCTTTCGCGCAATACGGGTTCAAACGACGAAGTAAAACGGCTGACTGGTGTTCCATGCGGGCTGCTCCTTGATTTTAGGTACGCTACCGCCCGTCGCTGTTTCCTTGTCATCAGGAACCTAAAGCGCATCAGGACGGAAGGCAGATTGTTTTTTTACTCAGCACCCGACACGCAGACGCTCAGGAAAACGGCGGACAGAAAATCCTGTCCGCACAGGGTATTACCCTAAATATTTCGTGCTGCAGAAAGGCGGCAAGTTCGCAAAGCCCCGGGAGCATAGATAACTATGTGACCGGGGTGAGCGAATGCAGCCAACGCATCTGCGGCGCGAAAGATGACGGGTAATTAGGCGGTGGTACGTTCGTTCCACGAATCGGAATGAATGATGTTGCCGTCTTTGTAAGTCCAGGTGATTTTTTCGTAACGCAGCTCAATCGCTTCGAGGTGATTGTGTTTCTCTTTAGCCGGGTCTTTGATGTCGTGCATTTTTGGCGCGACTTTCACCAGTTTGACGTTCTCAAGCTTGGTGTTGAAATACTCAACTTCCTGGCCAGCGTCGTTGATGCGGTACCATTTGAACTCAGCAGATTTCAGGGTCTGACCGGTGGTCACTGCTTTGTATAAATACGGGCTGGATGAGTCGATTTCTTTGGTAAACAGGAACGGGGTGTGAATACGAGTACCCGTCAGTTTGCCGGTGTTGTTATCGGTCGGGATGTACAGGTTGTGTTCCTGCGCAACCACTTCGATGCTGCCTTCGCGATCTTTTACGTCTACGGAGCCTTTAATGTCCGCGCCGCCGTCGTCTTTCAGCCACAGATAAACAGGAATTGCCATGGGTAGTTCTCCATTTCTAGGTTAAGCATCCATCAATCATTTGATGAATCGGGGGTTGCTGTTGCCTTGCAGGCGTCTGCCTGCGGCACCAGACTGATTTCGACACGGCGGTTGGCCGCACGGCCTTCTTCCGTGTCGTTGGATTTCAGCGGGCGGCTTTCGCCAAAGCCCTGTACGGCAAAACAGCTTTCCGGTACGTCGCCGGTGTCACGCATCCAGTCACGCACGGATTCGGCGCGCTTCTGAGAGAGCACCTGGTTGAATTTGTCGTCGCCGGTATCGTCGGTGTGCCCGGCCACGACAATCAGCCAGCCCGGTTTGGCCTTGATGCCGACCAGCGCGTTAATCAGCACCTTGGTGGAGCCGCTTTTCAGCACGTATTTGCCGGTATCGAACAGCGACAGGGCATCGAGCCGGAAGGTTTTTGGCCCCTGAATGATTTTCTTAATCACCGGAGGCGGCGGCGGTGGCGGTGACCAGCTGTTGATTGCACTTTGCAACGGGGCAATCAGGCGCATGCCCTGATAGAGCCCCAGAGACAGACGCATCGGTGCACCGCCGCGCAACCAGCCGTCCAGAAGCCGATCGTCGGCGCGCAGTTGCTGCTGTGACTGGAGTTTGGGGGCTGGAGGGGTTCCCGTCAGGCGGTTATAGACGGCCAGATGATCGCCCACGCTTTGTATCAACCGCTGGTTATTGATGTACGACGCCAGCAGGGCGAACAGCAGGAACAGGCCAAAGAGCAGCCCCGCAAGCTGCCAGCTTTGCATCAGACGTGACACGCCGTGGCGGCAGGGCAGGTAAGGCAGCAAAACATCCGGCAGAGGCAGGCACTCCTGTATCGTGGCGGTGGCAGGTTTCAGTGTGGTCAGCCCGGCGATATGAGTCTGCCACAGGTTGTCCGCACTGCCCGTCACCGGCGTAAAGCAACTGCCCCAGGCGCACGGGGTCAGGGCTGGCAAATCGCCCTGACGCTGTCCGATTACGCCGAGAACCTGCGAATTGCTCCAGCTCAGCAGACTTTCCATCCACAACATGCCGCTGAGCCGCTCCAGTCCGTTGCCTGCGTTCAGCTCACGACTCCATTCAGCCAGCGGCATAACACCGGCTCCGGCCTCACGGACTTGCACGCCGGACAGCCCCGGCGTTACCGTGAACCAGCGTTCAGCCGCCGTGTCAGATGTCACCAGCGGGGAAAGCCAGGTGCTGATCCAGACAGGCGGAATGCCTGCCAGCCACCCTTTACACTGCACGATGGCACGGTGCCAGGCGCGCAACTTCTGGATGAAATCATCCGGGTCCTGATGCATTTCCGGCACAACGGCCAGCAGCACAGAAATTTGCGCGACAAGTGCCGGGCGTTCAGAGGCGAGGTGCTGAGCTAAAAGGGGAAGTTGTTCAGGCATTGCGACCGGCAGATACCAGCCCTGACGCGTTTCGCGAAAAGGCTGGTTGTTTGAAAACAGCGGAGCACTGTCGCCGCACACCAGCACGACCGCGCCCTGGAAATCTTCCGGCGGCAGGTGTGCACCGGCAATGTGCGCATGGGCCAGTTTGTTGCGGCTGTCACGACGCCACTGAAAATACGCCACCGCCCCGCAGACAATCACCACCATCATGCTGAGCGCCACACGGCTGCCGGTGCCAAGCGGCCAGAAGCCGGTGATCAGCCACAACGCCAGACAGGTACCGAGAAGCAGCAGCAATAACCGCGTTAATCCGCGCATCCGTCAGTGCGCCCCTGTCAGCTGCGAGACCATTTTCGCCAGCGTTGTGGAAAGTCCGAACCACAGCGCGACCAGAAAGGCAGCACCCAGCACCCAGGAGAGCCAGTAGGTTTTGCGGCCGGAGCGCAGGCGTGATGACCGCGAGACGACGGGAGCGTCCTGCGTCAGTGAGAACGCGGGGACAAGCAGGCTCAGCTTGCGGACCACGTCTTCACGGCGCTCATCGCCCTGCTCACGGTAGCGGCCAGCAAAGCCCAGCGTCAGCGCACGGTAAAAGCAGGTCAGCACGGCGGTATCCGGTGCGGGTTCATGCAACACGGTGCGGATACGCTCCCACAGTTCTTCGCCCGCATTGAGGGTGTTGAAGTAGCGCGCCTGCAGCGGGTCTTTCAGCCATTTTGCATAGCCACTGTCCTGTTTTTGCCTGTTCATCACGCTTTCATCCAGCAGCGCACATTGTGTGTAGAGCATGTGGTTGCAGCTCGCGTCGCTGAACCCTGCGCGGGAAAGGGCCTCCCGCGCACCGTCCATCCAGCCGCAGGCCTGACGGTACAGCGCTTCTCCGTCGGTGATCTCCTGGCCGTTACGTAACTGACTTACCATCAGCCAGCAGGGATAGAAGACTTCATCAACGATTGATGTATTGATCTGACTCATGAGCGCAGCACCGCAAACAGTTCAAGCCTGACATCACCCAGCGTGCCCGGCGTGTAGAAGGCGCAGTTGCCCGCCTCCAGCATCGCCACGGCGGCCGGGCTGTTGAGATCAAGGGAGAAGTATTGGTTTTCAAGACGCAGCGGGATAGCCGCCGGCACGTGCGACAGCGGCTTCATGATCACACCGCTGAGCGCAACGTTCACCACATCAGACACGGCCTCGAAGCTGCCCGCTTTGCACAGCAGCGGGAACTGGGTCTGCAGCAGGTGATTGGTCATTGACGAGCGCACGGAGAGATAGAAATCCGCCCCTTCGCGCAGACGTGCATCGTGCAGGGAGCCGGTCCAGAACTGACCGTCGTGTTTGAGGTCAATGGCTACCATGCGCGACGGCAGGCTCGCTTCGAGCAACTTATCCAGCAGCACAAACAACGGCGGGAAAACCTGCTCAGGCGCATCATGCTGATACAGCGGGATGTCTTCCGCTTTATGCTCGAGGGAGAACGTCAGCAGGCTGCCGGCCAGTCGCACCAGCTCACGGTAAAACAGCTCCGGGTGGCGTGACGGGGTCTGAATAAGCTCGGTAAGAACCGGTTCCATGCTGTTTAATGCATTGAGCAGCCAGAACAGCGATACGTCGGCCACGGCAAAATCCGCCATGCGCTCGTTGCTTTCACGACGCATGGCCATCAGGCGACGGCGGCGGGCTTGCAGACGATGAAGCAGGTCGCTCAGTTCGGTCTGTACCAGCGGGCTGGCGGCAAGAGAGAGCATTGGCGGAATGAAGTTCTCATCCGGCATCCACTGACCTTGCGCGCTGCGTATCAGGCGTAATACCGGGCAGGTCAGGTATGCGGCGTTTTCCTGATGTGTAAAGCGCAGGGTGATGGCGTGGTGCATGACTGCAAGTTCGGTACGTTCATGCCCGGTCAGCTCCTGCACGGTATGCCATTGCTGCTGCCAGCGGCGCGGGCGTTCGCTGTCCTGACCGTCATCCAGGTTGCCGCCGTTGGCAGACAACAAAGGTAAGGCCAGCACAATGTCTACGCTTTCGCGGTCTGTGATGGTTGACAAATCACAGGCCGGCGGCAGGTTATCGGCCAGTTCGGTATCAATCTGTGTGCCGTCCTGAAAGCGAACGACAAGGCGCAGGGCGTTCAGACGTGAGAGTGCCAGCGAACCGCTGTCGAAGGCGGCCTCGATAACGCCCCAGGGATTCGCCAGCGCCATATGAGCCACGCCGTCAGCCATATAGGCATCCCAGCGGGCCTGTTGCTGAAACTGTTGCGGGGCCAGAAAGGCCCCGTCAGTCCACAGTGGTCGATAAATTTTCATTACCACTCCGGCCTTTTACGCTTTCGCCTTCGGCATCTGAGAAACCAATGACAGGTTGACGTCCATACCTTCCACCTGGAAGTGCGGTACGGCGTACAGTTTCACGCGGAAGAAGCCCGGGTTATCTTCGATATCTTCTACGGTCACTTTAGCGTCGCGCAGTGGGTGAGAAGCCTGCAGGTCGTCGCCCGGATCGGTCATTTCAGTCACCAGTGAGCGCACCCAGGTGTTGAGCTCAAGCTCAAGCAAACGGCGGTCTTTGGTGGTGCCGATGTTTTCACGCTGAATCAGTTTCAGGTAATGCGCGATGCGTGACAGCAGGAAGATGTACGGCAGACGCGCGTTGATACGGCTGTTCGCAGTAGCATCAGCCGTGTCATACAGTGCCGGTTTCTGCGCGGAGTTCGCGGAGAAGAAGCAGGAGTAATCACGGTTTTTGTAGTAAGACAGCGGGATGAAGCCGAGATTGGCGAATTCAAATTCGCGGGTTTCCGGGATCATGACTTCAGACGGGATTTTCACCTGATTGCCGGTGCCCAGATCATACAAGTGGATTGGCAGATCAGTGACTGCACCGCCAGCCTGCGGGCCTCGGATCTGTACGCACCAGCCGTTTTTGATGAAGCTTTTCACCATGTTTGCTGCAAACGCGAAAGACGCATTGGTCCACAGATATTTCTCGTGGTCCGGGCCCTTCACTTCTTCAACGTAGTTGAAGCTGCGAACTGGCACGGTGTCCGGCCCGTATGGCAGACGACCCAGCACGCGCGGCATGGTCAGACCGATATAGCGGGAGTCATCGGAGTCACGGAAAGATTTCCATTTGATGTATTCAGCACGGTCAAAGTAGTTGCCGATATCCTTGATGGCGGCCACTTCTTCCATGGAATCTTTCAGGAAGAATTTAGGGCCGACAGCACCGACAAACGGCATATGTGCCGCAGCAGACACTTTGGAGATATTGCGCAGCAGCGCGACGTCTTGCGGGCTGGCATCAAACTCGTAGTTGGAGATCACAGAACCGATGGGTTCGCCGCCCGGTGTGTCATATTCCTGGATGTAGGTATGACGGTACAGGCCACTTTGAATGATTTCAGGGCAATCTTCGAAGTCCTGACGCAGGTCGTCTTTAGAAACGTCCAGCAGTTCAATTTTTACGTTCTGACGGAAATCAGTACGGTCGACCAGGAACTTCAGCCCACGCCAGCCGGATTCCATACGCTGGAATTCAGGGTGGTGCATGACTTCGTCCAGCTGGCGGCTGATTTGCTCGTCGAGCATCGCGATGTGGCCGTCCAGCAAGGTTTTGTCCAGACGTTCAACTTTTTGACCGGACTGTTTCAGGCGTTCCAGGAAGACCTGAACTGCCGCTGTGACACGTTCATCCGTAGAGACATCAGACAGCGCCTGATCGTCCTGGAAGGCATTAACATCACCCAGTGCAGAGACTGGAGTCAGATTGATTTTTTCAAACAATGACGCATAAACACTTCCTGCGTCGGCACGTTCCAGCACGGTTGTGCGGCTTTCTTGACTGTTTTCAGTAGCAGACATCAGCATAGTCTCGGGTTAATCCGTTCAGGAAGGGTTAAGAATTCTGGGGAGCCAGAGCAGCCAGTTCAGCACGCAGGTCATCGCTCAAATTGTCATCTTTCAGGATGGCTTCGAGTTCTTTGCGGAAAGTGGCGTTGTCCAATAAGTTGGATTTGAGGTCACGTAATAAATTACGCATAGCGAGCATCGCGCGCAGTTGTGGGATCTGGCGTGCAACCTGTTCAGGCTCGAAATCTTTCATCTCTTTGAAGTTGAGACTGACGCTTTCTTCGCTGCGATCGCCGGCCAGGGTGTTTTCCACGGTCAGGTTGAGCGACGGGCTGAAGTCGGCCAGAACACTGTTAAAGTTATTTTTGTTGATGTTAACTTTTTCACGCTCTGACAATGGACGGGTCTCTTTACCATTGCTGTAGTCGCCCATTACCATTAATTTTAAAGGTAATTCGACTTTCTTCTGGGCGCCGCCAGTATGTAAATCAAGTTTAATATTGACGCGAGCCTTGGGTATTTCTTCCTGAAAGCTATTAGACATGCCTATCCCTTACTGTGGAGTGATAAACGCTGCCAATGAATCCATAAATAAATGAAAGGTTGGCAACCCTGCCAAAAAAACATCCTTTTTATGCACGTCGGTGTGCAACTAAAATCAGGGTCACAAGCGAGACAAAATATTTTTGGGAACATTTTGCAGTGTGTTTTTGAATTTATCTGGAAAGAAAATTTCAGATAAGTACCTGTTGACGGCATTTTAGAAACATTAGGTGTTTTAAGGAAAACTAAATATGTAAATAAATGTTACTGATTTTGGTGTGGCCAAATACAGATCATTTTATTGATATATAGGAATTTTCTTCATATAACCCCGCAGGCCGCATGGAGTAAGGGTTTCGGACTTCAGTAGATTTTTTTACAAGTAGAAGGTCGTAAGAAATTTCTTAGTAATTGTCCGTCTGCTCTCAAAAAATATATAACAACTCGCAATCAATTTGTATTTAGTGCAGGGTGAGAAAAGAGAGTAAATATAAGACTTTTCCTCTAATTTTCCTAAGAATATTCGCGCCGTGAATCATTCGTGCTGTCAGGATTTATTGTTCATTGGTGTGATTATATTTATTCCCTCTGATTTAGCGATTTCTGATCGTCAGGAAAATTGCCTGTTAAAGATCATTTAAAAGAGGTTGATCACAAGTTTCTTAATTCAGGCGTGAAAGAACATTTCAAAAATAGGGAAAACGCCTTGTTCTGAATAGTCAGATTTAGTCTGCCGACTACTCCGTTGCCGCCCTCGCAGACACCGATCATCCTGCCGTAAATTTCAGATAGGGCGATGAGAATGTTAAACATCTGGTGCAAATTGCCGATAAACAGACTCCAGCCCCATTTTGAGAATGTATCGATGTCGCTTAAAAAGTCTTCTTTGCTTGTTTTAGTTGTTCTTTTTACTCTCTTTTTTACCAGTATGATTTCAAACGTCTGGTTGCTGACGCAGAGCAACCAGTCTCTGGATGACGTGAATAAAGAAATCCGCGTGGTGCTTTCCATCATTGACCCGATCAACCACAGCCGTACCTCGCGTGTTCGCGTGATGGAATATATGAAGGAGATTGAAAACAACGGCGGCCAGCCGTCTGCTACTTCCCTGGACGGCGTCAGTGAAGTGATGGGAAAAGCGGACGCCGCATTCCAGGCATATATTAATGCGCCAAAATTACCGGGCGAAAATGCACTGGCGGAGGCTTACCGCACGGCTTATCAGAACTATCGTCAGAACGGGATCGAGCCGTTGATTGATGCGGCGAAAGCGGGCGATCAGGCGCAGTTCAAAGCGCGGATCCCGGCGGTAGTTCAGCTTGATCATCAGTACGAAGTGGTGCTCGATAAAGTGCTGGCGCTGCATGAGCAGTACGCCAGAAATCTCAACAGCGACGCGCAGGACAATTTTAAGTTTGGTATCGGGCTGACGATTGCGTTTGGTTTGCTGTTCCTGATCATCATTATTGGCGTGTTGTTATTACTCAAGCGCTTCGTTCTGACTCCGCTGCTGAGCTCCCGCGATCATTGCCGCAAAATTGCAGAAGGTTATCTCGATACGCCGGTACCGTTTAAAAACAGTTCCCGCAGTGAAATTGAAGAACTGATGCAGTCGATGGAACATATGCGCCAGTCCCTGACCCAAATTATCGGGCAGGTACGTGACACCAGCCATACCGTTGCGCACGCGTCGCAGGAAATTTCCGCAGGCAATATCGATCTGGCCTCGCGTACTGAACAACAGGCCGCGGCGCTGACACAAACTGCCGCCAGCATGGAAGAGCTGGGCGCGACGGTTAAGCAAAATACCGAAAACGTCAGCCGGGCCAGCGGTCTGACGCGCGAAGCGGTAAAAAATGCCCGCGCAGGTGAAAAGGTGGCGCAGGATGTGATCGGAACAATGGGGCGCATTAACAGCAGCTCCAAAAAGATCGAAGACATTACGGGCGTCATCAACAGCATTGCTTTCCAGACCAATATTCTGGCGCTGAATGCCGCGGTTGAAGCCGCACGCGCCGGCGAACAGGGTCGCGGATTTGCAGTGGTCGCCAGCGAAGTGCGCAGTCTCGCGCAACGAAGTGCGGTGGCGGCAAAAGAAATCGAAAGTCTGATTTCTGAATCGGTTGCCAATATAAAGGAAGGGTCGGATCAGGTTTCCCGTACCGGAGAATCTATTTCGGCAATCATTTCGTCGGTTACGCAGGTCGATGTTCTGATGGAACATATTTCGACGGCGTCCGATGAGCAAAGCAGGGGGATCAGTCAGATTGAGCAGGCCGTGACAGAAATTGACGGCGTGACCCAGCAGAATGCGGCGCTGGTGCAGGAATCGGCGGCGGCGGCGGCTTCTCTGGAAGAGCAGGTGCTTCATCTGACCCGGTCGGTGTCTGCGTTCAGGCTGGCGAACGCCTGAGCCCGGCAGCGGACTGATCGGAAATTGTGATTAATCAGGCCGGACAGGGAAACCTTGTCCGGCTTTTTTATTGATACGGAAACGGTTTCACAATGAATAACACTTTGATATAACGGATGAATTGTCTTTTATATTAACGAGCAAACTCCATGACTTTACTGGCCTCACCTTTACTCAGTCTGCGTCACTTTCATCATGACGACCTCGACGCTTTCACCCGTTATCGCCAGGATCCGGCTGTTGCCCGCTATCAGAGTTGGGAATATTTCACCCGTCCGCAGGCGGAATTGTTGTTTGAACAGATGAATGAAATTCCTTTTGGTACGCCGGATAACTGGTTTCAGATTGCGATCGAACACGCTGAATTCGGCATGGTAGGTGATTTCGGGCTGCACTTTGTCGATGACTATCAGGTGGAACTGGGTATAACGCTTGACCCGAAATGGCAGGGAAAAGGGATCGCTAAGAGCTCATTAAATCTGTTGCTAACGTATCTTTTTGACCATCTCAAAAAGCACCGCGTGTACGCCGTTACCGATATCCGCAATCACGGCAGTTACCGGTTATTCGAGTCAGCAGGATTTCGGCGGGAAGGAAGTTTCCTGGAAAACTGCTTTCTTAAAGGGGAATGGTGCAGTGAATATTTGTATGCTTTGCTGGCGTCAGAGTGGGAGGTCAGAAACATAGTCAGGCAATAACCCAGCACCAAATTCGGCGAAATCTCCGGATCGGGTGCTGAACATGATCGAATTCCTACAAACTATCTGAACACACCGACGGCTTCCACCAGCCGGTCGGCCTGTCGTTTCAGGCCGGTGGAGGCGTGCGCACCTTCCTGAACCTGAAGCGAATTCTGATGTGTGATCCGGTCGAGTTCCTCGATGGCTTTGGCGATATCCAGTAATCCCAGATTTTGTTCGCTGGTCGCGTTACGAATTTGCCCGATCAGCGACGAGACATTTCGCACCTGAGAAACAATTTCCGCCATCGTCTTACCGGCCTGATCGACCTGTTTTGATCCCGACACAACGGTCTCGACGCTGGTGTCGATCAGTCTTTTGATTTCGCTGGCGGCGCTGGCACTTCGTTGCGCCAGGCTGCGGACTTCACCGGCCACCACCGCAAATCCTTTTCCCTGTTCTCCGGCGCGGGCCGCTTCGACTGCCGCATTCAGCGCCAGAATATTTGTCTGGAAGGCGATGCCGTCAATCACATTGGTGATGGTCGCAATCTGTTGCGAACTGTCGGTGATTTCCTGCATTGTGCCGACGACTCCCTGCATGGCGTTACTGCCTTTTTCCGCTGCGGCGCTGGCGGTCAGCGAAAGTTTATCGGCTTCGGCGGCCGTTTGCGTATTGCTCTCAACGGTCGCACTCATTTCATTCATCGCGGCGGCAGTCTCGCCAACATTCGCAGCGGTCTGTTCAGTCCGCTGACTCAGCGCTTCGTTTCCGTTTGCCAGAGATTCACTGGCGGTGCGGACTTTGTGTGCCTGATCGTTAACGTCGTCCACCATCCACCGGCAGATCAATCCCAGCTGGCCAACCGAGCGCAGCGTCATCCCGATTTCATCGACGCGTTCCATCGGCGTGATCGTATGACTCGCACCGCTGGCAACGCGCAATGTCTGATGACAAAGTTGTTCGACCGGGCGCGTGATTTGCCATTCAAGCCAGAAGCCTAAAAGCAAAATGAAAAATGTGCTGAGCGCATATGCAGAATACAACTGAGCTGACGGCAACGCGGTGAGTGTGGAAATTGCCAGAGAGTTAAGCAGGAATAAAAGGAAGAGCCCGCTGCGGATCCGTCCGCGAACTGAAAGTGTTTTTAGAATTGAGAACGGACGGGTGATGCCGGTGCGGATCAGCAGACCCCGAAACAACCGGCGGTTGTTCAGCTCGCCACGATTCATTTTGTCATAGAGCGCCTGAGTGTCAGAAATTTCGGTCGCCGTGGGTTTGGTCCGGACAGAAAGATAGCCTTTAGTTTTTCCGCCACGAATAATCGGCACCACGTTTGCCCGAACCCAATAATGGTCGCCGTTTCTGCGGCGGTTTTTTACCAGCGCCGTCCAGGGAATACCTTGCTGCAATGTGGCCCACATATCTTTGAAAGCGGACGGCGGCATGTCGGGATGCCGGACAATATTGTGGGGCTGACCGATAATATCTTCACTGGCAAAACCGCTGACTTCAATAAAAGCATCATTGGCATAGGTAATATGGCTGTCGGCATCAGTCGTTGACATCAATGTAGCGTCGTCCGGGTACTGATATTCCCGCTGTGATACAGGTTGATTATTGCGCATAGTGACATTTCCATGGCCAGACTGCGATTTGGAGGAGATAAAAGAGGTTTAACTCTTTAGATGTCGGCATAACCAAAATTTTCTTTAGGGCTGAAAGCACGTTATTGAAATTAATGTATTCAGGTGGCAAAACGGGAGATATTTTCGCCAATTTATAAGCTACAACGATGTGTTCAGTTGAAAATATGCGCTATATCATTATGTGTGCTGTTTTTATGACCAATCTTTCAGGCGCCAATCTCCGTCATAACTTCTTAATTTTTCTTTATTCATTCTTTTTGTGACTCCAGACTTAATAGGTCTGGAGTCACAAACATTTTGCCTCTGTTTCGCGGGCTTGCTATAACTGCGCACTGTGATTTTTCTGATGGATTTCAGCGGGCGGGCAATGTGGTTTCAGTAACAGAAGTCGGAGCGGATTTTGCCGCCGAAAATGTAGGCCGCCACGTTCTGGCCTATCTTCAGGAGGTCAAAATGACACCACTGGCGAAACTGGACGATTTTGACGAAGAGGGCAATGCGACGGTCCGGCAGGTGATCAATATCTGGATCCGTCTTTCGCTGATGCTGACCCGACGTCGTCCGGAAATCGCGGTGTCTTCTTTGATGAAACATGTGTTGCCAGTGATCGGGGATGTACCGCTGAACAAAATTACGCGCCTGCGCCTGAACCGGTTGTTTAATATTTTGCTGGCCGAAGGGAAGATTTCGGAAGCTAAACGGGTTTTTGCGTTGTGTAAGCAATTTTTTGGTTGGGCAGAAACGCAGGGTTATCTGGCACATTCGCCGCTGAGTTCTATGAAACGCCGTGACGTCGGTGGCCGCAACACGCCGCCGCGCGAAAGGGCGCTGACCGATGCTGAAATCTGGGTGTTCTGGCATGGTCTTGATTTATGGGATATTTCAGAACAATGTCGCTGGGCATTGCGCCTGTGTTTACTGACCGCAAGACGGCCGGACGAAGTGATCCGCGCGCGGAAAGACGAATTTAATTTGCGAATTGGCGTCTGGCGACAGGGCACCCGAAACAAATCAGCCCGCGATCACAGTCTGCCTCTGACGCCGCTGGCGACTATTTGCATCAATGCTTTATTCGATGCCAGCCCGAAAGACAGTGTCTGGCTGGTTCCTTCCCCGAAAGACGCGCAGAAACCGTTATCCAGAGGCGCAATTACGCAGGTGATCCGCCGGATGTTGCGCGCCGGGCGTGGCCTGGGTATCGATGCTTTTACGACCCGCGACTTACGCAGGACTGCACGTTCCAAATTATCGTCCCTCAATGTTCCCAACGATGTTGCCCGCAAAATTATGAATCACTCGCTGGAAGGCATCGACAGGGTTTACGACACTCACGACTATTTACCGCAGATGAAACAGGCGCTCGAAGCATTTTCTGACAATATAAAGGGCATTATTGACGCCCCGGATTACTTCGACTTACGCCACAAGTATGAAGGCGAGTTTCTGGAACTTCCGGAAATTTCGCTGCTTTATATGGAAAGATAACGCCATTTAAATGAATTTCAGGCTTGTTCATCTTCATCTGTAAAAACACCGGGCAGCGATCCAAACCTCTGCTGGCACGGTTTGCAAAGTTGAACTGCTACACTTGGATATTGTTCGTCGTTGCCAGAAGATAAAGGAAATTATGATGCATTCACCACAATCAAACATGGCCGGTTTACCCGAACCGACCCGGACAATCCTGCTGAGTACCGGAACCGCGGAACAAAAGCGTCAGGAAATTCGCGCGTACTTTATTCAGACATGGGAACTCTATGAAAGCCTGTTTGATTGCCTGACCGACGAACGTGCATATTTCACTAAAGCGATTTCACTGCGCCATCCGCTCATTTTTTACTTCGGCCATACTGCCACTTTTTACATCAATAAACTTATGGCGGCGGGGCTGATCCCGCAGCGTATTGATTCCCATATCGAGGCGATGCTGGCGATCGGCGTTGACGAAATGAGCTGGGACGATCTCGACGATCAGAATTATAACTGGCCTAATGTCAGCAATTTACGGGCATATCGCGACAAGGTTCGCGAAGAAGTTCTCGGCATTATTGATTCGATGCCGCTGACGCTCCCCGTTGGCTGGGACAGCCCGGCGTGGGTAATTCTGATGGGCATCGAGCATGAACGTATCCATCTGGAAACATCCAGCGTGCTGATCCGTCAGTTGCCGGTGAGCTGGGTCACTCCGCAGCCGCACTGGCCAGCATGCCACATTGCCCGCCATGACCGTCAGACCGTACCAGAAAACGAAACGCTGGCAGTTAAAGGTGACATTGTCACGCTCGGTAAGCAGGACGACACTTACGGCTGGGATAATGAATACGGTTCAGTAACACATAAAATTCAGGCATTTAGCGCCAGCAAAATGCTGGTCAGCAACGCTGAGTATTTTACTTTTGTAGAAAGCGGTGGTTATCGGGACGCGAAGTGGTGGGATGAAGAAGGCGCCGGGTGGCGGGACTTTGCTCAGGCCGAAATGCCGACTTTTTGGGTCGGATCGGCAAGCGAACCGGAGCAACTGAAACTGCGGTTAATGACCGAAGAAGTGGAGATGCCGTGGGACTGGCCGGTTGAAGTGAATCAGCTGGAAGCGGCAGCATTTTGCCGGTGGAAGGCGGTACAAACGGGCGAATCTGTGCAATTACCGACCGAAGCTGAATGGATGATTTTGCGAAATCAGGTAGAAGGGGACCAGCCTGACTGGGAAACTGCGCCGGGGAATATCAATCTCGCCTGGTGGGCGTCGTCATGCCCGGTCGATCACTTCGCTCAGGGGCATTTCTTCGACATCGTGGGGAATGTGTGGCAATGGGCGTCCACGCCGATCAGCGGCTTTGAAGGTTTCCGCGTGCATCCGCTTTATGATGATTTTTCTACGCCAACGTTTGACGGTAAACATTCGATGATTAAAGGCGGAAGCTGGATTTCTACCGGTAATGAAGCGCTGAAATCCTCGCGTTATGCGTTTCGTCGTCACTTTTTCCAGCACGCCGGTTTCCGGTATGTGATATCCGGTCATCAGGAAACACAGACGGTGAATCCTTACGAAACGGACGGCCTGATCGCGCAGTATCTGGATTTCCAGTACGGGCCGCGTCATTTCAATGTACCCAACTATGCTGAACAACTGGTTGATATTGCCGTTAAAAATGTCGATTTACGCAGGAGGGCGCTGGACATAGGTTGTGCGACCGGACGCGCAAGTTTCGAGCTGGCACGACATTTTGATTCTGTGGTCGGGATGGATTATTCGGCCCGATTTATTGATGTTGCTTTAGCGCTGGCTCGCGGCGAAGCCTGTCGTTATGTTATTCCGGAAGAGGGCGAGCTTATCGATTATTGTCAGGCCTCATTGTCTGAAGTGAATATCGGTGCAGAGCAAACCGGGCGCGTGAGTTTTGTACAGGGCGATGCCTGTAACCTGAAGCCGCAGGGCGAACTGTATGATCTGGTTCTGGCCGCAAATTTACTGGATCGTTTGCGCGAACCGGCCCGTTTTCTGAAAGATATCGCGCCAATGATCCGCAGTGGCGGGGTGCTGATGTTGTCCTCGCCGTATACCTGGCTGGAAGAATTCACGCCGAAGCAAAACTGGCTCGGCGGTTTCCGCGAGAACGGAGAAGCGGTGACAACGCATCAGGCTTTGCGTCGTTTGCTGGCCAGCGACTTTGAGGAGATTCAGGTTCCGCAGGATATTCCGTTTGTTATCCGCGAAACAGCCCGCAAATTCCAGCACACGGTTGCAGAACTTACGCTGTGGCGTAAGCGGTAAAACATCGGCAGATTTCTGTCAAAAATATCTAGCGGTCACGAAAAGTGGCCGTTTTTTTATTTGACATTAAATCCTGTAAGAACTGATACGACTCAGGTATTGAAGTTACCACGGAGTTTTTTCATAACGATTAGAATGTTGTAACTAAAATCATACTTTTAAAAAACCGCCCTTTAAGGGGCGGTCAAAGTAAAAAAGAAAGACTCGGACTATTTATCCGTCGGACCACAGCCACCAATCATTTTAGAAATTGAAATGGCAGGGTGAAGCAGGTATGTGTAGTCGCAGTTTTTCTCTTTATTATAAACGCTACCGGTACAACCAGAAAGGGTGGCAACTAAGGCAGAAAGAAGTGCGAACTTGATGACGTTTTTCATGTAAATCCCTTTAAAAATAATAGTGTAATTAGTGCCGTTCAGTAACCTGACGGCGACAGCAATATACGCCTGAAAAGTCTGCGCATACAAATAAAACATCTCGTTTACCTATTTTATTTAAGGATATTATTCAATAGAATCAATTTGTTATTATTTATTAATATGCTCTTACCCTTATGTATAGATAATTAATATTACTCAGGTGGGATAATGTTTTAAAATTCAGCTACATTTCAGAGAATAACAGGGCTTCAATCAGCCCTGATTTAATGACACACTGCCGTTATTGCGACTTTAGGACATATGTCTTCTGATGAAATTGATTCTGCCTGGTTTGTTGTTAATGCTGATCGCCGGTACTGTTTCCGCCGCATCTGTTTCAGGATTGACCGAAGCACAATGTGTTGCCCTGAAAAACACGCGTATTCCGGCTTCCAGGATTGGACTTCCGACGCGTGGAGCCGTGATAACGACCGTCGCGATCGCCGGTCAGCCCGTGGAAACCCATTGCAAACTCGAAGTGCAAATCAAACCGGTTGACGTTAATGCGCCAGATATACAGTTCCAGCTTTATCTGCCCCTCGTCTGGAATGGCAAGGCGCTGCAACTCGGCGGCGGGGGATTCGATGGTGCCATAAAAGGGGCGGATACCGCGCGGCTCGCGCCCGCATCCGTACCCGGCGCACTGAAACAAGGATATGCCACCTTTGGCAGCGATTCCGGCCATCAGGGTGGGGTGTCCGACGCGTCATTTACGCTAAATGAGGAAGCCTGGAAAAATTTCGCGGGTGCGCAGATTAAGAAAACGCACGACGTGGCAGTTGCACTTATTGAACAGGCTTATGGCCGAAAACCGTCGCGTCTCTATTTTCAGGGCAACTCTCAGGGCGGGCATGAGGCGCTGGCCGCCATTCAGCGGTATCCGCTCGATTACGACGGTGCTATTGCGATCCATCCGGTTTACAACGTTGTCGAGCTGCATATGGCAGGCATTCGTATCGGACAGGCTGTTTACAATACGCCGGGAGCCTGGATTTCACCGGCGAAGGCCGCGCTGATATCCAATACCGTTTTGGGTGCCTGTGACAAGCTGGACGGGCTGACCGACGGCGTGGTCGCCAATGTGAACGCGTGCAGGGCGGCCTTCAAACCGGAGAGGTTACGTTGTCACGATGGCAAGGATGACGGCGATCTTTGCCTCTCTGATGCACAATTATCTTTGGTGGAAATGCTGAGTAAACCGGTGCCTTTGGGCGTGAGTTTACCCACTGGCGATCACTTTGCATCCTGGCCGATTTTGCTGGGTGCGGATGCCCCTGCGCTGGTCAGCGTATTCGGTTCCGGCGCTGATAAGCCGATACCTGCTGCATCGAACATCATCATTTCCTTTCCTTATATGATGGGCGATCAGGCTGTGCGGTATGAAGTGATGCGTTCGCCGGATTACGATTCCCTGCAATTTAATCCCGCGGAACATGCGGCACGGCTGAAAGAACTGGCGTCAGAGGTTGATGATGACAATGCAGATATCAGCGCTTTTATTCAACACGGTGGAAAATTACTGCTGATGCACGGCACGGCAGACATGGCGGTGCCGCCGGGAAATACGCTGGCTTATTACGAAAAGCTCAAAGCGCGGTTTGGAGAGAAAGAATTGCATCAGTTTGCGCGATTCTATCTTGCGCCCGGATTTACGCACAGCAGCGGCCCGTTCCGGGTGAGTTGGGATTCTCTCGGCACGCTGGATAAGTGGGTAGATCACGGCATCGATCCCGGTCAGCAGGTCATGACTGATACCAACAAAGCCACCGCCGGTCGTGAAATGCCGCTATGCGAATATCCGCAGTTTCCCAAATATAAAGGGCAGGGAGACACAAAATCAGCCTCGAGTTTCGTGTGTACGACTGACTGATTCCGCCCGCTACTGGATGAATATCCGCCGTTTGGCGGGTACTCATTTCTGATCAAATGCAAGTTAATTTACCTATATATAATCACAGGTGAATGAACGTTCTCAAAAAACTTGAACATCCGTCCAAGTCTTGGCATTATCCTCTGCTGTCTCTTCACCTTCGGATTTTTCAAGTGGCCTATCTCTGTAAAGAGGCGCGCAAGACAACCATTCTTGAAGCCGCCGCACGGGTTGCGCGCTATGAAGGATTAGCTGCCACCACGGTGCGCCGTGTTGCTCAGGAAGCGGGCGCGGCCACCGGTCAGGTTCATCATCATTTTTCCAGCGCAGGAGAACTTCGCGCGCAAGCCTATACGCAGGTGATGAAGATCCTGAAAGAACAGTTGCTGGAAAGAAGCCAGCAGATGACCGCCCGCGAACGGCTAAACCTGCTGTTGATTGATCCGCAGGATGATCAGTCGCTGATGGCCATTCCGCTCTGGCATGAGGCCATGTTGCTGACTGAACAGGAGCCGCTGATGAAAGCGGCATTTGCCCTGTCGGTAGCCGACTGGCACGAACTGGTATCTGATGCGATTGAATTCGGTCGCGAGAAAGGGGAATTCTCCAAAGGCGAATCTCCGGAGCATATATCCTGGCGGCTGATAGGTCTGAGCAGCAGTATGGATGCCATGTCGCGCCTCGACACGCTCGGGTTAACCAGTCAGTGTGCGGAATACAATTTACACCGCGCTATCCAGAACGAGTTGTACGTCAGCGAAGCTGGCTGTAAGGAAACCTCTGATGTTTAAAACTTATTTGCTGCTCGGCCTGGCGATTGTTGCCGAGGTTATTGCGACCAGCAGCCTGAAAAGTTCTGAAGGATTCACCCGTTTGTGGCCAAGCGTTGTCACACTGCTGGGCTACACGATTGCCATCTTTTTACTGTCTCTGACCCTGAAAACCCTGCCGACCGGCATTGCATATGCGATCTGGTCTGGCGTTGGTATTGTCCTGGTATCCGCCATTGGCTGGTTTGGTTACGGGCAAAAGCTGGACACCCCGGCAATGATTGGCCTCGGGCTTATCATCGCGGGCGTGATTGTCGTGAACGTGTTTTCAAAATCTGTCGCGCACTAACTATGGCGACTTTATCGCAGCACAGGGAGTTCATTTTGCAGAGCGAACAAAAACCTGATTTCCATGATGACTTGATCAAAGAGCTACTCTACTGGATCGAAGTCAACTTAAGTGATCGTCTGACCATGGAAAAGGCCTCGAAGAAAACCGGCTATTCTCCCTGGTATCTTCAGCGTTTGTTTAAAAGTAAAACAGGTTTCGCGCTGGGCAAATACATTCGTGACCGTCGTCTGACGATGGCCGCGATTGCTTTGCGGCTGACCAATATGCCGATCCTTGATATTTCGCTGTATTACTCATACGATTCTCAGCAGACGTTCACCCGTTCGTTCAAAAAGAACTTTGCTGAAACGCCGGGAATGTACCGCCGGAATGCGTCGTGGACAATGAGTGGCATCACTGCACCGCTGACCGTGGATGAGTTCCCGCAGCCGGAATATGAAATTGTAGAATTGCCGGAAATGGCATTCGAGGGCCAGACTTCAACGCATTCTTATCCGATTGAAGCGCTGTTTAACGCCAAGAATCACGTACATCGTGCCGAATTGTTGCGCTATCTGGAAACGCCGGAATCATTACTCGCGCCGGTCTGGGGCTTATCCGATTGTCGCCCTGATACGAATGATGAAGTCGCCAATGCATTACAGATGGATTATACGGTCGCGCATGAAGTGAAGATCAGCGACAACCATGACATTCTGGTGCCCGCCAATCGTTATCTGAAGATCCGTTATCCTTATGATCTCAGCCGCCTGAATGACTTCATTCTGTATTTGTATTCAGTATTTCTGCCGACGCTCGGTCTGGAATTCATCATGCAGCCGGATCTGGAAAAATACTCCCGGGAATCTGCGCTGAACGGTGTGACCTGCGAATATTACATTCCGCTGGCCCGGCACTGATTTCCACACCTGTAAAAACACAAAAGCCTCCCGAATGAGAGGCTTGCAAGAAAAAACATATCTTTAATTAAAGACCATACCACCGTCAATCAGTAACGCCTGACCGGTCATATAATCGGAGTCCGGGCCAGCAAGGTAGGAGACGCAAGCGGCGACATCTTCTGGCTCTGAAAGACGTTTCAGGGTGATGTTTTTCGCAAACTCCTTCGTGCCGTAGCCCACAGGCTGACCTGCGGCCGCAGAAACCTGGCGGTCAATCTCTTCCCACATCGGCGTTTTCACGATGCCCGGGCAATAGGCGTTAACGGTAATCCCCAGTGAAGCCAGATCGCGTGCTGCAGTTTGTGTCAGCCCGCGAACAGCAAATTTGCTGGAACTGTAGATAGCCAGTTCAGGATTACCGACATGGCCCGCCTGAGAAGAAGCATTAATGATTTTGCCGCCATGCCCCAGGGATTTGAACGCTTTCACCGCCGCCTGGATCCCCCAGATAACGCCTTTCACATTGATATTATAGACTTTATCGACGATTTCCGGCGTGATGTCTTCGATCAGCGTTGTCGGTGCGATCCCGGCATTGTTCACGATGACGTCAAAACCGCCGAGCTGTTTTGTTGCTGCCTCAACGGCGGCAAAAACCTGTTCGCGGTTTGAAACATCAGCCAGCTGAGCAATTGCTTTACCGCCCGCATGATTAATTTCTTCGGCAACTTTCTTCGCTGTTTCCTCGTTGTAATCCACAACCGCAACAGCAAATCCATCCTTCGCCAGACGAAGCGCAATTGCACGGCCAATCCCCTGGCCGCCACCTGTTACTAAAGCCACTTTTCCATTTTTAGACATACCACTATCCTCTATGTATTCGGTTTCTTTTCAGGTGCTGCGCGCAAGGCACGGCCAGACCAGCCCGGTACCATTGCGTGAGCTCCGTACTGGTTTACGCCTCTGAGTCTGCATGTGCAAATGTTAGCCACGGTAATTAACTGTACTCACCCTACTAGTTAGTAAGCGTCAGAATATCAGGCAGAGTCGGGTAGAATGCATGAACCGAACGCAATAAAGGATGTTGGAATGACAGAGTCAAACCGTGCCGCTTTCCGTGAACGCCTGACCGCGTTGGCGCAATCGCTTCAGTTAGCACCCCAGGTAGCCGAGAATCAGGTTTTGGATCGCATGGCGCTGAGTTTTCGCAAATTGCTGAACTTTCTCGCTGAAGATAACAATCTGACGCAGAGCGTTTTTTTGTTACCCCCGGAAGGGCCGGAAACTCAGGCGATGCTCACCGCTGTCATTTCAAAAAATCTGGCGTTCAGCCAGCAGGACAAACTGTTTCGTAATGATATTCCGGCTGAACTTCTGGCGCAGTGTTTCACCGGCATGCTGGTACAGCTCGCACATCAGGCCGCCAGCCCGGCACAGCGGCACCAAAACAGCCTCGCTTGTGCAAAACTGTTCTGTGAAGGTGTCTGGCTGAGGGAATAGGGAAGAGATTCTGCTTTATTCTATTAATGAGAAAGCAAAGCATAAATCGTTGGTTCAAATCACAGTGCAGAAACGGTTAACTGAAGTCATTCCAGCGGCAGACGATGTCTGCCTGTTTCTTTAAACAGACGCAATGATCAACCGGAGGCCAGTATGTCAACGACTGCACAAACTACTGAGCAACGCTCGTTATGGCAGCGCATCACTCATCGCAAGGTGAAGGATCAGACTGAAGAAAAGGCGCAGGACACATCGCGTCTGCTGGAGAGTTTTCTGGCGACAGGGTGCCTTTACGGCATTGACGTGGGGAACACAGATCCGGCGTGGTTTCGCCGCTCCTGACCGTTATATTCGCTTGTTGCGCTTCAGTTACTGGAACGAACTGTGCAACGGGCAAACCTTCTCCTGATAGTGCAAAGCTGTACCCTGAATAGTTGGTGTTGCCGTTGCGCTGTGTGGACAGCGTAGCTGTAGCATCAGGTATGAAGGTTGTTGTGGAAAGTCTCTCTGACCTCGTCGTAGAAATTTTAGTTCTCTCTCATTTGTTGAGCCCATAACTTTCGCCGGTTATGGGTTTTTTTATGCAAAAAAAAGCCCCGCAATCAGGCGGGGCAACAATAAAGCCGTTGACAGGGATCACGGCAAGTTAATGCGAATAGTTAAAACCAAGGAAGGGTAAATTGAATTGCAGTGATGATTCTGCAAGTCGGGAATTAATTTACCACAAAGTAATTCCTTCTTAGAAATATTTTATTTATATGGTTTAACTTTAAATATTCACAGAACATATAATTAAACACCTTTGAAATATTTAGCAATAAATAATAAAGCCAAATTCAATAATTCCCCTACAAAACAAGGGAACTATATAGGTAGTATTAGTGCGAGCACCAACTCATTAATAAAGTACATATAATAAATTCAAGTATTCAATTAAATGATAAAGGAATGACGTCATGAAATTAAAAGCACTGGCTCTTATTATTCCAGCATTACTGGTGGCAGGCGCAGCGCATTCAGCTGAGATTTATAACAAAGACGGCAATAAACTTGACCTGTACGGTAAAGTCGATGGCCTGCATTATTTTTCTGACGACTCTAGCAAAGATGGCGACCAGACTTACGTGCGAGTTGGCTTTAAAGGCGAAACTCAGATTGCCGACCAACTGACCGGTTACGGCCAATGGGAATACAATATTCAGGCAAACAGTGTTGAAGGTACTGATACTAATTCAACAGCGGGTAACGCAACTCGTCTGGGCTTTGCGGGTCTGAAATTCGGTGACTACGGTTCATTCGATTACGGCCGTAACTACGGCGTAGTGTATGACGTTGAAGCCTGGACCGATATGCTGCCAGAGTTTGGTGGTGATACTTACACAAGCGCTGACAACTTCATGGTTGGCCGTGCTAATGGTGTTGCTACATACCGTAACACTGACTTCTTCGGCGCAGTGAAAGGCTTGAACTTTGCAGTTCAGTATCAGGGCGCGAACGATGGCGATGTCCGTGGCGAAGGCACAAATAATGGTGACCGTGCGATTCATAAACAAAATGGCGACGGTTATGGTCTGTCTACTACCTATGATTTCGGTATGGGTATCAGCGCAGGTGCAGCATACGCTTCTTCTGACCGTACTAACGACCAAGTCACCTATACAACTGCTGACGGTGACAAAGCGGAAGTGTGGACCGTTGGTGCGAAATACGATGCAAACAACGTCTATCTGGCAACTATGTATTCTGAAACCCGTAACATGACTAATTACGGTAAATACGACGGTGCTATCGCTAACAAAACTCAGAACTTTGAAGTCACTGCACAATATCAGTTCGACTTTGGTCTGCGTCCGGAAGTTTCTTACCTGCAATCTAAAGGTAAAGACCTGAATGCTAATACCACTCAGGCTGGACAAGACAATGATAAAGATCTGGTTAAATACGTTTCTGTTGGCACCAGCTATTACTTCAACAAAAACATGTCCACCTATGTTGATTATAAAATTAACCTGTTGGATAACGATGATGACTTCTACAAAGCATACGGTACTTCTACCGATGATATCGTAGCAGTTGGTCTGGTCTACCAGTTCTAATTATTTAGCGTTAACCTGAATATTAAGAACAATCAAAACCCATCTCCGGATGGGTTTTTTACATTTAAATCTCAATTAATATTTATTATTCTAACCACTGCGCAACACCACCGTGGCGTGAACAAGTTCCACGGTGGTGTGTACTGAAACTATAAGTTCCATCACGACATTGCGCAGAAGCCCCTTCGGGGATGTTGCCTGATTTGCTATGTGCCGGTTTATGGACGCTTTGCCCGTCGGAATTAATATAATCGCCTTGTTCTATAAGTTCGCTATCCTGAGAATTATTTTGTTTTGCCAGGGCGGGTTGAAAAAGCAGAAAGCCAGTGATTATTAAACAAGCGAATAATCGCATGATGTTGCTATCATCCGGTGATAAGAAGTGTGCGCAAAGCGTACTCTCTGTTTACAGCGATGCAATCCTGATATTTAACCATTAATGACGTGCTTAAATGAGGTGCTTCAACCTTTTTCAAGCCATATTCCTGCCCGCGTAAAATTTTGGTTAAGATTCGTTTAAAAAGCCGACAAATCCTTGCCTGATCCTCCTGAAAAATCTCTCAAGCGCTTGAATTTAAAGAGGTGAAAACCGTAAATAACCGGGGTCGATTATTAAGCGATTTGTGCCCTACATGATTGAAATCTATTGATAAATCGCATGTACAACCGACGGAGTATTTGGTATATTATTGACCAGATCACGTACAGGGCTATTTCTCTGTGATACGGTGTTTTACCTAAGACTTGGTTTCTCAGGACAATGACATGTTAGATTATCGCTTTCCGACAGCTATGCAGATGGTGTTTTGTATCGCTCAGTCCCAAAAGGCTGGCCAGCGCTGCACCAGTGCGATTTTAGCAACGGGTCTGGAAGCCAACTCCAGTTTTATCCGCAAACTGATGGTGCCGCTGACTCAGCACGGCATTATTGTCTCCACTCTCGGTCGTACCGGCTCTATTAATCTCGGGCGCCCGGCGGAAGAAATCTCACTGCGCGATATTTACTGCGCGGTCATTGAAGATAAGCGCCTCTGGGCTGCCCGGCCTGATGTTCCGGCCCGCTGCGTCGTCAGCGCCAATGCCTGCATGTACTTCAAGAATATCGTCAACGAAGCCGAAGAAGCCTCGCTTCAAGTTTTAGCCCGTCATACCGTGGCGGATGCGCTGGCGGAGTTCGAACGCGGCGGCAAGTACAAATGCACCAAAGATCTGGCCGCAGAATACGCAGAGAATGTTTCCTGCTCTAAGTAAACCGCAGAGAGCATTTATACCCGTAGCGTGAATTTCAAACATAAAAAAGCCGGGAGATTTCCCGGCTTTTTGCTGTCTGGATTTTGTGCAGTGATATCAGACCGTCTGCGTTTCCAAAACAACTTTCTTACGTGTAACAAGCTTGCGCAGTGCGACGTAAAACACTGGCGTCAGGAACAGTCCGAACAGCGTCACGCCTAACATGCCGGAGAAGACGGTAATACCGGTCACGCCGCGCACTTCCGCACCGGCACCGTGGCCGAGTATCAGCGGAATGGTCCCCGCAATGAACGCAATCGACGTCATGACTATAGGGCGCAGACGCAGGCGGCACGCTTCGAGCGCGGACTCGATAATCCCTTTGCCCTGAATTTCCAGTTCGCGGGCAAACTCGACAATCAGGATGGCGTTCTTACAGGCCAGCCCCATCAGAACCACCAGCCCGACCTGTACGAAGACGTTGTTATCGCCGCCGGTAAGCCAGACGCCAAACAGCGCGGAAAGCATCGTCATTGGCACAATCAGGATCACCGCAAGCGGCAGCGTCCAGCTTTCGTACAATGCGGCGAGCACCAGGAACGCCAGCAGTACAGACATCGGGAAGACGATCAGCGCCGCATTGCCCTGTGTAGATTGCTGGTAACTCAGATCCGTCCATTCGATATTCATGCCGTTTGGCAGCAGATTTTTCGACATTGCGGTCAGCTCGGTCATTGCCTGCGCCGAAGAGAGAATGCGCGGGTCAGCATCGCCAATCAGATCAGCCGCCGGGTAACCGTTATAACGGATCACCGGGTCAGGCCCGTAGGTGGTAGTGATATTGAGCATGCTGCCAATCGGCACCATCTCACCTTTGTCGTTACGGGTACGCAGGTTACCGATATCTTCCACGCTGTCACGGAACTGGCCATCGGCCTGCGCCATCACTTTCCAGGTACGGCCAAAACGGTTGAAGTCATTGATGTACGACGAACCGAGATAAACCTGTAGCGTACTGAATAACTCATCCAGTGAAACGCCCTGAGCCTTGGCTTTATCGCGGTCGATATGCGCATCAAGCTGCGGCACGTTGGCCTGATAAGAGGAAATCGGGTAGCCCATTCCCGGCGTTTGCATGATGGCACCGGACATCGTATTGATCGCCGTTTGCAACGCACCGTAACCCAGCCCCGCGCGATCCTGCACGTAAAGCGAATAACCCGACCCCTGACCTAAGCCGAGGATCGGCGGTGGCATAATTGAGAAGGCAAACCCTTCCTGTATCTGCGAGATTTTGGCGTTGATTTCCGCGTTAATCTGCGCCGCCGTACGGGTACGTTCGCTCAGCGGTTTCAGGGCGAAAAATACCGTCCCGGTGTTTGGCGTATTGGTAAATTGCAGCGCATTCAGGCCGGGGAAGGCCACCGCGTCAATCACGCCGTCCGTGCTCAGGCCCATAGCGCTGATTTTGCGGATCACCGCATCAGTGCGCGAGAGTGAAGATCCTTCCGGCATTTTCACACCGGCAATCAGATACAGTTTGTCCTGCGTCGGAATAAACCCGCCGGGCACCGCTTTAAACATAAATGCGGCGGCGCAAAGCAGCAGAACGTAAACACCAAATACCGCGCCGCGGCGACCCAGCGTCTTTGATACCGCATTCTGATACTTATGCGAACTGGCGTTGAAGAAGCGGTTGAACGGCCGGAAGATCCAGCCAAATAACCGGTCAATCAGCCGCGAGGGCATATCCTTCGGCGCGCCGTGCGCTTTGAGCAACAACGCCGCCAGAGCAGGGGAAAGCGTCAGTGAGTTGATGGCAGAGATCACGGTAGAAATCGCAATCGTCACCGCAAACTGTTTGTAGAACTGGCCGGTCACGCCGGAAAGGAAAGCCATCGGCACGAACACCGCACACAGCACCAGCGCAATCGCCACAATCGGCCCGGAAACTTCCCGCATAGCCTGATGCGCGGCCTCGCGTGGCGCTAAACCTTCCTCAATATTACGTTCGACGTTTTCCACCACCACGATGGCATCGTCGACCACTATCCCGATCGCCAGAACCAGCCCGAACAGACTGAGCGTGTTAAGCGAGAAGCCGAGCAGATACAAAATGCTGAATGTCCCGATCACGGAAATCGGTACGGCCAGCAACGGAATGATCGACGCACGCCAGGTTTGCAGGAACAGAATCACCACCAGCACGACCAGGACTACAGCTTCCAGCAGCGTATGAACCACGGCGCTGATGGAATCACGGACAAACACGGTCGGGTCATACGGCGCGCGCCAGGTCATACCTTCCGGGAAACGCGTCGACAGCTCGGCCATTTTTGCACGCACGGCGTCGGACAAATCAATCGCATTCGCGCCCGGCGACTGGAAGATACCAATCCCGACCGCATCTTTATTATTGAGCTGCGAGCGCAGGGCGTAACTGCCGGAACCCATTTCGATACGTGCGACGTCACGAAGACGGACGATTTCGCCATTGTCACCACTTTTCAGGATGATTTTGCCGAATTCGTCTTCATCTTTCAGACGCCCCTGCGCGTTAATAGACAGCAAATAATCGCTGTCTTTCGGCATCGGTTCTGCGCCCAGCTGACCGGCAGAAACCTGCACGTTTTGCTCCTGCATCGCTTTCACGACGTCAGATGCCGTCAGACCACGCGCCGCAACTTTATTCGGATCGAGCCACACGCGCATCGCGTATTCACCCGCGCCGAAAATCTGAATCTGACCGACACCCGGCAGGCGCGCCAGCTCATCTTTCACCTTCAGCGTGGCGTAGTTACTCAGATATAACGAGTCATATTTACCGTTCGGCGACACCAGATGCACCACCAGCGTTAACGTCGGTGACTGCTTCTGTGTAGTCACGCCCTGACGGCGCACATCTTCCGGTAAGCGCGCTTCAGCCTGCGCCACGCGGTTTTGCACCTGAACCTGCGCCTGATCCGGATCGGTGCCCGGACGGAAGGTCACGGTCGTCACCAGCACGCCGTCTGAACCGGCAACCGATTTCATGTACACCATGTTTTCAACGCCGTTGATGGCTTCTTCCAGCGGCGTCGCCACGGTTTCGGCAATCACTTTCGGGTTAGCGCCCGGATACTCAGCGCGAACCTGCACACTCGGCGGCACCACATTCGGGTATTCGCTGACCGGCAACAGGGGAATGGCAATCGCCCCGGTGACCAGAATTAAAATCGACAAAACAGCCGCAAATATTGGCCGGTCGATGAAAAAGCGGGAAAAGTCCATGAGTCAGGATTCTCTTTTATTGAACTGCGGCGGGAGTAGGCGTAACGCTGTTGGCCGCCATGGCGACGGTTTTCGCGTTTACCGGCATTCCCGGCATAAAGACTTTTTGCACGCCGTCGATAATCACGCGATCACCGGCTTCAAGGCCTTTCTGAATGATGCGAAGGCCGCCGGACATCCGCCCGAGTTCCACATCACGACGCTGCGCTTTGCCGTCTTTATCCACCACGTAGACAAACTTGCGATCCTGATCGGTCAGCACGGCTTTATCGTCCACCAGCATGGCGTTGAACTGCGCGCTGCCCGGCAGTTGTACGCGGGCAAACAGTCCCGGCGTAAACGTGCGGTCGCGGTTATCAAGCAGGGCGCGCATACGGATAGTGCCGGTGCCAGAATTGAGCTGGTTATCGGTGAAATCGACCACGCCCTGATGGGGATAGCCATTTTCGCCAACCAGACCAACATGAACCGGCAGGCGGTTTTGCGGGTTATCGCTGCGCTGGCCGTCACGCGCCATCGCCTGGTAACGCAGGAACGTGCCTTCATCAACGTCAAAATAGACATACACGGTATCGAGGGAAACCAGCGTCGTCAGTACGCTCGCGGTATCACCGGCTGTCACCAGATTACCGATGGTGATCATGGCGCGGCTGGCGCGTCCGTCAATCGGCGAGGTTACGCGGGTAAAATCAAGATTGAGCTGCGCCATGTCCAGCTGCGCCTGCGCGGCCAGAACATCTGACTGCGCCTGCGACGCGGCAGAACGGCGTTGCTCAGCGATTTCTTTGGAAACTGCCTGCGTACCGATCAGCGCTTCGGTGCGTGCGGATTCGCTTCGGGCCAGACCGGCCTGATTGCGGGCGCGGACCAGTTCGGCCTGCGCCTGTTCCTGCGCAGCGCGATAAGTCCGGTCATCGATGGTGAATAACACCTGACCTTTTTTGACTTCCTGTCCTTCCTGATAATTCACTTTGTCGATGTAACCCGACACGCGCGGACGGAGCTGAACGCTCTGAACCGCCTCGACGCGGCCATTAAAGGCATCCCATTCGCTGATTTGCCTGATTAAAACATCTGCCGCGCTGACCTGCGGGGCAGGCGGAGCGGCGTTTTGCGCCACGCTGTTATCGCACCCGGCAAGCAGGGCAACAACCAGCGCAATCCCGGAAAGACGCAACGTCAAAGGCATGCCGCCGGAACGGCCGCGTGCATTAACCTGTGATTTTTGCAGGTTCATCATTATTTTTATTTCCAGTGAAGTAAGTGCTGCCAGGCAATACACCGGCCTGTCCTCCGGGTAACGTCCTTTGCCTGATCTGACTTTTTTGGGGCTTGTACCGTTCATCAGCACAATTATGTATCAATGTCTGATACAGTTAGTTCGAGGGGATTGTAGGGACGCCGCTACTAAAGTGCAAGAAATACTGTTACACTTTCTGTGCTATTTTACAGAACGTTTACTTCGGGGAAGTGGACTATCCCGTAACGAGAAATTAAATGCAATAGTAAAACTTGCATTTAAGTCGAAACTGCGTCACTTTATAAAAAGACGAGCTGCCCCGGGGGGCGCCGAACAATAAAAAAGCCGGAGAGAAAGTCCATGAGAACCGAGGATTTCATTCACGACCTGATCGACTGGATCGATCACAACCTGGAAGAGCGTCTGGATATTAAAACCGTCGCCAAGCGGGCAGGGTATTCACGCTGGTATCTGCAACGGATGTTTAAAGAACACACCGGTTTGCCGATGGGTGAGTACATTCGTGAGAAAAAACTGAAGAAGTCTGCCGATATGCTGGCCAGCAGTGGCGAACCTATCGTCAGCGTGGCGATTTCGCTGGGCTTTGATTCGCAGCAGTCGTTTACCCGCAGTTTCAAACGCCAGTTCGGACAAACGCCGGGCGACTGGCGCCGTGGCCTGAGCCTGGCAACGGAATGTCAGGGCTGCCTGCACTGAGTTTCCTCTCCGCTTTCTCTTCTCCCTGAGACGGCGTGTACCACTGGCCCGGCTTTCGTCGGGCAGTGAATTTTCTTCCCCATATTTTATTCCAATCCCTTTCAAACCCCACGCTGACCGATCCGGTACGCTTTTTACTGCGCATTTTTCACTGTTTCCTTCACCCGTTTCGGGCATCTGCCTGCCTTCTCCTGTGCCTGCAATAGTCAGGACGTGATCAACCCAACAAAAAACAACATCAAAGTTCACATAAATTGAAATGATGTTTCAATTTGTTGAGTTGTGCGAATTTTGTCGCTAAACTCGCTCCATTACTTCGGCGCCGGGCCGTGCCCGACATCATTCAAGACGTCCGACGGAATCGCGTATTCGCCTCCGTTTTATGAAAAAAGGAAACATCATGATTCTGGATAATTTCTCTTTGCAGGGAAAAGTGGCTGTTGTCACCGGCTGTGACACCGGATTGGGTCAGGGTATGGCCGTAGGTCTGGCAGAAGCGGGCTGCGACATCGTGGGGATCAACATTGTTGAACCGACGGAAACCATCGAACGCGTGGGCGCCACCGGCCGTCGCTTCCTGAGCCTGACCGCCGATCTGAGCGATACCAAAGTGATCCCGGCGCTGCTCGAACGTGCGGTCGCGGAAATGGGGCATCTGGATATTCTGGTCAACAACGCCGGGATTATCCGTCGTGAAGACGCCATCGAGTTCAGCGAAAAGAACTGGGATGACGTCATGAACCTGAACATCAAATCCGTCTTCTTCATGTCTCAGGCCGTCGCGAAACAGTTCATCGCGCAGGGTACTGGCGGGAAAATCATTAACATCGCGTCGATGCTTTCCTATCAGGGCGGTATCCGTGTGCCTTCTTATACCGCGTCAAAAAGTGCCGTGATGGGCGTGACCCGTCTGCTGGCGAACGAATGGGCGAAACACAATATCAACGTGAACGCCATCGCGCCGGGGTATATGGCAACCAACAACACCCAGCAACTTCGTGCCGACGAAGCGCGCAGCGAAGAAATTCTGGGCCGCATTCCGGCCGGGCGCTGGGGTTTACCGTCTGACCTGATGGGGCCGGTCGTTTTCCTGTCGTCTCCGGCTTCTGACTATATTAATGGCTACACAATTGCCGTCGATGGCGGCTGGCTGGCGCGTTAATCCCGCCACAATTCAACTTGCGCAGCGGAGAAATCCGCTGCCACAACGAGGAAATCTCATGAAAATTGCATTGATGATGGAAAACAGTCAGGCTGCTAAAAACGCGATCATTTTGAAAGAACTGAACGCCGTGGCGTCTGAAAAAGAGTATCCGGTCTACAACGTCGGCATGTCTGACGAACAGGATCATCACCTCACCTACATCCATCTGGGCATCATGGCCAGCATTTTACTGAATTCCAAAGCCGTCGATTTTGTGGTCGCAGGCTGCGGCACCGGGCAGGGCGCGCTGATGTCCCTGAACATCCATCCGGGCGTAAACTGTGGTTATTGTATCGATCCGGCGGATGCTTTCCTGTTCGCGCAGATCAATAACGGTAACGCGCTGTCCCTGCCATTTGCCAAAGGGTTTGGCTGGGGCGCAGAGCTTAACGTTCGTTTCATCTTCGAAAAAGCCTTCACCGGCGTGAAAGGCCAGGGTTATCCGGCAGACCGTAAAGAGCCGCAGGTTCGCAACGCGGGGATCCTGAATCAGGTGAAAGCGGCCGTCGTGAAAGAAAACTATCTCGACACATTGCGCGCCATTGATCCGGAACTGGTGAAAACTGCTGTCACCGGCGAACGTTTCCAGAAATGTTTCTTCGAAAACTGCCAGAACAAAGAGATCGAAAACTTCGTACGTGAAATCCTCGCGTAATTTCAGTTTCTTCCAGGCGATAAAAAACCGGTACTCAGTGAGTACCGGTTTTTTAATGGGCAAAGATGACGGGTTAAAGGAAATCCTGGCGCTGCGGCGTAAACGTATCAAGCAACACGCCTTTTTCCAGGCATACGCAGCCGTGCATTATGTACGGTTTTTTATACAGCGTATCGCCTGCTGAAACCTCGTGCGTTTCCTCGCCGATGGTGAATCTAAAACGCCCAGACAGCACATACGTCAGTTGTTCATGCACATGATTATGCATCGGGCCGATAGCCCCCGTTTCAAATGAGACTTCCACCGCCATCATCGTGCCGCCATGCGCCAGAACGCGACGACCTACACCGTCGCCCAGATCCTGAAGTGGAATATCTTTCTTATAAATAAACATCGTCGTTTAGTCCTCGCGTAATGAACTGAGCAGGCCTGCCGGGATTTCGGCCAGATACAGCGCCGGAAGCCCTTCGTGATCGGTAGTGAACAGCACATGACGATCGTCCGGCGAGAAAGAAGGGTGCGGATGCGTCACCTGACGATCGCCATCGAGCACGCGCCAGGAACTGTTATGTGCTGCAAGCGGTGCGTACCGGCGGGATTCGGCATCAAAAATGTACAGCCACGGATCGTTATCAATTGTATGGCTGGCGGTATCCTGCACATCCACCGGCGTGCCGGATCCGTCGCCCACCAGCAATGATCCGTTTTCATTACTCATCAGATGTGAACAGGCAGGCATCGTCATCAGTGAAACGTCTTCCCCGGTTTGCGGATCAAAGCGCCGGATATGGCGATCGTGCTGGCCTTTCAGGTAGGACACGTACATCAGTGCTGATCCGTCCGGCACCCAGAATTCATGAGTGCAGCTTTCGCCTGGCGCATGTTCTTTCACCTTGCGCACGTTGCTGCCATCTTCGTTTACCAGCCACATGCGCGCATCGACCAGATCGTGCGGGCCTTCGTGGCAGAATGCGACGGTATTGTCATCAAACGGACGATAAATCGGATGGCCAAGCCACTCATTTTTCTCGTGGATCACACGGGATTTTCCGCTGAGCAAATCGACGCCCAGCAGACGGCAGTGCGGGTTGCTGTGATAAAACGTCTGGAAAATCGTCCAGTCGGTGAGCGGCGTCCAGTCCTTGCGACTGATTTCGATACCGACCAGACGGGTACATTCACTGTTTGCCACCCACGTTCCGTACCCGACCCATTCTTCAGGTACCTGATACACGGTACGTTCACTGAAATCTTTCAGCGTGACGCATTGCAGGCTGCGCTCATTCTTCACGTAGTAAAGCGACTGATCGTCGGGTGAAAGAAAACCACCGAACGTGTTATCGCCTGCGCCTTCGGTCAGCTGAACCGCTTTTTGCGTGGTGAGATCCAGAAGATAATAGTTGCGGTTACCGTCGAACTCCCCGGCGAAAAGCAGCTTATTGCCATCACGCGTAAAACACTTTTGATAGAAATAATTGCGATGACACAGAACGTCGGGAGGCGTTAAACGCGTCACACGGGCACCGGTCTGAGGATCCTGAACGGTGTGGAAATTGAATTGAATCTGAGAACCTTTAGCCATGATTCACCCCATCAGTAGCATGAAATTAGCCGCTATTCTGGCTTCCTTTTCATTAATTAAAATGCAGTTTCATTAATTTGAAAACACATTACCACTTGACGCGATGCAACAGGGGCAGGGGAAAACAAAAGTGTAAAGCTGATCACAAAATGGCCGCCTTTTGCCTCTGCCGAAAACCATTCTATAATGATAGGGCTTGCTGAAAAATTATTGATACCTGAAATAGTTAAAGGGTACGAACAAAAATATCTCACGCTTACACAGTGGAGTATTTTAGAAAAGGGATGTAAAAGATGAGATTAAGAAGAAAACGTGTTAAACCTATGCAAATCAATGACATTACTATCATTGACGACAAAAAACTGAAGAAAGCTATTACCGCCGCCGCGCTGGGCAACGCGATGGAATGGTTTGACTTCGGTGTGTATGGCTTTGTGGCCTTCGCTTTAGGTCAGGTGTTTTTCCCGGGTGCCGATCCCGGCATTCAGATGATTGCAGCACTGGCAACCTTCTCGGTTCCCTTCCTCGTCAGACCTCTGGGCGGTCTGTTCTTCGGCGCACTGGGCGACAAATTTGGCCGCCAGAAAGTGTTATCCGTCACCATTATCATCATGTCCGTCAGTACCTTCTGTATCGGTCTGATACCCGGCTATGCCACTATCGGCATCTGGGCGCCGATCCTGTTATTACTGGCGAAACTGGCGCAAGGCTTCTCCGTAGGCGGTGAATACACCGGTGCGGCGATTTTTGTTGCTGAATATTCTCCGGACAGAAAACGTGGCTTCCTCGGCAGCTGGCTTGATTTCGGTTCCATCGCCGGGTTTATTCTGGGTGCGGGCGTCGTGGTGCTGATTTCCAGCATTGTCGGTGACGCGAACTTCCTCGAGTGGGGCTGGCGTATTCCGTTCTTCATCGCCGCACCGCTGGGTCTGATCGGGATTTACCTTCGCCATGCGCTGGAAGAAACCCCGACATTCCAGCAGCACGTGGATAAAATCGACAGCGACTCACGCAAAGATATTGCCGAGCCGCCGAAAGTCTCTTTCCGCGAAATCCTGACCAAACAGTGGAAACCGCTGATTATCTGCGTCGGCATGGTGATCGCCACCAACGTCACCTACTACATGTTGCTGACGTACATGCCAAGTTACCTGTCTCACAGCCTGCATTATTCTGAAGATCACGGCGTGTTGATTATCATCGCCATCATGGTCGGTATGCTGTTTGTGCAGCCGTTTATGGGGATGCTGAGCGACCGTTTCGGGCGCAAACCCTTCGTCATTATCGGCAGCATCGGCTTGTTCATTCTGGCAATTCCGTGCTTCATTCTGATTAACAGTGATGTGATCGGCCTGATTTTCCTCGGGTTACTGATTCTGGCTGTGCTGCTGAACTGCTTCATCGGCGTGATGGCGTCCACCTTACCGGCGATGTTCCCGACGCACATCCGTTACAGCGCGCTGGCCATTGCGTTTAACGTCTCCGTGCTGATTGCCGGCCTGACACCAACCATCGTGGCGTGGCTGGTGGAAGCGACCAACAACCTGTACATGCCTGCGTACTATCTGATGGTCATTTCCGTCATTGGCCTGGTGACCGGTATCTTCATGAAAGAAACCGCGAACCGTCCGCTGAAAGGCGCGACGCCAGCCGCGTCTGACCGCGCAGAAGCCCGTGAAATCCTTCAGGAGCATCACGACAATATCGAACATAAAATTGAAGATATTGATGCGCAGATTGCTGAACTCGAAGCAAAAAGAAAGAACCTGATCGCGCAGCACCCTGAAATCAACTGATTCAGCGCTGATGCAAAACACAAGCCGGTCACCTCCTGACCGGCTTTTTTTTGTCCTTTACCTCGCAGTTCTCTATTCCTGCTCCATACTTCATTTCCCGGTCATCTTAATGGAAATCCTGTATGCAGAATCCTACGTTGTTTCAGTTCTTCCACTGGTATTACCCGGATGGCGGAAAATTGTGGCCTGAGGTTGCAGAAAAAGCCGCGTGGCTGGCCGAAATCGGGATCACAGCAGCCTGGCTTCCCCCGGCATATAAAGGCGGTTCCGGCGGATACTCAGTGGGTTATGACACTTACGACTTATTCGATTTGGGCGAGTTTGACCAGAAAGGCTCACGCGCCACCAAGTACGGCGACAAAGAGGGATTTCTGGCTGCTGTTCAGGCGCTGAAACACCATCAGCTTGGCGTCATTCTCGATGTAGTGCTCAACCATAAAATGGGCGCAGACGAAAAAGAGCGCGTGCAGGTTAACCGCGTCAATATGGATGACCGTGAAGATATCAGCGACGACATCATCGAAGCCGATGCCTGGACGCGATTCATCTTTGCCGCCCGAAACGGGCAGTACTCCAAGTTTGTCTGGGATTTCCACTGCTTCAGTGGCGTCGATCACATTGAAAACCCGGATGAAAACGGCATTTTCAAAATCATCAACGATTACACCGGTGGCGGCTGGAACGATCAGGTCGACGACGAGTTTGGGAATTACGATTACCTGATGGGCGCCAACGTTGATTTCCGTAATAATGCGGTCAGCGAAGAGCTCAAATACTGGGGCCGCTGGATCATGGAACAAACCGGCTGCACGGGGTTCAGGCTGGACGCGGTCAAGCATATTCCGGCCTGGTTCTATAAAGAATGGATTGACCATATTCAGGCTGAATCCGAACAGCCGATGTATCTGGTGGCAGAATACTGGTCGTTCGATGTGCCCACACTGCAAAATTACATCCATCAGGTGGAAGGCAAAACGATGCTGTTCGATGCGCCGTTGCAGCTGAACTTCCATCATGCCTCAAAGCAGGGCGCGGATTTCGATCTGACCACCATTTTTGACAACACGCTGGTCGCCGCCGACGCGTCACACGCGGTCACGCTGGTCGCCAACCACGACACGCAGCCGCTACAGTCGCTGGAAGCGCCGGTTGAGCCGTGGTTCAAACCGCTGGCTTATGCGTTAATCCTTCTGCGTGAGCAGGGCGTGCCAATTGTGTTTTACCCGGATTTGATTGGCGCAAGTTACGAAGATGAAGGGGATGACGGCAATAATTACACCATCGAACTGCCTGCGATCCCGCAACTGGAAACGCTGATCAAAGCACGCCAGACATACGCGTGGGGCGTTCAGACCGATTATCTCGATCACCCTAACTGTATTGCATTCAGCCGCAGCGGAACCGAAGAGCATCCGGGCTGCGTGGTGGTGATGTCAAACGGGGAAGGCGGAGAAAAGACCATCGAACTGGGCGACGGTTTCGCGCATAAGAAATGGCGCGATTTACTGGAACACCGCGAAGACATCATTGAAACCGATGAAAATGGCGCGGCGCAGTTCTTCTGTGAAGCAGGCAGCGTCAGCGTCTGGGTTCTGGCGGAGTGAAAAGTCAGGCTGGCGGAGAGGCCAGCCTGTTATTTTTTCAGCGGATCCCCAAAGCAATCAAAAAGGCATACATCGCCAGCAACAAAACAAATGACACAATGCCCACAATCCCTTCAGATTTTTTCATCAGCTGCCACGGGAACACCACCAGAATAATCATGGCGTTAAGAGGAACCTGGTACCATTTCCAGGCCTTCGGCGCCATCATCCAGAGCACACAGAAACCGACAACACTCATTACGCCGTAATTGGTTATCAGCATTTGAAGATGGCCAGATTCTGGTTTGAAAGCGTCGAAAAAGCCCAACAGCATTTTCACTAAAATCAGAAGGGCGAGCAGCGAAAGTCCGCCTTCCGCAACCTTCAGCCACCAGGGCCGGTAACGCAGAACTCTTTCCAGAAAACTGTAGCCCTGCGTATAAACGCCGATAATCGCGATCAACAGGATCCGGTCACGCCACTTGTCAGGGTCTTCGCGTGTCGCAAGCAATGTCAGTAAAAGCCAGAAACCAGTCAGAAACACCGCGCCCCAGCTCATGGCTGTTCGTGATTCATCGAGCGCTTTCACCAGTTGAGAGTTTATTTTCGGCAACAGTGAAGGGAAATTCATCCTGATATAACTGAGTTCATCATACAGCGGCTTCAGAAAATCAGGCATCCACCTTGCCCACCACGCAAGCGTAGCGCCTTCGACGGTAAGCAACCTCAACCGCTGCCGATCCAGTGCGGATTTCTGATATTTATTTTGCAACTGAGCCAGGTAATACTTCGCGCCCGTATTTTCAATCTGACGATAAAGCGCGGCCAGACGATGCGCGGGTATACCACCCGGCTGATAATGGTCAATATCCCAGCCCATGATCTCTGAAACGCGAATAAGCAGCGCCGAATACAAACCTTCGCGCTCACTCAGCTGCGCGGCCAGTTCCTGACTGAAGACTTCCCGCAGACGCAGATTTTGCAAAAGCTCACCGGATAGCACGGACTTGAGCAGGTTCAGGCCTTCGGTTTCATCTTCCATCATGAGATCGATGATTGCAGTCACCGGCCTTAACGCCTCTAATTCCTGTTCCAGCGCATCATCGATATCCGGCGCGAGCTCTTTTAAAGGCTCGATGTGAACCGGCATCCGTAAAGCGAAAGAGGGGGATTCATTCAGAGTTTCCGTGACAACGTCACTCTGCGAAGGGCGTTCCGCATAAGCTTTCGCCTGCTCGAACGCCTCCCTCAGCCGCTGATAGCCTTCCGGATCCTGATCTGGCCGCGTTGTTTTCAGTTTACGGGCGTAAGCGCGCTTGATAACGCTCAGATCGTCAGTAGGTTCGATGTCTAAGACTGACCAGATGTATGGGTTGTTCATGCCACCGCCCAGGTCACTAGCCACGAATAAAGGAATAACATCAAAGCACAAATGACGATGCGCCATATCACGCCAGATTTTTTTGCCTGCTGCCATGGAAATGTGACAAATGCGGTCAGGCTATTGCTGATAAGGTTGTACCAGCGCCAGTATCGCGGACAAATTGCCCATATGAGGAAAAGTACGAAAGCGGCAAGCATGCCAAAAAGTGCCGGACCACGTCCCGGGTCGTCGTACATGAAATGCAGTTGCCCGTACAAGCCGCTGAAGATTTTTGCAAACACGGCAAAGATGAGCAGCGAAAGCAGAGTTTCGAATATCGCCACAACGTTTTGCGAATGTCTGAAATTACGCTTTAGCTCGCTTTTGCCCCACGTACAGATAAGTAGAACGGAAATAATAATCGACACATCGCGCAGCGGATGTTCGTCATGGCGAATTCCAATAGCGATCACCATTCCCCAGAACACGATAAAAAAAGCTGTACTCCAGTCCAAAGCTAAACGTAGCCCGGATAACGTTTTGAGCAACTGCGGATTAACCCGCTCCAGCAATACAGGATGGTACGTGCTGATTTCTTCTACGGTCTTACGTAGCAGGCCGACATAACCCGGAATTAACCTCGCCATGAAAGGCAGTTTTTTGCCCTCAACGCTCAGCAACTGAAATCGTTCATGTTCCTGCATGGACTTCTCAGATTCATTTACGAGGGAATCCCAGTATTGTGAAGCCTCTGTGTTTTCAGTCTGCGTGTAAATCGCCCATAACTGATCCACGGAAATCCCTTCAGGTCTGAAATTTTCGATTTTCCATCCCATCATGGCGGCCACGTTGATCAGCACTGAACGGGTAACACCTTCACGTTTACCCAATTCCTCTGCCAGAAAATGGTTGAACATCTCACGGGCGTGAATATTTTCCAGAGGACCTTCAGACAAACAGGTGTACAGCCTTTCAAAACCGGCGGTGGCATCGGCAAGCAGCAAAGTCACAATTTCATAAACCTGATTGAGGATCTGCTGTTGCGAAACCGGCGCACTGTATTCAGGCTTCGACAACTCTGTAAAAGCACGATCTTGTGCAGCATTTAAACTGCGTACATTTGGAATAGTTTTCGCCTGCTCGAACGCCTCCCTCAGCCGCTGATAGCCTTCCGGATCCTGATCTGGCCGCGTTGTTTTCAGTTTACGGGCGTAAGCGCGCTTGATAATGCTCAGATCGTCGGTAGGTTCGATGTCTAAGACTGACCAGATGCTCATCCGTTTACTCCCATTCCTTGCGAAGATACGCGATCAGTCCCTCGATTTCCTTGCGTGCTTCAGCGATTTGCCGGGCATCCTGCGTGTCCAGCACGCTTTCGAAACGGTAAAGATGATCGGCGATATATTGACGTTGCTCACCCAGACTTTGTTCGTAAAACGCATTGGCTTCGGCGATCAGCTGGCGGTTAACCAGTTGCTCACGCGGGTGCTGTTTGATGTTTTCCAGTTTCATCAGGCTGGCGGAAATTTGTTCAGGCGTGAGCGAGCCGGGGGATTTTTCGATCACCAGTTTTTGCATCTCACCGCTATGATCGATTTTGCATTCCACTTCCAGAATACCGTCGAGCGTATAGGTAAAACGCACGTCGGCGGTGATTTCACCGGCAGGGCGTGGCGGGATATCCAGCGATAATGAACCGAGCAAAATATTGTCGGAAACGCGGCGGCCTTCGCCCTGGTAAATCGAAAATTCGAGCATTTTTTGCTGGTCGGTCGTTGTGCGGACGGATTCAACACGGCTCACCGGCACAAAGCTATTGCGTTCGATCAGCGGCATAAAATGCCCCGTCTCATAGCCTTCGCCTTTACGTCGCGCAATCTCAATACCGAGCGTGAAGGGCATCACGTCAGTCAGCACTATATCGTCAAGTGCCTGATCCTGCATCGCCAGCCCGGCCTGAATTCCCGCCCCCAGCGCAACCGCTTCATCGGGCTGTAGATCGCAGCGCGGGAAACGGCCAAACAAACGCGCGACAGCCTGACGCACCAGTGGCATCCGCGTCGCGCCGCCCACCAGCACAATGTGGTCCACCTGATCGGCGGAAAACTTCGCATCACGCAGCGCCTGTATCACCGGCTTTTTCATCCGTTCCAGCGCACTTTCACAACACTGCGCCAAGATCTCCGTCGTGATCGTCCAGTTCAGCGTTTCGCCTTCATGCTGATAACTGACGGGCGTACTGTCCTGCGTCGTCAGCTGGCGCTTGGCCCGCTCCGCTAATGTGACGAGCCGGCCGTGTAAACCGGTGTCATCCTGATCGAGTTGCGGAAATTGCGCCAGCATCCAGCTGACCAGGCTGCGCGTAAAATCATCGCCGCCGAGAAACACATCGCCGCTGCTGGCACGCACTTCTATGACGCCTTCGAACATATCGATGATCGAGACATCAAAAGTGCCGCCGCCCAGATCGAACACCAGAAACTTCTGCTCCTGCTGATTCGCCAGCCCGTAAGCCAGCGATGCGGCGGTCGGTTCGTTCAGCAAGCGCTCAACGTGCAAACCCGCCAGCTCACCGGCAGTTTTTACGGCTTTACGCTGAATGTCATTGAAATAGGCGGGAACGGTAATGATGGCGCGTTCGACTTTACACCCGCAATGCTGCTCGGCGTCGGCTTTCAGGCTGCGCAACAGCAGGGCGGAAAGCTCTTCTGCACGAAAAGACTGATGTCCGAGCCGGAAATTATGGTCGGTGCCCATGAAGCGTTTAAAACTGGAGAGGGTTAAACCGGGGTGAGTAAACAGGCGGGCGTGAGCGGGTGCGCCGACAAGAATGTGCCCGTTATCATCGAGCCCGATAACCGAAGGCGTGAGATTGTGCCCGTAGGCATTCGGTATCAGAACGGCCTGACCGTCCTGCCAGATGGAAACAGCACTGTTTGACGTGCCTAAATCTATCCCTATCAACATCCGTATTACTCCCGAAAATAAACTGAGAATGGCCGAAAGAAGTGTCTGACGGCGAAACGTCTCTATCGGCCAAATTTACAGAATACTTAAGGGAATTAGTAGACTGACTTACGCGATGGTCACTTTCTTATCCAGATACACATCCTGCACCGCATTGATCAACGCCACGCCCTCTTGCATGGATTTCTTGAAAGCTTTACGCCCCAGAATCAGCCCCATGCCGCCCGCACGTTTATTAATGACCGCTGTACGCACCGATTCCTGAATGTCATTTTCGCCTGCCGCACCGCCGGAGTTAATCAAACCGGCACGCCCCATGTAGCAGTTCGCCAGCTGATAACGCACCAGATCGATAGGGTGATCGGTGGTGAGTTTGGAATAGACGCGTGCGTCGGTATAACCAAACTTCACGGCGTTGTAGCCGCCGTTATTTTCGGCCATCTTTTGCTTCACGATATCTGCGCCAATGGTGGCCGCAAGGTGGTTTGCCTGACCGGTCAAATCCGCGCTGGAGTGATAATCCACGCCGTCTTTTACAAATGCCGGATTGCGCAGATACGCCCACAACACCGTGACCATGCCCAGCTCATGCGCCCGCTCGAACGCGGCGGAGATCTCCTCAATCTGACGACGGGATTGTTCTGAACCGAAATAAATGGTTGCGCCGACGGCCTGCGCGCCCAGATCAAACGCCTGATCTACGCTGGCGTAGAGCGTCTGATCGTACTGGGTCGGATAACTGAGCGTTTCATTGTGGTTCAGTTTGACCAGGAACGGGATTTTGTGGGCATAGCGGCGGGACACGGAAGCCAGCACGCCGTAAGTTGAGGCCACACAGTTGCAACCGGCTTCCAGTGCCAGTTCGACAATATTCTTTGGGTCAAAATAGAGCGGGTTGGCCGCAAATGATGCGCCTGCGGAATGCTCGACGCCCTGATCGACAGGCAGAATCGACAGATAACCGGTTCCCGACAGACGACCGGTGTTATACAAATTTTGCATCGCAGCCAGCACGCGCGGCGAGCGGTTATTATCAATCATGACGCGATCGACAAAATCAGCCCCCGGAAGATTAAGCTGCTCAGCAGTAATGGTGGAACAACGATGTTGCAACAGGGAATCGGCTTCTTTACCTAAAACCTTAGATATATCAGTCATAACGAACTCCGTCTCGGGCTCTGAACAGGGGTTCAGAGCGATGAATGAACCTGCCTTACAGTAGACAAAGTAGACTAACGTTTTGATTCCGGCCAACTTGCACATTAGATGCTGAGGACTGACGCAAGCCACACATACAAAAAATTAATAAATCGATTTCGTTTTTCTGGCGCGTGCCAAAGAAACGTTTCGCTGAACGCGCTATCGTGTGCGCTTCACTGATTGCGGATGTCGGGCATGTACGAGTTCAATTTAGTTTTACTGCTTTTACAGCAGATGTGTGTGTTTCTGGTTATCGCCTGGCTGATGAGTAAAACCCGCCTTTTTATCCCGCTGATGCAGGTCACCGTCCGGCTGCCTCACAAGCTGCTTTGCTACATCACCTTCTCCGTATTCTGCATTATGGGCACCTATTTCGGCCTGCACATTGAAGATTCCATTGCCAACACCCGTGCGATTGGCGCGGTAATGGGCGGCCTGCTGGGCGGCCCTGTAGTCGGCGGACTGGTCGGGCTGACCGGGGGTTTACACCGTTATTCGATGGGCGGAATGACGGCGCTCAGCTGCATGGTTTCCACCATTACCGAAGGGCTGCTCGGCGGTTTGCTGCACAGCATTCTGATCCGCCGCGGACGCACCGATATGCTGTTCAATCCGCTGACCGCAGGCGTAATTACGTTCGTGGCTGAAACGGTGCAGATGCTGATCATCCTGCTGATTGCGCGGCCGTTTCATGACGCGCTGCATCTGGTCAGTAATATTGCCGCGCCGATGATGGTGACTAACACGCTGGGCGCGGCGATGTTTATGCGCATCCTGCTGGATAAGCGCGCGATGTTTGAAAAATACACGTCAGCGTTTTCCGCCACTGCACTGAGGGTTGCGGCTTCGACGGAAGGGATATTGCGGCAGGGGTTCAACGAAGAAAACAGCATGAAAGTGGCGCAGGTTCTGCATCAGGAACTGGATATCAGCGCCGTCGCCATTACCGATTGCGAAAAACTGCTGGCCTTTACCGGCGTGGGCGATGACCACCATTTGCCCGGCAAACCGATATCTTCCGCCTATACCTGGCGGGCGATTGAAAAGGACGAAGTGGTGTACGCCGACGGCAATGAACTGCCTTACCGCTGCTCGCTGCACCCGAACTGCAAACTGGGTTCGACACTGGTGATCCCGCTGCGGGGGGAAAATCAGCGGGTGATCGGCACCATCAAATTGTATGAAGCGCGCAACCGCCTGTTCAGTTCGATCAACCGCACGCTGGGCGAAGGCATTGCGCAGCTGTTGTCGGCGCAAATTCTGGCGGGAAAATACGAGCAACAGAAAGCGCTGCTCGCACAGTCGGAAATCAAACTGCTGCACGCGCAGGTGAATCCGCATTTCCTGTTTAACGCGCTCAACACGCTGATGGCGGTGATCCGCAACGACAGCGATAAAGCCGGGCAACTGGTGCAATATCTCTCGACGTTCTTTCGCAAAAACCTCAAACGTCCTTCAGAAATCGTCACGCTGGCCAACGAAATTGAGCACGTGAATGCCTATCTGCAAATCGAACTGGCGCGCTTTCCCTCGCGGCTTAACGTCGAACTTCAGGTGCCGGACCAGCTCTCGGCGCAGAATCTGCCTGCATTTACCCTGCAACCCATTGTGGAAAACGCCATTAAACACGGCACCTCTCAGCTGCTCGGCAACGGCGTGATTACTATCCGCGCCCGCCGTGACGGGCAAAACGTCGTCGTTGAGGTCGAGGACAACGCCGGTTTGTATCAGCCGCGCACCGAAAGCAACGGGCTGGGTATGAGTCTGGTGGATAAACGCCTGCGCGCCCGTTTTGGCGATGACTACGGGATCGCCGTCAGCTGCGAACCGGATCTTTTCACCCGCGTCACGTTGCGCCTGCCGATCGAGGAACCCGCATGTTAAGAGTGATGATTGTTGATGATGAACCGCTGGCATGCGAAAACCTGCGGCTCTTGCTTGAGAACGAAGGCGACATCGAAATTATCGGCGAATGCGCCAACGCCATTGAAGCCATCGGCGCGGTGCATAAACTGCGTCCGGACGTCCTGTTTCTGGACATTCAGATGCCGCGCATCAGCGGGCTGGAAATGGCCGGAATGCTCGATCACCGGCATCGTCCGCACATTGTTTTTCTCACCGCGTTTGACGAATACGCGGTGCAGGCATTCGAAGAATGTGCGTTTGATTACCTGCTGAAACCCATTGAACCGCTGCGTTTACAAAAAACGCTGGCACGGTTGCGGCAGGAACGTCAGGTGCAGGAAATCTCGCAACTGCCGGAAAGCCAGCAGTCGCTGAAATTCATTCCGTGCAGCGGCCACAGCCGGATCTGGCTGTTACAGATGGAAGAGGTGGCGTTTGTCAGCAGCCGGATGAGCGGGGTTTACGTGACCAGCCAGGACGGCAAGGAAGGGTTTACGGAACTGACGCTGCGTACGCTGGAAAGCCGCACGCCGTTGTTACGTTGTCACCGGCAATATCTGGTGAATATGGATTATCTGAAAGAGATCCGCCTGGAAGATAACAATCAGGCGGAGCTGTTATTGCGCGACGGCCAGACCGTGCCGGTCAGCCGCCGCTATCTCAAATCACTGAAAGAAGCCGTCGGGCTTTAAGTGCCAGGGCTGGCGGCAAGGCGGTTCAGGCGGGTTTCAGCCCGTCAAATGCCTCACGAATTTCGGTTTCCGGTAACGCCACGCCGATAAACACCAGCTGGCTGACCGGCGTTTCTTGCGGTTCCCACGGGCGATCCCAGTCGGCGCTGTACAGCCGCTGAACGCCCTGAAACAGCAGGCGGCACGGCTGATCTTCAATCCACAACATACCTTTGTAGCGCAGAAGGCTGTCCGCAAAACCGGAAAGCAAACCTTCCATCACGCCGGAGACCGCCTGCAACGCCACCGGATAATCCAGCTCCACCACGATGGAGGAAATCGTATTTTCCTGCTGTGCCACAACGCGGCGGAAAACCGGCTTTGAAACCACCACGTTTTCTTCCAGCATAAAACCACGCGTGTCGAACAACAGCGCCAGATCGATATCGCCGTTCACCACCGGGTACACCGGCGCACGGGCATTAATCCGCTGTAAACGCGCCATCAGCTCACCGCTGTCACCGGCCACATCGGTTTTCGTCAGTAAAATCCGGTCAGCATAACCAATCTGTGACTGCGCCAGCGGGAACTGATCCAGCTGTTGCTGCGCGTGAACCGCGTCCACCAGCGTGATCACGCCGTCGAGCAGATAGCGTTCACAGATAATTTCATGGGCGAAAAACGCCTGCAAAATCGGCCCCGGATCCGCCATGCCGGTGCATTCAATCACCAGCCGGTCAAACTGCACGTCGCCTTTATCCAGACCGTCGAGCAAATCCAGCAACGCGTCTTCCAGTTCGTTCGAACGGCTGCAACAGATGCATCCGTTGGTCAGCGTGGTGATCCGCGTCGCGCGATCGCCAATCAGCTGGCTGTCGATCGCCACTTCGCCAAACTCATTTTCAATGACCGCAATTTTGTAATCGTGCTGCTGATGCAGCATCTGGCGCAGCAGGGTGGTTTTGCCTGCGCCGAGAAAACCGGTTAAAACCGTGACCGCAATGGGTGTCATAACGTCATTCCTGTTAACAACAGCGCATCCCGCCTTTGCCGTCGCCGCCGTAGCGGGCCTGCTGGCGTTCGCGGAAAAATTCTTTGTAAGTCATCATCGGTTTGTCCGGATGATTAGTCTGCATGTGCAGCACGTAGGTATCGTAATCGGGGATCCCCACCAGCATGCGCGCCGCCTGACCGAGGTACTTCTTCGCCGCGCCTAAATTATCGAACACAAGCCGCTCCTTTGAGGGTATTGGCCGCCATGCTATATGCGGGAAAGCCCCGCGGGTGCGGGGCCGTAACACAACATTATCAGTGGCTGGAGAGTTTGATACCTTCCTCCGGCACCGGCACATACGGCGTTTCTTTATCGGTACGCTGGTCGGTTTTACGCGCCTGCAACCACGCCTTGAAGCCGTAGAAAATTATACTGTACACCACAATCAGGAACAGAATACTAAGCCCGGCGTTGGTGTAGTTGTTGATCACAATATGGTTCATGTTGCTGATTTGCTGTTCCGTCAGGTCCGCGCCGCCAGCGGCGATGCGGGCTTTATACTGGCTGGCCATGAAGAAGAAGCCTTCCATCTGCGGATTGGTGCTGAACAGTTTCAGGCCCAGCGCCCAGGTGGTACAGATCAGCAGCCAGACCGCAGGCAACACGGTGACCCAGATGTATTTTGTGCGTTTCATTTTGATCAGCACGACGGTCGCCAGCACCAGCGCGACGGCGGCCAGCATCTGGTTGGAGATCCCGAACAGCGGCCACAGGCTTTTTACGCCGCCCAGCGGATCGACCACGCCCTGATACAACAGATACCCCCACAGGCCCACGCAACCGGCAGTACCCACAATCCCGGCCACCAGTGAATCAGTTTTCTTCAGGAACGGAATAAAGTTGCCGAGCAAATCCTGCAACATGAAGCGTCCGGAACGCGTCCCGGCGTCCAGCGCGGTCAGGATAAACAGCGCTTCGAACAGGATCCCGAAGTGATACCAGAAGCCCATATCGGCAAACGGCACAATCTTGTTGAAGACGTGCGCGATACCCACCGCCAGCGTCGGTGCGCCACCCGCGCGGTTCAGCACGGAAGGTTCGCCGATGTCTTTCGCGGTTTGCAGAATTTGTTCCGGGGTGATCACAAAGCCCCATGAGCTCACCGTAGCCGCCGCGTGCGCCGTCACGTCTTTCAGTTGTGCGAGGATCATCGGCGCATTATCGCCGCCCAGCTCATGCAGGTTTGGCATCACAATGCCCAGACCGGCTGGCGGGGTGTTCATCGCAAAATACAAACCCGGTTCGATGATGGAGGCCGCAACCAGCGCCATCACGGCCACGAAGGATTCCATCAGCATTGCGCCATAACCGATAAAGCGCGCGTCAGTCTCACAGGCCAGCAGTTTAGGTGTGGTGCCGGAAGCGATCAGCGCATGGAAACCGGATACCGCGCCACAGGCAATGGTGATAAACAGGAACGGGAACAGTGCGCCTTTCCACAGCGGACCGGTGCCGTCAATGTACTGCGTAATCGCAGGCATTTTCAGTTCCGGATTCAGGATCACAATCCCGATCGCCAGCCCGACAATCACGCCAATTTTCAGGAACGTCGCCAGATAATCGCGCGGTGCCAGAATCAGCCAGACCGGCAGCAGCGCGGAAATAAACGCATAGCCAATCAGGGTAAAGGTGATAGTGGTGTCTTTAAACGTCAGCGCCGGGCCCCAGTACGGGTCATGGGCAATCACGCCGCCAAACCAGATGGAGGCAATCAGCAAAATCACGCCAATCACTGAGATTTCACCCACACGACCTGGCCGGATAAAGCGCATGTAAATGCCCATAAACAGCGCGATAGGCACCGTTGAACAGACCGTAAACACGCCCCACGGGCTTTCTGCCAGCGCTTTCACCACAATCAGCGCCAGCACCGCCAGAATGATAATCATGATCAGGAAACAGCCGAACAGGGCGATGGTGCCCGGCACCGGCCCCATTTCCTCTTTGATCATTTCACCGAGCGACGCCCCGTTACGGCGCGAGGAGATAAACAGCACCATGAAATCCTGTACCGCACCGGCCAGCACCACACCCGCCAGCAGCCACAGCACGCCGGGCAGATAGCCCATTTGCGCCGCCAGCACCGGCCCGACCAGCGGGCCTGCGCCCGCAATGGCCGCAAAGTGGTGACCGAACAGCACGTTGCGGTGCGTCGGCACGTAGTTCAGCCCGTCGTTATTGAGCACGGCGGGCGTTGAACGCGTCGGGTCGAGCTTCATCACTTTTTGCGCGATGTAGAGGCTGTAATACCGGTAGGCCACCAGATAGACCGAAACCGATGCCACCACAATCCACAGCGCACTGATATGTTCACCTCGCCGTAAGGCAACCACTGCCAGACAGCAAGCACCGATGATTCCCAGAATCATCCAGGGTATATGCTTGAATATTGATTTTGTATTCATATGAAACCTGGTTGTCAGAATAGCCAACGAATGCCCCTCACCGATTATGAGAGGAGCTTTTTATAAGAGAAGGGCACTATTTTTTTGCCAGACACAGGATGGCGAATTTCACCGCAAAACGGGGGAAAGAGTGGTTAAGCGGTTGTATGGGGAGATAAGCGGTTACTGGAGGCGGTAAGCGGTTTTGATGTCGCGCTAACCCACTGAATTTTGTGATTTAGATCTCACTGCAAACCCGCGTCACAGAGGCGTTTTGCCCCTGTGACGGGTTATTTTCAGGCCGGAACGGCTAATTTTCCGAGCAGACGTTCTAAGTGTTCGCGCTGTTGCGCAGGAATTTCACCGCCCGCGGCGTAACCGGCGTTACGCATGATGCTTTCCTGCAATCCGACCAGCCAGTCGTAAATGTAAAACGCGGTCGAATTGGTCGGCGTCGCGGAGAGTCTGGTCAGCCTGCGGGAGGATTTCCAGCTGGCGACGTTTTTCTGCGGCTTGGCGAAAATCTTATTGCCCTTATTGATGCGGCTTTCCGGGCGTTCGGCTTCGCTGAGTTTTTCATAACCAAGCCACGCGACAAAATCACCGAGCACGGTCAGCGCGCGGGAAACCTGCCGGTCGGCGTGATGTTCATGTTCACGCGCACCGGCGGGCAAGGTTCCGCCCAGTGATCTCACCAGCGCCTCGCCCATATTCAGCCGGAAACTGGCGGTGATCAGCTCTTCCATCAGCAGTTCCACTGTCGGTTTTGCCACGCCAAGAAGGGCGATCAGCGGTTCGTTTTCCGGCAAACCGCGCAGATGGTTTATCCAGTAACGCTGCACCTGACGCGCAAACGCCGCGCCGTCATCCTGTTTTTCCTGCCACGGCTGCACATCCTGTTGCTCGGCAAACAAATCAATGTCGATGCCGATACCAAAGCTTTCGGCAGCAGTCTGATCCTGCGGGTCGGTTCCGGCGTCCTGCCCTGAAATCTCGTGATAAATCCGGTGCAGCTCATCGCGGCCGGGCAGCAGTTTTTCCAGCAATTCGCCGTGGACGCCGGTACGCGTCTGCAAGGCTTTAATCACGGTCTGAACGGTATGCTGCTTTTTCGCCGGGTCAGCCACTTCGCCTTTCTGGAACCAGCGGCCCAGCAGGTTATCCGCCAGCTCGCGGTAAAGTTCGTCACGCAGTTCTTCGAGACGGTTCAGCCGGATTTCCGGGCGAATTTCCGCGACCAGATAATCGGCCATACGTTGCAGGCCGCGTTCGTCCATCGCCAGCAATGCGCCCCAGGCATCGCCCGGATTACCGACGTGACGCTGCACGGCCTCATCGAAATGCACCGATTCAGTCATGCGGCGGTCAAACGGCGTCAGCACCCAGACCAGCCCCGGCTTGCGGCGGCCGCGAACCTGCGTGTTTTCGCCCTGCATTTCTTTGACCCAGTATTCCAGCGTGCGACCAACGGCAACCACGTCATCACGTTTATCCGCGGCGGTACACACCATCAGCATATTCATTTCGTGGCGGTCGGTATAACGCTCGGGCAGATAGGCCATTTTGGCGCGGAACAGGGCGTCTTTTTCGTCGTCCGTGCCGTCTTCTGCCAGAGCGCTCTGCGCCGGTAAATCCAGCAGGTCAGTCTGTTCGAACAGCACTTCGCGAGGCGGCGAAAGCAGCGGAATTTGCACTTCGGACGCCAGCAGCGTCAGTTCAGCCAGTGACAACGTCACCTGTGAACCGGTTTCTTCACCAAACTGCGGGCAGACCGGCACCTGAATATCCCAGGTCGGCGACGGGCTGAAGATCCCGTCCGCAGGCTGCATCGCGTCATCCACCAGAATGCTCAGCGGCGCCAGCAGACTTTGCGCATTACCAAGATGTTGCAGCGTATGGGCGTAATGACGGTAAGCTGCGGTTAATGCAGGCGTATTGCCCCACAGCAAAGAGAACAGGCGGGCGCGATCGTCAACGTTCAGATATGGCGCAAGCTTCACGGCCACCGGCCAGTAATGCGCGTTGAGATGGCGGAAACGGCGGGCGTCGAGACGGATCATCGAATCCCATAACCCCATCATCTGCTCGCTGGTAAAGCCTTCAACCGGCTCCGGCTGGCGGTGCATCATCAGCTTATTGAGATGCTCGGTGATCTGCTGCGTATCGGGAACGTGATAGCTGGCATCCGGCTCAAACGCGCGGGCAACGATGCGTGCCAGATCGGCTTCGCTGAGCAGCAACATGCGCACCGGAAAAGCGCGGTCTCTCACATCCACCTGACGCGTAAAGCGGGTCGCCAGACGGGCGGCGCGGTTGCCGGGATTAATCTGCGTCAGATAATCAAGGGTCACGCCGCCGAGGCGGGTTTCAAGACGGCCATAGTTCCCGGCCGCCAGAGAGCAAATCAGATAGGATTTCCCGGCCTGAGAATGCCCGTAGAAACCCAGCGCCGGGGGCAGTTCGCACGCCAGCGCCAGACGCTGTGCTTTATCGCGGCAACGTTTGAGTTGCAGACGCAAACGGTCGGCTTCCAGATCCAGACGCGGTGCCTGTTCACGGGTGGCGTCCACCCACTCCAGCGCGTCGCCCATTGTCGCGGCAGCGGCCGCGAACTGACGCTGTAATTCGTTGGTGGTCAGCGCCGGTGCCGGTGTTGAAACTGTCATACTTGTTGTCATGAGACGAATACGCTCCCACTGTCGATCCAGTAATGGCTTTCACCCAGTGTGTTCAGCCTGAGCCGCAGATGATGAGACGGCACTTTGGTGCCGTTATCCAGCACCGCGCTGGCGATGTCGAAAAATTCCGGTGTCGGGTGATCTTCGCCTTTTTTAACGGCCAGTTTTACGCGCAGCACGCTGTCGCCAGCCACTTTACGCGCCAGCTCCGGCTCCGCAATCGACAAGGTATACAGCGGGGACGCAGGCCAGCGGTCATTTTCCAGCTGACGGAAACCGAGACAAATCGCGCCACGGATACGGAAACTGGCGGCGCTGTCGAGCTTGTAATCATGCGCATCCAGATCGATATCGCTGTAGCAAACATTGTCGTCGGTCAGAACCTGATTACCGTCGAGCATGCCGAGATAACGCACCGTGGAATACGGCTGGAAATCACCGGCCTTGAAATAGAAGCCTGGCAGCCGTAAATCCAGCGCCAGCAGGCACAGCATCGCGCCTACCGCCGCCGTCGATTTCGGGTTATCGATGCGCCCCTGTTTGTTAAACGGATACCAGCCGCTGGTGTGATAACCGTCCAGCGAAAGCATGCGGTTAATCGGTAACGGCTGGAGATGGCGGAACAGCGCCTGAATACCGGGGAAACGCGAAGGGCGGCCGGTCAGCAACAGCACGTCGCAATCGTGCAGCGACACCACTTCACAGAGCGAACGCAGATTCTGCGTGATGCTCATGCGGTTAGATAAAAATTCGTTGTGCAGTTTGCTGAGTTTGAGCACCAGCGGAGCCTGCAAAATATCGAAAACGGCGGAACCGGCAGGCAGCACGCGCTGAATTTCGCTGTGCAGATAATCCAGCACTTTTTGCGTCGGATGTTGCCCCAGCAGTTCGCCAAACGGCGCATCGATTTCCGCGTGTGTGTCCAGCGGATCAAAACGTTCGTAAACTTCCAGCACGGCGTGAGCCAGCGGGATGAAAATTTGCAGCGTACTTTGCTGACGCAGCGTCGCGTGCCCGTCCATACGGCCTTCACTGCCAAACAGGCGCGTCATCAGGCTGTCCGGATTCGCCAGCCCGGCGTTCTTCAGCGCGGCGTGCAGCGCAGGTAAAATATAAAGCTGGATCACATCGAGCAGAATATCGTCGCCCGCCACTTTAAACCCTTCGCGGAACAGCAGGCGCGGGGTGATTTTGACGTTATTTCCCATACCGTCGTCGAGCCAGTATTGGGTAATCGCCAGATCGGTGGTGCCGCCGCCAATATCAATCGACGCGATGCGCAGGGTTTTACCCACCGGTTCATCGTCGGCCAGTTCCCGATCCGGACGCGCCATGCTGGCAAAGAATTCGCCGGTATGACCGCCGAAGTTCACCTGCGTTTCGTTGTACAGATACACCATCTGGCCGCAGGTCGCTTCGTCCCACTCCATCTGCACATCGGGCACCGGCATGCGGCTTTTGGCTTTATCAGTCTGGTTTTTAAAACCGTCATCCGACGGATGCCAGCCCATAGATTTCCAGACAAGACCAATCGCTTCCTGCATTCTGCGGCGGAAAATTTCGCGCTCAGGTTTCGGCATCGCCGACGGCAGCGTCAGAATAATATTGCGGATCTGGCGGGGCGCGGACGAGCGCAGCATGCGGATGCGCTGCGCCGGACTGTTGATTTGCATCATCGCCTGCGCCAGCAGTTCGGACAGCATCAGCGTCATCACTGAGCTGCGGCTGTAATGAGCAGAAAACACCGGCAGACGATCTTCCGGCGGCAGGTCAGACAGCGGCTGACCTTCGTCATTGATGAGGAACGTCAGCGGCATCGCCGCCGCCACCGGCTCCTGCACCGCACCGTGGCCGCCCTGGCTGAAACGCCAGCCCGGCGTGTAACTGTCTTCATCCCACAAATAACGCCGCGGGCTGGAAATTCCGGTCGATCCTTCCGTGCCTTCGCGCAGCAGCGCCAGACGGCTGGCTTCACGCCCGGCACGCAGAATTGACGGCCAGATAAAGGCATCGTCACGGCCGCTTTCAACGGAAAAGTTCGGTTTACCAAAGCGCGCCTGAGCAAATTCCACACGGCTCTCAAACAGCTCGTTATAGAGAAAATGCGGCTGTGAGAGGTCACGCAGTTGCAGTTCGCTGGTCTGTTTCAGGCCGTCGGTTTCGCCAACATGGTCTTCTACCAGAATGCCGCAGGTGTGCGAGTTACCGACGTCGAGGATAAGATCCACGTTGATCGCCGGCTCCTGAAGCGTCGCGCCGTTGATCTTCAGCTCCGGAATACTCAGCTGGCTGCCGAGCATTTCCAGCAGGTTCAGATAGTGAGCCTGATACTCAAATTCACGCAGCGCCACTTTGATATTGCGCGCCTCACGGTCTTCGCGCAGTGCCGCCTGCTCGGTAAAGACTTCACGCAGCCAGCCGTCTACCCAGGTCTGGTCGAGAAACTCAGGCAACTCTTCGTTGTGCCACGCCAGCGCAAAGTTAATGCCATTTTTCACGTCGTCCGGCGTCGGAGCCAGCAGCGCCTGTTCTTCATCGCCTTCGGTCACGCGGGTATCAAACGCCACCACCACGCGGTGCGTACTGCCATCGGCTTCCGGCGTATCGAGCGCGCGGATTTGCACACGCGCCCAGTTATCCGGGCCCGCCATAAAAGTGCGCGGAGGATTAAAACGCAGGAACGGCAACGGCAGCCAGACCTGATCGAGCAATTTGAGCGACTGTTCCAGCGGGAAACTGAATTCAGGCCGCACCACTTCCGGTGCGCCGCCGTCCACGCCGGGTAAAAAATGGCGTCCATTTTGCGGGTTGAAATCCAGACGCAGCAGCGGGCCGTTGGCGCTTTTGCGCACGAACTTGGCGGGCAGTGCATCATCCCAAACCGGTTTGAGCGCGAAGTCGAGAAACTGAATACCGCTGTCCTGGATCAGGGTGACGGCCTGCTTAAAAATGGTCTGTTTAAAATCTGTAATGGTTGCCAGCATGCTGTTATTTACCTTCGCGCTTCATGGTAATTGGGTAAACCGTGTCACCGTTGTAACGCCCCTGACACACCGCAGCGCCCGTCGCGCCCTGAGTACAGCTGATTTCCGGCATCTGATAACGGGAACCGTCGCTGCATTTCGCCCTGTAGCGGCTGTTGATCACCAGCTTGCCCGACTGCATCAGGCCCGCGCCTGTTTCAGCGTGACAGGTCACGCCCGCGCCGTAGGTGATTTTCACCGTTCCCTGACCCTGTTTAATCTGATAACGCAGCACCGGCGGCTTGCCGGTTACCGGATCTTTAATATCGACGATGGCCGTCCAGTTACCGTTGAGGAATTTGGTTGAACCGATTTTTACGGCGTCCGCTGGCAGCACCAGTGAATTTTTGCTGACCGGACCCGGTGCAGGCGCTGGCTCAGCAACGACCGGGTTCTTCTCGGCTTCTGCCACCGGTTCAGGCGCAGGAACAACCAACGCCGCCGGAGCCACCGGCAGTGCGGCCGGAGCCGGTTTCGCAACCTCCGGTTCCGGTGCTTTCACTTCCGTTGCGACCGGTGGCGGTGCGATAGCGACCGGTTCAGCCGCCGGTTTTGGCGCTTCGGCTTTCGCGGTTTCAGCTTTCGGTTCAGGCGTTCGCGTATACAACCAGGCGGCAGCAGAACCGGCGAAGACCAGTGCCGCGACCGGTAATGCCCAGATCAGCGGTGATTTTTTACGGTGCGGCGCGGCGACCGGTTCAGGCGTTGCGTTTTCCTGTTCGGCGGCGCGGGCTTCAATAGTTTTGATCACGCGCGGTGCCGGAGGCAGTTCGATGACCGGTTCCTGTACGCGCGGTTTTTCGGCGGCGAGAGACAGCGTCGGCAGCGGTTCTTCGGCTTTCAGCGTATTACGCAAAGCGGCAAACGGGTCGGCGTTATGGGTGTTATCCAGGCTGACAAAGCCCCAGAACGTCAGTACCGGCTGGCCGCCCACCAGATAAACGTGGTTCTGATCCGGGAAACGAAACGCCTTTTCCAGCAGGGAGCCGAAAAACTGATTCGCGGATTTTTCAGAGGCTTTCGCCGTTTTGCTGATTTGCGCTACGGCATCCAGACAGTTTTCGAGCTGGCGCAGCGCGGAGGCGCGGGCCGCATCGGTGGCCGCTGCCCACGACACGACTTTGCCTTCGCGCGGGGAATACCAGTCAAGCCGGTCACCGGCTTCATTGAGTTGCGGTATAGCCAGACAATCGGCAATTGCAGGTTGTTTACGCAGACGTAAGGTTTCCCGTAATTGCAGGGCTGACGCGTAAACCGGTTGCCCGTTTTCGCCCAGCGCAAGGATGTCGTTGAGACTGCCACTGCGTAAAAATGATTTTGCCACGCCTGAAAAGCCTTTATTGGTTTTGCGCTGCGGAAGAAAACAGGCAGAAAAGGTTCATGATGCGGACACTTTAGGGGATTTAAGCGAAATCAAACGGGGGAATAAGCAACAAAAAGGGTGGCTGTTTATGGCGTGGGTATAAAGAAAGGAATAATGGCGGGACAAACGCCCGCCATCAAAATCAGGCCTGTAAACGCAGTTGTTCGAGAACGACCGCCAGACGCTGACGCGCATCGCCGCCCAGAGACTGGAGCGGTAACGGCAGGCAGGGCGCGGAAACCATGCCCAGTAATTCGGCGGCGGCGGCCACGACGCGGACACTGCCGTGTTTTCTGAATAACACCCATAACGGCTCAAGCTGCGCCGATAACGCCTGTGCGCTCTCCGCATTGCCACTTTTCGCCGCGCGGGCAATGGCGACCGGAATTTCCGGGAACAAACCGCCAATCACGGAATACCAGACGTCGCCGCCCTGCGTCAGCACGGTTGCTGCCGCCAGATCACCCGCAGCACCCAGTGCGATATGTGCAGGCAGTAAGGCGCGCAATGCGTCCAGACGCTGGCGGGTTGCGGCCGGATCCGGCGAAAGGTTAGGGATTTTGATGCTGGCAACGTGCGGCAGTTGCGCCACGCGGACATACAGTTCATCGGAAAATTCAAAATGCGTGGTGCCCGGATTATCATAAACGCACATTGGCACCGACAGGTTACGGGACACCGTTTCAAACAGCGTAAACACTTCATCTTCGGTGAGTTTCTGGTACGACACCGGTGCCAGTAATACCGACTTCACGCCCGCCTGCTGGGCATCTTCAGCCAGACGTAACACATCAGACGTCCGTACAGAACCGATACTGACCATCACCGGCACATCACCCGCATTTTCAACCGCCAGGCGTGCAACGCGGGCGCGTTCTTCGCGGGTCAGATAGGCGTAGCTGCCCGTTGAACCCAGCGCACCTATGGAATCCACGCCAGCACTGACCAGCCGGTCAATCAGCCGGACAAAAGATTTCTCGTCAATGCCGTTTTCCGTAAGCGGCGTAAGGGGAAAAGCGCTTAATCCTGTGAACATCGGTCTCTCCGAAAGAAGTTAAATAGCCCGGATAATCATAGCGTCATCATTCATTTTTTGCCGGACACCGCGACACCGGCGTCGGGTTTCAGCCGCAGTATATCCAGCCAGCCAATGAGTGTCAGGATCGCAATTACCACGAACGCGACTTTAAAACTCAGGCCGGGAATTGAATCCCAGTGCATCGCGGCGATCAGCTGTTCGCCGAGCCGCGTACCAAGCGCGCCGACAGTAATGCCCAGCCCGACGGAAAGCTGCAAAACCGTGCTGAACAGCGTGTTGGCATCGGCCATTTGTCTGGCCGGAACATCGGAAAACGCCAGCGTGCTGATGCCGGTAAACTGCATCGAACGGCTGAGGCCACCGAGAAACAGCAGCAACATCACCAGCCAGTCGGGAGTTCCTGGCGTCAGGAAAGCACAAAACAGCAGCGAGAAAACGCTCAGTAATCCGTTCACCACCAGCACCGGCCGGAATCCAAACCGGCGGATCAGCGGCGTTGTTGCCGGTTTCATCGCCAGATTCCCGGCAAAAACCGCCAGAACCAGCAGCCCGGCATGGAAAGGATCCATCCCGAAACCCACCTGCAACATCAGCGGCAGCAGGAAAGGCACGGCGCTGATGGTCACACGAAACAGCGAGCCGCCGCCCATGCTGATGCGAAACGTCGGGATCGCCAGCGAACCCAGATGCACCATCGGCGCGGGGTCATGTCGCAGATGACGTAACGCCAGCACCGACAGCACAACGCCCACCAACAGCAGCGCAATGGCGGTGATCCATAAAACGTGGTCCTGACTGATCAGCTCCAGCCCCGTCACCAGCGAAAGCATCGCCATGCCGGTCAGCAGAAAGCCCGGTTTATCGAAGTGCTTCGGCTGGTCAGGTTTTTCCTGCGGGAAAAGCCGCCACGCGAGCATCATCGCAATAATGCCCAGCGGAACATTGATGTAGAAAATCCAGTGCCAGGAAGCATAGTGAGTGATAAAACCGCCGAGCGGCGGCCCGAGAATTGGCGCGACCAGCGCAGGCCAGGTGAGGGTGGCGATGGCTTTAATCAGCTGCGGTTTCGGCGTGGTTTTCAGCACCGTCAGACGCCCGACCGGCACCATCAGCGCGCCGCCAATCCCCTGAATAATACGGAGAATGATAAATTCACTGACATTGGTCGCCAGCGCACAAAACAGGGAAGCCAGCGTGAACACGCCCAGCGCAAAGGTGAACACATTGCGCGCCCCGAAACGCTCCGCCGCCCAGCCGCTGGCAGGGATCAGCACCGCCAGCGTCAGCATATACGCGCTCATCCCTGCATTCAGATCTACCGCCGAAACGCCGAACGACAGGGCCATTTGTGGCAGCGCGGTGGCAATCACCGTGCCGTCGATAAACTCCATGAAGAAAGCGGCTGCAACCAATAAAGCAATAACGGAAATTCCGGGGTTAACCGCGGAATCTCCCTGCGGATGTTCTGACGCATCCGATTTACTCTGGCTCATTTATTCTGTCCCGGACACCACAAAGGCGCTGCAAGATGCAGCGAAAGATAGATGATAAGTATTAAACCTATCACACACCTTTGCGCGGGTTATAGATCTGCAGAGGATCAAAAAGAGCGGTTTTAAACAGGAAGTGCGGCAAAGAATGCCTGGTCCGTGAGTTTGCAGGCGGAGTGGGAGAGGTCTTGCTGTAAGCAAAGCGCCTTACGCAGAATTAGAAAGCAAGAAAAAGAGGGATGCGCCGTTAACACATTCGCTACACTCATTGACATAATTCAGGTCGCCCGTAACAAATACGGGAATCAGGGTGCAATAAAACAATACACCACCCCATACCCAAAAGGAGAAGTGAATGAAAAGTGGCGATTATTGCCGTTTGTTGTTGCTGGCGGCTATCTGGGGCGGGAGCTTTTTGTTTATGCGGGTGGCATCTCCGGCGTTCGGGGCGATCAATACCGCGTTTTTACGGGTGCTGTTCGGGTTTGTCGGGCTGGTGGTGATTCTGGCGGTGCTGCGCACACCACGGAATTATCAGGGGAAATTCCGCAGTGCGTTGCTGCTCGGCGTGATCAACTCCGGGCTGCCGTTTCTGATGTATTGCCTGGCCGCACGCTGGCTGCCCGCCGGGTATTCAGCCATTCTCAATGCCACAACGCCGCTGATGGGTGTAGTCGTGGGCGGGCTGTTTTTCCATGAAAGCGTGACGCTCAAAAAGGCGCTCGGCGTGCTGCTGGGGTTATTGGGCATTACACTGCTGACCGCCACCGGCGCGGCGCAATCCGTGTCGTCGCTGCTGGCGGGCGTTATCGCCTGTCTGATAGCGACCAGCTGTTATGCGGTGGCCGGATTCCTGACGCGCCGCTGGATTTCCGAGCGAGGCGGGCTGGATCCGAAACTGGTGGCGACCGGCAGTCAGCTGGGCGCGACGCTGTTCCTGCTGCCGTTCTTTTTGTACACCTCCGCAACCGAAGCGCCGGTAAGCTGGGCGCAGCCGGTGGTCTGGCTGTGCGTGCTGGCGGTCGGTTTTATCTGCACGGCCTGGGCGTATATTTTGTATTTCCGCCTGATCGCCGATATCGGTCCGCTGCGCAGCATGACCGTGACGTTTCTCATCCCGCCGTTTGGTATTTTGTGGGGCTATCTGTTGCTCAATGAAACGCTGTCGGAAGGGTTCTTTGCGGGTGGTGTGCTGATTTGTCTGGCGGTATGGCTGGTGCTCAGCCCGGGGAAGAAGATGGCGGAAAAGAAAATCGCCGCGTCTTAAACTGACGAATTCAGACGCGGCGCAGCATTAACCGAGATACTCGATGATGGACAGGCCACCGTTGTAGTCTGTGCTGTAGATGATGCCCTGCGCATCGACAAACACGTCGCAGGACTGAATCACCTGCGGCCTGCCGGGACGGGTGTCCATCATTTTGGCCGGAGCCGCCGGCACCAGCGCACCGGTCTCTTTCGGCTGATACGGATTGCTGATGTCGTATGCGCGAACACCAGCATTCTGGTATGTGGCGAAAATCAGCGTCGAGCTGATAAAGCTGCCTGGCCGGTTCTCATGCAGGTTATGCGGGCCAAAATGCGCGCCTTTACTGACATAATCCCGCTCATCCGGCTGCGGGAACGTCGAAATACTCACCGGACTGGACGGCTCGCGCACGTCGAATACCCAGATCAGCTTCTCACCGTCTTCCTGATTATCCAGCACCGCTTCATCGAGCACGATCAGCAAATCCCGGTCCGGCAACGGCAGCGCGGTGTGCGTACCGCCACCAAACGGCGGGCTCCAGTTACGGTGCGAAATCAGCTGCGGCGCGGTCCGGTCTTTGATGTCCAGCAGCGTCAGGCCGCCGTCGCGCCAGCTGGCATACGCCGTGTCGCCGCTGATGATTGCGTGATGCAGCGCGTAGCGTTTACCTTCCGGCCAGTCCGGCTTTTCACCGCCCGCGGTGTGCATCCCCGGCAACCACCAGCGTCCGGCCACCTGCGGCTGACGCGGGTCAGCCAGATCGATAGTCAGGAAAATGTAATCGCTGTAACCGTCGATCAGGGCTGAAACGTAAGCCCAGCGCCCGCCGACATACCAGATGCGGTGAACGCCAATGCCTTCCAGCCCGAGAAAGCCGATCTCTTTTGGCTGATCGGGCGTCGAAATATCAAAAATCCGCACACCGGCGCTCCAGCCGCGCTGCTGTGTGCCTTTGACCGTCTCGCTCACGGAACGGGTGTAATACACTTTTTCATCGGCAAAACGCACGTCGGCAAACAAATCGCGGGCGTTGATCACCAGCAGTAAATCGTCGTGCGCCTGTAAATGCACATTCCAGGTGCCCGGCGGTGCCGCAACGAAACCGGCAGGGCGCGGATTTTTCGTGTCGCGGACATCCACGATAGAAAAGCCCTGCGACACCATATGGCCGATATAGGCATAACCACGGTGAACCATGACCTGTACGCCGTCAGGCTTTCCGCCCTGATCGCTGTGACCGATCAGCCGCATGTTGCGGCTGAATTCCGGTTGCGGAAGAGATTGAGTTGTCATGTTCCGGCCTTATTTCTTATTTTTGGCTTCGAGGGTGGCGAACCACGGGGCGATGAAATCATCCGATTTACCCCAGCCCGGAATGACTTTCGCCAGCGACGCGACGTTGACGGCATCCGGATTGCTGATCAGCAACGCCTGCGGAATGGCAGAAGCTTTGAAATCATAGGTAGCAGGCGTTTTCTCGCCGGCAATTTTATTGGCAACCAGACGCAGGTTAATCGCGCCGATCAGTTTCGGATCGACCGCCGCGCTCAGCTTCCACGGGCTGTTTGCCTCTCGCATCAGGCCGATATCCTGATTGGAAATGTCGATGCTGTAGAGTTTGATTTCCGTGCGGCCATTTTCCTGCAAGGCTTTGTACGCGCCCTGACTGAACGCATCCCACGTCCCCCAGATGGCGTCAATTTTGCCTTTCGGGTACTTCGCCAGAATCGCGCCAATTTTGTTGGCCGTGTCGCCCTGAACGTCCGAAGACACCGCGCCGACGGATTCGAGTTCGTGAATTCCCGGCTGGTCTTTCAGCAGCTTTTTATAGGCATCCTGACGACGTTCCATTGGCGGAAAACCGGCGACCCACAGTTTGACGATATTGGCTTTGCCGTTGAAATCCTTCACCAGCTGGCCCACGGACATTTCGGTTAACGACGCATCGTCCTGCTGGGTAACGGTTACGCCGGGAATGTCGCCGTTGACGGCGGTATCAAAAACCGACACCGCGATGCCGCTGGCGGTAATGCGCTTGAGCAATTCGGTGGAATACGGATCGCGTCCCTGAGACAAAATAATGCCGTCGTACTTCTGGCTGATGGCCTGATTGACGAAATCCTGGAATTTGGCGTCATCGCCGTTACTCAGAAACGTGCTGACCTGAAAACCTAACTTGCGGCCTTCCTGGATCGCACCGGAGACAAATTGCGTGGTGTTATCGTCCGAGCCCAGATTGCGGATCACCGCAATGCGCACCGGCCCTTTATGATCGGCAATGGCTTTTGGTATCGCGGCGGAGTCTGCCGCAAAAGCAGGAAAGACCGACAACAAACTTAATGCCAGCAATGAAGAGGTGAACAGTTTCATTTCAATTACCCTGTGTGTGGTTAATCATCATTCGAACGGGAAGACAATTCATGCAGGCCTTTGGGGAGGCTTTTAGAATGCGTTAATGAATTGATTGTCCGAGTTTTGATGACAGGGTAGTGATTGGCAACGAACTAAAAGGCATAAGTTAATGCCAAAGATTATTAGCCATCCGGATGTCCGGGCGTAGGATGTTAACAGCTTCTAATTTAAGGATTTCCCCATGAGCGATACTGATATCCGCGTGGTTACCGGCCCCGCAAACTACTTTTCATTCCCCGGCGCGATTGATCGTCTGGCGCAGTTTTACACACCGGAACAACTGGATAACGCGCTGTGGATTTACGGCGAACGCGCACTGGCAGCAGCGCAGGACTATCTGCCCGAAGCCTTCAGCGCATCGCAGGCGAAGCGCGTATTGTTCAGCGCCCATTGCAGCGAAACCGAAGTCCGGCGCATCGCGGCAATTGGCGGGGAAGACCGTCAGGTCGTGATTGGGATCGGCGGCGGCGCAGTGCTGGATACCGCGAAAGTCGTGGCCCGTCGCCTTGGATTACCGGTTGTTGCCATTCCCACTATCGCCGCCACCTGCGCCGCCTGGACGCCGCTTTCCGTGTGGTACAACGATGAAGGGCAGGCGTTGCGTTATGAAATTTTCAACGACGCCAACCATCTGGTGCTGGTCGAACCGCGCATTATTCTCAGTGCGCCGAAGGAATATCTGCTGGCCGGTATCGGCGATACGCTGGCGAAATGGTACGAAGCAGTGGTGCTCAGCCCGCAGCCGGAAATTCTGCCTTTAACGGTGCAGCTTGGCCTGAACACGGCGCTGACGACCCGCGACGTTCTGCTCAGCGAAAGTGAAGCGGCGTTGCAGGCGCAGGACGACAATCAGCTGACGCAATCTTTCCTCAACGTACTGGACGCAATCATTGCCGGTGGCGGGCTGGTCGGCGGTCTGGGCGATCGCTATACCCGCATTGCCGCCGCGCACTCAGTGCATAACGGTCTGACGGCGCTGCCACAAACCGACGCCTTCCTGCACGGTACCAAAGTGGCTTACGGCATTCTGGTGCAGAGCGCACTGCTGAATCAGCCGGAAGTGGTTCAACAACTGAAAGCGCTGTACCGCGTGCTGGATCTGCCGGTCAGTCTGGCGCAGTTGCAGGTGGATATTCATGACGAAGCGCAGATCTCACGCCTGATTGAACGCACCTTGCAGACTGGTGAATCCATTCATCTGTTGCCGGGAAATCCGAATGCAGAACAGCTGCGTCTGGCGTTTGAATTTGTGGAAAACTTTTAACTTATGGAAAACCTTTAATTTATGGATAATAAATAGTGCGGCGGTGTCTTAATATTCCGAAAATAAAAACCCGGCATTTTCCGGGTTTAATTTATAAAGCTGACGATAAAGACTGAAGATAGTCAATATAGCCTTTCGCGCTTTTCTCCAGTTCTTCTTGCGAAATTCCATCTTCCGCGCCGTAAAAAGCATAGAAGGGAAGGTAATTTGCCTCTACATATCTTGCCGTCATTTCGAAAGGCAAAAGTATTTCTGTTAACGAATGCTGATAACGTCCTTCAGGCGCAAAATCCTCTTCCTTAATACCGGCGCTCACGGCCAGAGAAAACTTCCGGTTTCTGAGCTTGTACCCGCTGGTGGAGCCGTACGCCCAGCCATAGGTGAAGACTTCATCGAGCCATTGTTTCAGCAGCGGCGGGCTGTTAAACCAGTACAGCGGAAATTGCAGAACAATGCTGTCGTGCTGTTCAATTAACTGCTGTTCTTTTTGGACATCAATAATCCCGTCGGGATAAGCCTGATAAAGATTATGGACTGTATATAAATCTGGGTATTGGGTTAATTCCTGCATCCATCGTTTATTGATAACAGATTCATTCAGATTTGGATGAATAACCACAATGAGCGTTTTCAAATAATATCTCCCTTTATTCGATGAAATAATTCAGTGCCTGTTTGATGTTTGCATCATAGGGAGCTTTAATTTAAAGTACAATACTGTCATTTATGATAGGTACTATACAAAAGGATAGTGTAATGAATGCAGAAGCGGTCGATATTTCCTGCGAGCTTCAGGAAGAAACAGGGTTCGCGTATACGCTTTCGCTGGTCAGCGGAAAATATAAAATGATCATCCTTTACTCACTGACCGGGGCTACGCCTGTGGTGCGTTTCAATGAGCTAAAACGCCGTCTGGGGAAAATTTCATTCAGAACGCTTAGCCTCACGCTGAAAGAGCTGGAGAGCGACGGTTTGATCATCAGAAAGGAATATCCGCAAATTCCGCCCAAAGTGGAATACAGCCTTTCTGAAAGAGGCCAGTCGCTGATCCCGGTTTTAGACATGATGTGTGAGTGGGGAAACGTCCACAGCAATGACTCGCTGAACTGACGGATAAACAGCGCCAGATTACATAGCCGGTGAATGTGCAGAAAAAGCGGGGCGCTGTGTAAAGAAATCGTAAAGTAAACCGCAGTTAAACGATATGCACTTAATCCTGAACCCTCAGTCCTCTTTAAATCCACGTTGTTAAAATGTTTAAAAATCGGGTGATACCGTGATTATTTCAGGCAGCGGAAATAAATCATGGAACACTCGTCCCTCAATCAAACCGAATCCCTTAACGAAACAACGACAAAAAATGCCAGCGGATTCAACCTGTTTATGGATCTGCTGAGTGGTGCGCGCGTGCCTGATAATTTGTGGCGCGACCGGATGTTCCGCGTCAAATATTTCGTTCGCACCTTATTACATCCTCTGGACACCCTGAAAGTTCTCGACAAGATGGCCGCAGAACCGGTCTGGCGCGAGGCATTTACCGTTCAGACCAAACTGCCGAGCAAAATTCACAAACCCTATTTGTACCTCGGTTTACCGTCTGCTGGTCGCGCAGACGCGCTGGTTGACCATTACGCATTCGTCAGCGGTCTGGAAAATGCGTCATTACGTAATACCTTCCTCAGCGCGATGGGCAATACCGTCACGCAATTTACCGGCAAAGACGGCGAGGCATTCCGCGTGGTGCTCGGTTCCATCGGTAAATCTGAGCGTGAAGGTGAAGCCAACATGTTCCTGTATATGGAAGACACATTGCTGGCAGCGCTGACGTTCAGCGTGGTACAACGCCCGGAAGGGCCGACGATCGTGGTCGGCGGTTTCCAGGGCGCACACCGTTCAACGCCGCATGAAGTGATTAAACAGGCGACCAAATCCTGTTACGGGCTGTTTCCTAAACGTCTGTTACTGGAAAGCCTGCAACGCATTGCAGAAATGACCGGTGTGAAACGCATTCTGGCCGTCAGCGATACCGGGCACGTTTTCCGCAGCCTGCGTTACCGTCACCGTAAGAAAAATGTGTTTGTCGCCAGCTATAACGAATTCTGGGGTTCCATCAGTGCGACGGTGTATTCATCGGCGTTATATGACGTTCCGCTGGAACTGCCACGCAAAACCATGGAAGAGATCCCGAGCAAAAAGCGTTCCGAATACCGTAAACGCTATACCTTGCTCGATGAACTCAGTGAAAGCACAGCGACACTGCTGAAAGCCTGATATTCCGGGCGATTTATGAATCAGAATGACCCGCTGTAGCCCGCAATAAGGCCAGGGAATGGCCTGTTTTACCCCTTTCATGCACGACCTTTCACCTTAAAATGAAAAGAAATTCTCAGATTTTTCTCCAGGTTAAGTCATGGTTTTGATTAGTAATAGTCAGCAAACCATTCAACTCCAAACTAATGCAAAATGAACATTCTCGCGAATTGTGATTTTTTGATGGACGGGAATGTTACACGTATCGCAAAATTGCCTGACAAATTACCCGCCGCGCTTTCAAATGTGAACTGATTCACATCTATTCATTCATTCCGCCTATATAAAACGCTATCTCTATAAAAACGAAACAGCGGTTCATATTTCTAAACTCTCTGGCGGAACGACACATGAACACAGAAAAACCAATTTTATTTAAACATCAGCTGGCGTATGGCGGTGGGAATTTACTGGGCAGCGGGGCGCTGGCGATTGCCGGGATCTGGCTGCTTTATTTCTACACCACGTTTTGCGGCCTGACCCTGCTTCAGGCTTCTGCCATCTTCTCAGTTGCCAGCATTATTGACGCCATCAGTAACCCGCTGATGGGTTACCTCTCGGATAACTTTGGTAAAACGCGCCTCGGCAAACGCTTTGGCCGCCGCCGTTTCTTCATTTTGCTCGGCGTACCGCTGATGATGTTCTACCCGCTGCTGTGGGTCGAAGGCTTCGGATTCTGGTATTACCTGTCCACCTACGTGCTGTTCGAGCTGATTTATACCTCGGTCATGGTGCCGTATGAAACGCTCGCGACCGAAATGACTACCGACTTCTCGGCCCGTTCTAAACTGACCGGCTACAAGGCGATTTTCGGTAAAGTGGCAAACTTCCTGGCAGCTTTCATTCCCGGCCAGTTCATCCTGATTTACGGCAAAGACTCCGCGCAGCCGTTCTTCTTCACGGCGCTGACGTACGGGGTGATCCTGTGCGTTGCCATCGGCCTGCTGTATTTATCATCCTGGGAACGCCCGGTGGAAGAGACCACGCCGGTTGACGAAACCAAAATGAGCCTCGGCAAAACCATGCTGACGCTGGTACGCGATATGAAGTCGACGTTCCACCTGCGCGTATTCCGTAAGCATCTGGGCATGTATCTGTGCGGGTTTGGGGCAGAATGGCTCTTCGCGTCGGTCTTCACCTACTTCATCATTTTCGTTCTGCAATATGACCCGACCATGGTCGCCGGGCTGAGCAGCCTGAACTCCATTCTGCAACTGTTCTCTACCGCGATTTTCATCGGTATCTGCGTGAAACACGGTTTCAGCAAGCCATACATTCTGGCGCTGGGCATCGTGGTGTTTTCCGTTCTTTGCTACAGCCTGCTGCATTTCCTGCACCTGCCGCAACAGTACGCGACCGTGGCGATGCTGACCATTACCGTGATTTTCGGTATCGGCACCGGCGGCGTTTACTACATCCCGTGGACGGTTTACACCTTCCTGGCTGATGTGGATGAAGCCTTTACCGGCCGTCGTCGCGAAGGGATCTACGCTGGGGCGATGACCTTCTCCGGCAAGCTGATGCGCTCGGTGATCGTGTTTGTGATGGGCGCCATTCTGAGCTTCTACGGCTTCCAGTCCAAATCGCATACCCAGCCGGAAAGTGCAGTGATGGCGATTGCGCTAGTGTTCTGCATCGGAGTCATCGGCCTTGCGCTGATGGCGATGCTGTTCAGTAACCAGATGAAACTGAACCGTAAAACGCATCTGGTGGTGCTCGGTGAAGTGGCACGTATCAAGGCGGGCGGCGCCATTGGCCATATCAAGCCGGACGCACGCGCGGTCATGGAAGAGCTGATCGGCCATCCGTATGAAGAATGCTGGGGCAACAGCGCGGTATGCCGCAAAATCTTCAACACGCCCGCCGTCAGCGTGGACGTGCCTAAACCGCTGACCGGCACCACGCAGCAGCCGTAATTTCAGAAAACCCTGTAAACAGAACTCACCGACAGGCCGGGATAACCGGCCAGCGACCCCGTATTTTTTAAGGATGAGAAAAACTATGTGGGAATACAAACTGGCTGTGGTCGCGCGCTCCTTCGGGATTTGTGCACACAGCGTAGCCGCCGCATTGCCTGAACCGGAAAATCTGCGCTGGCACAGCATCACATTTGGTCAGTCCACCGACGTCAATTTCGCCACCAACGTATTGCCGGAAAAAATCGGCATGAACGAAGTGCGTCTGGCAGATGATAAGCCCGTTCCCGCAACGGGTATTCCGCTGACCACGCCGTTTACGCTGGAAAGCCGTGGCGGCAAAGTGGGGAACAGCCACGACGGCCTGACCTATTTCTATACGCGTCTGCCCGCAGAGGCGAATTTTCAGCTGGAAGCCGATATCACGCTCGATCAGTTTGGCCCGGAAAACGGCGCGAAACCGGCCGGTCAGGAAGGCGCGGGATTACTGGTGCGCGACATCCTCGGCGCATCGCGCGAGCCGGTCACCAGACCGGGCATTGAGGAGTTACCGGCAGCCTCAAATATGGTGATGAACAGCGTGATGGCCGTGGGCGATAAGCCGCCGGTCGTGGCGTTGATTGCACGGCAGGGCGTCAGACAGCCGTGGGGAAATACCGGGATCGGCATTGTGCGCGAGGAATACCACCCGCTGACCACGCCCGCGCATTTCTCGCTGCGGCTGACGCGAACGGACAGCGGTTTTGATGTTGCCTATGCGCCGCAGGGCAGCGACCAGTGGACGGTAAAATCCGCTGAAGGCGCAGACCGGGTCACACAGCTGGATAAAACCGGGTATTACGTCGGCTTCTTCGCCTCGCGCAATGCCAAAATCACGATCAGTCACGCGAAGCTGACACTCAGCGAAGCGCATTCCCTGCCTTCTGCGGCTTACGTGACACCGTCACTGAAACCGCGCATTGAAATCATGTCCTCGCCGGTCATCGCGCGCCGCGACAGCGTATTTCAGCTGCGCACTAACGGCGACGGCCAGTTGCAGATAGATGAAGGTAATAAGCCGTTGTTACGGCAGAAAACCGTTCAGGGTGGAGAAGTGGTTGCCGTGCCGTTCCACGCCGGGCAGCCTTCCACCACGCTGAAAGTGACGTTCACGCCCGAAAGCGGAAAACCGCTGACGCAGGAATTTGCGGTTCGTATGGCGCTGGTCAGCAATCCTGATGCGCTTTATGTCTCGCCGCAGGGCACGGCTGAAAACGACGGTTCGCAGGCGCATCCGCTGGATTTCGCCAGTGCGGTAAATCTGTTAGCACCCGGCGGCACACTGTGGCTGGCGGACGGTGACTATCCGGCCAGCGTGATCCCCGCCACCGCCAGCGGCACTCAGGCAAAACTGAAAACGCTGCGTCCGCTGGGCGAAAATGCGGTGTTTAACGGTTTAAAACTCGAAGCCAGTTTCTGGAATGTGCAGGGCATTACCGTCACGCAGAAAAGTTTTCATATTGCCGGAAGTCACAACCATATCGATCGCGTTAAAGCCCATCACGCCGACGATACCGGCATCTGGGTCGCCTCGCCGGACGGCATTGGCCGGGCGTTGTGGGCCAGCCATAACCTCATCAGCAATTCTGAATCCTGGGGAAATCAGGATCCGGGGCGTAAAAATGCCGATGGTTTTGCGGTCAAAATGCGCGTGGGCGAGGGTAACCGGCTGGTGAACTGCTATTCGCATGACAACGTGGATGACGGATTCGACCTGTTCAACAAAATCGAAGACGGCCCGAACGGCAGCGTCACGATCGAAAACAGCTTGTCGGTTCACAATGGCAGCAACGGATTTAAGCTCGGCGGAGAAGGCCTGCCGGTGGCGCACCGCGTGCTTAACAGCGTGGCGGTGGAAAACGGTATGGACGGCTTCACCGACAACTTCAACCCCGGCGCGCTTTACGTTGAAGGCAACCGCGCGGTGGACAACAAACGCTTCAACTTCCTGTTCCGTCCGTCGCCGTACACCACTGCGGACAAGCAGGGTGTCTTCAAAGACAATATTTCATTGCGTAACGCGCCGGGAAAATATGACGATTCTGTCAGCGGAAATATCGATGAGAGTAATTATTTTTATCTGAATAACAAAAGCGCGAATACGCTGAATAAAGAATTGATGCCGGGAGAGTTTATTTCTCTCAGGCTGCCGGATCCGGTTACCCGTCTTTCTGACGGCGGATTTAATTACGCTGACTTTTTGAAACGAAAATAAAGCAGCGTGATGAATAACAAGCATTACTTATAAAATAAAAAACTCAATATCTCTGGGACTTAAAAAATGAAAAATAACAGACTGCTGATCTGCGGTCTGCTGCTGGCCAGCGCCAGCAGCCAGGCCGTAACGATCGATCTTCGCCATGAATGGCTCGATGACAGTAAACAACATAAAGACAGGGCGTTAGTTTCACACCGGTTTGCCAATGGTTTTGGTTTTTCACTGGAAGCTAAGTGGAAATCCGGTGGTGACAACCCCAATAAACCCTTTAATAATCTGGTGGATAACGGCACTGAAAGCACCATCAGCTATCAGTATAAAGTGACGCCCGCGTTCTTCCTGCAACCGGGTTTTACGCTCGAATCCAGCTCTGACAGCAGCATCTACAAACCGTTTTTAACCGCCGGATATACCTTCGACAGCGGCATTTACTTTAATGCACGCTATCGTTACGAATATACCCGTTATACCAAAGAAAATACCGAAGACCGTAAAACCAATCGCGGTGAAATCTGGCTGGGATATCGTCTTGCCGACTGGCGCTTTGAATATAACTATATTTATAAGCACAGTGACCAGATTTTATATGACAACGATAAATGGGATTATGAGCAGGATCTGAAGGTCGCTTATAATATTAATAAAAACTGGACGCCATATGTTCAGGTCGGTGATGTTTCTGTCAGAAAAACTACCGACGAACGTCAGACGCGTTTCCGTTTAGGGATTCAATATTCGTTCTGATAAATACCGGAATGAATGCCGGAATATGCCGCCGGTCAGTTTGCGCTGACCGGCATTTTTCGTTTCACTCCGTGCGCCCGTTCAAATTTCCGGTGAGGGAGCATGCGGTTTTGCCATGATTTCGCTAGTGTGGCGCATTCACGTAGATGATGACGTCACTACGAATCAAAAAACTGACTGATGAAACGGAATTTATGACTCTGAAAATCACACCTGCAAAACTGCCCTTAGCCGCCTTGTTACTCAGCATCCTGGTTTCAGCGCCAGCCAGCGCCGCCGATGAAATCGCTTTCTGGAATACGCCTGAATATGGCGGCAACAGTTTCAACCGCCTGCCGCCGGACGACGCGTATTTTTCGGCGCTGCGGGGCTATGGCGCAAGCTGGGTGCGCCTGTCTTACGACAAATGGAAACCCGCGCAGCGTGATTTCCTGCTGGGAGACGCCGACCATTATCAGGGGCTGGTGCCGGAAGATCTGGCCACGTTGAAAGCTGCGCTCAAACGTGCGCACGCCGCCGGGCTGAAAGTAGTGATCACGCCGCTGTCGCTGCCGGGGATGCGCTGGTCGCAGAACAACGGCAACAAATTTGACGGGCGGCTTTGGCAGGATAAAAAATACTGGCAGCAGAGCGCGGATTTCTGGCGTGACCTTGCCCGAGAGCTGAAAGATACGCCCGGCGTAGCGGCCTATAATCTCATCAACGAACCGGCCCCGGAGAAAAATGGCGGGGTGAAGGAACATGCGTCACAGGCCGATATGCAGCGCTGGTATCAGCAGCATCAGGGCACCGCGCGTGATTTACCGGCGTTTTATACCCTGCTGATTCAGGCCATTCGCGAGGTGGATCCGGTTACGCCGGTGATGGTGGACAGCGGCTGGTACGCTGCCGCCGACAGTTTCGGTTACTGGCCTGAGCCGCTCAAAGACCCGCGCGTGCTGTACAGTTTCCATATGTATGAACCCTATGAAGCGACCAGCGGACCCAATCTCAAACGCGACCGGCCTTTTACGTATCCGGGCGATGTTCCTTTCAGCGGAAAGCCTGAAAGATGGGATGCAAAACGCGTGGCGGATTATCTTCAGCAACCTTTCGACTGGGCGAAACAGCAGGGCATTCCTGCCAGCCGCATGGTCGCCGGTGAGTTTGGCTGCGTGAGGATGCTGAACGACTGCCGCCAGTATCTGGATGACGTGCTTTCCGTGCTCGACAAAAATCAGGCGCACTGGGCCTTTTACAGTTTTCGCGAAGACAGTTGGGACGCGATGGATTACGAACTGGGCAAAGGCAAAGTGCCGTGGTCATACTGGCAGGCGATTGAACAAAATAAGCCGGACAATCTGAAACGCCGCGCAACGCCGGAGTTCGAACCGATCAGCCGCAGGCTGGCAGAAAGTCTGCCATCGTCGAAATAATAAGGTTGTTGATGTTCGTTTATATTTCGCCGTAACCTCGCCCAAATATAAACGAACACTTTTAATAGCGGTTTACGGGTTGACAATAATATACAGCATGCGTAAATTGCACGTGCCGGATGTTGCGGCCTTTCCTCACTTAACATAAGAGACTAATGGACACTGTATCTAGTAGCTTCCCGAATGACGCTGAACCGGCGCTTCGGAATATTAAACATGAAATCGACTGTGATCATTTCATCGTTTGGGTGCGCCTCGCCAGAGCCTGATGCTCTTGTGTTATCTCACCTCAACCTGAGTGTTTACGGTCCCGGGGTGTGTTATGAACTTCAAATCAATCCTTTATCCTGATGTCAAAACCCTGACATCACTTCTGCGTGTCCGTCCGTCCCGAGACAGGGTTCTGGCTGCGCGCGGCAAAGACTCGCATTCAATTTTTTCTTCTAAAATCAGCAACATGAATCTTCGCGTGACCACCTGGCGCGTCAGTCCTGTGACCGGCCAGCTTGAACAGCGTTGCATCATGGCTGACAGCGAAGAACCTCAAAGTCGGTTTTCCCCCGCCTGATTTAGCCCGTGGTTTATCCCGCGCTGGATCTCGTCCTTATTACTGCCTGATCGTTTTCCGGCAGGAATATCGCTGATTTAATTCCGTTGGACTGTTTCGACTGTGTTATTTCAGAGAATAATTCCGCCCGGCGAAACCTGAAGCAGAAATAAAAGACAAACAATAAGGCTTGCTCTGTTTATCTTAAAATAAACAGCGGATAGCCCTGCATAAAATAAATGAAAATACCGATCGTTTCGACGATACGGGCAATATTCTGCCGCCTGAAATAAGGCTTACAGATATTACGCCCCTATTGTTGCGCGACAGGAGCACCACCATGACTGTACAAAACAACACCACACAAGAAAAAAAGAAACAACAGACGCTCTCCATGCGTGCCGCGCAGGAAGCGAAAAACGGCGTCGCGGTGACGCTGATTAACGTTAACGCCACCCGCGACGGCCTGACGGAAGCCAGTGCCGCCACGCGTCTGGAGAAAGAAGGTTACAACGAAGTCGCCCATGACAAGCCGCCTCACGCGCTGATTCAGATGGTGAAGGCCTTTAACAACCCGTTCATCTATGTATTAGCCGTGCTGGCCGTCATCAGCTTCTTCACCGATTTCTGGTTCCCGCTGCGCGCCGGAGAAGAAACCGATCTGACCGGGGTTTACATCATCGGCACGATGGTGGTGCTGAGCGGGCTCGTCCGTTTCTGGCAGGAATATCGCTCGGCGAAATCAGCGGAAGCGCTGAAAGCCATGGTCAGAACCACGGCCACGGTGCTGCGCCGTGACCGCATGGGAAAAGCCGGTTCGCTGCGTGAAATCCCGATGCGCGAACTGGTCGTCGGCGACATCGTGCAGCTTTATGCGGGCGATATGATCCCGGCGGATGTCCGTCTGATTGAATCGCGGGATCTGTTCATCAGCCAGGCCGTGCTGACCGGTGAAGCGTTGCCGGTTGAAAAGTACGACACGCTGGGCGACGTGGCGCAAAAATCGGCCAGCGACGTAAGTGCGGAAAATGAAAACCTGCTGGATATTCCCAACATTTGTTTCATGGGCACCAACGTCGTCAGCGGCACGGCGCAGGCCGTCGTCGTGGCGACCGGGGCAAGAACGTATTTTGGCTCGCTGGCGAAAGCCATTGTCGGCACCCGCGTGCAGACGGCGTTTGATCGCGGCGTGAACAGCGTCAGCGGGTTACTGATCCGCTTCATGCTGGTGATGGTGCCGGTGGTCTTCCTGATCAACGGCATCATGAAAGGCGAATGGTGGGATGCGATGCTGTTTGCCGTTGCGGTCGCCGTCGGGCTGACGCCGGAAATGCTGCCAATGATCGTCAGCGCCAATCTGGCGAAGGGCGCGGTGGCGATGGCAAAACGCAAAGTGGTCGTCAAACGTCTGAACGCCATTCAGAACCTCGGCGCGATGGACATTCTGTGTACCGATAAAACCGGCACGCTGACGCAGGACAAAATCATTCTTGAGCACCACATCGACACAAAAGGAGCAAAAGACGAATCCGTGCTGGCGCTGGCATGGCTGAACAGTTATCACCAGAGCGGCATCAAAAACCTGATGGATCAGGCGGTTCTGCACTTCTCCGAAAATGGCGTTTCACAATTCACACGGCCTCAGGGTTACAGCAAAGTGGATGAAATGCCGTTCGATTTCGTCCGCCGCCGTCTGTCGATTGTGGTGAAAGATGCGAAGGAAAATCATCTGCTGATCTGTAAAGGTGCGGTAGAGGAGATGCTGAGTATTTCCACCCACATGCAGGAAAACGGCGCGGTGGTGGAGCTGACTCCGGCACGCCGTGAGGCACTGCTGGCGCTGGCGAATGACTACAACCAGGAAGGGTTCCGCGTGCTGGTGGTGGCGACCCGCGACATCCGCAAAAGTGAGGCGAAAAAACAGTATGGCACAACCGATGAGCACGACCTGATCCTGCAAGGATTCCTGACCTTCCTTGATCCGCCGAAAGAATCTGCCGGCCCGGCCATTGCGGCGCTGCGTGATATCGGCGTGGGCGTGAAAGTGCTTACCGGCGATAACGCCGTCGTGACCAGCCGCATCTGTCATCAGGTGGGATTAGCTCCGGGCGAACCGCTGCTCGGGCCGCAGATTGAACGCCTCGATGACGCCACGCTGCGTGAGCTGGTGGAAGAGCGCACGGTGTTTGCAAAACTGACGCCGCTGCAAAAATCGCGGGTGCTGAAAGCGTTGCAGGCCAACGGCCACACGGTCGGATTCCTCGGTGACGGTATCAACGATGCACCGGCATTGCGTGACGCAGACGTCGGGATTTCCGTCGACAGCGGTACGGATATCGCCAAAGAATCTGCCGATATCATCCTGCTGGAAAAAAGCCTGATGGTGCTGGAAGAGGGCGTGCTGAAAGGGCGCGAAACGTTCGGGAATATCATGAAGTACCTGAACATGACCGCCAGCTCCAACTTTGGCAACGTGTTTTCCGTTCTGGTCGCCAGTGCGTTTATTCCGTTCCTGCCAATGCTGGCGATTCAGTTACTGCTGCAAAATCTGATGTATGACATCTCCCAGCTGGCGCTGCCGTGGGACAAAATTGACAAGGAGTTCCTGAAAAAACCGCGTAAATGGGATGCCAAAAACATTGGCCGTTTCATGGTGTGGATTGGGCCGACGTCGTCCATTTTCGACATGACGACGTTTGCCCTGATGTGGTACGTGTTCAGCGCCAACAGTGAACATATGCAGACGCTGTTCCAGTCCGGCTGGTTTGTGGAAGGGCTGCTCTCCCAGACGCTGGTGGTGCATATGCTGCGTACCCAGAAAATCCCGTTCATCCAGAGCACAGCGGCGTGGCCGGTGATGCTGATGACCGGGCTGGTGATGGCGGTCGGTATCTATGTGCCGTTCTCTCCGCTGGGGCCGATCGTCGGGTTACAGGCGCTGCCGTGGCAGTACTTCCCGTGGCTGGCCGGTACGCTGCTGGCGTACTGCTGCGTCGCACAGGGCATGAAAACGTTCTACATCCGTCGTTTTAAACAGTGGTTCTGATGTCCTGATTTCTCATTAAAACCTGACCGGTGCCGCAGCGCTTTGCGGCACCGTTTTAAGACTGAAAATAGCACCACGCTTCACAATGACAACCCTGAAAAAGGGGAGCGATTATGTTTGCAACAACCCAATCTGGCACCACCTTACTGATCAACCTGGCAGGCGCAATTGCCCTGCTGCTGTGGGGTTCCCACATGATTTCCTCCGCGCTGCAACGCGGATTCGGGACACCGTTACGCCACTGGATGGGGCGTCATCTTAAACATCGCGGGATGGCATTGCTGTCCGGCGTAGGCATTACCTGCCTTTTGCAAAGCAGCACCGCCGTCAGCCTGATGGCCACCTCGTTTACCGCCGCCGGAACGCTGAGCCTCGCGCCTGCGCTGGCCGTGATGCTCGGTGCCAACGTCGGTTCGACACTGGTGGTTCAGCTGATGAGTTTCAACACCGCGATTGCGGTTCCGTTGCTGATGCTGAGCGGATTTATCGTCTTTAAAATGCGCGACCATACCGGCTTTGAAAGCGCCGGTTGCGCGATGATTGGCCTCGGGCTGATGCTGCTGGCGCTGAGCCTGCTGGGCGCAACGCTCGGACACATCGAATCCACGCCGGTGTTCCGCGCTGTGATGTCCGGGTTACAGGGCGATACGCTGATCGCGCTGTCCGTGGCGGTGATCCTCACGTTAGTTTGCCATTCGAGCGTGGCGGTGATTTTACTGATCGCCTCGCTGGCAGCGACGGGCGTCATGACGCCGGTCACCGCCATGGTGCTGGTGCTCGGTGCGAACATCGGTGGCGCGCTGCCGCCGGTGCTGAATGCCGGAACAGCCGTCGCCCGCCGCCTGCCCGTGGGCAATCTGCTGATCCGCTGCGCCGGTTGCGTGGTGGCGCTGGCCTTTATGCCGTTGCTGGCGCGTCTTGCAGATAATTTTGCGCTGTCCACGCCCCAACTGGTGGTGTGGTTTCATACCGCGTTCAGCGCCGTGCTGGCGCTGGTATTTATCGGCCTGACGGGGCCAGTCGCCCGCCTGCTTGAGCGGCTTTTCCCGGAAGAGGCGCGAGCCGGTGATCCGGGTATGCCGGTGTACCTCGACGAAACCGGGCTGGATATTGCGTACATCGGTTTATCCAATTCCGTGCGTGAATCCCTGCGCGCGGCCGACATGCTCAACATTATGCTCGACCGCTTGCAGGTACTGTTTCAGAACCCGGAGAAGGGCAGCCGCACGGAAATCCGTCAGCTGGATCAGTCGCTGGATATGCTGAGTGCGGCGATCCGGGCGTATCTGGCCGATCTGGCGCACGACGGGTTGAGCGACGCCGATGCTGACCGCGCGCAGGAAATTTTGATGTTTGTGATTAACGTCGAACATGCGGGTGACATTCTCTCCAGCAGCCTGGCGGAGCTGGCTGCCCGCAGGACGCGGCGCGGCGAGACGTTCAGCGAGTTCGAGCGCAACAATATTGCGCTGCTGCATACGGAAATCCTCACCAGCCAGCGTCTGGCCGTGACCGCATTTCTGGGCGAAGACCACGACGCGGCGCATCAGCTGGTGGCGCGAAAAGAGGTGATTCGCCAGATTGAAGCCACCGCCAGTCGTGAGCATTTTAAAAAGCTGCGCGATGATAAAAATGCGTGGGCGGAATCCGGCGATATTTTCCAGCGTGTTTTACGCGATTACCGCCGCGTACATCATCATATTGCCGCCGTGGCTTATCCGGTTATTGACCGGCGGGGAGATGAATTACGGGCCATCATTGAAAATAACGCAGACGTGTAAATCCCATAATAAAAACAACAGGAAAAGTTCATGAGAGTGCTTATTTGTTCAGGCCGGTTTTATACCGGAATCAGTACGCTGACGCGGGTACTGGATTTATATTCGCAATCGCAAAATATCCGTGTACTGATCCACGGCGGACATCAGTCCTCCGGCGGTGCAATCGAGCGCTGGGCGCGGGATGCGGGCGTTCATATCGTGCGCTATCCCGCCAACTGGGCGGCGCACGGTAAATATGCAGAAATCCGCCGGAATATTTTCATGTTAGAAGACAGCCGCCCGGATATTATTCTGGCATTTTCTGGCGGAGAGGATACCGCCGATTGTATCGGGCTGGCGAAAAGCAAAGGAATTAAAGTGATTGAAATTGAACAGTATCTGTAATGACAAAAATTCCGGGAGTTAAGTGCAATTTTTTACGAATATTCGGGAAACCGGTTTCTGGATTATTCTGATAGTCCCTGCAAACGCTTTATAAGAGGTTATATTTATTCAATTGTAGAGAGGTTGCGCCGCGCTGTTTTCGTTAACAGTGAAAACGATTCAGCGCAACCGGCTACGTATACAGGAGATTAAAATTGACCACAGAACTGAAGGATACCACCACAGAGACGCCCCCGATCCCCGCCCTCAGTGGCGGGAATTATGCTTTCTTTTTTGATGTTGACGGCACGCTCGCCGAAATCTGCGCCGAGCCGGACGCCGTCACCATTCCCGCTTCCGTTCGCGATAATCTGAAAACGCTGGCCGCGGCCACCTCGGGCGCACTGGCGCTGATCTCAGGGCGTCCGGTTGAACAGCTTGACCAGCTTTCCGCGCCGCTCCGGTTACCGGCGGCGGGCGTGCATGGCGCCGAACTGCGCGACGCCGCAGGGAATCTGCACCGCGTGACGTTGCCTGAGGATGTGGCGCTTGCGTTGCAAAAACAGCTCGAGCAGGGCATGGCCGAAATGCCGGGCACGTTGCTCGAAGCCAAAGGTATGGCGTTTGCCCTGCATTACCGTCAGGCACCGGCTTTTCAGCAGCAGGTTCTGCAACTGGCCGAATCGGCAGTCGCCGCGTATCCCGACCTGATGCTTCAGCGCGGAAAATGCGTGGCGGAAATTAAGCCGCGCGGCAACGATAAAGGCTCCGCAATCACGACGTTTATGCAACAGGCACCGTTCGCGGGGCGTATCCCGGTGTTTGTCGGCGATGACCTGACCGATGAAAAGGGCTTTCAGGTCGTCAATGCCATGAAGGGGATTTCCGTGAAAGTCGGAGAGGGTTCCAGCCATGCGCGCTACCGTCTGAGACGCGTCAGCGATGTATATCAGTGGCTGGAAGCGTTACAACGTCACTTAACCACCAATAATAAGGAGACAACACTATGAGCCGCCTGGTTGTCGTATCTAACCGTATTGCTATTCCTGACGGGTCAAAATCCGCGGGTGGGCTTGCCGTCGGTATTATGGATGCGCTGAAAAACACGTCCGGGCTGTGGTTTGGCTGGAACGGAGAAATCAGTGAAATCTCCGGCGAAGAGGAAGATGATCTCAGTCTGGTGGAAGAGGACGGAATCACCTACGCCTCGGTTCCGCTCAATCAAAACGATTACGATCTGTATTACTGCCAGTTTTCGAATGCCGTACTCTGGCCAGCGCTTCATTACCGCATCGACCTGGTGGATTTCCAGCGTGAAGCCTGGGAAGGCTACTGCCGCGTCAATGATCTGCTGGCGAGAAGATTGCAACCACTGATAAAACCCGACGATATTTTGTGGATCCATGACTACCATTTGCTTCCTTTTGCCGCCGCGCTGCGCAAACTTGGCGTAAAAAACCGCATCGGCTTTTTCCTGCATATTCCTTTCCCTACACCCGAAATTTTTAATGCCGTGCCAACGCATAACGAACTGCTGGAGATGATGTCGCATTTCGATTTGCTGGGCTTCCAGACCGAAGGCGACCGTCAGGCCTTTCTGGATAATCTCGGCGAGCTGACCACCTTGCAGCCGTCCAATACCTGTCTGCATCAGGCGTTCGGCAATACGTTCCAGACCGGGGTTTATCCGATCAGCATTGCGCCAGACAGCATCCGCAAAATGGCGGAAGGGCCGTTGCCGCCGAAAATGGCCGCCATGGAACGCGAGCTGCGCGAGGCGAAAAACATTATTTCCTGCGAACGACTCGATTACACTAAGGGGCTGCCGGAGCGTTTTCTGGCGTTCGAGGCACTGCTGGAGAAATTCCCGCAGCATCGCGGCAAAGTGCGGTATTCCCAAATTGCGCCAACGTCGCGTGGCGATGTGCAGGCGTATCAGGATTTGCGTCACCAGCTTGAAACTGAAGTCGGACGCATCAACGGGAAATACGGCAGCCTGAACCAGACGCCGCTGTTCTATCTCAATCAGCATTTCCAGCGCAGTTTGCTGATGAAACTGTTCCGCCTGACCGACGTCGGGCTGGTCACGCCATTGCGCGACGGCATGAATCTGGTGGCGAAAGAGTACGTCGCGGCGCAGGACCCTGAAGACCCCGGCGTGCTGGTGTTGTCGCAGTTTGCCGGTGCGGCGAATGAACTGACGGCGGCGCTGATTGTCAACCCGTATGACCGTGACGACGTGGCCGCCGCGCTTGATAAAGCGCTGACGATGCCGCTGGGAGAGCGCCGTGAACGCTACAACGACATGATGGATGTCCTGCGTAAAAACGATATTACGCACTGGGGCGAAAGCTATTTGCAGGATTTGCTGGCCATTTCACCCCACGACGTCGCGCACAACGCCGTCGCCTGAGAAAAACTTCTCTAAACACAGCCCTGAACCAGGGCTGTGTCATTTTTAACGCAATGCAGAGGCTTGTCGCATATGCAAAACGCTAAATTACAGACGAACGAATTCCCTGAACTGGAACCTATTGAACTGATCCTCGACCGGATGATGGACGCCGAGCCGGAACCGGAAATGATCGAAGGCTTGCCGCCATCCGATGCCTTGACTCCGGCGGATCGCTACATGGAACTGTTCACCGCCGTACAGTCTTCGCACCTGTTTGAAGACAGCAAAACTTTCCCGGACTGCCCGCCGAAAATGGATCCGCTGGACATTCTGCTGCGCTACCGCCGGATAAAAAATCATCCCGGCTTTAACCTGCAACGCTTTGTTGATGCGCACTTTTCCTTACCGGCCCATCACGGCGATGAATACGTCAGCGATCCGGGCGACTCCCTGAAAGAGCACATCGATAAACTCTGGCCGGTGCTGACGCGCCAGCCGGAAGATCATGTACCGTGGTCGTCGCTGTTGCCGCTGCCACAGGCGTATATCGTGCCGGGCGGACGTTTCAGCGAAACCTATTACTGGGATTCCTACTTCACCATGCTGGGGCTGGCGGAAAGCGGCCGCAATGATTTGCTGCGCACCATGGCGGATAATTTTGCCTGGATGATTGAGATGTACGGGCATATTCCCAACGGCAACCGGACGTATTATCTCAGCCGTTCGCAGCCCCCGGTATTTGCCCTGATGGTCGAACTGTTCGAGGAGGACGGCGTGCGCGGTGCGCGACGTTATCTGGATCATCTGCTGAAAGAGTATGAATTCTGGATGGACGGCGCGGAATCGCTGATGCCCAATCAGGCGTACCGTCACGTGGTTTGCCTGCCGGACGGCACGCTGCTGAACCGCTACTGGGACGACAGGGATACGCCGCGTGATGAATCGTGGCGCGAAGACGTGGAGACGGCGAAGCATTCCAGCCGCCCGGCTAATGAGGTTTACCGCGATCTGCGCGCCGGTGCGGCCTCCGGCTGGGATTATTCCTCACGCTGGCTGCGCGATCCGGACAGACTGGCGAGTATCCGCACCACACAGTTTATTCCGGTCGATCTCAACGCATTCCTCTACAAACTGGAAAGTGCAATCTCGAATATCTCCGGCCTGAAAGGCAACCGCGAGACGCAGGCGCTGTTCCGTAAGAAAGCGGAGATCCGCCGCGACGCCATTACCCGCTATCTGTGGGATGACGAAGACGGATGCTTCCGCGATTATGACTGGCACCGTCAGCAACTGGCGCTGTTTTCTGCCGCCAGCGTGGTGCCGCTGTTCGTCGGGCTTGCGACGCACGGACAGGCCGAAAGAGTCGCCGCAGTGGTGCGCGAACGCCTGCTGACTTCCGGCGGTTTGCTGGCGACGGAGTTTGAAACCGGCGAACAATGGGATAAACCAAACGGCTGGGCACCGCTGCAATGGATGGCGATCCAGGGTTTCAAACTGTACGGCAATGACGCGCTGGGTGACGAAATCGCCCGCAGCTGGCTGCGCACGGTGAATCAGTTTTATCAGAAACATCACAAGCTGATTGAGAAATACCACATCTCCGGCAGCGCCGCGCGCGAAGGGGGCGGCGGCGAATATCCGCTTCAGGACGGTTTCGGCTGGACCAACGGCGTTGTCCGACGCCTGATCGGGCTGTATGGCGAGAATTACGAGTAAAGGTCTGACGCGCCCTGAATCACCAGCCAGCGCTCAAACTCCTGATGGAGCAGTGTTTTCTGCACGCCGACCGGCGTCAGGGCGTGATACTGGCAGGGCGCGACCGTGATCTGCGGGAACAGCGGCACAAGATTTCCGCGGCTGATTTCCGCAGATAACGTACTGACCGGCCCCAGCCCGACGCCAATCCCTTCAAGCATCGCGTGCAGCGAAACATGAAAGTGATCGTAACGCCGGAATCCGCTGAGCGGCGCGTTTTGCAAACCGGCAACCGCCAGCCACTGATTCCAGTGCCCCGGCCGCGTCAGGGTTTCAATCCTCGGACAATTCAGCACATCCTCCGGCTTTCGCAACGCAAAGCGTTTAAGCATCTCAGGCGAGGCCATCAGACAATGCGTGTCCTGCAAAAACGGAATCGCCGAATATTCTGTCGCGCTGATTTCGCGGCGGATCAGCAAATCATAATGCCCGACGATATGCAGCTGCTCAGTATTGGCAGTAGAGATTTGCAGATTAGCCTGCGGGAAACGGGCGTAGAAATCGTCCACACGCGGCAGCAGCCACTTCAGGCTTAACGTGGTCGGCACACTGACGTTAAAAACGTTGTTCCGCCCGCCGTTGCCGTAGCGCAGGGCGATATCCGATAACGTATCAAAGGCGCTGCCCAGCTCACGTGCCAGCTCCAGCGCATACGGCGTCGGCACCCGCCGCTGGCCTTCTTTGCTGAATAAATTCACCCCGAACCATTTTTCAACCACCTGAATATGGCGGCTGACTGCGCCGTGCGTAATACACAACTCCTGCGCCGCAGCAGTATAGCTGCCCGCATGGCAGGCAACGAAGAAAGCCCGTAAAGACGTCAGAGGAGGAAGGGCGTGCATGGCGACTCCTTTATTCACAACGTTTTAATCGCAACATTTTACTCACTGAAGTGTGACTTTTTATCACGGGTTCAGGTTTTTCCTTAACGCTATTATCGCGGCGGTGAATATCCCGAAAAGGAAAATACGACGTGATGATGTATGGAGTCATAATTGTGATTGGCGTTCTGGCGGGCATGATCAGCGGCATTGTCGGCACAGGTTCTTCTATCATGCTGCTTCCCGCGCTGGCTTATACTTTTGGCCCGAAAACAGCGATCCCTGTTATGGCCGTCGCGGCCATTGTGGGGAATATTTCGCGCGTCATCCTCTGGCGCAAAGACATCAACCTGAAAGCATTCTTTTTGTACGCCGTGCCGGGCATTCCAGCGGCCATACTCGGCGCGAACACGCTGTGGGCGCTGCCAGCGACGCTTTCTAATCTTCTTATCGGTCTTTTTTTCCTGCTGCTGATCCCGTTGCGACATTGGGCCAGAAAGAAAACGCTGTCGCTCAGTGACGGACAACTGGCGCTGAGCGGCGCGCTGGTGGGGTTTCTGACCGGCGTGGTGTTTTCGACCGGTCCGCTGACAATCCCGGTTTTTGCCGGTTACGGGCTGGCGAAGGGCGCGTTATTGTCAACGGAAGCGGCGGCGTCGTTTGCCATTTATCTGGCGAAAGCGTCCACTTTTCGTGCCATCGGCGCGATGCCGGGATCGGTTTTACTGAGCGGATTGCTGGTTGGCCTGACGCTGGTTGCGGGGATGATGATCGGCAAAAAGTTCGTGGTCAAAATGTCGGATAAAACTTTCCACCGCTTCGTTGACGGTATGTTAATGCTGGCGGGGCTGTCACTGTTTTGGGATGCCGTGAATCCGTAAATTCACGGTTACAACAGACGGGACAGTTTGCCAGTTTTCAGATAATCGCTACCGCAAAGATTGAACCTAGCTGTCTTTCTTCAGATAAATATCAGGCCGGGTTATCGCCCACGCATAATCTGGCCGGTTTACCGGTTCATAACCGAATTTTTCATATAACCATGGCGCGGTGGTGGTGAACAACACCATGCGGCGCACGCGCGCGGAAACCGGATGCGACTGGCAGCATTCCACCAGCCAGCCACCGAGGTTGTTACCCTGATATTCTTCCAGCACATAGACGTCGCACAGGTAAGCAAAGGTGGCGTAATCGGTGATGAGGCGGGCGAAACCGATTTGTTTTTCGCCTTCAAACAGACCAAAGTTGAGGCTGTGTTCCACGGAATCGCGCACGGTTTGCTCGTCAATTCCGGCAGCCCACGTTGAGCGGGTCAGGTAACGATGGATCGCCGGAATATCCTGCGCGGCTTTATCCGTGGTGATATGAAATGCGCCTTTTGTCCACTGGTATACGTCGGTTTCTGTCACTGTGTTCTCCGCGAGTTTCGGTTGTTTTAATGATCACCGTACGAATGTAGCGCAGGCCGGTCGAGATTTCATACAGTCGGGCTGTAAAAAGCTGGCCGAATGATGTATCCTGCACTCATCATTAATATGCTGTATATAATTACAGTATAAGGAGCGAGTCATGGCTGTTGAAACAAAATTTGTTGTCGTCAGAAAAGGTGAAGAGAAAATGACATTTGCCAATAAAAAAGATGCAGACGCTTACGACAAGATGCTCGATATGGCAGATACCTTCACCGAGTGGCTGTCACAGAGCGGGCTTGAGATCGACGAAGTGCTGGCGGAAAACATAGCGCTGCACCTCGCTGAGCAAAAAGATGCCGTTCAGCATATCCTGCGCACCAGTAAAATGCCGGAAGCCGCAGCGGTCGTCGTTCAGGAAACTGCTGAAGAAACCGCAGAGCCTGTCACCGCAGAAGCAGCTGAACCGGAAGCTGAGGCTGAAGCAGAAGAAAAAGCAGCACCCGCACCGAAAAAAGCCCGCGCTGTAAAAGCCGCCTGACATGTCTTTGTCATAAAGAGCGTCATAAAGAGCGGCATAAAGAACGCCAGAAACAGAAAGGGCACGCACCGGCGATATCCCGCGTGCCCCTTTGTCACTGCATTTTCTCAACGTTTCCTGCCAGAAATCAGCGAATTTCCGCTTCAACAATTGAGACGTAGCAGCCTGTATCAATAATGCGGTTCAGCCTGAGATCAGCACTCGCCAGCAGTGCTTTGATTTCATCTTCGGAACGCGTTTGCCCGCCATCAAAACTTGCCAGCAAAAGCAGATCGACTTCCTTGCCACCGTGCCAGGCGTTTCCGCGCGGAATGACCGGTTCCATGATGAGCAGCTTCGAACCGGCATGCATGGCATTGCGGCAGGTGCGCAGTATTTTACGCGCCTGTTCTTCCGGCCAGTCCATCGTGATGTATTTCAACATATAAAAATCCGCCGTCGGGCAGGATTCAAAGAAACTGCCGGGATGCAATTCCCAGCGGGAATCATCGCCCAGTTCACAGAGACGGTTTTTAGGTAACACCTGCGGCTGATCGAATAAAATACCGTGCAGTGTCGGATTATCTTGCAACACTTTTAATAATAATCCGCCCATGCCACCGGCAATATCCACGACGGTTGATTTATCAGGAAAATGATAACTCCGGACGATAAAGTTATTTTCAACCGAAGACATGGAAGACATTCCGCGATCAAAATCATTAATACCGTCATGCGCACTTTCCCGCGCCCAATATTCATAGAAATTCATGCCGTAACGATTTTTAAAGGCGGATTCGCCGCGAATATTTTCAATGACATTGCCGAGCGGAAGCCAGAGTGTTTCATGCGTCAGCATTAATACCGCTGCACGCAGGGAACCGGGGACGTCCGAACGTAAAAATTCAGCGGAAGGCGTCAGGGAAAACTCACCGTTTTCATGCTCCTTAAAGATATTCTTAGACGCCACCATCCGCATCACGCGGTAGAGTTGCCGCGGGTTGACGCCCAGTTCTTTGCCCAGCACATCGGGCGTTTTCGGGCCTTTGACCAGACAATCGGCAACGCATAACTCCGCCACGGCGCGCAATGACGCCTGAAAAGTATATCCCATTGCCTGCTCTAATAAATGCAAAGCAGCCGAATCACTTTCTGAAATAGCAACAGTTGTGTTAGTCACAATAATTCTCCACGCAAAATTGAAATGCGAATAAATTTGCAAAACTACGTTGCAATTTTATTTGTCCATAGAGAGAAATTATTCTCGGGGAAAACAGTAGGACAGAAAAAGAGAAACAACAATGTCAGGATAAATTCAGAAAAGATAAATCCGTAAAGATAACGGGCCGCTGTCATTTAAACGGGACGCGACTTTATTTGATAAAATAAAAATGGCGTTACAAGAACGCCATTTTATTCATTTCCCGTCGCTAATTCCTGAGCCCCGTATTTATTTCGGTTCGTAACGAATATATCCCGCCACGCCGCCTTTACCGCCATCTTTCGGATGATTAATGCCGTCGCTGACGCTGACTACCGGGAAGTCAAACGGCGATACGCCTTCGATGCAGGCGACATTAACGCCATAAAATTCAGGATTGGAACGGCGCTGGTGGAAGGTGTAAATCCCGCATACAGAACAGAAATAATGTGCGGCTTCGCCGGTGTTAAACCGGTATTCGGTGAGCTTATCCTTGCCCTTAATGACGTCCACTTCCTGAGCCGGGACGACGACCGCGCCACGCATACGGCAGAACGAACAATTGCAGCGGAGCACGTTGTTATAGCCATCGGTCAGTACGGCGCTGAAGACAACCGAACCGCAATGACATTGGGCGGACACTTTATCTGACATGGAAATCTCCTGAGATCATCCGGCAAATGAGCGGGTTAGCCGGTTCACCGTGTTGACTGTTTTCATCGAAGCTGACAGGCGTTCAGTTACGTTAGCCGCTTTTTTATCATTGCTCAACCGCATGACAACACGTCGGGTTGGCGCTATGTTACTGGCAATTTATTTTTGCGGAGCGGGTAATGGACATTATCGGGATCATTCTCTCGGCGGGGAAAGCCTCAGTTAACGTGGCGCTTTACACGCTGATCCCAATCATGGTGGTCATGCTGATCATCATGAAGTACCTGGAAGTTCGTGGCGTTCTCGACGGGATTGTCCGGCTGGTGACACCGGTTTTACGCCCTTTTGGCGTCACGGGCATGGCCGTATTTGCCCTGATCCAGCTGAATTTTGTGAGTTTCGCCGCACCGCTGGCATCCCTGGCGATGATGGAAAAGAGAGGGACGTCTGACCGCCATCTCGCCGCCACGCTGGCAATGCTTTTCGCCATGGGGCAGGGCAACGTGTTTTATCCGCTTATTCCTTACGGCCTGCACTGGGGCGCGGCGATTATCATTTCAATTGCCGGCGGGCTCGGCGCGGCCAGTGCGACGTACTATCTGTTTGGCCGCCGTCTTTCGGCCACCGCGCTGGAACGCGAGGGCAATCCGCTGGAAGACAAAGCCGGCAAAGGACTGATCGCCATCATTAATGGCGCGGGTTCGGATGCAATCCGTCTGGCGCTGGGTTCCGTGCCAATGCTGATCCTCTCGCTGACCGTGGTCGGTATTTTAAAAGAAGCCGGAGCGATTGAGTTTCTGACCCGTCTGCTCGGGCCGGTGTTGGGGTATTTCAGTATCTCGGACGTGTACGTTCTGCCCGCGCTGACCAAAATGCTGGCAGGCGGCACCGCCTATTACGGCGTGGTGTCTGACCTGATCCATCGCGGGCTGTTTTCCCCGCAGCAGGTCAATGCCTCCAGCGGTTTTCTGATCCAGACGCTCGATTTGCCCGGTATCGGTATTTTTCTGGGGATCGCCAGCCGCTTCGTCCGGTTGTTCCGCTATGCGCTGCCGGGCGCGATCATCGGCATCCTCATTCGCAGCATGATTCACGCATGGGTATTTTGACTGTTCAAGGGAGTTTTTTATGAAAGAGAAGTTTCCGCAAGGCTTTATGTGGGGCGGCGCAACGGCAGCCAATCAGGTGGAAGGCGCGTACGATCAGGACGGCAAAGGGCTGTCGATTGTCGATGCCATTCCTGGCGGTAAAGACCGGTTACGCATTGTTTCTTCGCCGGAATTTGATTTCACGCTGGATACCGCGAAACACACCTATCCGAACCACAAGGGCATCGATCACTACCATCGTTTTGAGGAAGATATTGCCCTGTTTGCGGAAATGGGTTTCAAATGTTACCGCTTTTCAATCGCCTGGACGCGTATCTACCCGAACGGCATCGAGCAACAGCCGAACGAAGCCGGTCTGGCGCACTATGACAAAGTGATCGACGCCTGTATCGCACACGGTATCGAGCCGGTCATCACTATTTCCCATTATGAAATGCCGCTGCATCTGGCGACCGAATTCGGTGGCTGGAAAAACCGTGAACTGATCGGCCACTTCGAGCGTTTTGCGCGCACGGTGCTGACGCGCTTTGGTCATAAAGTGAAATACTGGATGACTTTCAACGAGATCAACAGTGCGGCGCATTTCCCGATCATGAGCCAGGGGCTGACGGTCAAAACCGGCGCTCTGGAGGCGCAGGCCAAATTCCAGGCATGGCATAACCAGTTCGTGGCCAGCAGTCTGGCGGTCAAAATTGCCCACGAAACGAATGCTCAGATTCAGATCGGCTGCATGATCCTGTTCGCCACGAACTACGCCTATGACTGCAATCCGGTGAATCAGCTGGAAACCCTGAAAGAGTCGCAGGCGTTTAACTTCTACTGCGCGGACGTGCAGGCAGGCGGTAAATATCCGTACTACGCCAGACGTTTGTGGGAATCGCAGGGCGTCGTGCTGGACATTCAGCCGGACGATCTGGCGCTGATTAAACAGCACACGGTGGACTACATTGGTTTTAGCTATTACATGTCTTCAACCATCAACAAAACCAATCCCGACGCGGTGTCTGCGCAGGGCAATCTGCTCGGCGGCGCGCGTAACCCGTTCCTCGAAGCCAGCGACTGGGGCTGGGAAATCGATCCGGTTGGCCTGCGCATCGCGCTGAACCAGCTTTATGACCGCTACGAAAAGCCGCTGTTTATTGTTGAGAACGGATTAGGTGCCGTCGATAAGCCGGATGAAAACCACTTTATCGCCGATGATTACCGCATCAACTACCTGCGCCAGCATATCGCTGCAATGGCTGAAGCCATTGAAGACGGCGTGGAACTAATGGGTTACACGCCGTGGGGCTGTATCGATCTGGTGAGTATGTCCACCGGCGAAATGAGCAAACGCTACGGCCTGATTTATGTCGATCTCGATGACAAAATCTCCGGCACCGGCAACCGTTACAAGAAGAAATCTTTCCACTGGTACCAGAAAGTGATCGCCACCAACGGCGCAGATATCAGCTAAAACGGTGATGTGACAAATTACGAAAAAAACGGGCGGAGAAATCCGCCTGAATTTTTTTAATAACAAATTTTAGAAGCAACGTTATCCTATCTGTCTGGCGCGCCCTGCCAGCGGGGCAATCACCAGCTGTAGCGCGTTAACTGCCGTCAGCACAATCAAAGGCACCGTCCAGCCGTGGCTGACTTCGTGCAGCATGCCAAAAACTAACGGCCCCAGCGCCGCCACGCCATACCCCACGCATTGCGCCATCCCGGAAAGTGCTGCTGCCTGACGGTGATCGGTCGCCCGCAGATTAAATAACGACAGGCAAATCACCATGGAAGCGCCAGCGCCAAGACCGGCAATAACCAGCCACAGTAAGGGCAGAGCAGGGAAGACCAGCAGCCCCGCTAATCCGGTGAAAATGGCCAGCGAGGCGATGAAACTGATCCCGCGCTGATCGCGGTATTTTTTCAGCGCCGACATGCAGACCAGATTGGCCACAATCGCCACCGCCTGGTAGGCAAATAACATCCAGCCCGCGCTTTCCTGGCTGATGCCGTGTGAACTGGCGTAGGGCGTGAACCAGTCGATCAGGGTGTAAAAAACCATCGACTGAAGCGCCATAAACAATGAAACCTGCCAGCCCAGCATGGATTTCCACGGCGATCTCAACCGGCCAGAAGCCGCCTGCTGATGCGGTAATTCACGCGGTTGCGCATTTTTCAGCAGCGGCAGCCAGGCGACGGTGGCGATAAGGGCGGGGACAATCCAGATGCCGAGCGAAAGTTTCCAGCCAAAGCCGCTGACGTGCTGCAAAGGGGCCGCGATGCCGGAGGCAAGACTGGCAGTAATCGCCATGGTTGAAGCATACAGGCCAATATATTTGGCGGTATGCTGTTTGAAATCGCGCTTTATTAACGGCGGAAGCAGCACGTTTGCCGCAGCAATCCCGGTGCTGAGGATCACGGTTCCGGCCCACAGGCCGCTGGCATACGGTGTCACGCGCACCACAGAACCCAGCGTGATCAGGCAAACCGCGACCCATAAACTTTTCTCCAGCCCGGCTTTGTTTCCCGCCCACGAAGCCAGCGGCGCAACAGCCGCAAACAGGAACAGAGGAATAAAATTGAGCAGCCCGGCGGCTGAAGCACTCAGGCCAAACGTCGCGCAAATATCTGCCAGAACCGGACCGGTAGCGGTGATCGGAGAACGTAAATTCGCTGCCGTCAGCAGGATAAGAAACAGGAAAAAAGCAGAATTAGAAATAAACGAAGGACGCGCCGACGACGTCTGAGGCTGAGTCATAGATACACCGCACATTGAGCAGGATTATCCTGCAGAAAGTGCGTTGGTTGACGTTAACGCTTACGCAAAAGGGAGGGCACCCTGATGTCTGGCGGCGATATTACACAGAGATGTCCGGCCTGTAAATATGTTGTGACGCGGAAAATAAACCGGTGAAGCCCCGTAAAACGACTAGTATGAAAGGTGTTACCCGCAAAGGGTATTAAGCCGTTCTGCCTCCCTGACCTTTGTCCTTTCTTCTTTCTACGTGAACTCTTATTGCAGCTCAGGCAACTGCCTTCTCGGGTCCGCGTAAGGTATGTTGATGTGAAAAAAACTGTCATTAACTGGTTCAAAAGCAAACGCGCACCGCCTGTTATCTCCCTCACGCGGCGTCACCGCGCCAGCGCGCTGGAGCAACCGGTACCGATCCGCACGGAGCTTTTCTCGGCTGATCAGATGGAACGCTACGGCGGAAAACTGGCACTCTCGCACAAACTCTCTGGTAAAAAACTCCCGTATTACCTGCTTAAACGCCTCGATGATAATGAAAAAGTCCTGACCCGAAGTTGTCTGATTTTAAGCAATGGAGAGAAAGCGAGCATCACGCCCGCCGGTGAATGGCTGCTCGATAACTTTTATCTGATTGAAGAACAAATCCGCCTGGTACGTCAGTTGCTGCCGAAAAACTTCGGTAAAGGCCTGCCGCCGCTCGGCGCTCCGCATTTCTGCCCGCGTATTTATGACATCGCCACGGAAGTCGTCAGCCACAGCGACGGGCTGCTGGATATCACCACGCTCACCCGTTTTTTCACCACCTACCAGAGCGTGAAACCGCTGACGCTCGGTGAGCTGTGGGCATTTCCCGGCATGCTGCGGCTGGCGCTGATCGAGAATCTGCGCCGCGTCAGCATTGAAGTGGCGAATGCCCAGCAGGAACGCAATCTGGCCGATTACTGGGTCAATAAATTGCAGGACAGCGCCGAAAACGATCCGTCCGGTCAGATCATTATTATCGCCGATATGGCGCGCACCAATCCGCCGCGCACCAGCGCGTTTGTCGCCGAACTGGTGCGCCGCTTACAGGGGCATGGTTCGATGCTGGCACTGCCGCTGACCTGGGTGGAACAACGCCTGAGCGAAGTCGGGCTGACGCAGCGTGAAGTGATCGACAAGTTTAACCAGCAGCTGGCCGCTAATCAGCTTTCTGTCAGCAACAGCATTATGGGTTTACGTCAGCTGACCGAAATGGACTGGGCTGATTTTGCCGAAAATCTCAGCGTGGTGGAGCAGACGTTGCAGGGCGATCCGGCCGGAGTTTATCCGCTGATGCATTTTGATACCCGCGACAATTACCGCCATCAGATTGAACGTCTTTCGCGCAATTCCCGTCATGACGAAGCCTTTGTCGCCGCCCGCGCCGTGGCGCTGGCCCGCGAAGCAACCGGTTCTTATCAGCAACAACACGTCGGCTACTATCTGATTGATGCCGGGCGTAAAACGCTGGAGAAAGATCTCAACGCCCGTTTTTCCCTGATCACCCGCCTGCGCGCCAGACTGAGCCAGACGCCCCTGCTTTCGTGGCTCGGCAGTCTGTTGCTGCTGACCACCGCCGTTACCGCTGATGCGCTTTACCGCTCGGCGCATCCGGCGCTGCACTGGCTCTGGTGGGCGCTGCTGATCCCCGTTGTGCTGGTCGCCAGCCAGTTCGCACTGAATCTGCTCAGTGAAATCACCACCCGCAGCCGCACGCCGCAGCCGTTGCCGCGTCTGGAATTCGCCGGTGGGATCCCGGAAAACGCCAGTACGCTGGTGGTCATTCCCTGTCTGCTGGGCAGTCAGAAAAATATCGATGCGCTGATCAACAGCCTCGAGGTGTGTTATCTCGGCAACATGCTCGCGCACCTGAATTTCGCGCTGCTGAGTGATTTCCATGACAGCGATAAACGCGACAATCCTGAAAATGACGCGCTGCTGGTTTACGCCACCCGCCAGATCCAGTCACTCAACCGCCGTTATCCCGCCACGCAGGGCGCGCGGTTTACGCTGTTGCATCGCGAGAGTGAACTGAATACGGCGCAGGGCGTGTGGATGGGGTATGAGCGTAAGCGCGGCAAGCTGAACGCGCTGAACCGCTGGCTGCGCGATGAAGGCCAGCCGTTCTCGCTGATTGAAGGCAGCACGCAGGAACATCTGCGGCAGGTGAAATACGTGATTACACTCGACAGCGACACGGTTCTGCCGCGTGCGACGGCGCATCAGCTGGTGGCCGCGATGGCGCATCCGCTGAATCATCCGGTGTACAACGAAAAGCTTCAGCGGGTGGTTTCCGGTTACGCCATTCTCCAGCCACGGCTGGCGGAAGAAATCCCGGAGAACGGCCAGGGACGTTATGCCGCGTTATGCAGCAGCGTGCCGGGAAACGATCCGTACTCGTCCATGTCGTCCGATATCTATCAGGACTTATTCGGCGAAGGTTCGTTTGTCGGCAAAGGCATTTACGACGTGGATGTTTTCATCCAGGCCACAGAAAACACTTGCCCGGAAAATCTGGTGCTAAGCCATGACTTGCTGGAAGGCTGTTACGCCCGCTCCGGAATGCTCAGCGATGTGGTGTTATACGAGCAATATCCTGACCATTATCTGGCGGATGTGGCGCGTAAAACCCGCTGGATCCGCGGTGACTGGCAGCTTCTGAACTGGCTGGGACTACGGGTGACGCAGGAAGACGGCCAGCGCGCCCGCAATCCGCTGACCCTGCTTTCACGCTGGAAACTGTTTGATAACCTGCGCCGCAGTCTGGTCGCGCCTGCCTTATTAATCCTCATTTTCAGCACGCTGATTCTGGTGCCCAACAAGCTTTACTGGTTTGGCTTTATCAGCTTTATGTTGCTGTTCCCCGCGCTCGTTGCGCTGGTGCTGGATTTGTTCAATAAAGGCCCGCGACGCGCGCTGATCCCGCATCTGAAAAGCGTGTTTACGGCAACCGTCAGCCGGGTTTCGCGTATTTTTCTGCACCTGATGACCCTGCCGCACGAAGCGGTTTACTCCGTACAGGCAATTTTGCTGACGCTGTGGCGGCTGAACGTCAGCCATCGCAAACTACACGAATGGGCGAGCGTGAGTATTGGCGCGCAAAGCCGGGCGCATTCGCCGGAGTATTTTTATCGCCGGATGTGGGCCAACCCGCTGGTCGGTGTGGCGGTGATCTTAGTGGCGGCGTATTCCCATCTGCCGCTGCTGGCGTTCGCACTGCCGCTGGGCATTCTGTGGTTTCTCGCGCCGCGCATTCTGTGCTGGCTCAGCCAGCCCGCAAAACGCGAGATGCCGGATCTCAATGTCCTGCAACACGCTTTCCTGCGCCAGACAGCACGCCAGACCTGGGCTTTCTTCGAAGATTTCGTCACTGAAACCGAAAACTGGCTGCCGCCGGATAACTTCCAGGAAATCCCGCAGCCCACGATTGCGCACCGCACGTCACCCACCAATATCGGCCTTTCTTTGCTGGCCAATATTACCGCGTGGGATTTCGGCTATCTCACGCAAAAAGAGGTGCTCGAACGTACCAGCCTGACGCTGGATACGCTCGACAAGCTCGAACATTATCGCGGCCATCTTTATAACTGGTACGACACGCGCACGCTGGAACCGCTGAATCCGCGCTACATTTCCAGCGTGGACAGCGGCAATCTGGCGGGGCATTTACTGACGCTGAGCACCGGTTTACGGCTGTGGCGCACGCAGCCTGCGGCGGATATCGGGCGGTGGCTGGCCGGGCTGGAAGATACCCTGCAAATGGCCGAAAAGCAGACGCCATCGCCGGGGGTGAACAAACTCCGCCAGTTGATGCCACAAACGTCAGGTACGGAGGCGCTGGATCCTTTGCGGGAAATGCGCGCGCTGATCACGCCTGCCGATGGCGTCTGGCTGCAACGTCTGGCCGCACAAATTGACGCAGGTCTGGAAGAGTGGACCGAGTTTTATGGTGCGTTTACGCCGGAAGTGCAAAGCGGCGTCCTGCCTTCGCTGCAATGGCTGGCGCAACAGGATGCACGAAAGGAGCCGGGTTTATCCCGCACGATCGGGCTGGCGCGTCAGCGACTGGACATCATCAGTGAGCTGGAAAAACGCCTGAACGACCATGCGCGCATGGATTTCCAGTTCCTGTATGACAAAAACACGCATCTGCTGACCGTCGGCTATAACTGCGAAGCGCATAAAATGGACAGCGGGAAATACGATCTGCTGCCGTCGGAAATCCGCCTCACCAATTACGTCACCATTGCCACCAATCAGCTGCCGCAAAAAAGCTGGTTCGCGCTGGGCCGGTTATTCACGGTGATCGACAAACAACCGTCGCTGATGTCGTGGAGCGGCTCGATGTTTGAATACCTGATGCCACAACTGGTCATGCCTGCGTATCCGGACACGCTGCTGGTACAGATGTGCCAGACCGCCGTTGACCGGCAAATTGCCTGGGGCAGGGAGAACAAGGTGCCGTGGGGGATTTCTGAATCCGCCTATGCAGCGTTTGATCTCAACCAGAATTATCAGTATCACGCGTTTGGCGTGCCCGGCCTCGGGCTGAAACGCGGGCTTGCCGAAGACATGGTCGTCGCGCCTTACGCCACGCTGATGGCGCTGATGATCCGGCCACAGGAAGCCTGTCTCAATCTGGCTGAGCTGGAAAACCGCGGTGCACGCGGGGAATACGGCTTTTATGATGCGCTTGATTACACGCCGTCGCGCCTGATCCGCGGGCAGATTTACATCGTGGTGCGCTCGTACATGGCTCACCATCAGGGCATGGGTTTTCTGGCGCTGGCGAATGTGCTGCTCGGTGCGCCCATGAACGCGCGCTTTGCGGCGAATGCGGCATTCCAGTCTGCACGCCTGTTGTTGCAGGAGCGCGTGCCGGACGCCGTGGAGCTTTACAGCCCGCGCCGTCATTTCGAATCCCACGACAGCACGCTGCAAAAAGTGAATATCGAGCTGCGCGAATTCAGCAACGCCGACAGCCCGGCGCCTGAAGTTCAGCTGCTTTCCAATACGAATTATCATCTGATGGTGACGCAGGCGGGTGGCAGCGTCAGCCGCTGGAAAGACCTGACGCTGACCCGCTGGCGGGAAGATGCGACGCGCGATCACCGGGGTATTTTCTGTTATCTGAGTGATCCGGAATCCGGCACCGTGACCAGCAATACATGGCAGCCGCTCGGCAAACAAAAGGGCACGTATCACGCCGTGCTGACCGATGCCGGTGCCGAGTTCCGCCGCACGCACGGTTCGCTGACGATGCAAACACATATCGTGGTGTCACCGGAAGATGATGTCGAAATCCGCCGGATGACGGTCACACATCATGGCCGCCATGCCCGTGAGCTGGAAATTACCACCTATGCCGAAGTCGTACTGGCACCGGCAGCCAATGACGCGGCGCATCCGGCGTTCAGCAATCTGTTTGTGCAGACTGAACTGATGCCCGCGCAGGAAGGCATTCTGTGTCATCGCCGCCCGCGCGAGCCGGAAGAACAGTGCCCGTGGATGTTCCATATGATGGCGATCCACGGTTCCGTCGAGCGGGAAACATCATTTGAAACTGACCGCGCGCAGTTTATCGGGCGCGGCAATACGGCCTCAAACCCGCAGGCATTACGCCGTGCCGGGGCGCTCAGTAACAGCGCCGGAGCGGTGCTGGATCCGGTGATGGCAATCCGCCAGCGCATCCGCCTGAAACCCGGCGTGCCGGTCATCATTGATATGGTTTACGGAATTGCGGACACCCGTCTGCAAAGTCTGGGGTTGCTGGAAAAATACCGCGATCACCATATTGCTGATCGGGTATTCGAAATCACCTGGTCGCACAGTCAGGTGGTGCTGCGCCAGCTGAATGCCACCGAGGAAGACGCGGGGCTGTTTAACCGGCTGGCCGGGGCCATTCTCTTCGCCAGTCAGGAAATGCGTGGCGATGCGCAGGCGGTCAGCGCTAACCGTCGCGGGCAATCCGGCCTGTGGGGGCAATCACTTTCCGGCGACCTGCCGGTGGTTCTGCTGACCATGACCAGCAATGAAAATATCGGGCTGGTGACGCTGCTGATCCGTGCGCACCATTACTGGCGGCTGAAAGGGCTGAAAGTCGATCTGGTGATTATGTGTAATGATTCCGGCGGCTACCAGCAGGCGCTGCAAAACCAGATCCTCGGTCTGGTGGCATCCGGCGCGGGGTCCAGCCAGACCGATATTCCGGGCGGCATTTTTGTGCGTAATGGCGAACAGATGACGCAGGATGACCGCACGCTGCTGATGAGCGTCGCCCGCGTGGTGATCGACGACCGCCGCGGGTCGCTGGCCGATCAGCTGAATCAGCGCATGCAACCACCGCATGTTTCGCTGCCCGCTTTACTGCCGGTACGCACGCTAAACGACAGTCAGCCGGTCACTTCTCCTCCACGCGATCTGACGTATTTCAACGGACTGGGTGGATTCTCACCGGACGGGCGCGAGTATCAGATAGTCCTCAACGACGGAGAAAATACGCCTGCGCCGTGGTCGAACGTGCTCGCGAATGCGGATTTTGGCTCGGTAATTTCAGAAAGTGGTCAGGCTTATACCTGGTATGAAAATGCCCATGAATACCGCCTGACGCCGTGGGAAAACGACCCGGTCAGCGACAGTTCCGGCGAAGCGTTTTATCTGCGCGATGAAGAGACCGGCAGCGTCTGGTCTCCGGCACCTTTGCCGGTGCGCGGCCCCGGCGGCTACGTGACGCGTCACAGTTTTGGCTACAGCGTTTTCGAGCATACCGAACGGGGGATCAGCAGCGAAATGACGGTGCTGGTCGCTGAGCACGCGCCGGTCAAGCTGATCATGATGACGCTGACCAACGTTTCCGGCAGGCCGCGCAGGCTTTCGGTGACCGGTTATGTCGAGTGGGTGATGGCCGATTTGCGGGTGAAATCAGCCATGCATATTGTCACCTCGGCGGCGCACGTCGTGCAGGGCTGCGGCGTGCTGGCGACCAATCATTACACCAGCAACGGCTCACCGCGAACGGCCTTTTTTGCCGTGACCGGCGCACATTGTTCCGTAAGCGGCGACCGCCGTGAATTCCTCGGCAGAACCGGTTCCGCCGCATCCCCCGCTGCAATGAAAACGCAGCGCCTGTCGGATAAAACCGGTGCAATGCTTGATCCTTGCGGCGCGGTGCAGTCAGCAACCACGCTGATTGACGGCGATCAGCGCACCTTTATTTTTGCACTGGGTCTGGGGCAAAACGCCGGAGACGCCGAAGCGCTGATCCATCAGTTCTTCCAGGAAGGCGCCGCGCAGGCCGAGCTGGATCGCGTTCATCATCACTGGCATCAGGTGCTGGATAAAATTCAGATCACCACGCCGGATAAATCCGTCGATTTGCTGACTAACGGCTGGCTGATTTATCAGACCCTCGCCAGCCGCATACTGGCGCGCAGCGGCTATTATCAGTCCGGCGGTGCGTTTGGTTTCCGCGATCAGTTGCAGGATACGCTGGCGCTGACGCATGCCGCGCCACAACGCATGCGCGAACAGATCCTGCTGTGCGCCTCACGGCAGTTTATTGAAGGCGACGTCCAGCACTGGTGGCATCCGCCGACTGGCAATGGCGTCCGCACGCGTTGCTCGGACGATTATCTGTGGCTGCCGCTGGCAATCAGTCATTACATTGCCGTAACCGGCGATGGCGCAGTGGCGGAAGAAATCGTGCCGTACCTCGAATCGCGTCTGCTGGCTCCCGGCGAGGAATCTTTCTATGAACAACCGGTGGTCAGCAACACGCAGGAAACCCTGTGGGCGCACGGCGTCCGCGCACTGAAATACGGGCTGAAGATGGGCGAACACGGCCTGCCACTGATGGGCGCGGGCGACTGGAATGACGGCATGAATCTGGTCGGGCTGGGCGGGCGCGGCGAAAGTGTCTGGCTGGGCTTCTTCCTCTATGACGTTCTGCAACGTTATGGCGCGCTGGCGGAAGAACGTCAGGACGCGGAGGTCGCCACGCTTTGCCGCGAACACTCTGCGCGGCTCAGACAAAATCTCAACGATCACGCCTGGGACGGCGAATGGTATTTGCGCGGCTATTTTGACGACGGGCAAACGCTGGGTTCACATCTGAATAGCGAATGTCAGATTGACGCCATCGCCCAAAGCTGGTCGGTGCTTTCCGGTGCGGGCACGCCTGAACGCACCGCCAGCGCCATGCAGTCGGTGGATAAACATCTGGTCGATAATGACGCGGGTTTAATCAAACTGCTGACGCCGCCTTTCGACGGCAACGGCCCGAACCCCGGATATATTCGCGGTTATCTGCCGGGTGTTCGCGAGAACGGCGGGCAATACACGCACGGCGCGATCTGGGCAGTTATGGCCTTTGCGAAACAGGGCAATATCGAACGCGCGTGGGAACTGATGGCGATGATCAATCCGGTCAATCACAGCCTGACCGCAGAGGCGGTTGGCCGGTACAAAGCCGAACCTTACGTGATCTCCGCTGATATTTATTCGGTCGCCCCGCACAGCGGACGCGGTGGCTGGAGCTGGTATACCGGTTCCGCCGGATGGACGTACCGCCTGATCACCGAATCGTTGCTGGGTATCACGCGCAAAGGCGACACCATTTCCATTCACAGCCAGCTGCCGGAAAACTGGCCGGAAATCAGCGTCGCCTGCCAGCAAGGCAGCAGCCGCTATCTGATTAGGGTGTGCAAAAGCACGGAGGAATATCGCGTGACGCTGGACGGCAATCAGCTGGCGAATGACGAGATCCCGCTCACCGATGACGGGCAGGATCATCACGTTATCGTTGAGCTGGGAAGGGCGGATAAAAATGAATAAATGATCTGACTGAATAAATTCCCGGCAACACGCACCGCGTTGTTGCCGGATTTACCGGGGCTTTTTTGTACAAACACAGATCCTGTCTTAGAATAATTTTTATGGGCCTGATCACGCTCATATCAATGATTTAAATTTTTTAGATAAAATTATGTCTTTATAATCAAAGAGATTATCTAAATGATAAAAAATTCAAGCCGGGTTCTGTGTTTCTTTTTACTCCTCGTCGCCGTTGGTCTTCATGCGGATGAAATTAATTTATACTCCTTCAACACCGGTTCTTTTGTTTACCACCTGACCGGTAACTACGGGCAATACAACGAGTTTTTCGATAATAAATTCATGTCGGTAGAACGAAAATTCTCCGAAGACTCCAAATACAGCGCACTGGTCGGCACCATGAACAACAGCTTCGGTGACCGCTGTATTGCGCTCGGGCTGCGCCGCGACTGGATCCAGGGAGATTCCAACTGGGTATTTAAAGGCGTCTACGGTTATACCGGCGAGTTCTTTTTCGACGCCTTCAAACACTGCGGCGATGACGGCTCCTACGAGGACTTCAAAAAAGTCACCGGCATCGGATTTTCCCCGTACATCTACCATGCCATCCAGTACAACTTCACCAGCTATTTCGGCGTAGAGACCGGGATCATCATTCCTTCCGTGTTTGTGGTGAGCGTGCAGTGGAGTTTCAGGTAGCGATGAATTACAGCGGATCGTTTTCCGTCACTTCCTGAATTTTCCATACAGGTTCATTTTGGGAAACAATCCTGTACGTCGTTGACACACTCCAGGTCCCGCCGGTAACAAACTTTCCGAGTGTAACGAAATCAGTCAGTTTTCCGTCCTGACCTTTAAATGCGCGGTGGCCGGTGATGATATAGCCGTCAGAAGATTTCGCAGAGATCAGCCGTCCCATATCATCCGCTTTTAAATCAGGTTCTTTCTGAATAATGGTCTTGTTTAGGTAATGCGTTTTTACTCTGGCGACTTCATCATCACTGATCGCAACTGCCGCTGTTGCCGGGAAATGTTTTACCACATCACTGATCGTCAGGGTTGCAGGCGGCGGATTCACTTCCGTTAAGCCCTGCGCTTTCGCCCAGGTTGTCAGATAGCAATCGGTTAAGGAATTTTGAGCCGTCGACGCAAAACGGTCGGGCATGTTCTCGAAATCAGTGACGGTTTTCCCCGCGCGGCGAAGCGCAATAAAATCCTCGCATGTTGTGACGTTAACGACTGAATTGTCATTCAGCTTAAGCGTGATGGGTGTTGAATCGTCCTGTAATGGTTCGCTGAAAGCACTGGCAGACAGGCAAGCGAGAAAAATTCCGGCGATTAATTCAGTTTTCATCATCCCTCATAAATACGCAGCAAAAGAGGCAAACAGGACATGTACTTTACCCGTCAGCTTTTATTCTGAAAAGTGGGGCAGATAACAACATCAACATTTCGTCCGCCGCCGAAGTGTCACCCATTTTTGCATCTTATAGTGGGCTCCGAAGACATTCATACCGGAGCATTTTATGATCGCTGTACTTTTCGAGGCTGACGCCATTCCTGAACAACAGGACCGCTACTTTGAGCTGGCCGCAGAGCTAAAACCTCTGCTGGACGACGTTGAGGGTTTTATTTCTATTGAACGTTTTCAGAGCCTGAGTACACCGGGAAAAATTTTGTCGCTGTCATGGTGGGAAAATGAAGAATCGGTGCTGGCGTGGAAAAAGAATCTGAAGCATCAGGCCGCACAATCCGAGGGGCGGAACTCTGTTTTCTCTTTTTACCGGATCCGCGTTGTTGAGGTTCTCAGGGACTATTCATCTGAAAAAGGAGGTTATTCGCATGTATGATATTCACGTTATTCTCCGCAATGCGCCCGGTGAGCTGGCGCGTCTCGGTTCTGTCCTCGGCAAAAATGGCGTCGGCCTGGAAGGCGGCGGTGTGTTTACGGCAGGCGATGAAAGCCATGCGCATTTCCTGGTTGAAGACGGCGAGCGAGCACGCACGGTGCTGACGGCGGCCGGGCTGGACGTCCGGCAGGTCACAAAGCCGGTTATCAGAAAGCTGAAACAGGAACGCCCCGGAGAACTGGGTGCCATTGCCGCTGTCATCGCGCAGAACGGTATTAACATATTGGTGCAGTACAGCGATCACGATAACCGGCTGATTTTGCTTACCGATAACAATATATTGGCCACAGAGGTGACAGCAGAATGGGACGTACCGGCTGAATGAGTTTACCCAACGGATGATGACGGATTACAGCTTGAGCTGTCGTTATCCGCGGTTGCTTCGGCCATTGCTGACCCTTCGCGGGTCAGCATGCTTTGCGCGCTGATGGATGGCCGCGCGTGGACCGCGACAGAGCTGAGTTCAGTCGCCAATATTGCGGCGTCCACCGCCAGCGCGCACCTGACCAAACTCCTCAACAGCGATTTAATTACCTGCCTTTCGCAGGGAAGACACCGTTATTACCGGCTGGCTGGCAGCGATGTCGCCCATCTTCTGGAAACCCTGATGGGAATTTCCATGAAATCCATGAAATCGCCGCAGCCCAAAACGCCGGTACATTTGCGCGTCGCGCGAACCTGTTATGACCATCTGGCAGGAAAAATCGCGGTCGGGATTTACGAATTCATGCGTGACGAAGGCTGGCTGGAACCTGACGGTAATGCGCTGACGCCCGACGGAAAGCAGCATTTTGAAGATTTAGGCGCCATTCTGAACCCGAACACCCGGCGCAAAAGCAGCTGCGCGTGTCTCGACTGGAGCGAGCGACGTTTCCATCTCGGGGGCGATTCCGGTGCGGCTTTACTGGCCGCTTTTGAGCGAAAAGGGTGGCTGAACAGAACGCCGGGTTATCGCGAAGTCACGTTTACTGAAGAAGGGAAAAGGGCGTTTTTACGTATTTTCCGCATTGATGTGAAGTGATGAGTTCAGGCGCATTCCTCAGGTCAACAGATTCATGCGCGCAGGATGATATTCAGTTTGTGGTTTCCGCAGAATCTGGATGCCGCCAGTGAAGTTTCGGCGCTAAATAACTTTGAACCTGCTCAGTCGGCTGTTCATTGATCAGGCTGATAATCATGTCAAAACAATGAATTGCCAGCGCTTTGCAATCCTGCGCCACGGTATCAATCTTCACCGTGAGTGAGTCATAAAGATAGTGATCGTCAAAACTGCACAGATGAATATCGCTCCCGAGCAGTTTGTGCTGGCTCATATAGCGCAATACCCCTTCCATCAGCCCGCAGGACGCGACATACAGCGCTTTGGGCGGACGCCCGAGCCGGGCACAAAGATTGGCAAACATTTCATAACCTGAGCTGGGATGATAATTACCGTACATAATCCACTCAGGATTCAGGCTGACACCCGCACGCTCAAGCCCCAGCTGATAACCGGCAAGACGGTCGCGCGTGGGAGAAATGCGTGGCTGGCCACCGAGAAAATAAAATTCATCCGGATGCTTTTTTGCCACCCGTGCGACCAGTTCAGCCGAGGATTCGATGGCTTCGCACACGACCAGTGGCAATTGCGTTTCCTGCAAATGACGGTCAAACAGAACCACCGGTAACTGCTGGCTGATTTTCACATATTCCGCATCGCTGAGCATACTGGACGCTACGATCAGTCCGTCGACCTGGCGCTGGATAAGGTTGTTCACCACCATGGTTTCCTGACTGGTGTTCTCATCCGTGCAGGCAATCAGCAGTTGCATACCGTTCTCGCGGCAGAGCGTTTCAAGCTCGTTGGAACAGGCCGCAAAACCGTAGTTGGTCATTTCCGGGACAACCAGACCCAGCGTGAAGCTGCGGGTGACGTTAAGTGAACGGGCGTGGATACTGGGCTGATAATGCTGCTCGGCGGCCACCGCAAGCACGCGATCGCGCGTCGTATCGGAGATGCGAAACTTCTTGCTGTGTCCGTTAAGAACCTGGCTGGCAGTCGATTTCGACACGCCAGCCAGCTCTGCTATGCCACTGATAGTGATGCGTTTGGTCTTTTTCACTGCGCCATATTCTGTTGTCCGGAAAGGCTTTTATTCTAACACGCAATCGGCTAACAGCCAGTGGCGCAGCGCAATCGGGTAATGACCGCTGAAGTTTAATCTGGCCGGTAATACAGGGAAATAGCGTGAAGTCATCACCGCTTCGCCGTCGTTGATGAAAATCTCAATGCTGGAACTGTCACACAGCACCGTCAGTTTGCGTAACGAACCGTGCCAGACACGTTCTTCCGGCAATCCGGTGCGCCGGTTTTTGCGCGTCAGATGCAGACAATCACCGTCCCATCTCAGCAGCAGGTCTCCGCTAAAATCAGCGCTGAAGGCCTGTACGGTTTCAATTTCCACTTCAGCACGGGTAACATCCCAAACCGGTGCGTCGTCCGCCAGCCCTTGCCACTCCTGCATGTCGCCGCGAAGAGCCTGCAATTCACGGGCAGGGCGCTGAATAATTTCACCGGCCACAAGCGTCAGTTCGCGCGGGCAGGTCAGGGTATGCAGCCAGCCGTTTTCTACCGTTGGCTGATAAAACTCATCGCCGTCCGGGATACCCATCCAGCCGATAAGCAACCGGCGACCATCGTCGGTTTGCGTCGTTTGCGGCGCATAAAACTCAAATCCCAGATCCAGCTCCGTGAATTCACCATGCGGAAACTTCGCTTTTTCAGTATCCAGATGCCCGACAAAATAGCCCGACTGGAAGGTATTCAGATAACGGTCGGCTTGCGCAGGCAGACCTTGCGGACAGCAAATCAGCACGTCCTGACCGTCCAGTCTGAATAAGTCCGGGCACTCCCACATGTAACCGAAATCCCCTAATCCGTTCAGATTTGATCCGGCAATTTCGCCCAGAAATTCCCAGCTGAGCAGGTCGTCAGAGCGGAGCAATAAGACTTTGCCCTGAAGGCTGAGATCTTGCGCGCCCAGCACCATGAACCAGTGGCCGCCTTTTCGCCAGACTTTCGGATCACGCACATGACCGGTATAGCCTTCCGGTAAATCCAGTACCGGGCCGGTTTTATCAAATTCACCTTTCGCATTTTCACGCGCCAGACACTGAAACGCCGTGCGGCTGCCATCAGGGTATTTCACGTTGCCGGTATAGATGAGCGTCAGGTGACCGTGATCGCTGACCGCAGAGCCGGAATAACAGCCGTGGGTTTCGTAGGCTTCCGATGGTGCCAGCGCCAGCGGTTCGTGCCGCCAGTTCAGTAAATCCGCCGAACTCCAGTGCCCCCAGAATTTCGCGCCATGCGCACAGGCCAGCGGATTCCACTGATAGAAAACATGGTAACGGCCTTTATGCTGAATAAATCCGTTCGGATCGTTGAGTAATCCTACCGGTGGCGCAAGATGCCAGCCGGGCCGGTAAGGGTCCGACGCTGCTTTGACCTGCCCTGCAACCACGCTGCGCAGGGCTTGTTTGAGCAAGCTCGTTTCCGTCATCATTCACTCTCCGTTTTGTATTTCAGCAACAACGACAGCAGGAATGCGCTGCCAAAAGCAATCACCAGGCCAATCAGATAGCTGAGGATCGAACTGGCCTGTACGATCGCCAGCCCCGGAATACCGGTCAGGCCGACGGCCGTCATATTCACATGCATCGCCACCACCCAGGCTCCGCCCAGCGCACCACCCGCCAGCGCGGCGAGGAACGGCTTCATGAAACGCAGATTGATCCCGAAAATTGCCGCTTCGGTAATGCCCAGCATGGCCGAGAAGGCCGAAGGCACGGCGATGGCTTTGATTTTGGCATCCTTCGTTTTGAAATAAACCGCCAGACAGGCACCGCCTTGCGCCACGTTCGCCATTGACCAGATCGGCAGCAGGAAGTTAACGCCAATGTTCGGATTCCCCAGCAACCCGGCTTCAATCGCATGGAAACTGTGATGAATCCCGGTGATCACAATCACGGAATATAATCCGCCAAATACCAGCCCGGCGAACCAGCCTGCATGCGCGATCAGCGTGCTGAGCACAAACGAAATTCCGTCACCCAGCGCACGACCGGCGGGGCCGATAATCAGGAACGCGATGAATCCCGAAATGATCACCGTCAGGAACGGCGTGAGGATTAAATCCAGTGCATCAGGGATGATTTTTCGCAGGCGTTTTTCAATGAAACTCATGAACCAGACCGCCAGCAACACCGGAAATACCGTGCCCTGATAGCCGATCATCGCAATTTCAATCCCAAAGAAGTTCATGGTGTGGAAACCGCTAGCAACACCCCAGGCATTGGTCAGCGCAGGGTGAGTCAGAATGCCGCCGAGCGTGGCCCCCAGGAACGGATTACCGCCAAATTCCCGCGCGGCGGTAAAACCAATCAGGATCGGCAGAATGATAAATGCCGCCGAGCTGAACATGTCGAGCATGATAAAAATCGCGCTCTCAGGATTGGCCCAGCCGTAGGTTTTCACCATGCCGAGCAGGCCCATCAGGAGACCGGAAGCGACAATTGCCGGGATAATCGGCACAAAAATGTTGGATAACACGCGGGCAATACGCTGGAACGGATTCAGTTTTTGCGCCGCAATATCCGCCGCTTCAGACTTGCTCGACTCGCTGATGCCCGCCACTTTGATGAACTCGGCGTAAACCTTATTCACCAGACCGGTACCAAAAATAATCTGTATCTGGCCCGCATTGCTGAAACAGCCTTTCACGCCTTCAACTTTTTCTATGGCACTTTTATTGATCAGGCTGTCATCGGCCAGCACCAGACGCAGGCGTGTCGCGCAGTGCGCCGCGCTGGCGATATTGTCTTTGCCGCCGAGTAATGGCAGCAATTCCGTCGCAATTGCATTGATGTTCATTTTGTCCCTTACCATTTTTATTATCGACATCGCCCGGTTTAACCGGGCGCGTCCTGGTGAATCACACCCTGTTTTTTAGAACCAGGTTTCCATCTGGATACCAAAATTCCACTGTCCGCCGGCGGTAAAACCATCCGTGCCGAACGAATCGCTGGAAGAATAGCGGTCGAGCTCTTTGCTCCAGTCCATATAGCTGGCGAAGAAGCGAATTTCCGGGCGGCTCAGCATGTCGCTGATATCGCCCACTTTGAAGGTTGGTGCAAAGGTCAGTTTGTAGAATCCGCCTTTCACTTTGTTGTAATCGTTGTAGCCCTGCGGGTCGAGATCCATGTACTGATAGCTGCCTTCATAGGCCAGTTCAAAGTTTTCGGTGATCCGCTGGATCAGGCGGGTGTTGAAGGTCACCCATTTGTAATCATCGCCGGAGATGTAGCGGTCTTTACTCTGCTGCGCCAGAACGGCAGGGGCGATGCTCCAGTTTTTGCTTAACGGCGTGATCCCGTAAGTTGCCAGGCGCAGCGTGTTGGCGTCACCGGTCAGATGACCGTCTGAACCCAGCGCTTTAACTTCTGCACCCAGGCCATGACCGTAAAGCAGTGCGGTCGTGGATGTCCCGTCGCGCAGCCCGTAGAAGCTGTCCCCGTGGTACGCCAGCATGGTGTGGAAGCCGGTATCGGCGGCATTCGTGATGCCCTGAGTGCCGGTATTTTCGCGATCCTGATTATTTTTGGCGCGCAGGCCGCTGAGCATCCACTGGAAAGGCCCGGCGTAGTTGTTCGCCGTAACAATGTAGTTCTCAATCCGCGTATCGTCTTTGTTCTTATTTTCGAGATCGTCAAAGTTACGCCCGTAAAGTGAGAAGTTACTTTTCAGGTTGTCTCCCCATTTGACGTCATAGATACCGCCACCGGTTCCGGCAAGGAAGATGATGTCGGAATCGAGAAAGTGAATGTCGAAATTATCCCGGTCAAATCGTTTACCCGCCCACAGCGTCGAAGCTTTCCACGGGCCGCTGAACGTCGGCAAAGAGCCTAATTCCACAAACGCCTGGCGGATGTTCAGATCGCTGGTGGCACCGGTCCAGTCGTTATAACTGCGCTGGCCGTCCGCCAGCATGACTTTGTAGCGGGAGGTCGCGCCGCTGGCCATGGTCTGGTTATGTTCCAGATTTAATTCAACGTAGGTGTTGTTTTCGTTGCCCAGACGACCCACCGCACCGCCGGTTTGCCCGGCCGGGGTCACGTACGGGCCACTTTCCGTTGATGTGCCGGAATCATTCATGATCACGCCGGAACGCGCATAACCTGAGAATTTGAAACCTTCAGGTGCACTGCTGGTCTTGTTGTTAATGCTGGCTAACGATTTCGTGCGTTCAGCCACTTCGGCCGTTTTTTGCTGATTTATTTCCGCATTCCTGGCCACCTGACGGGTTTGTTGTTCATTGCTGGCGGTGCGTGTTTCCAGCGTTTTCACCTGTTTTTCTGCTTCAGTGGCGCGGGCTTCGGCTTTGGCGGCGCGGTTCTCGGCGAGTTGCAGTCTTTTCTCCAGAGCATTCAGGCGGGCCTCAATGGCACTCACCGACGTATCCGCTCCCTGCGCGGCGCCTGAAAGAATTAATCCAATAGCAACAGCAAGATAGCGAGGTTTCATCATCATTTTTATCCCTCAGGGTAAGTGTAATTATTATGAGAAAACCATTTTTGCTAAATTGCTAAACTGGTTTTCCAGTGCACAATAATCACCCGCGCCTGATTTAATCAATGATGTTTTACCGTCAGATCCCGTATTTGTGATCCTCTTTGCAAATTATCACTAAACTCGGATAATTCATTTGTACTTGATTAGCTAAACCGGTTCTTCTATTTTACCTAACCCTGTAGCCAGAGAGGGATCGAATAGAGGGAATGAAAATGAAAAATCGAATTTGGGTACTGGGCGATGCGGTGGTGGATTTAATTCCGGAAGAGGATGGCCGCTTACTGAAATGTCCGGGAGGCGCGCCCGCTAACGTCGCCGTGGGGATCAGTCGTCTGGGCGGAGAAAGCGCCTTTATCGGGCGGGTAGGGGATGACCCGTTTGGGAAATTCCTGAAGAAAACGCTGAGCGCTGAGGGCGTAGACACAGAGCACATGCTTCTTGACGTCAGCCATCGCACTTCAACCGTGGTGGTTGAAAACGATGCCGACGGAGAACGCTCTTTTACCTTTATGGTGCGTCCGGGTGCAGACTTATTCCTTCAACCGACGGATATTCCTGCCTTTAAAGCCGGGCAGTTTCTGCACCTGTGTTCCATTGCTTTATCCGCAGAACCCAGCCGATCTTCCGCCGTGCTGGCAATGGCACAGATGAAAGCCGCGGGCGGCGTCGTTTGTTTTGATCCGAATATTCGCCACGACTTATGGCCGGATGAAAATCAGCTACGCGATTGCCTGAATCAGGCGCTGTCGATGGCCGATATCATCAAGATTTCCGAAGACGAGCTGGAATATCTGACAGGTGAAGCGCTGCTTTCCGAGGGAATTCTGCGTTTATGCGACCGTCATAATCCTGAACTTTTGCTGGTCACACAGGGCAAAAATGGCGTGTCGGTATACCGCAAAAAAGATGCGTCGTTGATGCAATATCCGGCGCCTGAAGTGAAAGCCCTGGATACAACCGGCGCGGGCGATGCGTTTGTCGCCGGATTACTGGCCGGACTGGCGCAACACTGGCCGCTGAATTCAGAAAGCGACTGGGAACAGACACTCCGTCAGGCGCTCGCTTGCGGGGCACTGGCAACGACGGCCAGAGGGGCCATGACGGCATTACCGGATCGTGCAAATCTGGAGACGTTTTACGCTCTGGGGTTCTCGTAAAGGGAAACGGATAACGCAGATTTCCGGCTCACATCACTGAAACCGGCTGATCAGAACAGACGCGCGGTCATGGCGTCTGTTCTTTTTTGAATGATAAACACGGGCATTTTGTGCAATAAGATTTATCTATAAATCATAGGGTTGTTTTCTGAATGCATTAAATCACCTCGCCCTATTCATGCCAATAACCCCTCTCTTTTTGCCGATTTAAAATCTGTAAAAGTAGACAACTGTCGACTTTTCATCTTAAAGTCCCACGGTTGGCGCTAGTCCTAACTGGTATTTTGCTACCCATAATAATAGCTGATTGTCGTAGAGCGGCCGTCCAGATGCCGCCGGACATTTCGGTATTCACAAGCACGACTAAAGACTTTCTCTGGAGAATTTATGCATTCCTCTGTTAACAAAAACGAGAGCCGGACGTTCTTCGGCCATCCGTATCCGCTGGGTTCATTGTTCTTTACCGAAATGTGGGAACGGTTTTCGTTTTACGGGATCCGCCCTTTACTGATTCTGTTCATGGCCGCGACCGTTTACGACGGCGGCATGGGGCTGGCGCGCGAGAACGCATCGGCAATCGTGGGTATTTTCGCGGGTTGTATGTATCTCGCCGCATTACCGGGCGGCTGGCTGGCGGATAACTGGCTCGGGCAGCAAAAAGCGGTCTGGTACGGTTCTATTCTGATTGCGCTCGGCCACCTGGCGATTGCGTTGTCTGCGTGGTTTGGCGACAACCTGTTCTTTATCGGCCTGATGTTTATCGTCCTCGGCTCCGGCCTGTTTAAGACGTGCATCTCCGTCATGGTCGGCACGCTGTATAAAAAAGGGGATACGCGCCGCGACGGCGGTTTCTCACTGTTTTATATGGGCATTAACATGGGTTCATTTATCGCACCGCTGATTTCCGGCTGGCTGATCAAAACCCACGGCTGGCACTGGGGCTTCGGTATCGGTGGTATCGGGATGCTGGTTGCGCTGATTATTTTCCGCGTTTACGCCGTTCCGGCGATGAAACGCTATGACAGCGAAGTCGGTCTGGATTCCACCTGGAACAGCCCGGTGGCTAAGAAGAAAGGCGTCGGCGGCTGGTTGCTGGCGCTGGCAGCCGGTGTGGCGGTTATCGTTACGCTGATCGCACAGGGCATTATCGTCATCAATCCCGTCGCACTTGCCAGCATGCTGGTGTACGTCATTGCGGCCTCGGTCGTGCTCTATTTCATCTATCTGTTCGTGTTCGCCGGTCTGAATCGCAAAGAACGCGCCAGACTGCTGGTGTGCTTCATTCTGCTGGTTTCAGCGGCGTTCTTCTGGTCCGCGTTTGAGCAGAAACCGACCTCATTCAACCTGTTTGCTAATGACTACACCAACCGCATGATCGGCGATTTTGAAATCCCTGCCGTGTGGTTCCAGTCCGTCAATGCGCTGTTCATCATTTTGCTGGCCCCGGTATTTAGCTGGGCATGGCCGAAACTGGCACAGAATAACGTGCGTCCGAGCAGCATCACTAAGTTCATCATCGGTATTTTGTGCGCCGCGGCGGGCTTTGGGATCATGATGATGGCTGCGCAGAATGTGCTGAGCAACGGCGGAGCAGGGGTATCCCCGCTGTGGCTGGTGGGCAGTATTCTGATGCTGACGTTGGGCGAACTGTGCCTGAGCCCGATCGGGCTGGCGACCATGACACTGCTGGCACCGGAAAGAATGCGCGGCCAGATGATGGGGCTGTGGTTCTGCGCCAGTGCGCTGGGTAATCTGGCGGCAGGCCTGATTGGCGGCCACGTGAAAGCCGACCAGCTGGACGTTCTGCCAGATCTCTTCGCGCGTTGTTCTATTTCGCTGCTGATCTGTGCTGCGGTGCTGTTCGTGCTGATCATTCCGGTACGCAAAATGCTGGAAAATTCACAAACGAAACCCGCGACCAATGCGTGATAAGGCATAACGCTATTCTCAATAAATAGCGGAACAACAGGGTAAAGATGAAAGAGGCAGATCTGACGATCGGCCTCTTTTTTTGGGGTAAAAGATAATTCATTTAATTTACTTGTAGACGACTGGTCTAATCGCTGATAGTTTAGCCCCATGACGACAGCAACTCAGCACCATAACAATGATGTCCGCGAGCACATTCTCGAGACTGGCCAGCGAATTATGGCCGGGAAAGGGTTTTCGGCGGTCGGACTCAATGAAATCCTCAAGGACGCAGGTGTGCCTAAAGGATCTTTCTACCATTATTTCGGTTCGAAAGAGGCCTTTGGCGCGGCGATGCTTGAGCGCTATTTTGATGATTACCTGGCGCAGCTTGACAGCACGCTGAGCCAGCCGGGCCTGAAGATGTCGCAGCGCCTGATGAATTACTGGCAACAATGGCAGGAATCACAGTCATTTTATGACTGCCAGGGTAAGTGCCTTGCCGTGAAACTTGGCGCAGAAGTGGCGGATTTGTCCGACAGCATGCGTTTAACCTTGCAGGCAGGGACCTCAGGGATAATATCGCGGCTTGCGCATGCGTTAGAATCAGGCATCGCGGAAGGCTCCCTGACTCTTGATGATGAACCCGCTCGCGTCGCGGAGAGCCTTTATCAGCTCTGGGTCGGTGCCAGCATTATGGTTAAGATTGTCCGCAATACCGGCCCGTTTGATTCGGCCATGAGCATGACGCAGCAAATTATTCATACCGCCCCCTGACGGGGGTGTATCACAAACGGTTAACCGTTTTTTTATTTACCCAATATCTAGACGACTGGTCTACTTGGTCATTTTACCCCACAACACCGGAGATTTACGATGAAGATTCTTATGGTTTTAACCTCACACGACCAACTGGGCAATACCGGACGTAAAACAGGTTTCTGGCTCGAAGAGCTGGCTGCGCCTTACTATGCGTTCAAAGATGCGGGCGCTGAAATCACGCTGGCTTCGCCAAAAGGCGGTAATCCGCCGTTAGATCCGAAAAGCAATGAACCTGATTTCCAGACTGAGCAGACTCATCGTTTCGAAGCCGATGCGGATGCCGTGGCGCTACTGGCTGCAACGGTTCGCCTCGACATCGTTTCACAGGCCGATTACGACGCTGTTTTCTATCCGGGCGGTCACGGTCCTTTGTGGGATCTTGCAGAAGAAAAAAACTCCATCGCACTCATCGAAGCATTCCTGGCGGCGAACAAACACGTTGCTCTCGTTTGCCACGCTCCCGGCGTACTGCGTCATGTAAAAACACCGGCCGGCAAACCGCTGGTAGAAGGCAAAAAAGTCACCGGCTTTACCAATACAGAAGAAGAGGCGGTTGGCCTGACGGACGTAGTGCCGTTCCTGGTGGAAGACGAGCTGATTGCGAAGGGCGGGGACTATTCCAAAGGCGCAGACTGGAGCTCGTATGTCGTCCGCGACGGCCTGCTGATCACCGGGCAAAACCCGATGTCCTCAACGGAAACGGCAGAAGTGCTGATTAAACAACTGAAGGCGTAAGCGGCTAAAAAATGAAGGTGGCAGGGCGAACCTGTCACCTTCAGTTTGAGATGTTTACACGTTATTCAGAGGTCTGAACTGAAGATTTACGGCGTGATGACAATGAGATACCTAACCCCAGCGCGGCAATTGCTACAACCGGAATACCTATCATCCACGGCAGGGAAAAAGCCACCGCGAACAGCGCAGTTCCCGTTGCTGGCCCCACAGAATCGCGCAAATCACTGACTACCGACAGCGCCGCCATATACGTCGCACGCAGTCTGACCGGCGCCAGCTGATTGACGGCGGCAGGCATCAGCGGGCCGACCATCATTTGTGACAGAGAATAGAAACAAACGGCCACGACCAGAGCCAGAATATGCGGGGAGGTTAAAAGTACCCCGAAAGCCAGGATCAGCGTCAACCCCGCACTGAGCACGATGAACAGAGGTGAGCGTCGGGAAAACATTTTAGTCAGGGTGATCTGCCCGAAAGTATTGAGCACCGCGCCAAAGGTGAACAACAAGCCGACATCCGTGTTGCTCATTCCCAGCTGATTATGGGCATAGAGCGGTAAAATGGCCTCAACCCAGCTGCCTGAAACGCCCAGCAGCAGAGTCCAGAACAATAAAATGGCAAGCCGCCGGTCGCGAAAAGCGGGCATCAAAGCCGCAAAACCTTCATCTTCTTCCTCGTCATCCGGTTCATCGCCATGTTCCCGGGTTTCTGGCAGGCAAAGAATCAGCAGAACGGCGCCACACAACAGAGCAATCCCGCTGGCCATAAACACGTCGCCCAGGCTGCTTTGCACGATGACAGCACCCAGCAGCGGGCCCGCAATCCCGCCAGCATATGAGCAGACGCGTGCAATACTGAATTGGTGACGATGCTCGGAAGCCGCTGTTACGTCAGCGATTAGCGTGTATATCGTGGGGTGTAAGACAGATTCAAAAATCCCGATGACCAGCAGAACCCATGCGGCTTCAATGACACCATGCGAGAAGTAGAGCGCAATGAACCCAAGACCAACGCCGGTAGCCGAGAGTACAAGCACCGGCCTGCGGCCAATGCGGTCAGCAATGCCGCCAATAAACGGCGCAGCAATCAGTTCGCCACCCGCATAACAGCCAAACAGTAAGCCGATCAGCCCGACCGGAATTGCCGCCGTGTGTTGCGCCCAAAGCGGAAAGAATGGCACCATCAGGCCGTCTGCAAAACCAGCCAGAAAATAGAGGATGAATCCCAGAACTTGCGGATTTCGAAATGAAAAAAGAGGGAGAGAAAATTTAGACATTTATCGTTACCTGCACATCAGATTGCCCGCAGTTAAGCGGGAGATGCGCGTTGGTTAACGTAAACGCTTACGACCTTCAGAAGGCACTGCCAAAATAATCAAAGCTGATGTGATTTTCAAGCCCGGCATCAACGCTGCGTACAAGAGATCGAAAGATTTTGATGAGATTTGGGATAAAATGGGATCCGCGATTTGGTGCGCATAATCATGATTATGTTAAATAAGAATACCAATAACGAACCTGCCATCACTCAACCGTCTCTCCTGCATGTCCCATCCTGCGTGATGTTCCCTTCCAGCACTTTTCTCCCGTCAGATATCAAAATCATTAAACCGGTTTTGGATGCCTGATGACGCGTCGAATGTCCCGCTGATGTAGGTTCCGTCTCTGAAAATGACCACTTCGTCTACCCTCACAGGATGAGCACAGTCGGCACACTGGATGGAATGCACGACTTCTGCGAACGGAGAATTCACCGCGGCAATAAAACGGTCTGAGCCACATTGTTCACAAACAATCCTGATATCCGGCATGGAATGAACTCGGCATGAGAAAAAAAAGAGTGCACTCAAGATAACATAACCAGAACAATCTTATTGTGGATATTGCAGACACATGAAACCAGAAACTGCAGCGTAGCGCGTTTTATCACGCTTTAGGAAAGAAATTGATTTGCGGTGCAGGATATTATGCCGACCAGACAAATAAAAAAAGCCCGCATTAGCACGGGCAAGCACATATTCGGACACAAGGGATAAATGCAGTGGTTATCTGTAGCGAGATACAGATAACTCAATCATAGCTCTCCGGCTGAAACCCGCTGCGTAACAGGCTGTACAGGTTCAAAAATAAGAATTTTCCGCGTTTTTCAGAAACCAGAGTCTGAATGAAGTGGAAAAAGCGGTACCTGCACCCTGCTTCATTTGCATTTAGACACAATAAAACGCCCCGTCCTTTGGTGATTTTCTCGTTATTATTCTGTCCTACAAAAAAGCACAGGTTTCGGCTTTACTGCTCACACAATGGATTGGCGGCATATCACCGAGGCAGGCATTACGTTGATGGTTTTAAACGGGATAATCTATGCGTCATTCTAAAATTGTTATGTTATCAGCTCTGGTTGTTTCTTCCTTATTGCCACTGGGCAATACAGCGTTCGCTGCGTCAAACTCTCATGAAATCAAATCGTTCTACGATGATTCCAAACTTTACTCGATTGGCGATCAGGTTCCGGCGCTGTACCGCACCAAGCCTTATGAAATCATCGGCTGGCAGGAACGTCATCTTCCTGCGCCGGATGCAGGCACCCACTGGACGTATATCGGTGGCAGCTACGCGCTGATCACCGACACTGACGGTAAGATCACTAAAGCCGAAAACGGCGATATCTACTTCCAGTAAGACGTTTTACGTTCGTGTCTGTAAGGCCTGAAGAGATTCAGGCCTTTTTCTTTACAGCATTGGAAGACACGCCGCAAAACGCACTTTAGAAAGTATTAAATAGCGGTAAGATCAAGCGAATAGACTTATCATTATGGCTGAACAGGGTTAGTTCATCGTTCATGCCAGGGTCAGTACATCGGCGCAGGACGTTTAACGCGAACTATTAATTATCATTCATGAGCATTCTGCTCTTTTCTTTTTGGGGCTCCCATGAGCGACTCGCAGCAACGTCAATCAGTGCGCAAGCACCCCATGAAACTCAGCACTTCCGTCATTCTGATGATCAGCGCCGTGATTGCTTCCGTGCTGCTGGTTGTCCACCTGCTCTATTTTGTCCAGGTCAGCGATACCACGCGTGATGGTGTTAAGGATAAAGCGCTGGCAGTGGCGAGAACGCTCGCAGATTCCCCCGAAGTGAAACACGCCCTTTCCCTTTCTCCTGACAGCGGGATAATCCAGCCGATCGCCAGCGCCATGCAAAAGCGCAACGATCTGCTGTTTGTCGTGGTCACGAATATGGACGGCATCCGTTTCTCACATCCGAATACAGATGTGATCAGTCATCATTTTATCGGTGATGACATCAATCCCGCGCTGCTCGGCAACGAAAATGTCTCTATAAACAAAGGGACGCTGGATAAAGCATTGCGCGTCTTTACGCCGGTGTATGACGATCATCACAAGCAAATCGGCGTGGTCGCCATCGGGATTTCGCTGGTAAAAGTCACAGAACAAATTAATAAAAGCCGCTGGAGCATTCTCTGGACCGTGCTGTTTGGCATGATGGTTGGCGCACTGGGCACCTGGTTCCTGGTCAAAATGCTGAAACGCATTCTGTTCGGGCTGGAGCCTTATGAGATTTCGACACTGTTCGAACAGCGCCAGGCGATGCTGCAATCTATCAAGGAAGGTGTGATAGCCGTTGACCAGGACGCACATGTGACGCTCATCAACCAGACCGCCCGCCAGATATTTCAGGAAACCGCCACGGACGTGGAGCCGGATGTGGATTCCCTGCCGCTTATCGCCAACCTGCGCGATGTGCTCAATACCGGCGTTCCTCGCCGTGACGAAGAGATTAACTACAAAGGCCGTTTGCTGCTGAGCAATACCGTGCCGGTGCGCAATAACGGCGTCATTATTGGCGCAATTTGTACCTTCAGGGACAAAACGGAAGTCAGCCAGTTGATGCAGCGCCTGAGTGGCATGGTAAACTACGCCGATTCGCTGCGGGAACGCTCGCATGAGTTTATGAATAAACTCCATGTGATACTCGGTTTGCTGCACATGAAAAGTTACACGCAACTGGAAGATTACATTCTCAAAACGGCCAATAATTATCAGGCTGAAATCGGGTCCCTGCTGCTGAAAATCAAGTCTCCGGTTATCGCCGGATTCCTGCTGAGTAAGATTAACCGCGCCTCGGATACCCGGCATTTGCTGACGCTCAGCGACGACAGCCTGTTGCCTGATAACAACAATGAAAATCAGGTCGCGGCGCTAATCACCGTGCTGGGAAATCTGATTGAAAATGCGCTGGATGCGCTTGGTGACCAGCCGGACGGCGAAGTCAGCGTGCTGTTGCATTATCAGAATGGCTCGCTGGCCTGCGTTGTGAGTGACGACGGACCGGGGATTACACCGGAGAACGTCGAGGCAATATTTGAAAAAGGTGTTTCATCCAAGGGTGATCAACGTGGTATGGGGTTGTTCCTTGCAAAACAGCAAGTTGAAAGCCTCGGCGGAACCATTAACGTGGAATCCGAACCCGATGTTTATACCCAATTTTTTGTACAACTTCCCTGGGATGGTGAGAGGACAAGTTCTTGATCAATGTGCTGATAGTTGATGATGATGCCATGGTAGCCGAGCTTAACCGCTGCTACGTGGGCCAGATTGAAGGCTTCGCGTGCTGCGGCACGGCGTCGACGTTACAACAGGCGAAAGACCTGGTTTTGAATTCAGAACTGTCTATTGACCTGATTTTACTCGATGTTTACATGCAACAGGACAACGGCCTGGATTTACTTCCTGAGCTGCGCGATGCCCGCCGTCCTATCGACGTGATCGTGATTTCATCCGCTGCCGATGCTGAAACCATCAAAAAATCGCTGAATTACGGCGTTGTGGATTATCTGATCAAGCCGTTCCAGTTTTCCCGTTTCGAGGAAGCACTGACGGGCTGGCAGCAGAAAAAAACGCTGATGGATAACCAGCAATATTACGAGCAGTCGGACGTTGACCGGTTAATTCATGGCAATAACCCGGCGTCGGCAGAATCCAAAAAGCTGCCGAAAGGCCTCACGCCACAAACGCTGCGCACGCTGTGCCAGTGGATTGACGAGCATCCGACGATGGAATTTTCTACCGACGAACTCGCCAGTTCAGTGAATATTTCGCGGGTCTCTTGCCGTAAATACCTGATATGGCTGGCACAGATGAACATCCTCTTCACCAGCATTCATTATGGCGTGACCGGCAGACCGGTTTATCGCTACCGCTTACAGGCCGATCATTACTCGCTGCTTAAGCAATACTGCCAGTAATGTGATAGTCCGGGTCCAGCGGCGTGAACGTAAACTGCCGCTGCGACGAGAAGATAATCTGCTGGTCTTTCGTGACAAAAACAGCCTCAATGTGCGGGAAATTCTGCAAGTACCTGAGGCTTTTTTCCACGCCCATGCCGTAAAGCAACGTGGTGTAGATATCACCATCAATCGAATCATCGGAAATAATGGTCACGCTGAGAAGCTCGTTATCCAGCGGATAGCCGGTTTTCGGGTCGAGAATATGATGATAACGCTGGCCGTTTAGCTCGAAATACCGTTCGTAAATGCCCGATGTCACCACCGATTTGTTCGTCACGTTTATCACGCCAATCAGCGACTCCGGCTCAGAAAATGGCTTTTTCAAACCAATCGCCCACGCGCCTTCTGCCCCCGCGCCCAGTGTTTGGACATTGCCACCCAAATTGATCAGCGCCTGAGCAACCCGCTGTTCCCGCAAAAAATCCCGAACCACATCCGCAATATAGCCCTTGGCAATCGCGCCAAGATCGATTTCCATCCCCGCTTTATGCAGAAAAACGGACTGCGATCCTTCGTCGAGGATCACGTCATGCGGATCCGTGATCTTCAGCAGCGCCTGTAAGTCAGTGGCCGCAGGCACGCTGTTGCCGCTGAAACCGATTTTCCAGCGCTTAACCAGCGGGCCGATGGTGAAATTAAAACTGCTGTTTTCCAGTACGCTCACGGCTTTCGCCCGGCTGATCAGGTCAAACACCGGTTTGCTGACGGCAACGGCGTGATCGCCTGCCGCATGGTTAACCGACATCACTTCAGATTGCTGGCGGTTAACCGTCAGTTTGTTTTCCTGAAGTTTGATGAGCCGGAAAACGTTTGAGGCCAGGGTTTCATTATGTTCAAACAGCTTGAGAAGAATGGGCGAACCCATCAAAACGGCGGAGTAAGCATAAACACGATCATCTGGCGTCATCAGATTTATCCAAAAACAGGCCTTAACACAGACCTTAAAGAAGAAAAGTAAAAAGCCCGCCCCACAGCGATGCGGGACAGGCTTTACGTTGAACTGAAACCTTAACCTTACGGGTTACAGGCGCTGGCGTAGCGTTGCCAGACTCCGTGCAACCGCAAGGAAAACGGTTCTTTATTGCATCGCGTATTTCGCTGCATTCTGTCCAGCAAGAATACCGAAGATAATGATATCTGCAACGGCATTCCCGCCGATACGGTTGCCCCCGTGGATCCCGCCGACCACTTCACCGGCTGCAAATGCACCGCTGAGCACCTGTTTCTGAGCATCCAGCACGCAGGTATCGGTGTTAATGGTCACGCCACCCATGGTGTGATGAACCCCCGGTGCGATACGGATTGCGTAGAACGGCCCCTGATTGATCGGATGGCGCATCGCTGTTTTACGGCCAAACTCGGCATCGTCCTGTTTATCCACCGCAACGTTGTAAGTTTCCAGCGTAGCGAGGAATGCGTCTGACCCCATTTCCAGCTTAGCGGCGAGTTCGCGTGGCGTTGCTCCGCTGATAACGAAACCACGTGCAATGTACTCATCCGCCGCTTTGTTGTTTAAACGCACCTGCTCGTCGAAGACCACGTAGGCAAATTTCTCTGGCAGACCGATGATTTTTGCTGAAACTTTATCGCGCGTTTCCATCTCATTGAAGAAGCGATGGCCCGCCTGGCTGACCAGGATCGCGCCGCCGCCACGGATGGCTTCGGAAATCAGATATGACGTTGTCTGTTCCACGGTCGGGTGAATCTGAATTTCGCCCATATCGACAGTACCGGCACCGATTTTTTCCAAAATGGCAATACCGCCGCCGGTCGCACCTTTGTGATTGGTGGTCACAAAACCGTCCAGTTCAGGGCGATATTTCACGACCATGTCGCGGTTGGCACTGAAACCACCGGTCGCAACAATCACGCTTTTGGCATTTACCGTTAGCACTTCGTTTTCATCGTTGAGCAGTTCTACGCCCTGCACCGCGCCGTTGATGTAACGGATTTCGGTCACGGACGTATCCAGCATCACGTCGATATTGCGTTTGTTGAGGTTTTTCACCAGACCGCTGATCAGGAAGCCGCCGACTGCGCTGCGGTCTGCCGGACGGTGCGTACGGTCGATACTCATCCCGCCGGTGATGGTGATATCGCTCAGTTCGATGTTGTGTGCAGCCAGCCATTCGACGGCCTGCGGGGCACGTTCGATGAATTCTTTCAGCAGCACAGTGTTATTTTTGAACTGGCCGCCTTTCAGGGTTTCCTGATAGAACAGCTCTTTACTGTCTTCGATGCCTTTCAGTTTCTGATAACGGGTTTCCGCGGCGTTCATACCCACCGAGGCTTTGATGGTGTTGCCGCCGATGGTAGACATTTTCTCGACGATCAGCACTTTCGCGCCTTCATCACAAGCCTGAATCGCTGCCGCCAGGCCGGCACCGCCGCTGCCAACCACCACCACGTCGTAGCTTTGAGGCTCGGAAAGGCTGCCGCCCTCTTCCAGTAATTGCGCTTTGCAGGATTTTGCGATGGCTTTGGATACCGCTTTCTTCACCGCTTCACTCTGTTCAGTTGCCCCCGTAACGGCGTCAACGTGCGGGCTGTTGGCATCCAGAATACGTGTACGGATAATGTCGAAGCTGGTGGTGAACTCCACGTCCAGCTCCGCACCGGCTTCCAGCACGATGTCAGAGATGCGGTCGGTTTCCAGACTGACGTTAATCGCCAGTTCACGCGCATTGTCCTGCACTTTTTCCTGGAAGATACCGGCTTTGAATTTTTTCGACGTCATGCTCATGTCGCGGATCATCGCGTCAACCAGCGAGAAGCGCCACAGCGGTTCAGGGATGGTCAGGGCTTCGCGCTGTGTGCTGTCGATGAACAGCTCGAGTTTCTGATCATTGGCAATACGGTCGGTCCAGTCCGGATAAGCAATGCAGGCTTTACCGATGGCAATCATGTCGTAGCCATGTTCCAGCGCCAGCTCCGCGTCGGCTTTATTCACAATACCGCCCACGCCCATCACCGGGATCGCCGCCAGCACGTCAGAACGCATCGCGACATATTTGTCGATAAGCGGCGTCGGGTCAGTGGTATCGACGATGGAAGGACGCAGCGAATAACCGAGGGAGAAATGCAGATAATCCAGACCGCGTGCTGCCAGTTGCTCGAGCAGATACATAGTGTCCGCGAAGCGAATTCCCGGCTCTTCGAGTTCTTCCGGTGAGAAACGGTAGCCAATAATGAATGAGGAATCGGCGTATTTCTGCGCCATTTCATGGGTGATATCCAGCACCGCCAGCGGGAAGCGTGCGCGGTTTTCGCGGCTGCCGCCCCATTTATCGTTACGCTGGTTGGAGTTCGGGGAGAAAAACTGCTGGATAAGGTAAGTATTCGCGCCGTGAATTTCCACGCCGTCGAAACCGGCTTCAATCGCGCGGCGGGTTGCTTCACCAAATTTGGCAATCATGCCATCGACTTCTTCGGCGCTTAACGCAGCCGGCGTTGCTGCGCCGTCACGCGGAGCGGCCAGCGCACTTGGCGCAACCGGCTGCTGTCCGCCGATCAGTTTGGGTTCACTCATGCGGCCGCCGTGATAAATCTGCAACAGCGCTTTGGAACCCTGAGATTTCACTGCTTCGGCAATTTTCGCCAGACCGGCGATTTTGCTGTCATTGTCGATACCGATAGCGCCCGGGAATGCGAGCCCTTTATCATCAACAAAACAGCACTCGACGATAACGGTGCCGATACTGCCTGCGCGGGCACGGTAATACTCCACCAGTTCGCTGGTAACGGTGCCATCATAAAAACCGGTGCAGGTGGTCATGGGTGCCATCAGGAAACGGTTTTTCAGTACAGTACCATTTGGCAGAGTGAACGGACTCAATAGCGGTTGGTTGGTGCTCATAATGATAACTCCAAATTTTAAGTATTAATTTTCTGAATTCTTTACCGGCCGCTATTTGACGAAATATCTGATTATTATTTGTGTGTTTTATTTCATTGCCGGTCTGATGCTTATTAATATAGTTTTATTTTTAGTTTCAAAACCTCTTACATTAGTTTATTAACTATTTATCTATTAACTTAATGCCTGTTATATTAAAAATATGTTAACGCTAAAAATAAATAATCACATTCGTGTAAACTACGATCTTATTTGTATTTATATGATCAGATAACTATTACATCCGTAGCCGGCTTTCCCGCAAGAAATCAGAGATTTCGCCTGCCCGCAAGGCCACGGGCATCCGCGCAGTCAGGCTCACGGATGTGAATGACTCTCATTTATGAATACCCCTGTTTGTGCAAGGGTTACATCCGCAAAGATACTCCCATCACAACTTCCCGGCAGTTTGATTTAATAGCGTCTCTTCAGGGCATTTATTCATTCTAAAATTTAAACTGCCACCGTATTTTGTTGATCAAGATCAACAGTAATAAATAGGGAAAACGCATTATATAAACATTTCCTCCCTCTTAAGGGGAATGACATCTACCAAACACAAATAATAATAACGGGGCAGATTTTCAATAAGTAACGGGCAACGTTAAATAACTAAAAAAACCAAAGTAACTAAAAAAATACATAAGACATTTTACCTAAGCATCATCACAATATTCCTAACTACCTAAGATAAATATTATGAGCGAAATAACAAAAACTGCGGTGAAAGAGCCAGCGAAAAAAGCCGAAACCGGCAAGAAAAATCGCTGGATCTTTATGTTACTTCCCGTGCTGGTGGCGGTTCTGTTGCTGCTGGTTCCTACTCCTGATGGCCTTGAACCTTACGCATGGCACTTCTTCGCCATTTTTGTCGGTGTCATCGTCGGTCTGATCTTCGAGCCATTGCCAGGTGCCGTTATCGGCCTGACCGGTGTCGTGGTCATCGCCCTTTTCAGCCAGTGGTTGCTGTTCAGCCCGGCAGAACTGGCGGATCCGAAATTCAAAATGGCTGCACAGTCCTTTAAATGGGCAGTCAGTGGTTTCGGCAACTCTACGGTCTGGTTAATCTTCGGCGCATTCATGTTTGCCGCGGGCTACGATAAAACCCAGTTTGGCCGCCGTCTGGCGCTGATTCTGGTGAAATATCTGGGTCGCCGCAGCCTGACGCTCGGTTATGCCATCACCTTCGCAGACCTGCTGCTGGCACCGTTCACACCGTCCAATACCGCGCGCAGCGGCGGCACGATCTACCCGATCATTGCCAACCTGCCCCCGCTGTACGGCTCAAAACCTAACGACCCGAGTGCGCGTAAAATCGGTTCTTATCTGATGTGGGTTGCGATCACCGCGGCGTGTATCACCAGCTCGATGTTCCTGTCTGCACTGGCACCTAACCTGCTGGCGCTGGGCATCGTGAACAGCGTCACCGGAATCAACATTTCCTGGGGCACCTGGTTCATGGCGTTCCTGCCGGTCGGCTTGCTGTTGCTGCTGACCATGCCGCTGCTGGCCTACTGGTTCTACCCGCCGGAAGTCAAAGTGAATGACGAAGTGCCAAAATGGGCGACGTCTGAACTGGCAAAACTGGGCAGAATGTCCCGTCACGAAATCCTGCTGCTGGTCTTCGTATGCTGTGCGCTGGCGATGTGGATTTTTGCCGCCAGCTTCATTGAGCCAGCAATGGCTGCCCTGCTGGTTGTGGTTCTGATGTTGTGGACCGGCGTTCTGAACTGGAACGATATCACCAGCAATAAACCGGCCTGGAACACCTTTGCCTGGTTTGCCACGCTGGTTGCTCTGGCCGATGGCCTGTCCCGTACGGGTTTCATCGCCTGGCTGGGTAAAGAAGGCGCTGCGCTGATGGGCGGTATCTCTCCGGGCGCGGCGACAATCGCCCTGCTGCTGGCGTTCTACCTGCTGCACTATCTGTTTGCCAGCACCACCGCACACACCACCGCACTTTTACCGGCTATGCTGACTATTGGTGCTGCGATCCCGGGCATCAATATGCAGGTGTTCTGTCTGCTGATGGTGACGTCTCTGGGTGTTATGGGGATCATCACACCGTACGGTACTGGCCCGAGCCCGATTTACTACGGGAGTGGTTATCTGCCAACCAAAGATTACTGGCGTCTGGGCACCATCTTCGGTGCAATCTTCCTGGTCGCATTACTGGTTATCGGCTACCCGTGGATGGTGATGATGTTCTGAGGGTGTGCATAAAATCACCTACAAAGCATTAACAGAGCATTTACTGAAATAAAACAGTTAAACCACGTTGCCAGCCTGTGTATTTGGCTGGCAACATACGGAACGAATAGAAACGTCGCCGTGATTTTCCCGTACTCTTCCTGAAAATCGTTGTACCCGTGGCGGCCATAACGGATTAAGTGAGAAAACAATGTCGAATAAACCTTTCTACTATCAGAATCCCTTCCCCGTTTCCAAAGACGAAACCGAATACTATCTGCTGACCAAAGAGCACGTCTCCGTCAGCCAGTTTGACGGTGAAGACGTTTTAAAAGTCGCGCCCGAAGCGCTTACCCTGCTGGCGCAGCACGCATTTCACGATGCTTCTTTCATGCTGCGTCCTGCGCATCAGCAACAAGTTGCCGCAATCCTGGATGACCTGGAAGCCAGCGAAAACGACAAATACGTCGCATTGCAGTTCCTGAGAAACTCAGAGATCGCCGCGAAAGGCATTCTGCCAACCTGCCAGGACACCGGCACCGCGATCATCATGGGCAAAAAAGGCCAGCGCGTCTGGACTGGCGGCAACGACGAAGCCAGTCTGTCTCAGGGCGTGTACAACACGTTCATCGAAGACAACCTGCGCTATTCGCAGAATGCTGCGCTGGATATGTACAAAGAAGTGAACACCGGCACCAACCTGCCAGCGCAAATCGACCTCTACAGCGTCGATGGCGACGAGTACAAATTCCTGTGCATCGCCAAAGGCGGGGGTTCTGCGAACAAAACCTATCTTTATCAGGAAACCAAAGCGCTGATTACCCCGGCGAAGCTGAAAGGTTATCTGGTTGAGAAAATGCGCACGTTGGGCACAGCGGCCTGTCCTCCGTACCATATCGCGTTTGTTATCGGCGGTACTTCTGCCGAAGCCACGCTGAAAACAGTGAAACTGGCGTCAACCCATTACTACGATGGCCTGCCAACTGAAGGCAACGAACACGGTCAGGCGTTCCGCGACGTACAGCTCGAACAGGAATTGCTGGTCGAAGCGAACAATCTGGGCCTCGGCGCACAGTTCGGTGGCAAATACTTTGCTCACGACATCCGCGTTGTCCGTCTTCCACGCCACGGCGCTTCCTGCCCGGTAGGCATGGGCGTTTCCTGCTCAGCTGACCGTAACATCCGCGCGAAAATCAACAAAGACGGTATCTGGATTGAGAAACTGGAAAGCAATCCGGGCAAATATATCCCTGAATCACTGCGTCATGCAGGCGAAGGCGAAGCCGTTAAAGTTGACCTGAACCGCCCGATGAAAGAAATCCTCGCGCAGCTTTCTGAATATCCGGTATCAACCCGCCTTTCCCTGAGCGGTACGATTATCGTGGGCCGTGACATTGCGCACGCCAAACTGAAAGAGCGTCTGGATAACGGCGAAGGTTTGCCGCAGTACGTTAAAGATCACCCGATTTACTATGCTGGCCCGGCGAAAACGCCGGAAGGTTATGCATCCGGTTCCCTCGGCCCGACCACCGCAGGCCGTATGGATTCCTACGTGGATCTGCTGCAATCAAACGGCGGCAGCATGATCATGCTGGCAAAAGGCAACCGCAGCCAGCAAGTGACGGATGCGTGTCACAAACATGGCGGCTTCTATCTGGGTAGCATCGGCGGCCCGGCAGCGGTTCTGGCTCAGCAAAGCATCAAGAGCCTGGAATGCGTTGAATATCCTGAATTAGGGATGGAAGCCATCTGGAAAATTGAAGTCGAAAACTTCCCGGCGTTCATCCTGGTGGATGACAAAGGCAACGACTTCTTCCAGCAGATTCAGCAAAACCAATGTGCTAAATGCGTGAAGTAATCGCATTGCAGTAAAACATAAGGCCCGCCGTAAATGGCGGGCTTTTTTATTTATGCCGCAGAACCGGGTTCTTACAGATCAGAACAATTTGACGCCATCCCGCAGCAGCGTAAACTATATCAATATTCTTAATTTTTGAGATAGATTGCAAATGAGCATTAAACTGCCGCCTGAGTTAACCCCTCTGTCATCCGTCACAGGCGAACAATTAGAGCATTACCTGCCCTACGCGCGTCTGGTGGATGAACGCGGACGTTATATGCCTTGGGATGAATTCAGGCACCGCGTGAATAAGGGTGATGATCAGGTTTTGGCCTGGAGTTTTACCCGCAGAGCGCGCGCTTTCGCATCCCAATTTATTGATTATGAGAACGAATCAGGACAGCGTGCGGGTTTCAATACTACGGCATCCATGAATGAGACCTGCGAGCGCGTTGACAAATCTGGCACAACGCAGGCGCTGCGCCAGCAGGAAGAGAGGTTGCAGGGTACAGGCGCCGCGCTGATACCGCTTGAACTTGATGAAGCAATTACCAGTTCACAGCTTGAGGGGGCCAATACCACAACTCGGGTGGCACGCAGTATGCTCGAGTCAGGCAGAAAACCGCGTACCGAGAGCGAACAAATGATTGTCGGGAACGCCCGGCTGATGGCCGAAATCTCTGAGCATCTGGATGAACCCCTCTCCATCAGCCTGATCCGACATTTGCATGCTGTCGGTATGGAGGGAATTGACGATAGCAAGTACATGCCTGGTCAGTTTCGTGATTCGGATGACATCGTGATTGCGGATTACGACGGCAATATCGTTCACCAACCGCCGCAAGCTGCCAATATTATTGAGCGGCTTGAGAACGTCTGTTCGTGGATAAACTCAGATGCAGGTCCCTACGTTCATCCGCTTCTGCGAGCCTGCATTTTGCACTTTATGATTGCCCATGAACATCCGTTCCGGGATGGCAACGGCCGAACCAGCCGGGCATTGTTTTACTGGTATCTGCTTAAATCGGGCTATGAAGCCTTTCGGTTTATTTCAATCAGCAACCTGCTTTACGCAGCACCGGTCAAATACGCCCGTAGTTATCAGTACACGGAAACTGATGGCATGGATCTCACCTACTTCCTGGAATATCAGCTGAGTATCATCAGACGGGCACTTGATAATCTCTATCACCACATAGATGCTCTTGTAACGCGCCGGACATCTCTCGACATCATGCTGTTCAAATCAGGAGCCCTGCAAAGACTCACTCAGCGCCAGATAGCACTCGTCAACATCATGCTGGCTGCACCCGGTAAGGAATTTACCGCAGCAGAAGTCAGCCAAAAAATGGGCGTTTCTGATAACACGGCAAGAAACGATCTGCGTGCACTGGTGCGGGAACAGTTGTCAGAAGAACATAAAACAAACGGGCAGCAGACCGTGTATATTGCCGTGAATAAGCCTGTGCACATCGCTTCAAACTGAGGAGAGTGAACGGGTTCTGAGCTTTTAATCAGGCCGTTCACTCTCCGTGAATCTTACTGGTTTAAGACATCATAAAAATCACGATCCCTTCCGTCACAATTCCGAGTGCAGTCCCGATGAGAATGGAAGAGGACGCGGATTCCACGTAGGTATCGCTGCGCACCGCAAACATTCCGGCGGCAATCGCCGACGGCGTAGCACCGATAATCACCACCTGCTGCATCAGCGTATGGCTCAGCCCAAATGCTATCCCGGCGGCGGCCATGATGGCCGGCTGGATTAAGTTTTTCATCCCGATGTTGGTAAACGTATGGATATTCAGCGTCGGACGTTCACCGAAGAACAACAACCCCAGCGCGAATAACGAAATCCCGCCTGCCGTTTTCCCCATCATTTCAACTGAAGATGAAAGCAGTTCAGGGATTTTGATCCCTGCCAGACTCATGATGACGCCGAGCACCGGGATCCACACAATCGGGTTTCGCACCGCTTTAAACAGATTGGTCAGAATCATTTTGCCCAGGCTGCCCTGCCCGGCCAGTTCACTGTCTTTATCCCCCATGCGGATCAGAACGATGGTCAGCGGGATCATCAGTACGCTGGTGATCAGATTCCCGACCAGTACGCCGAGAAAACCTTCCGGCCCGATAAGCACAGCCAGAACCGGCGCGCCGAAATACGCCATATCCGGAAACGCACAAACCAGCGACTGAATAGCGCTGGTTTTTATGTCGTGCCGGAACAGAAACCGCGAGATGCACAATGTCAGAAGATAAGACCCCATCAGGCCAATCACCAGCACAGCCATAAAGGATAAATTCTGTATTTTGGAAGGATCGGTGTGTAATGCGCCGATAAAAAGATGTAATGGCAAAGCAAAACGAATCACCACGGTGGCTAATACCGTTGCATCGTCCCGTTTCATATAACCGAGTTTCCCGCTCAGCCAGCCTAAAACCATAACAAAAACTAAAGGAAATAAAGAGGATAAGAGTAACGTTGGCATAATCAGACCTTTATCTTTTTTATTGTTAATTGAATGAAGGAAAATAAAACCGCGAGTCTTTATATTATTTTAACCCAGAGGTATTTGTGATAATGCTCACATCTGTATACCAGATAGGAATAACAATAATTACTTAACCGTAAACCACATCAAAATCAATGCGTTGAATTAATTTCCAATATTTAGCTTAAGTGCAGAGTCATTTTATTACTTACGCTGAATTATTCTGAAATATCCAACAACATACTGACGTCTTTCATCACTAAGTAAGTATTTAAATGCTTTTGTAATTTATGTAACCAGAACCCTACCCCCTCGCGTGATATAAAAATAAGACAATAAAAAATACTATTTCCGGCTGCTGTGCGCCATTTTATTTATTTTCCATTCACTCCGATTTGATTGTTTATAGGATTTTACTGCGAGGGATCCTGAAGCGAAGAAATAACGCCGAGGGAAATCACTGAGTACAAACTCTAAGGCTTAATGATGTTAAAAAAACGCCCACTCTACACGCATTACACCGGTTCGCTGTTACTCGAAAATCCGCTGCTGAACAAAGGTTCGGCCTTCAGTCGCGAAGAACGTCTGGCGCTTAATCTGAACGGATTGCTGCCAAATCAGGTGGAAACCATCAGCGAACAGACCGACCGTGCATACTCCCAATTCTCTGAATTCAAACGTGATATCTCCAAACACGTTTATCTGCGCAATATCCAGGACACCAACGAAACGCTCTTCTATAACCTGGTGAATTCTCATCTGGAAGAAATGCTGCCGATCATTTACACCCCGACCGTTGGTGAAGCCTGCGAGCATTTCTCTGATATCTACCGCCGCGCGAGAGGGTTGTTTATCTCCTACCCGGACCGCGACCACATTGATGAAATGCTGCAAAACTTCTCCAAAAACGACATCCGGGTGATCGTCGTCACCGACGGCGAACGCATTCTGGGGCTGGGCGATCAGGGCATCGGCGGGATGGGTATTCCTATCGGTAAACTGTCGTTATATACCTCTTGCGGCGGGATCAACCCGGCCAATACGTTGCCGATCATGCTCGACGTTGGCACCAATAATGCGCAGCGCCTCGATGACCCGCTGTATATGGGCTGGCGCCACCCGCGCATTACCGACGGCGAATACAATGAATTCATGGATATGTTCATTCAGGCGGTGAAAACACGCTGGCCGGACGTATTGCTTCAGTTCGAAGATTTCGCGCAGACCAACGCGATGCCCTTGCTGGAGCGTTATCGTGAAGAGCTTTGCTGCTTCAATGATGATATACAGGGCACCGCCGCTGTCACGCTGGGCTGCCTGATTGCCGCCAGCCACGCCGCCGGAACGCAACTGCGCGACCAGCACGTGACTTTCCTCGGCGCGGGTTCTGCCGGCTGTGGTATCGCAGAAAAAATTGTTGCGCAGATGATTGCCGAAGGCGCAACGGAAGATGAAGCGCGCAGCCAGGTCTTTATGGTGGATCGCTTTGGCCTGCTGACGGATGACATGCCGAACGTGCTCGGTTTCCAGCGCAAGCTGGTTACTCGCAAGGCCAACATTGCCCACTGGAAGGTCGATGCCCAAAACATCTCGTTGCAGGATGTCGTACATAACTCCAAACCGACGATTCTGATTGGCGTTTCCGGGCAACCGGGGCTGTTCACCGAAGAAATCATCCGCGAAATGCACCACAACTGCCACCATCCGATCATCATGCCGTTGTCGAATCCGACGTCGCGCGCTGAAGCCCGCCCGCAGGACGTAATTGCGTGGACAGAAGGCGCCGCGCTGATGGCCACCGGCAGCCCGTTTGCACCGGTGCATTATCAGGACCGCACCTACCCGATCCCGCAATGTAACAATGCGTATATCTTCCCCGGTTTAGGTTTGGGGATCCTGGCCGCCAAAGCGCGTCGCGTAACTGATGGAATGTTGCTGGCCGCCAGTCAGGCGCTGGCGAGCTTATCTCCACTGGCAACCACCGGCAAAGGTTCGCTGTTACCGGCTATCGCCGATATTCAGCATGTGTCGAAAGTGATTGCCGCCGAAGTCGCCCGTGTGGCACAGCAGGAAGGTGTGGCGCCGGAAATGTCGCAAGAGACGCTGCAAAACCGTCTTGATACTGAATTCTGGAAGCCAGAATACCGGTCCTACAAGCATTCATCGTTCTGATCATTTGTCTGGCCGGAGAGAGTCCGGCCAGTTTTCATTCTGAAGTACATTTTAGTAATAAACGCTAAAGCCCGGCATTTTGAGGATTATCAAAACCAACGCGCCCGACAAACGGCAAACGCAGCGCCGGATTTTTGAAATCAACTCCCAGATTCAGCCCTAGTACATTCACTTCAACACCTTCTTCAACGCCAAGCGTGACGCCCAAAAGCCCCAGTACTGAAACCTGCACGCCCCGCCCGGAAGGCGGTAAACCGATCGGATTTGTAATGCCGCGATAATCTTTGCCAATGGCGTTAGACGGCATATCGAGTTGCAGATCCGGCACTTCACGGCCAATGTGCGCCATAAATGTGTTGCTGTTAGGACCCGGCCACGCGTGATAGGTATGCGGATACGGATAACTTTTTATCGCTGCGACAATATTGGGGATCATCGCTTCAGCCTGAGCCCCGCGGTGATCGACCAGTAATTTAGGCTTAGACCCAAACCAGTAACCGTCAGGGATCGCATAATTGCGGCGGACAACGTTCGTGCTGCCCCAGCTGATGACGTCATAACGTGTAAACGCCGTTTCGCCTTCGCGTTTGAAAATGATCCACGGATGTACCGCCACCAGCCCGCGCCAGCCATACGTCGGTGCGGCATATATCTGGATAATCGCAGTACTGCGCAGTTTGACCGGATCGGGCGCAATACCCGCAGAATCACGACGCGCCGTCGCCCAGTTCTGGCTGGCAGGCTCCGTTTTAGTGTGCGCCGCCCTGGCATAGCTGTAACCGAATGACAGCAACAAAACCCCTACAAAACATAGAATTATCCATTTCACGGCCATTTGTTCGCCCACTCTTGTCAGCCATTTCGAAAGAACAACACTACGCATTCAGTACAAGGCTGGCAACGTGAAAGTCTGGGGGAGAAAAGATGTATTCCTATATATTGGTTTATACAAACACAACCATAACTACTTGCCATCATATGAAAGCCAATACCGAGGTATAATCGTCTTACAGAGTTGGGGGTTAATGACATAATATCTTTTCAGTACTTTCTCATCACAATGTGTATAAGAAGAGGCAAACAATACGAATGGGGCAATACACATAGCTATAAATGAGATAACAAAAATAACAGTACTAAACGCTAGAAAAAAATCGCCAATCGCAGATTTTTTTCTTGGAGCCAATAAACCTTTTGAGAAGATTATACGAAGCGAAAAAAAGAAAAGATAAATCAAAGCGGGTATTGTTCCAACGGCTACCAGGCTCTGACTCTCAAACATCATCACATCGGGGCGCTTTATAAATGAAAGAACCTCATAGAGTTCACCATAGAAAACTATGAAGTAAATCAGACCGATTGCCAGCAATACTAAAAATAGTGCTGCTGATTTGTATAAAATCCATGTGGAAAAATTAAATTCTTTCATTTGTTCCCCAAACGATGCGTAACTATTGCCTTACATAAATCAGGGTGAATGACATAATAATTGCTGTATGTATCTGTATTGCAGGAGGTATAGGATGAAAACATAAATATGAAAGGAATGATAAAGGACATAACAAACCCTAAGCAGCAGGAGGCTATACTAATTCCTAACCAAATATTTCCGATTACAGTAGCTTTTTTTAGAGGTTTTATTCCTTTATGCAAAAGTGTTTTCAATGAAAAGAAAAACACCCAAATCAAAAGAGGAACCCCTCCAATGCAAATAATAGTCTTGCCGTTATATTGTATAATATCCCCTAATGAGATTAATGAGTAAGTATCCTCTACATCCATAAAAACCGTGCAAAGATAAATTAATCCCACGCAAAAGGCGATCATGCAAATTGCAGAAAGCTTGAAAATAATGAACTGCCACAAATTGTTACTTACCATTTCAATATCCAAACCCGACAGGTGTATTTAAAAACAGCTTGGAGTTTTTAAAATTCCATTCGTTTACTTTCTGATACTCAGCAATGCCTAACCGAAGTTTTTCTTTTAAGTTTACAGACAACCCGAGGCTATCATCTAATTCATTCAGTCCTTTGTTTAAATAGATACCAACAACTACAACTAGAAATATTGAAACAACTACAGGAGCACCAATAACAGTCAAAATCCCGCCAGCAATTCCTAAAACAACTCCTGCTACAATGGTTTTTACCGCATCCACCGAAACATCAACAAGAAAATCGGCAAGGTGATAATCAGATTTGAAGATCAGTTCAAGTGCGCGCCAGGCTACGGAAGCAAAAATACAGAATTTCATCCCTTTAACAAGTGCTCCACCGACGCCCCGGTAGCCAATGCCCATTTCCAGCATCTGGGGATGATTAACAGCATAACGGGTGCCCTTGAGAATTTGGCGCAATCCGGCGTACCCGGTTATTTTTATGTAAGACTTTCCCTTGAAGGTGTATTCAATCGCCCGGACACCGAGCGATTTGAAATGAAACACCAGATCACCGGCTGAATTCTTATAGGTCATTAATTTACTGATATTCCCTGTGCCTTCCAGGATATCTTTAATGTTACCCGGCGCCAGTTTGTAGGAGAAGATTTTATCCGTGCCGCCCATCAGGGTATCGACAATTTCTTGCGCCTCTTCCATCGTCAGCAACATGATATGGCGAGATTCGGTAATAAATGTACCGTTTTCGAAAGCCATATCGCGCTGAACAGGATTCATGCTGGGGAAAGAGTTGAATGAGTCCTCGCCCATTAAGATTTTCTTGCCGGCATAGACCCGACGCCAGTAAGCCGCATCCGTTAGATCTGACATTTTGTTTCCCTTTCTTAATAAACGCGTTCAGTCCATAAACTGTAAGCGCTGGTGCCTGCTATGCAGTGTTCCCATGTGATGGTTTCGTAGCTGAAACTGACTCTTTCCTGTGCTTCGGCTTCGCTCTCAAGAATGCTGTGGGGCACAATAAAATCGATATTTGTTATACGGGCACCGGTTAATTTCACTTTGTAATAACACTCTCCCATGCCGACTTTATTTGTACGGTAGAGTTCCAGATCGCAGGTTAATATTTCATTATCTGTTATAGCCTTCCCAAGAAGCGGCGAAGATTTATCTATCGGCTTGAGAATGGTGACTTCATGATGGTTAACGTTCTGATCGCGGGACAGCGTATGTTTCATACTGTAAACCATGATCTTGTCGATATTTCCGATTTGCGCTTTATTGCCAATGGAGTCCAGCGACGAACATCCCGCAGAGATCAGCCCCTGAGTTTGTCCGTTTAACGTCAGATAAGTTAAGTTTGCCATATTAATCCCTTAGAAATTATTTGAATGAGTGATACTTTCCATTTCGACATCACATCAGCTTCGGCGATAATTCATTCCTGTTACTGATTCAATTAATGAAAACCCGTTAATCAGATAATTCATCTCAGTAAATTACTATTGATCAGAGTTTTGATAATTGAAGCAGAGGGTGATTTTGTTCCTGAACTTTTTAAAAAACAAGATATTTATGCATAACTAAAAAATTAGATTTTTATTATTCATGTCACCAATGAATTAATTAATAATATGTAAACGCCAGCAAACAACTGGCGATATAAATCAGGCCTGCCGGTGTTCAGGAGGCAAGTTTCAATGAGCAATGTATTTGTTAGGTGACATGCGGAGGTATTGGCGCGGCATTTTTATTTCAGAAATGCCCGCCCCGCTGCGGGCAATTTCACTCACGCACTCGCGCGTACAATAAAATGCCAGTCCATCATCAGGCGTTCTGCCGGAGATTCCGGGTTATCAATTTTTTTAATCAGTAAGGAAACCGCCTGCCGGCCAATGTCGCGCGACGGTTGTTCGATAGTCGTGAGCTGCGGAGAAACCATTTCGGCCAGTTCAGTGCCATCAAAGCCAATGACCGCAATATCCTGCGGAACCTTCAGCCCGGCTTCCCCGATAGCACGCATCGCGCCTGCGGCCAGCGTGTCGGAGACGGCAAACACACCATCAGGTCGTTCTGCGGCTTGCAGCAATTTTTCCATCGCCGCTTTGCCCGCGCTGAAACTCAGCTCGCTGGCATATTCAATGGCCTGATAACCGTGCTCTTGTTCCAGCATGACCGTTTTATACCCCTGTTCGCGCAGCCGGGCGTACTTGTAGCTCAGGTCGTGGTTGATGAGCGCAATGCAGCGACAACCGCGGGCGAGCAGATGCCGGATGGCAAATTCGGAGGCGTCGATGTCACTGATCCCGACGCAGGAAACGTCTCCCGTATCCGCGTATTCGGCGCACTGCACCCACGGCGTCTGGCCGATCATATTCGTCAGTTCGGGGAGTTTGGAAAATGCATCCATGGTGATAATGCCGTCGACCATTTTGCCGGAAAGCAGACCGAGGCTGGATTTAGAGCGCTCGATGTCGGAGCCGGAATTGCACAAAAGAATGCGGTAGCCGTTCTTTTCGGTTTCTTCTTCAATGCCTTTCACGACATCAGCACAAAACGGATTGGCGATATTCGAGACCATCACCAGAATCATGGAGCTTCTGGACGTTCTCAGCTGGCGGGCCAATAAATTGGGCTGGTAATTACTCACGATAAAAAATCCTGTCAGGAAAATCGGACTCCAGCCCATTGTTGCCAGCGGCGGGCTGTCCCATACTGAAACTCACGCTATGAGGTTTTACAGGTTTAATGAAAACTATAAATTAACGTTACGCATTGAACAAAAGGATGAATATGACTGACTCTAAGAAAGCATTGATCATCGGCGCTTCACGCGGTATCGGTTTGGGTGTGGTGGACGTTCTGGCAAAACGTGGCTGGCAGGTCACGGCGACAACCCGGGATGCCGTTCCGGCCAAAAGCCCGGCTTCGGTTGAATGGGTTAAACTGGACATCAACAAATCCGAAGCCCGCGAGGCAGTTAAAGACGCACTTTCCGAAAGCCGTTTTGACCTGATTTTTGTCAATGCGGGCGTGTTTGGCCCTGACCATCAGGACATTCACCAGGCTACCGATGAAGAAATTATTCAGTTGCTTCTTACCAATGCCGTCTCCCCTGTGCGCACCGCCGCTGAATTCCTTCCGCTGCTGAACCACCGCACCGGCGTGCTGGCGCTGATGACTTCTGAGCTTTCCAGCCTCAATGAGAATGAAGTCGCCACATATCCGCTGTATTCCGCCAGTAAAGCCGCACTGAATATGCTGACCCGCGGGTTGCAGGAAGCGACTGAAAAACAGGAGCTGACGCTGTTGTCTGTTCATCCGGGTTGGGTGAAAACCGATATGGGCGGCGAAGATGCCACGCTTACGGTGGAAGAAAGCGCCACCGGTATTGCCGATCAGTTCGACGCATTTCGCGGCAAAGGCGGCCATCACTTTGTTGAATATTCCGGCCGTAAACTACGCTGGTAAATTTGCAGTTCTCCGTTCGCTGACGGCCTCACCGGAGGCCGTTTTTATTTCTAAAACATATCCATAATCCCCCGCCCGCGAACTCCATTCCTTCTTCACAATATGACGGCAGACTCCGTTAAATGAAGATTTGCTCAACCTTTTGTGATGTTTCTCTTTTATGGTAAAACTAGCCGGTCGGTTGGTTGTTAATAATTTGTACACACAATAATTGCCGGGCTAACTTATTCCAAAATAAGGCTCAGACGCGGCGTATAAACGTCTTTCTTTCAGGGATTTATCATGCCTCCTGCTTCCTCAGCGGATTCGGATTCACTGTTACAACATCGTTCATTTGTGGCGTTCTGGATAGCGCGCGCCGCGTCCAGCTTTGGTTTTCAGATGCTTTCCATCGTGGTGAGCTGGCAAATCTATTCCATCACCGGCCGGGCGTTTGATCTCGGGCTGATCGGGCTGGTGCAGTTTTTCCCCTCCGTCGCACTGGCGCTGGTCGCGGGGCACGTCGCCGACCAGTTTGATCGCCGCCGCGTCGTCTTGCTCGGGCAGATCGTCGAATGGCTGGCGATTGCCGCGCTGGCCTGGTTATCGCTCACGCATCACGTTAATGAAGTGATTGTGCTCGGGCTGATTTTCATTATTTCAACCGCCAAAGCGATGGAGGCGCCGTCGTTGCAGTCGATGCTTCCGGCGCTGGTTCCGCCGCATTTACTGGCGCGCGCGATGGCGGCAAACAGCGTGTCCGGCCAGGCGGCGGCAATGGTTGGCCCGGCACTGGGCGGTTTTCTGTATGTCGCCGGGGCAGGCGTGGCTTATTCGGTCTGCGCCGTGCTGTATCTGCTGTCGATCCTGATGGTCAGCCGTTTACGCTATGAACAGGCGCCTCCGCGCCGTGTTCCGGCCACGTTCAAGACGCTGTTTGCCGGCATCCGTTTTATCCGTAACCGGCCGGACGTTCTGGGCGTCATTTCGCTGGATTTATTCGCCGTACTGCTGGGCGGCGCGACGGCCCTGCTGCCGATTTTTGCTCACGATATTCTGCATACCGGCCCGTGGGGTTTGGGCTTATTGCGCGGCGCGCCTGCGGTCGGCGGGTTAATCGTCGGATTTTGGCTGAGTCACCGCGCGCTGAAACGCAATGTCGGGATGACCATGTTTACGGCGGTGGCCGGTTTTGGCGTCGCGACGTTAGTTTTCGCCTTCTCAACGTCGTTGTGGCTTTCCATGATTGCGCTTTTTGCGCTCGGCGGTTTCGACATGATCAGCATGGTCATTCGTGGCGCACTGGTTCAGCTGGACACGCCGGACGATATGCGAGGCCGCGTCAGCGCCGTGAATTCTATTTTCATCAATACCTCCAACCAGCTCGGCGAGTTTGAATCGGGTTTACTGGCCGCCTGGGTCGGTGCCGTGCCTGCTGCGGCGATTGGCGGCGTCGGTACGCTGATAGTGGTGGGATTATGGATGACCTGGTTCCCGGCCTTGCGTAAGCGGCAGAAGCTGGAAAATGACGCGGTGACACCGTAACGTATTGCGGGGGTTTTCGGGACTGGAACAATTCGGAAATCCCCAATATAATCCGTTCATTCATTCACCAACAGAATACATAAGGAGGATTGCCATGCTGACCCGTGAAGTTTTTTTAATTTCACTCGTCCTTAGCGATCGTCACTGCTCAAGCGTTACCGGTATCGTGCTGCGACAACCTGCTTGAGCGAAGCTAACTGACAATCTGAGAACTTCCCTCCGGCTTACCGGTTATCGTCGGCTATATTGACGAGAGGCATTTTTTTGCCTGTAAAACTTGAGTAAGCACCATGACATTATTATCTTCACAATCCTTATCCTTCGATAATTCCTTCGGCCCTTTGCTGACGGAGATTTCATTCGGCCTGAAAAAAGGCGACCGCATCGGGCTTATCGGCCATAACGGCTGCGGAAAAAGTACCCTTCTGAAAATACTCAACGGCCAACTGGCAGCGACCTCCGGCACGCTGACGCTGGCAAATCAGTGCATTATGGCGACGGTAGAACAGCATCTTCCGGCAGCATTGCAGGAGGCGACGCTGATTGATGCGGTGCAGAACCACCTGCCCGGCAACCTCCATCAGCCGGAACGCTGGCAGGCCGAAGTGCTGCTCGCGACGCTGGGCTTTGAGGAAAAAACCTGGAGCCTGGCCGCCGGAACGCTCAGCGGCGGGCAACATACGCGGCTGATGCTGGCGCGGGCGCTGGTCCGGCAGCCGGATTTACTGCTGCTCGATGAACCGAGTAACCATCTGGATCTGCCCACGTTGCTGTGGCTCGAACAGTTTCTGCAAAACTGGGGCGGCAGCTTTGTGCTGGTTTCCCACGACCGCAGCCTGCTGGACAGCGTCACCAACTGTACCTGGATCCTGCGCGACAAAACGCTGCAATTTATCCGTCTCCCCTGCACTCAGGCACGTCAGGCGCTGGCCGAAAAAGATGCGGCGGACGCATTGCGCCGCAGAGCCGAGCAAAAGGAGATCGACCGTGTCACCAAAAGCGCCAAACGGCTGGCCGTCTGGGGCAGCATTTACGACAACGAAGGTCTGGCGCGCAAGGCCAAGCAAATGGAAAAACAGGTCGACCGCATGAAGGAAGAGCAAACCGATGTCACCGCGGGCAATCATTGGCAGTTGCGGCTGCGCGGAGAAGCCTTACCGGCGGATCGCGTACTGGCGCTTTCTGCCTTACCGATCCGGCCCGCCGCGGATGCGCCGGTCTTGTTTGAAATTGGCGAACTGCGGGTGAAAAGCGGCGACCGTATCGCGCTGGTGGGCCGCAACGGCTGCGGAAAATCATCGCTGCTGCACCATCTGTGGCAGGCTTACAGTCAGCCGGAAACCGCCGCTGAGGGCGTGATGTTTCATCCTAAAGTGCGTACGGGCTATTACGACCAGAGCCTGCGGCAACTACAGGATGAGGATTCGCTGTCGGATGCGCTGGCACACTTTGCGCCGCTGACCGAAGAACAGCGAAAAATGGCGCTGATCGGTGCTGGTTTTCCGTATCTCCGCCATCAGCAAAAAGTCAGCACGCTGAGCGGCGGCGAGCGTTCGCGGCTGCTGTTTATCGGGCTGACGCTGGCGAATTACTCGCTGTTGCTGCTCGATGAGCCGACCAACCATCTGGACATGGAAGGTAAAGAGGAGCTGGCGGAAACGCTGAAAACTTTCAGCGGTGCGGTGCTGCTGGTTTCTCACGACCGGACGCTGATTGCGCAAAGCTGCAACCGCTTCTGGCTTATTCATCAGCAACGGCTGGAGGAATGGCACAGTTTCGCGCCGGTCTGCGCGATCCTCGCCGATATTCCGGTGGCGAATACTCCGGCTGCGGTAAAACCACAGGTGGCTGCGTCTGCGGTTCCCGAAACCGAAGAGGAGCACTGGCTGGCGACGCTGCTGGAGCTGGAAAGTAAACTGGAAGAAGATCTGGCGCGAAAGCCCAGACATCAGAAACCGGAATTACAACGCCAGTGGCAACGGCAAATCGCCGAACTGAATGCCCTGTTGGAACTGAATTAACGTTTAAGTATCTCCCCTTTAAGGCCGCAGAAATGCGGCCTTTTTTCGTGCCAGCCTGTCGCTTTTACCCGCGTCGGTTATGCTTAAAAAGCAGAAACATTTTTCCGGGGAACACAGCATGAAAACCCGTATTAAAAAACTAAAAAACCGGTATCCGCTACACATCCAGATCACAGTCCTTTTTACGTTTTTAATTGTTTCGATCGGCTGCATTATTATTCTTTTCAGCCACACCCGGCTGACAAAACTGACCGAAGTCAGCACGCATCAGCAGTACCAGAAAACCGGTGAGGCCATTGCCGCTGAGCTGGATTCAGTGACACGTAATATGGCGATGTCAGTGGATATTCTGACGAAAATGCCCATCACCGCGGCGCAAACCGAAGCACAACGCATGGCGCTGGTGAGCAATTTCATCATGGTATTGCAGCAGAATCATTACGCCAGCTCGGTCTACAGCGCCTATCAGAACGGCGACTTTTTTATTCTTCGCCGGTTAACCGATCAGAATCGGGCGTTATTTAATGCACCGGCCAGTGCGCAATGGCTGGCTCAAAACTACCGGTTTGATTTAGCGACGCCGGAGAAAAAAGAGTTCTATTTAGACAATAAGCAAAACGTGATTTCCTCAGCCACTGTGCCTTATGACAATTACGATCCGCGCAGCAGAAAATGGTTCACGCTGGCCAGCGCGGAAAAGGGACTGATTACCTCGCCCAACTATATTTTCAAAGGCACGGGCGAAACCGGCTTTACCTACAGCCAGCAGGCAGATAATCAGCACGCCGTGATCGGACTCGACGTTTCTCTTGCCTCGCTGTCCGCCTTTTTGCAGCAGCAGGGATTACCGCCGGGCAGTCAGGCGGCGATTTTGTCAGAATCCGGCGAAGTCATCGCCAGCCAGCCGGCACAAATACGCGGGAATACCGGTGTGGGAAATCTCCCCGTTTTACAACCGTTGTTCACGCAGGATAACGCCGGAAACAGCCGTCTTTTCAGCGTGGATAATCAGGACTGGTACGGTGCCGTCATCAATATTCACAGTATGGGAAACGACTATCGCCTGGCGATCGCCACGCCTTCGGCTTTCCTGACGGCGGATGCCAGTGCGATCAGTAACCGCTCGACGCTGATTGCTTTCCTGCTGCTGTTACTCAGCCTGCCGGTGATCTGGTATTTCTCGCGCAGGATCTCCCGCCCGCTGATCAGCCTGCGAAAAGATGCCGAGGCAATCAGTAATCTGCACTTCGAAGTGGAAGACCATGCCGGACACAGTTCGGTGATTGAAGAGGTCGATGATTTACATACCGCGATGGCGAAAATGAAACTCACACTGACCAAATTTATCTCGATGGGCAGTATGCTGACGGTGAAGAATAATTTTACCCAGCAAATGCAGGGGCTGTTAACGGAGACCACGGAAATAGCCGACATGACCGGCGGCATGGTCTTTCTTGCCAATCAGGACATGAATTTATTTACGCCCGCGGCATTTCGCTGGCGTGAGGAAAATATTGAGCTTACCGGGATTTCGCCTCTGGAAATCGATAACGACCGTTGCAGCGAGTTCTGGCAAATCGTTAAAGGCCAGACTATTAGCGGAACGCTGACGCAGGAGTCGCTGCCCGCCCCGCTGCTCACCTTCTTCCGGCCACATTTACCGCTGCGCTACGTCGCGGTTCCCATGCAGACGCACGATAACCAGCTTCTGGGTTTTCTGCTGCTTTTCAATACCCGAACGCTCACCGACACGCATGAAAACGCCAAAATCCAGCTGATCAATTCGCTGGTCGGCATGCTTTCCGTGGCGATTGAAGCGCAGCATCTGCTGGTGGAACAAAAGAATCTGATGAACGCCTTCATCAAGCTGATCGCCGGTGCCATCGATGAGAAAAGCGCTTATACCGGCGGACATTGTCAGCGCGTGCCGGTCATTACCAAAATGCTGGCCAAAGCCGCGGTTGAAAGCCGCGAAGGGCCTTTCGCCGGTTTTACGCTTTCCGAAAACGAGTGGGAGGAATTGCATACCGCCTGCTGGCTGCACGACTGTGGCAAGATCACCACGCCGGAAGCCGTGGTGGATAAAGCCACCAAGCTGGAGCTGATTTATAACCGGATCCATGAAATTCGCATGCGGTTTGAATTACTGAAACGCGAGAAAGAGATCGCATTTTTACGTGAACACGCCGGACAGCCTGCTGACAGCGCGCAGGCGCACGCTCTGAACGAAACGCTGCGCCAGCTCGACGATGATTTCTATTTTATTGCCCGCTGTAATATCGGCAGTGAGTTTCTCTCCGATGATGCGCTGGTGCGAATCAGTCAGATTGCCGGTTACCGCTGGACGCGCACGCTCGACGATACGGCGGGGATTTCACGCGAAGAGCTGGTGCGCAAACAACGTTTGCCGCAACCGGCGTTACCGGTTCAGGAACCGATGCTGGCAGACAAAGAAGAGCATATCGTCTACCGCGATGGCACCAGCAAACAGGCGGACCGTTATCACTTCAAACTGAAAAAACCGGAATTGCAGTATAACTATGGCGAAATCTACAACCTGGCAATCCGCCGCGGAACACTGAACGACGAGGAGCGTTACAAAATCAACGAGCACATCATGCAGACCATTATCATGCTGGAAAACCTGCCATTCCCGCGCACGATGTCAAACGTGCCGGTGATTGCCGGCGGCCATCATGAGCGCGTCGATGGCAAAGGGTATCCGTATCAGCTTAATTACACGCAGATGAGTGTTCAGGTCAGGATGATGGCGATTGCGGACGTTTTCGAAGCACTGACCGCCGCTGACCGGCCGTACAAACCGGGAAAACTGCTCTCGGAAGCGCTGAATATTATGGTCAGCATGGTGAATGAACATCATCTGGACCGGGACTTATTCATCCTGTTTCTGCAATCGGGTATCTGGCGTGATTATGCCCAAACCTATTTAGAACCGGAGAAAACAGACAGCGTGGACATCGCCGCCCTGCTGGCAAAAATCGCACCGCAGCCTGTTGAGGATATTTTTTGTGAAGTAAGCCCGGCGTGAAAAGTACCCGCAGCCAGGAAACGCCGCATTCTTAACAAAAAGATCACCCCCTCTTCGCCTCCTTGGTAGACTGGCCGGAGACTAAAATAAGCTGCCGGAGAAAACATGTTTAACGTATTACGTGCTGAACCCAAAACGACTTTCGAATACGGCCCTTTCCGGATCCGGCGTATGCGTCCGGGGCAGATCCTGCCGGAGCGCGGTGACGATGCTTTTGGCCCGCTGAGTGTTATTGACCACGCGAATCTCGAACAGGGGACGCTGGTGAAAATGCATGAGCACAATAATGACGAGATCCTCAGCTATATGTGGCGCGGGTCGATGGTTCACGAAGATTCTGCCGGCAACCGCGTTCCCCTTTCGCCGAAAAAACTGATGATGATGAATGCCGGGGAAAGTTTCTGGCATGAAGAATCCACACCTCTGGTTTCGGCCGAGATGCTGCAAATTTTCATCCGCCCGCGCAAGGCGAATCTGGAAGGCCGCGTGCAGTTTATGGAACGTCGGGACGGACCGAAACAAAACGCATGGACACTGATTGGCGCGCCGGAAGGCATTGATTCGCTGCTTGAAATCCGCCAGGCCATCTACATTTACGATACCCGCCTGGACGCTGACACGACAATTGAAATCCCCACGCATCCGGGATTTGCGCAATGGCTGTACGTCATGGACGGCGAGATGATAATTGGCGGTCACACGCTGGCTAAAGGTGACGCAATCAGCGACGAAGCCAGCGCACTGACACCTGCTACGGCCACAAAAGAGACGACGCTGGTGTGTTTTCTGGTGTATCTGGATGCGGAATCTGTTCTGGAAGGCACCATCAGCGGTAAATTCGGTAACGTAAAATAAGGCAACAGGCTAGCGTTACGAATAATCCGAGATATTACAATGCCCTGAATGAAAAAGCCCCAGCAAGTTATTGCCGGGGCTTTTAAGGTACTATCAAATTAGTATTTAACATTCATCAACTTAATTACAGATACTTACTTCTACAGATGTACATCGTTTCACAGGATATATTTTTGAAGCCAGTTAACGCTATCCTCCTATAATATTATGGAATAACATCGTTATCCTGTTCATTTCACTCAGCCTGGTTTTTCACGTCAGGATAAATGAGTACATCACCCTCGCGATATAGACTCTTTGATGCGTGGCCTTACTCTCTTCGCGATATTCTCGATTTCAGACTTACGTACCCAAATCGCGAACATTACTCTTAATTACAAGGCGTTACATCATCGCGTTTTCGTCCACATAATGCGATTGCACAGATTTACTGCGTGGCCTTAAAGCATCATCTCACAGACCTTCAAATATCGCCTGATATTGAATCACCCAAACAAAAATACTTCGTGGCCTTTATCGCATCTCATTACTGACAAGTTTATCAACTTGTTAAATGCACCGGGAAATAAAATCTTCACTTCATTTCTCTGCGGGGCTGACTTCTAATTTACTCGTTATGAGCAGTGTGTCAACACTGTATTTAAGCACAGGTTTTCGCTCCCTTTTTTGATAAGAAATAATAATGAAAACTGTGATCTGCACCAGATATAGGGGTAAGCGTTTTAACCTAAAAAATCAACATTTTCATATTTTAGAAACATCCCGATTCGCGCCCTGCCCGGCATCTTCGCCAATGTGCTGCTTTGTACCAGCAAACTAGTGCAGCAGTGTACATCTGGCACGAGATGCACTATATTGCGGCGCGTAAGGCTAACAAGGCAGGATAAAACTGCGATTTTTGGTCATTTCCCCTATCAATTCTTTTACAGCAATTCTTGAACGAATCGTGATAAAAGCCACGCGAGGAACCGCACTATGGCGACGCTTTCCGTGACCACCCCACAACGCTCGGTGCTGGGTGGCGCAATGATTATCGGAGGAACCATTATTGGTGCCGGGATGTTCTCCCTGCCGGTGGTGATGTCCGGTGCCTGGTTTTTCTGGTCTGTCGCGGCACTGATTTTTACCTGGTTCTGCATGCTGCATTCCGGCCTGATGATCCTCGAAGCCAACCTGAATTATCCGGTAGGATCGAGTTTCAACACGGTGACTGGCGATCTGCTGGGCAAAAACTGGAACCGGCTTAACGGCCTGACCATCGCCTTCGTGCTGTATATCCTGACGTATGCCTATATCTCAGCCAGCGGTTCCGTGCTCCAGCATACAATGCGCGAAATGTCGGTGAACTTCTCCCCGCGTCTCGGCGGGCTGCTGACGGCGCTTGCCGTGGCGTTTATTGTCTGGCTGAGTACCCGCGCGGTGAGCCGCATGACGGCGATTGTGCTGGGCGCTAAAATCATCGCTTTCTTCCTGACGTTCGGCAGCCTGCTGTGGCACATCAAGCCGGTGAATTTACTCAACAGCGTCGAAATCAATCCATGCTACATGCCTTACGTGCTGGCGACGCTGCCGTTCTGCCTGGCATCATTCGGGTATCACGGCAACGTGCCGAGCCTGATGAAGTATTACGGCAAAAATCCGCAGATCATAAAAAAATGCCTGCTGCTGGGCACGCTGATGGCGCTCGGGCTTTACATCATCTGGATGCTGGGGACGATGGGGAACATACCGCGCCCTGAGTTCATCGGCATTGCGGCCCGTGGCGGCAACATCGACGTGCTGGTGCAGTCACTGAGCCAGATCCTCAACAGCGAAGGATTAGATCTCCTGCTGACGGTCTTCTCCAACTTTGCCGTCGCCTGTTCATTCCTCGGCGTGACGCTTGGCCTGTTCGACTATCTGGCGGATCTGTTCGGGTTTGATGACAGCCGCACCGGACGCTTTAAAACCGCGCTGGTGACGTTTATCCCGCCCATCGTTGGCGGCGTGATTTATCCGGATGGCTTTATCTATGCGATCGGCTTTGCCGGTCTGGCGGCCACCGTCTGGGCGGTTATCGTCCCGGCGCTGATGGCGCGCGCATCGCGTCTGCGCTTCGGCAGCCCGCTGTACCGCGTGTGGGGCGGAAATAAAATGATTGTGCTGGTATTACTGTTTGGTGTGCTCAACGCGGCCGTACATATTCTTTCCAGCGTAAATCTGTTACCTGTTTATCACTGACAGCGCATAAATACCGGCATCAGGCCATGTCTTAACGGCATGGCTTTTTTTTGTTTTACATCACAAACTCCCCTCATAAACAAATTCCCCCTACAGACGGTGATTTATTTGCCGATTGTATATTGTAATAATCAATGCAGATGCCAAATATAACCCTTCGACCGTATTCAAAATCAGGAAAAAAAATGCTGGAAATTTTCGATGTGAGTTACAACGACCTGACAGGTAAACGTTCGGATGATCTCTACAAACTGAGGAAAAAAACGTTTAAAGACCGCCTGGACTGGGCTGTTCAGTGCAGCAATGACATGGAATTTGATGAATTTGATAATGCCGATACGCGCTACATGCTGGGTATTTACGACAACCAGCTGGTGTGCAGCGTGCGCTTTGTTGATTTACGTCTGCCAAATATGATCACCCATACTTTTAACCGGCTATTTGATGACGTGAAATTACCTGAAGGTGATTATATCGAATCGAGCCGATTTTTCGTGGATAAGAACCGCGCAAAAGAATTACTCGGCAGCCGTTTCCCGATCAGCCATGTTCTGTTTCTTTCGATGATTAATTATGCGCGCCATCACGGACACACCGGAATATACACCATTGTCAGCCGGGCAATGCTGACGATTGCGAAACGTTCCGGCTGGGAAATTGAAGTGATAAAGGAAGGTTTCGTCAGCGAAAATGAGCCTATTTACCTGCTCCGTTTGCCGATTGATTTGCATAACCAGGGCATCCTTGCCCGGCGCATCAGCGATCAGTCCGAAGCCTCCCTGGAGGCGTTATGTGAATGGCCTATGTCTTTGCCGGTGACACCAGTACAGGTTTGATGAGTTCCAGTTCAACGCCAAGCCGGATTGCCTGCTTGGCGTTAATAACCCCCAGCTTTTTCACCACGTTAGCCATATGATATTTCACGGTTCGCGTCGTGATATTGATGATCTGCGAAATCTCATCGTAGGTTTTCCCCATGCTCGCCCAGTGCAGCACTTCGTTTTCACGCGGTGAGAAAATCGGTTTTCCGCCCGACACCAATGAAGGCGAAATCTGCGATGAACGCGCCGCGCTCTGGTTTAGCATCAGCATCTTTTCATGGGTTTTGATCAGCAGGCATTGCAGCTTATCCATATCCTGCGCGACCCTGTTTTCCGGCCCTTTATCCGCGCCCGCTTCCATAATCAGCGACAGCATGCCCAGATTATTCATGTGGTCATGAAGCACGAAAGTAAAACCGTTCGCGATATTATATTTCTTAGAAAGCGAGAAAATTTTGGATGATTTTAAATCAGAAAGCACGGTAAGATTTTCATCCCACGCGAACGGGGAAACACGTTTAAGCGCGGTCAGAACCACCGGGTCGATATGCTGGTAATTATGCGATTTATAGATATCGGCCCATTCATCCGGATAGCTGGTGACGACAAAGATGTCGACCGGATTTCTTTTATTGATCACCAGATAGGTGTATTTCAGATTGCCGTAAGGAAGTAATTTCCTTTCGAGATAATCACGTAACATATCGATAATCTTTTCATCATTTCTAACACGCGAATGCATTCCTCTTCCCCCCTGGCTGACGCGGCTTCCCTTTTGATTTTCGTGGTCTTTCTGTCACAAAGTACAGTGCACGATTACACCTTAGTACAACTATCGGGTTGCGTCTCCCCCCGTATAATCACCGCATAATAATTAATTAGCAAAAAAAAACCTGACCGTTAGAGTCAGGTAGCAACATTAGCCAACACCAGGGAAATTTTTAAAAGAAGTTATACCTAAAATGCTACAGAAGCGGACGCGTTTCAACAGTTCTCGCTTCCGTAGCATTTATTATTTTCACGCCTCAAACTATTTTGGCTAATTATTCGCCAGCCCCACACCTTAATCTCCCCTGATATTACGCCTTCATTCCTAGCCGCTTCGCCAGCCGGTGAAGATTTCCGCCGTCCATTTCCAGCGCTCTCGCCGCCGCAGACCAGTTCATCTGATTTGCCTGCAAGATTCTGGTAATTTGTTGCCGCTGAAAATCCTGCGTGGCCTGTTGCAGATTGAGTGTAGTTGTCTCCGGGACTTCGGTTTCGGGCGCAGCCATGACGTCCGGATTTCCGGCCTCAGAAAAGTTAAACAGCGCACGATGTAACGTGACGTCGCCCTGATTTTGCGACGCCCGCGCCAGCACCGCCGCACGTTCAATCGCGTGTTTCATCTCACGTACATTGCCGGGCCAGCCATAACTGACCAGCATCGAAAGCGTGTCGGCAGGCAGCCTGAGCTGCGAAATCCCCAGTTTGTTTTTGATGTGCTCGACAAAAAAACCGGCCAGCAGAACGATATCGCCCTTTCTTTCGCGCAGCGGCGGCACGAAAAGCGGAAACACACTCAGGCGATGGAACAGATCGACGCGGAAAGTCCCGTCCACCACCGCTTTTTTCAGGTCGCAGTTCGTCGCGGCCAGGATCCTGACATTCACGCGTTTGGTGCTATCATCGCCGACCCGTTGCAGGTCACCGTACTGAATCACGCGCAGCAACTTGGCCTGAAGCACCAGCGATAGCTCGCCGATTTCATCGAGAAACAGCGTGCCGTTATCCGCCATCTCAAACTTGCCCGTGCGGTTATGGATGGCGCCGGTAAACGCCCCTTTCACATGCCCGAACAGTTCACTTTCCGCCACACTTTCAGGCAGCGCCGCGCAGTTGAGATACACCAGCGGTTTTCCCGCACGCGGTGAAAGATGATGCACGGCGTTGGCCACCAGCTCTTTACCCACGCCGGTTTCACCGGTGATCAGCACGTTGAGATCCGAACCGGCCACCACGCTGATTTCATGCCGTAATTGCTGCATGGCGTCGGAAAGCCCCACCATTTCTTCTTCCGGGCTGCGAACGTTTTGCTTACGCGCATTCGGCGCAGCCATCGCCGGTAACGCCTGCTTTTCAAGGGCATCCACCAGCAGCGCATTATTGAGCGCAGAAGACGCCAGCGCGCCGATGAGCCACAACTCCTCATCGCTGAACGCGTCAAATTGTTCCGGGTTCAGGCTGTCAAACGTCAGCGCGCCAATCAGCGCCTGATCGGCAAACAACGGCAAACCGATGCAGGCGTGAACTTTCAGATCGTCATGACCGGGGATGAGCCCGTCGTACGGATCCGGCAGATGGCTGTCGGCCGGGAAACGCACCACGTTCCCCGCGCGGGCAATGGCTTCGAGACGCGGATGTGAGGCCAGGGCGAAACGCCGTCCGAGCACATCCGGCGATAAACCATCAATCGCCAGCGGCCTGAACTGCTGTTCTTCATAACGCAACAACGCCGACGCATCGCATTTGAGCAGTTCACGCACGCTGGCAATCAGATGCTGAAAGCGATCCTCACCGGACAGACCGTTTTGTAATTCGATGGCGATGCCCGCCAGGGACTGAATGGATAAGCTCATAATGTCATTCCGACACAGGTAAAGTCATTTTGACAATAGTACCGCATTGTCAAAATGACTCATAATTTTATTAAAACTCATAAAATCAATAATATAATAACTGGCACGGTCATTGCTCTCTCTGAAGAAGACCATCCATTACTTTTTCAGGAAACTATCATGGCTATTCAGGTTAAAAATAACATCAGTTGGGTCGGGCAACGTGACTGGGAAGTGCGCGATTTTCACGGCACCGAATATAAAACCCATCAGGGCAGCAGCTATAACAGTTATCTGATCCGTGAAGGCAAAAACGTCCTGATTGACACCGTCGATCATAAATTCAGCCGTGACTTTGTCGCCAATCTGGAGAAAGAAATCGACCTTGCGGCGATCGATTACATCATTATCAACCATGCCGAAGAAGACCATGCCGGCGCGCTGACCGAGCTGATGTCCCGCATTCCTGACACGCCGATTTACTGCACCACCAACGCGATTGATTCCATCAACGGCCATCATCATCACCCTGAATGGAATTTCCACACTGTGAAAACCGGCGACTCACTGGATATCGGTAACGGCAAAACGCTGATTTTTGTTGAGACGCCAATGCTGCACTGGCCGGACAGCATGATGACGTATATGACGGAAGACGCCGTATTGTTCAGCAACGATGCCTTTGGCCAGCACTATTGCGACGAGCATTTGTTTAACGATGAGGTCGATCAGACAGAGCTCTACGAGCAGTGCGCCCGGTATTACGCCAATATTCTGACGCCGTTCAGCCGTCTGGTGACGCCAAAAATTAACGAGATCCTCGGCTTTAATTTGCCGGTGGACATGATTGCCACCTCGCACGGAGTGGTCTGGCGCGACAATCCGACGCAAATTGTGGCGAAATACCTTGAATGGGCGGCGGATTATCAGGAAGACCGCATCACTATTTTCTACGACACCATGTCCTCAAACACCCGCATGATGGCCGACGCCATTGCACAGGGCATTCATGACACAGACCCGACCGTCGCGGTGAAAATCTACAACATCTCCCGCCACGATAAGAACGAGATCCTGACGCAAATCTTCCGCTCCAAAGGCGTGCTGGTCGGTTCATCTACCATGAATAACGTGATGATGCCGAAAGTTGCAGGCATGCTGGAAGAGCTGGCCGGTCTGCGTTTTCGCAACAAAAAAGCCTCCGCGTTTGGCAGCTTTGGCTGGACCGGCGGCGCGGTTGACCGCATTCAGACCCGGCTGATGGATGCCGGTTTTGATATCGCGTTGTCACTGAAAGCCAAATGGCGCCCGGACGGCAAAGCGCTGGAAGAGTGCCGCGAACATGGCCGCAAAATCGCCCGCGAATGGGCTTTACATCCGCTCAATGAAACCCGCGCGCCGGTGCAGCCCGTTGAATCTGCCTGCGGATGCAACGCAGAGCCGAAAGCCGACGCCGGTGTTTCAATGATTTGTACCGTGTGCCAGTGGGTTTATGACCCGGAGCTGGGTGAGCCGTTGCAGGATGTCGCGCCGGGAACCGCGTGGTCTGACGTACCGGAATCCTTCCTTTGCCCGGGCTGTGCGCTGGGTAAATCCGTCTTTGATCCGCTGTGAAGGGAAGCCAGATGGAACACAACATTGTGATTATTGGCGCCGGATTTGCCGCGCGCCAGCTGATAAAAAACATCCGCCGCGCCGACAAACAGGTACCGGTCACGCTGATCGCGGCAGACAGCGCAGACGATTACAACAAACCGGATCTGAGCCATGTCTTCACGCAGAAACAAGGCGCGGATGACCTGACGCGCCAGAGTGCGGCGCAGTTTGCCGCAGAAAACAACCTCACGGTAGTTTCAAACACGCGGGTCACGGCTGTCGATCGCAGGAATAAACGCGTGGTGTGCGGCGACCGGTTTTTTGAGTATGGGAAACTGGTGCTGGCGACCGGCGCGCAGGCGATATTGCCTGCGCTGCCGGGCAGCGAATGGATTTTCACGTTTAACAGCCAGAATGAGTACCGGCAGAATCAGGACGCTTTGCAGTCGGCGAAACAGATTGTGGTACTGGGCGGCGGCCTGATTGGCAGCGAACTGGCGATGGATTTACAGCGCGCCGGAAAACAGGTCACGGTAGTTGACCGTTCCCACAGCCTGCTGGGCTCGGTGATGCCAGCAGAAATCAGCAGCCGGTTACAGCATAAATTCAGCCAGATGGGCATTCAGCTGGCGTTAAATAACGAACTGGAATCGGTGGCTAAAACGGCGGAGGGTCTGAGCGTTTCGCTGAAAAATGGCCTGATAATCCGTGCTGACGCCGTGATCGCCGCCATCGGCCTGAAACCGGAAACCGCCCTCGCCGCAGACGCCGGTTTGCACACGCAGCGCGGCATCGTGGTCAACGGTCAGTTACAAACGTCGGATCCGGCCATTTACGCGCTTGGCGACTGCGCCGAAATTGAAGGGCGAATTCTGCCTTTCCTGCAACCGGCGCAGATTGGCGCAATGACGCTGGCGAAAAACCTGCTGGGCGGCGCAGAAACGCTGAATCTTCCCGCCATGCTGGTGAAGGTCAAAACGCCGGATTTACCGCTGTTCTTCGCCGGTGAAACCACACGCACCGACCTGAACTGGGACATTACCCTGAACAGTCAGGGCATGATGGCGAAAGGCCGGGATGACCAGAATCAGCTGCGGGCGTTTATCGCCAGCGAGGAACACACCAGACAGGCTTTCCTGCTGTTGCGTGAACTGAGCGCATAAGCAAAAAAATCCCCTGCACGAATTTCCGTGACAGGGGATTTTTACGTTTAACGCGACCTGATCAGTCCAGGTCGGTATTGGCGTTCAGGGCTTCGCCGGTGGCATAGAACTGGCCGCCAGCGATGTAATGCAAGCTGCGCAGGGACGGTTCGGCGTCTTCGAAATGCCAGTGACCGTTGCTGAATACGCGGGTATCCGCCCAGGCACCGACAATTTCGCCGATAAACAGATCATGCGCCTGTTGGTTGTGCGGCTCTGGGATCAGCTTGCACGCCAGCCACGCGGAACAACCGGCGACAAACGGCAGGTCGCCGTGCCCTTCCATACGAAACAGCTCTGCGCCGCAGTGCTGCAATTTATCCGGATCGTTACGCAGCGTTCTGTTGCCCAGATCGTACGTCATCTGCAATTGCGCCACCGTTGGCACCTGAATCACGAAATAACCACTTTGCTCAATCAGCTCGCGGGTACGGGCGATTTTATCGATCACCACCGTCAGTTTTGCTGGTTTGAAATCCAGCCCGCACACCCAGGACGCTGACATCACGTTGTCCACACCCGCGTGATGGGCGGATACCAGCGCGGTGGTTCCGTGGTTGATCAGGCGGTAGGCTTTTTCCAGTTCGACGGGCGCAAATTGTGGGGTCATCAGAATCTCTCAGCAAAAATGTCAGAAAACAGCATGGCAAATCAGCCCGGCCAGCACTACGCAATCGGTGCGGACTGGCGCGGTTTTATGGATTTTCGCAGTAAATTAGCCGTCAGCGCCAGCAGGAAAAACAGCGCCTGAATCAGCACAATTGTCGGCCCCGTCGCGGCATCAATATAAAAGCTGATAAACGTGCCTGACACCGCCGCAGAAAGTGACACCGTCACTGCAATCATCACCATTTTCGGCAATGTTTTACACAGCAGAAATGCGGTAATACCCGGCGTGATCAGCATCGCCACCACCAGCACCACGCCGACCGCCTGAAGCGCCGCAACAATGGTCATCGCCAGCATGCACAGCAACGCGTAGTGGTAAAAACGAACCGGTAACCCGATGACTTTGGCCTGAACCGGGTCAAAGCAAAACAGTACCAAATCCTTAAATCTGAACAGGATAGCCAGCGTCACCACTGCTGCGATAATCAGCGTTTGCAGCATTTCGCTGTCCGTTACACCGAGCACGTTGCCAAACAAAATATGGCTGAGATGCTGCTCGGTGTTCACCCGCGAGAAAAGCACCAGCCCGGCGGCGAACATCCCGGAAAACACAATGCCCATCACCGAATCTTCTTTTACCCGGCAATGCTCTTTAATAAAACCGGTGGCGACGGCGCAGAAAAGCCCGGAACCAAACGCCCCGATGGCCAGCGGAATACCCGCCAGATAGGCCAGCACCACGCCCGGTAAAACGGCGTGAGAAATGGCGTCGCCCATCAGCGACCAGCCTTTCAGCACCAGAAAACAGGAAAAAATCGCGCAGACGATACTGGTCGCCGCCGCGGTCAGCAGCGCGCGCTGCATAAATTCGAAGCCCATCGGCTCAAGCAAAACATCCAGCCAGCCCATCATGCGCGGCTCCTGCGGATCCGGAAGTGATTAACCAGCCAGCCGTGTTTCGGCGCAAACAGAAACGCCAGCAGGAAGACGACGGTTTGCAGGCAGACGATAACGCCACCGGTCGCGCCATCCAGGTAGTAACTCAGCCACGCCCCAACTGCACTGGTGACCGCGCCAATAATCACCGAAATAATCAGCAAATGTGAGAAGCGGTCAGAGAGCAGATACGCCGTGGCGCCGGGGGTAATCACCATCGCGATCACCAAAATCGCGCCGACGGTTTGCAAAGCGGCCACGCTGCACGCGCTGAAAATGGTGAAGAAAATGATTTTCAGCTTCAGCGGAGAAAGCCCGACCGACACGGCGTGCGCTTCATCAAAGAACACCGCCAGCAGATCCCGCCAGATAACGCACAGCACCACCAGCGAAACGCCGACGATGATTTGCACCTGCAAAATATCCGCGTCATCGATGCCTAAAATATTGCCGAACAGGATCGACTGGACGTTGACCGACGTCGGGTTAAGCGACACCAGCAGCAGGCCGAGTGCGAAGAACGTGGAGAAAACGAAGCCAATAATCGCGTCTTCACGCAGTTTGGTGAAATGGCGCAACAGCGTCATGGAAAGCGCGGCCAGAATGCCGGTGCCGAAAGCACCGACGGCATACGGAAAACCAAGCGCATATGCGCCCGCCACGCCCGGAACGACCGAATGGGATAAAGCATCACCCATCAGCGACCAGCCTTTGAGCATCAGATACGCCGACAAAAACGCGCACACCGCGCCCACGCCCGCACTGACCCAGATGGCTTTGACCATGTAATTATACTGAAACGGCTCAAGCAGCAGTTCGGTCATACCACCCGCCTTACCGCTGTCTCCGGAATGCTCTCTTTATGCATCCCCTCTTTCTGCATGCTCTCTTTATGCAAAAAATAGCCGATATTACGCAGTGCGCCGCCAAAGGTATTTTCCAGATTCTGGTGCGTAAACGTGGCTTCCAGCTCACCGGCGGCCATCACCGTCCGGTTGATAAGCACCACGCGATCGCAGAAATCCGGCACGCTGGCGATATTGTGCGTGGACACCAGAATCAGATGCCCTTCCTCACGCAGCTGGCGCAGAAGTTCGATAATGGCGTTTTCCGTTTTGATGTCCACGCCGGTAAAAGGCTCATCAAGCAGCAGTACGCGCCCCTGCTGAGCCAGCGCACGCGCGAGAAAAACACGTTTTTTCTGGCCGCCGGACAGCTCACCAATCTGACGATGCGCCAGATCGGTCAGCCCGACACGCGCCAGCGCCGACGCAACCTGATTTTTATCTTCCTGCGAGGGAATACGCAGAAACGACATTTTGCCGTAACGCCCCATCATCACCACGTCACGCACCAGTACCGGAAAATTCCAGTCCACTTCTTCCGACTGCGGCACGTAAGCGATCAGATTCTGCTTCAGCGCTTTAGCGACGTTCAGGCCATCCAGCGTCACGCTGCCGTGCGTCGGCCGGATAATGCCCATAATGGTTTTGAATAACGTGGACTTACCGCTGCCGTTAACGCCCAGCAGCGCGCAAATCGAGCCGCCGTGCAGCGTAAAACTCGCGTCTTCAATGGCGGTGTGACCGTTGTTGTAGGTCACGGTGACATCATCAACCCTGAGGTGAAGCCGCGATTCATTCATTGCCCGAACCCTTGCGCAATCGTGCCAACCGTCACTTTCAGCAAATCAATATACGTGGGCACCGGGCCGTCAGCAGCGGACAGCGAATCGACATACAACACGCCGCCGTATTTCGCGCCGGTTTCCTTGCTGACCTGTTTCGCCGGTTTATCCGAAATCGTACTTTCGCTGAAAACTACCGGGATATTTTGCTGACGCACCAGATCAATCAGCTTTTTCACCTGCTGCGGCGTGCCCTGTTCTTCGGCGTTGATCGGCCACAGATACGCTTCTTTGAGATCGTAATCTTTCGCCAGATAACTGAATGCGCCCTCACTGGTCACCAGCCAGCGCTGACCGGCCGGGATTTTCGCCAGACGTTCGCGCAGCGGCGCATCAAGCTGCATAATTTTCTGCGAATAATCTTTGGCATTACGGTCATAGGTCGCGGCGTTTTCAGGATCGTATTTCACCAGCGCGGCGCGAATATTCTCGACGTAGACCAGTGCGTTTTTCGCGGACATCCAGGCGTGCGGATTCGGGTTACCGAGATACGGCCCTTCCTGAATTGGCATTGGCGTAATGCCGTCCGTGACAGTCGCCGACGGCACATCTTTGATATTGGCAAAGAAGCGCCCGAACCAGCGTTCGAGGTTAAAACCGTTCCACAGAATCAGGTCCGCAGACTGCGTTTTGACGATATCGCGCGGCGTCGGCTGATAATCGTGGATCTCCGCGCCCGGCTTGGTGATCGACTCTACGGTCGCCGCATCACCGGCGACGTTCTGCGCGATGTCCTGGATCACCGTGAAGGTCGTCACCACTTTGAACTTTTTTTTGTCTTTCTCTGCCGCCGTCGCATTTCCGGTGATCAGCGCAACAATCATACCGATCAGCATCAGACGCAAACGAAACGGTGAATAACTGAATAATTTTAAGAGGCTCTGTCCATTTCCCATCAACGTTCTCCTGTGAAACACCACAACAATCGGCGGTTTATTATTCAGGTATAGCACAGGCTATACTCCATAGCCAAGGCAAAGTTTTCAGAAATTGGTAGATGTGTGCACTTGGTTTACAATGCACGGATTGCTGCGGTGAGCGCGGCTGCGGTGGAAAACCGTTGAGCAAGAAAGAGGCAGGCGTAGTGAAAGATAAAAAAATAAATCCATTACTGGATGTGGAAGAACACGCTCAGGGTTTTTTACAGGTGCGCGAGGCGCATCGCCGGGAATTAATGGACGATTACGTTGAGCTGATTTCAGACTTAATTCATGAATTTGGTGAAGCAAGACAGGTCGATCTGGCTGCACGTCTGGGCGTTTCGCAGCCGACGGTGGCGAAAACGCTGAAACGTCTGGCGAACGCCGGGCTGGTTCATCAGCTGCCATATCGCGGCACTTTCCTCACGCCGGAAGGTGAGAAACTGGCGGCGGAAAACCGCGAACGTCATAACGTCGTAGAAGCCTTTTTCATCGCGTTGGGCATCAGCGCAGAAACGGCACGCCTTGATGCGGAAGGTGTGGAACATCACGTCAGCGACGAAACGCTGGCCGCTTTCCGGCGCTTTACCGCAAGCCAGGAAATCAGCGCGAAAAAGTGACTTTCTGGCCCGTCTGCGCAAGGCGGCGGGCCGTTCGTCAACAAACGTATCTCCCTGAATTCTTTATACACAATTACACCCAAACTCTTGTCACATTCCCCCAGTTCTCCCGCCAACCTTTTACACCACGCAAGCGTATCTTTAGCCTCAGGAGTGGTGTCATTTTTGCCGCTCCGTGCATCCGGTCAATGTGCTTCGAGGTGGTTATGAAAAGGCTGTTGTTGTTGATGCTTACCGCTGGCGCGCTGATGTCAGCCAGCTCTGCGTCGTTCGCCTATGGGTATTACGGTCATGGCTATTATGGTCACGGCTATGGTCATGGATATTACGGCCGCGGCTGGTATGGCGGACCGCGTGTTGTTGTCGGTATTCCCTGGGGCCCGCCGCCGCCGGTGTATTACGGGCCACCGCCGGTTGTCTATGTTGCGCCTGCGCAACCGCAGACTTACGTCGAGAAAACCCCTAATTATGCTTACTACTGCCAGAATCCGGCGGGATATTACCCGCAAGTTCCACGCTGTGCGCGCGGCTGGATGAAGGTCGTCGTCGGTGATTCCGCTCCACGTTAACAGGCGATAATGTCATGAACAGGTTTACTCCGCTGGCGGTTATTGCCCTGGCCGCAGCGCTCTCTGGCTGCGTATCTCCCCCGACCCGTCCGGACGTGATGGTTTTACCGGGTACGGGAAAGGATTATCAGCAGTTTCAGAGGGATGAAATGTCCTGCCGGAATGCGGCCTACGGCAGTGTGAACGGCGGTGCGCAAACGGCCAATAATACTGCGGTGAATACCGCGGCAGCAGGCACGGCGGTGGGTGCCGCAGCCGGTGCGCTGCTTGGCGCGGCGTCACATCAGGCCGGTGCGGGCGCGCTGATTGGCGCAGGCAGCGGGCTGTTAATTGGCAGCGCGATGGGCAATAACAGTGCCGGTGCCAGCAGCGGCGATTTGCAGGATCAGTACGATACGGTTTACACCCAGTGCATGTACGCCAAAGGCAACAAAGTGCCGGTAGACGCCAGCTACAGCGACCGTCAGGACTCTGCGCCGCAAAGCCCGGTGCCGCCGGATTACTACCCGTCTCAGCCGGGCGACAATGGCATTCCGCCTGATTATGTTCAGTAAACGCTAAGCCATAACACAAACAATAAAAAAGGCTGCCGTAATCTGCGGCAGCCTTTTCGTTTTAACCGGATTTAGCCCCGGTTCGCGTCAGTCATGCGAACGGCGGACGCGCATTGAATACATCGTCAATCACCTCGAGCACGCCCTCTTTTTCATGTGAAGGCGCGCGGTATTTCGCTGCGGCTTTTGCCGGTGCGGACGCATTCTCCATCGCAAAACCGTAGCCCGCGTAACTCAGCATTTCCAGATCATTACCGCTGTCACCGAACGCCAGCACTTCATCATCTCGGATGCCGTAAATCTGCTGGATTTTGCGCAGCCCGCTGGCTTTATGATTCCCGGCGATAATCAGGTCAACGGATCCGTGTCCGCTGGTCACCGGCGCAACAATCCCGCCGAGCTGCTCTGTGATTTCCCCCATCAGCGGGTAAACGTCGTCTTCCACGTAGCTCAGCGCGAACTTGAAAATCGTATCGCTGATTTCTGCATAACTTTGCACTTTGGTCAGACGATGATAATAACGGCGCATCCGGCTGATAAACGCTTCGGGCGTGCCTTCCAGCACATATGCACCCAGCCTGCCGCAGACAATCGTGTTGATCCCCGGCGTGCGGCTGATCCAGTCCAGCACCAGCGTGACCTGTTCAGGTTCAAGCTTGCCGCAGTAGATTTCCTGCTTTTTATCGACGACGTAACCGCCGCCTTCCGCCACATAAGCGATCCCTTCATCAATGTCATCAAAGAAGGATTTCAGCTGGTAATACTGGTTACCGCTGGCGACGACAAACTTGATACCGCGCTCCAGCATTTGCGCATACTGCCCGCGAAAACGGGCTTTGTTATATTCACCGTTTTGATCCAGGAAAGTGCCATCCATGTCGACGGCAATAAGTTTTACGGCCATTACAGCTCCTTACAGGGTCGGATTTAAAACAATCATCATAAACAAAAAAAGGCTGGCGGGGTTCTGCACACCAGCTGGCAAGATGCCACTCAGTTATAAACTTTTATTAATCAGCCTGATATTTTAATTTGTACGCGCCGAACGTCACGATCAGGAATGCGGCAGCGACGGCGGAAAACGCCACGTACAAACTTGACAGGTGCGCGACAAAACCAATCAGCGCCGGGCCACCCAAAATTCCGAGATACCCGAGTGTGGCGACAAACGCCACTGACATGTTCACCGGCATCACTTTTTCCTGACCGGCCAGCGTGATCAACACCGGCGCAATGTTCGCCGCGCCAATCCCGACCAGCGCAAATCCGCAAATCGGCAGGAACCAGCCCGGCAGCAGGATCACCATCAGATAACCGGCAATCCCGAGAATTCCGCCCATCACCAGAACGCGTTTACGTCCCAGCGCGCTGACAATCGCGTCGCCGGTCAGACGCATCACGGACATCGCGATGGCAAACACCGCAAATCCCCATCCCGCATGTTCAAGCGCCAGCCCGCGCTCCCGGGTCAGGAAAACGCCGCCCCAGTCGAGCACTGCGCCTTCAGCCATAAAGCAAATCATCGCCATAACCGCCATCAGGATCAGTCGGAAATTAGGCCGTGCTTTGGCTTTACCTTCGTGCGAGCTTTCCTCGTGCGCCCCGAACGGCAGCAAGCTGCGCCACGAAAATGCCGTCCCCAAAATCACCAGCACGATGGCGAAAAATGTGCTGCCCGCCGGCGTGATACCGGCGCTGAGCAGCAGCGCACCGCCACCCGCGCCCGCAATCCCGCCGACGCTCCACAGACAGTGAAAACCGGACATCAGCGGTTTATCTGCGGCCTGTTCAACCATCGTGCCCTGCACATTGACCGCCACGTCCGCCAGGCCGATGCCCATGCCGAAAATGAACAGACTCAGCGCCATCAGCCGGATATCGCTGAATGTCGCCAGCAGCGGCATCATCAGACAATACATCACCACGGCGGCGAGGATCACCGCGCGGCAACCGAAACGGCCGATGATCCGGCCGGAGCCGAGCATCGATAACAACGATCCTGCGCCGAGACACAACAGCAGCATACCGAGCGCACCGGCTTCGGAATGCGTTCGCAGCTGTGCGTAGGGCACCAGCGCACCCCACAACCCCATCGCCATGCCGGTTACAAAAAATATCATCCGCGTAGCGACACGGCGGCCCGGTGCGCCGACCCACTCAGCGGGTTTCTCTAATTCAGGTGACAGTGACAAAGTGCGCTCCTGTGCCGTATTGGATAGTTATTAAAAGACTTTTAATAAGTGCGCAGTATATTGATCCGGGCAATGCAAAGTCAACGCCTGAGGCGCGATTAGTTTCCGAAAGCGATATGCAGGTTGTAGTTATTCAGCGTGAGTTCAGTGATGCCTTGCAGATAGTCCTGCCGCATCGACGGGCGATAAATCAGCGCGGGCATATGCTGCGCGGGAATGTGCTCCTGACAGCGTTGGGTCAGTTCGGGGATCAGCGCATCGCAGATTTTCGGGCCGGAGAGCGCAATTGTCGCCGGATTGATAATGGCGCTGAGCGAGACAATGATCTTGGCCATTTCTTCCGCCACAGGCAGCTTATCGAGATCTTTAAACGGCAGGTTCGACACCTCGCCCGCAAACTGACTGGCGCCCTGCAACACCTGCCCGTTGATGACCATTCCGCAGCCGAGGCAAGGCACGTCAGGCTTGAAAATGTAGGCCACCGGCGCGGTTTCTCCCGCACAGCTGCTGCGGTAAAAACCATAGGCGGTGTAGTTCATGTCGTTATCGGCCTGCACGTAAATACCGAATTTTTCGCGCAGCTGTTGTTCGACATCCACACCGGCGAACACGCTGATATCGCAGGTCGCCACGTGCCCTTTCACCACCACGCCCGGCAGGCCGATACCGAGGGCTTTAATGTTCGGATAATCCGCCAGCAACCCGGCAATTTGCTGATAAAACGTCTCCAGGCTGAGCGTCAGAAAGCGCACTTCGCCCTGCGCCAGGCTCACGCCCGTGGCCGAATTCACCGACCAGATAATCTGCGCCGCCTCATCGCTGCCCTGCGCATAGAGACTCAGCACGGAGAAATAATCGGGGTTATAGGCGTAACGCTGCGCAGGCCGCCCGCCGCGGGATTCTTCCAGCTCAAGCGCCAGCACTTCCCGCGTCAGACGTAATTCATTAAGCACCGCGCCGCAGGTCGCAATACTCAGCCCCGTTTGCGCCGCCACTTCCGCTTTGGTCGCCGAGCCCAGAGATTTCAACGCCTGAGTGACCAGCACCACGTTATTGATCTTCATTTCGCGGGTTGTACGGTTTTGCGGGGTAATCATGGTGCCTCGGGATGCGGGGAATTTGAGGGTAATTTAGCACAAAATCAGGGCGCGGACTTTTGCCCGGTAAAACTCAGAAGGCGGGACGTGTCTGGAGATGGAAAGTATCTGGAGGGAGGAAGTATCCGGAGGCAAATCACCTCCGGATGACGGATTACAACACCTTACTCAAGAACTCGCGGGTACGCGGATTGGTCGGGGCGGTGAAAAGCTGCGCCGGCGGCCCTTCTTCCTGGATCACGCCCTGATCGATAAATACTACGCGGTCGGCCACTTCGCGGGCAAAGCCCATTTCGTGGGTCACGATCACCATCGTCATACCTTCAAGCGCCAGCTGTTTCATGACGGCCAGCACTTCGCCGACCAGCTCGGGGTCGAGCGCAGATGTCGGTTCGTCGAACAAAATGATCGAAGGTTCCATCGCCAGCGCGCGGGCGATCGCCACACGCTGCTGCTGACCGCCGGAAAGGCTGGAAGGCCAGGCATCGATTTTGTCGATCAGCCCGACTTTTTGCAGCAGCTTCTCAGCACGTGAAACCGCGTCGGCTTTCGATAACCCTTTCAGCGACATCGGCGCCATAATCAGGTTTTCCAGCACCGTCATGTGCGGAAACAGATTAAAGCGCTGGAACACCATTCCGACGCCGGAACGCAGCGTATTCAGATTAGTTTTCGGGTCATGAACCGCGAAACCGTTCACCACCACTTCGCCGTCGTTCGGTTTTTCCAGCGCGTTCAGGCAGCGCAGGAAGGTACTTTTCCCCGAACCGGACGGGCCGATGACGCACACCACTTCTTTCTCTGCGATATCACACGAGATGCCGCGCAAAACGTGGGTTTCACCGAACTGTTTCTGTAAATCCTTAACGTGAATCACTTTTGCCGAACCTCTTTTCCATGTGTTGAACGAGTAACGAGAGCAGGAAAGTCAGAACCCAGTACACCAGCGAAATCGTCAGGTAGGGTTCCCAGTAGGTGGCGTAAGCGCCGGAAACAGTTCGCGCCGCGTAAGCCAGATCGGCCAGGCCGATGGCTGACGCCAGCGAAGAATCTTTCACAATCGCAATCGCGTTATTGCCCAGCGGCGGCAGAATGCGACGAAACGCCTGCGGCAAAATCACTTTGCGCATCGTTTTACCCCAGCCCATCCCTAATGCACGCGACGCTTCCATCTGGCCGTTATCGATCGACTGGATCCCGGCACGGAAAATCTCGGAAACGTAAGCGCCCGCGTTCAGGGTAATCGCGACGACGCAGGATAAAAACGCGCCGTAATCGGAGCGTAACGCACGGGCGAAATCGGAAGACATCAGGCCGTTGGTGACTAAAATTCCGTCACGCGGGTTGATGAACAGCGGAACCAGCGCGAAGTGGACCACCATGATTTGCACAAACAGCGGCGTGCCGCGAAATGCACTGACGTAAATGCGCACCGGCCATTGCACGGCGAAGCGCAGAACGTATTTCCACGGGCCGTCGTCGGCGCGGGCCATGCGTCCGAGGCCAAGCAGCAGGCCCCAGGTGGTGCCTAAAATGACGCAAATGATGGTGCATTTGATGGTCATCAGCGCGCCCTGCACAAACAGCGGCGCATATTCTGAGATTATCTCCCAGCGAAATCCGGTCATACCTGTCCTTGTTCAGGGGCGTTTTCACGCCCCTGCATACCAATATTTTTCTGGGGGATTTATTGCGCTGGCAGCGTTGGCACGTTCTTATCAAACCAGGTTTCGTAGATTTTTGCGTAGGTGCCATCAGCCACGATTTTCTTCAGACCGGCGTTGATTTTACCCAACAGTTCCGTGTTGTCCTTGGCGACAGCAATGCCGAAATACTGACGTTCGAACTTGCTGTCCGGCACCAGTTTCAGGGCTTTTTCAGGATGGGATTTGATGTAGTACTTCACCACGCCGACGTCGCCGACCGCTGCGCCAATGCCGTCTTCCGCCAGTTCCTGCAACATCAGCGGCGTGTTATCAAAACGTTTGATGTCCGTGCTGTTTTTGCCCAGTGCGTCAGATACCACGATGTCGCCGGTGCTGGAATTCACCACACCGACTTTCAGGCCTTTCAGCGCAGCAACGGAATCCACTTTAGAATCCGCAGGCACCACGATGGACTGTTCTGCCGGGAAATACGGCGCAGAGAAATCGACCATCGCTTTACGTTTGTCGGTAATGGTGATGCCGGAAATAATGATGTCACGATCACCGGAATTCAGGGTGGCGAAAATCCCTTCCCACGGCGTATTGACCAGTTTGATGTCAAAATCTTCCGCTTTCGCGATAGCTTTGATGATGTCGATATCAAAACCTTCCAGCTGTTTCTGGCTGTTTTCATATTCGAAAGGGCGGTACGTGCCGCCGGAACCGACCACGTAAGTGGTCTGCGCCGCGTAGGCTGAAGTGATTAAGGAAGAAAGCAGGCACCCGGTGAGAACTAAAGACTTGAACATGGACACTCCTGTGAGTTTGTTATTTTATGCAGATAATTTGCATAAAAATACACAAATTGACGAAGCGCTTCAACCGAAAGTTTGGTGAGGGTGACAGACTGATAAGAAGAATCCTCCGAGTTCCCCGCCGCGACATTCATCTCAATCCTGAGATCGGGTATATTGGTACGCAGATCACAAAAATCCCTTAAAGGAAGACGTCGCACTATGAGTTATCGTTTCACCCTGGCCGCCGTTGCGGCCGTTTTCGCACTCACAGGATGCGCAAACACCAAAACCGCTGAAAAACCGGCGTTCGATCTCGGTTCCACGCGCCTGACCGTGACACACGTTCCGACCAAAACCGACGATGGCACCCAGATTTACGTCACCATTGATGGCAAAGATGCCGGTGCGCTGGGGCTTGGCGAAAGCGTGGAAGTGCAGCTTCCGGAAGGGAAACATCAGGTCGGCGGTTATGCCCGTTCACTGATCGGGCGCGTGACTATTGCGCCTGTCGATGTGACAACGTCACGTAACGACATCAGCCATGTGACCTATTCCGTTGCGAATCTCAAGCCGACATTCCTGGTTCGCGCGACAACGCCGGTCCCGAAACCTAAGTCAGAATCGGTGCCGTTAGAACCGATCCCGGCCCTGCCAACGCAAATTGAAGCTCCGGCAACGGACGTTCAGGCGCAAACCACAACGCCAGCGGCATCAGCCACTACGCCAGCAGAAACTCCAGCACCGGCAGCAGCCACGACGGCTACATCATCAACGCCAGCCACCACAGCACCGGCGACGACGACCAAAACCGAAACCACTTCGACACCGGCTGCGGCAACTACAACTCCGGCTGCCACAACACAGACTGAAACCACGACGACACCGGCCACGCAGACCACGACGCAGTCTGTGCCTGTCACCACGTTGCAGTCGCAGACGGACACCACAACGTCATCGCCTCAGGCCGCTAACATCACCGAACTTCAGGATCCGCAGAGCTAAACCGTTCTGCTTTCTGAACGGCCCGTTTCCGGATTTCATCCCCGGAAACGGGCCGTTTGCTTTCAGAATTTCACCACCGCACCCAGCTCAATCACACGGTTTGGCGGAATATGGTAATGTTCCGGCGCACGCAGGGAGTTACGTTGTAACACCTGGAACAGTTTCCCCCGCGCTTTGAGATACCACGGACGCGGATCGCCCAGCACAAACGTATCCCGCGACATAAAGAACGACGTTTCATTCATCGTACACTTCAGCCCTTCCAGCCCGCAGCGGTACAAAATATCAGTGACGTTGGGTTTTTCCCGCCAGCCATAACTGGCAATCACCCGCCAGAACGACGGTGAAAGCTGCTCAATCGTCACACGCCGGACGTTATGCACGTAAGGCACGTCTTCCGTCGCAACCGTCAGCAATATCACGCGTTCATGCAATATCTTGTTATGTTTGAGATTATGCAGCAGCACCAGCGGCACTTCATATTGCCCGCGCGACATCACCACGGCGGTGCCCGGTACGCGTTTCGGCGGCGATTTTTCCAGTGACACGATCAGCGCTTCGAGCGCTTCCGGATCCTGACGCAAACGCCTCAGCAGGCGGTTACGTTCGGTTTTCCAGGTCAGCATGATCAGCAAAATCGTCAGGCCGATAACCACCGGCAGCCAGCCGCCGGAGAACAGTTTGACCAGATTCGCGGCAAACAGCGGCACATCAATCAGCAGCATGACCGCCATCATCAGGCCGCCCACCCAGCTTTTCCAGCCCCAGTTTTTGACCATCACAATGCCAATCAGCAGTGAAGTAATGACCATCGTACCGGTCACCACAATGCCGTATGCCGACGCCAGATTGCTGGAGTGTTTGAAGCTGAGAATGGCAATCAGCACCGCGAAATAGAGCAGCCAGTTGACGACCGGAATATAGATCTGCCCCGACTCTTCATCCGAGGTATAAATGATGCGCATCGGCGGCAGATACCCCATCCGCACGGCCTGCCGCGTCAGGGAGAACACGCCCGAAATCACCGCCTGCGAGGCAATCACCGTCGCCAGCGTCGCCAGTATCAGCAGCGGGATCAGCGCCCAGCCCGGTGCCAGCAGGAAAAACGGATTCTGGATGGCATCAGGTTTGCTGAGCAACAGCGCGCCCTGCCCGAAATAGTTCATCACCAGCGACGGCCCGACCAGAATAAACCACGCGATACGGATCGGCTTTTTACCGAAATGTCCCATGTCAGCGTACAACGCTTCCCCGCCGGTCACGGACAGCACCACCATGCCGAGCGCGAAAAATGAAACGGTTTTGTATTCCGCAAAGAAATGCACCGCCCAGTAAGGGTTCAGCGCCTGCAAAACCTGCGGATTACGCAGGATCCCACTTATGCCCAGCACGCCAATCGTGACAAACCACAGCACCATCACCGGCGCAAAGATCTTCCCGACGCTGCCGGTGCCATTTTTCTGAATGAAAAACAGCAACGTCAGAACGGCAATGGAAAAAGGGATGATAAAACGGTCGAGAGAAGGCTCGATGATTTCCAGCCCTTCAATGGCGGAAAGCACCGAAATCGCCGGGGTAATGACGCCGTCGCCGTAGAAGAAACTGCCGCCCACCAGCCCGAGAAACATGATAAGTGGCACCCATCGCGGGCTCAGATTGCGCACAGCCAGCGACATCAGGGTGAGAATCCCCCCTTCGCCGTCGTTGTCTGCGCGCATCACAAAACTGATGTATTTGACCGAAACGACCAGCATCAGCAGCCAGAAGATCAGTGACAGAAAGCCGAACAGAGAACTTTGTGTCAGGGTAATGCCCGCCTGGCCGGTCAGGCACTCCCGCAGGGTATACAACGGGCTGGTACCGATGTCGCCATAGACGACACCAATACAGGCCACAGTCACAGTAAGCAGCGATGATTTCTTTTTTATATGTGTCATAAGTGGCTTCGCGATGTCTCAGGACAACCTTTGTTATCCCATTTTCAGAGTATAGCTGCTGCCACATGTTCAACGCCTCAACAACCCTCATTTTCTTTACATAAAAGAAACATTTAACGCACAAAGCCTTTTGCGATCGCAATAAAATTATCGCGGACAGAATCGTCATAGCGCGGATCCCAGGCGATCCCCACCTGCCAGCGGGTTGCCCCACCCGGAAGCGGCACAATATTCAGCCCCGGCGGCGCGATATGCACCACGCTTTGCGGCAACAGCGCCACGCCGGTACCGGCAATAATCAGCGCGACAATGGTCTGAATATCTTCCACCTGCTGCGTGGAGGCCGGGAAAATGTGCTGGTCGTGCAGGAACAGCGTCGTCTGCGTATTCAGGCCGCCGCCGCGCGCCGGGTACAAACGCAGCAACGGGAATTTTTGCAGCCAGTCTTCGATGCTCAGACCGTTATTCTCCGGCGTGACCAGCACCAGATTATCGTCAAACAGGCTGTGATAACTGAGCGGTTTTGCCGGTGGCACGCGGACAAACCCGACCTGCAACGCCCCGCTTTGCAGCATTTCGTATTGCTGTGCCGAGGGCAAATCTTCCAGCGTAATATCGACGCCGGGAAACTGCGCCCGGAACTGCGCAATGCATTGCGGCGCAAAATAAAAACTGGACAGCCCGAAGCCTGCCGCCAGAAAACCCTCGCGCCCTTTCGCCACCTGTTCCGCGTGATGCAAAAACAGCCCGGCCTGCGCGACGACTTTTTTTGCTTCCGGCAACAGCCGCTGCCCGCCCGCCGTCAGCGCGGTGCCGTGGCGGCCACGCGTAAACAGCATCAGGTTCACCCGGGATTCCAGCAGATTGATCTGTTTGGTGAGCGCAGGTTGTGATATCGCCAGCGCCTCTGCTGCAAGCGCGTAATTTCCTTTTTCAGCCAGCACCACGAACGCCCTGAGCAGTCGCGTATTCATATTTTGCATTCCGTTTGGTTATCAAAAATGAAAAACAATTCATTATAAAGTTATCAACCGGATTGCTGTAATGCCAGTGAAAGTCACCCTTTGTGACCCTTTGCGGAGAACGGCGATGAGCGAAGTAACGTCAGTCAAATCGATAAAAACGGCAGTGGTTCAGTTTCAGCATCAGGCCAGTAATAAGGCTTACAACCTGTTGATTATGGAGAAATACATTGAACAGGCTGCTGCGCAGGGCGTGAAGATCCTGGCCTTCCCGGAAATGTGCATCACCGGTTACTGGCACGTGCCGGGGTTGTCGGCGGAAGAAGTGAATGCGCTGGCTGAACCGGTTGAAACCAGCCCGTCGCTGGCACTGATCAGGGCGCTGGCGGCGAAAAATCAGATGCTGATTGGCGCAGGTCTTATCGAACGCGCGGCAGATGGCCGGATTTATAACACCTACGTAGCCTGCATGCCGGACGGTTCTTATCACGCGCATCGCAAACTGCACGCGTTTGAGCATCCTGCATTCAGCTGCGGCGACGGTTTTACCGTATTTGATACGCCGTGGGGCGTGAAGGTGGGGATCCTGATTTGCTGGGACAATAATCTGGTGGAAAACGTACGCGCGACCACGCTGCTTGGCGCGGATATCCTGCTGGCACCGCATCAGACCGGCGGCACCCATTCGCGCAGCCCGCACGGCATGAAACCCATTCCGCTGGAATTGTGGGAACAGCGTGCGGAAAGAAAGGAAGAAATCACCGCCGCGTTTAAAGGGGAAAGTGGCCGCGGATGGATCCTGCGCTGGCTGCCATCGCGCGCGCACGATAACGGATTGTTCATTTTATTCAGCAACGGCGTGGGCGCAGATGCGGATGAAGTCCGCACCGGCAACGCGATGATCCTCGACCCTTATGGCCGGATCATCAGCGAAACCTGGGTTGCCGCCGACGCCATGGTCAGCGCCGAACTGGATTTAACGCTGATCCCCCTGAGTTCCGGCCGCCGCTGGATCTACGGCCGACGCCCTGAATTGTATTCCATTCTGACCGAGCATCAGGGCTACGAACGCGACGCCATCACCGCACGTTTTTCCGAAGAAGCCACGGGGCCGGCATCACGTAAAGTTTAACGGGTCATCGCGTAATGATAGGTAAGCCGGTTATTTTTGATTTCCGGCTCAGCCGCCCGCAGGCTGCGCCTCACCCGCTGAGAATTACTGAATACTCCCTTCAGAACCTAACGGATTAGGATTACAGGCTTTTTTATCTCTCAGTGGATGAATTTCAGGCCAAATGAAGCCTTTTCATACAAATATAGCCAAGGCTAACATTCTTAACCAATACTATAACTAGTTGAATATTATGGTTTTTTTATTTTGTTTTTTGTGGCAGACTGCGCGCTTCTGATGATAACCCGCCTTTTTGTCACCAAAGGCCTGACCGGTCCGTTTTTATGCAACTTTATACTATCCTCATTCTGGCTTTTGGTATGTCTATGGATGCCTTCGCGGCGGCTATCGGCAAAGGTGCTGCGTTGCACCGTCCCCCGCTGAAAGAGGCACTGCGTACCGGATTAATTTTTGGCGTGATTGAAGCCATTACGCCGGTGATCGGCTGGGCAATCGGGCTGGCGGCCAGCCAGTTTATTATGAGCTGGGATCACTGGGTGGCGTTTACCCTGCTGCTGGTTCTGGGTATTCGTATGATTTCCGAAGCCTTCAAAAAAGATAAGGCCGAAGAGGTTGAAGCGCCGCGCCGTCACGGTTTCTGGCTGCTGGTGACCACCGCGATCGCAACCAGCCTGGATGCGATGGCCGTCGGCGTCGGGCTGGCATTCCTGCAAGTGAATATTCTGGTGATGGCGCTGACGATTGGCGCGGCTACCACCATTATGGCGACTTCCGGCATGCTGCTTGGCCGTTTTCTCGGCGCAGCCATCGGTAAATGGGCCGAAGTGCTGGGCGGTATCGTGCTGATTGGCATCGGTACCTCGATTCTGGTCGAGCATTTAGGTTTGCTGAGCTGACGTGAATTACGGTAGCTTTACGGGAAATGGTTCAGCCAATCCGACAGGAGCACCGTAATGCCACATATTGATTTGAAATTTTACCCGCGCGGACTTTCAGAAGAAGCGACGCAGAAACTGGTCGATGACCTTTCCGCCGTGCTGATCAATCATCTGGGAACAACGGACAAAGCCATCTCCGTGATGCTCACAGAAGTTCAGCCGGATGCGTGGAAAAGCGATGTGTATGATCCGGTCATCAAACCGGCATTAGAGCAGATGGCGAAAAAACCCGGTTATACCCTGTAATCTCTCTCACTGCCCCCCTTGTTTAAGACCCCGTCACGGCTAACGTGACGGGGTCAGTTTTTAGTGCTGATGACTTTAGTGCTAATTACAGCGTTCCCGTCCCGCCATCAGAACACCAGACCTGCCCTGAGGAATAGCTGCTTTCCGGCGATGCAAACGCGACATACAGCGCCGCGATTTCCGCAGGCTGGCCGGGGCGCCCCAGCGGTGCCTGCTCGCCAAATTTTTCCACTTTCTCCTGCGGCTGACCACCCGAGGTTTGCAGGACTGTCCAGTACGGGCCGGGCGCGACGGCATTCACACGGATCCCGTCCGGCGCTAACTGTTTGGCGAGTGATTTGGTAAACGCCACGATGGAGGCCTTGGTTTGCGAATAGTCGAGCAGGTTTTCACTCGGCAAAAATGCCTGAACCGAGGTCGTGTTGATCACCGAGCTGCCGCGCGGAAGATAATCCAGCGCCGCTTTGGTTATCCAGAACATCGCGTAAACGTTGGTTTTAAACGTCGCATCGAACGCCTCCGTTGTGAGGTCTTTAATCGAGTTGCAGAACTGCTGACGCCCGGCGTTATTCACCAGAAGATCCAGCCCGCCGAGCTGTTCGGCGGCTTCTTTCACCAGCTTCTGGCAAAACTGCTCATTACGGATATCCCCCGGAATTGCAATAATCTTGCGCCCTTCACTGCGCAGTAAATCGACGACTTCCCGGGCATCCGGTTCTTCTTCCGGCAAATAATTGATCGCGACATCTGCGCCTTCCCGCGCAAATGCAATCGCGACAGCGCGGCCAATGCCCGAATCACCTCCGGTCACCAGTGCCTTGCGGCCTTCAAGCCTGGAACTCCCCTGATAAGAGGTTTCACCGTGATCCGGAACCGGGATCATTTTGCTCGCCAGACCCGGAAATGGCTGTTTCTGCCTTTCAAAAGGGGGCTTCGGATAGGCATCCACATGTGGCTGATTGAGGGACGGCGGAAGGGTTTTGTGACTGCTCATGACGGCTCCTTAAACTTAAAACGTAGCCTTAAGGGTAGAACACCTCAGCCTGCCCGAGGTGTGTTACGGACAGTTCCGAGTTGAAGCCGCAAGCATTGAGGGATATCAGGTAAACGTCATCGCCCAGGTGATCACCCCGGCGACAACGGTGGTGAAGGTCAGCGCGACGAGAAAAAGTATGTCGGCAGTTTTTTCCAGCTTGTGGTTGCGCCGCACATTACGCGTGCGCAGCGCCCAGTAAGACAGAATGGTGCTCGCCAGATACAAAATGGCGTTAACCGCCAGCAAATCGTCGCCCAGCGTCCCTTCTTTTCGTAACGTCGTGATGACCTGAAAAATCCCGATAACCGTAATGCAGACGCCAACCATCGCCGCTGACGCCGTAAAAATATGAACGCAGATATCCTCATCCAGTTTGACGTTGCGGTTTTGTTTGAGCATCACAGACCCCTGCAGGCAAGCGACGTCCGTTTCGCAAAGTTCGAAGATTCACGGTATCCGACATTTCACTGAGTGTGGATCATGCTTTTGAGTGCATCAACGTCACCGGTTAACATTTTTCAGCTTTTCGGATAAGCCACATGATAGCCCACGGTATTGTCCGGCGAGGTCAGCGGCAGAATATGCGCAAAACCCGGTTCGCCGAAATGCATACCGGCCACCAGCAGGTTTTCCCGGGCGGCCTGCGCCATGATCGTTTTACGGGTGTTTTCCGCCTGAACGGGATCGCAATCAAACGCGATGGAAACGCCGGGCTGCGCGGACTGAATATGCGGGAAATGCACGATGTCGCCCCAAATCAGCAGGCTTTGCTCGCCCGAATCGATGCGGTATCCGCTGTGCCCCGGCGTATGACCGGGCAGCCAGACGGAACGAATGCCTTTCACAATCTCCGCGCCATCAAAAAACTTCAGCTTCGCCGCGTAAGCCGTCAGCATCCGGCGCGCCAGCAAGAAATTACGCTGCCGGTGCTCCGCGACCTGCATCATTTTGCTGTCATCGCGCCAGTATTCGGCTTCGAGCGGGTGAATATGAATTTCTGCATTGGGATAAACCGGTTGCGCCTGCGCGTCCAGCAGCCCGCCGATGTGGTCCGGGTGCGCGTGCGTCAGCAGAACCGTGTCGATATTTTCGGGAGCCACGCCCGCAGACCGCAGATTTTCACCGAGCTTTCCGCCGGAATTATTCAGCCCGCCGGTGCCGGAATCGACCAGAATGATGCGCCCCTGCCCGCGGATCAGATAACAATTGATATGAATATTGCCGGGCTCTGCCAGCCCGGCATCACGTTGTATTTGCGCGGCATCTGCCGCCTCAATGCCGGACAAGAGATCCAGGCTGGCCGCCATGTTCCCATCGCTCAGGGCGGTTACAGTAAAATCCCCAATCTGGCGGGATGCAAAAGACGGATTGTTCATAATCACCTCAGGTTAACTACGTGCATGAGGCTGCAACATCGTGGTTTAGCGACTCATAAGCCTTTAATGTGTTTGATCGCCAGCTGGAGCGCCGAGTTCGGCTCACCGTGGAAATCTAACGCCTCTTCCTGCGCACGTTCGAGACAAAAAACAATACGCCTGCGGCTGACTTCCTCACAGTTCTGAGCAAGCATCAAACAACATTCACCCACCATCCTGCAGGCCTCTTCAAAAATCTGACCGGACTCTCGCATAGCAAACTCCATCACGCCTGAAAATAAAACACTGTTTTTAGGTTAACGGCATAATTTGATAAAAGTTTGTTTTTTTTACCGAACCTTTACTCAAATTTTCTGAGCCAGCGGGTTGGGAATGCCGTGTGTCACAGCCTGAGGGAGGGGTAATGCAGCTATTAGCGGAGAAGAAATACGGCAGTTCTCAGGGCTTATTCACCTGAAACCCAGCAGCCAGTTAATATGAGATAAAGAATTAATATTGCAAACGGTCAGTGAGACAGACAAACCAATCATCAGTAAACAATACACAATAAGAAATATTGTGATAGTCAGTGTTTTTTCACGGACGACGGCTTTATATAAAGAAAGCAACATAATGTTCTTCTCCCTTGCGGATGAAACCTGACATCTGAAAAGCGCCACCGCTTATTCTTTTATCAGTAATTTTATAAGACTTAATGTGCGTACAGTAATTCTGTTGCCGCACATTTACCATTTAAAAAGGATCCACATTTGGACAACGAATTATTTCACCTATAAAACAGCAAGTTAACCAATTATTACTCACACCCCAGAAAGAAAATAAACTGCAAATCCATAAATGGACTTCCAATGTATATTTGAATCCAAAAGGGTTTGAGCTTGTTAACGGACCTGTGGATAATGCGCCCCAACAGAGAGAACAACGTTAAACAATAATAAATGAATGGCTCATAAAAATATGAATCATTGTGATTTATTATTCGGGCGAAATCTTTCTGTAAATAACTTACGCAACAACACATGGAAAGACCGAATGAATACATCCGTTAATTAACGGACGGGAAATTATTGCCCGATTCATTTGGCTAACATATTAACACTCAAGGAATATTGCTATGAAAAAGAATCTTATTGCTGCTGCTATCGCTGCTGTTTCTATCCTGTCTGCTTCTTCTGCTTTCGCTGAAGATGGCCAGGTTAACTTCAAAGGCGAAATCATTGATTCAGCATGTACCGTGGTTAACAGCGTGAGCAACCCACTGGACGTAACTTTGGGTAAGGTCGCTAAAACGGCTTTCACTGGCGCGGGTTCCACTGCAGCAACAACTAAGTTCACCCTGCAACTGAAAGACTGTCCGGAAACCGTTTCCAGCGCGACAGTTAAATTCGACGGCACTGCAGCAGATGGCGATAACAGCGTTCTGGCCCTGACTGACGAATCTGGCGTAGCAACGGGTGTAGGTATTCAGCTGACCGACGCGTCTAACGCCGTTCTGCCACTGTTCACCGCTTCTGCCTCTTACGAACTGTCTTCTACCGAAGATAACGATCTGGACTTCGTTGCCCGTTATATCGCGACTTCAGACACCGTGACTGCCGGCCCGGCAAACTCTGTAGCGAGCTTCACCGTTAACTACAACTAAGTTTGCTCCCAGGCTCCGGCCTCAGGCAGTGAAAATTCGGGTCGGTGGCTTAGGTCACCGGCCCGCTCTTCTTAATCTTTACTGTGGATTTTTTCGATGAAATTTAAACAAAAAGCGCTGTTCGCCGCGTTGTTATTCACCGCGACGATTTCTGTTGCACAAGCAGGCGTTGTCATTGGCGGGACACGCCTGATTTATGACGGTGGAAAAAAGGAGTCTTCACTGAGCGTCAATAACCCGGACAAAGCACCTTATCTGATTCAGTCGTGGGTAGAAACCACCGGCGGTGGCGCTGAGAAAGCCCCCTTTATCATCACGCCTCCCCTGTTCCGGCTTGATGGTGGTCAGCAAAACGTTCTGCGTGTGATCCGCGCGGGCGGCAATCTCGCCAGCGACAAAGAATCGTTGTACTGGATGAACATTAAATCCATTCCGTCTGCTGAGAAAAAAGAAGGCCAGAACACCCTGCAGGTGGCGGTGAAAACACGCATCAAACTGATTTTCCGCCCTGATGGCCTGAAAGGTGTGCCGGAAGAAATGACACAGAACCTGAAGTGGCAGCGCAGTGGCAACCAGCTTCAGGTCACGAACCCGACGCCGTTCTACATGAACTTCCAGCAGGTCACCGTGGGCGGGAAAGAAGTTAAAGAAGCGACGTATGTCGCGCCGATGAGCACTGCCCGTTTTGAGATGCCAGCGGGCATCACCGGTAACAGTGTGAACTGGAAAATTATCAGTGACTACGGCGGTATTGGACCTCAGCACACCGGCGCGATCTGAATTTAAAACTCTCATAAGGCTGTGAGATCAGGGAATGGACGCCGTGCGTCCTTGCAGGTACAGGAGCGTTAACAGATGAGTCATAAGCAATACGAAAAGACCCGCCGGAAGGCACCACGGATAAGTCATCTTGCTTATCTGATTGCGGCACTTTCCGGCAGCCTGAATATGAGTGCTCAGGCTGCCGATTACTTCAACCCCGATCTTTTGCAGGTGGACAATCCGCAGCAGGGCGCAACGGATCTCTCGGTTTTTGAAAATAACGGAGGACAGGCGCCAGGTGTTTATCATGTTGATATCTATCTGAACAACGACAAGGTCGATACCCGTGATGTCACTTTCTCCCTGCAAAAGGGGAAAGACGGCAAAGAAACATTGCAGCCTTGCCTGAGCGTCAAAGCGCTGGCAAACATGGGCGTTAAAACCACGCAGTTCGCTGAACTCGGCACCGGTGAGTGCGCTGATTTGAGTGCCATTCCGCTGGCCAGTGCGGAGTTTCGTTTCGGCGCTCAGCAACTTCTGCTGAGTATGCCGCAGGCCGCCGTTTCACAAACGGCGCGTGGATATGTTCCCCCGGAGCAGTGGGATAACGGCATCACCACCCTGCTGCTGAACTATAGCGTGACAGGTGCCAGCAATTACGCCCGAAACAACTCCGTTCAGGATAACGACAGCCAGTTTGTGAACCTGCGTCCGGGCGCGAATATCGGGCCATGGCGTTTGCGTAACTATTCTACTTACAGCCGCAGCAGCACGGACGGGGACAAGTGGGATACCGTCTACACATACGTGCAGCGCAGTATTATTGCCCTCAAAAGCCAGATGACGCTGGGCGACAGCAGTTCCCCTGCGGACGTCTTTGACAGCATGCCTTTCCGTGGTGGCCAGCTGGCGTCGGATGACGACATGATGCCGGACAGCATGAAAGGCTACGCGCCTGTTGTGCGCGGGATAGCCCGCAGCAATGCGCAAGTCATCATCAAACAGAACGGCTATGTGATTTACCAGAGCTACGTCTCACCGGGCGCGTTCGAAATCACCGATATGTACCCGACCGGCGGCAGCGGCGATTTATATGTGACGATCAAAGAAGCCGACGGCAGCGAGCAGCAGTTAGTGGTGCCTTTTGCCTCCCTGCCCGTTCTGCAACGTGAAGGCCGCCTGAAATACTCCCTGACCAGCGGCCAGTACCGGTCTTATGACGGCAGCGTGGATAAAACGGCCTTCAGCCAGGGCACCGCGATTTACGGTTTATCACACGGTTTCACCGCGTACGGCGGCGGTCAGTTCGCCAGCAAATATCAGTCTCTGGCGACAGGCGTGGGTAAAAACTTCGGTGACTTCGGTGCGCTTTCCGTAGACGTGACGCAGGCGTGGTCAACGATGCAGGATCAGGCGAAAGAGAGCGGTCAGTCATGGCGCGCGCGCTACAGCAAAGATATTTTGCAAACCGGGACCAACTTCTCCATCGCCGGTTATCGTTATTCGACGGCGGGTTTTTACGGCATGCAGGAAGTTCTGGATACGTATCGCAACGATACCAACGACCCGCAGACTGAACGCCGCCGTAACCGCGCAGAACTGACAATGAACCAGAACCTGTGGGAAAACGCCGGTTCGATATCCGTCAGTCTGGTGAGCGAAGATTACTGGAACAGCGGTCGGAATATGAAGTCGATCGGCCTGGGTTACAACAACAGCTGGAACGGCATCAGTTATGGCCTGAATTACAGCTATAACGAGAACTCCACGGCGAATGCCAGTAACAGCGATAAATATGGCAACAGCACCGGTGGCGGCGGTCGTGTTTATGACCGCGATCAGATCTTTGCTTTCAACGTCAGCATTCCGCTGAGCCGCTGGCTGCCAAATACCTATGCAACGCATAACCTCAGCACCAGTAAAAACGGCAACACCACCAATACTGCAGGTCTGAACGGTACCCTTCTCGATGACCATAACCTGAGCTGGAGTGCGCAGGAAGGCTACGGCAGTCAGGGCACGGGCAACAGCGGTAACCTGAATGCAGATTATCGTGGCACCTACGGCGAAGTGAACGGCGGTTACGGCTATGACAAGAACACGCAGCGCCTGAACTACGGTTTACAGGGCGGGATTGTGGCGCATGAAAACGGCGTGACCATCGGCCAGCCGCTGGGCGAAACCATCGCTATTGTAAAAGCGCCGGGGGCTGAAGGCGTAGGCGTCAGTAACCAGACCGGCGTAAAAACCGACTGGCGCGGTTATGCCATCGTGCCGTACGCATCGCCATACCGGAAAAATCAGGTCGAGCTGAATACGCAGACATTACCGGATGATGTCGATCTGACGCTGACCTCCCAAAACGTGGTCCCTACGCGTGGCGCTGTGGTGCAGGCAAACTTTAACGCCAACGTCGGTCAGCGCGTATTAATGACAATATTACGTCAGGACGGCGCCCCGCTGCCATTTGGTGCGACAGTCACCGATGCCGCTCAGAAAAATACCCAGGCATTTATCGTCGGTGATAACGGTCAGGTGTATTTATCGGGCATGAGCGAAAACGGCATATTAATGGCGAAATGGGGAAATGAGGTAAATCAAAAGTGTCAGGTGAGTTATTCCCTGGCAGAAAAAACAAATAACTCTGGCGTTCAGACAATTAACGCACAGTGCAGGTGATAATTTTATGAATTTTAATATCAGACATCTTATATTACTGCCCCTCTGTTTTTTATCATTTTTTGGTAAAGCAGATTGCTTAAACATAGTTGCAGCAACGATTAATCAAACTATTCCAGCCCTCAGTTTCCAACGAGACGTAGACGTGCCAGTAGGAACAATATTATGGCAAGGGGATGTATCATCACCGGTTGGAGGTGCCTTAGGTTGCTCCGGTACTGTTATTGATAATAGAAAAAATATTGTAGGCAGTAATTCGGGAATGATGAGCGGAAATAGCCAGGTATATTCAACTTCTGTTCCCGGTATCGGATATGCAATAAGTTACAATTCAACCAGTTTTAGTAATGGCAGGGCGTGGCCAAGCCAGACCACCACGGGCGCCAGCGATGCGACTCTTATAGAAACAACATCGTCACTCCGGCTCATTAAAACAGGGCCCATTACATCAGGCGTGCTGCCTGCCGGGCAATATGGCGAGTGGACGTGGGGCGGCGGAGTTATCGAGAAAATATTTATAGCGAACTCACCGACGATAACTGTGCTTTCCTGTTCGATAAATAACACAAGCATTCAAGTTCCTTTGGAAGATGTTTTCGCCAGTGACTTAACCTCTGTCGGCACTACCGCTAAACCAAAACTATTTAATGTCGGTCTGGAGTGTGAAGCAGGCGCAAAAATCAATGCCAAACTTACCGGTACGCAAAATACCGATAGCAGCGTGAATGGTGTGTTACAGCTCACCGGTGCCGGTGGTAATAATGTCGCAAACGGTGTGGGGATTCAGATTCTTTATAATGATGCGCCGGTAGTTTTTAATAATAACGTCGTACTTAAAACTGCCTCTGGTGGACAAGAAACCTTCCCGTTCACGGCACAATATTATCAGACCAAAACGGCGGTTACCGCAGGTTCGGCAAATGCAACGGCGACACTGGAAATAACGTATCAGTAACGCGTTAATTTATTTATTCCATAAAGGAAACGGGGAAGTTAACAGCTTCCTCTTTACATCAAAGTAAAAAAGGAAAAATCATGAAAGGAATAGCAAAATTTTCAGTTCTGGCATTACTGGCAATGAGTTATCAGGCCGCAAATGCTGACCCGATCAATATCAATATTACCGGCAACGTCGTCGCTGCGCCCTGCTCCGTGAATAACAACACCAGCAATCTGAATGTCAGCCTGGGCAATGCCATTCAGGCCACTGATCTGGCATCCCCCGGCGATGGTTCGACACTGAAACCTTTTAATTTAGCGTTAACCGCCTGCCCGTTCGGCACCAGCAACGTTAAGGTCACGTTTAGCGGTACGCCGGATACCGCGTCACCAACGATGTATAAAAGTACCGGAACGGCAACCAACGTCGCCGTGGAGCTTTCCCAGCAAGGCACCGGCACGATCCTGAGCAACAACAGCACGCTGACTCAGCCGGTGCTGGCCGACAAGACCGTCACTTACGCGCTGAATGCCCGTGCCTATACCACCGCAGGCAGCGTTATGCCGGGTAACGTCAGCACAGTTGTACAAGCCAGCTTTACGTATAACTAAATTCAGCGAATCACGAGGAATAGCCTGAGTGCGCAGATTACTTAAACAAACAGTATTGATTTTGATGGCGGGAGCGATGAGCCACGCGGCTCAGGCACTTGATCTCAATATCAGCGGTACTGTCATCGCCAGCCCCTGTACCGTTGATACTTCATCCGTCAGTAAAGACGTTGATTTCGGCACAGTCCGCAGCACGGATTTAAAAGACGCGGGGTCGGCCAGCGACTGGAAATCGTTCAGTGTGAACCTGATTAACTGCCCTGTTTCAACCACGAAAGCGCAAGTCACCTTCACCGGGAATCCGGCGCAAGAGGATGCCACGATGTACGACAATGCCGGTACCGCCAGCAATGTTGCCGTACAAATGGCGACGTACGCTGACAAATCAAACATCCTGGGAAATGGCACCAGCATGACGGTGAATATTGATGCGCAACATCAGGCAACGTATTTACTGGCCGGGCGTCTGGTCAGCATCAACGGAAATACCGGACCCGGTACTTTCAACAGTGTTGTACAACTGAACTTCACCTATCAGTAACCGGCACTCTCCGGCATGAATATCTTCATGCCGGATTACCCTCACAGCCCGCCAACTCATTCCGCCTTTCTGCGCCAGTCAGTAATCGGCGGGCAACTCATTAATCCGGATCAGCAACCCGCGTTTGATAACGATATAGCCCCCCTTATTCAGATTAGACAGAACCTTCATTACCCCGCTTCGTGACATGGGGGTTCTGTCCAGAATGTACCGTGCTGCCGGGACGGTGGCGCGTGTTTCGAAATCCTCATCGTTCAGCGCCCGCAGCAGATTACAAATCAGCGCATAGGTGGATATCCCGCTGTTAGTTTTGAGATATTCATTAAAACGTGAACACACGTGCATCAGGAAGTAAGACACGCTTTTCCATAAATCATGTTCATCAACGTGCTGCAAAACCTCCTCCAGCGGCAGGTAGATATACTCAATCTGGGTGGTTGCCTGTATGAAGACATTAGAAGGATCGGGGATGAGTTCGCTGATCCCCATCATGCTGGGCGATTCGATCGACCCCAGAATCAGTGAATCACCGTAGCGTTTTACATCGCATTTCCCCTGAAACAGCAGAAAACACATCTTGGTCCCGCTCTGGATCAGCTGAAAACGTTGCCCCGGTTTGGCTTTTAATTTCTTACTCGCCCCGGCCAGCGATTCCTGCAAAATCTGAATGTGAGTAACGGGTTTCAGGGTGGCGACAGACTTGCTGTTATTCATAAGTACCATTATGTGAACCATTTAAAAAAACTATAGCTGATTTAATAAATATTGCGCCCGGATTTTTCTTAGCTTCGGCCTTAAGAACGCAAAATCCATTAATGGATTGTGAAGGTAAAAATGAATCCCGAAGCCTTTGAGACATCAGGATAATTATAAGATAATACTTAGGAACCAGAGGCCAGGGAATTATTAACAGTACATTTCCTGCTTCATTAAATACTGAACACTGTAATTTCTCTTATATTGTTAACGGCTGTTCCGACAGCCCCGGTGAATCGTCATGTATGATTTTAGTAAAGTCATTGAGAAATCCCCCCCGCAGCTCGAATTTGAGGATTTTTTCACTTCATTAAAATCACTGTGTGCGGTTCGCAAGGGAAAGCCGGGGCAAAAATTTAATCTCGAACAAAGCGATAAGCGCCTGTGTTTTATCCTGTTTAGCGGCACCGGGCTGGTGAAAAGAGTGAACGACTCACTGGTGCTTTCGACCATCCACGGTCCATGTATCGTTGGCTTACAGGATATTTTCCACGTTAAATCTGACGTGCAGGTTTCTTCTACCAGCGAGGTAGAATACAGCCTGGTCGTCGCCAGTGATTTATTTTCATGGGCCGAAGAAAAAGGATTATGGAAAAATATGTGTTACATGCTGATGCTTTCATCTACCCGGTTCAGCGAATATCAGAAAGAAACGGTCGGCGTCAGTAATTACGAATTAATCTGTAACCTTCTCTATTCCCTGAATAAAGAATCGTTTGAAATACGCGCGACCACCACGGCGCTGGAATATATCCAGACACGCAGCATGTTATCGCGCAGCGGAATAATGAAAACGCTCTCCTCACTGAGGATCGGCGGATATATTACGATCAGCAAAGGGCTGCTGATTAAAATAAACTCGTTGCCGAAGAAGTTCTGAAGCGTGTTTATTGCTGCCCGCTGAACCGGAAAATCCCCTCAATACGCTGAGCGCTGAGGGGATTTTGCTTTCAGAACATCACCGGCAACCCGAGTCCGCGTTTCACCTGCACCAGCGTTTGCTGCGTGACGTTTTGCGCCTGCTCGCTGCCGTGGCGCAGCAACGCCAGCAACTGGCCTTTGTCCTGAATAAACGTATTTCTGCGGCTGCGGATCGGCGCAAGCAGTGCTTGCAGGCACCCTTCCAGCTCGTCCTTACAAGCCCGGTCGCCTAATCCTCCGCGCAGATAATGCGCTTTCATCGCGCTGACTTTTTCTGCGTCCGGGTGGAATGCGTCCAGATAGCTGAACACCACGTTGCCATCAACCTGACCGGGATCGCTGACCCGCAGGTGATTCGGATCGGTGTACATCGCGCAGACCGCCTGATGAATGTCTTCTTCGCTGGCAGAAAGCGTCAGCGTATTGCCGAGGGATTTCGACATTTTTGCCTTACCGTCGATGCCCGGCAGACGCCCCGTTTTGCTTAGCAGCGCCTGACAATGGCGCAGCACCGGCTGATCCGTCAGGCTGTTCATCTTGTGGACGATTTCATTGGTCTGCTCAATCATCGGCAACTGATCATCGCCGACGGGAATCAAATCCGCCTGAAACGCCGTGATATCCGCCGCCTGGCTGATCGGATACGCCATAAAACCGACCGGCAGCGAACGGGCAAATCCCTTCTGGGCAATTTCACTTTTCACGGTCGGGTTACGTTCGACGCGCGCTACGGTCACAATATTCATATACAGCAGGGTGAGTTCGGCCAGCGCGGGCAATGCGGATTGCAGGCATACCACTGTTTTGGTCGGGTCGATGCCCACCGCCAGATAATCCGCCATCACTTCGAGAATATTACCGGCGACTTTTTGCGGAGAATTGCCGTTGTCTGTGAGCCCCTGAAGATCGGCTATCAAAATGTATTGCTGGTTATCGTGTTGCAGCGCCACACGCTGGCGCAGGGAGCCCACAAAGTGGCCCAGATGCAGCTGACCGGTAGGACGGTCGCCGGTAAGAATGGTTTTTGCGTTGTTCATGAGAGTTCCTTTTTGGGTTTTTACGCCGGAAGGGAGTCTGATAAACAACAAAGCCGCCTTCCGGCGGCTTTGTGAACAGATACAGAAATTCGGCCGCCTTTAAATTGGCAGCCACCAGGAACAACGTGGTGTGGTCATGGTGTGTATCTGAGTTTTCATGGCGGTAATTTATCATTGCTTAGCACGAAAAGTAAATCCCGAATTTCTTCGCACGCCGCTCACCACGGGCGTTGCAGGGCTACTCGGCTTTTACCGGCTTGATGAGCAACGCTTTTCCCCGGCGTCTTTCGCTCAGCACGGCCAGTATTCCGGCGGCGGCAATCACCGATGCGCCAACCAAAGTGGAGACCGTGGGCAGACTGTCGAGGAAAAGAAAACCAATCATCATCGACCAGACCATCGTGGTGTAATCGAACGGTGCCAGCAGCGAGGCGTCGGCGTAACGCAGGCTCAGCGTAATCAGAATCTGCGCCATGCCGCCGAAAAATCCGCAGCCAGTCAGCAGCAAAAGCTGTTTGTTATCAGGGATTTTCCAGCCGAAGAAAATCGTCGCCAGCCCGATCAGCATGGTCATCAGCGAGAAGTAAAAGACAATCGCGCCCGGCCTTTCGATACCGTTCAGAAAACGGATCTGTACCGACGACACCGCCGTACACATTGCCGCCAGCAGCGCCAGGATCACGCCGAGTCCGGCTGAAACCTGTGTAAATCCGCCAGAAAGCAGCGAACCGCTGTCACGCAGATGCGCCCACAGCATCACCAGAATACCGGTGAAACCCACCACCACCGCCATCCAGCGGGCGGCATGCACGTTTTCACGCAACAAAATAGCGGCCATGATCACCGTAAACAGCGGCGCGGCGTAACTGATTGCCGTGGCGTCCGCCAGCGAGATATACACCAGCGCCAGATAGTTAAAATACATGCCGCCGGTGCCGGAAAATCCGCGAATTAAATGGCCGAATATATTCTTCGTTTTAATTTGCGCAATCACCGGCCCCTGCAATTTCAGCCAGATCAGCAGCGGAAATAAGGCGACGAAAGAGCGAAAGAATATCACTTCTCCGGTAGGAATATTTCCGCCCAACCCTTTTACGCAGGCCAGCATGAGCGTGGCGCACAGGGCGGATAATATTTTCAGCGAAACACCCATTCTGGCGTTCATGTTTAACCCTTTTGCTCTTTGAGATTAGCGGTCTGAAACTGACCACTATTCTGGCAGAGCCGCCTTTTTTGCGGTCATACAAAAAGCGTATCGCCATACAGGGTTTACTTCTTATACAACGCCAGATTGAGCTTATATAGTCGGGTTGACCTCATAAGAAACCGCAGCCAGTTTTGCTCACAGTGAGCCAGGGGAAGTTGTCGTCACACACCGCTAATTAAAAGACCCGGAGAATGAATGATGAAGCTGAAGTTACTGTCTTGCTCTTTGCTGGCATTGCCGCTGATGGCGGCCTTTTCCTCTGCGAAAGCCGATGTTCTCTCTGATATTCAGGCGCGCGGCGCACTTAACTGTGCCGTGTATTCCGATGTGCCGCCGTTCTCTTCGCCGGATCCGAAAACCCGCCAGCTGGCCGGAATGGATGTGGATTTATGCACCGCGTTAGCCAAACAGATGGGCGTAAAACTCAATCTGATGCCGACCTCTATTGAAGCACGCATCGCGGTGATCGCCACCGGCCGCGCCGACGTGCTGATTGCCAATCTGGCGTACACCAAAACGCGCGGCCAGCAGATTCAGTTCAGCGACCCGTATTACGTGGCGAAAGAAGTGCTGGTGGTGAAAAAGCCGAACGTCGATAAAACCCGTGCGGATTTTAAAGGCAAACGCATCAGCGCCACCAAAGGCACGACGTCTGAACAATCCATTTATCTGGCGGGCGCAAAAGCCGTGACCTTCCAGGATGCCGCGTCGGCGTTTCTGGCACTCGAACAGAATAAAGCCGTGGGCTTTGTCACCAACACCATGACCGCTATCAAGATGATTTCTCAGGCCGGAAAAGACGGCATCGAACTGGGGATGATCAAAGAGCCGATGGCGCTGGAACCGATTGGCGTCGGCATGAAAAAGGACGAACCGGCGTTACTGGCAAAAGTGAACGGCAGCCTGAAAGCGATGGATGACGACGGTACCATCGACAAAATCTGGGCAACCTGGATCGGGCCAAATACCGAATACAAAATGGTGCGCGAGGACAAAGTTCAGCCACTCTCCAGCCTTAAATTCGAACCTCTGGAATAGCCGATGACCCTTGTGTCGCACGAGGCGCCTTCCCGCGCCTCTTTTATTCTTGCCAGTCAGGGCGACAACGTCAAAATCTCCACCATCGGCAGCCGCGCCTGGCTGATTGAAGCGCCGGGGGATTTCGACCTGCCCGCGCAGCGCCGCATCTGGTCGCTGGCGGCCACACTGCGCGCACGCGATGACGTCGAATCGCTGATCCCCGGCGTCACCAATCTGCTGGTGCTGTTTCGCCAGACGCCGGAAGATTACGACGCGACTTTCGCCCTGCTGACCGCCGCGTGGGAACAGGCGCAGGCCGTTCATCCGCAAGGTAAACTGATTGAAATTCCGGTGATTTACGGCGGTGAACACGCCACGGATCTGGATGCGGTTTGCCAGCATACCGGGCTTTCGCCGCGCGAGGTCATCCGCCGCCATTCTCAGGGCAGCTACACGGTGTTTTCGCTGGGCAGCGCGCCGGGTTTTGGCTATCTCCACGGGCTGGACCCGTCTCTCGCCACGCCGCGTAAAAAAGTCCCTTCGCTCAATATGCTCAAAGGCACCGTAACCATCGGCGGCGCGCAGACCGGCGTTTCCGCGCTCACCGGGCCAAACGGCTGGAACGCCATCGGATTCGCCGAACTGACGCTGTTTGACCCGCGTGCTGAAAATCCCGCGCTGATGGCACCGGGTGACAGCGTGCGGTTTCTGCCAGAAAGGATAGAACTGTGACCCAAAAAGCTGTGATTGAAATAGTGAAAACCGGCCCGCTGAATACCGTTCAGGACGCGGGCCGCAGCGGATTTCGGGATATCGGCGTGTCCGTCAGCGGCGTGATGGATCCGCTGGCGTTTCGCGCGGGCAACATCCTGCTGGGCAACGACGAAAACGCCGCCTGCATTGAAGTGCAGATGTTCCCGTTTAAAGTCCGCTTTCTTGCCGATACCAGCATTGCCGTTACCGGCGCGGATTGCCGCACGAAGCTCGACGGCGAAGAGCTTCCGCCCTGGTGGGCCTGTTCCGTCCGCGCCGGGCAGGAGCTGGAAATGCAATTCCCGCGTTCCGGCGCGCGCAGCTATTTGTGCGTGGCCGGAGGCATTGACGTGCCGGTCGTGATGGGTTCGCGCAGCACCGCCCTGCGCGGCGGTTTCGGCGGAACAGACGGGCGACCGCTGGCGAAAAACGATCGTCTGGCGACAGGTATTTCTTTCATCTCACCTTTGCCTGCGCAAGGCATGGGTATCGAGCCGCCGCAGATTGCGCTGGCCCACGTGTTCCCGACCAGCACTGAGGGACTGGTGCAACTGCGCGCCATTCCCGCCGGTGAATATGCGCTGTTTGAAGCCGATCTTCCCCGCTTCTGGTCGCAGCCCTGGAAGGTTTCCCTGCACAGCAACCGCACCGGTTACCGCCTGTCCGGCGAGCCGGTAACGCCGTCGAAAGTCATTGAAATGCGTTCTTACGGGTTAATCCCCGGTATCGTACAGGTTCCGCCTGCGGGCGAGCCGATCATTCAGCTGGCCGACGCCAATACCGCCGGGGGCTATCCGAAAATTGCCGGGATTATTGAAGAAGATTTGTGGCGTCTGGCGCAGGTTCAGCCCGGTCAGAGTATTCAGCTAGTCAAAAGCGATGCACGCGAAGCCATTGCCGTGGCACGTCAGATCAACCAGTGGTTCACCCGCCTGCGCGATAACGTAATGCCGGTGAAAACGGCGATGGGGTTTTAAATTTCCTTCCTGATGAAACAGAAACGGGCCCGAAAAAGGCCCGTTTCTTTATGTCCCGAACTCAGATTTTGTTACTTCAGACCGGCACAAAACTCGGCGATCCGGTCGCAGCCGTCCTGCAAGATCTCCATGCTGGTGGCGTAGGAAATGCGAAAATACGGGCTCATGCCGTACGCCGCGCCCTGCACGGTGACAACGTGTTTTTCTTCGATCAGCGCCATCACAAAATCAGCATCGTTATCGATGTGACGCCCGCCTGCGGTGGTTTTACCAATACAGCCTTCGATATTCACAAACAGATAAAACGCGCCCTGCGGTTTATGGCAACGCAGTTCATGCACGGACGTTAAACGCTCGAGCACGTAATCGCGGCGCTGACGGTAGATTTCAGCGCGCTCTTTCAGTAAATCCTGCGGGCCGTTCAGCACAGCAACCGCCGCCGCCTGCGTGAGCGTGGTGACGCCCCCGCTGTTTTGCGTGTTCACGTTGCTCATGGCTTTAATCAGATCTTTCGGGCCGCCGCAAAAACCTAAACGCCAGCCGGTCATGGAATAGGCTTTCGACACGCCGTTAACCGTCAGCACGCGATCGAGCAAACGCGGCTCCACTTCGGCCAGCGTGTAAAACGTCACGTCGTCATAAATCAGGTGTTCGTAAATATCATCAGTCAGGATCCACACGCCCGGATGGCGCAGCATCACTTCGCCAATCGCCTGCAATTCCTGGCGCGTTGCCACGGAACCGGTCGGGTTGCTCGGGTAATTCAGCAGCAGCCATTTGGTTTTTGCCGTGATCGCCGCCTCAATGTCCTGCGGATACGGCTTGAAATTGTTCTCTTCCGGGCAGGCCACCGGCACCGGAATACCGCCCGCGAATTTGACAATATCCGCATAGCTGATCCACGACGGCGTCGGGATCACCACTTCATCGCCCGGATTGATCGTCGCCAGCATCGCGTTAAAGATTATTTGCTTCGCGCCGCCTGCGGTGAGGATCTGGCTCACGTCGTAATCCAGATTGTTATCGCGCTGGAATTTACGCGCGATAGCCGCCCGCAAAGCCGGGGTTCCGTCCGTTGGCGGATAGCGGGTATCACCGCCGAGCGCGGCGGCGTAGGCCGCTTCCGTGGCGTGTCGTGGCGTCGGGAAATCCGGCTCGCCGGTAGAAAGTGCGATGACGTTCACGCCTGCGGCGGCGAGATCACGGGCCTTTTGCGTCATAGCGACGGAGGCAGAAACAGAGACATTTTTTAAGCGATCGGCGATATCAGGCATGGTCCTGGGGTTCCATTGTTTTTATCGAACGTAAAAAGACGGACAGCGATGAGGCACTACAGGGGGAAGAGTAATGAGGAACGGACCGCGCCGACCAATAGCGCTTTGTTGTGGTGACATAACACAAAGCAATGGCTGAACGCGCAAATCAGGCAATTTGCACCGGTGCAGTGCAGGCGGGGGGCGTCATTTTCCGGCAGGCGGCGCAAACGCCGAAAATAAACGGCGACGCAGTGAACAAACTGCCGCTGAAATCAGAGGAAAAACCGGCGTTCAGGCATAAATCAGCGCATCAGTGCGTGTTGGCACTCATCTTGCTTCATACACATTACTTATAACACCACGCGTTTACGTGATGAGGATGCCATCGTGAATCTCCGCCGCCTTAAATATTTTATCAAGATTGTCGATGTGGGCAGCCTCACTCAGGCCGCAGATATCCTGCACATTGCGCAGCCTGCGCTCAGCCAGCAACTCGCCACGCTGGAAGGCGAAGTGAATCAGCAACTGCTGATCCGCACCAAACGCGGCGTGACGCCGACCGAAGCGGGCAAGATTTTGTATATCCACGCGCAGGCCATTTTGCGCCAATGCGATCAGGCGCAGAGCGCGATTGACGGCTCGGCGCTGGCGCTTTCGGGCAGCGTTTCCGTCGGGCTGGCGCCGGGCACCGCCGCACAACAGCTGGCATTGCCGCTGATGGAAGAAGTTCACCGGCAATATCCGGGCATCGTGTTGTATTTCAATGAAAACTTCGGCACCACGCTGAGCGAACTCATCATGAATGGCCGGATGGATATGGCGGTGATTTACGGCAACCGAGAAATTCACGGGCTGCGCTTTATGCCGCTGATGAAAGAAGAGCTGTATTTCGTGTGCCCGCACGCACTGAGCAAACCGCTGAAATCCGTCAGCCTGGCGCAGGTGGCGAAGTACGATCTCTTCCTGCCACGCATTTATAACATCATGCGCAAAGTCATCGACGACGCGTTTATTCACGAAGAAGTGACGTACCGCGTGAAGTGCGAAATCGAATCGCAAACCACCCTCAATGCCGCGCTGGCCGCGGGATTGGGCTGCACGATCATGCCGGAATCCGCCGCCCGCGCCATGCTCAAAGCCTCGGGTTCATGGATGGCAAAAATCGATAAACCGAACATTCAGGCAGCGCTGTCATTTTGTATGTCCGACCATCTGCCCCTTTCCCAGCCGGCCGAAGCGGTCAAAGCGATTTTACTGTCGCTGATGGCCAGCCGCACGGTGGATAACCGGCCACTGACGCTGGTGGGGTAATAAGCGCACCTTATTACCGCAAAGCGAAATCCTCTTTCCTGACGTCCGCAGTGACACGATAGAGTGCGTTTACCGCCCGCTCAGCGGGTCGTTTTGTCGTCGTTATTGCGCGGGGACACTCTCTCTTTGACGGGATGGATATGGAAAAAAAAGCACCAGCACTCAGCGAGTTGCGCTCTGTCGCACAGAAGATGCGCAAGTCCGGCCTCAGCCAGATTGAACTGCGCGGAAACGGCTTTCGGGTCAGCATAAAATACGCGCCCGTTTCCCCTGCCCTTTTGCCGTGCCGCGTGCCGGACGAAACGCCTGCGCTTCCCGCGCTGGCTGCCCCCGACGCGGTGTGTGCGCCCTTCCCCGGTATCGTGCTGCTACAGCATCCGCTCAGCAAAATTCCGTTTACTCAGCCCGGTGAAATAGTCGGGAAAGACGCGCTGCTCGGCCTGCTGAAAGTCGGCGTGATTTACCTGCCGCTGCGCAGCCCGGTGCAGGGCGTGGTGGAACCCCTTTCCGTAAAAGACGGGGACTGCGTGGAATACGGTGCGGAGATTTTCACGTTACGCCGCGAGGAGCTGGCCGCATGAAATACATCGATTTAAACGCCGATATCGGCGAAGGATTTGGCGATTACACCCTTGCCGACGACGCCGCGCTGATGCCGCTGATCACCTCCGCCAACGTGGCCTGCGGGTTTCACGCCGGGGACGCGGTGATTATGGCGAAAACCGTCGCGCTGGCGAAAAAGTATCAGGTCGATCTCGGTGCACACGTCGGGTTCCCCGATTTGTCCGGGTTTGGCCGCCGCCGGATGCACATCGAACCCGAGATCATGGCGCATTACGTCACTTACCAGCTGGGCGCGCTTTCGGCGTTCGCCAGAGCGGCGCATTACCCGCTGACGCACATGAGTTTTCACGGCGCGCTGGGGAATATGGTCTCCGAAGACGCTCAGCTGGCGCGGGTGTTATTGCAGGCGGTGAAGGATTTCGATGCGCAGATGATCATCAGCACAATGTCCGGCAACGCCGTCGAACGCATGGCGCGTGAGCTGGCGTTACCGGTGATTTGCACGTTTCTCGCCGACCGCGCGTATGAAAGCAACGGGCTGCTGGTCAGCCGGGCGAAACCGGGCGCGGTCATTCATGACAAAGAGCAGGTGCGCACGCGCATCCGCCAGCTGCTGCGCGAAGGCACGGTGCAAAGCATCGACGGCGTGACGCTGCCGGTTACGGCAACGTCGGTTCTGGTTCACGGCGATACGCCGGAATCCATCGAAATGGTGCATACGCTGCGGGAAATTATTGCCGAAATGGACATCGCGCTGATGCCGCCAGCCCGGCAACGCCGCGAGCTGGCGCGGGAAAACGCGCTGTTATAAGTCCCGCTTATCGCCTCACACGGTTTATGTCTTATACCGTCTGAGAATTACTGGATACAGTCAGAAAACACCCACCGGCAGAACATGACGGAGCCGGGGGTTTAACAGGAGAGTCGCAATGCCATTTTCAGATTACAAAACCGCGCTGGTGACCGGCGCATCGGCCGGAATGGGTGAAGCCATTGTCGAACGCCTTTGTCAGGAAGGCATCACGGTTCACGCCGTCGCCCGCCGCGCCGATCAGCTGGCCGCCCTCGCCGCCCGCACTGGTTGTATTCCTCATGCGCTCGATGTCAGCGATCTCGACGCCGTCACGCGCCTGTGCAGCGAAATCAGCGTGGATATTCTGGTGAACAATGCTGGTGTTTCACGCCCCGGCTCTATCCTGAACGCCGATGAAGAATCCGTGGATACGCAGGTGGACGTCAATCTGCGCGCCGTTTTGCATCTCTGCCGCCTGCTGGTGCCGGGCATGATGGAACGCGATCGCGGCCACGTCATTAACATCACCTCGATTGCCGCGATTTATAACTTCGGCGGCAACTCGATTTATCACGCCACCAAAGCCGGCGTTCACGCCCTCTCGCGCCAGCTGCGCGTTGACTGCTACGGCAAGCGGGTGCGCATTACCGAAATCTGCCCAGGCCGCGTGGCGACGGACATTTTCGGCAACGTTTCCGGCGATCACGAAGAAGCCCGCCGCCGCTTCATTGACGGTTTTGAACTGCCGGAAGCCAAAGACATCGCCGACTGCGTGGCGTTTGCCGTCTCTGCGCCGATTGCCGTGAACATCGGCAACATCGAGATCACCCCGACGTTGCAGGTTCCCGGTGGCCTTTCCACCATGCGTCCCGGCGAAGGTCTGTGATTTTCCCGCTAAACCCGTTTTCCTTATAAACCGACAGTTCAACCATTCAGGAGGGTGAAAATACGATGACGCTCGATTTCAGCAAAGTCCTGACCGGTCAGTTCGGGCAGATGATCGTCGATGGACTGGTTGTCACCCTCAAGCTGGCGCTGGGATCCTGGCTGCTGGCGATGTTTATTGCCCTGCTGCTGGTGGTCATCCGGCTGACGCACAAACGCGCCGCCGAATATTTTGTCCGTGCGTATGTGTCGTATCACCGCAATGTGCCGACGCTTATCCAGCTGATGATGTGGTATTTCGCCATTCCGACGCTGCTGCCGGAATCGGTGCAGATGTGGATTAACGATTTTAACGCCGAGTTTCTGTTCTCGATGTTTGCGCTGGGATTATGCCAGGCGGCGTATTTCTCCGAAGACATCCGCAGCGGTTTACGCGCTATTCCTGAAGGGCAAACCGAGGCATCACGCGCCCTGGGCATGAGTTACACCCGTTCTTTGCGTTCGGTGATCCTGCCGCAGGGCATCCGTAACGCGCTGCCGTCGCTGCTCAACCACACCGTTTTACTGTTCAAAAACACCAGCCTGGCGATGGTCATTGGCGTGGCTGAGCTGACTTACGTGACCCGTGATATTGAAAACCAGACGTTCCGCACTTTCGAATCGTATCTGGTGGCCTCTGCCGGTTATCTGTTCTTCTCTCTGCTGCTGATGGGTGCCGGTGCGTTGCTGGCCCGCCGGTTCCAGCGGGTCTACGCGAGGTAATCCCATGCTCGAAATGTTCACGATTTTGCACGACAACGGGATGCTGTTCCTGATGGGACAATACCCGCAGGGGCCGCTCGGCGGGATCCTCTGTACGCTGCTGATTTCCGTGCTGGCCGTGCTGTTTGCGCTGCCGGTGGGAGTTTTGCTCGGGCTGGCGCGTTTATCGCCGTTCCGCTGGCTGAGCTGGCCCGCCGCCTGCTGGGTCTACGGTTTACGCGGTATTCCGCTGCTGATGGTGGTGTTCTGGACGTACTTTTGCGTTCCGTTATTAATCGGCCACAACATCAGCGGGTTCAGCACCATGCTGTGTACGCTGGTGATTTATGAAAGTGCCTATATCGCCGAGATTGTGCGCGGCGGCATTCAGGCGCTGCCCGGCGGCCAGTACGAGGCGGCGCGCGCGTTAGGCATGAGTTATTTCAAAACGCTGCGCCTGATTATTCTGCCGCAGGCGTTGTACAACACACTGCCAAGCCTGGTCAGCCAGCTGGTTTCTATTATCAAAGACAGCACGCTCGGTTACGTGATTAACGTACCGGAGCTGACCTTTGCCGCCAATCAGGTCAACAACCAGCTGCTGACCAAGCCGTTTCAGGTTTTCGCGATTGTCGCGATTGGTTATTACCTGATCTGTTTCAGCCTGACGTGGCTCGCCAATAAGCTGGAAGCGCGCATTACGCGTAAACGGCAGAACCGCGTGCCGGAAGCGGACAACGTGGCGCAGACGATGCTGCTGACCAAGACTCAATCACAATAAGGAACGACGATGCGACCGGTGATCTTATTTAATCAGGTCAATAAATGGTATGGCGAATACCAGGCGCTGACCGATCTGAGTGCAGAAATTAAAAGCGGTGAAGTGGTGGTGGTGTGCGGGCCGTCCGGCTCGGGGAAATCAACGCTGATCCGCACCGTCAACCGGCTGGAGCCAATTGAAGAAGGCCAGATTTTATTTGATGGTATCGACATTCACGGCACCAGCACGCGCCTGAACCAGCTGCGCACGCGCATCGGGTTTGTGTTCCAGAACTTCAACCTTTTCCCGCACGTTTCGGTGCTGGAAAACATCATGATGTCGCCGGTGAAAGTGCTCGGAGTGAAGCGGCAGGAAGCGCGTCAGCATGCGGGTGAACTGCTGGAACGCGTCGGTTTGTCGCACAAAGCCAATGCCTATCCGGCGCAGCTTTCCGGCGGGCAACAGCAGCGCGTCGCCATTGCGCGGGCGTTAGCCATGAAACCGCCGGTGATGTTGTTTGATGAACCGACGTCAGCGCTGGATCCGGAAATGGTTGGTGAAGTGCTGAACGTGATGCGCGGTCTGGCGCGCGAAGGCATGACCATGATGTGCGTGACGCACGAAATGAATTTTGCCCGTGAAGTGGCGGACACGATCTGGTTTATGGATCAGGGGAAAATTCTGGAGAAATCCACGCCGGAGAACTTCTTCACGCGTCCGCAGCACGCCCGTGCGCAGAAGTTTTTGAGCGATTTACATCACAACTGATTTCTGAATACCGCGCCTTTGGAGTAAAACGCAAAGGCGCAGGATCCGGCTTTACTTCACTTTTGTTCTTCTCTGGTTTTTATCCAGATACATTGCCTGATCGGCTTCATGCAGCGCCTGATCCGGATTAACGGCAGCAGGATTAATGGCGATCGCGCCGATGCTCGGGCCTGCGTAATCCAGCGTGCACGAATGCAGTTTGTATTCGCCGGTAAGCATACTGCGCAGACGGGTTTTGAATGCATCCGCCGCCAGTTGCGCGTCATCAAATCCTGACGGCCCTTCTCCGGCGACGATAAATTCGTCACCGCCGACACGCCCGAGAATTTCCCCTTTCGCAGCGCCCGCTTTCAGCCTTTGCCCGACGGCATACAGGAAATCATCGCCCGTTTCGTGGCCGTAGATATCATTGATCTGCTTGAAATTATCCAGATCGGTAAATGCCACCAGAACATAATTCGCCTTATCAGCGGCACGATCAAACAGGTCGGGCAGCGTTTCAAACACCGCGCGGCGGTTAGGCAATTCGGTGAGTTCATCGGTCAGGCTGACGGCAGTCAGCGCGGCATTCGCCTCTTGCAGCTTTTTCAGCAACTGTTCGTTCTGAATCTGCTGGGCGATCAGTTGCGCGAAAAGCTGCAACACCTGTTCGCTGCGTTCCGAAAGCTCGCGATTTTCTGAACTGGCGGCGCACAGCGTGCCGTACAGCGAACCATCCACCAGCGTCACCGGCGTGCTCACGTAAGTCATGATCCCCAGCGCTTTTGCCGCCTCGGAATCGCCCCAGATACTGGCGACATCGCAGGTATAACGGCGGCCTTCGTCGAGCGCGCGCTTGCACAACGTATCGCCCCACGGCACCGAAAGCCCCTCGGGAATTTGCATACTTTGCGTGTTGCGGGAGAACAGGATGTGCTGGTAATCGCCGTCCGGCTCGATGCGGGTGAGATACGTCGATTCCATATTGGTCACCAGCTCAAGCATTTCAAGAAGCTGTCGAACGAGTCCTTCAAGCGTGTATTCAGATTCTAACGCACTCGAAATGCGCTCAATAAGATTGTCAGACATTACTCGGGATAAACCTTTTCTTTTAATGGTCGTGCGGGGAAACCCTGGGCCGCGCATTTTATCATAGTTTCCGGCGAAGTAATCCCCTGCCGATATGATGAGCGTTGAAATATTTACACTGCAATTCATTGAATTAATTATCAATTAATAAAGTTTCGGTTAAGTCGCATTGTAAAAATCGGACAAAAACGATACGGCACGTCCCGCATTCCATTGGCGAAGTTATGTCTACTAAGATGCGCCCGGAGAGGCCTTTCCGAATAATACGAACTGCCGGATGATCAGGTTCAACTTTTCATCTGCACATTCGGTTCCACAAGGCTTTCAATGCAAAATAAAAATTCACTCCTGCTGCTGACACTTTCCGTCGCAGTTTTCAGCGTCATTACCACGGAAATTGGCATCATCGGATTGTTGCCGAAACTCATCGAACAGCTCCACGTCACCGCCACACAGGTTGGTTTTCTGGTCAGCATTTACGCCGTGATCGTCGCCGTCACCGGCCCCTTCATTACGCTTTTGCTGTCAGGGTTTAACAAAAAAACCGTGCTGCTTTCGATTCTCTTTGTGTTCGTGGTTTCCAACCTGATTTACGCCACTACCGACGTCTTCAATATGATGCTGGTCTTCCGCATTCTTCCGGCACTCACGCACGCGGTATTCTTTGCGGTCGCGCTGGTGGTTGCCACGCAGGCCGTGCCGAAAGAAAAAAGTGCCGGTGCGGCGGCGAAAGTGTTTGCCGGTGTGGCGATCGGGCTGGTGCTCGGCGTGCCGTTAAGTTCGCTGATTGCGGAACATTTATCGCTGGCCGGTGCGTTCTACTTTGCGGCGATGTCCTGCGCCCTCGCGTTCTTCGGGATCCTCTTCTTCGTCCCTTCGATGCCTGCCACGGCCAAAGTGTCCTTCGCCAGCCAGGTGAGCGTGCTGCGTAACGGCAAGCTATGGCTGACGATCGTCACGGTCACGATGATTTTCGCCGCGATGTTCTCGAGTTTCAGCTACGTGGCGGATTACCTGTCACGCGTCACGCACCTCAACAGCAATATGATCACGGCGATGCTCATCGTCTTTGGTGTCTGCGGGTTCGCCGGGAACTTTGTGTTCAGCAGCTTCCTGCAAAAAAACGCCAACAAAACGACACATCTGTATCCGGTGCTGTACGCGCTGATTTTCATCCTCGTCTGGCTGGCCGGTGACTCCCTGCTTGCCATGTGGGCACTGATGATTTTCTGGGGCGCATTCCACTCTTCCGGGCTGGTGGTCAGCCAGACGTGGCTGATGCGCGAAGCCAGCCAGGCGCCGGAATTCGCCAACAGCCTGTACATGTCATTTTCAAATCTGGGCATCACCGTCGGTTCACTGGCGGGCGGCTGGTTTATCGCCGAATTCGGTACGCGTTCAGTGGTGCTGAGCAGCATCATTTTCGCCGCCGCCGCGTGGCTCAGTATTTACATCAAACAGCGCGTGGACGCCGGTGACCTTGCCTGCCAGACCCACAGAAACGAACACGCGAAACAGAATTAATTCCGCATTTTTCTAACAACATTCAGTGAAAGGAGAGAACCATGGAGAAATTATTTACGCCGTACAAACTGGGGGATATCACATTATCCAACCGCGTGGTGATGGCACCGATGACCCGTTCGCGTGCGGATAAAGGCGACACGGCGGACGAACTGACCGCCCGCTATTATCAGCAGCGCGCCTCTGCCGGGCTGATCGTTTCTGAAGGTTCGCAGATTTCCGTTCAGGGCCAGGGTTACGCCTTCACGCCGGGGATTTATAACGAAGCGCAGGTCAGAGGCTGGGCGCTGACAACAAAAGCGGTGCATGACAAAAACGGCAAAATCTTTATCCAGCTCTGGCACGTGGGCCGCGTTTCGCACACCAGCCTGCAAAATAAAGGTGAAGCGCCGGTGAGTTCGGTAGCGGTCAGGGCAGAAAACGCCACCTGCTTCGGGATTAACGACGAAGGCAAATATGGCCCGGTCGCCGTTTCCATGCCGCGCGCGTTATCCAAAGAGGAAATCCGCGGCGTGGTGCAGGATTACGTGACTGCCGCGAAAAACGCCATCCGCGCCGGGTTCGACGGGGTGGAAATCCACGCGGCCAACGGCTATCTGGCGGAGCAGTTCATCAACGGCGGCTTAAATACCCGTGAAGATGAATACGGCGGCGCGGAAATTGCCAACCGCCTGCGCTTTGTGCTGGAAGTGACGGACGCCGTGGCGGAGGCCATTGGTGCCGGTAAAACCGGGATCCGCCTCGCGCCGTTTGGTCGTCTTTTTGATATGCATGAATTTGAAGGTGAAGCGGAAACCTGGTTAACGCTGGCCGCAGAACTCAGCACGCGTTCGCTGGCCTTTGTGCATCTGAGCGACCAGCAAAGCCTCGGCGCGCAGGCGATTCCGCAAGGATTCACGGATTCATTCCGCAAAGCCTATTCCGGCACACTGATCATCGCAGGCAGTTTTGAGAAAGACCGTGCGGAGGCCTGGTTGCAGGCAGACCGCGCTGACCTGATTGCCTTTGGCCGACCGTTTATTTCCAACCCGGATCTGGTCGAACGGATGGCAAATAACTGGCCGCTGACGGAGCCGGATCGCGCCACGTTTTACGGCGGCAACGAAAAAGGCTACACCGATTACCCGTTCTATGACGAAAAAGCATAAGCCGCATCAGTCGAGCTGGCCGTCTTCCGCGGCTTTGATCAGCGTATCCACCACAAAGCGGATTTTCGGTAACAGCTGACGGCTTTTAGGCCACAACGCGCTGACAGGCATTTCTCCCCCGGAATGCCCTGTCAGCACCTCTTTCAGCTCCCCGCTTGCCAGATATTTCCCTACCAGCCACAGCGGCAATTGCGAAAGCCCGCAACCGGCCAGCACGCCTGCCAGCATGGCGTCGCCGTCGGCAAATTCGTACGTCGCGGGCGGCGTATAGCGGCTCACGTCGCCGCGCGCGTTGCGCAGGATCCAGAATTTTGGCTGATTGCGCCGCACGCCCACCACGCAGCGATGCTGGCTGAGTTCTTCAGGTTCATGCGGTTCGCCATATTGCGCGAGATAATCCGGCGCGGCGCAGATCACCAGCTTTTGCGTGGTCAGACGGCGCGCTATCAGCCCGCTGCTGTCGGTCAGTTCCCCGATACGCACCACCAGATCGATACCCTCTTCAATCGGATCGATAAACCGCTCGCTGAACGTAATCGTCATTTCCAGTTCAGGATATTGCCGGATAACTGCCAGCAGATGCGGCATGATCCGCTGCCGCCCGAACGCCGCCGGTAAATCTACCCGCAACCGGCCGGAGGGTTTTGCGGTATGCGACATCAGTTCCGCCTCGGCCTGTTCCAGAATTTCAATCGCGTTCTGGCTGCTTTGCAGATAACGCTCACCGTCCGGCGTCAGGCTGAGCCGCCGCGTCGAACGCTGAAAAAGTTGCAGCCCGAGCCGCGCTTCCAGCCGCCCGACGCTTTTCGCCACCGCCGATTTCGTCAGCCCCAGCCGTTCCGCCGCCGCGGTAAAACTCCCGCACTGCGCCGTCGTGACAAACGCCGTGATACCACCCAGATGATCTGTTTTGCGCATTTCGTAATGTTCCGGAATCTGAAAATGTTGGCGGGTTTGCTTAGCACGCATTGTGGAATATATGGATACATTCACGCAAGAAAAAGAGCAAACGGCGAACATCAGGCATCATGAAGGCTTTTGGAATGGGTTTGTCCAGCCAGGCCAGTTTCCGTCATTTTCTTAAAAGAATGACGCTTCACTAATATCCAACCGCGCTGAGGACCTCTGTATTATCACCTGCTAATAGGGGGGACTTCTTATATCGCTATTTCAGTGTCTAGTTTTGGACGTCTCCTCTCCTTGCCTCTGGTCAGTTTTGTTTGAATAATGTCCGCCAACATAAATAGAACACTTAATCTTTTGGATTATTAATTAAGAATGGACGCAACCGGAGTTACCATGACGATTACCTCTGATTCCCCCCCAGTGCAGCTTCCAATGGAAAAACCGCTGGCAGCACTGGAAGAGCTTGTTTCCCTATTTCTCCCATATGCGACACCTCTGCTGGAAAAAAGAAGAGGCGATGGCAGCTTAAATTTATATGAAAATAACCTGCTGACGGTGGCGCTTGTCACTGAAGGTGAAGTGAACATCTACCACCGTTCGGATATGGTGCTGCTTGCCACCGCCCGGGCACCCTTTATTTTGGGGTTACAAGGGTCACGTTTTCAGTACACGCTGTTCAAAATCTTACCCACTAAAGAGTCTAAAATCAGCCTGTTACCCCGTGAAAAAGCGCTGAAACTCGCGGTTAAACACCGTGTTTTCCCGCACGTTCTTACCTATCAAACCTATCTCAATGATTACCAGGCTAACCGCAATAATTTGCTGATTAACAGAACGTCACTGCACATTGTTTGCGGCTTACTTGAAGAACTGGCGAAATTAAAGCCAGAGGAGAGGCTGAAAACAGGCGTATCTAAATTCGTACTCACGCGCAGTAATCTTGCACGAAGCGGAATCATGAAGATTATTGCAACCCTGCGTGAAGAGGGATATATCATCATCGAGAATGGTAAGTTAATTCAGATAATTAAAAGCCTTCCCGCACCCGATTCTGCAAAAAATGCTCACCCCATCTGATCCCGGCTTGCCGGATGGGTTAATTTTGATAAATTTTTTTTTAAAAAAATGTTTTTTGCACTATACATATCGTTATTCAGCATTGGTTATCAAATTTAGAAAAAAGGAATATTCTTCAGTACTGTCCAAAAGTGGACGAGTATAGCCAATAAAAAATAGATATTCTCCTTCCATCGAATTTCACTCCCCCTGAGATTAAATTCAAACATCAGTATTATCTCTGCCGTCAAGTTTAAGATGGCAACAGGAATAATGCGAAATATATTCAACAAGGAAGGATTTTAGGAATGAAAACAAAAAAAATTTACAGATGCTCAACAAAAAAATTGTTGCTAGCCTCATTGATATCGGCAGCAAGTGCAAATAGCGCGCAGGCTGTAGATTATGATTACAGCAATCAAAACGTAACGGATGAAATATATTTAACCAGCCGCGAAAGTTACAATTTCACCGCTAAAAACAGTATTTTTAACTCCTCAGTTGCTTTAAAAAATATGGATATTGGCGACAATGCAAACATACTGATATCGGATAGCCACTTTACAAATACAAAACCAGCCCCAATAAATAGCAATTCACTATTTATTCAATCAGTGGATGAATTAAATTTAGTGATAAAAAATACCGTAATTGATAAAAAAACCGGCATTTCTCTATTCGTACTTCAAGACGCGGTTGCAACGGCAAGGGCAAATATTAATATATCTGATTCGAACTTTAGCGAAACTTTGATGCTGAATACCTCGAGTTATTATCTATCAGTTGATAATAGCCAGCTAGCTAAAATTCAAGGGACGACTAATATGTCCCGGGATGGAGTCGAAAGGAACAATGATATCTTTACTGATGTAACAGACAGCAATATAACCGGTGCAATTTCATTGATGAGCGCCGGAGCTACAACGCTGAACCTCAAGAATACAGATACGCAACAACCTAAAGGTTCAACGCAGGATATATCAGTTTTTTCCAGTACAGACAGCATTGTTGATATTGATAATTATACAACAGCGTCCCTGATTGTAAAAGGCGCGGGCAATACCAGTGTTAATCTCAAAAACAATACAACCATCAATGGGAATATAAATCTTAATGGTTCTGTGATATTGTTAAACCTAGATAAATCAGATGTCAATGGGAATATTTCAACCGGTAACACCTCGGATAGCGCGGGAAAAAAATCTGACACAACAATTAATGTATCCAACGCTATCTATCGCGGAAATATTACATCGACAAGTAATATAGCGTCCGATGCTTTAACGGTAAATGTTAATAACGGCGGCATAATTGGCGGGGAATCGATCGGCGCGCCTCAGAAAATAACCAATTACGATTCTGTGAATTTCAACGTCAATTATGTTGATCCGTCGCTGGTTAATACCGGCAAAGCGTCTTATTTCTTCTTCAATGACGGCGAGCAAGTGACAATAGCAAACTCTATTGATGGCCGTTATATTGCGGACACGGTGCGCACCGGTTCCTATGTGCTTGACCGTATGGCCTATAAAATCACGGATGAAAGCGCCGCACAGAATTTAGCGGAAAAAGGCTACTACAGCATCGCATTTACCGCGAATGAAATGCCACCGACGCCGCTTAAACCTCCGTTGCCGCCATTACCGGTTGATCCTGTCAATCCTGTAGATCCGGTTGACCCTGTTAATCCGGTAGACCCGGTTAATCCTGTCGATCCGGTAAATCCTGTCGATCCGGTAAACCCTGTTGATCCCGTTAACCCGGTAACACCGGTCAAAAATATTGCCGCTGACTTACAGGCTGCGCAGGCCGGTCTGTTAGCCAGTGACGATATGATCCACCGCATCGCAGGCAGCATCACCCAGCATCTGGACGCCCGCCATATGGGTGAAAACAGTGCGCAAACTGCGGACAGCAATGTCTGGATGGACGGCATTTATTCCGGCGGCGACCGCACGGCGGGCACTACCGAATACAGCAACGATATTTCCGGCTTCCAGTTGGGCGCGGACACCTCCTGGGCGCTGGCTAACGGCGACACCCTTTCCATCGGTGCCGGCCTCGGTTATCTGCACAACGATCTGGATGTGACCAGCAGCGACGGCAGTAACGACATCGACGGTAATTATTACAGCCTGTACGCGGGCTGGACGCAGCATCAGGCCGAAGGCCAGAACTGGCATCTGTTCGCAGACACCACCGCGACTTACGGCGACATGAGCTATTCAGCGTCCGGTAAAGACGGCACGCTGAAAGCCGGTGGCGATTATGACGGTAACTCCTGGTTATGGCAGGCGCGCGTCGGTGCGCAGATCAATCTGGCGCAGGACTGGTGGGTTCAGCCTTACACCGTTCTCGGTTACAGCCAGACGGAAACTGATGCGTATAACGATGGCTACAGCCACGTCGCAGACGGTAAATTCAGCGCAGGTTTTGCCGGTGCGGGCGTGAAAGCGGGTAAAAACATCACCCTCAAAGGCGGCCAGGTATTGCGTCCGTATATCGAAACCTCCTACGTCGGGCGTTTCTCTGAGGACACGAAATTCAATACCTCCGATTACAACTTCGGCGGCCAGAACCTCAACGGCGGCAGCGTCGGTGCCGGGCTGAACGCACAGCTGAGCAAGAACTGGAGCACCACCGCGAAGGTGAATACGTTGGTTGCAAGCGACGTCAGCAACGAAGTTCACGCGTATTTAGGTGCGGAATTTAAATTCTAAAACTGCATCAATCCGTAATATTCAAAACTGTAAGGCCGCGAAAGCGGCCTTTTTTGTTTCGGCGCTCTGCTATGACTCGCAAGACCTCCCTGAAAGTCCCTTATGTAGACCTGAATTATCAAAAATTAATATCTACCACATCAATACATTGACACCATGTAATACTCGCAACTTATCAATGCACATTTTTTCCAGTCCAAAATTGGACAAGAAATGAAAAGCAAAAGTCGATATTCTTGCGCCATGAAATCCCCGGCAAGTCAGGGATTTAATTCTGGCGCCAATACCACTTTGACCTGAAAACAAAGGCGAAGTCGTGCGCAATTTTATTCCTGCTACCAAGCGAATTTAATTCATCTGCGGCCAGCAGACGGAAGATATATTCGTGAAAAAAGAGTTTACGCGATGAAAAAACGAATAAGTTATTCATGTCATACGAAAAGAGTAGTTCTGGCGTCTTTAATCTCTCTGGCTATTACAAACAGTGCACATGCTCAAACACCCCCACTGAATTACGGTAATGAAACCATTAATGATTCGATTAACTTTTCGGGTCCCGATAACCTGCAATTCACTGCTGACGGAACAACGTTCAACAATACGATTAATGTGGCCTCAACGGGTGGAAACGTTGACGTCAGCCTGACGGACGCTCACATAACCGATAATTCAGAATCAGCGTCATATAGTCTCTCTGTTCAGGCCGATACCGGCGGCGGCACAGCCGTATTTAATGCTGACAACCTGCAATTACAGGGACGAAGCGTGAATGTCAAAGGCTATGCAGCAGATGTCGATATTACCGACAGCGATTTTGAAACGGAGAGCGGATATGACTCGTTGAGAATCTCTCAGCAAGGTAACGGGCCGGGTAACGTTAATATTACCGGCTCGCATTTCAGCAATAAAGTGTCATTAAACGCGGGGGCAAACCTGTCACTGTACGTCGACAACAGCCATTTTGACGGTGGAATATTTGATGTTCAGAATGAAGACTCTGATACCGAAATCAAAAACAGTACGTTCGATGACCAGATTAATATTCAGTCACTTTATGGTTCTGCCACGGTCTCACTCGATAATGTCGATTCGATAACCCCGGATGATTCATCATCGGTGCAAATTTCTACCGCCCAAGACAGCACGCTGAATATTACCCATTCCCGTTTCTCAAATGCCGCGCAGATGTATATTTCGAGTACCGCTTCCGGTGCGACGGCGAAAATAAACATTGCCGACAGCCAGATTGGCATTCCCGGCGGTAGCGACCAGAAATATATGGTTTTAGCGACCACCTATTCATCCGAAAGTGGTGCGACTGGTGCAGCACAACTGAATATCGCAAACAGCCAGATTAACGGTGCTATCGGCACGATGAATATGAATAAAGGCGGTGCGGTAATTAACCTGACCGACGGTACTGTAGTCAATGGCAACGCCGGTCTGATGGGATCCGATATGCAGCTCAATATTGATGGCGCGCAGCTGAACGGCAATATTGATGTCGACAGTGCCGGAGATACCGCCAGTGATGTGACCCGCACTACGGTCAATATCACCAACGCTACGTATCGCGGGAATATTACGTCGCGCGATAATGCGGCTGACGATTCGTTAACGCTGAACGTCAATAACGGCGGTGTGATCGGTGGTGAAGATATCGATAACTCCCAGCGCATCACCGGGTTTAACCAGGTGAATGCCACGATTAATTATGTCGATCCGTCACTGGTGAATACCGGAAAATCCTCTTACTTTTTCTTCAACGACGGCGAAGACGTCGCGATTACCAACAAAGTCGGCGCGAATTCTGTTCTGAATGACGTGCGCAGTGGCTCTTATGTGCTGGATCATATTAATTATCAGGTCACCGACGAGAGCAGTAAACAAGGGCTGACGGACAAAGGCTATTACAGTATCGCATTCAGCACTGACCCGACGCCGGATCCAACACCCGATCCAACGCCAACTCCGACACCTGACCCAACGCCGGATCCGACACCAGAACCCGCACCATCGCCGAAACCGGTTGAAACTGTCGCGGCAGATTTACAAGCCGCGCAGGCGGGTCTGTTAGCCAGCGATGACATGATTCACCTGATTGCCAACAGCGTGACTCAGCATCTCGACGCGCGCCATATGGGCGAAAATAGCGCGCAGAAATCCGACAGTAATGTCTGGATGGACGGCATGTATTCCGGCGGTGACCGCACGGCGGGCTCCACGCAGTACAGCAACGATATTTCCGGGTTCCAGTTAGGCGGCGATACGTCACAGGCACTTTCGAACGGCGATCTGCTGACTATAGGCGCCGGGCTGGGTTACCTCTATAACGATCTGGATCTTACCAGTGCCAACGGCAGCAATGACGTCAGCGGTAATTATTACAGCCTGTATAGCAGCTGGACGCAGCATCAGGCGGCCGGAAAAAACTGGCACCTGTTTGCTGACACTATCGCGACGTACGGCGACATGACCTATTCCGCTTCCGGGAAAGACGGCAATACCCGCGCCGGTGGCGATTACAACGGTAAATCGTGGTTATGGCAGGCGCGCGCCGGTGCTCAAGTTAATCTGGCGAATGACTGGTGGGTTCAGCCGTACGCCGTTTTAGGATACAGCCAGGATAAAACCGATGCTTATAACGACGGTTACAGCCAGGTTTCCAGCGGGAAATACAGCGGCGGATTTGCCGGTGGCGGCGTGAAAGCCGGTAAAAACATCACCCTGAAAGGCGGCCAGACGTTGCGCCCTTATGTGGAAGCGGCGTACGTCGGGCGCTTCTCCGAAAATACGCGCTTCACGACATCCGACTATAAATTCAGCGGGCAGAACCTGAACGGTGGCAGTTTTGGCGTCGGGTTGAACGCAACTCTGAGCAAAAACTGGAGCGCCACGGCTAAAGTGAATACACTTGTCGCCAGTGACGTGAGCAATGAAGTTCATGCGTATCTGGGCGCTGAGTATAAGTTTTAATTAACAAAACTTTAAATCATGCTTGCGTTCCGCAAAGCCCCGGCCCTCTCAACAGCCGGGGCTTTTTTGTGTGCTGAAGGCTTCGTTTCTCTCTTTCAGTGTTTAGCTTTGCCAAAATACGTTCCGCTGTACGGAGCAGTCAGGTGATCGTGGAAGAGTTGTCTGAGGGTTTGCCCGGGTTCAATGGCGTCGAAAAGAACCGAATACAGTATTTTCGCCATAAACTTGGTGGCCGCAACGTGTCACTGAGTGAGGTAAAAGTTTTGCCACACCACCGCTGTGTGCCCATCATGCCGGGCTTTCAGTGTGCGCAATCTTTTCTGTTTATTCGCGATCTTTACTATTAAACTAAGGCAATAGTTTGGGAAAAATTTTATTAATAGCGAGTAATAAAAGATGCAAAACAATAATATCATTGAAAATATAAAAAAAATAAGCGCCTTTGACTTTAATTTATTGTTTATTTTTGAAACTATTTTTATCTATTCCAGCGTTTCTATCGCAGCAGAACAATTAGATTCCAGCCCTTCTTCGGTCAGTCAGTCACTGAAGAGATTGCGCACCTATTTCTCTGATCCGCTTTTCGTTCGTAAAGGCCAGAGTTTGGTCCCAACAACCGTCGCCATTAGCTTACATGAAAAAATCAGCAAAGAATTAAACGGACTGGTTAACAGCCTGGTTAATACCTCGAAATCTGAAACAACGCATAAATTTATCGTCTATTCAGCACCTTATACGGCTCAGCGTATTTTACCCAGCATATGTTCAGAAATATACAGAAAAAATTTACCCTACCAGATTACTCACATCAGTGCTGATGCTTCACTCGACGCTGCCGAGGATATCCTGACTTACCGCAAGGCAGACGTTGTTTTTGATACCACACCGGATTATGGCAACTCAACCACAACGACGTTATATATGCAGGAAAGTATCGTCGCAGTATGCAGTAAATCGCACCCCCGTCTCGGCACAACATTAAGTAAAGAGGAAATGCAAAATGAAACGTTTGTGCGCCTGAATATCAATACTGTTGGAATACAAAGGCCATTAAAAGAATACAGCAAATACCTTAGCGACAGAAAATTCATATTTCCCAGCGGTTGTATTGATGTGAACGCAGCGGTATTAGAAGCCACAGATTCCGTGGCCTTTGTCAGTGAATGGTTCTTCGATAATTTTGGCCAAAACTATAACTTAAAAAAACTGGATATAGATTTCGATTTCAAACCAGTCGAATTTTACATGACATACAATAAAAGCTCTTTAAATAATATTCACTTCGCGGGCTTCATCGACGTTGTAAAAAGAAATATTAAAATGAATCTGGTGCCTTCAGGCAGCGTTAGCTGAAAGCCCCCGATCTCATTTTTAATGTTTACCTTTGCCGAAATACGTTCCGCTGTACGGAACGGGCAGGTAATCGTGGAAGAGTTGTCTGAGGGTTTGCTCAGGTTCGATGTCGGCGAAAAGATCCGGATACAGCGTTTTCGCCATGAACTCTGTGGCCGCAACGTGCCACGGGCTGAGGTAAAAGTTCTGCCATATCACCGCCGTGTGGCCGTTATGCAGGGCTTTCAGCGTGCGCAACCCGTTCTGCTGCGCGGTTAATTGCGCCAGACTTTGCTGAACCATTTCAGGGGAAATGGCCGGACCAAGTTTCAGGTCGTCTTTGTCGTTAACGTCGCCCGCCCCGGTCGCGATATAAAATTCCGGCTGCGCCATGATCACGGATTCTTCATTCAGACGACCAAATACGCCGCCGACGGTTTTGCTGGCAATGTTGTCGCCACCGGCAAACGTCAGCAATTCGCCGAGGCTGCCTTTCACCGCCGTCACGCAGCATTCATTACGACGCCCCAGATGCAACTGGAGCAACACCGTGGGTTTCGGGCCCTTGTACGCCGCCAGCCGGTCGTGTATCACCTGCATATGCGAGCGATAAAACTGCGTGAATGCCTGCGCGCGCTCAGTCTGGTTAAACACTTCACCGAGAATTTCCACGCTGCGGGCGGTATTTTTCAGCAGATGGACGCGCAGATCGATTCTTACCACCGGAATGTGCGCCGCTTTCAGCATCTGCAACAGCCGTAAATCCGCATCGTCGTAGCGCGCCAGACTCGGCAAAATCACCACGTCAGGTTTCAGCGCCAGCACTTTCTCCGGGTTCATTTCATCAGGCCCGCCGCCGCCCAGCACCGGGATTTTCAGCATCTGCGGGAATTTTTGCGTAAATACCGCCCAGGTCTGGCTGTCGTACCGCTTTAAATCCAGCGGCCAGCCGACAATGCGTTTCACCGGATCGCCGGTTTCGAGCATCGCCAGCGTATACAGCATCCGGCTTTCGCCCAGCACAATACGCTGCGGATCATCGGGGATTTCGACCTGATTCCCGTCAATATCCGTTACCGTTCGCGCCTGCACCGCCGCGCTCATCACGGCACTCAGCAGCGCCAGCGCGAGTAGCACGGGTCTGAAAAATGCGGGCACGCGCAGCGCGCCCTTTTGACTGTCACGATCAGAATTCAACACTGGCCTGTACCATCAGATTACGGGTTTCGCCTTCACGCACGCGCAGATTGCCGCCGCTGGAGGTGTAATAGTGTTTATTAAACAGGTTATTCAGATTGAGTTTCAGCTGCGTTTTCTCGCCGAATAACTGGTTGTTCCATGCGACAAAGCTGTCGGCCACCACATAGTCCGGCATCGTGAAACTGTTCTCCGGATCGCCCGCCCGCGTGCCAACATAACGCGCCCCGCCGCCCACGCGGAAATCACCCGGAATGCCGCTGAACGTCAGGTTATGGCTCAGATACAGCGCGCCGGAATGGCGTGGCGCATTTTGCAGACGGTTGCCGTTATTGGCGGAGTTCACGCCGTCATTCACAATTTCGGCGTTGTCATAGCTGTAATTGGCGCTCACATCCCAGTCCGGCAACACTTCGCCGTTCAGCTCAAATTCCGCGCCGGTGGAACGCGCTTTATCAATCGCCCGCGTTGTGCCGTTTATGCTGAGAGACATGTCGCGTTCGTCAATCCGGTAAAGCGCCACGCTGGCAAACAGGCGCGGGGAAATCTGCCATTTGCTGCCCACTTCCCAGTTGGTGCCCTGCTCCGGTTTACCGACATTGCCGTCGTCATCCACGTCGGTTGACGGCGTAAAGGATTTGCTGACGCTGCTGTAGAGCGAAACGTCCGGCGTCAGTTTGTAAATCAGCCCGGCCTGCGGCAGGAATTTGTTGCCTTCGCTGTCGAGCGTCTGAACCACCGGATCAAAGCCTTTCGACGCGCGCTGTTCGTAATGCTGATAACGCCCGCCGACCACGGCAATCCAGTCCGGCGTCAGCGAAATGCTGTCTTTGGCATAGACCGAACGGCTGTGAATGCGGTTCAGGTTATTGCCGTTGGCGGTGTTTTCCGTGGTGCTGTTGGTGACCGGCGAAAGGATATCGTATTGCGGATCAAAGTAGTTGAAGCTGCTGTTCGCCTTGCCCTGGTACTGATGGGCGCGGTAGGTCTGGTTCATCTCATAATCCGTGCCCAGCACGATATCGTGATTCATCCCCAGAATGTCCTGCGAGCCGAGCAAATCCCAGGAAACGTATTTGGTTTTGTGGTTAAAACCGCGGTTGGCATCGGCGCGACGTGTCACTGCGCCGGTGGTCGTGTTGACCGCCGTCACCCTGACTTCGTCATTGTTGTAGCGGCGCTGGTTCCAGCCGAGCGTCAGGCGGGTGCTCCAATCATCGCTGAACTGCCAGTCATAATGGGCGTTCAGCGTTTTATTGTGGCCCCAGGCGCGGTTTGCTTTGTCGTCCAGACGGTCTTTGTAATTGATATCAATCGGTTTGCCGTTGATAAATGCCGTGCCGCGATCGTAAGGAATGTCGTAGCGGTAATCGGAATAGCTGATCAGGAAACTGGATTTTTCGCCATACCATTGCAGCGACGGCGCAACCAGCGTGTGTTTATCGCTGCCAAAATTGCGCCAGTAATCCTGATTTTGTTTTTCCGCAATCAGGCGGAATGCAAAACCGTTGCCGAGCGGGCCGGTGACGTCAATCGTGCCCGCGCCGCCGCCTTCGCTGGAGGAACGCCCGCTGATTTTGGTGTGCCAGTCGTATTGTGGTTTTTTGCTGACAACGTTGATCACGCCGCCCGGATTCTGGATGCCGTACAGCAGCGATGCCGAGCCTTTCAGCACTTCGACGCGTTCGGTGGTGGCATCAAAATTCAGCCCCTGACTGCTGCGCACGCCGTCGCGATAAATCGAACCGTCGGAGTTCGAACCAAATCCCCGGCGGACAAACCCGTCCTCAGTGCCCGCCAGCGTATTGCCTTCGGTGACGCCGCTGACAAAACGCATCGCGTCCGACAAACTGGAAACCTGATAATCCTCCAGCTGTTGCTGCGTCACCACGCTGACCGACTGCGCTTCATTGAGCCGCGAAGTCGGCGTTTTGCTGGCCACGGAAGTCTCGCTGGCGCTGTAACCCTGCCCGTCTGTTCCCTGTCCGGACACCGTGAGCGTATTGCTGTCCCACGCAGAATAACTGATCCCCGGTGTCAGCAACGCAACACCATAAATAGCGGCCAAAATTGCCGGATGGCCATTTCGTTTAAAAGAAATCGTCCTGTTATTATTCATTTCATTAAGCCTGATGATTATTATTTTATTATTTCCGTAAATTCATTCCGGATATTTTAAGAAATCACCCGATTTTGCAGGGAACTATTCCCGCAATTTCCCCATCGGTTATTTCCTGCACGTTCTCCGAGTAAAAGAAAACCGCTTCAATGCAATTGATAATCATTCCAACATGCGAAAACGTAGTAGTAAATGAACAATTTCATGTCGCTACTACATTAAACGTTAAAAAAATTCACACAGTAAATTGACGATAATAATCACTTAACCCATTAATTTATTGCAATAAAAAACCAATAAAACAGACCAGACCCGCAGTCTTCCGCCCTGAATTTTGTGAATTGAACCGTTTTCATAGTGGCTAAATCACTACATTTGATAAGATAAAAATCTCCTCAGAAGCACTGACGCTTACCCATACACTTTTAAAGCAAAGGGATCGGGTTCATTCTATGGCCGCCACTCCGTTAAAAAAACGTATTGATGTATTTGGTGAACGTTATCGTGCGCGGGCACCCGCACTTTCACCACGCTTACAGGCCGTGGTGAGATATATCTATGACAACCGTGAAACTGTTCTGGAATCCACGGCATTAGAAATTGCTGCCGCAACGGAAACCTCGGATGCCACCGTGATCCGCGCAATCCAGGCATTAGGGTTTGCCGGTTTGCGTGACATGAAAAAAACGCTGGAAGCGTGGCTCGGCACGGCGATTAACTCAGAAGAAAAGATGATCACTACGGTCAGCGAGCTGGCCTGCGATATTAATTCCGGCATCGATTTCGTTCTCGATGGCCATAAACGTGCGTGCGATACGCTTTCGGAACCCGGCAACCGGCAGGCAATGTCTGAAGCCGTCGCGTTGCTGATTGGCGCGCGTCAGGTGGGGCTTTTTGGCATTAATGCCTCGGGAATTCTGGCGGATTACAGCGCGCGGCTTTTCAACCGCATTGGCATTCCGGCCGTTTCGCTTAACCGTTCTGGCGTCGCGCTGGCGGAACAGCTGATCAGCCTGCAACGTGGCGATGTGCTGATTATGATGGCGCAAAAAAATGCGCACAAAGAAGGCACGACCACGGTTCGCGAGGCAAAACGTCTCGGTATTCCAATCATCCTGCTGACGCACGCCACGGAATCTTTCTTCGCCAAAGAAGCGACCCTGGTGATCAACGTGCCACGCGGCGGCGAAAATGGCCGGATGCCGCTGCATGGCACCGTGCTGGTTTGTCTGGAAATGCTGATATTATCGGTCGCATCCGCCACATCCTCCCGCACGGTCAAAACCATGACCCGCATTCAGGATTTATACCGGACCCTGAAACCGTCAAACAAGAAGTGAGGCGTTATGATCTACGTTTTTGGCCATCTCAACCCGGACAGTGACACCATTTGCAGCGCGCTGATCACCGCCGGCTGGCTTAACCATCTGGGCAAACCCGCCACACCGTTCCGTCTGGGCGATATCACGCCGGAAACGGCGTTTATTTTGCAGCAGGCCGGCGTCAGTGAACCTGCGTTGCTTGATTGTGCGCTGGATGATAAAGACGTCTGGCTGGTGGATTTCACCGATGCAGAACAGGGGCCGGAATCGTTACTGCGCAGCAATATCATCGGTATTATTGACCATCACCGGCTCGGTACGGTGATGACCAAAAACCCGCCGGATGTCTGGATCCGCTCTGTCGGATGCTGTGCGACGATCCTCTGGCAGATTCTCTCTTTCGAAAGTGTCATGCCCGTTTCAGCGTCGCAGGCCACGCTTTTGCTGGGTGCATTACTGAGTGATACGGTAGCCCTGACCTCTTCCACCACCACCGCGCAGGATAAAGCCGCCGCTCAGGCTTTAGCTGAACTTTCCGGTCTGGATTACGATGTTTTTGTAAAAGGGCTGCTCACCGCCAAAACCAATATCAGCGGGCTTTCACCGGCGCGCCTTCTGATGCGCGATGCCAAAAGTTACCGGCTGAACGCGCTTTCCGTTCTGGTTTCTCAGATTGAAGTGGAATCGGTGTCGTCGGTCGAACACATGCTGGCGGATCTCATTGCTGAACTGACCCGGCAAACCGCGCAAGGCGGATTTGATTTTGGCGTCGTCGCCGTTACCGATATTTTTAAACGCAATTCCACGCTGTATTTCTCTGACAACAATCCGCTTCAAACCTCGGGCCTGTGCTTACCGGGCGTGATCAGCAGAAAAAAAGATATTTTGCCGTGGCTGACGGAGGCTGTTGCGGCGCCTACCGGGGCGAAATAAAAATGAAGTGAAAAAAAAGCCTTCACCACGGTGAAGGCCTTGTGTTTCGGACGATAGCAGCAACGGCAAATCAGGTGCGGATTTGCGCCCACCACAGCCGCGCTTTCATTCCCCAGTAAGAGGTCCAGCCGGTGGTGGTGGCAATCACCTGCCCTTTATCAATGATAACGAACGTCGGGGTGACGCCAATATCCCATTGTGCCGACAAATCGCCGCGGGCGTCGTTAACCACCGGCATCTGAATGCCCTTTCCGTTCAGATAACGCACCAGCGTGGCGTTATCTCCTGAGCGCAATGCCACGGTCAGGACGTTCTCCCCTTCTTCTGCCAGCCGGGAAACTGAAGGTGTGGTCATTTTGCAAACGCCGCACCACGTTGCCCAGAAGTAGACCAGCAGCGGGCGCTGCTGACTTTGTTCGCCGAGCGTCACGGACTGATTGCTGAGGGTCTGCAACGGCTGGCTGCCAAAACTGGCCGGTGCCTGCGGCGCGCGCAGAAAATCCATTCCCAGCATCACCACCAAAATCAGCACGACGAGAATTGCCCCTTCGCGCGCCCAGCGTTTAAGCCTGATCATGTTTTGCCTTCGCCAGTTGCTCCTTCACGACTTTCTGCAAATCCTCCCAGGAGATGGCACCCGCAATCAGCTGATCGCCAATGATCGTCGCAGGCGTTCCCTGAATGCCCAATACCTCGGCGATTTCCACATTGGTTTTCAGTTCAAGATAACTGGCAGGCGTCACGCGAATGGGTTCGAGTCCGGCATATTTCAGCGCCTCGAGCGCACTGGCTTCATCATGTTGCCCTTTTTTAGACATCAGCCGCTGATGTACCACCAGAAACTTTTCCGGATGCTGCTCCCAGACCGTCATCGCCGCGCGACCGGCAATAATGGAACTCGCGCCGCGGAAAGGCAGCAGTTTAATCACCACTTTGATATCTGGATTTTCTTTCGCGACCTTTTCCAGCATCGGATCAAACTGTTTGCAGTAAGGACAGTTGTAATCGGTGAAGGACACAATGGTCAGACGGGGATTTTTCGCACCAAACCACGGCGAGGCCGGGTTGTTAAACAGCGTATCTTCCGGCGTCATCGCCAGAACCACCGGAGAAATCACCATCATCATAATCAGCATTAACGTTTTCATTATCGGGCTCCACGGGCATCTTCCTGCCCCTGTAATACGGCGTCACGGGTAAGCAACGGCGATAAGATTTCACCGGCAGGCTTGTGCGGACCATAAATTTGATTAAACGGCACGGCGATGCTGCCGCGTTTTTGCAGGAAGTCATTGATCGGTTTTGACGGCAACGTCCAGTCACCGCGCAGGGCTACAACGTCGTTTTCCGTCAGGGCTTTCTGCACATCGTCGCGCATCAGTACGTTGTATTTGTTGGCTTTACAGGTCACACACCAGTCGGCGGTCACATCCACAAAGACCACTTTTTTTGCCGCCAGCGCGCTCTGAATCGCCTCTTCGGACAAGGGTTGCCAGGCAATATCATCGTGCAGTGGCTTCCCGCCTGTGCCGGAAAACTGCGAGGCCATGACGATGACGGCGCCAGCCAGAAACGCGCCCGCACCGGCGGTTAACGCCGAATTACGCAAGCCATAGCGGCGAAGGGAAAAGGCGAACAGCATCACCAGCAACACACCCGCCAGCACGGCGACCGTCAGCGCAGAGACATGGTTTTGCATCAGGCTGAGCAACCAGAGACAGGCCGACAGCATCAGCGCGCCGAGGAAAAGCCGCAGCCGCAACATCCAGCGACCGGGCCGCGGCAGACACATCGCCAGCCCCGGCCACAAGGCAATCATCAGCCACGGCAGACTCATGCCGATGCCCAGCATCAGGAACAGTCCCCACAGAACCGGCAGCGGTGCGGCCAGCGCGAACGCCACCGCCGTGCCGAGAAACGGCGCGGAACAGGGCGTCGCCAGCAGCGTGGCAAAAGCGCCTTCAGCGAAGTGTCCGCTGAGACCGGAACGCTGATGCGTCGCCAGACGTGTCGTCATCTTTGAGGGCAGATTGATTTCAAACAGCCCCAGCAGATTGGCGGTAAATACGGCCGTGACCAGCACCATCAGCCCGATAAACCACGGGCTCTGAAACTGGATGCCCCAGCCCAGCGTCTGATTGGTGTAACGGAGCAGCGTCATCAGCAACGCCAGTGCCAGAAACGAGGTGATGATCCCACCCGATGACGCCAGAAACTGCACGCGAATGCTTTTCCGGTTGCGCTGTTCCACCTGCAAAATACTGCCGAGTTTCATGCCCAGCACCGGCAGAACGCAGGGCATAAGATTGAGGATGAAACCGCCAGCCAGTGCCATCAGCGCCACCTGCCAGAGTGCGACAGCGCCCGGCGCTTCGGCTGGAAGCGGGTTCACTTTCAGGTGAATTTGCTGCGCCAGACCGTTGTCCGACAACACGATACTCAGCGTTTTGCCCGTGATATCCGCCGCCTTATCGCCCCATTCGTCGGTCACGGGCAGCGTGAACCGCGCCAGTTGGCCGTCCACTTTCACCGCCGGTTTACCCAGAGAACTGCCTTCCAGCGTATCGGTAAAGACCTCCGGATTTTGCCAGCCCTGCTCGCGGTGAGCGGTGATCTGCAATACGCCGGGGCGATATCCCGCCGTGACGCTGTCCGCCAGACCTTCAGCAATCGGCACCTTACCCATCGCTGCGGCGAACTGACGCGCAAAATCCGCGCTATCCCCGGACGAACGGAGATCCAGACTAAAAGGATAGTCGGTGAGAATGCACACGTTGCTGCACACCGGCAGTGTCAGCGTTCCAGCAATCGTGCCCGGCACTTCACCGCTGAGGATGACGGGCAGCGTGACTTCATCGTGATAGCCCTGGGTGGTGATGCCCGCGACATCAAAACGTGCGGGCGTCGGCCAGAACCATGTGGCCTGTTGCGCCTTGACAGGTTTTTGCCATTCGACTGACGGTGAAATGCCGCCCTCGCCCGGCGATCGCCAGTAGGTTTTCCAGCCCTTTTCGAGGCTGACAGAAAGCAACAGCCGGGTTTCTTTTTCAGAAAGATGGGCTGGCTGCGCCTGTAAGCGCACTTTCGCGTGGGTATTTTGCGGGCTTTGCAGCCAGCCGGTGTCGGCAGCATATCCGGTATGCAGCCAGAGCATCAGTAAGCAGCCTGCGGCCGCCCTGAATAAATTTCGCATCGATTTTCTCCAAAAATAAAAAGTCACATCCTGATGAAAAACAGGCGTGTTTTTATTCCCGGAAGACACAGAGCCGCAAATGCACCCGCAGGCGCGGCACAGGGACCGCCTCCGGCACAAGCAGGCGGATCGCCGCCATATTGCCGCGTGACAAAAAGGCCAGCAGCAGGCTCAGCGCCAGAAACGCAAATTCTAAGAGGAGAGGAGGAACGGAAAGCAGCGATTTGCTGCTGAGCTCGCAGGGAGCGGGAATTTTAGCGATTTCAGAGGTCGCGGATGACGCCTGCGCCGCCGCCGTGTCCTGATGCACGATTGCGGACAACGCATTCAGCCCGGCGATGCGCTGTGTCATACATGTCAGTATGACCAGACAGGCCAGGCAAAAATAGAGCAGTGCTGAACGCCGTTGTTTATTCACATTTCCCTCGCAAGCAGGCCGCCATTCTAACGGCCACTCAAACATTCACAAGATGTATGAATCATGAATTACAAGAATTTACGCTCAGTAATTTGCGGTGCATGACTCGTGCAGCCGTCACGCACGCGCCACCGGCACATCGCTCAGGCGGGTGGTCCATGCGGGGGATAACATCTCGCGCTTCATCTGCCAGTCCCGTGAGATCCCCTGCCCGGCGAACCACAGCGTCCCTTTTCCTTTGTCATTGATTTCATCAAAAAGCGTCATCAGTGCATCGCTGTTGGCACGCGGCGCGCGCTCATCAAATAAGTGCAACTGGGACACGCCCTGACTGAAAAAATCCCCCAGCATGACGCCCGCTTTCTGATACCTGTGCCCTTCTTTCCAGACATCATCCAGACATTTTGTTGCGGCGAAGATGATGTCGCGGGTGTCCTGAGTGGGCGTAATCAGCCGGGTACTCGCCAGATTTCCGTAGTAAATCTCCCCTTCCGCGAACGGGCTAGTTTTGACAAAGACGGAAATCTGCCGGCAAAACTGATGCTCTCCGCGCAGCTTTTCAGAAGCCCGCGTGGCGTAAAAGCAGATGGCTTCGCGCATTTCCTGATACGCCGTCACCCGCGTGCCGAAAGACCGCGAACAAACAATTTCCTGTTTGGCGGGCGCAAATTCGTCAAACCCTAAACAAGGTTCGCCGCGCAGCTCGCGCACGGTGCGTTCCATCACCACATTAAAATTTTTCCGGATAAACCACAGGTCGCATTCGGCAAGCTGGAGCGCCGTTTTAATCCCGGCGTCATTCAGTTTTTTCGATATCCGCCGCCCCACGCCCCAGACCTCTTCGACCGGCACATACGACATCAGCTTTTTCTGACGAACCGGATCAGAGAGATCGATAACGCCCTGACTTTTTGTCCATTTTTTTGCCGCGAAATTGGCCAGCTTGGCCAGCGTTTTCGTCGGCGCAATGCCGACGCCAATGGTCAGCCGCGTGTGTTGTTTCACCGTGTCCCTGATTTCCTTGCCAAAACTTTCTAAATCGAGATCTTCCGGCAACCGGCTGAGATCGAGAAAGGCTTCATCGATGCTGTAGATTTCGATTTTCGGACATAACGCGCCCAGCGTCTCCATCACCCTGTGGCTCATATCGCCGTAAAGTTCGTAATTGCTGCTGAAAACCACCACGTTGTGCTGCTGAAAAAGCGCCCTTTGTTTGAAGTACGGCGCGCCCATTTTAATTTTGAGCTTCTTCGCTTCCGCCGAAAGCGCAATCACGCAGCCGTCATTATTGGACAACACCACGACCGGTTTGCCTTGCAGGTCAGGGCGCCAGGCGACTTCGCAACTGGCGTAAAACGAGTTCACATCAGCGAGTGCGTACATTGCGGTGCATCGTGCTGATAACGGTGGTGACAACGCCGACAATCTCGACCTGCCGGTCTTCATTCAGCGGAATAGGCGCGTAGGCCGGGTTTTCAGCCCGCAGATGAGGATACGGATGGAGCATCAGCCGTTTCACCGTGAATTCCCCGTCCAGACTGGCGACAACGATATCGTTGTGAGCCGGTTTCAGGCTGAAATCGACCAGCAACATTGAGCCATCGATGATCGCCGCGTCCCGCATGGAATCGCCGGAGACTTTAAGCACATAGGTAGAAGAAGGATGCGCAATCAGGTGCGCCACCAGATCGATACCCTTCTCCACATAGTCCGCCGCCGGGCTGGGGAAACCCGCTGCAATAGGGTTTAAATACAACGGGATATCCGTTTTTTGCTGCCGTGCGGCGATTTTGTAAAGCATCATGAGTGGGGTTCCTGCAAGCATACTGTATTTATATACAGTATAGTTAATCAGGTGCTCAGATCAATGGCTGCCAGCGCAGATAAGCAGGCCCCGCGCCGCCTGCGCGACTATCGTGTTGATCTGGCAGAGAAGAAATTTTGGCGATTTTAAATGCGTCAGATTGAATTTCCGCAAGCGGCCGCCCTCGCCTTCTCCCGCTGCATAATCAGGCTCAGCGCAGCCGGAAGCAGGGTAAGCGTGACGAAAGTGGCGACAATTAACCCGCCGATAATGGCGTAAGCCATCGGCCCCCAAAATACCTGTTCGGCGATCGGCAGCATCCCCAGTATTGCCGCGCAGGCCGTCAGCAATATGGGTCTTGAACGGTGCCCGGCGGCGGCCCTGATGGCGTCATCACGACCCATTCCTGCGATAACGTTATTATCCACTTCGCTGATCAGGATCACCGCGTTGCGGATAATCATTCCCGCCAGCGCAATAATCCCCAGCAGGGCAACAAAACCCATCGGCGTGCCGGTCGGCAACATCGCCAGCACGATGCCGATAAGGCCGAACGGTGCCATGAATAAGGCCAGCAGCATGCGCGAAAAACGCTGCAACTGGATCATCAGCAGGATCAGCATCACGCAAAGCGTGACCGGCAGCACGGCATACACCGAACCGTTGCCTTTGTCTGACTCCGCCACCACGCCGCCCTCCTCGATTTTATATCCGGAAGGCATCGCCGCACGGATACGCGAAACCCGCGGCGCGAGCTGCTGCGATACGGTTTCAGCATGCAGCCCCGGCGCTAAATCCGTCTGAACGGTAATGAACGGCAGCCGCTGGCGACGCCACACAACCGGATCGTCAATCCCCCAGACCGGTGTCGCGACCTGACTTATCGGGATTTTTTGCCCCGTCGCGGTGGTGATCATCAGGCCCGACAGCGTGGTGACATCCTGACGCTCGCGGTTGTTCGCCCGCAGAACAACATCAATCAGCCGGTTTTTATCCCGAACGGTGGTGACAACGCTGCCTGACCAGACAGTGTTAAGCAAAGCCGCAAGACTTTCCGAAGAAACGCCTGCCGCCCGCGCTGCCGTCTGATTCACCCGCAGCGTAATCACCCGCTCGGGCTCTCCGGCGGTCAGATTCACTTCCCGCGTAACCGCAACCTCACCCAGCGTGGCAGCGAGATGTTGGGCAATCTGCCTGACCTGCGCATAGTCCGGGCCGCTGACGCGATATTTTACCGGCCACCCGACCGGCGGGCCGAGTTCCAGCGGGGAAACACGCGTGGTGATGTCGCTGAAATCACGGGCTAAAATGGCCTCAAGCTGTTCGCGAAGCTTGTCACGGTCTTCCAGATTTTTGGCGACAATGACCAGCTGCGCCGTGTTCTCGTTATCCAGTAACACATCCATCGGCAGATAAAAACGCACAGCCCCCGAACCGACGTAATCCGAATAGTGATCGACATTCCGGTTACCCCGCAACGCATGTTCCAGCCGTTCAGTTTGCCGCGCGGTTTCTGTCCGGGAAGCATTCGCGGGAAGCGTGAGACTCACCAGTAATTCCGGCCGGTCGGAAGCGGGGAAAAATTCCCCCTGCATAAACGTCGTCGCATACATCGCCATCGCCAGCAACAGACTGGCAATGCTCAGCGTGCCCCACCGGTGAAGCAGCACATAATTCAGCAGACGCAGGTAGAAACGCATTAACCGGCCACGCTTTTCACCGTGCGATGCAAGCTTTGCGGGCAAAATCCACGTCCCGATCAGCGGCGAAAAAAGAATGGCGACCACCCAGGAACACAGCAACGCAATAAGCACGACGGCGAACAGGGAGTAACAATATTCACCGGCGCTTGAGGCCGCGAAACCCACCGGGATAAAACCGGCAATCATCACCAGCGTGCCGGTAAGCATCGGGAATGCCGTCGTTTCAAAAGCGTAAGTGGCGGCGCGCCAGGCCGAATCTCCCGCCTCGATACGCGACACCATCGCTTCAACGGTGATCATCGCGTCATCCACCAGTAACCCGAGCGCAATGATCAGCGCGCCCAGAGAAATGCGCTGTAACCCGATTCCCGCCAGCATCATGCCGATGAACGTCATGGCAAGAACCACCGGAATGGCCGCCGCCACAACCAGCCCGGCGCGGGTGCCGAGTGAAACAAAAGAGACGGCTAATACAATGACGACGGATTCAATCAGCACCCGGATAAAGCTGTTGACGGCCTGTGAAACCACCGCTGACTGATCGGCCACTTTGACCATTTCAATGCCGTGCGGGAGGCGCGTGCGGATGTCCGCCATCCGGTCATTGAGCGCTTTGCCAAAGGACAACATATTCCCGGCGGAGGCCATAGAAATCGCCAGCCCGATAGCGGGTTGCCCGTTAACACGAAATTCGGGGGCTGGCGGCTCGGCATCCTGACGGCTTATCGTCGCGATATCCGTCAGCGGAATGTAGCGCCCGGCGATGTGCAGCGTCACCGCCTGCAAGCTTTGCTCAGACGTCAGGGAGCCGCTCACGCGCAGGGCGATATTTTCACGATCGCTGCGCAGAACGCCCGCCGGTTCGACCGCATTTTGCGCTTTCAGGGCGTCGGTGACCTGCTGCAAATCAATGCCCATCCCGGCGAGCTGCGCGGGCGAAAACGCAATCACAATGTTTTCTTCCTGAACGCCCAGCAGGCGGGTTTTGCCGATGTCCGGCAGCGATATCAGGCTGCGGCTGATGTCTTCCACGCGGTCGCGCAGTTCACGCGGCGAGAAACCCTCGCCGGTAAACCCATAAATCGTGCCAAACGTATCATCGAACTCATCGTTGACCGACGGCCCCTGCGCGCCTGCGGGCAGCGACGGGGCGATATCCTGCATTTTTTTACGCACCTGATACCAGATGCCTGCAACCTGTGCGGGCGGCGTATCATCACGCAAGTTAACGAAAATCACCGATTGCCCGGCGCGGGTCTCGCTCTCAACGAAATCAAGATACGGGATTTCCTGAAGTTTTTTCTCCAGCGTATCCGTGACCAGATTGACCGTATCCGCCACGCTGGCACCCGGCCAGCTTGCAGAGACTACCGCCGTTTTAATGGTAAACGCCGGATCTTCGTTGCGCGGCAGTTGCTCATAACTGAAGACACCGGCGGCCATGAGCAGAAGCATAAAAAAGGCGATCAGCGGCTGGTGCGCCAGCGCCCAGGCGGAGAGATTGAACCGGTGTGAGGGAGTGGACGGCTTCATTCGCTGCCTTCCCCCAGCGTCACTTTTTCGCCATTGCGCAGTTTACTCACACCGGCAATCGCGACCGTTTCGCCGGGGCTCAGGCCAGCCGCAATAAAGATTTCTTTGGTGCTGTAACGCGCTAAAACCACCGGTTGCAGGTGCAACGTCAGCGTTTTGGTATTCACGATAAAAATGGCGGGCTGACCACCGGCGCGGGTCAGCGCCGACGCAGGCAGCGCGATCGCCGTCTGGCCTGAAGCAGGGAGAATGAGCTGAACGCTGGCCCCCAGCGCCATGGCGGGCGGCGGGTTATCGAGCGTGATACGAACACGCCATGTCCGGGTTTGCGGGTCGGCCTGCGGGCTGATATCCCGTAAATGCCCCGGCACGATCACTGAAGAGTCGGACAGTAACGAAACGCTAAAAACAGCGCCCGCCTGTGCCGGAATCGCCTGCGGATCGGCGACATCAAATACCGCATCACGCCCGCCACCCGAGGCCAGCGTCACAACCTGTTGTCCGGCGCTGACCACCTGCCCGGCCGATGCGCTGACCTGCGTCACGACGCCGTCCGCCGGCGCGGTCAGTTGTGCCCAGGAGAGACTTTCACGCGCGTTTTTCAGCGCATCTTCACTGCTCTGACGCCGCGCGCGGGCCGCCTGCCAGTCGGATTGCGCGCTATCCAGCTGCGTGCGGGCGATAGCACCGCCTGGCATCAGCAGCTTCATGCGCCGGAGATTCAGCGCGGCCAGCTGTTCCGCCGCGCGGGCGCTGTCCAGATCGGCCTGCGCGCTGTTGAGCTGGTTGCGGCTGGTGGCACTTTCCTGCGTCGCGACAATCTGCCCGGCCGCCACACGATCGCCGACATCGACCTGCCGGGTGAGGATCCTGCCGTCCAGCCGGAAACCCAGCGCCACCTCTTCGCGGGCGCGGATTTCACCGGTCTGGATAACCGTGCCGGAGGCTGAAGGAAGCGGCGCAATCACCACACGCACCGGCCTTGCGGGTACCACGGGCTTACGGGATTTATCGCCACACCCCGCCAGCACGACAACAACTATCAGCAGACAGGCGGCGGGAAGAAAGGGCAGCAGACGCCCGGCAGCACATAAATGGCGCACGCCGTGGCGGGCATAATCCGTAAAAGTAGCGGTCATGACAGACTTCCTGAATTGAGATACCGCTATTCAATCCGCTCACTGTCCAGATTCCCGCGATATTTCATCAAGGAACCGTCAAGAACCGCTTTTTTATTCCCCCGCTTCCGGCTGCGGCAAACTGACCGTGATAACCAGCCCGCCCTGTTCTTTCAGCAAAGCCCGGATGCCGCCACTGTGGGCTTCACATATCGCACGGGCGATGGATAACCCCAGCCCGCTGCCCCCGGAGTGCCGGGCGCGGGAAGATTCTGCCCGGCTGAAGCGTTCAAACATCACCGGCAGAAACCCCGCATCCACACCCGGCCCGTAATCCCGAAACGCAATCTCCACGCTGCCTTCACTGTGCGAAATTGCAATATCCAGCCGGTGGCCTTCCTGCGCATAACGCAGCGCATTTTCCATCAGAATGGTGAAGACCTGCCCGAGGCGGAACGGATCACCGACATAAGGACAGGGGATATCGGGCGTTACGCTGATGTCAAAACCGGCTTCTGCTAACTGCGGCCTGAGCCAGGCCACGCGCTCGCGCAGCAGTTCAGCCAGATCCAGAGATGTTTTATGAAGATTCAGCTGACCGGCGTCCGCCAGCGAAAGCAAATGCAGTTCGTCGATCAGCCGGTTCAGATGCAAAAGCTGTTTCATGACCATCTGCAACTGACGCGGCTCCGGCTGAAATACGCCATCAAGCATCCCCTGCAACCGCCCTACCGCCGCCGTCAGCGGCGAACGCAACTCATGCGCCATCGCGACATGCGACGCCCGCAGTTCCCGCTCATAGCGCGAAAGTTGCAGCATCATGGCGTTGAAATCATCGGTAAACTGGATAAGTTCAGACGGGGCATTTTTCACCGCTTCAGCCCGTGTATTGAAATCCCCTTTCGTGACCGAACGGGCCACCTGCGCCAGACGGCTGAACTGCGACGAAAGCGGACGGGCGGCTTTTAAACCCAAAAGCGCGATAAAAGGGATCACCACGACCACCAGAATGCCGACCATCATCCAGTCGGCAGAAGCAATCGAAGGATCCGAATAGCGCGCGCCCCAGCCCTGATCCACAATCTCATGAAACCGCGCCAGATTAAGCTCAGGGTTACTGCGCAGCACCTCAAATTCAGCCCGCATTGCCGGGGACATGTGGTGCAACACCCAGAGATTTTCGATGGCAAAGCGCAGCCACATGCACAGCGCAATCAGGATCACGCTGCCGATTGCCAGCGTCAGGATACGGACACAAATCCAGCGCCAGAGGGACTGATAATGTGGGCTGCTCATGGTTGTCTGAACCGGTAACCGACGCCACGCACATTGACCAGCACGTTGACGATCCCCGCAGATTCCAGCTTTTTACGCAGGTTATAAACGTGCGTATCAACGACCCTTTCCAGCGCTTCGCTTTCCGGCAGGCAATGCTCAAGCAGATATTGCCGCGAGAACGGACGCGTCGGAGCGCGCATTAATGTGCTCAGCACACCGAACTCTGTCGGTGTTAAATCCAGATAGCGCGGTTCACCCGAGGCTGACCGGACAGCGGCGGTGAGGGCATCGGTATCAACATCAAGCCCCTGCCAGCACAACACGGAAGACACGGCCTCTGAGCCGGAAATCACCCGCCGGAGTACGGCCTGCACCCGCGCCACCACTTCGCCGGGGTTGTAGGGTTTGACAACATAATCATCAGCCCCGAACCGCAGCGCGCCAATTTTGTCAGGCATATCGCCCATTGCCGTCACCATGATCACCGGGACGCGGCTTTCGCGGCGGATTGACGCCAGCACGTCCGTCCCTCTCATGCCCGGCAACATCACATCCAGCAGAATAAGATCAGGCTTCCACCGCTGCGCATTCTCCAGCCCGGATAGCCCGTCTCCCGCAATCTGCACCTCATAACCTTCACGTTTCAAATACGCATCAAGAACATCCGCCGCATCGGCGTCGTCTTCAATGATCAGGATCCGTTTTGTTTGCATGTCTGCCGCCTTGACTGTTTCTTCATAAATCCCAGACAGTTTATTGACACTGCCTCTGCATACTCCGGTTTTCGGCGCGGCTGCAATCCGCTACGAACCATACGGTTGGGTGATGAGGAGTCACAATGATATCCAGAAAACTTATGCTGCACATTACCTGCTTCACGCTGTCTGCAACAGCGTGGCAGGCACAGGCCGGTGACGATGCGCCAGCGGAAACGTTTACGGTCGGGATGGGCACACAAAGCGCCCCGCGTTACAGCGGATCGGATCAGCGTCACTGGCTGGCGGGGCCGGTCATTCAGGCGCGGGACAACGCGTTTTTCTTCGATTCCCTGAAAGGCGTGGGGTATGACTTACAGGCAGATAACGGCCTGTATCTTGAACATACGCTGGGGTTCAGCCTGGGCCGGACGGACAGAAATTCCACCTGGCGGGATGGTTCAAATAAACTCAAAGGCATGGGAAATATCGATGCGGCCGTCAATACCGCCATCGCGGCGGGCTGGTCTGCCACGCCATGGCTTTCATTTGAAGGCAAAGCCACCCTGCCGCTGAGCGACGGGCAAGGCGTGCACTATCAGACATCCGTCACGCTCCTGCCCGTGCAAAATAATGCGGACACGGTTGCACTCCAGTCCGCGGCACTTTTTGGCGACCGGCGTTACATGAATACCTTCTATGGCGTGAGTGAAAAACAAAGCGAACGCACTGATTTCGCGCCCTATCAGGCCGCCGGGGGGTTTTATGGCGTGGACAGCAGCCTGACGTGGGGCCACCAGTTCACGCCACACTGGGGCAGCGTCGTCAGTGTGGATTACGCCTGGCTGGGCGATCACGCCGGTAAAAGCCCGATCGTTGACCGGCGCGGCGGGACCACGCTGAATCTTGGCGTGCTTTATACTTTTTAAGCATTCCCGCCGCATAAACCCGAATTTCAAAACCGTGATCCGCTGCAAAAACACCTGCACTGAGTTTTGTTACTGTCACCCATGAACTTACGAATGAAAGTAATAATAACTTCGTATGTAATAATAATCATAAAAGACACGGGAGAATCATCATGCATAAAACCCCCATCGCGACAAAACTGCCGGAAGATTACAAACAGCAAATCATTGAAGTAAAACAAAAACTACGGTCTCAGATTGGTGATGTGCAGGGGCTTTTTGATCAGGTGTGCAGCAAAATTGAATCTGAGATCGCTGCCGCCCGTGAAGAAGAACGTACTCAGGGATCGGCGTGGCCAGAGATCGAATGGTCAGATCTCGTCGCCGGAAAAGGATCCGACGCGCTGATTGCGCAGGTTAAGCGCCGTGGTTGTCTTGTTGTGCGCGGAACATTCGGGCGCGATGCGGCGCTGGCGATGGACGAGTCCATGCTCAGTTATCTGGACAATAACCATTTCGACGACGTTTACCGCGGGCCGGGCGATAATTTCTTCGGCAGTCTGGAGGCTTCGCGTCCCGAAATTTATCCCATCTACTGGTCAAAAGCGCAGATGGAGGCCAGGCAAAGTCAGGAAATCGGCGCGGTTCAGTCATTCCTCAACCGGTTGTGGAAATTCAACAGCGAAGGAAAAGTCTGGTTTAACCCCGATATCAGCGTCATTTACCCCGACCGGCTCCGCCGCAGACTGCCGGGAACGACATCCAAAGGCCTCGGCGCGCACACTGACTCCGGCGCGCTGGAACGCTGGTTATTGCCTGCTTATCAGAACGTCTTTCGGAATATTTTCAACAATCGCTTTGACGAATATGATCCGTGGGATGCGGCGTTCAGGCCAGATGTGAATGAATACGACGTCGCTGATACCACGAAATGTTCCGTATTCCGCACCTTCCAGGGCTGGACGGCGCTGTCTGATATACAGAGCGGCCAGGGCGTTTTGCACGTTGTGCCGGTCCCGGAGGCGATGGCTTACATGTTGCTCCGTCCGCTGTTAGATGACGTACCCGAAGATGAATTGTGCGGCGTCGCGCCGGGCCGGGTTTTGCCTGTCTCTGAGAAATGGCACCCTCATCTCATTAACGGCCTTTGCAGCATTCCGCAATTACAGGCCGGAGACTCGGTCTGGTGGCATTGCGATGTGATTCACTCGGTTGCGCCGGTTGAAAATCAGCAAGGATGGGGAAACGTGATGTACATTCCGGCAGCGCCGATGTGCGATAAGAATCTGGCGTATGCGCACTCCGTACACGACGCCCTGAAACAGGGAACCTCCCCTGCGGATTTCCCGCCTGAACATTATGAAATGAACTGGAAAGACCGGTTCCGGGATACCAATCTGAATAAGAACGGTCTTCAGGGCTTAGGGCAGAACACCGCGGAATAATACCCTTCCCATTCAATGCAGACCTTGCGTTTAAGGTCTGCATTGTCCCCCCCCGAAACAACGATCAGCTGATGTGGCTGAAAATCCCGTCCGAAATAATCCCGAAAACATTGTCGGCATGCGGTACCAATGGCGGCTGCTCGGCAAGCCATGCCAACGCGCTAATCAATGCAAACAGATCGTTGCCGTCCATGTCTTTACGCGCCAGACCTTCTGCCTGTGCGCGACTCAGCAGGCGGGTACCGGCGGTTCGCAAGGCGACGCATGAGTCGTGAAGCGCGGAGTGTTCATCGGCAATGGCGGCTACCATCGGTGAAATCACCCCTCTGTACGCGCAGGTCACAGAAGCGGCTTCACGTAACCAGGTGACCAGCGCGCCTTTCACGTCGTCCGTGGTCAACAGCTCTGCCGCTCTCAGACTCAGGGCATCAAAACCCTTTCGCAGTAAGGCTTCAAACAGCGCTTCCCGTGTAGGGAAGTGCCTGTGAAGCGTCGCATTTCCCACCCCGGCTTTGCGGGCAATATCGCGCAGGGAAACGTCAGCAACCCCACCCGTCAGGAATTCCTCTGCGACCGAAAGAATGTGTTCATAGTTTTGTTTTGCGTCAGCTCTCATCATTCACCTTGACAAGTGGATCAGTGATCCGTTTATATGGACCAGTGTTCCGGATAATTTAACACTACCTTCACTCAGGAGAAAGCGATGTCAAAAAATATGATGAAAGCCGTTCAGATCCACGCTTACGGCGGCCCGGACGTATTGCACTATGAAGATGCGCCCGTGCCGGAGATCGGGCCGGGCGAAGTGTTGGTTCGTGTTCACGCTGTCGGCGTGAATCCCCCCGACTGGTATCTACGCGATGGGTACAGTGCGCTTCCGCCAGAATGGCAACCACAGTTGTCATTCCCGATCATTTTAGGAACAGATATCTCAGGCGTCGTGGAAGCAGTCGCCGGGGATGTCACGGCATTTACCGTGGGGGATACCGTGTATTCGATGGTGCGATTTTTCAGCACGGGCGAAAGTCAGGCTTATGCACAATATGTAAGCGTTCCCGCGGAGCAACTCGCTTTGAAGCCTGCGGGGATTGATCATATCCATGCGGCGGGTGCGCCGATGTCATTGCTGACGGCGTGGCAATTTATGGTGGAAGTAGGCCATGAAGAACCTAATCCTCTCCAGCCAAATCCGCACGTTCCGGTCGCTCTGGCGGGGAAAAAAGTGCTGGTCAACGGCGCGGCAGGCGGTGTCGGGCATTTTGCCGTTCAGGTCGCGAAACTGAAAGGCGCACACGTCACTGCGGTGGCATCCGGTAAACATGAAGCCTTACTGCGTGAACTGGGCGCTGATGAATTCATCGACTATACCCGAACCCGGCCTGAAGACATTTCGCGGGATTTAGATCTGGTGATCGATGCCGTCGGCGGGGCAAACAGCAGCCGTTTTCTTAAGGCGATAAAGAGCGGTGGAGCCCTGTTCCCTGTTTTCCCTCTCGGTTTTACCGGTGCAGAAGAAGCGGCGAAGCTTGGTATCACCGTATCGGCTACTCAGGTGCGTTCAAACGGACGTCAGCTGACAGAACTTGCGTCCCTGCTTAACGACGGAAGTATTCAGGTGGTTCTGGACAGTACATTTTCACTTTCTGATGCCCGCAAAGCCCATGAGCGCGCAGCCAAAGGACATATTCAGGGCAAAATCGTGCTGATTAACGATTAGCAACGCAACATTGCTTTCTTATGCGTGGCCGAACGCTTATATACATGAAACACCAACGCACATTCTCCCATAACGTGAGGCCATGATGACTGACAGCAGCTTAATTGTGAAAAAACCCCTTCCGCCGTTTACGCGTGAAAGCGCCATCGAAAAAGTCCGGCTTGCCGAAGATGCGTGGAACAGCCGCGATCCGCAGCGCGTCAGCCAGGTGTATTCCGCCGACACACGCTGGCGAAACCGCAGCGAATTCGTCACGGGTCAGGCCGGTGTGGTGGAATTCCTGCAACGTAAATGGGCCAAAGAGCTGGATTACCGCCTGATTAAAGAGCTTTGGGCGTTCGGCGGCGAGCGGATTGCCGTGCGGTTTGCTTACGAATGGCACGACGATTCCGGTAACTGGTTCCGCAGTTTTGGCAATGAAAACTGGGCGTTTAACGCGCAGGGGCTGATGTTCGAACGTCACGCATGCATCAACGATTTACCCATCGCTGAAGCCGACCGCAAATTCCACTGGCCGCTGGGCCGCAGACCGGACGATCATCCCGGCCTGAGCGAATTCGGGTTTTAACCGGCCGTCGCCCGGTTCAGATTGTCTTCGCGGACAAAATCGATAAACGCCTGCAAAGGCGCGGGGATCAGGCGGCGATCGTTGTAATAAAGATACGGGCCTGAAAACGACAGCCACCACGGCTGTAAGATGGCTTCCAGCTTACCGCTGACGATGGCGGGCGCCAGCCATTCTTCAAACAGGTAGATGATACCCGCGCCCGCGATAGCGGTTTCCACGGCCAGATCCACCGCGCCGCCGACGCTCACCACCAGCGGGCCGCTCACCTGCACGCTGAGGTTTTCGCCATCGCGTTCAAATTCCCAGTCCGGCATGTTGCCGCTGGCATAACGGCCACGCAGACAGCGATGCTCAATCAGCTCCCGCGGATGCTCCGGCCTGCCCTGCGCGTCGAGATACGCAGGAGACGCCGCCGCCGCATAACGCTGACGGCGCGGTCCGATGGGAAGCGCAACCATATCCTGCTCAAGACGTTCGTCGTAACGGATACCGGCGTCGCAGCCGTCGCGAAATACATCCTGCACATTACTTTCCGCAATGATTTCCAGCTGAATATCCGGATAACGCCGGAGGAATTCCGGCACCAGCGCAGGTAAAACCAGCCGCGTGGCGCTGACCGGAACGTTCAGCCGTAGCGTGCCGCCGGGCGTATTGCGATAACGGTTAAGCGCGTCCAGCGCGGCATTCACCTCATTCATGGCGGGCTGCAAACGTTCGATCAGCGCTCTGCCGGCTTCGGTCAGCACCACGGTGCGGGTCGTCCGGTGAAAAAGCCGGATGCCGAGCTGCTGTTCAGCGCGGCGCACCGCATCACTGAGCCGGGACGCATTGCTGCCGGTGACGCGCGCCGCCTCACGAAATCCACCGGCTTTCGCCACTTCAACCACTGCGTGCAGCAGGGCAATATCCATCGACATTGTGCGTAACCTCGTACAGTTTGTCCTGATTTTACCGGATAGTTGCACAGCCAGCGCCCCGCTACAATCAGTGAACATTCACAGAGGAGAATTCCATGTCACAGCCTTCAATGACTTATCGCCTGGGCGATCGCGAAGCAGGACGCTTAGGTTACGGCGCCATGCAACTGGCGGGACCGGGCGTTTTTGGCCCGGTGAAAGATGAAGCGCGGGGTATTCAGGTATTGCGTGACGCCATCGCCAGCGGTGTGAATCATATCGATACCAGCGATTTTTATGGCCCGCATGAAACCAACCGGCTGATCAAAAAAGCGCTGCATCCGTACCCTGATAATCTGTGTATTGTGACCAAAGTCGGTGCGCGCCGTGATGAAAAAGGCGGCTGGTTACCGGCTTTCAGCCCGCAGGAACTGACGCAGGCGGTGGAAGATAACCTGCGCAATCTGGGACTGGAAACGATAGACGTGGTGAATCTGCGCAGCATGCTCGACATTCATCAGCCGAAAGAGGGTTCACTCGAACCGCAACTGGAAGCGCTGATCAAACTGAAAGAGCGCGGTTTGATTCGCCATATCGGCCTGAGCAATGTCACGGCCGGTCAGGTCGCTGACGCGCAGAAACTGACGACAATTGCCTGCGTTCAGAACATGTATAACCTGGCGAACCGGCACGATGATGCGCTGGTCGATACCCTTGCAGAACAAGGCATTGCGTATGTGCCTTTCTTCCCGCTGGGCGGTTTTTCACCGTTGCAGTCCACGTCGCTTGATGAGGTGGCCGCCGCATTGCAGGCCACACCGATGCAGGTCGCGCTGGCGTGGCTGCTTAAACGCTCACCGAATATTTTGCTGATCCCCGGCACGTCGTCGCCGGAACATTTACAGGAAAACCTGGCGAGCGCAAAGCTGCAATTGTCCGAAGACGTAATGGATAAGCTAAACGGAATATAAGGCCAGCCGTAAGGCAAGCCTTTCATCAGTGGCTGAAATAGCGTCTGACCGTGGGGAATATCTAAAAACCATATCTCAGCCACGCAAAAAGCACGTTGCCGTTATTGTAAGTTCCGGCGATGTAGGTGAACTGCAAATTGACGTTTTTATATCCCGCAGAAAAAAGTGGGAATAAGAATGGCAGCGGTACGTAATTAGCGAAATCCTGACGGGCGGTAATTCCGCCCGCTAATCCCAGCCCAAGTCGGACATCCTTACTTTGCGTGAAATACCATCCCTTTTCCCACCCGTAACCGGCGGCTGGTTGCCACTCGCGGTGGGAATCCTGAAATACCATTGCAAAGAGGCCACTCCAGTTACCCTCTTCTGTATAGCGGGAAACGCCAATCCCGCCGCCCCACGGCATTTCATTATAGTGATCTGTTTTATGCTTATCGTACGTCAGCCGGTTATGCCAGCTCAGAAAAGGAAGATAGACATCGGTATATTGAGGTTCATTCCAGGTCAGGGAAACATCGTCTTTAAAATCCTCCCATAAGCCCGACACTCCGCTTCTGTTGTCGCCCGTGGGGTTAGCCGCCACGGCGGGCACCGCGCAGGCAATGCTTAACACCATCATGATTGAATTGAGTTTTTTCTTTATTATCATCCGTCCACCAGAGTTTGCTGAGAGCACTATTTCAGTCAATGATAGCTCATCCTCCGGCCGGGACTTTTATTGTTAATCAATAAAATCAATAAGGTCAGAGGCGTTTTTTAACAGCCGTTACCTTCAGGCGGCGTCCTTTCATTTCGTTAAATCACCTTTATCCGGCAGCGTGATCTATCATCAATAGGTAAGCTGCGATTTGCCCGGTTTACTCTGCGTCCGGTCGTGAGTCCGATGTACTGAAAAACGTTCAACTGAGGTGCTTAACGATGAAAAGAGCTTTAGTGGTGGGTTATATGTCGTTCGTTTCAATTGCATTGGTCGCAGCGCTGATTATTGGTGCCCGCAACTAAGTGCGGTTTTCTTCATCAGGGCCAGCAGGACGTTAATCGCGTCCGCCGTAAAACACATAAGCCATTCTGCGAATAACGTTATTTTGCAGAATGGCTTTTTTGTAGCCTTCCTCCCGTGCACGGCTTATGCCACTTCGCTCTTCGCCAAAACGACCTGTTCTTGCAAAACAGTCATCGCCTCTTTGTAAGACATGTCTTTGCGGAACAACCCTGCGGTGCCGAGAATGAAGAGGTCAATTTCCGCGCCGAGCGTTTTCACCACGTCGGGGGAAATGGCGCCGTCGATGGCGATGAGCGCATCGCTCTTATTTTCATTCAGCATGGCCCTGAGTCGTCGGACTTTGCTGAACGCGCTTTCGATAAAAGGCTGCCCCGCAAAACCCGGATTCACCGACATCACCATGACCACGTCCACCACGTCGAGGATTTCTTCGAGAATATTCAGCGACGTGCCGGGGTTCATCGCCACGCCTGCTTTGATGCCGCGGCTGCGGATATTGCTCAGCGTGCGGTGCAAATGGATCGGCGCTTCGGCGTGGACATAAATAATGCTGCAACCCAGATCGGCGAAACGCGCAATGTAAGGGTCCGGGTTCGTGACCATCAGATGGACGTCATAAGGTATCGTCGCCAGCTTCGAAACGGCTTTGATATCTTCCGGGCCGAGCGCAAAGTTCGGGACAAAATGGCCGTCCATCACGTCGATATGGAACATCGCCGCACCGGCCGCTTCAAGGCTGGCCAGTTCCTCGCCCAGACGGGAAAAATCCACGCACATCAGCGACGGGCAAAATTGCGGGGTCATTGTTGCGCCTCCTCGATGGCGGTGATCATCTCCACACGTTTCTGGTGGCGCCCGCCTTCAAATTCAGCATCCAGCCACGCGTCGATAATCATCTTTGCAAGCTCAGAGCCGACAACGCGTGACCCAAAGGAAAGAATATTGGTGTTGTTATGTTCGCGGGATAATTTCGCCGAATACGGCTCGCTGCACACCACCGCGCGAATACCGTGAACTTTATTCGCCGCAATGGAAATGCCGATCCCGGAACCACAAAATACAATCCCTAAGTCGGCTTCGCCTGAAACCACCGCGTCTGCCACCGCTTTGCCGTATATCGGATAATCCGTGCGCGTATTCTCATAAGCGCCTTTATCTGTCACCGTCATGCCCCGGCTAATTAAATGCCCGATGATGTCCGCTTTGAGGATAAACCCAACGTGATCACAGCCAATTGCAATATTCATATTTCTCCCTTTAACCATTAACAATAAATAAAATGAAGCGGTGAACAGGGGGAAATAATTCCCCCTCACCTTTGCTATACGCTTTCGAGACAATCCTGCAAATTCGATTTGATGAGCGTGACGTGTGGTCCGTAAATCACCTGAACGCCTTTGCCTTTTCGGATCACGCCTTTTGCGCCGGAGCTTTTCAGCAGCGCGTCATCCACCTGATTTTCATCCAGAACCGTGATGCGCAGACGCGTGGCGCAGCAGTCGACGTCCGAGATATTGGCCGCCCCGCCCAGCCCGGCGATAATGGTTTGCGAAATATTGAGCCCGTCACCGCTCAGCCCAGCGGTATTATTTTTCTGGTCACGCGCGGCGAGATCCTGCCGGGTATAAAGTTTGGTTTCTTCGTTATCGTCTTCGCGTCCCGGCGTTTTGAAATTAAAGCGCGTAATCATGAAGCGGAAACTGAAATAATAAATGGGGAACAGCGGGATCCCGATGAGAATAGCGTTTATCCAGTGACTCTTCGTATTTCCCTGCAAAACACCAAACAGAATAAAATCAATTAAGCTTCCGGAAAACGTCTGGCCGACGCCAACATTAAAGATGTGGCAAAGCATGAATGACAGTCCGGCCAGAAGGCAGTGCAGCACATATAACAATGGCGCGGCGAAAAGGAACGAGAATTCAATCGGCTCCGTGATACCCGTCAGAACGGCGGTCAGGGTCGCGGATAACAGCAAACCTAATACCAACCGGCGTTTTTCCGGACGCGCGGTGTGATAAATCGCCAGCGCCGCGCCGGGAATACCGAACAGATAGAACGGGAATTTACCCGCCATAAACCGCGTCGCTTCGACCGAGAACTCTTGGGTATTCGGGCTGGCCAGTTCAGCAAAGAAGATATTCTGCGCACCGGAAACCGTCACGCCGTCGATCACTTCCGTGCCACCGAGGCCGGTTTGCCAGAACGGCATATAGAAAACATGGTGCAAACCGAAAGGGATCAGCGCCCGTTCAATCACGCCGTAGATAAACGTTCCCGCATAGCCCGCGCTGTTAACCAGCCCGCCGAGGTGCAAAATCCCGTTCTGGATGGTCGGCCAGATGTAAAACATCAGTATCCCGACAAACAGATAAGTGATGGCCGAAATGATAGGAATGAACCGCGTACCGCCGAAAAATGAGAACGTTGCGGGCAGTTCTATCCGGTAAAAACGGTTATGCAGCGCGGCAACCCCAAGGCCGGTGATCACTCCGCCGAATACGCCCATTTGCAGCGAATTAATCCCCAGCGTCATGCCAAGAGCGCCGTCCGGCAACGCGCCGGGCGTCAATAACCCGTTGATGTCCAGCATGGCATTAATGGTGGCGTGCATGATGAAAAAGCCAATCGCACCGGAAATAGCGGCCACTTCTTTTTCTTTTTTCGCCATGCCCATTGCGACGCCGATGGCGAACATCACCGGCAGATTGGAAAAGACCACGCTGCCCGCACTTTTCATTACCGTGAGCAAAGCGTGAAGTACTGTGCCATTTCCCAGCACAGATTCCAGGCCGTAAGAGTGAATAGTTGTCTGGTTAGTGAATGATGCACCGATGCCCAGTAATAACCCGGCCACAGGCAGCAAGGCGATCGGGAGCATAAAAGAGCGCCCGATACGCTGAAGGATGCCGAACAACGTCGATTTCATAGGATTCTCTTGTTCATGTAGGGGAACAGTTTTTTTTCATCAGAAAGGGCATTGGATCGGAGAGCCCGTTTTTGATGCCTTCGCGATAACTTCACAACAAACATTATCAATGTGAAGTTATCGCGATTGCAACCGATTTAAAAGATCGACTTCACAATTTTAAAAGTTAATGTGAATTTACTGAAATCGTCAGAATAGCGCGCGTCAGTGAAGTGGCTGAATCAGTGGGTGAGCTTAAGGCCTTGCTGAGAGGAAGACGCATTTTATTCACATTAATTTATCGTAATGTGAAAGTTGCGCCGTTTAGTTCGACGTCCGTATTCAACAGGTTGATCCCTTGTGTTAACCTTTACGCTTCCTAATCAGTGCAGAGACGGTATGAGAAATGGCCAAAAATGAGGGTGTAGTGCAGGAATCGGACAGTGCTCTTGCGATAGGGGCACGGATCAAAATGTCCCTTTCCCAGCTCAACCCTACCGAACGCAGGATCGTCGAATGGCTCATTATCAAAGGCAATATCAGCCAGGAAACCAGTTTGCGTGAAGTGGCTGCGGCGCTGGAAGTCTCTGAACCGTTGCTGGTAAAGGTGGCTAAGAAAGTCGGGTTTTCCGGCTTTCGGGAAATGCGCACGGCGTTAATCAGCTATTTTGAGTCGCTTCCGTATGAGCGGGAAGAGGAAATCACTGAGCATGACAGCCTGGATAACGTGCTGGATAAGGTGTTTTCGAACAGCATTCAGGTGCTGAAAGAAGCTCGTTCGGTGGCTGATGCGGCCACCATCGGCAAAGCCGCGCGGCTTATTTTTCAGGCGCGACGGGTGATCATTTTTGGTGTCGGCGGTTCGGCCTCCGTTGGCATGGACTTCGAGCATAAATTGCTGCGCATCGGGATCATCAGCCACGCCTACAGTGATTTCCACCTGATGCTGATGGCCGCCAGCCAGCTTGACGAAAAAGATGTGGTCATCGCCATCTCACAGTCCGGCGAAACGCGTGAAATGCTCAATGCCGCGAATACCGCCATCGCGAACAAAGCAAAACTCATCTGTATCACCAATGACAACGGTTCCCCGCTTTCTCAATGTTCTGATTTATCTATTTTCAGCCCGGCAATGAGTGGCCCGCTACTGGGGCAAAATGCGGTGGCGAGGATCGTACAACTGAACCTGCTGGACAGCCTCTTTATCGCCATTCTTCTGGAAGATTATCAGGGCAATAAAGAAAAACTGTCGCGCGGAATCGACGTGGTCAGCCCGTTACATACGGCGAGGTGAATGGGGTTTAACGCGTAAATCGCGGCACGGCAGATTTTTAGATCGGATCACTGTCCGGGAGCAAAACACTCCCGGACAGGTCTCACAGAAGACTAGATAGACTGCCTCAAGATCTGGCCGACATCAATCCGGTTACCATCGGGGTCGGCAAAAACAAACGCCCGGATACCATAATCTTTGTCCTGCAACCCTTTAATAATTTTCGCACCAAGACTTTGACAAATCGTCAATAACGCACTGGCATCATCGACAAGAAGATGTGCGACAGGGAAATGCGTGGCTAAGGTGCTTAGGGGAGAAACCGGACGGTGCCAGAAGAACGGCTAGAATATCTGATAAAAATAGCCGCTCAATGAAAAAGACTCGACGATGTTTTCAGCAAAATATGTCACATCTGCTCGTCATTTTGATCATGCTAAAGCACTGAACCCACCAGATAAAACATCACCATACTCAGTATCACAACGGTGACGGTATTTCGGATGAACAGAGCAAACAGCACGCTGAATACCGTTCCCCAGAAATACGGATTATCGGGAAATACGCGCAGAACACCGTCCTGCGCCACAATAATGGGCCCGCAGATCGCCGTCAGTAAACAAGGCGCGGCGTATTTCAGCGCCTGATGGACAAAAAGCGGCAGGCGCACGGGCAGACGGGGTTCGAGGAATACATAACGGTTAAAAAAAACGATGCCCGCGAGGCTCAGTAACAGTAACCAGCTCATTCTTTTTCTCCGCATAATCTGGCGACCAGCAGCGCGACTGCCATCCCCGAAAGCCCGGCAACAATGATTGCGCCAGAGAAATGCCATGCGGCAAACAACATCGATAATCCTAACGAACAGCAAACGCCCGCCAGCACCGCAGGCCGGTTTATCATCGGGACTACCAGCGAGGCAAACGTCGCAATGATGGAGAAATCCAGATGAAAACGCCCCAGTTCCGGGACTGAAGAGGCCATCAGTATTCCCGCCAGACTGCACAGTACCCAGCATAAATAAAAGGTCAGCCCTGCCCCCAGCATAAACCCTGGCGTCAGCGCATTGCATTCTCTGCGGGCGGTGCTGAGCGCAAAAAGTTCGTCGGTCAGCAAAAAACCTACCGGAATACGCAGGCGTGCGGAAAATACAGAAACCTGCTGCCTCAGCGTCAGGCCATACAGAAAATGTTGCGCCGTCAGAAAGAATACTGAAATCGCGATAACCCACGCATTCGCCCCTGTCAGCAGCATCCCCAGTGTCACCAGTTGAGCGGCTCCGGCATAAATAATCGCTGACATTCCAAGGCTTTGGGAAAACGTCAGACCGGACTGAATCGCCATTGATCCTGCCAGAATGCCCCACGGGATCACGGATAAACACAGGGGCAGCATCGCGACCGCGCCGTGCATAAACCCGTTATGGCGGGCTGAAATTTGCGAAGGAATTGTCATAAAAGTGAGCCTTAATAGAGTGAAAGGTCACTTTAGGTCAGTGCAGGGAACCGGTCTTGAACGCGATTGCTCGCCGGTCAGAGAGTTTTATGGGCTTTAACGAACTGACCGGGCGTGACCCCGATGGCGCGTTTGAAATGGCGGTTAAGATGGCTTTGATCGGCAAATCCGGCCAGCAATGCCGATTCACCAATCGGCACGCCGCCCAACAGGCAGGCTTTGGCTTTTCGCAGACGCGCCTGAATCAGCCAGGAGTGCGGCGACAGTCCAACCACTTTCTTAAACTGGCGCAGGAAATGCCAGGTGCTCAGCCCTGCGGCTTCCGCCAGTTCCGTCAACCCGAAATCCGCTTCAGGACAATCATTAAGCAGGTCTCTAATCCGCAATATCTGCGATTCGGCATTGCTCAGCGGGCGGGGTGTTTTTGGGGAAGAACAATGCCGCATCACCAGCCGGGTCATTGTCGACATCAGCAGGCTTTCTTTAAACAGTTTGTCTCCGGGCTGTAACAGCACATCAAAGGTCAGTTGCAGTTGCTGCGCAAGGCCGGGGTCATAAACCACCGGCAAAGGAAACCAGGGGATCTCGCCATTAATACTCAGCAAATCGCGGGACAGCGATTTCATCAGCGATGGATGCGGATAGATGGCCCGGTACGACCAGCCGAATGCAGATTCAGCCTGTCCGGTATGCACTTCATCCGGATTCACCAGCACAATGTGCCCCTGCGGCGCGCAGTGCTCACCGCCGCTGCGGTAGAACCGTTGCGTACCCTTTTCGATCAGCGAAATACAAAACGTCTCGTGAACGTGGCGTGAAAAACACTGTTCACGGTAAATCGCATTCAGCATCTCCAGCCCGTTAAATTCAGCCAGATGATAAAAGTTTGTCTGTTCCTGAAGAGTTGCCACAGTGTCGTCACGTCATTTTGCGCAAAAGAAATGTATACCAATCCGGTTTCTGAAAATCTTGAACAAAGTTGCTGTAAAGACTTTAACAGCCATCGGATGACTTGCCGCCCGCTACCGCGAAAATTTCGCCATTCTGCCGATATCTTCCGTTTCCAGAATGGCTTTTTGATTGCCATAACGAACCAGATTTAACATTGCTTTCCCGATGTCTTCCGTCGTCAGAATGGCGCGAGGAAACAGACGTTTCAGCAACGGTAAAACCGGCGATAAGATCTGATAAAGAACCCTGTAACTGGTCGTTTTGGAACGCGCGCCGTTCAGCGGCCGGATCATGCCCGGACGGAACATCCACGCCGAAGCAAAGCCTTTTGCCAGAAGGGCATTTTCGGTTTTCCCTTTCACCCGCGCCCACATGCTTTTACCCTGCTCCGAGCTGTCCGTTCCGGCACCGGAAACATAGATAAACGCCATCGCCGGATTCACCCGGTACAACCGGGAAGCCACGTCCAGCGTCAGATCATACGTAAGTTTGCTGTACTGCGCTTCGGTCATGCCCGCCGAACTGACACCGAGACAAAAAAAGCACGCCGCATACTGGCTCATCTCATTCGTCGTGAAAGGGCTGAGGAGATCGGTGGTAACAATCTGCCTGAGCTTCGGGTGACTTTCCGCCAGCGGGGAACGCACAACCACCGTCACCGATTTCACATCATCCGCCCTGAGGCATTCAAGCAAAACGCCCTGCCCGACCATGCCTGTCGCGCCATAAATCAGGATATCCATTGAATGCCTCATCGCTTGAAAATTCGTGCAGTGAATAGATTATAGAGGGGAACGCCCGACTTTCAGGTGGTTTTTCGTGTCGCGGGAGCGGAGTATCAGCAGAAATCACTTCGCTAATATAATTACCTACACGTTTCTCTAAATAATTTAGCCCATCATTACCGCGCATCTCATTAACACATTCGTGTATTTCCCGCACCACTCTTAATTAATTTCAAACAGCAACTAATGATCGTGGCAAATAATTCCGTCCTGAAGTTAAGTTTAACGAATTTATTGGCACGTCATTTGTTTTTTTAAATAGACTCATAGCCATTTTAGCGATATAAATAACTCACTAAAGCTAGTTCATAATTCATCATTAACATCCAAAGACCAGCTTATTTATAATTCCAATACGATACCCGTTATAAAAAGGAATTTGTAATGAATAAAATGCTTTCGATCTTAACCATCTTGATTACGCTTTCATCAGCACCAGCATTTGCTAACATCGAAGACGCCGCTGATGCCGCACAGGCAATGGCTGACGCGCAACAGGAAGCCGCAGATCAGGCACAACAGTCAGCAGATGAAGCTGATTATGATGCGATTAATAACATCGGTAATAATTCATTTTGGAATAAGTCCGAACAAGCAGAGAATCAGCAAGCTATTGCAGACTCATTACAGGAATCAGCGGATGCTGCTCAAAATATGGCTGATGCGCTGTCAGAGTAGTTAAATTCAAAAAGGAGATTACGTGAAAAAAGTTATTACTATAATGCTTATCGCATTGCTGGGATCCATTTCTGTTTCAGCCTTTGCTTGTCCAAAAGGGGAGCATCCGCACGGTGGAACAGGTTCTCATCATAAAGGGGGTTATTGTTCATAAATACCCCCCTAAGTCATGAATTAATATTGAAAGTATAAAGTACACATAAAAAAGCCGGTAACACCTGAAAGTGTTACCGGCTTTTTACTGCGTTCTTTACAGAACCAGACTTACTGGTTCAGCAGTTGCTGTGCGGTTTTCTCAACCAGCGCCAGCAGGACTTTGACATCCTCCAGCGTTACGGTCGGGTTCAGCAACGTCAGTTTCAGGCAGGTCACGCCGTTATGCTCGGTCACGCCCACGTTGGCACGGCCCGATTCCAGCAGCGCATCACCGATTTTCTGGTTCAGCAGCGCGATAGCCGCGTCGCTGGCAGTCGCCAGCTGCTGTGGACGATAACGGAACAGAACGCTCGCCAGCTGAGGCTTCATCACCAGTTCCAGCGCGGCTTCTGACGTCACGAACTGCGCCACGTCCTGTGCCAGCGTCACACCGTGATCGATGATTTCGGCGTACTGTTTCTGACCCAACGCTTCCAGACCCATCCACAGTTTCAGTGCATCGAAACGGCGGGTGGTTTGCAGCGATTTAGACACCAGATTTGGCACGCCAGCCGCTTCGTCGAACTCAGAGTTCAGGTAAGCCGCCTGATAGCGCATCAGCTCGTAGTGACGCTCTTCTTTAAGCAGGAACGCGCCGCAGCTGATGGTCTGGAAGAACTGTTTGTGGAAGTCCAGCGTAATGGAATCCACCAGCTCAATACCGTCCAGGTAATGACGATATTTTTCAGACAGCAGCAAGGCACCGCCCCACGCCGCATCAACGTGCACCCAAATCTGGTGCTCCGCGGCCAGTTCAGCAATTTTACGCAGCGGGTCGATAGCACCGGCGTCGGTGGTACCGGCTGTTGCGACGATCGCCAGGATCTGCTCGCCGTTGGCCTGAGCCTGTGCCACTTTCTCGCGTAAATCGTTGAAATCCATACGGGCGAATTCATCGGTTTTGACGAGTGTTACAGACTGATAGCCGAGGCCCAGCAGTGCCATGTTCTTCTGCACGGAGAAGTGCGCGTTTTCAGAACATAACACTTTAATTTTACGCAGATTACCGGTCAGACCATCCTGCTGGATGGAGTGTCCCTGACGGGCGAAGAACGCGTCACGCGCCAGCATCAGCCCCATCAGATTGCTCTGGGTGCCGCCGCTGGTGAACACGCCCGCATCGCCAGCCTGGTAACCGACCTGAGTACGCAGCCATTCAATCAGCTTCATCTCGATGATGGTCGCTGACGGGCTTTGGTCCCAGGAGTCCATGCTCTGGTTAGTGGCGTTAATCAGCACTTCCGCGGCCTGGCTGATCACCAGACTCGGGCAATGCAGATGCGCCACGCACTGCGGGTGATGCACCGACAGGCTGTCTTTCAGGAAATATTCAATCGCACGTTCAATCGCAACCTGGTTGCCCAGGCCCTGAGGATTGAAATCAAGCCGAATACGCTCACGCAGTTGTGCAACGGTTTTCCCCTGATACATCTCAGGTTGTTGCAGCCACTGCACAACAGCTTCACTGCTCTGTGCAATGGCCTGCTGGTAGGCTTCAGTGCTTTGCGCTGAGCCTGCCAGAATCGGGTTTAACTCGGACATCAGAATCTCTTACTCCGCTCAGACAGGTTTGATGCCAGCCGCCAGCAGCGCCTGCTCAAACTTATCGAGGAAAATACCCAGCTCATCGTTAGTGATCAGCAGGGATGGCAACAGGCGCAGCACGCAGCCATTACGGCCACCGCGTTCCAGGATCAGGCCAGCACCGAAGCATTTTTTCTGCAACAGCGCAGACAAATCGCCATCAGCCGGGTAGCAACCCATGTGATCCTGCGCTTCGTTGGGTTTAACGATCTCGATACCGATCATCAGGCCCAGACCACGCACATTACCGATCACCGGATAACGTTTTTGCAGGTCAGCCAGTTTGCCTTTCAGCCATTCACCCTGCGCGGCGACTTTTTCTGCAATCTTTTCTTCTTTCAAGATTTTCAGCGTCGTCAGGCCGGTGGCCATTGCCAGTTGGTTACCACGGAAAGTACCGGTGTGGTGACCCGGTGCCCAGGCGTCGAACTGTTTTTTGATACCCAGAACTGCCAGTGGCAAGCCGCCGCCGACCGCTTTAGACATCACAATGATGTCCGGCTCGATGCCCGCGTGTTCGAAGGCGAACTGTTTGCCGGTACGGCAGAAGCCAGCCTGAACTTCGTCGAGGATCAGCAGAATGCCGTGTTCCTGAGTCACTTTACGGATGCGCTGCAACCACTCAGCCGGAGCCGGGTTCACGCCGCCTTCGCCCTGAACGGCTTCCAGAATCACGGCCGCAGGTTTGCGAACGCCGCTTTCCACGTCGTTGATCAGGTTTTCGAAGTAATAGGTTAATGCTTTAACGCCTGCTTCACCGCCAATGCCCAGCGGGCAGCGGTACTGGTGCGGGTAAGGCATGAACTGCACTTCCGGCATCATGCCGTTTACCGCTTCTTTCGGAGACAGGTTACCGGTCACCGCCAGCGTGGCGTGTGTCATACCGTGATAACCGCCGGAGAAGCTGATGATGCCAGAGCGACCGGTGACTTTTTTAGCCAGTTTCATGGCCGCTTCTACCGCATCCGCACCGGACGGGCCGGTGAACTGCAGGCAATACTCTTTGCCTTGTTGCGGCAGTAAAGAAAGCAGATATTCTGAGAACTGATCTTTCAACGGGGTTGTCAGATCCAGTGTATGTAACGGCAAGCCGCTGGTAATGACATTTTGGATGCTTTGCAGCACGTCCGGATGATTATGTCCAAGAGCCAGCGTACCGGCACCAGCAAGGCAATCAAGATATTGATTATTCTCAACATCGGTGATCCACACGCCATTGGCCTTCGCAATTGCTAACGGCAACTTGCGCGGGTAGCTCCTGACATTCGATTCAAATTCAGCTTGTCTCGCCAAATAGGTTTCATTGTTTCCGTTTAATGAATTCGCACCTAAACTGTCAATACGGACTTTATCCGTCATCATATCTCTCCTACAACCGCAGGTTATGGAAACGCTGCAATTGAATAAATGTATTTAAAAGGTAAGTACCATGAGAAAAACGCGGCCAATATATGGCTTTTTACTCTGTACCTCAATAATTTATTTTGTATAGAATTGTTTATTCTTTTTTAGCGGAATCAATATGTTGCTGATTTAGTGAACGATCGTGCTGACTTAACTCCGTTACACGGTCATTAATAAAGCACTAAAAAGCACTTCCTGTCAGGTAAACAACGGGTAAACGCGTGATACCACGGGAACAAAATTGCCCTTAAGTGACATCGCATCGCCCCGCGCTGGCCGTGACTACTCACCGGCGCAGAGGCCGGATAGCAGATCCCAAAAAGAACATTGTTATTATAGCCTGCCGGATGTGGGGCGGCCGAAGATAATAACCTTGCGGGCAGTAAATGGCTGAATATTAGCCGAATATAAATTTTGAAATATATTACACCGATATAACGGCGGGTTATTAATGAAGTAATTCGGACTTTTATTATATCGGCGAATAACGGAAACGCGATTTCCTAAACGCATCCGCAATATTGCTAGCTATTCTTCGCCTTATCTTTCCCTTTGCGATAAAGGTCATACAGCGCGGCGTAATCCTGAAAAACCTGTACCAGAAAGGCATCCGCTTCGTGGCCGAGCGTACTGTTGGTCTGCATCTGATAGCGCGCTTTTACCGCATCAATCCACAGTTTCTCCGCCGCCGGGCCGGGTTCCTGCACCAGATGCGCCAGCCAGTAGACGGTGTTACGCCTGACTGTCACCACCGGATCGGGACAACGGCAACACCACCAGACCGGTTCGAGTATTTTAGAGAACATCACCGAACTGATCCCCCGCCAGGCCTGCACGGTATAAGGAAGCGGCGTCCACGCACTTTGCCAGTGAACCGCCTGCCCCGTCAGCAACGACATCATCAGCGCCTGCGCCGAGGGCGATAAAATTTTGGTCATGTGCTCCCTTTATCTTTCTGGCTAATCATCTAAAAACCTTAAGAAAGATAGCCTGTCTCATCGGGAACGCTGAATTTTTTTTATCGGGAGTTCAGCGCAGAATGATTATTTCGGCAGAACCAGTGTAAAACGGCTGCCTTTGCCCGGTTCGCTTTCAACGACAATGCGCCCGCCGTGCAATTCCGCGATGGTTTTCACAATCGCCAGCCCGAGGCCGGTGTTTTCAGTCAGGCTGCGCGAGGCGTCGATCCGGTAGAAACGGTCAAAAATCAGCGGCAGATGTTCCGCAGAGATTCCCTCGCCCGTATCTTCGATACTCAGCCAGACAAACTGCGCGTCATCCCGGGCGCTCAGGGAAATCAGCCCGTTTTCGCCGGTATGGCGGATAGCGTTAGACAAAATATTCGACAGCGCACGCTGGATCAGCAGCGGATCGCCCTGCAACGCGATATCGCCTTCGCTGACCAGCCGGATGTTTTTTTCTTCCGCCAGTACGTCGTAGAAATTGATCAGCTTTTCAAATTCGTGACGGCTGCTCATCCACTCTTTCGCCAGAGATTCGCGGCTGTTGTCTGCCCGGGCGAGAAACAGCATGGAGGAAATCATACGGGACAAACGTTCACCTTCTTCAACAATGGCGGCAAGAGTTTCCTGATATTCCCGGCTGCTGCGGTCTTTCGACTGCGTCACGCTGGCGGCGGAAATCAGGTTATTGATCGGCGCACGTAATTCGTGGGCGATGTCGGAGGAAAAACGGTTGAGCTGCTTAAACGAGGCTTCAAGCCGCATCATCATCCGGTCAAAAGACGCGGCCAGCGCGTTCAGCTCCGTCGGCCAGCGTTGCGTGGAAATACGGGTATGCAGGTCTTCGGCGTGGATTTTCTCGATATCCGCGATGATCAGCCGCAGCGGCGATAATCCCCGGCGCGCCAGCCAGAAACCCAGAGCGGCAAACAGGATGATCGCCAGCGCGGCAATCACCTGCATCATCTGATAATAATTTTCGATGATTTCATTATTTTTGGACACGTTCAGCGCCGCCTGCACCAGCCATTGCTGGTTGTCGCGGAGGGTGAAATGCGTCGAGGTGATCAGGTATTTTTCGCGGTGTTCTTCATCGCCGTAGCGCCACGAGCGGTAACTGAAGTTTTGCGTCGGCGGTGAGAAGTCAGACTGCGGCACGCGCATATTCGCCGACTGGGAATAGATTTTTCCGTCCGGGCTGATGATGCGCAACGAAAGACGCTCCTGCTTTGCCACGAATTCAAACAGTTCCTTTTGCCACTGCGCTTCCGTGCCCTGCCGCTCGCTGATGGCGATCGCCATTTCCTGCTGAAACTGCATTGAGCTGCGCAGTTCCTGTTCATCTTTCTGATTGAGCTGCGAACGCATGGTGGAATACAACAGGCCGGACACGCTGTACAAAACAATCGCCATCGTCAGCGAAAAATAGAGCGTCAACCGGAAGGTAATCGGCATATTTCGCAGTGCGCGAATAAGGGATTTCATGAAGCGCGCAGTTCCAGCACATACCCTGCGCCGCGCAGCGTATGCAGCAGTTTGTCCTCGAAATTGTCATCAATTTTGTTGCGCAGACGACGGTTCGCCACGTCGATGACGTTAGTTTCCGGGTCGAAATTCATGTCCCACACCTGCTCGGCCAGCACCGTGCGGGAAAGCACTTCGCCGGAGCGGCGCATCAGCAAACTCAGCAACAGAAACTCTTTTTGGGTGAGTTCGATGCGCACGCCGCCCCGTGTCACTCTGTGCTTAAGCAAATCGAGGGTCAGATCCGCCACCTGTAACTGATTTTCTTCTGCTGCGGGTGAAAGCTGCGCCGTCTGCCGCCGCAGGATCACCCGCGCGCGGGCGAGCAGTTCGCTGAACGAAAACGGCTTAATCAGATAATCTTCCGCGCCCAATTCCAGCCCGCGCACGCGGTCTTCGACGTCGTCACGCGCGGTCAGAAACATAATCGGTGTTTGTTTACCGGCCTGACGCGCCATTTCAATCACTTTCCAGCCGTCAATGCCCGGCAACATAACGTCCAGAATGGCCAGGTCATATTCATTGGTCAGCAGAAAATGCAGCCCGTCGACGCCGTTTTGTGCGACATCCACGACGAAATTATTCTCCGTCAGCCCCTTGGCGATATATTCAGACGCCATTTTCTGGTCTTCCACCAACAGTAACCTCATGCCAGCTCCTTCACCTCAGGGTTTGCGGCCTTGCTGCCTTTGCCATCAAACAGTAAGAACAATACCGGGGTAATAAACAGGGTAATAAATTGCGAGAACAGCAGCCCGCCGACAATCGCCACGCCCATTGGCTGACGCAGCTCCGCCCCGGCTCCCAGCCCCAGCGCGATGGGCAATGCACCCATGATCGCGCAGAGCGTGGTCATCATGATCGGCCTGAATCGCTGTAAACAGGCTTGAACAATGGCGTTGTGCGGGCTCATGCCGTGCTCGCGTTGTGCGGCTAACGCGAAGTCTATCATCATGATAGCGTTCTTTTTCACAATGCCGATCAGCAGCAGAATGCCGATCATGGCGATAAACGTCAGATCGAGATTAAACAACCGCAGCGCCAGCAAAGCGCCCACCGCCGCCGACGGCAGCCCGAGCAAAATGGTCAGCGGGTGGATCCAGCTTTCGTACAACACGCCGAGAATGACGTAAATCACCGCCAGCGCCAGCAGGATCAGCCAGATCTGGCTGCTCTGCGATTGCTGATAGAGCGCCGCCTGCCCGGCATAGGTGCCGAAAACCGAAGGCGGCATTTTCAGCGTTTGCTGCGCCTGCGAAATGGCCTGTGTGGCGTCCGATAAGGATTTGCCCGGCGCGAGGTCAAACGACAGTGTGATCGCCGGTAACTGCCCCTGATGGTTCACCGCCGTCACACCCGCCGCACGGGAAATATGGGTAAACGTCGTGACCGGCAGCAGGGAATTATCGGAAGCGCGGACATAGATTTTCGACAAGTCACTTTCGTTTTGCCGGAACGGTGCCTGCACTTCAATGATGACTTCGTAGCTGTCTTCCGGCGCGTAAATGGTCGAGACCTGATACGTCCCGAACGCGTCGTAAAGATTTTTACGGATCTGCTGAACGTCCACGCCCATCAGCGATGCCTTATTGCGGTCAATCACCAGCTGCGCCTGCAAACCGTTCAGCTGTGCATCGCTGTTCAGCCCGACAAACACTCCACTCTTTTGCATCTCGCCCATGAGTTTGTTCGCCCAGTCATTCAGGCTGGTGCCGCCACCGCTGCTCACCGATTGCAGCGTGTACTGATAGCTGCTTTTCGAGCTGCGTCCGCCGACTCTCAGGTTCTGCACCGCGCTGTAAAACACATTAATGCCCGGCAGATAGCGTGTTTCTGAACGCATCTGTTTCAGCACGTCGGCCATTGCCGGGCGCAGGCTGGCGTCTTTAAGCGTGAGCGAGAGCTGAGTCGTATCGTGGTCAACTTTGGTCACAACGTCCGCCACGCTCGGATCCTGCAACAGGGTTTTGCCCAGCTGATCGGCCACGCTGAGACGGCCTTCATAAGACATGTCCTGCGGCGCGTCGATATTGGCGGTCACCTGCCCGATATCTTCCTGCGGGAAGAACCCTTTCGGCGAGACCCAGTATAAACCGGCGGTCAGAATCACCGTGCTCAGCGCCACGCTCAGCGTAATCAGCCGGTGACGGATTGCCCATTCCAGCCCGTGCGCATAATGCTGGCGCAGCCCTTCGAACGCCGCCTCGAACGCCCGGCTCCAGCGCGGTGCCGGTTTATCTTCAGCCGTATGCGGCATAATCAGCATCGGCACCAGCAGCGGAATAATCGTCAGGGACGCCGCCGCCGACACCAGAATCGCCAGCGACACCACATAAGCAAATTCATGGAACAGCAGCCCCAGCGTGCCCGGCATAAAGAAGATCGGGATGAAGACTGCAATCAGCGACAGCGAGATCGACACCACGGTAAACCCCACTTCGCGCACGCCTTTCAGCGCGGCCTGGAACGGTTTTTCCCCCTGCTCGATATAACGCATGATGTTTTCGAGCACCACAATGGCGTCATCCACCACCAGCCCGACGGCAATCGTCAGCCCCATCAGGGAAATATTATCGAGGCTCAGGCCAAACGCATACATCAGCGCAAACGTCCCCAGCAGCGAAATAGGTAAACTCAGCGCCGGGATCAGCGTCGCGCGGGCGTGACGCAGGAACAGCAGGATCACCATGATGACCAGACCGATGGTCAGCACCAGCGTCATCGTGACGTCATGAATCGCATTGCGGATGGAAACCGAGCGGTCATTGAGGATTTTGACGTTCACGGACGCGGGCATCTGCGCCTGGATTTTTGGCAGCAGCTGGCGGATGGAGTCGAGCGTCGCCACAATATTCGCACCCGGCTGACGCTGTACGCTGAGCACAATCGCATGATGGCCGTTGACCGCACTGTAGCTCAGCGTGTTTTCGATGCTGTCTTCGACGGACGCCACATCAGAAAGCCGCACCGGCTGGCCGTTGCGGGTGGCAATCACCACATTCGCAAAGTCTGCCGCATTCATCAGGTCACCACGGGTCTGCAACATCACCATCTGGCGTTTGCCGTCCAGCTCACCGATCGGCGAACTGGCGTTGGCGGCGCTCAGCGCGCTGTTCACCTCTTCCAAAGTGAGATCGGTGGCCGCCAGTTTGTCCGGGTTGATTTCCACCCGCACCGCATAGCGTTTCTGGCCGATCACCGACACCTGCGCCACGCCGGTCAGCGTAGAGAGCGCAGGAGAAATCAGGTCATCCGAATACCGGTTGAGATCGGAAAGCGGCATCGACGGCGAATCCAGCCCGATCTGCACAATCGGCGCATCCGCCGGGTTAATTTTGCGAAACGACGGCGGCGTGGTCATTTCCGACGGCAGCTGTTTCATCGCCTGATACAGCGCCGACTGCACGTCTACCGATGCCGAATCGATATTTCGCGACGGATCAAACTCCATCACGATGGTGGTCGCGCCCTGCAAACTGTTGGACGTCAGCGTCACTACGCCCGGAATGGTGGAAAGTTTTTTCTCCAGCGGCGTCGCCACGGAAGACGCCATGGTTTCCGGGCTGGCGCCGGACAGCGACGCATTGACCTGAATCGTGGGCGTATCGTAATTGGGCAAGGCGGCAATCGGCAATTTGAACCAGCACAGCAAACCGGCGGCCATCACGGCCAGCCACAGCAACATCACGGCAATCGGGCGTTTCAGACACAGTTCGGACAAACTCATAACGCCTGCCCCGCATGCTGGGTCGCCACCGTGACCGGCATACCCGGACGCAGCATTCGCGCACCTTCAGACACCACCTGCATGCCTGCCGACACACCTTCCACCACCGCCATTTGTTGCTGAATTCGCAGCAACGTCACCGGCATCGTCGCCGCATGATTTTGCTTATCGATGACATAGACAAAATGCCCGTCCGGCCCATCCTGCACAGCCTGCGGAGGCAGCACCACCGCGCCGGGCGTGGTGCCCGCATCCACGGTGATATTCTGATAAAGCCCCGGCCACAGCAGGTTGCTGGCGTTGGTGAACGTCGCTTTGAAGCTGACCGTCCCGCTGGTGGTGCTCACGCTGTTATCGATAAAATTCAGCGTACCGGCGATACGTTTGCCGTTGGCATCATTCACCCAGACTTTCACCGGCTGATGCTGCTGCGCGACAATCACCGCATTCAGGTTCTGTTCCGGCAGCGTAAATTCTGCGCCAATCGGGTCGAACTGGTTGATGCTGACCAGAGGCAGCGTGCTGGTCGGCTGCGCCAGACTGCCGGGATGCACATTCAGCGCACCGGTTTTACCGCTGACCGGCGCAACAATTCGGGTATACGCCAGCTGCGCCTGCGCGGTGCGGATATCGTCCTGCGCGGAAAGGTACTGCGCGGCATATTGCTGCGAGGCGCTGACCAGCGTGTCCCAGTCGGATGACGAAATGTAGTTCTGTTTCACCAGCGATTTACCGCGATTCAGATCGCTGACGGCTTTATCGCGCTGGGCTTTCATCACCGCCAGCTGCGCTACCGCATGATGCAGCGCGGCCTGCTGTTCGGCGTCATCAAGCACAAATAACAGCTGCCCTTTTTTGACGAAATCGCCTTCGTGGAACGCCACCTGCGCCACGGAACTGGTGATTTGCGCGCGGACATCCACCTGATTAAGCGAAACCAGATGCCCCTGCGTGCTGAGCGTCAGAGGCAAATCTTTGGTTTGCGCCGCCACCAGCGTGACCAGTGGCGCAGAGGCCGCCGGTTTTTCAGCCGCTGGCGAACTGCGCAACGAATAGCCCCAGAAAGAGGCTCCGCAAACCAGCACTAACGTGATTACAGCAAGGCGCTTTGGCCTGGAAATGTTCATACAACGGGTCTTCCCGGCAATAAGATATTGCGCCGAGTCTACGCTGCGCGCCCCTACAGAAAGCCGCCAGAAAAATGACAACTTTGTCATGTTCCCGCAGGCTCTCTCCGATTAATGAACTCAGCTCATAAAGGTATGCGGATTGCCCCCTCTAATCCGATGAACCTTCAGCGACTATGATTCAGTCCACGTTAAGCTTTCGTTGTTATTCATCCTGAAATCACAGGATTCCGGGATTACAGGATAAATCTCCTCGCAACGGATCGCAGATCCCACGGACACTGAACGTATCACGTCAATACTGAGGAAAAATCACATGCAAAAACGCTTACTGGGCAAGTCTGGCCTCGAAGTTTCGTCTCTCGGTTTAGGCTGCATGGGGCTGAGCTTTGGTTACGGCGCCGCAACGGAACCCCGTCAGGCCATTGAACTTATCCGCGCCGCGGTAGAACGCGGCGTAACCTTCTTTGACACCGCCGAAGTTTACGGCCCGTACCTCAACGAAGAAGTGGTCGGCGAAGCGCTGGCACCGGTGCGCGATAAAGTGGTGATCGCCACGAAATTTGGTTTCACCTTTGGCGACGATAACAAACAGCAAAACCTCAACAGCCGCCCTGAACACATTCGCGTCGCGGTGGAAGGCTCGCTGAAACGCCTGAAAACCGACGTCATCGACCTGCTTTATCAGCACCGCGTAGACCCGGAAGTACCGATTGAAGACGTCGCCGGCGCAGTAAAAGATCTGATTGCCGAGGGTAAAGTGAAGCACTTCGGGCTGTCCGAAGCGGGCGCACAAACTATCCGCCGCGCGCACGCCGTACAACCGGTTACCGCGCTGCAAAGCGAATATTCCATGTGGTGGCGCGAGCCGGAGCAGGAAATCATTCCGACGCTGGAAGAGCTGGGTATTGGTTTTGTGCCCTTCAGCCCGCTGGGGAAAGGCTTCCTGACCGGCGCATTTGATGCGAATGCCACCTTTGGAAGCGACGATTTCCGCAGCAAAGTGCCGCGTTTCTCGCCGGAAGCGCTGGCGGCAAACCAGAGCCTGCTGGCGGTGATTCATAACATCGCGCAGGAAAAACGCGTTACACCGGCACAGATTGCGCTGGCCTGGTTACTGGCACAAAAACCGTGGATTGTACCGATTCCGGGCACCACCAAACTGCACCGTCTGGAAGAAAACTTAGGCGCAACGGACGTCACGCTGAGCGACAGCGAATTACGCAATCTCGCCAGCGCGCTGGCCGCCGTCGAAGTTCACGGCGACCGCTATCCGGCCGCATTGCAGGCACGCGTCGGGCGCTGAAACTCAAAAGCGACGAAACCGGAGCGGGCTCAGTTCCGCTCCGGATCTCCGGCTTCATCACGCATTTTTTGCGCCCGCGCCAGTCTGTCCATTTCATCCTGTTTATTGCGCTCGACCGCTTCCTTATGGATGCGGTCAGTCTCGGCATTCTGCTGTTTAACACGTTCCTCAACCTGCCTGGCATAGTCGCGGGAACTCTTCTCAAACTCTTCCTGTTGTTTTCGTTGCTGTTGCAGAACCTGTTCATACTGCTGACGGTTCTTCTCGGCGGCCTGATCAAGAAACTGCTGACGCGATTGCACATCTGCGTTCGACACAAAACTGAAAAGCAAAGCCGCTGTACCCGCGACAATCCCCGGAAGTGCATTATTTTTAGCTGTCAGAAAACCGGCCATATGAAAACTCCCTTTCAAAAAATGAGTGTGTTTTACAGGAAAACAATAACAAAGAGGGGAAGTACGGCAGTTAGGGGAAGTGTCTTAAAAGTCTGAAAACGGCGGAAAAGTAAAAAACCCGATACTCAGTACCGGGTTTGGAGAATTAACGCAGAAAATAATCAGAAAATCAGAAGGTTTCCCACGAGCCTTCATCGGCGGCAGGCACCGCGCGACGGTTTGGCAATAGCGCCGGGGATTTAGCCTGCGTCGCTTTGCGCACGGCGGAGGTTGCCGTCGCCGCGCTGACTTTAAAGATGCTGATGGCCTGCGACAGGCGCTCCGCCTGCTCATTCAGGGAATACGCCGCCGAAGAGGCTTCCTGAACCAGCGCGGCGTTCTGCTGCGTGACTTCATCCATCTGGTTGATGGCTTTGTTGATCTCTTCGATGCCGGTGCTTTGCTCGTTGCTGGCAATCGCAATTTCGCCCACGATATCGGTCACGTTCTTCACGCTGGACACCACTTCGGCCATGGTTGCGCCCGCTTTGGCGACCAGCTGCGTTCCGTTATCGACTTTCAGAACAGAATCGTCGATCAGCGATTTAATCTCTTTCGCCGCCGAAGCAGAACGCTGCGCCAGATTGCGCACTTCCGAGGCCACCACGGCAAAACCGCGACCCTGTTCACCGGCACGCGCGGCTTCCACGGCGGCGTTCAGCGCCAGAATGTTGGTCTGGAACGCAATGCCGTCGATGACCGCGATGATATCGACAATTTTACGGGAAGACGCGTTGATGCCTTCCATCGTATTAACGACCTCGCCCACCACTTCGCCGCCCTGCACTGCCACGCGGGAAGCCTGCGCCGCCAGCTGATTAGCCTGACGCGCATTATCAGCATTCTGTTTCACCGTGGCGGTCATCTGTTCCATCGCCGAGGCAGTTTCTTCCAGAGAGCTGGCCTGCTGTTCGGTACGGGAAGATAAATCCAGGTTCCCGGCGGCAATTTCGCTAGACGCGCTGTTAATCGCATTGGTTCCGGCGCGGACTTCAGTCACGATCTTGAGCAGATTTTCGTTCATGTTTTTCAGGCCCTGCATCAGCTGGCCCGTTTCGTCGTGGGAATTCACCTGAATTTGCGTGGTCAGGTCGCCTGCCGCCACGTTTTCTGCCACTTTCACCGCGTTAAGCAGCGGACGGGTGATAGAACGGGTCAGGAAATAGCCCATTGCCGCTGCGACAAGGATCGCCAGCGCGGAGAAAATCAGCGTCAGTTCAATGGCGGTATGCCCGTCTGCCACGGCTTTTTTGCCTTCGGCCTGCAACTGCTGATCCTGCGAATTGGCAAAAGCGGTCGCCAGATCCAGATACGCGTTCTGCGACGTGGTCAGTTTACGCAGAACATATTCGGTTGCGCCGTCCATATCACCGGAGCGGGCCAGTGCGATCAGCGCTTCTTTGCCGCTTTCAAACGCATCGCTGGCATCCTGCAAGGCTTTGATTTTTTGCTTGCCGGTCACCGTTGTCTGGATGGCCGCAATTTTGCTCATCGCCAGATTGGTTTGTTTAATGGTGTCATCCAGCTGTAAATAACGTTTTTGGTTTTGCTCAGGATTTTTGGTATCGATAACAATTCCGCGCAAAAATTTAATCTGGTCATTTACGCCGTCGCGGACATCAAATGCCAGACGAACTTTCACATAACGATCGTTGACTATTTGCTCAATACTGGCGTTGATTCCGCTTATTTTGGTTACTGCCGTCACGCTGACGATGATTAATAGCAGAATTACCAGGCTGAATGCGGCCCCCAAACGGGCACCCACCCGCATATTGTTGATCATCTTAAACATTCTCACTCCCTTATTTCCTGGCCAATAAAATGAATACAACGCGAAACAATTCAAATTGCTGATGATTGCATAGCGAAATCACTGTTTATTTTCTTTTAAATAATCCGGAAACCCTTATCTCAAATTAATTTTTTGACGCGGGAATAAAACCCTTAGAAATATTTAACGTTCAGGAAGGTTATCGGTACAAATAAAGAGATCTTTAGTGAATGAATTATTAGGGAAGTGTAAAGAGAAATGAATCAGAAAGGTTTGTTACTGTACAACAATGGAATTGCGATTTACGCCTCCCCTTTTCAGGGGAGGCCGCTTTACTCGCAGACGAACATTTCTGCCAGCCAGCCGGTGCGCATTTCCGGTACGGAATGCAGCAACTCGCGGGTGTAATCGTCCAGCGGTTCGCTCAGTGCGGATTCCACCGGCCCCTGCCGTACAATCACGCCTTGTCTGAGCACCGCCACTTCATCAGCAATCTCGCGCACCACCTGCAAATCATGCGTGATAAACAGGTACGCGATGCCGGTGTCGTGCTGAATTTTACGCAGCAGCGCCAGCACGTCGCGCGCCACCAGCGGATCTAACGCGGACGTCGGTTCGTCGCACACAATCAGTTTCGGCTCCGCCGCCAGCGCCCGTGCAATGCATACGCGCTGTTTCTGACCGCCGGAAAGTGCCGCAGGGTAACGCTCCGCGAGTTCCGCATGCAGCCCGACCTGTGCCAGCAGTTCGCTGACTTTGGCCTGCCGTTCGCTGCGGTTAAGCGAAGTAAAACATTCCAGCACGCGGGAAATCTGCCCGCCAATGCGCTCTTTCGGGTTCAGCGCGGTATCGGGGATCTGATGAATCAGCTGCACATCGCGCAACTGCGGGCGGCTGCGCTGACGCAAACCCGCTGGCAGCGTTTGCTGTTCCAGTGTCACTTCCCCCGTTTCCGGGCTGAGCAACCCGCAAATCACTTTGCCGAGCGTTGATTTACCCGAACCGGATTCGCCGATCACCGCCAGCGTCCGGCCACGCGGCAAATTCAGGGAAATATCCTGCAAGACCGGCTGCGCCTGATAACGCGCGCTGATATTGCGCAGACTCAGCGCCACGGGTGCCTCGCCGGTTTGCGGCGTTTTAGTTTCGCCCTGCGCATTCAGCAGACGCCGGGTGTATTCCTGTTGCGGCTGCGCCAGCAGTTGCGCGGCCGGTGCCTGTTCCACCGTTTTGCCGTGCTGCAACACCATAATCTTGTCGCTGATTTGCGCGACAACGGCCAGATCGTGGCTGATGTAAATCGCCGCCACGCCGGAAATGCGGATCACATCGGCTATGGCTTTCAGCACGCCAAGCTGCGTAGTGACATCCAGCGCCGTCGTCGGCTCATCGAAAATCAGCAGTTCGGGACTGGCACACAGCGCCATCGCAATCATCGCCCGCTGCAACTGACCGCCGGAAACCTGATGCGGATAACGCTGATAAAACGCCTGTGGCTGCGGCAAACCGAGCTGTTCAAACAGTTCAATGGCGCGCGCCTGTGCCTGCTGGCGGTCAAAGATTTTGTGTTTCAGTACCGCTTCAATCACCTGTTCACCCAGGGTCATCGCCGGGTTAAACGCCGCACCGGCGGACTGCGCCACATACGCAATATGGCGGCCACGGATCTGGCGTAAACGCCGGTCAGACAACGCCGTGAGATCCTGCCCGTTAAAGACAATGCTGCCGGAATGAATACGCATTCCCTGACGACAATGGCCGAGAATTGCCAGCCCAATGGTGGATTTCCCCGCGCCGGATTCGCCAATCAGCCCCAGCACTTCGCCGCGTTTGACGGTAAAAGACACGTCATCCACCAGCGTCCGCGGATTTTTACCGGCGGTCACCACGCGCAAATTTTCTGTCTTGAGTAAAACGTCGTTCATGCTTTTTTCCCCCAGACGCGGGTCGAACCGCTCATCAGCCAGTCGGCGACGGCATTGACCGCCAGCGCCAGCACCGCAATCGCCCCGCCGGGGATCAGCGCCGCCCAGACGCCAAACAGAATGCCGTCTTTATTATCCCGCGCCAGCCCGCCCCAGTCGGCGGTGGGTGGCTGAACGCCAAGACCAAGGAACGACAGCGCCGAGAGGAACAGTAAAATGAAAATAAAGCGCAGGCCAAATTCGGCAATCAGCGTCTGTAAGGCGTTAGGCAAAATCACCCGCCGGAGGATCCAGCCGAGGCTTTCTCCGCGCAGGCGCGCCACATCGACAAACTCCATCACGCCGATATCCGTCGCCAGAGAACGCGCCACACGCAGCACGCGGGTGGATTCGAGCAGCCCGAGAACCAGCGTCAGGGTCAGCAAGGTTTTCGGCAAGACGGCCAGCACGATCAGCGCCAGAATCAGCGTCGGGATCGCCATCACGATGTCGTTGCAGCGGGAAATCACCTGATCCACCCAGCCGCCGCGTAATCCGGCGATAAAGCCCAGCGTGCAGCCGACCGAAAAGGCCACCAGCGCCGCCAGCGCGGTAACGCCCAGCGAAACCCGGGTACCCCAGATGAGGCGCGAAAGCAGGTCACGCCCGAGATTGTCGGTGCCGAGCAGCGCATTGGGCCCCGGCAGATCCCACGACATGCCCAGTGTCTGATCCGGTGCGTGCGGCGCCAGCCACGGCGCAAAAATCGCGATAAGAACAAAGAGACTCAGCACCAGCAGGCCAAGAATCGAGGCAGGTTTTAAGGCAGGCATTGCAGCAATTCCTAAAATTTAGCGGTTATGGCGTAAACGCGGATTGGCGACCAGCGCCATCACGTCTGCCAGCAAATTCAGCAGGATATAAATCCCGGCCAGCAACAGCGCGCAATCCTGCATCACCGGAATGTCGCGTTTGCTGATGCTGTCGACCATGTATTGCCCCAGCCCCGGATACACAAAGACGTTCTCGACAATCACCACACCGACCATCAGATACGCCAGATTGATCGCCACGACGTTGATAATCGGGCCGATGGCGTTGGGCAGAACGTGACGCCACAAAATGCGCGACGGCGACAGCCCTTTCAGCAGCGCGGTATCCACATAGGCGGAGCTTTGCGCGGCAATCAGCGCGGCGCGGGTCATGTTGCTCATGTGCCCGAGGATCGCCAGCACCAGCGTGGCGCACGGCAGTGAGATTGCAGAAAGTTTGGCGCCCAGCGGCATGTCCGGCGAAATACTGCTGTTGCTCGGTGCCCATGCCAGCGTGATGGCGAAAATCAGGATCAGCAGATAACCGGAGAAAAATTCCGGCAGCGCAACGGTGGCGCGGGTGATGGCATTGAGGAAAGTATCAATAACGCTGCCATGATAACGCACGGAAATAAACCCGATGATTAGCGCCAGCGGAACCGCGATGGCGGCGGTGCATCCCGCCAGAAACAGCGTATTACCAAGCCGCGTAAACAGCGGGCCGCTGATGGCTTCTCGGGTGGAAAAACTGGTACCGAAATCGCCGTGCAGTACGCCGAACAGCCAGCTCAGATAGCGGCTCGCCGCCGGTTTATCCAGCCCGAGTTGCAAGTTAAGCTCGCGGATGGCGTCCGGCGTCGTGCTCTGGCCGAGAATGGCGGTGGCCGCGTTGCCCGGCAGCAATTGCACACCGGCAAAAATCAGCACGGAAACCGCCAGCACCACCAGCACGCCATAAAACAAACGCACCAGCACCATGCGCAAAAGCGAGCCGTTTTGTGAAACACGGTTCAGCGAAAAACGGCCCGCAGGCCGTTGTGTTGTTTTTACAGAAGGAAGCTCTGACATTATTCTTTTACCCGGCTCAGCTTTCGATCCAGATTTTCTCTGCCGCGCGGTTACCGCTCAGCGGCATTCCCGGCACGGAGGTGAATCCTTTGATTTTGGATGAGCAGCCATCAAGCGCGTCGGCGTAAAGCGGAATGACTTCGCTACCCTGATCGACCAGCATCACCTGAATATCGTGGTAAATCTGCTTACGGCGCGCTTCATCCGGCTCACCGCGCGCGGCTTTCACCATCGCATCGAAGGCCGGAACGTGCCAGGCCGATTCATTCCACGACGACTGGCTGGTAAACACCAGAGATAGCAGCGCATCGGCGGTCGGACGGTTCGCCCAGTTAGACGACACAAACGCTTTTTTCTGCCAGATATCATTCCAGAACGCGTCATCCGGCACACGCACCACGTTGAGGTTGATCCCGGCTTTCGCCGCAGACTGCTGATAAAGCTGACCGGCATCGACCGCGCCCGGGAAACCGGCGTCGGCCACGTTAAGCGTCAGCGGGCCGCTGAACCCGGATTTCTTCCAGTGGAACTGCGCTTTTTCCGGGTCATACGGACGCTGCGGAATGTCTTTCGCAAAGTAACGGTTCGACGGGAAAATGGGATTATCGTTGGCAACGGTGCCGTATCCGCCCAAAACGGTGTCGATAATCTGCTGACGGTCGATGGCGTATTTCAGCGCCAGACGGCCATCGACGTTATCAAACGGCGCCAGATTCGACAGCCCCGGGAAGGTGTAAATCATGCTGTCTTTCGCACGCACCAGTTTCAGGTTCGGCATACGCTCGATACGGCTGACAATGCGCGGATTCACGCGGTTAATCAGGTGCGCAGAGCCGCTGACCAGCGCCGCCACGCGCGCCGTGGAATCGTTCATCGCCAGCGTTTCGACGGAGTCAACATGCCCGCGTTCGCTGTTCCAGTAATTCGGATTGCGTTTGGTCAGCGTGGTAACGCCCGGCTGGAATTTCTCCAGAATGAACGCGCCTGTGCCGATGCCTTTGTCGAAGTTTTCATTTTCGGCGGTGATAGCAAAATGCACCGCGCTCAGCAGCCAGACAAATTCCACATCGGCGGCGGTCAGTTTGATCGTCACTTCGTGTTCACCGGTCGCTTCAATGGAACTGACGGTGTCCAGATAACCTTTTACCGGCGACGTGGATTTCTCGCCGCGGTGGTGATTGAGGGAATACACCACGTCTTTCGCGCCCAGCGAACGGCCATCGTGGAACTGCACGCCCTGACGGATTTTCAGCACCCAGGTTTTACTGCCATCGGCAGATGACCAGGATTCCGCCAGCGAGGGCGCAAGTCCGGCGCTTTCGTCGATTTCCACCAGGTTATTGAAGACCTGAGAGCCGACGAAATACATGTAGGTTTCGAACCAGAATGCCGGATCCAGACGGTCGGTGCTGGACGCGTTATCCACGCCCACCACCAGATGCCCGCCTTTTTTCGGCTTCTCCGCATCGGCGGCAAATGCCTTGCCCAGCCACAATGAATGCGTGGCGGCTGCGATGGAAAGTGCCCCCGCACTTTTAATAAACGAACGACGATCAATCATGTTTTTCCCCTGTCACTGAGGCGATCACGCCCCAAAATTCAGTCCGCCGTGCGGCTGAAATGTTTTTGATTTTATTGGCTGAATGCGTTTTTCAATGCCGCGATATGTTCCGGCCCGATACCGCAGCAGCCGCCAACCATCGTTGCGCCCTGCGCTACCCAGTCTTCGGCAAATTGCAGATATCCGGCAGGATCGGTGTCCTGACGCATTTTGCTTAACCCTTCGTTCGCGCCGCGTTTGTTATCCGCCGGCTCAAAAGCGTTGGCATAAACGCCGATATCAAGAGAGGTGCTTGCGGCGCGTGCCGCACGAACGGCGGCGGCCATCACTTCCGGACGGCTACAGTTGAACAAAATCGCGCTGGCGGATAAACGCTGCGCGGCGTCAACCGCCTGTTCAATGGATTCACCGGAGCGCAACAGCGCGTGGCCGTCATCGTTGAGCTGATCCTGCAAGGTGAACGAGAACCACAGCGGACGCGGGTCATCGCCCAGCACGTCTGTCAGCACTTCGCGCACCGCTTCGACCTCGGCGACTGAACTTTGCGTTTCGGCCAGCCAGTAATCCACGGTGTCTTTGAGATTTTCCACCAGCACTGTCAGCAGTTTTTTCGCCGCAACCGGTTCGAAGAGATCCGGGCGATAAGAGCCCAGAACCGGCGGCAGGGAACCCGCCACTTTCACCGGCGTTTTTGCCGCATCAGCGGCTTCGCGCGCCAGTTTTCCGGACAGCGCAATCAGCGCCGCGCCCTGCTCCGCAAAGACGGTTTCGCCCACATGGAAAGGGACGACGGCGTAGCTGTTGGTGGTGATCACGTCGGAACCGGCTGCAATAAAAGCGTCATGCGCTTTACGCACAAACTCCGGTGCCTGGATCAGCGCCAGCGCCGACCATTCCGGCTGACGGAACGGCGCGCCCATCCGGGCCAGTTCACGGCCCATTCCGCCATCGAGAATTTTAATGTTACTGATCATTGTGTCGTCGCCTCGAAATTTTCTAACTGAATCAAGCAGTAATTCAGCAGGTGAATGACACTCTACAAAACGAACGTTTAGATGTCTAGATTTCTTAATGGCTAAAAAAGAGAAAAGAAAACTCACTATTACAGAATGGTAATATTTATTTACACCGCCAAACCCAATGCGTATTATTCTCATTCGCTTTATTAACTGAGTTAGCACTCCACCATTCCGGCCCTCTTTTTCGGGGGATCCCGGCGGGTCTTGTTCACCCTTTTAAAGCGTTATAAATATCTAAAAGTTGTGGCTAATAAAATATAAAATAATATTTCGGAGATTAATAAATGGTATCCGTTTCAGGGAAAAAGTCAGTTAAATCAATCCGTGGCAGGAATAATAATTTAGGACAGAAACTTTCACTTTCTGTTATTGCTGTTTTTATTTCGTCTTCTATACATTCTGCTAATGCTGCCGAAACTGCGGCGAATAAAACCGACGATACGGTCGTCGTGACCGGCCAGAATAACGTCGCGGCTACCGACACTGCCGCCACCGATTACAGCGTACCGGTCACCACCGCGGGTACCAAAATGGCGCTGACCACGCGCGACATTCCGCAGTCCGTCAGCATCATCAGCAAACAACGTATGCAGGATCAGCAGCTGCAAACGCTGGGTGATGTCCTGAAAAACACCACCGGCATTCAGGAAAGCGTCTCGGATCTTGACCGTCGCACCTATTACGCACGTGGCTTTTTAATCGATAACTACATGGTCGATGGCATTCCGACCACCTTCGACCCGCGCTGGGATCTGGGCGATTCCCAATCCGACACCGCACTGTTCGAACGCATCGAAGTGGTGCGCGGCGCAACCGGCCTGATGACCGGTCCGGGCAACCCGTCCGCCTCCGTCAATCAGGTACGTAAACACGCCGACAGCAAAGAATTCACCGGCAATGTTTCCGCAACTTACGGCAGCTGGAACAAACAGCGTTACGTGGCAGATTTATCCACCCCGCTGAACGAATCCGGCAGCGTACGTGGCCGCCTGATCACCGGATATCAGGATCAGAACAGCTACGTTGAGCGTTACGGCGCGACCAAAAAATTCGTCTACGCCACGGTAGATGCCGACCTGACCGATTCCACCCTGCTTTCCGCGGGCTACGAATTCCAGCAAACCAACACCGACAGCCCGACCTGGGGCGGCATGCCGCGCTGGTATCTCGACGGCAGCAAAACCGATTACCGCCGTGGCTTTAACTCCGCGCCGGACTGGGCTTACAGCAATAAAGAGACCACCAAACTTTTCACCACCCTGAAACAGTCCTTCGATAACGGCTGGCAGGCGACGCTGAATGGCACGCATACCGAATCCCTTATCGACAGCAAAATGATGTACATCGACGGAACATTCGATAAAACCACCGGCGTGGGCGAATCCGCTTATGCCGGTTATCCGGTCGTCGCGGGAACCGGCTACAACACCGGTAAACGTAAAGTCGATGGCGTGGACGCTTTTGCCAGCGGCCCGTACGAACTATTTGGCCGTCAGCATGAACTGATGACCGGCGTGAGTTATTCGAAGCAACAAAATACCTATTACAGCGCATTCGCCAATATTTCGACCGAAGAGCTGGGCAACTTTAACGATTACAACAGCCAGTTCCCGGAAACTGACTGGGGCCCGCGCTCTCTGGCTGAGCGGGACGTTATCCGCCAGAAATCAGCGTACGTCGCCACGCGTATTTCGCTGGCCGATCCGCTGCATCTGATTGTCGGCGCGCGTTACACCAACTGGAATTCTGACACCCTGACGGCTCAGATTGAGAAGAACAACATCACGCCGTACGCCGGTCTGGTGTTCGACATCAACGATACCTGGTCAACCTACGCCAGCTACACGTCGGTATTCCAGCCGCAGACTTACCGCGATATCAACGGCGCGTATCTGTCGCCGGTTATCGGTAAAAACTACGAAGCGGGCGTGAAATCCGACTGGTTCAACAGCCGCCTGACCGCTTCCGTTGCTGTGTTCCGCGCGGAGCTGGATAACGTCGCGCAAAGTATCGGCCGCACCATCGAAGGCTCGACCGATACGGCGTACGAAGGCAAAAACGGCACGGTGAGCCGCGGGATTGAATTTGAACTGAATGGCGCGCTGACCGACAACTGGCAGATGACGTTCGGTGGCACCCGTTACATTGCCGAAGACGAAAACAGCGATGCGGTTAACCCGCAACTGCCGCGCACGCAGCTGAAACTGTTCACCAGCTATCGCCTGCCGATGTTGCAGGATCTGACCGTCGGCGGCGGCGCGAACTGGCAGACCCACGTCTGGCAGGATGAGCCAGGCCCAAGCGGCAACGGCACGCGTTACGCCGAGCAAGGCAGCTATACCGTGGTTAATCTCTTCAGCCGTTATCAGGTCACGAAGCAACTGGCGGTTCAGGCCAACGTGAACAACCTGTTCGACAAAGAATACGACACGAGTGTCAGCCAGTACGTGGTGTACGGCGAACCGAGGAATGTGTCGGTGACAGCGAGTTATAGCTTCTGATTTTGGCTCATAGAGACTCGCCGTATCGGGTATAACCGGGACGGTGAGCTCTTAACTCAAGTCAAGACCTTGGGTTGCAACCAAACAACTTTGGAACGGCAGCCTGGCGTAAATTTCGGTTTTTTAATTGCGGTGATCGCTCAGCGGCTCGCGCCGAAACCGACCAAAAGGGGAAAAGCGTTTCCCCTTTTGGATTTCCCCACGCTTTTTCAACACGCGCTGCCGCTCGCTGGTTATGTTTCAGCACCCCTTGCTATTGCCGCGAAAACTTGCCGCTGCGCGGTACCTTCATTTCGGTCTTCGAGCCTTTCGGTCTCGAAACACTCATTCAGCAAGCTTTCTGAAAGCGGCTGACGGCTTTTTCAATTCAAAAGCAGCCTGCATAAATCTTTCGAATTACATAAGGATTGGCCGCTTTCAAAAATACATCTTCTGCAAGCAAATGGAACGTAAGATTCTCTGACAAATACAGAATACTAAAATCCGTCAAGATAGATATGACTGAGTTTATGCTAAGAAGCAACGCCTCTGAGAGCACCTGGTTTTACGATTAGAAGGTCATCCTTTTCTCGTCTTTTGCATTGTTTAGCAAAATCTATTGCCATGGCAGGAATAATGAGTCGTTTTTATAGCATGAGTACACATCGACCAAATTTGAAAAAGCACATATTTTTTATAATCAACTGAGTCGCATGAATTTAATAGCCATAAGTTCCAACTTCATTATCGGAAATATTTATCGGAACGTTTTCAAAATACTTGTATGGGTATATTTCCATCCAAAACAAATAATCCTTGAGATATCATCAGTCTTATTTTCACTATTGCATTTAATCATATCACTCACCAATCAATCACAGTCTTGTAATGATTCCACCATTTACTGAAACTGAAGTTAATGGAAATCCTGATCCTGCTCCAGCAATACCGCCATCTGTGGGGGATACATAAAATCTATTGATCTAAAATCAGTGATTGGTACTATTAGTATGTTCCAAACTCCTCATCAGCCAGAGTCTTCTTTAAAAACAAATCAGACTTGCATTTTATTTCAATCCATTGCTCACTACTCAGAACAATGTTATCTGTCGCTAAAAATAATGTGAATAGTATATTTTTCTCATGCGAAATAGATATTTCCATAAAAGGATCGCTGCACCCATAGATGTAGACATTTAAATATGGGTACTCAGTATTAATATCACCCACTTTTTCAAATACAAGACAGTCATTCATTTGTTTTTCATGCCCCTAAATTCGATAAAGTTGCCGCTAATACTCCAACTTGCTGCTCGTCCATCTGGTAAATTATAGGCCACCCGTCTTTATGAAAAAATAACTTACTGAATAAATATAAAGCCCATGACTTAAAACGCTTGCTTACAAAACTTTTAATAATTATTAACCATTAAAAATTAGATAAACTCAAGAATTTTCAGATCATGCAAAAAAAGTTTTCGTTCATCAGATGGAACATTTATCAACATATCCTCAAGACTGTTTGTAGAAAGAATATTTATTATTTCAGCCCGCATAACTTTGTTTCTCTCAGGGTACCACCCTCCGGAAATCACTAAAAGGATAACTTGCCACATAAGATTTTCAATAAGCCGTTCAAAACCATCTTCAAACGTGTAAGAGACATAGCCAATAATTTCTTCATGCGTCGTTCCACGCTTGAGTGCCAAGTCTCTGCTATAATCGAAGTAGGACTCCAAAGCCCAATCTTTCAGTGTGTTATATGTTACTCTTTCTTCATTAAGCATATTATAACCTATTTTTTAGCAGGATTAATAACACCGCCACCATCCAAAATATTTACTTTAATATTAGGATATTTAAGTTGAAATTGTTCAATAACATTAGAACAACTTGCACAAGGTGCCCTCTCTGTCAGAAGATTTATGGTACCACTCACTGTTGTATTATCCCCAAGCATATTCGCAAGATTATTTAAGATTTTCGCTTCAGAATCGACATTTCTTAGCAACGGATACGGATTCTTTCCTGATGTAGGGACTGTGGAACTCTCAAATGTCTCGGGTATAAGACCGACAAAACCCAAAGTTTGTTGTTCTGGCGTTGGTTCATTGATTCGGCTAGATGCAGCCATGATATTTGGCATGCCAGGGATATTAATCTCAGCAACCCCCATATTTCCACCATTTTTAGCGTTTCCGGGTAGAGTAGCCCGTAAATCTGCAATTTGAGCTGTCAGTGATGCCTGAATATCTTGTAATGACATATCAGGTACATTGCGAGAAGATAGTGTTTCAAGAACCTGCTGCTCAGCAGCCAAGTACTTGCTAAAGTTTGAAGAAGCCCTTGCCGCCTGACTGTCTGCAATATTCTTATTTATGATATCAGCGTAACTACTGCCTGATACATTGGACTTCAAACCTTCATTAACCCCGCCGCTGCCTATCAGCCCCCCCACAACACTGCCGACCGACTGCAACGCCATTGCGATATCATAGCTATTGGCAACCTGCCCCCAATTCTTCTGATTAGTTGGATGTGCCGCGTTATACGTATTCATAGAAGCCGTGATCGCGCTATCGCGCATGACACTTGCAGGATCCAGACCCTGCAGAATATTCGCCATATTCTGTGCGTCATTTGGGAAAATACTATTGTAAGTGCCCATCCAGTTTGGTCCGCTATTCCAGCCAGTCATGGCATCCCAGGCCGGTTGCAGTAGCGAAGAACACGCCGAACTGTTCTTATTCCCTTGGGAACACGCATCTAAAATCGCCAAATCTCGGGAAATATCTAACTCATTGATATCCGACAACTGTTGTTCAAGGTCCGCCCTTTCGTCTGCACTCAGTGTGGTACTGGACAGTTGGGTTTGAATCAAATTCCGGCGTGCAACTTCATCATGCGTAAGATAGTTATAAGTTACTGAACTGTAAGAAACGTTCGCCCCATCCGACGCGCCATTGGTTCCTCCGACAACCCCCCCGATGGCTGTACCACTGATTAATGCCGCCCATTGCGTTATTGCTCCCCTCTCTGAGGTCGTCAGCGTTGTGTGATTTTTGAGGTAATTATCTACACCCGTAGCAACTGCCTCACTGCTCAATCCTGTCAATCCGCCAGCTAACGCACTCCCACTTCCCAGACTTGACTGCATTGCACCAATGGCCGCATGGATTGCCATTTTCTCCGGACTACCTTCGGCCCACCCCATAGCATTACCTAAGTCACCAGCGGCCTGATTCGCGACCCGGCCAAACACTGCCTCAAGTTCTTGTTGTCGTGCAAAGGTCTGAGGGTCAAAAATTTTATCAATATGATTATTTGCATCATCAGTATTGCGGTTCAGGGTGCTTACATCCTGCGTCTGATGGATGCTGTCCCTAACAGTAATTGTTCCTGTAGCGACAGCTGACTGCGTCGTGCCAGAGCTACTTCCAGATGTGATAGCCGGTAATGCAACAGGGGGCGTTATACCGTATATCTGCTTAGTCGAACCGTCACTATTCGTAATTTTATTCGTTGCAGCGCTGGCCGTTAGACCCACACTGCTGGCTTTGTAGTCCGCTTTGTTCTGAATATCCTCCCAGCCCAGCGTGCCGGTATTGAGGCTGTTACTCACCGCATCCGCCGTCGAGGCAATCACCGCGCCGTTCAGCTGCGTATGGTCACCGACGTAGATGTCATACCCCTGATTACCCGCAAACAGCCCGCTCTGATCACCCACGCTGGCATATTCGCTTTGAGTTTTAGACTTACTCATGCTCAGGGAGGCCGAACCATTCATGGTGCCGAAGGTAAAGCTGAAACCTCCGCTGACGCTCTGTTGTTTGCTGGAGTAGTCATCAATATCCTGCAGGCTGCTAATGGTCAGATTTCGCCCGACATCGGCGGTGATTTTGTCGCCCATCACCTGCGCACCACTCACCGTCGTGTCGTTGCCGCTGCTGAGGGTGACTGCCTCCTGCCCGTTGATACGCGTATTGACATAATCTGTGGTATTGCCTTTTTCCGAGCCTTTCGCCATATAACCGCTGGCCTGCACACCGATACCGGTTTCCTGACCGAATGAAATATGTGCACCGGCACTCCAGCCACTGGCGCTGTTGCTGCCGGTTTGCTTGCTGTTATTGCTGGCAGCCTGGAGCAGTAAATCATTCTGCGCGGCCAGCGTGACCTTATTCCCCGTCACGCCACTGCCGGTGATACTGACATCCCCGGCCTGCCCGTTGGCACCGGTTGCGACAATCGCCACGTTACGTCCGCCGCTGACGGTGCTACCGCTGACCTGGTTACTCACCTGCTCGGACGTGTTCTTGCTTTTACTGGCCCCGATATTTACCTGGAGAGTCACACTGGCACTGACATCCCCATTTTTTAACGCGGTGAGCTGACTGGCGACCTTGTCATCCTGTGCGGCAGCCCACCCGTCTTGTACGGCAGCCATTCCATACAACGCTTTTAACCGGTTATCGCCGGAGTCACCCGACTGGCTGATATCTTTACCAATAGTTAGCAAAGCATCCGTCACCGGGCTCGATAACGACAACGTCACGCCGCTTTGCTTCTGTTCATATATTTGTTTGCGGGTCAGCATGTCGTTGCCCGGGTCAATCGTGACCGAGCCGCCGACGATGTTGACGTCATTTTTAGCGATAACGTCCGAGCCACCGATATGTGCTTTCTCACCGGCGATCATGTTCACGTTGCCGCCGGTGCTGCCGACCGCACTGCTGCTTTGACTTTGCGTCGTGCCGTCCTGATTGATTTGCTGGCGGGACGATTTACTGCCGAACGTCACACCAAAGCCCCCGCCGCTGAACATCCCGCTGGTTTTGCTCTCACTCAGGCGATAACTGGATTGCTCCTCTGTAGCGGCTGCGATATTCAGGTCTTTCCCCGCCTTCAGCGTCACATCCCCGTCACCGACCACCGATGAGCCTTTAACCGTCAGGTCCTGCCCGGCAACAATGGATACCTTGTCGCCACTGAGCTGCGAGGCTTTTTCCGTGGTGGAATAGTCCTCTTTGACGGTGTGCGTGGTGGTGCTGGAGAAGAGATGTTTCTTGGTTTTGGTCTTTTCGTCGTAGCTGTATTCACTTTCCTGTGCGGTGGTGATATTGACGTCACGCCCGGCGTTCAGGGCCAGGTCACCGGTGGCCTGGACTTGCGCAGCTTGTGTCGTAATGTCACGTCCGGCGGAAATGGTCGTACTCCCGCCGCTGGAAACCGCCGTCCCTTCCTGCCCGACATTTTCACGGATACTCACGCTTTTATTGCCGTGGGTTTCGCTGTAGGTGCTGGTCTGCTGGGCGTTCAGGTTGACGTCGCGACCCGCGCTGAGTGAGGCGTTAAGGTCGGCGGTCAGTTGCGCCGCCTGCGAGTTCAGATCCCGGCCTGCGCTGAGCGTCAGGTCACCGCCGCTGCTCACGACCGTGCGTGTGGCGTTGTTATCATCGGTCCGGTTTTTACCGCTGGTCTGATGGCTGCTTTTGTCCATCGCGTCGAGATTGATGTCATTCACCGCCGCCAGCGTGGCGTCGCCTTTGGCTGTTACGGCACTGCCTGCAACCGTCAGGTTGTTACCGGCGCTGGCCTGCAGATTACCGCCCGCGCTGACTTCACTGGCCTGGCTGCCAGTGGTCTGCGCGCTCGTTTTCGCCGTCGATTTGCTGGTGCTCAGCGCATTGCCGGTGATGTTGATATCGTTGAGCGCGACCAGCTGCAACTCGCTGCCCGCGCTAAGTTTTGCTCCGGTGTTGTTGATGCTGTTACCGGCCGTCAGCGCAAGCCCGCCGGTGGCCGAAATGCCGGCGACATCACCGGTCTGGGTATCACTGAACGTCAGCTGCGACGTTTTGCTTTTGCTGGCGGTCGGCGCAGCATTCCACTGCTGTGCCTGCGTGACGTTATTGATGTCGCCGCTGACCGAAGCCAGTGCGACAGTTTGTCCGGCAATCGAGGAACCGATGTTATTGATATCCCCCAGCGCGCTCAGCTGCAGGCTGCCGTTGGATGTAATCAGCCCCGCGTTCAGGTTATCCAGTGAGCTGTTGCTTTTCGCCGCCAGCTGCGTTTGCGCCTGCAGCGTACTGCCGGCGTTGACGATATGACCCGCGTCGAGATTGACGGTATTCCCGGAAATCACGCTGCCGGTGACGGCATTCGTGTCATTTGCTGAGAGATACAGTTTTGGGGCAAGAACGGTCTGGCCGTTGACGGTGGTTTTCTCCCACCAGACGATACTTTTGGTCAGCGCCGCGACCTGTTCCGGCGACAAACTGACGCCCAGTTGCAGGCCCAGCCCGGCCTGCTGCTCAGCCGCGTTGTCGATCAGATACTGCATCTGCGCCAGGTCAGAACCGGTACCGCCGACGTAACGGTTACCGGTCTGGCTGAGAACCGCATTGCTGACGTAGCGGGTATCAAATGCCGCATCGCCGAGGAATTTGTAGTCGTAATCCGGCGTCAGGTTCAGCCGATTCATAAAGTAGGCCGAGCCGATGAATTTGCTTTCGTCGGTATAGACCGGCGCGGTTTCAATGCGCGGACTGGAGGGCGTGCCCGGCTGAACGACGCGAGTCACCACCGTGCCCTGCGCTGGGACGGAACCTGCGGCAGTGACAAATGTGGCCCCGGTCGCTGAGGTCTGCGCGAACCCCAGTGTGGATGAAGAAGACAAGGCTGGCAGTGAACCTGGTGAGCCCGCAGAAACAAAACTCAACCCACCGCTGCTTTGAACGCTCTGCTGATTAACCACTGAAACCGGGGATGTCGGGCGTGAAAGATAGTCATTCAGGCCGTTAAACAGCGAGGGATCTGTTTTGCCAATGCTGCCAAGTTGCGGATTTGTGGTGATCAGGTACGGGCTGGACGGATCCTGACTCGCCACAAACAGGCCATTATTGCCGGTCGGCAACGGGTAATCGGCCAGCGCTGCGCCCCGGTTGCCGATTTGCTGCAAAGCATTGCTGACGGAATCAGTCCATTGCACAGATCCGACAGTCAGGTTTTTACCCGCCGCCAGTTGCTGACTTTGCACGCCACCGACCTGTTGCAGGCCTGATGTGCCGCTTATTCCCGGTGCGCTGATGGCGTGTGATAAACCACCCGTATTGGCGGTCATGGTGGTGTTGCTGATGTTGTTGCTGAAACTGGCGTTGACCGCGCCACCCGCCTGAATGACAGAGCGGAGGCCTTCGCCGGTGCTGAGAGTTTCGTAAGTCGGGCCATTAGCTAAGTTATAGGTAACTTCAGTATTTGTATCAGCATCCACGTAATAACAGTTGCCACAGTCAGGATCAAAATAATCCAGACCATGGTTTTTACTAAAACTTTGAGTAGCTGTATTCCCAGTATATTTATAAGTCAGATACTCATTTTGAACACCATTTTCATAAGACTGGTTATTTAGAGAACTTCCTGACAGGGAGATATTTCCCCCAGCTAAAACATTACTGGAAATATTATCCAGCTTATTTGCAGAAACATTTAAATTGCCGTTTGAAGCAATACGTCCCGCCCCACCGTTTGAGCTTGCAGTCACCGTTGTGGAAGCCACCAAATATCTCTTCTCAACAGCTGTCGCTTTTGGTGCAAGGTAATAATGGTCGTCAACTGACCCGTTCCCCTGGCCCATACTTCCGCCAGTTCTGACTGATTTGGTGTAATAACCGAGATCGCTTACGTCTAGATCACCTAATTTAAGAGTTACGGAGCTTTGTCCTAACCATTTAGGGCCGTCTACTGGTGTCTGAGAGGATGTGGAAACACTCAGCCCATCACGCTGGTTCAGCAGGTGCCCGGTATTGATGGTGATATCGCCGTTGGTGGTTTCAATATCCCCCGAGGTATTGACCACTTCACTGTTGGCATTACCCGCTGCATCCCGCTGCATCCACAGGCTGTTGCCCGCCAGAATATCGCCATAGTTGTTATGGATACTGTCGGCCAGCAACTGCATGTTGTTACCGGCATACAGCAGCGCACTGTTGGCCAGCTGACCCGCTGCGGACATCACGACGTTGCCTGCGCCACCGACAAAACCGCTGTTGTTCAGCACGCCGCGGCTGGCGAGGCGGATATCACCGCCGGACTGCACGCTGCCGCTGCCATTGAGCGTGATGTTGTTCGCATCCACGCCCACCGTACCGCTGCCTCCGCGCAGCTGGCCGTTGTTGACGAAGTTACCCGCAGAGCTGAGCTGAATACCGTTTCCCTGCAAGGTGCCGAGTACGCTCAGATCGCCCTGCGTGCTCAGATTCAGGTTTTGCCCCGCCGCCAGCGTTCCGGTCTGGGTGAATCCCGACCCGAGTTGCAGCGTCATATCACCCAGTGCCAGCAGGCTGCCGGACTGGTTAAGTGACGGTGTCACCAGCGTCAGATTGCCGGCGCTGTAAAGTTTACCGCCCGCCTGATTGTCGGCGTTCTGTACGTTAAGCCCCAGCGTCTGGCTGCCCAGAACGGTGCCGGTGTTGTGCAAGGCGTTCCCGGTCAGTTGCAAACGGTCACCCTGAAGTTGCCCCTGATTGGTCACCTGCGACACGTTTACCGTACTGTCGCCCTGCCCGGTCAGCGTGCCGCTGTTGTTCAGCGTTCCGCCGGTCATCGTCAGCCCCTGCGCCTGCAAAAGACCCGTATTCGTCAGCGTGGGGGCAGACACCGTCAGGCGGCCGCCGGTCAGCAAGGTGCCCTGATTATTCAGGTTATCGGAAAGCGTGAGATGGCTGGCGCCATCGCCCTGCAACTGCCCCTGATTGAGCAGCGACTGCGCGCCTAAATCCAACGTCCCCTGGCTGCGCAGCGTGCCGCCGCTGAGGTTAGTGATGCCGTTTTGTACCGTGCCCTGCAGGCTTTGCTGGCCCTGTAGCTGTCCGCCGTTCGAAATGCTGCCGGTCGTCAGCGCCAGATTCCCGGCCTGAATATTACCGCTGTTAGTGATGTTCCCTGCGTTCAGCGTACTTGTGCCGCCGCTGAGTAATGTTCCGCCCTGCTGAATCTGTAGCTGACCGCTGAGCGTGGTCGCCAGTGCGCTGACGCCGCTGATCCCGCCGTTGCTGGTGAGCGATCCGCCTGTCAGGCTGAGATTATCCGCCGACCAGTTCCCCTGATTATTGAGGCTGGCGGCCTGCAAGACAGCGAGCCCGGTGGAGACAATTTTCCCCTGCGCCTGCGTATTCAGCGCGCCGGTCAGAATGAGACTGGCTTTTGTTGCGGTCTGGATGGCACCGTTGAGATCTAACTGGCTGGCGTGTAAATCCGCGCTACCGGCCTGCCAGCTGCCGTTATTGGTGACGTGTCCGGCCGTGACAGTGAGCGCGCCCTGCGTCAGCATTTTGCCGGACGTGGCATTGGTGAGATCTTGCTGAAGTTGTGCCGTCAGGCTTTTCAGGCCAATCAGGTTGCCGCTGTTATCGGCCGAACCGGCGGTCACGGCGAGCGTATCGCCCTGAATTTGTCCCTGATTGGTGATATGAGAAGCGGTAACTGTCGCGTTTTTATCGCTGAGCAGCTGACCGTTGTTTTCCAGCGTCGCGGCGTTCACCGTGGCATCGCCGGAGGAAAGCAGGCTACCTGTATTCGTCAGATCGCCCTGCATCTGCGCTTTCAGGCCATTCGTGCCCAGCGCCGTCCCGCCGTTGTTCAGAGTATTACCGGTCAGGTTCAGCTGGCTGCCTTGCAACCGGCCCTGATTTTGTGTCCCGGCAGCATTCACAGTGAGCGTGCCGCCTGAAATCACCTGTCCCTGCGCGCCGTTATTGAGCGTGCTGGCCGTCAGCGTGGTACCCCCGTTTCCCTGCACCAGACCGGTGTTGCTGATACCGCTGGCATTCACGCCAACGGTTTTCGCCGCCAGCGTACCGTTGTTAATGAATGTCGGTGCATCTACGGTCAGGCCATTGCCCGCCGAGATCACCCCGTTGCTCTGGTTGGTCAGGCTGGTTTTGGCATGAATACCCAGATCGCCCGCGGAAATACTGCCCTGATTGTCCAGCGTATTGCCTTCGAGGTTCATCAGGTTCTGCGCGCTCAGGCTGCCCTGCTGATGCAGGGTTCCGGCATTAAGATGCAGGCTGTCGTCCGCCGTGATCGCGCCGCTGTTCGTCAGCGTCGTCGCGCTGACATCGACATGATCAGCGCCGAGTGTGGCGGTATTGGATAAGGTTCCGGCCCGGATCGTCAGCGCGCCCGGGGTCACCAGTTTGCCGCCCAACTCAGCGCCTTCAGACGCACTGATCCCCAGTGCGTTTTTGCCCTGCGTTTGCGAGCCGTTCCCCGTGGTCAGGTGTTGCGTGTTCAGCGCCATGCTGCCGTCGGCAGAAAGGAAACCGTTCAGGCTGGCGGTGCCCGCACTGAGATTGACATTGCCCTGACTGGTTTGCACCGAACCCGCATGGCTGGTCAGTGTATCCGCCGTGAGATCTGCGCCCTGCGTACCGGTGAGCGTGCCACCCAGATCCGCCTGTGCAGCTTTTAACGTCAGTTTGCCGTCGGCCAGCAATGTGCCGGAGTCCCCGTTCACGACACCGTCACGGACATTCAGCGTCAGATCGCCATTTGTCCCGGTCAGCCCCTGATTATTGAGCTGATTCAGGGTAAAGGTCTGGTCACCGCCGGACTGCGCCGTGCCGTTGTTGTTGAAGGTGTCGCCGTTAAGCTGCTGCGTGCCCAGTGACTGTAAAAGGCCGTTGTTGGTCAGCGTGCCGAAGCTGAACTGCCCGTTACGGTTGGCGGCGAGTGTGCCTGCGTTGCTGAAATCCCCCGAGGTGAAGTTCAGGTCACGGCCGGCAATCAGGCTGCCCGACCACTGACCGCCATGTGCTATATTCGAAATGATGTCGTTCTGCGCGGACGTTTTACCGCCCTGCGCGGCGTTGAGCTGGTCAGCGGTTATTGAGAGATTGTTGCCCGCACTGGTGACGCCGTCGAGCTGTTGCTGCTGCGCGGATAACTGCATATCACTGACCGACACCAGCGAACCGCTGCCGGTAACCTGCAATGCGCCGCCGCTGGCCTCCAGCGTGTTCCCGTCCAGCGCACCGGCGATCGTGGAAGCGTGGCCTGCCGTCAGAGATACATCTTTGTCGCTGTGGATACTGCCCGATGCGCCGACGGAAAGATCCGTGGCGTTAAGATCTACATTGCCTGCCGTTGAAATCTGGCCGTTAAGCGACTGCTGCCCGGCGGCGAGCTGAATATCACCCAGGCTGGTGATCAGCGCATTTTGTCCGGCGCTCAGGGAATCTGCACCGACGGAAAGACCGCTTTTACCGGTCAGCGCGCCGTTCACGGTCATCTGACCGCCGCCAAGAGTCAACTGGTCACCGGCAAACAAAGAACCCTGTTCACCGACCGTCAGCTGGTCTGCAACCTGCAATGCCAGTGCTTTTTGCGACCCGATGAGCCCCTGGCTGTCGAGAGAATTAGCCGTGATATTTTGCGTACCGCCGGACTGAATTTTACCCGTATTGCTCAGGTCGGTGGCATTCAGGGTCTGACTGCCCAGAGCCTGCATCAGGCCGTTATTGTTAAGTTTTTGCGTGGCGAAGTTCGTGTTGCCTGACGCCGCCAACGTCCCGTTATTGGTCAGTCCGGCGGCATTCAGTGCCAGATCGCCCCCGGCTGTCAGGCCACCGTTCCATATTCCGTTATCGCCAGCGCTGATCTGTACATTTCCGGTGGCATAAACCTGCGCACCGCTGGCGGAGTTCAGTGAACCACTGCCCAGTTGCAGGTTTTGTCCGGCACGAATATTACCGTCCAGCATGGCGTAATCGCTGGCCTGAATATCCGCGTCAGAACCGGACTGAATTTGCGAACCGGCGGCGGTGATCAGTTGACCAAAATGTCCGGTCAGCTGGTTATCTCCTGAGATCACGCCGCCGAGTTGCGCGCTGCCCGCATTCAGGGACAGACTGCCCTGGCCTGAGATCGTGGAATTGGCGGCGGTCGTCAGTGACCCAAAGTCCAGCTGACTGTCCTCATGACCGGTGACATGACCCGCCATCTGCGCCTGTGCAGCGTTAATCGCCAGTGCGCCGGTGGCATCGATTGTACCGTCAGCCCCCTGACTCAGGATCTGTTTAGCCTGCAGTTGTAATGTCTTACCCGCACCGATAGCGCCGTTGTTGCTCAACAGGTCCGCCGTGATGTAATGCGTGCCTTTCGTCTGAATCGTTCCGTTGTTATCAAGCGAAACGCTTTGCAAAGTCTGATCGCCCTGCGCCTGCAATGTCCCGGTATTGCTCAGATCTTGCGTGGTCAGCGTTGTATTGCCGCCCGCGTTAATAAGTCCGGCATTTTCAACGCTATGGCTGGTTAAACCGATATCGCCCTGGCTGGTGATCACCGCTGCGCTGCCTGTTTTTAAGGCGCCCGTCGTCAATGTCAGCCCGTGAGTACCGGTCAGGATGCCGTCAGCGGTGAGCTGTCCGCTGTCAATATTCAGCTGGTCACCTGCCAGTAAACTTCCCGTTTTACCCACAGTCATCGGACCGGCGATCTGGAAATTCAGCCCCTGCAGTGAGCCAATCATTCCCTGATTATTAAGGGTGCTGGCGTCGATTTGCTGTGTCCCGCCGGACTGCAATTTACCGTTATTGGTGAGCGCGGTCGCAATCAGGGTTTGTTTACCCTGCGCCTGAATCAGCCCGCGGTTGGTCAGTTTTTGTGTGGTGATCGCCGTGTCAGCACCCGCCGCCAGCGTACCGTTATTGGTCATGTCGGCAGCATTCATACCAAGATTACCGCCCGCCGTCAGGCTGCCGCCCCACACGCCGTTGTTGCCAGCAGTAGCCTGAACATTGCCCACGGCATAAACCTGCGCTCCGCTGACGGAGTTCAGGCTGCTGCTGCTCAGCAGCAGATCCCGTCCGGCACGCAGATTACCGCCCAGCGTGGTCACGCCGCTGGCCTGAACATCCGCATCCGTGCCCGATTGGATTTGCGAACCGGCCAGCGTGGCTAACTGTCCAAAGCGTCCGGTGAGCTGGTTGTCACTCGAAACCAGACCGGCGATCGTTGCACTGTCAGCATCCAGCGATAAATTGCCAGCACTGGAGATTGTCGAACCGCCAGTCGTACTCAGGGAACTGGCGTGAATCTGTTGTACCCCTTTCGCCTGTATCACACCGCTGTTGTCCAGCGTCGTCGCCTGAACCGACTGCGTCTGTGCCTGTAGTGTTCCGCTGTTGATCAGGTGCTGTGTTGTCAGATTCGCGTTATCGCTGGCGGCAATCAGCCCGTTATTGGTCAGGTCACCGGCGCTGAGACTGAGATCTTTGCCCGCCATCAGGCTGCCCTGCCATTGCCCTGCGTTTCCTGCTGCTGCGCTGACGTTACCGGCGGCGGAGACCTTCGCCGCGCTGCCTGACGTCAGTTGCCCTGCGGCCAGCGTCATATTCCCGCCACTGGTCACCTGACTGCCCTGCACCGCCATCTGCCCCTTGCTGTTGAGCGCCATATCGCCGCCCGACTGCTGTGCGCCGTTCAGCGCAATCTCCTGCGCATTCGCCGTCAGTTTGCCGGTGGCTGTCGCATTGTTCAGCGTCAGTTTCCCGCTGGTATCAATCTGCATGTCGCCGGTGGACGCGTTCAGGTTACCCAGATTGACCCCGACGCCTTTGTCGCTGGAGACCAGATGGATACGGTTAGCATACATGCCGCCCAGCGCACCGGTGTCGATGGCCACCGACGGCACGCCTGCGCCAGAGAGCGGCGCAGCGTTACCCTGCGCATCCACACGATTCGCCCCCAAAGTGACGTTCAGGTCTTTGGCATACAAACCGGCATTAATCTGTGCGGCGCGGGAAATCAGCGAAAACGAGTCGCTCTGGCGGGCGTCCAGACCCTGACCTTCGACCGTGATCGCGCCCTGCGTAACATCGAGGGATTGAAGCGAACCGTCTGCCCCCAGCACCGGTTTGCCCGTGGTTAACGAGGCGTTGGGGGTATTGAGGAATCCGCAGCCGTTACAGGTGATCCCGTACGGGTTAGCCACCATGACGTTCGCGGCTTTACCGGCGACTTCCATGTAGCCATTAAGCTGCGAAGGGTTCGATGACACCACTTCGTTAATGATGCCCTTTGCTTCCTGACCTGCGGCAAGATTGGGGTTATTTTGGATCAGACCGCCGAGCTGAGTTTGCGTGAGTTTGCCGGTGGCATTGTTGAGGATGAGGCCCTGCTGGCCGACGTTAAATTCGGTGTATTTATTGTGCGAAATCCCGGCCTGATTGGGGGTGGCAATGTTCACCACCGGCACGCCGTTCCCGGCCTGATCGGTGCGGGTGTTACCTTCGGCCACCGTTACGCCCGCCGCGAATGCGGGCACCACCGGCTGCCAGACCAGCCAGCCCATCAGTCCGTACGCCAGCGCCTTACGCCATAACGCAACAGGTTGTTCTTTCACCGCTTTCATCCCCGAATTCCTTCTCATCTTTACAGTGCAAAGCCGATACGGTAGTAGACCGTGACGCGGTCCGGCGACAATGAATCCGGATAGCGCAGCGGCCAGCCAACGGTAAACTGGCTGGAGAAATGTGCATTAGTACTGGCAAGTCCGACCGCTGCGCCCCATAAGGTGCCGGCCGCGGCCGAATCGTGATTGCTGTGTTGCAGGTATCCGCCGTCGAGCGCCGTGATACTGCTGATTTGCCCCAGCCCCGGTAACGTGAACAGCTGAGCGTCGAGTTCATTTCGCCAGTAGCCGCCGTTATCGCCGGAGAGATACTGTTCTTTGAAACCGCGAACCGAGCTTTCGCCGCCAATCGTCAGACGTTCGCTGCCATAGAGACGGTCGTCGCCCCACTGCCCGTAGGCGCTGGTCAGCCAGGTGATACGTTGCGTCACCGGGCGGTAGTAACTGGAAGAGAGCGTCCATTTTGAAAATTCAGCACGCGGCGCATCAGGCGATTTTCCCTCGTCACTTTCTCCCCCAAACCACGGTACACCGCGGCTGAAGGCAGGGTTAAGCGTCGCGTATCCGCCCCAGAGTTTCTGGCTGTGATTGATGCCGGCGGTCCAGCTGGTCAGGCTGCGCGTGCTGCTTTCAAGCGGCGCATCGTTGAGGTAATTACGGTTCAGGCGGTGGGTAAGTCCGAAGCTGGCGGCGGTTTTCATGTTGCCATTTCGGAACAGGACACGTGAGAGCGTAAACCGGTGTGACTGGCTGTCGCCGCTGGATCGCCAGAGATAACCCTGTGATTCAATCGTGCTGAGATAATCGCTGTAGCTGTAGTTGTAATCGAATAACCAGTATCCGTAAGGCAGATTCACTCCGGCCTGCACGCTTTTGGCGTCATGATCACTCGCCCCGTCCGAGCTGCGGGCGGTGCTGACAAACCACTGGTCAGCCAGACCGAGCAGATTATTGCCGGTCACCGAGCCGTTAAGCTGCCCGGTACCGGTACTTTTTTGCCCCGAGTTATCAAAGCCGATGCTGGCCTGAAGCGGAAACTCCGACGTGGACGTCAGGTTGACGATGGAATAACCCGGCTGACTGCCCGGCTGGATTTCAATCTGCACCGGCGTTTTGCGCAGCCGGTTTATCTGCTCCATCCCCTGCTCGATATCGCGCAGGTTAAGAATTTTTCCGGTAAGACCCGGAAACGCCATCGCCAGCATCGCACCGCGCTGATTCTCCATTTTGATGGCTTCGAGTTTCCCCTCCATCACCGTCAGGCTGAGTGTGCCTGACGACAAATCTTGTTCGGTAAGAAACGCACGGCTGGTAATAAAACCTTGCCCGATGTACCAGTCAGAAACCTGTTTCACCAGCGCATTAATCTGGCCGATACCGAGGCATTTTTGCAGATAAGGTTGAATCAGTTTTTGCTGCGCCCGGGCGGGCAGATGGTCTGCGCCGGGAAGCGTGATGGAATGGATTTCAAAACAGGGGCCGCCGGGCTGCGGTGATACTGGCGGCGCGGGCGTGACTGGCGTGCTGCGCTCCAGTTCCTGACGCTGCTGCTGGTTCTGCTGAAGAAGTTGCCGTTGCTGCTGTTCTATACTGTCGCGGTCGGCGGGGCTGAGTGATGCCGCGTTTGTCGCAAAAGCAACCAGTAACGTCAGCGCCGCATAAAGGCTGACTTTCCGGCGTCCGAAACGTCGAAAAAGAGAAATAAGGCTTATGATTTCCATATCCGGGCGTTTTTTCCTGACCAGCACAGCTTCCCTGCCCGCCTCAAAAACCCGGCGTCAAAAAAGACTATGGCTTTGAATTATGATTCAACATTCAGCTCCTATCGGCATGCATGGCGTATTCCTTTAACTGTTTTTTTGGCGAAAATGTTTCGGAATGTATATTCGGGATTAACAGGAAGAGATTAATAAATATGGTGAGTAAGGTTATTAGAAGGGAATAACAAACAAACTGATTCAGAGTCCAGCCTCAGGATCTGCACTGAGGCTGGATCACGGTTTACTAACTTTTCGCAGCTGCCACCGGTAACACCGATCCTTTAAACTTCTCTTTAATAAACTCTGCGACCTGCGGCGATTCGAGATCTTTCGCCAGTTGCTTAATCCGCGGGTCGTTTTTAAGTTTTTCGGTCGTCACCAGAATATTCGCGTAAGGATTTCCCTTCGCTTTCTCCAGCCCGAGCGCGTCTTTTGCCGGGCTCAGCCCCGCTTCCAGCGCGAAGTTGCCGTTAATGACCGCCAGATCGACATCCGGTAAAGAACGCGGAATTTGCGGGGATTCGACTTCCAGAATTTTCAGGTTTTTCGGGTTGGTGGCGATATCACGCGGCGTGGCCTGATTTTTCGCCGGATCGGTGAAGCCCGGTTTCAGCGTAATCAGCCCCTGACTTTGCAGTAAATACAGCGCGCGGCTGAGATTGGTTTCGTTATTTGGTACGGCGACGGTGCCATTTTGCGGCACTTCCGCATAACTTTTGTGACGGCTGGAATATACGCCGAGCGGCTCGATATGCACCGTCGCGGCGACTTCAAATTTCTCTTTCAGCGCCTTTTCCTGCGACAGCAAATACGGTACGTGCTGGAAATAGTTGGCATCCACGTCACCGTGCGCCAGCAATTCATTCGGATTCACCCCGCTCGGAATTTCGATCACTTTGAGATTCAGACTCGGGTCGATTTTCTGCACGTACGCCAGAATTTCCGCGTGGGGCACCGGATCCGCCTGCACGCGCAACGGCTCTGCCGCCCAGGCGGACAAGGAGGAAAGCAATGCTGCAGCAGCCGTCAGACGACCGGCAATAGAAAGCGATTTAGAAACCGGCAAAGCAATATTTTTCAGCATAGACATTCCCTAAAATTAACTTTTTTAATTGAGGTGATGGTTTTAATTGAGGTGATAGTGCCCTGCGGATTAACCCGGACAAATCTATGCTGACATATTTACAGGCCGTTACTTATACGCATTTCTCCCATGGATATCTGGAAAATTGAGATATTCAAAAAGCAGATAAATAATAAAGACAGCGACACCTCACAAACATTATCGCTGCCTTTCCGGCATCAAATCACCGCACGCTTCGCCCGTAGACCAGCGATTCGGCGCTGATTTCTGAAATAGATTTCGCGCCGGTCAGCGTCATGGCGACGCGCATTTCTTTTTCGATCAGAGTCAGCAGGTTGATGACGCCCGCCTCGCCTGCCGCGGCCAGTGCGTAGACGAAGGCGCGGCCGAGCAGCACGCTGTCGGCGCCGAGCGCGATCATGCGGACCACGTCCAGACCGGTGCGGATGCCGGAATCGGCGAGAATGGTGATGTCGCCTTTTACGGCGTCGGCGATTGCGGGCAGCGCGTGCGCAGTGGAAAGCACGCCGTCGAGCTGGCGGCCGCCGTGGTTTGAGACCACGATGCCGTCTGCGCCAAACCGCACGGCGTCCCTGGCGTCTTCCGGGTCAAGAATGCCTTTGATGATCATCGGGCCTTTCCAGAATTCACGGATCCACTCCAGATCTTTCCACGATATCGACGGGTCAAAATTGGTGCCCAGCCAGCCGATGTAATCTTCCAGCCCGGTCGGTTTGCCGAGATAGGCAGAAACGTTGCCGAGGTCATGCGGTTTACCGTTTACGCCGACGTCCCACGCCCATTGCGGATGCAAAACGGCCTGCAACATGCGGCGCGCAGCGGCGTTCGGGCCGCTCATGCCGGAATGGGCGTCACGATATCGTGCGCCGGGCACCGGCATATCGACGGTAAAGACCAGCGTTTTCACGCCTGCCGCCTGCGCGCGTTCCAGCGCATTGCGCATAAATCCGCGATCTTTTAAGACGTAAAGCTGGAACCACATCGGGCGGTCGATGGCCGGTGCGACTTCTTCAATCGGACAAACGGAAACGGTGGAAAGCGTGAACGGAATGCCTTTTTTGGCTGCCGCGCGCGCCGCCTGAACTTCACCACGGCGGGCGTACATGCCGGTCAGGCCGACGGGTGCCAGCACCACCGGCATCGACAGTTTTTCGCCAAACAGTTGCGTCTCGAGGCTGAGATCGGACATGTTTTTCAGGATGCGCTGGCGCAGGGCGATGTCGGCCAGATCAGAAGTGTTGCGGCGCAGGGTGTGTTCGTTGTACGCGCCGCCGTCGATATAGTGAAACAGAAATGGCGGCAATTTACTTTTTGCCGCCGCGCGGTAGTCCGTTGATGCAGAAATAATCATCTGGTTTTCTCGTTATCGTTGTCTTGCGCTCTCTGGCGCGTAGGGGTGCAAAAAGTGTAGTTCAAAACAGACAAGTCGATAGAAAACAATGACAACGAAAAATGAAAAACTATTTCACAATACACATCGGCATGCCGGAAACCGGCTCGGGGTGGATTTGCGCATCAATATCAAAGACCTGTGCCAGCAGCGCAGGTGTCATTACGGCTTCCGGCGTGCCTTGTGCAACGATTTTTCCGGCCGCCATCATCACCAGATAATCGCAATAACGGCTGGCCTGATTGAGGTCATGCAGCACGGCGACCACCGTTTTGCCCTGCTGATTCTGGCGGCGCAGTAAATTCATCAGCTCAACCTGATGGCTGATATCGAGATACGTTGTCGGCTCGTCGAGCAGAACCAGCGGCGTATCCTGCGCCAGCACCATCGCCAGAAACACGCGCTGACGCTGCCCGCCGGAAAGCTCGCTGACTAATTTTTCGGCCAGATCATCAATATTGGTTTCCTGCATCGCACGCGCGACCCTCGCGTGATCCTGCTCCCCCAGCCTGCCCCATAAATTCAGCCACGGGCTCCGGCCATAGCCGACCAGTTCCCGCACGCGGATCCCTTCCGGCGCGATGTGCTGTTGCGGCAACAGCGCCAGTTTGCGGGCAAGCGCGCGGCCATGTAGCCGGGAAATATCGTCTCCTTCCAGCCGCAACGTGCCGGACTCCGGCGTCAGCAGGCGGGAAAAACATTTCAGCAGCGTCGATTTTCCGCAGCCGTTCGGGCCGATCAGCGCGGTGATTTTTCCGGCCGGCAGGGTTACCGACAGTCCGTTCAGAATGGATTTATTGCCGTATCCGGCGTACAGATTTTCTGCACTCAGTTGCATAGTCAGCGGGTTCTCATCAGAAGCCAGAAGAAATACGGTGCGCCAATCACCGCCGTTAAAACGCCCGCAGGCAGCTCCAGCGGCGGATGCAGGGTGCGCGCCAGCACGTCGGCCAGCAGTAAAATCAGCGCCCCGACCAGCACTGACGCGGGGATCAAAACGCGGTGCCTTCCGCCGACCAGTTTGCGGGTCAGATGCGGTGCGACCAGCCCGATAAACCCGACCGGGCCGCAGGCGGCAACGCTGATGGCAGCCAGCGCGACGGCCAGCAATAACACCAGACGCTGTACGCGGGAAACGCGGATCCCCAGCGTCGAGGCACTTTCATCGCCAAGCGCCAGAACGTCCAGATCGCGGCAGAACCACAGGCTGAGCGGCAGCAATATCAGCAACCACGGCGCGACGATTTCGACGAAATTCCAGCCGCGCCCCCACAGACTTCCGGTCAGCCACAGCAATGCGCTGTTGATTTCCATCGGGCGCGAGAGCATCAGGTAATCCGTCAGGCTGGCGTAAAAAGCGGTCAGCGCGACGCCGGTCAGCGCCAGTTTCAAAGGCGCGGAACGGCCGGACATCAGGCGCAGCAACACAAATGCGGCGATCCCACCCAGAAAGGCCAGCGGCGGCAGCCACAGCACGGAAAGCGCGGGAAACAGCATCAGTGCGCCGACCGACATCAGCCCGGCAGCGTGGTTTACGCCCAGTATGTCCGGCGACGCCAGCGGATTGCGGATAATGCCCTGCACCAGTACGCCGGAAAGCGCCAGCGCCGCACCGACCAGCACCGCCAGCAGCGCGCGCGGCAGGCGATATTCGATCAGCGGAAAATGGTTTTCATCGGAAGTTACGAACGCCAGACGCATTTGTTCAAACGTCAGCGTGTGCGTGCCGTAACGCAGCGAAATCACGAAGGTCAGCAGCAACAGGCTGGTCAGAACGGTGAATACCGTGAACTGTCGGGTCATGTGCGCGTCCTCACCAGCCAGACAAAGAACGGCGCGCCAATCAGCGCCAGCACCACGCCTGCCGGTAATTCACCTGGCCACGCCAGAAAACGCGCCAGCAAATCCGCCAGCAGCATCAGCGTTGCGCCAAAAATCATGCTCACCGGCAACATGCGGCGTAAATCATAACCTATCCAGTAACGGGAAATGTGCGGGACCAGCAGCCCGATAAATGCCAGAGGCCCGGCGACGCTGACGCAGGCACCCACCAGCAATAACACCATAAGATTGATAATCAGCCGCAGGCGCGGCAGGTTTACGCCGAGCGTCTGCGCGCTTTCATCACTCACCTGTAACAGGTTCAGGCGGCTGGCAAGCAGCAAAACCCAGGGCGCGATAATGAGAGTGAAAGGGAACAGGTGCCAGAATTCCGGCCAGCGGGCGTGCGCGACGCCTCCGGCCAGCCAGTTGAGAATGCCGTATGCGTGATCTTCTGAGAGGATCAGCGTCGCTTTTGCCAGCGCAGCGCACAGCGCCGACACGGCCACTCCGGCGAGGATCAACCGGCTGCGGTCACCCGCCTGTTGCCATCCGCCGCCAGTCAGCATCACCATGCTCCAGCTGATGCCGCCGCCAGCGGCTGCCACCAGCGCAATGCTGAACCCGGAAAACAGCTGCGGGCTGAGTGCGCTGACCACCACCATCGCCAGCGATGCACCGGCGTTAATGCCAAACAGCGAGGGAGACGCCAGCGGATTGCGGGTCAGGGTTTGCAGCAGGCTGCCCGCCAGTGCCAGGCTGGCACCGAGCAACATCGCCACCAGGCTGCGCGGTAACCGCAGGTTGAGCACCAGCGCCTGCGCCAGTGATGCGGGCGGGCCTGGAAGCAGCGCACGCAGAGATTCCAGCGCGCCAATCGGCACCGCAGAACGGCAAAAAAGCGTCAGCCAGAAGGTGACGCTCAATATGAGCAGAGGCAGCGTCCAGCGCCACCCCGTCGCGATCGCTTTCACCGCTATCATGGTGCGGTGGCAGGCGCCTGATGATGCAGAATCTGCACCACGTCATGCCCGATATGCTCAGCGGCAAACACCCCGCGCATTCTCGCCCAGACGTTAGCATCGACTGCCGCGATCTGATTTTTCTGCGCGGCTTTCATCATTTGCCAGAGCGGATCCTTCTGCCACGCACGCACGATACTTTCCTGACGGTAGTGCGCGACAATCAGCCAGTCCGGGTTGATCGCCAGCAACTGCTCGAAACTGATGTTGGCCAGCGCCTGCTGATTCACCGGTTTCGGTACAATCAGCCCGAGCGAGGTCAGCACGCTGCCGGTGTAGGAATCGCGCGTATGCAGGTTAAATTGCTGTTCGCGCGAGGTGCCGAACACCACCTGCGTGCCTTTCGGCAACTGGCGGGCAAACGCCTGCATCCGCTGATGATGTTCCGCCAGACGCTGCTGCATCAGCGCGTTTTTCCCCAACACTTTGCCGATGATCGCCGCCGATTCCAGATTCTCACTGTAGGTTTCGTTGCGGGATTTCAGCATCAGCGTCGGCGCTATCCCTTTCAGCGCGGCGTAAATGCCGCCATGACGGCTGCTGTCGGCAATAATCAGATCCGGTTTCAGCGCGGCAATCGCCTCGAGGCTCGGCTGCGATCGCGTGCCGACGGATTTCCACGCGCTGATACGCTGGCGCACTTCCGGCAAAATACGTTCCGCGTCGTTATCATCGGCCACACCCACCGGGCTGACATCCACCACGGCCAGCGCATCCACAAAAGACAGTTCCAGAACGACGACGCGTTCAGGCGCCGTATCGAGCGTAAAAGTACCCTGCTGGTCAGTCACCGTCACGGCCTGCGCGGTGCCCAGCGAAAAACATAAACCGATAAAAAGCGCAAAGCGGGAGAAGAAAGACATAAAACCTCTGTGCGGGTGAAAAGGGAAAAACCGGGCGTCGTCACGCTAAGCCCGGCGATTTTAAACCATCAGAATTTCAGGGAACCCTGCATATACAACGTGCGTGGCTGTCCGGCATAAATCCCTTTGTTGTTATCGTCATACGCACGTGTGAAGTATTCGTGGTCGAAGATATTCTTCACGCCGAAGGCCAGATTCAGGTTCGCCATGTCCGGGCCAAACTGGTAACCGGCACGGGCGCCCCACAGCATGAAGCCGGGAATGCGGCCGGTGCTGCCGTCAGCACTTTCTTCGACGGTATTGGCGTTATCCGCAAACTGGCCGGACTGGTATTCACTGTTGACGTTGAAGAACCAGTTGCCCGGCGTGTAATCCAGCCCCAGCGTGCCTTTGTTTTTCGGGGAAAACGGCACCTGATTGCCCTGCGTATCGCCGGATTCACGAATGACGGCGTTCACATACGCATAACTGGCGTAAGCGGAGAAGTTTTCAAGTTTTGGCGACAAATCAGCGAGGTCGTAACGAATCTGGCTTTCCAGACCGGTATGACGGGTTTTTCCGCGCGCGGTGACGCTGTCCGTGGTCTGGTTGGAGTCATACTGGTTGTTGAAGTTGATCAGGAACAGCCCGACTTCCGCTTTCACAACGCTGTTATCAAAGCGCGTTCCCAGCTCCCAGGTGCGGGCTTTTTCCGGTTCGATGCTGCCGCTGTCCACCGCTTTACCAATCTGGCTGTACTGCACCGTGCCGAAAGAACCTTCGGTATTGGCGTAAATATTCCACGCCTCGTTCATGTGATAAACGACGTTCAGCGCAGGCAGCGGCGCGTTGTAGCTGATTTCCTGCTTGGTGCCTTTGATGTAGTTGTTCTGATACGAGTGAATGTGCTCGTAGCGCATGCCCGGCGTGATGGTCCAGTCACCGACGTCAATGCGGTCATCAACATAAAACGCATTCGCCTGCGTGCCGGATTGCGTATCGCGATCATACGGGCTGTCGCCGGTCGGCAGAACGCCGGATTTGGCCGGGCTGTAATAGCGCAATTCGTGGGTGGATTCGCTGACATAACGGTAACCGACGCCCACTTCATGCGCGGTCTGGCCGAGGTTGAAGCTCTGGCTGTAGCGCGGTTCAACCCCGCGCACCCAATACTGGCGCGGGGAAAGCGTCAGGTTTTTACCCTGATCGAGATAACCGCTGCGCAGCGTGTAGGTGTAGAACGTCTGCACGTTGAATTTATGCTGCTGGTCGGGCTGATACTGATAGCCAAAACTCGCCAGCTGGCGGCGGCCCCAGAATTCGTCATAAGGGCGCGTGGACTGAAAACGGTCGGCGTTATACGCGGCGCGGGATAAGCCGCCCGGCATTTCCGCGCGGCCTTCGTAATATTGCAGCAGGCTGTTGAACGTGTGGACCTCGTTCGGCGCATAACGGGTTTTGAGCATCACATCGTCAATTTTGGTGGCACTGTGTTCGCGCCAGTCGCTGCCGCGCGTGCCGGAGTAAAGCAGTGCGCCGCCGAGACCGTTATCCGCCGTGCCGCCTACCATCAGATTGCCGGTGCCTTTCGGATCATTCTGGCTGGACGTCGGGCTGAGCAGCCCTTCCATGCCGGCTTCGATACCGAAATCTTTCGGGATGGCGCGGGTGACAAAGTTGACCACGCCGCCGACGCTTTGCGGTCCGTAACGCACCGCACCGCCGCCACGCACCACGTCCACCGCATCCATGTTGCCCAGTGAAACCGGCGCGAGGGAAAGTTGCGGCTGGCCGTAAGGCGCAAACGGTACCGGAATGCCATCCATCAGCACGGTTGAACGGCTGGCGAGACGCGGGTTCAGGCCACGGATGCCGAAGTTCATCGCCATATCATGGCTGCCGGTACCGTTGTTTTCCGGCGCATTGACACCCGGAATGCGGTTCATCACTTCACGAACGGTTGTCGCGCCGGTCTTCACAAAATCTTCACGGCGGATCACATCACGCGCCCCGCCGTGCTCAAAAACGTCGTTTTCACGCGCGTCCGCCAGCCAGTCTCCGACCACCGTCAGGGATTCCGGTGCCTGCACCGGCGCAGGCATAACCGCCAGCGTGAACGCATTATTGCCCAGCGGTCTGGCTTCCAGCCCGCTGTTTGCCAGCAACGTCGCCAGACCATCGGTGACAGTGTAACTCCCCTGCAAGCCGCTGCTGTGTTTTCCACGCGTCAGCGAGGCATCCACAGAAAGCGTAATCCCGGCTTTGGCCGCGAACTGATTCAGCGCGGTATCCAGATCCCCGGCCGCAATCTGATAAGACGCAGACTGCACCGCGGCGGCTACCGGCAGTGAAGTCAGCAGTGCGGCAGGAATAATGGCGCAGTGAATGGCAATCGCCAGTGGTGTTGTTTTGCGAAAAGAACGAATAACGCGTGAGCGTGAAATGGACATACCGTCTCCGATTTTATGTTTTTTGCTGTGTGATTTTTCAGGCAGTTTTTTAGGTGCTACTCAGGAGTCGGATGAGAATGGAAAAGGGACAATCGCGAATGCGATTATTTATCATTTTTATTTGCGGGAAGCATTTTACCGGGACATTACGCAGGCACCACTTTCACCCAGTAACGCGTAGCCGTCTGAATTTTCACGGGAAGTGTTCGTGAAAGAATCTCCAGCACGCTGTCGGTATCTTTTAGCGGGAACGTGCCGCTGATGCGTAAATCAGTCACTGACGGGTCGCAGCTCAGATGACCGTGGCGGTAACGGGCCAGCTCGGCAATCACATCCGCCAGACGCCAGTCGCTGACGCTCAGCACGCCGTGGGTCCAGCTCCCTGCACCGCCGGTTATTGCGGTGATATCGCCGAAAGCACTGCCGGTAAAGCGCACCTCGTGGCCTTCGCTGATTTGCAAAACGCGCGCAGGCCGGTCGTGCAGCGTGATTTCCACGGCGTGTTTCAGCACCGTCAGCGTTGTGGCGTCATCCTGCTGGCGCACGATAAATTCCGTGCCCAGAGCGCGTAACATGCCCTGTGGCGTTTCGACCAGAAATGGCCGCGGAAGCGGCTGATTATCACGCGCGGTGGTAATGCTGATTTCGCCATGATGCAGGCGGATAAGACGCTGTGTGTCAGTAAAACGGATATCGGCGGCGCTGGCGGTGTTGAGCGAAAGCTGTGAGTTATCCGGGAGACGCAGGGTTTTGATTTCGCCGGTAGACGTGCGCGCATCGGCCAGCAAACCCTGCCCGGCGGGCGACTGCCAGGCTTTCCAGGTACCGCCCAGACCGAGCAACACCAGCAGGCTTTTCAGCACACGACGGCGGGTGACGTCCGACTGCTGGCGCGCATGGTTAAGCGTCTGATAACTGAATTTACCCGGCATATTGTGCAGCTGCCCCTGCAACGATTCCACGCGCTGCCACGCCCAGCGATGATCTTCATCCTGCGCCAGCCAGTGCTGCCACTTCTGGTTTTGCTGCGGCGTGACGTCGCCCGCGCACAAGGTGGCGAACCACTGCGCGGCCATTTTCAGCGACAGGCGCTGGTTGTCGGTCAGGGACGTATTCATCGGAATCAGCCGTGTTCCAGGCTAAACAGCAGACAGTGTTCGGTGGCTTTCGCCATGTATTTTTTGACCGAGCTGACCGACACGTTCAGACGTCCGGCGATCACCGGATACGTCAGCCCTTCAAGCTGTGAGAGTAAAAATGCCTGACGCACTTTCTCGCCCAACCCGTCGAGCATCGTATCGATTTGTTGCAAGGTTTCGAGCAGACATTGCCGCTGTTCGGGAGAGGGCATCTGTTCTTCCGGCAGCAGCGCCAGCATGTCGAGATACGCACGTTCCAGCGCGTTGCGGCGGAAAAAATCCACCATCACGCGGCGGGCAACGGTACATAAAAAGGATTTGGGTTCGCGAATTTCCTGTGCGGTATTGCCGGTGAGAACGCGCATAAAGGTGTCCTGCGCCAGATCGTCTGCGTCACTGGCGGACCCCAGTTTGAACTGGAGCCAGTTTTTCAGCCAGCGGTGATGCGAGCTGTAAAGTGCTTCAAAAGCACGAACCGGGGAAACGGCAACGTTTGCGGACATAGGAAGTTACATAACCAGACCAGAAATTCACAATTGGATGATAATTGATAATAGTTATCATTACAATCGAGAATCATTCGCTTTCCCATCTGCCATAAAAGCTAAGCCAATTAAGTGCGTCGATCGCATCTCTGCCAAGTGTTAGCCTGAATAAAAACCACAAGGAAAACATCATGAGTTCACTCCCTGTCGCTGTTGTTACCGGCGGAACCAGCGGTATCGGGCTGGCCATTGTTCATAATCTGGCACGCGATCATCAGGTTTATGCGCTCGGGCGTAATAAAGACACCCTGATTGCGCTGCGGCTGGTCGAAAACGTGGAAGCGGTTGAAATCGATCTGCTGGATTTCAGTGCCGTTGAGCAGTTTGTTCGTGAGTTACCGGTGATTGATGTGCTGGTGCATTCGGCGGCGATTTCCAAACCGCTGCGCCTTGAACAGGCGACGCCGGAGGAGTGGCAAAAGCAGTTTTCTATCAACGTTTTCGCACCGGCGGAGTTCACCCGCCTGGCATTACCGGCGCTGAGAAAACAGGAAGGTCAGGTGGTATTTATCGGCTCGGGATCGGGGACAAAAGCAGAAGGCGGGAATACGGTCTATTGCGCCTCCAAGTTCGCGCTGAGCGCCCTCGCCCATGCCTTACGGCAGGAAGAAACGGAGCACGGCGTACGTGTTTCCACCGTCGCGCCGGGGCCAACGGATACGCCGATGAACCGTAAAACCCGTGAAAGTCAGGGCAACTTTGACGCCATTGATCCACGCGAATACAGCACGCCGGAATCGGTGGCTGCGGCGGTGCGTCTGGTGGTCAATGCCAGCGACGATACGCAGATTACGGATATCGCGGTGAGGCCGCGCCGGGATAAAGCGAAGCGATAGACCCGTAAAAAAATGCCCCGGAATGCGCAAAAACTCCGGGGCAAAAAGGCTTTTTTATTATCGGGTTTGGGTACCCGTTCTGCGATTAATTTTAATTCACCGGTGTTGACGCAAATAACATTTAGTCAGAAATTAGTAATTCGCCGGGAGACGGTTTATCTGTATTAATTTCCCCTTATCCATCTCGATATAATTACCCTTGCGTAATTCACAGAGTATTTCTGCAATCACGGTTCGCGATATTTTGGAGCGCTGCTGGATAAACTCCAGAACGCCTAATTTTTGCCGAACTTCAGGCCGGATCCGTTGCATCCGGATTAACATCGAACGGACAATGCAATAGTTGTTAGAACCTAACAGGTCACATTCACGTTGTTTCAGATAGAAGGCCAGATAACTCAGCCAGATGCTCAGTTCATACCAGAGACTGCCCTGATTCAGCAGCGCTTTTGCCCGACTGGCGGGAAGCCAGAAACCCTGACAGGCGTTGACGGCAACGGCGCAGGAACCTTCGTATTCTTTGAAAACGATGCCCGATGCGCCCAGTAACATAGCGGAATCGACGACATCCAGAAGCCATTCTTTCTTTTCGTTATAAATAAACACACAACCCGACTCAAGGAAATAGACAATATTCTCCTTTTCTTCCTGCTCAATCTGAATCTTTTCTCCTTTATTAAAAGTAAAAGAGACACCTTCTGCCATTAAACAATCATGAAGCTGCTGAAGTATTTCCAGTGGTTTTTCTGACATAGTATAAAACCGACAAAATTGAGTAAGGTTATTGGCGAACAGGCATACTCACAGCCTTGTGAAGTATGCCCGGAGTCGTATTTCAGGCAATCAGGTTAAACGTTTCTGACATTTACCCGATATTACCAGCGGTATTTCACACCGACGTTTGCAGACCAGTCCTGGTCAACATCCCCGCCTTTCAGCAGAGCAGTATCGGCATAGGTTGCGAAGTTTTTGCTGAAGTTGAACTGACCGCCCACCCCTGCGCGAACCGCAGAACCGTTCATGCTGTTGTCGATACGGTCACCGTTAATGCGCGCATCGTTATCGCCCGCATCATCGTAAACGTATGCCAGTTTCACGAACGGCGTCAGGGACTGTTCGCTGCCGTAATTGAAGGTGTAACCCGCATCAACACCGGCTTCGTAGCGCAGGCTGTTGTAAGACTGGCTACCCACGTTCAACCCGTTGCTCACTTTATAGCTGTCGTTGTTCTGGAACAGACCGCTGATGGCGGCATACGGCGTGACATAACCGCTTTCGTTGAACGCCCAGTCGTAACCCAGTTTCAGACCAAAGCCCCAGCCGTCGGTAGAGTTATCCGCCGTAACATGCTGCCCGTCGCTCATGCCGCTGGTCAGGTCGTTGCTAAAGCGGCTGTAGCTCAGTGAACTGTCTAAGAAGACATGGTTGTCGAATTGGGCAGAGGCGTACACACGTGCGGATTGAGTATCCTGATCCAGGCTGCCGCTCTTATGAGAAACATCACCCTTCGCGAAGCCTGCGGCCATACCCAGCATCCACTTAGCATCGCCCTCAATCATTTTATCCACACCGATCATGATGCCGTTGACGTCCTGATCGTAGGAAACGGTGCGGCCATCGGCGCTGAAATTACCGCCCGTGTAGGACGCCCACACGCCGCCTGCATCACCGGAATGACGGCCTGCGCTCAGCAGCGTATCCTGCTCAAGATTCCAGATGTTGGTGTTCGCGGACGGAATGCTCAGGGCGATATTGGCGGCATCGGTCAGGCCACGTTGTTTGAGAACAACGGTGTCACCAACCTGTTTCGCTTCATAACGGTAGGCACCCAGATCGGCCTTATTGTTGGCAGTGAACGTTGCCGCAGTGGCCGGGTTGTTGTCGTACACACGAATCACTTCTTTGTTTTTATAATCAGCAACGCTGCCTTTACCGGTGGCGTCGTTGATATTAACGCGGAAGTTACCGTTCACATCGCCATTCACAGACAGATGACCATCAGAATTCAGGGCAACAATACCCTGCTCCTGACGAACCTGGCTTGCGGTCGAATTCAGATCTGAATTCAGGATATAAGCACGGCTTCCCACGTTGAATGTGCCGCCGTTAGCCAGCGTCATATTGCGGCTTTCCACCTGACCCAGACCTAAATTCAGCTGAGACTGACGGTCAACGGTGATCTGGTTTGCGTAAAGTTCTGCGCCTTCATTTAACAGCGAAACCTGGCTCTGGTTATCGAGGGACAGCGTATCGGTTGCGACAAAACCGTCATTGGTGATGTTCAGTCCGGACAGATTGTTGAGCGAAACAGAATCCGCCAGCAGGGAAGAAGCGTTGGTAATATTCACCAGCGAACCGTTATTCACGGTCAGCGTGTCGATATTGGAATTACCGCGCGTATCCCACTGGGAGCCGGTATTGAGTGCGACATTAAACAGGCCGCTCTGGAAAACCTGATTGCCGGCCACGTGACCGCTGGTGTCGTAAACAGATTCAGGAAGAATACTGTTCGGTGCCACATCATATAAAGTGGCCGTCGATTCAACCGAGGACATGGCCGCGCCGACCCATTTGCTGCCGTTTTGCAGCGTCAGGTTTAATTCATCCTGATTCAGGGAATCCTGCGCGTAGCCGCCATTGGTATCCAGCGTGCCATCCGCATTTGAGTCATGTCCTGCCGGATAGAAATTCGCATTGAAGGTACTGGCAAATGCGACATCGCCGGTCAGGGTGGAATGGTCTAATACCACATTGGTTTTCATCGAATGAACGGCATCAGCAGAATCGCTGACATCCAGCGCCACATCATCCCAACCCGCTGAACCATTATGGTAATCAGAAGGTTTGCCGGACTGACCGTAGAAACCTGAGTTATCCAGCTCAGACCAGGCACCTGACGTCAGCGCGGAATCACTGATTGTCACGTTATTATTAAACGATGTGCCGTTATTTGCTGAATCCGCTGCCCAGTCATAACCCTGCGTTAATGTAATACCCGCCACACGGGAGTTATTACGCAAAACGATATTACTTTGCTGATCCAGCGTGATGGCCGTGCCCAGATCGTAGGTATCAATGCTGCCTGCCTCGTTGGCATTGTTGACATAATTGTAATGCTCGTAGGTGTCATCAATCGTCGAATTATCAACGGTTAATGACAGTACACCCGCGTTTGTCAGGGTATCTGCGGCGCAGTTTGTGGTCATGCACTGAGAAGTGATCATGCCGCGAACGGTGCTGTTGGTGATGTTCAGTACATTTTCGCTGGCATTGGCGTTCAGATAATAAGTCGAGAGCACACCACGAACGATAGCATTGTTAATCCCCGGCGAGATATTCCCCTGCGTCGTGAGGTCTTGCCCGTTATTGAACCCAACGTAGCCCTGATAATACGGCGTGTTATCGGTCGTATTAAAATAGAATGTTTCATAGCTTGTGTTAGAAATATCCGAAGCGGATGCCTGAGCCATTAATGCCAATGAGCATGCGGCGGCTAACTTTGAAACAGACAAACCCTTTTTATGATGATTCATTTGTAATCCTTTAATTTGAATAATTGAGTAGAAACCTTAGCGACATGAAAAACCCGCTAACGGCTTATTCCCCACCACGACTTCAAAATCAATTATTCACAATAAAATACAAAGGTTCAATCTTGACTGGCAAAGTATACGGATACGGACTTTATTTATTTTAAATAATAAAACTCATTAAAATCAACACGATAAATTCAAATAAAAGGAATAAGCCATCTATTTTTAGGGTTATTTTATTCGCCATAAAAAATAATCCCATAACATTAATCACACATCATACATTTCATCACGCGAAATAAAAACCACTGGCAATTTAATTTAAGATTATTTTTTAATACGTTTTGAAAACTCTGATCATCCGGATGATAGATACAGTGTGAAAATAGCTATTTCCATAACTGGTCATTATTAAATTATCTGAAAAATACACGGCTCAGGCTCGCCTGGTCACGTTGGCGTCACCCGCAGGACAGGGACAATCTCAGGCGGCCACCTGATTTTCTTAGCAAAATCCTCACAATTCTTAATTTGATACAGATCATCAAAGGCGCGGGTTGGGTTTGATCGAATGATAATCATTATCGTTTAATGGGCGATAATGACTGTTTCTTCAGGAGAAGAAGACCCTTATGAGCTTAGACCTCACGCGCTTTTATGCCGCCGATCAGGGCCTGCCGTTCCCGGATCGCTGGGCGGTTATGCCCTGGCGGCCGCAGCAACCCGTTCCTCCGCAGGAGGTTCCCGCACAATGGCAGGCGCTTTGTCAGAAAACGCTGCCTGCGAATAAACGTCTGGTCTATTTGCATATCCCTTTTTGCGCGACGCACTGCAAATTTTGCGGGTTCTACCAGAACAAGCTGGAAGCGGAGGCCACCGAACAATACTGCGATTACCTGATCCGCGAAATCGAGCAGGAAGCCAGCTCACCGCTGCATCAGTCTGCGCCAATCCACGCCGTCTATTTTGGTGGCGGTACACCGACCGCGCTCAGCGCCCGGCAGTTACACCGGATTATTGTGACCCTGCGCCGCAGTTTGCCGCTGGCACCGGATTGCGAAATCACGGTGGAAGGCCGCATCCTGAATTTTGATGACGAACGCATTGATACCTGTCTGGACGCGGGCGCTAACCGTTTTTCTGTCGGCATTCAGACGTTCGACACGCGTATCCGTCAGCGTATGGGTCGCCGCGCCAGCCGCGACGAAGCCATTAATTTTCTGCGCAAGCTGGGCGAACGTGACCGCGCGGCGGTGGTTTGTGACCTGATGTTTGGCCTGCCGGAACAGACCCGCGCGTCGTGGCTGGAAGATTTACAGATTGTCCGCGATCTGCCGCTGGACGGTGTCGATCTCTACGCGCTGAATCTGTTGCCAACCACGCCCTTGGGCAAAGCCGTTGAGAACAACCGGGTGACCCTGCCGGATGTCAGCATGCGTCGCGATTTCTATCTGGAAGGCGAAGCGTTTCTGGCGCGTGACGGCTGGCACCAGATCAGCAACAGTCACTGGGCGCGCACCACACGCGAGCGCAACCTCTATAACCTGCTGATCAAAAAAGGCGCGGACTGTCTGGCCTTCGGCAGCGGCGCGGGCGGCAACCTTGACGGCCAGTCATACATGACGATGCGCAGCCTGGACGCTTATTATCAGCTGCTCGACGCCGGACAAAAACCGATCATGATGATGACCGCCGCGACCACCGGTGAACATCGCTGGCGGCTGGATTTACAGGGCGGCATCGAAGCCGGACGTTATGATCTGAGCCGCATCGTCGAAGATCCGTTCCCGATAGAACCGTTGCTGCAACAGTGGCAACAGTGCGGCCTGATGCACAGCGACGGCCCGCGTTTTAACCTCACTCCCGCCGGACGTTTCTGGGCCAGCAATATGCTGCAGGCCCTGCAAATTCTGGTTCCTCAACTGACCTTACGGAATGACAGCCATGCACACGGATAACCTGCAAAAACTGACCGACTTTCTCTCCACTCAGCCTGACGGCACTGTTGAAGATATTGCCTGCGAATATGGCGTGACGCCGCTGACGGTGATCCGGCATTTACCCGAAAGCCACCTGTTTTCCGGCAGCCAGTTCGACGCGGTGTGGGACAACATCACGGAATGGGGCGACGTCACGACGCTGGTGAATAATGAAGATCTGATCCTCGAATTCCATGGCGCATTGCCCACCGGCACGCATCGCCACGGATATTTCAACCTGCGCGGTAAACAGGGAATGAGCGGGCATATCCGCGCAACAAATTGCCAGCAAATCGCGCTGGTAGAACGGCTATTTATGGGAATGAGCACAGCAAGTGTCTGGTTTTTAAACGCTTCCGGTTATGCGATGCTCAAGGTTTTCGTCGGGCGTGACAGCCATCGCCAGCTTCTGAGTGATCAGCTGAATGCATTTCGCGCCCTTCCTGCCCTTCTGGCCGAGAGAGAGAAACACCCTTGAATACTTTGCTGATTTTTGGCGCTGGCAGCGGCGTCGGGGCTGAACTAGTCGCCCTTTCCGCACAGGAGCGCCCGGTTGTGGCGCTTATCCGTAACCCTGAACAGGCAGAAACGTTGCGCGCGGCGGGCGTCACCGTAATTACCGGCGACGCGCTGAACCCGGAAGATGTCTTGCATGCCTGCCAGATGGCCGGGGCGGAGGCGCAGATCGTGTCCACGCTGGGCGGAAAACTCTCCGATTACACCGCTAACCGGCTGATTGTGGATACCGCTGAAAAAACCGGGATCCGCCAGATGTTGCTGGTGACGTCGATTGGCTGCGGCAACAGCTGGCCGACCTTATCCGACCGCGCAAAACAGGCGTTCGGGCAGGCGGTCCGTGAGAAATCACTGGCGGAAAGCTGGCTGCAAACCAGCACGCTGGCGTGGTGCATTCTGCGTCCGGGTGGCCTGATGAACGGCGAAGCCACCGGCAAAGCGCACCTTATCGAAACCGAAGCGCATGGCCGCGTCCGCCGCGCCGACGTTGCCCTGCACATCCGCCAGCTACTGGCCACCGGCGCAGGCTGGGGCGAGGTGTACGCGCTGTGTGATGCCTCGCTGGAAGGCGAAAGGTTTTAAAAAAAATGCCCCGGAAACGGGGCATCTGTTATTTATTGCGCCAGCATCTGACGCAGTAATGCCGCATCCGCGTTATCCGCATTCATCAGCAAAAATTGCAATCTGTCCGACCGGTTAAGCCGGGCAGCCAACGAAAAATACAGACGCTGATGTTTTACTGAGGGCGCAACCAGCTGATTTTGCTGAATATCGCTCAACCGGATATACAGTTTCAGTTTTACAAAGTTGCGGAAGGCAAATATCGCCACCGGATATGCCGGATGCGCCATCGCCTCAAGCAACACTTCGCGGGCATTTTCCTGCAAACGGTGGACCGTGATTTGCAACGCCGTTTTACAGAGCGCCTTATTGCTGCTTTTAAGGCAATCCGCCGCCAGCGCCAGGACATTTTCGTATTTCTGCTCGTCCAGCCCTGAGAGAGCGATGCGCCGCCGGGGTAATTTCTGGTTTTCATCGCTGAAGATTGAAAGATAGTGCGCAAGTACCGGTTGCCCGCGCGCAATCAGTAATTTCGCAGCACGTTTGCGTACCACTTCATTTCTGTCGCACAGCAACTCAAGCAACAACGAAACCGGCACGTCTCTCGCCTTATCAGTAACGTGAGTCAGCGCCGCCTGTTTGACCGGCGCGTAGCGATCCTTTAACAACGTAAGCAGCCTTTCCTGTGTGACCAGTTCAGGCTGTGCCAGTAATGCACGCGCCGCGGCCAGCCTGACGGCGGCATTTTTATGTCTGCGCGTACTTTCAAAAATAACATCCACCGCCAGCAGATGATGTTCCAGTAAAAGCGCCAGCGCGTGCCGTGCCACGTCTTTTTGCGGTGAGGCTAATCCGGTCATCAACGCCGCACAATGTTCCGGGCGGGCGAGAAAACTGACAATCTCATCAACCAGCAGAGCATGGTTATCGCGCCGGGTGTTGAGCAAGGCGTAGAAATCCGGCAAACATTCCACAAGCCAACCGGCACTTTCGGGAGTCATAAATTGCCGGATGCTTTGGCGGGCGGCATCGCGCACCTGACTGACCCAGTCATTCACCCGCTTAATGATTGAAGGCAGCGCTTCGCCCTCTTTCATCAGCCCCAGAGACAAGACCGCACGCTGGCGGATATGGCCGTTGTAATGACGCGTCAGGCACTCCAGCCTTTTTCGCGGATCCGTTTCGTTTGAATAGCTGTAATCCCAGTTCTCAGGATCAGCCATCATCATTTCGAGCTGCCTGAGCAGATAATATTCCGTCGCCATCAATTACCTCCCCTGGGGAACTGCGTTTCCCGGCTCATTTACATACGTCCGTGGTTTTTACAAAAGTATGCCAGAACACGGCATGTGATAACGGCTAATGGCGGACGGACTGAAAGAGAATCCTCCGAAAAGAGAAAATTGCATACGAGGTGAATTATTCAAATATTTTGACCATTATCAGCAAATCACTCCGCTATTCTTCCGGAGCCCGCGGCGCTATTCTTCTTCTCATCGAAGGCAGCCGCCTTCACCCAACAAACACTGAGAAGGAATGACATCATGAAAACCATCAAAACTTTCGTTATCGCAGCAGCACTCGCCACCGTTTCTTTTGGCAGTTTCGCCGCACAAATAGGTACTGTTACCGCCTCCGACAACACACTGGATGGTCTGGAATCCACCTTCGCCGCTAAAGCCGCTGCCGCCGGTGCAACCTCTTATAAAATTATCGAAGCCGGTGGTCAGAACCGCATTCACGGCACTGCTGTATTGTACAAATGATTTGCTGAAGTCTGCGTTTTAAGAACAAAAGCCGCTCCTGTTACAGAGCGGCTTTGTTGTATCTGGAGTTTTACCCCGTCACTCTTTCGTAGCCACCTTCAGCAGAATGACCCCTGCGAAAATCAGCAAAACAGCTATCACACGTAGCGGATTAAGGCTTTCGCCGAACATCGTGACACCCAGAATGAATGCGCCGATAGCGCCGATGCCGACCCAGACGGTGTACGACGTGCCGAGCGGCAGGGTTTTCATGGCGATCGCCAGTAATACGACGCTGAGCAGCATGAAAAATGCCGTGATCAGGCTGGGAACGAGGCGGGTGAATCCGTGGGATTCTTTCATTGCGGTCGACCAGACAACTTCGAAAATTCCGGCTAAAAACAGATAAAGCCAGGCCATAAAACATCCTCAGGAATAACAGTCAGGGTCGTCCCCGAAAAATTAAGCTGAGTCTCTGGTCGTCCAGTCAGCATGAGAAGGCTGATTATAGTTCACCTCGCCTGCTCATGACAAAGATCACTCTCCCGGCAAAAACGAGTCTTTTTCAGTATGCAGCGTGATGATCGCCGGGCGGAAAAGCTTCTCTTTTTGTTCGATTTTAAACGCGCGGAAATGTTTGCTCTCGCCGACTTCCGATTCCGGCATCAGCGCGGCACCCGCAAGGCCGTCGCGGAACATTTCGATCACCAGCCGCGGCTCGGACACTTTCATAATCACGTTCACATCTTTCACTTCTTCATACAAACGGTTGAGCAGCACTTCATAGGTGCCCTCGCCGCCCATGCGGTGCAGCATAATCAGCGGGAAGCCGGACAAATCAGCGAAAGTCAGCATGCGGTCGGGCAGGTTTTCGGCCAGTTCGGTTGAGACAACCGCGACCAGTTTGATCGGCTCAAATTCACGGACATAGAAAGAACGGATATCGGCGGGCGTCTGAATCATCGCCATATCCAGCGCCTTGTTCATCACCAACTCTTCCAGATAGGTGGATTCAGACACCAGAAGGTTCGGATCCCAGTCCGGGTTTTTGCGGTAAAGCTCGAGAAATACCGTATTGAAATAGCGCAGATAAAGATAGGAAACGCCGATACGCACGGTGCGTTTTTTTTGCGACGCAATATCCACCGCCTGCCGCGTGACGCTGTTGACCTGGCTGAGGATTTCACTGGATTTTCGGTAAAGAAAACGTCCGGCTTCGGTGAGAACCATCTGTTTGGTGGTGCGGATAAACAGGGGCGAACCGATTTCTTCTTCGAGTTCGTGCAGACGTTTTCCGAGCGGAGGCTGTGCGATATTCAGCACTTTCGCAGCTTTGCTGATTGAACCCTGTTCAGCGATGGTGCAGAAGTAACGCATTCTTTTCAGATCCATCATTCCCTTCTTTTCATGGCGGCGGTGGCACGCTCAGTATACAAAAAGCCACTTCGCAATGAAGTGGCTTTGGCTGATATTCATCAGTGAATAAAGAGGCTCCAGTAATGCGAGATGGGCATCACCAGAATTAACGCCGGTAATAAATTTCCTACTGCGATGGATTTGATTCCGCTGATGCGGAAACCGGCGGCGAGCATAATAAAGCCCCCTGCTGCCGTGAAATCCCCCATCATTTGCGCATTGGTCAGCGGAAGAATAAACACCGCCGCCGACGCGATAAGAAATTGCACAATCCACTGCGGAATGAAAATCAGCGCCACCGCATAGCCCAGCACCGTGGCGAAAATAGCCGCCGTGAACAGATCCATAATCGCTTTAACGAACAGGATATTCGGATCATGCGTCATGCCTTCGGTCATTGCGCCGATAATACCGGTGCCGCTGGCGCAGAACAGCACAATTATCGCGACAAATTTTTCGGTAAAGACGCTCTGTTCCATGCCGGTATCAGGGGCAAAACGCGAGGCGATCCCGCGCGCCATATTACCCAGACGCGCAATGTAACGTTCCAGATAAAACAGTTCCCCGATGGCCGCGCCGAGGATCACCGACAGGATCACCACCGGCATGCTGTGCATTTTCACCAGCAGCACGACGCCGAGCGCCATCGAGCATAAACCAAAGGTCTGGGGCAGCGAGGTTCTTAACCGCTCTGGCATTTTTACGCCAAGAAAGCCCCCTAACAGGCCGCCGAGGATAATGGCGCCGCTGTTAACAATAGGTCCAATTAACATTTCTACTCCACAAATTTAGAGGCTGTTTTTTATCGTTTTCACAAAGAATTTATCACTCAGTTTTCGCCCCAGCGTTTGATATTCGCGACGTCCAGATCAAATAAATCCAGGGCGCGAGCCACGCTGTGGTGAATAATGTCATCCACGCTTTCAGGTTTGTGATAAAGAGCCGGAACCGGCGGAAAGATAATTCCGCCCATTTCTGTCACCGATTGCATATTCTTCAGATGCGAAAGATTCAGCGGTGTTTCCCTGACCATCAGCACCAGCCTGCGGCGCTCTTTTAACACGACATCCGCCGCGCGGGTGAGTAAATTACTGGTTAAACCGTGAGCGATAGATCCCAGAGTATTCATTGAGCACGGCGCAATAATCATTCCGATGGTTTTATATGAACCACTGGAAACAGAAGCCCCCAGATTATTAATGGAGTGAACTTCGTCGGCCAGACAGGTGACATCTTCTCTTTCAATATCTGTTTCCATGCTCCGCGTCATTTCGGCACCTTTACTGATAATAAGATGCACATCGATATCCATATCACGCAATATTTCCAGCGCTTTCATGCCATATTGAAATCCTGAAGCACCGCTGATCCCCACAATTATGCGCCGTTTACTCATATCAAATCCTTAATTAATGCTTAACGTTCGTATTATTTAAAGTCAGGTAAGAATTTCTTCACATCGACTTCTTTAAATTTAGAACGTTCGAAATGCGCTTTCAGATGGAAAGGAACAGTGCAGTCGAAGATCGTTTTGCATGACATCCCTTCCTGCAAAATGCTCGGGCTGTATGCCGGGTTCTGCGACGGGTCAAGCGGATGGCAGCGCACGCCGGGAATAGTGGCGATATCCACGTCGCCCTGGAAGCGGGTTTGCATCGCCCACAGGACGTCGTCGGTGTCGAAAATATCCACATCTTCATCGACCAGAATGACGTGTTTCAGCTCGGAGAAAGCGGCGAACGCCAGCAGCGCGGCTTGTCTCTGACGGCCTTCGTCGACCGGAGAAGCTTTCTTAAATTGCAGTACCGCCAGCAACTTACCGCCGCCGGAGGTGTGTGCATTCACATTCAGCACGCGGCCCGGCATGGCACGGTCAATCATGTCCAGAATACTGGCTTCGGTCGGAATACCGGCCATGCTGACGTGTTCGCCGCTTGGGCCTAATGTGGTTTGCAGGATTGGGTTCCTACGGTGAGTGACCGCTTTCACCTTAATCACCGGCAGCGCCGCTTTCGCTTCGCCGGTGTAACCCGGGAATTCGGGCATCGCCTTGCCGGTATTGGTGTTCTGATCTTCACGGACGCGCACGTTTGGCAGCAGTTCGCCTTCGATCACGATTTCAGCGTGGGCAATGGCTTTTTCGTCGATGGAGACGCAGTGTGTCAGTTCAACCGCTTTACCGCGCAAGGCACCGGCAATGCTCAGTTCGTTGAAGCCGAGCGGCGTGGTCGGTGGCTCGAAGCAGGCCGCAATTTCAATCGCCGGATCCACGCCGATGCTGATAGAAATTGGCAGCGGTTTGCCCGCACGTTCCGCTTTTTCACGGAACGCGTCGATATGACGGCCCGGTGTCAGCCACATCGACAGTTCGTCACGGCTCTGAATGCACAGGCGGTGAATGGTGACATCGGACTCTTTGGTTTCCGGGTCAGACGCGTAGCACATGCCCATGGTGAAATACGGACCGGCATCTTCTTCGGTGTTGGTCGGCGCGGGCAGCAAGGTGCGCAGGTCAAAGTTCGGGTCATCGGCCAGATACGTGACTTCCTGACATTGCGCGGTGCCGCGGTCGATAACGACGGGTGCGATGGCATTTTTCACGGAGTCTTTCAGCAAAAAACCGAGTTTTTCCGGCGCGCAGTCCAGCAGATGGCCGACGCGTTCGCGGGTCGACATCAGGCCGGTCACCACACGGACGCCCGGAAAACCTTTGATGTTGTTAAACATCATCGCCGGGCCTTTGCGGGTCGGACGTTCGCAGGTTCCACCGGCACCGACATAACGGTAAACGCCGGACAATTCCGCATGCGGATCGACTTCCACATCGGTGCTGACCATTTCGCCTGGCAGGCTTTCAAGGAATTCAATAGCGGAGCGCAGATCGTGCACTTTATTATTTTGAGGGTGGGTTTCTTTCTTAGACATAATATATTCCACGTAATAATGAGAAAGTATTTATTCGTCGCGGTCAATATATCGGCCTGAATATAAATCAAAAAGTACCGTTTAAATATACAGGCTAAACCTTTTTGGTTTACGTTATAAAATTAAATTATTATTTAACACTTAGGAATACATAATAATAACTTTGTGACAATAAAACAGGATATTTGCGTTACGCCGGTCACAGCGTAACGCAAATTAAAAAGAAGGGAGTTCAGAGCGGAACGGAGAATTGAAAACACGCGCCCTGCTTTTGTTGCTCAACCAGCCGGATATCCCCGCCGTGAAGCTGCAAAATACGGCGCACAATCATCAGCCCCAGCCCGCCCGCGCGGTGTTTATTGGTGCTGAGAATTGACGGCCGCACAAACAGGCTGTCTTTCAGCTCCGGCGCAATACCCGGCCCGGTGTCTTTGAGCTGTACCATGACCTGTTCGCCGTTTTTCCACAGTTTAATCTCAATGACGCCGCCTTCCGGCGTGTGGCGGATGGCGTTATCCAGCAGGTTCGTCAGCACGCGTTCAATCATGCCCAGATCGGCATTCACCAGCGGAATACCCGGCGTGATATCAGCCAGCAATTTCTGCCCGCGCGTTTCGGTCGCCAGCTCAAATTTCTGGAAGACGTCCTGCACCAGTTCGCTCAGGGAAAACGGCTCTTTCTGCGGTTTCACCACGCCATATTCCAGGCGCGCCAGTTCAAATAATTCCTGCGCCAGACGCCCGACTTTTTTACTTTGCGTCAGGGCAATATTCAGATACCGCTGCCGGTCTTCGTTGCTCAGATGATCGGACTTCACCGACAGCGTTTCGAGATAGCCGTGCAGTGAGGTCAGCGGTGTGCGCAAATCGTGGGAAATATTGGCGATAAATTCACGGCGCTGCTGATCCTGCACCATCAGGCTTTGCCACTGCTGGTCGATGCGTTTTGCCAGCGCGACAAATGCCTGTTGCAGTTGCGACACTTCATCGCGCGGCGCACCGGCAGGCGTCGGAGTTTTTGCCAGCGCCTGAATGGCGTCCATTCCGCCGCTGTCGAGCTGCGCAATCTGCTGCGTCAGCTTACGCACCGGACGCGTCACCCAGTGAAACGCCAGCGCCCCCGCCAGTAAACCGAACAGCGCCACCAGCCCCATGGAACGCAGCGCCAGCGCAATGGAAGACTGGTATTGCGCATCGCTGGTCAGCGCGGTGTATTCATCGCCGAGCAGCACGATATACACGTAACCTTTGGTCACACCGTTCTCTTTGAGCGGTGCCGCCGAGAACACCTGACGGGTTTGCGGATCACGCGGATTGTCGCCGTAAACCGGCATATTCGCGCCCTCGAGCAGCGCGTTAACCGGCGTCAGATCGACTTTATCGGTTTTCAGACGCCCTGCCGGTGCCGCGTTGCCCACAATCTTGCCGTCTTTATCCAGCAGATACACTTCCACACTCGGGTTCACCGCCATCAGCTGATCAAACAGCGAATGCACGGCTTTCGGATCCCAGTCGCCCTGACTGAGCAGCGGATTATTGGCCGCAATCTGCGTCGCCAGATTCGCGGACAGCCGCTGGATCACCGACTGGCTGTACTGATTGCTCGAGCGCACCTGCATATAGCCGGAAAGCGCGCAGCAGGCGATCAGCAGCACCGTAAATACCAGAGTCAGTCTTTGCGCCAGCGTGAGATTTTTCATGATTTACCCTTGCGTATCTTCAGCCGAAGACACGAATTTATAGCCTTTTCCCCAGACGGTCAGAATGCGTTCCGGCTCGGCCGGATTGGCTTCTATCTTGATGCGCAGCCGGTTGATATGGGTGTTCACCGTATGTTCATACCCTTCGTGCTCGTAGCCCCAGACCTGATTTAACAGGCTCAGGCGTGAGAACACTTTGCCAGGGTTTTTGGCAAAGAAGTACAGCAAATCAAACTCACGCGGCGTCAGTTCTACCGGCTGATGATTGAGCATCACTTCGCGCGCAATCGGGTCGATAACCAGCCCGGCAAAACTCAGCGTCCCGGCATCCATTTTCAGATTACGGCTCATCGCTTCCTGACGGCGGAACAACGCTTTCACCCGCGCCACCAGTTCCAGCATGGAGAACGGTTTTGCCAGATAATCATCGGCTCCCAGTTCCAGCCCGAGCACGCGATGCACTTCGCTGGAACGGGCGCTGATAATGATGATGGGCGTGTAGCGCGTCATGTTGCGGGCGCGGCGGCAGATTTCCAGCCCGTCCACGCCGGGCAACATCAGATCCAGGATCAGCGCATCCCAGCCACCTTTTTCCAGATGAGCGACGCCCAGATTGCCGTCCGCCGCATGCGTAATTTCATAACCTTCGTCACGCAGATGCAGGCTCAGCAGTTCCGCAATATCCCCGTCGTCTTCAACGATCAGGATTTTTTTCGTTTTATCCATTTTGTTATCCCACCGCGTGGCGTCCTCATATCGTTTGAGTCTACACAAGCAATGACCCTTGAGTTATCACATTTTATTTAACTTTGCGTGAGGTCTCGGGGAACAAATCCGCTCAATACTCGTTACATCACAGGGCAGATGGCGGAAACGCATCATGACAGTTCACACAGAAATCCCTCAGGTCGCGGGGCAAAAACCGGCCACGGTCCATCCTTTATGGCTGCGTCTTGCGCACTGGCTGAATGCGCTGGCGGTGCTGATTATGGTGACCAGCGGCTGGCAGATTTATAACGCGTCGCCGCTGTTTGATTTTGATTTCCCTTCCACCGTCACCCTTGGTGGCTGGCTGGGCGGCGCAATCCAGTGGCATTTCGCCGGAATGTGGTTGTTCGGTTTTAACGGTCTGTTTTATCTGCTGATGAACATTCTGACCGGCCGGATGAAACGAAAATTCTGGCCGCTGACCCCGCGCGGCATTTTCAACGATTTGCGTGCGGCCCTGCGCGGCAAGCTGCAACACAACGATTTACGCCACTACAACATGGTGCAGCGCGCGGCGTATGTGTTCGTGATGTTCGACGGCATCGTGCTGGTGCTTTCCGGGCTGGTGGTGTGGAAATCGGTACAGTTTCCGTTACTGCGCGAACTGATGGGCGGTTATGACACCGCGCGCTACGTCCACTTTTTAGCGATGGCGTCGTTAGTCGGGTTTGTCGTGCTGCATTTGATCATGGTGGCGCTGGTGCCAAAAACGCTGATCGCCATGATCCGCGGACGTTAAGGGCTGAATATGAAGAACATTATCAAAAAAAGCATCGTTCAGATTTTCAGCACGTCGGACAGTGAAGCGATTGTGCAGGAAGCTAAAAAACAGATTATCCGCGAACTGGATGCGCCCTCACGCCGCCTGTTCTTGCAACGCGGGCTGACGCTCGGCGGCATTGCCATGCTGACCGGCTGTGACATCAGCGATAACGCCAGTGTGGAAACCGCGCTGGGAAAAATTTCAGGCTTCAACGACCGCGTTCAGGGCTGGCTGTTTGGCTCAACGCGCCTTGCGCCGGTGTATGCCGAATCCATGATCACCCGCCCGTTTCCGTTTAATGCGTTTTACGCCGAAGACGATGCCCCGGACGTTGACGGGCTGGCCTATCGCCTGAAAATCGCCGGTCTGGCGCTGGATAAACGCGAATGGTCACTTCCGACGCTTTACAAAATGGCGCAGGTCAGCCAGGTGACGCGGCATATCTGCGTGGAAGGCTGGAGCGCAATTGGCAAATGGGGCGGCGTGCCGTTTGGTGATTTTTTGCGGCTGATTGGTGCCGACCTCACGGCGGAATACGTCAGTTTCAAATGTGCCGACGAGTATTACACCAGCATTGATATGGCGACAGCGCTGCATCCGCAGACGTTGCTGGCGCTGACCTATGACGGACAGATTTTACCGCGCAAATACGGTTTCCCGATGAAACTCAGGATGCCGACCAAGCTCGGTTACAAGAACCCCAAACACATCGAAGTGATTGAAATTACCAATAAATTCACCGGTGGCTACTGGGAAGATCAGGGCTACAACTGGTTTGGTGGAAGTTAGAACACACGACGATGACTTAATAAAACCCAACAGAGAAAAGGAATACCCCATGAAAAAGTTAACCGTAATGATGATGTCTGCCTGTCTGATGATGGGCGCAGTGAGCACCACCTACGCCGCAGACGCGATGATGAAAAAAGACACCATGGGCCATATATCCAAAGACTGCATGAAAAAGGACAGCATGAGCAAAGACTCGATGGCGAAAGACAGCATGGGCAAGGACTGTATGTCGAAAGACAAAATGTCTAAAGATCACATGTCCAAAGACGCAATGAAGAAAGACAGCATGTCGAAAGATGCCATGAAAAAAGATGCGATGAGCCAGTAATCCGAATGCATTTTTAAATTCAAAGGGTCATGCATTCTTTGTAAAAGCCGTCTGAGGGCGGCTTTTGTTTTCAACTCAACGTTGAATCTCCATTTCAAATACAATTACCTCCAAATACAATCATCTTCAAATAAATAGCAAACATCAAAAAGGCATGCACAAATAACACCAAAAATGGACATTCAACTTCATCCGTTCCAGAGATATTATGGAACATGAAATCATAAAAGGAATTAAAAAAGATGAATGTTATTTATATAGACCAGTCTGCTTTTCATCAGCAGGGATTAGCATCACTGATAGACGAATTAAACATTCATTGTTGCAGTGATATGCGGGACATTGAGAACATTTTCTCTCAAACTGAAATGATCTTGCAGCCCCCGTTATTTGTGATTTTCGATTTACCCGCGCACTTTCTTAACGCATTAGCCTGCGCAGAACGCCTGGCGGAGCTGAAGAGAAAGTTCGGTGTAAAGCTAATTCTCTTTTCTGACAAAAACAAAAAACCCTTTAACTTCAATAACAATCGCATTCACATCGACTTTTATATAGATAAGAAACTGCCTCCCACAATCATCCTGAGCTTAATAAACAGAATCATTAAAAATGAAACAAAGACCCCCAGGCCTTTTGCCATTCATGCCCAAAATGAGTTGAATGAGAATGAGATAATCTTCTTACGTTGTTTATTTACAAAAGGTTCAATAGAAGGTGTGGCAAGAGTAACCCGTAAAAAACCTAAATCGCTCTACAGCTATCAGGCAAATCTGGTGAAGAAGCTCAATTTAAAAAATACACTTCATTTGTATAAATCTTTTATTCTCAACTGATAAGCCGCCCATTTTACTGAGTGGCTCATCTTGTCTGAAATGGTTTATTGCGTCGTCGGGGTATAAATAATTCTGAGCGTTCCGCTATAGCGCCCCGCTGTTTTCGACGATAAGGTGAAAGACGGGGTGACTAATTCCATGGGAGCGGGAACACATAACACAGAATTTCTCTGGCCCGGTAAAACGACGCGTCGCAATATGCCTTTATTCGTTCCGCTCCAGACGATCTCACTGCCGTTTTGTACCACCTGCCGCCCTTTGGTCAGCGGGTTAACCACTTCAACGGAATAATCCAGACGATCTTGCGCCAGATTTTTATCCCCGCCCTTGCGATATACCGAGAACAACCCGGTGGCGCGGGAGGGCGCGGCGGAGCCTTCATCCTGAAAAATTAAACTCACCCGGTTGCTGTCCGAATTATTGCCATCGTACAAACACATATCCAGTGAGCGGCTGCCCGTTACATTCGTTGTGCCGCGCCCGCCGGGGAATATTTTCAGACCCAAATCCACATTGGCGGCCGCATTACCAAACTCAGGCAGGTAGATCTGCTGGTTGCCGTAATCCGTAACTTTAAACGCCAGGGTAGCAATCCAGTCGGCTAACTTTGTCGCATTGGTACAACCGACGCTGACATTCTGTGAGTTACCGGTGCAGGTTGTTGGCCACTGCATCAGCGACATTTTCAGGGTCGCACTCCAGGTTCCGGCCGACGGAAATTTACTTAATTCAGCCGACGGCAGATAAGCAGAATAGTCCGTCCCGTCACCACGCGGTGTCACTGCCCCACCGAACGCATTCAGCGGCACCAGGTTGGAGGCCACCACCACGTTATTGAGCGATCTGCGTTTAGTGAGGTAAACATTGAGCACAAGCGTTTGTTTCGTGGTGCTTTCCGTGAAAGTTACCGGCACAGGATAGGGAGCAGGCGTCGCTTCGAGCCAGACGGGGAATGTCGGGCAGGCACCATACTGGTTGCTGGTGCGTGACTGACAAACCAGCGTATTTCGTCCCCATTTCGGCGCGTCATTCGTGTCATACCCCCCGTTTTCGTTCGTCCAGATCGGCAACTGCGCTGGCACGGACATCCGGTCGAACGTGACCGCCACGCTGGTGTTACGTCCCGATGGCGTAAGCGTTGCCGCCTGCACCTGAACGCCTGTCATCCACCCGACCAGCGCCAGCCCCGCAATAAATCTGAGTTGCATACAAAATCCTTATTGTTATTCCTGCCGGAAAGACTGCTCACGTGCCAGAGGGACATCGTCAGCACGCCGCGTGGCGATCAGCATTTTTGCCTGCTGCTGAACGTTCTGCGGTACTGCTGCAAGGCTGATCGTTTCGCAACCGGTATCTCCGACGTAGCGCACGACGTCATGCGTGCTTTTTACCTTCATCTCACAGCGATACATCTGCATCCCGCGCGCCATATATAAATCCTTCATGCGGTGATCGGTTTCAGCAGTAAATCCTCCCTGCCCTAAACCTGACCAGCTGACCACATTGAGCGGAATTGCGCCTTCAAGCGGGGTTTGCTGATTGATCATCAATCTGCCGAGATAGGTGTAACGCGAAACGATATTCACCTTGCCAACCAGCATCCGGCCCGGCGGGATAAACAGCGCGCGGCGTCCGGCACCCTGAGTAATTTCACTGCGCATACCGGCGGTAGATTCGATGGAATCATTGATGCTGATATGGCTTTGCGTGTAAGCCGGAACGCTAAATAACGTGCGGCCGGTGCCGTGCAGGCTGGCGCTGCCTGCGCCATCAACCGAGACATCCACGCGGGTATCACGGCTGTCATCCGTGCTCTCGACGTTCAGCCCCACCGCAGCCCCCGGTAAACCGTTGCCCCATTTTCCCCAGTACAGGCCCGATCGTGCCACGGCCAGTGAGGAGTTATAGCTGCCACTGCTGCTGAAACGCTGACCGGACGAACCGGAGGACGCCGAACTTACCGCCAGGCTGCCGTTGCCATATTCGCCGCCGGTTTTACCGTAGACCGATGCATTCAGGGTGTTCTCCTGATTGCCGTTGAGATTCACACCGATTTCCTGCTGGTTCTGCGCATCGAAATACCAGTTCTGTGCCACGTTGTAGCCGAGCTGATTTTTATTGCTGCGATCTGACTGATACGTCATGCCCAGCGAGCTGTAGTTCGAGCGCGCATCAATCGTCGGCGTGCTGACGCGCGAAAGCGAAACGGACAAGAATCCCCCGTTATCACGCTTCATACCGGTGCTGTTGGTTCGCGTAAAAAGGTTGCCGCTGGTGTTGATATTGATTCCGTTGAAACTGAATCCGCGCCCGAGCCCGGCCTGCCATGTCGTGGTTTTTGTTTTGCTGTAAATATTGCGGCGGGTCCACACCGGCACAATGTCGCTTTCATCGCGAAACGCCGGGATCACATTGCGGCCTTCATTCTCACTGGCACTGTAACCGGCGTTCACATACCAGCTTTTAACAGGCACGCTGAACATCAGGCTGCTGCTCTGGTAGCAACCGCTGAAACCGTATTGCCCTCCATTGTTGCTGTAGCAATCCTGCGCAAACAGCGCACTGCGGTAGAAACTGAGAGAGAAGCCGTCGTTATACGAAATTTGCTGAATATTGCCGCGCGAGCCTTCACTGCCTTTGAGGTAGCTGAAGCGGGTGGCGAGAATGCCGTCGAGAAGTGCGTTGTCGAATCCATGGCTCCAGTCGAGGGCGCTTTCGACAAAATGGTTGCGGTTCGTCATCGCGACACCGCCGGTCAGCGCGGTCTCCAGGTTCAGCGGGACTTTGATCCCCGCCTGAACTACGCGGCGATCCGCACCATTTTGTGATTCCGCGCCGTTACTTTGACCGTCCCGTGCGGGAATAGCGCCACCCTGCACAAACCACTCAACGTTTTGACTGGTGGAACTGCCTGTCCGGCTGAAAGGCACCTGTTCAGTGCGCGACAACTGATTGTCTTCATACACACGCATCGTCACGGTGTAGCTGCCATTAGGGAAAGCCGTGGTGTCGAGGTTTTGCGTGCCCGCATTCAGGTAAAAAGTGCCCAGCAATTGCTGATCGCGATAGGCATCAATGCGCGACGGGCGGGTAATGAATACTGTCACCGGCGTACCCTGTGCGGCCTGAGTACTGTTAACCCAGGCCAGTGTGGAACCTGCGCGCACGCCTTCGATGGTGCTGAGCGGTAACTGGCTTAGTGTGATGTTTCCGCCAGCGTTGCTGAAAATGTCCCGCGAATCCATGCGTCCGGCCTGAACGTAGTAGCGTTTGCCCAGGTCACGACGCAGAAAGGCGTTATTGAAGCGAACTTCCTGATGATTTTGCTGACGGTATTTCTGCGCGAGGTAATCCCAGTCGATACCGGCATAGCTGCTTTGCGTCAAACCCAGTGCGCCCGCGCCTTGCAGGGATAACGTCTGGTCGCCGCTGTTGGTCACGAAATTGATATTTTGCTGATGAATAAATGCCGCTTCGGTTTCGGCGGTCTGTTCGTAATAGGGTGAGGCATTGCCTGCGGAAAGCGGAATAAATTCCGGGCCGAGGAACAGTGCAACTTTGGCATTATTTTCGTCATAGATAACGGCGACAGAATCTGTATCCAGATAGTCACATCCGGCCACCCCGCCGTTACTGCTGCAAGCCAGATTGCCGTTGCGCGCCAGAGGCTGACGGATCAGGCCGTCTAAGTGCTTTTCCTGCTGCGGGTTCTTCTGATAATGCTGCATAACCGCACGGGCGACATCATCGGGTTTCAGGAAAGTCACGGTGTCCAGAGAAACGGTGGCTTCAAAAAGCCCGAGCGATTGTCCGTAGACAGAAAGATTGACCCACAGAGTCTGCCCGGTCACCAGCGATTCAAAACCCGGCGGGACCTGTGTCGCTGCGCGGACAGAAAGAGAGGGGATCAGGGTAATGAAAGAGGCTATTAATACAACGCGAATATTGACCTTCATTACAGCGTCCTGCTGAAAAGAATAATAAGGGGGCAGACTGCCCCCCGAAATAATCGATCAGTCAACTCAGGCAAATCAGCTTGATGTCGCCTGGGTGATCAGCAGGCTGACCACGCCGGTATAAGTGCCGGTCGCCAGAGGTGCAACGGTTGCCGGAGAGATTTTCAAAGGCAGAACTGAAGAACCGTTCGTTGTACCCGCCGGGAATAATGAGGCATAAGTCAGGGTCGTTGAGCTCGTGGTGATCGGTTTAAGATCTGCACCCAGCGTCACTTTCAACGGTACCGCAGTGCCGCTGACCGCTTCGTTTAACTGCGCAGCACTGACCAGCGCAACGTTAATGCTTGCGGTAGAAGAGTTAGACCAGATCTTGGTGTCCAGTGAATAGGTAGACAGACCACGGCCCGGGATATATTGCATATCAATTGTGCCAGGTAATGCGGTACCGTCCGCCTGCGTCAAATCCACTGTCGCATCGACGTTGGCATTTACAGTAATATCTTTCTGCACAGCCTGTGCATTAAATGCAGCCGTTAATACTGTTGCGATGAAAAGTGGTTTAATTAATTTTTGCATTTGTAGCTCCATGAAAATCCATGTAATGGTCTTTAATGACCGTCTCGTCGGTAATGAACCGTCTCATAACAAACAGGTTGTTATTCCCTTAGAACATGCTGACTGTGTTTTCGATAGCGTACTCATTCAGGCTTTTCGAATTCTGATCAACATATTTAATTCTTATTTCATGTGCTGAATTTAATTGCGCAGGCGTCCACGATTTAAATGTCAGAGTCTCATCCGGATATACTGTGGCATGTTCTTTTTTCCACTGACAACTGCCGCTCATTTTTCCCTGCGGACAAATCCCCACCTCACGGATAACAATTCGCACTGTGCCATCATTTTTTACTTCGCTGCCCGTTAACTGACGCAAAGATAACACCGGGTTTTTTGGCGGAATATGGACAAGCACACCCCAGACTAAATTAATGCCGACCTGATTGGTTATTTTATTATCCTGCCCCGGTTTATCTTTCAGCTCATCAGGCGCACCGACAGCCTCGAAATAAACACGCCACGCGGTTTCCTTCTCCGGCGGTTGTAACGAGATCAGCCGGATAATTCGCTGTGAACCCGAAGCCAGTGCGAATTTGTCCGGCGTGGCAATCAGCGACGGTGAAACCGCGTCATTAACCGCTATTTCTTTTTCAAAAGGTGTCGCCGGACGCTCAATTTTCTTAATGCTGACTTTAATAAACTGCGCCTCACCGCTTTGAGATAAGGTCTGAATCTGCGCTGCGCCCTGATTATTTAGCGCCACTTCCATCGGATAGACGCTCATATTTGCGCAGGCAGAATGGATGCTTAAAAAAGTCATGGGTATCAGTGAGAAACGCAGTATCCCGGCAATCTTTTTTTTACAAAATTGCCCAAGAGAAATGTTGTGGCGCAGGGCCTGATGACGTGACTCATCCATGATAAATCCTTATAAATTCCATTAAAAAACGTGCCGGCAATTCCCTCTCCAGAGGGTTCTGCCTGTTTACCCGGACTTCTGAGCCCACGGGAATAACCTGGCGATAAGAAAATTCTCACATGGCGTTTGTTAAGTCACTGTCCATTTTTGTGGTTAATTTTTTTAGAGGGAATAACCCCAAAAAAACTCCCGTTAGAAAACCGACATAACCCGATGAAACCATTAATTAAAATCTTAAAAATAATAAAAATGCCATTACTTAAAAAAGTAATATCACCGGACAAAATAAGATCAACTCTTATGCAAATTCGTTAATGCGGTGTTAGGATTATACTTAGCGAGGCAAATCAGACCTTTCAGCGCTTTAAAAAAAACACGCAACACTCCCGTCGCCATATAGCATTCTAAACTGTTTTTCAACACGATTTAAATTAACGCTAAGTAATAATTGCGTTATTTTTTAATTTGTAATATGACCCCAGGCAAAGTAAGAAACGAAATGAAGAGCAAACAAGAACTCAGGGATTTAATTTCTCATCGTGCAGAGGAGATTAAATCGCATAAGGATATAGAGTTAGTCATGCAGAAACATTACAAACTTATGTTTAAACTTTATCTGACTAAACCTCTCTATTTTAAGGTTATTTTCAAAGCCAATCGATTTATTATTGGAACCGCTGTCATGACCTATTTTTTCACGACAGATAACCCCACACTACGTCATGTTAAAGACTTCTGTAAGACAACGGGGTTAATCAGTGAAAATACCGTTGACTCATTCCTGCTCTTTATTCGTGTGGGCGGGCGAATGGAAGTTAAAAAGGATCCGCTGGATAAACGAAAGCTGAACTATACGGTGACATCAAGAGCGCAGGATGAAACCCGCGCGCTCATTAATACCATGATGATCCCCTATGGCATGTTGTACCCGGATTTCGATGTTTCACGCTGTCTGAAAATGGAGAATTTCAATGCAGAATATTTTCGGAAGTATTCGGAAATCATCCTCAATCAGATCTATTTATTCGATATGGTGCCAGATTGTAAGGAGTTCATTTTCAGGGACGCCGGGCACATGATGCTGATGGATTTGTACATCGAAAGCATCCGCCAGCAGAATGCGGTGATCGAGTATAACTATCTGAAAGCTTCACTAAAATGCGGGGTTTCCCGCTCACACATCAAGCGATGCCTGAAAGCCGCAGAGGCCGGTGGCCTGCTGAGGCTCGACTCCGCCAATAACACGATCGTGTTGCATCTGACCTTCATGCAAATGGTGCTCAACTATTTTTCCGTTTACATGGCGATGGTCGAGTATGGGCTTAGCGGTTTGCCAGATATGACACAACGCCCCTGCTGACTGCGTTGCTTTAAGCGGCCTCTCCGGGCCTATCTTCGGGATAAGACCGGGGGCTTGAACTCACTTCCCTAAAATTGTGGTTCAGATCACACTTCAATTATGTTAACGTTAACACTTGTGATTAACATCATAAACTCGCCTTACAACATCTGTGAAAAACTAAAAGTTAACGTTAACAATGTGGTCTACACATTCTAATAATGAACGGACACACACATGAAGAACAGCAACCGAAGTCCATACACATTGCTTAGCGGATTACTTTTTTGTTTTTTCTACACCTGGTCATCAGCCTTCTCGCTTATCTCACTCTGGTTAAGCCAGAAGATTGGCCTGCGGGGGGCTGACACCGGATTATTATTTTCTGCCATCGCCCTGACGGCGCTGTGCGCTCAGCCGTTGTACGGTTTTATTCAGGATAAGCTGGGGTTACGCAAAAACCTGCTCTGGGCGATTGGTTTTTTGTTGCTGCTCAGTGGCCCCTTTTTCATCTTTATTTTTGCCCCGATGTTACAGGCCAATATTTTAGCGGGTGCGGTGGCCGGCGGGCTTTATGTCGGCGCCACTTTTTTTGCCGGAATTGGGGCGCTGGAGTCGTACACAGAACGCGTCAGCCGCATTTTAGGCTTCGAATTTGGCAAAGCCAGAATGTGGGGATCGCTGGGCTGGGCGGCTGCAACGTTCTTTTCCGGAATGCTCTTTAACATCAATCCAAATCTTAATTTCTGGATGGGCTCCTGCTCAGCGCTGATTTTCCTGTTGTTATTGTGGGGATTACGCGAAGTCAAAACCGATGCCCTGAACCAGCTTGAGTACGGCAAACCCGGAAATCTGCATCTGTCCGACGCCATCGACCTGTTTCGCCTGCCCCGCTTTTGGGCGCTGATCGTGTTTGTCACCGGCGTCAGCGTTTATAACGTGTATGACCAGCAGTTCCCGGTGTACTTCTCGTCACTTTTCCCGGACGTCAGAAACGGCAACGAGATGTACGGTTTCCTGAATTCCTTCCAGGTATTTCTGGAAGCGGGCGGGATGTTCCTTGCCCCGTTTGTGGTCAATAAGATTGGCGCTAAAAACGGCCTGTTGCTGAGCGGTCTGATTATGGCTTTGCGCGTCTTTGGTTCCGGGCTGGCAGCGGATGCGGTCACGATTTCGTGCATGAAACTCCTGCACGCCGTGGAATTACCGATTCTGCTGATCGCCATGTTTAAGTACATCACCACGCGCTTTGACCCGCGCCTTTCTGCCACGCTTTATCTTGTGGGTTTTCAGTTCATTACGCAGGTCTGCGCCAGCGTATTTTCACCGCTGGCGGGTAAAGGCTATGACGTGATCGGCTTTGCCGACACCTACATGATTATGGGCGCGCTGGTACTTTCCCTCACTCTGATTTCCGCTTTCCTTCTCACCGGTGATAAAAGCCGGACACCCTGTTCAATGGACTTTAATAAGGGCGAAAACGTATGAAACAGCGACTTGAACGTGCTGAGCACGCTTTGCAGGATGCGGCAGAAAAACGCGGCGATGCATTCTACCCACTCTTCCACCTTGCCCCACCGGCTGGCTGGATGAACGACCCGAACGGTCTGATTTTTCATCAGGGCATGTACCACGCTTTTTATCAGCACCACCCGTTCAGCGAAAACTGGGGGCCAATGCACTGGGGGCACGCCGTCAGCAAGGACATGGTGAACTGGCAACATCTCCCGGTTGCGCTGGCGCCGGGCGACGATGATGACCGCGATGGTTGCTTCTCCGGCAGCGCCGTGGATGACAACGGCATACTCAGCCTGATTTATACCGGCCATGTCTGGCTGAACGGTGAAGGCAATGACAGTGCCATCCGCGAAGTGCAATGTCTGGCCACAAGCGAGGACGGCATTCATTTCACCAAACAGGGTGTGGTGCTCACCCCGCCGGACAACATCATGCATTTTCGTGACCCGAAAGTCTGGTGTGAGAACGGCTGCTGGTGGATGGTGATCGGCGCGCGCGATGACAGCGACTGCGGGCAGGTGCTGCTCTATAAAGGCAAGAGCCTGCAACAGTGGGAACTGGATCGCGTACTGGCCAAAGCGGACAGCCATACCGGCTATATGTGGGAATGCCCGGATTTCTTCCCGCTTGGCGATGAACATATTCTGATGTGTTCTCCGCAAGGGATCAAAGCGCAAGGCTATGATTACCAGAATTTATTCCAGAGCGGATGCCTGCGCGGATCGTGGAAACCAGGCCAGGACTTCACGATTACGGAAGGCTTTACCGAGCTGGATCACGGCCATGATTTCTACGCGCCGCAGTCATTTACGGCGGCTGACGGACGGCGGATTGTTATCGCATGGATGGACATGTGGGAATCCGTGATGCCGTCAAAAGCAGAAGGTTGGGCGGGTTGTATGACATTGCCCCGTGAACTGACGCTGCGTGATGGCAAAGTGCGCATGATGCCGGTGGAAGAAGTACGGACGCTGCGCCGTGAACATTATCCGGTTACTCCGTGCGTGCTCAGAAACGACATACGACCTCTGATGGAAGACGCACAGGCCGCGGAGATCATCATGCAATGGGATCTGGCCGCGTCAGATGCGGAAAGCTTCGGGATAAAACCCGGCGGCGGCGTATCCCTTTTTGTGGATACCCAGGCGCAAAGAATCTGTCTGGAAAGGGACTTCCCGATGCACGGGATCAAAGACGCCCGCAGCATCGCACTGCCACCGGGTAAGCTTCTGGATTTACGCATTTTCATCGACCGTTCGTCGGTGGAAGTTTTCGTCAATCAGGGAGACGCGACGTTCAGCAGCAGAATTTATCCGCAACCCGGCCAGCGCGCCCTGTCCGTTTTTGCCACCAACGGAAAAGCAACCTTAGTTCAGGGTGATATCTGGACGCTGAGCGCAGGCTGATCGTGCGGGAAGTGTATATAGAAAAGACGTTATAAAGACTCGCGCTCCAGTACAGGGGAATCGATTTTTATCAATCCCTGATTGGGGCGCTGTTCGATCAGATGCAACACCGCCTCGCGGCCAATTTCGCGGTGAGGCAGCTGAACGGTAGTCAGCGGCGGGATAAATAAATCGCCGATACCGACCATGTTGTCGTACCCCAGCACCGCAACCTGCTGCGGGATCTGAATCCCTTTCGCCAGCAAGACCTGATAAGCCAGAAACGCAATGCGATCATTGCCGCAAATCAGCACGTCAAAATCAGGTTTGCCGTCGGGCGTAAATCTTTCCAGAATCTGCACAATGTCACGGTAATGCTCATCACCGAATTCCATATGAAACTGGCGAAGTTGTTCCGCCGGCATTCCGGCTTCGCGCCAGGCCTGCTCTGCGCCAGCGCGGCGGCGGATACCGGCGGGAATGGATCCCGGTAAATAAAAGCACAAAGGATGCCGGTATCCCTTCTGCAAAAGCAGTTTCATGGCCTGATACTGCCCGCCAAAATCGTCAGGAATGTAACCCGGAAGTTCATGATCGGGGCTGATGCAGTTGGCCAGTACAAGATTTTTACCGACAAGGCGCGGCGGAATTTTCACTTCACGCAGCCCCATGGTGGTGTAAATGATGCCGTCCGGGCGTTGAGAAAGGAGCTGACTCACCGCCCGCTCGCTGTCGGCCTGCGAGGTAATGCTGACAAGAAAACTGCTCCAGCCGAATTCGCGCGCAGTGAGTTCAACAGACAGAAGCAGTTCGACGGAGAATGGCGTGGTTGCCGTGTCCAGGGCCAGCACGCCAAGCGTGGACACTTTGCTGCTTTTCCCGCGCATTTTTCGCGCTGAGAAATCGGGCACGTAATTAAGTGCGTCAATAGCTTCCCGCACCCGTGCCAGCGTCTCCGGCTTGAGTCGTTGCGGCTCGTTAATGGCGCGTGACACTGTCATCAGCGAAACTGAGGCCCGTTGGGCCACATCTTTCAGCGAAGCCATAATTCTCCAGCTCATAATATTTCTATGTGCTGATCCTACACAAAAACAGGGCCGCTGCGCACTTAAAAAACCCGTCTATTGAGAGGTAAGAACATATTTAACTGAAAGCATGTCCGGATATTGTTCGACTAACAGCCAGAACAGTTGAACCACTGAATACCTGAATGGGTTGTGATATATTACCGAATTACAAGTGGAGGGGTTAACCTAATGGAATATTATCTTTTAGTCCTGGCAAAATTCGTCATTGGTTTTTTGATCGTCATTTCGCACCTGAATTTCTCAGGGAAAACACAGCTCTCTCAGATGACACCCGTCGATTTTATCGGCAACTTTGTTCTGGGTGGAATTATCGGCGGCGTCATTTACAACGATGTTATCCCGCTGTACCAGTATATTATCGTGCTTATTATCGGCGTTATGTTGATATCTTTGCTAAATGCCGTCAGCAAGAGATTTTTTATCTTTCGTTCATTTGCGATTGGTAATCCCATCCCTATTATCAAGGATGGGAAGTTTATTATGGAAAACATTCTCAAACGAAAAAACAAGATTGATATCCTGAACGTCGCGTCGCAGTTGCATGCGCAGGGCATCCACTCTTTTCAGAACCTGAAATATGCCCAAATCGAACCGGGCGGCCAGATCACTGCGGTCTGCGAAGGTGCAGACATGCCGTCGGTGATACTGATTAAAGATGGCAGGATCCGTTACTCTGAGCTGGATGCTATTCAGAAAGATGAAGAATGGCTGCATGAAAAAATCACTTCACTGGGCGTGACTCAGATCAGCGAAATCTTCCTCGCCGAGTTCTGGCAGGGAGAAATGACGCTGGTGATGTCCGACGGAAAAGTGTGCCGGTAGTGGCTGATCAGGATAATTTTAAGGGATGCTGCTTAGGGCGGCATTTTTTACGTTGGCAGATAGAGCTAATGTCGGCTCTTAGCTCAGAGTGGACCTCCTCCTCAAGTACAGGTCCGTTAAGTGCCAGAAGCGGACATTATTACTGTATTTAAAAAATGATTTTTTCCGTCGTTGATAAAATTTAAATCACTTAAAAAATGACCAGGTATTGTGTACTTTCCCTTCGGGGGAATATAATGATGCTTCTTAAAACAGTCAGATTACAAAGTTACCCATCCAAAAATGAAACCAAAAAATAAGATATTAATTGACCCTAAACTTTTAGATGAAGTTATTTTATGGCGTTACATGAGTCTTGATAAGTTTATTCACTTGATTGATTCCAAGACAATATTTCTATCTCCTATATCATACTTCAAAAATAGCGACCCTCTAGAAGGTTACCTCCCAAAAAAATTCCATATGGACATGGAAAATACCTTGCGATCCATGCGTGAGAGTTTAGAACCAGATTATAAAGATATGCCTGGTGAAATGAAAGATTGGTTAAAAGAATGGAATGCCACTTCTGATTTAAGGATGGAGCTAATGAAAGAAAAGACTCGTGGTCGTCAAAGTATCTGCTGTTGGTATGAAAGTCAATTTGAATCAGAAGCAATGTGGAAATTATATGGTGATAACGGGAAGTCCATAGCAATTAAAACTACTGTTGGCGCACTAAAAAAATCAATAGAATCAGAAAATAATGATAATCTGGTCTACTTAAACAGAATCAAATATTTAAATTTTGACGATGTCTTTTTAAAAGAGGAGGTGCTTTTGGAGAATAACAGAGCCATTGCTAGCATTCTTTTTAAAAGAAAAGAATATGAACATGAAAAAGAAGTCAGGCTTTATTACAAACCGGACGAATATGATTTATTTAACCCTCAGCATACAATGTTTACTGATTACTGGGAAAAATACACCATAAAGCCATATTTTGTTAATGTTAATATTAATGAAATGATTCATGATGTGATTATATCTCCTTTTGTATCTGAACCTTATGAAAGTAGTGTGAAAGCCATATGCTCAAAGTATGAATTAAATAATTGTAAGGTTTATAAATCAGCCCTTTTAGATAAATATGATTTTTAGATTCTGTAAGGCTTCATTCCTCCATCAAAAATTCAATTACGCTAACCCCCGCTTCTCGCTCATAGCAGATCAAGCAGCGATCCAGACGATCCGCCCTGTGCCTTCAGCGGACATTGCTAACATTGCTCCGTGTAAATTATCAGGGAGCAGATCAGAGATAGCAGAGGGTACATCGAGATAAACTGCCCAAGTACTGTAAAAAAGAAGCCGCAACGCCCGGCGTTACGGCTTCCGTCAAAAGCTTAACTGATAAGCGATAGAACATAATCCGGGCTTATTTTAACGACAAAAATCAACAATCAATGTTGATCGCCGCTGGCCGATAACGCAAATGTGCCCACCGGCATAACTGGCAGGTATTTTTGGTAATAATCGTGATAGTTTTTCACCGGATCAATATCCTTGAATAAATCCGGATAAAGAGATTTAGCGATGAACTGTACCATTGTGAAATCGACCAGCGTACGAGATGCGCCCTGATAAACACCGTAGAGTTTGCCATTCTGAATCGCCGGTAATGAACCCCAGCCGTCACGGTGGGCGAACCCGTTGAGTTTAGCTCTTGCTGTGGCTTCATTGACGCCGATGCCCATTTCCAGTGCTGTATCGACTTTATTGTTTTCCCTGCCGGAAATAAAAATGACATCTGGTCTGGCGACCAGTAACTGCTCAGGATTAATTTCGCCCCACTGTTTAACAAAAGGTGCAGCTATATTTTCGCCGCCTGCAAGACGCAGCATGACGCCCCACATATTTTCGCCGTAGGTAAAGGAATACTCCGCCGGACCTTTATTACCAAACTCAATGTAGACTTTTGGCTTCGGCAGATTTGCCTCTTTTATCCTGTCTTCAATCAGTGTGATGTTATTTTTATAAAGCCGGGCCAGCTCATTGGCGCGGTCAGTCTGACCGGTTAATACCCCGATGATTTCCGTGGATTTCACATGGTTTTCTACCGTCTGATCATTGTAATCGAGCACGACAACCGGAATATGTAAGCTCTGAAGCTGCGTGACTTCATACTTCAACGCCGCGTACTGCCAGCTGGCTAAAATGACCACATCCGGCTTCAGGCTGATTAACTTTTCCAGCGACACATTGTGCAGGTCGATTTCGCCAATATCCGGAATGTCGGCAATGGAAGGACGGTTTTTAATATACATATCCCAGTTCGCCGGTACCTTGCCATGCCAGGCTTCACGCGAAATGCCGACAATATGATCAAACGCCTGTTCTCCCCCCACCGCCATATAATCTTCGAAATAGAAACCCAATACCGCCCTTTTCACCGGCGTATCTAAGGTTATTTTATTTCCCAGCACATCAGTCAGCGTGGTGGTGGCGGCACTGGCCTGACCGGTTATTGCAACGGACAGTATAAAAAGCAAGCCTTGAAGTAACTTCATTTAATTCCCTTAGGTATTGTGTGATTATTATCTGAGGCCAAAATTTATTTTTATAAAACAGATTTACTACACTTTAATTTAACTTAAGTTGCCGCAAAAGATAGAAAATCCCGCTCTGTTACTATCTCGGTATTATTCCCATAATATTTCCTGAAATTCAATAAATTGAAAAGCGTAAAAAGAGAAGGTGTTATAATCCAGGCATTCATTTGCCCTCACAGACGATAACGATGATGAATAAAATACTGGTAAGTGCTTGCCTGATGGGGTTCAAAGTGCGCTATGACGGAAGCGAGAAAGCACAAATGACCGAACAGTTGCAGCGCTGGCATGAAGAGCAGCGTCTTGTGATCCATTGTCCTGAGCTGGCCGCCGGATTGCCAACACCACGTCCTCCTGCGGAGATTGTTTCTGCTGATGTTCAGGACGTCATGCAGACGCAGATCAGAATACATGAAATTACGGGGCAGGATGTCACTGAGCATTATCAGCTTGCCGCCTGGCTGGCATTGCGTACAGCTCAGGAGTCAGGTTGTACCGCTGCGCTGTTAACCGACGGCAGTCCGACATGCGGCAGCCAGTTCACCTATGACGGTTCATTTAGCGGCCAGCGTAAGTCAGGTATGGGTGTCGCAGCTTCACTGCTCACGGAACACGGGATAGCCGTGTTTTCTGAGAAGAGGCTCGCCGATCTCATTGCCTGGATTGATGAGAAAGAACGCTAAACCTATTTTTCATTGAGGTATGAAAAGAAATCAGTTTTTTTGTTTATTAATGGCGTCACACCTTCTCACGCCAATTTGTGCCACAACACAATAAAGGATCGTAAGGTGTTTCCGGCAAATGAACGGCCCCTGAGCAGGTCAAAGGTCGCCTGTTGGTTGTTTGTTTTCGTTCGTTTTTGCAAATCTGCCCTGAGGATACTGATATGACCCCCTTTCATCAACTTACCGCCACCCGCCTGGATGGCCAGCTCATTTCTATGGCCGACTATGCTGGTAAACTGGTTCTGGTGGTGAATACCGCCAGCCATTGCGGCTTCACGCCACAATACGCAGGGCTTGAAAAGCTTTACAAGAAGTTCGCCGCCTCAGGTCTGGTGGTGCTTGGCTTCCCCTGCAACCAGTTCGGTAATCAGGAACCCGGTGGCGTCGACGAAATCGCGCAGACCTGCCACATCAACTATGGTGTGAGCTTCCCGATATTTGAGAAAGTGGAGGTCAACGGTGCTGCTGCACACCCGGTATTTCGTTACCTGAAAGACCAATTACCCGGCGTGCTGGGTGGACGGATCAAGTGGAACTTTACTAAGTTCCTGATCGGTCGCGACGGCAAACCGCTCAAACGTTTTGCACCGTTCACCTCCCCGGAGAAAATGGAACCCTTCATTCATGCTGCACTTGAAATCTAAGTGTTCCCGTCATTCAAACCGTCCATAATTAGAGATATTCCGGCAAACTGATGTCTGCTTAAAAAAGGTTTAACGTGAGATATTTTCCCTTTTGCAAGCAGCCCCGTCTTTTTCCCGCTAAATACACACGGATTTAATCATCAAAAACAGGCCTGGTCAGTTATGCGTTTTCCCACCAATACTACTTTGAAGCTTTGGGGATCGACATTGAGTACTGCATAGCGTATTTGCGGACAAATCAGTTCCAAGCTTCGTTTGCTACAATCAAGTTGTATTAAAGTGCGTGGGCCGGATTTGGTTTGCACCCTGTTGGTCTCAGGATAGTCGCTGCAATCAAATCCTTCTTTACTTAACTTTCCTTTCGCCGCATCCAGGCTCATTCCGATAACATTCAGGCTATCGACTTCTCTGGCATGCGATTTTTCAGAAACCCGGGTCAGTACGCACCCGCTCAGTAATTGAGTGGAGAGTAAGAAGAATATAAGGATAAAAATCTTTTTATGGTTTGTTCTGTGCATCAGGCGACCCTTTAGGTTTATACGTTTGAGCGATATTGTCAGATATTGCAATCAACAGACTGAGGAGTAAAACTCAATAACCAGCTGGAGAACGCCTTCATCGCGGGACTTTCGGCGCGCGTTTGTAGCCGTGTCAGCCAGTAACCCCCGAGGTTGATTTCAGCGGCAAAGGGGCGAATGAGTTTCTCCGTTTGCAGCAGGTGATTGAAAATCTTACAGGGAGCGAGCGCAATGCCTGTCCCCATCAGCGCGGCTTCGATCATGGTCAGTGATGAGTCAAATATCATCACCGGTTGGGCGGGAGAAGGTGGATGTTCATTAATGCTTTGCAACCAGTGGCTCCATTCATCACGGCGAAAAGAGCGCAGCAAAGTAAATTTATGCACGTCGGCAGGATGCTGCAACTGACGGGCAATCGCGGGAATACACAGCGGCGACAGGGGTGCATCGCAAATAAACTGTGCCTCTGTGCCGTGCCAGGCACCGTTACCAAAGCGGATGGTGTAATCGTGCCCTTCCGCAGCAGGATCTACGCGATTATTGTGGGTGGAAAGTTGCAGTTCAATGTGCGGGTGATGGTGGTTGAAATCGTCGATACGCGGTAACAACAAGCCGATGGCAAAGCTTCCTACCACACCCACTTTAAGTTTTTCCCGTACCTGCCCTGCCCAGAAACGATCCAACGTATCAGCAATACGATCGAAAGAATCATTTAATACCGGCAACAGACTTTCGCCTTCCGGGGTCAGCATCAGTCCGCGCGAAACACGCACAAACAACTGGCAGCCCAGCTGCTGTTCCAGTGATTTCACCTGCTGGCTGACCGCCGCATGCGTGACATGCAGCTCTGAGGCCGCATTAGTAAAGCTTAGATGGCGGGCGGCGGCTTCGAATGATCTCAGGGCATTTAAGGGGATGTAAGGGCGAACCACGATTTCACCTGTAAGTTTTTCTTTTACCAGCCCCTAAAATTAACAGTTTGTTGCAATCTGTCAAACTGGGCAGAATTCAGGTGGGACAACAAACCATAAGGTTAAAAACAGTGAAGTTAATTTCTAAAACGTTAATAGCGACGGTATTGGCCTCGGTGTGCTCTATGAGTAACGCAGCCGCCCCGGATGTGGAAACTACCGTGAGTCAGGCAATAAAGCCTCTGATGCAGCAGCAAGGCATCCCCGGAATGGCGGTCGCGGTGGTGGTTAAAGGAAAGCCCTACTACTTTACCTGGGGCATGGCTGATGAAGCACAAAAGCGTCCGGTCACAGAAGACACCCTCTTTGAACTGGGTTCAGTGAGTAAAACTTTCACGGGTGTTTTGGGTGGCGTCGCCGTGACGAAAGGCGAGATTGCGCTTAAGGATCCGGCCAGCAAATACTGGCACGCACTTAACACGCCGCAGTGGCACGACATTACGCTGCTTCAGCTGGCGACTTACACCGCAGGTGGCCTGCCGTTGCAGGTTCCGGATGCAGTCACCGATGAGAAGGCGTTGGTACACTTCTATCAGCAGTGGCAACCCCAATGGTCACCCGGAACCGCGCGTCAGTATGCGAACAGCAGTATCGGTCTTTTCGGGTTTTTAGCGGTCAAACCCACCGGACTTTCCTTTGAGCAGGCCATGCAACAACGCGTGTTTACGCCGCTTAAGCTCAGCCACACCTTTATTACTGTGCCGGATTCCGCCAAAAGCGCTTACGCCTGGGGTTACCGTGAGGGTAAGCCCGTTCGTGTATCACCGGGTATGCTGGATGCAGAAGCCTATGGGGTGAAATCTTCGATAAAAGATATGTCGCGCTGGATGCAGGCGAATATGGATCCGCAGGACGTGGCAGATAAGACGTTACGCCAAGCTTTGGATCTGGCACAAACGCGTTTTTATCGCACCGACGCACTCTATCAGGGGCTGGGCTGGGAAATGCTTGACTGGCCAGCGCAGGCTGAGCTGGCAGTAAACGGCGCAGATAACCAGATCGCGCTGGGCCCGCAACAGGTACGGAGTGCGCAGTCGCATCCGCGCGTGAATGCATCATGGGTTCACAAAACCGGAGCAACCGGCGGATTTGGTGCCTACGTGGCTTTTATTCCTGAAAAACAGGTAGGCATCGTTATGCTGGCGAATAAAAATTATCCCAACACTGAGCGGGTAAAAGCTGCGATGCAAATTTTAAAGGCATTGGAGTAATCAGTAATAAGACGATGCGGCACTCCCGTATGAAACCCCGTAACAAACGGGCATCCGTCTGATATAAAAAAAACCTCCGGCGCTCAACGGAGGTTTTTTATTTCTACATATTCAGGCTTTTACGCTGCATAAAACTCTCGTAGCGAAAATACATATCGCAGGACAAGTGAAACTCTTTAAGCCAGTACGCGTAAACATGCAGGAAGTGATACATCAGACAAGGCAGATAGCACAGCAGGAAATACACCACGAACGGCATGCTGACAGTAAGGCCACCTGCAATGAAACTCAGAATGAATATCCACCCCGCCTGTACCGTCGCTAACAGTATTATCCGGACGAAAAAGGGCTTGCTGATAAACCGACCGAAGGGCACCGGCGGAGCAGAATAGATGGTGATCTCTTTCAGAAAGATACGTCCCAGAAACAGGTAGCGTTTAGAAAGACGCGAAAACGCCAGGTTTATCGCCAGCACGACGCCGCAGAGGATCAGCATAGCAATCATCAGTCTGGCGGAAAAATACCCCTCGCTGAAGGAAAACGCCGGGTTCGCCTGCAACGGGCTGACCGAAAGCAGATTGAGCGCGGTATTCACTGCAACGTAATAACCGGTGTACTGATAGATATTCCTGAAACTCACCGTGCTGCTCATGCCGGTCAGCACCTGGCGGATATAAACCCGCCGCACCGTTCTGAAAACCAGGTACATGAAAACCGGTGATATCAGGTACAGATAAACCATGCTGAACCGGCTCGCGGGCAACCGTAAACACGCCTGCGCCATCAGCCAGAAAAAGAGAACAGAACAAACGCTGACGACCGCAGGTCTGGCGAAAAACGCCGTGATTGTTGAGCAGCTTCTGCCTTTCAGGGCATCCAGATTAATGCGGTTAATCACATAGCTGTAGGCCCAGTACGCTTTCAGTTCGTGCAGCAGCGTAAAGAGCGTGATCGCCAGAATCACGCTGATCACCCCCGCATCACGGGAAGTAAAGGAAAAGGCGTTATTTTTCCAGTAAAACCCCAGCACAACGAACAGGATAACGTAGATAAACGGGATGAACCTTTTATCCTGAAAGCGGACAAATTTTGCATAATCGGGGGTCATTTCACGCCACTCACTGTGCCATCAGTTTTGCAATGTACCGCCATTTCAGAGGTGAATTTTGCGAAATCATGGAGTAAATGAATCAGATAGGCTTTGTTGCTGATCTCGGCAAATTGCACCGGCGCAGGCTTATCCAGAAAGTGATCCATTGACGCGGTCCATTGCACGGAGTGCGTCAGATGCAGGGACAGATTTTCCCTGATGATTTCAGGATTTGTTTCGGGCAAACCGGTAACGTTCATCAGCACGTCAAACTGTGGCGGCCTGATATCCACGCCAGCCAGAAAATCGCGCATAGGCTGAACGCCGCTGTTCATCAGACGGGTATGCCACGCCCCGCTCACGCCGGGTTTGGTGCACTCAAGCCCGGCGCCGGCAACCGCCTGACCGGCGTCGCGCAGCGCGGTCAGCGTACCGCCGATCACCTGTTGCTTACGGCTGTTATCGCAGCTTATTTCTGCCTCAATGCCTTTTTGCGCGAGCAATGCAGTCAGACCCGCCCGGTCACAGCCCTTCACCACCAGCATGCTCCCTTTACTGGCGAGGCTCAGGTCGTGCATCAGCGTGGAACGGAAATGAATGACCCGGAATAAATCCTCCAGCGTGAGGGCTCCGGCGGCGTAAAACGCGGAATATTCCCCCACGCTGTGACCGCAGGCACCGGAGAAGATCACATCGCCGTGACTTTCGCGATAAAGGGTAAAAAGCATGGTGTTAATGGCCGTCACGGCAATTTGCTGCACGGGGGTCTGAACCAGCCGCGTCATCGGCCCTCTGGCACACAGGCGGCGAATATCCAGCCCGGAAATATCACTGGCGCAATCCCAGATACGACGGGTTTCGGCACTGGTATCCCATAAATCAGATCCCATCCCGATGACCGGATTCCCCTGCCCGGCAAATAATAAGACAACCGGTTTTGTTGCGTTTATGTCCATCTCTCTGTCCCTGTGAATCACCTAGAGGTGATACTTAAAACCCAGATAAGTGCCGAGAGTTTCGCCGAATAAAGCAAACTCCGAATCACTCTTTCCAAATGCGGTGTAAAGACCGCCATAAAGTTCAAGCCGCGGGTTCAGCGGTTTGTTGATATTCAGGCCGACCGTCGCACTCTTGTCCTGTAAATTCATCACCGCAAAAGGCTGCACCGAGGACTGGTCATCCATCAGGTAGCTGCCGTAAGCGTTGAGATAATGTTTTCCCAGCAGGTTTCCCTGGCTGGACGCGTTGTAGACTTCAGACGCCATCAGATATTTGTAGGCGTCAAATGCCCGGTCCAACGGCGCGTAATTCGTCCTCTGGTTCAGGAATTTAATGAGGTCCGTTTGTTTGTCCCACTGTGCGGAAGAATAGCCTTCACTTTGAAAGTAATATTCGAGGCCAAACTGACAGAAGCGATCGGTGGTGTATTGCATTCCGAGCGCCAGCTCGACGCCATCGTCATCCTTTGCGCTGTAAAGGGAATCCGGAAAACGGTAATGCTCCACGTCGCGCGCACTATTTTCGTCTAAGTGCCGCCATTGCTGTTGAAAATGGTAGGCCAGCTCGGTGTTCAGAATGAACTGCGGCGTCACGTTCAGCGTTTGCGCCACGGCGACCGATTTTTTATCGCCCGTCATCAGGCTCACCGAGGGCGTGCTGTCACCAAACCGGTAATCCGTGTACGTCAGCAGATAGCGGTCGCTGGCATTGGAACGGGCCAGCGCATTCCAGTTTCCCGAAGATTCATAGCGCGGGCCGGGCTGCGTGAGCCGTGGCGCCGCGGTTAACGACAGCGAGTAAGCAAGCGTATCCTGCGCCAGCACCGCGCCCCAAAACGCATCGGTATAGAGCGGTTTCATGTCAGGTGAATGAATGCGCGTGGCCTTGAACCCGGCGCTGTAATTGCTGAGCAGGCTGGCCGGGGATTTCAGGTAGAAAGCGCCGCCTTTAGGCCGGAGCTTACCGACGTCCAGCCGGAGGCTTTCTGTCGGCGTATAAGAAAGACGAAGTTTATCGATCAGCGCCCGCAGGCGGTGGTCGTCTTTCTCAAAGGCTCCGGGGCTTTTATACGGATAATAGGCCAGGCCGAGCAGCGAGAAATCTACGTCCAGCTTGTCTTCAACCAGCGTGCAATCGTTACGGTAATTCACCGCGATATCATTAAACGCATTGTTCGCGGCATACGGGTTTTTCCCGTCAATCTGCCAGACCGGCGGTTGTCTGCTGACGTAGGACGCTTGCGCGAAAATCACCGTGTCGGAATTCGTCAGACAGGCGGCGTAAAGCGGTAACGACGGCCACACGCCGCTGGCCAGTATCAGCAAGGCAGACCGGTTCAATTGCCGCCCCGCTGGATACTCTCTTTTGTAAAGCGGGAAAGCGGCAACGACTCAAACCGGACATCGCTGTATTCCATGACCGAATAACCGCTGCCACGGCGCGGATCCGTGACTTTAATTTTGGACGGTCTTTCCCTGCCCAGCAGCAGTTTGTAATCGAGGTACCACACTTCCTTGAGCAGCTTGTCATCGAGGGAAAAATACGCGGCTTTATAAGGGCGGTAGCTGCCTTTCTCCACCAGATAATTCACTTTCGGATAGGTGACTTCCGCTGACCGGCGGGTGAGCATCAGCGAATAGCAGACGTTCGCGCCGCAAGGGACTTCGCCCAGTAACGTGGAGTCATACGCAAACTCAAAGTTGGTCACAATCACGTCGCCGTTAGAAATCTGCCCGATCAGCCTTTGCTGGCGGGAGATCGGCACAGGGCGGCGCAGTTCCGGCGTGTAAAACCATAAATCGTAGCCGTCGGATAACATGATTTTTCCGCGATCCCGTGGCGGAGAAACAAAGCGCGCTAGTGAACGTGCGTCGGCCTGTTCACCGTCTTTCGGTTTCAGAAATCGCATGGAGATATCCAGAACCTGCTGATTCACCGGCGCATTTTCGCCGGATTTAAATTCATTCACGGTGACCGTATAACGAAAGGGCTGGTCGGGTGACCGGATCTCGTCTGCCTGCCGGATAATGTTCAGAGCCGTGACGGCGTCCGCCGCATGCGTGAATACCGGGAACCACGCGAGACAACCGGCGATAAGAAGAAGACCTGGTTTCATGGGAATGTCCTTATACCGCTTTAAAAGCGTCCGAAATATTCAACCGCGATGCCCGCAGTGCCGGTAAAACCGAGGCCAGCGACGACGTGATCACCGGCAAAATCAGGGTGATCCAGATGAGTTCTGCACTGTCCGTTTTGATAAAGGCGTTGTAGCCGAGCGTCTGCCCCGGAGACGGCGGCATCGCGATACCCTTCAGGTTGATCAGGGATGCAATCATCATCCCCAGAATCAGGCTGCCCGCAGCGCCCAGTGCACCGATATAAATCCCCTCAAGTAAAAACAGCCGGGTTACATGCGCAGGGCGCAGGCCGATCGCCCGCAGCGTAGTGATTTCGCGGGTTCTTTCGACGATATTCATGGTCATCGAGTTGCTGATCATGAAGATCACAATCAGCACGACTATCGCTTTAATGAAGAAGTAAATGCCGGTCAGTAAACCTTCAACCTGCTGATAAAAGATCGAGAGTTCTTGCCAGTTTTTGACTATCAGCGGCAAATGCCGGTCGGCAATAAACTGCGTGAGTCTGGCGCTGAACACCGGTAAATCCGCATCTTTCTTCAGCAGAATGACAAACTTACTGACGCCATTGGTGTTCATGATGTGCTGCGCGGTTTGCAGGGGAATTTTCATCGCCACGTCGTCATAATCTTTAATGCCGGAGGTGAAAATACCGCGGACTTTCAGCGACAAAGCACCCTGCCCGCCCTGTGCGTTTGCCACCAGAACATCGAGCCAGTCGGCATATTGCGCGTTCAGGGTTTTTGCCAGCCCGCTTCCCAGGATCACCTCATCCGTTTTAATGCGCGACAGATCGCTGCCGGACACCAGTTTGTCGAAAGAACCCAGTTTCAGCGCCGGTAAAGGCTCGATCCCCAGTCCGGCAAAATAGCTCGAGGTTTCACTCTCGTAGTGCGAAATCACACCGGTGAATTCGAGCTGGCCTGAAATCGTGGAAATATAATCTTTCAATTCGGGGTCATTCAGGATTTCATTTTTCAGCGCGTCATAATTGCCAATAATGCTTTTGCTTTTATTCGAGGTTTCAAAATAGTTTTTGTCGTAAATCTGAATATGACCGACGTTGGTTCTGACAGTTTGTTCTTTCAATATCCAGAAAGAATACTGAATAAAACCGCCATAAAGGAAAATGGCTAATCCCCCCAAAATAATGGCGATCAGGGTAGAGAAGGAACGTCTCTTGTGTCTGAATAAATTCAGGAAGGCAAATTTTGCATCCTGCGGCCGCCGGATCAGGCAATACAGCACAAAACCGACAATCACCAGCAGGGCGAGGTTGGTTATAATCATTCCAGTTAACATTTATTCACCTTTCATCAAAGGCACAACAATCTGAGTTATTTCACCGATATCCCACGCGGGGCTGGCATCTGACTTCAGGGATAATAATTTTACCGCCACCGGCCCGCGGTTTTTAAGTTGTGTTAAAAGCGTATTTGCGCCGACGGTATCTCCGCAACTGAGCAATGCCCGGTAACGCATAAAAAGGATATTAATCAGGATATCGTTATCGAAATTAGCCCGGTTTTTTAACAGATAATCGGTATCCGCCAGCGCTATGACACAGCGCCCTTGTTTTGCCGGTAAATAAGCATCAATACGGGCGCGTAAATAACGCACCTGCGGCGTATTTTCATGCAAATCAGCCGCTTCATCCAGATAAAAAAAGCCCGTTTTCCCATATTCCGAGGCCAGCACATAATCATTCACTGCGGCATAATGATCCGCCATCCGCAGCGTGCCGTAAGAGTAGAAAATCAGCGATGCGATATCTTTTTGCTGTTCATATTCGTGCAGCAAAGCCTGCGTGGTGGCCGATAAAGCCTCCGGCTGAACTGGAAAACCCTGTTGCAGTACGGCCTCCAGAGCCGGTGTCCCGGAACGGGCGGCGGCGGCTCCGTGAGCGGCTAAGGACAAGCAGAACGCGAGGATAACGGCGCTATTTCGAAACATCATGAACAATTTCTCCATCCTTGATTTCAATCACCCGCCGCGCACGATCCCTGAGCTGCGCAGAATGGGTCGAGACAATAAATGTGGTGCGGGTTTCCTGATTAATTTTCATCATTAACTCCAGAATCGCCTCGCCGGTCGCCTGATCAAGATTGCCGGTAGGTTCGTCCGCAACCACCACCTGCGGGCCATGAGCCAGCGCCCGGGCAATCGCCACACGTTGCTGCTGACCGCCGGACAGTTGCCCCGGCGTGCGGTTGCCCAATGCGCCAATGCCGACGCTATCAAGGGTATGCTGCGTCCGTTCCCGCGCCTCTTTGCGGCCATAACGGCCATTGAGGATCAGCGGATAACACACGTTATCAAACGCCGAAAGCACCGGGATCAGGTTGAAAAACTGAAAGATAAATCCCAGATGTCGCCCACGAAGGGTTGAGAGCTGGCCTTCATCAAGCTCGTTCAGCGATTTATCCAGAAACAGCGTCGAGCCCGACGTGGGCTTATCAATGCCGGACAAAATATTCAGCAGCGTACTTTTGCCGCTGCCGGAAGGCCCGCACAGCGCCAGAAACTCGCCGCGGGCAATTTCCAGATTAATATTTTTCAGCGCATCGACCCTGCCTTCGCCCGTTCCGAAGCTTTTACACACATCCATCAGCAATATTGCCGGCAGTTCCCTGATCGTCATCGCCATCGTTCCGTCCGCTTAATTTCCCTGATACCGGGTGTCAAAGTAGTGATATCCGCCAAAGTTATCCGGCACGACAGTGCGCATTTTTCCGCCCGCAACGAGGTGTTGCTGAAGATATATCCAGCTCAGCGCAGGCATCAGGCACCCGCTGCCGCCATAGAGTTCGGGCAGGCTGATTTTTTGCGTATTACGCTTATTTTCGCTGAACGCTTCGCGCCAGAGACGGTTTCGTCGCAAACCTGAAAAACACATCAGATCAATATCGTTATCCGCGCCGGATAAAATATCCCCCGACTCCCTGTCTTTATTGTGTAAAACATATTGCCCGGTATTAATTTCCAGAGCGCTTTCCCGCTGACTGAAAATAAAACACCCGACGCGCTCAACCGACAGGTTTATTTTTATGTCCTGCTCCTGAGTTTTCTCTTTCTTATTCACAGGCAGATCTTCTTCGGAGAACACCAGCACCGGCACCGCACGGTATGCGGCGCAGATCACTACAAAATCGAAAATATCCCAGTCCAGATAATCCTGCGCCAGACGCATGGCCTGAACCAGTGACTGTTTTTCGCCACGAATTTTGCAGCTAAAGTCTTTGACGGAAAATTTCTTGATCAGGTTTTTCGGTAATGTGTCGATCATGGCCTGATGCAGCGCGCTGCTGATATTTTCAAACGAAGAACTTTCGCCCCAGCTGTCGGCATAAATAAAAGCCGTTCGCGATTTCATCAATAACATCCGCTCTTTCGCGCTGAGGTTATGTAATGCCGCTTCCGAGACCTCTTCCATCGCAACAATATAATTCGTGTAATGGGGCGTTCTGATCATCTCACTGGCGTAAATATCACTGCTCGTTCCAAAGCGTTTAAATCCCCAGCCGTTTGACCGGGTGGATTTCAGCGAGCGGTTATACATGTGAGATTCCCACACATTCAGCCAGCAAGGCGCATACATATACACCCGCCCTTCCGGCTCGGTCATGGAGAAGGAAGATAAATACATAATACTTTCCCTGTAAAATTAAGAGGCGGCAGCGTTCTCAGACATCACAACACCAATGACCGAGCCATCAACGCCCAGCCCGACTTTTAAAAGATGGCGCTTGTTATGTGTTATCTGTCCCTGATTGAGCAACACATACGGCGCGACATTTTCCCGGATCGGGCCGGTTCCCACCGGAGTGAGCAGCGTCTTCTGGCACAAGGCCTGGTGACCGATGATCAAATCCACGATCCCTGAACCGGTTGATGTGTAGCCAATCTGCCCTTTATAGGCCAGAACCGGCACCGTGCTTTCACCGGGGAAAGAGGCCAGCGCCAGTGCCTCGGCCTTATCGCTGGCTTCAGAACCGTTTCCGTGCGGAATAATCGCGGCCAGATCCCCGCAGCAAATGTCCGCCTGCTCCAGCGCTTTGTTCATCACTTTCAGCAGGTTTGCACTCAGTTGCGCCCCGTCGTTGCTCCGCCCCGCGCTGGTTTGCGTATAGACAGACGTGAGCCGGACGCCATCCGCCATCTGCCGGGCATAACGATGCCGGGCGCTTTCCAGCAGCATCACGCAGCCGCCTTCGGCAAATAACACACCCTGACCGTTCGCACCAAAAGGCTGAACGGTGTCGCCGCCGAGCATTCCCTGACTGGTCAGAAAACTGATGTCCTGCGTGGTAATCAGGGAGCAGTTCACCACCATCACCACGTCAACATTCCCGCTTTCGATGGCCTGAATCCCCAGATGCACGGCGGCCAGCGAAGAATTGCTGGTGCAGTGCAGATTGGGCGGCAGGTGTTTCAGGTCAAACGCCGTCGCCACGTGATGCGCCAGTTTGTCCTGAGACATATTGGCGACATGTAAATTCTGCACCGAACGGGTGAGCGTGACGTCTTCAACATCGTTGTGATCATAAAAGGCCAGATAATCCGCCACATCCACGCGCGGACCTAAACCGGTCAGGTAAACCCGGACGTTTTCTCCGGTCAGGTGGTGTTTATCCAGCCCGCCGTGGGCGAGTGCCCCGACCATAAGTTCACTCACCCACGTGCCGGTGTCCTTTACCGGCGCCGGTAAACGGGCAACGAAACCGTTATTACTCAGGCCGCATTGTCTGGCCGCCTCGTCAGAAGAGAACCATCGCGCTTTACTGACACAACGGCCTGCTTTAAGCCCGTCGGATAACCCGTCGCTGCTCTGCGCGAAGGCCAGACGTGCGCTGTAACCCGCGATGATTGCCGCGTTATCCACGCGTTTATCCTCTGATAACGAAGGCATTGTAGTTTCCACCTTCGTTCGCCCCGACCAGCAGGACATGCCTGATGGCCATTTTCAGCGGAGCTTTAACAAAGTTGATGCGATCGTCGCAGAACACCTGAGTATGCGGAATGGCGGGCACCGCCTGTTTCCTGATGCAATCCGCCAGCACCGCCAGATTGAGCAGCCCGGCGCAAGATTCCACAAATCCAAAGCTGGCGTTGTAGTTCACCACCGGCACCTGCGGATTTTGCTCGCCGAAGGCCAGGCAGATCGCGCCAATTTCAATCTCAGAACTCTCTTTTGTGCCGTTACTGCTGCCGCACACCAGATCGATATCCCGCGCCGTAAGCCCCGCATCGGCTAAAGCCCGGTGGATTGCCAGCGCCATGGCGGCCGATTTTTCATCCGCGCAATCGGCATCAAAATAGCTAATGCTGTTGGATTTGCCGTAACCGGCGATTTCCGCGCAAATCTCCACGCCGCGAGCCTGAGCGGCGTCCAGATCTTCCAGCAACACCATGCAGGCACCTTCGCCCGGCACAAAACCTTTCGCCTCCTTGCCGTACACCTGGTATTCGCGGGGGTCAGAGGTCATCTGGATTTTTTCGGTGACGGCATCCATATACAGCGACATGGAAGGGAAACATTCGTCGGCGCCACCGACCAGTACCTGCGGTTGCAGCTGCTGGCGGATGATTTCATAGCCGTAGGTCAGCGCGCCCAGCGACGCGTTTTGCCCGGTCGCCAGCGTGGTGGTGTAGCCTTTGATCCCTTCAGAAATACCGCAGAAAGTGGCAATCGAATTCATCAGCGAGCCGGGGAATTCTGACGTACGCACCTTGCGCGGATCGGGTTTCAGGCTTTGCAGGTATTTATAGGTCGTCTCCTGCGGCCCGCGCGACATTCCCATCACCAGCCCCAGTTCGTGACCATCGCGTTTGATTTTATGCTTCGCGTTGTTCAGCGCTTCCGCCAGGGCAATCAGGGCAAAGGTTCCGCCACGCGTGGCTTTGCGTGAGTCAAAACGCCGCAGATGCCTACGCGGTTCCAGCGCCGTAACCTGAAAGGTTTTAAAATGAACGTTATTTTCCGGCAGAACCGCTCGCTGTAAACGGCGTGTCGCCCCCGGCAAATCATCAAACTGGTGCGTTCGGGTCAGCACATCAAGAAGCTCAACGGCTTCCGTGAGGGTATCTCCATTGAATTTTACGCCCGTCAGTTCAGGGGATTTATCAGCAGACCAGATATGTTCAAGAATTTCGTTCAGGGTATGCCCGATGGCCGAGACGGCACCCATCCCGCTTATCGCCACGCGCTTCGCCTCGTAGGCGGTCACCGGAACCGTGCCGGGACGCGTGCTCACAATCATGCAGCAGTTATTTCCGCCGAAAGCATAATTGTTTTTCATGAAGATATTGATGTCCTTTTCCCTGAATTCATTCGGCACATAATCCAGATCGCAATTCGGACGTGGCACCGTGAAATTCAGCGTAGGAAGAAGTTTCTTTTCCGGCAGTGTCACCAGACAGGCGATGAGTTCGACAATTCCCGCCGCGCCGATGTTGTGACCAAAGAAGGATTTGGTCGAACTGACCGGAAGATCGACCGCATCGGGAAACACTTTCTTCATCGCCAGCGTTTCGATCCGGTCATTGGCTTCGGTGCCTGTGCCATGCACGTTCACGTAATCAATCTGATCGGGCGTGACACCGGCATTTTCCATCGCCTTGAGCATGACCTGCACCGCACCGTTGGCACGCGGATCCGGGCCGGTTTCATGGTAGGCATCGCACGACGTCGCGTAAGAGAGAAGCTCGCCATAAATCGTGGCACCGCGTGCAACGGCGTGCTCGTACTCTTCCAGCACGATGGCGCCCGCACCTTCACCGATGGACATCCCGGACGTGCCGGAGAACGGCGTACAGGATTCGGCATGCATCACGTTGAGCGCGTAGAAACCGGCGAAGGTCGGCAGATAGATCGGCTCGGTTCCGACGGCAAGCATGGTTTTACTTTTGCCATTCTGGATATAGTCAAAAGCCATGCCGATGGCGTTCGGGCTGGCGGTACAGGCCGTCGCCACCAGTTCCGTGCCCCCTTTCAGCCCCAGTAATGTCGATACGCTGGAGCAACAGGACGCAAACCCGCCGGAGTAAATGGCTTTTTTCAGCGAGAAATCCTGAATACGCTGTTCAAACAGCGGCAGGAACGCTTCGGTTCCCGCCGAGGACACGCCGACGATCATCCCGGTTTCTTCAAGATCTCCCGTTAACCCGGCGGCATTCAGCGCATCTTTGCTGACTTTGTAGGCCCACAGCGCGGCGTTATCCATTGCGCTGACTGTTTCAGCATCCAGCGGAGCGTAATCGATATCTTGTAAGATCTCCGCCGCACGCGCGTTTTCAAACCAGTGCGAAAAGCGTGTGCTGTCTTGTACACCGCATTCTTTATTGAGCAGAGCCTGTCTGAACCCGGCAATGTTATCCGCCAGTGAAGACAAAATCCCCATCCCTGTAATGACTACTCTTTTCCTGCTCGTTTTCATAAATAAGTCCCTTAGTTCTGATCAGCCCGGGTGATCAGACAACGTCTCCGGTGCGGTGTGTTTAAAAGAAATTACAGGGCGCTTTTCGGCTTTGAGGCATCGATATAGCTGTGTTCAGTCGGGTTAACCAGCATGCTGAAGTTATAGAAGAAGGGAACGTTACGGGTCATAGCCGCCACGGCTCCGCCCTGCGTCGCAATCTCAAACCCCGGAATGTCGGAATAGGCGTATTCGCTGTCAATCAGTGCCAGTGCGATCAAAGACTGACATGCCGGTGAGTAAACACTTTTGACGATGACACCGACGTCGCGGCCTTCGGCGCGCACTTTGTCATCGGCGGCAATGCCTTCGCACGCGGCGAGCGGAACAATACCGACCAGCTTGCGTTCTGCGCCCGCACAGGACAGGGATTCCGCGGCGAGTTTGCCGACAAAATCGTCTTTGTCATACTGAATCGCCCACTGCATTTGCAGCTCAACCGGGTTGCGGGAATAACCGCTGAACAACGCGGGTTCCCAGCACGGATTTTCAACGCGGAGCGTATTTTGATAATTCAGGCCGCCGGTCTTCAGGTCGAATGGCTCACCGCTTTCCAGCAGTTGTTCCCAGACCTGGCACAGCGCCGCTTGCCCGCCAATCAGCTGGTAAGCAAATTCACCGTGTTTGCCGCAGCGCAACACCATCAGGCCATCGTCAGTGCTCATATATTCGTGATACGGCAGGCCGATAATGTCGAAGCCGTAAATACCGGCGAGCACTTCCCAGGCATAAGGCCCTTCGAGCTGAATGGCGCCCCAGCCGTGCGGTTCCATATCCTGAATCACCGGCGACTCTTCAATATCAAGATCTTCGGCATTCTCCAGAATCTGCTTCAGGCGGTCGATCAGCTCAAAAGCGGACAGGTTTTCTGACAGCAGGTAATACCCTTCATCGGTACACAGCACCGAAATATCCCCGGCAATAGTGCCGTCCTGATTGAGCACCAGCGAGTACATCGCCTGCTCATCACGGATTATCGAGACATCCGCTGAGGCTAAATAGTTGACCAGCGCCCACGCGTCATCGCCCATGACGCTGACGACGGACATGCTGGAATAATCCACCATCAGGATATTTTCCCTTACCGCTTTATATTCCACTTCCGGTGAGTGATAAAAAGCAGGCACGGTTCTGCCGTTAAATGTGCCCATCGTGGCGTTATTTTTTTCATGTAATTCACGAAGCGAAATCATCTGAACCTCATTATTCAAAAAGGAGTTTTACTGTGGCTTTCGGTTTTTAATCACAAAAGACGCCAGGTTATTTACCGTTCTCATAAAAGAGGGGTCATCGCTTTCACTGACCTGAATGCCGTAAAGTTTATCCAGCAACACCAGAATTTCCGTCGCATCGACAGAATCAAGCTTCAGGCCATTACCAAACAGTGCCGTATCATCGTCAATCTGCGATTCTGTTTTCTGAATATGCAGACGCTGAATCAGTTCGGTTTTAATCTGATGTAATACGACTTTACGTGCTTCGATATTCTCTTGAATTAAGCTCATGGGTATTGCTCCATATTATAATTGTTTCACTTCTCTGAAATTGATGATCACGCCCTGGCTGATCATCTTTTTGCCGACCTGCGCCGAAACACTGTAATGCCTGAATCCGCTGGCGTCGGAGAACGTCAGCTTACTGGTCACTTCTATCGTGTCACCCGGATAGGCGACATCTTTGAATTTCAAATTTTGTGAAGCCAGAACGCCCTGCACCTGCGCGCGACGTGTGCGGATAATATTGCGCATGTCTTCATCATGAATTTTCGAATAAATATCACGAAGTGAATGCAGTGCTTCACCGTGGTTTTCCTGATAGATGTCACTCATATCTGTCAGAAAAGAGAAATACTCACTCGCCTGACCAAATATTTCTGAAATAATCGCACCCGGCATAATAGGATTGTCAGGAAAATGCCCGGCCAGATAAGGATCATTATAGGTAACATGTTTAATCACCTTGATGTACCCGTTTTCGCCATATTTAAAATCTTCAATCCGGTCGACCATAATAAGAGGCTGACGCCAGCCGCCCATTTCAAGGAAAACTCTGGAAGGAATCGCATATTTAGACATCATTCACCGCATCACCAGGCCGCCATCAATAACGATGGTTTGCCCTACAATATAGCTCGCCGCTGCGGAGCTTAAATAAACCACGGTATTCGCCACTTCTTCGCATTTCCCCAGACGACGCAGAGGAATGGATGACGTTATTTCCCGCACGACGGTACGCGACACCTTTTTCACCATTTTGGATTCGATCATGCCCGGCGCAATGGCATTAACCCTTACGCCTCTGGGGGCCAGTTCGGCGGCCAGTGTGCGGGTGAACGCGAGCAACGCGCCTTTTGATGCACTGTAATTGCACTGGCCCACGCTTGGGATCAGCGCGGCAATCGAGGCCACATTGACGATCGCCGGGTTTTCTGCGGCTCTGAGCAACAGCAACAGCTCTTTGGTCAGCCTGAACACGCTCAGCAAATTGGTATCAATAACGGTGCTGAAATCTTCGAAACTCATGGCGGCAAATAAACTGTCTTTGACAATGCCCGCGTTATTGACCAGCACATCGATGTGTTTCGCTTCCTGCGCCAGCCTCTGACACAAGCCGCTGACTGCATTTTTATCCGAAAGATCACACTGAATGATGTTCAGTTTGCTCCCGTCCGGATGCTGATTTTTCAGCGCCTCCAGAGAACTGGCATTGCTGTTATACAGCGCGAATACCTGACATTGCTGGTTCAGGTACTCAGCACAAACCGCCAGACCTATATCACCGCTTGCCCCTGTCACCAGGATGTTTTTATCTGCTAAATCATTAAATTTATACACAATGTTCCCTTAATCCCTCCGGGACGAAATAACCGTTACTGCAATCGCATGTGTACGGCAATGAGAAATGCTTAACGAAATCGCATTGATTTTTTTATCTTCCATGACGTCTTTTAAATGCCCGCTGAGAACAAAATGCGGGCACCCGAACTGATCATGTTCGATTTCAGCATCGTGAAACCGGATCCCTTCCCGGAATCCTAATCCCACCGATTTAACAACGGACTCTTTGGCGGCCCAAAATCCTGCTGCCCTTTCATAATCAGGATCGTGGCTGTTTATGCTGATCAGTTCGCGCTGAGTGAAAACTCTTTGCAGGAATTTATCGCCGCCCCGCAATATCGCCGTCTTCACGCGCTCCACTTCAACAATATCGGTTCCAACAAACATGATGTTTCCTGCAATCAGAGCTGATAAGACACGGTGAAATTTACATTCAGCTTATCGGCATTTAATTCATCCGGATAAAGCAGCGGCGTGGACAAGGCAATATCGTAAGACAGCGTATTAATATTGCCCTTGAAGCCGCTGGTTGCGCCGACGAGTTTCTTCCCGGAATAAGCGCCCTGCGGATAGGCTTCTCCCCATATTTCGCCGTAATCAACGCCGGCATACCATTCGATATTCTTAATACCGGTAATCAGATTAAACGTATTTTGGGCGTAAAAGCCTTTATCGCCATACAGCCCCTGCGTGTTTTCAAAACCACGCACATTCCACCGGTCACCGAGCGTGAACTGATCCTGCAATGTCAGCTTGTCAGGCGAATACTGAACACCTGAACTTAACGCGTAATAGGCAACGAAATTTTTCACGTTGAATAGCTTCGTGTAATTCATATTCAGGTTATAGAGATTGCTCTGCGCACTGACATCGCCGGATTTCATATCCGGCGTTTTCTCACCGCCTAAAAACGGAACAAACCGCTGATATGACAATGTGCTGTCGAGTAAGGCCCGGTCAAAATTCTGTTTATAGTTAATACCGAAGCGTGCATTGGTCATATCACGTTTTTGTAATGCCAGCTCAATATCTTCTAACTTGTAATCAACCTTTCTTTTTATTAATTCAGCACTGAGCGCAACTTTTTTATTACTGTCACGATAAACCGTTCTGTTGCCTTTCAGGCTGAGATAATCGCTGTCACCGGTGTATTTATAGTTCCAGGTTCCCAGAGCAATATTCTGTTTCGACCGGCTGCTGCTGTAAAACAGCTCATAATCCCAGTATCCCCAGGGCACGGAATAGTAAGCACTCACGCTTTTGTACCCGCCAGTGCTCCGCTCCGTATTCGTCGTCCCCGAAAGATAAAAGGTATCGTTCATGTGGGCCAGGTTGTAGAGGTAAGCCGCGCCGCCTGCGAGCACTTTGCCGGTGGCTTCATCGCCCCAGTTGTTCATCCAGACTTTACCGTTCCAGTCTTTTGTCCGGCCTGCGTTTATGACGACGTTGCTGTACCCGTTCTGGTGTCCGGGCTCGATGTTGATCTTCACTTTCAAATTAGGGGCTTTTTGCAGGACTTCCAGCCCCTGTTCGATATCCCGAAGATTCAGGATGTCTTCGGCTTTAAAAGGCAATATTCCCGGCCGGATTGCGTCATCGCTGATAATAATATTTTCAATTCTGCCCGGCATGACAACCAGCTTTAACTGGTGCGTCGTTAAATCCTGCCCCGGCACATCGACCCGCGTGGTGACGTAGCCCGAGTTGATATAGTAATCTTGCAGCCCGATGGCCAGTTGTTCAATTCCCCGCGCCCCCAGACATTTTCCCGCCACGCTTTTTTTAATTTTCCGTATCGTGGAGTTGTTCAGGAAATCATTTTCGACGATCAGTGTATTAATCGTCAGGCAGTTTTTCTCTACCGGAAAATCCAGGAAATCAACCTGCTTCTTCACCTGGCTGGAGTAGACATCCTTTTTGATGATTTTATTTTCCTGCCGGTTACTCCGGTCAATATCCTGCTGTGTTTTAACCAGGCTATTTAAATCCACGGTTTCAGCGTAAGACACTGTCTGACTTAAGAGGCTCAGGGTAATAATGAGTGCAATTCTAATTTTCATAATGCCTGTCCGGAAATGAAAGCAGCCATTACGCTGCTTTCATTTTACCGTTTAATTATAAACCAAAGACTTTACCGCTGTAGGTAATAGAATTCACATTCAGATTTAAACCCTGACGCCCGCCTAATACCGTGGAAGATCCCAGGCTGGATACTGTTTTTGCAGCGATGCTGGCTTTCCCGTCGGTATAAAGTGTTCCGGTGTTATTCACAGCACCGGAAGACGTGACATTTAACGTATTGCCTGCAACGATATCGTTGTAGTTGTTAATTCCCACGGTGCCATGAACTGAAACAGCATTATCAGAGTTGATGGTATTACGGTTGTAAAGAATTCCTTCAGTTGACACATTGACGCTGTCCACACCGTTAATCCAGCCATAGTTGGTGAAACTGTTGAATACATTGAGCACCAGCGCACCATCGGCAGAAATAATCCCTGTGGCATTATTGTCGATCATGTTGCCGCTGCTCGACATATTGAGGCTATTAACATCAATGGCCAAATCACCGGCAGAGTAGATGGTTGAATAGTTGGTGTTAAGCGTCCCGGCCTTAATTTTAGAAGCGCCTGCACCGGCAACCAGCATACTGCGGTCATTATCAATCGTTTTCGCTACCGTCAGGTTTAAAGGGCTACCCTGGGCAATGATACGACTGTTATTATTCTTCAGGGCATTAGCCGTAATATCTACGCCTCCCTTGCCCACCATGCCGCCTTCCTGATTTGGCATTCCAAGATACAGACCGTAAAAACTCTTACTGTTCTGGTTATCAACCGTCCCGCCAGCATTAATGGTCAGTTTTTTATCCGCCACCATTAAAGCAGCGCTGTTATTCACATCCCCGCTGGTTGTCAGATTGACATTCTGCCCATGAACAATACCACCGGTATTATTAATTCGGGAAGCCGTCACATTAATATCACCGTCCGATAAGAGCACACCGATATTGTTATCCAGCGCACCGGAGGTCAGTTCAACATTGATTCCCGTCTTGGCGCTCAGACCCGCCTGACTATTGTTCAGAGAAGCCGCCTGAATTGAGATGCTCTTATCTGTCAGGATCTTACCGCTGGCATTATTTACGTTTGCGGTGTTGAGCAATTTAATATCACCGTTAGACGCAATCTGGCCCGAGTTGTTGTTTAATGTCGCAGAGGATATTTCAATACCGCCAGCTCCGGCGATAATGCCCAGAGAATCACCGCTGCTGGTATCTGCCGTCTTTGTTGAACTGTTAGTCACGGTATTTTTAGACGCATCGATTTTGACGTGGCCGTTTGCTGAACGGATCAGGCCGTTGTTGTTATTCACCGCGCCGGTACTTGCTATATCCACATCACCGTATGAGTCAATCGTACCCTGGCTGTTGTTCACGCTGGTAGATTGCGTGCCGACGTAATAACCCGTGATCTGCCCGTTGTTATTATTGAGCGTGCCGGTCTTGAGACTGACGACACCGGCGGTAATACCGACAGTCTTGCCTTTGCCGGAGTTAGTCAGCGTCCCGTTATTGGTATCGATGCCCAGAACGCCCGTCGCGGCTAATTTACCGTTGGTATTATTGATAGCTCCGCTACCGATATACAAATCTGCACCAGACATGATATTACCGGCGCGGCTGTTATCGATCTGATTCTTGTTGGTATCGATAGAGATGCTTTTATCGCTTAAAATCTTACCGGTGACGTTGGTCAGTGCGCCGTTGGTTTTCATGTTGATCGCGCCGGAAGACTTGATCTGCGCGTTACTGTTGATCAGGGCGCCGTTGGTATCAATCTGAATGCCGCCCGAGCCTGCGGAGAGAACCCCGAGGTTACGAACGCCGACACCGCTTTCGGTGCTGACCAGATTAATTTTATCAGCGTACATGCCACCCAGTTTGGCAACGTCAATGCCATAGGTGTTTCTTGAACCTGTTGCTTTCACTGTGCCCGTGACCTGATTATTCACATCCACATAATTATTACCGGCAATCACGGTGATCCCGTTGCCTGCGACATTCATATCGCCATTAACCGTCACGGAGCGGGCCAACAGAGCGGTTGGCGAGTCGCTGGTTAACCCGTCGGTGGTGATCACACCGCCACTCACGCTGTAACCTTTTAATTCACCGTTTTGCATATCCGGCTTACCGGTGGTGACGGTCACTTTTTCAGCATTGATAAAACCGCAGCCTGAACAGGTAATACCGTTCGGGTTCGCGATAATCAGATGCGCCTTATCACCCGCGACTTCCATCATGCCGTTCAGGGCACTTTTGTTAGTGGACGTGACTTCGTTGAGGATCACTTTTGCCGTGCCTGAAGCCAGATTGCTGTTTCCCGCAATCTGTCCGGCCAGAGTGGTGTTGACTGCATTCTGGCTGTTATTGAAAATCAGCCCTTCTTTGCCGACGTTAAGTTTGTCGTAAATATTATGCGAAATGCCGTTCGCATTCGCTTCATTGATATTAATGACAGGCACACCGTTTGCCGATGCGACTGAACCGTTGGACATGCTGATATCTGCTGCATTCACAATGAATGGCATGGAGAGTAGAATTGACGCCGCAATTGGAGTGAATCTCGCTAACCCATTTTTAATCTGTTTGTTTTCCAATTTTCTGTTTTCCTTCATCTTTGAAGTTATAGACATAACAGCGCTGCAAGGATAATTAACAACGCAAAAATAATGGCAAAGTAAAATCAATGGTAAGAAACCATTAGTTATAACCCTGTGCCACGATTATAAATAGGAGCCAACTCGAAACAGGTTCTGTTTAAGCAGGGCAAAAGTAAATTTTGCCCGTGAGATCCACCCGATGGGTATGTTGTTCCCATCGCAATCAGATATTTCGTCTGTGCGTATAGAATCAGGAGCATTATTATAATAGTGGAATTCTATACATCCAGGGTATTACGGAGTGTTATATATTTATATCTGCCTTGTTTGAACAACGTGAATATACGTTTCTGAATTTACAGAATCAAGTAATTTTTCATAATCAGAGATATCCTGAAATCCTATTCAATCCGGAAACACTCTTATTAAATAATTAGAAATATCCTGCATAAGTGTATTTATTCCCCTGCTGCGCCTGATAACTCAAAAATATCATTATCAGTATATTCTCGAATATTACCTGTTCTCCCGAAGAAATAACGATAAAAAAAGCACCCGCAGGTGCCTGAAATTCTGCCGGAGACATCAGCAACAAAGCGATATTATGCCGGTAGTGAGTCTGTGTGCATGCCCGTATCCTCGTCAGCAAGGCCAGACGGGAAAGTCATATTACAATGTAATGGATCTGAAGCGCCCGGCGTTGCTGGCCGTATAAATCACCGTGTTTTGTATACTCCGGTGCCCCAGGTAATCCTGTATCAGCCGGGTATCGCAGCCGTTATCAGCCAGCGCATAGCCGCAGGCATGCCTGAGCATGTGCGGGTGAACAGCCACGTTAATTCCTGCATTTTCTCCGTATTTACGGAACAAACGGTACAATTGCTGTCGGGACAGTTTGCCCCCGTGGCGGGAAAGGAATAACCAGCTGGAATCAGAATCAAGATATTGCGGCCTTATTTCCAGCCACTTCCTGATAAATACCATTTCCCGGTTTTGTATCGGATGCTGAACGGAGAAGCCATTTTTAAGGCGGGAGATGTAGATTGTCTTTGTCGAAAATTCGACGTCCTGAACCCGTAATCCGGCCAGTTCACTCACGCGAAGTCCGTGAATAAAACACATCAGCAACATGCACTTATCACGATGTTCGTTAATCCCTGCCGATACAGCGCCGACGAGTCTCTCCATCTCCGCCCGCGTTAAATACTTTCTCTCACGCATTCAATTTCTTTCCCTGTGGTATGTCAGAATCTTGTGAATTCTTTCGAATCTGTTTGAGTTTTTTTGGCGAGGATACGGTAATGAAACCGTTATTTCCACTTGTAAATTCCCGCTCACGGGAATCACAGACCCAGGCTACAGAACGGCAGGAAATATCATAAAAATACAGCACAAAATATTACAAAACCCGAATACACTACTATTAGGCACTTTATATCTGCTATATAGTGGTGTATTTATCAATGAACTCCAGTGAATTAAACTCACTGCGGATGGAGATCATTCCCGCTCACGCCGGGATTATTACGCCTGAATGCATAAACCTCTTAATTGAGAAGAATATAACTTTTATATTTGAATGTTCATTCAGAATAATCCCCGACAATGCGGGATTTCTCTTAAAAGAAAATCCGCTGGAAAAGAGCAAAAAAACCTCTGTTTCTCAACGGAGGCCTTTTCGCTGACGGTCAGTCATGAATAACGACGTGAACCGGGCACACTTTATTTCGTTGCGCTGGACGCCAGACGGATCTGAATATCGTTATCGAGGTTGTTCACCCAATGGTTGTAGCTGCGGTGAATTTCACCTTTCTCTGCCAGCAGGTTGGTGCTGCCAACATAATTAATGGTGTAACCGGTGGTGTTAAAGGTGATGCGGATATCCGCTTTGTGTTCACGGTTATTCAGGTGGCCGTTAATCACGCCCGGCGCGCCATCCGTCATTATCCAGCCACGTTTCTGCCCGGCGTCAATAATAGCCGTGCGGATCTGATTTTCTGAATTATGCGTCGTCAGCGTGGTGTGTGGCGTTAATACCGGCTCGGTACGCGCGCAGCCGGAAAGTGCCATGACACAGACAAGCCCAATAAGTAACTTACTTGTAGATTTCATGTGAACCTTTTTGATGTGTTTTATACGATAAGAAATTGAAAACTGGACACAATATACGTCAACGTCGGAAAGGTGTCATGAGCGGCACAGGTTGAGCTGCGGCTTTTTTCCGGTTAGTATATAAAACATATATGTTTCGTATACTACTGAGGCACGCTTATGGGCATCATCAAGATTTCAGAACTGATGCATGAAAACTTACGCATCGCCAGCCTGGCTTATACACGTTCGATCAACGCTCAGGCCGAACACTGGATGAAAATTGGCATGTTAATGGAAACCCATCCGGACATGACTCACAGCGAAATCTCCCGCCTGCTGGTGCGTTGCAGCATGGAATCCGATGAGAACACCGACAGTTTCCGTACGCTGTTAAACGTGGGCGGCACACACAGGAAGGCAAGTAATGAATAGTGGTTTAGACAGCGCGTATTTTGTTAACAATAACCGGATGATCAAAACGCCGGAAGGGATCAGCAAAGCCCGCATCGCAGGCAAACTGGCCGCCCGGGTTTTGCATATGATCACGCCTTACGTTGTGCCCGGCGTCACGACCAATGAACTGGACCGCATCTGCCACGATTTTATCGTCAACGAATTGCAGGCGATCCCGGCCAACATCGGCTATCACGGTTATCAGAAAACGACCTGTACCTCCGTCAATCATGTGATTTGCCACGGTATTCCGTCCGACAAAGCGCTGAAAAAAGGCGATATCGTTAATATCGACGTCGCGCTGATCAAAGACGGCTGGTACGGCGACACCAGCCGCATGTATTACGCCGGTGAGCCCAGCATTCTTGCCCGCCGCCTGACGGATACCACGTATGAAGCCATGATGGCCGGCATTGAAGTCGTCCGCCCCGGCGCAACGCTGGGTGACGTCGGTTATGCCATTGCCGCCGTGGCGAAACGCGAAGGGTTTTCCATCGTGGAAGAGTATTGCGGCCACGGCATCGGCATGGGCTATCACGAAGACCCGCAGGTGCTGCATTATGGCGAAAAAAACCGCGGTCTGGTTTTGCAGGAAGGCATGCTGTTCACCATCGAACCGATGCTGAACGCCGGTAAAAAGCAGAATAAAGTACTGCCCGACGGCTGGACGGTGGTCACCAAAGATCACTCGTTGTCCGCGCAGTGGGAACATATGGTAGCCGTGACCAAAGATGGTTTTGAGATTTTGACGCCATGGCCTGAGCACGAATAAGCGGAATTTTTACCGCATCCGGATCATGCCCGATGCGATGATAAGCGCCTGACTGGTTGACTTTAATTCGAATACTACGAAAATGTTTTCATTCGAAAAACGACATGAAAGTCCCGGAGTTTATCATCGCTTCTTCCCCTGTTTTACCCTTCGCAACTCCGGCTAAAAAGTCAGGCGTTCTTATTGCCATGGCGCTGTTACTGGCGAGTTGTTCATCCACACCGCCGAAATCACTGGTCACGCCGCTGCCGCCGGTCGCAAAGCAACCTCTTGCGCCAAAAGGTGAGCGCAATAAAGAACCGGTGCGCGGCGTCTGGCTGGCGACGGTTTCCCGTCTCGACTGGCCGCCGGTGTCTTCGGTAAATGTCAGCAGCCCCGCACAGCGCATCAGTCAGCAGAAAAAGTCCCTCACCGACAAGCTCGATAACCTGCAATCGCTGGGCATCAACACCGTGTTCTTCCAGGTTAAACCGGACGGCACCGCGCTGTGGCAATCCAAAATTTTGCCGTGGTCCGATATGCTGACCGGCACGATTGGCCAGGACCCGGGTTATGACCCGCTGAAATTTATGCTCGATGAAGCGCACAAGCGCGGCATGAAAGTGCATGCGTGGTTCAACCCGTACCGCGTTTCAGTGAATACCAAACCTTCAACGATTGCCGAGCTGAATCGCACCTTGTCTCTTAGTCCGGCGAGCGTTTATGTGCTGCACCGCGACTGGATCCGCACCGCAGGCGATCGTCTGGTGCTGGACCCCGGCATTCCTGAAGCGCGTGACTGGATCACCAGCATCGTGGCCGAAGTCGTGGCGCGTTACCCGGTCGACGGCGTGCAGTTTGATGACTATTTCTATGCCGAAACCCCTGGCTCGGCGCTCGATGACAGCATGACGTTCAGAAAATACGGTCAGGGATTCAGCTCAAAAGCGGACTGGCGTCGCCACAATACACAGATGCTGATCGCACAGGTTTCCCGCACCGTCCGCCAGCTAAAACCGGGCGTTGAATTCGGCGTCAGCCCTGCCGGTGTCTGGCGTAATCTGTCGTTCGATCCTGCCGGTTCCGACACACGCGGCGCGGCGGCGTATGACGAAGCCTATGCCGATACGCGTCTCTGGGTGAAACAGGGTTTGCTCGATTACATTGCGCCGCAGCTTTACTGGCCGTTCTCCCGCAAGGCGGCGCGCTATGACGTGCTGGCGAAATGGTGGGCGGATGTCGTGAAACCGAACAACACGCGTCTGTATATTGGCATTGCGCTGTATAAAGTGGGCGAGCCGTCGAAGAATGAGCCTGAATGGACCACCCGCGGTGGCGTGCCGGAGCTGAAGAAACAGCTCGATATGAATGAATCGTTACCGGGTATAAACGGCACCATTCTGTTTCGGGAAAATTACCTGAACCAGCCGCAAACGCAGGAAGCCGTGCGTTACCTGAGAAGCCGCTGGGGCCATTAAGCCAGAGCGGATAAAACAAAAAAAGCTCCCTGCAATGACGCCGGGGGCTTTTCGTTTTTAACCTTAGCTGCGCTCAATTTCTTTGGTTGCGCGATCTAACGCATCGGTGATTTTATACAGCGTTTCCTGTTCGATGGGCCCTTTCGCAAGCCTTAAATTCAGCGCCGAACGGATATTATTTATCGCCCTTTGCATTTCCGGAATGCTTCGGTTATTCGACAGAATCGCCAGCGAATGCAGCCGCTCAGTCACCGTCGCCAGTAATTCGTCCTGCTGGTTCAGCAATATCACACCTTCTGCGGTGATCGTATATTGCTTCTTCCCGCCTTCTTCCTGATTCGCCAGAACCAGTCCCTGATCTTCCAGAAAAGTCAGGTTCGGATAAATAATACTGGCGCTCGGGGTGTATTCCCCTTTGGATAACTCTTCGATGGCTTTGATCAGTTCATAACCGTGGGCGGAACGTTGTTGCAGAAAATGCAGCATTAATAAGCGGATATCGCCGGTTTCGAACATTCTTTCACGACGGTATTTTTTCGCAGCAATACAGTTTGCTTTGTTGCCGGATCCGGCGGGAGGACGGTCGTTGCCCAAAGGATTATTTTTCATCAGAACCATGGTTAAAATTGCGTAAAGATATCCCCTAAAGATAACGGGTTAAGCCCCCGATCACAATCTCCCCTTCGGGCACGAAGGGGAGCGTTTTTACTAGGCCATTAGTTCATGAAAGTAAAAGGCTTATAGAAATCTTCGCCCAGCCAGTGATAAGCCGCAGGCTGCGTCGCCAGCGGTTTACGCACATAGCTGGCGGCTGAATTCACATCGCCTTTGCCGCTGTACACCGCGTAATCCGGGTACGGGAAAACCGGGCGCGAAGCGGCATCTGCCGGAATTTTCTCCAGACGGATTTCAGTTGCTGGCTTTTTACCGCGTTCCGGCAGCGGTTGCCCGAACGACGTTTTCTGCTCTTTTGCCGCCTGATACGTGGTGATGTTATCCGGCGCAGTGCCCTTTTCCACCCAGTTCATCATAGGTGTGAGGAAATCCACCAGGCTCGGGCCTTCACCGCCGGAGCAGTGATGCACGCCCGGCAGCAGATACAGACGCTCAAACTGATCGCGGCTCGCTGCCCCCATGACGTTGCCGACGGCCTGATGATAAGCCACGGAATTGAGCGGTGAAATGTGCTGATCCGCCCAGCCGTGCCAGATAATCAGCTTGCCACCGGCAGCTTTAAACGCCGTCAGATCCGGGTTGGTCGCGTCATAAAGCGGATGCATTTTACGCAGTTCGTCAAACGCCGCTTCGGTGAACTTCACGTCTTTTAACGTAAAATCCGCTGGCGGGTTTTTCTCGTAATTCATGTACTTAAGCGACGACAGCGCGATCATCTGGCTGAAAATCGGGTCACTGGATTTTTCCGGCACAAACACACCTTCCCACGCCAGTTCTGAACCCGGCATCGGGCCGCCGACAATCAGTTTCTTGCCGGTTTTCGGATCTACAGGCCCGGCGTATAACCGGTTCAGCGCCGTCAGTTCGGCGGTGGATAAACACGATACCTGCGGCGTGGCCGGATCGGTTTTACACGCCAGAACCGAGGTGTCGAAATGGCAACTTTGCGGGTCGGCAATCAGGCCATCGGTCTGACCATCCAGCGCGTCGCATTGTTTGAGCACGGCGTTGTGGATCAGCGGCAAACGCGCGGCCAGCAGCACCGGTTTGCCGTCAGGCCCGGTATTGGAAAGCGCCTGCCAGGCGTGATAAACCGCATTCTGCGACTGGAAATTCATCGCGGCGGCACCGGCAATAATCCCGTTGAAATCATGCGGGAAACGCTGCGCTTCCATCAGGGCTTCACGGCCACCGTCCGAGCAGCCGTTAAAATAGGAATACGCAGGCGCGCGGCCATAGAACGTCGTGATCAGCTTTTTAGACACTTCCGCCGTCAGATGCTGGCTGCGGTAGGCGAAATCCACGCGTTTCTGAGGATCCTTACCAAAGTCACCTTCCTTCATGGAATGGCCCATGTCGGTGGCGGCCAGAACAAAACCGTGGGTATTTAAGGGCGTACAACCCGCTGCTGCGCCGATTTGCAGCTGAATATTCCCGCAAAGGCCGCCGCAGCCGATTTGCATATAGCGTTGCTGCCACGATGAAACCGGCAAAATCACCTGAAAACCGATCTCAGGATGCAGATTGCCATCGACTTCACAGGCCGGTGCACCGTTCACGGTGATTTCTTTGGCGGTCGTGATCCGGCTGCCTTCGCCGCCGATGTCCGTCAGTGAAACGTCGGCAAGCTTTGCGCAGGACATCACCGGCCTGATCACCTCCCGCGCAGGTGCAGTGGGATCAGCAGCCGCACTGAAGGAGGAATATCCGGCTAACAGCAGAGGTAACAGACAAAGCGCCCGCCAGCGCCCGTTGAGGCTTTTTAATTTCATAACCATTCCTTTGAATAAAGATTCAGAATTTGTCATAAGAATTATAATGATGGCAGAAATAATAAATAATGGCGTTCAGGGCGGCTGCCGTAATGATTTGCGCGGCAGTTGCAACAAAGTATTAATTCGTGGCGACTGAGATAATAAACCGCAGATAACAGAGAAAATACGTTCTGTTATCTGCGGGAGAATTATTTCGTCACGCTTTACAGGAGTAAATCAGTCCCGGCGCGGAAAATTATTTCGCGTGCCAGTACGCCACGCAGCGGACAAAGTTTGCGTCCAGCCCGCGGGTTTCGGTGAAATAGTCACTCAGGCCTTTGACGAATTTCCCTTCGCCGGTGGCCCAGACGTAATAATCATTTTCCGGCAGCATCAGACTTTTCAGTTTCTGCACCACCGCATCGTCTTCGCGATAACCATAATGTTCATCGCTGACGATCCACTCGACGTTGAAATCTTTTTCTTCATCCAGATAACTGATGCAGCTCACGTCTTTCACTTTCACCAGTACGGTTATTTTTGCGTTTACAGCCGCCTCTTTCAGTTCACGCAGGCGGCGTTTTACTGCCGGAAGACCGGTTTCATCACAAAGATACAGCTGCCACCGGTAGGTCGTCGGAATAATCAGGGAACCGCGTGGCCCGCCAATGATCAGCTTATCGCCCGGTTTGGCATTGTTGGCCCATTCGCTGGCCACACCGCCGTCGTGAATATAAAAATCCAGCGTCAGTTCGTGGGTTTGCGCATCGAAATGCAGCGGCGTGTATTCACGGTTAACCGGACGCGGGCCTTCGCCCCAGGCAATGCCGTCTTCTGTGGCGGTCGGCGGAACAATTACGTCGCCCGGATTCGCCGGGAAGAACAGTTTGATGTGGTCATCAAAACCGCGGGACGTAAAACCTTTCAGCTCGTCGCCGTTCAGTACAATGCGTTTAAAACAGCCGGAAACTGTTTCAGCGCTTTTTACCGTGATGTGGCGGAAAACCAGTTCGTTCTTAACGCGCACCGGCAGGTTGGCGGCGGAAGATTCAGTGCGTTTGTGTTCCATATTCTTTCTCTCATTGTTCCGAAATTAGTATTCGAAATTATTATCAGTGCCAGCCCGTCAGCCCAGCATAATACCGCCGTCAACGGCCAGTTTCTGACCGGTAATAAACGTATTGCTCATCAGGAAAATATAGGCCGACGCCAGCTCATCGATGGTCGCAACCCGGTGCAGCGGAATGCTGGTTTCAAAACGCTGCCTGATAGTTTCAAACTGCTCCGGTGGCATATCGCGCCAGAACGGCGTGGGCGTCCAGGTCGGTGCCACCGTATTCACGCGCACATCGGGCGCAAGTTCCACAGCCAGGCCTTCCACTAGCGCCTGAATGCCCAGATTGCCGGTATAACTGGCGCAGGCATCCTGCGCACGGCCACCGGTTCCCGACGTGAAAATCAGACTGCCTCCGGCGTTCAGTTTCGTGGCCGCCAGCTTGCCAATCAGGACGTTCGTGAAGAATTTGGATTCCATCACGCGCCGGATTGTTGCCATATCGGCTGACAGAAAACCGCCACCCATGACGTCACCGACCATTGAAACAGCGTGGTCGAAAGCGGCCGTTTCCGCAAAAAAAGCTTCCAGCGCAGCGTGGTCGTGCGCATCGAGGATCACGGTTTCGACTTCCGCGCCGCTGGCCGCCAGCGCAGTTTTGGCCTGCGCCAGACGCTCTGCATTTCTGCCCGCCAGCGTCAGTTTTGCACCCTGCTCTGCCGCCAGTTCCGCCACGCGCAGCCCGATACCGGAGCTGCCGCCAATCACCAGAATACGTTTCCCTGATAATTCGTTCATCGCACTTTCCTTCAGAAGTGGAATCATTCTCAATTCAGTGAAAGATATATCTTAGTAATATTTTATGCAATGACTTCAAAAAAAAACCGGCCATCGTGAAGAAGGCCGGTTGGCGGTTTGTGCAGCAGAACGCACCTCGTGAATTAACGCACCGCGCCGCGCAAAAACATGTCGACAGCGCTGCTCACCATCTGGCGGATTTCCGCAATTTCCAGCGGTGCCGGATTACGCTGATAGACGCGCGTATTGGTTTGCGCCGTCACCAGCGCCAGAAACTGTAAGGCGCGCAGATGCGCATCGGCCTGCGCCAGTTGCCCTCGCTCCATCGCGCTGGCGAGGAATGTTGCCAGGATTTCGACGCTTTCCCGCGGGCCGGCGTCATAAAACAACGTGCCGATTTCGGAATGCCCGGACTCGGCGATCACCATGCGATACACCGCCAGCGCGGAGACATCATTAGTCAGCACCAGCAACATTCTTTCGCCAAAACGGGTAAGGATGGTTTCGAGACCGGCATCCGCCCACGTTTGGGTCAGATCGCTGACGGCGTCGGAAAGATGCCCGGTGGCATAGGCTTTCACCACCGCCACCAGCAACGCTTCTTTCGACGGGAAATAACTGTAGAGCGTGGCTTTGGAGCCGCCGAGACGCCGGGCGAGTTCATTCATTGACGCGCGTTCGTAACCGGTTTCCTGAAACAATTGCGCTGCGGCATCGATAATCGCCTCCCTGCGGGCTTCGGTGCGGACTTTCATCTTCCCTCCTGACGTTGCTTTTACGGCCACGGCCAAAAACGCCGCGACGAAAACTGTACAGTACAGTTCCCTGATGTCCCCACTCTAACGACGGGTTTGCGCCTTGTAAAGCGAGCCGCGTAGCCCATTTTTCAGAACCAAGTGCAAAGATTTCGTTAAGAAGCGCATTTTTATTTACCAATTTGTTGATAACAATTATCAGTATCATTATCATTCGCACAAAGCTGAAATGGGTAAGGACTGTAATTAAACCCATATTTTATAAGGACAACGGCTTTTTCACGGAAGATTAAAGCAGATGACAAGCGCGTCTGAATTTGTCGAAAGGCAGTAAATGCGAGCAGAACTTAAAAAAATTAGTGCAGGACTAAAAACAAATGTTCAAATCCTTTACACAGCAGGGTTTGGTGAAAAACGTCATTTTCATGGGGACGATTCTCACCACCACCTTTAACGTAAACGCAGCGGAAGCCGTTAAAGACAACACCGATCTGGCACAGAACAAAGCGCAATCTACAGAAACCATCAAAAAGAAACCGGTGGTGCGCAGTGCGAAGGATCTGGCACAGAACAATGAAGAAGTGATGACCGTCACCGAGACCCTGCCGGATAAAACGCCGGGCTCAAAAACCACCATCACTGCGGCAGAAATGCAAAAACGTGGCGGTAACGATTTCGGTACCATCATGCGTTATGAGCCACTGATCACCGCGACCGGCTCAAGTGGCGGTTCCGGCAACGGCAAAAGCGGCTTCGACCGCAGCGGTTACACCGGCTATAACATTCGTGGTCTGGAAAGCAACCGCGTCAGCATCGATGTTGACGGCATCCCACAGCCAAGTGCTACCGGCCGCAGCTACGCCAGCCGCGCGGGTTTAGGCACATCCGGCATCGGCCGTGATTACATCGACCCGTATATTTACGGCCAGGTGGATATCGAATCCGGCGCAACGTCAGCCGAACGCGCCAACACTTCCATCGGCGGTGCCGTTTCCTTCCTGCCAAAAACCGCAGACGATTACCTGCGTCCGGGCAAAGAAACCTATTTCGGTTACCAGTCTGATTATGATTCTTCGGACCGTTCATGGCACAACGGCATTACTGCCGCTGCCGGTGACGAAACCCTGCGTGGCCTTGTGGCGATCAGCCGCCGCGACGGTCAGGAAACCAGCAACAACAGCGGGACGCACGACGCTTATCCGGCGAACTGGCACTCTAACGCCATCATGACGTCCGGTATCTGGCAGCCAAACGACGAACATAAATTCACCGGCACGCTCGATTACTACGAGAAAATCAATCACACCCATTACGACGCGTGGAACAGCGCTGGCAGCTCCATTCTGGGTACCGCGCAGCAGCAAAGTAACACCCGCCGCTGGGGCGCAAGCCTGAAAGACGAATGGACACCGTTCAACGATTTCGCTGACGCCGTGGTCTCCAAAGTCTATTACCAGTACACCCAGGCGCACGACAACACGTACATGCCGAACGCCAGCAAAGAGATGATGAACGTCTATTCCGACTACGACGTCAGCACCTATGGCGCGGAAACCAGCTGGCTCAAAACGCTGGGTCGCCACGAGCTGAGTGCCGGGATCAACGGTCGCATCTCTAACACTGAACGTCCGTTCCGCGAAAGCCCGGATCAGAGTGTTTACACCACCATCATGCAGCCGGAAGCCAACAGCCGTTCTTACGTTCTCGGCGGTTTCCTGCAAGACACCATGAAGTTTGACCTCGACGGCCATAACTTCGGCATCGTGCCTGCGGTGCGTGTGGCTTACCAGAATACGAAAGCGACAGACCTGTCCGATTTGTCTAACAGCACCGTGTCTGAAAGCCAGGTTTCTACTCTGTACGGTAAAGCCAACTCCGATACGCAGGTTCTGCCATCACTGGCATTCACGTATGACATCACGCCTAAGCTGATGACTTACCTGCAATACCGTCGTGGCGCGCAGTTCCCGGATGCCAGCCAGCTTTACGGTTCCTGGAACCTCGGCTCTTCTTATGCCGCTTCTCAGCAATATGCGCTGATCGGTAACACCAATCTGAAAACCGAAACCAGCAACAACTTCGAATGGGGCATGAAAGGTGAAGCGACCGAAGGCGTGACCTTCAAAACGGCCGTGTTCTACAACACGTACAAAAACTTTATCGCCAATACCCGTTACACCCGCTCGGCTAACCCGGGCATGTTCACCAACGTGCCTTCCAATATTTATACGATTTATCAGGCCGAAAACCGCGATGAAGCGTTTATCTACGGTGGCGATCTGAGCACCAAAATCAACTACGGTACGTGGTTCAGCAGCGTTGACGGTCTGAGCACCAGCTTCGCACTGGGTTACGCCAAGGGTGAATCTAAATCCAGCTACGCGGGCGACAAATACGTTGATATCGACAGCGTTCCGCCAATGAAATTTGTAGCCGGTGTGGCATGGGATGATCCGTCAGGCATCTACGGCACGGCGCTGACCGCAACCTTCGTGAAGGGTAAAAAAGCCGAAGCGACCAACCGTCAGAGCTACACCAACGCCGGTACACCGATCACGGATTCCACCACGGAATACATGAATGTTCCTGGCTACGGTTTGCTTGATGCAACTGCGTACTGGAAAGTGGCGAAAAACGTAAAACTCAGCGGCGGCGTGTATAACATCACCGACCGTAAGTACTGGGATTACCTGAGCAGCCGCAACCTGACTGAAACCACCAATCAGGATGCATACAATAAAGCGCTGGCCGTGATGCCAGGCCGCAGCTTCCAGCTGGGCGTGAATGTCGATTTCTAAGCGATAATTCATCATCCGAAAACCCTGAGCGCTATGTGAAAACATGGCGCTTTTTTTATGCATTCTGCTTTTGTGATCCCGGCGTAATCGCTATTTCCACCGGTGTTTAATAACGCGAATAATTCCTGATTTGTGAATACTAAAATCAAAATAAATCCACATACAGACACAATCATCCCTCTTACACTGCATCCTTGTTTTGCTTCTGCCATAAATAACCGTAAGGAAAAGAAGATGAAATACCGTCAGTTGGGTCGCAGTGGATTGACCGTTTCCGCCCTCGGTATGGGTGCGATGAATCTAAGCTATGGCACCGGACGCGCTGTGGATGATGCGACCGGCATCAATGTTCTTCATGCAGCAGTCGATCGTGGCATCACGCTGTTCGATACCGCACAAGCCTACGGACCCTATACCAATGAAAAACTGGTGGGGAAAGCGCTTAAGCCATACCGGGATAAAGTGGTCATTGCGACCAAGTTTGGATTCAAACTGGAAAACGGTGCAATCACCGGGCTGGACAGCCGTCCGGAGAACATCCGTGCGGTGGCCGAGGCTTCCCTGAAAAGCCTGAAAACTGACGTTATTGATCTGTTCTATCAGCATCGCGTTGACCCGGCGGTACCTGTTGAAGACGTGGCGGGTACGCTAAAGGATCTGATTCAGGAAGGCAAAATCCGCCACTACGGTCTGTCCGAAGCGGGCACAGAAACCCTGCGGCGTGCACATGCAGTTCATCCGGTGACGGCAGTTCAAAACCAGTATTCATTGTGGGCGCGTGAGCCGGAAGCGCATGTCCTGCCGGTTTGTGAAGAACTGGGGATTGGTTTTGTGCCCTGGGCGCCGCTGGGAACGGGATTTTTGACGGGCACCATTGATACGCACACCACATTCGACAGGGCGACGGATCTGCGGGCGAATTTCCCGCGTTTTACGCCTGAAGCTATTCAGGCAAATATGCCGCTAATCGACATGCTCCGGGACATGGCGGCAGGCAAAAATGCCACACCGGTGCAAATCGCGCTGGCCTGGTTACTGGCCCGGAAACAGTGGATCGTCCCTATCCCCGGCATGGATAAGGTGACCTATATTGAAGACAACCTGAAATCCATCGACCTGATACTGAGTCCTCAGGATTTATCAGAAATGGAGGCAACGCTGTCCGGCATTCAAATCCAGGGCGGACGTCTGGATGATGCCTTGTTGTCTTTATCCGAATAACCCAAAGCTCGCGGCTAACCGCTGAAAAGGTCTTTGAGGATCTGATTCAGCAGATCAAACACCAGACGAACTCTCGCCGGTAACAGGGGCTGATGCGGCCGGAAAATATAAAGCTGCCACGGCTGATAGTTTAATTCCGGCAGGATGTTAACCAGTTCTCCCCGCTGCACAAAGGGGCGCACTGAAATATCCGCCAGCTGGCTAAACGTTCTGCCAGCCAGCGCTGCCGATAGCTCACTGCCAATATCGGCGGCAATAAATGAGGGTTGCGCAGGAAAAAAACTGCTGCCGTCGGCAAATTGCCAGGGCCATACCCGTCCGGAATTGCTGTTATTCAGGGCACTGAGCGGGTAATTAAATTGCAGATCACGCAAAGACTCCGGCATTCCTGTACGGGCGATAAGTTCGGGTGATGCCACAATATTGACACCCACCGGGCGAATGCTTTTTACAATGAAACGGTTGTCCGGCACCGTGCCAATCCGGATACCGATATCGACCTGTTCATCGATGATATTCAGGTGCATATCCGTGGGAAGCCACTCAATGTTGAGATGTGGGTAATCCAGCAACTGCCGCAATAAGCGACGTAAAATTTCCTGATTCTCAAACAGGGGCGGAAGCGTAATGCGAACACTGCCTGACAGGTCCTGCAACTTCTGGCTTTTGTGTTCGGAAAAAAGATTTTCACTTTCCGCCAGCAACATCCCGGCCTTTGGCCAAAACTGCTGCCCGAAAGGCGTCAGTTTCATCTGACGTGTGTTACGCAAAAAGCAGCATTTCGCCTAACTGCTTTTCGAGCTCAGCAATGCCACGGGTAACCAGTTGCGGAGCAATGCCTAACCGGACGGCAGTTTCCCTGAATTTCAGGGTTTCGGCGGCAGTACAAAATATTCTCAGCGCATCAAGTTTATCCAGCATCAGGGTTCTCGTCAGTGCGAACAGGAACATGATTATACAATAAATGGGAATTCTGAATGCACAGACAATTCATATACCAGACATAGTCAAAACAAGATAATGGTCACCATTGAAATGGCTAAGAGGCAGCAAATGAAAGAGATCATGGTTGTGACAGGAAGTGGTTCTATTGCACAGGCAGTTGCGCGCAGGGTGAGCGTCGGCAAGCATATATTACTGGCTGACATTAAACCTGAAATTGCCGAAGCGGCCGCGGCTGTCTTATCACGGGCAGGATTCGACGTCAGTACTGCGTATGTTGATACCCGTTCACGCCAGTCCATTCAGGATCTAGTCAAACAAGCCTGCACGCTGGGCGAGGTAAAAGGCGTGATTCATACCGCCGGGCTATCTCCTTCACAGGCGAAAGCGCAGGACATCATCCATGTCGATTTATACGGCACAGCGGTTCTGTTCGAAGAGTTTGGGAAAGTGATTGCGAAAGGGGGTTCAGCCGTCGTCATCGGTTCACAATCCAGCCATCGTCTTGATGTGGATGCGATTTCTCAAAAAGATGCCGATCTTCTGGCCACGCTGCCGCCGGAAGCTTTACTGGCGTTACCTTTCATTAAAACCATTGATGACAGCCTGTACGCCTACCAGATTTCAAAACGTGGCAATGCATTACGCGTGATGGCCGAAGCCGTCAGATGGGGAAAACGCGGTGCCCGGATCAACTGCATCAGCGCCGGTATTGTCTACACTCCGCTGGCTTATGATGAGCTCAACAGTGCAGAACGCGGTGCGTTTTACCAGAATATGCTGGCCAAATCACCGGCTGGCCGCGGGGGTACGCCGGATGAGATCGGCGCACTGGCCGAATTCCTGTTTGGTCCCAATGGAACCTACGTCAGCGGGAGCGATATTCTGATCGACGGCGGCGTTACTGCGTCCTATAAATACGGCGATTTAAAAGCCTGATATAACATTAAATAATCTGCGGCATTGATAAACCGTGGATTATTACCACACCGCGCACGGTTTTCCTGAATAAGTTGTTTCGACGCACGTTCACATCGGGCATCAGTAAGTAAACTCATATTTTTGCCATCCGATATGTGAGATTACATGGAATTAATCAGAAAACCGCTCGCGCTGGTGCTCGCCCTGTTACTGTCATCCGTCTGCGTAAACGCCACCCCCCTGCTGAACTACACCGATCATGAACCGCTGGGCGGTACGCGCACCCGCTTCATCAATGACGTTTTCTTCCCGGCGATTGAAAAAGAATCACAGGGTCGCCTGAAAATTAACGCGCACTGGGGCAGTGAACGGGCGACCGGTTATAACGCGCTGAGCGTAATCAGTGAGGGTTCAGCAGCGGATATGGGCACCGTTGTGCCGGAATACGCGGCCAGGGACCTGCCGCTGCATCAGATTTTTAAAAGCTTTCCCGCCGGGCCGACCGGTGACAAACAGATCGCATTCTTCCGCCGCGTTTACGCCGAAATCCCGGCTTTTCCCGCCGAGTTACATCACAAAAACGTCGTGAACATTTTCTTCGGTACCGGTTATCCGGTGGCGTTTTTCAGCACACATCCGCTGAAAAACCTGCAAGATATCCGGGGCACAACGTGGCGTTCGGCGAGTTTCTGGCATCAGGATTTCCTGCGAAATGCGGGCGCGAAGCCGGTCACGATGCCGTGGGGGCCAGAAACGGTGAAAGCGTTTCAAACCGGCGCGCTGGACGGCATTATGGTCAACGTGGACAGCGGTTATGATCTGAAAATTCAGAAAATGGCTCCGGAGATTTTAGTCTCGCGCGAGCTGTGGCTCGGCCACGTTTATCTGCTGGTGATGAATGAAAAAGTCTGGAACGGGCTGGCGAAAGCCGATCAGGATGCCATTCACCGCGCCGCAGAAACTGCCTACAAAACTGCCGGTCAGGCGATGGACAACGGCTATTTAAACCAGCTGGATGCGCTGCGCAAAGACGGCGCAAACGTCCGTGAACTTCAGCACAGCGAAGTGGAACACTGGCAAACGGTGAGCCGGTATCCGGAGATTCAGGCCGCGTGGGCAAAAGAGCAAACCGCAGCAGGCGTGACACAGGCGGCTCCGGTGCTGGAAAAAGTCCGCGCAATTTTGGCGGATGAGATGAGGTAAATCCCGGGACAATATTCGGACAAAACATAATGCTTCAGTCTGAATAATTGCACTCATACGCCACCGAAGCCCACTACCATGGGTAGTTATTTGTAGTCTCGGAAATAATGAGTTGATAGTCAGACATCCCATTAACCCAATCTATTTAATATAAGCAACGAAATTATTTCATATTAAATTGTTACTTTACTCTCGCTACTTACTTTATAGCAGCAAATTTAAATCAAGGAACAGACTGATGGACGCCCTCTCTAACATCCCCTCAATTTTTATCGAGAAGTATTATGCAACAGCTTTTATAGCTTATACCTGTTTAGCCATCATGTTTCTTGCGACGATGGTAAAGTTAGGCATTACGCCTAAGAATTTTCTTGAGTTCAAAGATTACATGTCGCGCAGAAGAATAGATGCGTTAAGAAAGTATCTCTCAGACAGCACTTGCGACAATGAAAAAATAATTATAGATAGAGAAATTGACAGGCTAAGAAAGTATCAGTTAACTGGTATCTCTTCGGAGATGATTCAAGAAGCTACAACATTGATTTTATTAAAAAATAAGTTGCCCATGAATTTTTTCAAGTTAGCTAATTCCTACATTTCCGTAAATGAAAATGGCAGAATTACTGCTAAACTTTCAACAATAGATAAGATCTTTAGATGGTTTTTCAGAATAATTGGCTTGGTTTCTTTATTGTTTGGGATTTATATCATCGCCTTTCCTTTGATACTCTCTATGCCACCTATTAAGATAGTTCCTCTTATGATTTCAGGTTTGTTAATAACCTTCTATGGGATATTCTTTTCACAATTAATACCATCTGAAAAGGTAATTTCAAAAATAAATAATGAAATTAATAGTTATTATGACAATTCAACACCAACTAAGAAATATGAATAACCCTGACTTGACCATGTTTATCTGTTGATAATTAATCAGCAGACATCGAAAAGTCCGTACAATATTGGCTGATAAGATAAAGTAGAATCCGTTCCGACAAACCAGGACGGATTCTGAGATAATTTTGAGCAATGCGTGAATGTTTATTCAGAAAACTCTCTTTGGTTCGAACTTTCTAAGATTAACGGAAACTATGCTTTTAAGAACTCGACTTCATACTTATAAGAAATAATTTCTTCTTCAACACTTTCAATTTTAAGCTCTGCGTTCGCTGATACAATATGCGACTGTAACTTAGCCTTAGCCGAGACATCTGCAGAGAAAACAGATCTTGAAGTCATCTCAACAGCAGCTTTGATACATCCACCAATTTCTCGTGCGACAATCAATGAACCCCACTGTGGTTGGAATGGTAGCCATGAATACTCTTTTCTATTTAATTGGTCTCCTGTTTTCCATTTCTTACCCACCAATTCAAAAAGCCTTACTTCATCATTATAATCCTGTTGATTTAAGCGATTATTAATACCGCCTTCAACTGTAACGGGAACTGTCCCAGAAAGTTCCATTACTGATTCAACGTGTGAAAATCTGTTACTATTCTTATTATTTTCTTTTATGATTTTTATTTTTGTAGCACCAAGGTTTATTAATATATCTAAAAGCTCCGCTTCTCTTTCCTGAAGTAATAATTCTTCATAGTAGTCATCAGGTATATAAAGTCGCTCTTTATCAGAATTTATTTTCTCAAGAGGATGTAGTCTGTAAAAAAGGCCAACAATAGGGTGCCCTGGTGGGAATCTAAGTTTTCTCCCTTTGGTCTCATCAATCGTCAATGAATACTTATTTAATGCAGCATCGAGAATTTTGGCATCTTCTTTCGTTATTTTTACATCGTTGTTTTCTTTGTTTGAAAATAAATTCAATACCATAGGGCTCACAGTTGCAGCAAACCCAATCAACTTAATTGGTAGGTAGTTTATCGTAAGTGCTGCCGCTCCGGCTTTAAAAAGTAGATCTGCATAGGATATCTCCTTCCCTTTATTCTTATTTTGAGTATTTGAGACGTACGCTTCTAGATCATATTTCTTTTCAGTGATATATATCTTTTCCATCAACTCACCCCGTTAGCATATGTTTGAAAACAGTAAATTACCCCACCTATTTGACTGAAAGCAATACAGATTAAAAAAAGTTTTCTCTTTATGTTTGAAAGTGGCAGACTTATTAGAGATTAGCGATTAGAACTAAAGTTTCTTGCATTCATGTCGATAACCATCAGATTTAGCTTTTGCAGACCCTTAACGGGTTCCTGTCGTATATTAATGCTGTTGTAACCTAAAATACAAATGAACCTAAAATGTTGAAATCTAATTTGGCATGAAACTGGTCGTATTGCGTGCTCATTCTTCAGCGAATGAAGATATTCGTCCATGCAAATTTTGAGCATCTTGTTAAGTTGCCTGATCTGATTAGCACAGCACGCACTATGTCCCCTTTCATAACTGAACCCACCTGTACATTTTCTTGACAGGAGAATTGTCTTACTTCATAAATGTACCGTACTGTACGGTTTAATGAAAAAGTAAACCGACATCCCGCTGCATTTTTTCATAAGAAGGTAAGACGTATGTCTGCGTTAACAAACAGCTATCCGCTGGCAGCTTTGATTTCTTTAGGTTTATTAACGGGGTGCGCGAGTACCCAGCCTGTGCCCTACACCGGGGTCACTTCTTCTTCCCAGATGAAACCTGACACGCAGGATGAATCCGGGCATATCGCTTTCAGCTACAACACGCCGGTCGACTGGAATAAATATTCCCGCGCCATTGTGGATCCGGTGGTGATTTATCAGGGAACGGATGCCCAGTTTGATGACGTTTCTCCTGAACAAAAACAACAACTGGCGGCGCATATGCAGCAGGTCTTCGGCAAAAGCGTGGCGGAGCGGTTCCCGCTGACCAACGCCATCACGCCGGGCACCTTGCGCATTCGTCTGACGCTGACCGGCGCGGAAACCAGTACGCCGTTTGTCGGCACGTTCACACGCTTTGACCTGATGGGCGGGCCGTACAACATCGTGCAGTCAATCCGCGGCAAACAGGGGTCGTTTACCGGCTCGGTGAGTTATGCGGTGGAAATCTACGATGCGCCGACCAATCAGTTGCTCAAATCCTATATTTCCCGCCAGTACCCGAACTCGCTGAACATCGGGGCGACTTTTGGCGCGCTGAGCGCGGCAGAAACCGGGCTGGAGAAAGGCGCGGATCAGTTGCAGGAACAGCTGAAATAACCGGCTGAATCAGAAAGGGCTCGTGATGAAAATCTATCCGCAGCAAATCATCTGCAAACACTGCGACAGCCTGTATACCCGAAAATCCGTGCGGCCTGGCGAGGCCGCACACTGCCCGCGCTGCCGGGCGGTGTTGTATCGGGGAAGCTGGCTGAGTCTGGAACAATGGTTCGCGCTCACCCTCACGGCGGCACTGTTTTTTATCATCGCCAATGTTTTTCCGGTGCTGGAAATAGGCTTCCACGGCCAGTCGCAGGCGGCCACGCTATGGCAAACCGCGATGGCGCTGGCACACAACTATGCGTCGCCGCTGGCGATCCCGGTGGCGTTGCTGATGATTGTCTGCCCGTGTTTGCAAATTTTGCTGCTCGGCTGGGTGTTATTTCACGCGTGCAGGAAAAAAGCCGCGCCCGGTTTTGCCTCCGCCATGCGTTTGCTCGCCGGGCTGGCACCGTGGAGCATGGCGGAAGTCGCGCTGCTGAGTATCCTGATTGCCGCCATCAAACTCTCCGGCCTGGTTGAAATCACCACCGGCCCCGGTACCTGGGCATTACTCGGATTATGTCTGCTGTTACCGGTGATCAATCATCAGGATTTCCAGCCGTTATGGACACTCAAAACCCTGCGCGGCTACCGCCCGTGATGCCCGTTCAGGCGTTACCGCAGGGGCTCGTCCGCTGCCATGTTTGCGGGCTGGTCTGCGAACATGTCTCCGGCGTTCATCGTTTGCCGTGCCCGCGCTGTCATGCGGCGCTGCACCCGCGCCAGCCGGACAGCCGCAGCCAGTCATGGGCATTTTTGCTGACCGCCCTGCTGTTGTATTTACCCGCCAATTTACTGCCGGTGATGTACAGCTCATTTGCCGGTCACGGCGGTGAAAATACCATTCTGGGCGGCATCGCAGAATTCTGGGCGTCCGGTTCATACGGCGTCGCTACCGTCATTTTTATCGCCAGCGTGGTCGTGCCCTGCGCCAAATTCCTGATCCTCGGCGGGCTGTTGCTTGCCGCCGGAAAAGGCCAGGCCAAAAGCCGCGTTCGCCGCGCCCGGATGTACCGCCTGACGGAATATATCGGTTACTGGTCAATGCTCGACGTCATGGTCGTGGCACTGGTCGCCGCACTGGTGCAGTTCCCCGGTTTCAGCACAGCCGAACCGCGCATCGGCATTGTCTTTTTTGGTGCCGTGGTGATTTTTACCCTGCTGGCCGCCATGAAGTTCGACCCGCGTTTGATTTGGGAAAATAACAAGAATGAGTGAACACGTTTCTCCGGCACCTGAAATCACGCCGCGCCGCTGGCGTCCGTCGCTGGTCTGGCTGGTGCCTGTCGCCGCTGCGGTAATCGGGCTGTTTTTGTTTCTTCAGATGTGGGCCTCCGCCGGACCGGAGATTTCGATCACGTTCCAGACCGCCAGCGGATTACAGGCCGGAAAAACCGAGGTGAAATACAAAGACGTCACCGTCGGTTTGGTGAAATCCATTACATTGAGCCCGGACAGCCAGCGCGTACTCGTGACAGTGTCACTGATGAAGAATGCCGAAAACCTGGCGAAAGCCGATACCCGCTTCTGGGTGGTGCGCCCGCGCGTCGGTATGGGCGGCGTTTCAGGCATCGACACGCTGCTTTCCGGGGCGTATATCAGCCTGGATACCGGCACATCCGGCAAAACCGGTTCGGTTTTTCAGGGGCTTGAATCGCCACCGGCGGTCATCAACGGCATGCCCGGCAGGCAGTTTGAAGTGGTAGCGGGCGACCTCGGTTCGCTGGATATCGGTTCCGCCGTCTATTACCGCCGCGTGCCCGTGGGCCGGGTATCGTCCTACGCGCTGCGCCCGGACGGCAAGGGCGTCAGCCTTAACGTCTTTATCGACGCCCCCTATGACCGTTTCGTCACCTCTGCCACGCGGTTCTGGAATGCCAGCGGGCTGGATTTATCGCTCGATTCCGAAGGATTACAGCTGAAAACGCAGACCATGGCGACGGTTATTGCCGGCGGCATTGCCTTTGCCAATCCACCGGACGCCGCTCCCGCCGCCACACCTTCCCCCGATCACAGCGTTTTTACGCTGGCCGACGATCAGGCGTCCGCCATGGCACCGCAGGATGGCACGCCGCAAATCCTTCAGCTGCGTTTCCAGCAATCGTTACGCGGAATGAAAACCGGCGCGCCGGTGGAATTCTCCAGTGTGAAACTCGGTAAAGTGACTGCCATCGATCTGGATTACGAGCCAGCCGGTTCACGGTTTATTTCGGTGGTAACGATTGAGGTTTACCCGAACCGGCTCGGTCAGGTGCTGGAGAAACTGCCCAAGCCAGAAAAAGATGCCCAGAAACAGGCCGCCGTTTTCCTGCAGGATATGGTCAGGCACGGCCTTCGCGCACAGGCGCGCACCGGGAATTTACTGACTGGCCAGCTGTATATTTCACTCGATTTTATCCCGAACGCCGCGCCGGTTTCTTACGATATCAATGCGCGGCCGCTGCGCATTCCGACGCTGAATGGCGGATTTGATCATCTCCAGGAACAGCTCGCCACGCTCATCGGCAAGGTATCGAAAATGCCCATTGAGTCGATTGGCAATAATCTCAACGCCACGCTGGGCAATCTCAACCAGACGCTGATTCAGGTGAACAGCCAGGTTCTGCCGCAAACCACGCAGACGCTCAGCGCGATGAATCAGACCCTGACCCGCGCCCGGTTATTGCTGGCGGAGGATTCGCCGCTGCTGCAAACGCTGGCTGAATTCCAGCGCACGTTGTATTCGCTGCGCACCCTGACCGGCCTGTTAACGCGTCAGCCGCAGGCGCTGCTGACCGGCAGACAGGATGACAAAAAGGAACAGCCATGAAACTTGCCCGAACCGCTTACGCGGCGCTTACCCTGCTGATTTTAACCGGCTGTGCGTCTTCCGCTCCGCACTATTACACGCTGACCACTGACGCCGGAACCGCCCCCGCGGCTGCCAGCGCCGCGCCTTTTGTCATCCGCGTGAAACCGGTGAACGTGGCGGAGCGGCTCAATCAGCCGCAGCTGATGGTCCATCAGCGCAACGGCGAACTGCTGATGTCGGATAATGCACTCTGGGCCGCGCCGCTGCCCGAGGAAATTCGGGCGGCGCTGACTGCACGGCTTGAACGTTCGCTGAAGACGACGGACATCCGCAGCCTGATGCAACCGGCGGGCAAACCGGTGATCGGTATCCGCGTGTCGGTGGAACAGTTTGACGTCTGGCAAGGTGAGAAAGCGACGATAGCCGCCACCTGGCAGCTGGATCACGCAAATGAAAGCGGGCAACTCACCTGTCAGGCACAACATCAGCGCGCCGTAAACGGCGGCACGCAGGAACAGGTGATGATCCGGCAGAAACTGGTGCAGGACGTCGCGGATGACATCGCTTTTTCCGTGCTTCAGCGCCGTTGCGGCTGACTTTTTCGCAATGCTTACAGTGTAAAACCGGCCTGTGTCACATCTTTTTTCAAAATGTTTTAAATCAATATGTTAGCGATAGTTAAAAGCGTTAAGTTTTGTCAGTGCGGTGAAGGTTGCTGCGAAAATGAGAATTTAAAAACCTTACAAAACAGTAACTTAACCAAAAACTTACACATGACTTTCACTCAAGAACTGTCTTGACCCTAAAACTGCACAAGATATATCTTGAGGCCATCCGGTTCATGGCAGAAGGCAAAACCGATGACAAACTCAGGGCCCACCGCCCGCCGCAAAAGTAAGCTGTTTACGCGTCAGGAACTGACGTTATTTGTGCTGCATCTTATTCAGATCAACCCGGCGCACGGTTATGAAATCATTAAAACCATCGAAGGCTACTCCATGGGCGCGTACATCCCCAGCCCCGGCGTGATTTACCCCATTTTAACGCTGATCGTCGAAGAGGGTTTCGCCACCGCCACCGACATTGAAGGCGGTAAAAAGCAGTTCACCATGACGCCTGACGGTTCGGCATTTCTGGCACTTAAACGAAAAGAAATTCGCGTCATTGAAGAAAAAATGAAAACGCGGGTGATTAAAAACAATCCCCCGCCTGCGCCTGAACTGATTTATGCCATAGAGAATTTAAAAATCACAGTACGGGCTAAATCGTATAACGGAGAAGTAACACCGGAGAAATACGCTCAAATAATTGAATACGTCAATGAGGCGACACGAAAGATCAACGAACTTTAAACTTTCCTGACCTTATTTAATTAAATCCGACGTTATCCCCGCTGCTTTATTTAATAAGCAGTGAAGGATATCCGTTGCCTTTTTTTATTTTGTTATTATTTACGGACACCAAAATGCCATCCAGACTTTTGCCATTATTAATTATCCTGGGGCTGAGCGGCTGTGATAATTCGCAGACCGCTCAGCAATCTGCCCCGCCCGTCGACGTCGGCGTTGTCACGCTAAAAGCACAATCTTTTAATCTGGTCAGCGAATTAACCGGGCGCACCACGGCAACGTTAACCGCCGATGTGCGCCCGCAGGTCGGCGGTATTATTCAGAAACGCTTATTCACCGAAGGCGACACGGTCAAAGCCGGTCAGGCGTTATACCAGATTGACCCGTCATCCTATAAAGCCACCTACGATCAGGCCGCCGCTGCGCTGAAAAGTGCCAAAGCGCTGGTGATTTCCGATTGCCAGAAAGCCAAACGCTACGCCGTGCTGGTGAAGGAACAGGGCGTGTCGCAGCAGGACGCCGAAGACGCGCAGTCAGCCTGTGCGGAAGATCGCGCCAGCGTTGATGAAAAAGCGGCGGCGCTGGAAACGGCAAAAATTAATCTCGACTGGACGCGCGTGACATCGCCGATTGCGGGCCGGATTGGCATTTCATCCGTTACGCCGGGCGCGCTGGTCTCTGCCGCGCAGGACACCGCGCTGGCTACCGTCCGTAATCTCGACGCCATGTATGTGGATCTCACCCGTTCCAGCGCGGATTTACTCAGCCTGCGCAAACGCGCGCTGGCGACTAACAGCGACACCTTAAGCGTAACGCTGACGCTGGAAGACGGTTCGGTATATCCCGAAAAAGGCCGTCTGGAGCTGACCGAAGTGGCCGTCGATGAAGCTACCGGCTCAGTGACACTGCGCGCCGTGTTCCCGAATCCGAAACATGTTTTGCTGCCGGGGATGTTTATCCGCGCTGATGTCGATGAAGGCGTGGTCGAAAACGCGATTCTCGCGCCGCAGCAGGGCATCACCCGCGATGCAAAAGGCGATGCCACCGCACTGGTCGTCACCGCAGAAAAAAAAGTCGAGCAACGTGATGTCGTGACCGGCGACGCCAGCGGCACAAACTGGCTGATCCTCAAAGGCTTACAGGCAGGCGACCGCGTGCTGGTGGAAGGCAGCGATAAAGTCTCAACCGGCGACACCGTCAAACCGGTGGAAGTGAATAACGACGCCACCGCAGCCCAAAGCACAGAAGGAGCCGCCTGATGTTTTCCCGCTTCTTCGTACGTCGCCCGGTTTTTGCCTGGGTGATTTCCATTTTGATCATGATGGCCGGTGTCATGGCGATCCGCACGCTGCCGGTCGCGCAATACCCGGACGTCGCGCCGCCTTCCGTTAAAATCCAGGCGACGTATTCCGGCGCATCCGCAGAAACGCTGGAAAACAGCGTCACGCAGGTCATCGAACAGCAGCTGACCGGCCTGGATAATCTGCTCTATTTCAGCTCCAGCAGCAGTTCTGACGGCTCCGTGGATATCACGGTGACGTTCAAACAGGGCACCAACGCGGATACCGCGCAGGTTCAGGTGCAGAACAAAGTGCAGCAGGCCGAATCGCGCCTGCCGACGGAAGTGCAGACCGCAGGCGTGACCGTCACAAAATCGCAGTCCAACTTCCTTCTGATCATGGCGGTGTATGACAAAACCGACAAAGCCACCAGCTCGGATATCGCCGACTGGCTGGTGAGTAACATGCAGGATCCGCTGGCGCGCGTCAGCGGCGTCGGCAGCTTGCAGGTGTTCGGGGCGGAATATGCCATGCGCATCTGGATGGACCCGACCAAACTGGCGGCTTACGACCTGATGCCGTCTGACGTTCAGACCGCGATTGAAGCGCAAAACGTACAGATTTCTGCCGGTAAAATTGGCGGTTTGCCGTCTTCAAATACTCAGCAACTGACTGCCACCGTGCGTGCGCAGTCGCGCCTGCAAACGCCGGAACAGTTCCGCAATATCATCGTGAAAGGCAATACCGGCGGCGCGATTGTCCGCATCAGCGACGTCGCGCGCGTTGAAATGGGCAGTGAAGATTACACCGCGACCTCCCAGCTGAACGGCCATCCGGCTGCGGGTATGGCAGTCATGTTGTCGCCGGGTGCCAATGCGCTCGACACCGCCACGCTGGTGAAAAATACCATCAGCGAATACCAGCGCAGCATGCCGAAGGGCTATGACATTGCGTATCCGAAAGACAGCACCGAATTCATTAAAGTGTCGGTGCAGGACGTGATTAAAACGCTGGTCGAAGCCATCCTGCTGGTGATCGTGGTGATGTATCTGTTTATGCAGAATCTTCGCGCCACGCTCATTCCTGCGCTGGCGGTGCCGGTGGTGTTACTCGGGACGTTCGGCGTTCTGGCGTTATTCGGCTATTCGATCAACACCCTGACGCTGTTTGCGATGGTGCTCGCGATCGGTTTGCTGGTGGATGACGCCATTGTGGTGGTGGAAAACGTCGAGCGAATCATGCGCGACGAAGGGCTTTCTGCCCGCGATGCCACCGAGAAATCGATGGGTGAAATCTCCGGCGCGCTGGTGGCAATTGCTTTGGTGCTCTCCGCCGTCTTCCTGCCGATGGCCTTTTTCGGCGGCTCAACCGGCGTTATTTACCGCCAGTTCTCGGTCACGATTATCTCCGCGATGGCGCTTTCTGTTGTGGTCGCGCTGACCCTGACTCCCGCGCTGTGCGGCGCTTTCCTGCGCCATAAACCGCAATCGACCACCGGTTTCTTTGGCGGCTTCAACCGCCTGTATTCCCGCACTGAGCATCGCTATGAGAATGGCGTCACGCACGTTCAGCGTCGCCCGGTCGCGATGGTGCTGATATACGGTGCGATGGCGGCGCTGATGGGCTTGCTGATGTGGCAACTGCCGACCAGCTTCCTGCCGTCCGAAGATCAGGGCGAGATTATGGTGCAGTACACCCTGCCGGCGGGCGCAACGGCGAACCGCACCGAAGCGGTGAATTCCCGTGTTACCCAGTGGTTTATGGATAAAGAAAAAGACAATACTAACGTCATTTTCACCATCACCGGCTTTAACTTCAGCGGCAGCGGCCAGAACGCCGGAATGGCCTTCGTCTCCCTTAAAAACTGGGACGACCGCCCCGGCACGGCCAACACCGCGCAGTCTATCGCCGGACGCGCCATGAAAGATCTCGCGGTGATCCGCGATGCAAAAGTCATTGCCATGACACCGCCGTCGGTGGACGGTCTGGGGCAAAGCAACGGCTTCACCTTTGAGCTGATGTCAACCGGCGGCACCAGCCGCGCAGAACTGATGAAACTGCGGACAGAACTGCTGGCAATGGCGGCAAAGAGCCCGGAACTGCAATCGGTCCGCGCCAATGATTTACCGCAGATGCCACAGCTTCAGGTGGATATCGACAACAACAAAGCCGTGGCGCTCGGGTTAACGCTGAGTGACGTCACTGATACGCTGAGCAGCGCGTGGGGCGGAACCTATGTCAATGATTTCATTGACCGTGGCCGCGTAAAAGAAGTGTACATTCAGGGCGACAGCCAGTTCCGTTCCAAACCGGCTGACCTGAACAAATGGTTTGTCCGCAGCAGCGACGGCACCAGCATGACGCCGTTCTCCGCGTTCGCCACCACACACTGGACCTATGGCCCGGAGAGTCTGGCGCGCTACAACGGTTCAACCTCCTATGAGATTCAGGGTGAAAACACCGACGGCTACAGCTCCGGCGCGGCCATGGCAAAAATGGAAGCGCTGGCAGATAAACTCCCGGCCGGTTCCACCTGGGCCTGGAGCGGATTGTCATTGCAGGAAAAGCTGGCCAGCGGGCAGGCGCTGAGCCTTTACGGCATCTCGATTCTGGTGGTGTTTCTGTGTCTCGCCGCGCTGTACGAAAGCTGGTCTGTCCCCTTCTCCGTCATTCTGGTGATCCCGCTCGGTCTGCTTGGGGCATCCCTTGCCGCCGAACTTCGCGGCCTGAATAACGACGTGTATTTCCAGGTCGCGTTGCTGACCACCATCGGGCTCTCGTCGAAAAACGCCATCCTGATCGTTGAATTCGCCGAGGCGGCGCTCAAACAGGGCAGCACGTTAACGGCGGCGGCGCTCTCTGCGGCGCGGACCCGCCTGCGCCCGATTCTGATGACGTCACTGGCCTTTATCGCCGGGGTCATGCCGCTGGCGGTTGCAACCGGTGCGGGGGCTAACAGCCGTATCGCCATTGGTACCGGCATTATCGGCGGCACCGTGACCGCCACATTACTGGCTATTTTCTTTGTTCCGCTGTTCTTCGTTCTGGTGAAAAAAGTCTTCACCGGCCACAAAGACGCGCAGGAGTAAGCATGATTTTTCGTCTGAGTATTATTTCGTTGTCGTTCCTGCTGGCCGGTTGTCTTTCACTGGATCCGCACTACCAGCGCCCTGCCGCGCCGGTACCTGCCGTCTGGCCTGCGCAGGGAACGCAGCCTGCCGCCACAACCGTGCTCGCCGACTGGCAACACATCATGACCGATCCGCGCCTCAGTGCGGTGGTCGCGAAGGCGCTGACCAGCAACCGCGATATGCAGGAAGCGATTGCCGATATCGAAGCGGCGAAAGCGCTTTACGGGGAGCAGCGCGCGAGCCTGTTCCCGACGGTGGATGCGGAACTGACGCAAACCCGCAGCCGCACGCAGGATGCGGGGGTTTCAAGCTCTGCCACCGCCGACGGCGCGGTGAGCAGTTTTGAGATTGATTTGTTTGGTCGCAACCGCAGCCTGAGCACGGCGGCGAAAGAAACCTGGCTGGCCAGTGAATCCACCGCGCAGAACACCCGGCTGACGCTGATTGCCGAAACCAGCACCGCGTGGGTCACGCTGGCGGCGGATAACAGCAACCTGAAACTGGCGCAGGACACGCAAAAAAGCGCGGCGGATTCACTGCGTATCACCCGGTTGCGCCAGAAAGAAGGCGTGGCTTCCGGGCCGGATGTCAGCGAATCCATGGCGGTGTATCAGTCTGCCCGCGCCAGCGTCGCCAGCTATCAGACGCTGGTTGCGCAGGACATCAACGCCCTGAACCTGCTGGTGGGGGAAACCGTGCCGCAAAACCTGCTGCCGGGCACGCTGGAAGATCTGTCGCCGGAGGCCATCGCGCTGGTGCCCGCCGGTGTGTTGTCCTCCGTATTACTGCGTCGCCCGGACGTGCAGGAAGCCGAACATAACCTCAAAAGCGCCAACGCGGATATCGGCGCAGCGCGGGCAAACTTCTTCCCGACGCTGTCACTCACCGCCAGCGCAGGCATCGGCAGCAGTTCCCTGTCGAACCTGTTCAGCCACGGCGCCAACGTCTGGTCATTCGCCCCCAGCCTGACGCTGCCGCTGTTCACCGGCGGCAGCAATACCGCGCAGCTGCGGTACGCCGAAGCCGAGAAAAAAGGCCTGATCGCTGCGTATGAAAAATCCATTCAGAGCGCATTCAAGGACGTTGCTAACGCCCTCGCCCGTCGCGCAACGCTCAGCGAACAACTGGATGCACAGCAGCAATACGTCGCCGCGTCGCAACGCAGTTATGACCTGGCGCGCCGCAGCTATGAAACCGGCGCTGGTGATTACCTGACCGTACTGACCGACCAGCGCTCGCTGTGGTCTGCACAGGTAGATCTGATTGCCTTACATCAGACCGATTTTGAAAACCGCATCACGCTGTGGCAGTCGCTCGGTGGTGGGGTGAAATAACGCGAAGAGTTTAAAGAGATATGCAGTGAATACCGCAGGGATGCGGTATTTTTTTGATTGAAGCGCAGAGTCGAAATATAAAAACCCGATATTACAAATAAAAAAAGAGGCCGTACAGGGACGGCCTCAAAGAAGGAAGAACTCCAACAATATTATAATGGCATGATGTTTTACCATAAATGGTTGCTCAATAAACATCATGCGCACATTATAATTAAATCCGTCTCAGTTTCTATCCTCATTGCGTCTGTATAAAGTAATAACTTTGTAAGTCGCTAATATTATCACCAGGTTTTACCGATATTAAACTGGAACTGTTCCGCGCTGTCGCCTTCATATTTCACCAGCGGTTGCGCATAGGAGAATACCAATGGGCCTAACGGCGATTGCCATTGCAGTGAAATACCGCTGGAAACACGAATATGTGTCGGGTCACTGTAATCCGGAATACCTGCGGCTTCCGTCGCTGCCGTATTTTGCCATTTCGTATCCCACACCGTACCGGAATCCACGAAGAACGATGTGCGCACGGAACTGGCGTATTTCTCGCTGATGAATGGCGTCGGCACGTACAGTTCTGCGCTGGCGATCGCCATCGCATTTCCGCCCACCGCGTCGCTGGATTTTTCCACCGGGCAGGTGGAATACGACGTATCCGTGGTCGCACATTTGTAATACGCCGCTTTCGGGCCGATGGTGTTGGAGGAGAACCCGCGCACCGAACTGGAGCCACCCGCGTAGAAGTTATCGTAGAACGGCACGTCGTTACCGCCCAGTCCGGCGGCATAACCGGCTTTCGCGCGGCCCATCAGCACCCAGTCGGATTTGTCGCTCAGCGGGATGTAGTGGTTGGCATCAAACGTAATTTTGTAATAACTGTCGTCCGAGCCCGGTGTCGTGACCTTTGCGCTTAAGCTGGCGCGCGTGCCCGATGACGGGAAGAAGCCACGGTTGAGATCGTTATATGCCCATCCGACGCTGGCGAAGAAGTCGTTGGTGCGCAGTTCCGCCGTGCTGTTACCTGAGGTCACCACGCCCGGCTGCACGCCGCTGGCGTTCAGATAGCGCCACACCGCCACCTGCGGTTCCATGTCGCTGAGCGTGCTGTGAACATAATCCAGCCCGAGATTCAGCGTATTGTCTTCACTGACCGGCAGGCCAAGGTTAACGCCGGTACCGTAGCTTTGCAGGTTGTACGCCGCCAGATCGTTATCTTCGGCGTCGTAGTGGTTGTAGAAGACTTTGCCGCCCAGACTCACGCCGTCAACCGTGTAATACGGGTTAGTCGCTGAGATTTCGACATACGTCTGGTAGGAGTTACGCGTACCGCTAAAACTGACCGTGTTACCGCTGCCGAGCCAGTTATCCTGTGTCACACCGAGCTGATAGCTGATGCCGCTGTCTGTGCCGTACCCCACGCCGACGTTGAATGTGCCGGTGTTACGCTCTTTGACTTTGTACACCACGTCCACCTGATCGGTGGAACCCGGCACCGGCTGCGTATCGACATCGACTGTCTCGAAATAGCCGGTCCGGTTCAGGCGGTCTTTGCCTTTTTGCACCAGATCGTTACCCAGCCACGCGCCTTCCATCTGACGCATTTCACGGCGCAGCACTTCGTCTTTCGACGTGTCGTTCCCTTCAAAACGGATCCGGCGCACCGAATAACGATTTCCGGTATCCACGTTAATATGCAGTCTGACGGTTTTATCGCCGTCATTAATCTCGCTCTGCGTGGTAACGTGCGGATAAGCATATCCGTAACGTCCCAGCATATTTTTAATATCGCCTTCGATTTTGGTGACTTTCGCGCCGTTATATAATTCGCCCGCCGGAATAGCGGTCAGCGCTTCAACCTCAGCCGAATGTCCGGCCATCGAACCGGTCAGCGTGACGCCTGAAACTTTATATTGCGCACCTTCGGTAATATTGACCGTAATATAAATGCCTTTCTTATCCGGCGTCAGGCTGACCTGCGTGGAATCCACGTTAAAACGCGCATAACCCCGGTCAAGATAAAAACTGCGCAGCGTTTCGAGATCGCCGGACAGTTTCTGTTTTTCGTATTTCTTATCGCCGATTACGTTCCACCACGGGACTTCATCACGCAGCTGGAAGTGCGCGATCAGGTCATCATTGGTGAAGGCTTTGTTACCCACGATATTGATTTGCTGAATTCTTGCCGATACCCCTTCGGTGAAGACCAGCTTCACATCCACGCGGTTACGCGGCAGCGGCGTTACCACGGCTTTCACGCTGGCGCTGTATTTGCCGACGCTGTAATAGAAATCCTCCAGGCCGTGTTCAATCGAGGAAATGGTGGTGCGATCCAGCGCATCGCCGACGCGAACCCCGGAAGCCTCGAGGTTTTGTTTCAGCATATCGTCTTTGATGGCTTTGTTACCGGAGAAGGTAATGCTGGCGATCGTCGGCCTTTCTTTTACCTGAACAATCAGCGTGTTGCCCTCTTCCAGTACTTTCACATCGTCAAAATTTCCGGTCGCAAACAGCGAACGGATCGTCTGGCTGATATCGTCATCCGATACCGTATCTCCCACCCGCACGGGAATGCTCAGCAACGCAGCACCGACGGTCACGCGCTGCAAACCTTCGACGTGAATGTCTTTGACGACAAAACCGTCAGCGGCAAAAGCCGCCGTGCTGCTCAACAGCAGCGACGCTAAGAGTAATTTTTTCATTGTCATGTGATCCGTGCACGCCGTTTTTCAACTCACCGAATTTCCTGAAAACAAAAAAGTTTTTTGCTTTCAGAAGAAATAACCTCGCTAACAGACTGTGGGAAATATCCGAGGTTCATCGGGGACGTTTTGATTTTCGGAAAACATGGGATTCTGTTACGTATTACTTACGTTATTTTCGCGAGGCGTACAGGAGAGGTTTTAATATTGATAATAAAAATCCTACATAATCGCATAAGCAAGAAATCCAAAAAAACTCACAAAACCTTTTGCATCAAATTGACACAATTTGTTATGTTATCACATATCAAATATACTACTGCGATGAACAGGTTGAAGGGAATGACTGCTGACAGGGCAAAAAATGTCGAACCGGTCCTTGAGGTTAAGGGGCTGACGCTGGAAATCGCCGGAGAACAGCGTGTCGCAGATCTGTGCTTTTCCGTTAGCGCGGGCGAGCGGGTTTGCCTGCTCGGCGCTTCCGGCTCGGGCAAATCGCTGACCGCGAAAACCATCACCGGTACGCCGCCTGCGGGCGCAAAGCTCAGCGGCAGCATTCGCGTAAACAGCATTGAAGTCTGCGGTCAACATCCGGTGGCGCGCTGCGCGCAAAGCCGCGTTGCGACGGTATTCCAGGATTCCTCTACAGCGCTCAATCCCCTGATGACGCTCGGCAAACAGCTGAATCTCGCCCTGCCTGCGGCCAGCGCGGACGAACTCGCCAAAATGCTTGAACGGGTCGGGCTGGGTGAAATCCCCAACTTTACGGCACGGTATCCGGCAGAACTTTCCGGCGGCCAGCGGCAGCGCTTATGTATCGCGCTGGCAATGCAGTCATCTTCCGCGTTGCTGGTGGCCGATGAGCCGACCACCGCCCTCGACGTGCTCACACAGCAACGGGTTTTGCAGGTAATGCGTGATGCTTGCGAAAATGCGCAACAACCGCGCGCCCTGTTGTTTATCACACACGACATCGCGGTTGCCGCGCAACTTTGCGGACGGGCGCTGGTGATGGAAAACGGGCGTGTGGTGGAATCCGCCCCGATGGCGCAGCTGCTGAATAATCCGCAACACGCCTACACCAGAAGGCTGGTCGCGGCGGCAAAACACAGCGCGGCGCTGCACCGGAATGCCTCCACGTTAAGCGCGGTGGCCGTCTGATGAATCCTTCACTGCAACTCGTCACCGAACCGTTTTTGCACCTTCACAACGTCGGCCGGAATCTGGCCGTTCCGGGCTTTTTCTGGCAGAAAAAACAAGGATCCGCGCCGCTGTTTTCACACTTATCCTTACGTATTGGCCGCCACGAGCGCGTCGGGCTGGTGGGCGCTTCCGGATGCGGAAAATCCTCACTCCTGAGAATTTTGCTGGCGATGGACGCGCCGGACAGCGGCGATGTGTTTTGCGACGGAAAATCTGTCCGCCCCTGTTCTGCCCGTTCGCTGCGGGAATACCGCCAGCGGGTGCAATACATTCCGCAGGATCCGGCCGGTTCACTGCCGCCCAATCAGAATGTCGGGCAGATTATCGCTGAGCCGCTGAAGCGTCTGGGTTTTCAGGGCGGCATAAAAGCCCGCGTGACACAGGTGATGGCGCAAACTGGGCTGCCGGAAATGCTGATGCATCGCGCGGCGGGTGTGCTGTCCGGCGGGCAGGCACAGCGCGTGGCGATTGCCCGTGCACTGGCGATCCGCCCTGAATTTCTGATTGCCGATGAGCCGGTCAGCGGGCTGGATTTACCACTGCGTGAGCAAATCAAACAGCTTTTACAACAGGTCACGCAGCAAAACGGCATGGGGCTGCTGATGGTGACGCACGATATCTCGATGGTGGCCGGGCTGTGCGAACGCCTGCTGATCATGCACGATGGCGAAATTATCGAAGACCGCCCGACGCAGGACGCGCTGCTTGCTCCGCGCCACCCGCATACCCGCCAGCTGCTGGCGGCTGTTCCTCATTTACCTTTGATCGTTAACGGATAACCCGATGTTCACCCGCTCTCAAACCCGCACGTCTGCGCCCTGGCCTCCGCTGCTGCTGGGCAGCAATCTGGTCTTTAACATCGGTTTTTACGCCGTGGTGCCGTTTCTCGCCCTGTTTCTGCGCGATGACATGCTGCTTTCCGGCTGGGCGATCGGACTGGTGCTCGGCCTGCGCACCTTCTCGCAACAAGGGATGTTTTTGCTCGGCGGCGCGTTGTCCGACCGCTTCGGTGCGCGGGTGGTTATCCTCTGCGGCTGCGTGGTGCGCATCGCCGGATACCTTTTGCTCGGGCTTTCCGACACGCTGACGCCGGTGATACTCGGTGCCTGCCTGACCGGCATCGGCGGCGCGCTGTTTTCGCCATCGATTGAAGCCCTGCTGGCGCAGGCAGGAACGCACAGCGAGAAAGCGGGAAAACGCAGCCGCGCCGAATGGTTTGCGCTGTCAGCCGTTTGTGCAGAACTCGGCGCAGTGCTCGGGCCGCTGCTCGGTTCGCTGCTTTCCGGCTACGGTTTTCAGCCGGTGGCACTGGCCGGTTCCGGCTTATTTATGGTTGCGCTGGTGGTGTTGTTTTTCACCCTGCCCGCTGCGCCGAAACGCGCTGCCGAACTGAAAATTGTGCCGTGGTGGGAGACCTTTCGTCAGCCGCGTTTCGTGGCATTTATCGTGGCTTACAGCGCGTATCTGTTCAGCTACAACCAGCTGTATCTGGCGCTGCCGGTGGAACTGCGTCGCTCCGGCGGCGGCGAGCAAGATCTCGGGCCGCTGTTTGTGCTGGCATCGGTTCTGGTGATCGTACTGCAAATGCCGCTGGCGCGGTTTTCCCGCCGTATTGGCGCGCGGATCATTTTGCCCGCCGGTTTTCTGCTGCTTGCTTCCGCCTTCGCCGCCGTGGCGATGTTTGCCTGGACGGTACCGCCGGAAGGCTGGCTGCGCCTGCTGCCGTCTGTTTTGCTGATCACATTGCTGACCGTCGGGCAGATGCTGATTGTGCCGGTAGGGATGGATTTAATTCCGCGTTTTGCCGGGCAGCACAATCTTGGCGCGCATTACGGGGCGCTCTCTTCGATGGGCGGCATCGCCGTACTGGCGGGAAATTTCCTGCTCGGCGGGTTGCTCGATGACGCACTGGTGCCGTCGCCCGGCGCCGTGATCCCCTGGCTGGCGCTGGCCGCCGTTCCGTTTTTAAGCGCGCTGGCAATGTGGCGAATCTGCCGCCAGCTGCCTCCTCCTGCAATCTGACAAGGAACTTCTGATGTCTGCGTTACGTTTAAGCCCGCTGGCCGGGCTGCTTTCTGCTGCACTTTTACTGACCGGTTGCTTTAATGAAGCCGATAAAACCACCGAAAACAGCGCAGATTCCCGTCTGCGGCTGGCGATGTTGCAACCGCCGCGTTCCGGCCTGACGCCGCTCAGCGACGATGCGTTTAAGCTCTCGCGCTGGAGTACAGCGGAAACGCTGGTGGTGCTCGATAAGCTCGGCGAAGCCCAACCGGCGCTGGCGACAAAATGGCAGCAAACCGGCGAAAACAGCTGGCGTCTCGGGCTGCGCCATGATGTGAAATTCCACGACGGCACGTCGCTGGATGCCGCGGCGGTCGTAAATTCCCTGACCGTTGCCGCCCGCGCAGCACCGAAGCCGCGCATTCTCGACGGCGTTCAGCTCGCCGCCGTGGCTGACGGCGAACACGCGGTGATTATCACCACGGCGCAGCCCGATCCTCTGCTGCCGCAGCGCCTCTCCAGCCCGCAGCTGGCGATTTTGTCGCAAAAAGCCTACAGCGCCAGCGGCGTGGTTAACCCGCGCCACACCGGTTCCGGCCCGTTTGAACTCGTACAGGTGGATGGCACCAGCAGTGCCAGGCTCGAGCGCTTTGACGGCTACTGGGGCGAAAAAGCCAAGGCCAGCGGCATCGACGTCAGTTTTGTGCCGGACGGCACGGCGCGTGGCGCGGCATTACGCACCGGTACGGCAGACATCGTCGAAGCCATCCCGGTTTCTCAGGCACCTTTGCTCGACCAGCGCTTAATCCACGAAGTGCCGATGCCGCGCACCAATACGCTGTATCTCAACACGCGGCTCGGCGTGATGCAGGATCCGGCGCTGAGGGCGGCGGTGCGCGAAGCCATCAACCGTCAGCAACTGGTGGATAACGTTTATGAAAAACGCGCCGATGTGGCGCAAGGTCTGCTTGGCCCCGCGTTGCCGTGGGCGGCGCAGTTACGCCACCCGGTCGCGCATCCGGCGGCGGCGCGTAAACCGGCCGGGGAAACCATCACGCTGGCGACCTTCAGCGACCGCGCCGAACTCCCGGAAGTGGCGGTATATCTGGCGCAACAGCTGACCGCCGCCGGATTTACCGTCAAACAGGTGGTGCGCGAGTATTCGCAAATTGAAACCGATGCGCTGGCGGGAAAATTCGACGCCTTTATTTTATCCCGCGCGACGGTGCTGGATTCCGGCGATCCGGTGGCATATCTCTACAGCGATTTCTCCTGCAAAGGGTCGTTCAACATCGCACAACTTTGCCGCCCGGAAATCGATGAAGCGCTGCAACACGCCTCCGTCATTCCCGCCGGAGAAGCCCGTCGCAAGGCCATAATGCTGGCTGAAAATCAGATCCTCGCCACCGACGCCGCCATTCCGATGCTGCATGAGCGCGTGATCCAGGGCGAAGCGGCGAACGTCAGCGATGCGCTGCGTGACCCGCGTGAACGCACGCTGATCAACGCCGCCACACAGCGCAATTCTCAGGCCGACTGATGAGCGAATCGATTTATTGCCGGACCTGCGCGGGCGTCAGCCGGTTACGCCAGCGCCCGCCGGCCACCCGGGTACCCTTGATTTCACGTGCGCTGACGCTGGCCGCCATTGTGGTGCTGATCGGCCTGCTGCCGTGGCTTTCCGGCACGGACCCGGCACTGTCATTGCTGCGCGCACGTTCCGGTGAGCAGGAAGCAACGGCCGAAACGCTGAACGCTATCCGGCTGTCGCTAGGGTTAGATCAGGGGCCGTGGCACGCGCTGGCCCGCTGGCTCGGCGGTTTGCTGCACGGCGATGCGGGCGTTTCGTGGGTTTCAGGATTGCCGGTGTTGCCGGGCATGCTGCGGGCGACCGGTGTTTCGCTGACGTTAATGGCGTCGTCCGCTCTGGTGGCGCTGGTGCTCGCGTTGCTGTTGTGTGCTGGCACGATGATTCGCGGATTACGCGGCCATACGCCGCGCCCGGCGGGCTTTTTCGCTGCCCTGCTGACCGCATTGCCGGAGTTTTTGCTGGCGTCGTTTTTGCTGATCACCGGCGCGGTCTGGCTGCAATTCTTCCCGCCTTACGGCTGGCTCGGCTGGCAATACGCTGTTTTGCCCTCGCTGGCGCTGGGGCTTCCTGCGGGCGGTTATCTGGGCAGGCTGTATTCCGATGCGCTGGCCGGAACCTTTGGCGAAAGCTGGCTGACCACCTGGAGCGTGCTGGGCATCTCACGTCGCCACACCGCGCTGGCGGTGATCGCACGTTCGCTGCCGGGCGTTATGCCGCTAACCGGTCTGGTGCTGGTTTCACTGACCGGCGGCGCCATCGCGGTGGAAAAGGTTTTTGCCATTCCCGGACTCGGACGCGCCACGCTGGGCGCGGCAGCTGCCGGAGATTTACCGGCCTTGCAGACGGGCGTGCTGATCCTGCTGTTGCTGGCGTCGCTGACAGGAATGCTGGCGGGCGGCGGACGCCGTTTATTGCTGGGCCGTGCGCTGCAACTCGGCGCGGTGCCGGTTCCGGCGCAGACGGCTCAGCCGGAAAAACAGCGGGCATGGATCCCGCTGCTGTGTCTGGGAATACTGCTGATAATGGTGCTCGCCGGTTTGCCGCGTGACCCGCTGACGTCGGAATATCTGCGCTTACAACCGCCGTCGCTGGCGCTGCCTTTCGGGGCCGATGCGATGGGACGCGACCTGCTCGCCCGTGTCGCGCACGGCACGCTCAACACCTGTTTGCAGGCGCTGGCCGTATCGCTGATTTGTCTCGCCGCCGGTCTGCTGATGGGGGCATTTCCCCGCGCGATGACCGGACCGATTGAAGTCACCAACGCGCTGCCGCCGGTGATTGCCGGATTAGTTGTCGCCGCCGTCAATGGCCCGACCGCGACCGGCGCGGCGATTGCCGTCACCGCCGTAAGCTGGGCACCGCTCGCGGCGCATACCGCTGCGCTGGTCAGTGAAATTCAGGCACGCCCGTACATGAAAATGCTGCCGGTCGTCGGCGTGGGCGCCATCCGCCGCACGGTGTTTTACGTGCTGCCCGCGCTGTGTGGCCCGCTGCTGCGCCACGCGATGTTACGTTTACCGGGGATCGCGCTGGCGCTGGCGTCACTCGGATTTCTCGGGCTGGGTGCACCGCCGCCGGTGCCGGAATGGGGGCGTGTACTGGCCGAAGGCATGCCCTATATCGAGCGCGCGTGGTGGAGTGTTCTGGCCCCTGCCGCCGCGCTGGCCGTGCTTTCCGTCATGGCCGTCACGCTCAGCGGTTTGCGGTGGAAAAAGCGCGCCACCGCACACTGAGCGTTATCTGAATCATTCGTTTCGCGATAAGCTGTCGACCTGAGTTTTTACCGGATGAATGGAAATGGAAGCGCGTAAACCGCTGGACGGAATGGCTACCAGCGTGATGGTAGGATTGTGTGTGATTTGGGGCGTGCAGCAGGTGGCGATCAAAAGCGCGGCGGCTGATATAACGCCGTTGTTGCAGGTCGCGCTGCGTTCGGGAATTGCCGGGCTGGCGGTGCTGATCCTGATGCTGGTGCGCCAGCGGAAAATTCCGTTCAGCCGTGAAACCCTGCGCCCCGGTTTGCTGGTCGGCCTGCTGTTTTCCATCGAATTTATGTTTGTCGCCGAAGGATTGCGCTTCACCACGGCGGCGCACATGGCGGTATTTCTGTATACCGCGCCGATTTTTGCCGCACTGGGGCTGCATTTTCTGGTGCCGGAAGAACGGCTGAGCGCGCTGCAGTGGTCGGGCGTTGGCATCACGTTTACCGGCGTGATTGTGGCGTTTTTGTTTGGCGGGCATGCCGCCACCGCACCGCAGGCCAGCAATATGCTGCTCGGAGATTTTTTCGGCCTGCTGGCCGGCATGTTCTGGGGCATGACCACTATCGTCGTGCGCCGCAGTAAATTATCGTCCGGCAGTGCAACTATGACGCTGTTCTATCAGCTGGCAGGCGCGTTCGTGCTGCTCGGCGGGCTGGCCCTGCTGACCGGACAAACGCATTTCCGCCTTAGCCCGGTTTCCGTCAGCAGTATGCTTTTCCAGACCGTCATCGTAACCTTCGCCAGCTACCTCGCGTGGTTCAGCCTGATGCGCCGTTATCAGGCGTCGCGTCTGGGCATTTTGTCCTTCATGACGCCGGTCTTCGGCATCATCGCGGGCGTAGTATTGCTGCACGAACCGCTGAAAGTGAATTTCATCCTCGGTGCGTTATTGATTATGTTGGGGATTGTGACCGTCAGCGCCGAAGGGATTTTGCGCGGATGGATTGCGAAACGGCGGGGTTGATCCCCCCGCGGTTTCAGGCGGCAAGAATATGCTGAATGCCGAGGAACATGGGCACTGCCCCGAATGCATTTGGCGGTGCATCCAGTTGGGCAAATCCCAACCGGGCATAGAAATTAATCGCGGCGGGATCGGCATCCAGATACACCCCTTTGATTGGCAGCGCGTTATGAATAACTTTTATTTGTTCAAAAAATGCCAACAGCAAATCCTGCCCGTACCCTTTATTTTGCTCTTTCGTGGCGACGCCTAGCATAATGAGGCGTACTACGCCGACTTCCAGAGGCAATGAACCGCTCACCACTCCTGCTAATTTCCCGCGCTCAAGCCAGTAAGCAGAGAAAGTACACACACCGAATAACTCTCCGGTCTGTGCATCAATCACCGCTTTGGCAGCGCAGTTTCCATCCCTGACACTTTTTTTCAGGGAGTTGCGCACAAAGGCATTGAACACCGGATGTCCGCAATCAAAGTGCTTATTACCCGGATACGTAATGTCAGACTGGTAACTGCATACCATCACGCCGGTTTGCTTACTCTGCAGATTTACCATTTTTCTTTCTCCGCATTAACGCCTGCAATGCCAGCGTTGGTGCAGCCGGTTCCGCCAGAAGCTGATTAATTTGCTGCCAGCCTTGTGACGAAAGCTCACGACGACGCTGGTTCTCCAGTACGTTTTCAGCCCGCTCGATAGCCGCGTTGAGGATAAAAGCACTCAGATCCAGCCCCGCAGCCGCCGCCGCTTCGCGCAACAACTCTTTCAGGTCCGGACTGGTCTTCAGCTCAACACGCGCACTCTTTATATTTCTTGCGTCAGAAGGGAACACCGCTTCTTTAGACATGATGACCTCTCGATTCAGATACGGCTATCAGCCGTATGCAGCACTGTACGCGTACCTGCCTGAAACGTCAACGTTATACGGCTGATAGCCGTATAAAATAAAAGTCAGTGCTTTTTCACAACATCACTTTCGCCGCCATTTCGCGGCTGTAATCGCGGCTGGCGTCAACCAGAACGCGGGTGTAGTCGTCCTGAATATCGCCGCGCAGAAGTGCATCGGTTTCCAGCGTTTCGAGGATTTTGCCGTATTTCATCACCGCCACGCGCTGGCAGAGATGCGCGATAACGCCGAGATCGTGCGTGACCATCAGGTAGGTCAGCCCTTCTTCTTTTTGAAGATCGAACAACAAATTGAGGATTTCAGCCTGCACGGAAACATCCAGCGCCGAGGTCGGTTCGTCGAGCAGTAACACCCGCGGTTTGAGGATCAGCGCGCGGGCAATCGCCACGCGCTGGCGCTGTCCGCCGGAAAGCTGATGCGGATAGCGGCTGCGGAAGGCGCGGTTCAGCCCGACTTTTTCCAGGATAGCGTTGATGCGCGCATCGCGCTGATCGATGCGGTGAATTTGCAGCGGCTCTTCCAGAATATCGCCGATGGTATGCCGCGGATGCAGCGAACCGTACGGATCCTGAAACACCATTTGCACCAGACGGCAACGGTCGCGGCCAATCCGGTGTTCGAGTTGCTGCCCGTCGATTTCCAGCTCCCCTTTCCAGTGGGTAAACAGCCCCGCCAGGCATTTCAGAACGGTGGTTTTTCCCGAGCCGGATTCGCCGACCAGCCCGAAAATTTCCCCTTCACGCACGGCGATATTCACCTCCGTCAGCACCTGTGTGGTTTTCGCACCTTCACCAAACGTGAGGTTCAGGTTGCGGACGTCGATCATGGTTTTTTGAGACATTTCAGTTTCCTTAATCGGTCAGCCAGCTGGCCTGACGCTGCATCACCGGCAACGGATAACGGCGGTTATCCATGTCCGGCAGCGCATTCAGCAGACCGCGCGTGTACGGATGCTGCGCGTTATCCAGATCGGTGGCAGCGATGGATTCCACAATGCGTCCGGCGTACATCACCAGTACGCGGTCGCAGAAACTGCGCACCAGATTGATGTCGTGACTGATAAAAATCAGCCCCAGACCACGCGTTTTCACCAGATCGTCGAGCAGCGCCAGCACCTGTAAACGCACCGAAACGTCGAGCGCGGAGGTCGGTTCGTCGGCAATCACCATTTCGGGATCGGTGATCAGCATCATCGCAATCATGATGCGCTGCCCCTGCCCGCCGGAAATCTCGTGCGGATACAGGCCATACACGCGTTCCGGGTCACGGATCCGCACCACGTCGAGCATGTTCAGCACTTTGCTTTTGGCGTCTTTATGTGAGCATTTATGGTGCGAACGCCACGCTTCGGCAATCTGGTCGCCGACGCACAGCACCGGATTCAGCGAGTATTTCGGATCCTGCATAATCATGGAGATGCGCTTCCCGCGCACCTGCCGCATTTGTTTCGCGGTGGCGTTGCGCAAATCCACATCGGCGAACTGCATTTTGCTGGCCGTAATCTGCGCTTTCGACGGATGAAGGTGCAGCAACGCGCGTCCGACGGTGGATTTACCGGAGCCGGATTCACCGACGATCGCCAGTTTTTCGCGCCCGAGCTGGAAGGAAACGCCGCGGACCGCGTGCGTCACCAGACGACCATTCACAAAGCTGACATTAAGGTCGCGCACGTCAAGTAACGCCGGAACGTCAGTCATTTCGGGGATCGAGGATGTCACGTAGGCCATCTCCTAAGAAGTTGAACGCCAGGCTGTTAATCAGGATCGCCAGACCCGGGATCGTCGCCACCCACCAGCACTCCATCATGTAAGTACGGCCACTGGAAATCATCGCGCCCCACTCCGGATCCGGCGGCTGTGCGCCTAATCCGAGGAAGCCAAGTCCGGCGGCGGTCAGGATAATACCGGCCATATTCATGGTGATGCGGATGATCACCGACGGCAGGCACAGCGGCACAATGTGACGCCACAACACCCGCACCGGAGACGCGCCCTGCAAACGCACCGCAGAGATAAAATCTGCCTGACGCAGCGAGAGCGTTTCGGCGCGCGCCAGACGCGCAATCGGCGGCCAGGCGGTGAGCGTAATCGCGATCACCACATGCTCCAGCCCCGGCCCGAGCGCGGCGACAAAGGCCAGCGCCAGTACCAGACTCGGAAAGGAGATGAAAATATCGGTGACGCGCATCAGCACCATGTCCGTTTTGCCGCCAAAATATCCGGCAGTCACGCCGAGTAATAACCCGAGCGGCCCGACGGTGACAGACACCAGCAGCACGATGTAGAGCGTGATCCGCGAACCGTAAACCAGACGGCTGAAGATATCGCGGCCAAACTCGTCGGTACCAAACCAGTGCGCCGCCGACGGCGGGCTGAGCGCGTTATTTAAGTCCTGCACCAGCGGATGGAACGGCGCAATCCACGGAGCGAACAGCGCCACAATCATTAACACCAGAACAATCGCGCCACCGATGGCGGTCAGCGGATTGCACGCCATCTGCCAGAGAAAATGCCCGACGCGGCCAAACGCCCGTTTCACACGCTGGCGTTTTTCGTCGCCCGCGCTGAGCACCACAGAATCGAGGGAAATCGTCATACTTTTGTCCTCGGGTCAAAGACCTGATACAGCAGGTCAGAGAGCAGGTTCAGCACCACGAAAATCATACCGACCACCAGCACGCAGCCCATCACGGCGTTCATGTCGCCGAGCATCAGGCTGCTGGTGAGATAGGAACCGAAGCCCGGCCAGGAGAAGACGGTTTCGATCAGCACCGCGCCTTCCAGCAGTGAGCCGTAGGCCAGCGCGACCACGGTCAGCAGCTGAACCAGAATGTTGCGGAACGCGTGGTTCCACAGCACATCCCATTCGCTCAGCCCTTTGACGCGGGCGGTGATGATGAATTCCTGCGAGAGCTGCGCCAGCATAAAGCTGCGGGTCATGCGGCTGATGTAGGCCAGCGAGTGAAAACCGAGCAGCGACGCCGGCAGGATCAGGTGGTTCAGCGCGTTGCGGAACACGTCCCCATTTCCGGCGATCAGCGCGTCGATCAGCATAAAACCGCTGTGACGCGTAACCTGCCCGTCGAGGCTGAAATCCACGCGCCCCGCACCGCCGACCCAACCGAGCCAGGCGTAAAACACCAGTAATCCCATCATGCCGACCCAAAATATCGGCGTGGAATACCCGGCCAGGCTGATGATGCGCACCATATAATCGGCAATGCTGTTGCGTTTTGCCGCCGCCAGAACGCCCAGCGGAATGCCGACGCCCGCGCCGAGAATGATCGCCAGCGTCGCCAGTTCCATGGTGGCCGGGAATACGCGCAGAATGTCCTGCGTCACCGGTTTGCCGGTCAGCAGCGCGTTGCCTAAATCGCCGTGCGCCAGCCCGGAAAGGTAGATGCCAAACTGCGTCCACAGCGGTTTATCAAAACCAAGCTGATGATAAACCTGCAGATAAGTGCTGTGGTCGGCGTCCGGCCCGACAATTGCCAGCACCGGATCCACCGGCATCACGCGGCCAATGAAAAACGTCAGCAGCAGCAGGCCGAACAGCGTGACCGCCACCTGAATCAGCCGTTTGCCGATACGTCCGGCGGGAATGCCGGAATGCCAGGTCCGGGTTTGTGTGGGCTGTTTTTGCGTAGTATGAGTTTGCGTTGGCTGAGTTTGCGTAGTCATAACCCTTTACCTCCCGCCGGTTGAGCGTCAGCGGCATCATCTTTGTAGACGTCGCGCAGGAAAGTGGTTGCAGACGGGTGCGGCAGATAATTTTTCACATCCGTGCGCACCACGATGGAATCGACCATTTGCGAAACCGGCACCAGCGCCGGGATCAGCGCGTCGTAGCGTTCCTGAATCGCAAAGTAATCCTGCTTTTGCTTTTCAGGGTCGCGTTCGAGCAGGGCCTGATCGATATCCGTATTCAGCTGTTTGTCGTAGAAACCGGTGCGCCAGCCCTGAAAATTGGTGAGGCGCGCCGCATCGCTGTTGTCGGGGTTATAGACCAGCGAACGCAGGCTGGAATGCGGATGCGGTTCCACGCCGCTGCCACCGCGTCCGACCAGCATGGCGAACTTACGTTCACGCATCGCACCGTAGATCTGGTTGCCGGTGCCGGTAACGATTTTGGCGCGAATGCCCGCCTGCATCAGCGTGGACTGCACGGCAATCGCGATATTAAGGAATGGCTGGTCGGCCAGCACCCGCAGCGTGGTGTCAAAACCGTCCGGATATCCGGCTTCCGCCAGCAAGGCTCTGGCACGCGGAATGTCGAGTGTGTAGCCAGGATCCGGCAGCGTGGCGGGCATACCGACCTGAATCGGACGCTGATGCACAATACCGTAACCGGTCATGAGCGCTTTACCGATGCCCTGATAATCAATCAGATAGCGCACCGCTTCGCGCACTTTCGGGTTAGCGAAGTGCGGCTCTTTCATGCTCATCGCCACGTAATAAATGGTGCCCTTTTTCACCTGATCTACAACCATCGCCGGATCATGGCTGAGCGCGGTCACGTCGGACACCGCCATATTATTGGCAATATCCAGGTCGCCTTTTTCAATCATCAGGCGCAGGGTCTGGGATTCCTGAAAATGGCGGAACACCACGCGGGAAAGCCGCGGTTCGCCACGCCAGTACTGCGGATTACGACTCATGTTCAGCACATCTTTCGCCTGCCAGCTGTCGAGGCGGAACGGGCCGGAACCCGCTTCGTTGGTGGTCAGCCAGCGGTTGCCCCAGTCGCCGTTCACTTCGTGCGCCTGCACGGTTTTACTGTCGAGCGCCACCACGCTGCCGAGCGCGGCCAGCGAGTAAATCACCAGTTTCGGGTCGTTCGGTTTAGGCAGCCGGATTTCAACGGTATTAAGCGACGGCGCGCGCACCATTTCATCGACGTTCTTTTTGGTGAATCCGTAAGACTTCCACACCGACGCCTGCGCCAGATTCAGGTGCAGAATACGGCGCATCGACCACACCACATCGTCCGCGGTGACCGGATTGCCCGAGTGAAATTTCACGCCTTCGCGCAGGTGAAACGTAATCAGATTGCCGGCATCGTTGACCTCCCACGAGGTCGCCAGCGCCGGACGCACGTGGGTCAGTTGTTGCGGATCAAGCTCAATCAGCGGGTCATAAAGATTCACCACGATGCCGACAATGTCGTTGCCGGTCATCGCTGCGGGATCGAGCGTCAGCAGGTTATTCATGTTCATGCCGATGATCAGCTGGTCGGGCGGCGTTTTCGCCAGCGCCGGCCAGCAGCTCACCGACAACAGAAGCGCGAAAAACCACGCCCTGAGGGGTGTGCCAGAGTTCATGATGTACCTTCCGGGTAGAGTCAGAGGTTTATTATTTTTTCTGCCCGCAGGTCAGTCGCGGCTGACGGTATGGGTCTCTATGTATTCAAAATTGATGTCCTCTCCGAGGCCGGGACGGTTTGAAAGATGCACAAAACCCTGTTCATCCATCGGGTCAACGATACTGTTCAGGTAGGCGGCGGGTTCGTCATATTCAAGGAACGGATGCAACAGGCCGCGTTCGTACCAGCGGCAGTTGCGGATCGCACCGACCACCGCCAGGCTGGCCGCGCCGTTGCCGTGAACTTCGCAATCCATGCCGAACGCTTCAGCCAGGCTGGCAACTTTCATGCACGGCGAAATGCCGCCCACGCCGTTTGCACCGGCGCGCAGGATGTCGCACGCGCCCGCTTTCACCCAGTCCGCACGGCTGTGATGTTTGCCGCCCAGGCTTTCCGGGCCGATCACGTCGATTGACAGGTTTTCCGCCAGCCACGCGTAGGAGGCCATGCTCTCTTCTTCCATCGGCTCTTCAAACCACGCGAAGTTAAGTTTTTCCAGTGCCTTACCGATGGTCAGCGCCTGACTGCGGCTGTACCAGTGGTAGGCATTTTAGGGGCGTTTAACCAATTGTTTATTATGATTTTTATCCGCAATTACTCACAATAATGGTGAGCATGCGCCGACACGCATTCCTATGTATTCACACAGGAAAATTTTTGTTTTGCAGAAGGGATTACTGAAGGTTTTTCATTTCTAAGCGGAGGCAAGGCAGCATAATTATCGGGGGGGTTCAAATCCCCCCAGCTCCACCAATTAAGATAGGACAGTGCAGGGACAAACTCATATAAACCAGTAATTTATGGGTAAGGTTAGGACTGAGCACTGACACCATCTGGACAGAAAAGGATACGTAAAAGATACGCGGCTCCTTCTGTTGAGAGAACCTCCGTCACCAACGGAGGTTTTTTTTCGTCTGTTGAAAAGTTAGATGCAGGGGATGTCATCGAATTCATCCGTCGTTGCATCATTGATGATGTGGGTGACAACACCGACAATTATCGTTTCCTCTCCTTCCAGATCGCCGCCTTTAATTAGAGTTTCCATATCTGGCTGGTCCAGAGACTGCAATGACAGAGTTGGGTGAAGCCTCATGCGCTTCATGCAGAACTCACCACAAACAGTCGCAATAACGATACTGCCTTCCTGCGGTTTACGCGCCGCGTCTACCACCAGAATCGCATCTTTTTTGATACCGGCGCGCCAGCTGGTATCCCCAGCGCACATCAGATATTGACCAGGCCGGCTGAACCACTTACAGGCTTCATTCGGCGTCACACTTTTTTCAATGTAGTCGCCAGCAGGTGAAGGGAATCCCATAGTTAACGACCTCCGTTAGGGTTGTAGAGAGCGAACGTTCTGGCCTCGCCCTCTTCGGTCGACACGTCGTGAAACGTATTAACGTAGATTTCGATCCAGTGGTTCGCCTCGCGCAAATCCCAGCGCCAGTTTAGCTTCGCCAGCTCCGCTACAAAATCCTCAGTCGTGACGGTCCGGCGCCCTTTCTCGCTTTTCTTGATTGCCTGCTTAAAAGCAGCATCTATTTCGTATCTGCGCGGCATAACCCCTCCAAATAATACTGTCCATACATACAGTATAATCACTTACTGCACAGGTAGGAAAGTCAGTTAAGCGACAAATCTTTTATGCCGCTGATCAACAAGGGAAGAAATTTTTAAGGGGGGTTAGCTGGTGTGTACCTTTCCAATTTGACTCAAACGCTTCAATCTTCTTCACAACTGAAAGTTTCCTGATTATCGATACAGTAGCAACCAGGTGAAAGAAACAGTTTCACGCATGATCTAAAAGTAGTATTAAATTCTAATGGCTTTAACCATCAATAGAAGTAGTTTAACTGTCTGTAATTGAGTCATATTTCAAGTTCAGATTCCTAAGTCCGTGCAGAACAAAGTCCTAAGTCGGTAAATATAGCAGCTTCATCAAACCCGTAGCAGGATAAATTCCTTGCTTCCGAATGCATGCTGATAATTTATTTAATATGTTGTTTATGTTGTATATACTTGCTAATCATTATTCTTAGGTTGTGCAAGGTCTAGCCAATGCTCATACGTATAGAGGTTGCAGCGGAAATGATAGGAGTTAGCACAGGAGAGCTTCTTCATTACTTGACAAGGACAGGTGAAATCATGGGTATAAAATTACCAAAAGCGACCAACACAAATCGAGGTGGAGTTATGCCTCGCTACATGTTCGATATGGATGAATTCATAAAGTTTTCATTAAAAATCAATCAACTAAAATAAAAATACGTATTTTATTTAATTTGTGGATATATAGGCTGGATTTTTTTGGAAAAACACATTATAATCATCGCCTTAAAAACTTAAGGCTTAGAAAAGAACATATATTATCCACAATTTGAGCGCAGCGTTATTACTCAAGCTATTCAACAGCAAGCTTTTGAACTTCATCATGATTCATTCGTTTTAATTGTAATTTCTTTAATGCATTATGACAGTTAATGAACACACTAAATGGCATAAATTATGATTAAATTATTCAGTCGTTATCTCTCCATTGGAATTGTGAATACGCTGATACATTGGACTATATTCGCTTTAATTTTTTATATGGTTTATCCCTCGCAGGCCATATCTAATTTTATTGGTTTTATTGTTGCTGTAACATTTAGCTTCTTTGCAAATTCAAAATTCACCTTTAAAAAAAAAGCAACTGGTGTTAGGTATACACTTTTCGTAGCATTTATGGGATTTATAAGTTTAATATCAGGCATGACTGCTGATTACATTTCTCTACAGCCATTTATAACAATGGTCATCTTCTCTGGGATGAGTTTATTCGTAGGCTTTTTATATTCTAATTTCTTCGTTTTTAAGGATTCTAACGAAAAATGAAAAATGTTGACCAACTGAAGCTATCGTTTTTTTGTGTGCTGCTTGCGATATTTTCCTGCTACGTTTCTTATTATACTCCAATTAGTATATTTAACTCAGCGAGTTACGATGATGCTCATTTTATTAGTCAATCATATTATTTGCTAAATGGTAATTGGCTAGGTGAATACAATAATTTAACTCTAATCAAAGGCCCTGTATACTCATTTTTTTTGGCATTAACTACAATAACACATATACCTTTGCAAATTTTTCAGCAGGCTTTGTATTGTATTTCTGTCTTTCTATTAATATTAACCGTTAAAAAAAAGGTTAATGGTTTCTGGTTATACTACGTTATCCTTTTTGCATTACTTACATTAAACCCAGTTATGACTGCAGATCGTATAATAAGAGATTATTTATATACTTCTTTATTCATTTTTTTCGCTACTTCTTTATCAAAGATAAATGACACAACAGTTAAGAAAAATTTAGGTTGGATTTTTCTTTGCGGGACAAGTCTATTTATGTTTTGGTACACGCGTGAAGAGGGGATATGGATTGCCCCACTACTGTTAATCCCAATATTTTGCTTTTACAAAAGCAAAAGAAAGTTATCCCTTTTTATTAACTATATGCTAGTGATTTTTATTTTCTCATTACTTTCATTATCTGTTTCTATTGTAAACAAGATAACATATGGAACGTATTCAATTGTTGATTTTAAAGATAAAAATTTCAAAGGCGTAATTTCAAAACTAAGTAGCATTAGAGTTAATGAAAAAAAACCAGACCACGTGCCTGTTTCAGAATCACAAAGAGAATTGGCTTACTCAGTAAGCCCTCAATTATCTAAATTAAAAGAATATCTTGAATCTGATAATCAATGGAAATCAGCCAGTTGTAATGTCTATAAAGATGTATGCGGTGATTATGCGGGTGGATGGTTTATGTGGGCAGTGCGAAGTGCGACCGAATCCAAAGGATTTTACAGCTCTCCTGATTCTGCTGAAGGATTTTATAAGAAAATTAATATGGAAATAAGTAATGCATGTGATAATGGTAAAATAAGTTGCAAGCCGAGTATCATAAGCTATCTCCCTCCCCTACCTGATAATTTCATTGAGAAATACACATCAGCTTTTATTAGAGGAATGAGGGTGATCTTTCTTTTTGATACCATGAGCTTTTCCTCTGGATTTAGTACAGAGAGTTACTTCACAACTTTGCAAGAAGTTCAAGAAAAGCTAAATATAATTGAACGAACGCCGACTAAAAATGAAACTGAGCGGTTCTTGATTTCAGGGTGGTATATCAACACATATAATCCTGACGCATGGGTATGCATGAAAACAACTAAAGGCTGCCTCAGCCTTACTAGAAAAAACAGTAAAGATGTTGCAAACCATTTTTTTATGCCTGAAAAAACAGAATCTCGTTTTGTTGCATCTGGCGAAATTGGTAGTACTGAGTTTTGTGCAGGCAATAACCTTAAAGATTGCTTAAGTTTAGAAAAAATAGTAAATGAAGGCCCCTACACTCTAAATAATGGGATTTTTTATATAGACAAAGTCGAAAAGTACGATAACAAAAACACATTATCTCTAGAAATCAGAAGTGCTATTAGCCAAGTGATTAAGTATGTTAACCTAATTCTATTATTTGCCACCTTAACTTTGTTTATTATAAAGCCATTTGTTAAAAAGTTAGAGTTTAATGTTGATGTACTTTCAATAATGGTAATAGCAACTATGCTATGCCTATTTAGGTTAGCAATTCTTGCTCTTATTGATGTGACGTCATTTCCTGGTGTTGAGCAAATATATCTGCTCCCATGTTACCCGATAATAACTTTTGTTATATTTCTTGGGTCAGTATTTATTTTAAAAAGGAAGTAAGATGACAAAGCTAACAATTTTAATGCCATGCCTAAATGAGGCAGAAACTTTAAAAAAATGTATTGACAAGGCAAATAAATGGATTGAGTCGTCAAAGATTGATGCTGAGGTATTAATTTCAGATAATGGTAGTACCGATGGGTCTCAAGAAATTGCTAAATCCTTGGGAGCAAGAGTAGTAGATGCACCAGAAAAAGGGTACGGAGCAGCTCTGCACTATGGTTCAATGCAGGCAAAGGGAGATTACATTATTATGGGAGACTCTGATGACTCCTATGATTTCAGTCAATTGGATAATTTCATCGCAAAACTTGATGCTGGATATGATCTCGTGATGGGGAACAGATTTCTGGGAGGAATCGAACCAGGTGCTATGCCGTGGAAAAATAAGTATATAGGAAATCCTATCCTATCATGGATTGGTAGGGTACTTTTTCGTTGTCCCGCGAAAGATTTTCACTGCGGACTCCGAGGCTTTAGCAAAAAAGCGTTTCTTGGAATGGATTTAAGAACTACTGGCATGGAGTTTGCGTCCGAAATGGTAATTAAAGCAAACTTGATGGGAATGCGAATTTGTGAGGTTCCCACTACCTTATCAAAAGATGGACGTTCTCGCCCACCACATCTTCGACCATGGCAAGACGGCTGGAGACACCTTAGATTTATGATGATTTTTAGTCCGAGATGGTTATTCATCTATCCTGGATTAAGCCTATTCTTTATAAGCATGGCTTGTTATTTTTCTTTACTGTTTGGACCAGTTTCATTTAATGGTGTGACCTTTGACATACATACCATGCTATATGCGCAAACTGGGGGTATGATTGGGCTAATTTCATGTTGCTTTGGGTTACTAATACGTATGTTTGGCATTAGGGAAGGCTTGTTACCTAATCATGGATTAATGGATACAGTTCAATCGAAAGCAGTGCTTGAGATAGGATGCATACTTTCTATTATATTGATAATAGTTGGTGTTTACATCGGCATGGACACTTTAGATTTCTGGGCAAATAACTCATTTGGTGATATTACTTATGGCATACTTTTAAGAAAAATAAGCTTATCAACAATGATTATGATGACCGGCTTTATGATGTTCTTTATGTCTTTAACTGCTGGATTCCTATCACTCCCCCTTAAGCGCTCAAGTAAATAGACTCTTGAGTAGAGGATCTCATAATATGAGCTCCTCTACTCAATTAAATTCAACCTAAGAAAAATCATTTTTATTCGATGTAATTAATATCTTAAAACAAACACCCTTAGAATTTTTAGATCAAATGTAAGGTGAGCTAAAATTTCATTGCTGCCTAAAATGAACATTTTTTACAATCCTTTTAAAAAGTAGCTATTCGTCAACTTGTACCATTCCATACTGCATTCTATATTTTGTCATTAGTGTGTAGTAGTCATGATAAATCTGGTCTGATGACTGCACCGTTATCACTGTTCCAAAATCCTGTGTTTCAGGGTCCCATGGTCCGAAATAGGTAACAATTTTGGTCTGATCTTCATTTAAAACCACATAGATTGTTGTGCTCATTAGATTGAGTATCCTGTGATGTTTACAGCATATGGAAATGATGACGAAGTGCTTGCAAAAGCTTCCAAATACAATTTTTGCGGGCTTGTAATCGGAATTTTGCTAAGTGGGAACGTTTGCCCGATACCGCCAGCGGCGATGGCAGAAGCATTAGTTGCACAGCGAACCCCTTGGCCGATAACTGGAAGACTTAGGATCCATATTTCGGCGGTTTGATTTGCCTGTGCAGTCACGGTCCCATATCCTGAAATTGTTTTGGCGTTAACAGGAAATGCAGCCGAGGCGAAAGTAATTACAGCGGGCGTTGTTGTAGCGGCTGAAGTTGAAATAGCCGAAAGACTGGTTGTATATATATCTCTATCAATCTGATATCCCGCAGTCAACTGAGATGATGAAACCAACCACGTGCTGACCAATGCCGATGCAGTGTAGCCGGATGGCATATTTGAACCGGAATAAATTGAGCCTGCGGATGTTCCGGTTAGTGTGGCCAGTAATGCAGAAGCCCCTGTCGTGGGGTTATAAATGGCGTAGATAGCAATATATCCACTAGTTACTGTTCCTGTATCCATTCCTCCGGCACCAGTAGTCGCAAGATTGATCGTCTTGCTGAATGAAGAAAGCCGGTATTGAAATCCACCAAGTGCTGTCTCAATAATGATTTCGTCTGCTGTGAACGTTGCTGTTGCAGACGCGGTTGGTATCGACATTTTCCCGTTTCTCATGTCCCCCACTAAACCAGCCGTACCCTGGCTGATAAAGGATTTTAATGCCGCCAGGACCTGTGCGTCGTTTGCAGGAGAAAGCGCCATGCCTGCCCCCGTCACAACATTTGCTAATTCCCGCTGCACCGTATTCATCCATGCCGCATCAAGGATAGTGGGTGGTGTTCCAGCGGCCACATTGCCATTCGTCCACTCACCATTAACATCTGCGGTTGACGTAATACTCCCAATTTTTTGCATAGAAATTCCCTCGCCAGTGAAGGCGCTTAGAGTTTGCCAGGAAAATGTTATTTAGCTGGCATAACCAAATTTAACGATCGTGTGTGATGGAGCCAGTTTTGTTAGCCGGCATTCAAGACGTTTATTTCCCCATGACCGTAAGGGATCACCGGCGTAAGACTGACCTGCCTGTGCGTAAGTAATTGTGGTTTGTGGGGCTGTAACCAGCCAGGTAAAGGGCCAGTCATCGCCATTCAGCGCATCGCCACATACAGACATGCCAGCCCTTGCCTGACGATAAAAAGTAATCGAAATTGTATATCCCAGCGCTTTGGCCACACCAATAAAATAGGCGGCTGATTGCCCTCCCGTACTGAACAGCTTAGAAACAATCGATTTTTGTCGGATTGCAATGCTGTCAATCTCACCAATCGCGCAATCATCTGGCAGGCCTAACGTTTTTTCCCAGTCGGTCAACATGATTGTTGTTGTCGCTGGAAATGCGCCTGTCAACAACGATTCCGCCGCTTGATCGCTTTGTTGATATGACTGAGCCAGCGCGCGCATAACAGCGCTCTGGACACCATCAGCCTTGCGCGTCCACACCAAACCGGTCGGTAATAAGTTTTGCAGCGCTGACGTGTAGTCTTCTAAAGTAAACCGGCTCATGTGTAGGTCACCGTACCTCTTACGGGCAACTGGCCCGTTGAAGTAGTAATATTTGCCGATGGGGATGTCAGAATGAAGCCACCTGTTCCGCTTACATTACTGATGGCAACCAACAAGTCAGAAAGATAAATCGTGGCCCCCTGCGGGTTACCAGACTCGAACAGTACCCCGTCAATGGCTGCGGAAATTGCGGCCGTTGTAGTGCTGTCAGCCGACGCCAGGCCACTTATCGTAAAATTAATGGTCGTTTTAATCGGCGAACAGACGTACACCAGTGCGGTGACTGGCTGAATAGGGTAGATATAATCAGCCACTCTTTTCTGATCTCCGGTTGCCTTCGTTCCTGACCAGCTGTCAAGCGAAGAAATACCGTCACTGCCTGCGGGAAAGCCATTGTTTGACGTATCAGTCCCGTCAATCATGATGTACACACCCACTGTGCCGGCCCCCATCAACCGGCGCACGGTCCATGCCCGCGTTACGCCCGATACGGCAAGCGCCCAGGATTCGTAATCATCATCGTTTCCGCCCTGAGGCGTATTCTGATAGGCCAGCAGTGTACGCGACCGGAAAGCATCTTCAGTTTCGATATCTGCGCCGTCAGTAATGGCGGTACTGATGGTCGCCGTCGAATCAACACCTGAAATACTGACATCCAGCGTCAGTTGGGTGCCTGCCGGGGTATTCCCAGCATCGCCGCCGCCCGTCGGGTCGTCATTAGGATCAGGAAGCACCGCGGTGATTGCGCCAGTTGCTGTGCCCGCCGGTCCGATAGCGATCTCCGCATCTGTCGTATACTGGTAACCATCCCCCCGGTTTAATACCGTCCCCGCCGGAAGAGTTGCCCCTGTTGAGCCGGTGAAAATGGTAGCGTTATTTGTCCCGACGTTGGCTGCTTTTTGCGTCACACTTTTTAACGCAGCCCATCCCGCCAGATTCTCATCCGTCGCACTCCATGGCACTGACTGCTTCGCTATCCAGTCAAGATAGCCATAATGGAGATAAGCCAGCCCCGCATCTGCCGTTCCGATAATGTTCAGATTAGAAAACCGTAACGGCGTGCCTGTCCCTTTTAATTCTGATTCAATCGCGGCGAGATTTCGCGCGCGCAGCTCGGTGAGCGTTGGCCGGTTGTATGGCATCGGTTAAGACTCCCAGACCCAGAAATAACGCTTTGACACCGCGTCCTGTCCTGGCTTTTGGTAGGTGATAAAAAGGTTAAGGCGGTTCGGATACACGATTTGTGTGACGGGAGAAATACTGGAGACCACACCGTCATCGGTAAGCCACTTCAGCGCCTCGGCGGCAAAATCCTGCGCTTTGTTTGCAACAACCAGCGTCAGTTTCTGACGGCGCAACAACCAGAGGCGTGACCCAATGGGATAATCCTGATCCTGATCGCCCCACCACCCGCGGCGGTTATCGCCATCGTATTCGTCATCTTCCCGCGCCAGCCGGTCAGTAAAGAGGCTGATTAGAATGGCCGTCTCGAGGTCGTCGCCCGACTGCAGGTCTCCGGATGCCTCAGCCCAGTCGCCGATGGATTGTTCAGCATTCCAGAGTGTTGTGATGTCCGTCATTGAACCTGCTCTCCCGGTTTTTCACTGGTTGGTGATGAGCTGCCGCTCTGCACGTTTTTCACCATGTGATCGTGATTGTTGTAGGTATCGCGCAAGTCTTTTAGGGTGGTCGAGTTACTCCCCGCGTTATCAATGATATCGCCGGAACACTTCAAAACAGGGGTATCTGCAAAAATCTCTTCTGAAGCAACGATGGTGACGGTGGTTGAATTAATGACTTTGACGGACTGACCGTTTGCATCAATTTCTATTCCCGCTTCAGTGAGTTTGATGTGCTGCCCCCACTGGTCATAAATGATGGTTTCACCCGGACTCAGGCCGGTTTTGCGGCTGCCTTTATGACCGGAGGCAATCACCACCGCGTTCGACCGGTCGCCCGAAAGGTAGGCGATCAGCACATCGGCACCATCCGGCAATGAAGAGGAGAAACCGAACTCCATCAGGCGCGGCGTATCGCTGCGCACTTCCAGCGGCGTCTGATACTGCACTTTCTGGATCCCACCATCATCATTCGTCAGCGATACGCTGCCCACGCCGAGCATCATCATCGCCCGGCGGTAAAGCGTGTTGAGCATCGTCATCTGTTCAGCTCCTGAATGACGTTGTAGAAACGATATGGCTGAACCGAGAATGCCGCCGGCGGCATCAGTACCATCTGCGCCACCGTGCCCTGGTCATCTTTGATAAAAGTGACTTCCGCCAGCAGCCACAGCACGTCATTGATGCCCATCTTGGGGATATTAACGGGGATCAGGGTGTTGGGCTCCCACAGCTTGCCTGCGCTGTCGCGCCAGTTATCAATGGTGACCTGCAGAACCTTAGAGCGGCCATAACGCCGGTTCATTTCCCAGTCAATCGCCTGCTGCGCCAGCTCGGTGGTGTTCATAGTGCTTTCGACAATGATGATCCGGTTCCTGTATCGCATTTTGGCAACGTCCGGATCATTCGCAGTGGCTTTAGTCACTGCACCATAACCGCTGTCATCGACCAACGGGTTAACCGTCATTGAGACACCGGTGTATTCCGAAAACCGCTCGTCCATCGAGGTCTCGTAGGCCGCCGCTTCAATGTTGATACCCTGTGCAACGCCGCTGGCAGCTTTTCGGGTACCGACGCGGGTCAGGTAGAGACTGCCGTCCGGCAGGTCATAGTAGAGAAGCGCCGCCCAACGCGTGATACGGTCAATGATTTCCTGCGAGCTTTCTCCCCAGTTCAGCGTGAACTGAGGGACATTTTGCATATCAGTCACGTCGCTCGACACGGTGATCCCATAGGGTGCAGCCAGACGCTGCGCAATCTGCAACGGGGTAGCGCCAGTGATCACGTTGTTATCCCATTTGGCGGAGCAGTCCACCAGGTCTTCGCACTTGCTGCGCCCCGTTGCCCGGACTTCGTGCCTCGAGGCGGAAATCATCGGCGCCCACCGGTCGATGTAGCCGGTAATGACCGTATCGCTCCCGAGTTTTACCACACAGGCATCGCCTTCTTTGACCAGTTGCTGACCATCACTGCCGGGAAATTCATCCATCAGCGAAAGGTCAAAATCGCTGGGAAGGTGGTCGATGCTTCGGGTTACGCGGACAGAGTCCCAGCCGGAAAGCACCTTGCCACCAACGGTTAACGTCATTTCATCGTTCATGAAGAAAGCGCCCTGAAAGAAAGCGGCATAAATGCCGGATGAACTGGATCGGCCATTTTTACCAGTCCTTCGGTTCGGCTCGCATCCTGATACAACCTGTTTGCCAGGTTAAGCGCAGGAAGCGCTGCGCTGAACGTCACGGTGGACACGTTCGCCAGCTGCGCCCCTTTCTCCTGAAACGTCGTTTTGACCTTTGTTTTAAGATCGGACATCTCACTGAAAACATCGTCATAACCGGCATCAGCCGCCGCCAGAGACACTGTATCGATGACGCTGACCACGCGCTGAAGAAGTTCAGCAGCATCGTCATAGCTTACGGGCTCGTAAAGAGAAGCCGCATAGGCCATTGCGCCAGCACTTAGCGTGATAAGGTAAATTTGTGCCGCCGAAGCAATGCTGCTGTCGCTGCTGTCCGGCCGGTAAGTGGTATCCGTGAACGCCGCCAACGTTTCAAACAGGCGAACCAGATCCAATCCTTTGGCCTCACTCGACAGTAATGCATTGATCACATCCTGCGCGCCACTGGCATATGCCGCGACGCTGACTGATGCCAGTAGGCTGGCTGTTACATCCTGAACTTCTGCCCGGTTTTCGACTGATGCCGCCATTTTTTGTGAAACCAGAAGGTCGTAATTATTCGTGTCTGCCGTCGTCGTCGTGGTATTTGTCGCGCCCGAGGTATTTCCGCCAACATCGCCAGTGTTGTAACGCCCGTAACGGGTGCTGCCGAACGTGGATTTCAGCGTATTACTGAGATTTGTCGCCTCATTTGCCGTGCAGGTCACCATACTGGTCCAGAATGAAACCGTGCTTTTAAGCGTTTTTATTGCCTGCGTCACCGTGCGTAAATCGGAATTGACTTCAGCAATAAACGTGGCTGCCGTTTTCGCCGCCAGCGCCAGCCAGGACGTCTGAACCGTTGAAGCAGCTGAGACCGCGCCGGTCACAGCAAAAACCCGAAGACCGGACTCAATGACAGTGAGAGAGAATTCAAAGACGCGTTCTGAATCTTTGCTTTCCCGCAGTTTCAGCCCGCCGTCAGGGATACTGACCGTCAACTCGCCCAGCGTAGGATGCACCAGCGTGCCAGCGCCCGCGCTTTCACAGGCGGCGATAAGATTATCCCGCTGAGTCATGACATCCGCAGCGTTGTAGACCGGGCTGGACTGGATAATGAATCCGTTTAAGGTCAGACGGCGGGTAGAACGCCCCAAATCTTCGACCCAGACTGTATCGCGATAGGGGTATTCATGGACGGCCTGCCGGCGGCCAAAATTGCCATCCGCATCAATAATTGCAAAGGGCACGCCGCGAAATGACGCCGGATGAATATGATCCTGCCAGTTCCAGCTGTCGCCCGAAAATCCTAACAGCGAAGACAGCGCGTTTTGTAACAGTGGCATCCTGTCCTCCAGAAAGAGAAAACCCGCCGAAGCGGGTCAGGTTGATATATCAGGGCATGGGCATTGCCGTGGTCACTTTGCCGCCGGCACCTGAGATTTTTTTACGTTCGCCAGTTCGTCCATTAATCAGCGTCAACTCAATTTCGTTCTTATTGTCTTTCAGCACCTTAGATAATACGTCAGCAACTTGTTTGACATCGATACCGCCGCCGGACGCGCCTGCGCTGGCAGATGAAGGTGCGTTGATATTGGGCTCAGCCCCCTTGCCTGATTGATTAATTCCAGCACTTTGTAAGACGCTTTGCGGCACCATCCAGCGCGGATCAGTCATCGAGGTATTAATGCCGCTATCAATATCAGCCTCGCTGTAGGGTTGGCTGCCATTTTCATGGCGGATCATGGCAGTCATCAGGCGTTTAAGCACCGCGGGGTCACTCATATTCAGTTTATCGTGTGTTCCAAAGCCGGTATCTTTCGTCACCGCATTGATATACGCCTGCGTGTTATTTTCGCTACTCGGGGCATACGTGTGAATAATGCCGTAAGGCGTGTTATTTCCCCTGCCCCCGTAAAGTTGCAGCTGCCTGCTCATAGCAGCAAGCCCGTCATTTGCGCTGCTAAAAATAGGGAAACTGCCGTCGTTGCCCACTGCATTGGGCGCCGCGCGCAAGTTCCCAGGATTATTGTTCCGGATACCCCGTGCATTCCCGTTTCCCGGCTGATTGAACGATAATGGGGGTTCAACAGAAGACGGACCCTGCACATACAGCCCTTGCACATCCTTTTGTAACTGACGGGCCTTATCCGTCGGGCCATAAAAACTGTTCAGCTTTTTGACCAGATCGCCGGAGGCATAGCCTAAACGGAGATCCAGTTTTTCATCCCACGACAGCGTTTTTTTAAACGCGTCATTTTTTTGAGCATCCCGCAGGCGGTCGGCCTGCTTTCCCCCGCTGTTCCACGTCATCAGGGAACCGACCGTTGCGGCATCGAACCCGTGCTGCATGATCTGGGAAGCATCATCAAAACTTTTCTGAACTATCGGGGCTTGCCCCAGCCACGCCTGCCCCTTCATCAGCATGCCGTCCCACGACGCTGAAATCTGATTGACCTGGTTGCGGAACGCCAGGGCATTCTGCACATCTTTATCAGAAAAAATCAGACCGTCACGTTGCGCCTGATCTTTAAGGCGCTGGACCTGTTCGGTGCTTTGCCGCAGATAGTTCAGAAGTTCGGGCGAGAACTGCCCCACCTGCGCAATCACGGACTGCCGGGCGGGGGATTGCTGAAGCATGGCCTTATTCAGGTCATCCATCAGTTTTACGACGTCGGCCATACCCTCCTTGGTTTTGCTGATCTTGACGCCCATTTGTGCCAGAAGGGCGTTAAAAGGATCATCCCGACCGTTAAGCGCATCGTTAGCACGCTGGTAAAGACCGGTAACAGAGCTCTCCGCAGAATCCCGCGTTGCCCCGTTTTCAATCATGGCACCGGTCAGTTCCTGATAGGCCCGAGTCGTTGCGCTGATGTTTTTGGCGGTCGTATCAATTTTATATCCAGAATCGGCATACTCTTTGATCCCCGTTTTGACGCCGTTTATGACCGTGGCCAGTCCGCCCAGCCCTAAAGTCAGGCCGCCCACCATTTTCAGCGGCGGTACAAGGTCCCCGACAAACTGCACACCATCCCGGGCATTTTTTGCCAGTTTATTCAGGCGGCTACTGACTTCATCAAGGCCTTCTGCGGAACGGCGACCGCCGAGCTGCACAACTTTTTGCGCATCATTGAGCTGGGGCGTCAGTTTCTTCACCGCATCATCGATGTTCTGAATAGACTGAGAAACCTGATCGTCCGCTTTCAGCTGGAAATCAAACACATTAGCCATTAATCGCGTTCCTTTACCTTATTGATGCGCAATGCCTGATCCCGCCACCAGTTGAGCTTCGACCACGTCATTCCCCAGCCCTGATCTGGCCCCCAGCCGTAGTAATACGTTACATCGGCGATACGTTCACGCCACCTCCCGCCGTCGGGGAGAAGTTTAAAAAACCCAGCATGTAACCCTCGCAGCGTTTGTAGTCCGTAAACGGCAGACGGTTAATGACCTGCGCCGGAATGCCGGAGATTTCAGCGATAAGCGCGGACATCGCCGCCAGACCGCCTTTCACTGTCTGGGTTTTATAAAACTGGTCCACCTGTTCAAGACAGGGTTCACCAAGATCTATACCTGCCCAGTTTTGCTCCCCTTTGCCATCCTGAAGGACTTTTGGCAACACGATCACCGTGCTGCTTTCAACCGTCGTGACGGGTTCGGGGAGGTAATTTAAGAAGGTGAGAAGAAATAACTCACACTGTTTGAAAGTGGTAAACGGCATGCGCCTGACAACCTGCGGCGGGATCCCCGATAGAAGCGAGATAAGGAGCCCCATCGCGGCCAGCGCGCCATCCGCCTTCTGCTTATCAAAGAACTGATTCACTTCGATGAGCGCAGGTTCATGCAGTGTAATTCTTTCCCAGACCAGTTTACCGCCGGCATCCGCCAGCGGTTTATCCAGAGGAATAACGATACTTTTTTCCTGCTCTTCCACGATCAGCTCTCCACGACTGAGAAGCTTTCCCAGCGGACATCGAACACGGCGTCTTCACTGTCCACTTCCTGCGATTCGACCGTCCACATCCCGGTGCCGATAATCGTTTTGCCGTTGGCGAGTTCAGCCACCACGGTGACATCGGTCATGTCGTTAAAGTCCGCCACCGTGGTACCACCGCTGTCGCGAACCTGACAGGAGATATACGGCGCGGAAGGCTTTTCTTTATAGCCATGAACGCGATCCATCCCGGTCAGGGTTTCACGTTTTACGGTTGAAGGACTGTATTTGAACTGCCCGGCGACCATGATTGTGACGCCATTGGTCGTCACCGACGCGGTGCCTGCCAGGCGGTTGGAGGTATCACCCATTGTTATTCCTTACGCCGCGGCTTGCAGGCGGAACTGGTTAAGAAGTGCAAATACGCGCAGCTGGTTGATCAGCACGCCGTCCCATAACACGTCTACGCGGTTCGGGTTGGTCGTGCTTTTCGTCACAATCAGACCGGCGGCGAAGGCTTTGGAATCCTGCACATAGCCGTTGTATTCCAGCTGTGTGTACTGGGCGATCAGCTCAGCCCGGATAATATTCGGCGTCACAATCGCAGATCCCGGCGCAAAGCGGGTGCCGTCAGCGGCCAGCTTCATGCGCGCAAATTTCGACGTGATCTGCGTGCGGATAAAGCGGGTAACGAACATCAGCAGGAACAACGTTTCCACCTGCAGATAGCTATCGTCCGCATCCCCGAATTTATTGGTCTGATACGTGGTGATCAGGTTTTCCACCTGCACCGTGCTGTCATCAGCCACCGTGAAGGTCGAAATGCCGCTGTAAAGCAGGTTGTTGCGCTCGGTCAGCTCGAAACGTGAAGCCAGTGGCGGTGCCAGCACGCCGGCAATCGTGAGCGTTTGCAGAGGACGCCCCGGATCGTTGCGCAGACTCCCCGCGACCGCGCCCGTTGCAGCCGCGGCCCAGACATAAGCCGGCGTTGGTGAGTCATATACCCCCAGTAAAGTGGCATGCTGATCGTTGCGGGCTTCGCCGAGCGTGGTCAGTTGTCCATAGGTGCCAGACACGGCCCCAAAGACGTGGCCGTAAAGCTGTGAAGCGTAGCTCCAGCGGCCGGTGCTGTCCGACAGAAAATTCTTCAGCGCATCGAGAGAAGTCGTGTCGGTATAAGGAGTTACAATAAAATCAAAGGTCCGGTCGCCGAGGTTTGCCAGCGCCGTCGTCATGTCCGGTGCGCCAGCCCCGCTGGTGAGGGCGGTAAGCGTAATACCCAGGCCATCAGGCGTGGCTTCCCCGCCCGCGCTGCCCAGATAATTCAGCCGCAAATCGATGCTGTTGCCGTGCGTGCCTTTGTTTTTTGCCGTCAGCGTAATGACGCCGGCAGCCGATGCAGCCGTTACCGGCAACGCAATGGTGGCATTGATTGCCGCCGTCAGGGCTGTTGCCATTGAAGTCACTGTGTCGGTGCTCAACACAGTTGTCTGCACGCGCTGACCCGCGACATACAGTGAAATTACACCGGTTTCACTCGGCGCCGTGGTCAGCGTAATGGTGCCGGTCGCCGCCACCATCGATGTTCCATCAACCAGCGGCAGCAGATAAATTTCACCGGCAATGTCGTTTGCCAGATACGCCGCCATCTGGTTATGCAACATCGAACCGGCACCATAAATACCGGCAGTGTTCGATGCTGACGATTCAATAACCGGGATATTGGGGTTTACCGCGGCGTTCGTCAGCATCTGACCGATGATCAGCGTGCGCTGAGTAGCCGTTGCGGTATTCGCCTGCGAGTTGTCAAACTCTGCATAGAAAAGCGGTGTCCGCAGATTGCTGGGGATATTTTGAAAGTTCATTAGCTCGCACTCCCGGTGTCCGTTGAAGCGGCTGATTTATCAGTGGTGGCCGTCGCGTCTGCGCCCTTTGCGGACGCCGGCGATTTCGCTGCCGGCGCGTAGGTGTCAACGGTGATCACATCCCCGTCGCGGAGCCGGCGGTTCCAGAACATACTTTCAGCGACCTCTGCCCCTTCTTCGGGCAAAAAGGTGCCTTTAACCGGGTCACGCACTGTGCGCCCGGCTGCGGGTTTTACAAACATGGGATACTCCAGAATGTTATTGAGGCAGGTCGATGGTGACGCCGACTTCCGGCGTGCCGTCAGGCTCGATAAGGGTGACATCGATCCCCTGAAGCGGATCCGCTTCGATGGGGTAAAATTCTTCCGGCCCCTGGTAATACTCGATATCCAGATCCATCAGTAACTGAGCGGTATGCCCTTCGCCAGCCGCGCTGATATCAATCGTGGAGCGCAGCTGCAAAAACTGCTGAATCTGTCGGGTCAGGTCATAACTGTTGATCACAGCCCGCTCGATTTGTTCGCGCAACTGCTCCAGCGCCTCTTCCGCTTTTACCGCCCCGTTGTCCTGATCAAGGTCATCGAGTTCCTGCAGGCGGCCGGTAATCCGGACGGTGGTCACGGTCGTAAACTGCGGTGCGTTACGCCCGAGGGAGTTTTTCACATCGAAGGGGGTTTGCACGAGAATAGCGGGATACATATCCTCAGACGTGGGCCAGTCGCGCGGGGAATAGACCCGTTCAAGAGCATCTGTCTTTCCCGCAAGCGCGCTGATAACGAGCCCCCGCAAAGCTGCTGCATTCATACCTTCACCCTGTTAAGAATAAGCTTTGAGCCGCCGTGGCTGTCCGGCTGGATATCGGCGATGGTGAACAACGTGTTCACCGTCTCGCCGCCGACCGTGCCGATAAACACCCGGTCCCCCTTCTTCGGTGGAACCCTGAACTCACTGTCCAGCACACCCAGGACGGGGGACGTCGTGTTTATCGTGCTACCGTCATCCAGAGGTTCAACCTCCTGCGTATAGGCGCGGTCGAAAATCCCGCTGATGGTATAAGCCGCACCAACCGCGGGACGGAAATCAACCGGATCACCAAATACCCCCTGTAACGGCCTGAGCAGATGCTGATCCCAGTTGATGCCCATCAGTCAGCTCCGTTCTCAGGTGGCGGGCTTGCCGGGTCTGAGGTGGTAATGCTGGTTTGACTGTCTGCCTGGGTCACAGAAACTTCCTGCGGGCCGGCGCCTTCCAGCTCCTGCTGCAAATCAGACAGAGACTTCACGAAACCCAGCGCAATGAGGCGCTTTGAATCCGCTTCGGATAACTGGACACGCGTATTCTGAGCGTAATCCTCGCCGTCATGCCGCAGATGTTTTCCCTTGAGAACAACCACGCTGACCAGGTCAGCGGCCTCTGAGGCCGCTTCGGTTGTTTTATCTTTTGCCATGATCACACCACCGTCGCACAAAGGGCCGCGTTAACCCGGCTTGGGATAACGATTGGGGAAGACTGCATCATCAGAAAACGCTGGGCGGGGTCTTCTTTCAGCCAGCTTTTCGGTGCATAAGCCATCGGGCCATAGTTGAAAGCAGGATCCATAATCGCCCCAAAAGCACGGGTACCCATCAGATCAGCGCCAGACATGATCACCGAACCATCGGCAAGCATCGGGGTTTCAATGCCGGTATCAGGGTCAATGAACCAGTCGTTGTAAAGCCAGAGGTCAAACTGACCCCAGCGCCCTTTGTATACCGCGCCCTTCTGCACGCGCGCGCCGGCGTCAATCTGATTGCCGAACGGGCTCAGTGCAGGAAACACAATGGCGTTGTCTTTGATGGTGGTATCCAGGCGAAATGCCTTCCAGGACTTGTTGGTGAAAACCAGATCAGTCGGCGCAGCGCCAGACTTTTGCAACACCAGCGTCTGCCAGGTTTCAATGTCGTCAGAGGGCTGGGTATTTGTCGCGCCAGCGGCGATACTCGTCGGCCATTTATCAGAACCGCTGAGCGCAATGGTCAGGGAGGGGTCGCGGCCAAAGTCAACGACAGTGGTCGGGAAGCCTTCGCCTTTAATGGTGACGGTACCGGTAGACAGCGCACTGCATCCCATCCACTCGAGGCGACGATTCAAAATATCGATCTGGTCGCTCATCTCGAACTGGATGTTCAGCATTTCACGCTCAGCAGCGGTGTATTCACCCCCAATGCGCTCTCCAATCTGGCGGCGGATAGGTTTACGCAGGTCAGGCGCACGCTTATCTTTGATGTAAGCAGGCTTGAACTTGTCGGTCTGATAACGGCGGCTTTCAACCAGCTTACCTTCGACTAAAGGCGAGCAAAACGGCGCCATACGACGGAGACCTACGTCAACATCGATCGCCACATATTCATCGTTGCTGGTCTCGATGTTCGGGAAGAAACGGTCGAGGATCCAGTTTTGTGACGTCATCAGGTTTGGAACCAGCCCGACGAGCGTCACCGTATCGTAAATAGATTGAGACATAGCGTGTTCTCTCTGTGTCCCGACCTGCTGGCCGGGATAAAAAATGGATGCATAACGCCCTACCCGGTAAAGGGCATGCGAAGAAGGTGATTTAAAGGGGAGTTACGTTTTAGCTGGCAGGTGCCTGAACGCTGTCACGCAGGAAAATACCGTAAGGGCGGAGTGCCGTTTTAAGCGCGGCCAGCGTCCAGCTCGCATCAAAGGTAATGCGGTTTTTATTGATTTCGGCCATCAGATATACGCCGGCTAACGTGTCCGCTGCGGTGGCATTCACATCATCGGCCAGAATGGCCTGAGGAACCTGGCTACCGTCGGTTGCTGTCGCCACGCTCAGGGTGTACTTACCCGATGCAGTAATCACCCCCAGTACGGTACCGCGCTTATAGGTTGCCGAACTTCCCGTCAGAATCGTCACCGTATCAGAGACAACCTGCAAAGGGCCGGACAGCAACTGGTCCGGAATGAAGGTGTCATGCTGAACGCCGGGCACCCAGGCGTTTTGTCCTACCTGATTCACAGTCATTGTTTTTTACCTTTTACCTGGTTGTAGAGAGCGGACGCACGAGATACCACTGAGTTTGCTGAAGGACCACCGTTGTCAGCGTTACCCAACTGGTGATTTTCAACTTTAGACATGCGTTCATCCAGTGACATGCGGCGGGGCTGAGATGCGACTGGTACAGGACCAGAGCTCGCCATCACCCGGATTGCCGCGGCGGAACTCATACCGGTGGTAATCGCCAGTGAAACGGCCAGTGGGCCTTTGCCAGCAGCAAATTTACTGCCGAGAATGCGGGAAATACGATCGCGCTCAGCGCGGCGACCTTTTTTGACGTCACGATCATCTTCATCATCGTCACCGTCGTTTTCGTCGCCCTCGTCCTCATCGGCGTCCGCATCGTCATCATCATCCTCCGCACGGCGGGATTTGGCTTTTTTAGACTTTTCCTTGTCATTACCATCTTCGTCGTCAGAATCATCACCATCATCTTCTGCACGCTGAGATTTTTTGGACTTATTTTTATCATCCTGATCGTCGTTGTCGTCCTCTTCTGCACGACGCCCCTTGGCCTTTTTGGACTTCTCTTTTTCGTCTTCATCATCTTCAGAAGCATTGGCGGAAAAACCAAACAGGTGCGCAAAACCTCGAATTTTCTTTGACATCGTTACTCTCCAACTAATTGTAATAAATCGCGGAATGCCGCATCAGGCGAGGCCACGCGATCAGCCAGCCCCAGTTGCACACCGTCGGCGCCAAGGAAACAGGCGGCTTCGGTATCCCGGACGGTTTTCTCTGTTATCCCGCGATTGCGGGAGACGGTACTCACGAACAAACGCCCCATTTCGTCAATATCTGACTGAATGGCTTTGCGCGCCGTTTCGCTTAAAGGTTCATACGGATTGGACTCTGCCTTGCGATCGCCGTAGGTAATGATGGTGACCTGCAGCCCGTCATTTTTGATTTTCTGCGACCAGTCGACGTGCATCACAATGACGCCGACAGAACCGACGCCGCCGGTACGCGGCACGATTATCTTGTCCGCCGCACTCGCCAGCGCGTAAGCCGCGGAATAGGCGCTTTCGGACAAAATGGCCCAGACCGGTTTACTGCCGCGTGCGGCATAAATCTCATCGACAAGGTCAAAACACCCCGCGACTTCGCCGCCGGGCGAATCAATGTCCAGACAGATGGCTTTCACTTCACTGTCATTCAGTGCGCGCAGGAAACAGGCACGGATGCCGTCATAGCCGGTCATCCCGCTGTAAGGCCGCAAAGTGCCGAGTTTCTGCACAAGCGTCCCCTGAATCGGGATAATGGCGATCCCTTCCACCACGTCATAGCCCGTATCACGGGCCTGACGGGAGAATGAATCATCTTCGTCATCCCAGTCAGACATGGATTGGATGCGCGTCAGGCCAAAACGGTCCGTCAGCGCCGCCATGACCACTTCGGCCTTTCGGGGATGCAGCGCCAGCGGCGTGTTAAACAGGCGCTGCGCTAAGTGCGGTAAATTCACTGTGCCTCCGGATCTTTAATTGTTTGAGGTGCAAAGGTGTCAGCCTGTCCCCATGTCGGAACCGGCAAACCACGCTCTTTGAAGGCTTCAATCTCACGGGCACGCTGATCGAGGAGTTCTTCCCAGTCTTCGCCGACGTTTTCTGAGACTTCCATTTCCAGCGTTGACATGCCGGAATCCATGCCGAGGATCGCGCCTTTTTTCTCAGCAACGGGGTCAACCCAGCCTCGACCGGGTCCCATCCACTGCGCACGGCAATACGCCGCTTTGGCCGCCAGAAATTCCGGCGCGCCAGCAGGAAGGGGCACCTCACCAATATCGTGGAGTTCTTCGATAAAGCTGCTGAAGATAGGCTGAGCAAAGCCGCTGGCAAAATCATCGCGGCGGCGCGTCAGGGTTTTCCAGGCTTCCAACATGGCTGAACGGGCGGAACTGTAATTCACATCAGACCAGTCCTGCGTTAACTGCTGGGTCGAAATGCCCAGGGCGGCGGCCACGTTACGTAATGCTGCGCTTTCGAACGCCGCAAAGTTACTGGTTGGCCGCGCTGCGTTCACGGTGTCTATCTTTTCACCCGGCGCAAGGATTGGCATCCGGGCACCACTTTGCAGAGAGATGCGTTTATCATTGTGATAATCGGTACGCATGTCCTGATAAGCCAGTACCTCATCAGTATTTAATGAATCAGCGAACAGGCCAGGGTCATAAGGCGAAGTGATGTATGCTCCGAACACGGCATTGAGGATTGAGGATTCCAGCTCTACCTCGTCGTATTTGATCAGCATTTTCAGACGCTGAACGATGGGCGTAAAAATACTGCTGCCCCGATGCTGGGCGGCACGATCGCCGTCAAAGTCATGCACGACAATTGGCCGTCCCCATGAGGTTTCACGCCTGACGCGTTCCCACGTCATCGTTTTCTCAGCACTCCACCAGTCGCCCATGTGGGCTTTGCGGATGTGATACGCCACCGGCACGCCATCGTCGTCAATTTCTACGCCGCCGCGGATGTTCAGCATATCGAATACCTGCTGTGGGTTGCTCAGCCGATCCGGGTCAATGATCTGTATGGTCGTTGCATAACGCGCACGACCGTGCCCGAGCCGGTCCGTCCGGTATTGCAGAACCGCCAGCGCATCGCCGTCCACCAACTTGTGGCGAAAAGCCAGACGCAACATCTGGGAAACCGTTTTTTTCCGCTCAACGTCGCAATAGCGGCCGGGGTCATTTGCCCAGTTACGCCACGCCGCCTCAACGGCCCGACCGTACTCATCCGCCCATTTGGCATCAAAAGCTTTCAGGCCGGTTTGAAGCGCAAGTGCGCGGTAATCCACTTTAGCGATCGGGCGAAAATTAGCCCCAACCGCATTGTCCAAAATGCGGGTTACGCTGCCTGATGCCCACCCGTCATTTCTTGCCATGTCGCGAACGCGGGAAACGATGCGGTCGCGGTAGATGTTGACTTCGTTATCCGGCGACCAAAGCGCGGGCTGCCAGTTCGCCATCGCATCGCTGAATGAATCCGCAGCGTCATAAGGCACACGGCCTGAGCCGTTCAGCATTGAGGCCTTTCGGTTCGATGGGGGTAAGGGGCGGCCGTTTGGCCCGAGAATTCTGACCTCTCCGCTATTCATCAATACCGAAACCTTAACGTCACGCGTGGACGTTTAACGATGCCTAACTGAGCCTGAAGAAGCTGGATCAGCGCTGTTAGCTGTCCAATATCTGTCTGTTGATAAGCGACCGAGCGCGTACCGTCCCCCTGCGTGTAAGAGAAAGACACGCCCTTCGCACCCGTCGAAAGCTCGAGATAGGCCTGCTGTGCGCTGGTCAGCGCGGCCTGTAACTGGTCACGCGTCATCGCACCAGCCAAAAGGCTGGAGTTGGGATTAAACATAGAGGTCCTTAAGCGAGGCGCTTATGCAAAGGTTTACGCTGAGGTTTCTCAGGTTCGGTAATAATGACACCGGGTAAACGTAGGTCCTGTTTTTCTTCAGGCTCCGGTGCCGGGGGCAATAAGGTGTCAGGGTTATTTTCCAAGGCTATCGCTTTGGCGTTCAATTTAAGGCCAGCATGGAACAAACCGCACAGGGCGGAGTAAGCGTAAACACGACAGTCTAACGCTTCGTTAGCTTTGCCTGGAGGCAACTCCCACACGCTGTAGCGCTGGCCGGCGGCTTCTTTCATGACTAACCGTTCTGCTGTTAGCTGTGTGAAATACCCCATATCCCGATCGGTTGAAAAGTGCATATAACCGGGGCCGGGCTGCTCTATGTGTAATCGTGAGCGAATGGAATCTTTTGCAGAGTTGACGCCAAGAATGATCGGACGGAATTTCGCGCGGGTTTTCGATGTCGGGCGCTTGTTCGGCCAGATAGGTGACCGCTTGCCTCCCGTCGCCGATTCACCTTTAATCGCCCAAATCCGCCGCCCCAGTCTTTCCTGAGAAAACTCATACACTTTTTGCGTATGATTACCGCCGGAGTCATGGCAGGCCGCCATGATGGTGAAACCACGACCGTCGGCGCGGCGCCATACCTGTTTCAGATAGGCATCCAGTCGCAGCCAGGGTTCAGCCGTTTCAAGGTCACCCTCAATCACATCGAACGCAACTGACCAGCTTTCCTCGTCTTTACCCCATCCCACGACCTCAACCTCGAGCCTGTCATTCTGCGTATCGATGCCAGCAGTCAGAACGGCCACACCATCCGGCACCTCCGCGCTGAATACTTCCCGCCGTGCAAGCAGCACATCAACGGGAAGACGCTTACCATAGTTAGGCCGGTGAGGCAGGCCCATCTGGGTATTCCACCAGGCCAGCTCTTTATCGGGGTCGCCTTTGGCTTTCAGATACTTTTCGGCGATATCCGACGGCTTATCTTTTTGCCACGGGCTGAATAACTTCGACGCCTGATACCCTGCATGGATGTTGTCGACGCCTAACTTTCCGCATTCGGGGCACACAACCCGGTGTACGGCATGACGCTCAGAGGCGGACCACTGCCAGACCTTGCTGACCGCGGTGACATCGTCGGCGTGCCATGCCTGTTCGTAGAGATTAAGCGGAACATGTCGGGTACCGCAGCACTCAAAAGGTTTTGTCTGATGCCACTGAATAGTTCTCAGCGAACGCAGCCTGTCACCCTCAGACCATCCTGTTCCGCAGCTTTCGCAGTGGATCATGGCCTGTTTGGTATGGTGTTTATCACCGTCTGACGGCCAGTGAATGTGCTTAAAAAAATCAGGAAACTGGCGGTGACCGCAGTGCGGGCACGCTACCGATGCACGACGCTGGTCGGAATCTTCATAACTTGCTGCTATCCGGCTTTCGTCTTCCACGGTCGGTGAACAGGCACGAACGGAAAGCCAGTTCAGACCGAAGGTTGCGGTGCGTTCCTCGGCGAGCGTGATCGGGTCACCCTCACGGGTGATGGGATATTTATCCACCTCATCGGCCAGCAACACGCGGATTGGACGGCGTGCAAGGTTGTCAGGGCTGCCCGCGCCAGCCAGCGCCAGAAATCCGCCGGTAAACGATTTATACAGCAGCGTTTCTTTGGAATTCTTCTGCTTGTTTCCCCCGATCAGGTCGCGAAGTACCGGGGTTACACGCACTAACGGTGTGATGCGCTCTTTGGAAAACTGCTCAGCCGCATCTTCTTTCGGCTGGAGTAGCAACATCGGGCAGGGATCTAGATGCGCAAAATAACCAAACAGGTTTTCAAGCAGCGCCGTCTTCATTAACTGCGTGCAGCACATCACCGTGATGATATGAACGCCTGATTCGGTGGCGGCAAGCATCGGGCCACGGGCTATCTCTACCGTTTCGGTTTCCCAGTTGCCCGACGTGCTGCCTGCTTCTTTGGCTAACTTGCGGTACCGGTCCGCCCAGTCCGGCACGCTGATACGCGGCGGCGGCGTCCATCCCTTTCTGATGCTACTTAAAAGTCTGTCACGTTTCGTCTGTGTTAAATTCAGGATCGCCGAGTCCGGAGATGTGTTTGTGGACATGTTCGATTAACACCTCGGTCATTCTGTCAGCTGGGACGTCCAGGTCAGCCGCCATCAAAGGAGCCACCCTTGACGGCCAGTTCATCCAGGCGTCGCGCTGCTGTCGAAATGCTGTAAATAAAACAGCTTCAGCAACAGAGAGCTCAACCAGTTGACCATCCTCTTTCTCGAACTCGAGCTTTGTTAAAAGCGCCAGGTAGTTTTCTTTAACCCTGCTGGCTTCTTCACGTGACATTTCAGCGCCGGTCGCCAACATGATTTGTTTAACCGCCTCGTCAGTGGCTGAATCATCTTTAAGTCCGATGTCTGCTTTAGCCGGTTTATTTTTGGCCGCATTTTTTGTCCGGGGATCTTTACCGTCACGCAGCATGACGAGAGCTTTGTCGGTGGCTTCAACATCAATGAGGCTACCGTCGAGAACGACATATTTCCCTGCTTTAACCCACCGCCCGATCGTCTTCCGGTCAACGCCGGCGTGCTTCGCATATTCAATTTGCGTCATCGTTGTCATGGGACATTTTCCTCGATGGGACATTAGGACACTCGAATGGGACATTTTTTTGTGTCCCACCTAAATGTCCCACGCAAATATCCCACGTATAAACTCGCTAAATCCGCACGGGGCAAGGGATGGACGTAGTCAGTGCATAGATATGCACGTGGGACATGGGACACAAACTGAAAAATTTATAGCTGGTGAAACTGTGCGGCGCGCAATGCCCGTGCATTAAAAAGGTCCGGGGAAGGACCCATTTTTTTATTGAGAGCAGATATCATCTCGCGGTGCGAAGTGCTTCGTCGATTGCCTTACTCAACGCGCCGGGCATCAGACCCGCCGCCATCTTCTCGGCTCTGTCCATGTATCCTAGAGTGGGTTTGACTGGGAGCGCATCACCAAACCGTATCAGCAGTTTGGGCATTGGGTTCTTCACCCGTGGGCGGTGCGTACCATTAGCTGAACGCTTCTGTCGCTTTTTGCCCTTCTTACCCTTCTTCACTTTCACACGCTGCCAGACACCATTGATGCCATCGATATCACCAATGAACACATCAGATTTTGCTTTGAGCTGGGAAAGTTTATTGCGTGACAGGTTGCCGTATTTGTTCAGCTTGACGTTTTTAGGGTTGAGCAGCGCCTGACCGTTAAGCTTATGCACGCCGCCGAACTCCAAAGGCTCCAGATATCCGGCAGCAATATCGCGAACAAATACTTTAGCGATCAGGTTATCGCGGCGCGCCCCTGCAGAACCAACCGAGTTAACAGTAAAAGGCGTTGGGTTCTCCAATTTCCGCTGAAATGCAGTTTTCTCTGCCGCAGCTATCTGCCGGGCAACGCTTGTTAGTGCCTGAGCCGTGGCAAACGGAATCTGCTTCTTGAGTTTTTGCAACTCTTGGGATAGGTCGCGAAAATCAGCCATTCCAAATCCTCAAAAATGCATCAAATTTCACTATCGATGGCTCTCACTGAAAGCCATCTGTAATGCTACTTAGAGCAGAAATTTATTTTTCAGAGCAACCAGATCGGCTTCTGCGTCTTTACCCAGGACTTCAATACCGTGCTCGATGAATGCGACCACTTTATCGAAATTAGCTTTCATCGTGGCCAGTGGGGATAACACGGTGGTTGCTGGGATAGAAGTTGCTGCAGCGTCGGCTGGAGCATTTGGATCAGACACATATAATGGTGCGGGTTCCGGAGCTGGAACGGCGACGAAATAAACCTGAATGCTCGCCGTTGTGCCGTCAGCAGCGGTTGCCGTTAACGTTGATGCGCCGACAGTGGAACTGACCAGGCTTACAGTGATCTGGCCGTTTGTATCGGTAAGTGCGCTGGTTGGAGTAACGGTTGCGCCATTGTCCGCAGTAAAGTTCACTACGGCGCCGGGCTGAATTGCATCGGCATTATCGGTGAGAGTTACCTGAACGGTGTTTGCCGCCGCGCCATTGGCCAGCATGCTGGTGATAATCGAAACGAGTGCTAATTTCACGATATTTTCCTTCGGTTGAGATTCAGCCGTTTCGGCTGGGTGGAGATAGATGCTTTTCAGCCATGCAAAAAAACGCTTAATCATTTCTGTCTGGCCTCTTTATGCCGCTTGGATAGCTATTCGGCCTTACTAAACTCAACGAAATAATCGACGCCCTGCGCAAACTGTTCGAATGCAGCTGGATTGGTGACGTGCATCCGGATATCACCAGAAGGTGTATATTTCGACCAGTCTTCATTACCGGCCTTGTCGGCGGTCACTGCGCTGAGATGAATAACGCGATGGGAGTCGTCTTCGGCTTTTTGGATTAAATGGACGCGAAATTTAGCTTTTACTGTCATGGTTATTTACCTTGTCGGGTGGATTCAATTTGGCGAATGCCGGAAATCTGTGTGTTGCAGTTCTGCAAGTCTGTCAGCAGCAACTCATTCCAGTGTACTGATGCCCCATAGGTGAGCGGGTTACTTGGTGGTGGCGACGGCTGGCACAGAACCATCAGGCTGGCGGGTATCGGCGTTACCGGCACTTTGACGTACTGCGTTGTAACGGTTGAGCACCCGGTCATTTGCGCGAGCAGGCACAACAACAGGAGCGCAAGCATCGCCCGCAAGAGCAGCTTTGATGTCAGTCTGGGCTGCCTGTGAGTCCAATGTGTTCGCATGTTGCTCATTCAAGGTTGCCCCTGCGATAGTGTTGAAGATGCTCACGGCCTCGGCCTGTGCGTTCAGGGTAAATTCCGCTGAATTTTTTGCCTGATTGGCTACTGAGATTTCTGACTGCTGGCTGATGGTCTTGCCGTAATAGTGAAAGGCAGCCCAGAGCAGAACGCCAATAACGAGAAATAACAGCGCAGTGATGACAATCCGGAACCAGTTGATCATGATTAGCCCTCCAGACAGAGCGCTTTCTCTTTATCGCGGCGGATAACCAAGCCCGGCAGTTTCTTACCGCCGCCATTCACGAAATCGGGCAGGTGGTTACACATCATCGGCCAGTTGCCGGCCTGCGCGTACTTGTGGATTGATGTTTCAAAACGAGCCTTACGTACAGGGCTGTAATACGTCCGCAAACCTGAGCAACCCATATTGAACGCCGCGGATGTCATGGCGCTGAACTGGTTATCGTTCATATCCCGGCCACGGAAATACGTGTTTATGCATTTTTCCGCGTCCAAAATATTTTTCTGCCAGTCGGCGGCTATCTGCTGATCAGTTTTTCGCGTGCCGGGTTTCACATCGTGAGTGTTTCCGATCCCGTCCGTCAGATATCCGGCAGGGCATACATACGGTTCTCGGCGGCATGCTTCGGCGTTACCCATAATCTCAAGTCCCTGTTCGTTTGTTCGAACCTGACCGCTTGAAACTACAATGGCGATGATCGCCATTACCGAGCAGATACCACCTGTAGCACCAGCTTTCTTGATAATTGCCATGGTCAATCGTCCTTAGCCGCTTCGAGAACGCTTTTTATGCCCTCGGATATCTGCGGATATTTAGCGACTGCTGGGGTATCCGTGCGATATTTCAGTGAGTCAATTGTCGCCTGCGTTAATTCTCTGTCGAGCTTAAGGCGTTCTGCGTCGTTTTTTTTCGCCGCCTTTATCGCGCTGCGTTTATCAAGATAACCAAGAAGCATGATTACGATGCCCACAAGAGCCGACGCCATGTAGACACGTTCTAAAGTTATAAAACCAGCGATCGAGGAAAGCAGAGTTAATAGTGCTCCGCCGCCCGTCCAGTTGTCAGAATGTGGATTCATTTTCATGGTCTCGCCCTCCGGTAGTCCGGTTGGGTGCGCAGTCGTGGTAAAAGAAGGAATTAGCGGCTCAGTCACTTTGCGAAAGTGGAATGGTTAGCTGATTGACTGGCCGCCAAATAAAAAAGGCCACGCAAATGCGCAGCCCTAAAATATTTTTGCCACTTTTCGCAGTGGCCGCGCCCATGCCCCTGAGTCTCTGTCGCTCCTCGCCGCTAATAACCGGTGCTCGTTTGGCTTGCGAGCTGCTCTACCGGTATGCCTTTATCTTTAATAACCCTCGCCAGCGCATATTGCAGTTCGGACCTGCATCTGGCTCCCTCTATCGGGACTCGGGGCAGCATCATTACTGCTGCGTTGGCTGACGCCTGCGGTCTATCCGTTTACTTGTGCATTTTGCTATCCCCCAGAAATGACAAAACCCCGCCGGAGCGAGGTTTGAATATTGTCTAAGTTTTGTGACTACGTGACCGACCTTATCAGATTACAAGAGTTTTCGCGTAGCGCACTAGAACTATTTTAAGCGACTTTCGCGACTCGGATTTTCTGGGTGTAGGCGTCCATTTCCAGCACCGCGCCGGTCATTGCCAGGCAACCATCAACGAAGCCTTCCGCTACCTGCAACTGCTGCCGGATCAGGCCTTCACTCACCTTACGCATCCTCGCAATTTCCCGTTTGGACAGACCGAAGCGATAATGCAGCATAATGAGCGTTACCTCTTCCGGTTTACGGACGGCGGCCAAACGTCCTACCGCTGCATCAACAATCAGACCATCATCATCACAACAGGATTCGACCTTGCTGGATTCAGTCGGCAGCAGGCCTTTAAAGCCCGCGGCAATCGGTGACCAGCTCACGCCGGAGTTATCGCGAGCCCACACACCATAACGAGCCAGTACCAGTTGAATATCACGCATTATTCTCTCCACACTTATTTTTGCTTGCCGGTAGCGATAACACCCATCGCCAGCGCGCGGTCTAATGTCTTCAGCACCAGTAATTCCTGTGTGCCATGTTCTGCTTCCCAAGCCTGGGTATTCGCATGAAGTGAGTCGTGACACCGTCTGCACAGCGGGAGCACGAACAGGTCATGCGCTTTTGTTGCCATACCGCCAAACCCGTTGCCGGTGATGTGGTGCGGATCATCGGACCCGTTGCCACAGCCACAACATGGCTGGCGCTTTACCCATTGGGTATATTTTGCGTTTTCGTACCGGCGGCGCTTTGGGATCCGGACATATGATTCCGGCGTCTCCGGGTCAATTGCGAGCGCCAGCACAGGTTTGATGTTGTTGGCCAGCACCTCGGAAGGATGTCTTTCCCACGGGTCAACATCGGCTTCTTTCCGTTGTCCGCCTGGCGGCTTGTATTTCATCCCCAGCGCCGCGCAGATCACTTCTCCCGGCAGCTGATGAACCAGCCCTTTCGAAACAGCCCACCAGCACAGCTCCGGCAGCGTCAGATGACGCCCTTCCGGTAAGCTATACCGGTGACGGATTGCCTCAGTCACGAATTCAGCGGCGTTCGCCAGCGCGGTAGCGTCCAGTTTTGGCGATTCTTTTTCCCGAAACTCATTGTCATGCGCCCAGCACAGGCAGACCACGCCGCGCCCGCGGGGCACCTGCACCAGCTCATGGTGATGAAATTCCCCGTTGTAGTCCGGACACTGGCACGCGCGGTGGCGCTTCACCCACAGCGTCAGCGCATTCATACCGCCGACACTGGAAATAACCGCCCGAGAGGATAGAAAATTAGCCAGACGTGGATCCTGCGAAAGTGATTGCGCTTCAGCCGGTACCAGACCGTCAGGAACAGTATGCAGGTCGGCGGGCGCGTCGGTGATCAGCAGGCGTTTACTGCTGAAAAACTTCATCATGTCCGCCGGCAACGCGAACTGCACGATCCCCAACTCTCGCTGGGGATACGGTTTTAACAATAATCTCATCCAATCCCCGTTAGGCCGCGGTGGCCGTTACCATAAGCCTGATCAGTTCCTGAACCTTGGATTCATAGAAATGAGGCTGCGTTTCTCTTGGGTTGTTCGGGCTGGTGATGTTCTTCCCGTACTGCAAACCCTTCGAAGTCACTGACCAGAACTGCTTTTCGCCGTTTTTGGCTTTGGCTGAGGTGCTGGGTCTGGTGCGGCGTTCGACAATGCCCAGGCGCGCGAGGCGTTTATAGGCTTCTACAGGTGTGACAGGGATTGAATATTGTTTCAGAACGGTGCTCAGTGACATTGTCGGACGGCTGGAGCCATCAACGGCATCGCTTGGGGCATCAATGGCGTAATCAGGGGAGAGATTGGGTAGGCCGACAGCCATTTGTAACTTTTGGCAGGCGCCCAAAACTGAAGAGTTGGAGAGGTTTAATTCTTTACGCATGAAACCGAGTAATGTTACTCCGGCCTGCATCATGTCGTTGGCGGTGGCTTCGCGCGCTTTGGTCAACGCCGCGTCAAAAGTGCGAATAACCTTCAGGTTGAAAGCCGGGCTTATCCACATCGCGTATGCATAAACCAACTCTTTGCACACGTAAGTTCCGCCATTCCTTCCGGGAACCGTGACTACCGGAGCGATGCGGGGATTTCCCGTAGTTTCTTTTTCGAGCAAATCAATCATCGTCAGGGTTTCTACCCGGCGCATGAATTCGTAAACTTCGAGGGATCTGGATGAGCGGGTTTCACGGGGATTAGCAACGGCGGCGCGCTGCAGGTCATTCAGGCAGAAATTACCGTCATTATGCTGACGTACGGAAATGCCTTCGATCATAATCGAATTATTCATTTTATCACTCCACACTTTACGTTTAATTGGCTCCCTGTCGGCTGCAACCGACTGCACAGAGAGCGTTCTTTGCACTGGATAACCGTACATTGATTTGAAAGAGATTGAAAACGCAAATTACACCTCCCCCACTGAAAACGTTGAAATGTTGATCTCGGCCTTGCCGCCCTTAGTTACCGGTCCCCACTCGACCGTCATTCGTTTTACCTGGCTGTCGTCCTTCCAGATCCCCGCGTGGGTCAGGCCATCAAACAGCGCCTTCTGGAAATTATCCAAATCGCGTTTTGCCCTGCTCGGCGGGAACAGAACCAGATGCACTTCCAGTTCGGTGAGCAGCGCCGGCGGGCGGCAGCGCAACTGCTGATAAATTGACGCCAGCGCGTTTGACCGGAAGATCCGCCCGCGTTCGCTGATCAGCACGCCCTTTCGGGTGGAGCGCCAGTAACCGTTGACGCTCGGCGGGAATGGCAGGGTCAGTCGCATGCTATTTCCCCCGCTTTGATCAGACTGTTCAGCACTGCGTCAGCATGTTCCCGCGCCGCGGTGTAATCTGCCGCGCAGTATTCACCAGTGATGGATATGGCCTTTAGGTAATCGCGGTAGGCATCGAGCCAGATTTTCTGGAATTCGTTCACGCGGACACCTCCTGAAGGTAATCAGCGCCAGCAGTGATCAACACGTCACGGGAAACTGTGGTGAACTGCCCGCGCGGTTTGATGAATGGGCGCCAGATAACCAGCATGCTGCCCTTGCTGTTGCCGTTCTTGCCCGGTTTGCCGGTACCGGCATTGATAAAGGACAGGCGGCCATCAGTGATAAACCGGATTTCATCGGCGGTAGTCAGCGCCAGCGAGAACCAGCCAGTTGAAGTGTCGGCGGGCAGCAGCATAACCACCGGCTGATGCTGGGCGCGGCACTGCTCGGCGGCCTTCTCAACCCAAGGAGTGATTGCGCTGTATGGCGGGTTACACCAGATTGCGCCGTAGCTTTCCCAATCAGTGGCCAGCGCGTCATCGGCTTCTGTCAGGTATCGGGCGCACAGCGCGTTCTGGTCGTCAGCTGCGGCATCCAAATAAAAACCAAACTCAAGATCCAGCGCGGTGAATACTTCCATCGGCGTCTGCCAGCGGTCTTTGTGCTCGATAGGTGTGGTGCTTGCGAATTCAGAAGTCATAACCAGCCCTTCCGTTTTTTCCGGAGATACTCGTCATACATGATCTGCGCGGGGGTCGGACCTGCTGGCGCTTTTGGCGCGGACAGCATCACAACCGGTGCCGGGACCTGCTCACCTTTCGCCAGGCGTTTTGCCCAGAGAGTCAGGTTGTGCTGTACGGATTTACGGACTTCACCCTCGGTGTAGTTATTTTGAAGCATCAACCGGCGGACGTCGGTCACAATCCAGTACATGATCGGCGCTGACCATGGGTAAGCAGCTGGTGTGCTGTAGTCGCCGCGGCGCGCGCAATACTGGTTGAACTCGGTCATCACCTCGTCGACGGTCGGCAGGCCAGCGGCCTGAGCGGCACCGGATTTACACCAGCCGATGAATTTTCCGCAGCTCGGCCAGAAGTCTGTTTCCTGCTGGCGGGCCATGCGCATACCGGCTTTCACCTGTTCCAGCGTGGTCACGCCGCTTTCAGCGAATGCCATGATCCACTGGCGTTTCGCCGCCGCGATATCTGCCGGAGTACTCAGCGCGGTCTGGCGGGCAGCAGGGAAAATCTGCATCAGGTTAGTGAACAGCACATCGACCAGCTTCTCGGCGTCTGCGTTCACGACACGTTGTGGTTTCTCTTCTGGCATCAGCTGAGCCAGCGCGGCACCGTCGCGGTTCTTAACTGCCATCATCATTTTGTTCACAGGGTGTTCTCCCATGCTTCAGCGCTGTTCCAGTGGCCGCCAGTTGAAGTTTCAGCCGGGACATTCGCGGTCAGTTTGATTGTCAGGTCGTCCCATTTCTCACGGAGTTTCGACGGGCTCAGGATGTTCTTGCACCAGAAGGTGTCGCGGTTAGCGCGGACAAACAGCTCACAGATTTGCTTGTGTGTGCGGCCGTCGGCAGAACACATCAGGCGGATTTCATTTGCCCAGAGGGTCATGTCCGGTTCTTTCGGGCGGGAAATCTCACCGTCGCATTCAGCAGCCTGTTCGTACATGCGGATGATTTTTCCCCAGATGTATTCGGCAGCGGTCAGGTCGTCGGCACCTCCCCACTTACGTTTTTTGGCATTGAACACCACCGCTTCAGGGTGAAGAGCAAGAAAACTTTCGTCACTGCTGTCGTCTGGCTGCGAAGCGGCCGGACTAAGGGGTTTAATCTCTGTTGTATTCTCTGAAGTACTCTCTGTATGAAGAACGGTTCTTTTTGAGCTCTTGCAAGGTGTCTTTTTGGAACTATGCAACGGGTCATTTTGACCTTTTGCATTGGTTCTTTTTGACCTCTTGCATGGGGTCAATTTGACCTCATCTAAAAGCGCTTGATGCTCATAGTTAATCGCGTAGAAATTAGTCATATCTCTCGGATCATCAGAGAGTTGCTCAATCATTAAGCAGCCCTGCTTTTTCAAAGAAGCGAAGCCGCGTTTGATGGTTGAAGCTGACATCCATGGGAATTGTTCAAGCCATTCACCGATGGTGTTATAAATCCAGCGGCGACCTTCATGATCAACACCAGATGTTGTTTCAGTTGCCCAGTAGTGAACCTGCTGTAGCAGCATGGCTTCGTTTAAACCAAGCTTCATTACCAGCTCAGGAATCACTACTATCGGGCGCGATGGCAATAACAGGCTCATCAATTACCCTCTCAAACCGCGACTTGAATAGCTCGACGGGCTGGGCGCACTCATGCGGGTAACCGGCGCGCATGAAGATAACGCGATCCCCTGCTCTGTCGAAGCCCACGACGTGTACCACAACACCCCGCCAATCCTTGTAACGCCTGTCCAGCTTTTGGATTTCTTCAGACATGCCGTCACCTTCTGGCTGCTCTGGCGGACGTAACCTACCCACCACGCCGCGAACTGGTAGTTGCAGGGCACCCACTCACCATCGATAATCACTTCATACGAGAAAGAGCCAGCGGTACCGCCAGTAGCTTTACCGCGCATTTGCGGAACGCCAGCTTTTACGAGTAAACTGTTCATGCGTTAATTACTCCACACACGTTTTTAATGCGCCCGACGCCTCAAGCTGCACACTTGGGGCGTCAACCTTTCCGGCTTTCCGCTTTTTTCCAAACAGCGCCAGCACAGCCCGAACTTCTGCATCACGCGCGGCTAAATGACGGCGGTGAAACTTCATGATTTCCTCAGCTTCTTTCTCATCAATCACGCCATCTTCAAGCGATGACTGAATAATCATGTCTACGTGTCCACGATGCGCAGCAGTGCGCATGCTCTTACTGAACAGCTCAACCTGATCCAGCTCTTCCAGTTGCGGGACGTCCACGAACAGTCCGCCGCGGCGCTGGGCGAAGTATTCCGCCAGGAAGCTGGTGCCGCTGATGTCTTCCATCGCCTCCAGCTCAACAATTTCGAAGAACCGGCAGCCGTTTTTTTCGTACAGATTGTTGTTGAACCCGGCTTCAGACATGCCAAGAGCGCCAGCCATTGCCGACCTACCGCCGGGATAGGCTTTGCACATCGCTTTAACTACTGATTTCAGGTCTACCATTTCTCTTTTCCTTCGGTAGTTATGGCTGAGCGCCGGCGGTGGTAGTCTTTTCATATTGAGTTGGGTCATATTTCAAAACACCGCTTGTTATGCGCTCGATAACGAAAGCCTGTTTTTCTGGGATAACATCGCCCCATCGAGAAACTGCTGGATGGGAAATTCCCAGAGCATTTGCCGTTTTGGATATTCCCCCAAAATAATTAACAACATCGGTTTTACGCATAATTCCTCCTAATAGATGACGCCTTAAAGGTAACAAAAGGTACATCAAATAGCAAACAACAGTTACCTTGATAACAGGTAACATTGGTTACATGAAAAGTGAAATGAAAGACCGAATCCGCTCTCGACGCATACAGCTTGATATAACACAGCTCGCGCTGGCTAAAAGGCTGGGCGTAAGCAGGGTTTCAGTAACAAAATGGGAAAGTGGCGCGACCAAACCGGATGGTGAAAACCTTCACAGGCTGGCGCAAGTGTTATCTACAACCCCTGAATGGCTTCTCTACGGCCAAGGTGACAGCCTGCCTGATGACACTAAAGTGGTTCCCTTGATGAAGGCAACGGCAAGGATCCCTATTATTTCAGCTGTGCAAGCTGGCGTATGGACTGATAGTTATGCTGCTGCGAGGCTCTCAGACGTGATTTCATGGACGCAAACCACTGCTGATGTTTCCGATGAGGCTTTCGGACTTGTAGTGCGCGGTGAGTCAATGACAAACCCGAATGGTTTACCATCAATTCCAGAAGGTTCAATTGTCATTGTCGAGCCTAAATACGGGCAAATAGATAACTTATATGGAAAAATTGTTGTAGCAATTTTAGATGGATCTTCCGAAGCAACAGTAAAAAAATTGGTTTGGGATAGCCCCCAGAGCTACCTAATGCCACTAAATCCCGCGTTCAAACCCATACCTATCGATGGCGATTGCAGAATCGTAGGTAAAGTGGTTCAGATCACTCAAAACCTATAATCCATTTCAATGGCCGACATCTGTTGGCTATTTTTTTGCCCACCAATGTAACTTATGGAACATTTAAACTTGACGCCAAAGGTAACTAAAGGTACATTCAACCCATCAACAGCGAACAGGCAGGACGCCCACGCAGTAGCTGCCGATGGCGCATGAAGCATCGGATGATTCGCTCAAGCATCAGGATCAACGGCAAGAACGCAGCAGCTTAATGAGGTATCAGAATGGATAAGTCACCTAAAGATAATGGGCCGATGTCTCTTGAGCAATTCCGAAATCGTGTGAATAACCCTCCTCTTAAATGCCCGCTGGAGGGTTTTAGGAAGGCCGAGACTGAAAGAATTAACCTTCTTTTGCAGATCCAAGAAGAGCAATTGTCTTCTCAGAAATCGCCCTCCCTCTTGCCAAAAGTAGGCCATTGTTTTGTGGAATGGTGGACTCGGCTAGTTGGTTAAGTTCAAAGATGGTGTCAGTAAGTGTAAGGCGCTGCTCTGTCGTTAAAGTTCGAACTAACGCGATTAAAAATCTTTTTGTTGCTGAATTTTCTACTTCGAGTTGGTGGACCAACTCACTGAGCCCTAATGGGAGTTGATTTCCTGACATTTGTTTTGCTCTTGGTTGTGTGAGAACTCCCAAGATACCACCGCCGCCTGAGGTGGAGAAGTGACCAGGCACACAACGGGAAGGACACTGGGGGTTGAGGGACTCACTTACCATCAACTCGGTCTGACTACAGTTCCAGTGTTCTTCCCGTTGTGCAAAGCATCCTGGTGATGGTCGGGTTCCCTACCCGATTGCGGGTTCGACTCCCGCCGCACTATCAGATCGACGTGGAACCTCGATAGTTGCTGTGTGTAGTTGCTTCGGCGGTGGCATGACTCTTCAACCATCCAACATCAGGGGGAGTGAAGATAATGTTTTGATCATGACCACCGCCAATTTTTTCGCAGACATAGACAAGGGTTCGCTGGCCCCACCCAGCACGCCCTGTGCATCTCCGGCCGCCCTTGTCTATGTGTGTGAGTTTCCGCCCGGTGCAGTGGGCATAAACAGGAGTGATTAACGTGAAAGAACTTTGGTTTAAGAGTTTGCAGATTTACCGCATGAGCCGTGATATGGCGTTGGATGCCGAGGAAATGCAGCGCCAGATGAGCGCCTTTATTTTCTCCCCGTGCGGCAGCCAGGATATGGCGAGAACTGGCTGGGTTTCCCCGATGGGCAAGTTCGGCGGCGATCAGTTGGTACACGTAGCTGGCCATCAGCTTCTGATCTGCGCAAAGCGTGAAGATAAAATGCTTCCGGCGCCGGTAATTAAGCAAGAGCTGGCGGTAAAAATTGAGAAATTGGAAGGCGAGCAACAGCGCAAACTGAAGAAGACCGAGAAAGACTCACTGAAAGACGAAGTGCTGCACAGCCTTATGCCACGCGCATTCAGCCGTTACAGCCAGACCTTCATGTGGATTGATTTAGATAACGGCCTGATCATGGTCGCCGCGGTCAGCACTAAAAAGGCAGAAGACATGCTGGCACTTTTGCGTAAAAGCCTTGGTTCCCTGCCGGTGGTACCGGTGACAATGGAATCGCCGATCGAACTGAACCTAACCGAGTGGGTGCGCAGCGGTCAGCCGCCATCTGGTTTTGCTTTGCAGGACGAAGCCGAGCTGAAAGCGATTCTGGAAGAAGGTGGCACTATCCGCTGTAAGAAGCAGGCTTTGGTCAGCGACGAAATCGGGACACATATCGAAAACGGCAAACTGGTTACCCAGGTGTCGATGGATTGGCAGGAACGCGTCAGCTTCCAGATCAATGACTCCTTCACGCTGAAGAAGCTGAAACCGAGCGACACACTGTCCGATCAGAATGACGACATCGACCGTGAGGATTTTGCCGCGCGCTTTAATGCTGATTTTATTCTGGTGACCAGCGAATATTCCGCGCTGATTTCGAGCCTTATTTCCGCGCTGGGCGGCGAAGCCCAAAGATAATTTAAAAGCCTCTGAATTTTATTAATTGCCGTCACTGGCAAGGGATTCGCTCACGCCGAAATCTGAGGAAAGGCTATTTCATGAAACTTGATATCGCATATTTCTTGGTGCTCGGCGTGGTTATGGGAATGACTTATTTAGGAATGCAGCCATGAAGAAATCACGGCCAATGGGCAACCTAGATACGATGACCGGTCACTCTATTTTGTACGCAGAACAACCGGACGGCGTGAAAGCGTACTGGGACGGAAAGCAGGTTACATGCCGTTGCCCTGCTTACGAATTCCCGCACCGCTTTACAGGCGGGCGGTGTAACGGATGGCATATGGCAAAGAACTGTTACGACAATCGCCTGAGCTGCCAGAACTGCAACTGTCTCCACTCCAACGGTTGCGACGTTATTAACGAAACAGAAAGCCCGGCTGAATGCCTGTATGTGCTGGACTTCTGCGCCGATTATCAAATCAATTTACCGAGGTAAATCATGAAACTTATTCAACCGGTAACACCAGAACGCAACGCCGATAACCTGGGTTTTTGGACTCACCCTGATTTCTTCGAACCGGCCAACGGTAACGAATACCCAGCGCCAGGCGAATTTGAAGCGTGGGCAAAGGCTCAGGGTGTTGAGGTTTATACCCTTTCACTTGATGCAGATCCGGCGGCTGATGATATTCAGGCAGCCTATGAAGAAGGCGACGCCGATGTTTCAGCGTGGGAGCCAACACCACCAATCGGAGAGGGCTGGTTCCTTGCTTCAGTTCACGATACCGAAGACGGCCCTTACAGCGTCTGGTTCCGCCGCACCACTGAAGAACAGGCAGAAATTGCACGCCTTAAATCCGACTTTTTAGAAAAGCACCAGGTGGCGATCACCGCTGCATATGAATATTTCAAGGCCTGCCCTGTTGGCAATGAACGCACCATCGCGCACCAGATTTATCAGATTTTGCGCACAGCGACGAGGGTTGGTTAATCATGAAAGAACGCCCTATTTTATTCAACGCTGAAATGGTTAAGGCCATTCTCAGCGGTCGTAAGACGCAGACGCGCCGGTTAGTTAAATTCCCGATTATCGATGTGAATTTGGGTTGTGAGCTCGCCGGTAATGAATTGGCTGGTGAGGTTAAAGCTGGAGATTACCGTAACTGCCCGCTCGGCCAGCCCGGCGATCAGTTCTGGGTGCGTGAAACGTTCTCATTACTTGGCAATGAAGATGGTTGCCCGGTGGATTGGAATGACAACATCGTAACCGATAAGAAGGATGCAGCACGAATTTACAAGGCTTCTTGCTGGCAGAAACCTAATAACTACGGGATTTGGAGTGTACCGGATCGCGAAATTGAATTTGACGGCGCATGGACTCCCTCCATCCACATGCCGCGCTGGGCATCACGCATTGACCTTCTGATCACTGGCGTTCGTGTTGAGCGCCTGAACGATATCAGTGTCGGCGACGTGATGCGCGAGGGCTGCAGCGCCGCCGACACGAAGAGTGGACACCGTGTGGCGGACGTGTTCGTGAAGTTGTGGGAGTCAATTTACGGTGAGGGAAGTTGGCAGGCTAACCCGTGGGTCTGGGTGATCGAATTCAAACGTGTAGCGCCAGCAGGGGAACAGCCATGAAAGTTTACATCGCCGGGCCGATGACAGGCTTACCGCAATTTAACCGCCCCGCTTTCCTCCAGGCTGCGCTGAATATGTCATTCGAAAAGCACGTTCCGCTGAATCCGGCGATCCTGCCGGATGGCCTGACCGAGGCTGATTATATGGCCGTCGGCCTGACCATGCTTCAGCGCGCCGATGCTATCTACCTGCTGACCGGCTGGGAGAACAGTGCAGGCGCCAGAGCAGAGCATGCTCTGGCCTTAAAGCTGGGTTTGGAAGTGATCGAACAGAAGGAAAGTAGTCATGAATGATGCAACCCAACATCAGATCGGCCTTCTGCAACATGCATTGGGCATCAACGAGAATCGCCGGGAACCGTACCGTAATTATTTCCTCGCCAGCGGCGTCCACAGCGACAATGCTGACCTGGAATCTCTGGTAACTGCTGGCCTGATGACATCCCGTGCGGCGCCATCTTTCTGTGCAGAGGATGATGTGGTTTATCACGTCACTGATGCTGGCCGTGAAATGGCAGTTGCTGCACTTCCTGCACCCAAGAAACGCACACGGTACGACGAATATTTACGGTCAGAAGTCTGTGAGTCATTCGGTGAGTGGCTCGGCATTAATCTCCCGCAATATGAGTACCGGAAAGAATTTGGTAAACGCCAATACCGGATGACTCGCCGCTCGAGATTCTACGGATGCGATGGAGTAAATGGCCAATGGTGCGCCACGAAGAAAGAGGCTAAAGCGAGTTACAAAGATGCTCTGAAGGCCGATAAAGCTTATTGGGAGGCTGTATGACGGAGGCAACCAGCAAACCAATCCTCGATATGTGCTGCGGCTCCCGGATGTTCTGGCTCGATAAGCATGATGACCGCGCTGTATTCAGCGACGTGCGCAGCGAAGAACACACTCTGTGCGATGGGCGCCAGTTGTTTATCAGCCCAGATGTGATCGCCGACTTCCGCCAGTTGCCGTTCGCTGATAACAGTTTCGCACAGGTTGTATTCGACCCGCCGCACCTCGAGCGGGCCGGTGAAAAAGGTTGGATGCGGAAGAAGTACGGCGCGCTGGACAAAGCAACTTGGCGTGATGATATCGCCGCCGGTTTCAGAGAAGCATTCAGAGTATTGCGGCCACACGGCACGCTCGTTTTCAAATGGAACGAAACGCAGATCCCCGTTGCCCAGGTAATCGCCCTGACTGACCAGAAGCCAACAATCTGGCAGCGCACCGGTAAAGGCGACAAAACTCACTGGATCCTGTTTTTGAAGGAGGCCCTATGACAGATAAGGCTGATATACCGGAGCTGCAACGACCAGCACGCAAGAATTACGACTGGTCAAAAGCAGTCTGGACAGATTGTGATCATTGCGGAGAAGCACACACCGGTACTGTCTTGGCAGGCGATGGGGAGCGGATCTGTGCTGGCTGCTGTGACGCTGAATATTACTCTGCGTGGGAGGATTTAGCCGAAAGCGCGATCAGAATACTCGAAGCGTTGAAAGGCGATCAGGTGCCGGTGGCTTTTGATGCTGACATCATTCGCGACGCTAACCGGTATCGATTCCTGCGCGATGAAGATGCGTGGGGTGAGGACAGCGATAGCTGGGATGTTGAAACCAGGACAGGGCTTATCAGTTCAGAGAATTTAATGGGGGGATTGAGTCCTGATCATTTCGACGCCGCGATTGATGCTCGCATGGCTGCGTCAGATATTCCTTTCCTTAATCCAGTCACCGCCCCGCAAAAGCCGAACGTGCTGTTAGGCCATATCAAAATCTCGGAGGTAGTAGCGGAAGTCTCGTTAGACCAGAACAGGAAGTGGAATGGTCGTGTCGGCTACATGGCAGGATGGAACGCATGTATTGACGCAGCAATCGCGGCTGGCGGCATCGTGAAGGATGGTGATTGATGGCACCGCACTGGCTACAGCAGCGGTTCCAGTACTGGAAATACTGGAGAGGCTTCGAACAGGCCTACTACAAAATTAAGGCAGAGAGAAAATCATGAGGGCGCATTTCGTCCGACGGATTTTCGTGAAACGAATGCTGAATCTGTGGTTTGTTCCAGTTGAGTTTGCGCCAGCAATGCCACCAGGGGAGAAAATGCTCTGGTGGCGATCTGGGAAATATTACGGCCGATTTCGGATAAGCGGGTAAGCCGGTGTGCAGCCGGCTATAACTAAACATGTGGAGTGATTTATGGCGAGAACATTAACGTTAGATGAATGGGCTCTCGAAGAGTTCTCAGCGCCAGTACCAAGTCGAGCAACATTGATGAGGTATGCCAAAAACGGAATGATTTACCCTCTTCCCGTTAAGGCTGGGCGGTGCTGGCGTGTAGAAGCGTCAGCGCGTTTCATTGGCATGGCCGAGAAGCCCGAGATCAGCAAGGACTTAGATCCACGTTTAATGAGGATTCTCGAAGATGGCACGTCCACGTAAATACAACGTGAATATTCCCGGCCTTTCCTGTTACACCGACGCCAGAACCAAGAAAGTCTACTGGCGTTATAAACACCCTGTAACTGGGAAATTTCACGGTTTAGGCGATAGCGAAAAGGAGGCGCGCGCAATAGCTATCGATGCAAATATGAAGCTAAATGAGCAAAAGATGGCAAATCTTATAAGAGTCAGAAACGATATCAGCAAGGAGACTAATAAAGGAATTACAGCGAATTCTTGGGTCGATAAATATCGGAAGATGTTGAAGGAAAAGGTAAAGAACGGAGAAATAAAACCCAAAACTGCGACCGGAAAAGAACCTGCTTTAAAAGCATTTATAGAGCAATGCGGTATTAAGCCTTTACCCGAAATTGGCGCACGGGATATCGCCAGTATTTTAGATATATATATTGAGCAGGGTAAAGGAAGAATGGCGCAAATGGTGCGATCTGTTCTAAGTGATCTGTTCAAAGAAGCTCAGCATATGGGTGAAGTCCCAGTGGGTTACAACCCGGCAATTGCTACGCGACAGCCAAAAGCAAAAGTAACCAGGCAGCGCCTTTCTCTTGAAGAGTGGAAAGCCATATATTCTAAGGCATCAGAGCAGCCGGCTTATGTTCGGCGCGGCATGATGATTGCGATACTCACCGGGCAGCGGGTCGGAGATATTGCGGCCATGAAATTCTCTGATATCTGGGATGATAAACTTCACGTGATCCAGCAAAAGACCGGGGCAAAGGTAGCAATCCCATTATCTATTCGCTGTGACGTATTGGATATTTGTCTCCGGGACGTGATCGCCGAATGTCGTTATGTCGTCTTGAGTAAATGGATCCTGCATCATCACAGATCACTGAGTAACTGCGAACGCGGTGGCCAGCTGAATCAGGATACTTTATCTCGGGGTTTTGCGAAGGCAAGAGACCAGTCAGGTATTAAATTTGACGCTAATTCTCCCCCAACATTCCATGAGCAACGGTCTTTATGTGAACGCTTATACAGTGCTCAGGGGATAGATACGCAGAGTCTTTTGGGCCACAAAACAAGCCAGATGACAGAAAAATATCACGATGATCGCGGTAAGGAATGGAAGGAAGTGGCAGTTTAATTGTTATGCAGTTTTGCTGAGGAATTTTGCAGGGGTTTTGCAGGAGGGGTGGTTTCACCAGTAATAACAGAGCCTTACCCTCCTGCGCGGCTGTACCAGTGATAACCGTCGAGCATCAGTTCGATGTCCGGCCCGACCGCTTCACGCACGGCGGCGCAGGCTTTGATGTCCATTTTCGGATCCGGCGCGAACGCCACCGGCGGCATCCAGGTGTGCAGCTTGATAGCCTGATAACCGCGTGCCACCAGTTTTTCGGCAAACTGACCGAATTCGTCCGGCGTTGACAGGCCGCCTTTCAGCTCGTCACCGCACATGGTGCTGCCGTAGGCCGGGACTTTTTCGCGGAATCCGCCCAGCAGTTTGTGTACCGGCATATTCAGCTTACGGCCGATCAGATCCCACAGCGCCTGCTCGACAAACGACAGCGCGCGTTCGGTCAGCTGATGCGCACTGCCGCGCTGCCAGTGAACCAGATCCTGCCACAGACGTTCGCGGTCAAACGGGTTCTGGCCAATCAGCACTTTTCTAAAAAATGCGTTCACGACGTGCGGACGCACCACTTCCGGCGGCGCGAACGAATATCCGCAATCACCTTCGTCAGTGGTAATCGTCAGCATCGCCATTTTTGCCTGACTTTCTTCACCCGGATGCGAATGACCTGCGCTGTCTGAAACACGACGGGTCGGATAAGTAAAAACAGTGACTTCAACAGAACTTATTTTCACAGCGATACCTGCCATTACTGAGAGAGTTAACGCTCATCAGAGCGCCCCCGGACTGCGTTCTCACCCGCTTTGTGAGCGCACTCACATTGTGTTAAAACCGCAATCCAACATAAATAAAATATCGTTTCATTATTGAAGTTAGCCAGTTTATTCGCGCATTGCCACGGCTAAAAGCCGAAAATATCCGCGTAAGTTTGGGCATCTGCACGGGACGATGTGAGCATTTTCACGAAAGCGGGGCGAAGTGTGATCTGTACAGGAAATAGGCGGAGGGACTGTGTGGGATATTTCGGGGCGTATTTTTTTGTGAAAAGAGGTGATGAGAAAAGTGGGCATGAGGAAATCATTCCGTTAGGCTAACGTTTTTAGAACGTGTCCGGCGGTCTCTGGAGTGGAATATGTTGCGAGTTATTGATACGGAAACCTGCGGATTGCAGGGTGGCGTAGTGGAAGTGGCGTCTGTTGATATTGAGAACGGAAGGATCGTCAATCCCATGAGCGATCTGGTTCGCCCCGATCGCCCGATAAGCCATCAGGCAATGGCAATCCACAAAATCACCGAGGCCATGGTGGCCGATAAACCGTGGATTGAAGACGTTATTCCCCGCTACCACGGCAGCCCTTATTACGTCGCCCATAACGCCAGTTTTGACCAGCGTATGCTGCCTGAAATGCCCGGCCAGTGGATTTGTACCGTTAAACTGGCGCGCCGTTTGTGGCCGGGGATCAAGTACAGCAATATGGCGTTGTACAAATCCCTGAAACTCGACGTGAAAACCCCGGCGGAACTGCACCATCACCGCGCGCTTTTTGACTGCTATATCACTGCCGCGTTACTCATCCGCATCATGGATGAATCCGACTGGACGCCGGAAGAAATGGTCACGATCACCGGCCGGCCTGCGCTGATCAGCACCATGATGTTCGGCAAATATCGCGGCAGGAAGATTGCCGAAATCGCCGAAGACGACCCGGCTTATTTGCGCTGGATGCTGAAAAACATCAAAGAATTAACTCCCGACCTGCGGATGACGCTTAAGCATTATCTGGATGCGCAATAGGGTTTTCTGGCTTTGCGAAGCATTCATTCATCAGCATGAATGCTTTTTGTTTTGTCCAAAATCAGCGCTTTAAGTTTGCGTAAAATCCACTCTATAGCCGGTTCCTTTTCACGCCGGTTATTCCACAAGAGTGACAGGTGATACTTTGATGTTTCTACCGGGACCTCATCGAAATCAAAATGATAGAGTTTGCACCAGACATCGACTAACCCCTCGGGCACCGTCGTCAACACGGGCAGACGCGACAAAATAAGCGGCTGTGATGCAAAATTTGGCGTGACATATTTCACTGTTCTTTGGCGTTCTGACAATGCGAGCTGGCTATCAATCAGACTTTGATTTGCGCCTCTGTACGAAACCAGAAGATGGTCATATTTTATAAAATCATCAATGCTCAGCGGTTTTTTAATATCAATCTGCTTTCTGTCCCAAACGGTTTTAAAACCAAATTGCACCAGATTTTCTCTGCCCGCTTCCTGCGTCAGATCCTTTCCGACCGAAATAATCACATCCGCTTTATCATCTTTGATCATTTGCAAATCTTTATAAGGGTCTGAGGCTAATACGGTGATTGTTATTCCCGGCGCTTCGGCACTGACTATTTCCAGTAAGTCCGCCATCAGCCAATGTTCAACCCAGTCACTCATTCCAATACGAAAGTTATAGCTGTCGGCAGCCGGATTGAATACAGGGAAATCGAAAATAGCGCGATGAAAATTTTGAAGTGCTGGCCTGAAAAGCGCGACGAGTTTCTCTGCGCGGGAGGTGGGAAGCATGCCTTCAGACGTGCGGATAAAAAGCGGATCATCAAACATCTCACGCAATCTTTTTAAAGCGGCACTCATTGCGGGCTGCCCCAGATGTAGCCGTTTCGCCGTGTTGGTAACACTGCGTTCGTCAACCATGATGACCAGTACGATCAATAAGTTAAGGTCTATTTTACCAAAATCATTTTCATTGATATCTTTCATTATTTTAATCAATTTGAATAATCATATGAGCATAATCATACTTCGACTTTTACGGGTTAACAATCAACACCACCAACATTATCGGGAGTAATATGCACATTCCAGTAACGGTCGGAAATTGTAGAATTTCAAAAATCACCGAGCAAACCGCATCATTTAAATTAACGTCGCTGTTCCCTGATCACCTTTGTGATATGGCTGACGATGAAGATAAATATATCGAACTCTCTGTGCATAGTTGGGTCATTAAAACCGCCAGCGACATTATCATTATTGATACTGCCACCGGTAATCACCGCAACAGGAATAACGTTCCGTTATTTCATCAGCTGAATACGAACTATCTGCAAAATCTCAAACAGGCCGGATTTTCACCCGAAGACGTCACCTATGTTTTATTGACGCATTTACACACTGACCATGTCGGGTGGAATACTGGAGGCCGCGACGGGAAATGGAAACCTTTTTTCCCTAATGCCCGCTATATTTGCTCCGAAACAGAATTAGAACATTGTAAGAAAGATGAAAAGCGACGCGAGTTATATCAGGACAGTATTTTGCCGCTGATAGAAAACGGGAAATTGGAAACGATCGATATCCAGGCCTCACCCCTTTTTGCCGGAATTTTAAAATTTATGCCCACGCCGGGACACAGTATCGACCATGCCTCCATCACCCTGCAATCCGCCGGGGAATACGCACTTTTTACCGGCGATATCATGCACAACCCGGTGCAGTTTGCGTACCCTCACTGGAATTCTGTATTTTGTGAGAATAAGCCTTTGGCGGAACAATCCAGAATAAAAGCCATAGACTGGTGTAAAGAACATCACGCGCTCTGGTTCAGTTCCCATTTCCCGGGCGCTTCTTATGGCCGTGTTCTGGAGATCACTCACGGCCAGAAATCATCAGCAATTTATGAGGAAAAATAGAATGACACCGGATGATTACGCTAAAGCGTCTGTCATTTCATTGCTGCGTTCTCTCGATGATCGGCTCGTCACTTCACAGGAACTTGTTGAGCTTGCCATTGCACGCATTGAAAGTGCCGATAAAACCGGGCTTGCACTCAATGCCATCACAGGGTTATTTGCAGATGAAGCCCGGCTTACTGCGTCCCGCAGTGATGAAAAACGCGCCCGCGGTGCGGCTCCGGGAAGGCTGGAAGGTATTCCCGTTCTGATTAAAGACAATATCGATGTGGCCGGATGGCCCACCACGGCCGGATCCGTCGCGTTAGAAGGGATTATCGCCAGCCAGGACGCCCCGTTGATCACCAGACTCCGGCAGGAAGGCGCAATTTTATTGGGCAAAACGGCGATGCACGAACTTGCCGCCGGGATCACCGGCGCTTCATCACTAACCGGTTTTACGCAGAATGCGTTACTCGCGGGCTACTCTCCGGGAGGCTCCAGCAGTGGTTCCGCCGTGGCGGTTGCGGCAGGCTACGTTCCGCTGGCAATCGGCACAGATACCGCTGGCTCAGTCCGCATCCCTGCGGCGTTTAATAACCTTTACGGGCTGAGAGGAACGCGGGGAAGCATCGCAATGCAAGGCATTGTGCCTTTATCCCCGACTCAGGATATTGCCGGGCCGTTAGTGAGAAATGCCGGAGACTTGTGGCTGGCAGCCGAAATACTCGCAGGAAATCCGATTGCACCTTTCAAAGGCGAAATCAGCGCCGGTTTGCTGGACGCGTGGTTTACGGGAACCACGCCAGAGAATGCCGATATCAGGAATTTAATCACGCAAGCCACAGATAAAATCACCCGCCATGCAGGCAAAGTGTCGCATGTTGAGTTTCCTGACCTTGAACAACGGGTCAATGAAGCGAATGTGATTGCTTATGAATTTGCCGAATCACTGGAACAATTTCTGGCCCTCAGAACTGAAGCAAAATTTAAATCACTTAAGGCTATTTATGAATCAAAACTTTATCATCCGCAGTTAGACGCCGTATTTAAAAGTCGCGCTTTTCACAAAGGTACATCTTCCGGTGAATACGCTCAGGCGCTGGAAATTCAGAAGCAACTTTACGGAGATCTGGAGCGGTTTTTCGCCGAAAACGGTATCAATATTTTGATTTATCCCGTCGTTCGTCATCCACCGGTGAAAATTGGAGAGCAGCAGGAAGGAAGTAATGCGTTACTTTCAGCGGTGACGGGCGCGCCGGCATTGAGCATCCCTGTCGGGTTTACAAAAAATGGTTTCCCGGTTGGGATGGAGCTGCTCACATTAAAAAATAATGAAAATATTCTGATTAGAGCAGCGTCTGTGTTTAGCCGGTGCGGATCTACTCCGGCGTTTTAGTCCCTGTTTTCATTGCGGCACGTTTTCGCGGCAAACGCCCAGCACCAGTTGTCGCAGCCAGCGGTGTGCCGGATCAACTTCTGAACGCGGGTGCCACATTTGTGAAATCGTGATTTCGCGGGTTTTCACCGGCAGTTCAAACGCGTGAAGCCCGACGGGATCAGAAATCAGGAATGACGCGGGGATCAGCGCCACCAGATCAGAGTTTTGGGCAATCGCCAGCGCGGCGGAAAACCCCGGCACCACGGCGGCGATTTTGCGTTTCAGCCCCGCTTCGGCCAGTGCGTCATCCACCGGACCGTGCGTGCCGTTACGGCGGGCAACAACAATGTGTCCGAACGAAACATATTCCTGCGCGGTAAGCGCCTTTTTCCGCGCCAGCGGATGGCCTTTGCGCACCACGCCGATGAACCTGTCGCGGAACAACGTCTGCAAACGGATTTCCGGCCCCATATCGCCGACGACGCCAATCTCGAGATCAACCCGCCCTTCGCGCAATGCGTTAGACGTTTTTTCCGGTTTAGGCGTGAACCGCAAACATACGGAAGGCGCGGCCTGCGCGGCAGCGGCAATCAGTGCCGCGCCAAACGCCACCACAAAACCATCGTTAGAGCGGATCAGAAAAGTGCGCTCAAGCCGGGCTAAATGGAGTTCTGCCGAAGACGGCCGAAGCAGCGCACGCGCTTCAAAACTGGCGTTCTGCGCACGTTCGCGGATCTCTTCGGCATACGGCGTCAGCACCATCTGGCGTCCGGCGCGCACCAGCAAAGGATCGCCTGTGGTCGAGCGCAGGCGGCTGAGCGTACGGCTCATCGCGGAAGCACTTAATCCCAGACGGCGCGCAGCACCCGCTACACTTCTTTCAGCGAGAAGCACATCCAGCGCAATGAGTAAGTTCAGGTCAGGTTCAGTCATGCGTGCAGTGTAACGCGCCATGAAACCGGAGAGAAGGCGTTTGATGCAGGTATTCAATGCAAATGCTGCGTCTTCCGCTATGTCCGGCATCCCGCTATATTTCCTGCATCCCCTGTGAGAGAGAACGGTTTTAATTATGGAATTATTTTCAGACAGACCCGGCGATGAAGGATTACCGGGCCGCGAGCGCGGTTTTGCGATGGCGGCCGTCATGACGATGGCTACGATGTCGGTTTTCGACGGTTCGATGGTGAATATCGCGTTGCCGCAAATCGCGCGGGCGCTGGATATTTCGGCGGGTGCGGCGGTGTGGGTTTCCAACGGTTATCTGCTTTCAGCGTCCATGGCGCTGGCGATTTTTGCGGCGATGGCCAGCCATATCGGCTTTCGTTCGATTTTCGTTGCCGGACTGGGCCTCTTCACCCTTTCATCTCTGGGCTGCGCGCTCTCTTCCTCTCTCGATGTGCTGGTGCTCATGCGCGTGTTGCAGGGGATCGGCGCGGCGGCCACGCTGAGTATTGGCCCGGCGATTTTACGCTCCGTCTTCCCGACCCGCCTGCTGGGCAGAATTCTTGGCCTGAACGCGCTGATTATCGCCACCAGCACGGCCATCGCGCCCGTTCTGGGCGGCACGATTTTGTCGGCGCTCAGCTGGCAGTGGTTGTTCGCGATTAATATCCCGCTGGGCATTATTGCGATGATCCTCGCGCTGCGCGTCATTCCGGCGAATCCGGCAGCCACACGCCAGCCGTTTGATTTTGCGGGTGCGGTGTTATCCGCCGCGATGCTCGGTGCGCTGATTATGGCCGCAGACGCGTTTTCACGCCCCGGTGCAGATGATTTAGCCACGGCTGTCAGCTACGGACTGATCGCTATTCTGACCGGCGTCGCGTTTGTCTGGCGTCAGCGCCGCGCGACAAAACCTCTTTTGCCGCTCGGCATTTTCGCCTCCCCGCGCTTTTCTCTGGCGGCGCTGACCTCGCTGGCCTCATTTGTCAGCCAGGGAATTACCTTCGTGGCGCTGCCGTTTCTGTTCCAGAGCGTTTACGGTTACAGCGCGTTTGTCTCCGCCCTTCTTTTCACGCCGTGGCCGCTGGGTATTATTCTCGCCGCGCCCCACGCAGGACGTCTCGCAGATCGCTATCCGGCCGCCATCATTTCCACAATCGGTCTGGCGGTCTTCGGGGTGGGATTATTGCTGCTCGCGCAGCTGCCTGAACATCCGCAATTCTGGGATATCGGCCTGAGAAGTTTCGTCTGCGGCCTCGGTTTCGGTTGTTTCCAGAGCCCGAATAACCGCGAAATGCTGTCGAATGCATCGCGCGAACACAGCGGCTACGCCTCCGGCGTACTGGCGATTATGCGCACCTTTGGGCAGTGCCTTGGCGCGGCAGTCGTCGGCGTGATCCTGTCCATCTACGCCGCCAACAGCGTGATCCGTGAAGCCCACGCCGTAAAACTGAGCCTGTGGGTCGCCGTGATTGCGACCATTCTGGCGGTTGTGATCAGCGTGAGCCGGTTGCGCGGTCAGCGACATGATTTGCAGGCAGAGAAATAATAAAGCGTGATAGCGGCGCGCAAAGCTCATTGCGCGCCGCTATCAGCAAAAATTAGCGATTCTGATACAAATCCCAGCGGTTGCCGTAGAGGTCTTCGAACACGACGACGGTGCCGTATTCTTCTTCGCGAGGTTCCTCGCAAAACGTGACACCTTTGGCTTTCATCGCGTGGTAGTCGCGCCAGAAATCATCGGTATGCAGGAACAAAAACACCCTTCCACCGCACTGGTTGCCGATGAAGGTTTGCTGGCGTTCATTTGAAGCCCGCGCCAGCAGCAGATTGCAGTCGCTGCCGGGATGTGGCGTGACGACAACCCAACGTTTTCCCGGCTGCGGCGTATCTTCGACCAGCGTAAAACCGAGTTTATCCGTGTAATACTCAATGGCGCGATCATAGTCATCGACCACAATCGCCACGTATCCCAGCCCTCTTTTTTGCATTCTCAAAATATTGCTCCTTAACATTTTTGTTCCTGTTACAGCATGCTATCCCGACGCGGGACTTTTCCCAAGCCGCCGTTTCAGGTTATGTTTACGACGATACACGTCGGTGAAAATTGAAACTTGCTCATGAAGTAAACCCACAGAGGATAAATTTCTATGCTGGAACTGAGACCTGGCTGCGAGTGTTGCAATACCGATCTGCCTCCCGCTTCAGCTGATGCAAGAATTTGCTCATTTGAATGCACCTTCTGCGTCACTTGCGCCGAAACCAAACTGGGCGGAATCTGCCCGAATTGTGGCGGAGAATTGGTTGCGCGCCCCCGCAGGCCGGAAAATAAACTCGCCAATAATCCGGCGTCGACAACACGGGTATTTAATCCTGCGGGCTGTGCTTCTTCCTGATGATTAGCCGGCACAAGGCAACGCCAGCGCTTCAGCCGCTGGCGTGCCCTGATGGAAAATCAGCTGCCAGCCGGTTCCTTTCCCCTCTCTGACCTTCAGCATCAACGCCATAAATCATCGTAATGTGCGCTCTGTCGCATTCCTGCCCTATGGCTGATCATGAACATCGTTCATGTTCGGTGAAATTAAATCACTTTTCCTCATTCAATGACTCAGGCATAAATTGTGCATACAAGAATTTTACATAATTGTTATCTGTAAATATGTTGAAGGCTACAGGATGTAGCAAGTCAGAAACGAAAAAGGTTTATTCCTGTAAGGCAAGCAACATATCAGGTTATATTTCATACATCAGGGTGCCGGAATACAATGAATAAAGAGTTTGCATTTACTGTTAAGAGCATTCGTTTCGACGAGGATTATAACCCTTCGGAAAGTACGCGTATCACCACCAACTTTGCGAATCTGGCCAGAGGTGAGAAACGCCAGGAGAATTTGCGCAACGCCTTAGTGATGATTGACAATCGTTTCAATTCTCTTGCGCATTGGGATAATCCTAAAGGCGATCGTTATTGCGTCGAACTTGAAATTGTTTCCGTTGAGCTGAAGATTGACGCTGAAGGCAATAGCGATACTTTCCCGGTCATTGAAATATTAAAAACGAATATCGTTGATAAAAAAACGAACGAACGCATTAACGGTATTGTCGGGAATAATTTTTCCTCATACGTACGTGACTATGATTTTAGCGTACTGCTTTCTGCGCACAATAAGGGAAAAAACCAGTTTACCCTTCCCGATAATTTCGGCGAATTACACGGGAATATCTTCAAACATTTCATCAACTCAGACAGTTACAAAAGAAACTTCCCCAAAACGCCCGTGATCTGTCTCAGTGTCTCAAGTAAAAACATCTATAACCGTACGGGTAATGTGCATCCTGTTTTGGGTATCGAATATCAGCAGGATGAATCTTCATTAACCGATCACTATTTCAGCAAAATGGGATTACAGGTTCGTTATTTCATGCCTGCAAATAGCGTTGCGCCATTGGCTTTCTATTTCTCTGGCGACTTACTCAGCGATTACACCAATCTCGAACTGATCAGCACCATCAGCACGATGGAGACGTTCCAGAAGATTTACCGTCCTGAGATTTATAACGCGAATTCAGCGGCAGGAATATGCTATCAGCCAAGCCTGAATCAACAAGATTATTCATTAACACGAATTGTTTATGATCGGGAAGAACGTAGCCATTTAGCCATCGAGCAGGGAAAGTTTACTGAAGATAATTTCATTAAACCCTACCAGGCAATTCTTGAGCAGTGGACTGCTAATTCCGTTCTTTGATTAACCAAAATACAGGGTCATCTATTATGAAAAAGTTATTACCCACTTCAACGGCGGGCAGTTTACCTAAACCTTCCTGGCTGGCACAACCTGAGGTCCTCTGGTCACCCTGGAAATTGCAAGATCAGGAATTAACCGACGGTAAACAAGATGCCCTGCGTCTTTGTCTGGAAGATCAGCAGCAGGCAGGTATTGATATTGTCAGTGATGGCGAGCAAACACGTCAGCATTTTGTCACCACGTTTATTGAGCATCTTAACGGCGTTGATTTTGAGAAACGTGAGATCGTTAAAATTCGTGATCGCTATGATGCGAGCGTGCCGACCGTCGTTGGCCCGGTGAGCCGCCAAAAGTCTGTATTTGTTGAAGATGCCAAGTTTTTGCGTCAGCAAACAGACAAGCCGATCAAATGGGCCCTGCCAGGCCCGATGACGATGATCGACACGCTTTATGACAACCACTATAAAAGCCGCGAAAAACTGGCCTGGGAATTCGCTAAAATTCTCAACGAAGAAGCGAAAGAATTAGAGGCCGCTGGCGTCGATATTATCCAGTTCGATGAACCCGCTTTTAATGTGTTCTTTGATGAAGTGAATGACTGGGGCATTGCCACGTTAGAGAGAGCCATTGAAGGGCTGAAATGTGAGACGGCGGTTCATATTTGCTACGGCTACGGCATTAAAGCCAATACGGATTGGAAAAAAACGCTGGGAACAGACTGGCGACAATACGAAAAGATTCTCCCGAAGCTGCAGAAATCAAATATCGATATTATCTCACTGGAATGCCATAACTCGCATGTTCCCATCGAACTGCTGGAACTCATTCGCGGTAAAAAGGTGATGGTTGGAGCCATTGATGTGGCAACCAATAGCATTGAAACACCTGAGGAAGTTGCCGCGACGCTCCGCAAAGCATTGCAGTTCGTCGACGCAGATAAACTCTACCCTTGCACCAACTGCGGCATGATCCCGTTACCGCGCGGTGTCGCACGAGGCAAACTCGATGCGTTAAGCGCAGGCGCAGAAATCGTCCGTAAAGAACTGCTGGCTAAATAACCCCGCCTGAAAAGAACGCCGTCCGGGTTGAGCATGCAAATTGCTTAACCCGGAGTCTCTGTCTGAATGCATAATAACCTTTCAATAAGTATGGATATCAAGGTCATTACTTGTTATAAACCCTCGAAGTCAACCGAAGAGGTGAGAAGGAATGAGCAGTACAAACTGGCATTGGGAAGCACATTTCAATATAGAAAGCTCAGTCCTTATGAAAATATTGGTTGTTCTTCTTCTTATCTATTGGGGCTATGCTGAGCTACAGAAAAGAAGGAAAAAAAGAGAAAACCCCGATGCTTCAATCGCTAAAGCCAACGCCAGAGAACGCAACCAATGGCGCTATGTCAGGCGCTTATTCCGGGTATTGCAGATCGCATTCGCTTTATATCTTCTGGGATCGACGATTAAATTCCTGTTCACATAGAAGCAGACCGGGCCTTTTATATCACGGCTTAACACTTTTGCTGACTCTCCCAGATTTGCCGTAACTACCCGCTGGTGACGGGGTGCCGGACATAGCGAAAACTTTGTCCGGCAATGCCTTAATTCATGCAATCATTTTTATTGTAGGAATATGATTTTTCAGTCAACCCTTGCGTATACACGTACTCAACCTTCAAACCGTATTTCTTCACCATATTGCCCGCACAATAGGCCCCCGTGAAATTATTCCGGCTCTGAGTTTCAAGTTGGGCATCGGTGATATCGGCAAGGCGGATGTTTTCGATTGTGTAGGTATAAATGAGGGTTTTGTCATTGAGCTCGGCGCTTTGCAGGACGGTGTAATAATCCAATCTGACCGGGAAGCTGCCTTTCGCATTGACTGTATCGAGTTGCTGATGGAATTCATGCCAGGCTTTCTGCGGGGAATCGGTCATCAGGTATTTCACGCCAGCCACGAATCCTATGCAGACGGCTGCACACAACGCCGTCAGGAGCAGCACTTTTGTGCTGCTGACATACTGCGAACGTGCTTTTGAGTGATACCAGAAAGTGCCCACAACCCCGCCGGAAAAAAATATCATAAACATGGCAAAGAAAAGAATGTTACTGCTGCTGTAAACAACAGGCGCGTAGACTTTATCCAGTACAAACAGCAGAAGCATCAGTACCGCGCAGGTGCGGCTGCGCCGGTAAATCCCGTATGCCAAACCACAGGCTACGAACACATAAATAAGGTTTAAATAAACGAGCACGTTTCTGACGCCGCTTGTCCAGAAATAGACATCCAGCGCGACGGTGATCAGTGCCGAAGCCACTGCGCCCGCCCAGCCATTCTTGATCAGGCGATTGATCGCCTTAGGCACCGTATTTTCTTCTACAATTTTTACATCCATGTCTGTCATTTCACATTTTCCCTGAAGTTTATGAGTTCAGTGATATTCGTTTCTTACAAAACGAACTCCGCAATAAAGTATAAATTATTGTCTGTTTTAAAAGACTAAAAAGACATCGGCACTATGCCTGAAATGTTGAGTGGAATCCTTCTGATTATTTTAAAGGAGCACCGGATGCCCTGCACATCTCACAAAGCACAGGTCAAAAACGTGATTACGGGCAACGGCGTCGTGATCATCGAACCGGCCAACGTCTATGGCTGCACACTGGGCGATGCGGTTTTTGTCGGCCCTTTTGTCGAAATTCAGGCAAACGCCAAAATAGGACGCGGAACGAAAATCCAGTCGCACAGTTTTATCTGCGAATACGTTACCGTCGGTGAGGAATGTTTTATCGGCCACGGCGTGATGTTTGCTAACGATATGTTCCGTGATGGGAAACCCAATCCGGATCGTGATTCATGGGCCAGAATTGTGGTCGGCAACCACGTTTCGATCGGCAGCGGCGCGACCATTCTGGCTGTAACCATTTGTGACGGCGCGGTCATCGGCGCGGGCAGCGTGGTGACGAAAGATATTACAGAGAAAGGCGTGTACGCGGGGAATCCGGCGAAACTGCTGCGTTTGCTATAGCCGTAAAAAAGGCCGCTTTCGCGGCCTTTCCATTCATTTCACACTTTCTTCAAACGCGGATTACTTCTCGTCTGGCAGTGCGTAAGCGATGATGTAATCGCCCAGTTTGGTGCCAAACGATCCGTGACCACCGGCTGCGATAACAACGTACTGTTTGCCATTCACAGAGTAAGTCATTGGGGTTGCCTGGCCGCCTGCTGGCAGACGGGCTTCCCAAAGTTTGTCACCGTTGCTCATGTTGAACGCGCGCAGGTAGTTGTCTGCGGTTGCCGCGATGAAGAATACGTTACCGGCGGTAGAAATCGGTGCGCCCAGCATTGGCATACCCATTTTGAACGGCAGCGGAACCGGTGAGCTGTCGCGCACGGTGCCGATACGTTTTTTCCACACGATGTCGTTGGTTTTCAGGTCAACGCCGGAGATGTAACCCCATGAAGGCTGTTTACATGGGAAGCCCAGCGGAGACAGGAACGCATTCAGGGTTACCGCGTAAGGCACGCCGTACTGATGCTGGATACCAGACTCAGAACCGGAACCGCCTTTATCGTTAGCATCTGGCTCGATCGGGTTGCCCGGGCCACGTGGGATCAGTCTGGACACGAACGGCAGAGCAATCGGGTTAGCGATAGCCACCTGACGGTCGGTATCCACAGAAATACCACCCCACTCGAACATCCCCAGGTTACCCGGGAATACCAGCGTGCCCTGCTCTGAAGGCGGCGTGAACGTCCCCTCGTAGCGCAGTTTGTGGAAGATCACACGACACATCAGCTGGTCGTAGATCGTTGCGCCCCACATGTCTTTGCCGGTCAGTTTGGCTTCAGGACGGAAAGTCAGTTTGGAGAATGGCTGAGTCGGAGACACGTGGTCGCCTTTCGCCGCGCCCTGCGGAACAGGTTTCTCAGGCGCATCAACAATCAGCTTACCGTCACGACGGTCCAGCACGAAGATGTTACCGGTTTTAGTCGGTACATAAATCGCAGGAACTTTGTTGCCGTTCTTGTCGGTGATGTCAGCCAGCGTTGGCTGAGCCGGAACGTCCATATCCCACAGATCGTGGTGAACAGTCTGGTAGAACCACGCCAGTTTACCGGTGGAGGCGTTCAGCGCCAGCAGGCCGCTCGCGAAACGTTCCATATTTGGTGTACGGTTGCCGCCCCAGATATCCGGAGTCGCTACGCCGATTGGCAGGTAAACCAGATCCAGTTTGTCGTCATATGACGCAGGAGCCCATGAGTTCGGGGAGTTCGCCACGAAGTGCTCGCCTTCAGCAGGCAGCTTGTTCGGATCAGACGCGCCCGGATCGAAGGCCCACAGCAGTTTACCGGTTTCAACGTCAAAACCACGGATCACGCCAGAAGGCTCGCGGGTTGAGTTGTTATCGGTTACCGCACCGGCAACAATGATCACAGATTTAGTGATGATTGGCGGTGAAGTCGGTTCGTAGTGGCCAGGAACCGCGTTAGGCATGTTGCTTTGCAGGTTCAGCTCACCGTTGTTACCGAATGCCGGGCAACGTGCGCCGGTTTCAGCGTCCAGTGCGAACAGACGGCCATCGTTGACAGGCAGAATGATGCGACGTGAACAAACCGCAGGCGCTGCGCCGTTGGTTTCGGTGCCTTGCGCGGCTGGCGTGGTCTCATGATAAGACACACCACGGCAGGTGACGTGCTGGAAAGTCGGGTTCGGCTTGAGCTGCGGATCAAATTTCCACTTCTCTTTACCGGTCGCAGCATCCAGAGCAAACAGTTTCTGGTGTGGCGTACACAGATAAAGCATGTCGCCGATTTTGATTGGCGTCACTTCATCCGTGATTTCACCCGGATCGTTGGCTGTTTTCAGGTCGCCAGTACGGAAAGTCCAGGCCACATCCAGCTTATGCACGTTCTGGTCGTTGATCTGGCTCAGCGGCGAGTAACGGGTACCGCCCTGAGTACGACCATAGGCAGGCCAGTCACCGTCAGGAATGCCGGAATCCGATTTGGCAGGCGCAGAATCTGCCGCTTTAATCGTGCCGTTAATGACCTGCGGGTCGTTGAAGATGGAATAACCCAGAACGATCACGGTGAACACCAGCGACAGCGCCAGTGCGCCGCGTGCGAAAGCGTTCTTAGCGATCATCTGGTTATACACAACGGGCAGCAGGATCCACAGGCCGAGGAAGAAGGTCACGTCCAGACGCGGTGTCAGCGCCCAGAAGTCTGTGCCCACTTCCCACACAGCCCAGATCGTGGTGCCGAAGAGGAACACGGCGTAAAGCAGTAATGCAGAAGAGCGACGGCGGAACAGCAGCCACGCGGTGACCAGCGAAATCACACCGGCAATAATGTAATAAATAGAACCACCTAATTTCGCCAGCCAGATACCGCCGGCTAAAAGATAAATCCCGCTTAACGCGGCGAACAAAGCGGTAATTATTACGACGATGCGTGATAACGAGGCTTTCGTTTCCATAGTTGATGACCTTACAGATTTTTATAATCGTCGATTCAGGTGCGCTGAATCTTCAAGAACACCCGGTTTACACGGGCGTCATGCCTTGCGAATGCTGCCAGCGTTAACACGTGCAGGCGTCTGGCAGCTTCGCGGGGGTACTTTTTTACAAAATTAAAACGGACTTCTTTGACTGATTGAAAACATAAAACTTATTCGAAGCTATAAGAGAGCGTAGCTCCGCCACCGTAGTTCCTGCCAGGTGCAGGCTCGAAATAGCGGCCATTGCCTTCGTTGACGATCACGGAACCGACGTAATTTTTGTCGAACAGGTTATCGACGCGGGTGAACAGGTCGAGCGTCACTTTGTTCCAGTTGAAGCGGTAACCCGCACTCACGCTGGCGACGGTATAGGCCGGCGCCTGCTCGCTGTTTTCATCATTGACTTCGATATCGCTCATGTAGCGGACATCCGCGCCCGCGTGCCAGCCGTCAACCGGTGCCCATTCCAGCGAGGCGTAACCCATGTTGCGTGCGATCCCCGGCAGACGGTTACCCGCTGGCGTGCAGTCGCCCGCGCCGCAGGTTTCGTTGCGGAATGTCGCATCGAGCAAGGTCCAGGCCATTTTCAGACGCCAGTTCTCTTCGAATTGCTGATCTAATGACAGCTCCAGCCCGCGACGACGGGTTTTCCCGGCGTTCATGTAGCTCGAACGGCCCCCGACGCTTTCGGCAACAATCAGCTCGTCATCGGTATCGGTCTGGAACACGGCGGCGGTCACTAAACCGTTACCGACGCGCCATTTGCTGCCGACTTCAACCGTTGTGCTGGTCGCCGGTTTCAGATCCAGGTTCAGGCCAGACTTGCCGTCAGTGCGGTAAGAAAGCTCGTTAATGGTCGGAGTTTCAAAACCACGGCCCGCAGAGATATAAGTATTCAGCGTTGGCGTCACCGCGAAGTTCAGGGACGCCATCGGCAACAGTTTGTGATAACGGCGTGAACCGCTGTCATCCGGGTTGCTGCCGGTGATGTAGTAATCCGTTGAATCGAAATTAACGGTGCTGTAGCGCGCGCCGACATCCAGCGTCCAGCGTGGCGTCAGGTTCCACGTGGTTTGCAGATACGGATCCAGGTTCCACATCACGTTCTTTTCGTTACGGCGTTCATTGCCCTTCACGCCAAGATCGCCATCAGAATCGAAGTTCTCATAACCGAAACGACGCTCGGTCATGGTTTCATAATCCAGGCCACCGGTGACGGAGAACGGCACGGAACCTATCTGATCGTCATGTTTCCAGCGTGTATCTACACCGGAATATTTACGCTCCAGCACAATCACACCGCCTGCGTTCAGCGGGTTTTTCTGCGACGCGGCAGGAATGGTTTGGTATTGCGTGGTGTGACGCTCGCCGTGGTAAGTCATCAGGCTGAACTCGTCGTTCTCGCCCATCTGACGCTGGTAGCGCAGGCCGACTTGCGTCTGATCCAGCGATTTACGCGCATTGTACTGATCGGCGCGGGTCGCCTGTTTCGGGTTGTCGTGCCATTCGGATTCGGTCAGACCGCCCGGATCGTTCGCATCCACGGACACGCTGTTAAACATCAGCGTCAGGGTGCTGGCGTCATCGATACGCACGCCCAGTTTGCCGTTACCGAGATTTTTTTGCGTACCGCTGTGGTCGCGGTAGCCGTCGGTGGTGAATCGCGAACCGGAAATCAGGTAATTCACGTCGCCCGCATGCGTGCCGTCGCCGGTTGCGCCGCTGGCTTTTACGCTGTTACGGAAAGAACCGTAACTGCCAAAATAGGTGCCGGCTTCAAGTTTGGCGGGCTGGGAACCGGTTTGGGTATCCACGTTGACGACACCGCCGGAAGAGTTGCCGTAGAGGGCTGAATACGGGCCGCGCAGCACTTCCACGCGGTCGACCGAGTTCAGGTCGATATTGGAGGTCTGACCCTGCCCGTCTGGCATGGTGGCCGGAATGCCATCGACATAGATGCGCACGCCACGCACGCCATACATGGAACGGCTGCCGAATCCGCGAACGGAAAGTTGTAAATCCTGCGCGTAGTTCTGGCGGTTCTGAACCTGTAAACCCGGAACGCTGCCGAGGCTTTCAGACAGGTTGACCTGCGCTTTGCTGTTTCTGAAATCGTCGCCATCAATCACGCTCACCGCCGCAGGGGTATCCAGCTCGGATAATCCGCCGGTGCTTTCACGCCTGATGACCATCAGCGAAGAAGAATCTGACGAATCGTCGGAATCTTTCGCGGAAGTGCCCGGCGCTGACTGTGCGTAACTGACTGATACTGGGTTCAAAACTGATAAAAACGTGATGATAAAAGCAGAGGTTTTGGCGTTCACTTTATGAGTTCTTTTGTTTTAAGTTAAAAGGCTGAGTCAAAAAAGACGACGCACATCTCAATTTTAGACATTAGAAGTAGACACAAATCGACCAATCTGATTGAGAGCGGTGAAGAGCGTCACTATAGTTTTTTTCTTCCTGTTAGTACATACGCAACTTTACAAATATAACTTTTTAACAAAATACCGCACGCAGAGTACATCTGAGGGCCATTCTCATTTTAAATCTCCGCGCAAAACCTGCGTGTATATACAACCAGTGGCGTTTTTTCTCCCATATGAAATAAACGGCTTGTTTCACATGAAAATTAACCCGATAACGACGGGGTTATTAATTATTTATCATGGTAGCGGTTACAGTAAATTCAAGGCATTGATTAAAAAGTAATTTATAAAAAACCTGCATAGCCTGAGAACACGATAAATTCTGTTCAGATAGCGCCTCATAATTCGGAATATCCTGTTTCATTTCCCTCAGAAAATTCCGCTTACTGAATGAATATAGACCACGATTTACGCAAGCGGGAATAAGTCGCGGCATTTTCGTACGCGCAATGTTCCGATATATGGCCCCGCCCTGCCTTTACAAAACAAATAGAACCGGATGACGGGTGACGCGCAGATTTGATGAGGGAAAACGTTTTCACACATGACGTTTTTGTCATTAAGCCGTCACCCGCCTGTCAGAGCCGCGGGCTCAGAGTGAATCACACATCCGATGTTCCTTCTGATTTAAAGCAAAGAGGTCATGCCATGCGTTTACGTTTAGCTTCTACATTACTGGTTGCCGCCGCAGCCGCGTTCGGTTCTCAGGCTGCACTGGCCGCGCCGGTCAAAAATATTGTGCTGGTTCATGGCGCATTTGTCGGCGGTTCGGGCTGGCGTCCGGTGTACGACATCCTGACGCATGACGGTTATAAAGTGACGCTGGTACAGGAACCGCTGACGTCGTTCCCGGAAGACGTCGCTGCCACCAAACGTATTTTAGATATGCAAGACGGCCCGGCGATCCTGGTCGGTCACAGCTATGGCGGCGCGATTATTACGGAAGCGGGTAACGATCCGCACGTCGCGGGGCTGGTTTATATCGCGGCGCATGCCCTGGATAACGGCGAAACCGAAGCGATAAACGGCAAGAAATTCCCGAACTCCGCGCACCCTTTTGCCAAAACGCCGGACGGTTTCCTTTACATCAACCCGGCGAATTTCCCCGCTGACTTCGCCGCCGATTTACCTCTTAAACAAGCCGAATTCGAAGCGCAGGCGCAGATGCTGACATCCGCCAGCGTGTTCACCGCCAACATCCCGGATCCGGCATGGAAGGTGAAGCCAAGCTGGTACATGGTCGCGAAGTCCGACAAGATCATTAACCCGGATTTAGAACGGATGTACGCCAAACGCGCTCACAGCCACACCGTTGAAATCGCGGGCGCCAGCCATTCCGTGTACGAGTCACATCCAAAAGAAGTGGCCGCACTGATCGAACAGGCGGCGAAAGGCGCAGTGAAATAAGCCTGTTCAGCCGGTGAAAACCGGCTTTTACGGAGGTTATGCTTTTCGGGTGTACGCGATCATGTGGGATAGCGCGTACACCACGCAGCCGAGGAAGGCGGCGGGGGCGAGGCTGTCATAGAGATGTCCCGGCTGGGCGCCGGTATAGAGTATGACCGCCGAGACGGCGATGCCCATCATGGCGCCGGGCATGTGGATCCATCGGCTGAAACGTTCTTTTTTAGCTTTGTACGCCGCGAACTCCTGCTGCGTGCGTTCCAGCGCGTTGCCTAACCTTTCGCAATCTTCTTCATTCTGGCGAAAACCTTCGGTTAAACGGGCGTTTTCGTCATCCCGTTCGGCCAGCAGCTTTTTCAATTTCACCAGATTCTCTTTCGCTGACTGCCCTTCAAACTCTTCGCGTTTCAGGCTGACGCGCAGCTGGGCGATTTTCCGGTTCGCCTCGCAAGTGAGTTCTTTTTGCTGTTCGAGCAGCGCGTAATTGCCATCGGCGCGACGGTTAGCGGCATGGCGTTTACTTTCTTCTTCGCCGACGCGGTGTTCTGTATCACTTTCCATCTGATTTAAACGCTGTTGCAGTTTATCGCGCGCGGCCGCCATCGCAGCCATCTGGCTGCCGGTGTAACTTATCAGCTTATTGGCGGCGTCCAGCTCAGCCGAGGTCGAAGCCCCGGCGTTGCGCTGACGTGAACGGAGCAGCGCCAGTTCATCCGCGTGCTGGATCCTTTGAATTTCAGCCTGACGTTGCAGCTCAGAAATCCGGGCATTCAGGCGAAATGCTTCATCCCTCATTCGCCCGATTTCTTCTGTATTACCACTGGCAGAATTAACGGTGGCCGGTTTATTGCGCGCAACGGCCAGTTCGTTAGTGAGGCTGCGCACCTGTTTTTCCAGCGAGGCCAGTCTTTCCAGCGTGACGGCGGTGTCTTTAAAAACGGTTTTAACCTTTGCCTTATCTGCATCAGAGCGGCCGAAACTGACGCCTTTCAGCGCACTTTCCACCTCGCGGGCGATGGTGGTTTTGTCCATCGCCTTCATCCGGTTACAGGCGCTCGCCAGAAAGCTCGCGGCTTCATTACTGTTTCCGGTTCCAAATGCTTGTTTGATAAGGCTCTGTATCACGCTCATTTTGTCGTGCTCGCTCGCAGGATGTATTCAGGACACGCATGATGCAGACCTTAGGTGCATCAGATTCTAATTACTCATTGTATCAGATAGGATTTGTTTTATTTATCGAAGTTATTTTAAGCGGATGTTTTGAAGGATTAGTGGCCGTAGTCTTAAGATAAAAAAGCCGAAACACGGTTTCCCCCGGCTCCGGCTGTTTTCATGCGGGAATTAATGGAATTGCAGATACGCGACATGGGTTTGCAGATATTCCTGCAAGCCGTGTTTGCCGTCTGCGCCGCCGACGCCGGATTTGCGCCAGCCCGCATGGAAGCCCTGCATCGCTTCGAAGTTTTCGCGGTTGATGTAGGTTTCCCCGAACTTCAGCTGTTTCAGCGCTTTCATCGCGGTGTTGATATTGGAGGTGTAGATCGAAGACGTCAGCCCGTATTCGCTGTCGTTGGCCATCGTGATGGCTTCTTCCAGCGTTTTGAATGTCGCGACCGGCAGCACAGGGCCGAACACTTCTTCGTGCATGATCTGCATGTCCTGTTTCACATCCACCAGCACCGTCGGCTGATAGAAGAAGCCTTTGTCGTCGTGACGTTTGCCGCCCAGCAGCACTTTTGCGCCTTGTGAAACGGCTTTCGCCACTTTGTCCTCGACGCGTTTTAACGCCGCACCGCTGATGAGCGGCCCCATATCCAGCTCTTTTTGCTCGGCGGTATTGCCGAAGGTCACTTTTTTCATCGCCTCGCTGATCCGCGAAATGAATTCGTCGTACACGCCTTCCTGCACGTAAACACGTTCCGCACAGTTACACACCTGCCCGGTATTGATCACGCGTGAACTGACGATGGCTTTAACGGCCAGATCCAAATCCGCGTCGTCCATCACGATGGCCGGGGCTTTACCGCCCAGCTCCAGCGACACTTTCGTCACGTTCTGCGCGGCGGCGGTCATGGTGGCGATACCGGCGGCGACGCTGCCGGTCAGGCTGACCATCCCAACTTTCGGGTTGGCAGCCAGTTCCTGTCCGACGGTTGGCCCGTAGCCGGTCACAATGTTCAGCACGCCTTTTGGCAGGCCGATTTTGTGGATGATTTCAGCGAAAATCACCGCGTTATTCGGCGTGATTTCACTCGGTTTAATCACGATGGTATTGCCGGTGATCAGCGCCGGTGCGGCTTTGCGCGCAATCAGGAAGAACGGGAAGTTCCACGGCAGAATGCCGGTGGTCACGCCGATGGCTTTGCGGAACACAAAGATGTTTTCGTTTGGCCGGTCACTCTGAATGATTTCGCCTTCGTAACGGCGCGCCCATTCGGCCATGTAATCGAGATAATCGGCGGTAAACAGCACTTCGGTTTGCGCCAGGCCGAAGGTTTTGCCGCCTTCCGCAATAATGGTTTCGGTCAGTTCGGCTTCACGTTCGCGGATCCCGGCGGCGATTTTATGCAGCCACACGCCACGTTCCACCGCAGGCAAGGCTTCCCAACCAGGCTGCGCGGCTTCGGCAGCATCAATGGCTTTTTTCGCATCTTCCGCAGAGCCTTCCGGGATCTGCGAAATCACCTGTTCTGTCGCCGGATTGACCACGTCAATCCATTTACCGCCGGTGTTTTCAACGAATTCGCCGTTGATGTACATACGTTTTTGAACTGTGCCCATGTCAGAAATCTCCAAAGAACGGATAGAGGGATGATGAACGAGTTGTTAAAAAATAAGCTCTTTTTTGTAAAGTTCTAACAGCCTGTTCTATCCGTGACGTTTTTACCTTTCCGTGATTGCCAGTTCGTTTTGAGAAATGGCAAAAATGTCATGGTCGGTCTGCCCGACATAACATTTTTGCAAATCAGAGGGGGTTATTAAGAAGAGCGGAGATCACTGCCTGATGCTGCGCGGCGCATACCCAAATTCGCGCTTAAAGAGAGTTGAGAAATAATTGCTGTCGCAGAAACCGCACTGATGGGCGATGTCCGTGATCGAGCTGTCGCTGAAACGCAGCATGTTGCGCGCATTGAGCAGGCGCAGCCGGTTGAGGTAATTGAGCGGCGTGCAGCCGGTTTGCTGTTTCATCTGGCGATGCAGCGTGCGCAGGGACATGGAGAATTGTTCCGCCAGCACCGGCCAGTTGATCTCTTCGTCATAATGCTCGTTCATCCAGTCCAGCAGATTATTCAGGTCGCCCCCCTGCCCGCGATAACCAACATCACGGCTGCCCTGACGCAGCAGCAATAAAAGCTGCATAAAATACAGCTCATGCTGAGCCTGCGATTCCGGCGTCTGGCTGACGGTTTTGCGCGCCAGCAGGTCGATGAGCGTTTTGGCCTGCGTCACCTGATTCGGGCTGATGCGCCAGTGTGCCGGATAAATGCCATCCACTTCCTGCGGCAATAAATCGCTGACGCCGTTGAGGAAACGAAACGCATTCGGGCCACGGTACAGGACGTTGGTCAGATGCAGATTGTCGGTATCTTCGTAAAGATGGTGGTCGCAGTGGCGCACAAAGCAGACGCTGCCTGCGCTGAGGATCAGCGGATGGTCATTAAAAACGTGCGTCCCGGTGCCCTGTTCGACCAGCACAATTTCGTTGAAATCCTGGTGATGATGCTCAGGAAAAGTTTCCTGCGGGAAACGGGGTTCAATGGCGACCGGGAAATTTCCTGAAGGGAAATAATCACTACTGCGTAACACGGTCATTTCCGACTCCTTATTAACATTATCGTAATATCTTAGTCGTCACTGACGCCGCCATCGGGCTGAAATTGTGATCTGCCAGCCGCTTTTGAACAAAACCTTTCTTTCCCGGCACAATCTTGCGCAATCCGGCGTATGACGCAGGTTTACGCCCTCTTTCAGTGCGGTTTTTCCCGGCACGAAATCGGTTTTTTTCGGGGCATTTCCGTGGGTCTGCACAAGATTGTTATCAATTTGTGAGGTTGTTCTCTTAAACCTTTGCAGCTTTGCCATAGTTAGCGCAGAACTGGCACTCGCGGAAAGGTCAGATCCTCAGCAACCTCCTAGAGTCGTGATCATGCGCCTGGCGCGTCGGCAATTTTTGGTCGTTAAACTTTATGCAGACTTATACGGAGTACAAACAATGAAATTAAAACACGTACTGAGCCTCACCCTGATCGCGAGCAGCATCCTGCTGGCAGGCGCGGCAACGGCAGAAGTGAAAATTGCGCTGGTGGCAAAGTCACTGGGCAACGGTTTCTTTGAAGCGGCAAACGTTGGCGCGCAGCAGGCAGCGAAAGAGCTGGGCGATGTGAAAGTGATTTACACCGGCCCGACCACTACCACCGCCGAAGCGCAGATTGAAGTGCTGAACGGCCTGATTGCACAGGGCGTTGATGCGATTGCGGTTTCCGCCAATGACCCGGACGCGCTGGTGCCGGTGCTGAAAAAAGCCATGCAGCGCGGCATTAAAGTGGTGTCCTGGGATTCCGGCGTCGCCAAAGAGGGCCGTCAGATCCACCTGAATCCGTCCAACAATGCGCTGATTGGCGAAACCAACGTCAAACTGGCCGCCGATGCACTGAAAGCGCTGAATGTCGAAAAAGGGGATGTCGCGATACTGAGCGCCACACCGACCTCGACCAACCAGAATCTGTGGATTGCCGAGATGAAAAAGGTGCTGCCAAAGTACCCTTCCGTCAATCTGGTGACTGTGGCATATGGCGATGATCTGTCAGATAAAAGTTATCGCGAAACTATCGGCTTATTGAAATCTTACCCGGATCTGAAAGTCATTATTTCCCCGTCTTCGGTCGGGATTGTGGCCGCCGCACAGGCGGTGAAAGATCAGGGCAAAATCGGCAAAGTTTACGTCACCGGCCTCGGTCTGCCGTCTGAAATGGCGGGCGCGGTGAAATCCGGCGCGACCAAGAGTTTTGCCATCTGGAACCCGATTGATCTTGGCTACGCGGCAACCTATCTGGCCGACGATCTGGTCAAAGGCACCGCCACCAAAACCGAAGCCAGCATGGGGCGTTTAGGTAAAGTGAAACTGGACGCGGACGGCAGCGGCGCGATGGCTGAACCGTTTGTTTACGACGCCAGCAACATCGACAAATTCTCGAAAATATTCTGATCCTGACGGCGGCTCATCGTTTTGCGGTGAGCCGTTTTGTTGTGCTTAGCCAGACAGGGGAAACGAAATGACAGATTCCACGACTCCGCTTTTGTCATTACAGGGCATCAGCAAGGTCTTTCCGGGTGTCAGGGCGCTGAATAACGTGCATGTGGATTTGTATCCGGGAAAAGTGACGGCCCTGATTGGCGAAAACGGCGCGGGTAAATCCACGCTGGTGAAAGTCATGACCGGCATTTATCAGCCGGAAGAAGGCGAGCTGCGTTATAAAGCGATTCCGATAAAACTGCCCAATCCGGAATCCGCGCATAAAGTCGGTATTACCGCCATCCATCAGGAAACCGTGCTGTTTGACGAACTTTCCGTGACCGAAAATATCTTCGTCGGCCACTACGTTTACGGCGGGATTTTTAAGCGGCTGAACTGGCCGGCGATGCATCAGCAGGCGCGCGATATTCTGACGCGTCTGGAAGTGAACATCGATCCGCATGCCATTTTGAAAGAGCTGAGCATCGCGCAGCGCCATATGGTGGCGATTGCCCGCGCGCTGTCGTTTGATGCCCAGGTGGTGATCCTCGACGAACCGACGGCGGCGCTGTCGCAGCATGAAATCGTGGAGTTTTATCAGATTGTCGAACGCCTTAAACACGAAGGAAAAGCCATCCTGTTTATCTCGCACAAGTTCGACGAAATTTTCGCGATTTCCGATTACTACACGGTGCTGCGCGACGGCAGTTATGTCGGCTCCGGCAAAATCTGTGATATCAGCGAGCCGCAGATGGTGACGATGATGGTCGGGCGCGAAGTCAGCCAGGCGTATCCGAAAGTGAACTGCGAACCGGGTGAAACGGTGTTACAGGTGCAGAATCTCAGCCATCCGACCGAATTTGCGGGCATCAGTTTCTCACTGCGCAAGGGCGAAATTCTCGGGTTCTACGGGCTGGTTGGCGCGGGACGAACCGAGCTGATGCAGGCGCTGTTTGGCGTGACACAACCGGGCGGCGGCAAGATTCTGATCCATGGCAAAGAACATCATTTCACCCGCCCTTCTCAGGCTATCCGCGCGGGCATTGTGTACGTGCCGGAAGAGCGCCAGAAACAAGGCGCGATTATCGATTTGCCGATCAGCCAGAACATCAGCCTGCCGCAGCTCAGCCAGCTCAATCCGCGCGGCGTGCTCAATGATAAAAAAGAGTGGGCGCTGGCCGACGATTATGCGCGCCGGTTGCAGGTGAAAGCCTCGAGCTGGAAACAGCCGGTGGGCACGCTCTCCGGCGGTAATCAGCAAAAAGTGGTGATCGCAAAATGGCTGGCGACGCAGCCGGACATCATCATTCTCGATGAACCGACCAAAGGGATTGATATCGGTTCGAAAGCAGCGGTGCACCAGTTTATGTCCGAGCTGGTCGGACGCGGGCTGGCGGTGATTATGGTGTCTTCCGAATTGCCGGAAGTTATGGGCATGGCGGACAGGATTATTGTGATGCACGAAGGGCTGATGGTGGCGGAATTCAACGCGGGTGACGCGACCGCCGAAATGATTGTCAGTGCCGCCAGCGGCGCGGGCGAGGAGGCGGCATGATCAAGAATTTACTCAAGTACCGTGAGCTGTTGCTGGCGGTGGTGATTGTCCTGATGGTGCTCGGCGTCGGCGCACGCTCACCTGAATTTATCGGCGCCGGAAACCTGCTGGAGATGTTCAACGACACCTCGATTCTGATCATTCTTGCACTCGGTCAGATGATGGTGCTGCTGACCAAAGGCATTGATTTGTCGATGGCCGCTAATCTGGCGCTCACCGGCATGATTGTTGCGCTGATCAACTTCCATCACCCTGACATTCCGGTGTGGTCGCTGGTCGTGCTGGCGACGGTTCTCGGCCTGATCATGGGCGCGATTAATGGCCTGCTGGTGTGGAAAGTGGGGATTCCGCCGATTGTGGTGACGCTGGGCACCATGAGTATTTATCGCGGGATTATTTTCCTGCTCTCGAACGGCGGCTGGATTAACGCCCATCAGATGAGCCCGGATTTCCTCAGCCTGCCGCGCGCACCGTTTCTTGGACTGCCGCTGCTCGGCTGGTGCGCGATTGTCGCGCTGATTCTGGTGGCGTATTTCCTGCGCTACAGCCGCACAGGCCGCGCGTTGTATACCGCAGGCGGCAATGCCACGGCGGCGTATTACACCGGCATCAACGCGGGCAAAATGCAGTTCATCAGCTTCTGCCTTTCCGGCGCGCTGGCGGGTTTCTGCGGATATCTGTGGATTTCACGTTTTGCCGTCGCCTACGTGGACGTCGCTAACGGCTTTGAATTACAGATTGTCGCCGCCTGCGTCATCGGCGGGATCAGCACCATGGGCGGCATCGGTTCAGTGGTCGGCTGCCTGCTCGGCGCGCTGTTCCTCGGCGTCATCAATAACGCCCTGCCAGTGATTGAAGTGTCGCCGTTCTGGCAGATGGCCATTTCTGGCGCGGTGATTGTTATCGCGGTGATCCTCAACGAACGCGGCAATAAACGTAAAGGAAGACTGATTTTACGCCATTCTCCTTCCGTCCACGCATCAGGACCTGAATCAGAGGCCAGATCATGAATAAGACCTTAACTTCGCGCACACCTGCACGGGAAAGTGCGCCGATGGCCGTGACACCTTTCTTCCGCCGCCTGATGTGCTGGGAGGTTTTTTTGCTGGGGGTGACGCTGCTGGTGTTCGTGGTGAACGCCCTCGCCTCGCCGTACTTCCTCAATATCTGGAATCTGTCGGACGCCACGTTCAATTTCACGGAAAAGGCCATTATTGTCCTGCCAATGGCGATGCTGATTATCGCCCGTGAAATCGATTTATCCGTCGCCTCAACGATGGCGCTGAGTTCCACCATAATGGGATTCTGTGCGCAGGCCGGGCTGCCGACACCGGCGCTGGTGGGCGTCGGGCTGAGCGTGGGATTATTGTGCGGGCTGATTAACGGGCTGCTGGTGACACGCCTGAATCTCTCATCGATTGTGATCACCATCGGGACCATGAGCTTGTTCCGTGGCATCACGTATGTGCTGCTCGGCGATCAGTCACTGAATAAATATCCGGCCAGCTTTGCGTGGTTCGGGCAGGGTTATGTCTGGGGGCCGCTGTCGTTTGAGTTCGCGTTATTTCTGGTTTTGGGTGCCGTCTTTTACTTCCTGCTACACAAAACCAACTTTGGACGCCGTACCTACGCCATCGGCAATAATCCGGTGGCGGCCTGGTATTCCGGCATTAACGTGAAGCGCCACAACCTGACGCTGTTTGTGCTGGTCGGCGTGATGTCCGGGCTGGCGGCGGTTCTGCTGACGTCACGGCTCGGCAGTACGCGCCCGACGCTGGCGCTTGGCTGGGAACTGAGCGTGATTACGATGGCGGTGCTCGGCGGCGTCAGCGTGCTGGGCGGTTCAGGCAGCATGACCGGCGTCATTATTGCCGCCTTCCTGATGGGCCTGCTGACCTTCGGCCTCAGCCTGCTCAACGTGCCGGGGATCGTGATGTCAGTCATCGTCGGCGCGATGCTGATTGTAGTGATTTCGCTGCCGGTGCTCTACCGGAGGATTATGGCAGCGCGGGGGAAATAGCGTCTGGCCTGCAATTCCCGCTTACGGGCGGGGATTGTGGGGAGAGAGTTGGGTTTCAATGCCTTCGCGTAATGCTTCAACCAGTTTTTCCAGCATAAATGCAATAAATGCCGTGCAGTCACTGGCGCGATCGCATTCACCCAATACGCGGTAATAATCCTGTTGCTGATTATGGATCAGGGTTTCAACCGGCAGCCAGGCGAGTTCAGGACGCCACTGGCTCAGGATCAGCGTTTGCCACAACCGCCCCATTCTTCCGTTGCCGTCCGCAAACGGATGGATGAATTCAAATTCGTAATGAAAAATACAGCTGGCTATCAGCGGATGAATCTCGGTTTCCTTCAGCCAGTTCAGCAAATCGGCCATCAGGCGCGGAAGCTGCCCGACCGGCGGCGCCATATGAATCAGCTGATTATCGCGATAAACCCCGACATCACCACTACGCAGGTGGCCCGGTGCATCCACCAGGCCGGTCATCATCAGCCGGTGAGCTTTCAGGACATCGTCGAGAACATAGCTTTTCCACATGGGTAGCTGTTCGTAAGTCAGGATCGCGTTACGAACTTCCTGAATATCTTTTTGCGGCGCGAGCACGCGCTTGCCTTCCATAATAGCCGTCACCTGTTGGGTGGACAGGCTGTTATGTTCAATCGCCAGTGAAGCCTGAATGGTCCGGATGCGGTTTTCTTTTCGCAGCAGCACCGATGATTGTTCCGCATGCGCGGCCCAGCGCCCGAGTAATTCCCCAACCTCAACGACCCGGTTCAGAATGGCAGGCGTAATACTGTACGGTGGCTGATAACCTGCCATTCAGTGCTCCTTTTAGAAATAGTGATGCGTAATAGTATCACGCGACAAAATCATCAAAAATTCTTCTTTTCTCTCCAGCCACTGAATCCTTTGTGCCGCCGCCTCTTGATTAAAAGGCTATGACTCCCGTAGTTTAAACCCACAGCTTGGTTTCTGAATGTCTTGAAACAATGGGGAAAACATATGCGGATTTTAGTGGTAGGCGCGGGTGCGACGGGCGGATATTTTGGTGCGCGACTGGCTCAGGCCGGGCAGGACGTGACGTTTTTACTGCGCGAGAAGCGCGCGCTGGCGGTGGAGAAAGACGGACTGACAGTTCACAGCCCGCACGGTGATTTTCACCTGCAACCCGCCGTGGTACAAGCTTCTCAGCTGACCGGCCCTTATGATCTGATTCTGCTGACGGTGAAAAGTTTCGGGCTGGAAGCAGCCATCAAGGATATCGCACCGGTCGTGGGCGAAAATACGCTGGTCATGCCGGTGCTCAATGGTATGAAGCATATGGAAACGCTCAGCCAGCGGTTTGGTGAACACGCGCTGATCGGCGGACTGTGCAAAATCAACGCCACGCTGGATGCCGACGGCCATATCCACCAGATGACACCACTGCACCAGATTATCTATGGCGAGCTCTCCGGCGAGAAAACCGAACGCATTCTCAAAGTCGATCAGGCATTTCAGAGCGCGGGTATCGATGCCATCCTTTCAGAAACCATCATCAGCGATTTGTGGGAGAAGTGGCTGCTGCTTTCAAGCTTCGGCGCCATCACATGCACCATGCGCGGCAACATCGGTCAGGTCGCCTCTGCGCCGGGCGGAACGGAGTTCGCGCAGGCCATCGTGAGCGAAGCATTAACGACCATGAAAGCCTTTGGCTACGCGGAACGCGCGGCGGCGGTGGCAAAAGTCAGGGAAGCGGTGACCGACAAAAATTCGCCGCAAACGTCGTCGATGTATCGCGATATGACGCAGGGATATCCTATCGAAGCCGACCAGATTATTGGTGATTTAGTCGAACGCGCAACGCGTGTGGGGATCAGCATTCCGCTTTTACAGGCAGCGTATACGCATTTGTGTGTGTATCAGAAGAACCGCGAATAATGTCTGAATCTGTCAAATCTGAAGGCCAGAGAAGCTTCAAACGATAAAAACAAAAAACCCGCCAAAAGGCGGGAATTTTGTGGTGCTTCGGTTTGCGGCCTGACACCAAACAGGCGACCTGCGGGGAGGTGATCAACTCAAATTCACGCACCCGGCTACAAATCGCACGAACTCATTTTTCTGGCATATCTTTCATGGCTTTAATTTGAGTTAAGTTGAGCCATAAATTCAGTCACTTGTATAAATAAAACAGGTTATTTCAATAAACCGCCTGACGTGATATCCAGTACAAAATCCACCGCGGGAAATTTTATTCTTTCGGATTCTCTTTTTTATTGCCCGCTAATTCTCCCCCGGCAACATACGTATCAACGTATTATCGCGGCGGCGGTAATGGTGCCAGAGGGCAGCGAAAGCGTGCAATCCGATCAGATAATATCCGGCATTCGCCAGCCATTCGTGCAGGGTTTTTAACTGTTTTTGTAATGGCAGATCGGCCAGATAGCTTTTAGGCATTCTGATGTTAAACATCGTCCAGTCATGGCCGCCAAAATATTGCGACAAAATGCCCAGAACCGGTAAACCAATAAACATCAGATAAACAAAGCCATGCGTGATGGCCGACAAACAATGTTGCCAGCGCGGCGGAGCGGGTTTAATGGCGGGTGTGACGTACATCGCGCGAACAAAAAGGCGTACGCACATCAGAAATAATACGCAAAATCCCAGGCTGTAATGCGTAAGCGTTAATAGTTCTCGTACCAGTGAACCTTTGGCGAACGCGTCTTTTATATCCATCGTGGTATAGGTCAGAACGACCAAAACAAACACCAGCCAGTGCAGCACAATTTGCGGATAAGAATATCGGGTACGCATAGAAGTTCCGGTAAACAAAGTTACCGTTACCTTACTTGTTGAGACTTAAGCTTACATTAAGACGGCGGTTAACGCGCCGGAGGAAAGGATCCGTGGAAAGAAAAATTAACAGCCTTTGCAGTAAATGAATAAGAGATTAAAAAGCTGAGAAGTTGGATAACGCTACCTGCCCGGTTCATAACCTGACAGGTAACGCCCCAACACATCACGATTTAATTAACGCGCGATCAGGAAGCTTTCCAGCGCAGCGCCTTTATCCAGAGCGGCTTTGATAGCTGAAGGAGTACGACCCTGGCCGGTCCAGGTTTTTTTGGAACCGTCAGTGTCGGTGTACTCATACAGCGCAGGGCGCGGCTTACGTTTTGCTTTGGTGGTTTCTTTCGCCGCCTGATGGCCCAGCAGGTCATCAATTGCGATGCCGTCATTTGCCAGCATTTCGCGGTATTTCAGCAATTTCTCATCACGTTCTTGTTGTTGCGCGCTGCGTGCTTTCACGTTCTCGCGGGATTCTTCAACAATAGCGGTCAGTTTTTCCAGAATTTCTTCCAGAGTGCTTAATGGGGTTTCGCGAGCCTGAGCCCGAAGTGTACGGATATTATTCAAAACGTTTAACGCGTTGTCCATGATGTGCTCACTTTAGGGGGTATCATTAAATTAGTGACACTGATTCTACACAAACAAATAATGATATCAATTGCGTCAGGATAATATTACAACCGATTACACAATTCCTTTGCCTGCCGTTTAGTTTCATTGAATGTTAATACGCTATTTTTATAAGGGCTTGCTGTCTGAGAATAAATAAAATTATCCACTTTCCGCTTTAGCCTCTTGAAATAGGTTGCGAATTATTAACCTAAATTTAGGCATCTTCTTAATAGTATCGCAGCGTGAATAACCGATGTTGCTATTATGTACGATTGACACAAGTTCTTTTCTTTTCGTGCGAACCGCCACGGGGAAAATAGCGTTTTGATAGAATTATCCGATTTTTCCCCGCCTGAACGCATTTCCTGCACAAGAAATATGGCGCGATTTAACAATTTTCGCCTTAGACTGTGACTTCGGTCACAAACAGGATTTCCCTCATATTATGTTCAAAACCATTTTTTTTGTCTGCGCCGCCTGCGTGTTACTCAAGCTGGCGCTCGACTGGCAGGTTATTTTACAGACGGTTGAAGGCTGACCGCAGCGACTTTCGCCATCCCGACGAATTCCGACAGATTGCGCGTCAGCGTTCCCCGGCGCCAGATTAGCCACGTCGTCAGAAAGCGGTAGTTATCTGCCAGCGGCCAGGCGCTGACCGTCGTGCTGCCTGGCATACTTTCCAGCATACTGCGCGGCATCAGCGCCAGGCCGCCGCCCGCAATCACACACGCCAGCATTCCGTGATATGACTCCATCTCGTAGATTTTTCCCGGTGCGGCACCATCATCGGCAAACCAGCTTTCGAAATGCCGGCGATAGGAACAGTTCGAGCGAAACGCATAGATAATTTCGCCGTTAACCTCTTTCCCCCGCGTCACCGCCGCGTGATTGAGCGGTGCCACAATCACCATTTCTTCCTGATAAACCGGGATCCCGTCGAGTACCGGATGCAAAACCGGCCCGTCGACAAACGTCGCTTCCAGCTCGCCTTCCACCAGTTTATCCAGCAGTTCGCCGGAAGGACCGGTGCTCAGCGCCAGTTCAACTTTGCCAAATTCCTGATGATAGCGCGCCAGTAATGCCGGGATGCGCACCGCCGCCGTGCTCTCCAGCGCGCCGAGCGAGAAAATTCCCTGCGGCTCAGTGCCGGACACCGACACGCGCGCTTCTTCGACTAAATCCAGAATGCGGTTGTTGTAACTGAGAAAATTCCTGCCCGCAGGAGAAAGCCGCAAGCGCTGGTTTTCGCGGATAAACAGCTCCACGCCCAGTTCTGATTCAAGCTGTTTGATGCGCGTCGTCAGGTTCGACGGCACGCGGTGAACGCGGTGCGCGGCGGCGCTGATACTGCCGGTTTCAGCCACGGCGCGGAACATCTCAAGCTGGGACAGGTTCATAGGCTTTCTCAAAAAGTGAACGGTTTGCTTATTTTTATTCATTTTTATTAAGTCGTGCAAGCCTCTATTCTTAACGCACTGGCTTAACGAGGACACCGAAATGACGACAGCAAATTCGAACACACATGCAATCTCAGTCAATCCGTTTAACGGCGAACGCATCGCAGATTATGCGTACGACACCGATCTGGCACTTGAAGCCGCCGTTGCGCAGGGCTTTTCTGCATTTAAACAGTGGCGCAAAACAGACGTCAATGAACGCGCGGCCCTTCTGATCCGCCTGGCAGCCGCACTGCGCGAGGCCAGCGAAGACATCGCCCGCAGTATTTCTCTTGAGATGGGTAAACCGGTGAAACAGGCGCGCGCCGAAGTGGAGAAATCCGCCGGTTTGTGCGAATGGTATGCCGAAAATGGCCCGGCGATGCTGGCACCGGAACCGACTCTTGTCGATAACGGCGAGGCGCACATTCATTACCGCCCTTCCGGCATGATTCTGGCGATTATGCCGTGGAACTTCCCGGTCTGGCAGATCCTGCGCGGCGCGGTTCCGGCCTTGCTGGCGGGGAATACGTTCCTGCTCAAACCTGCGCCGAGCGTCATGGGCACCACATATCGGGTGAAACAGGCCGTGCTGAAAGCCGGTTTCCCGGCGGGTGCGTTTGGCGTGATCAATGTCGGCACACCGGCCGTTGCCACATTGATTGCCGATCCGCGCGTGGTGGCGGTAACGGTCACCGGCAGCGTGCGTGCCGGTGCGGCGATTGCGGAACTGGCAGGCAAACAGGTTAAAAAATGCGTGCTGGAACTTGGCGGGTCTGATCCGTTTATCGTTCTGAACGATGCCAGTCTCGACGAAGCGGTGAAAGCCGCCGTCGCCGGACGTTATCAGAACACCGGGCAGGTTTGCGCCGCAGCAAAACGTCTGATCATTGAAGAAGGCGTTGTCGACACGTTTACTGCGAAATTTGTGGCGGCTACCCAGGCGCTGGTCGTAGGAAATCCGCTGGATGACGACACTTATATCGGCCCGATGGCCCGTTTCGATTTACGCGATGAGCTGGATCAACAGGTTCAGGACAGCCTGTCCGAAGGCGCGACGTTGCTGCTGGGCGGTGAGAAAATTGCCGGAAACGGTAACTTCTACGCACCGACTATTCTCGGCAACGTTACACCGGAAATGACGGCATTTCGTCAGGAACTGTTCGGGCCGGTCGCAGCGATTACGGTTGCCCGTGACGCAGACCACGCGGTCGAGCTGGCCAATGACAGCGATTTTGGCCTGAGCGCCACGATTTTCACCGCTGATGCAGAACGTGCAAAGCAGATGACCGCAGAACTGGAAACCGGCGGCGTGTTCATCAACGGATACAGCGCATCGGATCCGCGCGTGGCGTTTGGCGGCGTGAAGAAAAGTGGCTATGGCCGCGAGTTGTCGCACTTCGGCCTGCGTGAATTCTGCAACGTGCAGACGGTCTGGACTGACCGCAAGTAATCACTGAAGCCGGTGGTTAAAACAAGAATCACAGGATTTCATCATCCTGTGATTCTTTGCATTTAATTTCCCTGCGACGTCGCCGCGTAAATTGTGGTGACCACCTGCTGATTGGCGCTCAGCGTTTCATCCAGCGTTTTCTTGCCTTCCAGCAAATCCGAAATATTCCGCCCGACCGCATCCCCCATCTGATCAAAGCCCGGAATACTCACGTACTGCACGCCCTGATACGGCACGGGATATAACGTCGGCTGTTCCGGCGTCGCGGTTTCCACCGCCTGTTTTACACCGTCTGCGTAAGGCGCGAGTTTCTGGTATTTCACCTGCGCGTAAGAAGAATAGCGGCTGCCCGGTGGAATAGCGCCCCAGCCCACGGTTTTCGCGACGTCCTGAATATACGCCTGCGACGTGGCCCAGGTGATAAATTGCTGCGCTTCGTCTTTGTGGCTGGCGCGCTGCGGAACGGCCAGCGCCCATGCCCAAAGCCAGTGCGAACCGTTGCTGGAAAGTGCCGTCGGCGCGGGTGCAAAACCGGCGCTGTCGGCGACAGGCGAAATCTGCGGGTTAATCACCATTCCGGCGGCGACGGTGCTGTCGATCCACATCGCGCATTTGCCCTGCGCAAACAGTCTCAGGTTCTGACCAAAGCTGTTGGATTTCGCATCCGGCGGGCCGTAATCATGCATCATCTGCACGTAATCGGTGAGCACCGAACGCCACTCGTCGCTGTCGAGACGCGGATGCCAGTTTTCATCAAACCATTCCGCGCCATAGGCATTGGCCATCGTGGTGATAAATGCCACGTTGTCGCCCCACCCCGCCAGCCCGCGCAGGCACAGGCCGTAAACGCCTTGTGATTTATCAGTCAACTGCGCCGCAAACGCTTTCACTTCATCCCAGCTCGGATTTTTCGGCATGGTCAGATTTTTTTTCGCGAACAGATCTTTGCGGTAATACGTCATGCTGCTTTCGCCGTAAAACGGCAAGGCGTACAGCGTGCCCTGCCAGGAAAGCGCGCTGCGGATGGGTTTGAGCAAATCATCAACATTGTAATCAGCGGGCAAATTGTTGAGCGGTTGCAGCCAGCCTTTTTTGCCCCACAGCGGCGCTTCATACGTGCCGACGGTGATCACATCGAAATTCGCCTGCCCGCTGTTCATGTCGCTGAGCACCTGTTTGCGCAGCTCGCCGTCGTCCATGACGTGCCATTCAAGTCTGATGTCCGGGTGTGATTTCTCAAACTCACCGGACATCTGCTGCATGATTGTCATGTCACCGTTGGCGATGGTGGCAATTTTGACCACGGTTTGCGCCTGCGCGCTGGCGCAAAAGGCCAGCGGCAGCAAAATACTGAGGATCCGTCGCTGAAAAAGACCCGGCATGAGACCTGACATGTTCGTGCTCCTTTTCGGCTCAGGCATTCGCCAGACGCGGTTGACGGGGCGCTGTTTCCGGCGAATTCAGCGCAGGCAGCGGTTCCAGCACGCCTTCCACGGCACCTGGCGCAAGCTGTGCTGACGGACGAAGATGGAAGAACGACATTTTCTCAACCAGCCGCGCCGCGTGTTCGTTCACGGTATGGCTGGCCGCGCTGGCCTCTTCCACCAGCGCCGCATTTTGCTGCGTCGCGCTGTCCATCTGCACGATGGCGACATTGACCTGATCGATACCGCTGGACTGCTGACGGCTGGCGACGGCGATGTCAGCCACGTATTCCACCATTTTCGCCATGCCGCCGTTGATTTCCTGAAGCGTTTCGCCGGAACGCAGCACCAGTTTGCTGCCCGCATCGACTTTGCTGACGCTGGTCTGGATCAGGGTTTTGATTTCCTGCGCCGCCGTGGCAGAACGTTGTGCCAGCTGACGCACTTCTGAGGCGACCACCGCAAAACCGCGCCCCTGTTCGCCAGCCCGCGCGGCTTCCACCGCCGCATTCAGCGCCAGCAGGTTAGTCTGGAAAGCAATTTCGTCGATTACACGGTTGATATCGGCAATTTTATTGCTGGATTCTTCGATGTCGCGCATTGCGTTCACCGCATCGTCCAGAATTCCGCTGCTCTGCTGCGCCTGTTTGCGGACGGTCTGCGCCAGTTCGCTGGCCTGCGCGGCATTGTCGGCGTTGAATTTCACCGTGGCGGTCATCTGTTCCATGCTCGCCGCCGTTTGTTCAAGCGAGCTGGCCTGCGCGTGCGTGCGCGAGGACAAATCATTGTTACCGTCGGCCATTTGCCCGGCTGCGCTGCTCAGCGCCAGCGCGCTTTCCCCGACTTCGCGCACAATGCCGCTGAGACGAGCGTCCATTTTCGCCAGCGCCTGCATCAGTTCGCCCATTTCATCTTTCGGGATTGCGCCCAGACGGTGATTCAGGCCGCCTTCGGAAATGGATTCAGCCAGACGACGTGCGCGACGTACTGCGCCGGTAATCGAACGCACCAGTAACCAGCCCGCAATCCCGGCGACCAGTAAACCGACGGCCAGGATCGCCGCCATGCTGTTGCGCATCGTGGCGTAAGCCGCTGAACTGGTTGCGTAATTGTTTTCGGCATGGTTTCGCATCAGGTTATCCAGTCCGTCGATATCCTGCTGCAATGCCTGACTGCCATTTTTCAGACGCGTTTCGATAATGACCAGCGCACCGGACGGATTGCCTCCGGCGACCAGTTTTGCAGCATTGCTGATGGCGGCCTGATAACCGTTCGGGTCATCGAGAAAAGTGGTGCGGAGTTTTTCGCTGCCGGGCACGGCAAACGTGGCTTCATACGCCTTGCGCTCGGTGGCAATTTGCCTGCCGTAAGCATCAATCTGCGCGACACGCTGATCGACTTCTGCCGGATCGGTCCAGTAGCGCAGCGATTCAAACAGCGTCGCCGATTGCATCTGTGCCAGACGGTATAATTTTGCTGAATGCTGTAACGGTAATAACTCGGTGCGGTAGGTCGAAATCGCCCGCTGATCGGCGGCGCGCAACCCTAAAATGGCCCAGACGGCGGCGACAGTCAGCAGAACGCACAACAATCCCACGATGCCAATCAACCGGCTCTTGATGGTAAATCCCATATCAATTCCTCTGATAACAGCGGTAATCCAACAGGAAGGCGTCAGCATCGCATGGAAAATGGATGATCGCCCTTTGCACGGTTTATCGGCAGGCGTTGAAGAATGTTTAGTCAGTTATTTCAGTCGCCTGTGTCCGCGCCGCAATGACGACTTTGGCGATTTTAGATGGCAACGGTTTACGTTTAATCAGGGATTTATGCTGCCGGAAAGACGCAAACATATTTTGTTACTTTACGACGACAAAAGATTTTGAGACGGATAAAACACAAATGATTACTATTCACATTCTCATTGCGTGCGCTTCTTAAAATTTGCGATTCAGGCTGATGGCTGCGGTCAGATGATCCTGTTTAAAGACAATGAAAAGAAGCGGCGGCGCTTTCTATTAATGTGGTTTTTACGGGATACATTATGTCTTTCAGTGGCAGGGATTACGGCGCGGAAACGTCTGCGCCGGAGAACAAAAGTAAGCTTTCAACCTCATTGTCGGCACTGGCGATCCTGGTCATGACGGCTTCTTCCGCTGCTCACGCCGCAGCCACCACCAGCACCTCGTCCGCTGCGCCCGCCGCCGATGAGAATATGGTTGTGGAAGGAACAACGGGCGGAACCGCCGATGAGTCACAGGATTACAACGTCAAAACCACGCGCGCGGGCACAAAAATGTTGCTGACGCCGCGAGACGTGCCCCAGTCCGTCAGCGTGATCACCAAACAGCGCATGCAGGATCAGAACCTGCAATCGGTGGGCGACGTGATGGATAACACCACCGGCATCTCGACGGAAGTGATCGACAGCGAACGTGTTTCCTATTTCTCACGCGGCTTTTACATCAATAATTACACCTACGACGGCATTCCTTCTTCCGTCAGCGATACCTGGAACTTTGGCGATGCCGCCGAAGACACCGCCATTTATGACCGTATCGAAGTCGTCCGCGGCGCGACCGGGCTGATGACCGGTGCCGGTAATCCGGCGGCGTCCGTCAATATGGTGCGCAAACAGGCGGACAGCAAAGAATTCACCGGCAATATCAGCGCCAGCTACGGCAGCTGGAATAAACAGCGTTACGTGCTCGACGTTTCCGGCCCGCTCAACGAAGAAGGCTCAGTGCGCGGCCGCGTCGTGGCCGGTTATCAGGATCAGGACAGCTGGCTCGACCGTTACCATAAAACCAAAAAATTCATTTATGGCGTGGTCGATGCCGACGTGACAGATAACACCACGGTGTCGCTCGGCTACGATTATCAGGAAAATAATACCGGCAATCCGACGTGGGGCGGGCTGCCGACCTGGTACAGCAACGGCGCACGCACGCATTTCGACCGCAGCACCAACACTTCGGCAGACTGGACGCACTACAACACACAATCGCGCAAAGTCTACGCCAACGTGAAACATGATTTCGATAACGGCTGGACATTCCGCGTCAACGGCACGCACGGCGAACAGAAATTCGACGACAAGCTGCTGTATATCGAAGATTTCCCGGACGCGACAACGGGCGAAGGGATTTCCGGATTCGGCAGTAAAGACCGCGGAACGCGCAAACTGGATTCGGTGGATACTTACGCCAGCGGACCTTTCCAGCTCTTTGGCCGCCAGCATGAAATGGTCGCGGGCGTCAGTTACAGCCGTCAGCACAACTCGACGTACAGCGCCAACGGCCCGATCGACAGCGACACCATGGGCAGTTTCAACAACTGGAACGGCGACGTCGCAGAACCGGAATGGGACGACTGGTATCTGAACGCCGACGACGTGGTGCGCCAGAAAGCGGGCTACCTGGCGACCCGGTTCTCGCTGGCCGACCCGCTCTCACTGATTATCGGCGCGCGTTATACGCAGTGGAGCACCGCCGGCAGCAGCGGCAACATGAGTAAAAATAACCTCACGCCTTACGGCGGCCTGGTTTACGACATCGACGATACCTGGTCGGCTTACGCCAGTTACACTTCCATCTTCCAGCCGCAAACCTACCGCACCCGCGACGGCCATTATCTGGCACCGGCCACCGGGAAAAACTACGAAACCGGCCTGAAATCCAGCTGGATGAACGACCGCCTGACCGCCACGTTCGCCGTTTTCCGCATCGAACAGGATAATGTCGCAGAAGCGGACGGTGACAACTTCGTCAATGACACCAGCGAACAGGCCTACTACGCCGCGCAGGGCACGGTCAGCAAAGGCGCTGAATTCGAGATTAACGGCGCAGTGACTGACAACCTGCAAATGACTTTCGGCGCCACGCGCTACGTTGCGCGGGACAACACCGGCGGACGTCTCAACAGCAATATGCCGCAGACGCAGCTCAAACTGTTCAGCCGCTATCAGTTGCCGTGGATGCCGGATCTCACCGTCGGTGGTGGCGTGAACTGGCAAAACCGTACCTTCCAGGATGCCACCGGGCCAGAAGGCAACACAGTGCGCGTATATCAGGGCAGCATTCCGCTGGTTAATTTGTTCACCCGTTATCAGGTCACGCGTCAGCTCGCGGTGCAGGCGAACATCGATAACCTCTTTGACCGCAGCTATTACTCATGGCTGAGCGATTACGCCGTTTACGGCCAGCCGCGCAGTTATTCCGTCAGCCTTTCTTACGCGTTCTGATTTGACCCTTTGAACGTTCTGCCGCAGGTATCGTGCCTGCGGCTTTCTTTTCTCCTGAAAGCATCCATGAACCGAATTATTGAGTCAGGTCATCTGCGGGAAATCTTGAACAGGTATTATTAATACACCTTAACTTTCAGGTTACGTCTATGTCCGGCAAACGCATCACCCGCGAAAAACTCACTATCCGCAAAATGATCTACCTTTATCAGCGCGCCTGCCCGCAGGCACAGGAAGACGCCGCGTACTATCAGGCGCTGAATGCCTATGCCGATAAACGGCTGGATAAATGTGTATTTGGCGAGGAGAAACCGGCCTGCAAACAGTGCCCGGTTCACTGCTATCAGCCCGCAAAACGCGAAGAGATGAAGCAAATCATGCGCTGGGCTGGCCCGCGAATGCTGTGGCGTCATCCGGTTTTAACAATCCGCCATCTGATCGACGATCGCCGCCCCGTGCCGGAGCTTCCGGAGAAATACCGGCCAAAGAAATAATGAGATTTCAATACTCAAAATGCTTTCACCTTTCGGACGCCATCGCGCAATTAACCCCTTTTTGATGCGCGCAGCCGTTCTCAGATGATCATGGTAAGGGTGAATATCGGATTCTGAGGCGTTTAAGAAATGAGTTACAGGGCGCGAAAGCGCCCTTTTTTTATGCGGAATTTGGTGCGTGGTTTAGGCCGGGAACTAGCGACTTGCATCGACGTCCGGGTTTTCAAGCAGAGCGAGATAACGCTTCGTTACCGCAGGAAGATTCTCCTCCAGCCATTTCGCCATTTGCTCTTCCTGAATTTTGATCGTCTTAAACGTCTGCGCGCCTTGCAGGTCACCCACGGCTTCGGCGGCAACAATCAGGGCACTGTAACAGGCAATTTCGAAATGCTCGAACACATAGCCGCTGATCCCGCCCTTCACCACTACATCGCTGACAAACATTCCGCTCAGCGACTGTCCCATCGCCGTGGCTTTCGCGGCAACGTCTTTGATCACCGAATGGGAAGTATCGAGGCGATCCAGCACATCCTGAACCAGTTTCTGCTGGCCCTGCGTTTCCACAATATGCTCTTTAATGCGGCGCTGTAAAAGCGGGTAATGTTCAAGCCGGTCAGCCATTTTAGTCAGCATGGTTTCAGCTTGTTTTTCCATTGCATGCGCGTCACGCACCCAGTCAATATAATTTTCCTGCGCTTTAGATTTGCTCAGTGTTTATTCCTAACATTATCGGGGACGTTACGTAATAATTTCTGCGCAATTAACTTTTTGCAGTTTTGGTTGCAGATTGTGATCCCGCAATAACCGTTAATTTTTTATCGGTGTCTTTTTCTTCCTGCAATGTTTCTTCAAGTAATTTCGCAGCCTGAGAATATCCCAGCTTTTTTGCTAACGCGGCTAGGGTGCCGTAAGTCGCAATTTCATAATGCTCAACTTTTTGGGCAGCGCCGATAAGGCCGGCGTCCAGCACTTCGCCTTTTTCAACAGAATCAATCAGCTCCTGCGCTTCTTCAACCAACCCTTCCATCGCGTGACATTTCATACGTTTAAGGCGAATTTCATCAGAAGACTCAACGACTTGATCTAATCTTTCAATCTGTCCCTGCGTTTCTTCAAGGTGTGTTTTAAAAGCATCGACCAGTTTAGGGTCTGTGGCAGCACGGGCCATTTTAGGCAGCGCCTTGGTTATCTGACGTTCAGCACTATAAACATCAGATAAATCATGAATGAATAATTCTTTTAAGGTTGTAATAGACATTATATTTCCTTTTTACAGCGGCGGATTTATTGACTCATTAAGCGTAGTCCCTTTGAAGGTCATAAATTTCGTTTGAGACTTATCTCATCAGAAATATAAAATAAAAATCTATTTTTATTCATTCATAAATACGCTAACTCCCTGCCTGCTATGACGATAATATTATTTACCGACAGCCAAAAAAAATTTCATTACTTTTATATTGAAAAGTAAACATCCACTCATGACGTCATAGATTCAGGAAGTGCGTCCGTTTTGTTTGTTCACCGTCAAACGCATTTTCTGCAATGGGAAGTGCAAAATGTAACTCACTGCAACGCTTGAAATTTCTCTGGAAAGCAAACCTCAATTTCGCATTAAGCCTGTTGGTTTACTTCTTTGTATTACGCTATAGTGCGCCCGCTGCGGCAAAATCCGCAGCCGGGTTTCGCAGCTCGGTTAACTCTATAAGGACGTACTTAATGCCATGCATTGAGTGCCAATGTCTTTGCTCATCTGTTATTTGTACGGCTAACGCTGTCTGATAACATCAATGGTGGCTCAGACGGGGCAGCCTTCGGGCTGGCCGGTGTCCTTGTAGGCCGGTACTGCGAACCTTGTCTGAGCTACCACCAAAGAGTTTCGCAGCTCTCGTGGTAGTCGTACTTACTACAAGGAGATGTTAATGAAACTATCGCATAGCCCCACTTTTCTGCCCTTCTGCACCACGTTTACTGCGCAAGCCAGCACAGGAGCAAACTGTTATGACTAATCAGGACTGGCATCAGGCCGATATCATTGCCGCGTTACGCAAGAAAGGCACCACGCTTGCCGCCGTTTCCCGCGCTGCCGGTCTGAGTTCCTCGACGCTTTCAAATGCGCTTTCCAGACCGTGGCCCAAAGGTGAAATCCTGATCGGTCAGGCGCTGGGTATTCCCCCGTCCGTCATCTGGCCGAGCCGCTATTACCATCCTGCCACCCATGAGCTGATGCAGCGACCACCGCGCGCGGCGAACCGGATTTAAAAACAGGTCGAGGGAATAAGATTAAGGGTGCGAAATGCGCCCTTTTATTTGTTCATGTCAAAAACACCGAACCTGTAACCCACTGTAAATATCCTCTTTGAATATTGCGTTAATTGTGGCGGAAGTTTGCTTAACAATGAATTAGCAATTAAAGCTAAAGGTCGCAACATGAAAAGGTGTTTATTGGCAATGTGCCGGATAAATATCTCAAGTGCGCAATCACCTCTGATTATTACGGCACATTCTGAATATCCGAATCATCCGGGTATAGAGACTGTATTAGTGAGGAGTAAATCCATGAAAGGCTTAGTAAATGATGTTTTATCCATATTCTATCCAAAAGCTGTTAAGCCTGTTTTGGTGCGCGCCGGATTATCGCATCGTGAAATAGCCTCCCTGCAAGCCGTCGGCGTGACCACGGTTTCCTGGGCTACGTCCATGGAAGAACTCAACAGCGCGTTTGTTAAAAAAGCGTTAGACGCCGGTGCTGTCGGCTACCACATCACCAATGTGGAATCGCACAAACCGGGCAAGGAAGATCAGCACGTTATGGCCGCAACGGCGACCTTCTACCATATCAACCACAAAGTGGCTTATGGCTGATGGATTACGACAGCAGTGATGAAATGAAAATGCCGCAGGCCGGGAAGGTTTGCGGCATTTTTTAATTATCAGAATGGCGATTTGAAATCAATTGAAGGGAACTCTCTGCGCCATCAACGCCCATCATTCTCTTTTTCTTAATGTAAAGAACGAGTAAGATTAGCCCGAATAACAACAAATAAGGGAAAGGAACAGGAAATGGGATCGATGGTTTTTTGTAGAGGATGCGGAAAGGAGATCCACGAGTCTGCTAAAGCATGTCCTCACTGCGGAGCCACTCAAGGCATTAATACGCAAGGGACTAAAAGCAGAATTGCGGCGGCTTTATTAGCATTCTTTTTAGGTGCCTTTGGCGTCCACAAGTTTTACTTAGGCAAAATCGGGCAAGGTTTCTTATACCTCATTTTCTGCTGGACGTTTATTCCGTCAATAATCGCATTCATTGAGTTCATTATTTACTTATGCGATTCAGATGAGAATTTTGCCAAAAAATACGGCTGAACTGACTCATCCATTACGACAAAAGCCACTGATTAAGTGGCTTTTTTTGTTTGGTGCCGAAAGCATTGTTCATCTGTTTTTAACGCTAAGCATATATAGGCAGCAGTAAAAATAACTTAATCACGATGACATTAACGATATCGATAAAGAACGCGCCCACCATCGGCACAACCAAAAAGGCCAGATGCGAAGGCCCGAACCGTTGCGTGACCGCCTGCATGTTGGCGATCGCCGTTGGCGTCGCGCCCAGCCCGAGGCCACAGTGTCCGGACGCTAAAACAACCGCATCATAATTTTTACCCATCACTCGGTACGTAATAAAAATAGCATACAGCGCCATGGTGACGGTCTGAACAAGCATGATCGCCATAATCGGTAACGCCAGCGAAGCAATCTCCCAGAGTTTCAGGCTCATCAGCGCCATCGCAAGAAAAAGAGACAAACTCACATTCCCGAGAATCGAGACAGCGTGTTCAAAAACACGATAAAAACCTAACCAGGACAACGTGTTGCTGAGTATCACGCCGATAAATAAAACATAAACGAAAGTGGGCACCTCAAGCGAGGAGCCTTGCATAAGGTCTGATACAAACCTTCCCGCGCTCAGACAAATCGCGATTAACGCGATGGTTTCCACAAATATTAACGGCGTGATCTCGCGCGCGGCTCCCGGTTTTTCAAATAACATCGGATCCGCGGTATCGTCCGCGACGCCGCCGGGAACGGCGCACCGGCTCAGCAGAAAACGTGCAATCGGCCCGCCCAGAAGACCGCCCAGCACCAGCCCGAATGTCGCACACGCCATCGCCACTTCCGTGGCATTACGGAAACCATATTGTTCGACAAAGACTTTACTCCAGGTCGCGCCTGTACCGTGGCCGCCCGTCAGTGTGATTGACCCGGTCAGAAGCCCCATCAGCGGGTTCAGCCCCAGCATTGTCGCCATGCCAATGCCGATTATATTCTGCAATACCAGCAAGCCGGTGACGACGCAGATGAGGAGGATCAGCGTCCGCCCGCCGGAACGAAGGCTGGCCAGATTGGCGTTTAACCCGATGGTGGCGAAAAACGCCAGCATCAGCGGTTCTCTCAGAGACATGTCGAAGTCTATATCTGTGCCGGTAAACTGGTTGATTGCCAGCAGCAATAACGCCACCAGCAAGCCGCCCACCACAGATTCAGGGATCGTGTATTTACGCAGCACGTCGACGGACTGCACGCATTTGCGCCCCAAAATAAGCACCAGTGTGGCGGCAACCAACGTGCCATAAGTATCAATCTGAATCATAAGAGGGTCTCACTTTCATCATCTCTGAAATGAGGGAAGAAATGCGCAGGCAATAGACAGCAGACGACGCCCGCATAAATCAATGATAGTCGGTCTTTGACCTGAGCTTCACTCCTCAAGAAGAAACCTTCTTTCACTCTAAAAAGCACCCGTAACAAGAAACATTTAAGCTGAGAAATCCGCATCGTCAATCACAAAACTTCCTGTGAAACCATCAATTCATCGCACGATAATTTGACTTAAGATGAGATACAGCAAGCATTCACTTAGCATCTGCAGGCTTAAATTGACTTAATGCAAAATGAATTCAGTTTTGAAAAACTTAGTTCTTTATGGTTATCTAGGCATACAACATTAGTCATGAACATGCCTTAACTAACAAAGGTTTAAAATTTTTTTGTGCTTAAGGTGTGAGTTTATCAGCGCTTGCATCAAGAATATGGGTTCAAGGGAAGTTATCATGAACATTTCCATCTAAGTCACATATTGAACTCGAAATTTTAAAAACCTCGTTAAAGGAACCGGCTATAATTTTATTAATAACCGCTATCCATCACGAACGAACTCCACACAAACTTAGTATATTGGTTCATCATTTTTAGCCTTATAACTTCTCTCTATACTTTCTGTTTTTTAGTAGATGTCGTATCATCCAACTTTAAAACAATATACATATAAAACAATTGGTTATGAAAAAAAGAATATTCATGCTCTGTACATATGTCTTTCGGAAACATAACATAAATCCCAAAAATCTTGCAGAGAAAACATTGACGTGGTTTTATATAAAGATATCTACCCGTTAAGCATGGAAACCACCGAGTCATAAAAATATGACATATGCAAAGGAAAAGTATATATGGTAATCCAAACGAGCTTCACAGATAAAACTAATGATGATGATAAGGAGATCGGATTTCGCTATCAATATTATTACTTTCTCTATCGATTGTTAAATATAAAAGCAGGTCAATCTGTTGGTTTAGAAGTAAAAGATGACGTACATACAGAGTTAAACAATGATAGCCAGATACTCTTTCAACTCAAGCATACAGTCCAGACTGATGCATCTGGGAATCCTATTTCATTAACAGAGTTGGACATAGATCTCTGGAAAACATTACATAATTGGGTAAAAATAATAACTGATCCGATTGATGGAAGAGGTGACAAAACAGAGCAAAAAGCATTCATTAATAAAACTGAGTTTCATCTAGTGACAAATAAATCTGAAAGTTTAAGGAATACACTCCTTATTAAATTTGAGAGTTACAAGTCATCAGAAATTAAATTAGAAATTTTGCATGAGTATATAAAAAGTCTATATAAAAAAACTGAAAACTCTAAAATAAAAACGTATATTAATACACTTCTTGCACTTGAAAAAGACGTGCTTAAACCGTTTCTAATGAAAGTAAATTTTAAATTAGACGAAATCGATGTTATCGGGTTGATAAAAAAATCTATAAAAGAAAAGATGATTGATGACTCCAAAATAGATTTAGTGTTCCAAAAATTAGACTCATCAATCAGTACTGATAACTTTATAGCAGTTAAAGAAGGCCGTAAAATAGTAATTGACTTCGATTCATTTTATAAACGCTATAGAAACATTTTTGCTGCATCAAGAGAACGTTTATCTATTAATAGAAGTTTTTCATTTTCATACCCGACTGATATTTATTCTCAAGTATTTATAAAACAACTTATCGATATTAATGCACTTAAAGTTGGTGATACTGAGAAAGCTTTAGAGCTTACTACTAGTAAACTAAAGATTACACGCTTACTGGATGAATGGATTCAACAAGGTGAACTAGTATCCTTCGAAATCTCTGATTTCCATAATGATGTAAGAAAAAAATGGCTCAATGCATTTGAACACTGGTGCGAAAACTGTAATGAAGAACATATTGTTTCTCACGCCAAATCGCTATTGTATGATCTTAGACAAAAAGAATTCATCTTAATTGAAAATAACCTTAGCACAGAGTTAAGCAATGGAGAATTATATAAACTCTCCGATGAAAAACTAATTGGATGGCATAGAGATTGGAAAATAAAATAGAAGATATCTTCTCATGGGACGGATATAACAATATCGGAATAGGATCAATAGCTATTGCATCTGTGCTGAATTATCGAAAAGTTTTATCCGTACCCAAAGCATTGTTAGTAATCCCTATGATTACTCACACGCCAACGCTGTCATATATGTCTAGTAAATCAACGCTAAACCGTAGCAGTGCAGCCTTGACTTCAGGATTCCCTAATTTATTTACAAACTTTAATGAAAGATTTGAGGACTCTTTACCACTCTCTTTAAATTCAATCCAATACTTGGTTCATTTAGGATACGCAAAATTTGATCAAAATTTGATTTTTTTAAAAAAATTAGAAATTGATAATGAATTTGGAACGCGAGCAGAAAAAATATTCATTGCCTCTAAAAAAATATCTCAACTGCTTAACGATGATTCTGAAGAACTTTTTTTAAATTTAAGGATAAAACTGTGAACTTTGGATTAGACTCTATAATTATTTGGTCACATAAAGATGAGATCAATGAATTAAAATTCGAGAGAAATAAAGTCAATGTTATCACTGGAGAAAGCCAGACAGGAAAATCGACAATAATAAAAATTATTGATTATTGCTTTCTTGCAAGTGAGCATGATATACCACATGATGTGATCAATGATAATGTTAACTGGTATGGCTTGAAATTTTACATTAACAATAAAAATTATTTCCTTGCAAGAAAAAGTCCTCATGGAAATAGGGTATCAACAGAGTACTTTTTCTCCAGTCTTGGCGAATATTCATTAATACCTTACTCAAACATTAACGAGAACGATCTTCGCTCCATCCTTGAAGCAGAATTTTCTATAGATGAAAGAGTACGAATGCCTTTTGGTTCCAGAAATATTAAGTCTGGTGCTAAAATTTCATTTCGTTATTTCTTTCTTTTTAATACCATATCGGATGATATAATTTTAAATAGTAAGATTTTTTTTGACAAGCAAGATATTGATAGATATAGAGATGCTCTTCCAAGGATATTTGATATTTCTTTAGGTATTGATACTTTGGAAAATATAGTTGCCCGTGAGAAAAAAGAGAACTTACTCAGGGAAATAAATAGACTTGACAGAAAAAAAGCTGACTTACTGACTAACAATAATATTTACAGTGAAGAGATTAGCTATATTTCAAAAAAATCATCCGAGTATGGGTTAATCCCTTATACGGATGGGAGTAACGTAGATAACGATTTACTAAAATATTTACATTCACCAACTATTGGTGCCAATTATTCTGCTTCGACTAAGAAATATTCAGATTTAAAAAAGAAACTTTATTCGGTAAATAGGCAATTGAAAAAATGTGAAATTTTTAATGAAGAGTATAAAAGCTATAGAGATATTCTTAAAAATAATTCTGATAGTCTTAGACCGTTACAGGTATTAATAGATAGAAGTGATAAAGTAGTTAAATCTGATTTTTTTGATGAACTTATCAGCAGTCTAAAATTTGATCTGATTTCAATTAAAAAATCTCTTGGAAGTCGACAGCCTGTTGAGGTTCAGCTACATAGTTATGTAAAAAAACTTAAGGAAGAAAAATATAATCTAGTTAATGAAATTAGTTCTCTTCCAGAGCAATTACGTTCTTTTGAAACATTACAAGATATGTGGATATTCATAGGGGAAGCAAGAGCAAAATTAAGTGTCTATAAAGACTCAGGATCTCTATCATTAGATAGCAGTCATAGTGATATTGATGATTTAAAAAAACAATATGAAGAAATTACTATACTAGATGTTGAATCTGAAAGAGGAGAAACGATAAAATTGATTGATGAAGTAGCCTCAGGATTAATGAAACAAACTAATAATGCACTAGAGAATTACTCAGATTGGTATGCAAGTTTTAATTATAATGAGAAAAGAATACAGCTTAGAAAACCAAAATCAACACTCATTGAAAATGTTGGTAGCAGCTCAAATCATATGTTTTTACACCTCATACATTCACTTTCTCTCCACGAGGTCGCTATAAATAAAAAATCTGCATTCATTCCAAGCTTTTTGATTGTCGATCAACCTAGCAGACCGTATTGGGGTGATGAAGAAGACATAGATCCAGAAAATATTGAACACAGTGATAAAGCAAAGATTAAAACTGCTTTCAAAATGCTAAACGACTTTATTAGCACCATAAATGCTGAATATGACAGTGAGTTTCAAATTATCATTTTTGAGCACGTTCCGACTAAAATGTTCGATGAACTAAATAACGTGCACATACTACCTATTTTCAGAGATGGAAATGCTCTTATTCCTTTATCTTGGAAAAGTTAGAGTATATTCTTAAAATACCGTATTTTGATGCCATAACTTGATTCTAGGTTGCGGCATCATCTCAAATCATTATCGTTATCTAGATAAATACTTATAAAATAATATTAGTTATTTTCTTCTCAACCATTGAAATAATAATAGCCCTCGCATATTCAATAAAAACTAGGCTAGAACATAATAATACAAAAGGGAATTCTATATGGCCCACAAAAAAACCCAGCCCCGCCTTTCGGCAGGACTGGGTTTTCAGCAATCGTTGCGCGTTAAATCAGTTTACATCTGGATCAGATGTTTGATTTTCACGTCCGGATTGGTGTCGGCGGCGTAATCAACGCCGTTCAGGCCGAAGCCGAACAGGCGCATGAATTCACTTTTGTAGCCTGCGAAGTCCGTCAGTTCAGCGATGTTATCGTTGGTGACTTCGTCCCACAGTTTACCGACTTCTTCCTGCACTTCTGGCGCGATCTCTTTCAGGTCAGCGCGCAGACGGCCTTCGTTGTCCAGCAGCGGAGAAGCACCGTACAGGCTCTCTTTGTACAAGCCGTAAACCTGCTCGATACAACCTTCGTGGGTGCCCTTCTCTTTCATCACTTTGAACAGCAGGGAAAGGTACAGCGGCATCACAGGAATGGCAGAACTCGCCTGAGTGACAACGGCTTTCAGAACGGAAACGCGTGCGTCGCCGTGCTGTTCTGACAGTGAGCTGCGGATATCCAGAACACGTTTGTCCAGATCCTTTTTCGCTTCGCCGATAGAACCGTTCCAGTAGATGTCCTGCGTCACTTCTTCACCCAGGTAGGTGAAGGCCGTGGTTTTCGCGCCATCCGCCAGCACACCGGCCGCTTTCAGGTCTTCAATCCACATCTGCCAGTCTTCGCCACCCATCACCGCAACAGTTCCGGCGATTTCTTCCGGCGTTGCAGGTTCGAGCGTGGTTTCGTTAATGGTTTCTTTATCGGTGTTGATGCCACGGATAGTCACTTGCTTACCGATTGGCTTCAGGGTGGAGTTGAACACTTCACCGGTTTTCGGATGGGTACGGCGTGGCGCTGCCAGGCTGTAAACCACCAGATCAACCTGACCGAGATCCTGTTTAATCAGTTCGATGGTTTTCTGTTTTACTTCATCAGAGAACGCGTCGCCGTTGATGCTTTTGGCATACAGGCCTTTTGCTTCAGCGAATTCTTCGAATGCGGCAGAGTTGTACCAGCCAGCGGTGGCGGTTTTAGATTCATCGCCCGGACGTTCGAAGAAGATGCCCAGCGTGGCAGCGTCAGAACCGAAAGCAGCGGAGATGCGGGCAGCGAGGCCGTAACCGGTTGAAGCACCGATCACCAGGACTTTTTTCGGGCCGCCGTCGATTTTACCCTGTGCGGTCACGTAATCGATTTGTTCTTTAACGTTCGCCTTGCAACCTTCCGGATGGGCAGTAACACAGATAAAGCCACGGATGCGTGGTTTGATAATCATATAGACCTCATTGTTGCAACTGTCTCAGTAAATTGGCCGATAGAATATAGGTTTGCGCCGTTTCAGGCAAAACCTGCTGCTTTATCCCATCGTAAACAGACTTCTCTTAAGTGAAAACTGATTCAATTTTACCCGAATGGACAAAAAAACCACCGGACAATGCTCTGTGAGCAAGTGTAATCCAGTTCCCACCCTTCTCCTGCGCGCTGGTCAGTATTTTCCGAAATTTCAGCATCCGGCGTGCCACAAACCACTCATTTTCCCTTTTTCCTACCAAAATCCTCAACATGCGTTACGTTTAATAGTTGTGTGATCTGCATCACACTCCATAACGACAATAATGAAATACAGGGAGCACTTGTGACTGACAAACTCAAAGACGGACAGGAAAGCGAGGCGAAAAAAGCGCCGCAGCCGACCGAACCGCTGGTAAAAGTAATCGCGTTCATCGCCACCCTCGGTGGTTTGCTATTTGGCTACGACACCGGGGTGATCGCCGGCGCGCTGCTGTTTATGAAGCACGACCTTCACCTGACCTCAGTGACCACCGGGATGGTCACCAGTTTTCTGATACTGGGTTCTGCCATCGGGGCCATCTGCGCCGGACGCGTCGCTGACCGGTTTGGCCGCAAGAAAATCATCCTCGTAATGGCGCTGATTTTCATGCTCGGCTCGCTGGGTTGTGCGCTGGCACCGAACGTCGTGCTGATGATTATCTTCCGCTTCATTCTCGGGTTGGCCGTCGGCGGCGCAGCGGCGATTGTGCCGATTTATATCGCCGAAATTGTGCCGTCTAACCGTCGCTGGCAGTTTGTGACCTTGCAGGAACTGATGATTGTTTCCGGCCAGCTGATTGCTTACACCAGTAATGCGGCGATTAACGAAGTCTGGGGCGGTGAAACGACGTGGCGCTGGATGCTCGGTGTGGCGTGCGTTCCGGCGGTGATTTTGTGGGTCGGCATGTTATTCCTGCCAGACACACCGCGCTGGTACGCCATGCACGGCCGCTACCGCGAGGCGCGCGACGTGCTGGAGCGCACCCGTAAAGCGGGCAAGGTCGAGAAAGAACTGAGCGAAATCCGCAGTTCTATGAGTTCTAAAAGTGAGAAACACTCACGCCGCCAGAAGACCATTTCCGTGTGGATGAAGCGGCTGGTGGCGCTGGGGATCGGGGTCGCGATGCTTCAGCAACTCTCGGGCGTAAACACGATTATGTTCTACGCGCCGACGATGTTGCAGGCCACCGGGCTGAGCACCAATGCGTCGCTCATGGCGACCATCGCGAACGGCGTGATTTCGGTGATCATGACGTTCGTCGGGATCATGCTGCTGAGCCGTTTCGGGCGGCGTCCGCTGTTGCTCACCGGGCAAATTGGTTGCACCTTAACGCTGCTTGCCATCGGGCTGGTGACCTGGCTGATGCCGGAAACGGTCAACGGCCATCCTGATGCGGTGCGCAGTTATCTGGTGCTCGGCGGGATGCTGATTTTCCTGTGCTTCCAGCAGGGCGCGCTGTCGCCGGTCACCTGGCTGTTGCTGTCGGAAATGTTCCCGATGCGCATCCGCGGTATGGCGAACGGCGTCTCGGTATTTGCCATGCAGATGACGAACTTCTCCATCGCGTTTATGTTCCCGATCATGCTGGAAAGCATCGGACTGACCTGGTCTTTCTTCACGTTCGCCGCCATCGGCGTGGCGGGCGGGATATTCGCGGTGATTTTCGCCCCGGAAACGCAGGGTAAAACGCTGGAACAGATCGAGAAACACTTCAAAAAGCATTTACAGGATGACCCTGCGCCAGAGAAGGCAGGCGTTTAAACCCTTTCACCGGCGCAGGGATGCGCCTTTCACTCAAACCTCACGCATATTAAAACGGTGCTTCCGGCAGACCGGGCACCGTTTTTCATCTGCTGACCATGCCGTAAACGGGCGGCGGCACGTCATACACACCCCGCCCGTTGTTTCCAAAATTTCTGAACCCGCCGCAATATCCTTCTCCACGCCGATCGTTTTTTCGAAGCACAGGGTTTCGCAGTTGCCACAACCCGTGCATTTTTGCGCATTCAGCGTAAAAAAAGTGTCACTGATATGAATCGCTGATTCGGGGCAAACCCGCGCACAAGCGCCGCACAGCGAGCACTTTTCGCGATCCAGCACGATGCGATATTCGGTGACCTGCGGGAAGCTGGCGCGTCGTGCCCTGCCGCCCGGTGTAACGTGGCCGGTCTGGCGGGAATCGTCTTTGATGCGCAGCCAGTGACGGCGCGCCCCCTGCTGAGTCTCTTCAGAAGCTGGCTGTAGATCCCACAGCGGTTCACCGGTTTTTTTCAGCCAGATATTCAGGGCGGCAACCGCCATCAGCCAGCCGGAATGCGAACCGGCCACCATTTCGACGGCGCGTATCTGGTATTGCGCGTGCCACATCAGCAGTTCGTTAACTGACGGCGCACTCAGGCTCAGCGGCACCGTCAGACAGCCGTCGCGGTAAGCACGTTCCGCCGGCGTAATGCCTTCTATCGCGCCAGCCGGACAGGCAAAAAGACAGGCCCCGCAGGCCGTACAGCCTGCGGTTTCTATTTCAATCTTACCGTTGTTTACCTTTATGACGCCCGCGCCGCAGACATCCACACAAGCCTGACAAGGGTTGCCGGGCAGAGTATTGCGAACGCAGGCCCGTCCGGCACCGGCTTCGGGCGGACGGGCATCGAGCGAAAACAATTTCATTATTGAATACTGAAAAAGTTAAAGCGCAACATCACTTCGGCAATCAGGATTAGCACCGCGCCCGCCAGCAACCGCAGGCGGCTGAACCGCTGCGTGTGCAGACATAATGCCGTCACGCACACGCCTGCAATCAGCAACGCCCAGGCCACAAAACGCGTGACCGCCATCTGCCCGTACGCCTCCAGAGGCTGATGCGGGAACGTCATCAGATCCGCGCCGCCCAGGCTGGCCAGATAGTTGCCGTACACCGGCTGAACCAGCAGGCGTAAAACGGTGACCGCGATCAGCACGCCAATCGACATCACTGCCAGCCTGCGCACGGTTCCCCACGCCAGCAACGGACGCGCCGCCAGTGTCCACAATCCGCTGACCGCGCCGAGGGTCAGCGCGGTGCCGCCAAACATCACGTAGGTGTTGAAGTGCATCCACGTGACAACGGAAGCGTGAACGTAAATCGCGCTCATGCAGAAGATATCCACCGCGCCCGTCGCGACGGCAATCACCATTAACAGCGCGATCACCCGTTTGGTCAGAAGCGCAATCAGCGTCGCCAGCCCCAGCGCCGCCAGATATCCACTGGCAAACACGATTTCACGGCTCAGCCACGAACTGCTGAAATGGCTCAGCGCATGCAACGCGTTAAGCGGATACCCGAGATGCGCGGTGGACACGATAAGCCCGAGCGCACCGGCAATAAACGCCGTCAGCATGGCGGGCAGCGCAAGACGATGCTTTTCTCTGGCACTCAGTTTGTCCGCGCCGGAAATCAGGATCAGCGTGGTGAACAGCGTGATGCCGACGGAACTCTGGATCAGCAAAGTGAAAATAATAAGTGGCCATACATGCATGATTATTTACCTCCCTTTTCAGCGCCCTGATGCGGTTTAATGACAAGATTCGGCTGCGTCAGCGTGGATCCCGGCAAACCCTGAACATCGCACAGGTCGCCGTATTGCGCGCGTAACTCGTCAATTGGCCCGAATTTGATCGCGCCCAGCGGACAGGTCGCGACGCAAACCGGTTGTTCTCCGGCGGCTTGCAGATCGACGCAAAAATCGCATTTCGACATCTGGCCGGTTTCCTGATTTAACTGCGGCGCGCCGTACGGACACGACCACGCGCAGTAGCCGCAACCGACACATTTGTCGGTATTGACGCGCACAATGCCGTCGCCCGGACGTTTGTGCATGGCGGTAGTCGGGCAGTTTTTGGTGCAGATCGGATCTTTGCAGTGGTTGCAGGAAATCGACAGCGTGTAGGCGTAGACGTTGTTGTAAACGCCGCCCTGCCCGGTGGGTACGAATCCGCCGCCTTTCACTTCGTAAATACGGCGGAAACGGCGGCCCACTTCCAGATTGTTTTTATCCTTGCAGGCAACCTGACAGGCCTTGCAGCCCGAACAACGGGAAGAGTCGATAAAGAAACCCAGCTGGCGGTCACTGACCGGCGCGTAATCTATAAATTGGTTCATGCTTTCACAACCTCCACCAGCATGGTTTGATGAGAATTCCCTTTTGCGAGCGCGGTAATGCGCGCCGAACTGAGCACGTTGGCGCAACCGCCACGGTCAACGCCGTTTTCGTCCGGCTGCCACCACGCGCCCGCCTGTAAAGCCACCACACCGGGCATGATGCGCTGCGTCACTTCCGCCGGGATCAGCGTCACGCCGCGATCGTTGTGAATGCGCACGCTGTCGCCCTGCGCAATGCCGCGCTGCGTGGCATCAGCCGGGTTGATCCACAGCTTTTGCTCCTGCACTTCCTTCATCCACGGGTTGGGGTACTGCGTCGAGTTCGCGCGGTTTTTGCCTTTCCAGGTGATCAGCTGCAACGGGAAGCGGGCAGAAAGTTCATCTTCCGGGCCTTCGTGCGCCGGAACGTAATGCGACAAGGCCGGGATTTCCGGGTGATGCATGTCGTACAGGCGCTTTGAGAAAATCTCGATTTTGCCGGAAGGCGTCGGGAACGGATTGTTTTGCGGGTCACTGATATTCGCTTCGAACGCGATATGCGGTTTGTCTTTGAAAAGATAACGGCGGGTGACCAGCAACTCGTCAAAGGTCGGCAGTTTCTCCTCCGGCATTGATTCACGGGTTTTTTCCCAGATGCTGACGATCCAGTCTTTTTCTGTGCGTCCGAGACTGAATTCCTTTTCGACGCCCAGTTTGGCCGCAACTTCGCGCAACCAGTCGTAGTCGGTACGGCTTTCAAACTGCGGTTCAATCAGTTTTTCTGAGAGGATCAGGTAGTTGCCGGTTCCCCACGATTCGCCAATATTCCAGCGTTCCATAAAACTGGTTTCCGGCAGCAACAGATCGGCATATTTCGCGCTGGGCGTGAGGAACAAATCGCTGGCCACAATGAATTCAATTTTCGATTCATCTTCGAGAACCTTCACGGCCTGATGAATATCCGGGTTCTGGTTTGCCAGATAATTTCCCGCCAGCGAAAACAGGATGCGGATATTGCTGTCCAGTTTGTCGCCGCCGGTCAGCCCGTCCGCTGACGTGATTTTGCTGGCGTCATCCGCCGCCTGCACCCAGTTCATCACCGAGATTTTCTTCGTTACCGGATTGTCCGGCATTTCCACGCCAGCGGTGAATTTACGGCTGCTGTCACCGCCATAGCCACCCGCCCAGCCGCCCTTCACGCCGACATTTCCGGTGATCGTCGCCAGTATTGTTGAACCGCGCGCAGTGCGTTCGCCGCAGTTGTGACGCTGCGGCCCCCAGCCCTGGATCAGCGCCGCCGGTTTGGTGGTGGCGTAATCACGCGCCAGCTGGCGGATGGTTTGCGCAGGCACATGCGTAATTTTTTCCGCCCACTCCGGCGTCTTTTTCACGCCGTCTTTCGCACCGGTCAGGTACGCCACCAGCGATTCATTGGCCGGAACGCCTTCTGGCATCGAACTTTCGTCAAAGCCCAGGGTATAACGCTCAACAAACGCTTTATCGTGCAGGTTCTCCGTGATGATGACGTACATCATCGCGTCCATCAGCGCATTGTCGGTGGAAGGCAGCAGCGGGATCCACTGATCCGCCAGCGAAGCCGCCGTGTCCGAATAGCGCGGATCCACCACGATAAACCGGGTGCCGTTCTGTTTCATTTGCTGAAAATAGTGATTGGTATGCCCGAATATGGTCTCGTTCGGGTTATGCCCCCATAAGATCACCAGCGGCGTGTCCGCCAGCGTATCCAGCGTATTGCCGCTGGCTGCCGCGCCATAGGTGTAAGGCGTCGCCGCCGCCGTATTGCCCATACTCACCGAGTGATAAGTATTGAGATAGCCGCCGGTCTGGTTCAGCAACCGCCGCACCATGGTATCGCCGGAGAACGGGCTGCCGCTGACCGCCGTGCCGACGTGAACATAGCGCGATTCCGGGCCATATTTTTCCGTGATGCGTTTGAGGTTATCCGCAATGAGTGTCGTGGCTTCTTCCCAGCTGATCCGTTCGAATTTGCCTTCGCCGCGCTTGCCGACGCGCTTCATCGGGTATTTCAGCCGGTCAGGGTGATAGACAAATTTCCGGTAACTGCGCCCGCGCACGCAGGCACGCATGATGGGCATTTCCGGGTCGAGATCGGCATCCGGACGGGTGGAAATGCGGGTAACGACGCCTTCCTGAACATGGGCGCGGATATCACATTTGCCGCCGCAGTCGAATGAACTACAGGTGGGAACGATTTTTTCCGGTGAGGAGGGTAACTCCTGAGAGGCGACGGAGATTTTCCCGCCTGCGTGTGCAAATTTAAAGCCGATCAGAGGAAGTGCAGCCACCATGCCGCTGAGTTTGACAAAATCCCGGCGGTTGACGCCTGAGGGATCCTTACAATCTTCATTATTTTTCATAACATTAGCTCGCAAAAGAAAAAATCATCTCATGCTTAAGTCAAATTTTTCCTTGTGTGATATCAACGCGCATGCAGGTGGCCCCTCCTTTCGGGGTATACGCGCTTTATTTTTTAATTTCATAAGGTTATGTATTAATTACCGTGATGTATCGCACATTACTCATCACCCGGAATAGGTATCAAACTTCGCGGTATTTCTGCCCATCACATTTGATGCATCATGTTGTATAATCGGCTTCCACGAATTCTTCCTTAATCCGGGTGCGCGCACTCTATTGCTACGGTGAACTTTGAATTATCCCATCAGCTCAATTAACCACGCCTATCTGGGCAGCAGCGTCTACGCCACCTTGCGTGAAGCCCTGATTACCGGCCGCCTGAAACCCAATGACCGCCTGCGGATCCGCGAACTTGCGGAACAGGTCGGCACCAGCGTGACGCCGGTGCGTGATGCGATTTTGCAGCTGGCAAAAGAGCAGGCGCTGGAAATGCGCACACCGAAAGATATTCGTGTTCCGCAGCTGGATGAACAGCAGTATCAGGAAATCCGCACGTTGCGTTTAGATCTCGAAGGCCTTGGGGCGGAAAAAGCGGCGCAGACAGTTACCGAATATGAGTTACAGCGCATCGCACAGAACATTGAAAACAACCGAAAAGCCATCAGCAGCGAAGATTTGCCGGAGGCGCTGCGGCTTAACAGTGAATTTCATCTGATGCTGGCCGAAAGCGCGCGGATGCCGCTGCTGAGTAATTTCATCGACAGTTTATGGATGCGAACCGGCCCGCTGATTGCCCAGGCGTACGCACATTTTTCCGAGCGGATGGCGATCGAACATCACGAAGAAATCTTGCGCGCACTGCGCAAAGGCGACAGCGCAACGGCAAGAAAAGCCATTCAGGAAGACATTCTCGACGGCAGCCAGAAGATGGTCGAATTCCTGGCCGCCAGCCGGGACAGGTGATTTCAGAGCGGGATATCTGCCAGTACGCCCGCCAGCGTTTCCAGCAACAGCGTGGCGTGTTCGGGCTGAAAGACCATCGGCGGGCGGATTTTGAGGACGTTCGCCGCCGGGCCGGTGGCGCTGATCAGGATCTGTTTGTGCCGCATCTGGTTAACGACAAACGCCGCCAGCTCAGGCGCGGGCGTGTTGCGCTGATCGCTCACCAGTTCCACGCCGATGAACAAACCGTCACCGCGCACATCGCCGATCACCGGGTAACGCGCCGCCAGTTTCAGCAGCCCTTCCCGCAGAATTTCCCCCGTCCGTTGCGCGTTTTGTTGCAGCTCTTCACGGCGTAAAACCTGCAAAACCGCATGCGCCGCGCGGCACGAAACCGGATTGCCGCCGAAGGTGTTGAAATAACGCTGACGGCGGCCAAATTCCGCGAACAGTTCCGGCCTGCCCACCAGCCCGGCGACCGGATGGCCGTTGCCCATCGGTTTGCCCAGACTCACCAGATCCGGCATCACGCCGTAACGGGCAAAGCCCCAGCGCTGGCTGCCGGTGCGGCCAAAACCAGGCTGCACTTCGTCGGCGATAAATAACCCGCCCGCCGCACGAACCTGCGCCACCGCACGCTGCATTTCGGCCGGTTCAGGGCTGAAAACGCCGTCGCTGGAGAAAATCGTGTCTACCAGCAGCGCCGCGGGTTTTACGCCAGCCTGTTTCATTTCTTCCAGCGCCCGTTCCACGCCACCGGCGAAAGCGCCCTGACGGCGGAAGGTGTCCGGCGCATCAATGAGCCAGACATTTTTGCCCTGCTCAAAACCGTCGCAGAGCGATGGCGAAAGTTCGGCCAGTGCGCTGGTGACGCCATGATACGCCCAGCGCGTGACCAGAACGCCCTGCCCGCCGGTGATTTGCCGCGCCACGCGCAGCGCCAGATCGTTGGCTTCGCTGCCGGTGCAGGTCATGGTGAGATTGCGCAGTTCCGGCGGAAACTCTGTCAGAAAATCCTCGGCAAACTCCACAATGGCGTCATTAAGATACCGCGTGTGCGTGTTGAGCTGCGCCGCCTGCGCGGCAATCGCTTCCACAACAGCCGGATGGCAATGTCCCACGGACGCCACGTTGTTGTAAGCATCCAGATAGCGACGCCCTTCGCTGTCGAACAACCAGACGCCTTCGCCGCGCACGACGTGCAGCGGTTCCTGATAAAACAGACGATAACCGCCGCCCAGCCACTGCTGGCGGCCTTCCAGAACCTGTTGCTGAGTCAGCATTTTTGCTCCCTTTACGGCAATTCAGACGTACAAGACTGACTGAAAATCTCGCCAGTCTGCGAAAACGACAGCGCCATCAGACGCGATAAACTGCCCCACGCGTGCGTCTGATTACGCAAAATATAATCACGATTTTGCGGATATAGCACGGCACGGTGCTGGGCAATCAGCAGGCTCAGCGCCAGCCGCGAGGCCACGAGTTCAGGCAAAACGTGTTGTTCCGCCTCACTCAGCGGCTGGCGGGCGGTGTACGCCGCAATCATCGGACGGCAATACTGGAAGAGATTTTCGCCCTGGCTGTCGAGCTGATACGCCAGCGCCGTCGCCAGTTCATTGATCAGCGGCGCACGCAGCGCATCGCCAAAATCGATAATCCCCGCCAGACGCTTCGGGTCTGCGCTTTTAACCAGTACGTTGTGCGCGTTCAGATCGTTGTGGATCACCTGTTTGCGCAAAAAGCGGCTGGCGGGCACCACTTTTTGCTGATGGATATCCAGCACGCGGCTGATAGTGTGGCGCTGCACCGGGTCAGTCAGATGCGGGATCCAGCCTTCAAGGCGCGACATATCGCTGATATCCCACAGCAAATCCCGTTTCGCCCCGGGGTGTTCAAAATCGCTGAGCGCAATGTCAAGACGCGCCAGCGTGTCGCCGAGTTCGCGCATCAGTGTCTGAGACCGTGGCACCTGAAATTGTGCGGTACCCGGAAGATAACTGACGGCGCGCAGAGTCAGGTTCTGCCCGGCGACGCTGACCTGCGGCGTCAGTTCGCCGCTGCGGCTTTCCTGCAAACGCGGCACCGGCAGCTGGCTGTCGCGCAAGGCAAGATGACTGAGAATGGCGGTCTGAAAATCGACCTCTTCCGGCACTTCTGCCGGATTCACAAACCGCAGCATGTAAGCGCGGCCTGAAAGCGTGGTCAGGCAAAAATTGCTGTCGCGCTCTCCGCCCAACACCTGCGCGGAACCTTCCAGCCCGTAGACCTGCGCGGCGATGTTTTCGGCCTGCGACGGGCTGACGCGCGGCACTTCGGTAGTCAGCAGTGAAGGCGCTTCAGACATGCTGACCGCCGTTAACGTGGATCTCCGCGCCGTTCACATAGGACGCGCCCGACGTGCAGAGGAAATAAATCAGAGACGCCACTTCTTCGGCCTTGCCCAGACGCTGTAACGGCACGCTGCGCTCGACGATTTCCTGCGTACCCGGCGACAGAATGGCGGTATCGATTTCCCCCGGCGCAATCGCATTAACGCGCACGCCGTGCGGGCCAAACTCATGCGCCATTTCACGGGTCAGCGTGGAAAGTGCAGCTTTGGAACAGGCATACGCCACGCCCGCAAAAGGGTGCACTTTGCTGCCCGCAATCGACGTAACGTTGATGATGCTGCCCTGCGCGGCCTTAAGTTCATCAAATAATCCGGTCGCCAGAATCGCCGTCGAGAACAGGTTGACGTTGAACACCTGCAACCAGGTGGCGTAATCGCTGCCGAGCACGCCCATGCGCCCGCCCGTCGGCGTTTTTGGCGAAATCCCGGCGTTATCCACCAGCGCATCAAGCCTTCCGCCGAGGCGCTCTTTAATCATCGGCAACGCTTTTTGTACGCTGTCGATGTCTTCCAGATCCAGATGAATATGGTTGAGAAAACCTTCTGCCCACGGACATTCGTCCACCCAGTTCTGACGCGACGCGGTGAAAATCCGCCATCCTGCAGCATAAAAATGTTTCACCGTTGCGTGACCGATACCGCGGCTTGCCCCGGTCAGCAGTAACGTTTTTTTCTCTGTCATGATGAAGGTCCTTGTCGTTTTGATATTTGATGCATCAGAAATAATCAAAAAAAGAGGACCTGTAAAGTCCTCGGAGTCATTTAATGTTTACTGTGCGGCGGAAGAATGGCGCAGGCGTTCGCCACGGCGACGCAGCAGTTCCATCACCAGCAGTAAAATCAGCGATGCGCCGACCATCAGCGACGCCGCAGCGGCAATCGTCGGGTCAAGGTTTTCGCGGATACCGGCGAACATCTGGATCGGCAACGTGCGCTGACGCGGGCTGGCGAGGAATAATGTCACCACCACTTCGTCAAACGAGGCCGCAAACGCAAACAGCGCACCGGAAAATACGCCGGGCGCAATCAGCGGCAGCGTCACTTTACGAAATACGCGCCACGGCGAAGCGCCCAGACTGGCGGCGGCGCGTGATAAATTGCGGTCGTAGTTCTTGAGGATTGCCGTCACGGTAATCACCACAAAAGGCACGCCGAGCAACGCGTGCGCCAGCACCAGCCCCAGATAACTGTTGAGCAGGGAAACGCGGGCAAAGAAGAAGAACATCCCGACGGCGATGATGACCACCGGCGCAATCATTGGCGAAATCATAATTGCCATCACCAGCGATTTGCCGCGAAACTCACCGCGCACTAATCCGACAGAGGCCAGAACGCCCAAAACGGTGGCCAGAATCGTCGCCAGCGGTGCAATCAGCAGGCTGTTCCCCAGCGAACTCAGCCATTCGTCCGAGTGGAAGAATGTGTGATACCAGCGCAGCGAAAAACCGGTCAACGGATAGCTCAGAAACGAGCCGGAATTAAACGACAGCGGCACGATAATCAGCACCGGCACAATCAGAAACAGCAAGATTGCCGCGCTGTAGAAGTTGAAACACCAGCGCCACAACCGCAAAATCAGCGCCCCTTTTTGTTTCATACTGTGTTTCATGGTCGGGCTCCTTTAGTTCGCAGCCACTTCGGCTTTGGTGCGCGTCACGCGGATATAAACGATATAAAGCAGAACCACAATCACCAGCAACTGGCTCCCGAGCGCCGCCGCCATTCCCCAGTTCATCGTGGTATTGGTGAAGAACGCCACAAAATAGCTGACCATCTGATCGCCCGGCCCGCCGAGCAGCGCGGGCGTGATGTAGTAACCAATCGCCATCATGAACACCAGCAGCGCACCCGCCGTGACACCGGCATAAGTTTGCGGCACGTACACCCGCCAGAACGCGGAGAAAGGATGCGCGCCGAGTGAAATCGCCGCGCGGACATAGTTCGGCGAAATGCCTTTCATCACGGCATATAAAGGAAGAACGATAAACGGCAGCATGATGTGCGTCATTGAGATGTAAACGCCGAGACGGTTGAACACCATCACCAGCGGGTGGTCGATGATGCCGGTGGAAAGCAGCGCGCGGTTGATCAGGCCACCGGATTGCAGCAAAACAATCCAGCTGGCAGTGCGGACAATCAGCGATGTCCAGAACGGCAGCAACACCAGAATCATCAGTAAGTTGGCGCGACCGGCCGGTTGTTTCGCCAGCCAGTACGCCAGCGGATAACCGAGCGCGACGCAGCACAGGGTGACGACCAGCGCCATCCACAAGGTGCGAAGCAGCACGTTAACGTACAGCGCCTGGTCCGGCGGCAGCGCCGTAATTTTGCCGGTATCGACGTCAACTTTGCGGTCAAACGCGGCCAGCAGATAATAGGAAGTCAGCGGTTTCGCCGCGCGCTGCAACGTCTGCCAGGTGCTCATTTCGCCCCACAGCGGCATGCTCTGGATCAGCGCCTCTTTGACCGGCGCGGTGCCTTCGGGAACATGGCGTAATGTGCCGGTGATCAGGCTCCGGTAGCGGTTATCCTCATAGCTCAGACGTTTGGCGACAGTCGCCATCTGGCCGCTGTTACGGGCGTTGCGCAGATCCGTCACCAGCGCGGAAAACGTCGCTTCATCCGGCACGGTTTTGCCTTTCCAATGTGCAAGCTGCGCCACGGTTTCCGGGAGGGTTTCGCCAAGCTCCGGGTTGGTCACGCTCTTGCCCAAAATGGACGCAATCGGGAACAGGAAGCTGATAATCACAAACAACAAAAGTGGCGCAATCAGCAGCAAAGAACGTCGCGTATACGCCGCTTCTACTTTGCGCAGGCGCTGACGCAGCGTCGGCCCTGAAGCGGCGTCGTCAGGCACCGGTGTCGTCAGCATTTCGGTCTGGCTCATAATTTTCTCCCGCGGCAAATTCTCTGGTATTACCTAACTCAAAGCACAAAATCATTCAGACTGAATCAGGGCGGCAAGCGAAGCGGATCCCCGGCAACAGTCAAAAGACTGTGACCGGGGCGAGCATATGAAGCCAACGCCGGGTCAGACCAAAGGATGACGGGTATTTACTTAGCAGCCCAGGCGTTGAAGCGCTGTTCTAAGTCTTCGCCATGCTCAATCCAGAAGTTAGTATCTACCTGCAAAGCGCCTGCCAGGTTTTTCTCGGCGGTTGGCAGGTTCTGCGCATATTTAGGGTCAATCATGCCGGTGACTGATTTTTCAGTCGGGCCGTAAGGGATGGTTTCGGCGAAGACTTTCTGGTTTTCAGGTTTGTTGGCGAAAGCGATGAACTGTTCGGCCAGATCTTTGTGTTTGGACCCTTTCACGATGGCCCAGCTGTCGAGGTCATAGAGGCTGTTGTCCCAGACCATTTTGAAATCATGGCCTTCACCCTGCGCGGCGCTCACGCGGCCGTTGTAGGCGGAAGTCATCACAACATCGCCGGACACCAGCCACTGAAGCGGTTGCGCGCCAGATTCCCACCACTGAATGTTCGGTTTGATTTGATCGAGTTTTTTGAAGGCACGTTCCACACCGGCTGGCGTGGCGAGCACTTTATAGATGTCTTCACGCTTCACGCCATCGGCCAGTAAAGCGATTTCCAGCGTGAATTTGGCGCTTTTGCGCAGTGCGCGTTTGCCCGGAAAATCTTTTACATCCCAGAAATCAGCCCAGCTGGTCGGCGCTTTTTTCAGTTTGCTGGCGTCATACGTCAGCACGGTTGACCACAGGAAAATGCCCGCACCGCACTCGGTGACCGCGCCCGGCACGTACTGCGTTTTGTCGCCCAGTTTGCTCCAGTCCAGCGGTTCAAACAGCCCTTCATCACAGCCACGGATCAGTTCCGGGCTTTCGACTTCCACCACGTCCCAGCCCACCTGTTTGGTTTCTACCATGGCGCGGATACGGGCCATTTCACCGTTGTATTCGCCCGGCTCGATGTTACCTTTACCGGCGGCTGCAAAAGGTTTGTAAAACGCTTTGTCCTGAGCGTCTTTATTCAGACCGCCGAAAGAGATCACTGTCAGAGATTCAGCCTGGGCCTGAAACACCAACCCGGCGAGAAGAGTGGTAAGGGCAATCTTTTTAAACATGCTGTGACTCCTGGGTTAACTAAAAAGTAAGGAAAGCGCTAAGGTAACGGCATTGTTAAAAACATGATGCATCATATTTTATAATGAAGCATAAACCATGCCATTACTGTTGAGTCCGTCCGCCACGCCGTAAATGGCGGGCGGACAGGTTTTGCAGAGGCGTTATGTGATTTTTTTGTGCCTCACGACCACTCAGTTTCTTTTTATTGTTGAACCTTGCACAGCTGACGTGCATTTCTGCACCCTATCGGGACGTTGTGCGTCAGGATTACTCACCCAGTTCGATGCACAGATATTTCATTTCCAGATAGTCATCCATACCGTGGCGGGACCCTTCCCTCCCCAGACCGGACTGTTTGATACCGCCGAACGGCGCGACTTCGTTGGAAATCAGACCGGTATTGATGCCCACCATGCCGTATTCCAGAGCTTCCGGCACCCGCCACTGGCGCGCAGCGTCACGCGTGAAAATATAAGCAGCCAGCCCGAATTCGGTATCGTTCGCCATCGCCACCACCTGCGCTTCATCGGTAAAGCTGAAAACCGGCGCGACCGGCCCGAAGGTTTCTTCACGGGCAAATTTCATCGCGGATGTCACACCGCCGACCACGGTAGGCTGGAAGAACGTGCCGCCCAGCGCGTGTGGCTCGCCGCCGGTCAGTATTGTTGCCCCGTGTGACAGCGCATCGTCGATATGCTCACGCACTTTGCTGACGGCTGCGTCGTCGATCAGCGGCCCCTGCGTGACACCGGTTTGAGAGCCCTCGCCCACTTTCAGTTTTTCCACTTCTTCCACCAGCCGTTTCACCAGCGACGGGTAAATCCCCTGCTGGACATAAATCCGGTTAGCGCAGACGCAGGTTTGCCCGCTGTTGCGGAATTTCGAAGCCATAATACCGGCCACGGCGCGCTCGAGATTGGCGTCATCGAACACGATAAACGGCGCGTTACCGCCCAGTTCGAGAGAGAGTTTTTTAACCGTAGGCGCACTTTGCGCCATCAGGATGCGCCCGATTTCGGTGGATCCGGTAAAGCTCAGTTTGCGGACCACCGGGCTCGCGCACAGCACTTTGCCGACTTCCTGCGCGGAACCGGTGATCACCTGCAATACGCCCGCCGGAATGCCCGCTTCCACCGCCAGTTGCCCGAGCGCTAAAGCGCTGAGCGGCGTTTGCTCTGCGGGTTTCACGATCATCGCGCAACCTGCGGCCAGCGCCGGTGCAGCTTTACGGGTGATCATCGCCGCCGGGAAATTCCAGGGCGTAATGGCCGCGCACACACCAATCGGTTGTTTCAGAACCAGCATGCGTTGTGACGCCTGAACCGGTGCCAGCACGCTGCCTTCCACGCGCTTCGCCTCTTCGGCAAACCATTCGATAAACGATGCGGCATAGACGATTTCGCCTTTTGCCTCCGCCAGCGGTTTGCCCTGTTCAGCGGTCAGCAATGCGGCCAGATCGTCCGCATGTTCGAGCATCAGCTGCGCCCATTTCTGCATCAGCGCGGCACGTTGTTTGGCCGTTTTTTCCCGCCAGACCGCCTGCGCCTGTTCGGCGTAAGCAATAACCTGCGCCGTTTGCGCGGTGGTGATCTGCGGTACGCTGCCGATCACCGCGCCCGTTGCCGGGTTGATGACGTCCTCGCGTTCGCCATTTTCGCTGTCGGACCATTCACCGTTGATCAGGCATTGCTGGCGCAGGAGTTCAGTATGTTTGAGTTGCATAACGTTCCTCAGTCAGCCAGCACGCGGGACAAAATAGCCAGTGCGTCTTTGAACTGCGCATCAGGAATGGTCAGCGGATACAGGAAACGGATCACGTTGCCGTGGACGCCGCAGCTCAGCATCAGCAGTCCGGCATCCAGCGCTTTACGCAGATACTGTTTTGTCAGCTCAGCCGACGGTTTGCCTGTCGCCGGATCGTTGAATTCTGCCGCGACCATGGAACCGCGCGCACGCACATCAACCAGCGCCGGGCATTTCGCTTTGGCTTTTTCCAGCGTTTCAACCAGTTCCGCACCCAGACGACTGGCACGTTCGCAGAGTTTTTCTTCTTCGATGATTTCGAGAACCGCCAGCGCCGATGCCACCGCCAGCGGGTTGCCCGCGTAAGTGCCGCCCAGACCGCCCGGTTCCGGCGCGTCCATCAGTTCAGCGCGGCCGGTCACGCCTGAAATCGGGATCCCGCCGCCCAGGCTTTTCGCCATAGTGACTAAATCAGGTTGAGCATTCGGATAGTAATCTGACGCGAACATTTTACCGGTGCGCGCAAAGCCGCTCTGCACTTCATCCGCAATCAGCACGATGCCGTGACGGTCGCAGATGTCGCGCAGACCTTTCACAAAATCTTCCGGCGCAATATTAAAACCACCCTCGCCCTGAATCGGTTCGTAAAGAATGGCGGCAACCTGCTGCGGGCTGATATCGCTGCGGAAAATTCGCTCGATGCTGTCCAGCGCCATTTCTGTGCTGACGCCGTGTTGCGCATTCGGATACTGCCCGTGGAATACCGACGCCGGGAACGGACCGAAACCCACTTTGTACGGCACAACTTTCCCGGTCAGCGCCATGGTCAGTAAGGTGCGGCCGTGGAATGCGCCGGAGAAAGTGATAATGCCGGGGCGACCGGTGGCAGCGCGGGCAATTTTTACCGCGTTTTCTACCGCTTCGGCACCGGTACTGAAGAAGGTGGTTTTCGCTTTTCCTGACACCGGCGCGATTTCGTTGATGCGTTCAGCCAATGTGACAAAGCTTGCATAAGGCACAATCTGGTAGGCGGTGTGCATGAACAGGTCGAGCTGTTTGCGGATCGCTTCGACAATTTTCGGATGGCGGTGGCCGGTATTCAGCACGGCGATCCCGGCGGTGAAATCGATATATTCACGGCCCTGCTCATCCCACAACGTCGCGTTTTCCGCCTTCGCTGCATAGAAATCACACATGACGCCGACACCACGCGGTGTCGCTTCTTTACGGCGTTTTTCCAGTTCGCTGTGACTCATCTTTCGCTCCTGCCTGAAGGTTATGTTTTGAAGATTGCCGGTTGCAAGGTGAACAATTTGTCGAAATAGCAATCCGTCCTTGTTTTTTATCCCGCCAGCGGTTCTATAATCCAGAACCAGTTTCAATTATTTTGAGGATCCACTTTTGCGCTCATTGCTCTCTGACCTCATTTTTCAGCGTCTCACCGGGCTTTCTGAATCTTCCGGAGGCACGCTGAACAGGCGTGTTTATCAGGCATTACAACAGGCTATCTTTGACGGCAGCATCAGCCCCGGCAGCCGTTTGCCTGCATCCCGGGACCTGGCCAAAGAACTGGATATTTCGCGCAATACGGTACTGGCGGTCTACGAGCAATTGCAGGCCGAGGGTTACATTCAGACACGTGCCGGAAGTGGTACCTTCGTCACATCAGATTTACCGGAAGACGGCGTGATTGCGGACAAAACCATTACGCGCTGTGCCCCGCACCGCAGCCATGTTTCACTTTCCAAACGCGGTTCAAATTTGCTGACGCGCACCGGCGTGGCGTCGCACCAGTGGGGCGCATTTATGCCGGGCGTGCCGGATGTCACAAAGTTTCCTCACGACATCTGGCGCAAGCTGCAAAACCGCCTGAGCCGCCGTCTGCATCCGGAATATCTCACCTATTCTCGCCACGGTGGCTGCCCGGAACTTCAGCATGCGCTCGCTGATTATCTGCGTATTGCACGCTCGGTGGACTGCACTGCCGACCAGATCCTCATCACCGCCGGTACGCATCAGGCACTGGATTTACTGGCAAAAATGCTTTGCGACCCGGGCGATGTCGCCTGGATTGAAGAACCCAGCTACTGGGGCATTCGCAATGTACTAACCATCAACGGCGTGGACATTCAGCCGATTCCGGTGGATGAAAACGGTATGGATCCGCCTGAAAATCCGCCAGAAAACCGCGCGCCTAAACTGATATGCGTGACACCGTCACATCACTATCCGCTGGGTGCGGTAATGAGTCTGGCGCGCAGACAAAAAATTCTCGCGATGGCCAGCCAGCAAGGCAGCTGGGTGGTGGAAGATGATTACGACAGCGAATTTCGTTATTCCGGCAGTCCGATCCCCGCGTTGCAGGGACTGAGCAGCGATGCGCCGGTGATTTACATCGGGACGTTCAGCAAAACGCTGTACCCGGCGATGCGAATCAGTTACGTCGTTTTGCCGCGCCCTCTGGCTTCGCGCCTCAAGATTGCGCATTCCGAGTTGTACCGGGCGGGTAACGGACTGACGCAACTGACGCTGGCGGAATTTATACGCGAAGGCCATTACGCGGCACATATCCGCCGGATGCGGCTGATTTATGGCAAGCGGCGTAATGTGCTGACGAAGCTGATTGAACAGGAGCTCGGGCCGGAGTTTTTAAGCGAAAACAGTAATGCCGGATTGCATCTGATTTTGTCGTTGCCGGATTCGATTGATGACGTGGCGCTCAGCGCTGAGCTGGAGCAAAAGCATGTGCTGACCCGCCCGCTTTCCGCGTATTACCTGCGTCCTGCCCCGCGGCGCGGGCTTTTGCTCGGTTATGGCGGTGTTTCGGAGGAAGAAATTGTGCCCGCGTTTGGGCATATCGTGGATTGTTTGCGGCGCAGGCTGCAATCTTGTAGTGCGCAGGAGGCGCTGATTGAGATCACCGAAACGGAAGCTGATGACTTGCCTGATCCTGCGTAACCCCTCTTTCACATTGCTAGCAATAAGCAAATAAACTTTTAAAATAGCAATAAAATTCATAAGCCTGCGAGATTTCTCTCAGGCTTTTTTTTTGTGGTTTTTTGCTAAAAAATGCTTGTTAGCGTTTCGGACGGGTGGTAAAGATTTTTAATAACGCCACACAAACACTCCTTCTGAGGATGTTTTATGCATGATTTGTGCCGGGTTGCGTCATCCACTTTCCAGTATTTTCTTTGCGGAGTACCTGTTATGAGAACGTATGTCAGCTTCAAAAATATCAAGAAGAGCTATGACGGCGATAAACTGGTCGTTAAAAACCTCAATCTTGATGTCCATGAGGGTGAATTTTTGACGCTGCTTGGCCCGTCAGGTTCCGGCAAGACGACCAGCCTGATGATGCTTGCAGGGTTTGAAACGCCGACTCAGGGAGAAATTCTGCTGCGCGATAAACCTTTGCATAATTTGCCTCCGCATCAGCGTGATATCGGGATGGTTTTCCAGAATTATGCCTTGTTCCCGCACATGACGGTGGCTGAAAATCTGGCGTTTCCGCTGACGATACGTCGTCTTAACAAGACGGATATCAAGGAGAAAGTTGACCGTATTCTGGATATGGTCAAACTGAAACCGCTGGCTGATCGCTATCCGGCGCAAATGTCCGGCGGGCAACAGCAGCGTGTCGCCCTCGCCCGCGCTCTGGTGTTCGAACCGAAACTGGTGTTGATGGATGAGCCGCTCGGGGCGCTGGATAAACAGCTTCGCGAACATATGCAAATGGAAATCAAGCAATTGCACCAGATGCTGGATCTTACGATTGTCTATGTGACACACGATCAAAGCGAAGCGATGACCATGTCTGACCGCGTTGCGGTATTTAACGACGGCGTTATCCAGCAGATGGACAGCCCGAGTGTGATTTATGAAAAACCGGATAATGCGTTTGTTGCGCAGTTCATCGGAGAAAATAACAGTCTGCTTGCAACCAATACGGCAGCCGAAGGTGATTTTTATCGTGCATCGCTCGATGACGGCACAATTCTGCGCGCCGTTAAAATTCGCCCGAGTTCACCCGGTAAGAAAATCTTGCTCTCAATCCGCCCCGAGCGGATCAGTATCAACAATCCTCAGCCGGGTATGGAACAGGTCAAAGCGCGGATTAAACAGTTCATCTATCTGGGCGACCATGTTCGTATGATGACTGAAGTTGCTGGTCAGGATAATTTCATGGTTAAGCTTTCTGCCGCACATATGAATCCGGACTGGAAAGCCGGATCAGAAGTTCTGCTTTCCTGGCTGCCTGAACATCTGCGTGCCCTTGATGTTGTGACCCATTAATTCCGCCTTTCAAATTCCTGAATCTTACAATCCTAAAATCCTGAGATTTTATAATCTTGGGATTTATCATTTTCACATATTGTCATCTTGTCATCTTGTCATCTTGTCATCTTGTCATCTTGTCATCTTGTCATCTTGTCATCTTGTCATCTTGTCATCACAAGATAAATCCCAGAATCTTATAATCACAACATCCTTCAGGCCTGTATTTCATAATCATAAAATCACACAATCCTGAATCCCATCATCCCAACATCCATCGCGAACCTTGATGATTCTGAGATTTTAAGATCCTGCTAAATGCAAGAATCCCAGAATCCTTTAATCTTAATATTCTGCATACATTATCTCCATAATCATGGAATTTCTGAATCCCCGCGCATCATGAGAATCCTACAATCCCGAGATTTTTTATGGATATCCTGCAATCTCAAAATCCTGTAGAAAATCATGGAATCCTGACATCCTCTGATGGCTAATTATACTCAGCTTCGCGTTGTGTAGATAAATAATTGATTTAAATAGTATGATTATGGAATCACAGAATCCCAAAGCAGTATCATGTAATCCTGAGATTCACTCTAAATCCCAGGATTACATGATACACATAACAAGATAAGTCCAGTGAGCACTCATCAACGTGTAATCCTGTAATCCTCTCTAAGATTACGGAAGCATGTCATCCTGGAATCCTTAAGTACCGTAGATACCTGTGTGTTCTTCTATTGATAACTAATGATTCAAAGATTACTTAATCCTGTAATCCTACAATTCATATACGCACGTTTCAGGATTTTGTAATCTCAGAGGTGTCAGAATCATTCTATCCTGTAATCATAAAATACAGAGCTGATATCACATGCTTCTGAAATCCTAAGATGTACAAATCCCTGAATACAGGAATCATCAGATGGTGAGATGGTGAGATGGTGAGATGGTGAGATGGTGAGATGGTGAGATGGTGAGATGGTGAGATGGTGAGATTTTCATGGCTACTGTTTTGAACGTCAACACCAGCCGAAACTTTTTGGCGTTCTCAATGGCATGATGCCTCCCTGCGAAAATCCCAAGATTGCAGAATCATTAAATCACATGATGGCGTAATCCTTAACGCTTCATGTTGTACCCTTATTCTCTGAGATCGATACTTCAGCCTTATCCGCCTGCAATCCTGATATCCCAAAACCCTGGGATGATGGGATTCAAAAATCACAAAATCCTGAACATTATGTTACCGGCGTAATCAATCAACCGGTAATCACGAAATCCTGAAATCACAGGATAATATAATTCGGTAACCCTAAAATATTGAAATCATCGGATGTAAACTTTATAGTAGTGCTTCAATCCTGTGATTCATGGATTTTTAAATCCCAGAATCCTATGATTACATAAATAATGAATCCCCAAACCTTATGATTCCGGGATTCGATAATCTTCATTTAGCGCTTCATCAAGAGGTTGTTATGGCAGCGAAAATTATTTCTTTCCTGAACGGGAAGGGCGGGGTAGGGAAAACCACGACTTCTATTAACATCGCAACCTGTCTAGCCCGGCAAGGTCATAAAGTCGTGATGGTCGATACCGATCCACAGGGAAGCATCAGCAACTGGTACGACGAAAGTAAATGCCAGTTCGACCTGGCGGAAGCCGCATCAGAAAAAGAAGTCTATACCGTACGCAAGCAGTTGAAAGAATATGACTACGTGGTCATCGACGGTGCAGCAGCAATCTCGGCAATTTCATCAGCAGCCGTGATGGTCAGTGATTTAGTATTGATTCCCGTGACACCGTCACCTTTAGATTTTGCAGCCTGCGGCGCTATACTTGCCGTTGTTGAGGCGCGTGAAAATTTACAGCCTGTCATCGCGCGTTTTCTGATCACCAAGAAAGTCGCATCCGCTAAGATGCTGGAAGTCTTGAAAGAATCGATTGCTGATACAGGCGTTCCGGCACTGCGCACAGGCACCACTCAGCGCCAGGTTTACATCCGTACCATGATGGATGGCGGAACAGTCTTCGATACAACGGACGGTAATGCGAAAGGCGAGATTGAAATTATGACCAAAGAAATTACGGAGTTGTTGAAATGAAAATGAAACTTGGCCAGCACAGACAACTGACTACAGCACTGGACGCTGTAGCAAAGCCGCCCGCTTCAGTGAAGAAGTTACAGACTAACATCGATGAAGAGTTGCATCGCCGTTTCAAAACCAGCTGCTTCCTGCAAGATCGCGAGATGAAAGACGTTCTGACAGAGCTGATCAATGCCTGGCTAATCACCAACGAACGTTCCTGATCGTTTGTTCCGTCCGGATCGGGCCTTCTCAGGCCCGTTTCTGTTTCTAAAGCCTGCGCAACCTTGTCCCGTCTGGTGTTACCTCTTCTCAATCCTTTACGTAATAACGTCGCCAGTCCTTACCAGGATCCCAAGATCAAATAGTGTTTTGTTTTATTTATAAGTTTAGATCTTTCTCTTTAAGGGAGGTTTTTTTCTATGTAAATCAGCAGAATACAACGCGTCTTGTGGAGGTATTTCCTGCCCGGAGTGGAGATCCTTCCTGTTGGATGTGGATCCTTTTCATGATCAATGTAGAGCTTTTTCCTGTGGATAATTTCCTTACAGATCAGTCCACTGAATACGTGGAGTTTTTTTCTGTGGACAGTTTTCCATGGGAACCTCTGTCATGAACATCAGCTTAGATCTAACGCTAACATATTGCCACAACTCATTTTTCTGATAAGTGGAGTGATTTCCTGATCCCTTAACAGGCACTCATGTGGAGACATTTCCTGTGACAGCGTCACGTTGTGTCACGTAACAGGGAGAGGATCATCCTGGCCAGGCATAATCAGCTTCAGAAATCGGTATCCGGGCAGCGGAGCAGGGCATATGTGGAAGCTTTTCCTGATCCAATCAGCGGTTATGTGGAGACATTTTCTGATCTGATTAACGCTATTCAAACGAACTCTGAAAATATAATGCTTTATAAACAGCTAGTTGGAAATTATGTGACATTGTCACTTGCCGATATGTGGAAGAATTATCTGATCAAACGTGCGTGAATTCACGGTAACTGTCCGGTCAGTTAACACTTTACGATGGAATACGTGGAAGCATTTCCTGATCCCGCGCATTGCTATACGTGGAAAGATTTCCTGAGATCAGAATAACCCGCATATGTGGAGTTATTTCCTGATCACCGATCGTGTATTCCCAAATGTGGAGACATTTTCTGATCCGCGGGCACATATACGTGGAAACTTTTCCTGTAGATCCCGTTTCAGACAGGGAACGGGCCGGAATGATGAAATGAGAAGGGGATCACAGAGCAAGTTCCGGTCAGTTAACGTGCAATATGGACTTATATGTGGAAGAATTTTCTGATCGGCAGGGAAGATCAGCGCGTATCTCAGACATTCCGGGTTGGAGATCTTCAGCTCGATAAGTGGAGTAATTTCCTGTAAAAAGCGAGCCGATCCAGCATGTTAAAAAAAGGATCCTGAAGGCGGCGGAAAATCATATGTGGAAGTTTTTCCTGATCGATGTTTTAGGATCCCCTGATAACAATTTGAAAATAAAGGAATAAATAAGCCTTGTTTTTACTTTACGTCAGTATTTTTTATGTGGAATAATTTACCTACTTTCCACTTATGGATCCTGCTACATGGAACTGAATAAACTCACCGTAGTTCAGGGGAACGATCTTCTTGAAGGCGCCTACAGCGTCACTCTGGATGAAATGCGCTTGCTTAACCTGGCGCTGGCACAAATTGATAGCAGGAAACCTCAGCCGGACACGCTATATCGACTTTTCCCTCAGGATTACCAGCGGATCTACGGGGTAAACCCGACCAGCAGCCACCGCCAGTTGCGTGAAGCTGCAGAAAGCCTGATGAAAAAGCCGGTCACCATCTACAAACCGGATACGAAAACCGGAAAGGTCCGTACCGTTCAGCTTTCGTGGTTCTCGCGGCTGGAATACGTCAGCAGTGATGATCACAGCGCCGTTGTACTGAGATTCGGCCAGGACGTTGCACCGTATCTGTATGAATTAAAAGAGTCTTTTACCAAACTCAATTTTGCTAATATTGCCAAACTGGATACGCCGTTCTCCGTGCGCCTGTATGGCTGGTTAATCAAAGCCAAAAACCTCTACGGGCGACGCAGCGGTAAAGCCATTGAAGTGACCCTGGATCTCAACTGGATGCGCGAGAAGGCCGGTCTGGCGGGCAAATACGAGGATTACCGTGACTTCCGCCAGAAGCTGCTTGAACCGACGATCAACCGGATCAACGCCAATACCGATATTTCCGTGGTCTGGGAGCCGGTGAAGCAGGGCAGAACCGTTGTTTCGATCAAGTTCGCCTATGTCGATGAGTCAGCGCCGGAAGCCAGTAAACCCCTGCGCCCGCGCTTACCGCGCCGTCCACGCGCTGTAGCAGGCTCTGCGCTGGAAGGCGAGTGGGCACGCCGCTGTATCACCATCTTCGAAGAGTATCGTGAGAAATTAAGTGCTTACGACGTAGAAGAAAAGGCGACGTTGCCGGATCTGCGCAAGCTTTCAGGCTGGTACAAGCTGATCGGGGAGAAGAGTAAACAAAAAGAGATCCTCTCTGAGGTCAGTTCCCGCAGTAAGAAAACCGCTGCCTGACAGCCCGGCCGGAAACCATTCCGAAATGAACGGCGTATCTTCGATGAGATACGCCGTTTTTCTTTGTACGGATCCGGAGGATTCCGACGTCCATTACAGTTAAATCACTGATTATCATGCCCAGAATTGTTAGTGAGTGCTTACTGGGTATGAGCAGGAAATCATTCCACATTACCCGTTTTGGCGGCTTTTTCAGCGTACTGCCCAAAAGCTATAAGCCATATTTTTTCGTTGTTAGACAATGACAAACCTCAACCTTACTCTTCGTCATGTTTTGTAAACCTATTGCACACTTATTGATGAGGGATGTCACTTGGCTACGTTACTCACTTCTGCCCCCGCGCAATCAGTCTCCCGCGCGCGCCGCACCACTTCTTTTAAAATCGCATTGCTGGCCAGCGCCGTAATGTTTTCTTCTTTATCCTTTGCGGACGATGTTCTTAAAGAAGGCATCACGCCGGCCACAGACGCCAGTCAGGTGCCTGCTGCCGCGAAACTGCGTACGGACACCGTGATCGCCGGGATCTCCGAACCGCAGGGCATTTTTAACCCTTACTTCTTCGTGAATGGCTGGGATGAAAACGTCACCAACGTGATCTTCGCCCGCCTGATTGACTGGGACAGCCAGGGCAAACTGGTTCCGGGTCTGGCGGAAAGCTGGACGGTCAGCCCGGACGGCAAAACGTATACCATCAAATTGCGTCCGAACCTCAGGTACAGCGACGGTTCTGCGCTGACGGCGGAAGATGTCGCGTTCACGCTGACCGTGCTGTATGACCCTAAATATGACGGCGATACCGATATCACGCTGGCACACATTGCCGGTGGCGATGAATACAAGCAGGGCAAAGCGGACAGCGTCAGTGGTCTGAAAGTTATCGACCCGCTGACCCTTCAGGTGACGACCACGCAACCGAGCGCGACCACGCTGCAAAAAATCGGCGGGCCGGTGCTGTCGAAAGCCTATTACGGCAAAGATTATCAGCGCGGAAATCTCGATACACTGCGCACGTTGCACGGCAAACCGCTGGGTAACGGCCCGTACGTTTACGACAAATACATTCCGGGGCAGGAGATCCGTTTCCACGCCAACACAAACTATTACCGCGGTACGCCTCCGACGCCCCGTTTCATTTATCGTGTCACCAATCCGTCGACGAACTTCCAGTTATTCCAGACCGGCGATACCGACTACGACGCCTTTACGTCGCGCCCGGATGATATCGAACAGCTGAAACTGCTGGGTTTTGCAAACATCAACCTGTATGGATCCAGCGATTACAGCAAGATTGAGTTCAATCTTCATCGCCCGGTATTGCAGGACGTGAAAGTTCGTCAGGCGCTGATCTACGGTCTGGATCGCCAGAAACTGATCGACGTGGTGTATCAGGGCTACGGCACCGTGGCTATCGAGCCGATCGCGCCAATCTCCTGGGCGTATAACACCGACGGCGTGAATCCGTACAAATTCGATCCGGCGCAGGCCAGCAAATTACTGGATGAAGCGGGCTGGAAAACCGGTACGGACGGCATTCGTGTGAAAGACGGCAAACGTCTGGAACTGACGCTGCTGGTCAGCAAAAAAGTGCTGAACGACGCGCTGATCCCGATTGCCAAAGAGGATTACCAGAAAATCGGCGTGCTGCTGAAACCACAGGTCGTAGATTTCAACGCGCTGATGTCGCAACGTAAAGCGGGGAATTACGATCTGGCGTCATTCAGCACCAGCACGCTCAACGATCCGCACGACGGTGTCTGGGATTACTACAGCACAGAGGCCACGGAGCAGGGTTACAACAATCCGGAAGTGGATAAGCTGATCAACGAAGGTAATGCGACGCTCGACATCGAAAAACGTAAGCCGGTTTACCACGAATTGTACAAAGTTCTGGCGAACGATCCGCCGGTGATCCTGCTCGGCAACCGTAAGATTTTGTCGGCCAGCAGCGCCCGCGTGACCGGTTTCAAACCGGATATTTACAACGGCCTGACCGGCAGCCTGCCGGATGTCAAAATCGTCAAATAATCAGAAATCACGTTGCTGCCGGTCTTTACCGGCAGCTTCAATGAGAAAGTCATGAGAAATTTCATTCTGCGTCGTTTGCTTCAAACCATCCCGATGTTGTTCCTCGCTTCGCTGCTCATCTTTATGCTGTTTGCCAAAACGCCGGGCGATTTTATCGACGGAAATATTACCCTGACCGCACAGCGTGCCGCCGAACTCAAAGCGTTATATGGCCTCGATCAGCCGCTGCTTAGCCGCTATCTGCACTGGCTGGGGAATCTGCTTCAGGGCGATCTGGGTTTTTCACTGCAATATCAGATCCCGGTGAGTCAGTTGCTGAATCAGTACATCTGGAACTCCTTCCTGCTGGCGACCATCGCCATGGTGCTGTACTGGGGTATCGCGCTGGCGGTGGGCATTGTTTCTGCCATGAAACCCTATTCGCTGTTTGATCATGTCGTCAGCGTGGTGATATTCGCGGCGATGTCATTCCCGACGTTTTTTCTTTGCCTTCTGCTGATCAAATGGTTTGCGGTTGATCTCCACTGGCTGCCGGTTGGCGGCATGACCAATACCGGCAGCGACGCCACGGGCTGGGCCTGGGTGATGCAGGTCGCGGCGCACCTGGTATTACCGGTGATTGCGCTGGTGATGCTTCAGGCGGGCAGCCTGACGCGCTATTTCCGCGCCAGCATGCTGGACGTCGTCCGCATGGATTTCATCCGCACCGCGCGCGCCAAAGGGCTTCGCGAGCGCACCGTCATCCTCAAACATGCACTGCGAAACGCACTGCTGCCGATTATCACGCTGTTAGGATTCGAGCTGCCGGGGCTGTTTTCCGGTGCGCTGATCACCGAAAAGGTCTTTAACTGGCCGGGCGCGGGGCACATTCATATTGATTCGCTGGCAGCGCGCGATTATCCGGTGCTGATGGGATTTACGCTGTTTCTGGCGGTTCTCACCATTCTGGGCAACCTGATTGCCGATGTGCTTTATGCGTGGGCTGACCCGCGTATTCGTGTGAGGTCGTGATGTTTGGATCATTATTTTCAGCCAACCGCCGGCTTCGTCAGGCGGAAATTCCGGCGATGGCGCAGGTGACACCGTCACCGTGGCAGCAGGCCTGGAAATCGTTGCGCCAGAACCGGCTGGCGATGTTTTGCCTCATCCTTCTGCTGGTCATGGCGGTCTGGTGCATAGTGGGCCCTTACTATTCGCCATGGCGCGATGACGCCACCGATGCGCTGATGATTAATAAAGCGCCAAATGCCGATCACTGGCTGGGCACCGATTTTCTGGGGCGCGACGTTTATACGCGCCTGCTTCTGGCCGGGCGTATTTCGCTGATCATCGGCCTGCTCACTATGCTGCTCTCCGTGACGCTCGGCTATCTGATGGGTGCCGTTTCGGGGTATCTGGGCGGCGTTGCTGACAAAATCATCATGCGTTTTGCCGATCTGGTGATGACCATTCCGAGCCTGCCGCTGCTGATTGTGATGGGTGCGATGCTCTCGGAACTGGATTTTTCGCCGGATTCGCGCGTCTACATGGTGATCGTGATGCTCAGCTTACTGGAATGGCCTAAGCTGGCGCGTCTGGTGCGCGGGCAAATTCTGTCCCTGCGCGAGCGTGATTTTATGCTGGCGACGCAGGTGCTCGGGCTATCAGCGCGCCGTCGTCTGTTCGGCCATCTGTTGCCTAATACCGTGCCCATTCTGGTCGTGATGGCGACGATGGCGGTGGCAAACGCCATTCTCAGTGAATCGGCGCTCAGCTATCTGGGGTTGGGCGTGGTGCCACCGACGCCTTCATGGGGAAATATGATGGACGCGGCCAACAGCCTGATCGACTTCCAGCGTCGTCCGTGGTTGTGGATGCCGCCGGGCGTAGCGATTTTTATCACCGTTATTGCGATTAACGTACTGGGCGATGGCCTGCGCGATGCGCTCGATCCCAAGATGAAACGGAGCAAAAAATGACTGAACCGTTGATCCGTTTTAATCAGCTTTCGCTGTCTTTTTCCAGCGATCAGGGGCGTGTGCGTGCAGTGCAGGATGTCACGTTTGACGTTCAGGCCGGGCAAACCGTCGGCATTGTGGGCGAATCTGGTTGCGGAAAAAGCGTCACGGCGATGTCGCTGATGGGATTATTGCCGCCACAGGCCGCGCGCATCGATGGCGGCGAAATCCTGTTTCAGGGACGTGATTTACTGAAATTGCGTCCTTCACAAATGGCGGATTTACGCGGCAACCAGCTGGCGATGATTTTTCAGGAACCGATGACTGCGCTCAATCCGGTGCTGACCATCGGTGAACAACTGGTTGAGCCGCTGATCCGCCATCTCGGGGAATCGCCAAAACCGGCCTGGGAAAAGGCAACGAAGATGATCACTGAGGTCGGGCTGGCGCGTGCAGAAAGCCTGATGACCAGTTATCCGCACCAGCTTTCGGGCGGTATGTTACAGCGCATCATGATTGCGATGGCGCTGAGTTGTAAGCCGCAACTGCTGATCGCCGATGAGCCCACGACGGCGCTGGACGTCACCGTACAGGCGCAGATCTTACGGTTGTTACGCGATCAGGCGCGGCAAAATCATATGGCGCTGATGCTGATTACGCATGATCTGGGCGTGATCGCGCAGATGGCCGATCACGTGGTGGTGATGTACGCCGGGAAAATTGTTGAGCAGGGCGCAACGGCGGAGGTGCTGCGTAATCCGCTGCATCCGTACACGCAGGGGTTGATCGCGTCGCGGCCCACGCCGGGCGAGCGTCGCCGGCGGTTGTATTCCATTCCCGGTCAGGTGCCTGATCTGGCTGCGCTGCCGCCGTACTGTGCTTTTACCGACCGTTGTGAACGTGCCACCGACCGCTGCCGTCAGGGGATCCCGCCGCTGGAAGGGCGGTCGCGGCAGGCGGCCTGTTTTTACAGCGGGCTGAGTCCGGCAAATGAGATGATGCAGAAGGAGTTGCAGCCATGAGTACCGACAATCTGATGAGTACTGACTACCTGATAGAAGTGGATGGTCTGAAGAAACACTTTCCGATCCGCGACGGCGTATTCGGGCAGGAAACCGGCCAGCTGCGCGCGGTAGATGGCGTCAGTTTTAACATCCGCAAAGGCACGATCTTCGGGCTGGTGGGCGAATCCGGCAGCGGCAAAACCACCGTCGGCAGAACGCTTCTCGGGCTCTACGATAAAACGGCGGGCAGCGTGAAGTTTCGTGGTGAAGACCTGCACCGGCTTAAACCGAAACAGCTGAAAGCGCTGCGACCGAAAATCCAGCTGGTTTTTCAGGATCCTTACAGTTCGCTGAATCCGCGTATCCGTATTGGTGACGCGATCGGCGAAGCGATGCTGGAACATAAACTCTGCTCACGTGCTGAACTGCACGGCAAAGTGCTGGAAGTGATGAAAATCTGCGGGCTGTCGCCGTTGCATTACAATCGCTTTCCCCATGAATTTTCCGGCGGGCAACGCCAGCGTATTGGTATTGCGCGGGCGCTGATCCTGCAACCGGAATTCATTATTGCCGATGAGCCGATCTCCGCGCTCGACGTCTCGATTCAGGCGCAGATCATCAATTTATTCTCGGATTTACGCGACGATCATGGCGTGACGTTTCTGTTTATCTCGCACGATCTGGGGGTGGTGGAACATCTGTGCGACGACGTGGCGGTAATGTATCTGGGGCAACTGGTGGAAACCGCGAGCCGCGATGCTTTATTCCGCCAGCCTTTGCATCCGTATACGCAGGCATTACTGGCCGCCGTGCCGACGCTTGATCCTGACAGCGAGCCGGTGGCAATGGTCAGCGGTGAAATTCCGGATCCGTCAAAACCGCCGCCCGGCTGCCGTTTCCATACCCGCTGCCCGCGAGCGACCGAACGTTGCCGCGCTGAAGTTCCGTTACTGCGTGAAGTGGAAAGCGGCCACCGCGTCGCCTGCCATCTGGTGTAATTTCCGGCTCTTTCCCGCCGCGGCTGGCCTTAGTCTTCCAGCATGCGGCGGGCTTCACTTTGCATTTTCTGCCCGACGTTTTGCGTCACTTCAATCACCTTTTGCGACGCGGGTGAAAGAAATGCGCCTTCCCGCCAGGTAATGCCCACACGGCGCGGCATCATCAGCTGATCGTTATCAATCCGGATCAGCCGGGAAATAAACTCTTCCTCGACCAGAATGTTTTCAGAAAGAAAACTGAGCAGGCCACTTTTGGCGATCAAACCAGGCACTGACGCCAGCGAGCTGATTTCCACTTTAACGTCCGGCAGCGGGCAATGATTTTCATAGAACATCTTGTCCAGCCACTGGCGCATCGACACGGTTTTGGCCGGTAAAATCCAGCCGTAACGGCTCATGTCGCGCAGCGAAACTGGCCTGCCCGCCAGCGGATGATCGCGGGACGCCGCGACAACCACGCGATCGGCGGTAACCGGCACCTGAACCACCGGGCTTTCATAGTTCACCAGCGGCCCGATAATAATGTCGATGACGTGGCGCTCCATCAGCGTGAACAGCACGTCGTTCATGCCGATCTGGATTTCCAGTTTTACGTTGGGAACCTGTAATTGCAGCGTTTTGCAGATTTCCGGCAGTAAAAATTGCGTCGCGGAACCCGACACGCCGACACGCACAATCCCGCCCGCGCCACTGCTCAGTTCCGTCATGACTTCTGCCATCTCATGATAGGAATTTTGCAGCGCCAAACCCCGCTGATAAAGAATGCGGCCCGCCTCGGTCAGCTCCAGACCCCGGCCGACTCTTTTAAACAATTTAATGCCGAGTTCTTTCTCTAAACGGGTGATGGATTTCGATAGCGCGGGCTGCGTAATATTTAAATTTTGTGACGCAAGTCTCAAATTTATCATCTCCGCAGCGGTGACGAAATAATCTAAGTCCCTGTTATTAATCATACATTCCTGAAATTCATCGGTTTGGTAAAAAAATATAGTAGAAGGCATGAGAGGCGCGGTCAATAATCTCGCGATCTTTGCAGGGGCGTGAGCGCCTCCGCAATCTGAACGCCAGTGAATTCACCTGTTTTATGTAAAATAAGAAACTAAGCGCATCTATGAAAATTGTTAATTTCACCCTCAGTAAAGACCACACCAAAAGCTTCGGCATCTTCCAGACAGACGGCATTATTGATGTCGGCCGTCACTCAGGTTGCCGGGATATTAACGAATTCATGGCGCATCATCAGCTTGACGAATTGCAGCGCTATGCGCAGCTTCCGGCCGATCTTCAGCTGAGCGACATCAGCTTCCTGCCGGTGATTGACCGCCCGGGCAAAATCTTCGGCGTCGGCATGAACTACGCCGAAAAGCGCAAAGAGTTCAATGAAACCAGCGATGCGCCGACGTTATTTGTCCGCTTCGCGGATTCGCAGGTTGGCCATAACGGCATCATCATCAAACCCGCCTCTTCCAGCCAGTTCGATTACGAAGGGGAACTGGCGATCATTATCGGCCGCACCGGCCGCAATATTCCGGCTGAAGAAGCGCTGAATTTCATTGCGGGCTACAGCTGTTATATGGATGGCTCGGTGCGCGACTGGCAGCATAAATGGTACACCGCCGGGAAAAACTGGCCTGCCACCGGCGCGTTCGGACCGTGGCTGGTGACGCCGGATGAAGTCGGCGATCCGCAGAATCTGAGCATTAAAACCTGGCTGAACGACCGGCTGGTACAGAACGACACCACGGCTAACATGGTGCATACCATTCCGCAGATGATTGCCTATATCAGCACGTTTACGCAGCTTTCGCCGGGGGATGTGATCATGACCGGTTCACCGGGCGGCGTGGGCAAAAGCCGCGTACCGCCGCTGTACCTGAATGACAATGACACGATTGAAGTGGAAATTGAGAACATCGGTCGCTTGACCAATAAAATCCAGGCAGCAGCCAGCGCCGCCGCCTGAATTTAACGCACCTGATTGACCAGAGGCACCGATTTTTCGGTGTCTTTGTTTTTAACGACCATCAGATATGTCAGCGTAAATGACAGCCCCAGCGATAACACCACGCCCATTACGATATAAATAAAGTACGGACCGATGTAGGCGGGCAGGCTGAAAATGCTCGACAGAATATAGCCGTACAACCGCACCCCGAAGAACGCAATAAATGCCGACGCCACAGAACTGCTGATCGTGGTGGCAATAAACGCTTTTTTATAGCGTGTCAGCACGCCAAACAGCGCCGGTTCTGTGATCCCCAGCAGCCCGGAAATCGCCGCCGACAGCACCACAGATTTTTGCTCGCGGGTTTTCACGTGGAAATAAATTGCGAAGGTCGAACCGGCAATCGCCATGTTGGCCATGAACATCATCGGCATCAGCATGTCCCAGCCCTGATCGGTGAAGTTCTGCAAAGCAATTGGCGTCATGGCGTGGTGCATTCCGGTGAGGATCGCCACCGGGCGGATCGCGCCAACGATGAAACCGGCAAACACCGATGACACTTCAAACAGCCCCTGAATACCCAGCGCCAGCAGTTTACCGAGGTAAATTCCGGCCGGGCCAATCACTGTCAGCGAAACCAGCGCTGCAATAAATAACGTCAGCGTTGGCGTGAAAACGGTTTTCAGCACGTCGGGCATGATTTTGTCCACCCAGCGGTGGATGTAGCTCAGCGCCAGCACCGAGAAAATCACCGGAATAACGCTGGCCGAATAGTTAAATACCGAAACCGGCAAGATATCCATGAAATACAACGCCGTTGGCGCACCCGCAGTATGGCTGGCGAGCGCTTTTGCGGCGTCAATCAGCGTCGGATACATCAGGCAGGCGGCGACTGCGGCGGCCAGATATTCATTGGTTTTGAAAATTCTGGCGGCGGAGACTGCGAGGAAGAACGGCAGAAAATAGAAAACACCGCTGGCAATCAGGTCAATGATCATCACGGTTTCGCTTTTCGCTGAAATCACCTTGAGGGCGATTAAACCGGCCAGCAAACCTTTGATCATCCCTGCGCCCGCAATGGCCGGAACGATCGGGCCAAACACGCCGGACACCGTGTCCATGAACATCGAGATCAGACTTTTGCGCGCATTTGTGGAAACATTTCCTGTTGGCTTTGACGCCGGATCCAGCTGCGAAACAATCGCTTCGTACCAGGTATTCACTTTCGGGCCGACAATAATCTGCACCTGACCGCTCTGGCTTTGCGCACCCAAAACGCCGGGCAGATTTTTTATCTCATCCCACGCCACTTTATTTTCGTCGGCTAAATCAAAACGCAGACGGGTCATGCAATGCCAGACTTTATTAATATTTTCTGCACCGCCGACGCCTTTAATAACGGACTGCATTATTTCTGTATTCACCCTGAACCCCGCGACGGAAATTGTATTTTTATTCTCAGATGGGAAGGGAGTGTAATGAGCGTGGTTTTTAAAAACAAACCAATAAAACAGGATCTCGGTCACACAATCCGCTATTTAAGCCTTATCAGACTGGATTTTATGATAATTGGTCTGGTTTTTTGCGGTAATTGGCCGGTCTTTCATACCAAAATAAATGCATGAAATTAAGGTTTACAGCCGGGCGTAAAATACGGTGAAATAACCGCAATACGAATATTCCCGCACTCTTTTCCATAAAAGAGCTGAAGGCCATTATTAAGGATTTTCCATGAAACCTGTGCTGATTACGCATATTGAATGCCAGATAACGCGCCCCGATCGCCATAATCTGGTGGTCGTCAGAATTGAAACTGACTGCGGTGTTTTCGGCCTCGGCTGCGCCACATTCCAGCAGCGTCCGCTGGCGGTGAAACTGATGGTCGATGAATACCTTAAACCGCTGCTGTTAGGCCGCGATGCAAATCACATCGAAGATATATGGCAGATGATGATGGTGAACGCGTACTGGCGTAACGGGCCGGTGATTAACAATGCCATCGCGGGCATCGATATGGCGCTGTGGGACATCAAAGGCAAGCTGGCGAATATGCCGCTGTATCATTTATTCGGCGGTAAATCGAAAGATGCGGTCACCGCGTACAGCCACGCGGCGGGGGAAACGCTGGAAGATCTGTACGGCGAAGTGGATCGTCTTCTGGGCGAAGGTTATCGCCACATCCGTTGCCAGCTGGGCTTTTACGGTGGTAACGCGCGCGATTTCCACACCACGCGCGAACCGGCGGCGGGCGCGTATTACGATCAGGATCAGTACATGGATAACACGCTCGCCATGTTTAAAGCGCTGCGTGAAAAATATGGCAATCAGTTCCACATTCTGCATGACGTTCATGAGCGTCTGTTCCCGCAACAGGCAGTGCAGTTTGCCAAAGCGGTGGAACAATATCGCCCGTATTTTATTGAAGATATTTTGCCGCCAGATCAAAACGAATGGCTGACGCAGATCCGCAGCCAGACCGCCGTACCGCTGGCCACCGGCGAGCTTTTCAATAATCCGGCGGAATGGAAGGATCTGATCATTAATCGCAGGATCGACTTTATCCGTTGCCACGTTTCGCAAATCGGCGGTATCACGCCTGCGCTGAAACTGGCGCATTTCTGCCAGAGTTTTGGCGTGCGTCTGGCCTGGCATTGCCCGCCGGACATGACGCCAATCGGCGCGGCGGTGAATACGCACCTGAATATTCATCTGCATAATTCTGCAATTCAGGAATTTGTTGCTTATCCGCCCAATACGCAGCAGGTTTTCCCCGGCGCGCAGACACCGGTGAACGGGTATTTTTATCCGTGTGAAGAAGCCGGGATCGGCGTGGATTTCAACAGCGAGGCGGCGAATGAATTTCCGGTGGTGTATCGCCCGCATGAATGGACGCAAAGCCGCCTGCCCGACGGCGTGATCCACACGCCTTAAGTCTGGCGAAACGCCAGATTATCCTGATTAAACGGGATAACGTAAGTGCATGAATAATCGATATCGAGGATATCGCTGAACGCGTAAACACGGCCGCCCTGCAAAATCCCTCTGTTGGTGATCTGCATGGCGGCGATGCCTTTCTTGCAGCCCAGCAACTGCGCCTGCTCTTTGCTGACGGTGACCGCCTGATAACGGGTGAGGGAATGCGAAATCGCGAAGCCTTTATTCAGAACGTATTGCTGAATGGAATGCTCGATCGTTTTCTGATTCAGATCCGCAAAACCTTCGGCGGGCATCCGTGAATACTCAATCTGTACGTTGCGCTGGCTGATGCGCCGCAGACGGGTAAACGCCCAGATAAAATCATCCGCGGTTAAATCGAAAACCTGCTGTTCTTCGCGGTCAGGCCGCCGCTTGTGCAACTCCAGCATTTTGAAACTGATGTCGGTGAATTTCTTCTCGGTAATCGAGTTGTACACCAGCGGATTACTGCTGACGCCCGCATTGATATAAATCCCCGAGCCTTGCACGATGCGCACCGCGCCGATACTCACCAGTTTTTCCAGCGCCTTGCGCACGGTAAACCGCGACACACCATACTCTTCCGCCAGCTGGCGCTCCGGCGGCAACTTTTCCGGCAGGGATCCGCTGTGCTGATAAATCTTGCTCAGCAAATCCTGAGCGATAAATTCACTTTTTTTCATCGGCGCCTGGCTTATTTGAGACCGGAAGATCGGGAACGCATTGAAACATGCGACAGGCAGAAAGGGCAAATTACAGCCTGAAGGCTGTATTGGATTTTTACAGCTTATAGGGTGTATTTAGCAATTACAGCTTTTAGGGTGTATTTTATAAAATACAGCTTATAATCTGTATAACGCCCGCTTTACGAAGATTCAAGACCTATGAAAACTGTCTATCCGTTAAAAACACTCAGCCAGTTACGGCCAATACTCGTTGGCTTTCGAAAAGCCAACGGGCTGACACAGAAAGAGGTGTCTGAAAAACTGGGTATCACGCAGCAGACCTATGCCCGTCTGGAAGCGAACCCTGCTTCCGCCAGTCTGGACAGATTGTTCCGTGTATTTAATGTGTTAGGCATTGAAATAGTCTTTTCTTCCGAATCCGATCCTGAGGTTCTTTCAGCAAATGAAATCACGCAGGATTATTTAAGCTCGCCCGCCAGAAAGGAACAGTGGTGATGAAATGCGTCGTGTGCAACAACGTTTAGCGATATGGATGAACGGTATTCCTGTGGGGTACTGGGAAAAGCAAAAAGGTGAAGATCGGTTGCACTATTTATCCAAATGGATGGCGGACGAACAGGGCAGACCGTTGTCGCTTTCACTGCCATTTACGCCAGGAAATCAGGTGCATCGCGGAACTGTCGTGCGCGACTACTTTGATAATCTGTTGCCGGACAGCGAAGGGATCCGGCGGCGTCTGGCCATTCGCTATCAGGCCGAAAGTCTCGAACCCTTTGATTTACTGACCGAGCTGGGGCGTGATTGTGTGGGAGCGATTCAGTTACTTAACGAAGAGGATGTACCTTCGGGGATATTTACGATCAGGCAACGTCCTCTTTCTGAAGGGGACATTGCCGCTCTGCTTCGAAATACCGTTTCCACGCTGCCGGGGCGAAACGATCAGGATGAAGATTTGCGTTTGTCCATCGCGGGTGCACAGGAAAAAACGGCACTTCTGTGGCATGAAGGACGGTGGTGTCTGCCGGAAGGAAATACGCCAACCACGCATATTTTCAAACTCCCTTTGGGGTTAGTGGGAAATATGCAGGCGGATATGAGCACTTCTGTAGAAAACGAATGGATTTGTTCTCTTATCATTGAGCAGTACGGTTTGGCTGTTGCAAAAACACGGATTGCACAATTTGAGGAGATGAAGGCACTGGTCGTTGAGCGTTTTGACCGGAAACTATCTTCTGACAAATCATGGTGGATACGTTTGCCGCAGGAAGATATGTGTCAGGCGATGGGGGTTTCACCGCTTCGAAAATACCAGTCGGATGGGGGGCCGGGAATAACGGATGTCATGGAAATACTCAGCCGTTCTGAACGGTCACGGCAAGATCAGTATCAGTTTTTCAAAGCGCAGATAGTCTACTGGTTGCTGGCCGCAACGGACGGGCATGCCAAGAATTTCAGCATTGCGCACCAGCCGGAAAATCAGTACCACATGACGCCGTTGTACGACATATTATCGGCCTGGCCGGTGATCGGGCATGGCAATAGCAAGATTGCGTGGCAGAAATGCAAACTCGCGATGGCGGTTAGGGGTAGCAGCAATTATTACCTGATCAGCAAAATTCAGCGACGGCATTGGGTTAAGCATGGAGAGCTGACCGGGGTTGGGAAACAGCAAACTGAAGCAATGATTGAGGAAATAATTGCCGCCACGCCGGACGTTATCGAAAACGTGGCAGCACAACTTCCTGCGTCATTCCCGGCTGAACTTGCAGACTCTATTTTCACCGGAATGAAGCTACAACTTGCAAGACTGACGGCACAACCATAACGCTTTCATCATCCCCAAACAAAAAAGCCCGCCAGTTCACACCGGCGGGCTTTTTTGTCAGACTTAAACGACTTCTATATGAGGAGGTCATTGTGCTTAGCAAGATATTAAGTTGAAAGCAGAACAATTATTTTATTTAGAAAATTCAATTTCTTCCTCCGTGAAGTTAGCACTGTGATTACAACGTCATTTCATCGACAATAATTTTTCATAATCCGGAGAAATGTGTGGAATTTCTTCACGACTGCCATCCGGGTACGTTGCAATTATATTTCCAGGTCTATCAGGCGGATCTAAAGTCACAACCTTCGTAAAGTGAAGGGTAGGTTCGATGAAGATGGTTTGGGTGTTATTGAGCATGAAACGCCTGCGCCATTTCTCAAGCTCTGTATCTCCCCCAAAAAACTTTAAACTCGCACTATTGCCAATGTGATGGCTCACCATAGGAAAGAAATCAGCCTTCAAATCAAGATTTCCATTTGCCTTTATTGCCCTGCCTGTTCCATAACCGTCGCTGAGTCCATAATCTCCAAAATCAAATATATAGCTCGTTTCAATGACCTCTTTGCCCTTCACGAGAGGATTGTCGTCGGCGATCCTGAAGCTGACCTTTATGGAATTCAGCTGCCACTGGCAGGGACCGCCGCCGTCAATGGCGATACGTTGTTGTCGGATACCATTACTTCCCTGCGTGCTGAAAGCTTGTTTGAAACCGTTGTATCCCCGGATTTCATAAGCTTCATTGCTTGAGTCGTAACTCTTGGTTTTGCATCGCTCTGAGCGATAAAGCATTTGCATCGGCAGCAGCGTGATACCGTCAGGAACCTTTACAGAGACCGTCACGCGCCGGGCATTTTCCGGTGGCGACAGCGTTTGGTCTGTACGGTCATAACATCCAGAAAGCAGCACGAGCACTGGCAGAAAAATCGTAATTTTATTTAGAAAATTCAATTTCTTCCTCCGTGAAGTTAGCACTGTGATTAAAACGTCATTTCATCGACAATAATTTTTCATAATCCGGAGAAATGTGTGGAATTTCTTCACGACTGCCATCCGGGTACGTTGCTGTTAAATTGCCAGGACGTATTTCAGGAGGATTTAACACAACTACTTTATTGAAATGAACTACAGGTTCTATATAAATATTTTGGGTATTTTTAAGTCTAAATCTCCTTCTCCACTGTTCATATTCTGTATCTCCACCAAAAAGAGCCAAATCAACATCATTATCTAAATGATTAATTAACATAGGGAAAAATATAGTATTTAAATTTATGTTTCCGTTTATTTCTTTCGCCCTTCCAGTGCCGTAGCCATCACTGAGCCCGTAGTCATCAAAATCAAAGATGTAATTAGTTTCGATAACATTTTTTCCCTTCACTAGTAGGCTGGACGGGGGCAATGTAAAGCTCACCCTGAGAGAATTAAGCTGCCACTGGCAGGGGCCGCCGCCGTCGATGGCGATACGTTGTTGTCGGATACCATTACTTCCCTCCGAGCTGAAAGCTTGTTTGAAACCGTTGTATCCCCGTATTTCATAAGCTTCATTGCTTGAGTTATAACTCTTGGTTTTGCACCGCTCTGAGCGATAAAGCATTTGCATCGGCAGCAGCGTGATACCGTCAGGAACCTTGACAGCGACCGTCACGCGCCGGGCATTTTCCGGTGGCGACAGCGTTTGGTCTGTACGGTCATAGCATCCAGAAAGCAGCACGAGCACTGGCAGCAAAATCGTAATTTTATTTTGAAAATTCAATTTCTTCCTCCGTGACAGCAGCAAAACGGATCAAGGCGTTCTTGCCTGTTTCCTCTGATCGGGTACGGTTTAGTGTCACCGGCAGCATATCCTGGAGTGCAATAAATTCCCGGTTTCGCTGGATTTCATCCTGATTACCCTGCGCTGAAGCGCCTTTTTCAATTTCCTGACTGAACTCTGCCCGCTTCTCCTTTCTGCTCATGGGAAGGTCCGGGTTTGCCAGTTCAAGCACCTGATTATGGATATAGGGCAGGTAACGATGTGCCATCGAATGACTGAGGGGATTGCTTAAAAGTCCGTCCAGTGAGGGATTAGTATTACGGGGAAAAGTATTTCGCAGGCTGGCAACATCCAGGCACCCGATAAACTTCGCCTGGTGCTCGCCGGTTGCATTCAGGCATTCATCATTGAGTGACGGAACCAGAAAGAGTTTCACTGACTCCTCGTTGCAATAATACACCACGCCGGGTGCCGGATTATCGCTACCGCCTCCGCCTATCCACGGCACATTCTGATGACGGGATTTCATCACACACTGCTGAGCCTGGAAAAATATCACTGTTTTACCGTGGTGCCAGTAGGGATCTTTCTTCCCGGCAACGCCTGCTGACTGAAAAGCGAGATCCCGCACAGCGACCCCGAGGCCTGCTGCCGTTGTCAGTGACCAGTCAAACCCCAGCTTGTCGCCTAACGGTCCCCATTTTTCATAGAATCTATTATCGAGATCGGCATCCGGGGGTATTTGCGTGACCGTGTCATTGTCGTTGACGTGCCGGTAGTGCGTCACGGTGTCCAGAGCCTGAACTGCCGTCCGGGTGAACGTTCGCGGCATCCCGTAGGTATACAATACCGGATGGCTGTTTTTCATTTCTGCCGCATAGGTTAGCGCCAGTGCACCACCCAAACTATGGCCGCAAATGAATAGCGATTTCCCTTTATCTAACGATGTTTGGATTGCTCGGAAATCAAATCGCTTAGCAAATTTCCGCTTTGCCAGTTCGTAAGCCTCTAAAAAACCGCCGTGGATATTGCCGACACCACCAAGTTCTGACAGACATTTTTTAGGCGCAAACGAGATATCTGTTAACCCGTTCAGCAAACTGTCCGTACCGCACCACGCCACGATAATGTGAGCGCCGCACTCAACTATGAACAGCCGGGTATCGCCTTCAGGCTGTTCACTTTCAGTGGTACTCAGATAGACAGGCGCAAGGTAGCGTTCCCGAAAGGGTACATCCACTGCCAGCGTATGAAAGAAAGAGGGGAACTCCGCAAAATGGGGGATTGCAGACAGATCGAGGCATTTTTGCCCGAAAAAGTATGCCACGGTTTTATTCTCTTTTTCAGCTGAGTAGGCGAGGTCAGCCATAATGCCGAGGTTGAGTCCGTTAGCAAGATCGTAATCCGTGGTGTCATGCAGCGCCAGCACCCAGGCACGGAACGGGCAGATTTCAATGACGTGCCGCTTATTGAGAAACTCGTGGCTAATCTCCGTTCCTTTCAGCGCACGCCCCGCAGGAAAATGAAACTCCGGAGGCTGCGGATCCGTCCAGCCTTCCATGTGTGGCAACCGGTCGCAAAGTTCACCAATGGTCACGTAGCGATGTTTGTATCCGGCCGGTTCGGCAATTTCCTGTACGTCAGAACGCCAATTTTTATCCCGCGTTTCCCGGTGAAAGGCGTTTTTGCTTACCGGCTGGCTGTTAGGGTTGCGCCGGAGCCCCAGAGGACGCTGTTCCATTTCATCGGCTAACTGCTGAGCGTCTGCTTTTACATCGACCGTGATCCAGTACATGTCGTCAAACCTGACTAAACCCTGACTGTCGGTAATACCGGCAGGAGGATTCGGCGGCGGTGTGGGATTAAACGGGTTGTTGCCAAATTTGCCCCAATGAGCCACCTCCTCTGATGTGGCCAGTGGATGGTATTCCAGAGTTACCTTTAACCCGGTGACGGGTTTATTTTTCTCATCAACAAACTGGAGTTCCAGCCAGTATTTTCGGGGCTCACCGCGGCAATAAACGACTTTGCCTTTGGGCATAATACTGGTCATACAGGTGTTGTCACCAACGATTTCCATATCAATTCCTTGTGATGGGTAAGGTAATCGCCACATCATAGTCGCCATTTGACTTAACCAAAATTTTTTTATTTGAATTGGTTTTAAATTACGACCTCATTCGGATATTTTGCGGGATCCCCAAACAAAAAAGCCCGCCAGTTCACACCGGCGGGCTTTGTTTTTCGACAAAATTAAATCGAATTACTTCTGATCAGGTAATGCGTAGGCAATCACGTAGTCGCCGCGTTCTGCGGACTGACGTGCGCCACCGGCGCTGATGATGATGTACTGTTTACCGGTTTTCGGGGAAACGTAAGTCATCGGGCCGGACTGGCTGCCCACCGGCAGGCGGGATTTCCAGATTTCTTTACCGGTTGCGGTATCGAACGCGCGCAGATAGAAATCCTGCGTACCGGCGAAGAACAGCAGGCCGGATTGCGTTGACAGGCTCGCGCCCAGCGTTGGCATACCGACTTCCATTGGCATACGCATTTTGATGCCCAGCGGACCGGTGTCTTTCACCGTACCGACAGGAACCTGCCAGACGATTTTACCGGTTTTCAGGTTAACCGCAGACATCGTACCGAACGGTGGTTTCTGGCAGGGAATGCCCAGCGGAGACAGGAAGCGCTCGCGAACTGCGCCGTACGGCGTACCGTCCATCGGCACCATCCCCATCTCAATACCGCTTGCGCCGGTCGGAACCTGTGCACGCGGAACCATGTAGTTCGCCAGACCCAGACGCATATCATTCACGAACATGATAGCGTTGTTCGGGTCAACCGACACGCTGCCCCAGTTCATGCCGCCCAGAGAACCCGGGAATTGCAGGGAACGATCCAGACCCGGAGGCGTATAAACGCCTTCGTGACGCATGCCTTTAAACTCGATGCGACACAGCAACTGATCCATCGGCGTTGCGCCCCACATGTCAGACTCTTTCAGCGTCTGGTTGCCGATGTTTGGCATACCGACGGAGAAAGGCTGCGTTTTGGAGTAGCGTTCGCCAGGGACGTTACCCTGCGGCACTTCGCGGTTTTCAACTTTCGCGACCGGCTGGCCGGTTTCGCGGTTCAGCATGAAAATCATGCCTTGTTTGGAGGTCTGCACCAGAACCGGCGTGCTGCCACCTTTACCGTCCGGCAGGTCATACAGCAACGGCTGAGACGGCAGGTCAAAGTCCCACAGATCGTGATGTGTGGTCTGGAACGTCCAGCGAACTTTACCGGTTGTGGCTTCAACAGCGACCACGGATGAACTGTATTTATCATCCAGCTCGGTACGCGTGCCGCCGAAGAAGTCAGGCGTGGCGTTGCCGGTTGGCATATAAATCAGACCCAGTTTCGGATCATAAGACATCGCTGACCAGACGTTTGGCGTACCGCGCGTGTACGTCTCACCTTCCGGTGGCAGTTTAGTGATGTTCGGATTACCCGGATCCCACGCCCAAACCAGTGCGCCGGTGTGAACGTCAAACGCACGCACCACGCCCGGAGGTTCGCCGGTGGAGAAGTTATCGGCAACACGGCCACCGACCACGACCACATTACCCGCGACGAGCGGGGTAGAGGTCTGCTGGTAGTAGCCCGGTTTCACTTCACCCATGCCGACTTTCAGGTCAACCACGCCGTTGTCACCGAAATCAGCACAAGGCTTGCCGGTGTCGGCGTTGATGGCGATCAGACGCGCATCAATGGTTGGCAGGAACAGACGACGTTCGCAGGTTCCGCTCACGGTACCGCCGGTGGCCGCAGGTGCCTGTGGCGCATCAGAAACCGGAGCAGCCGCTTCGGAAGCCGCTGGTGTTACCGGCCCGGCCGCAGGAACGGCTGCCGGTTGAGCTGCCGGAGCCTGTGACGCCGCGCTGTTCTCGCTGCTGTTCTCGTAATAGCCCAGACCACGGCAACGCTGCCAGTTCGGTGCAGTAGAGTTGGAGTCGTAAGCCCAAAGTTTTTTACCGTCATCCACAGAAAGCGCGATCACTTTGCTATACGCGGTACACACAAACAGCTTGTCACCGATTTGCAGCGGTGTGTTCTGGTCTTCTGCACCGGAACCGTTGCTCTGCGGGATATCGCCGGTATGCGCAATCCACGCAACCTGCAATTTATCGATGTTGGTTTTGTTGATCTGATCCAGTGCAGCAAAACGGTCGCCTGCGGTGGTGTTACCCCAGTTCGCCCAGTTTTTCTGTTCCGCACCTTTATCAACCGGTTTAACCGGAACCTGATCGTTGTCGGCGCTGATGATTGGCGTCGGGACGAACGTGTTACCGAATGCCGCGATCAGGGCAACTGCCAGCACGGCGGCGAGCGTAAAGCTCGGTCCTTTGCGGGCAACAAGGCCCGCGCGCGTTTTCAGCAGCGGATACGCCAGTGCGACGAGGAAGGCCAGAACACCAAAGGTGAACAGGCGGGAGAACAGCGGCCAGAAGGTGAAGCCGGCGTCCCAGATAGCCCAGATAACAGAAAGCACGAAGGCGATGGCATAGAGCCACGCGCCCGAAGGCTTGCCTTTGAAAATTAAAACGGCGGAAACGACGAGCGCCAGACCCATCAGCAGGAAGTAAATGCTTCCTCCCAATGTGGCCAGATACGCACCGCCGATGCCGAGTGTCAGGCCGATAACGGCCATCAGCGCACTCAGCAGCCAGAGGAGCCAGGTCCATTTACTCTTAGTTGTTGGCATGATTTATCTCACTGCACTTATGTTGTCGACAAAAATATTGTAGTCAAGATGTGGGAAAAGCTGGAAACACGTAATGAACACCCGTTATCAAATGAACCAGATAGGACAATTTCGCGCAAATAGTAATACTTCTCATCGGGGTTGTGAATGTGTAACGAAGAGTTTGAAATTAGGTAAATTATTATAAGTGAGATTACTCTTTGTGCGGCTATGAGATAGGGTATTGATATTTATAGATTAAATAATTTAACTTATTCAAATAAATGATGTTTAAACGATGATTTATAGCTTTTAAGTCTATGTGGGCGCACTATTTGCCCACGTGAGCGTCGTTTGGCGTGAGGAATGTGACAGAGATCACTAAGAAGTATGATTTTGTGTGAACCTTCTGGGGCGTTTTACTGGCGTGGGCTGCAAATAGCTACAGATAGCCTTCGATTAACGTCTTCATTTCTTTAGTAATATGTTCTACCAGACGACTTTTCGGGATCTGCGGTGGAAATACGGCAAGATAGGCAATACTTATATCTGGCGTAAATGGCTTGAGCACAATATCGCTCTTGTGGCTGCGCGCCGTAATGTAATCGACGATGCCGATGCCCAGATTATTCCCCGCCATGATGCAGCAGTTATTAAGCGACGTTTCGATAGGGTTGTTCATATACAAGTCGAGACGGCTCATGACCTGATCCAGCTGTTCGCGCAGCGGCGTTTTCCGGCCGGGAATAATGGGGCGATAGCGGGTCAGATCCATGGCGGTGACCACATCCTGTTTCGCCAGCGGATGCCTCGGCGACATCACGGCCACGGCTTTGGCGGTTGCCAGCTTCTCGGCTTCAAGCCCCTTTACATCGGGCTTTCCGAAGATAAACCCAACGTCGTACTGGTTGCCGGTCACCACATCCATAATGTGCGTCGTGCTTTCGATATCGAGAAACAGCGAGATATCCGCAATCTCTTCAATCAGCGGCGGCAGAACGTGTTCGACGCACAACGGCGAAAGCGCCGCGACGCTGCCTATGCGCAAAACGCTGCCTTTTGAATGACGGATTTCGTCGGCGATACGTGAAATATGTTCAAGTCCGAGGTAAAGACGTTCGACTTCACGGTACAACTTGATGGCATCGTCGCGCGGGATCAGCCCGCGTCCGTCGCGGTCAAACAGCTTCAGATCGATGGCATATTCAAAGTCGCGGATCAGCCTGCTGACCGCGGGCTGCGTGACATTCATCATATTCGCCGCCGCCGTAATCCCGCCAGTGAGGATCACTTTGTGAAAGGCTTCGACCTGTCGGGGATTAATTTTCATAATATTTCCTCAGAATCCATAACATTTGTTTATGGATGTAACACAAAATACAATTTTCAATCCAGAAGTCCACCCCCTAGACTCCAATTTACGATCTGTCACACATTGCCTGAAAATCTAAAAAAATTAAGGGTTAAATGCATGAGAAAGTCCGTTCTGGCCGCAGTGTTTTCCTCGGCGCTGGCCACCATTTCCGGGTTTCAAACCTTTGCAGCACAGGCCGCTGACCTGAATATTGGTCTTGCTGCGTCAACGACTTCGATGGATCCTCAGTTTTACGTGGGTGGCGCCAACAGCGCGATGGCCCGCAACATCTTTGACGGTCTGGTGAATCAGGACGAAAAACAACACATTTCGCCTGCACTTGCCGTCTCGTGGAAAGTTATCAACGACACCACCTGGGAATTCGCATTGCGTCCCGGCGTGAAATTCCACGACGGCAGTGACTTCACCGCCAAAGACGTGATCGCCAGCATCAAACGCGTGGCGCTGGCCTCTAAAAACAGCCCGAGCGCCTACACGCCTTATGTCAACGACATTGCTGACGTCACGGAAGTGAACCCGTTAACGGTGAGAATTGTCACCAAAACGCCGACACCTTTATTGCTTAACAACCTGAGCCGCGTGGCAATTTTACCGGCGCGTCTGGAAACGGTGCCGTCGCAAACCCTGAACGAAGGGAAAGACGTTATTGGCACAGGGCCGTTCAAATTTGTCAGCTGGACGCCGGACGACAACGTGGTGCTGGCGCGCAATGACCAGTACTGGGGCGGAAAATCGCAGTGGGACAAAGTCACGTTGCGCGTCTTCAAAAACCCGAGCGCCCGCGTGGCCGCGATGCGTTCCGGTGACGTGGATTTAATTGAAAGCGTGCCGACGGCGGACGGGCGGGATCTGGCGAAACAAACCAGCCTGCATCTGGAATCTGTCGCCGGTAACCGCATTTTGTATTTACACCCAGATCAGGATCGCGATGTGTCGCCGTTTGCCAAAGGGCCGGACGGCAGCAATCCGCTGAAAAAGCGGGAAGTGCGCGAGGCGATGTCGCTGGCGATTAACCGTCAGGCAATCGTTGACCGCATTATGGACGGGCAAGGCGTTCCGGCGTCGCAGCTGGTGCCGAAAGGGTATTTCGGCTACACGCCATCGATTGCCGCACCGGTTTATGATCCGGCAAAAGCCAAACAGCTGCTGGCGCAGGCGGGATACCCGGACGGTTTTACCCTGACGTTCCACGCGTCAAACGACCGTTATCCGAACGATTCTAAAATTGCGCAGGCGCTGGGTCAGATGTTCAGCCGCGTGGGCATCAAAACCGATGTCGTCACCATGCCGGGCAGCGTCTATTTCTCGCGGGCGTCAAAGCGTGATTTCAGCCTGATTATGGGCGGCGCGGCGATTGAAACCGGCGAAGCGTCGGGCGTGCTCGGGCCGCTGCTCGAAACTTTCGGGCCGAACGGCGGGCAGGGTAACCGCGGGCGTTACTCGAGTCCTGAATTTGATAAAACGCTGGCCAAAGCGCGGGAAACCCTCGACGACGGTCAGCGCGAAAAGCTGTTGCAACAGGCCACAGAGATTGCGATGAAGGACGAAGGCACCATTCCGCTGCTGTTCCTCTCGTATACCTGGGCGATGAAAACGCCTTACAGCTACACCGGCCGATCTGATGGCTACACATTGCCGTACTTTGTCCATCAAAAGTAAGTGTTCAGCGGCATAAGAACACGGACAACGTGCATACCGAACCAAGGCGGGAATAGAGCACCAACACCAGGGTTGTTCTAAGAAAAGAGAGAGAAGCTATGACTTCTTTTAGCGGTGTGTATCCCTATCTGGTTTCGCCGGTTACCCCCGGCGGCCAGATAGACAAACCGGTGCTCACGGCACTGGTCGGGCATCTGATTGATAGCGGCGTGCACGGTCTGACGCCGCTGGGCAGTACAGGTGAGTTTGCTTATCTCAGCGCAGAGCAGCGCACTGAGATAGTCAAAACCGTCGTCGAAGCCGCTCGGGGCCGCGTTCCGGTAATCGCCGGAGTCGCAGCCACCACCATCCAGGACGCCGTCGCGCAAACCGCTCGCTACGCCGCTCTGGGTGCCGACGGTATTCTGGCGATCCTGGAGGCGTATTTCCCGGTGCCCGAACAGGGCGTGGAAGATTACTTCCGCGCCATCGCGCTGGCCGCCGGAAAACTGCCCGTTGTGCTCTACACCAATCCGCAATTCCAGCGTTCCGATCTCAGCCTGCCGGTGATTGAGCGGCTGAGCCATGTTGAAAACATTAACTATATTAAAGATGCGTCGACCAATACCGGGCGGCTGCTGTCGATCATCGAACGTACACAAGGGCGAATGCAGGTCTTTGCCGCATCGGCGCATATTCCGGTGTGTGTGATGATGATTGGTGGCGTGGGCTGGATGGCCGGACCGGCCTGTATTGTCCCGAAACAGAGTCTCGCGCTTTACGAAGCCGCACGTCAGGGCGACTGGAAAAAAGCCATGGAACTGCAACGGCCGCTGTGGCGCATCAACGAAATCTTTGCCAAATATTCTATTGCCGGATGCATCAAAGCCGCGCTGCAATTGCAGGGATTTGAAGTCGGTGATCCGCTCCCGCCGCAAATTCCGCTCAGTGAGGCGGCGCGTCAGGAAATTGCAGAAGTCCTGCGTTCGGTCGGTGCCTTATGAAAACGCTGCCGGTGATTATTGACTGCGATCCGGGCATCGACGATGCCATTGCGCTGCTCAGCGCGTTCGTTGCGCCCAAGCTCAAAATCCTCGGAATTTGTACCGTTTGCGGTAATCAGCCGCTGACAAATACCTTACGCAACGCGCTGCAAATTACCGAACTCGGTTACCGCGTGGATATCCCGGTATTTGCCGGATGCCATCAGCCGATGCTGCGCGCGCCCATCCACGGCCAGTTCCACGGTGAAAACGGCCTGGGCAATACCGCGTTTCCGGCACCTAAAAAGCAGCCTGAATCTCAGCACGCAGTTAACTTCCTGACCGACAGCTGCGAGCAGGCGATTGCGGATAATCAGCCGCTGACGCTTTGCGTACTCGGGCCGCTGACCAACCTTGCCACGGCGCTGCGCATCAAACCGCACATTGCCGCCGGTATTTCCCGCGTGGTGCTGATGGGCGGCGCGTACCGCGAAGCCGGTAACCGCACCATGACTTCCGAATTCAACATGCTGGCCGATCCGCACGCCGCGCATATCGTTTTTTCCAGCCCGCTTCACATCACGGTTTTACCGCTCGACGCGACGCATCAGGTCATTTTGACGCCGGAACATGTGGCGAAGTTTGTGAAAGTTTCCGGCCGTATTTCTGCGCAACTCGGTGAGCTGATGGCATTCTGGGATCGCAACGACGTGCGCCGTTATGGTTCCCGCGGCGGGCCGTTGCACGATCCGCTGGTGATCGCGTATGTCCTTGCGCCGGAGCTGTTCGGCACGGAAAAAGCGCGGGTCTTTATCGAACATAACAGTGAGTTATGTATGGGGCAGACCGTCGCCGACTGGTACGGAAAATCGGGCGAAACCCCGAACGTCGATATTGTGACACGCGTGGATGCGAACAAAGTCTTCGCGCTGTTTTACGAACTGCTCTCACGCTATGCCGGGAAATAATCCTATGACGCAGCGCATCATTATTGATACCGATCCGGGCGTGGATGACGCCATTGCGCTGTGGCTGGCGCTGGCTTCGCCGGAGCTGGACGTGGTCGGCGTGACGGTGGTCGCCGGAAATGTGGCGTTGAAAGACGCCGTACAGAATGCCTGCAAAATTGTCGCGCTCTCGGGAAAAACCGCGACGCCGGTGTTTGCCGGTGCGCCCGGTCCGCTGGTGCGTGAACAGGTTTACGGAAAATACGCACATATCGGCGCGTTCAGAAATGAGCTGGTGCCGGATTGCGAACTGCAACACCAGGCGGAACACGCCGTCGATTTTCTGGTGCGCACGCTGAGAAAAGCTGCCGGAGACAACGACCCGGTGACGTTGTGCGTGATTGGCCCGATGACCAATATTGCGCTGGCGCTCGGGATGCACCCGGACGTGGCGCGCGGCATTAAACAAATCGTCACCATGAGCTGCGCCTTTACCGCGCTCGGGCACCGCGTGCCCTGGGCTGAATTTAACGTCTACGCCGATCCTCACGCCGCGGAAAAAGTGTTTAACAGCGGCGTTCCGCTGGTGATCATGCCGCTGGATATGACGTTTCAGGCGCTGATTAGCACCGGTGATATCGACGCACTGAAACAGGACGGCGGCCTTCCGGGGCAGGCTATTGCGGCGCTGCTGGGCGCGTTTGATCGCAGCGATTTACGCCGTTTTGGCCGCGACGGCGGACCGGTTCATGACGCGACCGTGATCGCCTGGCTGCTACAGCCGGGGCTGTTTGACGGTTTACCTGCCCGCGTGGGCGTTGAGATCTCCGGCAAAACCGCCGGTTATACCTATGCTGATTTCTGGCAAAAACTGGCGACACCGCCCAATGCGCACGTCATGCAGACCGTCGATGAATACGGATTCTTCAGCCTGCTGCGCCGCGTGATTTCCCGCTACGGCTCGGCGCAAAAATGAGCCGGTATCTGCTCGGGCGCTTCGGGCAAACGCTGCTCACGCTTTTTGTGATGTCGCTGCTGGTGTTTGGCGGCGTCTATCTGGTGGGGAATCCGGTGGATCTGCTGCTCAGCACCACCGCAACCCCTGCCGAGCGGCTCAGCGTGATCCAGTCTTTTGGCCTCGATAAACCGGTGTGGGAACAGTACGGCCTGTTTTTGGTGAACGCGCTGCACGGCGACATGGGCAACTCCTTTATCTACAACCAGCCTGCGCTGCATCTGATTTTCCAGCGGATGCCCGCTACGCTCGAACTGGCGCTGGTGGCGTTTGTGCTGGCGCTGGTGATTGGCATTCCGCTCGGCGTCTATGCCGGTTTGCGCCCTGACGGCTGGCTTTCCAAATCCATCATGACCGTCTCGATTTTAGGTTTCAGCCTGCCCACGTTCTGGATCGGGCTGATGATGATTATGTTTTTCAGCGTCAAACTGGGCGTTCTGCCCGCGTCGGGGCGTGGCGCGACGGTGGACGTTTTTGGCGTACCCGTCAGCCTGTTTACCGCCGACGGCCTCGCGCATCTGATCCTGCCAGCGTTCAATCTCGCATTGTTCAAGATCTCGCTGATTATCCGCCTGACCCGCGCCGGTGTGCTCGAATGCCTGCAACAGGATTTCATCCGTTTTGCCCGCGCCAAAGGGCTTTCTGAAAGCCGCATCGTGCTGGTTCATGTTCTGAAAAACACGCTGATCCCGCTCATTACCGTCATCGGTCTGGAGCTGGGATCACTGATTGCGTTTGCCGTTGTTACCGAAACCATTTACGCCTGGCCGGGAATGGGCAAACTGATTATTGACTCGATTGCGGTGCTCGACCGGCCGGTGATTCTGGCGTATCTGATGATCACGGTGGTGATGTTCAGCCTGATCAACCTGCTGGTGGATGTGTTGTACGTGCTGGTCGATCCGCGCGTGCGGCTTGGGGGCGAAAGCTGATGGCGTCAGATTCGGTAGATACGCGAACCGTCGTGCAGGGCAAAGTGCATTCGGCGTTTTACCATACCGTGCGTGCGCTGCTGCGCAATAAATTCTCCCTTTGCGGCCTGATTATTTTAGGGATCGCCATTTTGCTGGCGGTGTTCGCGCCGTGGATTTCGCCGCAAAATCCGTACGATTTATCGCAGCTCGACATTATGGATGGCCGCCTAAAACCGGGCACGGCCAGCATGAGCAGTATGATTTACTGGCTGGGCACGGACGATCAGGGGCGCGATTTACTGAGTGCCATTCTTTATGGCATGCGGACCAGCCTGCTGGTCGGCGTTTCAAGTGCGCTGATCGCCCTGACTATTGGCGCAGCGCTGGGGCTGACCAGTGCGTATGCCGGCGGTAAAACCGATGCGCTGATCATGCGCGTTGTTGATATCCAGCTGAGTTTCCCGCCGATTCTAATCGCGCTGATTTTGCTGGCGGTGCTCGGGCAGGGCGTCGATAAAATTATTCTGGCGCTGATCGTTACTCAATGGGCGTACTACGCGCGCACGGTGCGCGGTTCGGCGCTGCTTGAACGCCGCAAAAGTTACGTGGACGCCGCACGCAGCATGGCGCTGTCGAATCCGCGCATTCTGTTTCGCCACATTTTGCCCAACTGCCTGCCGCCGCTGATTGTGGTCGCGACGATGCGCATTGCCTACGCGATCATGCTTGAGGCCACGCTCTCGTTTCTTGGCATCGGCCTGCCGGTGACGGAACCATCGCTGGGCTTACTCATCGCCAACGGCTTTGATTACCTGATGTCCGGCGACTACTGGATCAGCGTTTTCCCCGGCGTGACGCTGCTGGTGCTGATTGTCGCCATCAACTTAGTCGGCGATGCGCTGCGCGACATCCTCAACCCCCGGAATAAGGATTGAAGATGCACAATCCGGTTTTACAGGTCGAAAACCTTAATACCGCTTTCAGCGCAGACGGCGAATGGCTGAACGTAGTGCGGGATCTTTCCTTCTCGATTGGCCCGAAAGAAACGCTGGCGCTGGTGGGCGAATCCGGTTCAGGGAAAAGCGTGACGGCGATGTCGGTCATGCGTTTGCTGGATGAAAAGCAGACCCGCTATTCGGGAAAAATTCAGTTCGGCGGGCAGGATTTGCTCAGCCTGAACGCGCGCCAGATGCAGAGTATTCGCGGCAACCGCATCGGAATGATTTTTCAGGAACCGATGACCAGCCTGAATCCGGTGCTGAAAATCGGTGTCCAGATTACCGAAGTGCTCAAACGCCATCGCGGCATGGATGACGCTACCGCGCGCGCCGAAGCTGTTCGTTTGCTGGAAAAAGTGCGTATTCCGGCGGCCACCTCCCGGCTCAATGAATATCCGCTGAGCTTTTCCGGCGGCATGCGCCAGCGTGTGGTGATTGCCATCGCGCTGGCCTGTAATCCGCGTTTGTTAATTGCAGACGAACCGACGACGGCGCTGGATGTCACTATTCAGGCGCAAATTCTGGCGCTGATAAAATCGCTTCAGGAAGAAGAGGGGATGTCGGTGTTGTTCATCACACACGATATGGGCGTGGTGGCGGAAGTCGCTGACCGCACGCTGGTGATGCATCGCGGCGAAGCGGTGGAACAGGCGTCCACGCGCGAAATTTTTCATCTGCCGCAACACGCTTATACCCGCGCGCTGCTTTCGGCGGTGCCACGGCTCGGCGCGATGGAAGGTACGACGTTGCCCACCCGTTTTCCGCTGACGGACACGCGCACCGGAGCCCCGCTGACGGTGGCCGAACCGGTTAACACGTTACGCGCCGGGCCGCCGGTGCTCGACGTAAAAAACCTGATCACGCGTTTTGATGTGAAATCCGGCCTGCTGCGGCGTGTGACGGCGCGCGTACATGCGGTTGAAGATCTCTCGTTCAGCCTGCAACCGGGCGAAACGCTCTCGCTGGTCGGGGAATCAGGCTGTGGAAAATCGACCACCGGCCGCACGATTTTGCGTCTCACCGAAGCCACCTCCGGCGACGTGCTGATCACCGGTCAGGACATCCGCCGTGCCGATCCGGCGCATCTGGCGGAAATCCGCACGCAGGCGCAAATGATTTTTCAGGATCCGTATGAAAGCCTGAACCCGCGTATGCGAATCGGCCAGGCGATTGCCGAACCGATGATCAGTCTCGGCCTGCATAATGCAGAAGGCGCGAAACGCCGCGTCTCGCAACTGCTCGAACAGGTCGGGCTGCAAAGTAATATGGCGTCCCGATTTCCGCATCAGTTTTCCGGCGGCCAGCGTCAGCGGATCTGCATCGCGCGCGCACTGGCGCTGGAACCTAAAATGATTATCGCCGATGAAGCCGTCTCGGCGCTGGACGTCTCCGTAAAAGCGCAGGTTATCAATCTGATGCTCGATCTCCAGCAGGAACTCGGGCTGGCGTATCTGTTTATCTCACATGATATGGCAGTCGTGGAACGTATCAGCCATCGCGTGGCGGTGATGTATCTGGGGGAAATCGTGGAAATGGGGTCACGCGCGGATATTTTTGAAAACCCGCAACACGCCTATACCCGCAAACTGCTGGCCGCCGTGCCGGTGCCCGACCCGGATGTCCGCCGTAAACGAGCCGTCGCGCCGGAAGAACTCGCCAGCCCGCTGCGCAGCGCCAGCTATCTGCCGCCCGCCCGGCATTACCGCGAAGTCAGCGCGGGGCATTTTGTGCAGATTTGAATGAAATATCCGATCAGATAAGAGGGGAGGACTAAATTTAATTTTTTAGTCATACAGCCACTTTCCCGCACGCGCTGATTCAGCCAACATTTTGAGCGTTAATGGTAGTGGCTCCTCGTAATCATCTCCGCATGTGCATAACGCAAAGATTGACAGGCCAGACGCCTCAATTGGCCAGTACTTCAAGAAATCGAACCCCTGAGGTTCAACCTGGAATTTCTCGAAATATTCTTTCATGATGTCGTCCCCGGTTTCACACGCCCAGACATAACGGCCGGTAGAAAGGCTGGTATCAATAGTGACCGGCCAGCGTTTTTTAGAGAAATAACCCGGTTTGTTAAAACGCTCATTGTACCAATTTATGATTTCCTCATTACTTACCATAGGCGATCTTTCTCATTGGCAATGGTGTTAAAACGGTTAGTGGTTTTGCAGGCAATTGTAGCAACATCGTCCGCGAGTATTACCCAACCAACAAAAGGGATCCATCGGCCAACAAATGCCCCGAGATTTGTTACGTAGGAGAATTTTAACCGCCGGATACTCCCGTTAGTTAGAGTAGGCCATTGCTTAACCTCTATATTAAGCCATTGCCTCAGATGATAACTTAATATCGAGGTCCCAGGTGTTGCGCCAAGAGGTTTGGCGCGTGTCGCTTTCATGGGCTGGCCGAGAACAATCAGAGCAAGGTTTGCAAAATCGGTAATCCCTACCTGTTTGCCGGTTTCATCCAGAAAAACCCAAAAGAACAGTTCCCCTGGTGATAAGTTAGATAACCCGTTGAAGTAGTAGCCACTGGTTTGTTCGGTAGTATCCATATTTTGTTACCCGGTTATGCGCTCATTCCATGCATCACTGTACTGGATATTTCCATCCAAATATTTCCATGTGATTTTCTGATAGCGCAGTTGAATGGCTTCTTTATGGCCAACATTTATCACTGCTTTTGTGTCATGCATCATCGGGACGACAGAGACGATCTTCACGCCTTCCATGAACATGTTGAAATATTCAACTTCATGACCCGCGTCATTGATCCAGTACCATTTCAATTCAGCTGAGTTCAAGGTCTGGCCGGTGGCCACAGCTTTGTATAGGTAAGGTGAGGAGGAATCAAAATCCTTCTCAACCTGCATTGCTCCATGTACCCGCGTACCCGTGAGTTTTCCCGTGCCACTATCAGTGGGAATACTGAGGGAATGATTGAACGATGTGATTTCGATTGAGTGCTCGCGACCTCTGACATCGACTGACCCCTTAATCAGTGCACCGCCGTCGTCTTTGAGCCATAAGTAAGCTGGAATAGCCATATTTAACTCCCTGTTGTTTGTGTGACAACACCGTATGCTTCCCCGTGTATATTAACAATTAGTGATTGATTATTAATGTTATTTTCAGAAAAGTAGTACATAAAATCGATAACTTAGCCCAGAAGAAACCAGCAACTTTTACTCTGCACATTTCAGCGGATGCCAGCCGGGATCCGCTCGTTACGTAACTTAGTTACAACATACTTTATATGTGGAGAGATTTTCTGTCCGCGTTATCTGTATGTGCCCTGCAAACCGGCGGCATAAGATCCCTCTGTAAGCCGCATCGCAGGCGGGCTCTGGCTTAGTCCAAATGGTCATTAGAGATACCCTAACGATCGTTATAAATAATCTTGACCCGGTGACGGCGATCACGTTTTATTACGATCAAACTACATGTCCGTAATAATTCACCTCACTAAGGATAACAATAATGACTGAGTGCTCATCGCTGGACACCCGGCCAGAGACGTCTGCTTTTCGCCGCTGGCTGGCGGTCTTTTCACTGGCCTGCGGCACCTTTGTTCTGGTTAACACTGAATTCCTGCCTATCGGCCTGCTGTCGCCGATTGCGCAATCTCTGGGCGTGACGGAAGGCCACGCCGGGCTGGCGGTGATGTTGCCGGGATTAATCGCGGCAATTTCTGCGCCGCTGATTATGCTTTTCGCCAAAAAAATGGATCGCCGGAATCTGCTTTTACTGCTCTCGGCGTCAGTGATTCTGGCAAACGGTATCGCGGTGATGGCCGAATCGTTCAACGTTTTGCTGATCGGACGCATTATTCTCGGCATCGGTGTCGGCGGTTTCTGGTCGTTTGCTATTCCGTCCGGGCGCAGACTGGTGGCAGAAGAGCAGGGCGCACGCGCCATTTCGTTGATCACCGCCGGCGTGGCCGTCGGAACCGTGGCGGGCGTTCCGGCAGGGGCGTTTATCGGCGATCTTTATGGCTGGCGGATGGCGTTTACCCTCAACTCCGCGCTGGCGCTGGTTTTCTTCGTGCTGCAATGGCTGGCGCTGCCTTCTTTACCGGCGCAGCAGTCCATCGGACTGCGCGCAATGCTTGGCGTGACGAAAGTGGCGGGGATCCGTTATGCGCTTATCATCGGCGTCTTTATGGCGGGCGGCCATTTCGCGGCTTACACCTATCTCGAACCCTGGCTGCGCTTTAATCTCAAACTGCCTGCCAGCGATATTTCGTTATTGCTGATGGGCTACGGGGTTGCAGGGCTGATTGGCACGCTGACCACGGAAATCACCGTGCGCGAATTTGGCGTGAAGAAAGCTTTCATGCTGAACATGTTGCTGCTGAGTCTTTCGGTGCTGGCGTTGTCGCTGTTTAACCTGCCGTTGCCGCTGGCCAGTGCGCTGGTGATCCTCTGGGGCCTGGCGTTTGGTGCGCTGCCGGTGTGTCTCAATATCTGGACTTATCAGGCATCGCCCGCATTGTTTGAAACGGGTTCGGCGTTACTGGTTTGCGTATTCCAGACCTCGCTGGCGCTGGGCGCGCTGTTCGGCGGGATCCTCGCGGACAACGCCGGTGTGAGCAGTGCGTTTCTGCTCGGTGGCGCGCTGACGCTGCTCGCGGGCATCACCATTTTCCTGTCACGCCCGCAGCCTGTTGCGCTGCATTCCGCCAAAGAATGATCGTTTGCGATCAGGAAATCTTTCCACGTAAGCGATTCTGACCTCCCCGAAGCTTGCCTTTGGCGGGCTTTATTTGATTTAAGGCAATTTCAGCTCAATTATTGTTCGCATGAACTTCGCAGCCCTGCTATTTTTTTAACGGGGTTTAACCGGAGGGAGTGCGTTATATGAGAGTGTTGAGGAGCGAAAAGGACTATATATCGTGGATGTTTGAAGACTACTTTAAGTTTTCGGATTCCGTCATCTCACCATTAATGAGTGATGAGGAAATTCAGCAGGTTTTGGTTGAATTGCACCCTGATTCTTTTCCCTGCATTGGATATTTAACATCTTCACCAAGTGGTTGTATTTACGATGTAAATTTTATTTCTCCTGACACGGTTTCAGCATGGGCGACGGAATTGAATGTAAGGTAGTCCTATTTTATTGATAATGATATACACCATAAAAAACATGGTCTTAAGATTAATCCTAGGCCGTGTTTTGTTTTTACTGAAACAAAACCCGTGGAGGTTAAACAACAAATTAACAACACTCAGGTTACCGTTTTATAGAATTTAAGAATAAATGTCCGCCAAAAATTCCGCTTTTTGCATTAGGTTATTTCTTTTTCGTATTTGCTCATGTGAAAACGTTTTGAAACACTGTGTCTGTAAAGCTACGGCTTCAATTTGAACACTTATTTATTCACGGAAAGAGTAAACCTCATGCGCACCGCAATAAAAATTTCACTCCTGGCGTTATCGCTGGTTGGCGCTCTGGCGCTGACGGCTTGTGATCAAAAATCCAAAGATAACCACATCAAAGTGGGCATCAGCGCGGGTATCGATCAGCAGATGTGGGAAACCATCAAGAAAACGGCCAAAGATAAATACAATCTGGACGTCGAAGTGGTGACCTTCAACGATTTCGTGCTGCCTAACTCTGCACTGAGCAGCGGCGATATTGACGTCAATTCCTTCCAGCACCGCCCGTATCTCGACAAACAAGTGAAAGAGCGTGGCTACAAACTGGTAGAAGTGGGTAAAACCTTTGTTTACCCGATCGCGGCGTATTCCCGCAAAATCAAATCCATCGATCAGCTGAGCGACGGCGCACAGGTTGCCGTACCGAACGATCCGACTAACCTTGGCCGCTCGCTGTTACTGCTGCAAAAACAAGGGCTGATTAAACTGAAAGACGGCGTGGGTTTGCTGCCTACTTCGCTGGATATCATTGAGAACCCGAAACATCTCAAGATTGTTGAGATTGAAGCCCCGCAGCTGACCCGCGCAATTGACGATGACAAAATTGAACTGGCGGTGATCAACACCACGTATTCCGGTCAGGTTGGCCTGACGCCGGGCAAAAACGGTTTGTTCGTGGAAGACAAAGATTCGCCTTACGTGAACATTATTGTGGCGCGCGAAGATAACAAAGACAGTCAGGCCGTGAAGGAACTGGTTGAGGCTTATCAGACGGATGCAACAGTTAAGGCGGCCGATGCCATCTATCACGGTGACGCGGTAAAAGGCTGGTAAGAATACAATCGCCAATAAGTAATCATTGAATCCTGAGATTTTATAATCTCAGGATTTTTTTGTCTCTGTAAAATCAAAAGCCGTTTTCAGCAAACGCCGAAATCACCGTCTAAGTGATACAGATTCACGGAATCAGCGCTCACTTCGATCTCTTTTTTTGCAAAATCATCCGTACGCGCACACCACAACGTCTCGCCTTCCACGCGCAGCACAATCATTTGCGGTCCGCCGGTTTTTGACTGAACCAAATCCTGGGGTTTGAACATGTTTGTCTCTCTTTATTTTTGTGGGGGTGAATGAATTCCGTGATTTGCGATAAAACCGCGGTGAAGCCGCATAGCCGGGCGATCCTCGCGAATCACAGCGCTAAAGCTATACTTATAGCCAATGTAATACAAACCGGAGGAAAAACATGACCATTCATAAGAAAGGATCGGCGCACTGGGAAGGCGATATTAAACACGGTAAAGGTTACATCTCGTCTGAAAGTGGAGCGCTGAAGGATCAGCCGTACGGATTTAATACCCGTTTTGAAGGCAAAGCCGGAACCAACCCGGAAGAACTGATTGGCGCCGCGCATTCTGCGTGCTTCTCAATGGCATTATCGCTGATGCTCGGCGAAGCAGGGCACACGCCGGAAAGCATCGATACCGTCGCAGATGTGTCACTGGATAAAGTGGACGGCGGATTTGCCATTACTAAGATTGCGCTCGACAGCAAAATCAAACTGCCGGGTATCGATAAAGACAAATTTGACGAAATCATCAAAAAAGCCAAAGCCGGCTGCCCGGTTTCACAGGTGCTGAAAGCGGAAATCACGCTGACTTATCAGCTGGAAAACTGATGTCGGGCTAAAGACGTCAGCGTTTTGAAATGAACAAAGCCACGCGTTTTTGCGTGGCTTTTGTATTATTCATCAGCAAAAAATTCTTCTATCGATTTTGTCGGCAGGAAAAGCGAATTTGCGTTATCACCGGTGAGTGAGATGAAATCCAGTTTCAGATAGAACTGTTTCGCCCGCTCGTCGAGCGCGTCCACAAACATCGCATGGACACCGACAGCCTTCGAAGCACGAAAGACGACGCTCATCGCATGTGTGACAAGTGTGGTGCCCCATTCCTGCCCCTGAAAATCTTTATGAACCGCTAAACGGCCTAAGGTAATGGCTGGAACGTTTTCATAAGGTACTTTTCGCTTCTGGGTATTCGAGGGAAGTGTTTCCTTTTCAAAACAACTTCCGGACAACGTGTAGTAGCCGACGACTCTTTGTTTCGGCTCTTTAGTCATGAGCAGATAAGCGCGTAAAATCCGGTTTTTATGCTGACGAGCCAGATGAGCGGTAAGAAAATTATTCAGAGACTCTTCGCCACAATCGAAATCCAATAAATCATATTCGTCATCTTCAGAAAAAATTCTAATGGTTAAATCAGCCACGTCTTACTCCATGTTTTTAAGACGTTTTGCCGCTCGTTTTAGCCTGTCATTCAGCACTGGCGGGTTACTAATTGCATCCATTACCAGATTCCACGATTCGTTGTTTAGGATCAGACGTCGATGCTGTTCAATAACTTCCGCTGCGCGTTTAGAAGCGCTGGCAACCATAAATTGGGTAATTGTCTGGTTGGACATTGCCGCCGCTTCTTCGATCGCGCTCTTGTCGTCGTTACTTAACCTGAGATCGATGCGCTGTTTCTTTGGTGCTGGCATGATGAACCCCTCAACTGCTAACCCGGAGGCAGCGGCCATGCTATTTGCTTTCAGATATTCAAAAAGATTGAGACTTGCGGTATGTACGGTTTTATTCCGTACATTGACTATAGGTTTAATCAGCGAATGTTTCAATTGATATGTCCTCTCCGTTGCTGCTGGTGTGTAATTGCCTGATCGTGCGTCCATTTTTTACCCGGAGTCACTGCCGTAACTTACTCCTTTGCGCGTAACCGTTCGAACGCGGGATTACTGTTTTCCATCACACCTCGAAAACTTAATTCTCCGCCCGTTTGACAAAAATCCGCCGCCTGCCATTACTTGATCATTCCTTTAAACCGAATGCTGAGCGATTGCGTTCGATTATATGTAGAGGTCTTGATCGCGCCATGTTGACGTTACGCCAGATCCGCCATTTTATTGCTGTCGCTGAGACCGGTTCGATTTCTGCGGCTGCGCAGGCTTCTTTTGTTTCGCAATCGTCGTTAACCCAGGCGATTCAGCAACTTGAAGTGGAAACCGAAGCGAGGCTATTTGACCGTCACGCGAAGGGAATGACGCTGACGCATCAGGGGCATCAGTTTTTGCGCCAGTCGTATCTGATCCTCGCAACCGTTGATAACGCCAAACGCAGCCTGCAACTGGGTACCGAAAGTGTGACCGGGCAAATCACGCTGGGCGTAACCAGCCTGGTGGCGGGGTATTTTCTGGTGGATTTACTCAAGCAGTTCAACGCGTATTACCCTAACGTCGAGGTGAAAGTCGTCGAGGATGAGCGCCAGTACATCGAACATCTGCTGGTCAGCGGCGAAATTGATATCGGTGTGCTGATCCTCTCAAATCTTGAAGACCGCGATGCGCTTCAGACCGAAGTGCTGACCCATTCCTCTTACCGCTTGTGGCTGCCGCCGCTGCATCCGTTGCTGGAGCGTGAAAGCATTTCGCTGGCGGATATCGCCAACGAACCGCTGATCCAGCTCAATGTGGATGAAATGGAAAAGCACGCGCAGCGGCTGTGGGCACGGGCGGGGCTGAAACCGAATATCGCGATGAAAACTGCCTCGACCGAAGCCGTGCGCAGTCTGGTGGCGGCAGGGCTTGGCGTGTCTGTTCAGCCAGACATGGCGTACCGCGCGTGGTCGCTGGAAGGCAATATGATCGAAGCCAGTAAACTGGAGGATTCCATCGAACCGCTGGATATCGGGCTGGCCTGGCGGCGTGGCAGTGCGCGGCCGGAACTGGTGACGCCGTTTCTCACCATTGCGCGGGAAAACAGCGCCAAGCGACGTCCGGCTTAACGGAGCATTCGTTTTTTCCGAATGCAGCCTTCAGTAATTGCTATTTGTTGCCCTCAGAGAAATTACCTAATGTGAATAGACGAATTGTTACTAACAAATAACATTTTTGTTAATTCACGATGATTGTCTTCTCTGTGGGGTAAGCGATGTCGGATGCAGAATTTGTTGCCCGTTTTTCTGAAAAACATGCGATTAACGGCGACCTCCGGACCGGCGAGGGCGCCACGCAAAGTATTTTCAATCCCGCCACCGGTGAAGTCATTGCCGAAATCGCTGAAACCTCGCTTTCTCAGGTCGATCAGGCCGTCACCGCCGCCAACAATGCTTTTCTGCGCTGGTCACGCACCACGCCGGCTGAACGTGCATCGGTGCTTTTGCGCATTGCCGACGCTATCGAAAAACAGGCGTCGTCACTGGCGCAGCTGGAATCTGTTAACTGCGGAAAACCGCTGCATCAGGCGCTGAAAGACGATCTGCCTGCGGCCATCGACGTTTTTCGCTTCTTTGCCGGTGCGGTGCGATGTCAGCAGGGGCAGCTTTCCGGCGAATATCTTCCCGGCCACACGTCAATGGTGCGCCGCGATCCGCTGGGCGTGGTGGCGTCTATTGCGCCGTGGAATTACCCGCTGATGATGTCGGCGTGGAAGATTGCACCGGCGCTGGCCGCGGGAAATACCGTGGTCTTTAAACCCTCCGAACACACACCGCTGACCATTCTTGCGCTGCTGCCTGCGTTACAGGAAATCCTGCCGCCCGGTGTGCTTAACGTGATCACCGGCAGCGGCGAGGGCGTCGGTAATGCGCTGGTCAGCCATCCGCACGTTCGTCTGATTTCCCTGACCGGCGATATCGTCACCGGCCAGCGCATTCTTCAGGCTGCGGTCAAAACCGTGAAACGCACGCATCTGGAACTGGGCGGTAAAGCGCCGGTAATTGTGTGCAATGACGCCGATATTGACGATGTGGTGGAGGCGGTCAGCCAGTGGGGATATTACAACGCGGGGCAGGATTGTACGTCCGCCTGCCGCGTGTATGCGCAGGCCGGGATTTATGAGCGTCTGGTAGAAAAACTGGGCGAGGCGGTCTCGCAGTTATCTTTCGCGCGCAAAAACGACAGCGAAAACTTTATGGGGCCGCTCATCAGCAGCCGCCAGCGGGATCGCGTGTCGAGCTTTGTAGAGCGGGCGCTGAGCCAGCCGCACATCGAGCGTATTACCGGCGCAGCGTCGCATTCCGGCCCCGGTTTTTATTACCAGCCGACGCTGCTGGCAGGCTGTCTGCAAAGTGATGAAATCGTCCAGCGCGAAGTGTTCGGGCCGGTCGTGAGCGTGACGCGGTTCGACACTATTGCGCAGGTTGTCAGCTGGGCGAACGAATCAGAATACGGGCTGGCGTCGTCGGTCTGGACACAAAATATCGACCTTGCAATGCAAATCTCTTCCCACCTGCAATACGGCACCACCTGGATTAACACCCACTTTTCTTTAGTCAGCGAAATGCCCCACGGCGGATTAAAACGCTCCGGGTACGGCAACGATCTTTCCAGTTATTCATTACAGGATTACAGCGTAGTCAGACACATCATGGCGAAGTTCAAACCACAATTCTAAAAACATATCTATGACGACAGGACAGGAGTAACCGATGAAAAAGCTATCTGCTATTTGTTTGGGCCTGCTGAGTTTTTTAAATACCGCTCTGGCCGCGGAAACACCGGCAAGTTTGGGTAAAGGCGAAGGCCAGTTAAATATTGTGGCCTGGCCGGGGTATATCGAGCGCGGTGAAAGCGACAAAAATTACGACTGGGTGACCCAGTTTGAAAAGCAAACCAGCTGCAAGGTGAATGTGAAAACCGCGGCAACGTCCGATGAAATGGTCAGCCTGATGGCGAAAGGCGGCTATGACCTGGTGACGGCGTCCGGCGATGCGTCGTTACGCCTGATTTACGGTAAACGCGTCCAGCCAATTAATCCGGCGCTGATCCCCAACTGGAAGAGTATTGACCCGCGTCTGACGCAGGGCGCATGGTTTAACGTTGGCGGAAAAGTGTACGGCACGCCGTATCAGTGGGGGCCAAACCTGCTGATGTATAACACCAAAACTTTCCCGACCGCGCCGGACAGCTGGGCGGTCATTTTCGTTGCGCAAAATCTGCCGGATGGCAAACCGAATCAGGGACGCGTGCAGGCGTATGACGGCCCGATCGCCATCGCGGATGCCGCGCTGTATCTGAAAAGCACCCAGCCGGATCTGAAAATCGACGATCCGTACCAGCTCAATGAAACCCAATATGCCGCCGTGCTGAAACTGCTGCGCGCGCAACATCCGCTGATCCACCGCTACTGGCACGATGCGTCGGTGCAGATGAGTGACTTCAAAAACGAAGGCGTGGTTGCCAGCTCTTCATGGCCGTATCAGGCCAATGCGCTGAAAGGCGAGAAACAGCCGATTGCCACCGTGTTCCCGAAAGAGGGCGTCACCGGCTGGGCGGATACCACCATGTTAGCTGCCGATTCTGAGCATCCGAACTGTGCGTATCAGTGGATGAACTGGTCGCTTGAGCCAAAAGTGCAGGGCGACGTTGCCGCGTGGTTTGGTTCCGTGCCCGCAGTTCCGGCCGGATGCAAAGCCAGCCCGCTCTTAGGCGCGGAAGGCTGCGAAACCAACGGTTTCAATAAGTTTGCGTCCATTTCCTTCTGGAAAACGCCGCAGGCCGAAGGCGGGAAATTCGTTCCTTACAGCCGCTGGACACAAGACTATATCGCCATCATGGGCGGCAGATAATCCGCTTCATCCTTTGAGCCGTCTCTGCGTTGGCTGCGTTCGCGAACCCAGGTCACTTACTTCAGTAAGCTCCCGGGGATTCACTCAGTTGCCGCCTTGATACAACTCAAATGATTTTGCGTTTGGTTTCGGTGAAAACATCCAGGAGCACTTTATGCCTGCCGTACAGTTCATCAATGTTTCCCGTTTATTCGGGGATGTGAAAGCCGTCGATAATGTGTCCATTGATATTCAGGACGGCGAGTTCTTTTCTATGCTCGGGCCTTCGGGCTCGGGGAAAACAACCTGCCTGCGTCTGATCGCAGGTTTTGAAACGCTGACATCAGGGTCCATCCGCATTCACGGGCAGGAAGCGTCGCAGCTCGCGCCGTATGAGCGCGACGTGAATACCGTTTTTCAGGATTACGCTCTGTTTCCTCACATGACGGTGCTCGATAACGTCGCTTATGGCCTGATGGTCAAAGGCGTGGGGAAAAAGGAGCGAACGCACAAGGCGATGGAAGCGCTGGAACGCGTGGCGCTCGGTTTTACCGCCTCCCGTAAACCGGCATTTTTGTCCGGCGGCCAGCGTCAGCGCGTGGCGCTGGCACGGGCGCTGGTGAATCAGCCGGGCGTGTTGTTGCTCGATGAACCGCTCGGCGCGCTGGATCTCAAACTGCGGGAGCAGATGCAGGGCGAGCTGAAAAAGCTGCAACGTGAGCTGGGTATCACCTTTATTTTTGTTACCCACGATCAGAGCGAAGCGCTGTCAATGTCGGATCGCGTCGCCGTGTTCAACAATGGCCGCATCGAACAGGTCGATACGCCGCGCGAGCTGTATCTCAACCCGCGCACTGCGTTTGTCGCGCAGTTTGTTGGCACCGCGAACGTGCTCACCTCTGATCTCTCCCTCAAACTCACCGGCCTTTCCGGCAGCCGTTCCATCCGCCCGGAACATATCCGCCTGACGCCGCAACCGGTGGCCGGAACGGATACGGTGCAGGTCAGCGCCATTCTCAAAGATATTCATTTCCATGGCGCCGCAACGCGCTACGAACTGGCGCTCGAAGGCGGTGAAAAGCTGTTTGTCAGTGAGGCAAATAACCTTTCGGTCAGCGTGAAAAACACCTTCCATCAGGGGCAACCGGTGGTGGCCTGTTGGGACAAAGATGCCATGGTGGCGCTGCTTGAGGGTTAAACGATGGATATCAGCATGACTCCTTACGAGAAGCGATCGCGGCGTGGCCGGGCGCTGGTGACATTCCTGCATCGCCGCCCCGGATTTTATCTGGCGCTGCTGCTGGTGCCGCCGCTGCTGTGGTTCGGCGCGGTGTATTTAGGCTCGCTGTTTGCGCTGTTGTGGCAGGGTTTTTATACCTTCGACGACTTCACCATGACGGTATCCAATACGCTGACGCTGGCCAACTTGCGGGCGCTGTTTGATCCGGTGAATGCCGACATCATTATCCGCACCGTGACGATGGCGCTGCTGGTGTCATTTTTCAGCGCGGTGCTGGCGTTTCCGATTGCGTATTACATGGCGCGCTACATTACCGGCAAGAAAAAGGCGTTCTTTTATATCGCCATTATGATGCCGATGTGGGCGAGCTATATCGTCAAAGCCTATGCGTGGACGCTGCTGCTTTCCAAAGGCGGCGTGCTGCAATGGTTCCTGGAACATCTCGGGCTGGAGCCGTTATTGGCGGCGGTGCTGAGCCTGCCGGGGATTGGCGGGAATACGTTGTCGACGTCCGGGATTGGCCGCTTCTGGGTCTTCGTCTACATCTGGCTGCCGTTTATGATTTTGCCGATTCAGGCCGCGCTCGAACGCCTGCCGCCGTCGCTGATCCAGGCATCGGAAGATTTAGGCGCCAAGCCGTGGCAGACGCTGCGCTACGTGATTTTTCCGCTGGCGGTGCCGGGCATTGCCGCCGGGTCGATTTTCACTTTCTCGCTGACGCTGGGCGATTACATCATCCCGCAACTGGTGGGGCCGCCGGGGTATTACATCGGCAACATGGTGTATTCACAACAAGGTTCGATCGGCAATATGCCAATGGCTGCGGCGTTTACGCTGGTGCCTATCGTGCTGATCGCGCTTTATCTGTCGATGGTTAAACGATTGGGGGCTTTCGATGCACTCTAAACGCGCACCCTGGTTACTGAAACTTTCCGCGTGGGGCGGGCTGGTTTTCCTGCATTTCCCGCTGCTGATTATTGCCGTCTACGCCTTTAACACCGAAGACGCAGCGTTCAGTTTTCCACCGAAAGGCTTCACGCTGCACTGGTTCGCCGTGGCGGCCGGGCGTCACGACATTCTCGACGCCGTCTGGCTCTCGGTACAAATCGCCTGCTACGCCACGATTATCGCGATGGCACTGGGCACGCTGGCGGCTGCGGCACTGTATCGCCGGAATTTCTACGGCAAAAACAGCATCACATTATTGTTCATGTTGCCGATCGCACTGCCGGGGATCATTACCGGGCTGGCGCTGCTCAACGCCTTTCACGCCGCGCAGATCGAACCGGGCATGCTGACGATTGTTATCGGCCACGCCACGTTTTGCATGGTGATTGTTTATAACAACGTGATTGCGCGCTTCCGGCGGATTACGCACAGCCTGATTGAGGCGTCGATGGATCTCGGGGCGGACGGCTGGCAGACCTTTCGCTACATCATTTTGCCCAACCTCAGCACGGCGCTGCTGGCGGGCGGAATGCTGGCGTTCGCGCTGTCTTTCGATGAAATCATAGTGACGACATTCACCGCCGGGCACGAACGGACATTACCGATCTGGCTGCTCAATCAGCTGGGCAGGCCGCGTGAAGTGCCGGTGACGAACGTCGTCGCGCTGAGCCTGATGGTACTGACCATGTTCCCGATTTTAGGGGCGTGGTATCTGACAAGAAACGGGTCTGATGTGGCCGGTGACGGCAAATAATAAGGAAAAATGATGCAAACGAACATGCTGATTAATGGTGAGCTGGTTGCCGGAGAAGGGGCGTCATTGCCGGTTTTCAACCCGCATAACGGACAGGAAATTGTGCGCCTGGCGCAGGCCAGCGAGCAGCAGACCAAACAGGCCGTCGATCTGGCGCATCGCGCATTCACGCAGTGGGGACAAACCACGCCGAAAACCCGCGCCGAACTGCTGCTGGCGCTGGCCGGTCGCATCGAAGCCAACGCCGAAGCGCTGGCAAAACTCGAGTCCCTGAACTGCGGGAAACCGTATCATCTGGCGCTGGGCGATGAGATCCCGGCGGTGGCCGACGTGTTTCGCTATTTCGCCGGTGCCAGCCGTTGCCTGAACGGTCTGACCAGCGGGGAATATCTGGCCGGACATACGTCGATGATCCGCCGCGATCCGCTGGGCGTGGTGGCATCTATCGCGCCGTGGAACTATCCGCTGATGATGGCGGCGTGGAAAATCGCGCCCGCACTGGCGGCGGGCAACTGCGTGGTGATCAAACCTTCCGAAATCACGCCACTGACGGCGCTGAAACTGGGCGAACTGGCACAGGATCTCTTCCCGGCTGGCGTGCTGAACGTGCTGTTTGGCGACGGTCAGACGGTGGGTAACGCGCTGACGCATCACGATAAAGTCCGCATGATTTCCCTGACCGGTTCGGTCGCAACGGGCGAAAAAATTGTTGCGCAGGCCACCAGCGGCATCAAACGTACGCATATGGAACTCGGCGGCAAAGCGCCGGTGATTGTATTTGATGATGCGGATATCGACCAGGTGGTGGAAGGCGTGCGCACCTTTGGTTTCTACAATGCCGGGCAAGACTGTACCGCCGCCTGCCGCATTTACGCGCAGAAAGGCGTTTATGCCCGGCTGGTCGCAGCACTGGGTGAAGCGGTTTCCACGCTGAAATTAGGCACCGATGAAAACAGCGAAATGGGCCCGCTGGTTTCTGCGGCGCATCTCGAACGTGTCGAAGGTTTTGTGCAGCGCGCAAAACGGGTGCCGCATATTGAGGTCGTGACCGGCGGCGAACGTGTCTCCGGCGAAGGGTATTACTTCCAGCCCACGGTACTGGCAGGCGCGCGGCAGGAAGATGAAATTGTTCAGCGCGAAGTGTTTGGCCCCGTCGTCAGCGTGACGGAGTTCGATACCGAAGAGCAGGTTCTCGACTGGGCCAACGAGTCAAACTACGGGCTGGCTTCGTCAGTCTGGACGCAAAACATCGGCCGCGCGCACCGCCTCAGCGCCCGCCTGCAATACGGATGCACCTGGGTGAATACGCACTTCATGCTGGTCAGCGAAATGCCACACGGCGGCCAGAAACAATCCGGCTACGGCAAAGACATGTCGGTGTACGGGCTGGAGGATTACACGGCGATCAGGCATGTGATGATAAAACACTGAGAAGGCGTTGATTATTCAAATGCAGAAGGCCGCCATCGGGCGGCCTTTTTGCGTTTCTGAAGCGGAGTCTACGATGAACTGCTCAGGAATATGATGGCGATAATGAACGAGACGACCGTCAGGGCAGCGAGTAAGCAGTTGCCGGGAGTCAGCAACTTGCTGTTGGTCTTGCTTCGGTGGTTTCGGAACAGTATCCAGATCATCACAATCGCGATGAGTATGAATATTATCCCGCCGGTCAGACTGGCAACTGAAGTCATGTATGAGCCCTCATCAGTTAAACCCTAATGATAGCTCATATTATTGAATCTATTCCCGAAGCCGGCGTGCGGGCGTTATGCCTCGCCGGACGCCGCGATTTTTTTGCGGGCAATGTCGATAAACAGAATGCTGGCCGCGAACGAAATTCCGGAGCCGATGATCATGGAAAGCAGATAAGAAGTGACGTAATTATATTCTTTATCTATTAATGTCTGTTGTTCAGAAATTAAATCAATGTTGTCCATGACATAGCCACGGGATAAAAAGAGACCGGCCCATAGCGCGCCACAAACAATGAAACAGGTGTAGCAGACGTACGAGAATTTTTTATCAATATAATCAAGGTAGAATTTGGGATCTGAATAGGCCATTTTGAGAAGACCCAAAAAACAGCCCAGATAAATACCAATCAACCACTTCATTACGTCCCAGTTCATAGATGTCTCTGAATGTTGCCGCTGCGGCAGTAAACGATAGATAGAAGCCATCTCCGGATGCTTTGTTACACATCGCTCAATAGCCGTAAAAACCCTAACAATTTGATTTTACGTTGTTTTTGTCGCAAATAACGCGGCGTATTATCACACACACTTCGACATTCTGGCAAGATTGTTCACGCTGCTGAAAGAGTGGAACAGGTTAAAGGAAGTCCTAAATTGCGCAGCGTAAACGGAAATAAAAAAGAGCCGGAGATTTCTCTGTCGGCTCTTTTTTGGCAATAAACGTTTTAATGCTTAATTAACGCTTTCTCGCCAGCAGCGTGGCAAAACGCAGTTTGTAACGGTTGCCGTTTTCGTCGCGTTTATGCAGTTCGCCGACGTCTTCGTTGTATTTAACGATTTCCCAGCCTTCGTAATAATTACGCAATTCTTCCGGTTTGAAGGTAAACGGGAAAGGCAACGGACACGGATAATCCGGGCTGTCCATGGCCGCGACAATCAGGTTGTAGCCGCCGGACTTTGTCGCCGCGTGCATATCTTCGATGATGTGCGGGATGCTGTCTCGTTCCAGGAACATCATCACCACGGTGGAGAAAATGAAATCGTACTCGCCGCTGAAACGGTGTGAATTAAGATCCGCCTCGCTCATTGCGATGTTTTGCAGTGATTCCGCAGCGATGATTTCATTCACTTTTGCGACGCTCATCGCGTTGTGATCCCAACCGGTGACGTCGAAACCTTTCAGATTCAGATAAAGCGAGTTACGCCCGCTGCCGCAGCCTAAATCCAGCGCTTTGCCCGGCTGGACATAATTTGTGGCGTTGATGATTTCAGAGTGCGTGCGGGTCAGGCCGTATTTTTCGGTGTAATAATCTTCGTGCGCAATGGGCTGAGTCATCCCTGGTTTCCTCTAATAGTGAATCGAATATCCGCTATTATCCTCCAAAATGACTCCGGCACCATTACCCTTAGTGATCAGCTTTATCGACTAAAACGCATACACCGCCAGCCAGGCCTTCGCGCTGGCTTTCATTTTTTGTTCCAGTTCACTGCCACGTGTGGCAAAGATGCGGCTCAGCGGGAAACCGCTTTTTTCCAGCAGATAAGCCAGTGCGGCATATTCACGCGGATACTTCGTCACGACGCCCTGGTCTATTTCCACCGGGCCCAGCGGGAAAGTGAATGTACCCATATCGTAAACACTCTGACGGTGGAAGAGTTTCCAGACGCCGTCGCGTTTTTCGGCCAGATCGTAAAAACGGTTATGGCATTCACAGCCCAGATTTAGTTTTACGTTTTCGCCCATGATTATCGCGTTGGTTTCCAGAATCGCTTTGTTTCCGCTGGCATTAAACGTGACGGCGGGTTGTGCGATGAGGTGTTTGGTGCGCAAATCCGACGCGCCCATACGCATTGAGCCATCGACAAAATCGCTCGCCAGTCCTTCAAACCAGGTGATTTCAATCGTGCCGTCCGGGTGGAATAAATTGCGAAGCCCTTCCCAGTTACCCAGATCGCGGTGCATCCAGCCATTCATCAGATCATTAAGTTGCTGACGGTCTTCAAGTTGATTTTGCATTTCGGTGACTCCTGTAGGTTGACGGTGTTCAGTTTGGTCGTGAGAGGCGTTAAACTCAAATATATAGATTTGACTGAACAATCAATTTTAATGATTGATGGAGCGATTATGGATTTGCGTCATCTGAGGTACTTTCTGGCCGTCGCCGAAGAACGGCATTTTGGCCGTGCGGCTGAACGGCTTAACATTGTTCAGCCCGCGTTAAGTATGCAAATCAAAGCGCTGGAAGCCGAACTGGGCGGCGCATTATTTATCCGCACCAGCCGCCACGTAGAACTCACGGAAGCCGGGATTCTGCTGCGGGCAGAAGCACAGCGTACGCTGGATCAGGTAGAACATACCCGGCTGACCGTTGAGCGCTCCCTGCGCGGGGAAACCGGGCGCGTCAGGGTCGGATTCGCGGGCAATGCCATTTTCAGCGGTAAAATGACCAGCGATTTACGGCGTTTCCATAAAGCTTATCCCGATGCGGAGATTGTGATTCAGGAAGTCGCGCCGCAAAAACAGGTGGAAGCGATCCTCGCCGGACAACTGGATATTGGCTACACGCCGGATAACAGCACGACGTCCGTCGCTGCCATCCGGGTGCAAAAGGCCGGAAGCTGGGAAATTATGGTGGCGCTGACGGACGATCATCCGCTGGCGGCATACGCCTGCATCACCCTTGAGATGCTCGCGGAGCAGCCGCTGATTTTGTACGACGCCCACGACACGCACGAGCACGTCTATCTCATGTTTGCGAAGCAACTGGGCGATAAGTTCCGCGTTGCGCACCGTTCCGGCAGCACCCTGAGCGTGCTGGCGATTGCCGCCGCCGGGCTCGGGCTGGCGCTGATCCCCGCGCCGGTTCAGCAGGTGAATATTCCCGGTCTGCTCTACCGCCGTCTTGATGCGCCGGAGATGATGGCGAACCTGGTAATCATCAGTCGCGTCTCAGAGCCGGGTCATGCGGTCACGGCTTATCTTGAGATGGCGCTCCCGGCGTTGTGACGGATCCTGCCGCCGGTATGGCGTTAATTTCCGCGCCTTCCGGTCTGGTGGTTTGTCTGCCGGAAAATATAACTGCCGACACCGTGAACCGGATCGCCCTGAAAACCGACTTTCTGCATACCGATTTTTTCCAGAACGCGCTGTGACGCCAGATGATTTTCACGCACGGTGGCGGAAATCTGCGGGATCCCAAAATGCTCGAACCCGGAATTCAGCGCCGCGCTGGCGAATTCGGTCGCCAGCCCTTTTCCCCACGCGGATGTGGCGAACCGGTAACCGAGAAACACCCGGTGATTTTCGTAGCCTTCACGAATGCTTAGCCCGCCAAACCCGATAATGTTGTCCGGCTGCGTATTCAGCGCAACAGCCCAGTGTCCGAACCCATAATCGGGCCATTCGCGCAGCCAGCCGTTCAGTTTTTCACGGGCATATTCAAGGTCAGGATAGGGGCCGCGCGGATTGAACTGATGAGTCTGCGGGTCGCCATAGATCGCGAAAAGGGAATGGACATCTTTGGCCTCAACCGGCCGGAGCAATAACCGCGATGTTTCGATGAGCATAGTGAACGTTTTCCTCCCGTTAGCTGAAATAAATCTTAGCCTGAGCGGAGAACTCTGCCACTGTTTGTAAGGAATAAGTGACCTTATTATTATCTCCCAACAATAAGGTCAGGGTAATACGCGGGTTACTGATGAAGGGGGGAAATTAATTACCGACTACAACGTGGTCGACATCGATTTCTACGCGACCGTCATCTTTATCCACATCACCGATAATATGCACGGTTTTGCCGATTAATCTGCGTTCATCGTCGTCGTCATCATCGTCCACGTCGATGCGGATTTTGCCCGTGCTGTCCTGGAACCAGTAGCGGTCGTCGTCTCCGGCGTAGCTGATAATTTTTCCTGTCAGCATCACCCGTGCATCGTCGCGCAGTGTTTTGGCCTGTGCCACGGTGACTTCACGGGTATGTGAATGATTTGCCAGGGCAATCATGGGAAACAAGAAAATAAGTAATGCACTTTTTTTAACCATTAAGGATCCATCCTTCCCTGCGGGAATGCTATTCCGAACCGGTATGACAATGAGCAAAAGCAACCGGTTTACGGCGGAAGCGGATTCTAATCCTGAACAGAATGTAAGTTAATCCTGCGGGGGAATTATCAGAGATTTCTATCGTGAATATTGGATTTATCCGACGCAAACGATAATCCGATAGCGGAAAATACCCCTAAAGGAGTAGCCCTGTTTGCCCGAAATTTGTTCTGTATTAAGAGAACGTTTAATTCCAGCAAAAGCGCTTTTTGGTTTTGATTTATCATACGCCAGTCATATCAATCAGGCTCAAACAATGCCCTCAAAGAATATCTCGTTATACTCCGTGCTGCGCATACTTTTACTGCTTTCTCTGACCGGGCTAGCCTTGCCTGCGATGGCGATTAACTGCCAGCGGGCAGCCACGCTGGTGGAAAACACGCTGTGCAGCAGCCCGGAACTGCGCTGGCTGGATCATAATCTGAACTGGATTTATCAGACTGAAGTGGTGAAAAACCCGCAAAGTATCTGGAAACAGCAACAGGAATGGCAACGTGCACGCAGCAGTTGTGTCAGTGACAGCTGCATTCAGCGCGCTTATTTACTGGGGTTAAGTTCGCTGGCGCAGGTCGACCGCAACCAAAGCATGGAAGGCAAATGGTGGAATAAAACCGCGCCCAACGGCAGCGGCGGCATGCTAACGGTTTCGCGGGTATCGCGCTGGGGCTATGAACTGAATGCCACGTCGTGGGCGGGCGTGAACAAAGTCTCGCTCAGCGGAGAAGGGCGACTTTATTACGGCGTCGGTCTGGTGGACGATCTGAAAGATGCCAGCGGTTGTAAATTACTGATGATCCCGCGTCCGGACGGAACCCTTGAGGTTGCCAGCAATACTGACTTTGGCTGCAAGCTTTTCCTGCCGGAAGGTATCGCGGTCGACGGCGTGTATGTGCGCGGAGAAACCGATCCCCGTCCTCCGGCAACCTTACTTTCGCTGGGCATTTTTCCGACCGAGGCGCTGGATCAGAAATTTCGCGCGCTGGTGGGACAGGATTACGCCGAGTATGTCAAAACGGCCAATACCTACACGTACAGTGACGATCTGGATAATCAGGGTGCCACGGTCATGACGCTGACCGTGAAAGGGATGGCGAACCGCAAAGCGGCGATGATTCGTTATACCGCTGAAGGACAAATCTGGGCGCTGCGCATCGAACCAACTTCTGCGGGTAAAGTGAAGATTGGTTACGTGACGACCGAAGCCGACAAGTCAGCCATTCCAAAATCCCTCTCGACCTGGTGGCTGAACTTCCCGGATGCTCCGGAAATCGTCCCCTCACAGAAATAATCTTCAGCGCCGGGCAGTCAGAACAACATACTGCCCGGCCACCACAGCAATCCCAGCACGACGGCCACTCTCAGTAAAAATCCGCCTGTTATCACGGCCAGATGCGCCGCCACCGGTAAGGAGAGGGCACGCCGCCACTTTTTGCTGATCATCAGCTGAGCTGCCCGACAATTTTCAGATCCACATCATCCGGCACTTCGTTATAAGAAAGCACGTTCAGACCGGCTGCAAACAAACGCCCGTACCGGGCCAGAAGCGGCCGCAACTGTGGCGCAACCAGCAGACAAGGTGACTGATTCTGCGCTTTCAGTGTCTCGAGGATCACCGGCATATTGGTTTGCAGTTGGGTCAGAATATTCGGGTCAACCGGGAAACTGTCGAGACTGACTTTCCCCGCCTGCTGGGCCTGATTCAGCGCGCTGAGCAGCAGATTTTCCACCTGATTATCCAGCGTGAAGGCCGAAAGCGCTTTTTTGTCCTGCGTCATCGAAGCAATGATGGCGCGACGCAGGGCATAACGCACGTCAGAGGCCAAAAGCAGCGGATCTTTGGTCACGGCGGCGCTTTCCACCAGCGTGGTGGCGATGGTGACGATATCTTTCAGCGACACCTGTTCGGTGAGCAGAATTCGGTAAATGCGCAGCTGCTGGCTGAAATTCAAGCTGCTGTTCAGGTCTTCTGCCAGTTTTGGAGCCAGTTGCGAAAGACGCTCATTGAGCAGCGTAATGTCGTCATAGTTGAACAGTTCGGGCAGGCTTTCCCGCGCAATTTTATTCACATGCGTGGCGACCACGCTGGCGCAATCCACCACCTGATAACCCAGATTAAGCGCGCGTGCTTTCTGGTCCGGCGTGATCCACACCACCGCCAGCCCCCAGGCGGGGTCGATATCCATCACGCCGTCGACTTCGCCGTACTGTTCGGCGGTAGGAATAGCCATCAGCCGGTCGGCGTGAACTTCGCCCAGCGCGCTGCGGATCCCGTTGATGTGAATGGCGTACTGCGCCGGTTTCAGGCGGAAGTTTTCACGAATGCAGATTTCCGGCAGCAAAACACCGCTGGTTTCAGACACCACCTGGCGCACGCCGCGCATACGCTGCGTCAGGGGGCTGCCTTTAGATTTATCCACCAGTGTGACCAGCTTGTAGCCAAGATTGAGGCCAATCGGCTCAATCACCGGAATGCTTTGCCAGCAAACGGCTTGCCCTTCCGGGTCTTCCAGCACTTCGGCAATGGCGGCCATGTCAGTAACCGGCGTCGCCTGTTTTACCTTCTTGCTTTGCTGCCACGCGGTGAACAGCAGCAGGGCGGTGAACACCAGAAAGACCACATGCGGCATGCCCGGTACGACGGCCAGAATAAACATCACGAAGGCGGCGGTATACAACGTCGCAGGTTTTGCCAGCAGCTGTTTTTTGATGTCATCGGACATCTCGCCGCCGTCACTGACGCGCGTCACGATAATCGCCGCTGCGGTGGCGAGCAGCAGGGAAGGGATCTGCGCAACCAGACCGTCACCGATGGTCAGCAGCACATACAGTTCGAAGGCGTGACTGGCGTCCAGACCGTGCTTGAAAATACCGATGCAAATCCCGCCGATGACGTTAATCACCAGGATCATGATCCCGGCGACGGCGTCCCCGCGCACGAACTTGGATGCCCCGTCCATCGCGCCGTAGAAATCAGCTTCGTTCGCGACGTCTTTGCGGCGCTGGCGGGCTTCTTCCTGATTGATCAATCCGGCATTCAGGTCGGCGTCAATTGCCATCTGTTTACCGGGCAGGGCGTCGAGGGTAAAGCGTGCTGACACTTCCGAAATACGTTCGGCACCTTTGGTCACCACCACAAAGTTGATGATCATCAGGATGACGAAAACCACGAAACCGACGACAAAGTTGCCGCCGATCACCACCTGGCCGAAGGCTTCAATCACCTGACCGGCAGCGCCCGCGCCTTCATGCCCGTTGAGCAACACCACGCGGGTTGACGCGACGTTCAGACACAAACGCATCAGCGTGGTGATCAGCAAAATGGTCGGGAATAGCGCGAAATCCAGCGGCCGTTTGCTGTTCACGCTGACCAGCAGCACCATGACCGCCAGCACGATATTGAAGGTGAACAGAATATCGAGCACCATTGGCGACAGCGGCAAAATGACCATTGCCAGCATACTCAGCAGAAGTATCGGTACACCGACGTTGGCTTTTTTCAGCATCGGGATGATGCCTTTAATGTCAGGACTTGCCATGAGTTTCCAGTACCTCTTTCGGAATAGGGATCCGGGTGTTCAGCGCCGGTTTTTCTCCCTGACCGGCACGCCAGGATTTCAGTTGCATCACGTAAGTCAGCACATGGGCGATGGCTGCATACAACGGTGCGGGAATTTGCTGATTTACCCGCGTGGTGTGATAAATGGAACGGGCGAGCGGCGGAAACTCAACGATTTCCACCTGATTTTTAAGCGCCACTTCGCGGATATACAACGCGACTTCGTCGACCCCTTTCGCAACGATGTAAGGCGCTGCGGCGCGGTCGGCGTCATATTTCAGCGCCACGGCAAAATGGGTCGGGTTAGTAATAATGACGTCGGCATCCGGCACGGTGACATTGATTTGTCCCATGGCCATCTGCCGCTGTAACTGGCGGATCCGCCCCTTGATTTGCGGGTTGCCGTCATTGTTTTTATGTTCCTCCTTCACCTCATGCTTGGTCATGCGCATCTTTTTGGAGAACAGGAACTTGCTCAGCGGAATGTCGATCACCGCGAAAGCCGCGATGATTAACACGAACGTCAGCATGATGTCTTTGTACATCAGCAAACCGTGGTTCACGGCCTGACGCAGCCAGAGCGTTTGCAGGGAAAGCAGGTCAGGCAGTTCGCTCTGCACCGTGTTGTAAAGTACGGCCAGCAGCACGGCGCACTTGGCGATCATCTTCAGCACGTCGGTAAAATGGCTGGGCGAAACCAGTCGTTTTATGCCGCTCAGCGGGCTGATTTTCTTGAAGTCGGGTTTGAGTTTTGACAGCGTAAACTGCCAGCCGCCGGGGATCAGGCTGCCGAGAATCATCGCCAGCGGCACTGGCACCAGCGTCAGGATAAACTTCATGAGGATCAGCACATGCGTGAGCATAAACTGATGCAGAGCACCGTCGTCATTGAGCCGGTCAGCCATCTGCCCGACCGCAACAAACGACGCGGCAATCAGGCTTTTGTAGTAAGGCAGAAATGCGCCGAGCGTCATGAAAGACGCGATTAAACCCACCGCCACCGTGACATCTTTTGAACGCGGAATATCGCCTTTCTGGCGCGCTTTTTTCAGCTTGCCCTGCGTGGCCTTTTCGCTTTTATCGCCGCTGCTCTCCGCCATCAGGCCTCCCGCAGCCGGTCTAACTGCGCCAGCACGTCATTGGTCAGATGCAGATAGTGATCAGGCATATTGCTGACCAGCAGGCCGATACAAAACAGCCCGAACAGCATGCTGATCGGGAAACCGAGCGAAAACAGGTTCAGCGCCGGAGAAACACGGTTCAGCAGTCCGAAAACGCCCTGCACGATCATCATGATAAATACGGTCGGCATCGCCAGCAGCAATGCGCCGGAAATCAGCCAGCCCACGCCGCTGACTACGGTTCGCAGGGTCAGATCGCTGATGGCGTGACCAATCGGCCAGAAAGTAAAACCTTTATAGAGAATGGTGACCAGCAGCAGGTGCCCGTCCAGGGAGAAAAACATCAGCACGCAGAAAATAAAAATCATCTGCGCAATCACCGTGGTCGAGACGCCGTTGCCCGGGTCATTCATCACCGCCATGCCCAGCCCCATGTTGAAAGACAAAATATGCCCGGCGGTTTGCAGTGCGATGAAAACCCATTGCAGGATCGCGCCAAACATAAATCCCCACAGGATCTGTTCGCCCACGAGCAGAAATGTTTGCACCGAGAGCAGGGCGGTCAGCACCACAACATTGTGCAGCATTGGCGAGATCACGGCGGTCAGCGCCAGTGCCACCGCCACGCGCACGCGGCGTGACACGGATTTTTGGTCCAGTACCGGGCAGAAATGCAGAAAAGCCAGAATGCGGACAAACGGCAGAAAACCGGCCAGCAGCGGGGCGAATAACTCGCGGACGTCGATACCCATCAGCCGGCCAGATGCGCAGCCTGCTGAAAAATCAGCTGGGCGAAGTCGATCAGTTGGGTCAGCATCCATTTTCCGGCGAAAATCAGCACGGTCAGGGTCGTCACCAGACGTGGGAGGAAGCTCAGCGTTTGTTCATTAATCTGCGTGGTGGCCTGAAAAACCGCCACAATCAGCCCGACAACCAGGCTCGGCACTATCGCGACCATCGAAATGATCAGCACCAGTTTTACGCCCTGCGCCACAATGTCGCCGGCGACGTCGAGAGTCATCATTATCCCAGCCCCTGAATACTGCTGGTCAGCGTACCGACCACCAGCGACCAGCCGTCACACAGCACGAACAGCATCAGCTTGAACGGCAGCGAAACAATCAGTGGTGACAGCATCATCATCCCCATTGCCATCAGAATACTGGCGACAATCAGGTCGATAACCAGAAACGGGATGTAAATCATAAAGCCAATCTGGAAGGCCGTTTTCAGCTCGCTGAGCACAAAAGCGGGCACCACGATGGTCAGATCCTGATCTTCCGCCGCGCCTTCGACTTTGGCGATAGTCATGATTTGCTCGAGCGCTTTGGTACTGGTATTGGCGAGCATGTAACGTTTTAACGGCACCGTGGCGGTGGCCAGCGCGACTTTCAGCGTGATCTGGTCATTCTGAAAAGGCACGATAGATTCGTTGTAGATATGCAGCCCGACGGGGCGCATCACCAGCATGGTTAGCGCCAGCGCGATGCCGGTAAGGACTTTATTGGGCGGACTTTGCTGCAAACCGAGCGCCTGACGCATAACGGCCAGCACGATGATAAACCGCGTAAAACTGGTCATCATCAGCACCATGATCGGGATAAGCCCGAGCAGCGTCATGAGGATCAGAATTTCGATTTTGACGTTGTAATCCTGTCCGGTCGCCGTATTTGCCGTACTGAAAAGCGTCAGGCCGTCACCGGCGGCCTGCGCCACGGGCATGAAAAACAGGCCGCCGAGCAGCAGGGCAATCAGCCCGCCGCTCCGGGAAAAACGGAAGAAAAGTACCGGGTTCATAACGCCAGTTCACCCAGTTCTTTGTTGTTGAATTCAATAATGCGCAGGCCGTATTTATCGTTAAGCACCACGACTTCGGCCTTGCCGAACAAAATACCGTTCACTTTGATATCCAGAGGTTCACCGGCCATTTTGTCCAGCTCGATAACGGACTCGTTATTCACGGCCATCAGGTCCGCCAGTGAAATATTTACGGAGGCGACTTCCAGCGTCAGCGTCACCGGAATGCGGCTGAACAGTGAAAGTTTGCGCTTTTTCTCGAAAAGTTCAGATTCACTCATGCCGCCGGACCGGGCAGCGGAAGCAGGCATCGCCGGTGCGAGGGTGTCACTCAAATCGAAATTCAGGTCGAGATCCTGCGGCAAGTCATCCTGATGGTCAGTCATGTTGATCGTTAATCCTGTCGGTAAATTCTGAGAAGAAAAGTCTGCCGCGGTCTTCAGACACCACGGCATTAAACAAGGGCTGTGAACCGACGTGCAGCGGGAAACAGTCCGGCAACGAAATCGGCAACACGTCGCCGGTTTTCAGCGCCGAAAGCTGTGCGACCGTCATGGCCACGCTGGCCAGATGGCCGGTCAGTTGCAGCGGCAGGGTCGAGACCATGGTTTCCAGCTGCCGCGTCGTGAAGTTCTCCGGCTTGCGCGCCAGCGTATCCTGCGAGCTGCATAACGCGGCCAGCAGGGCATCGATATGGTGGCCGTCGAGCAGCAGGGAAAAGCTGCCGTCCTGATATCCTTCCAGCGCAAATGTAATCCGGTATGACCAGTGGCCGATCAGGGCGTTATAGTCATTTTTAATATCCAGCGGTTCGCTGAATAACGTGTCATTAAGAATAAATTCAGCCAGTTCCAGCCCGAGTTTATTCTTTAAACGTTCTTCCGTTTTGGTGACCGGCGCAGAAATGATCTCTTCCGGTCCCATCGATTCTTTTGCCAGCCCGTAATAATCATGCAAAATATTCAGCAGTAAAGGGCGTTCAATCTGAAACGCGATATTACCCAGCCGGGTAGACATGATTTGCGAATACTTTTGAAAAGAGTCCATTTCAAAATGCATCTTGTTCAGGGCGATATTGACCCGGAATTTTTTCAAAAAATAAATACTGATGTGTGCATCAATCAGGTCGAAGCGTTCGTTAAAAATCTGCGGGACTTTATGCCACGGGCGACCCAGCTTATTTGCTTTGAGTTCTGTCAGTTCAGGCAAGTTGTCTTTGTTGTATATCCGGATTTTATTTTGCATTGCCTGTCTTTCTCATGCTGGGAATCATTTATTCCAGAGTTTTTTGAAAAGAATTTAAGTGCTGAATATTTTTTGTCGCTTTTCATCGATGACCCGTATCAGCATATTTCTGGTGGCCATTTTTTCGAAGATGAATTAAACCCGTATTTGTACAGTCTCGCAACCCTGTTTGAGTTATTAATGGCTTATTTAAATGTCATTAATAATGGTTAAATTTATGTTTAACACGATGTTTTTAATAGGTTTATATTTTAATACTTGATTAAACCTCGCGCCCGGCCCTCATTTCCGTATACTCCGCTGAAATTATCAATCTCATCCCGCATTTATACCGGTGAAATGGTGCTGCGGTGATTTCTACCTAATCAGAGTATTGATGAACAGGCCGGTAAGTTTTGTGCTGAAAAGAGTCATCTCTTCAGCCATTTTTCATCGGTGATATTTGACTATTGCGCCACAGCTTTTTTCAGAATCAATGCTAATCCGCGCATATTAACTGGGACCACACTGATGATGACCCGAATGTTACAACAGGATGACTCTCCGCAGAGCGATATCTACGACAGTAAATATGTCGCCTGTTCGCCGTCGAGTATTAATGTATTCGGCCTGGCGAAGCGTGTTTCCCGTTTTAATGTGCCCGTTCTGATCACCGGTGAAACAGGAACCGGCAAAGAGTGTGTGGCAAAATATATTCACCTGAACGCCTTTGGTGAAGATGCGCCTTATATCGCAGTGAACTGTGCGGCTATTCCTGAAAACATGCTGGAAGCGATTTTATTCGGTTATGAAAAAGGCGCATTTACCGGTGCCATTAATAGCGTGCCAGGGAAATTTGAAATGGCGAACGGCGGAACCTTATTGCTGGATGAAATCGGTGATATGCCTCTGGCGCTACAGGCCAAATTATTACGCGTGTTGCAGGAACAGGAAATAGAGCGCCTCGGCAGCCATAAACGTATCCCTCTGGATATCCGTCTGATTGCCGCTACCAACAAAGATCTGGAAAAAGAAATCGCCGAAGGGCGGTTTCGTCAGGATCTTTATTACCGCCTTTCTGTGGTGCCGATGCATATCGCGCCGCTGCGCGAACGCCCTGAAGACATCATCCCGCTGGCGCAGATTTTCATGCGCAAATACCCGTCTTTCAGCCAGACGCCGGTACGTCTGACGCAGGATGCCTGCATCGCACTTGAGCAGCACGAATGGCCGGGCAATGTGCGTGAGCTGGAAAACGTGATTCAGCGCGGCTTGATCATGTCACCGGGTGGCGATATTTGCGCGCAGTCATTCGGCCTGAGCGTTGCCGGTGACGTTTCACCGGTCTGTGCCGGCACCCCTTCCACCGCCGCACCGCGCCACATAAAACAGCGCGGACGTCAGGCGGAATATCAGTACATCGTTGATTTACTTAAGCGCCACGAAGGCAACAAATCCCGCACCGCCGAGTTTCTCGGGATCACGCCGCGCGCGCTGCGTTACCGGCTGGCCTCCATGCGCCAGAAGGGTTTTGACCTGGGCTTTTGTACGACTTCGCCTAATTCGCACGGATAAAACGGATTTCACATGAACAAAATTGATGCCATTGGCATAGGACAGACGCAGCGCCAGCTGATTTCGCAGATGCAAAGCATCAGCGCACAGGCAGGCGCGCCGGTCATTGCGCCCGCCACCGGAAAGGCGGAAACAGTCTCCTTCGGCAATGTGCTGGATAACGCGATTAACAGCGTTGACCAGCAGCAGCACGTCGCCAGCGCAAAACAGCGCGCGGTGGAAATGGGCGAAAGTGATGACCTGACCGGCGCGATGCTGGAAAGCCAGAAAGCCAGCGTGTCTTTTTCGGCCATGATGCAGGTTCGCAACAAGCTGACGTCCGCGCTCGACGAACTGATCAACATTCCGCTGTAAGGACAGACCGTGCTTGAACAACTGAAACTCAAACTGAGCCGACTGCCGGTCGAAAACCTGCGTAAGTGGGGCGTCCTGGCGGGCGGAGCAGCACTGGTCACTGCTCTGATTGTGGCCGTGATGTGGGGCAGCAGCCCGAACTACACGGCGCTGTTTGGCTCGCAGGAAAACATCCCTGTCGCGCAGGTGGTTGAAGTCCTCAGTGGCGAGAAAATCGCGTACCGGATTGAGCCGGCAAGTGGCCAGATCCTGGTGGCTGAAGGCAAACTGCCGCAGGCGCGCATGGCGCTGGCCGCCAAAGGCATTGCGGCGCTGCACCCTGCCGGTTACGAGCTGATGGACAAAGAAGAAATGCTCGGCAGCAGCCAGTTCGTTCAGAACGTGCGTTTTCGTCGCAGTCTGGAAGGTGAGCTGGCGCAGAGCATTATGGCGATTGACGCCGTGGGCAGCGCCCGTGTGCATCTGGGCATCAGCGAGGCCAGTTCGTTTGTCCTGAGTAACCGCCCGCAAAGCAGCGCGTCGGTGATGGTACGTCTGAAGTACGGACAGACGCTCAGCGCGGAACAGGTCGGGGCTATCGTTAATCTGGTGTCGGGCAGCGTGCCGGGCATGGACGCGGCAAACGTGCGCGTGGTCGATCAGCAGGGGCAACTGCTTAGCGCTGATCTGGAAGACAGCAGCGCCGTCACCGGAAGTAAACGTATCGACGAACGCGTGCAGCACATCCGCCAGCAAACCGAACGCAACGTGGCAAATCTGCTGACTTCCGTGGTTGGCGCGCACAACTTCCGCGTGAGCGTGGTGCCGCAGGTGGATTTCAGCCAGATTGAGGAAACGCAGGAGCGCTATCTCGGCGAACCGCGCGTGAATTCAGAAAGCCTGCAACAGGAAAATACCACTGACGAAATGGCGATTGGCATTCCGGGCTCGCTGAGTAACCGGCCCGCCAACGCCGCGCCCGCCGCCAATACCAATCCGCAGGGCTTAACCAGCCGCAATCAGGCGCAGCGCCAGTTTGCCTATGACCGCGATATCCGCAGCGTGCGCCATCCGGGTTATAAGCTGGAAAAACTCTCCGTGGCCGTGGTGCTTAACGAAGCCGCACCGGCGCTGGCGGGCTGGAACGCCGACAAACAAACCGCCATGAACCAGTTGCTGACCAACGCCGTGGGCATTGATGCGCAGCGCGGTGACGTGCTCAGCCTGAGCCTGATGAATTTCGCCGAGCGCGATACGTTCGAAGAGCCGGTACTGAAATGGTGGGAAAAACCGGCGGTCATGAACTGGGCCGAACGCGGTGGTATGGGATTGCTCGGTTTGCTGGTCATTCTCTTTGGCATTTTGCCGCTGTTACGCCGTGTGGCACGCAGGCCGGAACAGCCGGGTGTTGGCAACGGTTTGCCTGAAATGCTGGCCGACGGCGTATTCGTCGATGACACCGGCGAAGAGTCTAAATCCGGCGATGAAGCCACGCTGAACAACGCCCTGCCGCGCAGCGCGCTGCAACTCGACGATAACTTACCGGCCCAGAGTTCCGGGCTGGAAACCAAAATCGAATACCTACAGATGCTTGCCCAGAGTGAGACCGACCGGGTAGCCGAAGTCATTAAACAATGGATCAGCAGCAATGAGCGAAGCACCAGCAGCACCAAATCGTCCTAGCGGCAAAGGCAGCAACAATCCGGGGCGAACCCGCCTGGAACAGGCCGCTATTTTGCTTCTGAGCATTGGAGAAGAAGCCGCAGCGACGGTCATGCAGAAATTCACCCGCGAAGAAGTGATGCGCCTGAGTGAAACCATGGCGCGCCTGCATGACGTCAAACTGACGCAGGCACGGGATGCGCTGAACCATTTCTTCAAGGAATACCGCGAGCAAAGCGGAATTAACGGCGCGTCGCGCAGCTACCTGAAAGGGATTCTGGAGAAAGCGCTGGGCGGTGAAATTGCCCGCAGCGTGATTAACGGGATTTACGGCGATGAAATCCGTTATCGCATGGCGCGCCTGCAGTGGGTTGATACCCCGCAGCTCGCGGCGCTGATCGAACAGGAACACCTTCAGTTACAGGCCGTTTTCCTCGCCTTTCTGCCGCCGGATGTTGCGGCACTGGTGCTCACGCACCTTGACGCTTCACGTCGAGAAGAAATTTTGTTCCGCGTTGCGCGTCTCGATGACGTTAACCGCGACGTGGTTGATGAGCTGGATCGTCTGATTGAACGGGGCGTGGCGGTACTTTCTGAACACGGTTCGAAAGTGAAAGGCATCAGGCAGGCGGCGAACATCGTGAACCGCATCGCCGGAAATCAGCAGGAATTGCTGGATCAGATGCGTGCCCGTGACGAAGACGTCGTGGATGCGCTCAAGGATGAAATGTACGAATTCTTTATCCTCAGCCGACAGACGCCGGTCACGCTGCAACGTCTGCTTGACGAAGTGCCGATGGAAGACTGGGCGGTTGCGCTCAAAGGAACCGAACCGGTTCTGCGCGCCACGATTTATGACGTCATGCCAAAACGGCAGGCCCAGCTGTTGCAAAACACCACCAACCGTCTGGGGCCGGTGCCGCTGAGCCGCATCGAACAGGTGCGCAAAGAAATTATGTCGCTGGTGCGGGAACTCGCCGAAGAGGGCGAAATTCAGGTGCAGCTGTTTGCCGAACAAACCGTGGAGTAAAGCATGACGCTCAAACGCAACACGATCCCCCGCCACGGCGTCGTCCGTGTTCACACCTTCCCGCCGCTGCGTAAAAACCGGCACGGTGAAATGGCGCACGGCGGTGCATCGCTGGATCCGGCGGAATATCAGCAACAGCTGATGAACGGTTTTCAGGAAGGGCTGAACAACGGCTACGAGCAGGGGCTGGAACAGGGGCGCGAAGAAGGCTATCAGGCCGGGCATCAGCAGGGCTATGACGCCGGTCTGCAAAAAGGCCGCAGCGAAGGAAAAATCGCCGGACGCCATTTGTTTGAACAGGCATCGCAGCCTTTTGCCGGGCTCAGCCAGCAGTTACAGCAGGTGCTGGACGAGCATGAACAGCGCCGCCGCACCGAACTTTTGCAACTGGTAGAAAAAGTGACACGACAGGTGATCCGCTGCGAACTGGCGTTGCAACCTACACAACTTCTGGCGCTGGTGGACGAAGCGCTGAGCAGCCTGCCGGAAGCGCCTTCGCGGCTGAAAGTGTCGCTCAACCCGCTGGAATTCGCCCGCATCAGCGAGGCCGAACCACAGAAAGTGGCTGAGTGGGGCATGGTGGCTGACGAATCGCTGGAGCCGGGCGAATGCCGGGTAGAAACAGACACCAGCGACATGGATGTCGGCTGTTCGCACCGTCTCGATCAATGCATGGACGTACTGACGCAAACCCTGACCGCGACGGAAAACGCGGATGAGTGAAATGACCGATTTCGACAAAGCGCTGGCGTCGCTCGAAGGCATTAATCTGGCGCGCGTTGCCGGACGCCTGACCCGCGTCACCGGCATTTTGCTTGAATGTGTCGGTTGCCGTCTGGCGATCGGCCAGCGTTGTCAGGTCGAACAGGCTGACGGCGAAATGATTGATGCACAGGTGGTGGGTTTCGACCGCGAAATCACCTTTCTGATGCCGTTTAAACACCCCGACGGCCTGATTGCCGGCGCGCGGGTTTTTCCTTCCGAAAAAGAGAGCGAACCGCCGGTAGGCGATGCATGGCTCGGTCGCGTGGTGAACGGGCTGGGCGAGCCGATCGATGGCAAAGGCCGTCTGGGCGGCGACACGCCGCTGCCATTACAGCTGCCACAAATTAACCCGCTGACCCGTAAACCGGTGCATGAACCCCTGGACGTCGGCGTGCGCGCCATTAACGGCTTACTGACCATCGGCAAAGGCCAGCGCGTCGGGCTGATGGCGGGCAGCGGCGTGGGGAAAAGCGTGCTGCTCGGTATGATCACCCGTTACACGCAGGCTGACGTGGTGGTGGTAGGGCTGATTGGCGAGCGTGGCCGTGAGGTTAAAGAGTTTATCGATAACGCGCTTAAATCCGCAGGCATGGCGAAATCCGTGGTCGTGGCGGCGCCGGCGGATGAATCGCCGCTGATGCGTATCAAGGCGACGGAAATCTGTCATTCCATCGCCACCTATTTTCGCGATCAGGGCAAAGACGTTCTGTTGCTGGTGGATTCCCTCACGCGGTATGCCATGGCACAACGTGAAATTGCGCTGTCGCTGGGCGAACCGCCGGCTACCAAAGGGTATCCGCCGTCAGCGTTTGCCGTGATCCCCAAACTGGTCGAAAGCGCCGGAAACAGCGAAAGCAACGGCTCGATGACCGCCATTTATACCGTGCTGGCGGAAGGTGATGATCAGCAGGATCCGATTGTTGACTGCGCCCGTGCGGTGCTCGACGGCCACATTGTTCTCAGCCGCCATCTGGCGGAAGCCGGGCATTATCCGGCCATCGACATTGGTCAGTCGATCAGCCGCTGCATGAGCCAGGTGACCGAAAAAAGTCATCAGCAGGCGGCGCGGATATTCAAACAAATGTACGCCGATTACCAGGCGATCAAACCGCTGATCCCGCTGGGCGGCTACGTGGCCGGTGCCGATGCGCAGGCTGACCGCGCCGTGCGTCTCAGCCCGGCGGTGACGCAATACTTGAGTCAGGACGTCGAGCATTGCGCGGAGATCCCGCAGTGCATTACCGAACTTGAGGCGCTGAGCCGTGCCTGATTTTTAACGATGTTTAACCCGCAGGGAAGATCATGAAACCCGTCAACACTATCGGCGTGCTGGAACAGCTGCGCCAGATGCGCGAACGCACCGTGAATGAACTGACCGGTCAGCTTGCGCGGCAAAAACAGCTTTGCCAGCGTTATATAAACAATATTAATTCACTGAATGCGCTGTGCCACGACGGACTTTTGCAAAATCAGGGAGCCGTGGAGCGGATGAACCAGATGCATTACAAAGCCAATATTCAGCGCGTGATCGCCTGGCAGGAACAGGAACAGGCGCTGGCGGACATGCGCGCGCGCGAATTGCAGGCTGATCTGACCGTGGAAGCGTGTCGTGAGAAAACCGTGGATCTGGTGCTGTTACAGCAACGTGAAGCGCTGGCGAAAGCACGTGGCGCGCAGGAACAGAAAAATACCGACGGGCTGGCGCTGCAAAGCTGGCTGCGTAACCGCAACAACCGCCGTAAGCGCTGACAGGCAGGTTTATCCATGATGCAAAAGACTCCGTTAAACAGGACTGCCAGCCCGCTGATATCGGGTCTGCTTGCCCGCTCAGCGGCGAAACATGCCGATGCGAAGGCTGCATTGCCTTTTGTCAGCGTGATTACCCCAACCTGGGAACGCCGCGCGTTTTTGCCTTATCTGATTTACATGTTCCAGTATCAGGATTACCCGGCTGACCGTCGTGAACTGGTGATCCTCGATGATTCAGCGCGCAGCAGTCAGGATTTGGTCGACCAGATTAACCGGACGCAAAACCGCGACAATCCCATCCGCTACTACCACGTCAGCGAACATCTGGATCTCGGCGAGAAACGTAACCGTCTGAATGAACTGGCGCAGGGCGAATACATTATCTGTATGGACGACGATGATTATTATCCGCCGGATAAAATCAGCTACACAATTGGCGAGATGCAGCGGCATAACGCGCTGTTTGCCGGATGCGACCAGATCCCTATCTGGTACAGCCACATCGACCGGATCTATAAAACGCAGGCCTTTGGCACGCATCACGCGCTGAACGGGACGTTTGCCTATCACCGCAACTTTCTGAAAAAACACCGCTACGAAGATTCCGCCAATCTCGGCGAGGAAGAAGGTTTCCTCAACGGATTTAGCGTGCCGGTTTTACAGCTGGATCCAATGCGCTCGATTTTGTGCGTCTCCCACAGCAGCAACACGTTTGATAAAGATTTCCTGATGGGGCAGTGCGAGGCGGTGGACGCGACTGTCAGCGATATCGTCGGCGATGGCCTGCTGCGCAAACACTATCAGCGGCTGAGTCAGGCTCCGGTGAGAAGCATCATTAACTGGGGCTTTTTCAGCCGCATCGTAGTGAATTCGCTGTCCGGCAATGACGCCACGCGGGAGGCATTTTGCCAGACATTGCTGAGTCTCGGCGTCAGCCCGCAACAGCTGGAAATCTGGCCGGCGGGACTCGCCGGAGAACCGCTGGCGGTAAGCCATAAAGCCGTGGCGGAAAAAGCGCAGGCCGAAAACTGGCCGAATTATCTGCTGCTCGATGACCGTCTCAGTCTGGTCCGGCAGGAAAAAACGGTGGCCAATATTAACCGGATGCTACAGGCGATGGAGCAGCTTGAATGGAGCGTGAGTTTGCTCGGCTGCAACCTGCACCGCCTGCATCTGCTCAAATCATTACCCGGAACGGTCCGTGCGCTTGAAGCCGGGCAGGCCGTGGCCTACGCCGTGAATCAGCCGTATTACGGCCAGCTCATCGATAACCTTTCGGAGGGGCTTCTCGGGCTGGAACAACAACCTGATAACCCGGATTTTGCGCTCGATTCTCACTGGCTGCCGCTGATGCAAACCGGCCTTTGGCTGGCGCTGTATCCGGGCTTTGCCTACCGGCGTGAAGGCGATAACGGCGAAGATCTTACCGCCAAATTCTTCCGCAAGGTTCAGGCCGGTTAGCCCTTCATCAAAGCCACTTCTGATGTCAGAACAGAAAGTATTATGAAAACGGAAAGCATTTTGAAAACTGAAACTCCCCTGATTGACAGTTATTCGCCGGAATTTGTCCTGCGTCTGCATGAAATGAAAACGCCTTGCACCTGCGAAAGTTGCCAGAAAGAACCGGCGCTGAGCCAGCTGAACTGGGCGAACGAAAGCCGTCACAGCGCACGGCTGGAATGTGACCACGTCGCGCGCGACATGTTGCTCGATCCGCAATCTTTTGTGCTGCACAGTGCGAAAATTCCCGTGCAGGAAGGGGCGATGGAGCCGTTGTCCGGCTGGCACCGCGCGGTGAACCAGGGCTGCATCAATCTGCTGATTTGCGGTGAGCTCAATACCGAAGAAAAGCTGTACGCCACGGGGGTTTTCCTCAGCAAAATGCAGCGCGTCGCCGGTGATAATGATCTGAATGCGGTCAGCGAATGCTGGCAGCAACTGCTGGAAATGGTGGAGAACGGCGCGCTAAGGCAGCAGTTCCGGCAGTTGCCGGAAATTGAAACCTACAAACTTGAGCAATTACGGCATATCAGCCAGCAACCGGTGGATGCCGCGCTGGATCCGCTCAGCGCGATGGCGCTGACGCTCAAACTCAATGAACTGAACGTGTTATCTGATGATTATCTGACCGACAGCCTGCATGAAATTAAACAGGACAACAGCCTGGCGCTGTTTGCAGAAGTGCACCCGTCGCTGTGGACGAACTACTTTATTTACCGCTGTTACCACGACGTATTCCCGGGCCGCGACCCGCAAAATTACAGCCATGCGTTTATGTCGCTGTGCGTCGATTATTTCTCGCTGAATGTGTTGTGCAGCCTGCTGGCACAAAGCGACTGCCCGCCGGACGAAGACAATGTTCCGGCGTTATTTGCCGACTGGCGGCGCACCGCTTTGCAGCGTGATTCCGCCGCACTGAGTGCCGATCCGCTGCTGATGGGGCTGTCTCTGCTGTCATGAAAACCGACCATCACGCCTCTAAAACGGTGATCACCTTTGGCACGTTCGACGTGTTTCACATCGGTCATCTGAATATTTTGCAACGCGCCAGCACGCTGGGCGGTCGTCTGGTCGTCGGGATTTCTTCTGATGCCCTGAATATCGAGAAAAAACAGCGTGCTCCGGTGTATTCCCAGCAGGAACGCATGGCGATCGTCAGCCAGATCAAAGGCGTGAGTGAGGTCTTTCTGGAGGAGTCACTGGAAGCTAAAGCTGGCTATCTGCGTCAGTATCAGGCGCAAATTCTGGTGATGGGAGACGACTGGAAAGGGCGTTTCGATCATTTTTCAGACCTGTGCGAGGTGGTGTATTTCGCCCGCACACCGTCCGTTTCGACCACGTCGATCATCGAAGTGGTGAAGGCGATTACCTGATCCTCACTCAACATCCACGCTCATTCCGGGGGAAAAATGTCTACGGAACTCGCTGTACTTACGCAATTTGGCACGATGATGAAAGCGGTATCAGAGCGCACGCCGAAGCGCCGCACCGTGCTGTTTTTTGGCCGGGAAACTTTTTGCGATAACAGCAAATATCTCTTTCTGCACATGGTGGAGCGCTGCAAAGATGCCGAAGTCATTTGGGTGAGTACGGAAACGCATCTGATTGAGCGCCTGCGCGAAAACCAGCTGCCGTGTTTTGATCTGACTGAAAATTACGACCGCTCCGTTGATTTGCTGCTGCATGCGGCGGTGGCGGTTTTTTGCGTCAATCCGAGCCAGAGCCTGGTAGGGAATTTGCCCCTGTTTTCCTGCCTGAGCGGCGCGGTACATATTCAGTTGTGGCACGGCGTTTCGGTAAAAAAACTGCTGTTGCAGTTGCTGCCTTATCTGTCCACGCAGGATGAAACGTTTTTACGCCCGGTCAGCTGGGCGACGCGTGCGGATTATGTGCTGAGCACTTCGCCTGAACTTGACGTTTACTGGCACCATGTCTTTGGCGCAAGGACACTGCTGCGCGGCGGGTACCCTCGTAATGATGTCATCCGGCGGCCAGCGACGGCGGGCGAAATGATCGACGCCGTGATGCCGGAAAGCGCCCAAAAAGCGCTGGCATCTTCCCGGCGGAAAGTGCTGCTGGTGCCGACGTGGCAGCGCGGGAAAAACACCGTGCTGAGCGACGCCAAATTTCTGGTCCGGCTGATGACCTATGCCCGTAAACATGACCTCGAAATCTTCTACAAAGTGCATCCGCTGTATGTGTACCAGGCGCAACCCGCGGGGAAACAAGTCGATCATCTGCACATTTTGCACGCCGGTGTGGATGTCTACCCGTATCTCTCGCAGTTTGACGCGCTGATCACCGACTATTCCTCGATCATGTTTGATTTTCTGCTGACCGGAAAGCCGGTGCTGACACTGGATATCCGACACGGAGATCACCAGCTTTTCGAGCCAGATTACAGCCTGCTGCCGGGCGACGAAGACTTTCGCTATCTCTTTACGCTGGATAATCTCGGGGAAATCTTGAGTGAGGCGCTGAACGCAGACACTAAACAGGCGGGACGTCAGGCGCTGGCGGGCAGGTTATTCCCCGAATGCGAAGCCAGCCCGGCGCTGCATGACAAAATTCTTAAAATCCTGGATGAGAAATGCCGGGAATCATCGACGTTTGCAGTGGAGTGAAGAACGGCGCGACTTATGCCGCTTCGCTCTTTTCCTGAGGCGGGAATTGTTCAACCCGGATTTCAAAATCTGTAAAAACGGCAACCGGCATAATGGTATTTTTACTTTTCACTTTTTTAGCGAAACCATAGCCTTCCAGCGTTTTCATCGTTGTAGAAAGATTGCTGATATTACGACCGGCAAGCCTGGCAAGCTCAGACAGGCTTTCGGGTTTTTCGCGCGCCATCATCCTCAGGAGTTCGATATTCTCGTTACTGAGGATTTGGCCAAGCGCCAGCAGGGAAGTGAACCAGATTTTAGGGGCGTTTTCTTCCGGTACATATTCGCCTTTTACGACAGCCATAATCCGTTGTCGAAACATGTGATCCGGCATAATTCCGATCAGTGCTTTCATAAGTCCTTTATGTCCTTGTCATTTATTACCGGGCGAAATCACCCAGAATCAAATCTACGGCTTTAAAAAAATCATCAATCAACTGCTGCGCATTCACGAACTGATAAGCCGTTCCTTTAAGGTTCAAAGCGGGGTGAATATGATCCCACTCTAGCCGCTTTTTCTTTCCAGGCCCCGACTTGTCCGATACCGACGCATGCGAGTTATCAAGGCCGAAAATGCGCTGGCAGTGACGATCGTGCAAGGTCAGTGAATAGCGGATCCCGTGCGGGCGTTGCAAACTTTTTGCAACCTGATAGGCGATGATTTCGTACCAGTAACCGTTCCGGTAAGTAAACTTCACGCCATGCAGATTCAGCAGCAATTCTAATCCATGATCCATCAATGACAGACTTCCTTATGACCTGATCATAATCTCATTCAGGCGAACTATCAAGCCGGTTAATAAAGGCGTCTTTATCGGCCAGAACATCGGGCATCACAATCTTAAGTTCAGAGAGTTTTTACAAGTTGCGCAATGGATTACGGTGATTTGAAAAGCCGGGAAGTGAGACATTTTTTGATGGAAGGAAGTGCACAAGACTGGAAGAAGGAGGGGAGATCCCCGTCTGTTAAGAAGGGGATTTCAGGCTGAGCACGGTTTCAGAACAACCGTTCCCGCAGGCTTTGCAGAAGAAAATTACGCTGGGGTCTTTGTGCATCATCCAGCAAACGGATAATTTCGTTTGCTGCACGCTTTCCGGCATTGCCGTCCTGAAATGCATCGCAGACGTTCCGGCGGTAATCACTCAGCTCCGGCCAGAGGGTTTCTTCACTGAGCGCGCGGCGCAACTCCGGCAACGAAGCGGCCTGTGGCAGGAATTCGCGTACGGTCTGATCGGTACTGTAAACATCAGACAACGTGCGGTTGTCGTGAAGTAAATTGCCGAGACCTTTCCATCCCAGCAGCAGGGTCTTTTTATCCGCATGAATTGCATCGAAAATAAACCCGCTGTTGTCAGTGACGACCATATCCGCGGCTTCCAGCAGGCTAAAGGTGGACGCGTGGCTGACCAGATTTTTGCGAAAATATTTTTGCACCAGTGCGCGGGAGGGCGCTTCTTCGCTGCGGATAAGCGTGCCGTGGTGAAGTTTCACCAGCAGGGTGACGTCATTTTGCAGCGCATTGAGCGATTCCGCCCAGTGCGGCAGCGAGGATAATTCGCCAAAGGTCGGTGCATATAACAAGGTCGGACGTTTTTTGCGACGGTTGAGCAATTCTGCCAGAGACCGGTCATATTTCGCGTTATGCCAGTCATCAAAACGCGGATTACCGACCACCACCGCGTTGCCACCTATATCGATGCGCTGACGGGTGTGTTCTGCATAACACAGCACGCAGTCATAAAACGCATTCCACCATGCGTGTCCCCAGCGGTCTTTCGCCAGACCGTAAAGTGCCCGGACATTCAGCGGCGCAAGGTTATTAAGCAGTGGCGTGTAATACGGGCTGACGAGGCAGGAAAGTTGTGACGGTTTTCCGGTCAGAACCGAGACGCGCAGCAAAGGTAAATCGGTGCGTTGCAGTTTTTGCAAATAGCCGACCATTTCACTGACAAAAGTCGCTTCAATGACGTCGCTGATCACCAGCGCGCAGGGGATATTTTGTGCCTGCAGGGCGGCAATAACGTTTTTGTACACCTCAAAGTGAAATGAGGTTTCCATATAAAAGCCGACAGGTTTACGTGTGATCGTCATTTTTCGCCGCCTGTTAGCGGGAATACAGGAAATCAGCCTGACCGGTTTTTACCAGCGGCTGCATGATTTCCTGCTGCATGGTCAGCAGCAATCCGTTGCGTTCATTCAACGCCTGGCATGCCTGCGCCTGCTGTTGCAGCGCTTTCCATTGCCCGCGTGTCTGGCCGGCGAGATTTTCCGGCAGACGTGAAAAAAGGAAATCTACGCCGCGCGTATCGGCAGGAAGCCTCAGCGTTTTCAGGCAGCGATAGCGCTGGCTGGCGGACTGATTCAGCGCCTGATAACAAACCATCAGTGCCTCGTTGACCGCCGTGACGGTGTCGGCCTGGCAGGCGATCATGGCGTCGCGCTGTTGTTCGAGCAAACCGCTGAGTTGCTGATAACGTGCGTGGTCGTGGACGATCCCGGCCAGCAGACCTCTGATTAAAGTGGTCTTGTCGTTCTGGCCGTTGTGACTTTCACTGTTCATGAATGATTTTCAAAACTCTGATTTTCAAAACTCTGATTTTTAAGAGCGGAAGAAATCCCGCATGGACTGCGCCAGTTCGTCGCAGTTCACCTGAAGTTTTCCCTGACTGATGGCTGCCTTGAGCGCGCTGACTATTTCCATGTCCACGTCCGGCATCGCGTGCAGCTGGGTTTTCGCTTCATTGATCATCATGCTGTCGCGGGTTTCAGGCACATTCTGCGGCTGTGCTGCTTTTTTGCCGGAGGTCGCTGCTTCATTGCGCGTTTCCTTCGTCGTTTGCAGTGGCGCAGTGGCGGCAGTGTGCTGAGTGGCGTTAATTTTCATAGGAACCTCGATGCTGTGCGATGTTTTCCGGGCCTGTTCTGACAGGGCATAAGCCGGTTACCAGAAAGAAGCGACACCGCCAGGCGGAAACTTAAATTCCGCGGCGGAAATTTTCACTTTTTTGCAGGCCGCCGGTTATGACTGGCCGGGCGCGTACAACATCCGCACCACACCCATGCCGTCCACCACCGCCGTTACGGTTTTTTTGCTGCTCAGGTTCTTCACTTTCACCATGTCCCCCTTGCGGCCATTTTTCATCGCCTCACCCGTCATGCGGGCTTCCACTCCGTCCTGTTCCGCAATCATGATGACTTTTTGCCCGCGGTTGACCAGCAGTTCGCTTTCGAGCTGTGAGGGAACAATCACCTGCATGTCGCGAATGCGTTTTTTCACCGTCAGCCCGACCGCGTCATCCGGATCCGTCAGGTAACCGTTACGGCTGCTGCTGATGTTGCGCTTTTTCATTTCGATATCGTTCGGGCCGACTTTGTTGCCGCGCTCAAGCGTATTTTTGGCGACGACCACCGGCACATAAATATCCGGTTTAACGGTCACGGTAATCTCCCAGCCATTGGCAGCAGGACAACGGATATCGTAGCGCAGACGGGCGAGATCCAGCCGGTCACCCTGCGGCATCGCAACTGTCAGGGGCCGGGCGCAGGGCTGAAAACGGCTGACTTCTGCCGGGACAAACACGTTCAGTTTCGACTGAAAATCCTTCCAGTTTTTCTGACCCGCGACGCGGCTGATATCTGCAGTCGCCGCCGTGACGGCCTGCTGGTAAATCTGCTTGCGGGCCGTGCCTTTGGGGGCGCTGGCATTGGGGTTAGCCACGGCAGGCGGAAGGGCGGCAATACACAGCAGGAAAAGACCGCTGAGGCGGAAAACTTCCTTCCGCTTAATTCCGGGGAAAAACATAGATACCTCATCGAATTCAGTAAGTTAAAAAACTGGCACGCCATTTGCTTAATGCGCGTGTATCGATGAGAGCATTGAGGAGGAAATCATGGGGATTAGTTTTGACAAGGCATTAGGTGTTCATCCTGCCGCGGTGCAGCTTCGTCTTGCGAGGGCTGAGCTGCTGTCGGCAAACCTTGCCAACGTGGATACCCCGAATTTCCAGGCTAAAGATATTGATTTTGCCCGTGAGATGCAACGGTCAGTTGCGCAAATGCAGTCAAAAAGCATTGCGCAGAGCGGCTTCGCGGACACACAGCAGGTGAAATATCGCGTGCCAAATCAACCCTCCAGGGACGGAAATACCGTCGCGCTGGATGTGGAACAAGCCGAGTTTTCGAAAAATACCTTGGACTACCAGACCAGTCTGGCTTTTCTGAATTCGAAAATTACCGGCCTGAAAAAAGCGATCGAAGGGAAGTAATAAATGTCATTTAGCGATATCTACCGGGTATCAGGGTCGGCAATGACGGCGCAAACCGTGCGCCTTAATACCATTGCCAGCAACCTGGCGAATGCGGAATCCCCGGCAGCAACGGAGGCCGCCACCTACAAGGCACGTCGTCCGGTGTTTGCGGCGGTGTATCAGAACAGTGAACTGATGGGCAACCGGGCAATGAGTGGTGCGCGCGTTCAGGTTTTGGACGTGGTGGAAACCGGCGGCGCAGTGATGCGTCATGAACCGGGAAATCCGCTGGCTAACACGCAGGGCAACGTGTTCTACCCGGATGTGAATGTGGTGGAAGAAATGGCCGACATGATGTCGGCGTCGCGTAATTTTGAAACCAATGTCGAAGTGCTCAACAGCGTCAAAAGTATGCAGCAGAGCCTTCTGAAATTAGGTGAGGGATAAGTATGAGCGTCAGTGGAATTCAAAGTAACGCCAGTACCTACAACAATGACAACGTCAGTGCGAACAGCAGCGCCGGGGATATGAGCAGCCTGTTTCTGACATTGCTGGTCGCGCAGATTCAAAATCAGGACCCGCTCAATCCGACCGACGGCACCGAGTATGTCAGCCAGCTGGCGCAGATGTCTCAGGTGCAGTCGATGGAAAACATGTCGGCGCTGATGAATCAGAACGCCACCTTAATAGACAACATTCAGGTGCTGACTACCGCAGGTCTGGTGGGTCAGACGGTCATGGTTCAGAGCGACAGTATTGAAATGGGTGAACAGGCCATTGATGGCCGTCTGACACTGGGCCACGCCGCGACCAATGTCACGGTGACGGTGAAGGATTCTGCGGGCGTGGAGAAAACTATCGATCTCGGTGCGCAGGATGCCGGGCAGGTGGATTTCACTATCGATCCTGAAGAACTGGGGCTGGAACCCGGCAAATATACGTTATCGGTGGTGACCGATACCGGCGAACAAACGGTGCCGATTGAGATTGCCGGCACGGTCAATAACGTCCGTATCCCGCTGGAAGGCGGCGCGGCACTCCTGAACATTCCGGGGCTCGGTGAAGTCCCTTATTACAAAGTCAGTCAGTTTGGCGGTAAGCCTTCTGCCTCCGCAACAGCTTAAAGGAATAAAGCGAAATGAGTTTTAACATTGCAACGACCGGCCTGAACGCCATTACCGAACAGCTGAACTCGATCAGTAACAACATCGCCAACTCCGGCACCATTGGTTACAAATCCATGCGCGCCGAGTTTTCAGCGATGTATGCCGATTCTCAGGCAATGGGCGTGAACGTCAGCAAGGTTTCACAAAGCATTACCCGCGGTGGCAGCATTCAGGCATCTGCCAGCAATCTGGATCTGGCGATTTCCGGCAACGGTTTCTTTGTTATGCGCGACAGCGATGGCAACACCACGTACTCCCGCGCCGGTTACATGACTACCGATACCAACGGCTATCTGAATCAGAACGGGATGAAACTTCAGGGTTATCCGGTAGATGCCAACGGCGTATTGCAGGTGGGTACGGTGACTGACCTGCAGGTGAAGAGCGGTTCGATTCCGGCGAAAGCCACCGATGAGCTGGATTTCGCCGCCAACCTTGACGCGCGTGCTGAAAAACCGGAACGCGATGTGTTCGACCCGGCCGACGCGAAATCTTACAACAACACTTACACCACGCAGGTTTACGACTCACTGGGCCGCGAGCACAGCCTGTCACAGTATTTCGTCAAAAAAGACGACAACACCTGGGAAGCTTATTACTACATGGACGGTGAGCCGCTTAACGGTGGCGCACCGACTGAAATGACCTTCACCGAGCAGGGCGTTTTGCAGACACCTTCGGACAAAGTGAATCTGCAAGCCGATATCGGCGGCGCGGCGGGCCTTTCTATCGATCTCGATTACAGCGGTACCAGCCAGTACGGCTCCGAGTTCTCGGTTTCCAAAAACAAAGCCACCGGCTATTCCGCAGGTGAGAAAACCGGCGAGCAGATTGACGCCGATGGTTCGGTTTATGCCACGTACAGCAACGGCCAACGTATGTTGCAGGGGCAGTTAGTCCTGGCGAGTTTCAGCAACCCTAACGGGCTGGCATCAACTTCCGGTACCGCCTGGACCTCAACCAGCGAATCCGGCACTGCGCTGCTGGCGGCGGCCGGTGCGGGTCTGAACGGCACCATCAAATCCGGCGCGCTGGAAGGTTCCAACGTGGACTTAACCAACGAACTGGTCGGGCTGATGACTGCGCAGCGTAACTATCAGGCGAACACCAAAGTGATCTCCACCAACGACAGCATGATGAACGCGCTGTTCCAGGCGCTGTAAGGGAAGAGTCATGGATCACCTGATTTATACCGCCGTCAGCGGCGCGACCCGCAGCCTGACGCAGCAAACCATTCATGCCAACAATCTGGCGAATGCGAATACCGAGGGTTTCCGCGCCGATCTGGAGCGGGCCGGAAGCCAGCAGGTCAACGGGTATGGTTACAACAGCCGGTACATGGTGAATTCCCAAAACGGCGGCGTGGACATGAACCCCGGCGCGCTCAAGGAAACCGGACGCCAGCTGGATATTGGCATTAAAGGCGACGGCCTGATTGCCCTGCAAAATGGTCGCCGTGAAGCCTATACCCGTAACGGGCATATCGACGTGGACACCGACGGTAATCTGACCATCAACGGTCTCGCCGTGCTCGGTGACGCGGGCCCGATCCAGCTGCCTCCGTTTTCGTCAATGGCGATTGGTCAGGATGGCACCATCACGATTATCCCGGACAACGGCGATTTCATGGCCTCGCAGGACGTTGACCGCATCAAGCTGGTGGACGTTCCGGCGAACCGGCTGCGTAAAAATGACGATGGTCTGCTGGTTTCTAACCGCGCAACCGAACCGCGCGCGGAAACCGTGCAGGTCGCCGGTCAGCATCTGGAAACCAGCAACGTTTCGGCAATCACCGAAATGGTGTCCACCGTTTCCCTGAATCGTCAGTTCGAGGCGCAGATCAAAATGATGAAAGCCGCAGAAACCCTGGCACAGGCGGGTAACCGTCTGATCCGTGGCAGTTAATAAGGAACGTTAATGAACCCAGCATTGTGGATCAGTAAAACCGGTCTGGCGGCGCAGGACGCCAAAATGAGTGCCATTTCCAACAACCTGGCGAACGTCAATACCACAGGTTTTAAACGGGATCGCGTGGTGTTTGAGGATTTGTTCTATCAGAACGTGCGCGCGCCGGGCACGCAGCTTGATCAGAATAATATGACGCCTACCGGCATTCAGTTCGGCAGCGGGGTGAAAATCCTCGGTACGCAGAAAGAGTTCACCACCGGCAACATTCAGGTGACCTCGCAGGAACTGGACGTCGCCATCACCGGACAGGGTTTTTTGCAGGTGGAAACGCCGGACGGCGATATCGCTTATACCCGCGCGGGCAACCTGAAAATCAACAACGACGGCACGCTCACCAATGCACAAGGTCTGCCGCTGGTACCGCAGATTGAACTGCCAGATCAGACCAAAAGCCTGACCATCGGCAAGGACGGCACGGTGTCAGCGACGGTCGCCGGGGAAACCGATCCGGTGGAAGTCGGCCAGATTACGCTGGTGAACTTCGTCAATCCGGCCGGTCTGGAAGCCACGGGCGGTAATCTCTACCGCGAAACGGCTGCCAGCGGCGAAGCGGTAGAAGGCGTGCCGGGCGAAGATGCGCTCGGCCAGCTGGAACAGGGATCGCTGGAAGGATCGAACGTGCAGGTGGTGGAAGAAATGGTGGAAATGATCACCGTTCAGCGCGCTTACGAAATGAACGCCAAGATGATTTCTGCCGCCGACGACATGCTGAAATTCATCAGCCAGCAACTGTAGTTTTGACTTTCCCCCCGCGGCGGGGGGAAAGCCTGTTCATTCACAATATTTGGAAGGATCACGTAATGAAATCAGGGCTCATATTCGTCGCCGTCCTGCTGCTCAGCGGCTGTGAAAGCCCGACCTGGATAGCGCAGAAAGACGACGCGGCCTATGCACCGCCGGAAAATCTGGTGCAACCGGCACCGCAGGTCAGCGGCGGCGGTTTATATCAGACAAACTATAACTGGGCGCTGACGCCCGACCGTCGCGCTTACCGCGTGGGTGACATTCTGACCGTCAGGCTGGAAGAATCGACCCAGTCGAGCAAACAGGCGAAAACCAATTTCGGCAAACGTAATGACGTCGAACTGGGCGCGCCGACGGTCTTTGGTAAAACCTACGACAAACTGAGTGGCTCGGTATCGGGCGACCGTAACTTCAACGGTAACGCCACGTCTCAGCAACAAAACATGCTGCGCGGCGCGATCACGGTCGCTGTCCATCAGGTTCAGCCTAACGGCGTGCTGATTATCAAAGGCGAGAAATGGCTGACGCTCAATCAGGGCGATGAATACATGCGCGTGACCGGCATGGTGCGTTCCGAAGATATCGAACGCGACAACAGCGTGTCATCGCAGCGCATTGCGAACGCGCGGATTTCCTATTCAGGGCGTGGCGCATTAAGCGACGCCAACACGGCGGGCTGGCTGACCAGAATCTTCAACCACCCGTTATTCCCAATCTGATGCAGGAGTTAAAGATGGGACACAAGATCACAATGTCCGTTGTCGCGCTGGTGATGACGCTGCTGACCGGGATGCTGACCGCTCCGGCGGTCATAGCGCAACCGCTCGGTTCGCTGGTAGATATTCAGGGCGTGCGCGGTAACCAGCTGATCGGTTACAGCATCGTGGTCGGCCTCGACGGCACCGGTGACCGGAATCAGGTGAAATTCACCAGCCAGTCCGTGACCAACATGTTGCGCCAGTTTGGCGTGCAGCTTCCGGCGAAAATCGATCCGAAAGTGAAGAACGTCGCCGCCGTGGCGATCAGCGCCACCCTGCCGCCGATGTACGCACGCGGGCAAACCGTCGACGTCACCGTGTCTTCGATGGGCGACGCGAAAAGCCTGCGCGGCGGCACATTGCTGCTGACCCAGCTTCACGGTGCCGACGGCGAAGTGTACGCGCTGGCGCAGGGCAACGTGGTGGTGGGCGGCATCAAAGCCGAAGGTGACAGCGGTTCAAGCGTCACCATTAATACGCCGACCGTGGGGCGGGTGCCGAACGGTGCGAGCATCGAGCGGGAAATTCCGAGCGATTTTCAGCAGAACAATATCGTGATGCTGAACCTGAAGCGTCCGGGGTTTAAAACCGCCAATAACATTGCCGTGGCGCTGAATCAGGCGTTTGGCAGCAATACCGCCACCGCGCAAAGCGCCACCAACGTGGCCGTCAAGGCGCCACAGGACGCCGGGGCGCGCGTAGCGTTTATGTCGATGCTGGAAGACGTGCAGATCAACGCCGGAAAAGTCTCGCCGCGCGTGGTCTTCAACGCCCGCACCGGCACGGTAGTGATAGGCGAAGGCGTGGTAGTTCGTGCAGCGGCGGTATCGCACGGCAACCTGACAGTCAGTATTCGCGAAAGCCGCAATGTCAGTCAGCCTAATCCGTTTGGCGGCGGCCAGACCGTGGTCACACCGGAAAGCGACGTGCGCGTCAGTCAGGGCGCAGCGCAAATGGTGACGGTTCCGGCGGGCACCAGCCTGCGGACGATCGTCAATACCATCAACAGTCTGGGCGCATCGCCGGATGACACGATGGCTATCTTGCAGGCGCTGCATGAAGCCGGTGCGCTCGACGCCGAGCTTGTCGTGATTTAACCAGGGAAAGTCAGATGATTAATGCAACCGGACCACGCACTGTTTCACCGGATTTCACCGGCACTCCGCGCCCGCAGGGGCTGGAGCAGGCGGCTGAACAGTTTGAAGCGCTGTTTTTACGCAACATGCTGGCGTCAATGCGTAAAAGCACCGACGTGCTGTCGGGCGAAGACGGCATGTTCAGCAGCAAGGAATCGCGCAATATGCGGGATTTCTACGACGACGCACTGGCGCAGAATCTTGCCAGCCAGCGCAGCACCGGTATTGCCAGTCTGCTCATTCAGCAACTGTCGCCGCAGGTGAATAAAAAGTCGGGCGGCTGATTAAGAAATGTCGCGACTGAGTCGTTTTACAAGGAGAGATAACGTAATGCGCAGGAAACCCTTATGAACATGATCAACATTGGCTTTAGCGGCTCGCAGGCCGCACAGGCACAGCTCAACGCCACGGCGATGAACACCGCGAATGCGTTTACGCCGGGCTACAGCCGCCAGCGTGTTGAACTGAGCGCCATCGGCCCGATGGGAAACGCGGGCATGACGCCGGGAAATGGCGTTGAAACGACGGCCATCCGTAGGGTGAACGATCAGTTTGTCACCGGGCAGGTGTGGCGCGCGACCAGCAGCAGCGGCTACTACGGCATGTCTCAGCAATACCTCAGCGGGCTGGAAACGCTGCTCGGAACGTCGAGCACCAGTCTGGGCAACGGGCTGGATACGTTTTTTGCCGCACTGAGCGAAGGGACAACGCAGCCGGACAGCTCCGCACTGCGCCAGCAGATGATTACCGAAGCGAACTCGCTGGCGACACGCTTTAACAACACCAACGATTTCATCAATAAGCAGCGTTCAGATCTACACAATCAGCAGAAAACCACGCTCGACAGCATTAATACGCTGAGCGGCAATATCGCTGATTACAACCAGAAAATCATGGAGCTGGAATCGACCGGCGGCAGCACCAGCGTTCTGCGCGATCAGCGTGACGAACTGGTGCGCGAGCTGAGCGGGCTGGCGGATGTGCGCGTGACGGAAAGCGGCGACGGCAGTTACAGTGTCACGCTCAGCTCCGGTCAGCCGCTGGTGAGCGGACGTTCTTCCGGTTCGCTGGCGATGTCGGTGGATGATGAAGGCAATCCGCAGCTGGCGCTCTCTTTTGCCGGCACCACTTTTCCGGCATCAATGTCCTGTGGCGGCCAGCTTGGTGCGCTGTATGACTATGAAACGGGCACGCTGGCGGAAATGCAGGCGTCGGTCAATGGCATGGCACAAGCGCTGGCGAATGCGTTTAACGACCAGCTGGCCGCCGGTTTTGACCTTGACGGCAATCCGGGTAAACCGCTGTTCAGTTTTGATCCGTCAAATCCTGCCGGAATATTGCAGGTTAACGATCTCGACTGGCGCGAGCTGGCACTGTCCGGTGCAGACGATGAGCCCGGAAATGGCGATAACCTGAAAGCCCTGATCGACATTAAAAACCAGAAAGTGACCATCCCCGGTATGGGCGAAATGAGCCTGAGCGAAGGGGCAGCCAGCATCATCAGCAAAATCGGTATTACCAGCCGTCAGAACCAAACCGAGATGACCGCCGCAAACACCTTGCTCAACCAGACGCAAAACCAGTGGGCGTCGATCAGCGGCGTCAGTCAGGAAGAGGAGGCGATGAACCTGATGCAATACACGCAGGCTTACAACGCGAACCTGAAAGTTATTTCCACCGGCAATCAGATTTTCACCGATCTGCTGGCGCTGTTCTGATATCTCTGGGAGGGATAAATCATGCGAATTACCAATCAGGTCATGGCCAATACCATGCTGCAAAACCTGAATACCAACGGCAGCCAGATGAGCAAACTGGTGACTCAAATGGCCACGCAAACCAAAATCGGCGTGCCGTCGGATGATCCGATCGCCAGCACCCGTCTGGTTCAGATGAACCGCGAACAGTCGGCCATCAACCAGTACCAGAGCAATATCAGCCGTCTTTCCGGCAGTTTGTCTGTGCAAGAAGCGCATGTCAAAGCGGTCAGCGACCAGTTACAGGAAGTGCAGGATACGCTGCTTTCCGCCGCCAACGGCGTTCATTCTCAGGCAGATATGGAAGGTTTCGGGCAGAAAGTGGACAGCATGGTCGATAACCTGCTCGCCACGCTCAACGCCCGTAACGAAGATGGCCGTTACCTGTTTGCCGGTACCAAAAATGATCAGCCGCCGGTAATCTACGACGAGGCCAGCGGCAAATATGTGTATCAGGGCAACGAAGGTACGCGCAGCACCACCGTTGCCAATGGCGTCGATATTGTGGAAAACACCGCGCTGGCACAGACGTTTGGGGACGGCAGCGATCCGCTGGCTCTGCTCAATAAACTCAATGATATCAGCAAGAAAATGCAGGATCCCGCGAGTTCACCGGACAGTTATCAGGATGAACTGAACGCTTTACTCGGCGATGTGAAAACCACCTCCGACGCGGTTTCCGGTTTGTTCACTGATTTGGGTGGCCGCCAGAACCGTCTTACGCTGCTCGACGATGCGCACACTGACATCAAAACGGCGAACGAAGGGGTGATCCGCGAGTTATCGGATACTGACACCGCTCAGGCGTATGTGGATTTCAATATGATCTACGCCTCGTCGCAGGCCGCCAATAAGGTTTACGCACAGCTCTCACAGCTTTCACTTTTCAATGCTATTTAAACCGCAAACTGAACTGAAATTATGCAGGTAGAACGCCAGTCTTCTTCTCTTCTCACTATGACTCCGTCGCCGCTTTCGGGCGGTGCTGCGGGGCAGGCGCGGCCTGTCAGCTCGTCTGCGCTGATCAACCCGACGCCACAGACGGCGCGTCAGAACGCCTTTCCCGATGCACCACGTTTGTCTTCGCAGCCGCTGCGTTACAACGTTCAGCTCAATGACCAGCTGACTTCCGTCCAGCAGGCGGAAAATTTCCTGCAAACCACGGAAAAGCAGTTACTTAAACTTTGCCACAGCGTTTCAGGTCGGGCAGGCAGCGGTGAAATCCAGGCGCAGGCGATGTCGCTGAAAAAAGTCCTGGGCGCTCGTCAGTCTCTTTCCGCCGGAACCGTTGACCGGAATATGCAGGTTTCACTGACAGGCAAAGCGCAGGTGAACTTCGGGCTGCGCAACAGCGACGCGCTGGTGAACAGCGGCAACAGCGAAACGCTGATGTTCTCGCTGGCAGGCAATCGCCGTGAGCTGAGTGCGGTGTCGCTGGGTCAGGACGCCAGCAGCAATAATTCGGTGCTGCGGCTGAATCAGGCGCTCGGGCAGTGGGGCATTCATGCCACCACGCGTCAGCAACAGGTGCAGTTTCGCGTCGAAGAATCGCAATGGTCGCGCGTCAGTCAGCATCTGAGCGTGCAGGGGGAAGGGGAGCGTTTTCCTCAGGGGCAGTTTGTTCCGCTGCGCCCGCAGGCAGAAATGTCGCTGGAGGATGTGGTCGCGGCAGTCGTTGCTGAACCGGCCAGAGCAGGCAACTATCTGCCACAATTGCAGAATTCGCTGGAAGAAATCACCCACCAGCGTTCACAGCTGAAAACCAGCAAAGCCTCAGTGCGCCAGCGCATTGACAGCATGGCGACCTATGCGCCAAAGGGCAGCGCGGAAAAGATCTCCGCGCGTCTGGGTTCGCAGCTCAATGAATCTTCTGAAACCTATGCAGCGCTCGCCACGGCGGTCGGCGCGCAGGCAAATGTGCATGCGCTGACGGTGAGGAATGTGTTATCGGCGGTGAAAGACGCCTGATTATTCAGGCGTTATTCGCTGTACAGAATCAGCCCGTTGTGGGCAATCAGCAGTTCGGTGTTGTCGATTTTCAGCGTGGTGACGGAAACCACATTTGTCGTCATATATTTTAGCGAGTTATTCACAATCAGCCCGCCACCCGGATTAGAGTTGAAAATGGGCTGATAGTTGAATGCCATTCCCTTTCGCACATCTTCGCGTTTAATCAGCTTTCCTTTTGCCACAAAATGATTGTCATCGGGGCTGGTCAGCGTCATCAGCAGGGTGCCGCTGCGGTTCTCAAAATGCGGATCGTACAGTTCTCTTCTCTCTGCCAGCAGGTCGTAATAGCCCAGTTGCAAGTTTTGATTTTGAAAATCCTTGCGATTAAAAACCAGCTCTGAAGGCCTGTTTTCGTGAGCGTGCGTGACCATCCACATCGCCAGAAGAGAAACCATCAGCGCACTAGCTAGCGCAAACATCCATTTCATTTAATTTTCGTTCCGTTTCACGATAGATCAGGGAGTTCAGCTGGTCTGCGTTGAGCCGCCACTGGTAAACATTCATCGCCAGCTGACGTTTTCCACAACTGTTGCTCAGCACAATGGTGTAATTGAGCACCATTTCGGACAGGTGATAATAAATCTGCATATGGATGCTGCGGCCTTTCAGCGTCTGGTTAATCCGGTACAGCGTGTTTTTCAGACGAAAATGCAGGTCGTCCTTCGATTCTTCAAACGCCTGGCTGTCCGCCAGTTCGAAAATCCGGATATTGCTGTAAACATTCTCCTCAATGCTGCGCATCACCACCGCATCGTCCTCTTTCATCAGCCAGGTTTTCCATCCCCAGCCAAGCAGCAGCGTCGTCAGCGCGGTGATCAGAATAATCATGCCGGTTTTCTGCCACTGAGAAGCGGTCGCCCGCGCTTTTGTCACTGGAATCGCCCGCTCCACCGGCACCGGAACCGGTGTTTCTTCCCTTTCCGGTAAACGTTCTGGTGTGATTTCTGGTTCTGCCTGAAGTTTTTCAGCCACAACCGGCAGGGGCTCAGGCGCTTTTTCCAGTGGCTGACAAAATTCTGCTTCGAGAATGTAGCCCTTTCGCGTGATCGTTTTGATGATGCGTTGCTGTTTACCGTCATCTTCCAGCGCAACGCGCAGGGCATGAACCGCATTGGGCAGTGAGTTATTACCAATAATCCGGCGTGCCCAAACCCATTGCGTCAGCTGATCGCGCGAAAGTATTTCGCCGGCGTGCTCGATAAAAACGGTTAATAATCTTAACTGATATTCACCCAGGCGGCGTTGCTCTCCCGTAATCTGATGGATCAGGGATGCAGACGCTATATCCAGCCGCCAGTGGTTAATGGTGCATTCGGAAGGTTCCATATCACTCAATTGTCTTGATTTCTAACCCGATAATATCCGGAAAATAGCGGGTTAATAAAATTGCAGGTTAACCGGCTGACATAACAATAAACACTGATTAACCCGCATATCGTAATTTTAATCGGATTTTTCTCTGTCTGGCGTGTGCGCATTCTTGCTTGTTTGGCTTAAGAGAACACTGGTTCAGATCAATATTTTTCAGATAAGTAGTACCTCAATTTGCAGGGTTAATGTTTATCTGTATGTATTTATTGTAGTTTATGGTTTTAATAATAGTTAAATAATCGCAACAACTGATGTGATTATTTTCACATCCGGTAGGTTGCCCGGAACTCGCCAGGTTTAGGAATATTCTTGTTATAGAGTAAACGAGAATCATTTCAGTCCGGTAATAATATTTTCTCATGGTGTTTAGAAACCGACGTATTGTGTCGCTTATAACCCCTTCGGGTTAATTAAACAGTGGCAGTGTCTTTGTATAAAGAAGGAATGTATTTACGTCCTCCAAAAATAAAAAAATCACTTTTTTTTCATTTTCGATTTAATTACTGAAATACAGGTGTCGTTTATCACTGGTACTAGCGAATGAGTCTGATGGACAGGCTCACAAGATTGACTACCAAGGAGATTGACCCATGTCTTTATCTATTTTCACCAGTGCTTCATCCATGGCTTCCACCAACGCCCTGAACAAATCCAACAGCATGCTGAGCACTGCAATGGAACGTCTGGGTACCGGTAAACGTATTAACTCTGCGGCAGATGACGCAGCTGGCCTGCAAATCGCTACCCGTCTGCAAGGGCAATCAAACGGTATGACCGTGGCTAAGCGCAACATTTCTGATGCTACCGCGATGCTGCAAACGGCTGAAGGTTCTTTCGATGAAGTGACTAACATCCTTTATCGTATGAAAGACCTGGCAACACAGTCTGCGAATGACACGAACACCCAGAAAGACCGTGATTCACTGCAGGCTGAGTACAGCGAGCTGAATAAAGAACTGGACAACATCATGAGCAACACCTCTTACGGCGGCGAAAAACTGCTGAGCGCAAGCGGCAAACTGTCCAATTCTATGAGCTTCCAGATCGGTTCAAGCTCCGGCGAAACCCTGAAACTGGATCTGAAAACTTCCCTGACTGCGGTCAGCGGCGCAATGACCACCGTTTCCGGTCTGACCCTGAATGCGACGGCTTCAGGCAGCAACGCGGCTATCACCCAGATTCAGGATGCACTGGATACCGTGGGCAGCATGCGTTCAAGCCTGGGTGCCAACATCAACCGTCTGGGTCACACCGCGGCGAACCTGGCAAACATGCAGGACAACACTAATCTGGCGCTGGGCAACATCCAGGATGCTGACTTCGCTTCCGAAGCGTCTTCCATGACCCGCAACCAGATGCTGGCGCAAACCAGTATGTCCATGCTGAAACAGTCCAACAGCATGAGCGGTATGGTGATGTCCCTGCTGGGCTAATCCTGCTTCTCCCGCACCAACAAAACACCGCTGAAAGGCGGTGTTTTGCTATCAGCCGTACGGAAAATGCAGGTGACACTTTTCCCTTCCGCCTGCGGGGAGCGGGGCGGAAGTTTCCCTTCCCATCAAATAAAAAATTACAGTAAAAACAACAAATTAAAAGTTGGCATGCCTTTTGCTAAATACGTTTAACTCAATGAGGTGAATGATGAGCGATTTATTAAGTCTGGACCCGCAAACCATGGCGCAGCAGATGGCGCAGTACGACGTCATGGCGTTGCAGTCCGCCCTGAAAACCCAGCAGGGCACACTGAAAACTCAGCAGGCGGCGCTGTCCGCCCTGAAATCTGCCATGACCGATTTCCGCACGGCGCTGACGGCGATGAACAAAGCCGACAGCGGCATGTTGAAAAACAGCGCGACGGTGAGCAAAGAGGGCTATCTGACGGCGACGGCGAATTCCAGCGCGTCGAAAGGTTCCTACAACATCTTTGTTCAGCAGACGGCGTCGTCGAGCCAGACCGCGTTTGAAAACCTGAGCGATGACGAAGTGAAAAACGCCAGCGGCATGATGGATATCACCATCAATGGCGAAACGTTGTCAGTGGATATGGATTCCGTCAGCACGCTGGGCGAACTGGCCAGCGCCATCAACGGCAGCGATGACAACCCCGGCGTGACGGCGTCACTGATGCGCTCTGAAGGGAAAGTCACGTTATTGCTGAGCAGTAACGAAACCGGCGAGAAAAATGCGGTCACGCTCGATACCAGCGGCATTACCGGCACCGGTGCAGATGCGTTGCAGCAAAGTGTCATGACTGAAGCGAAAGACGCGATTGTGCGCATGGGCAACGAGAACGGCCCGGAAATGCGCAGCAGCAGCAACACGTTTAGCGAACTGATTCAGGGCGTCACGCTGGAAGTGACCGCTGAACAAAAAGCCGGAGAAACGCCGTTGCAGCTGCGTATCGGCACTGACCAGACCGAAACCACGGCGCAGGTTCAGTCGTTTATCGATGCGTACAACAATCTGCGCACACAGCTCGATACCCTGACGCAAAGCGGCGCTGGCGGTAAAGAACGCGGCGCGTTTGCCGGTGACGCCGGGATCAGTTCGCTGTCCCAGCAGATGAATTCGATGCTACGTACCGAATTCAATGGTAAACGCATCACCGATTTCGGCATCACGGCAGACAAAGACGGCAAGCTGACGCTCGACAATGACAAATTTAAAGATGCTCTGGCGGAAGATCCGGCCAGCCTGACGGCGCTGTTTAACGGCAACGACGGTCTGATCAAAGGCATGGATAAGGCGATGGACGGCTATCTGAACAACACCAACGGGATGCTGAAAATGCGTCAGGACACGCTGGATCGCAAAGAAAGCCAGCTGACCGATAAAGCCGACCAGATTAATACCCGTTATGACACGGCCTACAACCGTTATCTGAAGCAATTCACGCAGTTGCAGAACGTCATGACACAAATGAACAACACCATGAGCATGTTCGGGATCGTCTAAAACGCATTCACGCGCAGGCCAGAGAACCGCAGGGAGCTGACGGAGAAGCTTATGTACGGAAATACCCAAAACGATTATCACCACTATCAGGATGCGGATCTGGCAATTCAGACCGCCGCCGCCACGCCGCACCAGCTGGTCCTGATGCTGTTCAACGGCCTGATGGATGAACTGGTGCGCGCGCGCAGCCATATCGAAGCCAAACGTTTCGAGAAAAAGGCGCAGAGCATTAACAAATGTATCGACATTCTGAACGCCCTGACCAGCGCACTCGACTACGACCGGGGCGGCGATCTGGCGCTGCAACTGGCAGGCATTTATGACTACAGCGTTTACCGCCTGTATGACGCCAGCGACAAACTGTCTGTGGAAATGATCGACGAAGTCGCGCAAATCTTGGGCAATATCCGCGAAGGCTGGGAAGGGATGGGCAAGCTGAATGGATGATCTTCAGCTCATCCGCCAGCTCGGGCAGGCGTTAACGCAGGCGGTCGAAGCACAGGACTGGCCGCGTTTACAACAGGCAGACCGGGCCATTGCCCGGCTGCTGCACGCAATGGCCGCTTCGCCGCTTACGCAGGAAAAGCGTCAGGCATTACAGGCGCTGCAACAGCATCACCGGCAGATGTATCGCGTTTGCGAGACCCGCCGGACGGAGCTGGAAGAAAAGATGCGCCAGCACCAGAGCCAGCGTGACGGACGTCAGGCGTACGCCTTATTTTCTCAGGAAGAGGAACTGTAATTGATCCCTTTGCAACCGATGAATTTCCCGCCAGTGACCGGCTCAGCACTGCCTGAGACGCTGGCGTTACCGGCACAAGGGACGGCTTCTGACGCGGCCAGTTTTGTGATGCCAGAACTTCCGCTGATTGCCGTTTCTGCTGGTGGCGGTCCGGACGAGTCTGCACCCACATCGTCAGAAACCGACACGCAGTTGCCTGACGACGTGGCAGAACAACTGGCACAACTGCTGAATTTCCTGGTTCCGCAGGAAACGCCGGTAGCACCCGTCGCTCCTGTCGAAATCGCGGCCACGGAACAGGCAACACGGGTTCTGCCTGCGGGTATTGAACCCTCTGTGATGCCGGTTACGGCCGAAACTAAAACCCCCCGCGCACAAACTTCTGCGGCGCTGGCAACGGCGGCCAGCGTGGCTGAAAGCCTGTCTCAGCCGGGCGCGCAAAACACCCTCAAGCCGCTGGCGATGTCGCCCGCGCTGATCTCACTGGCACAGCGTCAGGAAGGTGCAGAAAAACCGGTGCTAACGCCGGGAACGCAGCAACAGCCTGCAGGCGTATTGCCCGCCAGTTTCCAGACCGCGCATAACCCGCCGGACATCACGCAGGGTCGTTCTGAAGCTGCTTCCAGAGCCGTAAATATGCCGATGAATATCACCGACGGCACGCAGATCCAGGGCGAAAAATTACGTCAGGTTCTGGGCGAGCGGTTACAGCTGCAACTCGATAACCGCGTTCAGCACGCCACCATCCGTCTGGATCCGCCCGAGCTGGGCAAAATTGAGATCTCGCTGCAACTGGATGCCAACAAATTACAGGTGCAGATCCAGGCCGGACAGCCGGAAGTCGCGCGCGCCCTGCAACAGGTCAGCCATGAACTGCGCCAGTCGCTGACTGCGCAAAACAACCTGCAGGTGCAGGTCAATATTTCGTCTCAGCAGCAGTCATCGCAGCAGCAGGGACAACACCCGTCGCAGACGCCGTACCAGCCCGCAAATCTGGCGGATATCGCCCCGGCTGCGCGCAGTCGCGCCGATGACATGTCGTCTGTGAAGCCGCTCGACACGTCAATACTGACGACAGTCTGACCAACAGGGTAATGACATCATGACTTTAAAGACTTTTTTACTTGGCCTGCTTCTGGCTATGTTCGCCGCGGTCATGACCGCCGGTTTGGTGGTTTTTGGCAATGCCTGGCTTAACGACAAACCGGACGGCCCGGTTCGTTCAATGCTCAGTCGCAGCGCGCAGGAAAAAGACGACATGGAGTTCGTCGAGATTAAAAACCTGGTGGTGACGCTGAAAAACGATCAGGGGCGTGAGCGTTATCTGCTGCTCGAGCTGGGGCTGGGTACGGCTGGCGAACAGCAGAAGAAACGGGTAGAGAATTACATTCCGGTGATCCGCGGCACCACGGTGGATGTGTTGTCGGCGATGACCTACGCCGAAGCGCGTAATTTGTCCGTCGGTGAAATCCGCGAACTGCTGATGGAAAACTACCAGAAATCGTTTGAACGCAATGACAGATCCCTGCCGTTTGAGAAAGTCATCATCAGCAAGCTGGTGTTCCAGTAATCCGCAATGAGTGAATTTATCGAAAGCGTAGTGCTGACGCCCGGTCAGGAAAGTCAGTACATGAAGGACTGGCTGCCGCTGGTCAGACGCGTGGTGCGCCAGCTGGCACCGCAGGCGGATGCGGTCATTGACCGTGATGACATGGAACAGATAGCGCTGATGGGATTGCTGGAAGCGCTGCGTCGTTACGGTGCGCCTGACGAAATGTTCGCCGGTTATGCCGCGCTGCGTATCCGTGGCGCGGTGCTTGACGAGCTTCGTCTGCACGACTGGCGTCCGCGCCGCCTGCGGCAGAAAACGCACAAAATCAGCGATGCGCTGCGTACTCTGAGCCGCACGCTCGGGCGCGAACCGCAGGAAGAAGAAATCCGCCTGCACCTTGAGCTGTCTACGGATGAGTATCAGGAATACCTGCAACTCGACAGCGCGGGCACGATGGAAAGCCTCGATAACCTGCTGGCGGTGGGGGATTTTGCACCCGCGGCCTTGCAGGGCCGGGCGCTGGAGGACGACGTGCATACCAGCCGTATGCTCGCCTACGCCATCAGCCAGCTGGACTCGCGCGAACAGATGATTCTGGCGCTGTATTACCAGCAGGAACTGAGTCTGAAGGAAATCGCGCTGGTGCTCGAACTGACTGAAGCGAGAGTTTGCCAGCTCAATAAAAAGATCAGCGAAAAAATTCGCCTCTGTTTCAACTAATCAGATTTATACGGAAAGATTATGCAAAAAATTCTAGGTCTGCTCATCGTGCTGTTCAGCGTCGTTGGCGGATACATTATGTCCGGCGGGCAACTGGCGTCGTTCTGGCAACCGGGTGAAATCCTGATCATTCTCGGCGCGGGCATCGGGGCGATGGTTATCGCCAACCCTAAGCACGTCCTGCGGGAAATGTGCCAGCAGGTCAAAGGTGCGATGCGCAAAAATGAATACACCGACGAGTTCCAGCGGCAGCTGCTGATCCTGCTGTATGAATTGCTGGAACTGGTGCAGGAAGGCGGCCTGAAGACGCTGGATGAGCACATTGAAGTGCCGGAGAACAGCCCGTTGTTTCAGAAATACCCGCTGATCCTGCGTGATAAAGCACTCATCACGTTTATTGCGGATAACTTCCGCCTGATGGCGATGGGTAAAATCAACGAACATGAGCTGGAAGGGATCCTCGAACAGGAACTGGAAGCCGTAGAAGAAGAATTGCTGGTGCCTTCGCGCTCCCTGCAACGTACCGCAGAAGCCATGCCGGGATTTGGTATCTGCGCGGCAGTGCTCGGTATCATCATTACCATGCAGTCGATTGACGGTTCCATCGCGCTGATCGGGGTGAAAGTGGCTGCGGCGCTGATCGGGACATTCCTCGGCGTTTTCTTCTGTTATTGCCTGCTGGATCCGCTGGCGAATGCCATGGAACAGCGCAGTAAAAGCCGGATGTCGGTGCTGGAATGTGTGCGTATGGTGCTGGTGAATCACGTCGCCGGAAAACCGACTCTGCTGTCCGTGGATTCCGGACGCAAAATGCTGCCGCTTGTCAGCAAACCGACCTTTGCAACGCTTGACGGCTGGGTTAACCAGATGGCGGAAGATGAGGCATGAGATCGTCGAAAAATACCCACAACACAACGATCATCAAGCGGGGTTCGCGCAAGGGGCATTCCGGGGTTCACGGCGGTGCCTGGAAAGTGGCGTTTGCAGACTTTACGCTGGCCATGATGGCGCTGTTCATGGTGCTGTGGATTGTCGGTTCCGTGAGTGAAGAAGAACGCAAAGAAATCGTCGCGCAGATCAACAGCCAGTCGATTTTCAGCAGCACGGTTTTTGACCCGATTGATATGGAAAGCGCCAGCGGCGGCGGCAAACTGATCGGCACCGCACAACCGGTGACCGACGCCAGTGCCGCGCAGAATCCGAACGATCCACGCGGCAAAGACGCAGACGGCGGTGAATCCCTCGACAGCGTCATGAACCGTTCGCATATTGAAATGGAAGAACTGACGGCGGTGATTGAAAAAATCACGGCGGAAAATAACGCACAGGCCAACCTGAAAATCGAAGTGATCCCGCAGGGGCTGCGCATTCTGTTGCAGGACGACCGCCAGAAAGCGATGTTTGAGCGCGGAAGTTCCACGCTTACGCCATTCTTTGGCCGCCTGCTGACCGAGCTGGCGCCGGTATTTAATAAACTGGATAACCAGATCATCATTACCGGCCATACCGATGCGGTGCGGTTCCGCGATCAGGAGCGTTACAACAACTGGAATCTCTCCGGTGACCGCGCCCTGGTGGCGCGCCGTGCACTGGAAGGTGGCGGGCTGGATCAGGCGCGGGTGATTCAGGTGAGTTCGATGGCTGACCGCATGCTGCTTGACCCGGAAAATCCGGAGAGCGCGGCAAACCGCCGCATTGAAATTACCGTTCTGACCAAAGCCGCTGCCGACACATTATTCCAGTTCTACGGTTATCACGGCGAGAAAGTGGTGAAGCCGATCACTGAACGGCTGGAAGCGGACGGCAAAAAGCCGTAACCGCGTAAGGGTGAGTCTCCCTCCCGGCATTCACTGCGCGCGTAAGTGATCAATAAACCGCCGTACTTTCTCGGGAACGTGGCGGGTGTTGGGGTAGAGCGCAAAAATTCCCTGCGGCGGAAAACGATGATCGGGCAGCAAATGGCGCAGGCGGCCCGCGTTGATTTCGGGCTGAACGAGCCAGTCCGGCAGCAATGCGACACCGGTGCCGTGCAGGGCGAACGCCAGCAGCGATGATGCATTATCGGCGGTCACGACCGGCGGCGTGGTGACGCGAAACAGCGTTTGTTCTCCCAGTGGTGACGTCACGGGCCAGCTCACCGGCCACGGCAGACGGCTGTGGGCAATCCACTTTGCTTGTGCCAGTTGTTGCAGATTACCGATGTCGCCGTGCCTGCATAAAAACGCCGGAGACGCCACCGGCAGTATGCCGAAACTGCCCAGCGTGGCGGCATGATGGCTGGAATCTGCCAGCTGACCAAGGCGGATCGCCAGATCGAACCGGCCTGAAATCAGGTCGTCGTGATGCGATGAGGCGACATGCTGAATGCGCAATTGTGGATGCAGCGCTGCAAACGCGGCCAGCGCCGGAACCACCACCCGCACGCCATATTCCGGCGTACTGGTGATCCGCAACTGACCGCTCAGCCCGCCGTGATCGCGCCGCACATCGTCGAGCACCGACTCCGCGTCCTGCAATAAAATCCGGCAACGTTCGTAAAAGCGTTCGCCGGAATCGGTCAGCGCCAGACGCCGCGTGCTGCGGGTCAGCAGCGCGACGCCGGTTTCGTTTTCCAACTGCTTCACGTTAAAACTCACCACCGCTTTGGTCAGCCCGAGCGTTGCCGCTGCGCCGGTAAAACTCCCCGCCGTCACCACTGCCACGAAAATTTCCAGACGTTGTAAATTCAGCATGCCGAAGCCTTTTATTGTCAAAATTATTTTGACAGTGTAGCGGCAACCCGCCCGTATATCAGCCACCCTTTCTCCGTTACATTGCCCGCCATTCAGGGTGAAGGGGAGAATCAAATGCAGTACCGCACGCGTGTGGCCAGTGTGTATCTGCTGGGGTTTTTTGTTGATCTGATCAACATGTTTATCGCCAACGTGGCGTATCCCGGCATCGCACGGCATTTTGACGCGCCGGTCAGTGCGCTGGCCTGGGTCAGTTCCGGGTATATTCTCGGGCTGACGCTGGTGATCCCGCCCAGCCGCTGGCTGGCTTCACGGCTGGGCGCCCGTCGCGTATTCACCGTGTCGCTGGCGATTTTTATGCTGGCGTCGGTTGGCGCTGCGGGCGCGCAAAGTCTGACGTCGCTGACGGTCTGGCGGATTGTGCAGGGGCTCGGCGGCGGCCTGCTGATCCCCGTCGGGCAAACGCTGGCGTACGCACTTTATCGCAGCCACGAACGGGCGCGGCTTTCAGCGGTGATCATGCTGGTTGGCTTGCTGGCACCGGCGTTATCGCCGGTGGCGGGCGGTCTCATCGTGGATCATCTGAACTGGCGCTGGGTTTTTGTCGCCAGTTTACCGCTGGCGCTGCTCGCCTGGATTCTGGCATTGTGCTGGCTGCGCGAGGTTCCGGCTGAACCAGCGGTGCGTTTTGACCTGCGCGGTTTTTTGCTGGCCAGTCTCGGGCTGACGCTGATTTTATCCGGCCTGACCCGTCTGGGGGAACGCAGCGAGTTGACCGCAGGGAGCGCGTTATTGCTGGCGGGCGTGGCGTGTCTTTATGCTTTCGTTCGCGATGCGCGCAGGCGACATAATCCGCTGCTGGATCTGCGGCTGATCAGGGAGCCGCTGCTGCGCACCGCGATGATAATTTACCAGTGCATCCCCGGCATTTTTACCGGCGTGGGCCTGATTGCGATGCTGTATTTGCAGGATGAAATGCAGTTTTCTGCCGCGCAGGCGGGCGGACTGATGGTGCCGTGGTCGGTGGCGTCGTTTGCGGCTATCGGGTTAACCGGCAAAATATTTAACCGCACCGGCCCGCGCGCGTTGTTTATCCCCGGATGTCTGGTTCAGGGGTGCGGAATTGCGCTGCTGGCGTGCATGACCGTTTATCCGCAGGCGTGGCTGGCGGTGGCGGCGTTCACGCTGATGGGGTTCGGCAGCAGCTTGTGCAGCAGCACGGCGCAGAGCTGCGCATTTTTACACATCGCCGCGCCGCAGCTCGCTGACGCCAGCGCGTTGTGGAACATCAACCGCCAGCTGAGTTTTTGCCTTGGCGTAACGGTCATCAGCGTCGTGCTTAATCTGTTGCAGGCGTATCTGCCGCAATGTGCCTACGAAGTGAGCTTCGGGCTGGCGGCGGTGAGCGTTCTGGTTCCGGTGATATTTTGTCTGAGATTACCGCGCGGGGCGGTGGTGCAGGAATGAAAACAACAGGAGAAAAGATGAACCGTTTCGTGAAAGAAGTGTTTGATGCGCATGAACTTATCCGCCAGTGGCTGGGCGATACAAATTCTCCGCAGGCAATTTGTGATGAATTGCTGGCGCGGTTTAGCGCAGATTATTCGATGGTGACGCTCACCGGCCACCGGCTGGATTATGCGGCGTTACGGGCATTTTTCAAGGCGCAGCACGGGGCGAAAACCGGGCTGGAGATTCAGGTTGAGCAGCCAGAGTTAATTGCGGAAAGTGAAATGTCCGCCGTAGTGACGTATCAGGAGCGCCAGCAATTGCCGGGGCAGACGGCGACGCTGCGTTATTCAACGGTGGTATTCAGCGTGGACGCGCAGGGCAAAATCCTGTGGCGGCATCTGCATGAAACAGCGGCGGGCTGATTTCTGCATGCAGACGAAAAAACGGCCTTCCCACAGGAAAGCCGTTTTGATTTGAAACGCAATATCTGGCGGGCAACGAAATCAGTGGGTCAGCGTTTTTCTGACTTCACTGACGTCTTTCGCTGTCACCGCAGGCGCGTTGTTGCTCCAGCCCTGACGGATAAAGGTTGACAACTGCGCCGCTTCTTCATCGGTCAGACGGCCCGCAAAGCCCGGCATCGCCAGCGTTGACGGTGCGCGTGCGGTTGACGGTTGCTGAGCACCGGCGAGGATCGTGTGGATCAGGCCGGTCGGATCTTTAGCATTCACAATTGTTGCCTGATCCAGTTGCGGGAACACGCCCGGTGCGCCTTTGCCGGTCACAAAATGGCAGGCCCCGCAGTTATCCAGATACAAACGCTCGCCTTCGCTGAGGTTTTTCGCCGCCGTCAGTCTGGCTTCGGTCGCGCTGGTTTTCTGCGTCTCCGGTGCCGGAACCGGCGGATTGCCGCCCAGGAATTTGATGTATGCGGCAATGGCTTTCAGATCTTCATCGGTCATGTGCGCGGTACTGTTCTCCACCACCGACGTCATTTCACCGCCTACGGCCGCTTTGTCGTTGCGCCCTTTGCCCAGATAATCAACGATTTCCTGCTGATCCCAGTGCGCTACGCCGCGCAGCGACGGAACGTCCCAGTTATTCAGACTGCCGCCCGCGAGGAAATCAGAGTCGCTGCTGTCCAGCGCTTTCTCGTTCATCCCCAGACCGCGCGGCGTGTGGCAACTTCCGCAGTGCCCGAGGCTTTCGACCAGATACGCGCCACGGTTTACTTCGGCAGACGCGCCGCCAATCGGCTGGAACGGTTTATCGGATGCGAATGCCCAGTTCCAGAAACGCATGCCCCAGCGCTGGCTGAACGGGAAACTCAGATCTGTTTCCGGTGGCTGTTCAGCACTCGGTTTCACGCCCTGCATGAAGTAGACATAAAGCGCGTGCATATCTTCATCGTTGATTTTGGCGTAATCCGGATACGGCATCGCCGGGTACAAACGGGTGCCATCCGGCAGCACGCCTTTACGCACGGCGTCCGAGAATTGCGCTTCCGTATAACCGCCAATCCCATGATCTTTATCCGGCGTAATATTCGTCGAATAAATGGTTCCCAGATTCGAATTAATCGCCAGGCCGCCGGAAAACGCCGGTTTACCCGCCACCGTATGGCACGCGCCGCAGTCACCCAGACGCGCGACGTACTCGCCCTGTTTGATGAGCTGCGCGTTATTTGCGTCATCCGCCTGCGCATTCGCCATCAGCCCGGTGCCCAGCAGCAGGGCGTTCGCGATAAATAAACTTTTGAGTTTCATCCTGTTCATCTCCGCTTATGCCTGAACCAGTGGACCAGGATTTTTCAGATACTGATCTTTAATCGCCTGTGCGGCCATCAGCGTGATGGCTCCGATGGTATCCGTCGGGTTCGCCTGGAAGTTCTGCGGGAACGCATTGCCGCCCGGCACAAAGACGTTATGCACATCCCAGCTTTGCAGGAACTTGTTCAGCGCGGAGGTTTTCGGGTTATCGCCCATGACCGCGCCGCCGACGTTGTGCGTCGAAACGTATTTGGTCAGGTCAAAGTGTGCGTCCATCGGCAGGAAGCTTTCGCTGTAGCTGTCCGGGTTCAGCTCTTTGGTGATATTGCCCACAATCCCTTTCAGGTACTGCTGAAGTTTGAGTTCGTTCTGTTTCCAGTCGAAGGTCATACGCAGCAGCGGATAGCCGTATTCATCTTTGTAGTTCGGATCGAGATCCAGATAAATATCGCGATAAGACTGGCAGGTGGTGGTGATACTGATTTTCATCGAATGGCCGTACCACTCTTCCATGCCTTCTTTCCAGCCGGTGCCCCACGCCGGTGTGCCTTTTGGCAGAGACGTGCTGATTGGCGTGCCGGTGGCCTGAGAGCTGTGGATTTTCGCGCCGCCGATAAAGCCCAGAGCAGGGCCGTCGAAATTGCCCGGAGAGATGTCGTTGATCATCTGGCCGGTGGCGCCTGCGGTGGCGAACGGGTTGAAGTTTTTGTCTTTGAAGAACAGCGTGGAGCCGCCGTTGCTCAGGAACGCATAGTTACGGCCAATCACGCCTTCTTCGGTGATCGGGTTGTAAGGTTTGCCGATCCCGGAAAGCAGCATCAGGCGGACGTTACAGAACTGGAAGCTGCTCAGCACCACGATTTTCGCAGGCTGGAAGCACTCGTTGCCCTGCGCATCCATGTAGATCACGCCTTTGGCGGTTTTCTTGTCGTCATGCAATTCGACTTTCAGCACGTTCGCGTGGACTTCATAAGAGAAGTTGTCCATGCGTTTCAGTGCGTCCATGACCGCCGTCTGCGGTGATGCTTTTGAGTAGTTCAGGCACGGATATTTACTGCAATAGCCGCAGTAGTTGCACGGAGCGATCTGGTTGCCGTACGGGGTGGTCCAGGCGCGGGATACGCAGGCAGACGGGTTCGGGAACGGGTGATACCCCATTTTTTTCGCCACTTCGGCAAACATGCTGCTGTTTAGCGTATCTTCCAGCGCAGGCAGCGGATACGGCTCTGAGCGTGGCCCTTCGAACGGGTCGCCGCCTTCCATAATCTGGCCGCGCAGGTTGCCGGTTTTGCCCGACTGCCCGCAGATGTGCTCAAACTTGGTGTAATACGGCTCGATTTCATCCCAGGTGAACGGGAAATCCATGATCCGCATGTCTTCCTGCAAAATGCCCGGTTTGTACGCCTCATCGGCATAGGTTTTGAGCTTTAAATCGGTCGGCGTAGGACGGATAAGAACCGCCGTCCAGTGCAGACCGGAACCGCCAACGCCCGTACCCGGCGCAAATGCGCCCCATTTACGGGTTGGCAGCGCGGTTTCGCTCATGTTGTAACGCACGGTCACCGCCGCTTCGGCGGGCGTTGCCATCACTTTGTTGCGTACGGCGTAGGCATATTCATCCGCGGGTTTCGGGTAAGCAAATTCTTCGTACCCGCGGTCACCGCCGCGCTCAAGTGCGCGCACGGTCAGACCGGCCATTGCCAGCTCGATGCTCATCAGCGAGCCCGCCCAGCCGAGGCCGACAACGACGACATCGACTTCTGGTTTAATTACTTGTGCCATCTTTAATCCTGTCAGTCATCAGAAAACGGAAAGAGGTCCGGCGCTCAGGCGCGGGCACCTTGCAGGCTCACCGGCCCCAGCGGATAAGGGACGTTGTGTTGTTTCACCCACTCCGTAAAGCTGGCGCGCGCACCGGGGAATCCGATGGCAATCCACGCTTTCATGCCCTTGTTGCCGCCATAAATCGGGTCTGCCAGATAGCCATGTTTGGTATCGGAAAGCAGTTCCCCGAAGAATTGCGACGCGACCAGGTTCTCTTCGCCCATATCGGCAAAACGGATGCCGTTTTTCTGGAGCTGCGTCAGGGCGTTGTCTTTGTCCTGATCGGAGAGCGCGTGGAAGTCTTTCTGATGATTTTGCTGACACCAGTTGTTCGCCAGGCGAATACCGGTTTTGTAGATTTGCTGAGGACGGAAGGGGATCTGATACCCCATAGTCGCGGGTGCGTGAACGTTAAACGGCCCCTGCATATAGATTTCTTCGCCGAAATCGCCGTGCATTTGCTGATCGATAAAAATCGGTACGTTGGTTTCAAGCGCGCCGGGCGCTTTCCCTTTGCCTCCTGCGGGGATCAGACGGTCAGCGGCGGCCATTATAAACTGCCACTCATCCGCGCTGAAAAACACGGGTTTATAATCGAGTAAATCCGGGGCAGCCATTTCAGCAGCCTGCGCCGCGGACAACCCTTTCATCATGATGGTGCCGACGGGCAACGCCATCAGCGACCCAAGTAAAAACTTGCGACGGGTAGTTTTCTTTTGAAGGAGCATAGAATTACGACTCTCACATGCCTGATGTTAAGTTTGGGTTAATTGTTATTATTTTTGGGTACAAATTTATAATATCACCGCTACATTTAAAATAAATGACTAATTTCCACAAGGAATGTGAGGAGGTGATATTTCTTATGTTTTCAGACATCAGTGAATAGTTTAAATTATTTATGAAACATGGACTTATGATTATTTTGTTTGAGTGTGTAGTCGCGGTGATTTAGCATTTCTTATCAAAGATTAGCGCCGGATAATTCCGGTTAAATTTAGATCAATATAATTCCGGAAGGAAAGTTAATGTTATTTGTTGATATAAATGTTACCTAACATTTTTAACATTTAGAAAATGGAATAAATTTAATGTTTATATTTAAGGTCAATACCAAGACCTTGGATTGCCACCCAAACGGGCTTCAAGGGCTTCACACAGATTTGTGTAAGTTTCGGTTTTTCAATTGCAGTTATCACTCAGGCCAAGACCTTGGGTTGCCACCCAAACTGGCCTTAAGAGGCGCCTATCGCCGCGCCTCTTAAGAATCTCCGGCTCTTTAACTGCGCGCTGCCGCTTGTTGGCTATGTTTCAGAAACTCCTCTTATTGCCGCAAACGCCGCCGCTGCGCGGTCCTCTCGTTTCGGGTTCGAACCAGCTCGGAAAAGACTCTCGCCGTTTCTCACCGCTCACTCCACGTCGTTTTGAAAGCGGCCAATGGCTATGTAATTCGGAAGAATGATGTTGGGTGGTTTTGATTTTGAATTAAAAATGCCTCCAGCCGCTTTCAGAAAGCTTGCTGAATGAGTGTTTCGAGACCGAAAGGTTCGAAGACCGAAATGAAGGTACCGCGCAGCGGCAAGTTTTCGCGGCAATAGCTGCGGCTGCTGAAACATAGCCAGCGAGCGGAGCGCTTGTTGAAAAAGCGTGGGGAAATCCAAAAGGGGAAAAGCACTTTCCCCTTTTGGTCGGTTTCGGCGCAGCGGGTTAGGCGATCACTGCAATTGATAAACCGAAACTTACACAAATCTGTGTGAAGCCCTTGAAGCCCGTTTGGGTGGCCAACCCAAAAACAATCAGGCTGATTCCCTGATCACCAACCTGTACCCCGTATCCACAATCGGTTCCTCAACCTTAATCCCTTCAATTCTGTCCGCCAGCATAGTGGCTGCGCGGATCCCGAGATCCCATTTCTCCACGCTGACAGTCGTGATCGAGGGCCGGTTATGGGCCGCGAAATTCAAATCAGCAAAACCGATCACCGAGAAATCATCGGGTACGCGCAGCCCCTGTGCTTCCGCTTCCATTATCACGCCTTGCGCCAGCGTGTCGGAACTGCAAATGATCGCGTCGAACCGCTCGCCGCCGGAAAGCATCTCTTTCAGCGCTGCACGTCCGACTTCCATATTGGCAGGCAGCGACACCATCATTTCGCGGATTTCTGAACCGGGTTGTGCACGCAGCACGCTGATCGCGCCATTCTTGCGCACCACGGCGCGTCTGTCCGAAGCACAGATAAAACCAAAACGCGTGAAGCCTTTCTCAAGGAAGTATTCGCCAATCGCATTGCCAACTTTTTCATGGGAAAAGCCGATCAGCATATCAATCGGCGTCGGGGTTAAATCCCAGATTTCCACGACAGGAATATTGGCGTTGAGGATGATTCTTTTCAGGTCTGACGAATGATGAATACCGGTCAGAACGATGCCGTCCGGACGGCGCGAAAGCAGGGTGGCGACAATCTCGGTTTCTGCATCCGGCTCGTAACCGACAATACACAGCAACATATGGTAGCCGCGCGCGGCCAGTTCATCGCTGATCGCCTGAACGGTATCGACAAACATATTGTTGTTAATCTGCGGCACGACCACGGCGATCAGCTTCGTGCGACTGGTCGCCAGCCCGCCTGCCAGCATATTAGGGATATACCCGGTCACGTTCACGGCTTCCATCACTCTGGCGATAGTTGCGGGGCGCACAACCTTGGGATTATTCAGCGCCCGGCTGACCGTCATCGGTGAAAGACCGGCTTCTCTGGCAACATCTTCAAGCGTGGCCGTACGGGAACGACCTGTGTGATTCTTTATTATATTATTCAATGCATTGCTCACTGGTTTGCAAGTTCAAACTACGAATGTTTGCGCAATCATTGCCAGTTTCTCACAAGAAAATGAGGGACGATAGACCCAAAGTGTTAAAACGCTGTTATCAGACAGATATCAATTTGAGGAGGAGAATTCTGAGCCTTTCCTCTGCTCCTCAGCGACCTGTCGTCGTGCCCCTGTAAAGGGAGATCTTAATTATTTCCGCGAATTATTTGCCCAAAACGTGAAGGGAGTCATGGGCAATGGTCAAGGAGAGACAATTTCTATAAGTTCGGAATTATCCCTGCCGGAAGTGATGCCGTATACTTCTCTCAAGCAGAAACAATTAACTATCTCTATTTATCTGCTGGTACTGAGTAATGACAGATAAAGAAAGATCCGTTGTCAGACCTGCACTCTATACGGGATACGAGGGTTTTCATTATGGAAAAGAAAGTCATTTATTTGTTTTGTTCCGCGGGAATGTCCACTTCTCTGCTGGTTTCTAAAATGAAGGTTCAGGCCGAGAAATACGAAGTGCCTGTCATTATTGAAGCATTCCCTGAAACCCTGGCAGCCGAGAAAGGCCACGCTGCGGATGTGATCCTTCTCGGCCCGCAAATTGGTTACATGCTGGAAGAAATTAAGAAGGTATTACCGGGCAAGCCGGTTGAAGTGATTGATTCTGCCCTCTACGGCAAAATTGATGGGTTGGGTGTATTGAAAGCAGCGGTTGCTGCGATCAAAAAAGCAGCAGTACAATAAGTTTTAACTTTTGCGTCAATTTTAAATTAGCAGTGATTAGCATTTTTAAGTCAAAGAGAACTCCAGTCAAAGAGCGAATTTCATACCTTGCCGCCGGAAGGCGGCTTTAAAGGAAAATGCCAATGAGCAAAGCCATTGATTCACTTGAAAAGATACTTCTCCCGTTTGCGGTAAAAATAGGTAAGCAGCCCCACATTAATGCCATCAAAAATGGCTTCATCAAATTAATGCCGCTGACCCTGGCTGGCGCCATGTTCGTTTTAATTAATAACGTCTTCCTGAACTTTGGTGCCGGTTCCTTCTTTTATTCTCTAGGCGTTCGTTTAGACCCGTCAACCATAGAAACACTGGCGGGATTAAAAACCATCGGGATTAACGTTTATAACGGTACGCTCGGAATAATGTCGCTGATGGCACCGTTCTTTATCGGTATGGCGTTAGCCGAAGAGCGGAAAGTCGATTCACTCTCGGCGGGTTTATTAGCCGTTGCCGCATTTATGACCGTCACACCTTACAGCGTAGGCGAAGCGTATGCCGTTGGCGCAAACTGGCTGGGTGGTGCGAATATTATTTCGGGGATGGTTATCGGTCTTGTTGTCGCCGAAATGTTCACGTTTGTTATTCGCCGCAACTGGGTCATTACCTTGCCCGCCAGTGTACCAACTTCTGTTTCGCGTTCTTTCTCCGCGTTAATTCCGGGCTTTATCATTCTGTTTATTTTCGGGGTGATTTCCTGGTTACTCGGATTATATGGCCACAACTTCCACCAGATTATTATGGATTCCATTTCCAAACCTCTGGCGTCAATGGGAAGCGTGGTGGGCTGGGCGTATGTAATTTTCAACTCACTGCTGTGGTTCTTTGGTGTGCATGGTTCTCTGGCGCTGACCGCGCTCGACAACGGCATCATGACCCCGTGGGCGCTGGAAAACATCGCGTTGTACACCGAATACGGTTCTGTGAGTGCGGCGATTGAAGCGGGCAAGACCTTCCACTTCTGGGCCAAACCGATGCTCGACTCCTACATTCTGCTGGGCGGTTCCGGGGCAACGCTGGGTCTGATTATCGCCATCTTTATTGCCTCTCGCCGTGCGGATCACCGTCAGGTGGCGAAGCTGGCACTGCCGTCAGGCATCTTCCAGATTAACGAACCGATTCTGTTTGGTCTGCCGATTATCATGAACCCGGTTATGTTTATCCCGTTCGTGCTGGTGCAGCCGATTCTGGCCGCTATCACGCTGGCCGCCTACAGCATGGGCATCATTCCGCCGGTCACCAACCTTGCACCGTGGACCATGCCGACCGGTTTGGGTGCGTTCTTTAACAGTAACGGCAGCATTGCGGCGCTGCTGGTCGCCTTGTTCAACCTCGGTGTCGCCACGCTGGTCTACATGCCTTTCGTGATTCTTTCCAACAAGGCTCAGGCGATTATTGAAGAAGAAGAAAGCGAAGAAGATATTGCGGCTGCACTGAAATTCTAATCTGACCTGAAAGCGGGGCGAAAATGGCCCCGCCATTCAGCGGACTTTCAAGGAGAGATAAACATGTTTGATTTAGACAGCATTGTTGAGACTGAAACCGAATTGCAGGATCTGGAAGAAGTGGTAATGGGGTTAATTATTAACTCCGGACAGGCGCGCAGCCTGGCGTACGCCGCGCTGAAAAAAGCCAAAGAGGGCGATTTTGAGCAAGCGCGCGCGGTGATGGCGCAGTCAAAAATGGCGCTGAACGAAGCGCATCTGGTGCAGACCAAACTGATTGAAGATGATCAGGGTGAAGGGAAAACCAAAGTCAGCCTGGTGCTGGTCCATGCGCAGGATCATCTGATGACGTCGATGCTGGCACGTGAACTGATTGCAGAACTCATTGAGCTTCATGAGAAAATAAAATAACGTAGGGATCCAGGATGCAGCCACAGGTATTGAGCATGGAAATCAAGACAGCGCGCGAAAATCAACTCTTCGACGGTCAAAATTTCCACATGTTCATCTACAACAAAGTAGAGAGTATTTCCGGGCTGCATGAACATGATTACTACGAATTTACCGTGGTGCTGACGGGGCGGTATTACCAGAACGTCAACGGGAAAAGGGTATTGCTGGAGCGCGGAGATTTTGTTTTTATTCCTCTGGGTTCGAATCATCAAAGCTTCTATGAGTTTGGCGCGACAAGAATACTGAATGTCGGCATCAGTAAAGCTTTTTTTGAGCAGCATTATCTGGCCCTGTTACCGGCACAGTTTATTGCGTCGCAGGTTTATAAAATAAACCACGAATTTCTGAATTATATTGAGTCCGTCACGGCGTCCCTTAATTTTCGTAACGGCGAGTTTAATGAATTTCTTGAGATGGTAACGTTTTATATCGTTAACCGTCTGCGCCACCATCGTGAATCGGAAGTGACCGCGGATATTCCGGGCTGGCTGACGATGGCGGTTGAGAAAATGCATGATAAATCGCGTTTCGGGGACAAGGCTTTATCCAATATGGTGCAGTTATCCGGTAAGTCGCAGGAATATCTGACCCGCGCCACACAGCGCCATTACGGCAAAACGCCGATGCAAATCATCAATGAGATTCGTATTGATTTTGCGAAGAAGCAGCTGGAAATTACGAACTACTCCGTCACCGATATTGCATTTGAGTCCGGTTACAGCAGCCCGAGTATGTTTATTAAGAATTTCAAAAAGCTGACTTCATTTACGCCGAATCATTACAGAAAGAAATTATTCAGCATTAACTAAATATCCATTTATATTTGGATTTTTGAAATTAATCGGTTTTGTAATTTACAGTGCATTATTATTGCACGGGAGCTCCTATGCGTAAAAAACTGAAAGTGGTCACCATCGGTGGCGGAAGCAGTTATACCCCTGAATTACTTGAAGGCTTTATTAAGCGTTACGATGAATTACCGATTACTGAATTGTGGCTGGTCGATGTTGAAGGCGGAAAAGCCAAACAGGATATTATTTACGATCTGTGCGTGCGCATGGTTGAACGCGCGGGTGTGTCAATTGAAATACACAAAACGCTCGATCGCCGTGAAGCGCTGGCTGGCGCTGATTTCGTCACCACGCAGTTGCGCGTAGGGCAATTAAAGGCGCGTGAGCTGGATGAACGTATTCCGCTGAGCCACGGCTATCTGGGCCAGGAAACCAACGGCGCGGGCGGGTTATTCAAAGGCTTACGCACAATCCCGGTGATTTTTGACATCATCAAAGATGTCGAAGAAATTTGTCCTGACGCCTGGGTGATTAACTTCACTAACCCGGCGGGCATGGTGACAGAAGCGGTATTCCGTCACACCCAATTCAAAAAATTCATCGGCGTCTGCAACATTCCTGTTGGCATGAAAATGTTCATTCAGGATGTGCTGAAACTGTCAGCGGAAGACGATTTGTCGATCGACCTCTTTGGCCTGAACCACATGGTCTTCATCAAAGACGTGCTGGTTAACGGCGAATCCCGTTTTGCAGAGCTGCTCGACGGCGTGGCGTCCGGCACACTGACCGCCGGTTCGGTGAAAAATATCTTTGATTTGCCATTCAGCGAAGGACTGATCCGTTCGCTGAATCTGCTGCCATGCTCGTATCTGCTGTATTACTTCAAGCAGAAAGAGATGCTGGCGATTGAAATGGGCGAATTCTACAAGGGCGGCGCGCGGGCAACCGTGGTACAGAAAGTCGAAAAACAACTCTTCGATCTGTACAAGAACCCGGAGCTGAACGTCAAACCGAAAGAGCTGGAACTGCGCGGCGGCGCGTATTATTCCGACGCGGCCTGCGAAGTGATCAGCGCGATTTACAACGACAAGCAGACCGAGCAGTACGTCAACTTCCCGCACAACGGCCATATTGATAATATTCCGGCTGACTGGGCGGTGGAAATGACCTGCACGATTGGCCGCGACGGCGCGAAGCCGCATCCGCGTGTCACGCATTTTGACGATAAAGTGCTCGGCCTGATCTACACCATTAAAGGCTTTGAAATCGCGGCCAGTGAGGCGGCGTTGAGCGGAAAACTCAATGACGTTCTGCTGGCTCTGAACCTCAGCCCGCTGATTCATTCCGATAAAGATGCCGAAATACTGGCGCGGGAAATGTTGCTCGCCCATGAAGCGCTGCTGCCGAATTTTGCCGATACCATTGCCGCGCTGAAATAATCCGCCGCCCTCCCGTAAAAAGGAGGGCGCGTTAAAAAGGGACGCTTATGGATAAATTACTGATTGTGAACGCCGACGATTTCGGGCTGTGCAAAGCGCAGAATTACGGAATTATCGACGCGTTCAACAACGGCGTCGTGACGTCCACCACGGCGATGATGAATATGCCGACCATCGGGCACGCTGCGGCGCTGAGTGCGGCAAATCCGGGGCTGGCCGTCGGGATGCATTTTGTCCTGACGCTGGGAATACCGCTTTCGCCGATGCCCGGTCTGGTGCGCGAAAACGGTGAACTGGGGAAATGGATCTGGGAAATGGCGGAGCAGGGCACGCTGCCGCTTGATGAGATTAAACATGAGCTGAAAGCCCAGTTTGCACGGTTTACAGAACTGTTTGGCCGTCTTCCCACGCATATCGACAGCCATCATCACGTGCATCTGCTTGCGCCAATATTTCCGGTTGTGGAAGATTTTGCGAAAGAACAGGGCGTGGCAATACGCATCGACCGCGATGAAATCAGAAAAGGCGAAATTGTTCTGCGCGGCGCGCAAAGCACGCAGGGTTTCGACAGTACTTTCTACGGCGAGGCGATTTCAGAAGCGTTGTTCCTGAATACGCTGGATCAGGCCACCGCGCGCGGCGACGAGTCCGTGGAAATTATGTGCCATCCTTCGTTTATCGATAACACGATCCTGGCGAGCAAATATTGCTATCCGCGGCTGGCAGAGCTGGATGTTCTGACGTCCGCATCGCTGAAACAGGCGATTGCAGAACGCGGGTTCAGGTTGGGGACGTTTAAAGATTTATAGGTTTTTTTAGCAAACCTTTCAATGTTAATGAGTTAACGCCCCCTGATGTTTGCCGGTAACGCAAGGATTGGGGGCAGTCCAAATTTCCTTTCTACGCAAATTCATGATGTTATCTGGGTAAACATGGTATCGGCGGGGCCTGCATTACACGGAGTATTCAGTAGGAGGGACGCCCAAAACACTTTTGAATGAATAGCTGAACGCTGCTGTACTTGAGTACCCCATTTCGAGCGCTATTGTCGTGACGCTTTTACTTTGTTTAAGCATGATAACAGACTCAAATATCCGCATTTTCTGCTTCCAGAGACTAAATGATAAACCGGTTTCCTTTTTAAACTTTCTTGAAAAGTTCCGCGTAGACATGCCTACGTTGGCTGACCAGAATTCAATAAAATGCTCAGAACCGGGTGATTCCAATATAGTACGGCACATTTCGTTTAACGCCGGACTTTGCGGCCAGGGAAGGACAAAATCCACTTGCGGTAAATTAAAGATAATATCCAGCAAGACGCTGACCAACTTGCCGTCTTTCCCATGTTCATCGTATAACTCCGGAATGGTTTCGGATGCATAATGTATGAGTTCTTTTGCAACGTCACTGATGGTCACGGCTTTACACATGGTGATGGTGTCGTCTACGACATCTGTTTCGATATCCAAACTTTCAAGGAATACATCATCCATGGCCCACACGGTATGCTCCATATAAGCGGGGATCCAGATACCATAATGTGAAGGGACGATCCAACAATTATCGGCGGTCTCAAGGCGCATATTTCCATTTCGAGCGCAGTGAAATTGTGCAAATTCATGAGTATGTGGTAAGACGCCCGTATTTGATTTAATTAAATAAGAGCGAAAATGAACAGGACGGCGCTCCTTGGGCATTGGATAGTCCTGCGATGAAACCCAATTTCTTTTAGCTGAGGCTTTCATTGCCGATTCCCTGAGAACATCTTGCTTAGACTTCTTATCGATAAAGATTGTCCTGTCATGATAATACATTTACAACATTTATAGATAATAATAATTCCCATGAATTGTTGTGGGCAATGAAATTTCCGTTCGCAATGAATAGTGCAAGCTATTGATTAAATGGGTTAATTTTGAAATATTTTGCTTCCGTTACTCAGCATACAAGGTATGACCCATGGCCACTCATGGGAAAGAACCTTTTACAGAAAGCTGATATTCAGATAGAAGGAATCCGCCCCTGGGATATCAGAATACGCCATCACGGCTTCTTCAAGCGCATTATGCTACAGGGTCTTTTGGGACTGGGTGAAAGTTATATGGACGGGTGGTGGGAATGCGATCGTCTGGATATATTCATCTACAAATTTCTCGCCCATAAATTAGATGAAGCAGTGCCCGGATATTACAGTGATATCATGATGGGATTAAGTGGAAAAATATTAAGCCGGAAATCGGATGATTGTGGCTGCAGTGCTTTAGAAAAAGAATACGGTATAGGTTACGATGTTTTCGCTCATATGCTCGATCCGTATATGCAATTTTCTTGTGGATACTGGAGGGCGGGCGCAACGCTGGCTGAAGCCCAGGAAGCTAAATTGAAAATGGTTTGTGAAAAACTTCAATTAGCACCGGGGATGCGTGTATTAGATATCGGTTGTGGTTGGGGGGGAACTGCAGAGTATATGGCACGTCATTATGATGTCTATGTCGAAGGTATCACTAATTCTACCGAAGAACAGAAAGTCGCGCAGTCGCGGTGCCAGGGACTTGATATAACGATAATGCTCGAAGACTATCAGGATCTGCCTGACGATAAATTTGACCGCATTATCGCGCTCGGCGCGCTTGAGTATGTGGAGCTAAAAAACTATCAAAATTTTTTTAAAGCAGTTGCTCGCAGTTTGAAACCTGATGGTCTTTTCCTTTTGCACAGCACTGGTAGCACCCAGCTGGTTAATCATGTCGGCCCCTGGTTAAATAAGTATATCTTTCCCAATGGATGCCTGCCTTCAGGGCAGCAATTAGTCCAATCAATTGAACCTTATTTTAAAATTGAAGATTGGGATAACTTAGGTACGGATTATGATAAAACATTGATGAGTTGGTTTGAGAAAATAAACGAGTCCTGGCCTGCGTTGTCAATGAATCATTCTCCGAAATTGAAACGTATGCTTGATTATTATTTATGTTCTGGTGCGGGATTTTTTCGTGCAGGAAAAATTCAGCTCCGGCAGATACTGCTTTGTATAGGGGGTGATGGTAAGACTATTTAAAAACACGGTCTTCATTTTCTAAAGAATTTTTTCTTTATCTGCATGCGGCAACGCCATTTATTAAATCAGAGAAATTATGAAACATACTTTATTACTGTCTTCTGTCATTATTGCACTACTGTCTGTGTCCGGTTGTTCAAGCTATAAGTCACTCGAATTGAGTCAACAACAAGTCCATGCTTCTTCTGCTTCTTCTGCTTCTTCTGCTTCTTCTGCTTCATCTGATTATACCTATTATAAAATTGATCCACCTTTGTACGGAGGTGATGTTGTGCAATATTCATTGCGTAACGGAAGTAGCGGTACACTTACTGTGAAAAGAACAACACCACAAACATTAATCAGTGATGACGGACTCGTGATTAATCTGTCGGATCTCGTTTCACTTAAGCGTAAAGAAATATCCAAAGGAAAAACAGCTGCCGCTGTCGGTACCGGTGTTGTTAGCACCGTGGTGGTTGTGACGGCTGTCGTGGGTTTAGCTTTTGGGGCTGGCATGGTTGCGATGTTATCAGCAAGCTAACGTATTAATGGAAATCAATTGTTGTAATTTGAGGCGCAGTGAGATGAAAGTGGAGTTGAATAAGAGTACGCCGGAAAGAATTTTACATGCTGTTCTTTTCGAAGTACTTGGGAATGTTGTTATAGCCATTTTCCTCGCCTACAGTCTGAAAGTTTCTTTGATACAGTCCGGGACGTTATCATTCATTTCCGCTCTAACTGCGACGGTCTGGAATTACGTATTCAATAAGATTTTTGATGAGATTCAGAAGCGGTTTTTATTTGAGAGAAGCTTCCCGATCCGAGTTTTGCATGCCGTCTTATTTGAAGTTGTACTTGTGCTTTCACTCACGCCTGTCGCGATGTTTTTACTTAAGTTAACGGTGACTGAGGCATTTTGGGTAGAAATAGGCTTAATATTTATTTTCTTACCTTATACGTTAATTTTTAATTGGGTCTATGACTATATACGTTGGAGATTTTTGGCCAATGAGTAGATTAATTATTTTAATTGAGTTGAGAAGGTTGCACAAATGAACAGTGTGGATTTATTAAAATTTAAGGCCAGTTCTCTGGAAAGTAAGGGGCTAATACGAAGAGCAATATCAATCTGGCAGGATATTTCGATTAATCCAAAGTTAAGTAAGCACGATAGAGATCAGGCGATGCGTAGCTTGAATCGTCTTACGTCCGCGATTCAACAAAAAGTCGATATTCAGAGGGAGAAACTAAAGACCTATCCAGACAGATATAAAAATGTCGAGTCAGATAAAGAAAAGATTATGCATCTTTATCGGCAAGGATTAACAACACGGGAAATACAACAGATTACACAGCGATCCAGGGATTTTATTTATAATTGCAAGAAGAAATCATGAATTTTTAGGGGTTTTAATCAAAAGGCACGCGAATGAAAAAAAATATGATCGTACCTAAGGACTATAACGAATGGCAGAGAATCTGCCGTGAGCTCCTTGATGACGCGGGGATCGAGATTGGTGGTGGTGAGACGTATGATATTCATGTCAAAACCCCAAAATTCTATAAGCGTGTTTTAAAAAGAGGGTCGCTTGCATTGGGTGAAAGTTACATGGACGGGTGGTGGGACTGCGCCAGGCTTGATGTATTTTTTACTAAAATCATTAATGCAGATTTACAATCCCGTGTACCGGATAATTTGAAAGATATCATCAGAGTGGCCGGGGCGAGATTCATAAACTTTCAATCCAAGAAAGGAGCCCTGAAAGTTGGTAAAGAACACTACGATCTGGGCAATGACCTTTTTTGTCTGATGCTCGATCCCTGGATGCAATACTCTTGTGGTTACTGGAAGAACGCTGAAAATTTATATCAGGCGCAGCAAAATAAACTTAAATTAATTTGTGAGAAGTTGAAGTTAGAAAAAGGGATGAGCCTGCTGGATATTGGCTGCGGCTGGGGAGGACTTGCGGCATACGCTGCCGAACATTATGGTGCAAAAGTCACGGGGATTACGATATCAGCAGAACAGCAAAAAATGGCGCAAGTGCGCTGCGCCAGTTTCGATGTCGAAATTCTGCTTCAGGATTACAGGGAACTTGACAGGAAATTTGACCGCATCGTTTCTGTCGGAATGTTTGAGCATGTAGGGCCTAAAAACTATGCGACTTACTTCGATGTGGTGAACAAAAATCTGAAACCAGATGGAATTTTCTTATTACACACAATTGGTGCTAACAAAACTGAGGTCAACGTCGATCCCTGGATTAATAAGTATATTTTCCCTAACGGATGCCTGCCTTCTCTTTCGCATATCGCCTCGGCCAGTGAACGGTATTTTGTTATTGAAGATGTACATAATTTCGGGCCAGATTATGACAAAACGCTTATGGCCTGGAGTGAGCGATTTCTGGCCTCCTGGAAACATATCGAAGGGAATTACTCAGAAAGATTTAAAAGGATGTTTACCTATTATTTGAATTCGTGTGCAGGCGCTTTCAGATCTCGTGATATTCAGCTCTGGCAGGTCGTCTTTACAAGAGGGTTAGAAGGCGGTTTGATCGTCCCCCGCTAATAATAATGCAAAAATTATGGGTTGAAACCGACAGCTTGCTACATGCCAGCTGCAGCTTAGCGGCTACCGATCAACCCAGTCCAAAATATTGTCTGTCAGCTGAATATTGGCGATTGCGAAAAGCGCCCTGCGTCTGACCTAAATCCGGCTTTCCGCTTTAATCCATTGCATAAAATCATCGATAAACACCCGCGTTTTCAGCGGCAGGAGTTTGTTGGGCAGGGTGATCGCGTAGGTGTTGCGCGGGAGAGGGTTTTCCACGCGCCAGTCAGGTAAAACGCGGCGCAATTTACCGCTGGCGATATACCGGTTGGCGATAAAAGTGGGAATCAGCGCTATGCCGACGCCTTGCAGAATGGCGTCGATCATGGCGTCACTGTTATTGATCATCAGCCGTGGAACCAGCGTCACACTTTCCATGATTTCATTTTGCCAGAAGCGCCATGCGCCGCGAAATTGCCGTTCATCAGGGAAAAAAATGTTGTGTTTGATGAGTCCGGCGGGGAAATCCGGCAGGACTTCGTCGTAATCCGCGGAACACACTAATACGTAATCGATCGGCATCAGGGCGCGGGCCACCATGTTTTCCGGCGGGCTTTCGGTGACACGCAGTGCCAGGTCGTAAGCGTCCTGCGCCAGATTACTGACCCGGTCAGACAACGTCAGCTCGACGTTGATCTCCGGGTAACGGCGTAAAAACGCGGGCAGAAACGGGGTAAGGAGGATTTTACCCAGCGTATTCGGCGCGGTAATACGCAAAACACCCTGAGGGGTATCACTGAAACTGTCTGCCTGAGAGAAGAGGGCCTGCGTGGCGGATAATACGGCCTGCGCCTGCCGGTAAATCTCGAGCCCGACCTCGGTTGTCGTGACCGATCGCGTGGAGCGGGTAAATAACACTACATTGAGGCGTTTCTCCAGCCTGTCGATCATCCTGCTTACTGACGAGGGGGCCATCGAAGTCTCACGTCCTGCCGAAGAAAAGCTCCCTTTTTCAACCACCTGAATAAAAACGGACAAACTGGGAAGCAGTTCTGCTAACTCACTTGTGTTCTTCACGCATAGCTCTTTTGTTTCTGGGATATCTAGCCAAATTAGCATCAAGCCGTATGATGTTCAACAGAGGGTTCATCTGGTGCAAATCGACCATAATAGTCAATTTATTTAATGGGTTAGCTATGTCAAACCAAACGGTAATTGAAATGATCCGCCAGCGTGATGTGCTAAATGTTGGCGTTAGTCTGGGTTTCAGAGGGTTGTCGTTTCGTAACGCAATAAAGAATTGCTGGGAAGGGTTCGACATTGATTTAGCCCGGGCAGTGGCGGTCGCGGTGTTTGGCGATGCAGGAAAAATCCATTACATGCCCTTGCAGTCTGGTGACCGTTTCCGGGCGCTGCGTGATGGTGTGATTGATCTGGGTTCGTTCAATTCCAGTATTACCTTCCAGCGTGAGGCGGAATCAGAGGTCACTTTTGTTCACCCGATGCTGTTTGATGGTGAAGTGCTGATGACGCCGGCCAGTAATTTGCTCGAACCGGTTGAACAGGCCAGTTATACCCGCAAGCGCCGGATAGCGGCGATGCGCGGTTCGACAACCGAAGAAAATCTGAAGCGTTATTTTGGAAATTTAAACCTGTCCTGCGAAATCAGTCTGTTTGATTCGCCGACTCAGGCACGCCAGGCTTATCAGCATGGTGAATGCAATATCTACTGTCTCGACTCCTATCTGCTGGCCGGTGAACGCGCTCAGCTGAAGGATAAAGACGCGCACATTATCTTGCAGGATCGTATCTCACTGGAAACCATGTCACCGGCGGTGGCATCGCATGATCCGCAGTGGCTGAAAGCGGTAACCTGGGTCATGCGTGCGCTGATTGAAGCGGAAAACCTGCAAGTCAGCAGCAAAAATATTCATGAAATGAGTCAGGAGGCGACGGGTTATCTTAAGACCTTCCTGTATCCGTCAGAACAGAATTGTAAAAATCTGGGCCTGCGCCCTGAATTTATTCGCGAAATTATTCATCAGGTAGGCAACTACGGTGAGATATTCCAGCGCAATCTGGGTAAATACTCAGAACTGAATCAGGCGCGTCGGGATAATAATTTATGGTCGCAGGGCGGGATGTTGTATTCGCCTTTGTTTATATAGCCTCTGATTTATATTTATACTTAATTTTATTACGTTATTTCCGTGCGGTCATCCTTTAAATATTCTTTGGCAGGAACATCATGAGTGAACTATTGGCTGAAAAACAGCAAGAGATTATTTTGTCTGGCTCTGTGAAAAAGAATTTCGGTTATTTAGAGACGCAACCCGATAATGTTGATGCCAGCGTTATCAGAAATATTATTCTGCATGGACATCATCAGGGCAATGTTTTATATGTTATTCGTAATTTCGCGAATAAAAAGATTTGCCAGGATGTAGCTGAAAACTTCAATAAGATGGTAAATCGTAACGGCGGTGGAAACCGTGCGGATGACGGTTTTGTGCTGACCAACCAGATTGGCGCCACGCAGTTCTCACGTAATGGCGAACAATATATGGCGGAAGTGAACCGGGTGAATGCCAGCGTCGCCGAGCTGATGTCAGTGACCGACACGTATGCCACAGAATCCCTGTTCCTCAACCGCACGCTGGAAGATTTATTCCTTGAGGAAGGCATTCACTTTGGTCCGGCACGTTATAAAAATACTTACGCCTGTTTTGCCACTTTCCGCCGCTGGCTGGATAACGGGGCCATGTCACTGATGCCGCATGAAGACCGCGCTCAGCTTAAGTTTGCGCTTCAGGATAATTTCGAAATTGCCGATGCAATGACGGTGACTGCTTTCAACGTGTGTCTGGAAGCGGCGCAGGGCGGCGGCGAACTGAAAATGTGGAATCTCGACCCGGACGAACTTTGCCGTGCGCGCTTTGGTGTGACGGACACCGGCTATCCGTATCCGCCACATCTGCTCCAGGGCGTGGAGTCGTTATCCGTGCAGCTGAACGCCGGTGACATTTACTTTATGAATGCCTGTCATTTGCATGGTGTAAGCAGTGTGAGTCAGGGAAGCCGTCTTACAGCCGGGCGCTTTATCGGCAGACTTAATAACAGCAAAGTGGTGTATTGGACATAATCGGAATGAATTAACAACGGCGATTTATTCTCTCTGTATTCTGAATTAATAATGAGTCTGATATGAAACATGTTAATCATCTTGCTGCCGAGGGATACGCTTTTATTCCCGGTAGTTATTATCAGGTGTTGCCTGATACCCATTACGAAAATAAAGATATTTTTCTTTCGGATCTGGAACAGTTAAAACTGGCGTACGAAAGTCTGACGCTGGATCCTTATTCTCCGGGCAACCGCTGGCGCGGATATGCGCAATGCCGTCGCGACGCAGAGGGGAAACTGTTTTTTGGTCATTTCACAGCCTATAAGCAAACTAAAAAATACAATCCGGATACCGGCGGCATTATTCGCCAATATCCTTTGTTGCCGGAAAATATCACCGCGAACCGTCTGATGCAGGCAATTTTGCAAGACGATATCGCTTTTGTTGAAGCCTATGAACGTATCGGGCCGCTGGAAGAACTGACCGTCGGCATTCATCTGTTTCGCTACGAAGCGCAGTGCGATGCACCTGCCTACAGCTCACCCGTGTGGCTGCATAAAGATGATGAGGATGTGGTGTTCGTCCATCTCATCCATGCCTCCGCCAATATGCTGGGTGGCGACAATCTGATTGCGCCGAACCCTAAAAACATTGAGCGGGTGCTGCGCCTTGAGAACCTGTTCGACACGCTGGTGGTGAATCACGACAAATATCACGCCGTGACGCCGGTCGGTTGCCGCGAACCCGGAGAGACTGCCGTGCGCGACATCATCCTGGTCACGTTCCAGCGCACTGAAGGAGAGGCCGCATGAGCCTGAACCATAAAGCTTTTATCACTGGCGCATCCAGTGGGATCGGCAGGTCGATGGTGGCGGCTTATCTGGCAGCCGGTTACGTGGTCGAAGGCATTGACTGCGCCCCGTCCGTTTTCACCGATGAGCCTGACTACTCTCACCATCAGCTGGATATTACCGACTCCGTACGCCTCGATGCCCTGTTTGAAACGGCAGAGTACGCCAGCGGCAATAACGTCTTAATCAACTGTGCCGGCACCCGCGAAATCTGCCGCATTGATGAATTATCGCTGTCGCTGTGGGAACGCGTTTTTGCCGTCAACGTGACCGCCAGTTTCGTTGCCGGGCGTGCCTTCTGCCAGCAACTGGTTCGTCAGAACTTACCGGGCAATGCCGTCAATATCGCCTCGGTATCGGGGCTGATGGGCGAGCCGGATCGCACCGCGTATGTCTCATCAAAACACGCGGTGATCGGCCTGACGAAACAACTGGCGCTCGAATACGGCAGGCATCAGATCCGGGTGAATGCCATTGCGCCCGGCGTTATCCGCACGCCGCTGACCGAGCCTTATTACGACAACCCGGCGCAGATGGAGAAGATCCAGCGCGGTCAGTACCTGCCTGTGCTGGGCGAAACGCAGGATGTGGCACAAGCGGCGATGTATCTCACCTCGCCGGAAGCGCGATTTGTGACCGGTTCCACACTGGTGATTGATGGCGGCTGGACGATTGGTAAAGAGCTTTAATCCGATGGCCAGCATAACGGCCACTTATGACTTGCAGGAGTTTTAACATGAACAACACCTATATTCTGATCCTCGGCGGTGAATTTGCTTTACGTGAGCGTGTTTTAGCCGGTGCCCTGCGGGCTTCTGGCGGCATGCGGGTTCTGACTATGGCGAAAAACCGCACCACGCCGACAATCAAATTCTTCGACGGCTTTTTGCCGGGCGACGTGGCCGATGCTGAAGCTGTACTTTGCGCGGTCCTGGACCACGAACGCAAGACCGGTGAAACCCCTGCGGCGGTGATCCCGATGAACGATTTCACCGTGCGCGCCGCCAGCCTGCTGACTGAGCATTACCAGCTGCACGGGAACGACAGCCAGACGATCACCAACTGCCGCGACAAATTTGTCATGAAGCAGATCCTGCAAGCTGCTGGCCTGCCGGTGCCCCGCTTCGCGGCGTTTCGTACCTTAAACGAACTCAAAAAACTGATCGCTGAGATTGGTCTACCGGTGGTGATTAAACCACGTGAAATGGCGGGCAGCCTGGGCGTATTAAAAATCAGCCGTGAAGATGAAATCGAAGAGGTATTCGGCAAATGTGTGACCGATGTGATTTCACTGAACGGGGAATCTTTTGCGCCGGAAGACCTCTTCCAGGTCGAGGAATATGTTCCGGCCTGGCAGGAAGTCAGCGTCGAGGTGATCAATCAGGGCGACTATCATCGCGCGATGGCCGTGACCGACAAATACCTGGGCGAAGAGCCGAATTTCGTGGAAGTGGGCCACAGCATGCCGTCGCTGCACAGTGACAATCAGAAACTGCGTGATATCGCCGAACGTGCCTGCCATGCGCTGGGGATCCGCTACGGCGTGGCGCACTTTGAAGCGCGTATTACGCCGACGAATGAAATCAAAATCATTGAAGTGGGGGCGCGCACCGGTGGCGACACCATCATGGATCTGGTGGAAAGAACCTACGGCATCAATCCTTATGAACTGCACGTGCTCAGCCATCTGAACAAACTGAAACCCCTGCCTGACACCCTGAAGCCCCGCGGTCTGAGCGCTGTTGCTTTTATTAAAGCCGACGAAGGCGTGATTGAAAAAGTCACTTTGCCCGCCAGCCTGCCAGACCACGTAGTGAATATGCAGGTCACGGCTAAGCCGCTGGATACGTCGAAAAAGCTGGTGTCATGGAAAACCCGCGAAGGTTCGGTGGAGTATTTCTGGCCACAGCGTGCAGCGGAACCGGGATTTGATGAGCATTTAACGATTGCCGATCAGTACGCGCGTTCGCTGTTTACGCTTCGTCAGGCCTGATATTAACCGGGCCGCCGCGCCTGTGCCGGTGGCCCCTGAACTCTTTTAAGGATAGTGATGATATGAACAGTGATCGTTTTGGATTAAAACGTTTTGTCTTTTCCCGCTTTGCCGGGTCACTGTGCGATCAGTTCCTGCTGTTTGCCGTGCCGCTGGCGATTCTGAAAGCCACCGGATCCCTGACCTTTTCGTCGCTGGCTTTCGTCATTGAATGGCTGCCGCGCATTCTGTTTTTCCCGCTGTCTGGTTTTCTGGCAGACCGTATCAAACCGCGTTTTATCTTCTTCAACGTGGAAGCAGGGCGTTCGGTACTGATGGTGGTGGCCTTCCTGACTCTGACTTTTCACCCGAGCGCCACGTTCCCGGTGCTGGCCGTCATGATGGCACTGCTGTCAGTCGCCTATGTGCTGAACTTTGTTGCCACTGAGGCGCTGTTGCCGCGCCATATTCCGGCCAGTACGTTGCCGAAAGCGCATTCCATGCTGCAAGGCGTTGATCAGATTACGCAAGTGCTCGGCCCAGCGCTGGCGGTAGCTATTTCTGTGTACGGCGGCGTCGGGGCAATTTTAGCCTGTGCCGCCGTGCTGTTTGCCATCTCGGCCATCAACTATTTGTTCCTCGAAACACACGATCTGGTGGTTGCTGAGAAGATGAGTTTCCGCTCAATTGTGGAATCGAACCTGACGGCGATTCAGGTGCTTAAGCAGAATAAAATCCTGCTGCATCTGTGTGCGCTAACCTGGGTGGTGAATCTGGTTTACGGGGCGGCGCTGGTGGTGAGTGCGGCGGTGATTCTGAAAGAATTCCACCTGCCGGAAAGCTATTTTGGCGTATTACAAACGTCCGCCGCGCTGGTCACCATTGTGACGTTTATCTTTGTGCCGCGTATTGCCAAACGCTTTGGCCTCTCGACGCTGGGAACGCTGTCATTTTGCGGGATGATTTTGTCTGGTGCGCTGATGTCGCTGTCACTCGATTTCGCGATGTATCTGGTGGGTTATGCGGTGCTGATGGCTTTCGACGGCGCATTCAGCGTTTACCTGCGCACCTTACGCAGCCAGATTATTCCCCAAGAGCATCTGGGCAAAACGATGGGGCTGATTGGTCTGATGAATATGTGTTCGGTGCCGGTCAGTGGTCTGGCGGTAACGGCGCTGGCGGGCAGTTTTATGCCGCTGCAAATCATCGCCATTATCCTGGCTTTCGCGCTGGCATTAGGGCTGGTGCTGATCGTCGTCGGTCGCCGCGCCTTTGGCTACCGCAGCTGGTTACCGCCGGTGATTGCGCAGCCGCAGGTTTAAAAAAGGATTACCCCTTACCCGGCCGGGTAAGGGGTGTATTTGCTAAAACAACACCCTCAGAAAGAGAAGCACGAACACCCAAGTGCGCCCCAGAAGGCGTTGTCGTCAGAGACCGGAACGTCGGATCCGCGGGCGATGTCGTGGCTGTGTTTATGCACGCCGCAAGGGCCGACGCACTGATGAGCCTGACGAACGAGCCCGACGCGTGCCGTACCTTGCGGAGGTGCGGAGCGGTAATGCCCCGGCACGGTGGTGACCGGCGACCAGTCCGGCAGAACCGGGATAGCTGGCGGTGAAAGCGGTGAGAATCCACCCGCGGCGTACACCACTTTGCCGTCTACTACCGTCATCACCGATTCAATGCCTTTGATGCGTTCTTCCGGCACGCTGAAGAAATCTTCAGAAAGCACCGCCAGATCCGCCAGCTGCCCGGCTTTGATTTGGCCTTTTTTGCCCTGCTCGCTGGAGAACCACGAGCTGCCCTGCGTCCACAACATCAGCGCGGTTTCGCGATCGATTCTTGCGTCGTCATCGTACATCGCCATTCCGCCGACCGTGCGGCCGGAAACCAGCCAGTAGAGTGCCGTCCACGGGTTATAACTGGCCACACGGGTGGCATCGGTGCCCAGCCCGACCGGTAAACCGGCGGACAACATTTTCGCCACCGGCGGGGTGTGTTTGGTGGCTTCAAGGCCGTAGCGCTCAGCGAAATATTCCCCCTGGAATGCCATGCGGTGCTGCACCGCAATCCCGCCGCCCAGCGCTTTGACGCGCTCAATATTACGTTCGGTGATGGTTTCTGCGTGGTCAAAGAACCAGTGCAGGCCGTTAAACGGAATATCGCTGTTCACTTTCTCAAACACATCCAGCATGCGGCTGATGGATTCGTCATATGTGGCGTGCAGGCGGAATGGCCAGCGGTGCTCGACCAGATGACGCACCACGCGCTCAAGCTCAATTTCCGTACCCGGCGGTAAATCCGGGCGCGGTTGCAGGAAATCTTCAAAATCTGCCGCCGAAAACACTAACATTTCGCCTGCGCCGTTATGACGGTAGAAATCCGTGCCCTGACCGGGTTTGAGCATGTCGGTCCACAGTTTGAAATCATCCAGCTCATGCTGCGGACGCTGGGTAAACAGGTTGTAGGCGATGCGCACGGTCAGCTGATTTTTCTGATGAAGTTCATCAATGATCTGATAATCCTCAGGATAGTTCTGGAAGCCGCCGCCCGCATCGATGGCGCTGGTCAGCCCGAGACGGTTCAGTTCGCGCATAAACTGGCGCGTGGAGTTCACCTGTTGTTCCAGCGGCAGTTTTGGCCCTTTTGCCAGCGTCGAGTACAAAATCATCGCGTTGGGTTTGGCAATCAGCATGCCCGTCGGGTTGCCGTTGCTGTCACGCTGAATTTCGCCGCCCGGCGGGTTTGGCGTGTCCTTGGTATAGCCGACCACTTTCAGCGCGGCGCGGTTTAGCAGGGCGCGGTCATAAAGATGCAGGATGAAAACCGGCGTATCCGGCGCGGCCTGATTGATTTCATCCAGCGTGGGCATGCGGCGTTCGGCGAACTGAAATTCAGTCCAGCCGCCCACGACGCGAACCCACTGCGGGCCTGGCGTGCGCATGGCCTGATCTTTGAGCATCCGCAGCGCATCGGCCAGAGAAGGCACGCCTTCCCAGCGTAATTCCAGATTGTAATTCAGACCGCCGCGGATCAGGTGAAGGTGCGAGTCATTAAGGCCGGGAACCGCCGTGTGACCTTGCAAATCAATCACCTGCGTACCCGCATCGGCGAACTGCATCACTTCATTTTCTGTGCCGACGGCAAGGAATTTGCCGTCTTTAATTGCCACAGCGTTCGCCAGCGGTTTTTCGCGGTCGACGGTGTGGAATTTACCGTTGGTTAAGATCAGGGAAGCGAAATGAGTCATTGGAAAAGCTCCTGTCATTGCGCGGTTGTGCGCGTCAGCCATGAATGGAAAACTCGGGTAATAATCGGCATCCAGAGGAATACCACCAGCGCAACGACGGACGCGTCATTGAGTAAATGGCCGCCCTCCGTGCCTTTGAGCTGCGGCAAAAGGAGACCCCAAAACCAGGGAACGATGTGCGTCGACGGGTAAATTACCAGCAGGGTCAGCAGATATTGCTTCCAGCGTGCCGGAGGACGAACGGTGGCGCTGGGCGGGGTGAACCAGAATTCGGCGCCGGGACGCACTTCCGTGCTGTCGCTTTGTAAAAGCAGCGGGCTGACTTCATCCACCAGCTGTTTGCGCAGGTCTGATTTGTGCCAGGCGTTGAGATTTTCCAGCGTGTCGAAGCGCACCAGAATGGTGTAGGCATCGCCGCTGCGGCTCGGACGGATAACGTTGACGCCCAGATGGCCCGGAAAGGTACTCGCCTGCGGCATGATTTTATTCAGCCAGGTTTCGTACTCTGCTTCACGGGCAGGCGCAACTTTGTGCGTAATGACAAGCGTGACGTGCTGCTTGTGGGTTTGAGACTGGGACATTAACCACCTCACCTGTTGAAAATAAAATCATTTATCGAATCAATGAAATGATATTAGTTGGCGAGTTGAATCAATGATAGGCGAGAATTTTGGCCTTCTTGTTAAGTTTTTTTGTTACTCATTTTCCCCGACCACGCGCAGGCTGCGCTGCTTCATAACGCGGTGCAAATTCGATTCCAGCCAGTTCGCCAGCCCGGAAACCTGATCCTTCACCTCAATACCCAGCGGGGTCAGACTATACTCAACGTGCGGCGGTACGACCGGGAATGAACGGCGGTCAACAAAGCCATCTTCTTCTAACGACTGCAACGTCTGCGCCAGCATTTTCTCACTGACGCCCCCGACTTTGCGGCGCAGTTCGCTGAAACGCAGCGTTTCGTCACTCAGGGCGAGCAAAATCAGTAAACCCCAGCGGCTGGTGATGTGCCGGAGGATTTCGCGGGAAGGGCAGTTTGGGTCGAGCACTTCGCCCCGGCGGATCTGTTCCGTGAGGGGAAGGCGCTCAGTCGTTTTGTCGGAAGGAATTATTTTCATACTAACCTTTTGGTGCGTACTTACGAAAAGTTAGTATATCGCATAGGATGTTTTCAGAGCCAGCGTCTTTCGGGCCTCATGTTGAATAAAATACTTTTTGGAGAAACAAAATGATTGCAATCACCGGTGCTACCGGCCAGTTAGGCCGCCTCGTTATTGCCGCACTTTTGAAGAAAGTGCCTGCTAACCAGATTATTGCTGCCGTGCGCAGCCCGGAAAAAGCCAAAGACCTGGCTGATTTAGGTGTGGAAGTGCGTCAGGCCGATTACAGCCAGCCTGCAACATTGGATTCCGCGTTTAAAGGCGTTGAGAAACTGCTGCTGATTTCATCCAGCGAAGTTGGTCAGCGTGAAGCGCAGCACAACGCGGTGATTGCCGCTGCGAAACGCGCAGGCGTTAAATTGCTGGCATACACCAGCCTGCTGCATGCAGACAAAAGCCCGCTGGGCCTGGGCGTGGAACACCGCGCGACGGAAAAAGCACTGAGCGAATCCGGCGTGCCTCACGTTCTGCTGCGCAACGGCTGGTACACCGAAAACTACGCGGCAAGCGTGGCGCCTGCACTGGCACACAATGCGTTTATCGGCGCTGTCGGCGAAGGGCGTATTGCTTCTGCCGCACGTCAGGATTATGCCGAAGCCGCCGCCGCAGTGCTGACGCTCGATAATCAGGCGGGTAAAGTTTACGAATTAGCCGGTGATGAGGCGTATACGCTGGCTGAATTCTCCGCAGAAATCGCGAAACAGTCCGGTAAAAAAGTGGATTACGTTAATCTGCCGGAAGCGGAATTTGCGAAAGCGCTGATCGGCGCAGGTTTGCCGGACTGGCTGGCGAATATGCTGGCAGATTCTGATGCGGGCGCGGCAAAAGGCGGTCTGTTTGATGATTCTCATACATTGAGCAAACTGATTGGTCGCCCGACAACACCGGCAAAAGACGTGATTGCCGCGACGCTGAAAGCGCTCTGATTTGTTAAATGTTGTTCATTATCTGTGACTCAGCGGCCTGCAATTTTGCGGGCCGTTTATCTTTCTTCCTGATCCCTGTTCCCGCCGTCTGTTAAGCGCAACACCATCTGGTATTATCAGAAAGTCCGCATAAATACTCAGGTGATCTTATGACAGAAAATGAATTCAGACTGCTGCTCATCGATAATGGTTTTGACGAGCCGGTGCTGGTCGAGCGGGAACCGCTAATCCGTCTTGAAAAACACGCTCACCCGTTCGAAGCCATGGCTTTTATCCTCAGCGGCGAAATCACTATCACCACCCAAAACGGGCTCAGAACCTATTGCACCGGGGAGATTTTTCATCTTCAGCCCAATGAAATGCACGAGGAAGAGTTCGGCGATCAGGGCGTCCGCTACCTTTCAGGGCGTAAAAGTTTGCAGTAAATCGCAGATAAAAGAATGCCCGTCAGGGGAAACGGGCATTGGAATGAGTTACAAGGGGAAACCTTAAATCGACTGTAGCAGGCTACAGATGAGCTTTATAATAATCATTTAATGTGACGTTTGTGTGTAGGAACAATCTGTTTTCTGCTAAATGTGGCAACAAATTTTCAACGTTCCCTCGCTATACAACAGGTTAATTTCGCGGCAGAATACGCGCCCTTTTTGGCGAGAAAAACAGCGAGCGGAGAATTCTTCAGTGAAAATCAATGTCATTGGTACCAGCGGAAGCGGGAAATCAACACTGGCGCGCGGGATTTCTCAGAAGCTGAATATTCCGTATATCGAACTGGACGCATTGTTCTGGCGGGCAGACTGGCAGGGCACGCCGGATGAGGAATTTTTCGCCCGGCTGGGCGAAAGGCTCTCCGCCAGCGAAGGCTGGGTGCTGGACGGCAATTATAAACGCACGCAGCCCGTTAAATGGCGGGAAATCGATCTGATTATTTGGGTGGACTACTCGTTCGGGCGGACGCTATTTCAGGCGGTGAAACGTGCCGCCACACGCGCATGGCGCAAGCAGGAAATTTGGGCTGGAACGGGAAATCGTGAGACGTTTCGCAAAAGCTTTTTCAGCCGGGATTCCATTATTTTGTGGACGCTGAAAACCTTCGCCAAAAACCGCCGCCAGTATCAGGCATTGCTGGTGGATCCTGACTGGCAGCATGTTCGTTTTGTGCGTTTACGTTCACCCCAGCAGGCTCAGGTTTTTCTCCGTAATCTGACCCAGCTGTAACACCATCCACGGGCTGAACGCCCAGGGTGTTGCACGCACGCCGTTCAGCAAATCTTCCGGCTTTACCCATTGATAATCCATGACTTCCGTGTCGCGTGGCTCGGGAGCCTTACGGCAAAATGCGGAAAAAATCGGGCAGAATTCGTTCTCGACAATCCCGGAAGCATCGGTCGCGATGTACTGGAATTCTCCGATCAGCGAGGTGATTTTTTCAACCGATAAACCCAGTTCATACTGGCATCGACGGTAAACGGCTGCCTGCAATGATTCGCCGGGAAGCGGGTGCCCGCAGGCAGAGTTCGTCCAGACACCGGGCCACGCGATTTTGTTCAGGGAGCGGCGCGTGATCAGCAACTCGCCGCGATCGTTGTGGATGTAGCAGGAAAAAGCCAGATGCAATGGCGTCTGAGCGTTGTGCACCAGCGCTTTATCCATGGTACCGGCCGGTTGATTTTTAACATCAAGCAACACGACTTCTTCAATCATAAAACTCTCCGTTACTCCTCCATCATCGCTTTCAACAGGCGAACCAAATGCTGTTGATCATCAGGAGAAAGTCTTGCCAAAAACTCAGTGTCTACCTGCTGGCCGAGCGGCTGGGTTTTGGCCAGAACCGCTTTTCCTTCCCCGGTCAGGGTAATAAAACGCCGGCGTTTGTCCGCCGGATCCGCCTCACGGATTAACAAACCGCGCGACTCAAGTCGTGAAAGCATTTCCGTCAGCGTGGCCTTGCTGCTGATGGCAACGTCGGTCAGCTGAACCTGTTCAATGCCCGGGTTTTCAGCAATTGAGCGCAATACCGCGTACTGAGGTTTGGTCAGATCCGGAATGCATTGCTGCCATCTCGCGGTGTGTTGCTGGAAAACCTTACGCATTAAGTGAAAGGCTTCCTGTCTCAATTGTGTGCTCATCATCGTTCCCGGCTTTCTTATGGTTTCGCCCTATCTTAGCAATCTATGGATCTCGAATGCGACAGACCATTGCGGGGATTTGAAAATGAGTATAAGGTAAAAATAGTTCGTATACGAACAATATATTCAAAAAGGCCAACGTGAGTGAGGGTGGTATGAGACTGATTGTGGGGATGACCGGCGCGACGGGCGCACCTTTGGGCGTCACGCTGCTGAAAGCGCTGCGGGAAATCGACGGAGTAGAAACGCACCTGGTGATGTCGAAATGGGCGAAAACCACCATTGAACTGGAAACCCCGTATACCGCTCGTGAAGTCGCTGAAATGGCTGATTTTACGCACAATTCTGCCGATCAGGCGGCCACGATATCCTCCGGTTCATTCAAAACCGACGGCATGATTATTATTCCGTGCAGCATGAAAACGCTGGCCGGGATCCGCGCCGGTTATGCCGAAGGGCTGGTCGGCCGTGCGGCGGATGTCGTGCTGAAAGAAAACCGCAAACTGGTGCTGGTTCCGCGTGAAACACCGCTCAGCACCATTCACCTCGAAAACCTGCTCGCGCTGTCGCAAATGGGCGCGGCGATCGTGCCGCCGATGCCTGCCTATTATAACCATCCCGAGACAATTCAGGATGTTACCGACCATATCGTGACCCGCGTGCTTGACCAGTTTGGCCTTGAATATCACCGCGCAAAACGCTGGGCCGGGCTATCGCCAAAAAGTGACGACGTCACGTTGTAGCGTTCAATTTCTAAGTTCTAAAACACGTAGTAATCCTTCAACCGAAACAGGAGAGTCGAGATGGCTTTTGATGATCTGCGCAGCTTTATGAGCGCACTGGATGAAAACGGACAACTGCTGAAAATCACCGAACAGGTGAAAGCAGAGCCTGATCTGGCCGCGGCGGCGAACGCCACCGGTCGTATCGGCGAAGGCGCGCCCGCGCTGTATTTTGACAATGTGGAAGGGTTTACCGACGCCCGTATCGCCCTGAATACGCTAGGCTCCTGGCAAAACCATGCGATTGCGATGGGGTTGCCGCCCAATACATCGACCAACGAACAGATTGCCGAATACATCCGCCGCTGGGATACCTTCCCGGTGAAACCGGAGCGACGCGATAATCCGCCGTGGGCGCAAAACACCGTCGATGGCGAAGACATTAACCTGTTCGACATCCTGCCGCTTTTCCGCCTGAACGACGGCGACGGTGGTTTCTATCTCGACAAAGCCTGCGTCGTTTCCCGCGACCCGACCGATCCGGACAGTTTTGACAAACAAAATGTCGGCATTTACCGGATGGAAGTGAAGGGCAAACGCAAACTTGGCCTGCAGCCGGTGCCGATGCACGATATCGCGCTGCATCTGCATAAAGCCGAAGAGCGCGGCGAAGATTTACCGATTGTTATCACGCTGGGCAACGACCCGATCATTACGCTGATGGGCGCAACACCGCTGAAATACGACCAGTCAGAATATGAAATGGCCGGTGCGCTGCGTCAGGCGCCGTACCCGATCGCCACCGCGCCGCTGACCGGTTTCGACGTGCCGTGGGGTTCAGAAGTGATCCTCGAAGGCGTTATCGAAGGCCGTAAACGTGAAATCGAAGGGCCGTTCGGGGAGTTCACCGGGCACTATTCCGGTGGCCGCAACATGACCGTGGTGCGCATTGATAAAGTGTCGTACCGCACCAAACCGGTATTCGAATCCCTGTATCTCGGGATGCCATGGACCGAAATCGATTACCTGATGGGCCCGGCGACCTGCGTGCCGCTGTATCAGCAACTCAAAGCCGAATTCCCGGAAGTGCAGGCGGTTAACGCCATGTACACGCACGGGCTGCTGGCGATCATTTCCACCAAGAAACGCTATGGCGGATTTGCGCGCGCGGTCGGTTTACGCGCCATGACCACGCCGCACGGGCTGGGCTACGTGAAAATGGTGATTATGGTGGATGAGGACGTCGACCCGTTCAACCTGCCGCAGGTGATGTGGGCGCTTTCCGCGAAAGTCAATCCGGCGGGCGATCTGGTTCAGTTGCCGAACATGTCCGTGCTGGAGCTGGATCCGGGTTCTTCTCCCGCGGGGATCACCGACAAGCTGATCATTGATGCCACCACGCCGGTCGCGCCGGATAACCGCGGGCATTACAGCCAGCCGGTCCGTGATTTACCGGAAACCAAAGACTGGGTTGTGAAACTAAATTCCCTGCTGGCGGGCCGTCAGGCCTGAGCATTAACTGACTGAGTTAAGGAGTGATTATGATTTGTCCACGTTGTGCCGGTGAGCATATCGAGCTGATGGCGGTATCGCCGGTGAAAGGGGTCTGGACGGTACATCAGTGCCAGCGTTGTTTATACACCTGGCGGTCAACGGAGCCGTTACGGCGCACCAGCCGGGAGCATTACCCGGAGGCGTTCCGGATGACGCAGGCGGATATAGATAATGCACCGATGGTGCCGTCGGTGCCGCCGCTTTTAGGGGAATAGTATTGGGCTGCTGCCCAAACCCGCAAGACCTTGGGCTCGCCGCCCAAACAGGCTTTAAGCGCCAGCTTGGTGTAAGTTTCGGTTTTTCAATTGCGGTGATCGCTCAGCGACTCGCGCCGAAACCGACAAAGAGGGAGGAAAGCGCCTCCCTCTTTGAACTCCCCGCATTTTCTACGGCGCGCTGCCGCTGGCTGGCTATGTTCCAGTACCTCTTGTTATTGCCGCGAAAACTTGCCGCTGCGCGGTACCTTCATTTCGGTGTTACTCGGCCCGCGGCCTCACCCTTCAGGTCGTCACTTCGTGACGCTGTCTCGCTTCGCTCGTCTCAAGCCTTTCGGTCTCGAAACGCTCATTCAGCAAGCTTTCTGAAAGCGGCTGGAGGCTTTTTCAATTCAAAATCAGCCTGCATAAATTCTCCGAATTACATAGCCTTTGGCCGCTTTCAAAACGACGTCGAGTGAGTGGTGAGAAACAGCGAGAGTCATTTTTCGAGCAAGTTCGAACCCGAGGCGAGAGAACCGCGCAGCGGCGGCGTTTGCGGCAATAGCCGGAGTTGCTGAAACATACTTTACAAGCGGCAGCGCGCAGTTAAAAAGCGCGGGTGTCCAGAGGGCGCGCGCGTTAACGCGCCCTTTGGGCCAGTTTGGGCGGCGAGCC
>NZ_JADOBI010000019.1 GCF_015644585.1 Rahnella laticis | reverse complement strand
AGATGTCGGCAATGGGTGCTGCGATGCGAAAGCTGGTTCACCTATGCTACGGCGTGTTGAAAACGGGGCTGCCTTATGATGAAAACTACGCGTTGAGTTGTTGACATTCAAGACGGTAACTTGGGTCTCCAGCCCGCTTCGTTCAGCAGGATTTTTGAGTACGCCATCTCACCATTTAAAAAAACAGTTTTGCCTTACTTAACGAGCGGTATATCTAGCTTTCAAGTGGTTGAAAAAAGATGGCGAGGTTGTGAACTAAAAGCCATTGGCCGCTTTCAAAACGGCGTTGAGTGAGCGGTGAGAAACGGCGAGAGTTTTTTTTTCGAGCAGGTTCGAACCCGAAGCGAAAGGACCGCGCAGCGGCGGCGTTTGCGGCACTAGCAGGAATTACTGAAACGTAGCCAGCGAGCGGCAGCGCGGAGTTAAAAAGCGCGGGTGTCCAGAGGGCGCGCGCGTTAACGCGCCCTTTGGGCCAGTTTGGGCGGCGAGCCCAAGGTTTTGATCTTAGCTTTTCAAAAGCTAGACCTTCGCCACCCGATCCAACCACGGATAATCCGCCACTACTTCCCATCCGTTCAGATAACGCCTGAGCATATCCATCGCGACCATCGCCATCGTCTCCTGCCGTAACGTCAGTCCGTGCCGCGTGGCGGTATAACGGATCGTCAATCCGCTGGTACCGGACGGCGTATGCAAGGCAAGGCTAAGCTGATCGCCTGATAATGCCCCGACGGCCAGCGCGAGTTGTGCGCCGGTGGTTTCCGCCAACCCCTGCGCCCGCGCCAGCAGGCATTCGAGGGATTTTTCCGGTGACGCTTCTTCGCTGTGCGCCAGCAGTTCTCCTCCGGCCAGCGGAACGCCTGCGCTTTGCAGCCGCCAGTTCAGCAGACCACCGGTGAAACTTTCACTCACTGCAAGACGCAGATTTTGTGCCAGCAGACGTTCAGCCAGACGATCCGGCAAACTCCTCAGACCTTCAAAAATTGTGCTCTCACCCGCCACTTCGCGGACGCGTTCGAAAGCTTTATGCATCGCCGCTTCCTGCGAACGCGGGCCGGTGACTTTCAGTTCGATAATCGGTGACGATGAGCGATAGCCCATCACCACGCCTTCCGGAAGCTCGAGTTTATCCAGTTCGGTAGCGAGATCGCTTTCGCCGCGTCCGAAGGTGGTCAGACGCAGACACAACGGCGCTTCGAGTGCGGGAAATTGCTTGTGAAGGCGCGGAACAATTTGCTGTTCAACCATTACTTTGAATTCGGAAGGTACGCCCGGCGTGAAGAAAATCTGGCAGCGGTTGAGCCTGACGCTAAACCCGCAGGCCGTGCCGACCGGGTTATCCAGCAGTTCGGCATTGGCCGGGATCTGCGCCTGTTTACGGTTGGATTCAGCCATCGGGCGGCCACGTTCGTTGAAAAATGCCTGCATGGTTTTGATCCAACCGGCATCTTCCACCAGCTCAACGCCACAGGCTTTGGCGGCAGCCAGCGCGCTCAGGTCATCCGTTGTCGGCCCTAACCCGCCGTTTACAATCAGCACATCGGCGATATGACTGCGTTCTTTGAGAACGGCTACCAGCGCTTCCAGACTGTCGCCGACGGTTTCGCGGCTGGTCATCGGTAAACCCTGTTCGAACAGATAATTCGCCAGCCACGCGGAATTGGTATCCACAATCTGGCCGTGCAGCACTTCATCACCCGTACTCAGCATCTCAACCCTAAGCATCCCGTTCTCCTTCTGTTTTTTGTCACTCCACTGTAGAAAGGCTCAGGCCGAAACACAATTGCAAAAGCACAAAGTGAGAGTGCGGAAGTGAACATCCGGACGAAAAAAAAGCCCGCTAAGCAGGCTTGAACACATTATTCCTCGAGATATATCGGGAATTAAAAATTCACGGCGCCGCCGAGGTACGCACCATCGGCCACGATGTTGTCGCGGTTGCCGTCTTTGCCGTCCAGCGCCATGTAGCGGTAACCCACGCTCACGGTCACTAACGGAATCGCGGTCAGACGCACGCCTGCATTCGCTTCTTTATAGTTGCCAATGCCGCTGGACAGTGAATCCGGGGAATAATAGTAATCACCGTACAGGGTGAACAGTTTAGCGATTGGCAATTGCAGGCCGCCACCGACTGCTGCCGCGTAACCTTCGTCACCGTCTTTCGGGTTGGTGTAAAGCCCTTTACCGCCGACGGTGGCCATGAACGGACCCAGCGGGATGTTGTAGCCCAGACCCAGACCGGCAACATCGCCGTCGTCATCGTTATGTGTCCAGTCACCGCTTAACGCCAGACCCGGAGAAGTGGTGCCGAAGCCCACGCCTAAGTGAGTGTAATGCTCGCCAACTTCACCATTCACGCTGATTGCATTTGCAGAAGCAGCCGCGAACATCAGGCTGGCAGCAACACCAGCGACAAGAAACTTTTTCATTATTTATCCTAAATAATTGCTAAACGACAATGATTCTTCCGCGTGAAGTCTAAAGCAATTCACTCTGTTGTAACAACTTTTTGGAACTTTAAAACATTCGCGAAAAGGCGGTAAATTGTAAGAAACATCGATTTCATTGATGAAACGACGATTTCTAATCGGAATGATAACTCCAGCCTATTTGCCCCTGATCAATATAGGGTTTATTACTTGTAGGTAGAGTGAATTTTGCTTAGGAAAGCAACCCTCAGACAAGGAATGTAAAAAAGGCTTCCACAGCCCCTTTTACCCCACACCCGTTTCAAACTGGAAGGAATTGTCATGACGAAGAAAGGATTAACAACAGCCTCTGGCGCACCCGTCGTCGATAATAACAATGTCATCACCGCAGGCCGCCGTGGCCCGCTGCTTCTGCAGGATGTCTGGTTTCTTGAGAAATTAGCGCACTTCGACCGCGAAGTGATCCCTGAGCGTCGAATGCACGCGAAAGGTTCCGGCGCGCACGGTACCTTCACCGTAACGCACGATATTACGCAGTACACCCGCGCGAAGATCTTCTCTGAAATCGGCAAGCAAACCGACATGTTTATCCGCTTCTCCACCGTGGCCGGTGAGCGCGGCGCGGCGGATGCAGAACGTGATATCCGCGGCTTCTCCATGAAGTTTTACACCGAAGAAGGCAACTGGGATTTGGTCGGTAATAACACGCCGGTGTTTTACCTGCGTGACCCGCTGAAATTCCCGGATCTGAACCACGTCGTGAAACGCGACCCGCGCACTAACCTGCGCAACCCGGCGTATAAATGGGATTTCTTCTCGCATCTGCCGGAAGCGTTGCATCAGCTGACCATTGACGTCAGTGACCGTGGCCTGCCAACGTCTTACCGTCACATTCACGGTTTCGGCAGCCATACCTTCAGCTTTATCAATGCAGAAAATGAGCGTTTCTGGGTGAAATTCCATTTCCGCTGCCAGCAGGGTATTGAAAACCTGATGGATGACGAAGCCGAAAAACTGGTTGGCACCGACCGCGAAAGTTCACAGCGCGACCTGTATGACGCCATCGAACGCGGCGATTTCCCGCGCTGGAAACTGTTCGTGCAAATCATGCCGGAAGCGGAAGCCTCCCAACTGCCGTACAACCCGTTTGACCTGACCAAAGTCTGGTTGCACAGCGATTATCCGCTGATTGAGGTCGGTGAATTCGAGCTGAACCGTAATCCGGAAAACTACTTTGCCGAAGTTGAGCAGGTGGCGATGAGCCCGGCGAACGTGGTGCCGGGCATCGGCTTCTCACCGGACAGAATGTTGCAGGGCCGCCTGTTCTCTTACGGCGATGCGCACCGTTACCGTCTGGGCGTGAACCATCATCAGATCCCGGTGAACGCACCAAAATGCCCGTTCCATAATTATCACCGCGACGGCGCGATGCGCGTTGACGGCAACAGCGGCAACGGCGTGACGTATGAGCCGAACAGTGCAGGTTTATTCCAGGAACAGCCAGATTACAGCGAACCACCGCTGACGATTGAAGGCGCAGCAGACCACTGGAATCATCGCGAAGATGACGATTACTACACGCAGCCGCGCCTGCTGTTCAACCAGCTTTGCGCCGAAGAACATCAGCGTATGTTTGCGCGCATCGCGGGTGAACTCAAACATGCGTCGCCTGAAACGCAACAACGCCAGCTCGACCTGTTTTATAAAGTCGATCCGGCGTATGGCGCGGGCGTTGAAGAAGCACTGAAAGCCTGATCCGGTTTAACACCGTAAGCAGTGATAAGGGCCGCGCGATGCGGCCCTTTTTTCGTCTACGCGGTCAGCGTTTCAATCCACTGCCGGATGCGCAGCCGGGAGATTTTGATACCGCCCTGCGCCAGCGTTTCGGGCAGCGCGTGATACGCCACCGGCAACTGGAAATGCGGCAATTTCCGGCTCAGCCAGAGATTCAGTTCCGCATAAACCAGCCCGGCCTGTGCGTCGAGCACCGCCACCGGACGATGTCCGAACTGTTCATCAGCAACGGGAACCACAAAAGCCTGCGAAACCTGAGGATGGCTGACCAGCACTTTTTCGATATCTTCCGGCTGAATGCCTTCGCCGCCGCTGAAAAACAAATTATCCAGACGCCCGGCGATAAACAGTTCTCCGGCATGCCACCCGCCGCGATCGCGGGTATGCAGCCAGCCATCGGCATCCGTCAGCGGCGTCAGCGGCGTCAGGCCACCGTTTTTCCAGTAACCGGCCGCCAGGCTGTCGGCACGGATCAGGATTTCTTCGTCAGAAATACGGACGTCTTTTCCGGCCAGCGGCATGCCCACACCCGCCGACGCATCAGCGCGTTTGGCCGTCACCGTGGACGCCGTTTCCGTCATCCCGTAACCGCACCAGCACTGAACGCCAGCCTTTTCGGCCTGCGTGGTCAGTTCCAGCGGGATCTGCGCACCGCCGAGCAGTACGTGTCGCAGGGACGCCGGGAATGCCGGCTGTTGCAACAAACGCCAGAGCTGCGTCGGTACCAGCGACGCGTGGCTGCATTCCGCCAGCGCGGCCGCGATATTTTTATCCGCAGCCAGCACCAGCGTGGCACCGGCGGTAAGCCATCGCCAGATAATCCCCTGCCCCGAAACATGAAACTGCGGCAGCGAAAGCAGCCAGCTGTCGTTTTGGGTAAACGGAATCAAACTCAGAACGCCGCGCGCGCTGGCAAGATGCGCGGAAAGGGTATGCGCTGCGGCTTTCGGCAACCCGCTGGAGCCGGAAGTGAGCGTCATTGTTGCAATACGCTCCGGCAGCCATGAAACGCAACTGACGGAAAACGCGTTACGCAAATGCAGCGGCGTCTGGCTCAGGGGCAGCGGCTGTCCGGTCAGATCCAGTACAAAACTGATGTCCAGCTGGGGCAATAATTCTTCGCAAAGGCTCTGCGGCAACTGCGGATTCAGCGGCAGTAAACGCGCGCCAGCCTGCAACAGCGCCAGATAACTGAGCAGCGCATCGAGGCTGTTTTTACTGCGCAGCACAACACCTGTGCCTTCACTGACACCCTGCTGAATAAATCCGGCGGCCAGTGAATCGACGCGATGCTGCAAATCACGCCAGCACCAGGTGATATCCCCGGCTTTCAGCGCCACAGCAAACGGCGAACGGTTCGCCCGTTCACGCCACGGCCAGTCATTGATCATTTGCTCTGCCATACCTTTTCCAGTTGAGAAACATCCGTCAGCGGCAGTGCGGAACCCGGCCATTGCCGGACCAGCTGTGCCTGCATCAGATCCAGCGTATCGAGCCCCGGCACGGCGTCGGGCGTCAGCCATTGCGCGATACGCGCCAGCTGCGTCAGCCCGAGGCTGGATTCAATCGATGAACTGATGACGGCTTCCAGCCCCCCCGCATGGGCCTGCGCAATCAGCTGGCGGCAGCGCAACAGGCTTCCCGTCAGCGTAGGTTTGATGATAATCGCCGCCAGCCCCGGCTCGGCCTGAACGGTAAAGCCGGGCTCGCGCACGCTTTCGTCCCAGGCAATCTTAATGCCGGTGGTACGGGCAAAGTCGCGGGATTGTTCACGCGTCAGGCAGGGTTCTTCGATAAACGCGATGCGGGAACGCAGCTCAGGGGCGACGTGACGGGCAAATCCTTCGGCTTTGACCGGCGTCCAGCTGCGGTTAGCGTCGAGGCGTAAACGCAGCTCAGGCAGCGCTTCCAGCAACATGCTGACATTCAGCCCGTCGCCTACCGATTCGTACAAACCGACTTTCACTTTGGCGACTTTCTTGCCAAATAAATCACCCGGCAGTTCGCCCAGACGCGCATACAGTTCATTCGGATCGCCATGACACAGCGGCGCACAGCGCAAACTCATGACTTCCGGCAATTCGCCGCGCAGTTCCGCATCGGCGCAGCTCAGACCGAACGCCACGGAAGGCAAACTGCTGAACGCCGAGGCGACCGCCGTCAGCGATGCGCCCTGCACCCACTGGCTCAGCCCGTGCTGAACGGCATCTTGCGCCTGCGGCAATCCTTCCTGACTAAAACCGGGCAGCGGCGCAATTTCGCCCCAGCCGGTTTTATCGTCCTGCCACAGTGATACCAGCAAACCGTCACGCGTTTTCAGACGCTGATTGCGCAGCACCACGCCCGCCTCCATCGGCAGGCTATACCGGTACACCGTGGCGCGGCGCATTATGGATTACGCTTAAATTTGCTGAAGTCCGGCTGGCGTTTTTCGTTAAACGCGTTGCGGCCTTCCTGACCTTCGTCGGTCATGTAGAAGAGCATGGTGGCGTTACCCGCCAGTTCCTGCAACCCGGCCTGACCGTCGCAGTCTGCATTGAGTGCAGCTTTCAGGCAACGCAGCGCCATCGGGCTGTTTTCCAGCATTTCACGGCACCAGCGCACGGTCTCTTTTTCCAGATCAGCCAGCGGAACGACGGTGTTAACCAGGCCCATTTCCAGCGCGGCTTTCGCGTCGTACTGACGGCACAGGAACCAGATTTCGCGGGCTTTTTTCTGGCCGACGATGCGCGCCATATAAGAAGCGCCCCAGCCGCCGTCGAAGGAACCGACTTTCGGGCCGGTCTGGCCAAAGATGGCGTTATCCGCGGCAATCGTCAGATCGCACATCATATGCAGAACGTGTCCGCCGCCGATGGAGAAACCGGCTACCATCGCCACAACAGGTTTCGGGCAGGTACGGATCTGACGCTGGAAATCCAGCACATTCAGGTGGTGCACGCCGCTGGCGTCCTGATAGCCGCCGTAATCGCCGCGGACTTTCTGATCACCGCCTGCGCAGAAGGCTTTTTCGCCTTCGCCGGTCAGCACAATCACGCCAATACCTTCGTCATTACGGGCATCGTCGAGCGCACGGATCATTTCTTTGACAGTCAGCGGGCGAAACGCATTACGCACCTGCGGACGGTTGATGGTGATTTTAGCGATGCCATCAACAGATTTATGATAACGGATATCTTCAAATTCGCCGGTGCAATCACGCCATTCAACCGGCGCATACAGTTCTTTTTCATCAGGATAAATCATGCTCAACTTCCTTTAAGACAGGTGAATTAATGAACGCCAGCGCCTGACGGGCAAATTCCGCCGGATTGTCACGATGGGCGTTATGCCCGGCATTGGCGATGGTACGCAGTTCGAAACCGGACTGCTGTGCAAGATCGATAAATTTGGTGTCAGCGCTGCCACACAGCCACGCCAGCGGGCGGGAATGCAGGCGAAGTTCGGGGCGTAAATCGGGCTGCACCGACAGCGACGTGGAGGCCAGCATCGCGGCAACGGCGCGGGGATTATTGCCCTCACGCAATAAAACCAGCTCCGCGCGCTGTTCGTCCGTCAGGCTGGAAAACACCGGCTGCTGATACCAGCTGGCGAGTGTCTGCGGCCAGGATGCTTGCGTGAAACGGGCGGCCCATTGCTGATCGTGATGACGGCGCTGCGCGCGCTCAGCCTGACAGGTCAGACCGGGATGTGCGCCTTCTACCAGCACGCCCTGCAAGCCGGATGTGTCACCGTGACAGGCGTGATACAGGCTGATGCGCCCGCCCAGTGAGTAACCGATCAGCCAGTAAAACGTTATGCCCTGCCCGTTCAGCGTATCGGTCAGCAACTGGCTGACGTCGGCAAAACCGGCGGCGGTAATCGCGGCGGAACGCCCGTGCCCCGGTAAATCCAACAGTAAGCACGGCCATCCGGTCAGCGAAGGCAACAGCGGCTGCCAGTCTTCAGCACTGCCTAACAGGCCGTGGAGAAAGACCAGCCACGGACGCCCTTCGGCTTCGCCACTGAGTCGCGTGCAGGCCAGCGTCATGATGCGCTGACCTCTCTGACTAAATCACGCAGACACTCAGCGCCTTCCGTTTCACTGACTTTCAGCTCGATAAGTTTTACGCCGCCGTGCTGCCAGCACTGGCTGACGGCGTCGCGTAACGCACTCATGGAATCGGGGCAGGCGTATTCCAGACCAAACATCGCTGCCGCATGGCTGAATTCGACGTTTTGCGGCATGCAGTAAAAACGCTGACGCTCGGCCTCCGGCGTCGGCAACAAAGAGAAAATCTGCCCGCCGTTGTTATTCACCACAATGATGACCGTCGGGGCGGAACACTGACGCATCAGCGCCAGCGCGTTTAAATCGTAAAGTGCGGAGATATCGCCGAGAAGCACCAGCGTGGGTTTGCAGGTTGCGCGCTGAACACCGGCGGCGGTTGAAAGCAGGCCGTCAATTCCGCTGGCGCCGCGGTTAGCGAAAACCGGGTAACCGGCAGGCAACTGCGCTAAAGCATCGACAAGGCGGACGATCAGGCTGTTGCCAAGAAAAAGCTGGCCATGCTCCGGCAATAAAGCAGGCAGCAACCACGCCGCAGCGGCCTCACCAAAAGTGCCTTCAAGGCGATTTTCCACAGCGTTCAATGCACGCTGAGAACAGTGTTCCAGCTCTTCAGCCCAGTCCGGCTGAGGCTGCGCAGGGTGCGCAAGGAGCCACTCCGCAACATCAGCCTGAATACGGCGGCCACGGTGCTGCGCCGGATCCTGCCTGCCCGGCAAGGTGTCGATCAGCCAGTATTCCTCAGGCAGGCACGCGGCCTGCCATTGCAGCAGCCGTTTACCCGTCAGCCCGCCGCCAAACTGAATCACCAGCTGCGCCCGTGCCAGGACAGACTGTGCCTGCGGTGACGCCAGCCACAAGTCTGCGCACGGCAAAGGATTGCCGGTTGAAGCCTGCACGTCGCTGACCAGCGGCCAGCCGAGTTGCTCAGCCCATTGCGCCAGCAGCTCACTTTCAGAGGCAGAAATGCGTCCGGCGATAATCACGCCGCGTTTTTGCCGCCATGAAAACCAGTCAGACTGTCCCGCCGGATGCTGCACCGGCGAATAAGACAGCCACGGCTGATTTCCCTGCCACCAGTCGCCCAGCGTTTGCAGCCAGTCCTGATGTTCACCGTTATCTTCGCCATAAAGCGGCTCAGCAAACGGACAATTGACATGTACCGCGCCGTGCGTCTGCTGCGCCAGCGCGTTATCGAGCGCCGATACCAGCCAGCGGGCACTGATTTCCGGCGTCGGGCGCGGCAAATCCAGCGTTTCGACGGGATGGCTGGCAAACATGCCGGTCTGGCGGATGGCCTGATTCGCGCCGCAGTCGATGAGCTCTGCCGGACGATCGGCGGTGAGCAACACCAGTCTTTCACCGGTCAGCCCGGCTTCAATCAGCGCAGGATAGAGATTCGCGACGGCGGTGCCGGATGTCACAATCACCGCCACACGTTGCCCGCTGGCTTTTGCCAGACCGAGCGCCAGATGGCCGAGACCACGTTCGTCAAAATGGGTGTGACAGATAAGGTGCGGATGCGCCGCGGCCGCAAGGGTCAGCGGCGTGGAGCGGGAGCCGGGAGCAATACAGACATGCTGCACATTATGGCGGGTCAGTGCTTCAAGGATCAGCGTCGCCCAGCGACTGTTAAAGACGGCATCAGACATGATGAACTCACTCCGGCAAAGGATTATCCGGCCTGAACGGCAGGCGTGTAATGCTCTTCCAACAATGTCCGCAATCCTGCGGCCTTGTTTTCGATTTCCTGCCATTCCTGTGCAGCGTCTGAACCGGCGACAATCCCCGCCCCGGCGTAAAGTTCCAGCTGATGTCCTTTTACCGCCGCAGAGCGCAACGCCACGGTAAATTCACTTTGTTCAGTACTGAGATACCCGGCAGAACCGGCGTACCACTGGCGGTCAAACGGTTCATAACGGGCGATAAATTCACGCGCGGCCTGACGCGGTAATCCGGCCACCGCCGCCGTCGGTTGCAGACGTTGCAGACATCCGGCGTCATCGGCCTCGGCGAGCTCGCCGTGGATGCTGCGGCGCAGATGCTGCACTTTGCGTAACCGCAAAATCTCAGCAGGCATCACGTCCAGAGAATGCGCCCCGCCCTGCAAACGCTGGCAAATATCATCAACCACCAGCAGGTTTTCGCGCTGGTTTTTGCCATCATTCAGCAGCCATTCGCCGAGCGTTTGTGCCTCATCATCATCAGGATGATTAGCGACGGTGCCCGCCAGCGCTTCGGTGAATAATTCAGTATGGTCGCGCAGGAACAGACGTTCCGGGCTGGAGCCCAGAAAAGCCTGTTGCGGCGTAAACGCCAGCATGAAGTGATAACAGCGATGATTGACTTCGCGGCTGGCGGCGAGAAAAGCGCAGGCGTTCAGCGGCTGGCTGAGTGTTAAGGTCGTTTTACGGGCGAGAACGACTTTGTCGAATTGCTGCTGTTCAATGCAGGTCAGCGCCTGTGAAATCAGTTCGTTCCACTGCGGTTGTGCGGGCAGATGCTGGTGCTGGATAACGCGGGAAGTGATCGGCGGCAAATCCCGGCTGGCGACCAGCGAACGCAGGAACAACCGGGTGCGGCGCGCTTCATCGCACAATGAGCGGGTGCTGAAAACGGTACAGCGCAGCCAGTAAGTGGTGCCTTTACGGCAGAGTTCAATGCGTGGCAGGAAGAGTGCGTTGGCGGCAAATGCGGCGTCATCGTTGTCCGCATTGAAGGCGTTCAGCCCCCAGATATGCAGATCGGGAATGTCCTGGTACTCGCGGATAAAATCCTGCGCCTGCGACAGGTTACCAAACGCATAGGCATCGCCACACACGGCGGCTTCTTCATCGCCATCGCGCTGCTGCCAGTAGAATTTCGGATAGCACGGTTGTGCGGATAACCATTCAAGCAGGCCGGTGTCAGGCTGTTTTTGCAGGGAATAACTGAACTGCCGGATGCCCGCGGTATCAGGCCATTCGCCTGCAAGCGCTGTATCAAGCTGTTCAATGATTGCTGATATTTGTTTCACCGCTACCTCGGGCCATACCGGATGTTTTGTGACGGGCAGAAATACCCTTCTGGATCAAAAAACGGGTTGGATCAATTACGGATGAATTATGCGGCGATACGAAAAATGAAAATATGCGACAGATCAAGCTGAAGTGAGTGACGTTAGCTAAGAAGGAGTATAGGAGGAGAGAAAGGAGTAATCAAACGTGAGGCAGCAGGAGCAGCGAAAACCGCTCCTGCTCAGCGGGATTAGCGACGAAGAAGGAGGCCAACCACCAGACCTACAGCCGCGCCAACACCGACGCCGTGCCATGGGTTATCGCGCACATAGCTGTCAGTTTGTTCTGCAACTTTGCGGGCTTTTTTACAGTAAGAGCGAGCCTGAGGATCAATGCGCGATTTGATGTCTTTCAGTGCATTTTCTGCACGCGCTTTGATTTGGACATACTTCTCATCGGCTTTATCACCGGAAGATTTCAGCACTTCTTCCAGAGTTTCAGTCAGCATACGCAAATCGTCATCTAACGAGTTCTGCTGTGTCTCAAATTGGTCAGCCATGTTTATCTCCTTATGATGTGAAAGTTCACACTGCCTATAACCCTAGCGCAGAACGGGAGTAAATGCCCGCCGGATCCGCATAAACTGCCGTAAATTCGGGAGTTTTAAGAACCTTCTGACCCTTCGGTTTTCACAAAAACGACAGAATTTTCCGGCTGCGCACGCGGTTTTTCACGCTGTTTCGCCAGCCATAATCCGCTGTTTTTCATCGCATAACCGAAAACCAGCCCGACCAGCAGCGACACGACGACCTGGCGCCAGTCGCCCTGCGCGGCAAAGGTCGCACACGCGCCGATGAAGGTGCCCGGCACAAAAGCCAGCCATTGTTGCCAGGCCTGAATACACATGAGGAAAGCGACAACGCCGGTCAGCATGTAGCCGAGAATATTCAGTTCCGGACGCATCGCGCTACCCGCGATAATGACGACCGCCCAGAAGACGCCGCTCATGCAGGTCAGCGTGCTGATCACGAGTCCGCGCAACCCGCCCTGCGGGCAGGCGAAATACGCGGTGCAGCCCAGGAAACCTGCCCAGCCGATCAGACCCAGACTGACAGCCACCCAGCCCCAGAGACCGGAGAGGATCCCGGTGGTGATCGCGATCATCACTAAAACATTCATGTTTAAAACCTGCACAAATTTGAACAAGCGCGCAGTTTACTCATTGATGGGAAGAATGGAATGGGGAAGATCACAAATTTGATGTAATAATTCATTGAACGTACATATAAATGTGATGTGAGTCACATAAAACCCTCTTTCAGATTCAACCCGCTTCTCTCAGCCGCGAGGTGGTTTGTCGTGGTCCGGGGCAAAAAAAATCAAATCATCGCGTTATATTTTGTGAGTCATCTTTTTTATCGTGCCATTTTTATTTGTGATGATTTATTAGACGTTGTTATTTCCGGACGCAGAAAACCCTTCTTATAGTGGCTCCGTCACTAATTAAAACCGTTCAAATGAAATTTAACGACCGGAATTTCCCGTTCTCTTTTTCATTCAGGCAATAACCCCACGGAGTCGCCAACATGACCACAATTACACTGACTAAAACACTTTATACTTTGCAGGATCCGACCTGGTTAAAAAAAGCGGGAATTGATAAAGGCGTCAATCACGACAGACAGAGCCTCGACATGATTCTCGCCGCCGGGCAAACTCTCACGATCAGACAGACCAACCCTAAATTCACGGCACCGCTGACGCTCTGGCTGCTCAACGCCGACAGTGCAACGGAGAAATCCTATACCGTGACCAGTGCGGCAACGAACATAAGCTTTTCCACAACGTCCGTTCCGTTCATCACCACGCCCTACTCCACCGAAGCGCCTGTTCTTGAATATAGCTTCCCTGGCGATGCGAAACCGTTGCCGGTATATAATGAAAATGACGATGAGTTTCCTTTTTTCCAGCTTTGGGATTCCAGAGACGCAGAATTTGCACTGATATTTTCTGAGTTTATTCAGATACTCGTGCCTAAAGCCGATAAAGCAAAAATGAAAAATACCGGAATTCCAAATAATCTCAGCGGTATTATTGCCAACTATAAACAGATATTCGAATTCTATAATGCCCTGATGGGGATCAGCTTTAATCCGGTCGCCGCGACGGATAAAAATATCCCCAACCGTTATTTTGCCAAAGCCGATGTACACGGCGCGGGCGCGGCTTACTACAGCTCACAATGGGTTGCCGCCACCAGCGCAAAGGTTTCAGACTGCTGGCTGACACCGATCGACAACAACTGGGGCGCCCTGCATGAGATTGGCCACGGGTATCAGGGCGCATTTATGTCCGGTCCGGCGTTCAGCACCGCAGAAGTGTGGAACAACATTTTTGCCGCCAGTTTTCAGAACCGGGTGTTAGGCGACCAGGTTTACGCCAAAGGCTGGTTATACAACTACGGCAAAGTCGACTCCACGCTGTCTATCATTCAAAAAGATCTGGCCGACAATAAGCCCGTCACCAACTGGGACTTACGCTCAAAACTGTTCTTCCTGATGCAGCTCAAAGACATCGGCGGCGATCCGGCGTTCACGGCCTTTTATCAGAATTACCGCGTGCTGGCTAACACGGCTGGATTTGTCGCCACCGATTATTTACTGCTGGATTTACTCTCCGACAGTTATCAGAAAATTGGCAACGTCGATGTGACGCCGTATATCTACCGGGCGGATACCACGTTGTCGGAAAAACAGCGTGAAATGCATCTCTTCAACAACGGCGAACCTGCTTATCCGCTTTCAGAGCTGGTCAGTGCTGATCAGGCCACAGCGCTAAAAACCAGTCTGAAGCTGCCTTCGGTGCTGTCTCTGGTAACCGCGACGCAACTTACTTCAGCGGCGTTAAAGGGCGACCTGACTCTCACTTTTAATATCGATGATATTGCGCAGATTAAAGGGGAAAAAACCTTCCTGCTGCTAAATGATGCCAGTCAGCCCGTGCAAACCGGCACGCCCGATGGCAACTCACTGACGTTTTCTCAGATCCCGGTTGGCGCTTATAAGCTGCAAACGCCTACAGGAAAGAGCGTTAAATACTTCCAGGATAATCATTACGCTATCGTCAAAAACGGCGCAAACGCCCAGACGATTAATTATGTGGCGAAAGCGGGTGCGGTACTGGCAAGTCAGTCATTCAGCTTTTTAGGTTTAGGCGGCTCCCCGTTCTGTAGCCTGAAAGTGGATCAGGTTAAGCAAACCGTGGTAATTGATGTCACCAGCACATCACCGCATTCCTATTTTCCCGGCGAAGCGTATGCCAAAGTCGAGATTTACGATCTCAGCGGTAATATTGTCTTCACCCGCACGATGAATGGCGATAAAACCACGCTTTCCCACGACGAGGTCCCTTTCAGCGCCAATTACCGCATTGATATTTTCCATGCGGAAACGCCGAGCCGCCTGAAATTATCGCCGTCGTTTGCTGGCGTGATAAATACGAAGTCCAGTAACAACAGCTTTACCGTGACACCTGCCGGGCTTATCAATGTTTCGCTGCAAAACGATCCTTTTGCCCCGCTGGTGGCCAGTATCGCTAAGCAGGCAGAAATGGTCCGGGCGAATCCGGCCATGCTGGCCGCGGAATATGCGTCGTCCAAAGATGATATTTTTATGGCGGTTTCGCTGTTCGGCAGCCCGCAGAAAGAGCAATTGCTGGAGGATTACCACGACGTGATTTCAACCCATAACAATCTGGAACCGGATCCGGTCATCCTGCCAAACAGTTTTACACTGGATCTCCAGGCTTCAGCAGACGGTGAGGAATTTTCTTACGAAGCCACGGTTATCACCGGCGGTAGTGAAGCTTCAGCGGGTAAAAAACTCAACGCCAGCAATGGCGAAAAGCCGTCCCTGAACGTCATCATTACAGACCAGAAAGGGATCGTCTTGTTCAGATATCTGCATCAAAATCCGTAATACTTTTTGCCGCCTTCATTCAGGGAAATCCATAACAAAGAAGCCGCTCATCTGAGCGGCTTCTTTGTTTGTTACTGCATTCGTCACGGTAAAAATCAGAGCAGCGGTTGGGCCATCTGAACCAGCGAAATCAGCGGTTGCGGGAAGATACCCAGCAACAGCACCAGAATCGCGGAAATCAGAACCACCACGCCGCCTGCCGTTAACGCCCAGTTGTTCGGGGTGTCACGGACCAGCGTTTCCGGCGCGCTGAGATACAGGCTCACGGTCACGCGCAGGTAGTAGTAAAGACCAATCGCAGAACCGACAACCACAGCGCCGGTCAGCCACCACAGATGCGCGGTCACACCGGTCGCAATCACGTAGAACTTACCGATAAAGCCGAGCGTCATCGGAATACCGGCCAGTGACAACATCATCACAGTCATTACCGCGGACAGGATCGGTTTATGCCAGAACAGACCACGGTAGGAGAACAGCGATTCTGCGTCCGGGCCTTTGTACGGGCTGGACATCAGGCTGACCACACCGAACGCGCCGAGGCTGCTGAACAGATAACCGGCCAGATACACACCGACGGTTTCCATCGACAGCTGATGCGTTTGCACGGCAATCAGCGCCACCAGCAGATAACCCAGGTGAGCGATTGACGAGTAACCCAACAGACGCTTGATGTTGCTCTGGCTGATGGCCATCAGGTTACCGACCAGAATCGAACAGAAGGCGATAATGCCCAGAACGATGCGGATGGCTTCGCTGTCAGCAACCGGTGCATACAGGAACAAACGCATGACCACGGCAAAGATAGCAATTTTGCTGGCGGTCGCCAGGAAAGTCGAAACCGGTGCCGGAGCGCCCTGATACACGTCCGGAGTCCACAGGTGGAACGGAACCAGTGACAGTTTGAAGCCCAGACCGACAATCATCATGCCCAGACCGGCCATCAGCAGTGGCTGATGCAGCATCTGTCCGTCGCCCAGGTTTTTGCCCAATGACGCAAAGGACAAATCACCAGACTGTGCGTACAGCAGCGCCATACCGAACAGCAGGAATGAAGAGGCAGCCGCAGACAGCAGCATGTATTTGATAGCGGCTTCGAGCGAACGTTTCTGGCGATAGGCGTAACCGATCAGGCCAAACAATGGCAGGGAAATCAGTTCGATCCCCAGGAACATTGACGCCAGATGGTTAGAGCAGGCCAGCAGAATGCCGCCCATGGCCGCGATGAGAACTAACAGGTAGAACTCTTCACGGTTGTCCGGATAACCGGCCAGCCACGGATAAGCAAACGTACTGGTTGCCAGACTCGCCAGCAAGACCAGCCCGATGTAGAACATCGAATAACCGTCAACACGCAGCAGCGGTGTGACGTCCTGCGGCCCGACCTGCCCGACGTAGTAAAGGGAAAGTAAGGCAACGTTCAGCCCGATGACTGTCAGTGTGGCATTGAGAAAATGGTCGCGTCGCCACGCAATGGACAGCATCACCACCACCACCGTCAATCCGACGATCATCAGCGGTAATAGTGCGATCAGATTTTGAAGTGTAAATGTCATGGCGAGTTACGGCCTTGTCGTTGAAATAGTGGAAACTGAAGACCCGAACCAGTGCTGAATGTTGCTCATCGCTGCACCCGAAGTATCCAGAATTGGCTGCGGGAACACGCCCAGCGCCACCAGCAATACCACCAGCAACAGGATGATCGACAGTTCACGTGAGGTCATGCCTTGCAGCGGCTCGTCGGATTTTGCTTTGCCGTAATAAGCGCGCTGCATCATCACCAGGGAGTACACCGAAGCGAACACCAGGCCGAAGGTCGAGATGACAGTGATCACCGGAACAATCGGGAAGCTGCCAAACAGGATCATGAATTCACCCACAAAGTTACCGGTACCCGGCATCCCTAAGGTCGCCACGGCGAAGAACAGCGACAACGCTGGCAGGTATTTAATGCGTCCCCACAATCCGCCCATCTGGCGCATATCGCGGGTATGTAGACGTTCGTACAGCTGACCACAGATGATGAACATACCGGCTGCGGACAGACCGTGTGCAATCATCTGAATCACTGCGCCCTGGTACGCCAGCTGGCTGCCGGTGTAAATCGCAATCAGCACGAAGCCCATGTGCGAAACCGAGGTGTAAGCAATCAGACGTTTGATGTCGGTCTGGCAGAACGCCATCCACGCACCGTAGAAGATACCTATCACACCCAGCCACATGGCAATCGGCGCGAACTGATGAGAGGCTTCCGGGAACAGTGGCAGACAGAAACGTAACATCCCGTAGGCCGCGGTTTTCAGCAAGATACCCGCTAAGTCAACGGAACCGGCGGTAGGTGCCTGGCTGTGAGCATCCGGCAACCAGCCGTGCAATGGCACAACCGGCATTTTCACCGCAAAGGCGATGAAGAAGCCCAGCATCAGCAGATATTCAACGTTATGCGACATCGGCGTTTTCAGCAGGTCAGCATAGTTGAATGTCCACACGCCGGTGGCATTGTAGTGCACGAACACCAGTCCGAGGATGGCAATCAACATCACCAGACCACTGGACTGCGTATAGATGAAGAATTTGGTTGCTGCGCTGATACGCGTTTTACCGTCTGACGCTTTGTGACCCCACAAGGCAATCAGGAAGTACATCGGCACCAGCATCATTTCCCAGAAGAAGAAGAACAGGAACATGTCGATGGCAAGGAACACGCCGATAACGCCGCCGAGGATCCACAGCAGGTTCAGGTGGAAGAAGCCCTGATATTTCTGGATTTCACGCCACGAACAGAGGATCGCCAGCACGCCCAGCAGGCCGGTCAGCACGACCATCAGCAAGGACAAACCGTCCAGCGCCAGATGGAAGCTGATGCCAAAACGTGGGATCCACGGCACCGAAAACTCGGACTGCCACTGTGGAATACCCGCAGGCGTCGTTAATGAATATCCTCCCTGCAACCACAATTGCACGGAAAGAGCCAGCGTCAGCCCCATCGCAATTAACGCGATCCAGCGCGGTACTTTGCTCCCAAAGCGCTCAGTCTGCCAGCACAGCAGCCCGCCGATAAAGGGGATAAATATTAGCCAAGGTAATAGCATGGCGTGTCGTTCCCTTCTTTTATGCCCGAAGGCTATTTCACTTGCCGGCCCGTTACACCAACGGGCCGGCATTGACAGTTACACCCGTAATGCAGGCTTAAATCACCAGCAGCAGCGCCAGAACAACCACTGCACCGAGCCCCATTGACGCGACATACCAACGCACCTGACCATTTTCACTCAATGTCAGACCACGGTTACCCAGGCGGGCAAAGATCGCAGGCAGATTCATCATTGAGTTCAGCGGGTCACGTTGCAGAAGTTTCGCCACCAGCAGATACGGTTTGACGAAAATCATGTCGTACAGCCAGTCGAAGCCCCAGGCATGGAACCACCAGGTCGTGAAGAAACGGCCCGGTGCGCTTTTCGCGATGCTGTTAACCAGTGAGCGTTTACCCAGATACAGGGCAGCCGCCAGCAGAATACCCGCAATCGCAATCACGCCAGAGGTGATTTCCAGGGTCAGCACGCTGCCATGCGCCAGCTCAGTGGTTTCTGGCAGAACACCTTTCAGTGGCGGAACAATCATCGCGCCAATAAAGGTGGACAGAACCAGTAACACCAGCAGCGGCAGGTGGTGAGTGATGCCTTTACCCGCATGCGCTTTGATTTTCTCTTCGCCGTGGAACACGATGAAGATCATGCGGAAGGTGTACAGCGAGGTCATAAACGCCCCTACCAGACCGGCAACCATCAGGTTCAGATGGCCGTTAGCCAGCGCACCCGCAAGGATTTCATCTTTACTGAAGAAGCCCGCTGTGATGACAGGTAAGGCGGAAAGTGCCGCGCCACCGACCAGGAAGCAGATATAAACAAGCGGAATGGATTTACGTAATCCCCCCATCTTGAAGATGTTCTGTTCGTGGTGGCAGGCCAGAATGACCGAACCGGAAGAAAGGAACAGTAAGGCTTTGAAGAATGCGTGCGTCATCAGGTGGAAGATGGCGGCATCCCACGCCTGAACGCCCAGCGCCAGGAACATGTAACCAATCTGGCTCATGGTCGAGTAAGCAAGAACGCGTTTGATATCGGTTTGTACCAGCGCCGCAAAGCCAGCGAGCACCAGCGTCACCGCACCAATGATACCGACCAGATGCAGAATCTCCGGCGCCATCAGGAACAGGCCGTGAGTACGTGCAATCAGGTAAACACCTGCGGTTACCATCGTCGCGGCGTGGATCAGCGCGGAAACCGGTGTCGGACCGGCCATGGCGTCTGCCAGCCAGGTCTGCAACGGAAGCTGTGCAGATTTACCCACAGCGCCACCCAGTAACATCAGGGTTGCCCAGGTAATTGCCGTGTCGCCAACCGCCAGTTTCTGCGGTGCCAGCACCATCAGCTCACGGAAGTTCAGCGTACCCAGTTCGCGGTAAAGGATGAACAGTGCGAAAGCCAGGAACACGTCACCGACGCGGGTCACGATGAACGCTTTCATCGCCGCTGCGCCGTTAGCCGGGTTGGAGTAGTAGAAACCGATCAGCAGGTAACTGCACAGGCCCACGCCTTCCCAACCGAGGTACATCAGCAACAGGTTGTCTGCCAGTACCAGAATCACCATGCTGGCGATAAACAGGTTGGTGTACGCGAAGAAGCGTGAGTAGCCTTCTTCACCGCGCATGTACCAGGACGCGAACATGTGGATGAAGAAACCGACACCGGTGACCACGGATAACATGGTCATCGACAAACCGTCGAGGGTCAGCGTCGCGGAAATGTTGAAGTTTCCGACCTGCATCCAGTTCCACAGTGTCTGGTTGAAGATTTCAACGCCCGCCGCTTTCTGGCTGAGGAAGTTGATGCCCACATAAATAGTGGTCAGTGCAGCCAGACCAATGGAACCTACGCCAACCGTGGCTGACGTATTTTCTGACCAGCGACCGCGTGAGAAGGCCAGCAAAATGAAGCCAATCAGCGGGAACAGAATTGTTAAATAGAGTAAGTTCATCCGCGCATCTCACTGACAGTATCAATATTCAGGGTATGGCGACGGCGATACAGTTGCAGCAGCAACGCCAAGCCAATACTGGCCTCCGCCGCAGCCAGACTGATGGCCAGAATGTACATCACCTGCCCGTCTGCCTGACCCCAGTAGCTTCCCGCCACGATAAACGCCAGCGCTGCCGCGTTGATCATCACTTCCAGACTGATCAGCATAAACAGCAGATTACGGCGAACCAGCAGGCCGGTCAGCCCGAGAACAAAGAGAATTGCGGCCAGAATCAGGCCATGTTGTAGAGGGATCATGCTCTCTCCTCCGTTTTTCTTTTTGCCATTTCTGTCGTGACCGGTGCGTCACCAAAAACTTCGCCCGGTTTATGTTCACGACCAATATGAAACGCCACCACCAGACCGGCCAGCAGCAACATGGACGCCAGTTCAACCGCCAAAACGTAAGGCCCGAACAGCGCGATACCGACGGCTTTCGCGTCAATCATGTCGCCTTTGATGCCGTGTTCATGCAATCCGAGAATCGACATGATCATGACCACCAGAAGGATGACCGACAAAATTGAAGGCCCGATCCAGGTCGCGGGTTTCAGCCACGCGCGTTCCTGCTCCTGGACGTTGCCAAGGTTCAGCATCATCACGACGAACACAAACAGAACCATGATGGCCCCGGCGTAAACGATGATCTCCAGAGCACCGGCAAAGTAGGCACCGAGCGAGAAGAAGACCGCAGCAATCGCCAGCAAAGAGACGATCAGATACAGCAATGCATGCACCGGATTGGTGTGCGTGATAACACGCAATGTCGCCAACACGGCCACCAGGGCTGCAATATAAAATGCAAATTCCATGCTTGCGGCTCCTTAAGGCAACAGACCTTTGACGTTGATCGGTTTGGCTTCGTTTTCCGCTTCGCCTTTCGGCTTACCGTCAACGGCCATACCGGACATCCGGTAGAAGTTATATTCCGGATATTTACCCGGCCCTGAAATCAACAAATCTTCTTTTTCATACACCAGATCCTGGCGTTTGAATTCACCCAGTTCAAAGTCCGGCGTCAGCTGAATCGCGGTTGTCGGGCACGCTTCTTCACACAGGCCGCAGAAGATGCAGCGTGAGAAGTTGATGCGGAAGAATTCCGGGTACCAGCGGCCATCTTTATGCTCTGCTTTTTGCAGAGAAATACAGCCGACCGGACACGCTACCGCACACAGGTTACAGGCAACGCAGCGCTCTTCACCGTCCGGATCGCGCGTCAGCACGATACGGCCACGGTAGCGCGGAGGTGGATTGACCGGAACTTCAGGGTACATCTGGGTTTCGCGCTTGGCGAAGGCGTGCAGGCCTATCATCCACAAGCTGCGAACCTGGGTACCGAACCCGACCACTATGTCTTTCAATGTCATGGTTTCATCACCCCTTATTGCGCGTTGTACAAGATGACCGCAGCGGTCGCCAGCAGATTAAGTAACGTCAGCGGCAGGCAAACTTTCCAGCCAAATGACATTACCTGGTCGTAGCGGGGACGCGGCAAAGCAGCACGGATCAAAATGAACATCACCATGAAGAAAGCGGTTTTCAGCGCAAACCAGATAAACGGCGGCAGGAACGGACCCTGCCAGCCACCGAAGAACAAGGTGACGATCAGCGCAGAGACAGTCACGATACCGATGTATTCCCCCACGAAGAACAGACCGAATTTCATACCGGAATATTCAATGTGGTAACCATCGGCCAGTTCCTGCTCGGCTTCCGGCTGGTCAAACGGGTGACGGTGACACACAGCCACACCGGCAATCGCAAAGGTCACAAAGCCAAAGAACTGCGGAATGATGTTCCAGATGTGCGCTTGCGAATTCACGATGTCTTGCAGGTTGAACGAACCCGCCTGCGCCACAACGCCCATCAGCGACAAGCCGAGGAATACTTCGTAGCTCAGGGTCTGGGCCGATGCACGCATCGCACCCAGCAGCGAGTATTTGTTGTTACTGGACCAGCCAGCAAACAACACCGCATAGACAGTCAGACCGGCCATCATCAGGAAGAACAAGATACCGATGTTCAGGTCTGCGGCGAACCAGGTCGGGCTGACCGGCACGATCGCAAAGGAGATCAACAGGGACGTAAACGCAATCATCGGCGCCAGCGTAAAGATGGCTTTGTCGGTGAATTTAGGAACCCAGTCTTCCTTGAAGAACATCTTGATCATGTCGGCAACGAGTTGCAGGGAACCGCCCCAGCCGACACGGTTTGGCCCGTACCGGTTCTGGAACAGGCCCAGCAAGCGACGCTCACCGAAACTCATGAAGGCCCCGCAGGTCACGACGACCAGCAGGATCACAACGGCTTTCAGGATAGCGATCAACGAATCGATCACAACAGGTGTAAACCAGCTCATTGTGCTGCCTCCCGCAGATTTTCAATCGTTGCGCCCACCAGCACCGGTGGAATACCCGGTAAGCCCAGCGGCAGGCCAAGCTGGCCCTGACTGAGGGTTTCACTCAGACGAACCGGCAGTTTAAGCTGCTGACCGGCGCAGGTGAATTCCACCTGAGAACCGGCATTTACGCCTAACTGAGCCGCATCGGCCGGGTTAACCATCACATAAGGTTGTGGCATACGCTGCTGAATAACCGCAGAACGCTGAGTCATTTCTTCACTGCCGAACAGGTGATAGTAAGGCGCAACACGCCAGTTATCGCTCTGTGCAGTAAAGGCCGCCGGAATACCGGTGAAGTAGTCGAGGTTACCCTCCCCTGCTTCAATCAGACGCACCCCCGGATCACCGTGGCGCAGACTGCCGCCCACTTCGCTCTGGAATTTGTTCCAGGCTTGCGGTGAGTTCCAGCCTGGCGCCCAGGCGAATGGCACCTGATTGCGGTTAGCTGTCGGGCTGTTGTTCCCTTCCATCGAGAAGGCAAACATGGTGTCTTTATCTTGCGGCTGACGCGGTTCGTGCACGCTGATGTTGGCGCGCATTGCGGTACGGCCACTTGAGCGGTGCGGAGAACGTGCCAGTTTCTGACCACGAATACGGAAGCTGGCGTTTGGCGCGGCTTCCACCATGCCTTTCAGCTGTGGAAGTGCTTCAACGCAGGCGTCGATAACGTGATCAAGCTGGGTCCAGTCCACATGACGGCTGTTGATGGTGGAATGCAGCGAGTGCATCCAGCGCCAGCTTTCCAGCATGGAAACGGTGGTGTCGTAGTAAGCCGGGTCATAAACCTGGAAGAAACGCTGTGCGCGGCCTTCCTGATTCACCAGCGTACCGTCGCTTTCGGCAAAACTTGCCGCAGGCAGGATCAGGCTGGCTTTATCCATGATGCGGGTGCGCTGATGGTCAACGACCAGCAGGTTCTGCACTTTCGCTAACGCCGCGTCCACCTTCGCTGCCGGAGCCTGACGGTAAAGGTCATTCTCCATCACGATGGCGCTGTCAGCGTCGCCGCGGGTCAGAAGCTCAAGCGCGTCATCCAACGTGCCGCCGCCAATCATCGACAAACCGATGCTGTTGGCCGCAGAAGCCACGAAAGTGATGCCGACATTGCTGCCCGCCACTTTCAGTGCTTTCGCGATGTTGGCTGCCGCTTCGATAATCGCGTCAGAACCGGCGTTAGAACCGGTGATGATCAGTGGCTTGCGGGCACCGGTCAGCGCCTGCACGATCACGTCAATTTTCTTGTTCAGGCCTTCAGCCAGATCAGTGACTGCCGGTGCTGAATTATCCAGCGCATGGGCGATAGCAAAGCCGAAACGCGCTTGTTCATCTACCGCCGCGCGGTAATTGTAAGCCGCGATATCATCAAGCTTGGTGTTGTCCACGTTCGTGATGAACAACGGATGCTTGGCGTGCTGACCAATGTTTTGCACTGCCGCGATTTGCCAGTCGGCAACACGTTGTGCCGCCGCCATCGCGCGCGCTTTACCTTTCACCGCCTGACGAACAGACAGCGCGATACGTGCGCCGGTCTGGGTTAAATCTTCGCCCAGCACCAGAACCGCATCATATTCTTCGATTTCACGCAGCGCTGGCGTGTGAACGCCGCTGTTGCGCAGAACGTTGAGCATCAGTTGAAGACGCCCTTGCTCTGCCGCGTTGATGCCGGTGTAGAAGTTTTCTGCCCCGACCAGTTCACGCAGCGCGAAGTTGCTTTCCAGGCTGGCTCGCGGAGAACCGATACCGATGGTTTTCTTCGCCTGACGGATGATATCCGCCGCGCCCTGCATCGCCTGTTCGGCGTTGAGTTCGATCCAGTCGTTGCCACGCAATTGCAGTGGTTTCTTCGGACGATCTTTCAGGTTCACGTAGCCGTAACCGAAACGACCACGGTCGCAGAGGAAATAGTGGTTTACGGTCCCGTTATAGCGGTTTTCAATACGACGCAGTTCGCCATAACGCTCGCCCGGGCTGGTGTTACAGCCAACAGAACATTGCTGGCAGATGCTTGGCGCAAACTGCATGTCCCATTTACGGTTGTAGCGTTCGGAGTGCGTTTTATCGGTGAACACGCCTGTCGGACAGACTTCTACCAGGTTACCGGAGAACTCGCTTTCCAGCGGGCCATCTTCCGGGCGACCGAAATAGACGTTGTCGTGCGCGCCATAGACACCCAGATCGGTGCCGTCCGCGTAATCCTTGTAGTAACGGACGCAACGGTAGCAGGCGATACAGCGGTTCATTTCATGCGAGATGAACGGACCGAGATCCTGGTTGTTATGGGTACGTTTGGTAAAGCGGTAGCGGCGCATACTGTGGCCGGTCATCACCGTCATATCCTGAAGGTGACAGTTACCGCCTTCCTCACACACCGGACAGTCGTGCGGGTGGTTGGTCATCAGCCATTCCACGACGCTTTCACGGAATTCTTTCGCTTCTCCGTCGTCGATGGAAATGAAGGTGCCATCAGACGCTGGTGTCATACATGACATCACCAGACGACCGCGCGTGTCTTCCGCATTTTGGTATTGCTTAACCGCACATTGGCGGCAAGCGCCGACGCTTCCCAGCGCCGGATGCCAGCAAAAATAAGGAATATCGAGGCCGAGAGAGAGGCAAGCCTGTAACAGGTTGTCCGCTCCGTCTACATCGTATTCTTTGCCGTCTACATGAATCGTAGCCATAGTCAGCATGCTTCCACGTGGCCCACCTGACGGCGGGCGTTAATCAAAAATTCTTGCCGGGTTGGCGTCTGTCCTGTTAGCAGCGCGTCCCTTATTACGGGAATTCGCGCACAGCGGGCTCACGTCCGCCGTCTGTTGCCTTCACTACCAGCGTTGTTTGAGCAGGTTGTTTGGCTGAATCCCGCCAATCGCACGCGCATTGTTGTAATGCTGTTTGGCGATACCCGCCTCGAACTCTTCCCGGAAATATTTAATCGCACTCTGCAATGGCTCCACGGCACCCGGCGCGTGTGCGCAGAAGGTTTTGCCCGGGCCCAGCTGGCGGCAAAGCTGCTCAAGGGTTTCGATATCCCCTGGCTGGCCTTCGCCACGTTCCAGCGCGCGCAGAATTTTCACACTCCACGGCAAACCGTCGCGGCACGGTGTACACCAGCCACAGGATTCGCGGGCGAAGAACTCTTCGAGGTTACGTACCAGCGGGACCATGCCGATTTCGTTATCCACCGCCATCGCCAGCGCCGTACCCAGACGGCTTCCGGCTTTACCAATGCTGGCAAAATCCATCGGCAGGTCGAGATGGTCAGCGGTCAGGAAGTCAGTCCCTGCCCCGCCCGGCTGCCAGGCTTTGAAGGTCAGACCATCGCGCATGCCACCGGCATACTCTTCAAGGATTTCACGTGCAGTCGTACCAAATGGCAGTTCCCATACGCCCGGATTTTTCACCCGGCCAGAGAAGCCCATCAGTTTGGTACCGGCATCTTCACTTTTGCCCGCAGAAATACCTTTGTACCAGTCCACGCCGTGCTCAAGAATTGCAGGCACGTTACACAGGGTTTCGACGTTGTTTACACACGTCGGTTTACCCCATGCACCGGCAGAAGCCGGGAACGGTGGTTTGGAACGCGGGTTGGCGCGGCGGCCTTCCAGCGAGTTAATCAGCGCGGTTTCTTCACCACAGATGTAGCGACCTGCACCGGTGTGAACAATCAGTTCGAAATCAAAACCGGTGCCGAGGATGTTTTTACCCAGCAGACCCGCCGCTGTGGCTTCTTCGATCGCGCGACGCAGGTTCACGGCGGCTTCGATGTATTCGCCACGCAGGAAGATGTAGCCACGGTAAGATTTCAGCGCGAACGCGGAGATCAACATGCCTTCCACCAGAAGGTGCGGCATTTGCTCCATCAGCATGCGGTCTTTGTAAGTACCCGGTTCCATCTCATCGGCGTTACACAGCAGATAGCGGATGTTCATGCTTTCGTCTTTCGGCATCAGACTCCACTTCAGACCCGTGGAGAAACCTGCACCGCCGCGCCCTTTCAGGCCTGCGTCTTTCACCAGATTGACGATTTCTTCCTGCGCCATGCCTTTCAGCGCTTTTTCTGCACCGACGTAACCGTTTTTGCTGCGGTATTCGTCAATCCAGACAGGCTGTTTGTCATCGCGCATACGCCAGGTCAGCGGATGCATCTCCGGCGTGCGTTCGATATGTCGGGGTGTATAGGTCATGCGTAGCGCTCCAGTAGCTGGCCGATCGCTTCTGGCGTCAGGTGGCTGTGCGTGTCCTCATCAATCATCATTGATGGACCTTTGTCACAGTTCCCCAAGCAGCAGGTCGGCAGCAGGGTGAAGCGCCCGTCTTTGGTCGTTTCGCCCGGCTTGATGTGCAACTGTTGTTCAAGAGCAGCCTGGATCCCCTGATAACCGGTGATGTGGCACACCACGCTGTCACAGTAACGGATCACATGGCGGCCAACCGGCTGGCGGAAGATCTGGCTGTAGAATGTCGCCACACCTTCAACGTCGCTGGCGGGAATGCCCAGAACATCGGAGATCGCGTAGATAGCGCCGTCTGGCACCCAACCACGCGCTTTCTGCACGATTTTCAGCGCTTCGATAGAGGCCGCGCGGGCATCTTCGTAGTGATGTTTCTCGTGTTCAATCGCTTCACGTTCAGCATCGCTCAGCACGAACACCGGCGGCGCAACAGGCTCGCTGACGTTGATGTACTGAACTTCTGAGTCTTTGTTGATATCTGTCATCGTTAGCGGTCCACATCTGACATTACAAAATCGATACTGCCCAGATACACGATCAGGTCGGATACCAGGCTGCCACGGATTACGGACGGGATCTGCTGCAAATGCGGGAAGCTCGGCGTACGTACGCGCGTGCGGTAGCTCATGGTGCTGCCGTCACTGGTCAGGTAGTAGCTGTTGATCCCTTTGGTTGCTTCAACCATCTGGAAAGATTCTTGCGCAGGCATGACCGGACCCCACGACACTTGCAGGAAGTGCGTGATCAGGGTTTCGATGTGTTGCAGCGTGCGCTCTTTCGGTGGCGGCGTGGTCAGCGGGTGATCCGCCTTGAACGGGCCTTCCGGCATGTTTTTGTAGCACTGTTCCAGAATGCGCAGGCTCTGACGAAGCTCTTCTACTTTCAGCATCACGCGGGAATAGCAGTCACTGACGCCATCGCCGGTCGGGATTTCAAAATCGAAGTTTTCGTAGCCAGAGTATGGACGCCATTTACGCACGTCGAACGGAATACCCGTTGCGCGCAGGCCAGCACCGGTGGTGCCCCAGGCCAGAGCGTCGTCAGCGTTATACGCCGCCACGCCTTTGGAACGGCCAATCAGAATGGTGTTTTTCAGTGCCGCTTTGACGTAGGAATCCAGACGCGCTGGCATCCAGTCAAGGAACTCACGCAGCAGACGATCCCAGCCTTTAGGCAGGTCATGTGCAACGCCACCAATACGGAACCAGGCCGGGTGCATACGGAAACCGGTGATCGCTTCCACCAGATCGTAAATTTTCTGACGATCAGTAAAGGCGAAGAACACTGGCGTCATCGCGCCCACGTCCTGAATAAACGTAGAGATGTACAGCAGGTGGCTGTTGATTCGGAACAGTTCAGACAGCATCACGCGGATGGTGTTAACGCGATCAGGCGTTACGATACCGGCCAGTTTTTCAACCGCCAGAACGTAAGGCATTTCGTTAACACAACCGCCAAGATATTCGATACGGTCGGTATACGGGATGTAGCTGTGCCAGGACTGACGTTCGCCCATTTTTTCAGCACCACGGTGGTGGTAACCGACGTCCGGAACGCAGTCGACAATTTCTTCGCCATCAAGCTGCAATACGATACGGAACGCACCGTGCGCAGACGGGTGGTTTGGCCCGAGGTTGAGGAACATGAAGTCCTCGTTGTCGGTGCCACGCTTCATGCCCCAGTCTTCCGGCTTGAAGGTCAGCGATTCCATCTCGAGTTCTTCTTTTTGCTTAGTCAGCTCATAAGGGTCGAACTCGGTGGCGCGCGCCGGATAATCTTTACGCAGCGGGTGACCTTCCCAGGTCTGCGGCATCATGATGCGCGTCAGGTGCGGGTGGCCATCGAAGGTAATACCGAACATTTCCCAGGTTTCGCGCTCGTACCAGTTGGCGTTCGGGAACACCTTGGTCACGGTCGGAACATGGAGATCGTTTTCTGACAACGCCACCTTGATCATGATGTCGCGGTTACGCTCGACAGAGATCAGGTGGTAGAAAACGGAAAAATCCGCAGCCGGTAAACCGTCGCGGTGGGTACGTAAACGCTCATCAAAACCATGCAAATCGAAAAGCATGACATAAGGTTTTGGCTGTTTTCGTAAAAAGGTAATCGCTTCCAGTACCTGTTCGCGCTTGAACCATACCACGGGAATTCCGGTACGGGTTGCCTGAACAGTAAAGGCCTCTGGCCCAAAACGGTTACGCAATTCGCCGATAACCGGATCATCAAGATGATCACGGGTATGCCATGCTGGCAGGGCTGAATCTTGCGTCGTCAAATCTGTCATATTTTTTTCACCACACTAAATGGTCATTTATGCCGTAAGGGGGACACCTCACCCCTCAGGGTTGACTCTCAGACCGCAGTGTTAAATCTCGTCCGGCGAACGCAGATTTGTCACGGCAATACGCTCAGCACGTTTACGCTCTTTTTCAGACTGCATATTCGCGCGGTAAACACCCTGATCGCCAACAACCCATGACAATGGGCGACGTTCTTTACCGATAGATTCCTGCAGCAGCAGTAATGCCTGCATATACGCTTCCGGACGCGGCGGGCAACCCGGGATATACACGTCGACAGGCAGGAATTTATCCACGCCCTGCACAACAGAATAAATATCGTACATGCCGCCGGAATTCGCACAGGCGCCCATCGAAATCACCCATTTCGGTTCCAGCATCTGGTCGTACAGGCGCTGAATAACCGGGGCCATTTTGGTGAAGCAGGTACCTGCGACCACCATGAAGTCAGCCTGACGGGGTGATGCACGCAGAACTTCTGCCCCAAAACGCGCAACGTCATGCACCGCAGTGAATGACGTCACCATTTCGACGTAGCAGCAGGAAAGGCCGAAGTTGTAGGGCCAGAGGGAGTTTTTGCGTCCCCAGTTCACCATGCCGTGCAATGATTCCTGGAGATTCCCCATGAAAACGCTGCGCTTAACCTGCTCCTGAAGAGGATCGCCGACGACCTCCTGGTTTTGCAGGGGGTAACGGTCGTTCTCACCGTCCGGGTCTATGCGGGTGAGCGTATAGTCCATCTTAATGCCTCGCTATGACTGCTTACTGAGGGTGATTGTTGGTATTAATTGCCGGGCTCGGTTTAACAGGTCCTTTCGAACGTGTTGGGGTCCAGTCGAGTGCGCCAATTCGCACCAGATAGAACAAACCTGCCAGCAGTACCAAAATGAAAATGGTGGCTTCAACGAATCCCGTCCAACCGCTTTCGCGGATTGACGTTGACCATGCATAGAGATACAGGGCTTCAACGTCGAAAATGACGAAAAACATTGCGACCAGATAGAACTTTGCGGAAAGGCGCAGACGGGCAGTGCCCACCGAGGCGATACCTGATTCAAAAGGCGTGTTTTTGTAGCGTGCTCTGGCTCTCCCGCCAAGGAACGCGGCGCCCAGTAACATCAGGCAGCACAGCCCAACGGCAACGATAAGAAAAACGGCGAACGCCCAATGTTGAGCGATGACTTCAGTGGCTGTTGACATACTCATTGCTTACTCATCAAAAGTGGCACTTTGGCATCTGCTCTTAGGGTCGGCAGTTTGCGTACCACATCGATTCAAGGGAAGGATTAATAACCACACAGTTCACGGCTCAACAAGGCATTAAGCCAGTGATTTGTTGTGGGCTTTTTACCCTTTTCTATAACCTTTTGTCAACTTTGACAAAAGTATCTCCACATTAGTTTACATGCTTAGCATTTAATTAACATATCATGCGACGGTACTTAAGCTAAATCGTGTCAGTTAAATACCGTGATAAAGCATGGGCCTGGGATGGGAGTTATTACATCTTTCGGGCTTTCCTATTGTCGCAGGAATAGTCGGCTCTTCCACTCTCTTAATAGGGGTATTTTTTTGATCCATGTCAGAGTTCTGTCAATTTTGAGACAGAAATGGCCACACATTTAACAAGTTTTGTTGATTTTCAAAAAACGACAAGCGATTTGCGGAAAAATTTGATGCATTTTTTTAACCTAAAAAAATTCAGGATTTTGCGTCATTTAGTGAAGTGATAGTCAACGGGAATGACAGTCGTAGCGGGAAAGGAAAGGGGTTAATGCAGAAAAAATCAGGTTTGGATGGAGTTATTAAAGTAAACCGATAAAAACACAACTTTTACACCCCTAAAGAGGTAGAAACCTTTACCCCCGCCCCGATGATCGGAGGCGGAAGGTAAAGCCGGGGTTATTTTTAACTTTGAGAGTCTGCCAGGAACTCATGATCGTCATCCACAACCGGACGCGGACCATAGGCACTGAGAGAATAAGGATCATTCCCTTGCTCAACAGCGTTGAAAATCGCCATCGCCAGTTCATTTTCGCAACGGGCGTTTTTGTACAGCACGTACTGAGTATCCGGCAAGCGTGGCAGACCATCCTGCTCACCCAAAACACGCAGTTCAGGGCTCATCATTTCAATCGGCCGCGCTGTCACGCCCAAACCGGCGCGAACCGCAGCACGAATAGCAGACAATGTTGATGCCACATACGCAATACGCCACGGGATCCCCGCCTGGTTGAGATGCTCTATCGCCATCATGCGATACGGGCTGGGTTCATCCAGCACCACCAGCGGCACACTGTCCCCTGACGGATAGGCGAAATCAGCCGAGCAATACCATAATGTTGGCGAAGTTCGCAGGACGATATGCGGATGATCGGTGTTGGTCATCGTCGTGATGGCCAAATCGACTTCCTCACTTTCCAGCATCGACAACATAAACGGGCTGCGTTTCACGCGGACATCAATAGACAACTTTGGATATACCGAAGTCACGCGGCTGAGCAGGAAAGGTAAGATGGTGTCAGCCGTATCGTCTGACGCACCAATCGTTATCCCGCCCTGGACGTTGCTGTACATCAAAGAGGTGCACGCTTCGTCGTTAAAACGAAGAATTTTTCGTGCGTACCCCAATAACTGAATACCGTGTTCAGTTAATAATTTATTGCGTCCATGTCTGGCAAACAGTTCTTTTCCAACGAGTTGTTCTAGACGTTGCATTTGTTGGCTGACCGCCGACTGAGTACGACACACGGCAGCAGCGGCCGCAGCGAACGTATTTAAATCGGCAACAGCGACAAATGTCCTCAACAGGTCAAGGTCGAGATTGAGGATTGGACGATTTGCTATTGTCATAGTTTTTCTTCACTTTATAGAATCTAATAACAAGCTACCCTGATGGTGCGTCAAAGTACCCGCAAAAAGCAGAATACCAGATATGGCTGATACTCACTCATTTGATAAGTGAAAATGAGAAATATTTGTGCACGAAAGTTTTCCACTTTGTGAGCATCGAACCATTAAAAGCACGCACAGTAATTCCGCACAAAGCAGGAATGATTAGAGCGTCTTAATTAATATAGTCCGTCCCGTGAAACCCTTCCACATGCCTTACATACTGGCCTGCTGCTGACAAAACCCTGACAATCGCCAATCTGCCGGAGAAGAAACATAAGCTAAATTAACTAATAAAAGTAACGCATGGAAATATAACCCATTAAATTCATTGGCTCAAACGAATAACCATTTAATGCCACTGGTCATTAGTTAAATGATCATTAAGATTTTTCTTGTTTCATCAAATTTTGTTTATAGTGATTTTTATTATATATATGCCAGTAAAGCATTCACTTATTCAAAAAAGAATAGGTTTCAGATATTGCCCCGACATGATCATTTATCCAGCACTCACTATTAATCATTAGATAAATAAAACTAATTCTCATCAAACATTTTTCCTTGTTTATCATCCGCACACGATTTTTTTTCAGAATTTGTCGAGCTTTGGTAAGTTTTCATGATGTTCTGCCCAAAAAGAACACAGCCGCAAAACCGGAACGGCGATCGTAGTGCAGCAAAAACAGTGAAATTACCGGTTATAAAACCACCATTTACAAAATAAAAAATCACATAAAAGCCAATCATAAGAATTAAAAACCATTTAGTGTCCTGTAAGGCATGGGAAAGAACCACCTCCGGCCGCATTACTGCTGTTTTTCACCAAAACGGTGCACAGCCCTTCTCACACCCGCTCCGGGGGAGTAAATTGACCCCTTCGCACTGTTCTACGGTCGCCTGGCGCCAGGGAAGAACAGGCTTTACTGCAAAAGGCTCCTATTTACATGTCCCCGATTGAAAAATCCCACAAACTGGACAACGTCTGTTATGACATTCGCGGCCCGGTGCTCAAAGAAGCAAAACGTCTTGAAGAAGAAGGCAACAAAGTCCTCAAACTGAACATCGGCAACCCTGCCCCGTTCGGTTTCGACGCGCCGGATGAAATCCTGATCGACGTAATCCGCAATTTGCCGACTTCACAGGGCTACTGTGATTCAAAAGGCCTGTTTTCTGCACGTAAAGCGATCATGCAGCACTATCAGGCGCGCGATATGCGCGATATCACTGTTGAAGACATTTACATCGGTAACGGTGTTTCTGAGCTCATCGTTCAGTCAATGCAGGCATTGCTGAACACGGGCGATGAAATGCTGGTGCCTGCGCCCGATTATCCGTTGTGGACCGCCGCAGTTTCCCTGTCTGGCGGTAATGCGGTGCATTACCTGTGTGATGAAGGCGCTGACTGGTTCCCGGATATCGCCGATATTCGTGACAAAATCACGCCGCGCACCCGTGGCATTGTGATCATCAACCCGAACAATCCAACCGGCGCGGTGTACAGCAAGGAATTGCTGATGCAGATCGTCGAGATTGCGCGTGAACACAATCTGATCATCTTTGCCGACGAAATCTACGACAAGATCCTGTACGACGAGGCTCAGCACATTTCCATTGCGTCGCTGGCGCCGGATCTTCTGACCGTAACCTTCAATGGTCTGTCAAAAACCTACCGCGTTGCCGGGTTCCGTCAGGGCTGGATGGTACTGAACGGCCCGAAAAAGCACGCCAAAGGCTATATAGAAGGTCTGGAAATGCTGGCCTCGATGCGTTTGTGCGCCAACGTTCCGATGCAGCACGCCATTCAGACAGCGCTGGGCGGTTACCAGAGTATCAGCGAATTCATTCAGCCGGGCGGGCGCCTGGTCGAACAGCGTGACCGCGCGTGGGAACTGATTAATCAGATCCCGGGCGTGTCCTGCGTGAAGCCGAAAGGCGCGCTGTATATGTTCCCGCGAATCGATGCCAAGCGTTTCAATATTCAGGATGACCAGAAAATGGTGCTCGATTTGCTGTTACAGCAAAAAGTCCTGCTGGTTCAGGGCTCCGCCTTTAACTGGCCTTATCCTGACCACGTCCGTATCGTGACGCTCCCGCGCGTAGACGAACTGGAAATGGCAGTGAACAAGTTCGGTCGTTTCCTCGAAACCTACCGTCAGTAATGATCAGGGCGCAGACATCTGCGCCCTTTTTTCTTTCTGCGCATTTCCGCATTTGCATAACGGTTTCGCACTGCTCACAATGGACTCTCATTCACCGTTGTTATCGAGAGTGCTATGAGTCAAAGCCATTTTTTCGCCCACCTTTCCCGTCTTAAACTGATCAGCCGCTGGCCACTGATGCGCAACGTCCGCACCGAGAATGTGTCCGAACACAGCCTCCAGGTCGCCTTCGTGGCTCATGCCCTGGCCGTGATCAAAAATCGTAAATTTAACGGCAATCTGAGCGCAGAACGCGTCGCCCTTCTGGCGATGTATCACGACGCCAGCGAGGTGCTGACCGGCGATATGCCGACGCCTATCAAGTATTACAATCCGCAAATTGCCCATGAATACAAAAAGATCGAGAAAATTGCTCAGCAAAAACTGATTGAAATGCTGCCGAAAGAATTGCAGGAGGATTTCCGTCCGCTGATTGACGAACACTACTATACGGAAGATGAAAAACTGACGGTAAAACAGGCCGATGCCTTGTGCGCGTACCTGAAATGTCTGGAAGAATTGTCGGCGGGTAATAACGAATTTACGCTGGCAAAAGCGCGTCTGGAAAAGACGCTGGCTGACAGAAAAAGCCCGGAAATGGACTACTTCATGGAAGTCTTTATCCCAAGCTTCAGTCTGTCACTGGATGAAATCAGCCTCGATTCTCCGCTCTGATCGCCTGCTGTGCGTCAGAACGGGAAAAGTACTGGCACCAGAAAAATGCTGACGACCATCACCAGCAGCGTAAAAGGCACGCCGATACGGATGAAATCGCCAAACTTGTAGTTGCCGGGCACCATCACCAGCGTATTCACCGGTGATGAAACCGGCGTCATGAACGCCGCCGAGGCCGCAATCGCGATAATCATGGTAAACGGGTAAGGCGAAACGCCCATCTGATGCGCCGCCGCAATGGCGATCGGCGCCATCAGTACGGCCGTTGCAGTATTGGAAATAAATAACCCGATACCGGCGCAGAGCACAAACAAACTCAGCAGCATCATGTACGGGCCGTATCCTCCGCTCACTTCCATCAGGCCTTTCACAATCAGCGCCACGCCGCCGGTTTTTTGCAGTGCCAGCGCGAAAGGCATCATCCCGACGATCAGCAGCAGACTCGGCCAGTGAATGGCTTTATACGCGCCTTCCATCGTGATGCAGCGGAACTTGCCCATCAGCATGCAGGCAATAATGGCCGCGATGGCATTCGGCACGTCGTCGGTAAGCATTAACGCGACCATCAGCGCCAGGCAAAACAGCGCATGGGGGGCCTGGCTGAGTGCGGGCGCGACTTCATCCACTTCTGCGGGCAGATTCAGCACAATGAAATCATGCATCTGCTGTTGTAGCTGGCGGATGAGTTTCCAGTCGCCAATCACCAGCAACATATCGCCCAGCAGTAAAACTTCATCAACCAGCTTGCCGTCGAGCGCTTCTCCCTGCCGGCGAATGCCGACCACGTTCAGGCCGTAAGTTGAGCGGAACGCCACGTCGCGCAACGTTTTACCTAGCAGCTCGGAGTCTGGGATCAGCGACACTTCCGCCATTCCGACATCCCGTGACTGCTCGGAAAAATACTCACCGCGTAAAACCATCGGCTCAAGCATTTCATCGGTACAAAACTGGCGGACAGAAACATCAGGATCAGCCATATCCAGCAGCAGCACATCGCGGGCACACAGCTCGGTGTTCCCGGTTGCACTGACCATCACACGACGAAATTTGCGCCAGCGTTCAATACCCACCACGTTTGCGCCATAGCGGGAACGCAGATGCAAGTCGTCCAGCGTGCGGCCGACCAGCGGAGATCCGGGACGTACCGTCATCCGCCGCGCACGGCCGGTCAGGTGGTAATCGCGGATAAGATCACGAAAAGTACGACGCTTCCAGCGCTGTTTATCCTGTAAGGCGTCATCGGAAGACAGCCAGCGGCGGGCAAGCAGCATATATCCTACGCCCATTACCAGCACGACCAGCCCCACCGGCGTCACGCCGAAGAAACCAAAACCGTCAAACCCTTCACGGAGTAATTCGCTGTTAACCACCATATTGGGTGGCGTGGCGACCAGCGTCATCATCCCGCTGATAAGCCCGGCAAAACTCAGTGGCATCATCAGGCGGGCGGGAGACGTTTTCATGCGGGCAGAAACGCTGATAACAACGGGGATGAAAATCGCCACTACGCCGGTCGAACTCATAAACGCGCCCAGCCCGGCGACGGTCAGCATCAGTAAAACCAGCATACGGGTTTCGCTGTTACCCGCGACTTTCATCAGCCAGTCGCCCACCTGATAAGCCACGCCGGTTCTGACCAGCCCGTGCCCGACAACAAACAGTGCGGCAATCAGAATCACGTTCGGGTCGCTGAATCCGGCCAGCGCTTCATTGATGGTCAGCGTTCCGCTCAGCACGAAAGCAATGATGACAAGTAACGCCACGATATCCATCCGCAGCGTATTGCGCGCGAACAACACCATGGCGATCACAAGCAGTATCACTACCCAGATTAATTCACCGGTCAAAACAAACTCCTTTTGCGTTGAGATGGCAGGCATAAACTCAGTGAATACCCCAAATAATTCAAATTGCATCAAGGCGGCAACGGAATAAATCCCGGGAGCTTACAAGAGTAAGTGACCGGGATTTGTGAAGGCGGCCAACGCAGAGGCAGTTTGAAGTATGACGGATATTAGGATGGCATAAAAAAACCCCGCTGCTGCGGGGTTTATATCAATTAAAAGGCGTTAATTGTACTTTTTATGCGCTTAGCGCAGGCTGACGGTCACGCCGTTATCGGAAGGATTAAGCAGTAAATCTTTCAGCGAGGAAAGATCGAAATCTACATCTTCGATTCCCGGTGTGTCAGACGGCGCGTTAACCGCAATCACTTTGCAACCGGCCGCAAGACCGGCCATTACGCCCGCCGCGGCATCTTCCACCACGACACAATCTTCCGGCGCCAGCCCAAGACGTTCTGCACCCAGCAGATAAGCATCCGGCTTAGGCTTGCCGTGTTTAACCTGTTCTGCGGTGATGAACACTTCCGGCTCAGGCAAATTCGCGGCTTTATGACGCGCACTGGCCACCGGCATGGAACCCGAGGTCACAATCGCCCACGGAATGTTCATGCGGTTGAGTTCACTCAGAATAAGATGAGCGCCCGGCAGCGCCGTAACACCTTCAGTATCAGTGGCTTCGATCTTTTCCAGTTTATCGAACTCTTCCTGAATCTTTTCTTCGCTTGCGCCTTCCATGAAATGACGTAAAGAAGTGATTGCCTGTTTGCCATGAATAAAGGCCAGAACATCCTGCGGGTTGGCCCCCCAACTGAGTGCCCAGTTAATCCAGGAGCGTTCTACGGCGGGCAGTGAATCCACTAACGTTCCATCAAGGTCGAACAAGAAACCTTTGCACTCCACAGGCAATTCCTCTTTAGTTATCTCAATTTAGGCATTTATGATTTGCGCTATCTCGACGGCGCTCAAATGGTACTGACGAGGACAAGATTGCCAGACGGCCAGCATGCGCTGGTATTTATCCCACATTTTGGTCTGTGCGTTAAAGCCGTGCGTCCCCGCATCAAAATCAGTGTAACGTCCTTCGGTGTTCACCATAAAGCGGACATAGCTTAAATAGCGGGATTCTGTTGCAGCATCAAAACCGAGGAAATCAATACGGCGGCGATCCAAATCCTGAGTGTCTTTCAGGTTAGTCCATGAAACCTGCATCGCATGATGCATTTCCATAATGTTAATTACGGTGCGGCAGGTTTCTTCCGGCAATTCGCCAAAGTCCCTGTCCAGCTCGCGCATTTGCAAACCAAAACCACGTTCGATCACCGTTTGTAACCGGCGATAACGCTCCGCGTTATCGGGGTCCAGCATGGTCATCATTTTATATTGATTCGACAAAATCAGGCGTTGAGCGTTCGTCATTTCCATCGTGAAAATCCTCATGTCTGCATAATGAGCAAAGCATGGCATAGCGCAAAGTTCTGCGAAATCGCAAGCACGCCATTCTTTGATTTGGGTCTGGATCTCATCTGAAATAATCACCGGAGGAGACGTTCCTCCGGTCAAAATGCGGCGTAAACGATGTTAATGACGGGACGGGCAGAATTACAGATCGTCTAAAAAGGTTTTATCAAGCTGCTTGAAAGCCCGCTTGAGTACATCGGCCAGCGACTGATACGTCGGCGTGCCTTCAATCGGGGCTAATGCCTGCCCGGCTTCGACAAGTTTATTGCGCACATCGTGGAACCAGCTCATCAGCGTCGGCGGCAGCGGCGTCAGGGAACGACGGCCAAGCCACCACAACCCTTGCATCGGCAGGCTACAGGCAAAAATAGCGGTCGCCACGGCCGGGCCCAGTTGTCCGCCCATGGCAATTTGCCAGCTCAGCGTGAAAACGGCCACGGCGGGCATAACGCGTACAGCAAATCGGGTGGCACTGGAAATCCGGTTCTCAGGGAATACCGGAGCCAGACGCTTATCTGACGGCCATGTCTTCATGTAGTGCTGCCCGCGCTGGAAAACCTGGAACCAGCCTACGGAGCCTGTTGGCTTACTCGTCATAGATGCACCTCAACTTCACGTATAAAATTTAAAAAATATTTGTAAAACACAAACTGGAGTTTACCACGATAAAATATATTTTGTTTTTGCTGGCACCTGTCGGTATTCTATCGCAGCCTTGCATACCTCTCAGCCGACAAGGTTAATATAAAGTTGGGGCGGAAACGCGAAATTGCAATGTTTTCTCCCTACATTAAGCATAGTGCCTTGCGTCGGGTGGTTTTGTAATTAGTTATTGTATTTTTTGTTAGTGTTTTTACTTATTAGCAACATTCTGAAGAAGCATAACAGGAACGTTTTCGTCTGCAAGACGGACGTTTCACCGTTATCCGGGAGATTAAAAAATCTGTTCCCCGCGATTCTTCAGCTTTTTCATCGTCATGCCTGTTATGGCTCTCTGGCATGATGTTAATCATAATTGTCACCGCCATTATGCGCTACGCTTGATGTCAGACTGACGATTTATTAACCACGTGTATTGTTTTTTTTAAACAGCACCAACAATAAATAGGTACTTCCATGTCGAGTAAGCTTGTACTGGTTCTTAACTGTGGTAGTTCTTCCCTTAAGTTTGCCATCATTGATGCAGCAAACGGTGAAGAACACATTTCAGGTTTAGCCGAATGTTTCCATCTGCCAGAAGCACGCATTAAGTGGAAAATGGACGGTGGCAAAGAAGAAGCCGCTTTAGGTGCGGGTGCCGCACACAGCGAAGCGCTGAAATTCATCGTTAACAATATTCTGAGCAAAAAACCTGAACTGTCTGCTGAGCTGGTAGCAATCGGCCACCGCATCGTTCATGGCGGCGAGAAGCTGACTAAATCCATGCTGATCAACGACGCGGTGATCGAAGGTATCAAAGAATCTATCCCGTTTGCACCGCTGCATAACCCGGCTCACCTGATCGGTATCGATGAAGCACTGAAATCTTTCCCTAAACTGGCTGACAAAAACGTTGCTGTCTTCGACACCGCGTTCCATCAGACCATGCCTGAAGAATCTTACCTCTACGCGCTGCCGTACAGCCTGTATAAAGATCACCACATCCGTCGTTACGGCGCACACGGCACCAGCCACTTCTATGTGACTCAGGAAGCCGCGAAAATGCTGAACAAACCAGTGGAAGAAGTGAACCTGATCACTTGCCACCTGGGTAACGGCGGTTCTGTCAGCGCAATCCGTAACGGTAAATGCGTTGATACTTCTATGGGTCTGACCCCGCTGGAAGGCCTGGTCATGGGTACCCGCAGCGGTGACATCGACCCGGCAATCATCTTCCACCTGCATGATTCTCTGGGCATGAGCGTTGATCAAATCAACAAAATGCTGACCAAAGAATCCGGCCTGCTGGGCCTGACTGAAGTCACCAGCGACTGCCGTTATGTTGAAGATAACTACGCCACCAAAGCTGACGCTAAACGTGCAATGGACGTGTTCTGCCACCGTCTGGCGAAATACATCGGTGCGTATACTTCACTGATGGAAGGCCGTCTGGACGCTATCGTGTTCACCGGTGGTATCGGCGAAAATGCGGCAATGGTTCGCGAACTGTCTCTGGACAAACTGGCTCTGCTGGGCTTTGAAGTTGACCACGAGCGCAACCTGGCTGCACGCTTTGGCAAATCCGGTGCTATCAACAAAGAAGGCACCCGTACCGCTCTGGTTATCCCAACCAATGAAGAGCTGGTCATTGCACAAGACGCCGCGCGCCTGACCGCATAAAACGACCCTAAACTGCCAGCGCAAGCTGGCAGTCATTTTTCTACTATCATCAAAGGCAAACGCCGCCCGTTTGGACGCACCGCGCAGGATAATCATCGCGCTTATGCTGATCATTATCCCCTCTGCACAAACCTGCGAATGTTCTTGCCTGGCAACCGTCAAAGAGGTTTAGCCGTGTCCCGTACAATTATGTTGATCCCAACAGGCACCAGCGTAGGTCTGACCAGCGTCAGCCTGGGTGTGATCCGTGCAATGGAACAAAAAGGCGTCAGCCTGAGCATCTTCAAGCCTATCGCGCAACCGCGCACCGGCGGTGATGCACCAGACCAGACCACCACCATCATTCGTGCTAACTCCACCGTGACCGCAGCGGAACCGCTGAAAATGAGCCACGTTGAAACCTTGCTGAGTTCAAACCAGCAAGACGTGCTGATGGAAGAAATCATCGCGCGTTACCACGAAAACACCAAAGACGCTGAAGTCGTTCTGGTTGAAGGCCTGGTGCCTACGCGTAAGCACCAGTTCGCGAATGCCCTGAACTATGAAATCGCCAAAACCCTGAACGCAGAAATCGTCTTCGTTCTGGCGCTGGGTAACGATTCTCCGGCACAGCTGAAAGAGCGCATCGAACTGGCGCGCAGCAGCTTCGGCGGCAGCAAAAACAAAAACATCACCGGCGTTATCATCAACAAACTGAACGCACCGGTTGACGATCAGGGTCGTACACGGCCTGACCTGTCTGAAATCTTTGATGATTCCACCAAAGCCAGCGTTGCCAACGTTGACCCGACTCAGCTGTTTGCCAACAGCCCGCTGCCGGTTCTGGGTTGCATTCCGTGGAGCTTCGAGCTGATTGCCACCCGCGCAATCGACATGGCGAAACACCTGAATGCCCGCATCATCAACGAAGGTGATGTCAAAACCCGCCGCGTAAAATCCGTGACTTTCTGCGCACGCAGCATTCCTCATATGCTGGAACATTTCCGTCCGGGTTCACTGCTGGTGACTTCCGCAGACCGTCCTGATGTGCTGGTTTCAGCCTGTCTGGCCGCGATGAACGGCGTTGAGATTGGCGCAATCCTGCTGACCGGCGGTTATGAAATTGATGACCGCATCAACCAGCTGTGCGAACGTGCTTTCCAGACTGGCCTGCCGGTCTTCATGGTAGACACCAACACCTGGCAGACGTCCCTGAGCCTGCAAAGCTTCAATCTGGAAGTGCCTGCAGACGACCATCAGCGCGTTGAGAAACTGCAACAATACGTGGCTTCTCACATCAACGCTGACTGGATTAACTCCCTGAGCGCGCACTCCGAGCGTTCACGTCGTCTGTCTCCTCCGGCCTTCCGTTATCAGCTGACCGAACTGGCCCGCAAAGCCGGCAAACGTATCGTTCTGCCAGAAGGCGACGAGCCACGTACCGTGAAAGCCGCAGCGCTGTGTGCTGAACGCGGTATCGCGGAATGCGTTCTGTTGGGTAACCCTGACGAGATCAAACGCGTTGCAGCCGCTCAGGGCGTGACGCTGGGTAAAGGCATCGAAATTGTTGATCCGGTTGCTGTACGTGAAGAATACGTTGCCCGTCTGGTTGAGCTGCGTAAAAGCAAAGGCATGACCGAAGTGGTTGCCCGCGAACAGCTGGAAGACAATGTGGTTCTGGGCACACTGATGCTCGAACAGGGTAACGTTGACGGCCTGGTTTCCGGTGCTGTCCACACCACCGCAAACACCATCCGTCCACCGCTACAGCTGATCAAAACTGCACCGGGCAGCTCACTGGTTTCTTCCGTGTTCTTCATGCTGTTGCCTGACCAGGTTCTGGTTTACGGTGACTGCGCGATCAACCCGGATCCAACAGCTGAACAGCTGTCAGAAATCGCAATCCAGTCTGCGGATTCCGCGGCTGCATTCGGTATCGAGCCGCGCGTTGCGATGATCTCCTACTCCACCGGCAACTCCGGTGCAGGCAGCGACGTTGAGAAAGTGCGTGAAGCGACCCGTCTGGCGCAGGAAAAACGTCCTGACCTGATCATCGATGGCCCGCTGCAATACGACGCCGCTATCATGGCTGACGTAGCGAAATCCAAAGCACCAAACTCACCGGTTGCAGGTAAAGCTACCGTGTTCATCTTCCCTGATCTGAACACCGGTAACACAACTTATAAAGCGGTTCAGCGTTCTGCGGATCTGGTCTCAATCGGGCCGATGTTGCAGGGTATGCGCAAACCGGTTAACGACCTGTCCCGTGGCGCACTGGTTGACGATATCGTCTACACTGTTGCCCTGACTGCGATTCAGTCTGCTCAGGCAGAAGCGGCGGTTCCGGCTAAATAAGCCAGACCCTCTGAACGCAAAACGCCGGTCTTGATGACCGGCGTTTTTTTTGGCACAAAGGAAATTACAGCAACGCTTTTGCGGCTTCCAGAATATGTTCCGCCGTCAGGCCATATTCCTGCTGTAAAAATTCCTGTGTTCCCACCTGACCGTAACGCTCTTTCACGCTGACACGGCGCATCGGTACAGGGTGATTCTCTACCAGCACTTCGGCTACCGCCGATCCCAGACCGTTATGAATACTGTGGTTCTCACAGGTCACGATTTTGCCCGTTTTCGCGGCGTACTTAATGATGATGTCTTTATCGATAGGTTTGAGTGTAAACATGTCGATCACCGCGGCGCTGACACCTTCGCGCTCCAGCATTTCTGCCGCCTTCAGCGCTTCCGCCACCATAATACCGTTGGCAATCAGCGTTACATCGCTGCCGTCGCGCAGCAGATTTGCCTTACCAATGGTGAATGTCGAACCTTCCTTGTAAACCTGCGTGGCCTGTTTGCGAATAGTCCGCACCCAGTAAAAACCTTTCAGATCCATCAGCTGCAACAGGATATTGCGGAACATCACCGCGTCGGTCACTTCCATCACCACCGAGCTTGCCAGCCCGCGCACAATGCCCATATCTTCAAAAGACATATGCGTGCCGCCGTTGTGGCAGGCGCTGACGCCCGCATCCGAGGCGATGATTTTGACGTTATTCTTCTGGTAATCCAGCGACATAAACAACTGGTCGAAACAGCGGCGGCTGGCAAAAGCGGTAAACGTATGCACAAACGGCACGCGTCCGGTCAGCGATAAACCGGCCGCAACGCCAATCACGTTGGCTTCCATGATGCCGCAGTTAATCACGTGTTCCGGGTGGTCTTTATGCACGCCGTCCATTGCCATCGAGCTCATCAGATCCGCTTCCAGCGCGATAATCGGTGTGTTCTCGACAATCTTCTCGCGCACGGTATTGGCATAGACTTTACGCATCTCAACCGCATCTTTCTGCAATTCCAGCGTGACTTCAAACATGGGCGGCCTCCAGCTCAGCAATAGCGTTTTCAATTTCCAGTTTTACATCAGGCGTTAAGCGCAGGTGATGGGAGTTCGCCAGTTGCTCAAGATACTTCACGCCCTGCCCTTTTATGCTGTCGAGGATCACCACCAGCGGACGCTGTTCTGCATGGCGAATCGGCGTAACGGCTTCACTGATAGCCACCACGTCATCACCTTTAATGGTCTGAACATCAAATCCAAATGCGCTGAATTTTCCTGCCAGATCAAACGGCTTAATCACTTCGTCCAGCGTGCCATCGAGTTGCTGTTTGTTGTAATCAATGAACAGCGTCAGGTTGTGCAGATTGTGGTGAGCGATGAACTGGAAGGCTTCCCAGCACTGTCCTTCATTGAGTTCGCCATCGCCAAGGATGCAGAAAACGCGGTTGGAACGGCCTGCCAGCTTATGGGAAAGCGCCATGCCCGCCGCGATGGAAACGCCCTGCCCGAGTGATCCGGTTGTGGCATCCACACCCGTGGTGCGCAGACGATCCGGATGACTCGGCAAACGGGTGCCGTTTTGGTTCAGCGTTTGCAACTCACTGACCGGGAAATAACCTTTCAGCGCCAGCGTGGCGTACAAAGCCGGGCCAGCGTGGCCTTTGGAAAGCACGAAATAATCGCGCTCCTGCCAGTCCGGTTTATCCGGGTCGATACGCATCACATCACCGTACAAAACGGCCAGCGTTTCCACCACTGACATACTGCCGCCATAGTGCCCGAACCCCAGACCGGTCAGCATTTTCAGCGTCTCGATGCGGATATGGCGGGCCAGTTCACGAACCTCCTGGACATCTTTCATCTTGATGGGTCCTTATTTTAGTGAGCACTTATCCTGGCCTGTTATTGCTAACAGGCAGGACAGTGTTTCCCGGATGGATTTAAGAAACGTATTGATGCAGGGAATTACTTCTCAGTGACTTCTTTATCAGCCACCGGTTTTTTGCCGAGATAGTTCCAGGCAACCAGTACCGCGAAGATGCCGACAATCAGCGCCATGATGCCTTCCTTCGACATGAAGCGGGCCAGATTACCCAGCAGAATGCCGATAACACCGAAGTCCGCATCAGAGAAGGTCGCGTTGGCAAAGCCCAGCGCGCCAAGCACCGGTAACAGCAGAACAGGCAGGAAAGTAATCAGCACGCCGTTGGCAAATGCACCGACCATCGCGCCGCGGCGACCACCGGTTGCGTTACCAAACACGCCCGCCGTTGCACCGGTGAAGAAGTGCGGTACGACGCCCGGCAGGATCAGCACCAGATGCATCTGGCCTAACAGGAACAGACCGACCAGACCGCCGAGGAAACTGAACAGAAAACCAATCAGCACGGCATTCGGGGCGTACGGATACACAACCGGGCAATCCAGCGCCGGGCGGGCATTCGGGACCAGTTTTTCGGAGAAGCCGACGAACGCCGGAACGATTTCCGCCAGAATCAGGCGCACACCTTGCAGGATGATGAACACACCAGCCGCAAAGGTAATCGCCATGATGATGGAGTACACCAGATAGTTCTGGCCTGCGCTGTAGGTTTGCTCGACGAAAATCTGCCCGGCAAATACCGCCATAATCAGGTAAATGATGATCATGGTCAGCGAGATGGAAATTGAGCTGTCGCGCAGGAAGCTGAGATTTTTAGGCAGGTTCATTTCTTCGGTTGAGCGTGAACCCTTCCCGACTTTGCTGCCGATCCAGCCCGATAACACATAACCGATGGTGCCGAAATGGCCGAATGCCACATCGTCGCTGCCGGTGATTTTGCGCATATAACGCTGCGCCAGTGCCGGGAAGAACGCCATGATCAGACCCAGCGTCAGGGAACCGGTGAAGACCAGTGCAACTCCTTCAAAACCGGCAACGGTCAGGATAACGCTGATCATACAGGCCATGTAAAATGTGTGATGTCCGGTCAGAAACACATATTTCAGACGGGTAAAGCGCGCCACAACCAGGTTTGCCACCATACCGAACGCCATAATTAAGGCCGTCGGCGCACCAAACTTCTCAAGTGCGATGGAAACAATGGCTTCGTTGTTTGGAATAATACCCTGGATATTAAAAGCGTGTTCAAACATGCCGCCGAGTGGATTTAATGCGCCCACTAATACGGTCGCACCGCCGGCCAATACTAAAAAGCCCAGTATTGTTTTAACGGTTCCCTTGACGACATCTGAAAAGTTTTTCTTTTGCGCAACCAGGCCAATTAATGCAATAAGCCCGACCAGCACAGAAGGCACTTTTAATATATCAACCACAAACTTGAGCGTCTCTTGGATAAACATATCAACCTCGTTATTCCCCGTCATACTTCGAACTGCAGATGCGTTGACTGCGTTCACTCACTCGAATCACTTACAGTAGTAAGCTCATCGGGATTCCTTCACTTGCCGCCTTCCTGCCATTCGAATTATTTAGGGGAAATATTAATTTTATTAGTCAGGTATTTTCAGTGCCAATCAGGATATTGGGTGTTTTTCAAAATGCGCAATCAGTTTAGTTTCAAGTTCATTAATATCAATAATATTCGTAATGACCACGAGCTGGTTTTCCGGAATACTGGCGCTGGCGGCAATGTCCTTCGCCATGACAAACAGATCCGCTTCACCCGGGATAGCGGATGACAGATCGGAGTGCTGAACATCGGCCTGGATGTTTAATTTCTTCAGGACTTTCTTGATATTCATTTCAACCATAAAGCTGCTGCCTAAACCGGAACCGCAAATCGCCATAATCTTCATAAATTCACCTGATTTTTATCTGTTTTGAAAGGCGTAAGGTACACGTATCCGCTACGCAGGATAATGCATATGAAAAACACTATTTTTCTGAGAATGAAATCGTCAGCCTGTTAATAAGCGAAACAACACTTAACCTAAATTAATAACGGGCGATGACTTCCTGTATTTCATCTATGGCTTTGGCCCGGAATATTTTCTGCATATCTTCTTCGCTGGAGAACAATTCCGCCAGTTCGGAAATAAGCTCAATATGACGGTGCTTATCGGGTGCAGATAACATCACGACCGTATACACCGGGTCGTTATCTTCCGAATTAAATTTCACCCCGTGCGGCAATGTCAGTAAAGACAATCCTAATCCGTTAGCGCCCTCTTCCGGCCTGGCATGTGGCATCGCAATGCCGGGTGCCAGAACAAAATACGGGCCCAGTTTTTCACGCTGAGCAAAAATTGCCGTCAGATAGTCGGGGGTAATCGTCCCCTCTTTCAGCAACGGTTCAGCGCTCACTTCCACGGCCTCACGCCAGTCTGTGATATCTGTTCTGATCTGAATCCTCTCAGAAGTCAGCCAATCATTCAGCATAGTTATGGCTCCGGTTTATTTTTTTAAGATGGCAGGTCGAATTTCCCCCAGACACCACCAACGATCCAGACTCTACTTCAGCGGTAGCGTTAACATCTGTGATACAACTCACAAAGATAGCGCTACCAAACTTCTATCATTGAGATCTGTGATAGCGCTATCAAAAATAGTCCCGTCGCGGAACCATCAGCCCGCTGGCCGTACAAATAACGGTATACTTTGTCTGGAAATTGCCGATAATTTACCGAATTCTGCCGTGGTTCCTGTTCGATACCGGTCCTGCTGCGGCCTGTTTTTTTCGCTATGCCTGCGGGTATAATTTGTGCGCAAGATGCGCAGTCAGGATCGTGAATGTCCATTAACAAAAAAAGACGCAGTACCGGAAGAGTGACGCTGGCCGATGTCGCGCAGCTTGCGGGCGTGGGAAGCATGACCGTTTCCCGCGCGCTGCGAACGCCGGAACAGGTCTCCGATAAGCTGCGGGAAAAGATTGAGGAAGCGGTCAGTCAGCTGGGATATCTGCCCAATCAGGCCGCCAGTTCGCTGGCCTCCGCGTCCTCCAATACTATTGCGATGATTGTGCCAAGCCTTTCTGAATCCGGTTGCGCCGAGATGTTCGCCGGTCTGCAAAAAGTACTTCAACCTGCCGGATATCAGATCATGCTCGCCGAGTCTCAGCACCGGATCGAGCGTGAGGAAAAGCTGCTGGAAACCCTGCTCTCTTATAATCTGGCGGCCGCCATTTTGCTGTCCGTCGAACACTCCACCAACGTGCGCCAGTGGCTGGATAATCTGGCCATTCCGGTTCTTGAAATTGGTGCGCTGACCGACTCCCCGATAGACATGAACATTGGGATTGATTACGTCGAAGCCATGTTCCAGCTCACGCAAACCGTGGTGGCAAAGGGGTATCAGAACATCGGCATGCTGTGTGCCAATCAGGAACAATGGATTTTCCAGCAACACCTGCAAGGCTGGCGTAAAGCGATGCTCAGGGCGCACATGTCGCCGCACCGCGTGATTAACGCCGCCGAACCGGCCTGCTTCTCAACCGGCGCACAACAGTTGCCGGAATTTCTGCTCGCCTGGCCGGAAATTGACGCACTGGTGTGTGTTTCCGACGATCTGGCCTGCGGCGCACTGTACGAATGTCAGCGCCGTCGCATCAAAGTGCCGGACGATCTGGCCGTTGTCGGATTTGGTAACGCAGATGTGAGCAAAGTCTGCCAGCCGCCGCTGACCACGATTGCCATTCCGCACAAAGAAATTGGGATACGCGCCGCGCAGGCACTGCTGGCGAGGATTAATGACGAAGAGTGGGAAGAAGTGACGATCGCATCGTCATTGTGTAAGCGGGACAGTTGCTAGAAAAGTGGCGGACGACTTAACATCGCCCGCCGGCTGCCTTACTCGGCGTCACCTTCAGAGTGCGCGCTGTCTTCATTGTGCTCGCTTTCCGGAGCTAACGCAGACGGTTCGCGCGTCAGCGGTTTACCGTGTTCTTTTTCGTTGTTACGCGTCATCCACAGGGACAATGCCTTCAGGGAATCCGGCGTGAATTCATCGCAACGTGCCGTGATTTCTTCCGGTGTCATCCAGCGAACGGCATCAATCTCTTCTTCCTGTAAAGCAAACGGCCCGTGAGAGACGCAGCTGAACAGCGCGCCCCAGACGCGGCACTTATTCTCTTCTTCGAAGTAGAACTGCCCGTGCTCAGCAAACGGAACACCGGCGATGCCCAGCTCTTCTTCCGCTTCACGGCGGGCAGAATCAAGGATATTTTCACCGCTTTGCACCACGCCACCGGCTGTGGCATCCAGCCAGCCCGGGTAGAAGTCTTTGGTTTCAGTCCGGCGCTGAACCAAAATATTGCCCATGCCGTCATGAACCACAATATAGCTGGCACGGTGACGCAGGACCTGAGCGCGCATTTGTTGTCGGCTGGCCTGGGCAATGACCTCGTTTTCTTCGTTGACGATATCTACCCATTCATCCGTACTGATGTTTTGCTCTTGTTCTGACATCCGATGAACCTTCTCTTTTAAGCGCTGGTCTGTGCGCAATAAGTCTGTGCGCAGTGATTTTGCAACACGTCGATAATGTTCGGAGATTCTATCTGGGTCTGCGGGGTTGCTTCAATAGCTATGGATGCGTTGATGCATGCTAAAAGCTAAGTTATCGCGCAAAGTTCGCCATCAGACAACTCTGACATAGACTCCTATTCACCCACGTTATGTTACCCTATTAATTCTGATAATAAGCTTGTGATTAGCAGTAACACATAGGCGCATTTCGCCCCGCAAATCGCCAAGAGTGATTAAAACAACGCAGGAGGCAATATGATTGATCTTTATTACGCACCAACACCAAATGGCCATAAAATTTCTCTTTTTCTTGAAGAGAGTGGCCTGCAATACCGGCTCCACCGCATTGATATCAGCGCCGGAGACCAGTTCAAACCTGAATTCCTCGCCCTATCCCCGAACAACAAAATCCCGGCCATTGTCGACAGCCAGCCTGTGGACGGCGGCGCGCCCGTCAGCGTTTTTGAATCCGGCGCCATTTTGCAGTATCTGGCAGAAAAAACCGGGAAATTCCTGAGCAAAGAGCTGCGCGAGCGCACATCCACGCTGGAATGGCTCTACTGGCAAGTGGCCGGATTTGGTCCGATGCTTGGCCAGAACCATCACTTCACGCATTACGCCCCGCAGCCGGTGCCTTACGCCATCGAACGTTTCCTTCAGGAAACCCGGCGTCTGTACGGCGTTCTGAACCGCCAGCTGGAAAAAAACGCCTATATCGCCGGTGACCATTACAGCATTGCGGATATCGCCACGTATCCGTGGGTGGTGGCGCACGAGCGCCAGCGCGTTGATCTGGCTGAATACCCGGCCGTCCGCAACTGGTTCGAACGTGTTAAAGCGCGCCCGGCCACCCAAAAAGCCTACGCGCTGGCCTCTGTGCAATAAGCCCTCCCGCCTCCGGTATCTGCCGGAGGCGTTCTGATTTCCGCTGAATAAATAATTCCTAATTGTGCTCCATATCGCGCGTTAATGGTGATGACTCATCTATGATTAGAGACAGTTCACCCGCGTATTCAGACAGTTAAGGATCACGATATGAAGATCTTGATTACCGGCGCTACCGGGCTCATTGGCCGTAAACTCACGGAACGGCTTCTCGGGCAATCTCATCAGATTACTGCGCTAAGCCGTGCGCCTGAACGTGCGGCAAAACTGCTGGGGTCACAGGTTCAGATCTGGGAAACCCTCGACGGCATAACATCGCTGGAAGGTTTTGACGCGGTAATTAATCTGGCGGGCGAGCCGATCGCCGACAAACGCTGGACGAAAGAGCATAAAGCATTGCTGTGCGAAAGCCGCTGGCAGTTAACCGAAAAGCTGGCGACGCTGATTAACGCCAGCCAGACGCCGCCTTCGGTCTTTATTTCCGGCTCCGCAGTGGGTTATTACGGCGATCAGGGGCAGGCGCTGGTGCCGGAGGATGAACCGCCGAATAAGCAATTTACCTGGCAACTGTGCGCCCGCTGGGAAGCGCTGGCACTGACTGCCGAAAGCCCGCGCACCCGCGTTTGTCTGTTGCGTACCGGCATCGTTCTGGCTGAAAAAGGCGGCGCGCTGGCAAAAATGGTGCTGCCTTTCCGCGCCGGTCTGGGCGGTCCGCTGGGCGATGGCCAGCAATATATGCCGTGGATCCATATCGATGACATGATTGATGGCATCATTTTCCTGCTGACGCACGAAACGCTCTCCGGCCCGTTCAATATGGTTTCGCCTTATCCTGCCCGCAATGAACAGTTCAGCGCCCTGCTCGGTGAAGTCCTGCACCGCCCGGCGTTTATGCGCGCGGCTGCGCCGGTGGTTCGTTTGCTGATGGGAGAGTCGGCGGTGTTAGTTCTCGGCGGGCAACGGGCCGTGCCGAAACAGCTGGAAGCCGCGGGGTTTGCCTACCGGCATAAGGAGCTGAAGGAAGCACTCGAGGATTTGCTTAAGTGAAGGGCTTGCTGCCCTTCGACCCGCTCGGAGGATTTTTCACTTGCAGTGAGGGTTGGATCGAAAAAGTTTCGGTTTCTCAATTGCGGTGATCGCCCGGACATTCTCGCCGAAACCGCCCAAAAGAGGCCAGGACGGGCCTCTCTTGGATCTCTCGCGTCTTTTCACTGCGCGCTACCGCTCGCTGGCTATGTTTCAGGAACTCCGGCTAGTGCCGCAAACGCCGCCGCTGCGCGGTGCTCTCACTTCGGGTTCGAACCTACGCGAAAAAAGACTCTCGCCGTTTCTCACCGCTCATTCGACGCCGTTTTGAAAGCGGCCAATGGCTTTATAAATTCAAAGGCTGACTGTTTTTATCTTTTAAATAGGTGAGATGGCGCGCTCAGAAATTTTGCTGACCGAGGGTTCGAGACCGCAAGGCTCGAAGCCCGTTGGGAAGGCACCGCGAAGCGGCAAGATTTCGCGCCACACGTCGGAGCAACAGAACATGTCCGTCGACCCAGCGATAGCGCGCAGTTTAAGAGCCCGGGATTCTCAAGGGTGGTGGCGATAGACCACCCTTGAGGCCGGTTTGGGTGGCAACCCAAGGTTTTGACCTGAGTTAAGCTAACACTGCTATTGAAAAACCGAAGTATTCTCGATCTAGTACTCGCCGCCGCAGGCCCTACTCCTTTATATCCGTCTGATAAAAGACATGTTTCCCAAACGGATCAATCTCATACCCACTCACTTCTTTCCGCACAGGTTCGAAAATCGTCGAGTGCGCGATCATCACCGCAGGTGCCTGATCATGCATCATCTGCTGAGCCTGCTCATAGAGCGCGACACGCTTCGCATGGTCGGTGGTTTCCTTGGCTTCGGTAATCAGCTGGTCGAATGGCGGGTAACACCATTTCGCGGAGTTTGAACCGCCTTTTGCCGCATTACAGGTAAACAGCGGGCCGAAGAAGTTATCCGGATCACCATTGGCCGTTGTCCAGCCCATCAGCGCAGCCATATGTTCGCCGTTACGGATACGGGTCTGATATTCGCCCCACTCATAGCTGATGATGTGCGCTTTCACGCCAATCTTCGCCCAGTCGGCCTGAATCATCTCCGCCATGCGGCGCGCATTCGGGTTGTACGGACGCTGAACCGGCATCGCCCACAGATCGATATCAAAACCGTTTGGCATTCCGGCTTCTGCCAGCAGTGCTTTGGCTTTCTCCGGCGAATAATCGTAATCCACCAGCTTATCGTTATAACTCCAGACACCCGTTGGCAGCAGCGTTTTGGCGACGGTTCCGGTGCCGTGGAAAACAGCGTCGATGATTTGCGGCTTATTGATCGCCATGCTCAGCGCCTGACGCACCTTCACATTATCCAGCGGCGGCTTCTGGGTGTTGAACGACAGGAAACCGGTGTTCAGGCCGGATTTACTCATCAGGTTGATGTCTTTGTTAGCACGCAGACGATCAAGATCGGCCGGATTCGGGAACGGCATCACCTGACATTCATTTTTCTCAAGCTTGGCCATGCGCATCGAGGCGTCCGGCGTGATGGTGTACACCAGACGATCGATTTTAGATTTGCCCTGCCAGTAATCCGGGAACGCTTTGTACAGCAGACGCGTATCTTTCTGATACTGCACCAGTTCAAACGGACCGGTGCCGATCGGGTTCTGATCCAACTTATCCGGCGTACCGGCTTTCAGCATCTGATCGGCATATTCTGCCGAGAGGATAGACGCGAAATACCAGGCCAGATCGGCGACAAATGGCGCTTCCGGGCGGGTCAGATTGAAGCGCACGGTGTAATCATCCACCCTGTCGATGCTGCCAATCAGATCACCCAGTTTCAGGCTGTCGAAGTTCAGATACGTGCCGCCGGAAATTTTATGGTAAGGATTATTTTCGTCTTTCTGGCGCATGAACGAGAAGATTACGTCGTCAGCATTAAAGTCGCGGGTCGGCGTGAACAGCTTGCTGCTCTGGAATTTCACGCCTTTGCGCAGATGGAACGTGTAGGTTTTGCCGTCCGGGCTGACATCCCAGCTTTCCGCCAGGCTCGGCACCAGCTCCGTCGTGCCGGTTTTGAAATCCACCAGACGGTTGTAAATCGGCACGGCGCTGGCGTCCACCGAGGTGCCCGAGGTGTAAAGTTGCGGGTTGAATTGCTCCGGCGAACCCTCAGAGCAGTAAACCAGCGTTTTCGCTGAGGCGCCGCCGGTGATGGCTAATGCCAGTAAACCTGTGCTTATTTTTAAGATGTTGTGTTTCATTCTTTTCCCTATTTTCCCTGTCCGGAGAGTGTTTAGATCTTCTTCATCGTGGAACATAAAGCAAAAACAGATTAACATCTGGATAACACCTAGTAATGCTTTGTTATATATGAAAATCTTATAACAACACACCTTATTGGCGATCATTCAGAGGTCAAGATGTCGACACAAATCGCAAAACAGCTTACCGAACGTTTCTACCGCTATCTCTCCGTGACGTCACAAAGTGACGCCAGCGCGACCACGCTGCCGAGTACGCCGGGTCAACATGATATGGCGCGTTTACTGGCCGATGAGCTGCACCAGCTCGGTCTGGAAAACATTCAGATTGACGAACACGCGACCGTTACTGCCGTCAAACCGGGCACGAAAAAAGGTGGCCCGCGCATCGGTTTCATTACGCATATTGATACCGTGGATGTGGGCCTGCGCCCTGACATTCACCCGCAAACGCTGCGTTTCATCGGCGATGATTTGTGTCTCAATAAAGAACAGGATATCTGGCTGCGTCCTGCGGAAAGACCTGAGATTTTACCGTATCTGGGCGAAGAGATTATTTTCAGTGACGGCACCAGCGTACTCGGCGCGGACAATAAAGCGGCCGTGACCGTGGTGATGACGCTGCTGGAAAACCTCGGCGCAGACCAGGAATACGGCGATATCGTGGTGGCATTTGTCCCTGATGAAGAGATCGGCCTGCGCGGCGCAAAAGCGCTGGATCTCGCCCGTTTTGACGTGGATTTCGCTTACACCATCGACTGCTGCGAGCTTGGCGAAGTGGTATACGAAAACTTCAACGCCGCCGCCGCTGAAATTACCTTCACCGGCGTCACCGCGCACCCGATGTCCGCCAAAGGCGTACTGGTGAATCCGCTGCTGATGGCACAGGATTTCATCAGCCATTTCGACCGCGCTGAGACGCCGGAAAACACCGAAGGCCGCGAAGGTTATGTGTGGTTTAACGGCATGAGCGCCTCGCAGCAAGGGGCTAAGCTGAACGCGTCCATCCGCGATTTTGACAGCGCCAGTTTTGCCGCACGTAAGCAGAAGATTCAGGACGTCGCGAAAGACATTGCCGCGCAATATCCGGCGGCAAAAGTGTCAGTTGAAATCAGCGACACCTACAGCAATATCAGCAGCGCCATCGGCGAAGACCGTCGTGCGATTGATTTGATTTTTGCAGGTCTGAAAGAGATTGGCGTTGAGCCGAAAGTGATCCCGATGCGCGGCGGTACCGATGGCGCAGCGCTGTCAGCGAAAGGTTTGCTGACGCCAAACTACTTCACCGGCGCGCATAATTTCCACTCGAAATATGAGTTCCTGCCGGTGAATTCGTTTGTGAAATCCTATGAACTGACCGTGCAGCTTTGCCTGCTGGCTGCGAAAGGCTGATTTTCCTCAGGTAAAACCCTCACCCCATCCCAGCCTTCCCCTCGTGAGAGGGGAAGGAGCGTACGGATATTACTTCAACGCACCGGACAGGAACTGCTGTAAACGGGCGCTTTTCGGGTTACCAAAGACTTCATCGGGATCACCCTGCTCTTCGATAACGCCCTGATGCAGGAAAATCACATGGCTGGAAACGTGACGGGCAAATTCCATTTCGTGTGTGACCACCACCATGGTTTTCCCCTCTTCCGCCAGTTTTTGCATGATGCGCAAGACTTCGCCCACCAGTTCCGGGTCAAGCGCTGACGTCGGTTCATCGAACAGCAGCACTTCCGGTTCCATCGCCAGCGCACGCGCGATAGACACGCGCTGTTGCTGACCACCTGACAGATTTACCGGATATTTTCCCTGCGCCCGGGCGTCGATACCTACTTTATCGAGGTATTTCACCGCACGTTCACGCGCTTCGGCTTTGCTTAATCCCAGCACCTGAACCGGCGCTTCCATGACGTTTTCCAGCACCGTCATGTGGCTCCACAGGTTGAAATGCTGGAAGACCATCGTCAGTTTAGTGCGCAGCAGTTGCAGCTGTTTTTTGTCGAAGACTTTCAGTTGCCCGTCGGTGTCGCGCACCATACGGATATCCTGATTATTGACGCTGATCGAACCTTCGCTCGGTTTTTCCAGGAAGTTAATGCAGCGCAAAAAGGTACTTTTCCCGGAACCGGACGAGCCGATAATGCTGATGACATCGCCCGCATTCGCAGACAAAGACACGCCTTTCAGCACTTCGTGGTCACCGTAGCGTTTGTGTAAGTCGAGAACCGCTAATTTGTTTTCTGGCATAATTTTATATCCGCAATAGTTATTTTTATCAGTGGCTTGACTGAGGTTTCACGTGCGCCAGCCAGCGTTTTTCCGCCTTGCGGAACAGACCAATCAGGACAAAAGAAACACAAAGATAAATCACCGCCGCAATCCCGAACGCGTAGAAAGGCTGATAGGTCGCGGAGTTAATATCACGGGCGATTTTCAGCACATCCGGCACCGTGGCGGTAAAGGCCAGCGCAGTGGAATGCAGCATCAGAATCACTTCGTTACTGTACGCAGGCAGCGCGGTGCGCAGAGCCGACGGCAAAATAATGCAGGTATACAGTTTAAAGCGTGAGAAACCGTAGGCATTGGCTGCCTCAATTTCACCGTGCGGAACAGAACGGATCGCCCCGGCAAAAATCTCCGTGGTATAAGCACAGGTATTAAGCGTCAGCGCGAGGATCGTACAGTTCAGGCCGCTGCGGAAAAACGCATTCAGGAAATCCGTACCGCGCACAATTTCCAGGCTGTACATGCCGGAGTAAAACACCAGCAACTGAACGTACAGCGGCGTTCCGCGGAAGACATAGGTATAAAGCCAGATCGGATAGCGAAGGAATTTGTTGGAGGAAACGCGGCCAACCGCCATCGGAACCGCCAGTAATCCGCCCATCACGACGGAGCTGATTAACAGCCACAACGTAATCGCCAGGCCGGTAAAACGGTAACCGTCGCTGTACAGCAAGGACATGCCGTATTGTTGTAAAATTTCGATCATAGGTCCGCCCTCTTCACACCCAGCGAATAACGGCGATCAAGCCAGACCAGCACGCCGTTCGACAGCGTGGTGAAAATCAGATAAACCACACCCGCAACAATCGCGAAGTAAAAAGGCTGATACGTGCCTTTGCCTGCAAGCTGCGTCGCTTTCACCACGTCATTGAGGCCGAGCAGGGATACCAGCGCGGTGGCTTTCAAAATAACCTGCCAGTTGTTGGCAATTCCGGGCAGCGCGAAACGCATCATGGCCGGGAATAAAATACGACGAAAAATCTGCGAGCCGCTGAAACCAAACGCCGTCGCTGCTTCAATCTGACCGCGGGGAACCGCCATAAAAGCACCGCGGAACGTCTCGGTAAAATAGGCGCCATAAATAAAGCCCAGGGTAATAATACCCGCGCTCATAGGATCGATATCAATCTGAGAAAAACCTAATGATTCAGTCAGGCTGTTAAGCGCAATCTGCAATCCGTAGAAAATAAGTAACATTAAAACCAGGTCAGGGACGCCGCGAATAAGCGTGGTGTAACAGCCAAAAATACCCGAAATAACCCGGCTTTTTGACAGTTTCCCGCCAGCCCCGATAAGCCCGATCACCAACGCTAAAATCACTGACGAAATCGCCAGCTCCAGTGTCACCAATGTGCCCTGGATAATTACCTGGGAATACCCATACAGCATGTATTTGTCCTGTCTTCAGTGGATCCCGGCGCAGGTTACGCTCACCCTGCGTCAGAACCGCAGGGAGCGGCGAACCGCTCCCTTTGGCACATCTCACAGCGCAAATCAGCCGCCGTAAACGTCAAAATCGAAGTATTTTTTGGCCAGTTTGTCGTAAGTGCCGTCTTTACGCATGCTGTCGAACGCTTTGTTCAGCGCAGCCTGCAAATCGGTTTCGTTCTTACGCAGACCCATACCTGTGCCCACACCAAAGAATTTATCGTCTTTCACGGAAGGACCCGCGAACGCGTAATCTTTACCGGCAGCCTGTTTCAGGAAGCCTTCGCTGCCTGCCACTTCATCCTGGAAAGCCACATCCAGACGACCTGAAGCCAGATCGGCGTAGATCAGATCCTGGTTCTGGTAAGCCACCACGTTGATGCCTTTTGGCTGCCACATTGCGTTTGCATAGGCTTCCTGAGTAGAACCTTGCAGAACACCGACGTTTTTGCCTTTCAGCGCGTCCAGCGTTGGCAGAATTTTAGAGCCTTTTGGCGCGATCAGACGGGCGTTAGCCGCGTACAGTTTTTCTGTGAAATCAATTTCCTGCTGACGTTTTTCAGTGATCGACAGGGAAGAGATAATCGCATCAATTTTCTTCGCTTTCAGAGAAGGGATCAGCGCATCAAAGTCACTTTCAACATAAGTACATTTGATGGCTGCACGTTTACACATCTCATTAGCCAGGTCGATATCAAAACCTACCAGCTTGCCGCTGGAGTCTTTTGATTCAAATGGGGCGTAAGTCGGATCAGTACCGATATTAATTGCTTTAGGCGCGGCAGCAAATGCACTACCTGCACTGGCTAAGACCAGAACCAGCGGAAGAACCTTGAACAACTTTTTCATACATTAGCCTCAGTGATTATTCATCTGTTGTGGTTGTGTGTGCGTGAATGAACGTCTTTTTATAGTTTGCTGAACGGCGCAAATGGCTTTTTGCCAGGTTTTCTCATGCACGTTCCGTGCCGTTTCTCCGTAAGGTGATTTTCATCTCATGAAGAACGAAAACCGTTCAAAAAAGCATCGGGATAATGAAAGTTTTCAAAGGTCTGAAGGAAGAATAGCTGAAGCGCCCGCGAACACTGCACCTTAATGAATCAAATTGTGATCATTGTTGGTGCAATGTAACGGTATTGCGCAAAAGAGGTGCGTAACGCAGTGAGAAAGTTTAGTGGCTGCCCTGCCATCGAACAAATAAGTCTTCCGGAAGCTCGATATCAAACTGATCGATCACCCGGTTGACGGTCTGATCGATGATATCTTCTACGGTTGCCGGCCGGTGATAAAACGCCGGAACCGGCGGCATAATAATCGCGCCCAGCTCGGCGGCCTGCGTCATCAGCCGTAAATGCCCCAGATGCAGCGGGGTTTCACGCACGCAAAGTACCAGACGACGCCTTTCCTTGAGCACCACATCCGCCGCACGCGTCAGTAAACCATCGGTATAACTGTTCACGATGCCGGAGAGGGTTTTGACCGAACAAGGCAAAATCACCATGCCCGTGGTTTTAAATGAGCCGGAGGAAATACTGGCGGCGATATCGCGGGAATCATGCACCACGTCGGCCAGCGCCTGAACATCGCGCAGTGTCAGATCCGTTTCCAGCGTCAGCGTCTGGCGGGCGGCGTTGCTCATCACCAGATGGGTTTCGATATCCGGCACGCTTTGCAGAACCTGCAATAACCTAACGCCATAAATCGCACCGCTGGCGCCGGAAATACCGACAATAAGTCGTTTCATAAACACTGCCTCTGAAATTTCGCGCGAAACAATCAATATGAATGAACCATCAATATGAATCAGTATACACGCCGGAGAATGGGTCTGACTTTGCCGGAATGCCGGGGAATTGGCAACCTAAAGGCACGGGAATTGGGGCGGGGAAACGGGCGGAGTAAACAATAATAACGCGCCCGCCCGGCCTTTCAGCCTGAGCGGGCGCATTTCAAAGGGATCAGCCTTCGTTATGCATTTCGAGGTTTTCAGCTTCCTGCTGACCACGTAATGCCTGAGCATCATCGTTGCGCAGCGCTTCGAGATATTCCAGATAGTTCTGGTCAACGTCTTTGGTGACGTAAACACCGTCGAATACGGAACATTCGAATTTCTCGATGTCGGTATTGTCTTCTTTCACTGCGGCGATAAGGTCGCTCAGATCCTGGAAGATTAACGCATCAGCACCAATGATCTGATTGATTTCGCTGACTTCGCGACCGTGGGCAATCAGTTCATTTGCGCTTGGCATATCGATGCCGTAAACGTTCGGGAAACGAATTTCCGGCGCCGCAGAGGCCAGATACACACGTCGCGCACCGGCTTCACGCGCCATCTCAACAATCTGCTGAGAGGTGGTGCCGCGCACGATGGAGTCATCGACCAGCAGAACGTTTTTATCACGGAACTCAGCGCGGTTAGCGTTCAGTTTACGACGTACAGATTTACGGCGTTCCTGCTGGCCCGGCATGATAAAGGTACGGCCTACATAGCGGTTTTTCACAAAACCCTGACGGTAAGGTTTATCCAGAATACGCGCGATTTCCAGCGCGATATCGCAGGAGGTTTCCGGGATCGGAATGACCACATCGATATCCAGATCTTCCCATTCACGGGCAATTTTCGCACCCAGCTTTTCACCCATACGGACACGGGCACTGTAGACGGAAATTTTGTCGATGAACGAGTCAGGACGTGCGAAATAAACGTACTCGAACAGGCATGGATTGTACTGTGGATTCTCAGCACACATGCGGGTAAACAGCTGGCCTTTCTCGGTGATATACACCGCTTCGCCCGGCGCGACATCACGCAGGAACTCAAAGCCCAGCGTATCAAGCGCCACGCTTTCAGACGCGACCATGTACTCGTTGCGGCCATCTTCCAGCGTACGTTTACCGATCACCAGCGGACGGATACCGTGCGGGTCACGGAACGCCAGCATGCCATGGCCGATGATCATCGCCACGCAGGCATAAGCACCACGAATTTTCAGGTTCACGGCAGCCACAGCGGCGAAAATGTTGTCGGCTTCCAGCGGGTAATGCTGGAAACGGTCCAGTTCGCTCGCCAGGATATTGAGCAGAATTTCAGAATCGGAAGTCGTGTTCACATGACGGCGCTGGCCTTCGAACAGGTTGCTTCTCAATTCGTGAGCATTGGTCAGGTTACCGTTGTGGGCGAGTGTGATGCCGAACGGAGAGTTGACGTAGAAAGGTTGAGCTTCTGAGGCACTGGAACTGCCAGCCGTTGGATAGCGAACATGGCCGATACCCATGTTGCCTTGTAAGCGTTGCATATGGCGGGCTTCAAACACATCTTTCACCAGGCCATTGGCTTTCCGTAAACGGAAATTGTTATTGGCATCGATGGTGGTGATGCCAGCAGCATCCTGCCCACGGTGTTGTAACACCGTTAACGCGTCATAAATCGACTGGTTTACCGGCATGAAACCGGCGATACCGACAATACCGCACATGTTGTCTTTTCCTCTTCAGCGCTGCCAGAACTAAATATGTTTTGGCAAGAAACTCGACGTGCTCTGCAGGTAGTCAAAGAACCACCTGATGATATAACTGAACTGTGGGATCAACTGGGATTGTTTCCAGTCGTCACTTTGCGAAAAACTGGTGAAGGTATCCAGGAAGAACAGCATCGCGGAGACGATAAGTACACCGCGCAGTGCGCCGAAGCACACACCTAACACCCTGTCAGTGCCGGACAACCCGGTTTTTTCAACCAGTGAACTGATCACATAGTTGACAATTGCACCTACGATCAACGTCGCGATGAACAAGATGGCAATTGCGATCCCGTTTCGAACTAACTCATCTTCGAAACGCGTGAAGTAGATGGCGAGATACGGGTAATAATGACTGGCTACAAAGAAGGCACAAGCCCAGGTAACCAGTGATAAAGCCTCGCGAACAAAGCCACGGATTAAACTGACTAAAGCAGAAAATCCGATAACCGCAATGATGACGTAATCAATCCAGACCATTAACAATTCCAGTGTCTAATCTAGTCGCGTCTACCCCGGCATCCAAATCGCTGCGAATTCTAACAGAAAAAGAAAACGTTTGCGTAGCGGAAATCAGCCGGTCAGACAAATTAATAATAGCGATTAAAAAAACCTCAACCGCAGCATAAACCTATAAAATCCCAACCCGGCGATCTTATAGAAAAAGGGCACAAATCGCTTGTGCCCTCCCTGGTATTTTTTGTGTTTTTAGTGCCTTCCGGCTTCCCCGCCCTCACGGGGAACCGCAAGATTAGTGCGCCGAATAAGCGCGCACCTGTCCGCCTAACCCGCTGAGCTGTTGCAGCTGAGGGAGTGAAGCTTCCAGTTTTTGTTTTGACGCATCCGGGCCCACATAAAGCCGCGTGATTTGTCCCTGCACCGGCGTCGCCGGAACAGAATAAGCACGGAACCCGGAAAGCCGCAGAGTCGCAACAATCTCGGTCGCTTTCGCCGCATTTTTCAATGCGCCGAGCTGCACAACATAAGACTGACCCGCTGGTGCTTTTTCTTCCGGTGCAGGCTTAGGCTGTTCCACGGCTTTCGGTTGTTCAACCGGTTTCGGCTGTTCAGCGACGACCTTCGGTTGCTCTGCCGGCTTCGGCTGTTCGACCGGTTTTGGTTTCGCCACCGGTTTGGCTTCCGCCAGCGGTTTAGGTTCAATCACTTTCGGTTTCTGAGGCGCAGGTTTAACCTGGGCTGGTTTCGCTGGCGCCGTTTGCACCGGTTTCTTCTGCTCAGGCAGCGTCGTAACCGGCGGTGCTTCGACCGTCGTATTCCCCGGCGCTACGTTGCCATGATTGGCGGCATTAGTATTGGTCGCCGCACTGTCGATGTCCTGCGCACCGTTCATCGCCTGATTTGCGCCTTCCGGCGGCTGAGCGGGCAATGACTGCGTGACAGGCGGTACAGAATCCTGTTCCTCAACATCACCCGGTTTTGGCACCAATGGAATAGACGCAAATTCGTCTTCGTAATGCTTTTTCTTGCCGTCGAGTAAACCGGGCAAAATGATAACGCCCAGCGCCACCAGAATGACCGTCCCGACCAGACGATTTTGAAACTTACTTGCCACTGGTTTTCCCCGTGTCGATAGCATCCATTACGTGAGCTACGGTGTGGAACGAACCGCAGACAATCACAATATCCTGAGGAGCCGCCTCCTGCATAGCCTGTCTCCAGGCAGACTCCACATCATCAAACCGGCGCGCCTGAGGCAGGTGCGAGGCCAGTTCTTCAACGCTGGCGCCACGTGGCCCTGCCAGCGGTGCGCAATACCATTCATCCACCTGAGGAGAAAGACAAGCCAGCGTACCGGCAATATCTTTGTCTTTCAACATTCCCACTACCGCGCGCACTTTCCCGCCCTGGCGCGGCTGTTCAGCCAGGCGTCCGGCCAGATAAGCCGCGGCGTGCGGGTTGTGCGCAACGTCAAGGATCAGGCGTGGCGATTCACTGACCGTCTGGAAACGCCCCGGCAATGCAGCGCGCTGTAAGCCATTGCGTAACGCCGCTTCAGGAATATCCAGCGTCGAATAATGCAACGCGGCCAGCGCCGTCGCGGCATTTGGCAAAGGAACATTCGGCAGCGGCAATTCGTCCAGTATGGTGATTTCTTCGCCATCCTGCAAAGCCGCCCAGCGCCAGTTTCCGGCGTTTGCCGCGAAATTCCAGCTCTCACCCCGGCGGTATAAATCTGCGTGTTTCTCTTTTGCCACATCGGCAATTGATTGCGGCATATCCGGCTCACCAACGACGGCTGGCGTGTTTGAACGGAAAATACCGGCTTTCTCGCGGCCAATGCTCTCGCGATCGGAGCCCAGCCAGTCAGTATGATCCAGCGCGATGCTGGTGACGACCGAGACGTCCGCATCGACAATATTCGTCGCATCCAGACGCCCGCCCAGCCCGACTTCGAGGATAACAATATCCAGCTTCGCCTGTTTGAACAGCTGTAACGCGGACAGCGTGCCGTACTCGAAATAGGTCAGGGAGATATCCCCCCGTCCGGCTTCAAGCAGCGCAAAAGAGGCACAGTGCGCAGACTCAGGCAACTCTTCGCCCTGAATACGGACGCGCTCGGTGTAGCGGACAAGGTGCGGGGAACTGTAAACGCCCACACGGTAACCCGCGGCCATCAGAATGGCTTCCAGCGTCGCACAGGTAGTGCCTTTGCCGTTGGTTCCTGCGACGGTAAAGACGCGTGGCGCAGGTGCCAGCAAATCAAGTTTTGTCGCCACCGCTTTGACCCGGTCAAGGCCAAGCTCGATAGCCTGAGAATGGAGGTTTTCAAGATAATAAAGCCACGTGGCCAAAGGCGACGTGGCTTGAGGGATAAGTTGATTTTGCATGAGTCCCGTTCAACCTGAGTTAGGTTCACTTCGACACTACATCACCAGACTGTGATAGCAGGCAATGCCCTCTTTGTCAGAACTGACGAAGAGTAAAAGCACAGCCAGGAGGTGCCGGGCGGCATACAACAGGTTACCGCCCGAAAAGCTGACCGGCTTTTACCTCGTCCGATCAGGCATCCTGATGATGGTCAGCGGCAGAGCCGTCGACAGCAGAATGGACGTCAGACACATTCGGCTCCGGTTGCCCGGTCAGTTTCGCCAGAACGCTGCCGAGTTTGGCGCGCATGTCCGGACGACGCACGATCATATCAATCGCGCCTTTCTCAATCAGGAATTCACTGCGCTGGAAGCCCGGCGGCAGCTTTTCACGAACTGTTTGCTCGATAACACGTGGACCGGCGAAGCCGATCAGCGCTTTCGGCTCAGCGACGTTGATGTCACCCAGCATTGCCAGGCTGGCAGAAACGCCACCCATGGTCGGGTCAGTCAGTACGGAAATGTACGGCAGACCGCGTTCCTGCAATCTCGCCAATGCGGCGCTGGTTTTCGCCATCTGCATCAGCGACATCAGCGCTTCCTGCATACGCGCACCGCCACTGGCAGAGAAGCATACCAGCGGGCAGTTATCTTCCATCGCCTGTTCAACGGCACGCACAAAGCGAGCCCCCACCACCGACGCCATTGAACCGCCCATGAAGGCAAATTCAAAAGAAGCCACCACGATTGGCATGCCGAACAGCGTGCCTTTCATGACGATCAGGGCGTCTTTTTCGTTGGTTTCTTTCTGTGCAGCAACCAGACGATCTTTGTATTTTTTGGAATCTTTAAACTTCAGAACATCTTTAGGCTCAAGCTCGCTGCCTAATTCAACCTCACTACCCTCGTCCATGAAAGTGGACAGACGCATACGCGCGGTAAGACGCATATGGTGGTCGCACTTAGGGCAAACCATGAGGTTACGCTCAAGCTCGGCGCGGTAAAGAACCTGCCCGCAGCTGTCACATTTAGTCCAGACGCCCTCAGGAATACTTGCCTTACGGGTTTGCGAGTCAGTGCTCTTACTAAGAATTCGTTCAATCCAGCTCATCGATAACCTTTCTGTTTGAACCCGGCCGAAGCCAGTCCGCTGTTCATGCTGTAACAAGTCCCCTGAAACCTACCCAAATACGCCTGCGCACGGAGTGTCAAAAAACCTTACACACCGCATCGCAGAAGGGTTGTTCGCAGGAACAGACCATAAATTGTCGCTCATTAAACCATAACGGCCAGACACTGTGGATAAAAAACTGGTCCACCCTCTGGTTTAATGTCTTAAATTTTAAAGCGCTTGCGCAAAAAATCGCCGCAGATTAATCCTGCTGACGCTTTTCTTTCGCCGCTGCGCGTTTGTGCCGCCAGATTTCTACCACGCCCGGCAGAATCGAAACCACGATGATGGCAACAATCAGCAATTTCAGATTTTCCTGAACAATGGGCAGATCGCCAAACAGGTAGCCCGCGTAGGTAAACAGCAGCACCCAAATCAGCGCACCAATCACGTTATAGGCCGCAAAGTGGCGGTAGGACATATGCCCCATGCCCGCGACAAACGGCGCAAAAGTCCGGACGATTGGCACGAAGCGCGCAAGAATAATCGTTTTGCCGCCATGTTTCTCGTAAAACTTGTGCGTTTTATCTAAATAACTGCGACGGAAAATTTTCGAATCCGGATTGCTGAACAGCCGTTCACCAAACACCCGTCCGATAGTGTAGTTCACCGCATCGCCGAGGATCGCCGCAATTGCCATCAGCAACACCATCACGTGTACGTTAATGTCATTACTCGGCAATGCCGCCAGCGCACCCGCCACAAACAGCAGCGAATCGCCCGGTAAAAACGGTGTCACCACCAGACCCGTTTCACAAAACAGGATCAGGAACAAAATCCCGTAAACCCAGATGCCGTACTGCGCAACCAGCTCCGCTAAATGCACATCAATATGAAGAATAAAATCAATAATAAAGTGGATAAAACTCATTTGATTTACCGTCCCATGTGTTCTTTAAAACGTGGCGTAAAAATCACGTGTACTGTTCCTTAATCTTCCAGGAACAAGGGGCCCATATTGACCTGAGGCAATGCAAATTTCTCAGGGTAATCAACAGATACCAGATACAACCCTTCCGGTTTTCCGGTCGCCGCCGCCAGATTGCGGTCTTTCGCTGCCAGCAATTCAGCCATCCAGCCTACCGGCTGATTTCCGGCACCGATTTCGACCAGACTGCCGACAATATTTCTCACCATATGATGCACAAAGGCATTCGCCTTGATATCCACCACCACATAATTGCCGTGGCGGCTGACATTCAGATGCATCACATAGCGCCACGGCGTGCGCGACTGGCACTGGGACGCACGGAACGACGTAAAATCGTTTTCCCCGAGCAATGCCTGCCCGGCGAGCTGCATCTTTTCGACATCAAGCGGCATGTGGACGTGCGTCACACCGGTATGCAAAATCGCCGAACGGTAGCGATTATTGTAAATCACGTAACGATAACGGCGTGCGGTGGCGCTGAAGCGTGCATGAAAATCTTCAGGAACACTGGCACACCAGCGCACGGCAATATCTTTCGGCAGATGGGTATTAACGCCCATCGTCCATGCGGCATCTTTGCGCAAAACCGGCGTATCGAAATGCACCACCTGCCCGGTGGCACTGACACCCGCGTCGGTACGTCCGGCGCAGAGCACCACAATCGGCGCATCCGCCACGCGGCTCAGGGCTTTTTCCAGACATTCCTGGACGCTCGCCGCGCCCTGCTGTCTCTGCCAGCCGTAATATTCACTGCCGTTGTACTCAATGCCTAACGCCACGCGCCCCGCAATAACCGGAGCTGCGACGTCAGTAATTACATCATCGGACATTATCAGTACCAGTATTCGTTAATCAGTTTTTCTGCGGTCTCAACCGCCATCAGGGCACCGCCGAAACGCACGTTGTCTGCCACTGACCAGAATTGCAGTAATTCAGGCACGCCGTAGTCATTGCGGATACAACCGATGCTCAGGTTCGCGTTACCGGAAGCGTCGCTGACCTGTGTCGGGAAATCATCTTCTTCGCTGAGGCTGATATCATCGATACGTTCGAGTTCAGTACGTGCTTCTTCCGCAGACAGCGGACGCAAACCTTCGAGATGCACAACCTGCGCATGACCGTAAAATACCGGTGACTGCACACAGCTGACGGAAATTGGCAGGCCGTCATTTTGCAGAACTTTGCGAACCTGATCGACCAGACGACGTTCCTGAAGAACGCTGCCCTCTTCGTCGCTCACCAGCGGCAACAGGTTAAACGCCAGCTGCTTGGTGAAAATGCCTTCTTCTGCCGGGATACCGTTGAGCAGACGGGCACTTTGCCCGGCCAGATCGTCCACGGCGGCTTTACCCAGCGCGGAAACGGACAGCAGAGAAGTAACATGCAGACGGGCAAGCCCGGCCTGTTCGGTCAGCGGCTTGATCGCCGTCAGAAGCTGGCTGGTCAGACTGTCGGCAACCGCCACGATATTACGGTTACGGTAATGGGACAGCGCGTCCGGGTTCACGCCCGGCACCACCAGCGGAATATCGTTTTCGAGGGAGAACAGACCGCTGCTGTCAATCACCAGACAACCCTGATTGGCGGCCTCTTCGGCATATAACGTCGAGGCTTCGGTACCGGCAACAAAGAACGCCAGCTGAACCTGTGACCAGTCAAACTCGGATGCCAGCTGCACGCGCAGGCTTTTGCCATTAAAGCGCACGGTCTGACCCGCACTGCGGTCGCTGGCCAGCGGAAAGAGCTCACCAACCGGGAACTGACGATCAGCCAATAATTCCAGTAACGCATCACCGACTGCGCCCGTCGCGCCAAGCAGCGCAATATTCCAGCCATCAGACATGTTGGTTTTCTCCAGAAAATAAAAGTACAAATACAAGGGGCGATGAATAATCACCGCCCTGCTTTCAAATAGTTATCGCGTCACTGTAGGCTAAAAAGCTTAAGGCCGTGTTAAGACGGGATTTAAATCAGCCTGGCTGGCTGTTAAATCCGAGCTTTTTCAGGACGTCTGCCGTCGCTGCATCATCGCAAATAACACGTAAAGACGACCACTCGCGGCGTTCTTCATAGAACTTGCGCAGCTTATCGAATTCGCCCGGTTTCCCGGCGACACGGCGCAAAGGCCGGTCATCGCGGCGCACATCATACACTAAGTGAATAAGCCGCAGCAGTTTGGCTTCGCTGAGCGCGCCACGTAAGGTCACTTCGGCAAATTCAGGCGCAGGCAGCAGGGATTCCAGCGGCACGGTTTGCGGTTGTCCGATGAACTGGCTGAACGCTTCGAAAACCTGCGTGGTGCCACGTGCTTTCCCTTCCAGACTGTAACCGGCGATATGCGCGGTACCGATGGCGACTTTATCGAGCAATGCCAGCGACAAATCAGGTTCAGGTTCCCAGACATCCAGCACGGCGGTCAGCTTTTTGCTGCCGTTCAGCGCATCCAGCAGCGCGGCGTTGTCGACTACTTCACCGCGGCAGGCGTTAATCAGAATGCGATCGGCCGGCAGACGCGCCAGTAAATCCGCATCGACCAGATGATGCGTGGCATATGGGCCTGACATGTTCAGCGGAGTATGGAACGTCAGAATATCGGCTTCGGCGACCAGTTTTTCCAGCGGCCAGAATTCACCGGCATCGCCACGATCGGCGCGCGGCGGATCGCAAAGCAGCGTACGGACACCCAGCGCTTCCAGACGGGCGTTCAGGCGCGAACCCACATTACCGACGCCAATGATCCCGACCGTTTTGTCGCGCAGCTGAAAACCATCTCGCTGCGCAAGGATGAGGAGTGAAGAAAAGACATATTCCACCACCGCAATCGCATTGCAACCCGGCGCCGCCGAGAAGCCAATACCCTGAGTGGCAAGCCATGCGTCATCAACGTGATCGGTACCCGCTGTTGCGGTACCCACAAATTTCACCTGTTTTCCCGCCAGCAAACTTTCGTTCACTTTCGTCACGGACCGCACCATCAGCGCATCAGCATCATTGAGCGCATCTTGTGGAATTGGGCGGCCAGGCACGGCCTGCACGTTCCCCAGCCGGCTAAAAAGCTCGACGGCATACGGCATATTTTCATCAACCAGGATTTTCACGTTTGTCTCCGGCAGCAAGGCCTAAGAAAGAATAGAAAATAAAGAGGACACTGATTTTGCCACGATATGAAATGAGATCCCAACCGGGTTTACCTGTCGTTACGAAAACGTTGTGGCGTGGTGCCGGAAATGTGCTGGAACATGGCGATAAACGCCGACGCCGAGCTGTATCCCACATCCAGCGCAATCTCGTGTACGGTTTTGCCCTGTTCTAACAACGAGATGGCATGCAGAAAACGCAACCGCTGACGCCATTCCGCAAATCCCATGCCTAACTCCTGCTGGCAGCGGCGCGAAAGCGTCCTTTCGGTGGTATAAACCTGCGTCGCCCATTGCGCCAGCGGCGTATTATCTGCCGGATTTTTCTCCAGCGCATTCAGCACCGGCGAGAGTAATTTATCTTCGGAAGTGGGCAGATAGGTATTCTGACGCGGTGCCAGACTGATTTGGTCCAGCAGCACGCGGCACATACGCAGGTCCGCCTCAGTGACCGGCTCCGACATATTGCGCGAAAAGCAGTCATCCGCAATCGCATTGAATATGGCCGTCGGTGTCAGCAAACACGGCGTGGAAGGCAGATCTTTATCCAGCGCCGGAGCGATATCAATCGCACAAAATCGCGTCGTTTTGCGGTTATAGCTGGAATGCTCCACACCGGCAGGCACCCAGATCGCAAACTCGCGCGGTGCCAGGTAGCGCTTCCCTCCCACCAGCATCGCCAGAACGCCGGACTTCACGCAGATAATCTGGCTCCACGGATGGGAATGCTGCACATACTCGGAATTCCCTTCAACGATCTCGCCGCGAAACAACAGTGTCACCGGCATTTTTTCCGGCAACGGCGGATAATAGCGGGGAGAGGATGGTTGCTGAGATGAAGCACGTGGAGCTGGCATAAAATCCTTTTGTCTGTGAGCGATATTGCGATTGTCTTAATTGCGTGAACAGTTGTCTGATTATCGTTATATCTAACAAATAAGACAATCGTACACTTGCGTTACGATTTACTCAGGGACAATTTCCAATGAATGTACTTTTTCCGCTGCTGGCCGTGCTGATCTGGTCACTGAATGCGGTCGTCAGCAAGGCGGCTTCAAGTGCGATAGATCCGGCTGCAATCTCTTTCTACCGCTGGCTTCTGGCGCTGGTGACGCTGACACCTTTTATCCTGCCCGGCGTTCTGCGTAATCTGCAAGCCGTCAGACAATACTGGTGGAAACTGCTGATCTTCGGCCTGCTCGGAATGGTGCTTTATCAGAGCCTGGCGTATTACGCCGCGCACAGCGTCAGCGCCCTGTTTATGGGGATCCTCAATTCCCTGATCCCACTGCTGACGGTGCTTATCGGCCTGTTTGTGCTGAGCGTGGTACCGACGGTTGGCGTGGCCGTGGGCAGCATTGTTTCTCTCGGCGGACTCATCTGGCTGGTGAGCGCAGGGGATCCGGCGCAGTTGCTGCAACACGGTATTGGCACCGGGGAACTGATGATGTTTGCCGCGTCGGCGTCCTACGCGCTGTATGGCGTGCTGACCAAGCGCTGGGCGATCCCGCTGCCTAACTGGCAATCGTTGTACGTGCAGATCATTTTCGGCGTCTTACTGCTGCTGCCTAACTTCCTGATGGCGAAAGATGTCAGCCTGACCGTACACAACATTCCGCTGGTGCTTTTCGCGGGGATCCCGGCGTCAATCATTGCGCCTTTTTTGTGGATCCAGGGCGTTATCCGCCTCGGTGCGAACAAAGCCTCTATTTTCATGAACCTGTCACCCATTTTCACGGCAATCATTGCGGTGTTGTTCCTGCATGAACACCTGCAAAGCTACCATCTGATCGGCGGCGGCATCACGCTGGTCGGCGTTATCCTCGCACAGCGTCTGCGCAAGCCTTTGTTTGGCCGCAAACCGGGCGAACTGCAAAAAGAAACGCGTTAAACCTCAGTGCCATCCCCCGTTCAGGTGGATGGCATCTTCCCCTTTTACGCTTTTGCGTACAGTAAGATGTTTTTACCCGCCGTTTTCAGAAACAATATCCTCATGAATGTTCACCGGGCTGCTATTCACGGTGTCGGTTAAAACACTTTGCAGGTATGATGAGGCGCTTCTGCGCTTTGCGCCGCGCTTACTCATCAAGCGACGTTTAAATTTCCAGCGAAGGACGGTGATATGCAACCTTTGAGCGGCCCGGGCATGCCGGTTGGCGACAACAGAACACAGCCCCAGGGTCAGACCGTTCCGGTTAAACCGGGAGGCGAATTACCGCTCACACCGGCACAGCGCACCACGCTGGAAAAGCTGATTGTGAAGCTGATGGCTCTGACTCCCATAAAATCTGCTGAGATCTGGGCCAACCTGCGCCACGATCTTTCGCTGCCTCATGGCGCAGAAATCACCTCATCACAATTTCCTCAGGCGCAGACGTTATTGCAGGGGAAACTGACCCAGGCGCAGGACAGCCACGCGACCCGCCAGCTGATGTTGCAGCTGACCGAGCTGCTGCCGCAGGGCAATAACCGTCAGGCTGTCAGCGATTTTATTCGTCAGAACTTTGGTCATACTGTTCTGAGCCAGCTGACACATCCTCAGCTTCAGCAAGTGCTGGATTTGATCCAGACACGCCAGATGAATATTCCGCAACCCCAGCAGACGCCGGTCACCGATCGTCCGTTGCTGCCTGCGGAACATAACAGCCTGCAACAACTGGTCACTCGTCTCAGCGCGGCGACCGGTGAAGCGCCGGTGAAAGTCTGGCAGGAACTGTTCAATCTGGTGGGCGTAAAAGTCGGAGATTCGATCCCGGCGAAGCATTTTCAGCTGTTAAGCCAGTTCATGCAGGTGAAAGCGTCACTCAGCCAGCAAACCACTGCGCCGACGCTGACCACGCTGCTGAGCGTACTGAAACAACCTGCCAGCACGCACGAAATACGTCAGCTCACCGAGTATGTAGAAAACCGTTTCAGCGCGACATTATCGACGCCGCTGACGCCGGTTCAGTTCAGCGACCTGATTGGCGTATTGTTCAGCCAGCGCGTTGACCGTTCCCCGCGCGCGGAAGACATCGATGACAGCTTTGCCACCGTTTCGCGCACCGATCCGCAGCCGATCATGAATCCTTTCGTGGCCATGTTGCCGCCTTCCATGCAGGCGCTCGGCGGCAAGCCGTTAGTGTTTATCGCTTTTGTGGTCGTCGTACTGTTGCTGTGGGCGGTCTTTTAAGCCGCTGCTCACGCACAGCCACAATCTTCAGGGGCGGAGTCCGCCGGATAAACTCCGCGCGCTTCGCCTTTCACGACCGGATGCCGGTCCCGAGTCCAGAAATCCAGCCCGCCGATCATTTCTTTCACGCGGAACCCCAGCTTCGCCAGTTTGTACGCGCCCTGCGTAGAACCGTTACAGCCAATCCCGTCGCAATACGTCACATACACCACGTCTTTATTGAAATCACGGGTGCTTTCTGCCGTCATATTTTTATGGGGAAAACTGACCGCACCGGGCACATGACCGCGCGCATAATGTTCAGCAGAACGGGTATCAATAACCACAATGCCGGTCACGCCATTTTGTAAATCGGCTGCCACATCCGCGGCATCGGTATAAAAGCTCAGCTTTGACTGCAAATAGGCTGCGCTGACTTCGGGGGAAGGCGGTTCGTAAGCCAGAACATAAGACGTCTGCGACATAAAATTTTCCTCTGCAATTTACTGTGTTGAAAACAGGTTCATCATCTCTGTTTTTGGCCTTATGATTAATACCAATTATCGCCTATCAATAAGACCCATTATGGCTACCCTGCCCCAACCATCAGCACTGATTACTCTTTTTGAAAACGCGGCCGAAATGTCCGGCCTGCGCGACCGGCTTTGCTCAGTTCTGCGGCAGGCCATTAATACCGGTGCGCTGACCGTCGGGCAGCGACTTCCTTCTTCACGAGTGCTGGCTGCCGATTTAAAACTCTCACGCATTACCGTAGAAGCGGCCTATGCGCAGATAGAGGCCGAAGGGTATTTGCAGCGCCAGACCGGAAAAGGCACGTTTGTCAGCCAGTCGCTTCCCCGCCCTTCCGCACCGCGTGCGAATGGCAGCGCACCGGTGAAACTTTCCACGCTTTCAGCACGTGGCCGGAATATTGTGGCAACCGGCGGCTGTAACGACCCGCAATTTCCCAGGGCTTTTGCAGCAGGCTCCCCGGATTTACGCGCGTTTCCCCTGAAAATCTGGAAGCAAATCACCGGTAAACAGCTGCGTACACACGGCGAACGTTTGCTGGGATATGGCGATCCGCAGGGATATTTGCCCCTTCGCGAGGCGATTGCCAGTTATCTGCAACAGTCACGCGGTGTACTGTGTTCCGCTGATCACATCATGATCACCACCAGTTCCCAGCAGGCGCTGCAACTGCTGTCGATGTTGCTGATTGATCCCAACGATACGGTCTGGCTTGAGGAACCCGGTTATCCGGGAGCGCGCAATGCGTTTACCAGTGCCGGTGCGCGCCTTTGTGCAATACCGGTGGATGAACAGGGCATCAATCCTGCTGCCGACTCTCCTTCGCCGCGCCTGATCTATCTCACGCCTTCTCACCATTATCCGACCGGCGTAAGCCTGAGTCTGCCCCGCCGTCTGCATTTGCTGGATTACGCCAGACGTCACGAAAGCTGGATCATCGAGGACGATTACGACAGCGAACTGCATTACGACGGACGCCCGCTTCCGGCCATGCAGGGGCTGGATAAGCATCAGCAGGTTATTTATCTGGGCACCTTCTCGAAGGTTTTATTCCCGTCGCTGCGTCTGGCTTATATCGTGCTGCCTCCGTCACTGGTCGCACCGATGGTGACGCTGCGCACCGTCAGTGACGGCCATTCTTCACAGCTGATGCAGGCGGTAACCGCTGAATTTATGCAAAGCGGTCATTTCGCCTCGCACCTGCGTCTTTCCCGCCAGCTTTATCACAGCCGCCGCGATCATCTGCTGGAGCAAATCAGGCAAAAAATTGACTGGCTGACCCCGCAGGTTGCAGCCGGAGGCTTACAACTTGCGGCGCATTTGCCCGCCGGACAAGAGCAGCGGCTCAGCGCACTGGCCGCAAAAGCGGGTGTTGAAACACCACGCCTCTCACCGCTGTTTCTCAATCAGAGCGAACCGCATGCGCTGCATCGTGATGGCTGGCTTCTGGGCTTTTCAGCCCTTACGCCCGCTGAAATCACCTTCGCCGTTAACCGGCTGGCCGCTCTCGATACCGGCGCGCTCAGCTGACTAACGGAAGCAGGAACCAGCCGGCAAGACCGCTGAACAGCAGAAACGGGAAAGAGTAAAAGTGGAATTTCAGCCAGATTTTTCTGTCATTCGCCATACGCAGCGCAATCAGGTTAGCCAGCGATCCCATCGCCAGACCAAAGCCACCGGCGTTCACGGCGTAGGCGAGTAACGGGCCGGAAGGCAGATAGTTGATCATCAGGATCGTCGCCGGAACGTTGCTGATCACCTGAGATAAACCGATGCTCAGCAAATAATGTCCGTAATCCGGCAGCCCGTGAATGCGCGCGAAGACCGGCTGTAAAACGTCTAAACCGACAATCAGGCGTACATCGATAAACATCACGATAAACACCAGAATCAGCGGCCAGTCGATCCGCAGCAGGACTTTTCGCGCCAGCAGCAGAAAACACAAAATCACCGCGAGCAATCCGTACAGCGCCAGCCCCAGATCCACGCAGGCTATAAACACGACATACAACACACCGCAGCTGGCTAAAAGGCGTTTCTGAAACGGATAGCCCTGATTGTTCGCCGTTTTTTTAAGGCTGCGCGACGGGAAACAAAAGCCGGTGACAATCAGCAATGCAACCAGCGTTACCAGCGCCAGCGGAGCCATTTGCCCGATAAAATGCAGGAATGACTGGCCGGATTTATTCCATAAAAGGATATTTTGCGGATTGCCAATCGGTGTCAGTAAAGAGCCCGCGTTCACCGCCAGTGCTTCGAAAATGATCAGCCGCGTAACCGGCAGCGACGTCAGTTTTTTCAACGTAATCGTCAGCGGGATCACGATAAACAGCGCGACGTCATTGGTCATAAAGGTGGAAAGCACGGCGGCAGCCGTGACCAGAAACAGCGCCAGCCTGCGTTCGTTGTCGATGGCGTTAATCATCTTGCGGCCAACAAAATCAAAGTAGCCGCTGACCTCAACGCCTTTGGTCAGCATCAGCAGGCCGAGCAAGGTGATGATGGTGTCCCAGTCGACGAACTGCGGAAACTGCATGATTTTCTCAGTCTGGAAGAGCGTCAGGACGACGCCCAGCAACACCAGAAGATGCAAGAATCTGTCGCGAAGAAAGGGTTTAAAAACTGTGCTGAAAGCCGTTGTAAGCATGGTTTTTCTTAATCAAAAAAGCCGGTTATCCGATGCGCTGACGTTACCCGAAGAAATTAATTGCTGCCACTCCAAAAGTGATTTCCCCGAGGCATCGCGCAAATAAAAAACCGGCACTGCAAATATTGCAGTGCCGGAAGGGAATTCACCTCAAAAAAGCCCGAATTCAGCTCAGGGCTGAGGCCGTTTTCAGCGCCTTTTTCTGACGCTGCCAACGCACAATATCAATCATCAGGAATATCAGCAGGCTGCCGCCCATGACCGGCAATGAAATGGCTAAACCCAGAGTGACCAGCGCTATCGGGCATTGCAGGGCAAAAGGCACCCGTTTCCAGGTTTGCAACAAGGTGATGGCCGGGCTGCTGCTGCCGGCATCGCCCTGACGGCGCAGCCACCACAACCGGTATCCCCAAGCAATCATCGCGCAAAGCCCGGTGCCAAAGGCAACCAGAATGACCTGATTCCAGACGCCAAACAGGATGCCCATGTGAGCATCAACGCCCCAGCGCGTGAGTTTCGCCAGCAGCGGGAAGTCCGCAAAACGCACGTGATCGGTAATCTGTAATGAAGCCGGATCCACGGAAACCGCATCAACCTGTGTCGGCCAGCTGCGGTCAACTTCCGTCACCGTCCACGCTTTACCGGCGGTATAAGCCGGGCGGATTTCTATCCGGTGCGCCTCAATACCTGACGCCCTTGCCGCCTGAACAACGCCATCGAAAGTGAGCGTGGAAACCGCCACAGTGGCCGGTGCGGCGGGCATCACATCACCCGACATGTCCATACCAGGCATATCGGGCATGTCGGCCATATGTGCATGATGTTCTGCATGTTCGTCTGCCGGGGCAGCCACTAACTCAGGAGATAAACTGGTTTTGACCGCCGGTGTCATCCAGCCCATGTAGGCACGCAAGACACCGATATTGTCCCCTGCCCACTGCGACCACGTCAGCCCCGTCGCGGAAAAGAACAACAGTCCGGCCAGCAGAATCACGCCCAGCGTGCTGTGCCAGTGGCGGCTGCGCTGCTGCTTTTCAATTTTTTCGCTCAGCTTGCGTGACGTTCGGGGTTTTCTGCGTCCGGTGAACCAGAGAACGACGCCGCCCAGCGCGGCTACCCATAACCACGAGGCGGCCAGTTCACTGTACACGCGGCCAATATCGCCCAGTAACAGCCCGCGATGTAAATCATCCAGCCAGGTGCGGAACGGCAGAATCCCGCTGGTTCCGTAAACTGTCATTTCGCCTTTTACCGCCAGCGTCACCGGGTCGATGAATATTGCCCGGCTTTTGGACGCGCCCAGCTGCGGATCAGAAAACATCACCCGCGTGGTATCTCCGCGTTCCGGCGCGGGTCTGACGGCATAAATTTTTGGATTTACCCCCGCCACGTTTATCGCCGCCTCTGTCTGGCGTGAAAGCGGCTGTGATGCACCCTGTGAATCGGTGAATAGCGCGTCAGCATACAGGTAATTTTCGAACTGCGGCGTCAGCACATACAGCGTGCCGGTCAGCGCAGCGACGAAAATAAACGGCCCGACAAACAGACCAATATAAAAATGCAGCCGCCGCAGCAGGGCCAGAAACGCGGTTTGCGCAGACAGTTTTTCACCCGCGTTTGCACGCAGATTTGCAGGCTGGTTCATAAATCTGATTTCCTGAATTTCAAATAGCACATCGCTAACGGCGAAAAATCGTCGTTAACCTGAAAAGGAATGGCTTAAAAAGGGAAGATCAGAAAACAGGCGGAGCGCGGGGTTGTGAATCGGTAAAGAACAGCGAAGGTACATAACGTTGTTTGAGAGAACGCGGAGGCGCACGGCTGGAAAGCTCCAGCGACCAGAGCATCGGCATGGCCTGTAAACCGAGCAGCGGTAAATGCGCCAGCAGCACACAATAACCGCAGGCAGCATCGCTCATATCGCCGGAAAGCAACCCTTTCACGGTGTCATGTTGCGCCGTTTTACAGGCTTGCGGATGGCAATGTTCACCTGATGTTTCGGTGTCTGACAACGCCATGTCAGCCATTTCCCCGTCCGGCATGTCCATATCGGACATCACCATTCCGGGCATCATCATGTGCTGCGCACCCTCAGCCACCCGTGATTTAGAAACCACCGGTGCGATAAACAACATCAAAATCGCCACAATACCCAGCCAGGCCGGGAAGTGCCGATGTCGGTGATGAAGGCGTTGGAGTGAGAGCATTATGTCAACAAGGTGAAAATAATAACCGGCGAAATTGTACCTGAAATGTTGGATTAGATATCCAAAATCATTCGAGTTGCATCAAGGCGGCAAGTGAATGAACCCGGGAGCTTACTGAAGTAAGTGACCGGGGTGAACGAACGAAGCCAACGCAGAGGCGGCTTGAAGGATGAAGGATATAAAAAGCCCGCATTAAGCGGGCTTCAATTTATGGCTTAACGACAGGAATTATTTGTCGTTTTTCAGCTTACGCATCACCAGAGTGGCGTTGGTACCACCGAAGCCGAAGCTGTTGGACATCACAGTCGTCAGCTCGCGCTGAGTCGGTTTAGTGATGATGTCCATGCCTTCTGCCTGCTCATCGAGGTTTTCGATGTTGATGCTTGGCGCGATGAAACCGTGTTCAGCCATCAGCAAGGTGTAGATAGCTTCCTGCACGCCCGCGGCACCCAGAGAGTGACCGGTCATGGCTTTGGTGGAAGACAGTGCCGGAGTTTTGGAACCGAACACTTCACGGATTGCACCCAGTTCTTTCACGTCGCCGACAGGGGTAGAAGTCCCGTGAACGTTAACGTAATCGATTGGGGTATCCACGCCGTTCATTGCCATTTTCATGCAACGCACTGCGCCTTCGCCAGATGGAGCTACCATGTCTGCGCCGTCAGACGTTGCGCCGTAGCCAACGATTTCTGCGTAGATATGTGCGCCACGTGCCAGAGCGTGTTCCAGCTCTTCAACCACGACCATACCGCCGCCGCCTGCAATGACGAAACCGTCACGCGCTTTGTCGTAGGTACGGGAGGCTTTTTCAGGGGTTTCGTTGTAGCTGGTGGATAATGCGCCCATCGCGTCGAACTCACACGCCATTTCCCAGCACAGTTCTTCACCGCCACCGGCAAAGACAACGTCCTGTTTGCCGAGCTGAATCATTTCTACCGCGTTACCGATGCAGTGAGCAGAGGTTGCGCAGGCAGAGCTGATGGAATAGTTAACGCCACGAATTTTGAACGGGGTTGCCAGGCAGGCAGAAACGCCGGAAGCCATCGCTTTGGTCACCATGTAAGGGCCAACGCCGCGCAGGCCTTTGGCACGCATGCCGTCGGAACCCGCAACCTGGTTGCGTGGAGAACCGCCGCCGGAACCTGCAATCAGGCCGGTACGTTCGTTAGAAACCATTTCAGGGGTCAGACCGGAGTCTTCAATCGCCTGTTGCATGGAAAGGTAAGCGTAGATCGAGGCATCACTCATGAAACGCACAATCTTACGATCGATAAGGCCTGCGGTGTCTAATTTGACATCACCCCAGACGTGACTACGCATCCCGGCATCTTTCAGCTCTTGCGAGAAGGTGATCCCAGAGCGACCTTCCTGCAGAGATGCAAGAACTTCCTGCTTGTTGTTACCGATGCTCGAGATGATACCCAGGCCAGTAATCACTGCACGTTTCATTTAATACCTCTTGTACTATTCACCATTTGGGATTTCGTCACGCACTCTAGCGTACAGTTGTACGCCGAACAAGTCCGATCAGCAATTCCTTGTGTAAATCGCGGTAAATTTGCGCGAGGTCAAACGCAGCGTTAAACTCCGGCATCGCCTTGAACTGAGAGAGTTTCACGTGAGCCATAACCCGATCACGCCGGCTGAATTAAGCTGGAACGAACAGGGTACACCTGTTTCCCGACATTTTGATGACGTCTATTTTTCCAATCAGGACGGCTTGTTGGAAACACGTCATGTCTTTCTGAATGGCAACCATTTTCCGGCGCGTTTTTCCGCCCACCCTCGCCCGCTTTGCATCATTGCCGAAACCGGTTTTGGCACCGGGCTGAACTTCCTGACGCTGTGGCAGGCGTTCGATGCTTTCCGCGCTGAAAGCCCCGACGCCACGCTGCAACGCCTGCATTTCATCAGCTACGAAAAATTCCCCTTATCCGCCAGCGATCTGGCTGCTGCCCATGCGCAATGGCCTGAACTGGCCGCGTATTCCGCCGAGCTTTGCGAACAATGGCCGATGCCGTTCGCCGGTTGTCACCGCCTTTTACTCGCGGGCGGGCGCATCACGCTCGACCTGTGGTTTGGCGATGTGACTACCCTGCTGCCTGCATGTGACACCAGTATGAATCAGCAGGTCGATGCCTGGTTCCTGGACGGATTTGCGCCATCAAAGAATCCGGACATGTGGACGGAAGAACTCTTCCGTTCGATGGCCAAAATGACCCGCCCGCAGGGAACGTTCGCCACTTTCACGGTCGCCGGTTTTGTGCGTCGCGGCTTGCAGGACGCGGGTTTTGACATCGCAAAAGTGCCCGGATTCGGTGAAAAGCGGCATATGTTATCCGGCGTTTTGCCCGCGGGAATTGATATTCCTCATCCTGCACCGTGGTATTTCCGCCCGCCTGCTAAAAATGCCACTGAATTTGCGATTCTTGGCGGCGGCGTCGCCAGTGCCGTACTTTCGCTGGCGCTGTTGCGCCGTGGTTATGCCGTAACGCTGTACTGCGCCGATGAAAAACCGGCGCTGGGCGCATCCGGTAACCGTCAGGGCGCGGTTTATCCGCTGCTCAATGGCCGGGGCGACACGCTGGAACAGTTCTTTGCACATGCCTTTACGTTCGCCCGTCGCCAGTATTTCCAGCTGGAAAAGCTGGGCGTGCCTTTTGATCACGGCTGGAGCGGTGTTACCCAACTGGGATATGACGAAAAAAGTCAGGGCAAAATTAACGGAATTTTGGGCGGCAACTGGCCGGAAGGGCTGGCGAAAGGGCTGAGTGAAACCGATGTCGAAGCCTTATGCGGATTGCCTTGCGGTAGCGGCGGTATTACCTATCCGCTTGGCGCATGGTTATGCCCGGCGGAGCTGACCGCCTCGCTGCTCGCACTGGCGCAAACGCAGGGATTAGCGCTGCATTATCGCCAGCGGGTCACGGAATTAAGCCGCGACGCAAACGAAAGCTGGACGCTGAAATTTGCCGACGGGCATGAAACCCGCCATCAGGCTGTGGTGCTGGCAAATGGCGCAGATATCACTGATTTCGTGCAAAGTGAAAAGCTGCCGGTCTACGCGGTCAGCGGTCAGGTTTCGCATATTCCCACCACGCCGGAACTGAGCAAGCTCAGACAAGTGTTGTGCTACGACGGCTACCTGACGCCGGTGAACCCGCTCAACCAGCATCATTGCATCGGTGCCAGCTATCATCGCGCCGATAAATGTACGGATTACCGCGAAGACGATCAGCAGGAAAACCGTCAGCGTTTGCTGAACTGTCTGCCGGAGCAACAATGGCCGAAAGACGTGGATGTCAGTGACGCACAGGCGCGGAACGGCGTGCGTTGCGCCACACGCGATCACCTGCCAATGATCGGGGCCGTTTCCGATTACGAGGCGCTTTTAGAAAGTTATCAGAAGTTAGATCTCGACGTTCAGCGCCATCGTCCGGTCGCCAATGCGCCGGTGCATGAGAATCTTTTCCTGTTTGGCGCACTCGGCTCGCGTGGCCTGAGTTCTGCGCCGCTCGGTGCCGAAGTGCTGGCCGCGCAGATTGCCGGTGAGCCATTGCCGCTGGACAGTGAAACGCTGGCCGCGCTGAATCCGAACCGGATGTGGGTAAGAAAATTACTCAAAGGCCGCCCGGTCGAATCCCGCTGATTGCCCTTTTCAGGCAATAAAAAAGCGCAGCCGTAACACCGTGCTGCGCTTTTTTTTACAGAAATCCCGGCTAGTTTGGTAAAGAAGCCTGATACAAAGTCTCCCACATCCCCTGAACCAGAGCCTGATCGCGCGGTGATAATTCACCGGCATTGATGGCTTTATCCAGGCCATCCTGAACACGAATTTTCAGCGCTTCGGCGGTATGTTCGCCATTCTCTTCCGCCTCGGCAACCGCGACGGTCAGATGGCCTCGCAGATAACCACTGGCAAATAATTCATCGTCGCTGGCGCTTTCGACCATGTCGTCGATCAGCGTTAAAATCCGCGTTTCAAATTCTGCGATCATTACTCTTCCTCGTATCCGGACTCTGTTTTTTTATTCAATCGGCTGCAACGCAGGGAAATCCGCAGGCGTTAAAGGGGCGGTATTGTAAAACGATTGTAACGCTTTAATAAAGCGCGCCGGTCTTTCAGCGATGCCCTGATCCAGCATGCGGAGCACTTCCTCACGCACTTTGTTCTGGAAGCCCACGCGGTCTGGTTCGCAATCGCCGCTCAGGTTGTCACAGCTCACGTTGAAATTAAAGCCGGCAGCGGCACAGAACAGCCATTCATAAGACTGGGGTTTGATTTCGACTTTTTCGAATTCGCTTTGGGTTTGCGCATCGCGGCCATCCGGGCAATACCAGTAACCGAAATCCACCAGCTTGCGGCGTTCAGCGCCTGCGACGCACCAGTGGGAAATCTCGTGCATCCCGCTGGCGTAATAGCCGTGTGCAAACACAATGCGGTTAAACGTTTCCTGCTCATCGGCGGGCAGGTAGATCGGTTCGTCGTCGCCTTTCACCAGGCGCACGTTGAATTCCTCAAAGAAACAGGAATCAAAAATGTCCATCAATTGATGATAGTTATGTGTTGCAGTCGAATCAGACATATTTGCTGTGAAACTCTGTAAGTAAGATCAGGGGCGACAATATACCCTTGGTTGAATGACCTATTTCATGACTTCGGGCAAGCATTCTGCAGCTTCAAATATGGAGGGCAAGCCACTGGTGGATTTCAGCACCGTGGTTGTCATAAATAAGTTTACAGCTCATCACCACGGAAACCACCACCACCATCGGGCGGATCATCTTCTGGCCTTTGCTGAGTACCATCCGCGCGCCGAGACGTGCGCCGATAAACTGCCCTGCCATCATCACAAATCCTAATCCCCAGACCACTTTGCCACCCAAAATGAAGAACAGCAGGCCACCAAAGTTTGAGGTGAAGTTCAGGACCTTGGCGTGCGCCGTGGCTTTCGCGAGGTTAAAACCACATAACGTCACAAAGCCTAATGCGTAAAACGAACCGGCACCGGGGCCGAAAAAGCCATCATAAAACCCGACGCAGCCGCCGCCGACCAGCGCATAAGGCAGCGCAGAAAGACGCCGCTGGCGATCGCTTTCGCCCAGTTTAGGGGTCAGCAGGAAATACAGCCCGATGCAGATGATCAGCAGCGGCAGGATCTGACGCAGCATATCGGCCTGTAAACGCTGGATCAGGATCGCTCCCAGTACAGAACCCACAAACGTGCAGGCAATGTTGAGCTTCTGATCGTTAAGATCCACCACTTTCCGGCGCACGAAATACAGGCTGGCGGAGAAAGAACCGCCTACCGCCGAAAGCTTGTTGGTTGCAATCGCCTGAGCCGGAGAAACCCCGGCTGCCAGCAATGCAGGCAGGCTGATAAGGCCGCCACCGCCTGCGATTGAATCAATAAATCCCGCCACTAACGCGACTAAAAACAGAACACCTACTACCCAGGGGGCAACAATCAACCAGTCCATTTTTCTATCAGTCCCGCTTTACGTGGCGAAGAGTTATTGAAACGTTGTTAAAGAACGTGTTTATCCAGCAGCGCCTGACACGTTGGCGGCAGCGGAGGTGGCTCAGATTTCACCGGTTTACCTGTCGGAGGTTTCGGTGGCAGGAACCAGCTTTGCAGCTCGGCACCACATCCGTCACCCGGAGGCGGCGGAGCCTGATTTTCACATTCGGTACTGCCTGCCGGGCAACGCAGACGCACATGCATATGCGCACGATGGCCAAACCACGGACGCACTTTGTGCAGCCATTCACGGTCTGCGCCCGCATCCTGACAAAGCTGTTGTTTGATCGCCGCATTCACAAAAATGCGCACCACGTCTTTATCCTGCGCTGCCATTTTGATCAGCGTTTCGATACGCGGTTGCCACTGGCCCGGCACAATAGATTTGCCGTTAGCACTGACCAGATCGATAGGCTGTGGTTTCAGCAACATCTGCTCGCTCCAGCGCTGACGGGGCAGTTGCAGCCAGATATCCACATCCAGCCCGGACTGATGGCTGGCATGTCCGCTGCTGAAACGCCCGCCCGCAGGCATCGCCATATCGCCGACCAGCATGGTTCCCAGCCCTTTTTGCTGCGCCTGAGTACCGAGTCGCGTGATGAACGCCAGTAAATCCGGCTGGCCGAAATAACGACGCTGATCGGTACGCATTACCTGATAATCCGGTGAATTCAGCGGCAAAGGTTGTGCACCAATCTGACATCCGTTGGCGTAACTTCCCACTGCCTGCGGCGCGCCGGAAATCGGTTGAGTAATTTTCTGCCAGGGCGTTGCCGCCATAGCCGGTGCGCAGAGCGCGAGCGCCAGAAGACTGGCGCAGGCGGTTTTAAACGCAGGAACGTTGCGTAAGAATTTCATCGAAGGCTTACCAGCGTGGCACGGTGGAATGAACGTCGCCGTTCTGGGCACGCTGACGCAGCAGGTGATCCATCAGCACAATCGCCATCATGGCTTCGGCGATTGGCACGGCGCGGATCCCCACGCACGGATCGTGACGGCCTTTGGTGATCATCTCGACCTGCTCGCCTTCACGGTTAATGGTGCGTCCCGGAACGGTGATGCTGGACGTTGGTTTCAGCGCCAGATGCGCAACCACCGGCTGACCGCTGCTGATCCCGCCGAGAATGCCGCCCGCATGGTTGCTTTCAAAACCGTTTGGCGTAATTTCGTCACGGTTTTCGCTGCCACGTTTGCTGACCACGGCAAAACCGTCACCGATTTCCACGCCTTTTACGGCGTTAATGCTCATCAGCGCATGCGCCAGATCGGCATCGAGACGGTCGAATACAGGCTCGCCAAGGCCAACCGGCACATGCTCGGCAACCACGGTAATTTTGGCACCAATCGAGTCGCCTTCTTTTTTCAGGCTGCGCATCAGTTCGTCCAGCGCTTCGAGTTTGCTTTCATCCGGGCAGAAGAACGGGTTGGTTTCGACCAGATCCCAGTCTTTCAGTTCGCAGGTGATGTCGCCCATCTGGGACATATAGCCGCGCACTTTTACGCCGAATTTTTCGAGCAGGTATTTCTTCGCGACCGCGCCTGCGGCCACGCGCATTGCGGTTTCACGGGCAGAAGAACGGCCGCCACCGCGATAGTCGCGTACGCCGTATTTTTGTTCGTAGGTGTAATCGGCATGGCCCGGACGGAATACGTCTTTGATCGCGCTGTAATCCTGCGAGCGCTGGTCGGTATTCTGGATAATCAGGCCGATGCTGGTTCCCGTCGTTACGCCTTCAAATACGCCGGACAGGATTTTGACTTCATCCGCTTCACGGCGCTGCGTGGTGTAACGCGAGGTTCCCGGACGACGACGGTCGAGGTCGTGTTGCAGGTCTGCTTCTGTCAGCGAGATGCCCGGCGGTACGCCGTCAATGATGCAGCCGAGTGCCACACCGTGAGATTCGCCGAAGGTGGTGACGCGGAAAAACTGCCCAATACTGTTCCCTGCCATCACGGCTCCTTAACCATTTATAAGTTGTTTATTTGCAAAATGACCGGCTGACGCACAGCCGGTCAACAGGGTATTTAGTCGCGGTAAGCGCGGAACTCTTCTGCACAATCAAGCAGTTGCTGTTTAGTCAGCATGAAGACACCGTCACCGCCGTTTTCGAATTCCAGCCAGGTGAACGGGATCTCAGGATATTGATCCATCAGATGTACCATGCTGTTGCCCACTTCACAAATCAGCACGCCGTCATCGGTCAGGTAATCCGGTGCGCAGGCCAGAATGCGGCGCGTCAGTTTCAGGCCATCGCTGCCGGAGGCCAGACCGAGCACCGGTTCATGGCGGTATTCCTGCGGCAAATCGGACATGTCTTCTTCGTCAACGTACGGCGGGTTCGTGACGATCAGGTCGTATTGCAGCGGCGGCAATTCACGGAACAGGTCAGAACGGATTGGTGTAACCCAGTTTTCGATGCCGTGCGTGTCGATATTGCGCTCAGCCACGGCCAGCGCGTCCGCGGAGATATCCACGGCGTCCACTTCCGTTTCCGGGAAAGCATAAGCACAGGCAATCGCAATGCAGCCGCTGCCGGTACACATGTCGAGGATGTGCTGAGGTTTGTCGTGCAAAATGCCGGAGAAGCGGTGGCTAATCAGTTCACCAATCGGCGAACGCGGCACCAGAACGCGCTCATCGACATAAAATTCCATGTCGCAGAACCAGGCTTTGTTGGTCAGATAGGCGACCGGAATGCGCTCGTTGACGCGGCGGATAACGCGCTCAACGATACGGTGACGCTCGCTGGAGGTCAGACGCGCCGTGTGCATGTCTTCAGGAATGTCGAGCGGTAAAAACACGCTTGGCAAAACCAGCTGCACGGCTTCGTCCCACGGATTATCGGTGCCATGACCGTAATAAACATTGGCCGCGTTGAGGCGGCTGACGGTCCAGCGCAGCATGTCCTGAATGGTATGCAGTTCACTGACGGCTTCGTCGACGAAAATTTTGTCCAATTTTGTTCTCCAGGCAGTACAGGGTTTTTAACAGACGTTTAACCCGTAATTTTCCGCATAGTTTGCCACGAAGCCCGCCACAAATCAGCAGCTAGTCAACGCACTTGCGCGACGCCTCGAAGAATTTAACCCTGAGTTTTCTTTAAACCGCAGGGTGACGGAAGGTACACTGTCGGAATTGAGCGAAAATGACGATAAAAAAATGAAGAAAAAACACCGGCTGAGCCCGGAGGAAGCGGCCCTGTTTCGTGAAGCCGTACCGGGCGTCAAGCGCCTGAAAAACGATACAATTACTCACCGTCCGCTGCGGAAAAAAGTGTCAGAACTGTCGCCGAAAAAGCTGATTCAGGAGCAGGTGGACGCCAGTTATTATTTTTCTGATGAATTCCAGCCGATGTTGCAGGAAGAAGGCCCGGTTCGTCACATCCGGCCAGACGTCAGCCATTTTGAATTGAAGAAATTGCGCCGCGGAGATTATTCCCCCGAGCTGTTTCTTGATTTGCACGGTTTAACGCAGAAAGAAGCAAAGCAGGAATTAGGGGCGCTGATCGCCGCCTGCCGCCGCGAACACGTTCACTGTGCGTGCGTCATGCACGGCCACGGCAAGCATATTCTCAAGCAGCAAACCCCGCTGTGGCTGGCTCAGCATCCTGACGTTGAAGCCTTCCATCAGGCCCCCAAAGAGTTGGGCGGCACTGCGGCGTTACTGGTGCTTGTCGAACTGGATGACAAAATCAGCTGACTACATTGGCGAATACCAGAAAGCAGAAAGGCACAGCGCGTTTCCACGACTGTGCCTTTCTTTTGTTTAATATTCCGTCCCGGAAAATTAAACCTTAGCCATCACCTGGCACGGACTGAATTGCCAGTCAAAGCTGCCCTGCCCGGTTTGCGCATTCAGCTCCACGCTTGCCATGGCAGAGGTGGCGAACATCGGCGGGCAAACTCCCGGACACAATTCTGCGACCAGGTAACCGACCAGCGGCAGGTGGGAAACCACCAGCACCGCATTGACGCCCGTTTGCGCCAGATGCTGCAATTCACTGGCAACCAGAGCAGGATCGCCGCCCGGTGTCAGTTCTTTCAGAATATCAATCTCAACGTTTTCAGGCAGAGACAGACACTGACGAACTTTTTCGAGTGTCTGCTGCGCACGCAGGTACGGACTGACCAGAACGCGGTCAATGGTGATACCCCGGCCATTCAGCCATGCCGCCATATGTACTGATTCGTCACATCCGCATTCGCTTAACGGACGAACCGAATCGCTGGCTGCTTCAAGAACCGCATCACCGTGACGCATAATTACAACTTGCATATTGCACCGCTTTTGTTAACAAAAATAGCGCTATACAGAAACGCCTTGCGTGCTGTATTACCCATTGCCCAGCCTTTTTGATCGCCGTTCGGACGACCCTTCTCATGACAAGATAACTGTAAGGCAGTACATCCACTTAACACGCTGTGCCCACAAATTCTGTCTGTGCAGCAACAGCGGTCGGGCATTTTGCCTGAAAGTTCGCGTAAAGAAAACGCTGTTTTTTACACCAACCCTTACAGCTTGTAAACTGTTCAGGCGAATATTTAACCACTCGGGTTGTAGATCAACCGCTTGGGATTGTTCGTACACAAAGCCGGCCTCACCATAAAAAAGATCCCGCGCGCTGTCGTCAGGCGGCAAGCAGGATCTGTTCCAGATTGTCGCGAAACTCAGCATTAAGCAGTGACGAGGGTCACACTCTGCCGACCTTTTCGCGCGCCTCTCTCAGGGACAGAAACGCCCGCCCTGCTCCGCCCGCTGACGCAGACCGTCACACGGCGTGAAATGCTCACCGTAACGCTGCGCCAGTTGTTCCAGCGTTTTCACCACGCTGGCAGCACCGAGCGTGTCGATGTAACGGAACGGCCCGCCGCGAAACGGCGGAAAACCAATACCAAAGACTGCGCCCAGATCACCATCACGGGCGCTGCGGATAACATTTTCATCCAGGCAGCGGACGGCTTCGTTCAGCATCAGCATGACGCAGCGCTGTGCGATCTCTTCACCCGACAGCTGCGCTTTTGGCGTGACATTGAGCAAACGATAGACCGAAGGATCGACCTGTTTTTTCTTCGCCCCGCGCCCTTTCTGGCCGTAGAGATAGAAACCTTTGCCATTTTTACGGCCTTTGCGGTCGTCTTGCAGGACTGCGTCAAAGCCGGATGGCGCGGCAAAACGCTCGCCAAACGCCTCCACCAGAATCGGGCCGATTTTAGTGCCGACATCAATGCCCACTTCGTCGAGAAGCTGAACTGGCCCGACAGGGAAGCCAAAGTTCACCAGCGCATTATCGATGTGATCGACAGGCTCACCGGCCAGCAGGCAGCGCGCCGCTTCGTTGATATAAGGAGCAAGAATGCGGTTTACGTAGAACCCGGCGCTGTCACCGACCACAATCGCCGTTTTCCCCTGTTTCTTCGCCAGCGTTACCGTGGTCGAAATCGTCTGCGCACTGGTGCCCGCATGGGGAATAACTTCCACCAGCGGCATTTTGTCTACCGGGCTGAAATAATGCAGGCCGATTACCTGCTCAGGCCTTGTGGCCTTTTCCGCAATCTGATGAATCGGCAAAGAAGAGGTGTTTGAAGCAAATATGGTACGCGGTGCCGCATTTTTCTCGATCTCTGCCACCATGGATTGCTTGAGCGCCAGGTCTTCAAATACCGCTTCCACCACGATATCAATCTGCGAAAAACCGCTGTAATCCGTCGTCCCCGAAATCAGCATCATCTGCCGCTGCTGTTCGTTACGGGTGAGCCTGCGGCTGCGGACTTTTTTCTCCAGCAGATCCCAGCTGTATTTCAGCGCGTGGCGGATGCCTTCGTGATTAATATCTTTAATGCGCACCGGCAGCCCGGCGCGGGTCGCGGTGACATTCGCAATACCGCCGCCCATCAGCCCGCCACCGAGGATCCCGACGCGGTGAACCGGCAACGGCTCAGCGTCAGCGCCTTTTTCTTTTTTCAGCGCCGTCGAGGCAAAGAATAAACCGCGAAGCGCGGCAGATTGCGGCGTCATCACCAGTTCGCCAAACGCTTTGGCCTCAGCCTGATAGCCGTTTCCGCTGCCCTGGTCGAGGCCAGTTTTCACCACATCAATAATTTTTTCCGTGGCCGGATAATTACCGTGCGTTTTTGCGCGGGTCTGTTTGCGCACAAAATAGAACAACAGGCTTTTCCCCAGCGGACCGCCCGCCAGCCGCGCCTGCCACGGTAAAGGTGGCCGGGATTTTCGGCCTTTGGCGACACGTTCCAGCGCGGTTTTCAGCAAAATAGAATAAGGCACGGCGTCGTCCACCAGCCCCATTCTCAGCGCCTGTTTCGCGCGAATGCTGCGCCCGGTGAGCATCATATCCAGCGCTTTCGGCGCGCCTATTAAACGTGGTAAACGCTGCGTACCGCCCGAACCGGGTAACAGCCCGAGCTGAACTTCCGGCAGGCCGAGCTGCGTCTTGTCATCCAGCGAACAGACGCGCGAATGGCACGCCAGCGCCAGTTCGAGCCCGCCGCCGAGACAGGCACCGTGAATAGCCGCGACGACCGGTACGGAAAACGACGCAATCTGCGACATGACCGTCTGGCCTTTTTGCGCCAGTTCGCTGGCTTCAGCCGCCGTTTTGCAGCCGGAAATCATCGTGATGTCGGCACCGGCAATAAATGAGTCGCTTTTACCGGAAACCAGCACCAGACCTTTCAGATTCGGATACTGCTGCGCTTTTTGCAAAATAGCGCAGATTTGCTGAGCAAATTCAGCCTTCAGGGTATTCACTTTTTCACCGGGAACATCAATGGTGATGATGCCGACATGTTCTGCCGTAAACATCAGCGAGAAAGCGGAAACCGGCTCTGCGGATGACTGTTCTGCCAGCACGGAATTGTCCATATTGTCCCTCATTGCGCTGCCTCCAGAATCATTGCTGCACCCAGACCACCGGCGGCACAGGCGGTGGTCAGCCCGTATTTTCCGCCGCGACGGCGTAATTCATGCAGCGTTTGCGTGATCATCCGTGCGCCGGTTGCGGCAAACGGATGGCCGTAGGCCAGCGAACCGCCTAAAACGTTGAATTTATCCCAGTCGATTTCGCCAACGGCCTGACTGCGCCCCAGTTTTTCGCGGGCGAATTCGTCACTGGCCAGCATTTTGATATTTGCCAGCGTCTGCGCGGCAAAGGCTTCATGCATATCAATCAGATCCAGATCCGCCAGCGTCAGTCCGGCGCGATCTAACGCCAGCGGCGTGGCGTATGCCGGGCCGAGAAGCATGTCTTCCCAGACGTCAATGGCGGAAAACGCAAAGCTCTTCAGATAGCCCAGCGGCTCAAGCCCTAATTCACGGGCGCGGGATTCGCTCATCATCAGAACGGCAGCGGCGCCGTCGGTGAGCGGCGTACTGGTTGCCGCCGTCACGGTGCCGTGTTTACGGTCGAATGCCGGACGCAGTTTCGCGTACTGCCCGATTTCTGAATTCAGGCGGATGTTGTTGTCTTTTTGCAGCACTTCACGATAGGGCGGAACCTGCGCCGCCATCACCTGTGAGTTCAGATAGCCCTGTTCCCACGCCAGCGCGGCCAGCGTGTGCGAACGGTGCGCCAGCTCATCCTGCTGTTCGCGGGAAATCCCATGGCTTTTTGCCATCTGTTCAGCGGTATCGCCCATGCGCAGGCCGGTGGAATATTCCGCCACCGCCGGAGGAACCGGCAGCAGATCGCGTAATTTCAGTTTGCTGAAAATCGAAAGGCGCTGCGACAGTGTGCGCGCTTTATTGACATCAACCAGTGCCCGGGCGAGGCGTTTACTGACACCAATCGGCAGTACCGATGAGGAATCGGCCCCGCCCGCAATCCCGACGCGCACTGTGCCGCTGAGAATACTTTCGGCCACGTTCGCCACCGCCTGAAAACTGGTCGCACAGGCGCGGGAAACGCTGTAAGCGTCGGTCGAAACATTCATTCCGGTGCCGAGCACAATTTCGCGCGCAATATTCGGCGCTTCGGGCATCTGGACAACCTGTCCGAACACCAGCTGATCAATGTCTTTCGGATCGATTCCACTTTTCGCCAGCAGCTCGCTGACCACGGTTTTACCTAAATCCACAGCAGGGATCCCGTGATAGGCGGTGGCCTGCTTGGCAAACGGCGTGCGCAAACCATCGACAATCGCAATGCGATCGCCTTCACGCGTAACCAGTGGAATGACTTTGTTCATACAAGCTCCTGAGTAAATAGGGTCTTAAGAGGTCAGACCTGATAACTCAGTGTTAACTATGTATTTACATTTGGCAAAGTGAAAGGTAATGAAGTGCGAGCAACAGCAAATTTTTCTGAAATGAGAGTGAAAAGAAAGAGGCTGGAAAAATAGCAGACAAAAAAATACCGCTGTCTGGCAGCGGTATTTTAAAAGCACGATTAATTAACGTAATCCGAGCTGGAAGATCATGGTCTCTGCCTGGCAGGAGAAAGTGAAATCCACTTTCAGCTCAACGCCACCGTCAACTTTTTCAATCTTGCTGTTAATTTCGCAAGGCTCTGATTCAACGCCGCGTGCGCGTTCGGTCAGGGTTTGCAGCATTTCTTTGGCCTGCGCTTCGTTTTCGAAGACGCGCAGGTAAGAAGCGGTACAGTCGGTGTTGTCCATAATGGTGCCGACATCAACACAACAGCAGGCAGCCGTTTCTTCGGCGCCACATTTGTTGATGGAATGCAGAGGTTGGGTGGATTTAGAGGACATGGTTACGTCAGACATAATTTTCTCCCCGGCATCAACGGCAACGTCCACCGTCTGGCCTGATTGCGAATTAAAGAATTATTTTCAGCCTGTATTTTACGCCAGCGGTTGGGCTACAGCTAGCACTTACTTTTTATGTGCCTTTGAAGTGATCCAGATCACGTAAATGTAATGAATCGATGATTAATACGTCAACGTTCTCACTTTAGCGTTTCTTAATTGAACTTTTATTGTTGGTTTTTTGTTAAGTGGATCCAATTTCTTGCATCAAATAAGAAATATCAATGAAACATCATTGCAACTACACCACAGGTCAGACCTATACTTCGCTCACTGGTCTGATTTGTCAGACTGATAACGAACCCTACAATCCCGCGCTCATTGTTACTTGATGTAACATTGTTTGATAAAAACATAAAATTGAGGTTTTGGTCATGAACCAGAAAAACCTGTTTAAAAGATCAGCTCTGGCAGCTGCAGTGGCAATTGTTTCCTCCAACGTATACGCGGCAGGTTTTCAGCTCAATGAATACACCGCCGCCGGTTTAGGCCGTTCCTTCTCGGGTGAAGGCGCTATCGCTGATACCGCAGCATCCGGAAGCCGTAACCCGGCGACGATGACAATGTTTAATCGTCCGGCGTTTTCCATCGGCGCAATCTATGTCGACCCGGATGTCGATGTTACAGGCAAGTCTCCGGTCACGGGTGCTGATACCAGTGCCAATAACATTGCACCGAACCAGTGGGTTCCGAATATCCACTTTATTATGCCGCTGAATGAGCAATGGGCTTTCGGCGCATCGGCGACCTCAAACTACGGTCTGGCGACAGAGTTTAATGATAATTATCCGGCAGGCCCGATTGGTGGCGAAACCGATCTGACCACCATCAACAATAACTTAAGCGTCGCTTACCGTTTGAACGAGCATTTCAGCTTCGGTCTGGGCTTTGATGCGGTCTATGCGAAAGCGAAAATCCGCCGTACTGCTGGCGAACTGGTGCCGATTAAAACCGGCGGTTTGCTGCCAGCTGATACCGAAGCCGCTAAGCTGAAAGGCAACGAATGGGGCTACGGCTGGAACGCCGGTATCCTGTACGAAGTGGATGACAACAACCGTTACGGCTTCACATATCGTTCAGAAGTGAAAATCGATTTCGATGGCGAATACCGCAACGGCATTCCGCAGGCATTGGGCGGCACGGGTGGCCACACGGTTCCGGGTTCCCTGACCCTGAACCTGCCAGAAATGTGGGAGTTGTCAGGTTATAACCGTGTCGCACCGAAATGGGCTATTCACTATAGCCTGGCGTACACCAGCTGGAGCCAGTTCCAGGAGCTGAAAGCCACCGGTTCTCAGGGCCAGACGCTGTTCCAGAAAGACGAAGGCTATCATGATGCTTACCGCATCGCGCTGGGTACCACCTATTACTACGACGAAAACTGGACATTCCGTACCGGTATCGCGTTTGATGACAGCCCGGTTCCGGCGGACAACCGCACCATTTCTATCCCGGATCAGGACCGTTTCTGGATTTCAGCCGGTACCACGTATGCGTTTACCAAAGATGCTTCCGTGGACGTCGGTGTCTCCTATATGCACGGCCAGACGGTGAATATCAGCGAGAAAGTGGCTGACGGCGTGCCGAATTATGAGTTCCAGGCTAAAGGCACCGCGATGTTGTACGGCGCGAACTTTAACTACAGCTTCTAATCGTTTTTCACGACCGAGCACATGACCAGTCCTGATATAGGTTGACACTTTTCAGCCTCAAAACGCCCGATGAACTTCATCGGGCGTTTTGTATTTTAACGACTGATGGGGCCGCTGCGTGTTGTAGATTTCCACCGACTCCCTG
>NZ_JADOBI010000018.1 GCF_015644585.1 Rahnella laticis | reverse complement strand
TAATAATTCAACTAAATGAATTACTGCTTGGTCACTCTAAGACTTGATATTTTTTGCCACCGAAGTGGCTGATATCGTCTTGTGAGTGCCCACACAGATTGTCTGATAAATTGTTAAAGAGCAGTGAGTTACGCGCTTTCGCTTGCTAACTCGAGGTGGCGTATATTACGCTTTTCTCATTCAGTGTCAACCGTTTATTTCATCCGGTTGCCGCTGTTTTTAATCTTTCCGACCCGGTCACTTCGTGATGTTGTTCACGTTGTTCCCTGTCGATGGAGCGGCATTATAGGGAGTTCTCAGCAGGCCGCAACCCCTAATTTCAATTATTTTATCAACCGTTCAGAAAAACATCGAATGCGTTAATTACGCTCAATGAATGAATAAAAAACGGGCTCCAAATCACTTTGGAGCCCGTAATTGGCTTTTAACCTACTGATTATTGTCTTGCGACAATGTGATCATTTTCCACATCAACAGTAATTGGCTTACCTGGAATCAGCTTACCTGACAAGATTTGCTGCGCCAGCGGGTTTTCAATCTCCTGCTGGATGGCACGTTTCAACGGACGCGCACCATAAACAGGGTCAAACCCGGTATTGCCAAGCAGTTCAAGCGCGGCATCAGTCAGCGTTGCTGAATAGCCGTGTTCTTCCAGACGTTTATACAAACGCTCCAGCTGAATCTTCGCGATATTCTTGATATGCGCATGACCCAGTGGATGGAACACAACAACTTCATCTATACGGTTGATGAATTCCGGACGGAAGCTGTGTGTCACCACTTCCATGACGGATTCTTTCATCTGCGCATAGCTGGCTTCGCCAAAATGCTGCTGGATAATGTCGGAGCCCAGGTTAGAAGTCATGATCACTACCGTATTACGGAAGTCGACCGTTCTGCCCTGCCCGTCGGTCAGACGCCCATCGTCCAACACCTGCAATAAGATGTTGAAGACATCCGGGTGCGCCTTTTCTACTTCATCTAATAAGATGACGGAATAAGGACGGCGACGAACAGCTTCAGTCAGGTAGCCACCTTCTTCATAACCGACATATCCCGGAGGCGCACCAACCAGACGTGAAACCGAGTGCTTCTCCATAAACTCTGACATATCGATACGGACCATCGCGTCATCACTGTTAAACAGGAATGTCGCCAACGCCTTACACAGTTCCGTTTTACCGACACCGGTCGGCCCGAGGAACAGGAATGACCCGATCGGACGGTTTGGATCTGACAACCCGGCGCGGCTACGACGGATAGCATTCGATACCGCTTCCACCGCTTCGTTCTGACCGATCACCCGGTTATGCAGCTCTTCTTCCATCCGCAGCAGTTTTTCACGTTCACTTTCCAGCATGCGTGCCACCGGAATCCCGGTCCAGCGCGCCAGTACGTCGGCGATTTCCACATCTGTTACGCGGTTGCGCAGCAGCTTCATGGTTTTACCTTCGGCCTGAGTCGCCGCAGCCAGCTGTTTTTCCAGCTCAGGAATTTTCCCGTACTGCAATTCTGACATCCGGCCCAGGTCACCAACACGTCGAGCCTGCTCAAGCGTAATTTTGGCCTGCTCAAGTTCAGCTTTAATATTCTGCGTACCGGTCAGTGACGCTTTTTCAGCTTTCCATTCTTCTTCAAGCTCAGAATATTCACGTTCTTTCTGGCTCAGTTCGGTTTCCAGCATTTCAAGGCGTTTAACACTGGCATCGTCAGACTCTTTCTTCAGCGCCTGCTGTTCCAGTTTAAGCTGGATGATACGGCGGTCGAGACGATCCAGAGACTCTGGTTTAGAGTCCATCTGCATACGAATACTGGACGCCGCTTCATCTATCAGGTCAATTGCTTTATCCGGCAACTGACGATCCGAGATGTAGCGGTGCGACAAAGTTGCCGCCGCAACGATCGCCGGATCGGTAATTTGCACATGGTGATGTAGCTCGTAGCGTTCTTTCAGCCCACGCAAAATCGCAATGGTGTCTTCGACTGAAGGCTCGGCCACAAACACTTTCTGGAAACGACGCTCTAATGCCGCATCCTTTTCAATGAACTGGCGATACTCATTTAACGTCGTCGCACCTACGCAGTGAAGTTCACCACGCGCCAGCGCCGGTTTCAGCATGTTACCGGCATCCATCGCGCCGTCCGCTTTACCTGCACCGACCATTGTGTGCAATTCGTCGATGAACAGAATGACGTTCCCTTCCTGTTTTGCCAGATCGCTCAACAGGCCTTTCAGACGTTCTTCAAATTCACCGCGATATTTCGCCCCGGCGACTAACGCGCCCATATCCAGGGACAACACGCGTTTGTTTTTCAGCCCTTCCGGGACTTCACCATTAATGATGCGCTGTGCCAGGCCTTCCGCAATAGCGGTTTTACCGACACCAGGCTCGCCAATCAGCACCGGGTTATTCTTGGTACGGCGTTGCAATACCTGAATAGTCCGGCGAATTTCTTCATCACGACCGATGACCGGGTCCAGTTTGCCCTGTTCGGCACGCTCGGTCAGATCGATAGTGAATTTCTTCAATGCCTGACGTTGGTCTTCGGCATTCTGATCATCCACTTTCTCACCTCCACGCATTTTATCGATAGCCGCAGTAATCTTCTCGGCCGTTGCGCCGCAGGCTTTCAACATATCAGTCAAAGAGCCACGGTCTTTCATGACGGCCAGAACGAAGAGTTCTGAGGAAATAAAGGTATCAGCGCGTTGCTGCGCCAATTTGTCACAAAGATTTAAAACACGTACCAGTTCGTGGGATGGTTGAACATCACCACCGGTACCTTCAACTTGCGGCAGACGCCCCAAAGCCTGATCAACATCCGTGCGCAGTTTCTGGGTATCAACCCCGGCTGCTGTTAATAAAGGACGCACGGTTCCGCCTTCCTGAGTGAACAAAGCACTCATGAGATGGACGGGTTCGATAAATTGATTGTCGCGCCCGAGCGCGAGAGACTGAGCATCCGCGAGGGCAAGCTGGAATTTGCTGGTAAGACGATCCAGACGCATAACACCTCCAATACTGAACAAAATTGCTACTGGAGATTAGATGAGGTCAACCCTCACGTTTTCAAGGTTATCTTGGCAGTATATTCAGAGGACAGCTGCTATGCGCGATGGAACGTCTTGATTCGACAGGTTATATCAGCCAAATTAAACTTGCCAGCCGCCCGGTAATTCCGTCGCGCCGGTAAGAGTAAAATTGGGTACTATCTGACACAGTACAATACTCGCCACCATAAATAGCCGTGACGCCCGCCGCCTGTAGCCTTAGCCGGGCAAGCAGGAAAATATCCGCCATGAATTTCTCACCCGCAGGCACAAATGCGGCCGATGATGCGGAGTCAAAAGCCATAAACGCTTCACGTACTTCGCCCCCGACTTCAAACTGCGACGGCCCGATAGCCGGCCCTAGCCACGCCATTATCTTGTCAGGAGATGATGCAAAAAGGGATACCGTATTTTCCAGCACACCTTCGCACAATCCACGCCAGCCCGCATGCGCAGCTGCTACTTCATCACCGGCCTGATTACAGAAAAGGACCGGCAGGCAGTCAGCTGTCATGGCGGCGCACACTACACCCGGTTCACAGGTATATGCCGCATCGGCAACTAAAGCAGGAAGTGAAGGCGTTTGATGCGTCAGGTTAACAACATCGGTGCCATGAACCTGCTCCAGCCAATGTGGCGCAGACGGCAATCCACCGAGTTCGACCAGACGCTGACGATTCGCCGCGACATGTTCAGGGTGATCTCCAACATGTCCGCCGAGATTGAGCGAGCCATAAGGAGGCAAACTGATGCCTCCCTGACGGGTTGTTGCACATGACCGCACCGATGCCGGTTGCGGCCATTGAGGCTGGATAAGCGTACTCATTACCAGTTCATCTGATCCTTGAACTCTTCAGTATCGGCTTTCAGCGCATTAATCAGATCGACCATATCCTGAGGAAGCGGCGCATGCCATTCCATCTGGATACCGGTGACCGGATGATAAAGACGCAGCATAGTCGCGTGAAGAGCCTGACGATCGAATCCGCGCAGCATATTAATGAACGACTCGGAGGCACCTTTTGGCAGGCGCGGACGACCACCATAAAGCTGATCGCCTAACAAAGGATGGTTGATGTGAGCCATATGTACGCGGATCTGGTGCGTACGTCCGGACTCCAGGCGCAGGCGCAGACGCGTATGAGCACGGAAATGCTCCATGATGCGATAGTGCGTAGTGGCCGGTTTGCCTGTCAGATGGACCGCCATGTGCGTACGCTTGGTGGAATGGCGCGCAATCGGCTCATTCACTGTGCCGCCTGCCGTCATTGTACCAATCGCGACGGCTTCATATTCGCGGGTGATTTCGCGAGCCTGAAGTGCCGTCACCAGATGCGTTTGTGCCGGAACCGACTTCGCGACCACCATCAGACCGGTAGTATCTTTATCGAGACGGTGAACGATGCCACAGCGCGGAACGTCGATGATTGCAGGGTAATAATGAAGCAATGCATTGAGCACTGTTCCATCCGGATTCCCTGCACCCGGATGAACAACTAAATCGCGGGGTTTATTGATGACTAAAATATCAGTATCTTCATACACGATATCTAAAGCGATATCTTGTGGGAGCCAACGCGCTTCTTCTTCAATTTGCGCATCGATTGCGATAGCCTCGCCACCCAACACTTTTTCTTTTGGTTTGGTCACTTTTTTGCCATTGACCGTGACCCTGTCTTCAAGGATCCAATCTTTTATGCGAGATCTTGAATAATCAGGGAACAATTCGGCCAAAGCCTGATCTAACCGTTGACCGAGTTGAGATTCGGCCACCGTTGCGGTGAGTTGTACTTGTTGTGCCATATGCAGCTTCTTGGTTAACGTTGGGTTTTCACGGCGATGCCGTTTAAAATAATGTGCTATTGTAGCTGGTCTTTGTCGGGAGCTTAACGGACAGTCTCCCAGAATAACACCTGAGGATAATCAAAACGTCATGACGCGTGTGAAATATCTGGTGGCAGCAGCCACGTTGAGCCTGGCGCTGGTCGGTTGCTCCAGTTCCAAAGAAACGGTTCCCGATAATCCGCCTAACGTCCTTTATGCGACTGCCCAGCAAAAGCTGCAGGACGGTAACTTTAAAGGCGCGATTGCGCAATTAGAAGCGCTGGATAACCGCTATCCGTTTGGGCCTTACTCGCAGCAAGTTCAGTTAGATCTGATTTATGCCTATTACAAGTCTGCTGACTTGCCAATGGCTCAGGCTTCTATTGATCGCTTTATGCGCCTGAACCCAACCCATCCCAATATCGACTACGTCATGTACATGCGTGGTTTGACGGATATGGCGTTGGATGACAGTGCACTGCAAGGATTTTTCGGTGTTGATCGTTCAGACCGCGATCCACAGCATGCACGTGCAGCATTCCGTGATTTCAGCCAGCTAATCCACTCGTATCCAAACAGCCAGTACGCCACTGATGCGACGAAACGTTTGGTATTCCTGAAAGATCGTTTAGCGAAATACGAGCTGTCAGTGGTGCAATACTACACTAAACGTGGCGCTTACGTCGCTGTCGTTAACCGAGTAGAGCAAATGCTGAAAGATTATCCGGATACGAAAGCAACGCGCGACGCGCTGCCGTTGATGGAAAATGCCTACCGCGAACTGCAGCTGAACAACCAGGCTGACAAAGTCGCGAAAATTATTGCCGCCAATAGCGCAGCGTAATTTTACATGTCCGTACACAAACGGTAGCTCGGCTGCCGTTTTTTTTGGCTCTTTTTTGGGGAGTGAAAACAGAAAGGATAAAAAATGCGCGGCAAAATGCAGGGAAAAAGCGAAACAATAGCGTACTGATCCCATCAATCATGCCTGCTCCGGCAACAAGTCTCAAGACCTTTCCCGCCAGAAATTACCCTGGGTCACAGAATCTTCAAAGTTGACAAAAAGTGACAAAAAACCGTGGATTTGAGCACGCATTTCACAAAAAAGGCTGGTATGTTGGATTCATCGGAGACGGAAAAGAGAGGTAAGTCATATGACAGTTAATATTACCAGTAAACAAATGGACATCACTCCCGCGATTCGTGAACACATCGAAGGACGTCTGAAAAAACTGGATAAATGGCAAACTCAGCTCATTAACCCGCACGTAATCCTGTCGAAAGGACCTCAGGGATTTGTCGCCGATGCGACCATCAGTACACCGAATGGCACACTGGTTGCCAGTGCCACGCATGATGATATGTATGCTGCCCTTAACGACATGACCACAAAACTTGAGCGTCAGCTCAACAAAGCGCAGCATAAGGGTGAAGCCCGCCGTGCAGAATCCGGCGTCAAAGAACTCAATCTGGAACCGGTGCAGGAAGAAGAGGAATAACCGAGTTATCCGAAAGGCAGTTCACAACGCGCTCTCAGGAGCGCGTTTTTTGTGCCTGAAAGAAATCCTTATTGACACAGGGAAAACCCAGCGGTTACTTTAAGACTCAGTTCAACTCAATGGAAACAACACATACATGAATACCCGTCTGTTTTTCTTCGCATTCTTTTTTACCTTCCCCTGATTGGGAGGCGTTTCGTCGCGAAAGAATGAATGCGAAGACGAACAACAAAGCCTCCTGAAAAGGGGGCTTTTTTTATACCTGCGTTTCACACAATTTTGCTGAAAGAAAGAACATCAAAAAGGGTAATAACATGACCGAGAATTCATTACTGGCACTGCGCGAGCGCATCAGTGCATTAGATCTGAAACTGCTGGCCCTGCTGGCAGAACGACGTTCGATGGCGATTGAAGTCGCGCAATCCAAGATGCACTCTCACCGCCCTATTCGCGATAAAGAGCGCGAGATAGAACTGATTAATGCACTGATTCAGGAAGGAAAAAAACAGGGGCTGGACGGACATTACATCACCCGCGTTTATCAGCTTATTATCGAAGATTCCGTTCTGACACAGCAGGCACTTCTTCAGCAGCATCTGAACAAAACCAGTTCCGACTCCGCACGTATCGCGTTTCTTGGCCCGAAAGGCTCCTATTCTCACCTCGCCGCCCGTCAGTTTGCTGCCCGTCACTTCGATCAGTTCATCGAATGCGGCTGCCAGAAATTTCAGGATATCTTCTCGCAGGTAGAAACCGGTCAGGCAGATTACGCAGTGTTGCCTATCGAAAACACCAGTTCCGGCTCAATCAATGACGTTTACGATTTGCTGCAACACACCAGCTTGTCGATTGTCGGCGAACTGACTAACCCTATCGATCACTGCGTTCTGGTCGCGACCGATACGGACCTCTCGCAGATCCAGACGGTTTACAGCCATCCGCAGCCGTTCCAGCAGTGCAGCCAGTTCATCAACCGTTTCCCGCACTGGAAAATTGAATATTGCGAAAGCACCGCCGCCGCGATGGAAAAAGTGGCCGCCGCGAACTCCCCGCACGTGGCCGCATTAGGCAGCGAAGCCGGTGGCGCGCTGTATAAACTGCAAGTGCTTGAACACAATCTGGCGAACCAGAAGGAAAACATCACCCGCTTCATTATTCTGGCACGCAAAGCAATTGAAGTGACCGATCAGGTTCCTGCCAAAACCACGCTGATCATGGCGACTGGCCAGCAGGCAGGTGCGCTGGTGAATGCGCTGCTGGTTCTGCGCGATCAGGGCATCATCATGACGAAACTGGAATCTCGCCCGATTAACGGCAATCCGTGGGAAGAGATGTTTTATATCGATGTGCAGGCCAACCTGCGTTCGGAAGAGATGAAAAAAGCGCTGAAGGATCTGGCCCCGATCACACGTTCCCTGAAAGTGCTCGGCTGTTATCCCAGCGAAAACGTCGTTTCTGTCGATCTCTGACCGGTTATTTGAGCCAAAATAAAAGGGCGCTGCATCATGATGCGGCGCCCTTCTTTTTAACTGAATCAGCCTTTACTTACGGTTGTCGTTCGCCTGTCGCAATAACGCACCGCTTTCCTTCAGGAAGCGTGGCGCATAATCGCCAAACCAGTGCTCAACCTTTCTGAATTTGCTGATAAACGCGTCTTTATCACCGCTTTCCAGCAGCGCCAGCGCATCACCAAATCGCTGATAGTAACGCTTGATCAGTGCCAGATTGCTTTCGGAGGACATAATAATGTCTGCATAAAGCTGAGGATCCTGTGCAAACAGTCGCCCGACCATCGCCAGCTCGAGGCGGTAAATCGGAGAAGACAGCGCCAGCAATTGCTCAATCTGAACATTTTCTTCCGACAGATGTAAGCCGTACGCGAATGTCGCGAAGTGGCGCAACGCCTGAATAAATGCCATGTTCTGATCGTGTTCAACCGCACTGATTTTATGCAACCGCGCACCCCACACCTGCAACTGCTCCAGTAACCACTGGTATGCCTGCGGTTCGCGGCCATCGCAATACACCACAACCTGTTTTGCCAGGCTGCTGACATCCGGACCAAACATCGGATGCAGGCCAAGCACCGGGCCTTCGTGTACTGCCAGCATCGCCTGAAGCGGACGGTTTTTTACCGACGCCAGATCCACCAGAATGCAGTCATCAGGCAGTTTTGGCAGACGGGCAATCACCTCTTCGGTCAGATGAATCGGCACGCTGACAATCACCATTCCGGCATCCGCCAGTAATGTTTCCGCCTGTGGCCAGTCTTCCTGCTCCAGAACCTTGACCTGATAACCTGACAACTCCAGCAGACGGGTGAACAAACGCCCCATCTGCCCGTTTCCGCCGATAATCACTACCGGACGCAGCGCCGGATGCAACGTTTTGAAGCCTTTATCGTTTTCGCTTGAGTAGGATTCACGCATTACGCGGCGCAATACATCTTCAATCAGATCCGGCGGAACCCCGAGGTTCTGCGCTTCCTGACGGCGGGAGGCCAGCATTGCGGCTTCCCGTTCAGGCACATAAATCGGCAAACCATAACGGCTTTTGACTTCCCCGACTTCTGCAACCAGCGCCAGACGCCGTGATAAGAGATCTAACAACGCTTTATCGACGTCGTCGATCTGATCGCGCAACGCGTTAAGTTCTGCCACCATAAAAACTTACTCTCCTGCGATTCGTGCCGCCAGTGCGTCACCCAGTTCCTGATGCATGGTGCGTAACAGGTTTTCCGTGGTTTCCCAGTTGATACAGGCATCGGTTACCGACACACCGTATTTCATTTCTGAACGCGGTTGTTCAGAAGACTGGCTACCTTCGTTCAGATGGCTTTCCAGCATCAGGCCCGTAATAGAGCGGTTGCCGGCCTTAATCTGATCAATCACGGACTGAGCCACAACGGGCTGGCGACGATAGTCTTTGTTTGAGTTACCGTGACTGCAATCTATCATCAAGGAAGGATGGAGTCCCGCGTCACTCATCTGTTTTTCACACGCCTGAACATCCTGCGCGCTGTAGTTTGGCGTTTTGCCGCCGCGTAAAATCACGTGGCCGTCCGGGTTACCCTGAGTCTGCAACAGACAAACCTGCCCGGCCTGATTGATACCAACAAAACGGTGCGCCATTTCCGCTGCACGCATAGCATTGATTGCCGTGCCCAGGCTGCCGTCGGTACCGTTTTTGAAGCCTACCGGCATGGACAGACCTGACGCCATTTCGCGGTGAGTCTGAGATTCTGTCGTACGCGCACCGATAGCCGACCAGCTGAACAAATCGCCTAAGTACTGCGGGCTGTTTGGATCCAGCGCTTCGGTCGCCAGCGGTAATCCCATGCCAACCAGCTGCAACAGCAAATCACGCGCAATGTGCAAACCGGCTTCAACATCAAACGTGCCGTCCATGTGCGGGTCGTTGATCAAACCTTTCCAGCCTACCGTCGTGCGGGGCTTTTCGAAGTAAACACGCATCACGATGTACAGACGATCGCTCAGTTCCGCTGCCAGCGTTTTCAGGTGACGCGCGTAATCGAGCGCGGCGTCAACGTCATGAATGGAACAAGGACCACACACCACCAGCAGACGAGGATCACGACCATGCACAATATCAGCGATGGTTTTACGTGCTTCGGAAATGCTGGTTTCGTCACTGACGCTTAAAGGAAAGCGATTTTTCAATTCTTCCGGGGTGATCAGGATTTGTTCGGCAGTGATATGAACATTATTCAGGGCGTCTTTTTGCATGATGGTGTTCCGCTTATCAGGAAAATGGGCTGCCATTGAGGCATCTGCGGACAACATTAACACAGCGCGTAAACTTATCAAGCCTTAGTTGTAAACTTAAAATTACCATTAACAGCCATTAAACCGAAATACGGAAAGTTATGTTTACATAAAATCTTTAAGGGTTGAGCCTGCTGTACCGTGGAAATTACACACAGTGTGAAGGGATAAGGAAAAGTCAGATTGGGGAGTCAGAAAGATATGGGGAATTTTACGGGATTTCCCTCAGCATCCGGGCGGTTGCTGAGGGTGAAGAATTACAGATTGCGATCCAGCGTAATAAAGACCTGGCCTAACGCCGTGACTTCTTCCACGCCGCATTCGAAATGGCTGTCCTGCCGCGTCACTTTAATGCGATTTCCCGGAATACGCGCCACGTCATAGACATCCACATCACCATCGATATTCAAAAGCCAGCGCCCGTTGCCCGGAATTGTGCTGCCTAAATCGATGATCCAGGAGTGATTGCCTTTAACAATGTAAGCCGGTTCAGCCAGAGAACCGTCCAGTAAAGAAGGATCGGCTACCCATACGCCTTCCTCTTCCAGCGCACCACCTCGCAATCTCAACTTTTTAAGCTGAAGCACACTTGCAGAAGCGGATGATCCTGCGGACGGCGCATCCTGCATATTCCCTTTGCCCGTTGCAAGCCAGCGCAGTGAAACACCGGTATCCAGCGCACAGGCGACAACCACATCACCGGGAAAATAATCTCTTCTTACCCAGGTACTTATCGTTCCAGAGGATAACCCATACAGATCACCAAGTTCTTTCTGCATGCTAAAGCCGTAAGCCTGAAGCATACGCGTCAGAACGGCTTTTCCACCTTCGAGTTCATCTAATTGCATCTGGCGAAAACCCCTGGGCCTGTAAATATCATCTTGACAACTTGCAAATGCAAGCTTAGATTGATTATGTAATGTACCAATAGAAAGCCATGATACCAAATTTACGGCGCAGTGGAGAATCCGCAATGCGTTCCTGAAGCAACAGGCGGCAAAGAGAGGAGGATCTCCTGCTCACGGAATGGGGTCATTGAGGAGGGGTTATGTTTTTAGGCACAGAGCAGCAGCGGCTGACAGGCTTGCGCCAGATCGCGTATTTAAAGGAAACCTATTTTTCTGACAGTAAAAATAAACTGGAAACAATTTTTGATCAGACTTCGGACAAATTGAAAACCACATTATGTTTCCATGCCGGACTTAAGCGCCGTCATACCTTATTAACGTATTCAGAATTAAAACCCGAGGAGCAATTAAAAATTGCTCAGGCCCTATTATCCCTGCGCCATTTTACCGCGCGATATACAGGAGAATTTTGCTGATGGCTGACTGGATGGATGAATCCCAGGAATATCAGTTAACTGTTTTACAGGAACAAATCGCCCGTGCAACCCGCACGTCGCGCGCCCCGTCTGCATACTTCTGTGAGGATTGTGAGTGTGCTATACCTGAAAAGCGCAGAAAGATTATTCCGGGCGTTCAGCGTTGTATTGAGTGTCAGGAGATTAATGAGCTCAGGAAAAAGAATTACCGCCCTGTATAAGTCACTTTTCTTTTTCAGTTTTTAATAAATTCATTCTGGAAATATTCCTTTTCCGGGAAGGCATGTTGCTGCCTTTTTTCTGCAAAACCGTTTGGGGGAAATAGTTTATGAAAATTAATCTGCCGGAGATAACGTCATCTTCTGCGTTCGCTCCCTTAACCGGAAAAAATGAAGCCGGTCCGTGGTGGTGGAATGCGCCGCGCCCGGCAATAAGCAGCCCGTTGGAAAAACCGCTGAGCCGTGATTTTTGCCAGCGCCAGCAGGCGGCACTTTCTCAGATTGCCGCCCTTCCGCGCTGCCTGCGCGCCCCCCTGCATCAGCGGTATCAGTTTTTACTGGAGACAAAAGGCGTGCGCCCGGCATTTCATTTCCTGATGACCGTGTTTGTACAACGATTATGGCCGCGTATTCTGCGGGTCAGCGCGCGCCACAGGCTTTACCGCCAGTATTCGGAAAAACTGCTGATGGAAGAGGAAACCTTCAACCGCCTGCCCGATCTTAATGATGATGCGCTGAAGCGGCTGGCAAACACTCTGGCCATTCATATGCAGGGTGCTTACGAACATCATTGCGAACGCTGGCTGGAACAGATGCCTGAACCGGACGTTTTACTGCAAGACAGCACGCAGCGTGAGATTTTCGGGCATCTGTCGGCGATGGCGCGTTCCGTTCGCGTTCAGCCACTGTACTGGAATGCATGGCAAAAAGGCCGGATGACCGCAGAAGTGGCGGTCGCCAGCATTTCCCGGCTGGTCAGCGGTGAATGGTGGGAAAGGCAACTGCGTTCGCAGCAACGTCTGTGGCGCGAAGCGCTGATGATTGCCTGCGGTTATGTAAACCGGTCTGCTTCGCCTTATGCCAGCAAAAATGCCATCCGTGACGTGGTTTCCCGCCGCCTCTCCACGCTCAATTACCTGAAGCAGTGTGAGCTGGAAAACGTCGAATCCGGTGACAGACTGAGCCTGCTGGATACCGTTTTAGCCAGCGTTTCGAACCCTAAACTGCGGCGTATGGAATTGATGACTCTGATTGCCGGCGTCGAAGATGTTGCCTGTCAGCAGGAGGATCGGGGCCTGTTCATCACGCTGACGACACCGTCAAAATACCATCCGATGAAAACTTACAGCCAGTATTCAGCCCCGACGTTCAATCCCAAATGGAATCAGCACGCTTTTACGCCTAAAAATGCGCAAAGATACCTGGTCGCCGTCTGGGCAAAAATCCGCACCACGTTTAAAGATAAAGGCCTGAAAGTGTACGGCGTCCGCGTAGTTGAGCCCCATCACGACGGAACGCCACACTGGCATATGATGTTGTTCACGCCGCCTGAACAGCAGCAAAAAGTGATCGACGTGATGCGCCGTTACGCGCTTGAAGACGATCCCGATGAACCCGGCGCAGCGGAATCCCGCTTTCACTGCAAACCGCTCAACCGCGGAGGCGCTGCCGGGTACATCGCCAAATATGTCGCTAAAAATATCGATGGCTACGCGCTCGAAGGCGAAACCGATCATGATTCTGGCCGGTTGCTGACCGATGTCGCCACCGCCGTCACCGCCTGGGCATCGACCTGGCGGATCCCCCAGTTTCACGCCATTGGCATCCCTTCTGTCGGTGCCTGGCGCGAGTGCCGCCGAATCAGAAACCAGAGCCTCGCCAGCCGGTTTGACGAACGCGTTGAAGAAGTTCGCAGCTCGGCGGATCAGGGAAATTTTTCCCGTTACATTCAGGCGCAGGGCGGCATCCATATCCGGCGAAAAGATCAGACCGTGCGCGTTGCCCGCAAAATCAGTGAACAGCTCAACGCTTACGATGAACCGAGACAAAAAGTCATCGGCATTTATGCGCCGCATATCGGCGAGTCGCAGATATTCCTGACGCATACCGAACAATGGCGCATTGTCCGTTTGCGCCAGCCACGCCCTGAAATCCCGCCTTTTGCTCACCTTGGAGTTCTGTCAATAACTGTGGATCGGTTTCCCTGCCGGGATTGCTGAAATCCATACAAAAACCGCGCCAATAAAAATTTCCGCATTAATTCAATGAATTATATTTTTTAAAATGCTCTGAGTGTTGACGTATTAGATCAATTAAAGAATACTGTATATAAACACAGTATCTGGCGAGGGGAGAAAATGGAAAACCTGACTAAACAACAGCTAACGTTGTCCAGGATACAATTGATCGCAGACATTTCGCAGACAGCGCAATGCAATCCAAAAGAATTTCTTGTCGTGATGTCACTGATTTCTGAACTGGCTGGCCAGGCTCTGACCGGTGAGGATCAGGACGCGCTCTGTTACCACGGGAGCGCAGACGAAGCACACTGAAAACCTGATCTGCGGGCGGTATTTTCCTGTTGTGGCGCTTACTCCTCCGGCTTCTGTTCGGGCTAAGCGCCCCGCCATTTCTCCCTCTTCAATTCCCTGTTGTGCCACACGTTTAACAACCCTCTCAGATTGCTGCCTCCGGCCATATTCCGCAGACTGATTTCACCTCCTGACGATTTCACTCACTTGCGGAGAAAACCGATGAAACTCTATGCAGAACAGGGCGATACCCTCGATTCCATGTGCTGGCGTTATTACGGCCGCACCGCGGTTGTCGTGGAAAAAGTGTACGCCGCCAATAAAGGCATTGCGGACTTAGGCCCGTTATTGCCACACGGCACCGCCGTTGAAATGCCTGATATCGCTGAACAACCGGTTCAGGAAGCGATCAAGTTATGGGACTGAATACTGAACGCATCAGCTCGGCCTGCGCCTATTTCATTGCCACGTCGCTGACCTGGCTGGCGGGTCTGACATCGCAGGATGTGGCCTTTTTAGTCGGATCCGGCGTGGGCGTCGGCACTTTTCTCGTCAACTGGTATTACCGGCGTAAAAGCTTCCAGCTTCTGGCGCGCAGCAACCTCAATCCGAACACCTATGAAGACCTCAACTCTTAAGCGGTGCAGCGCCGCCGCGGTTCTGGCGCTGATGGCAGCGCTGCCCGGTTATCACGCCTTACAAGTTTCAGATGAAGGGCTGCGGCTGATTACTGACTTTGAAGGCTGCCAGCTGCACCCCTATCAGTGCAGCGCGGGCGTCTGGACCAGCGGCATTGGCCATACGGCAGGCGTGGTCCCCGGAAAAGCGATCACCGAGCATCAGGCGGCTGAAAACCTGTTGCAGGATATTCAGCAAACCGAGCGCGCCGTTAAAAAGTGCATGCCCGCCGACATGCCCCAGCCGGTCTTTGATGCCGTGGTGTCATTTAGTTTTAACGTCGGTACCGGCGCGGCTTGCAAATCCACGCTGGCGTATTTCATCAACAAACAACAATGGCGGCAGGCCTGCGGACAACTTCCTCGCTGGATTTATGTGAAAGGCCAGCGCAGCAGCGGGCTGGAACGCCGGAGAAACGCTGAATTCACCGTTTGCCTGAAGGGAATTGAATGAAAGCAATGCTGGCACTTCTGGCAGGAATGGCGCTGTTAATCGTCATCCTGCTGCTTTCCAACCGTTCACTACAGCACGACCTCAACAACGCCGTTCAGCAGCACGCCGCGCTGACCGCGCAATTACACCAGCGGGATCAACTGATTACAGAGCTGAATCAGCAAATGCAGCAACGCGCGGAAGCCGAACTGGCGTTACGTCAGGACCTGAGCACCGCCGCGCAGGTAATGCAATCCCGGGAACAGGAACGGCAAAGGAGCCTTCATGACAATCCGCAATCGCGCCGGTGGGCTGACGCTGAGCTGCCTGCTGATGTTAGCCGGCTGCACGACCGGCCAGCCTTCAGCTCCGCCAGCGATTATTTACATTGGCTGTCCGGCGGTCAGTTCCTGCCCGGTTCCGTCCAGCCATCCGCGCACTAACGCGGCACTGAGCGCCGATATTCTCCAGCTGGAATCCGCCCTGCTGAGCTGCGGCCTGCAGATTGAGACCATCAAAAAGTGTCAGGAGGCACAACATGCAAAAACCACTACAGCTAAAACAACGGCTGATTGAGCAAATCCCCTTTTTCCAATCCGCCCCTGAAAAGCTGGTGATGACCACCGGCGCGGGAAATGTCATCGCCACCTCGGCCTCTTCACTTTCTTTCGAATATCGCTATCCGCTGACGTTAAGCGTCAGCAACGACAACGCGCCCGATGAAAGTCTGACTGACCAGATGGTGGTCGCCATCCTCGACTGGCTCCGGGTCAATCAGCCTGAGATTCTGGGCAACGCAACGCACCGGCTGACCGATTTTGCATTTGTGCAGCCAGGCACAGCGCTGTCATTCACGCTGCAACTCACCGAGCGGGTTCAGGTCGCCGACGAAAATGGCGTACGGACGATCACTCACCTGCCGGAACCGCCGCTGCCGGAGAACGTCGCGTTGCCGCGCCAGGTTTATCTCAACGGAGAACTGATCAGCAGCTGGACCGAATAACCCGATAACAACTGTTGTGCCATCCGCTGGCAGACGGCCATCAGTTGTCGCTCAACCCTGTGAAACGGCATCCTTTATCCCATGAATACAAACTTTCAACTCAACGACATCATGCGTCTGATTGGCAATCTGGTGCGCATCGGAACGGTGTCAGAACTGGATTTACCCAACGCCCGCTGCCGCGTCACGACCGGAAGCAACGTGACGGCGTGGTTGCCGTGGATGACACACCGCGCAGGCCGAACCCGCAGCTGGTGGGCGCCCTCTCCGGGCGAACAGGTTTTACTGCTGTCGATGGGCGGCGAGCTCAATACCGCTTTCGTCTTACCGGCCGTGTTTTCCAATGCTTCACCGGCGCCGTCGGCTTCAGCTGATGCCCTGCATCTGGCATTTCCGGACGGCGCGATTTTTGAGTACGAACCGGCGAACGGCGCCCTGAAAGTCAGCGGCATCAAAACAGCAGTGATCGACGCGTCTGAGCAGGTTGATGTCACCGCGCCGGAAATCCGCTGCACGGCCAGCACGCGCATCACGCTGGATACGCCGGAAGTCGTCTGCACCCGCAAACTGACCACCGGCTCTCTTGAAGTTAAACAAGGCGGCACGCTGACCGGCAATTTAACCCACAGCGGCGGAAGCCTGACGTCCAACGGCATCGTGGTACATACCCATCGCCACAGCGGCGTACAGACTGGCGGCGGTCAAACCGGAGGCCCGCAATGAGTAATCCAAAGTACCTGGGAATGAACAAAAACAGCGGCACGGCGATTGAAGATTTCGATCATATCCGCCAGTCCGTAAGCGATATTTTGAACACACCGGCCGGTTCCAGAGTGATGCGCCGGAACTACGGTTCGCTGCTTTCATCGCTCATCGATCAGCCGCAAAACGACGCACTGCGGCTGCAAATGATGGCGATCTGCTACACCGCATTGCTGCACTGGGAACCGCGTATTTCACTCTCGGCCATTACTTTTGACACCGGTTACACCGGCAAAATGGTCGTGGAACTGACCGGAAACCGTAGCGATACGGCAACCGATTTCTCTCTCAATATTCCTGTGAGCTGACACTATGGCAACGATCGATTTGAGCCAGTTACCGGCCCCCGATGTGGTCGAAAAACTGGATTATGAAAGCCTGTTTGAAGAACGTAAAACCACGCTGATTTCGCTGTATCCCGCCGATCAGCAGGAAGCCATCAGCCGTACGCTGACGCTCGAATCCGAGCCGCTGGTCAAACTCTTGCAGGAGAATGCCTATCGAGAACTGATCCTGCGCCAGCGGGTAAACGAAGCCGCACGCGCGGTGATGGTGGCCTATGCCACGGGCAGCGATCTGGATCAGCTGGCGGCGAACTTTAACGTTCAGCGCCTGATTTTACAGGCGGCGGATAACACCACGATCCCTCCAATGCCTGCCGTTCTGGAAACCGACAGCGATTTACGTATGCGCATTCCACAGGCATTCGAAGGGCTGAGCGTGGCAGGCCCGACAGGGGCTTATGAATATCATGCACGTTCTGCTGACGGGCGGGTGGCGGATGCCTCAGCCATCAGCCCCTCGCCTTCACAGGTTACGGTGACTATTTTATCCCGTGATAACAACGGTTCCGCATCTGATGATTTATTGCAGACCGTAGAGAAGGCACTGAACGATGAAGATGTAAGACCCGTCGCTGATCGCGTTACGGTTCAGGCCGCAGAAATAGTTCCTTATCATATTGATGCCGTACTTTACGTCCTGCCCACACCTGAGATTGAACCCGTTCGCGCGGCCTCCGAAGCCCAACTGAAAACTTATATCAATACACAAAGCCGTTTAGGCAGGGATATCCGGCTTTCAGCAATTTATGCCGCTTTGCACGTTGAAGGCGTTCAGCGAGTTGAGCTGTCATCGCCGCTGGCTGACATCGTGCTTGATAAAACTCAGGCGTCGCTTTGTACCTCTTATTCGCTCACGGTAGGAGGATCCGATGAATGACCGACTCCTGCCCTCCGGCTCAACTCAGCTGGAAATTGCGGCAGCACAGGCACTGTCGAAAACAGGGGGAATCCCTGTCCCTCTGCGACAACTCTGGGATCCCAATATCTGCCCGCTCACATTGCTGCCCTATCTCGCCTGGGCTTTTTCGGTCGACCGTTGGGATGAAAACTGGACAGAAGCCGCAAAACGGTCTGCCGTCCGCGCGGCTTGGTTTGTCCATAAACATAAAGGCACCGTTGGCGCTCTGAGACGAGTTGTTGAACCGCTAGGCTATTTAATCCGGGTAACGGAATGGTGGCAGACCAACGATGTGCCCGGTACGTTCCGGATTGATGTGGGTGTCCTTGAAACAGGTATCACGGAAGAAATGTATCAGGAACTTGAGCGGCTTATTGCAGATGCTAAACCGTGCAGCCGCCATCTGATTGGGCTATCAATCAATCTGGATGTGGCGGGTGATTCTTATATCGCGGCTGCGACTTACGATGGAGAAGAACTGACCGTTTACCCTTATTTCCCTGAAACCATTACCGCATCCGGATCGCTTTTTACCGGTTCAGCCATTCATTTAATCGACAACCTGAGAGTTAATTATGACAGCTAAATATTATGCGTTGCTGACCAATCTGGGTGCAGCGAAACTGGCAAATGCTACAGCGCTTGGAACGCGACTCAGCCTGACACAAATGGCGGTGGGAGACGGCGGTGGTGTATTGCCAACCCCCGATCCGGCGCAAACAAAATTGATCGGCGAAAAACGTCGCGCTTCACTCAATTCCCTTAGCGTTGATCCGGAAAATGCTAACCAGATCATTGCTGAACAGATCATTCCCGAAGATCAGGGGGGATTCTGGATCCGTGAAATTGGCTTATTCGATCAGGACAATACGCTCATCGCCATTGCTAATTGCCCGGAAACGTATAAACCACAGTTGCAGGAAGGCAGCGGCCGAACTCAAACTGTCCGCATGATTCTGGTGGTAAACAGCACAGACGCAGTAACACTAAAAATTGACCCCTCTGTGGTTCTGGCAACGCGCAAATATGTTGATGATAAAGTTATTGAAGTAAAAGCCTATGCGGACGATCTGATAGCGAAGCATGTGGCGGCAGCGAATCCACATCCACAGTACGAAATTCCAGTGGGTATTCCGCTTCCCTGGCCCACAGCAACCCCCCCCGCTGGCTGGTTGAAATGTAATGGCGCTGCATTTGATAAAACAAAATATCCAAAACTTGCTGTGGTTTACCCACTGGGTTTGTTGCCTGATTTGCGAGGAGAGTTTATTCGTGGTTGGGATGATGGGCGGGGAATTGATGCAGGCCGTAATCTTTTATCTTTCCAAGAAGGTACTATCGTTTCTGGGTTTGATGATAATGATACAGGCGATATCAGTTCCCTCGGCATTACAGGAGACGGATTTGGAGACGCGTTGACATCAGTTCAATGGGCACAAATTAAAGGTAAAAAATGGATCTCTAACTCCACAACAGCCTCACGTTATGAATGGTGGGCTTATGTTTCTGCCCGACCTCGCAATATCGCGTTTAATTATATTGTTCGTGCGGCCTAATTATTGTTTTACGATCTCAGCCCCTTCGGGGGCTTTTTTATTTCTTTGATTTGAACAAATTCCCCGCTCTGTTGTGCCACTCCTCCCACGCCTGCCATCGAATGCGCTTTCTTTTGTGAACCGGCATCCTTGCTTCACCACCCACAACAGAGAGAGTCGACCTGATGGCTGATTATCATCACGGCGTACGCGTCGTCGAAATCAACGACGGCACCCGCGTTATTTCCACCGTTTCAACAGCAATTATCGGCATGGTGTGTACCGCAGAAGATGCGGATGCCACTGTATTTCCCCTCAACACGCCGGTTCTGATCACCGACGTTCTGGCCGCCAGCGGTAAAGCGGGCACTTCCGGTACGCTGCGTGCAGCACTGCTGGCGATTGCCGATCAATGTAAACCGGTCACCGTTGTGGTTCGCGTCGCGACAGGTGAAGACGAAGCAGAAACGACCACCAATATTATCGGCGGTTCTGATGCCAATGGCCGCTACACCGGCATGAAAGCGCTGCTTTCCGCACAGGCAGAACTCGGCGTGAAACCGCGTATTCTGGGCGTTCCGGGGCTGGATAATCAGGCCGTTGCCACGGCACTGGCAGGCGTTTGCCAGCAGCTGCGCGCTTTCGGCTATGTCGGCGTGTATGGCGCAAAAACTATTTCCGATGCCATCAAGTATCGCGATAACTTCAGCCAGCGCGAGCTGATGCTGATCTGGCCTGATTTCGTTAACTGGAATACTGCCACCAGCCAGCCTGACGTTGCTTATGCCACCGCCAGAGCCCTGGGCCTGCGCGCCAAAATTGACCAGGAAACCGGCTGGCACAAAACGTTATCCAACGTGGGCGTCAACGGTGTTACCGGCCTTTCTGCCAGCGTCTTCTGGGATTTGCAAGCTAGCGGCACTGATGCCGATCTGCTGAACGAAGCCTGCGTCACCACGCTGGTGCGCAAAGACGGCTTCCGTTTCTGGGGCAACCGTACCTGTAGCGATGACCCCCTGTTCCTGTTCGAGAACTATACCCGCACCGCGCAGGTTCTGGCCGATACCATGGCCGAAGCGCACATGTGGGCAGTCGATAAACCGATGACCCCGACGCTGGTCCGCGACATGATCGATGGCATCAAAGCCAAAATGCGTGAAATGAAATCAGCGGGTTACATCATTGACGGCGACTGCTGGTACGACGAAACGGCAAACACAGCTGAAACCCTGAAAGCCGGGAAATTATATATCGATTACGACTACACCCCGGTTCCTCCACTGGAAGATCTGACCCTGCGCCAGCGCATTACCGACTCTTATCTGGTGAATTTCGCCGCGTCCGTAAACAGCTAAGGAGACAATAACTCATGGCACTTCCTAAGAAATTGAAATACCTGAACCTGTTCAACGACGGGAACAGCTATCTGGGCCTGGTCTCTTCCCTGACCCTGCCGAAACTGACCCGCAAGCTGGAGAATTATCGCGGCGGCGGCATGAGCGGTTCGGTCGCCGTGGACTTCGGTCTGGACGATGACGCGCTGACGCTGGAATGGTCTATCGGCGGCCTGGATGAACTGGTTTTACAACAATGGGGCAGCACGTCGGATATCCCGCTGCGCTTTGCCGGTTCCCTGCAACGTGACGACACCGGTGACGTTTCGGCGGTTGAAGTGATGATGCGTGGCCGCCACAAAGAGTTTGATTTCGGCGAATACAAACAGGGCGAAGACACTGAAACCAAAGTCACCACGCAGTGTACTTACTTCAAGCTGACCATCGACGGCAAAGAGCTGATTGAGATCGACACCGTCAATATGGTGGAAATCGTCAATGGCGTTGACCGCCTGGCAGAACACCGCACCGCGCTCGGCCTGTAATTCCCTTCCCTGCGCCGGCAGAACCTTGCCGGCTTCCTCTCCTTCAACAGGAAAACTCATGAGCCAGACTGAAAACAACACCGTCATTTTGGATGTTCCGCTAAAACGCGGTGAAACCGAAATCACCGAAATCCAGGTCACTAAACCGACCGCGGGCAGCCTGCGCGGCATCGGCCTTGCGGCACTGGCCAATGCGGATGTTGACGCGTTAATCACTATTTTGCCGCGCATCACGATGCCCAATCTGACCAAAGAAGAGTGCGCGCGCCTTGAATTGCCGGACCTGATTGCGCTGGCAGGCAAGGTGATTGGTTTTTTATCACCGAAACCGGAGGCGTAAAAATCGCGCCCCGCCTCACCGTCGATGATCTGATGGCAGACATCGCGGTGATCTTCCACTGGCCGCCGTCCGAAATGGGCGGCATGTCGCTGACGGATCTCCTGAACTGGCGGCATAAGGCTTTGCAACGCAGCGGAGTAAAAACTGATGAGTAATCTCGAACAATTACCCACGACGCTGGGAAAAATGAACGACGAGCTGGCGTCGCTGCGCAAGGCGACGGCCAATGTCTGGCAGACCTACACGACCGTGCCCGACAAGAATTTATTCAGCACGATGTCGCAAGATATCACTGGTGCTTCTTTATCGCTCCGAGAGTCGGTTTTCGCACCGGATAAAACGGCCGAAAAGCAGGCCTTTCGCGGCGTAAAAACAGCTGCAAAAGAACAGTCCAGGGAACAGCGCCGGACAGTTATCGAACAAAAAGGGCTGGAAATCGGGCAGCAATACAAGAAGCGTGAACAGCAAACCGGGCAGCTCAAAAGCGCGGCTTCGTCAGCCCTCGCTTTTGCACAGCCGAAACTCGAGCTGGCCAAAAGCGTTCTCAAACCCGGCGCAGATTTTGAGGCCGGGCTTTCCGAAGTGCAGTCTCTCCTCCGGCTGAAAAATGGTGATCCGCACATTGCTGCGTTGCGCCAGCAGGGGCTTTCCATGGCGGCTTCCGGCCATGCGCCTTCTGAAGTCGTGGCGAAACAAAAAGATCTGGCTGCAAAAGGCATGAATGCCGATCAGGTTCTGGCACAAACGCCTGGCGAACTGAATGGCGCCACGCCTGAGGCAAAAATGGCCGTGACGGTGAAAGGCGACAATCTGGATGGCGACGTCAAAAAGCTGTTCGCAGGCTGGGACACGCTGCGCATCAATCTGTTCGAAGGTCAGAATTCTGCGCTGCGCGAGCTGACGCAGACGGCTGCCGGGTGGCTAACCACGCTCAATACCTGGATCACTGATAATCCGCAGCTGGTGAGTTCACTTCTCGGGCTGGCATTAGGGGTCACCGGAATTATCGGCGGATTAGGCTCAATGGGTGCGATCATTGCGCCGGTTCTGAGTGGTGTAAATATGCTGATCGCCGGTGCCGGTCTGTTGGGCACCATTTTTACCGGCGTCGGGAGTGCCATTGCAGCCGCCTTTGCAGCCATCGGGATCCCACTTCTACCGGTCATCGTACTGATTGCCGGTATTGGCTTAGCCGTGGTCAAACTCTGGGAGCCGATCAGTGCCGTTATTGGCGGCATAATTGAAGGCTTTAATTCAGTGAAGGGGCCGGTCAGCGATGCGTTTGCGCCTTTCAAGGGCGCTCTGGACTGGATCACAGATTTGTTCGAACCGATAAAATTTAGTCAGGACGAACTGAGCCGCTATACCAATATTGGCAAAGATATCGGCATTGCCATCGGTGAAATCTTTGTCACGCTGAACAACGCGGTTTCCAGGATAGGCGAGTTCTTCATCTGGGCTAAAAAAGGATGGGATTCCATTTTCGGCGGCGACGAACCTGGCGCAGCCCCGGATATTTCAAAGCCACAGGTGGAGAGCATTCCCCTTACAGGCGTCGTTCTGAGCATGTATCAGCCGGCCAAAAACAGCGTGGCGAATAACCTGACCGACAACCGCGCAACCACCGTCAATGTCAGTTTCACCGCTACGCCGGACACCGATCAGAATCAAATTCGCGAGCTTATCGCAAACACCATGAACGAGCGGGAATGGAACGCCACCAACGCCGGATACAGCCAGTTTACTAATGGAGGGTTTTACGGATGATGATGTCACTGGGTTTGTTCGTTTTTAAATTAAACACCCTTCCCTATCAGACACTTGGCCGGATTGTGAATTACAACTGGCAGGAAAATACCCGTATCGGGCAACGTCCGGTTTCCCAGTTTCTGGGGCTGGGGAAGGAGTCGATGAAACTCAGCGGGCTGCTTTTGCCGGAAGTCACCGGTGGAATAAGCTATTTGCAAACTTTAGAAGCCATGGCCGAGTCCGGGCGGGCATGGCCTTTAATCGAAGGCAGCGGAACCATATACGGCATGTTTATCATCGAGAGCATGACACACGATAACACCGAGATTAATTCGAACGGCCAGGCACGGAGCATCAATTTTTCGGTTAATTTAAAACGCGTCGATGAATCCCAGGCGGCCATGTTTGGCGATCTGCTGGCTCAGGCTGAAGGGCTTTTTAACAAGGCCAGTTCGGCAGTCAGCAACTTCGTTCACGGAGTCTGACTATGATTACCGATTATCAGTTACCGGCTGGCGCGCGCATTGCGCCGGCTTTTACCCTGACAGTAAAAAATAAAGTCCTGGAAGAGAATATCTCCAGCCGCATCATCAGGTTATCGGTGAAGGATAACAGCGGTTTTGAGGCAGATACTCTGGACCTGACTTTCGACGACAGCGATGGGCGATTGCAGATGCCCTCACGGGGAACCGTTTTGCATTTGCATCTGGGGTGGTCGAAGCTGGCGTTATACGACTGCGGCTATTTTATTATCGATACGGTGAAGTACTCCGGCGCGCCGGACATCATCACTGTAACCGCTCGCAGTGCGGATTTTCGGGGTTCTTTTTCAACCAAACTCAGCCAGTCTTATGACGATTACACGCTGGGGGCAATTGTCCGCATCATTTCCGCACGCAATCAATACCCTCTTCCGGTGATCCCGGCGGATCTTGATAGCATCAAAATTTCGCACATCGATCAGACTAACGAAGCCGACAGCTATTTCCTGACAAGACTGGCGCAAAGCTACGGTGCTGAGGTGACAGTCAAGAACGGCGCAATCATTTTCTATAAAGCCAGCGTCGGACGTACCGCGTCCGGCCAGGCTTTGCCGTGGAGAACCATTGAGCGCAGCGACGGGGATAAATACCTCTTTTCCCTGCCGGATAAACAGGCCTATGACGGCGTGAAGGCGCAATGGCATGACGTCAAAACGGCGACCACCAGCAACGTCGACCTCAAACGTAAAGCCAGTCAGGATAAAGAAACCGCCGGGGCTAGTTATACGGCTGGCTCAGGGCAAAATATTCTCCAACTGGATAAAATTTACCCTGACAAGGAAACCGCAAAACGGGCTGCAGATTCTGTGTTTAACCAAATCCAGAATGACGCTGCGACCTTCACTATCCGCCTGGCGCTTGGACGTGCAGATCTGAGCGCACAAACGCCGGTTAATGTGAAAGGTTTCAAGGATGTGATTGATGGTACGCGTTGGATTATTGATTCCGCACAGCATGAAATCAATACCAACGGATTTACCACAACATTGAATTTGAAGTTATATATTGCAGATATCACTTACCGATCTTCAATATCACAATTATAACTTGCTTTTGCGAGCTGCAGATTTCATAATGACTCCATCGCTTACCTGTCATGCCGGAGGTTTTTATGATGCATTGCCCGCTGTGTGGAAAAGTCGCTCATACCCGTTCAAGCCGCTATCTGAGTGAATCAACCAAAGAACGTTATCATCAGTGCCAGAATATTGAATGCAGCTGCACGTTTGCCACCCACGAATCCGTCGCCCGGGTCATCTCAAAACCCGGCAGCCAGCGCCCTGCTGCATAGTCAATTTGCCACCACTGAACACAAAAAAAAGGGGTTAGCCGATGGCTAACCCCTTGTTCTCTATTAACTAGTCGATGTCGCGTTAGCGATACCTTAGTTAAGACGCTCTTTGATACGAGCTGACTTACCAGTACGCTCACGCAGGTAGTACAGTTTAGCTTTACGAACGGCACCACGACGTTTAACAGTAATGCTGTCGATTACTGGGGAGTGAGTCTGGAATACACGCTCAACACCTTCGCCGTTAGAAATTTTGCGAACAGTGAATGCAGAGTGCAGACCGCGGTTACGAATAGCGATAACCACGCCCTCGAATGCCTGCAGACGCTTTTTAGAACCTTCAACGACCCATACCTTAATTTCCAGGGAATCACCTGGACGGAATGCAGGTACGTCTTGCTTCATCTGCTCTTGTTCGATTTGTTTAATGATATTGCTCATAATATGTCTCTTACCCTAGGTAAACTGATATATCGGGAGGGCTCAGCGTAACGCTTAAGCGTTCCCTTCATAGTTTTGTTGACTGAGTCGATGTTCCTTTTGGAACTCTCTCAGCAACACCTCTTGCTCGTCAGTCAGAGCTAGGTTTTCCAGAAGTTCAGGTCTTCTAAGCCAGGTTCGACCCAGCGACTGTTTCAGGCGCCAGCGACGTATATCAGCGTGGTTTCCCGACAGTAAAACTGGCGGAACTTCCATGCCTTCCAACACTTCAGGGCGGGTATAGTGGGGGCAATCGAGCAATCCGTCAGCGAAAGAATCTTCTTCTGCTGAAGCCTGACGACCCAGAACGCCCGGTATAAAGCGGGAAACTGAATCAATCAGAGTCATTGCCGGTAACTCTCCACCGCTGAGAACATAATCGCCAATTGACCATTCTTCATCAATTTCGGTTTTGATTACGCGCTCATCAATCCCTTCGTAACGACCACAAACCAGAATAATTTTCTGATGAGCCGCCAGTTCACACACACCGGTTTGATCCAGTTTGCGTCCCTGAGGTGAAAGATAAATCACTTTCACACCTTCGCCTGCCGCTGCTTTTGCTGCATGAATAGCTTCCCGTAAAGGTTGCACCATCATCAGCATGCCGGGACCACCGCCGTAAGGGCGCTCGTCCACGGTACGATGTCGGTCGTATGCGAAGTCGCGAGGACTCCAGCAATTTACGCTCAACAGGCCATTTTTAACTGCCCGGCCAGTTACCCCGTAATCGGTGATTGCGCGGAACATCTCAGGAAACAGGCTAATTATACCAATCCACATAGCCTACCCCTTTCGAATGCTTTATCGCTCAACCCATCGTTGTTTACATCAGTAAACGTTACGGAGGTCAAAAACCAGGATCCCAATCTACTTCAACAGTGCGAGTAGTGAGATCGACTTTCTTGATAACCTGCCCATCGAGGAACGGAATCAACCGCTCCTTGAGTCCGAAGGCATCTTTCAGGTTGGCTTTGACTACCATCACATCGTTAGAACCGGTTTCCATCATATCGATGATTTTGCCCAGTTCGTAACCGGAAGTTGTCACTACCTGGCAACCAAAAAGGTCTTTCCAGTAATAGTCACCGTCTTCCAGTGGAGGTAGCTGCTTTGAATCAACAACAATTTCGCAATTGGTCAGAAGATTCGCTGCATCCCTGTCATCAACGCCTTTGACTTTGATAATCAGGTCCTGAGTGTGGCGTTTCCAGCCTTCCAGCTCGACAACTTGCCACTTACCGGCACGCTGGATAAACCAGGGCTGGTATTCGAAGATGCTTTCAGCGTCTTCGGTGGATGAAAACACTCTGAGCCAACCACGAATGCCGTATGTTGAACCCATTTTGCCGAGTACTAACGGCTCAGCGGGTACCACTGGATTGGATTGCTTGCTCATTGCCACCACCGCGACAGATTAAGCTGCTTTCTTAGCGTCTTTGATCAGCGAAGAAACGCGATCAGAAACGGTTGCACCCAGTTCTACCCAATGGGTAATACGATCCAGGTCCAGACGCAGTGCTTCAGCCTGGCCAGAAGCCAATGGGTTGAAGAAACCTACGCGTTCGATGAAACGACCGTCACGAGCGTTGCGGCTGTCGGTCACTACTACTTGATAAAACGGACGCTTTTTTGCGCCGCCACGTGCTAAACGAATTGTTACCATAACATCCTCTTTAGTTAATAAAACAACCAGACCCCATCGGGGAACGGGGTCTGGTTGCAATATAAAAAGCCCGAAAATTTTACTCATTTTGGCGCAAAAAGCAATCTAAAGCGTAAATAGCCCAGACCGCATTTTGCATGAGCCGCCTATGTGGCTGATATATAGACAGTGATGTCGATTAACGGCCCGGGAAACCTGGTGGCATCATACCCTTCATGCCACGCATCATTTTCGCCATGCCGCCATTCTTCATTTTCTTCATCATGCGCTGCATATCGTCGAACTGCTTGAGTAAGCGGTTAACGTCCTGCACCTGCATGCCGGAACCCAGCGCGATACGGCGCTTGCGGGAACCTTTAATAATTTCTGGTTTAGCGCGTTCTTTCATCGTCATCGAGTTGATGATCGCTTCCATACGCACCAGAACCTTGTCGTCCATCTGAGATTTGACGTTGTCAGGCAACTGACCCACGCCCGGCAATTTGCTCATCATGCTCGCCATGCCGCCCATATTACGCATTTGCTTGAGCTGCTCGAGGAAGTCGGTCAGGTCAAAGCCATCGCCTTTTTTAAGCTTGTTGGCCAGTTTCTCAGCCTGTGCGCGGTCAACTTTGCTCTCAATATCTTCGATAAGAGAAAGCACGTCGCCCATGCCCAAAATGCGGGACGCGATACGATCAGGGTGGAACGGCTCCAGCGCATCGGTTTTTTCACCCATGCCCAGGAATTTAATTGGTTTGCCGGTAATGTGGCGAATCGACAGTGCAGCACCACCACGGGCGTCACCGTCGACTTTCGTCAGGATCACACCGGTCAGCGGCAGCGCTTCGTTAAACGCTTTAGCGGTATTCGCCGCATCCTGACCGGTCATGGCATCGACCACAAACAGTGTTTCTACCGGATTAATCGCGGCATGAACCTGTTTGATTTCGTCCATCATCGCTTCGTCGACGTGTAAACGGCCGGCGGTATCGACAATCAGAACGTCGTAGAATTTCAGTTTCGCCTGTTGCAGGGCGCGAGTGACGATATCCACCGGCTTTTCCTGCGCATCAGATGCGAAGAAATCCACTTCAACTTGCTGCGCCAGGGTTTCCAGCTGTTTGATCGCCGCAGGGCGATAAACGTCGGCGGAGACCACCAGCACTTTTTTCTTTTTCTTTTCTTTCAGGAATTTCGCCAGTTTACCGACGCTGGTGGTTTTACCCGCACCTTGTAAACCCGCCATCAGAACGACAGCCGGTGGCTGCGCCGCTAAGTTGAGCTCGGTATTAGCCTCGCCCATCGCGGTTTCCAGTTCTTTCTGGACAATTTTGACGAATTCCTGACCCGGCGTCAGACTCTTATTGACCTCATGGCCAACAGCGCTCTCTTTCACCCGGTTGATGAAGTCGCGAACGACCGGCAGCGCAACGTCCGCTTCCAGTAACGCCATACGCACTTCACGTAATGTCTCTTTGATATTTTCTTCGGTCAGCCGCCCGCGGCCGCTGATATTGCGCAGTGTGCGCGACAATCGATCGCTTAAATTCTCAAACATCGTCTCTTGCTCAACGTAATGACAGGCCGCTTTTGCGACGTAATTGCGGGATTATAACACGAAGCGCGGACGATCTCTGCTTTGGCATCTCAGATAGGTTGGAGCGTGACGCGGGTAACGTTATACTGCGGTTCTCATTCACTTTTCGATGCTACCGAAACGCTATGTCAGTTTTTGCTCTCGTCGCCATGTTGGCCTATCTGCTCAGCCTTGCACTGATCATTCCGAGCATTATCCGGAAGAACAGCGCATACCGGCGGTTAGCCTTGGTTTCTGTTGTCGTGGCACTGGTTTGCCACGCGGTCGCATTGCAGGAACGCATCTTCGACGTCAGCACCGGGCAGAACCTAAGTCTGGTGAACATCGGTTCGGTCGTGAGTTTAATCATCGGCACCGTGATGACCATTGTTGCGTCACGCAACCGTGGCTGGTTTATTTTGCCGATTGTTTACAGTTTCTCGCTGATCAACCTGGCGTTTGTCACTTTCCTTCCGGGCGAATTCATCACGCATCTGGAAGAAAGCAAAGGCTTGCTGGTGCACATCGGCCTGGCACTGTTCTCTTACGCCACGCTGATGATTGCCGCATTGTACGCGCTTCAGCTGGCGTGGCTCGATTATCAGCTGAAGAACAAACGGCTGACGTTCACGGCGGATATGCCTCCGCTGATGACCATCGAGCGTAAATTATTTCACATCACCCAGATTGGCGTCATTTTACTGACGCTGACGCTGTGCACCGGATTACTGTATTTAAACAACCTGTTCAGCCCGGAGAATATCGACAAGGCTGTCTTATCGATACTGGCATGGTTCGTTTATATCGTCCTGCTGTGGGGGCATTATCACGAAGGCTGGCGTGGCCGCCGCGTGGTATGGTTCAGCATGGCAGGCGCCATCTTACTGACACTTGCCTATTTCGGCAGTCGCCTGATCCAGCAAATCATGGTTCACTAATCAAAAGGAATACCCGTTGGAGCACGTCTCGACAACAACCCTGATCATCACATTGATCATCATGGTGGTGGTTTCGGCTTATTTTTCAGCCTCCGAAACCGGTATGATGACACTCAACCGTTACCGGTTACGTCACCTGGCCAAACAGGGTAACCGTGCGGCGCGTCGCGTCGAAAAGCTGTTAAAACGCCCTGACCAGCTGATCAGCCTCGTGCTCATCGGCAACAACCTGGTCAACATTCTTGCTTCCGCTCTGGCAACCATTGTGGGTATCCGCCTGTATGGCGATGCCGGCGTCGCGATTGCGACCGGCGTGCTGACTTTCGTGGTTCTGCTGTTTGCTGAAGTTCTGCCGAAAACCTTCGCAGCCCTCAATCCTGAACGCATTGCTTTTCCGAGCAGCATTTTGTTGCGCCCGCTGCAAAAAATCATGATGCCACTGGTGTGGATCCTGAACAGTCTCTCACGTCTGCTGATGCGTATGTTTGGTATCAAAACCACGGCCAGCCTGAGTGATGCCGTGAGCAAAGAAGAGCTGCGTACTATCGTGAATGAATCGCGCTCGCAAATCTCACGCCGCAATCAGGACATGCTGCTTTCCGTTCTGGACCTCGAAAAAGTGTCCGTTGATGACATCATGGTGCCGCGTAATGAAATCGTCGGTATCGACATTAACGACGACTGGAAGTCCATCATCCGCCAGCTCACGCACTCACCGCATGGCCGCATTGTGCTGTACCGCGACTCGCTTGATGATGCGATCGGCATGCTGCGTTTACGCGAAGCGTATCGCCTGATGACCGAGAAGAAAGAATTCACCAAAGAAAACCTGCTGCGCGCTGCGGACGAGATTTACTACATTCCGGAAGGTACGCCGCTGAACATTCAGCTGGTAAAATTCCAGCGCAATAAAAAGAAAGTGGGCATTGTGGTCGATGAATATGGTGATATTCAGGGGCTGGTGACCGTCGAAGATATTCTTGAAGAGATCGTCGGTGATTTCACAACGTCGATGTCGCCTACGCTGGCTGAAGAAGTCACCCCCCAAAGCGACGGCTCTGTACTGATTGAAGGCAGCGCGAACGTCCGTGAGCTGAACAAAGCGTTTAACTGGCATCTGCCTGCCGACGGGCCGCGAACCATCAACGGCATGCTTCTGGAAGTGCTGGAAGATATCCCGACTATCGGCACCAGTTTGCGCATTGAAGATTACGAAGTCGAAATTCTCGATGTGCAGGACAATATGATCAAGCAAGTTCAGGTTCGTCCGTTACAGCCCTTGCAAACCAGCGTAAATCAACGCTAATCCGCTGAATAAAAGACATAAAAAAGACGCGAACATCGCGTCTTTTTTTTACCTGCAACACGCTAAAACTAGATGTGCAGTTCGGACAGTTTTTCTTTTGGCAGAGCCAGATCGTCGTTACGGTTCACAACTACGTCGTGATCGAGAATGTGTTGCGCAATTTCCTGAGCTTCTTTCAGGGAATGCATCTCGTAAGTACCGCACTGATATTCATTCAGCTCAGGGATTTGACGCTGTTCTTTCACTTTCAGAACATCTGCCATCGCCGCTTTCCAGGCATCAGCAACAAATTGCTCTTCCGGTACACCGATCAGGCTCATGTAGAAACCCGTACGGCAGCCCATTGGAGAAATATCAATGATCTCCACGCCGTTGCCATTCAGGTGGTTACGCATGAACCCCGCGAACAGGTGCTCCAGCGTATGAATACCGCGTTCAGGCATCACTTCAATATTCGGGCGGCAGAAGCGCAGATCGAACACAGTGATGGTATCCCCGTGCGGGGTTTTCATGGTTTTTGCGACGCGAACAGCAGGTGCTGCCATACGGGTATGGTCTACGGTAAAGCTATCCAACAGTGGCATATCGTCACCTCTCCTAAATAAATTAATTTTTTTTACGAACTCAGGAAACCTTTTCCCAGCATGCGGGTCTTAATTAGTGAAAGACGCGCATTTGTTATCATCATCCCTGTAAACAGAGATGTTTATTTGGCCACATTGATTGTGGCCTTTTTCTTTTCTACTCTTCAGCACTGCCTGCGTTCGCAGCCAGATATTCTTCAAAGCTTAGCGTATCACCCGCTTCCAGTTTGCGCTGACGTTGCCATGAACCGTCCTGCTCTGCCATTAATGCACTGGCATCTAAAACTTCCAGCGGTTCACTCACCAGCATCTGACGATACTTTTCTGCCAGTTCCAGCCCAAGACTGCCCACGCCGCCCTGCTGTTTCAGATCTTTAAGGATCCGCGCAGAATACGTCAGTTCAGGATCATCAAACGCAGCAACCAGTTCTTTGCAGACGTCCTGATAAAGGTGATCGCCGTTCTGCTCGTCCATAACCTGTGCCACCCGGCTCAAATCAGCAAACAACGCATTCCCGACGCTGACCAGCGGCTTGCGCTCATCGTTGCAACCAATACCAATCGTCTGACCCGGTTTACGACCTTCGAGGATGACGCGGTTCCAGTTTTTGCGCGTACAAAGCAGCTCATCACTGTTCATTTCCGGTGCGTCCGCTAAGGCACACCATACCAAAAACAGATCGAGGAAACGCGCCTGGGTCGCATCGATGCCCACAGGGGAGAACGGATTGACGTCCAGCGAACGGACTTCAATGTATTCGATCCCGCTGCGCATCAGCGCGTCAGAAGGGGTTTCACCTGATTTGGTGACCCGCTTAGGACGGATTGGCGCATAAAGTTCGTTCTCAATCTGTAACACATTGGTGTTCAGTTGCAGGTATTTACCGTCTTTCTTCACACCCATTTCCGCGTATTCCGCAGAAGGGGTACGAATCGCTTTCTTCACGCCCTGAACGTACGTTTCCAGATCGTTAAACGTGATCCCCAGATTGCTCTGTGATTTGTTGGTATAGCCCAAATCACTCAGACGCAACGAGGTGGCGTACGGCAAATAGCACAATCCGGAATCGGTATATTCAAATGGCAGATCTGTTTCACGCCCTTTCAGGAAAGATTTACAGATCGCAGGTGACGCACCAAACAGATACGGGATCACCCAGCCAAAGCGGTAATAATTGCGGATCAGCTTAAAGTAGCCCGCTGAAATCGCTTCTTTCCCGCTTTCAACATCCGTAACACCCAGACGTTCCTGCCAGAAAGACAGCGGCAGCGAGAAATTATAGTGGATGCCGGAAATCACCTGCATCAGCGCGCCGTAACGATTCTTCAGGCCTTCGCGATACAAGGTTTTGAAAAGCCCGACATTAGACGAACCGTACTGCGCCAGCTCGATATCCTGCCCGGATTCGATGAAGCACGGCATGCTGAACGGCCACATGCGTTCATCACCCAATTCACGGGCAACGTGACGGTGAATGTCACGCAGAAACGCCATCAGATGCTCAATATTGTCATCGACGGGAGTAATAAATTCTAATAAGGCTTCTGCAAAATCGGTCGTGATCCAGCGGTGCGTCAAAGCCGCACCCAGGGACTCAGGGTGTCCCGTTGTCGCCAGTGAACCATCAGCGTTAACACGAAGCGTTTCACGCTCGATACCGCGACGAATACCTTTTAATGCCTGAGGATGGGCTTCCAACCAGGAAAGCGCCTGAGATACATCCGGGATCAAATTGACCTCCCGCTCGGTGAAACCATTAATTTGCAAGCATACTGAATCTGCATAGATGTGACCATAATTGATAACTGATGCCAATCTAACCGAACCATGAAAGCCCCTGTAACGTCACAACAGCCAAAACGATGTAACGCACTGCTTTTCCAATCAACATGAAAAAGACCACCGGGCCCCATGGCATTCGCAGCCAACCTGCTAACACGCACAACACATCGCCAATCACCGGCAACCAGCTCAGCAACAATGCTGCCGGTCCAAAACGCTTCAGCCAGTTCTGTGCAACATCAAGTCCACGTTGCGGTTTGAGCTGCGGCACAAAGCGTCCGATGATGACGTTGGTTATGCCACCTAAGGTATTGCCAACAGTTGCAGACAAAACCAATGCCGCTGGCATTGCGTTGCCAGCTGACAATAAAGCGACTAATAAGACTTCTGAATTTCCGGGCAATAATGTCGCGCTGAGAAAACTGCTGCCAAATAATGAAGCCAGCGCCACAACACTGCTCACAGCGTACGCACGTCCACAAAATCCATATTGGCGCGCCGGGCCGCCTCAATACCGAAATCTGCGTCTTCAAACACAACGCATTTTTCAGGAGGCACGCCGATTAACTCAGCGCAGCGCAAAAAGGTGTCGGGTGCCGGTTTGTGGTTTTGCACATCATTTGCACCCACGATCGCATCAAAACAATCGCGCAGCCCAAGATGACGCAACAACGCATCCGCCATCCAGTGTTCACTGCCCGTCCCTACCGCCATTGGCCGGCGGCCATGATAAGCCTTCACGACATCAATTAATGGCAAAGGACGCACGGTATCAAGCAACATTTCCTGCACGGCAGCAGTCTTTTCTGCGGCAAGAAGATGGGGATCCATTTCGACGTTATTGCTGTCGATAACAAACCGGGCAATATGCCAGGTTGGAGAACCATTCAGAGCGACCATGGATTCGACATCATAATGCATACTGTATTTGGTCAATACCTGATGCCATGCCTTACGGTGCGTAGGTTCGGTATCCAATATGGTGCCATCCATATCAAATATTAGCCCTTCGTATCGATCGTACATCGAATGCTCCATGATCACGAAAAAACAGGAAAACTACTTTATCGCAAAGTCTGGCGAAAGTCGCATTTTGTCCACACCTACAGCACATCCGAACACGTCAGAAAAATCAGGGAAATGAAAAAGAAGGGAGGAAATCAGAGAGAAAAAGTAGAAAGCAAAAAACCCGCCGAAGCGGGTTTTTCTAATACCGTATGAGCTAAATCATTTCGGCATCTTAAATATGGTGCACCCAGGAAGATTCGAACTTCCGACCGCTCGGTTCGTAGCCGAGTACTCTATCCAGCTGAGCTATGGGTGCATTGGGGTCGTGCTGAGTTTTTTCGGAAAATACTAAGAGGAAGAATGGTGCACCCAGGAAGATTCGAACTTCCGACCGCTCGGTTCGTAGCCGAGTACTCTATCCAGCTGAGCTATGGGTGCATTTTGATTCTTACTGCAGATTTACCTGACCATTTTTCCGTACTGCATCAGCTTTCGCCTTTGCCCGTCACGCTCATTTGATTGCAAATCAACATACGCTCTGGAAAGTATGGTGCACCCAGGAAGATTCGAACTTCCGACCGCTCGGTTCGTAGCCGAGTACTCTATCCAGCTGAGCTATGGGTGCATTTTAAATGGCGGTGAGGCGGGGATTCGAACCCCGGATGCAGCTTTTGACCGCATACTCCCTTAGCAGGGGAGCGCCTTCAGCCTCTCGGCCACCTCACCATACGCCTCTTGCGAGTGTGCTGACTAACTTTGTTTAAGCTCATCGGCACTGCGTGGCGCACATATTACTTTCTGGCCCTTATAAGTCAAACCCTTTTTTCCTAACAATCACCCGTTTGGACATTTCACGCTCAACCTGAGCAGTTTGAAGGCAATAAAGGGGCTCAGTGGTCAGAAAAAAGGCTTAGTTTTTAAAAAATGACAGGTTTGGAAGAAGCCGCAGAAGGAAAATAAAAACCGGGGAGGCAGTAAATTAAGGGGGGAAAAATCAAAAACGAGCAGAAAGGAAGTTCAGCGCCTCGTCATCGACGAGACGCCTCGTAAATCAGTAACTCGTCTGTTGAGACTTTTCAGCCTGGATACGCTGATAAATCTCTTCACGGTGAACAGAAACCTCTTTCGGCGCATTCACACCAATACGCACCTGATTACCTTTGACACCTAAAACGGTAACAGTAACCTCATCGCCAATCATGAGGGTTTCACCAACTCGGCGAGTTAGAATAAGCATTCTTTGCTCCTTGAATAATTAAAAGAGTCGGGTCTCTCAGTTTCCCGGCCATTATCTATCATAAGCAGGTAAAACGTAAGCCATGACCCCTACGTAAACTGTAAGCGGCCCGCAACTCAAGCCATAGTACTTTAAGTTTAGCCGATATCATCATTGTCGCGACTTTTATCGCGAGGCCCACCCTGCCATTAAGACCGAAAACGCCATATTGCACAACACATTATGGCGCTTCCTGGTTAGCTATTTATTTCTTATTACAGCCGGGATTCAACCCAGGCTTCTACTGTTGCCAGTGCAGCCGGTAATGCCTGAACGTCACTTCCCCCTGCCTGCGCCATATCAGGACGACCACCGCCTTTACCGCCCACCTGCTGGGCGACAGAAGCAATCAGATCCCCTGCTTTGACGCGATCGGTCAGATCTTTCGTGACGCCCGCAATCAGGCTGACTTTATCGTCAGCGATGGTTGCCAGAACAATAATCACTGAACCCAACTGATTTTTCAGGTCATCAACCATCGTACGCAGAATTTTAGGCTCTACGTTATCCAGCTGACGAACCAACAGCTTAACGCCTTTCACTTCTTTCGCCTGGCTGGAAAGTGAAGCACTCTCCTGCGCAGCTTGTTGCCCTTTCACCTGCTGAAGTTCTTTTTCCAGCACGCGGGAACGTTCAATCAGAGTACGGATTTTATCAGTAATGCTGTTCACATCACCTTTCACCATGTGCGCAACATCTTGCAGCAAATCACTTTGCTGATGCAGTGCATTAATGGCGTTTTCACCGGTAATCGCTTCGATACGGCGAACACCTGCCGCCGTGCCTGACTCGCTCTGAATACGGAACAGGCCGATATCACCCGTGCGGCTGGCGTGAGTCCCCCCACACAGCTCGGTGGAAAAATCACCCATAGTCAGGACGCGCACGCTGTCTTCGTATTTTTCACCAAAGAGCGCCATCGCACCTTTTTCTTTCGCTTCATCCAGATCCATGATGGTGGTCTGAATTGGCAGGTTACGACGGATTTGCGCATTCACCAGATCTTCGACCTGACGAATCTCTTCCGGTTTCATCGCTTCGAAATGCGAGAAGTCGAAACGCAGATAGTTATCGTTTACCAGCGAGCCTTTCTGAGCAACGTGCTTGCCCAGCACCTGACGCAGTGCGGCGTGCAGCAAGTGAGTCGCAGAGTGGTTCAGACGAATACGTTCGCGACGCTCAACGTCAACTTCGGCTTCAACGCTGTCACCAACGCTCAGTTTACCCGCGTTCAGTGAGCCCTGATGACCAATGGCTTTGCCATATTTTTGGGTATCAGAAACCGCGAAAGTGCCGGCTGCCGTTTTCAGAATGCCTTTATCGCCAACCTGTCCGCCAGACTCACCGTAGAATGGTGTGTCATCCAGAACGACGATAGCGTTATCGCCCGCCTGAATTTCATTTACTGGCTGACCATTGATGAACAGCGCCACAACGTTTGAATGACGTTGCAGATGCTCATAACCGGAGAACTGCGTAACACCGTCAACACGCACCATGCTGTTGTAGTCCGCGCTGAAACCGCTGGACTCACGCGCACGACGACGCTGAACTTCCATCGCTTTTTCAAAACCGACTTCGTCAACTTTCAGATTACGCTCGCGGCACACGTCCGCAGTCAGATCCAGCGGGAAACCGAAGGTGTCGTACAGACGGAAAGCAATCTCACCGTCCAGCGTATCGCCTTTCAGAGAAGATAATTCGTCATCCAGCAGCGCCAGACCGCGCTCCAGAGTACGGGCAAACTGCTCTTCTTCAGTTTTCAGCAACTGCTCAACCATGGCTTGCTGTTCTTTCAGCTCAGCCGCTGCCGGGCCCATCACGTCAATTAACGGAGCAACCAGTTTGTAGAAGAAAGTCTCTTTCGCACCCAGCATGTTGCCGTGACGGATTGCACGACGAATGATACGACGCAGCACGTAACCACGGTTTTCATTCGATGGGATCACGCCGTCTGCAATCAGGAATGCGCAAGAACGGATATGGTCTGCAATAACGCGCAGAGATTTGCTGGTCAGATCGGTCGCGCCAGTCACATCAGCAACGGCAGCGATCAGTTTCTGGAACAGGTCGATGTCATAGTTTGAGTTCACATGCTGCATAACAGCGGTGATACGCTCAAGCCCCATCCCGGTATCGACGGAAGGTTTAGGCAGTGGCAGCATGGTGCCGTCAGACTGACGGTTGAACTGCATGAAGACGATGTTCCAGATTTCGATGTAACGGTCGCCATCTTCTTCAGCAGAACCCGGAGGGCCGCCCCAGATATGGTCGCCATGATCGTAAAAAATTTCGGTGCAAGGACCGCAAGGTCCGGTATCACCCATCTGCCAGAAGTTGTCAGAAGCGTAAGCGCCGCCTTTATTATCGCCAATGCGGATAATACGTTCTTTTGGAACGCCGACTTCTTTTTCCCAGATTTCAAACGCTTCGTCGTCAGTCTCATAGACGGTGACCCAAAGCTTTTCTTTCGGCAGATTAAACCAGTTTTCGCCGGTCAGTAATTCCCAGGCGTAGTTGATGGCGTCATGCTTGAAGTAATCGCCGAAGCTGAAGTTGCCCAGCATTTCGAAGAAGGTATGGTGACGGGCGGTGTAGCCGACGTTTTCGAGGTCGTTGTGTTTGCCACCTGCACGCACACAACGCTGAGATGTGGTGGCACGGCTGTAGTCGCGTTTATCCAGACCGAGGAAAACGTCTTTAAATTGATTCATCCCGGCATTGGTAAACAACAGTGTCGGATCGTTTGTCGGGACAAGCGAACTGCTTGAAACAACGTTGTGTCCCTTACTATGGAAGAAATCGAGAAACGCTTGACGGATCTCAGCGGTGCTCTTGCTCATAAATATCCCGGAATCATGCTGGAAGAACGGCTCTTGAGCCGGATAACGCTGCATATGGCAGCAATCTGTACAGCTCACGAACGAAAAAGTGCGGATAAGATAAAATTTCTGCGCGGGGAAGTAAAATACCGTATGCGGTCAATCGTCAAAATCGCGATAAATCGACTGTATTTCTTCCTGAAAGAAGCCTCGGTAAAGCAAATAACGCAGAACTTTCGATTTTTCTTTCCAGTCTTTCGGTAAATTTTCTCCAAACTTTCTGACGGCAATATCCCGCGCCAGAACACACCAGTCAACCTCCGTTTCCTCCAGCGCTGTCGATATGATTTCTTTATCGACACCTTTCTGCAGTAATTCCGAACGAATGCGTTGTGCACCGTAGCCTTTGTTGCTGCGACCGGAAATATAGCGACTGGCAAATTTGGCATCATCAAGCCAGTGATGCTGGTAGCAATAATCGATAACTGCCTGTACATGTTCCTCCGGGATCTCTTCCGGCACAGGGCGTGGTTCCGGGCGTACTTTTACCGCATTATCTTCATCAAAGGCATTTTCGTCTGGCCGTTTACGTGAAGACCAGCGACTTTGTTTATTCTGGGGTTTTACAAAGGGGACGGGCGGGATAAGCAGTTTACGGCGCAGCTCGGCTTCACCGTGATCACGCTGAGACAGCAGACGCATCGCGCGGCTGATAAGTGTATTAATTTTCGCCGCATTGGCGTCTTTTTCCTGAGGCGCAAACAGTGTGGATTCACTGTTTTGTTCAACTTCTTCAAGAAGTCGTTTCAGATCGATGACATTTTGATTCGGTGCTTTTTCAGTGGACATCGGAGTCCCTCAGATATGCAAAATGCCAGCCTGAAACCAGGCTGGCATTTTATCGACTGTGACGTCAGACAACCGCGAAATTAAAACTCTTCGCTGGTTTCCATGTTGTCGTCAGCGTCTTCAGCTGTCGTGGCAACGCTCAGTTCGCCGGTGCCGCTCAGCAGCAGGTCACGCAGTTTTTTATCCAGCTCGGCAGCTACTTTCGGGTTTTCTTTCAGGAAGTTGCAGGAGTTTGCTTTACCCTGACCAATCTTCTCACCGTTGTAGCTGTACCATGCGCCGGCTTTCTCGATCATCTTGTGCTTAACGCCAAGGTCGATCAGCTCGCCGTTGATGTTGATGCCTTCGCCGTACATGATCTGGAATTCAGCTTGTTTGAATGGTGCAGCAATTTTGTTCTTCACCACTTTCACGCGCGTTTCGCTACCGACAACGACATCGCCTTCTTTGATAGCGCCGATACGACGGATATCCAGACGAACAGAAGCATAGAATTTCAGTGCGTTACCGCCGGTTGTGGTTTCCGGGTTACCGAACATCACACCGATTTTCATACGGATCTGGTTGATGAAGATCAGCAAGGTGTTGGCGTTTTTCAGGTTACCCGCGAGTTTACGCATTGCCTGGCTCATCATACGTGCCGCGAGGCCCATGTGAGAGTCGCCGATTTCGCCTTCAATTTCAGCTTTCGGTGTCAGAGCCGCGACGGAGTCAACGATGATAACGTCAACCGCACCTGAACGGGTCAGCGCATCACAAATTTCCAGCGCCTGCTCACCGGTATCCGGCTGAGAACACAGCAGGTTATCGATATCTACGCCCAATTTCTTAGCGTAGATAGGATCCAGTGCGTGTTCCGCATCGATGAACGCACAGGTTTTGCCTTCACGTTGTGCAGCAGCGATAACCTGCAAAGTCAGCGTCGTTTTACCGGAAGATTCCGGCCCGTAAATTTCCACGATACGGCCCATTGGCAAACCGCCAGCGCCTAACGCGATATCCAGAGACAAAGAGCCGGTAGAGATCGTTTCCACGTCCATAGAGCGATCTTCACCCAGACGCATGATGGAGCCTTTACCGAATTGCTTTTCAATCTGGCCCAGTGCTGCAGCTAACGCCTTTTGCTTGTTCTCATCAATAGCCATTTTTACTCCTCGTCTGATACAGGGGAACATCCAACCTGCATCACTGAATATAATTTATGTACAGGTAATTGGCAGTAATTATACTGTATGCTCATACAGTATCAAGCCTAATTTTGCAGAAACTCAGATAACGCAGTTTGTAGCGAAAAAACAGCAGCTTGCAAACGTACTGCTTCACGATCGCCAGAAAATTGTTGTTTTGCCGTCAGTACACGCCCGTCTTTACCGGCGAAACCAAACCAGACGGTTCCCACGGGTTTTTCTTCAGAACCCCCGTCAGGCCCGGCAATACCGCTGACGGACACTGCAATATCTGCTCCCGCCGCATGTAAAACGCCCTGCGCCATTTCATGGACGACCTGCTCGCTTACCGCGCCGTGCTGTTCCAATGTCGCCTCGGAAACGCCCAGCAATTCATGCTTGGAAGCGTTGCTGTAGGTGACAAAACCGCGATCAAACCAGGCCGAGCTTCCGGCGATGTCCGTAATAGCCTTGGCAATTAATCCGCCGGTACAAGATTCCGCGCAGGTGATCCACAGTCCCTGAGATTTAAGCTCAGTGCCGATTTCTGCACTCAATTCACGTAAACGTTTTTCGTCCATATTCCATCCTGGCGGGTCAGCTGAATTCAACCTGATGTTAGCATTTCTCTTTCGCTGTGTGAGGCCTGTCGGTGCGTTTTGCGCGATGTATTCAGAATTGGAATAAAAGGCAAAAAGAAGGGCCACAACAAGCGGCCCTCCGTGATAAAGCAGAAAATCAGGGTCAGCGCGCCGCTTTCACCGCCTCACCCAACTGCCAGACCGCCATCGCATAATGTACGCTGTGGTTGTAACGGGTGATGGTGTAGAAGTTTGGCAGCCCGTACCAGTACTGGTAACTGGTGCCCATATCGAGCCGCAACAGGCTGGCTTCCTGATAACCGCCCAGAGAGCCCAGCGGGCTAAGACCCGCTGCCGTCAGCGTATAAAGCGGATATTTTGTCTTGAAGCCATTCTCCAGCAATGGTGCCTGTCCGGCCGCTGGCACCGCAATCGGTGCGCCTTTCGTCCATCCGTGCGCCTTGAAGTAGTTGGCTACACTGCCGATAGCATCAATCGGATCCCACAGATTGGCATGGCCGTCGCCGTTAAAGTCCACGGCATAATCTTTATAAGAAGATGGCATGAACTGACCGTAACCCATCGCGCCCGCAAACGAACCGCGCAGGCTCAGCGGATCATCCCCTTCACGACGGGACATCAGCAGGAAGGTTTCCAGCTCGCCGGAGAAATAATCCGCACGGCGCGGATAGGCAAAGGATAAGGTCGCCAGCGCATCGATAATGCGGGTTTTACCCATTACGCGGCCCCAGCGGGTTTCGACGCCGATAATGCCGACAATAATTTCCGGCGGCACACCGTAAACCTGCTCCGCACGCTGCAACGCATCCTGATACTGATTCCAGAACACAACGCCATTCTGGACGTTATCCGGCGTGATAAATTTGCTGCGATAGCGGTTCCACGCACCATTTGGCACGGTTGACGGCGGGCCGGACGGCGCCTGCTGATCCATCAGGCGTAAAACAAAGCCCAGACGTTTCGTTTGCGCCAGTACATCATGCAACTGCTGCCGGTCGAATCCGTGTTCGCGAACCATTTTATCGACAAACTGATTCATGGCCGGATCGTAAGCGAAGTCTCCGGTCTGCACTGCGCCAGTGTGTTCGGGCTGCAATAAAAAGCCCCCGCTGGGAACCGAATTGCCGCTGGCATTTCTTCCGTCAGAGAAAGGATTGCGCGGGCCTTCAGGCTGAGCCGGAGGCTTATTACTGCTACAAGCAGAAAGTGTTAAAACCAGGGGAAGAATGACTGCCAGGAGGCGCATCGGATATCCGTAACCATGCAATAAAAGAGGTGGGGATATGGTAGAGCATTATCAGGGCTGAAAAAACTGAAAATCGACGTCTTTACAACGATGCATGAAGACCCTGATCCCCGGCGAATTGCGGGACATTACGCAACTTCAAAACGCTTCGTGGTTTTTTACCTCTACTCACGTTAGGATCCGTTGTAAAGTCGTTGCCCCGGGCGGTACGAGCCAACAGGATGATTTAAAATTGAATCAAATCAAGAGTAAAGCTAGTGATATGAGCGGGCTGGATGCTCACACCCCAATGATGCAGCAGTATTTTTTTAAATAATTAACTTGTTGAAATATAGGTACAAAATGAACTCCATATCGATTCTAGTTTACTGATGGGATACTTTTAGTTGCTTGGAGGTATTCTACTCCGCAATAAAATAGGCAAAGATTATTTGTAAAAAACGAAGAGGCAACATCAGGTTCTATTGAACAAAGAGGCCAAACTGCTCCAAAAGGAAGATAGTTTTCAGGACTTTCACTTTGATAAAAATCATCTTAAAATCAATAGCATCTCCACAGATAAATCTTGCATATTTATACAAAAAATGTTATCAGTATAAAATTCTATTGATTTAGGTAAATATAATGATAAGAATCATAAATGAAAATATCAATTTAATTAGTGCGTTAGGTGTATTCTTCGCAGCAATATCTTTTATAACTGGCTTTGTAAAAATGAAAAGAAAAAAAGGGGAAAGCTCTCCAAAAAATCATTCTGCTATTAACAATAATATTGTTATAAGTGGAGAAAATAATATCAACAACAATACAATAAACATTGACCAATCAAAAAAAAAGAATACCACATACACGAAATAAAAGGGGTTGATGCATTTTACTCTGATATTATTTCTAATCTTTCCCACTCTAACGATCATAATAAAATTGAATTATCGAAGGCTTTAGATGATAATGACAAAATAAGAGCAACCGAATTATTAAATATAATCATTCAGGAAGTTAACGCAAAACAATCTATACATGAAAATATATTAACTGAACACTCTAATTATTTAATTCAATATCAAGATACAATGTCTTTAACTTATATGGATATAGCGACAATTGCATCCATGTTAAATTTGGATATTGCTGAAGATTTTTTTAAGAGAGCATTAGATCTGAATGAGAACAATCACTTAGTTTTATATGCCTATTCTTTGCACTTTAATTTTAAAGGCGAATATCATAAGGCTATTGAAATAGCACATAAATTATTGACAAAAACTGAACTTTCAAGAAAAGATCTTCAATACACATACGGAAATCTTGGTATATTTTATAAAAATATATCTGATTGGCACAAATCTGAGCTATATCAAACAAAATCATTAAACATCGCGATAGAGCTGGGTGATGCAGTTGGTCAAATTAAAGCGAATAATAATATAGCAGTTCTACTCAACAATAAAGAAAATTACACCAAGGCCTTTGACATTCTATCAGAAATGTTACCTTGCTTAGATATAGAAATAGACAAAGAAGACAATACTAAAGAGAAGAATGACCTAAGAATCCTTAAGTCTGACTTATTGACTAACATAGTTATTAGTCTAAAAAGAATAGCAGAATACAGTAAGACAGACTCAGTCAAAATGGATAATTTAGACAAGGCCCTTAGATATATCAATGAGGCTATTGATATTTCAGAAATGTTAGAAAATGATGTTAAAATAATCACGAACTATGGCAATGCCTCCAATGTCTACAAGCAACTGAATCAGTTTGAAAAGTGCGAAAAACTTCTTGAAAAAGCTTTAGAGAGATCAATAAAATCTAAAAACAGCAAGTTTATCGCTCTTTGTAAGTATAACTTAGCCGTGCTTTATTCAGATATAGGAAAATTAGATTTAGCAGAGAAACTATGCAAAGAAGCTCTATCACTTAAAAGTACTTTAAATGATAGACTAATATCAGATATATATTATACATTAGCCGTTATAGCTAAGGAGCAGAATAGCGATAAATTTGAAAGTTACTGTATACTCGCACATTCATTATATAAAAAACTAAATCTTGATAAATCGATATCAAAAATCAATACACTGAAATTGAAATAATTCAATTTCACACATAGGATTACCAAAATGAAAAAAAATAAAATTAGCGATTCCTTATTTCATGGATATCTCATATCGATCATTACAACAATTTTATTAATAATTTGGGTGAGGTTTCAACCGATAGATAGCATCTATTGGCTACTAATGCCTTTGATTCCTGCGATAACAATCTCAATGTTTATTTTATTTTCAAGAAATAACCAAGTACGAACCATCATTAAATCATGTAATGACACTATTCTTTATTCAGTAACAGCTTTAACAACCTCATTATTAATATTGAATACGCTCTCCGGCAAGAAAATAGATTTCTTTCAAGCATTGATGACCAACCTTATTGGATATATTCTATTACTCACCTACACTATTTTATTAACCATTAAGTCAGGTATTGCTGCATCAGAAAGTATAGATTTTATTAAGGCTATTCGTTCATCTGACCAGGGTTCTCATCAAAAATAACCTTGGAAAAAATAATAACGAGTGGTGATAGTATTATGCAAATTTCTATTACCACAGCTAAAATAACATATCCATTATTAGTATTGTCCAGATTACTCAAACTAAAATGTGGGGTGGCATTGAGAAAACACACTGATAAAACAATGAACGAAAAATAAAAAATTACTGAAATAATTATAACAAGTTTCTTTTTCATATACATATCTTTTAACCTTTATCTTATATGCATAAAAATATCAAACCTATACTAATTGTCAATGTTACTTTAAAAATAAAAAGCAAGGGCTAACTCTCCGAAGCTCCGCTTCTCTGAGTTGCCTTGCTTTTCCTCCTTTCAGTCAGAAAAGAAAAAATCAAAAGCGAAGCTATTGACATTGTTCGCAACCACTATATAAATAATATAATAACGTAAAGCATAAGGAATATGCTTATTAATGTTGAACATACATATAAAAGGAGTTTATATGGAAAACAAATCAAATCTTCGAAAGCATTGCGTCAGTGCAAGATTTAACAAAGAGGAATTAGAGCTTCTCAATTTAAAGCGAAACACTAAGAGTAAAGGCGAATGGCTTCGCATAGCATCGCTGAATCAACTACCTCCTATTATTCCTGAAATAAATCACGCTACCTGGATTAAGTTAGGCGAAATCGCACAACAGTTTAATCGTGTTATTTCTCACTTGAACAGTAAGAGCTTCGATAGCGGTCTGACAAAAACAGAGATTTTCTTTATAAAAAAACTAATCAGAGAGCTTCGAGCCAATTTGCTGCAAGGAGCTTCTTATGAAGGGAATGCAGAAGATAAAACGGGGTAAGCAATTCGAAGGTGCAGTGTTTTACGTTTTAAAACCAGGACAACACCATAGGTGTGATCCATATGTGATCGGCGGTAATTTGGTCGGTGCTTTGGCAACAGAACTTATTGAAGAGTTTAATCTGTCAAAACAACAGCGCCCGGAAGTAGAAAAACCCGTTTGGCACAATTCGCTTCGGTTGCCTGAAGGTGAATCGCTGTCAAAAGACAAATGGGTTATGTTCGCAGATGATTACATGAAGAGAATGGGGTTCAATGACACTCATCTACGCTGCTATGTCCTACATGATGACTCAGCAGGTCAGCACATACACATTATCGCCAGTCGTATCGACTTCAACGGCGGTAAACTTTACCTTGGTAGGAACGAAAACCTTATCAGCACCCAGATCATTAGTGAACTCGACATCGCTCACGGTCTGACAGTGACCAAAACTGCATCTTCCTCCTCACAAGCACAACCGAAGCGGAAGAGAATCTCTCGGAATGAACAGATGCTTTCTGAACGGACTGGCCTTCCCTCCCCTAAGGAAGCTCTCCAGCAGATACTTGATAAAAGTTTGACAGATACACCTGACCTTTTAACTTTTATCAAGAGGCTGGAAGAAGCGGAAGTCGGCTGGACGGCAAATGTCGCTTCTACCGAGAAAATGAACGGGTTCTCGTTCTCCTACCGCGATATAGCTTTCAAGGCATCTCAACTTGGAAAGGCATACTCTTGGGTAAATCTTCAAAAGCAGCTTAACTACAACCCAGACCACTTAGAAGCTCTTCGAGAGACAAAGGAAGCTATCCCAGCACCAGCACCAGCACCAGCACCAGCACCAGCACCAGCACCAGCACCAGCACCAGCACCAGCAGGGATGGTAATCAAGACAGCTAGGGAAACGCTAACGATTTCAGAAAAAATAGCTTCTCTTACTCCTTCTCCAAAGGCTTCTATTGCTCTTACACCGTCTTTGACACCGAAGACAGCAGTTAAGGAAGATAAGCGCAAACGTATAATTAATGCCGTTCTCGATTTGCAAAACTCACAAAAAAGGAACAAAGCAAAACCTCCCCGCTTCATCTTATGGCTTCCTTTCCTTAGCTTGCTGAAAATACTTGGTTTTTTCTTGATACATACTTTCAAAAAATTCAAGAGAGTCCTAAAAGCCCACGCATTAACCCCATCAATTCAAACACAACTCACTGCAAATATTAAAAATCATAAATAACAGAAAGTTACGGTTCAACTGGGTCAATCATAAAATCCAGGCTTTTTTAAACGATTGATTTTCCGTAATTTTATTGATCGGTTTTACAGATCAATAAATTATTGTTGATAGTTTTTAACTATCACAGGTGCAGCATCGATCGGTACAAACGTTTTTACTTCAGGCCGGTAAACATCGAAGATTCATCGAGATACGCCTAACCGCAGTTAAAAATTGTCGATCTGGAAAATAAAATGAAAAAATATACTTTTGTTGCAGCAGTCATAATTTCGTCTTTCATGCTTGCAGGGTGCGATAGCGAACCATCTGAGCAAGATATGTTTAATGCCTTAAATCAATCTATAGAAAGCGGAAATTCTGCAGTTCGAGCCATTAACCCAAATGTTCCGGAAGCAATGCTTAGAACGCTAAAAACAGTTAAGAAGATTGATTGTATAAATGAATCTGATAAAAGCTATAAGTGTAATGCAGAAGTAACTATTAATAATGAACACCGAACTACCACCCTGAAATTTTTAAAAAATGACGATGGATGGAAATTGATAGGAAATTAATGACTAAATCCCTTACAAAAGCTCCCAAAAGGGAGCTTTTTTCTAAATCATCACAGCCTTGCCCTTTTTCTGGAACTGCCTTTATTGATAACGATCTCTCTGCTGATCTCTTTCATTTCATACTGGGCTTTTAACTCGACATAGACTTGCTCTAATCTGCTTTGATTCCCTTCGATATAGTCAACAAGTGCATTTAATTGGATAAAAATGACTTCTTTATTTCCTAATTTTTTGATGAAGTTACTTTTCAAACATTTAAATACACTACAAAACATTTGCATGATATTGTCAACGTTATTAGTTGAACAACAATATTGAGGGATTGGACTAAAATATTTTATATGGTAGCCCACAAAGAGCAGGTATAGCTTGTATGTATACATCTCATCTTCTGGACTGTATGTATCAGTAATATATTTATCAATAAGTATGATAAATTGCTCTTCTTTCGAGAGATAATTCTTTTCTTTTTCCATATGGTTGCATCCTTGCAATCTATAATCGTCTTCCTGACGAACATGTATATAGTTTTATCATATAATATAAATTAATCAAGCATTCCGTAAACATTTATTTACATCGTAATGTATTAATTCCATATTTAAGTTAGTTTTCGGTCAGTTCTTCTTCTATCTATTAGTGGTAACGGCTCATCTAAAATATGCTTAGTTATATTATGTTTAAATGCATTATATTGCCACAATACAAATTGTTGCTTTAAGTTTCTATTTTCCACTTCAAGAAGTTGAAGTCTGGATTCCAGATGAAAAATTCTTTGAGAAGCAATAGAAAGTGAAGAAGGCTTTTTGAAATTATTATGATTATCTTTAATACCATTCTTCTTACTTTTAAATGCCTCTTTTATCTCGTTATGATAAGACAAAGTTTGTCTACTTGGCCTATTACTAAGAAAAGTGGCACATTCTTCGCAAAGCTCTTCCCAGGTAATTTTCGGCTTACTCCAACCCAGCAACCTATTCATAATAAGAGTTTTTTCATTTTTAGTTAATTTTTTTGACATGAATAATTTCCTTTTTATTATTTAATAATTTTTCCGCATTATAGATTCTTGATAAGTGTGAGTAACTTTTATTGGATAATCGAACGAATGATCCTTCAGGAACCTCTTTACTTTCTAATATACTAATTAACTCCTGCAATCGTTCCTTTATTTTTAAATGGAAGTTTAACCACCGATCTTTATCGATTTGACGATCATTTTCATTTGTATCTTTCATTGTCGTTTCAATTAACTCATTAGTTTCTGACAATCGTTCTTTGAGTCTGGTCAAACTATCAAGCGAACCTTTGATGCAGATCTGCTCTGAACAATTTAAGCAATCTCTGAACTTTTCACATGGAGATATAGCGTAGTCATGAATGCAATATCCAAACTCTGTCTTATGAACAGCCCCATGACTTACAGATAAAAAGCTTTCTCTTGAAACAGGGTTACGGACTGTTATATTTTCACTAACTGTATAGTTAGTTGCAGCGCGCTTTAAAGATTCATATTTTTCGATTATCTCCTCTTCACTAACATGATTGTAAACCCTGTTTTGTTTTATGCTTGCTCTTCCTGACCATTTAGCTACTTCGTATTCAGTCATGCCGTTACGTTGAGCTATAGTATTTAATAGATGTCTTATTTGATGGGAGTGAAAGTGAAAACTCTGTTTGTTCCCATTTTGATATTCATGTCTTTCGAAAATATTTTTTCTTTTTTCTTGGTAATAAGTATCACTATAAAAAGAACTTGTATGGGGTGTATATAATTCTATTATGTTGTCAGACTTATTTAAATGAAGGCTATCTTTAAAAAATAAAAAAAGCAAATCGCTAAATTTAATATTTTTCTTTTTGTTATACCATGGGAATCCATCAGGAAGACGGCTTTGCAATTCCTGCCATAAAGTTCTTAATGAATATATATTATCATGAGATTTGATAGATAAACGTTTTAGAAGCTTTACTCCCTCTTTTTCTGAAATTGATTCATTTAACAAAACCTCACAAACCTGAACAGTTGTTAGTAATTTACTCTCGGAATAGCGGCTGAATCTTGTCTGTTTATGGAACGCTTCAAAATTTAACTCCATCAGCTTTGCAAACGTTCTGGGTTTATTAGTTAACCTTCTTACTCTATCAATTGCTTTTTGAGTGACAGGAGCCATGACACTCGGAATCCATTTTATATCTCCTCCGTAGCCTTTTCCTGCCCAAAATCGTAAGCCCCATTTTTCATTACCTTTCTGTGTTGTATTTGTGAATACACAATCAATAGATAAAGATAGAACTTCTGAAATACGTGACGGTGCTGACATTAATAAAGCAACAACGGATGTTGTAAAAATATCTCGTTTATCTGTTAACTCCTGGCTGAAAATATCTGCGAAGATATATATAATCTCTTCGTTTGGGATTTTTTTATTATGTTTTTCTTTATCATCTAAAAAATAATCTTGTTTAAATCTGATAGGACTTTTCCACCCCGCTATATTTTTGTATGTTAGTTTATTTTTGAATAAAAATGAACATATACCTTTCAATTCCCGACCAATAACATAAGCATAATTATTACTATATCTATTTTTGATAAAGGAAATAATTTCATCAAGAATAGTATAATTAACAAGGCATATATTAGCACACGAATGTGTTTTAATGAGGATATATTCAACGCACCTTAGAGTGGCGATTACTATCTCTACTCTGTTTGATTCAAAAGGATATTCATGGGTAATATATGCTTTTGCAAAATCGATAAAATCCGAATTCATTTTTTCATTATGAAAGTGTTCTTCACTTAATTTAGTAAATTTTATTTTTTGTTTTTTTATAACCCACACATCCGAACCCCAGGATTTATGCATATCATTTGTCGCCTTATCCTGCATATTACTAATGAATAAACTCATAGAGTTGGTAACGTTTCGGATCTGTATGTCTTTTATATTAATTACACTCATTACCACCTCCTGATTTTATTACATTGCACTTTTTAATAACTTCGCTTACAGCTACGATTGTTCGATCTAGCGCCGTTGTAACTTTTATATCCTCTGTAATATCCGAAATTCTTTTCCTTTCTTTTATAAGAAAGTCATATAGCTCATTATGAGGAGCCTCTATCCAAGGTTTGAAATATGGACATGTGTAGCAAGGAATTGGGACGGGAGCATTGCAATCGTTACAATTGGAGCAGTTACCTGAATCTTTACCTTTATGGTTTTTTATTTTAATACTCCCAGTATCCGAATTAACCAATTCCCCTTTGAAGGCTTTAACATAGTTCAATATACTTCCAGCAACCAGGTCGTCTATTTTGTCTGCATGTTCTGGTATGTTTTTCACATAACAAGCTACAAACTTTGTCGAACGATGGTCTAATAATTCCGCTATAATACTCTCTCCATAGCCCTCTTGTGCAGCCCTTGTCCCTAACGAATATCTAAATCTTCTTGCATTGATAACTTTTGCGTATTCCAATGAGTCAATATTATTTGCGATTTTTTGTATTTTGCATGTAATCAAATTAGCTTTGATATGAAAATAGTCAGTTTCTAATAATCTTGAAAAATCATTGTTATTTGTAATTACATTTAAAGCTTCAAGATCAATAAATAATGGTAGTTCTGCTAACTCATCATTAGTTAAATCTCGGCCCACTAAATTTTCTACAACATTAATATTCTCCTTACACAAAATAATGATCAAGTCATTAAGCTCTTCCGTTATTTTTAATTTTTTAAATTCAGATCGAAAGGCACCACTATGTTTTGCTCTTGGATATTTTAATGCTATTTCATTAGAATGAACATCGGAAAGGCTCAATATGTCTTTCAATTTTAAATGCGAGGTTTGTATTGGTCTACGCCCTGTGTATGAGGTTATCAATGCCATAACTAATTCGGAAATTTTAATAATTCCTTTTTCATATAATAAAATAGCGCCTTCGTTAAAATTTATTATGTCATTTTCTATCAATGGACCTTTTCTTAAATCCATCGTATTTACCATTTCTCCTATACGTCTTTTTTTTGTTTTACCCTCACACAAAACTTTAACCTGATCATCAGTTACGCCTGGATATTCTAAATAAAGCCATTTTTTAAAAAAAACTCTCATACTTTCAAGGTGGTCTGATTTATTGTTTATTGCTTCCTTATAATAGTTTATTACAGAAAGATCTGTTATTAGCCCATCTTTTGAGCTTTTCAAAAAATCATTAAAAGCCCAGAACATTTTCTTTGTATAAGAAGTAGACCTTGTTGTAGCAAAAAAACTCAATGTATTCAAAAAATAGTCATGGTGCGATGAATGTAATTTTTCAAGAATCAGACTTATATTCAATTTTACATTTTTATCTAAAACCCATGCAGGATCTGCTAATGAGAATTTATATCTGCTATTTGCTGTGATCAATTCATAATCTCTTCCTCTGCACTTTGTATTATTTATCATTTTGCACTCCTCTATTTCTACAACTTAATCTTTCTTGCAATCTTACTGAAGCATCATTTGCTTTCTCTTTAACAAATCTTTTATTATATTTTTCGGCTGTTCCAGAATTCGGTCTCCACCCCATTACTTTTTCCCTGATGACTCCCTGTTCTTTTTCACTCACATTAAGTGAATCCATTAAGCAAGAAAAGTTGTAATTCCAAGTGTGACGAAATTTATGACCTGTTAGACCTTTTAGTAAAAGATCACACTTACTGATTGTAGATAAAATTTTAAAATAACCAGATTTACTCAATGGCTCTCCCTGAAAGGGTCCAGATTTATATGTTATAAATAAGAAGTCAGATTTACCTTTTGAAAAGAGCTTTCTATCATAAATGATATAATCCATCAATTTAGATGATAATTCATTACTTAATGCTAATGCTCTGCCAAGGGTTTTAACCAGTGGCTGATTTAATCTCGGATCATTTACCTCGTCTGCTCGCCTTCGAATGTAAAGCATTTGTTCTTGAAAATTAATATCTCCAATTTTTATATTTAATAACTCACCACCTCTAATCCCCAATTCAGTTAGAACCATTATAATTATTGCATTTCTATTTCTTACAATAGATTCGAATGGATTATCGGGTGAATGAGGATCGATACTTTTCATTATTATATCTACTGCACTATCACTCAATGCTTTATCTCCATCTCCAGCGCACTCACTATCGTTATAGTAATTACAAATTGGCTTCCTTGCATTTATAGTTTTAAGCATTTTAGACAGGTGAGTTTTATACTTTGGAAAATCATATTGTAAAAGTTCTTCTGTTAACCATGAAAGATAAGCAGTAATATTATCTAACCTATTGCATAAAGTTCGTTTTGACACATAATCAGATTTATGTCGCATACCTTTTTTCAAATCAGAAGTCTTGGAAAGAAAAATAATCAAATGATCGATATCCCTTCCTGACAAATATTTTCCACTTAAAATATATTCTTCGATATCGATATTTTTCTTCTCCATGAATCTATAAAACAGAGAAAGATTAACTGCTTTTGATTCTATTGTAGCAATAGCATGTCCACTATTTCTAACTTGTGTCGTTAAGTATAAATTAGGATGAAAAAGTGGTATTCCTGTTTCTTTATTTATTATGACGCAATATCTTTCCCCTGAATCAAGAAGGAATTTATTGACTTTTATTTTACTCATATAGTCTCCTTTTTTGCATTTTTATAAGGTGTAACACTTATAATTATTTTGGCAATATTAATTTTGCACTTTTAGGATTTTTTATTGCATAACGACATGTTTAAGAAGGATATTTTTTTAGAATCTTGCGATTCCCCTGCAGGGGAATATATAATCCTTTCTGTTTACCTGAGAATAACTAAAGCCTTCTTCATATCATATAACAAGCCAATGTCCGTAAAAAACGTAAAAAATAATGCAAAAAACAGTTACTAAACTTCTTTATTTTTTGCATTTTGCCAAAGTAATTACTATATATATATTCTATGTTTTTTCATAATTCAAATTTATTTTTAATGAGAGATACTTATTTTACATGTTTATTTTTTTGATTGCTTTATTGCTATGAATTAAAACATGATACAATATATTGTTGCTTATAAATGTATTTGCTAAGGAAGGTTTATCATGAGGAAGATATTGAAATCATTTTTAATTGGATTATCAATTATCATCGGATCTGCTGGTTCTCTTTTCGGAATATATTCATATTTCTTTCCTAACCCACCGGATATGCACAGAAAAGACGATATAATTGGAACCTGGACAACAAATTATTCATATTCGTATGATAACAAAGGAATTGTTGTCTCTGTAAAGGACAAGACCTCTTATTTCTCAAATGGAAAATACAATGTTAGCGGAAAAATATCTTATAAAGCAGATAAAATCAACAACTCTGATATTTATGTTTCTTATTTAGTCAATGGCGCGGGGGAGTGGGAGATAAATAATAAAGAATTAGTTATCTCTTTAAACAATTTGAAATCAACTCCTGAGAAAATTATTTATAATGGAGAAAATATTGATCTTAAAAACCTCTCTTTATTAGAAAATATCACACATAAGAAATTCCCGGTAGTTGAAGACATGATGGCTAACGGTGCAAGTCAATCATATAGATTAATAATTGATGAGCATAATTACAAAACACTTGATGTGGTAAATCCATTTGGAAAAGATTTCAATATAGAGATGTATAGAGAAAAGTAAAAAATACATTTCTGATATACACGGCCAATGCAGAATTGGCCACGTTTATCTATTCATCAAAGGCATCATTCAACGTATATCTTTCCTGTTCTGATTCCGAAGCACGAGCTATATTATCTAATGTTGACGTAAAAATTTCGTTCCAAATATTTCTTTCTTCTTTAATTTTCCACTTCTGAAATAGAGCATTTTCAATTGAAATCCATACCACGTCTGCGTTTGGCTCTAATAGGTTTTTCTTGAAGTCATCATCAGAAATAATAAGAGCATGAGATATAATTAAGTTTATATCTTTTGAATTATTGGCAATCTTCCAGAAAGGTTGAGGTTCGCAGAAATCGATCAATGATTTGAAAGCTAACCCACGCACCTGAGCCGCGTGCATTGTGTTGCTTACTTTGTGGTTATCTCGCCAGGAACGAAGATCCTTTAAAAGGTAGTTTATTCTCTGGTTTCTGGCCTTGCTGTCTTCCGATTGATACTGGATATATTGTGGCCCACTACCACTCTGTCGATATCTTGCTAACGTTTTTACACTGACACCAAGATATAGAGCGGCCAAGTCAACACTTAGTGTTGTATCGTCTGGCATATCACTGAACAAACGCCAGACCTCAGATAGTTCTCTTAATGTCTCCACGACGCCCATAGCTCAGACTCCTTGTTCCAATAGAACGCTATTTAATATAGATTTAAATGTATTTATCCAGGATTCGCAACTCTATATTACTTAATTTTTTTATAATCTCCAACCTTCTGCTTTTAAATGTATTTTGAATGTCTTGATGGTTTTCGCAATTGTAAAATACACTTGATATTTTTTTCATTATCTCTCTAGGTATTCCTGCATCACGTAGAATAATTTCGTGACTATCATTAGTACCATATTCAAGCAAAGAAACTATATAATCTAGACTTATTTCCTTTGATTTTTTTTCATTTGCAACAAAATTAAATATACTTTCAAATGCCTTTATATACCGAGGCCACATAAATTCAAAATACTTAGTGATCAAATCAAATGTAAATCTTATTCTTGAATTCTCTGTTTTCCTTAAAAACTTCACAGTATCTGAATTCAATAAAACAGGAAATGATGGCGTTAAATATACGTAATATTTCGTTAAATTTAAGAGGTTCTTTTTCCCTATCTCCCCTGAAAAACTACCACCTTTATTGCCTTCAGTGAATAGAAGGTCGTAAATAATCGATAAGATATTTTCTAAAATTCCCTTATCAGGTATTTGGGTAGAAAAAAAGTACTTATCCAAATTACCATTAACTCTCAAACTCTCCACCATTGATATTTGCCCAGAAATATCTACAAATTTGTTTCCCTTCAATAAATCAAGGGGGATTTTTAATTTCAATAGATTTTCAATGAATTTTTGATATTCAACCCTATTAGCTCCTATTATATCAGCGTCATTTAATTGAACTAACGTTTCCAATTTAGGATCACCACTATCAATAAACTCTATCTCTACGTTGGTATTTTGGTTTTCACTTTTTTCAATCTGCTCAAAGTAAAAAACTCTCCCAAGGAAATGTTGCATGAATCTCCCTGCCCGCCCTTCTATATTTTTCCTATCAAGACTTTTTATTTCTTCGCCATTACCTATTTTCAAGTCATAGAGAACAACGTTTTTTGCCGTAGAATTAACTCCTTCGGTTAGAGAAGTCGTACAAAATAAGTAATTTACTCCCTCACCGCTACTTTTATTAAACTCATCGATGATTAAGTCTTGTATATGCCTTGGCATTGCGCCATGATGAAAAGCAATTCCTTTTTTTAAACATTTAACCAAAGACCAATTCTTTGAAATATTACTTTCTAAATATTCGACCAGACTCTCATTATGTTTCTTCTCTTGTAGTTCGCCTAAAAGCCTTTCCGCAAGATCTTCCACATATTGCTTTCTATATCTATAAATTAAATACTTCCCATCGATACTTTCATTCCCTATAATTCTCTTCAAATTCTTATATTTATCACCGACAACTCTAATTGTTGCCCCCTCTATATTATGAATCCCTCTTTGGTTAATATAATCTAACTCGTAATAATCTTTTTGCACTATTTCAATATCAAATTTTAACATCTTGATGCTGAATTTATTTCGAAAACCCTCACTAAACTCACTAATATATGGTCCAATTAGATATAAATCAGCCCCACTCCTTGTCAATCTGTATAATATATCTGCAAACACTCTAAATCTGTCATCATTCAGCTTGTAGTCAGCTTTGTAGATCTCATCCATCACGAAAAAATCTACATTCATATGAACATTATCTTGCATTAAAACACTCATTCTTTCCGGTGTAAGAATAAGTATATATTCTTTTTCTTCTTCTATTTTTATTTTAGATGATTTAGATACTATATACCTATCAGAGAATTCTTGCTTAAAATCGTTATATGACTCTGAAAGCAATGATACTGTTGGCATAATAATCACGATCATTTTGTAATCATTATGAGAAATTATTTCACGAATTATTCTAGTTTTTCCAAATGAAGTAGGAGCACTTACAATTAATCGTCGGTTCGTCTGAAACTCATTAAATATCTCTTTTTGCGGTTTGGTTAAAGTTGTTTCAGATACAGAGCTTGTGTAGAATGCTTTTAAGAATATGTCTTGTGGAGAAACACTTGGGTTATAGCCTATTTCGCTATTTTCAAGCATGTCATCGTACAAGAAAATTCTCGATTTTATAATGCAATCGTGCAAAAGCTGTTGAACCATTGCATCTTCTAAATGAAGATTGGCAATATGGCATATTGCTTTTACACATAAATTATAGTTTTCATTATTATCAAGAAGACGATAAATATCAATTAGGAAGTCTTCAACAACGTTAGTTTCTCTGCCTTTTGTTTTTTTTATTTCTTCTAATTCGATATCAATGTTTTCAATAATCATGGAACCCTCGTTATCAAAACTTCATAGCCTGTTCAACTAACTCTATATTTTCTTTTAACTTTGCCACATCCTCAAACGGAAAAAGGAAAAATACTAGTTTTATATTTGAGTCTTTAGGCCAAGCCTTTTTATATATATCTTCGAAATGTTTGGTTAGCTCCGTTCCCAATTCTGATAGAAATGGATCTTTATCCATTAAAACCTTTCCCTTTCCGCAGCATTGACCTATATACTTACTGTCGTAAGTCAATAACACTGGAACAGCGATTTCAACTGAGTCCAGACTCTTCCCACCATCGACATAACTCTTTAATTGTAAATAGAGTTTTCTATCAAGGGTTTTGTTTATCTCAATTTCCCCACCCAATAACTTTAGTTCACTTGCTATTCTACTTTTATCGTTCAGATGGTCTGTTAGCGAACTCAGTGCTGATGATATTGCTCCGCTTATAGATTTATGAAATTTTGCTTCACCTAACCAAAGAGTGATTTTATCATTTTCAACTGAAAAATGAGCGCAATCAAATCCCTTTATCTGCTCTCTTGTCGTAGAACGTAATCTTGCCTTCGTTACGAATTTTGGCACATCATAAAAGATACTTAAAATCAAAAAAAGCATTAATTCCCCATAATCTCCTTTTGCCTGACGCCGTGCATCAGAGATTCGAGTAAAGCTACGTTTATTAATCTCGGAGGGATCTAGCTCTCTCATTTCATCTGCTGTTAAGGAGAAGTATGGAACAACATCTCGGATTAACCCAACCAAGTCGTCTTGCCGATACTTCCCATCAAAAAAATCCAATGTAAATGTGTTATCATCCAGACCTGATGACGGTAGTCTTACTTCATACTTAAATATCTGATTGCTGATTCTTATTTTTATTGAGTCGTCCATCATTCTAATCCTCAGAAGTTCACAGCAAAATAGTGATCAAACTTAAATAATGAATGTTTTTAATCACGGAACGGAACTATAATTTTTATCTTTGCAATGCTTTATGAAGTAGATACAAAATTTTTGTGATTCCCTCCACGAGACTCCTTCACTACTTATACTATCTTTTATTCATCTGCTGGCAACAACGGATACCGTACTGAAGCTAACAGCACATTGTATAACTTAGGTGCCGTCATCAGCATATGCAACTCTATTCGTTGTAGTGCTTCTAAAATTCGAGTCTGCTCAGGAATAGCATATCTTTCAGTAGGATCTGTTGTATTTCTATGATTGAGTAATCTCTTCACAACAGCATAAGAAGTATGTTCCTCAGCAACACGCCCGAAAGTTCGCCGTAGGTCATGCATTCCAAGCTTTACGATACCGGCATCCTGACATAAATATTCACGTAAACTTTTGCTGTCAGAATAGTGCCCTGCTTTGCTTCTTGGCGAACGTGCTGGAAAGACCCACTTCTGCTTATCTGGACAAGTTTCTGTGTTAGTGACGATATCTCGTCTGTCTTCAAGTATCCGCTTTACAGCATCACAAACTGGTAGTTCATGATCGTTGCGATTTTTTGTGTCGTAAAAACGAATGATTCTGTTATCAAGATCAACATAGCTGATAATTTTGGCTTCTTCACTGGTAAGAGATTCTCTCCAACGCAGCGAAGCTGTTTCTTCTTTCCTGGCTCCCAGCAGGATAGTCAACAGTAGGTAATCGCAACCAAGACGGTTGAAGTTTCTCTTGTCATGTAAGGCATTTAAAAAACGCCCTAGCGTGTCTTTTGGTGACAATGGATTTCTGACACCTTTTGCTCGGTAGCTGTCTTCCAGTTCCGAGCGAGTCCTGAATTTTTTCTGCACCTTTAAAATGGAAAAAGGGTTATACGACATGGAAGGTTGTCGTTGTTGTGTCTGAGCATTCCCTGCTTCAATTTCAATCGCGTGTTTGACTGCAACGTTAGCCCACCTGAATGTTTGCTCTGCTGCTGTTCTGGCTCTGCTGGCAATTTCATCAAACTTACGAAGAATTTCATTACCTGTTAAATCCTTTACTCGCAAACCAGCCCAGTCTTTCAAACGGTTCTCGGCTTTATCAAGCACCGCAAGGGTGTTTGGTTTAGCTGGTTTAGATCTACCCATTAAATGATTTCTGTATTGAGCAAAGATTTCGCTCATTGTGAGTTCTGCTGAATCTACTTCTCTCTTGATTTTATTAGGATTTCTTTTAGTTGCGATCATTGTCTGAACCAACTGTCGAGCGACTACACGGGCTTGATCGATACTGGGAAAATCAGACACATTCCCTACTTTCACTTTTAAGACCGAACTCGGTTTCTTGCCTTCTTTCACATCACGGTCACCGGAAGACACTCTTCGCTGGATTACATACGTTTTTTTCGTCAAACTTACTTTCACCCCGAATCCCACTGGGGCTTCTCTGTGATCATCAAAGACTATGTAAGGTTTTTGGTCAGGGTTAGCTTCGAAAACGACTTTTCCAGAGTTACTGAGTGCAGGCTTAACATTGATACTTAACTTCTTGATAATAAAACCCTGACTGAGAGTTGTTTTCAAAGCATCACCACCATTTGTAGCCCAGAGAAAGAGTAAAACCAATTTATCACGCATTGGGCTACAAGTGAGCTACAAATTTATGGGTTTATGTGAGTTTGAAAGGGTTTCACCTGGGGCCACATGAGCACTTGATCGAATATAAAAATGAGTAAAATCAAAATGAAAGAGTCTGCAAGCAAGGATCTATCAGACCACACCCCCATGATGCAGCAGTACCTGCGTCTTAAGGCAGAGAACCCGGAAGTTCTGCTGTTTTATCGTATGGGAGACTTCTACGAACTGTTTTATGACGACGCAAAACGTGCGTCTCAGCTGATGGATATTTCCCTGACCAAACGCGGCGCTTCGGCAGGCGAACCGATTCCGATGGCCGGTGTGCCTTATCACGCCGTTGAAGGCTATCTGGCCAAGCTGGTGCAACTGGGCGAATCCGTCGCTATCGCTGAACAGATTGGCGATCCGGCGCTGAGCAAAGGGCCGGTTGAGCGCAAAATTGTGCGGATCGTAACGCCCGGCACGGTCAGTGATGAAGCCTTACTGAGCGAGCGTCATGACAATCTGCTGGCGGCCATCTGGCAGGACGGGCGTGGCTTTGGCTATGCGACGCTGGATATCAGCTCCGGTCGTTTTCGTGTCGCCCAGCCAGACGATCTGGAAACCATGGCCGCTGAATTACAGCGTACAAATCCGGCAGAACTTCTGTATCCGGAAAGCTTTGAAGCCATGCCGCTTATCGCTTCCCGCCGCGGCCTGCGCCGTCGTCCGATGTGGGAATTTGAGCTCGAAACCGCAAAGCAACAGCTGAATCTCCAGTTCGGCACCCGCGATCTGAGCGGGTTTGGCGTGGAACAGGCCACTCAGGCTCTGCGCGCCGCCGGTTGCCTGCTGCAATATGTGAAAGATACCCAGCGCACCGCCCTGCCGCATATTCGTGGCGTGACCATGGAGCGCCAGCAGGATGGCATCATTATGGATGCGGCGACGCGCCGTAATCTGGAACTGACACAAAATCTGGCCGGTGGCGTGGAAAATACGCTGGCGGCAGTCCTGGATCAGGCCGTCACGCCGATGGGCAGCCGTATGCTCAAACGCTGGATCCACATGCCAAGCCGCGACATCAAAATGCTGACCCATCGTCAGCAGGCAATCGGGGCATTACAGGATCTGACCGCAGACTTGCAGCCCGTGCTGCGTCAGGTCGGCGATCTCGAACGTATTCTGGCGCGACTTGCCCTGCGCAGCGCCCGGCCACGCGATCTTGCCCGCATGCGTCATGCATTACAGCAACTGCCGGAAATCCGTGGGATTTTGCAGGACGCTGACGCCGCGCATGTCGCTACGCTGGTGGAGCAAACCGGCGAATTTACAGAGCTGGTCGAACTGCTTGAACGTGCGGTTGTTGAAGCCCCGCCGGTTCTGGTGCGTGACGGCGGTGTGATTTCGCCAGGCTATAACGCGGAGCTGGACGAATGGCGCGCACTGGCTGACGGTGCAACAGACTATCTTGACCGCTTAGAAATTCGCGAACGCGAAAAGCTGGGGCTGGAAACGCTGAAGGTCGGGTTTAACGGTGTACATGGTTATTACATCGAAGTGAGCCGCCGCCAAAGCCATCTTGTTCCTATTCATTATGTCCGCCGCCAGACGCTCAAAAACGCCGAACGTTACATCATTCCGGAACTGAAAGAGTATGAAGATAAGGTTCTGACGTCCAAAGGCAAAGCCCTGTCGCTGGAGAAAGCGCTGTACGAAGAGCTGTTTGATTTGCTGATGCCGCATCTGTCAGCTTTGCAGCAAAGCGCCAGCGCGCTGGCCGAGCTGGATGTTCTGAGTAATCTGGCAGAACGTGCCTACACGCTCAGTTACACCTGCCCGACGATGAGCGAGAAACCCGGCATCAACATTACCGGTGGCCGCCATCCGGTCGTGGAACAGGTACTGAAAGAACCGTTTATTTCCAACCCGCTGAACATGTCTCCGGTGCGCCGGATGCTGATCATCACCGGCCCGAATATGGGCGGTAAAAGTACCTATATGCGTCAGGCGGCACTGATTGTCCTGATGGCGCATATTGGCAGCTACGTTCCTGCGGATACCGCTGTTATCGGCCCCGTAGACCGGATATTCACCCGCGTCGGCGCGGCAGATGATCTGGCTTCTGGCCGTTCAACCTTCATGGTGGAAATGACCGAAACCGCGAACATCCTGCATAACGCCACGGAAAATAGCCTGGTGCTGATGGATGAAATCGGCCGCGGCACATCCACTTACGACGGTTTGTCGCTTGCCTGGGCGTGCGCCGAGAATCTGGCCAGCCGCATTAAAGCCATGACGCTGTTCGCGACCCATTATTTCGAGCTGACGACGCTGCCGGAAAAAATGGAAGGTACGGTCAACGTTCACCTTGATGCCATTGAACACGGCGATACCATTGCGTTTATGCACAGCGTGCAGGATGGCGCAGCCAGCAAAAGTTATGGTCTGGCCGTCGCAGCGCTGGCGGGTGTCCCGCGTGATGTCATTAAACGTGCACGCCAGAAACTGAAAGAGCTGGAAACGTTGTCCAACAACGCCGCCGCCAGCAAAGTGGATGGCCCGCAGCTGACGCTGCTGGCAGAAGAAGTGTCGCCTGCGGTAGAAGCGCTGGAATCTCTGGACGCAGATTCTCTCTCGCCACGTCAGGCACTGGAATGGATTTATCGTCTGAAAGACATGGTGTAAAACTGCGGCCGCTGGCGGCAGAAATGAAAAACGGTGGGGATTAACCCACCGTTTTTTTGATACCGAACTGTCTTTCCGGCGAACAGTTTTTCTTAACGAAAAGTTATTCGCGGAACAGTGCTTCGATGCTCAGCCCTTGTCCCTGCAGGATTTCACGCAGGCGACGCAGACCTTCTACCTGAATCTGACGAACACGTTCACGTGTCAGGCCAATCTCACGACCCACATCTTCCAGCGTTGCAGCTTCATAACCTAACAGGCCGAAACGACGCGCCAGAACTTCACGCTGTTTTGCATTCAACTCGAATAACCACTTCACGATACTCTGTTTCATATCGTCGTCTTGCGTGGTGTCTTCCGGGCCGTTGTCTTTTTCATCCGCCAGAATATCTAACAGCGCTTTCTCTGAGTCACCGCCCAACGGGGTATCTACAGAGGTAATACGCTCATTCAGGCGCAACATACGGCTGACGTCATGCACCGGTTTGTCGAGTTGCTCAGCAATCTCTTCAGCACTCGGCTCATGGTCCAGTTTATGTGCAAGTTCGCGTGCGGTACGCAGATAAACGTTCAGTTCTTTAACGATGTGAATTGGCAAACGAATGGTACGGGTTTGATTCATGATCGCCCGTTCAATCGTCTGACGGATCCACCATGTTGCATAGGTAGAGAAACGGAAGCCGCGCTCAGGGTCAAATTTTTCAACCGCACGGATCAGACCCAGGTTGCCTTCCTCGATCAAATCCAGCAGTGCCAGACCGCGATTACTGTAGCGGCGGGCAATTTTAACCACCAGACGCAGGTTACTTTCAATCATACGGCGGCGGGAAGGAACATCTCCCCGCAACGCGCGTCGTGCAAAATAAACTTCCTCTTCTGCGGTCAGCAGAGGGGAATAACCGATTTCACCGAGATACAGTTGAGTGGCGTCCAGCACTCGTTGGCTTACAGCCTGCGACAACAATTCTTCTTCAGCATCGTTGTCGGCAGTCTCTTCGACTATTGCTTTCTCGTCAAAGGCTTCAGCGCTGTTCTCATCGAAATCTACATCATCATGTAACTCGTTAACTTTCAGCGTATTCTGACTCATAAGCTGCTCCTACCCGTGGTCCCGAGGGCAGAATCAATGCTCTGCCCGGATTTATCGCTGCGGAAGATAACGCAGCGGGTTTACGGATTTCCCCTTGTAACGAATTTCAAAATGCAATCTTACTGAACTGGTTCCGGTGCTACCCATCGTCGCTATTTTTTGTCCCGCCTGCACTTCTTGTTGTTCCCGGACCAGCATTGTATCGTTATGTGCGTAGGCGCTCAGGTAATCATCATTGTGTTTGATGATGATTAGATTACCGTAACCGCGAAGAGCATTACCGGCATAAACAACACGCCCCGAGGCAGTTGCTACGACAGCTTGTCCACGCGAACCAGCGATATCGATCCCCTTATTTCCCCCTTCAGCAGCAGAGAAATTATCGATAATTTTCCCGTCAGTCGGCCATTTCCATGTGGAAACCGGACCGCCATTATTCGTTGAGGTGGCGACGGGAGTGCTGGCTACAGCAACAGGTGTTGTGGTGGTGACTGCACCTGATGTAGGCAACATCTTACCTACATTCTGTTTACCAGAAGATTCAGAATACGTGGTAGTTGGTTGAGATGCAACCACAGAACCTGTGAGCATTCCCCCAGTTGGAACTTTCGGAACACCGCTATTTGTGGCGTCTGTGACGGCCGTCGTACTGCTCGTGCTGGCGGCAGAAGAAACGTTATTTATCTGGACTGTCTGACCCACTTCTAGGCTGTAAGGAGCAGGGATATTATTGCGCGCAGCAAGGTCCCGGAAGTCATTGCCGGTGATCCACGCGATGTAGAATAAGGTGTCTCCGCGCTTCACCTGATAGGTGCTGCCGCTGTAACTTCCCTTAGGGATTGAGTTATAGCTGCGGTTGTACACAATGTGTCCGCCAGGGCCGACGGCAGGTGCCATTTGCGGAGGGGAATTCAGAGTATTCTGACTGCTGCTGCCGCTGTTTCCGCCGCCATTAACGCTGCTGATCGGCGCGGATGTGTTGGAATTGTTCGAACATCCCGCCATCCAGGCACTGATAAATGTACACACTGCAATGCGGCTTAGTGTTTTTATTGGGCTTCCCGTGCTCATATTTTCCCCCGTTACGGCAATCTCAGAATATCTCTTTATCCGCGCACACCGCGCCAACTGGCGATTTTCGTGTCATCTGACACTGTACGCGCAGGCGACATGCCCGTTCAGGTTTTCACCCGGAACAGACCGTGCCATAAAAAACTGTAGTGGATGCTATCAACATCGCCAGTACAGCACCATATAACAGTTGTATTTAAATTTTAAGGGGTTAGTCCTGCGCGCGTCTGGGTTCAGGCCAGTTCGCCTTTCACCAGCGGCACAAAACGGACAGCTTCGACGGTCTCCGCAACGAAATCGTCACCACGCCGGGTGACGCGCTGGAGAGTCTGGCTTTCTTCGCCGACGGGCAACACCATCACGCCGCCCTCGTCGAGCTGTTGCAGTAAATCTTGAGGTATTTCAGGCGGTGCAGCGGTAACAATAATGGCATCAAACGGGCCACGTGAAGGCCAGCCCTGCCAGCCATCGCCGTGACGCGTGGAGACGTTATGCAAATCGAGCTGCTTGAGACGCCTTTTGGCCTGCCACTGCAACCCTTTGATACGCTCAACCGAGTACACATGTTCAACCAGATGCGCCAGAATGGCCGTCTGGTAGCCCGATCCGGTGCCGATCTCCAGCACGCGGGATGTCGGCATCAGGCGCAGTAATTCCGTCATTCTCGCCACGGTATAAGGCTGAGAGATGGTCTGGCCTGAGCCAATCGGCAACGCGGTATTTTCGTAAGCCTTATGCTGAAACGCCTCATCCACAAAGCGCTCACGCGGTACGGACTCGATGGCATGCAGCAGTTTTTCATCATGAATGCCCTGCAGCCGGAGTTGCTCCAGCAGGTTATACATCGGCTTATTCACCATTCGCGCTCACCCCGGCCTTTTCCAACCATGAGACCACGACATCCTGAGCCGCGTAGGCGGTCAAATCCACCTGCAATGGCGTCACGGAAACATAACCTTGCGCGACCGCCGCAAAATCGGTGTCAGGTGCGACGTCAAACTTATCGCCCGGCGGGCCAATCCAGTACAAGTCTTGCCCGCGCGGATCCTGCTGACAAAATACCTGCTCAGCAGGATGGCGGCTACCGCAACGCGTCACCTTAATCCCTTTGATTTCGGAAAGTGGCAGGTCCGGAACGTTAATATTCAGAATTTTGCCAGTACGAAGAGGTTCGCGCGCCAGCGCCCTGAGCAGCCGGCAGGTAATAATCGCTGCGGTGTCATAATGCTGATGGCCGTCGAGTGAAACCGCCAGCGCAGGAAATCCCAGATGACGCCCTTCCATGGCCGCCGCGACAGTGCCGGAATAAATGACATCATCGCCCAGATTCGGGCCTGCATTGATGCCGGAAACGACAATATCCGGCTTCGGGCGCATCAGCGAATTGACGCCGAGATATACACAATCGGTCGGCGTACCGTTGATGACCGCGGTATCGCCGTTCGGATAGGACTGAATACGTAACGGCGCGTCGAGCGTCAGCGCGTTCGACGCGCCGCTGCGGTTACGGTCAGGGGCGACCAGCTTTACATCCGCAAATTCACGTAGCGCGCAGGCCAGTGTCTGAATGCCGGGAGCCAGTACGCCGTCGTCGTTACTCAGTAATATCCGCATTCATTTCATCCAGATGCATCAGTTCACGCACTACGCTGGTGGCATAACTGCCCGCCGGTAGCCAGAATTTAAGTTCCAGAGTGACGTCATCCCAGCGCTGCCATTTCATCTGCAAAGGCTGGAGCATAATGGCGCGACGTGCAGGTTCAACACGCTCGCGTTTGAGCAGTGAAAGCAAATCTTCCTGCCCGGCCAGACAAGCCAGCTCAAAGGCTTCGGCCTCTTCTGCCGTGCCTAACGATCCGTCTCCCGGCAAGGGTGCCGTCACCAGCAGTTCGCCGCTTTCGACACGCGGTTGCAGCGATTCAAACTCTTCCGCTTTCGCCACAAACCAGCTGCCGCGGCCACTGAGTTGTAACGCATCGCCCAGTATTGCCTGACGGACGGTGCCTTCTGCCAGGCGCTGGCTGGCGACAATGTTAAACATCGCACTGCGGCTGGCGGATAAATAGAAACTGCGTTTGGCGCGCTCTTTAGGGCGTGCTTCATTGGTGGCCCAGCGTTTCGCCTGCACCAGATTATTGCCGCCGCGGCCAAAACGCTGCGTGCCGAAGTAGTTCGGTACGCCCTGCTCAACAATTTTCGCCAGACGTGCTTCGACATTATCGATATCACTTATCTGTCGCAAAACCAGCGTAAATTCATTGCCTTTCAGGGTGCCGATACGCATTTTCTTGCGATGGCGCGAGGCGCGGATCACCTCGCACCCTTCGAGATTGAACTGGCTCAAATCAGGATCTGCCTTGCCGGGCATATGCAGGCAAAACCACTGTTCTGTTACCGCGTGCCGGTCTTTAAGCCCGGCGTAGCTGACATCGCGCGGATGCACTTTGGCAAAACGCGCCAGCTGCTCGGCAACAAACTGCGTGTTGCAGCCATTTTTACGGATCCGCACTAAGAGATGTTCACCTTCGCCATCCGGTTCAAACCCCAAATCCTCTTCGACGATAAAGTCTTCCGGATTGGCTTTCAGCAGGCCGGTAGCAGTGGGTTCACCCAGCAACCAGGTGAGACGCGACATATCTATCATGCGGTAATCTTCCACAACATCATTCCTTAATCAGCAGTGCAACGGCTTCGCAGGCGATACCTTCGCCACGGCCGGTGAAACCCAGTTGTTCAGTTGTGGTCGCCTTGACGTTGACGTCGTCCATATGGCACTGCAAATCTTCGGCCAGGAATACGCGCATTTGCGGGATGTGCGGCGCCATTTTCGGTGCCTGAGCGATGATCGTGATATCGAGATTGCCCAGCTTGTAGCCTTTTGCACGAATGCGACGATAGGCTTCGCGCAGCAGTTCACGGCTGTCCGCGCCTTTGTAGGCCGGGTCGGTGTCCGGGAAAAGCTTGCCGATATCACCCAGCGCCGCCGCGCCAAGCAATGCGTCAGTGGCGGCATGCAGCGCAACGTCGCCGTCGGAGTGCGCCAGTAACCCCTGCGGATAAGGAATACGCACACCACCGATCACCAGCGGGCCTTCGCCGCCAAACTTATGTACATCAAAACCGTGACCGATACGCATTATGCGTTCTCCTCCTGATACAAGCGGGTTAAGTAGAATTCAGCCAGCGCCAGATCTTCTGGTCTGGTGACTTTAATATTATCGGCCCGCGCCGGGATCAGCATAGGATGAAAACCACAATATTCCATTGCGGAAGCTTCATCAGTGACCACAGCGCCTTCATTCAGTGCGCGGCGCAGGCAGGTTTTCAATAATTCGAGAGGGAAGAATTGCGGCGTGAGCGCATGCCAGAGTTCCTGACGATCTACCGTATGGGAGATCGCATGCGCGCCGGGCTCACCGCGTTTCATGGTGTCACGAACCGGCGCGGCGAGGATCCCGCCAATTTTGCTAATCGCAGAAATGGCCAGAAGGTTTGTCAGATCATCGGGGTGCAGACAAGGACGTGCCGCATCATGCACCAGCACCCAGCCATGATCGCCCGCGGCCTCAAGGCCTGCCATCACAGATTCGGCGCGCTCATTTCCACCGGTAACCAGCTGGATCCGGGGATCACTGGCGACGGGCAACTGCCGGAACTGCGTGTCATGCGGGCTCAGCGCCACAATAACTTTGGTGACGTTGCTGCTGTGCAACAAGGCGCGAATCGAGTGTTCTATCAGCGTCTTACCGCCGATAGTCAGATATTGTTTGGGACATTCTGCCTGCATACGGCTGCCGATTCCGGCAGCAGGTAACACGGCAATGACCTCTGGAAGGGAAACTGCAGTATGGCTCATGGCTATTGATTCGGGTTGCTTTGCGATACGGTGCTGCCCGGCGCACGTTTGTTGTCAGGCACCAGGCGATAGAAAGTCTCACCGGGCTTGATCATGCTCAGTTCGTTGCGCGCGCGTTCTTCGATCGCTTCCTGACCGCCGTTCAAATCGTCGATTTCTGCGAAAAGTTGATCATTACGTGACTTCAGTTTGCCGTTATTAACTTGTTGCACCTGAACGTCATCGTTTACACGAACGTAATCGTGAATACCATTCTTGCCCAGCCACAGTGAATACTGAAGCCAGCCAAGTAAAATCAGTAAAAGCAGTGTTAGTTTGCCCATCCCCGCCCCCTAAAAAAGCCGGACAATCATCCCACAACTTTCCCTCTGACTCCACTGTGGCAGGGTAAATGCCTGCGAGAATCAGACTTACGCACTCAATTATGGGTGAGAATGACACAATGGGTTACATCGTGAAGGAGAATTGCAGGGAAAACCGCCGGAAAAACGCAGGGCCGCCGGACGACATCCCCGAAGATAAGGAACCGGAAAAGAGCCAGCCTGACTCACCAGCCCGATAGAAATGAGAAGACCGTCCAGAACATGCTGATCACGCAGATTGCGCTGGTCACCGACGTTTTAAACCAGCCGCCACGAAAGAACATGCTGAGCGCAATGCCAATCAGAACGGATACAGGCATGAGCGCAAGAAAGAAAGGCCAGGTGTAGAGCAGGAAAAACAGGGTGTTGGATCCGTAGACCAGGAAAGGGATCGCAAAGGCCAGCCAGTAAAAGACGAAGCCAATGAACCCGCCCTGCATAGAGTAGGACGGCTCGTCGTTGTCTGCACTGTCTGTGACCTGCGCCAGCCTCTGATAGCGGGTGTTTTCGACCCGGATCCGGCTGACAAGTCTGCTGAGTAAAGCCTGCATAGATGATCCCTGTATTCAGTGTAAACCGGCACGCTCTCTGGCGTTTGGCCGGCAAACATTCAGGGATTGATAATAGCGCGCTGACGCATCACATCTAATAATTGGGGGACCAAATGTGTTACCAATTGTTCACCATTAAGATGCACATCCGGCACTTCCGGCGGCTGATATTCAGAGTCAATTCCGGTGAAATTCTTCAGTTCACCCGCGCGCGCTTTCTTGTATAAACCTTTAGGATCACGCGCCTCACAAATCTCCAGCGGCGTATCAACGAACACTTCAATAAACTGCCCTTCCCCGAGCAAATTACGCACCATGTCCCGCTCAGCGCGATGAGGAGAAATGAAGGCGGTCAGCACGACCAGACCGGCATCCACCATCAGTTTTGCCACTTCACCGACGCGACGGATGTTTTCGCGACGGTCGTCATCCGTGAACCCTAAATCACGGCAAAGCCCGTGGCGGACGTTGTCGCCATCAAGCAGATACGTGCTGATACCCTGCGCATGCAGCGCCTGTTCCAGCGCGCCCGCTACCGTGGATTTCCCCGAGCCCGAAAGCCCGGTGAACCACAGAACTGCGCCGCGATGACCATGCTGTTTCTCGCGATCCGCGCGCGTCACCGCGTGCGGATGCCAGACAACATTGTCGTCTTTTAAGAAAGAGCCGTTTTGCAACGTCATCTTATTTTCCACCCAGCAAATCGCGCGCGCCCCAGTGCGGGAAGTGGCGGCGAACCAGGCTGTTCAGTTCCAGCTCAAACGCGCTGTATTTATCCGCTTCCTGATAAACTTCTTCCAGCGCTTCGCGAACCAGACCAGCGCCCACGGTCACGTTCGTCAGGCGATCGATAAAGATCATCCCGCCGTTCACCGCGTTGCTCTGGTAGTTATCCAGCACCAGCGGTTCGTCAAAGGTCAGTTCGACCAGGCCGATACCGTTGAGCGGCAGGTTTTCCACCACACGCTGAGTCAGTGAGTTGATCTCGACCTGATACTCGATGTTTTCCACGCGCGCACGGGCTTTCTTTCCACCGACTTTGATGTCATAGCTTTGGCCGACGCTCAGCGGTTGCTCCGCCATCCACACCACGTCCACTTTCGCATGCTGCACCGGTTTAACGGTTTCATCCGCGTCCACCAGCGTATCGCCGCGGCTGATATCACGTTCGTCGGCCAGCACCAATGTGATCGCTTCTCCTGCCCAGGCTTCCTGCAAATCACCGTCAAAGGTCACGATGCGTGCCACGGTAGATTCCACACCAGACGGCAGAACCTTCACTTTCTGGCCGACGCGGACAGAACCGGACGCCAGCGTTCCGGCATAACCGCGGAAATCGAGGTTTGGACGGTTCACATACTGCACCGGGAAACGCATCGGTTGCTGTTCGCGAATGTTAATAATGTTGACCGTTTCCAGCACGTCGAGCAGCGTTGGTCCGGTATACCAGCCCATTTTCTCGCTTGGCGTCGCCACGTTATCGCCTTCCAGCGCGGAAAGCGGAACGAATTTGATGTCCAGATCGGTCGGCAGTTGCTGAGCGAAATCCAGATAATCCTGTTTAAATTGCTCGTAAACAGACTCGCTGAAATCGACCAGATCCATTTTGTTCACAGCCACAACCAGATGGCGGATCCCCAGCAGAGTGGCGATAAAGCTGTGGCGACGGGTTTGATCCAGGACGCCTTTACGGGCGTCGATCAGCAGGATCGCCAGATCGCAGGTCGATGCACCGGTCGCCATATTACGGGTGTACTGTTCGTGTCCCGGCGTATCCGCGATGATGAACTTACGCTTTTCAGTGGAAAAATAACGATAAGCCACATCGATGGTAATACCCTGTTCGCGTTCCGCTTGCAGGCCATCAACCAGTAAAGCCAGATCCAGTTTTTCGCCCTGCGTGCCGTGACGCTTGCTGTCATTGTGCAGCGAGGACAGCTGGTCTTCGTAAATCTGGCGGGTGTCGTGCAGCAGACGCCCGATCAGCGTACTTTTGCCGTCATCGACGCTGCCACAGGTCAGGAAGCGCAGCAGGCTTTTGTGTTGCTGAGCGTGCAGGTAAGCTTCGACGCCGCCCTGCTCCGCGATTTGTTGTGCAATTGCATTATTCATTAGCTGCGGCTCCTCAGAAGTACCCTTGACGCTTTTTCAGTTCCATCGAACCGGCCTGATCGCGGTCGATCGCCCGTCCCTGACGCTCACTGGTTGTGGAAACCAGCATCTCTTCGATGATTTCCGGCAGCGTTTGCGCTTCGGATTCCACGGCACCGGTCAGCGGCCAGCAACCCAGCGTACGGAAGCGCACCATTTTCTTCTCGATCACTTCGCCCGGCTGGAGATCAATACGATCGTCATCCACCATCAGTAGCATACCGTCGCGCTCGAGAACCGGACGCGGCGCGGCCAGATAGAGCGGAACGATTTCAATATTTTCTAGATAGATGTACTGCCAGATATCCAGCTCAGTCCAGTTGGAGAGCGGGAACACGCGGATGCTTTCGCCTTTGTTAATCTGGCCGTTGTAGTTGTGCCACAACTCCGGACGCTGGTTTTTCGGATCCCAGCGGTGGAAACGGTCACGGAACGAGTAAATGCGTTCTTTGGCACGGGATTTTTCTTCGTCTCGGCGTGCGCCGCCGAAAGCTGCGTCAAAACCGTATTTGTTCAGCGCCTGTTTCAGCCCTTCGGTTTTCATGATGTCAGTGTGTTTGGCACTGCCGTGAACGAACGGGTTGATACCCATCGCCACGCCTTCCGGGTTTTTATGTACCAGCAGCTCGAAACCGTAGTTTTTCGCCGTGCGGTCACGGAACTCGTACATTTCGCGGAATTTCCAGCCGGTGTCCACATGCAACAACGGAAACGGCAGCGTGCCCGGGAAGAAGGCTTTGCGAGCCAGATGCAGCATCACCGAGGAGTCTTTCCCGATGGAATACATCATCACCGGGTTGGCGAATTCAGCAGCCACTTCACGGATGATATGGATACTCTCCGCCTCCAGTTGCCGCAAATGAGTCAGTCGTTTTTCGTCCATAACAGATCCTTTAAGCCAAATTCACAACCGACGGACGTTGAGTCCCGTCAGTCTCAGGATGATGCCCAAACCACGCCAGTTGCTGATGAAGTGCCACCACTTCACCAATCACCAGCAGCGCCGGTGCAGGCGCCTGTTGAGCCAGATGTTCAAGATTATCGAGCGTTCCGGTCAGCACCTGCTGATCGGCTCGCGTTCCCCGTCCGATGACCGCGACAGGTGTCGTTGCTGCACGTCCGTGAGCGATCAACTGCTGGCTGATTTCAGCCGCTTTGAGCGTGCCCATGTAAATCGCCAGCGTTTGTTTTCCTTTGGCGAGCGTCTCCCACTGCACGCCGTTATCATCAGAGCGGCAATGCCCTGTCACAAACATCACGCTCTGCGCGTAATCACGATGCGTCAGCGGGATGCCGGCATACGCCGTAGCGCCAGCGGCAGCGGTGACACCCGGAACGACCTGGAAAGGAATTCCGGCCGCTTTCACCGCCTGTAGTTCTTCACCGCCACGTCCGAAGATGAACGGGTCGCCGCCTTTCAGGCGCACGACTTTTTTTCCCTGCTGCGCCAGTTCGACCAGCAGACGGTTGGTTTCTTCCTGCGACACCGAGTGGCTGCCCGCCCGTTTGCCGACACAAATTCGGTCCGCGTCACGGCGGACTAAATCCAGCACGTCGTCGCTGACCAGATAGTCATACAACACCACATCAGCCTGCTGCATAACCTGCAAACCGCGTAAGGTGAGCAATCCTGCATCACCCGGCCCGGCGCCGACCAGCGTGACATTGCCGTTTTGCGCGATGTCTTCCGCACTTTCTAACTGTTCCTGCAACGCTTGCTCCGCCTGTGCGAGTTTCCCCGCAGAAGCCAGGCTGGCAAAGCGCCCGGAAAATGCCTGCTCCCAGAAGCGGCGGCGTGCACGCATGGAACTGAACTGGGTTTTTACCCTTTCACGCCAGCGCCCGGCGATATCCGCCATTTGCCCCAGGCTGTTCGGCAGCAATGTTTCGAGTTTTTCACGCAACATTCTGGCCAGCACCGGCGCTTTACCGCTGGAGGAAATCGCCACCACTATCGGCGAGCGGTCGACAATGGAAGGAAAGATAAAAGAACACTTGGGTTGATCGTCGACGACGTTCGCCATAACGAAGCGCTGATTAGCCTGCTCAAAGACCTCTGCGTTGAGTGCGGCGTCATCGGTCGCTGCAATCACCAGAAACACATCATCGAGCTGCTCTGGCAGAAATGCCTGCGCCAGCCAGATGACTTCATTGGCATGTTCACGTTGTTCCAGCTCGGGGGAAAGTGCCTGTGCAACTATCCGAACTTGTGCGCCCGCCCGCAGGAGAAGATCTATTTTGCGGGCAGCGACTTCGCCACCACCAACAACCAGCACCGGGCGTTGTTTGAGGTCGGCAAATATTGGTAGATAGTCCACAAAGGCCTTTATTGATTGTAAGGATTAATCATCAAACTATACGTGCAGGCAATAATTGATCTGAAATGACGAAAAGGAATGATTAGTTACTAAATGGAATATAGCGCGCCGTCAGGGGCGAAGATTTTTTATAATCCTCCCAGCCTGAATATTTTTCATGACCTTCCCCGACCATTCCGGATGACAAAAAGAGCGGTTTGAGATAACGGGAAATTGTCTATTGGCGCGGACAATCGCATACTATATCGCCTGCAAATATATCGCCCACAAAGACCGCCACACGCGGCCTGGCAGGTGTAGTGCCCTTTCCGGTCATTTTGACCCGCAAACAAGGATTTTTGGCTATGTTCTCTTTTTTACGCATGAAGCGGACGCTGCTCGCCATCGGGCTGAGCGGCGTCTTAATGGGTCATGCGGTGGCTGCCTCGTCGCCACTTCCGGCGATGGGTGAAATCGCCAGTCAGCAAATTCGTCATATCGCGACCTATTTTCCGGGACGTATGGCAGGCAGCCCTGCTGAACTTATCGCGGCAGATTACCTGAATCAGCAATTCAATAAATTAGGCTATAAAAGCGATCTGCGCGGATTCGATACCCGCTATCTGTACACCAGCAACGACGGCAAAAAGAACTGGCAGAATATTCACGCCACGTCCGTTATTGCCGCACGGACCGGCGACGTGCCGCAGCAGATTATTGTGATGGCGCACTTTGATACTTATGTGCCGCAAAGCGACAGCGATACCAACCATAATCTCGGCGGCCTGACCTTGCAGGGCGTGGATGATAACGCCTCAGGCGTCGGTGTGATGCTTGAACTGGCCGAACGCATGCAGGCCATTCCCACGCATTACAGCCTGCGCTTTGTGGCGCTGAGTGCCGAAGAAACCGGTGCGAAAGGGGCAGAAGATTTTGTGAAGCGCATGAGCGCCGAAGAGAAGAAAAACACGCTGCTGGTGATCAACCTGAATTCACTGATTACCGGCGACAGGCTGTATTTCAACAGCGGCGTGAATACGTCGGCGGCGGTGGCAAAACTAACCCGCGTCCGCGCCATCAAGATTGCGCACAGTCTGGGGATCCCGGCGGAAAGCCATGACAATACGCATTGCTGCGACGGCATCGGCGCGCTGGATGAAGCGCGATTACCGCTGCTGAACGTGACCGCCACGAATTATGCATTAGGCAAGAAAGATGGCGAGCAGCAACGTGCCATCAGCAGCCACTTCCCGCTGGGCACAACACGCTATCAGAGCCAGTTCGATAACCTGCAATATCTCGATACCGCGCTGCCGGGCCGCATTGAAAAACGTTCGCGGGATACCGTGAAAGTGTTATTCCCGCTGCTCAGGGATCTGGCGAAACCGGCGAAACACGCCTGACGAACGAAAGAAAACGGACGCTTTTAGCGTCCGTTTTTTTCTCTGTCATTCGTGCAGGCCGCACTCTCTTTTCAGTCCAAAAAAGCGAGTGTCTTCTTCCTTCATCCCTTCTTCCCACTTTTTCGTGGTGTGGGTATCGCCGACGGAAAGATAGCCCTGGTCCCACAGCGGATGGTAGCTGAGGCCATGCTCTTTCAGGTACTGGAAGACCTGACGGTTATCCCAGTCAATGATCGGCAGGATTTTAAACACACCACGCTGAACCGCCAGCACCGGCAGATGCGCACGGCTGCCGGACTGTTCGCGCCGCAGACCGGCGAACCAGGTCTGCACACCGAGCGTTTGAATCGCACGATTCATCGGCTCAACTTTATTGATGTGATTGTACTTCTCGATGCCTTCGACGCCCTGCTCCCACAGTTTGCCGTAACGCGCTTCCTGCCAGGCAGGCGATTGCTCCGCGCGGAAGATCTGCAAGTTCAGGCCGAGCTGTTCGGTTAACGAATCAATGAACTGATAGGTTTCCGGGAACAGATAACCGGTATCCGTGAGGATCACCGGAATGTCCGGTTTCTGCTGCGTCACCAGATGCAGGCTCACAGCGGCCTGGATACCAAAGCTGGAAGACAACGCAAATTCACCGGGCATATTCTCCAGCGCCCACTGCACACGCTCCTGCGCAGACAGCTTTTCAAGGCTGACGTTAATTTCCGCCAGCGCCATGGCCTGTCCGGACTTCGGCATGTCGTTCAGTTCGGCCAGAGTTAGATTCAATGAACTCATGGTGCCTCCTGTCATTCGTAACGGTTAATCGTAGAAATCACGGGCCGGATCAAGCACCGGCCGGATGATCCCCGCGCGGATCACGTAATCACCAAAACCTTCACCGGTTTCGCGCTCTTTTGCCCAGCGCCCTACCAGTTCGTCGATGATCGTCAGGATCTCTGCGTCTGAAATATTTTCGCGGTACATCCGCGGAATGCGCGTCCCGGCGCGGTTACCGCCGAGGTGCAGGTTGTAACGGTTGAGGGCTTTGCCCACCAGGCCGATTTCCGCCAGAAGCGCGCGGCCACAGCCGTTCGGGCAGCCGGTCACGCGCAGAACGATGTGTTCATCACCCACGCCATGAGCGTGCATAATGCCTTCCACTTTGGTCACAAACTCCGGCAGGAAACGTTCGGCTTCCGCCATCGCCAGCGGACACGTCGGGTAAGACACGCAGGCCATTGAGTTTTTACGCTGCTCGGTCACGCCGTCGTCGATCAGGCCGTGATTACGCGCCAGCGTTTCGATCGCGTCTTTGTCTTTTTCGGCGACACCGGCCACGATCAGGTTCTGGTTAGCAGTTAGCCTGAAATCGCCTTTGTGGATCTTAGCAATTTCTGCCAGACCGGTTTTCAGCGGCTTGCCCGGATAATCCAGAATACGGCCATTTTCGATAAACAGGGTCAGGTGCCACTGTTTGTCGATGCCTTTCACCCAGCCAATACGATCGCCGCGGCCGGTGAATTCGTAAGGGCGGATTTCAGCGAACTGAATTCCCGCGCGCTTTTCCACTTCGGCTTTAAATACCGGCACGCCAACGCGTTCCAGCGTGTATTTCGTTTTGGCGTTTTTACGGTTGGTACGGTTACCCCAGTCCCGCTGCGTGGTCACCACGGCTTCGGCCACGGCCAGCGTTTTCTCCAGCGGGATAAAGCCCAGCTCGCTGGCGGTACGGGCGTAAGTCGCTTTATCGCCGTGTGCGATAGAAAGACCGCCGCCGACCAGTACGTTAAAACCGATCAGTTTGCCGTTATCCGCAATCGCCACGAAATTCAGATCGTTCGCATGAAGATCAACATCGTTTTGCGGCGGGATCACCACGGTGGTTTTGAATTTACGTGGCAGGTAAGTCGCGCCCAGAATCGGCTCTTCGTCGGTGGTTTCGACTTTTTCCTGATCCAGCCAGACTTCGGCGTAAGCACGGGTGCGCGGCAGCAGATGTTCGGAGAGCTTTTTCGCCCATTCATAGGCTTCGCGATGCAGCTCAGATTCCACCGGATTCGACGTACACAGGACGTTACGGTTAACGTCGTTGGCGGTCGCCAGCGCATCCAGACCGAGTTTATTCAGCAACTGATGCACCGGTTTTACGTTCGGTTTCAGAATGCCGTGGAACTGGAATGTCTGACGGTTAGTAATACGGATGCTGCCGTAGAGCGTGCTGTCTTCGGCAAATTTGTCGATGCCAAGCCATTGCGCAGGCGTCATCACTCCACCCGGCAGACGGCAACGTAGCATCATGGCGTGACGCGGCTCCAGCTTTTGCTCAGCACGTTCAGCACGAATATCGCGGTCGTCCTGCTGGTACATGCCGTGGAAACGGATCAACAGGAAATTGTCACCGTTGAAACCGCCGGTCAGGCCGTCTTTTAAATCATCGGCAATGGTGCCGCGCAGGAAATCACTTTCCTTTTTCAGGCGTTCGGCGTCGGCCAGAGGCGCATCGACAATCAGCGGACCGGGGCCGGGATTGAGTTCACTCCACAACTTTTTGCTCATAAGTTTTTACTCATCGCTCTAATTTTTATAAACGCCAGATCAGTAGACGTCACGCTGATAGCGGTGATCCAGGCGCAACTCGCTGAGATATTCGTCGGCGGTTTCCAGATCCATCACGCCATATTCGGCAATGATCTCCAGCAGCGCCTGCTCTACGTCTTTCGCCATACGGTTGGCGTCGCCGCAAACATAGACGTGCGCGCCTTCCTGCAGCCATTGCCAGACTTCAGCGCCGCTCTCGCGCAACTTGTCCTGTACGTAAACTTTTTCCGCCTGGTCACGCGACCACGCCAGACTGATGTTGGTCAGCAGGCCGTCTTTTACGTAGCGCTGCCATTCCACCTGATAAAGGAAATCGTCGGTGAAGTGCGGGTTGCCGAAGAATAGCCAGTTTTTGCCGCTGGCACCGTCGTTATCACGCTGCTGAATAAACGCGCGGAACGGCGCAATCCCGGTGCCCGGCCCGATCATAATGACTGGCGTTTCAGGATTAGCCGGCAGACGGAAGTTGTCGTTATGCTCAATGAAAACTTTCACTTCGCCGTCTTCTTCCAGACGGTCGGCCAGATAACCTGACGCGCCACCGGAACGCGGGCGGCCATCAATGTCATAACGCACAACGCCGACGGTGATATGCACTTCGGATTCGGTTTCGGCCTGCGATGAGGCAATCGAATACAGGCGCGGCGTCAGCGGACGCAGTAAATCCACCAGTTGCTGAGCGTCGAGTTCAGTCGGTGCGCGGCGCACCATGTCAACGAACGGCACGGTTTGCGCGTATTGCAAAAGCGCAGGTTTGTCGGCCAGCAACCCGGTCAGATGTTCGTCGCGGCAAAGCGCGGCGTATTTCTCAATGATTGGCGTGGTGTTTTGCGTCAGCTCGATATGATGCTGAAGGGCTTCAGACAGCGACAGTGATTTGCCGTTGATGCCGACCGTCTCATCGCCTTTCAGCCACAGCAGTTCCACGACTTCCTGCACCAGCTGCGGATCGTTTTCAAACCAGATCCCCAGCGCATCGCCCGGCTGGTAACGCAGACCAGAATCACCGAGATCGATTTCCAGATGACGCACGTCTTTATCTGAATCGCGGCCGGTGATTTTCTGGTTCACCGCCAGCGTCGCCGTCAGCGGTGCTTCTTTCGTATATGGGCTGCTGTCGACCTGATTCACACTGCCCGCCAGCGTCGGCGCGGCTTGCGCGGAAGTGTCAGCTGGCACGCGCTGTTTCAGCACTTCAACAATGCGCTTGCGCCATTCGGCGGCAACCTCTTTATATTCAACGTCCGCATCCACACGGTCTGTCAGACGCTCCGCGCCCAGTTCGCCCAAACGCGTATCGAAGTCTTTACCCGCCTGGCAGAAGAACTCATAAGAGGTATCGCCAAGCGCGAACACCGCAAAGGCCGTGTCCGTGAATTTCGGGGCTTTTTTGGATTGCAGGAATTTATGCAACGCGACGGCTTCTTCCGCCTGCTCACCTTCGCCCTGCGTCGACGCCACAATCAGCAGCAGTTTTTCCTGAGCGATTTGCTTGAATTTGTAATCACCGGCATTCACCAGATTCACATTCAGTTTTGCTGCAATCAGGTCATCACGTAACTGTTCGGCCACACGGCGGGCATTACCGGTTTGCGAGGCAGAAATCAGGGTAATGGATGCGGCTGCCTGCACTGGTGCCGGCGTGGTGACAGCGCCCGGTTGCTGGTTAACCATCCCCCAGAAATAACCGGAAAGCCAGGCCATCTGAGTCGGTGAATAATCACTCGTTGCCGATTGAAGTCGTGCCAGTTGCTCGGGGGTCAGCGGGAGCAGTGAAATTGGAGGAGCCTGAGTCGTCATCGCAGTACGAATTCCCTTATGCATAAGCCAGTCATCAATCCGGCCTTCAGCGGCTTTCAGGGGATACCTACGCGCGGAAAAGACCTTCAGAAAGTGTAAGGTTAACGAGCCGGATAATAACAATTAAAGAAGTGATGGAAATAATAAATAACCAAAATGACTAAGAGGATTTAGCGGTAAGTTCTATCTGAAAAAGTGGTAAAGGGAGTTTTTTATCGTACTGAAATCGCTATAAAATTTCCCACACAGTTCGCGGGCATTTTCAAAGTGACGGAAAGTAAAAGAAAAACCCCGCCGGAGCGGGGTGATGAAATTTTTTCAGGACACGGCATTTACGCTCAAGTCTCAGAGATGGAAGGCGTTGTGCTGCTCGAACCACGCAAACTGACCAGCGGCAAAGACCGACATTTTACTGCCGCTGTGGCCGATGTCAGACAGGTCCATAAAGTGCCAGTTGAACGGCGTGTTGTTCTGTTCGGCACGCTGCTGGGATGTGGTGAAATAGCTTTCTGCACGTTCCAGCCGGTTAGTCCCCTGCGCCATCGCCTGTTTGGATTTACGCAGCAGATGATTTTCCGGATCGTCATCTTCAGCGCCCACGGCAATCAGCACCGGTTTCGCAAAATAATCATTGAGCTGTTGCTGGTTTACCGCCACCGGCGCTTCACGCAAACCATACGGCCAGCGCTGATCGGTGTCCGGCAATGTCCACCAGCCTGCCGCCGCGCAGACGGCAGCTTTGACATTCGGCTCAGGCAATAACGTCAGCATGCGGTGAACGAACTGGCAGCCCGCGCTGTTCCCGAACAGATAGTATTGCTTCTGGCCGGTCACGCCCTGCTTTTGCAACGTCGTAAACAGATTATCGACCATGCTGAACGCCCACTGAGATTTTGGCAGACGGCGGTGCGTTTTGCTGTCCACCAGATTTCCGAGGTTATACCCCGCCGCGCCCGGGAATTCCTGTTCGCTGAAATGCGGCACGATGACGCGCAAATGGTACTGATCCGCGACGGTTATCCAGTCATTACGGTAGGTTGAAGCATTGCGGTCAACGCCGGTCATGACCATCACTACCGGCGTATTTTCATCAGCCCCTGCTGGCTGGTAGGTGAAGACTTCCAGCATCTTTTTACTCTGAGCCAGAGGAACATGCATGACCCCGGCACCCGGCGGGAATATCAGCGGAGCTTTGGGCATTGCCGTTTTGGCGACCGGTGGCACTTTTGCCGCAGGCTGAACGGTTTTAGCCGCGGCGGGCGCGGCTTCCTGTGCGGGAGCCGTGGTTTCTGCCTGCACGCTGGCAGAGAACAACAGCGCCAGAACAGCGCAACGAAGCACAGTAATCATTCACTATCTCAACAGGTTAGTTTCTACCGGCTCACTGTAAGCCAGCAATGCGGGCGGAGTAAAGAGAGTAAAAGTCAGGATTTGGTGAAGAAAAGCGCAGTTAAGTCATGGCACGTAAGCCGGTATTCCGGTACTATGCCGCGTTTTTTCGAGCAACGAGACAGCCTCATGACCACCACATTATTTAAAGATTTTCAGTTCGAAGCCGCACACCATTTACCGCACGTCCCTGCCGGCCATAAATGCGGCCGGTTGCATGGCCACTCTTTTACCGTTCGTATAGAAATCACCGGTGAAGTGGATCCGCACACAGGCTGGGTAATGGATTTCGCCGATCTGAAAGCTGCATTCAACCCGACGCTGGACCGCCTCGATCATTATAATCTGAATGATATTCCGGGCCTGGAAAACCCAACCAGCGAAGTGCTGGCGGAATGGATCTGGAATGAGATGAAGCCGAAACTACCTTTGCTTTCCGCCGTGCGCGTGAAAGAAACTTGCACAGCGGGTTGCGTCTATAAAGGCTGAACTATCCCATCCGATCCCCAAAATCATTCGTGTTGCATCAAGGCGGCAAACGAATGATCCCCGGGAGCTTACATCAGTAAGTGACCGGGGTGAATAAGAGCAGCCAACGCAGAGGCAGCGCGAAGGATGCAGGGGATCAGGCGATATTTAAGTATTTATGGGTTTGCATCGACAGCCGCCAGTTCTTTGCAATGCAGGTCGCAATGCAAAGTTTGGTGGCTTCTTCTTTTTGGCTGATAGGCTGCAACGCGATAATGCGTGATTTGCTGTCGGTCAGCGTTTCCAGCAACGCTTCCAGTGCGTCGATATCACGCTGACGCGCCACCGGATGTTTCACTTCATCAGCACGTTTCAGCGCCTGCGGCAGAATGTCGTACCCGCCACGCATATTCACTTTAGGTGAAACGGTGACCCAGGTATTCACTGAACAACGCACTTCATGCGTGCCGCTGGTTTCAATCTGACAACTGAAGCCGTTTTTCTCGAGCAAAGAGGTCAGCTCGGTCAGGTCATAAATACACGGCTCACCGCCGGTAATCACCACGTGACGGGCGGTGTAACCCTGTTGTCCGATGACGTCCAGCAACTGTTCTGACGTCGCGTTACCCCAGGCATCACTCTCTTCGGTTTTGACCAGAATGCGCTGCATATCGACTTCCCGATCGGCAATTTTATCCCAGGTGTGTTTGGTGTCGCACCAGCTGCAACCCACCGGGCAGCCTTGCAGGCGCACAAAAATCGCCGGCACGCCGGTAAAATAACCTTCCCCTTGCAGGGTTTCGAACATCTCATTAATCGGGTACTGCATCGTTTTCTCAGTCATCTCTAAAAAATCAGCGCGCATTATCACAGATAAGACGGGTGAGGCCAAACTTGTGCTGTAAATGAGTATGGCAGATTTGCCCGTTGCTATCTTTCAGGTATAAAAAAACCCGCCGGAGCGGGTTTTTAAGAAAGCGTTACGGGGCAGTAATTACTGACCTTTAACTTCTTTCAGACCGTTGAACGGAGCAGGAGTACCCTGTGCCGCCAGCGCTTCTTCGATACGGATCAGCTGGTTGTATTTAGCAACACGGTCAGAACGGCTCATAGAACCGGTTTTGATCTGGCCAGCAGCAGTACCGACCGCCAGGTCAGCGATGGTTGCATCTTCAGTTTCGCCTGAACGGTGAGAGATAACGGCAGTGTAGCCAGCATCTTTAGCCATTTTGATCGCAGCCAGAGTTTCGGTCAGTGAACCGATCTGGTTGAATTTGATCAGGATGGAGTTAACGATACCTTTGTCGATACCTTCTTTCAGGATCTTGGTGTTGGTTACGAACAGATCGTCACCAACCAGCTGGATTTTGTCGCCCAGAACTTTAGTCTGGTAAGCGAAGCCAGCCCAGTCAGATTCGTCCAGACCGTCTTCGATAGAAACGATTGGGTACTGTTTGGTCAGGTCTTCCAGGAAGTGAGTGAACTCTTCAGAAGTGAAAGCTTTGTTGCCTTCGCCAGCCAGAACGTATTTACCGTCTTTGTAGAATTCAGATGCTGCACAGTCCATCGCCAGGGTGATGTCTTTACCCAGCTCGTAGCCTGCTGCTTTCACTGCTTCTGCGATAACAGCCAGAGCTTCTGCGTTAGAACCCAGGTTTGGCGCGTAGCCACCTTCGTCACCAACAGCAGTACCCATGCCTTTAGATTTCAGAACTTTAGCCAGGGTGTGGAAAACTTCAGAACCCATACGGATGGCTTCTTTCAGAGTTTTCGCGCCAACAGGCTGAATCATGAACTCTTGAATATCAACGTTGTTATCAGCGTGTTCGCCGCCGTTGATGATGTTCATCATAGGCAGTGGCATAGAGTATTTGCCTGGGGTGCCGTTCAGTTCTGCGATGTGAGCGTACAGTGGCAGACCTTTAGAAGCAGCAGCCGCTTTAGCAGCAGCCAGGGAAACAGCCAGAATCGCGTTAGCACCGAAGTTAGATTTGTTTTCGGTACCGTCCAGGTCGATCATGATTTTATCGATGTTAGCCTGGTCTTTCGCGTCTTTGCCCAATACAGCCTGAGCAATTGGACCGTTAACAGCAGCAACGGCTTTCAGAACGCCTTTGCCCAGGAAACGGGATTTGTCACCGTCACGCAGTTCCAGCGCTTCGCGGGAACCGGTAGAAGCACCTGATGGCGCAGCAGCCAGACCAACAAAACCACCTTCCAGATGAACTTCAGCTTCTACAGTCGGGTTACCACGTGAATCGATGATTTCGCGACCGATGACTTTAACGATTTTGGACATTAGGATTTCCTCAGTACAAGTTAACTAAAGCTTCAGACAAACGACGCATCTGCGACACGTCGTTTCCCCTGTATTTTATTTTACCTGACGCTTCTGATACTCACCGGCAGCCTTCACGAAGCCTGCAAACAACGGATGACCATCACGCGGCGTAGACGTAAATTCTGGATGGAACTGGCAAGCAACAAACCACGGATGGTTTGGCAGCTCGATAATTTCCACCAGTTGCTTATCGCCAGAGCGACCGGCTACGCGTAAACCTGCGGCTTCGATTTGTTTCAGCAGCATATTGTTCACTTCGTAACGGTGACGATGGCGTTCAACTATTGTCGGCTCGCCGTACATCTCGCGAACCAGGCTACCCTCGTTCAGGTGACATTGCTGACCACCTACACGCATGGTTCCGCCTAAATCACTGTCTTCGGAACGTACTTCGACGTTACCTTCTTCATCGCGCCATTCAGTGATGAGGGCGACTACCGGGAACTTACAGTCTGGCACAAATTCCGTTGAGTTGGCGTTATCCATACCCGCAACGTTACGGGCAAACTCAATCAACGCAACCTGCATACCCAGACAAATACCCAGATAAGGAATGTTGTTTTCACGCGCATAACGGGCTGTCGCGACTTTCCCTTCCACACCACGGTAACCGAAGCCACCCGGGATTAGGATTGCGTCCAGGCCTTTCAGCACTTCGACGCCACGGGTTTCGACATCCTGTGAATCGATAAGTTTAATGTTCACGGTCAGACGATTTTTCAGGCCACCGTGTTTGAGCGCTTCAATCACAGACTTATAAGCGTCTGGCAGCTCAATGTACTTACCGACCATACCGATGGTGACTTCACCGCCCGGATTAGCTTCTTCGTAAACAACCTGTTCCCACTCGGACAGATTGGCTTCCGGCGCGTTGATGCTGAAACGTTTACAAATATAGTCGTCCAGCCCCTGAGATTTCAATAGGGCCGGGATTTTATAAATGGAATCAACATCTTTAAGGGAGATAACCGCTTTTTCCGGCACATTACAGAACAGCGCGATTTTTGCACGTTCGTTGGCAGGAACAGCGCGGTCAGAACGGCAGATCAGCACGTCTGGCTGTATACCGATAGACAGCAGTTCTTTAACAGAATGCTGAGTCGGTTTTGTTTTCACTTCACCGGCAGCGGCCATGTACGGCACCAGCGTCAGGTGCATGTACAGCGTATGTTCACGGCCCACTTCAACCGCCATCTGACGAATCGCTTCCAGGAATGGCAGGGATTCGATATCACCGACAGTACCGCCAATTTCAACCAGCACGACATCGTGGCCTTCGCCGCCTTCAATGATGCGTTCTTTGATGTTGTTGGTAATGTGCGGGATAACCTGAATGGTCGCGCCGAGATAATCGCCGCGGCGCTCTTTGCGCAGCACGTCAGAATAGATACGGCCAGTGGTGAAGTTATTGCGGCGGGTCATCTTGGTGCGGATGAAACGCTCATAGTGACCCAGATCGAGATCGGTTTCAGCGCCATCTTCGGTAACGAAGACTTCGCCGTGTTGAGTTGGGCTCATCGTACCCGGATCCACGTTGATATACGGGTCCAGTTTCATGATGGTCACGTTGAGGCCACGGGCTTCGAGAATAGCCGCCAGAGAGGCTGCGGCAATGCCTTTACCCAGAGAGGATACGACCCCGCCGGTCACAAAAATATAATTAGTTGTCATGCTGAACCTGAGAGGTTAGGTTTAAAGATGATGGAATAACCAAGACGGGAAAACAGTATACCGGAACCTTGTGTGCGCCACAAATAATCGTTTTGCTGTCCATCATCGTTTCCTTGCCGTCAGTTCAGAAGGGTTTTGCCTTTCAGCCCTTCCCTCTCAATCTTTCAAAAACAAACAGTTAGCTGATAAAACGTGCATTACTGTTCGCATAACTCACTAAAACATCTTAGATTTCAATTTGTTGGACTTTAATGCTCGCAGATCAGCGTTTTAGCCCCTGAACGACACTGAGCTTAACCGTTTCAGCATCTTCAGATCTTGTCGCCGATCAAAGTCGCATTCGCCGATCTCAGCCTTCCTGCTTTTTCACCTGCTGCCAGGCAGCTTCCATCTGTTCGAGCGTGGCGTCTTCCATATTTAACCCTTTGCTGCGAATAATCTCCTCAACCTGCCGGAAGCGGCGCTCAAACTTGCGGTTAGCGGCCTGCAATGCATCTTCCGCTTTATGGCCGAGATGACGTGAAAGATTAACGGTCGCGAACAGCAGATCGCCAATTTCCTCACCGAGTTTTTCTTCATCGATGACCGCCTGACGCGCTTCGAACATGACTTCGTCAATTTCTTCATAGACTTTGTCGAGCACCGGCCCGAGCGTCGTCCAGTCAAAACCGACGTTCGAACAGCGTTTCTGAATTTTATGCGCCTTCATCAGCGCGGGCAGCGCAGAAGGAATATCATCGAGCGCGGAATGCAGCGATTTATCCGCACGCTCAAGCGCCTTGCGCGCTTCCCACTTCACCAGCACGTCTTTGCTGCTGGCGTCTTCCGACCACGCCGCTTCATCACCAAAAATTTGCGGATGGCGGCGCTCCAGTTTGTCGGCAATTGCATTGCAGATATCGTCGAATTCAAACAACCCCTGCTCGCTGCCCATCTGGGCATAGAACACCACCTGAAACAGCAGGTCACCCAGTTCGTCACGCACATCGGCGTAATCTTTGCGGGCAATCGCGTCCAGTACTTCGTAGGTTTCTTCCAGCGTATACGGCGCGATGGTCTCAAAAGTCTGCTCTTTGTCCCAGGGACAACCGGCTTGCGGGTCGCGCAGAGTTTTCATGATGGTGAGCAAACGTTGCAAAGGAGTTTCAGTCATAGCGCCTGTCCGTTTTTTAAAATTTTTTCTGGCGGAATAAAAATAGAAAAGGCCCGACTGGCGGGCCTTCAGATAACAATAATCAACTGCCGTGCAGTCGCTTCGCTTCAATAACGTCCGGAAGCTGATTCAGTTTGGCTATTACGCGCCCCAGAACCTGAGGGTTGTAGATCTCGATATCCATATCGATGGTGGCCAGTTGCTGTTTGGTATCACTGCGGCTGGCAACGCCCAGTACGTTCACTTTTTCGTTGGCCAGAATGGTCGTGATATCACGCAGCAGCCCGCTGCGGTCGTTCGCGACGACACGCACCACCAGCGAATAGCCGCTGGAATAGCTTTCGCCCCACACGGCGTCCACCACACGTTCCGGCGCATTCGAGCGCAAATCTTCCAGCTGATCACAATCGGCGCGGTGGATGGAAATCCCGCGCCCCTGCGTGATGTAGCCGACGATTTCATCGCCCGGAATTGGCTGGCAACAACGCGCAATGTGGTGCATCAGATTGCCCACGCCTTCGACCACGACGCGGCCATTGTCTTTGCTGCGCGCCGGCGGCGGTGTGGTTTTCTGCGTCAGCTGGCGCAGCGCTTCTTTATCCAGTTCTTCCGCGCTCGGCTTTTTCAGCTGCGATTGCAGGAAGTTAACCATCTGGTTGATGCGGATATCGCCGTTACCGATCGCGGCCAGAACCTCGTCGAGCGAGTTCACGTTGTAGCGCGGCAGCAGCAGTTTCTCGGCATCTTTAATGCTGATATCCAGCCGGTCCAGCTCATCGTCGAGGATCTGCTTACCGGCAATGATGTTCTTATCGCGATCCTGCTTACGGAACCAGTTCTGGATTTTAGAACGCCCGCGGCTGGTAGTGACATAACCGAGGCTCGGGTTCAGCCAGTCGCGGCTTGGGTTCGCATGCTTCTGGGTGATGATTTCAATCTGATCCCCCATCTGCAACTGATAGGTGAACGGCACGATGCGCCCGCCAATTTTGGCACCGATACAACGGTGACCGACATCGCTGTGGATGTGGTAAGCAAAATCGAGCGGCGTTGAGCCCATCGGCAGGTCGATAACGTCGCCTTTTGGCGTAAACACGTAAACGCGATCGTCGAAGACCTGGCTGCGGACTTCGTCGAGCATTTCGCCCGAATCGGCCATTTCTTCCTGCCACGCGATCAGTTTACGCAGCCATGCAATACGGCCTTCGTAGCCCCCGCTGCGGCCACCGACCACGGCGGTACCTTCTTTGTATTTCCAGTGCGCGGCGACGCCCAGCTCGGCGTCTTCGTGCATCTGACGGGTACGGATCTGCACTTCCAGCGTTTTACCGCGCGGGCCCAAAACCACGGTATGAATCGACTGATAACCGTTTGGTTTCGGGTTGGCCACGTAGTCGTCAAACTCGTCCGGCAGATGGCGGAAATGCGTGTGCACAATCCCTAATGCGGCGTAACAATCCTGCAAGCGTTCCACCACGATACGCACGGCGCGCACGTCGAAAAGCTCGTCAAAGGACAGGGATTTTTTCTGCATCTTGCGCCAGATGCTGTAGATATGTTTCGGACGGCCATAGACATCAACTTTGATGCCTTCTTCCAGCATGGCGTTTTTTACCGTCGACACGAAATCGTCGATGTACTGCTCGCGGTCGATACGGCGCTCATGCAGCAGTTTGGCAATGCGTTTGTATTCGTCGGGATGCAGATAGCGGAAGCAGAAATCTTCCAGCTCCCATTTGAGCTGGCCGATACCCAGGCGGTTCGCCAGCGGCGCATAGATATTGGTACATTCTTTTGCGGCCAGAACGCGCTCTTCTTCCGGCGCGTCTTTGACTTCACGCAGATGCGCGATACGTTCGGCGAGCTTGAGCACCACGCAGCGGAAATCTTCCACCATCGCCAGCAGCATGCGGCGGACGTTATCCACCTGCTCGGAACCCATTGAATCGTTTTGTGTGGCTTTCAGCTGGCGGATGGCGTCCATATCACGAACACCGTGAACCAGATCCGTGATGCCTTTGCCGAATTGCTGCGTGAGAGTTTCTTCGTCGATGATGCCGTCATCGACCAGCGGGAACAGCAGCGCGGCGCGCATACTGTCGTTATCCATGCTGAGGGTCGAGAGGATTTCAACCATTTCCAGACCGCGCCACAGCAGAAGCGACGCGTCAGGATGGCCCTGCGTTTGTTGTTCGCAGTAGCGCCAGGTTTCGGCTAAACGCTCACATGATTGCTGGCTGGACAGCCCTAAACTGTTGATCCAGTCGTCGAGCGCAAACTCGCCAGCCGTATTCAGATGTGCACTTCTTACCGCAACCATACCCTCTCCCTACGTTTCTGATACAACGCCTGTATCAGACGGGTTGATAAACAGAGCCATCGATTCAAGGTGCCCGGTGTGCGGGAACATATCCAGCATGCGAACCTGAGCTAAGCGATAACCCGCCTCCAACAAAATTTTACTGTCCCGGGCCAAAGTCGTGGGATTACAGGACACATACACCACGCGCCTCGGGGCAAGCTTAATAATATGCGTCATTACGCCAGCAGCGCCGCCCCGGGCCGGATCCAGCAGGACTTTCGTGAAGCCTTGCGCCGCCCAGGGTTGTTTACTGACATCGTCTTCCAGATTTTCGTGGAAGAACGACACATTATCTAATCCATTATTCCGGGCATTATCTTGCCCATTCGCCACCAGTGTAGCAACACCTTCGACGCCGACAACCTGCTTCGCTCTTTTTGCCAGCGGCAGGGTGAAATTTCCCATCCCGCAAAACAAATCCAGCACGCGATCTTCGGGTGTCAGCGCCAGCCATTCCAGCGCCTGCGCCACCATTTGCTTATTTACGGCGTCATTAACCTGAATGAAGTCGCGCGGGCCGAATTTCAGATTCAGGCCATCGATGTGGTAATACGGCGTCTCGCCGCACAATAGTTCCAGCGACTCGCTGTCCGCCGCCAGAAAAAGGGTTATCTGATGTCGGGCACCGAAAGCCATCAGGCGCGCGCGATCGGCCTCGCTGAGCGGATCCAGATGACGCAGCACCATCACCGCGCCGTTATCGGCCAGCACCAGTTCCAGATGCCCTAAACGTTTTACCGCCGACAACGATGCCAGGCATTCCTGCACCGGCACCAGCAGAGTTTCCAGCTCCGGGCGCAGCACCGGGCAACGCGTAATGGCGACCAGATCGTTCGACCCTTCCTGACGGAACCCCATCACCAGCGGGCCGTTTGCAGAACCCGGTTTACGGCCAGGTTTAACGCCCGCGATTTGTAATCCCAGCCGCGCACGACGGCGGTAGCCATATTGCGGCCCGGCAATCACCAGCTGTTCCTGCGCCTGCACGCCGGTTTCGCGGGAGATCAGGCGCAACAGTGACGCCGCTTTACTGCGCTGTTGCAGCGCCTCGCTGGCGTGCTGCTGCTGACACCCTCCGCACGTCGAATAATGCGGGCACTGCGGTTTTACGCGCTCTTCACTGGTATTCAGCAAACGTTTCAGACGCCCTTTGGCGTACTTGCTTTTATCTTCTGTTAAAGTGACTTCCGCCTGTTCGTCAGGCAGTAAACCACTGACAAATACGGCTTTGCCGTTGTGACGCGCAACCCCCTGCCCGAAAGCATCAAGGTCGGTGGCGGTCACAGTTATCGTTTGCCGGGTCGTCACGCGGCGGTTCGGAGAGTAGAATTGAGCCATTATTGTCGATTGCACGCTGGTTTATTAAGCTTACTTTAGGTAATTCTCCCACATTGGAACCTCATGACCAAATATAGCCTTCGCGCACGGATGATGATCTTGATTCTGGCACCGACGTTAATGATCGGTTTGCTGCTCAGCACCTTCTTTGTGGTGCACCGCTACAACGAGTTGCAGAACCAGCTGACAGACGCCGGAGCCAGCATTATCGAACCTCTGGCGGTCGCGAGTGAATACGGCATGACGTTCCGAGAACGCGAACCGGTGAAGCGCCTGATCAGCCGCCTGCACCGCAATCATTCAGATATTGTCCGCAGTATCAGCGTTTTCGACGGCGACAACAAACTGTTCGCCACCTCCAACTCGCTGCGCGAAGGCAGCCCGTTGCAGGTGAAAAGTGTCGACGATATTCCGCGCAGTCTGACCAAAGTCCGCGCCGGCGATATGTTAATCCTGCGCACGCCGATTCAGGCCGAAAACCACACGGAAACGGATGATGAAGCGTTCAGGATGTCGCAGGAACACATGCTGGGCTATATCGCCATTGAGCTGGATTTACGTTCCGTGCGCCTCGCGCAATATCAGGAAGCGTTCGTTTCCACCATGCTGCTGTTGCTGTGTCTCGGGATCGCCACCCTGTTTGCTTACCGCCTGATGCGCGACGTCACCGGCCCCATCCGCAATATGGTCAATACGGTTGACCGTATCCGCCGTGGCCAGCTCGACAGCCGCGTGGAAGGCAATATGCCGGGCGAGCTGAGCATGCTGAAAAACGGCATCAACTCGATGGCAATGTCGCTGACGGCGTATCACGAAGAAGTGCAGCAGAACATCGATCAGGCCACGTCAGATTTGCGTGAAACGCTTGAGCAGATGGAAATCCAGAACGTCGAGCTGGATCTTGCGAAAAAACGTGCGCAGGAAGCCGCGCGTATTAAATCTGAATTCCTGGCCAATATGTCCCACGAGCTTCGTACGCCGCTGAACGGCGTGATTGGCTTCACCCGTCAGACGCTGAAAACGCCGCTCTCGCCAACGCAGGCGGATTACCTGCAAACCATCGAGCGTTCCGCGAACCACCTGCTGACCATCATTAATGACGTTCTGGACTTCTCGAAGCTGGAAGCCGGCAAGCTGGTGCTCGAACATATTCCCTTCGCCCTGCGTGAAATGCTCGACGAAGTGGTGATCCTGCTCGCCCACACCGCGCATGATAAGGGGCTGGAGCTGACGCTGAACGTCCACAACAACGTGCCGGAAAACGTTCTCGGCGACCCGATGCGCATGCAGCAAGTGGTCACTAACCTGCTGGGAAATGCGATTAAATTCACCGAAAGCGGCAACATTGATATCAATGTGGAATTGCGCTCGCAGAATAATTTGCAGGTGGAACTGGAAGTGCAGATCCACGATACCGGCATCGGGATTTCCGAGCGCCAGCAGTCGCAGCTTTTCCAGGCCTTCCGCCAGGCAGATGCCAGCATCTCACGCCGTCACGGCGGCACCGGTCTGGGGCTGGTCATCACCCAGCGTCTGGTCAAAGAAATGGGCGGCGACATCAGTTTCTACAGCCAGATCAACCGCGGTTCGACGTTCTGGTTCCACGTCACGCTGGAACTCAATGAAAACCGCCACGTAACGCCGGTTTCCATGAGCGGCCTTGAAGGCAAACGTCTGGCGTACGTCGAAGCCAACCCGGCGGCGGCGAAAGCCACGATGGAAATCCTGCAAGCCACACCGCTCGATATCACCCACCGCACCACGCTGGCGGCGCTGCCGGATGCGTATTACGACATGATGCTGTGCAGCATTCCGGTCAAACCGGATCAGACGCTCTCCGATTACGACGGCAAACTGAAAAAAGTGCTGAGCATGACGCGCCACCTTCTGCTGGCGTTGCCGAGCCAGTTCCAGGTCGATGCCGAAGAACTCAAACGACGCGGCGTGCAGGCTTGCCTGATCAAACCGATGTCCAGCATCCGCCTGCTGCCTTTGTTGCTTAAAGAACAACAGACCTCGGTCAGGGTGATCAACAACGAAGAAGGACGGACCTCGCGCCTGCCGCTGACCGCGATGGCCGTGGACGATAACCCGGCGAACCTCAAACTGATTGGCGCGTTGCTCGAAGAACTGGTGGAAACTACCGTGCTGTGCCACAGCGGTGAGGAAGCGATTGAAGTCGCGCGTCATACGGATCTGGATATTATTTTGATGGATATTCAGATGCCGGATATCGACGGTATCCGCGCCAGCGAAATCATTCACCAGATGGCGCGCCACGCTAATACGCCGGTCGTTGCGGTCACCGCGCACTCGCTGAGCGGCGAACGCGAACAGTTGCTGAAACTTGGCATGGATGATTATCTGGCGAAACCCATCGACGAAAGCATGCTGAAAAATGTGCTGTCGCGTCATCATTCTCATCAGACGCAGCTGAATTCGCCGTTACAAACCGAAGAAAAACTCGCGCCAATCAGCACACTCGACTGGCAGCTGGCGCTGAGCCAGTCCGCCAATAAAGTCGCGCTGGCGCAGGATTTACTGCAAATGCTGGTGGAGTTCCTGCCGCAGGTGACCGAGAGGGTGGAAGCCGTTACGCGTAACGAGCCAGATAACGACATTCTGGCGCTTATCCATAAACTGCACGGCAGTTGCAGCTACAGCGGCGTGCCGCGCCTGAAACACCTGTGTTTCTACATCGAACAACAACTGCGTCAGGGCGTGAGCGTCGATGCGCTGGAGCCGGAATGGTTCGAGCTGCTCGACGAAATCGAAAATGTGAAACAGGCTGCGGTGGCATATCTGCCGAGGTAAATCCGCAAAAGAAAACGCCCGGTCATGCCGGGCGTTTTGGTTTCCGCAATCAGCGCATCAGAACCAGGTTTTCACCGCGCCGGTGACATCCCATTGTTCATTGACCAGCAATAACTGACGCCATTTGTCGAACGTCAGGCACGGATGGCAGATATCGAACACCAGCATATCGCCGACTTTCAGATCCGCATTTTCCGGGATCGACATAAACGCATGCTGATCCATCATCGCGTAAACCTTCCAGTCGTCAGGTGCAGGCACCACCGTGGTGTAACCGGCCTGCGTGGCACTGCGCGGACGGAAATGCCCGGCGGCTTTCGGATAACCGGCGTCATAACCTGCATCGCGCTTACCTAAGGCGATAATCGCCCTGCCCGGTTCCGGCAAAGACTGCACCGCCGCCCAGACCTGCAACGCGGGCTGTAAACTGCTGTTCATTTCACGCGCCACCGGATTGCTGGTTTGCATACGTTCCAGCGCCGCCTGATACGCGCCTACGTCGTGCGTGACGTAACAGCCCGAACGCAAAATGATATCCAGCGTATAACGCTTTTGCGCATCCAGATGCGGATCTTCCCGCGTCAGTTCTTCCGCCACTACGTCAAACCAGGCCGAACCGGCACCGGTCAGAATCACCGTCGGTTCAGCGAATTCCCCGGCCTGCGCCAGCACTTCGGTGCGTGCCAGAACATGACGCAGAAAAGTGCGGATCACCGCTTCGTCGTTGCTGACTCCTTCATAAAGTTCGACGCCCACCAACGCCAGCGATTGCGGCCAGCGCTTCACGGCGGCGAGAACATCGGCTTCCTGCTGATCTGTGCGGATCCCGGTGCGGCCACCAGCAATCCCGTATTCAAACATGATCCGCAATCTGAGTTGCTGCCCCGCAAAATAGTGCCCGAGCGCGTCCACATTTTCGGCAGAATCCACAATACAGGTGAAATCAAAATCAGGATCTTCGCGCAGCAGTCCAGCGATCATCGCCATATTGCCTTTGCCGACCAGCTGATTCGCCATAATCACTTTTCGGACGCCGTGCTGAAATGCCGCGTTGACCTGCGGCGCGGTTGCCAGCGTGATGCCCCACGCGCCGTATTCCATTTGCAGCTGATACAGCTCGGGGCTCATGGTCGTTTTGCCGTGCGGCGCCAGTTTCAGGCGGTAGCGCTGGATAAATTCACGCATCCAGGAAAGATTGTGTTCGATTCTTTCTTCAAGCAGAACGGCGACCGGCAGGCTGACGTCTTCACGCAGAATATTCCAGCCCTGCGCACGGATATCGCCCGTCAGCGCACCGGCTTTCAGCGTTCCTAATCCTTTGGTTTGAGTTTCTACCGGCTGCTTCGAAAAATCAGTCTCTGACATGCGTGTTTTCTCATTGGCGAATGTCTCTAAAACCTAACGTAAAATCACCGCAAATAAAATACAAAAACCGGCGCAGGCTGGGCCTGAACACCGGTTTTTTATACTGACTGTTTCAGCTCAGAGTTTTTGCGATAACTTAATGGTGGCGGCAATATTGCGTGCCGACTTGCGCAGATTGTCTGCGGCATTTTTCAGGGCCTCTTCCAGCGTACACACGCTGTAAAGCACGCTGAAAACGGCGTCCAGTCCGTGGCTGTAAACAACATCCACATCTTTGGTCAGGCTGCCTGCGATACCAATGACAGGTTTGTTATAACGCTTGGCGACCCGCGCGACACCAATCGGCACTTTACCGTTGATGCTCTGGCTGTCGATACGCCCTTCGCCGGTGATAACCAGCGTGGCGTCTTTCACCAGCGCATCAAGACCCAGCGCGTCCGTGACAATCTCAATGCCCTGACGAAGTTCAGCATGGCAGAATCCGAACAACGCCGCGCCCATTCCGCCTGCCGCGCCGGCACCCGGAACATGCTCAACGTCAATGCCCAGATCCTGTTTGATCACCAGCGCATAATGATGCAGATAGCCGTCAAGCTGTTCGATCATTTCCGGCGTCGCACCTTTTTGCGGCCCGAAGATCGCAGAGGCGCCGTCTTTTCCGGTCAGCGGATTGGTGACGTCACAGGCCACTTCGAAGCGGCATTTTTTAATTCTGGGATCCAGTTCGCTGATATCGATATGGTGCAGTTTTTCCAGTTCGCCGCCACCCTGACCAATTTGCTTGCCGTCTTTGGTCAGCAGTTTTGCGCCCAGCGCCTGCATCATGCCTGCCCCGCCATCATTGGTGGCGCTGCCGCCGATGCCAATAATGCAATGCTTCACGCCATGATCGAGGGCGGAATGGATCAGCTCGCCCGTGCCGAAAGAGGTGGTTTTCAGGGGATTACGCTGCGCGGCAGGCACACTTTCCAGCCCGCTGGCGGCCGCCATCTCAATGAAAGCGATTTTTTCATCCCCGGATAGCCCGAAGAAGGCTTCAAGCGGCGTGCCCAGCGGCCCGGTGACAGTCACCTTAACGACGCGGCCCCCGGTCGCCGCCACCATCGCTTCAACGGTGCCTTCGCCGCCATCAGCAACCGGCAGTTTGACGTACTCCGCCTCGGGGAAAATCTCACGGAAACCACTCTCGATGGCTTTTGCCACATCCAAAGCAGTCAAACTTTCTTTGTATGAATCCGGTGCGATCACTATTTTCATAAAGTCATTACCTTCATAAACTGCACGCGCCGATGTGGAAAAGCGTCCTGTCAGTTTTGCATCCTGCCTGAAGGGAAACGCGGCCTGTTTGACGATTTTCGGCCACGTTGCCACCGCAGACTAACGGGTAACTTCAACCTTCGCTAAGGTTTCATAATAGCGTGCAATGGCGCTATGGTCAGATTGCCCGTGACCATCCGCTTTCAGTGCCTGCATCATTTCCATGACCAGCGAGGTCAGAGGCAGCTGCGCGCCGACGCCATGAGAAGTGTCCAGTGCATTGGCTAAATCTTTGATATGCAAATCGATGCGGAACCCCGGTTTGAAGTTGCGATCCATCACCATCGGCGCTTTTGCTTCCAGAACTGTACTTCCCGCCAGACCGCCGCGAATCGCCTGGAAAACTAAATCAGGATCCACGCCCGCTTTGGTCGCCAGAACCAGCGCTTCGGACATTGCCGCAATGTTCAGCGCCACAATGACCTGATTCGCCAGTTTGGTGACGTTACCTGCGCCGATATCACCGGTATGCACCACGGAACCGGCCATGGATTTCATGATTTCATAACATTTGTCGAAGACCGCTTTATCACCGCCGACCATGACGGACATGGTGCCGTCGATGGCTTTCGGTTCGCCGCCTGATACCGGCGCATCGAGCATCGCGATTTCTTTCACGGCCAGCGCCTGGCTGATTTCACGGCTGGCCAGCGGTGCGATAGAGCTCATGTCGATGAAAATCGTGCCCGGACGCGCGCCCTCAATCAGGCCATTTTCACCCAGCGCCACTTCTCTGACCTGCGGTGAATTCGGCAGCATGGTGATGATGACGTCAGAAAGCGCCGCGACGGCTTTCGGTGTTTCCGCCGACGTTGCGCCCAGTTTCACCACTTCGCCGACCGCGTCCTGATTACGGTCCATCACGACAACCTCATAACCTGCTTTCAGCAGGTTTTTGCTCATAGGTTTGCCCATGATGCCTAAACCAATAAAGCCAATTTTCATTCGGGTATCCTCTTTATATTGATGTGATGAGACCGGTTCACTTGGTGAAGCGATCGCACAGCGCCTGAGTACCGGCGCGGAAAACGCCTAGATCACTGCCGACGGCAACAAAGGTTGCGCCCCAGTCCAGATAGCGACGAGCATCCGCTTCAACCGGTGCCAGAATGCCGCTGGCCTTGCCGTGTGCTTTTGCACGTTCAAAAATGTGACGGATTGCCGCCTGAACTTCCGGGTGCCCGGCATTACCGAGATGTCCCATGGCCGCAGCCAGATCGCTCGGGCCGACAAAGATGCCGTCGATGCCGTCAACGGCCGCAATCGCATCAAGGTTGTCGACGCCTTGCTGACTTTCGATCTGCACCATCACCGCGATGTTGTCGTTAATACTGGTGAAATAATCCGGCACGGTGCCGAACATATTGCTGCGGTGAGAAACCGAAACGCCGCGGATCCCCGCTGGCGGATAACGGGTAGAGGCCACGGCGCGCTCAGCCTGTTCCTGCGTTTCAACGAACGGGATCAGGAAGTTGTAGAAACCGATATCCAGCAGACGTTTGATGACGACCGGATCATTAAATTGCGGGCGCACAACCGGCGCACTGCGGCTGCCTTTCAGCGCCATCAGCTGCGGAACAAACGTCGTGACATCATTCGGCGCGTGTTCGCCATCAAGCAGCAGCCAGTCGAAACCCGCCACACCGAGCACTTCTGTGGAGATCGGGTTGCACAGCGCTGACCAGCAGCCAATCAGGGTTTTCCCTTGCAATAAGTCCTGGCGGAACCGGTTTGGAATCATTTGATTACTCATCTCTAACCTCGTTATGGAGCGGGAGCCGGAGTGCCCGGAAAACCCGCCATCGCAATTTACTGTTTTCGAGTTTCAGACGTTTAGGTTCAGCCGCATCGGGCCGGAGCTGAACTCTCATGTTGTACATCACACTATTTATGCAGAATTCTTCGCAGGAAAAAATTCAGTTTTGGAATACTGTTTTATTTTTCTACTTTCTATTATTTCCTGCGAAAAAAACTTATATAGCACCCGCATTTCTTGCATTTACCCTTGCGTTAAATTAGCTCCCAAGGTGTTCCAAAATGCTTCCGGAGAGCCAATACAGTATAAAAAACAGGGCTCAAAATAACACTGTGCAATCGCACAAGAATGAACGATGTTATTGTGACTATTCTTTTGCATCCACACATCAGCGTGGGAGGAGAATCACAGATTGTGAAAACCTGATATCCCTGCAAAACAAAGGGTGATGTTCATCACATTTAATCTGTCACCTGCCCCACAGAATGACGCTCTGCGGGCAAAAAGCTAGTCAGTTGCACAATGAGCTTCCGCCATCAGTCCTTTATAATGAACTCCCTCTTCCGTACGGACAGCAAGAGTGTCAGCGTAACGTTCAGAGAATTACCTGAAGCCTTCTTTCGGGATATTTAATAAAGCGGAGACAGTTATGTCACGTAATAAAGATAAAGAACATGCTACCGAAGCGCTTTTTATAAAGGTTCACGAAAGCGATAACGTTGCTATTATTGTTAATGACAATGGTTTAAAGGCCGGCACCCGATTTTCTAACGGTCTGGAATTAATTGAGCATATCCCGCAAGGCCACAAAGTGGCTTTAACCCCTATTGCGAAGGGCGGCGATATAATTCGTTATGGTGAAGTCATTGGATATGCCGTTCGGGATATTGCGCAAGGCGGCTGGATTGATGAATCCCTGGTAGAGCTGCCGGTTGCGCCGGAACTCAACAGCCTGCCGCTGGCGACACGCGTCCCGCAACCGTTGCCGCCGCTGGAAGGTTACACCTTTGAAGGTTATCGCAATGCCGACGGCAGCGTCGGCACGAAAAACCTTCTGGGGATCACCACCAGCGTTCACTGCGTGGCGGGCGTGGTGGATTACGTGGTGAAAATCATCGAGCGTGATTTATTGCCCAAATTCCCCAATGTTGACGGCGTTGTCGCGCTCAATCACCTTTACGGCTGCGGCGTGGCAATCAACGCGCCCGCTGCCATTGTGCCGATCCGCACTATCCACAATCTGGCGCTGAACCCGAATTTTGGCGGCGAAGTGATGGTCGTCGGGCTGGGTTGCGAGAAATTGCAGCCGGAACGTCTGCTGGAAGGTACGCCGGACGTGCAGGCGATTTCGCTCGATGACACCCACATCGTGCGTTTGCAGGATGAACAGCACGTCGGCTTTCAGTCGATGGTGGACGATATTCTCACCGTCGCGCAGTTCCATCTCGAACGCCTGAACCGCCGCCAGCGCGAAACCTGCCCGGCGTCGGATCTGGTCGTCGGCACACAATGTGGCGGCAGCGACGCGTTCTCAGGCGTCACGGCGAATCCGGCAGTCGGTTTTGCATCTGATCTGCTGGTGCGCTGCGGTGCAACCGTGATGTTCTCCGAAGTCACCGAAGTCCGCGACGCCATCCATCTGCTGACACCGCGCGCGGCGGATGTGGATGTCGGGAAACGCCTGCTGGAAGAAATGGCCTGGTACGATAATTACCTGTCGATGGGCCAGACAGATCGCAGCGCCAACCCGTCACCGGGCAACAAAAAAGGCGGTCTCGCGAACGTGGTCGAAAAAGCGCTCGGCTCGATTGCCAAATCCGGCACCAGCGCTATCTCGGAAGTTCTGTCACCCGGACAGCGTCCGACGAAAAAAGGCCTGATCTACGCCGCCACGCCTGCCAGCGATTTTGTTTGCGGGACGCAGCAACTGGCGTCAGGTATTACCGTGCAGGTGTTCACCACCGGTCGCGGTACGCCCTACGGCCTGCTGGCGGTTCCGGTCATTAAGATGGCAACGCGCACCACACTGGCAAACCGCTGGCATGACCTGATGGACATCAACGCAGGCACGATTGCCACCGGCGATGCCACCATCGAAGACGTCGGCTGGGAGTTGTTCCGTTTTATTCTGGATATCGCCAGCGGCCGTAAGAAAACCTGGTCAGATACCTGGGGTATCCACAATGCCCTCGCCGTATTCAACCCGGCACCGGTGACCTGAGTTTTAGGGTTTCGGGAAGAATTTGCCCATCAGTTTTCTGGTGGGTAAAATTTTATTGCCTTTAAAAATATCAATTTCTCTTAACTGTTTATCCCTTTGTGATCTTCCTCTCGGTTACTTCTGCCCGACAAGTCTACCTTTGCCTGAATTTTAATAATCAATTGATTTAATTGTATTTATTTCAATTATGAGTATTTAAAAACTCTATCATTCTATCAATGATTCCATCAGTTAAAGGACTAACATCATGCCGGTCAATGGCACTCGTTTTACCTTCACTGCGGGCAGTACGCCTGAGAATACTTTCGCCGTAGTGAACTTTGAACTCTCCCAGTCTTATTCAGAGCTTTTCACCCTGCGCCTCACACTTGCCAGCACCGATCCGGCTATCGGATTCGAAAAGGTGCTGGACGAGAAAGCAACGCTCACCATCTGGCAGGGTGAAGAAATAAAACGACGGGTACGCGGGATCGTTGTGTTTTGCGAGCAAGGCGATACCGGTAAACATCAGACACTTTATCGAATGATTCTTCGCCCGGAGTTCTGGCGCAGTTCGCATCGCCGTAACTGCCGGAGTTTTCAGAATGAAGATATCGCGAACATAATCAGGCCGTTGCTCGAAGAAATGGGCATCCACAAGCACGACACTCTTTTCGGATCAGTACATGGTCGTCGCGAATTTTGCGTTCAGTTTATGGAGAGTGATTTCGATTTCATTTCCCGCCTGGTCGCAGAAGAAGGCATATTTTTTTACGAAGAAGAATCTCTGGAGTCCGGCACTCAGAAACTCACCTTTGCGGATAACTGTAGCGTACTGAGTAGTCAGGGAAGCCTGCCGTACAACCCAAATGCGGCCTCCGAGGTTGAAACTTATTGCATCAACAATTTCCGACGCAGTGCGCAGATCAGGCCTTCTCAGGTCACTACTCAGGATTACACCTTTACCGCCCCCAATTGGGCGGCCCGTTATCAGGAGCAATCTTCAGCGCTTAAGTATCAGCGGGGTATGTATGAGATTTTTGATTACCCGGGACGTTTCAAGGATGAGCAGCACGGTGAAGACTTTTCCCGTTATCAGATTGAAGGCTGGCGTAACAATGCTGATGTGGTCGTTGGCAGCAGCAACACCCCACAATTACAACCCGGGGTTTGCTTCTCCCTGACCGATCATCCCCGCGAAGATCTGAATGCAAAATGGCAGGTCGTTAGCACCGAAATGCGAGGCAATCAGCCGCAGGCTCTTATTGGCAGCGAAGGCCAGGGAACCAGCCTGAGTAATACATTTGAAGTGATCCCCGCCTCGACAACATGGCGGCCCGCCCCTCTTCCAAAACCAAGCATCGATGGCCCTCAGATTGCCATCGTCACCGGCCCGCCAGGAGAAGAAATTTTTTGTGACGAGCATGGCCGCGTTAAGGTGAAATTTGCCTGGGATCGCTATAACAAAGCTGATGATGGCAGCTCATGCTGGATACGTGTTTCACAGGCATGGGCAGGTACTGGATTTGGCAATATCGCCATCCCCCGTATCGGGCAGGAGGTGATCGTTGACTTCCTTAACGGCGATCCCGATCAGCCAATCATCACCGGCCGCACCTACCATGCCAGCAACCGTTCACCGGGTAGCTTACCTGGAACAAAAACGCAGATGGCGATCCGCTCCCAGACCTATAAGGGCAGTGGCTACAATGAGCTGATGTTTGAGGATGCCACAGGTAACGAATTGTTGTCGATGCACGCACAGAAGGACATGAAAACCAAAGTGCTGAACAACCGTAAAACTGATGTGGTGGCAAACCATACAGAAAACGTCGGAGGCAATCAGATAGTGACTATTACGAAAAACCAGATCCAAAATATCGGAGCAAACCAGATTGAAACCATCACAGCTAATCAGATTGTGAAGATTGATAAAAACCAGTCCGAAACCATTAAATTTTTTAAAACAGAAAACGTAGGTCTTATCAGTGCCTTAACGGTTGGCATGGCCTATCAGGTCAGCGTGACTGGCGTCATGAACACCACGGTAGGGGTCACACAAACCTCTCAAATCGGCGTCGCTAAAACATTGCTGGTAGGTTCGAATTACAGCGTTACTGCTGGAAAGAAAATGACAGTGAATGTAGGCAACAGGAAAACCGAAAGCGTGGGCAGCGTCTCGCTTTATTCCGCTGGTGATCATCTTGAGCTGGGCTGTGGGGGGGCAAAAATCGTACTGACCAAAGAGGGAAAAGTGTTTATCTCCGGTCTGGAAATTAATCTTCAGGGCACAAAGTTTGTCAACGCGGATTCTCTGCTGATAAACCTCAACTGCGGTGCATCAGCACCTGCGCCGCCCCCCCCGGCTGACACAGATACCGACAGTGACACTAACCAAAAAGGCTCAATTCCTCCATTAGCTATGGATTTTTAACACCTAAAAGGACTTACTCATGACAGGATTTCCCGCTGCACGTCAGCATGATATGACTGCCATCGGCGGCCCGGTTGTGCAGGGCTCACTGGGCGTGATGATTGGCGCGCCCACCGGCGTGGCATGTTCCGTCTGTCCCGGCGGCGTGCTGGAAGGCAGCCCCGTGAACCCGTCGCTCGGTGCAAAAGTTCTGCCCGGCGAGACCGATATCGCACTGCCCGCGCTGCTGCCCTTTGTGCTTTCGCGCAGCTACAGCAGTTACAAAACCGGCACGCCCGCGCCGGTCGGCATGTTCGGCCCCGGCTGG
>NZ_JADOBI010000017.1 GCF_015644585.1 Rahnella laticis | reverse complement strand
TATCTATTGTTTTATTCATCAGATAAATACAACAAAATCAAAATGATGACAGAAGCTAGACCTTAAAAGGAGTGCGCGTTGTGAGGAGGTTCACAGGTATGAGGAATGCAGAATAAGTGAAGGTGAACAGACAAAAAAATCCCCGACACTTTGGCCGGGGAAGGTATTAAGCCGTACCGCCCACCGTCAGATTGTCCAGTTTCAGGGTTGGCTGGCCGACGCCGACCGGAAGGCTCTGGCCTTCTTTACCGCACACACCCACGCCTTTATCGATGGCCAGATCGTTACCGACCATGGAAATCTGCTGCATCGCTTCGATGCCCGAACCAATCAGCGTTGCGCCTTTCACCGGTTTGGTGATGCGGCCTTTTTCAATCAGATAGGCTTCAGAGGTGGAGAACACGAATTTGCCGGAGGTGATATCGACCTGACCGCCGCCGAAATTCGGTGCGTACAAGCCGTATTCCACGCTGCTGATAATATCTTCCGGGGTCGATTTCCCGGCCAGCATGTAGGTGTTGGTCATGCGCGGCATTGGCAGGTGCGCATAGGATTCGCGACGGCCATTACCGGTTGGCGCAACGCCCATCAGACGCGCGTTCAGTTTGTCCTGCATGTAACCTTTGAGCACGCCGTTTTCGATAAGCACGTTGTATTGCCCCGGCACGCCTTCATCGTCGATGGCCAGCGAGCCGCGCAGGCCTGGCATTGTGCCGTCATCAACAACCGTACACAGCTCAGAAGCCACGAGTTTACCCATCTGGCCACTGAAGACTGACGTTCCGCGACGGTTGAAATCGCCTTCGAGGCCATGCCCGACCGCTTCGTGCAACAGCACACCCGGCCAGCCCGCGCCGAGTACCACAGGCATGCCGCCCGCAGGTGCCGCAACGGCGGTCAGGTTCAGTAACGCCATACGCACTGCGTCACGCGCAAAAGCTTCTGCGCGCACTTCACCGTTGACGGTTTCGAGGAAATAATCATAACCGACGCGGCCACCGCCGCCGCTTGAACCACGCTCGCGACGACCGTCCTGCTCGACCAGCACGCTGACAGACAAGCGAACCAGCGGACGGATATCTGCCGCCAGCGTGCCATCGGTTGCGGCGACCAGTACGGTTTCGTAGACGCCGGTAATGCTGGCGCTGACTTCCTGAACGCGTTTATCGGCAGCGCGGGCAATTTTATCGACACGATGCAGAAGCTCAATTTTCGCTTCACGCGGCAGGCTTTGCAGCGGATCCAGTGGCGTATAAAGGGATTGGTAAGCGATTTCGCCCAGCGTATGCGCTTTGCCATTTCCCTGCTCGCGGACGATGCTTCGCGCCGCCGTCGCGCTTTGATTCAGCGCGTTCAACGTGATCTGGTCGGCATAGGCAAAACCGGTTTTTTCACCACTGACTGCACGAACACCGACGCCCTGATCGATATTGTAAGAACCATCTTTGATGATGCTGTCTTCGATCACCCAGGCTTCGTGGAAGCTGGACTGGAAAAAGAGATCGGCATAATCGAGGCGACGTTCTGACAACTGGCCCAAAACGGAAAACAGATCCTGATGACTCAGATTATTGGCAGTTAGTAACTGCTCACTGACTAAGGCCAGACTCATAGATTCACTCTCTTTTAGACGAAAATCCGGCAGCGCTGGCACTGAAATAATCAGCCAACCTGCCGGACAATCCATTGTTACAAGGTTATTAACAGCCTAACACAGCCCGAACGAGCTTTCCTGCGCCGTCACGGAAACGTTACTGCGCGGTGGCCTCTTTTGGCGGTACAGCGGGTTTACGCAAAATTTCATTGATATGTGGTTCAGCAATCGTGCCGCTAATCTGGTAGCGGATCAGCGAGATTTTATTCCACAGCGGTGCCAGCACTTTACTGGCCGCAAATACCGCCACACCGACCACCGGGTTAATCACGAATGCCGTCGCCACGCCGACGGTGGCTGAAATTTCCGGCGCAATCACCGCTTCTAAATCCAGCTGCTGGTTCACGAAATTCACTTTACCGGTTATGGCGATATCCGCCGCCAGCCCGTCTACCAGCAGGTCATCGGTGTGCAGCGTGCCATCTTTAATCCACGCGGTGGATTTGATGGAATCAAAATAGAATCCCTGACCAAAGGTGTCGCTGAAATCCAGACGCAACTTGCGCAGCAGCGCGTCGAAGCTCACCAGACGAAGCAGCTGCCCGGCGCGACCGCCGCCGATATCAGCAATTTCGCCTTTGCCCAGCTCGTTTTTCAGCGTGCCGTTCAACGTGCTGATATCCGGCTTCCACGGCACCGATTTCCAGTGGAGATCGAAGTTCACATTAAACGGCGCGTCTTTGAGCGGCGTAGTCACGCCAAAGAAGGACATCGCCTGTTCGATATTTTTGCCCGACAGTTTTCCTTTCAGGCCGGTATTTTCGCCCTGTTCGTCCTGCTTCCAGTCGCCCTGCACGTCCAGTTTCGCCACGCCGGTATCAATCAGGCCATTACGCAGCATCAGCAAATTGCCCTGCGGCGTCAGGTCAGCATTCACCTTGCGGAAGTTCTGCCCGAGGAACCAGCACGCTTCGCACCGGAGCTGCAATGCAGGCCAGTTCGCAAAAGAAATCTTACTCGTAGCAAACGGGTTCCCGCCCGGCTGGCCGCTGCTGGCCACGTCGTCCACGGTCCACTGCGGGTTGAAATACAGATAACGCAGATTCGCCAGCCACGGACCGTTGTCATTCATGTTCAGCGTGCCGTCGATTTCTTTACCTTTGGCGGTCACTTCCATGCCCTGATGGCTCTGAACCGACTGAATCGTCAGGTCATTCCAGACCTGTCCGCCCAGCGTCAGCGCCGGTGTGGTCAGGATAATCTGGTGCGGGAAACTGAAACCGGACAGTTTAGTACTGGCGCTTTGCGTCGCTTTGTCCGGCGACAACAGACCAAGCCAGTTTTCACCATCCAGCGGTGGCAGATGCAGCGTCAGGCTGCTGTCATCCGGCAACGGCGGCGTTTTTTTGGTGTTTTCCTGCCATGAGGCGCGGTCCAGTTTCAGCTGTTTACCCAGCAACCAGCGGCTGTTGAAATGGTTTTTACCCGCCAGCACACCTTCCAGATTAAAGCTGTGCAAATCACCTTTAACGTTCACCACCAGCGGCATCGAATGACCCGGCTTTTTGTTCAGCGGATCAGGTAAGTGACTGCTTACATCTTTCAGGTCGGCATTCACGTCTACGGTATACGTCGGCGTACCTTTATGCGGAAGGGTGATATTGACGTTGCCTTTCCACGGCGTACCGCCGGAAATTTTGTTGGCTGCCGCGGCAGGCATGCCCGGAATTTTTGACAGCTGCCAGTTAGCATCCAGACCGACCTGCACTTTGAAATCGTCCGGCAGTTCCTGTGTGCTGAACATCACGTTGATCGGTTGCCCGAACCAGTTACCGGTTAACTGATTGCTTTGAAGATTGCCGTTGTCGTAGCTGAACTGGCCGCTGAGATGGCTGATTTTGCTGTCCAGCGGTTTGATAAACAGGCTGTTGTCATTAAGCGTTACGCCACCGGATGCGCGCACCAGTTCCCCGTCCAGCGGGATATCCAGATGTAAGCGGCCATTCACTTCGCCGCCAATCTGGAGTTCCTGCAATGCAGAACCGAGCGTGTCGTGAAGCGGTGTATCCATGAAGTAATCGCCGATATCTTTACCCTGCCCGCGCAGGTCGGAATCGATGAACAGTTTTTCTTTCAGATAATCAGGAATATTGGCCACGACGTTGTTGCCATCGACTTTGCCCAGTTTGGTGTGCGCGGCTTTCATAAACAGGCCGTCATTCAGGAAGTCGAGGTCAATATCCAGATCGGTCAGCGCAGGCCATTCCGGCTGGAACTGGAAGGTCGAATGGCGCAGCGGAACCCAAACCTGGAACTGCCCTTCGTTCTTTTTAAACGGGAAATCATGCGGATTGCCGTTAAAGGTCAGCGTCGCGTTACCCACCTGTCCGGCCTGAATCGCCCCACTCAGGTAATCCACCAGATGTTTGCCCATCAGCGGCTCAGGGAAATAGCGCCAGGCCTGACCGGCGTCATACAGGCGGATACCGGCCAGAATGTTCAGCCACGGCTGGCCTTCGGCAGGCTGCTGATAGCTGAAGTCACCTTTCGCCCACAGCGCGTTGGCTTTGACATCCACGTCTTTGCCCGACAGCGTCCAGCCGTCTTTGCCACTGGTCCAGCTGAACGTACCGGTTGCCGCGCTCACGTCCAGCGGAGCACGGAACATTTCACCATATGGCAACAGGCTGTCCTGCAAATTAACGCTCAGTTGCCCGCCCGACATGCTGCCTTTCAGGCTGCCAGTAAAGTGGTTAATGCCGGGCAGAAGTTCCCAGCGCTGCCAGCTGACATCATTCCAGCTGGCATCAAAACGGGTCTGATCCGGCTGTTTAAGCGGGATATCCAGCGCAAGGCGATCAACATTCCCGGCCGGTTTCAGATCCTGCCAGCGCTCCAGCAGCGACGGCGTCAGGAAGGAAAACGTCGGGATAATCGGCCCTAAACGTTCGAGTTGCAGATTTGTACCGCGGATACGTAATTCTTCGCCCTGCGTGGGGCCGAGGAAATCATTATTTTCAGGCAGATACAGTGCTTCGAGACGCCCTTTCGGCCACTCTACGCCGTCGGTTTTCAGGTTCAGCTGCTGCGTGCCAACCTGCCAGCCATTGCCCTGACGACTGCCGTGCAGAGCCAGGTTATCAACGTCCAGACGGTGTTCATCTGCGCCCGTTTTCCAGGTCGCCGAGCCGTTTTTCAGCAGCGCATCGCCCGCGTAAATATCGCCGTTGCGCACCGTCAGCCAGGCCGCGAGGCTGAAATTGGCATTTTCTAAACCGGTATTGCTGCGCAGCCAGCGGCTGAACCACGGCTTCATGTCAATGTCGTCGGCCTGCAAATAGATTTTGCCGTTATTGAGCAGACCATTGGTATCGTTCAGATCCATACGCACCTGCACAATACCGTGCTGCCCGTTGAAGCTGGATAAACTCAGCAGCCCCTCAGCGCGGTGACGGTTGTGCGTATTCAGCCAGGTCAGTTGCGGAATATCAAATTCAGCGCGCGGGCCGGAAGGCGTCAGAAAAGAAATACGGCTGTTACGCAGATCGAAATGGTCGACCTGCCTGAGGAAGATGTCACTGATGCGGTTTGGCTGAATGCCGTTACTTTTATTGGTATCGCCGCCCAGCGTGCTGTTCAGATCCAGCTGCAAATTATAGAAAGTGAGATCGCGGAACTGCCAGCGGAAATGGAGAAGGGATTGCCAGACGTCGAGCGCCATCGTGATGCGCTGAACCTGCCAGTCTGAATCCGGCAGGGTCACATGCAGACCACGGATTTCCATGACAGGGCCAAAAGTTTGCCAGCTGGCGCTGATTTGCGACAACTCGATCGGAACGCCCGTAACGGATTCTACTTTGCTGACCAGTTGTGTCTGAAAGCGGGTGAGCTGAGGCAATGCCAGACGCAAGCCACTGATCACCAAAGCCACTATCACGACAAGGGTAGCGCTGGTCGTTAATAAAATACCGGGCAGTCGCCTCAAACTTCTCTCCTTGTTTCCCATTCCATACGGGTTTTCACCCGTATGGACGGCAATGGAAACCTTTAACTTCTTGATGTTGCTGGCTTGCTGCCATCAAATCACATCATCACCACGTCAAACTGCTCCTGACTGTAGAGCGGTTCAATCTGCACTTTGACCTGTTTCCCGACGAAGATTTCCACTTCGGCCAGCGCATGGGATTCTTCACCTTTAAGCGCTTCACCCACGGCCGCCGACGCGTAAACCAGGAAACGGTCAGAATCGTAGGCGTGATGCACGCGCACGATTTCACGCAGAATTTCATAGCACACCGTTTCAACCGTTTTCACCGTGCCACGCGCGTGACAGGTCGGGCAATCGCTGCACAGTACGTGCTCGACGCTTTCGCGGGTACGTTTTCGGGTCATTTCCACCAGACCGAGCGCGGAGAAACCGTGGATACCTGTTTTGACGCGGTCTTTGGATAATGCCTGCTCGAGGCTGTGCAAAACGCGGCGCCGGTGATCTTCATTCGACATATCAATGAAGTCGATGATGATAATGCCACCGAGATTGCGCAACCGGAGCTGCCGGGCAATGGCCTGCGTCGCTTCGGTGTTGGTGTTGAAGATGGTGTCTTCCAGATTACGATGGCCGACAAACGCACCGGTGTTGATGTCTACGGTGGTCATGGCTTCGGTCTGATCGATGATCAGATAGCCGCCAGATTTCAGCTCAACCTTGCGCTCGAGCGCACGCTGGATTTCATTTTCCACATCAAACAGGTCGAAAATTGGCTGTTTGCCGCTGTAATGCTCCAGCTTGCTGGTCATCTCCGGCATGTATTCGCTGGTAAACTCCACCAGCAATTCATAGGTCAGACGGGAGTCAACGCGGATCCTGTCCAGCGCTTCGCCGGCAAAATCACGCAGCACGCGGTGCGCCAGCGCCAGTTCGCCATACAGCTTGCACTTGGTTTTGTTACGACGCTTGCGTTCCATGACTTTGGTCCACAGGCGTTTTAAATACGCAGCATCCTGCTTGAGCTCTTCTTCGCCCACGCCTTCGGCCGCAGTACGAATAATATAGCCGCCGTGTTCGTCACAATATTCTGAAACGATGCGTTTGAGGCGGTCGCGTTCTGCTTCGCTTTCGATTCGCTGGGAGACACCAACGTGCGACGCTCCCGGCATAAACACCAGATAACGGGATGGCAACGTGATGTCGGTCGTAAGGCGCGCGCCTTTTGTGCCCAGTGGATCTTTCACCACCTGAACCATCAGATCCTGGCCCTGATGCACCAGCTCTGCGATGTCGCGCACATGGAAATTTTTCTGCTCATCGCGCGCCACACATTCGGTGTGAGGCATGATGTCTGAAGCGTGTAAAAACGCTGCTTTTTCAAGGCCGATATCCACAAATGCTGCCTGCATCCCAGGCAATACACGGCTGATACGTCCTTTATAAATGTTGCCGGCAATCCCGCGCTTGGTCTCACGCTCGATATGGATTTCCTGCAGAATGCCACCGTCAATGTAGGCCACGCGGGTTTCAGACGGGGTGACATTGACCAGTAATTCAGCTGTCATGCTTTCTCCTAAGCTCGCGTAAGGCAGAAAATTCATTTAGCAGTTCCTGAGTTTCCACAAGAGGAAGACCCACAACTGCATAGTAACTGCCGCGAATTTCACGGACGAAACAACCGCCCTTTCCCTGAATACCATAAGCGCCCGCTTTATCCATGGGCTCACCGCTCAGAATATAATGTGCAATGTCGTCGGAGGATAGTGAACGGAAGGTGACATCGGTCACAACCAGCGTACTGAGGCAATCCCGACGATCCGCAAAGGCGATGGCGGTCATCACCTGATGCTGTTTTCCGGACAATGCCTTAAGCATAACAGCGGCTTGCGCTTCGTCACGTGGCTTTTCCAACACTTTACCGTCAAGGACCACAATCGTATCGGCACCCAGCACCGGCAAATCTTCTGCTGCGACCGCAACGCCTGCCCTCGCTTTATCTTCGGCAAGACGAATTACGTAATCCTGCGCGGCTTCTTCGGGCTGACGCTCTTCTGCCACTTCAGTCACCAGGCGCTCAAAAGAAAGGTCGAGCATGGCCAGTAATTCACGGCGGCGCGGTGATCCGGAAGCGAGATAAAGTGCGGTCATAACATCCTCATTGCACAGCAAACTGACGACGAATTTTACGCATCAGCAGGAACAGCCAGGGCCACAGAACGCCATCAACCACACTACTCCAGAAGACTTCCGGCCGGAATGAAACATTCACAACCAGGAATTCCCCCCAGAACACCATGACGTCCACGGCCAGCGAAAGCACCATGACAATCAGGGCTTGCTGCCAGAGTGCCAGGTTACGGAATAACTGGAATTTAAAGGCGACCAGATAAGCGGTAATCGCAAATGCCAGTGCGCGGATCCCCAGCGTTGAGCCTAGGATCAAATCCATGATGAAGCCGACAACAAAACCGGTACCCACATTGACGCGGTGCGGCAAGGCCATCACCCAATAAATCAGGATCAGCATCAGCCATGAAGGCCTGAACATGTAAATCTGCTCAGGCCATGGCATCACTTGCAGTAACATAGCTATCAGGAAGGATAGCCAAATAATCCAGCGTCCGTGGCTCCGGTAACTGTTCATTGCGTGGCTCCCTGTACAGGCGCCGTCACCGTGCCTGTGGCGGGAGCGGGAACAGGTGCCGGAGGCCCCATATCACCCGGCGGCGGCAGAACCTGAGGCATCATTTGCATCAGACGCTCATTGGCAACACGATGCACTTCGTCCGGCGGAAGCGGATGTTCGCCATTACGGTCAGAACCCCACAACAACAGAAGATAGCGCAGACGTTGCAGACCGGCTGTAGGACGAGCCTGAATCACGGTGTACGCGCGCTGGTTATCCACTTTGACAGAAGACACCACGCCCACCGGATAACCTTCAGGGAAACGCCCACCCAACCCGGAAGTCACCAGCACATCGCCAACACGAATATCGGTATTGCTTGGAAGATGCTCGAGTTGAAGGTCGTCAGCACAACCACTGCCCGCCGCAATCACGCGGATATCGTTACGCAACACCTGAATCGGCAACGCATGGGAGGCATCGCAAATCAGCAGAACGCGGCTGGTCAGTGCGGCAACGGCCACAACCTGGCCGACTACGCCTTTATCGCTGATCACCGGCTGACCGATGTAAACGCCGTTGTTGCTGCCTTTATCAATGACAACCTGATCGCTATACGGATCATTACTGGTGGAAAGTACCTGCGTCACCATTTTGTGCTCGTCCTGACGCAGTGGTGAGCCCAGCAATTCACGCAAACGGGCGTTTTCTTGTTTGTACTGGCCGAGCAACATCAGATCGCTGTTTTTCAACAGCAATTCCTGACGCAGTGCGCGGTTTTCCAATTCAAGCTGGCCACGTGTCGCAAAAGTCGAGGAAACCTGATCTAAAAATTCACGCGGGGCGTTAGATAGGAAATAGAAGGGACTTACGGCAGTATCCATATAGGTGCGGATTTTAACAAACGTACCTATTTTACTGTCGGCAACAATCAGGACAATGGCCGTAAGAATAGCCAAAAAAAGTCGCAGTTGCAGGGAAGGCCCCCTGCTAAAAATTGGCTTCATAAAATATGCGAGTTCCTCGGCAACAGAAGGTTTCAGCCAGTCGAAGTCAGTGCTTCATCTGACAGAAAAGGCGGCAATCTCATGGGATAGCCAAAAACACCGCCTGAACAATTAAGCTCAGACAGTGTTTGCGCGGATCCACATTGAACACTGCACACTTCACGTTGCAGGTTTTACCTGACGGACAACCACCTTCCCGGGCAGACTATTCCTGCTTACAACGGGTCTTGTTAAAAACAACAAGTCTTCGCTGAGATTACTCTTCGCTGAATAAGTCGCCGCCGTGCATGTCGATCATTTCCAGTGCTTTACCGCCGCCGCGTGCTACGCAAGTCAGTGGATCTTCTGCGACAACCACCGGAATACCGGTTTCTTCCATCAGAAGGCGATCGAGGTTACGCAGTAATGCGCCACCACCGGTCAGCACCATGCCGCGCTCGGAAATGTCGGAAGCCAGTTCTGGCGGGCACTGTTCCAGTGCAACCATCACAGCGCTAACGATACCGGTCAGCGGCTCTTGCAACGCTTCCAGGATTTCATTGGAGTTCAGCGTGAAACCACGAGGAACACCTTCAGCCAGGTTACGGCCACGCACTTCAATTTCATGCACTTCATCGCCCGGATACGCGGAACCGATGCTGTGCTTAATGCGTTCTGCGGTGGCTTCGCCGATCAATGAACCATAATTACGACGAACGTAATTGATGATGGCTTCATCGAAGCGGTCGCCGCCGATACGGACAGAAGAAGAGTACACGACGCCGTTCAGGGAAATCACGGCAACTTCCGTTGTACCACCACCGATATCCACAACCATGGAACCGGTAGCTTCTGAAACTGGCAGACCTGCACCGATTGCCGCAGCCATCGGTTCTTCAATCAGGAACACTTCACGCGCGCCTGCACCTTGTGCAGATTCACGGATAGCGCGGCGTTCAACCTGAGTTGCGCCGACAGGCACACACACCAGCACGCGAGGGCTTGGGCGCATGAAGCTGTTGCTATGAACTTGCTTGATGAAGTGTTGCAGCATTTTTTCAGTCACGAAGAAGTCAGCGATAACGCCATCTTTCATCGGACGAATAGCCGCGATATTGCCAGGAGTACGGCCCAGCATCTGTTTTGCGTCGTGACCTACAGCAGCAACGCTTTTAGGTGAGCCAGCACGATCCTGACGAATAGCCACAACAGATGGCTCATTCAGCACGATGCCTTGTCCTTTTACATAGATAAGGGTATTGGCGGTACCCAGGTCGATGGACAAGTCGTTGGAAAACATGCCACGAAATTTCTTAAACATAACGAAAGGATAATCCTGCAAGCTGGGGGCGGAAAATAAAATCCGCCTACTTTACCAACCACGCGAAGCAGCGACAAGGCGCAAAAACGTCCTGCTTCCGTGAAAATTGTCCGCGATGTCGCCATTCACTGGTTGTTACTTTTTGAGGCTGATGGCACTGCGAAATAATTCTATATCGCAGGCTCGGTTTACCTCGGGCAGGCCCCCAGGCGAAGTAGCAACACCGCACATAAATTCTTACACTTTCACCCACATATTCCGTCCACCTGCGGCCATAAAGCGTGCACCGGATGCCAGGTAAGGGTGTCGGTTAAAAGCTGGCTCATTCTACGTTAAATAAACCAATAACGGTCACTTAAACATCGCGGTTGTGTGAATATTTTTTACCGACCGGTTCAACAGGCTGTGGTCCGGCAAAAAAATCCCCCTGGCCGCCGTGGATCCCGCTTTTCTGCAAGGTGGTCCACTCTTCTTTTGTCCTTATGCCGGCGGCAAACACCAGCGCCTGAGTCCCTTCACATGCGCTGAGCAGACTTTGAACAAAGAGCTGATTTTCCACTCTTTTATCAATATCACGCACCAGTCCGGGGTGAAGCTTAACCCTTTCCACCGGAAAAGTTTTCAGATACGACGTGCTGACCACCGTCAGTCCGGCCTGTGAAACCGCCAGCCGACAGCCCAAACCTTGCAATAAACGGATCGCAGGGCGCAGCCGGTCGGTATGTTGACAGAGATCTGCCTCAGCAAGTTCAATCAAAATTCGGTTTCGCTGTTTTCTTTCGCACTGAAGCAGCGTGTCACGCAACCAGCGAACAAATGAGCGCTGCAATAATGAATCAACCGTCAGGTGAAATGCTAACGTTTCGTCCGGCCAGCTGTTAAGTAACGGAATAATCTGACTTAACATCACCCGATCGAAGCTCTGAGACAACCCGAATTGCACGACAAGAGGAATGAATTCGGCCGCCAGCAGTTCCTGTTCACCGTCAAAGACGCGCCGCTGAATCTCGCGGTGATCGAGTTTTCCGTCTCTGCCAAACGCTGGTTTCTGGTACAAACGCGGGCCGCCGCGCGCCAGAGTGTTTTCCAGCAAAGTGCGCCAGCGCACGCTGCCACGCCCTTTTTCCGGCACGTTTTTATCGTAGATAAACCAGCTGTTGCTGCCCTGAAATGCCGCATGGCGCGTTGCCTGTTCGGCCATATCCATAGCCTGATCCGGCGTCTGGCCGAAACGGTACGCGGTGATCCCGATGTGCATCAGGGCGTCGCGGTCGATCAGAGAAGATGTCGGCAGCACGCCCAACGCATTGATTAACTGCGCGGCCATCACTTCGGCATCTTTCAAGGTGCGGTGCGGAAGAAGCACAGCAAAATCGCTGTGGAAGTAGCGCGCCAGCAGCGCATCCACATGTCGCATAACAAAAGTCGATAACAGGTTCACCATCGCCGACCGTAATTCTTCCACTACTGTCTGCCCGTGGATTTCGCGCATCATGTCAAAATCGGGCAGCCGCAACAGCATCAGTACGCCATGCGCGCCCGCTTCTTCGAGCTGCGTCGCCAGCTGATTGTCGAAAAACAGCCGGTTGCTGAGCCCGGTTTGCGCATCCTGCTGGGCGTATGCGCGGATCAATGTATCGACGCGGCTGCGCTGTTCGCGCGCTTCATTAAGATCAGTTAACAGGAGATCGATAGCGCTGCTGGCAGAATGCGGCCATTCGCCGACGGTGCCAGCCAGCCCTTCCCGCTCACCGCGCAAAATCCTGACAGCACGATCTTCCAGTTTTTCCACACCGTCGGTTTCATTACGTAACCAGCGGAAACTCAGCATCAACATCGCGAGCATGACCACGATGGCCAGACTGATAGCGAGTGTTGAACGCATGGAGCGGATATAGCTGCTGACGGGATCAATATAAGAAACACGCAGCGACATTGCGTGGTTTTGCATCAGAGGGATAACTACCGTGTCATATTCCGGCATCACGCTGTCCCACGAACGGTGCAGATCCGGGCGCTCGTGATATTCATAAACCGTAGAGTTATCGAGCTTTACCTCGATATCGGTGACGTCCAGCATGCGCATCGCCTGCGGCAGCCAGCGCTCGGCTTCCGCCGGGGTATGAGTCAGTAACGACTGATCATAAGTGGTCGCCAGCGCCTGTAAGTGCTGCTCGGTACTTTGCTTGTTGAGGTAGATAAAGCTAAACGTCACGCCGAGCAACATTAACAACATTGCCAGCGCAACTAACATCGAAATGAGTGCCGATAGTCTGGTAGTAAATCGCATCCCTGTGCCTTACTCGCTACGGTGAGGTGGAAACAGCGCCCGTATTCTCTGAGCCTGCTACGAAAAAAACGCCGCTACTATAAAACAGAAAAACCCGCCCGCAGGAGAAATTTACCAAACAGACATGAAGGAATGTTACGGGCATTGGCGGGCGCAGGGCCTGATATTCGACAATATCTGACCATTTTGTACCCGGGAAAGTTGCATTTACATACATTCATAGCATAGCAACTCAAAAGTTAATCAATTTAGAATTCTTATGGTGGAAGGAGAAATGCGCCAAAACGGGGGATTAAAAATCGCTATTTTATTTGCCTGTCTCGCAAAACCCTGTGTTTCACGCCATGCTGTCTACATAACGATAAAAACATTAATAAGATGAATACCGGAGACTGCAATGTCCAAATTTCGCAAGCTGACGGAAGCTGATGTCACCCCCGAGGATATCTTTCAGGATCGCCGTAAAGTTTTGCAGGCGCTGGGGATCAGCGCTGCCGCACTGGCGATCCCGGCCAGTGCGCAGGCAGATATTCTTTCCTGGTTCAAAGGCCATGACCGCCCGCCCGCGCCTGCGGGCAAGCCGCTGGATTTCACCAAACCCGCTGCCTATCAGAATTCACTCGCGTTAACCCCGGAAGATAAAGTGGAAGGCTACAACAACTTCTACGAATTCGGGCTGGATAAAGCCGACCCGGCCGCGAATGCCGGGCAACTCGTGACGTCACCCTGGACGATAAAAATCGACGGTGAAGTGGCTAAACCGCTCACACTCGATATGGACGACATCATGAAGCGCTTCCCGCTGGAGGAGCGAATCTACCGCATGCGCTGCGTGGAAGCCTGGTCGATGGTGGTGCCATGGGTCGGATTCCCGCTGAGTTCCCTGCTCAAACTGGCCGAACCGACCAGCAATGCGCGCTATGTCGCGTTCACCACCCTTTATGATCCGGCACATATGCCGGGGCAGAAAGACCGGTTTATCGGCGGCGGGCTGGATTATCCGTATGTCGAAGGATTACGTATAGATGAGGCGATGCATCCGCTGACAATGCTGACCGTCGGCGTTTACGGCAAAGCATTGCCGCCGCAAAACGGTGCGCCTGTTCGCCTGACCGTGCCGTGGAAATACGGTTTCAAGGGGATTAAGTCGATCGTGAGCATCAAATTCACCCACGACGAACCACCGACGACCTGGAACCAGATTGCGAACAATGAATACGGTTTTTACGCCAACGTGAACCCGCATGTTGATCATCCGCGCTGGTCGCAGGCCACGGAACGATTTATCGGTTCAGGCGGATTGCTCGACGTTCAGCGCCAGCCGACGCTGCTCTTCAACGGTTATGCCGAACAGGTCGCCTCGCTGTATCACGGTATGGATTTACGGAAGTTCTATTAAGGAAGGCCACTTTATTATGCGTCGTTTAAGCCCTGCAAATATCACCTGGCTGAAAGTGGTCATCTACCTTGCCGCCATTTTGCCGTTTTTCTGGCTCGTACTTTCTGTCGATCAGGGCTGGTTCAGCGCCGATCCGGCGAAAGATATTCAGCATTTTACCGGTAGGATGACTCTGAAATTTTTACTGGTGACGCTGCTGGTCACGCCCGTCGCGCGCTACGGCAAACAGCCACTGCTTATCCGCACCCGCCGTTTGCTGGGTTTATGGTGTTTTGCGTGGGGAACGCTGCATCTTCTCAGCTATTCGTTCCTTGAGCTGGGCATCAGCAATATCCGTCTGCTTGGCAGCGAACTGATTTCGCGCCCGTACCTCACGCTGGGAATTATCTGCTGGATCTTGCTGCTGGCGCTGGCCTGCACCTCCACACTTTGGGCACAGCGTAAGATGGGCGCATCCTGGCAAAAGCTGCATAACTTTATCTATCTGATCGCAATTCTTGCGCCGATCCACTACCTTTGGTCGGTGAAAGTGTTGTCGCCACAACCGATCATTTACGCAACACTTGCCGTCATCTTGCTGGCATTTCGCTATAAAAAATTCCGCCAGTGGCTGCGATAAGTGCCGGAACTTTTCTGTGTTCAGCCCCTCATAATTCGGGTAATTCCCCTCTCAATCTCAGGACGAGGGTTGATTATCTTCGCTGATAAGACCAGTATTTAGCTGCGAATTGCCACGATATCATTATAATGCCCGACCTCATGCCGAAGAGACGGGTCGATTTGCCGCTAAATAGGTGACAAATCGGTGACATCAGGGTATTTTCTACAATCTTTGTCTAATTGCCGGAGATAGGCTCACAATGGCGCATAAGTTTGACATTTTGCTACTTAACGGTCCTAACCTGAATTTGTTAGGCACCCGTGAGCCTGAAACGTACGGACACACCACGCTCAACGATATTGTTAAAGGTTTGGAAGTTCAGGCTGCTGCCGCTGATGTGGCACTGAGCCATCTGCAATCGAACGCAGAACATGTCCTGATTGAACGTATTCATCAGGCACGCGGAAATGTCGATTTTATATTGATCAATCCCGCGGCCTTTACCCATACCAGCGTGGCGCTGCGCGATGCATTACTGGGGGTGTCGATTCCGTTTATCGAGATCCATCTGTCGAATGTACATGCCCGTGAAGCGTTCCGGCATCATTCCTATCTTTCCGACATCGCAGTGGGCGTTATTTGCGGACTTGGCGCAGATGGCTACCACTTTGCATTACAGGCAGCGGTTAACCGCTTGTCAAAAACCCACTAATTTCTACGCAAAAAGAGTACGGAATCACACCCATGGATATTCGTAAAATTAAAAAACTGATCGAACTGGTTGAAGAATCAGGTATTTCTGAACTGGAAATTTCTGAAGGTGAAGAGTCAGTTCGTATCAGCCGTGCTGCACCTGTGCAGGCTTATCCTATGATGCAACAGGCTTACGCAATGCCTGCACAACCACAGCCTGGTCTGGCTGCTGCGGTTGCGCCAGCTGCTGCGCCTGTAGAAGCGGCTCCAGCTGCAATCAGTGGTCACATCGTTCGTTCTCCAATGGTGGGTACGTTCTACCGCACGCCAAGCCCTGACGCGAAAGCCTTCATCGAAGTGGGTCAGAAAGTCACCGCGGGCGATACCCTGTGTATCGTTGAAGCGATGAAAATGATGAACCAAATCGAAGCAGACAAATCCGGTGTTGTTAAAGCAATTCTGGTAGAAAGCGGCCAACCGGTTGAGTTCGACGAGCCGCTGGTCGTCATCGAATAACGAGGCGTACCATGGTAGATAAAATTGTTATCGCGAACCGCGGCGAAATTGCCCTGCGTATTTTGCGTGCCTGTAAAGAAATGGGCATCAAAACCGTTGCTGTGCACTCCACCGCTGACCGCGACCTGAAACACGTGCTGCTGGCAGACGAAACCGTCTGTATCGGCCCTGCACCTTCAGTAAAAAGCTATCTGAACATCCCTGCCATCATCGCGGCGGCGGAAATCACTGGCGCGGTGGCTATCCACCCTGGCTACGGTTTCCTGTCCGAGAATGCGGATTTCGCAGAGCAGGTTGAACGTTCTGGTTTTATCTTCATCGGCCCGAAAGCTGAAACTATCCGCCTGATGGGTGACAAAGTTTCTGCGATCCACGCGATGAAAGCAGCCGGCGTACCTTGCGTACCAGGCTCTGACGGCCCGCTGGGCGACGACATGGATTTAAACCGTGGCTTCGCAAAACGCATCGGCTATCCGGTCATCATCAAAGCTTCTGGCGGCGGCGGTGGTCGTGGTATGCGTGTTGTGCGCAGCGATAAAGATCTGGAACAGTCCATCAACATGACCCGTGCTGAAGCCAAAGCGGCTTTCAACAACGACATGGTTTACATGGAAAAATACCTGGAAAACCCACGTCACGTGGAAATTCAGGTACTGGCAGATGGTCAGGGCAACGCCGTTTATCTGGCTGAACGTGACTGCTCCATGCAGCGCCGTCACCAGAAAGTGGTGGAAGAAGCGCCAGCACCAGGCATTACGGAAGAACTGCGTCGTTTCATCGGCGAACGTTGTTCCAAAGCTTGTGTGGATATCGGCTACCGCGGTGCGGGTACTTTCGAGTTCCTGTACGAAAACGGTGAGTTCTTCTTCATCGAAATGAACACCCGTATCCAGGTAGAGCATCCGGTTACCGAGATGATCACCGGTGTGGATTTGATTAAAGAGCAGCTGCGCATTGCGTCCGGCCAACCTCTTTCAATCAAACAAAGCGATGTGCATGTCAAAGGCCATGCGGTGGAATGCCGTATTAACGCGGAAGATCCCAACACCTTCCTGCCAAGCCCGGGCAAAATCACTCGCTTCCACGCACCAGGCGGCTTCGGTGTTCGTTGGGAATCGCACATTTACGCAGGCTACACTGTGCCTCCGTACTACGATTCCATGATTGGTAAACTGATCACTTACGGCGAAACCCGTGAAGTGGCCATTGCCCGCATGAAAAATGCGCTGGCTGAGCTGATCATCGACGGCATCAAAACCAACATTGAACTGCAAATGCGTATCATGGACGACGAGAACTTCCAGCACGGTGGAACCAATATCCACTATCTGGAAAAGAAACTCGGTTTGCAGGAAAAATAAAAGACCGTACCGTTGCGTACTCTCTTATCAAGGCCGGATATTCCGGCCTTTTTTACGTTTTGGGGGGACAGGAAAATGATCACTGATAAGCGTTTTCTTCAAGCTAACCGCGAAGCCCGCTGGGCCTTTGGGCTGACGATTGCCTATCTGCTGGCGTGGTGTTTCGCCGCCTATATTCCTGATGATAAACAGGGCATTACAGGGTTGCCGCACTGGTTCGAAATGGCCTGCCTGCTGGTGCCTCTGGTCTTCATTCTTTTAAGCTGGCTGATGGTTCGCGTGATTTACCGCGATATTCCGCTGGAGGATCAAGATGCAAATTGAAGTTTTATTGCCGCTGATCGCCTATTTGCTGCTGGTTTTCGGCCTGTCGGTATATGCCTATACCCGCCGCCAGCAGGGCAATTTTCTGACTGAATATTTCCTCGGTAACCGCTCCATGGGCGGCTTCGTTCTTGCCATGACCCTGACCGCCACCTACATCAGCGCCAGTTCCTTTATCGGCGGCCCCGGTGCGGCGTACAAATTTGGCCTCGGCTGGGTATTACTGGCGATGATCCAGTTGCCCGCCGTTTGGCTGTCGCTGGGCGTTCTGGGTAAGAAATTCGCAATTCTGGCACGCCGCTACAATGCGGTTACGCTCAATGACATGCTGTTTGCACGCTACCAGAGTCGTTTGCTGGTCTGGCTGGCGAGCCTGAGCCTGCTGGTGGCATTTCTGGGTGCGATGACCGTGCAGTTTATCGGCGGCGCCCGCTTGCTGGAAACCGCTGCCGGAATTCCCTACGACACCGGTCTGCTGATTTTTGGCATCAGCATCGCGCTGTACACCGCATTTGGCGGCTTCCGTGCCAGCGTGCTCAACGATGCCATGCAAGGGCTGGTGATGTTGCTGGGCACCATTTTGCTGCTGTTTGCGGTGATCCACGCCGCTGGTGGCCTGCACACCGCTATCGATAAACTGCAACAAATCGACCCGAAACTGGTTTCCGTTCACGGCGGAGATGACGTTCTCTCGCTGCCGTTTATGGCATCGTTCTGGATACTGGTGTGTTTTGGGGTTATCGGCCTGCCGCATACCGCCGTCCGCTGTATTTCCTACAAAGACAGCAAAGCGGTGCATCGCGGGATTGTGCTCGGTACGATTGTCGTTGCGGTCCTGATGCTCGGTATGCATCTGGCCGGAGCGCTCGGACGCGCCGTGCTGCCGGATCTGAAAATTCCCGATCAGGTGATCCCGACGCTGATGATCACCGTGCTGCCGCCTTACGCCGCCGGGATTTTCCTCGCCGCACCGATGGCCGCCATTATGTCGACGATCAACGCACAGCTTTTACAGTCATCTGCGACTATCGTTAAAGACTTATACCTCGGCATCAAACCGGACCAGCTGGCGAACGAGCGTAAGCTAAAACGCTTCTCGAGCTGGGCGACGTTTGTGCTGGGTTTACTGGTTCTGCTGGCCGCATGGCGTCCGCCTGAAATGATTATCTGGCTGAATTTGCTGGCTTTCGGCGGGCTGGAAGCCGTCTTCCTGTGGCCGCTGGTACTCGGTTTATATTGGGAACGCGCGAACGCGACGGGTGCGCTGAGCTCAATGATTGTTGGCGCGGTTTGTTATACCCTGCTCGCCAGTATCGACCTGCACATCGCCGGTCTGCATCCGATTGTGCCGTCGCTTTCGCTGAGTCTGCTGGCGTTTTATATCGGCAACAAATTTGGCTCACCGGCGCGCGAAACCGCAATGAAGCCGTCCTGACCGGGCGGCAGTGATTTTTACAGATTGTTAAGAAGAGAATGGCTATGCCTTGGATCCAACTGAAAATTAATACCACCGGTGAAAACGCGGAAACGCTGAGCGACGCGCTTATCGAAAGTGGCGCAGTGTCCGTCACCTTCCAGGATACGCACGACAATCCGGTGTTTGAACCGCTGCCAGGCGAAACCCTGCTGTGGGGCGATACCGACGCGATTGGCCTGTACGATGCCGAAACCGACATGGAAGACGTGGTTGCCATGCTGGAAAACGAGCCGCTGCTGGGCAAAGGTTTTGTGCATAAAATCGAACAGCTTGAAGACAAAGACTGGGAACGCGAGTGGATGGATAACTTCCACCCGATGCGTTTTGGCGAGCGTCTGTGGATTTGTCCGAGCTGGCGCGATGTGCCGGATCCGACGGCGGTTAACGTGATGCTGGATCCGGGTCTGGCGTTTGGTACCGGGACGCACCCGACAACCGCCATGTGTCTGCAATGGCTCGACAGTCTGGATCTGACCGATAAAACCGTGATCGACTTCGGTTGTGGTTCCGGCATTCTGGCGATCGCCGCGCTGAAATTAGGCGCTAAACACGTTGTCGGGATCGACATCGATCCGCAGGCGATCCAGGCCAGCCGTGATAACGCAGAACGTAACGGCGTTTCAGAGCGTCTGTCACTCTATCTGCCAAAAGACCAGCCGGAGAACCTGTCTGCCGACGTCGTCGTCGCAAACATTCTGGCAGGCCCGCTGCGCGAGCTGGCCCCGCTTATCAGTGTGCTGCCGGTTGCTGGCGGTCATCTGGGGCTTTCAGGCATTCTGGCCAGCCAGGCGCAAAGCGTCGCTGACGCTTACCGTGATAAGTTCGAACTGGATACGGTTGCCGAGAAAGAAGAATGGTGCCGTATTACAGGCGTTAAAAAAGTCTGATTTGTTCCCTGTAACCCTTTCTGTTTGTGCAGAAAGGGTTAGTTTTATCCGAAAATCCTCTCCGCCCTCCTGTCACTCTGTTCCCTTCCTGCTAAAACCCTTAATATCAGCACGGTTTTTTTACTCAATGTTATGAAAGGGATATTTCATGAAACGCGCATTACTGTCAGTTGTGCTGGCCGCTTTTACATTTTCTGCTTACGCCAGCGAAACCCCGCACTGGTCTTACGATGGCGACGAAGCCCCGCAGAACTGGTCAAAACTCAGCCCGGATTTTCATCTTTGCGAACAGGGCAAAATGCAGTCTCCCGTCGATATCAAAGACGCCATGAAAGTGCATCCGCACCCGCTGGAACTCAGCTACACCTTACCGCCGGTGAACGTGGTCAATAACGGTCACAGCGTGCAGGTGAATGTCCGGGAAGGTGATTTTATTACCCTCGATGGTGAGAAGTTCGTGCTTCAGCAATTCCATTTCCATGCGCCAAGCGAAAACACCATCAACGGCAAATCCTTCCCGATGGAAGCGCATTTCGTACACATGGATGCAGACGGCGAGATTGCCGTGGTGGCCGTGATGTTTGAAACCGGCGCCGCCAATCCTGAGCTGGAAAAAATCTGGCAACAGATGCCGGAAAAGATGGGTGAAACGGTACCGCTGAAAAGCAACGTCGCGCTGTCCGGCTTACTGCCGAAAGACCTGACGCATTACCGTTTTAGCGGATCGCTGACCACGCCACCTTGTACAGAAGGCGTTCGCTGGCTGGTCATTAAACAGCCTCTGACGCTCTCTGAGCAACAGTTAGAGAAATTCCAGCATGTTCTTCATCATGCGAATAACCGCCCCGTACAAAGCCTTCACGGCCGCGTGATCGTCGCGGAATAAAAACTTCAGAACATCAGGGCCACGGAACCGGCTTTTGTGGCCCTGAATCCTTTCTGAAAACAAGATGTCATCCGAACGTAAAGTAAGTCACTTTCTGACCAAAAGACGATCTGCATCACGGATTTTTGTGGTTGTTGCTGCTTAAAACGGCAAATCAACCCTTAGAATCCGCTGTTATAACAGGATGTTTCAGAGAGATATTAGGAATTTGCCTAAGCGCACAATTTGACCGTCGTCACATAACTCAATGTAAAACCAAGATAAAAAACAAAACCATCCTGCATTTTGCCGCTGGCAAGGTTATTTCTTATCAAATTGCTCAAAGTTTGGCCTTTCATATCGTAGCGAAAATGCGTAATATACGCGCCCTTGCGGACATCAGTATGGTCATTCCTAGTTCATGCGCATCGGACACATCCAGCTTACAAATTGCCTGATTGCGGCCCCAATGGCCGGTATCACTGACCGACCATTTCGTGCCTTATGTCATGCGATGGGGGCTGGGATGGCAGTATCTGAAATGCTCTCCTCCAATCCGGAGGTGTGGCGTACGGATAAGTCACGTTTGCGCATGGTACATAACGATGAACCGGGGATCCGCGCCGTGCAAATTGCCGGTTGTGACCCCGAAGATATGGCGGCTGCTGCACGAATTAACGTGGAAAGCGGTGCGCAAATCATTGATATCAATATGGGCTGCCCGGCCAAGAAAGTGAACCGCAAACTGGCAGGATCTGCATTGTTGCAGTATCCGGATTTGGTCAAACAAATCCTTACTACCGTTGTGAATGCGGTAGATGTGCCAGTCACGTTGAAAATCCGTACTGGATGGGCACCGGAACACCGTAACTGTGTACAAATTGCCCAATTGGCTGAAGACTGTGGTATTCAGGCCCTGACTATTCATGGCCGAACCCGTGCCTGCCTCTTCAATGGAGAAGCAGAGTACGACAGCATTCGGACAGTTAAGCAGAGTGTTTCCATTCCGATTATCGCGAATGGCGACATAACTGACCCGCATAAAGCCAGGGCGGTACTCGACTACACCGGAGCTGATGCTCTGATGATAGGACGTGCCGCTCAGGGGAGACCCTGGATCTTCCGGGAAATCCAGCATTATCTGGACACAGGGGAGCTGTTACCTCCACCGCCTATGGGTGAGGTTCAGCGCTTGTTAATAGGGCACGTACGGGAATTGCACGACTTTTATGGTCAAGGCAAGGGATTCCGTATCGCCCGTAAGCACGTTTCCTGGTATCTCCAGGAGCATGCCCCGAATGACCAGTTTCGGCGCTCCTTCAACGCCATAGAGGATGCCAGCGAACAGCTGGAGGCGTTGGAAGCATATTTCGAAAATCTTGCGTAACAAAAAAGAGCTGACAGAACTATGTTCGAACAACGCGTGAATTCTGACGTACTGACCGTTTCTACCGTAAACTCACAAGACCAGGTGACTCAAAAGCCTCTGCGTGACTCGGTAAAACAAGCACTTAAGGGCTACTTCGCTCAATTGAATGGTCAGGACGTGAATGACCTGTATGAGTTGGTATTGGCTGAAGTTGAACAGCCACTGTTGGACATGGTGATGCAGTACACCCGTGGCAACCAGACTCGTGCGGCCCTGATGATGGGTATCAACCGCGGTACGCTGCGTAAGAAACTGAAAAAATACGGCATGAACTGATACTAATCAGTCGTTGTCTTGAAAAGGCGCTTTTCCGCAAGGAGAGCGCCTTTTTTGTTTTCTCTTTATCATGTAATACGTTGCCCCAAATTTGCTCAAAACTTAACCCAGATCAACCCAAATGAGAATAATTCTCCACTCGTTTCGCGATTAGGAATTACTTTATAGAGACAAGAAAACGTCTCTGGGAGTGACAATGATGAAGCAACTTTATATCCGTTTTACCACTGCGCTGAACAAACCTGATCTGGCCATTTTACTGCTGAGGATCACCTACGGCCTGCTGATTTTTCATGGCTGGCATAAGTTACACGACGGGCTCGGCGGCATTCAGGGCATGCTGGCAGGCTACGGCATTCCGGCGTTCGTGGCGTATGGCGTGATCATCGGGGAAGTGATTGCTCCGGTCATGATGATGCTGGGGATTTTCACCCGCCTTGCCGCGCTGTCAGCGGCGGCCACCATGATTGTTGCGTGGCTGATGGTCGGTATCCACCATACTTTTGCGCTGTCACCGGTCGGTGCCTGGGCAATTGAAGACATCGTGTATTACTTCATGGCGGCCATAGTGATTGCGCTGTTTGGCAGTGGCCGTTATTCCGTGATGAGTAACCCGTTATACCGCTGATTGACACTCTCAGCGTGTTTCCTGATGAAGCACGCTGAGTTTTCCGAATAACGCGTTTTACGTTCCGAAATGCAGTTCATTCTTTCCACAGTCTTTTCATTGAAGTGTCCAATAATAGACGTAAATAAACGGTAAAGAGGGCGTTTATCGGACAACTCCCCTCTCCGGTTAAACAGTCCGTCATGTTATACTCACCTTAAGAGTCGTATTCGCCCCGCTCAACGCCTACGGATAGCCCTTCAGCATCGCGATCCCGCCTTTTAACAGTGTCTGTACAAAGTAAAAGTTGCGTCAACTTGTGTCGTTTCCAAAACGTTTTCAAACGCCAGTTGTCCCAATATTTGCCAGACAATCCGTACCGCGACTGAGCTATCTCGTTACGCGTTACCCCGGTTTTTTTATGCAGATGATTAGGCTTTTATGACTTCTCCTCGCTTTCGTGCATCGTTTTTACATCCGCGCTACTGGCTCACCTGGTTTGGGCTCGGTGTCCTGTTCCTGCTGGTTCAGCTTCCTTATCCGGTACTTTACCGTCTGGGTATCTGGCTTGGCCGCACGTCCATGCGCTTTCTGAAACGCCGCGTGTCGATTACCCGCCGCAACCTGCAACTGTGTTTCCCGGATTTGCCTGCTAATCAGGTTGAAGCCCGGATCATCAGTAACTTTGAATCTCTCGGCATGGGCTTGCTGGAAACTGGCATGGCCTGGTTCTGGTCTGACGCCCGCGTTAAACGCTGGTTTGACGTCAGCGGTCTGCACAACCTGAAAAAGGCGCAGGAAAACAATCAAGGCGTGCTGGTTATCGGCGTGCACTTTATGTCACTGGAACTTGGTGGCCGTGCGATGGGGTTATGTCAGCCGATGATGGCGATGTACCGTCCGCACAACAATAAAGCGATGGAATTTGTGCAGACCTGGGGTCGCATGCGTTCGAACAAAGCGATGCTGGATCGCAAGGATTTACGCGGTATGGTTCACGCGCTGAAAAAGGGCGAAGCCGTCTGGTTTGCACCGGATCAGGATTACGGCCCGCGCGGCAGCGTCTTCGCACCGTTGTTTGCCGTTGATCAGGCCGCAACGACCAGCGGAACTTTCATGCTGGCACGTCTGGCAAAACCTGCGCTGGTGACCGTAGTTCTGGTACGTAAAGCCGGCGGTAAAGGTTACGAACTGGTGATTCAGCCACAGTTAGAAGATTACCCGATTGACGACGAAATGGCCGCAGCGGCTTACATGAACCGCGTGATTGAAAAAGAAATCATGCGTGCGCCCGATCAGTATCTCTGGCTCCACCGCCGCTTCAAAACGCGACCGGCGGGAACGCCTTCGCTTTATCGATAGCCGCAAACGCAATAAAATATCAGGCCCGATGCCACCGCATCGGGCTTTTTCTTTGAAAAACCTTCAACGCGAGATACCTCTTTTTATGGCTAAAAAACCCGATGCGACACCTTCCATCTTTGATCACCTCAAAGATGACGACAGCTTCGATCTGTGGGGCCGTTCTGGCCTCAGCACCGCGCTCAATAAAGCCAAGCCGAAAGCGCCGGACAATGAGCAGATTGCCGCCGCGCGTAAACTGATTAAAGGCAGTAAAACGCAGGCCGAATGAAGATGTAAAAACGCGCCCGACAAACCCACCTCGCGTGGGTTTTTTAATGCTTTTCGTTCTGCGAAAATACCTGATGAGAATTTTTCAAACGACAACGTAATGACATTTCTGTAACCTCTCTTTTTACCTGCCCTGGAGAGAAGTGATGAAAAACTCTGTACGTCTGGCGCTGGTCGGAGACTACCACTCCGCGATCACTGCCCATCAAGCCATTCCCCTTGCCATCGACCTCGCAGCACAACACTTCAGCATTGAAATCCACGCCGACTGGCTCGCAACCGACACAATCACCCCTGAAATCCTCGAGAATTACGATGCCTTCTGGTGTGTGCCCGGCAGCCCGTACCGCTCAACCGAAGGTGCGCTGAGCGCCATCCGTTTTGCCCGGGAGAATCGCAAACCGTTTCTGGGAACCTGCGGCGGATTCCAGCACGCCATCATTGAATACGCGCGAAATGTGATGGACTGGCAGGATGCCGGACACGGCGAAACCGACACCGGGGGCCGTCTGGTCATCAGCGCGCTGTCGTGCGAAATGGTAGAAGTCAAAAGCGAAATTACGTTTGTGCCGGGCAGTATTCCGGCGCGCGCTTACGGCAAGCTGGAAGTGGAAGAAGGCTACCACTGCCGCTATGGCATCAATACAGAGTTTCAGGCTGCGCTGGAGGCTCAGCCGCTGAAAATGGTCGGCCATGATTCGAACGGTGAGGTTCGCGCCATTGAATTACCGGAACATCCGTTTTTTGTCGCCACCTTGTTCCAGCCGGAACGCGCCGCACTAAAAGGTCAGCTTCCGCCGCTGGTGGCTGCACTCATAAAGTCCCTTCTCTGAATAATGTCATTTCAAAATATCTCTCAGGCCATTAGGTCTGAGAGATTACCTCATCGTTTTGCCTCATTTTTTATCCAAATATGACACCGCATTTCTCCCTGCTTCAAAGACCGCGATCTGCACTCCAATATTGAAATATTCCGCACCGTTTTAAGGCGCTCACATTGACCGCGCACCTAAACGGGGCAATAAATTTTATAGCGTCCATCAATGTTACTGAGCAAATCCTCAAGGTGACTTGATTGATCGGGCGTTTTCCATGTTGGCACTCCCTTTGCAAAGACAGGTGCAGAGGGCGTTGCCCCATAAACAGACAGGGTGCTCCGGCACTCACACAATAATAATTTTCAGTTTTGTCTCACAGGACGCTTTATGAAAAAAATATTGCTCTCAACGCTGATTGCCGCAGCAAGCTTCGTGACACTGGCTGGTCAGGCTCACGCAGGTACCACTCTGGATGCTGTTAAAAAGAAAGGATTTGTTCAATGCGGTATCAGCGACGGCCTGCCAGGCTTCTCCTACGCTGACTCCAAAGGCAAATTCACCGGTATCGACGTTGACGTCTGTCGCGCGGTGGCTGCTGCCGTGTTTGGTGATTCTGAGAAAGTAAAATACACCCCGCTGACCGCAAAAGAGCGTTTCACCGCCCTGCAGTCTGGCGAAGTGGACATCCTGTCCCGTAATACCACCTGGACCTCTTCCCGCGATGCGGGCATGGGAATGATCTTCGCCGGCGTGAACTACTACGACGGCATCGGTTTCCTGACTCACCAGAAAGCCGGTCTGAAAAGCGCGAAAGAACTCGATGGCGCAACCGTCTGCCTGCAAGCCGGTACGGATACCGAGCTGAACGTAGCCGATTACTTCAAAGCCAACAAAATGACCTACACCCCGGTGACCTTCGACCGTTCAGACGAAAGTGCGAAAGCGCTGGACTCCGGCCGTTGCGATACCCTGGCTTCCGACCAGTCTCAGCTGTACGCACTGCGTATCAAACTGGGTAAACCGGACGAGTTCATCGTTCTGCCAGAAGTTATCTCTAAAGAACCCCTGGGCCCGGTCGTACGCCGTGGTGACGAAGACTGGCTGGCCGTTGTGCGCTGGTCACTGTTCGCCATGCTGAACGCCGAAGAAATGGGCGTGACGTCTAAAAACGTTGAGCAACTGGCCGCTAATCCGACCACACCAGACATGAGCAACCTGCTGGGCAAAACCGGGACTTACGGTGCTGACCTGAAAGTGCCAAATGACTGGGTAGTGAAAATCGTCAAACAAGTCGGTAACTACGGCGAAAGCTTTGAACGCAACGTCGGTCAGGGCAGCGAGCTGAAAATCAAACGTGGCCAGAACGCATTGTGGAATGCAGGCGGGATTCAATACGCACCACCTGTCCGCTAAATATCCTTCGTTTTTGAAGTCAGATATTCCCGTGATTGAAATGCTTTAAGGATGTTGATGCGCCGGTCGTTCCCCGGTGCATCACTTCCACGGATTTACCGCATATTGAGGTTCACCCTATATGTCGCAACGCCCAACCGGAAAAGGATCGTTCTCGCTGACCAACCCAGCCGTACGAGCCTGGATTTACCAAATTTTCGCGGTGGTGTTGCTGGTAGCCTGTCTTGGTTACCTGCTCCACAACACCATTACCAATCTAACGACGCGAGGGATCACCTCGGGATTTGCGTTTCTTGAAAAAGGTGCCGGTTTCGGCATTGTTCAGCATCTTATCGACTACCAGGAAGGCGACACCTACGCACGCGTATTTGTTATCGGTCTGCTGAATACGCTGCTGGTTTCCGCGCTGTGTATCGTTTTCGCTTCGATTCTCGGGTTCATTATCGGGTTAGGACGTCTCTCCGATAACTGGCTGATCCGCAAAGTGTCGACGGTTTACATCGAGACTTTCCGTAATATTCCCCCGCTGCTGCAAATCTTCTTCTGGTACTTCGCCGTGTTGCGAAACCTGCCGGGACCGCGTCAGAGCCTGAACGCTTTTGACACGATTTTCGTCAGTAACCGCGGCCTGTATCTGCCGTCGCCGGAGCTGGCACCGGGCAGCCTCGCAGGCCTTATCGCGCTGCTGCTGGCTATAGCCGGAATTGTTGCGCTGCAACGCTACAACCATTTCCGTCAGATCCACACCGGACGCGTCTGGCGCATCTGGCCGTGGGCTGTAGTGATGCTTATCGTCCTGCCGGGGCTGGCGCACCTGATTTTCGGGCCCGCGCTGCACTGGGATATGCCTGCGCTGCGCGGATTTAACTTCCGCGGCGGCATGGTGCTCATTCCGGAACTGGCCGCGCTGACGCTGGCGCTGTCCGTGTACACCTCAACGTTTATCGCGGAAGTGATCCGCTCCGGTATTCAGTCGGTTTCGCACGGTCAGCATGAAGCCGCCCGTTCGCTCGGCCTGCCGAATCCGGTCACATTGCGCCAGGTTATTTTACCGCAGGCCATGCGGGTGATTATTCCGCCGCTGACCAGCCAGTATCTGAATATCGTGAAAAACTCCTCTCTGGCGGCCGCGATTGGCTATCCGGATATGGTGTCTCTGTTTGCCGGTACCGTGCTCAACCAGACCGGTCAGGCGATTGAAACCATTGCCATCACGATGTCCGTTTACCTGATTATCAGCCTGGTCATCTCCTTCCTGATGAATATTTATAACCGGCGTATTGCGCTGGTCGAGCGTTAAGGGAAATCCATGACGATGACAACACTTCCTCCCGGAGTCAGAGCCGTCAAGCCCGGTACGCCAGTCGGGACTGCCGTGCTGTGGGCGCGCAAAAATCTGTTCTCCAGCTGGTTTAACAGCCTGCTGACGCTGTTTTGTTTATGGCTGATGTGGCTGGTGATCCCTCCCCTGCTGAACTGGGTGATTTTCCAGGCCAACTGGGTCGGAACCGCACGAACGGACTGCACCAAAGCCGGTGCCTGCTGGGTGTTTATCCACGCGCGCTTCGGGCAATTCATGTACGGGCTGTATCCGTTTGATCAGCGCTGGCGTATTAACGTCACCCTGATTGTCGGTCTGCTGACGCTGGCACCGATTTTCTTCAAAGCGATGCCACGCCGCGGTCGTTACATCACGGCCTGGATTGTTCTGTTCCCGATTTTCACCTGGATCATGCTTTACGGCGGATTCTTTGGTCTGAGCCTCGTCGAAACCCGCCAGTGGGGCGGCCTGACGCTGACGCTGATCATCGCCGCAGTCGGCATCGCCGGTGCGTTACCGCTGGGGATTATGCTGGCGCTGGCACGACGTTCGCGTCTGCCGATCGTGCGTATTCTGTCGGTGATTTTCATCGAATTCTGGCGCGGCGTGCCGCTGATTACCGTGCTCTTCATGTCCTCGGTGATGCTGCCGCTGTTCATGACCGAAGGAACCAACATCGACAAACTGGTGCGCGCGCTGGTGGGTGTGGTGCTGTTCCAGTCGGCATATGTCGCGGAAGTGGTGCGCGGCGGTTTGCAGGCGCTGCCGAAAGGCCAGACCGAAGCCGCTGAATCACTGGCGCTCGGCTACTGGAAAACGCAGGGTTTAGTCATTCTGCCGCAGGCGCTGAAAATGGTGATACCGGGTCTGGTCAACACCATCATCGCGCTGTTTAAAGACACCAGTCTGGTGATCATTATCGGCCTGTTCGACCTGTTCAGCAGTGTCCAGCAAGCCACCGTCGATCCTGAATGGCTCGGCATGTCGACCGAAGGCTACGTCTTCGCCGCTGCCGTCTACTGGATTTTCTGTTTTAGCATGTCGCGTTATAGCCAGCATTTGGAAAGACGCTTTCACACCGGGCGATCCGCACACTGAGGTAAACCATGAGCGACCATCAAGTCACTGAAAAACAAAATATGATGATCACGCTGGAAAACGTGAACAAGTGGTACGGACAATTCCACGTATTGAAAGACATCAATCTGAACGTGAAACCGCGCGAACGTATCGTCCTGTGCGGCCCTTCCGGCTCCGGTAAATCAACGACCATTCGTTGCATTAACCATCTGGAGGAGCATCAGCAGGGGCGCATTGTGGTTGACGGCACCGAGCTGAATGATGATTTGCGTAACATCGAGCGCGTGCGTACCGAAGTCGGAATGGTATTCCAGCACTTCAACCTGTTCCCGCATCTGACCGTGCTGCAAAACTGCACGCTGGCCCCTTGCTGGGTGCGTAAGATGCCCAAGAAAGAGGCGGAAGAACTGGCGATGCATTACCTTAAACGCGTGCGTATCGCCGAACATGCCAACAAATTCCCCGGCCAGCTTTCCGGCGGACAACAGCAGCGCGTGGCGATCGCCCGTTCGCTGTGCATGAAACCGAAAATCATGCTGTTTGATGAACCGACGTCTGCGCTCGATCCGGAAATGGTGAAAGAGGTGCTCGACACCATGATCACGCTGGCCGAAGAAGGCATGACCATGTTGTGCGTTACGCATGAAATGGGTTTTGCCAGAACGGTAGCCGACCGGGTGATCTTTATGGATCGCGGGGAGATCGTCGAGGAAGCGCCACCGCTGGAGTTCTTCGCAAATCCTAAGTCCGCGAGGACGCGGGAGTTCTTATCGCAGGTTATTCATTAACGCTTAAACACTTGGCGGTGTTTAAGCCGCCTAAAGATAGATTAGTGAAAGTTTCGGTTTCTCAATAGCAGTGCTCACGTAGCCTTTCGAGCCGAAACCGACCAAAAGAGGGAAGTGCTTTCCCTCTTTTGGATTTCTCCCCGCTTTTTTACTCCGCGCTGTCGCGGGGACGACGGACGTATTCCGCGACACCCGCGTGTGGCGAAAATCTCGCCGCTGCGCGGTCCCCTCACTCGGTGTTCGAGACTCAGGTCTCGAAACGCTCAATCAGCAAGATTTTGAGCGCGCCATAGGGGCATTTTTGAAAAGCGTGGGTTCCGGCGTTTCTACCCAAATACGGCGTTATAGAGATTCCATTTTTTCAGATGACCGACGTACTGCAAGGGCTGGACGGGGGTGAACGAGGAAATATCGCCTTCACGCATGTGGAGTAAATCGGCGGGTGAAATCCATAATGCGTTTGAAACGGTAATCGGGTTACCGGCGTAATTGAATGCTTCAATCACAAACTGCGAACAGAAGAATGTCTCCTGCGCATCTGCCGAATCGCCAATCTGAACGGTAGCGAGCGTATCAAAACACTGGCTGCGGCCTTTGCCAAAGAAAACCGGTAAATCACACACCCGGCGGGACAACGTATATGGCGCGATAATCACGATGCCTTTGTAGTTATATTTCTTCCCGCGTTTGCTTTGCGCAAAGAATCTTAACCGTTGCAGCTGTTCATCGCTAAATCCCGGATGGCGCAAACTCACCATCGAGTTACTGTGAGACAACGCCTGTTCCAGAGAAACAATCTGCACGCCCTCACCCACCGCTTCGGCGACTTCGCCGTTCCCGAGATATACCGACGCATGGCTGACGCCCGAAAGGCTGAATAAACGGATCCCCAGGGACGTCACGCCCGTCGTTGACGAAAGCAGAATATCACCAGGCTGAAGCTGCTCCGCGCCGATGGTCACCGCGTCATTGCTCTCAAGCGTTGAAATACGCTGCATGTGTAACGCCGTTTTACTGGCCGAAGGCTGCAACGCCGCCTGCTGAGAAATATTCGTCTGCGTACTGCATCCCGACAGCCATAAAAGACCGGCGCAAACCGCCGCCCGGTTCAGATAAATCATTTTGCATCCTTGCCATGAATTATAGAAATTCCAAATGTTCTTTTTATTAAGATTTTTCCTGCATATACAATCACTTCACAGAAAATACATCCGCCGGCATTCTAGCAGAAAAAATAAACAAAACGTTGCTTACAAAATGGGGCGCGAAAACAAAAGGGCATAAAGACGAGGAGGAACGAAAAACTCAGGAGGCGCAATCAGAAAGCTTGCTGAACGGAGCGGCTTCGAGACCTGCGGCTCGAAGACCGAGAGAAGGCACCGCGCAGCGGCAAGTTTTCGCGCCAGGCGGCGAGTACCAGAACATGTCCTTCGTCCCCGCGGCAGCGCGCGGTTAAAGAGCGCGGAGTCCAGAGGCCCGCGCGTTACCGGGTCTCTGGTCGGTGTGGGCCGACGCCCACGGTTTTGAATTTGAATTTTGAATTTGAATTAAAAGTTTTCGATCTTTTTCAAAAGATCATCACCACATTACAATCCCAATCACCGGTGCCATCACCACCGTCACAACCCCCGCCAGCATCATCACCAGACTCGCCACCACGCCTTCTTCGGCGCCCAGTTCATAAGCCCGCGCGGTCCCCGCACCGTGCGACGCCGCACCAAACCCGGCACCTTTCGCCAGACCGCTTTTCACCGAAAGCCGCAGGAATAACATGTCGCCGACCGCCATACCGAATACGCCGGTGATCACCACGAACAGCGCCACCAGATCCGGCTGCCCGCCCATTTGCTTCGCCGCCGCCAGCGCAAACGGCGTGGTGATGGACCGCACCGCCAGGCTGCGCTGCACTTCTTCCGGCAACGTCAGTATTTTTGCCAGCCAGACCGAACTGCTGACCGCCACCACAATCGCCGTCACCACGCCCGCACTCAGCGATAACCAGTGACGGCGGATGACCGCCATATTTTCATAAACCGGCACGGCAAATGCGATGGTTGACGGGCCAAGCAGCCACAGCAGCCAGTGCGTTTCGCCGATGTAATCCTGATAAGACGTGTGCGTCACGACCAGTAAAATCACCAGCACGATGGGCGTAAATACCAGCGGCATCAGCAACAATGTGCGGCGCTGGCGGTAGAGTTTTTTGTTGGCGTAATACAGCCCGAGCGTGATCACAAAACATAAAACGCTGATAAGAAGATCAGTCACGCGATGCCTTCCTCGCCGCCAGACGCTGCTCCAGGCGGTACATTTTATCGACAACTACCGCCGTCGCGCCGAGTGTCAGAAGCGTACTGACGCCAATCACCACAAAGATTTTCCAGCCTTCGATCATCAGCAGCTGGGCGTAATTCACTACAGCCACCACCGCCGGAACAAAAAACAGCAACATTTCAGCCAGCAACCAGCGGGAACCCGCCTTCACCCAGTTCAGCGGCAAAACGCGGAACATAATCAGCAGCAAAAGCATCAGCATACCGACGATATTGGCCGGTAAAGGCAGATGCAGCACAGTGACAAGACGATCGGCGATAACAAATAACACCGCATAAAGCACCACCTGAGCGGGGATCTGACAGCGGGTCAGCAGGGACGGCGCTTTCGTGCGCAACGCCAGCAACATGGGAACGACCTCAGAGGACGAAAAAGGGACAAAATTCAGTATACGCTCGCAGGAAACCGGTAAAGAAATGAATTAAAATCATAAAAATGATTCCAATCTGGAATACTTTGTTACTTACCGATCTCAGCGGGGAAGTCAGTGAATGGACGTTCGCACATTACGCTATTTTGTCGAAGTGGTACGCCAGCAGAGCTTCACCCGCGCGGCGGAAAAATTATTCGTCACGCAGCCGACCATCAGCAAAATGCTGCGCCATCTGGAAGAAGAGCTTGAATGCACGCTGATCATCCGCGAAGGACGGCGCCTGCGGCTCACCGACAGCGGTCAGGCGCTCTACCAGCGCGGGCTGAATATCCTGGAAGAATTCCGCCAGCTCGAAGCCGAACTGGAAGACATTAACACGCTTAAGCTCGGCCATTTACGATTGGGTATTCCGCCGATGGTGGGCACCCAAATTGCGCCGCTGATCGGCAGTTTCCGCCAGCAATATCCGGGGATCGAACTGATTATTTCTGAATTTGGCGGGCTGACCGTTCAGCAGGCGGTCATCTCCGGTGAGCTGGATCTGGCGCTCACCGCCCTGCCCGCTGACGCCGTGCCGTCCATCGCTTCATTGCTGCTTTTCAGCCATCCGCTGTGCGTGGTGGTTCCGCGCACGCCGCACTGGCTGAACCGTACACGCATTGCCCTCAGCGAACTGACGGAAGAAAGCATCCTGATTTACAACGAAGATTTCGCGCTATACCGCCAGCTGATGGACGCCTTTTCGGCACACGGTTTCACGCCCAAAATTGCCGCCCGCAGCGGCCAGTGGGATTTCTTAGCCGCCATGGTACAAACCGGCATGGGTGTGGCAATTTTGCCGGAACCTATCTGTCAGCGGCTTGATAAAAACACGCTGCTGTGGCTGCCGCTCGAGCCGCTGATGCCGTGGCAGCTGGGGCTGATCTGGCATCAGAGCAGTTATCTTTCCCACAGCGCACAGGCGTGGATTGCGCTGTGCCGGGATTACTGGCCGCAACCCTGAACGCGGTATTTATACTTTTTTTACGACGGCAACTTTAATCTTTATGTTGCCGATATATCCTTTTTTCTGTGCATAAATTAATCTCAATTTATCGCCGAAAGGTATGCGTGAAAGAAAAATATGAATCCGACATTCAAGCCTTCATTATTAAAACACTCACCTGCTTTATTCAGTTCTCCGGTAATTTCAAAGTTAGTGGCCAATGAAAGCCAGCTGACGCTTGAAAATATGACCCCGGGAAATAACAGTACTTTCCGTCAGGAAGCAGAACGTTATTTATCAAAGAACCCGAACACAAAACATATTGATGTTTATCTTAATGATATCAACGGTTCGTTCAGGGGGAAAAGAATGAATATCACCTCGCTGCTTTCACTGGAAAAAGGCGCATATTTTCCTCAGTCCGTTTATTCCATGGACAAAGAAGGCAAAGTGCAGAGTACGCTGAATGATGATCTGGCAGTGAATGAGCCGGACAGAATATGTTTTCCTGTCGCAGGTACTTTGCGCCCGTGCGGCCATAATCCGGCTGAAAATGCACAAATATTACTGACGATGAAAAACGATCAGGGAAATCCTTATTCGCTTGAGCCGCGCGTTATCCTGGCAAACGTGCTGAGTAAATTCCATGAACATGGTTTATACCCGGTGATTGCGCCCGAAATTGAGTTTTATCTCGAAGACTCCCAAAACCGTCACATTCAGAATTCCGGATGTTTTCATTTAGCGGTTCCGTCTGAACATACCGCGTTTATTGAAGAGCTTGAGACGATGGCGACGCGGCAAAACCTGCCTTTAACGGGCATTGTTTGTGAGGCGGAAGCCGGTCAGTTTGAGTTAAACCTGCAACACTCCGGGCAGGTCGTCGACATCTGCGAGAGCGTGCTGGCGCTTCGCCGCTTAACCAGCACCGTCGCCCGTAGGTTTGGATTCAACGCCAATTTCATGGCTAAACCGTATTCGCAGATATCAGGCAGCGGCCTGCATTTTCATATCAGCCTGAACGACGAACAGGGCAATAATGTTTTTGCCTCCGGCGACAAAAACCTTAATGAAATGATGCGTCTGTGTCTCGCCGGCATGCTTAACCTGATGCCCGCTTCTATGGCGATTCTGGCTCCCAACGTCAATTCATTCAGACGATTGAGGAAAAACCTGAATGAGCCGCTGTTCAGTTCCTGGGGCGTTAATCAGCGCTCTGCGGCATTACGCATTCCCTGTTCAGGCGAAACGCATCGCCGCATTGAATACCGTCTGGCGGGGTCGGATGCCAACCCTTATCTGGCGATGGCAACTATACTGACGGGCATGCTTTACGGGCTGGAAAAAATAGAGGACGACCCGGTTGCCGATCTGGCGGCCTGCTCGCCCGTTTTGCCTTTATTCCAGCAGCACGCCCTTGATGAATTCCGGCAATGCCCGTATTTAACCGCGGCGCTGGGCGAGGCATTTTCCCAGCAGTGGATCCAAACCAAACTCTCTGAACTGACGTGGTTCGAAAGTATCGTCACGCCTGAGGAAAGTACATTTTCCTATTAAGTTATTTTCTTATTAAACAGTGATGCCGTACTGCTCTGTTCCCGGGTGAAAAAAAAGGCTTCCCGCAACGTTCGTGGGAAGCCTTTTATGGCAGATTAACGCCGGAAAACCATTGCGTCAGACTTCTTTTTCGACCAGCAACGCTTCCAGCAAATCGAGGTCGTGCAGCAATTTTTGCAGCGTTTCATTGCTGATTTTCTGGGTTGCGCGCAGATGATAAAGCTCACCGCGCTCGGCCCGCAGCGCGGTCAGACGGAAGCGACGCTCTAAGTTTTCAAGCTTCAGCGCGGTTTCCATATCATCACGATTCGCCGTCCGCCGTCGCAGCGTGCCTATCACGCGGGAACTGATTTCCTTCAGCGTCTGTTCATCGATGTTTTCTTCGGTATCCGCCGCCAGACGTTCTTCCATCTTATGCAGGCTTTCGATCGCCACTTCTGCGGCCACAGATTTCGCCATGCGCTCTTCTTCGCGATACGTCGTTCCGTCGGCCACGACTACGCCTTTGAGCAGGAACGGCAAGGCAATCACACCGGCAATCAGGGAGAACAAAATCACGCCCGTCGCCAGGAACACCAGCTGATAACGCGACGGGAAGGCCGAACCGTCGGCGAGGAACAGCGGAATCGACAGCACACCGGCGAGGGTAATCGCCCCGCGAACACCGGCAAACGACGCGACCCACAGCTCACGCGTACTGTAGCTGCCGAACAGCAACGGTTTCTTTTTCAGGAAGCGGTTGCTGAAGTTTTTCATCACCCACAGCCAGACGAAACGCAGGATCAGCAGCGCAAAATAGATGATCCCGACGTCCGCAAACAAGTGCCAGGTGACGATTGACGGATCATGCGTGGCCTGATCAATCGAGTTTTCCAGAATGCCCGGCAACTGCAAACCGAGCATGATGAACACCATGCCGTTGAACACGAATTCCAGCATCGCCCAGACGCTGTTCGCGCGCAGACGCATTGCCAGCGGCGCGTTACGGATAATGCCCGACTGGCTGATGGTCATCCCCGCGGCGACCGCGGCCAGAATGCCCGATACGCCGATGTGTTCAGCAATCAGGTAAGACGCGAACGGCAGCAGCAACAGGAAAACGATTTGTGTCGCCGGATCATCGCCGCTCCAGCGGCTCATGATACGCAGCGATTTACTGTACAGCCACGTCACCGCGACACCCGCCATCAGGCCGCCGATGGCGACTTTGAGGAACTCAACGGTCGCGCCGCCGACGGTGAAAATCATGGTGCCCATCGCCACGGCGATCGCAAATTTGAGTGACACCAGGCCGGAGGCGTCATTCATCAGCGCTTCACCTTCGAGCACGCCCATGATCGACTTCGGAATGCGGCCCTTGCCCACAATCCCGCCCAATGCCACGGCATCGGTGGGTGACAACACCGCCGCCAGCGCAAACGCCGCAACCAGCGGAATATCCGGCACCATCATATAAATCAGATAACCGATACCGACGACGGTGAGCAACACCAGCACCAGCGCCAGCCCGAGAATTTCGCGCCCGTGGTGGAGGAATTCACGGGTCGGGGTTTTCCAGCCATCAGCAAACAGCAGCGGCGGGATGAAGAGGACGAGAAACAGTTCCGGATCGAAATCCACATGCAGGCCAAAACTCGGCACAGCCAGCACCGCACCGACGGCGATCTGCATTAATGGAAGAGGAACCTGAAACGGCAACATTCTGGTGACGACACCGGAGAGCGACACCACCAGAATCAAAATCAGAATGGTAAAGAAGATTTCCATGCTTTCCTTAGACTCTTGTTTTTATGATTTCAATCAGACGGGGTCTGACACATACAGAGGGAATAGTAGATCAAAAGAGGACATGATTTAAATCGATGCGTGCGGTTGGGACGCAGTGACGTTTATGACAAGGTCAAAACCTTGGGCTCGCCGCCCAAACTGGCCCAAAGGGTTTTAAACGAAACCCTTTGGAATCCTGCGTTTTTTTAACTGCGCGCTGTCGCTGGGTCGATGGACGTATTCTGTTACTCCAGCGTGTGGCGCAAATCCAGGCACTTAGTGCTGCCTTCACTCGGTCTTCGAGCCATAGGTCTCGAAGCCGCTCCGTTCAGCTGGATTTTGAGCGCGCCAGCTTACCCTTCTTAAAGATAAAACTAGTCTGCATTTGAATTTAGAGAAGCCAGTGGCCGCTTTCAAAACGACGTCGAGCGAGGAGTGAGAAACGGCGAGAGTCTTTTTTCGAGCAGGTTCGAACCCGAGGCGAGAGCACCGCGCAGCGGCGGCGTTTGCGGCACTAGCCAGAGTCGCTGAAACATAGCCAGCCAGCGACAGCGCGCAGTAAAAAAGCGAGGAGAGTGCAGAGAGGAAAAGCACTTTCCTCTCTGCTCGGTTTCGGCGCGAAAGGCCTTGTGATAACCGCACATGAAAAACCGAAACTTACGCCAGCCTGTCTTAAAAATCGCTAATGGCGGCATTCACCGCCATTGAAAAACCGAAACTTTCACCGTCAGAAATGGCCGTCCCGAATGCCCGGCCTGGCATTCAGATCGCCCATCCACCGGCATAAAACACCACTAACGCGACGGCGATAACCACCGTTCCGACGTTCAGCTTGCGCCATTCGCCGGAGAAGATACGGCCAATGACCAGCGCGCTGAAGCCCAGCATAATGCCGGTGACGATGTTACAGGTCAGCACGATGAAAACCGCGCACAGCAGGCCGGACATCGCGTCGACGAAGTCGTTGAAATCCAGTTTGGTCACGTTGCTGAGCATCAGCAGGCCGACGTACATCAGCGCTGGCGCGGTCGCGTAGGCCGGAACCAGATAGGATAACGGAGACAGGAACAACATCAGCAGGAACAGAATGCCGACGACGGTAGCCGTCAGGCCGGTTTTGCCGCCTGCCGCCGTACCCGCTGCGGATTCAATGTAAACCGCTGCCGGTGACGCGCCGACCAGAGAGGCAAAAATGCTGCTTACGGAGTCCGCCGTCAGGGCTTTGCCGCCGCTGATGATCTGACCGTTTTCGTCGAGCAGGTTTGCCTGCCCGGCGACGGCGCGGATGGTACCGGTAGCATCAAAGACCGCCGTCATGACCAGTGCCAGAACGCTTGGCAGCACGGCGGCTTTCAGCGCGCCCATGATATCGAGATCGAAAATGACCGATTTGCCGTCTGCACCCGCCAGTGAAGGCATCGCGAACAGGCCCTGATATTTCACCGCAGGATCGAAAATCAGGCCAATAATGGAAATCGCGATAATCACCAGCAGAATGCCGCCGGGGACGCGCAGTTTCTCAAGGCCGAAAATCACCGCCAGACCGAGCAAGGTCATCACCACCGGGAAAGAGGTAAATGCGCCCAACGCGACCGGTAAACCATCCAGCGGGTTTTTCACCACCAGGCCGACGCCGTTGGCTGCGATTAACAACAGGAACAGGCCGATACCAATGCCGGTGCCGTGCGCAACGCCGGTCGGCAGGTTGCGCAAAATCCACGACCGGATGCCGGTGACCGAGATAATCGTGAACAGCACGCCCATCAGGAATACCGCGCCTAACGCCACCGGCACGCTGATGTGCTGGCCGAGTACCAGGCTGAATGCCGTGAACGCCGTCAGGGAAATCGCACAGCCAATCGCCAGCGGCAGATTAGCCCACAAGCCCATCAGCAGCGAGCCAAAACCGGCAACCAGACAGGTCGCGACAAACACCGCGCTCGGCGAAAATCCGGCTTTACCCAGCATGGACGGCACCACAATCACCGAATAAACCATCGCCAGAAACGTCGTTAAACCGGCGATCACTTCCTGACGGACGTTGCTGCCACGCGCACTGATTTTGAAAAATGCATCAAACGGGCCTTTTGGCGCAACAGCGCTGCCCGTCTGAGGGTGTTGACTCGACATGGAAAATCCTCTGAATGTCTTTACTGATTAGCCGGCGTGGTCATTATGAAATCGTTTCTGCACGTTCGCTTCCTTACCCGTAGCCTGAAACCGCCGAAATCAGCGTCAGATCTACAAGGCAAACGTTTAACTCACATCGCGTATGGCGGGCCTGAAAAATTAAGCAAACGATTATCCGGCCTTTAAACCCCACATTTCAACTACGATCGACGACAATTTACCGTTGTCCGGTCAATAAAAACGCGGTTGTGATGTAAATTCAGCCGGCTGGCGATTTGCTGTGCGGTATCGGTTGCGCATCAGCGTTTTTGGCGGCGGTGAACGGCAAAAGCAAAACGGACAAGAACAGGATTATTTCTCAGGTTTATTTTGTTGCGCCCGGACGAAGAGCGAATGTCGTCATGAGCGCAACAAAATAACCGCCAACTTAACGCAATATCGTGAAAGGTCCGCCGTTTTCCAGCGCCTTCTGATAAGCCGGACGCGCAGTCACATTTGATAACCATGCATTTAAGTGTGGGTATTGTCCCAGTCCGGCGCGGGCATTTATGGCTTCTATCGGGAAGCTCATCTGAATATCCGCCGCGCTGAACTGATACCCGGCGAAATAAGGATGGGTGGCAAGATGTTTCTCCAGATAATCCATGTGGGTATAAATTTGTTTATCCAGATAGTTTTTCTGCACGCCCTGCCCGATTGCGCCTGCGAGCGGACGGATAAGCCACGGCATCGGCTGTTTGCCTAAGCGGCTGAAAATCAGTTTCATCACCAGCAACGGCATCAGCGAACCTTCCGCATAATGCATCCAGTAACGGTATTGCTGACGCTCAGCGAAGGCCGACGGTTTCAGCGCGCTGTCTTCATCATAAACTTCCTGCAAGTATTCAATGATGGCGCCGGACTCCGCGAGGATCAGCCCCTTATCTTCCAGCACCGGCGACTTGCCCAGAGGATGTACTTTTTTCAGCGCAGCAGGCGCCAGCATCGACTTTTTATCCCGCTGATAATGCTGAATTTCATACGGGACGCTCAGTTCTTCAAGCATCCATAAGATTCGCTGCGAACGTGAATTATCCAAATGATGCACTGTGATCATAAATACCTTCCGCCCTGTTTCATTTAATTATTTGTTAACTATAGACAAGGCCTGAATAGCCGGATCATATTCATTTAAAAACCATGATGTTTCTCAGGTTTATTAGCGGGGAGATTATGCCGAAATTATTTTCATTTGATTAAAATCACTTACGGATTAATCTTAATTACACGAAAAAAATTATCGTAACTTCATTCGCCTTTAATAAATCTTAATGCCATTATCGCCGAATCTAAAAATAGACCCCCTGCCTGTGTGGAGCCTTACATGTTTTCCAGTAATTACAACAATGTGCTTGTCATGTTTTCGTTCATTGTTGCAATGCTTGCCTCTTATACCGCGCTTGATATGGCTGGCCGGGTTGCCACGACAGAGGGAAAGGCTTCCCGTCTCTGGTTGAGCGGGGGCGCCATTGCGATGGGCATCGGTATCTGGTCCATGCATTTTATCGGCATGCTGGCCTTTAATTCTGCCATGCCAATGGGTTACGACCCGGTTATTACGCTGCTTTCCATGTTTATTGCCATTATCTCTTCCGCCTTTGCGCTGTGGCTGGTTTGCCTGCCGCATTTACCGACCGGGCGTTTGCTGGCCGGGGCATTGCTGATGGGCGGCGGGATTTCCGCCATGCATTACACCGGTATGGCAGCGATGCTGATGATGCCGCCGATTGTTTACGATTACTGGTGGGTTGCGCTGTCCGTTGCTGTGGCAATTATCGCCTCGGGCGCGGCGCTGTGGATGGCGTTCCATCTTCGTCAGCAATCCCCGAACGTCCGGCTGTTGCGCATCAGCGCGGCGGTGATTATGGGCACGGCGATTGTCGGCATGCATTACATCGGCATGGCGGCGGCACAATTCCCGACGGACAGCCACAGTATGGCGGCGTTCAGCGGCGTCGATAACAACTGGCTGGCGCTGCTGGTGATCGTGGTAACGCTGGCGATTCTGGCAATCACGCTCATTATTTCGATTCTCGATGGCCGTATGCAGGCGCGCACCTCCATTCTGGCGTCGTCGCTGGCGCAGGCAAACCGCGAACTGACGCAGCTGGCGCTGCACGACAATCTCACCCGCCTGCCAAACCGTTTGTTGCTGGAAGACCGTCTCGGCCAGGCATTTCAGAAAGCATCGCGCGGTGAATCTCAGTTTGCCGTGCTGTTTCTCGATCTCGACGGTTTTAAAGCGGTCAATGACGCGTTCGGCCACCATATCGGCGACCAGTTGCTGATCTCGGTGACGGAACGTCTGCAATCCCAGCTGCGAGCGACAGATACGCTGGCGCGTCTGGGCGGCGATGAATTTATCCTGCTGGTGGAAATCACCGAACCGACCGACGCCTCGCAGCTCGCCGACCGGCTGGTGCATCTGATTGCGCGTCCGTTTTACGTTTCCCGCTACGAGCTGCTGGTGTCCGCCAGCGTCGGTATTGCGGTGTATCCGGGCGACGGCGAAAACGAGCGCGAACTGATGCTCAATGCCGATGCGGCGATGTACCACACCAAGAATTCGGGCCGCAACGGGCACAGTTTCTTCCAGCCGTCGATGAACGCCAACGCGCAAAATCAGTTACAGATGCTCAATGATTTGCGTCTGGCAATTGAACACCACGAGTTGCGTTTGCACTATCAGCCGAAATTTATAGCGCCTTACGGGCCGGTCAGCGGGTTCGAAGCTCTGCTGCGCTGGGAGCGCAACGGCACCACGCTCAGCCCGGATGTCTTCCTGCCGCTGGCGGAAAAAACCGGTCTGATCATTCCGATTGGCGAATGGGTGCTGAACGAAGCGTGCCGCCAGCTGCGTGAATGGCATCTTGCCGGACACACAAACTGGACCGTCGCCGTGAACCTTTCTACCCTGCAATTTGAGCAGGCTAGTCTGGTGGAAATGGTGATTGATACCGTTGAGCGTCATCAGATCCCGCCGGAAATGCTGACGCTGGAAGTCACCGAAACGACGGCGATGCGCAACCCGGATGTCAGCGTGGAAATCCTCGAGCGCCTGACCAAATTCGGCGTCAAAGCGTCTATTGATGATTTCGGTACCGGCTATTCCAGCCTGCTGTATCTGAAACGTCTTCCCGCCAGCGAGCTGAAAATCGACGGCGCGTTTATTAACGATCTGATTGCCGGAAGTGAAGATGCCAGCATTGTGTCGGCGATTATTGCGCTGGGCCAGACGCTGAATCTGAAGGTCGTGGCCGAAGGCGTGGAAACCATCCAGCAGCAGGATTTCCTGACGCAGCTGGGCTGCGACACCTTACAGGGCTATCTGCTGGGGCGTCCGATGACACCACAACAGATTGCCCAGCATCCCGATTCTGACTGGGAACCTCAGCTGAATATCATCGATAAAGTCTGAGGGTGTTCTGCCCTGACGTTCAGCCCTGAAGCGCCGCCGTGCGGAAATAACGCACGGCATTGCGCAACTCGATGCTCTGTTCCGTCAGGGATTGCGCGGCGGCAGCGGCCTGTTCAACCAGCGCCGCATTCTGCTGCGTGACCTGATCCATCTGATCGACCGCAATTCCCACTTCATGAATGCCGGTATGCTGCTCCGAACTCGCGGTTGAAATTTCACTGACGATACCGGCGACTTTATTCACCGAGCTGACAATTTCCTGCATCGCTTTACTCGCGCGATCTGCCTGCTGCGACCCTTCAGCGATTTTGCTGACCGTCCCCTGGATCAGGTCTTTTATTTCTTTCGCCGCCTGCCCGCTTTTTTGCGCCAGCACGCGCACTTCGCTGGCGACCACGGCAAACCCTTTCCCCTGCGTCCCGGCGCGCGCGGCTTCCACGGCGGCATTCAGCGCCAGCAGGTTGGTCTGAAACGCGATGCCCTCAATCACGCTGATAATGTTGATAATCTCTCGGGAACTGCCGGAAACATCGCGCATATGCGCCTGCATACCGGTCACTATCGCGCCGCCCTGCGAGGCCGTTTTCGACGTTTCATGCGCCAGCGCACTGGCTTCGCGGGCGTTTTCGGCATTCTGACTGACGGTCGTCGTCAGGTTTTGCATGTTTGAACTGGTCTGCACCAGCGACGCCGCCTGCTCTTCCGTGCGCTGCGACAAATCAATATTGCCCTGCTCGATCTCACTCGCCGCATGATTGATGGATTCGCTGCCTTCCATAATCTGATTAATGGTTTTATTAAGCTGCTGATTCATGCCTTCCAGCGAGGCCAGCAGGCTGCCGGTATCGCCGGGTTTCAGCTCAATTTTCGCCGCCAGATTTCCGGCGGCGATTTCACGCATGATCGACGCCGCATATGCCGGTTCGCCGCCGAGCTGTTTCACCAGATTACGCGCCAGCAGTAACGCCATCGCCAGCGACACCAGGAAAGCAAATCCCACCAGCGCCAGGAACATCATGCTGGCATTGTGATAACTGTTGCGGGCCTGCGCGGCGGCCTTTTCGCTGTTCGCCAGCTCGTCGCTGACCAGCGTCGCCAGATCGGCCATCAGCTGCGTGCGGTATTTACGTGAGTTATCGCCGCTGATTTGCGTCGCCTGCGCAATATCGTTGCGCTCAACGGCAGCAATCACGGCATCGTTCGCCAGCGAGAACTGCGCAAAGTTATTCACGATTTGCGTAAACAGCGCGGATTTACTGCCGCCGCTGTCCAGCTTCTGATAGGCGCTTTCGGCTTCTTTGAACGTCGCCACGGCCTGCATGATTTCACCCCGGTGGCCGTCGCGCGGCGCACCCTGCGGTGAGGCAATGTACTGCACCTGTTGCAGACGCAGTTCGGCCAGCGTGCCGCGCATTACCAGCGGGTACTGAACGCCGGGAAGCCGGTAGGCGCGGTAGCTTTCAATTTGCTGATTGCTGCTGTTGAGCAGCCAGGCGGACATCGCCGCGAGGATCAACATCAGACCCAGAACGAGTGCGAACGCACCCAGTAAACGCGTCAGGACAGAGAGATTGGTTATTTTTTTCATTCGGACACTTCGTTAATTCAGTGACTTGAAACTTTGATAACGGCAAGTGAAGGGATAACTTTAGGATAAATGAAACTATATTTCAGTTTGTTAAACACTGACTTTCAAAATGTAATTCAGGGGTTACCGGACGAATTTTTCGTGTTACCCGCAGGGGCTGAAAACTTGATGTGGCAGGCATTTTTGGCGTTACGCTCATTTATGCTGAGAATAACGCCAGAAGGTTATTTCGGGGAGAAATCCGGCCATAACGGCTGAACCACGGACAGCAGATTTGCCGTTCCGGCGGCCACGGACATGTGGCGGTAATTATCGGTGCCGTCCGGCAACTGAGTGAAATTCACCACGGTTTCCAGCCCGGCTTCCTGACATATCACCGCGCCGCCGGCGATATCCCACAGCGTGGTGCGGCGTTGCAGATGCCCGTCGATAATCCCTTTGGCGGCAAACACCATGCCGACGGTGGTGCAACGATAACAATGCACCGACCATTCTGCCGCGCGCAGCCCCTGATAAAACGCCGACGCCTCATCCAGTTTGTCATCCGAACTGTCGCCCAGCGACACGATCTGGACATCGCCAAAACGGTCGTCGCGGCGGAAAGGTTTGCCGTTATGGAAAATGCCCTTTCCGGATTCTGCGGCAAAAAGTTCATTCAGCACCGGCAGCGCAACCACGCCAATCACCGGTTTTTTCTGTTCGACCAGCCCGAGCGAAACGCCCCACAACGGCGAACCGCGCAGGAAATTCGACGTACCGTCGATCGGATCAATCACCCAGCAGGCCGCATCCGTCAGCACGCCGCCCAGTTCTTCGCCGATAATCGCGTCCTGCGGAAAATGCTGCGCCAGCTGCGCGCGGATAAACTGCTCTACCGCCACGTCGGCTTCCGAAACAAAATCCTGCGTCCGTTTACTGCTGACTTCGATACTGTCCCGGCGGTTGAAAAAACCCAGCGCCAGTTCTGCCGCCTGAGCCGCAATCTGGCTGGCTAACGCCAGCTTTGCGGACATCGTAGTGTGAGTCATCATAAATCCTGATTTTTCAGTCTGAAGAAAAAATACGCGGTCATAGAATGCACCGGAATTGATGAATAAAAAATGACAACCTGCCGCTTGCCAAAACAGCGTAAAACCTTCTATATCTGTGTGCTTAACTTTTCAGCGTGATGCCGGAGAAAACCATGCCAGATGCCGCCCATTGGATCCCCTTCTTACTGATTTGTGTTGGTCTCGTGTTAACGCCCGGCCCGAACATGATTTACCTGATTTCGCGATCGCTGTGTCAGGGCCCGAAAGCCGGGCTGATCTCCCTTGGCGGCGTGGTGCTGGGTTTTCTGTTTTACATGTTGTTTGCCGCGCTCGGCATTACCGCGCTGCTGATGGCGGTGCCGTTTGCTTATGACGCCCTGCGGATCGGCGGTGCGGCGTACTTGCTGTATATGGCGTGGCAGGCGGTGAAACCCGGCGGGCGATCGCCGTTTCAGGTCAAAGATTTGCCGCGCGACAGCAACAGAAAGCTGTTTACCATGGGGCTGGTGACCAATTTACTGAATCCGAAAGCCGCGGTGTTGTATCTGACTTTATTGCCGCAATTTATCGTTCCAGAGCAAGGCCACGTCCTCACACAATCTCTGGTGCTGGGCATCACGCAAATCATCGTCAGTTTTACCTTCAATGCCCTGATCGCGCTGTCGGCGGGATATATCGCCCTGTTTCTGGCCGGTCGACCGTTGTGGATGGTGCTTCAGCGCTGGTTTATGGGCGCGGTGCTCGGCGGGCTGGCGGTGCGTATGCTGCTCGACGGACGTAAATAGCACCATAAAACAGATAAAGCCGTTTCTGAAAGCGGCTTTGTCTGTGGTCATATTCAGTTCTTTATTAACGCTATATAATCCTCTGCACAACGAAAACAGAGGAATTCCTTCGTGCGCGCATTTTCATCCCAATTACTGCCATCCGCTTTACTGCTCGGCCTTGCCCTGAGCTTCTCGTCGCAATCCGCTCTGGCCTCACGTCAGATCACCGACCAGCTCGGGCGTCAGGTGACGATCCCCGATCAGGTTGACCGCGTGGTTGTGCTGCAACACCAGACGCTCAATCTTCTGGTTCAGCTTGATGCGACCTCAGATATCGTCGGCGTGCTCAACAACTGGCAACAGCAGTTGGGCAGCGGTTATGTTCGCCTCGCGCCATCTCTGGAAAAAACGCCGGTAGTAGGCGATTTAACCAGCGTGAACCTGGAAAGCGTAGTCGCCCTGCATCCGCAGGTGGTATTCGTCACCAACTATGCGCCGCAGGAAATGATCGACCAGATCAGCCAGACCGGCATTGCGGTCGTCGCCGTTTCTTTGCGTGATGATCCGAAAGGTGAGGAACATAAGATGAATCCGGTGCTGCCGGATGAAGATCAGGCGTATACCGAAGGTTTGAAGAAAGGGATCCAGCTGATCGGGGAAGTGGTCAACCGCCAGAAACAGGCGCAGTCATTGATCGACTATACTTTTGCTCAGCGCCAGTTAACCGGCACGCGGCTGAAAAGCGTTCCGGCTGACCAGCGCATTCGCACTTATATGGCCAATCCTGACCTGACCACTTACGGTTCCGGCAAATATACCGGACTGATGATGTCCCATGCCGGCGCGCTCAACGTGGCCGCCGCGACCGTAAAAGGCTACAAACAGGTTTCGCTGGAGCAGGTGATTGCCTGGGATCCGCAGGTGATCTTCGTGCAGGACAGGTATCCGGAAGTCGTCGGTCAGATCAACCATGACCCGAAATGGCAGAGCATTGATGCGGTCAAAAATCACCGCGTTTATCTGATGCCGGAATACGCCAAAGCCTGGGGCTACCCGATGCCTGAAGCGCTGGCGATTGGTGAATTGTGGATGGCGAAAAAACTGTATCCGCAAAAATTCGCTGACATCGATATGCAAAAACAGGCTGACGCTTATTATCAGCGCTTCTACCGGACAGACTTCAAACCTGCCGCAGAAGCGACGCACGCGGGGAAATAACCTCATCCCGGTGCCGTACTTTTTTGGGGTAATGTGACAAGGAGCTCTGATGACAAACTCGATCAAAGTGCTGGCCGCAGGTAGCCTGCGCCGCGCATGGGCACCGCTGTGTGAGGCTTTTCAGGATAAAACCGGCGGCAAGGTGGTGACCGAATTCGGCCCCGCCGGGCTGCTGCGCGAAAGAATTGAACAGGGCGAAAAAGTCGACTTATTCGCCTCGGCCAATACCGCGCATCCGCTGGCGTTGCAGCAACACGGCAAGGCGCTGGAAGTGGACGTTTTCTGCGGAAACAGCCTGTGCGTGACGGCGCGCAAAGGGCCGGAGCTGGAAAAACTGAACTGGCTGAATGTGTTGCTCGACTCGCGTTTTCGTCTGGCGACCTCGACGCCGCAAAGCGATCCTTCCGGCGATTACACCTGGCAGATGTTTGAGCTGATTGAGCGGCGTCATCCGGGCGCGGGCGAGGCTTTGCGTAATAAAGCGCTGCGGCTGGTCGGTGGCGCGAAATCGGCCAAAGTCCCGGAGGGCAAACTGGCGGCAGAATGGCTGATTTGCAGCGGTCAGGCCGATGTCTTTATCGGCTACACCAGCTACGCGGCGTTGTTACGGGAAAATGATGCGCTGGAAGTGTTCAACGTTCCGGCAGATTACAACGTGCGGGCGCGCTATGCGCTCGCGACGTGTACAGAAAAGGGCAAACCGCTGGCAGAATTTATTCTTTCAGAAACCGGCCAGCACATTTTGCAGAATGCCGGTTTTTGCGGAAAACATTCGGTGATGCAGGAATAACCGCCGGTTAGTGGTCCATATCCCGTTCTTTCATTGCGCGCTGACGATCGTAATATTCATCTTCAGCGGCGATGATTTCATCGAGCAGGGAATCCACATCCGCTTTATGCGTATCTTCGGCGAACTGACCGGTCAGAGGCGTTTCCGGCGTCAGTTTGCCGTCTTCATATAACGCCCAGATTTCTTTCGCATAACGCGTTTCCAGCAGCTGCGGCGCGAACTGACCATAATATTCGGTCATGTTATTCACATCGCGCTCAAACATCGATTCGGCATGATTGTTCGCAGCGGCGTCCACGGCCTGCGGCAGATCGATAATCACCGGCCCGTCGGCATCCATCAGCACGTTAAACTCTGACAAATCCCCGTGAACGATACCCGCGCACAGCATGCGCACGATATTGCGGATCATGGTTTCGAAATCCGCCACGGCTTCTTTTTCGGTCAGGATAACGTCGCTCAGACGCGGCGCGACCACGCCGTCAGCGTCAGTGATAAGCTCCATCAGCAACACGCCATCCAGACAAATGTAAGGCTGCGGCACGCGTACCCCGGCGTTTGCCAGACGGAACAGCGCATCCACTTCTGCCGTTTGCCAGGATTCTTCCTGCTGCTTGCGCCCGAACTTTGACCCTTTTTGCATCGCACGCGCGTTGCGGGTGTTCCGGACTTTTCGGCCTTCCTGATACTGCACGGCCTGCTTGAAGCTACGCTGTGTGGCTTCTTTATAAACTTTGGCGCAACGAATCTCTTCACCGCATAAAACGGTGTACACGTCGGCTTCTTTGCCACTCTTCAAACGACGGACCACATCGTCGATCAGGCCGTCATCCACCAGAGGTTGGATTCTATTTGGGATTTTCATGCAGCCTTGTACCTTATTTCAGCGCATGAGGGAATGACCTGCGCAATATTCCCTGCATTACACACCAGACACGCCGTTCGCGTCATCCTTTCTTAATCCTTCTTTCTCACTATACTCAAGGCTACAGTTTAACGTAGTGGCGCAGGAGTGGATACTTTCTGCGCACAGGTTCTTCTCATTCTGCGATGAAAATGCCCTCCGGCGCCCGCCGATATCGCATAAACACCCCGCGTTAATTTGACTTAATTATTTTATTCACACCTGATAATTATTTCCCATTGTAAGTAATGATGCCCGATTATTTAATTTTCATGACAACGGAACTTTTTTAATATTTTAAGCTTTTCGTGCTGTTGAGGTTGCGTTTACTTGCGGCAAAATCTGGTATACGTTCCGTTTAGAATAGGGGTGATACTGTGCCGTTAATTTCCCGTTGCAGGTCATCGTTATGAACACCATTTTAATTACCGGCGCTACAGGTTTCGTGGGCGGAGCGGTTGTTGAATATATTCTTCGTCAACAATTAAGTTCTAAAAACCAATTATTACTTTTAGTCAGGGCTGACGATAATGCGACGGGACTCGCCAGAATTATCGATAATTTGAGAAAGTTTGAATTGTCGGATGAACAACTTGCCGCAATTAATGAGCAATCAATATTAACCGGCGACCTTTCTGAACCTGAGAACTTTATTCAGGATCCGCGCCTGGATAATGTCACGCATGTTATTAATTGCGCTGCGATTGCGTCATTCGGTAATAATCCGGCGATGTGGCGAGTCAACGTTGAAGGTTCACTGATTTTCGCCAAACGTATGGCGCAGGTCAAAGGCCTGCAACGCTTTGTCCACGTCGGCACCGCGATGGCGTCCATGCCGGACAAAGACAGCGTCTTCTACGAAGGTATGCCGGACAACGAACACAACGAAGATCTGGTGCAGTACACGGCTTCCAAGCGTGCCATCGAAAACCTGGTTCGCACTGAATGCCCGAACCTGCCGTTTGTGGTCGCCCGTCCGTCAATCATTGTGGGTCACACGCAGTATGGCTGTCAGCCGTCGAGCAGCATTTTCTGGGTCTTCATGATGGCGATTAAACTGAAGAAATTTACCTGTACGCTCGACGATCAGGTAGATGTTATTCCGGTTGATTATTGCGCCATGGTGCTGGTGAAATTGTGCCTTGCGGCTGAACTGAACCACAGTTTCTATCATATTTCTTCCGGTGAAGAAATGTGTACGCCATTCCATGAAATAGATACATCTGTGGCAAAAGCCAATAATACATCGCGCATAATCAGTGAATATCAGCAGATCAGTTATCAGGAATTTACCGGGATCCGTAAACAGTTTAAAGACGTGCTCGGCCCGTGTAATGACAAGATAATTTTGCGTGCGATTAAACTTTACGGCGGCTTTGCGCAATTAAATGTGAAGTTTGATAATTCGCGTTTGCTGAATATGGGCATTCCTAAACCCGCCGCCTTCAAAAGTTATATTGATAAATGTGTTTCTTCCACCCGCGGTCAGACAATATCTGAACTGATGAGGGTTGATTTTAAATAAACCGATGCGTCTGTTTGAGTCATCAAACGGCCCTTTATCTTTTATCTCTGCCCGAAAGATAAAGGGGACGGTTTAAAATACAACGACGCCGCGAAGGACATTGCGGCGTCGTATTTTTCATGGTGTGAGCGGTTCAGACCAGGCCGTTTCTTCCATAAAGCCGGAAACCTTCACGCTGGTTTAAACGGTCATAATAGGCGGCCACCGCAGGCAAAGCCGGGCGCGACATCGGCGTCATCGACCAGCGGTTTACCGCCAGCCCGAGCGGAATATCTGCCAGCGTAAAATTATCACCCAGCACGTAATCACCGCTGCGCTGCAATTGTTCTTCGAGCATTTGCATGTGGCGGTTCCACTCGCTGACACCGGCATCAATCAGTGCCGGATCCTGATGCTGCGGGCTGTTGCGCGCCAGCGCCGGAAACGCATAACGCCACGAATTATTCAGCTCGCCCGCCTGCCAGTCCATCCACTGTTCCGTCAGCGCACGGCGCTTCGGGTCGGACGACAGCAAATCCTCACGCCCTTCCCGCGCAGCCAGATAACGGCAAATCACGTTGGATTCCCACAACACAAACTCACCGTCGAGCACCACCGGCACCATCGCATTCGGGTTCAGCGCTTTAAATTCCGGTGTCTGCGTGGACTGAAATCCCGAGCCAAACTGCTCCTGTTCGAATTCCAGCCCCAGCTCAAAGCAGGTCCACAAGACTTTACGCACATTGATTGACGGCGATTTACCCAGAATTTTCAGCATGACTTCCCCTCAATGTGGAAACGATTAACGGCGGATAAAAATCCGCGTTTTTGCACCGTGATATGTCGTGTCCGTTTGCGCGACAAAACCGCACTTCTCCGCCAGCCGGATTGACGCCTGATGTTCCGGCTCGATAATGCAGCACAGCTGGCGATCAAGACTGGAACCGGCCCAGTTCAGTACCGCCTGCGCGGCCTCAGAAGCATAGCCTTTGCCGTGAAATTTTGGCGAAACCACCCAGCCCATTTCCGCCATACCGTTCAGCGATGGCGTGATATCGCGCTGATAATCTGCCAGACCAATTTCCCCGACAAACGCCCCTTCCGCACCGTTGTGCTTTTCAAACACAATCCAGTAGCCAAAACCGAGCATCTGCCAGTGGCCGGGATAACGCAGCAAACGGCTCCAGCTGGCCTCGCGGGTGGACGGCATGCCGCCGATATATTTCACAACGGCCGGATCGGCCCACTGCGCGGCGATATCGTCGAAATCTTCCACGCGATGGCCGCGCAAAATCAAACGTTCGGTTTCAAGAACGGGTGCCTGAGTCAGCATAATTTTCCTTTGAGTTTTTCTGATTTGTTCCGATGGCCATTAACTTAGCATTGGAATTGTTCGGTCGGAAAGAGGGGTTTTTAGCCGGAAAAGGAAATCAGACAATAATGCCGCTGCGCAGCGCCGAAGGCGTCAAACCGCGCACCGATTTAAAGCGGTTACTGAAATGGCTGGCGGAGCTGAATCCGCATTCCAGCGCAATGGAAGTGATGTCCAGTGTACTGTTCTTTAACAGATTTTCCGCCTGAATCAGCCGCGCATTCATCACATACTGGTGCGGCGCCATGCCCATGCTGAGCTTGAACATGCGGGCAAAATGAAACTCGCTGAGTTCCGCCAGCCGCGCCAGTTCCGGCAGCAATAACGGCTCCGCCAGATGCGCGTGGATATAGTCTTTTACACGGTTGAGAATGTACGGCGCGAGTCCGCCGCGCACTACCGGCAGCGCCCATTGCAGATGGGTGTAATTTTTGACCAGATGCGCCATCAGCAGATTTGCCGCACTGCTCAGCATCAGCTGATTGCTGTTTTCCTGCCACTGGCTGCTGAGCAAAAAGTGGCGATACAGCAACGTAATCTGCGGATCTTCCTCAAACGTGCGCTCTTCCACCTGAATCGACGCCGGGCTGCGATCCCACGTTTGCTCCACCAGATGTCGCAGATGATCGTCAGAACAATACAGATGCACAAACGACAAATCGTCGCGCACATCCCAGCTCGACATACTGTGTTTTGGCATCAGGCAAAAACGGTCCGGCCCGCCGCCGTTACGCCAGCCGCCGCGGGTTTTGTGATAACACTCATAACCGTCGGCGACGTAAAGACTCAGCGTGTGATGGTCCGGGCTTTCCTGCGTCACGATGTCGTTTTTGTTCGACCAGGCCGCCAGCTGAATGCCGCCGCCCAGCGCCACACTGTCGTGCAGAACCGCTTTGTGCTTACGCAGCGTTTCGAAAGCCTGATAAACCTTCGCCATGATGTGCACCGTGTGGAGGAAAGAGGAGATTCAGTTTACGTTTTCAGGCACAGGTTGAGCCAGATTTTGCTGCCACTGAACCGCAAAAAATGCGCAAGAATATGCAACTCACCGCAAGCCGCTGAAATCCCGCCTCGCCGTATTTCGTCAGAATCTCGTTCAATCAATACTTTGCGTGAGAGAAGTCCATGAATGTGTTTTTGTATATCTCGGTGATTATTATCTGGGGCACCACCTGGTTTGCTATTTACCTGCAACAGGGCACTGTGCCGGTGACGGTTTCGATTTTTTACCGCTTCCTGCTTTCCGCCGTGATTATGCTGGTGGCGCTGCTGGCCGCGCGCCGTTTACGCCGTCTGGCGCTGAAAGATCATCTGTTTTGCATGGTGCAGGGATGCTGTGTTTTTTGCTTCAACTTTTACTGTTTCTACCACGCCGCCGCGTACATCACCAGCGGGCTGGAATCGGTCATTTTCTCGATGGCGGTATTATTTAACGCCTTCAACGGGATGCTGTTCTTTCGCCAGAAACTGGCTCCGGCGGTCATTCCCGCCTCCCTTCTCGGGCTGGCGGGCATTGTGACCCTGTTCTGGCACGACCTGAGCGCAGCTCATATCGCACCGGAATTACTCAAAGGCATCGGCCTCAGCCTGCTCGGCACTTACGGCTTCTCGCTCGGTAATATGATCAGCTCGCGCCATCAGCGCCACGGTCTGGACGTACTTTCCACTAATACCTACGCGATGTTTTACGGTACGGCGGTGATGGGTGCGCTGAGTCTGGTTCAGGGCGCGTCCTTCACCATCGACCTGAGGCCGCAATACATCGGTTCGCTGGTTTACCTTTCGGTATTTGGCTCGGTGCTGGCCTTTGGCATGTATTTCACGCTGGTCGGACGCATCGGCGCGAGTCAGGCGGCTTACAGCACGCTGCTGTTTCCGCTGGTCGCACTGACAGTTTCCACGTTCTATGAGGGTTATCAGTGGCATACCAACGCCGTCATCGGGCTGGTGCTGATCCTGCTGGGGAATCTGGTGATGTTCTGCCGACCGGCCTGGCTGGAGATTTTTCGCCGGAAATCGGCCTTAACCGGCTAAGATGCCTGCCAGTCGAACTGCCTGAGGATCCGGCTCACCACTTCTTTCATTTGCGCGATAGCCGGGTCCCGCAGGCCGTCGCGCCGCCAGCCAAGATTCACCGCATAAGCGGGCATTTCCAGCGGTGTTTCCAGCAAACGTAAAGGATGGAACGCCGCCAGCCGTCGTGCAGCATGCAACGGGATCGTGGCGACCGCATCGCTGCCCAGCAGCAAATACGGCAACGCGGCGAAATGCGTGGTGGACGCTTTCACCTGCCGCTTCAGCCCTTTCGCCATCAGCACTTCATCCACCATGCCGATAAATCCCCCGGAGGAAATCAGCAAATGCGGGCGCTGAATAAAACCCTCCAGCGTGAGGAAATCCGGCGCGAACTGAACGTCCATCAGGCTGGCGTACTGCCCTTCTCCGGCGCTCACGCTGCCCAGCGATGGCGAGGTAAAACCGCCCGACGCAATCGCCAGATCAATCTCGCGGTTCATCAGCATATCTTCCACAATCCGGCTGTGCGTCTGGCGGAACACCACCCGCAGGCCCGGCATCTCTTCCCCGAGCAGATCGATAATCTGCTTACCGACCGCCAGCTCAAAATCATCGGACAAACCGAGGCTCAGCGAACGACCGGCAAAACCGGCGCGATCGCCGGAAACCAGCGTGAGACTCTGGCGGCACTTATCCAGCGCTTCACTGATAATCGGTTTCAGCTCATTGGCGCGCAGCGTCGGCGCAAGGCCGCGCCCGGTGCGGACGAAAAGATGATCGTCGTACAAACGCCGTAAACGCCCGAGCGCCGCGCTGGCCGCCGATTGCGTCAGCCCGAGACGTACCGCCGCCCGGCTGGCGCTGCCTTCCTCATGTAACGCTTCAAAGACTTTCAGCAGGTTGAGATCCCACTCTTCGATATGAATCTGGCGAATATCACTCATCAGTCAGGCCCGGTGGATTAATGTCGGAATTTACCCAGAATAGAAATTCCTCCTTTCTGAGTCGAGAGTAATCTATGCCTGCTTCCATTGTTGCCGCACTGCAAATCGGTTCTTCGCCGTCGGGTAAAGCCGACACCCTGCAAAATATCCTGTCGTGGGAAGAAAAAATCACGGCCTCCGGCGCTTCACTGGTGGTGATGCCGGAAGCGCTGCTCGGCGGCTATCCGAAAGGGGAAATTTTCGGCACACGCCTGGGATATCGCCTGCCGGAAGGCCGCGAGGCGTTTGCCCGCTATTTTCACAACGCGATTGACGTGCCCGGCGCGGAAACCGATGCGCTGGCTGAAATGGCGACACGCACCGGTGCGAGCATTGTGATTGGCGTAATCGAACGCAGCGGTTCAACGCTCTACTGTTCCTCGCTGTTCATCGAACCGGAACGCGGCCTGGTCGCGAAACACCGAAAGCTGATGCCGACCGCCACCGAAAGACTGATCTGGGGACAAGGCGATGGCTCAACGTTGCCGGTGGTCAGCGCCCGCGCAGGCCGCCTCGGCAGCGCCATCTGCTGGGAAAATCACATGCCGCTGCTGCGTATGGCGATGTATGGCAAAGGGGTGGAAATCTGGTGCGCGCCGACGGTGGATGAACGGGAAATCTGGCAATGCTCCATGCGCCATATTGCGCACGAAGGCCGCATGTTTGTGGTCAGCGCCTGTCAGGTTCAGCCGTCACCCAAAGCGCTGGGAATTGAAGTCGAAAGCTGGCCGGAAGATCGCCCGCTGATTAACGGCGGCTCCGTTATCGTCAGCCCGCTGGGCGATATTCTCGCCGGACCGCTGACCGGTGAAACCGGATTGCTGACCGCAGAAATCAACACCGACGATCTGGTCGGCGCCCGCTACGACTTCGACCCCGTCGGCCACTACGCCCGCCCCGACGTCTTCACGCTGCACGTCGATACAAGAGCAAAAGACACGGTGAAGTTTTTGGGGGAGTAGGGTTTCAGAATACAGTTCCCCCCCTTATGACTGGCCGGGAAGATAACCTTCAGGCCAGTAAACTCTCGCCACCAATCAGCGGGATAATTCGGGCAAGTACATCGTTAAAGACACCGTCTTCAGCAACGGCGATGAATTTAGCCTGCCGCTGACGCCAGTCCATCGTGTGGATAAGCGTTGTCGCCACCACGCACGGCGAGCTCAGGTTATTCACCGGCACCTCGGTCGGCGCACCTCTGACACTGGTACTGACAGGCATGCAAATCACCAGCCCGGTGACCTGATTGTAAGTTTCATGAGACAAAATCAGCGCCGGGCGATATTTGCCCTGTTGCTTCCCTTCAATCAAAGCAAAATCCAATTCACAAATATCGCCACGTTTCGGTATATACATTAGTAACCAAGCTCCTTGCTTATAGGCTGCACCATCTCATCAGCGTGCGCAGTATAAGCATCCAATCCTGATATAAGCTCGGCTTCAGTTAGCTTTTTACCTTTAGCTTTTCGAATTTGCAGCCCTTCTTCAGAAACCTCGATGTCAACGACATCGCCTTCCTCAAATTGTGGAATTGACTTCAAATTTCCTGAAAGGCGCAACGCAATGCTGTTACCCCATTTCTGTAATGTTGCCTGAGTTCGCATGTTTCTTACCTCGCCGCATGTATCTACAAAGAGTATACATCCAAAAGTCTGCGGGTGTATTCCCCATGCAGACTTTTGCGAGCGGCCTTCCGGTTTTAGTGCTGCCTTTAAAGCCGCCTCTCTAAATAATCCCCCCGTTCACTTTCAGCGTCTGGCCGTTGACCCATGCGCCGTCGGGGCCGGCGAGGAAGGAGACGACGGATGCGATGTCTTCCGGCTGGCCGAGGCGTTCGAGAGGGGCGGATTTGGCGATATTTTCAATAAGCTGATCGGATTTACCGTTGAGGAACAAATCCGTCGCCGTCGGGCCGGGTGCGACGGTGTTGACGGTGATCTGGCGGCCACGCATTTCTTTGGTCAGTACGCGGCTCAGCGCTTCGACGGCGGCTTTGGTCGCAGCGTAAACGCCGTAGGTTGGCTGATACAAACCCACCACGGTGGAGGAGAAATTGATAATGCGTCCGCCGTTGTTAAGGTGTTTTGCCGCTTCACGCAGGGTATTAAACGTGCCTTTCAGGTTGATGTCGATCAGGCGGTCGAACGCCGCATCGTCGGTGTCGGCGATAGAGGAAAGCGTCATGATCCCGGCGTTATTCACCAGCACATCCACACCGCCAAAGGCCTGCTGTGCGCTTGCAAACATACGGCTGACCGCGGCGCCATCACTGACATCGGCCTGCGCGGCGATGGCCTTTCCACCTGCCTGTTCAATTTTACTCACCACCGCGTCGGCTTGCGCCTCTCCGCGTGAATAGTTCACGATAACCGTGAAACCGTCCAGCGCCAGGCGCTCCGCGATGGCCGCGCCGATACCGCGTGATGCGCCGGTGACCAGCGCGACTTTATTTTGGGTCGGATTTTGAGTCGGAGAAGTCATGATGTTTTCCTCAGGGTCTGTTGAAGTATGGTGACAGATAAAGAGTAGTGGATTGACGCTGCCGGATAATTACCCGATATTCGTTATCACTATCCGGAAAAGGCGAACAATCATGGATAAACTCGACAGTATGCGGTTGTTTACCCGCGTGGTAGAGCTGCGCAGTTTTACGCAGGCCGCGCAGGATCTGAACCTGAAACGTTCGACGGTGACCGACGCCATTAAGCAACTCGAAGTGCGGCTGAAGGTTCGTTTGCTGCAACGCACCACCCGCCATGTCAGCCCGACGCTGGACGGCGAGGCGTATTATCAGCGCTGTCTGCGCATTCTGGCCGACGTGGAAGATGCCGAGATGGATTTCGCCGGTGCACAGCCCAAAGGGTTGTTGCGGGTGGACGTCCACGGTTCACTGGCGCGGCATTTTCTTTTGCCCGGCCTGCCGGATTTTCTGGCGCAATATCCTGAGATCGAATTTTATCTGAGCGAAGGCGACCGGTTCGTCGATCTGGTTCGTGAAGGTATCGACTGCGTGATCCGCGCGGGCGAACTGAAAGACAGCGATATGGTGGCGCGCCCGCTGGGAACGCTGTCGGAAATCACCTGCGCCAGCCCGGCGTATCTTGCGCGTTTTGGTATACCGGAAACGCCGGACGATCTCGTTAATCACCGGATGATTGGCTACCGTTCAAGCGCGACCGGCGGCCTGTTGCCGCTGATTTTTCATCAGAACGGGAAAGCGCGGGAAGTGATGTTGCCGACCAGTTTGTCGGTCAACGGTGCGGAAAGTATGAAGGAAGCGGCGCGGCGCGGAATGGGCATTATGCAGGTACCGCATTACGGATTAACCGACGATCTGGCGCAGGGCACGCTGGTGCAAATTCTGGCGGATTTCCCGGTCGGTGCGTTGCCGGTGGCGCTGCTTTATCCGCGTAACCGTCAGCTTTCGCCCCGCGTGCGGGTGTTTATTGACTGGATGGTGAAGGAGTTTGCGCGGCGCAGCCCGCCGCACACTACAGCGTTACACCCTGCTGTCTGAGCTGGCCGATATCCTGCAACGGCGGCGCGCCAAACGAGCGACGGTATTCCCGGTTAAACTGCGACGGGCTTTCGTAGCCCACGCGAAATGCCGCGGTCGCCGCGTCGATATTGCCGCTCAGCAGCAGGCGGCGCGCTTCCAGTAAACGGATCTGTTTCTGGTATTGCAGCGGGCTCATGACCGTCAGCGCCTTGAAACGGTGATGCAGATTCGAGACGCTCATTCCGACAATTTTTGCCAGTTCATCCATCCGCAGCGGGTGCGCGAAATTGGCTTTGATCCACACAATCGCCTCGCTCACGCCTTTCCCCTGATAATACGACAGCAAATGCTGATAAAAATGGCCGCCTTCCGGTGCGGTGATCAGCCGGTAGAAAATCTCTTTTTTCACCAGTTGCCCGAGCGCCTGTAAATCCTGCGGAATATTCAGCATGGCGACCAGACGCAAAAAGGCGTCTGCCAGACAGTCATCGGATTTTGCCACATACGTGACGCCGCCGGATCGCGCAGCCGGGAGCGGATCGAGCTGCATGTCGATCATCAGATCGGCCATTTCTTTCAGATCCAGATCGATACGGATCCCCAGATACGGCGTCTCTTCCGTCGCCTGCGTCACCTGCCCGGAAACCGGCATATCAATCGCCGAAAGCAGATAACTGCCCGCACCGTATTCCACCACCTCCGCGCCGATCAGCACTTTTTTCTGGCCCTGTAAAATCAGGCACATCGACGGAGAAAGCATGCCTTTATTGAGCGCCGTCGGATGCGTGAAACGGATAAATGACAGCCACGGCAGCGCCGTCGGACAGGAATTTTCATCCGGCGGCAGGGCTGAAAAGGCGCGCAAAACGCGCGCACTCAGGGACGTCAGGGGGGTCATACCATCCTCACTCATCGTCGATCAGGGTTTTCGGCTCAAGATACGCTTCCAGCCCGTAAGTTCCAAATTCACGGCCCAGACCGGACTGTTTGAAGCCGCCAAACGGCGCGTCCGGCACGTCGTACATCCCGTTGACGAACACCCGCCCGGCGATAATTTGCGACGCCACGCTGCGCGCCTGCTGGCGATCTTCGCCGCTGACATAAGCCTGCAAGCCATAAACCGTGTCGTTCGCCATGCTGACCGCTTCCTCAACGCTGCGGTAGGTCAGCACCGAAATCACCGGCCCGAAAATCTCTTCGCGGGCGATGGTCATCTGCGGCGTGACGTTCGCAAACACCGTCGGTTTCACAAAATAACCGTGGCTCAACCCGTCCGGCCGCCCTTCGCCGCCGCACACCAGCTCCGCGCCTTCTTCAACGCCGAGACGGATATAATTCTGCACGCGGTCATACTGTTTTGCCGTCACCAGCGGGCCGATTTGCGTATCCGCCTGCTGCGGGTCGCCCACTTTGACGTTCGCCACCGCGCGCACCAGATGCGCTTTCACTTCTTCCAGCCGTTCTTCCGGCACCAGCAAGCGGGTACCGGCGATGCATGCCTGGCCGTTATTCATCGTGCCAACCGCCAGCGCCAGCGGAATGGCTTTTTCGAGATCAGCATCCGGCAGAAGAATGTTAGGCGATTTGCCGCCGAGTTCCAGCGTCACGCGTTTCAGGGTGTCCACCGCGCCACGGGCAATCGCTTTGCCCACCGCCGTCGAACCGGTAAAGGAGATTTTCGCGATATCAGGGTGACGGGTAATTTCTGCGCCTACCACGTCGCCGCGTCCGGTGACAATATTAAATACGCCCGCCGGTAAACCTGCGGCGTGCAGGCACTCTGTCAGCAACTGCGTCTGGCCCGCGCTCAGCTCGCTGGGCTTGATCACCACGGTGCTGCCCGCCGCCAGCGCGGTCGCCATTTTGTTGCAGATGAAACCGTAGTTGGCGTTCCACGGCGTGATCAACCCGACGACGCCCAGCGGTTCCATCACCACTTTCGCCCTGCCAATCTGGCGGACAAATTCATACTCGCTGAGCAGCTTTATCGCCTGCAAAAATGCGCCGGACGCCCGCGCTACGGTGCCGCGCACCATCGCCAGCGAGCCGCCATATTCGGCGCTCATCACCGCTTCCAGCGCGTCTGCGCGCGCCAGCACAGCATCGTGCAGTTGCTGTAAATACTGAATGCGCTGCGCTTTGCTGGTCCGTGAGAAATCAACGTAAGCCGCTTTTGCGGCAGCAATCGCCTGGCGGGTATCAGTTTCATCGGCCAGACGAACCTGCGCCGCGACCTGTTCAGTCACCGGGTTGATCAGGTCCATCACTTCGGTGCCGTGCGGGGTGACGAACTCGCCGTTAATATAGATTTGATTAATCTGTTTCATGAATGCCTCCGGTTTGTGAGTCTTCATGCTAAGACCGGCGGGTGAAAGGGAGATAGACCAATACTGCCTGAGGATTGCCTGATCCTGCTGGCCGGGAGTATGTTAGAAATCTATCGATTGGGAGAAACCGATGACCACACCCGCTGTATTACTGCATATCGGCCACGAAGAGACGCAAATTGTCGTCAGAAATTCCGCGGCTGAAGACAAGATTTTGCCGCTGACGCTGGGCTCACAGCTGACGTCTGTGGGCTATTTCCGCCACACGCCGCCCACGCCGGACGAAATGGAAACTGCCATTATGGTGGTGGAAGATGAAATTATTCGTATCCGGCACGATATTCCCGCTGGCGCGGCGCTGTTCAGCACGGACAACGATATCCGCGCGCTGGCACGCATTGCCGGTGTGGCAGAAAACGAGGTGATGACGCTGTCGCTCGACGCCGTCGAACGGACATTTGACCGGCTGGCTCTGGTGATTAACGGACGTCCTGCGCACTTTGAAGGGCTGCCGGACGGCAATGATTTCGCGGCCACGTTGCTGATTTTGCGCGAGTTCATGCACCATCTGCAATTTGCAGAAATCACCGTGCAGGGAACGAAATTTGAGATGTAAGCAGAAAGCGTAACAGCCTCCTGCGAGGCTGTTATTTTGAGTGACTCAGATTCAGGCCGGCGTATTTTTCAGCTGCACCGGGTCCGATTCCAGCAATACCAGACCGCTGAGATCCGGCAGAGACTGATGCGCCAGATAATCCCGGAACGACATGCGCGGCGCATCGTTTTGCCATGCGGATTGCAGCTTGCCGAGCAAATCCGTGGTTTTTGATGTTTCCACCGGCGTCGTTGTGTCGGATTCCAGCCAGCCTTTCACATACTTCTGAATATGCGTTGAGGTGCTGGCCGACTGATCCACAGACGCGCTCACCAGCGCCCCTTTGTGGTACTGCACCGACGTCGTGCTTTCGGCTTTGTCATCAATCTGATAGTAGAGATAATTCTGCGAATCCCGGTCACTGGTCAGATTCAGCTTCAGCCCCGGCGTTAGTGACTGGTGGAAGCTCGCGACCAGATGCGACTGCTGCTTTTGCGTGATATTGCGGTTCTGCGTGCTGTCGCCGGTGATCGTACTGGCCTGCGAAACCTGATAAGAGAAAGTATCCACTTCGTCAGGGCGCATCGGGTTGGTTTTATCCGTTGGCGTCTGCGTGACTGACGCCGTGAAATCGGCCAGCCCGGACATCATGTTTTTGTCGGTTTTGGTCAGCGAGAAGTGAACCGGTTCTGGTCCGCTGCTTTTGTACGTAGTCGCCGACGCGCCGTAATTGCTGTTAAGCGCGGTAAATGCGTCTTTGAACATGTCCATCAGCGAAGAGTCGGCATTGCCCCGCGTTCCCGCACTGCTGAACTGTTTCAGATACTGATTCAGCGCCTGTTTCTGCTGTGAGTCGGTACCGAGAAGCGCGCGTTTACTCATGTCCACGCTGATATCCACCGTGCCCAGCTCGCCGGTAGATTTCACCGAACGCGTGCTGGCGTCGGCGTGGAAATCCAGTGTCTGAACGTTGTTTTTGGTGCCCAGCGTGGCATGCAAATCAACGGAAGACAGCACTGAGGTATCGAATTTTGTTAACCCGCTCAGATCAAGCTTTGGCGGTTGCGCGGTCAGCCCGTCGATGGCTTTCTGAAAACCGTCGGCCAGGCCGGCCAGCGCCGTGCGATCGGCATCACTGAGCGTGCCTTTGGTGACGTTCACCTGCACGCCCAGACCGTCGGCATCGCTGCCCAGCGTAATATCCACCAGCGCACCGCTGGCCGTTTTTACGCTCAGGGTGATCTGGTTATCCGCTTTGGTATGAAGTTGCGATTGCGCGCTGCTGACGGAGGAAGCCGGACCCGCCGTCTGCTTTAAGACAGATTGCGAATAACTGCCCGCATCCGTGGTAAAGCGCTCCAGCAGCGCCGCACCCAGCCCGGCAAAACGCGCTGCATTGCCCGCAGAACTGAAATTTCCCGCCAGCTTCGACGAGATAAGATCGGCAGATGCATTTTCCCACACCAGCGCCGGTTTGGTGATGGCGTAAACCGGCGTGCTGCTGGTCGCCTGCCCGATCGTAACAGAAGTCGATTGCGTCGCCGCCGCTTGCTGGCTGGCAACGGCGGTCACGGTTGCCGTGGTTTTGGTGGCGGCCAGCAGCGTAGTGGCTGACTGATTGCCTGTCGCAGAAATGATTGTCATCCTGATAGTTCCCTTGTTTTGCGCCATAGCGCCAGAGGATACCCTGATCCTTCTGATGCTATTTTCGGCAAAACCACAGGAAACTTTAAGGATATGTAAAAGTCTGTTTCTGAAAAAACGGACAACAACGTCCGGCGTCAGGTCATTCCAGCGGGCCACCCAGAATGGTTTCGCACATGCCGGAAAGAATACGTTCGCCGGTTTCTGTTTTTAGATCCTCATACCACTGGCCGGTGACCGCCATGTCTTTACCGTGCGTCACGTCGCAGCGCTTACGTGCTTTCAGCACCAGATCTTTCACGCGATACGCCCGCTTTTCCTGATAGCGCAGCAGTGCGTCTTCAATACCTAACGAGTTGGTTTGCAACACATTGGCCAGCACCACGGCGTCTTCCATTGCCGCGCAGCCGCCCTGTCCGATATCTGGCGTCGTGCTGTGGCCGGAGTCGCCCAGCAGCGCAATCCGCCCTTTCACCAGTTGCATAAACGGTTCGATATCGTGGATTTCAATCCGGTTGGTGGTGTCAGGATTAATCAGGCTGATGAGTTTCTGCACCGGTTCTGCCCAGCCTGCAAAGTAGCGCTGTAAATCGTCGCGCACCGTGGCGCGATCTTCCGGCAGGCCTTTGGGCAGCGGAACGTCAAAGAAAAAGTAGAAACGGTTGTCGCTTACCGGCATCAGCGAAACGCGTTTGCCTTCGCCGACGAACGTCGTCCACTGATCGGCAGGCGCGATACTTTCATCAATTTCCACCAGCCCGTTCCAGTTAACGTAACCGGCATAACGGCGCTCGGTGGCGTAGCCCAGAACGTGCTGACGGATCACAGAATGCGTGCCATCGGCGGCAATCAGCACATCGCCTGTCGCTGATGACCCATCGTCAAACCAGGCAGTGACGCTGTCTGCGGATTCCTCAACGTGCGTAACGCGTTTGCCAAACTGCACCTCGTCGCGGCCATAGGTATCGAGCAGCATCGACTGAAGCTCCGCGCGCGCCACCGGATACGGCTGCTCACCGACGCTCTGAATCAGCGGATCCATCGAGAAGCGCGTCATCGTCTGGCCCTGCTGATAATCTTTGTAGGCCATAAAACGCATCTGCCCGCCCAGCTTGCGCAATGGTTCTTTCATCCCGAGATAATTAAGACATTTCACGCCGTTCGGCCAGATAGAAATCGCCGCGCCCACCGGTTTGATCTCTTTCACCGCCTCGTATACCGCCGTTTCGATGCCAAAACGCTTGAGCGCAATCGCCGCACATGCTCCGCCAATACCGCCACCAATCACGATCGCTTTCATATTTTTCTCCTTGAAGTCTCACAAGGAAAAAGCAATTTCTGTACCAGAAAGCGGATTTGCGCAATAAGCCTTGTATACAATCTTAAGGCAAATAAATACCCGCCGAAGTCCGGCCTGAATGCGCTAAAACAAGGCACTCTTTTAGCGCAAACGGAGCGCAACAAGCCAGTCTGGTGCGTGAGCGCGAAGGTTGATACTCTTCTGACTATTCAGATTTCAAATACCACAACCAGAAGTAGTGATGAAATGAATCGCTATCCCATGTTCAGCCCGCAACAGTTGCTCAGTTTTGTGGCCGTTTGCGAAACCGGCAGTTTTACCCGCGCCGCCGACCGCGTTTATCTTTCGCAATCGACGGTGAGCCAGCAGGTCCGGCGGCTCGAAGAAGCGCTGGGTAAACCCTTGCTCGAGCGCACGTCGCATCAGGTTCAGCTCACCGAAGAAGGCGAGCGGCTGCTCGGCTATGCGCGGCGAATTATCGCGCTTAACGGCGAGGCGCACGACGCGCTGAGCGATCAGTGGCCGGACGGCATTGTGCGTCTTGGCGTGCCGGAAGATTTTGCGGCTGCCACCACGTCTTTGCTGGCGCAGTTTTGCCGCGAACATCCGCATATCCGGCTGGATGTCACCAGCGGCCTGAGCCACGAACTGCGCCGCGCGTGGCAGCAGGACATGCTGGATATTATTCTGGTGAAACAGCTGACCGGCGAGAAAGCCAATGCGTCGCGCCCCGAGCCGATGCTGTGGCTCGACAGCGCCGGGTTTCCGGCTTTTGAGCGCGACCCGGTGCCGCTGGTGCTGTTCCCGCTCAACGGTTTGTATCGCGAAGAATTGTGCCAGGCGCTGGACGCCATCGGGCGCAGCTGGCGTATCAGTTACAGCAGCGCCAGCCTCGCTGCGCTGGTCGCCGCAAGCGCCGCCGGGCTGGGCATCACGCTTCTGCCCGCCAGCTGTGTCACGCCGGAACACCGTATTCTCGGCGCAGAAAGCGGCTTACCCACCGTGGATAACGTCGAGCTGGCGCTGTTTTACCGCCCGGACGCCACGGCGGCGCAAATCGCGCTGGCGGGAAAATTGCGCGAGTTTTGCCAGCTCAGCTGAGCATTGCGTTTCCCACTGACAGGCAGTGGGAAATATCGCAGCCGGAACCGGAGAGATCTTTTAGGGTGAAGAGAAAAGCAGCATCCTCTGAGCATCATGAATAAGGAATTCGACGTGCAAAACCCTCAGCAACAAAGCCGCAGAAACTTTCTCTCAAACAGCGCAAAAGTCACGGCCACAGGTGCCCTGCTGGCCTCCGGCATGGCGTCGGCGTCTACCGTCCGCGCCGGTCAGAACATTGAAACCTGTGACGATCCCCGTCAGGCGACAACGATTTCTGCCACGCACTACCAGCTGCGTAATGTCCGGCTGGAAGAAGGTTTCGAGCGCGAAGGCGACATGGTGACTGGTACGCAAACCGGCCTGTACAATCTCGAGATTAATAACGGCAAAATTGTGGCGATTCTGCCTGCAAAAGACGCCCCGGCCAGCACGTTACCGGCCTTTGACGCTAAAGGGCTGCTTCTTCTGCCCGCCACGCGCGACATGCACATCCACCTCGACAAAACCTTTTACGGCGGCAAATGGGAAGCGCCGCGCCCGCGTAAAGGCAAAACCATCATGGATATGATTGCCCGCGAGCAGGTGCTGATCCCGAAACTGCTGCCGACGTCGGTCGAACACGCCGAAGCGATCATCGGGTTGCTGCATTCCAAAGGCACCACCGTGGCGCGCAGCCATTGCAATATCGACCCGGTCAGCGGCCTGAAAAGCCTCGAACATCTGAAAATCGCGCTGGAAAAACATCAGCAGGATTTCAGTTGTGAGATTGTGGCGTTTCCTCAACACGGTTTGTTGCATTCGAAAGTGGACGGCCTGATGCGCGAAGCGATGCAAATGGGTGTGCAGTACGTCGGCGGGCTGGATCCGACCAACGTTGACGGCGCAATGGAAAAGTCGCTGGACGCGATGTTCCAGATTGCGCTCGATACGAATAAAGGCGTGGATATTCATCTGCACGAAACGACGCCTGCCGTGATCGCCGCAGTGAAATACATGATTCTGACCGTGGAGAAAAATCCGCAACTGAAAGGCAAAGTGACACTCAGCCACGGTTTTGCGCTGGCGATGATGCAGGGCGCGGAGCTGGATGAAGTCATCAACGGGCTGTCCGAACAGCAGTTCACCGTGGCCTCCACCATTCCGCTCGGCAAACTGAACATGCCGCTGCCGCAGCTGAGCCAGAAAGGCGTCTTCGTCATGACCGGCACCGACAGCGTGATCGACCACTGGTCACCGTTCGGCACCGGCAGCATGCTGGAAAAAGCCAGTCTGTACGCCCAGCTCTACGGCAACTCCGACGAATTCGGCCTGACGCGCTCCCTCGCCATCGCCACCGGCAATATCCTGCCGCTCGACGACGCCGGGAAACGCCAGTGGCCCGCACTCAACGACAACGCCGAAATGATCCTGGTCGATGCCAGCTGTTCAGCCGAAGCCGTCGCGCGGGTGTCCGACGTAAAAGCGACATTCCATCAGGGAAGGCTGGTGTTTGGCGCGGTAGAGAAAGTGTAAGGGCCAGAGATTGCCTGGCGCAGAAAAGCAAAAAGCCCCGCGAGGGGCTTTTTGTTGTACTGACATCGATGCCCGAAGGCACAGAATCAGAACGGGATGTCGTCGTCGAAATCCATTGGAGGTTCGTTGCTCTGTGCTGGCGCGTTGTTTTGCGCAGCCGGACGAGCCTGCTGGCCGCCGCTGAACTGGTTGCCGCCTTGTGGCTGCTGAGGCTGACCCCAACCGCCTTGCTGGCCGCCGCCTGCTGATGCCTGACCGCCACCCGCTGGTGCGCCGCCGCCGGTACGGCCACCGAGCATCTGCATGGTGCCGCCTACGTTAACAACGACTTCGGTGGTGTATTTTTCTACGCCAGCCTGATCGGTCCATTTACGGGTTTGCAGTGCACCTTCGATGTAAACCTGTGAACCCTTTTTCAGGTATTCACCGGCAACTTCGGCTAATTTGCCGAACAGCACAACGCGGTGCCATTCTGTTTTCTCTTTCTGCTCGCCGGTGGCTTTGTCACGCCAGCTTTCGGAGGTTGCCAGCGTCATGTTGGCAACGGCGCCGCCGTTTGGCATGTAGCGGATTTCTGGATCTTGTCCGAGATTACCGACGAGAATAACTTTGTTTACGCCTCTGCTGGCCATGTGGATTCTCCTGATGATGTATGTCGTGGCTGAAACCACAGTGTTGGGTGTGAGGGGACTCACTTCGCGACATTATAACCACAAAACGCTACCTTCGTACCACGGATGTAAAACGTTGTGGCATTCTTTCCAGAATGTTCAGTAAACACTCCACTGTTACATCGAGTACTGGATATACATTCAGGTTTTGGGGTGGCATGGGCTGTGATTTGTGTCATAATTGCGCGTTACGTTCTTCTCTGTGCCTGATTCGCTGACCGGCGCGATGCCACACTTTCCGACGGTCACCGGCACGGTGAGCTATCAAGTTAATCCGGGAATGATGAATGGATAAGATCGAAGTTCGGGGCGCACGCACCCATAATCTCAAGAATATCAACCTGATTATCCCGCGCGACAAACTGATTGTTGTCACCGGCTTATCCGGTTCAGGCAAGTCCTCTCTGGCGTTCGATACGCTGTACGCCGAAGGCCAGCGCCGCTACGTCGAGTCGCTGTCTGCCTATGCACGCCAATTTTTATCCTTAATGGAAAAACCGGACGTCGACCATATTGAAGGTCTGTCTCCGGCGATTTCGATTGAGCAAAAATCAACATCACATAACCCGCGTTCCACCGTCGGGACGATTACCGAAATCCACGACTACCTGCGTCTGCTGTTTGCCCGCGTGGGCGAGCCGCGCTGCCCGGATCACAATATTCCGTTGTCCGCGCAGACCGTCAGCCAGATGGTGGATAACGTACTCGCGCAGCCGGAAGGCCAGCGCCTGATGCTGCTCGCAACGATCGTGAAAGACCGTAAAGGCGAGCACACCAAAACGCTGGAAAATCTGGCATCACAAGGCTATATCCGTGCGCGTATCGACGGCGAAGTTTGTGATTTGTCGGATCCGCCGAAGCTGGAATTGCAGAAAAAACACACCATCGAAGTGGTCGTTGACCGCTTTAAAGTGCGTGATGATCTGGCGCAGCGCCTCGCGGAATCCTTCGAAACCGCGCTGGAATTGTCCGGCGGTACCGCAGTGGTCGCCGATATGGATGACCCGAAAGCGGACGAAATGCTGTTCTCTGCCAACTTCGCCTGTCCGGTGTGTGGCTACAGCATGCGCGAACTCGAACCACGGATGTTCTCGTTCAACAACCCGGCCGGTGCCTGCCCGACCTGCGATGGTTTGGGCGTGCAGCAGTTCTTCGATCCGGAACGCGTGGTGCAAAACCCTGAGCTTTCCCTGGCCGGTGGCGCAATCCGCGGCTGGGATCGCCGTAACTTCTATTATTTCCAGATGCTGCGCTCACTGGGCGAGCATTACGATTTCGATGTGGAAGCGCCGTTTAACGAACTGAGCAGCGACGTGCGTCATGCAATCCTGCACGGTTCCGGCAAAACCTCTATTGAATTCAAATACATCAACGATCGCGGTGACACATCAATCCGTCGCCATCCGTTCGAAGGTGTGCTGCACAACATGGAACGCCGTTATAAAGAAACGGAATCCAGCGCCGTGCGCGAAGAACTGTCGAAATACATCAGCAACCGCCCTTGTACATCCTGTAAAGGCACGCGTCTGCGCGAAGAAGCGCGTAACGTGTTTGTCGAAGAAACCACGCTGCCGGAAATCTCTGATTTCAGCATCGGCCATGCGATGGATTTCTTCCGCAACATGAAACTCAGCGGCCAGCGCGCAAAAATCGCTGAGAAAGTGCTGAAAGAAATCGGCGATCGCCTGAAATTCCTGGTGAACGTCGGCCTGAATTATCTTTCGCTGTCCCGTTCTGCCGAAACGCTGTCCGGCGGGGAAGCCCAGCGTATCCGTCTGGCGAGCCAGATTGGTGCCGGTCTGGTAGGCGTGATGTACGTGCTGGACGAACCGTCCATCGGCCTGCATCAGCGCGACAACGAACGTCTGCTGGAAACCCTGATCCACCTGCGTGATCTCGGCAATACGGTCATCGTGGTAGAACACGACGAAGACGCAATCCGCGCAGCAGACCATATTATCGATATCGGCCCTGGCGCTGGCGTCCACGGCGGTGAAGTGGTTGCAGAAGGCACCGCAGAAGACATCATGGCGAACGAAGAATCGCTGACCGGCCAGTTCCTCAGCGGTAAACGTGAAATTTCTGTGCCTGCGCAGCGTGTGCCTGCGGACGCAACGAAAGTGCTGAAACTGTCCGGCGCGAAAGGCAACAATCTGAAAGATGTCACGCTGACGCTGCCGGTGGGCCTGTTCACCTGCATCACCGGCGTGTCCGGCTCAGGCAAATCGACGCTCATTAACGACACGTTGTTCCCGCTGGCACAGCGCGAACTGAACGGCGCGACCATCGCCGAAGCTGCGCCATACCGTGAAATCGAAGGTCTGGGGCATTTCGATAAAGTGATCGACATCGACCAGAGCCCGATTGGCCGAACGCCGCGCTCTAACCCGGCGACGTACACCGGCATTTTCACGCCGGTTCGCGAACTGTTTGCCGGTGTGCCGGAATCACGTTCACGAGGCTATACGCCAGGGCGTTTCAGTTTCAACGTCAAAGGCGGGCGCTGTGAAGCCTGTCAGGGCGATGGCGTAATCAAAGTCGAAATGCACTTCCTGCCGGATATTTATGTGCCGTGCGATCAGTGCAAAGGCAAACGCTATAACCGCGAAACGCTGGAAATTAAATACAAAGGCAAGAGCATTCACGAAGTGCTGGAAATGACGATTGAAGAAGCCCGTGATTTCTTCGACGCGGTCCCTGCCCTTGCGCGTAAATTGCAGACGTTAATCGACGTCGGCCTGACGTATATCAGCCTCGGCCAGTCAGCGACCACGCTGTCCGGCGGTGAAGCGCAGCGTGTGAAACTGGCGCGTGAGCTTTCCAAACGCGGCACCGGCCAGACGCTGTATATTCTCGACGAACCGACCACCGGTCTGCACTTTGCCGACATCCAGCAATTGCTGGAAGTGCTGCATCAGTTGCGCGATCAGGGCAATACCATTGTGGTGATTGAACACAATCTGGACGTGATTAAAACCGCGGACTGGATTGTCGATCTGGGGCCGGAAGGCGGTGCAGGCGGCGGCCAGATTCTGGTTGCCGGGACACCGGAAACCGTCGCGGAATGCAAAGAATCGCACACCGCACGCTTCCTGAAACCGCTGCTCGAACGCCACAGCCAGCAGGCGAAGAAAACAGCTTAATGTTTTTGGCTTCCTCCCCTGTGAAGGGGAGGAGCTAAAACCAATCCGCATTCCAGCTAAACCTTATTTAAATATCTTCTGCACAAACTCCGCGTACGCCGGGCGCCAGACGTCCATTTCATGACCGAGATTCGGATACTCGTGGTAATCGAACTTAATCTTGCGTTGCTCAAGCTCTGATTTCAGTCCCGCAATATCTTTGCCCGTCACCACGTCTTTTTCTCCGACAACGACCGTGAAGTTTTTCAGCTGCGCGTTGATTTTATCGGGTTCAGCAAAACGTTTTTCGACATCTGCGTTTGGTACGGTCGTCGTGCTGACCCCGCTGAATGTTGCCAGCCAGCCGAACTGGTCAAGATGTGTCATGCCGCTGACCAGCGTCTGATAGCCGCCCTGCGAAAGTCCGGCTAATGCCCGCCCTGCCGAGTCATCGCGCACGCGGAAGGTTTTTGAAATAAGCGGGATAATGTCTTCTGTCAGCTCTTTATCTGCCGCCGCCGCGTTGCGCGGATAGAATTCCTTGCGGCGATCTTTAGTGACGTAATCTTCCGGCACCACGCCTTTGGCGTCGGTTTCCGTATCAGGAATGACAACCAGCATCGGTACGATTTTTTTCTCTGCCAGCAGATTATCCATGATTTGCGGAATGCGCCCCTGATCCAGCGCCGAGCGGCCGGTATCGCCAAAACCGTGATAGAAATACAGCACCGGCAAAGGTTGTGAAGCATCGGTATAGCCCGGCGGCGTCCAGACCGCGACCTGACGCTCAGAATTGAGCGCCGCAGAATGATAGGTCAATGTGCGCACTTCGCCATGCGCCACGTTTTTCACATCCAGAATGCTGCCCGGCACCAGTATCAGGCTGGTGTTCACCTGACGCTGCGGTTTCGGCAGTGCGCTTCCCGGATCAGCAATTCGCAGGCCGTCAACGTTGAAGAAGTATTCGTAGAGATTGGCTTTCTGCGCGTCCGACGTCCAGCTCCAGACGCCTTTTTCGTCTTTGGTCATCTGATGCGGAATGTAAGTCACCGGCGTTGCACCGGTCACCACGTCCACATGCTCCGCACCGGGCGCATAAAGCCGGTAGGTAATCGTGAGATCCGGGTTCACGACCGTAATGTAGTTCCTCGCCGGAACAGACGCGTCAGCATCCTGCGGCAGGCTTTGCGCGAAAACGGTTAGGGGGAACAGCGCGCTAAGCGCCAGTATCAAAAGCGTGGCAAGATTCAGCTTGTTGCGGGTCATCATCCTTTCCTTCTGGGTTGGCGTGAGCAGACGGACAACCTGTCCTGAAGTAACTCACTGTTTTTGCACAACTCTCAGAGTAGGTTATTTTTACAACAAAGGATCGTGACCCGCGTCACCCTTTAAAGGATGTAGCTGCGGCAGCACGCTCAGGCGCTGGAAGGCGAAATCCCAGAATGTCCGGACTTTGCGTGGCATTTGCTGCACCTGTTGCGCGACCAGTTGTACCGGCAGTGGCAGCGGTTCAAAATCCGTCAGCAGCCGGACCATGCTTCCGGCCTGCAAATCTTCGCTCACCTGATACGACAACAACCGCGCAATCCCGCGTCCGCTTCGCACCGCCAGCAACTGGGATTCGACATCATTGAGCAGCAAACGCGGCGAAAGCCGGACGCGCAGATCGTCTTCATGCGGCCCGAACCGCCATTCACGGATTTGCGTGCGCAGCGTGCCCATGATGGTCTGATGCGTCGCAAGATCTGACGGATGCTGCGGCAGGCCGTGCTGCGCCAGATACGCCGGGCTGGCGACCAGCACGCGGGTGACGTCGGCCACTTTACGCGCCACTTTGCCCGAATCTTCCTGATGCCCGATACGCACCGCCAGATCCAGCCCTTCGTCGATTAAGTCCAGATTCCGGTCGCTGAGCATCATCTCAATCTGCATGTCCGGGTTCTGTTCGAGAAATTCCATCACCAGCGGCGCAACGTGTTTACGCCCGAACTGAACCGGCGCAGTCAGCCGCAACAGGCCGCTCAGCTGGGTTTCAGCGGTGTCTTCGACGGCGTCCTGATAGTGGCTGAGCAACAGACGCGCTTTTTCAGCCAGACGTGCGCCCGCTTCTGTCGGCGCCAGACTGCGGGTGGTGCGCTCGACCAGTCGCGCACCGAAGCGGTGTTCCAGCGAGGCAATCGCGCGCGTGATTGCTGGCGGCGAACGGTGAAGTTTACGGGCGGCTTCCGCCAGGCTGCCATACTGAAGTACAGCGACAAAAATCGCCATTTCGTCCAAACGGTCCATAGATTCTTCCACAAAGTGAAACACTCAATTTCAATCTTCGTGGATCACAATCATTTCGCGCAAGAGTAATGTTTATACGACACAGACAAAGGAGACATTCCATGCCCGCCATCCAGCTTTTCGGCACGCCGCTTTCCGGCCACTGCCACCGCGTCACCTTATTGCTTAAAATGCTCAATCTGCCTTTTGAGCTGAAAGAAGCCGGTGCCGCCGAACGCAAAACCGAAGAATTTGCTCACCTGAATCCGTTGCAACAGGTGCCTGTTTTAGTCGATGGCGAACACGTCATCACCGACAGCAACGCCATTCTGGTGTATCTGGTGAAACGCTACGCACCAGACAGTCACTGGCTGCCGGAAGATCCGCTGAAAGCAGCGGAAGTGCAGAAATGGTTGTCCCGCGCCGCCGGTGAAGTGCGTTTTGGCCCGGCTTCAACACGGATGGTGAAACAATTTTCTGCACCGGAACCTTATGACTACGCGCTGGCGCTGACGGCGAAATTCCTGCCGCAGCTGGAAAAGCATGTTGAAGTGCATGAGTTTCTGGCGACCGACCGCGCCACGATTGGCGATCTGGCCTGCTACAGCTACATCGCCGCGGCGCCGGAAGGCGGTGTTTCGCTGGAAGATTATCCGGCGATCCGCCGCTGGCTGAAACGGATTGAAAATCTGCCGGGCTTCACGCCGCTTCCTGCGTCGCCGTTGCCCGAAAGAGCGCTGTAAGCCGCCATGAACAGCGTATTCCATGCCGGTGAAATCCTGGCGCAGGATCTGGCGGGGTTCGATGTTTCTGCGCACGGAATACGCGAGGCGATGCCGGAACAGCACCGGTTGTTTTTTGCCGCGCTGCCTTATCTGTTTGTCGCCACGCTGGATGAAAATGACTGGCCGGTGGCGACGATCCTGACCGGTCCCGCCGGTTTTATTCGCGCGCCGGATGACAAACATCTGCGGGTGAATGCGCCACGACGTCCCGACGATCCGGCGCAGGCCGCGCTGGAACCGGGGAAACAGGTCGGCGCGCTGGGGATCGATTTCTCCAACCGCAGACGAAACCGGGCAAACGGCAGGATCGGCCGCATGGACAAAAACCGGATCGAGATCCTCATCGATCAAAGTTTTGGCAACTGTCCGAAGTATATTCAGATCCGCGAACTGACGGACGTTCCGGTAGACCAACCATTGCCCGCACGCGAAGACATGACGGAACCGGACGAAGACGCCCGCGCGCTGATTGCGCGTGCCGATACTTTTTTCATCGCCAGCCACGCGCATGGCGGAACCGATGTGTCGCATCGCGGTGGTCAGCCGGGGTTTGCGCATCTGGTGGGAAACCGGCTGTGGGTGCCGGACTACCGGGGAAATCAGTATATGAATACGCTGGGAAATCTGCTGGCCGAGCCCCGCGCCGCGCTGCTGTTTATCGATTTCGCCGGCGGCGATATTCTGCATTTACAGGGGCACACCAAAATTCACTGGCAGCCGGAGGAAATCCCCGGTCCTTCAGGTGCGGAACGTTACTGGAGCCTGGACATCACCCGCGTATGGCGCTTTCGCGCAGCGTTGCCGTGGCGCGGAGAAGCGCCTGATTATTCGCCTGCGACACTGGGCACCGGCCAGTGGCCCGGCGATCAGACGCCGAATTCCTGACGGGTATTCTCCGGCAACGCGGAAACGACCATTTTGTAGGAACTGTCGATCAGGGAATAAAGCTGAGAGTTCGGCAAACTGCCGTCAAGCACGACGGTATTCCAGTGCGCTTTATTGAGGTTCTCGCCGGGAAGAATGCAGGTGTGTTCAGCCCGCAGCTTTCCGGCCATTTCGAGGCTGGTTTTCAGCGAAACCGCCTCAAATCCCTGACAATCGCAGAACATTGCGAACATCACGCCGCCCACTTTTATCTGATTCGCACCGTATTGGTTCTGCGTACTTTGCTCTGCTCCGGGTTTTCCCATGCAGTAGTCGAGCAATTCCAGACTGGTCATTTTTGCCTTTCTCCGTCTCTGAGGTGAACGATTCCATTACCGAAATCGTCTATTTAGTGTGCAGCAACATGGCGAAAAAGAAAGGTATGAGATCGCAAATACAAAAAAGGGCCGACATCGCTGTCAGCCCTTTTGGTGTAAAACGGGGAGTTATTGCACGGCAGCGAAGGCTTCGGCGACCTGTTTCACGTTATGGTGATTCAGGCCGGCCATGCACACGCGACCGCTGAGGATCAGGTAAACGCCGAATTCCTCACGCAGACGGACAACCTGTTCTTCGCTGAACCCGGTGTAGCTGAACATCCCGCGCTGTTGCAGCAGGTAATTGAAATCACGACCCGGCAAGGCGACTTTCAGGCTGTCGACCAGCGTGTGACGCATTTCAAGAATACGGGTGCGCATTTTCTCTACTTCGGCTTTCCACTGCGCGTTCAGCGCACTGTCGCTCAGGACTTTCGCCACCACTTTCGCACCGAAATTCGGCGGGCTGGAGTAGTTGCGGCGCACGGTCGCTTTCAGCTGGCCCAGTACGCGGCCCGCGGCGTCGCTGTCTTCACATACCACAGACAACCCGCCGACGCGTTCACCGTACAGGGAGAAAATCTTCGAGAAGGAGTTGCTGACGAAGCAGTTCACACCGGCAGACGCCATCGCGCGGATCGCGTAAGCATCTTCATCAATGCCTGCACCAAAGCCCTGATAAGCGATGTCGAGGAACGGGATCAGCTCGCGCTGTTTCGTAATTTCGATCACCTGATCCCACTGGGCCGGCGTCAGGTCAGAACCTGTCGGGTTGTGGCAGCACGGATGCAGCAGCACGATGCTTTTCGCTGGCAGGGTTTTCAGGCGGTCAGTCATCGCCTCAAAGTTTACGCCCAGCGTTTCAGGGTCAAAGTACGGATAGGTGTGCACTTTGAAGCCTGCGCCACCAAAAATCGCCACGTGGTTTTCCCAGGTCGGGTCGCTCACGTAAACTTCTGAATTCGGGAAATAAAACTTCAGGAAGTCAGCGCCCACTTTCAGCGCGCCGGAACCGCCAACGGTCTGAATGGTGGCGATACGTTGTTGTTTCAGCGCCGGATGTTCTGCGCCAAACAGCAGTTCCTGAATGCCTGCGCGGTACGCTGGCAGGCCTTCCATCGGCAGATACACTGAGGCGGCCTGTGGCCCGGCGTTCAGCTGTTGCTCTGCGTTTTCCACCGCAGCCAGTTGCGGGATAATACCCTGCTCGTCGTAATAGAGACCGATGCTCAGGTTCACTTTGTCTTGTCTTGGATCGGTCTTAAAGCTTTCCATCAGCGACAAAATCGGGTCACCGGCATAGGCATCAACATGTTGGAACACGGTATACATCTCCTTGGTTTGGTTGAGTGGCGCGGCAATCCACGCCAGTCATACCGGCGCATCGCTGCTCTTTCACAGACTATCAAAGTTCGTTAAAAAAGATGACAACATTGTTGTCAATTTTCGGGCACCCATTGCATATAAAACCGCCCGTTCGTCTGAGAAGCTAATCAGCCCAGATAGACTAGGATCTAACAGTCACCTCATTCGAACCGGAGCCATTTAAAATGACCACTCAGGAATCACTGCAAGGCAAAGCCGCTTTTGTTCAGGGCGGATCACGCGGCATCGGTGCCGCTATCGTTAAGCGCCTGGCCCACGACGGTGCCAGCGTCGCTTTCACCTATGTTTCTTCCGACGAAAAAGCGCAGGCACTGGTGAAATCCATCGAAGCCAGCGGCGGTAAAGCCCTTGCGATTAAAGCCGACAGCGCCGATGAAAGCAGCGTGCGTTCCGCTATCGACAACGCCGCTCAGGCTTTCGGTAAAATCGATATTCTGGTCAACAACGCCGGTATTCTGGCGTTTGGCGAGCTGGACGCGCTGACCATCGACGATTTCGACCGCACCATTGCAGTTAACGTGCGCAGCGTTTTTGTTGCCAGCCAGCAGGCCGCGCGCCATATGCCGGACGGCGGCCGCATCATCACCATCGGCAGCACCAACGCGGATCGCATTCCGTTCCAGGGCGGCGCGGTGTACGCCATGAGCAAATCCGCGATCGTCGGCCTGACGAAAGGCCTGGCGCGTGATTTAGGCCCGCGCGGCATTACCGTCAATAACGTGCAGCCCGGCCCGGTGGATACCGATATGAACCCGGCTGACGGCGAAATGGCAGAAGGTATGCTGAGCTTTATGGCGCTGGATCGTTACGGTAAAGACAGTGAAATCGCCGGTTTCGTGGCGTATCTGGCAGGCCCGGAAGCGGGATATATCACCGGTTCCAGCCTGACCATCGACGGCGGTTTCGCTGCATAACAGGGCGACGACGGGCATAAAAACAATGCAAAAAACGGTGCAGAAATCTGCGCCGTTTTTTTGCGTCAGACGCTGTAACGCCCCGGCCGGTGGTTCATGGCGATAATCAGATTGACGATTACCGCGCCCAGAATGGAGGCGATCAGCATTTCAACGCTGACCACAAACAGCGACGCCAGCACGATGCAGCAGTCAACGCCCATCTGGAATTTACCGGCGCGGATGCCGTATTTATCCTGAAGGAACAGCGCCAGAATATTCACGCCGCCGAGGCTGGCTTTGTGGCGGAACAGGACTATAAAGCCAATCCCCATGATGACGTTGGCAAACAGCGTGGCGTAGAAAGGTTGGAGATGATCGAAGTGAACGAACAACGGGTGCAAATCAGAGAACACCGAGACCAGCGCCACCGCCGCAAATGTTTTCAGCGTGAACTGCCAGCCCATGCGGCGGATGGATAAATAATAGAACGGTAAGTTGATAATAAAGAAAGCCGTACCGAATGAGACGTGCGAAATATAATGCGCCAGAAACGCCATCCCCGCCGTTCCGCCGGTCAGCGCGCCGACCTGACGCAGCATCACCACGCCAAACGAGACCATCAGCGTACCAATGATAATCGCCAGCGCATCTTCAACCAGCGTGTGCCCGCTGTGCGGTTGTTCAGCGACGGGCTTAATATTGTCTAAACTTGCCATAATTCCCCTTTCCCCGGAAAAAGATACTCAAAAGTCTTTTCGTGATAATTAAGGAGACGGGAAATTAAGGCAATATTTACGCACGTAATTTGCATTAAAAAACGAAAATAAGATTTTGTGACGCGTTAATTAATCTTTACATGCACAGATTGCGCATTTTAATTCATTTTCATGCACCAGAAACGGGAATTCGCACCAAAATAAGTCACCATAATAGTGCGTAATAAACAGAGGGTTTTATTTATTACGCTGGCGTTATTTTTATCAGGCTAAGGTTAAAAGACCGTTTTCTTTTAAACGGTTAAGCACAACCGAGGTTTTCACGTGCGCCACACTTTTGTGTACAGACAGGATTTGGCTGATCAATGTGCTCAAACCGGCCAAATCTTTGACGGCGACTTTCAGCAGATAATCTGCATCACCGGTGGTTTTGTAGGCGTCGATGATGGCATCAACTTCACCGAGCATGCTGTGGAAAGCGTCAACCTGCGCCGGTAAATGGTTGATAAGTCTGACTTCAATCAAACCTATCATACCCAGACCGAGCGCTTCCGGAGCCAGGCGTGCATGATAACCGAGGATTAACTGCGCCTGTTCCAGACCAATGCGGCGACGTGAGCATTGTGATGCAGACAATCCCACCAGCTCGCTTAATTCCTGATTAGTCAGTCTTCCGTTAGCTTGTAATAAGGTCAGAATTTTCAGGTCGTAATCATCAACGCTGTACATAGCACCTTTCCTGTCGTTTTAATTTTTGTTTATAGTAATTTAACTTTGCAAAGACTATACCCAAAATAATTCAAGTTGTTTGAAGGCGGCAAAGCCGTGAATCCCCGGGAGCTTACTCGAGTAAGTGACTGGGGTGAGCGGGTGCAGCCAACGCATAAACAGCTTGAAGTATGACGGGTATATACCGGGTAATTACTTATCGGCTGTTTTTTCTTATACTTGTGCGTGATTTAAACTCAAGGAAAGAATAATGAAAAAAATCCTCTACCCTCTCGCATTTCTTGCCGCAATACCCGCACTGGCCCAAGCAGACGCCACCTCATCCCGTCTTGAACGTGTATTACAAAAAGGCTCGCTGAACGTCTGTACCACCGGCGATTACAAACCGTACACCTTTTTGAAAGAAGACGGCCAGTACGAAGGCATTGATATTGCCATGGCGGAATCACTGGCGGCCAGTCTGGGCGTAAAACCAACCTGGGTGCCGGTCACCTGGAAATCGCTGCCGGATGAAATGAACGCCGGGCATTGTGATATCGCGATGGGCGGTATTTCCGTCACGCTGAAACGCCAGCAAAAAGCATGGTTTGCCAATGTGCTGGATCAGGACGGGAAAATTCCGCTGGTGCGTTGCGAAGATGTGCGGAAATACCAGACCGTTGAGCAGCTGAACAAATCCTCCGTTCGCCTGATTGAACCGGCGGGCGGCACCAATGAAGCGTTCGTTCACAGCCATCTGCCAAAAGGCACGCTGACGCTGAGCGATAACGTGACGATTTTCCAGAAGCTGGTGGATAAGAAAGCCGACGTGATGATTACCGATGCGTCCGAAGCGCTGTATCAGCAGAAACGCTATCCGAAACTGTGTGCGGTGAACCCGAAAAAGCCGCTGCAATATGGCGAGAAAGCCTACATGCTGCCGCGTGATGATATTAGCTGGAAGATGTATGTCGACCAGTGGCTTCACCTGAGTAAAGCCACCGGCGAATATCAGCAAATTGTCAGCCAGTGGCTGGCGGTGAAGAAGTAAACGTCAGTCGCCAATATACTGGCGGCAAACCCTTTCGCTGAGCTGCGTGACCAGTTCATACGCACTGATGCCGGTTGCCTGCGCAACGCGTTCAACCGGCAGAGCTGGCCCCCAGAAGATGACTTCATCGCCAACTTTATCCGTCGCGTCCGGCCCTAAATCCACCGTGATCATGTCCATCGAAACGCGTCCGACCAGCGGCACGATGCGGCCATTGACCTGCACCGGCGTTCCGCCCGGCGCACTGCGCGGATAACCGTCGCCATACCCCATCGCCACCACGCCCAGACGGGTGTCACGATCGCTGGTCCAGGTGCTGCCGTAACCGACCGGTTCACCGGCGAAATGCTCGCGCACCGCAATCAGGCTGGAGGTCAGCGTCATCGCCGGATGCAGGCCAAAATCGCTGGCGTCTCCGGTTTCCAGCGGCGATACGCCGTAAAGGATAATCCCCGGACGCACCAGACTCATATGCGACTGCGGCCAGAGCAGGATCCCGCCGGAAGCGGCAATCGATTTTTGCCCCGGCTTACCGGCGGCAAACGCATTAAAACAGGCCAGCTGCTTCGGCGTAGCATCGCTTTCCGGCTCATCGGCACGGCAGAAATGACTCATCATATTGACCGGCTGAACAACATTTTTGCAGGCGCTCAGACGCTGATAAAACGCCTCAGCCTGCGCCGGGTTCACGCCCAGACGGTGCATGCCGGTGTCGAGTTTCAGCCAGACATTCAGCGGGCGCGCCAGTTGCGCGTTTTCCAGCGCGTCGAGCTGTTCGATGCTGTGAACGGCGGTATCGAGCTGATGTTCCACCAGCAGCGGCAATTCATCCGGTGAGAAGAAACCTTCGAGCAGGAGAATGGGTTTAACAATGCCGGATTTACGCAGCGATAACGCCTCGCTGAGCCGGGACACGCCGTAATAATCGGCATCCTGCAAGCTGTGAACCGTTTCCAGTAAACCGTGCCCATAAGCGTTTGCTTTCACGACCGCAACGAGACGACTTTGTGGCGCCAGATGACGCACCCGTTGCAGATTGTGTCGCAGAGCGCGGCGATCAATGACAGCCGTAGCCGCTTTCATTTTGAGTCCTTTAATGAAATGGAGAGTTTCCGAAAGCGGGGTTGAGAACCAAACCCCACCTGACCTCCCCTTCTGAAAGGGGAGGGATAAAGTCAAAACCTGAGACGTTAGTCTTCGTCGTATTGCGGGCCGCCATAGTTATCAAACCGCGACCACTGCCCGTTAAACGTCAGGCGAACGGTCCCGATCGGGCCGTTACGTTGCTTACCGAGGATGATCTGCGCGATGCCTTTTTCTTCACTGTTATCGTGATAAACCTCGTCACGATAGATGAACATGATTAAGTCGGCGTCCTGCTCGATGGAACCAGATTCACGCAAGTCGGAGTTGACCGGCCGTTTGTCGGCGCGTTGCTCCAGGCTTCGGTTCAGCTGCGACAACGCCACCACCGGCACCTGCAATTCTTTCGCCAGCGCTTTGAGCGAGCGGGAGATTTCGGCGATTTCCAGCGTACGGTTATCGGACAGCGCCGGAACACGCATCAGCTGTAAGTAGTCGATCATGATCAGGCTCAGACCGCCGTGTTCGCGGAAAATACGGCGTGCGCGGGAACGGACTTCAGTTGGCGTCAGGCCGGAGGAATCATCGATATACATGTTACGTTTTTCGAGCAAAATCCCCATGGTGCTGGAAATACGCGCCCAGTCTTCATCGTCGAGCTGGCCGGTACGGATTTTGGTCTGGTCGACGCGGGAAAGCGACGCCAGCATACGCATCATGATCTGGTCGCCGGGCATCTCCAGACTGAAGATTAAGACCGGTTTATCCTGCATCATCGCGGCGTTTTCGGCGAGGTTCATCGCAAACGTGGTTTTACCCATCGACGGACGCGCCGCCACAATAATCAGGTCAGATTTTTGCAGACCGGCGGTTTTCTTATCGAGATCCGCATAACCGGTCGATACGCCCGTCACGCCATCGTGCGGGCGCTGGAACAGTTCTTCGATACGGGACACCGTGCTTTCCAGAATGCGGTCGATGCTTTTCGGGCCTTCGTCTTTACTGGCGCGGCTTTCGGCAATCTGGAATACGCGGGACTCGGCTAAATCGAGCAGGTCTTCGCTGCTGCGACCTTGCGGATCATAACCGGCGTCGGCGATTTCGTTGGCAACGGAAATCATTTCACGCACAACGGCACGTTCGCGCACGATATCGGCATAAGCGCCGATGTTTGCCGCACTTGGGGTGTTTTTAGAGAGTTCTGCCAGATAAGCGAAACCGCCGACCGAGTCTAAATCACCTTTTTGTTCGAGCGATTCGGACAGCGTAATCAGGTCGATCGGTTTGCTCATTTCCAGCAAACGCTGCATTTCGGTGAAAATCAGGCGATGCGGACGGCTGAAGAAGTCATTGCTGACCACGCGCTCCGCGACGTTATCCCAGCGTTCGTTGTCCAGCATCAGCCCGCCCAGAACGGATTGCTCAGCCTCCAGCGAATGCGGCGGAAGCTTCAGGCCTTCCATCTGACGATCGCGGGTTTCGTTCTGTTGATTGGTCGGTTTTTTTGCTGCCATCTGTGGATTTGTTCCTGCTGTAAGCGCCTGTTTTATGAGCGTCGGACTTCCGAAAATCAGAAGCGCAACGTGCGCGTTAGTATAGGTTGTCATGTCTCATTTCAAAAGGGTATTAACCGGCTGTGCCTAAAATCTGGATTGTGCCGGCCATTTAGCCTAGGGTTGAAATCAGACTCCATCACGAGGGAAAAACATGGCAAAGCGCATCCAGTTTTCTGAAACAGGTACACCTGACGTTCTGCAATACGTTGATTATCAGCCACAAGAACCCAAGGCCGGTGAAGTTCAGGTTGAGAACAAAGCCATTGGCATTAACTACATCGATACCTATGTGCGCAGCGGTTTGTATCCACCAGCCAGTTTCCCGGCCGGTTTGGGCACCGAAGCGGCTGGCGTTGTCACCAAAATCGGCAGCGACGTGACCGGCATCAAACCGGGCGACCGCGTGGTGTATGCGCAGTCCGCGCTCGGCGCTTACAGCGAAATCCATAACGTACCGCAGGAGAAAATCGCCCTGCTGCCGGATGCCATCAGCTTTGAACAGGCGGCGGCGTCGTTCCTGAAAGGGCTGACGGTTTACTATTTACTGCGCCAGACGTATGAAGTGCAGGCGGGCGAAACCATTTTGTTCCACGCTGCCGCAGGCGGTGTCGGGCTGATTGCCAGCCAGTGGGCAAAAGCACTGGGCGTAAAACTGATCGGGACTGTTGGTTCTGATGAAAAAGCCGCCCGCGCCAAAGAAGCCGGTGCCTGGGCGACGATTAACTATCAGAAAGAAGATATCGCCACCCGCGTGGCCGAACTGACCAACGGCGAAAAAGTCGGGGTGGTTTACGATTCTGTCGGCAAAGACACCTTCGAAAAATCCCTGAACAGCCTGAAGCGCCGCGGTTTGCTGGTCAGCTTTGGGAATGCGTCCGGGCCGGTGAAAGGTGTGGATCTGGCGATCCTGAATCAGAAAGGTTCGCTGTTCGTCACGCGCCCCTCGCTTAATGGCTACGTAACCAATCGCGAAGAACTGGCGCAGGCCAGCGGCGAGCTGTTTTCACTTATCGCCAGCGGCGCGATAAAAGTCGACGTCAGCGACGCGCAGAAATTCCCGCTCTCCGAAGCTAAACGCGCCCACGAAACGCTGGAAAGCCGCATCACACAAGGCTCAAGCCTGCTGATCCCGGGCAAGTAACAGACGCAAAAAAGGCTTCCAGAAGGAAGCCTTTTTTACTGCCTGATACAGACAACCTCTGAGTTCAGACGGGTACTGCTGTAGGGTACTGCCGGGTAAATCCGGAGGGCGGTGTCACTTGTGTGACTATTGTGTGCCTCACCGGACTTGATGAATTCATTTTGCGGCCTGCTGACCACGTATGAATTCCATCCTAACAGTCACCCATGTTAAAAAATATGATTTATGCATTTCGACCGCACATTCTGATCCAGCTTGTGATCGCTAGCACATAAGTAAAAGTTATAGATGTAACGTTTACATTTTTTTGTGCTCAAAACGCCGCCATCAACCTTTTCTATTTCATGAAGTTATGAAAATCGCTCATCGTCCGACTCTTTTATGGCAGGCGGCGACGGCGATATTTTGGTTCGTCAGGCCGGATAAATGTCCGGTAAATCCAGACGGCGACGACCGCTAAAACTAGCCACGGCAACATTTTAATAACAATCACAAAGAAGCCGCCCAACATCATCAGACCAAATGCCACGATCAGCGCCGCCACCATGCCCAGCAGGGAAATGCCGGTCAGCATCAGCATAAAGAAAAAACCAAGCACGAAAAGAATTTCCAGCATCGGGTGCTCCTTAATAAGCCAGTGTGCAGTAAGACGTAATGTCAAAACACGATGAAGCTATTACAAGAAGCGTGCCAGAGTGAGAGGGGAAATAATTAACTGATTTAACAGGGGAAATTTTTTCGCAGGCGCAAACGGCCTGCGAAAAAATAGTGAATCTGACTAACTGGTAGTGAATTTGCTCACGTCGATTTTGAAGACGCTTACGCCTGAACCGGCGCTTCCTGCGGCTGGCTGACCATCGAGAGCGCCTGCTCAACGACGTCAATGCCCGCGCCCGCTTTGTGTGCGTTTTCGCTGAGATGACGGCGGAACTGACGCGCACCCGGCACACCCTGGAACAGACCCAGAATATGGCGGGTAATATGACCCAGATAAGTGCCTTTGCTCAGCTCGGCTTCGATGTACGGATACAGCGCGCGGATGATCTCCGGCCCGGTTTTCACCGGTGCCTGCGAACCGAACAGTGCCTGATCTACGCTCAGCAACATGCCCGGATTCTGATAGGCTTCGCGGCCTACCATCACGCCGTCCATGTGTTGCAGATGCGTTTTGGCTTCTTCCAGCGTTTTAATGCCGCCGTTAATCGCCATCGTCAGATGGGAGAAATCACGCTTGAGCTGATAAACACGCGGGTAATCCAGCGGCGGAATTTCACGGTTTTCTTTCGGGCTCAGGCCGGAAAGCCAGGCTTTACGGGCATGAATGATAAAGGTATCGCAGCCGCCGTTTTCAGACACCTGTCGGATGAACTCGCAGAGAAATTCGTAGCTGTCCTGATCGTCAATCCCGATGCGGGTTTTGACGGTGACCGGAATCGACACCACATCGCGCATCGCTTTAATGCAATCCGCCACCAGCGACGCCTGCCCCATCAGGCAGGCACCGAACATACCGTTCTGCACGCGATCTGACGGGCAACCGACGTTCAGGTTGATCTCGTCATAGCCACGTTCTTCTGCCAGCTTCGCGCAGTGCGCCAGATCGGCCGGATTGCTGCCGCCCAGCTGCAAAGACACCGGATGTTCTTCACTGCCAAAGCCCAGATAATCACCTTTGCCATGAATAATCGCGCCGGTAGTGACCATTTCGGTATACAGCAACGTCTGGCCGGTCATCAGGCGATGGAAATGGCGACAGTGGCGGTCGGTCCAGTCAAGCATCGGCGCAACGGAAAAACGCTGAGCGGAATATGGCTGGGTTGTGGGCATGGCGTTTCGGGGCATTGCGTGTTGAGTTTCTGACATCGGCCTGACATTCGCTGAGGGGTTCGTGGCGCTCCCTCCGGCACGGCGGCCAGAGGGAAGTTAATCGCTGATTATACCACAGAACAAAGATTCGGCATCTTGCCCGGTTTAGCGACTTTGCTCCCGTGTAACCTCACAACTGAGCGGCGCATAATTCGTCGATCTGGCTGAAGCATGATAAAATTAAGAATGGCTGCATGATGTGGCCTATTTATCCCAATCTGCGCTCAGAGAATGTTGCTATGACCCTGAATAATCCGGAAAAATTACTTTCACAAGCTGAAGAACTTTGCCAGCAGCGCAATGTTCGTCTTACACCGCAGCGGCTGGAAGTTTTGCGACTGATGGCGCAACAACCCGGTGCGATCAGCGCCTATGACTTGCTGGATCTGCTGCGGGTCAGCGAGCCACAGGCCAAACCGCCAACGGTTTACCGGGCGCTGGATTTCCTGCTGGAACAAGGGTTTATTCATCGGGTTGAATCGGCAAACAGCTATGTGCTTTGCCATCATTTCGAAGAGCCAAGCCACACTTCTGCACTGTTTATCTGTGACCGCTGCGGGCTGGTCACGGAAAAAACCACAGACGGTATTGAAGAACGTCTGGCGAAACTGGCGCTTGAATCCGGCTTTGAGTTGCGTCATTCGGTCGTTGAAGCGCATGGCTTATGTGCCGAATGCAAAGTTGTTGAAACCTGCGACAGTCACGATCATTGCGAACACGACCACAGCATTGTGGTGAAAAAACGTTGATATATCAGGTGTTTTTGATGGGTTTCAAAAGGCGTAAAGCGGAAGGGTTTTAACGCAGCATAACGGATAATTTAAGGTGTAGAAGGAAGATATTGAAGGTTGGGTACATCCTTGTACCCGTATCCTGAAAGTGTTCCGGGTAGGAGCAGCAATAACTCAGGATACGTCACTGATACGCGAGGGGGAGTCGCGTGTTACCAGTGATATTTGTTTTTAGATTCCCAATCCTTGAGCTCTTTCTCGGCCTGATCCTTCTGATAGCCATAACGCTCCTGAATCTTACCTACCAGCTGATCACGTTTACCTTCAACGACTGTCAGGTCGTCATCAGTCAGCTTACCCCACTGTTCTTTCACTTTCCCTTTGAACTGCTTCCAGTTACCGTCGGCTTGGTCCTTATTCATAATAAATATCTCCTGTTACCTTGGGTTGTGGAGCTGCACGTTTGTTGGCAGCCCGTCCTTAACACTTCAAAGCTTAGTAGAGAATGCGGATTCGTCTTCCCAAAACAGGGATAAAAACCACTATTAGGATTAATCCAAAGCAGGAAATAACGTGGAATTGAAATCTGTCTGACTGAAAAAGGCCGGTAATTCAGGGCACAAAGAGTGCAAATCCGACATTTGGTCTGAACAGGAACGCAGCGAATAACACGTAAGAAAGAGGATTTTATCGAAAGAGTTTTTGAGCAATGCTTAAAACAACAACGCCCCAAAACAGGGCGATGAGATAGTGATTTTACAGGCGCGTCAGAGGCGGCCAACGCACCTGTAACGTAAAGCTTAAGCGCAGATTAGATCCAGTCGCCGTTGCGGATAACGCCAACCGCCAGACCTTCAATGCTGAAATTCTGTTCACGCAAATCAACCACAATCGGTTGGAATTCGCTGTTTTCAGGCAACAGCTGAACAACACTGCCCTGTTTCTTCAGGCGTTTAACCGTGACTTCATCATCAATACGCGCAACGACAACTTGCCCGTTACGGACGTCCTGCGTTTTGTGTACTGCCAGCAGGTCGCCATCCAGAATACCGATATCACGCATCGACATCCCGCTGACGCGCAGCAGGAAATCTGCACTCGGTTTAAACATGGCCGGATCGACCTGATAATGTCCTTCGATGTGCTGCTGAGCCAGCAGCGGTTCACCGGCGGCAACGCGGCCAATCAGCGGTAAACCTTCTTCTTCTTCCATCAGCAGACGAATACCGCGCGAAGCACCGGAAACGATCTCGATAACGCCTTTACGCGCCAGCGCTTTCAGGTGTTCTTCCGCCGCGTTCGGGGAACGGAACCCCAGACGGGATGCAATCTCTGCGCGGGTCGGTGGCATACCGGTGGTGGAGATATGATCGCGAATAAGGTCGTAGACCTCTTGTTGTCTGGTCGTTAAAGCTTTCATTCCGCCCCCTGGTTGTTTATACAGTCTAGCTGTGAGTATATACAGCTAAACGGTCAATGAAAACCTAAGATTGAATAAAAACAGGGCATAACGACAATTCCTGGAATGCAGATTCCAAATCAGAACCATCGCGGCCAAAAGATGCTGACCCAGACAAAAATCGCCAATATGATGGTCAGAAGTACGGCGGCGGAGCCAATATCTTTCGCACGCCCGGACAGGACGTGAAACTCAGGCCCGATTCGGTCAATCGCGGATTCAATGGCGCTGTTAAGCAGTTCAGTCACACACACCAGCACGACAGAGCCAATCAGCAGGATACGTTCTATACTGCTTACATCCAGCCAGAAAGATAATAAAATTAGCGGGATAGCAACGCTGGCCTCCTGCCGGAAAGCGGCTTCATTTTGCCATGCGGCCTTCAGGCCTTTCCAGGAATAGCCTGCGGCTTTATAGATGCGGGTAAATCCAGTGACTTGGTTCGCCATTCTGTTACTGATCCTTGAAATATTGTCCTGCGGGTTTTGCGCATTTTAGCGGTTTAATGGTATCTCATCACCACAGATCTCGTCTGAGCTTTCTGGTATCCTTGCGGCGAAATTGCTAACAAGAGGCTTCACGTTTTTATGTCAGGTTGGCGTAGACTTTATTACACATTATTGAATTTACCACTCTCATTGCTGGTAAAGAGCAAGGTCATACCTTCAGATCCGGTTACCGAGTTGCACTTAGACCCGACCCGGCCAATTCTGTACGTATTGCCTTATAACTCCAAAGCCGATTTGCTGACATTGCGCGCGCAGTGTCTGGCGCAAAATCTGCCTGATCCCCTTATTCCGCTGGAAATCGACGGAACGCTGCTGCCGAGCCATGTGTTTATTGCCGAAGGCCCGCGCGTTTTCTCTTATTACACGCCAAAGCAGGAATCGGTAAAGCTGTTCCACGATTACCTGGATTTGCACCGTAATAACCCGGATTTAGACATTCAGATGCTGCCCGTGTCGGTCATGTTTGGCCGTGCGCCAGGCCGCGAAGGCCACGATACGCCGCATCTGCGCGTGCTGAACGGGATCCAGAAATTCTTCGCCGTGCTGTGGCTGGGCCGCGACAGTTTTGTCCGTTTTTCCAATACCGTTTCTCTGCGCTATATGGCGACTGAGCACGGAACCGACAAAACCATCGCCCAGAAACTGGCACGCGTGGCGCGTATGCACTTCTCCCGCCAGCGTCTGGCGGCAGTTGGCCCGCGTTTGCCAGCGCGACAGGATTTGTTCAATAAGCTGCTGGCGTCCAAGGCCATCGAAAAAGCCATTGAAGATGAAGCGCGCAGTAAGAAGATTTCACACGAAAAAGCCCAGCAAAACGCCATCGCGCTGATGGAAGAGATTGCGGCTAACTTCTCGTATGAAGCCGTGCGCCTTTCTGATCGCGTGCTGAGCTGGACGTGGAACCGCCTGTATAAAGGCATCAACGTCAATAATGCGGAACGTGTGCGTCAGCTGGCGCTGGACGGGCAGGAAATCGTTTATGTGCCCTGCCACCGTAGCCACATGGATTACCTGTTACTGTCCTACGTGCTTTATCACCAGGGGCTGGTTCCTCCGCACATTGCGGCCGGTATCAACCTGAATTTCTGGCCCGCTGGCCCGATTTTCCGCCGTCTGGGTGCGTTCTTCATCCGCCGTACGTTCAAAGGCAACAAGCTGTATTCGACGGTATTCCGTGAATATCTCGGCGAACTGTTCAGCCGTGGTTATTCCGTGGAATATTTCGTGGAAGGTGGCCGTTCGCGTACCGGGCGTTTACTGGAGCCGAAAACCGGCACGCTGGCGATGACTATTCAGGCCATGCTGCGCGGCGGTTCACGTCCGATTACGTTAGTGCCGATTTACATCGGTTACGAACACGTCATGGAAGTGGGGACCTACGCGAAAGAATTGCGCGGTGCGACCAAAGAGAAAGAAAGCCTGACCCAGATGCTCAACGGTTTACGCAAACTGCGTAACCTCGGCCAGGGTTATGTGAACTTTGGTGAACCGTTGCATCTGACCACGTATCTGAACCAGAACGTACCAACCTGGCGTGAAGCGATCGATCCTATCGAAGCGCAACGTCCGAGCTGGCTGACGCCAACGGTTCAGGATCTGGCAGAACAGATTATGGTGCGCATCAACAACTCAGCGGCGGCAAACGCCATGAACCTGTGTTGTACCGCGCTGCTGGCATCGCGTCAGCGTTCACTGACCCGCGAACAACTGACTGAGCAGATTGATTGTTATCTGCAATTACTGCGCAATGTGCCGTATAACGCCGATTCGACGGTGCCGGATCTGACTGCCGACCAGTTGCTCGATCACGCCCTGAACATGAACAAGTTCCAGGTCGAGAAAGACAATATCGGCGACATCATCGTTCTGCCGCGCGAACAAGCGGTGCTGATGACGTATTACCGCAACAACATCCACCATATGCTGGTTCTGCCGTCGCTGATTTCAAGCATCGTGATGCACCACCGCCATGTGAGTCGTGCTGAATTGCTGCGTCAGGTCGAGCTGATTTATCCGATGCTGAAAGCTGAACTGTTTATGCATTTCGATAAATCGGAACTTCCGCACGTGCTGGATATTCTGACGCTGGAACTGGCCCGTCAGCAAATCATTCATCTGGAAGACGACGAGCTGACGCTGAACCCGGCGCGTATCCGCACGCTGCAACTGCTGGCGGCGGGTGTCCGCGAAACGCTGCAACGCTACGCGATTACGTTCTCCCTGCTCACCAATAATCCAAGCATCAACCGCGGTGCGCTGGAAAAAGAGAGCCGGATTATGGCGCAGCGTTTATCCGTGCTGCACGGCATTAATGCCCCTGAATTCTTCGACAAAGCGGTGTTTTCCACGCTGGTCGGCACACTGCGCGCTGAAGGGTATATCAGCGACAGCGGCGATGCGATTCAGGAACAGACGCGTGAGATTTACAACATGCTCAGCGACCTGATGACGCCGGATATTAAACTCACCATCGAAAGCGCCGGTATGCCTTCTGAGCTGCCTCAGGCGACCGAACCTCCGGCTGAGCCGAAGATGGACGTGCGCGATACCGACCACTGATTGACGTTAAAATCATTGCGATAACGCCTTAAAGCAAAACGCCCGAGCTTATAAAAAGACCGGGCGTTTTTATTGCCTGAAAGGCTCAGAAGCTGAAAGCAGATAAACTCATCAGGATGCCAAGGAACAGCACCAGCCCGACGTAGTTATTCTGGCGAAAAGCCAGGAAGCAGGCATCACGCTCACGTTTGGCAATCAGCTTTTGCTGGTGAACAAACAGCGCAGCGGCCAGTACTAATGACCACCAGAACGGCGCGCCAAGCTGAGAAAGGTGTCCGATAATGCCCATCAGAACCAGCGTTGCCAGCTGCAACAGGCCGATAATCAGCGTGTCAAAACGACCAAATAAAATCGCCGTAGATTTCACGCCAATCTTTAAATCATCATCACGATCGACCATCGCGTATTGCGTATCGTAAGCCACCGTCCAGCAAATGTTCGCGATGAACATCAGCCAGCAACTCAAAGGCAACGTCCCGCTGACGGCGGCGTACCCCATCGGAATTGCCCAGCCAAACGCCGCGCCCAGCACAAACTGCGGCAGGTTGCTGACCCGCTTAATGAACGGGTAAACCCAGGCCAGCGCCAGCCCCGCGAGAGACAGCAAAATGGTCATCCGGTTCAGCGTCAGAACCAGCAGGAAGGACACCAGCACCAGGCCGACAAACAAGATTTTTGCCTGTTTCCCGGTGATCGCACCGCTTGGAAGCGGACGGTTGGCGGTGCGCTTTACGTGTCCGTCGAATTTACGGTCCGCGTAGTCATTCACCACACAACCCGCCGCGCGCATGAAGAAAACGCCCAGCACGAAGACCAGCAAAATTTTGGCAGAAGGCGCGCCCTCACGGGCCAGCCACAACGCCCAAAGCGTCGGCCACAACAGCAGCAAGGAACCTATCGGCTTATCAATGCGCATCAGGCGGCAGTAATCCCGCCAGGTGCCCTGAGTCATACTTCCCGACACTCTCTGTTCTCCTTGTGGATTAGTTTGACTCATGCCTGGCCCACTTTGCCCTCAGGGCGGTGAACCGGCGAGTCTGGCAGAAAAATTTCTGTCAGAAGCAGGGGCTTATCCGACAGGCAAAGCCGCGAGCGACGCGCCCATAAACTGCCCTGCTCAGTATTTAATTGTCCCAGATGGATGTAATCACGGGTCAGATTGTTGCCGCTAAACAGATACCGGCCCAGCGGCACCGTGCCCAAATCAACCAGCGCCAGATCCGGCCCGGTTAGCGTTTCTTCCGGGATCACGGTGCGTCCGAGCAGCCAGGGTTCGGCATCGCCAAACAGGATCACTTCGCGAACCCAATAACGGGCACTTTCCGGCAGCTGCTGCGCTTCGCTTTCACCCAGCTCATCACGACGCACAAAACATTCATTTTTCGGTTTCACGGTGACGGTAACACCCTGTTTTTCAAACCGGCGGGTCATGGATCCCATTTCCATCAGCCAGTCAGCAACATCCGCTGGCACGTCATTCGGATCTTGAAACCAATGGATCGGGAGTTGTTCAGGGGAATGGGAATCAGACATCAACGGCTCCATCATGGAGGTATTCATACCTCCAATTAATTATCTGCCTCGCATTCTAACGCATGAATGCAAGGCAGTAATCGCCTCATTTATTCACGACGCAGACGTTCGCCGTTGGCGAGGTAAAGTGTCACGACGAGGACAAGGATGGCGCAGGCGTAAACCAGTGTGTCGTAAGGACTTTTATGGTCGACGATAATCAGGCGGATAATCGCCGTGATGCCGATATAAATAAAGTAACGCAGCGGGAAGTGATAGCCCGACGAAAAGTACTTAATGATCAGCGCAATAAATTCGAAATAGAGGAAGTAAATCACGATGCCCTCTATCAGCAGATACGATGAAGACTGATCGTTATTGACGAACAAAACCATCGCCAGATGGTAGGTTTCGCGCCCGATAAAGATCATCAGAATGACTGCCAGCCCCAATAAGAAAACGTTCAAAATTCGCTGCATGATGACGGAAACCATCGTCGCACGTTTTGATCCTGCCATGTGATCTACATCCCACTTTTGTTATGAATACCCGCAGAATACCACAGAGTCTGTGCCGGAAAAGCGGCATTAAAAAAGGGCCAGCCCGTTGAGGCTAACCCTTTTATTTAGAAATATTTCGACCTGTCCCTCTAAATCATTCGGGCTGGATCAAGGCGGCAAGGAAACGAAGCCCCGGGAGCTTACATAAGTAAGTGACCGGGGTGAGTTCACGCAGCCAACGCTGAAACAGCCTGAAGGATGACGAGGGATTAGCGCCAGTTTTTGAAGCGGTTAATCAGGCCATTGGTCGAGCTGTCGTGGCCGGTCACATCTTCGCTGCCTTCCAGTTCAGGAAGAATACGGTTCGCCAGCTGTTTACCCAGTTCCACACCCCATTGGTCGAAGGTATAGATGTTCAGGATAGCGCCCTGCGTGAAGATTTTGTGCTCGTACATCGCGATCAACGCACCCAGGCTGTATGGCGTGATTTCGCGCAGCAGGATGGAGTTGGTCGGACGGTTACCTTCGAACACTTTGAACGGCGCGACGTGTTTGACGTCTTCCGGTTTTTTACCCTGATCGGCGAATTCTTTCTCGACGACTTCCAGAGATTTACCGAATGCCAGCGCTTCAGTTTGTGCAAAGAAGTTAGACAGCAGTTTCGCGTGGTGATCGCTCAGTGCGTTGTGGCTGACCGCAGGCGCGATGAAGTCACAAGGAACGATTTTGGTGCCCTGGTGAATCAGCTGATAGAACGCGTGCTGGCCGTTGGTACCCGGCTCGCCCCAGATGATCGGGCCAGTCTGGTAATCCACCGGATTGCCGTTACGGTCAACGAATTTACCGTTGGATTCCATGTTGCCTTGCTGGAAGTACGCCGCAAAACGGTGCATGTACTGATCGTATGGCAGGATAGCTTCGGTTTCAGTGCCGTAGAAATCGTTGTACCAGATACCAATCAGCGCCAGCAGAACCGGCAGGTTTTTCTCAGCCGGGGTATTCGCGAAGTGTTTATCCATCGCGTGAGCGCCGCTCAGCAACTGTTCGAAGTTTTCGAAACCGATGGACAGCGCGATGGACAGGCCAATCGCGGACCACAGTGAATAACGGCCGCCGACCCAGTCCCAGAATTCGAACATGTTGTCGGTGTCGATACCAAATTCGCTGACCGCTTTACCGTTGGTAGACAGCGCAGCGAAGTGTTTCGCCACGTGCTTGTTGTCACCAGCGGTTTTCAGGAACCAGTCGCGCGCGCTGTGGGCGTTGGTCATGGTTTCCTGCGTGGTGAAGGTTTTTGATGCCACCAGGAACAACGTGGTTTCCGGAGACAGGTCTTTCAGCGTTTCGGCGATGTGCGTGCCATCAACGTTGGAGACGAAATGCATATTCAGGTGATTTTTGTACGGACGCAGCGCTTCGGTCACCATAAACGGGCCGAGGTCTGAACCGCCGATACCGATGTTCACCACATCCGTAATCGCTTTGCCGGTGTAACCTTTCCAGTCGCCACCGATAACACGTTCGGTGAAACCTTTGATTTTCGCCAGAACGGCATTCACTTCCGGCATTACATCTTTGCCATCCACGACGATTGGCGTGTTGCTGCGGTTACGCAGGGCAACGTGCAGAACGGCGCGGTCTTCCGTACGGTTGATCTTCTCGCCAGAGAACATCGATTTGATGGCGCCCTGAAGGTCAGTTTCTTTGGCCAGCGCCTGCAGTTTGTCCAGCGTCTCTGTCGTAATACGGTTTTTAGAGAAGTCGACCAGCATCTGGTCTTCAAAAGTGGCAGAGAACTTGGAGAAACGATCACCATCTTCAGCAAACAGATGGCTAATCTGCACATCTTTCATCGTGTCGAAATGCTGCTGCAGGGCTTGCCAGGCAGCGGTCTGAGTTGGATTGATATTTTTCATAGCAATGCTCTTAGGCTGAGAATAAATATGAGGTAACTGTCCCGATTGTAACCTGTAGTTCCCGAGATGAGATGCCTTTTCTTGCGATAGGTCAGATCTGTTGAATCACAATGACAGAGAACAATATTAGATGACAATCGTTCAAAATGTGGCGTTAGCGCCCTGTTGCCGTTGACAGAAAGGCGAGAACCCGTTATTCCTAAGCACCTAACTCACGCGCGCGTTTGACGCGTGAGCCAGAAGAGGCGCGTCGCCCAGGAAGTGTATCGGAGGAACCGAAATCCTGCGAGGGTACATCAGGGGGAGCGACGCCGAGGTCTGAAGCCTTCGGCAGGCATAAGATCGGCTACAGGGGCTGAATCCCCTGGGTTGTCACCGGGCATCCGTGAGGATGTCGACAAGGTGGAGCGCTTCTGGGTGTATCGTAGCATCTCTACGCCTGCTCCCGTTATCCGCCCTCCCCTTGTGCCAATTCTTATAGAATTATGGAATCGATGGCCGTCTGGTATGACGACCCTGACACGAGGTTTTACATGAATTACGCAGCATCCCGCAACGCCAGTCCGCAGCCTTTGGGCAACGTCATCGTCGCCAAATTTGGCGGTACCAGCGTAGCGGATTTCGACGCCATGAACCGCAGCGCAGACATCGTTCTTGCGCGCCCTGAAGTTCGTCTGGTCGTTCTCTCCGCCTCCGCGGGCGTCACCAATTTATTAGTCGAGCTGGCCACAGGCAAAGAAACTGAACGCCGGGTGTTCCTGCTTGATGAAATCCGCCGCATTCAAAACGCCATTATTGACCGCCTCGATAATCCGGCTGTGATCCGTGAAGAAATCGGCCGCATGCTGGAAAATATCGCCATGCTGTCCGAAGCTGCGAGCCTCGCAACGTCCACGGCGCTGACCGACGAACTGGTGAGCCACGGCGAGCTGATGTCCACGCTTCTGTTTGTTGAAATCGTCCGCCAGCGCAATGTGCCGGTGGAATGGTTCGACGTGCGTAAAGTGATGCACACCAACGACCATTTTGGCCGTGCAGAGCCGGATACTCAGGCGCTGACAGACCTGACGCTTCAGCAATTGCAGCCGCGTTTACAGGACGCGCTGGTGATTACCCAGGGCTTTATCGGTTCGGAAGGAAAAGGCCGTACCACCACGCTGGGCCGTGGCGGCAGCGACTATACAGCGGCCTTGCTGGGCGAAGCGCTGGGCGCTGTCCGCGTGGATATCTGGACGGACGTACCGGGCATTTACACCACTGATCCGCGTCTGGTGCCTGCGGCGAAACGCATTGATCACATTGCATTTGAAGAAGCGGCTGAAATGGCGACGTTCGGTGCCAAAGTGCTGCATCCGGCAACATTACTGCCTGCGGTACGTCGCGGTATTCCGGTGTTTGTCGGTTCCAGCAAAGATCCGTCAGGCGGCGGCACGTTAGTGTGTGACAACACTGAAAACCCGCCATTGTTCCGCGCAATTGCACTGCGCCGCCGACAAACGCTGGTGACGTTGCACAGCCTGAGCATGCTCCATTCACGCGGTTTCCTCGCCGACGTGTTTGGCATTCTGGCGCGCCACAATATTTCTGTGGATCTGATCACCACATCAGAAGTCAGCGTAGCGCTGACGCTCGACACCACCGGTTCCACTTCGTCAGACGCCAGCCTGCTGACTACGTCACTGCTGACCGAACTTTCCTCGCTGTGCCGCGTGGAAGTGGAAGAAAACCTGGCGCTGGTGGCGATTATCGGCAACAAATTATCGCAGGCCTGTGGCGTCGGCAAAGAAGTCTTCGGCGTGCTGGATCCGTTCAATATCCGCATGATTTGCTACGGTGCAAGCAGCTACAACCTGTGCTTCCTGGTGCCGGGCAGTGATGCCGATCAGGTCGTAAAAACTCTACACCGCAACCTATTCGAATAATATCGGGCGCGGTATCTGAGAAGACCGGGCCTTGTGCCCGGTCTTTTTTTTATCTGTACTTTTGCAAAACAACAAAGACAAGGATCATCCTCAACATGTTAGCCAAAATAACCCGCCTGTTCCCGCTGTGGGCCGTGCTGTTGTCGGTCGCGGCGTACTATTCGCCCGGCACTTTCACCCCCATCGGGCCTCACGTTTCTACCCTGCTGATGCTGATTATGTTCGCGATGGGCGTCACGCTGGAATTCGGTGATTTCAAACGCGTGCTGGCCCGCCCCGCGCCGGTCGCAGCAGCAACATTCCTGCATTATCTGGTCATGCCGCTGGCGGCCTGGGTGCTGGCAAAACTGTTCCATATGCCGCCGGATCTATCTGCTGGTATGATTCTGGTCGGCAGCGTCGCCAGCGGAACCGCGTCCAATGTGATGATTTATCTGGCAAAAGGCGATGTCGCGCTTTCTGTGACCATCTCCGCTGTCTCCACGCTGGTCGGTGTTTTTGCCACGCCGCTGCTGACGCGTCTTTATGTCGATACGCACATTAAAGTGGATGTGGAAGGCATGCTGCTGAGCATCCTGCAGATTGTGGTGATCCCGATTTTAGCGGGCCTGATTATTCATCATCTGTTTACCAAAACGGTGAAACGCATTGAGCCGCTGCTGCCGCTGTTTTCCATGGTGTGTATCGTGGCAATCATCAGCGCCGTCGTTGCGGGCAGTCAGGGCTTTATCGGTTCTGTAGGGCTTATCGTGATTGTGGCGGTGATCCTGCACAACGGCATCGGCCTGCTGAGCGGTTACTGGGGCGGGAAATTGTTCGGGTTTGACGAGACCACCTGCCGCACGCTGGCGATGGAAGTCGGAATGCAAAACTCAGGTTTAGCCGCCACGCTGGGGAAAATTTACTTCACGCCGCTGGCGGCTTTGCCGGGCGCGCTGTTCTCGGTCTGGCACAACCTTTCCGGTTCTTTGCTGGCCGGTTACTGGTCCGGTAAACCGGTTAAAAAAGACTGATACGCCCAAAAAAAACCGGGCGCATCGTTCGCGCCCGGTTCATTGTTTACACCCGATTCAGAAACTCATACCCGCTTCATATCATCGTTATTTTCACGCTGTTCATCTTCCTGCTCGTCCTGATCCAGCACGTTATACGCCACCGCGCAGAACAACGAGTTAAGACGTTTCATATCGCCCAGCAACCCGAGATGCAGCGAACTGGTTTCGATACTTTGCACGTTATGCTGATGCAGACGGTCAACGTGTGCGTGCGCATACCGGCGGTCGAGAATGCGGAAACGATGCTTTGAACGGCGCAAACGGCGCGCGCTGGTCAGGTCGTTCGACAGGAAAACGCCCAGACTCAGACGCAGGTTATCCAGTAATTTTTCATGGAGCGCTTCAAGTTCCACCAAGCCTTCCGGCGAGAAAGCCCGGCGCGTGGCGTGGGATTTCGCGGTGATATCCCCGGTCATTCGCTCGATAATGTCGCCCGCCTGTTCCAGGTTCAGCGCCATTTCGATGATTTCCGCCCAGCGGCGTGAATCGTCTTCGCCCAGCCCTTCTTTATTGATTTGCGCCAGATAAAGTTTGATGGCGGTATACAGCACATCCACGTCGTCATCGAGACGCCGAACCTCGCGATCCTGCGCCAGTTTCCCGTGCATCACTTCGCGGTTGAGGATCAGCATGTGTTCCACCACATCGCCCATACGCAGCGTTTCACGGGCCGCATTCGCCAGCGCCAGTGTCGGCGTATCAATCGCGCTGACATCCAGATGGCGCGGACGCAGACGCGGATCGTCCTCCGGTACATCGGCAATCATCATCTGGCAAATTTTTGCCATCGGCGTCGTCAGCGGCACCATCGCCAGACAGCGGATGAGGTTGTAGAACATGTGGAAATAGATCACCAGCTCTTCGTCCGGAATGCCCAGACGCGCCAGTTGTGTCGAAAGCGGCCCGACGAAAGGCAGAACGATAACGCAGCCAATCAGCTTAAACAGCGTGCTGCCGAGCGCCACGCGACGCCCTGCGGCATTCATTTTGCTGGCATTGATCATCGCCAGCAGGCCGCTACCCAGATTGGCCCCGATGACCAGACACAGCGAGACTTTGAGAGAAATCACCCCGGTCGCGGCCAGGGTTGCCGTCAGCAAAACGGCGGCCAGACTGGAGTAACTGATAATGGCGAAAATCGCGCCGGTCAGGGCATCGAGCAGTACGTCGCCGGTCAGCGAGGAGAACAACACTTTAACGCCGGACGCCTGCATGATTGGCGTTGCCGCCGCCACAATCAGTTCCAGCGCCAGTAAAATCAGGCCAAGCCCGATACAGACGCGCCCCATTTGCCCGGCTCGGGTTTGTTTACGGCTGAGGAAAAAGGCCACGCCGACGAAAATCAGCAGCGGAGAAAGCCAGGAGAGATCAAAGGTCAGAATGCGCGCCATCACGGCGGTCCCGACGTCGGCACCGAGGATAATCACCAGCGCGGGCGCAAGCGCAACCAGTCCCTGAGAAACGAACGACGTCACCAGCAAGGCGGTGGCGTTACTGCTTTGCACCAGCGCGGTAACGCCAATACCTGCCACAAACGCCAGCGGTTTTTTCTCGACACTGTTGCTCAGAACACGACGCAGATTGGCGCCGAAAACGCGCATGATGCCGGTACGCACAATATGCGTACCCCAGACTAACAACGATATAGCAGACAGAAGGTGTAAAAGGGTTAACACGAACGCAGAACTCCTGTTATGCCTGGCACAAACCATTGGTGAACGGAATGTTGCCGCTTATTGTATCTTCTTAATCTAACAGATTTAACTGTAGACTACGCGCCTTAGAAGGCCACAGGATGACGAAGCGACAAGCTTAAAGTTAAGCAAATCTAAATTTAATATTAAGAACAGCGAAATTGTTAACACAAAGACTGTTGTTTAAAATCCGCGCGAAGACATTAACCCCCGCCTTCTAATTAAATGAACAATACTTCTCAGATTGGCTTTGCGAACAGCAAATATCGCAGAAATTAACTTCACAATGAATTAATTAAATTAACTTTAAAAATTAATTATTCGAACAAATAAGTCGGGGAGTGAATTTTATCAGGAACAAAATATCTCATTAATAAATAGCTTTTTATTGATGGAAATCACGTTCCCTTAAATACTCAAGGTAATGGATTATGAAGTACGACTTATTGGTTGGCGTAATATCGCTTTGCACATTTAGTGCTGAAGCCGGTGTTATGAATGAAAATGTTCCTGTACAGGAGTATCGGGATTTTGCCGAGAACCTCGGGAAATACAAACCCGGTGCAGAAAATGTAGAAGTCTTTAATATTGATGGCACTTCTGCCGGATTCCTTCCTTTTTCTATCCCCGATTTTTCCAGCGCAGCGAAAACCGGCTATACCACGCTCATCGCCAGTAGCTATGTCACAACCGTTAAGCATAACGGATGGTACGAAAACACCAACTTTGCTACCGGCGCAAAATACAGCAACGATTATCTTGTTATTAATTACAATAATCATCCCACCGAAGATTTTAGCGCAGCGCGTCTAAATAAAGTCGTTACTGAAGTCGCCCCGGTCGAAATGGTTGATCCCGCAGATGTTTACGATAAGAGAAATACAGGACGCTATACCTATTTTGCTCGTGTGGGTGCTGGCTATCAGTATCAGATTGATTCGACAGGACAGCATCTGAATTTACTGACACCCAACACTTACGCATGGAAAAGTGCAGGGACATTAAAACCCTCTCAAATATCCCAAAATGGCATCACGTGGATCAACAATGATACAAGCTCCCCTTTAGATATTGCCGGTAGCTCCGGGGACAGTGGCAGCCAGATTTTGGTTTATGACAATGTTGATAAGAAATGGAAAATGTATGGAGTTCTCACCGCCGGGATCTTGGTTGAAAATGGCGCGACGCATACCTCAAAAACGAATGCATTAGCGCTTCAGACCGACTTCATTAACAGTATATTTGCCCAAAATACCGATCCGGATGTGACTGACGTCGCCGCCAGTGGCGATATTCACTGGACCGGCACAGGCGCTGTGGGCGATATCGTTCAGGGGGATTCCGTCTGGAAATGGCACGGCGCTGACCCGGATTTACCCGGGCAGTTTATTCTTACTATTGAGGACATTATCGCCGGAAATGTCGGGACCGATGTCCGCAATCCGTCGCTGGATGCCTCGAAGGATTTGCGCTTTAACGGCGAAGGCGGGCTGATCGTGCTGGATGCCAGCATCAATCAGGGCGCGGGTAAACTACAGTTCTCCAATGACTATCGCGTGGTTTCCGCAGAAGGTGCAGGAAACACCTGGATGGGCGGCGGAATTGAAGTTGACGCCAGCAAAACCGTCGACTGGGAAGTTAAAGGCGTAGCGGGAGACAGCCTGCATAAAGTCGGTGCTGGTACCCTGTATGTCAACGCGACGGGCGATAACTTAGGCGCATTAAACGTCGGCGACGGAACTGTCGTACTTGCCCAGCAAGATGACAGCGCGGGACACCATCAGGCATTTTCATCAGTAACGATTGTAAGTGGCCGCCCTACGGTACGGCTGGGCGGTGAAAGCCAGGTTGCCTCCGACCAGATTTTCTTTGGCTATCGTGGCGGCGTACTGGATCTCAACGGTTATGACATGAGTTTCACGACCATCAATCACAGTGATGCCGGTGCCACCATCATCAATGCCAACACAGATGACCGTTCCACGCTGACGCTGGCGAATACAAAATCCGAAACCTTTATGGGCCAGCTGGGATCCCCCGAAAACCCGTCGGGAATGAACGTGATTTTGAATTCGACGAAAAGCGCCAACAACTATTCCCTGACCGGCGGCGCGTATCTTAATGATCTCACCGTACTCAACGGCGGCCTGACGCTCGCAGGAAAGCAAACACCTCACGCGGGGGGCGTTGTCTTCAGTAATGACTGGATAGACGAAACTTATCAGATCGCCACGTTAAAACTGAATCAGGGCGGACTGCTCACCTTGGGCGAACATGGAACGCTCGAATCTGATATTACGCTGGGCGAAAATTCGACATTACAAATGCACAGCCGCAGCACGCTCGCCGGAAATGTAATGCTAAGCGATAACGCCACATTGTCCGTTATTGCCGGTAGCGCCAGCGATAAAAGCACCGTCGGTGCTGCCAACGCCATCATTACCGCTGCACTGGAAGGGACCGGCAGCCTGATTAAAGACGGCTGGGGTACACTTCTGATGTACAGCGATAATACGTTTTCGGGCGGTACGACCGTTAAGAACGGCGATTTTGTGCTGGAAGGTTCGCTGACTTCAACGCTGACACTGGAAAACGGCACTTCATTTTCCGGCAATGCCAGCATCGCTGATCTGATTATGAAAGATAATGTCGTGCTGGCTCCGTATTATGATCACGATCAGGCCGCCACAGACAGCATTAGCCCTGCGACAATGCGGGTTAACGGAAATCTGTCCGCGGGTGATAATGATGTGATCAACCTGCGAGCCCGGCTGAATCCTGATGATTTACAGTACGACCGGCTGCTCATTGACGGTGATGTCATTTCGGCTGGCAAGCCGATCATGGTCTCCGTCACACCCGATGGCAGCGGGATATTCACCGACAGCGATAACGATGGCGTAGCGGATAATCAGGAAGGGATTTCCCTGATTCAGGTTGGAGGGAATGCCGGTAAAAATACCTTTGCGCTGGCGGGAGAATACGTCGCAAGGGGCGCATATGCCTATACGCTCTACGCTTTTGCTCCGGGTCGCAGCTCCGCAGATCAGCGTGCCGTTGCAGGTTCCGGAGGTCAGTACTGGGACTATCGCCTGCAAAACAGAATGCTCAGTGAAAACGACAATACCGAGCCGACAGCCGATCCCATTCCTGATCCCGACGACGGTGGCACAACGCCCATTCCTGATCCCGATGACGGTGGCACAACACCCATTCCGGATCCCGATGACGGTGACACAACGCCCATTCCTGATCCCGATGACGGTGACACAACACCCATTCCTGATCCCGACGACGACGGAGTAGCCCCGACACCTGAAAATAGCGATAGCCGATCTGCGGTGACGCCACAGGTGTCTTCATATTTGTCCCTGCCGTCGGCGTTACTCAGTTACAGCAACCGCCTGAACACCAGTTTCCACGATCAGGCTCTTCTGCTCGACGATAAAAGGGTTAACATTTTCTTCCAGTATCTCAACGGGGAAGATACGTATCACTCCGGACAGAGCTTTAAAGATTACGGTTACGACTATAAGCAAAAACAGGAAGGCTGGTTATTTGGCGGCAAGGTCTTGCAGCGTGAGGATGAAAGACAGTCTCTCGGGCTGAATTTCGGGCTTTCCCGCGCAGAGCTGGACGTCACGCCAGATGCGGCAGATGGTGACAGCAAAACGCACTACACCGCCTGGGGTCTTTCAACGCTGCTCGTTTACAAACAAACCGACGGTTTACTGGCGGAATGGGAACTGGACGCCGCGAAATATGATGGCACAGTTTCCACAGATCTTCGTGGCGGCGATGTGGCTGATATTAATGCCAAATCCTTTGGGACCACACTGGATTTAGGCTACCCGTTCACTTTTGGGCAGCATCAGCTCACGCCTCTCATTGGCGCCGGAGTTCAATACCTGAAAGTCGATGATTTTAATGATGTTGATGGTGCTCATGTCGATTACGACAACATCGTACGTCCTACCGGTCATATCGGCCTGAGGTATCGGTATGACTGGGATACCCTGAAAGCCGGAAAATGGGCGTTTATCGCAAGTACGCGTTTGACTAAAGATTTCAGTAATGACGGAACCGTTGCCATTGGTGATGTGCATAGCGCCGAATGCAGTGATTTCTCAACGGGTGTGCCGGGAAGCACGGCGCTGCTGGATGTAGGTCTGGTAAATACGTTTATGCCCAATGTCTCTCTGAGTGTCGGCGGGCAATATCAGAAACGTCTTGAGGCAGAAGGGATTGATTACTGGCAGGTCACAACGGGTATCAAAATCAGCTTTTAATTAACGGCTTAAAAAACGGTACTGGTAAGAATTTCCCCGCCCGTCACAGAAACCGGGCGGGGAAATTCAGGTTTATACCGGCTTAACGCCAGGCATAAATCGGCCATCCTGCCTGCCGGGCGTGCTGGAGCAGGACAGCGTCCGGATTCACTGCCACCGGCTGCCCCACGCGGGTCAGTAACGGCAGGTCATTGTGAGAATCCGAATAGAAACTGGCTTCTTGTAACAGGGTTTCGTCCTGATTGATGAGATGCAGCAACCGCGAAACTTTGCCTTCGCGATAGGTCATCGTCCCCTGCGTGGCACCGGTAAAGCGCCCGTCTTGTATTTCAACACCAATCGCCAGTGTTTCATCAACACCAAGGAAACGGGCAATCGGCCTTACCAGATGTTCGCCTGACGCGGAAATAATCACCGTCCGGTCGCCCTGAGCGCGATGAGCGGCCAGACACTCGCGCGCCTGCATATAAATACGCGGAGCAATCACATCCTGAATGTAATTTTCGACCATTGCCGCGACGTCACTTTCACGGCGATCAATCAGCGGCACCAGAGTACAACGCATGTACTCCTGCATATCCATCTTGCCGACCGCATATTGCTGCATCAGTGCGGCATCTTGTTGCAGGAAAGACTGCTCATCAGCCACCCAGCCTTTTGCCACCATGTAGGCTGACCACAAGCTGGAACAGTCGCCGCTAATCAGGGTTTCATCGAGATCAAACAGCGCCAGTTTCATGCAACTTCCCGTAACGTAACAAGATCTAACTGTAGACCAATATCGCTGCCATCGGCGCGAAGTGAGGCCACAGAACGGTTTAAGACATCCACAGAAAGCTCGACGCCATGCGCTAAAACGCGATACCGCACGACATTGCCCAGCAGGCTGTGGCTGAGAATTTTAGCCGGAATGTCCTGTCCGGCCGCGCAAATCGTCACGGACTCCGGACGAATGGCAACACGGCCAGTGTACGTCTGGCCTGTCAGCGCCAGCGCCTGTTCGGCACTCAGCAAATTATAGCTGCCAATAAAACCGGCGGCGAAAGCATCGACCGGCTCAGTATACAAGGTCTCGGCATCGGCATTTTGGACGATTTGTCCTTTGTTCATCAGCACAATCCGGTCTGACATAGTCAGGGCTTCTTCCTGATCGTGTGTCACGAAAATGGCGGTGAGGTTCATTTCGCGCTGGATCCGGCGGATTTGTTCGCGCAAATGCTTGCGGATCCGGGCATCCAGCGCAGACAACGGTTCATCGAGCAATAGCAAACGCGGCTGTGTTACCAGCGAACGCGCCAGCGCCACACGCTGACACTGACCGCCGGAGAGCTGATGCGGGTAACGTTTGGCGTAATCGTTCATTTCCACCAGTTCGAGCACTTCGCCCACGCGGCGATGCACTTCGGAAGCGGGTATCTTCTGCATTTTCAGACCGAACGCGACGTTGGCTTCCACCGTCATATTAGGAAAAAGCGCATAGCTCTGAAAAACCATGCCGATACCGCGCTGTTGCGGTGGCAGCGGCACGATGTCCTGCCCCTGAATCAGAATTTTGCCACTGTCGACGGATGTCAGACCGGCCAGACAGCGCAGCAACGTAGACTTCCCGCAGCCGCTTGGCCCCAGCAGCGTCACAAATTCCCCCTCTTTTGCGGAGAAATCGATGTTGTTGAAAATCTGAGTCGGGCCGTAAGACTTGTTAAGTTGAGTGACCTGTAAATACGACATAATCAGCTCTTTCCTTTGTTCAGCATGTTTGCCACCCAGGTGAAAATCAGGACGACCATGAAATAGGAGATAACCAGTGCGCTGGTGAAATGGCCGCTGCCATTGCGCATGTTATAGAGATAAACCTGAACCGTTTCGTAACGGCTGCCCGCCAGCAGGTTGGCGAAAACGAATTCCCCAATCAGGAAGGAAAACGACAGCAATACGGCGATGGTTCCGCCCTTGCGTAAGTTCGGTAATACCACCAGCAGCGCGGCTTTCCAGGTGCTTGCGCCCAGCAGATGCGCGGCGTCCATCAGGTCACGCAAGTTTATCGCCTGCATGTTGTTGGAGATGGCACGGTAGATAAACGGCAGCGCTATCGTGAAGTAACAGCCGATCAGGATCCACGGAGTGCCGGTCAGCGCGAGAGGCCCGCCAGAATAGAGCTGCATCAGGCCAACGGATGAGACGACCGGCGGCACGGCAAACGGCAGCAGGATGAGAATATTCATCAGCGCATCGAGCTTAGGGAAATAGTAAGCAATCACAAACATAAGCGGCAGGATCAGCACCAGCGACAGGAAAAGCGTGCCGAAACAGACCAGCAGCGAGTGCCAGAGCGCAATCAGGAAGCGCGGATCGCTCCACAACTCCACCAGCCATTTGAGCGTGAAACCGCTCGGCAAAATCGTGGCTCCCCATTCCAGCACCAGCGCATAAACCAGCGTCGCCAGCAGCGGCAGCATCAAAACAATCAACAAAATCCAGATCACCACACGGTGGTAAATCGCTTCAGATCGCGACATCTCACGTTCCTTTTTCAGCAATCAGCTACGCTGACTGAGATAACTTTTGCGCAATAACCACTGATGAATCAGCGTGATAAACGCCATCAGTACCACCAGCAACATCGCCAGCGCGCTCCCTATATTCGGGTCGAGGGAAATATCACCCGACACCAGCGCGGCGATACGAACCGGCACCACGTTGAAGTTACCGGTGGTCAGCGCGTACACCGTGGCATACGCGCCGAGGGCATTGGCCAGCAAAATAACGAAAGTGCCCAGCAGCGCCGGGAACAGAACCGGGATACCGATATGTCGCCAGTAACTCCAGCGCCCCGCGCCCAGCAATGCAGCCGATTCGCGCCAGTCTTCACGCAACGCATCAAAGGCCGGATACATCAGCAAAACGCCAAGCGGGATCTGGAAATAGGTGTAGAGCACAATCAGCCCGTCTTTCGAATACAGGTCGAAATGTTCCATCAGGCCATATTTACGCAGCAATAACGTCAGGCATCCGTTCAGACCGAGCAGGATGACGAAGGCAAACGCCAGCGGCACGCCTGCAAAGTTGCTGGTCATGTTAGTAAAGGACATGACGAAATCATGAAGCTTTGTCGGGCCTAGCTGGCGAAGTGAGTAACTGCCCACTAACGCAATAATCAAACCGTACAAACTCGACCAGATTGAGATATCCAGCGAGATGCGCATGGCCTGTAAATAAAACGGAGAGGTCAGAATGTCGGTGTAATTACCCAGCCCCCAGGCTTCATAGGTTTCGCTGTAAAAACTGCTCACCGCAATCCAGGCCAGCGGCGCCAGCTGGAAAGCGATGAAAAACACCAGAAACGGCAAAATAAACAGCGCCGCAATCCACTTACCTTTCATCGGGGATCCTTTAAAAGTGAGGGAGTTCAGGCCAGTAATGCCGCGCAGTGTGGCTTATCGTGGGCAATATTGAGGATCTGACAAACCGTGCCGCACAGCTCAGTTTGCAGGGGTTCGGCGTCTTTCATGCTGAACGCACTACCGAAGACAAACAGCGGCACCTGACGCTCCTCCGGCAAAATCCCGCCGTGACTGCGGTCATCGTTCATTCCGTGGTCGGCGGTAACAATCACCTGATAACCTGCTTCCAGCCAGTCGCCCAAATAGTGCGAAAGAATGCCATCCGCTGTGCGCGCTTTGTTGCGGTATTGCGGCGTCGAAAGCCCGAATTTGTGGCCCGCATCATCAATGTTCATCGGGTGGATAAGCAGGAAATCCGGGTCGTGGCGACGGCGCAGACTTTCCGCATCGTCGAATAAATGCGAATCAGGATAAGCATCATCGTAATAAAAATGGCCGTGCTGAATAGCCAGGGATTCATCGCTGGTATGGCGGTCGCGCGGCGGATCAAACGGCGTGCGGTTATACAGCTCGCTGACCCAGTGATAGGCCGCAGCAGCCGTCGTCAGACCGGCGTCGCGGGCATAATGAAAAATACTGCGTTGAGTCGATAAACGGTCAACGTGGTTATGAACGATGCCGCTTTCTACCGGCGTGATGCCGGTGAGAATGCATTCGTAAAGCGGCCGGGACAGCGAAGGCAGTTCGCATTCCAGTTGATACAAACGCCCGCGCCCTGCGGCACATTGCGCCTGTAAATATCCCATTGCGTCTTGGGCGACCTGATAATTGAGGCCGTCGAGTACTACCAGAATGCTCTTCATTACACTTTTGCCTTTCTTGCAGGTGTTGTAATTAATCAATGCTTTCGCTGCCCGGTTTTTCTATTTTTTAATTCAGGAAATTATTGCTGCATGTTGATCATGACGTTTTCCTGCCACAGGCGAGGGAGCGTTTTAGCGCTCTTATCCCATGCAGCCGGATCGGCAATCGGGTGAGCATTTTTATATTCACTGGATGGCAGCAGTTTGGCTTTCACGTCGTCTGGCAGAGTGATGTGATCAGCACGGATTGGACGGGCATAGCCACGCGCCAGGTTGATCTGACCGGCATCGGAGAAGATGTATTCACGCGCCAGTTTGGCGGCATTCGGGTGTTTGCCGAATTTGTTGATAATGGTGGTGTAACCCGAGGTGATAGAACCGTCAGAAGGGATAACCACGTCGAAGCGGGTTTTGTCGATTTTGTCGCGATAGTTCAGACCGTTGAAGTCCCAGACCACGCCAACTTGCACTTCACCTTTTTCCAGAGAAGCAATAACCGGGTTAGTCAGGCTCAGACGCCCTGCTTTCGCCAGCTTACCGAAGTATTCGAGACCCGGTTTCAGGTTCTGCTCATTACCGCCCATTGCGTATGTAGCGGCCAGAACACCGTTTGCTGCCTGCGCAGCGGTGCTGACATCACCGATGGTGACTTTGTATTTGCCCTTCAGCAAATCAGCCCAGCTATGTGGTGCATCTTTGACCTGAGACTTATCAATAATGAACGCGATGGTTCCGGTGTAAGCGAGTGCCCACATCCCGTCTTTGTCTTTGGCCCAGTCTGGCACCTGATCCCAGGTGGTCGGTTTATAAGGCTGTGTGACGCCTTTCTGAACCGCTACCGGACCGAATGCAGCACCCACATCACCAATATCCGCACTGGCATTATCTTTTTCAGCGAGGAATTTCGCGATTTCCTGCGCAGAACTCATATCGGTATCACTGTGTTTCAGGCCGTATTTGGTGCTCAAATCATTCCAGGTATCTTTCCAGTTAGCCCAGTCATCAGGCATACCGACGCTGTTTACCGTGCCTTCGGCTTGTGCCGCTTTCAGGAGTTCAGCAGGAGGTTCAGCGGCAAAAGCCGATGATGCGGAGAGGACAAGCGCGCTGGTTAACACAGAAGCGAACAACTGTTTCATAACGGATGCTCCAGATGATAGTGTGTGTGAAATGCTGGTCTAGTCCAGCAAGAACCAAGCCAATCTAACGATCAATTGTGATAATTATATGTCAGCGTGAAAAAGCAGCAGTTTTAAGCTTATCGCTGTTAACAAGCGCACATAATTTATGCAATGCGGAGTCGGATTGGTGCAAAAACGCACTGAAATGAGGCTTGCTGACCGATGAATGAATCGCAGACCACCCTTGCCGTTATCTGCAAGGCATTGAGCGAAAGTATTGCGGCCGGGGCATTTTCTGCCGAGGGAAGGCTGCCTTCTGAGCGCGCGTTGAGTGAACAGTTTTCCACGACCCGCATTACGCTGCGTGAAGCGTTAGGCCATCTGGAAGCGCAGGGGCTGATTTATCGTGAAGTGCGCCGGGGCTGGTTTGTTTCGCCACCGCGCATTATTTATAACCCGTTGCAGCGCAGCCATTTTCACGCAATGGCAAAAGATCAGGGGCGCAGCGCTCAGACGGAGGTCATCGACGCCAGACACTGCATCGCCAGCGATACCGTTTGCCAGAAATTATTGCTGCCCTCCGCCAGTAATGTGATCTGCATCCGCCGGTTACGCTATATCGATAAACGCCCGGTACTTTATGTCGAGCATTACCTCAACCCGTTGTATTTCAGTGACATTCTTGATGCAGATTTAACGTCTTCCCTGACCGATCTGTATGCATCGCGTTACGATATTCATTACGGGCGCGTACGGTTTGATATGGTGCCGACGCTGCTGACAAAAGAAGCGTCGCACGCGCTGAAAGTCGCCTCCGGCAGCCCGGCGTTATTTATCACGCGCACCAACCGGGACCAGAACGACCGGGTCATCGACTGCGATTTGGAATACTGGCGTTATGACGCACTGCATATTGATGTGGAAGTGAATTGAAATAAATCCCGGCCACCTGATGAAGTCAGTGGCCGGGGTTCATGAGAATCGCCAGCGCAGAGTCAGCTGAAAGCATGACGGGGGAATTAGTCGGCGTCGTAACCTAAGTTAGGCGCCAGCCAGCGTTCGACTTCGGCGACGGGCATATTCTTACGAGCCGCGTAATCCTCAACCTGATCGCGCTGGATTTGTGCGACGGCGAAATATTTGCTGTCGGGATGGCTGAAATACCAGCCCGAGACAGCCGCGCCCGGCCACATTGCAAAGGATTCGGTCAGTTGCATACCGGTGTTAGCCTCAACATCCAGCAGTTTCCAGATTTGCCCTTTTTCAGTGTGTTCAGGACACGCCGGATAACCCGGTGCCGGGCGGATCCCCTGATAATTTTCACGAATAAGTTCTTCGTTACTCAGGTTCTCGTTGGCGGCAAAACCCCAGTAAACCTTACGCACTTTTTCATGCAGGTATTCTGCAAAGGCTTCTGCCAGACGGTCTGCCAGCGCTTTGATCATGATTTTGTTGTAATCGTCGTGCTGCCTGTCGTACGCCTCGGCCAGCGCGTCCTCCTCCAGCCCGCCGGTCACGGCAAATGCGCCCATGTAATCTTTTTTGCCGCTGGATTTCGGCGCAACAAAATCGGCCAGGCAATAGTTCGCGAAGTCCGTTTTTTCGGTTTGCTGACGCAAATGGTGGCTGACCACCAGCACTTCATCACGACGTTCGTCGCTGTAAATTTCGATATCGTCGCCTTTGCGGTTCGCCGGGAATAAGCCGACTACACCGCGCGGATTCAGTAATTTTTCAGCGGAAAGCTTATCGAGCAGATCGTTAGCATCCTTGAACAGGCGTTTGGCTTCTTCGCCAACGACTTCATCTTCCAGAATTCGCGGGTATTTGCCTGCCAGCGACCAGGTCATGAAGAATGGCGTCCAGTCGATGTAATTACGCAGCGTTTCGATGCTGGCTTCCACTTTCTGGATACCCAAACGATGCGCGACCGGCGGCGTATAATTTTCCCAGTCAATCGTCGTAGCATTGTCGCGCGCCACTTCAAGGCTGACCGGCGGCGTCCGGGGCTTTTTGCGGCCATGCTGGATCCGCACAGTTTCGTATTCTTTGCGGGTTCGCCCGATAAAAGCGTCACGCTGTTCAGCGGATAACAGAGCCGAAACTACGCCGACAGAACGCGAGGCGTTTTGTACGTAACACGTCGCGCCGCTGTAGTTCTGCTCGATTTTAACCGCGGTATGCGCCTTAGATGTGGTGGCACCGCCGATAAGCAGCGGCATCGTAAACCCGCGGCGCTCCATCTCTTTTGCCACGTTGACCATTTCGTCCAGCGACGGCGTGATGAGGCCGGAAAGGCCGATGATATCGACGTTTTCTTCGATGGCTGTTTTCAATATTTTGTCGGTCGGCACCATAACCCCGAGATCGATAATCTCGTAGTTATTACATTGCAGCACCACACCCACGATATTTTTGCCGATGTCATGAACATCGCCTTTCACCGTCGCGAGCAGGATTTTGCCGTTTGTCTGGCCTTTCTCCTTGCTGGCTTCGATGTAAGGTTCGAGATAAGCCACCGCCTGCTTCATTACACGCGCGGATTTCACCACTTGCGGCAGGAACATTTTGCCGGCACCGAAAAGGTCCCCGACGACGTTCATACCATCCATCAGCGGCCCTTCAATCACTTCAATCGGGCGAACGGCCTGCTGGCGGCACTCTTCGGTGTCCAGCTCGATGAATTCGGTAATGCCTTTGATCAGGGAATATTCGAGGCGTTTTTTAACATCCCAGCCACGCCATTCGGCCTGCTGTTTGTTGGCTTCGCCGTCGTCTTTGCTTCCACGGTATTTTTCCGCCAGCTCCAACAGGCGTTCTGTACCGTCTTCACGGCGGTTCAGAATCACATCTTCAACGGCATCGCGCAGTTCAGCCGGTAAGTCATCGTAAATAGCCAACTGACCGGCATTAACAATGCCCATATCCATGCCGTTGCGGATCGCGTGATACAGGAATACGGCGTGAATGGCTTCGCGCACCGGCTCATTGCCGCGGAAGGAGAAGGAAACGTTGGAAACGCCGCCCGAGATCATCGCATGCGGCAATTCTGATTTGATATCTGCACAGGCCTCGATGAAGTCGACGGCGTAGTTATTGTGCTCATCAATCCCCGTGGCGACCGCGAAGATATTCGGGTCAAAGATAATATCTTCCGGCGGGAAGCCGACTTTTTCTGTCAGTAATTTATAGGCGCGGCGGCAGATTTCGATTTTACGGGCACGGGTATCTGCCTGTCCGGTTTCATCAAAAGCCATGACCACCACGGCCGCGCCGTAACGTCGCACAATCCGGGCATGGTGAAGGAAAGCTTCTTCCCCTTCTTTCATCGAGATGGAGTTAACAATGCCTTTGCCCTGGATACATTTCAGACCTTTTTCGATGACATCCCACTTGGAGGAGTCAATCATGATCGGCACGCGGGCAATATCCGGTTCACCGGCAATCAGATTCAGGAAGCGCACCATCGCCGCTTCAGCGTCGAGCATCCCTTCATCCATGTTGATGTCGATAATCTGCGCGCCGCTTTCCACCTGCTGACGGGCCACTGCCAGCGCTTCGGCATATTTTTCTTCTTTAATCAGGCGTTTGAAACGCGCAGAACCGGTGACGTTGGTACGCTCACCCACGTTCACAAAGAGGGTTTGTGCATCGATAGTCAGCGGTTCCAGCCCCGCCAGACGGCAGGCAACGGGAATAACCGGCAGCTGACGCGGGGGCACACCTTCAACCGCTTTCACCATCGCAGCAATGTGCGCCGGCGTGGTACCACAGCAGCCGCCGACGATATTCAGGAAGCCCGAGCGCGCCCATTCGCTGATGTGCTCCGCCATTTCTTTGGCTTCAAGATCGTACTCACCAAAGGCGTTCGGTAAGCCCGCATTCGGGTGCGCGGTGACATAACATTCAGCAATACGCGATAATTCGGCGACATACTGGCGTAATTCGTCCGGCCCCAGTGCGCAGTTCAGGCCGAATGTGAGCGGCTTAACGTGACGCAGCGAGTTATAAAACGCTTCGGTTGTCTGGCCTGACAACGTACGGCCAGAGGCGTCGGTGATCGTGCCGGAAACCATTACCGGTAGTACGATACCCAGCGCTTCAAATTCGGTTTCCACCGCAAACGTCGCGGCTTTGGCGTTGAGTGTGTCGAAAACGGTTTCGATCATGATCAGATCGGCACCGCCTTTAATCAGCGCCCGGGTGGATTCGCGGTACGCTTCGACCAGTTGGTCGAAAGAGACATTACGGAAAGCCGGATCGTTAACATCCGGAGAGATCGAAGCCGTGCGGTTGGTCGGGCCTAAAACACCGGCCACATAACGCGGTTTATCCGGCGTGCGTGCAGTCCATTCATCGGCGCAGATCCGCGCCAGACGAGCCGCTTCATAGTTAATTTCCGCGGAAAGCGACTCCATGTGGTAGTCGGCCATCGCGATGGTCGTGGAGTTAAAGGTGTTGGTTTCGAGAATATCTGCGCCAGCGGCAAGATAACCGTTATGAATCTCGATGATCACTTCGGGGTTGCTCAGGACCAGAAGATCGTTATTACCTTTAAGATCGCTTTCCCAGTCGGCAAAGCGCTCGCCGCGATAATCTTCTTCTTCAAGACGGTAGCTCTGGATCATGGTTCCCATGCCGCCGTCCAGCACCAAAATGCGCTGTGCCAGTTGCTTATGTAGCGCTTCAACCCGATTAGTCACTTTCACCTCATCACCCACCACGCACACCCGGCAAATTGTTCATTCATACGCCGGAAATTATGGTCAACATCCTAGCATACCTTCAGAAGGCAAAAGGCCGCGGTGACATGAGACTTTTTCAATTCAGGAAGGCATCCCGCAAATGCTGTGCAACACATCGGATGAGCGCAAAGGCAGGTTGCGATCCATACTGTAAAAACGAAAACCAATTCCAAAAATGACTTTTCTTCGCCAGCGTTTGGCGCATCTTACAAGGAACAGGCTTATGGCAACGTCCGCATTGACTCCGGCCAAGCGTGCTAAGAAAACAAAAACCGCTGCGACAACAGGCAGCGCCGCCACCGGACAGGTTCAGTCCCTCACGCGTGGCCTTAAGTTGCTGGAATATATCGCTGAAGCTCAGGGCAGCGTTGCGCTGACGGATCTGGCTCAGCAGGCAGGTTTACCGAATTCCACCACTCACCGTTTGCTGACCACGATGCAGCAACAGGGTTTTGTCCGGCAGGTCGGCGATTTGGGTCTGTGGACCATCGGCTCGCATGCGTTCGTAGTCGGCAGCAGTTTTCTGCAAAGCCGTAATTTACTCGCGATGGTGCACCCGATGCTGCGCCGTCTGATGGAAGAGTCGGGTGAAACCGTCAATCTGGCCGTACTGGATCACAGTGATTATCAGGCGATCATCATCGATCAGGTGCAGTGCAATGCGCTGATGCGGATGTCAGCGCCGATTGGCGGAAAACTGCCGATGCACGCTTCCGGCGCGGGTAAGGCATTTCTTTCCACCCTGCCGGAAGAGCGCCTGGCGAAACTTCTGCACAAAATTGGTTTGCACAGCTACACGCCACTGACCAAGACGTCTCCGGCAAACCTGAAACAGGAGCTGGCCGATACGCGCAAACGCGGTTATGCCTTTGATGATGAAGAACATGCGCTAGGCCTGCGCTGCGTGGCGACCTGCATTTACGATGAGCATAACGATGCTTACGCCGCTATTTCCATTTCAGGCCCGGTTTCACGGATAACAGACGATCGAGTGACAGAACTGGGCGCGCTGGTGATCCATGCAGCAAAAGAAATTACGCAGGCTTATGGCGGCGGGAAACATTAATTGAGGAGCAGCTCCCGCACGGATGGCGGGAGCATAAGACTTAACGGCGGCTGAAACGCTGGCTGCGACGATATGCGAAGACGTCCTCGACGTGCCCTTCGCGGATCCGTGTTTGCAAACCGCGCCAGTAATCGGCACAAAACAGGTCATTGTGTGCCGCTTCGAAGAACTGCCGGACACGCTTGTCGCTGCACAGGAAATGGCGAAATTCTTCAGGAAAAACATCCCCCGGTGCAATGCTGTACCAGGGCTCGCTGGCCAGTTCATCCTCAGGGTAACGCGCGGCAGGAATATCGCGGAAATTCACTTCCGTCATGTAACAGATTTCGTCGTAATCATAAAATACGACACGACCATGACGGGTTACGCCAAAGTTTTTAAACAACATATCGCCGGGAAAGATGTTCGCTGCCGCAAGTTGTTTAATCGCGTTGCCGTATTCTTCAATAACGTCATGCAGCTGCTGATCATCCGCCTGTTCCAGATATAAATTCAGCGGCGTCATACGCCGTTCGATATACAAATGCTTCAGGGCAATACTGTCGCCCAGATCTTCAATCTTCGCCGGGACTTCACGTTGTAGCTCTGCCATTAACTCCGGACTAATGTTTTTCTTAGCCAGAACAAAATGCTCAAATTCCTGGGTATCAGCCATCCGCCCTACGCGGTCGTGCTCTTTGACCAGCTGGTAACAGGCCATAACCTGCGCTTCGGTCACCTCCTTTTGCGGGGCGAAACGGTCTTTAATGACTTTGAAAACGCGGTCACTTCCCGGCAAGGTAAAGACCAGCATGACCATACCTTTGACGCCCGGCGCAATAATAAAAGACTCGTCGGTTTGCGCCATAAAGCGTAAATGCTCACGATAACATTCGGTTTTCGCATGCTTCTGGCAGCCAATCGCGCTGTAAAGTTCAGCCGTCGTTTTGGCCGGTAATATCTCCCGTAACCATTCCACCAGCGCGCCCGGTTGCGGGGCGTAAACCATAAAATAGGAACGCGCGAAGCCGAAAACGATGCTGGCATCATTTCCCTCTGTCAGACACGCATCCACAAACAATTCGCGCTGATGGCTTTGATGTACCGGCAATAACAGCGGGAAAACCTGCTGACCCATCCTGATTTTTCCAATAATCCACGCCGCCTTATTGCGGTAGAAAACTTCAGTGGAGATCTCAATTACCGCCTCTGATACCGCATCACTGGGGAATCTCTGCTGCAACGCTGTACTGATGTAATCAATATCACGCGGCCCATTCTCCCACGCTAAACGCATCGGCAGATCGTAGAGAACCCGGCTCAGTGTGGCGACCAGATTTCCTTTCACAGGATATTGCCGGGCGAGTGGCCGGGCGCAGTTCTGTGGCCGGTGGACTGGCTGTTCGCTAAAAATAAAAAGCTTATCTGTCGTGAGTTCACGGTGTTTGAAAATCCGGCAATAGACTGAATTAAAGAAACTTTCGGCGATTTCTGCCCGGGGATAGTCAGGCAACAATCCGGCGTAACAGTTTTTTATGCGGACCAGAAATGCAGCATCGTAAAAGTGCTGACCCGTGATGCATTTGAGCTGAGAGACAACCAATCCGACATGGTGGTCATAAAGATGAATTCGCTGTTTCATGGCCGCCTGCACCGCCGGCCAGTTGGCACGCTCGAAACGTTGCTGAGCTTCTGAAGTCACCTCCAGAAACCGGCCATACTGTGCATCGAACCCTTGCAAAATAGTCTGAGCAATCAACAGCTCGATGCGCATAATGTCGGCTCCGTCAGAGGAAAAACCCGGCTTGCGCCGGGTCAGATCAGTGGGATGTCGGGGAGAATTGCTGTTCTTCGGTCGAACCGGTTAACGCGGTTACCGATGAGCGTCCGCCCTGAATGATGTTCGTCACTTTGTCGAAATACCCGGTGCCCACTTCCTGCTGATGTGAAGCAAAAGTGTATCCGCGGCCGATCGCCGCAAATTCAGGTTCCTGCACTTTTTCGACGTAATGCTTCATCCCCTCGCCCTGCGCATACGCATGAGCAAGATCGAACATGTTGAACCACATGCTGTGTATGCCCGCCAGCGTGATGAACTGGTACTGATAGCCCATCGCCGCCAGCTGATCCTGGAAGCTGGCAATCGTTTTATCATCCAGATTCTTCTTCCAGTTAAACGACGGTGAGCAGTTATAGGCCAGCAATTTGCCCGGGAATTTCGCGTGAATCGCCTCAGCAAAACGCTGTGCAAGTTTCAAATCCGGCGTCGATGTTTCACACCAGACAACGTCAGCATACGGCGCGTAAGCCAGCCCGCGGCTGATCGCCTGTTCAATGCCAGCATGTGTGCGGTAAAAACCTTCATGCGTTCTCTCGCCGGTAATGAACTGGCTATCATAAGGATCGCAATCGGATGTCAGCAAATCAGCGGCGTCGGCGTCGGTACGGGCCACCAGCAAGGTCGGCACGCCAAGTACATCAGCAGCCAGACGCGCAGACACCAGCTTTTGAACTGCCTCCTGAGTAGGTACCAGCACCTTGCCTCCCATGTGTCCGCATTTTTTCACCGCAGCAAGCTGGTCCTCGAAATGCACCGCTGCCGCACCGGCTTCAATCATTGATTTCATCAGTTCAAACGCATTCAGCACGCCGCCAAAACCGGCCTCTGCGTCGGCAACTATCGGCAGGAAATAATCGGTATAGCCTTGCTGACCCGGTTCAATATTATTTGCCCATTGAATCTGATCGGCACGGCGGAAGGTATTGTTAATACGGGCCACCACTTCCGGTACAGAATTCACCGGATATAACGACTGATCGGGATACATACTGGATGCGGTATTCGCATCGGCGGCAACCTGCCAGCCAGACAGATAAATCGCCTCAATCCCGGCTTTTGCCTGCTGCAATGCCTGCCCGCCGGTGAGCGCGCCCAGGCAATTCACATATCCCTTACGGGACGCGCCGTGCAGTAAATTCCACAGACGGGCAGCGCCGTGCTGAGCCAGAGTACATTCCGGGTTCACCGAGCCGCGCAGGCTGATGACTTCGGCGGCCGTATAAGGGCGGGTAATCCCCTTCCAGCGTGGCTGATTCCAGGTTTCTTCAAGCTGCTGAATTTGCTGAGTACGAGTTGTTTTCATGGCAAATGCTCCGGTCTTTTTATGTGTAGGGTAAGAAGAATCAGGCCAGCAGCTGATAGCCCGCCAGGGTCAGGAAGTCGATTAACTCATCCTGCGTGGTAATTTTTTCCATTAATGTGGCGGCCTGCGTGAAACGCCCGGCGCTGAAACGTTGTTCGCCTAACTCCTGTTGTATCACCAGCATTTCTTCATTCAGCATGCGGCGAAACAAAGGCTTGGTGACCAGCTGACCGTCGCTGAGCGTTTTGCCGTGATGGATCCATTGCCAGATTGAGGTTCGGGAAATCTCGGCGGTAGCGGCATCTTCCATCAGCCCGTAAATAGGTACGCAGCCATTACCGGAGATCCACGCTTCGATGTACTGCACGGCGACGCGGATATTGGCACGCATACCCTCTTCAGTACGTTCGCCGGAACAAGGCTCCAGCAGTCGTGCCGCTGTAATATCAGCATCGTCTTCGCGTAATACGTCCAGCTGGTTGGAGCGGGAACCGAGCGCTTTATCGAAGACTTCCAGCACGGTATCAGCCAGCCCCGGATGTGCTATCCAGGTGCCGTCATGCCCGTTGGTCGCTTCCAGCTCTTTGTCCGTTCTTACCTTGTTCAGCACCCATTCGTTGCGTTTAACATCTTTGCTCGGGATAAATGCCGCCATTCCCCCCATCGCAAATGCGCCGCGGCGGTGGCAGGTTTTGATGAGAAGCCGTGAGTACGCGTTGAGGAATGGCTGCGTCATGGTAACTGACTGGCGATCGGGCAAAACCCGGTCAGCATGACTCTTCAACGTTTTGATATAGCTGAAGATGTAATCCCAGCGGCCACAATTCAGCCCGACGATATGGTCGCGCAGGTGGTAAAGAATTTCGTCCATCTGGAATACGGCAGGCAGAGTTTCAATCAGAACGGTGGCTTTGATGGTGCCACGGGATAATCCGGCGTAGTCCTCCGCAAAGCTGAAGACCTGACTCCACCAGTCCGCTTCCTGATAAGACTGCATTTTTGGCAGATAGAAATAAGGGCCGCTGCCTTTTGCCAGTAACGCGCGATGGTTATGGAAGAAATACAGAGCAAAATCAAACAATGAACCGGGAACGGCTTCTCCCTGCCAGGTCACATGTTTTTCGGGCAAGTGCAGGCCACGGACGCGGCAGATCAACACGGCTGGATCAGGTTTGAGCTGGTAAATTTTACCTAACTCATTGGTGTAACTTATCGTACCGTTAACCGCATCACGTAAGTTGATCTGCCCTTCGATGACTTTTTGCCAGTCAGGAGCCAGGGAATCTTCAAAATCCGCCATAAAGACTTTCACATTGGCATTAAGCGCGTTAATCACCATTTTGCGTTCTACGGGTCCGGTGATTTCTACGCGGCGATCTCTTAAATCTTCCGGAATGCCCCGAATTTTCCACCCTGATTTTTTTATGGAATCAGTTTCCGAAATGAAATTCGGTAAAGTACCGTCATCAATTTTTCTCTGCACTGCGACACGTTCTGTCAGCAAGCGGTTACGCAGCGGGGTAAAGCGCACGACCAGCTCAGACAAAAAATCCACTGCTTCTTCAGTCAGAATATGTGTTTCGTTTTCACCAAAACGGCGTGTAAAACCAAGCTGACTGCGCGTAATTTGCTCTGACATCGCTAACTCTCCTGATTTTTCGACTTAAATCTGCCAGACCGCCTCACTAAGCAGATGCTGATACGGTAGAAAATAAACCAGCGATACCGGGAAAGATCCTGTGGGTATTTATCGATGGTCATTTATTGCCCGATAGATTTAAGCGTAATCAGGATTTTCATAAAATCAAAAACGATTTCCATTTTATTTTTATTTAATGAATTAATAGCGTTTAATCAGTGAGATAGAAACGTAAAAAAATATCAGAAAACAAGAAACTATTTCGATTTTTTTGGGATTGAGGATTGGGTAGTCAGTTGCGAGGAAGACGTTAGAGGCAAACAGAAGCAGACGATCGCGCAGGGATCGTCTGCAAATCATGAAGGCAATTATTCCAGGGTTGGGTTCATCTGGCGCAGATCGAATGGCGTGATCTGATAAACATAGTAGTTAAGCCAGTTGGTAAACAGCAGATGCCCGTGACTACGCCAGGTCGCTTTAGGCGATAGCTCTGCATTATCTTGCGGGAAGTAATTATAAGGCATTTCAGGCGATAAACCGGCTGCGACATCACGTAGATATTCTCCGGCCAGCGTACCGGCATCATATTCGGGATGACCCGTAACGAAGGCCATACGCTTATCTTTCGTTGCGAACAAATAGGCACCGGCTTCGTCAGATTCAGCGAAAATATCCAGATCGGTATGCTGACGCAGGATGTCCGCAGGGAAATCAGCGTAGCGCGAATGAGGAGCCAGGAATGTTTCATCAAATCCACGGGTCAGCAAAGCCAGCGGCTGTGATGTCTGGTGAGGATAAACGCCTGAAAGCTTGGTTTCGCGCGTCATCTTCGGCAAATCATAAAGCACATTCAACGCAGCCTGCACCGCCCAACACACGAACAATGTCGACGTGACATGTTCTTTCGCCCAGTGGATAACGCGCTCAATCTCTGGCCAGTAAGCAACATCACAGAAATCCACTAAGCCCAAAGGAGCGCCGGTGACAATCAGGCCATCATAGTTGTCATGCTGGATGTCTTCGAAATCACAGTAAAAGTTATTCAGGTGTTCAGCCGGGGTGTTTTTAGATTCACGGCTATCAATGCGCAAAAGCTGCACATCAATCTGTAAAGGAGAGTTAGAAAGCAGCCGTAAAAACTGATTTTCGGTCTCAATTTTTTTTGGCATCAGGTTGAGTACCAGCACTTTCAAAGGACGAATTTCCTGAGTTTTTGCACGTGATGAAGTCATCACAAACACATTCTCATTGCGCAGGAAATTTACGGCTGGTAACTCATCTGGAACCCGGATCGGCATAGCTACTTCCTCACTACATCCATTTATACGTTTAGACTTCTAGATAGCCGAAGATAGCGGTTTTTATCTAAGATGTCGAGTCTGCAAACGGTAAGTGAAAATGTTTCAGCTTCGGTTATTAAATTAGATGATCTGGTTATATAACAGAGAAAACGCAAAGCAATGAGTGATAAAAAGGGTAAGACAGGAGGGCAAGTACAGAGGGTGTGGCTAAGAATCTCCCCAAATTTCCCATAGCAAAAAGCCCTGTACGTCAGTACAGGGCTTTCCACTTATTTGATGCCTGGCAGTTCCCTACTCTCGCATGGGGAGACCCCACACTACCATCGGCGCTACGGCGTTTC
>NZ_JADOBI010000016.1 GCF_015644585.1 Rahnella laticis | reverse complement strand
CGTCCGTTTTTTAAGGTTCTGCAGGCGCGGACTTCATCGTGGCGCGGGCAACGTAGTGTTGCCCATCAGACGCCGTATAGATTTAAGCAAGCCCATCATAAATCAAAATCGGTGTTGCAAAAACGGGGGTGACCATAGATTTTTATGTCGAAAACTCTCAGAATGTTATTTCAAATGCGCCGCAAACCCGGTTTTCTCCGGCGTGATTTCAGCTTTAAGCGTCAGTGAAGGAATATCATAGTCGCCGCCATTTTGCTGGCGGAAGGCGATGGATGTTGTGGTTTCCAGCGTATCCAGCCGGGTCGCCAGTTCATCGCAAAGCTGATGAAAGCGTGCTTCATCCGTGCGGCCGGTGCGGTAGAACACCAGCGGCGGGAGCACGGTAAAGCCCGGATAATGCAGGATCCCGTGATGGATGGGGAACAGTAAATCGTCTAGGGAACCGTTGATACCGCGCGCGCTGTAATGCGGTTCCCAGCCTCCGGTCGTTACCATCAGCATGGCGCGTTTTCCCGACATATTCCCTTCACCGTACCGGTCGCCCCAGTGCGAATCCGAATGTTCGCCCACGCCGTACGCAAATCCGTAGGCGTAAACCCGTTCCACCCAGCCTTTCATGATGGCGGGCATGGAAAACCACCACAGTGGAAACTGGAAAATTACGGTATCGGCCCAACGCAGTTTTTCCTGCTCGGCGGTGATGTCAGCGCTTTGCGTCCCGTTTTTGAATGCCCGCTGTGAATCCTGAGAAGGATTGAAAGGCATGTCCGTCGAAGGCGATGTATTGTCAGCGGCGTCCAGCGGAGCTTTCCATTGCATGGCGTAGAGGTCGGAAACCTGTACGCTGTGACCGGCGGCCTCCAGGTGTTTTACGGCGAAATCTTTCAGTGAACCGTTCAGGGACTTTGGTTCCGGATGGGCGTAGACGATTAAAATATTCATGGCGAACTCTCCGTTAAGTGATGAAAGCAGAGTAGGCCGCCGTCAGGTATAGTTAAAATGAATTTAAAATATACCAGGTATAGTTATGAATAATTTCGGCCGTCTGGATCTCAACTTATTGCTCACGCTGGATGTTCTGCTCGCGGAGCACAATGTCACGCGGGCGGCGCAGCGGCTGAACCTTTCCCAGCCTTCAATCAGCGTTCAGCTGGCTAAATTGCGTGAGTTTTTTGACGATCCGCTACTGCTGCCGGGCCCGCGCGGCATGCGTCCGACAGCGCGGGCTGATGAATTACGTCAACCTCTGCAACAGGCGCTGGCTGCTCTGGCGTCTGCGGTTTCTGCCGGTGACGTTTTCGATCCGTCGAAGGCAGAAAATACCTGGAATCTGGGCGCGGCGGATTATGGCGAATCCACCATTGTGTTGCCTGTGCTTCAGGCATTCCGGGCTGTTGCGCCCGGAACAAAACTGGCGATTTTTGAGACATCACCGGTGCGGATCATGCGGAAAATGGAGCGTGGAGAACTGGATCTGGCATTTCATACGGGGGAAGCGGTGCTGAAGGATTTGCACAGCACGCTATTGTTTTCCGAACGTTATGTGCTGGTCGGCAGGAAAGGACATCCGCAGCTGGCGAAGCCCGTCACTATGCCGGTATTTTGCTCGCTTGAGCATGTGATCGTTTCGCCTGATGGTGGTGGATTTCAGGGCATCACCGACAGCGCGCTGGCAGAAGCCGGATTATCACGGCGCGTGGTGCTTTCCGTGCCGCATTTCCTGTTTGTCATTCAGGTTCTGCTGACCACCGATTTAGTCGCCATGCTTCCCGAGCGTCTGGTGCGTGGCAACCCCGCGTTGCACCTTACCGAACCGCCCGTAAAAGTTCCCGGTTTTGAGATGCACATGTACTGGCACGAACGCTCGCACCGCGACCCGGCGCATATCTGGTTACGGAAATTCATGAGCAGTGCGGTGTGAAGAACGCCGCATAAGAAAATAAAAAAGGCAGCCCTTTGGCTGCCAGGAAACAGATGTTTAACGTACAGCGTTAGCCGTGAACCGCCTGAATCAACGTGTCGCTAATCCATTGATTGACACTTTTACCTGATACTTCCGCGGCGACATTGATTGCCGCATGGACTTCCGGCTGTATACGCAGGCTTATTTTCCCGCTGGCCGGACGCTGAGGTTCGCGACCTTGCTCCGAACAATAGCTCAGGTAATCCTCCACGGCGTCTTCGAAAGCAAGCCTAAGGTCCGTGACATTATCAGCGTGAAAACCGATGACATCCTGAATTCCGGCTATACGACCGACCAGAGATTTGTCTTCATCGCTGTATTCAATTTTTGCAGCATACCCCTGATAGGTCATAGTACTCATGGTTTTACTCCTATAGCCTCAAGGAATGTTTTGGCATCACGCACCTGATAAATTTTTGCTTCTTTCTCCGGGTGCGGTCGATGAAAAGAGGCAACAACATTATTGATTTCAAAACGAACCCGCGACCCTTTTCCTTCACTGACTTTGGCACCTAAGGCGATAAACAAAACTTCCATTTTTCTCCCTTCCACCGCTGAAGATGTAGGCAAGGAAAAAATGAGATGTAACGTTTTCAGGTGTCCGCTATTAAGCATGTTCATGATTAGTCGATCCTTCGATAATGGCTGAGTCGCCAGAACATAAAAATGATATCACTATGTGATATCAAAAAGTATTCTTATCAATAAAAAAAGGCAGCCCTCTGGCTGCCTCTCAAAATGCTGGCTAACGCGTCTGACTTAGTTCGACTGGAACAGTTTGGTGTCGTTTGCCAGACCATCGATCACGACTTTCAGATCGTTAGCGGTGACTTTCTGGGTGTCATTGGAAACCTGTTTGCCGAAGCCTTTACGTACGACTTTGAAGACCGGTTTGCCGGTGCTGGCGTCGATCAGCTCACCTTCGAAATACACTTCGGTATCGCGTGTACGGTGTCCGCTGGCCGTTTCAGCACTTGCGATGACCAGTGCAACCGGAATCACTTCATAGAACTGCAAACCTTCCGCCGAAGTATTCACGCCGGTGATCGCACCACGGAAAATCAGGGTGCGCGGGCCGGCATGGTCAGTCAGCTGCAAACGATCCGCCATGGCTGGTTTCAAACGGCTGTTTGCGTAATCCAGTACACCTTGCAACGTTTCTTTGCTGATTTGTGGCGTTGGCTTAGGTTCCGGATAGAACGTAATAGGCTCGTATTTCAGGTAAGAATAATTGGCTTTTTTGAATGAAGGATCAATCCAGCGCAGTACAGGATTCCCGGATGCGGTTTTTACTTCAGTCAGATTGGAATAGTCACCGAGGAAGCCTGAGAATTTTTCCTTTTGTGTGACGTGGTTAGTACAGCCTGCCAAAAACAGAGCACCCGTAATCAGTGCTGCCTGCATCAGTTTTGTTTTTTTCATTCTTACCCTCGAAAATGTTTACGGAAGACAAAGTATGTATAGCACTGCTGTGGAATTTAACCTCTTAACTATAAAGAAAAATTGATGTTCGTCAGGAACGGGAAAAATTACGCACGCGTGTTAATCATTCATCTTTTAATCATTTGCTAGGTGAATGAAATAGATAATATTCGCCCTTCGGACTGTCGCCGGTAGAAATAATTTCCCAGCCTTTCGCTAAATAAAATCCGACAGAGTTTTTACTTTTAACTAAACATTTCAGTGAACCCGTTCGGGTGAACATTTTTTCACTGGCGTGCAGCAACGCGCTGCCTGCGCCGGTGCCCTGATATTGCGGGTCAATGAACAGATTGTGCAGGAAGTTTTCCTGCGTAAAAATTGAGGCGAATCCGAGCAGATGCCCGTCACGTTCGGCAACCAGTATTGTTTCGCCCATTACTGCGCGGTCAAAATCTTCAAGCTGAAAATCGTCTTCCATCCACGTCCAGGTATGTTTACGCGATGCCAGATACAGCGTGCGCAAAAAAGGACGGTCGGCTTCTTCGTAAGGGCGGATGTTGAGTGCTGATGGCAAAGAGTGAATTCCTTTGAAAAGATGAGGGCAGATTACGTTCACTTCACTGAGCCATACTGCCAGCGAGTTTACGGGAGTTCAATTTGGTTTGTGGTGCGGGCGTAAAACAATCAACAAAAAATTGATATTTCAACATTCGGTTGATATTGTGTTCGTATCAAATGCAATGCCGGACTCCAGTACTCATGCCCAAAATTCCTCCAGAACCCGCAGCCGAAAGAGCACTCGTTCTGAAAACGCTCTTCGCCTCCGTGGATGCTCTCGCGGCGGCCATCGGCAACAACACTGAAATCGTGGTTCATGACCTGACAAATCCGTCGTCTTCCGTGCTGAAAATCGCCAATGGTCACGTTTCCGGCCGGGCGGTGGGGGATTCCATGTTCAGCGGCCCGGACGGTGATTTAGGGTTCGCCGGTCTTCTCAACGCCCGGAATGCGGCTTCTCCATCCTCAGAACCGCTGGTTATCGCGGATTACACGACAGTGACCGCGAAGGGGACAAAACTGAAAAGCGCTACGACGGTTTACCGCGATGCGGCGGGCGTTGCATTTGCCAGCCTGTGTATCAACGTTGATCTCAGTGAAGTTGAAATTGCGCATGCGGCGCTCGGGCGTCTGCTCAGACAGTATTCTTCAGAAAATACGTCGCAAAATGCCCAAACCGATCTTGAGTCCATGATGGAAGAAATCATTGATTCTTCCCTGTCTCAGTCGGGGCGTGCGGGTAAACCAATGAATAAACAAGAGAAACTGGAAGCCGTCAGGGTTATGCAGGATCGCGGGATGTTTATCGTCAAAGGCGGCGTTGAAAAGGCGGCCAGCAAACTGGGCGTTACCCGTTACACCATCTACAACTATCTGGATGAAATTAAGAAATCCGGCGGCGATGAATAGTGGTCATTCACAGCGAGGAGTCTGAAATGGAATTATCAATTTATCAGGTCGATGCGTTTGCATCGCAAAGTTTTAGCGGAAACCCGGCGGCTGTTTGCCCGTTGCCTCACTGGCTGGATGACAGCGTTTTAAGCAATATTGCCCGTGAAAATAATCTTTCCGAAACGGCTTTCTTCGTCAAAAATGGCGACCATTATGAGCTGCGCTGGTTCACGCCGGGTACTGAAGTGGATTTATGCGGTCATGCCACGCTGGCGACGGCGTGGGTGATTAGCCAGGCGCTGGGCGATAAATCCGCATCACTGCGGTTTTCTACCCGCAGCGGAGATTTATGGGTGACCTGCCAGGATGAGGTTTTCCACATGGATTTCCCGGTAAAATCTCCGGAGTCTTTCGCGTTGCCAGACGGACTCACTCAGGCGCTTGGGCTGAAAGCACCGATCACAGCGGTGCTTAAAACCGACGATATCGTCATTGTGATTGAAGATGCGGCCGTGCTGGAAGCCCTCGCGCCGGATTTCGCAGCACTCAATGCTTTTGATACCCGTGGCGTGGTGGTTACCGCACCGGGCGATGATTTTGATTTTGTCTCCCGCTGGTTCGGGCCTCGCGTGGCGGTGAATGAAGATCCGGTAACCGGTTCAGCCCACACCTCACTGGCACCGTACTGGTCGAAACGTCTGAATAAAATGCAGATGACCGCCCGGCAGGGCGGCGCGCGTAAAGGCGAACTGCAATGTGAAATGAGCGGAAATGACCGGGTGATTATCAGCGGCAAAGCGGCGCTGTATATGCGCGGTACTATTTATCTTAATTAAAGTTTATCGCTTAAATACTCTCAATTAATTTATTTCAAATAGCTAAGTTTTTTATATGAAAGAAAAAAACAAACCTGTGGATCCCCGTGATTCACGGATAGTTTATATCACGCTGGCGGTCGTCTTTATTTTCTACGGCATGTTGCTGATATCAAGCTTCTGATTTTACGTCTGAACCGAGGAATTCATTATGCTCACAGGAACCTTACCTTTTCCCAAAGTCCGTAAAAGCGGCGATCTTTATTTTGTTTCCGGCGAAGTACCGATTACTGCGGAAGACACAACGCCCGCCGGAATTGAAGCGCAGACTCATCTGGTATTTTCGAAAATAGCCGGATCTCTGAAAGAATATAACCTGACGCTCGATGATGCTGTTTCCGTGAATGTTTACCTGACCGATAAGAAAGATTTCAAAGCCTTTAACGAGGCATATGTAAAACATTTCAACGCGCCATATCCTGCCCGGACAACAGTTTGCGTGGAACTTCTGGTCGATGTTTTACTGGAAATTAACCTTATTGCGTCGGCGGTGAAATAACGCGCTGTACGAAAAATCCTGATTGACCTTCTCAGGCTCGCCACCAATAATGCTTCCTTGACTCGGGGTGCCGCTCCTGCAAAAGAACGGCTGAGATTTTACCCGTATTACCTGATCTGGATTATGCCAGCGTAGGGAAGTCAGGTATCTCTCCCGATACCGCCTTCTTTAGCGCCGGTGGGGAGAACTATGAATACCCGACCTTACGTGTTTCCCGGCGCAACAGCCGCCGCTTCTTTACGACAACTTCGTGCCTCCGCGCCACTGGTTCATTGTCTGACCAACGATGTGGTGCAATCCTTTACGGCCAATGTCCTGCTGGCGCTCGGTGCCTCACCGGCAATGGTGACTGACCCGGCCGAAGCCGCGCAGTTCAGCGCGGTGGCCGATGCCTTACTGGTTAACGTTGGCACGCTGACCCGCCCTCATGCTGAGGCGATTCACGCAGCGATTCACGCAGCAAATCAGGCCGGAAAACCCTGGGTGCTGGATCCGGTTGCCGTCGGCGGCCTGAGCTGGCGCACGGAGTTTTGCCTCGGACTCATCAAACTTAAACCCGCCGCCATCCGCGGAAACGCCTCTGAAATCCGTGCGCTCAGCGGCCTGAGTGCGTCCGGACGTGGCGTGGACAGCGGCGATGATTCGCTGTCTGCCTTACCGGCTGCACAGCAACTGGCGCTGGGAACCGGCGCGGTGGTGGCAGTCACCGGCGAAACTGATTACGTCACCGACGGCGAGCGCAGCTGGTCAGTTCCCGGCGGACATCTGATGATGACCCGCATCGTCGGCACCGGTTGTTCGTTATCTGCGGTTGTTGCGGCGTTTGCCGCATTGCCTGGCAAACGTCTGGATAACGTTACCGCGGCATGTCGCGTCATGTCTTGTGCCGGTGAGCGCGCCTGCGCGGTGGTGAAAGGGCCGGGCAGCTTCACGCCGGAGTTTCTCGATAACCTGTATTTAATGCGCGAAGAGTGGCTGAACGGGGAAAACATCGGATGAAAAGAATCAATGCCCTGACCATTGCAGGTACTGACCCGAGCGGCGGCGCGGGGATCCAGGCAGACCTGAAAACCTTCTCGGCGCTTGGCGCGTATGGCACCAGCGTAATCACCGCGCTGGTGGCGCAAAACACCCGTGGCGTGCAGTCTGTTTACAACATTGAGCCGGATTTCGTGGCCGCGCAGCTCGATTCCGTACTCAGCGACGTGCGAATCGACAGCACTAAAATCGGCATGCTGGCGAACAGCCAGATTGTTGAAGCGGTCGCCGAAAGGCTCAGGCATTATCAGCCGCCTTTTGTGGTGCTTGATACCGTCATGCTGGCAAAAAGTGGCGATCCGCTGCTGTTGCCTGAGGCCATTGATGCCGTGCGCCGTCTGCTTATTCCGCAGGTTTCAATTATTACTCCCAATCTGCCGGAAGCTGCTGCGTTACTGGATTGCCCGGTTGCAGTGAATGAGGCAGAAATGCGTGAACAGGGCGAAGCGCTACTGGCGATGGGATGTGAAGCGGTGCTGATGAAGGGCGGCCATCTGAGTGATGAAGAAAGCCCGGACTGGCTGTTTATGGCGGATTCACGCGAGCGTTTTACCGCGCCACGGGTGAATACCCGGCATACGCACGGCACCGGCTGTACGTTGTCGGCAGCGCTGGCGGCGTTACGTCCGCGCCACACTCACTGGGCGGATACCGTGCGGGAAGCCAAAAACTATCTGCAACAGGCGCTGATGCAGGCCGGCTCACTGGAAGTCGGTCACGGTATCGGGCCCGTGCATCATTTTCACCGCTGGTGGTAAAACCGGTCAGGCGCGGCGCTGGGTTTCGCTCAGCGCTTCTTCTGCCTGGTGATACATCGTCAGCGCCTGCTGCAAATGCACAGCGTCAAACGGGTTCAGCGGGTAGAATTTCGCTTCTTTGCGTGGTCGCAGCATCACACGAATCTTTGTGGCCGAAACCCGCTCAAACAGGTAGCTGGCGATATCCTGATTTTCCTCATCCTTCCACGACAGCAACAGCGCCGCGTGCTCACCGGTACGACGCCCGATAAACTGCTCGTGCAGCCACAATCCTTCGCATTCTCCGTCTTTTTGCAGCTTCTTGCCACTGAACCACGCGGATTCCGCCTGCATCAGCAGCGACTGTGGCGTGATTTCTTCACGCAGCTTGCGCCACAGCGGCTGATTATTCTCCATCTGCCAGCAGGCCATGCCGAGATAATCATTCAGCTCACGCCAGTCGCTTTCCAGCTGCTCTTTCAGCTCAGGTTCCTGAATATGCATAAACTGTTGCAGACCGGTGGCCTGTTCACCCAGCTTGTTGTAAGCAATTACAGTCATAGTACGGGGCTTGCGGCGGAACGTAATCCACAACAGAAATTTGGGAATGCGGAAGGTAATGGCCTGAATGGTCAGTTTGTAACGGTTGCCGCGTGACATGACAATTCCGTTAGACGTCCCGCGTTTGTCCTGATAATTCCTCACCAGTACCACACTGTTCTGGCCCATCCAGCCCGTGACGTAATGCTCTTTTTCGCTTTCAGCCACGTCCAGATCGCGCACGACCTGGCTGATTTTCTCGACATCGAGCTGAGACAGGGACAGCGACTGATCTGCGCTGTAATAGCTTTTTTTCAGGGGGGCTGTAGCAGGCATAAAAGTATCCACGATATTGATATGGTTTACAGCTTACACCAAGTTGTCATACAAATTTTGGGGCTACCCCGCAAAACGGGCATCTTTTTCGGGTTGCGTTAGCCCTGATAACGAAATTTCCCGAGGCGTCTCGTAAAAACGCGCATGCTGCGTTGTGATTCATTTTGCCAGGATTATTCTGTCGCTCATTGAAATCAGGGAGCGATAAACAAAATGAAATATTTAACGTTACATGAAACGGTAATTAACGAGACGGTTCTCATCATGAATGCCGTCTTTGATAAATTGAAGACCCCGCTTATTATCAGACGTATTCGTCGCAGTGATATTATCTGGCAGCAACGCAAGGCCCGACGTAATTTACTGCAACCGGAAAAGAATCAGCTTAACTGGAAATGGTTATTCAATGAATACCGTAAAAACAAACCCGCTGAGTCTGGGGTTGAGCAAACCGCTTACGTGTTTTGTCTTAAAAATCCGCCTCAGGAACGGGCGGCTTTCTTGTTGAAATCCTGCTGGTTTGAGGAAAATAATCTTGAAATCAATGCGCTGGAAAATTTTTACCGTAAAACGCCTGAGCATCCATTAAAAAGAAAAATGTTGTTTTTTAGCCTGTGTATTATGGTCACCTATGCCAACTCTCTTGATGGAAATAAATTGCTGGTGAAAGAAAAGACACGATTTGTTATTAAAGATGTTGTTAATGAACTCGTAATGCGCTTTTATATGTCAGAGGCACCTTTAACCAAAGTGGCCGGTAAGATGGAATGTGAGTCAAATTACTTTCTGTTAGACGAGTATATGAAGTCAAAATTAAATAATAGAACGCTTTAATTGAATTCCAATAAATATCAATTTTCACTGTCTGAATATAAGGAAAAGTGTATGGGTAAATCCGTTCAGTTAACCCCACGCCAGCTTGAGCTGGTCGATATGCTCGTTGGGTATTTGAGATATTGCGAAGAAAAGTATTCTGACTTCGATGAAGAGGGGCTCGGCGCATTTGGTCCGCCGGAAGCCTTCTACCATCCGCCGAAGGACTGGACCAAACTTCCCTGAAACGCATTGGACCCCGCGTGCTGGCATTGCGCTAAAACGCGGGGAAAACTGTTTTTGCCATACTATTCCGCATCAAACCAGTCGCTGTTTTGCTCAGCAATCGGCGTGATGGTGGAAATCATTTCCTGCAAATGAATGCGGATGGCTTTTTCGGCAGCGTCCGGATCGTGCGCTTTCAGTCCGTCAAAAATGGCGTAATGCTGCGCGATGAGATTTTCCGGCGGCGATACCTTGCTGAGCGTCAGAAACCGCACGCGATCCATCGTGGCTTTGATGTGCTCGACGGTTTCCCACGCCAGCCGGCAGTCAATAATCTGCGCGATGGTGCGATGAAATTCATCGTCGAGTAACAGGAATTCCTGCGTTTGCTGGCTTTTTGCCGCCAGCGTCTGCCGTTCAAGATTGTGCTCAAGCAGCGCGAGATCTTTATCCGTCGCGACCATGGCGGCGCGGCGGACGACGGCGGTTTCAACGGCTTCACGAATAAAACGGCCGTCGGCCACCCGTTTGGAAGAAATTTTCATCACGTAAGTGCCGCGCTGTGGCAGAACCTGTACCAGCCCGGCTTCGGCCAGTTTGATAAAGGCTTCGCGAACCGGCTGGCGGGAAACATTAAAACGCGTGGAAATTTCTTTCTCCGACAGGAACGCCCCCGGTGCGATGGCACAGGTGACAATGTCCTGACGCAAGGTGCGGTAAATCTGCTGATTTACCGGCACATTACTGAGAAATTCAAAGGAGTCTGTCATGGGCTAAATTTGTCTTCAGAATCAGGAGAAGATAATACTAACATGAGTTTTCTCAGGATTTTGAGATTGTTAGCGCAAGGTTTTATCAAATTATTGGGAATTAATATGCTCGCGGCAATAGAGTTTTTTATAGGCCGCTGGCGTAATCCCCAGCAGTTTGCGGAAAACCCGGCGAAAATAGGCCACGTCGTTAAACCCCGTCTGCCGGGCAACATCCGCAACATTGCCGGTGTTACTCAGCAGTAGCTTTTCGGCCGCCGCAACCCGTTGTTTATGCAACGCATCTGTCAGCGTCATCTGAAAGGTCAGGCGGAAAACCCGCCCGAGATAATCAGCGTTGCAGTGTAATCGGTCTGCCAGCTCAGAGGCGCCGAGCGGCAGATGGTACTGGGTGGTAATCAGCTCACGTGCCTTATAGGCGAGCGCGACACCCGGCCCGCCGGGTTCCACATTTTCAGGCCAGGCGCGGGAGACTTCCTGCAACAATAAAATCAGAAACAGCTCCAGCGAATTTCCGCCGCGCTCCTGCTCATATAAAAATAATCTGAACAGGGTTAACACTGTTTCGGTATCTCTGACCTTACAGTGTTGTGGAATATCCAGCTGTAAAGAGGGATTAATTTGCTGTGATTTAATTATTGTCGTGTTTTTCACAATATCAAAGTGCAGCCAATAAAACTTTAACTCAGGATCAAACGTCGTCACGCCTTTATGTTCCCTGCCGGGAAATAACAGTAAACTTTCTCCTTCATGTAAATCAAAACGGGTATTTTCTTCCTGAAGGGAAAGTGTGCCACGCACAACGTAAATCAGCTCGTGCGAACTGAGTTGCCGGGTCGGATGTGTCCCCATTCCGCGGGAAATAAACAAACCGCCATTCTGAACTTTAACCGGATAATTAACGGGAAATGAAAGCATTTCAGGCACTCATCGGGCGGAAGATAGCTGACATTAGCACAGCGGACGCGCTCTGCCAGCAGGCAGGCGGGAGGGTTTGATCTGCTTCACAGATTCTGACTGTGAGTCGGAATTGTCCCGTTTAACTACTTTATCCTCCTCTTGTTGGTTTGATAACCCTGTGCCAGATTGAAGGCGTGCCTTATTTATCTCCCGGCTGATATTCAATTTCAGCCTTATTTAATACGTTCCTGAAGCTTATAAATAACGATATAAAAGCGAGGAAAATACAATGCCAACCGATTCTATAAATACCGGCTCATCGCCGGTAAGAGGCACTGACGCCATTGTGTCTGCAAACGCCAAACTTTCGGTCAGTGAGAAAATTGGCTATGGATTAGGTGATGCCGGAGGCACGATAATTACCTGTCTCATTGGCAGTTTTCTCACCTTTTTCTATACCGACGTATTCGGGCTGACGCCTGCTATTGTCGGCACACTGTTTATTTCACTGCGCGTCATTGATGCAATTTCCGATCCGTTAATGGGGGTGCTGGCCGACCGGACGCAAAGCCGCTGGGGCCGTTTTCGCCCGTGGCAGTTGTGGATTGCACTGCCGATCGGCGTGGTCGGTTTCCTGACGTTTACGGTGCCGGGTTTCAGTGGTGATGCCAAAATTGCCTACGCATTTTTCACCTATTTCCTGCTGTCCATTTCTTACACCGCGATCAACGTGCCGTATTGCGCGCTGATCAACACCATGACGACAGATCACCGCGAGGTGATGTCATGTCAGTCCTGGCGCTTTGTCTTGTGCGGCGTCGCCGGTTTTCTGGTGTCGGTCGGATTGCCGTGGCTGGTGCAGGTGCTGGGAAAAGGCAATGCGGCGGTGGGTTATCAGCAGGGCGTCGGTTTGCTGTGTGCGATTGCCGTAGTGATGTTCCTGTGGTGCTTCTTTGCCGTGCGGGAACGCCTGCCGCTGGCGCTGCTCGGGCAGTTCAGCGTCCGTGAGCACATTCGCGGAATGCTGAAAAATGACCAGCTTTTGCTGGTATTGCTGATGTCTTTCCTGCTGATCAACGTGTTTAACCTGCGCGGCGGCGGTTATATGTACTTCATCACGTACGTGCTGAAAGGCGGCGCAGGTTACGCCTCGATGTTCTTCGGTATGGTGACGCTGGCGTCGATTCTCGGGGCGGTGATCGTCAATCAGCTGACAAAGTTCATCGACAGCGTGCGTCTCTACATGCTCACCAATCTGGTGCTGGCGGTGTTTTCCCTGCTGTTGTGGTTCGTGCCGGTGGGCGAACAGTGGCAGACGCTCTGGCTGGGCATTATTTTTGTCCATTGCGTCATTCTTGGCTTTACGCTGCCGCTGCACTTTTCCCTGATGGCGTTCGCCGACGACTACGGCCACTGGAAAAACGGCATCCGTTCTTCCGGCATGAACTTCGCCTTCAACCTTTTCTTCATCAAACTCGCGTGGGCATCCAGCGCCGGGATCATCAGCCTGGTCTTCGTGCTGGTTTCTTATCAGGCCGGTGCGGATCACCAGACTGCAGCTTCGCTCGGCGGGATCACACTTCTCGAAACCCTGCTGCCTGCGGCGATGCATCTGCTGCTGGCGGGCACCCTGATTTTCTGCAAGCTCAACAACACATTGCTGACGCGCATGTCGCGTGAGCTGGCGGCCAAAATTTAACTGACGATAACGATTCAGGAGGTTGTATGTCTTTTTCTCCGGTTGATTCTTTAGAAGTGCCTTTGCACAAGGTGAATATTTCCGATGTATTCTGGCTGGAATACCAGCGTCTGGTGAAAGATGTGGTCGTGCCGTATCAGTGGAAAGCGCTGAACGATGAAGTGGCGGATGCGGAGCCGAGCCACGCCATTGAGAACTTCCGTATCGCGGCCGGGCAGAGCGACGGTGAATTTTACGGGATGGTTTTTCAGGACAGCGATGTCGCCAAATGGCTGGAAGCGGTGGGGTATTTACTGGCGAAAACGCCGGATCCGGAGCTTGAAGAAACCGCTGACCGCGTCATTGAGCTGGTCGGTGCGGTGCAGCAACCGGACGGTTATCTAAATACCTATTTCACGGTCAAAGAGCCGCAGCAGCGCTGGAAAAATTTGGCGGAATGTCACGAGCTTTACTGCGCCGGGCATCTGATTGAAGCAGGCGTCGCCTACGCGCAGGCCACCGGAAAAACACGTTTGCTGGAGATCGTGTGTAAACTCGCCGACCATATTGGCGACGTTTTCGGGCCGGGTGAAAGGCAACTGCACGGCTATCCCGGCCATCCGGAAATTGAACTGGCATTAATGCGTTTATACGAAGAAACCGGCGAAACGCGCTATCTCGAACTCACGCGTTATTTCGTCGAACAGCGCGGTGCGCAGCCGCATTTCTACGATATCGAGTATGAAAAACGCGGAAAAACGTCGCACTGGAATACCTACGGTCCGGCGTGGATGGTGAAGGATAAAGCTTACAGCCAGGCACATTTACCGGTGGCGTTGCAGACCACGGCGATCGGGCATGCCGTGCGGTTTGTCTATTTATACGCTGGCGTCGCGCATCTGGCGCGGCTGAGTCAGGATCAGGAAAAACGTGAAGTCTGTCGGCGCTTATGGGAAAACATGACGCAGCGGCAGATGTACATCACCGGTTCTGTCGGTTCGCAAAGCAGCGGCGAGGCGTTTTCGTCGGATTATGATTTGCCCAACGATACGGCCTATACCGAAACCTGTGCGTCGATTGGCCTGATGATGTTTGCCAACCGTATGTTGCAGCTCGAGGCCGACAGCCGTTACGGCGATGTCATGGAGCGCGCGCTTTACAACACGGTGCTTGCCGGCATGGCGCTCGACGGCAAACATTTTTTCTACGTCAATCCGCTGGAAGTCCATCCGAAAAGCATTCCCTTCAACCATATTTATGACCATGTAAAACCGGTCCGTCAGCGCTGGTTTGGCTGCGCCTGTTGTCCGCCCAATATCGCGCGGCTGCTGGCGTCTCTCGGTCATTATATTTACACCCAGCGGCCGGACGGTGTGGACATTAATCTCTACATCGGCAGTGATGTCGAAGCCACGATTGGCGGTAAGCTGCTGCGCCTCAGGCAATCCGGCGGCTATCCCTGGGCTGAAAATGTGCTGATTGAAGTAGACACCGGCGAGCCTCTCGAAGCCACGCTGGCGCTGCGTTTGCCCGACTGGTGCGCCAGCCCGCAGGTGACGCTTAACGGCAAACCGCTGGACGTCGCCGCCCGGACCTCGCGCGGATATCTGCGTCTGACGCAGGAATGGCAAAAAGGGGACCGCATTGAGATGACGTTACCGATGCCGGTCACGCGCGTGAAAGGCAATGCGCTGCTGCGGCATGTCGCCGGGAAAGTCGCGGTACAGCGCGGGCCGCTGGTTTACTGCCTTGAGCAGGCTGACAACGGCAGCGAATTGCATAACCTCCGTTTGCCGCAAAATGCGCAGTTCCGCCTGATAGCGGGGAACGGATTGTTTGCCGGTAAAACGCTTTTGCAAACGCAGGGCGAGCGAAGGACGTCAAACCACGCCGATCAGCAACCGCTTTACCGTTTCAACCCGGCCGCTGAAGAGACCGTGCCGCAAACCATGACGTTTGTGCCGTACTTTACCTGGGCTAACCGCGGAGAAGGGGAGATGCGCGTTTGGGTTGACGAGGCATAACCCGTCATCCTCGGGCTGCCGTGACGGGCAGCCCGAGGGGGCGTGCGGGATTACTGTTTCCAGCTGTGGTATTCGCTTTTTCTTCTGCCCGGCGCAGTTTCCGGCAGCAGGGCAAGGCCGATCACTGAGACGACGCCGAGAACAATCATGTAAATCGCCAGCCCGTGATAATCGCCGCCGGTCATTTGCAGGATTTTCACCGCCACCAGCCCGAGAATTCCGCTGCCGATGAGTGATCCGATTTGCCAGATTAACGCAATGCCACTGCAACGGATCCGCGTCGGGAACAGCTCGGGGAAATACGAAGCCTGTGGCGCATAACACATGCTGTGGCCGAAGGTCAGCGCGAGGATCATGGCAATTTGCGTGATCCAGAACGTGTCCATTTTCAGGGCCAGAAAGAAGGGAATAATCCCAACCGCCAGCAACACCGCACCGGCCATATACACCGGCTTGCGGCCAATATGGTCAGAAAGTTTGCCCATCATCGGGATGGCAAATATCTCCAGAATGACGGCCACAATCATAGTTTGCAGCAGAATGCTTTCGCTCAGGTGATTGGCCTTACCGAATGCCAGCACAATCACCGTGAACATGGCGAATGCGCAGGCTTCGATCAGTTTGGCGCACACCCCTTTGACGATGATCCCCGGATACAATCTGATGACTTCCACGACCGGACGCGATTCCACCGCTTTGGTTTTACGGATTTCAGCAAACACCGGCGATTCATCAATCCGCAGACGGATGAACAGCCCGACGATCACCAGCAGCAGACTGAGCAGGAAGGGAATACGCCAGCCCCAGTCGAGCATTTGTGCGGCGGATAACTGCGACGTCAGCAGCGCAAACAAGGCCGACGGCAGAAGAAAGCCCAGCGGCGCGCCGATTTGTACCCAGCTGGCAAAAAAGCCCCGGCGTTCCGGCGGCGAATATTCGGCGGTCATCAGCACGGCGCCTGCCTGTTCTCCGCCCACGCCAAACCCCTGCAATACGCGGATTAAAATCAGCAGAACCGGTGCCCAGAAGCCGATTTTTTCGTAAGTCGGCAGCAGGCCGATGCAGAAAGTCCCTAAACCGACGATCAGAATGGTGATCACCAGCGCTTTTTTGCGTCCGACTTTGTCACCGATATGGCCGAAAACAATGCCGCCCAACGGACGGGCAAGAAACCCGACGGCGTATGTGGCGAAAGCGGCCAGCGTGCTGATCAGCGGGTCGTGGCTCGGGAAAAACAGCTGACCGAAAAACAGAACGGCCGCCGTACCATAGGCAAAAAAGTCGTAATATTCGGCAGCGGTGCCGATAGCGGAAGCGCCTGCGACGCGTCTTAATAATCCACGCTGTTCTTTTTCGGCGGCTTCAGAGAGAGGCTGCGATGAAATCTGTGACATGGTGAAATGCTCCGGATATACAGCAACAGTGTCGGCAAAATGCCGCGCCTTTTAACCGGGCGCGGCATTTTTATTCAGAACTTCAGCCGTGAGATAACTTAGTGGCCGGTGAATGCTTTGGGGCTTTAATCACAAAGAACACCAGAATCGCGCCGAGTGCGGCGACGCCGCCTGCGAGAATAAAGGCGCTGTCGAAATGACCGGTGTTTTGCACAATAAAGCCTGTTACGACCGGCCCGACGATGCCTGATACGCTGCCGACCAGATGGATAAAACCGCTGGTGCCGCCAACGCGGGATTTATGCACGACGTCCTGAATAATCGCCCAGTAAATTGCGCCGGTGGTATACAGGAAGAAAATAGAAACAGACATCAGTACCACGGCCGGAACCACGCTGGTGACGATACCAGCCAGTGCGACACAAATAGCGGCGGCAGACAGGCTGAAGACCAGAATAATCTTGCGCGACAGCAGTAAGCGGCCGGTAATATTGAAAATCTTATCGGAGATATAACCGCCCAGCGCCAGACCGACGAATCCGACAATCCAAGGAATCACGGTCGTCAGGCTCATTTCTTTTATATTCAGGCCGTGTGCCTGAACCAGATAAGACGGGAACCAGCTGAGGAAGAAGAACAAAATATAGTTGTAGCAGAAGAAGGCGAACGCCGTGACCAGAATAATTGGCTGGCGTAAATAATATCCCAGACCATGCGCGGCGTGCGCCAGATCGTCTTCTTCGCTGATATTTTCATTCTTCAATTCATCGACTAAACGTAATTCTTCCGGCGAGACGCGTTTACTTTTCAGCGGATTATCCGCCACGGTAAAGAACCAGATTGCCATCCACACAATCCCGATGGCGGCAATCACCATAAAGGCCGGACGCCAGCCAAAAGACAGCGCCAGATAACCGACGATCGGCCCGGCAACGGCGCCGCCGAGAGGCGAACCGGCGCTGAGAAGCCCCATTGCGGTGGCGGCTTTTTTCTTCGGGAACCAGCCGTTAATCATCTTATTGGCGGAAGCGCATATCGGGCCTTCAGCCATGCCGAATAATACCCGCAATATCAGCATGGAATAAAAGCCGGTGGCGATGGCAGTCATTCCGCAAAATAGAGACCACAGCCCGACGGCTAATCCCATCACGACCGTGGGCCCGAATTTATCGACGGCCAGACCGCCAATGAAATTGAATATGGCATAACCAAAGAAGAAACTGCCGAATATTATCCCGAACTGCTCAGGATTAATGGTCAGCTCTTTTTCTATCATCGGTACCGTAATAGACAGCGCTACACGGTCGAGATAGTTGATCATGTAAACCATGAACAGCAGGAATACGATGATCCAGCGTAGGTTCTTAAACATAGGTAAGGTGCTCCACTTGGTGTCGTTTTAATAGTGTTGCGTTCTTTGTAGGTAGAATATGAGGTACGGTTTGCGGGAAGATTTAAAAATCCTCCCGCGGTTTCAAACAATTAAAATAAAAACGGTCTTCAGAACGTCAGCAGAACTTTGCAGCAGGAACGCTGATCTTTTTCAAACAGCGTCAGTGCAGCTTCCACATCTCCGGCGGGCATCCAGTGCGTCACCAGTTTTTCAGGCGTGATTTTTCCCTGCTCCATCCATTCAATCACCTGCGGGAACCGGTGACTGTTCAGGCGCGAAGAGAACAGCGAAATTTCTTTGCTGGTAATACTTTGCTGCGTGATGGTGCTCGGCTCGCCAGAGAAACCCATCATGCCGATACGCGCAGCCGGTGAAGCCAGCAAAATGGCTTCCTGCAAAATCGCCGGATGGCAGGCAGCATCAACGATTATCGTCGGGCGCACGCCCTCAGCGGACAGCACATCAGCCACGCTGCGTTCGCTGTTATTGATGGTCCAGTCGGCGCCGCTGTCGAGTGCCATATGCAGACGTTCTTCAATGCGATCGGTGACGATCACGTTCTGAACGCCGTACACACCTTTCAGCACCTGAATCACCGTCAGCCCCATCGGGCCTGCGCCGTACACCAGCGCGGTATCCTGCGGTGCCGGTTTCAAAAAGGCCGTGATATTGGCGGCAATGGTGAAAGGTTCGACCATGCTGGCGAGTTTGTCAGGAATGGACGCCGGGACGTTATAGGCGTTTTTCGCCGGGGCGCAGGCGTAATCGCTGAAACCGCCGTCGCGGTGAACGCCGATCACCTGCAACTCGTTACAGACGTTAGGCCGCCCGACGGAGCACGGATAGCAATGCCCGCAGCTTACCACCGGGTCAATGACCACACGTTCGCCGATGCGTGCCGTATCAACGCCTTCACCGACGCTGTCGATATGGCCGAAGAACTCATGGCCGATAACGCGCGGGTATTTCGCGAACGGATTGTGGCCGTGATAGATGTGAACATCGGAGCCGCAGATACCTGCGTAACTCACCCGAACTCGTACCTCGCCGGCGGCAGGTACCGGCAAAGCACGTTGCTCGATGACTAATTTTCCCGGTTCTTGTATAACGACGCTGTTCATATTTCGTTCCCTCACCAGTTCCACAAAGTGCCGTCTTCAAGACGGGCCACCGGCAGATAGGCCGGTTCGTACGGATATTTCGCGGCGAGTTTTTCGTCAAACTCAATGCCCAGACCCGGTTTTTCGCCAGGATGCATGTAGCCGTTATCGAAGGTCCAGTTATGCGGAAACACTTCCAGCATCTGTTCGGAATAGCCCATGTATTCCTGCACGCCAAAGTTCGGCACCCACAGATCGAAGTGCAGGGCAGCCGCCATGCAGACTGGCGAGAGATCTGACGGGCCGTGCGAACCGGTTCGCACCTGATAAAGCGACGCGAAATCGGCGATGCGGCGCATCCCCGTGATGCCGCCCGCGTGGGTCAGCGTGGTACGGATATAATCGATCAGCTGTTCTTCAATCAGCTGTTTGCAATCCCAGATACTGTTGAAGACTTCGCCGACGGCAATGGGGGTGACCGTGTGCTGGCGGATCAGGCGGAAACATTCCTGATTCTCGGCAGGCGTCGGATCTTCCATCCAGAACAGGCGATATTCTTCGATGCTTTTGCCAAAACGCGCGGCTTCGATGGGCGTCAGGCGGTGATGCATGTCGTGCAGCAGATGCTCGTCAAAACCGAATTTGTTGCGCACGGCTTCAAAGAGTTTTGGCGTGAAATCGAGGTATTTTTCCGTGGACCACAGTTGTTCTTCCGGCCAGTTGCCTTTGGTGGCGGGCTCGTACGCCAGACCTTTGCCTTTCGCCATGCCGTAAGTGGTTTTCATGCCCGGTACGCCGCACTGGGCGCGGATCGCCTTAAAGCCCAGCTCTTTGTGTTTGGCATAATCATCGAGCACTTCATCGATGGAATGACCGGTGGTGTGGCAGTAAACCATCACGCCGGTGCGGGACGCGCCGCCGAGCAACTGATACAACGGCATATTGGCGGCTTTTGCTTTGATATCCCACAGCGCCATATCGACCGCCGAAATGGCCGACATCGTGACCGGACCGCGACGCCAGTACGCGCCTTTGTAGAAGAACTGCCAGATGTCTTCAATCTGATGCGCGTCGCGCCCGATAAGCTGCGGGCAGACGTGATCTTTCAGATAAGACGCGACCGGCAGTTCGCGGCCGTTCAGGGTGGCATCGCCGATACCGGTCAGACCGCTGTCGGTAGTGATTTTTAACGTCACAAAGTTGCGACCCGGGCAAGTGACAAAGACTTCAGCATTCACGATTTTCATCGGTTACGACCTTTTGCAGTAAAAGTTAGATGCATTTTCTTTGGTTATAAATACGCCTTAAGTTAACTACCATACAAGTATGTAAATTTGTTTTTGCCGGAGGCGATCACATTTTGAGCGGAGATTTATGCGGAAAAACTCCGCCAGGCAGAAATGAAAACGCCTGCACAGGCAGGCGTTTCAGAGGGGGAGCAGGGAAGGATTATTCGGCCAGCCGCATCACTTCATCCCAGACAGCATCGTCGACGGGGATGCCGAGACGGCGGTTTTGTTCGCGGTTTAACGCCGCCGTCTGGCCGGGATAGCGCACATCGCGGCTGTTTTCGGCGGGCTCTGACTGATTCACGTAATCCGCCACGCTGTCGGCCATGTGTTCGGTGAATTGCGTGCCGCCCAGTTGCGCCGGGTCGAAGACCATGAAAATCTGGCTGGCGCCGGTGCAACTGCCTTCGCCAATTTTATCGATTTCATTGGTTGGCGAACCGGCGGAGAGCAGTGCGGCCATGGCATCGAGCACGATCGCCAGACCGGAACCTTTCCAGTAACCGGCGGGCAAAATGCGCATGGAAGCCTCAATCGGGCCGGGATCGTCAGTGAGATTTCCCTGGCTGTCATAGCCACCCGGGTACGGCAATTTTTCGTTTTTGAGCCGCGTGACCTGCAACTTACCGTAGGAGTATTGCGACATCGCCATATCCAGTACGATCGGGCCTTTGGTTCTCGGCACCGCCATCACAAACGGGTTATTGCCGATGCGGGTATTTTTGCCGCCCCAGGCAGGCATGCACGATTCCGTATTCGTCCAGCAAATAGCGGCCAACCCGCGTGTGGCGGCGTGCCAGCCATAACTTCCGCCCCGCATCCAGTGGCTGCTGTTTTTCATCGCCACAATCCCGACGCCGTACTCTCTTGCCATTTCGGCGGCTTTTTCGACGGCAAACAGCGCATTGGTGATGCCGATCCCCCGGTTGCCGTTATAGATGGCGATGGCGCCGAGCGATTTTTCCTGCACGGGTTTGGCGCGAACATTGATCCAGCCTTTCTGAACGTAATCGACAAAGCGTGCCACCCGGTTCAGGCCGTGCGAAGCAATGCCGTCGCAGCTAGATTCGGTGTGGATCCGCGCACACGTCCGCGCGCTTTCTTCATCCAGCCCCGCTTTGATCAAAGCGCGCTGGATGGTTTGTTGCATCAGGCTGAATTCAATTCTTTGCATTGTCGGCTCCGGTGGAAAGTTCAGGTGAGGTCAGCGGGGAATAGTCTTCTGTCTGGCTAAGAATATTATTATCACCCCAACATTTTTCGTAAGGCCAGCCGGTCAGTTGTTCGGCGATTAAACGGGTTTCCGGCGTCACATCATATTTACTGCCACCGGCTTTCAGGCGTTCAATTTCATTGACCAGCAGGGAATGGTTATGGCGGGTAAGGCGAAACTTCATGGAGCTGTAAAGGCCAATCAGCAGGAAGACCACCGAGCCTGTGCCAAATACCAGCGTAATTCCGTAGACCGCTTCCGCGGGCTGCGTCGTGCTTTTCGGCGTAAATCCATAATGTTGCAATAAGAGGCCTACGGTAAATAACGCCACGGCCTGAACGGCTTTACGCACAAAAGTCATTACGCCGGCGAAAATACCTTCGCGGCGTTTCCCGGTCAGCATTTCATCGACATCCGGAATAAAACTGTAGATATTCCAGCAGACATAACTGGTCCCGGAACGTCCGACGCCCATTAAAATAACGGAGAGATAAATCAGCGCCATATTAAAAGGCAGTTGCAGCAGATGAATAGATAAAAATAACCCGACGCTCGCCAGCATAAAGAGTTGTGCAATCCGGTACGCTGAGCCGTTACCTAATTTCATACACAGGAAAATAAATAAGGCGACGCAGACAAACTGAATGAGCGTCATGAGTGTCATCGCATTCGACGCCGTTACGGCATTTTGCCCGAGGACAAAAATAATGTAGTAAGCGAGAACGGCACCGAGGACATCCAGCGCGACATAACCGCCCAGATACATCCCGACGTGCTGGCGAAAAGTCCGCACTTTCATGGTTGAAACCAGGGATTTAAACAGGTGCTTCATGTCACGGCGGAAAGACAATTTCGGCGTCGCCACGTCAACGGGGATCGGGCGTTCCCAGGTGTAGAAATAGAGCAGCAGGATCACCACGGCGAACAGCACGCCAAATATCACGCCCATAATCAGGAATGACGAAGACGAATCTTCTCCGAGATAGGCAATAATTCGTCCCGGAAGCCAGGCGGCTAATATTGCAGCGCCGGTTGAAAAGAACATTCTGACACCGGTAAGTTTGGTGCGCATTTTAAAACTGGAGGTCATTTCTGCCGCCAGCGTTTCATAAGGCACAATCGCCAGCGTGTAAGCTGCGTAAAATAAAATATACGTCAGCAGGTAATACCAGAATCCCATGCCGCTGACCCACATAATAATGTAGGTCACCATAATCAGCGGGGCGCCAAATAAGAAGAAGAACCCGCGGCGGCCATACTTTTTACCCAGAGGGTTACGGTAAAAATTATCGGTCACATATCCCATCAGCGGATCGAAAAAAGCATCCAGCAACCGGGCAGAAGCAATAACGGCACCGGCCTCCGCCGGACTTAATCCGGCGTAGGTCGTATAGAAAAACATAATCCATAAACCTAATACCGCAAAACAACCGCCGCCGAAGAAATCTCCTCCGCCATAGGCCAGCATATTTTTGAGTGATATCGGTCTTTCTTTATGATGATTAATCATAATACCCCTGTGTTCCGTATTATTTTTGGCGATATCGGATAAGTCAGAGTCGTGAAAAACAAACTTATTGGGATGCCGCAGACATTCGGGAATTAAAACTCCGTCGGCGTCAGCAGAATAAAACTAGGCAACCGGCATCTACCATACAAGTATGTGAATCAGGATTTATCGGAAGGGATCACAAAAATAAACGCTAATTTCCTCTGTACTGTAAGGCAGATCACAGTACAGAGAATGAGCAGACAGGGCAGGGGAATTTCGGGGAATTAACCGAGTAACTCGCAGTTTGGCGGCAGACGGCACTGAATTGCGTTGGGGAGAACTTCGATGCGGAACTGTTTTCCGGTCAGCGGCTCGCCGTCGAGATTGAACGTCATGTCGTGCGGCGCGTTGATTTCCAGCCACGGCAGACTGGCGGAAACGATGTTCTTATTCTCTTCGTTGTTGATCAGGCTGCGCAGGAAAGAGGGCAACAGCTCCTCGGAGGTCAGCAAACGCAGCTGCAACAGCCCGTCGTTAATCAGCGCGTCCGGGCAAATTTGCTGCCCGCCACCGGCCTGACGGCCATTGCCGATACCGATAACCAGCGCGTCGCCCTGCCAGCTGAAGTCCGGCCCTTTGATTTCGCAGCTGTCTGCTTTCAGCGTATCAAGGCGTAAAAGGCCGTGGATAAAATAGGAAACGCCGCCGAGTGCGGCTTTCAGTTTTTCCGGCGTTTCGGTGGTGATCCGCGTGCCAAACCCGCCGGTCGCCATGTTAATGAAGAAGTGCTGATCGTTTACTTTTGCCAGATCGATATCCACGACGCGGCCTTTCACCGCCAGCTGAAGCGCCTGTTCCGGTGAGAGCGGAATATTACAGCCGGTCGCAAAATCATTGGCCGTGCCCAGCGGGATAATACCGAGTGCCGGAGCCTCTGCGCCAAGCTGGGCCAGCGAGCCCGCCACTTCGTTGATCGTGCCATCGCCGCCACCGGCAATCACCGTCTCGCAGCCCAGCTCTACGGCTTCTGCCACATAGCGCGCGGCGTCTCCGTGTTCCCAGGTGACGCGCACGCTGAGTTTCACGCCTTCTTCACGCAGCGCACCAACGGCTTCCCGCAGTTCTTCATTCCCTGCACCTTTTCCGTTTAAGATCAGCAGTGCAGCGCCCGTGTCCTTCATATCATCTCCTTATCATTCATAGACTTTAACAATAGATGATAACGACCGTATTTGGCTATCGGATTAATCACTTAATAATTTAATCGTCTGTTAAATAATTGCGGTTAAATTAATTCAAAAAATGGCGTATTTATCGGGCGGGCGTTAATTAAATTGAAGGGAAAGTAAAACGTTATTCTTCTCAATAACAGGAAAAACGAAAGAGACTGAATACAAAAAGAAAAGCCAGCTCAAGGGAGATTGAGCTGGCCAAGGAGGTGGTTCCTAGTGTAGTCCGGCGCATTATTTTGCATTCGAAGTAAATTGCGAATGCATATTAGCCAACTTAAATTAAAAGAGTTGTGACCGGATTCTTATTTTCACTAAAAGCTTTATTTCAGGTGCGGATTGCGTGTATCCGTTTCTTCCAGATTTCGCAGCAAAATGGCGAATTCCAGGCTGATGTCTTCCGGCAGGGCGACATACACAATATGCCCGTTACCCGGCGCGACTTCCGTCGGCTGGCCTTTCTTGTTGCGCAGCGCTTCTAGGTTGAACTGAATATTGCCTTGTGGCGTCATCATTTCCACGCTGTCACCCACGCTGAATTTATTTTTCACGTCGATTTCAGCCCAGCCGTCCACGCGGTTGCCGGTGAATTCGCCGACAAATTGCTGACGGTCGCTGACGGAAAAACCGTATTCGTAGTTTTGCTGCGCGTCATGGGTATGGCGGCGCAGGAAGCCTTCGGTATAGCCGCGATGCGCCAGTCCTTCGAGGGTGGAAAGCAGCGTCGGGTCGAAAGGTTTTCCGGCAACGGCGTCGTCGATGGCGCGGCGGTACACCTGTGCAGTACGCGCGCAGTAATAGAATGACTTGGTGCGGCCTTCAATTTTCAGGGAATGCACACCCATTTTGGTCAGTGCTTCAACATGCTGAATAGCGCGCAAGTCTTTGGAATTCATGATGTAGGTGCCGTGTTCGTCTTCGAACGCACTCATGTATTCACCGGGGCGCAGGGCTTCTTCAAGCATAAACACTTTATCCGTCGGCTGACCGATGCCGAGCGTCGGTTCCGGCGCGTCGACCTGCTGGACCGGGATCGGTTCGTACTGATGCACGATATTGCCGATGGCGTCCTCTTTGCCTTCCTGAACTTTATATTCCCAGCGGCAGGCGTTGGTGCAGGTTCCCTGATTCGGGTCGCGTTTGTTGATGTAACCGGAGAGTAGACAGCGGCCGGAATACGCCATACACAGCGCGCCGTGGACGAAAATCTCGATTTCCATATCCGGCACCTGCGTGCGGATTTCGGCAATCTCTTCCAGCGACAACTCGCGGGACAAAATCACGCGCGTCAGCCCCATTTGTTTCCAGAATTTCACCGTCGCCCAGTTCACCGCGTTTGCCTGCACCGACAGATGAATATCCATCTGCGGGAAAGCTTCACGAACCATCATGATCAGGCCCGGATCGGACATGATCAGCGCGTCCGGCCCCATGTCGATGACCGGCTGTAAATCGCGGATGAAGGTTTTCAGTTTGGCGTTGTGCGGCGCGATATTCACCACGACATAGAATTTTTTACCGAGAGCATGGGCTTCGTTAATGCCGATTTCCAGATTCTGGTGATTAAATTCGTTATTGCGCACACGCAGGCTATAGCGCGGCTGTCCGGCGTAAACGGCATCCGCGCCATAGGCGAATGCGTAACGCATATTTTTCAGGGAGCCGGCAGGGGAAAGCAGTTCCGGAACAAAAGAATCGGGGGTAAACATAGTCAATCTCAGTCTGATCACAGGTCAGGGCCGTCCCGGATGCGGGACGACGAAAGGTCAGAATTGTAACGTCTGAGTTGATCAAAAGCAGCCGGTTAGTGTGGGTATTTCAGCTTTTATGGGGTCAGATCAATTTTTGAATCGGGAGGTTGCAGCGCAGAATGCCGCAACCTCCGCAAAGGAGGAATCAGGCCGTTTGCTGGGTAAGATCGCGGATATCGGCCGTTGGCCCGTTTTTCACGACCGAAAGGATGCCTTTTTTCGCGGCGCTTTCCGTGGTGTACATTTCACTTACGCCGATGACCTGGTGGTTTTTCGCCTTCAGCACAAAATAAAATTGCCCGTCTTTTGACGGTTTCACTTCGTATTGCGCCTCATGCGGCGCGTTAGTCTGCACCGACGAAATGCCATTTTCTGCCGACGCTTTGCTGGCATACATCTCACTGGTGAGAATAATCTCTCCGTTCCCGGCCTTCAGGTTAAAGTGAAACTGTCCATTCTTCGCTTTTTTCAGATCATAGTGACCGTTAGCCATAAAGGTAATCTCCAGTAGAAGGGGTTTTTCCAGAGATAAGTGTAGTTAAGGGAAACTTTTTCGCGGGGAAAGGGAGTATTTAAGACATTAAATGTGAACTGGCCGACAGACTTTCAGTAACTTTACAAATCTGCGCTGCCGGCCTTTCAGGTATTCAACCCTGCGCGTTACACCAGATGGCAGGGCTCTGCTTCCCAGCGATAACCCACGCCGTAGACGGCGCGGATAAACGCCTTCTCGCCGTCCAGTGATTCGAGTTTCCGCCGCAGGTTTTTGATGTGGCTGTCGATGGTGCGATCCGTTACCACGCGGTAATCGTCATACAGATTATTGAGCAGGATTTCGCGGGTGAAGACATAGCCGGGCTTGACCGACAACGTTTTCAGCAGACGAAATTCTGCCGGTGTCAGCTCAAGTTCATGCCCCTGGAACGTCGCCTGAAAACGGGCTTCATCGATATGCAGGCCGGTCTCTTTTGCCACATGTTCGTCAGGGCGCACGCAGCGGCGCAGGATCACTTTCACGCGCGCAACCACTTCACGCGGGCTGTAAGGTTTGCAGATGTAATCATCGGCACCAATTTCCAGCCCGAGAAGGCGGTCGATTTCTTCTGTTTTTGCCGTGACCATCATGATCGGCACATCGGAAAACTGACGGATATCGCGGCAGATGGATAAGCCGCTGCTTCCCGGCAGCATCAGATCCAGCAGGATCAGCGCCGGAGGATGGCTCTTCACCTGCGCGATCACGTCGTGGCCGTCAGGCAGCCATTGTGTCGCGTAACCCGCCGCTTCGAGATAGTCGATCAGCAGCTGGGCAAGTTTCGGTTCATCTTCCACGATCAGAATTTTTAACGGCGCAGGGCCGGACAATACAGAGTCGTTCATTCAGTTTCTCGGGCCATGTGGAATAGAAAGCGGCAGGACAATCGTTATGCGAACGCCACCCGCCGGAGAGTGGCTGGCGCTTATCTGCCCACCGTGCGCTTCGACAATATTCTGGCAAATTGCCAGACCTAAACCAGAACCACCGCTGGCGCGATTACGCGAGCCCTCGGTGCGATAAAATCGTTCGAAGATTCGTACCAGTTGTTCATCACTGATGCCCGGCGCGCTGTCCTGAAAATTCAGGTGCAGCGATTTATCACGGATTTCGCCGAGGATTTCCAGGCCGCCGTTGGGGTCAGTATAGCGCAGGCTGTTTTCCAGCAAATTATTGAAAAGCTGCGACAGACGCTGCGGGTCGCCAAAGACTTCGGCGCTTTCCGGCAGATGGCTGGTCAGGGTCAGCTGTTTACTGTGGAAGCGGTCGCGTGAACCGGCTTCCGCCAGCTGAATCAGATGCACCACGTCCGTTTCGACTTTGCGGTACGCCAGCGCACCGGCATCCGACAGCGAAAGCTGGTGCAAATCATCCACCAGTTTTGTGAGGATCGAGACTTCAGATTGCAGGGATTCCAGCGACCCCATCGTCATTTTGCGCACGCCGTCCTGCATCGCTTCCAGCTCGCCGCGCAACACCGCCAGCGGTGTGCGCAGTTCGTGGGAAATATCAGCCATAAAGGCGCGGCGCATCTGCTCGTTTTTTTCCAGCGTCATCGCCAGCTGGTTAAAATCTTGCGCCAGTTTGCCCAGTTCGTCTTCGCTGTCGACTTCAACGCGCGTGCTGAAATCCCCGGCAGCCAGCTGATGCGTGCCGTTGACCAGACGCTTAACCGGCGCGAGCATTCCCCGTGAAAGCACCCAGGTGACGGCGGCGGCCAGCAGGGCGGTGAACGCCGTAATAATCCAGCTGGTGCGGCTTTGCTGGTGCTCGAAATTGATGTCTGCGTCGCGGGTCAGGCGCTCGGCAGGCGTGGAAATCACCGAGCCTATCATCACACCGTCAACGGTCATCACGCGGCGCGGCCCCTGAAGATCAGCAGGAACCGGCTGATCGTAACCGCCGATCCGGCGGTCATGGCTGTCGAGGATCCAGAACTTTGTCCGCCATCCCTGCGGCGGCATTTTCTGGCTGCTGTTCTGGTCAAACGAGCGCATCAGCTGATAAATCAGGCGGTCATTTTTTTCCAGAAAATCCCAGTTACCGTGCAGTTTGTACTGATCCTGCAAAGTGTCGGCCAGCAGCTCAACGCGCGATTCATTACTCTGGCGTATGTAATCGATAAAGCCCCGTTCGAAGCTCATCCGCACGCCCCAGTTCATGGTGATTAACACCAGTGCGCAGGTGCAGAAAATGGCCATAAACAGTTTGGCGGTTATACCTGGTTTCATGATTTTCTCATCGGGTCGGGAGATCCGGCCGCGGCACGGCGGCGATCGATAACGGCATTTTTCTGCATGTCCGGCGGCACTTTCGAAAAGACCCAGGCGGGCAGGGCGATCACCAGCGCCATCGACATATAGCAATACAGGAAAGCCGTGTGCATGGTGCTGCTGTCAGGCGTTATGGCCTGCTGATGCGCGAAGAGGCCAATCAGCAAACCGGCGACGCTGACCCCGAGACTCATCGACAACTGCATAATCATCGACAACAGGCTGTTACCGCTGCTGGCCAGACGCGGCGGTAAATCTTTCAGCGTCAGCGTATTCATGGAGGAGAAGCGCAGGGAGTTCACCATGCCCTGGAAGAACAGCACCACCGGAATCATCCACACGGCACCGTAAATCGCCACCAGCGGGAAGATAAGCGTAATCAGCGCAAGCAGTAAAGTAGCGGTCACCAGCGCGGCGCGATACCCGAGCTGATTCACCAGCCGCACAACCACGCGCTTCATTCCCATGCTGCCAAGCACCATCGGGATCATCATCAGCCCGGCGTGGAACGGCGTAAAGCCCATCCCCAGCTGTAAAAATACCGGCGTCATAAATGGCAACATTCCGCTGCCGATGCGGCCTAACAGGCTGCCGATCAGGCCAATTTTAAACGTTGGCGTGTGGAACAGGCGCAGGGAAAACAGCGCGGAAAGATTGCCACGGGCGTGCATCCAGTAAACGCCTAACGCGCCTAAACCGACGACCACCAGCAGCACTAATTCCAGGGCGCTGAGGCCCATGCTGCGGCTGCCTTCCAGCGCCAGCGTGAGCGTCGCCATGCAAACCGCCAGCATGACAAAGCCGCTGATATCAAAGCGCCGCGTCTGCATTTTGTAATTCGGCATAATCATCAGCGTGGCAATACAACCGGCCAGACCGACCGGCAGATTGATCAGGAAAATCCAGTGCCAGCTGGCGTACTGCACCAGAAAACCGCCCAGCGCCGGGCCGAGCAGCGGGCCGACCTGGCCGGGCAGCGTGACCATGGTCATTGCGGCCATGTATTCGCTGCGAGGAACGATTTTCAACACCGTCAGCCGCCCGACGGGCACCATCATCGCGCCGCCAATCCCCTGAACGATACGTGACAGCACCAGTTCGCGCAGGCTTTCGGACTGCGCGCACAGCAGGGAACCGACGGTGAACAAAACGATGGCGGAAAAGAAGACCCATTTCACCCCGACTTTATCCGCCAGCCAGCCGCTGGCGGGCAGCATCACGGCGACAGTCAGCACATAGGCGACCACCACCGAATGCATATGCAGCGGGTTTTCACCCAGGCTGCGGGCCATCGACGGCAACGCGGTATTCACAATCGTGGTGTCGAGCGCCTGCATAAAAAAGCCAAAGGCGACAATCCACAATTGCCAGCGTACCGAGGGCGGCAGCGGGGCGGAAGGCGGTAAGGTGTCAGTGTTTTCAGATTTCATGGGTTCGCATCAGCACAATCATTGTCGCGGCATTTCAGGGGGGAGTACCACCTTCAGACCAGGCTTACAGTGTAGCCAGAATGCTTCAGCAGAAAATGGAGGAAATAAGGAGAGTCTTTCCCATTTTTTGACAATTCTTCTGACAATAAAGAATAGAGTTTCAGCCTGACATTTTATATCAAAATGCTAAGGTTGACCTTTGATCACGAATCGTTCGCACGCAAAGCATGTTTAATCTGACCTTCTCAAAGGGAGAGAATGATGAGTAAAAGAGAACTGGGCCGTTCAGGCATTCAGGTGCCGTTGCTGACTTTCGGCGGCAATGTGTTTGGCTGGACTGTCGATCAGGCGGCATCCTTTAATCTGCTCGATGCCCTTTTGGATCATAAGCTTAACTTTATCGACACCGCTGATGTGTACTCGAGCTGGGTCGAGGGCAATCACGGTGGCGAGTCGGAAACCATTATCGGCAACTGGCTGAAAAAAACCGGCAAGCGCGACCAGATCATTCTGGCAACCAAAGTCGGTAAACCGATGGGAGAAGGAAAAGTCGGCCTGTCGCCGCGCTATATCAAAGAAGCGGTGGAAGCCTCTTTGAAACGCCTGCAAACCGACTATATCGATTTGTATCAGTCACATGACGATGATGCGGATACGCCGCTGGCAGAAAGTCTGGCCGCGTTTGATGCGCTGATCAAAGAAGGCAAAGTGCGCGCTATCGGCGCATCCAACTACAGCGCGCCACGTCTGGCTGAAGCGCTGAAAGTCAGCCAGGAAAACGGGCTGGCGCGTTATGAGACGCTGCAACCGCAGTACAATCTTTACGACCGCAAAGTGTATGAAGAAGCGCTGGAAAAAGTCGTGACGGACAACGGTCTGGGCGTGATCAACTTTTACGGGCTGGCTGCCGGATTCCTGACCGGGAAATACCGTACCAAAGCCGATGCCAGCAAAAGTAAACGTGGCGAAAGCGTGGTTGCTCGTTGCCTGAACGAACGCGGTCTGAAAGTGTTGCAGGGGTTGGATCAGGTGGCGGAAAAACACGGCGCACAGCCGGGGCAGGTTGCACTGGCGTGGCAAATCACGCGCCCGAGCATCACGTCCCCGATTGTCAGTGCGACCTCGCTGCAACAGCTCGATGAACTGGCGCAGGCCGCCACGCTGAAACTCGATGATGCCGATATCCGTACACTTAACGACGCCAGCGCGTGGTAATGAAGTCTTTGTAAAACGGAATTTGCCGTATCGCCATAAACAAAAAAACCGCCTTAACGTCAGGCGGTTTTAGTTTTTGTGAAGCCGTAAATTAACGAAACAGCGTTTGTGCCCAGCGCGCCAGACCGGCGGTGACCGAGCCAAAATCATTGCCCCCGACCAGCGGGATCCCCGGCAACTGTGCCTGCAATGCGGCACGTAAAAGCGGGGAACGGGCGCTGCCACCGGTCAGGTAAATCACATCCGGCTTAATTTCGCTGCTGGCCAGCGCCAGAGCAACCTGTTCCTGAATGCGTTCCAGTGGCTGAGAAATCGCGTCACTCAGCTGCTGCTGGCTGATGGTTTCTGCCAGACCGGATTCGATGAAGTCCATGGCCGCCGTTACGCTCTCGCGCTCGGAGAGGGCAATTTTACTTTCTTCGGCAGCACGTACCAGGCGGTAGCTCAGGCGCTGTTGCTGTACTTTCAGCAGGCGCTTAATGAGGTCCGGCTGTGCGGCGTCGCGGATCAAATCACGCAACATGCGGCCATTCGCCACGCTGTAGAAATCCAGCTGTGCGGGAACATCATTGGTTGCAACCGCATTCCAGTAAGGTAATGCCGGGATCGCGATACCTTTTTGCGTTTCGCTGCCCATGCCGAACTGAGGCGTGAGCTGTTTGAACGCGGTCATGATGTCCAGATCGTTACCGCCGACGCGGCAACCACTGTGGCCGAGCAGGCTGTTCTGGCGCTCCGCTTTATCGCGCCACTGGGGGCCCATCAGCAGAACGGAACAGTCGGTCGTTCCGCCGCCGATATCGACGACCAGCACTGTTTTCTCATCTGTCAGGGTGGCTTCGAAATCCAGACCTGCCGCTACTGGCTCAAACTGGAAAGCAATATCACGGAAACCTGCACGTTCAGCGGCGCGCTGTAAAATCCCCTGCGCCTGGCTGTTCGCTTCCTCACCGCCCATGCCCTGGAAGTTGATCGGACGGCCAATGACCGTCTGCTCAATGCTTTCCTGCAAAACAGATTCTGCCTGACGTTTGATGTGATACATCATCGCGCAAACCAGATCTTCGAACAGGGCAATCTGCTGTGGCTTCAGGCCGTTTGCGCCAAGAAACGATTTCGGAGAACGAACGAAATACACTTCTTCCGGATCTTCCATGTACGTCGCCAGCGCCTGCAAACCGAAGTTCACGCTGTTGGCGTTAACCGGAATATCTTCCTCGCGGTTAAAGCTGATACTGCGGCGCAGCAGCGCCAGATTTTCATCACTGCCTGTCGGCACCTGTCCGTGGCGGTTCAGCCATTCGCTGACGGCTTCACGGGTTGGTGCACAGAGCATGGAGGGTAAATAAGGATCATTATTTTCTAACGCCAGAAGCTGGGCGTTATTATCGCGCATCACTGCCACTGAGCAATTCGCTGTACCGTAGTCAAATCCAATAAACATTATTGATCCCCATGCCAAAGAAGGGACGGGACTTTACCGGAGAGGGGGGCATTCATCAAGCAGGAAGGGGGCAGATGTGAGATTTTTAGCCAGCATTTCCCCCTCTTTTTACAGAGAGGGAAATGTACCGGAGATTACTTCAGCAATGCCTGTGCTTTTGCAACCACGTTATCCACGGTAAAACCGAACTCTTTGAACAGCAGTTCTGCCGGAGCGGATTCGCCGAAGGTGGTCATACCGACTACGTCGCCGTTCAGGCCGACATACTTGTACCAGTAATCTGCGATACCCGCTTCCACCGCCAGACGCGCGGTCACGGCTTTTGGCAGTACGGATTCGCGATACGCCGCGTCCTGTTTGTCAAAGGTATCGGTCGACGGGATGGAAACCACGCGCACTCTGGTGCCCGCTGCCGCCAGTTTGTCCGCTGCTTCAACCGTAATGCCCACTTCCGAACCGGTCGCAATCAGGATGATTTCCGGCGTGCCATCGGAATCTTTCAGCACATAACCGCCGCGCGCCACGTTGGCCAGCTGTCCGGCAGTACGCGGTTGTTGCGTCAGGTTCTGGCGGGAGAAGATCAGCGCCGTCGGGCCGTCTTTACGTTCAATTGCAGTTTTCCAGGCGATGGCGGATTCGACCTGATCCGCAGGACGCCACAGGCTCATGTTCGGTGTGACGCGCAGGCTGGCCATTTGTTCAACCGGCTGGTGCGTCGGGCCGTCTTCGCCCAGACCGATGGAGTCATGGGTATACACGAATACGTTGCGGATTTTCATCAGTGCCGCCATACGTACCGCGTTACGGGCGTATTCGACGAACATCAGGAAGGTCGCGGAATAAGGCAGGAAACCGCCGTGCAGGGTGATGCCGTTGGAAATCGCGGTCATCCCAAATTCGCGAACGCCGTAATGAATGTAGTTACCGGCCAGATCGTCACCGAGCGATTTTGAACCGGACCACATGGTCAGGTTGCTCGGAGCCAGGTCAGCGGAGCCGCCAAGGAACTCAGGCAGAATTTTGCCAAAGCGTTCCAGCGTATTTTGCGAAGCTTTACGGCTGGCGATATTTGCCGGATTAGCCTGTAATTCTTCGATAAATTTCTGCGCTTCGGTTTCCCAGTTTGCGGGCAGTTCACCGCTGACACGACGTTCAAATTCAGCCGCCAGTTCAGGATGATCTTTGGCATAAGCCGCGAATTTATCATTCCACGCTTTCTCTTTGGCCTTACCGGCTTCTTTGGCATCCCATGCGGCATAAATATCCTGCGGGATTTCAAACGCCGGATAATTCCAGCCCAGCGCCTTGCGGGTTGCCGCCACTTCGTCTGCGCCCAGGGCTGCGCCGTGCGCATCGTGGGTACCGGCTTTATGCGGGGAACCAAAGCCGATCACGGTTTTGCACATCAGCAGGGAAGGCCGGTCGGTGACTTTGTGGGATTCTTCAATCGCCGCTTTAATGGCATCTGAATTGTGGCCGTCAACGCCACGGATCACGTGCCAGCCATAGGCTTCAAAACGTTTGGCCGTGTCATCGGTAAACCAGCCTTCAACATGGCCGTCGATGGAGATGCCGTTGTCGTCATAAAACGCGGTCAGTTTGCCGAGTTTCATGGTGCCAGCCAGTGAGCAGGCTTCGTGGGAAATGCCTTCCATCATGCAACCATCGCCCATAAAGGCGTAGGTATGGTGGTTCACAATGTCGTGATTACCACGGTTGAACTGCGCGGCCAGCGTGCGTTCTGCAATCGCAAAACCGACGGCGTTGGCAATGCCCTGACCCAGCGGGCCGGTGGTGGTTTCAACGCCCGGCGTGTAGCCGTATTCCGGGTGGCCCGGCGTTTTGGAATGCAGCTGGCGGAAGTTTTCCAGCTCTGTCATCGGCAGGTCATAGCCGGTGAGATGCAGCAGGCTGTAAATCAGCATCGAACCGTGGCCGTTGGACAAAATGAAACGGTCGCGGTCTGCCCATTTCGGGTTGGCGGGGTTGTGATTCATGTAATCACGCCACAGCACTTCAGCGATGTCCGCCATGCCCATCGGGGCGCCCGGGTGACCGCTGTTTGCTTTCTGGACGGCGTCCATGCTCAGTGCACGGATAGCATTGGCTAGCTCTCTGCGAGAAGGCATATTTTTCTCCGGTTTAATGATCGCTGACTCAGTGCAGCGATCATTGAAAAAAGGGGGGTGAAATTACAGTTGGGCAGACAACATGTCTTCGAGTTTCTTCTGATCGACGGCGAACAGGCGGATGCCTTCGGCCAGTTTCTCGACGGCCATGGCGTCCTGATGATGTTCCCAGAGGAATTCAGCCTGAGTCAGCGGTGCAGGCTTTTTACTGCCCTGCGACGAAGGTTGCAACTTGCGTTCAACCGGCGCGCTGCTGGCTTTAAGCTCTTCAAGCAGGTTTGGCGAAATGGTCAGGCGGTCACAACCGGCCAGCGCCAGAATTTGTTCCACTTTACGGAAGCTGGCGCCCATGATCACGGTCTTGTAGTCATGCGCTTTGTAGTATTCGTAAATCTCGCGGACCGATTTCACGCCCGGATCTTTCTCAACGTCATACGCGGCGTTCGGCTCTTTGGCTTTGTACCAGTCATAGATGCGGCCCACGAACGGCGAAATCAGGTAAACCCCCGCTTCGGCACAGGCACGCGCCTGAGCAAAGGAGAACAGCAGCGTTAGGTTACAGTTGATGCCTTCTTTTTCCAGCGCTTCAGCGGCTTTGATGCCTTCCCACGTGGAGGCCAGTTTGATCAGGATGCGTGATTTATCAATGCCCTGTTCCTGATAAAGACCAATGAGCTTACGGGCTTTGGCGATGCATTTTTCGGTGTCAAATGACAGGCGGGCATCGACTTCGGTCGAGATGCGCCCCGGTACGCTTTTCAGTATTTCTGCGCCGATGTTCACGGCCAGCTTATCGGTGGCATTAATGACCTGATCGTCTTTGCTGCCCCCTTGTTTACGGGCATAAGCGACGGCGTCTTTGATCAGGTTTTGGTATTGCGGCAGGTCTGCGGCTTTGAGGATCAGCGAAGGATTGGTGGTCGCATCCTGAGGCTCGAAATGACGGATAGATTCAATATCACCACTGTCGGCAACGACGGTCGTTACCTTTTTAAGTGCGTCTAACTGGTTCATCTCTTAGCTCCTTGGCGAAAAAAACGATACAGCAATAAGGTCGTACGACTCTATTTCGTTGGGCTCCTACCCTGCATCATTCTGTTAACAAACTGAATGCGCTTTTTCTGATTGTTGCGATGGGTCATAACAATGGCAACCCTCGTCGCAGCTCAGACTGCGGGGTGAGAGAGGAAAGCGCAAGGTCAAACTTTAAGCTTAGTCGAAATTTGCGAGACGTCTTCCGTGAACGAAAAGCAAACAATGTAACGGCTAAGTTTTGGTCGTTATCCGGCGTTTATCGTGGCAGGTTATCTATACTGTCATCGGGTAAAACTGATGGTGATGTTGCATCCGTTTCCTGCTGTCTCTGTAAAAAATAAGAAACAAAAAAAGGACCCTACGATGGACGAACAACTCAAGCAAAGCGCTCTCGATTTTCATGAGTTCCCGGTGCCCGGAAAAATTCAGGTTTCGCCAACCAAGCCTCTGGCCACGCAGCGCGATCTGGCGCTGGCGTACTCTCCGGGCGTGGCGGCGCCCTGTCTGGAAATCGCCAAAGATCCGCTTGCGGCCTATAAATACACCGCGCGTGGAAATCTGGTCGCGGTGATTTCCAACGGCACGGCGGTACTCGGCCTGGGCAATATCGGGGCGCTGGCCGGAAAACCGGTGATGGAAGGTAAGGGCGTTTTGTTCAAGAAATTTGCCGGTATTGATGTTTTTGATATCGAAGTGGACGAGCTTGATCCCGACAAACTGATCGAGGTGATCGCCGCGCTTGAACCGACGTTTGGCGGTATCAATCTCGAAGACATCAAAGCGCCTGAGTGTTTTTACATCGAGAGCAAACTGCGCGAGCGGATGAATATTCCGGTATTTCACGACGATCAGCACGGGACGGCAATCATCTGTACGGCGGCGGTGCTCAACGGTTTACGCGTGGTCGGGAAAGATATTTCGGACGTGCGGCTGGTGGTGTCCGGTGCCGGTGCGTCGGCCATTGCCTGCCTGAATTTGCTGGTGGCGCTGGGGCTGAAACGCCACAACATCACGGCCTGTGATTCCCGCGGCGTGATTTATCAGGGCCGCGAAGAGAACATGGCCGAAACCAAAGCGGCCTATGCCATTGAGGACAACGGACAGCGCACGCTGGCGGATGCGATCCCCGGTGCGGATATTTTCCTCGGCTGTTCCGGTCCCGGCGTACTGACGCAGGACATGGTGAAAACCATGGCGAAATCCCCGCTGATTCTGGCGCTGGCAAATCCTGAACCGGAAATTCTGCCACCGCTGGCGAAAGCGGTACGCCCGGATGCCATTATCTGCACGGGCCGTTCGGATTACCCGAATCAGGTAAACAATGTCCTGTGCTTCCCGTTCATTTTCCGTGGTGCGCTGGACGTCGGGGCGACGACCATCAACGAGGAAATGAAGCTGGCCTGCGTGCATGCGATTGCCGATCTGGCGATGGCGGAGCAAAGCGATGTGGTCGCGTCGGCTTACGGGGAAGAAGAGCTTTCGTTTGGCCCGGATTACATCATTCCCAAACCTTTTGACCCGCGCCTGATTGTGAAAATTGCGCCTGCGGTGGCGAAAGCGGCGATGGATTCCGGCGTGGCAACGCGACCAATTCTGGATTTCGATGCTTATGTCGAAAAGCTGTCGGAGTTTGTCTATAAAACCAATCTGTTTATGAAGCCGATTTTCTCTCAGGCCAAAAAAGACGCCCGTCGGGTGGTGATGGCTGAAGGAGAAGAGGAGCGCGTTTTGCAGGCGACGCAGGAGCTGATTTCTCTGGGATTGGCAAAACCAATTCTGGTCGGGCGGCCAAGCGTGATCGAGATGCGTATCAAGAAACTCGGTTTGCAGATTGAAGCTGGCCGGGATTTTGAAGTGGTGAATAACGAATCCGATCCGCGTTTCAACGAATACTGGCGTGAATACTATGAGCTGATGAAACGACGCGGCGTGTCTCAGGAGCAGGCGCGGCGGGCGGTTATCGGCAATCCGACGCTGATTTCCGCCATCATGCTGCTGCGCGGTGAGGCTGACGCAATGATTTGCGGAACGGTCGGCACTTATCACGAGCATTACGATATCGTTGAAAAAGTGTTCGGGTTCCGTGAGGGCGCGCACGTTGCCGGCGCGATGAATGCGTTGCTGCTGCCGAGCGGGAATACGTTTATTGCGGACACTTACGTCAATGATGATCCGACCGCAGAACAGCTGGCCGAAATCACACTGATGGCGGCGGAAACGGTACGGCGGTTTGGTATCGAACCGAAAGTGGCTCTGCTGTCGCATTCCAGCTTTGGCACATCCGACAGCCCGGCGGCGCTCAAAATGCGGCGGACGCTGGAGCTGGTGAATGCGCGTGAACCTTCGCTGGAAATAGACGGCGAGATGCACGGCGACGCGGCGCTGGTCGAAAGTATCCGGCAGGACATCATGCCGGACAGCCCGTTAAAAGGGGCGGCGAATATCCTGATCATGCCGAACATGGAATCGGCGCGTATCAGCTATAACCTGCTGCGGGTGTCGAGTTCGGAAGGGGTTACTGTAGGGCCGGTGTTAATGGGCGTGGCGAAACCGGTGCATATTCTGACGCCGATCGCTTCGGTCAGACGCATTGTGAATATGGTGGCTTTAGCGGTAGTCGAAGCGCAAACCGAGCCTCTTTAATTTCCCCGTCATCCTTCGCGCTGCAGATGCGTTGGCTGCACTCGTGAACCCGAATCACTGACCTGTGTCAGCTCATCGGGTTCGCTCAATTACCGCCTTTCTGCAGCACGAATGATTTAGGGGAAAGCTTCTCTTCCTAAGTAAATCAGTATTTCACTTCGCCGATACGCTCGAGCGCATCAACGATTAAATCCCAGAAACGTTGATGGTCGAGTTTTACCGCGACCTGCGTATGGCAATCGGGCGGCGGCGGTGAACGGAAATCTGCTACCGTCATGCCCAGCGTTAAGGTGCCGGTCAGCTCAATGTCTACCGGGACTTTTTGTACGGTCATCACGTTCGGGTCGATGACATAGGCCACGGCGCACGGGTCATGAACCGGCGGGGAGTCAAAGCCCTGGCGATCTTTGTAGCTCAGGCCGAAGAAATCGAGCAACTCACCGACAAATTTTGCCGGTTGCGTGCCGACAGCGGCGATTCGTGCGGCCACTTCTGGTGTGGCTAATGCCTGATGCGTGAGGTCCAGCCCGACCATGGTCAGCGGCCATTTTTCGTTGAAAACGATGTGCGCGGCTTCGGGATCAATCTTGATATTGAATTCAGCCACGGCGCTCCAGTTACCCACATGGTAACCGCCGCCCATCAGTACGACTTCTTTCACGCGTTCGGCGATGCGCGGTTCTTTTCGCACGGCCATGGCGATATTGGTCAGGCCGCCGGTCGGGACCAGCGTGATGGTTTTTGGCGGATGCGACATGATCAAATCAATGATCAGGTCGATGGCATGAACGGGTTCAAGCGTGATGGCCGCTTCCGGTAAAACCGGGCCATCAAGGCCGGATTCTCCGTGGATTTCGTCGGCCACTTCGATTTGCCGCACCAGCGGGCGGGTGGCTCCGGCGGCAAACGGGACGCCGGTCAGGTTGATGACGCGGGCAACGGCCAGCGCATTACGGGTGACTTTTTCCAGTGTCTGATTGCCGACCACGGTGGTGACGGCGAGCAGTTCGATATCGGGATTCCCGTGAGCGAGTAACATCGCGATGGCATCGTCGTGCCCCGGATCGCAATCCAGTATGATCTTTTTGACCATTTTTATTATTCCTTTAAATGTAGTGGTACAGCAGGTTCCTCTGACCGGATTTTAGCGTTTGGCCTGTTGCAGCCACTTATCCAGTTCATTGGCGAATTGCTGGCGGTCACTCTGATTAAGCGCAGGCGGTCCGCCGGTTTGCACGCCGCTGGCGCGCATGGTGTCCATAAAATCACGCATATTCAGGCGTTCTTTTATGGTTTCAGTGGTGTAACGCTCGCCGCGCGGGTTCAGCGCAACGCCCCCTTTTTCGATGACTTCCGCCGCCAGCGGAATATCCGCAGTGACCACCAGATCACCGGGCTCGGTGCGTTTGACGATTTCGTTATCGGCGACGTCAAAACCCGCTTCGACGCGCAGGGTCCGCAGGAATTTCGACGGTGGCGTGCGGATCGTCTGGTTCGCCACCAGCGTCACCATCATGCCGGTGCGTTCGGCGGCGCGGAATAGCACTTCTTTGATTACGTTCGGACAGGCATCTGCATCAACCCAGATTTGCATCAGCGTTTCTCCCCGTTCAGCCAGTCTCGAACCGGTAGAAAATCGGTGTACAGCGCGGCTTCCGGGCTGCCCGCTTCCGGCTGATAACCATATTCCCAGCGAACCAGCGGTGGCATGGACATCAGAATCGACTCCGTGCGGCCACCGGTTTGCAGGCCGAACAAGGTGCCGCGATCCCACACCAGATTGAATTCCACATAGCGGCCACGGCGGTAAAGCTGGAACTGGCGTTCACGTTCTCCCCACGGTATCGCTTTGCGTTTTTCGACGACCGGCAGATAGGCGTCGGTGAAGCCGTTGCCCACCGCCTGCATGAACGAAAAGCAGGTGTCAAAATCAGGCGTATTCAGATCATCAAAGAATAATCCGCCGATGCCGCGCGCTTCATTACGGTGTTTGATAAAGAAGTAATCGTCACACCATTTTTTGTATTTCGGATACACGTCGTCGCCAAACGGCTGACAAAGTTGTTGTGCGGTCTGATGCCAGTGGCGGGCATCTTCTTCAAAACCGTAGTAAGGCGTGAGGTCAAAACCGCCACCGAACCACCACACCGGAGCTTCACCGGGCTTTTCCGCAATGAAGAAACGCACGTTGGCGTGGCTGGTAGGTACGTAAGGGCTGAGCGGATGGATAACCAGCGAAACGCCCATTGCCTGGAAACTGCGGCCCGCCAGCTCGGGACGATGTGCGGTGGCTGATGCGGGCAATGTGGCACCGGAAACGTGCGAGAAATTCACACCGGCCTGCTCGAAGACTGCGCCGTTGGTCAATACCCGGCTCTGGCCGCCACCGCCTTCTTCGCGAACCCACTGGTCTTGCGCGAACTGGCCTTTGCCATCGGCGGCAGCCAGCTGCTGGCAGATGTGGTCCTGAAGCTTGAGCAGGAAGGTTTTGACTTGTTGTATGTCGGGGATCGATTGGCTCACGGGCAAACTCACAGACGTTGACTGAAAAGACATTCAGCGCCTTGCGGGCGCTGAATGATAAAAAAGTGGTGATTATTATAACCCCAAAACCCGTCGGATCGCCCAGAACAACCCGCGCATCTGCGGCGCGAAGCAGGAAGGTTATCGTGGCTTACGTTCGTTGGCGTCGAAATAGCTGAAGAAATTCACAATTCCCTGAGAAATGGCCTGCGCGATTTCACGGCGGAACGCGGTGGTGCTGAGCAGCTGTTCTTCCTGATGATTGGTGATGAATGAGGTTTCCACCAGAATCGACGGAATTGACGGGGATTTCAGCACGGCGAACGCCGCCTGTTCTGTCTGCTGGCTGTGCAGGTGGTGGATCGGACGGATCCTTTCGAGAACGTGATGGCCGAGCGTCAGACTGTTTTTAATGGTGTCGGTCTGGACCAGATCGAAAAGTACCTGTTGCAGATAGTTGTTATCTTCTTTGGCGTATTTCGCGCCCGCAACCAGATCAGCGTCATTCTCTTTTTTCGACATATACCGCGCCATGGCGCTGCTCGCACCGCGGTTTGACAGCGCAAATACCGATGCACCGGATGCGCTCGGGCTGGTGTAACCGTCGGCGTGAATCGAGACAAATAAGTCAGCCTGATGCTGATGTGCCAGTTCCACACGCTGATAAAGCGGAATGAAGTGGTCTGAATCGCGCGTCAGCCGGACCTCAATGTGGCTCTGATCGCCGAGGAATTCACGCACGTAGTTGGCGATTTCCAGCACCACATGTTTTTCTTCTGAGCCTTCATGGCCGACGGCTCCGGAATCAATCCCGCCGTGGCCGGGGTCAATCATCACCAGCTTTTTAGAGCCCGGCGGTTTCGGTGCCGGGGCGGACTTCGTGATGTGTTCCTGCTGCGCGGCGCTGGCGGAGCGGGAACCAAACGCGGCAATCGCGAGCCCCAGGCCGGACAGCAACAATTGGCGACGGGTGGCGGCAGCGGGAAGAGGCTGGAAATGCAAAAATTTGTTCAGGGGGTTTAACATCAGTCCATTACCGTCAGAGAAAAAGCAGAATGCCTTATGTTATAGAGTATCTATTTTATAGTTTCGATCTGAGAACTATTACTTTTTATGAATAATGTGTCGCGAATGAATATTACGACGAATAAATATCTGTTCAGTGAATGGCTTATAAGATCCATTACCGGTGAAATTCATCGATAAAACACGGTCATTTATTCGCCAGATTGTGATTTTGATGTTGCGTATCAAGCAGATCACGCGATAATTAAATAAACCCTCATTAACAGCGGCGAACAGTGATGGAAATTCGCGTATACCGTCAAGAAGATTTCGAAGAAGTTCTGACCTTATGGGAGCGCTGCGATCTGCTGCGTCCGTGGAATGATCCTGAACTGGATATTGAACGCAAAATTAATCACAGCCCGGAATTTTTCCTGGTGGCAGAAGTCGGTGGTGAAGTGGTAGGCACGCTGATGGGCGGTTACGACGGCCATCGCGGCTCGGCGAATTATCTGGGGGTTCACCCGGATTATCGCGGGCGCGGGATTGCGAACGCGCTGGTAAATCGTCTTGAAAAGAAACTGATTGCGCGCGGCTGCCCGAAAATGAATCTAATGGTGCGTGCCGAAAATGATGCAGTAGTCAGCATGTATGAAAAACTGGGTTACGAGATTTCAGATACGTTATTGCTCGGCAAGCGTCTGATTGAAGATCAGGAATACTGAAACCCCGTTGAATGCCTGCAATAACAGATAATAAAAAGCCCCGGCGGATGACTCACCGCCGGGGCTTTTTACGTCAAAGGCTTAACGGGCGATTACTTGATCACTTTTACGCTTTTGACGTCCACTTCCACAGAGTTCCAGTCTTTATCGACTTTACCTTCAATGCGGATTTTATCTTTTGGCGAGACGTTCTGACCCTGCCAGCGTTTACCGTCGATCTCCACGTTGAGCGTACCGGTGCTGTCGCGGAAAATATATTTGTCGTGATCGACGCGCTGATCGAGGAAGCCTTCGAGCATCACCCACTGATCGTCTTTCATCGTCTGCACATCTTTCACTGTGCTGAGCGCGGTAGTGCCGGTGAATCCGCCCTGCGCCGCCGGCTGTGTTTGGGCTTCCTGCGCGGAAGGGCCGCTGAACCCGCCTGTTTGTTGTGCGAACGCTGTCGCTGAACAAAGTGTAATGAGGGTTGCCAGAGTGATCTTCTTCATCATAATAGGTCGTCCTTAATTTAACGTTTCCAGAGTACATTCCGGCAACAGTGAGATTTTTAAAGCCTGTTGCCGCGTTGAGAAACAGTAAAGCAGATTGTTCTTAACAGTTTCTTAAGCTGCGTTGATTATTGTTCAATTTCACTTTGTTTGAAGGAATGTGTTTCACGTTTATGAATCCGGATGATTATAACGATCACGGTATGTTGCGGTTACCTCTGTGGTTCTGGACAATCCTGATTTTGCAGGCCCGCACGTGGCTGCTGTTCGTCATGGCGGGCGCCTCGCGTCAGCAGGGCAGCGAGATGCTGTCGCTGTTTTACCCTGATCCGCAGAGTTTCTGGTCCGGCATGTTGCTGGGTTTACCGCCCGCGCTGGTTTTCCTGCTGAGCGGACGCCGGCATTTGTGGCCACGCATCTGGCAGGCGGGTTACTGGCTGTTGCTGGCGGGGATGTTTGCGACCTTTGCCTTACAGGGTTTAGGCGTGTGGCAAAGTACCGATACGCTGTCGGCGGTGGATATCCTGCTGGCGCTGCTCGATGCTGCCGCGCTGGCGTACTGGCTGCTCAGCCGCCGTTTGCGCGCCTGTTTTGATGCCGCGCGCCGTCTGGCCTGATGCCATTTCCCGACCCGCGCTGAACTTTTTCGGAAAGAAAGTACTCGAACTGGCGCTTAACAACGATTTCCAAATAATAAATACGCTGCTGATTTATCCGTCAGGCCGCCCCGGTTTGCGGAAATTTGCAGGAAAGGAGTGTACCGAATGACTGTTCGCTTACGGGCCCGCCCGATGTTGCTGGCGTTACCGCTTTTTCTCGCCGGTTGCTCGTCAATGCCGTCCATGCCGCATATGTCATGGTCAGGTCTGAACCCGCTTAACTGGTTTGGCAGCAGCCTGACCGTGACCGATCAGGGCGTTGGCGGTATCACGGCCAGCACGCCACTGACGGAAACCGCCATCAAAGACGGGCTCAACGGTAACTATTCCCTGCGCAGCGGTATGTCGATGAGTGACGGCAAAATGCTGAGCTTCTTCCAGGCGATGGACGGCAAAGACGTGAAATTGTCCGTCAGCGGCGAGCCGAAAGGTAACGTGCAGCGGGTGGATGTGATGGATCCTGAAGTGGCGAGCGAGTGGGGCGTGAAAATTGGCACGTCGTTCAGCGATCTCTATACCAAAGCGTTTGATTCGTGCGTAAAAGGTGAAGGCGACGATGCGCAGAACGTGGAGTGTAAAGCGCCGCAAAGTGCACGCGTCACTTATGTGTTTAGCGGGATCTGGCACGGCCCGGAATCCCTGATGCCTTCTGACGACGCCCTGAAAGACTGGAAAGTCAGCAAAATCGTCTGGCGCGCTAATCCGCTGCAAACCGGTCAGGCGCAGTAACGCCGCTTTTCGCTTGCCGGCGCTTTAGCCTGCAAAAGAAGTCCTCAATGCCTTGCCTTCGCGCAAGGCATTTTTATTGACATCCGGTATGATGGCGCCGGTCAATTTAACGAGGATGAGAAAAATGACTCAGGTTCAGAGCGGCATTTTGCCCGAACATTGCCGTTTCGCCATTTACATTGAAGCGAAAGCTCAGGGTGACCTGGATGCGCTCCGGCAGGGCTGCCGTGCATTTGTGGCCGCATTAAACGATATGCAGCAAAAATTCCCCGCTGAACATGTGGGCGCGGTCGTGGCTTTTGGCCACGACGTCTGGCGCGACCTGTCCGGTAATCAGGGCGCAGACGAGCTGAAAAACTTTGAGCCGCTGGGCAAAGGGCTGGCCCCGGCCACGCAGCGCGACATGCTGCTGCACATTCAGTCACTGCGTCATGATATTAACTTCGCACTTGCACAGGCCGCGCTGAAAGCGTTTGGCAGCGCGATTGTGGTGGAAGAAGAAACTCATGGTTTCCGCGCTCTCGAAGAACGCGACCTCAGTGGGTTTGTCGACGGCACCGAAAACCCGAAAGCCGACGCCCGCGCGCAGGTTGCCATCATTCCTGAAGGTTCTGTGGACGCAGGCGGTAGCTACGTGATGGTTCAGCGTTGGAAACATAATCTGGTGCAATGGGAGCGTTTCTCCGTGCAGCAGCAGGAAGAAGTGATTGGCCGCACGAAAGATACCGATGAAGAATTGGATCCGGAAACGCGCCCTGAAACTTCCCACGTCAGCCGTGTGGATCTGAAAGAAGACGGCAAAGGCCTGAAAATTCTGCGTCAGAGCCTGCCTTACGGCACCGCCAGCGGCGAGCACGGCCTGTATTTCATCAGCTATGCCGCGCGTTTGTGGAACATTGAGAAACAGCTGCTCAGTATGTTTGGCGATCTGGATGGCAAACGTGACGCGATGCTGCGTTTCACCCGTCCGGTGACCGGCAGCTATTTCTTCGCGCCGTCCCTGACCCGTCTGGCTGCACTGTAAGTTCTCTTTGCCGTAAGCTCTCTGTGCTGTAAAAAAATATGCGTTCAGCGCGTCCGTTTCCGGGCGCGCTTTATTCCTTCCCTTCGTGTTTCTCCCTGCGTTTGTTAATGCCTTATAGCTTTTCATGCTTGAAAATCACCAAATGGTATATAAAACCGTTACAGCCTGAACCTCAGTTATAAATACACTGTGTGATATTGAGCGGCTTTTCTGACGCCGCATATCGGTTCATTCACCTGAGGCTGAGCATGAAAACGATTGGTTTTGCTGGAAATTTGCTGAAAGGTTCGCTGGCTGCACTGTTGCTGACCAGCGGGGCGGCGTCTGCCACCGAATTGCTGAACAGTTCTTACGATGTTTCCCGTGAGCTTTTTGCCGCGCTGAATCCGCCTTTTCAGAAACAGTGGGCAGATCAGAACAACGGTGACAAGCTGGAAATCAAACAGTCGCATGCCGGTTCTTCCAAACAGGCGCTGGCGATTTTGCAGGGTCTGAAAGCCGACGTAGTGACGTATAACCAGGTGACGGACGTGCAGATCCTGCATGACAAAGGCAATCTGATCCCCGCCGACTGGCAAAGCCGTCTGCCGAATAACAGTTCCCCGTTTTATTCCACCATGGCGTTTCTGGTGCGCAAGGGAAATCCCAAGAACATCCACAGCTGGGATGATTTAGCGCGTCCCGGCGTCGCTCTGGTGTTCCCGAATCCGAAAACGTCCGGCAATGGCCGCTACACCTATCTCGGTGCATGGGGCGCTTATAACATTGAAGACAACAAAAATACCGCACAAACCCGCGCGAAAATGGCGAGTTTCCTCAAAAACGTACAGGTGTTTGATACCGGCGGTCGCGGCGCAACAACGACGTTCGTGGAACGCGGTCTGGGCGATGTGTTAATCAGCTTCGAATCCGAAGTGAACAACATCCGCAAGCAGTATGGCGATGATAAATACGAAGTCATTGTGCCGAAGGTCGACATTCTGGCTGAGTTCCCGGTGGCCTGGGTCGACAAAAATGTCGAGAAAAACGGCACGGAGAAAGCTGCAAAAGATTATCTGAATTACTTGTGGAGCCCGCAGGCGCAAAAAATCATCACCAGTTTTAATTACCGCGTGTATGACAAAACGGCGATGGCGGCGGCAAAAGGGCAGTTCCCGGACACCAAACTGTTCAAGGTTGAAGATCAGTTCGGCGGCTGGCCACAAGTGATGGAAACCCATTTCAGTACCGGCGGTGAGCTGGACAAACTGTTAGAGCAAGGTCACCAGTAATGTTGTTGACGAGCAAACGCGTATTACCCGGATTTACCCTGAGCCTCGGCAGCAGCCTGTTGTTCGTCTGTCTGGTGTTATTGCTGCCGCTGAGTGCGCTGGTCATGCAGCTTTCCCAAATGACGCTGGCGCAATACTGGGATGTTATCACCAATGGTCAGGTGGTGGCGGCGTATAAAGTCACGCTGCTGGCGGCGGGCGTGGCGAGTATTTTCAACGGTTTATTCGGCATGCTGATGGCCTGGATCCTGACGCGTTACGAATTTCCGGGCAAAAGCCTGATTGACGGCCTGATGGATTTGCCGTTTGCGTTACCGACCGCCGTGGCCGGTCTGACACTGGCCGGGCTGTTTTCGACCACCGGTTTTTACGGCCAGTGGCTGGCGCATTTTGATATCAAAGTGGCCTACACCTGGCTGGGTATCGCCGTGGCAATGTCGTTTACCAGTATTCCGTTTGTGGTGCGCACCGTGCAGCCGGTTCTGGAAGAACTGGGGCCGGAATACGAGGAAGCGGCCGAGACGCTGGGCGCATCGCGCTGGCAGAGTTTTCGCCGCGTAGTGTTGCCGGAAGTGATGCCTTCGCTGCTGGCGGGCACGGCGCTGTCGTTCACCCGCAGTCTGGGGGAATTTGGCGCGGTCATTTTCATCGCCGGGAATATTGCCTGGAAGACCGAAGTGACCTCGCTGATGATTTTCATCCGCTTGCAGGAATTTGATTATCCGGCGGCCAGCGCCATTGCGTCGGTGATCCTTGCGGCGTCGCTGCTGTTGCTGTTTGCGATTAACACCTTACAGAGCCGTTATGGCCGTCGTCTGGGAGGCCAGTAATGTCTGATATTCCGGCTTTTGCAGGTGAAACCCGCCAGCGTATCGACTGGGTAAAATGGCTGCTTATCGGCACCGGCGTGCTGATTTGTGTTCTGCTGCTGGTGATCCCGATGATCAGCATTTTTGTGCTGGCGTTTTCGGACGGCATCGCGGCGGTCTGGAAGAATCTGTCGGATTCCGACATGTTGCATTCCATCTGGCTGACCGTGCTGATGGCGCTGATTACCGTGCCGGTTAACCTGATTTTCGGCACGCTGCTGGCCTGGCTGGTGGCGCGTTTTAACTTCCCGGGGCGTCAGTTGCTTCTGACGCTGATCGACATCCCGTTTGCCGTCTCGCCGGTGGTGGCCGGTTTGCTGTATCTGCTGTTCTACGGCACTAACGGCCCGCTCGGCGGCTGGCTTGATGCGCACAACATTCAGTTTATGTTCGCGTGGCCGGGCATGGTGATGGTGACGATTTTCGTGACCTGCCCGTTTGTTATCCGTGAGCTGGTGCCGGTGATGCTGAGCCAGGGCAGCCACGAAGATGAGGCAGCGGTGTTGCTCGGGGCGTCCGGCTGGCAGATGTTCCGCCGCGTGACGTTACCCAATATCCGCTGGGCTTTGCTGTACGGCGTGGTGCTGACCAATGCCCGTGCGATTGGCGAGTTCGGTGCCGTGTCGGTGGTGTCCGGTTCTATTCGTGGCGAAACCTACACGCTGCCTCTACAGGTTGAATTACTGCATCAGGACTACAACACCGCGGGCGCGTTTACTGCCGCCGCGCTGCTGACCCTGATGGCGATTGTCACACTGTTTCTGAAAAGCGGCCTGCAATGGCGTCTGAAGCGCCACAACGACCGTCTTGAGCGGGAGGAAAATCATGAGCATTGAAATTAACGGTATCAACAAATACTTTGGCCGCACGAAGGTGCTCAATGATATTTCGCTCGATATTGCTTCCGGTGAGATGGTTGCGCTGCTCGGGCCATCCGGCTCCGGCAAAACGACGCTGCTGCGCATTATCGCCGGTCTGGAGAACCAGAGCGCCGGTCGCCTGAGTTTCCATGATAAAGACGTGACCCGCGTGCATGCCCGCGATCGTCAGGTCGGTTTTGTGTTCCAGCATTACGCGCTGTTCCGCCACATGACGGTGTTCGACAATATTGCCTTCGGACTGACCGTTTTGCCGCGTCGCGAGCGTCCGAACGCCGAAGCGATTAAGCAGAAAGTCTCAAAATTGCTGGAGATGGTGCAGTTAAGCCATCTGGCAAACCGCTATCCGGCGCAGCTCTCCGGTGGTCAGAAACAGCGTGTCGCGCTGGCGCGTGCGCTGGCCGTGGAACCGCAAATTTTGCTGCTTGATGAACCGTTTGGCGCGCTCGATGCGCAGGTGCGTAAAGAACTGCGCCGCTGGCTGCGTCAGTTACATGAAGAGCTGAAATTCACCAGCGTGTTCGTGACTCACGATCAGGAAGAAGCCATGGAAGTGGCGGATCGCGTCGTGGTAATGAGTCAGGGCAATATTGAGCAGGTTGGCGCACCGCAGGAAATCTGGCGTGAACCGGCGACCCGCTTCGTGCTGGAATTCATGGGCGAAGTGAATAAAATCAGCGGCGACATTCGCGGCTCACAGCTTTATGTGGGCGCGCATCACTGGCCGCTGGAGAACCCGACGCTGCATCAGGGCGCGGTGGATTTGTTCCTGCGTCCGTGGGAGATGGAAATTACCGCCCAGAGTACGCCACGTTGCCCGCTGCCGGTGAAAGTGCTGGAAGTCAGCCCGCGTGGTCACTTCTGGCAGCTGATTGTGCAGGCCGAAGGCTGGCATGACGAACCGCTTTCCGTGGTGCTTTCTGATACTCACGGCAATGCGGCTCCGCAGCGCGGCGATCGTTTTTATGTCGGCGGGCTGAACGGACGCCTGTATGCGGGCGATCAGCCGCTACAACCCGTTGCGTTAGCGGAGAGCGCCTGATATTTTTTAATCAGCAGGTTTCTCCGGGCGGTCTCTGAGCCGCCCTTTTTATCGTCTGATATCTCTTTATGTAATTTTTATCAGTCCATAGTTCGTTTTGATATAAGGCAAGCCCCGTGAGTACGCTCGAACATTACATCGGTAATACACCGCTGGTGAGATTACAGCGATTACCCAAAGATCTGGACAGTGAAATTTGGGTCAAGCTGGAAGGCAATAATCCTGCCGGTTCGGTCAAGGATCGCGCTGCGCTGTTTATGATTGAACAGGCGGAAAAGCGCGGTGAAATCCGACCGGGCGATACGCTGATTGAAGCGACCAGCGGAAATACCGGGATCGCGCTGGCCATGATTGCCGCGCTCAAAGGTTATAAGCTGAAATTGCTGATGCCGGAGAATATGAGCCTGGAACGGCAGGCGTCGATGCGCGCTTACGGCGCTGAGCTTTTGCTGGTCAGCCGTGCGCAGGGCATGGAAGGCGCACGCGATCTGGCGCTGGATATGGAAAAGCAGGGGCTGGGCAAAGTGCTGGATCAGTTTAATAATCCGGACAACCCGCTGGCGCATTTCACCACCACCGGCCCGGAAATCTGGCAACAAACACACGGGCGCGTTACGCATTTTGTTTCCAGTATGGGCACCACGGGCACAATCACCGGTGTCAGCCGCTTTTTGCGCAGCCAGCATGCGGGCGTGCAGATTATTGGTCTGCAACCAGCGGAAGGCAGTAGCATTCCAGGCATCCGCCGCTGGCCGCAGGCGTATCTGCCCGGCATTTTCAATCCTGAGCTGGTGGATGAAGTGATGGACATGGGGCAGGGCGAAGCAGAAGACACGATGCGCGCACTGGCGCGTGAGGAAGGGCTCTTTTGCGGCGTGAGTTCCGGCGGCGCTGTCGCAGGCGCGCTGCGCGTTGCCAGAAGCCATCCGGGCAGCGTGGTGGTCGCGATTATCTGCGATCGCGGCGACCGTTATCTCTCGACGGGCGTTTTTTCTGACTAAGAACTCCTGACGTAAAGCGTGGTCACATTTAACAGGCAGGCCTTTGCGCCTGCCTTTTGCTTTCTGTTAAACGCTAACAGATTGATTTTAATCTTCTATAATAGTGATAGCGTAAAACACGTTACCTTTATTCCTTACACTCGGGTTTCTGCGGGATGAAATTCTGTCAGAGACTGTGTAAAAAAAGAGTAAAAGCGGCTGCGTAATGCAGGCTTAGTGGTAAAAATGACCAAAATTTTAGCCAGGCGGAAATAAAGAATGAAAATCTTGTTAGTCGATGACGATCTTGAATTAGGCACCATGCTCAGTGAATACCTGATCGCAGAAGGTTTTGACGCCTCTCTGGTGCTGACCGGTAAAGCGGGCGTGGAAGGCGCGATGTCTGGCGAATACACCGCAATGATCCTCGACATTATGCTGCCGGACATGAGCGGTATTGATGTACTGCGTCAGGTGCGCAAAAACAGCCGTCTGCCGATTATCATGCTGACGGCCAAAGGCGACAATATTGACCGCGTGATCGGCCTGGAAATGGGCGCTGACGATTACATGCCAAAACCGTGTTATCCGCGCGAACTGGTGGCGCGACTGCGTGCGGTGCTGCGCCGTGTGGAGGAACAGCAGGAATCGCATTCTGATTCCTCATCGGTTAATTACGGCGACCTGACGCTGAATCCGGCGACCCGCAGCAGCGAATGGCGCGGTGTTCCGTTTGACCTGACGGCTTCAGAATTTAATTTGCTGGAACTGCTGCTGCGTTCGCCTGAACGCGTGGTGTCAAAAGATGAGCTGTCGGAAAAAGGCCTGGGGCGTCCGCGTGAAGCTTACGACCGCAGTATTGATGTGCACATCAGTAATATCCGTCAGAAACTGGGGTCACTGGAAGGTGGCGATATTCTGACTATTGAAACGGTGCGCAGCATTGGCTATCGAATCCGCTAAACGTCTGCGCGGAAGGTTGTTCTGGAAAATCCTGCTGGGATTCTGGTTTACCTTCGTGGCAATCACTCAGGGGCTCTGGGTGGTTTTTGCGTTTTATAATCCGCATGAACCGCCGGAAAGTGGCATTGCCCGGCGTTTTGTGAAACTCCAGATTACCTCGGCGGTTTCCACGCTTCATTCCGGTGGTCTGCCCGCGCTTAATGCCATGATGGCCGACTGGCCGGAAGATGATCGTCAGTTCTTCTCGGTAGCGCCTTCACTGCTTCCTGCGCAGGGCAGCACGATGCAGGATCTGGAACCGGGTAAGATCCCGCATGAAGTGGTGGAGTTCGTGCAGGGGCCGGACGGGCAGGGTTACCGGCTTCGTTACGATGTCGCCGGGCTGATGGACGAGTACCGCCCAAGAAGACACCGGGAATTACTGAACATGCCGCCGCCGTTGCTCTGGCTTGGCGGGTTAGGCGGTCTGTTATTCAGTCTGGTTCTGGCCTGGAACCTGACAAGGCCGATGCTGCAAATGCGTAAAGCGTTCGGGCGGGTTGCACAGGGCGATTTATCGGTGCGTCTGTTTTCCAGTATGGGCAAACGGCACGATGAGCTGTCCGAGGTGGCGCGTGATTTCGACTCGATGGCGGAACGTTTGCAGGTGCTGGTGAAAGCGCGTGAAGAGCTGTTGCACGACGTTTCACATGAGCTGCGTTCTCCTCTGGCCCGTTTGCAGCTGGCGATTGGTCTGGCGCGGCAAAACCCGTCTAACGTTGAAACCTCTCTCAGCCGTATTGAGCACGAAGCAGGGCGTCTGGATAAGATGATCGGCGAACTGCTTGCGCTGTCGCGAACGGAAAACAGCGAAATCCCGGACGAAGAGTATTTTGATCTGTACGGGCTGGTGGAAGCGGTCGTCAATGATGCCCGTTACGAAGCACAGCTGCCGGGCGTGAATATCACGATGCACCCGGAAGTGCCGGACGAAATGGATTACACCGTGAAAGGCAATGCTGAGCTGATGCGGCGCGCGGTCGATAATGTGGTGCGTAACGCGCTGCGCTTTTCCGCCCGCGGGCAGACCATCAGCGTTTCTCTGGCGCAGGTTGAAGAGTTTTTACAGATTGAAGTGGCCGATCAGGGGCCGGGCGTGGAAGAGGATAAGCTGTCGAGTATCTTTGACCCGTTTGTGCGCGTGAAATCGCCGTTGTCTGGCAAAGGTTACGGCCTGGGGCTGGCGATTACCCGCAAAGTGATGCTGGCACATGACGGCAAAGTTGATGCCCGTAACGCGCAACCTCACGGATTGGTGATCAGCCTGATGGTGCCGCACTGGAAGATTTAAACGTTCAGTCCTTTCAGTCTTACAAAAGATTCAGGTAATAAAAAACGGCGCACTGAGCGCCGTTTCTTTTACTTCTTGTTTCTTCGGGCTGATTACTTCTTGATACGGATGATTGGGGTTTCGCCCACAGTCACGCTACCGGTCAGTTTAATCAGCTCTTTGATCTCGTCCATGTTAGAGATAACAACCGGAGTCAGGGTAGACTTCGCTTTCTCTTCCAGCAGGGCCAGATCAAATTCGATTACCAAATCGCCTTTCTTAACGCGCTGACCTTCTTCGGCGATACGTTTGAAGCCTTCGCCTTTCAGTTCAACGGTGTCGATACCGAAGTGAACAAACAGTTCGATGCCACTGTCGGATTCGATTGAGAAAGCATGGTTAGTTTCGAAGATTTTACCGATAGTCCCGTCAACCGGAGCAACCATTTTGTTGCCCGCTGGTTTGATAGCAATACCGTCGCCTACGATTTTCTCAGCGAAAACAACGTCAGGCACGTCTTCAATGTTGACAATTTCACCAGACAGCGGCGCCACGATTTCAATGATGCCAACGTCTTTTTTATCATCCGAAACCAATGATTTCAGTTTATCGAACAAACCCATGATCTTCTCCTAAGCATTAATTTGGGCAGCTTTACAGCATCGCGCAATTAGCAGAGTGTTTTTTCTTCAATGAACTTGTTAACCAGGTTCATCAACTCTTGCGCCGTAGGTTGAGCCAGGGCCTGATCTGCCAGCGCTTTCACATCTTCGAAGTTTGTATTGCGAATAATTTTCTTGATGCGTGGGATAGAGATAGCACTCATGCTGAACTCGTCTAACCCCATGCCCAATAGAAGAAGTGTAGCACGTTCGTCACCGGCTAGCTCGCCACACATCCCTGTCCATTTACCGGCAGCATGAGATGCGTCAATAACTTGTTTAATTAAACCAAGTACAGACGGAGACATTGGGTTGTACAGATGAGAAATCAGCTCATTACCGCGATCCACAGCCAAAGTATACTGGGTAAGATCGTTTGTACCAATACTGAAGAAATCGACTTCTTTCGCCAGATGATGAGCAATCACAGCAGCCGCTGGAGTCTCAACCATCACGCCAACTTCGATTGTTTCATCGAATGCCTGGCCTTTTTCGCGCAGCTCAACTTTCAGCATTTCGAGTTCTGCTTTCAGTTCACGCACTTCTTCAACAGAAATGATCATCGGGAACATGATGCGCAGTTTGCCGAACGCAGAAGCACGCAGAATACCTTTCAGCTGGTCGTGAAGAATTTCTTTACGATCCAGACAGATACGGATTGCACGCCAGCCCAGGAATGGGTTTTCTTCTTTTGGCAAGTTCATGTACGGCAGGTCTTTATCACCGCCGATGTCCATGGTACGTACGATAACCGCCTGTGAACCCATCGCTTCAGCAACGGCTTTATATGCCTGGAATTGCTCTTCTTCGGTAGGCAGGCTGTCACGGTCCATGAACAGGAATTCTGTACGATACAGGCCGACACCTTCAGCGCCATTGCGCTCTGCACCGGCGACGTCGCGCACGGTACCGATGTTGGCACAAACTTCCACCTGATGGCCGTCCAGCGTAATCGCCGGCAGATCTTTCAGTTTGGTCAGTTCGTCTTTTTCAGAGATGTACTGGTTCTGAACCGCTTTCAGCTCATCAATAACGTCCGCCGTCGGGTTGACGTAGATTTTATTGTTTACAGCGTCGAGGATCAGATAGTCATCATTTTTGACTTGTTTGGTCACATCACTGGTGCCGACGATAGCAGGCAGTTCCAGTGAGCGGGCCATGATAGAGGTGTGAGAAGTACGGCCACCCAAATCAGTAATGAAGCCCAAAACCTTGTTCAGGTTCAGCTGTGCGGTTTCTGATGGCGTCAGATCGGTCGCAACCAGAATAACCTCGTCCTGGATTGAGCTCAGATCAACGATAGCCATGTCCAGAATGTTGCGCAGCAGACGTTTACCGATATCACGTACGTCAGCCGCACGTTCTTTCAGGTATTCATCGTCCAGCTCTTCCAGGGCTTTCGCCTGGCCTTCAATCACAGAGAAAGCAGCCGCATCCGCAGAGGCGTGCTCGTCTTTGATGAGGGCTATGATTTCCTGTTCAAGCTCTTCGTCTTCCAACAACATGATGTGGCCTTCGAAGATGGCTTCTTTCTCTTCACCGAAGGTCTCACCGGCTTTGGTCTTGATCACTTCCAGCTGGGCTGATGCTTTCGCACGGCCAGCAAGGAAACGTTCAACTTCCTGATCAACCTGATCAGGAGAGATTTTTTTCCGGTTGATGACAATTTCATCTTCTTTCAACAGAAGTGCTTTGCCGAAAGCGATACCGGGAGATACTAAAATGCCTGAAATCATAACCCTACCTTTCTCTTGACTGGTTTAAACTATATAAGAGCGGCTGTTGTTACTCGAGCTCTGCCATCAGTTTTACCAAGTGTTCAACGGCTTTTTGCTCGTCTTCACCTTCAGCTGAGAGGGTCACAACGGTACCTTGGGTCAGGCCCAGAGTTTGCAGTTTGAACAGGCTTTTAGCACTGGCGCTTTTACCGTTTGAAGTCACGGTGATGTCAGAAGCAAAACCTTTGGCTTCTTTCACGAACTGTGCAGCAGGGCGAGTGTGCAGACCATTAGGAGCGGTAATAGTAACTTCTTGCTGGAACATTGTTGTTTCCCCAACTTATTAAAGTAATGTTGTGGGACTAAAGTTTAGCTTATAGGCTTCACTTTAGCCTGTAGAGATTAGCGCCTGACTATGGTTCAGGGGCAGGTTCAGATGCAACAGAAAAGAGAAAATAGCGCACTCAGCGATAAAACACTTTGCCCTAGATCCAAGCTTTCCTGTTATTCCGCCATTATGCCGTTTTTTTCCCTCATGTAACAAATCGGTAAATCGATTCAGCGGGCGGCGTCATGGAAGCGATTAATTTCACGCAGCGAAATAATTGTCCGGTTAAATACTAAACCTGGCGCGTAAAATCAATGATGGAGTGGTATAAACTTTGACGTAGCCCACAAAAAAGCACCCCGAAAGGTGCTTTTTTAATCGCTTTTAAGGATGTGGCATTATTGTTGCAATTCTTTTTCCGTAAACAAATCTGCAAACAATGCGGTACTCAGATAGCGTTCGCCGGAGGACGGCAGGATAACGACGATAGTCTTATCGGCAAATTCCGGTTCTTTTGACAATTTCACGGCGGCTTCAACGGCTGCACCGGAAGAAATCCCCGCCAGAATGCCTTCTTCTTCCATCAGGCGACGTGCCATCTGCATAGATTCGTCATTCGTGATCAGCGTGACGCGATCCAGCAGTTCCAGATCCAGGTTGCCCGGAATAAAACCGGCACCGATACCCTGAATTTTGTGCGGGCCGGGTTTCACTTCTTCGCCATTCAGCGTTTGAGTAATTACCGGAGAATCGGTTGGCTCAACGGCTACCAGCGTGACGCTGCTTTTTTTACTTTTCAGATAACGGCCAGTCCCTGTGATGGTGCCGCCGGTGCCGACGCCAGCAATCAGCACGTCAACCGCGCCATCGGTATCTTCCCAGATTTCCGGGCCGGTGGTTTGTTCGTGGATCGCCGGGTTTGCCGGGTTGCTGAACTGCTGAAGGATGAGGTAACGATCCGGATCGCTGGCCTGAATTTCTTCGGCTTTCGCAATCGCACCTTTCATGCCTTTCGCGCCTTCTGTCAGAACCAGGTTTGCACCCAGCGCTTTCAGCAGCTTACGGCGTTCAACGCTCATGGTTTCCGGCATGGTCAGCGTGAGTTTATAACCGCGCGCTGCGGCAACGTACGCCAGCGCAATCCCGGTGTTCCCGCTGGTCGGTTCAACCAGTTCGATATCTTTGGTCAGAATGCCGCGTTTTTCAGCATCCCAAATCATGTTCGCGCCGATGCGACATTTCACGCTGAAGCTCGGGTTACGTGACTCGACCTTAGCCAGAATACGGCCATTACCGATACGGTTCAGGCGAACCAGTGGCGTATGGCCAATTGTTAATGAATTGTCTTCATAGATCTTGCTCATAACCCGTCCTTTAACTGTATGAAATATTCACGGTGTGAAGCTTTCAACACTATGAAATTAGTGGGAATCAGAAAAGCATACGCGAACGGCTTTCCGAGTGAAGTAAGGTTTTGGTATTTGCTATACCGATCCGTTATTAAGAAATAAGTTTGGGATAAAAAAGTCAAGCATAGCAAACAGCCGCACTGAGGCGGCTGTTAAGGAAAAAAAGGATCGGGATGCGGATTGTGCCGCTATGTTCGCGTGGTATTAACGTCGATATTATTTTTCACATACACCGCGCGGTAACGGTCGCACCACATGGCAGTGGCTCCGCAAACGGCGACGGGCAGGATCACCAGATTCAGCACCGGAATGAGGGTGAACAGGCTGACCAGCGAGCCAAACTGCATGTTGTCGATTTTGTTGCTGCCGAGCGAGCGGCGCATATCGGCAAAGCTGACTTTGTGGTTATCGAACGGGTAGTCACAATACTGAATCACCACCATCCACGCGCTGAAGAAGAACCACAGCACCGGCGCGAGGGTCTGACCAATCACCGGAATGAAATACAATGCAAACAACAGCACGGCGCGGGGCAGGTAATACGCCAGTTTCTGCCATTCGCGTTTCATGATACGCGGCAGATCTTTCATGATGTCCCAGATACCGCTGTCAGGCAGCGGTTTGCCGGTCAGGCGCGCTTCGAGCTGCTCCGCGAGTAATCCGCTGAACGGCGCAGCTATCCAGTTAGCAATCGTGCTGAAAAAGTAGCTGAACACCAGCAGCACCGAAAGCACGACGATCGGCCAGACCAGGTAATCGAGCCAGCTGAGCCACGCCGGGACTTTACTCATCATCGCCGGGATCCACTCTCCCAATTTGGTAAACAGCCACCAGAACGCGCCGCCCATCAGGACAACGTTCACGGCCAGCGGTAAAATCACAAAACGTCGTATCCCGGGTAAGGAAATGAGCGTCCAGCCCTGTTTGAAATAATGCACGCCGTTTTCTTGTCTGGCGCTTTGCGATGAAGTCATAAACGAAATTTTCTCTCTGAGTTGAATGACATGGGCTATCATATCGGTATGATTTTCCACTGGCTAGCGGTGGATTGGCTGAAAAAACAGCAAAAAAAGGTGCAACTACCCTATTTATTAGCAGAAAGTAGAGTCGAGACTTGCACTTATCTACGTGGGCAAATAGAGTTAATATTGTGAATGTTTGCCGTGGTGGCAATGAATTAGAACAACAGAGATAGCAATGATGCAGGATTTGCGTCTGATATTAATCGTTGTTGGCGCGATCGCCATAATAGCGTTGTTGTTACACGGTTTGTGGACCAGCCGTAAAGAACGCTCTTCGCTTTTTCGTGATCGCCCAGCTAAACGTGTGAAAAAAGAACGGGAGCAATCTCCGTCTGACGATTTTGTCGATGGAGTGGGTGAAGTGCGCGTGCGTCCTGCTTATCCTCAGGATGAACCGACTTTCGGTCAGTATGACGACGAGCCGGAACAGTCTGCACCGCCACGTCAGCCACAGGTTCCACCTGTGCAGCCAGCGCCTGTTGCCCGTCCTCAACAACCGGTTCGCCCGCAGCAACATGCTGTGCAGGAAGACCCGTTGCTCAGTGGCTATTCCGCCGCTGAACCTGAGGCACCGCGTCGCGAACCTGTCGCTGATTTTACCCCTGAGGTAAAACCGCACGCGCCGGTTCCACCGCAGGAGATTCATGCCGAGGCCGCACCGGCTGCGAAAGCAGAACCTCAGCCAGCGCCTTTTGCGCCTGCTGAAGAAGCGCCTGCAGAGAAAGCTAAACTGAAAGAAACCGTTCTGGTTCTGCACGTTGCAGCGCATCAGGGCGGCGTGATTGGCGGTGAAGTGTTGCTTAACAGCGTGCTTCAGTCCGGCTTCCAGTTTGGCGCTATGAATATTTTCCATCGTCACGTCAGCCCTGCTGGCAGCGGTCCGGTATTGTTCAGTCTGGCCAATATGGTCAAACCGGGGTCGTTTGATCCTGACAATATGTCCGACTTCTCCACCCCTGGCGTTACGTTGTTCATGATGGTGCCTTGCTACGGCGATGCGCATCAGAACTTTAAACTGCTGCTGCAGTCAGCCCAGCGTATTGCCGATGATGTCGGTGCGATGGTGCTTGATGATGAGCGTCGTATGATTACGCCGCAGAAGCTGGAAACGTACAAAGCGCGGATCCGTGAGGTCCTCGAGGCGACCGCCTGATTCTGGCGTTCGTGAAACACCCATTCCCCTAACCCCCGCTTGCCGGGGGTTTTTTATCTCCACGGTGAGTCATGGCCACTATCGAAGAACAGATCAATCATTTACGCACTCAGCTGCGTCATCACGAATATCAGTATCACGTTCTGGATGCCCCGGAAGTGCCGGATGCCGAATATGACCGCTTAATGCGTGAACTGCGCGAGCTGGAAACCGCGCATCCTGAGCTGATTACCGCTGACTCACCGACTCAGCGCGTGGGCGCCGCGCCGCTATCGGCTTTTGAGCAGGTGAAACATCGTGTGCCGATGCTGTCGCTGGACAACGTTTTCGATGAAGAAAGCTATCTGGCGTTTTATAAGCGCGTTCAGGACCGGCTGAAAACCACTGAACCGCTGACATTCTGCTGTGAGCTGAAGCTCGACGGTCTGGCGGTCAGTTTGCTGTATGAAAATGGCGAACTGGTGCAGGCGGCAACGCGCGGTGACGGCACAACCGGCGAGAACATCACGGCCAATGTGCGCACCATCCGCGCCATTCCGCTGCGTCTGCACGGTGACAATATTCCTGAGCGTCTGGAAGTGCGTGGCGAAGTCTTTATGCCGCAGCCGGGCTTTGAAGCGATGAATGAAGAAGCACGACGCACCGGCGGGAAAGTGTTCGCGAACCCGCGTAATGCGGCGGCAGGTTCTTTGCGCCAGCTTGATCCGCGTATCACGGCTAAACGCCCGCTGACTTTCTTCTGCTACGGCGTGGGGCTGCTGGAAGGCGGCGAACTGCCGCGCAGTCATCATGATCGTCTGCAACAGCTCAAAGCCTGGGGATTGCCGGTCAGCGACCGTGTCCGTGTGTGTACCGGCAGCGACGACGTACTGGCGTTTTACCGTCAGGTTGAAGCCGATCGCCCGTCGCTCGGTTTTGATATCGACGGCGTGGTGGTCAAAATTGATTCTCTGGATATTCAGGAAACGCTGGGCTTTGTGGCGCGCGCACCGCGCTGGGCAACGGCGTTTAAATTCCCGGCGCAGGAACAGATTACGCTGGTGAAAGACGTCGAGTTTCAGGTTGGACGTACCGGCGCCATTACGCCGGTTGCCCGTCTGGAGCCGGTGCTGGTTGCAGGCGTAATGGTCAGCAATGCGACGCTGCACAATGCGGATGAAATTGAGCGCCTCGGCCTGCGTATTGGCGATACTGTGATTGTCCGCCGTGCCGGTGATGTTATCCCGCAAGTGGTAGGTGTCGTGCTGGATGAACGCCCGGAAGATGCCCGTGAAGTGGTTTTCCCGACGCATTGCCCGGTCTGTCATTCAGACGTTGAGCGTGTCGAAGGCGAAGCCGTCGCCCGTTGTACCGCTGGCCTGGTTTGTGGCGCGCAGCGTAAAGAAGCGCTGAAGCATTTTGTTTCCCGCCGCGCGCTGGACGTCGACGGTATGGGCGACAAAATTATCGATCAGCTGGTGGAAAAAGAGTACGTCAAAAATCCGGCGGATCTGTTCCGTCTGACCGCCGGCAAGCTCACCGGGCTGGATCGCATGGGGCCGAAATCAGCCCAAAATGTGGTGAATGCGCTGGAAAAAGCCAAAGAAACCACGCTGGCGCGGTTCCTGTACGCGCTCGGCATCCGTGAAGTGGGCGAAGCCACGGCGGCCAATCTGGCAGCGCATTACGGCTCCGTCGACGCACTGAAAGCTGCGGATATTGAATCGCTGAAAACCGTGCCGGACGTCGGTGATGTTGTGGCGAAGCACGTTGTGAATTTCCTGTCAGAAGAACATAACCATCAGGTGATCGACGAATTGCTGAGCCCGGAAATTAATATTCACTGGCCGGAAGTTCAGGTCATTGTGCCGGAAGAAATCGACAGCCCGTTTGCCGGTAAAACCGTGGTGCTGACCGGATCGTTGTCTATTTTGTCGCGCGATGAAGCGAAAGATCGTCTGACTGCGCTGGGGGCAAAAGTGTCCGGCAGCGTGTCGAAGAAAACCGATCTGGTGATCGCCGGTGAAGCGGCGGGATCAAAACTGGCGAAAGCGCAGGAACTGGGCATTGAAGTCATCGACGAAGCGGAGATGATCCGCCTGCTGGGCGACTGAAATGGAAAAAGAAGATCTGATTAAAATCGCCAATACGGTGATGCCTTTTGGCAAATATGCCGGAAGGGTGCTGATTGATTTGCCGGAGGAATATCTGCTGTGGTTTGCCCGCAAAGATGAATTTCCCGAGGGGAAACTCGGCGAACTGATGCAGCTGACGCTGGCGATTAAAAGCGAAGGGCTGCAAAGCCTGATTAATCCGCTGCGCCGCAACGGGCCAGGTTTGGGCGGCACGGACGAATAACAACGTTTCATTCTGAGACTAAAGGCGCTGATTTCAGCGCCTTTATTTTTGACATTACTCCGTCACCTGCGCCTGACTGGGCGCCACTTCCTTTTGCTTCTTCTGATAGCGTTTCGCCAGCACCGCACAGGTCATCAGCTGCACCTGATGGAAAATCATCAGTGGCAGAACCATCATGCCAATCGCACTGACCGGGAAGAGGATATTGGCCATCGGAATACCGTTCGCCAGGCTCTTTTTGGAACCGCAGAACACAATGGTAATTTCATCCGGTTTACTGAATCCCAGCCAGCGTGCGGCGTAGGTATTGATCACCAGAACAAAGGCCAGCAGCACCAGACTGAAAGCCACGATAAACAGCAGGGAACCGATGCCCACCTGATGCCAGATCCCCTGCGTGACGGCTTCACTAAACGCGGAATATACTACAAGAAGGATCGACGTCTGGTCGGTTTTGCCGATCATTTTACGGTGACGTTCCACAAAACCGCCAATCAGCGGACGCAGCAAATGACCGGCGATAAACGGTACCAGCAGTTGCAGCACAATGTGCCCGACCTGCTCCAGACCGTTGCCTGTTTCCCCCTGAACATGCATCAGCAAACTCACCAGCAGCGGCGAAACAAAAATGCCCAGCAGGCTGGACGCGGAGGCGCTGCACACTGCCGCCGCGACGTTTCCGCCCGCCAGAGAGGTAAATGCGATTGCTGACTGAACGGTCGCCGGCAAAATACACAGATACACAAATCCGCTGTAAATCTGCGGGCTGACGTCAACCGGATGCCACCACTGGAACAGCAGGCCGAGGATTGGGAACAAAATAAACGTGCTGAACATCACCCATAAATGCAGCCGCCAGTTATTGCTGCCCTGAAAAATGGCTTCTCGCGACAGCTTGGCGCCATGCATAAAGAACAGCAGGCCGATGGCGAAAATGGTCAGATTGTTGAAAAAGGCGACAAACATCCCGCTGGCAGGAAAGAATGTGGCGAGTAAAACGGTGGCGATCAGGGTTAAGGTGAAACGATCGGGTAAGAAGCGCATGCGGATTCTCTGAGAAGTCGTAATGGAATTCCGCTATTTTGGGCGTTTGCGATACAATTAAAAAATTGATTTATTTAATCCATTGATGTGAAAAATTCATGAATTACTCTCTCAGGCAGCTTCGGGTTTTTGTTGCGGTAGCGCGCTATGGCAGCTTTAGCCAGGCAGGGGAAGCGATCGGTCTTTCACAGTCTGCCGTCAGCCACAGTATGAAAGAGCTGGAAGCCGAAATGGGCGTCCGTTTACTGGATCGCACAACACGGGAAGTTGTGCTGACCAGCGCGGGGCTGAGTTTGTCAAAGCGGGTGGAGCCGTTACTCGACGAACTGCACGCGATGCTGCTCGATACCCGGAGCTTCGGAACACAGCACAATGGCCGCGTCAGAATCGCTTCCAGCCAGACCATTTCCGCGCAACTGATGCCGCAATGTATCGCCAGCGGGCAGGCACAATATCCCGATATTCGCATTTTGCTGCGTGACCAGGCACAGCAACTGGTGCTGAGCAGCGTGAGAAATGCGGAAGTGGATTTCGGCATTGTGATCGACCCCGGTGAGAGTACGGATCTCGACTGTGAACCGATCTTGCATGAGCCTTTTTTGCTGCTGTGCCGCGAGGATCATCCTTTTGCTGCGCAAACGGCTGTTGGCTGGCCTTCGCTTAACGGCTGCAAACTGGTATTGCAGGATTACGCGTCAGGCAGCCGGATACTCATCGACGGCGCGCTGAAAGCGCAGAAAGTGAAGGCGGAAATCGCGCAGGAGATTGGTCATCCGGCCACGTTATTTCCGATGGTTGAAGCGGGGATTGGGATCAGCGTGTTGCCCGCACTGGCGCTTCCGTTGCCGGAAGGCAGCCGTCTGGTCATAAAACCGCTGGTGCCGGAAATTAACCGTGTACTGATGCTGGTGAAACGCAAAAACCGTTCGCTCTCGCCGGCGGCGCAGGCCATCTGGCAGGTCGTGAAAGAACAGGCGGATTTACTGAGGGAAAAACGCAGCCAGCAGGGCGTTTTCGGTTTCTGACGCCTTGCTGGCTGTTTGGATATTTACTGCAATCAGACGTAGATATCGATGGCGTTCGTGTCGGAAGGTTTGTTCACGCCTTCTTTCTTCGTTTCAGCGGCGGCTTGTTGCTGTTGTTGCTGCTGAAGCGCTTTCTGAGCTTGCTGCTGTTCGATTTGCGCAATTTGCTGTTGCAGCAATTCGATTTGTTGTTGCAGAAGTTCCTGTTGTTGCTGAACGTCTTCAGTGCTGCCGCCTGAGCTGCTCAGGTTTTTGACCTGTTCAGTCAGCTTCGCAATCTGTTTGGTTAACTGAGCAATCTGGCTTGAGCTGCCGGAGTCACTGGTGGACGCCGTGCTCACCGAACTGCTGGTGGCGCTGATAGTAGTCATAATACCTCACTGTGTTGTCATAACGGTGCTGCCATAAAATTTTGCACGTAAGCGTGCTTAACAGGTATCGGCAGCCATCAGCGCGGCTTTATTGAGTTTTCATATTCCTTACAGTGTTAACGTATTTCTTGCACTTTCAGCTCAGGCCATAACGCCAGCCAGCCTTTATCATTCACGCGTTGCGCGAAAACTGCCGGGATTGCGTGGCGCGGATTCGGCGTGATACTAAAGGCAAACAGCGCCTCCAGCCCTAATGGCGCGTTCAGTTCAATTTGCCCGCCGGCATTAATTCTAGCGCCGATGGCGGTTTCCACTTCTACCCAATGGCTCATCGCTTCTGAGCTGGAAGAATAGGGCGCGTGCCCGTGGCGCTCATGCATGCGCGCCTGATTTTTCACCGACCAGGGTAATTCGGGCGAGCCTTTCATCAGACGCTGTTCGTAATGTTCGTCGGCCTGCGCGCTGCAATCCTTGCGATTGAAATACACCACGTCGATGTCATTGAGCGGCGTGGCCTGCGCGTAGCCATGCAGCCGGTCCCAGACCAGATTGCGGACGAAACCCGCCGCCAGCCACGCATCATTGAGTTCCAGCTCCCTGACCTGCAAAAGCGCTTTCAGGTGCAGCGGCTCCTCTGCCAGCCAGGTTGTAATTTGTTGTTCCATTTCCGTCACGCGAAACCTCCCGTTTTGTTGAGCTCAAATTGTAGCGTCTGTGGATGACATTTTCCCACGCACCGTTTCGGGCAATGCCCTTTACTTCGGCGCGCCAAAATGAAGCAAGCCATCCCGTGTCCAGGCTACAGGCCGCGCGGGCTCTGCCTTTCTTAAGTGGTACAGCCTTTGCAATATCCCCTGAGGGCAAGACAGCTGAAATACTCTTCGAACAATAATTGCATTATCACCGGGCAGGGGATCACATATGCAAACCACGAAAGTCACACCTGTTTTAAAGCGTACGCTGGGCAGTTTTAAACTTTGGGGCATTGCCGTCGGGCTGGTTATTTCCGGCGAATATTTTGGCTGGAGTTACGGATGGGCGCAGGCGGGCACGCTGGGATTTCTTATTACCGCGCTGGTGATTGCCGCCATGTATTGCGCTTTTATCTTTAGTTTCACTGAACTCACCACATCGATTCCGCATGCGGGCGGGCCTTTCGCTTACGCTTACCGCGCATTCGGCCCGACGGGCGGGTTTGTCGCCGGATTTGCCACGCTGGTGGAATTTGTATTTGCGCCGCCCGCGATAGCCATGGCCATTGGGGCCTATCTCAACGTGCAGTTTCCTGCGATTGAACCGAAATGGGTGGCGGTCGGCGCGTACATTGTCTTTATGGTGCTCAACATACTGGGCGTCAGCATTGCGGCAACGTTCGAATTGCTGGTGACGTTACTGGCGATATTCGAATTGCTAGTTTTTATGGGCGTCGTTGCGCCGGGCTTTGAGATGTCGAACTTTGTACACGGCGGCTGGGCGGGCAGCGATACCTTCAGCCCGGCAGCATTCTCCGGCATCTTCGCCGCCATTCCTTTCGCCATCTGGTTCTTCCTGGCCATTGAAGGCGCGTCGATGGCCGCAGAAGAAGCCAAAGATCCGCAGCGCACCATTCCGAAAGCGTTTATTGGCGGGATCCTGACCCTGACCGTTCTCGCGCTGGGCGTCATGCTGTTTGCCGGTGGCGTGGGCGACTGGACCAAACTTTCGAACATCAACGACCCGTTACCGCAGGCGATGAAACTGATTGTCGGCAGCAACAGTGGCTGGTTACACATGCTGGTCTGGCTGGGGCTGTTCGGCCTGATCGCATCATTCCACGGCATCATCATGGGGTATTCACGACAGATTTTTGCGCTGGCGCGGGCGGGTTATCTGCCTAAACGGCTGTCGAGTGTGAATGCGCGTTTCCAGACGCCACATCTGGGCATTATTGCCGGTGGTGTGGTCGGGATTGCAGCGATTTTCTCTGATTCCCTGATTGTGATTGGCGGGCAACCGCTGACGGCGAATATCGTGACAATGTCGGTGTTTGGCGCGATTGTGATGTACATCATTTCGATGGCCGCGCTGTTCAAACTGCGTCGCAGCGAACCGAACCTGATCCGCCCGTTCCGTGCGCCACTCTATCCTTTTGCGCCTGCACTGGCGCTGGTTCTGGCAGTAGTCTGTCTTATCGCTATGATCTACTACAACACCTTACTGTTTATGATCTTCGCCGCCATGATGTTGCTGGCTTACGCCTGGTTCCGCCTGACCCATCAGGCCCGCGCCGATGCCGCTGAAGATCTGCAATTACGCGGGCTACAGCCGGTTCCGGCCAAAAGTGGCAAATAATCCGGCCTGCTAAGGAGTGCTATGTTTCAGACGACATTAAGCCACCGCCGCTATCAGTTTGCGGATTTACGCGAACTGATGGCAAAAGCCTCCCCCGCGCGGTCGGGGGATTATCTGGCCGAAGTGGCAGCCACCAGCGCGGAAGAGCGTATGGCGGCAAAAATGGCGCTGGCGGAAGTTCCGCTCAAAACGTTCCTGCAACAACTGCTGGTGCCTTATGAAGAGGATGAAGTCACCCGGCTGATTATTGATACGCACGACGTCACGGCGTTTGCCGCGATTTCCCATCTGACCGTGGGCGATTTCCGCGACTGGCTGCTCAGTGAAAAAACTGACAGCTTCACGCTGGCCGCCGTGGCAAAAGGCATTACGCCGGAAATGGCGGCGGCCGTCAGCAAGCTGATGCGTAATCAGGATCTGATTCTGGTCGCCAAAAAATGCCGGGTGATTACCCGGTTCCGCAACACGATCGGGTTGCCGGGGCACATGAGCGTGCGGCTGCAACCCAATCATCCTACCGATAATTTGCAGGGCATTGCGGCCAGCATGCTCGACGGTTTGCTTTACGGCTCCGGCGACGCGGTGATTGGCATCAATCCCGCCAGTGATAGTTTGCCGTTGCTGGAAAATCTCAATTACATGCTTGATGACATCATTTCGCGATTCGAGATCCCGACCCAATCCTGCGTACTGACGCACGTCACCAATACTATCAAGCTGGTCGAACGCGGTGCGCCGGTCGATCTGGTCTTTCAGTCGATTGCGGGAACGGAAGCGGCGAACAGCGGTTTTGGCATTAATCTGGCGCTGCTGGCAGAAGCGCAACAGGCGGCGCTCAGTCTGAAACGCGGAACGCTGGGCGATAACGTCATGTATTTCGAAACCGGGCAGGGCAGTTGTCTGTCGGCGAATGCGCATTTTGGTGTCGATCAGCAAACCTGCGAAGCGCGCGCTTACGCCATTGCGCGGCATTTTTCGCCGCTGCTGATTAACACCGTGGTCGGTTTTATCGGGCCGGAATATCTGTATGACGGCAAGCAAATTATCCGCGCCGGTCTGGAAGACCATTTCTGCGGAAAATTGCTGGGCGTGCCGCTCGGCTGCGACGTGTGTTACACCAACCACGCCGAAGCCGATCAGGACGATATGGATACGCTGCTGACGTTGCTGGGTGCCGCCGGGCTGACGTTCCTGATTGGCGTGCCGGGCGCGGATGACATCATGCTCAATTATCAGAGCACCTCTTTCCACGACGCGCTGTACATCCGCGAGCTGCTGGGGCTGAAACACGCGCCGGAATTTGCCGTCTGGCTGGAGAAAATGAAAATTATTGATCCGCAGGGCGCATTGCAGGACACCCGCGCATCGCATCCGCTGCTACGCCAGTTACCCCAATTAATCTGAGGCCCGTTGTGATGAGTAAAGAAAAAGGGCAGGAACTCACGCCGCTGGTGCATAACAACCCGTGGGAAACGCTGCGGCAGTTTACTGCGGCGCGTATCGCGCTGGGGCGCACAGGCTCAAGTTTGCCCACCGATGAACTGCTGCGCTTTGGTTTAGCGCATGCGCAGGCGCGTGACGCTGTACATCAGCCTTTTGACAGCCAGCAGCTGGAACCTGAACTCGAAGCGCTGGGGCTGCAAACGCTGACCGTCGCCAGTGCCGCGCCTGACAGGGCAACGTATCTGTGCCGGCCAGATCTGGGGCGTAAACTTTCGCAAAGCAGCCGTCAGGCATTGCAGGAAAGGGCGGATGAACCGGCTGATATTGTGCTGGTCGTCGCCGACGGTTTGTCGTCCAAGGCCGTGCATCGTCAGGCTGTGCCGCTTATCGCTGCACTGTTGCCGTATTTACAGACACTTGAGCTGAAGCCGGGGCCGGTGGTGCTGGCGCATCAGTCGCGTGTGGCGCTGGGTGATGACATTGCGCAGGTGATGAAAGCCAAAGCGGTAGCGATTCTGATTGGAGAACGTCCGGGGTTATCGTCACCGGACAGTCTCGGGATTTACATGACCTGGGGGCCGCACACCAAAAGGCTGGAATCAGAACGCAATTGCATTTCAAACGTGCGTCCGGAAGGGCTGAACTACCCGCAGGCGGCATTTAAACTCGCGTGGCTGCTCGAACAATCTTTCCACCGCCAGTTGTCCGGGGTGAATCTGAAAGATGAAAGCGATAATCCCGCGCTGCACAATAAAGTCGTGCCGATGTTTAAACTGGAATAGCGGAGGGGAGAATATAACTCCCGGATGACAGAAACGAAAAAAGCGCCTAAAGGCGCTTTTCTCTGAATTGGTGGGCCGTGCTGGATTCGAACCAGCGACCAATTGATTAAAAGTCAACTGCTCTACCAACTGAGCTAACGGCCCGCAGAAGTGGTGGGCGATGACGGGCTCGAACCGCCGACCCCCTCCGTGTAAAGGAGATGCTCTACCAACTGAGCTAATCGCCCACTTCTGGGTACTTCCCCATGTAAGAAGAAACTTGCTGAGAAATGGTGGGCGATGACGGGCTCGAACCGCCGACCCCCTCCGTGTAAAGGAGATGCTCTACCAACTGAGCTAATCGCCCATTTCTCAATTCTTCCTACTTATCACAACGCGGCACTCTTAAAGAGTGGTGGGCGATGACGGGCTCGAACCGCCGACCCCCTCCGTGTAAAGGAGATGCTCTACCAACTGAGCTAATCGCCCCCGTCGTGATGGAGTCGCATTATAGGGATACTTGAAATAACGTCAACGCTTTTTAAAAACAAAAATGATCGTTCGGCTTATTTTTAGTCAACCTGGCGCGTTTCTCGCCCGCGTAGTCGATTCTTTACGCATTCATGGCCTTAAACAAGGTCACTGCCCCTGTATCAGCGTTGAGGAATCAGGGCAGAGTGGTAGAATGTCAGCCACTTTTTGTTAATTGATAGCGACGTTATTCAGCGTTGCGTTATTAAGGTTGCACCCAGATGAAAATCAAAACCCGTTTTGCCCCAAGCCCGACCGGCTACCTGCACGTCGGTGGCGCCCGTACCGCGCTCTATTCCTGGCTCTTTGCCCGCAACCTTGGCGGTGAGTTTGTGCTGCGTATCGAAGACACCGATCTCGAACGTTCCACTCAGGAAGCGATCGACGCGATTATGGATGGCATGAACTGGCTGAATCTGGACTGGGATGAAGGCCCGTATTTCCAGACCAAACGCTTTGACCGTTATAACGCGGTGATTGATGAAATGCTGGAAAACGGCACGGCGTATAAATGCTATTGCTCTAAAGAGCGTCTGGAAGCGCTGCGTGAACATCAGATGGCCAATAATGAGAAGCCGCGTTATGACGGTCGTTGCCGCGACAGTCACGAACATCACGCCGCTGATGAGCCTTGCGTGGTGCGTTTCCGTAACCCGCAGGAAGGTTCTGTTATTTTCGACGACCAGATCCGCGGCCCGATCGAGTTCAGCAACGACGAGCTTGATGATCTGATTATCCGCCGTACCGACGGTTCTCCGACTTACAACTTCTGCGTGGTGGTAGATGACTGGGATATGGAAATCACCCACGTAATCCGTGGCGAAGACCATATCAATAACACCCCGCGTCAGATCAACATCCTGAAAGCGCTGGGTGCACCGGTACCGGTTTACGCGCACGTTTCCATGATTCTGGGTGACGACGGCAAGAAACTGTCCAAACGTCATGGTGCGGTCGGCGTGATGCAATACCGCGATGACGGTTATCTGCCGGAAGCGCTGCTGAACTATCTGGTGCGTCTGGGCTGGTCCCATGGCGATCAGGAAATCTTCAGCCGCGACGAAATGAAAGCGCTGTTCTCTCTGGAAAACGTCAGCAAATCTGCGAGTGCGTTCAACACAGAGAAACTGCAATGGCTGAATCATCACTACATCAATACGATGGATCCGCATTACGTCGCGACGCATCTGCTGTGGCACGTTGAGCAGGCTGGTATCGAAACCCGTAACGGCCCGCAGCTGTTTGAAATCGTGACCTTGCTGGGCGAACGTTGCAAAACCCTGAAAGAAATGGCGGAGTCCTGCCGTTACTTCTATGAAGATTTCGCAGAATTCGATGCCGATGCGGCGAAGAAACACCTGCGTCCTGTGGCTCGTCAGCCGCTGGAAGTGGTTCGCGCGAAACTGGCTGCGATTACTGACTGGACGGCTGAAAATATTCACCATGCGATTCAGGGCACGGCGGATGAACTGGAAGTCGGGATGGGTAAAGTCGGGATGCCACTGCGCGTTGCTGTTACCGGTGCCGGTCAGTCTCCGGGCGTTGACGTCACGGTTCACGCTATCGGCCAGAGCCGCGTGCTGGCGCGTATCGATATGGCGTTAGCCTTTATCGCTGCGCGTGAAACCCAGCAGCAGTAAGTTTTCTATTGATTCACTCAGCAGGGTGATGAACTAAAAAAAGCCAGCGCGGGAAACCGGCTGGCTTTTTTAATGCGTAAAAAACGTCAGGGCGAATTAACGTTGTTCAGTCGCAGGTGCTGCAACGGTAGGGCGGTAGGCCAGGAAATACATCAGACCCACGAAGCCCGCGCCGCCGACCGCGTTGCCGAGGAATACGGCCGCGAAGTTCGGGAAGTACTGTGACCAGCTCAGCGCACCGGCAAAGATTGCCGCAGGCACGATGAACATGTTTGCAACGACGTGCTGGAAGCCGATAGCCACGAACGCCATCACCGGGAACCACATCCCGATCACTTTGCCGCCGACTTCTTTACTGGCGAAGGCCAGCCAGATTGCCAGACACACCAGCCAGTTGCAGCCGATACCGGAAATGAAGGCGTGCATAAAGTCTGCATTCACTTTTGCGGTGGCGGTGGCGACGGTTTTGCTCAGGAACGCGCCTTCGGTCAGACCGAGAACGTGACCGAAGAAATAGGCCACGGCCAGGCTGCCCAGCAGGTTAGCGAGGGTGACCCAGAACCAGTTGCGCAGAACGGCGTAAAGGCTGATCTGACGCGCAAACCAGGCGATCGGCAAGGTCATCATGTTACCGGTCAGCAGTTCTCCCCCTGCTAAAACGGTCAGAATGATACCCACCGGGAATACGGCAGCGCCCAGCAAGTTACTGAATGAACCCCAGGATGCAGGTAACGTCCCTATTACGTGCAGATCCAGCAGGAAACCGGTGGCAATGAAGGCGCCAGCCAGGAAGCCCAAAATTAACAAATTCAACACGGAGGCATGGCTTTTATTAACGCCCGCCGTGACAGCGATGGATGCGATTTCTTTAGGTGAATACAAGGACATGAGATAGCTCGAATGGTGTAAGTTATGATTATTGCGCGAGCAGTCTATTCTGAGATTTCTCTCAAAACAAGACGATTTTCATAGTCTGCTAACATTCCATTAATCATTCAGACATAGATGTTAAGAAAATGCTTATGCAGATCAAAAAGCTAGTCGGAATGCGGGCTGGCGGGCAAATTGTAAAACAATGCATCCTGCGGGAAATTTCCGTAAGAGCAGGGCTTTTTTCCCTGTGAAATGCGAGATTTGGCGGCTTTTTCAGCGCTTGATTCCAGAAACGGATTTAGCCGTTGACAGGCCAGACTGCGTTTCATATTATGCGCCCCGTTCACTCGTTTTTACGGGTCTGAATTGGGGGTATAGCTCAGCTGGGAGAGCGCTTGCATGGCATGCAAGAGGTCAGCGGTTCGATCCCGCTTATCTCCACCAACTTTCTTACCAGAGTCAGTTGGTTTGTTCCTCAAAAGGGAACACAAGAAGTACAATGTGGACGACCTCGTGTGGGGGTATAGCTCAGCTGGGAGAGCGCTTGCATGGCATGCAAGAGGTCAGCGGTTCGATCCCGCTTATCTCCACCAAATATTAAAGAAACCCGCTTCGGCGGGTTTTTTGCTTTCTGTTCTATCCCTTTCGGTTCTATCCCTTTCGGTCCTGCCCCTTTTTGTTCCCTGAATTGCAGACATAAAAAAAGGCGCCGGAGCGCCTTTCTTTGTCGTTCTGTTGCTGCTTGCTTACGCCAGTACCAGACCCGCGATAGAAGCTGACAACACGCTGACCAGCGTTGAGCCGTACAGCAGTTTCAGGCCGAAGCGTGAAACCACGTTGCCCTGGTGTTCGTTCAGGCCTTTGATAGCACCGGCAACGATACCGATAGACGAGAAGTTCGCGAAAGACACCAGGAACACGGACAAGATGCCCACGCCGCGTGGTGACAGTTCGGTCGCGACTTTTTGCAGATCCAGCATCGCAACGAATTCATTGGAAACCAGTTTGGTTGCCATGATGCTGCCGACCTGCAAGGCTTCGTGGCTTGGCACGCCCATCATCCATGCGAATGGATAGAAGACATAACCCAGCACGCCCTGGAAGGTGATACCGAACACCACGTCGAACAGCGCATTCAGGCAGGAAATCAGTGCGATGAAACCAATCAACATGGCTGCAACGATGATCGCAACTTTGAAACCGGCCAGGATGTATTCACCCAGCATTTCAAAGAAGCTCTGACCCTGATGCGTGTTACCGATTTGCAGGTCTTCTTCTGAATCAACTTTATAAGGATTGATTAACGACAGCACGATGAAGGTACTGAACATGTTGAGTACCAGCGCAGCAACAACGAAGCGTGGTTCCAGCATGGTCATGTACGCACCCACAATCGACATAGAAACGGTCGACATAGCTGTGGCTGCCATGGTGTACATACGTTTTTCAGACATTTTGCTCAGAATATCTTTATACGCGATAAAGTTTTCTGACTGACCCAAAATCAGGGAGCTGATGGCGTTGAAAGATTCCAGTTTTCCCATGCCATTAATTTTCGACAAGACCGTACCGATGATACGGATGACGAAAGGCAGTACGCGAATGTGTTGTAAAATACCGATCAATGCGGAAATAAACACGATCGGACACAAGACTTTCAAGAAGAAGAACGCTAATCCTTTATCGCTCATGCCTCCAAATACGAAGCCGGTCCCTTCCGCAGCGAATCCTAATAATTTCTCAAACAAGTCTGAGAAGCCTTTCACAAAACCTAAACCGATAGAAGAGTTCAGGAAGAAATAGGCTAATAAGACTTCGATGACCAACAGCTGAACAATGAAACGTAAACGGATATTCTTCCGGTCACGGCTCACCAGTAAAGCGAGTGCAGCGACAACGGCCAACGCTAATACAAAGTGCAATATTCGGGACATGGGTGCTCCAAATTAGAGGCAGGCTATATTTCGACGGACATTCTATGTAACGCGTACATTTAAAACGTGAAGTCGCTTGCAAATATAGAAATTACAGACACGAATTGCAACAAATCGAGGCCTATCACACAAAAAATCAAGATGTTAATAAAACTAAGCACAGTTAGCATTCTTGTGCTAGTTTTATCATGTGCCGTAATGCGTTCTGAATCTGGCCAGTAAATGTCTGTTTTAGGAAAAAGCGTTCTGTAAGTCTTTCTGAAAGCTCACAGAATGATTAACCACTCAGTTCACACTTTGCCGCTTACGCTACTGCCTATCAGAGTAATTACTCAGATCATTCTAAATGCACTTGATAATCATTATCAATTAGCTATGATTTATGTAAGCGTAACAAACGTAAGGGTTAACTGACTATGCTGAACAGCCGGGCCGAATCTTCAGGCCGCGCAGCCAGAAAGATGAAGCTTTCACTGATGGGACCGGCGTTTATTGCCGCCATCGGTTACATCGATCCGGGCAACTTTGCGACTAACATTCAGGCCGGTGCCTCGTATGGTTACCAGTTGCTGTGGGTGGTGGTCTGGGCCAACGTCATGGCGATGTTGATCCAGCTCTTGTCTGCCAAACTGGGTATCGCCACCGGAAAAAACCTCGCCGAACACATCCGTGACCGTTTCCCGCGTCCTGCCGTCTGGGCTTACTGGGTGCAGGCAGAAATCATCGCGATGGCGACCGATCTCGCCGAATTTATCGGTGCGGCGATCGGCTTCAAATTACTTCTCGGGGTTACGCTGCTTCAGGGCGCCGTGCTCACCGGGATTGCCACCTTTATTATCCTCGGGCTGCAAAAACGCGGGCAAAAACCGCTGGAGCTGGTTATCGCCGGTTTGCTGCTGTTCGTGGCCGCCGCCTATATCGTTGAGCTGTTCTTCTCGCAGCCAAGCATGGTGGCGCTGGGCAAAGGCATGCTGATCCCTGCGCTGCCCACCAGCGATTCCGTCTATCTGGCCGCCGGTGTGCTGGGCGCAACCATCATGCCGCACGTCATTTATCTTCACTCTTCGCTGACTCAGCGCGGCGGTAAGGCATCGAAAGAACAGCGCTATTCCGCGACAAAACTCGATGTCGGTATCGCAATGACTATCGCCGGTTTTGTTAATCTGGCGATGATGGCGACCGCCGCCGCCGCGTTCCATTTCAGCGGACACAGCGGGATCAGTGAACTCGATGAAGCTTATCTGACGCTGCAACCGCTGCTCGGCCACGCCGCCGCGACGACATTTGGCCTGAGCCTGGTCGCCGCCGGTTTATCTTCCACCGTGGTCGGTACACTGGCTGGTCAGGTGGTGATGCAGGGCTTTGTGAAATTCTACATTCCGCTGTGGGTGCGCCGTACAGTCACCATGATGCCGTCTTTTATCGTGATTCTGATGGGGCTGGATGCCACACGAATTCTGGTCATGAGCCAGGTGCTGCTGAGCTTCGGGATTGCGCTGGCGCTGTTGCCGCTGCTGGCGTTTACCGGTAACCGCAGCCTGATGGGCGAAATGGTGAATACCAAAACCGTGCAGTGGGCGGGGCGCATCATTGTGCTGATTGTCGTCAGCCTCAACCTTTATCTGCTGGTCGGTATGCTGAAATAATTTCCGGCTGAAAGATTCAGGCTATAAAAAACGGGACAGTTTGCGCTGTCCCGTTTTTGTTTCTGCTATTCGCTGAATCAGTGATGATGGCCGTCATGCCCGCGATCGTGCCCGTGTCCGCGGTCATGGCCGCGACCTCTGTCCGGACCCCGCCCGTGGTCATAATGCGGACGTCCGTGGTCGCCATGGTAATAACGCGGCGGCGGCATCGGACGACGTGGCGGATGGCGATGATTCCACCAGCCCTGATCGCGCCAGCGGTAGCCGTCCCAGTAATCCCCGCGCGGGCCACGATGACCGTAATTATGGCCACGGTAACTGTTCCACCAGCTCGGGTTGCGCCAGTCGTACCCATCCCAGTAATAACCGCGACGGTCACGGTCGCCAATGCTGATGGAAAGACCGGGTGTATTGAGGCTGAAGTTGCTGGCCTGTACAGCAGGCGCGGCGGCAGGCAGCAAAGCGAACAGCAATGTTCCGAGAAGTATTGGCTTAATCATAGACGGCCCCAGATTCCTTATAATTTATGCTGACAGTTATAGGGGGAAGAGGGAGCGGGTTCTATTGCTTACAATCCTGTTTTGATTGATTTACGCGCCTTAACGGAAACCTTACGGATCCTCCATAAAGGCGCGTTTATTAAGCTGATGGGTAACCGTTTACACTAGAATTGCTTCGATGGCTGCCAGTTCTTCCGGGCTGAAATGACGGTTAGCAATCATGCCAACCGCATCATCAATTTGCCCGGTTTTGCTGGCGCCAATCAGCACGGACGTCACGCGGTCGCCGCGCAGCACCCAGGCCAGCGCCATCTGGGAAAGTTTCTGCCCGCGCGCCTGCGCAATGTCATTCAGCTTACGCACTTTCGCCAGTTTCTCTTCCGTCAGCTGGTCGGCGGTCAGGAATTTACTGTCGCTGGCCGCGCGGGAATCTTCAGGAATGCCCGCCAGATAACGGTCCGTCAGCACGCCGCCCGCCAGTGGCGAGAAGGCAATCGAACCCACGCCGTTATCCGCCAGCGTATCGAGCAAATCGGCTTCCACCCAGCGTTCGAACATTGAGTATTTTGGCTGATGGATCAGGCACGGCGTACCGAGCTGTTTGAGGATATCAAACGCTTCTTTGGCGCGGTCTGCCGGATAATTGGATAAGCCGACGTACAGTGCTTTGCCCTGACGCACGATCAAATCCAGCGCCGCCATGGTTTCTTCCAGCGGCGTGTCCGGATCCGGGCGGTGATGATAGAAGATATCCACGTAATCCAGCCCCATACGCCTCAGGCTTTGATTCAGGCTGGCAACCAGATATTTTTTCGAACCCCAGTCGCCGTAAGGGCCGTCCCACATTGTGTAACCGGCTTTGGAAGAGATGATCAGCTCGTCGCGATACGGCAGCAAATCTTCCTGCAAAATACGGCCAAAATGCTGTTCGGCAGAACCCGGAGGCGGGCCGTAGTTATTGGCAAGGTCAAAGTGGGTGATCCCGTGGTCGAAAGCATGGCGGATAAGCTTCCGGCCATTCTCAAAATGGGCGTTATCCCCGAAATTGTGCCAGAGGCCAAGGGAAACGACAGGGAGTCTTAGCCCGCTCTGGCCACAGCGGCGGTATTCCATTTTCTCGTAACGGTTGGGACTCGCTAAATACGGCATAGAGACCTTTCTTTTAAATTGTATGAATCATGTAAGAATGAGGTAAAAAGCCCTTTTAGTGTATGCGCTTTCACAAGCATTTCCAGATATTCAGATCACATCCGGAACAATCCTTATTTCCTGTTTACGTAGCGCTTGTTTGCATGAATAAAGGCGCAGCGGCGTAATTCCCGAATTTTTTATCTATTACCGTAACTGCTGAACAAAGACGCCTGCGTGATCTCAGTGCAATGCTGTAACTCTGCGTTTCCACATCCTATTTCGAATAATAAATATCCTATTCCCCTGTTTGGAGTAATACTTAGTCTAGTGGGATTAACTGTTTACTCTATTTTTAACAGAGGATCGTCATGGATAATATCTATACCGTAGGTGACTATCTCTTAGACCGCTTATCATTTAGCGGGATCTCCGAACTGTTTGGCGTGCCGGGGGATTACAACCTGAAATTCCTCGACAGCGTGATTAATCATCAGCAAATCACCTGGGTCGGCTGTACTAATGAACTTAACGCCGCGTATGGCGCAGACGGATATGCGCGTACCAAGGGTATCGGCGCGCTGCTGACGACTTTTGGCGTGGGCGAACTGAGCGCACTCAATGGCGTTGCGGGCAGTTTTGCCGAATATGTTCCGGTGATCCACATTGTCGGGTCACCGGCGCTGGCCTCGCAGCGCAAAGGCGAACTGATGCACCACACGCTGGGCGACGGCAATTTCGGCCACTTCATGCGGATGTCGCAACCGGTGAGCGTCGCGCAAGCCGCGCTGACGCCGGAAAATGCGCTGTCTGAAATCGACCGCGTGATTGAAGAAGTGATCTACCACTCGCGTCCGGGCTATATTTTGCTGCCCAGCGACGTCGCTGCGTTGCCGGTCAGCACCAGAGCCCACGCGCTCCCGGCGCGTCAGCCGCCATTTTCGCCATCTTCCCTGGAAGCTTTTGTTGCCGCCGCTGAAACTCAGTTGCGCGATGCAAGACGCGTTTCGCTGCTCGCGGATTTCCTTGCCGACCGCTTTGACGTCAAAGCCGCGCTGGAAGAGTGGATGGAAGAAGTGCCGCTGCCGCACGCCACCTTGCTGATGGGCAAAGGACTGTTTAACGAGCAGCAAACGAATTTCGCCGGAACCTATTCCGGCGCAGGCAGCGCGGCGTCAACCCGCGAGGCCATTGAAGGCGCGGATGTGGTGATTAACGTCGGGGTGAAATTTACCGACACGATCACCGCCGGATTTACCCAGCAACTCCCCGACGGCAAATGCATTGATCTCCAGCCATTTTCTGCCCGCGTGGGCGATCAGATTTTCCACCAGTTACCGATAGCTAAAACCGTCAGCGTCCTGCATCGTCTGACCGCGGAACTGGCTTCCGGCTGGCAACCCTACCCGGTGAAACGCACGGCGCTGCCTGCCTCGCACGAAGGACATTTCGGGCAATACGAATTCTGGCAGCAGATTCAGGATTTTCTGCAACCGGGCGATATTCTGGTCGCCGAGCAGGGCACCGCATGTTTCGGCGCGGCGGCGCTGAACCTGCCGGAAGATTGCCAGTTTGTGGTCCAGCCGTTGTGGGGCTCGATTGGTTTCACGCTGCCCGCCGCGTTTGGCGTACAGATTGCGGCTCCCGCGCGCCGCGTGGTGTTGCTCATCGGCGACGGTTCTGCACAACTGACCCTGCAGGGGCTGGGCGCGGCGATCCGCTATGGTTTGCCGCCGGTGATTTTCGTCATTAATAATGACGGCTACACGGTTGAGCGGGCGATCCACGGCGAAACGCAGCGCTACAACGACATCGCGCAGTGGAACTGGACGCAGTTCCCGTCGGCATTTGGCGGCAAAGATGTTTTCACCGCGCGGGCCGATTCTCCGCAGGCGCTGAAAGAGGCGATAGAGAAAGCCGGTGCGCATCGCCAGATGGCCTGGATTGAAGTGGTTCTGCCGAAAATGGACATCCCCGAACTGTTAAGTTCGGTGACAAAATCGCTGGCGAAACGTAACTCAGGGCAATAAATCGTCGTCCGTTTCCGGCGGGTCAATCAGCTGGTCGATGAACCAGCTTCCCGCCGGGCCGGGCTGATTATTTTTACTCCACACCGCATCCACGGAAATCTTCTTCGGCCAGCCGCGCAACGGCAGTGTCACCAGTTTGTCATGCCCGAACTGTTTCACCAGCCAGTGCGGCAGCGTCGCCCAGCCAAATCCCTGTTCCGCCATTTCCAAAAGCATCAGATAACTGGGCGCTGACCACACCTGACCCTGCGCGCGCGGCATTTCGCGACGGCTGTATGGCTGCAAACACAGCTCGCGAAACGTGTGTAACTGCTCGGGTTGCAGGCTCTCCATTTTCGCCAGCGGGTGTTCACGGCTGCAAAAAATCGACATATCCGTCTGCTCGGGCAGACGCGCCGCGCCGATATCCGGCGGATAACTCGCCTGCGCTTCCACCATGCCGATATGCGCGCGACCTGACTGCAACAGCTCAATGACGTCCTGATCTTCGGCAATCTGACATTCAAATTCGATATCCGGATAACGCTGCTCAAACCGGCGCAGCAGCGCTTCGTGATGGGTCGGCTGATAGGTATCGGAAAGCACAAACGTCAGGCGGGTTTCCGGCTGCGTGGATAACCGCACGGCCAGCTCATCAAGGCGCTCGCTGGCGGCCAGAATGGCCTGAACGTGGCTCAGAACGCGCTGTCCGGCGGGCGTCAGCACCGGATGGCGGCTCTGCCGGTCGAACAGCGTCACGCCTAAATCCACTTCCAGATTGGCAATCGCCGTGCTGACCGTCGACTGGCTTTTGCGCAATTTGCGCGCGGCGGCGGAGAAAGATCCGGCGTCAGCCGCCTCCACAAACGCCGTCAGGGCTTCCGGTGAATAGCGCATAAGCAACTCTCCTGTGATTTTAATCCATCTATTTTATCGATACTTACTATCTTTTATCCATCTCATTTAGTGATGATAATGCCCGCCTGTGACAACCGTCACCCATTAATTATCAGGAATCAGGCAGGTTTTTATGTCTAAGCAAACACGCAATTCATCTCAGAAAACATTGGGCGAGCGCATCTTTCATGCCGTCGGCTTCGAGACGCTGGCCGTCCTGATCTCCGCCCCGGTCGCCGCATGGGCGCTGAATAAACCGATCTGGGAAATGGGCGCGCTGGCTATCATGTTGTCGACGACGGCGATGGTGTGGAACATTATTTACAACACCTTCTTCGACAAATTCTGGCCGGTGACCCGCGTGGTGCGAACGCTGAAAATCCGTATTGCTCACGCGCTGGGTTTCGAGGGCGGGTTCATTCTGATTGGCCTGCCGATTGCCGCGCTGTGGCTGGGTATCGGCCTGCTCGACGCGTTTATGCTGGAAATCGGGTTCTTCCTGTTCTTCCTGCCGTACACCGTGGCGTATAACTGGCTGTACGACACGCTGCGCCAGCGCTGGATGCAGCGCCGCGAAATGGTTCAGGATTGCCCGACCAGGCATTAATTCCCGCTGGCCTTCGCCCGAAAAAAGCCCGCAGACATTTTCTTTGTTTGCGGGCTTTTTGTCGGTTATGGTTTTGTCACGCAGACAAAAGGGAAGAAGAAATGAAAACGTTAGGGCTGATTGGCGGCATGAGTTGGGAATCCACCGTGCCGTATTACCGGATGATTAACGAACACGTGAAACAACAGCTAGGTGGATTACACTCGGCCAAACTGTTTCTCTACAGCGTCGATTTCTACGAAATTGAAAAGCTGCAAATGGCAGGTGACTGGCAGCAGGCGGGCGAACTTCTTGGCAACGCGGCCCACTCGCTGGCGCGCGCCGGGGCTGATGTCATTGTGGTCTGCACGAATACGATGCACAAAGTGGCCGGGGATATTGAGCGGATTGGCGGCCTGCCGTTGCTGCACATTGCTGATGCCACCGCCGGAAAAATCAAAGCGCAGGGGCTGAAGAAAATTGGCCTGCTGGGCACGCGTTTCACCATGGAACAGGATTTTTACCGCGGGCGCTTACAGGAACAGCATCAGATTGATGTCGTGACGCCGGACGCCGGTGACCGCGAAATCATCCATCGGATTATCTACGAAGAGCTCTGTCTGGGGATTATCCGGGACGAATCACGCGGGGAATACCGGCGGATTATTGCCAGCCTCGAACAGCAGGGCGTCGAAGGTATTATTTTCGGTTGCACCGAAATCACCCTGCTGGTCGGCGCTGAAGACGCGGGCGTTCCCGTTTTCGACACCACCGCCATTCACGCGCTGGCAGCGGCCGAGTTCGCCCTGAAAGACCATTAATCAGCGTCTGAATCTTGACGGCGTAATGACTGTTTCGCCACCAGCATCAGTGGCTTACCGGCCAGCATCAGCCAGGCCGGTAACATCACGATACACAGCAGCGGCAGCAATTTAAGCCCCGGTACCACGGCGGCAGCCATAAACAGGCTGAGCCAGCCATCGCGCGTGACCACCAAAACCATGCCCATCACGGCGCAGGAAACTGTGACCGCCGCCGGCACATCCGGGGCGTACTGATGCAACATCAGGCCCAGTGAAACCCCGACGAACACTGCCGGGAAAATACGCCCGCCACGAAAACCACAGGCCGCAGCGACCACTAACGCCGCCAGCTTGGTAAGCGTGATCGCCAGCAGCGGCCCCATCTCAAACAGCTGATTTGAATGCGCCAGCTCCTTCATCTCATCGAGCCCTTTGAACAGCGTGATTTCTCCGCCAATCAGCGCCAGCAGCCCGAGCACAAACCCGCCGAGACCCAGCCGCAGCACAGGATTCTGAATACTGTTAAACAACCGGTGCATATGCGGGAAAAGCCAGACGGCGAGCATCCCCAGCGCAATCGCAATTAACACCACCACCGAACCGCTGAAAATATCAATCAGCCGCGAGCTGTCATAAGGCGGAATGGTCAGCGAGAAGTCAGGCTGGAAAAACTGATCGGTGGTAATCGCCCCCGCACCCGCGGCGAGCAGCGGCGCGAAAAGCCGGTCCCACAGCGGCACATCTTTATTGGTGCCCAGCGTTTGCGAGAAAATCAGCGCGGCGGCGATCGGCGTACCAAACAACGCACCGATGGTGCCGGCGGCAGCCAGAATCACCCAGTCGGTGGTCGGTACTTTCGGCATAAACCGCGCGCCAAACGCGGCGGCCAGCGCAATGTTAATCACGGTAATCGGATATTCAGGGCCGAGACTGACGCCCCCGGCCAGCCCCAGCATTAAGGCTAACGCCAGACCGGTCAGTGAACTGACTGCAACCGGCGCGCCAATCAGCGATTCGGTCGCCGGATCTGGCCCCGCGTGGCCCGGCATATATTTAATTAATGCGCCCACGCCGATCCCGGTCAGCGTCAGCATAAACAGCGTCCAGCTGGCGGACTGAGTATTCACATTTAAAACCGCGGGAATGTTTTGCCAAAGCAAAGTTTGTAACGCACCGGCAAGCATCATAATGGCGACCAGAATCAGGCTCGACAGCACGCCGATAATGATCGCAGGCAACGCAAAGGCCAGCATGAGTCTGGCGCGGGGATGAAACATGCAAGTATTTCCTTATTTTATAGTTTTGTTTGCCCTAATAGCTTAGATGAAACTCAGCAAGGTCTGTTTACCGGCGGTCGACATTATTTTGTGTGACATGCCGCATAAATGTGCGTTGGTTCAAAACTGCGTTGCAGCGTATAGCAATTACCGCTATTTTGCCCACACGAATCTGTAAGCTTTGCCCCGCTGGCAGGCTTTCGCCGGTCGTTAAGTGATGTGCAGCTTACATCAGCGCGGCCGGCAGCGTACTCTTTAGCACAGCAGCTTTTGCGCGGGTGCGCAGCATAACGAATTTACTTTTGTGGAGAATAACATGACCAAATACTCCCTGGTGGGCGATGTCGGGGGCACCAACTGCCGCCTGGCGCTTTGCGCTTTGGACAGCGGTGAGATTTCTCAGTCGAAGACCTTCTCCGGGCTGGAATATGACAGCCTCGAAGCCACGGTTCGTGAGTATCTTTCGCAGCAGCAACAGGAAGTTGAGGATGCATGTATCGCGATTGCCTGCCCGATTACCGGAGACTGGGTTGCGATGACAAACCACACCTGGGCCTTCTCCATTGCGGAAATGAAGAAAAGCCTCGGGTTGAAACATCTGGAAGTGATTAACGATTTCACCGCCGTTTCCATGGCGATCCCAATGCTCAAAGAAGCGGATTTGCTACAGTTTGGCGGCAAAAAAGCGCAGGACGGAAAACCGGCGGTGATTTACGGCGCGGGCACTGGTCTGGGGGTTGCGCATCTGATCCACGCCAACAAACAGTGGATGAGTTTGCCGGGCGAGGGCGGTCATGTTGATTTCGCACCAAACAGCGAAGAAGAAGACATTATTCTGGAACAGCTGCGCACCGAAATGGGCCACGTTTCTGCGGAACGCATTTTGTCAGGGCCGGGGCTGGTGAATCTGTACCGCGCCATTGTGAAATCCGATAACCGCGTGCCGGAAAACTTCAAACCTAAAGATGTCACCGAGCTGGCGCTGTCAGACGAAAACGTCGACTGCCGCCGCGCGCTGTCATTATTCTGCGTCATCATGGGCCGTTTTGGCGGCAATCTGGCGCTGAACATGGGGACGTTTGGCGGGGTATATATCGCGGGCGGGATTGTGCCGCGCTTCCTGGAGTTCTTCAAAGCCTCTGGTTTCCGTGCGGCGTTTGAAGATAAAGGGCGTTTCAAAGATTATCTGATGGATATTCCGGTGTTTCTGATCACCCACGATCAGCCGGGATTACTGGGCGCAGGTGCCTATCTGCGTCAGTCGATTGGTTTGACGATTTAATGCTATCCAGGCTCTCCCTTGTGAAGGGAGAGCCTGGATAATCGTTATTTCTTTTCTGTTATTAATTCCCGCGATAAGTCGAGAAACCGTAAGGACTGACAAGCAGAGGAATGTGATAGTGAGGCACTGAGCCATCCGCTTTAAAAATAACAGGGATCTCCGGGAAAAAAGAAGCGGTATGATGCTTTTCAAACCATTCTCCGGTTTTAAACGTCACCCTATAATTGCCTTTTTCCATCACATTTTCATTGGGATACAGTGCAGGAATTCTTCCCTGTTCATTAGTTACCCCGCTGCTTAGCTGCACCCATTTGTTACCTTCCTGCTTCTCGAGCGATACGCTTACGCCTTCAGATGGCAGGCCGTTTTGCAGGTTTAAAACATGGACGCTGAGAGGATTTGCTGCTAAAGCAGATGTCAGACACAGGGCATTGATAATACCGGCGAGTAATAATTTCTTTTTAAACATATGTTCGTCCTTTTGAACTCAAGGTTATTTGTTAATAACGCAGAATATTTTGCAGAGTTATATTTTTTGTTTTCCTCATCACAGACATGAGAAAGTACAAAATATCCTCTGCCTTGACGAAACAAAGTCTACTTTTTACTGACTAACCCCAAGATGACGGGTTGATGACATTTTTGTAATAATTCAGATTCAGAGAGTGACAGAGCACTTCCTCCGCCTCAAAAATGCCCTGTCCTGCATCAGAACCGCATTAACTGCCTGAATTCCTTCACCTTGCTCCGGCTGACCGGCACTTCGAAATCCAGATCGCTTAACCGCAAAATGTAGGTGTTGTTAAACCACGGCACAATCTCGCGGATTTTCGACAAATTCACGCAATACGAACGGTGGCAGCGGAAAAAATGCTCCTCCGGCAGGCGGTTGCACAGTTCCGTGATATTCATCGGCATGGTGAATTCTTCTTTGCGGGTATACACCTGCGTCACCTTTTCCTGCGCGGCTGCGTAATAAATATCGTTAATGTCCGTCACGATAATGCGCTCATCTTTGATGAGATTAATGCTGTGGCTGACGCGCGGCGCGTTACTCGGCGCGGGCGCGGAAGCTTCCTGCTTATCCTGGCTGTCGCGCTGGAAATGCGATTCGAGTTTTTGCAGCATCGTGACGATGCGGGATTCGTGATAAGGCTTGAGAATGTAGTCAAACGCTTCGATTTCAAAGGCTTCCGCGGCGTGTTCTTTGTAGGCTGTGATAAACACAATGTAAGGTTTATGCGCAAACTTACTGATATTTTGCGCCAGCAAAACACCGTCGAGCGAAGGAATGCTGATATCGAGGAAAATCGCATCGACTTCATGGGTTTGCAGATATTTCAGCACATCCAGCCCGTCATCGAATATCGCTTCAATTTTGATGTTGCTGTGCGTGTTAATCAGATAACTCAGTTCTTCCTGAGCCGGTATTTCATCTTCGACGATAATGGCTTTCATGGAATATTCCCCGATGCATTCGCCCGAAACGCGGGCGGCAGGTTAAATGCTTCAAAAAAATGATAATTAGCGAACAGTGACTGCACGGTTCTTCCGCTTCAGGCTATTTTGCTCTCAGGGGCATTTGCCACAGGGGAAGAGGCCCTGGTAATTAAAAATGAAATATCTGTCCCCGGTTCAAGGCGGCGGATTGTCAGCCCCTGACCGTACAACAACGAAACGCGGTGATGCACATTCAGCAGGCCGATTTTATTGCCCGGCATTTCGTTGCGCTCAACGCGGTCAATGGTTTCCTGATTGATGCCGTGGCCGGTGTCTTTCACTGAAACCTTCACGCCGTCGGGCTGATGTTTTACTGAAATCACCACCACACCTTTCCCGCTGCACTTCTGGATCCCGTGGACGATAGCATTCTCCACCAGCGGCTGGATCAGCAGGCTGGGGATTTTCACCGAAATATCGTCGTCAATGTCATAAATCACCGTCAGCTTGCTGCCAAACCGCGCCTGCTCGATGGCGATGTAATCCTGCACCTGATGCAGTTCCTTGCGCAGATCAATCAGCTCATCATTCAGTTCCAGGTTATAACGCAAATAGCGGGAAAGATTGATGATCAGCTGCCGCGCGACGTCAGGGCGGGCGCGTATTGAAGACGAAATGGCATTCAGCGCATTAAACAGAAAGTGCGGGTTAATTTTACTTTGCAGGGCGCGCATTTCAGCTTTATTCGCCATTTCACGCAGCTGCTCGGTGCGCGAAACTTCCATCTGCGTCGACATAATTTGCGACAGCCCGATCGCCATGACTTTCAGCGAATAGGTTATGCGGTGCGGATCGCAATAATAGATTTTCAGGGAACCGGTCACTTCGCCTTTTTCCCACAGCGGGATAATAATCAGCGAGTGAATTTGTGGCGTGCGGTGCATCTCATCGTTATTTTTGACGGTAATCTGGCCGCTTTCCAGCGTGGCCTTGGTCATCTCGCTGAGCGCTTCGTGGCCGATATTGTATTCTTCCGCGCCCGTGCCGACGTAGGCAAGAATATTTCTGGTATCGGTAATGGCGACGGCATCGGCGTCGATATCATCGCGGATAATCCGGCAGATGCTGTCTAACGATTCAGCATTGATATTCCTGAAGTAGGGCAGCGTTTTATTGGCAATATCCAGCGCCAGCCGCGCCTGCCGGGCGGCAATCACCTCTTTTTCATCCTCGACGCTTTGCACCAAAATCACGATAAGACCAATCGAGCTGGCACCAAGGATCAGCGGCGCGGCGATATTCATCACGATATCCAGCCCGAGTGAAAACGGGCGGGCCATCAGCAAAATCAGGATCATCGTCAGCGTTTCGCACAGCATGCCGGCCAGAATACCGACTTTCCAGTGCAGCGCTTTTTTGACTTTTTTATTGATATAGCCAGAAAGAAAACCGGCGGTAATACTGGTGATCAGACACGGAATGGACGTCGGCCCGTGAATGTCGATAAGAAAACGGTGAGTACCCGAAATCACGCCGGTAATAATACCGACCCACGGGCCGAACAGAATGCCGCCGGACATGATGGCGATGGTCCGCACGTTAATCAGCGAGCCTTCAACGTTAATCCCCGAAAGTGTGCCGAAAATCGCAAACAGCGAGAAAATCGCGGTCACCGCCGCCAGTTCCAGCGCCGTATGGTTATCATTTTCTTTGTGCAGCAATTTACGGAACAGCGGGGTACGCGTGAGGAAGAACAGACAGATGAGCATCAGCGCCGCACGGTCAAAGACCGCCAGCAGCATATCAAACATGTGAGGCATGGTGATTTCTCTGCACAGTAATACATATCTGTGCCAAATGGATTCAACCGTTATTATAAATAAAAGGTCAGAGATTCACCACCAAAGGACGGAATGCGGTCCGGTTCAGGTCCAGAATGCTAACTAAAAATGGAGAACAGCCAGAAATGATCTCGTTATCAACGCCGCGGCTTATCATGCAGCCAATCCAGACTGACGACTGGGCGTTCTTTTTGCGGTTGTACCAGACGCCGGAAGTCATGCGTTTTATCGGCGATATCGAAACGCCCGCGCAGGTTCACAGCCGTTTTGAGCAGCGTCTTGGCAACTGGGATCGCTACTGCGATTTCTGGCTCTGCCTGCTGATCCGCGAAAAAGAAACCGGCGCGGCGGTGGGGCTGACCGGATTTTTCCCCGACTGGCGTCCGTATCAGCAGGCGGAAGTGGGCTTTATTCTGGCACCGGAACATCAGCGCAAAGGCTATGCGGTCGAGTCATTACGCGAAGTATTAAATTTTGCTTTCGACCAGTGCGGATTCCACCGTTTGCAGGCCAACGTGCTGGAAGGTAACGACGCATCGCGACGGGTGCTGGAGAAATGCGGTTTTCAGTATGAAGGCAGGCTGCGTGACAGCTACCGCATTGGCGACGACTGGAAAAACGACTGGCTGCTGGGGCTGCTTGCCAGCGATACGCGCGCTGAGTGATAAATCCCCGTAGTTAAAAAAATGTTGCTCAATCTCTCGACAGATTTTTTCCTCTGCGATATGTTCGTTGAAGGCCGCAACGCGGCCAGCGTCGCTCGGACGGTCCGGGCGCTTACGTATCCCAGAGGAAATTATGGCTGATTCCAGTTCACCCCGTCGTTTTTCACGTATTGATCGTCTTCCCCCTTATGTTTTCAACATTACTGCTGAGCTGAAAATGGCCGCACGCCATCGTGGCGAGGACATCATCGATTTCAGTATGGGGAATCCTGACGGCCCGACACCGCCACACATCGTGGAAAAACTGGTGCAGGTTGCGCAGCGTGAAGACACGCACGGTTACTCGACATCCCGCGGCATTCCGCGTCTTCGCCGGGCGATTTCCCGCTGGTATGCCGACCGCTATCAGGTTGAAATCGATCCGGAAAGCGAAGCTATCGTTACCATCGGGTCGAAAGAAGGGCTGGCGCATCTGATGCTGGCAACGCTCGATCACGGTGATACCGTTCTGGTGCCAAACCCAAGTTATCCGATCCACATCTACGGTGCAGTGATTGCCGGTGCGCAGGTGCGCTCCGTGCCGCTGGCGGAAGGTGTGGATTTCTTTGCCGAGCTGGAAAAAGCCATTCGCGAAACCATTCCGCGTCCGAAAATGATGATCCTTGGTTTCCCGTCGAACCCGACGGCGCAATGCGTGGAACTTGATTTCTTCGAGCGCGTGGTGGCGCTGGCAAAACAGTACAACGTACTGGTGATCCACGATCTGGCGTATGCCGATATCGTGTATGACGGCTGGAAAGCGCCGTCGATCATGCAGGTGCCGGGCGCAAAAGATATCGCGGTGGAATTCTTCACGCTGTCCAAAAGCTACAACATGGCGGGTTGGCGTATCGGCTTTATGGTCGGCAATCCTGAGCTGGTCAGCGCGCTGGCGCGAATCAAGAGTTATCACGATTACGGCACATTTACCCCGTTGCAGGTGGCGGCGATTGCGGCGCTGGAAGGCGATCAGCAGTGCGTGAAAGACATTGCCGAACAATATCGTCAGCGCCGAAACGTGCTGGTGCGCGGGCTGCACGAGGCGGGTTGGATGGTGGAAAATCCGAAAGCGTCGATGTACGTCTGGGCGAAAATCCCGCCTGTGTATGCCCATCTAGGCTCGCTGGAATTCGCCAAACGCCTGCTGGCGGATGCGAAAGTCTGCGTGTCGCCGGGCATTGGTTTCGGTGATTACGGCGATACCCATGTGCGTTTCGCCTTAATCGAAAATCAGGATCGCATCCGTCAGGCGGTGCGCGGCATTAAAGCGATGTTCCGCGCCGATGGCCTGCTGACACCGAAAAAAGCCGGTAACGAACCGGCCGCTGAATCGGAATAGTTTTTAAAAGTACTGAAAACCAAAAGCATAAAAGCCAGTCATCTGAGGTGACTGGCTTTTTTTATTCACGGGTTTTTATTCACGACTCTTTGTTTAACGGATGTCAGCAGGTGAACAGCCAAACCGCTCGCGAAAACGCAGGGAAAACCGCGAACTGGCGCGATAGCCGCACGCATCGGCGATTTGTGACAGGCTCCAGCGCGTGGTTTGCAGCAGGGTCATGGCGTGATGCATGCGGATATCCTGCAACAATGTCCGGAAGCTGATTTGCTCTTCCACCAGCCGCCGCCGCAGCGTGGCTTCACTCATAGCCAGTTGCTGGCTGGCGCTGGCGGCGGTCCAGGCAAATTCCGGCGCGGAAGCCAGCAGCGTGGTCAGCCGGGTGCCCAGCGGTTCACCGGCGCGCGGCATGAATAAAATTCCGCGCTCCGCCAGCGCGATCAGTACGCCGGTCAGACGGTTTTGCTGCACCGCCGTGCTGGCCGGATTTTTCAGACCGTGCAGACAATAATCCAGCGTTTCCTGTAATTCATCGTCCGGCGGTACGATCTGAAAGCCGTTAAGCGGCGTAAGCGGCGCCAGAAGCGGGGCATTATCGCGGTAAAACCCGGCGATCAGCGCAGGCGAAAATCCGAGAAACAGCGACGAGAAAATCCCGCTTTCCGCACTGACGGTTTTGCTGACGTGCGCCTGCGTATGTTGCGAAATCACCATCAGATGCGGCGTGTTCCCCAGCTTCACCGGCGCGTCGTGCTCATGACTCAGCGTCAGTTGCCCGGAATTCACCCGCAGCAGCGATGGCTCGAAAAACCGGAAACTGGACACCTGATGCGGCTGTTGCAGATAAGGCAGCGCCAGCGAAAAAAGCCGGTCGTGGATGACCGGCAGTTGGTTTGGCAGAAGATTCCCTGCATTGCTGCGACCTTCAGAGGGCATAGTATCTCCTGCCGCCGGGCTTTACTTCACGTCCGGATTTAAGGTGTAAGTACCGGTCAGGCTGGCCTGCGCCAGAACGTGGCCTTCAATGGCGGCCAGCACATCCGGGCCGTAGAATTTATCCTGCAATTCCAGTGAAGGAATATCCAGCGCATACAGCGTAAACACGTAGTCGTGCGCAATTTCATCATTCCACGGCGGGCAGGCACCGTCGTAACCGTAATAATCGCCGCCCATATTTTCGTCGTCGCCAAACCACGCGGTATAACCGTTGATGCCATGACGGATTCCGGCTTCAGCGGGCAACGCCGGTTTACCTTTTGGCGTTACGCTGTCGCTGTGGCTGCCTTCGGCAATCTCACGGGTATCAGCAGGAATATTCACCAGCAGCCAGTGGAACAGATCGATACGCGGCAATGATGCGGAAACCACTTTGCCTTCCTGATTCACGTCGTCCGGACGGCTCGGCACATGCGGATCCACACAAACCAGCGCAAACGAACGGGTGTTTTCCGGTACGTCGCTCCAGGCTAAATGCGGGTTACGGTTGGAGGAAAGCGCCAGGTGGTTTTGTGCATCCTGAACGGCAAATGCCAGTTCGCCCGGCATCGGTGCGCCGTTCTCAAAATTCTGACTGATCAATTTCATTGGAAAATCCTCTGCATGTCATTGGACTGGGGTATGGAGAGATTCTATCGCGATGTGCTTCCGGCAGAATGACATATCCCGTCAGATTATTCACTTTTCCCGTCATAATGACCGGAAGGGTGAGTCCTGCGGTCTTCATAAAGTCTGCGTATTTATTTCCTATACTCATTTTTCGTGCTGATGGTTCCCTGATACTTATCTCCGGACAGGAAACGATTTATGAAAACCCGTTACTCGCTTTCCCAGATAAGCCTGCACTGGGCGACGTTACTGATGATTATTCTGACCTACGCCGCCATGCTGACCCGTGATTATTTCCCTGAGGATAATCAGCCGCTGGTGCGATTGCTGCATTTCAACTTCGGGATTTGTGTCTGGCTTCTCATGTGGGTGCGCATTTTTCTGCGCACGCGAAATACCACACCGGCCATCACGCCGCCGCTGCCGCGATGGCAGATTGCGACGTCCCACGCCGTTCACGGTGTTTTGTATCTGCTGTTTCTTTCGCTGCCGGTACTCGGCGTGCTGACGCTGGAATTTGGCGGGCGCGACTGGGTTTTATTTGGCTGGCAGGTGCCGCAGTTTATCTCGCCGGATCCTTCCGCGCGCCGCACGGTGCGCACGGCCCATGAATTCCTGGCGAACTGCGGGTATTACCTGATTGGCTTACACGCGGTGGCGGCGATTTATCATCACTATTTTCGTAAAGACGATACCTTTACACGGATGTTGCCGGGGAAATAGTCCGGGGGAATTCAGAGGCGGGAAGCTTCTCCGGCAGGGCGTCTGCCGGAGAAGAAATCAATCAGTCGTTATCGCTGTTGTAGTGGATCACCCGACGCTTGCCGTCGATCTGCACGTCTGCCCATTTCCGTTGTACAGGCCTGACCTCACCGTTGCGCAGCGCCTGAATCAGGGTGTCTTTATCCTTCCCTTCATACAGATAAAGCTCTCCGGTTTGTGCCCATTTGCCGGCCTGACGGGCGAAAATCCGGCAGTTGATGGACGGCGCATCAAACGTATTACAGAAGAAAATTTCTTTCTGCTTATCGTTGTTCAGATCCAGCGTATTGATGATGCACGCGCCTTCCAGGCTCAGACAATCGCGCAGCGTACTGCGGTAATTCTCCAGCTCTGGCAGGCTTTTCCACCAGGAGTCATCCGGCTGCGATGCGCCTTTGGCCAGCAGGATCTGTTTTTTCGCGTCTTCAATGCGGTAGTTTTTCGCGGCGTTCTCAGCCTCTTTAACGCTGTAAGCCCCCCAGCGGGAAGTTTGCGCCAGCATGTTTTTCAATGACGCCTGTAAACGCGGATCGCTGGTGAACGCCGGATTCTCCCGGAGCTTCTCCAGCGCCTCATTCCCCCGGCGACCAGTGTCGAAACGCAGCAGATTCAGCGAGAGATCTTTAGCCTGCGTTTTCCCGCTGTCCAGCCGCGCAATCTGGTTATTCACGCTGATGCGGTAAGGATCCAGCAGCGGACTGTTACAGGCAATCACCAGCAAAACCACCAGCAGCGACAGCGGTTTGTTGAACTGCGTAATGCGCGGCAGCCAGTCCGGGCGCTTATCGATAACGGAAAAACTGTAGCAAACCGACGCAATCAGCGTGACGACAATAATCTGCATCGCCCAGATCCGCGACGGCGTCCAGCCGTACTGCGAGACGCGCAGACCGGTGGCATACAGCGCCAGCGCGGCATACACCGGCAGCAGCAAAATCGCGGCGTTGACCATCAGGCGGATGGCGCGCGGATACGGCTTCACCGGACTGTCCGTTTCCCGCACCACATTCACCAGGATCAGCACGCTCAGCGCCATGGTGGTCAGCAGACTTGCTGCCGACCACGCCTGAGACAGCGCGTTCAGGCCGGTAAACGGCAGCGCAAACAGGAAAATCAGCGCGATAAACGCCACCAGCGGCAACAGACCTTTCAGGATAAAACGGATGATGTTGCGCGTCGTGTTCATCAGCGAAGGCTGGGTGCGGCAGGTGACAATACTGATGCCCAGCAGCACGCCGTAAAGCAGCCAGCCGACCAGCGGCGTATCGTAAAACAGCTGGTGGAAGTACTCGATGCCAATCAGCCGGAACAGCGCCGCCCACAGCGCGACCACCGCAACGGCCAGCAGCATCAGCAGCACGGTTAGCATCACGCACAGGATATTCTGGCTGTAACAGACCGCCATATGGATGTAGCGGTAGCGCGTCTCCGGCGGGAAAGCCTGAACCTGAAGCCACGGCAAAATAAAGAACGTCAGCAACCCCAGTGACAGCTGGAACGGAACAAGAATGCTGTCCGTCATATTTCCAAAAATATTACTTTTTGCCCACGCCGCCAGCCCGGCCAGCAGCAGGGTGAAGACGACAATACTTGCCCAGAACCGGCCGTCTTTCAGCCGCGTGACCGACAGCGAAATCAGTACCGGTAATACCAGTGCCATAGTTTGCCCGTAGATATTATGCGTAAGGCGAATTAGCGCAGGTGTTTCCGGGGCAGAGAAAAAGAAATACAGCAGCAGGCCCTGCAACAGGCATATCGCCATGATAAAAGCACGTGCGGGCGAAGGAACAGGGGGCATTGCGCTGCCTGCCCGGTTGAACTGAGGCATCCGTGACTCTCCAAAGTGTAAGAGGACATGATCAGAAAATTCTTGCCAGTGTAGAGAATTCCGCGGCTGAGTGCAGAAAACTCTTCTCCGGACGGTGCCGGCAATTTTGTGAGCTTCACCGCATAACTGGCAAAATCAGCGGCAGTCACTAGGCTTAAATATTGGATGGAGAATTTCGAGGTGAAAATGGCTGAACACGAACTGAAAGAAAAACGCATTGAAATCGTTAAGAATTTCTACGCCAAACTGGATCAGGCTGATGCTTCATTGTTAGATCTCTTTGCCGAAGACGTCGTGCTGTTCTTCCCGAAATTTGGTACCGCCCAGGGTAAATCGTCATTGGGAGAACTGGGTAAACGCTTTGCGCTGGAGATAGACAAAATTCAGCATATTCAGGATGCTTTCGCCTTTCTGAGTGATGGCGACACGATTGTGCTGGAAGGACAGATGCGCGGCGTGATGCAAAACGGCGACCGCTGGCCGACGTCCGAAGCGGGGCGCCATCATTTCTGCACGGTGTTTGTGTTCGAGGATTTGCTGATAAAACGGGTCAGTATTTATCTGGATCCGGATTTTAATCTTGAGGACAAAAAGCGCGTCAGCAATTACCGGCAGACAGTGAAAGCTGAAGCATCTTAAAAAAAGAAGGGAAGTGGCTTCAACCAACCACTTCCCTTCGCCAACCACCGACATCAGGAATCGGTAGGGACAACGCTGTTTTTGTAGCGTTGCAGGATCGGAGAATTGATATCCGAAGGATTCTGCAACTGCCACAGATTGCGGTCGATACCGTCATTCACCAGATAAATCACACCCGACTCAATGGCCGACATCAGGCACAGCATCACCGGTTCGTTGGTGGTGTAACCGAGTTCGCCTTCCAGCAGGCGCTGGTAATCGATAAAGCGGAACACCCCGGCCTGCACTTCATACGACAGAATCGTTTTGCTGGTATTTACCGATGACAACACTTCCCCGGTATTGACGTCGACCGCACGCAGGTTCACCGCAATCTGATCCAGCTGATATTGCGTGCTGGCGCCGATACCGAAATAACGTGCCCCGATCCCGCCTGATTTCACATTGCTTTCATAGCCAATGATCGAGCCTTCAATCAGGATATTCGCGGCCACCAGAGAGGACAGCGGGCGCTGGTTATTGATAGCGACGCTGCCGTTATCCTGTGCAGCACGGATAATTTTGCGTTCATTGAGCAGGTTTTGCAGGCCCTGACGTTCCAGAGGAATAAACCATTTCGAATCTTTCAATGCGGAAACCAGCATCGCCGTGGCGCTCTGCGGCACCGCCGTCGAGAAGTTACTCGCGGGATATGGTTTGAACTGGCCCGTTTCATCCTGAATATTGTAAACCGAGACAAAAATTCGCCCTTGTGGTGACGGGAGATGTGTCAGATCCGTATAACTTTGTGCTCTCGGCAATAACGTGGGTTTGGCGGCTTCTTTCGGTGCTGCTGTGAGGCACCCGCTCAGCACAAAAACTGCGATGAGTAATAAATAGCTGCGCATGATGTTGTTCCTGTTTTTATTGGTCATCGGAATCAGTTAGTCGTTGCAGACAAACCCTGAACCTGAATAGTGGAAATTTTGCCGGTTTTGCGGTCGGTGACATTCATCACCAGCTGCCCGTCGGTATTCTGGATATCCACAATAAAGTCCTGTGTCACCAGCCGCCCCGGTTTCCCCTGATTCACGTTACCCATCAGACTGCCCAGTAATTGCGACTGGATAGATGCGGTAAAGTTATCCAGCGCTGAAGTACTGGACGTGCCGAAATCATACGCATCGGGGTCTTTATACGAGTTTTGCGCCTGCGCCTCATTGAGCAGAAACGCGCCATTATTCGGGTTGCCGCCGAAATTCGGGTTGATGAACTGGAAAACCATATTGCCGCCCCAGGACAACGGGGACGCTGTCAGCAATGCCAGCAGCATCACCGAACGCGGGACAGAGACTGGAATATTCACGATGCTCTCCTTAAAAGAGGCTGTGCATTAAAATTCGTCATGGGCAAGATCCCCGGTACCAAGTAGTGCTTTGTCTAGCTGCCGCCGTGATAAGGCTTCCGTGACCCCGGCAATGGCGGTATCGATGTCCTTATTAAAATTGCGACGGTTCGGAAACAGCAGAGTCTGATACAAGGTGTCCTGACCTATTTTTATGGTGATCCAACTGCCCCAGCGGGCGCTGGGTCTTTCTGAAATAGTGATCGTTTCCGGGTAGTTCTGATCCCAGCGGTCGGTAAAACCACGGTAAAAATCGTGGCCCACCGACGTCACCGTGCGGTCGGTAATCAACCCCGGATCCCGTACATCAGCGGCCTGGACATGCACGCAGGTAGCACAAAGCAGCGCCAGCCAGAGCCAGAACGATTTCATACAAGGAGTCATGATGTCAGCGCTTGAGATTGTCGTTAGCCCAGGAAGCCGCCTGAGTACGGTTCTTGACGGAAATTTTCCTAAATAAATTATAAAGATGCGTTTTGACGGTGTTCTCGCTGATAAACAGCAGACGTGCGATTTCCGTGTTCGACGCGCCGACACGTAACTTATTCAGGATCTCTTTTTCACGGTGGGTCAGGCCGGTGTCTTCACTGTGAAGATGGCGGAAAGCGCCGGACTGATTGATCAGATAGCTGGCGAACCCCTGAGAGAAATAGCATTCCCCGCGGATCACGCTTCTGATACCTTCCACCAGATGCTCTTCATCGGTCGAAAGATAAAAAACGGCGCTGATCCGTGGCCAGGTTTCGATTTCACGGAAATGATAATTATCGGGCGTATTCAGCAGCAGTAACTTCACGCTGCTGTGATACCGGTTAATGGCGGACTGCCAGGATTCAATGGTCCGGCGGTCCGCCTCCATCATATCGAAGAGAATTAACGTCTCCTGAAGATACTGATCCTCCAGAGACTTATGAATATTGTGCAACCGGGTATTAACGTAAAGTTGTTGTTTTAATTGCTGCAATAAAGCACTGGCTTGTAATGATGGTTTGGTCACTAATAAAAGAATATTATTATTGATTGCTGCTTCATTACTCATAATGAAACCCTGCCCTGATTTATTATCGCCACAGCCGGCCAATACCTGATAATTAAAACAGGCAGGAAATAGACTGTGATTTTATTTTGCTAAATCTATAGCTGTATGTTTGCTGTGTATATCTGAAAACTGCAAATATACGCAACCTGAGGCACATAATATTTCAGGTCGTTTTATGTGCGGTACAGACTCAATTTAGCTTTTGGTTTCCCTTACGCAAGGCTTATTTATGTTTCAAAATGTAACTCGAAATGTATAAAATTTTCCTAATGTATTGCGTTAATTTACCCGCGCCCAGCTTAAAGGGAATTTAAGTAAGGCGCTTACATAATCTTAACGTTCACCCTTGTTAAGACTGCGAATTTAAGGATTACTTAACGCAAATATCCTTCCGGAAACAGCAATGGTCTGCATGATTCATCGTAAATAAAGCCAACATCAGCCTCTCATACATTCGATTTAGCTTAGGTGAGGCTTCACTAAAGCCCTTTTACAGGCAGAGAAAACGGTATGACGCACGGTGAGAAGGGGCAGGCCGGCAATGTTAAGGGGTGGAAATGTGCGAAAGATCTCCTTTATGGCCGAATGCGTGTCAGTATTTTATTAAGAATAGTTGCATTTGTGTGATTATTTGAACGGCTATTTTTTAGCACTTTAGGATTAATGCTATGGGGTAGATTAGCCACGCTGACCTTTTACTGAAATATTCTGGTCAATCCGCATGAGAAGTGCATCCTCATACTTTTTGATGAAGCTGATAATTAAAATACGACGTGCGGGTGAGTTTCTTATTCGGATGAAACTCCATAATCAATTCGTCAGCAGCAATAAAACCGGCGAGCTAATTATCCGGCGTCGGGTTTAAAAAGGTGACGAAATGAAGAAGACATTACTGACCCTGGCGTTACTTTCCATATCCTGGGTCGTTCACGCACAACAATCTGACATGGGTTACTCAGATTTAAATTCTGACAGTCCGGATCAGTATTTTGCTGGCGCGAGAAATTCATCAGGGAATTCATCAACGATTTACCAGAACGGTAACAGTAATGCGGCCTATACGAATCAGACGGGTTCCGGCAGTTCAAGCGTTATTCGTCAGATAGGTACAGAAAATACCGCAGTGGTAAATCAGAGAGGTAATGGGAATAACGCTGATATTTCCCAAAGCGGCAGCGATAATTTTGCCTACATATCGCAAAGCGGCGGCGGGGATGCATCCATTACGCAACAAAATTTTGGCAATACGGCTTACATTCTGCAAAAAGGCCGGAGTGTGACGGAAATTCGCCAGAATGGTACGAACCAGAGCAGCGGTGTCGTACAAAACTCGTCAGGAATGGCGATTAGAGTGACACAGCATTAACAAACATACGTTCTTATGACATGACATCCGATATTAAACCAATGGGGTAGCATCATGAAACTTTGGAAAATTGTGGCAGTCTCCGCTTTAGTCGTCAGTGGCAGTGCATTTGCAGGTAATAGCCACGGTGGTGGTAATGATCATGGCAATCCACCTCCGTCAAATCCACCGTCAACGGTGCCGACATTCACGGCCACCCAGTGGAATTCTGAAATTCAGATTTACCAACAGGGGACGTCTAACCTGGCAAATGCCACTCAGGCTGGTGCGCAAAAATCTCTGACCAGTATTGACCAGAATGGTTACAGAAATACTGCCAGCACCAATCAGACCGGCGACGGTAGCCTGCTCAGCGTCGTGCAGAAAGGTGATTACAACACCACCAATGCATCTCAGAGCGCTAACGCCAGTAAAATTCTGGTTTCCCAGAATGGTTCAGGCAACTACGCTCAGGCTTCACAAGGTGCTAACGGCACTTTGACCAGCATTACCCAGGTCGGTACGGGTAACCTGGCTTACGCCAACCAGAACTGATCGTCTCCTCTCTCTTTCACGGGGGAGGTGCTATAAAAACAGGGCACGAGCCCTGTTTTTTTTTCGACTGGATCCAGAGGATAAATGTCATGCACTTACTTCTGATTGCCGCCGTGATGTCCAACCAGCTCTGGTTCGACACCCATAATGACGCCCAAACCTACACCGTAACGCCGATGGTCAGCCTCACTAAAGCCTGCGCCTGTCAGGTGGCTGTGTCCGTTTCGCAGGAAAGCACCGCCGGAACCAGCACCAGCCGCCAGAGCCAGAACATGAATCTCTCCGCCAGCCAGGCGCAGCCGCTCGGGCAAATGCGTTTTGCCGTCAGACCCGGCGGGAAAACGCAAATCATGATTACGGTTACGGATGGCGATAAACTGCGGCTGGAAAAACAGCTGACGCTGCCCAATGACGCATAGCCGTTAACGTATAAAGCAGACGGTGTTTAAACGGGTCAGACCGCCAGACTGTCGTAGCCTTTGCGGCGATAATTGAGGGCGGAAATGCCCCAGAACACCACAAAAATTGCCACGGCGGCATACCCGACGCTGCCCATATTGTCATTGAGTTCTCCGACAACGCGCCAGAATGCGCCGTGCAAATCCAGCTTGTCCGCCATCAGCCCGAGCGCTTCCAGGCCGCCGATAAACAGGGCGATAAATACGCTGGTGGCCGTAATGGTCATATTGTAATAGAGCTTGCGAACCGGTTTATCAAACGCCCAGCCGTACGCGCCCACCATGACAAAATTGTCGAGCGAGTCGATGAGCGCCATGCCGCTGGCGAACAGTGCCGGAAAAATCAAAATACTCCAGACGGACATGCCGGAAGACGCGCCCGCCACGGAAATGCCCAGCAGACCGATTTCCGTGGCGGTATCAAACCCCAGCCCGAACAAAAATCCGACCAGATACATCTGCCAGCTTTTATTCACCAGATTAAACGCGAAACTGAAAATCCGGCTCATGATGCCGCCCTGAACCTGATTCAGCTCTTCTTTATCCGTGAAAGTCTGCCCCTGTTTTACTTTCTGAAAACGGCGATATACGTCCCGCAGAATCAGCGCATTCAGCAGCGCCATCATCAGTAAAAACAGTGCAGAAACCAGCGTGCCGATGGTGCTGCCATAATCATGCAGCCAGCCGATTTTATTGCCGAAAACCAGTGATGTGGCGGCGATCGCCACGCAGGCCAGCACCACAATGCTGGAATGCCCGAGTGAGAAAAATGCCCCGACCGCCACCGGCCGCTGACCCTGCTGCATCAGCTTGCGGGTCACGTTATCGATAGCCGCGATGTGATCCGCATCGACCGCGTGCCGCAGGCCATAGCCGTAAGCCAGCAACGCCGCCGCCATCAGTGCCGCATGATGGCGAAACACCAGAAATGCCCAGGCCCAGGCCAGTAAATTAATAGCCACCAGACCGGTTAAAAGCCAGGAAGCGCGGCGATGTGTGTGGAAAATGTCACGGCTAATCATGGGGATCCTTATTGTTTTGATAAAGAAGTTGCAACAGAAGCTGAAACAGAAGCAGAAATAAAAGAAGAGAACTGAAGGCGCGCACAGGCGACCACGGCCTGACCCAGCGCCAGCCCGCCGTCACCGGCCGGAATGTTTTGCGGCATCAGCACCCGCAAGGGCGACAGATGATGGTGCAAACGCTGGCGCAGCAGGCGGTTATGCAAAACACCGCCGCCGAGCGCGACGGTACGGATACCGGTGCGGGCACAATGAAAACGGGCGAGGGCGGCAAAACCCTGCGCCAGTGCGTCATGAAAAGCGAAAGCCCGTGCGGCAGGCGGAGCCTGCCATCCGAGCCACTGCCGCCAGAAAGTGGCTAAATCCAGAAAAACGCCACCGGATGTATGGCACAGCGGGAGCGTAACCGGATGCGAAATGCCTTCCGCGCGGTGAGCCAGCGCTTCAAGCCGGCAGGCGGCTTCGCCTTCCCAGCTCAGTTGCGCCGGTGCGCAGCCGAGGGCGGCTGCGACGGCATCAAACAGTCGCCCGCAGGAAGACGCCAGCGGCGAATTCACTCCGGCGGCGATGGCTTTCGACAGCGGCAGCCACGGATGTTCATCCAGCACGCGCGCTTCGGGCAGCGGCTGCCAGCCGGGCACGAAAGCCTGCCATTGCGCCAGCAAATTGCGCCAAGGTTCACGCGCCGCGCGGTCGCCGCCGGGCAGCGCTACGGCGGGTAACCCCCCTAAATGTTCGCAATGCAGATAATCCACCTGCAAACATTCACCGCCCCACAGCGCGCCGGTTTTGCCTGCCGGAATGCCGTAACCCAACCCGTCCAGCGCCAGCCCGATGACTTTGCCACCGTCCAGCGGCCAGCCGTTTTCTGCCAGACACGCCGCGAGATGCGCGTGATGGTGAAATACGTCAACGACCCGTAATCCGTGGCTTTCGGCCTGAACGTGGCTGACATATGCAGGATGCGCATCGCGGGCAATCGCCACCGGCGTGCATTCATAAAGCTGCTGGAAATGCTCAATGGCCTGCTGTTGCTGGCGGGCAATATCGCCGTCAGCCAGCGATCCGAAATGCGCGCTGAGAATGGCCTGATTGCCGCGTACCAGACAAAACGTATTTTTGAGGTCGCCGCCCAGCGCCAGCACCGGCGGCTGGGTGTTGAAACCGGCGGGCAGCGGCAGCGCGTCCGGCACAAAGCCCCGCGCACGGCGCAGAACTTCGGTGCCCTGCGGTGTCAGGCGAACCAGCGAATCGTCGGCGCGCTGAACGATGTCGCGGTTATGCAACAGAAAGACGTCGGCAATTTTGCCGAGCTGACGAAGTGCATCGTCATTATTTAAAACCGGCGCTCGCCCCGCCGCATTCCCCGACGTCATCACCAGCGGCGTGCCGCAGGCCTGCATCAGCAAATGATGCAACGGCGTAAACGGCAGCATCAGCCCGACTTCATCCAGCTCCGGTGCAACCGCTGCGCACAAAGGCGACGTGGCGCTTTTTGCCGTCAGCACAATCGGCGCGGCAGGCGAACTCAGCAGTTCGCGCAACGCAAACTGCGGGCTGTCGTCACCGCATTGCGTCAGCCAGCTCATATCCGGCAGCATTACCGCCAGCGGTTTTGACGGGCGGTTTTTGCGTTCCCGCAGCCGCATAACTGCATTCTGTTGTGTGGCATCGCATGCCAGATGGAAACCGCCCAGCCCTTTGATCGCAACAATTTCACCTGCCTGCAACGCGGCCACGGCGTAGCTGAGCGCCGCATTTCCCTGCGCCAGCGTTTTGCCGTTTTGCCGCGTGGCGCGCACTTGTGGCCCGCAGTCCGGGCAGGCGACCGGTTGTGCGTGAAAGCGCCGGTCGGCCGGGTTTTGATATTCCTGCAAACATGCCGGGCACAGCATGAATTCCGCCATGCTGGTGGAAGGGCGGTCATAAGGCATGGCGCGGATAATGGTGAACCTCGGGCCGCAATGCGTACAGTTGGTAAAGGCATAGTCGAAACGGCGGTCGCCGCGACAGGTGATTTCCTTCAGACATTCCGGACAGGTCGCCGCGTCGGGGACCACCTGGGTACTCATCTGCTGGCGTCGGCTGTTTGTGATGGAGAAATTGGGCGGGGGAGTTTGCCAGTCGAAACGACCCACGCTGACGCTGTCAATGCGCGCCAGTGGCGGACATTCGCGTTTTACCTGAGCGATAAACGCGTCGATATCTACCGGCTGAAAAAGTCTGATTTCCACGCCCGCGCTGTCATTACACACTTCGCCGCGAAGCTGCATCCGGTCCGCCAGTTGCCAGATAAAAGGCCGGAAACCGACGCCCTGAACCTTGCCGCAGATACGGATCACGTGAGAATCAAACATACAGCCTCATGAAATTTTGGGTGATTTGGGTGTGCTCCTCCCCCTTCGAAGGGGGAGGAGCAAAAAAACTAAACTTCCACCACCGGGATTACATCCTCAACGGCACTGCGCAGGCGCGCCTTCATGTCGCTGTAGGTTTGCTGTGCGTAGTTTTCCGCCCAGCGCTGGTCGGCAATCTGCTGAACGTTAACGGCGCAATACTTGGTTTCCGGCGTTTTGGAGACCGGATCCAGATTATCCTGCGTCAGTTCGTTACAGGCACCAATCCACCACTGATAGGTCATGTACACCGCGCCGATATTGATACGTTCATTGAAGTTGGCGCGTGAAATGACTTTGCCACGGCGCGAGGCGACCCAGACCAGTTGCTGGTCGCGGATGCCGAGCGCTTCGGCGTCCTGCGGGTGCATCTGCACAAAGCCCGGTTCGTCGGCCAGCGTTTGCAGCGCGGCGCAGTTGCCGGTCATTGAGCGGCAGGAATAGTGGCCGACTTCGCGGACGGTACACAGCACCAGCGGATAACTGTCATCCGGCACTTCTGCCGGTGCGCGCCACGGTGCGGCAAACAGCTGGCCTTTGCCGGTTGGTGTATCAAAGCGATTATCGGCGTAAAGGTACTGCGTCCCCGGGCTTTCGAGGGTGGTACAAGGCCACTGAACGTGCCCGAGTTCGCCCATTTTTTCGTAAGTTGCGCCATAGAACAGCGGGCACAGCTCACGCATTTCGTCCCAGATTTCCTGGTTATCGTTGTAATGCATCGGATAACCGAGTTCTGTCGCCAGCAGGCTGATGATTTCCCAGTCGCGTTTAACGTTGTACTTCGGTTCGATGGCTTTCTCAAAACGCTGGAAGCCGCGGTCGGCACAAGAGAACACGCCGCCGTGTTCACCCCATGACGTGGCAGGCAGAATCACGTCGGCCTGTTCCGCCGTTTTGGTCATGAAGATGTCCTGCACAACGACAAATTCCAGCGCCTCGAAGCCTTTGCGCACCAGACCCAAATCGGCCTCAGTCTGCAACGGATCTTCGCCCATGATGTAGTAGGCTTTCACGTGGCCTTCAATCGCCAGATGCGGGATTTCGGTGATGCGGTGGCCGACTTCAGCGTCCATCTGGTTAACGTCAATGCCCCACGCATCGGCGAATTTCGCACGAACTTTTGCGTCGCTGACGGCCTGATAGCCGGGGAATTCATTCGGCAGAACGCCCATATCGCAGGCACCTTGCACATTATTCTGTCCGCGAACCGGCCCGACACCGACGTTGGCGCGGCCCAGATTACCGGTCAGCAGCGCCAGTCCGGCCAGCCCTTTCACCACGTCTACGGCCTGACCAAACTGAGTGACGCCCATGCCCCACATGATGGTGGCAGAAGGGGCGGCGGCGTAAGTGCGCATCGCCTGACGGATTTGCTGTGCAGAAACGCCGGTCTGTTCGGCGACCGCTTCCGGTGAATAATCGGCAACGTTTTTGCGGTATTCCTCGAAGCCTTCGGTGTATTTCGCCACGTAGTCGTGGTCATACAGGTTTTCTTCGATCAGCACATGGGCGAATGCATTCACCAGCGCCATGTTGCAGCCATTTTTGATTTGCAGATGCTGATCGGCAATGCGCGCGGTTTCGATGCGGCGCGGGTCACAGACAATAATCTGTGCGCCTTTTTCTTTGGCTTTGATCACGCGACGCGCGACGATCGGGTGCGAGTCCGCGCAGTTATAGCCGATCACCAGCAGGCATTTTGAATTCTCGATATCGCCGATGGAGTTACTCATCGCGCCGTTACCGAGCGTCGCCTGCAAACCGGCGACGGACGGACCGTGACACACGCGGGCGCAGCAGTCGACGTTGTTGGTGCCGATGACCGCACGGGCAAATTTCTGCATCACATAGTTGGTTTCGTTGCCGGTACCGCGGGAAGAACCGGTGTGCATGATGGCGCGCGGGCCATGTTTTTGTTTGATTTCTTGCAGGCGCTGCGCGGTATAGCGAATGGCTTCATCCCAGCTGACGGCTTCAAATTTTCCGCCTTTCTGACGGCGGATCATTGGCTGCGTCAGGCGCGGGGTCAGCAGTTTGGTATCGTTCAGGAAATCCCAGCCGTAATAGCCTTTCAGACAGAGTTCGCCCTGGTTGGTGACGCCGTTGGCGGCTTCGGCGCGAATGATTTTTCCGTTATCCACAACCAGATTCAATTTACAGCCAGCCCCGCAATACGGGCAGACAGTGGTGACTTTTTTCATGTGATTACTTCCTCTATCCGGAGTTAAAACAGCAGGGGAGATGTGCTGTCGAGCGCAGCGCGGCGGCGTTTTTCTGCGTTCATTTCCTGTAAGTGATTACGGTCGATGGCGTAAAGCGCCTTGGTCGGGCAGATTTCCATGCAGGCCGGGCCTTCTGCGCGGGAGTGGCACAGGTCGCATTTATGCGCTTCGGCTTTGTCCGACGTGGCGACCATTGCGGCACCGTTCTGGCGGAAAATCGGTTTGGTGACCACTTCCATCGCGCCATACGGGCAGGCGACGACGCAGGTTTTGCAGCCGATGCAGCGTTCCTGCATCACCTGAACGTGGTCGCCGGTGCGCAGGATTGCGCCATTCGGGCAGACGTTGGCGCAGGGCGCGTCTTCGCACTGGCGGCACATCACCGGCGTACTGAGGTTCACGCCTTTAATGACGTGCAGGCGCGGGGCAAAAGTGGCGGCATTGAGAAGCGAGATATCCTGAGAATCACTGTGCGCCATGACGCAGGCAATTTCGCAGGTACGGCAGCCGATGCATTTTTTAGGATCGGCGATGATGAACCGGTTCATGTATGACTCTCCAAATCCCCGTCGTCCCTGACACCGCAGGTGCGTTGGCTGCGTTCACTCGCCCGAATCACTGACGTATATCAGCTCATCGCGACTCCTTCGCTTGCCGTCTTCCTGCAATGCCAATGCCACAGGGGATTTCTATGGGCCTGTAATTTAAGGGAGGTAAATTTTTTTCATCTACTGCTATACATAAACCATGCCATCTTTGTGGTTTTTATATTTTTATGCAGTAAATCATGAAGTTAATTTTCAACGTTTTTTCCGATGACGAAACGTGTCACTGACGTCATGTCCGCGTCGTCACCACATCGACAGTTATGTCGACAGCAAGGTCAGGCGGTTTCGGCCTGAAAAGGCGCGATGCCCATGCCCTGTTCCAGCGCCGGTAACAGCTGATGCAAACGGATGACGGCCTGTTCCACGGCGTCGCTCATCGGGTAATAAAACGCGACGACGTCCGGCTGAATGCCGACAAACGTGATTTGCGGGATATCCTCACGCAGCTGCTGCATGAGAAACGTCAGCGGCAAATTGTGGGTGGTCATCATGAACATTTCGCCGATGTCGCTTTCTTCGAGAATGCGCATCTCACCGGGCATCAGCCCCATGTCGGTGGCGTCCACGATCACCAGATGCGCCGGGCGCAGCTCGCGTAAATAGCCGATGTCGTTTTCGGGCCCGGCACCGCCGTCAACGACCGTCCAGCCGCTGAGCGGTTTTTCTGCACACAGTTCTGCCAGCCGGGGCCCGGCGCCGTCATCGCCCATCATGCTGTTGCCCACGCACAGCAGCGCGTAGCGGGAAGTGGAATCAGGCATCGTATCTCCTGACCATCAGGTACATCGCGGGGTCACTTTCGATTTGTCCGAGCAGGGCGATGAGCTGGTCGCTCCAGCCCTGCTGTTCTTCATTCATTTGCGGGCGGGCATCGCGCAGCGCAAGCGCCAGTAAATGGGTGTGGCTGCTGTCGATATTGATTTCGCCAAAACGCTGTACGCCCGCCAGTTTTCGGTAAGCTTCGCCCTGTTCTGGCAGGCAGCTGACCCATTGCTGGTAACCGGTAAGCGGGCATTCGAGGCGGGATTTCAGACAGTCGATCACCCCGAGGTGGTGGCCGATCGCCAGGCTGTAATACACCACTTCTTGCACTTTCTGCGAGCTGCGTTTTTGCGCACTTTTCTCGTCGACAAATTTGCTGCTCAGAGAGTAAAAAATCACTTTGTTCCTTTCCGCCTGATGACCGGAAAAAGGCTGATGCTGCGCGTAGCGCTGGTCGTTTCCTGACGTCATCACAGATGCACCTCCCCGCGCAGAACCTGCTGATAAATCTGTTGCAGGTTGCCGACAATTTCACTGAGACGCAGGTCGCCGCGTTCGCTGAGGTAGGTTGAAACGCGTTGCTCCACCGGTTGCAGGCCGGGCGCGGCCACGATATTCATAAACTCATCGGCAATCTGACGGCCATAACGGTAACCGGCCATGCGGCGCGCTTCACGGTCGAGTAACACGCGCAACGGCTGCGGCAGTTCCGGATGCAGTAATTCAGCCGGAGTCGCTGCGGCCTCGTCGTGCTGCTGGCCTTTGATTTTCTGATCCAGCAAACCGAGCGCCATCGCGAAGCCGTAAATGGTGGCCGCCGGTGTCGGCGGGCAGCCCGGAATATACACGTCGACCGGCACGATTTTGTCGGTGCCGCCCCAGACGCAGTACAGGTCGTGGAAAATGCCGCCGCTGTTGCCACAAGCCCCGTAAGAAATGCAGATTTTCGGATCCGGTGCGGAATCCCATGCGCGCAGTGCGGGCATACGCATGGCGCGGGTGACCGCGCCGGTGAACAGCAGAATGTCGGCGTGGCGCGGCGACGGGACGACTTTGATACCAAAGCGTTCGGCGTCGAACAGCGGTGAAATCGCCGCGAAAATCTCAATCTCGCAGCCGTTACAGCCGCCGCAGTCCACGCGGTAAACGTAGGCGGAACGGCGGATGCTGTGCAGCAGGGTGGATTTCAGTTTTGCGATGCTTTCGTCAAGCGTGACGGGCACCGGCAGGCCATTTTCGTCGCGCGGTGCAATCGGGTTATGACTCATGAACGGGCCTCCGTGGTCATATGGCGGCCGATATCAATACGGTCGGTGGAAGAAAGACTGTGCATCTTTTTGCATGACGGACAGGTTTCGTACTGCACGCGGCGATCGCTGATTTGCCGGTCACTCAGCGCGGCGCTTTCCTGCAACAGGCTGAGCGCGAAGTCGATTTCCTTTTGCACGGCGTAAGGTTTTCCGCATTCACGGCAATGGCAGACGGGGAAATCCGCCGTTTCGTACAAATCTTCTTTGCGCCATACCGCCAGTTCAAATTCCTGCGACAGTTTGATGGCCGCCGTCGGGCAGACTTCCTCGCAGCGGGCGCAGAAAATGCAGCGGCCTAAAAACAGCTGCCAGCGCAGGGTTTCGCCGTCTTCCGCCGTGGTCATGGTCAGCGCGTTAGACGGACAGGCGTTGGCGCAGGCCCCGCAGGCAATACATTGCTGCGCGGTGTACTGCGGCTTGCCGCGAAAATTCGGCGCCAGATCCAGCGGCGTGAACGGATAACCCACGGTGGCTGTGCCCGTTTTCAGCACTTTTTTAATCAGTTTCAGCATGATTTAAGTGATTCCTTAAAGCGGCGAATTTTTGCGTTCGATGCCGTAACGTTCGATCTCTTTGTAAGGCACGACGATAGTCGTTTTCTTACGCACATCGACCACGGTCATGCGGTCGGTGCAGGAATAACAAGGATCGAGACTGCCGATGATCAGCGGTGCGTCGGACACCGTATTGCCGCGCAGCATGTAACGCAGCGTTGGCCAGTTGGCGTACGTCGCCGCACGGCAGCGCCAGCGGAACAGCTTCTGGTTGTCGCCGGTCATGCTCCAGTGGATGTCATCGCCGCGCGGGGCTTCGGCAAAACCGAGGGCAAAGCGGTGCGGAATATAGGTAAACCCTTCCACTGCCAGCGGGCCGCCCGGCAGGCTTTGCAGGCCAAACTCAATCATATTCAGGGCGTTATAAACTTCGTGGATGCGGACTTTAAGACGGGAATAGACGTCGTTGCCGGTTTCGCTGCAAATCTCAAACGGCAGTTTGGCGTAACCGGCGTAAGGGTGATCCTGACGCATATCGCGGCGGTGGCCGCTGCCGCGCACCATCGGGCCGACGTTACTGAAATCACGCGCGACCTGCGGATCCAGAATGCCGACGCCGACGCTGCGCTGTTCGGTATTCGGCGTGCTGAGCAGAATATCCACCAGCTCACCGAGGTCACGACGCATGCTGCCCGCCAGCGCAATGGTCTGGATCATGTCGTCTTTTAAGATGTCGCGGCGGATCCCGCCGATCAGGTTCATGCCGTAGGTTTTACGTGCGCCGGTCAGGATTTCGGCCATCTTCATCGACTGCTCGCGGATGCGGAAAAACTGCATAAAGCCGGAGTCGAAACCGACGAAATGGCAGGCCAGCCCGAGGTTGAGTAAATGGCTGTGCAGACGTTCCACTTCCAGCAGTATTGAGCGGATCATCTGGGCGCGTTCCGGCACCACAATCCCCATCGCATTTTCCACCGATGAGGTATACGCCACGCTGTGGGTAAAGCCGCAGATGCCGCACACGCGGTCAGAAAGGAACGTGACTTCGTTATAGCCCATGCGGGTTTCGGCCAGTTTTTCCATGCCGCGGTGGACGTAAAACAGACGGTAATCCGCGTCGATAATGTCTTCGCCATCGACAAACAGACGAAAATGTCCGGGTTCGTCAGAAGTGACGTGCAGCGGGCCAATCGGCACAATTTTGCTGCCTTCTTTGGCTTGCGAAATAAACGGATAGGTTTCATCGTCGGTGGTCGGAGCCGGGCGCTGACGGTAATCCATTGAATCTTTGCGCAGCGGATACAGATCATCCGGCCAGTCGTCCGGCAGCACCAGACGACGCTCGTCCGGCAATCCGACCGGGCGCAAACCGTACATATCGCGGACTTCGCGTTCACCCCACACTGCTGCGGGCACGCGCGGCGTCACGGACGGGAACTCCAGTGAAACCGGATCTACTTCGGCGCGCACGGTGATCCAGCACTTCACGCCTTTTTCCATCGACAGCACGTAATACAGCGCATAGTTGCCGCACAGCGTGCGTTCGTCATTGCCGAACAACACGGAAAGCCAGCCGCCTTGCTGGTAATACAACCACTCGACCACTTCCGGCAGCGCGTTCAGCTTAATGGTCACCGTCGCCTGCGTATCGGTCTGCCATTCGCTGCCTAAAATGGCCGCCGGGAACTGCTTCGCCAGCGCAGCAAGATAATGTTTGCCGACCGGGTTTTGATTTAATGCGGTATTGAACTCACTCATTGCAAAGCCTCTTCCCGCCGTGGCGGGATAAGAAAAATGTCAGGTCAGCCTGCGACCAGCCAGGAAACCAGCGCCAGAAATGCCAGCCCGAAGCCCGCCCATGTGGTGCGGGAGGTTTTGAGAAAACGCAGACGGGCGACGCTGTTTTCGATAAGCGCCACCAGAAAAACGGCGATCAGCAGTTTCACCAGGCTCAGCACCACGGCAGTCAGCAATGCCACCGGCGTGATGTGATCCACCTGCCCGAACGGGAAGAACAGGCCAAGAAACAGCTGCAACACCACCAGTTGTTTCAGGCTGATGCCGATTTTCAGCACGCCCAGCGCGGCACCGGAATATTCGGTCAGCGGGCCTTCCTGTAATTCCTGCTCGGCTTCGGCCATATCAAACGGCAATTTGCCCATTTCGATATACGTGGCAAACGCACAGGCCAGACCGGCCAGAATGAGCGTCAGGGAAGACGACACCGGCCAGTGCAGCACGAGGGCAGCAATCGCGCCCAGCGAGGTGGAACCGGCCACCAGCGCGGCGATCCACAGGCCGAGCAACAGGATCGGTTCCACCAGCACGCCCAAAACCGCTTCACGGCTGGCGCCGATGCCGGTGAACGTGCTGCCGGTATCCAGCCCGGCGATGGCAAACACAAAGCGCACCACGGCAAACAGATAAATCACGGTAATCAGGTCGCCCGCTGCGCCCATCGGCGAAGCCAGCGTGACCACCGGCAGGGCGGTGGCGATAACCAGCAACCCGCCGGTGAGCAGATACGGCATGCTGCGAAACGCCGGGCCGGACGCCGCCGGTGCCACACTCTGGCGTTTGAGTAATTTGGCGATATCACGGTATTCCTGTAATACCCCCGGCCCGCGGCGGTTGTGCATCCGGGCGCGCATGACGCGGCTGAATCCGGCGAACAACGGAGCCACCGCCAGCAGCGCGATGGCCTGGATAAGCGCCAGCGGCCACAGAGAACTGTTCAGCAAAAAGGGAAAATTCATAGTCAGTTCCTCAGGCAAAAGCCACGACCAGCAACACGGCCAGTTCGATGAAAGCCAGACGACGGCAGAAAGCCCCGAGCCAGCCCTGATGCAGCGTGCTCACCAGTTTTGCGGGCATGACGTGCTGGCGCAGGCGGTACAGCGGGCCAAACATCACGCGCAGGGGCTGGGTAAAACCGGTCGCGGTGACCACCATGTCAGCGGAATGCCCGTAGCCACAGGCCCAGGCGTCGCCGCGCAGACGGTTTGGCATGCGGGCACCGCGCAGAACGGCGGCAATAATCCACGGCAATAACGGCATCCCCAAAAGCAGGATCGCCACCATCGGGGCGGAAACGGCGGAGGTCGGGGAGAACACCGCGCCGTGCTGCGCGGTTTGCAAAACAGGCGCGTTCAGAATGGAAGCGGCAACGGCGGCGAAGTGCGGAATAATCCACGGTGAGGCGACACCGAAAATGACGCACAGCAGCGCCAGCAAAACGCTGCTCAGCGTCATAGCCAGCGGGGCAGGCGTCGCATCTTCTGCCGCCTTACTGCGCGGCGCGCCAAGAAACGTCACGCCGAAAACTTTCGCCACGCACATCAGCGCCAGCGCGCCGGTGAGTGCCAGCCCGACGGCCAGCAGCGGGCCGAGCAGACGTGCGATAAACAGCGGCGCGGCGCTCAGCTGGAACAGTGACTGATACAGCAGCCATTCGCTGGCAAAGCCGTTAAGCGGCGGCAACGCGGCCATCGACATCAGCGCGACAAGCATCGCCACGGCGGTCCACGGCATCAGACGGGCGATACCGCCGAGTTTTTCCATATCCTTTATGCCGGTCTGCATTTCAATTTCACCGGCACCGAGGAACAGCGCGGTTTTAAACAGACCGTGGTTGAACAGATGGAACAATCCGGCCAGCAGCGCCAGCGCCGCCAGTTCCGGCATATTCAGCGCCACACCGGTCATCGCACCGCCGACGCCAAGCAGAATAATCCCGACGTTTTCCAGCGTGTGATAGGCCAGCAGACGGCGAATATCGTGTTCCATCAGCGCGTACAGCCCGCCGATAAACGCGGTCAGGATTGCCAGCAACAACACCAGCAGGCCCCACCAGAGTGGCGGTGCGCCGAGCAAATCCAGACCGACTTTTACGATGCCAATAATGCCGATTTTCATCAGCACGGAAGAGAACAGCGCTGCGGCATGCGCCGGTGCGCTGGAATGCGACTGCGGCACCCAGGCGTGCAGCGGAATAATCCCGGCGTAAAGCCCGAAGCCCGCCAGCGCCAGCAGGAAGGCCAGCGATTTTGTGCCCGCCGGGAAGGCGGTGTGGCGCAGAACGTCAAAATCCAGACTACCGCTGACCTGATGTAAAACGGTGAACGCCAGAATCAGGCAAACGGTGCCGAGGCGGCCTGATAAAAACTGATTCAGACCCGCACGGCGGCTTTTCACATCGTCGGTTTGTACGATCAGGAAGTAGGCGCACAGCGCGGCCAGTTCCATCATCACCAGCAGTTCAATGGCGTTATTTGCGACCGCCGCCGCTGTCAGCGCCGCCATCAGGACGTTGCACAACAAGCCGGTGCGGGCGCGTTTACGTGACGTCGTTCCCGCCAGCCACGCCCAGGCGTACAGGCTGCAAAACAGCGCCGTGACTGACATTGCCAGCAATAACAATCCGTTCAGCGGGCTGAGTTCAGCGGTGAAAGGCAGCGCGGGCAGCGCCACTGTCTGCACTGCGCCGCCGCGGTGAACGGTCTCAAAAGCCGCGACGATGACCGCCGCAGAGGCCAGCATGCCGCCCAGCCCGGAAATCAGGCTGCTGAGCCGTGCGGCGGCAGAAAATACCCAGCCCGCCACGCCGCTCACCAGCCAGATAAGCAGCGCCAGCGCCAGCAAAGAGGCGGGTTCTAAAGCAAACAAAGCCGTCATTATTTGGCCCCCGCGTCAGGCGTGGTGAAGGTGGAATAACCGGCAGGGAAGGCGTTCATCGCATTCAGGCGTTTTTGCTGGCTGCTGTGTTCGGCCAGACTGGCGGTAACCAGCGTAATGGCCTGCGTCGGGCAGGTTTTGATGCACGCCGGTCCGTCCGGGCTAAAACTGCATAAATCGCATTTCACCGCCACGGCGCGCAATCCGGGTACGCAATCCAGGAACGGGCTGACGGCGCGCGGTGCTTGCGGGGCGGGCAGCGCTTTTGAGGTATTACAGTTGCGCGGAATATCCAGCGGCGAACTGCCGGAAAAGGTGATCGCGCCAAACGGGCAGGCAATTCCGCACAGTTTGCAGCTCACGCACAGGCTTTCGTTGAGGTGAATGGCCTCGTCCTGACGGGTGATGGCATTGACCGGGCAGACCTGCGCGCACGGGGCATCTTCACACTGGTGGCACATGACCGGTGCGGAATCCAGCCGGTTGCGCATCACCTGCAAACGGGGCGCAGACTGCAAGCCGTGCAGCTGATGTTCCTGCGAACAGCTGGCCATACAGGTGTTGCAGCCGATACACAGTTTCGGATCGGCTATCACATATTGATTCATGGCGGCGACGCGACTCATGAAGTCTCCTTTTCATTTCGTCAAAGGTGACGAAATCGGCACTTAAATTGACATTTCGACATTTATGTCGGAATTAATCCCCGTAAAAACCGGTAATCAAATGACGCGGGAAAATATTTCCGTCAGACCGGCGTAATAATGTATTTCTGAATATGAATCAGGCGTGGCTAAGTAATTTTTCTAATTGCGCCGCAATAGGCTGATTGCTGTGCAGGGAGTCGTAAATACACTGATAAATCGCGGAAATCTTATTGAGATAATGTTCCAGAACGGCGTTTTTATCGTGGATATCCACGGTGCCGTCGATCTTACCTTCTTCGCTCAGCGCGGCGTGGGCAAAGGTTTTGAAATCAGGCTCTTCACCGTTGTGCGCCATGTTCAGGCTGTACACGATGTCCTGACTGTAGAAGTCATCGCTCAGGTGAATGCTGACGGTGAAATAGTTGAATAGCGTGAAGCGAATGTCCTGATCTTCGCCACAGGAGAACTCGTGATTAATCTTCTTATTTGAATGGGTTACCGCCTGAATCAGGCTGTTTTGGTAAGTGCGCCACTGTGATTTCAGATGGCTGTTTTTGCTGGCGATATAATCGGCCTTCGTGGTCAGTTCGCTGAGAGTGCTCATGTCATACCCTGTTATTGTGTTGTGCGTGAGTGTCATTTTCATCGCCCCGTGACGACAAAAAAATGGCGCATAATCCTCTAAGGGCATAAAACGTGCCAGTTTCGATATTTATTTTATTAATGATTTTAAATCATTGGGTTAGGTGTTTTTTTTCGTTCGTGGTTCAACTCGGACGAATAAATGGCGTGTCGATGACACCTTATTTCGACAGTTATGACGCATTAATTTCGTCACCGGGAAAGTCCGGCCTTTTAATAAGCGTGATGAACTCTGGCATTAATATTGCAAAAGTCCCTTTTTCTGACTCTATCGGGAGAGGGAAATATGCACGAAATAACGCTGTGCCAGAATGCCGTGGAAATAATTCAGGAATTTGGCCAGCAAAATAATGCGCGGAGAATAACTGCGGTATGGATGGAAATTGGCGCGTTTTCCTGCGTCGAGCCGGAAGCGTTGCAATTTTGTTTTGAGCTGGCGTGTCGGGAAACAGTCGCCGAAGGCTGCGTATTGCATCTCGATACGCCCGCGGCGCAAAGCTGGTGTCACGATTGCCAGAAAGATATCCGTCTGCTCCGCCCCGACGTGCTGCTTTGCCCGGAATGCGGCGGCCGCCATGTGCGGGTGATCGCTGACGACGGCATGAAAATCAAACGTATTGAAATCGAATAACGGGTATCCGTAAACCCGGGGAGAAAACTATGTGCAGTACCTGCGGTTGTGCCAGCGGCGAGCTTCGGATTGAAGGCGTCAGCAGCGAACATTCTCACAATGAACATTCTCATCGTGAGCATTCTCATCATGAGCATTCGCATGGCCACGAACACGGCCATTCGCACGGTTTGCCGTTTGCGCCGCGTCGGCTGGTGGATATCGAAATGGATGTGCTGGCTAAGAACAATCATATTGCCGCGCATAACCGCGAGCATTTTGCGCAGGCCGCCATTCTGGCGCTGAATCTGGTGTCCAGCCCCGGTTCCGGCAAAACGACGCTGCTGACCAGCACGCTGACCCGTCTCGCGCCATATTTCGACTGCGCGGTGGTGGAAGGCGATCAGCAAACTACCAACGATGCTGACCGTATCCGCGCGACCGGCGTTCCGGCGATTCAGGTGAATACCGGCAAAGGTTGCCATCTGGATGCGCAAATGGTGCATGACGCGGTACATCAGCTGTCGCCGAACAATAACAGCCTGCTGTTTATCGAAAATGTCGGCAATCTGGTGTGTCCGGCCAGTTTTGATCTCGGCGAACGGCATAAAGTGGCGGTGCTTTCCGTCACTGAAGGCGAAGACAAACCGCTGAAATATCCGCATATGTTTGCGGCCTCGCGCCTGATGATCCTCAATAAAATCGACCTGCTGCCGTACGTCAGTTTTGACGTCGAAACCTGCATCGCCAATGCGCGGCAGGTGAACCCGGAAATTGAAGTGATCCGCCTTTCCGCCACCACCGGCGAAGGCATGGACGAGTGGCTGGCGTGGCTGGAGCAGCAGCGATGTGCATAGGCATTCCGGGGCAAATCGTTGCGCTGCATGAGCAACAGCCCGATCACGCGTGGGCAGAAGTTTGCGGCTTGCGGCGTGAGGTGAATATCGCGCTGGTCTGTGAAGGCATCAGTGAACGCGAACAGCTGATTGGCGGCTGGGTGTTAATTCACGTCGGTTTTGCGCTGAGCCGTCTCGATGAACACGAAGCGCAGGAAACGCTGGCGGCGCTGCACGCCATGGAAGAAGTGGAAGCCGATGTCGCGCTGTTTCTCGGCGCGGGGGAGGCCAGATAATGCGTTTTGTCGATGAATTCCGCGACCCGAAGCTGGCGAAAACGCTGATTGAACGCCTGCATAAACGGGCGGCACAACTGCCGTATACCGCTGAAAAGCCGATGCAAATTATGGAAGTCTGCGGCGGTCATACGCACGCTATTTTCAAATTTGGTCTGGATAAACTGCTGCCCCCGCAGCTGGAATTTATCCACGGCCCTGGCTGCCCGGTGTGCGTGTTGCCGATGGGGCGGATTGACGCCTGCTGCGAAATTGTGGCCCACCCGGACGTGATTTTCTGCACCTTTGGCGATGCGCTGCGGGTGCCGGGAAAACAGGGTTCGCTGCTGAATGCGCGCGAACGCGGCGCGGATGTGCGGGTGGTCTATTCGCCGCTCGATGCCCTGAAACTGGCGCGGGAAAACCCGCAGCGGCAGGTGGTATTTTTCGCGCTCGGTTTTGAAACCACGCTGCCGGTGACGGCGGTCACGCTGCAACAGGCGCGGCGCGAAGGGCTGACCAATTTCAGCGTTTTTTGCCAGCACATCAGCCTGATCCCGACGTTACGCAGTTTGCTGCAACAAGACGATGTCCGTATCGACGCTTTTCTCGCGCCCGGCCACGTCAGCATGGTGATCGGCACTGCGCCGTACCATTTCATCAATACGCAATTCGGTAAACCGCTGGTGGTCAGCGGGTTTGAGCCGCTGGATATGCTGCAAAGCGTTTTAATGCTGGTGGAACAAGTTTGCGAGGCATCGTGTAAAACCGAAAACCAATACCGGCGCATCGTACCCGAAGAGGGTAATGTGCTGGCACAAAACGCGATCCGCGAAGTCTTTCAGCTTTCCGGTAGCAGCGAATGGCGCGGGCTGGGGCTTATCGAAGCGTCAGGGATTTCCCTGACGGAAACCTATTCGGCCTTCGACGCCGAACGCCGTTTCAGCCCGCAGGTTCAATCGGTGGCCGATGACCCGCGTTCGCGCTGCGGCGACGTGCTGACAGGACGCTGCAAGCCGCATGAATGCCCGTTGTTTGGCACCGGCTGCACGCCGCATAACGCCTTTGGCGCGCTGATGGTCTCCTCCGAAGGATCCTGCGCCGCCTGGTATCAGTACCGGTATCAGGAAAATGAACCCGCACAAGAACAGCAAGAGATGAAACAGAAGGTGGCAGGATGAGCGAGCGCAATGACGTAGTGACGATGGCGCACGGCAGCGGTGGCCGCGCGATGCAGCAGATGATTGAACGAATGTTTCTCAGCGCATTTGATAACCCGTGGCTCAACGAACGCGAAGACGGCGCGCGGTTATCGCTGGCCGCGCTGAGCCAGCAGGGCGATCGTCTGGCTTTCACCACCGACAGCTATGTCGTTGATCCGATTTTCTTTCCCGGCGGCAATATCGGCAAACTGGCGGTGTGCGGCACGGCAAACGATTTGTCCGTCAGCGGCGCAACACCGGCGTATCTCTCCTGCGGATTCATTCTGGAAGAGGGTTTGCCGATGGAGGATTTGCAGAAAATTGTCAGCCTGATGGCGCAAACCGCGCGCGAGGCGGGGATCGCCATTGTCACCGGCGACACCAAAGTCGTGCAGCGCGGCGCAGCTGACAAGATTTTCATTAACACCGCCGGGATCGGCGTGATCCCAGGCGATGTGGCGTGGGGCGCAGGGCAGATTCAGTGCGGAGACAAAGTGATCGTCAGCGGTACGCTGGGAGATCACGGCGCCACCATTCTCAATCTCCGCGAGCAGCTGGGAATGGATCTCGGTATCCAGAGCGACTGCGCCGTGCTGGCGCCAATGGTTGCGCCGCTGCGCGCCGTTTCCGGCGTCCACGCCCTGCGCGATGCGACACGCGGCGGGGTGAACGCGATTTTGCATGAGTTCAGCGAAGCCAGCGGTTTCGGTATTTCCATTGATGAAAATGCGCTACCGGTCAAACCTGCGGTACGGGGAATTTGCGAACTGCTGGGGCTGGAACCGCTGAATTTTGCCAATGAAGGCAAGCTGGTGGCGGTGGTTTCTGCGCAGGCGGAAGAAAGGGTACTGAATTTATTGCGAAAGCATCCGCTGGGCGCGGACGCCGCGACGATCGGCGAGGTCACCGAAAATCCGCAGGTCTGTCTGCGCGGCGCGCTGGGCGTTTCCCGACAGCTGATGCTGCCACATACCGAACCTTTACCCCGCATTTGTTGATCTCATCAGGGGGGCTGAGTCCCACGAAAGGGGTAGACTTTTCCGTATTGCCCTTTTTTCAGAAACTACGTTATCCAGAGCTAACGCTATATGCAGAGTGCAACCATGAGCACGACAAAACACAAAGGATTGCTGGAACTGACGCGCACACTGCTGCTGCAACAGACCATGACCTCGCTGCTGGAAACCCTGACCCAGGTGGTGCAGAGTGCCGGTATCGCAGAATCGGTGACGCTGGTGCTGTTTGACAGCAGCAGCGAACGCGTCAGTTTTTACGGCATCGATCCGCATCATCAGCCGGTAAGTTACGAAGACGAAACCCTGCTCGCCACCGGGCCGGTGCATGCATTGCTCAGCAATCCGAAAACGCAGGTCTGGCGCAGCGATGCGCTGCATTTGCGCTACCCGCAGCTGGCCGCGCTCAACCTGTATCCGGCGTTTACCGATTACTGTCTGGTGCCGCTGCTGGCGGCTTCCGGCCTGCTGGGCGGTTGTGAATTTACCCGTCAGCACGCGGCACCGTTCAGCGAAGAAGATAAAAACGGGCTGCACGAACTTTGCATGCTGGCGGCGATTGCGGTTGAACAGATTAAACTGCGCGAAAACGCGCTGCTTCAGCAATCGCTGCTGCGCCACGAACGTGACGATTTCCGTATTCTGGTGGACATCACCAATGCGGTGCTTTCCAAGCTTGATCTCGACGAACTGACCGGCGAAATCGCCAAAACCATTCATCACTTTTTCCACATCAACGCCATCAGCATCGTGCTGTGCGATGCCGACAAAGACAGCGAACAGGCCAGCGTTTACGCCACACATTATGTGCAAACGCATGTCGCAGAGCGCGAACAAACGCGCATGACGCTGGCGGGATCGCTGGAACAGCAGGTGATGAAAAACGGCGAAATGTTGCTGACCAACGTGCGGCCTTCCGACGAACCGGAGGACGACGAAAGCACGCTGTTCCAGCTGTTGTGGCGCGATCAGACCAAAACGTTGTGCATTCTGCCGCTGCGTTTCGGGCATAAAACGCTGGGTGTTCTCAAACTGGCGCAGTGCCAGCCGGATAATTTCAATTCCGCCAACCTCCGGGTTTTACAGCAAATCGCCGAGCGTATTGCCATTGCGGTGGACAACGCGCTGGCCTATCAGGAAATCAAAAGCCTGAAGGAAAAACTGCAACACGAAAACCTGTATCTGACTGAGCAGATAAACAGCAATAACCCGGATTTCAGCGACATCGTCGGGCGCAGTCCGGGCATGTCGGCGGTGCTTAAACAGGTTGAGATCGTGGCGAAAAGCGACTGTTCCGTGCTGATCCTTGGTGAAACGGGCACCGGCAAAGAACTGATCGCCAGAGCGATACATAACCTCGGGGATCGCCGCGATCAGCGGATGGTCAAAATGAACTGCGCGGCAATGCCCGCCGGGCTGATGGAAAGTGACCTGTTTGGTCATGAAAAAGGCTCGTTCACCGGCGCGACCGCCCAGCGTATGGGGCGTTTTGAGCTGGCCGATCAGGGCACGCTGTTCCTCGATGAAGTCGGGGAAATCCCGCTTGAGCTGCAACCTAAATTGCTGCGTATTTTGCAGGAGCGTGAATTTGAAAGGGTAGGCGGCAACAAGCTGATCTCGGTGAACGTGCGCATGATTGCCGCGACCAACCGCGACCTGCGGCAAATGGTGGCCGACAAAGAATTCCGCAGTGACCTGTATTACCGGCTGAACGTTTTCCCGATTGTGATCCCGCCGCTGCGCGAACGGCCGGAAGATATTCCGCAACTGGTGAAATTCCTGACCTACAAAATCGCCAAGCGAATGAAGCGTACCATCGACAGCATTCCGGCGGAAACATTGCGTCTGCTGAGCCGCATGCCGTGGCCGGGGAATGTCCGTGAGCTGGAAAACGTCATCGAACGTGCCGTGCTTCTGACGCGCGGAACGGTGCTGGACCTGCAACTTCCCGAGCTGAATTATCCGCTGCCGGTGGCTCCGGTTGCCGCGCCAGCATTCTCTGAACCTGCGCCGCAGTTGAACGAAGATGACGAGCGCGAGCGTATTATTGCCGTCCTGAAAGAAACCAACGGTGTGGTCGCCGGGCCGCGCGGAGCCGCGCAGCGTCTGGGGTTAAAGCGCACCACCTTACTGTCACGCATGAAAAAGTTAGGCATCGCGGCACACTGATCCTTTCTGAATGACGTAAAGTCATTGAGTGAAATAAAGAACAAAGCCCTGAGACAGATTCAGGGCTTTTTTATTTCTGCAAATAACCTCAGTCACTTATCTGTCTGTTACGTGAAAGACATCACCGTGGCTGAATGACCAGTCTTCCGGCTGGGTGAAATTCACCACAATCATGATATCCGTCGGATCGATGCCGATTTCCGTGTGCAATCTTTCATTCAGATAACGGTACAGCGCGCTTTTCTGTTCGGTATTTCGGGGCTTCCCGGCCGTGATGTGGAACAGCAGGAAATCGTCTGAACGACGGCTGTCCGGGCCTGCCAGATACGTGGGGTTGATTACCCGCTGGCCGTGGCTTGCCGGTTCAAACAGCTGGAAACAGTCGTCTTTGGGAACGGAAAACGTAGTGACCAGCGCGTCCTGCAAAACAGTAGAAATCGTGTTTTGCCAGCTTTCAAGGCGGTGTTCAGGGATTGAAATTCGAGTAAACGGCATGATGATTTTCCTCTGTTATTGCGGGTCGAGCGCTGCGAAACGGGTCAGCGCGGAAGCGGCGGCGGGCCATCCGGCATAAAACGCCAGATGCGTGATCACTTCGCTCAGCTCGCTGTGCGTCACACCATTTTTAACCGCCAGATCCAGATGAAACGGCAGCTGTTCGGTGCGGTTCAGCGCAATCAGCGCGGCGACGGTAATCAGGCTGCGGTCACGCGCAGGCAGCTCGCTTCGTTGCCACAGGTCACCAAATAAAACCTGTTCAGTTACCTGCGCGAGTTTTGGCGTCAGGCGCGTCATGGTTTCAGGCGGCAGCATCGGGGAGGAGGTCTTGGTGCTCATTTCAGGTTCCTTTTCGCAGGTGTGAAAAAGGAGCATAAGGCGTTATGATTATCCTTAATATCGAAAATATCAGCAGTATTAATCCATAAAAACGGGATGATTAAACGTGGCAAAACGACCGGTAACTTTTGATGCAGAAGCGCTGCGCAGTTTTGTCACCGGCATCGAACTGGGAAGTTTTGTGCTGGCGGCAGATCGCCTCGGGCGCTCGACATCGGCGGTCAGCGCACAGCTGAAAAAGCTGGAACAGCAGGCAGGTACGGAGCTGGTGCAAAAAGCCGGAAGGCATCTGATTCTGACTGCGCAGGGCGAAGTCATGCTCAGTTATGCGCGGCGGATTTTGAGCCTCAACGACGAAGCCAGCGCGGCGTTATCGGCCAGCACGCTGAGTGGCAGCATTCATCTCGGTATGCAGGAAGATTTCGGCGAGGCGCTGTTACCGTCCATTCTCGGCACGTTTACCCGCGCGCATCCGCAGGTGCAGCTCTCCGCCAGCATCACGCGCAATCAGCAATTGCTCGACGGGATCCGGCATAACGAATTCGATCTGGCGGTGTGCTGGCAGGCGGATGACGTCCCGCTTTTCCCGACCAGCCGGGCGCTGGGCCGCATTCCGCTGCGCTGGATTGGTCCGCAAAATTTCTCACTGGCGCATTATCTGGAAACCGGTGAACCGCTGCCTTTACTGGTTTTTGAAGCGCCGTGTCTGATGCGAAGTGCCGCAACGGCGGCGCTGGATAAAGCGGGGATCCCGTGGCGGATTGCGTTTACCAGCCGCAGTCTGGGCGGGATTTGGGCGGCGTTGTCCGCCGGTTTGGGAATTACTTTACGGACGGACTTTGGCAGACCGGCAGCCCTGAAGGTTCTGGAGGATTTACCCGCGCCGGGCGAAATCGGTATCACTCTGCATCAGAGCCAGATACAGCCGGGCGAACCGGCGAGGTATCTGACTGATGCCATCACCGGTTTTTTCGCCACCGGGCAGTAACGGATTTTACTTTTTAGCGGGCTGGCTGCGGTAGTGTTCCAGACGCTCGCGAAAGTATTCACGCAGATGTTCCGGCTGTTCCATCTCAACTTCTTGTGCGTTGACGGGAAGGTTATTGCGCTCGCGCACGGCGACGGTTCCGGCCGCCAGCCCTGCGCTCACTTTTTCCATTTCTTCCTGAGTAAGACCTGCGAGATTGTTGTTCATAGTCTCTCCTTTATTATATGGGATTTATTTTAGCGCATTTCCCAGCAGAGTTTTTAACATTCCATCGGCACAATATTTTTTCAGCAAGTTTATATCAATGTCGGGAACAGGGCATGCGATAAAATCAGGCATCTGAGCGGGATGATCTTCTCCCCAAATAAAAATTCTGTCAGGGTGATAGAAATCGTGATTCTTTATAGACGCATTGTTGGTAATGAGTTTTTTATTGAAAGCCATCGCTTCAAGAGCGCGCAATGTTAACCCCGTTTGACCCGGTTTATTTATTTCCAAAATGATATTTGAATGTTTTATTTTCTCAATATTTTTTTTGTAAGTCAGCTTTTCATTAATACATAGAGAAGGATAATCATAGGTTTCCTGTTTATCTGTAACAAGATAAAACTCAGGATGGCAATTATTGGTTTGCAATAGTGGCGTAAGTTGTCTGATAAGGCTGGCACGATATTCATCGTAACCGCCAACATAGAAGCAGGATAAGTGAGTTTTTTCAACGTCTTGTTTTTCAGTTTGTAACCGGATCTCATTGTGAGTAAAAGGTAAAAATTGATCCACAGGAGACAAACCATATTTCAGGCAATCAGCGGGGTCGAAACTGTATATGACATCAAAGACGGAATTCACTCTGCTTAAATAGTTTTCATCATCAGACAGTAATTTCAGGCGGCGCCGTTTTGACGTCAGCGCCTCAACTGAGTCTCGCAAGACGAGTATTTTTTTACAATGTAGGGAGGTTAACAGGTCAAGTAAAAGAAAAGCACTGTAGCCATTGCAAATAATAATGTCGTTTTTCTTAACGTGACGAAATTTGATCACATTTTTTATTTTTCTGTGCCACAGTTTTAGGTGTTTTCCCGGCAATAACCGCTGAATAGACTTGAAATGTTGTTTAACCCGATAAATCTCAAAGACCGGAAAGTCTTTGCTGAGAGAGGAAGTCATCATTCTTTCGTATTCTGAGTTCCATTCAATGAAGTGAATTTTCACGGTTTCCTTAAGTTTACGACTCATTTTCCACTCCCATTTTTTAAACTGTAGTTTACCACTTTCCCAAGCCAAAAGCCGGTTGCGCGGCGATGGATTGAAATCCAATTTCACAATCAGTTTACAAAATAGTCAAAATCAGACCATTATTTAGTCTTAAATTTTCCGGAAAGGAGCCTGATGATGACGCGAATGACAGCTAAAGATTTTCCGCCAGAACTGCTCGAATACTTTGATTTTTATGTTCACGGCAAAATGACCAAACGCGAGTTTCTCGATCTCTCGGCAAAATTTGTGGCGGGTGGCCTGTCGCTGGCCGCGCTCTCCACGCTGATGACGCCCAACTATGCCTACGCTGAACAGGTGCAATTTACCGACCCCGATATTGTGGCGGAATATATTCAGTATCCGTCTCCGCAGGGGCACGGCAGCGTAAAAGCCTATCTTGTGCGTCCGGCCAAAGCCACGGGGAAAGTGCCGGGTGTGGTGGTGGTGCATGAAAACCGGGGCCTGAATCCGTACATCGAAGATGTTGCGCGCCGCGTGGCGAAAGCCGGATTTGTGGCACTGGCACCGGACGGCCTGAGTTCTGTCGGCGGTTATCCGGGGAATGATGAGAAAGGCCGCGAGCTTCAGCAGAAAGTGGATCCGGCTAAGCTGATGAATGACTTTTTTGCCGCCGTGGAATTTCTGATGCACCACGAAACGGGCACCGGAAAAGTGGGTATTACCGGTTTCTGTTATGGCGGTGGCGTGGCGAATGCGGCTGCGGTGGCATACCCGGAGCTGGCGGCGGCGGTGCCGTTTTACGGACGTCAGCCAAAAGCCGAAGACGTGCCGCGCATCAAAGCGCCGTTATTGCTGCACTACGCCGAGCTGGATAAGCCGATTACCGACGGCTGGCCAGCTTATGAGGCTGCGCTCAAGGCGAACGATAAAGTGTATGAAGGGTATGTGTATCCCGGCGTAAACCACGGATTCCACAATGATTCGACCCCGCGCTATGACAAAGCGGCAGCCGATCTCGCGTGGGAACGCACCATCGCCTGGTTTAAAAAGTACCTCGACCCGCAGACTGAAACGGCATAAATGAGAAGGGCAGGATTGGATCCTGCCCTTTTTGCATTCTGACTCAACCGCTATGGATCAGGATTTCAGTTTATCATCAAAATCTGATGCGTCATGGCGTTCTGCCAGTTGCTGATCCGGCTCGCCCCAGGTGCGGTTAACGATACGGCCGCGTTTGACTGCCGGACGATCTGCCACTTCCGCCGCCCAGCGCTGGAAGTTTTTGTAGGACTGGATATCCAGGAACTCAGCGGATTCGTACAGGCCGCCCTGCGCGAGGCTGCCGTACCAGGTGAAAATGGCGATATCGGCAATCGTGTATTCTTCACCGGCAATAAAGCGGTGATCGGCCAGTTGTCTGTCCAGCACGTCGAGCTGACGCTTGGCTTCCATCGTAAAACGGTTGATTGCGTATTCGATTTTGACCGGCGCGTAATGATAAAAGTGGCCGAAACCGCCGCCGAGATACGGCGCGGAGCCTTGTAGCCAGAACAGCCAGTTCAGGGTTTCAGTACGTCCCGCGAGATCTTTCGGCAGGAACTGACCGAACTTCTCCGCCAGATACAGCAGGATATTGCCGGATTCAAATACGCGGATGGGCGGTTTAGCCGAGTTGTCCAGCAGTGCGGGGATCTTCGAATTCGGGTTCACATCGACAAAGCCGCTGGAGAACTGATCGCCTTCATTAATGCGGATCAAATGCGCATCGTACTCCGCACCGCTTTCGCCCAGCGCCAGCAACTCTTCCAGAAGGATCGTCACTTTCTGGCCGTTCGGTGTACCCAGAGAATACAGCTGCAACGGGTGTTTGCCGACCGGCAGCGTTTCCTCGTGAGTCGGGCCTGCAATCGGGCGGTTGATGTTTGAGAACTTGCTGACTTCGTCTTTATTCCAGGTCCAGACTTTAGGCGGTTGGTATTGTTCTGACATGAGGATGCTCCGTCTGCATTTAAGGGTGTTTAAGACTCAAAAGTCTAGCAGGAGAAAATGCAGCGTGACGCTGAGAATGTGCCCTGGAGGAGTTAAGGCGATGCCTTTGGGGTGAGACCTTGGGCTTGCAGTCCAAAGCGGCCTTCAGGTCAAAATCAAGACCTTGGGTTGCCACCCAAACTGGCCTTCAGGTCAAAATCAAGACCTTGGGTTGCCACCCAAACTGGCCTCAAGGAGCGCCTGTCGCCGCGCCCCTTGAGAATCCCGGGCTCTTTCACTGCGCGCTGCCGCTGGCTGGCACTGTTTCAGCCACTCCGGCTATTGCCGCAAAATCCCGCCGCTGCGCGGTTCCCTTCCGTCGGGTTACAAACCGCGCGAAAAGATACGCGGTTTTCCACCTCTCCATACGGCGCGATTTTTGAAAGCGGCCACTGGCTTTTTAGTTCGCAACCTTGCCATGCCATTTATTATTTTGAAAAACGAAGAAGCATCAGAATCGATTCTTTTGAATGGTGAGATGGCGCGCTCAAAATCCAGCTGAACGGAGCGGCTTCGAGACCTAAGCGGCCACTGGCATTTTAGTTCGCAACCTTGCCATGCCATTCATTATTTAGAAAAACGAAGAAGCATCAGAATCGAATCTTTTGAATGGTGAGATGGCGCGCTCAAAATCCAGCTGAACCGAGCGGCTTCGAGACCTAAGCGGCCACTGGCTTTTTAGTTCACAACCTTGCCATGCCATTCATTATTTTGAAAAACGAAGAAGCATCAGAATCGATTCTTTTGAATGGTGAGATGGCGCGCTCAGAAATTTTGCTGACCGAGGGTTCGAGACCGCAAGTTACCGTCTTGAATGTCAACAACTCAACGCGTAGTTTTCATCATAAGGCAGCCCCGTTTTCAACACGCCGTAGCATAGGTGAACCAGCTTTCGCATCGCAGCACCC
>NZ_JADOBI010000015.1 GCF_015644585.1 Rahnella laticis | reverse complement strand
AGTCAAGAGATTATTCATTCGAACTTTCATCTTTTTCTCTTCCTGTCCGAGCGACTTGTCAGTCGTTGTTCCCGGTCAGTGGAGGCGCATTATAGGGAGTTCTCAGAAGGCCGCAACCCCTAAAATACAAATAATTTACTGACCGCTGAATCTTTCATCAAATGACGTTTAAAGCGGCAATTCCTGGATACTTCTGAAGCCATATGACTGCAAAACAGGCAGCAAACTTTGCGCCTCAGCCGTCATCGCCATGCAATACGCCACACTCTCTATTTCAACTTCCGGATTTATTTGTGGAATCGGCACGTGAGAAGTCTCAATTAACCAATGTGCGCGGCGTGCAATCGCAGAACCGGAGTCGATCATACGCGTGCCGTCGGGTAAAACCTGCGACAACTCTTCCGAAAGGAGCGGGAAATGCGTGCAACCTAATACCACGGTGTCGGGCGGTTCGCGCAAACGCAGCCACGGATGCAGGATTTTCTTCAGCGCAGCCAGTGAAACTTCTTCGCCATGCAGCTTCGCTTCAGCCAGTTCGACCAGCTCGGCTGAGCCCAACATCAAAATCTGACAATCCGTCGCGAACCGTGCCACCAGATCATGCGTATAAGGACGCTGAACTGTCGCACGTGTTGCCAGCAACCCGACAACGCCGTTGCGCGTTAATTTCGCCGCCGGTTTGATAGCAGGAACAACGCCGACGACCGGACAGCTGAATTTAGCGCGCAATGCAGGAAGTGAAACGGTGCTCGCCGTGTTACAGGCAATGACAATAATAGAGAGGGGATGGCGTTTCGCGACGGCGCTGACAATCTCGACGACGCGCTCAACGATAAATTTTTCTGACTTTTCACCGTAAGGGAAAGCCACATTATCGAAGGCATAAATGTAATGCAGGCCCGGCAACATCTGCCGGACCTCATGATAAACCGACAACCCGCCGACGCCGGAATCGAAAACCAGCACCGTCGGGCGGTCAGGAACTCGTGTTGTATCAGAAGGTATAGCTTCCAGAGAGATAGTACTCACGTCCTGGTGTGGCGTAGCCATAAGCCGTCTCGTAATCTTTATCAAACAAGTTGGCAATTCTACCACGAACTGTCAGGTGTGAGGTGACCGGATATGACGCGGCGAGATCCCACAGGCTGACACCGCCCAGTTTAACCGTCTGATAAGGATACGAACCGTAGTCGGTGTCGTAACGCTGCCCCAAATACTGGTAATTGATTGACCAGTCGATGTCAGCAATATTCCAGTCAATCTGGTATTTCGCCTGCTGCTTAGCGCGACGGGCCAGAATTTCGTTGGTTTGCGCATCACGCGGGTCGAGATATTCCAGGGTAATCTGATGTTGCAACGGACCGGTATCGAATGAACCCGTCCATTCGACGCCTTTAATCGTCGCTTTCCCGATGTTGTAGTAACGGCTGGTGGAACTGTCGTAATCAATCATCTGATCGATGTCGTTACGATAGACAGACAAGCGCCAGTCCAGCGACCCCGTCAAACCTTCCAGTCCCCCTTCCCATTGCTTACTTTCTTCCGGCTTCAGATCAGCGTTGCCATAGTAGTCGCTGTAAAGCTGGCTCAGGTTCGGTGATTTGTACGCGGTGCCGTAAGAGGCAATCAGGCGATAGCCGTCAATGAATTCCCATGCTGCGCTGCTTTGCCAGGTCGTGTGCTGACCAAACTGCGAGTTATCATCGCTGCGCACGGCGCCTTCCAGTGTGAAATCACTGATTTTTTGTTGCGTGGTCAGATAAACGCCGGTGTTGTGCTGATCATAGCCATCAGCCAGATAGCTGGTGCCCGGTTCAGTCGTCAGTTTCTGCCAGTCCAGGCCTGCGCTGACTTCCCCTTTCCATACCTGAAGGGTGTTGCCCCATTGCACGTTGTACTGATCGGAGTCATCGAGCGAAGCGGAAGAGTCGTACGGGCCGTATTTCGGATCGTAGTTATAGTCTTTGACGTGGCTGTAGCTGCCGATTAGCTGCGTGGCATAAATGCCGTTCTGATAACGCAGACCGGTGTCATACGTTCGGCTGTAAAGCTGGCGGGTATCGATAAGCGCGCTGCCCGGCGAATAATATGCATCATACGCGGTGCGGTTGTCATAACCGTAAGCCCGCGCAAAACCGCTGATATCGTCATTAAACTGATGTTGCAGTGCCAGATAGAGCGTTTTACTCATGAACCCGTCACGGTCTGGTTGCGGAACGCCGCCCGTATTGCCGTCGGCCACAACGTCAATGCCGCGCGTATAGGTGTAATCACCCGCCGCCGTGACGGTGGTGTTCTCGCCCAGCTTCTGCTGCGTGGAGCCGTTATAGTTCTGATAACCGTTTGAGCCGATACCCGCGCCAAGCGTTGTGCCGTCTTTATCGCGCGTCGTAATAATGTTAACAACGCCGCCGATTGCATCAGAGCCATAAACCGCCGAACGTGGCCCGCGAATAAACTCAATTCGCTGCACCAGTGAAAGCGGGATCTGGCTGATATCCGCAGAACCGGAAATACCGGCCTGATTCAGACGAACGCCATCGATTAATACTAAAGTGTGGCTGGAGCTGGTTCCGCGGACGAATAAAGAACTTTGCTGCCCCATTCCCCCGTTCTGGGCAATATCGACGCCCGGTAAACGGCGGAGTACATCAGCAACAGATTTTGACTGCCAGCGGTCAATATCTTCACGCGTCACGACATCCGTCGGCGCTAATACAGAAGAAACCGGCTGGGGAAAACGGTTAGCCGTAACGACCAAATTATCACTGCTGTTTGTGGAAGTGCTGTCTTGCGCCCACCCTGAAAAAGCCGTGACGGATAATGCCGTCAGCAGCACGTGCTTTTTAATTGTCATGAATCGAGCATCCAAACTTAATTGGCGGATGCCGCAGAAAGACGCTGTCGTTTTCGCGACGACAGTGAACAATGCGACGTAATATCGGCAGGTTTTCGGACTTAGGATTTGCAGGCTGATTCACCACACGACTTATTCATGACAAGACGCGTAACTCAAATACCTGCACCGGGCGATGACTTCCCATTCCTTCTTTCTTATCTATATAGAGAAGAAGAAAACAGTGTCTGCATAATAAAGAATGCTATCGCCGTGATTTCCCCATACCGCTGCGCGCCAGTTCCGGATTCACACCGGATTCCCTTTTAACTCAGTCAATGAGGCCGATGGGCAATCCTACGATCAACCCATTTGGAAATCCAGACATCCATCGTCGGGAAACGGCGTTGCCCTTAAAAAGACGACAGGACTGGACATAATGAGGACATTCCCTACAATCCCCCGCAAAGTTCGCCCATTTATTCCTTGTTAGACGAGATAACCGATGACGCCTGAAAACCTGCCCATTGAACAATATGACGACCAGCTGGCGGAAAAGACCGCACGTCTCACGGCGATGATGTCGCCTTTTAATGCGCCGCAGCCTGACGTTTTTCGTTCTCCTGTCAGCCATTACCGCATGCGTGCTGAATTCCGCGTCTGGCATGATGAAGGCGACCTGTACCACATCATGTTTGATCAGCAGACCAAAGCCCGCGTGCGCGTCGATCAGTTCCCGGCGGCCAGCGAGCTGATAAACCGTCTGATGCCGGTGCTGATCGGCGCCGTGAAACAAGATCCGGCGCTGCGCCGTAAGATCTTCCAGATCGACTATCTTTCGACCCGCAGCGGCAAAATCATCGCATCGCTGCTCTACCACCGTAAGCTTGATGAAGAATGGCAGAAGTCCGCGACAATCCTGCGCGACCAGCTTCGCGCCGACGGTTTTGACATTCAGCTGATTGGCCGTGCAGCCAAAACCAAAATCATGCTGGATCAGGATTATGTTGATGAAGTTCTGCCGGTTGGCGGGCGCGATATGATTTATCGTCAGGTGGAAAACAGCTTCACACAGCCAAACGCTGAGATGAACATTCAGATGCTGGAATGGGCGCTTAAGGCCACGGAAAACTCCACTGGCGATTTGCTCGAACTGTATTGCGGCAACGGCAACTTCTCGCTGGCTCTGGCGCGCAATTTCCGCCGCGTGCTGGCAACCGAAATCGCCAAACCGTCGGTCGCCGCAGCGCAGTTCAACATTGCAGCGAACCATATTGATAACGTGCAGATTATCCGCATGGCGGCTGAAGATTTTACTCAGGCGCTGAACGGCGTGCGTGAATTCCGTCGTTTGCAGGATGTGGATTTAAGCGGGTATGAATGCAACACGATTTTCGTCGATCCACCGCGCAGCGGTCTGGATGATGAAACCGTGAAAATGGTGCAGGGCTACGAACGCATCCTTTATATCTCCTGCAACCCGGAAACGCTGTGTGCAAATCTGGAAACCCTGAGCCAGACACACCGCGTGACGCGTCTGGCGTTGTTCGATCAGTTCCCGTATACGCACCATATGGAATCCGGCGTTCTGCTGGAAAAAATCTGATTCAGCCACGTTAACCATGAAAACGGGCACCTCCGCGTGCCCGTTTCTCTTTCTGCTCCGTCAATCTCAGAGGTAAACCCGCAGATATTCTGACAGACACAGGATCGCCATCGCCTGCCCGTAAGGCATGGACGTCAGCGCGATTTCACGATAGAAATCCAGATCAGAACCCATCGCCGTGCCGAAGGACGTTTGCGTCAGCTCCCCTGCCGGGTTGATGTGTTTGATCACACCCTGAATCGCTTTCTCCGCCACCGGCGCATAAGACGCATCGATATAACGTTTACGCACCGCTTTCAAGATTCCGTAGGCAAAACCGGCGGTGGCCGAGCTTTCGAGATAAGACTGCGGATCGTCGAGCAGCGTATGCCACAAACCGCTGTCATTCTGACATTTCGCCAGCGCGCTGACCTGGCTTTCCAGCACCTGCAATAAATAGCGGCGGGTCGCGTTATTTTCCGGTAAATCCACCAGCTCAAGGAATTCAGGAATGGCAATCGTCAGCCAGCTGTTTCCGCGAGCCCAGCGCGCCTGCGCAAAATTATGATGCCCGTCGAACGTCCAGCCGTGGAACCACAGGCCCGTTTCGCGATCCATCAGATACTGAACGTGGATCAGAAACTGATACGTCGCTTCTTCCACAAACTCCGGGCGATCCAGCAATTTCCCGATTTTCGCCAGCGGCAGCACGCTCATCATCAGCGTGTCATCCCACATTTGCTGATGGTTTTCGTTGTTATAAACGATGTGCTGCATCGCGCCTTTATCCGTGCGCGGCATTTCATACATCACCCATTCCGCCCAGCGCTCCAGATAGGGCCGCCATGCCGCATTACCGGTTTCTTCATAGCGGTAAGCCAGCGTCAGGAACGGGCTCATGGTATTCACGTTTTTCGTCGGCGTGCCTTCCGCCAGACGCGCGGTAAACCAGTCGTCAATCACCGCCCGCATTTTCTCGTCACCGGTTTGCTGATAATACTGATAAATACCGTAAAGCCCGATGCCGTGCGTCCATTCCCAGCCTGCCCAACCTTTGGTATCAATGACGCGGCCGTCGTCGAGCCGCAACAGGAACTCACCGGTTTTATCTTCGATATTCACCAGATTGTCCGTCACATTGTGGATCAGCGCTTTCAGTTCATTGCGCGAAATGAAATGTTCCGGCTGGCGTAAAAGCGCACTGTGTTTCACTTCAAAAACTTTCATGGTGTTCTCCTGATAAATGTTCACCAAAATTACAAACGTCCCTGTGCCGGAATTACGGCGGCATTTTCACGGGTCAGCTTTTCAGGTGGCGGATTATGGCGATGCAGATAACCAATATTGTTGTTGCCCCACAGCGATTCGTATTTCATCCCTGTCAGCATTTCAACGGTCGCCCGGTCTTCCGGCGTAATTTGCTCCGGCACGATGCGGTTCGCATCACGCATTTTCTGCGTTTCGCAGGTCAGCACGCCGTGCGTTTTCTGATTAAGGCGGAAGAACAGTGAAATGATGAAGCCCATGCTGAGCATCAGCAGTGAGCCGATCACCAGAACGCCGAGAATGGTGTGGCCGACAGCCGGAACCTGCTGGCTCTGCCCGGAAACAAATCCGGCGAGTTGCAGGATAATCCCCACCAGCATTACGGCACCGGCCTGCGAGGCTTTGCGCGTCAGCGTCATCACACCGGCGAAAATCCCCTCGCGGCGCTGGCCGGTAATGGTTTCATCGACATCGGCGATATAGGTGTAGATATTCCACGGCACGTAGTTGATCCCGCCGCGCCCGAGCCCTGCCAGTGCAGAAATCAGCAGCAATAACGACATCGAATCGTTCATTCCGGTGTAATACAGCACGCCGTAAGAAATCGCCGCCAGCCCGAATAACGTTACGGCCAGACGATAAGACGGTGCCGGTCCGAAGCGGATACACAGCGGGATCATGCCGATAACCGCAACAAATTGCAGAATCGCCATCATGCCCATGAGATTGGAAGCCACCGCCGCGCTTTGCATCAGCACAAACACCACGTAATACGTGAAGACGGCATTAAACACGTCCTGCGCAATATAGCCGCCAAGATACAAACCCAGATGCTGGCGGAAAATCTTGATACGCAACGTCGAGGACAGTTCCACTTTCAGGCGTTTCAGGCTTTGCGCCAGCGTCAGTTGCTGGCGTTCACGCTCAATTTTCTTCGTGGCTTCAGATTTGAGTTCTTCCGGCCGTTCCCAGGTAAAGAAGTACACCAGCGTCAGCACGAAGGCGCAGATCACCGCAAAGACCAGGCTCGAATAGAAGAAGGAAATGGCGTTATCTTTGCCGAAATGCTGTAACAGAATGCCCGGCAGGAAAGCGGCGAGAATGGCAGAAAGCTGGGCCAGCGCGATACGGGCTCCGGAGAATTTGGTTTTCTGTTTGAAATCGTCGGTCATTTCCGGCACCAGCGTTTCATACGGCACCAGAATCATGGTGTAAACGATATCGAACAGCAGATAGGTCAGCAGGTAATACGCATATCCCATGTCGCCCACCCACATGAAGCTGTAGCTGAACACGCAGGGAATACCGAGCAGAATAAAGAACTTACGACGACCAAACCGTTTGCCGAGCCAGGTATTGCCAAAGTTATCCGTGAGATAACCCATTAACGGGCTGAGCACGGCGTCGAGTACACGCGCCGTGGCGAAGATAAAGGTCGCTTCGATGGGCGAAAGGCCGCAAAACGTGGTGTAAAAATAGAGCAGCCACGCCGCGGTCAGGGCCGTTGTGCCCGCCCCCAGAAAATCGCCAGATCCGTAGGCGATGTAATTAAAGAATCCGATCTTACGTGTTTTCATTGCCGTCTTGCCTCTGTTAAATCACCTATAGGCGTAGGCTGAATGCGAACGAAAATACTTCGTCCGGCCATGATTCAAATTAGCGAGGAGCCCGGATGAAAACCTTTTGATTTTTGCCACTCAGACAGACTTTATGGCAAAGAAATAAAGAAGTGGACGATCAATATCTAAATATTGAACATAGGTTTGATATTTATGAAATGACAGTTCATAAAAAGACAGTCGGAGAAGATTACAAAAGGTCGCGGTCAGGCGTAAGGCATAAAAAAGGCAACCCGAAGTTGCCTGATTTTTCATAAGAATGAGGAAGTTACTGCGTCGTCGATTTACGTTTTTTCAGCTTCAGACCTATCCAGAACAAAAGCACAACACTGATCAGCAATGGCAGAGAATTTGACCCTAATTCAGGATATTCCACGCGGACAAACGTACTGTAGAGTAACAATCCGAGAAGGAAAGAGGCCGCAGCCAGCACCGGCAAACCTTTGGGCATTTCGCCTTTGTGATAACGAACATGCAGGCAATACACCGACAACACCAGAGCGATTATCGGGAATATCGAAAACGCAACGACAGAGCTGAATAATGCATCGGAAGTGCCATTAATAGACAGTCCGGCAATCAAAGCCAAAACCAGAGTGCCATTATCCTGGTTCGCTTGTTCGGTCATCTTCTTTACCTCTGGTCTTATTGTGAATAGGCGTCACCGCCGTTCTTTCCTGCTGCCGGCGATACCAGTAATACGCGCCTTTAGAAATCATGCGCAGCTGCAACACCAGACGCTCTTCCAGCTGGCGGCGCTGTGCGATATCCACATCCAGCGCTTCCGCACCGGCGTTGAAAACAATGATCACCATCGCTTCGGCCTGCGCTTCGGTGAAACTGCGCGGCATGTGGTTTTCGAGTTGCAGATAGTCGGCAAGTTCCGCAATAAAATGCTGAATTTCACGGGCGACGGCCGCACGAAACGCCGAAGACGTACCGGAACGTTCGCGCAACAGCAGACGAAAGGCGTTGGGATTATTTCCGATGAATTCCATGAAAGTCGAAACCGACGTGCGGATCACGCTGCCGCCTTTGGCAATACGCTGGCGCGCCTGACGCATCAGCTGACGCAGCATCAAACCGCTTTCATCAACCATCGTCAGACCCAGTTCATCCACGTCACGGAAATGCCGGTAAAAGGACGTCGGCGCAATGCCCGCTTCACGGGACACTTCACGCAAACTCAGACTGGCAAAGCTGCGCTCGGCACTGAGCTGGCTAAAAGCCGCTTCAATCAGTGAGCGACGCGTGCGCTCTTTTTGTTGTGCTCTTACGCCCATAACATTCATCCGGATAATGTTCTTCTTTTTGATTATTCGCCCGTTATCGCTTCACTATACCAAAATTTTTACCGGGCGGAGCCATAGATACCACAGCATAAAGTGGGTCAGAATGTTGCCGTATTACCATTAAATGACAACTGCATGTGGGGTAATTAGGTGTAATATGTTACTTTCTCGTTGTGATTTTGTATAAAAATAGGTTTCGAACTATGCCACAGCACTCACATTTTGATGCCATCATCATTGGCTCAGGCCCTGGCGGAGAAGGCGCCGCGATGGGACTGGTTAAACAAGGCGCCCGGGTTGCTGTCATCGAACGCTATAACAACGTCGGTGGCGGATGTACTCACTGGGGAACCATCCCTTCCAAAGCACTGCGTCACGCCGTCAGCAGAATCATCGAATTTAATCAAAACCCGCTCTACAGTGATAACTCCCGCACCCTGAGCTCCAGTTTCCCGGATATTTTGCGTCACGCCGATTCCGTCATAAATCAGCAAACCCGCATGCGCCAGGGTTTCTACGAAAGAAACCAGTGCCAGCTGTTCTCCGGCGACGCCAGTTTTGTCGATGCCAATACCATCAACATCCGCTACGCCGATAACACACACGAACAAATCACCGCCGACAACATCGTGATTGCCTGCGGTTCGCGCCCTTACCGTCCGGCCAACGTCGATTTTGGTCATCCGCGCATTTATGACAGCGACCTGATCCTTGAACTGAGCCACGAACCCCGCCACGTCATCATTTATGGCGCGGGCGTTATCGGCTGCGAATATGCGTCTATCTTCCGCGGTCTGAACGTAAAAGTGGACTTAATCAATACCCGTGACCGGTTGCTGTCTTTCCTCGATCAGGAAATGTCAGACGCGCTGTCTTATCACTTCTGGAATAACGGTGTGGTCATCCGCCACAACGAAGAATTCGAGATGATTGAAGGTGTGGAAGACGGCGTGATCATGCACCTGAAATCCGGTAAGAAAGTGAAGGCTGACGCGCTGCTGTACGCCAACGGACGCACCGGCAACACTGACAAACTGGGTCTGGAAAATATTGGTCTGGAAGCCGACAGCCGCGGTTTGCTCAAAGTAAACAGCATGTATCAGACGGCGTTGTCGCATATTTATGCCGTCGGCGACGTCATCGGCTATCCGAGCCTGGCTTCAGCGGCTTACGACCAGGGCCGCATTGCCGCACAGGCGATGATTCAGGGCGAAGCGAAAGTTCATCTGATCGAAAACATTCCGACCGGCATTTATACCATTCCTGAAATCAGCTCCGTCGGCAAAACCGAGCAGGAACTGACGTCCATGAAGGTGCCTTACGAAGTGGGCCGCGCGCAGTTTAAACATCTGGCACGCGCGCAAATCGCCGGAATGAATGTGGGGAGCCTCAAACTGCTGTTCCATCGTGATACCAAAGAAATTCTGGGTATTCACTGCTTTGGAGAGCGTGCGGCGGAAATTATCCATATCGGTCAGGCCATTATGGAACAGAAAGGCGAAGGCAATACTATCGAGTATTTCGTTAATACGACCTTCAACTATCCGACCATGGCAGAAGCTTATCGCGTAGCGGCACTGAACGGATTAAACCGCCTTTTTTAAGCCCGCGGCTTTATCCATATAAGGTTGCATGTGCTCTTTGATGGCTTCGGCCAGTTGTTCATAGCGCCCACGCAGTGGCGAACCGGGACGATACACCAGCGCGATCGTGCGGCGGGGTTCCGGTTTGTCACATGTCAGATAGGTGACGCCATCGCGGCTGCGTTCATTCGGCACGGCCAGCGAAGGCAGCAACGTAATGCCACTTCCCGCCGCCACCATATTCCGCAGCGTTTCCAGACTGGTTGCGCGGAAATGCGTATCTTCGTCCGCCCCTGCCTGGAAGCAAAAACCGAGCGCCTGATCGCGCAGACAATGTCCGTCTTCCAGCATCAGCAGCTTTTCACCGGCCAGATCTGCCATCGCCACGCGATCGCGGGATGCCCACGGATGATCGTCGTAGATCGCCAGTTTCATCGGCTCATCAAACAGCGGCACTTCAATAAAGGCTTCGCTTTCTTTGACCAGCGCCAGAATTGCGCAATCGAGTTTTCCGCTGTCGAGCTGCGCCAGTAACTGATGGGTTTGTGCTTCGTGCAGATACATTTCGAGTTTAGGGAATGTTTTATGCAGTGAAGGAATGATTTGCGGCAACAGATAAGGCCCGACGGTAGGAATTAGCCCGATATGCATCGGCCCGGACATCGCTTCGCCCTGCTGGCTGGCCATCTCTTTGAGGACTTTCACTTCACGCAGCACCGTGCGCGCCTGATCTACCAGCAGTAAACCGGCTTGTGTAAACAGCACCTTACGACTGGTTCTTTCAAGCAGCATCACGCCCAGTTCATCTTCCAGCTTACGGATTTGCCCGCTTAACGTCGGCTGGCTGACATGGCAGGAGTCTGCTGCACGACGAAAATGGCGAAACTCTGCCAGTGCCACAAGATACTCTAAATCACGAATGTTCATTTTTCCTCCAGTCCCTATAAGGCAATGCGATAGCCGATAACGATAGATAAGATAGCAATCAACGATTATATCTATCAACCATTATCGTGAATAATGCCTTCCAACGAAACGGCAATGCCGAAAATAATTCATATTCTATCGATTAATTAAGAGGTTATTCATGTTTGCAAGCCAGGAAGGGAAACACGTACCGCACGTTACTTTTCACACCCGCCAGGGCGATCAGTGGGTAGATCTCAGCACCGATGAATTGTTCAAAAACAAAACAGTGATTGTCTTTTCACTGCCGGGCGCATTTACCCCGACCTGTTCTTCAAGCCATCTGCCGCGTTACAACGAACTGGCACCGGTATTCAGACAACACGGCGTCGACAGCATTCTGTGCGTCTCCGTTAACGACACGTTCGTTATGAATGCCTGGAAATCAGAACAGAAGGCATCGAACATTACCTTTATTCCGGACGGCAACGGTGAATTCACCAAAGGCATGGACATGCTGGTCGAGAAAGCGGATTTAGGTTTCGGCCCGCGTTCATGGCGTTATTCCATGCTGGTACGTAACGGCGTGGTCGAGAAAATGTTCGTTGAGCCAAACAAACCGGGCGACCCGTTTGAAGTGTCAGATGCAGACACAATGCTGAAATACCTGGCACCAGAATACAAAGTGCAGGAATCGGTTTCCGTATTCACCAAACCGGGCTGCCCGTTCTGTGCCAAAGCCAAGCAGATGTTGCAGGAACGCGGTATTCAGTATGAAGAAATCGTACTGGGCAAAGACGCCACCACCGTCAGCCTGCGCGCTGTCACCGGCCGCGCGACCGTGCCGCAAGTCTTTATCGGTGGGCGCCACATCGGCGGAAGCGACGATCTGGACGTTTACCTGCATTCAGAAACACAAGAAGTGTGCGAAGTTGCACAATAAGCTTCACCGGAAACAGCTGTAAGAAGTAAGACGATAATCCCTGCATTACCAACAAAAAAGCAAAGTTAGACTACGTGAACTTTCGGCGGGCTTAGTGCCCGCCATTTTTTTGTTTCTGCGATCTCAGCCCGTTTTTTTCCGACCTTCTCCTGCAACACTTTGCGGTCAATTTATTCGAATGGCAGGACGATGACGGCGCAAAAACCCCGCACTAAAATTACTCAGCAGGATGTCGCGCGTCTGGCAGGCGTTTCCGTTGCGGCGGTTTCGCTGGTGCTCGGCGGCAAAGGACGGATATCCCCCGAAGGGGTGGAGCGCATTTATCAGGCTATCGATCAGCTCGGTTACCGTTTGCCGGCCACGCCGTCAGTCACACCTTTCACACGATCGGGCATTCTGCTTTCACCGGATTGCGCTTTCGCCGCCGGTTTACTCCCCGAATTGTCCCGTGCGCTGCAACAAACCGGCTTCACACTTATACCGGGCTACGCAGACACCTCAACGCTTCTGGAGCACGCCGCGCAGCTTCTGGCGCAGGACGTGCGCGGGATTTTCGTTTGCGGGAAATTACTCAATGCACAGCCTGATACGCTGAAAGCCCTGCATGCGCGGGCGACGGCGCGGCATGTGGCGCTGACCGCCGTCGGCACGCATTTCCATACCGGTCCGCTCGCGACAATTCATCCCGACAATGCGCTGGCCGCACACATGGCAGCGGACGCGTTACTTCAACAACAGCATCAGAATATTGGTTATCTCGGCGGGGAAAATCATTCGCTGGTTCGCGCCGAGCGGCTGGGCGGCCTTTCCCTCGCGCTCGGGAAAGCCGGTCTGGCGTTTTCCGCATCGTTAAGTCAGCCCTGCGCGGCAACGTTTGACGACAGCTTCCGCGCAGTCACTCAGCTCATTAAACAAAGCCCCAAAATTTCCGCGATCCTTTGCGACAACCCGACAGTATTACTGGCCGCGCATCACGCGCTGGCCGAGGGTTTGCAAACCTCCCGGTGGCGGCTGTTCTCGCGGCGCATCGCACTGACGGGTTTCGGCGAGTGCGAACATTCCCTGAAACTGGCTTTGCCACTGGTTGCCGCACGTCATACCGAGATGGCGACGCGGGCAGTGGAATGCCTGCATGCGCAGCTGGCCGGAGAGTCATTATTGCCTGACGACCCGCGTCTGAAGGTATCTCCGGCGTTTCTCGCTTCTGCTTAAAAAAACCGGCGAAAAATTTTACCCGTTTTATTTATCAATTCTGAACCCTGCCTTTTGACGGTTTTTCCGCCAGACCCAATGCTGTGACCATGTTTTTCGGAGGGTTAACGTCAATGACTGACTTCGCAGCGCATGCCCGGGATCGGGCGCAGCATTTCCTCACCTTACTCGCCCAATGGGTGGCGATCCCTTCGCCGTTCGACGCAGCCAGCCAGCAGCAGGATGCGCCTTTTGGCCGTGGCGTTGCCGACGCGCTCAGCTGGTGGCAAAAACTCGGCGACGACGCCGGGCTGAACACGCTCAATGTCGACAACCACGCCGTCCATATTGAATACGGCAGCGGCGAGGAAATCGTGTATGTCTTCGGTCACGCTGACGTAGTTCCCGCCGGTGACGGCTGGCATTTTCCGCCGTATCAGCTCTCGCGGTTGGGCGACAATCTGATTGGCCGCGGCGTCGTGGATGACAAAGGCCCGATGATTGCCGCCTGGCTGGCGCTGGATATTCTGCGTGAACTGAATCTTCCTCTCTCACGCCGCATCCGGCTGGTGGCGGGCGGCAACGAAGAGACCGGTTTCCGCTGCATTCGCCGCTATTTTGAATCGCAGCCGCAACCTGACTTTGCTTTCACGCCGGACGGAAAATTCCCGGTGATTTACGGCGAAAAAGGCTCTTTGCTGGTCAGGCTGACGTCGCCGGTTGAACAGCCTGATTTGACCGTATCCTGCGGCAGCGTGCTGAACACCATCCCGGACGTCGCCCGGCTGAACGGATTGTCGCTCTCCTCCGGCGGCTGGACGTTACCCGACGGTTTTACGTTGCTGGCCGAGCCGGGGCAAATTAATCACTGGCAGCTTTATGGTTGCGGCGGACACTCCTCAAAACCAGAAGCCTGTCTGAATCCGATTGCCGGTGCCGCACAACTGCTTCATCAGCGTTTCAGCGCACGCTGGACACAACAACTTTGCGAAATCACCGCGCCAGAAACCGGCCAGAGCGGCGTGCAATTCGCGCTGGATACGCCGGGAGAATGCGGTCAGATCCTGCTGGTTCCCGTCGTCCTGAACATCAAGAACGGGATGATGTCGCTGACGCTGAACGTCCGTTATCCCGAAAACCTGACCCCGGAAAATATCGCTGAACGGCTCTCGATCTGGAACCTCAGCTGGCCTGACAGCCACATCAACATTGAGCCGGTCAAATCACCCAGCCTTTATCCGCCGGACAGCGCGCTGGTGAAGACGTTGCACGAGATTTACACCCGTCATACCGGCGATACAAACCACCCGTCGCGCACCACAGGCGCAGGCAGTTACGCCAGCGCAATGCAAAACGCGGTGATTTTTGGCTGCGAATTTCCCGACGGCTCCTCAGGCAATACACACGGCGCGGACGAATACGGCAGCCTGAGCCGTTTTATCAGTGCCATCGGCATCTACGCCGAAGCCCTTTACCGGCTGGCAAATCTGCCCGCCGCTTCTTCCGATAACACGAGGTAATTCACGATGTCTGCAAAAAAACTGATTGCGCTGTGCGCCTGCCCGATGGGTCTTGCTCATACCTTTATGGCCGCCGAAGCCATTGAAGTCGCCGCCCGCCAGCGCGGTTATGACGTGAAAATTGAAACACAGGGTGCCGACGGCATTCAGAACGAACTGACGGCAGAAGATATCGCGCAGGCTACGGTCATCATCCACGCTACCGGCATTACGCCGCAAAATATCGAGCGTTTTAACGGCGTCGAAGTGTATGAAGTTGAACTGAAAGATGCAGTGAAAAATGCCGGCGGCCTGATTGATGAGATTGAGGCCGATCAGGCCCAGTGATCCCACTTTTGCTTTTTTAAGCGCAAGGAGTTTTCCGTGGCGATAAGAAAAAGAGTCATTAATACCGGTCACAGCCAGGCGTCCGACACGCCGTCTGCGGGGCCAGCGGGTAAAGGCCAGAGCCATGCCTGGAAAGAATTCAGCAAACACATCATGACCGGCATTTCCTACATGATCCCGGTGCTGATCATGGGCGGTCTGATTGGCGCGTTGTCGCAAATCATTCCTTATGTTTTTCTGGGAATGTCGCCGGACGAATCCATCATGGCGGCGCTCAACAGCGGGCGCTTCAGCGGCAGTTCAGTCTGGATGCTGCAAATCGCCAGCATCATGGAAAGCTTCGGTTTCACGCTTTTTGGCTTCGCTATTCCGATGTTCGCGGCATTTACCGCCAACTCTATCGGCGGCAAAACCGCGCTGGCGGCCGGGTTTATCGGCGGTTATGTCTCGATTAAACCTGTCGCTATTCCGGCTCTGATCAATGGTGAATGGGCAGCCGCTGCGCCGGTCGCTTCAGGCTTTCTGGGTGCTATCGTGATTGCCTTCGTCGTGGGCTATTTCGTCCGCTGGCTGAACAACACCATCAAACTGCCGCACAACTGGCTGGCATTCAAAACCACCTTCTTCATCCCGCTGATTTCCGCCATTGTCGCGATGTTGCTGATGGTTTTCCTGATAACCCCAATTGGCGGCTGGCTGAACACGCTCATCCGTGAAGCCTTGCAGGCCGCAGGCGCGGCGGGCACGTATTTCTACGCAACCTTACTGGCAGCGGCGACGGCGTTTGATCTCGGCGGTCCGGTGAACAAAGCCGCCGGATTCGTGGCGCTCGGCTTTACGACGGAAAAAGTGTTGCCGATCACCGCGCGCTGTCTGGCGGTCGTTATTCCTTCGTTCGGTCTCGGGCTGTCGACGGTGATCGACAAATGGCTGGTCGGGCGGCGTGTTTACGATCGCCAGTTCAACCAGATTGGCCGCACCGCGATTTTCCTCGGTTTTATGGGGATTTCCGAAGGGTCTATTCCGTTTGCGCTCGAACGTCCGGGGTTTGTGATCCCGGTGTACGTGATCGGGGCCATTATCGGCGCGCTGCTGGGGGTTTCGCTCGGCGCGGTGCAATGGTTCCCGGAATCCGCGATCTGGGCATGGCCGCTGATCAGCAACATTCCGGCCTACCTGATTGGTCTGGCAGGCGGTTCACTGTTTATCGCCGTAACCTGCGTGTTCTACCGCAACCGTCTGATCAAAAAAGGCTTACTCGAAATCGCCTGATCGCCATCCTGACAGGGCGCACCCGCGGCCTGTTCTGCTCACGGGAGGAAACATGAGCCGTCAGCAACGCCTTAATGTCCTGCGCCAGCACATGGCAGAACATCGCATGTCCGCCGTTTTACTCACAGACAGATTCAGCAAATATTCGCTGGCTGATCTCTACAGCGCGTCCGGCTACGTGCTGGTTACCGCAGACCATCTGCTGATACTGGTCGATGGCCGCTACAGCGCGGAATGCCGGCAGAACAATCCCAACACAGAAGTCGTCACGCTCACCGCAAAACTTCCGCTGGCAGAGGTTCTTGCGCAGCATATTTCCGGTGATGAAACGCTGTTTGCCGATGCCAGCGCGCTGTCTCATCTGGCCTGGAAAACGCTGGAAAACCAGTGCAACGCGCCGCTGCAACACTGGGACGCATCGGTTCTGCGTGTGCATAAATATGCCGATGAAATCGCGAAAATCCGTGAAGCGGCGGCGATTGCCGATCGCGCCTTGCAGGCTATAAAGCCGCTGATCCGGCCAGGTATCAGCGAGAAAGCGCTGGCGGATCATATAGAAATGGCGGTCCGTCAGGCCGGTGGCAGCAAAACATCGTTTGATACCGTGGTGGTCTCCGGCCTGCGCGGCGCGTTGCCACACGGGCGCCCGACGGATAAAAAACTCGCGGCGGGTGAATTAGTGACAATTGATTTTGGCGCGGTCTTTCAGCATTACTGTTCCGATATGACACGGACGTTCGCACTGGGCAGCGTCAGTTCAGAACTGAAAACGTTATACGACACGGTACTTCTGGCTCAGCAGTCCGCACGCGACGCCGTCAGGCCGGGAATTCGTTGTCAGGAACTTGATGCCGTGGCGCGCGATATTATTTCTGCGGCCGGATTTGGCGAGTACTTCAGCCACAATCTGGGGCATGGATTAGGTCTGGATGTCCACGAAGCCCCCGCGCTCAGCCCGCAAAATACGCAACCGCTGGAACCAGGCATGGTGATCACCATCGAACCGGGCATTTATGTTCCGGGTCTGGGCGGTGTGAGAATTGAGGATGATGTTCTGGTAACAGAAAGCGGCAGCGAAGTGCTGACGAAAAGCCCGCGGGACTGGGAGGAGATGAGTGAGTTGATTAAATATTTTTGACTCCAGATTAATTTCAGGCGGACGCCTGCCCGCCTTTTCCCCTTCACTTATTCTGCATTCCTCATACCTGTGAACCTCCTCACAACGCGCACTCCTTTTAAGGTCTAGCTTCTGTCATCATTTTGATTTTGTTGTATTTATCTGATGAATAAAACAATAGATACCCCACCTTCAAATCAATCATTCCACGGACGCTTTACCCAAAAGGACTTTACCCATGACCGGATTTCCCGCTGCCCGGCAGTTCGATAAAACCGCCATTGGCGGCCCGATTGTTCAGGGCTCGCTCGGCGTGATGATTGGCGCACCTACGGGCGTCGCCTGCTCGGTTTGCCCCGGCGGCGTGCTGGAAGGCAGCCCCGTGAACCCGTCCCTCGGCGCCAAAGTTCTGCCCGGCGAGACCGATATCGCGCTGCCCGCGCCGCTGCCCTTTGCGCTATCGCGTTCTTACAGCAGCTATAAAACGGACACGCCCGCGCCGGTCGGCATGTTCGGCCCGGGCTGGTCGGCGGCGGCGGATATCCGCCTGCAAATCCGTGCAGACGAACTTATCCTTAACGACAATGCCGGGCGCAGCATTCATTTCCACCTGCTTCCGCCCGGCCAGATTGCCTTCAGCCACAGCGAAAAACTCTGGCTGGCGCGCGGCGGCGTGGATAAACAACCTGAAAACCATCCGCTCAGTCCGCTCTGGCGGGCGTTGCCGGAAGCTCTGCGCAACAGCCCGCACTATTATTTTGTGGCCAACGACGCCACCGGACCCTGGTGGATTTTGGGCTGCGTGCAGTTACCCGCAACCGCTGAAGACGTGCTGCCGCGGCCATTGCCATCGTCGCGTGTGCTTTTGGGTTTGTCCGACCGTTTCGGCAATCAGCTTAACTATCACCGCGATGAAGAAGGCGAGTTCGCCGGGCAGATTACCGGCGTCACCGACAGCTGCGGGCGGCGTTTCCGCCTTGAATTAGTCACGCTGCGGGATTTCAGACCCGTTCTGAATACAGCCTGGGGTTCTGACTGTGGCGTGCGGCTTTCCGTCGTCTGGCTGACGAAGGATGCGGCGTTTCCGGATTTGCCGTCAAAACCGCTGGCCCGCTATGACTACACCCCGCGCGGCGAGCTGAAAACCGTGTACGACCGCGCCGGTGAAATTGTCCGCCAGTTTGACTGGCATCCGGAACCAGCCGGCACCGGCCTGATGGTCGCGCACCGCTACGCCGGACGTCCGGCCACGCGCTACGTGTACGACGCGTCCGGCAGGGTTGTTTCGCAGGTGAACCCGGGCGGCCTGAACTATCAGTTTGAATACAGTACGCACCAGACCCGCGTCACCGACAGCCTCGGGCGGCTGCGCGTGTATCATTTTGAGGGCGAGAAAGGGTTGCGGCGCGTGGTCAGGCTCGACAACGCCGACGGCAGTTATGTACAAAGCACCTTCGACAGCCGCGGCGGGCTGACCTCGCAGACTGATACCGCCGGGCGCACCACCGGGTTTCATCTCAACCCGGCCAGCGGCGACCTGACCGAAATCGTCCACCCCGGCGGCGAAAAGCGCAGCCGGTTCAGCTATAACCGCGCCGGGCAGCTGATTACGGCCACCGCGCCCGACGGACGTCAGATACGTAAAGACTACGATTCTTCAGGCCGCCTTACGGCTGAGACCGACGCCCTGAACCAGACCCGCCGCTACCACTACGCCGGCGACAAGAGTGCGCAGCCCTGCGCCACCGAAGACGCGGCAGGCGGACGGCAAACGCTGGAGTGGAACGCATCGGGGCTGCTGGAAAGTTTTACCGACTGTTCCGGTTTCAAAACAGTTTACCGCTATAACCGCGACGGCCAGCCGGTGGAAATCCTGCACGAAGAAGGGATGAAGACCCGCTTTGCGTACGACGCGCGCGGCAGACGGATTGTTCGCGAAGATGCCAGCGGGGCAAGAACCCACGAGGAATACAACGCCGCGGGCGACGTCATCACCGTCACCCGCCCCGACGGCACGCAGTCCACGCAGACTTACGATGAGCGCGGCAACCCGACCTCGCAGACCGAAGGCGGGCTCACTCGGCAGACCGGATTTGACAGCGCGGGCAGACTGGTGCGGCTGGTTAATGAAAACGGCGCAGAAACGCATTTTGCCTACGACGTCATGGACCGCCTGATACAGGAAACCGGCTTTGACGGGCGCGTGCAAAACTATCTGTACGACTTATCAGGACGGCTTATCCGCAGCGACGACGCCGGGCTGATTACGCACTGGCACTACGATGAAGACGGCCAGCTTATCCGCCAGCAGCGCCCGGACACGGACGATGGTCCGGACGAGGTGCTGTGGCAGTACGACGCCGCCGGGCGCGTCAACGAAACCGCCCACCGCAGCGAAACCCATCTGGTCACCGTGCGCTTCCAGTACGACGACAACGATAGCCTGACCGGCGAGCGGCAGATTATCCGCAACGCGCACGGCGATTTGCTGTGGCAGCACACCGTCCGCCACCAGTTCGACCCGCGCGGGTTCGAGGTCTCGGCCCGCTACGACGGCCTGCCGGAAATCCACTGGCAGACCTACGGCCCCGGCCACCTGCTGGGCGTGAAGCTCGGGCACGACGTGGTGCTCGAACTCAGCCGCGACAGGCTGCACCGCGAAACCACCCGCCGGTTCAGCGATAACTGGCAGAGCGAAAACGCCTACTCCCTGACCGGACAGCTCGCCGGCCAGAAGACGCCCGACGTCGGCCACCCGAACCTGATGCGCGATTATCATTACAATACCGCCGGGCAGATGACGAAGATGACCACCGGCCTTGGCGACCATCACTATGCTTATACGCCGGCCGGACGGCTTCAAAGCGTCAGCTCCCCCGACGGCTTTCTCGCCACCCTGACCGACCCCGCCGGCAACCGCAGCGTCACGCACCATGACCTGAACGTGCCGCCGGAAGACGCACGGCCGGTCTGGTACCACAACCGCGTACAGCGCGATGAATGTTACCTTTATGAATACGATAAATTCGGCAACCTGACCGAAAAGCATCCGTTCCACGCGGGCCGGATGCACACCCCGCAGAACGGCGGGGCCATCAGCCATTTGGCCTATGACCAGGCGCACCGACTGACGCGCCTGACAACGGAAGAGGACGGACAGACGCTGATGCGGGCACGTTACATCTACGACCCGCTCGGGCGGCGGGTGGGCAAACACGTCAGCCAGATAAACCCGCAATCCGGCGAAGTACAAACGCAGAATACCTGGTTCGGCTGGGACGGCGACAGGCTGGTGCTGACCGAGAACCGCGACACCCAGCTGCACACCATTTATCACCCGGGCAGCTTCGTCCCGCTGCTGCGCGCGGAGCACGCCCGGATGGAAGACAGCCACCGCACGCTGGCGGAAAAGCTCGAGGAAGACGCCGGCAGCCCGTTCCCCGGCGACATCCATCAGCGCTTTAATGATATCGAAAAGGAAATCCGCCGGAACGACGTCAGCGACGCGCACCTGCAGTGGCTGGCCTCCGTGGGCCTGAAAACCGAAAATCTCGCGCCATGGCTCGAACCGCTGCCGGAAGCCGGTGAACTCAAACTGCACCTGTACCACTGCGACCACCTCGGCACGCCGGTGGCGCTGATTAATCACAAAACCGGCAAGGTGGAATGGGACGCGATTTTAGACGTCTGGGGCAACGCGGTAGATATTTTCAACCCGTACAAACTGCGCCAGCCCATAAGAATGCAGGGCCAGCATTACGACGAGGAATCGGGGCTGCATTACAACCGCCACCGTTATTATGACCCGGCGCAGGGACGGTATATTACGCAGGATCCGATTGGGTTGAGAGGGGGGTGGAATAGATACATATACATTAATAATCCTGTTCAATACATCGATGCCTTGGGACTAAAAGGCTTTGGAATTGGTATATCGCAAACTGGTCAGGCGGCAGAATCAGCTGGTCGTTATTTGTCAGAAAGTGATCGTGAAGGTGCGCTATTAGCGATATCCGGACCTTACTATGCACCAATGTCTGGTTCTATCTCTGTAGATTTGTCATACGCACTTGATTTCTTTATGGGTGGGAACGATTCATATGGCTTAGCTGCTGGAACAAATGTAGGGTCTCCAATCGGCGTGGATCTATGTACCTATCGTTCACTTTGCGAACATGAAGGAATTGGAATTGCGGCCGGAGGCGCATTTACAGGAACTATATCAGGAGGAAGCGTATCTTCCGGAGAAAGCGATCTCGAGGGTTGGGGAGGTGCCGGAGGCTGGTTGGGTAAATTTGGGATAACAGCAATGAAAGATAGTGCAGGGAACAAATCTGGCTCGCTTGGAGCAGGGCCAGGTGCCGGTGCATTTGTAGGGAAAATCACCTGCCACCAATCAACTAAATGTGCTTTCGACTAGGATAGTCATGATAATTTATAATAGCTGTATCAAATACTTTATATTGATCGTCATGATTTTTACAATCGCAGCCTGTGATAGTAAAAACATGCAAGAAGTACAACTTGAAATAAAAACGTTTCAAGCAGAGTACAATGATAATAACCTAAAGGAAATGTATGCAGAGACGTCAAATGATTTCAAAAATGCAATGCCTGAAGGGAACTTTATCATCCTCATGAAGGAAAAGAAGAAAATGTTAGGGCCATATGAAAAATCAAGAGTCCTATACAGTCTAGAGAAGGACAATTCCTTGATTAAAATAACTTATATTTCCGAGTACAAAAAATATATTTTGGCCGAAGAATTTGCTTATAAAAAAAACAAAACAAACAACAAATTTGAGTTATTTAGCTTCTTGGTTGATTCAGGGGGATTTATACAGCCCGTCATGAAAAAATAACACGCTTATAAAAAATGACACCATTGTTAATTATTATACAAAAGTCCTTTCAAAATTAATAAACCAGCACAGGTGCTGGTTTATTAATATCGTTAGAAGATTGTAAACATCGAAAAACTAAAAACCTAAACGCGCTTTCGCATCGGCGATGGCCTGTGCGACTTGTTGCGGAGAAACACCGCCTTTGGCTGCACGTTTGTCGAGGCAGGATTGCAGCTCAAGGATCGGATAAACGTCGTCGCCGATCACGCTGCTGAATTTCTGCAAGTCAGCCAGCGTTAAGGCTTCCAGCGCTTTACCTTGTCTGATGGCTTCGACCACGGCTTCACCGACAATGTGGTGTGCTTCGCGGAACGGCACACCTTTGGCAACCAGATAATCCGCCAGTTCGGTGGAGTTCGCGTACCCCTGCTGCGCGGCTTCTTTGGCACGCGGGCGTTTCACCTGAATGCCATCCAGCACCAGCGACGCCATGTTCAGGCAATCCATCCAGGTGTCGAGCGCGTCGAACAGCCCTTCTTTGTCTTCCTGCATGTCTTTGTTGTACGCCAGCGGCAGACCTTTCATGGTCATCATCATGCCGGTCAGCGCGCCCTGAACACGGCCACATTTACCGCGGATCAGTTCCAGCGCATCCGGGTTTTTCTTTTGTGGCATCAGGGAAGAACCGGAAGTCACGCGGTCGGACAAATCAATAAACGCCGCTTCGCCGGTGTTGAAGAAAATCAGATCTTCGGCGAAACGGGAAAGGTGAACCATGCTGATGGCGGCATTGGACAGCAGCTCCAGCACGTGGTCGCGGTCGGAAACGCTGTCGAGGCTGTTACGGGTTGCCGAAGCAAAACCTAACCAGCCAGCCAGTTGCTCGCGATCCATCGGATACGCAGTACCGGCCAGTGCGCCACAACCCAGCGGGCTGACGTCCAGACGGGTCAGGGTATCTTTCAGACGGCTTTCATCACGCGCCAGCATTTCCACATACGCCATACACCAGTGCGCAAACGTCACCGGCTGCGCGCGTTGCAGGTGCGTATAGCCCGGCATCACGGCATCCTGATTAGCTTCGGCAGTGGCGACCAGCGCCTGTTGCAGATGATGCAGCGCGTCGCCCAGTTCAACCACCTGCGCTTTACACCACAATTTGATGTCAGTTGCGACCTGATCGTTACGGCTGCGGCCGGTGTGCAGTTTCTTGCCCAGATTGCCGACTTTGTCGATCAACTTGCCTTCAACCCAGCTGTGAATATCTTCTGCGTCGCTGGCTAAAATAGCGCGCGGATTGGCACGGACTTCTTCCAGCAGAATGTTCAGCGCTTCTTCGAGCTGAACTTGCTCATCAGCGGTTAACACATTCACGGTCACCAGCGCTTTGGACCAGGCGACGGAGCCCACAATATCCTGCTCTGCCAGCCGGTAGTCGAAACGCAGTGAGTCATTGAGTTCTTTAAACCGCTGATCTGCTGCCTGAGTAAAACGTCCGCCCCAAAGTGCCATTTTCCTGCTCCTGAATTTTTTTATGCAAAAGGGCGCAAACTGCTGCGCTCTGACAAAAGTGTGTACCAAATGCGCCAGACCTTAAATCTGCCGAAGGGCAAACTACGCCAGAATACGTGTGCCGATCGCGACGCCGTTAAAGAGTGCCGGTAACTGCTCGGCGTGACGCCAGCTGGCGATATCCACCGGGCGCCCGAGAGAACGTGCGGCGTCGAGCGCCGCATGAACTTTGACGATCATACCGTCAGTAATAATGCCCTGCTCAATCAGATGTTCAGCTTTCTCCGCACTCATTTCCGGAATGCGCTGGCCTTTGCCATCGAGAATGCCGCTGACGTCAGACAGCAGAATCAAATCCGCGCCCAGCGTCGCCGCCAGAGCCGTTGCAGCCTGATCGGCGTTGACGTTCATCAGCTCGCCGGCTTCGGTGATACCGATAGAGCTGACAATCGGCAGATAGCCCGCAGAGGTCAGGGTATTGATCAGCGCAGGATTACCCGCTTCGGCTTTACCGACGAAGCCCAGGGATTCATCCAGCTGGGTTACGCTGACCGTGCCGCCGTCTGCCAGAGACAGGCCAACGGCGTTAATATGGTTTTTCACCGCCCACGCCAGCAGGGTTTTGTTCGCGCTGCCCGCCAGTGCGCCGGTAATAATGTCAATCTGATCGGCCGGCGTCACACGCAGACCGGCTTTTTTCACGACAGGAAGATTTAGCTTTTTCATCAGCTCATCAACCAGGCAGCCGCCACCGTGAACGATCACCAGCGGGCGATGATATTCCTGACGATAAGCCACGACCGCCATGAACAGGCGCTCAAGTGCTTCTTCATTATCCAGCAACACACCACCTAACTTGATGACTAACGGATTCATAGCTGTTCGCGCCTCGACCGATTGATTATGTTAATTAATAACAATGCGTTTAATTTAATCTACCATCCCTGAACGTCTGAATAAACGCTCAGGGACGCGTGTTTTCTGTTTGCTGACAATCTGAGGATTGTTAAAGCAGGGATTGTGTTTCCGGGAAGCCAAAGCGGATATTCATGCACTGCACAGCCTGCGCGGACGCTCCTTTCAGAACGTTATCTTCCGTCGCCACCACAATCAGATGTTCGCCTTTCACCGCGAAGCCGATATCACAGAACGGCAGACCGACCACGTCTTTCAGCGCCGGAACGCCCTTGGTATACAGACGCACCAGCGGTTTGTCGTGATACGCATTGTGGAAAGCTTCCGCCACATCCTCCTCCGTCACACCCGCATTCAGGCGGCAGGTAATGGTCGCGAGAATACCGCGCGGGAAGTTACCCAGATGTGGCGTGAAAATCACCGGCACGCCAAGATGCTCGGCGATTTCCGGCTGATGGCGATGGCTGAACAGTTTGTATGGCTGAAGGCTGACTTCACAGAAGCTGTTGCCCAACGTGGCTTTGCGGCCTGCACCGCTGACGCCGCTGGTGGCGTTGATCACCGGCCACTGGCTGTCATTGAGCAAACTGTTTTCGATAAGCGGTTTCAGCGCCAGCTGGGAAGCGGTCGGGTAACAACCCGGCACAGCAATCAGCTGCGCATCTTTTAATTTGTCAGCCTGCCATTCGGCCAGGCCGTACACGGCTTTATCGAGCAAATCGAGATGCTGATGCTCAAAGCCGTAAAATTCGGTATAGAACTCAGGTTTGCTTACGCGGAAAGCACCGGACAGATCGAACACCACGCAACCGCCCGCCAGAAACTGCGGCGCTAAATCGTGGCTGACTTCATGCGCGGTCGCCAGAAACACCACATCGACGCCTTTCGCCGCTTCCTCCACGTCTTTGAGCGGCAAAACAGGCAGATCGACGATGCCTTTCAATTGAGGGTGCAAATCGGAAAGCAATTTTCCTGCATCTGCACTTTGCGCTGAAACCGTTAAACCGGTTATGTTCATATGTGGGTGGCGGTTCAGATAGGCCGCGAGTTCAGCTCCGGCATAACCTGTGGCACCAACAATCAGCGTATTCAACATAGGGACTGTTCACCTTCTCAATTTTGGGTAAGGAGCCGGATAATTATTCTGGTTTCCTTACGCACTGGCTTATTGTATTTTTATTCACAATTATTGCATGAATATGAATACTACCCTAACTAAAGGCTGTCAACAGTGAAGATGAAATTACCTCCTTTTATTGAGCTCTATCGGGCGTTAATCGCAACCCCTTCCATCAGCGCAACGGACGCTGCTTTGGACCAGAGCAATGAGACGCTAATCCATTTACTGGCAGGCTGGTTCGGTGATTTAGGCTTCAACGTTGAAGTGCAGCCCGTTCCAGGTACGCGCAATAAATTCAATATGTTAGCCAGTACCGGTCACGGCGCAGGCGGCTTACTGCTGGCCGGTCATACCGATACCGTTCCGTTCGATGACGGACGCTGGACACGCGATCCTTTCACCCTCACTGAGCATGAAAATAAGCTCTATGGTTTGGGTACTGCCGACATGAAAGGTTTCTTCGCGTTTATCCTCGATTCACTGCGCGATGTCGATCTGACCAAACTGACTAAACCGCTGTATATTTTAGCGACAGCAGATGAAGAAACGACGATGGCCGGTGCCAGCTACTTCTCCAAAAACGCGAAAATTCGTCCGGACTGCGCAATCATCGGCGAACCGACCTCACTGAAACCGGTTCGTGCGCACAAAGGCCATTTGTCGAATGCCATCCGCATCACCGGTCAGTCCGGCCATTCCAGCGATCCGTCTCGCGGCGTGAACGCCATCGAACTGATGCACGAGTCGATTACCCATCTGATGACGCTGCGCAATACGCTGAAAACCCGTTACAACCACAGTGGTTTTGTGATCCCGTATCCGACCATGAACTTCGGTTATATCAACGGCGGCGACGCGCCAAACCGTATTTGCGCCTGCTGCGAAATGCACATGGATATTCGTCCGCTACCGGGCCTGACGCTGGCCGATATCAATGGCCTGCTCAACGAAGCGCTGGAGCCTGTCAGCCAGCGCTGGCCGGGCCGTCTGGCTATCGAAGAACTGCATCCGCCGATCCCGGGTTATGAATGCCCGCCGGATCACCCGCTGGTTCAGGTGGTGGAAAAACTGCTGGGTGTTGAAACCGAAATCGTGAACTACTGCACCGAAGCGCCGTTCATTCAGGAACTGTGCCCGACGCTGGTTCTGGGGCCGGGTTCTATCGATCAGGCACACCAGCCAGATGAATATATTGATACCGCGTTCATAAAACCGACACGCGAGCTGATTTCTCAGGTCGTTCATCACTTCTGTTATCACTGATCCTGAATCAGGGTTGATGAAGAAACAATCAGGGCGCTTCCGGGCGCCCTTTGATACTGTACAAATGATGGATTAGCCAAACTGATATCGTCGCGGTTGTAATTAAATTTCAGCGACATCGCCAAAAAGACCATTTTTAACGTGAGTGATCGGGTGTTTTTGGGTTAAAACAGGTGCGGTATTTAAAAAGTATGGCCAGGTTGGCGGGTGAACGGGGCATGAATGCCTGACGGGTGAAAGTTATTTACAGAATATAAAAATCAAACGAGAGAACGGGTCAGAGGTGATATGAACGAACAATATTCCGCAATGCGAAGTAATGTCAGTATGTTAGGTAAATTGCTGGGCGACACGATCAAAGATACGTTGGGAGAACATATCCTGGATCGTGTTGAGAAAATCCGTAAGTTGTCCAAATCCTCACGTGCAGGAAATGATGCTGATCGTCAGGAATTGCTGTCAACGCTGCAAAATCTCTCGAATGATGAGTTGTTGCCTGTTGCCCGTGCTTTCAGCCAGTTTCTGAATTTAGCCAACGTAGCTGAGCAATATCACAGCATTTCGCCACACGGCGAGGCTGCCAGCAACCCTGAAGCTCTGGCACAATTGTTCGATCGTCTGAAATCCAAAAATCTCTCTGAACAACAATTACGTGACGCCGTTGACCAGCTTTCTATCGAACTGGTGCTGACCGCGCACCCGACGGAAATCGCCCGCCGCACGCTTATCCACAAACTGGTGGAAGTGAATAATTGCCTCAAACAACTCGACCATAACGATCTGGCCGATTACGAGCGCAAACAAATTATGCGCCGCCTGCGTCAGTTAATTGCGCAGTCATGGCACACCGACGAAATCCGTAAAAACCGCCCTTCTCCGGTTGATGAAGCCAAATGGGGTTTTGCGGTGGTCGAAAACAGCCTGTGGGAAGGCGTTCCTGCTTTCCTGCGTGAACTGAACGAGCAGCTTGAGACGTCACTGAATTACAAAATGCCGGTGGAAGCCGTGCCGGTGCGTTTCACTTCCTGGATGGGTGGCGACCGCGACGGTAACCCGAACGTGACAGCTGATATTACCCGCCACGTTCTGTTGCTGAGCCGCTGGAAAGCCACCGATCTGTTCCTGCGCGATATCGCTGTGCTGGTTTCAGAACTCTCCATGACCGAATGTACGCCGGAACTGCGCGAGCGGGCCGGTGGTGTCGATATCCTCGAGCCGTACCGCGAAATCATGAAACAGCTGCGTACCCAGCTGACCACCACGCAGGTGTATCTCGAAGCCCGTCTGAAAGGCGAACGCGTTGCGCGTCCTCATGATTTGCTGGTGAAAAACGAGCAACTCTGGGCACCGCTTTATGCCTGTTACCAGTCGCTGCTGGCCTGCAATATGGGCATCATCGCGAACGGTCAGTTGCTCGATACCCTGCGCCGCGTACGCTGTTTTGGCGTGCCGCTGGTGCGTATCGACGTGCGTCAGGAAAGTACCCGTCATACCGACGCGATCGCTGAAATCACCCGTTATCTGGGGCTGGGCGATTACGAAAGCTGGTCAGAATCCGACAAACAGGCGTTCCTGATCCGCGAACTGAATTCACAACGTCCGCTGGTGCCACGCCACTGGGAACCGAGCGCAGATACCAAAGAAGTGCTCGATACCTGCCAGGTGATTGCGGAAGCGCCGGAAGGCTCTATCGCCGCTTACGTCATTTCCATGGCGCGCACTCCGTCCGACGTGCTGGCCGTGCATCTGCTGCTTAAAGAAGCCGGTTGTCCGTTCCCGATGCCGGTTGCGCCGCTGTTCGAAACGCTGGATGACCTCAATAACGCCGACGACGTGATGAAGCAGTTGCTGAGCATCGACTGGTATCGCGGCTTCATTCAGGGCAAACAAATGGTGATGATTGGCTATTCCGACTCCGCGAAAGACGCGGGCGTGATGGCCGCTTCCTGGGCGCAGTACCGCGCGCAAGACGCATTAATCAAAACCTGTGAGAAAGCCGGTGTGGCGCTGACGCTGTTCCACGGACGCGGCGGTTCTATCGGCCGTGGCGGTGCGCCTGCGCAAGCTGCGCTGCTCTCTCAGCCACCGGGCAGCCTGAAAGGTGGCCTGCGCGTGACTGAACAGGGCGAAATGATCCGCTTTAAATTTGGTCTGCCGGAAGTCACCATCAGCAGTCTGGCGCTGTATACCTCCGCCATTCTGGAAGCCAACCTGCTGCCACCGCCAGAGCCGAAAAAAGCCTGGGTGGACATCATGGAACAGCTGTCTGACGTTTCCTGCAAAATGTACCGCGGCTATATTCGCGAGAATAAAGACTTCGTGCCTTACTTCCGCGCAGCGACGCCGGAGCAGGAACTGGCGAAACTGCCGCTGGGTTCACGTCCGGCAAAACGTAAGGCCAACGGCGGCGTGGAAAGTCTGCGTGCGATTCCGTGGATCTTCGCCTGGACGCAAAACCGTCTGATGCTGCCAGCCTGGCTGGGCGCAGGTGCCGGTTTGCAGGCCGTCGTCGATGACGGGAAACGCGATGAGCTGGAAGCGATGTGCCACGACTGGCCATTCTTCTCCACGCGTATCGGTATGCTGGAAATGGTGTTCGCCAAAGCCGACCTGTGGCTGGCGGAATACTACGATCAGCGCCTGGTCGAAAAAGAATTGTGGCCGCTGGGCGCGAAACTGCGTGAACAGCTGGCAGGCGATATCAAAGTGGTGCTGGCGATTTCCAACGACGATCATCTGATGGAAGATTTGCCGTGGATTGCTGAATCTATCGCACTGCGTAACGTCTACACCGACCCGCTGAACGTGCTTCAGGCTGAGTTGTTGCACCGTTCGCGCGAGCTGGAAAAAGACGGCAAGCAGGATGCGAATGTCGAACAGGCATTGATGGTAACCATCGCAGGCGTTGCGGCCGGTATGCGCAACACCGGCTAGTTCAGCCGCAGAGCCCAAAGAAAAACCCGCGAATTCGCGGGTTTTTTGCTTTGTGCATTCCAGAAATTATTTACTTACGCACGAACCGGAACCGCGATGTCAGGGCGAACACCCAGTGTATGGCAAATCGCGTAGCTCATTTCGGCACGGTTCAGGGTGTAGAAATGGAAGTCCTTCACGCCTTCGCGGCTGAGGATTTTCACCATGTCCATCGCGATATTTGCGCCGACCATTTTGCGGGTTTCCGCATCATCGTCCAGCCCTTCAAACTGACTGTTCATCCAGTTCGGGACACGCACGTTAGTCATGGTGGCAAAACGCGTCAGCTGTTTGAAGTTGGAAACCGGCAAAATGCCCGGCACGATCTCAACATCAATGCCCTGACCCGCACAGCGGTCACGAAAACGCAGATAGCTTTCTACGTCGAAGAAAAATTGTGTAATGGCGCGGCTGGCACCGGCGTCGATTTTACGCTTCAGGTTGATCAAATCTGCCTGTGCGCTTTTGGCCTCCGGGTGAACTTCCGGGTAAGCCGCCACGGAAATATCGAAATCACCCACTTCTTTCAGCAGATGCACCAGATCGGTTGCATACATATCCGGTTTGCCGCCGCCCGCCGGTAAATCCCCGCGCAGCGCGACGATATGACGGATGCCGCTTTCCCAGTAATCCTGCGCAATCTGGCGCAGTTCATCACGGCTTGCATCGATACAGGTCAGGTGCGGAGCCGCTTCTAAACCCGTGCGCTCTTTAATGCCTTTGATGATGCTGTGCGTGCGGTCGCGCTCGCCGGAGTTAGCACCGTAGGTCACGGACAAAAACTTAGGCTTGAGGCTGCTGAGGCGGTCGATGGAGCTCCACAACGTATCTTCCATCTCGCTGGTGCGCGGCGGGAAAAACTCGAAAGAAACGTTAATCTGACCCTGCAACTCTGCCAGATTCTGATTCAGCGCCTCGCGCTGGTTAGCGTGGAAAAAGCTCATAAACACTACCTCATGGATCACTGCGTTTTAATTATTGGCTTATATGGTAAGCGTCTAGACGTCTAAACGTATGGATAGACAATGGAGGAAGTGAGCAAAACTGTCAACTGCAAAAATGCATCTGAGTGTGATTAATCTTCACTCAAATTGAAGGAATTTCATGTTGGGGGAAAGTGCAGAGGAGAAGATGAGGAGAAGTCTGAAAGCACCCTTCCGGCAGGAACCGGAAGGGTGTAGGTTTTTAAAGCAGCTGAGTCAACCGGTTAAGGTCAGATTGCAGTGCGCCAGCGGTAACATCACGCCCGGCACCTGGCCCGCGGATGACCAGCGGGTTATCGCGATACCAGCGGCTTTCGATGGCAAAAACGTTATCACACGGCAGTAACGCGGCCAGAGGGTGATCCTCACGAACCGCTTCAACGCCAACGCGCGCTTTACCGTTGGCATCGAAACGCGCCACATAACGCAGCACCAGACCCATTTCGCGCGCAGCTTCCAGACGCTGGAGCATTTGCTGATTCAGCGCTTCGCCGTCCTCAAAGAACTGATCGACGGAACCCGTTTCACAACCAGCCGGGACCAGAGATTCCACACGAACCTGCGTCGGTTCGATGTCATAACCCGCTTCACGCGCCAGGATCACCAGTTTACGCATCACGTCCTGACCGGATAAATCATCGCGTGGATCAGGCTCTGTCAGCCCCTGCTGCCACGCCAGATCCACCAGTTCGGTGAACGGCAGCGTGCCGTCAAATTGCAGGAACAGCCAGGATAACGTGCCGGAGAAGATTCCGCTGATTGCCAGAATGCTGTCGCCGCTGTCACGTAAATCGCGCACGGTATGGTTAACCGGCAACCCCGCGCCCACGGTCGCGTTGTACAACCAGTGACTGTCGGTTTTAGAGAACGCATCGCGGATCTGACGGTATTTATTCGTCCCGGATGCGCCCGCCAGTTTATTCGCACTGATCACATGGAAACCGTAGCTGGCGAAATCCAGATACTGATCGGCCAGTTCTGCGCTCGCCGTGACATCCAGCACCACCAGATCATCATAAGGGTGCGCGCGCATCCACAGGAACAGCGATTCTTCGTCGTGCGTCTGGGATTCGTCGTCGAAGAAGGCCAGCGCACGGCTTGCGTCCAGACCTTCGTAATTGAGCAGGCTGCGTTTGCTGTCTACCACACCGGCCAGCACGAATTCGAAACCGCTGCGGGCAGAAATATTCTTTTGTTCACGGGCAAACAGTTCCAGCCAGCGTGAACCGATATTGCCTTTACCAAACAGCATCAGACCAATTTGTTTTTCAGCGCGGAACAGGGTTTTATGCAGCCCCTGAATCAGATGAGCAGTCGGGCCGACGCGCAGAACCGCCACCAGACTGATGCCGTCTTCCGACTGCCAGATGAATTCGATCGGCTGATCTTTCATTTCCTGATAGAAACGGTGGCTGTGCAGCGGGTTTTTACACACGCCCGCACCGACCAGCGCCACCATTGCCAGCCCTTCACGCAGCGTCAGACGCCCCGGCAATGCGGCATCTTCCAGCACCTGCAAGGCGCTCCCCGCTACTTCGGAGGTATAACAAAATTGCAGCAGATTGCGGTCAGGATGCACACCGGTACACAGCGGTTTGATCTGCGCACGCTTGAGCAGCAACTCAACATCTTTTTGTGCCAGCGCAAAATCATGCGCAGACGGAATAGCCATTTCGATCAGGCAAATATCATCGTGGCTGGTGACAATTTTTGCGCCCGTGCCGGAAGCCAGTACGCGTTCGATACGCGTCGAGCCCTGCTCCGGTTTGTAGCTACAGCGCAGCTGTAAATCGATATCGCTGCCGGAAACCGGCTGCAAAGTGCGGGTATGCAAGACCGGTGCGGCCAGACGCGCCAGTTCACTGGCTTCATCCAGACGCAGCAGCGGCAACAGGCAGGCATCTTTCACTTTACGGGGATCGGCGCTGTAAACCCCGGCGACGTCACTCCAGATGGTAACGCGGCTGGCGTTCGCCAGTGCGCCAATCTGGGTGGCGGAATAGTCGCTGCCGTTACGGCCAAGCAGAACGGTTTCACCGGCGTCACTGCGGGCGATAAACCCGGTCACCACCAGATATTGCTGAGGATGCTGCGCGATAAGCTGTTGCAGAAGCGGATAAGAACGCCCTTCATCTACCTGAGGCTGAGCCGCGCGTTCAGCACGCAGAAATTCGCGCGCATCCAGCCAGGCGGCAGGCAGCTCCATTTTGCACAACACGGCAGACATCAGCCGTGCAGACCAGATTTCGCCATGACCGACGACTTCTGCGTAAACCGCATCGGTCATCTTGTCATCGAGCAAAACAGCCAGACGTTCGAGGTCATGAATAAAAGAAGCAATAAGCGGTTCTGCCATTTCCGGCGGAAGCAGGCCGGAAATCAAATCACTCTGATACCGGCGCAAGGCCTGCTGAACCTGATGCGCGGAAAGCCGGTCGGTCTGGCTCAGTTTCAGCCAGCTGATCAGCTGGTTGGTCGTGCTGCCCGCCGCCGACACCACCATCATGTCGCCCGGCTTTGCGTACTCAGCCATAATACCTGCGACGCGCAGATAACATTTCACGTCAGCCAGGCTGCTGCCACCAAATTTGTGCAACTGCCGGCTTCCCGCCGGCGCTGCAACCGCTATTGCATTCATACTTACCTCGTTGCCACTGACTGGAATGCGTGTTCCAGATCAGCAATCAAATCTTCGCTGTCTTCAAGACCTACAGAAATACGGAGCAAGCTGTCAGAAATCCCGGCGGCTTTACGCGCTTCCGGCGCCATGCCAGCGTGTGTCATGGTTGCCGTATGAGAAATCAGGCTTTCGACGCCTCCCAGTGATTCTGCGAGGGTAAATAACTTCAATTCTTTCAGGAAATGACGCAACTGCGCTTCATCTCCGTTAAATTCAAAACTGATCATGGCCCCGAAGCCACGTTGCTGACGGCGGGCAATTTCATGCCCCTGGTTTTCCGGCAGCGACGGATGATACAGCTTTTTGACCTGCGACTGTTTTTGCAAATACGCCACAATCGCCAGCGCATTTTCCTGCTGTTGTTTTACGCGAACCGTCAGCGTACGCAGGCCACGCAACAGAAGGTAGCTGTCAAACGCCGCGGCGGTTACGCCGATATTGTTCGCCCACCACGCCAGTTCAGTTGCATGCTCTGCGGTCTTAGATATTACCGTACCGGCGACCACATCAGAATGCCCATTCAGATATTTCGTACAGGAATGTACAACTAAATCCGCCCCCAGCTTCAGCGGGTTTTGCAGCGCCGGGCTCAGGAACGTGTTATCCACCACGGTCAGTGCGCCAGCCGCGTGAGACGCCGCGCAAATCGCCTCGATATCGACCACACGCAGCAGCGGGTTGCTTGGGGATTCAATCAGCACCAGTTTTGGTTTTTCCTTCAGCGCTTCGGCCAGCGCCTGAGGGTCACCCTGATCGACAAACAGCACGCGGTACGCACCGCGCTTACTCAGGCTGTCGAACAGGCGGTAGCTGCCGCCGTAGCAATCGTGCGGCGCAACCAGCAAATCGCCAGGTTTGAGAAACACCGTACACACCAGATGGATTGCGGACATCCCGCTGCTGGTGAGCACCGCGCCCGCTCCGCCTTCCAGTTCGGCCAGCGCACGCTGAGCGATATCACGCGTCGGATTTCCGCGACGTGAATAGTCATGGGCTCTCGGCTGATTGAAATCTTCAAAGTTGTAAGTGCTGGAAAGGGCGATAGGCGGAACTACACAACCATATTGCTGATCATTGTTCAGGCCACTGCCTACGGCAATGGTGGCTTGCTTGTGCGTCATAGTCGTTTCTTCCTGACGAAATGCGGAGGATGAGGGTGTAAAGAGTAACGCCCGGAATTATAGACGTCAATACATCTGGACATCTAAACTTCTTTGCGTATAGATTGAGCAACAGAGCAATACCCGCTAAAATTATGACGTTAATGAAGATGTCCGGCAGATCCGTTGCGTGAAGCAGTTAAGCGCAAGGTGACAAAATGAACAATGCCGCAGGGCAAATCGTGAGATATCCCTGTAAAATGACGACATTTATTTAGTGAGAACAGTGAAAATCGGGCATAATCACGCGGTTTTCAGTATTTTATTTTTTGATAAATTTAAGGTGTCCCATGGCTGAGTGGAACGGCGAATATGTCAGCCCTTACGCTGAACACGGTAAGAAAAGTGAGCAAGTTAAGAAAATCACGGTATCCATTCCGCTGAAAGTCCTGAAAATTCTCACCGATGAACGCACCCGTCGTCAGGTGAATAACCTGCGTCATGCGACTAACAGTGAATTATTGTGTGAAGCTTTCCTGCATGCGTTCACCGGTCAGCCTTTGCCGAATGACGAAGACCTGCGTAAAGAACGCAGTGACGAAATCCCGGAAGCGGCGAAGATCCTGATGCGTGAACTGGGTGTTGATCCTGATACCTGGGAATATTGAGAAACGCTGAGATTTTCTGACAGCCCCGTGCAATTCATTGTGCGGGCTTTTGGCGAGCGGGCGATCAATAGAACGTTTTGAATCACTGAAGGTTTTGTCTGGCGGGAAGTGAAACGACAGGCAACAAAAAAGGCGCCAAAGGCGCCTTTTTTTGCTCTCAAGCGTAGCTTATTTGCTGCTTGGAACGCTGAAACGCTTGTTGAAGCGGTCAACGCGGCCACCGGTAGCCACTTCACGTTGCTTACCAGTGTAGAACGGGTGGCATTCGCCACAAACGTCCAGGTTCAGATCGTGACCCACAGTTGAGTGAGTTTTGATTACGTTACCGCATGAGCAAGATGCAGTAACTTCTACATATTTAGGGTGAATACCTTTTTTCATGGAAAACCTCTTCTTAAGGCCGCGTCGCTATCCAACCCTGTTCTGTCAGACACCACGCGTAGTGGATGATAGGCTTTGAGTGCGAAATGCACCAAAGGCGGCGAATCATACAGAATCTCTGAGAACCGCGCAATGATGTTCATGCATTTCGAAGGACACAGTGTACACTATCTCGTCATTTTTTTATAGTCTGGACCCACAATGCCTGTTGCCCACGTCGCGTTACCTGTTCCACTTGCCCGTACTTTCGATTACCTCCTGCCGCCTGGATTGCAGGTTTCTCAGGGTTGTCGGGTCAGTGTGCCTTTCGGTAAACGCGACGCTATTGGCATTGTCACGCGCGTCAGCGACTCGAGCGAATTTGGCCTGGATAAGCTGAAACCCGTGCGTGAAGTCCTCGACTCTTCCAGCCTGTTCACGCCCGATCTGTGGCGCATCCTGCTGTGGGCTGCCGACTATTATCATTTCCCGATTGGCGAAGTGTTGTTTCACGCGCTGCCGGTGTTGTTACGTCAGGGGAAACCCGCTGAACTGACGCCGCTCTGGCAATGGTTTGCCACCGAACAGGGGCGCGCCACGCCGCTCGACAGCCTGAAACGTGCGCCAAAACAGCAACAGGCGATGGCGGCACTGATCCAAAAACCGCTATATCGCCATCAGGTTGCTGACCTCGATCTGACCGATACCGCCTTGCAGACACTGCGGGCGAAAGGGCTGACGGATTTACGCAGCATCGCACCTGCCACACAAGACTGGCGCAAAGATTTCTCCGTCGTGGGCGAACGCCTGCGACTGAATACCGAACAGGCCACCGCCGTCGGTGCCATCCGCAGTGAAGATCAGCAGTTCTCTGCCTGGCTGCTGGCCGGTGTAACCGGTTCGGGTAAAACCGAAGTGTATCTGAGCGTGCTGGAAAATATTCTCGCGCAGGGCCGTCAGGCGCTGGTGATGGTGCCGGAAATCGGCCTGACGCCGCAGACCATCGCGCGTTTTCGCGAACGTTTCAGCGCGCCGGTCGATGTCTTGCATTCCGGTCTCAACGACAGCGAACGGCTTTCCGTGTGGCTGCGGGCGCGTAATGGTGAAGCCGGAATTGTGATCGGCACGCGCTCATCGTTGTTCACACCGTTTGCACGTCTGGGCGTCATCATTATCGATGAAGAACACGACAGCTCTTATAAGCAGCAGGAAGGCTGGCGTTATCACGCGCGGGATCTCGCGGTGTATCGCGCCCACGCGGAAAACATTCCCATTATTATGGGCTCGGCAACGCCTGCGCTGGAAACGCTGCACAACGTGGAACTGGGTAAATATCGCCAGCTGAAGCTGACCAAGCGCGCCGGTAACGCCAAACTCGCGCGGCAAAATTTGCTGGATTTAAAAGGGTTGCAGCTGAAAGTCGGGCTTTCCCAGCCACTGATTCAGCGCATGCAGGAACATCTTAAAGCCGACAATCAGGTCATGCTGTTTCTCAACCGCCGAGGCTATGCGCCTGCCCTGCTCTGCCACGAATGTGGATGGATTGCTGAATGTCAGCGCTGCGATCACTATTACACGCTGCACCAGAATCAGCGCCAGCTACGTTGCCACCATTGCGACAGCCAGCGTGCCGTGCCGCATCAGTGCCCGCATTGCGGATCGACGCAACTGGTGTCAGTTGGCGTCGGCACCGAGCAGCTGGAAAACGAGCTGGCGCCGCTGTTCCCCGATACGCCAATCACCCGCATTGACCGCGATACCACCAGCCGCAAAGGCTCGCTGGAACAGCATCTTAATGAAGTCCATCGCGGTGGCGCACGTATTCTTATCGGCACGCAAATGCTGGCGAAAGGCCATCATTTCCCGGATGTCACGCTGGTCTCGCTGCTGGACGTTGACGGCGCGCTGTTCTCGGCGGATTTCCGTTCAGCAGAACGTTTTGCCCAGCTTTATACTCAGGTTTCAGGCCGTGCCGGTCGTGCAGGTAAACAAGGTGAAGTGGTTCTGCAAACGCATCACCCTGAACATCCGCTGTTGCAGGTTCTGTTGCAGCAAGGCTACGACGAATTCGCAAAACAGACGCTTGCCGAGCGCAAGAGCGTCTTTCTGCCGCCTTACACCAGCCACATTATGATCCGCTCAGAAGACCACGATAATCAGCAGTCGGCGCTGTTCCTGCAACAGTTGCGAAATCTGCTGGAATCCAGCCCGCTGAAAGATGATTCGTTGTGGATTTTAGGGCCGGTGCCCGCTCTGGCGGCCAAGCGTAACGGACGTTTCCGCTGGCAGCTGTTATTGCAGCATCCTTCCCGCCGCGTTTTGCAGCATCTGATCAAAAGTTCTCAGCCGCAGATTGCCAGCCTGCCGCAGGCTAAAAAAGTGAAATGGACGCTGGATGTCGATCCGATCGATAGCTAATCCGCATAAATAGTCAGGATTTCTGCGTGATGGATCGAAAAAAGCATCTGCATCACACTTTTAATGCAAATTAGGTAACAAATCCTACTCACATTCTGTTTAGAATGTGATGAGCTACACAGCATGGGTAGCCAGGTGAGGAATGTGGATGTTGTTGTGTCAGTTTGATGCTGTTGCAAGGAGAGATGCGTTGGATCACAAGAAAGAATTACCCGCCGCGACAATGAAAGATGTGGCAGAACAGGCAGGCGTTTCAACAGCAACGGTATCCCGCGCGTTAATGAACCCGGAGAAAGTTTCCGCCTCTACCCGTCAGAAGGTCGATCAGGCGGTGATGGCCGTAGGGTATTCTCCTCATGCTTTGTCCCGAAACCTGAAGCGCAACGAATCGCGAACCATTCTGGTGATCGTCCCGGACATCTGCGATCCGTTTTTCGCCGATCTGATCAAAGGGATCGAACACACTGCCGCCGAAAGCGGTTATCTGGTGCTGATTGGCGACTGCGCTCAGCAAAACCAGCAGGAAAAAACCTTTATCAATCTGATCATCACCAAACAGATTGATGGCATGTTGCTGCTCGGTTCCGATTTACCTTTCGATGCCAGTAAAGAAGAACAACGCAACCTGCCACCGATGGTGATGGCCAATGAATTTGCGCCCGAACTGGAACTGCCGACGGTTCATATCGATAACCTGACTGCCGCGTTTGAAGCGGTGCATTATCTGCTCAATCTGGGCCACCAGCGTATTGCCTGTATCGAAGGGCCGAAACACATGCCACTGTGCCAGTATCGCTCGCAAGGTTATGTGCAGGCGCTGCGCCGCAACGGGATCAGCGTCGAAAATGCATTAACCGCTCAGGGCGATTTTACCTACGAATCCGGCGCGCGGGCGGTCAGCGAACTGATGGCGCTGCCTTCTCCGCCAACGGCCATCTTCTGCCATAACGACATTATGGCGATCGGTGCGATGTTCCAGGCGAAGAAAATGGGTTTGCGTATTCCGCAGGATTTATCGGTTGTCGGCTTCGATGACATCAAAGCCAGCCAGTTTACCGATCCTCCGCTGACCACCGTCGCGCAGCCAAGATTCCAGCTTGGCCGTCAGGCTATGTTATTATTACTTGAGCAGTTACAGGGAAATCCGGTACAAAACGGTTCGCTTCTGCTTGATAGTGAGCTGGTCGTCCGCGAAAGCACGGCAGCCCCGAAAGCGTGAGTCAGTTTTTGATTTGTTATATATGCAGGGTTAAGTAACATGACGCACTTCTTCATTCATCACGACACAGCGAAACGATAGTGGCACAAAGAGACTATGTAAGCCGTGGGCGCTCAGGAGCGCGGCGGAAAAGTACCAGCCGGAGTAAAAAACGCAGTTCCCCAACGATCTCCAAAACCATGGTGGTTTTAGCCGTTGCGGTACTGGTGGTGTTTGTCGGTGGCCTCTATTTTATTGCGCACAATAAACATGAAGAAGCGGCAGTACTGCCGACGCATGCTGTTCGTCCGGGTAACGGATTACCGCCGAAGCCTGAAGAGCGCTGGCGTTATATCAAGGAACTGGAAAACCGTCAGATGGGCGTCACCACGCCGACAGAACCGACGGCAGGCGGTCAGGTTGAATCCAAAACTCAGCTGACGCCGGAACAACGACAGCTTCTCGAACAAATGCAGGCCGATATGCGCCAGACGCCAACACAGCTGTCTGAAGTGCCGTATAACGACCCAAGTCAGGTCGCCACGCGTCCGGCACAAACGCAGCGCCAGGTTCAGCAACAGCAGCCGACTTATGCCCAGCAGCAGCCGGTGCAGACACAGCCGCGTCAGGTTCAGCAGCCAACGTACACGCCGCAAACGCAGCCAGTTCGCGCGCCGCAGGCTCAGGTACAAACTCAGCCTGTTCAGCCAAAACCTAAGCCACAGGTGAAAGAACCGGTCAGAGAAGTGCCGAAAGAACAACCGAAAGCACAGCAACCGGCCGCCATCACACAGGCAGCGCCAGAGAAACCGAAAGAGCAGGAAAAAACCCAGCGCTTTATGGTGCAGTGCGGTTCGTTCAAAGGTGCCGATCAGGCGGAATCCCAGCGCGCCAAGCTGGCATTCGAAGGATTTGAAGGTCGAATCACCACCGGCGGCGGCTGGAATCGTGTCGTGATTGGCCCATACAACAATCGCTCCGGTGCAGACAGCACCTTATCCCGCCTGAAGAGCGCAGGCATCTCCGGTTGCATTCCCCTCGCAACCGGGGGTTGAAAACCCTTAATCCTTCCCCAATCTATACTTTCAATATGCCCCGTAAGTTTGTGAGACACGCAAAGTGTCCCACAAGCCTGCGGGGATCTTTTCCGTCTGCAACGAGGAACCGCTCGTGACAACAATTGTAAGTGTACGCCGCAACGGCAAGGTCGTTATCGGTGGTGATGGCCAGGCCACATTGGGAAATACCGTCATGAAGGGCAACGTCAAGAAAGTACGTCGCCTGTACAACGACAAAGTGATCGCTGGTTTTGCTGGCGGTACCGCTGACGCCTTCACGCTGTTTGAGCTGTTCGAACGCAAACTGGAAATGCACCAGGGTCATCTGGTAAAAGCCGCCGTTGAGCTGGCTAAAGACTGGCGTACCGACCGTATGCTGCGCCGTCTCGAAGCGCTGCTGGCCGTGGCGGATGAAAATGCCTCGCTGATTATCAGTGGTAACGGCGACGTCATCCAGCCTGAAAACGACCTGATCGCGATTGGTTCCGGTGGCCCGTATGCCCAGGCCGCTGCCCGTGCTTTGCTGGAAAACTCAGAGCTTGGCGCACGTGATATCGTGGAAAAATCGCTGAGTATTGCGGGTGATATCTGCATCTACACCAACCAATTCCACACCATCGAAGAATTGTCTTCTAAAGCGTAAGGATCGAAAATTATGTCTGAGATGACCCCGCGCGAGATTGTCAGCGAGTTAGACAGCTACATCATTGGCCAGGATAAAGCGAAACGCGCTGTTGCGATCGCCCTGCGTAACCGCTGGCGCCGTATGCAGCTTGATGAAGCGCTGCGCCACGAAGTCACCCCAAAAAATATTCTGATGATCGGCCCGACCGGTGTCGGTAAAACCGAAATCGCCCGTCGTCTGGCTAAACTGGCTAACGCGCCGTTCATCAAAGTCGAAGCAACCAAGTTCACCGAAGTGGGCTACGTCGGGAAAGAAGTGGATTCAATTATCCGTGATCTGACCGATGCCGCCGTGAAAATGGTCCGTCTGCAATCCATCGATAAGAACCGCTTTCGCGCCGAAGAAATGGCCGAAGAACGTATCCTCGATGTGCTTATCCCGCCGGCGAAAAATAACTGGGGCCAGGCTGACGAAGCGCATGAGCCTTCTGCCGCGCGCCAGAACTTCCGCAAGAAATTGCGTGAAGGCCAGCTCGACGACAAAGAAATCGAAATCAATCTGGCGGCTGCGCCAGTTGGTGTTGAAATCATGTCCCCTCCGGGCATGGAAGAGATGACCAACCAGCTGCAATCCATGTTCCAGAACATGGCCGGACAGAAGCAGAAACCGCGCAAACTGAAAATCAAAGAAGCTTACAAGCTGCTGGTTGAAGAAGAAGCGGCGAAACTGGTGAACCCGGAAGAGCTGAAAGAACAGGCGATTGAAGCCGTTGAACAGCACGGCATCGTGTTCATCGATGAGATCGACAAAATCTGTAAACGCGGCCAGAGTTCAGGCCCGGATGTGTCACGCGAAGGCGTTCAGCGCGATCTCCTGCCACTGGTGGAAGGTTGTACCGTTTCCACTAAGCACGGCATGGTGAAAACGGACCACATTCTGTTTATCGCTTCCGGCGCGTTCCAGACGGCCAGCCCGTCAGACCTGATCCCGGAATTGCAGGGTCGTCTGCCAATTCGCGTTGAGCTACAGGCGCTGTCGACTGAAGACTTCGAACGTATTCTGACTGAGCCAAGTGCATCCCTGACTCATCAGTACAAAGCATTGATGGCGACCGAAGGTGTGACCATTGATTTCACGGCTGACGGCATCCGTCGTATCGCGGAAGCGGCATGGCAGGTGAACGAAACCACCGAGAACATTGGCGCACGTCGTCTGCACACGGTTCTGGAGCGCCTGATGGAAGATATTTCCTACGACGCCAGCGAAAGCAACGGTATCTCCATAAACATTGATGCAGATTATGTTAGAAGCCACCTTGATCAGCTGGTAGCTGATGAAGATCTGAGCCGTTTTATCTTATAATTTGCTCATACGTTCCGAAAGTGATCTTCAGGGAGGCGTTTGCCTCCCTGATTTTTTTTAGATTTCGGACTGACTGTTCACCTGAGCGAAATCACCTATGAGCACAATGACTCCCTGCACCCCGACCACGCCTGCCCGCGCATGGCTTGAAAGCCTGCGTCCTAAAACGCTGCCTCTGGCTTTTGCCTCAATTGTCATGGGTTCGGCGATTGCCAGCCTGCAAGGCGTTTTCCATCCGCTCATCGCGCTGCTGGCGTTGCTGACGGCGGGTTGTCTGCAAATCCTGTCTAATCTGGCCAATGATTATGGCGATGCCGAAAAAGGCAGTGATACGCCGGATCGCGTCGGGCCGTTGCGCGGGATGCAAAAAGGGATGATTACCGCCGCGCAGATGAAGCGCGCGATTATCCTGACCATCGCCCTGACGCTCGTGTGCGGTATTGCGCTTATCGCTGTCGCCTGCCACAAACCGAGCGATGTCGTGGGCTTTGTGATCCTCGGCCTTCTCTCGATTGGCGCGGCCATCACATATACCGTCGGCACACGCCCTTACGGTTATATGGGGCTGGGTGATATTTCCGTTTTGATTTTCTTTGGATGGATCAGCGTCGCCGGGACATTCTATTTGCAGGCGGGATATTTTGACTGGATTGTGATGCTGCCGGCCACCGCAACGGGATTGCTCTCGACGGCGGTGCTGAATATCAACAATTTGCGCGATATCGAAACCGATCGCGCCAACGGCAAAAACACGCTGGCGGTTCGCCTCGGGCCGGAGAATGCCCGCAATTATCACACGTTTATTTTGGCCGCCGCCACGCTGTGCCTGGCCATTTTTTCCGCCGTGTATTTGCACCACTGGACCGGCTGGTTATTTATTCTGGCCGTACCGATGCTGGTGACTCACGTCATCCGCGTGAGAAAGTCCAAAACATCTTTGGAAGTGCGTCCGCTGCTCGAACATATGGTGAAAACGGCGTTACTGACTAACGTGTTGTTTGCGGTGGGTCTGTTACTCAATTGAATAAAAGTGGCCTGATGTGCGTTTATCGGGCCGCTTTTCACATTTAACAATTGATGATTTTGCCAACATCCGCCCGAAAGGGATATACTGAACACTCATGCAGCAACCAGATGAAATCCTATGAAATACGATACTTCCGAACTTTGCGACATCTACCATGAAGAAGTGAATGTCGTCGAACCCCTGTTCTCCAACTTTGGTGGCCGTACTTCATTTGGCGGGCAAATCACGACAGTGAAGTGTTTCGAAGACAATGGCTTGCTTTATGACTTGCTGGAAGAAAATGGCCGTGGTCGCGTACTGCTGGTCGATGGCGGTGGCTCCGTTCGTCGCGCATTGCTGGATGCCGGTCTGGCACGCCTGGCGTTGCAAAACGAATGGGAAGGCATTGTGATTTACGGTGCTGTTCGTCAGGTAGACGATCTGGAAGAACTGGATATCGGCATTCAGGCGATGGCAGCGATTCCGGCGGGCGCAGGCAGTGAAGGGATTGGCGAAAGCGACATTCGTGTCAATTTCGGCGGTGTCACCTTCTTCTCCGGTGACCATCTTTATGCCGACAACACCGGTATCGTGCTGTCAGAAGACCCGCTCGACATCGAATAACCTTGCGCTTTCAGCAACAAAAAAGGACGCCGTGGCGTCCTTTTTTATTTTCAGGCCGAAGTCATCAGACTTCTTCCATTTTTCCCAGCAATGCACGCAGACGATCCTGCCACACGTGCTGTTCTTCTTTCAGCTGTGCATTTTCACGCACCAGCGACTCATGATTACCACTCGCCTGCTGAACTTCCTGAGACAGGGTATTGTTTTGTTCTTTCAGTTCTTCGATTTCCATCTGCAAAAGAGTAATGGTATCGATCGCTTGCTGAACTTTAGCTTCTAATTTCTCAAATACTTCAAATGACATTTTTCGGTCCCCTTATGTTCGCAAGGCGCACATCTTATGTTCTGCCGCATCATCCGGACACGGCTCAAGAATTCCTGCACTCCGTCGATTTTGATAACGAATTCAAACCAAATCCGGGTCTGAATTGCGCCAAAGTCTTGTAAAACCAGCGGGTGTCTTACCGGGTGATTGTATGTAGCCAGCTTTGCCCTGTCTAGCAAGAACCCCTTCCTGCACGCAGTCTGTTGCAATTTTACAGCGCCGGGTATCAGGAAATGCTTAAAAAGCAGCGTCACTCACCAGAAATCCCCGTTAATACCGAATAACCTTATCCGGCCTGTTGTTATGTTCGTTTCGCCCAACGCGGCGCGAAAATTGTTAAATCGTGGCCTTTTTGCCGCGCGCGATAGCCTGAGAATACGCGAAATCGCTCATTTTTATGACACGACACACAAAATTTGATTTCGCTATTTCTCGTTTATGCTCGTTAACGATAAATTCACATTACGTTCTCATTTAATGATGAACGTCAAAATCCGATTACGTTCACGTACGACATAACAGAAAAACTATAACCAATCATTAACATCATCCTTAGCAGGATCAAACTATGAGCCAAACCATGAGTTCCACATTAAAAGGTCAGTGCATCGCTGAGTTTCTGGGTACCGGGCTTATCATTTTCTTCGGTGCAGGCTGTGTTGCTGCATTGAAGCTTGCCGGAGCATCCTTTGGCCAGTGGGAAATCAGTATCGTCTGGGGTTTCGGTGTGGCCATGGCCATTTACCTGACTGCGGCGATCTCAGGCGCACACCTGAATCCGGCTGTCACCGTCGCGCTATGTTTGTTTGCAAACTTTGAAGGACGCAAAGTTCTGCCTTACATCATCGCGCAGGTCGCAGGCGCCTTCTGTGCAGCCGCGCTGGTTTACGGCCTTTACTACAATCTGTTTTACGATTTCGAGCAAACTCACAATATGGTACGCGGCAGCGTAGACAGTCTGAGCCTTGCCGGTATCTTCTCGACGTATCCAAACCCGCACATCAGCGTATTGCAGGCGTTCCTGGTTGAAACCGTGATCACCGCCGTTCTGATGTCGCTGATCCTCGGCCTGACCGATGATGGCAATGGCCTGCCACGTGGCCCGCTGGCTCCGCTGCTGATCGGTATTCTGATTGCAGTTATCGGTGCATCCATGGGGCCACTGACCGGATTCGCACTGAACCCGGCGCGTGATTTCGGACCGAAACTGTTCGCCTACTTCGCAGGCTGGGGCAAAGTGGCCTTCACCGGCGCCCGCGATATCCCTTACTTCCTGGTACCGATTTTTGGCCCACTGCTGGGTGCGTGTCTGGGTGCGGTCGGCTATAAAGCATTGATTAGTCGTCATCTGCCACACCAGATTAACGAAACAGCGGCTGACAAAGCGTCACAGCCAACCAAACAGCGCAAGGCCTGATCGGCTAAACTGTTCCACAGCTTACTCATTTGCAGGATGAAAATTATGTCAGCAGATACGACTCACGAAAAAAAATACATTGTCGCACTCGATCAGGGTACGACCAGCTCACGCGCAGTAGTGCTGGATCACGATGCCAACATCATCAGCGTTTCTCAGCGTGAATTTACCCAGATCTACCCTAAATCTGGCTGGGTTGAGCACGATCCGATGGAAATCTGGTCATCGCAAAGCTCGGTACTGGTTGAAGTGCTGGCCAAAGCCGACATCAATTCCGATCAGATCGCCGGTATCGGTATCACCAACCAGCGTGAAACCACCATCGTGTGGGAAAAAGAAACCGGCAAGCCGATTTATAACGCGATTGTGTGGCAATGCCGTCGTACTGCTGATATCTGCGAAAAGCTGAAAAAAGACGGGATGGAAGAGTATATCCGTCACAACACCGGCCTGGTGGTTGACCCGTACTTCTCCGGCACCAAACTGAAATGGATCCTTGATAACGTCGAAGGTTCCCGTGAACGTGCAAAACGCGGCGAACTGCTGTTCGGGACTGTCGATACCTGGCTGGTCTGGAAAATGACTCAGGGACGCGTTCACGTGACGGATTACACCAACGCATCACGTACCATGCTGTTCAACATCCGTGATTTGAAGTGGGATGAACGCATGCTCGAAGCGCTGGATATTCCGCGCGAAATGCTGCCGGAAGTCCGTCCTTCCTCAGAAATTTACGGCCAGACCAACATTGGTGGTAAAGGCGGTACACGTATTCCAATCGCCGGTATTGCTGGTGACCAGCAGGCGGCGCTTTACGGCCAACTTTGCGTGCAACCGGGCATGGCGAAAAACACCTACGGCACCGGCTGCTTCCTGCTGATGAACACCGGTACTGAAGTTGTTGCATCGAAAAATGGCCTGCTGACCACCATCGCCTGCGGCCCGCGTGGCGAAGTAAACTACGCGCTGGAAGGTGCCGTGTTCGTCGGGGGCGCATCTATTCAGTGGCTGCGTGATGAGCTGAAACTGATCAGCGATGCGACTGACTCCGAATATTTTGCGATGAAAGTGAAAGACACTAACGGCGTTTACGTGGTGCCTGCTTTCACCGGCCTCGGCGCCCCTTACTGGGACCCGTATGCCCGTGGCGCAATCTTCGGTCTGAGCCGTGGAGCAAACAGTAACCACATCATCCGCGCAACGCTGGAGTCTATTGCTTATCAGACCCGCGACGTACTGGATGCCATGCAGGCCGATTCCGGTGCCCGTCTTCAATCCTTACGCGTGGACGGCGGCGCGGTCGCCAACAACTTCCTGATGCAATTCCAGTCCGACATTTTGGGTACCCGCGTTGAGCGTCCTGAAGTGCTGGAAGTGACCGCGCTGGGTTCTGCTTTCCTCGCAGGCCTGGCCGTCGGTTTCTGGAACGATCTGGAAGAAGTCCGCAGCAAAGCCACTATCGAACGTGAATTCCGCCCAAGTATTGAAACGACGGAACGTAATGTCCGCTATAAAGGCTGGCAGAAAGCGGTGGCACGCGTTCGTTCGTGGGAAGATCACGACGAATAAGCCCGTCAGTTTTACGCCAACACCTTTTATGAAACTCCCCATCCGGGGAGTTTTTTTATGCGTCCTTCCCACTGTGCTAAAATCTGCGGCACAGATGAGCCTTGCCTCACCGAACTCTTTCTTTTCTTCCAACAGGTTTTCCAATGAAACGTGAATTAGCAATCGAGTTCTCCCGCGTGACCGAAGCTGCCGCGCTCGCCGGTTATAAATGGCTGGGCCGTGGGGATAAAAACCTCGCCGATAACGCCGCCGTGCAGTCCATGCGTATCATGCTCAATAAAGTCGATATCGATGGCACGATTGTGATTGGCGAAGGTGAAATCGATGAAGCACCGATGCTGTATATCGGTGAAAAAGTCGGTACCGGCAACGGCGACGCGGTCGATATCGCGGTGGATCCGATTGAAGGCACGCGCATGACCGCAATGGGTCAGTCCAACGCACTGGCTGTGCTGGCGGTGGGCGATCAGGGTTCTTTCCTCAACGCCCCTGACATGTACATGGAGAAAATCGCCGTCGGCCCTGGCGCGAAAGGCGCGATTAATCTGAACCTGACGCTGGCAGAAAATCTGGCGAATATTGCCAAAGCGCTGAACAAACCGCTGACCGAACTGACCGTCGCCGTGCTGGCAAAACCGCGTCATGACGATGCAATCCGTGAAATGCTGGCCGCCGGTGTCCGCGTCTTTGCGTTCCCGGACGGTGACGTCGCAGCAACCATTCTGACCTGCATGCCGGAAAGTGAGGTTGACGTGCTTTACGGAATTGGCGGCGCGCCTGAAGGCGTGATTTCTGCGGCCGTTATCCGCGCACTGGATGGCGATATGCAGGGGCGATTACTGGCGCGTCATGACGTCAAAGGGGATACGCCGGAAAACCGCCGGATTGGCGAAGAAGAGCTGGCGCGCTGTAAAGCGATGGGGATTGAAGCCGGGAAAGTGCTGTTGCTCGATGATATGGCGCGCAACGACAACGTGATTTTCTCCGCAACCGGGATTACCAAAGGCGATCTGCTGGAAGGCATCAGCCGTCAGGGAAATATGGCGACGACCGAAACACTGCTGATTCGTGGCAAATCCCGCACCATCCGCCGCATCCGTTCGACGCATTATCTCGACCGCAAAGACGCCGCGCTGCACGAATTCATTATCTGATTCGCACCCTTTCGGTCATCAAAAAGGCAGGGTTTTTCACCCTGCCTTTTTTAATGTAAAACAAAACGTTAAGCCGCATGCCCTTCATGCTGACTGCGGTTCGACATCGGCCACCAGCACAGCAAAATCAGCACAGCCATCGCAAACATCAGCAGGCCAAGACTGAACTGACCGGTTTGCGGCAACATTGCTGACATCCACGCCACCAGGCCGGATCCCATATTTTGCAAACCGCCCACCAGTGCCCCTGCCGCACCCGCCAGATACGGGAAAGGCTCCATCGCGCCGGTCGTCGCCAGCGGGAATAACATACCTGCGCCGAAGAAGAACAAAGACGCAGGCACGATCAGCGTCCAGATATTCATGATGCCCAGCCAGCCCGGGATCCACATCAATAGCCCCGCCAGCAGACAGCTGATGACCGAATGCCACATCAGTTGCTGGAAACTTTTCTCCGTGCGCCCGGCATACCAGGCACCAAAGAATGCGGCAGGGATCGGCAGGATAAACAGAATGCTGACCATTACGCCGCTCAGCCCCAACACGCCGCCCATCAGCACGCCGCAGCTGGCTTCAAAGACCGCCACGCCCGCCAGCGCGCCTACCAGCATCACCAGATAACGGCTGAAATTGGCGTCTGCCAGCAACAAACGCAGGCTGCTGAGCATTTTGCGCGGCGGATGGTCGGCGGTAAATTCCGGGCGGGTTTCCGGCAACCAGCGGTACATAGAAAACGCGACGCCCGCACATAGAATAAGCAGAAAACCAAAACTCGCCCGCCAGCCTAACCACGCGGCCAGCGCACCACCGATAACCGGCGCTAACAGCGGGCTGACCAGAATTCCCATGTTCAGCAAACTGTTGGCGTGGCGCAAAGCACCGCCGCTGTATAAGTCACGCGGCATGGTTCTCGCCATCACGCCCGCTACGCCGGTGCCCAGCCCCTGCACGGCGCTGGCGGCAATCAGCATATTCAGACTGGACGACATCATCGCGCCCGCCGCACCAATCAGGAAAATCATCAGACCGGTGAGGATCACCGGTTTGCGGCCCACGTTGTCGGACAACGGGCCGTAAATCAGCTGCGAGCCCCCGTACGTCAGCAAATAAGCGGCCATAACGCGCTGCACTGCCCCCGGTTTGACGGCCAGGCTGGTCGCCATATCCGCGATGTTCGGCACATAAATGGTCTGCGCCATCTGACCGACCGCCACCAGCAATATCAGCATCACAAGCAGGTGAATATTTTCCAGATTTTTCATTTTTCAGTTCGTTATCAGATGGAGAAGGAAAAGTGCAGAACAAATAACCAGCATAACCGCCGATAATACGGCGGCGCATAAGTTAACAAATTCAGATGAATAAGCGAGGGGTGAGGCAAACTCTCCTGTTATTTTGCTGGCAGCGGCAGGAGCCAGATCTGTAACGCAGACTGTACAGAAATCGATACCGGCTAACGGCCGCAGAACAGGCTGATAACATTTAACCGATAAGGGATCCGAAAAATTTGAAATAAAATCAGCGCATAAATTCGCTATGCATGACGAAATCAGAAACGACGGGAGTTTTTATGGCTGATTGGGTGACGGGAAAAATCAAAAAAGTTGAGCACTGGACGGACAATTTGTTCAGCATCACGGTCAATGCGCCAGTCGACTCTTTTACCGCAGGCCAGTTTGCCAAACTCTCTCTGGAAATCGACGGCGAGCGGGTTCAGCGTGCATATTCCTACGTCAATTCGACTTCCAGCGCAGACCTGGAGTTTTATCTGGTCAACGTGCCGGAAGGAAAACTCAGCCCGCGCCTGCACGTGATGCAGCCCGGTGACGAAATTCATGTCACCAAAGAAGCCGCCGGTTTTTTCGTGATTGATGAAGTTCCCGAGTGCGACACCCTGTGGATGCTGGCAACCGGCACCGCTATCGGGCCTTATCTTTCGATTTTGCAGGAAGGGATGGGTCTTGAGCGTTTTAAAAATATCGTGCTGGTCCACGCTGCGCGCTTTGCCGCCGATCTCAGCTATTTACCACTGATGCAGCAATTACAGCGCCGTTATGAGGGCAAACTGCACATTCAGACCGTCGTCAGCCGTGAGGAAATTTCAGGCTCGCTGACCGGGCGTGTTCCGGCGCTGATTGAAAACGGCACGCTGGAAGGGGCTGTCGGCCTGAAGATTAACGCAGACGACAGCCACATCATGCTTTGCGGGAACCCGCAGATGGTTCGCGATACCCAGCAGGTTCTGAAAGACTTACACGGCATGCGTAAACATCTCAAACGCAAACCGGGCCATATGACCAGCGAGCACTACTGGTAAGTGCGATTTATGCGGATTTAAATCTGACGTCTTCCGGTTCCGGGCCAAAACGATTTGTGCCCGGCGTACCAACAAAGGCACCGCAGTCGATAATCAGCATGATGAAAATCACCGAAGGCGCCAGCCGTCCTAATACCCAGCTCCACGTCTGCGGCATCGCCGCCGCCCAGTTTCCGGCCACCAGCATCCACGCCAGCACAAACAACAATGCCCACCAGGCCGACTTATTGCGGTCATGTAACCTTTTCACCAGCACCGCCGCAGTTGGCCACAACAGGACGACCAGCGCGAAACCCGCGGTCTGATAGGTAATCCATAGCTGTGCGGCAAAGAAGAAATCGGCGGCCATCAGAACCAGCCAGCTGATCATCCAGAGCCAAAAATCGCGGCGGCCCAGGCGGCCGTTAAAAGAAAACAGTGCGTGCTGTAACGTCATCGACCGTCGGTTCCCTAAAAAACAATGAGAGGAAAATGTTAAAACAGGGCGAGTGTACCTGATGCACCGTGGCCGGGAGAATCTTTACGCACTCCTTTTGACATTGCCCCCCGATCACCGCTTTAATCGGTCTGTTGAAACAAAATAAGAAACGCCCTATGACTGTTGCTAAATCGATTTTACAACTGGCTTTGCCCGTATTACTGATACTCGCGGGCCAGAACACTGCCCTTGCCGATCCGCCGGCTGACCATTCCGGCGCAGAAGAGATGCCGAAAGCCCCGTATCTTCTGGCTGGCGCACCGACCTTCGAAACAACGCTGATTAACTTCCGCGCCAAATACAATGAAGCGAATCCGACACAGCAGATCGGCGAATTCCGCGCGATCAGCGAATCCGCCAGCAGCTCGCTGACCCGCGCGGCCAGTAAGATTAACGAAAATCTTTACGCCTCCACCGCGCTGGAAAAAGGCACAGGCAAAATCAAAACGCTGCAAATTACCTATTTGCCGATCCAGGGCCCTGAAGAGAAAGCCGCCCGCGCGCTGGCTGTCAGCTATATGGCGAATCTGATGCGTCAGTTTGATGCCACCCTTTCGCCGGAACAAAGCGTGGCGAGAGTGACGTCCCTGATTGAAAAAGGGAAAGGTCAGCAATTTTATAAACAGGAAGTTGGGGCGGTGCGTTTTGTGATTTCAGACAATGGCGAAAAAGGCCTGACGTTTGCCGTTGAGCCGGTAAAACTGGCGCTGGCTGAGCCCTGAGATGACGGTTTTTAATGACAAAAAGCAAAGCCTTTATGGTCAATGATCTCTATACTGTTGCACAGGTAATCTGCTTGTTTGGCAGAAATTTTAATCGACACTCGCGTCCCCTTTTGGAGGAAAAAACATGCGACATCCATTAGTGATGGGTAACTGGAAGCTTAACGGCAGCACCCACATGGTTAACGAACTGATTGCTGCTCTGCGTACCGAGCTGAGCACCGTTGTAGGTTGTGGCGTTGCAATTGCTCCACCAGAAGTTTACCTGTCACAGGCTAAACACGCTCTGGCCGGCAGCCGTATCGCGCTGGGTGCTCAGAACGTTGATGCTAACCTGTCCGGCGCATTCACCGGTGAAATCTCTGCCGACATGCTGAAAGATATCGGTGCAAAATACATCATCATCGGTCACTCAGAACGCCGCACTTACCACAAAGAAAGCGACGAGTTCATTGCTAAGAAATTTGGCGTGCTGAAAGAAGCGGGTCTGATCCCTGTTCTGTGCATCGGTGAAACTGAAGCAGAAAACGAAGCCGGTAAAACTGAAGCCGTATGCGCTAAGCAACTGGACGCCGTTCTGAACACTCTGGGCGCAAAAGCATTCGAAGGCGCAGTGATCGCTTACGAACCAGTTTGGGCAATCGGTACAGGCAAATCAGCGACCCCAGCTCAGGCTCAGGCCGTTCACAAATTTATCCGTGACCACATCGCTAAACAAGATGCTGCTGTGGCTGAACAAGTTATCATCCAGTACGGCGGTTCTGTTAACGCTGCTAACGCTGCTGAACTGTTCACTCAGCCAGACATCGATGGCGCACTGGTTGGCGGCGCATCACTGAAAGCTGACGCTTTCGCTGTGATCGTTAAAGCGGCCGCAGAAGCAAAACAAGCGTAAGCCTGTTTCTTCTGAGCGCAAAAAACCCCGGCATGCCGGGGTTTTTTATTGCCTGAAAGCAGGATTAACGCTTGCTGATTTGGTCAAAAATTCCGTCAGTCGCGAAGTGATCTTTCTGCGCCTGAGCCCAGGTTCCTGCAACATCACCAATGGTGAACAGTTTCAGTTTAGGGAATTCAGCATCGAATTTTTTCTCAACAACCGGATCACGCGGACGATAGTAGTTTTCAGCCGCAATAGTCTGGCCTTCCGGTGAGTACAGGTACTTAAGATAAGCTTCCGCCACGGTACGCGTATCACGCTTATCGACCACTTTATCCACCACAGAAACCGTTGGTTCTGCCAGAATCGATTCGCTTGGCGTCACGATTTCAAACTTGTCTTTGCCAACTTCTTTGGTGGCCAGCAGCGCTTCGTTTTCCCAGGCAATCAGCACATCACCAATACCGCGTTCCACAAAGGTATTTGTCGCGCCGCGGGCACCGGAATCCAGCACTTCCACGTTTTTATACAGCGCTTTCACAAAATCCTGAGCTTTCGCTTTGTCATTGTTGTTGTGATGCAGGGCATAGCCCCACGCAGCCAGATAGTTCCAGCGCGCACCGCCTGATGTTTTAGGATTCGGGGTGATTACCGACACGCCCGGTTTGATCAAATCATTCCAGTCGTGAATTTGTTTCGGGTTGCCTTTGCGTACCAGGAATACGATGGTCGACGTGTAAGGGGCAGAATTGTCTGGCAGGCGGGTGATCCAGTTTTTATCAATACGGCCGCGTTCAGCGATAGCATCTACGTCATACGCGAGGGCGAGGGTCACGACATCGGCTTCAATACCGTTAATGACTGACGTTGCTTGCTTGCCTGAACCACCGTGTGACTGGCGAACGGTCACGGTATCGCCGGTTTTACCCTGCCAGTATTTGCTGAACGCTTTATTGTATTGTTCATAAAGCTCACGGGTTGGATCGTACGACACGTTCAGAATCTGAATGTCTTTGGCAATCGCCCCGGTTGCTACCAACAGTAATGCCAGACCTGCACCCCATTTACGCATACGCATCGCACTCTCTCCCAAAAATAGTTTTTATGGATTTCATTAATTTGATCGGATGAACAGAGCGTGCCAGAGAAAAAGAAAACAACTAAAGAATAAAAGGTTTTTTTCTATTACTTTCTGGAATAACCAGAAACAGGTCGAAAAAAAACCTCCCGTAAAGGAGGTTCTTATATTCTGGCAAGAAGCTGTTTTTAGAACAGTTTTTTAGCTGTGTCGTACCAGTCTTCTTTGAACTTACTTTTCTTGTTCTCAGGAGAAATACACACAGAGATCAGTTCATGAACCATTTTCTCGTTTTGAACACCGACGCAGTAACCGCCTTTGCCGTAGTCACGACCTTCTTCCATCAGCAGGTCTACCGCGTAAGCACCCATGCGGGACGCTAAAATACGGTCATAAGCAACCGGTGCACCACCACGCTGGATGTGACCCAGTACGGTGCCACGGGTTTCACGACAGGTTTCTTTCTCGATGTATTTTGCCAGCTCATCGATATCATCTAACTTTTCAGTGATGGCGACGATAGCGTGCTTTTTACCTTTCGCGATGCCGGCTTTGATTTCAGCAACCAGATCATCACGTTTGAATTCAACTTCAGGGATGGCGATAAATTCGCAACCACCGGCAATTGCCGCAGCCAGGGTCAAATCGCCGCAGTAACGGCCCATCACTTCAACGATAGAGATACGCTGGTGTGAAGAAGAGGTGTCACGCAAGCGGTCGATAGCTTCAACCACAGTACCCAGAGCAGTGAAGAAACCGATGGTGTAGTCAGTACCGGCAACGTCGTTGTCGATGGTGCCTGGCAGGCCGATACAACGGATGCCACCTTCTTTGGTCAGCAGGTCAGCACCGGCATAAGAACCGTCACCGCCGATAACGACGAGGCCGTCGATACCGCGATCTTTCAGGTTTTGCAGGGCAACTTTACGCATGTCCGGATCGCGGAATTCAGGGAAACGCGCTGAACCCAGGAAAGTACCGCCACGGTTGATCATGTCTGAAACGCTGTAGCGGTCGAGTTCTCGCATGCGATTTTCGTACATGCCGAGATAGCCATCTTCAATACCGAAAACTTCCAAACCTGCGGATAACGCCGAACGCACAACGCCACGGATCGCAGCGTTCATGCCCGGGGCATCGCCACCGCTTGTCAGTACACCAATTTTTTTGATCATGACTACCTCTGAACTTGTAGATGCAATTTCTTAAGAATCTTGAGCCTGCCCGTCGGCGGATTTAACTTTTGCAGCCAAAGGGCTTATTAGCGTTTAAGCCTATAGTATAACAAAACACCGTAGCTGAATTGATTCAAGTCAGCAAGAACACGCATACAACGCTCTGTACATCGCAATTTACTGATTCATACGGCTTTTACAAGATATTTCCGGTTGGTTACGCGCAGATTTCCATCTTGTTAATTTCCGGTTTTGTGAAACGATTCCAAATTGCGGACAAAAAAAACCCCACCTTTCGGTGGGGGAAGACAGGGATGGTGTCTATGGCAAGGAAAAACAGGGATCTTACTCGGTCGTGCTGGTACTACTCGTCTTCTGGGCAGAAGGGGGTTGTAATCCGGAAAGCTGCGCCTGCATCTCTTTCATGCGTTGCTCGTGCTTCCGGTTAAGTACATCTTTTTGCTCAGGAGTCAGAAGATTAAACATCTGGTTGCGGATGCGGGCCATTTCGACCTGGCGGTCCACTTGCTCCTGAGCCATTAATTCGGCTTGGGCCCTTACAGCGCCCTGATCAAATTTTTCAGCGGTCACCAGCCTGTGCATAGTTTCCATCTGTTCTACATTTACATGAGGCAAATCTTTACGGGCCTGATGCATTAGGTCGCGCATTTGTTGGCGCTGTTGCTCTGTCAGATTCACACCATCAAACAGTGTGTTGCGTTCCTGAGGCTTATCCAACAACGTGCTATCATGTTCTGCTGGCATCGCCGACACTGGTTTTGCGCCATCTGCTAAAACGACACCTGAACTCAGCGTCAGAAGCGTGGCCAAACCAATTGAAGCTGCCTTAAACATCACATACTCCTAAAGTCTTTATCGCTCATCGCGAATCATTGAAAAGCAGTCTAAACCTGCTGCTGCAAACAAGCGTCAGTGCTTGTAAAAGTACGTAAAGTCATGGAATAGCGGCAATTGATGACGTATTTTGCGTCTAGAGGTAAATACAATGAATAAAATTTTGTTAGTTGATGATGACCGTGAACTGACTTCACTTTTGAAAGAATTGCTCGAAATGGAAGGCTTTAATGTTGTGGTTGCTTACGACGGTGAGCAGGCATTAGAGAAAATCGATAATACCATCGACCTTTTGTTACTTGACGTGATGATGCCGAAGAAAAACGGCATTGAAACCCTTAAAGAATTACGCCAGCGCCACCAGACGCCAGTGATTATGCTGACCGCCCGTGGCAGTGAATTAGACCGCGTTCTCGGCCTCGAACTGGGTGCCGATGACTATCTGCCAAAACCGTTTAACGACCGTGAACTGGTTGCGCGCATCCGCGCCATGTTGCGCCGTTCCAACTGGAGCGAACAGCAGCAAACCAATGAAAACAATGGCTCGCCAACGCTGGAAGTCGACGGGCTGCAACTTAACCCCGGCCGCCAGGAAGCCAGTTTTAACGGTGAAGCGCTGGATCTCACCGGGACTGAATTTACCCTGCTGTATTTACTGGCAAAACATCTCGGACAGGTCGTTTCACGCGAACATCTGAGCCAGGAAGTACTGGGTAAACGTCTGACGCCGTTTGACCGTGCCATCGATATGCATATTTCTAATTTGCGCCGTAAATTGCCCGACCGTCAGGACGGACATCCGTGGTTTAAAACCTTGCGCGGACGCGGTTATCTGATGGTTTCTGCTTCATGATAAACAGCCTTACGGCACGTATTTTTGCCATTTTTTGGTTCACATTAGCGCTGGTGCTGATGTTGGTATTGATGGTGCCGAAACTCGATTCACGCCAGATTACGCCGTTGCTCGATAATGAACAGCGGCAAGGCCTGATGATTGAACAACATGTCGAAGCCGAACTCGCCACCGATCCTGCCAATGACCTGATGTGGTGGCGCAGGCTGTTTCGCGCGATCGATAAGTGGGCTCCGCCTGGCCAGCGCCTGTTGCTGGTCACGAGTGAAGGCCGTGTCATTGGTGCGCAGCGCAATGAAATGCAGATTGTGCGTAACTTCATCGGGCAGTCTGATAACTCAGATCGTCCGAAGAAAAAGAAATATGGCCGCGTTGAAATGGTGGGGCCATTTTCTGTTCGTGACGGCGAGGACAACTATCAGCTTTACCTGATGCGTCCGGCCAGCAGCTCTCAGTCTGATTTTATCAATCTGATGTTTGACCGCCCGCTTCTTCTGCTCATCGTCACAATGCTCATCAGCGCCCCGCTTCTGCTCTGGCTGGCATGGAGTCTGGCGAAACCTGCTCGTAAGTTGAAAAACGCCGCAGATGACGTTGCACGGGGAAATCTTAAACAGCATCCGGAACTCGAAGCCGGACCGCAGGAGTTCCTCGCGACCGGCGCCAGTTTCAACCAGATGGTCAGCGCGCTCGAACGCATGGTGACCGCGCAGCAACGGCTGATTTCGGATATCTCACATGAACTCCGGACGCCGCTGACGCGCCTTCAGCTGGCAACCGCGCTGATGCGTCGTCGCCATGGCGAAGGCAAAGAGTTGCAGCGCATTGAGAACGAGGCGCAGCGTCTGGACGGCATGATCAATGACCTGCTGGTGTTATCGCGCAGTCAGCACAAGAATGAGCTGTCGCGGGAAACCCTGAAGGCCAACGAGTTGTGGGCTGGTGTGATTGATGATGCGCAGTTTGAAGCTGAGCAGATGGGCAAAACCCTTGAAGTGACATCGCCTCCGGGCCCGTGGAAGCTCATTGGTAATGCGGCTGCGCTCGACAGCGCGCTGGAAAATATTGTGCGTAACGCCCTGCGTTATTCACATCATCACATCGCGCTGAACTTCGCTCACGACAACGAAGGTATCACCATTACCGTGGATGACGACGGCCCCGGTGTCAGTGAAGAAGATCGCGAACAGATTTTCCGTCCGTTCTACCGGACTGATGAGGCTCGCGATCGTGAATCAGGCGGCACTGGCCTCGGGCTGGCGATTGTGGATACCGCCGTTCAGCAGCACAGAGGCAAGGTTAAAGCCGAAGACAGCCCGCTGGGTGGTCTTCGCCTGATTATCTGGCTGCCGCTGCACCAGCGTTGAGTTTCTGCTATTCTGCGTCCCTCTATCAGGGGGACGCATGCTTAACATCGTTTTATTTGAACCAGAAATCCCGCCAAATACCGGCAATATCATCCGTTTGTGTGCCAACACCGGATGTCAGCTTCACCTCATCGAACCGCTGGGTTTCGGCTGGGACGATAAGCGCCTGCGCCGTGCCGGGCTCGATTATCACGAATTCGCTCACATCAAACATCACGCAAACTACGACGCTTTTCTCAGCAGCGAAAAACCGCAACGTCTGTTCGCCTTGACCACCAAAGGTACGCCCGCTCACAGCGGCGTCAGCTATCAGGACAATGATTTTTTGCTGTTCGGCCCGGAAACGCGCGGCCTGCCCGCCACGATCCTGGATGCACTGCCCGCCAGGCATAAAATCCGTATTCCGATGCTCGCAGAAAGCCGCAGCATGAACTTGTCGAATGCTGTTTCTGTGGTGGTTTACGAGGCCTGGCGCCAGCTGGGATATCCAGGTGCTTTACTCAAAGAGTAAACCGGAAGAGAAAAAATGAAGTGAACGATGGCATGCAAGAACATGCCATCGGAAATCTGTCAGATACCGTCGCCGAATTCAAAACCCTGCGCAATACCGTTGAAATGCTGATCCATATCCATTGAAGGTCGTTCGCTTTCTGGCCGCCCGACGATGCGTGCAGGAACGCCTGCCGCCGTGGTGTGCGCCGGAACAGATTGCAATACCACAGAACCCGCCCCGATTTTTGCCCCTGCACCCACTTCGATATTGCCGAGGATTTTCGCGCCCGCGCCAATCATCACGCCTTCACGAATTTTCGGATGGCGGTCACCGACGGTTTTACCCGTCCCCCCGAGCGTGACCGATTGCAGAATCGATACATCGTTTTCAACCACGGCCGTTTCACCAATGACAATCCCGGTGGCGTGGTCAAACATGATGCCGCAACCAATACGCGCCGCCGGGTGAATATCCACGCCGAAGGAGACAGAAATCTGGTTCTGGAAATAAATCGCCAGCGCTTTGCGATCCTGCTTCCACAGCCAGTTACCGATGCGGTAAGCCTGAAGCGCATGAAAACCTTTGAGGTAAAGCAAAGGCGTGGAGAATTTGTCGACCGCCGCATCGCGCTGATGCACCGCCAGAATATCGCGGGCAGCAGAGAGGATCATTTGCTCGTCGTTGCGGTAAGCTTCTTCGACCACTTCACGAATCGCCATCGCCGGCATAATTGGGTTGCCCAGCTTGTTAGCCAGTATGTAGCTCAGCGCGCTGCCCAGCGTTTCATGTTTGAGTAACGTCGCGTGGAAAAAGCTGGCCAGCATCGGTTCACACTCAGCCAGTGCTCTCGCCTCTGATTTAATGTTATTCCAGACCAGTTCTAATTCTTCTAGCGACATCACTTTTCCTTACGACTTAGCAGGTTTTGATAATAAAAAGCCGCCCTGTCGGGAGACCCAACAAGGTGGCTATGCTTCATGTCGCCTTTCAGTGGCTGTGTTTTTCGTCCTTGCTCGCACGGGCAAGCAGACTGATGGCCGCTTCACGGGCATCTTTACCGCAGTACAACACCTGGTAAATCTGTTCCGTAATAGGCATCTCAACGTTATTACGCTGAGCCAGCGCCCGTACTTCTTTCGTGTTGCGATAGCCTTCAACAACCTGACCGATAGTGTCCTGAGCAGTCTGAACATCTTTGCCCTGTCCCAGCATAATGCCGAAACGACGGTTACGTGACTGGTTGTCTGTGCAGGTTAACACCAAATCGCCCAGCCCCGCCATGCCCATAAATGTCGCAGGATCAGCACCCAGTGCGGAGCCCAGACGGGTCATTTCGGCCAGACCACGGGTGATCAGCGCAGTTCGGGCATTCGCGCCAAAACCAATCCCATCGGACATACCGGCACCAATGGCGATGACGTTTTTAATCGCGCCGCCAAGCTGTACACCGATAAAATCAGGATTGCTGTAAACCCGGAAACTCTTGCCGCAATGCAGTAACTGCTGAAGATCTTCCGCAAAGCTCGCATCGGTGGCGGCCAGTGAAATCGCTGTCGGCATGCCGGCAGCCAGTTCTTTGGCAAACGTCGGCCCGGAAACCACGGCCAGCGGAATCGCATCACCCAGCTCTTCACGCGCGACATCCTGCAACAAACGTCCGGTTTCCGCCTCAAGCCCTTTCGTCGCCCACACTACGCGCGCATCGGCCCGCAAATGCGGTTTCAGCTGACGCAGGACGTTACCAAAAACGTGGCTCGGCACGACAACCAGCACATTGCGGCTGGCCGCTAATGCGACAGACAGATCGGTTTCGAGCAGCAGATTATCGGGGAACGGAACATCAGGAAGGAATTCCTGATTACAACGGGCTTGTTGTAAGGCATTGATGTGGTCGGGATTGTGACCCCAGAGCACAACGGGATGGCCATTTCTGGCAAGAGTAATAGCTAAAGCGGTGCCGTAAGATCCGGCACCGATAACAGTCATTGACGCATTGACGGTTTTCATCAGGCATCCTGATGCGGTTCAGCACCTTCGCCTTCAGCTTGCTGTTGCAGATAGTTCATGAACAGAGCGTCGAAGTTAACAGGTGCCAGGTTCAGTTGCGGGAAGGTACCGCGTGAAACCAGGCTGGTGATGCACTCACGCGCATACGGGAACAGGATGTTCGGGCAGTATGCACCCAGGCAATGTGCCATCTGGTTGCCATCAATACCGGAGATAGTGAAGATACCACCCTGTTGAACTTCGCACAGGAATGCCGTTTCGTCACCCAGTGAAGACGTTACGGTCACACGCAAGACGACTTCGTATACGCCTTCAGCCAGCTGGCTGGAAGCCGTATCAAGATCCAGTTTCACTTCCGGCTGCCAGTCCTGCTGGAAAACCTGAGGAGCATTTGGCGCTTCGAAAGAAATATCTTTGGTGTAAATACGTTGGATCTGGAAAGCCATCTCGGTGTTGTTTTGTTCTGACATGTGAGTAGTACCCTCGAGTTAATAGTCCTTTTAAACACTTAATGAAAATACGCGGCTATCGGCATTAACCCAGTAATGGGTCAAGGCCACCACGCGCATCAAGTGCATGTAAATCATCGCAACCGCCCACGTGCTGCCCGTCGATAAAAATCTGAGGAACAGTCGAACGACCGCTGCGGGCGATCATTTTTTCACGCGTATCTGCGTCACCATCAATAGCGATTTCATCAAATGAAGCGCCTTTGCTATTGAGCAGGGCTTTCGCACGATGGCAGTAAGGACAGGTTGCCTTGGTATAGATTTCAATTTTAGCCATGGGTTCCACCTCTGAGTCGTAGATTTTAGTGCCGTTGCGACGGGGTCTGAATCTTACTTACCGCGAACTAAAGGCAGGTTTTCACCGCTCCAGCCGCTGATACCTTCTTTCAACGTGAAAACACGTTCGAAACCTGCTGCGATCAGGCCTTCTGCCGCCGTGCGGGAAGTCTGGCCGGTGGCACAGACAACGATAACCGGTTGCGCTTTGTGCTTGCTTAGTTCGCCCAGGTTATTGTTTTTAATGTCTGCACTCAGCACATTTTGGGATTCTGCGATGTGGCCTTTGCGGAATTCTTCACGCGCGCGAACATCGACAACAACAGCATCTTCTTTGTTGATCAGGCGGGTTGCTTCGCCACGCGTGATCTCTTTCACTTTAGAAAAACGTGTTTTAAAGGTGGTCACAATTACTGCAATCAGTAACGCAACCCACGCCAGGCTGAGAACCGGATGCGCACTGATGAATGGCATAATATCTTGCATGGGGTGTAGCAACTCCCGTCAGTTGGGGGAAAATTCAAGGCTTCAGAGTATACCTGCGCGTCGGCGCAAATACAGCCAGTATGCGCGGGCTAATGCCACAAACTGCGGCACATCCCGAAAAATTAACACGCCTTTATGCCGAAAGTTAACTCCCGCCGCGCCCCATCTTTGATCTCCCACGGCTATTCCCCTTTCAGCGCTGGGGTAAAATCAGCCCGCTTAAATGCACTTAGCCACGCCTGTTTTTCACATCGAGCTGGCGAGCCTATTGAGCATTTCATCTTTCAAATTGAGGTCAATTGACATGTCGAGCAATAAAAAACCGATGGTTCTGGTTATTCTTGATGGCTACGGATTTCGCGAAGAACAACAAGATAACGCGATTCTGAATGCAAAAACCCCGGTCATGGATAAGCTGTGGGCGACTCAGCCTCACACCCTGATTGCTGCTTCAGGCCTTGACGTAGGCCTGCCTGATGGCCAGATGGGCAACTCCGAAGTGGGCCACGTCAATTTAGGCGCGGGCCGTATCGTTTATCAGGATCTCACCCGCCTGGATAAAGAAATCAAAGAAGGCGACTTCTTTAATAATAGCGTACTGACCGGTGCGGTTGATCGCGCAATCAGCGCGGGCAAAGCCGTTCACATTATGGGTCTGCTGTCTGCGGGTGGCGTTCACAGCCACGAAGACCACATCATGGCGATGGTAGAACTGGCTCACCGCCGTGGCGCGAAAGCCATCTATCTGCACGCATTCCTGGATGGCCGCGACACGCCTCCACGCAGCGCCGAAGCCGCATTGAAGCGTTTCTCCGAGAAGTTTGCAGAAATCGGCTCCGGCCGCATCGCGTCTATCGTCGGCCGTTATTATTCAATGGACCGCGACAACCGCTGGGATCGCGTGCAACTGGCTTATGACCTGATGTCTCAGGCCAAAGGCGCGTTCACCGCAGATAACGCTCTGGCAGGCTTGCAGGCCGCTTACGCCCGTGACGAAAATGACGAGTTCGTGAAACCTACCGTGTTGCAGGCTGCCGGCGAAGAAAACGCGGCAATCAATGACGGCGATGCGATGATCTTTATGAACTTCCGTGCTGACCGTGCACGTGAAATCACCCGCGCCTTCATTAACACCGACTTCGACGGTTTTGCCCGTGAAAAAGTGATTAACTTCGGCGATTTCATCATGCTTACCGAATACGCCGCTGATATTAAAGCTGCCTGCGCGTATCCGCCTGCATCTCTGAAAAACACGCTGGGCGAATGGCTGATGGCGCATAAGAAAACTCAGCTTCGTATCTCCGAAACTGAGAAATATGCGCACGTAACCTTCTTCTTCAACGGCGGCATGGAAGATGCGTTTGAAGGCGAAGACCGCATTCTGGTTAAATCACCGAATGTCGCGACCTACGACCTGCAACCGGAAATGAGTTCAGCAGAACTGACCGATAAATTGCTGGGTGCGATCGCCAGTGGCAAATATGACGCGATTATCTGTAACTACCCGAACGGCGATATGGTCGGGCATACCGGCGTTTATGATGCTGCCGTCAATGCGGTAGAAGCGCTGGATCATTGTGTTGCTCAGGTTGTGGATGCGGTTAAAGCGGTCGGCGGCCAACTGCTGATCACCGCCGATCACGGTAACGCAGAGCAAATGCGTGACCCGGCAACCGGCCAGGCGCACACAGCACATACCAGCCTGCCGGTTCCGCTGATTTACGTGGGCGGCAACGCGCAAGCCATCGAAGGCGGGAAATTGTCTGATATTGCACCGACCATGCTCTCCCTGATGGGGATGGAAATCCCGGCCGAAATGAGCGGCAAACCGCTGTTTATCGCGCGCTAATTTCCGCTAAGAAAGCGAATTTAAGGCGTATCAGCGCAGGCTGGTACGCCTTTTTTGTTTGTGCATCAGCCGGTTGATTAGTGTTACGATAAGATAAGGGACAGCCATATTGTCTATCATCCACGGTCGACAAGCGGAAAAAAGTTTGAGCAAATTCATTCATTTCAGCCTGATGAGAACCCGCCTTTCCGCTCAGGACAAGGCCGTATCTGCCTTCCCATCTCCTGCCTTATTACTTTGCGCTTCATTGTTAACCCTCTCCGTGAGTGTGCACGCTGACGAAAACAAAGATCAGCTCAAAACCATTCAGCAGAACATTGCGGAAAAAGAGAAAAGCGTAAAGCAGCAGAAACAGCAGCGCGGAACGTTGTTGCAACAGTTGCAGGCACAGGAAAAAACCATTGCCTCAGCCAGCACTCAGTTACGCGGGACACAGTCGACACTGGCGACGCTGAATAAAGATATCGCCGGGCTGAATGCCTCTATCGATAAACTGCAAAAACAGCAGAAAACGCAGGAAGCCATTCTTGCAAAGCAGCTGGATGCGGCATTCCGTATCGGCCAGCATAAAGGCCTGCAACTGCTGTTAAGCGGTGAAGAGACCGAACGCAGCGAACGCATCATGGCCTATTTTGGCTATCTGAATGAAGCCCGCCAGAAAACCATCGAAGAACTTAAACAAACGCGTACCAAACTGGCCGAACAGCGGGTTTCCCTGCAATCGAAAGAGACCCAGCAAAAAAGCCTGTTAGGCGAGCAGCAGACGCAGCAACAAAAACTTGAGCAGGCCCGTTCGGCGCGAAAACAAACGCTGACGGCGCTGGAATCCTCGTTGCAAAAAGATGAGCAAAGCCTGACCGAGTTGCGCGCCAACGAAGCCAGCTTGCAGAATAAAATTGCCGCCGCTGAACGTGCAGCAAAAGCCCGGGCCGAAAAGGAAGCGCGCGAAGCCGCCGCCGTCCGGGCGAAAGAGCAGCAGGCGAAGAAAACCGGCACCACCTATAAACCGACCCAAAGTGAGCAATCACTGATGGCACGAACCGGCGGTCTGGGAAGACCATCCGGCCAGAATATGTGGCCGGTTAACGGTTCGTTGATACATCGCTTCGGCGAACAGCTTCAGGGTGAACTACGCTGGAAAGGTATTGTTATTTCAGCAAGAGAGGGCAGCGACGTCCGCGCAATTGCCGACGGTCGTGTCATTCTGGCTGACTGGTTGCAAGGTTACGGGCTGGTTGTGGTCATCGATCACGGCAAAGGTGATATGAGCCTGTACGGATACAATCAGGATGCGTTAGTCAGCGTCGGGGACCAGGTCAGAACCGGTCAGGCCATTGCTAAAGTTGGAAACAGCGGCGGACAGGGCCAGCCATCGCTGTATTTTGAAATTCGTCGTCAGGGTCAGGCAGTCAATCCACAGCCGTGGTTGGGAAGATAGCATTGCGATATAAAAAGTCCGTTTTAGCTGCCCTTTGTGGTACTGCGTTATTCGTTTGTCAGGTTCAGGCAGCGAAGTTATCCATCCTGATAGATGACTTTGGTTATCGCCAGCATGAGGAAAACCAGGTACTTCAGATGCCAAAAGCGGTATCCGTAGCGATTTTCCCCAATGCGCCAGATTCGCAGATGATGATGAACAAGGCCCATCAGCAGGGACGTGAAATCCTGATCCACCTGCCGATGGCGCCGCTGAGTAAGCAACCGCTGGAAAAAAATACGCTGACGCCGTCCATGAGTGCAGCTGAAGTGAAGCGCATTGTCGATCAGGCTATCAGTAATATCCCTTACGCCATCGGCATCAATAACCATATGGGCAGCGCCATGACCTCCAGCCTGTCTGGCATGGAAAACGTCATGCAGGCCATGAACGCCCATAACCTCTTCTTCCTCGACAGCATGACGATCGGCAATACTCAGTCGGTCAAAGCCGCTCAGGGCACCCGAGTGAAAGTCATCAAGCGCAATGTCTTTTTAGATGATGTGCAGAATGAAGCCGAAATCCGCCGCCAGTTCGAGCGCGCAATTCAGTTAGCCCGCAAAAATGGTTATGCGATCGCCATCGGCCACCCGCACCCGACGACGGTAAAAGTGCTGCAACAAATGCTGCCAAATTTACCGTCAGATATTGTGCTGGTGCGCCCAAGTGATTTGTTGGATGAAGCCCAGCGCAGCGCACCTTCCGGCAAACCGGTAAATATCCCGCCTGCCAAACCATCACGCAAAGGCATCAGCCAGTGCCGGACCAAACATCCTGTACCGCCAGTTTATGCCGGCAGCTTGTTTACCGTCGTGGGAGAAAGCCTGCAATCGCTTCCAGCCATTCAGTTCGCAGAACGGCAATATGGGGTTTGGGTCGGACTCATCAAAAAATAGGCGTTCGCCAGATTAGCCTTCAGATTACAACTATAAGCCCGATGGATAGTTCTTAAAAATTCATTCAATATATTGAATATAAAGATTTTAATGAACATATCAAAGAGGTAGAGCTTATAGAGTTTGCCTCCTATAATGGAGGCTGCTAATTATCTTATTCAGACTGAGCAGGAGCACTAACCGATGGGGCAAGATCGATTTAAAATTCTGCTGCTGGATAGCGGCAAAGAATGGGGAGGCGGAACTAACAGCATGTTAGAACTGCTGAAAAGAATCGATCGCGATAAATTCGAAATCAGTTGCTGCTTCTACAACGATTACGCCCGTGACAACGGAGAAACCATCGGTCAGATATTAAACTCATTGAATGTACCGGTGTTTTTTATTCCTCAGGCAAAGCAGCCGACCTGGGCAAAAATCAGCAAAGAAGTTTTAAGAACGCTGTTTTTCTTCAGTAGCAATTTACGTCAAAAAGCCATTTACGCTGTCGACAAAATTTGGCGAATTAACCCTAATATTCGCAAAATCCACTCCCTGCTTGAACTCGGCCAGTTTGATATTTTATATATGAATAATCAGCCGAGCTCTAATGTGGAAGGCTATTATTCTACTGACGGTTTACCGACACAGATTGTCCAACATTGTCGCATTGAGCCTGTTCTTAGCCGGGATGTTGTACGTATCGTGAACAAATTCTGCCACAGTATAATTTCGGTTTCTCAGGGTGTGCAGGAACAACTGCTAAGACGCGGCGTTCGTAAGGAATTATGCTTCACCGTCTTCAATGGGATAGATATCAACCAGCCTTTGCCAGATGGGAAAAATATCCGTGAGACGCTCGGGACAACCGAAGAAACCTTCATCTTTGGCAGCATCGGCTCACTGATCAACCGTAAAGCGCATCAGTTTACTTTGCTGGCACTGGATAAATTTAACCGCACGTTCCCTGAAGCAAAATGGAAGATGGTTTTTGTCGGCGAAGGCCCTAATCTTCGTAAGCTGATCCAACAGGCATCAACCCTGAACATTCTGGATAAAGTCGTCTTTACCGGTTTTCAGCACAATGCACTGGAATATCTGGCAGCTTTCGATACCTTTATTTTAGGTTCTAAAAGCGAAGGTTTGCCGCGGGTCGTTTTAGAATCGATGTTACTTAAAACACCGGTTATTGGCTCAAATGTCACCGGTACTGCTGAACTCGTCAAAAATACAGAAACGGGCATGCTCTTCGAATATGGCGATATTGAGATGCTCTTCAACCATATGAAAACCCTGTATCTGAACGAACACCTGAGAAATGAAATTGCGCTACAGGCAAACTCTGTGGTTCGTGAAAGGTTTGCTATTGAAAAATATGTCTCAGGTGTTGAAACCGTTTTAAGCAGCGTAAATAAGCAACAAGGCTGAAAATGTTCAAATTTCTAAACTCAAAATATCGCCATATTCTTTCACGTCATAACCTGCCTTATGCAGAAACCGTGACAGCTGGAATGCCTGAGTATACGGTGACATCTGTTGTGATCCCGTCGGCGGGTGCTGACTATATTGAAGAAGCCTGCCTGTGTGCAGAATTTGCCGACAGATTTGCCACCGAATTAGTGGAAATCGTGATTGTGACCGATCAGGACGCCAGTCAGTTCCGACCGCTGCCTGCTAAAGTTCGTATTGTGACGCTAAATACGGAGACGAAGCCTGGTGATTATCGCTACAAGCAAATCTATCTCAGCCGACTGATTAAACTTATGGCACCTTTGCAGGCCAGAACCGACGGTATTTTGATGATCGACTCCGATCTTAATCTGCTTAAAATGCCGGAAATTCAGCTACAGGATAATCATATCTACTCCAGTTTCCGTCAGGGGAAAATGATTGCGAAACTTGATGGTTGCGACCCGGAAACCATCCCGGCCTATTATAAAAATAGCGTTCGCCCCTATATTGTCGACCATGTTAACGGGGCATTTTTAGCGGCAACACGTAAAACCTGGGAACGCTTATCTCCGCTGTGGATTATGTTTTTCAGAGATACCTGGAACATTCTGCCGGATAACCAGCCACCGACAGATCAGCTGCCACTAGCCGCCATGCTTGATACTCTCGATATCAAAAGCGTCAATCTTGGTGACTGGATGAACTGGCCGGTTTCAAAGAAAATTGGCGGAACGCCGTCAGTTATTCCTAAAGAAGTGATTGGTGCTCATGGAGGATTTCCGTTATCCGAATGGCAAAAATACCTCGAGTCACCGGCTAACAAACTGTTATTTAAAGGACAGGATTACACACGTAAAGTCCGCTATCTGACAGATGCAGAGAAGCAGGCCGCCGACCCGGCAGTGTAATCGCTCAGAAAAGGCCCGTGAATATCACGGGCCTGATTTGTTTTGAATGGCGTCAGCACTACCAGTCCAAAATCACTTTTCCTGAGTGGCCGGACCGCATTGCATCGAAACCCTTCTGGAAATCATCGATCGGGAAATGATGCGTAATCAGCGGTGTCAGGTCTAAACCTGACTGGATCAGCGCCGCCATTTTGTACCAGGTTTCAAACATTTCCCGGCCATAAATCCCTTTGATGAACAACCCCTTGAAGATGACCTGATTCCAGTCGATAGCCATTTCGGTTGACGGAATACCCAGCATCGCAATACGCCCGCCGTGATTCATAGCATTGAGCATGCTGCGAAACGCCGCCGGAGCGCCGGACATTTCGAGTCCCACGTCAAAACCTTCAGTCATGCCAAGCTCTTCCATGACGTCCTGCAAACTTTGCTGGCTGACATTCACCGCGCGGGTTACGCCCATTTTACGGGCCAGCTCCAGACGATATTCATTCATGTCCGTGATCACCACATGGCGGGCACCCACATGTTTGCAAATCGCCGCAGCCATAATGCCAATCGGGCCTGCACCGCTGATCAGGACATCTTCCCCGACCAGATCAAACGATAACGCGGTATGCACAGCGTTGCCTAGAGGGTCGAAAATAGCCGCCAGATCGTCGGAAATATTGTCCGGAATTTTAAAAGCATTAAAGGCAGGCAGAACCAGATATTCCGCAAAAGCGCCTGGACGGTTAACGCCCACACCTTGTGCATTTCGGCATAAATGCGTGCGGCCACCGCGGCAGTTGCGGCAATGGCCACAGGTAATGTGCCCTTCACCTGAAACCCGGTCGCCAAGGCTAAAACCTTTCACTTCCTGACCAATCCCCACGACTTCGCCGACATATTCATGCCCGACCACCATCGGTACCGGAATAGTTTTTTGCGACCACGCATCCCAGTTGTAAATGTGAACATCCGTACCGCAGATGGCAGTTTTACGGATTTTGATCAGCAAATCGTTATGTCCCAGCTCCGGCACCGGCGCATCGGTCATCCAGATGCCTTCTTCACGTTTCAGTTTTGCTAAGGCTTTCACAGACTCTCCTCAGGCGATCACGCCAAGTTTTTTGCCAATTTGGGTGAAGGCGCTGATCGCCTTTTCGATTTGTTCCGTGCTGTGCGCGGCAGACATTTGTGTGCGGATACGCGCCTGCCCTTGTGGCACCACTGGATAGAAGAAGCCGGTGACGTAGATACCTTCCTGCTGAAGCAGCGCGGCAAATTCCTGTGCCAGCCGCGCTTCGCCGAGCATCACGGGAATAATGGCGTGATCGGCCCCGGCCAGCGTGAAACCGGCAGCGGTCATTTTTTCACGGAAGAGTTTTGCATTGCTCAGCAGCTTTTCACGCAGCTCGCTGCCGGCTTCCAGCATCGACAGGACTTTCAGGGAAGCGGAGACAATCGAAGGAGCCAGAGAGTTTGAGAAAAGATAAGGACGGGAGCGCTGACGTAACCAGTCGATCACTTCCTGACGCGCGGCGGTATATCCGCCGGACGCGCCGCCCAGCGCTTTGCCGAGCGTTCCGGTGATGATATCCACGCGGCCCATAACGTCGCAATATTCGTGCGTTCCGCGCCCTTCCGCGCCAACAAAACCAACGGCATGGGAATCATCTACCATGACCAGCGCATCGAAACGCTCCGCCAGATCGCAAACGCCTTTCAGATTGGCAATGACGCCATCCATCGAAAACACGCCGTCTGTCGCCACGAGAATATGACGTGCGCCGTCCTTTTTCGCCTGCTCCAGACACGCTTCAAGTTCGGCCATATTATTATTGGCATAGCGGTAACGTTTCGCTTTGCAAAGACGAACTCCATCAATAATTGACGCGTGATTCAGTGCATCAGAAATAATAGCGTCTTCTTCGGTCAGCAGTGTTTCGAATAATCCGCCGTTGGCATCAAAGCAGGAGGAATACAAAATGGCGTCGTCCATCCCGAGAAAATCTGCAAGGCGATGTTCGAGTTCTTTATGAGTATCTTGCGTTCCGCAAATGAAACGTACCGATGCCATGCCAAAACCGTGGCTGTCGAGCCCCGCCTTTGCGGCCTGAATTAATTCCGGATGGTTTGCCAGCCCGAGGTAGTTATTCGCACAAAAATTGATGACCGGCTTGCCGCCCGCGACGGATACTTCGGACTGCTGAGGCGTGGTCAGAATGCGTTCTTCTTTAAACAGCCCTTCGGCACGCGCCTGGTCAAGCTGATCTTCTAACTGGCGATAAAACGAAACAGACATACAGTATTCTCCTGAAATGGCTCATTCACGGAATACCTTACTAACCTGACTGCGAAATAACGATGGAACCGCTCACAATATCTTCGTTTTGCAGCATAGTTCACGCCTTACCACCTGAAACACAAGAATGCGTGTTATAGGACACCTTCCCAATGTGAGCTTCATAATGAAGTGTTATGATATTACCCAATGTATAAGCTGCGCATGGTGCGTGGCTCTTCTAAAGATTAAAGGTGAATCCCATGATAATCGTCACTGGCGGCGCTGGTTTTATCGGCAGCAATATTATTAAATCGCTCAATGATATGGGATACCGCGATATTTTGGTGGTAGACAACCTGAAAGACGGCACGAAATTCGTCAATCTGGTTGATCTGGATATCGCGGATTACTGCGATAAAGAAGATTTCATTGCCAGCATCGTTGCTGGCGACGATCTGGGTGATATCGACGCCATCTTCCATGAAGGCGCCTGCTCTTCCACCACCGAGTGGGACGGCAAATACATGATGGATAACAACTATCAGTATTCCAAAGATATCCTGCATTATTGCCTGGATCGTAGCATTCCTTTCCTTTACGCCTCTTCTGCCGCCACTTACGGCAGCCAGAGCACCAGCTTTGTAGAAGACCGTAAATATGAACAACCGCTGAACGTCTACGGCTACTCCAAGTTCCTGTTTGACCAGTATGTTCGCGAGATCCTGCCTCATGCGGATTCACAAATTTGTGGTTTCCGTTACTTCAACGTCTACGGACCGCGTGAAGGCCATAAAGGCAGCATGGCCAGCGTAGCGTTCCACCTGAACAATCAGATCAAAGCCGGTGAAAATCCGAAATTGTTCTCAGGCAGCGAAGGGTTCAAACGCGATTTCATTTACGTGGGTGACGTAGCCGCCGTGAACCTGTGGTTCTGGCAGAACGGCGTTTCCGGTATTTTCAACTGCGGGACGGGCCGTTCAGAATCGTTCCAGGCCGTTGCAGATGCCGTCGTTGCATACCACAAATCTGGCGATATCGAATACATTCCTTTCCCGGAAAAACTGAAAGGCCGTTATCAGTCCTTTACTCAGGCCGATATGACCGCGCTGCGTAACGCCGGTTACGACAAACCGTTTAAAACGGTTGCTGAAGGCGTAACGGAATACATGAGCTGGCTTAACCGCACAGTATAAGTCCGCTGATTGAGGAATGGATTAACGGTATGAAAATACTGGTAATTGGGCCGTCGTGGGTCGGTGACATGATGATGTCACAAAGTCTCTACCGCACGCTGAAAGCGGCGCATCCGCAAGCGCAAATCGACGTGATGGCACCTGCATGGTGCCGTCCTTTACTCGACCGGATGCCGGAAGTGCGTCAGGCTCTGCCGATGCCGTTAGGCCACGGTGCTCTGGAACTCGGTGAGCGCCGCCGTCTGGGCATTTCGCTTCGTGGCGAACAATATCAGCGCGCCTTCGTGCTGCCTAACTCGTTCAAATCAGCGCTGGTTCCGTTCTTTGCCCGCATTCCTCAGCGTACCGGCTGGCGTGGCGAAATGCGTTATGGTCTGCTCAATGACCTGCGTGTTCTTGATAAAGCCGCCTTCCCTCTGATGGTTCAGCGCTATGCTGCACTCGGCTACGACGCGCAACAAATCCGCACCGCTGCCGACCTGCCGCAGCCAATTCTCTGGCCAAAATTACAGGTGTCAGAAGCGGAAGTGGCGGCGGTTAAAATCTCCTTTGGCATCAGCGATAACAGGCCGCTTGTGGGCTTTTGTCCGGGAGCAGAATTTGGCCCGGCAAAGCGCTGGCCGCACTATCATTATGCCGCTCTTGCCGAAAAACTGATTGGCGAAGGCCAGCAGGTGGTGCTCTTTGGTTCTGCGAAAGACCACCCGGCGGGAGAACAAATCCGCCAGTCACTAACGGAAAGCGCACAGCCTTTCTGCCTGAACCTGGCGGGTAAAACGTCGCTGGATCAGGCGGTTGTAATGATTGCCGCCTGTCAGGCCGTCGTCAGCAATGACTCAGGGCTAATGCACGTGGCGGCCGCGCTGGATAAACCGCTGGTTGCCCTGTACGGGCCAAGCAGTCCGGATTTCACTCCGCCGCTCAGCCATCAGGCCAAAGTTATCCGCCTCATCACCGGCTATCATAAAGTCCGCAAAGGCGATGCCGAAGAAGGCTACCACCAGAGTCTGATCGATATTCAGCCAGAACAGGTTTATCAGGAATTAAGTCAGTTACTGAATTCAGGGAAGGAGCAGTAATGCGGGTTCTCATCGTCAAAACATCGTCAATGGGTGACGTTCTGCATACTCTCCCGGCACTGACGGATGCCATGCAGGCTATCCCCGGGATCCGGTTTGACTGGGTCGTGGAGGAAGGTTTCACGCAAATTCCCGGCTGGCATCCGGCGGTAGATCGCGTTATCCCGGTAGCAATCCGTCGCTGGCGCAAAAACTGGTTTGGTTCTGAAACCCGCCAGCAGCGTTGTGATTTCAAACGTGAAGTGCAGTCACGGACTTACGATGCGGTCATCGACGCACAAGGCCTGATCAAAAGCGCGGCACTGATTACCCGTGTCGCAAAAGGCGAAAAGCACGGTCAGGATTGCAAAAGTGCCCGCGAGCCTTTTGCCAGCTGGTTTTACAATCAGCGTCACGAGATCGATAAAAAACAGCATGCTGTAGAACGCACCCGTGAGCTTTTTGCAAAAAGTCTGGGCTATGAAAAGCCGGCGATTCAGGGCGACTATGCCATCGCCGCACGCTTCCTTTCACATCCACCGGAAGATGCTGGCCAGTATCTGGTTTTCCTTCACGCCACCACTCGCGCAGATAAACACTGGCCAGAAGAGCACTGGCGTGAACTGATTGGCCTGTTCAGTACGCAGAATATCCGTATCAAACTGCCGTGGGGCGCGGAACACGAATATCAGCGTGCGCTGCGACTTGCAGAAGGTTTCTCTTTCGTTGAAGTATTACCAAAATTAAGCCTGCAAAATGTGGCCGAAGTGCTGGCAGGGGCAAAGGCTGTCGTTTCAGTCGATACTGGCCTGAGTCATTTGACTGCCGCACTGGATCGCCCAAATATCACGCTTTACGGCCCGACAGATCCCGGGCTGATCGGGGGATATGGGAAGAATCAGTTCGTCCTGAAAGCAGATGGCAATTCTTTAGAAAATCTGAAGGCGGGACAAGTGTTTGATCGTCTGGATGATATTCTTTCTGCAGAAAAGGAAATGAACTGACCATGAGCTACGTGATTATTTTCATCCTGCTGTGGCCGTTCAAGATGCTGATGAAACCTTTCCACCAGCGTACAGGGCGAAATTTGGTCATACAAACCGCTAAAATTGGCGATTTCGTTAATATCACGCCACTGCTTAAGCATCTAAAAAAATCTGATGTCCTGATCAGCAAAACTGTTTTACCTCTGGCTGAGCGGGATTCGACAATCGGGAATATCTATCTCATTGAAGAGCATAAAAAAACCTTCTTCAGTAAGATTCGTCTCGCCTTTACTCTGCTCAACCGCTATGACAACGTATATTTGCTGCAACCCAACAGCGTTAATGCTTTCTATGCGGCATTTTGCAATGCCAGTAAAAAAGCGTTCCTGGTCGCTTATACTCGAAAGTGGTATCACTGGATTTTCTATCAGACTGCGGATGTTATTCGATTACATCAGAAAACAGACTTCACGCTGGAGAGTTATCTGAAGCTGGCAGATCCGGCTTTAACGGCAGAGAGCTATCATAAACATGCGACCTATCCGTTGTGGATACCCAATGAAATCGTAGCTGAACTGGCTGAAAGTAAGCCGATAAAAATAGGCATCAGCATTTCTGCCGGCAATAAAGCAAAAACAATTCCGACAGAAAGCTGGATTCGCATCCTTGGATGCCTGTCGGATTTACCCTGCTCTTTTTATGTTTTTGGCCCTGAAAATGAACAGCAGTACCTTGCTCAGTTGCTGGCAAAAACAGAACCAAGTGAAAACATCATCAGTTTGATCGGTAAGCTAAAGTTACATGAAGTTCCGCATGCTATTTCATTGATGGATTTATATGTCGCCTCTGATTCAGGCAATATTTATATCGCTGATGCAGTGGATGTTCCGGTTGTGTGCCTTGCGGGTCCTTGTGATCTCGCAGAGCAGCACCCAACCTTTGATCCATTGATTCTGACACCTGAAGATAAGGATTTAGCCCCAGAATCTTACATATTTTCAGCACCTTATATATTCAAACACAGTGCCGAAGAACTTTTTTCTCTAAGTCCGATACAGTTAAGTCAAATACGTTCATTTGTGATCAGCAGAACACGCCAGGAACAGAATCATGCACAACCATGAATACCTAAGTTATCTCGAGCATAAAGAAGAGCTCGTAAACAATTTAGAGTTTTCAGCATTGCCTGTTGTTCATATTGCGTTCGGAGTAAACAATGCGTATGCCCGCGGCATGGGGATCACTATTTTTTCAGTTCTGGAAAACAACCCAGATTTAGCATTCCATATTCATATCTTTGGCAGCGGTCTGGACCAAAAATCTAAATCTTTGCTGCTTGAACTTGCCGCCAATCATCCTTTAGCAATGACGTGCTATGTGTTCCAAGAGTCGGCTTTTACAGATTTGCCACTTATGGGACGCTATCCGCAGGCGATTTATTACCGTCTGTTCACGCCGTATATTCTTTCTGATGTCACATCAAAATTACTTTACCTTGATGCAGATACTCTTTGCATTGGCAGTTATAAAGCATTAAGCGAATTAGACATAAGCAAATTTACTCTTGCTGCAGTTAATGATACCGGGCGTGCAAGAAATAAACTCTGCCCTAAACTTGGCCTTGAAAGTGGAAATTATTTCAACTCTGGTTTTTTATATATCAACGTTCCTCTTTGGACTGAAAAAATGACCACAGAGCGAATCATTCAAACACTTTCTGTTCATGGCGAAGTGCTCAATTTCCCGGATCAAGATGCACTCAATATTACGCTTGAACATGAAGTCATGTTGCTGCCTAAAAAATATAATTTCATATGTGACATCATTTTAAACAAAGTCGGAAAAAAAATAGCAATACCTCAGGATACGGTATTAATCCACTACACCGGTAAATGTAAGCCCTGGCATCTTTGGGGGACGGGGGAACTGGCCGCTATTTATGATCAATACTATGAAAGGTCACCCTGGAAATCGACCCCACATGATATGCCAGTTTCTTATAAAGAAATGAAACGCTATGCGCAGGCACTTTGGCATAAAGGCCAATATGGAAGCAGCCTATATTGGACGTTTAAATATATGAATTATAAACTTTTCAGGGCTAAGGTTTTATGATTCATGTTCGGCCATTCAACATAAAAAACCGTTCAGGGAATGAAAACGGACAGAGATATTTGTTGCCCCATAATCTGGCTGTTACTTTCTCAAGCTCTCTGAGAAGAGATCTATTATTATCAGTGGGAATTGTGTGATATGACCCTTACAACGACCTCCGAAAACATTCAGCTCAGCGCAATTATCCCGATGTTCAATGCAGGGGCAATGTTCCGAAACTTTATGGACTCTCTCGTTGCTCAGACGTTGAACAGCTTCGAAATTGTCATTGTTAATGACGGTTCGACGGATGGGTCTGATCGGGTGGCGAAAGAATATGCAGACAAATTTCCTCATATCCGCGTAATCCATCAGGAAAACGGAGGGGTTTCGCGCGCGCGAAATGCGGGTCTCGATATTGCTCAAGGCCAATATGTCACTTTCCCTGATGCAGATGACATAATCGATCCGAATATGTACAAAACGCTGATAGAAATGTGTGAACAGGATAATTTGGATGTCGCACAATGTAATGGTGAACGTTATTTCGTCGGCTCGGAAAAAGTAAAACCGATTATTCCCACTGACCGCCTAACGTCTACCGGCGTGCTGGATGGGCCATACTGGTTGAAAACGGCACTGGCAACCAACCGCTATTTGCATGTGGTCTGGCTTGGCGTTTACCGACTGGAACTCATTAAGAAACATGGACTTTATTTTGAGCCCGGTTTGCATCACCAGGATATTCCCTGGACCACCGAGGTAATGTTCAACGCGCGACGCGTGAGATATACCCAGACAATACTTTATCGTTATTACATCCACGGTCAGTCTATCAGTAACCAAAAGCGGACAGGGATGAAAAACGTTGAATACCAAAGACATTATCTGAGAATTGCCAAAATGCTCGATGAACTGAACCGGCAATATAAAGATAAAGTGAAAATCTATGCAGAGTTCCATCGCCAGGTTACCCGTGAGGCACTGACGGTGTGTCATTCGGTTCGTCGTGAGCCCGATCCTGCTGCACAAAAAGCCATCATTAATGATATTTACACTTCTGGCACGCGCAACATAATGCTCCGTAATGCACGTGGCCCTAAACAATGGTGGCAATTATTGTTGTGGCTGAAACGCCTTCATGACCTGAAAAAGAAACTCGCATGAGATGTTTCAGAAAGTGATGATTCCATTACGCTCTGAACCCTATTATAAAGACTTCATAAACGAAGTTATTTATCTTCTATATCAGCCAGATAAATAACTTCACAGCACCGGATTCTTCACCTAGAATCAACTTACTCTATTCTACGATCAGAAAATAGAATGCCTAACTCCGAAGCCAAATATGCAGCGCTGACTCCCAGAAGAATTCTGCTGATTAAACTCCGCCATCACGGAGATATGGTGCTGACGACGCCGGTGATAAACAGACTTCACCAGCATTATCCTGATGCTGAAATTGATGTGCTTTTGTACAAAGAAACACGTCCTATTCTTAGCGAACATCCTGCATTAACAGATATCCATGTCATTGACAGATCATGGAAAAAGAAAGGTATTCGCTACCAGATGCAGCAAGAACTTCTGTTAATCAAAAGCATCCGCGCACGACAATATGATCTGGTGATAAATCTGGCAGATCAATGGCGCAGCGCCCTGCTTTCGATGCTCTCCGGTGCAAAAGTCCGGCTGGGATTCGACTTCAAAAAACGTCGTTCAGTAGTATGGCGGGTGGGTCATACGCATTTGGTCACAACGGAAAATCACAGCGAGCTGCACACGGTTGAGCAAAATATGTCGATTTTATCTCCGCTGGGTATTTCGACTGAAGATGCCAGAACATCAATGCATTATTCAGAAAGTGATAAAGCATTCTGTCAGCAATTACTGATAAAAAATCAGGTTACGGGCGGATACATCGTGATTCAGCCAACATCCCGCTGGGCTTTTAAATGCTGGGATGATGATAAATTTGCCAGCGTAATTGATGCGCTTGGAGAGACGGGCCTGACGGTAGTAATGACAGCCAGCCCCGACAAAAAGGAACTGGAGATGGTACGGAAAATCCAGGATCTTACGCACAATCCTCAGGTGATTTCTGTTGCCGGTCAGCTGTCACTGACTCAACTGGCTGCGATGATAGATGGTGCGAAACTCTTTATTGGCGTCGATTCCGCACCGATGCATATGGCAGCAGCGCTCAATACGCCTTGCGTTGCCTTGTTCGGGCCAACAAAAATGCAGCACTGGCGACCGTGGGGAAATAACAACACGACGCTGTGGGCGGGTGATTACGCGCCTCTGCCTGCACCTGATTCCATCGATACGAAAACCCAACAACGTTATTTGCATGCAATCCCGGTGAACGATGTCATTGATGCCGCCAGGAGTTATTTGCATGACTAAAACTCCGGATGCAAAAGCAATCTCTCTGGCCATTGTCAGGCAAAAATATCGGCCTGACGGAGGCGCTGAGCGCTTTATCTCCCGGGCTCTTGAAGCACTTGATGATCAGAATATCGACCTGAATATCATTACCCGTCAGTGGGAAGGCAAGCCAAATCCAAAATGGAAAATCCACCTCTGCAATCCGGCAAAATACGGTAGGGTCTCAAGGGAGAAGGGTTTTGCAGCCGCGGCGCAAAGATACTGGAAACAAGAACATTTCGATATTGTTCAAAGTCATGAGCGTATTCCCGGCTGCGATATTTTCCGTGCAGGCGATGGCGCGCATCGTGTCTGGCTTGAACAACGCGCTCGCGTTGTTTCACCTTTGCAGCGTCTGATTACTCAAATCAGCCCCTACCACCGTTATGTTCTTCGGGCCGAGGAAGAGATGTTCCATTCCCCGGAATTGAAGAAAATCATCTGCAATTCAGAGATGGTTAAGCGCGATATCATACGTTGCTATGGCGTTCATGAAGACCGTTTCGAAGTGATCTACAACGCGATTGATGCTCAAAAATTTGTTCCTGCGACACCAGAGCAGCGCGCACTGTCACGCGAAAATCTTTCTATCCCGCAGAATGCTGTGGCGCTGATTTATGTGGGCTCTGGTTTTGAACGCAAAGGTTTAAAACCGGCGATTGAAGCCATAGCGGCAAGTGACCGTTATCTCATCGTAGTCGGCCAGGATAAAGATCAGAAAAAGTATGAAGATCTGGCGCAGCAATCAGGTTGCGCTGACCGTGTTCGTTTTGCAGGTGTTCAAAACCACGTGCTTCCTTATTATCACGCGGCCGATGGTATGATTTTGCCCACGCTGTATGACCCGTTCCCGAATGTCATTCTTGAGGCCATGGCCTGCGGATTGCCTGTTATCACCAGCCAGACTTGCGGCGGCGCTGAATTTATCACCGAAGGTCGCGAAGGTTTTGTTTGCGATGCGCTTGATGTCGCGAAACTCAGTGAATTTGTGAAGCGTATTCCGTCCCGTCTTGAGAATGAAAAGATGGGGAACGCTGCCAGAGAGCGTGTTTTACCTTATTCACCTAAAAACCTTTCACAACAGTTAGTCGCGCTTTATTACTCATTACTGGCCTGACGACACGGGCGCTGACATGATGAGTCGATCGTACTTATCTGGTAACATGTGCCCAACTATCCGCCGGGACTATTTTCGCTATATGAAATTGACTTTCCCTAACGCAACGCCTCAAAAAAAATGACTATTTTTTATAATATAATCATATACCTCATCCAGCCTCTTATCTGGATCCGTTTACTGGTACGTGGCCGGAAGTCACCGGCATACCGTAAACGCTGGGCTGAACGTTATGGCTTCTGCAAAGGGAAGGTGGTTTCTGGCGGCATCATGCTGCATTCAGTCTCCGTGGGCGAAACACTGGCGGCAATTCCTTTAGTCCGTGCCCTGCGTCATCGTTATCCTTCTTTGCCGATCACGGTGACCACGATGACACCGACGGGCTCCGAGCGTGTTCAGTCCGCTTTTGGCGCCGGTGTTCATCACGTTTATCTTCCTTATGATCTGCCAGGATCGCTGAACCGTTTTCTCAATGAGGTGAACCCGAAGCTGGTTATCATTATGGAAACCGAGCTTTGGCCAAATCTCATTAGCGCCCTGCATCGCCGTAAAATACCTTTAGTGATTGCTAACGCGCGCCTTTCCGAACGCTCGGCCAAAGGCTACAAAAAGCTGGGCAAATTCATCCGCACTATCTTGCAACGTATCACGCTGATTGCCGCTCAAAATCAGGAAGATGGCGACCGCTTCCTTTCGCTGGGATTAAAACGCAATCAGCTCGCGGTTACCGGTAGCCTGAAATTTGATATTTCCGTGACGCCGGAACTTGCCGCGAAAGCCATCGCGCTGCGCAGTCAGTGGGCATCACGCCGCCAGGTGTGGATTGCGACCAGTACGCATGAAGGGGAAGAAACCCTGCTACTGGAAGCGCATAAAGAATTGCTGAAAGCTCACCCGACGCTGTTGCTGATCCTTGTGCCGCGCCATCCGGAACGTTTCCCGGTTGCCTGTGAACTGACGCGCAAAGCGGGTCTGACCTTCACACAGCGCAGTACGGGGGAGGTGCCTTCGTCGGGAACGCAGGTCGTAATCGGCGATACGATGGGTGAGTTAATGCTGCTGTACGGAATTGCCGATCTGGCGTTTGTTGGCGGCAGTCTGGTCGATCGCGGAGGCCATAATCCTCTGGAAGCCGCAGCACACGCTATTCCTGTCCTGATGGGTCCCCATACGTTTAACTTCAAAGATATCTGCGCCAAGCTCGCGCAGGACGATGGGTTGATCACCGTGTCGGATACGCCATCGCTGGTCAAAGAAATCTCCACGCTGCTGACAGATGAAGATTATCGTCTGTATTACGGGCGCCACGCGGTAGAAGTTTTGCATCAAAATCAGGGCGCGCTGCAACGCCTTCTGCATTTGCTGGAGCCTTATCTGCCTGTGCGGGGTCATTAATGGCCGATAAAAAACGTTTATCCGTCGTGCTAATTGCACGCAATGAAGCAGATCTGCTGCCTGAATGCCTCGAGTCCGTGGCCTGGGCAGATGAAATCATCCTGCTTGATTCAGGCAGTGAAGATGCCACACCGGACGTTGCCCGTCAGTTCGGTGCGAAAGTTTTCACCAACGTGCAATGGCCCGGTTTTGGCAGGCAGCGCCAGTTAGCGCAAAGCTATGCGACCGGCGATTACATTTTGATGATCGACGCGGACGAACGGGTTTCCCCAGAACTGCGTCAGTCGGTTGAAAACGTTCTGAATAATCCTCAGGAAAATACGGTTTACAGTCTCGGCCGCAGTAATTTATTCCTCGGAAAATTTATGCGCCACAGCGGCTGGTATCCCGATCGCGTCAACCGCTTATATCCTTCAGCCTTCCGCTATAACGACGATTTAGTTCATGAATCGCTGAACACGGGCAATGCCGCCGTCATCCCTTTGCAAGGCGATTTGCTGCACCTGACTTGTCGGGATTTATTTGCTTTCCAGCGCAAACAGCTCAGCTATGCCGAAGCATGGGCCCGTCAGCGCCATCAGCAAGGCCGCCGTTGCAGCTTTTTCTCTGTCATTTCACACATGTCAGGCGCATTCATCAAAACCTGGGTCCTGCGGGCGGGTTTTCTGGATGGAAAACAGGGTTTGATCCTGGCGGGCGTCAATGCACAGTATACTTTCAATAAATATGCCGCCCTGTGGGCGCTCAGCCATCAACTGCAAAAGTGAGCCAGTATGAGCACTAAGGCAATTTATCCCGGCACTTTCGACCCGCTGACTAACGGACATCTGGATATCGTGACGCGTGCTGCGCTGATGTTCGATCACGTCATTCTGGCGATTGCCGCCAGCCCGAGCAAAAAACCGATGTTTACTCTGGATGAACGTGTAGCGCTGGCCACGCAGGTGACTTCTCATCTGAAAAATGTCGAAGTGATTGGCTTTAGTGATCTGATGGCGAACTTTGCCAAAGCGCAGGGCGCGAATGTGTTGGTGCGTGGCTTGCGTGCGGTGTCTGACTTTGAATATGAGATGCAGCTGGCAAACATGAACCGGCATTTGCTGCCGACGCTGGAAAGCGTATTTATGATGCCATCAAAAGAGTGGTCGTTTATTTCATCATCTCTGGTGAAGGAAGTAGCCCGCCACGGTGGCGATATCACGCCTTTCCTGCCTCAAAAAATCACTCAGGCTTTGATGGAGAAGATCAGCGCCTGAGTCTGTTCTACCGCTGGCAGTTAGGGCAAAAAAACGTGGTACGCTGAGCATGTTTCTTACTCTCGACAGGCGTACCGCATACCCTGCAAGGCTCGCCAGCGCGGCCATAAACCTGTAATTCCTGCGCGAAATACCCCGGTTTGCCATCCGACTGAAGGAAATCTTTCAGCGTGGTTCCGCCCTGCTCAATGGAACGTAGTAACACCGCTTTAATGGTTCTGACGAGTAATTCGGCCTCATCGCGTTTAAGCGAATGCGCCAGCCTGTCCGGTGAAATCCCCGCAACAAACAGCGATTCGCTGGCGTAAATGTTGCCTACTCCGACCACCAGTTTGTTGTCCATCAGCCAAGGCTTGATGGGGGATTTTTTTGTGCGCGACTTCTCCAGCAGATAATCGGCCGTAAAATCAGTACTTAAAGGCTCCGGCCCGAGGTGCGCTAAAACATTGCTGGCCGCCAGATCTGAAGACCATAACCAGGCTCCAAAACGTCGCGGGTCGGTATAACGCAACACGAAACCGGTATCCATCACCAGATCGACATGGTCATGTTTACCTGGCTCGGTTTCTTCCGACAAAATCCGCAAACTGCCAGACATGCCCAGATGAATGATGATCCAGCCCGTCTTGAGCTCAACCAGCAGGTACTTTGCACGACGCTGAACGCTCAGCACCGGCTGGTCACTGAGCGACAGAATCTCTGTAGAAACAGGCCAGCGCAGACGCGGATTACGCACGATAGCGTGCATGATCGTGTGGCCTTTCAGATAGGGTTCAATCCCTCTGCGGCTGGTTTCAACCTCAGGTAATTCCGGCATAATTTCTCCCTTAGCAGAATGATTCTCAGAGTGTGTCGCAGACATCGGCATCAGGCAAACAAAAGTCGCGCTGAGCGGAAATAGCCAAATTCAGGCAATAAAAAACCCGGCCGGAGCCGGGTTTTATTAATCCACTAAAATTATTTAATTTTAGCTTCTTTATAGATCACGTGTTGACGGACAACTGGATCGAATTTCTTCAGTTCCAATTTTTCCGGCTTAGTACGCTTGTTCTTCGTGGTGGTATAGAAGTGACCAGTACCAGCAGAAGAAACCAGCTTGATCTTCTCGCGAACACCTTTAGCCATGATGCAGTTCCTTAATACTTCTCACCGCGGGCACGCAGATCGGCCAAGACCGTCTCAATACCCTTCTTATCAATAACACGCATACCTTTAGCAGATACACGCAGAGTTACAAAGCGCTTCTCAGCCTCAACCCAAAAACGGTGGGAGTGCAGGTTCGGCAGAAAACGGCGTTTGGTCGCGTTCAGTGCGTGGGAACGGTTGTTACCGCTCACCGGGCGCTTGCCAGTAACTTGGCAGACTCGGGACATGTCTATTCTCCAAAAATCAAATCAGCTCGAGCTTCGTATAGGGTATGGCCGCCTCGTCAGGCTTTTAGAGCCCATCTCAGCAAACTCCACTGAGAACCGACTCACTGTCGTCGGGTAAAAACCAATTCATCAGGTTAGAAACCTGCTGAGATAGGCTCTTAACGCCAAACCCAAGATTCTCAAAGGTGGCGTAGTATACGCTCTGTAGCGTAAGTGCTCAAGTCCCGAACAGCTAAAGATCCCTAAGGATCTTCAAAAAACGACGCTAAATCCAACCGCGTTCAGCAAAAGAGACTGTTTCTCCGTGGCCTACAACCAAATGGTCGAGGACGCGAATTTCCAGCAGTTGGCAAGCTCGAATAATCTGTTCAGTCACTTTCCGGTCCATCAGGCTGGGCTCAGCCCGACCGGATGGGTGATTATGCGCCAGAATTAGGGCTGCCGCATTAACCTTCATCGCACCGCGAACAATTTCGCGGGGATACACTTCTACGTGCCCAATAGTACCAGCAAACATCTCCTCATGGCGAATAACGCGATGCTGGTTGTCGAGAAAAAGTACCAGAAAGACCTCTCTTTCCCGAAAAACCAGCAAATTCTGCAGATATTCCCGCATGACCTCAGGGCTAAGCATCGCATTCTCAGCATTGAGGTGGCGTAAATATGACCGCCGCGAAAGTTCTGAAACTGCAACCAACTGTGCAAATTTCGCGACGCCCATCCCTTTAATGCCCGCCATTGAATCAAAATCAGCCATCAGCAACTGATGCAGAGAACCGAATTTTTCCAGAAGATTCTTCGCCAGCTCCATGACGTGCATCCCCTGACAACCGGTGCGCAGATAGATCGCCAGCAGCTCCTGATCGGTCAGCCCTTTTGCGCCCTGTTGCAGTAGTTTTTCCCGCGGAGGCAACTCTCCCGGCCAACTTTCCTGTGCTTTCGTCATCCTGACTCCTTTTAGGCGCCGATTGTGGCACAGAGCGCTGCCCGCGGGTGTTTCCGGTTTAAAAGCCTGCGAGGCATTACGCAGAATTTTTATTCATCCGCTTAAGAGCATCGCCAATAGCTGTCATCATTCCGCGTTATGCTAAAATGTCGCTTCTTTCGGCTTACAACCAATCGGACAATGATGATGACGGGACTTTCCGGCAAACATATTGTGCTCGGTATCAGCGGTGGTATCGCTGCCTATAAAGCACCAGAACTGGTACGTCGCTTACGTGAAAGAGGCGCAGAAGTACGCGTGGTCATGACGCAAGCGGCGAAATCCTTTGTGACTCCCCTGAGCCTGCAGGCCGTTTCTGGCTATCCGGTCTCTGATGACCTCCTTGATCCGGCTGCCGAAGCGGCAATGGGGCATATTGAGCTGGGCAAATGGGCTGACTTAGTTCTGATTGCTCCCGCCACGGCTGATTTACTGGCACGAATGAATGCCGGTATGGCGAATGACCTGCTGACAACCGTCTGCCTGGCAACTGCCGCGCCCGTTGCCGTTTTGCCAGCTATGAACCAGCAAATGTATCGCGCTGCCGTCACTCAGGAGAACCTGGAAAAACTGGCCGCACGCGGCACGTTAATCTGGGGGCCCGACAGCGGAAGCCAGGCCTGTGGCGATATCGGCCCTGGCCGGATGCTCGATCCGCTGGTGATAGTCGATTTAGCCAATACCCATTTTTCTGCACGTAAAGATCTGGCGCATCTGAATATCATGGTTACCGCAGGCCCGACGCGCGAAGCGCTCGACCCGGTACGTTTTATCAGCAACCACAGTTCAGGAAAGATGGGATTCGCCATCGCCAAAGCGGCTGCTGACCGTGGCGCACAGGTCACGCTGATTGCGGGTCCTGTATCACAACCGACACCGCCGAATGTCCGCCGCATTGACGTCGAAAGCGCGCTGGATATGCAAAAAGCTGTGCAACTTTCCGCCGCTTCACAGCAGATTTTCATCTCCTGCGCAGCCGTCGCGGATTACCGTGCAGAGTTAGTTGCTGAAGAAAAAATCAAAAAACAAGGTGATGAAATCACTGTAAAAATGGTCAAAAATCCCGATATTGTGGCAGGCGTTGCCGCTATGACGGAAAACCGGCCCTATGTCGTGGGGTTTGCCGCAGAAACCCAGAATGTGGAAGAATACGCGCGGCAAAAAAGGATCCGTAAGAATCTGGATCTGATTTGCGCTAACGACGTTTCACTTGCCGGACATGGTTTCAATACTGATACCAATGCCTTGCATCTTTTTTGGCAGGACGGGGATAAAATCTTACCGCTCAGCGATAAGTCCCTGCTTGGTCAACGTTTATTAGAAGAGATTGTCAGCCGTTATGATGAAAAAAATCGACATTAAAATTCTCGACCCGCGCATCGGTTCGACTTTCCCTTTACCTGCTTACGCAACACCGGGCTCCGCAGGTCTTGATTTGCGCGCCTGTCTGGACGCATCTGTAGAACTGAAACCGGGCGAAACGACGTTGCTGCCAACCGGTCTGGCTATCCATATCGGTGATGCAAATCTGGCGGCAGTTATCCTGCCACGTTCAGGTTTGGGCCATAAACACGGCGTCGTTCTGGGCAACCTGGTCGGTCTTATCGATTCCGATTATCAGGGCCAGTTGATGGTTTCCGTCTGGAACCGTGGTCAGACAACATTTGTGATCGAGCCGGGCGAGCGTATTGCTCAAATGGTCTTTGTGCCGATTGTTCAGGCAGAATTCAATCTGGTGGAAGATTTTGACGCCAGTGAACGCGGTGAAGGTGGTTTTGGCCACTCGGGCCGTCAATAAGAACCTGTTCAGCACCGCAGATTTTGACGCGATATTGAACAGATCCTTATCACTATCAGACCGTAACAACACCAAGGGAACGAAATAAGCCGCAGGATCACAGCGATTCATGCGGCAGTTGTGCGGTTTCTCCATGATTTTAGCCGTTTTTTAGCAAGGGTCTATTCAGACATGGCAGAGAAAGAAACGACAAAAAGGAACCGGCGCGAAGAGATTTTGCAGGCGTTAGCGCAAATGCTTCAGTCCAGCGATGGCAGCCAGCGGATCACTACCGCAAAACTCGCCGCCAGCGTAGGCGTTTCGGAAGCAGCTCTTTACCGTCATTTTCCCAGTAAGACGCGGATGTTTGACAGCTTAATCGAGTTTATCGAAGACAGCCTGATCACCCGTATCAATCTTATCCTCCAGGATGAGAAAGATACGTTAAACCGAATCCGTCTGATTTTACTGCTGATTTTAGGTTTTGCCGAACGCAATCCGGGGCTTACCCGCATTATGACCGGTCACGCACTGATGTTCGAACAAGACCGCCTGCAAGGCCGCATAAACCAGCTTTTTGAGCGGATTGAAGCGCAACTGCGACAGGTATTGCGTGAAAAGAAAATGCGTGAGGGCAGCGGATTCGCCAGTGATGAAACCCTTCTCGCCAGTCAGTTGCTGGCATTTTGCGAGGGGATGTTATCGCGGTTTGTGCGTTCAGAATTCAAGTATCGTCCGACTCAGGACTTTGATACACGCTGGCCGCTGATTTCTGCTCAGCTGCAATAACGTCAATTTTCAGCACAGATTACAGATGCAAAAAAGGGCCGGAAGGCCCTTTTTCATTTCACAGGAATGATCACACGCCGTACGTTTGCTGATACGCGCGCACAGCCGCCAGATGGTCAGCCATTTCCGCTTTCTCTTCCAGATATTCAATCAAATCCGCCAGCGTAATAATTGAAATCACCTTGCAGTGATAATCACGCTCAACTTCCTGAATCGCCGAAATATCCGCGCGGCCACGTTCCTGACGATCCAAAGAAATCAGCACGCCCGCCAGCGTCGCGCTGTGAGCATTGATGATTTCCATGGATTCACGGATAGCGGTACCGGCGGTAATCACATCATCAACCAGCATGACGCGGCCCTGAAGCGGGCTGCCCACCAGTAAACCGCCTTCACCGTGATCTTTGGCTTCTTTGCGGTTGAAACAATACGGTACATCGCGGTCATGATGCTCAGCCAGCGCGACGGCGGTGGTTGTCGCGATCGGAATCCCTTTATAGGCCGGGCCGAAAACTAAATCGAAATCAATTTTTGAATCCATCAATGCTTCAGCGTAAAAACGTCCCAGTAACGCCAGATCACGGCCAGTATTAAACAAACCGGCATTGAAGAAGTAAGGACTGATGCGCCCGGACTTCAGGGTAAACTCGCCGAATTTCAAAACCTGTTTGTTCAGTGCGAACTCAATAAACTGGCGCTGATAGGCTTTCATTGATGGTCTCCTCGTTAACGTCTTATATCTGCAATTGTCAGCCCGCAGGCCATAAAAAAGGCGACTTCTCAGTCGCCTTAAAAATTATTCCGCCAGCGCCGCTTTCTGCGCCTGGAAGATAGTGTCGATCCCCTCTCGTGCGAGGGAAAGTAAAGTGAGTAGTTCTTCGTGGCTGAACGGCTCGCCTTCGGCGGTGCCCTGTACTTCAATCATGCGGCCATCTTCCATCATGACCACGTTCATGTCCGTTTCAGCGGCGGAGTCTTCGACATACTCGAGGTCGCACAGCGCTTCACCTTTCACAATACCGACGGAAACGGCAGCAACCATCCCTTTCATCGGATTGGCTTTCAGTTTACCCGCAGCCACCAGCGCGTTCAGTGCATCCGCCAGCGCCACACAGGCACCGGAGATAGATGCAGTACGCGTGCCGCCGTCAGCCTGCAAAACATCGCAGTCCAGCGTGATGGTGAATTCACCCAGTTTTTTGAGATCCACTGCCGCACGCAATGAGCGGGCAATCAGACGCTGAATTTCAAGAGTACGACCGCCTTGTTTGCCTTTCGCGGCTTCACGCGCATTACGGCTGTGCGTGGAGCGCGGCAGCATGCCGTATTCAGCCGTGATCCAACCTTGTCCCTGACCTTTCAGGAAACGCGGAACGCCTTCTTCGACCGTCGCGGTACACAGCACTTTGGTATCACCAAACTCCACCAGCACGGAACCTTCAGCGTGTTTAGTGTAATGGCGGGTCAGTGTTACGGGGCGTACTTGTTGTGCATTTCTGCCTGCTGGACGCATGGATAGTTCTCCGGGTCGCGAATCGTGTTTGGCTGCGCATTATACGGACTTCGCGAGGTAATGCCTATCATGACCCGCTTACCGGGGCTATAATCGCTGCATCTTTACATTAACAGGTACGCATACATGATCCGTAGTATGACCGCTTATGCCCGACGCGAAATTAAGGGTGACTGGGGCAGCGCCGCGTGGGAACTTCGCTCGGTAAACCAACGTTATCTCGAAACTTACATCCGTCTGCCAGAGCAATTTCGCAGCCTGGAACCAGTTATTCGCGAGCGCATTCGTGCCCGTCTGACACGGGGTAAAGTCGAATGTAATCTGCGTTTTGATCTCGATCCGGGCGCGCAAAGCACTTTGCAGCTGAATGAAAAACTGGCGAAACAGCTGGTTGAAGCGGCGCAATGGGTAAAAATGCAAAGCGACGAAGGCGAAATTAATCCGCTGGAAGTTCTGCGCTGGCCGGGCGTAATGCTGGCCGAAGAACAGGATCTGGATGCAATCAGCACCGAACTGCTGCTGGCGCTGGATACCGCGCTGGACGACTTTATCAGCGCGCGCGAAAGCGAAGGTGCTGCGCTGAAAACGCTGATTGAACAACGTCTCGACGGCGTCAGCGGTGAAGTCGTGAAAGTCCGCGCCCAGATGCCCAATATCCTGCAATGGCAGCGCGAACGTCTGGTGAGTAAACTGGAAGACGCGCAGGTTCAGCTGGAAAATACCCGCCTGGAACAGGAACTGGTATTGATGGCGCAGCGTATTGATGTGGCAGAAGAGCTCGACAGACTGGAAGCGCACGTTAAGGAAACGCATAAAATCATGAAGAAAGAAGAGGCGGTCGGCCGTCGCCTTGATTTCATGATGCAGGAATTTAACCGCGAGTCGAACACACTGGCATCCAAATCGATCAATGCCGATGTCACAACTTCAGCCATCGAGCTGAAAGTGCTTATCGAACAAATGCGCGAACAGATTCAGAACATCGAGTAAATCATCTGTTCTGATGCAATAAAAAACGCCTCCGGTCAGCCTGACCGGAGGCGTTTTTTTATGCTTTAGCTCTGAAAATCAGAAAGAAATTAATCTTCCCAACGTTTCAGGAGTACACAAGCATTCACACCACCAAAACCAAAGCCGTTGGACAGCGCGTAAGTAATGCCGTGCTTCTGCGCCGTGTTGCCAACGATGTTCAGGCCTTCTGCCGCGGCATCTTTGTTTTCAAGGTTCAGCGTTGGCGGGACGATTTGGTCGCGCACAGCCAGGATGGTGAAGATAGTTTCCAGACCGCCCGCAGCGCCCAGCAAGTGGCCGGTTGCAGATTTGGTGGATGTTACCGCCAGCTTCCCGTCTGTACCGAACAGGGTTTTAATCGCGTTAATTTCACCTAAATCACCCACCGGCGTAGAGGTCGCATGCGCATTCAAATGCTGCACGTCTGAAGGCTGAATGCCCGCCTGACGCAAAGCAATTTTCATCGCACGACCCGCGCCGTTGCCGTCTTCCGCACCGGAGGTCATGTGATAAGCGTCGCCGCTGGTACCGTAACCCACGATCTCAGCGAGAATTTTTGCGCCACGCGCTTTCGCATGTTCCAGTTCTTCGATAACCAGCATGCCTGCGCCTTCGCCCATCACAAAGCCGTCACGGGCGCTGTCAAATGGACGGGATGCTTTTTCCGGATGATCTTCGTGGCCGGCAGACATCGCTTTTGCCGCTGCAAAACCACCCAGGCTCACGGTATCGATAGCCGCTTCAGCGCCACCACACAGTGCAACATCAGCTTCATCATTGCGAATCAAACGAACCGCATCGCCGATTGCCTGAACACCCGCCGCACAGGCGGTCACCGGCGCGCCGATTGGGCCTTTGAACTGGTGTTTAATGGAAACCTGACCGGAAGCCAGATTCACCAGGAATGAAGGAATGGTGAACGGGGATAAACGCTTAGCACCGCGGCTGTCGTTGGTGCGCACAGCATGTGCAATCGCCGGGAAACCCCCGATACCAGAACCGATGACGGTTGCAGTACGTTCCTGCTGTTCAGCGGTTTCCGCTTTCCAGCCTGAATTTGCAATCGCCATATCGGCAGCGGCCATGGCGAAAAGAATGAAACGGTCCATTTTCTTCTGGTCTTTCGGCACAACAAACAGGTCAGGGTCGAAACCTGACTCAGGATCCTGTTCTTTAGTTTGTACCTGACCGCCAATTTTCACGGACAGCGTTTCAACAATTTCTTCCGGCAAAACACGGATACCAGACTGACCGGCCAGCAGGCGCTTCCAGATAGTTTCGATATCACAGCCCAGAGGACTCACAGCCCCCATGCCGGTAATAACCACTCGACGATGAGTCATAAAACTTTCCTCTCTGTCTGTTGAAGACATAAGTTTCTGCTGAAACTTCCACCAGCGGGCAGAAACGATTTAATTAAAGGCTGACAGTATGTGACGAATTACGATTTTGTAAACCCGTAACTCGAAATTTTTGTCGCGACTATTTGGCCAGGCTACGCAGAACCAGACCGGTAATGGCCTGAACGCGTTCTTCCAGTTGCTCCGGCGTTTTTTGTTCCAGCAACAGCGGGTGAGAGAACGGAGTCGTCACGCTGGTGATGGCCATACAGACCTCATCCAGAGGCGTCTTACGTTCAAATTCGCCAGACTCACGCCCGTCATTGACTATTTTTTCAACGATGGCATACATCATAGCCCGGTGATTTAGCGTAGATTTCCACTGCTGCGCCGAAGCTGTCGCAGCCAGGTCGTGCAACTTTCGATCCTGAAAGAAGAGATCCAGACTACGTGTTAACAACGTCTTAAAAATTGAACGCAGGCGCAGAGTTGCACTTTGGTCGCTCTGAGCAATCAGCAGCAAAGCCTGATCAATCTGACCGACTCGCTGGGAACAGATTGCTTCACCAATCGCCTGTTTTGACTCAAAAAACTTATAAATATAAGCACTTGAAACACCGATTGATTTCGCCAGATCCGCTACAGACGTTTTGGCATAACCATACAGACGAAAGTGCTCAAATGCCGCATCAATAATTTGTTCGCGTCGTTCGTGTTCGGCTGGTCCACGCTGAGTTAACGCAACCGGAATTTCGGGCTTCATACACTCCTCCGGACAGATAAAATCATTGGGTCTTGCGTCTTTTAGTGACGATTTTAAATAATCGTAACTTAAAAATAGACACTTTTCATCTTTATGGAAGAAACCCATCAGGAAGAAAACGAAAGAAGGATGAACAAACTGGCATGCGATATCTGTTTTTCTAATCTAAAATAAGCCAGAATCCTTCCCGAGCCTTTTACTTAGCCTGACTGATGCGTAAATCACATTAGTTTTTATAATCTGAAATAAGATGCAAAAGAAAAACTTAATCGAGAGTTTATGAAAAGCTCATTACTCTACGCTGCTCCTGCTTTCTCACTTACTGATTTGTCCGGCGAACATTCATGTTACTCACAGTTCTTTATATTATTGGGATCACCGCAGAAGCCATGACCGGTGCTCTGGCGGCCGGGCGTCGTAAAATGGACTCCTTTGGCGTCATTATTATCGCAGCGGCGACTGCCATTGGTGGCGGATCTGTTCGTGACATGTTGCTCGGGCACTATCCTTTAGGTTGGGTTAAGCATCCGGAATACATCGTCATTGTGGCCGTTGCTGCCATTATGACGACCTGGCTGGCACCACTGATGCAACATCTTCGCCGGCTATTTCTTGTGCTTGATGCCGTAGGCCTGGTGGTGTTTTCAATCATCGGGACGCAGGTTGCGCTTGATATGGGCCACGGCGCCATTATTGCTTCAGTCTGTGCAGTGATTACCGGCGTTTTCGGCGGCGTACTGAGGGATATGATGTGTAATCAGATCCCGCTGGTTTTCCAAAAAGAAATCTACGCCGGGATCTCTTTCGCCTCCGCCTGGGTTTATATCGGCCTGCAATACCTCGCATTGCCGCACAACCTGGTGGTGATCATCACCCTGCTTGTCGGTTTTACCGCACGCCTTATCGCGCTGCGCTTTCGCCTCGGGCTGCCGGTTTTCAACTACCCCCACTCAGACCATTAAGTTATCGGCTGGCTTTGTGCGTTACTGAAAAGCAGGCAGTTCTGCCTGCTTTAGCCGTCCGGCCAGCGCCATAACCTGAGGGTGATGGATAAAGTCGTAAACCTGACGGGCCCGTTTTTGCCCAACTCCGGCCAATGTTTCCCATTCACCTGAAGTAAGTTGTTCCAGCTGACGCCAGTTTTGCCTTTGCTCCGCAAACTTCAGGGCAAAGGTAGGAAAACCCAATGCTGACAGCCAGTGCCTGAAACTTTTATCCCGTGCCAGCTGGATTTGCGCCACCAGCTTCTGCGCCTGCTTAACACTAATTCCCGGCACAGCCGCCATGTCCTTCTCATTCAGATTTAACCACGCCACCAGTGAATCAGCCGGGATCCTCTCGAACAACTTTTGCCACGTCGCACCACCAAACCCGGCCATATCTAATCCTTCAGGACCACTAAGCCAGACAAGGCGCGAGAGAAATTGCTGCGCGCAACCGGGCTCCGGAGTGAAACAAGAAAGCGCATCATATTGTTGTGGATCAGGAAGGTTTATTTCGGGGCGTTCGCTCACGCGCCACGTGACATCATCAAGGCGCGGGATCCCCTGACCGGCCAGACTGATAGCCACCTGATCACCGGGCAACACATCCCATGCTTTAAAGCGGGCAACCGAGCCTACACTGACTTTACTCACCGATTTATCGTCCAGTTTCAGCGTCTTCAGGTTCAGAATTACGGTGACTTTTCCACTTCGCCCCGTGGTTGTTGTAATTCCGGAGACTTCCGTGAGTTGTCTTGCGGGCGGGTATTTCCACGCAACGGCCCATGCGGCGGGTTTATTGATCCAGTATTTTCCGGCTGGCTCTTCTTGCTGGCGGATCACCACGCCATCGGTCGCAAAAGGCAGCAGCCGGAGAAACCAGGCATCACGCCATTTCGATACATCTTCCACCGAGTTAACTGCAAGTGTGAATTGAGAAACTTCAGGGAACCCTAAAGCACTAAGTTTTTGGAGATGTTCCTGCATGTCGGCAGGCCCGTCAGGCCATGACCAGATGAAGATGCCAAGTTGACTGAGCTGATCGGACACCGAATTTCGCATCATGGCACCCGCCACTTTCGATCTCGCATTCATGCCACCTTCAACACTTTGTTGGTGACCGGTCATCTTCAGATACAGCTCGCCCTGCAATACCAGTTCCGGGCTTTTATCGGCAATATTGAGTGGAATTGACGGAATGGAAGCCGCTTTAACCGTCCAGTTCTGGCCTTTGGCGCCATCGCCCCGGCTTAACAGAGCCGCCAGTTTGCCATACCGGTAAATCAACGAAACGGCCACACCATCGACTTTAGGCTGTACCCAGAGATTTTTACGGCCGCGCATCCAGTCTGATACAGCCTGTTTATCACGTAATTTATTGAGCCCGGTATGAGCGACAGGGTGAGTAACGATGGCGTCATCGCCACCCGGTACCGTGAGCTCAGGCAATGGCAATCCGGCGCACTGCAACCACTTACTCTGCTTCTGTCGCAGGTTATCGTAAACAGAATCTTCGATCGGGCTGCTTCCGGATTCATGGTACACCTTGTCCCATTGAGCCAGTTGCTCCGAAAGCTTATGTGTTTCCCGGTTCAGCTGCGCCGCTGACCACGCAGGACAATCCTGCTGGAATATCTCACCGGCAACCGTTGGGAAAATAAAACAGAACACACTGATAAAAAGAATGAAACGGCGCATAAGCACCTCCTTGTGAGCGCCAGTAAACGTTGTCGATATCTTATCTGCCAGTGCCAATGTTCATTCTTGCGAGATGCTTTCCTGGTTATTTCATTCGTTGCTGTAATACAAAGAAATTTTGGAATGCAGCGCGTAATTCCACAAAGTGGGGCTGTTTTCCCGAGCTTAGTTACGATGAAATACGTCGGAACGCTGCACCGAATGCGGCGAGCGTGTATACTGTGCGAGAGATCACTCTTCGCATACTTCCTATCAACCCAATCAGTTGAAACGTCATCATGGTTCAAGGCACGCTATATATTGTCTCCGCCCCGAGTGGAGCAGGTAAATCAAGTCTGATTCAGGCTTTACTGAAGACACAACCGCTCTACGACACACAGGTTTCTATTTCCCATACCACCCGTACAGAACGTCCGGGCGAGAAACATGGCGAGCACTACTTCTTTGTCTCTAAAGAAGAGTTTCGCGAGATGATTGAACGTGATGCCTTTTTAGAACACGCAGAAGTTTTCGGGAATTATTACGGGACTTCACGTGAAACCATTGAGCAGGTTTTGGCGTCTGGTGTTGACGTTTTCCTGGATATCGACTGGCAAGGTGCTCAGCAGATCAGGAAAAGAATGCCGCAGGCACGCAGTATTTTCGTATTGCCGCCATCAAAAGATGAGCTTGACCGTCGCCTGCGTGGCCGGGGTCAGGACAGCGAAGAAGTCATCGCAAAACGTATGGCGCAGGCTGTTGCAGAAATGACGCACTTTGCTGAATACGACTATTTAATTGTGAATGATGATTTTGATCTGGCTTTATCAGATTTAAAAACGATTATTCGCGCCGAACGTCTGCGTCTGAGCCGTCAACGGCTCCGTCATGACGGATTAATCACCAAACTATTGGCAGACTGAAGTCACTTTCAGTATTATGCCCAGTCTTTCGTCACCCTGTGGAGTAGCACATATATGGCACGCGTAACTGTTCAAGACGCTGTTGAGAAAATTGGTAACCGTTTTGACCTGGTGTTGGTGGCTGCTCGTCGCGCACGCCAGCTGCAATCTGGTGGTAAAGATCCACTGGTCGCTGAAGAAAACGATAAATTCACTGTTATTGCCCTGCGCGAAATTGAAGAAGGCCTGATCACTAATCAGATCCTCGACGTTCGTGACCGTCAGGAACAGCAAGAGCAGGAAGCCGCAGAGATTCAGGCAGTGACTGCCATCGCTGAAGGTCGTCGTTAATTAACGAAACGGATCTCACTTGTATATCTTTGAAAGCCTGAATCAACTGATTCAAAAATACCTGCCGGAGGAGCAAATTAAGCGCCTCGTGCAGGCTTACCTCGTGGCGCGGGACGCGCATGAGGGGCAAACACGCTCCAGCGGTGAGCCTTATATCACTCACCCGGTAGCCGTGGCATGTATTTTGGCTGAAATGAGGCTCGATCATGAGACTCTGATGGCGGCGTTATTACACGACGTTATCGAAGACACGCCTGCAACCTACCAGGATATGGAACAACTGTTTGGCAAAAGCGTTGCTGAACTGGTTGAAGGCGTTTCAAAGTTAGACAAGCTGAAATTCCGCGATAAGAAAGAAGCACAGGCGGAAAACTTCCGCAAAATGGTCATGGCGATGGTGCAAGACATCCGCGTCATTTTGATCAAACTCGCCGATCGTACCCACAATATGCGCACGCTGGGCTCTCTTCGCCCGGATAAACGTCGCCGCATCGCCCGCGAAACGCTGGAAATTTACAGCCCGCTGGCACACCGTTTAGGTATTCACCATCTGAAAACCGAGCTCGAAGAGCTGGGCTTCGAAGCACTCTATCCAAACCGTTATCGCGTCATCAAAGAAGTGGTGAAAGCCGCACGTGGTAACCGTAAAGAGATGATCCAAAAAATCCTCTCTGAGATAGAAGGCCGTTTAACCGAAGCCGGTATTCAGTGCCGTGTAAGTGGTCGCGAAAAACACCTGTATTCGATCTATTGCAAAATGCACCTGAAAGAACAGCGTTTCCATTCCATTATGGATATCTACGCGTTCCGGGTGATCGTTAAAGAACTCGATACCTGTTACCGCGTGTTGGGCCAGGCGCACAGCCTGTACAAACCGCGTCCGGGTCGGGTTAAAGATTACATCGCCATCCCTAAAGCCAACGGCTATCAATCTCTGCATACTTCTTTAATCGGCCCGCACGGTGTTCCGGTTGAGGTACAAATCCGTACCGAAGATATGGATCAGATGGCAGAAATGGGGGTTGCGGCACACTGGGCTTATAAAGAGAACAGTGAAACCAGCACGACGGCGCAGATTCGTGCGCAGCGCTGGTTGCAAAGCCTGCTCGAACTGCAACAAAGCGCAGGCAACTCATTTGAATTTATCGAGAGCGTGAAATCGGATCTGTTCCCGGACGAGATTTACGTCTTCACGCCGGAAGGCCGTATTGTCGAATTGCCTGCGGGTGCGACACCGGTCGACTTCGCGTACGCCGTGCATACCGATATCGGCCATGCCTGCGTCGGCGCCCGTGTAGATCGCCAGCCTTATCCGCTCTCGCAGCCGCTGACCAGCGGCCAGACAATCGAAATCATTACCGCGCCGGGCGCCCGCCCGAATGCGGCATGGCTCAACTTTGTCGTCAGCTCACGCGCTCGCGCCAAAATTCGTCAGATGCTCAAGAACCTGAAACGTGATGATTCCGTTTCGCTCGGTCGACGTCTGCTGAACCATGCGCTGGGTGCCGGTAAGAAACTGTCAGACATTCCGCCAGAAAATATCAAAAACGAACTCGACCGCATGAAGCTCGCGGCGATGGACGATTTGCTGGCTGAAATTGGTCTCGGTAACGCCATGAGCGTCGTCGTGGCTAAAAATCTGATGGGTGATCAGTCTTCGATGGCAACATCGGGTACACGAAATCTGCCAATCAAAGGCGCAGACGGCGTGCTGATTACCTTCGCGAAATGCTGCCGCCCTATTCCGGGTGACCCGATTATTGCTCACGTGAGCCCGGGTAAAGGACTGGTTATTCATCACGAATCCTGTCGTAACATTCGCGGTTATCAGAAAGAACCTGAGAAATTCATGGCCGTTGACTGGGACGATCACCAGGAAACCGATCAGGAATTTATCGCGGAAATTAAAGTCGATATGTTCAACCATCAGGGCGCTCTGGCAAATCTGACCGCTGCGATTAACGCCGCGCAGTCAAACATCCAGAGCCTGAGCACTGAAGAAAAAGACGGCCGCGTATACAGTGCCTTTATCCGCCTGACGACCCGCGACCGCGTTCATCTGGCGAATATCATGCGTAAAATTCGTATCATGCCGGATGTCATCAAAGTTACCCGCAACCGAAACTGATTGTTATGACCCCAGAACGTTATGCGCGCATCCGCGAAATGCTTGCGGCCCGACAGCCAGACCTGACGGTCTGCATGGAACAGGTGCATAAACCGCATAACGTTTCTGCTGTCATCCGGACCGCCGACGCCGTCGGTGTTCACCAAATCCACGCCGTCTGGCCAACAACCCGAATGAAGACGCTGGTGTCTTCCGCTGCGGGCAGTAACAGCTGGGTTCAGGTCAAAACGCACAAAACTATTCAGGATGCCGTCGCCAAAATGAAGGCGCAAGGTATGCAGATTCTTGCGACCAATTTGTCTGAAAAAGCCGTCGATTTCCGCGCGATTGATTACACCCGTCCGACCTGCATTTTGCTGGGGCAGGAAAAAACCGGTATTACTCCCGAAGCGCTGGCTCTTGCAGACAGCGATATCATTATTCCGATGATCGGGATGGTACAGTCGCTGAATGTGTCTGTGGCCTCCGCTTTAATCCTGTACGAAGCACAGCGCCAGCGTGAGAATGCCGGAATGTATACTCGCGAGAACAGCGTTTTAAGTGAGAAAGAACAGCAACGTCTGCTCTTTGAAGGTGGCTATCCGGTCTTATCTCATGTGGCGCAACGTAAGAAATTACCGCGTCCGTTCATTGATGAGAATGGTCAAATTATTGCTGATGAGGAATGGTGGTCAGCGATGCAAATGACGGTGAAAAAAAGATGAAAGGCCGCCTGCTCGACGCCATCCCGCTCACGTCGCTCTCCGGCGTGGGAGCCAGTCAGGCAGACAAACTCGCTAAACTCGGTCTTGAAACTATTCAGGATCTGCTGCTTCACCTTCCCCTGCGTTACGAAGACCGCACCCGTCTGTACACCATCAATGATTTATTGCCGGGCATCTTTGCGACCGTTGAAGGCGAAGTGCTGCGAAGTGACATCAGTTTCGGCCGTCGCAGAATGCTGACCTGCCAGATAAGCGATGGCACTGGTTTGCTGACATTGCGATTTTTCAACTTCAACGCCGCCATGAAAAATAGCCTGGCTGCTGGCCGCCGCGTGACGGCTTATGGCGAAATCAAACGCGGCACGCACGGCGCTGAAATCATTCATCCGGAATACCGTATTCAGGGCGAAAACAGCGAAGTTGTTTTGCAGGAATCGCTGACGCCGGTTTATCCGACAACGGAAGGCATCCGTCAGGCCACGCTGCGTAAACTGACCGATCAGGCGCTGGAATTACTCGATACCGTGCCTATTGCGGAACTGTTGCCGGAAGAACTGAGCCGTTCGCTAATTCCGCTTCCGCAGGCGCTGCATTTACTGCACCGTCCGCCGCCAGATATTCAGCTGGCCGATCTTGAGAAAGGGCATCATCCGGCACAACGCCGTCTGATTATGGAAGAGTTGCTGGCGCACAATCTCAGCATGCTGGCCGTTCGCGCTGGCACGCAAAACTATAAAGCCATGCCGCTGGATCATGACGATCGTCTGAAAAATCAGTTCCTGGCCTCTTTGCCGTTCAGCCCGACCGGCGCACAACAGCGCGTGGTGGCTGAAATCGAACAGGATTTAGCTAAAAGCTATCCGATGATGCGTCTGGTTCAGGGCGACGTAGGTTCAGGTAAAACGCTGGTAGCAGCACTTGCTGCGCTTTGTGCGATTGCGCAGGGTCAGCAGGTAGGGCTGATGGCGCCGACCGAATTACTCGCCGAGCAGCACGCTAATAATTTCCGTCAGTGGTTCGAACCGCTGGGAATTCAGGTCGGATGGCTGGCCGGAAAACAAAAAGGCAAAGCCAGACAGGCGCAGCAGGATGCGATTGCCAGTGGCCAGGTTTCGATGGTCGTCGGGACTCACGCGATATTTCAGGAACAGGTTCTGTTCTCCTCATTATCTCTGGTGATCATTGATGAACAACACCGCTTTGGCGTTCATCAGCGGCTGGCATTGTGGGAGAAAGGTCTGCAACAGGGACTCCATCCGCATCAACTGATCATGACCGCAACGCCAATCCCGCGAACGCTGGCGATGACCGCTTACGCGGATCTGGATACGTCGGTCATCGACGAACTTCCGCCCGGGAGAACGCCGGTAACAACCGTTGCGATCCCTGATACGCGCCGCAGCGATATCATCAGCCGCGTGAAAAGCGCCTGCGAGCAGGAAAATCGTCAGGCTTACTGGGTTTGTACGCTGATTGAAGAATCAGAAATGCTGGAAGCTCAGGCGGCGGAAGCCACCTGGGAAGGGCTGAAAGAAGCGCTGCCTGCGCTGAATATCGGGCTGGTTCATGGCCGGATGAAAGCACAGGAAAAGCAGGCCGTCATGCAGGCGTTCAAACAGGGCGAAGTGCAGCTTCTGGTGGCGACAACCGTCATTGAAGTGGGCGTCGATGTGCCCAACGCCAGCCTGATGATCATCGAAAACCCGGAACGCCTCGGGCTGGCGCAGTTGCACCAGCTGCGTGGCCGCGTCGGACGAGGTGCAGTCGCTTCTCACTGCGTATTGTTGTACAAAACACCGCTGAGCAAAACAGCGCAGAAGCGCTTGCAGGTTTTACGCGACAGCAACGATGGTTTTGTGATTGCTCAGCAGGATTTAGAAATCCGCGGGCCGGGCGAATTGCTGGGCACGCGCCAGACCGGCAGCGCTGAATTTAAAGTCGCTGATTTGCTGCGCGATCAGGCCATGATCCCCGACGTACAGCGCATTGCGCGGTATCTTCAGCAGCAATTTCCCGATCATGCCAAGGCGCTGATTGAGCGCTGGCTGCCGGAAAGAGTGCGTTATACCAACGCATAATTCTTATGCTTTTCGACTTTCGTTTTTCTCTCTGAAACGCCAAAACATTATTGAAAATGATGTTTTGGCTTCAATGTATTAACCCGACTTTTGCTCATTTCTGCCTCAAAACCATTAAGTCCTCTGGTTATTTGATGACCTTCACAGACTGGGGCAAAGTCGGTAACCGGTTTCATATCCCGCCACTACACTGATGATAATTAAGGCAAGCCTGTCAGATCCCCTCACCATAAGGCCAATATCATCATGAGTATCAGCCAAACCCTCTTTGATTTTATAGAACAGAAAATCAGCCCGTTTGCGGCCCGGTTATCTTCTCAGCGCCATGTTATGGCGGTGCGTGACGGGTTTATTTCAGCAATGCCGTTTATGATTGTGGGGTCCTTTTTGCTGGTTTTCGTACACCCACCTTTCTCTCCTGAATCCTCATGGGGATTTGCCCGAAACTGGCTGGAACTCTCGGCAAAATATGAAGTGCAGATTCTGACACCGTTTAATATGACGATGGGGATTATGTCGATCTACATCGCTGCGGCCATTGCCTACAACCTGGCGCGAAGCTACAAACTTGACCCGTTTATGACCGCGATGCTTTCGCTAATGTCTTTTCTGCTGGTGGCTGCGCCTCAGATCGATGAAAAAATGTCGACAGCCGCACTGGGCGGCGTAGGGATTTTCACCGCAATTCTGGTGGCGATTTATGTGACCGAGCTGACGCGCTTGCTGAAAAAATACAATATTGGCATACGGCTACCTGAACAGGTTCCTTCCAATATTAAGCATTCATTCGATCTGCTGATCCCGATTATTGCCGTTGTGATTACGCTGTTCCCGCTGAGTTTGCTGGTGCAGTCGGGCTTCGACATGCTGTTACCGCAGGCAATTATGGCGCTTTTCGAGCCGTTGATTTCCGCCGCTGACTCCCTGCCCGCCGTACTTCTGGCGGTACTGATTTGCCATCTGCTGTGGTTCGCCGGTATTCATGGTTCGGCTATCGTTTCGGGGATGTTGCAGGCTTTCTGGCTAACCAATCTGGGGTTGAACCAGACTGATCTCGCCGCCGGTTTGCCGATGACGCACATCATGACCGAAGCATTCTGGAACTTCCTGATCGTGATCGGCGGCTCCGGTGCCACCATCGGGCTGGTCTTGCTGTTTTGCCGCAGTAAATCGGCGCATCTGCGCACCATGGGAAAACTTAGCCTGGTACCGAGTTGTTTTAACATCAATGAGCCGGTGATCTTTGGTACGCCGATCGTCATGAACCCGGTCTTTTTCATTCCGTTCCTTCTCGCACCGATGGTTAACGCCATAATTGCCTACCTCGCTGTCTCGACTAATCTTCTTCCGCACATGATTTCACTGGTTCCCTGGACATCTCCGGCACCGATTGGTGCTGCATGGGCAATGGGCTGGGATTTCAAAGTCTCGATTCTGGTGATCATGCTGATGCTGCTTTCGATGGTGATTTACTATCCGTTCTTCAAGGTTTACGAAAAGCAGTTGCTGACGCAGGAAAAGGCAGCGGAAGCTGAAGCGGTGTTTACGGAAAAAGCAGAGGCCACTCAGTAAGCGATAAGTGAAGAAACAGAAAGCCTGAAACAGGCGCCGTGGCTTTTATCCCGGCGCCTGTTTAGCTTCAGTCGCCCACCGGAATTACCCGATTTTCCGTAAAAACGGAACAAGATCTTCTCAGAAAAAACCTCCGCCGGGCAAACAGTTCATAAAAGATTTTTTAACGAAGATTTCACAGTTTAAATTGTCGTTAGCAAACGTTTGCTTTTGTCGCGTATTTCAATAAAAATGCCCGCTTTGCCGCTTATTGGAATGCCATAACATGAGTTCGCAAACCACAGAACAAGACTCGCAGCAACCCGACCTTTCCCGCCAGCCAAAAAGTGAACTGATTTACCGGCTTGAAGACCGTCCGCCAATTCCTCAGACTCTCTTTGCCGCCTGTCAGCATTTACTGGCGATGTTCGTCGCGGTGATCACCCCCGCATTACTGATTTGTCAGGCGCTGGGTTTACCTGCGCAGGACACTCAGCACATCATCAGTATGTCGCTGTTTGCTTCGGGCCTGGCTTCCATTCTGCAAATTAAAACCTGGGGTCCCGTCGGTTCCGGCCTGCTTTCAATTCAAGGCACCAGCTTTAACTTTGTTTCACCGTTGATTATGGGCGGTCTGGCGCTGAAAAACGGCGGCGCTGACGTTCCGACAATGATGGCCGCACTGTTCGGCACATTGATGCTGGCATCCTGCACCGAAATCGTTTTGTCGCGATTCCTGCACCTTGCACGCCGCGTCATCACCCCGCTGGTTTCCGGCATCGTCGTCATGATTATCGGTCTTTCGCTGATTCAGGTCGGGCTGACGTCAATTGGTGGCGGCTATGCGGCGATGAGTAATCATACGTTCGGCGCGCCTAAAAACCTGATTCTGGCTGCCGTCGTTCTGGTGGTTATCATTCTGCTCAACCGCCAGCGTAATCCGTATATGCGCGTCGCTTCTCTGGTTATCGCCATGGCGGTAGGGTATCTGGCGGCCTGGATGATGGGGATGTTGCCTGAAGTGGCACCAGCCGCGCAGAGCAACTGGATTACGTTACCGACGCCGTTGTATTACGGCCTTGGCTTCGACTGGAATCTGCTCATCCCGCTGATGCTTATCTTTATGGTGACGTCGCTGGAAACCATCGGTGATATCACTGCGACATCTGACGTTTCCGAGCAGCCGGTCAGTGGCCCGCTGTATATGAAGCGTATCAAAGGCGGCGTGCTGGCTAACGGCCTGAACTCAATGCTGTCAGCCGTATTCAATACCTTCCCGAACTCCTGTTTCGGCCAGAACAACGGCGTGATTCAGCTGACCGGCGTAGCCAGTCGTTATGTTGGTTTTGTGGTTGCGCTAATGCTGATCGTACTGGGGCTTTTCCCTGCGGTTGCCGGGTTCGTGCAGCACATTCCTGAGCCTGTTTTAGGCGGTGCAACCATCGTGATGTTCGGTACGATTGCCGCTTCCGGCGTGCGCATTGTTTCCCGCGAGCGCCTGAACCGCCGCGCGATTATGATCATGGCGCTTTCACTGGCCGTCGGCATGGGCGTTTCCCAGCAGCCGCTGATCCTGCAATTCGCGCCAGACTGGATTAAAACGCTGCTGTCTTCCGGCATCGCGGCAGGCGGGATTACTGCGATAGTTCTGAATCTGGTTTTCCCTCACGAAAAGTAATCACGGGATGTAATCCACGTGCAACAGCGGCAGCGGGTCTGGAACCCCTGCCGCTTTTTATTGTCTCCCTTCTGCTAACCTGTTGAGAAAAGTCGCTGTTTGCGGCATAAACAAAGAATCTTTTTTCCTTTTTCCCGTTACAGGGCTCCAGACGATGAGATTTATCGGTAAAATTTTGCTGACGTTCGCCTTACTTCTGGTGCTGGCGATCGTACTGGTGTACGTCCTATTACAAACCCGCTGGGCTGCCGGCTGGGTCAGTCGCTGGATAAGCGACAACAGCGAGTACAGGCTCTCGGTAGAAAAGCTGGATCACAACTGGTCAACGCCTAGCCGCGTCACGCTGACGAATGTCATCTTCGGGCAAAAAAATAAGCCTGAAATTCTGAACGCCGGAGAAGTGGATCTCGATTTGAGCTGGCGTCAGATTACTGACCCTTACTTTTTCGATCACGTTGTTCTGGCCAATGGCCGCCTGAACGTTAGCCCTTCTGCCATCAAGCTGCCGTTACAGGCCAATACTTTGCAACTGAGCAAGATGGCACTGACCGGGAATACCGCAGGCCTCGATATTCAGGGGCAGCAAATTAATGCCGGTATTTCACCGTGGCAGCCGAAACCGAATCAGCTTCTGGGTGATAAAGCCGATTTCCAGCTGAGCGCGTCGAACCTGACCGTGAACGGGCTGCCGGCTGAGAACGTGCTGATTCAGGGCAATATCAACAACAAGAACCTGACACTGAGTAATTTCGGTGGCGATCTGGCGCGCGGTCAGCTTACCGGTAAAGCGACACAGGCCGCTGATGGCAGCTGGAATATCGAGAACCTGCGTCTGAGCAATGTCCGCCTGCAAACCTCAAAATCGCTTTCTGCATTCTTTGATGATTTCCAGACATTGCCGAAAGTGACGATTCAGCGCCTGGATCTGATCGACGCCCGGCTGCAAGGCACTGACTGGGCTTTCAGTGATGTCGACCTTTCCGTGCAAGACCTGACGCTGGAGAAAGGCGACTGGCAAAGCGATGACGGCGAAATCACGCTGAACGCGACGGACATGATTGACGGTAATCTGCATATTCAGGATCCAATCATCAGCCTCGACCTTTCCCCGCAGGGAATTTCCATCAAACAGGCCACCGCACGCTGGGAGCGTAGCTTGCTGAGAACGACCGGTAACTGGCTGCGCGCGAACAAACGTCTGCAACTGGATGAACTTTCCGTTGCCGGGCTGGAATACACGCTGCCTCAGAACTGGAAACAACTCTGGATTCAGGCGCTGCCTGCTCCGCTGGCCGAAATTTCTGTCAGCCGGTTCATCGCTAACCGTAACCTGATTATCGATATCAACCCGCAATTCCCGTTCCAAATCACAGCACTTGATGGTTTGGGCAGTAATTTGTTGCTGGCACGCGACCATCAGTGGGGAGTCTGGGACGGGAAGCTGAATCTCAACGCCAGTGAAGCGACGTTCAACCGTAATGATGTTCGCCGCCCTTCCATAACGCTGGATGCGAACGACAGTCAGGTGAATATTTCCGAGCTGAGCGCTTTCACCAAAGAAGGATTACTGGAAGCGACGGCAACGGTAGATCAGCAACCACAGCGCCATTTCTCCGTGAAAATGACCGGACGTGCAGTACCGGTAAATGAGCTGGAAAACTGGGGATGGCCGCACCTGGCGCTGGACGGTAATGCCAATATGCAGCTCAATTTGCAAGGCCAAATGCCCGCCAATGTGGATTTCAAACCGACGCTCAGAGGCACTTTGCAGGTTACCGGCAGCAACGGACAGACTTTGAATCAGCAAATGGTTAACGGGCTGGTTTCAGGCGCTGCGCCGGAATAATTAATTCCGCATCTGAACGTAAAAAGGCACCGTTTGCACGGTGCCTTTTTGTTTTTTACGGAAAGCGAATCAGTTGATTTCAGGTTCCAGCGGCGCGCCGGGAGCGGCGGGAAGAACCAGATAAGTACCTTCAAATACTGCGCCGTCAGTCTCGTCGCCGTATAAATTCACTTCAAGCTGCACGCGCGCTTTGCGTCCGCGGGCCAGCCGGTCAAGGTCGCCCCGGACAGAGCCCAAATCGGCGATGGCACGCGGTCTGCCGGTCACCGGTGTGCTGTAACGGATATGCGCATCGGCCAGCACGATAGTGCCGCCCAGATGGCGCTCACGCAGCAATAACCAGATGAGTCCCCAGCCGGTCAGTGTGGCCAGAGAGAACAAGCTGCCCGCAAACAAAGTGTGATGAGGATTCTGATTGCCCGTTTCCGGCATCGTGGTTACGAATCTCTGGCCAGTGTACTGGCTGATACGCACGCCCATTTTTTCACTCAGCGGGATGTGATCGTACCAGGCCTGCTGCAACTGACCGCACCAGTCCGGGCGGTGCAAAATATCGTCCAGCGTTTCAATGGGTTTGATCATCAGGAAATGGCGAACCGGCGTCGTTTGCGGCGTGGTGATTTCACCCTGATTCACAAAACCCAGCTTGGCGAAGAATTCCACGGCATCTTCACGCGCGCTACACACTACACGCTTCACGCCTTCCTGACGGGCGACAGACTCCAGCGTCATCGCCACCAGCGTCCCCAATCCTTTGTCCTGTACATTCGGATCAACGGCCAGAAAACGGATTGAAGCCTCGTTATCGGCATTAATATATAAACGACCTACTGCAACCGGATCGCCGTTTTCATCCACAACCATTTGGTGATGCGCAATCGAATCGTAGGCATCACGTTCTGAACCTTCCGGCTGATGCAACGGCTTGCGCAGCATTTCCCAGCGGAATCGGTAATAGGCGGCCAGCTCTTTTTCGGTCGTCGGTACTCTCAGGTGATACATAGATGCTTTCTCTCCGGCGTTATGCCTTATCGATCAGACTTGTAGCCAGAAGGTCACCGGCCCGTCATTCACCAGTGCCACTTTCATATCCGCGGCGAAACGGCCCGTTTCGGTAGCAATACCCTTCTCACGGCATTGCCCGCAAAAATACTGATACAAACGGTCGGCTTCCTGCGGCTCTGCGCCCTGTGAGAACCCCGGACGCATGCCTTTTTGAGTGTCCGCTGCCAGCGTAAACTGCGAAACCACCAGCAAACTACCGCCAGCCTGCTGGACGTTCAGGTTCATTTTGTCATTCTCGTCACCGAATATCCGGTACCCGATCACCCGTTCACAAAGACGTTTGGCTTTTTGTTCGTCATCGCCCCGCTCAACCCCCAGCAAAACCAGCAACCCTGGCCCGACTTCACCACAGACGCTTCCGTCGATGGTCACGCTGGCATTCAATACCCGCTGAATTAACGCAATCATACAAATCCTTCAGACTGATTTTTCTGCTGCTACTTGCTGAGCAGACTGCAATTTTCTCAGGGAACGAAACTCGCCAAGCGTAACGGTAATTTCCGCGCCAAGAAGCACGATACACCAACTGACATAGACCCAAAGAAATAAAATCGGAATCACCGCCAGTACACCGTAAATCAACTGATAAGACGGGAAAAGCTGAATATACAGGGCGAAGATTTTTTTACTCAATTCAAATAATGCACCGGAAACCAGCGCGCCGACCAGTGCATCTTTTGACGGAACCCGAACCGTTGGCACCACCTGATACAGCAGCCAGAACGAAACCCAGGAGATCAGCAACGGCAGAACCCTCAGGGAATGATCGATGACTGAATGCACGCCGCTGATGTTCAGCCAGTTCAGCGAGAGAAGGTATGAACTGACCGCCACGCTGGCCACCAGGAGGATCGGCCCGAGCGTCAGCACCATCCAGTAAACAGCAAAAGAGAAGACGATCGGGCGTTTCGTTTTGCTGTCCCAGATTTTGTTCAGCACGCTGTCGACGGACGCGATCAGCAACAGCGCAGTGACGATTAACCCGCAGGTGCCCACCGCCGTCATTTTGCTGGAGTTTGCGACAAACTGTTCGAGGTAGCGCTGGATGACGTTGCCGGTCGCCGGCATGAAATTGGAAAAAATGAATGTTTTGAGCTGCGCGCTGATATCCGAAAACACCGGAAACAGCGCAAACAATGAAAAGACCACCGCAATCAGCGGCACCAGCGACAACAAAGAGACATAGGCTAAATGGCCCGCAAGGAGCGTCAGGCCATCTTTATCTGAACGCTTTAAGAGCAGGTGGGTGAATTTCCACAATGATTTCGGGTAGTGGCTCAGTGCCCTTTTCTGCATCCTTTCATCCTTCAGGAAAAGTATTTTGGTACGGTTTGATTATCTTCCACCCAAACGGCTTCAATTCCGGCCGCACGGGCAGCTTCAATGTTTTCTGCGACATCATCAAAGAATACCGCCTCACTTGCGCTGAAACCTTCTTTTTCAAGCACATGCTGAAAAATTTCCGGCTCGGGTTTACGCATACCCAAATTTTGCGAGAGGTACATAGCGTCGGTATTGGCTTCGATTTCAGGATAGTGATGCGGCCAGAAATCCAAATGCAGGCGGTTGGTATTCGACAATACGACAACGCGATGGCCTTCTTCGCGCAGCTTTTTGAATACCGTGATCACCTCAGGCCTCAACCCGACGAAGATAGCTTGCCAGCCCGCGCTGAACTGCTCGAAACTGAGCGCTATGCCCATTTCATGGCATAAGTCGGCGGCAAACTGTTCATCGCTGATTTCGCCACGCTCGTGCTTCTGGAATACCTCGCCCATCGAGAATCGCTCCGTCAGCGTGGCCAGCGGCGTACCGCTCAGATGGCTCCACACGCCAAGAACACGTTTGAAATCAATATCAATAATGACGTTTCCCATATCAAAAATGTACAGCATTGCACGCTCCTGATTTCAAAGATGACTTTTAACTTTAGCGGTAAAACGTACAGGTGAACAGTGACAGATGCGCGGGGTTTAGTGCAGGTTTGGAAAAAAAACACAAAAAAAACAGGGTACCCAAAGGCACCCTGCTTCTGTGTAACGGCTTGCGTAAAAGAAGATTAACCTTCTTTTGGACCACGCATTGCACGTTTACGGTCGTTCTCGGTCAGGTGACGTTTACGGATACGTACAGACTGAGGAGTCACTTCGACCAGTTCGTCATCATCGATGAATTCCAGAGCTTGCTCCAGAGACATTTTGATAGCAGGAACCAGAGTCGTTGCTTCGTCAGTACCGGACGCACGCATGTTGGTCAGTTTCTTACCGGTCAGGCAGTTCACGGTCAGGTCGTTAGAACGTGAGTGAATACCGATGATCTGGCCTTCATACACTTCTGCGCCGTGGCCCAGGAACAATTTACCGCGGTCTTGCAGGCTGAACAGTGCGAACGCAACTGCTTTACCCTGACCGTTGGAAATCAGAACGCCGTTCTGACGCTGACCGATTTCGCCCTGACGGACGTCATCGTAGTGGCTGAACGTGGAGTACAGCAGACCGGTACCTGAAGTCATGGTCATGAACTCAGTACGGAAGCCGATCAGGCCACGTGCTGGGATCAGGTAATCAAGACGGATACGACCTTTGCCGTCAGGGATCATGTCTTTGACATCGCCTTTACGCTCACCCATGGCCTGCATTACAGAACCCTGGTGTTGCTCTTCGATATCCAGTGTCACGTTCTCGAATGGCTCTTGCATGCGGCCATCGATTTTACGGTTGATTACTTTAGGACGGGAAACCGCCAGCTCGAAACCTTCACGACGCATGTTTTCGATCAGAACCGACAGGTGAAGTTCACCACGGCCTGAAACACGGAATGCATCAGCATCTTCAGTTTCTTCAACACGCAATGCTACGTTGTGCACCAGTTCTTTGTTCAGACGGTCAAGGATCTGACGTGAAGTCACATACTTACCTTCTTTACCACAGAACGGAGAGGTGTTAACGCAGAAGTACATGGTAACGGTTGGTTCATCAACGCTCAGCGCTGGCAGAGCTTCAACATTTGCCGGGTCACAGATAGTGTCGGAAATGTTCAGCTCACCCAAACCGGTGATCGCGATGATGTCGCCAGCTTCAGCAACGGTCGCTTCGATACGCTCAAGACCCATGTGGGTCAGAACTTTACCGACTTTACCGTTACGGGTTTTACCTTCGCTGTCGATCACAGTGATCTGCTGGTTAGGTTTAACAGTACCGCGTTTGATACGACCGATGCCGATGACGCCAACATAGTTGTTGTAGTCCAGCTGAGAGATTTGCATCTGGAAAGGTGCTTCCATCTCAACTTGTGGCGGAGATACGTGGTCAACAATCGCCTGGTACAGCGGGGTCATGTCTTCGGCCATATCGTTATGGTCGTTACCCGCGATACCCATCAGTGCAGATGCATAGATGATTGGGAAATCGAGTTGTTCGTCAGTTGCGTCCAGGTTTACGAACAGGTCGAAGACCTGATCAACAACCCAGTCAGGACGCGCGCCAGGGCGGTCAACTTTGTTGATTACCACGATCGGCTTCAGACCATTAGCGAATGCTTTTTTGGTCACGAAACGGGTTTGCGGCATTGGGCCATCCATTGCATCCACAACCAGCAGCACCGAGTCGACCATTGACATCACACGCTCTACCTCACCGCCGAAGTCGGCGTGTCCTGGGGTATCCACGATGTTGATGCGGTAGTCTTTCCAATTAATGGCGGTGTTTTTTGCGAGGATGGTAATCCCACGCTCTTTCTCCAAATCGTTGGAGTCCATTACGCGTTCGGTGGCTTCTACACGTTCTCCGAAAGTACCGGATTGTTGCAGCAGCTTGTCGACCAGGGTGGTTTTACCATGGTCAACGTGGGCAATAATGGCGATGTTACGCAAATTTTCGATCACAGCTTTGCCTCAGGCATTAGAAATAGCGCGCTATTGTACACGTATTAAGCGAGGTTCTAAACAAGATCACAAGGATCTTGTTGAAACAACTTGTGGATGGCTACTTTGTGATCCCTTTCACGGTGCAAAAGAACCCCTGAACCATTATGACGCACCTTTTTGGTGCCTTGCATCTCACGATTAGCACCATTGTAGTGCATAAATTCCGTTATGGTGCATACTTATTGAGTGCAAAAGCCCTGTAAAATGGCGTTGTTTGCATTTTCTCAAAGTTGGCACACTTTTCGCTAATAGTTTTTAGAGTAAAAATTTTTTAGGGTAAAAAGTTTTTACTGGGTGAAAGAGTCTGACCAGACAAATAATAGTGCTGTTTAGGCCACACGCCAGTTCAAGTAAAGCTGTTATTTCCAACTAAAGACCAAAAATGGTTATTCGTTCCACGACGATAATGAGAAATTCGGGAGAACTAGTATGTCCGCTGAACACGTTTTGACGATGCTGAATGAGCATGAAGTGAAATTCGTAGATTTGCGTTTCACTGACACCAAGGGTAAAGAACAGCACGTCACCATTCCAGCGCACCAGGTTAGCGCTGACTTCTTCGAAGAAGGCAAAATGTTTGATGGTTCATCAATCGGTGGCTGGAAAGGCATTAACGAATCTGACATGGTTCTGATGCCAGACGCGAGCACTGCTGTTCTTGACCCATTCTACGAAGAAACCACGCTGATCATTCGCTGCGATATCCTTGAGCCAACAACGCTGCAAGGTTATGACCGCGACCCACGCTCTACCGCAAAACGTGCAGAAGACTTCCTGCGCTCTTCTGGTATCGCGGATACCGTCCTGTTCGGGCCAGAACCAGAATTCTTCCTCTTTGATGATGTGCGCTTCGGCAGCAGCATCTCCGGTTCCCACGTTGCTATCGATGATATCGAAGGCGCATGGAACTCAAGCACCAAATACGAAGGCGGCAACAAAGGCCACCGTCCTGCAGTTAAAGGCGGTTACTTCCCGGTTCCTCCGGTCGACTCCTCCCAGGATCTGCGTTCTACCATGTGTCTGACCATGGAAGAAATGGGTCTGGTTGTTGAAGCTCACCACCACGAAGTCGCCACTGCTGGCCAGAACGAAGTGGCAACCCGCTTCAACACGCTGACCAAAAAAGCTGACGAAATCCAAATCTACAAATACGTGGTTCACAACGTGGCTCACGCATTTGGCAAAACTGCGACCTTTATGCCAAAACCAATGTTTGGCGATAACGGTTCCGGTATGCACTGCCACATGTCTCTGTCTAAGAACGGTAACAACCTGTTCTCTGGCGACAAATACGGCGGCCTGTCAGAAATGGCACTGTTCTACATCGGCGGTATCATCAAGCACGCTAAAGCCATCAATGCCTACGCTAACCCGACAACAAACTCCTACAAGCGTTTGGTCCCGGGCTACGAAGCACCTGTGATGCTGGCGTATTCTGCACGTAACCGTTCTGCTTCTATCCGTATTCCGCACGTATCCAGCCCTAAAGCCATGCGTATCGAAGCTCGCTTCCCTGATCCAGCGGCTAACCCATACCTGGCGTTTGCTGCACTGATGATGGCCGGCCTGGACGGTATCATCAACAAGATCCACCCTGGCGATGCGATGGATAAAAACCTGTATGACCTGCCACCGGAAGAAGAAGCAGAAATTCCAAAAGTTGCAGGTTCACTGGAAGAAGCTCTGAACGCACTGAACGAAGACCGCGAGTTCCTGACCCGTGGCGGCGTGTTCACTGACGACGCTATCGATGCTTACATCGGTCTGCGTAAAGAAGAAATGGACCGTGTGCGTATGACTCCGCACCCTGTTGAGTTCGAACTGTACTACAGCGTTTAATTTCTGATTAAACCCTGAACTCAGCGCCCGCTGTTGGGCTGCCGCTGAGCGTAATACCCGACTGATGGCCTGGTTGTAACAAAGCCTTCAGCGTCAAAATTAAGTAAGACGATTTTATTTGTTGCCGTGGAAACTTTCAGCCCATCTCCGGATGGGCTTTTTTCTCCACACTCTTTCCTGCTTAACCCCTCTGGCCCGTGATTTCGCCGGGTAGCGAGATAAAATGCACCAATCAGGTGCGGGAGACTGCGGTATGGCAACTGGCAAGCTGCCCGATGCTGGGCAGATCCTGAATTCCTTAATCAACAGCGTTCTGTTATTGGACGACGAATTGGCTGTGCATTACGCCAATCCGGCCGCTCAGCAGTTACTGGCGCAAAGTTCCCGCAAACTCTTTGGTACCCCTTTGCCGGAACTGGTGGGATATTTTTCGCTCAATATCGACTTAATGCGTGAAAGTCTGACAGCCGGACAGGGCTTTACAGACAGTGAAGTGACTCTGGTTGTCGATGGGCGCGCACATGTTCTTTCACTGACCGCGCAGATGCTGCCGGAAGGTTTCATTCTGGTCGAGCTGGCGCCGATGGATAACCAGCGACGTCTGAGTCAGGAACAATTGCAGCATGCTCAACAGGTTGCCGCGCGTGATTTGATCCGCGGCCTGGCCCATGAAATCAAAAACCCGCTTGGCGGGCTGCGTGGTGCCGCCCAGTTATTATCCAGAGCACTGCCCGATCCGGCTCTGCTGGAATACACCAAAGTCATTATCGAGCAGGCCGACCGTCTGCGTAATCTGGTTGACCGCCTGCTGGGGCCACAACGCCCAAGCCAGCACGTCACACAAAGTATTCATCAGGTTGCGGAACGTGTTTGCCAGCTGGTGTCGATGGAAAAACCGGATAACGTTCAGCTGGTCAGAGACTATGACCCGAGCCTGCCAGAACTGGCGCACGATCCGGATCAGATAGAACAGATTTTGCTGAACATCACCCGCAACGCATTGCAGGCGCTCGGGGAGGAAGGCGGCACAATTACTTTGCGCACACGCACGGCTTTCCAGATTACGTTACACGGCGTGCGTTATCGTCTGGTGGCCCGTATCGATATTGAAGATGACGGCCCCGGCGTACCGGCGCATTTGCAGGACACCCTTTTTTACCCCATGGTCAGTGGCCGCGAAGGGGGCACCGGTTTGGGCCTCTCTATTGCGCGCAGTTTGATTGATCAGCATTCGGGTAAAGTTGAATTTAACAGTTGGCCAGGACACACCGAATTCTCGGTTTTCCTGCCTATTCGCCAGTGAGGTTCTTATGCAACGAGGGATAGTCTGGATCGTCGATGACGATAGCTCCATCCGCTGGGTACTTGAACGCGCGCTCACTGGAGCCGGTTTAACCTGCACCACGTTTGACAGCGGCAATGAAGTGCTTGATGCCATTGCGACTCAAACCCCTGACGTTTTGTTATCAGATATCCGTATGCCCGGCATGGACGGTTTAGCGCTGTTAAAACAGATTAAACAGCGCCATCCGATGCTTCCGGTCATCATAATGACAGCGCATTCCGATCTGGATGCCGCGGTCAGCGCCTATCAGCAAGGTGCGTTTGATTATCTGCCAAAACCGTTCGACATCGACGAAGCCGTTGCGCTTGTCGAGCGTGCGATCAGTCATTATCAGGAACAACAACAACCAGCCCGCAGCCAGCCTGCCAGTGGCCCGACGGCTGATATTATTGGTGAAGCGCCAGCCATGCAGGACGTCTTCCGCATTATTGGCCGGTTATCACGCTCTTCAATCAGTGTGCTGATAAACGGGGAATCCGGAACCGGTAAAGAGCTGGTCGCCCATGCTTTGCATCGCCACAGCCCGCGCGCCAAAGCGCCCTTTATCGCGCTGAATATGGCTGCGATCCCGAAAGACCTGATTGAGTCCGAGTTATTTGGCCACGAGAAAGGCGCATTTACCGGGGCGAATACCATCCGTCAGGGACGTTTTGAGCAGGCCGATAACGGCACGCTGTTTCTCGATGAAATCGGTGATATGCCGCTTGATGTTCAAACCCGCCTGCTGCGCGTGCTGGCTGACGGGCAGTTCTATCGGGTTGGCGGCTACGCACCGGTAAAAGTGGATGTCCGGATTATCGCGGCTACCCACCAGAATCTGGAGTTACGGGTTCAGGAAGGCAAATTCCGTGAGGACTTATTCCACCGTCTGAACGTGATCCGCGTCCATCTGCCTCCGCTGCGTGAACGTCGTGAAGATATTCCGCGTCTGGCCCGTTATTTCCTGCAAGTTGCGGCGAAAGAGCTGGGTGTGGAAGCCAAAAATCTTCACCCTGAAACTGAAACGGCGCTGACGCGTCTGCCGTGGCAAGGGAACGTGCGCCAGCTGGAAAATACCTGCCGCTGGTTAACCGTTATGGCCGCCGGCCAGGAAGTGTTGATTCAGGATTTACCGAGTGAATTGTTTGAAACGACAGCACCAGAGACGGGTGGGCAAAGTCTGCCGGACAGCTGGGCAACGCTGCTGGCACAATGGGCCGATCGCGCCCTGCGTTCCGGTCATCAAAATCTGTTGTCAGAAGCACAGCCGGAGATGGAGCGTACGCTGCTGACTACGGCGCTGCGCCATACTCAGGGGCACAAACAGGAAGCGGCACGTTTACTGGGCTGGGGACGAAATACCCTGACCCGTAAACTGAAAGAACTCGGCATGGAATAACGTCATTGCCAGAAAGCAAAACAGCCGCAAATGCGGCTGTTTTTGTTTGTGCGGCGAACGTCAGATAACGCGGGAAAATTGCTGCTGGCGAACCTGGCGGCGCAGGTAAATATCAAAACACATACAGATATTACGGATCAGCAGACGGCCACGCGGGGTGACCTGAATGAGGTTTTCACTGACTTCCACCAGACCGTCTTTGACCAGCGGCTCCAGCAAGGCCAGATCATCGGCAAAGTAATCCGTAAACTGAATCCCGTGACGTTTCTCGATATCGGCAAAATCCAGTTCAAAATGACAGATTAGTGCTTTGATTACGTCGCGGCGCAGGCAATCGTCATCTGTCATTACCAGACCCCGCCACAGCGCATTTCCTTCAGCTTCCACACGGGCATAGTAGGTTTTCAGGTCTTTTTCATTCTGCGCATAGGTGTCGCCCAGCATGCTGATCGCCGAAACGCCCATGCCTAATAAATCGCTGTCGCCCTGCGTGGTGTAGCCCTGGAAGTTGCGATGCAATTTCCCTTCGCGCTGGGCCACGGCCAGTTCATCATCCGGGCGGGCAAAGTGGTCCATGCCAATGAAGCGGTATCCGGAATCTGTCAGCGAAGCGATGGTTTCCAGCAAGATCTTCAGTTTTTCTTCGGCGCCGGGTAAATCGGCATCTTTGATTTTGCGCTGAGCGGCGAACAATTTCGGCATATGCGCGTAGTTGAAAACGCTCAGACGATCGGGGTTCAGCTGCGCCACGCGTTTCAGTGTATACGCAAAACTTTCTGCGGTTTGTTTTGGCAGGCCGTAGATAAGATCGATATTGGTGGAGTTGAAACCCAGCGCACGCGCCCGTTCAATCAGCGCAAAAATGAAGTCTTCGTCCTGCTCGCGGTTCACCAGACGCTGCACTTCTTTATTGAAATCCTGCACGCCCATGCTCAGACGATTAAAACCTTCGCTGCGCAGATGATCGAGAACATCCAGCTCTATTTCACGCGGATCCACTTCCAGCGACATTTCGGCTTCAGGCAGGATATCGAAGTGTGCCCGCAGAAGGCCCATCAGGCGGCTTATCTGCGCTTTATTAAGGTAAGTCGGAGTACCACCGCCCCAGTGCAACTGGCTGACCTGACGGCCTTTAAAGAGCGGTGCACGGTGGCTGATCTCTTTCTCAAGGACGTTAAGGTATTCTTCGGCTTTATGCTGCTGGCGGGTCACCAGTTTATTGCAGCCGCAGAAATAGCAGAGCTTATGGCAGAAAGGAATGTGCACATACAGCGAAAGGAAACGCTCTGGATAACGCACAGCCGCTTTTTTAAAGGCCGCATCATCGTAGCTTTCGCTGAATTCGAGTGCTGTTGGATAGGATGTGTATCGCGGACCTGAATAGTTGTACTTCTGGATCAGCGCTAAATCCCAGACGGTTGTCTGTTCTGACATGGGGTGACTTACTCCTTCCGGCGTCGGATGCTGCCGGTTCGCCTTACAGGCAGGTTTTGGGCCTGCCGTGCAAAGGTCGCTCTGCGCAAACGTGCTTTGGTTTTCGATAACCGCCGTAGTTTACCGAATAACCAAAGCATATAACATGCAAAGAGTAAGGCTATTGCCGGGATGACCCAGCGCATGGCTTAGAAACCGTCTTTTGGATTTCCGCGCTTCAGCAACTGCATCATATCTTCGTTCTTCTCTTCTTCTTCGTCATCTTCATCGTCGCCGAGTTCAATGCCGAGGATTTCCATCAGAACATCAATACGATCCAGCGTCTGATCAACGTAAGCCTGATCTTCTGCGCTCAGTGCTTTGCCGTCATCGATGAGGTCCAGGAGTGAATCCAGACGCTCATCATTTTCCAGCAACGTCAGTTCTTCTTCCGGCGTCATTTTTGGTTTTGCATCTTGCTTCGGCTGCGCGGCTTTTTTAGCTTTCGCCGCATTGTTCGTTACTGTCTCAACGATTAATGGCACCGCTTTCTTGCTGCCGATGCGCGGATCGGCTTTCTTAGCGCCGGAACCGTTTTGATTCTGGGCCGCATCCGGATTGGCGCGTGAGCCTGCTTTATGGCCACGGCGCTTGTTATCACGCTTGCGTTCGCGCGCTTCGATATCAAGCTCTACACGACTTTTCTTCTTCGTTTTAGCTGTCGCGGTTTTGGCGCGTGGTGCTTTCGCTGGCTGTTTCATGGCATCTGCTCTTAGGTGTGTACATTTAGTATAGATTTGCGGCGGAATCTAGCAGAAAGCGAACAAAGAAAAAAGCAGCAAGGTAACCTTGCTGCCTTTTTCTTTCCTTCGTCTGAAGGATATTCATCAAACACTTTCCCTGTATAGCGTCAACGTCCCGGTTTTTCCTTTGCCTTTCAGAGCCTCCGGCCCCGTTCGTCCTTAAATCGCAATGCATTTCCCGTGATCCGTGAATGCAGAATTCGTCCGTGTTTCCCTACTTGCCTTCATCGCGTAAGAATTACTTTACCCGACTGGCGCAAAGGCTCAAGATACCCGCCAGCCGCCAGTGAGGTTTCGGAAACACTCAAATTTTATCTTGTTGATTACGATAAGAATTAAAAAATACGGCGATAAAACAAGCGAAATAACCCGCATCATGAATAGCAAATGTCTTACATCATGAAGGCAATTTCCCCCGCCTTCATCTCTGTGGTCCCTTCGCCTCATCATTCGGATTTCAAAAACACAAACACATCTCGGCTCTGTTGCAGTTATAATCGCCAGCCAGATACTCATGCCTCACGGAGACGCACGTTTTGACCAGCCAAACTTACAACTATCATATGACCCATTTCGTCATGAGCGCCCCGGATATCCGGCACCTGCCAGCTGACGAAGGCATTGAAGTCGCATTTGCTGGTCGTTCAAACGCCGGCAAATCCAGTGCGCTGAATACGCTGACGCAGCAAAAAAGCCTCGCACGTACCAGTAAAACGCCGGGACGTACTCAGCTAATCAACCTGTTCGAAGTCAAACAGGGCATCCGTCTGGTCGACTTACCGGGTTACGGTTATGCAGAAGTACCGGAAGAAATGAAACGCAAATGGCAGCGCGCGCTGGGCGAATATCTGCAAATGCGTAATTCGCTGAAGGGTCTGGTTGTGCTGATGGATATCCGTCATCCGCTTAAAGATCTCGATCAGCAGATGATTCAGTGGGCAGTGGATGTTGGTACGCCGGTAATGTTGCTGCTGACTAAGGCCGACAAACTGGCTTCCGGTGCGCGTCAGGCACAGATCAAGATGGTCCGTGAAGCGGTAAAAGAATTCATGGGCGATATTCAGGTTGAAGCGTTCTCTTCACCGAAGAAAATGGGCGTGGATAAACTGAGCGATAAGCTGAACAACTGGTTCAACGAGATCCCACCGGAAGTGCTGGAAGAAGAATTGTCCGGCGAATAACGTTACCGGCCATTATGAATGGCATGTGTAAGTAAGGAACATCATCAGGGTGGCCAGCAGGTCGCCCTTTTTTATGGATTGCGTTTGAGGGAAACCATCGCAACGTCATGAAAAGCTCAATAAAAAACGCCCCAGACATAAATGCCTGGGGCGGCTAAAATATTCAGCCAAATCCGATTACGTGAAGTAAAAGGTCTGAAAGATAGAACATCTTACCTCTGTACCCTACAAGAGAAACTTTACCCTATTTCCTGACGGGGAAAAAGAACTTTTTGTAGTTTACTTACACAAAAATCGCGGATTATGCGATCACCTTCAAGGTCTGAGCACATAATCCTGTAGCTTAATTACAAAAAAAGCTTAATTACTATCCACTTAGTCAAATGACCGCTTAGTGAGCCTGGTCCCAGTTTTCACCCGTACCGACATCCACTTTAAGCGGAACAGCGAGCTCCATGCTCGACTCCATCAAATTACGAATTTTCTCACTTGCTGCATCGACATCATCCTTATGCACCTCGAACACCAGTTCATCGTGTACCTGCATGATAATGCGGGCACGCGGAGCATCGGATTGCCTGAGCCAGTCGGCAACGCTGATCATCGCGCGTTTGATAATGTCCGCTGCGGTTCCCTGCATCGGGGCGTTGATTGCGGCACGCTCGGCGCCTTTACGGCGCATGGCATTACTGGATTTGATATCCGGCAGATACAGACGGCGGCCATCAAGCGTTTCAACATAACCCTGCTCAGAAGCCTGAGTACGTGTGCGTTCCATGTATTCAAGTACGCCCGGATAGCGCTCGAAATACAAATCCATATAACGCTGAGATTCTTTACGGGGAATGTTCAGCTGGCGGGATAACCCGAAAGCACTCATGCCATAAATCAGACCAAAGTTAATCGCCTTAGCGCTGCGACGCTGTTCACCGGTGACGCTTTCCAGTGGCGTACCGAAGACTTCCGCCGCGGTTGCACGGTGGATATCTTTACCTTCAGCAAACGCTTTCAGCAAACCTTCATCTTTGGATAAGTGCGCCATGATACGCAGTTCAATTTGCGAGTAGTCGGCAGCCAGAATGATGTAATCTTTTGGCGCAATAAAAGCCTGACGAATACGACGTCCTTCATCATTACGCACAGGAATGTTTTGCAGGTTTGGATCGCTGGATGACAGACGACCGGTAGCCGTTACCGCCTGGTGGTAAGAGGTATGAACCCGGCCAGACTGCGGGTTGATCATCAGAGGCAACTTATCGGTATACGTTGACTTCAGCTTTGCCAGACCGCGATATTCCAGAATCACTTTTGGCAACGGATAATCCAGTGCCAGCTCAGCCAGAACTTCTTCATTCGTTGATGGAGCACCACCTGGCGTTTTCTTCAGAATCGGCAATTTCTGTTTTTCATACAAAATAGCCTGAAGCTGCTTGGTCGAAGAAAGGTTGAAAGGTTCTTCCGCCAGCTCGTGTGCTTTGTTTTCCAGCTCATTCAGGCGGATTGCCAGCTCTTTGGAATGAGCGGCCAAAATATTCTGGTCAATCAAAACACCGGTGCGCTCGATATGAGACAGAACGGGCACCAGAGGCATCTCAATTTCAGTGAAGACTTTCTTCAGTGATTCACTTTCCTGAATACGTGGCCAAAGCGCCTGATGCAATTGGAGCGTAACATCAGCATCTTCCGCTGCATACGGCGCGGCCTGCTCCAGTGCGATCTGGTTGAAAGTCAGCTGATTTTTGCCTTTCCCGGCGATCTCTTCGAAACCTACAGTTTTATGACCGAGGTAGCGATCTGCAAGGCTGTCCATATCATGACGGCCAGATACGCTGTCAAGAACATAGGATTCAAGCATCGTGTCGTAGGCTATGCCTTTCATTTCGATGTCATAGCGCAATAAGATGCCACGATCGAATTTCAGGTTCTGCCCGACTTTCAACTGCTTCTCATCTTCCAGCAACGGTTTAAGTTGCTTAAGCACTTCATCGCGATCAAGTTGTACCGGCGCGTCCAGATAATCATGAGCAACGGGCAGATAAGCGGCTTTGCCTGCTTCTGTTGCGAAAGACAGACCAATCAGGTTGGCCGTCAGCGTATCCAGACCATCGGTTTCTGTATCGAAGGCGAAAACGTCAGAAGCTTTCAGATAACCAATCCATTCATCCAGTGTCACCTGATCCAGAATCGTGACATAACCGTCCTGAGACAGCTGATTGCGCTCAAGAGGTTCTGCTGAGGCCACTTCGGTTGAGTCAGTACTCTTTTTCGATGTGGCAGAAGCCTTAACAGCAGATTTCTTACCGCTCAGCCAGGTGCCAGCTTCAACATCGGCCAGCCAGCGTTTAAATTCATAACGGCCAAAGAGCTGATGAAGCTCATCAGCATCAGGTTCTGAAACGGTCAGTTCTGCACAGGTCAAGTCGAGCTTAACGTCTGTTTTAATGGTTGCCAGCTGATATGACAGATAAGCGACGTCTTTATTGTCAGCAAGCTTCGCAGCCATGGTTTTCGAACCACGGAAACTTAATGTCGATACTTTATCAAGGTCTGCATATAGAGCATCAAGGCCGCCAATCCCCTGCAACAGAGCTTGCGCTGTTTTCTCTCCAACGCCCGGCACACCCGGAATGTTATCCGAAGAATCGCCCATCAGAGCCAGGAAATCGATAATCAGTTCAGGCGGTACACCATATTTCTCAACGACTTCTTCAGGCCCGAGAATCGCATTATTCATGGTGTTAATCAGCGTCACGCCCGGTGTCACCAGTTGTGCCATATCTTTATCGCCGGTGCTGATAAGAACAGCATGACCAGCCTTTTCCGCTTCCAGTGCCAGAGTACCGATCACGTCGTCAGCTTCTACGCCGGAAACCACCAGCAGCGGCAAGCCCATAGCTTTAACCATCTGGTGCAATGGTTCTATCTGCGAGCGCAGATCATCAGGCATCGGAGGACGATGGGATTTGTACTGTTCAAAAAGTTCGTCACGGAAGGTTTTGCCTTTCGCGTCGAAAACCACAGCGACATGGCTTGGTGTGTATTGCAGCAATAAACTGCGCAACATGTTAAGCACACCGTACATCGCGCCTGTCGGTTCACCCGCAGAGTTTGTCAGCGGCGGGAACGCATGATAAGCGCGATAGAGGTAAGACGAACCGTCTACCAGGATTAAGGGGTTTTCTGCTATCTGGGCCATAACTCTTCTTTATTCGTGATCAGACATGCTCTAAGGATGCCATAGCCAGCCGGAAAGACGAACCTCGCGAGGAAAAATCATTGCGAACTTGCGAGGGATCTCGAAGGATCTTCCTGTGGATAAGTTTGTGAATAGTTTCCAAAGGGGATTATTATCTGAATTGTACCGGAAAATATTACAGAATTTTAACTACTGGTTTCATCAGGTTATAGAAAGCTGGCGGGGGATTATCGTGTAATAGAAACTTAATAGCTTTTGTGGATAGTTATATTTATTAAGAATAACTGCCGGCAGAAAACATTTATATTTTCGTCCGTGATCATTTCTGATTTTTAATTTTATGAAAATAGAACGCCAGCCCTGAGGCTGGCGTTGGGATCAAAACGTCTTATTTTTTGGTCGATAAGAAGTTAATCACATCAGAATATTGTTTGACGTAACTGTCCATTGAGCTGGTATCAAGTCCGTCATTTTTAACCATATATTTGCCGTTCACAAATACAGAAGGTACGCCTTGCAGACCCAGATCGGCAGCGGCTTTTTCCTGTTGAACAACCAATGATTTCACTACAAAGCTGTTAAGCGCAGCATCGTAGTCTTCGCCTTTCACACCGGCCTGAATAAAGACCTTACGGATATCATCAGCATTCTGAACAGACTGTTGTTTCTGAACGGCATCAAACATCAGCGGGCTGACTTTATCCTCAACACCCAGAGCAATAGCAACAGCCCATGCCTGAGTTAATTGTTTACCCAAAGGCCCCAGGAATTCCACGTGGTATTTGGTGTATTTCACATCTTTTGGCAGGTTCTTACGGATGCTGTCTGATACATGCCAGACTTGTTCGAACTGATAGCAGTGCGGGCAATAAAATGAGAAGAACTCGAGTACCTGTGGTTCATTAGCAACGGTTTTATCTAAAGTAACGTACTGTGCACCATCAGAAAACTGTGCTGCAGATACACTGAAGGCCATAACCATACCAACCAGTGCCAGGAATATCTTTTTCATATAAAGCCTATCTCCATTTAATTAAACTTCGAACATTAATCGTGACTCAGTACATTGGCATCAGCTGTAAAGGAGGTGCCTGTAATTTCTTAATTTGCTCGGTGAAAGCGGATATCTGACCACGCCAAAAATCTTCGTCCTGCATCCACGGGAAGCTTTTTGGAAACGCCGGATCACCCCAACGCTTCGCGACCCAGGCCAGATAATAGACCATGCGCATAGCACGCAGCGGCTCAATTAACGCCAGCTCGCTGGAATCAAAATCGGCGAATTCCTCATAAGCTTCCAGCAAGATATCTAACTGAATTCGTTGCTCACTTTGCTCGCCATGTAACAACATCCACATATCCTGAACGGCCGGGCCAGTGCGGGCATCATCCATATCGACAAACAGCGGGCCATCACGCCAGAGAATATTTCCCGGATGGCAATCACCGTGTAAACGCAACGACTGCCAGTCCGTATGCCAGAATTCCCGCGTAGTACGGATCAGGTTATCAGTAGCGGATAAGAAAGGTTCGCGCAGGCTGGCGGGTATCAGGGAGCATTGCGCGAGAACTTCCCGCGGCTGCGTCAGATACTCATCCAATCCTATCGTCGGACGAACTTTGAACGGGCTCTGACCACCAACCTGATGAATGCGACCGAGGAAACGGCCCACCCATTCCAGCTGGTCCAGATTATCGATTTCATACTGACGACCGCCCACGCTGGGAAACACTGTGAACAGGTAACCCTGATGGCGATGGAGGGTATCTTTATTGATTGAAAGCGGAGCGACAGCCGGTATTTCAGCATCAGCCATATCAAGCGAAAAACGATGCTCTTCGTAAATTTGCTCTTCGCTCCAGCGTTCCGGGCGGTAGAATTTTACGACGTAACGTTTTCGGTCTTCACCAAGAAATTGGTAAACCCGGTTCTCGTAGCTGTTCAATGCAGTGAGGCCGGACTCAGCAATAAGACCGACACTCTCTAAAGCATCAAGGATAAGATCCGGCGACAATGCCTGAAAATTAAATGCTGAATTGTTCATGACTTCATTCGGATTGGCCGCACAGAAAAATGACAATGGGAAATAGTATCATCTATTTTTAGCGGCACGCATGAAGTTCACATAAGTTTACATCAATCTTTAATCACGCCACGGGCACGTAAAAGAGCCGTTTTAAAGTCATCCTCATAGTCTTTCTTAAGCCCCGGAATTTCAGCTGTGCTGTCGGTACCACGCATTTTAAGGTGATAAATCAAGGTGTCATCGCTTAGTTCACCCAATGGCCCCTGATAACCACATTCCGTTGCCAGTTTCTGAATAAACTCTATCAGGTTAAGATCACAGTCTTCTTTCCATGCCGGATGCAGTAATTCAATCAACTCGTTTACGCGATGCTCTTTCATGTTATTTCTCTCTATTAGCTTACAGACCCTAAAAATAACAGGGTTATTTCTTTTGGGGAAGAGCCGGCTTGCGACGTAAAAGTTAAATCTGCCCGCCCTCATCGTAAGACGTTACAATCATCAGAATACAGACTCCCCGGCAGGAAAAATTATGAACCGCAGTGACATTACTGGCGTTATTTTGGCAGGTGGCCGCTCAACGAGAATGGGCGAAGATAAAGGGCTGGTAGAAGTAAACGGACGGCCTTTATTCGAATATATCGCCCAGAAGTTACTACCACAGGTCAGTGAAATTCTGATCAGCTGTAACCGAAATAATGAACGTTACGGAAGAGATTTTCAGACCGTCCCAGATCTGACATCCGACTTTTCAGGCCCGCTGGCAGGCATGCTTGCCGCATTGTCAGTGAGCAAAACCGAATGGGTTTTATTTGTCCCCTGCGATGTCCCTGCTTTCCCTGACAATCTTGCTGAAGTATTACAGGCCGAAGCTAGCGGGCAGTACGCCGTTTATGCACGTGATCCTGAAAGAGCCCATCCGACACTTTGCCTGCTGAATCGAAAAATTATTCCAGCGCTCGAATCTTATCTGGGAAATGGTGATAGAAAGCTGATGATTTTCTTTGAAAAAATCGGCGCCCAAACAGCTCTTTTCCATAATCCGGCAGATTTTTCAAACCTCAACACGCCTGAGGATGTTGAACTTTGGAAGGCTAACCAGCGAGATCTCGAACGATGAAAAGCACGCAGATCCCTTTACTTGGAATCGTCGCATACAGCGGAACAGGTAAGACGACGTTGCTGAAACAACTCATCCCGTATTTACGTTCGTGTGGTATCCGGACCGGCCTGATAAAGCATACACACCATGATGTTGATGTAGATACTCCTGGAAAGGATAGCTTCGAGCTACGCAAAGCCGGTGCTGACCAGACAATGGTCGCCAGCAGTAGCCGATGGGCACTTATGACAGAAACACCTCTGCAAAATCAGCCTGATCTTAACTATCTGGCCAGCCGTTTTGACTGCCAGGATCTGGATGTGATTTTAGTAGAAGGTTTCAAGCATGAAAAAATTGAGAAGATTTTTCTTCACAGAGAAAATGCTGGAACGCTTTTGGATAAATTAATCGACGATCATGTGATCGCTGTTGCTACAGATATCTCTTCCGCACCAATCTTTGACGGTGTCAGGGTTTTAGATCTGAATAACGTTGGTGAAATTGGTGAGTTTGTCATCGAGTGGTTGAGAAAAAAGAAGGAATAGGCACGACAGCCACCTTCCGACACCTTCAATATTTCCCCAAATTCTCCATAGCAAAAAGCCCTGTACGTCAGTACAGGGCTTTCCACTTATTTGATGCCTGGCAGTTCCCTACTCTCGCATGGGGAGACCCCACACTACCATCGGCGCTACGGCGTTTCACTTCTGAGT
>NZ_JADOBI010000014.1 GCF_015644585.1 Rahnella laticis | reverse complement strand
AACAAACTTGTATCAGACGATTTCTGATGTAAGTGAAAGAACCGGTGGAGCGGTAGTTCAGTTGGTTAGAATACCTGCCTGTCACGCAGGGGGTCGCGGGTTCGAGCCCCGTCCGTTCCGCCAATTATTAAATATTATGCCTGCTAAATTAGCAGGCATAATAGTAAGCGTAATATAGGGGCGTAGCTCAGTTGGTAGAGCACCGGTCTCCAAAACCGGGTGTCGCGAGTTCGAGTCTCTCCGCCCCTGCCATATTAAAGCCCTTCGCGAAAGCGAGGGGCTTTTTTGTTATATGCCTCTATCATTTTCCTCTTTGCCCATACAACTTAGATTTAATCCTCGTTTCACTAAACTTTTGCACCAATAACGCTCAAATTCCCCCCGTTTTCTGGTTGTTTTTTGTCATGTTTTGGCTAAATACATGCACTAAATGATTGTTATCCCCGTATGTGACACCGCTCATGCTCCCATTTTTCCAGTGTACTAAACCTAATCATCGTCCGATGACGATTGCCCGACTCTGGCATATGGCATTCCCCCCTTTTATGGCGTTTTAATCGCGAGGGAGGAATGCATATGTCGGATGAACATCCTGGCCGTACCCAACGAGTCATAACAAAAAGTAGCTCAGACTACACGCGAGGAAAAAGACATGTACAAACGCTTATTAGTGGCAGCAGCAGTTGCAACAGCACTTTGTGGGGCGGCGCAGGCAGCTCCGCTGGTTGTGGGTTTTTCGCAGATCGGTTCTGAGTCCGGGTGGCGTTCTGCTGAAACTAAAGTATCGAAATCAGAGGCTGAAAAGCGCGGCATAACACTGAAAATTGCGGATGCCCAGCAAAAACAAGAGAACCAAATCAAAGCGATACGTTCCTTTATCGCACAAGGTGTTGATGCGATCTTCATCGCGCCTGTCGTCGCAACCGGCTGGGCTCCTGTTCTGACTGAAGCCAAAGAAGCCAAGATCCCGGTATTCCTGCTGGACCGCACTATCGAAGTCAGTGATCCGACGCTTTACACCGCTGCGGTCGCTTCCGACAGCGTTTACGAAGGTAAAGTGGCCGGTGACTGGCTGGTAAAAGAAGTCGCGGGTAAACCTTGTAACGTCGTGGAATTGCAGGGAACCGTCGGTGCCAGCGTTGCTTTAAACCGTAAACAAGGTTTTGCCGATGCGCTGAAAGCCGCGCCTAATGTCAAAATTATCCGTTCACAATCCGGCGACTTCACCCGCAGCAAAGGGAAAGAAGTCATGGAAAGCTTCATCAAGGCCGAACAAAACGGCAAAAATATCTGCGCTGTTTACGCACATAACGATGACATGGCAATCGGTGCCATTCAGGCAATTAAAGAAGCCGGTCTGAAACCAGGTTCGCAGATCAAAATCGTTTCAATTGATGGTGTTCCGGATATCTACAAAGCCATGCTGGCTGGCGAAGCGAATGCCTCTGTCGAACTGACACCAAACATGGCTGGTCCGGCATTTGATGCGCTGATCGCAATGAAAAAAGACGGTACTCAGCCGAAGAAATTCATCCAGACTCAGTCCGCTTTAATCCTGCCTGATATGGCTCAGAAAGAATACGACATGAAAAAAGACATGGGTTATTAAGCCGATTTTACCGGCTTGCCTCATGGGTAAGCCGGTAAAAATTATTCCCTTTTCGCCGCTGGCGAATGCAGCAGGAGTAGTGACGTGACGGATAATCCAGATTCAATATCGCTGCTTGAAGTGCGCGGCTTGTCAGTTGAATTCCCCGGCGTAAAGGCGCTTGAAAATGTCGACTTCACCCTCGAACGTGGCGAAATCTTTGCACTTTTGGGGGAAAATGGTGCCGGTAAATCCACAATGATTAAAGCGCTGACCGGCGTATATAAACGCTCCGCAGGTCAGGTTTTTCTCAATGGGAAATCCATCGAACCAGTAAATACCGCAGACGCACAGTCTCTGGGGATTGGGACGGTCTATCAGGAAGTAAACCTTCTTCCGAATATCTCCGTTGCCGCTAATCTGTTTATCGGACGTGAACCTACCCGTTTCGGGCTGGTGAATCAGCGCAAAATGGAACAGCAGGCTGAAGCGCTTCTCGAAGGCTACGGATTACACCTGGATGTCAGCCAGCCACTTTCCACATATTCCATTGCCATACAGCAGATAGTGGCCATTGCCCGTGCCGTAGACCTTTCCGCTCAGGTTCTCATCCTCGATGAACCGACCGCCAGCCTGGATGCCAGAGAAGTCAGCATGTTGCTGGATATTCTTGTGCAGCTGCGCAACAAAGGCGTCGGCATGATCTTTGTGACTCATTTTCTCGACCAGGTTTATCGTATCAGCGACCGCATTACCGTTTTGCGTAATGGCAAACGCGTCGGCTCGGAGCGTACCGCCGATCTGCCGCGCATTGAGCTGGTTCCGATGATGCTGGGGCACAGTTTTGACGAAAGCCTGCTTAAACGCACCGAGCACCGGAATGTCACAGGGGAGCCATTAGTCGATTTCAAAAATTATGGTCGTCGTGGCGTGGTTGAACATTTCGATCTGAAAGTTCGTCGTGGAGAAATCGTCGGACTGGCCGGGCTACTGGGTTCTGGCCGCACGGAAACCGCCCAGCTGATATTTGGCATTAAAGGCCATGACAGCGGTAATGCGCAGGTCGATGGCCATGCGGAAACGATCAATACGCCACGAAAAGCAGCGAAGCTCGGGTTTGGCTATTGCCCTGAAGATCGTAAAACCGACGGGATTATTGGTGCGGCAACGGTTCGCGAAAATATCATTCTGGCGTTGCAGGCTCAGCGTGGCTGGCTGCGTCCTTTACCGATGAAAGAACAGCATCAGATTGCCGAAAAGTTTATCAAACTTCTGGGTATCCGCACGCCCGGCACTGAGCAGGAAATTCAGTACCTTTCTGGTGGCAATCAGCAAAAAGTCCTGCTTTCCCGCTGGCTTGCGACCAATCCCCGCTTTCTTATTCTCGATGAACCCACTCGCGGGATTGACGTCGGTGCGCATGCGGAAATTATTCGCCTGATTGAAAAGCTTTGCGATGAAGGGTTGGCGCTGCTGGTCATTTCGTCTGAACTGGAAGAGCTGGCGGGTTATGCCGACCGTATCGTGGTGCTGCGCGACCGTCGTCATGTTGCTGAAATTGAGCAGGCCGAGATCTCCGTGCCAGCCATTATGAAAGCCATCGCGGCTCAATGAGGAGATACCGATGAGTAACAGGAGTCTGCCGATGACAGGAAGACCACGCAAAGTGAGATGGGTATTTCCCAAAGGCGCCACGCAGATCGGCGCTTTTGTCGCAATATTACTGATCGACAGCCTGGTCGCACCGGGCTTTTTCTCTATTCATATTCAGGATGGCCGCCTGTTTGGCAGCCTGGTTGATATCTTTAACCGCGGCGCGCCGGTGGCTCTGCTGGCTCTCGGTATGACGCTGGTTATCGCCACGGGCGGTATCGATCTTTCTGTCGGTGCTGTGATGGCGATTGCCGGTGCGACGGCGGCAACGATGACGGTTCAGGGATATCCGCTGATGGTGGTGTTGCTGGCGTCGGTAGGCGTCGGCGCAGTGTGCGGTCTTTGGAACGGTTTTCTGGTCGCCGTTTTGCAGATTCAGCCCATTGTTGCCACGCTGATGCTCATGGTAGCCGGGCGCGGTATCGCACAGTTGATTACGGAAGGGCAGATTGTCACTTTCGAGCACAACGGTCTTTCTCAGTTCGGCAGTGGTTCGCTGTTTTACCTGCCGATGCCGGTGATTATTGCTGCCGTCATGCTGATGCTGGTCTGGGGGCTTACGCGTAAAACCGCGCTCGGGCTATTTATCGAGTCTGTTGGCATCAATATCCGCTCTGCTTATAACGCCGGTGTTAATGCGCGGCTGGTGCTCATTTCCACCTACGTTATTTGCGGGATATGCGCGGCAGTCGCGGGCGTCATTGTCACGGCGGATATCCGCGGTGCTGATGCCAACAACGCAGGATTATGGCTGGAGCTCGACGCTATTCTTGCCGTCGTCATCGGCGGCGGTTCGCTGCTTGGCGGGCGTTTTAATCTCCTGCTTTCCGTTATCGGCGCACTGATTATTCAGGGGATGAATACGGGCATTCTGTTATCCGGCTTTAAACCGGAATTCAACCTGGTTCTGAAAGCGCTGGTTGTTCTGGCCGTGCTGGTGGTGCAATCACCGCGCGTTTCCTTCAGTAATCTGTTCCGGAGGAAGGGATAATGCTTAAAAGAAATTTGCCCTTGCTGATTACGATAGTGGTTTTTCTTGCCGGATACGCTTACTGCTTCACGCAATTCCCCGGGTTTGCATCGACGCGCGTGTTCTTTGATTTACTGACGGATAACGCGTTTCTCGGCATCGTGGCCGTCGGGATGACATTTGTGATTCTCTCGGGTGGGATCGACCTGTCTGTCGGTTCTGTTATTGCGTTTACCGGAGTATTGCTGGCAAAACTGATTGGAGATTACGGCGTCGCGCCGGGTTATGCGTTTGTGATTGTCCTGCTGATGGGGGCAATGTTCGGGGCGCTGATGGGCTGGATCATCGACACACTGAAACTCCCGGCCTTTATCATCACCCTGGCGGGGATGTTTTTCGTGCGCGGTATGAGCTTTATCGTCTCTGAAGAATCTCTGCCGATTAATCATCCCGTTTATGATTTTCTCGCCAACTATGCGTGGAAAATGCCGGGCGGTGGCCGTTTCACGTTGCTTGCACTGGTAATGCTGTTGGTCGTCTTTGGCGGCATCATTCTGGCTCACCGTACGCGTTTCGGTAACAACGTCTATGCCGTGGGCGGCAGCAATGTATCTGCGGCGCTGATGGGCGTTCCCGTCAGACGCACAACGATTTATATCTACATGCTGTCGAGTACGCTGGCGGTGTTATCGGGGATCATCTTCTCTCTCTACACGTCTGCGGGGTATGCGCTGGCGGCCAGCGGCGTTGAGCTTGATGCGATTGCGTCTGTCGTTATTGGCGGCACACTCTTGAGCGGCGGCGTGGGAACGGTGCTTGGAAGTTTGTTCGGCGTCTTAATTCAGGGGCTTATCCAGACTTACATCACGTTTGATGGCACGCTCAGTTCATGGTGGACGAAAATCGTCATGGGCGTTTTACTGTTTATCTTTATCGGACTGCAAAAAGGCATGGGCACCTTCTGGACTGCCAGAAGGGCGCGCCATCCGCGACCAGAGCCGTCCTGAGCCAGGACGGCGTCAGAAGTTAGTGATCAGCGGTGTTTTGAGTAACTGACGGATCAGAACCTGCTGATCGCTGTTTTGCAGCCAGACGGCGTACAACGGGCGGATCACTGGCGGAACATCTTCGTGCGCGGCGAGTTGCGGATATTCTTTTGCCCAGTGCGCTGGCAGAAAAGCGCAGCCACCTGTATTTTCCAGCAACTGACGCGTCAGCTGCGCAGACGTTGTGGTCAGCACCGGTTCCTGATCGCTGTTTTGCAGCTTTTCCTGCTGCGGAAAATCTGCGCCCCATTCCAGTTTCACGTAAGGCGTTTGTTCCCCTCTGACCGTTTTCTTCGACGAAAAAAGTCGTAACGAGAAATTACCCAGCAACTGGCTCGACAGCTCATCCATCTTGGGTGGCTCAGTGGTGATCAGTAAATCCAGTTGTCTTTCATGTAATTGTTTGACCAGAGACTGGCGTAAAGCGATGCGCGCCTCGAGTCTCAGCGTGTCACGTTGGGTATAAAGCGACTGCATCCAGGGTGTCAGATAGGCTTCCCAAAGCGATGCCGTAGCGCCAATCGACAATTCTGTGTGCTGTAACGAGCGTACAACCTCTTTTTTCGCCATTTGCCACGTAGACATCAGATTCTCGGCATAGGGCAGCAGGCGTTCTCCTGCGGGCGTTAAGCGGATGTTATTGCGATGCCGCGTGAACAAATTAGCGCCAAGTTGGGTTTCCAGTTGCCGGATACGAAAGCTGACAGCCGATTGCGTCAGATAAAGGGATTCCGCCGCCCGACCAAAGTGGCGAGTTCTACTGACCTCCAAAAAGGTTTTCAGTAATTCCGTGTCCAAAACTATCTCCAATAATTTTTGTCGTTAAGATTTAAATGTTTTGTTTTACACAATGTCAAGCCTAACTAATACTCCGCGCCATAACAGCACGACCATGAGAGAATTAGGAGCGTGTCAGATGGCGGAAAGCTTCACCACGACAAATCGTTTTTTTGATAATAAACATTACCCTCGCGGGTTCTCCCGGCATGGCGATTTCACCATTAAAGAAGCGCAAATGCTAGAACGTTACGGCTTCGCTTTTAATGAGCTGGATCTGGGGAAACGTGAGCCCGTTACCGACGAAGAAAAGCTGTTCCTGGAGGTTTGCCGTGGTACACGCGAACCTGTGACAGATGCAGAAAAAGTGTGGAACAAATATATTGTCCGCACCCGTCGTCCGAAGAAATTCCACACGCTGTCCGGCGGCAAACCGCAGGCTGACGCTGTAGAAGACTATACGGAAAGCGACGACTGACGACTAATGAAACGGGGCGATGCCCCGTTTTTTTATGCCAGATTCTTATGTAAAGTTAACAATAGCCTATCCATGGTGCGATAGCTCAGCGCCTCTGCAATATGTTTTCGTTCAATCGATTCTTCTCCTCCTAAATCGGCTAATGTTCGCGCAACTTTCAGGATCCGGTGCCACGCCCTCACTGACAATCCCAGTTTATGCAGGACCTCTTCCAGAAATTCCGCATCCGCTTTTTTTAAAACGCAGTAAATTTCGACTTCGCTGCTGTTCAGCCGCGCATTGATTTTCCCCGCGCGTTTCAGCTGAACCTCCCGTGCGGCTAATACCCGTTCCCGAACTTGCGCACTGCTTTCCCGCGCTGTCGGCGTATGGTTTTGCTGGCTCAAAATTCCGGGCGGCAACAGCGGCACTTCAATCGATAAATCAAACCGATCCAGGAAAGGGCCGGAAAGCCTGCCCAGATAGCGTAAAACCTGCTGTGGAGTCGTACGGTTGTGGATCCCCTGATAGTGTCCGGTCGGGCTGGGATTCATCGCTGCAATCAGCTGGGCTCTGGCCGGATAACGGACTTTTGCCCGCGCCCGGGAAATCGTAATTTCGCCTGATTCCATCGGCTGGCGCAAAGCATCCAGCACCTGACGCTGGAATTCCGGAAGCTCGTCCAGAAACAGGACGCCATTGTGAGCCAGCGAAATTTCTCCCGGCTTGGGCAGAGAACCCCCGCCGACCAGCGCGCTGATTGACGTACTGTGATGCGGCGCCCTGAAAGGCCGTACTCGCGAAAACTCACCGTCATCTTCCGGGTTATACACCAGGCTGGCGATAGCGGCGGTTTCGAGTTTTTCTTCGTTGCTGAGCGGGGGAAGTAATCCGGGTAAACGGCTCGCCAGCATGGTTTTCCCGGTGCCCGGCGGCCCGATTAGCAATAAGTTATGGCCTCCGGCGGCGGCGACCTCCAGCGCACGTTTTGACTGTACCTGACCAATGATATCGGCGATGTCAGGCTGGCAGGCCGGTTCCGGCGTAACGGGCGGATATTCAATCGCCGGCAGGCTATCCTCGCCCTGCAAAAAAGCGCAAACCTGTAGCAGATGTCCGGCAATATTGGCGACGCCGGGGTCAAGCAGCGTCATTTCGGACTGATTGGCTTGCGGCAAAATTAATATCCGGCCTTCTTTTTGTGCTTCGAGCGCAGCAGGAATTGCGCCGTTAACGCTGCGCAAAGTACCCGACAGTCCCAGTTCACCCAGAAATTCATACTTCTCCAGTCTGTCGCCTTTAAGCTGTTCAGAGGCCACCAGAATCGCCAGCGCGATAGATAAATCATACCGGCCACCTTCTTTGGGTAAGTCGGCAGGGGCGAGATTCACCGTAATACGCTTGGGTGGAAAACTGAAACCACAGTTGATGATGGCGCTGCGGACTCGGTCTCTGGCCTCTTTGACGGTGGTTTCGGGCAGGCCGACCAGCGTCAGGGCCGGTAAGCCATTACTGATATGCACTTCGACGGAGACACCGGGAGCCTGAACACCCAGTGATGCGCGGGTATACACCACGGCTAATGACATGCTTCTTCCTTGGCTGTGAATTTTCCTGAAAGGCAGCATGCCGCAGTCGGTAACGATTTTGGGAAGAAGATCTGCCAAATGCGCAGCGTCACGTAAAAAGACTCGCGGGTTCATCAGGTTGCATTGCGGCAGTGCGTAGTGCGCCGCACTCGCGGTAATACTCATTAACAAATTGAGGTCTTCGGAAACAAATTAGCGGGCTAATTAAGTTGCTGTTTATACAGGCAGAGGTGTTTAATCTTTATGTATTTAACAATAAAGAAACAAATATCAATCATTGATTAACATCTCTCTGCCTCGCTGAGGATTTTCCGGAACAGTTCAGTGAGAGCACTGCCTACAGCTATTCCGGAATAGGGATAAACCCATGTTTGGTTGGACCTCCCGGCAGCGTAATGTTGCCATCGCCAGCTTTTTAAGCTGGACGCTCGATGCTTTCGATTTCTTCATTTTAGTCTTTCTTCTCAGTGATATAGCGACAGCCTTTCATGTCGATATTAAAGAAGTCACGCTGGCGATTTTGCTGACACTGGCGGTGCGGCCCATTGGCGCGCTGGTATTCGGGCGAGCCGCGGAAAAATACGGGCGTAAACCGGTGCTGATGGTGAATATTGCCTGCTTTTCCGTTTTTGAACTCTGCACGGCCGCTGCGCCGTCGCTGACCGTTTTCCTCATCCTGCGCGTGATTTATGGTGTGGCGATGGGCGGCGTGTGGGGCGTGGCTTCTTCACTGGCGATGGAAACTATTCCTGACCGTTCGCGCGGCATGATGTCCGGTATTTTCCAGGCCGGTTATCCGTTCGGGTATCTGCTGGCTGCGGTGGTTTACGGGCTGTTTTCGGAGATGGTTGGCTGGCGCGGAATGTTTGTCATCGGTGCGGTGCCGATCTTCCTGCTGCCTTTCATCTGGTTCAAGGTGCAGGAATCGCCGGTCTGGCTTGCTGCCCGTGAACGCAAGGAAAGCACTGCGCTGTTGCCGGTGCTCAAATCCCACTGGAAACTTTGTGTTTATCTGGTCGTGCTGATGGCGGCCTTCAATTTCTTCAGCCACGGAACGCAGGATCTCTACCCGTCATTCCTGAAAGTTCAGCACGGTTTTGATGCACATACGGTCAGTTTGATTGCTATCGGTTACACCATTGCGTCAATCATTGGCGGTATCTTCTTCGGTACGCTTTCAGAGAAGATTGGTCGTAAAAAAGCCATTATTATCGCGGCCTTACTGTCATTGCCGGTGATCCCGCTGTGGGCATTTTCCAGCGGAACCTGGACCATCGGTCTTGGCGCTTTCCTGATGCAGTTTATGGTGCAGGGCGCGTGGGGCGTGGTGCCGTCTTATCTCACTGAGCTGGTGCCTGCGAACACCCGCGCCGTATTGCCCGGATTTGTTTATCAGCTCGGGAATTTGCTGGCGTCGGTCAATGCGACATTGCAGGCAGGCATTGCCGAAAGTCACGGACATAACTACGGGCTGGCGATGGCGATTGTCGCCGGGACGGTGGCGATCGTGATTTCTGTACTGGTTGCATTCGGGCGGGATACACGCGGAAAAGCGATAACGGGAGCAATAAATAATCAGAGAACAGATCAGCCTGCTAAGGTTTGATTTTTCAGATTATTTTTGCCGGATTGTGCAGCGCGTCGCAAATAATAACGCAAGAAAAGTGTTGTCATTAAATGCATTACTGTGATAACTCTGTAGGCAATCGTTCGCAAGATGAATTATAGAAACCAAAAAATGAAAGCCCTTCTCCTCGTAGTTAGCCTAGTCGTGATTAGCGTGGTGGTGATTATTATCCCACCGTGCGGGGCTGCACTTGGACGAAGAAAGGCTTATTAAACAAGCCTGAACCTGAAAAGAAACCCCGCACCGAAAGGTCCGGGGTTTTTTTTTGGTCAGGAATTTCAGAGAACAGCGAAGCGGGGTCGGAAAATGAGCAACAGCATAATATTCTGCACTTGTCGCAAAAAGGCAGGAGAATAAAGATGAACGGAGCACAGTGGGTAGTACAAGCGTTGCGTGCGCAGGGTGTAAATACAGTATTTGGTTATCCTGGCGGGGCAATCATGCCGGTATACGATGCACTGTATGACGGCGGCGTGGAACACCTGTTGTGCCGGCATGAGCAAGGTGCCGCAATGGCCGCCATCGGCTATGCCCGTTCTACCGGAAAAGTCGGTGTTTGTATCGCCACTTCCGGGCCTGGTGCCACCAACCTGATCACCGGCCTGGCTGACGCGCTGCTCGATTCCGTTCCGCTGGTGGCTATCACCGGTCAGGTCGGTTCCGCGTTTATCGGCACCGACGCCTTCCAGGAAATCGATGTTTTAGGATTATCTCTGGCCTGTACCAAACACAGTTTCCTGGTGGAATCTCTGGAAGCGCTGCCGGAAATCATGGCTGAAGCGTTTGCCATCGCCAGCTCAGGGCGTCCGGGCCCGGTTCTGATCGACATCCCGAAAGATATCCAGTTAGCGGTTGGCGAATTACCGCCGCATCTGGTTGCGGTCGAAGAAACGTTCCCGCATCCGGCTGCTGAACTGAAACAAGCCAGCGCGATGATTGCCGCAGCGCAAAAACCGATGCTGTACGTGGGCGGCGGCGTTGGCATCGCTCAGGCGGTTCCGGCATTACGTGAATTTATCTCGGCGACCGGTATTCCTGCGGTTGCCACGCTGAAAGGCCTTGGCGCGCCGGATTCCAGCGACCCGTGTTATCTGGGGATGCTGGGGATGCACGGCACGAAAGCCGCGAATCTGGCCGTTCAGTCCTGTGATTTACTGATTGCCGTCGGGGCGCGTTTTGATGACCGTGTGACCGGCAAACTGAATACCTTCGCGCCGAATGCCGCCGTTATCCACATGGACATCGACCCGGCGGAACTGAACAAATTACGTCAGGCGCACGTCGCGTTGCAGGGTGATCTGAATGCGTTGTTACCGGCGCTGCAACAGCCGCTGAACATCAACGCCTGGCGCGATGAAGTGATGACCCTGAAAGCGCAGGGCGAATGGCGTTACGACCATCCGGGCGAAGCTATTTACGCACCGCTGCTGCTGAAACAAATCTCCGATCGCAAATCTGCCAATACCGTTGTTACTACCGATGTCGGCCAGCACCAGATGTGGACCGCGCAGCACATGCAGTTCACCCGCCCGGAAAACTTCATCACGTCCAGTGGTCTGGGCACGATGGGCTTCGGCGTTCCTGCTGCCGTTGGCGCGCAGGTTGCCCGCCCGGATGACATGGTGATCTGCGTTTCCGGCGACGGTTCTTTCATGATGAACGTTCAGGAGCTGGGCACCATCAAGCGAAAACAGCTGCCCGTCAAAATCCTGCTGCTGGACAACCAGCGGTTAGGGATGGTCCGGCAGTGGCAGGAATTGTTTTTCGACGGACGCTTTAGTGAAACCAACCTCTCTGATAACCCCGATTTTGTGACGCTGGCCAGCGCATTCAATATCCCTGGCCAGCGCATCCACCGTAAAGACCAAGTCGATGCCGCTCTGGACGCGTTCTTCAATAGCGAAGGCCCGTATTTGCTCCAGGTTTCCATCGACGAAAACGAGAATGTCTGGCCACTGGTTCCACCGGGCGCAGGCAACGAAACCATGTTGGAGAAAATGTCATGATGCAGCATAACGTCTCAATCCAGGCCCGTTTCCGCCCCGAAATGTTAGAACGCGTATTACGCGTTGTTCGCCACCGTGGTTTTCAGGTGTGCGCAATGAACATGACCCCGATGGTCAATGCGGAAAATATAAATATCGAATTGACCGTTGCCAGCCAGCGGCCGGTAGATTTACTGTCTTCACAGTTAAGCAAACTTATGGATGTCGCCTGTGTCGAGATCCAGCAACATACATCACAACAAATACGCGCGAATGCGTGAGTAAAGGAACGAGAGAATGACGAAGAAAGCTGATTACATTTGGTTCAATGGCGAGATGGTTCCGTGGGCAGAAGCGAAAGTACACGTAATGTCCCATGCATTGCATTACGGCACCTCCGTATTCGAAGGCGTGCGTTGCTACGACTCCCACAAAGGCCCTGTCGTATTCCGTCACCGTGAACACATGCAGCGTCTGCGCGATTCCGCAAAAATCTACCGTATGCCGGTTTCCCAAAGCGTTGATGAACTGATGGAAGCCTGCCGCGAAACCCTGCGCAAAAACAATCTGGTCAGCGCGTATATTCGTCCGCTGGTCTTCGTTGGCGATGTGGGTATGGGCGTAAACCCGCCGGATGGCTACAAAACTGACGTGATCATTGCCGCTTTCCCTTGGGGCGCCTATCTGGGCGAAGAAGCGCTCGAGCAGGGGATCGACGCAATGGTTTCTTCATGGAACCGTGTAGCAGCTAACACCATCCCGACCGCGGCGAAAGCCGGGGGTAACTACCTGTCTTCTCTGCTGGTGGGCAGCGAAGCACGCCGCCACGGTTATCAGGAAGGTATCGCGCTGGACGTTCACGGTTACGTTTCTGAAGGTGCAGGCGAAAACCTGTTCGAAGTGAAGGACGGCATTCTGTTCACGCCTCCGTTCACCTCTTCTGCGCTGCCGGGCATCACCCGTGACGCGATTATTAAACTGGCGAAAGACATGGGCCTGGAAGTTCGCGAGCAGGTTCTTTCCCGCGAATCTCTGTACCTGGCTGACGAAGTCTTCATGTCCGGTACTGCTGCAGAAATCACGCCAGTTCGCAGCGTTGACGGCATTCAGGTCGGCATCGGCAAACGTGGTCCGGTCACCAAACAAATTCAGGATGCGTTCTTCGGTCTGTTCACCGGTAAAACCGAAGACAAATGGGGTTGGTTGGATCCAATCAACCCGCAGTAGTCTAAAGAACAAGAAATATGCAGGCGATGTCATCGTCGCCTGCTAAACAGAAATGATTTGGAGTGAATAGAGCATGCCTAAGTACCGTTCCCACACCACGACTCATGGCCGCAACATGGCTGGCGCCCGCGCTTTATGGCGTGCCACCGGCATGACCGACGATGATTTCGGTAAGCCAATTATTGCCGTTGTGAACTCCTTTACCCAGTTCGTTCCGGGCCACGTGCATTTACGTGATCTGGGTAAACTGGTTGCCGAGCAAATCGAAGCTTCCGGCGGCGTTGCCAAAGAGTTCAACACCATTGCCGTGGATGACGGGATCGCCATGGGGCATGGTGGCATGCTGTATTCACTCCCTTCACGCGAGCTGATTGCAGACTCCGTGGAATACATGGTGAACGCGCACTGCGCCGACGCCATGGTGTGTATTTCCAACTGCGACAAAATCACCCCGGGGATGTTAATGGCGTCCCTGCGCCTGAACATTCCGGTGATCTTCGTTTCCGGCGGCCCGATGGAAGCCGGTAAAACCAAGCTGTCCGACAAAATCATCAAACTCGATCTGGTCGATGCGATGATTCAGGGCGCAAACCCGAATGTTAGCGACGCCGACAGCGAACAAATCGAACGTTCTGCCTGCCCGACGTGCGGTTCCTGTTCCGGGATGTTTACCGCCAACTCCATGAACTGTCTGACCGAAGCGCTGGGCCTGTCTCAGCCAGGCAACGGTTCATTACTGGCAACTCATGCTGATCGTAAAGACCTGTTCCTGAACGCCGGTCGTCGCATCGTTGAACTGACCAAACGTTATTACGAGCAGGACGATGAAAGCGCATTGCCGCGCAGCATCGCCAGCAAAGCCGCATTCGAAAATGCCATGACGCTGGATATCGCCATGGGCGGTTCCACGAACACCGTTCTTCACCTGCTCGCTGCCGCGCAGGAAGGCGGCATTGATTTCGATATGACCGACATCGACCGTCTGTCACGCAAGGTTCCGCATCTGTGTAAAGTTGCGCCGAGCACCCAGAAATATCATATGGAAGACGTTCACCGCGCCGGTGGCGTACTGGCGATTCTGGGCGAACTGGACCGCGCGAACCTGCTGAACCGCGATGTGAAAAACATCCTGAACCTGAACCTGAGCCAGACGCTGGATAAATACGACATCATGCTGACTCAGGATGAAGCCGTGAAAAAAATGTTCCGCGCAGGCCCGGCGGGTATCCGTACCACGCAGGCTTTCTCACAGGACTGCCGCTGGGATACGCTCGATGATGACCGCGCCGACGGTTGTATCCGTTCACTGGAGAACGCCTTCAGCAAAGACGGCGGCCTGGCCGTGCTTTACGGCAACATCGCGGAAGCGGGCAGCATCGTTAAAACTGCGGGCGTGGATAAATCCAATTTGGTGTTCCGTGGCCCGGCTAAAGTGTACGAAAGCCAGGATGACGCAGTCGCTGCGATCCTCGGTGGCAAAGTGGTTTCCGGTGATGTCGTGGTGATCCGCTACGAAGGGCCAAAAGGCGGGCCGGGCATGCAGGAAATGCTGTATCCGACCACTTACCTGAAATCCATGGGGTTGGGCAAAGAGTGTGCGCTGATCACCGACGGTCGTTTCTCCGGCGGGACTTCAGGTCTGTCTATCGGCCACGTTTCTCCGGAAGCGGGCAGCGGCGGTTTGATTGCGCTGGTGGAAGATGGCGACATGATCGACATCGATATTCCTAACCGCAGCATGGTGCTCGACGTTCCTGCGGCCGAACTGGCAGCCCGTCATGAAGCCGAACTGGCGCGCGGCGACAAAGCCTGGACGCCGAAAAACCGTGAACGTGTGGTGTCTTATGCGCTGCGGGCTTACGCAATGCTGGCGACCAGTGCTGACAAAGGCGCTGTCCGCGACAAGTCTAAGCTGGGAGGCTAAGGGCCATGGCGGTATCACAACCTCTACCCGACCAGCCGTGCGGCGCAGAATATCTGCGTGCCGTGCTGCGTGCGCCGGTTTATGAAGTCGCACAGGTTACGCCTTTGCAGGTCATGGAAAAGATCTCTTCCCGGTTAGGCAACACCGTTCTGGTGAAGAGGGAAGACCGCCAGGCTGTTCACAGTTTTAAACTGCGCGGCGCATATTCCATGATTGCCAGCCTGACGGAAGAACAGGCGGCACGCGGCGTGATCACGGCTTCTGCCGGAAATCACGCGCAGGGCGTCGCGTTGTCGGCGACCAAAAAAGGCATTAAATCTCTGATTGTTATGCCGGTTGCTACGGCGGATATCAAAGTTGATGCGGTGCGTAATTTCGGCGGCGAAGTCCTGCTGTTTGGCGCGAATTTCGACGAAGCCAAAGGCAAAGCTATCGAGCTTTCGCAAAAGCAGGGCATGACCTTTGTGCCGCCGTTTGATCATCCGGCGGTGATCGCCGGACAAGGCACGCTGGCGATGGAATTGCTGCAACAGGATGCGCATCTTGATCGCGTATTCGTACCGGTCGGCGGTGGCGGCCTGGCCGCTGGCGTCGCGGTGTTAATCAAACAGCTGATGCCGCAAATCAAAGTGATTGGCGTAGAAGCCGAAGATTCAGCCTGCCTGCGGGCGGCGCTGGATGCCGGTGAACCGGTTGATCTGGCGCGTGTCGGGCTGTTCGCTGAAGGCGTGGCCGTGAAGCGTATCGGTAACGAAACCTTCCGTCTGTGCCGTGAATATCTTGATGACGTGATCACCGTCGACAGCGATTCCATCTGCGCGGCGGTAAAAGATTTGTTCGAAGATGTCCGCGCTATCGCCGAGCCTTCCGGGGCGCTGGCGCTGGCAGGCATGAAGAAATACGTGCAGCAGCACAACATTCAGGGCGAGCGTCTGGCGCATATTCTTTCCGGCGCGAACGTGAACTTCCACGGCCTGCGCTATGTGTCTGAGCGCTGCGAGCTGGGTGAACAACGCGAAGCGCTGCTGGCGGTGACCATTCCGGAACGCAAAGGCAGCTTCCTGAAATTCTGCCAGTTGCTCGGTGGCCGTTCAGTCACGGAGTTTAACTACCGTTACGCCGACGCTGACAACGCCTGCATTTTCGTGGGTGTACGTCTGACACGAGGCCACGCAGAACGGCAGGAAATCATCGCCGAGCTGAATCACGACGGTTATCAGGTGGTCGATTTATCTGATGATGAAATGGCGAAACTGCATGTGCGTTATATGGTGGGCGGGCGTCCAACCAAGCCTTTACGCGAGCGGCTTTACAGCTTCGAGTTCCCGGAATCACCGGGCGCGTTGCTGAAATTTCTGCATACGCTGGGCACGCACTGGAATATTTCACTGTTCCATTATCGCAGTCACGGCACCGATTTTGGTCGTGTACTGGCCGCGTTTGAGCTGAACGAAGAAGAGCCGGAGTTCGAGAAGAACCTGACGGCGCTGGGCTATGACTGTCATAACGAAAGTGATAATCCTGCGTTCCGCTTCTTCCTGGCGGGCTAAAAACCGAAGGGCCCGAACGGGCCCTTTTTCTTTGCCATTATTTTGTCGCGAACGCAGGTTATAACAATTGCCAGAACGCCTCGATCAGCGGTTCGTTCAGGCGTTTTTTCTGCACGCAGACGCCCAGTTCCAGCGGCGCGCCGAGCGTGACGTTATCCAGAACGGAAATACGGTTGCGCACTGGTTCCGGGCTGTTATCGACAACGACCGACGGAATGAGCGCGATGCCGCAACCGAGCGCGACCATTGACACAATCGCTTCGTGGCCGGACACCGTGGCGTAAATCAGCGGATTGTTCAGACGGTTTCGTTTGAACCAGATGTCGATACGTTTTCGCGCCGGGCCGTGCTCAGGAAGAATAAACGGAATTTGTGACCAGTCGGGATGCGGCACGCTGACTTGTGTTCGCACCGCGCCCGGCAGAGACGGGGAAATCAGGATCATCGGAATTTCGCCGATCTGCGTGAAATCCACGCTTCCCGGCAGGCTTTCCGGGCGGCCTGCAATCCCCAGGTCCGCTTCGGTGGACTGAACTTTTTCGACCGCGTCGGCGGCGTCGCCGGTGGTCAGTTTGATTTCGACCAGCGGATGTTGCGCGCGGAAGCGGTCAAGAATAGGGGGCAGGTGGCTGTACGCAGCGGTGACCGAGCAGAATAAATGCAGCTCGCCACTGAGCGTCGGGCCATGCTGATCCAGCCCGCTGCGCAGTTGCTGGTAACTCAGCAGCGTTTGCTGGGCAAAAGTTTTGAGCTGTTCACCCGCGCTGGTCAGTTGCACGGTGCGGTTGTCACGCTGAAATAACGGCTGGCCGAGTTCTTCTTCCAGCCGCTGGATCTGGCGCGACAGCGTTGATGGGCTGACATGCATCGCCTTCGACGAACGGCCAAAATGGCGGCTTTCCGCCAGATGTAAGAACAGTTTCAGATCACGCAAATCCATAAAGAAGTCCCGGCTTTTTAGTTACGCAAAGGTCAAACGAAGTATATTGCATTTTTTGCAACGTCATCTTCGTAATATATCAATTTAAGCAATGTGTCGCATGACATATAGTGAATTCACGGCGTTCACCGGCTTACCGGTGAAACAAAAAATAACAGCACTTACCTCGATAGAACGGAGCAAGACATGGCTAACTATTTCAACACACTGAACCTGCGTCAGCAGCTGGCACAACTGGGCAAATGCCGCTTCATGGGTCGCGATGAATTCGCGGACGAAGCCAGCTACCTCAAAGGTAAAAAAGTGGTGATTGTAGGCTGTGGCGCACAGGGCCTGAACCAGGGTCTGAACATGCGTGATTCCGGTCTGGATGTTTCCTACACCCTGCGTGCAGAAGCGATTGCTGAGAAGCGTGCTTCATGGCGTAAAGCGACCGAAAACGGCTTCAAAGTCGGCACCTACGAAGAACTGATCCCACAGGCTGACCTGGTCGTTAACCTGACGCCAGACAAACAGCACAGTGCTGTGGTTAAAGCGGTTCAGCCTTTGATGAAAGATGGCGCAACGCTGGGTTACTCCCACGGCTTCAACATCGTAGAAGTGGGCGAGCAAATCCGTAAAGACATCACCGTCGTGATGGTTGCTCCAAAATGTCCGGGTACTGAAGTTCGCGAAGAATACAAACGTGGTTTCGGCGTTCCGACGCTGATCGCCGTTCACCCGGAAAACGACCCGAAAGGCGAAGGCATGGCGATTGCTAAAGCCTGGGCAGCTGCAACAGGCGGCCACCGTGCCGGTGTTCTGCAATCTTCTTTCGTTGCAGAAGTAAAATCTGACCTGATGGGTGAGCAGACTATCCTGTGCGGTATGTTGCAGGCCGGTTCCCTGCTGTGCTTCGACAAACTGGTTGCTGACGGCGTAGACGAAGCGTACGCAGAAAAACTGCTGCAATTCGGCTGGGAAACTATCACCGAAGCACTGAAACAAGGCGGTATCACGCTGATGATGGATCGTCTGTCCAACCCGGCGAAACTGCGTGCTTACGCACTGTCTGAACAACTGAAAGAGATCATGGCGCCGCTGTTCCAGAAACACATGGACGACATCATCTCCGGCGAATTCTCCAGCGGCATGATGGCTGACTGGGCGAACGACGACAAAAACCTGCTGACCTGGCGTGAAGAAACGGGCGCAACTGCGTTCGAAAACGCACCACAGTTCGACGGTAAAATTTCTGAGCAGGAATACTTCGACCACGGCGTTGTGATGATCGCGATGGTGAAAGCGGGGGTTGAGCTGGCCTTCGAAACCATGGTGGCTTCCGGCATCATCGAAGAATCCGCTTACTACGAATCACTGCACGAACTGCCGCTGATCGCCAACACCGTTGCGCGTAAGCGTCTGTACGAAATGAACGTGGTTATCTCTGATACCGCAGAATACGGTAACTACCTGTTTGCTAACGCAGCAGTACCGTTGCTGAAAGAATTCATGACCACCCTGCAGGCGGGTGATTTGGGTAAATCGGTTGCAGAAACTCAGGTTGATAACGCGCAGCTGCGTGACGTTAACGAAGCTATCCGCAACCACCCAATCGAGTCAATCGGCCGCACTTTACGTGGTTATATGACTGATATGAAACGCATCGCAGTAGCGAGCTGATCCCCTTCGTACTCGAATTCTTCAGGGTTTTCGGAAGATAAATAAAAAGGGCACTGCATGAAAATGCGGTGCCCTTTCTTTTTACTGCGCCGGAACGGTAACTCAGTTGCGGTACAGGATCTTAATGATGTGGTAGCCAAACTGGGTGTGCAGCGGGCCTTGTGGTTCGATCAGCGGCGCAGAGAAAACCACTTTATCGAAAGCTGGCACCATTGCGCCTTGCTTAAATTCACCTAAATGGCCGCCTTTTTTGCCTGACGGGCAGGTAGAGTGTTTTTTAGCCAGTTTTTCGAAATCGCCACCGTTCTTCAGCTGTTCCAGAAGATCGAGCGCCTGTGCTTCTTCCTTAACAAGGATATGCATTGCTGCAGCAGTTTTTGCCATGATTGAGACCTTTTATGCGAGAGTGTTTCCAGGGGCGTAATGTAACATCTGCAACGCCGTATGTGGACTCTGCCCTGCATTCCAGACATCACAAATTGCACCGTAAAGGCTGTCAATCTCAGGCGACGTTTCTGCTACAATCGCCGTCCTTGTCCATCAGGTGAGCAAAAATACGCCATGCGATTAAACCCCAGCCAACAACATGCCGTCGAATTCGTCACCGGACCCTGCCTGGTTCTGGCGGGGGCTGGCTCCGGCAAAACCAGGGTGATTACCAATAAAATCGCACACCTGATCCGTGAGTGCGGCTATCAGGCCCGTCACATTGCGGCTGTAACCTTCACCAATAAAGCGGCGCGCGAGATGAAAGAGCGTGTGGCGCAAACCCTTGGGCGTAAAGAATCACGCGGCTTGCTGATCGCGACTTTCCATACGCTGGGGCTGGAAATCATCAAACGCGAATTTGCCGCTTTGGGCATGAAATCCAATTTCTCCCTGTTCGACGATCAGGACCAGCTGGCGCTGCTCAAAGAGCTGAGCGAGAAGTGGCTGGAAAACGACAAAACGCTGTTGCAACAGCTGATCTCGACGATCTCAAACTGGAAGAACGATCTGGTTGATCCGTCCCATGCGGCGGGCCTTGCGCGATCGGAGCGCGATCAGATCTTCGCGCACTGCTACGGGCTTTATCATGACCATATGCGTGCCTGTAATATCCTCGATTTCGATGACCTGATCCTGCTGCCGACGCTGCTGTTGCAGAAGAATGAAGAGGTGCGCGAGCGTTGGCAGAATAAACTGCGCTACCTGCTGGTCGATGAATATCAGGACACCAATACCAGTCAGTACATGATGGTGAAACTGCTGGTTGGCAACCGCGCACGTTTTACCGTAGTTGGCGACGACGATCAGTCTATTTACTCCTGGCGTGGTGCCCGGCCGCAAAACCTGGTGCTGCTCAAAGAAGATTTCCCGCAGTTGCAGGTCGTTAAGCTTGAACAGAACTACCGTTCCTCGCAGCGCATTCTGAAAGCGGCCAACATCCTGATAGCCAACAACCCGCATGTGTTCGAGAAGCGGCTTTTCTCGGAGCTGGGTTACGGCGAAACGCTGAAAGTAGTGACCGCCAACAATGAAGATCACGAAGCCGAGCGCGTGGTCGGCGAGCTGATTGCGCATCACTTTATCAACAAGACCGGCTATGGCGATTACGCGATTTTGTATCGCGGTAACCACCAGTCACGCCTGTTTGAAAAAATGCTGATGCAGAACCGCATTCCGTACCGCATTTCCGGCGGCACGTCGTTCTTCTCGCGGCCTGAAATTAAAGATTTACTGGCCTATCTGCGCGTCCTGACTAACCCTGACGACGACAGCGCATTTCTGCGTATCGTGAATACGCCGCGTCGTGAAATCGGTGCCGCGACGCTGCAAAAGCTCGGCGAGTGGGCAAATCAGCGCAACAAAGGTTTGTTTAAAGCCAGTTTTGATATGGGGCTTAGCCAGTATCTGACCGGGCGCGGCCTGGAATCATTGCAACGGTTTACGCACTGGATGGGCACGATTTCTGAGCTGGCCGAACGCGAACCGGTCGCGGCGGTACGGGATCTGATCCACGGCATTGATTACGAAAGCTGGTTGTTTGAAACTTCGCCGAGCCCGAAGGCGGCGGAAATGCGCATGAAAAACGTCAATCAGCTTTTCAGCTGGATGACCGAAATGCTTGAGGGCACCGATCTGGATGAGCCGATGACGCTCACGCAGGTGGTCACGCGCTTTACGCTGCGAGACATGATGGAGCGCGGTGAAAGTGACGAAGAGCTGGATCAGGTTCAGCTGATGACGCTGCACGCCTCGAAAGGTCTGGAATTCCCCTATGTATTTCTGGTCGGTATGGAGGAAGGATTATTGCCGCATCAGAGCAGTATCGATGAAGACAATGTCGATGAAGAACGGCGTCTGGCGTATGTGGGCATCACCCGCGCCCAAAAAGAGCTGACTTTTACGCTTTGTCGCGAACGTCGCCAGTACGGGGAATTAATTCGTCCTGAACCCAGCCGCTTCCTGATGGAACTGCCGCAGGATGATTTAGCCTGGGAAAGTGAGCGTAAAGTGGTCAGTGCGCAGGAGCGTATGGTGAAAGGGCAAAGCCATCTGGAGAAAATCCGTGAGCAGCTGGCGAAAGCCAAAGGCGGAAGCTGACAGGCAAAGAAAAGGCAGGGGATAAGCCCTGCCTCATTACTCGGTACGCGTTTTAACGAAAAAATCAGAGCTGTTCTTCGACGAACAGCGGCCAATGGACATAACTTTGCCAGTGGCTTTCCTGTTCCAGCTCTTCTGCCCTCAGCGGATGCTGGGCCAGCCAGCCCTGTGGCACAATCACATTCAGTTCATCGTCATTTGCCCGTAAACGCACGGCGGGCAACGTGTCGTCACGGCGGCGGCTGGCAAAGATAATCGCAAGCCGGAGAATGCGACAAAGACGTTGTGCCTGACGCGGCGGCACGGCGTTTTGCTCATTGAGCAACGGTAAATCGAGCGTCCCGTTCTGATTTTGCAACAGCGTCGCCAGCAGTTTTTTCTGCGCCGGCGTAAAGCCCGGTAAGTCTAAATGACTGATCAGATAAGCTGCGTGCTGAGGCGCTTTTTTGAAATCAACGCTCAGCCCGATTTCGTGGATCAGACAGGCGCTGTTCAGCAACTCGCGTGCGCGTGCATCGAGCTTCCATTCCTGCGCCACCTGCAACGAAAAGTTCTCTGCAAGCTGTGCTACGCGCTGTGCCTGTTCATTATCAAGCAGATAGCGGCGTTGCAGATTTCGCAATGTGCGCTGGCGAATATCCTGTTCAATCGGCAGATGCAGCATGCCGTAAACCAGACCTTCACGCAGTGCGCCACCGGCCAGCGTCATGGTTTCGATATTCAGGGTTTTGAAAATGGCGATGAGAATCGAAAGACCGCTTGGGAAAACCAGCGCACGTTCAAGCGTCAGGCCTTCAATTTCCAGCTCTTCCAGTTTCCCGCACTGAATCGCACGCTGTTTGAGCTGCTGAAGTTTCGGCAACGTAATGCGCTCATCCATACCCTGAGCGACCATGATTTCCTGCAGTGCCTGAACGGTGCCGGAAGCACCGACGCAAATCTGCCAGCCATTGGCGATCAGCTGAGGCGCTACCGGAAGGATCATGTCGATCGCAGCCTGTTCGGCCTGATCGAAGTTTTCTTTTGCCAGATTGCGGTCGGTAAAATAGCGCTCCAGCCAGGTCACACAACCCATCGAAAGGCTGAACAGTGTGGTGGCCTGTGCGCCGATACCGGTGACCAGCTCTGTACTGCCGCCGCCAATATCGACGACCAGACGTTTATCCGGGCCACCCGTGGTATGGGCAACGCCGTGATAAATCAGACGAGCTTCTTCTTCACCGGCAATGACCTGAATCGGGCAACCAAGGATTTCCTGAGCTTTACCCAAAAATTCGTCGGCATTGCTGGCAAGCCGCAGCGTTGCGGTGGCAACGACGCGGATTTGTTCGCGGGGAATATCCTGCAATCTTTCGGAAAACAGCTTCAGGCATTGCCAGCCACGTTGCATGGCTTCCTGAGAAAGCAGGTTTTGCTTATCCAGACCGGCAGCCAGACGTACTTTGCGCTTAATTCTGGCGAGGGTCTGGATACTGCCTGCCACCTCACGAACAACCAGCATGTGAAAGCTGTTAGAGCCCAAATCAATTGCTGCATAGAGTGAGGTGGAGCTTAGCATAGGTTATCAGCCCGGACGTTTACGGTTGCTACGTGGTGCGCTGCTGCGACGTGAAGACGAATTGCTGTTACGACGCGGACCGTTACCGGTACGAGAGCGAGCCAGACGTTTCGGCGCAGGTAAATCAGTTAACAGCGCTTCGCTGCTGTATTTGCTGACAGGAATGCTGTGACCGGTGTAGGTTTCGATTGCCGTCAGGTTCAGCGCGTACTCTTCACAAGCCAGGCTGATGGAATGACCGCTCAGACCCGCACGGCCGGTACGACCAATACGGTGAACGTAGTCTTCACAGTCGTCAGGCAGGTCATAGTTAAAGACGTGCGTAACGGCAGGAATGTGCAAACCACGGGCAGCAACGTCAGTCGCAACCAGAATGTCCAGCGTGCCTTGGGTGAAGTCCTCGAGAACGCGAAGGCGTTTTTTCTGCGGGACATCGCCGGTCAGCAAACCTACGCGATGGCCGTCGGCTGCCAGATGGCCCCAAACGTCTTCACAGCGGTGTTTAGTGTTAGCAAAAATGATGCAACGGTCTGGCCATTCTTCTTCAATCAGCGTCTGTAACAGGCGCATTTTCTCTTCATTCGAAGGGTAGAAGAGTTCTTCTTTAATGCGGTGCCCCGTTTTTTGCTCCGGTTCGATCTCAATCGACTCGGCATTATTCATGTTTTCGAACGCCAGTTCTTTCACACGATAGGAAAGGGTTGCTGAGAACAGCATGTTGAGGCGTTGAGTCGCAGGTGGCATCCGGCGGAAGATCCAGCGGATATCTTTGATGAAGCCCAGATCGAACATGCGGTCTGCTTCATCCAGCACCACCACCTGAATCGCGCCCAGGTCGATGTGGTTCTGTTTGGTGTAATCGATTAAACGGCCAGTGGTTCCGATGAGGATGTCCACGCCGCTTTCCAGCACTTTAAGCTGTTTGTCGTAACCGTCGCCGCCATAGGCCAGACCTAATTTCAGCCCGGTAGATTCAGATAATGCTTCGGCGTCGGAGTGGATCTGCACCGCGAGTTCACGCGTAGGTGCCATGATCAAGGCACGCGGCTGGTTAGTCTGACGACCTTCCGCAGCAGGGTGAGAAAGCAGATAATGGAAAGTAGACGCCAGAAAAGCCAGCGTCTTGCCGGTACCGGTTTGCGCCTGACCTGCAACATCACGCCCAGCGAGCGTGATCGGCAATGCCAATGCCTGAATAGGCGTACAGTAATGGAACCCTTTCTTTTCAAGGGCTTCAACTGCCAGCGGGTGCAGGGCGAAGTCGGAAAACTTCTGTTCGGTCAAGTGTGTTTTGCTCATAGTGTGGTAGAATATCAGCTAACTATTGCTTTACGAAAGCGTATCCGGTGAAATAAAGTCAACCTACTGTTGGTTAATGCTACATCAACAAGGTAAAGATAATCCTTTGGAGTAGAACATGAGCGATAAAATTATTCACCTGACCGATGACAGTTTCGACAACGACGTATTGAAAGCCGAAGGGCTGGTGCTGGTCGATTTCTGGGCAGAGTGGTGTGGTCCTTGTAAAATGATCGCTCCGATTCTGGATGAAATTGCCACTGAGTTCGAAGGCAAGCTGACCATCGCGAAGCTGAACATCGATGAAAACCCAGGTACTGCACCTAAATACGGCATCCGTGGTATTCCTACCCTGCTGTTATTTAAAGGCGGCGAAGTCGCAGCAACTAAAGTTGGCGCACTGTCGAAAGGTCAGCTGAAAGAGTTCTTAACAGCTAATCTGTAATCGGTCGGGATGACCAAAGCCAGGTGTTTAGCGGGCTGCCGTGTTTTTCACATTGTCCGCTAGACGCCTGTCAAGAAGCGTGCTAAGTTTACGCTTACTGCAAATAGAGCTTACCTGTAGTTTGATTCTTACGTTTTACTCTGTTGTGTCAAAAACATCTGCCTATAAAGTTTCTTTGAATAATAATTAAATTGAACTGGCGCTGTGCTTGACCATCTAACGGTTTTAACAAAAATCGGCTTTAAGACACCTTCAATATCATTGCCCCTCTAGAATATCGCCCGCGAGCGACTGCCTGCGGCTGGATTTCAAAGCTGTGATTTGAAGTGTCAGACAATAAACAGGCATGGATGACCCTGCCATACCCATTCACGACAGATGTTCGAGACATACCCCGAGTTTAAGAACCCACCATTATGAATCTTACCGAATTAAAGAATACGCCGGTCTCTGACCTGATTGCACTCGGCGAAAATATGGGGCTGGAAAACCAGGCCCGCATGCGCAAGCAAGACATTATCTTTTCAATATTGAAGCAGCATGCGAAAAGCGGAGAAGACATCTTCGGTGATGGCGTACTGGAGATATTGCAGGATGGATTTGGTTTCCTCCGCTCCGGAGACAGTTCCTACCTCGCAGGCCCCGACGACATCTACGTATCTCCAAGCCAAATTCGCCGCTTCAACCTTCGCACTGGCGACACCATTTCCGGTAAAATCCGCCCACCTAAAGAAGGTGAACGTTATTTTGCCCTGTTGAAAGTTAACGAAGTTAACTACGACAAACCAGAAAACGCCCGCAGCAAAATCCTGTTCGAAAACTTAACCCCTCTGCATGCAAATTCCCGTCTGCGTATGGAACGTGGTAATGGTTCAACAGAAGATTTAACCGCACGTGTACTGGATCTGGCCTCTCCGATTGGCCGCGGCCAGCGTGGTCTGATTGTTGCTCCGCCGAAAGCGGGTAAAACCATGCTGCTGCAAAACATCGCAACAAGCATTGCGTACAACCATCCTGACTGTGTGCTGATGGTTCTGCTGATTGACGAACGTCCGGAAGAAGTGACCGAGATGCAGCGTCTGGTTAAAGGTGAAGTTATCGCTTCTACCTTTGATGAGCCGGCATCCCGTCACGTTCAGGTGGCTGAAATGGTCATCGAAAAAGCTAAACGCCTGGTTGAACACAAGAAAGACGTCATCATCCTGCTGGACTCCATTACCCGTCTTGCACGTGCTTACAACACCGTGGTTCCGTCATCAGGCAAAGTTCTGACCGGTGGTGTGGATGCTAACGCCTTACACCGTCCAAAACGTTTCTTCGGTGCAGCACGTAACGTGGAAGAGGGCGGAAGTCTGACCATCATCGCTACTGCGCTGGTCGATACCGGTTCTAAAATGGATGAAGTTATCTATGAAGAATTCAAAGGTACCGGCAACATGGAATTGCATCTGGCGCGTAAAATTGCTGAGAAACGCGTATTCCCTGCGATTGATTACAACCGTTCTGGTACCCGTAAAGAAGAGCTCCTGACCACGTCAGAAGAACTTCAGAAGATGTGGATCCTGCGCAAAATCATTCACCCGATGGGTGAGATTGATGCAATGGAATTCCTCATCAACAAACTCGCCATGACGAAAACCAATGACGACTTCTTCGATATGATGAAACGTTCGTAATTTGGTGTAAAACTCAAACTAACGCCACGCTAAGCCGTGGCGTTTTTTGCTTTTGGTAGCTACCATAATGCTACTTTGGTGAAATTGTCAGACTATTCGGATAATAGCTGATGGTTTTTCCAGTGCCCTTTCTTTATTTTATCGGTTTACTGCCCAAGAAATGGCAACAGATAAGGTCTTGCCTGAGACAAAACCATAACTGTCACCATAGGATTTGATTTAAGGCTGTGAGGTTTATGATGCTCTCGATTCCACGCACCTTATTTTTGCAGAAGAGATCTCTTAACTGTGAATTTACTCAATATGAGTACTGAGCTTGCCATTGTTTTCGTATTTTCATTCCTGTTTCTGTTCGTTGCCCGGAGGGTGGCGAATAAAATCGGACTCGTAGATAAACCCAATTTTCGCAAACGCCATCAGGGTTTGATCCCGCTGGTCGGCGGTATTTCTGTGTATGCAGGGGTTTGTTTCGCCTTTCTTATCACCAGCTATGTCATTCCCCATGGCAACCTTTATCTCGCCTGCGCGGGCTTGCTGGTGCTGGTCGGCGCGCTCGATGATCGTTTCGATATCAGTGTAAAAACCCGCGCGATGGTGCAGGCCGTGGTGGCCGTAGCGATGATGAGCTTCGCGAATCTTACGCTGCGTAATCTCGGGCATCTTATCGGTCCATGGGAAATGGCACTGGGGCCGTTCGGCTATCTGGTGACCCTGTTTGCCGTCTGGGCGGCGATCAACGCCTTTAATATGGTGGATGGTATCGACGGACTGCTGGGCGGATTATCCTGCGTCAGTTTCGGTTCTCTGGGCATCATTATGTATGGCAGCGGGCACATGGAGCTGGCGCTCTGGTGCTTTGCCATGATTGCCGCCATCCTGCCTTATATCCTGCTCAATCTGGGCGTCTTCGGCCCCCGATATAAAGTGTTCATGGGCGATGCGGGTAGTACGCTGATTGGTTTTACGGTGATCTGGATCCTGCTGCAAAGCACGCAGGGCGAAACGCATCCGATGAATCCGGTAACCGCGCTCTGGCTTATCGCAATCCCTCTGATGGACATGGTTGCCATCATGTACCGCCGTCTGCGCAAAGGCATGAGTCCGTTTTCTGCCGATCGTCAGCACATTCATCATTTGATCATGCGCGCCGGTTTTACTTCCCGTCAGGCCTTTATGCTGATTACCGTGGCCGCTGCACTTTTGGCGGCGGTTGGCGTGATTGGTGAACATCTGCCTTTCGTGCCTGAATGGGTCATGCTGGCTTTATTCTTTGTCGCTTTCCTGTTGTACGGCGTTTGCATCAAGCACGCCTGGCGCGTGGCCCGGTTTATCAAACGTCTTAAAAGGCGTTTGCGCCGTTCATCTCCTCAATAATTTATCTTTTACACAAGGGCATACTGGCTGTGGATAAACCAGAAATGATAAGAAACCAGAATGATCGTGACATCGAAAATGAACTCGATATTCGTGGTTTGTGCTGCACCTTATGGAAAGGTAAATTTTGGATTGCGGGCCTGGCAATACTGTTCGCGTTAGTGGCTTTGGGCTCCTCTTATCTGATGAAACAAGAGTGGAGCTCGACGGCCATAACCGACCGTCCTACCGTGAACAATCTCTCGTCTTATTTCTCGCAAGCGCAGTTCCTGCGTAATCTGGATGTGCGCACTGCGTTACCGTCGGATACCGGTCGTCCGCCGATCTCTGATGAATCCTATAATGAATTTGTGATGCAGCTGGCCGCTTACGACACACGTCGTGATTTCTGGCTGCAAAGCCCTTATTACAAGCAGCGCCTGGAAAATGATGCGCGCGCGGATGCCGTTTTGCTCGATGATCTGATTAACGATATTCAGTTCACACCGCGCGATGCAATGAAAGTCCCGAACGACATTGTGAAACTGACGGCGGAAGATGCCGCTGATGCCAACAAACTGCTGCGCCAGTATGTTAATTTCGCCAGCCAGCGCGCCGCGCAGCATCTTTACGATGAGTTGCAGGGTGCGTGGGCTGCCCGAACTCAGTCGATGAAAGCGCAGGTCAAACGCCAGGAAGAAGTGGCGCAAAGCATTTTCAAACGCACGGTGAATAACACCGAGCAGGCGCTGAAAATCGCCCAGCAGCAAAACATCACCAAAAGCGTGACGGACACACCAGCCGAAGAGCTGCCGGATTCCGACATGTTCCTGCTGGGAGTGCCTATGTTGAAAGCGCGCCTGGAATTATTACAGGCTTCCGGGCCGGGCTATGATCTGGATTACGACCAGAACCGCGCCATGCTGTCGACGCTGAATGTGGGCCCGACGCTGACCGCGAAATTCCAGACTTACCGTTACCTCAGAACGCCTGAAGAACCTGTAAAACGTGACAGCCCGCGCCGTGTGTTCCTGATGATCATGTGGGGGATTGTCGGTGGTCTAATCGGGGCAGGAGTTGCCCTGGCTCGCCGTAAAAAGAAGAGAAACACATTGTGAAAGTGTTAACGATTTTTGGTACTCGTCCTGAGGCCATTAAAATGGCGCCGCTGGTGCTTGCTTTGTCGCAGGATCCGGCATTTGAATCTAGGGTTTGTGTCACGGCTCAGCACCGTGAAATGCTTGATCAGGTTTTGCGACTCTTTGAAATCACCCCTGATTATGATCTTAATATTATGAAGCCGGGGCAAGGGCTGACCGAAATCACCTGTCGGATACTGACCGGACTGAAGCCTATACTGGATGAATTTAAACCTGATCTTGTCCTGGTGCATGGAGATACCACAACTACCTTATCTGCAAGTATTGCCGCCTTTTATAATCAAATTCCAGTTGGCCACGTTGAGGCAGGATTACGCACAGGTGATTTGACTTCTCCCTGGCCCGAAGAGGGTAACCGCCTCTTAACTGGTCACTTAGCTAAATGGCATTTTGCTCCAACCAAAAATGCGTGTGCCAATTTACAAAGGGAAAATATTTCCTCTCAGAACATTTTCATCACCGGAAATACAGTCATTGATGGTTTATTGTGGGTACGCGACCGCCTGAATAATGACGAAGTATTTTCTCAAAAGCTGGCTGAAAACTATAAATTTCTTGATCCTAACAAAAAACTTGTTTTAGTGACCGGCCATCGTCGAGAAAGCTTTGGGAAAGGTTTTGAAAGGATTTGCTCTGCACTAGGTGAAATCGCCCGCCAACATCCTGATGTACAAATTGTTTATCCTGTCCATCTTAACCCTAATGTTAGCGAGCCAGTAAACCGCATCTTGCAAGGTATTGATAACATTGCCCTGATTGCTCCTCAGGACTATCTGCCTTTCGTTTATCTAATGGATAAAGCTTATCTAATCCTGACGGATTCCGGTGGCGTGCAGGAAGAAGCCCCTTCTCTGGGCAAACCGGTGCTGGTGATGCGCGAAACCACAGAGCGTCCGGAAGCTGTTGATGCCGGAACGGTCCGATTGGTTGGGACAGATCCCGCTAAAATAATAGAGGAAGTGAATCGCCTGCTGACGGATAAAAGTGAATACAACAGCATGAGTCGGGCGCACAATCCTTACGGTGACGGGCATGCATGCCGCCATATTTTGGATGCATTAAAAAAACATTGGGTATCACTTTGAGTTTCAATTCCATTTCTGTTATCGGACTGGGTTATATCGGGCTGCCTACCGCTGCCGCTTTTGCCTCACGCCAGAAAAAAGTCGTGGGTGTGGACATCAATCAGCACGCGGTTGAGACTATTAACCATGGCGCCATTCATATCGTTGAACCCGATCTCGACACGCTGGTAAAACAGGCGGTAGAAGACGGTTTCCTCCGCGCCGTCACTCAGCCCGAACCTGCGGATGCTTTTCTGATTGCCGTGCCTACGCCTTTTATGGGCGATCATCTGCCGGATATGAAATACGTGGAATCCGCCGCGCGCTCTCTGGCGCCGGTACTCAAAAAGGGTGACCTGATCATTCTGGAATCCACGTCTCCGGTCGGCGCGACAGAACAGATGGCAGCATGGCTGGCAGAGGTCCGCCCGGATCTGAGCTTCCCGCAACAGGTGGGTGAACAGGCGGATATCAATATTGCCTACTGCCCTGAACGCGTTTTGCCGGGCCAGGTGATGGTCGAGCTGATCAAAAATGACCGCGTGATTGGCGGGATGACCTCCGTGTGCTCGCAGCGCGCCAGTGATTTGTACAACATTTTCCTGAAAGGGGAATGTGTGGTTACGAATTCGCGTACGGCGGAAATGTGCAAGCTGACCGAAAACAGCTTCCGTGACGTCAACATCGCTTTTGCTAATGAGCTGTCGCTGATTTGTGATGCGCAGGGCATTAATGTCTGGGAGCTGATCAGCCTGGCAAACCGCCATCCGCGCGTAAATATTTTGCAACCTGGACCGGGCGTAGGCGGCCACTGTATTGCAATCGATCCGTGGTTTATTGTGGCGCAGAATCCTGAACTGGCGCGGATTATCCGTACGGCGCGTGAAGTGAACGACAGCAAACCGCACTGGGTGGTTGATCGCGTGAAGGCCGCGCTGGCAGATTGCCTGACCACCACCGGCAAGCGCGCTTCCGAAATCAAAATCGCCTGCTTTGGTCTGGCGTTTAAACCGAATATTGACGACCTGCGCGAAAGCCCGGCCGTGGAAGTCACCCATCTGATTGCCGACTGGCATGCAGGCGAGACCTGGGCCGTTGAACCGAATGTTCATCAGCTTCCGGCGCCGCTGGCAGAAAAAGTGACACTGCATTCTCTGGATGATGCCCTGAAAGACGCGGATCTTCTGGTGATGCTGGTTGATCACACCTCGTTCAAGGCGATCCCGGCCAGCACGATCCGCCAGTCCTGGATCGTGGATACCAAAGGTGTGTGGCGTTGAGCCTGCCCGTCCACGGCAATATTGAACCGCTCGACTGGGAGAGCGATTTCTTCCAGTTGCGCAGTGCCAAATTGAGCCTGGATGCGTCGGCGGAAACCGTCGTAACGCCTGAAGCGCTGGCGCAATATGCGCTGGTGCAGGCAAAAGTGGACGCGGATCAGACCGAAATGCTGGATGCGCTGTCCGCGCTCGGCTTTCGTCTGGCCGAAGGTGAAACCGATGTGTGCGTCGCGGTGAGAGCGCAGGATATCGCGTTGCCCGCCGGGCGTCTGGCGGTGCCGGAAGATATTGCTAACGTGGTGATGATCGTCCGTCAGGCGTTTCGCCTGAGCCGTTTTCGGTCGCCGTGGTATCAGCCGGATGACAGCGCACGGTTTTACGCGATGTGGGCGGAAAAAGCAGTGCTGGGCACATTCGACCATCTTTGCCTGTGGGCCGATGACGCGAGCGGATTTGTGACGCTGCGTCAGTTAGCCAATGGCGAAGCAAGAATTGGCCTGCTGGCCGTCAGACCTGAATGTCAGGGGCGGGGAGTGGGCAAGACATTAATGGCGGCTGCGAAACAATGGTGTGCCGGTCAGGGCGTTTCGCGTCTGCACGTCGCGACACAAACCGGCAACCTTCCGGCTTTAAACCTTTATCTCGCCAGCGGTGGCAAAGTCACGCGCACGGCGTACTGGCTGTACAGGTGAAACGATGATCCCTTTTAATGCGCCGCCGATTGTTGGCACTGAAATTGATTTCATGCGCGAGGCGATGAGCAGCGGCAAACTTTGCGGCGATGGCGGATTCACGCTGCGCTGCCAGAAATGGTTTGAACAGCATTTCAACTGCCCGAAAGTATTGCTGACGCCGTCCTGCACGGCGTCGCTGGAAATGGCCGCATTGCTGCTTGATATCCAGCCGGGCGATGAAGTGATTATGCCGAGCTTCACGTTCGTCTCGACCGCCAATGCGTTTGTTCTGCGTGGCGCGAAAATCGTCTTTGTGGATGTCCGCCCGGACACCATGAATATCGATGAAACCCTGATTGAAGCGGCGATTACGGCTAAAACCAAAGTGATTGTGCCGGTTCATTACGCAGGCGTGGCCTGTGAAATGGACACCATCATGGCGCTGGCCGAAAAGCATCACCTGTTTGTGGTGGAAGATGCCGCGCAGGGCGTGATGTCGACTTACAAAGGCAAAGCGCTGGGAACGATCGGCCATATCGGCTGTTTCAGTTTCCACGAAACGAAAAACTACACCGCAGGCGGCGAAGGTGGTGCGACGCTGATCAACGATCCGGCGCTGATTGATCGTGCTGAAATCATTCGCGAAAAAGGCACCAACCGCAGCCAGTTCTTCCGCGGGCAGGTGGATAAATATACCTGGCGCGATATTGGCTCCAGCTATCTGATGTCTGATTTGCAGGCCGCGTATTTGTGGGGAAATCTGGATGCCGCTGAAAAAATTAATCAGCGCCGTCTGGCTATCTGGAATCAGTATTACGAAGCCTTGCAGGATCTGGCCGATGCGGGTCGTATCCAGCTTCCGGCAATCCCGCAGGAATGTGTGCAAAACGCACACATGTTCTATGTTCGCCTGAACGATATCGAAGATCGCGATGCGTTCATCCGTCATATGAAAGCGGCCGATATCCTCACCGTATTCCATTACATTCCGCTGCATGCCTGTCCGGCTGGCGAAAACTTCGGGCGTTTCTCTGGCACCGACCGCTTTACCACGCAGGAAAGTGAGCGTCTGGTGCGCCTGCCGTTGTTCTATAACATGGCCGACGACACACAGCGCACTGTGATTGCGGCCATGCTGCAATACTTCGCCTGATATGTCGCTGGCAAAAGCGTCAGTCTGGACCGCCGGTTCCACGCTGATTAAAATTGGCGCCGGATTGCTGGTGGTCAAACTGCTGGCCGTGGCGTTCGGGCCGGAAGGCGTGGGGCAGGCGGGGAATTTCCGTCAGATGGTCACGGTGTTGGGCGTGTTGTCCGGTGCCGGGATCTTCAACGGCGTCACCAAATATGTCGCCGAACACCATGATAATCCAGAGCGTCTTCAAGCCGTGCTCGGGACATCGTCATCGCTGATTTTAGGTTTCTCCACGCTGCTGGCGGCGATATTTCTGCTGCTTGCCGGGCCGATCAGTACCGGTCTGTTCGGGCATGAGCGCTATCAGGCGGTCGTCCGCGCCGTAGCCTTTATCCAGATGGGTATCGCCTATGCCAACTATTTTCAGGCGATCCTGAAAGGGTATCGCGATGCGATAGGTAACGCGCTGGCGGTGATTGGCGGAAGCCTGATTGGGTTAGTCGCTTATCTGGCGTGCTTCAAACTGGGTGGTTACGAAGGCGCGCTGGCCGGTCTGGCGCTGGTGCCTGCGCTGGTTATCCTGCCCGCGGCTGGCATGTTGTGGAAGCGCAAATCCTTTCCGCTGGAATACTTAAAGCCGGGCTGGGATCGTTTTATTGCCAGCCATCTCGGTAAATTTACGCTGATGGCGCTGATCACTTCCGTCACGATCCCGGTGGCGTATGTGATGATGCGAAATCTGCTGGCTGAACATTACAGCTGGAAAGATGTGGGGATCTGGCAGGGCGTCAGCAGTATTTCGGATGCTTACCTGCAGTTTATTACCGCCTCATTCAGCGTGTATTTGTTGCCCACATTATCCCGGCTGACTGATAAACGGGATATTTCCCGCGAAATCGTGAAGTCGCTGAAATTTGTCATCCCCGCCGTGGCCGCGGTCAGTTTCACGGTCTGGTTACTGCGCGATTTTGCTATCTGGCTGTTGTTTTCAAAACAATTTATCGCGATGCGCGATTTGTTTGCCTGGCAACTGGTGGGCGATGTACTGAAAGTCGGCTCGTATGTTTTTGGGTATCTGGTGATCGCTCGCGCGTCTCTGCGCTTTTATGTGCTGACAGAAATCAGTCAGTTCGCGCTGCTGACCGGTTTCTCACACTGGCTGATCCCGATTCACGGTTCTCTGGGCGCCGCGCAGGCGTATATGGCGACGTATATCGTCTATTTTGCCGCGTGCTGCACTGTATTTGTTATCTATCGTAGACGAGCATGACAACGCTGATTCACGTTTTGGGATCTGACATCCCTCATCATAATGTAACCGTACTGCGCTTTTTCAACGACGTGCTGGCTGAATGCACGCCTGAAAAGCGGATTTGTCATTTTATGGTCGCGGCGGCGGATGCTTCGGCGTTTGCTGAGTTTACGCGCCTGGACATTCGGGTTTATCCGGACAAAAAAACTCTGGCGGCGGCGGTGATTTCCCGTGCGCAGGACCGGACGCACCACTTTTTCTTCCACGGGCAATTTAATCCCACCCTCTGGCTGGCGCTGCTGACGGGCAAAATCAAAGCCTCGCAGGCGAGCTGGCATATCTGGGGTGCAGATTTGTATGAATCTGCCGGAGGCCTGAAATTTCGCCTGTTTTATTTCATGCGCCGCCTGGCGCAGGGACGTATCGGGCATGTCTTTGCCACGCGCGGCGATCTGATTCATTTCCATCAGCGATACCCGCGTACGCCGTCTTCTTTACTGTATTTTCCGACGCGGATGGATCCGGCGCTGACCCAACCCGCTGATCTGCCTGAACCTGAAGGGCCGATGACGGTGCTGGTGGGGAATTCCGGTGACCGCAGTAACCGCCACATTGAAGCACTGCGTTCGCTGCATCAGCAGTTCGGTAGCGGTATCCGCGTGATTATCCCGATGGGATACCCGGCGGATAATCAGACTTACATTGAGCAGGTTCGCACCGAGGCATTAACGCTGTTTGCGCCCGAAAATGTTGACCTGATGACCGGCGCCATGGCGTTCGACGATTATCTGAATGTGTTGCGTCGCTGCTCGCTGGGCTATTTTATTTTCGACCGTCAGCAGGGTATCGGGACGCAATGCCTTCTGATTCAGTTCGGCGTGCCGTTTGTCGTCAGCCGTCAGAATCCTTTCTGGCAGGATCTGGCCGAGCAGCATCTGCCGGTGCTTTTCTACGGTGATACGCTGGATGAAAAAGTGGTCGCTGAGGCGCGGCGTCAGTTACTGAATGCCGATCGTAAAAACATCGCCTTCTTTAATCCGAACTATATTTCGGGCTGGCAGCAGGCATTACTGCTCGCGGCGGGAGAAACGTCATGACGCTGGCACAATTAGGCGGCCTGACCGTCGTTTACGTGCTGTCGCTGCTGTTTATTCTCACGCTGACGTACAAAGAGTTCCGGCGCGTGCGTTTCAACTTTAACGTCTTATTTTCGTTACTGTATCTGCTGACGTTCTACTTTGGTTTTCCGCTGACCTGTCTGCTGGTTTTCCAGTTTGACGTCAAAGTGGTGCCGGTGGAAAACCTGTTGCAGGCAATGCTGGCCGCGACCTGTTTCTATGGCATTTATTACGTTTGCTACAAAACGCGGCTGAAGGCTAAACGCGACGGCCCTTCACGGCCACTGTTTACCATGAACCGGGTCGAAACCCATCTGACCTGGATGCTGCTGGCGCTGATTGCAGTCGTCACCGTTTCCATCTTCTTCATGCACAACGGTTTTTTGCTGTTTAAGCTGAAATCCTACAGCCAGATCTTCTCCAGCGATGTCTCCGGTGTGGCGCTTAAACGCTTCTTTTACTTCTTTATTCCGGCGATGCTGGTGGTGTTTTTCATCAAACCGGATGTCCGTCGCTGGCTGTTTTTCCTCGCCAGCACCGTGGCTTTTGGCTTCCTGACGTACGTTATCGTCGGCGGAACCCGCGCCAATATCATCATCGCTTTTGCGCTGTTTTTGTTTATCGGCATTGTGCGCGGCTGGATCAGCCTGTGGATGCTGGCGGTGGCGGGCGTGCTGGGGATTGTCGGCATGTTCTGGCTGGCGCTTAAACGCTATGGCCTGAACGTCAGCGGCCCGGAAGCGATTTATACTTTCCTGTATCTGACGCGCGACACGTTTTCTCCGTGGGAAAATCTGGGGCTGCTGTTGCAGAACTACGACAAAATCAGCTTCCAGGGTCTTGCGCCGATTGTGCGTGATTTCTACGTTTTCATCCCGACCTGGCTGTGGCATGACCGTCCGGGTATCGTGCTCAATTCTGCCAACTATTTCACCTGGGAAGTGCTCGATAATCACTCCGGCCTGGCGATTTCCCCGACCCTGATTGGTTCTCTGGTGGTCATGGGTGGCGTGTGGTTTATTCCGCTGGGCGCCGTCGCCGTGGGCATGATCATGAAATGGTTCGACTGGTTATACGAAAAAGGGAAAGCGGACGCGAACCCTTATAAGGCCGCCATTTTGCAAAGTTTCTGCTTTGGTGCGGTGTTTAATATGATTGTGCTGGCCCGTGAAGGCGTGGATTCCTTCTTCTCACGGGTGGTGTTTTTCTGCCTGGTGTTCGGTGCATGTCTGGTCGTCGCCAAACTCCTGTACTGGATGTTCGATGCCGCCGGGCTTATCCGTGTCAAAATGCCGCGCAGAAAAAACCTCATGGAGCCTGACTCTGGCAGGAATTTTAATGAACTCTGAGAATAATGTTCCACAATATGATATCCGCGGGATCCGCCTCTGGGGCTTCCGCGATATGGCGCATTTTATTGATTATCTGTTTGCCGATAATCAGGTTAAAACCGGTTCGCTGGTGGCGATGAATGCCGAGAAAGTGCTGACCATCGAAAGCAATCCGGAAATGAGTGCGCTGATTAAAGTGGCGGAATACAAATATCCCGACGGCATCAGTATCGTGCGTGCCATTCGCCGTAAGTATCCCGGGGCGAAAATATCGCGCATCGCCGGTGCTGATTTGTGGGAAGGGCTGATGCAGCGCGCCGGTGCCGAAGGAACGCCGGTGTTTCTGATTGGCGGTAAACCCGAGATTCTTCAGCAAACCGAAGAGAAACTCCGTGCGCGCTGGAACGTCAATATTGTCGGCAGTCAGAACGGTTATTTCACGCCGGAACAACGTGATGCGCTATTCGAACGGGTGAAAGCCAGCGGAGCGGCGATTGTGACAGTCGCAATGGGGTCGCCGAAACAGGAAATCCTGATGCGCGATTGCCGTCTGGTTCATCCCGATGCGCTGTATATGGGGATCGGCGGGACGTATGACGTTTTCACCGGCCACGTAAAACGCGCGTCTAAACTCTGGCAGACGCTGGGGCTTGAATGGCTGTACCGCCTGATTTTGCAGCCCAGCCGTTTACGCCGTCAGCTCAAACTGCTGAAGTTCGTCCGCTATTACTACACCAACCGTCTGTAAATCCTGACCGCCTTAAAACCTTCGCCGCCCCAATTTCTCCGGGCGGCGAGCGACCTCTCATTTTTGCCTTCCTCTTGCTTACGTTTGCAGTCTGTCTTGTCTATCAATGCGTATCTTTCTCAATTGTGGTTTGCAACTCGTTAAAAAATACGAAACCATAACGCCGTTTTTCCGCCTTCAGCGGGGAATATCACAATAAAAATAACAATTCGGTCATTCCGAAAGGCAAACACAAATACAGAGAAATTGAGGATCTATGGCGAATCAAGAAGAAAAAGGTGGGCTACACCGGGGGCTTGAAGCGAGGCATATCGAGCTGATTGCACTGGGTGGCACCATCGGTGTCGGGCTGTTTATGGGCGCGGCGAGTACGCTCAAATGGGCGGGCCCGTCGGTACTGCTTGCGTATATTCTGGCGGGCGTTTTTGTCTTCTTTATCATGCGTTCAATGGGTGAAATGCTGCATCTTGAGCCGGTTGCCGGTTCGTTTGCAGTCTACGCGCACAAATATCTCGGGCCGTATTACGGCTATCTGACGGCGTGGAGCTACTGGTTTATGTGGATAGCGGTGGGGATTTCTGAAATCACCGCGATCGGCGTCTACGCGCAATACTGGTTCCCGGAACTGCCGCAGTGGATCCCGGCACTGATTGCCGTGGCGATTGTGGCGTCGGCGAATCTGGCCGCCGTTAAGCTTTATGGCGAAATGGAGTTCTGGTTTGCGCTGATCAAAATCACCACCATTATTGTGATGATTGTGGTCGGGCTGGCTGTGATTTTCTTCGGCTTTGGTAATCACGGCGAACCGGTGGGATTTGCAAACCTGACGGCGCACGGCGGCTTCTTTGCTGGCGGCTGGAAAGGGTTCCTCTTCGCGCTGTGTATTGTCGTGGCGTCGTATCAGGGCGTTGAGCTGGTGGGGATTACCGCCGGTGAAGCGAAGAACCCGCAGGTGACGCTCAAGCGCGCCATCAATAATATCCTGTGGCGTATCCTGATTTTCTACGTGGGCGCGATTTTCGTCATCATCACGATTTTCCCGTGGAACGAAATGGGCACGCACGGCAGTCCGTTCGTTTTAACCTTTGCGAAAATTGGTATTGCCTCTGCGGCCGGTATCATCAACTTTGTGGTACTGACGGCGGCCCTTTCGGGCTGTAACAGCGGCATGTACAGCTGCGGACGTATGCTTTACGCCTTGTCAAAGAACCGCCAGTTACCTGCGTTCCTGAGCCGGGTTTCTAATAGCGGCGTCCCGGTTTATGGCATCGCGATTACGATTTTATGTCTGCTGGTGGGTTCATGCCTGAACTACGTAATCCCGAATCCGGAGAAAGTGTTCGTTTATGTCTATAGCGCCAGCGTGCTGCCGGGCATGGTACCGTGGTTTGTTGTGCTGATTAGCCAGTTGCGTTTTCGTGACGCGCATAAAGAGAAACTGAAAAACCATCCGTTCAAATCTGTGCTGTTCCCTTACACCAACTATCTGACGCTGATTTTCCTGGCGTGTGTGCTGGTGGGTATGGCAATTAACCCGGATACGCGGGTTTCTCTGCTGGTTGGCGGTATTTTCATCGCGGCGGTGTCACTGATATACTTCGGCCTGGGCATGCATAAGCGTGCTGCACTTACGGCGGAAAAGGTAAAATAACGTCGTAAGTCATGGGTGGGGAAGGGAAGGCGCTTACTTTTAATGCGGATTGGATAAAGCGTAATCAAACGCAATATTTCTGATAAAAAGCACTAGACAGCTTGGCGTTAAAACCGTAGTATCCCCACCCGCAACGGCGCTAAGCGCCCGTAGCTCAGCTGGATAGAGCGCTGCCCTCCGGAGGCAGAGGTCTCAGGTTCGAATCCTGTCGGGCGCACCATTAGTTTGCGCTAGAGTTGCGGTGAATTGTTGAATTAAACATTTCACGTTAGTTAGAGATATGGTGGCTATAGCTCAGTTGGTAGAGCCCTGGATTGTGATTCCAGTTGTCGTGGGTTCGAGCCCCATTAGCCACCCCACTCTAATAATGATTTTGTGATTGTGACATGCGATGGTGGCGGAATTGGTAGACGCGCTAGCTTCAGGTGTTAGTGTCCTTCGGATGTGAGGGTTCGAGTCCCTCCCTTCGCACCACACACAAAATTCATTTAAATGATGCAGTTAGCATCATAAAGTAGTAAGATGCACGACATCGGCGAGTAGCGCAGCTTGGTAGCGCAACTGGTTTGGGACCAGTGGGTCGGAGGTTCGAATCCTCTCTCGCCGACCACATTTAAGAAACCTGCTTTTTAAAGCAGGTTTTTTTTCGTCTGTTGTTTCTCGAATCCCTTACCTGCCCGATGTAGCCGTTTCACGACATTCCCCCTGTTATCTGTCTCTGTCTTGAGACATTTATCTTATTGATAAATAAAGAGTCACTCAGGTAAGGTTTTAGCTGTCGTTCAGCGGAGACAGATTGAGGTGGTTGCGAAATGCTATTGAGCGTGGAGCGTTTTGACTCTGGCTGAGCTGGAAAATAAAACGCTTACTTTTCAATGAGATTAAAAATTTCACATCGACTATTGCCATACTGGCACGCCTCCTGCAATATTCACGCCGTAGATGCTCATTCCACCTATTATGTTTGCTCCGGCTTCATAAACCTGGGAATGATGCAGAGCCAATTTATAGTGCCTATTGTCATCCTGACCGATAACGCTGATGCGCTATCAACCAGAAGGCAAAACGTTGAGTGAGGCACTCATCTGTTGTCCTGGACCTGATTGTTTTATACACCTGCTTATATTGCAGGTGTTTTTTTATGTGCGATTTGCGCCAGGCGTAAAAAAGGCTCCCGAAGGAGCCTTTTGCATAATGTGAAGCCCGGTTTTGTTTAAAGCTGCTGATCGTTATTGAGCGTCAGCATCAGCCCTTCACGGCGCATCTCTGCTGCTTCAGCCGGTTTATGCAGTTTATCCAGCGCATCAGCCAGCCACGCGTAATCGTAAGCATCAGGACGCTGTTTCAGCGCTTCACGGAAAGCCTCGCTCGCTTTCAGCCATTCGCCATGCTTCATCAGCAACTGCCCCAGCGTACTGCTCAGCAGCGGCGACGGACCGTTATGTTTAATCAGCTGATACAGCGTTTTTTCCAGTTGCTCCGGATTCCCGGAACGCAGCTTAGGCATCAGTGCGACCAGACGATCGTCATACTGGCGTTTCAGGCCGTCAAGGATCACTTCCTGCGCCAGATCCTGATCGTTGCATTCAATCAGGTGTTTCGCCATCGCGACCTGCAACGCCACCTCATGGCGGGTCTTGCGACTCTGATCTTTCCACCAGCGCTTGAGGCCGTCGCTGCCTTCTTCTGCCATCAGCTGGTTCATCATGCCGATATACGCTTGTTCCTGAAGAACGCGCAGTTCGTCGTCGGTATGAATATCCGCTTTCGCCATGGAAGGTAAAATTTCCAGCAGCGAACCGTAAGCGCCGGTGCGAAGATAAGCCTGTTCCGCCAGACGTAAAATTTCCGGATGGCGCGGCGACTGCCCGAGCAACCGGTCAACGCCGTGGCGCGCAGCATGGATTTCACCTTGCGCCAGCTGGATGCGGACTCGGGTGATGTCCACCGGCATCTGGTCGGTATCGGCAATTTCTGCCGCACGTTCAAGATACTGATTTGTGCGGATATCATCCCCACGCTGTTGCGCTGCTTCGGCGGCAAGCAGGTAATTCACCACCGGTTGATCGGCGTGATCGGCATTACGCGCCAGTAATTTTTCCATCTGCCGATGATCGCCTTCCGCCAGTTTCAGCATGGCGGCTTTGGTCTGCTTACGTGCTTTGGAGCTTTTACGTCCGGCAAACCAGCCGCATGTCCGTGCGCCAGTGCGCAGAACGCGGCGAAGGATCCACTCGATGAAAAACAGCACCAGAATCAGGACGATCAGCATGATGACCAGGCCGGTGACGCTGGTTTCAATGTTGTAATTGTCCGTCTGAATCAGAACGTAGCCCTGATGGCCGGCCAGTATCGGGCCGACGATGATCCCGGCAAACACAATCAGGAACAGCACGAAAACTCGTAACATGCGTTATTCCCCCTGTGTGGCGGCGGCGGGCTGCTGAAGCAGGTTACGCACGCGGGTCTGCATCAGTTTTTCCAGCATCGGCTGGCTTTTCAGCTCATCCGGCACATCCATCGAAACGGATTGCTGGCTAAGGTTGTCCAGTTCCTCAAGGAAAGCTTTGGTCGACGGATCTGACGTATCAAAGTAGGCGCGAACCCAGGTCGATACACTTTCCAGCGACTGTTTGTAGATTTCATCCTGATGGCGCGGAACGGCTTGCGCGGCAATCAGCAGGCGCGAGCGGATATTTTCCCGCAGATACACATCCTGATTTGGCGCCAGCAGCGGTTCTGCGCTGGTATCACGGCGGCGGATGGTGATGAAGTCATCCATAAAGTTGTGCCAGCTTTTGGTCAGGTTCTGACGCCATTCGGCCAGTGAGCCGGACAAACTGGAACTGTCGCTGTCCATCGGCGAATCGTCGGTGTCATTGTCTGCCAGACGCAGGTTATCCACCTGATTCGACAGCTGATTCAGCTTCAGAATGATGCCGTCGAAATCGACCTGAGCCACAGCGGACAAACTGCCGACGTCTTCGTTCAGCGCGCGGCGAACGTCGATGAGGCTGGGATCGTTCATATCAGCCAGGCTTGCATCAGCACTTTTTAGCAGCGCGGCGGCAGTCGTGACATCCTGATCGCTCCAGAGTTTACGACCCGCGAGTTTCACCAGATAGTCGGCTTGCGCCAGTAACCAGGTTTTGGCATCGCTGCCGGAAATGCTTGCCACTTTGTCCTGCAATTCGTTCAGCTGACGGCCGAATGACGCCTGCTGACGTTCGGCATCCTGCCGGGTTTTGTCCTGCTGAGCGAGCAGGGCAGCAATTTGCTGTTTATCCTGTTGCTGGGTTTTTTGCAGGGCATCGAGTTGTTCAGAAAGCGCTTCGTTGGAAGCCGCCTGAGCCAGCGATTGCTGATGACCGTGGTAATAAAGGCCTGCGCCAAGCGCAATCACTAAGACAATCGCGATAGCGCCTAACACCGGCGCGGTACGCTGCTTTTTACGCAACGATTTCAGCTCCTGGTCGCGGCCGGAGGCGTCTGGCTGGGGGCTCTCAACCGCGCCGGAGATCATCACTTCATCATCCGCAGCGGAAGGATTTTTTTGTTCCGTCATTTTGGCACATCCCTTAGTCAGGTAGTTGTAATGCGCGGATCAGCGCATCATTATCTGCATTATCGGCAACCCGAATGGCGCTCCAGCCAAGCTGGCGGGCAAGGGTTGCCAAACGTTCGCTGACTACCACCAGATTACAGCGCAGTAACCATGAATTTCGGTAGTAATCAGGAACTAACTGGTACAGCTGTTGCAGCATTTCTCCGCTGGTGACCACCAGCGTGTCAATTCCGGCGCGTTGCCATTGGGCGCTTTGCTCGCTGGCATCGTAATGAATCGGGCTGCGCTGATAGCACTCGCAGTACGTCACGTCGACGCCCCGTTCAGTCAGCGTTTCCGCCAGCAATTCACGCCCGCCGTTGCCGCGCAATATCAACGCTTTTTTGCCTTCGAGGCGGCGCAGCGTCGGAAGATTGAGCAGCATTTCGCTGGTTTCACCGTCCTGCGGATAGAGTACAGGCAGGCTGCTGACCCGGTGAAACAGCAGGCCGGTGGTTCGGCCAATCGCGTAATAATTGAGGTTGTCCGGCCAGCGAACCGCAGCCTGACGTAATGCGCGATCGGCGTAATTCACGGCATGTTGTGAGAGTACAAACACCAGATCCTGCTGATTTAATGAGGATAGCAGGTTCGGCAACATTGCGAGCTGGTTCCCCGGTGCAAATTCAATCAGCGGGGAATGGAAGGCCACCCGGCCTAAAGTGCGCAACCGGCTGACCAGTGCTTCTCCTCCCGGAGAGGGGCGGGTGACCAGAATGGTCATTTAGGGGCGTTCCCCTGATAGACCTCATGCAGAATTTCACGGGCACCATTGGCCAGCAACTCTTCGGCCAGATCAACACCCATGCTTTCGGCATTTTCAGAAGGGCCGCGACGTTCGCCGCATACCATCTGGCTGCCGTCCGGTGCCCCAACCAGCGCACGGAGCCACAGTTCATTACCTTCCAGCTCGGCGTAACTGCCGATAGGCACCTGACATCCGCCTTCAAGGCGCATATTCATGGCGCGTTCGGCCTGCACGCGCAGCGTGGTTTCGCGGTGTGCCAGCGGCGCGAGTAAATCGCGGGTGATCTGGTCATCTAGGCGACATTCGATACCGACAGCGCCTTGTCCGACGGCGGGCAGACATTCTTCCGGCGTCAGGGCGGCGCGGATACGGTCTTCCAGACCCAGACGTTTCAGCCCGGCAACGGCCAGAATGATGGCATCGTATTCGCCGTTATCGAGTTTGGATAAACGTGTGCCGACGTTCCCGCGCAAATCGCGGATTTGCAGGTCGGGACGCTTCTGACGCAGCTGGCACTGGCGGCGCAGGCTGGACGTTCCGACGATGCTGCCGTGCGGTAAGTCGGCCAGACTGGCGTAATGATTGGAGACGAAAGCATCGCGCGGATCTTCGCGTTCGCAAATAGTGACCAGGCCGAGACCTTCGGGGAATTCAACCGGTACATCTTTCATGGAATGCACGGCGATATCTGCGCGTCCATCCAGCATGGCCAGTTCAAGCTCTTTAACGAACAAACCCTTGCCGCCCACTTTGGCCAGAGGGGTATCTAAAATGATATCTCCCTTCGTCACCATTGGGACCAGTTCCACCTGTAAACCGGGGTGACAGGCCATCAGCCGGGTTTGAACATATTGTGCCTGCCACAAAGCCAGAGGGCTCTGCCGGGTGGCAATTCGAATGATTTTGTCTAACATGTTTGTTACCGTTTAACTGTCTCTGCGACCATCCTACCACTGACAATAGAAAGCTGTCAGCGTAAGAAGGCATTCGTAAAAGAGGGTTAACGATGATGAAGGTCATTTGTTCCATTCAGGAACAGGCGGTAAAATCCAGAGAAGCGGAAGAGTAATTGTGGTGCGTTACTTTCTTTACGGTCAATCAGCAAGGTGTTAAATTGATCACGTTTCCAGCAATTATTCGTCAACTATTTGCACAATCGCGGTTGTTCAAAGCATAAGCATTACGATAAATGACGGATTTGGAACGGGGTTATTTCCAGACACTGTATAATCAGGCGAAACGTCTTGTACCTCTACATCGAGACATTGAAGCAAAGATTGGATGCGATCAACCAGTTACGAGTCGATCGTGCACTGGCAGCAATGGGCCCTGCGTTTCAACAGGTCTATCAGCTGCTTCCTGTCTTTCTACATCAACATCACCCTCTGATGCCGGGATACCTTGAAGGTAAGGTTCCGCATGGTATCTGTATTTTCACGCCTGATGAATCCCAAAACACCTATTTAAATGACCTCGAAGATAAATGGGGAAGCGCGCTCGAACCTTTGGCGAAAGGCGAATTGCCGATTACCGGCGTGTATTCGATGGGCAGCACCTCCTCTATTGGTCAAAGCCAAAGCTCAGATCTCGATATCTGGGTATGTCACCAGTCCTGGCTTGATAACGAAGAACGCAACCGCTTACAGCAAAAAGGCAGCCTGTTAGAAAAATGGGCCGCGTCGCTGGGCGTTGAAGTCAGTTTCTTCCTGATTGATGAAAACCGCTTCCGCCACAATGAAAGCGGCAGTCTGGGTGGTGAAGACTGCGGTTCAACGCAGCACATTTTATTGCTCGACGAATTTTACCGCACGGCAGTCCGTCTGGCCGGGAAACGTATTCTCTGGAACATGGTGCCGGGCGAAGAAGAAGGGCATTACGATGAATATGTTCTTTCTCTTTATGCGCAGGGCGCGCTGACGCCTAACGAATGGCTCGATCTCGGCGGCCTCAGTACGCTGTCGGCAGAAGAGTATTTCGGCGCGAGCCTCTGGCAGCTCTATAAAAGTATTGATTCGCCGTACAAAGCGGTGCTGAAAACGCTGCTGCTGGAAACCTATTCGTGGGAATACCCGAAAACACAATTGCTGGCGATGGATATCAAACAGCGCCTGCATCAGGGTGAGATCGTCTGCTTCGGTCTTGATTCCTATTGTATGATGCTCGACCGCGTGACCCGTTACCTCACCCAGATTGAAGATTTTACCCGCCTCGATTTAGTCCGCCGTTGTTTCTATTTAAAAGTTTGCGAAAAGCTGTCCCGCGCCCGTGCGTCGGTGGGCTGGCGTCGCGAAATTCTCAGCCAGCTGGTGGCAGAATGGGGCTGGGATGAAGAGCGTCTGGCGATCCTGGACAACCGGGCGAACTGGAAAATCGAGCGCGTGCGCGAAGCACATAACGAACTGCTCGATGCCATGATGCAAAGTTATCGCAACCTGATCCGCTTTGCCCGTCGCAACAATTTAAGCGTCAGCGCCAGCCCGCAGGATATCGGCGTGCTGACCCGTAAGTTGTACGCCGCATTCGAAGCACTGCCGGGCAAAGTCACGCTGGTGAATCCGCAGATTTCGCCTGACCTGTCCGAAAACGATTTAACCTTTATTCATGTGCCGATTGGCCGTGCGAACCGCACCGGCTGGTACCTGTATAACCAGTCGCCGTCGATGGAATCTATCGTCAGCCATCAGCCGCTGGAATATAACCGTTATCTGAATAAACTGGTGGCGTGGGCGTATTTCAACGGACTGCTGACATCGACCACGCGGCTGCACATTAAAAGTGGCAGCCTGTGTGACATCGCCAAACTGCGCGAACTGGTGGCGGATGTGTCCCACAGTTTCCCGCTACGTTTACCTGCCCCGACGCCAAAAGCGTTGTACAGCCCGTGCGAAATCCGCCATCTGGCGATTATCGTTAACCTCGAACACGATCCGACTGCCGCATTCCGTAATCAGGTCGTGCATTTTGATTTCCGTAAACTGGACGTTTTCAGCTTCGGTCAGAATCAGGAATGCATGGTCGGCAGCATTGATTTGCTTTACCGCAACTCGTGGAATGAAGTGCGTACGCTGCATTTCAGCGGCGAGCAGGCGGTGCTGGAAGCGCTGAAAACCATTCTGGGCAAAATGCACCAGGACGCCGCGCCGCCGGAATCGGTGGAAGTGTTCTGCTACAGCCAGCATTTGCGCGGGCTTATCCGCACGCGCATTCAGCAACTGGTATCGGAGTGTATTGAGCTGCGCCTGTCGAGCAAACGTCTGGAGCCTGGCCGTTTCAAAGCGGTACGCGTTTCCGGCCAGACCTGGGGACTGTTCTTCGAGCGTCTCAGCGTTTCCGTACAGAAACTGGAAAATGCCGTCGAATTTTACGGAGCCATTTCCAATAACAAACTGCACGGTTTGTCGGTGAAATTGCAGACCGATCAGGCGCATCTGCCTGCGGTCATTGACGGTTATGCGAGCGAAGGGATCATTCAGTTCTTCTTCGAAGACAGCGCCGACGATATCGGCTTTAACATCTATATTCTTGATGAATCGAACCGCGTCGAGGTGTATCACCACTGCGAAGGCAGTAAAGAAGATCTGGTGCGCGACGTCAGCCGCTTCTATTCTTCCTCACATGACCGTTTCACCTACGGCTCGAGCTTCATCAACTTCAACCTGCCGCAGTTCTATCAGATTGTGACCCTTGATGACCGTATCCAGGTGATCCCATTTCGCAGCAACGCGTTATCTGCGACCTGCGCCGTTATCCCGGAAAGCGACGCGGAACCCTCCCGCCTGAAACAGCAATTCCAGCTGCATTAGAAAAAGCGTTCCTCTGGCGGACACGCGGCAGAATATCCGGCTTTCTTTCCCTTTAAATCCCAAAAATGTGCCCGCGGGTTTTATCGATTCCTGTTGCTTTTCATGATCCACCTGCGATGATAGAGAGCTTGGTCGCATGAATTACAGGCATTCATAAAATGAAAAACGTTTTACGCTGGTCTCTGGCCGCGACGATATTATTTGCTCTCTCCGGTTGCGGGCTGAAAGGGCCGCTGTATTTCCCACCACCGGAAAAAGCCACAAAGCAAAAAACCAGCAATGTACCGGGTACTGCTAACGACGGTTCTTCGCAGCAGAAAGGCGTATCACCCGAAGATCTCACGACGAACTCCAGAGATTAATCAACACTTTGTGTCGGCGTACCGGCGGCTTTGTGCCGGTTCGTATCATGAAGGGATCATCGCGACTGGATTTGACCAGCGGTAAACGGAGTCAGTTATGCAGTTCTCCAAAATGCACGGCCTGGGCAACGATTTTATGGTCGTTGACGCCGTCACTCAAAATGTCTATTTCTCTCCTGAGTTGATCCGTCGTTTGTCCGATCGTCACCGTGGCGTGGGTTTTGACCAGCTGCTGGTGGTAGAGCCTCCTTACGATCCCGAATTAGACTTCCATTACCGTATTTTCAACGCGGATGGCAGCGAAGTGGCGCAATGTGGTAACGGTGCGCGCTGTTTTGCCCGCTTTGTCCGCATTAAAGGTCTGACGAACAAACGCGACATTCGCGTCAGTACGCAGACTGGCCGTATGACGCTGACTGTCACGGAAGATGAAGAAGTTCAGGTCAATATGGGTGAGCCGGTTTTCGAGCCGCAGCAGGTGCCTTTCCGTGCAGCAAAACCGGAAAAGACCTATATTCTGCGTGCGGAAGAGCGCACAGTATTTTGCGGCGTCGTGTCGATGGGAAACCCGCACTGCGTATTGCAGGTTGAGGATGTTCTGACGGCCGAAGTCGAAATTCTCGGCCCGGTGCTGGAAAGCCACGAGCGTTTTCCTGAGCGCGTGAACGTCGGGTTCATGCAGATTGTCAGCCCGGAAAGCGTCAAGCTTCGCGTATACGAGCGCGGAGCAGGCGAAACACAGGCATGCGGAAGCGGCGCCTGTGCGGCGGTTGCCGTAGGAATTCAGCAAGGTTTACTTGCAGAAGAAGTTCAGGTGGAACTGCCGGGAGGCAGCCTCGATATTCGCTGGAAAGGGCCGGGTCACCCGCTGTATATGACCGGACCTGCCACTCACGTTTACGACGGATTTATTCATCTATGAACAATCTTGATGACCAGATTGAACCGGTGATTGCGCTCGACGACGACAGCGTCATGCAATACCTGCTGCAAAACCCGGATTTCTTTATCCGCAATGCCCGCAGCGTTGAACAGATGCACGTTCCGCACCCGGTAAAAGGCAGCACTTCGCTGGTGGAGTGGCAGCTCGGACGTCAGCGTCATCAGATTGCTCAGCTCGAAGAAGAAATTACATTGCTGATGGAACAGGCGTCGATCAACGAATCGTTGTTCGGACGCATGATCGAACTTCAGGCCACGCTGGCCGCCGCCAGCAGTTTGCAGGATATGCTTAACCGCCTGCAACGCTGGGCGCGCAGTCTGGGGCTGGCTGGTGCGAACGTCCGTCTGTTCAGCGAAGGCTGGCGTATCGGCGCGCCGTCTGATTTCACCCACCTTGCCGTCAGCCGCAGTGCTTTTGAATCCATGCGCATTCAGCGTCTGGGCGAAACCCCGCATTATCTCGGTGGCCTGAACGGCCCTGAACTTTTGTTATTGTTGCCGCAGGCCAAAGCCGTCGGTTCCGTTGCCTTATCGCTGATGGGCGAGCAAGGCGAACTGGGCGTGCTGATTTTCAGCAGCCGCGACCCGCAGCACTATCAGCCGGGAATGGGCACTGTATTACTCGACCAGCTCGCCAAAATGTTACCCGGCCTGCTGGAACGCTGGATTGAACGGGTATGAGCCCGTCTGAATCGCCTCTGTATCCCGCAGTCGGGGCGTTTCTGCGTTATTTGCACGTCGAGCGTCAGCTCAGCCCGTTAACGACCACCAATTACAGCCGCCAGTTAGACGCCCTGATCGTGATTGCAGGCGAGATTGGTATTGCTCACTGGCAACAGCTTGACGCGCCGAAAGTGCGTATGTTGCTGGCCCGCAGTAAACGCGCCGGTCTCGGCGCATCCAGTCTGGCTTTGCGCATGTCTTCGCTGCGCAGTTTTCTCGACTGGCTGGTGCGTCAGGGCGTGTTAAGCGCCAATCCTGCCAAAGGGATTTCCACCCCGCGTTCTCCAAAACATCTGCCGAAAAATCTCGACGTCGATGAAGTGAATAAACTGCTGGAAATCGATCTCGACGATCCGCTTTCCGTGCGTGATCGCGCGATGCTGGAAGTGATGTACGGTGGCGGGCTGCGTTTATCCGAACTGGTGGGCATCGACTGCAAGCATATTGATATGGCTTCAGGCGAAGTGCGTGTTCTGGGGAAAGGGAGCAAAGAGCGCAAAGTGCCGATCGGGCGAACGGCGGTGACCTGGCTGGAACACTGGCTGGAAAGACGTGCCCTGTTTGGCCCGAAGGACGACGCGATGTTTCTGTCGAGTCAGGGCAACCGGATTTCCGCCCGCAACGTACAAAAACGCTTTGCCGAGTGGGGTGTGAAACAGGGCGTGAACAGCCATATTCACCCGCATAAACTGCGCCACTCTTTTGCGACGCACGTGCTGGAATCCAGCGGTGATTTGCGCGCAGTACAGGAATTACTGGGCCACGCCAACCTGTCCACCACGCAAATCTATACCCACCTCGACTTTCAACATCTGGCGACGGTTTACGACGCCGCGCATCCCCGCGCAAAACGAGGAAAATCCTGATGAAGTTCTATCGTCCGCTGAAACGCATTGAAGCGATCACTTTCGATTTAGACGACACGCTGTACGACAATTATGACGTCATCCGCCGTACCGATTCTGAAACGCTGAAATTTATTCAGGGTTACCATCCGGCGCTGGCGGATATGGCGCCGGGCGCTATCCGCGATATGCGTAACGAACTGCTGGCCGAAGACGCGGAGATTTATCACGATGTGACGGAATGGCGTCGTCAGGCCGTGCATCTGGCCATGACCCGCGCGGGTCTCGGTGAAAGCGATGCAAAACAGGGCACGAAAGCTGCCATGGAAACCTTCGCTTTATGGCGCAGCCGTATTTATGTTCCGCAGGAAAACCACGATGCGCTGGCGGCTCTGGCAGAACGCTGGCCTCTGGTAGCGATCACCAACGGTAACGCCGATCCGCACGCCTGCGGTCTGGCGCAGTATTTCCAGTTCACGTTACGCGCCGGCGATCATGGCCGCGCCAAGCCTTATGCCGACATGTATAAAAAGGCGGCGATGAAACTGGATTTACCGCTGGAGCAAATTCTCCACGTGGGTGATGATCTGATCACCGACGTCGCCGGTTCCGTGCGTTGCGGCATGCAGTCATGCTGGATTAATCTGCGCGAAGGCGACCTGATGCACATTCAGGATGCCCGTCTGTTACCGCATATTGAGATTTCGCAGTTGGCATCGCTGACAGCATTGCTATAATCCCTTCTTAAATTACTCTGTATAAATTCACAGTAGAAAAGCGTTCACGGCGGCACAGACCCCGTGAATGTTTTCTCATCCTGACAAACGGTGCCTATGGACGTTTCTGACCTGCTCGACAGCCTGAATGAAAAACAACGTGAAGCCGTGGCCGCGCCGCGCAGCAATCTGTTGGTGCTGGCCGGGGCAGGCAGTGGCAAAACCCGCGTGCTGGTGCACCGCATCGCATGGCTTCTGGCGGTAGAAAATTGCTCGCCGTATTCCATCATGGCGGTGACGTTTACCAACAAAGCCGCAGCGGAAATGCGCCACCGTATTGATCAGCTGATCGGTACCAGTCAGGGCGGCATGTGGATCGGGACTTTCCACGGGCTGGCGCACCGTTTGTTGCGTGCGCACCATCTCGACGCCAATCTGCCGCAAGATTTCCAGATTTTAGACAGCGACGACCAGATGCGTCTGATTAAGCGCCTGATCAAGGCGCTGAACATCGACGAGAAACAATGGCCGCCGCGGCAGGCGATGTGGTACATCAACGGCAAGAAAGACGAAGGTTTGCGTCCGCAGCATGTTGAAACTTATAACAATCCCATTGAAGCGACCTGGTTACGCATTTATCAGGCGTATCAGGAAGCCTGTGACCGCGCCGGGCTGGTGGATTTCGCCGAATTACTGTTGCGCGCTCACGAGTTGTGGCTGAACAAGCCGCATATCCTTCAGCATTACCGCGAGCGTTTCACCAACCTGATGGTGGACGAATTCCAGGACACCAACAGCATTCAGTATGCGTGGATCCGTCTGCTGGCGGGCGACAACAATAACGTGATGATCGTCGGCGACGATGACCAGTCGATCTACGGCTGGCGCGGTGCGCAGGTCGAAAACATCCAGCGCTTCCTGAAAGATTTCCCGAATGCGGAAACTATCCGTCTGGAACAAAACTACCGCTCCACCAGCACCATTCTGAAAGCTGCTAACTCACTGATTGAGAATAATAACGGTCGTATGGGGAAAAACCTGTGGACCGAAGACGGCGCGGGCGAGCCGATTTCGCTGTACTGCGCGTTCAACGAACTTGATGAGTCGCGCTTTGTGGTCAGCCGGATTAAAACCTGGCAGGACAACGGCAATGTGCTGAAAGATTGCGCTATTTTGTACCGCAGCAACGCCCAGTCGCGCGTGCTGGAAGAAGCATTATTGCAGATGGCGATGCCGTACCGCATTTACGGCGGCCAGCGATTCTTCGATCGTCAGGAAATCAAAGATGCGCTGGCGTATCTGCGTCTGATGTCCAACCGCAATGACGATGCCGCGTTTGAACGTGTGGTGAACACGCCAACGCGTGGCATCGGCGACCGTACGCTGGATGTGGTTCGCCAGACCGCGCGCGACCGTCAGATGACCATGTGGCAGGCGACGCGCGCCCTGTTACAGGACAAAGTGCTCGCGGGCCGTGCGGCTTCGTCGCTGCAACGTTTTACTGAACTGGTGGACGCGCTGGCGCATGAAACTGCGGATATGCCGCTGCACGTACAGACTGACCGCGTGATCAAAGATTCCGGACTGTTCATCATGTATGAGCAGGAAAAAGGTGAAAAAGGTCAGGCACGAATCGAAAACTTAGAGGAACTGGTGACGGCAACGCGCCAGTTCAGCTATCAGGATGAAGACGAAGATCTGATGCCGTTGCAGGCATTTTTATCCCACGCCGCGCTCGAAGCGGGCGAAGGGCAGGCGGATGCGAATCAGGATGCGGTGCAGCTGATGACGCTTCACTCGGCCAAAGGGCTGGAGTTTCCGCAGGTCTTTATCGTCGGCATGGAAGAAGGCATGTTCCCGAGCCAGATGTCGCTGGAAGAGGGCGGGCGTCTGGAAGAGGAACGTCGTCTGGCGTATGTGGGCGTGACCCGCGCGATGCAAAAACTGACGCTGACGTATGCGGAAACCCGCCGTCTGTATGGCAAAGAAGTGTCGCACCGGCCTTCACGTTTTGTCGGCGAGCTGCCGGAAGATTGTGTCGAAGAAGTGCGGCTACGCGCCAACGTTTCACGCCCGATGAGCAACCGCAGCATGGGCACGCCGACCAACGTCAGTGACACCGGTTTCAAACTCGGCCAGCGCGTTAATCACCCTAAATTCGGTGAAGGCACCATCGTCAATATGGAAGGCAGCGGCGAACACAGCCGTCTGCAAGTCGCGTTCCCGGGAGAAGGGATCAAGTGGCTTGTTGCGGCCTACGCGAAACTCGAGGCAGCAAGCTAGCTTACTGGTGCTTTTGAGATTGGGCAGTGCTCGCAATCCTCACGTACTTGAGTACGCTCCGGTTGCTGTGCGCTGTCCGCACTCAAAATCCCTGCGCCGCTAACGCTTGCCCGGTGTTACCTTAAAAACTAAAGGGCAAAAATCTCACCTTCTTCCGCTTTCGCATACCATTCCAGCGTCGCTTTTACGCGTTCGTCGCCTTCCGGTGGAGTGCCAGGCAGATAATCCTGTTCCAGCACCGGCTGGTACGCACCGTGCTTCACTTCAAAGATTACGCCGCCTTCATCAAGCGATAATACGCTGTGCCAGGTATTGGCCGGGATTTCCAGCAGACGGGTTTCTGCGCCGAGCCACAGACGGTCGGTCACTTTTCCGCTGGCATCATAAATCAGCACCAGGAAGCGTCCGCGCAGGGCTGTCAGCATTTCCCAGGTGTGCGGATGGCGGTGAATACGCACATAAGTGCCCGGTTCCATGGCGATCGCCAGACGCTGAACGTCGTCTTCCGGTGCCGGATGCATATTCAGGTTCTGACGCAGTCTTGGCGAGTGAGCCGCTTTGGTGATCAGGTCGCACAGCGTGTCTTGGTTAATCTGCTTAATCATTAGGGTCATCTGAAAAGTGTGGGGAAATCAGGTCTCTGAGTGTAGCCAAAAAAACGGCTGCACATAAGCCGGGAAACGTTGCTAACAATGCCTGAAATTTATGCATAAATGTTGCCAGAATCGATTTACTGGCGGTTGACAGTCTTTTTATTCCCGGCGTAACATGCGCGCACTATTATCAATGAGGAACTGCGCCTTGGACACACCCAGTAGATACTGGCTCAATAACCTGTTCATTAGGTACCACTTCTAAGGCCCTCCTCTTTGCTGATGGCCTTAGTGGTTGTCAGCGACCCCCGTTTTGTCGCTGTGAGTCAGATCTGAATTTGGTCTGAATTACGCCGGTGACACCTCTCACCTCGTGATTTTCTGTGCTTCAACGCGTTGTCCACTTTCCGTATTTATTGGGAGAACGGGCACATGCTGAGTGCTTTTAAATTAGAAAACAGCCGCTTATCCCGTTTAGAGCTGGACGAGTCAGACGATCTCAAAACCTCATTGTGGGTCGACTTGGTTGAACCTGATGAGCAAGAGCGCGAACGCGTTCAATGCGAATTAGGGCAAAGCCTGGCCACACGGCCTGAACTGGACGATATCGAGGCTTCCGCACGTTTCTTCGAAGATGAAGATGGCCTGCACATTCACTCCTTTTTCTATTACGAAGACGCTGAAGACCACGCGGGCAACAGCACCGTCGCCTTTACTGTGCGCGAAGGGCGTCTGTATACCCTGCGCGAGCGCGAATTACCGGCGTTTCGTCTCTACCGTATGCGCGCCAGAAACCAGAAACTGGTCGACGGCAACGCGTATGAACTGCTGCTGGATTTGTTCGAAACCAAAATCGAACAGCTGGCGGATGAGATTGAAAATATCTACAGCGATCTGGAAAAACTCAGCCGCGTGATCATGGAAGGGCATCAGGGCGACGAATATGACGCCGCGCTTTCCACGCTGGCGGAGCTGGAAGATATCGGCTGGAAAGTCCGGTTGTGTCTGATGGATACCCAGCGCGCACTGAATTTCCTGGTGCGTAAAGCGCGTCTGCCGGCGGGCCAGCTGGAACAGGCGCGTGAAGTGTTGCGCGATATCGAATCCCTGTTGCCGCACAACGAATCTCTGTTCCAGAAAGTGAACTTCCTGATGCAGGCGGCGATGGGCTTTATCAACATCGAACAGAACCGCATCATCAAGATCTTCTCGGTGGTTTCGGTCGTCTTCCTGCCGCCAACGCTGGTGGCATCCAGCTACGGGATGAACTTCGAATTCATGCCGGAACTGAAATGGTCATTCGGTTATCCGGGCGCGATTGCTCTGATGATCCTCGCCGGACTGGCACCTTACCTGTACTTCAAACGTAAAAACTGGCTATAACCGGTCAGACAAAATATCCCCCTCTTGCGCCTTGTCGCGACGGGGGATTCCGTCTTTGTTGTGTCTTTGCGGTTCCCTCTCCTGTTTAAAATATGTTAATAAAGAGCGCTGAACTCTCTTAAAAAACAGACCAACTGCCATGTTGATGGAAAGGATGGCTCCGGCGGGCCAGTGGATAATCCTCGTCGTTTCCTCGCTGATTCTCGGTATTATTTTTCAGACATTCCATGTCCCGGCTGCGCTGTTGCTCGGGCCGATGATTGTCGGCGTGCTGATGGGGCTACTGGGCGCCAGTGTGCGCATTCATCCGTTGTTCTTCAAAATCTCGCAGGGCGTGCTGGGCTGCATGATTGCGCAAAGCCTTTCGCCGTCAATTTTACCTCCGCTTCTGAATGACTGGCCGCTGGTGCTGATGGTGCTCGTGGCGACGCTGCTGGCCAGCGGGTTGTCCGGCTGGCTGCTGGTGCGGTTCAGTCAATTACCGGGGCCGACCGGCGCGTGGGGTTCTTCCCCCGGCGGTGCCAGCGCAATGGTGGCGATGGCCGGTGATTTCGGCGCGGACGTTCGTCTGGTCGCGTTCATGCAGTATTTACGGGTGTTGTTCGTTGCCACGGCAGCGGCGTTCGTGGCACGTGTGAGCATGGGCGACAGTGCGTCGCTGGCGGCGGCCGTCGTCTGGTTTCCGCCGCTGACCTGGCGGTTCTTCGCCACCGTTTTTCTGGCGCTGGCCGGTGTCTGGCTCGGGCCGCGTTTGCGTATTCCTTCCGGCGCGCTGCTGCTTCCTGCCGTCGTCGGCGCGGTGTTGCATTCAACCGGCACTGTCACTTTAGAAGTGCCCGAATGGCTGCTGGCGATGGCGTACACGCTGATTGGCTGGAGCGTCGGCCTGCGGTTCACCCGGCCCATCTTCAAACTGGCGCTGCGCACATTGCCGCAGATGATTGCGTCAATTATCGGCCTGATGCTGATTTGCGGGGGAATGGCGTGGGTGCTGACGAAGTTACTGCATGTAGATATGCTGACGGCGTATCTGGCGACCAGCCCCGGAGGGCTGGACACCGTCGCGATTATTGCAGCGGGAAGTCATGCGGATTTGGGCTTTGTGATGGCGATGCAGACGTTGCGTCTGATCACCATCCTCGTGACCGGCCCGGCGATGGCGCGTTTTATATCACGCAGCGCTGTGCCCGCTTCTTCCTCGTCTTAACCGGCCTTGCGTGTAAAGTGCATCGCCGATAAAGAACAGCAGCCCGACCCAGATAAAGCCGAACGTAATCAGCTGGGAAGGGTGAACGGTCTCGCCGTAGAACACCACCGCCAGCAGGAACATCAGCGTCGGGCCGAGATACTGGAAAAAGCCCAGCGTTGAAAGCTTCAGGCGCGCTGCGGCGGCGGTGAAGAACAGCAGCGGGATCGTGGTAATGATCCCGGCGGCCATCAGGAGTAAATCCAGCGACCACGGATTTGCCGCCAGGTTACTGGTCGGGCTGTGGGCGATAAAGAACAGATAAATCGCCGCGACCGGCAGCAACCACAGCGTTTCAATCAGCATCCCGGTCTGGGAATCGACGCCAATTTTCTTACGCAGCAAACCGTAGAACGCGAAAGTCAGCGACAGCCCGATCGCTATAACAGGCACGGAGCCAAATATCCAGACCTGCACCAGAACACCGGCGAAGGCCAGCGCCACGGCAAACCATTGCAAACTCCGGAATCGCTCCCGCAAAAACAGCATCCCCAGCACCACGTTGACCAGCGGGTTGATAAAATAGCCCAGACTGGCTTCCAGAATGTGGTCATGGTTAATGGCCCAGATGAAAATCAGCCAGTTCCCACCGACAAGCAGCGCGGTGACCAGTAACATGCCGACTTTCTTCGGTTGTGCGAACACCCGCCGGACATCGCCCCAGCTGCGGCTGACCGACAGAAGCACTAGCATGAAGAAGAATGACCAGATCACCCGGTGCGTCAGAATTTCATCAGCAGGAACCTGTTTGATGAGCTTGAAGTACGCCGGAGCGATCCCCCAGATCAGATAGGCAACAAAGGCAAAAATAATGCCCTGCCGGGTACGGTGTGCGTCCATGTGGGTACCTGAAAAAGATGAAGAGAAAAGAAGCGCAAGTTTACCTGATTTATTGCCGCAGATTACGCTTCTGATGCAGCCGAAAGCACAACGCGCTTAGCGTCAGCCCACCATGTACGTGGCGGTGGTGGTGGCGATATGAACGCCTGTGTCGCTGTGCAAATCCACGCGTGCGACCGAAACTTTGTTCCCGGCGCGGATCAGGCTGCTGGAGGCGATGAAGAACTCGCCGCGCCCCGGACGCAGATAATCGACGCGCAGGTCAATGGTGCCCATTTTTGATAAACGCTGGCGCATCTCGGCTTCCAGCAAAGGATGATCGGGTTTATCGCGGCGGATCAGAGAACTGGTCACACACACCAGCCCGGCGGCGACGTCCAGAACCGCGGCAATCACACCACCGTGTAAGATTTTTTGTGCGGCGTTACCGACCAGCTTGGTCTGATTGGAAAATTTCAGCTCAGCGTAATCAAGGTCGAGGCGTTTCAGTTCGAGCCCAAGTTCGCGGTTAAACGGCATGTCATAAACGAAAATATTGCCGATCAGTTGCAGGGCAGCCTCGTGGCTGAGGGATGAAGCAGACATGGAGTGATTCCTGACGAAAATGTAAGACGCGTATGTTCGCCGAAAAAGTTAACGGGATGTTGATTTTAGGTGCGGGAGAAAGGGAATTCCAGAGTGCGACCGATAAATGTATTCAGTGGTCATGTAGAAATGTATTTGTGTGTAAAATGTCCCGCTTTGGATTTCCGGACTTAAGTCAGCAGGAAAACGGCCAGGTAGCAGGCCAATAAACAATAACTCATTTTAAAATTTTAGGGCGAGGGTAAGGAAAATGCGTAAAAATTGGGCTGTCGGTGCCGCCATTCTGGCGTTGCCAGCATTGAGCTATGCGGCTGAAGCCACCATTCAGGAAGTGCATGATAAACCGGCCGTTCGCGGCAGCATTATCGCCAGTATGTTGCAGGATCACGACAACCCGTTCACGCTTTATCCCTACGAATCAAACTATTTGCTGTATACCGACACCAGCAATATTAACAAAAAAGCCATTCAGTCTTATGACTGGGCGGACAATGCCAAGCACGATGAAGTTGAGTTCCAGCTGAGCCTGGCATTTCCGCTGTGGCGCGGTATCGCCGGGGATAACTCGGTGCTCGGCGCGTCTTATACGCAGAAATCGTTCTGGCAGCTTTCCAACCGTGGCGAATCTTCACCGTTTCGCGAAACTAACTATGAGCCGCAACTGTTCCTGGCCTGGGCGACGGATTACGACTTCCTGGGCTGGACGTTACGCGAAGCCGAATACGGCGTGAATCACGATTCCAACGGTCGTTCAGACCCGACTTCGCGCAGCTGGAACCGCGTCTATGCGCGCTTTATGGCGCAACACGGCAACTGGCAGGTCGATGTCAAACCCTGGTATCGCCTGCCGGAAAGTGACAAAAATGACGATAATCCGGACATCACCAAATATATGGGGTATTACCGTCTGAAAGTCGGTTATGCCCTCGGGGACAGCGTGTTCAGCGTCGAAAGCCGCTACAACTGGAACACCGGCTACGGCGGCGCGACAACGGGCTGGAGCTATCCGATCAGCAAACACGTTCGCTTCTATACGCAGGTGTTCAGCGGTTACGGCGAATCGTTAATCGACTACAACCACAAGCAAACTCGCGTCGGTGTCGGTATCATGCTTAACGACATGATGTAATATCCGTCATACTCAGGTTGCATGCCCTTTGGCTGCAACCTGAATTATTTAGGGTATATTATGTCGGTGCAGTACAGCCCCGGCGGCTTTAGGGTTTAGCCGGGTGGTTTGAACAGTTGGGGAATTGAGTGTCTACGGCGGCAGTGATAAACAAAGAAGAGCTGGCTCATCAGGTATTACGCGATACCTTCGGCTATCAGCAATTCAGACCAGGTCAGCAAACTATCATCAATACCGCCATTTCTGGCCGGGATTGTCTGGTTGTGATGCCGACCGGCGGCGGTAAATCGCTGTGCTACCAAATCCCTGCGCTGGTGATGGACGGCCTGACGCTGGTCGTTTCCCCGCTCATCTCGCTGATGAAAGATCAGGTTGATCAGCTGATGGCGGCGGGCGTTGAAGCGGGCTGTCTGAACTCCACGCAAACCCGTGAGCAACAGCAGGAAGTGATGGCCGGTTGCCGTACGGGCCGCATCAAAATGCTGTATATCGCGCCGGAACGCCTGATGATGGGCGACTTCCTCGAACAACTGCAACAGTGGAATCCGGCCATGCTGGCCGTTGATGAAGCCCACTGTATTTCCCAATGGGGCCACGATTTCCGTCCGGAATATCGCGCGCTCGGCCAGCTGAAGCTGCGCTACCCGCAATTACCGGTGATCGCGCTGACCGCGACCGCCGATGAAGCCACCCGTAACGACATTGTTCGTCTGCTTGAACTGAATGATCCGCTGATTCAGGTCAGCAGCTTCGATCGCCCGAACATCCGTTACACGCTGGTGGAAAAGTTTAAACCGCTCGATCAGCTGATCCGTTTTGTGCAGGACCAGCGCGGTAAAAGCGGCATTATTTACTGCAACAGCCGCGCCAAAGTTGAAGACACCGCCGCACGCCTGCAAAGCCGCGGGCTGAGCGTCGGCGCGTATCACGCCGGTCTGGACAACGAAACCCGCGCCCGCGTGCAGGAAGGGTTCCAGCGCGATGACCTGCAAATTGTGGTCGCGACCGTCGCATTCGGGATGGGCATCAACAAACCGAACGTCCGTTTTGTGGTTCACTTTGATATTCCGCGCACCATCGAGTCTTACTATCAGGAAACGGGGCGCGCAGGACGTGATGGTCTGCCCGCCGAAGCGGTGCTGTTGTACGATCCGGCGGATATGGCGTGGCTGCGCCGCTGTCTGGAAGAAAAACCGGCCGGTGCGCAACAGGATGTGGAACGCCACAAACTGAATGCGATGAACGCATTTGCCGAGGCACAGACCTGCCGCCGTCTGGTACTGCTTAACTATTTTGGTGAAGGCAAACAGAACGCTTGCGGCAACTGCGACGTCTGCCTTGACCCGCCAAAACGCTACGACGGCCTGCTGGACGCGCAAAAAGCGCTGTCGGTGGTGGCGCGCGTCGGGCAACGCTTTGGTTTGGGTTACGTGGTCGAAGTGCTGCGCGGCTCGAACAACCAGCGTATCCGCGAATACGGTCACGAAAAACTGACCGTCTACGGCATCGGTAAAGAGCACAGCAATGAGCACTGGACCAGCGTGGTACGCCAGCTGATCCATCTCGGGCTGATTACTCAGAACATCGCCATGCATTCGGCGCTACAACTGACCGAATCTGCCCGTCCGGTATTGCGCGGCGAAATTCCGTTGCAACTGGCGGTGCCGCGTATCCAGACGCTGAAAATTAAAAGCACATCACGCCAGAAAACCTATGGCGGAAATTACGATCACAAGCTGTTTGCCAAATTGCGCAAACTGCGTAAATCGCTGGCGGATGAAAATAACGTGCCGCCGTACGTGGTCTTCAATGACACGACGCTGCTGGAAATGGCAGAACATCTGCCCGTCAGCCCGAGCGATTTGCTGGATATCACCGGCGTCGGTCAGCGTAAGCTCGAGAAATTCGGGCGGCCATTTATGACGATGATCCGCGACCATATCGATAACGGCGACGAGTAACAGAATTCAGTTCCCTACACATAAAACAGAGAGTTAATCATGCTGATGCTATTCCTGACGGTTGCGATGGTTCATCTGATCGCGCTGATGAGTCCGGGGCCGGACTTCTTCTTTGTCTCGCAGACGGCGGCCAGCCGTTCACGCAAAGAAGCTATGATGGGTGTGATTGGTATTACGCTGGGTGTGCTGGTCTGGGCGGCGGTTGCGCTGATGGGCTTACACTTAATTCTGCAAAAAATGGCGTGGCTGCACCAGATCATCACCGTCGGCGGTGGCTTGTATCTGTGCTGGATGGGCTGGCAGTTGCTGAAATCTGCACGGGCTAAAAAGCAGAATGGCGATGAAACGCCGGTGGTTCTGCCCGCGCGTGGCCGGACTTTTATGCGCGGCCTGCTGACCAACCTCTCGAACCCGAAAGCCGTGATTTACTTCGGCAGCGTGTTTTCCATGTTCGTCGGTGACAGCGTCAGCGGCGGCGAGCGTCTGGGTATCTTCCTGCTGATCGTGGTGGAAACGCTGGCGTGGTTCTCTTTAGTGGCGATGGTGTTTGCGCTGCCAAAAATGCGTCGTGGCTATCAGCGTTTAGCGAAATGGATCGACGGCGTGGCGGGTGTGGTTTTCGCAGGATTTGGCATTGCGCTGATCGTAAATCGCTGATTAAAACGTTCTGCATAAAAAAGGGTCCGGTGATTTGCCGGACCCTTTTTGCATTTCAGGGATTTACACTTTTCGCGCACTGGCCAGCAATACGCCAACCAGCATAAACAGAGAACCGAAAATCCGGTTCAGCAGCTGCATTTGCTTCGGGGCTTTGACCCAACCGGCAATTCTGGTGGCCAGCGTGGCGTAACCGATCATCACAATGATATCGACGACCACGGTGGTGACGCCCAATACCACGTATTGTGCAGCCTGCGGCTGGTGCGGAATGATAAACTGCGGGAATAATGCGGCCAGAAACACAATGCTTTTTGGATTGGTCAGATTCACCAGAATGGCGCGTTTGAACAAACGGCGGCGCGGCATACTGCTGGCGAGCGCGTTCAGATCAATCGCTCCGGCAGAACGCCACTGGCAGATGCCCAGCCAGATTAGGTAGGCGGCGCCAAACCATTTCAGCAACTCAAAGGCGAGCAGTGATTGCGAAATCAGCGCGCCCAGCCCGATGCCGACCAGAACGATGTGGATCGACAAACCGAGCTGTAAACCGGCAATCGACGCCACCGCACCGCGGTAACCGTGGCTGATGCCGGTACTCATGGTGTTAATCGCGCCGGAACCCGGGGACAAACTTAAAATAGAAGTGGTGAGCAGGTAGGTTAACCACCAGTCCAAGGTCATTGTGAGACTCCCTGAATACGTTTTGTGTTGTTTTATGGCACAATACGCCATTGTCTATAATTGCGCTATAACTCACAAATAACACTTTCTTCCTCCCTGCCATGCGACTTTGGATTATTGAATGCCTGTAAATATTGCGAAGTGGTTAACACGTGAGAAAGAGTTCTCCGCCTTTGCGACCGGGCCTTTGCTCGATTTCTGGCAGCAACGCGAAGAAGGTGAGTTTAGCGGCGTCGATGACGTCCCGATCCGCTACGTTCGCTTCTGTTCCCCCTCACACGATAAAGTCATTGTGGTGTCACCGGGGCGTATTGAAAGCTACGTAAAATACCCGGAAGTGGCTTACGACTTATTCCACTGTGGCTACGATGTGATGATCCTCGATCATCGCGGGCAGGGGCGTTCGGGGCGTATGCTTAAAGACCCCCACTGCGGTCATGTCCAGCATTTCGACGACTATGTTGACGATTTCGAAACCTTTTATCAGCTTGAAGTCGCACCGCGTCAGTACGTGAAAAAGTTCGCGCTGGCCCATTCAATGGGGGGCGCAATTCTGGCGTTGTTTATGGCGAAGTATCCTGAGCGTTTCGATGCGGCAGCGTTATTAGCGCCGATGACCGGTATCTATCTTCCGATGCCCGGCTGGGTTTCGCGCCGTATTCTCAACTGGGCGGAGAATCGCCCGGTTCGCCGTGATGGCTACGCGCTGGGCACCGGCCACTGGCGTCCGCTGCCGTTTGTGGTGAATCAGCTGACGCACAGCCGCGAGCGGTATCGTCGTAATCTGCGTTTTTATGCGGATTACCCGGAACTCCAGGTCGGCGGACCTACGTATCACTGGGTGCGTGAAGGCATTGAGGCGGGCATGCATATCCTCAGGGAAGCCGAAAAAATCACGACTCCTGTTCTTTTATTGCAGGCGAGCGAAGACCGTGTAGTAGACAACCGGTCGCATCTCGCTTTTTGTCAGGCCATGGCCGTTGCGGGACACCCTTGTGAAGGGGAAAAGCCGCTGGTCATCGAAGGCGCGCGCCACGAGATCCTGTTTGAGCGGGACGACCTGCGGGCACAGGCGCTGGACGCCATCATGCGCTTTTTTGCGCGACAGCTTTAATCCGCGGTTCGCCGCGCACAACTCCATCAGAGGTTAGAACCTAACGCTATGTATCCTGTTGTTGCTTCCGATTTAGATGGCACACTGCTATCACCTGACCATACCCTGAGCCCGTTCGCGAAAGAGACGCTGAAATTGCTGACCCAGCGCGATGTGCATTTCGTGTTCGCGACCGGACGTCACCATATTGACGTTGCGCAGATGCGCGACAATCTCGAGATCAGCGCGTACATGATCACCTCAAACGGTGCGCGTGTGCATAACACCGACGGCGAGCTGATTTTCGCCCACAATCTGGATGAAGACATTGCCAAAGACCTGTTTGGCATCATGCACAACAATCCGGATATCCTGACCAACGTTTACCGTAACGACGACTGGTACATGAACCGTGACCGCGCCGATCAGGATGATTTTTTCCGTGAATCCGTTTTCAAATACAAACTTTATGAACCGGGTTTGCTGGAAACTGACGGCATCTGCAAAGTGTATTTCACCTGCGAAGATCACGAAAAACTGCTGCCACTCGAAGAAGCCATTAATGCGCGCTGGGGCGATCGTGTAAACGTCAGCTTCTCACTGCCGGTTTGTCTGGAAGTGATGGCGGGCGGCGTATCGAAAGGTCACGCGCTGGAATACGTGTCCAAACTGATGGGTTATACGCTGAAAGATTGCATCGCGTTTGGCGACGGTCTGAATGACCTGGAAATGCTGTCGATGGCCGGTAAAGGTTGCCTGATGAGTGGCTCATTGCCACGCCTGAAAGCGGCGATGCCGGATGCGGAAATCATTGGTTCCAACGCCGACGACGCGGTGCCGCATTACCTGCGCAAAATGTATCTGTCTGAATAATCGTTTCCTGAATCGTCATTGAAAAAGGCACCTTCCGGTGCCTTTTTGCTTTCTATGCTTTCAGCCTGAATCAGGCGTTTTTCGCCAGCTGCGCTTTGTGTTTATTTTCACTCAGCATCGTCAGTACCAGCAGAAGTACCGCCAGCACGCACCCGGCGATCATCACGATAAAGCCGCCATCCCAGCCAAAGAAATCAACGGTATAGCCGACGATTGCGCTCGCCGCCACCGAACCGCCGAGATAGCCAAACAGGCCGGTAAAGCCCGCCGCCGTCCCCGCCGCTTTCTTCGGTGCCAGTTCCAGCGCATGCAAGCCAATCAGCATGACCGGGCCATAAATCAGGAAGCCGATGGTGATCATACAGGCCATGTCGATACCCGGATTCCCGACCGGATTCAGCCAGTAAATCACGGTGGCGATTGTCACCAGCACCATAAAGAACACGCCGGTCGCGCCACGATTCCCTTTGAAGACTTTATCCGACATCCAGCCGCACAGCAGCGTGCCCGGAATACCGGCATATTCATACAGGAAATACGCCCACGAGGATTTATCCAGCGCGAAATGTTTCACCTCTTTCAGGTAAGTCGGTGACCAGTCCAGAATGCCGTAGCGCAGCAGGTAAACAAACACGTTGGCCAGCGCGATATACCACAGCAACTTGTTGGGCAAAATGTACTGCATGAAGATCTGTTTTGCCGTCAGCTCCTTCTCGGCGGATTCTTTCACGTAGTCCGGCGGATAATCGTTTTTGTATTCTTCAATCGGCGGTAAACCACAGGACTGCGGGGTATCGCGCATCGTCATGAACGCGAAAACGGCCAGCAGGATTGCGCCGAACGCGGGCATATACAGCGCCGCGTGCCAGTCGTTAAACCAGGCCATGCCCAGCAGGAACAGCAGCGGAGGAATGCCGCCGCCGACGTTATGCGCACAGTTCCAGACGGAAACAATGCCGCCACGTTCTTTCTGCGACCACCAGTGAACCATCGTGCGCCCGCACGGCGGCCAGCCCATCCCCTGAAACCATCCGCACAGGAACAGCAGCACGAACATGATGGCGATACTGGACGTAGCCCACGGCACAAAGCCCATAAACAGCATCACGGCGGCAGCGAGGATTAAACCCGCAGGCAAAAATACGCGCGGATTCGAGCGGTCTGAGACCGACCCCATGATGAATTTTGAAATGCCGTAGGCAATAGAAATCCCGGAAAGCGCAAAGCCTAAATCACCCCGCGAAAAACCCTGATCGATGAGATAGGGCATCGCTAACGCGAAGTTTTTACGAACCAGATAGTAAGCGGCATAACCGAAGAAGATCCCCATGAAAATCTGCCAGCGGAGACGGCGGTAGAGCGGATCGACGTGGTTTTCATCCACGGGCGCTTTGTGGGGCGCGGGTTTGAAGATACTGAGCATAAATGCCTCCGATGGCATAAATCAGGTCTGACTCCTCATGAGCCAATGACGAAAGGGCGGTGCCAGGGTGTTCCAAAACGAACATGATTTTAGCTATTCGCGCACAAACGAACTGTGATTTATGACCGAAATGTTACATTTTTATTACAGTGAAGGTGGGTTTTGTGAGACGGAGTAACAGCATGAGACAAAAAAAGGCGGAGCCTGAGCCCCGCCTGATATTTTCACAACATCTGAATTTACTGAATTTTCAGCGTATTAATAATCGCTTCGGCATCGGTCTGTGCCTGTTGCTGATTGTCCGCTGGCAACGTGATTTGCATTGTCAGCAGGTGGCTGTCGACTTTGCCCAGCACGATAGAGGAATACGCTTTCTGACCGGCAGAGGTGATGACGCTGTCGTACTGCTGCAATGTCTGGCCGTTCACCTGAATCGCTTTATTGGTGACGACTTGCAGATTGGTATCGCGCGCTTTTTGCTGATCCTGTAAACGACCCGCCAGAACGTCCAGTGTCTCGGTGGTGTTATCACCCAGGATCACAATCACCGCTTTCTGGCCGGTGCTGTCTGCGTAGACGTGCATATTGTTTGCCTGAGTACCCAGCTTACCGCTCTGGTCGCTCATTCCCTGCGGCAGGGAGAAAGTCACTTTTCCGTCCAGCAGGCTGACTGGCGTTGTCGCCGCGGCTGCTGTCGCTGCCGTTGCGCCTTTATCTGCGGCTGGCGCGTCTGTTGATTTACCATCACACGCAGCCAGACCGGCGATCAGTACTGCCATTCCCATCATTTTTGCGACATTACGCATCGGGCTTCCTTAAGTGGCCTGTCTATCAGGCTTACATGTTGACTTAACAGCCGTTATGGCAACCTATTCAGGCCACAAATGCAAGTCAGATTATGGCGCGATTTGTGTCATCTGAGACGCCGTCGTCACTCTTAGTGCGCACTGACCGCAGAAGCATCGTGATTTCCGTGCGCCGACAGCCGCTTAAGCAACATGTTGAGCAGCATGCCGTACATCGGCAGGAAGAACACCAGACAGATCAGTACTTTGAAGCTGTAATCCACCAGCGCGATTTCAACCCAGTGCGCCGCCATAAAGGCATCGGTACTTTTGTAGAACGCGATGAAGAAGAAGGACAGCGTATCGCTGATATTGCCGAGGAACATCGAGGCGACCGGCGCAATCCACCAGCGGCGGTTCTGGCGCAGGCGGTTAAACACGTGAACGTCGAGGATTTGTCCCAGCACGTAAGCCATAAAGCTGGCGGTTGCGATGCGGGCAACCATGATGTTCAGGCTGCTGAGCGCTTCAACGCCCTGCCACTGTGCTTCAAAGAACAGCGCGGAAATCACGTAAGAGATTGCCAGTGCCGGGATCATGACGGAAAGGATAATCCGGCGTGCCAGCGGTGCGCCAAAGATTCGCACCGTGAGATCGGTGGCCAGGAAAATAAACGGAAAAGTGAACGCGCCCCAGGTGGTATGGAAACCAAAAATGGAGACAGGCAACTGAACCAGATAGTTGCTGGAGGTAATGATGGCGATGTGGAATAGCGAAAGCCATATCAACGCGGAAAACCGCTGTTGAGCAGTAAAAGAGTACATAGATGTGACCTTTTTTTATAAAGAAATTGGGGTGAGGGAACCCAAACGTTTTTTTACTTCTGAACTGTTACTTCTGCACTGAGTTATCACGTGCGGCGCGCATAGTACCTGTTTGCGCACCGTTTGCGCAACAGCTGCGATGGTTAATTTTAGCGCAATGCGCCTTGTTTGTTGCACCAGAAAACCAGCGGGTTAAACTGTCGCGCATCCACGTATGAAGATGTTGAGACATGAAATGACCGACCCCTTTATCAATCCCGACCATCAGCTTGATGCGCTGGGTCTGCGTTGCCCGGAACCTGTCATGATGGTTCGCAAAGCGGTGCGTACCATGAAAGACGGCGAAACTCTGCTGATCATCGCCGATGATCCGGCAACGACCCGCGATATTCCCGGTTTCTGCCGTTTTATGGAACACCGGCTTTTAGCGTCTGATACGGAAAACCTGCCGTACCGCTATTTGCTGTGCAAAGGTCTGGTGGAAAAGCAGGGCTGATTACTCAGCCCTGACGGTCAGTGTGATTTCTTGCGCAACAGGCGCAAGGCATTGGCAGTGACTAACGCCGTTGCGCCGGAATCGGCCAGCACCGCCAGCCACAAACCGGTCAGCCCCATAATCGTGGTCACCAGAAATATCGCCTTCAGCCCCAGCGCAATCGTGATGTTCTGACGGATATTCGCCCGCGTTGCGCGTGACAAACTGATCATCTGCGCCAGCCCGCTCAGACGGTTGTGCGTCAGCGCCGCGTCGGCAGTTTCCAGCGCCACGTCGGTGCCACTTCCCATCGCAATCCCGATCGTAGCGGCTTTCATGGCGGGCGCATCGTTAATGCCGTCGCCGACCATCGCGACCGGTTTAACCGCATTCAGCGCGGTGACCGCCGAGACTTTGTCCGCAGGCAACAAGCCCGCGCGGAATTCAATCCCCAGACGATCCGCGATAGTTTTCGCTGCACGCGGGTTATCGCCGGTCAGCATCACCGCAGACACGCCCAGCGCTTTAAGTTTCTGCAACGCATTCACCGCATCGTCACGCAGACGATCCTGCATCGCGATGAGCCCGACCGCTGTTTCATCTTTTAAGACCACAACGACCGTTTTGCCGGTCGATTCCCAGTCCGTGATTTGCGCGCGAGTCTCCGGCGTCAGTACCGGTTCCGCCACACGCACCGGCGCGAGAACCTGAACCTTACTGCCAGATACCACGCCTTCCACGCCGGAACCGGCCAGCGCGCGGCGGTTCTGCGCCGTCATTGGCACCGGATTACTCTCTTGTGCGCGCGTCAGAATCGCCTGCGCCAGCGGGTGGTGCGAACCTTCTTCAACGGCGGCGGCCAAGCTTAACAGTTCTTTTTCGCTGGTATCATTGAGCGCGAAAACGTCCGTGACTTCCGGTTTGCCTTCGGTAAGCGTGCCGGTTTTATCCAGCGCGACGGTTTCAATCAGCGCCAGCTGTTCCAGCGCCGCGCCGCCTTTGATCAATGCGCCCTGACGCGTTGCCGCCGCCAGACCGGAAGTAATCGCCGCCGGTGTGGAAATCACCAGCGCGCACGGGCATCCAATCAGCAGCAGCGTCAGGCCACGGTAAATCCAGGTTTCCCATGATAAGCCCATCGCCAGCGGCGGAATGATAATAACCAGCAGCGACAGCAGCATGATGACCGGCGTGTAGTAACGGCTGAAGGTATCAAGGAAACGCTCGATCGGCGCACGGCGCTCATCGGCTTCTTCAATCAGTTGCAGGATGCGGTCAATCGCGCTGTTGCCGGGCGCGGAAGCCACTTCAAGGCGCGCCAGACGGTCAACGCACAGGCTTCCCGCCGGGACTTTTTCGCCGGGCTGATGTTCAACGGGTACTGATTCGCCGGTTAATGCGCTTTCATCGAAACTGGCGTGGCCTTGTAAAATGGCGTCTGCGGGCAGGCGCGCGCCCGCCGCGATTTCAATGATATCGCCGGGGCGCAGGCTGCTGACCGGCACCGTTTCTGTTTTGTCGTCCACCACGCGTACGGCGGTATCCGGGATCAGCGCCATCAGGGATTTCACGCCACTGCGTGCGCGGCTCGAGGCGAAGGATTCCAGGCGCTCGCCCAACATAAACAGCAGCAACACCATCGCGGCTTCGGCGGTCGCGCCAATGAACAGCGCACCGAGCGCCGCTATGCTCATCAGCGTTTCGATGGCAAAAGGCGAACCGGAACGCGTCTGGCGGATGGCCTGACGCAGCACCGGCCACAGCCCGACCAGAGTGGTGGCGATAAACGCGATTTTACCCGCCTGCGGGCTGACGTGATCGAGCGCCCAGCTCAGCAGCATCAGCACCGACAGGGCGATCAGCGGCAGCATTTCTTTCAGGCGGGACTCTTCAGGTTCGGAAGCAGCGGTTTTTTTATCGAGAGATTGCAGCGTAAAACCGGCGGCGGTAACGGCCTGCTGAACATTGTGTGAAATGTCATAACCCGCATCAATGACCAGTTTTTCTGTCGCAAATAAGACTCTGGCGCGGCTGACGCCCTCGAGGCCGGAGACGGCATTTTCAATTTTACGGGCGCACGCAGGGCAATCCATTCCGGCGACTTTCCAGCTGTACTGTAAGTCACCGGAATGCGCGGCTTCGGGGGCATCTTCCCCCAGCGAGCCTTCTGCATTGCCGTCGCCAGAAGTGTGTGAGTGCTCACCTGACTTCGGTGCGCAGCAGCTGTCGGTAGCGCAACTGTCTGTGGCCGCGCTGGCCGAAACCGCCAGTGTGGCACGCGTGTCACAGCAGCCCGCAGGATGTGTACCGGACTGAACCGGTGCGCTGATTTTGTTGATTCGCAGCCCGGCGCCGCGTTTGGCCTGACAGCCGCAGCTGCATCCGGTGTTTTTTTGAAGTGGGGTCATAGTGCCTCCGGTTTAAAACCGAGTGGAATTGCACTCAGTGTAAACGTTGGAGTCAGCTCTAAGGTCAAGTGAAATTTAAAACGGCAGATCCGGAACAGATCTGCCGTAAGGGAGAATTACAAATACAGCGAGCGGACAATCAGGAAGTGCCCGCCGAAATAACACGCGGCAACCAGCGCGTCGGAGGCGCGGAAAGTGAAGCGATAACGACTGATGAGCCAGAAAATATTCCCGAGCAACAGCAGCGCTGCGCCGCAAAACAGCGAGAACGCCATGTCGGTGCTGCGTGCGAAATATTGTTCACCCGCCAGCCAGACCATCAGCAGCGTCATCGCGATGTAAGTGGTCACTGCCCAGCGAAGTTCCGCCAGCCGCGTCCAGATCACCGCCAGTAATATCGCGCCGATAATCAGCAGCGTCAGCGGCAAAGGCCAGAAGAACGTAATCGTCATCTGGCTGGCAAAACTGAGCGTATACAGCAGATGCGAGAGGAAAAACGCCCCGATGGCGTACATAAACCGCTCTTCCGGCAGCAACAGCAGACCGTCGGCGACCAGCGTTGCGGCCAGACCCAGCAGGATCAGATAGCTGTAAACATTGAGCGTCGGTGCCTGCCAGGCGAGTAAAAGCAGCAGTAATAAGGTAACGGGTTTGAATACCCAGCGTTGCCAGCGCGGGCCGCGATAGCTGGCGTCAACGAACAACCAGCCTGAGAAAAATACTGCGAGGAATGGCCAACTCATTGTTTATCCTTTCATATCTAAAAAACAGAAGATAAAACCAACGCAAGGATCTGCCTTCAGGAAAACACCTCCTGGTTTCCCGTACTTATTCTCAGTGTAGGAGAGGCGCGGTGCCGCAGACAATCAGAAATAACCTTATCAGGCCGTCTGTTCAGGCAGAGTTGAAGAATAGCAGCCGCAAAGGGGCTTTTTACGGCGCAGGACGCGCCGTAAAACGGGGATTACTTTTTGGTGGGCAACGGAGGCTGTTTTTTCTGCCAGGCCAGCAATTCAAACACGCCGAACAGGAAAATACGGGTTTGCAGCCAGCCGCCAATGGTGTCTTTTTCCTTGCCCTGCGTGGCTTTGAGCAACATCACCTGCAAGCCGTGCATGAAGAACATGAACACAATCGCCACGTCTAAAAAGTATTTGATCGGTTTCGGGAAAGGGTGAATCAGGTTAAACGCCAGAAACGCCCAAATACACAACATCAACAACCGACCAATATTGATCAACATCTTACTGCTCCTGTTCTGGTGAGCCGGTTTCAGGCGTCACATCGCGATGATAAAGGCGATAAGCAACTTGTCCGGCGACTTTCTCACGATGTAAACGCCAGCTGGCAGGCACATCCAGAGTGTCGTGTTCGGCTTCTGTTTCGACATAAATCCAGGCTTCGTCTGCCAGCCAGTTATTTTGCTCCAGCAGATTCAGTGTGTCTTGCAGAATGCCTTTACGGAAAGGCGGATCGAGGAAAACCACATCAAAAGCATTCCCGGCTTTTGCCAGCCAGTTCAATGTATTGACGTTAAAGACTTGCGCATCTTTGGCGTTTAGCAGCGCCAGGTTTTTCTCTAACTGTTGCGCAACCGGGCGCTCAAACTCCAGCAGGGTGGCGCTGGCGGCGTAGCGCGATAGCGCTTCCAGACCGAGTGCGCCGCTGCCTGCAAAACAGTCCAGACAATGTGTGCCCTGCAAAACCGGCGCGAGCCAGTTAAACAGCGTTTCTCGCACGCGATCGGTGGTCGGGCGCAGTCCCGGACTGTGTGGAACCGGAAGTTTGCGTCCGCGCCAGAGACCGCCAATAATTCGGATCTGGCCTGCGGCTGGAGTGTTGGGTTTCTTTGCCATAGTTCGCTTGTGTAATCCAAAGCCGTCGGGCTTCGTTGCATATCGTTTGGAGGGCTATTCTACCGGTGTGCGGGCAATGGGCAAATGTTTAACATGGGCGATTGAAAAACCACCGGAATTCAATACGCGGGCGTGTTGCCGGAAGGGGAAAGTGATAGACTGCCCGACCATAACCCTATTAATAATCCGTTCGCCAATCATTAGCGGCGAGGAGTGAAGTTGTAAAATGGCAAAAGATAAAAAACGCGGTTTCTTCTCCTGGTTTGGCCGTGGCCGTCAGGAAGAAGAGCAGCAGAAAGAAGAAACTCGCGTAGAACAGCCGGTTGCCGAAGCGCCACTGAGCGATACGCCCGAACAGGAAGCGCCTCCGGCCGCTGAAGAACCTCGCGAACAGGCAGCGGCGGAACTGGCCGAAGAAATTGTTCACATCACCGAACAGGTCGCGGCGCAGCCCGTTGCTGAAACGCCTGTGGTTGCAGAAGTCGTCACCGAAGAACCGGTGCTGGTTGAAGAACAGGTTGTTGAAGACGAATTCGTTGAGTCAGCCGCTGAGATTGCAGAAGACGCCCGCGAAGATTCTCTCGACGCCGTCGACGACAGCCTGGTGGTGGAAGATCACGTTGCTGAAGAAGAGATTGTCGAAGAAGAACCTGCTGAAGACGCGCCGCTGCCCGTTGCGCTCGATCCTATCGTTGTGCTGCCTGCCGCTGAAACTGAGCAGGAACGTCCGACGAAAGAAGGTTTCTTTGCCCGCCTGAAACGCAGTCTGGTTAAAACTAAGCAGAATCTCGGTTCCGGTTTTGTCGGGTTGTTCCGCGGTAAAAAAATCGACGACGATCTGTTTGAAGAGCTGGAAGAACAGCTGCTGATCGCCGACGTTGGTGTTGAAACCACGCGTAAAATTATCACTTCGCTGACTGAACACGCTTCCCGCAAGCAGCTGAAAGACGCCGATGCGCTCTACGGCAAGCTGAAGGAAGAAATGTCCGAAATTCTGTCGAAAGTGGACGAGCCACTGGATGTCAGCGGAAAAACCCCGTATGTCATTCTGATGGTTGGCGTGAACGGCGTCGGTAAAACGACCACCATCGGTAAGATGGCGCGTCAGTTTGAAGCGCAGGGTAAATCTGTGATGCTGGCGGCGGGTGATACTTTCCGTGCGGCGGCTGTTGAACAGTTGCAGGTCTGGGGCCAGCGCAACAAGATCCCGGTCATCGCTCAGCATACCGGTGCCGATTCCGCTTCCGTGATTTTCGATGCCATTCAGGCGGCGAAGGCCCGTAATATCGACGTGCTGATCGCCGATACCGCCGGGCGTTTACAGAACAAAGCGCACCTGATGGAAGAGCTGAAGAAAATCGTCCGCGTGATGAAGAAACTCGACGAAGACGCACCGCATGAGGTTATGCTGACGCTCGACGCCAGTACCGGCCAGAATGCCGTCAGTCAGGCAAAATTGTTTAACGAAGCGGTCGGGCTAACCGGCATTACGTTGACTAAACTGGACGGCACCGCCAAAGGCGGCGTGATATTCGCCATCGCCGATCAGTTCAGTATCCCGATCCGTTATATCGGCGTCGGCGAAGGTATCGAAGATTTGAGGCCGTTTAAGGCAGACGATTTTATTGAGGCACTTTTTGCCCGAGAGGATTAATACGGATGATTCGCTTTGAACAGGTCAGTAAAGCTTATCTGGGCGGACGACAGGCGCTTCAGGGCGTCAATTTTCACATCCAGCAAGCGGAAATGGCATTTCTGACCGGACACTCTGGCGCGGGTAAAAGTACCCTGCTGAAGTTGATTTGCGGCATTGAGCGCCCGAGCGCCGGGCAGATTTTGTTTGGCGGCCACGACATCAGCCGCCTGAAATCCAGCGAAGTGCCGTTTTTGCGCCGTCAGATTGGCATGATTTTTCAGGATCACCATCTGCTGATGGATCGCACGGTGTATGACAATGTGGCGATGCCGCTGATTATTTCCGGCGCCAGCAGTGAAGATATCCGCCGTCGCGTTTCGGCGGCGCTGGATAAAGTCGGGTTGCTGGATAAAGCCAAAAACCTGCCGATTCAGTTATCCGGTGGTGAACAACAGCGCGTGGGCATTGCCCGCGCCGTCGTGAACAAGCCTGCGGTGCTGCTGGCGGATGAACCGACCGGTAACCTCGACGGCGAATTGTCGGAAGGCATTTTGCGTTTATTCGAAGAATTTAACCGGGTTGGCGTCACCGTTCTGATGGCAACACATGATGTGGGCCTGATTGCCCGCCGTAATTACCGCACGCTGACGCTGAGTCAGGGGCGTATGTCGGGAGGGGTTTACTGATGGCAAACAGCCCAAACCCGGCGAAAACCGCAAAAAGCGCCCGCGCTGCGAAAAGCAAAGCGTTGCAGGGTGGCTGGCGCGAACAGTGGCGTTACGCGTGGATGAACGCGCTGGCGGACATGCTTCGCCAGCCGCTGGCAACTTTGCTGACGGTCATGGTGATCGCCATTTCCCTGACGCTGCCAAGCGTGTGTTATCTGGTGTGGAAGAACGTCAGTTCGGCGGCTGAGCAGTGGTATCCGACGCCGCAGCTGACGGTGTATCTCGACAAAGCGCTGGATGACGACGCGGCAGAAAATGTGGTGAAAACCCTCAAAACCGAAGCGGGTGTGGATAAAGTCAATTATCTCTCCCGTCAGGAAGCGATGGGCGAATTCCGCAACTGGTCAGGCTTTGGCGGCGCAATGGATATGCTCGAACAAAATCCGCTGCCTGCCGTGGCTATCATCACGCCAAAAATGAATTTCCAGGACTCCGCCACGCTGAACACCCTGCGCGATCGCGTGGCGGCTGTTCACGGTGTGGATGAAGTGCGTATGGATGACAGCTGGTTTGCCCGCCTTGCGGCGCTGACCGGTCTGGTGGGGCAAATTGCCGCAATGATTGGCGTGCTGATGGTGATCGCTGTCTTCCTGGTAATTGGTAACAGTGTGCGACTGAGTATCTTCAGCCGTCGCGATACCATCAACGTTATGAAGCTGATTGGTGCGACCGATGGCTTCATTTTGCGGCCATTCCTAAACGGTGGCGCGATGCTCGGTTTTACCGGCGCGCTGTTGTCGCTGATCCTGTCGGAAGTGCTGGTACTGCGCCTTGAGAGCGTGGTGACGCAAGTCGCGCAAGTGTTCGGCACGACCTTTGATCTGCACGGTTTGGGCTGGGACGAAAGTCTGTTGCTGCTGATCGTGTCCGCAATGATTGGCTGGATTGCGGCGTGGCTGGCGACCGTTCAACATTTACGGCGATTTACACCACAGTAGCGAGAGTTTGCTATAATGTCCCCCTGCTGCTCAGTCATTGTGTCTCAGGGGGAAGCTGTTTTCGGCCTTTCCGCCACATCATTTCCCTGCTTTCTCCGCAATGGCACAAATTCACTATCCAATAGTCAGTCTGTCACATACAGTCGTCAGACTGTTGAATCCGGCCGTGAACTTTATGTAAAATTCGGGGTCGAAGAGCAGCGGATATTAAGGGCTCGGCGTTGCTTCTGTGGTCGCCAGATGGCACACAGCGTAGCGGTATCATCCCGCAGCAACGTGGTATAAAACCTGCACAACGTCATACATGAGAGGCTTTTGAATGACTAACGAAATGCGCACTTTAGCATTAGTACCCCAAGGTAGCCTGGAAGCCTATGTTCGGGCAGCCAATACTTATCCTATGCTTACCGCAGAGGAAGAACGGGCACTGGCTGAGCGGCTGCATTACGACGGTGACCTGGACGCAGCGAAAGAGCTGATCCTGTCTCACCTGCGCTTTGTTGCTCATATTGCCCGCAACTATTCAGGCTACGGTTTGCCACAGGCAGACCTTATCCAGGAAGGTAACATCGGCCTGATGAAAGCGGTTCGCCGTTTTAATCCGGAAGTCGGTGTACGTCTGGTCTCCTTTGCGGTGCATTGGATTAAAGCAGAAATTCACGAATACGTACTGCGCAACTGGCGCATCGTGAAAGTCGCGACGACGAAAGCACAGCGTAAGCTGTTCTTTAACCTGCGTAAAAACAAACAGCGTCTGGGCTGGTTCAGCCACGACGAAGTGGAGCACGTTGCCCGCGAACTGGGTGTGACCAGCAAAGATGTGCTGGAAATGGAATCGCGCATGGCCGCACAGGACATGACGTTCGACCCGACACCGGACGACGAACCACGCGACGGCGCCGCGATGGCACCGATGCTGTATCTGCAAGATAAAAGCTCTGACTTTGCAGAAAGCATCGAAGAAGATAACTGGGATCGCGATGCGACAGACAAACTGAGCTACGCGCTTGAAGGTCTGGACGAACGCAGCCAGGATATCATCCGTGCCCGCTGGTTAGATGACGATAACAAATCGACTCTGCAGGAACTGGCCGATAAATACGGTGTTTCAGCAGAACGTGTTCGTCAGCTTGAAAAGAACGCGATGAAGAAACTGCGTCTGGCGATTGAAGCCTGATACGACAGCTTTCTGAAACAAAAAAGCGACCTTCGGGTCGCTTTTTTTTATGCCTGAAATTCAGCGCGGATTAGTGCTTCTTCCAGATATTCCCTGTCAGGGAAAAACCGCAGGCCTGCATAAAGGTATCGGTCACGGCTTCGCCATCGGACGGCATTTCCCAGCTTTTGACCTGCGGCAGTTGCGCCTGCAAATCTTCCATCAGATACAGCCCGACGCCGCGGCGCCGCGTCACTTCGCGAACCCGCAGATCCCTGAGCTCGCCGTGGTCGCCATTCAGCCGGACTTTCACCGCGCCAAGAATGCGCTCGTTAAACACGGCGGCGAACAGCGCGTGGTGTTCGCTCAGGCTGCCTTGCCAGTCACTTTCCGTCTGTTCAGGCCAGACTTTTGCCAGATCGATAAGATCCTGCGGGCTGAGCGAAGTGAGTTTTTGGATGGTTAATTTCATGATGTGGACGGTCAGAAAAAAGAGGCGTTTAGTGTAGCGGATCCGTCTGAAAATCGGGCGTAACTTTTTTTGTACAGTAACAGGTTGAAAACTTTTTCAGCGATCCCTGTATAAGCGATAAATGTTGGCTTTAATCAATAATGCCAGCGTTAACGGCTGATTGTTTAAAAGGGAACCGATTTTCCATCCAAATAAAATTCTGTTTACACCTCATATTTCTGACTGTGCTATTTGATTTGCAGAAGAAAATTCCTGTTTAATGATATGAATTATAAAGTCTTATTCGAAAATAAGGCGAAATAAGCCGGTAACTCATTATTACTTATACTAAATTTCTTAAGTGATGATGTTTTGAACAGGCAGGCAAAGAGCAAACCACAACACACATCAAACGGGGTAATCGGATGAAAGTAACTAAGGGTAAGATCTGGCTGGCAGGGTGTATTGCATTAGCAATGAGTCAGGCGGCATTCGCAAAAGATATCAAAGTCGCCATCGTTGGTGCTATGTCAGGTCCGGTCGCCCAGTATGGTGATATGGAGTTTACAGGGGCTAAACAAGCGATCGCAGACATCAACGCCAAAGGCGGCGTGAAGGGCGACAAACTGGTTGGTGTCGAATATGACGACGCATGTGATCCGAAACAAGCGGTCGCCGTTGCCAACAAAGTGATCAACGACGGTATCCGTTACGTGATTGGCCACCTGTGTTCATCCTCAACACAGCCGGCTTCAGACATCTACGAAGACGAAGGCGTTCTGATGATTACGCCAGCCGCGACCAACGCAGACCTGACCACCCGCGGTTACAAAATGGTGATGCGTACCACCGGTCTGGACTCCGATCAGGGCCCGACCGCCGCAAATTACATCCTCAACACCATCAAACCAAAACGTATTGCGGTTGTGCATGACAAACAACAATACGGCGAAGGCCTGGCCCGTTCCGTACAGGACGCGCTGAAAAAAGGCGGCGGCAACGTCGTACTGTTTGAAGGTATCACCGCAGGCGACAAAGATTTCTCAACGCTGGTTGCACGTCTGAAGAAAGACAACGTGGACTTCGTCTATTTCGGCGGTTACTACCCGGAAATGGGCCAGATCCTGCGTCAGTCCAAACAGGCTGGTCTGAATGCGAAATTCATGGGGCCGGAAGGCGTGGGCAACTCCTCACTGTCTAACATTGCCGGTGATGCGTCCGAAGGTATGTTCGTGACCCTGCCAAAACGTTATGACCAGGTTCCGGCTAACCAGCCAATCGTTGATTCCCTGAAAGCGAAGAAACTGGATCCAACCGGTCCGTTCGTCTGGACCACCTACGCTGCATTGCAGGCGCTGACCACCGGTATGGAACGTAGCGGCAGCATGGAACCGGCAGACATTGCTAAAAACCTGAAATCAGCTTCCGTGGACACCGTAATGGGCCCGCTGAGCTGGGATGAGAAGGGCGATCTGAAAGGATTCGAATTCGGTATCTTCGAGTGGCATAAAGACGGTACGTCTACCCCTATCAAATAAAAACCGCAACAAAGTGGTCCTCCGCTCCCTCCCCTGCGAAGGGGAGGGTTGGGGTGGGGTATTAATGGCAACTCAATCGTTTGCATAACCCCCTCCCGGCCTCCCCCTTCGCAGGGGGAGGAGTAGCACAAGTCATCAAACCCTTGATTAATAAGGATAGGGTATGTCAGAGCAGTTCCTCTATTTCATTCAGCAGATGTTCAACGGTGTGACGTTGGGCAGCACTTATGCGCTGATCGCCATTGGTTACACCATGGTTTACGGCATTATCGGCATGATCAACTTCGCCCACGGCGAGGTGTATATGATCGGCAGTTATGTCTCCTTTATCGTGATTGCCGCCCTGATGATGATGGGTATCGATGCCAGCTGGTTGCTGATCGGTGCCGGATTTATCGCGGCGATTGTGATTTCCAGTGCGTACGGCTGGAGTATTGAACGCGTGGCGTATAAGCCTGTGCGTAACTCCAAACGTCTTATTGCACTGATTTCTGCCATCGGGATGTCAATTTTTCTTCAAAACTACGTCAGCCTCACGCAAGGCTCACGCGATCTGGCGTTACCAAGCCTGGTCACCGGCCAGTGGAAACTCGGCGAAGCGAACGGCTTTGCGGCGACCATCAGCACCATGCAACTGATTATCTGGGTCGTGACCTTTATCGCGATGCTGGCGCTCACGCTGTTCATCCGTTATTCCCGCATGGGGCGCGCGTGCCGTGCCTGCGCCGAAGACCTCAAAATGGCCAGCCTGCTGGGGATCAGTACTGACCGCGTGATCTCCCTGACTTTCGTGATCGGCGCATTAATGGCGGCGGTGGCGGGCGTTCTGCTCGGGCAATTCTATGGCGTGATTAACCCGTACATCGGCTTTATGGCCGGGATGAAAGCCTTTACCGCCGCGGTTCTGGGTGGCATCGGCAGCATTCCGGGCGCGATGATCGGCGGCCTGATTCTGGGCGTGGCCGAAGCGCTGACGTCGGCGTATCTGAGCACGGAATACAAAGATGTGGTGTCCTTTGCACTGCTGATTGTGGTCTTGCTGGTGCTGCCAACCGGTATTCTGGGTCGTCCGGAGGTGGAAAAAGTATGAAGCGCCTGAATCTGTTAAACGCGCTGGTTTCCGCTTTCGTTCTGCTGGTTCTGGCTGCGTTCATTATGGGGCTGCAACTGAGCCTGGATGGCACCAAACTGGTGGTGAACGGCGCGGGCGAAGTTCGCTGGATGTGGATTGCGATTGGCTGTGCGATTGTTTTCGTGTTTCAGCTGTTCCGTCCGCTGGTGAGCAGTGGCCTGAAAAAAGTCTCCGGGCCGGGCTGGGTGTTGCCCAGTTTTGACGGCTCAACGCCGAAACAAAAATTGCTGGCGCTGGTGCTGATTATTGCCGCCATCGCTTGGCCGTTTATCGTCTCGCGCGGCACGGTGGATATCGCCACGCTGACGCTCATCTACATCATGCTGGGTCTTGGCCTGAACGTGGTGGTCGGATTGTCGGGTTTGTTAGTGCTGGGTTACGGCGGTTTTTACGCTATCGGCGCTTACACCTATGCGCTGCTCAACCACTATTACGGCATCGGTTTTTGGGAAGCGTTACCGCTGGCGGGGCTGGTTTCTGCGGCGTTTGGTTTCCTGCTCGGGTTCCCTGTTCTGCGGTTGCGGGGCGACTATCTGGCGATTGTGACCCTCGGGTTTGGCGAAATCGTCCGTATTTTGTTGCTCAACAATACCGAACTGACCGGCGGGCCGAACGGCATCAGCCAGATCCCCAAACCGACGCTGTTCGGGCTGGAATTCAGCCGGACACCGCGCGACGGCGGCTGGGATACCTTCAGCAACTTCTTCAATGTGACCTACGATCCGAGCGACAGGATTATTTTCCTGTACATGGTGGCGCTGCTGCTGGTGCTGGTGACGCTTTTCATCATCAACCGCCTGCTGCGTATGCCGCTGGGCCGCGCGTGGGAAGCGCTGCGTGAAGACGAAATTGCCTGCCGTTCACTGGGGCTGAATCCGACCCGCATCAAACTGACCGCGTTCACCATCAGCGCCGCGTTTGCCGGTTTTGCCGGTACGCTGTTCGCCGCGCGTCAGGGGTTTGTCAGCCCGGAATCCTTCACCTTTGCGGAATCCGCTTTCGTGCTGGCCATCGTGGTGCTCGGGGGAATGGGCTCGCAGTTTGCGGTTATTCTGGCGGCCATTTTACTGGTGGTTTCCCGCGAACTCATGCGTGACCTCAACGAATACAGCATGTTGCTGCTCGGTGCCTTAATGGTGCTGATGATGATCTGGCGTCCGCAGGGCTTGCTGCCGATGAAACGTCCGCAGCTGAAACTCAAATTGTCTAAAAAACAAATCGCCGATCAGGGGGAACAGGCATGAGCACGCAACCTCTGTTAGCCGTTGAAGGTTTGATGATGCGTTTTGGCGGCCTGCTGGCGGTCAACAACGTGGCGCTGAACCTCAATCAGGGCGAAATTGTTTCCCTTATCGGCCCGAACGGGGCCGGTAAAACCACGGTATTTAACTGCCTGACCGGTTTCTACAAGCCGAGCGGCGGCACCATCAAGCTGCGCGATCAGCATCTTGAAGGCCTGCCGGGGCAGAAAATTGCCCGTATGGGCGTGGTGCGAACCTTCCAGCACGTCCGCTTGTTCCGCGAAATGACGGTGATTGAAAACCTGCTGGTCGCGCAACATCAGCATCTGAAAAGTGGCGTTCTGGCCGGTCTGCTTAAAACGCCGGGATTCCGTCGTGCAGAAGCCGAAGCGCTGGATCGCGCCGCCGACTGGCTCGAACGCGTGGGCTTACTCGAACTGGCGAACCGTCAGGCCGGTAATCTGGCGTACGGCCAGCAACGCCGTCTGGAAATCGTCCGCTGTATGGTGACGCGGCCGGAAATCCTGATGCTCGATGAACCCGCGGCCGGTCTGAATCCGCGTGAAACCGAAGAGCTGAACCAGCTGATTGCCGAACTGCGTAACCAGCACAACGTCTCGGTCCTGCTGATTGAACATGACATGAAACTGGTGATGGGCATTTCCGACCGTATCTACGTGGTGAATCAGGGTACGCCGCTGGCGCAGGGCACACCGGCTGAAATTCGTAATAATCCTGACGTGATCCGTGCCTATTTAGGCGAAGGTTAATGGGCGAAGGCTAAGAGGCAGAACAAGATGTTGTCATTTAATCAGGTATCCGCCCATTACGGCAAAATCCAGGCGCTGCATGAAGTCAGCCTGAGCATTAACAAAGGGGAAATCGTCACGCTGATCGGCGCGAACGGCGCGGGGAAAACCACGCTGCTCGGCAGTTTATGTGGCGAACCGCGGGCGTCGCACGGCGCGATTATTTTCGAAGGCCAGGACATCACCCAATGGCAGACCGCCAAAATCATGCGTGGCGATATCGCGATTGTGCCGGAAGGCCGTCGCGTATTTTCGCGGATGACGGTGGAAGAGAATCTGGCGATGGGCGGTTTCTTTGCGACGCGCGATCAGTATCAGTCACGTCTGGAACGCGTGTATACGCTGTTCCCGCGTCTGAAGGAGCGCCGTCTGCAACGCTCCGGCACCATGTCCGGCGGCGAGCAACAGATGCTGGCGATTGGCCGTGCGCTGATGAGCCAGCCGCGTTTACTGCTGCTCGACGAGCCGTCGCTCGGTCTGGCGCCGATCATCATCCAGCAGATTTTTGACACTATCCAGCAACTGCGCGAAGAAGGGATGACCATCTTCCTGGTCGAGCAAAACGCCAATCAGGCGCTGAAACTCGCCGATCGCGGTTATGTGCTGGAGAACGGTCATGTGGTGCTGGAAGACACCGGCGCGGCATTACTGGCGAACGAAGCGGTGCGTGCGGCCTATCTCGGCGCATAAATCCGCTTTGGATTTCGAAAATCTGTGATAAATCTAGTAAACCGCACGGCAAGCGCTTTGCGGTTTTTATTTTGCCTATAAATTAACATCTCTCACATTCTAATAACTTTGCACATCTTCAGGAAGATTTCATGAACACAGAAGGTTTACTCGCCGCCCGTATGGTCAGGCTTAAAAGTTCAGCCATCCGGGAGCTGCTGAAACACAGCAAAATGGAAGGCGTTATTTCACTGGCGGGTGGTATTCCTTCTTCGGCGCTGTTTGATTTTGACGGTCTGCGTCAGGCGACGCAGCAGGCGATCACGGAACAGCCGGAGCACGCATTCCAGTATGGCCTGACCGAAGGCAGTTATACGCTGCGTGAGCGTATTGCTGAGCTTTGTCAGGAACGCGGCGTGGTGGCAAAACCCGATGATATCGTGGTGACCGCCGGTTCCCAGCAGGCGCTGGATCTGGTGATGCGCGCGGTAGTGAATCCGGACGATATTTTTGTGGTAGAGCGCCCGACCTATCTGGCCGCACTGCAAACGCTGGAACTGGCCGAGGCGAATATCCTTTCCGTCGGCACCGACGGCGACGGCATGATTGTCGATGAGCTGGCCGAACTGCTGAAAACCCGCAAAATTAAAGGCGTGTATCTGGTGCCGACGTTCGGCAACCCGAGCGGCGTGACCCTGAGCCGCGCGCGTCGTGAACAGCTGGTTCAGCTGGCGGCGAAACATGAATTCCTGATTGTGGAAGATGATCCGTACGGTGAACTGCGTTTCACCGACGAACGCCAGCCAACGCTGTTTGAGCTCTCGAAAGCGCTGTTTGGCCATGCCGACAACATCATTTACACCTCAACGTTCTCCAAAATCCTGGCACCGGGCCTGCGTCTGGGCTGGGTGATTATGCCTGACTGGCTGTTGCACAAAGTCGCCATCATCAAGCAGGCAGCCGATTTGCACGCCAGCGCGCTGTCACAGTCGATTGCAGAATGCTATCTCGGTCTGGGGCGTTTGCCTGCGCAAATCGAAACGATCCGTGCCGCGTACAAAAAGAAATGTCAGATTCTGGCGGAGCTGCTGGAACGCGAACTGGGCGACGTGCTGACGTTTGAATACCCGAAAGGCGGCATGTTCCTGTGGGCGCGTTTCCGCGAGCCGCGTAACTGCGCTGAGTGGATGAAAAAGACGCTGGAGCAGGGCGTGGTGTTTGTGCCGGGCGAGTTCTTCTATGCCGATAATCCGGATCACTCGACCTTCCGTTTGTCGTTCGCCACCGCGACCGAAGAGCAGATGCACGAGGCCGTTGCCCGCCTGAAACGCGCGCTGTAAAACCCCCGGATTTCCCTTCTTTATAAGGCGCATCGCTCACCCGATGCGCCTTCTTTTTTGCCATCTGTTCGTCACCTGCACTTCATGCTGCTGTAACGTTAATGTCATTTAACTGTTATTTATCTGTAATTTAGCCGTGTCATGTTACCTCCGCATAAAAACGTTTCTCAATACCCCATTTATCTCTGCCCCTTTTACACCAGCAGAATTCAGGAGACAGGCATGTTCATCAATCTCAAAAAAACGGTCATCGGCACCGCGCTGACGCTGGCTTTCAGCGCCAACGCTTTTGCTGTAACAGAAATTCCTTTCTGGCATTCCATGGACGGCGAATTAGGTAAAGAAGTGAACTCGCTGGCCGACCGTTTTAACCAGACGCACCCCGATGTCAAAATCGTGCCTGTCTACAAAGGTAAATACGACGAAAGCCTGGCTGCCGGTATTGCGGCATACCGCACCGGTAATGCGCCTGCTATTTTGCAGGTTTACGAAGTGGGCACCGCGACCATGATGGCGAGCAAAGCCATCAAACCGGTCTACGAAGTGTTCAGCGATGCCGGCATTAAAGAAGACGTTTCCCAGTTTGTGCCGACCGTCTCCGGCTACTACTCCGATTCCAAAGGCCGCCTGTTATCGCAGCCTTTCAACAGCTCCACGCCGGTGTTGTATTACAACAAAGATGCCTTTAAGAAAGCCGGCCTGAACCCGGATCAGCCGCCAAAAACCTGGCAGGACATGGCGGTTTACACCCAGAAACTGCGCGAAGCGGGCATGAAATGTGGCTATGCCAGCGGCTGGCAGGGTTGGATCCAGATTGAAAACTTCAGCGCCTGGCACAGCCTGCCGATCGCGACCAAAAATAACGGTTTCGATGGCACTGATGCGGTTCTGGAATTCAACAAACCAGAGCAAATCAAACACATCCAGATGCTCGAAGACATGAACAAAAAAGGTGATTTCACCTATTTTGGTCGCAAAGACGAATCCACCGCCAAGTTCTATAACGGCGATTGCGCGATGACCACCGCCTCTTCCGGTTCTCTGGCCGATATCCGTCAGTATTCCAAATTCAACTACGGCGTAGGCATGATGCCTTACGACGCAGACATCAAAGGCGCGCCACAAAATGCCATCATCGGCGGTGCAAGCCTGTGGGTGATGAACGGTAAAGACAAAGACACCTACAAAGGCGTTGCCGAATTCCTGCAATTCCTGACCACGCCGGAAATCGCTGCTGAATGGCACCAGAAAACCGGTTATCTGCCGGTGACAACGGCCGCGTATGAGCTGACCAAAAAAGAAGGCTTCTACGAGAAGAACCCGGGTTCTGACGTTGCCACCCGCCAGATGCTGAACAAACCGCCATTGCCGTTCACCAAAGGTCTGCGTCTGGGCAACATGCCACAGATTCGTACCATCGTGGACGAAGAACTGGAAAGCGTCTGGAGCGGCAAGAAGACAGCTAAAGAAGCGTTAGATACAGCGGTACAGCGCGGGAATTTATTACTGCGTCGCTTCGAAGCCTCTACCAAGTAATTTTCTTGCTCCTCCCCCTGCGAAGGGGGAGGTCGGGAGGGGGTTTAGCAAACGACTGAGTTGTCATTAATACCCCACCCCAACCCTCCCCTTGCAAAGGGGGAGGGAGCAAAACAGCCTCCCCCTTTGCAAGGGGAGGAGCTAAACCCGTCACCGTATCAACGAGTAAACCATTATGAGTTCACACCGTCCCGGTTTTGGTTGCAGCTGGCTGCCTTACGCACTGGTATTGCCGCAACTGCTGATCACCGCGATATTCTTCCTGTGGCCTGCGGGGCAGGCGCTGTGGTATTCGGTGCAGACACTGGATCCGTTCGGGCTTTCCAGCACTTTTGCGGGCATGACGAACTTCACGCAGCTGTTTCAGGATCCGTACTATCTCGACTCCTTCTACACCACGCTGAAATTCAGCTTTATGGTGGCCTTTTTCGGGCTGGTGCTGTCGCTGTTTTTCGCCGCGCTGGTCGATCACGTTATTCGCGGCAGCCGGATTTATCAGACGCTGATGATCCTGCCGTACGCCGTTGCACCCGCCGTGGCTGCCGTATTATGGATGTTCCTGTTCAGCCCCGGCCTTGGCCTGATTTCGCATTTCCTCGGTTCTATCGGTTACAACTGGAACCACGCGCAAAACAGCGGTCAGGCGATGTTCCTGGTCGTGCTCGCGTCGGTCTGGAAGCAAATCAGCTACAACTTCCTGTTCTTTCTGGCGGCGTTGCAGTCGATCCCGAAATCGCTGGTGGAAGCGGCCGCCATCGACGGCGCAGGCCCGGTGCGACGTTTCTTCAATCTGGTGTTACCGCTGATTTCGCCGGTCAGTTTCTTCCTGCTGGTGGTGAATCTGGTGTACGCCTTCTTTGATACCTTCCCGGTGATTGACGCCGCGACAGGCGGTGGCCCGGTTCAGGCAACAACGACCCTGATTTACAAAGTCTACCGCGAAGGTTTCTCCGGTCTGGACTTATCCAGTTCCGCCGCGCAGTCCGTCATTCTGATGATGCTGGTGATCGGCCTGACGTTCATTCAGTTCCGCTTTGTCGAGCGTAAGGTGCGTTACCAATGATTGAAAACCGCAGAGGGCTGGATATTTTCAGCCACCTCATGTTGCTGCTCGGCGTGCTGGTGATTTTGTTCCCGCTGTACGTCGCGTTTGTGGCGGCGTCGCTGGATAACAAACAAATTTTCGACGTGCCGATGACGCTGATCCCCGGCGGCCATTTGTGGGAAAACATCAGCACCATCTGGACGCAGGGCGCAGGCAACAACAGCCCGGCGTTTGGCCGCCTGCTGATCAACAGCTTTATTATGGCGATGGTGATTACTGTTGGGAAAATATCGGTCTCGATGCTTTCGGCTTACGCGATTGTCTATTTCCGTTTCCCGCTGCGTAACCTGTTCTTCTGGCTGATTTTCATGACGCTGATGCTGCCGGTGGAAGTGCGTATCTTCCCGACCGTTCAGGTGATCGCCAATCTGCATATGCTCGACAGCTACACCGGCCTGACGTTGCCGCTGATGGCGTCGGCAACGGCGACGTTTCTGTTCCGCCAGTTCTTCATGACCCTGCCGGATGAGCTGCTCGAAGCGGCGCGTATCGATGGCGCGGGCGCGATGCGCTTCTTCTGGGACATCGTGCTGCCGCTGTCCAAAACCAACCTGGCCGCGCTGTTCGTCATCACCTTTATCTATGGCTGGAACCAATATCTGTGGCCGATTCTGATCACCAGCGATGCCTCGATGGGCACGGCGGTGGCGGGGATTAAAAGCATGATCTCCTCAGGCGACGGCTCGACCCAATGGAATCAGGTGATGGCAGCCATGATCCTGACCTTATTGCCACCGCTGGCGGTGGTGCTCCTGATGCAGCGCTGGTTTGTGCGCGGTCTGGTAGACAGTGAGAAGTAAACCGAAATGGCAAATTTGAAATTACAGGCAGTGACCAAGTCTTACGACGGCAAAAACCAGATTATCCAGAGCATTGATCTGGACGTGGCCGACGGCGAATTCATCGTGATGGTCGGGCCTTCCGGCTGCGGGAAATCCACGCTGCTGCGCATGGTGGCGGGGCTTGAGCGCACGACGTCCGGCGATATCTACATTAACGACCAGCGCGTCACCGATCTGGAACCGAAAGATCGCGGCATTGCGATGGTGTTCCAGAACTACGCGCTGTATCCGCACATGAGCGTGTTCGACAACATGGCGTACGGCCTGAAAATTCGCGGTTTCGGCAAGGCGCAGATCCACGCGCGTGTGGAAGAAGCGGCGCGAATTCTCGAACTCGGCCCGTTGCTGAAACGCAAACCGCGCGAGCTTTCCGGCGGCCAGCGTCAGCGCGTCGCGATGGGGCGCGCCATTGTGCGGGAACCGGCAGTTTTCCTGTTCGATGAACCGCTTTCTAACCTCGATGCCAAACTGCGCGTGCAGATGCGCCTCGAATTACAGGATTTGCACCGCCGTCTGCGCACCACCAGTTTGTACGTCACGCACGATCAGGTTGAGGCGATGACGCTGGCAGAACGCGTTATCGTGATGAACAAAGGTATCGCCGAGCAGATTGGCACGCCGTCGGAAGTTTATCGCCGTCCGGCCAGCCTGTTTGTCGCCAGTTTTATCGGCTCTCCGGCCATGAACTTACTGCCCGGCCAGCTGACCACCGACGGCACGTCGCTGGTGATGGAAGGCGGTTTTGAGCTTCCGCTGCCGGTTCCGCGCCCGGAATGGGGCGGCCGCGAACTGACGGTCGGTATTCGTCCTGAACATATTCAGCTGACGGACGACACGCAAAACGGCATTCCGATGGTGCTTAATACGCTGGAATTGCTGGGCGCAGATAATCTGGCGCACGGCAAACTGGCGGGCAGCGGCGTTGTGGTGCGCTTATCGCATGAAGTATTTCCCACCGCAGGTTCGCTGTTGCGCTTGGTTTTCCCGGCGAAAGCGTTACACTTTTTCGATACCAACAGCGGATTACGGATGGAATGAACATGAAAGCCTGGCCTTATCCTCGCATTGTGGCGCACCGCGGCGGCGGTGCTCTGGCACCGGAAAACACGCTGGCGGCTATCGACGTGGGCGCGAAATACGGTCATACGATGATCGAATTTGACGCCAAGCTGGCGCAGGGTGGGGAAATTTTCTTACTGCACGACGATACGCTGAACCGCACCAGTAATGGCTGGGGCGTGGCAGGGGAATTGCCGTGGGAAAAACTCGAACGTCTCGACGCCGGTGACTGGTATGGCGCAGAGTTCAAAGGAGAAAAACTCCCGCTGCTGTCGCAGGTCGCCGAACGTTGTGCGCGCCATAACATGATGGCAAATATTGAAATTAAACCGACGACCGGGCTGGATGAAAAAACCGGAACCGACATCGCGCTGGCTGCCCGTGAATTGTGGAAAAACCAGGCCGTGCCGCCGCTGCTTTCTTCCTTTGAATTCGATGCACTGGTCGCCGCCAAAAAAGCCGCCCCGGAGCTTCCGCGCGGTCTCCTGATCGACTCATGGCATGAAAACTGGAAAGCCCTGACCGACGAACTCGAATGCGCGTCGCTGCATCTCAATCACAAACTGCTCAATGAAGAGCGCGTAAAAGCGATCAAAGCCGCCGGGCTGCATATTCTGGTGTATACCGTGAATAACCCGGACCGTGCCCGCGAGTTACTGCGCTGGGGCGTGGATTGCATCTGTACGGATAAGATTGATGTGATCGGGCCGGATTTTGAGTAAAGATTTTAAGTAAGCTGATGCTGCTAACAATTAAGGCGCGATAATCGCGCCTTAATTGTTTTCCGAAACAGAATAATCAGTGTTTCAGCAGACGCGGCAACTGGTTATCCAGCTCCAGCAGACAGGAATCCATATATTTCCCGGTAGTTTTGGTGACCAGCGCATAGTTGTTTGCACGCCAGTCGGCCAGAGGTGCTGCCACTACCGGCGGCGTACATTCCGCTATTACCCAGGCGGAGAACATATTCGCGTCTTCCGGTTTTTTGTAGAACTTAACGGTATAACGTAATTCGTAATCTGAATTGGCCGATGAAAGGTCTTTATAAACCAGCAGCCATTGTGCTGCGACAATATTCAGATTGTTTTTATACTGATAGCCGTTACCATTTTTTTCTAACCAGCGGGCAATAAGCGGCTTGGCTCTTGGTGTCAGATAAGCTGATGTCGGTTCCGGCAGGGCATCAATTTTAGTCCCTTTCAGATTTTCCTTACTGAACGTGTTTACCGCGATACCACCTGAAAGCACTGATGTCAGTACGTTAAGCCCGACGCCTGCGGCAGTATAAGCGGGCGTTACTTCACGCAAAACGACGTCAGGCGCGCGGTTATTATTTAAATCAGCCGAGGCGAAACCAGAATATAACCCGATGCTGCTGCCATTGGCGGCAGTGATTTTTTCTGTTTTAGGGGTGGAACAGGCGGATAATAATAAACTGGCAGTAACGACGGCAATCCCTGTTGAAGCTTTCATCTGATAATTTCCCTTTTTATTTTATAAATCACTGTCAAAGAATTTTAAATTGATATTTCGCTTATTGAGAATAAGACACAAGGATACATAACCCTGCGTTTTAGTGGCAGAGCTTATTTTTCCTTATCGGCCAGATAAACTAAAAACCTTAATAATAATTTTGATCAGAAGGGGATAATAAATTTCAGATCGTGATAGACGCAAAGTGAAATAATTTATTGAGGTAATGAAATTTGTGGGAATATTTTCTGAGTGGAAAGAGAGGCACCGCGTGCCTCTGCCGGTATTAAAAATTAAGGCGTCTGATTTAACTTCTGATTCAGCGTCTGGTTATTTTGCTGGATCTGCAACCGCTGCTGGTTGCTCTGAATCTGGGATTTCAGTTTGAGTTGCTGCTGTTGCTGGCTGCTGCGCAAATCCTGTTCCTGCTGACGCTTTTGCATCTGCTGATTAACCTGCTGTTGTTGCTGCATCCGTTGTTGTGACGGATTGGTCAGCAGCGGATCGTTAGGATTAGGCACCTTCTCGGCTGCGCTGGCGGCCTGTACGGCGAACAACAGCGGCAGGGCGGCGATGATTCCATGCATGAATTTCATTTGGTTATTCTCCATTTCCGGTCATTCCTTAAGTGTATGCCATCACACCAACGGGTGTGAGATTTCACGGCACGAATCCCTCAAAGCGTGGGGATGCTCTCGTTTGCTCTATAATTGACCATATGTAAACCACCTTCACGCGCCGCGGTTATCCGCATTCCGCTACAATCGTGCATCTCTTACATTTTAGGGCTCAACTGCCGTGCCTTTACTTATTATCACCACTATTTTGTGGGCCTTTTCGTTCAGCCTGATCGGGGTTTATCTGGCCGGACAGGTCGACAGCGTCTTTGCCGTGCTGGTCCGTTTGGGGCTGGCGGCACTGGTATTCCTGCCGTTCCTGCGCTGGAAAGGCCATCAGCTCACCACCATTTTGCTGTATATGGCGGTCGGCGCGATGCAGCTTGGCATCATGTATCTCATCAGCTTTGAAGCGTATCTGTACCTGTCGGTGCCGGAGTTCCTGCTGTTTACGGTGATGACGCCGCTGTACGTGACGCTGATTTATGACCTGATCAGCGGGCGCAAAATCCGCATTGGCTACGCGCTGAGCGCGCTGCTGGCGGTGGCCGGTGCGGCGATTATCCGTTACGACCACATCAGCGAACATTTCATCATCGGCCTGTTGCTGGTGCAGGCGGCGAACATCTGCTTTGCCATCGGTCAGGTAGGATATAAACGCCTGATGGAAACCCGCCCGATGCCGCAACACACGGCGTTTTCGTGGTTCTATATCGGTGCGCTGATGTGCGCCGTCGTGGCCTGGTTCCTGTGGGGAAATCCGCAAAAACTGCCGACCACGGATCTGCAATGGGGCATTCTGGTGTGGCTGGGGATTGGCGCGTCGGGGATCGGGTATTTCATGTGGAACTACGGGGCCACGCAGGTGGACGCCGGAACGCTGGGGATTATGAACAACTTCCACGTCCCGGCCGGGCTGCTGGTCAATCTGGCGATCTGGCAACAGCAGCCTCACTGGCCGAGTTTTATTATCGGCGCTGCGGTGATTATGTCCTCACTGTGGGTACACCGGCGTTGGGTCGTGCCGCGTCGCGAACAAACGGCAGATGATCGCACGCGTGCTGCCGCGCCGAACGAATAAACGCTTCGGTGACGGGCTGACGCTGCTCGCCGTCGCGCACGGCGGCGAACAGACGGCTCCATAAACCTTCGCCCAGGGTCTTAGTCACGACGAGGCCCTGGCGCTCAAAACTCTCCACGACCCAGTGAGGCAACGCCGCAATTCCCATTCTTGCCGACACCATCTGAATCAACAACAACGTGTTATCGACGCTTTTCAGCGACGGGCTGACGCCTGCCGGTTGCAGAAAATGCCGCCAGATATCCAGACGCTGACGCTGTACCGGATAAATCATCAGGGTTTCCGTACTCAGATCTTCCGGCGTAATCACGGTTTTAGCCGCCAGCGGATGATCCGGTGCCAGCACCAGACGGACTTCGTAATCGAACATCGGGGAATAGTGCAAACCGCTGCGCGGCAGAATATCGGAGGTCAGCACAATATCCAGCTCGCCCTGTTGCAGCGCCGGTTGCGGGTCAAACGTCACGCCGGATTTGAAATCCATCACCACATGCGGCCAGCTCTGGTGGAAGTTATCCAGCGCGGGCGTCAGCCACTGAATACAGCTGTGGCATTCAATCGCGATGCGCAGTGAAGTCTGGTGCGGCTCATTGCACGCCTGCAACGCCTGCTGGATTTGCGGCAGCACCTGTTCTGCCAGATTCAGCATGATTTCGCCCTGTGGCGTAAACCGCAGCGGCTGGCTTTTCCGCACGAACAACCTGAAACCCAGCCGTTGCTCAAGGTCGCTGAACTGGTGCGACAGGGCCGATTGTGTCTGATGAAGCTGCGAGGCGGCGGCGGCCAGTGACCCGGTGTTGCGCAGTGCTTGCAACGTTCGCAGGTGTTTCAGTTCGATCATGAGAGTCCTTCACTGTGACATGAATAATTTGCGCTTGTGGAATATACAGTACCTGCGGATTATGGATGTGTAAACATCTGGACGGCTAAACAGGAATTAAAAAGATGACGATACTGAATCACACTCTGGGTTTTCCACGCGTTGGTCTGCGTCGTGAACTTAAAAAAGCACAAGAAAGCTACTGGGCAGGTCACTCCACTCAGGAAGAACTGCTGGCAACCGGACGTGAACTGCGCGCCCGTCACTGGAAACAACAAGCTGAAGCAGGCGTGGATCAGGTACCGGTGGGCGATTTCGCCTGGTACGATCACGTACTGACCACCAGCCTCCTGCTGGGCAATGTGCCAGCACGTCACCAGAATGCCGACGGTTCTGTCGATCTCGATACCTTATTCCGTCTTGGCCGTGGCCGCGCACCGACCGGTAAACCGGCTGCCGCTGCGGAGATGACCAAATGGTTTAACACCAACTATCACTACATGGTGCCGGAGTTTGTGAAAGGCCAGAAATTCAAACTGACCTGGACACAGCTGCTGGAAGAAGTGGATGAAGCACTGGCGCTCGGCCACAAAGTGAAACCTGTCCTGCTCGGGCCGCTGACTTACCTCTGGCTCGGCAAAGTGAAAGGCGAGCAATTTGACCGCCTTTCACTGCTCAACGACATTCTGCCTGTTTACCAGCAGGTGCTGGCTGAACTGGCCAAACGCGATATCGAATGGGTGCAGATTGATGAACCTGCGCTGGTTCTGGAATTACCTCAGGAATGGCTGGATGCGTACAAACCGGCTTACACCGCGCTGCAACAAAGCAAAATCAAACTGCTGCTGACGACTTATTTCGACAGCGTCGGCCACAACCTCGACACGATCCGCCAGTTGCCGGTTCAGGGACTGCACATTGATGCTGTTGCCGGTCGCGACGACCTGCAAACCGTCATTAACGCGCTGCCAAAAGACTGGCTGATTTCTCTGGGCGTGATTAATGGCCGTAACGTCTGGCGTGCGGATCTGAGCACCTGGTTTGACCGCCTCAAGCCGCTGATTGAGGGCCGCAATGTCTGGATCGGCAGCTCATGTTCACTGCTGCACAGCCCGATCGACTTAAGCGTTGAAAGCCGTCTGGATGAAGAAGTGAAAAGCTGGTTCGCCTTTGCCCTGCAAAAATGTGCCGAGCTGTCACTGCTGACCTCGGCACTGAACAACCCGACCGCAGAAGCACAGCAAAAACTGGCGGAATACAGCGCGCCAATCCGCGCCCGCCGCGAATCTGCACGCGTTCATAACGCAGCCGTCGGCAAACGTGTTGCTGCGATTACGGCGGCGGACATTGAACGTCCAAACGTTTACACGAAGCGTGCCGTTGCGCAGCGTGCCCGCTTTAATCTGCCTGCATGGCCGACGACCACAATCGGTTCATTCCCGCAAACCACCGAAATTCGTGGTCTGCGTCTGGACTTTAAACAGGGCCGTCTGGACAACAACAAATATCGTACCGGCATCAGCGAGCACATCCGCCAGGCGATTAAAGAACAGGAACGCCTGGATATCGACGTACTGGTTCACGGCGAAGCTGAACGTAACGACATGGTGGAATATTTCGGTGAGCATCTGGACGGTTTTGTGTTCACGCAAAACGGCTGGGTACAGAGCTACGGTTCCCGCTGCGTCAAACCGCCGGTTATCATCGGCGACGTCAGCCGTCCGGAAGCTATCACCGTTGAGTGGGCGAAATACGCACAGTCGCTGACCGAAAAACCGGTGAAAGGCATGCTGACTGGCCCGCTGACCATTCTCTGCTGGTCGTTCCCGCGTGAAGATGTCAGCCGTGAAACCATCGCGAAGCAAATCGGGCTGGCGCTGCGCGACGAAGTGGAAGACCTGGAAAAAGCCGGTATTGGCATCATCCAGATTGACGAGCCGGCACTCCGCGAAGGTCTGCCGCTGCGCCGCTCAGAATGGAATGCTTACCTGCGCTGGGCTGTCGATGCTTTCAAACTGAACGCCGCGATTGCCAGCGATGACACGCAGATCCACACCCACATGTGTTACTGCGAATTCAACGACATCATGGATTCCATTGCCGCGCTGGATGCCGACGTGATCACCATCGAAACCTCACGTTCCGATATGGATCTGCTGGAGTCATTCAAAGACTTCGAGTATCCGAACGAAATCGGGCCGGGCGTTTACGACATTCACTCACCGAACGTGCCAAGTGTGGAATGGATTGAAGACCTGCTGCGCAAAGCGGCGGACCGTATCCCGGCAGAACGCCTGTGGGTAAACCCGGACTGTGGCCTGAAAACCCGTGGCTGGCCGGAAACCCGCGAATCGCTGGAAAACATGGTGAAAGCCGCCAAACGTCTGCGCGCAGAGAACCTCTGATTACGTTGTGTTGTTGCTGAAACGTTTTGGGGCACTCAGGTGCCCCTTTTTTTTATTTCCCTCACTGAAATATGGGGTATTGCTTTTGTCTGTTGGTCTGATGTCATAGGCTGAATGACGTCTCCCTTTCTTAATTATTGCGTCAATACTCGTTAAGCAGAGGAATTTTCCTCTGGTCCGACACACACGCAATTTCTAAGTTATGGGAGTCATTATAATGAACATACTCATTGTTGATCCGTTGCCGCTGTTTATACAGGGATTGACGGCTGGTCTTAAAAATACAATGCCGGACATCTCTGTTAATGGCGTCAATCAATGTGAAAATATTTGGGAGATACTTTCGGCGACCCCTATTTCCGTAATACTGATTGACGGAGGAATGGAGAATAGTTCACAGCTCATCTTGCTGGATGATATTGCTGCCCGATATCCCCATATCCGTATCATCGTGATGTTAATGAAGGTAAGAAAAGACTCGCTACGGCGCTTCCTCGAGCATCATGCTGTTGCAGTCGTTTCAAAAGAGGCGTCAATGGAGACTATTTTCCAGGTAATAAAAACGGCATGCTGCGGAATGGTCTGTATTCCGCACAGTGAAAGTGTGTGGGATATGGATAGCGAACAGGCATTATTAACGAGATTAAGCGATCGTCAGCGGGAAGTGTTAAGGCTTATTGCAGCCGGAGAATCAAATAAACAAATTAGTCGTCTTCTTAATATTAGTGCCGGAACAGTAAAATCCCATCTTGAATCTATTTATCGTCGCCTTAATGTGAAAAACAGAACACAGGCTGCGATGATGATGTCATCCGACGAGTAATTTTTTTGAAAAAACCGTTTCAATAAGTAAATAGAATCCGCCATCAGGCGTTTATTTTTCACCAGGGATTATTCATCTTCAGTGTGGCTGAAAAGGATCAGACGTTACTGCCGCAACGTCTGATAAGTTAATCAGGATTTAGTTTTGGTGGTTGTTCTCTTCCTGCCTGCTGGCGCCACAGCGGGAACCGATGTTTTCCTCACCCGCGTTTTCCTCGATTTATCGGCCTTCGCTGCCCGGTCTTGTTCCAAAGGCGTACCCAGCTTTCGCTTATCGCGCAGAACCAGCCAAAAATAGTGGGTGGCGACCATCGAAATCCCCATATCCTTTAAAGCCCAAAACGGAATTTCATTGGCATAAAGCTGCGTGCCATAAAGCAGGTAAGGCAAATTCAGTGCGCCTTGTGCGGCAAAACCCAGCGCGGCAGTAATCAGGCCAACGCGGTACCAAACTGACATCAGCAGGATACGTTCATTGAGTGCGCAGAAGAAAATCATCACAGCTGTCATCATATCGAGGAGGGTTAGCAGGAAAAATCCCGGCCATTCTAAATGACTCATCCTATTCTCCTCGTGATGGTTTGCTGGTGGTGGTTCTTCTGCGCGTCGATTTTGTTGTCGAAATTGCTGGCGGAGATCCTTTGGCGCGAAGCCCGCGAGCCACTCGCTTCAGCTCTCCTGCGACTTCGAGAATATCGCTGTCTTCCCGGCGGTTGAAAAAATTTGCCAGCCAGGCAATCACTCCGACACTGATCACACCCAGTCCATAGCCTAATCCCATGGCATTATCAGCCTGATCAAAGTTCATCCCCAGCCAGCGCGATACCAGACCGCCGAGGGTAAATGTGGCCGCGACACTGATGCTGCAAATGATAAGTCCGGCGGAAAAACGTCCGTGCTGATGCAATTTTTTTGGCTGCCAGAAGAAAGAAATACTCAGTCCGCCAAACAAACCGGAAAAGGCAGCCAGGATCTGGCTGATAAGAAAACTTTGTGAGGATTCAAGCATGACGGCTGCCATAGTGAACTCCTTAGAAAGACAGTGCCACCGGAGTGGCACTGAAGAAGAATGAAGCGCGGTTCAGAAACAGATTACAATTCCTGAGAAGTCATACTGCACGCCGTTGAGTGTCACCCGGTTCCCGACTGGCTGGTTTACGGCCCCGTGGAAATTTGATGCAGGGTCGTAGGCGTAAAAACCTTGTGCGTTCCGCCCGAGCGCAATCCAGTGATTGCCATCGAGCACCAGCGCCAGGTAATAACCTGCGGCCTGAACCAGAGCCTGAAGGTTGGCGGTGCTGCTTATAACCGCTGCTGTGCTACCAATCCGCGTGGTTTCCGGCCCAATTAAAGGATGCATGGCGACGGGCATTAACGGTTTATTCACCATAACCTGCACCTGATCGTTAAACCCACGAGCGATACCGACACGAACGAGACTTGAAGGTAACGAGCGCGGTGCCGGCGGGGCAAAAATTAGCGGATAGCCGGGAGGAAGAGGATTCTGTCTTGCAATAATATCGTTATATACCGTGGCACCGGTGGGTGTATTGACGGGCAGTCCCTGATTACGGGCATTGACTAATGCCGCCAGAGAAAATGCGCCACAAGAATCGCTGCCTGCCGGTTGCTGAAGCGTAAAAGTTTCAAACATGGTGATACCTCTCAACGAATATAAATGAGTAATGGACCTTCAGGTGTGATATTTATCGTTCAATGCTGTTTAAATACAGGCTTTAATAATAACTCTGGATGTGTTTTCGTTGGTGCTTAAATAACGCTCCTGTCTTTGAGGTGAATAAATAAGACGTTTTGCACTGCGTAATCCACGGACGGATTCCAGATCCGCGCTGTACCATTTTTCGCCACTTTTCTGCTCCGGGATCTGAACACTGTCTCCGCCAATCTCTTTCTTATTGAGTACCCAGACTTTCCAAAGAGAATCCTGCGAATTTCCGCTCCAGCCCTGTTTTTTGGCATAGTCCGTGGTGACATATTGCACGGGCAAAACGTCATCCTTATTTAATGTCCGTAATAATTTTACCAGGCTGGCTTCATCATTGATGGTCTTGTTATTATCCGTTTCCAGTTGCTGATTGGCATCATGAACAGCGATATCACACTTTATTTTATCGACGGCATTCGCCGTTGATGTCAGTAAAGCCAAAAAAGATAAAAAAACCAGTTGCGGGAATAATCCCGATAAATAACTTCGGCGAATTGTCATAATGTTTATTTCCTGTATTCATGAATGTTCGGGAATATAAAATGAAAGGCGGTGAACACGTTATTCCGGCTGGCTGATGAATAACGCGCGCTCTGCCGTACGACGCCGGATTAATCCGGCAACCTGTTTCCCACCCGCTTTATCCCAACGCAGGAATTCATTAGCCGCATCCTGATACTGACGCGCATTCAGCACTCTCAGTAATGTTGAGCTTTTCAAATTGCCGATGCCAAGATTGAAGGTGAAAGAGACCAGCGCATCAAACTGATTCTGCGTGAGCGGAACAATGACGTACTGATTCACTGCTTTCTCACTGATACCCAGATCCTGACGCAAAAGCGCGTCAGCCTGCGCTTCCGGGATTGCAGCAGAAAAAGATTCATCCGGCAGGATAAGATGCCCATAACCGATGGTCCATTTACCGACAACATCCTGATATTTTTCCAGACGCAGTCCCTCGAAAGTTTTGATCAGCGCAACCCCTTTTGCGCCGGTAGATAAACGTGGCTCACTCATCAGCAGATACCTCTGTCGTGTTAGGTTTCGGGATAACCCGGTTGGTGTATTCATCAATCAGGCGCATGACACTTTCGGGTGGTTCGAGCACGGTAAACTGCATCTCGATATCCACATGACGGCTGTCACGGCCTTCCTGATTTTTGCTGGCAGGCGAGAGACTTACGTGAAAACGACTGACGTTTTCTTCGCCACCTTCAATGGGCAACTGTTCAACGCCATCGGTACGGATGGTCAGATGAACCTTCATTTTTTCCAGCATCAGCCCACGCGGCGTGGAGAGTGCGACTAAAGGCAGCTCGAAATGATGCTTGTCGTCAATCTGCATAATCATCGTGCGCGGTACGACTGAACCGTCATCAAGATGTTCAAAATACGGATCCAGCGCCTGCATATATTGATGTGCAATCAGCTGGTTGGCTGCGCTAGCCGCTTGTTGCATACCGCGGGTAACTTCTTCAAGCGATACCGGCATCAGCCCTCCCGGTGACGGTGGAGGCGGCGTGCCTGAATTCCCCGGAGGAGGAACCGCTCCGCCCGACGATGTTTCGCCAGTAGTTTTCCCGCCCCGTAGCCAGCTTTTTAAAGACATAACCTGCTCCTGATTAAAAAGGCCCCGCGCTGGCGGCCTTCGGATTAGACGTTGTCAGACACCGGCATGATCAGGCTGGTGCTTTTTCCGGGGTTTTATCCGCGGATGTTGCTGTTGGTGTGAAAGCATCCAGCTCTTTTTTGTTCGCTTCGGCTGGCAGAACGGCAGGTTTAGTCGCGGCATCCGTCAGGAAGTCGATCACGCGCATCAGTGCTTCCGGCGGTTGCTGGCGTTTGATCTGCGTGTGGATGCTGTATTTGGCGCGGGTATCGGATTTACGGGTTTGTTCGGCTTTATGTGAAACACGCCCGGAGACTTTTACTTTGACCGGCCCCCAGCCCAAAGTGGCTTCGAAAGAGCCTTCGGCGTCATCGCTGCTGGAGCTGGATTCGCTTTGAGTCACTTCAAGTTCGAAGTCAATCGTACCTTCTTCAATACAAATAATCGGATGGGTGATGGCCGCCAGCAGAGGAATGCGCATGGTCTTTTTGACCACCCCCTGGATGACGCCAGCCTGATCGACAACCGTTTCGTCGTAGTCAAACTGAACGGCCTCTGCCTTGCCATCTTTAATACAAACCGAAAGCAGGAAGTCGGCATAAGCTTTACTGGCCTGAACCTGCGCTTTGATCATGGCCTGCAACGGCCCGCCAATCATGTTTTCCAGTGGCAGGGCATTGATGACGGAACCAATAAATTGTGAATCCATAATGTTTACTCCTGTTGGATAAGTGCGATACGAGGTGCGGACCCGCAGACAAAGAGTAGGGCGACGTGTGCCATGAAAATATCCGTTGGCTGGCTGGAAACGGGAGATAAATGGCCGGTAGGGGGATCTGCCATCCGCCTCATTCGCACTTTGTTACGTCTCTTTCAGCCCCCGTAATACGGCGGCTGTAGTGCTATCCGGGTGAAGTAATGCAGCTGATATCCACGAAGGGCGCGGTTCTCCGCTAGGCTTAAAGCCTGTTTCACGGATTTATTCCTTCATCTGAACAGGGAGAGAACATGAACCGATTTACAGATAAAGTGGTTGTCGTGACCGGCGCGGGTTCTGGCATGGGCGCGGCATCGGCGCGACGTTTTTCTTCGGAAGGCGCGATTGTCGTGCTGGTGGGGAGAACAAAAGAGAAACTGGAGAAAGTCGCCAAAACGCTGAGCAGCACGCAGTATTACATTCATCTGGCGGACGTTTCTTCCGCGCAGGATGTCGAGCGGATGGCGGCGGTGATCGAAGACAAATTCGGGCGTGTTGATGTGCTAGTTAACGGCGCTGGCGTGGTTGTACAAGGTAAAGCGACCGAAGCGAGTCTGGATGACTGGCAGAAAATTATCGCCATTGATCTGAGCGGCGTCTTTTACTGCACGCGTTTCTTCATGCCTGCGTTGATCAAAAGTAAGGGAAATATCGTCAACATTTCCTCGGTTTCCGGTACCGGCGGCGACTGGGGAATGAGTTTCTATAATGCGGCAAAAGGCGGCGTGACGAACTTTACCCGCTCGATTGCGATGGACCACGGTAAAGACGGCGTGCGTGTTAACGCGGTGTGCCCGTCACTGACCTTTACGGAGATGGCGGCCGGAATTAAAGACAACAAGCCGTTGCTGGCTAAATTTGCCGAACGAATTCCACTGGGACGGGGTGCGGAACCGGAAGAAATCGCAGATGTGATTGCCTTTCTTGCCAGCCACGACGCCCGTTTCGTGACCGGCGTAAACCTGCCGGTTGATGGCGGTTTGTCGGCGTCCAACGGACAGCCTCCGCAGGCATAAGCTGATATTTCCGGCCCGCTGCTTCACCGGCAGGCCGGATTTCCCGGTACTCCTCCCAAATTTGTGACTTCCTTTTCTGTCTGCGCCGCAGGTTAGTTATGATGACGTGATTCCGCTGACAGGTAACCTGAACATGACGCACCCTCTTTTTTCCGTTTTATCTCCGGTACTTGAGCAACCCGAAGGCGTCCGGCAGGTCTTTTTTGCCGGTGCCCAGCATCCGGTGCCGGAGCTGGCGTATCAGGTAGGTTTTCCGCGTCTGGAGCTCATCCTTGAAGGGGATCAGAGGATGGAATGGGAAAATGAGCAGGGCGTGAGTCAGGTTGTCCGGATGCAGGCGGGAGATGCGTTATTCGTGCCCGCAAAAGGCTGGAACAGTCCGCAGTGGCAAACGCCGGTTCGCACGCTGAGCCTGTTATTTGGCAAACAGCAGCTGGGTTTCAGCCTGCTCGGCTGGGACGGCAAGCAGTTTGATTCACGTGAAAAAGGCAATACCGGCAGGCGCGGGCCGCGCGTGGGCGCTTTTATGTTGCAGGCGCTCAATGAACTGGCTTGGCACCGGGCGGATCAGCGGACGGCGCGGTTCCTGGTAAAAGGATTACTGAGCCACGCGCTGGATTTATTCGGTTCATCGGCGCATACCGCATCACGCAGTCAGGCGCTTTTCGGCGCGATACGCCAGCATATCGAAGAGCATTACCGCGAACCGCTCACGCGGGATTCCGTCGCCAAGGCGTTTTATATTTCACCGAATTATCTGTCACATCTGTTTCAGAAAAGCGGCGGGATTGGGCTGAACGAATATCTGAACTATGTGCGGCTGGAGCAGGCAAAAAATCTGCTGAAAGGGTATGACATGAAAGTGAAAGAAGTCGCCCATGCCTGCGGATATATCGACAGCAACTATTTTTGCCGCCAGTTTAAGAAAAGCACCGAACGTTCCCCTTCCGAATATCGCCGCCAGTATCGCAGCCAGTTTAAGAGTCTGGAGCCGTAAACGCGCTGATGGCCAATATTATGCGAGAACGATGTGCGTACCCTGCGGAGATGCGGCGATCTTTTTCACTGCAGCCATGACTTTTTCCGGCGTGCGCAAAAAAGTGTGAATGCCTGTCTGTACGCAGCGGCTGTGAGTAAAGCGGTCACTGTTTTCCAGCTGGATCTCCGTAATAAGCAAAACGATATCCGCCTGAGCAATATCGCTATCCGAAAGCACGTTCTCGACACCCAGCGCGCCCTGCGTCTCCACTTTCACCTGCCATTTTTCCTGCAAGCACAGCTTTTCCAGGCGTTCTGCCGCCATATACGTGTGTGCGACACCGCTGATGCAGGCGGTGACTCCGACCAGTTTTAATGACATTTACCGCTCCCCATAGCTGGAAATTTTACCCGCCCATCGTCACGGTATACCCATCGCTTTCAGCCATTGCGCGCAATGGCGCAAGTGCGATGGCATCCGGCACCGGTGTTTTGTGCATCGAATAGGTTTTTCCTAATAACGGATATTTTGCTTCTCCGTATTTGTGGAAGGGTAACAGATGGATTTCATTTAAGTTGAAGGGTTTAAGGAAATCCAGGATCTGACGCAGGTTTTCCTGTGTCAGCGTATAGCCGGGGATCAGGGGAACGCGCGGAAGCACTTTCACATCGCGTTGGGTCAGTGCCTTAAAATTCTCAAGCACCCGGTGCTGATTCATGTTGAGCAGGGTGCGGGCCCGCGTGGCGTCCATGATTTTGAAATCAAATAAAACCTGATCGCAGTGATCAACCACCGAAAGCAAATGATCCCGAGGGACATCGCCTGCGGTTTCGATGGCCGTGTGGATCCCGAGGCCCTGTAATTCCTTCAACAACTCGCGGGCAAAAACCGGTTGCATCAGCACTTCGCCACCGGAAAGCGTGATGCCACCGCCGGATGAGCGGAAAAAAACTTCATCCTTGAGCAGCCGGGACATCAGCGCTGGCAGCGTAATGTCTTCGCCTACATATTCCAGTGCGCCGCTCGGGCACTCCTGCGGGTCTTGCAAGCAGGTCCGGCAGTTCAGGCATTTCGCCTGACGTTTGATGGTCTGGATCCGGGGCGACATGGATTCCGGGTTGGCGCACCACGGGCAGCGGTGCGGGCAACCTTTAAAGAAAACCATCGTGCGGATCCCCTGACCGTCATTGAGAGAAAAACGCTGAATATTAAAGATGCGTCCCGTCAGGGATTTTTCAGCAGTTTCACAAGCTCCGTTGACCGTGGGGATCCGCAGGTCAGAGCTGGTGCGCGGTGCGGCCGATAATGTCATCCTGAATCTCCTTTGACAGTTCGACAAAGAACGCGCTGTATCCGGCGACCCTGACCACTAATCCGGCGAAATCCTGCGGACGCCTTTGCGCTTCGCGAAGCTGTTCTGCATTCACCACGTTGAACTGAACATGCTGTAATTTCAGACGGGTGAAAGCACCGAGAAAATCAGCCAGCTTATTCAGACCCTGTAAACCTTCCAGCGTTGATGGCGTAAATTTCACGTTCAGCAGCGTGCCGTTTGAAAGCAGCGTGTTGTCGAGCTTGCTGACGGATTTCAGTACCGCGGTTGGCCCCTGATGATCTTGCCCGAGCATAGGCGACAGGCCGCCGTCGGCCAGTTGCTCGCCCGCAAAGCGCCCGTCCGGCGTCGCACCGACGACCGCGCCGAGCGGGACGTGAGCGGAAACGGTATAGGACCCCGGCGTAAACTGGCCACCGCGCGGGTTGCGGTACTGTTCGACTTCTTTGCAATAAAACCGCAGCAAGTCGGCGCTGATCAGGTCAACTTCATCGACGTCGTTGCCGTACTTCTCGAAGCGGTTGATCAGGCGGGCGCGGATCGCGCGGCCTTCTTCGCTGGCGAAATTCTCTTTCAGCGAGGCAAGCAGTTCATCAAAGCTCAGGCGTTGCTGATCAAACACCAGCCCTTTCAGCGCATGCAGTGAGTCACTGAGGTTTGCGATGCCTATGCCCTGAACGCCGGAAAAGTTATAGCGCGCGCCACCGGCAGTAATGTCTTTCCCGCTTTTCAGACAACCTTCAATGAAAGACGACAGCAACGGAACCGGTGCCCAGTCGCGGTGGCCGATATCGCAGATATTGCTGCCCTGCGCCATCAGTTTCACGTAGTGGCTGATTTTCTGGCGGATCTGTTCCACCAGCTCAGCATAGGTAATCGCAGAATTTCCTTCGTTCTCATGCAGCGTTAACTCCATGACTTTCAGCAGGTTGAACATCGCAATGTCATGCAACCCGTACGTTTTCCCTGGGATAGATAATTCGACGCAGCCGACGACCGCATAATCCCTGGCATCTTCGAGGCTCACGCCGCGGTTCAGGAAGGCCGGAACCACCACTTCATCGTTGAAGATTTGCGGAATGCCGGTGCCGAGACGGATAGTTTTGGCTGTTTTCAGCAGGAAAGGGCGGTCGATCAGCTCGTTCACCCGCACGCCGAGATTGGGCTGCGGCAGGCAGATGCTCTGATAGGCGTCCAGACACAGGAATGACAACACGTTGACCGCGCTGCGCCCCGTCTCGGTTAAACCGCCGAGTAAAATCGTATAACCCGTTGGGAAACCGGCGAAATATCGGGCACTCGACGTCGAACGTAACAGCACGATGTCATTGCATTTCACCCACAGGCTTTCCAGCAACTCTTTCAAAAACGCCGGCTGTTCGCCGTGTGAAAGAGAATGCTGATAGAACGGCAGCATGTACTGATCGAAGCGTCCGAGCGACAGCGAACTGGCGTTGGATTCGTACTGCAAAATAATATTCATGTACCAGAACAGCTGACAGGCCTGATAGAAATCCTGTGGTTTCTTACCGGAAATATGCGCGGAGATGGCGGCAATGCGTTCCAGTTCCTGCTTTCTCCCGACGTCTTCGCACGCACCGGCCATCTGCGTCGCCAGCGCGGCATAGCGCAGAATATGGCGCTGAGAGGCCTGTAAGAGAATCAGTGCCGCCTGATAAAACGTATTTTCCGGCTCCTGTTCAACGTGCTGTTGTAACTCAGACACCAGATCATCCAGCCCCGTATTCAGCAGACGCGGGTAATCAATAATGATATGCCCCTGGCCTTTGTCGGTCTGGTTGATGCTGAAAATCTGCGTTTGGGTCGCTGCCTTAACGTCTTCCGGCATTTGCTGATTAATGAAATCTTTCATTGAGCGGGATTCCCAGTAAGGGAAAAGCTGCTCGCGGTAAACCTGTTTATCCTGTTCTGAAATGTTGAAACGATCCTGAGGACGGCTGGCGAAAGCATCCAGTTCTTTCAGCAACCAGTAAGGATCCATTTCTGGTGAGACGATTCCCGCCCGCGGTTTTACCGTGCGATTACCGGCGATCAGTTCGTCTTCACGCAGGGTAATTTCAACGTTGTCCAGAATGTAAGCCGTCGCTTTAGCGCGACGCAGCAGCGTGCATTCGCCTTCGGTGCTGCGATGGCTTTCGGTATACAGCAGGGCACGTTCCAGCGAAATTTCACGCGGGCTGGCGAAGAGTGCGGCTTTCAGACGTTCGATGCGGGAAGTCATCTTATTCTCCTTGTGATTAATCCGTGGCCGCCGTGCTGGCGAGGTGTGCCGCGATTTTTTCCATAATGGCGTCAGCGCGTTTTACGGCGTCACTGATTGCCACGCGAACCACAACTTTGCCTTTAAAGCGTTCTTCAAATTTGATGCCGATGTCTTTGGTAAGGATCACCATGTCGGCGGCGGCGACATCCTCCACGGTCAGTTCATTTTCCAGTCCAATAGAACCCTGAGTTTCGACTTTGCATGCCCAGCCTTTGGCTTTGGCCGCGCGTTCAATCGCTTCGGCAGCCATATAGGTGTGAGCGACGCCGGACGGGCAGGCAGTGACAGCAATAATTTTGGTCATGATTTTCACCTTTGGTTTTACGTCTGAGGTCAGTTAATTTCGAAGTCCAGATCCAGGTCTGATTCCTGATGCTTTTTAGCCGACTGCTTTTTGGCAGCCAGATACTTCAGTACGTTGACGCACACGGCGGTCACCACCATGCCGACCAGCAGGGCCGCGATATAACCGAGTTTTCCCTCTACGACGGGCAGCACAATCAGCCCGCCCCAGCCGGCATAGCATTCGGCGCCCAGCAGCGCAGCGGTCACCGCCGCACAGGCGGAGCCCACCATAATGGAAGGAATAACGCGCAGCGGGTCGGCGGCGGCGAAAGGGATCGCGCCTTCAGTGACGCCGACGCATCCCATCAGCAGGGCGGCTTTTCCGGCTTCGCGTTCTTCAGTGGAATAGTATTTGCGGCCAATCAGTGTGGCGAAACCCAGCCCCAGCGGAGGTGTGGCGATCGCGACGGCGGCAATTGCGACGACGGTATAAACGCCCTGTGCCACGCAAATCAGCATAAAGGCGTAGGCGACTTTATTGACCGGCCCGCCCATATCGAAAGCCAGCATCAGCCCCATAATGATGGCGAGCACGACAATGCTGCCCTGCTGCATACCTTGCAACCAGTGGGTCAGCGAGGAAGTCAGCAGCCCGACCGGTTCCCCCAGCCCCCACATCATGATGCCCGCCGTCAGCAAGGTGCCGATAATCGGGATCACAAAGATCGGCATCACGGAACGCAGGATCTTCGGCACCGGGATCTTCTTCAGATAGAAAACGATGATCCCCCCGAGAAGACCGGCGATGATCGCGCCGAAGAAGCCCGCACCAAAAGAAGCGCCGACCCAGGCACCGATGGCTGAAGGCGCGAGCGCAGAGCGGTCGGAAATGGAATAACCGATGTAAGCCGCCAGGAAAGGCACCATCAGCGTCAGACCGGCCACACCAATATCAAACAGTTTTTTCAGATTCGGATCGGTCGCTGCGTCAGGCACGGCACCTTTGCCGTAAAGCATGACGGAGACCGCCAGCAGAATGCCGCCCGCAACCACAAAAGGGATCATATGGGATACGCCGGTCATCAGGTGCTGACGGGTATTTTTCAGAATATTGAGCAATTCTTTCATGGTGGGCTCCGGTGTCGGGCGAAAATAACGGAACGTCCTTTTCAGCAAAACCTCGGAAGCTGAAAGGATATTGATGACCACAATAGGCCGCCGTCATGGGCGCTAATAGTGGACAAATTTGTGTTTTACTGGACTTTTGTAAGCTCAGTTCAAAAATGCGAGCAGGTTCAAATAACCCGAGTCGGAGGGAGGTTTTTACGTCAGAACGCAGTGTGAGCTGCCTCGCAAAAAGCGACGGACATTACATTTGTCCAGTGTTTGTCATTTTTGTCTGGTAGCAAGTTGGCCCGCCAGACTCCTATCCTGCAATGAGCCGGTTTATCCGCCGGAATTTGGGATGAGGATTCAGAAATGACCAAGAAGTTGAGCTTCACCTGCGTACTGGTAAATGGTGTTCATGCCCGTCCGGCCAGCCATATTGAAACGCTGTGCAATGGATTTGATTCTTCTTTTCACTGGCACAATGCCCGTTCTGACCGTAAAGCCGATGGCAAAAGTGTTCTGTCGCTGATTGGCGCGGATATTTTGCTGGGTGATGAATGCCACGTCACCGTGGAAGGAGAAGATGAAGAAGCCGCCTTTGCCGCGCTGGCGCATTTTATTGAACACCAGTTTCCGCTGTGTGATGAAGCCCTGCCTGAACATGATGATCAGGCGGAGCGGGAACCTCTTCCTGAATCTCTGGCACATCTTTCCCCGCTGGTCTTTCGCGCCCGTTCGGTCAGTGAAGGCTGTGCGCTGGGGAAACTGGTCAGCCTTGCCCGCGTGAATCTGGCGACGCTGGCGGATTTACCCGAGACGCAAGGCACGGATAAAGAACAGAGTTTACTTTCTCACGGGCTGACAGGGCTGGAGAAGTCTATCGAACTTCAGCTGATGGCAGGGAATGGCACGGTGACCGCCGTGCTGGAGGCGCACCGTTCTTTGCTGCGTGATAACAGCCTGCGTGACGCGCTGCATAAGCATGTCATGGAAGGAAAAAGTTGCGCGCAAAGCATCGTGGAAACGGCTCAGCATTTCAGCGAACAGCTGGCGCAATCTTCCAGTGCCTATCTGCGTGAACGCGAACTGGACATTCGTGATGTCAGCTTCCAGCTGTTGCAGCAAATCTATGGCGAGGATTGTTTTGCGTCCCAGCAAAAACTGAGTGAAGCGAGCATTTGTCTGGCGGATGAACTGACGCCAAGCCAGTTTCTCGAACTTGATAAACAACACCTTAAAGGATTACTGCTCGGTAGCGGTGGCAGCACATCGCACACGGTGATCCTCGCGCGGTCTTTCAATATTCCCACGCTGGTTGGGGTCGATCCGCAGCCATTACAGGCATATCTGCGGCAGGATGTGCAGGTTGACGGCGATCTCGGGCTGGTGGCTTGTGCGCTCAGTGAGCCGGTAAGGCGCTATTACCGTCAGGAAGAACATGTCCGTCAGACATTGCGGCAGCAGCAGAGTGCCTATCTTGATAAACCGGGTCACACCGCCGACGGCGTGCGCCTGGAGGTCGCGGCGAATATCGCGCATTCGGTCGAAGCCGATGCGGCGTTCAGTAACGGTGCCGAAGCGGTAGGGCTGTTCCGGACGGAAATGCTTTATATGGATCGCGCGAGTGCGCCTTCTGAGGATGAGCTGTACAACATTTATTGTCAGGCAACGGAAGCGGCAAAAGGCAAAACCATTATTATCCGCACGATGGATATTGGCGGCGATAAACCGGTTAATTACCTGAATATTCCGGCTGAAAACAACCCTTTCCTGGGCTACCGCGCTGTCCGTATTTATCAGGAGTTCCTGCCTTTATTCCTCACGCAGTTGCGCTCTATTTTGCGTGCTTCCGCACACGGTCCGCTGAAAATCATGATCCCGATGATTTCCTCAATGGAAGAAATTTTATGGGTGAAAGACCGGCTGGCGGAGGCCAAACAGTCTCTGCGCAATGAACAGATTCCGTTTGATGAAAAAATCCCGTTCGGGATCATGCTGGAAGTCCCGTCGGTGATGTTCATCATCGATCAGTGCTGCGAAGAGATTGATTTCTTTAGCATTGGCAGCAATGACCTGACGCAATACCTGCTCGCCGTCGACCGCGATAACGCCAAAGTTACCCGCCATTACAACAGCCTGAATCCGGCATTCCTGCGTGGCCTTGACCACGTTGTACGCGAGGTGCATCGCCACGGGAAATGGATTGGCTTATGCGGCGAACTGGGCGCAAAAGGTTCCGTACTGCCGCTGCTGGTCGGCCTGGGGCTCGATGAAATCAGCATGAGTGCGCCGTCGGTGCCGGTGACGAAAGCGCGGCTGGCAAAACTCGACAGCCGGGAATGCCGTCAGTTGCTCAACCGTGCCATGCAGTGCCGCACGTCGCTTGAGGTTGAACATTTGCTGGCGCAGTTCCGTATGGCCGTGAACGATGCACCGCTGATCACCACAGAATGCGTGGCGCTCAATGCGGACTGGCGCAGCAAAGAGGAAGTGATTAAAGGCATGGTCGATAACCTGATGCTGGCCGGACGTTGTCGCTATCCGCGAAAACTGGCAGCAGACGTTTGGGCGCGGGAAGCCGTATTTTCGACCGGACTGGGTTTCGGTTTTGCTATCCCGCATACCAAATCAGAACATATCGAACAATCGACAATCAGCGTCGCGAAGTTGCCTGAACCGGTGCAGTGGGGCGATGAAGAAGCGCAGTTTGTCATTATGCTAACCCTCAATAAGCACGCGGCAGGTGACCAGCATATGCGGATTTTCTCAAAGCTGGCGCGCCGGATTATGCATGACAGTTTCCGGGATGCGCTGATGAATTCCACCACGGCAGCGCAGATTGAAACGCTACTGAAACAAGATCTTGAACTCTGACAGGAGAAGGTATGGAACTGTATCTGGATACCGCTGACATCAGCGCAGTAAAACGTTTATCCCGCATTTTGCCGTTACAGGGCGTGACTACAAACCCAAGCATTGTGGCAAAAGCCCGGACGTCATTATGGGAAGTCCTGCCCGAGCTGCGTGATGCTTTAGGCGGTGAAGGAAAACTGTTTGCGCAGGTGCTGGCAAATCAGGCAGAACAAATGGTTGAAGAAGCCGAATTGCTTCATGCACGCGTTCCGGGGCTGGTGGTAAAAGTTCCGGTCACGGCAGAAGGGCTGGCAGCTATCAAAATCCTGCGAACCCGAAAAATTCCGACGCTGGGAACCGCCGTGTATGGCGCAGGTCAGGGGCTGTTTTCGGCGCTGGCAGGAGCGGAATATGTTGCGCCGTACGTGAACCGTCTCGATGCGCAGGGCGGGGACGGGATTGAGATGGTGACGCAATTGCAGAAATTGCTGACTTTGCATGCGCCGCACGCCAAAGTGCTGGCCGCCAGCTTCAAAACGCCGCGTCAGGCGCTTGATTGTCTGCTGGCCGGATGCCAGTCCATAACAATTTCGGTGGACGTCGCCGAGCAGTTTGTCAGCGCACCGGCGGTTCAGGCGGCGGTAGTTAAATTCGAAGAAGACTGGCAGGGCGCATTCGGCCAGTTGTCGCTGCGTTAAATATGGCTGCGACTCTGCATCTGCAAGTAATCTAAATCTGCAAGTAAAAAGCCCGGCAGGAAAACCTGCCGGGCTTCTGATATTTGATGCCTTAATTACGCAGTTATTGCGATGACTTCACGCCATACTGTGCAAAGAAATCCAGCATACGCTGCCAGCCATCGTGAGCGGCTTCGGCGTTATAGCTCGGCCGATAATCGGCATGAAAAGCATGTCCGGCTTCAGGGTAAACGACGATTTCCGCGTTAGCATTGGCCGCGCGAATGGCCTGCCGCATGGTTTCGACTGTATCCAGCGGAATGCCGGTGTCCTGACCGCCGTACAAACCTAACACCGGCGCATCAAGCGCAGCCGCACGGTCAACCGGGTTGGTCGGGCTGGTCAGCGTTTTGTTGCCGACCAGTTTTCCGTACCACGCCACGCCCGCTTTCAGTTGCGGGTTATGCGCCGCATACAGCCAGGCGATCCGGCCACCCCAGCAGAAACCGGTAATCCCCAGTTTGGAAATATCCCCGCCGTGCTGCGATGCCCAGTGCGCGGTGTGGTCGAGATCGGAAAGTACCTGCTGATCCGGCACTTTGCTGACCAGTTTTTCGAACAGCTCGCTGATTTCGGTGTAATTGCGCGGATCGCCCTGACGGAAATACAGCTCAGGCGCGATTGCCAGATACCCTTGTTTTGCCAGACGGCGGCAGACATCCTGAATATGTTCGTGAACGCCAAAAATCTCCTGAACCACCAGAATGATCGGTAATTTTCCGGAGAAGTTTTCCGGCCGGGCGAGATAGGCCGGAAGGTCTTCACCCTGCGAAGGAATGGTCGTCTGACCCGCGTGAAGCCCGTCGGTGTCGGTATGAATAGTCGTGCTGGCAACCGGTGTTACGGCAGGGGCAAAGCTGGTCGGAGCCTGTTTCAGCGTCAGTAATTCTTCTTCTTTTTTCATCGTGGTCTCCATGCAAGTGTCCATACGGAAATCTGGCTCTATGGATTAAAACTATAGCCCGAAAGCGGGAACAGCAAGGCAGAACAGATGTTCTATAATTAAAAGTTATGCAGGAAATATGTCAGGGAAGAACCATAGAACGTCCGAATCTTTCATGAGGAGTCATGTTCAATGTCGAAATCACCGTCTAAAACGACCAAGAAAAGTGAGCCAAAACCGGTAAGCCGCGCCCCCGCCACGGGCAGTCAATCTTCTCAACCCGGCCTGGGCAATCTCGCGCCATCCGACAGTGCTTATCAGGCTTCACCGCAACCCACGCCGCCTGGCAAAGAACCGACCACCTCCGGCAGTGCCAAAAGCCCGGAGAACACTAACGCCAAACTCGATGCGCTGGAGCGACACCGAAAAAATGGTGAGAAGCAGCCTCTGACCACCAATCAGGGCACCAAAATTGCTGATGACCAGAACTCGCTGAAAGCCGGCAGCCGGGGGCCGACACTGCTGGAAGATTTCATCCTCCGCGAGAAAATCACCCATTTTGACCATGAGCGGATACCTGAACGTATCGTTCATGCGCGCGGTGCCGCCGCGCACGGTTATTTCCAGCCTTACCGCAGCCTGAAAGCGGTCACAAAAGCCAGTTTCCTCTCCGACCCGAAAAAGATAACGCCGGTCTTTGTGCGTTTCTCGACGGTGCAGGGCTCGAAAGGGTCAGCAGATACGGTTCGTGATATTCGCGGCTGGGCCACCAAGTTTTATACCGATGAAGGGATTTATGATCTGGTCGGCAATAACACGCCGGTCTTCTTCATTCAGGATGCCCATAAATTTCCTGATTTTGTCCACGCCGTAAAACCCGAGCCGCACAACGAAATTCCACAAGGTGCCAGCGCGCATGACTCTTTCTGGGACTATGTTTCCCTCCAGCCCGAAACGCTGCATAACGTTTTTTGGGCGATGTCTGACCGGGGCATTCCGCGCAGTTACCGCACGATGGAAGGTTTCGGGATCCACACTTTCCGCTTTGTGAATGCCAAAGGGAAAGCGACGTTTGTCCGTTTTCACTGGAAACCGCTGGCGGGTAAGGCTTCTCTGTTATGGGACGAGGCGCAGAAACTGGCAGGGAAAGATGCCGATTTCCACCGGCGCGATTTGTGGGAAGCCATCGAAGCCGGCGATTATCCCGAATATGAACTGGGCGTTCAGCTGATCCCGGAAGAGGACGAATTCAGGTTTGATTTCGATTTGCTTGACCCGACCAAGCTGATCCCTGAAAAACTGGTGCCGGTGGAGCTTGTCGGGAAAATGGTGCTTAACCGTAACCCGGACAACTATTTCGCGGAAACCGAGCAGGTCGCTTTCCACCCGGGACACGTTGTGCCCGGCATTGATTTTACAAATGACCCGCTGTTGCAGGGGCGTCTGTTCTCCTATACCGATACGCAAATCAGCCGTCTGGGCGGGCCGAATTTCCATGAAATCCCGATTAACCGGCCAACCTGTCCGTACCATAATTTTCAGCGCGACGGGATGCACCGACAGGATGTCGATACCAATCCGGCTAATTACGAGCCGAATTCCATCAACAATAACTGGCCGCGAGAAACGCCACCGGCTGCGTCCGGAGGCGGATTTGAAAGTTACCCTGAGCGTATTGATGCTGAAAAAATCCGGCAGCGAAGTGAATCATTTGCAGAATACTATGCGCATCCGCGGCTGTTCTGGCTGAGTCAGACGCCAGTAGAGCAGGACCATATCGCCGGGGCATTCTCCTTTGAGTTATCCAAAGTGGTACGGCCGTATATTCGCGAACGCGTGGTGGATTTGCTGGCGCACGTTGACCAGACTCTGGCGGCGATCGTCGCGAAAAATCTGGGCATTACACTTTCGGCGCAAACGAGAAAGGTTAAGCCTCCGAAACCGGTTAATGGCCTGGAAGCAGATCCGTCACTGAGTTTGTACGCCAGCGGAAAAGGGACGATAAAAGGGCGTCAGGTGGCGGTGCTGCTGGGCGAAGGCGTGAATGCTGCAGATGTGCTGGAAACTTTGCAGGCGCTTCAGGCAGCGGGCGTTCATCCCAAACTTCTGGCCAGCCATCTGGGAAATGTAATTGCCGATGATGGTTCGACATTGCCGGTAGATGCCACGTTTGCCGGTTCGCCGTCCATTACCGTGGACGCCGTTATTGTGCCTCACGGCCACATCGATGCTTTGCTGATGAACGGTGATTCCCGCCATTACGTGCTTGAAGCCTATAAACATCTGAAAGTTATCGGGCTGAGCGGAGACGCCCGTCGCTTTAAACCGCTGCTGGGGCTGACGGATGACGTACCGGAGGACGGGATTATCGAAGGCGAAAAGGCGGAAGGAAAATTACTGAAAGCGTTCCTGAAAGAAATGGCAAAACATCGCGTCTGGTCGCGCAGTGCGGCAGCCGGAGCCGTTCCGGCCTGAGTTGAATTTTAATCAGCCTCACCGGCAGGCGGCGTCATTCATCAGTGATATGGCAACGCCTGCTTTTATTTCTCCGTTCGGGAAAATACTTCATCCTGCAAAGCATCAGTCTGCTTAAAATTTCGGCGTAATACATTTAATTTGTGATTTATGTCACAAATTAAATGTATGCGTAATTCTTGTTGTTACATCATAGTGACTGCCGTCACGAAATAACGTCACAATGTTCAGTACAGTTGCCGGGTGTTCCTCCTGCCAATAAATGACCTTACTTACAGAGGAGTTTGTTATGTCTCAGCCTGAAGTTTTCCACCTTGGCCTGGCCAAAAAAGATTTAAACGGTGCCACGCTGGCGATTGTTCCCGGCGACCCTGAGCGCGTGGAGAAAATTGCCAAACTGATGGAGAACCCGGTGCGTCTGGCTTCTCATCGCGAATTTACCTCATGGCGTGCTGAGCTTGACGGCAAATCTGTGATCGTTTGTTCAACCGGTATCGGTGGCCCGTCTACGTCCATCGCGGTGGAAGAGCTGGCACAGCTGGGTATCCGGACTTTCCTGCGCGTGGGTACGACCGGCGCTATTCAGCCGCACATCAATGTGGGCGATGTTCTGGTCACGACGGCTGCTGTTCGCCTTGATGGTGCGAGCCTGCACTTTGCACCGATGGAATTCCCGGCTGTCGCTGATTTCGCCTGTACCACGGCGCTGGTCGCGGCGGCAGAATCTGTTGGCGCTGCAACGCACATCGGCGTAACCGCGTCTTCTGACACCTTCTATCCGGGTCAGGAACGTTACGACACCTTCTCTGGCCGTGTTGTTCGTCGCTTCAAAGAATCGATGAAAGAGTGGCAGGAAATGGGCGTGATGAACTACGAAATGGAATCCGCCACACTGCTGACCATGTGTGCAAGCCAGGGCCTGCGTGCAGGTATGGTTGCCGGTGTTATCGTAAACCGCACGCAGCAGGAAATTCCTGACGCGGAAACGATGAAAAAGACCGAAAGCCACGCGGTGAAAATCGTTGTAGAAGCCGCCCGTCGCCTGATCTAAAAAATACTATAACAAACACATCACATCTGTGGGCTGCCTCTGGCGGCCCATTTTTTTGCCCCGATAATCAGATCTGTTAAGGTCGTGTTAGTAAAGTGTCTGGAATAATTTATCAATCCGGCTATTTAACTGCTGATAAAGAACTGCGGATAAAAACCTGCTGACACAAAACCGCTGACAAAAGGAACTGCTTTTTGACTGTTCACGACCTTCTGGATTACACAACGACCTTTATCCGCGCGCATCAGGTATGGGCTGCGCCGATCGTGTTCTTCCTCGCTTTTGGCGAATCTCTGGCGTTTTTATCGCTGCTCCTTCCGGCCACTTTTATTCTGTTAGGGTTGGGTGCGCTGATTGGTGAAACCGGTATTCCGTTCTGGCCGATATGGGCGGCGGCGGCGGCCGGTGCATTCTTCGGCGACTGGCTTTCTTACTGGGTCGGCGCGCATTTTCAGGATCGCGTCGGGAATTTCTGGCCGTTCTCGCGCCATCCGCAAATGCTGGTTCGCGGGCATGCATTCTTCGAAAAATGGGGCATGCCGGGCGCATTTATCGGGCGTTTCTTTGGCCCGCTTCGCGCCGTAGTGCCGCTGGTTGCGGGGATTTGTGGCATGCCGCAGAAATATTTCCAGATTGCCAACGTAACCTCCGCACTGATGTGGGCATTCGGCATTCTCGCGCCGGGCGCTTTTGGTATCCAATGGCTGAGCCGCTGGTTCTGAATCCTGCGCTGTATCGCTGAAGTCTTCAAGAGGGGCGGGCGGGAGAAATTCCTTTTTGGAAGACGTCTCGCAAAGGCGTCATGCCCCTGAAAATAGACTGGACATCCATACAGGCTGCTATTACCGTGACCGCAAGTGATTTTAAGAAGGAATACGCGTGGATATCAGCATTTTGTACGCCCTGGGCGCAGGGATAATCGGCCTGTTAGTCGGCTGGCTGGTCGCCAGTTTGCGGCAACAGCAGCAGCAGGCAGAGTACGAAACACAGCGCCGGTTGCTGGAGCATTCGCTGGAGCAAGTGAAGGCGGAAAACGATGCGCACAAAAATGAGCGACAAGCCGTTCAGCAGCAAATGCGTGAAGCGGAACTTGAGCTGCGCAAATTGCACAGCGCGGCGGCAGCCAGCCAGGAAAAGTTGCAATTGCTGGCCCACTGGCAAAATGAATGCGAGCAACTGAATCAGGAATTACGCGCCCAGCGTGAGATTAACAGCGCTCAGGAAGCCGAGTTGCGCGAGGTTTCTACGCGGCTGGACGAAACGCGTATGGCGGCAGAAGACAAACAGCGCCTGCTGATCAACAGCGAACAGCGCCTGAGCAGCCAGTTTGAAAATCTGGCCAACCGTATTTTTGAACAAAATGGTCGCCGGGCCGACGAACAGAACAAGCAAAGCCTCGACAAACTTCTGCTGCCGTTGCGCGAGCAGCTTGATGGTTTCCGCCGTCAGGTGCAGGACAGTTTTGGTCAGGAAGCCCGTGAACGTCACACGCTGGCGCACGAAATCCGTAACCTGCAACAGCTGAACGTTGAGATGGCGCGCGAAGCGGTGAACCTCACCAAAGCGCTGAAAGGCGATAATAAAACGCAGGGGAACTGGGGCGAAGTGGTGCTCAGCCGCGTGCTGGAGGCGTCCGGCCTGCGCGAAGGTTACGAATATCAGACGCAGGTCAGCGTTCAGGTCGATACGAACAGCCGAATGCAGCCCGATGTGGTGGTGCGTCTGCCGCAGAATAAAGACGTAGTGATCGACGCGAAGATGACGCTGGTGGCTTACGAGCGTTACTTCAACAGTGAAGATGACAGCGAACGTGAAGCGGCGCTGAATGAGCATATCGCGTCTGTTCGCGGCCATATCCGCCTGCTGGGCCGTAAAGATTATCAGCAGCTTCCCGGTTTGCGCAGCCTTGATTACGTCCTGATGTTTATCCCCGTTGAGCCTGCTTTTTTACTGGCTATCGACCGGGAGCCAGAATTGATCAGCGAAGCACTGCGTCACAATATTATGCTTGTTAGCCCGACCACGCTGCTGGTGGCTTTGCGTACAATCAGTAATTTATGGCGCTATGAGCATCAGAGCCAGAACGCTAAACGCATTGCCGACCGCGCTGCCCGTTTGTATGACAAGTTGCGGTTGTTCGTGGATGACATGGAGTCGATGGGACAAAGCCTCGACAAAGCGCAGGGAAGTTATCGCTCAGCGATGAATAAACTCACGCAAGGCCGTGGTAATCTTATAGGGCAGGTTGAAAGTTTCCGTGCTCTGGGGGTCGAAGTTAAACGGCCTATCAGCCCGTCTCTGGCTGAGATAGCGAAAGCGGAAAATGAACCGGAAGATACCGCATCTCTGCCCGATACCTCTGATGCGGAAGAAGAACAGGCGCTGAACCCGCGTGAATAATTAAAGCTGGCAAAGGTTTCCACTGTGTCGGACTGATTCAATAAGTGAATCTTTGCAATATGTTGAATCACCATCGGTGATGGGGCTTTCTAACGGGTTCTGGTACACTTCTCCCCAAGAGTTTGACTGAAATAGCAGGCATAAATAATGGAAAAGCAGACGCAGGAAACCACCCATTTCGGTTTTCGTACAGTAGCCAAAGATGAGAAGCAGGAAATGGTGGCGGAAGTCTTCCATTCCGTTGCGGCAAAATATGATCTGATGAATGACCTGATGTCTTTCGGTATTCATCGCATCTGGAAACGTTTCACCATTGATTGCAGCGGTGTGCGTCAGGGCCAGCGTGTGTTGGATCTGGCTGGTGGCACCGGCGACCTGACCGCAAAATTCTCCCGTCTGGTGGGCGAAAAAGGCGAAGTTGTGCTGGCGGATATTAACGACTCCATGCTGAAGATGGGCCGCGAAAAGCTGCGTAATCTCGGCATCGTGGGTAACGTTAATTATGTTCAGGCCAACGCTGAAGCTCTGCCTTTCCCTGATAATTATTTCGACTGCATCACCATTTCTTTCGGTCTGCGTAACGTGACTGAAAAAGAAAAAGCGCTGCGTTCGATGTTCCGCGTGCTCAAGCCGGGTGGTCGTCTGTTGGTTCTGGAATTCTCCAAACCGGTTTTGAAACCGCTGAGCAAAGCTTACGACACTTATTCTTTCCATATTTTGCCGCGCATTGGCGAGCTGGTTGCGCAAGACGCTGAAAGCTATCGCTATCTGGCCGAATCCATCCGTATGCATCCTGATCAGGAAACTCTGAAAGGCATGATGGCGGACGCTGGTTTTGAAAATGTGACGTATCACAACCTGACCGGTGGCATTGTTGCGCTGCATCGGGGTTTCAAATTCTGATATGAGCATGCCGATGTTGTTGACTCCGTTACTGACTGCCGCCATTGAGACGCCGCTTAATTACCTGCTTTTCCGCGATCGCAGCATGAAGGCGGCGCGGACGCGTCTGGCAGGTAAAGTTTTACGTGTCGAATTGCAGGAACTGAGTGCTCCGCTGACGTTTGTGTTCAGCGAGCAAAAAATCGATGTTCTTGGACAGTGGGACGGTGCGGCGGATTGCACCGTTATCACACGGCTTTCTGTGCTCCATAAACTGCGCGATCGTCAGCAATTATCGCCGCTTATGCGCAGCGGTGAGCTGGTGGTCGAGGGTGATATTTCGGTTGTCCAGCAATGGACCGCTCTGCTCGATATGGCCGAATGGGATCCCGCAGAATTCCTGGCACCTTACGTCGGTGATATCGCGGCTCAGGGCCTGACTCAGGCCGTTCAGGGAAGTTTGCGTTTTCTGCAAAAAGGTCTGAAGCATCAGCAAAGCTATGTGGCTCAGACGCTGACCGAAGAGTGGAAGATGGCGCCGGGCCCGCTGGAAGTTGTCTGGTTTAGCGATGAAGTTTCTGCGCTGGAGCGCGAGCTGGATGCGCTGGATAAACGTATCGAAAAACTGGAGGGTAAACCGTGACGCCAAGGGAAATGCGACGTTTATATCTGATTATCCGCATGTTTCTGATCTATGGCCTTGACGAACTCATCCCTAAAATCCGCTTAACGCTGCCGCTGCGCATTGGTCGTTATCTTTTTTTCTGGTTGCCTAATCGTCATAAAGAAAAGCCGTTGGGCGAGCGCATGCGTATGGCGCTGGAAGAACTGGGGCCGGTATGGATCAAGTTCGGTCAGATGATGTCAACACGCCGCGACCTTTTCCCTCCTCAGATTGCCGATCAGCTTGCTTTACTTCAGGACCATGTTCCGCCTTTTGATGGTGCGAAAGCGCGTCAGCAAATTGAAGTGGCGCTCGGTGGTCCGGTGGAAACCTGGTTTGATGAGTTCGACCAGACGCCGCTGGCTTCGGCCTCGATTGCTCAGGTTCATACCGCCATTTTGAAAGAAAACGGTAAGCCGGTGGTTCTCAAAGTGATCCGCCCGGATATCTTGCCGACTATCGTGGCGGATATCCGTCTGATGTCGCGTCTGGCAGGCTGGTTACCGATTCTGTTGCCCGATGGCCGCCGTTTGCGCCCCCGTGAGGTGGTACGCGAATATGAAAAAACGCTGCTCGATGAACTGAATTTACTGCGCGAAGCGGCGAATGCTATTCAGCTGCGACGTAATTTCGAAGGCAGCCCGATGCTGTATGTGCCGGAGGTTTATCCGGATTACTGTAGCGAACGTCTGATGGTGATGGAGCGTATTTACGGTATCCCGGTTTCTGATATTGAAGCGCTGAAGAAACAGGGCACCAATATGAAACTGCTGGCCGAACGCGGCGTGCAGGTTTTCTTCACCCAGGTTTTCCGCGACAGTTTCTTCCATGCCGATATGCACCCTGGGAATATTTTCGTCAGCTACGAAACCCCTGAAGATCCTTGCTACATAGGCATTGATTGCGGCATAGTTGGTTCGCTCAACAAGGAAGACAAACGGTATCTCGCGGAGAATTTCATCGCTTTCTTTAACCGCGATTATCGTAAAGTGGCTGAATTACATGTCGATTCCGGCTGGGTTCCCCGCGATACCAACGTCGAAGAGTTCGAATTCGCTATCCGTACGGTTTGCGAACCGATTTTTGAGAAACCGCTGGCCGAAATTTCTTTCGGTAACGTGCTGTTGAATCTGTTTAATACGGCCCGCCGTTTTAATATGGAAGTTCAGCCTCAGCTCGTGCTGCTGCAAAAAACGTTGCTGTACGTAGAAGGTCTCGGACGTCAGCTTTATCCTCAACTTGATTTGTGGACCACGGCGAAACCTTTCCTCGAAAGTTGGGTGCGCGATCAGGTCGGGTTGCCGGCAATGATCCGTGCGCTGAAAGAGCGTGCGCCGTTCTGGCTGGAGAAAATGCCTGAGTTGCCGGATCTGGTTTACCAGAGCCTGCATCAGCATAAGTTGTTGCAATACAACATTGAGAAGCTTTCCTCCCAGATCCATAACCAGAGTTCCCGTCAGGGCCAGTCTCGTTATCTTCTGGGGATTGGTGCGACGCTGCTGCTGAGCGGAACTCTTTTACTGTTGGGCGATGTTAAGGTTTATCCGGCATGCCTGATGGCTGCGGGTGCAATTTCCTGGTTGATTGGATGGAAACGCGCCAGCTGAATACTTTGCGTTAACTTGAATGCCGTTTGCGAACGGCAATGAATGTCGTTCCTTCCTATTGAGGTGAAAATAATGGGTGGTATTAGTATTACAAAAATCCTGATTCTCGTTGTACTCGTGGTACTGCTGTTCGGTACTAAGAAACTGCGCGGTCTGGGTTCTGATCTGGGTGCTTCCATCAAAGGCTTTAAAAAAGCCATGAGCGATGATGAAGGCCAGAAAACTAACAAAGATGCTGACACTTCTGCTTCTGATGCTGATTTCATCGCTAAGTCTGTTGAAAGCAAGCCAGCAGCCAAGGCAGATGAAACCAAGAGCCAAAACAAAGAGCAGGTATAAGCCGTGTTCGATATTGGATTTAGTGAACTGCTGCTGGTATTGGTGATTGGCCTGGTAGTCCTTGGGCCGGAGCGTTTACCTGTAGCAGTAAGAACAGTAGCAGGCTGGATCCGCACACTGCGTGCCATGGCGGCCTCTGTTCAAAGCGAGCTTTCGCAGGAACTGAAACTTCAGGAATTGCAGGACAGCCTGAAAAAAGCTGAAGAAGCCGGCCTGAAGAATTTAACGCCAGAAATCAAAGCGTCTATGGATGAGCTGAAAGAAGCGGCAGAGTCTATGAAGCAGTCGATCAACTCAGGGCTGAACCCTGCGGAGAAAGCTGTCGAAAACGCCAAAGCTGAAGGCAACACCATCCACAACCCGGTTCTGGATGAAGCCGAAGCGCATCATGATGCAGGTATTTCTCCGGCCACGGCTGAGAAAGTCGCCTCCGCGCCTGTTTCCGCACCGCAAAGTGCCGTTGATGCTGCGCTGGCCTCCAATAAGACGGCGCATGCAGCAGCAGAACATGCTGAAACGCTGGCCGCTTCTGCGGAGCCTTCGGTAACAGAATCAACGGTTGCCGAGCCTTCTGTTGCCTCTGCGCCCGTGATGAAACCTGTCGCCGCTGAAGCCCCTGTTGCTGAACCCGCAGTACCGGTAAAACCGGTTTCATCAACTCAAACAACAGGTGAGCGTTAAACATGGCTGTTGAAGATACTCAACCACTTATCAGCCATCTTATTGAGCTGCGTAAGCGTCTGCTGAATGCCATTATCTGCATTATCGTGGTGTTCCTGGCACTGGTTTATTTTGCCAATGATATCTACCAGCTGGTCGCTTCTCCGCTGATCAAACAGATGCCGATGGGCGCGAGCATGATTGCGACTGACGTCGCATCGCCGTTCTTTACGCCCATCAAGCTGACGATGATTGTCTCGGTATTTCTTTCTGCGCCGTTTATTTTGTATCAGGTCTGGGCGTTTGTAGCGCCTGCGCTGTACAAACATGAACGTCGTCTGATGATGCCGCTGTTGTTCTCAAGCTCCGCGTTATTCTATCTCGGCGTGGCTTTTGCGTACTTTGTCGTCTTCCCGCTGGCATTTGCGTTCTTTGCGAAAACCGCGCCCGCTGGTGTTCAGATAGCCACCGACATCAACAACTATCTCGATTTCGTGATGGCGCTGTTTATGGCGTTTGGCGTGTCCTTCGAAGTGCCGATTGCGATTGTTTTACTGTGCTGGAGTGGCGTAACCACACCGGAAGATCTGAAGAAAAAGCGCCCCTATGTGTTAGTCGGCGCTTTCGTCGTCGGTATGTTGTTAACGCCGCCGGACGTTTTCTCTCAGACGCTGCTGGCCATTCCGATGTACCTGCTGTTTGAAATCGGCGTGTTCTTTGCCCGTTTCTATGTGGGTGGCCGTCGTCGTGCTGATGTCGATAGCGAAGCTGATCCGGATCAGCCTGCGTAATACATTCTTTGATGAAAAAAACCGCCCTGTTGGGCGGTTTCTGTTTTGGGACTCTTCATGTTTGAAATCGGTATTAACCTCACCAGTAATCAGTTTGATAAAGATCGTCCGCAGGTCGTCGAAAGAGCCAGAGCAGCCGGTCTGAGCGGTATGTTGATCACCGGCACGTCCGAGCAGGAAAGCGCTGAAGCGCAGAAGATGGCGATGGAACATCCGGATTTCTGCTGGTCGACGGCGGGCGTGCATCCGCATCAGGCGAGTGACTGGAACGAAGACGTTGAGCGCAGTATTCGCGATCTGGCCGCATTGCCTCAGGTTGTTGCGATCGGCGAATGCGGGCTGGATTTTAACCGTAACTTTTCTCCGGCAGACAGTCAGGAAGCGGCGTTTACCGCGCAGCTGTCGCTGGCGAAAGAGTTGCAGTTGCCGGTATTTTTGCACTGCCGTGATGCCGGAGAGCGGTTTGCCGCGTTGATCAAGCCCTGGCTGCCGGATCTGCCGGGCGGCGTCGTCCACTGTTTTACCGGTACGCGTGAAGAGCTGGAACTGTATCTGTCTCTCGGGTTATCGATTGGTATTACCGGCTGGGTGTGCGATGAACGTCGCGGGCTGGAACTGCGCGAAATGCTGCCGCTGATCCCCGCTGACCGGTTGATGCTGGAAACTGATGCGCCTTATCTCTTGCCGCGTGATATGGAAAATAAGCCGAAGAATCGCCGTAATGAACCGGCTTTCCTGCCGCATATTGTGAATCAGGTAGCGATGTGGCGGGGGGAAGATCCGCAATGGCTGGCGGGTATCACGGATGAGAATGCGCGTAAGCTTTTTGCGTTGCCCGTACTTTGAAATGAAGGCGTTTCAATAACTTCCTGAATTAAAAAAGCACCGGTAAACGGTGCTTTTTCATCGGGACGCCAGTGAACGTAAATCAGATTTTCTGGAAATGCGTATTTTCGATGCTCTGACGGACCGGCTGGTTTATCAGGTTCAGCATTAGCAGTGAACGCGCTTCGCCATCGGGTTCGGTATATATCGCTTCGATACCGGTGAAAATTCCGTCGGTAATCACGACATGGTCGCCTTCATACGGCGTCTCGGGGTCGCGGTATTCAACCGCAGGCGGTTCCATCAGCTGTTTGATAACGTCCGGCTGAACCGTCGCCAGTTTTGCACCGAAGCGGATGAAGTGACTGACGCCACGCGTCGCGTTGATCGTCGTGGTATGGATCCGCTCAGGGTCGAACTCGATGAACATATAATTCGGGAACATAGGTTCACTGACGGCCGTACGGCGTCCGCGCACCATTTTTTCCAGTGTGATCATCGGTGTCAGGCAGTTCACTTCCTGGCGCTCCAGATGTTCTTTCGCGCGAAGCAGCTGACCACGTTTGCAATAGAGTAAGTACCAGGATTCCATAGTTTCCCACATTAAAACGTTGAGCGGGGCAGCATACCAAAAGCCGCTCATGAGATACAGACAGTGCAAGTCAGTGCAGACGCTTGCTGATTGTCGGCCCGTTATCTTTTATTATCGAAGAAAAGCGCGGTCTTATCCCCTCTATTCGTCCTAAATTTATCAGGAGAAGTCTCATGGAGTTGTTCTTGCTGAGTAACGGTAAACTCTCAGGTGAATCCGAGTTACTGGGTTATGCAAAAGAGCGTATTCAGGCAATGTTGCAGGCGAAAAACATCCGTTCTGCTGTTTTGATTCCTTACGCTTTGATCCGCAGTGATTATGACGCCCGTGCGAAAGAGCTTTCGGACGCGCTGGGTATTAAAGTAGACAGCATTCATCACGCCGCCAGCCCTGCCCAGGCGATTGCCAGCGCAGAATGTATTTTGATCAGCGGCGGCAATACCTGGATGCTCAACCAGCTGCTGCATGAAAATGGCCTGATTGTGCCGATCCAGCTTGCTGTGCGTGAACGCAATGTGCCTTACATCGGCTGGAGCGCGGGTTGTAACGTAGCCACGCCAAGCATTCGCACCACCAATGATATGCCGGTTCGCAACTCCGTGGTTCTGCCTTCTCTGGGTCTCTTCCCGGTACAGATTAACCCGCACTATATCGACGCGCATTTAAGCGGTCATATGGGGGAAACGCGCGATGAGCGTATTGCTGAATTCTGTGCGGTTAATCCGTCGGAGTCCGTGCTGGCATTGCGTGAAGGCAGCCTGTTGCAGATTTCCGGCAAAAATCTGAGCTATTTCAGCGCGAAAGGGCAGGGTTTCAAAGTATTCCGCCACGGTCAGGAAACCCAGGAATATCAGGATACTCAGGCCATACAGCCGCTGGTGCCTTTTAACTGTCAGTAACGCTGTTGCTCAGCCACATTCGCATCGCCAGACCTGCAGCGTTTAAATCTGGCGGTTATACTGCTTTTTGTTATCAGTGTTTACCTGCTGATAACAAAAAGGCAGCAACAACACCGGAGAGGCTTTATAATGCCCTCCTTCAACCCGGCGACTCAGAATCAGCATGAAATACCGTGATTTACGTGACTTCCTCTCGTTACTTGAAAAGAGAGGCCAACTGAAACGCATCAGCCAGTCTGTTGACCCTTATCTGGAAATGACCGAAATTGCCGATCGCACTTTGCGGGCGGGTGGTCCGGCGTTGCTGTTTGAAAATCCGAAAGGTTATGACATGCCCGTGCTGTGCAATTTGTTCGGCACGCCGCAGCGTGTCGCGATGGGCATGGGGAAAGAAGACGTCAGCGCGCTGCGAGAAGTGGGTGAATTGCTGGCGTTTCTGAAAGAGCCTGAGCCTCCGCGGGGTTTTCGCGATTTATACGATAAGGCACCGAAGTTTAAACAGGTGCTGAATATGCCGACCAAAGTGCTGCATTCGGCACCTTGTCAGGAGCAGATTTGGGAAGGCGACGCGGTTGATATCACGAAGATCCCGGTGATGCAGTGCTGGCCGGAAGACGCCGCGCCGCTGATCACCTGGGGTCTTACCGTAACCCGTGGCCCGAACAAGCCGCGTCAGAATCTCGGCATTTATCGCCAGCAGGTTCTGGGCAAAAACAAAGTGATTATGCGCTGGTTATCCCATCGCGGTGGCGCGCTGGATTACCAGGAGTGGTGCCAGCAGAATCCGGGAAAACGCTTCCCGGTGAGCGTCGCGCTCGGCGCAGATCCGGCCACCATTCTTGGCGCGGTGACGCCGGTGCCGGACACGCTGTCTGAATATGCTTTCGCAGGTTTGCTGCGCGGCAATAAAACCGAAGTTGTGAAGTGTATTTCCAACGATTTGGAAGTCCCGGCCAGCGCCGAAATCGTGCTGGAAGGGTATATCGAACCGGGTGAAATGGCGCCCGAAGGCCCTTATGGCGACCATACCGGCTACTATAATGAAGTAGACAGTTTCCCTGTTTTCACGATTACGCACATGACGCAGCGTAAAGACGCCATTTATCACTCCACCTACACAGGCCGTCCGCCAGATGAACCTGCGGTGCTGGGTGTGGCGCTCAATGAAGTGTTTGTGCCAATTTTGAAGAAACAATTCCCGGAAATTGTTGATTTTTATCTGCCACCGGAGGGTTGCTCCTACCGTCTGGCGGTCGTTACCATGAAGAAGCAGTACGCCGGTCATGCGAAACGCGTCATGATGGGAGTCTGGTCTTTCCTGCGTCAGTTCATGTACACCAAGTTTGTGATTGTGTGTGATGACGACGTGAATGCCCGCGACTGGAATGACGTGATTTGGGCGATCACCACCCGGATGGATCCCGCGCGCGATACCGTGCTGGTGGAAAATACGCCGATAGATTATCTGGATTTTGCCTCTCCGGTTTCGGGCCTTGGCTCAAAAATGGGGATGGATGCGACCAACAAATGGCCGGGAGAAACGCAGCGTGAATGGGGACGCCCGATTGTGAAAGATCCGGACGTGACCGCGCGTATCGACGCCATCTGGGATGAACTCGCTATTCTTAATGATAAAGACGATGCGAAAAAATAATCGAATCTTTGTCCTACGCTTTGCTTTGATGACCCACAGAGGGAACGCATGACAATATTGAGCTGTAAAGTGACCTCGGTTGAGGCGATAACGGATACGGTTTACCGTGTCCGGCTGGTTCCGGAAGCGCCTTTTTCTTTCCGCGCGGGTCAGTATCTGATGGTGGTGATGGACGAGCGCGATAAGCGTCCGTTCTCTCTGGCCTCGACGCCTGCTGAAAACAACGTCATTGAGCTGCATATCGGCGCGTCTGAGCTGAATCTGTACGCGATGGCGGTGATGGATCGCATTCTGAAAGAACAGGCGATTACCGTGGATATTCCGCACGGCGACGCCTGGCTGCGTGAAGAAGGCGAGCGTCCGCTGGTGCTGATTGCAGGCGGAACCGGGTTCTCGTATGTCCGTTCCATTCTGATTACGGCGCTCGAACAACAGCCTCACCGTGATATCTCCATTTACTGGGGGGGCCGCGAGCTGAAGCACTTGTATGATCTGGGCGAGCTTGAAGCAATGAGCATCAACCACCCGAATCTGAAAGTGATCCCGGTTGTCGAACAGCCGGAAGAGGGCTGGCAGGGCAGAAGCGGGACGGTGCTGAGCGCCGTTCTGCAAGATTTCTCTTCACTGGCGGAGCACGATATTTATATCGCCGGTCGTTTTGAAATGGCAAAAATTGCCCGTGAGCGTTTTGTTGCGGAACGCGGTGCGCTGGAAGACCGTTTGTTTGGGGATGCCTTCTCTTTCATCTGATCTGAAGATGGATCGTTGAGAAAAAGCCCGCCCCTGACAGGCGGGAAAACGGCAACTAAAACGGGAAGAACAAGATTTTAAAAAGCGGGCATTTAGCCCGCTTTTTCTTTTTTACAGACTGACGTCAGATGCGTTCGAAGACGGTGGCGATACCCTGACCTAAACCGATACACATGGTGGCGACGCCAAACTGCACATCGCGACGTTCCATCAGGTTCAGCAAAGTCGTGGAAATACGCGAACCGGAGCAACCGAGCGGATGTCCGAGCGCGATTGCGCCGCCGTTCAGGTTGACGCGTTCTTCCATCGTTTCGAGCAACCCCAGGTCTTTTACGCACGGCAGCGCCTGCGCGGCAAAGGCTTCGTTGAGTTCGAACAGGCCGATGTCCTGCACGCTAAGACCGGCGCGTTTCAACGCCAGACGCGTCGCCGGAACCGGGCCGTAACCCATAATAGAAGGGTCACAACCGGTCACAGCCATCGCACGGATCCGCGCGCGGGCTTTCAGACCTAAGGATTTCGCGTGGGATTCACTCATCAGCAACATAGCTGATGCGCCGTCGGATAACGCCGAAGACGTCCCCGCTGTTACGGTGCCGTTGACCGGATCAAAGGCCGGACGCAATGCCGCGAGTGTGGCGACGGTGGTTTCCGGGCGGATAACTTCGTCAAAATCATAACGGGTCAGCACGCCTTCTGCGTTGTGGCCTTCGGTCGCAACGATTTCATTGGCAAAATGCCCGGCAAGTGTTGCAGCGTGTGCCCGCTGATGGGAACGCGCAGCAAACTCATCCTGCATCTCGCGGCTGATCTGGTGCATTTTCGCCAGCATTTCGGCGGTCAGCCCCATCATGCCTGCGGCTTTCGCCACGGTTTTGCTCAGGCCCGGATGGAAATCCACGCCGTGGCTCATCGGGACGTGGCCCATATGTTCCACGCCACCGATCAGGCTGACCTGCGCATCGCCGACCATAATGGCGCGCGCCGCGTCGTGCAAAGCCTGCATGGAGGAACCACACAGGCGGTTCACCGTGGTGGCCGGCACGCTGTGCGGAATTTCAGCCAGCAGGGCGGCGTTGCGGGCAATATTGAAGCCCTGTTCCAGCGTCTGCTGCACGCAGCCCCAGTAAATATCATCAATCGATTTGGCATCAACGGACGGATTGCGCACCAGAAGGGCACGCATCAGATGTGCCGATAAATCTTCAGCCCTGACCTGGCGGAATGCGCCGCCTTTCGAACGGCCCATTGGTGTACGGACTGCGTCAACAATGACTACGTTTTCCATGATTTCGGTCCTTATGCCTGATTGCCGGTGCTGAGGGTTTCCAGCGGAGCCGCAACCGGATAATAACTTTCATTTGCCTGTGCTTTGGCGCGTAACCCTTCCGGCGCCTGATACATCGGGCCGAGATGTGCATATTGTTCGGTCAGTTTCAGGTACGCGGCGGTGCCGAGCGTATCCAGATAACGGAACGGTCCACCGTGGAGCGGAGGGAATCCGAGGCCGTAAACCAGTGCCATATCGGCTTCTGCCGGGCTGGCGATAATGCCTTCTTCCAGACAGCGAACCACTTCGTTAATCATCGGGATCATCATGCGGGCAATGATGTCCTGCGGTGAGAAGTCGGAATGCGCAGGTTTCAGGTTTTCAGCTAACAGGCTGATCGCCTGATCGTCGACGTCTTTACGTGGCTTGCCTTTGCTGTCCTGGCTGTAACGGTAGAAGCCCAGCTGGTTTTTCTGACCAAAGCGGCGGTTGTCGAATAAGACGTCCACGGCATCACGGTAATTGCGCGCCATGCGCTGCGGGAAACCGGCGGCCATCACAGCCTGCGCATGGTGAGCGGTATCGATGCCCACAACATCCAGCAAATAGGCCGGGCCCATCGGCCAGCCAAACTGTTTTTCCATCACTTTGTCGATCTGGCGGAAATCCGCGCCGTCTCGCAGCAGCAGGCTGAAGCCCGATAAATACGGGAACAGCACGCGGTTTACAAAGAATCCCGGGCAGTCGTTAACCACGATCGGTGTTTTGCCCATCGCCAGCGCGTAAGAGACGATGCGTGAAATTGTTTTGTCCGAGGTTTTCTCACCACGAACGATTTCCACCAGCGGCATCCGGTGAACCGGGTTGAAGAAGTGCATGCCGCAGAAGTTTTCCGGGCGTTTCAGCGTAGAGGCCAGCTGGTCGATCGGAATGGTTGAGGTGTTGGACGCCAGCACGGTGTCGGCGCTCAGCAGGGATTCCGCTTCAGCCAGTACGGCGGCTTTCACTTTTGGATTTTCCACGACCGCTTCGACCACCACTTTGGCGCGTTCGATGCCGTTGTAATCCAGCGTCGGATGGATTATCGACAGCACTTTAGCCATCTTCATACCGTCCAGCTTGCCGCGTTCCAGCTGTTTATTCAGCAGCTTAGCCGCTTCATTCATGCCGAGCGTCAGGGACTGTTCGCTGATGTCTTTCATCACGACCGGCACACCTTTCAGCGCAGACTGATAAGCGATACCGCCGCCCATAATCCCCGCGCCGAGAACGGCAGCCTGCGCCGGTTTTTCACTGTCTTGCGCCAGTTTTTTGGCTTTGCCTTTCACGAACTGATCGTTAAGGAAAATGCTGACCAGCGCGCGCGCTTCTTTTGATTGCGCGAGAGGAACAAAGCTGGCGGTTTCCAGCTTAAGTGCTTCGTCACGGCCAAGGCGCGCCGCGGCTTCGATCGTTTTCACCGCGGTCATCGGTGCCGGGTAATGTTTCCCGGCATTTTGCATAACCATGCTTTTCGCCACGCTGAAGCTCATCGCCGCTTCAATCTGGCTGAGTTTCAGAGGCTGACGTTTCGGTTCGCGGCGGCTCTGCCATTCCAGTTTCCCGGCGATGGCCTGTTGCAGCATGCTGATACCGGCATCGCGCAGTTTCTCTGCATCAACGACCGCATCAACCAGCCCGGTTTTCAGGGCATCTTTGCCGCTGATATTTTTGCCTGCGGCGATAATTTCCAGCGCGCTATCTGTACCAATCAGGCGCGGAAGGCGCACCGAGCCGCCAAAGCCCGGCATAATGCCTAAGCTGGTTTCCGGCAAACCGATGCGCGCGTCAGCCGTGCTGATACGGAAATCGGTGGCCAGTACGCATTCGCAGCCTCCGCCCAGCGCATACCCGCTGATGGCAGAAAGCGTCGGAACCGGTAAATCTTCCAGGCGGTTGAAAATGCTGTTGGCGAAATTCAGCCACTCGTGCAGTTTTTCCGCCGGTGCGTTAAACAGAGATAAAAACTCGGTGATATCCGCACCTACAATAAAAGCGGATTTCGCTGAACTGAGCAGCAAACCTTTCAGGTCAGACTGTTTTTCCAGTACCGCAATGGCTTCGCCGAGGCTGGCGACCGTTTGGGTATCGAGCTTGTTCACCGAGCCCGGAGCGTCAAACACCAGCTCAGCAATACCGCCATCGAGCCAGTGCAGATGTAATGTTTCGCCTTGGTAGAGCATGTGTCTCTCCTGAATCATCTGGGATGATCTGGTATGACCAGATGCTTTCGAGTGTGGTTTTTATGTTAATAATTTGCAAATGAGATGTGTTTTATTTGCAGGCAAGATCACAAACCTTCCGGGACTATGGTCGCGGTGAGGCTGTGGTAAGATGCTGCATCGTCTTTCCGGTGAAAAAAGGACAGTTGGATGGAATCGCTTACTACGCTTTATAAAGAACATATCGCCACGCTGCAGGCGCGTGCCCGTGAAATTCTGCAACGTTCTCAGCTTAATGCGTTACTCATTCACTCCGGTGAACTGATAACGACCTTCCTTGATGATCACAGTTATCCCTTCAAAGTTAACCCGCAATTCAAAGCCTGGGTGCCGGTCACTAAAGTGCCGAACTGCTGGCTGTGGGTGGATGGCGTTAATGCGCCGAAGCTGTGGTTCTATTCGCCGGTGGATTACTGGCACAGCCATGAGCCACTGCCTGAGAGTTTCTGGACCAAAGAAATTTCGCTGACGCCGCTGGCAAATGCGGACGATATTAAAGGCCAGTTGCCGGTGGATCTGAAGCGCGTGGGCTATATCGGCTCCAGCCAGGATCGTGCCATCAGCATGGGCGTTCCGGCGTCGAACGTGAACCCGAAAGCGGTGCTGGATTATCTGCATTATCATCGCGCCTACAAAACTGATTACGAGCTGGCCTGTATGCGTGAAGCGCAGAAAGTGGCCGTAAGCGGCCACCGTGCTGCGAAAGAAGCGTTTCTGTCGGGGATGAGTGAGTTTGATATCAATCTCGCGTATCTCACCGCGACCGGTCACCGCGATACCGATGTGCCTTACGACAACATCGTGGCGCTCAATGAACACGCTTCCGTGCTGCATTACACCACGCTTGATAACCAGCCTCCGGCCGAAATGCGCAGTTTCCTGCTTGATGCAGGCGCAGAATATAACGGTTATGCCGCTGACCTGACGCGTACCTATGCCGGAAAACCTGACAGCGATTTCGGTGCACTGGTTAAAGATCTGAACACCGAACAACTGGCGTTAATTGATTCGATTAAATCCGGTGTGCGCTATACCGACTATCATGTTCAGATGCACCATCGCATCGCCAAACTGCTGAAAGCGCACAAGCTGGTGGTCGATATCAGCGAAGACGCGATGGTTGAACAGAACCTGACCGGGCCTTTCTTGCCTCATGGTCTGGGGCATCCGCTGGGGTTGCAGGTTCATGATGTTGCCGGTTTTATGCAAGATGATCAGGGCACGCATCTGGCCGCGCCTTCGCAATATCCTTATCTGCGTTGTACGCGTGTGATTGAGCCGCGAATGGTTCTGACCATCGAACCGGGCCTGTATTTCATTGATTCGCTGCTGACGCCTTGGCGCGAAGGGCAATTCAGTAAACACTTTGCCTGGGATCGTATTAATGCAATGAAGCCATTTGGCGGGATCCGTATCGAAGACAATATTGTCATCCATGACAATCGTATCGAGAACATGACCCGTGATCTGAAGCTGGCCTGATGCAGCCGTATTCCGTCCCCGCTGAACCGGTCAGTTACAGCGAAGAAATAAAGAAGAGCCGTTTCATCACCTTACTGGCAAGAACGGAAGGCGTTGAGGCGGCGAAGGCTTTTGTTCAGGACGCCAGAAATCAACATCCGGCAGCGCGTCATCACTGCTGGGCATTTGTAGCTGGCGCGCCGAACGATTCTCAGCAACTGGGCTTTTCAGATGATGGTGAACCTGCAGGCACAGCGGGAAAACCTATCCTCAGTCAGCTGATGGGAAGCGGGGTCGGAGAAATAACCGCCGTCGTTGTGCGTTATTACGGCGGCATTATGTTGGGCACCGGCGGGCTGGTGAAAGCCTACGGCGGCGGTGTCCAGCAGGCATTAAAGCTGCTCGTTGTGCAGCAAAAAGTCCCGCTGGCGGAGTACGCGGTGCAGTGTGATTACAGCCAGTTACAGCTGGTGGAAACGCTGCTCTCGCAGGTTGGCGGGCATATTTTACGCAGTGAATACGGGGCTTCGGTCGATCTCGTTCTGGCTTTGCCTGCCGCACAGGCGCAGGCCGCAATCAGTCAGCTTTTCGATATCAGCCGTGGCGCGCTCATCTTGCGTCCGGTTTCTTAAATTTTTCTATGGTTAATTCGCTGAGGAACGCACCAGCATGCATTTTCGTGCCATAACACGCATCGTCGGGGTGCTCGTCATCCTCTTCTCCGGAACGATGATTATTCCCGGCCTGGTCGCTTTAATTTACCGCGATGGCGCGGGCCGTGCGTTCAGCCAGACCTTCTTTGTCGCTCTGGCCATTGGGTTATTCCTCTGGCTGCCCAACCGTAAGCAAAAAAGCGAGCTGAAGCCGCGCGAAGGTTTCCTGATTGTCGTGCTCTTCTGGACGGTGCTGGGCAGCGTCGGGGCATTGCCTTTTCTGTTTTCAGAGCGTCCGAATCTGTCGCTCACCGACGCTTTCTTTGAATCTTTCTCCGGGCTGACCACCACGGGCGCGACCACGCTGGTCGGGCTGGATTCATTACCTAAGGCCATTTTGTTCTACCGGCAGATGCTGCAATGGTTTGGCGGTATGGGGATCATTGTGCTCGCCGTGGCGATTTTGCCGATATTGGGCGTCGGCGGAATGCAGCTGTATCGGGCCGAAATGCCCGGCCCGCTGAAAGACAACAAGATGCGCCCGCGTATTGCCGAAACGGCAAAAACGCTGTGGCTTATTTATGTGCTGCTGACTATCGCCTGTGCGCTTTCACTGTGGGGCGCAGGGATGTCAGTTTTCGATGCCATCGGGCATAGCTTTTCAACTATCGCTATCGGTGGTTTTTCGACGCACGACGCCAGTATCGGCTATTTCCACAGTGGCACCATTAATACGATTGTCGCCGTTTTCCTGCTGATCTCCGGTTGTAACTATGGCCTGCACTTTGCGGTGCTGAGCGGACGCAACCTGAAAGTCTACTGGCGTGACCCGGAATTCCGGATGTTCATCGGCGTGCAATTTACGCTGGTAGTGATCTGTACGTTTATCCTGTGGATACATAATACCTACGGCTCAGGGCTGGAAACGCTGAATCAGGCGTTCTTCCAGGTGGTGTCGATGGCAACGACGGCAGGTTATACCACTGACAGTATTTCGAAGTGGCCGCTGTTCCTGCCTCTTCTATTATTGTGTTCTGCGTTTATTGGGGGCTGTGCGGGTTCGACCGGCGGCGGCCTGAAGGTTATCCGTATCCTGCTGCTTTATTTACAAGGCACGAGGGAACTGAAAAGACTGGTTCACCCGAATGCGGTTTACACCATCAAGCTGGGTAACCGTGCATTGCCGGAACGTATTATCGAAGCCGTATGGGGTTTCTTCTCGGCCTACGCGCTGGTGTTTATTGTCAGCATGCTGGCAATAGTGGCGACGGGCGTGGATAACTTTTCCGCTTTTGCAGCGGTCACGGCCACGCTCAATAACCTGGGGCCAGGGCTGGGCGTCGTGGCGGATAACTTCGCATCCATGAATTCCGTGGCGAAATGGATCCTGATTGTCACGATGCTCTTTGGCCGCCTTGAGGTCTTCACATTATTAGTGCTGTTCACGCCGACATTCTGGCGCGAATGAGTTTTTGAAAGGGAATAAGAATGAAAGCGTTGATCCTCTACTCAAGCCGTGACGGCCAGACTCATGCCATCGCTTCCTTTATAGCAAATGAGCTGAAAGAGAAGTGCAACTGTGATGTTGTCGATCTGGCTCACGCGGGACACGTTGATTTAAAGCATTACGACCAGGTCATGATCGGCGCGTCCATTCGCTACGGTCATTTTAATGCTGTGCTGGATAAGTTCGTTAAAACGCATTCGGAAACGCTGAACCAAATGCCTTCTGCATTTTTCGGCGTGAACCTGACAGCCCGTAAGCCGGAGAAGAGAACGCCGCAGACGAATGCCTATGTGCGTAAGTTTCTGCTGACGTCACCGTGGGAGCCGGCGATCTGCGGTGTCTTCGCCGGAGCATTACGTTATCCGCGTTATCGCTGGTTCGATAAGGTAATGATCAAACTGATTATGCGAATGACTGGCGGTGAAACGGACACCAGTAAAGAAGTGGAATACACCGACTGGCAGCAGGTGGCTAAATTCGCTAAAGATTTTGGGCAGATATCGTATAAAAAATCGCACTAATGCGGGCTTAGTAAACGTTTAGACCAAAAAGAAAGCATTCGGAAAGTTTTTTGAAATTAAGGGTTGCGGCCTTCTGAGAACTCCCTATAATGCGCCTCCACTGACCGGGAACAACGACTCCTCTTACGAGAACCAAGTCGCTCAGTCAGGAAGAATCAACCCGGTGAAAACACCGCATCTTGTAAAAGAAAATGGTTGACTCTTCAGTGGGAAGGAGTAATATGTGCCTCCCGCGTTGCTGGGTTAAGTCTCGCAACGAACGCTCTTTAACAATTTATCAGACAATCTGTGTGGGCACTCACAAGACGATATCAGCCACCTCGGTGGCAAAAAATATCAAGTCTTAGAGTGACCAAGCAGTAATTCATTTAGTTGAATTATTAC
>NZ_JADOBI010000013.1 GCF_015644585.1 Rahnella laticis | reverse complement strand
TGTCAGTTTTTTGCCACGAAATACCTGTCGTCAAAGTGGTCTGTGGCGTGAGGTCGTAGGCCATCGTCCCGAACAGCACCTGACGTTCACTGTTTACGTAATCAGTAAAACTGTCTTTTTTTTGCAGCACCCCAACCAGACGCCCCCGCAGCGAAGCATCGTCATTGAGCGGGCCGGATATATCCACTTCGCTGCGATAGTTATCCCAGCTTCCTGCGCTGGCGCTCACTGAGGTTCGAAAATCGTATGTAGGACGTTTGCGCACCATATTGACGGTGCCGCCCGGTTCACCGCTGCCCTGAGTCAGGCCGGATGCGCCGCGTAAAACTTCCAGATGGTCGTAAATCGCTAAATCAGGCGATTCGGTTGACGCTTCGGCGTATCCCATACCCGCGAGGCTGTTTTGAAACGAGGAACTGATACCATCTTCCTGAATGTTGTCCATCGTAAAGCCACGTGTCTGGTAGCGGCTCTGGTACGAACTCTCGTTAATCACATTGACACCCGTCACCTGACGCATGGCATCGTCCAGGGAGGTCATATTCTGATCATTCATGCGCTGACGGGTTACAACACTGACCGACTGCGGCGTTTCACGCGGAGAAAGATTCAGACGGGTCGCGGCTGACATGCTGTGGGTAGTGTAAGAGCGTGTATCTTCAGTCATCGAGCCGTAATCAATTTTACCTACTACCACGAGTTCTTCGCCTTCAGGGATCTTATTTAGTACATAGCTGCCATTGGATTGTTGATCGGCCTGAAGACCGTGGGATGTCAGGAGGCGGGATAACCCTTCTGTTATGGTGAAAGTGCCGTTGAGCGCTGTCCCAGATAACCCATTAGTTAAGGTGGCATCGCTCGCCAGATATATACCGGACTGTGCGGCAAACTGATTGAGCTGAGATGCAAGCGGTGCCGCCGGAATGGCATAAACATTTTGACGCGCTGTGATTTCAGCGGCCTGAACAGATGTCACCATGTACGTGGCGAAAGAAAGTGCTGGCACGTAAAGCATCATGTGCATAAATGTGGCAAGTGGTTTGCTGCGCAAGGCGCGTGGCTGGTCATTTTGTGATGATGGTGACATAGATCCCCCTGAAAATTCCCAAAAGTAGAAGTGCTGCACAGGGTTAATCGGATGAGGAAACGAAATGGGGAACCGGCGAGGTGAATTTATTTTTGGCGATCATTTATCCGCCGCGTGGTGCAACAGTCAGCCACCACGAAAAACGGCGGTGAATTTGTACAGGGAGTATGTGGGTCAGCATCTCCAGCGCCATATCAGTGTCATGTAACGGGAACGTACCGGTAACGGCCAGCGCCTCTACGGCGGGATCACATCCCAGATAACCGTTTCTATACGCAGAGAGGCGTGTGATGAATTCTCTTAGCGGAATATTTTCGGCCTGCAAAAGTCCACGTGGCCATACTGGTTCAGGCTTGCTCAGCACCGTGACAGGTTCAAACGCATCCTGCCGGAAAGTCACCCCATGACCTGCTGTGATAATCAGCTTATCGGCGGTGGCGGCCGGTGAGACTTCCACTGCGCCCTGATAGACGTGCAGCACCGTGCCTTCGTTGAGCATATGCACGCTAAATCGTGTGCCGAGTGCGCGCATTTTTCCCTGAGCCGTAGTCACCGTCAGCGAACGCTGGGGATCGGCTGCGGTTTCAATCATGACGCGGCCATTAATTAACTGTAACGCCCGCTGTTTCGTGGAATAGTTGACGTTCAGCGCACTGTCAGTATCGAGCCAGATGCGGGAACCGTCATTTAGCGTGAACTGCGTGATTGCGCCGTGCGGGCTGTGATAATCAGCACGCCATGCCAGTACCTGATTACGCAATGGGGTATGACGCCATGTGCTCCAGCCGATCAGCGAACCGACCGAAATCCATGCTGCCATTTTCAGCACCTGACGGCGCCCGGCATTATGTTGAGCATGAGTTAATGCTGTCAGGGCCGCTGTTTTCCGGGCATCGCTCTCGCACAGTGGCGTAAAACGCTGACTAATTTTTAGCACATACTGCCAAGCAAGCCGGTTCTCTGAATTTTCATTCAGCCAGTGCTGGAATGCATTGGGGCTGGCTTGCGATGCGGGGATATCTTGTAGCTCGGCGTACCATTTTGCAGCCTGTTGAAGCGCGATAAAACCGGGTTTATTCGTCATGTTGCTTTGCTCAGTTCACCTATATCGCGCCGAAATGCTCAACTTCTAAGACCAGACAGTGCAGCATGGCTTGAGCCATATACTTCTTCACCATGCGCACTGATACGCAGAGTTCGACGGCAATCTCCGGGTAAGTCAGCCCGCGGATTTGCGACATCACGAATGCTGTTCGGACTTTAACTGGCAGCGCACGTAGCATCGTATCCACCTGAAATAAGGTTTCGAGTACGACTGCGCAATGTTCTGCCGAGACTGCCACAGGCTTTGGCTGAGCGTTTAATGTCTCAAGCCATAGGCGTTCAATTTCTTTTCTACGCCATAAATCAATACACATTCCCTGAGCCATAGCGCCAAGATAGGCACGCGCGCCGGCCAGACTGTCAAAGTTTCGCGGTTTTAACAGCAGCCGTAGAAAAACATCTTGTGCGAGATCGGCGGCATCGCTGGCATTTCCAAGGCGTCGTCTGAGTATTTTTTGTAGCCAGTTGTGATGTTCTGAGAAGATCAGCACAATGTTTTCAGCCGAACCAAAACAAGGAGATGACATTTCGTTCTAACCACCAGCGATGCGTAAATTATGAAATATATAGACATATAAATTTACATGAGAATGATTTTCATTTCAATATGTATCAGGGGGGCATATGCCATTCGTGAAATATGAAGACGGACTTTTTACTAAAAATGAATCACGAAAAACCCTGTATACGCCAATGATATTCTCACTGGCGTTGTGTCTTTTGGTGATGGTTATTAATCTTTTCAGCTTTCCGAAAAAAGAAATCGGACATTCCTGGATGGAGAACTCCGGCTGGGTTGTGGATACCGTTCAGTGGTTGATACTTAATTTTATCTTATGGAGTTTTAACCGTTTGACAGTTAAAGCCAGCCTGCGAAGATGGATTAACCTGGGCCTTTATATCTGGATAATGTCAGCAGCATTTGATGTGATGGATGAGTTTATCCATCAACCTCTGTGGGTGGGATATTATATTGAGGATGTTTCCAGACTGGCAGGAATGCTCTGCGTTTCGATTGGCATCTACTTTATCGTGCAATACGTGAATGATAAATATGCCGATGTCAGTATAGATTCTTATCGTGATGAATTGACGCATCTGCCTAACCGACGTTATTTCAGAAATATTCTTCTGGAATTAGACAATAAAAATATTTATGTTTTTATCATCGATATCGACTTCTTTAAAAACATCAATGACAAATACGGGCATGACATCGATGATGAAGTTCTTCGGGCATTCGGAGAACTACTGAGCAGCCTGTATGACGGCAATGTCACCGCCTCCAGAATCGGGGGCGAAGAGTTTGCGGTTATCTTGCAATTGCCCTCAACACAGGACGCCAGTGTCGTGGCGGAAAAAATATTATCCCGAACGCGGGACTTGGTTATCCATGGGGAGATACGGTTCACCGTCAGTATCGGAGCCGGTCACAAAAAAGAAGACGAGACTGTTGAGAACTTACTCAAGCGTGTTGACGTCGCCCTTTATGAAGCGAAATGTGGGGGGAAGAATAGAATCGAATGGTCCACAGCATAATTGCTCAGATTCTAGTCTCAGGACCAGATCAACATTATTTCCAACTTCATTTAGCGATAAATAATATCTAGTAAATGAAAACTTAGGTCATTTCGTGGCAGATCAGTTGCATCTTTGATACCCGTAGTGTTACCACATAATATTATGGTTGCCAGCAGCCCCAGTAGTTCTGTTATGTCCCAATACCGGGTATTATCTTGCAGCAGCATAAGCCAGACTATATGCTCATCTGGAGTAATCGAGATCTTCCTGAAATGGAAATCTTCCACGTGTACGTCGCAGGTATGCGAAAATTCTCAACCCCTTCAAAATTCAATTTTTTCTGGTTAGGAGCCACAAAAAATCCGATCATCTATTAACCATCAAATTACACTCCTTTTAACAACGCCATATACATACCTATGCAAAAAATTGACGAGCAAATAACTAAAAGTGAAAGAATAAGTAAGCAGATACGAAACATATTTTTCTCAAAAAGGAAGGTTCGCTCCATGCCCAGAAAATCACATCCTTTGGCAAAGCCCCGAATCCCTTGGTAGTTGAAATTATGATGAACTGAGATTAAAAATCCGCCTCAAGTTAGAGGCGGTTAATGATACGACCAAGGGGTTTTCCAAATGTGACTACATGAGGGTAAATAATCACGCAAGCAATTATAAGCACTGTATGAAAACACACAATATAAATTTAAGTCTTTGTGCAAAAACTCCTGTAAAACCTTTTTTTACGGCTCAATCGTTAAAAATCGATATTTTTATTGATTACCAATAGCTTAGGTATGGTGAGGTATGCCTGCAAATTGCTTAGGCTGGGATTAAATGTCTTTTCTGGGAGTAATGAATCTTACAAGATGTGTATTCATTGAATAGTGAATTTTTCCTAGTGGGTCTTTTCTTGCCTCCCGAACGGTCAACTATCTATATTTAGGTGTTGGAAAGTAACCACATTAGAAAACTAAATGGTGTCGATTGAAGAGTATGCTGAAATGTGCATGATTTTTGGGGGACGTTGTGCTTGGACTGCGTGGTAGCGGGTACGCCATCAGCAGGGAGAATCTAATCATCGTTTTTGCCAAATTGAAAAAAGTGAGTAAAAACCAAAGGGAATCAATATGCTATCAGTCAATTATCAACCAATTGAGTGATAGCTAATAAAGACTCCTCAAGCATGAAAAACACCACTAAGGATCGGTTATTTATTAATGCATGGCATATTTGCTCACATCCTGAAGAATTGAAATTTTCAACAGACAGAAAAAAAAGCCTGCAATAGCAGGCGAAAATATCATATCAAAATTTAGTTACTAGGTAGGAGTGATACTCCTGAATTTATTTTAGTATAAGATTAAGTTCTCATGGTGTTTAGTAACTAATAAAAGAGCCCCTGGTATCGGAGGGGCTTTTAAGTATTATTGTAGCGCTTTTCATAGCAACAATTTTAGACTTGGTTCAGAACTATGAGAAGTAATCTTGATTAAACCGAATATTAAGAGGCAGAAATTTCTGCTTATTCAATTTCACAATATTATTTTCTTGCGAGTATTTTTATCGTCAGGGTTGAATAAAAAACTGACGTTGCTGTTTCATAACAGAGCTTGGTGTAACGCCAAACGCTTTACGGAATGCATGGCTGAAATGTGAGAAATCAGAGAATCCGTAGTCAAGTGCAGCCTCAGATACGCTGCAAACATGCCCATTTTCAAGTGCTTCTCGGCTGGCCTGAAGCCGTTCCTGCCAAATAACCGCTGCTGGTGTTTTCTGGTGACGCGCAAAAGTCCTTGTCACCGTGCGTACTGACACATGATGAGCGAGAGCAATATTCTCCACGCTGAGTTCAAGATTAGTAAGGTTCCTACTGATATAGTTTCTCATTCTTGCGTATAAATCGCGTTCTACAGACACGGTGTTCTGATCCTGAAGCTCCAGGCTCAGCATAAGTAGATCTAACATCGTTTGTGAAAAGCGGCTGGCCACATCCGGATTGCTTACCAATAGAGGTGTTTGAGCTGCCTGGTGAATCATCTCACGCAGCGGAACAATACCCGGACGGGTATCATCAAGAACTGTTGCGGTCAGGCTATCACTCGCAGGCACTTTTCCTGCAAGCAGGTGCCGGGGGATTCTTATCAGGTGGTTATTTTTACCCCCAATGCTGAAGCGAAAGGTCTGCGCCGCATCATAAAGAACAAGATCATTTGAAGCCAGGCAGGCCTTTCGTCCTCCCTGTTCCAGCTGCCCGTAGCCACCCTGGATATAACCGAGCCACAAGTCATCGTCCGGTCCCGTTCTCAGATGTCGTGATTTTCGCTCCCAATGGTGAAGTGTTGAAGTGAGAGTACACACATCTACAAGACCCACTTCACGCACGTTAAGTTCACCGTCAAACCCGCAGTCAGCGAGTGGTTTACCATCGGAAGGAATGCAGTGACGAAGAATAACATCATTCCAATACTCGAAACGGTGATGCGCTGAAACATGTTCGGTGGAGTAGCGTATTTCCCGGGAAATGGAATGGCTGTTCACGGCAACACCTCTTATCAGAATGAATTATTTCAAACTGAAAGCAATATTTGCGCCATGAGCGCTTTGCGAGAGATTTCCTAAATAATGGATATCTTTAGATACGATAAACGGAATGAAACGCACTATTAACGGGCAGTGCCGCACTGTTTTATTTCATCATCAGTCACACGACTCAAAAAATATCACACGTGTCCTTCCAAGCCAGACGATTGTCCGGTTGAAACAGGTCTCCGGCTGATTTCTCCTTAGTATCAGTGGTGGGTTAACCCATCGCTGAAACTATTTATCCAGGAGTCTTTATGGAATCTGCCATTGATAAACACCTGCAATGCCCCCGTTCGCTTTCACGCCGGGTACATGACGATTATCAGCCGCCGTTCCCGATGTTCGCTGGTCGATCTGGGGATGATCTGACACAGGTCGTTATGGCCTATCTGGGCGTGCAGTTTCGAGAAGAAAATCGTCAAGATGCTGTCCGGGCAATGCAGCACATGGTGTCGACTTTCAAGCTGAGTAACGGGCCAGGCAATCATGACATCTCTTTCCATACCGACAATCAGGGCTACGGTAATTTTATCGTAGTGGGTTACTGGCGGGATCCGGCTGCTTACTGCCGCTGGATCCGTCAGCCGGAGATCGAGCAATGGTGGTCTTCTGATGAACGCCTGCTGGATGATGTCGCTTACTTCCGTGAAATTATAGCCCCGCGGGCTGAACAGTTTGAAACGCTGTATGCCTTTAAAGAAGACCTGCCGGGTGTCGGGGCAGTAATGGGCAGTATTAGCGGCGAGATCCAGGAACATGGCTACTGGGGTTCCGTACGTGACCGTATTCCGGCCTCCCAGAATGACTGGCTTCAGCCTGGTGAAGAACTGCGCATTATTTCTGGCGATCCTGATGCCGGCGGGAGAGTTGTAGTGCAGGGGCATGACAACATTACGCTAATCCGTTCAGGGCAGGATTGGATGGAAGCGGATGCAGATGAACGTCAGCTTTACTTCACAGAGATGCTTCCTCCTTTGCAGGCTGGTATGGATTTTCTTCGGGATGAAGGTCACATGCTCGGCTGTTATAGCAACCGGTTCGTTCGCAACGTAGATATCGACGGAAATCTGCTGGATATTGCCTACGATATTGGCTTCTGGCGTTCACTTGACCGGCTTGAGCGCTGGGCAGAATCACACCCCACTCATCTTCGCATCTTCACTACATTTTTCCGGGTGGTGACGGGTTTGCAGAAACTGCGACTTTACCACGAGGTTTCTGTTTCAGACGCTCGCTTTCAAACCTTCGAGTACATCAACTGCCATCCTATGACCGGGATGCTACGTGATGCTCAGCGCTAAACCACACGACTATAACTCATCATCCAACTTTCTCCGGGGATTACTCCATGCACGCATTGCGCTTTTTCCTGCCTCTTATATTGATTGGGTCTGCTCCAGTCCTCGCCGTTGAAGTCGCACCTGGCGATTATAGCCAATTTCCCGACGGTACAACAGTGGGGCTGCTTTATTATCAGCATGCCTCAACCGGTTCAGCGCACTCGCGTGGTGAAAAAGTCAGTTCTGATTATAACCTGACTTCTGATATTGGCATGTTGCGTCTGCTTCATACCGTACAAATTTCTGAGACAGCAACGCTGGATCCGCAGTTTCTATTGCCCTTCGGGAGGATATCTGGCGGCGGTGATGCGGCTTCTCTTGGCTCAGCCAGTGGGACCAGTGATCTGATCCTTACCGTGCCTTTAAAAATCAAACTCAACGCAGGGGGGGACATTTTTGGCTTCGCCCCTTATCTCTATGTGCCCAGCGGCAGCTATGACCATAACGATTCACTAAATCTGGGCGAGAACCGCTGGAAGGTCGACCTGCAGGCGGCTTGGGTGAAATATTTCACTGAAAAGTGGGCGCTGGATATGGTCGGTGATGCCATTTGGTACGGTGACAATAACGATTATGGGCCCGGCACATCTCGCCTTCAGCAGGATAATGCATGGGCAGCACAGATTATGGGGCGCTATATGCCAGACCCTACACTGGCGTTGGGTCTGGGTTTTGGTCAGACCTGGGGGGGAGAAACCACGATTGACGGTGATAAGCAAAATAACCAGTCACAAACCACCAACGTCCGTATCACAGCAACAAAATTTGCCACACCTCGTGATCAATTCCAGATACAGCTGGGCAGGGACCTGCGCGTTGAAAACGGTGCTGAAGAAAATTTCAGGCTAAATTTTCGCTACGCACGCGTTTTCTGAGGCTGTCCTTCCTAACAACGTATCTGTCCGTCTAAGACAGGTAACCGCTGTGCCGGTGCGATATGTTCAGGTCAGGATTGAGTCAGTCAATTTTTTTAGCTAAGGAATAAATATGCCTATTGAACGTCCGAATGTCAGTCAATTGCAACAGCTTGCAGGCGAGCTTCATTTGCAGATTTCTGAGAGCGAAGCGGCAGAATATCTTGCTCTCATGCAACCAAACCTCGATGCCTACGACCTGATTGATGGCCTGAGTGATGAGGTCCCCACGGTGAAATATCCGCGTGAAAAAGGATACCGCCCGGAGGGCGAAGAAAACCCGCTGAATGCCTGGTACTACAAAAGTGAAGTGCAAGGCGCACAACAAGGCGTGCTGGTCGGGAAAACCGTGGTGCTTAAAGACAATATCTCCCTGGCAGAAGTCCCAATGATGAACGGTGCATCTTCACTGGAGGGGCATGTACCAGCTTTCGATGCCACCGTTGTAACCCGTCTTCTTGATGCCGGCGCCACTATTCTGGGTAAAGCCACCTGTGAACATTTTTGCCTCTCAGGGGGAAGTCATACGTCAGATCCTGCTCCGGTACATAATCCGTGGCGCAAGGGACACAGCGCAGGCGGTTCTTCATCGGGTAGTGCAGCGCTGGTGGCTGCCGGGGAAGTTGATATGGCGATAGGCTGTGACCAAGGGGGCTCGATTCGTATTCCATCTGCATTTTGTGGCACATATGGCATGAAACCCACCCACGGACTCGTCCCCTACACTGGCATTATGCCGATTGAAGCCACCATCGATCATGCCGGGCCCATTACCGCTAATGTGAAGGACAATGCACTGATGTTGGAGGTGATGGCCGGAGCTGACGGTCTTGATCCAAGGCAGTACATCTCCCGGGGCGGAAGCTATACCGCTGAGCTCGATAAAGGGGTACGCGGGCTGAAAATCGGTGTGGTAACGGAAGGGTTCCAGTTGCCTAATCTCCAGCCTCAGCTTGCAGAAAAGGTCCGTAATGCTGTTGCACGGCTGGAAAGTCTGGGAGCGCTCGTCGGGGAAGTCTCTGTGCCCGGTCACCAGCTTGCCGCCGCACTGTGGTCGCCGATTGGTTGCGAAGGACTCACCATGCAGATGATGCATGGCAACGGAATGGGGTTTAACTGGGAAGGGCTCTACGATGTCCCTCTGTTGGACAAACATGCGGGATGGCGTGACAGCGCTGACACGCTTTCTCCTTCTCTCAAAATCTGCATGCTCATAGGCCAGTTTGGCCTGAAACATTATAACGGCCGTTATTACGCGAAGGCACAGAATCTGGCCCGCCGAGCACGGGCAGACTATGACCGCGCGTTCGATGATTTCGATTTACTGGTCATGCCGACCGTTCCGGTGACGGCTCCGCCACTACCACAACCGAACTGCTCACTTACCGAATATATCTCCAAAGCATTCGAAATGATTGGTAACACGGCCGCACTGGACGTGACGGGCCATCCAGCAATGTCGGTGCCCTGTGGGTTGGTTGACGGATTACCGGTAGGCATGATGCTGATTGGGCGGCACCACGCTGAAAGCACTATTTATCAGGCCGCCGCCGCGTTTGAAGCAAGCGGTAACTGGCAGGAAATGTAACCGCTATTCATCGATAGGTTCAGAGTTATACCGGCGGACTTAAAGCCCGGCAGTAACATTAAATTTATGGAGAAATATCATGGCACACGACCACGACCATACCGAACCACCTGAGGAAATTGCGCTTCGTGTTAAAGCACTCGAGTCCCTGTTAACGGAAAAGGGAATGATAGATCCAGCTGCGCTAGATGAGCTTATTGACACCTATGAACATCGAATTGGCCCTCGGAACGGTGCACTTGTTGTGGCAAAAGCCTGGAGCGATCTTGATTACAAAGCCCGTCTTCTTGCAGATGGTACCGGTGCAATTGCTGAACTAGGTTTTTCAGGCGTGCAGGGGGAAGACATGATGGTTGTTGAAAATACCCCTGAGGTTCACAACGTGACGGTTTGCACACTTTGCTCCTGCTACCCTTGGCCAACACTCGGTCTTCCGCCCGCTTGGTACAAATCAGCACCCTATAGATCGCGAATTGTCCTTGAACCGCGAAGCGTGCTGGCTGAATTTGGTCTTAACATCAGTGAGGACAGAGAAATCCGGGTGTGGGACAGCAGCGCTGAGTTGCGTTATCTGGTTCTGCCAGAAAGGCCAGCTGGCACTGAGGGATGGAGTGAAGAGCAACTTGTCGCGTTGGTAACCCGTGATGCAATGATTGGTACGGGCGTGGCACTTCAGCCGGGCAATTAGCAACATAGGGTATTTCTTTCAACTTTCTTATGGAGAATCCGATGAACGGGATACATGACATGGGCGGTATGCATGGTATGGGCGCCGTCATTTCTGAAGAAAATGAACCTCCCTTCCATCATGAATGGGAGCGGCGCACCTTTTCGCTTTTTGCCTCTTTGTTTGTTGGTGGTCATTTCAATGTTGATATGTTCCGGCACGCCATTGAACGCATGCCCCCAGTACACTATCTCGAAGAAAGCTACTACGAACATTGGATGCATGCTTTCGAGACGCTTTTGATTGAGAGGGGAGTGATTACCGCTAATGAGCTTTCAGGTGCGGTTAAGCCACTCCCAGTCCCGCCGGAAACACCTGTACTGCGACAGGATATGGTGCAGGCAGTTGTCAGTACCGGAGGGGGGGCGCGGGTTGAAATTGATCTGCCTGCAAGCTTTAGTCCAGGCGACCGCGTAAGAGCAAAAAATATCAATCCTGCCGGGCATACCCGTCTGCCACGATATGTTCGAGGTAAGGTCGGTACGATTGTGATTGACCATGGAGTATTTATTACTCCGGATACGGCAGCACACGACCAGGGTGATCATCCTCAGCACGTTTACAGCGTGAGTTTTGACGCGACCGAATTATGGGGTAGTGAAGCGCCGCGTAAAGATACGGTGCGAATCGACCTATGGGACGACTATCTGGAGGCGTTATGAGTAAAGAAATCGGATTAGCTCCTGCTGCTGAGAGTGCCACCTTTGAGCATCCGTGGCAGGCGCAGGTTTTTTCATTGATTGTTTACCTTCATCAGGCCGGAAACTTCAGTTGGAAAGAGTGGGTTGATGTTTTTAGCGAGGAAATAAAAGCCAGTCCATTGCGGAAGGGAGAAAGCATCAACGATGCCTATTACCGGCAGTGGGTCTCAGCAGCGGAAAAAATGTTTATCTCACTGAAACTGGCACTTAAGGAAGATGTTCTCCGGCGAACCGATGAATGGCGTCAGGCTTATCTTAACACCCCACACGGGATGCCAGTTGTACTTACCAACGCGACCTGCATGCCGGCACATAATCACCACCACCTGGCACTTCGTAGCCCTGTGGCAGTGAGCCCAGCATCCATCTGTCTTAAACCCTAAAAACTATCTAAAGTCAGATATAAGGAAAAAAAATGGAGCAGACATCAAATGAGATTCAAGTCGAGCATAAGCCCATCCCGCTTAATGCAATATTGCCGTGGATTGCATTTATCACGCTGATTGTGATGCTGTGCGTCTATTTTATCGGTGCAGAGCAGGGGGCAACGGCTGTTTTCTCTGGTAATCAGATACACGAATACTTCCATGATGCCCGACATCTACTGGGATTTCCCTGCCACTGAGGATAAGACAATGACGGGAAGACTTCTTTTAAATGGAATGATAGCCGGAATACTCGCTGGCATTATCGCTTTCAGTTTTGCCCACGTCTTCGGTGAGCCGCAGGTTGATCGCGCGATATCATTTGAAGAAAAAATCTCTCACAAGCCACTGAATGTGGAGGGCAGTCATCATCACGAGGAAGAAGCTGATGAGCAAGTATTTAGCCGCAAGACCCAGTCCGGTGTAGGGCTACTGAGCGGGATGATCCTATTCAGCGCAGCTATGGGTGGTGCTCTGGCACTGGTCTGGTCGCTGTGCTGGCAGCGAACTGGGCCGCGCAGCGCGAGAGCGTTGGCTCTGTCTTTGTCGTTGGCTGGGTTTCTGATAATGAGCATGATGCCTGGGCTCAAATACCCTCCAAATCCCCCCGCCGTGGGAGATCCATCAACGATTGGTTATCGGACTGCACTCTATTTTAGCATGTTGTTGGTTTCCATGTTGATTGTCGTGGCTGCTGCGTGGAGCGCCCATCATCTCAGATCGCGGCTAGGTGGCTGGAACGCTACGCTGTGCGGAGGCCTGGTGGGACTGACGATGCTGACTGTCGCCTGTGTTTTGATGCCCACAGTCAATGAGATCCCGGAGGTCTTTTCCGCGGATCTACTGTGGCGTTTTCGCCTAAGTGCTTTCAGCACTCAGCTGACGATGTGGTGCTTAATAGGATTGTTGTTTGGTGCCTTTGCCGAGAGGACGATGAACAAACCTGGGCATCGTTATCAGGTGGAAAGGTGCTGATTTCATGACCTGTGTTATGCAGCTTATTTGCCAGGGGGAAACCCTGGCAAACAGGAACTCACGGTTCCCGTTTGATGACCCACTGACCGAAGTCTCCCAGAAACAGGCTCAAGAGCTAAAGGGATGCTTTGGGCCATTCAGTAAAACCTGGACAGCTCCGGATCAGGCGGCGTGTCAAACTTCGCGCGAGTTGGGCTTTCTTAGCGAGTCTGTTTTGGAGCTTGCTGAGGCAGGATATGGAAGATGGAAAGGGGTCTCGATTAAAAAAGTTATAGAACAGGATTATGGTACGTTTCAGTGCTGGCTTTCGGGGGAGGCTCCGCCGGAAGGGGAAAAAATTGCACAAGTTATGGCGCGAACTGGGATATGGCTATCGCGCAGAGTCTCGGACCGAGGGATACATTGTGCCGTTGCATCCTCAACTGTCATTCGGGCGATAGTTATTCAAATACTTGATGCACCCGCTAGTTCTCTTCAACTTATTGATATCTTGCCATTAAGCACAACGCTGCTGCGAAGTGATGGTAAACGATGGCATGTAGTGAGCCTGGGAAAATAATTAGAAACCTTGTATCTTCAAACATTAGTAAATAAGAACTGTTATTTATCATTAAGACCGGAATTGAAATTAGATAATAAACAACAAATTATAAGTAATTTTAACATCCACCAGAATACCCCATCTCCGTTCTAATCTTTCGCATTACGCAACCACACACACTTAGTGTTTAGGGTCATAAAGTATCTCCCGATGAGCGATTACTCCATCCACAGAGAGAAACTTCCACATGAGTGGAACTGATTATCGATTCCAATGGCATAAGCTATCAAATCACAGATTTTCCCTAAAAAAGCCTTACATAACAATCTCATTCCATTCCTTTGAATCTCCGATAGAAATAATAATGTTTCATCATGAAATTATTTAATTGTAGTGATGTTTTATTTAGTCAAACATACTGACATACTCGCACTATTAAGTTGTTCATAAATAAATAGTGAGCTACTTAATTTTCTTTTTATATCACTACAACAAGATAAGAGTGTGACAATGAACTTCCTGAAAAACTTTACTATTCGCCGAGTCGTTCTTTGGATCCTACTCACGGCAATGGGGTTAATCACCGTGACTGGAGGCTATGCCGCGTTTGTGGTCCATGACATGCATAGATATTTTGATCAGAGCTTTGCCCTGACGCATCAAGTGATTTTCCTGGCACATGCCGAAGATGTCTTACACAACGGAACTGCTGCTCAAAAGGTTGCGCTACAAAATGAGGTTCCAAGTGGATTTGAGTGGGCGAGCTATAAACAGCATCTTTCTGATTCATCGTTGTCATCTGAAAATGCTTCGGGTTCACACCTTTCATTGTTAACCAAGCAGATAGATGCTGCTCAACTACAGGTAGTTGATGAATTGCATCAGTTGAATGCTGTTCTCTTTTTGGCTGTCTCATTTACCATATTATTGGTGATTTTTTGCGATCGTTACCTGGTCGTTCACCTGGTTCGCCCCGTCTCCCTGATTAGAGGACATTTTCATGATATTGGTAACGGGGATCTCACACGTGAACCAATAGAGCAAGGACGAAACTGCATAGGCCAAATGGTGCCACTTTTACGAGAAATGCAACAAAGTCTGCAAAAGACGGTTCGTGCTATCACTGTTAACTCCAATGCTCTCTATAAGGAGGCAAGTGAAATCGCCGAAGGGAATACGGATCTTGCAAACCGTACAACACAGCAGGCTGCCGCTTTGGAAGAGACTGCAGTGAGTATGGAGGAGTTTTCGTCGACTGTAAGGCACAATGCTGACAATGCATGTCAGGCACGCAATCTTGCTTTAATAACTGCCACAGTAACGGATAAAGCAAGTGTTCTTGTTGAAAGACTGACCGTAACAATGAGCCGAATTTCCGAAGAAGCAGAACAGATACGTCGCTTTACCTCTACAATCAATAGCATTGCCTTTCAGACAAACATCCTTGCTCTAAACGCAGCGGTGGAAGCGGCTCGGGCAGGAGAGCAAGGACGGGGCTTTGCAGTGGTAGCTACAGAAGTACGTTCGCTTGCTCAGCGTAGTGCCTCTGCTGCCCAGGAAATTGAAACACTAATAAGTACTACTTTCGAATTTGTTCGAGAGGGAGCTGAGGTAGCCGGCGGTGCAGGAAGCGCAATGTCCGAGGTAAAAGAAAATGTCAATAGCGTTAATGAACTTATTGGACTAATCGCTTTGTCTTCTAATGAACAGAGTAAAGGTATTTCACAGGTGACGCTTTCGATCGCAGAACTGGACCGAGTAACTCAACAGAATGCAGCCCTTGTTCAGAAAGTGACTCTTTCAGCTGGAAATCTTCACGCCAGAACCGAGAAGCTGCGTGAAGTCGTCAGTAGTTTCGTTCTTCCTAAACCTAATTCTAATATTAAATAATTTATCAAAGTATTAATTCTGCATTCTGCGCAAACAGCATTATTTCACTTTTGCTGTTTGCATGAAATTGAGTCAACCTTTATAAGTCTAGGGGTTGTTATCTGGAGGTAGCCAGTGAAAAAAAATAAACTTCTGCACAGAAGTACTTATGACATAAATCTGTCTTATTTAATTTTTGCACAGAATGCTTTATATAAAGATATAATAGCTGGAATGTCTGAGTTGAACATTAACCGAGCAACCGCGGAAGTTATACTTGGTTTGACCTTACCTCAAATGCTAAAATTGTCTGAGGCTAATCAGATAATCAGCCAAGTTAGTTTTGATAAGCAAAAAATAATGATGTATATGCAGGCCTCCACACTGTACAAGTTTGAAGAGGAAAGTTTGGGAACTGTATTGAACAATAGGATATTAAAAAATATCGAAAAATCGGAAGAGTGAACATCTTACTTTGAGACATACATTGCTGCTTCACTAAAAATTTTTCATCAGGACTCAAATGCAATCATTTTTGATGTATACTCTTGGACATTCATTAGAAGGAATAACTGGGGTATTTTAAAGATTATGTCAAGCGGCAGGTTCTTAGGGAAGTATATTTTACTCCCATTTATCCCTAAGTGTACGGCACCGAGATCACAGGTTTCCAATGACAACATGTGTGCCAATTATTCCCATTGTCACACGCAACTACCATAGCCTCTTCGGATATCAACCCGTGTCAATTAATGGATTATAAAACACTCAAAAATCTTTAAAGAGGGGGCGAATTCAACAGCAGATACTAATTCCGTCCTTACATTCCAGTGATATTACAAGTATGCGCTGTAATTGTAGATGCTTAAATCTACTCCGTGAGGGCTCATGGATGCGTTCTCTTTTCTATATATTTTAAACATGGACTCAATATTGAATGTCAATATCAAACACTATGAAGTCACTTTCTCCCTTTCGAATTCACGGCAAAAAATTGGTGCATAAGGATGATGAATACGGTTCCATTACCGTTATAGAAAAAAACAAGTACTTTATTTTAACTTTCGATATGATTTATGAGCAAAGTAAAATACTCAAAGCTTCACCCATGGTTCCAGTTCATCATTACATCAGAGCAATGCTTATGGCTCTCGCTTTTACTCCTGTCAACAAGGTGCTTGTTTTGGGGCTAGGAGGAGGGTGCTTGGTCCGAGCTGTTAACGCTTACAATAATGAAGCCGCTATGGATGTGGTCGAGCTTCGGGCTGCTGTGCTAAGTATTGGTTACGAGTATTTTTCGTTACCTGCAAATGCTCTAACCCATTATTATGTTCAGGATGCTAATCATTTCATTAATCATGAGAATAATTCTCTGTATGATCTTATATTTTCCGACCTTTATTCAGAGGATGAGATGTCTCCTTTGCAATCAAAAGGGAGTTTTTTAGTTTCATGCGCTGACCGACTTACACTTAACGGTTGGTTGGTAATGAATTATCATATTCGTCCTGATGCATCATCAGTCTTTTCTCATGCATTACACGAACTTTTTAAAACCGTTCTTTACTGCACAACACATAGTGGTAATGTAATAATTTATGCAAGCAAAATGGATTATCCATTACCGCTTTCAAAATATCAGGAGTTAGGTAATTCCATTGGTGAAATTCTAAATTGTGAGGTGAGATCATTAGCGGAAAAAATATCTTTTTGGCCAAAACTTATTTAACAGATTTTAAAAAATAAAATAAAGTGTTGTATTCCAAGCAACATGTTTTGTAAAAAAATCCAAAGTTTAAACTTTTTATATAAAAATCCTGAGGATTATAACTGAAAGACTGAGCATATCGTGCCTGGTGAGTAAGGAAGCACAAATTATAACCAAATTGATTAATAACATGATACACTAATTATCTCAATTAATCTAAGGTCATAAGATGAATTTCAAGATACATGACAAACTTGTTCATGAAGTTGAATCCCCGAAGGGATTACTATATCGAATGATTATCATTTATGCTTGCTGCATAACTGCCTTATTAACTGTGCTAGCTCTGGTCATAGGTGATACATCAAGATTAAATTTTTACTTTTTTATAAACACATGCACAGTAGCAGTGATGACATGGTTCATAAGAAAGTCATTTAATATTCATTCAAGGGAAGCGCATTTATTGGTTTTTAGGATTAGCTTATTTTTTCTACTAAACTCATCTCTTGCCTCTATGGCTGGAGGAATGAACCTAATCGATAGGGATACGGCTTCCCTAATAGCTGCTATTCTTTATGTGCCGGCTATGCTTATGATTATCTATTCATTCAGGAAATTCATAAATTACGTTAATCATAATTACAAATCAGCTGTGAATCTCTCCTTAACAGATGAACTAACAGGCTTACCAAACAGAAGATATTTGAATATTAAGCTGAGGGAAATTGAAAATAGACTTGCGACAATTTGTATTGCTGATATTGATCATTTTAAAAGAATAAATGATACATACGGTCATGACGCTGGTGATAGGGTATTAAGAAATACAGGGTTAATACTGAGTAATTTGGCAAGCGATAATGTTTTTATTTCCAGATCGGGTGGCGAAGAGTTTGCAATTGTCATTATTGATCATGCCAGTGCAGAAGGTATCGTAAGAAAAATAAAAGAATCAGTTTCATATGATTGTAATGGTACTTTTAAAGTCTCATTTAGTATAGGAGTTGCAATCAAACAGAAGCACGAATCATCATCATCCACAATAACTGCTGCGGATGATGCACTGTATCAGGCAAAAAGATCTGGAAGAGACCGTATAATATATGCTTCGCGTTTCAATAATTAATTATATTGAGAGGTAAGAGGGCAATACTGCCCTCTTGAGTGGCAGCATTCTATACCCGACTTGTAAGTCTATGGCATATTTTCAATTCTCACCAAAGATACGTTTTCTCGAAAAAATACGTTCATTGTTTAAGTGCGTGAATTGAAATCTTCTTTGAGAGTATGCTTGCCTGCGGTAAATGTTGTATCCCAGAATGGCAAGCACTTCCACTGCTTCCCACTGAGGCACCAGTCTCGGTCAGGTTGTCTATGCATAGCTTGGGCAGAATGGTGGAGTGTGAAACACCAGGGGCGTTTCCTTAGGTACTGGGAGACAACTGCAATACGGCCGTTGTGCATCGTTGTTACGACAGCTAGATGATCGCGATACACAGGGCAAACTAAGATTTATTCGACAAAAAATAACACAAAAAAGGGTTGTATCCCACGACACTTTTACTCAATGTATGCGTCGAATATTTCAGTCTATTACGATAAGTAAGTCCTCAGGGCTGAAATCAATACGTAAAAAATATGATAGGGGTTATTTTTGTGGCAACCAAAAACAAGCTAACGTTGTTTATAGTAATTTTCATGCTGGCCGGCATTATTTCAGGAGCAACAATCCATTCTTACGCTTCGTCAGATACTATCCAATCATGGGCTGGAAACATTACTCTTTTTACCGATTTATTTTTACGGCTGATAAAAATGGTGATTGCACCATTAGTTTTTAGCACGTTAACCGTGGGCATCATGCGTCTTGGTGAGACTGCTACTATAGGTAGGGTCGGTGGCAAGGCAATGATTTGGTTCATCATTTCATCCATTTTTTCTATTCTGGTTGGTCTTTTTATTGTTACTATTTTCCATCCTGGTAGTGGCTTAAATCTGGCTATCCCAAAAGAGTCAGTTGATACGGGCCTGGCCGTAAGCGGGATGAATCTTAAAGCGTTTTTATCGCATACCATTCCAACCAGTATAACCGAAGCAATGGCTAGCAATGAAATCTTGCAAATTGTTGTATTTTCATTGTTTTTTGGTATTGCAGGTGCGTCTCTGGGTGAAAAATTCAATGCCCCGTTGGTAGCTTCGCTTAGCGTTGTGTCACATATTATGCTCAAAATGACAGGCTATGTGATGTATGTAGCGCCATTAGCCATTTTTGCGGCAATATCGTCGGTTATAGCGACTCAAGGTCTAGGCATCCTACTAAATTATGCCTCTTTTATCGGAGGATATTATGTCGCTATTATGTTGACCAGCGTGATGTTATTGTCGGTAGGTTATATTGTCCTTAAGAAAGAAGTTTTCCGTCTTTTGAATATGCTTAAAGATCCAGTTCTGGTTGCTTTTACAACAAGTAGTTCTGAGGCCGCGTATCCTAAGACACTCGAGCAATTGGAGAAGTTTGGTTGCTCACGTAATATCGCCTCATTCGTTCTACCTATTGGTTATTCGTTTAACCTCGTCGGTTCAATGGTTTACTGCTCTTTTGCATCAGTCTTTATTGCACAGGCTTATAACATTCATCTTAATTTCACAGAAACTACCATGATGATGCTGACATTGATGCTGGCTTCAAAAGGGATTGCAGGAGTGCCACGCTCTGCCCTTGTGGTTCTGGCTGCGACTATCCCAAGCTTCAATATCCCGGTTGCAGGAATTTTGTTGTTAATGGGAATCGACCACTTCCTTGATATGGGGCGTTCGGCAATTAATGTGCTTGGTAATGGTATTGCCACAGCCATGTTATCGAAGAACGAAGGTTCTGAGCCGGAATCAGTTAAATTGCAGACTGAATTCTGATAATAAAAAACCGCTCTCTTGAGTGGAGAGCGGTTTCGTCACAATCTTTATCAGTCGGTAGTGAAAAAATGTGTTCGCCTAATTCAGGTCTTTGTAGGCAGGTCTGACGAATCGCTAGCACGCCAATTTGTCGGAAATACGGTTGATAAACTCGTCAGTTTTAACGACAACAATTTTTTGCAGTTACTTGATTATGTGGCCCCAGGCAACATTAGCTGCAATTGTTATAGATAACCGGTGTTCAGTGAAGGTTCAAAAATCCAGTCAGGGTAATCGCCCTCTCGAGCAAAGCGCTACCGGAATAGCAAGACTCACCAAAACCATGCTCCACAGAAAGACAATGCTGATTTTATCTGGTGAAACTAACAGTCCTAAAACCGGGCTCGCCAGACCGATGGCAAAGTCAGGGAAGGCTGAATAGGCTGCCATTGCCATGCCTTTATTTGCCATGCCAACGCGGCGTACAGCCTCTGCGCCAAATGCTGGGTATACCATTGCCCATCCGGCTCCGGTCATTGCAGCTCCCAAGGCAGCAATCAGGGGATTTGGGGCAAATCCAATTAACCCTTGCCCAGCCGCGGTAATGACAGAAAAGATGACCCCAACACGAATGCTGCCGAGCGAATCGATCAGCTGTCCTAATAAAAGTCTCGCAGCTATGAGTGCTGTCGCGAATGCGGAGACCGGCAGCCACCCCATTCCCCATCCTTTATTTGCATACATAAGTACAGAAAAGGAAAGCAGAGCTGCATAACCGACGCCGTTGAGTGCCGCACCCAGTCCTGGGACCCATACGGCTTTCATTGTCCGTGTGATTGCGCCTTTACTGGCTTTGGGGTCAACATGGTCCTGGAGGATACGCACAGTTGCAAGCGCGGCAAATGGGAGGAGGATGGTCGCTGATGCAATCCATAAAAAACCGGCTTTGTCGTAAAGATAGGTTCCTACAGGCGCGCCTAAAGCGAAAGCTACAAACATAGCGGTGCCCACCCATGCGATGACACGACCTGCTTGTTTTTCGCCGGTGAGAGCCAGACCGAGTGTCATTCCTCCGGTGATAATGAAGCTTTCAGCCGCGCCGATGACTGCTCTTCCTGTCAGTATCAGACTTATAGCGGCTATTGGATGTGTGATGAACAGCAGTGATATGAGATAGAACATACCGCCACCGATAGCCAGAAACAGACCCAGAACGATGGATTTCTTACCACCTCGAAGGTCGGCGTAGCGGCCTGCGGCAAAACGAGATGCCAGAGATGCTGCGAATTGAAAACCGGTCACCAGGCCAACCGTAAAGGTGCCAAAACCCAATACGTTATGGACATATCGCGGCAGAACGGGCAGAGCGCCCCCGATAATAAGAAAACCAGAAAATATGACAAGCATGAGAGTCAGCAAAACTCGCAAGAAACCTTTATTTGAATGTGGTTCAAATGACTCACGGGACATAATCTGGTTCTCATTTAAGCTAAACTAATTCGTAAAAAAACAGATGTTAGCGAACGGTATATCCGCCATCGACAGGCAGTGCATGTCCCACGATGAAACTTGATGCCGGACTGCATAACCAGAGCACGGCATCGGCGATTTCCTCAGCGCGGCCCAACCGTCGCATGGGAACTTCTTTCATGAGTTCGGCCATCGCTTCAGGCTGGGATTCAAGCATGCCGGATACAATTGGGGTCTCGATAATCCCCGGGCAAATCGCATTAATTCGGATACCTTTGTGCGCGTATCCGGGTATACAACTGGAAATATCGGTTTACGACCGTACCGTGAATATAATCGAAGAGCGTTTTGATTTTGGGATCCGTTTTGGAGATATCCTCGAGGGTGGGGTGGTGGCGCGGCCGTTAATGAAACCCTTTCGTGAAGGGTTATATGCATCCTCAGCCTATCTCAGCGAGCATGGAACGCCTGAGGTACCGTCAGATCTCAGTCAACACAAGCTGATTGGCTACCGCTTTATTACTAACAACCGAATCCTTCCGTTGATCCTGAACGACCGTGGAGAGCAGTTGACGGTTGAGATGCCCGGGCAGTTAATCAGTAACGATATCGACGTTATGGCTGACGGGATCCGTAACGGGCTGGGAATTGGACGCTTGTTTGAACCCATCTGGCAGTTACAGCCCGACAGGGAGCTCTTTATCCCCGCGATGGAGAGTCACTGGAAAACCTACCCGCCAGTCTATCTCTATTACCCCAAAAACGCGGGTAAAACGAAAAGAGTGAAGGCCCTGATTGATTTACTGATATCCGCCACGGAACGATAAAGACGAAATCGCATCGTCCCGTATGGAAGCGCTATTTCACAACCCCAGCGGCCTGGCCTCCTGTATGAACTCAATCAGAAGGCGAAACCCGGTCGGCAGTTGCCGACGGCTTGAATAATAAATATGAAAACCTTCCTCCAGTGGGGACCATTCCGTAAGCACCAGGCGGAGCCGTCCATCCTTCACGTAGGGGGCAACAAGAGGCTCCGGAAAATACATCAGGCCGGCTCCGCCCAGTACGGCCACAAGGCCGGTTTCAGCCTGATTGACCGTCACTGAGCCGGGCACAGAGATTTGGTACGTTTCACCGTCTCGCTCAAGCTCCCAGCGATAAATCCGCTCATCGCCGAGACGATTGCTGATGCAGCGATGGTGTAACAAATCATCCGGATGTTCAGGCGTTCCGTAGCGTTCCAGGTAGTCGGGGGATGCGGCGATAACCCAGCGAATATCGGCAGATAAACGCCGGGCAACCATGTCTTCCGGGACAGTGCCACCATAGCGGATACCGGCATCAAAGCCCGCATCAGTGACGTCAACCATACGGTTGCTGCCCACAATATCGATTTCAATATCGGGATAGCGATCTATAAATGCGGGCATGACCGGCGCAAGCAAAAGGTTTGCCGCTTCAACGGCAGCATTGATGCGGATGCGTCCGGTAGGCGTATCACGATACCGGTTAAGCGATTCAAGCGCGGCTTCTTTGGATGCAGTGCAGCCGATTCAATGCGTACTGATAATTCCATTATAAAATGGGGCTTACATCGTGGTGCGGTTAATGCTATTTATGTTAATTAAATCAATATGATAAAATTAATCGAGCGGTGGTAGAGCTTCGTGTCTTTCCTTCATTCTTATAAAGTGGCAAAGCCCGATGTTTCCTTTTAGGAAACGCATGGTATACTGTTTCCTATTGAGAAACAGGAAGTGATTAAAGTGATAAAAAGCTGGAAGCACAAAGGGCTGCAAAAGCTCTACGAAAAAGGGGACGTAAGCGGGGTTCAAGCTAAAGACGCTGAGCGCATTAAACTCCGCTTACTCGTACTTGATGAAGCATCAACCACTGATGACTTTAGGCTTTATCCAAATTTTAAACTGCACCCTCTGAAGGGTGATAAACATAATCTGTTTTCTATAACTGTTAGAGCTAACTGGCGGATCACCTTCGAATTTAGAGATGGGGATGCATATATACTTAATTTAGAGGATTATCATTAATGGCTATGTTTAACCCACCGCACCCAGGCGGATTAATTACGGAGTATCTTGATGATTATAAAATCACTCTACGTTCACTTGCTCGAGATCTTGGTATCTCGCCGTCAGCTTTGAGCAAGGTGGCTGCCGGTAAAACGGCGATTACTCCAGAGATGGCGGTACGCCTCGAAGCTGGGCTAGGCATAGCTGCACGCCTTTGGCTTGCTATGCAGGCAACTTATGATCTCAGTAAAGCACGTGAAGCTGTAGATATTTCGCATGTTGTTCCATCCCCACATTCCCAAACTACGCAGATACACTAAAGAGAGCCTCGCCTGAGCGAGGCTCTCTTTTTCAAAACAGATTTTGCATTGAGTTGATATTTAGTCGTCTGACTACACGCAATATCTGGCAGATTTTCTCAATGGTCATGTCGAGACCCATATGGACGCGAACGTATACCGCATCTGTTGGTGACGAACATCATGAGTAATACCAAAGCACAATCTCGTATTGATAAATTCCCACCAGTGCGCATCGGAATTATGTTTATAAACAATAACTTAAGTTCACATAATCATAATTATGTTAAATCTAGTTCATTAATATGGACATAATTTTATCATGTTAGCTGTTTTAGTGCTCCAGCGATATTCCACACATTAAGGCTTGACCTGCTCCCCGTTGATTAATACACCACGATGTTAGTAATGTCTTCATAAGCCACATGAGGACATCCCCATGAAGAAGCAATTTTCCGATGAACAGATCATCAGTATTCTCCGCGAGGCTGAAGCCGGAGTTTCTGCCCGGGAACTCTGCCGTAAGCACGCCATTTCCGACGCCACGTTTTATACCTGGCGTAAGAAGTGTGGCGGCATGGAGGTGCCTGAGGTTAAGCGCCTGAAGTCACTTGAGGAAGAGAACGCCAGACTCAAGAAGCTGCTCGTCGAGGCCATGCTGGATAAGGAGGCGCTTCAGGTGGCTCTTGGGCGAAAGTACTGACGACAGACCAGAAGCGCGAAGTCGTGGTGTTGATGTGTGATGCGACCGGTCTGTCGCAACGTAGTGCCTGCAGACTCGCAGGTTTGTCCCTGTCGACCTGCCGCTATGACGCTCAGCGTCAGGCGGCTGATGCCCATTTATCAGGGCGCATTACTGAACTGGCACTGGAGCGCAGCCGTTTGGGCTACCGCCGCATATGGCAGTTACTGCGTCGTGAAGGACTTCTGGTTAATCACAAGCGCGTGCACCGCCTTTATCATCTGAACGGGCTGGGCGTTAAACGCAGACGTCGTCGTAAAGGGCTTGCAACAGAACGTCTGCCGCTGCTCCGCCCGGCGGCGCCCAACATGAGCTGGTCGATTGATTTCGTCATGGATGCGCTGGCTACCGGTCGCAGGATCAAGTGCCTTACCTGCGTCGATGACTTCACAAAGGAATGCCTGACGGTCACTGTTGCCTTCGGGATTTCAGGCGTTCAGATCACACGTATTCTGGACAGCATTGCACTGTTTCGAGGCTATCCGGCGACGATAAGAACTGGCCAGGGGCCGGATTTCACCTGCCGCGCACTGGATCGATGGGCTTTTGAGCATGGTGTTGAGTTGCGCTTAATCCAGCCAGGCAAGCCAACGCAGAACGGATTTATTGAGAGTTTTGATGGGCGCTTTCGCGATGAATGCGTGAATGAACACTGGTTCAGCGACGTCAATCATGCCAGGAAAACCATCAGCAAATGGCGTCAAGATTATAACGAATGTCGCCCGCACTCCACGCTGAATTATCAGACGCCGTCTGAATTTGCAGCGAGCTGGAGAAAGGGTAATTATGAGAGTTAAGGGTCCGACATTACTAACTGAGCCTTGTATTTAATTCTGGGGGCAGGTCAACGACATCCATTCTCCCAGGATGAGTGCACTTGGCACGCTGGATAGAAACAGTTTTGACGAGTATTTAGGCTATATAGAAGTTATATACCAAAGATATTCCAAGTTATTTACCAATTGTTAAGTCTAATGCTTAGGTAATTCAATACCTTTTGTATTCTCGAATTTACGTCGAGTCGAATTTACTGCAGCTAATTCAGCAGCTTGCAGAATCGACGTAGAGAATTTGAAAGATGTTTCCAACAAATGGATGATGTCAAGAGATTATAGTTCAGAACATGTTTTTACCAATTAGTAAAGGTTGTGGGTTGTTAAAATTTGGGGGTAATTTTTGTATTACTCAAAAACCACAGCTAAGGTTATTCTTATATCAGATTTGAAGCTTAGCAGTTCTCAGTCAAGATGTTTTAGGGAATAACGGTAGTGTTCCTAAATATAGGCTATTACTTTGAAGTATATTGCAAATTTTTTTTCAGAATTTTTTAACTCACTTTTAACCCGTAAATTACAAAAGAAAAGTAATATGCCATATAGGACCTGAACATAGAATTGAAAGTATCAAGGATTTGAATGTGCCCTGACTTGTTATCAAAAACGAGGAGGTTCAATTTATTTGCCTCAATGAGAATGTTTCTTAAGTGCGAACGTGATACTCCACAATTTTTTGAAATATATAAAATTTTCGATTTTTTTGACTCAATCTCGTTATTTTGGCATAACATAAATAAGCTAACCATGATCATATGGCCTGAGTCCTTAGTGATGAATATCTCAGCTCCTTTAGTTAAATCTACAAGATATAAACCAGCGTGGAAAATATCATAGTATTTTTTGAAAAATAAACTTAACTCATTTTTCGATAAACTGGGTGAGTTGACAATGTCAGGGAACAAAATATTGAGAGCTGGCATTACAGAATTTATTAAAGATAGCGTATCTAACTCCCCTTTCTCTGTGAAAGAAAACTTTATTTTACGTTTATCTAACCTGCTCTTGTCAATAGTTATTCTTCCTGTGATTTTAAGCATGGAGAGTAGTGAGGTTATTGTATTTTCACTAATCATTCCTGTTTTTAAGCACTCTGATTTTACATCAGAAAAATAGGAATCATTTTGATTATAAAAAACACATGCAGCGATACTAACAGCCAAAAAACGATTATTTTTAAAAATATATTTATAAAAAAGTTTTTTTGAACGGAATTCATCCAAAATGAGCAATGAATGATTTATGATGGCTTCGTTTATAGACTCATTTTTAAGTATGGTTTCGTAAAGGCCGCATATTTCCCTGAAAATAACTAATTTATTTTTCATGAATATCTCTCATAATTACTTTTTAAGTTTCGTGATCGAATCATTTTATAGTAATTAATTCCACAACTATTTATAGATTAGACTATACTTGAAATTTGAAAGCAGACTTTCGAAAATTTGTAACTAAAAATTCACATAATTTATGTGGGAATATTATTGGTAATAAAAAAGTGTTCAAAGTTTTTAATTTTAACTAATTATTAAAGAACATTAAAAATTGAAGGTAATTCATATGTAGCATGCAATAATCTAAATAATAAAACTAAAGTTTATATGTTCATGATGATAGTGAACACGATATCAAAATTATAATTATAGATCAACGCATTCAAGAGTGAATGCCATAGCTTTAGTTAATCTTGATAACACACGGTTTTTTTGTAGCAGCATCTGATTTAGATTCACAAGTGTTACTTATAAAAATTAACGCATTTCTTTGGGTGCATGGCAAATAGACATAACTGGGTACGCTATATACTGCAGAAAATTACTGCGTTCCTATTTTAATATATTCCCCTTAATTTATGATGCGAAAATAACACTTTTTTTTTCAAATTCGAAGGCATTTTATGAAATGGGAGTTAGTTGATGATTATTACAGAGAATAGTTATTTTGAGATTGGTTTAAAAGAGGTGTTAAAGAATGGTTTCTTACCTTCGAACCTCAATATTAAATATTTTTATACAGGACACGGTAGCGTATATGTTTTTTTTCCTGATAAAATAAAACCAAATTTATTTGTTGAACCAATACAGATATTTGCAATATGCAGAAAGAATAAAATTTCGATGAACCTCAACACTAATGATTTTGCTGATGAACTTATGGAAGTTATAGGAAATAGTCACTTCATCCCTAAACCACCGCTTACTATGCGTGAGTTATTGGTTTTAGATAATCTTTGCAAAGGTATGAGTTCAAAAAGTATTTCAAAATTTCTTAATATTGAGGAGAAAACAATCAGTAGCCACAAAAATAATGCATTAAATAAATTGAGTATGGAAAGTTTTTCAAGTTTCCATATGGAATTTAGGTCTTGGTGTAAACTATGGTTTAAGTTTAAATTCAGATTCAAATAGAATTGTATTTGAGTGGCACATATTACAGCTATTATATAAAAGATTATTACGTAGAAATATCAATTCGTCGCTTAGAAAGTGATTAAATTGCAAATGCTTAATAGAATCTAAATAATAGTGTATCTAATGCGAGCGGTTAACCTGCTTGATGTCAGGTGTTGTATCCGGCTTTCGAGCCTACATAAAGGAATTATGTATGTTTTTATTTAAGAAGAAACCCCAATATTTGATCGTTTTTAGCCTATTCTCTTCCCTCAACTCCTTTGCTTTTCAGGACGGTTATGGAAATAAAACGCCTTCACCATCTAATACAGGGAATAATTATCAGAATCTAGGAGATAATCCTTACTGGAATTATAGTGATAACACCCTCAATAATCCCTATAGTCAAAATGACACCTCTGTACATATTACTAACTATGCTATAGGAGTTGAAGCTTCAGATTATCGCGGAGAATTTATTTCTGAAGAAGGGGGAACTCCTTTTGCTTACAATTTTGAAGGTAATAATTTAGAGTCAACATACACTGGCGGTTCTTCAATTTCTTCCGAAGGAGAAGGATCAAACGTTGTTTTATTTAATAATAATGCCAACTTCATTTCACTTTCGTCCTCTAATGGCGGGACGTTACTTGTCGAAGGAAATTCAGCAGAAGGTGCTATTATAAAAAATAATGATAGCTTCATATTGTTAAAAGGAAACTATGCAAATGGAGCAGAAATAGAGAATTCAAATAAGGGTAAGATAGTTGTTGATGGTAATTCTGTAGAAGGCGCAGCCATTACCAACGATGACGCATCCATAAATTTGTATCATAATATTGCAAAAAATACTCACATAAGCAATGTCAATGGAGGTACTATAATTGCTCTTGGGAATAACATATCAGACTCTGAAATTACCAACGCCGAAGGCACTAATTTTACAATTGGTGACTGCAACGATGAAGTTTGTAAAGATAACGTGGGAACCACTGCAAATAACATAACGCTTAACAATAATGGTAATTTTTATTTCTCAGGGAATCTTGATCTGTCTGGATCTACCATAAATAATGGAGGTCTAGTATCTGGTACCGATAATATAATAATGACTGATAGTAATGTTTATAATAATGGAATGATGAGTTTATCTGGGGATATAAGTCTAAATGGTTCTAGTTTTGAGAATACAGGTACATTTACGCTTTCAGATTCATTATTAAATCTTTCGGGAACAGATGCTAAAAACTCTGGAGTTTTTATTATTAAGAATGTAGATATTTCTGGGGGTGCGTTTAAAAACACAGGGGCTTTAAAAATAGACGGAGATAATTCCACGAATATGGACATTACTAATACTGGGAGAGTTATCGTAAATACAGGCAGCTACACAAACTTGAATCAAGGTATTATCTTAAATGAAATTACTGGAAGTATTGATTTATATAATAACACACGTATCGTAGGTGATTTGACAAACTTTGGTATTTTGCAACTTGTCAGTAAAGATGACAGTATGGTCGAAAGCATATTTACTGGTGATATAAATAACTACGCTACGCTTTCCTTATCATCATCTGCCGACACTGTAGGCAATACGTTGACAATTGATGGCAATTATATCGGTTACAATGGTTCAAAAATCGTAATGAACAGTATATTGTCCGATGATACTTCCCGTTCTGACAAGCTACTAATAACCGGTAACAGCGATGGTGAAAGTTCTGTATATATCAATAATCTAGGTGGTCATGGGGCGCAAACTGTTGAGGGTATAAACGTCATTACTGTTGATGGAAATTCCGGGGCAACCTTTACCAAGGGTAGTAGGATTGTTGCAGGAGCCTATGATTATTCTTTAGTTCGCGGTGTTGGCTCAAACAAAGGAAACTGGTATCTAACAAGCAAAGATACGAACCCGACCAATCCGACTGTACCATCGATCGTCCCACCGACTGCTCCCTCGGCTTCAAGCCAAGAACGGCCAGAAGCTGGCAGTTACATTTCTAATGCAGCTGCTGCTAATACGCTTTTCACTACTCGTATTGGCGACCGGTCCTCAGGTGCTACTTACCGTGATTCATTTACGGGTGAGCAAAAGAATACCCTGCTTTGGATGCGTAATGTTGGCGGACATACGAATTGGCACACTTCTTCTGGACAGCTTAAAACAAAAAGTAATCAGTATGTTGTTCAGATTGGGGGTGATATCAAATCATGGAAATTAAAAGGAGCGGACCGTTTGAGTCTAGGTCTTATGACTGGATACGGCACTAGCAAAAGTAGAACACATAGCTCGCTTACAGGGTATTCTTCAAAAGGTAATATTAGCGGGTATAGTGCAGGTCTTTATGGCACATGGTTCGAAGATGTACAAAAAAAAAGTGGGCTTTATATTGATAGTTGGGCATTATATAATTGGTTTGATAACTCAGTAAAAGGTGATCAACTGACCTATGAGAACTACCGGTCTAAAGGCATTACCGCTTCGGTTGAGGTTGGTTATTCTATTCAACTTAACAACTCACCAACTTTACTCGGCGAGAAATATAATTGGTACCTTCAGCCGAATGCACAAGTTACATGGATGGGAGTGAAATCAAAAGAGCACACCGAAGATAATGGTACTCGTGTAATAATTAGAGGTAATGGGAATATTCAATCTCGCCTTGGTGCTAAAACTTATATCGCTCAGAATCCAAATCCTGGTCAAAAAACTTATCAAATATTCCGTCCTTATATCGAAACTAACTGGGTCCATAATACCAATGCGTTTTCAACAAGCATGGATGGAGAACGTGTAAGTCAGAGCGGTACAAGAAATATGGGAGAGGTTCGTGTAGGTGCCGAAGGTGATATTATAAAGAATATAAACATTTGGGGTAATATTGGAACACGTTTCGGAAGTAATAACTACAATAGCAGTGACGTTGCTTTAGGCATCAAATATGAATTTTAATATTTATTACAGATAACCTAACAAAATTACTCTCAGGCCACCTTTAGTGGCCTGATTTTTATAAATATCATAGTTTAGCTAATCTTGATAGGTATAGAAAAATAACAAGAAATTGAAACATCAAATCTATTATTATTATTTACACAACATTGATGACCGATTATGTGCACTCGCTTACATGTCACATTTTGAGTACTAAAGCGTCCGATCACCTTGGATTAGGTTAAGTATAGCGGCTTAGAGGATATGCTGACTATCAGCGTCTGTCAGACATATTTACGCCGATTGCCACAATAAAGGCTTTGAGTACGTTGCTTATTAAACCTAGAGTCTCTAAGACTAACAGTGGGAAGATCGTCTGCAGCAATGGCGACGGACATGCGTTCGAGCACAGTCAACTATACCTGCAGCTTAAATAACCCAAAAAAGCCCTTTCTACTGAATATTTTATAGTATTTCCTAAACATGGGTAGATTTATTCAACTTTATATAATGGGACTTATATAAAGTTAGTTTTCTTTTGAAGGAACTGGTAATCTAACCAGTAGTTACAGGTGTAGATGATTTTTTGCTGTAGATCTTGCAGGTTTCACTACGTGAAATCTGCAAGGTAAATCCCCTGCATTTTTCTCAGAATCTACGTAGCGTCGCCAGTGACCGGGAGTTCGCTTTTTAAGCTATATATGGGCAAATTAACACCAACCCACCAAACTCTACCGGCTATCCAGGCGGAAGAGGATGTTCTGGCCAGGCTTAAGGAATTTGTACAGGACAAGGAAGCATTTTCGCCCAATACATGGCGACAGCTAATGAGCGTGATGCGTATTTGCCATAAATGGTCGGCGGAGAATGGGCGTTCGTTTTTGCCTATGCTTCCAGACGATCTTCGCGATTACCTGAACTGGCTACAAGAGAACGGGCGCGCCTCTTCAACGATTGCCACGCACGGTTCTTTAATTTCAATGTTACACCGTAACGCAGGTCTCACCCCTCCTAACATCTCACCGCTGGTGTTCAGGGCCGTTAAGAAGATAAATCGTGTTGCGGTTGTAACCGGTGAACGTACGGGTCAGGCGGTTCCCTTCCGTCTTGAAGATTTGCTGAAACTGGATGCACTGTGGTCTGACTCAATATCGCTTCGGCACAAACGTGATTTGGCATTTTTGCATCTCGCTTATAGCACGCTGCTGCGTATCAGTGAATTAGCTCGACTTCGTGTTCGAGACATCTCCCGGGCACCGGATGGCAGGATCATCCTCAATGTAAGCTATACCAAAACTATTGTTCAGACGGGGGGCCTTATCAAATCCCTAAGCTCGCAGTCTTCCCGACGGTTGTCAGAATGGTTGTCTGCGTCAGGTATGAGCCCCGAACCTGACGCTTTCCTCTTCTGTCCGGTTCACCGCTCTGGGAGTGCAACTCTTTCTATCACCCGTCCGCTGAGCACGCCGGCGATAGAATTTATCTTCACCCAAGCCTGGCGTACGATTGGAACAGCTGAAACTATCACCCCAAATAAAGGACGCTACATGACCTGGACTGGTCACAGTGCCCGTGTAGGAGCTGCACAGGACATGGCGGGACGTGGCTATGCCGTCGCTCAGATTATGCAGGAAGGGACATGGAAAAAGCCTGAAACTTTAATGCGCTATATCCGCAATCTTCAGGCTCATGAAGGTGCGATGACTGATCTTATGGAAAAAAGTCTTATAAATCAGAAAAATAACAACTAGCATAAATCACACTTCATCATTGTGAAGTATGAATTCTTGTTTGTCTTTTTCGATTTCATCACTTGCTATGCTTCAAGGTTGATGTGAATACTAAAGGCGAAGCATTAATGTCATCGGATTAATTGGCGATGATGTAAAACCGTAGTGTTCATAAAATTGTTTAGCTGGTTCATGAAGTGCATGTACAAGTAATGCTCTGACCCCTGTATTTTCAGCAATTGAGTGAACTCGAAGAACAGCATCCTGTAACAATGAGGCTCCTAACTTTATTCCCTGAGCGCGAAGGTCGACCGCCAATCTTCCCAATACAATGACCGGAACTGGGTCAGGCATATTACGCCGAGCTGCCCCTGTTGCTTCCCTGTGGGACACAGCGCCGGCTGCAAGGGCGTAATAACCGACAACACTTTTATCGTTAGTCGCGACAACAAAAGTACGACTTGCACCATTTAAATGGTTTGTCAGAGCGCGCCTTTTTAACCATTCATCTAACGTTGATTCCCCACAACCAAAAGCATCAAGGATATGTGCAGTTGTCAGTGGCTCAGGGGCAGATAATTGTAAACTCATGCCCAAGGTGATTTCACTGCCATCAGGCGCTCCAGACTCTGATTTGTCTTTTGAGGTGCATCAAGCATCGCTGTGAATTCATGAAATTTTTCAGTATCTAACTGGAAAAAAACCTGGTCGAGCAGAATAGCCTGTGCGCGCTCACAAGCTACTTCCAGCATAAAATCAGATCGGTTTTTACCCAATAAACTGGCAGCTTGATCGATAAGATCACGCTGTTCCGGCAAAGCACGTAAATTAATCGCAGCGTCACGCATTTTTTATAGCTCCTGTATTGACAACAGCTATACATTAGATTGTTGTGTAGCTATTGTCAATACACTCTCCGAGTGACCCTCTTAATAATTAACTGTCTCGTTTTGAGAGTGGGTTTGCCTAGTGGTACCTCTTCTTTGCCAGTAGCAGTAAGAAATGAGGATAGGTATCCCTTGAGATACTCAGATTGAAAAAGACTTGGCATATGTACCTTGAGGGATACACTTACACAGATAGACGAATAGGCAGGATATAACAGCAAGCCCGAAGAAAACTCTCAAGAACCACGTCACGATGAATGTCTGCTGAGAGCGAGAAGCTGACGCTCTGTCCATAACTCAAGCAGTACAGCTTTTGACAATCCTTGAGAAGTTGTGATTAAGAGATGGGGGTGAGTTCGTACTTCTTAGCGAAAAATATAATCACCGGGCTTTAACGATAGCCATGACGAAACCATCCCATCCTTTTTCACCAACAGTCTGTACTGCTGTAGCTTCAAGTCGCTCATCCTCAGAAATCATCTGAACAAATTCTCGCAGACCTTTAACGTTCGGATCATCACTACAGGAGTCTATTACACCGCCACCGCGCACAGTGTTATCCCCAACGATAACAGTGCCTTGCTGCGACAGTTTGATAGCCCATTCAAGATAGTGTGGGTTATTCACTTTGTCAGCATCGATAAAAATCAGGTCAAAGGGGGCTTTAAGTGTGGGTAAGACATTAAGTGCTGCCCCAATATGCAACGTAACGTGCTCAGCCAGCCCCGCTTTGTTTATATTCTGGCGAGCAACCTCGGCATGATGCTCGTTAAATTCAATTGTCGTTACTCTTCCATGTGGTGGGAGAGCCCTGGCCATCCATATGGTGCTATAACCCCCAAGCGTGCCTATTTCAAGAACACGGACAGCACGTGACATACGAATGAAAATGGCCAGCATTTTTCCCTGCAAAGCAGATACATCGTGTGTGGGCAATCCTTGATCTATGTTATTAACGAGAGTGTATTTGTAGTGGCATAGTGAATTTGGCCACCTGAATAGAGGTGATATCATCACCTCATAGTCAAAACAGGTGACATTATGACAGGACGTAACAGACGCAATTTTAGCCCCGAGTTTCGCCTCGAGGCTGCCCAGCTTGTACTCGATCAGCACTGCACCGTTGCCGCCGCTGCCACTGCGATGAATGTCGGCAAATCCACGATGGATAAATGGGTTCGACAACTGAAAGAAGAGCGAGCGGGAAAATCACCCATAGCTTCACCCATGACACCTGAGCAGATTGAGATACGTGAGTTGAAGAAAAGACTTCAACGCGTTGAAATGGAAAGGGATATATTAAAAAAGGCTACCGCGCTCTTGATGTCAGACTCCCTGAACAATTCTCATTAGTTGAGAAACTCAGGGCGCGGTTTCCTGTTGCCGTTGTGTGCAACGTGTTTGGGGTTCATCGCAGCAGTTATAAATACTGGCGGCAGCCCAGGAAGCCTGACGCCACGAGAGTGGCATTACTGAGCCTTGTGCGTGAAGTTTATCGCGAAAGTAACGGTTCAGCAGGAGCGCGAAGCATTGCCGCACTGGTCACCACCAAAGGTATAAAACTGAGCCGCTGGCGGGCAACAAAGCTGATGAAAGCGCTCAATATTATCAGCTGTCAGCAACCTGGCCATCGTTACAAGAAGGCGTCTAAGGAACACATTGAGATCCCTAATTATCTGGATCGCCAGTTTGCTGTTACCGAGCCTAATCAGGCCTGGTGCGGTGATGTGACTTATATCTGGACGGGAAAACGCTGGGCTTATCTGGCTGTTGTACTCGATTTATTTTCCCGAAAACCGGTTGGCTGGGCGATGTCATTTTTCCCTGATTCCGCACTGACAGGTAAAGCCCTGTCGATGGCCTGGGAAGCACGGGGAAAACCGGCTAATTTACTGTATCACTCGGATCAAGGTAGTCACTATACCAGCAGGAATTTCAGACAGTTACTGTGGAGATATCAGATAAAGCAAAGCCTGAGTCGCCGGGGAAATTGCTGGGATAACAGCCCAATGGAACGGTTCTTCAGAAGCCTGAAAACAGAGTGGGTACCGGATAATGGCTACGCGAATTTTAGCGAAGCCAGCACGGCAATAACGAAATACATCACAGGATATTACAGCCAGCTCAGACCCCATCAATATAATGGCGGTTTGACGCCGAATGAATCAGAACGATTGTTCTGGAAAAACTCTAAAGCTGTGGCCAGTTTTTGTTGACCACTACACATTAACCTAATTCCCTTTAACGACGGGGAATTTCCTAATATCAATAAAAAATAAAACAATTATTAGAATTTCTTCTTTTTTTATAATGAGTAAACTGACAAAGAAACAGACAGAAAGTCATTTTGACTTGGTAAAAGCAATACAATAGACATATTCTCCATTCATTTATCAGGAATTAAATATTATGATTGGTTAAAGATGTGGTGAACTCATCATTTCATTTTCGCATTGAAAAGATAAATATCTGATTAATATTGTGTATCACATGAAGGATACTTTAGAGATATTTAACTTTTTCACGCCCAACCATATGATAATTAATCATATTTAATCTAACCAAGAGAGGACTATATGGGTGCTAGCAGAAGCCTTACCTGGACAATTACCAATGCAACAAAATATCCCTGGACACAAACACAGTGTGAATTGAACCATGGCGTATGGATTAAAAACCCACCTAAAGTAATCCCTCCTGGTGGGCACGTTACACTTCAATCAGAATCAAATGGCTTTATGACCGGCTGTGAGGGTACTGTGAGTTATAACTCTACAGTTGGGGATTTTGTATTTTACTTTGACAACCCATATGTAGGCGACGACAGTTATACCCTCACCGTCCCAGAAGAATACGATCATTCAACAACTCAGACTACCGGGAATCAATATAAAATTGTATCCCGTTGTTTTGAACATCCACCCGAGTGATTTTAATTAGGTATTATTAATTTTTATTTTTTAAATAATAAGTTAAAGAGGTTGATAATGGAATGCACAAAAAGTGATGGCACGTTTCTTTGGGAAAATGGTAAAGAAAGAGGAGAGCTTTTAAAAAACATTGACGTTGAGACGAATTTTAAAATCCTAGATAAAGGTAATACTAGATATGTTTTAGTAGAAGTAAAAAGCGGCTACTATAACGGTCAAAAAGGATATTTTCCTCTTAAGCTAATCGGTAAAAAATAAATTCATGGCCGCGTAAGCGGCCTTTATTTATGTACAATAAGCCCATCCGTCTCGGACGGGGAAGGTTAAACTGTAGCACTACTCGAAGCAGCAATTTAATACCGTAGAATCAAGCTTCTAAAGCGACTTTTTACCTCTGGTGGCAAGAGAGGGTTGAATTCCCATGCTAGCGCATAACCGTCATCATCACCTAATTCATTCACAAAACCAGCAGTCTGAAAATTACTGTAGTGATTATCATGCAGGTAGTCGTGAAGGCAGGAAAAAAAATATTCAAAATCAATATTGTAATAACACTCTGACAGTCGTTGCGACTCCATGTGACGAGTCCGATGGTTCGGGAACACAGCATCAAGATGAGTTAAAGCACCAAGTTCAATGCTTTCGAGCTGCGATTTCGATGTACCTTGAATGCACTGAAAAGCGCAGAACAGGTAATAATTGGGATTTGCGGAGCTGTATGAGCGGGATCTGAGATCTCCCATCGTAATACCTACCTTCGCAAAGCCGGGATCTCGGCTATCAGCGCCTACGTAAAACCAGATGTTGGGAGACTCAAAGTTTGCCTTATCACGTTCCATGACGGCTTTCATTTTATAGTCGTCAACAGGAATATTCAGGTCGTATGTTTGTAGTGGCTTTCTCACTGTTTCCTCTCTGTATTTGGTTACAAGTCCACTGGAGGTCAATTTGGAGATTGGAAATTATTGTACACTTTGGTCATTTTTAAACTTGCACATGCAGTCAAGAGATTTATTTAGTTGATAATGTCGCTTTAAGTTACCCCCCTATCCATATCTCATTCAGGGTATCTAATGAGCTAGAAACGCCAGATAAGCGGAAGTAGCGCCTAATTATCCCCTTCTTGCTATAGGTGATCTGTTCAAAAAGCAGACTTTCCGTACAATAGCGTTTGTTTCCCGACCCCCTATTTTTCACCGGCGGTGAAGTATCACGGTTTATTGCTCAGTGATTTCACATCGTTCATTCGCGGACGGAATGTAAGTCATGTCTTTGTCAGCAGATACAAATCCTCGTTTGAAGCTAAGAATTGTTGTGTTGTTGGCCTGAGTTTGGAAGAAGATATTGCGTGCTACACGATATTCATTATTTTGATTGTTTTTACCAATATATAATGTCTGCTTCTGGTCATTTAGGCATAGGATTTGGAAGTCTTCACTATCTGACCCTTTTACAAATTGCCACTGACTTAAAGTCTGATCGGCATTTGCTGACATACTTAGAAAAATCAGGGGAACCAGACATAAAGCCATTTTCATGATCATGATTAAATCTCCTTTTAAAAGATAACTATCGACCGTTTTTTGCAAAACTTTATCTTTTGATGAGCATAGGACTACACTTTTTGGGGGCAGTTTAGAGATCGGAAAATTTTGTACGTTAAGCACATTTTTTCAAGAAAATCAGAGATGTAAGGGATTAATTTAGCGTCAATGGATACCGCTTTTATGTTATCGCACTAGCTTTATCGCATTTAGGTTATCCGATTAAGGCCAAATCCCCTGAAAATGGAGGCCGCTTGGAAAACGAAAATATCCTACGCTAAGCCAGTGACTTAAGCAGGTATGACGGTCCGCTTTGTGCCAGGAGCAGACTTATAAGTTGTCCAAGAACAGCTCTTATATTTTGACCTATTTATGTCGACTACTTCAGTGCCTGCAGGATTTAAGGTGACATCGAGCCTGCATGTGGACACAGGTGTATCGGCGAGTTAATGTCTTTAAGGGGTATTATTTGACAGTATCTTGAGGGAGTTAAAGTGCGCGTTAAATCGATTAAGCTTACCAATTTCAAGAAATTCAAAGATGAACATTTTGAGTTCAACGATGACGTAAATATCTTTGTAGGTGATAACAACGCCGGTAAAAGTACGATTCTGGAAGCCCTGGAAATCGTACTGAATTACAACTATCGGGGCCGCCCCTTCAACAACGAGTTTACGCCAGACATTTTTAATAAGGATGCAGTGCAGCATTTTTTGGCTTCTGACAAATCGGCCACGCACCTGCCTGTCTTGGCGATAGAGGCATTCATCGAGGGAGTGCCTGAATACCGGGGTACTAATAATTTCCTTAAAGCCGATGCTCAAGGGATCGCGGTGCTGGTGCACTTTGATGACACGCTCAAGGACGTTTACGCCGACCACTTACTGACAAACCCGCACATTACGAGTATCCCGATCGAATTCTACAAGCTGGAATGGCTGGATTTCGGATGGAATTCTATTAAAGCCGTAGCGAAGAAATTCAGGGCGTTATGCATCGACCCAACTCGTATCCACCCCACTCTGGGTAAGAATCAGTACATCTCGACCATACTGAATACCGCTTTAAAGAAAGAGGAACTGGTTAAGCTGACCCTCAATTATCGTGAGAATCAGCAGGTTTTTAACAACTCAGGTGAGGTCAGGACAGTCAACACCGGCCTGGATACGGACCACTTGATCACAGAAAAAAAACTGTCCATTGCCGCAAGCACTTTACCTGCGGGATCTATTCAGACCAGCCTTCAACTTGAAGTGGATGATGTCCCTTTCCAGTTCATTGGCAAGGGTGAGCAGAGTAATGTGCAGATCAAGCTCGCGATTCAGAACAAGTCGAAGGATATCGATTTGGTGATGATGGAGGAGCCCGAAAATCACCTTTCTCACACTAACCTCAATAAGCTGGTTCACTACATTGAAAATCAGCGGGGCGACAAACAACTCTTCCTTACCACTCATAGCTCGTATGTGCTCAACAAGCTGAGCATTGATAAAATCTGCCTGGTCCAGTCGGGATACAAACGTCTGCATAAGCTTGCCCCTACAGTGGTCAAAACCTTAAAGCGCTTACCTGGCTATGACACATTGCGCGTGGCACTGTCGCACAAAGTCATCCTTGTCGAGGGGCCGTCAGACGAGTTAGTACTGAAGAAGATTTACCACCGCAAGTACAACCGCCTGCCAGAGCAGGATGGTATTGATATCATCGTCGTGCGCGGAGTTGGGTTTGATACGTTCATATCCGTGGGTATGGAAATTGGTACCCGGATAAACGTCCTCAGAGATAACGATGGCGACTATGATGAAAACGTCGTCAAAGCGCGTGTCGATTATGCGGCCTACCCCAATATCAAACTTATTTCCTCTGCCAAAAATGAGGAGTTTTCGCTTGAACCCGCGATGATATATGCCAATGCCACCGGCTTTGTTACGCTGGACGCTTTCGCCAAAGAGGTGTTATCGACACAGACGTTTAACCTCTACGATAAAGTAGTCGACTTAGATAAGCGACGCGACTTTCTGATCGACTGGTTCCGAAGCGTCCAGGGAAACGGTAAGGGCGCCCGCAAGGTCGATTCAGCTATCAAGTTGTTCGATGGCACCCTGGATTTCAGGTATCCACCTTTCCTCGATGAGGTGTTCGACTTTGCATAATGAATTCTGGATTGCCGGTGCAGGATCAGGAAAAACCCAAAAAGTCATTGAGGATGCCATTGAAGTCATAAAGGCGGGTGGACGCGTATTGGTCGTCACCTACACCATGAACAACCAAGCAGAGCTTCGTTCTCGCTTTGTGGAATTATACGGCAAACACAGCGATGATTTTGTTGTGAAAGGCCTGTTTTCATTTTACATGGAAGACTTAGTAAGACCTTATCAAACGGCCATGTTTCCAGATCGAATTACTTCTACAATGTTCACCGAGCATAACCCTCACCTGATACCAGGTACGAGGAAATGGTATCCCAAAAGAGGGGAAAAAATTAATGGTGCGCTGAATCCTCTTCATTATCTGACGCCATGCAAAACCAAAGCTTACACTGGACTGCTGGCTAAGCTGGCAACAAGAATCTCCGCTTCAACAATGAATGCCCCCGCTAACAGATTGAAAGAGATTTATCAGAGGATCTTTTTCGATGAGGTTCAGGATTTGGTTGGATGGGATTTTGACGTTATCAAAGCACTCAGTAAGGCAATGCATGACTCTATTTGCTGTGTAGGCGATTTTCGTCAAACTATTTACACGACCACGTTCGGCCATAAGGCACCGGAAACACCTGAACAAAAGATTCAATACTTCAAAGACCTCAATTTTAGTCCGTTCTCACTGGCGAAGAATCGCAGATGTATCCAGGAAATCTGCGATCTCTCGGATACCATTCATCCCGGTATTTATGAACAAACGCGATCAGAGGTGGGAAAAGTTCCTGCTGAGATGGCCCATCACTGCGGTGCTTTCCTGATCAAACCATCTCAGGTGAACGATTATCTCGATATGTTCAAACCTCAAGTTTTGCGATGGTCATCGCCCATGGGAAAAGGCTATTTGCCACCAGATCTCACCTGCCACACCTTCGGCTCCAGTAAAGGTCTCGGTTTTGACCGCGTACTGATTATTTCACCGGAGAAACATCTCAAGTATCTAGGTGGCGACCTCAGCGTGTTCGATAAAGATAAAACGGAGGAGTCTAGAAACAAGCTGTACGTGGCCATTACCCGCGCTCGTTACAGCCTGGCGTTTGTTGTTGAGGAAGAGTATCTTACAAATATTAAGCTGCCGCATTGGGTTAGACCTGTGTAAGTCGATGCTAACGTCTAACCATTTAACTTCCGCTTGTCGCTCAAAGCTGCCGGTCATGGCTTCTTAAAAAACAGACTTAATGTAGGATGTTTTACGTTTTCCATGCGGACCCCAAAATGCTGTACAGCGCGGGAATACACCCTGCTGCGACAACGTAGCCTGTTCACATAACAGGCTTACCGTACAAAATTTTCCTATATCCAAATTGCCCCCTTTTATGACCATCAGCCCTGGTACGCGTTGAACATTTTGTTTGTCGTGCAGCCAACTGGTCGCATGGATCTACCCCAGGACGCGGTATTGCTGGATAAAAAGCATTCTGCTTATCGCCATTTTCGCGTGGCCACTCTCACTGGCCAGTTATGGGTTAGGGGGTATTGGCTTTGTGTTGATCTCAGTTCTGATGTTAGCCAGCATCACACCAGACAAGGTAGTTCTATTACTTTGGGTTTTATCATTGATCAGTTTAAATGCTGCTTCATTGATGACTGCGCCAATAATTGAAGTGGTCGTTCTCACCATTTTACCCACGCTGTTTTTACCGCTATTCATGCTCACTTTAACTGATAGCGCGAAAGCAACAGGGAAACGCTTCTTACCGCGGCAAACTTTTTACTGGTTGTACTGCGGGCATCTTCTTGTATTAGGAATAGTTTCTGCTTTTCTCAGAGCGTTTGCTATTTGAAAAAAATCTCAAACGGATGTGGATATTCTCTCAAAGAAACAATCCATAAAATCCTGTTGTAGTTTGAATTAATAAAACAGAATTAAAATAAGAATTATTGTTTAATTAGGTCATTTTTTACGAATAGCTATATAAAAATAAAAATTATGATGTAAAATGTAACTCTCATCGAAAAACTATAGCAAAAAGGATAATATTTTTATGAATTTGCGATATGGTAGTTCTGCGGAGTATGAAAGATTTGCTGCTTTCCTCAAAGAATCAAAGCGGCCAAAAGCATTGGACGCTATTAACTTTTCTAGTCCTGTTTTAGTACAAGTTATAACTTATCATCTCTATAATGAATATTTAATAGAAAATTGGGTAAACCATAAATTTGCAAAAGGAATTTCAATTTTCTCTGGAGCGAATTTTACAACTAATTCCAAGATTACATTTGCTAAAAACATAGGATTACCTGAGGAAATTTTTAAAGCTGTAACTTTATTAAATAGCATTAGGAATAAACTTGCGCATAATATTAATGTGGAGCCAATTGATGATGGGACTTTACAAAGGTTAATAAAAGCAATGGATAACATAGACTTAGATAAAAATACATATGCATCACTATATCCTTACCAAAAGGATAAAATAGAAAGTCTATCTGGTGACGCTAAGATGAGATACATATTGTATATGGTTTTATCGACAATGAGCCTCAAGATATGGAGTTACTTATTTAACGATATGTTTATGAGCACTACGCATGAATAATAGCTATCACTTAAATTTTAGAATGTAAATCCTTATATTTGGACAGTTTTAAATACCTGTCCAAATAGTGTTTGTTAATTATTTAATGAGTTCTCATAAAATTAGTAAATTTGTAAAACATCTTTTTCAAGAATTTTCCAATCTTCTTCTTTTAAAATTTGATTGACTTTACTGCCATCTGCTAAATTTAAAACATACTCTCTATCTCCGTAAATCAATTGGCTATTTTCTTTTCTATAAAATCCAGTTATAGCTATGTATTTATAGCCATCAAACTGAAGTACGTTCTTTATTTTTGCAAACATGCTGAATTACTCCATTATACATGAGGCTGCACAGGGATTTCTCGTGGCGTGTAACACTTATTCAGTATGTTTTTTTGTTCCTGAACGTCGATGTGCGCACAAGGATCAACATCCCTAACTAGTCGCAGATTATCTTTTTTAGTATTATTAACTACATGCTTAATTAACTCTTCAAAAGCAAAAATCGCTGATGGTAGGGACTGCACAGGAATATTAAACAATGCAACTTTAGGAAGAGGTGTTTCTATTGCTGTTATATGAGACGAAGATATATAAAAGGCCCCATTAATATCTTCGATACGACCATATAAAAACTGGGAATTTTCGAGATGAAATTCAAAGTTTTGAACAGACATACGTTTATCCTCTATCGATTATAAAAAGTAATATAATTATCGGAGATTTTTAGAAATTCTTGAGGTGTTTTCAAACCTAATGCCGCATAGCGGCATAAAGGCGACAACTGTTGTTCCGCATAGCTCTGTAGCCAAACGTTGCCGTAAACCCGGCTCAGCCGGTCTGTGACCCGTATATTCCCCAGTCCGCCCCCGCCCTGCAAGGCCTCTTTTAAAGAGGCTTGAGCATGCGAAAGCCGATACTGCCGACTTTCCGCCACGAAGAAGCTTAATGGTCGAATGACAAAAGAATCTTCCCGCAAAACTAGTTACAACATTCACTGTTCCTGATTCTTTTATCCGGCCGGGCCTGTTGCCCGACCGGGTAAAAGACCCACGCCAGCGAAAACTGCTGTTTCGTCAATGCTGTACTCTGACCTTTGCCCGGAACAACGTGGAGGGTGCTACTTTTTCTTTATCTCAACGATGTATCCCCTGAGGACCTACTCAGGGCTACAGATGTATACGGTGCGATGTTAAGGGACAGCGTAGGAGTTTCAGGTTTGCACGGCATAGCAAAAGCAACTGATTTGAATGTTGTAACTAATATGCTCTGCCCTTCCACCTCATGAACTGACCCCTGATGGGTTGCCATGCCGATTCAATCCACAGGGCAAACAGTGAGTAGGTATTCTTTTTAAAAGAAAGATATTTAAGGTCTTTAAAAGACTACACGCAGGTATGGGCCACGGCTATTTGCCGCTATCCGGCCAAACCTCTTGCAGTTAACGGTGGATAAGTCGGAATGCAGTGTAGGTAAACCCCAATCCAAAGGTTCAGCGGGTGAAAACAGGGATAGAAGGAACGTTGTGAGAGAGAATCTGGCTACCAAGAGCGCGCCTGAAGGAAGATTTATTGCCAGATTCGACCGTGGTGGCGCCTTAAGTCCTTCGGTGGGTATCGAATGGGTAAGATTGGGGGATTATGCAGCCAACCGGGTGTGGTGTCCCCGTGAGAGGATCATCCTTTGTTTCACCCTACGCGCCACTTCGGCCATCACGGCGTCTTTCGACGCAGGGAAACGCTGCTCCGCAATTTCCCGCGTCAGTTCACGTTTAACCAGCGCCTCGATTTCGGCGCGAAGACGGCTGGCATCACGTTTGGCACGAACCCGCGCATGCCCGTGTTGTTTGCGTTTCATATGATAGTCATAGAAGCGGTCACGACGGGCTTTCATGGCGGCAAACATCAGCTCATCTAACGGCAGCCTTGAATGCCCCTGTTTAGCGCGTTGTTTGTTTTTCCAGGCCACGCGGGATTCCCGGGCTGCAGCTACGGCCGGAGCTGAAATACCAAGCGCATCAAAAAACACCGGTGTGAAAGTGATATCTGCGGGGAAATTGCACCCTAGCGTGTCACAAAATTGGGTCTCATAAGTAATGAGTCCAAGCAAGGCGAGGAAGTGCAGCGCGCGGGTGGCACGCGTAATAGACAGGTTACCCGCTTCTGACTCTGTCGCCAGCGAGCACTCGATGGCCATCGTCGTGACCGTTGCGTTGACGCGATTTTCCAGCGGATCATTGTGAAAGCACATTGCCTGCAACAAGGCGTCTATCGCCCGCTTGCGGCTGTCCGGTGGCATACGACGGCGTTTGCCGTTTGCCCGGGCAAAAGCAACATGCATAGAAAACTCAAAACGCGAGGTAAACCCTTCAGCCGCCTTCATCAGCTTATGGTTGAAAGGAAGCGTGCGTTTGTCTTCAGATACCTCAAACCGCGGATCTGCGTTTTGGACCACTGTCAGGCCTTTCATGACAGCAGCCGCCAGACAGTTCCGGGTACACGGTCAAACAACTTGCCCATGATGATTTCTGCGCGCCTGTGATCGGCGGCCAGCTCAAACTCATTCACCCACTCACGGGACATGCGTTCCCGCTGGTGACTGACCACCAACTCCAGTGTGTCCAGCTTTGAACAGCGCCTCAGGCGCAGTAAAAAATCCATTTTGGTCATTGCCTGTCTCCTTTATTCGCCCAACGTCTTCTCGATGACGATGTCCCGTTCCATTTGCTGCAAGCGGGTTGCGGCCCGTTCCTGCGCAGCGATCTGCATAACAGCAGGATCCGCAGTCAGATCCGCCAGATCTGCCCGCTTCCCTGCGGCTTCAGACAGGGTTTTCTCATCCGGTTCAGGTCCTGATTTCGCCAGTCCGGCGCGCGCGGCTTCCGCGGCAAGACGCAGTTTCTCGTCTTCTGGCCGTGCGGCAGCGGCATGCAGCACTTTCTCAAGCGCAGCCTGTTGCTTCTCGTCATGCATCGGGATAAACGGCAGGGGTTCACCGTCAGACGGCAGTGCCTGACGCAGGGTTTCCGCATCTATGGCCAGCGTTGTGCCCGTGATCCGTGGAAGGTTGCGCGGGGTGCCCTCTCCGCTAAGCCGGACCAGCACGCCGCTGTCCGGGTATTGGTGAGCTAACACCTGCCCTTCATGAATACTCCCGGCCACGTGGGTATCGCCGGTGCGGCTGGCCTGCAGGCCGGCAAAGCGCGCGTCGTCACTGCCCATGATGCGGGGCTCATTGCTCAGCCAGGCACCGCCGCCCTGTGGCATAAAGCGCACCTCATCGAGATAAATGCCGGCGCGCCGGCCGTTGCTGTCCCAGACGGGCAATGCGATATGGGGTTGGGGGTATTTCTTTCCGGGGGCGATAAATTTTGCCATCGACTCACCCGCATCCAGGCCGCTGGTTTGCAGCAGTTTCCGGCCAAGGGGCGTGTCCTGCAGCGGTGTGCCGGTGGACAGCAGCTTTTCGGCCACCAGCGCTGAGCGGTCGGTATCGTGGTGCAGCAGGTCGTGCGCCGAATGGCGTTCTGACTGCCGGTCGAGCTGTTTCAGCCAGCCTTCACGGTCGTCGGTGTAAACCTGAACGTGCTCTTTGGCACGCGACAGTGTCACGTACCCGGCCTCGCGGGTAGCCATCCTTTTACGGCCACCTTCAGTCCCTTCAAGGGTAATTACATACCGCTCACTGGCACCCTGCGCCCCGTGCGCTGTTACCGCATACGCCAGATCAATGTGCCCATCTTCCGGCAACCGGGCCGGCTCCAGCACCCTTTTCTGTTCGCCGCTGCTCAGGGTGATACGCCCGCTGTTTTCCAGCCTGCTGACCTGCCACTGGCTGTTGGCCACATAGCCCCGTTCGTTATCGCTGCGGGTAAAGCGCATGCGGTCACCGGGACTGACGGTAATGTCCCGCGGAACATAAAGGGAGATGTCCTGGGTGCTGTTTTCGAAGTTTGATATCACCGTCGGTTTGCCGGTATCGTCAGTCAGGGTCACCATTCCCTGTGCAGTGTCCACGCCACTCACCGTCATATGCCGGTTATCCATCACGGCAACGTGCCCGATATGGTCAATAAATCCCGCCGCACTTCGCAGGGCTTTGTCCGGCACCCGGGCCGGCTCAAGCACGGTCAGGGTCAGTTCACTTTTTCCCACCTCACCGTTTTTATGCAGGGCGTCATGAATATGGCGGTTGATGGCGTGCCGGTCGGCGTTCAGGTGGGCAACCACCAGCGTCTGCGCCTGCGTTTGTGGTGTACGTCCGGCAAAGTCACGGGTGATGGCGTCAATGACGTCGGCAGGGTCATTCCCCTGAACTGCCGCTTCTTTTTCATCTTCTTTTGCTGACTTAATTTCCATCACTGAAGACGACGGCGCCCAGGCGTCCGTTTTACGGAATATCTGCGCCGGCGTGACGGCCTCCACCTTCTCCAGCGCCTCACGCGGATTGCCTTCAATCATGCTGTAGATAGCTGGCCGCAGCTCAGGTGTCTGACGCACAATGTCCTGCATCACGGCGGTGTCGATGGCACTGCGTTGCTGCACTAACCGGAACGGTTGTCCGGGTTCGATGGACTGCAGCTGCGCAACGTCACCGCTGCTGATGGCCCGGCCGCCGGTGGCCGCCACGCGCTGGTAAAGTTCCGCCATATCGCGGTTGCCCACCATTGAGGACTCATCCACCAGGAACAGCGTGTTGCCGTAGTCGGTCTTTTCACCGGCCATGGCTTTCTGACGCTCCTCGCTCAGAAACGACGACAGCGTCTGCGAGCGCACACCCACCGACTGCATTTCATGGACGGCGCGGTGCGTCGGAGCCAGACCAATAACCCCCGGCCGCTGCGACGCAGGCAGACTATCGAGTACCGCCATGACGGCCTTGAACTGGGTGGTTTTCCCTGTTCCGGCATAGCCCTGAATGGCCACAAAGCGGTCGGGACTTTCTAGGATAAGTTTGGTGGCGGCCTGCTGACCGCCGGTCAGCCCGGCGAGGTGTTTTTCTGGCACCCTTTCCATCAGCGGTGCGACGGCATTTTTGCCCTCCGCGACGGTGCGGATGATGGATTTCTCCATCTCATAGGTGACGCGCGGCACAATCAGGCCGCTGCCGGCACCGGTGACCGGTGACAGAGCGATCAGGTCACCGTTTTTAACCTGCCGGTCGACTTCAGCGTCGACCTGAGACACCGTGACGTCCGGCGACCAGCCAAGGGAGGCAGAAATCAGGTTGACCTTGCTGAAGGCGATACTTTGAGACTGTGCCCGGCTCAGACCCAGCGCGACCGACTGCGCCACCGGCGTGCGCAGCGCGTCGCGGTTTTTCAGCATGGCAGCATCGAGGTTTAGCTCACCGGCTACCCCCTTCACCTGCTCGCTGGCCACCCTGAAGTTGGGATGGCTGGACAGACGCTTCTCCGCCCTGTCCTGCGGCAGCGCGGTGTACAGCATGGCCTTATTTCCACTGCGGACAACCTGGTTGAGTGCGGCGCCGTTCATATCGCGCAAACCGGCGGCGACCAGCACAGTCTTGTTGTCGCCCACGCTCGCACCCAACCCTTCCACCAGCGGAGAAGCCAGCTTCAGGGCGCGTGAGGTGTCCAGAACCAGCGATGTATCCCCTTTACTGACTACGACGCCGCCGCCCACAAAACCGGTGACTATCAGGCCATCCCGCGCTTTAATTTTGCCTTCCAGCTCGCGGCCGACGGCCATTAGCGGTTCGCCAGTGGCGACCGGTAGCGTTTTATTCGTATAGGCACTCCAGCTGCTGTCGAGTCCGCTGATTTTCTCAACGCGCACATCACCCGTCTCAGAGACCAGCCGCAGGGTATTGGTACTTTCAGCGACGCGGTCAATGCTGTAGCGGGACATCGTTTTCGTTTCCCTATCCCACTGCTCCATCACCATACCCGCGCGGTAGCTGTCGCGCTGATTGCGGGTTTTGCCGTCGAGCCAGACCGGATGGATAACGGAAACCTGGCGTTCGTCTTTCCCCAGCTGGCCCGTTGCCTGCAATTCTGTCCGGATAGCCGTATTGAGCAACGTCTGTTCGCGCGGCCCGCTGGCCTGTGCCACCACCGGCTGACCTCCGGCTTTGAGCGCAGCATAGTCATGAGCCAGGAGGTCATACCGCTGGCGTTTATCGCCTTCGCTCACCACAGTGGTGGGGATTTTCTGACTGTCATAAGACTTGTACTGCGGCACGCCGGCGTCTTTCAGCACCGACAGCGCATTGCCAGTACCGGTGCGGTTTTCCGAGTCGATAAACAGCATCTGTACGCCCTGCTGCTGGCCTTTTTCCAGAATCAGCAGCGTCTCTTTGAGGGAGAGTTTTTCTGCCTGGGCGATAACCACTGTGCTTTGCGGGGGCAGCGTCAGGTCTGCCGTCAGCGCGCTGCGGGACATCACCTTGCCGGTCAGCAGCGGCTCCTGTGACAGGTAGTCCCGGCCGCGGTTATCCGCGGCAATGATGGTGATATCGCGTCCTTTCTCACCCGCCATGATTGCCGCATCAGCAATGCGCTCACGTAGCTGCGCTGCACCGCCGCGCCCGGAGAGAATAGCCACCGGTGCATTGTCCTGAGATAAAACGGAATAGGCGTCGCCGTACGACCGCGGACGTTCGACAGCGCGGTCGGGGAAAGACAGCACGCGATTTTCCTGCATCGCGGTTTTGGCCAACTGATGCACACTGAGCTCGTTGAGCAGATGGACATCAGAGGTGAAAATGCCCTTCTCCTTATCCAGAGGGATAAGGCGCTGATGTTCAATGGCGGTATCTATGCCCTCACGCACCTGCGCAAACAGGCCGGGTTCGGCGGGTAATTGCGAAGCGGTTTTAGCCAGCAGTTCGGAGTAGGTAAACTGCACTTTATTCTCACTGAGCGTGGAAATGGCTGTGCTGATGGCGCCGGCCATGTCCACCGCACTTGCTGCAGGTTCAGGGGTCTCCGTCCCTCGGAGCTCGCGCGCTTTCGCCCGCCCGACAAAGTCCGGCAGGTTAAAGCCGGTTTCTTTCAGCCTTTGATTCCATTGCGCTACCAGAACAACCGGATCTGATGCGACCTTGGCTTTACGGGTATCCAGTGCGGCAATATCTCGTGATTTAAGCGAGGCACCTTCCCCAGCGGCGGCATTAATGGCCTGGCTGCGCTGCGAGAACGGCTCAACGGGCACATCCTTAATCTCCCACAGCCCGTTTTTACCGGTATTAACAGTGTCAAAACCCATGCTTTCTATATCCTGACGCAGGGCGTGACGGTAGATGTTTCCCAGGGCTACCTGATTGGCATACATCGTCTCGGAAAAGCCGGTTTTCATTTTGGTGTCGCTGGCCAGCGCCCGCCATTTCCCGTCGGCTTCGGTGGCGTTAAACACCAGCGCGTGGGTGTGTAGCTGCGGGTCTAAGTCGCGGGAGGTATCGTGGTTATAGAGCGCGGCAACAATATTGCCGGTCAGCACGGTCTGCGTCTGACCACCTTCGGTAATGCGCGCGCTGGCCAGCGCTTCAACCTCCTTCATCACGGTATCAACCGCGCGGTTGTGCGCGTCAATAAACCGCCGGTCGCCGCCGATGAGAGCCATCATCGACACACTTTTAGGCGCCGAAAACGTCAGGTCATAGCCGGGACGGTGCGTCTCTTTACCGTTTTCAACGCGCGACAGCAGGGTGCCATCCGGCAGAACGCCTTTGCGCATCGCGTTCAACTCAGCGTCGATGACATGGCCGGACAATCCGAGGGCTTCTGCCCCTTTTCCTTCCCAGCGGGACTCCAGACTGCCCAGCACGTAATAGTTATCCTGGCTGGCGTAATAGCCGGCGTCGCCGGCAATCGGGCTAACAGACATCATAATAAGTAGCCTCCGTCATCGTCCTTGTCCCGGTTATGAATGGCGTGATTGATATTCACCTCTTCACGACGGGTGGCATCCTGCGTTTCAGTCTGGGCGGCGTACTGCTCATAGGCGTCATAGTCAACGATTTCGCCGTCTTCGTTCATGCCGGGGGGAAGCTCAATATCGATTTCTTCATCACGGCCGCCGGTGGTTGCCGCTTCTGCCGCCACCGCAGCCGCTGCGGCAACGGCAGTGGTGTCAGGTTTAGCCTCGACTGAGTTCGCCACATTGTTGGCGGGAGCAGGCAAAACAGGTGCCATTACCGGACCACCGGCAGCAGCCACAACCGGAGCTGCTAGCACAGATGAAGCTGCAGCTGCTGGCGGTGTTTCGACCGGCGTGTCTTCGCGGAACAACGCATCCATCATGCTTTCTTCTGCCCCACGCCTTTCGAGGTCTTCTTCTATCTCCGGGTCAAGGCTGGATTCGACGTCGCGTTCCAGAATGGCTTCAGCCACTTTCAGCAGTTTCTGGTACTGCAAGGCCATTTTCACCACCGGATAATCGCCCGGTAGCGTGACGAAGCACTCCAGGTCTTCCAGCTTCTGCACGTCGGTATGGCTGACGATATTGATACGCTCCTCCTCCTTACCGAAGGAGATACCGTCACGCACCGACTCATTACCAAAACTGGTTTGCTCGCTGAACCTTTTGCGTACCGTTTCGCCGATGTCTTCGGCGACGAATTTGGACACCAGTGCGCTCGGCGAACGGAAGAAATATTTGGTGTTTAGCAGGTCGAACATGGCTTCAGCAGACTTGTTGCCGTAGATTTCTTCGAGCTGCGGATAGGACTGGAAGCCCAGCAGGAAGCAGCCACCGAATTTACGTGCCTCAGCGATAATGAAGGGCAATCCCGGCAGCTTGTGCAGCGACGGCAGCTCGTCGTAGAAAAACCAGACGCGCCGGTGGCGGTTCTCGCCCATCGACAGCAGGCTGTCGGCGGCAATGCTCAACCACATGGAGATAACAGGCTTGAGGGATTCGTGATGCTGCTGGTTCGAGGTGATGAACAGCCACGGGTTTTTGGCGCCAACCTTCGTGCCCTGCATCCACTCGCGGATGGTGAATTTGGGTTTACCGCTGCGGTCGATGCCCTGCAGATAACGCATGGCCTTCACGTAGTTGGTCAGCACGCTGCGGATAGAGATGGCCGTTTTCTCGATTTTCCCGTCCACCAGAGTTGCCGCCGGCGTGCCGGCGAGAAATTCGCGCAGCTTGTCGAGCTTGATGGCCAGCAAGGTACGCAGGAATTTGTTGTAGCTCAGCTCCGGGTCTTTGCGCATGCGGTGCGCGGCTTCTGAGAAGATAGTGCGCGCAGATCCCTGCCAAAACGGGTCTTCCGATGCCCCCATCGGGATAAGCGAGGTGGAGATGGTTTCCAGCGACGGCAGCGTCGGGCATTCACCCCACATGTCCCAGTTAGCGCAGCGCTCGTCCTGCGGATTCAGCAGTTTGTCTTTGGTTTCGTCGTAATATTCCTCAACGAAGGTACAGCCTTTATCATAGATAATGACCAGGTCGCCGCGCTCACGCAGATAGGTCAGGAACTTACGCATCAGCGTGGACTTCCCGGAACCTACAGTGCCGTGCATGCCGAAGTTTTGAATTTCACTGTCTTTCTTGATCGGCAGATGGTCGACCTTAATATTGGATGCTTGACCGCGGCTTTTCATCATTCTGGCGACGGCTTTCGGGTCGGTATTTAATACGCGACCGCCGGTGATTTCATCTTCACTCTGCTTTTTACCCAGATGGCCCAGATACCAGAAGAAAATGCCTGTACCGATAAAAACGAGAACCAGCGATATCAGCGCGGAAATAATGATTTCCTGTTTGAGCAGTTGCCCGCAATACGAGGTATAGGAATCACTGATGATTTGCATTGCCGTGTAATTAAGTTTCTTGCCGTAATAGTCCAGATGATAAATCGTCGGATTAACAATGTGCTTTTGGAATGGGGCTATTGTGGTGGCATACCAATACATCAGCCCATTCATGATGTTCTGCGTGCTCATGCGAATAAATAATGTCGCACCGGTGATGATCATGAATGACATAATCATATAAAACGAAATTATGTTGTTTATTTGCAGGAACATTCTCAGGCGCATAAACGCAACCTGCCCGCCCTGCGTAAAGTTGCGGGAGTTAAAGCTCATAACCTTTCCTTAGGCAAAGGGAGGGCCAGACCTCGCGCCGCAGCGTGAGGTTTAGCAGTCAAAATCAGTCAGTATTTAGTCGGTTTTCGTCAGGTCACTTTCGGACTCGTCACCCCGCCACGCCGCTATGGCGGCGTTGAAAAGTGACAGGTCGTAACGCCCCATGTCAGCTAAAAAAATGAAGAATGTAATAAATAAAGTTATGAATAAAAACATTACGCACGCGATAGGTATAAAAACATCGGTCATTCTAAGAGCCAGGGTAAACACCACATACATCAGCAGCACGAAAGATGCATAATATTTTATCTTGGTTTTTACAAATCGAATAACAACTGACCCCTCCCTTATTTCAACAGGTAACGAGTAATATTTCGCACTCATACCAAAGCAACTTAAAAGAATAATAAAACCAAGGCCGACAGCCATAACGATTGAAAAGCCACCGCTAAAGTTTTCAGTGGTGAGCGCAAATAAAGTCTGCCAGGAGACCAACCCCACAAAAATGCCAAGCCCCAGGCGCATGCATTTCCAAAACGACGGCACTTCACACTCTTGGCTCAAAAAAACGCGCGATAGCATAGCCACGTCTTCTTTGATCATCTTATTGGTAATATTCATTGAGCACCGCCCTCATCCTTTAAGTTGGTCGAATATTTTTTCGTGTCTTCCCTAATATCACTGACACGAGGAAGTAAGGAGTCCTGAGCCTGCTGCGCCTTATCGTGTTCGGCCGAGTACGTATTTTCTGCCGTTTGATGGTCAGCTTTCAGGTTATCCCGATTATTATTTATACCATCTTTTACTGTATTTATCTCCAGCCTTTCTGAAGATATGGTCTGATTATTTTCATTGATCATAGCACTGGCCCGGCCGGTGCTGTCCGTGCGAACCGCCGCGTTATTGGAACGGCTGGCGATGTCGGCTTCGCCCCGCTGATAGGCATTGCCTGCCGCAGGAGCTACCGTGTTTTGCACTGTCGGCATGCCTTCAGAAAGAGAGGCCCGATTCGCCTCGAAATTCCCTTCAACACGGGAATGCACTTTGTCCATCATGAATTGTTCTGCAAGCTGTTCCCTGTCTGCTCGTACTTCCGGACTGGCCGTATTGGTCAGTATTTCCTCTGCACGCTCAGGTGCCTGAGCCTGAACATAACCCACAAACTCCTGCGCATAATTACTCTGGGTCTGCGCACTCATGGTTTCAGACTGAGATGCAATCTGGCTGTATTCATGACTGCGGGTCATGCTATCGGTATATTGCTGGTACTGGCTGTCCGCCTCGGCCAATGTGGCACTCAGCTGCTCCAGCCTGGAGTTTGCCGTGTTGTCCGCATGACTGCCCGACTGTGACGTCCGGTGGCTAGTGAGCACGTCACGCCCTTCACGGAAATCGTTAAGTTCCTGACTGTTTTTATCTGCAGAGAAATCCTGGCCCGACGTTCCCGTCTTGCTCATTGAGTCCTGACTGCCAGACGCTGCTGTGCCTTCTATGCCCGCATGGATGTCACCTTTCAGGCTAGCTCCAGTGACAAAACCAGCAATCTTGCCCGCAAATTGCCTATTGGAATCAATTCCGACGCTTCCACGAATCCCTCCGTTAATTTGCAATTGGCGTGTCTTCGAATCCATCTCGCTCCACGCGTCTGCAAAGCTCATATTGTTTTTCTGCGCATAGGTTTTGGCGGCAGAGACCATCTTGTTCACCGCGATCGTATCGCTCATGCTCTGCGCATTGTCCGCGCCGCTGCTCATCGTCGAGCTATTGCCATACTGCTGGGAGAATTGGCTCGCTTGATTAAAGGCACTGTTCACTGAGTGGTTGTAGCCCGACAGGTGGGTTTGTGACTCCGCCAAACTTTCACGGCCAGAACGCTGTGCCGCACTGCTCTCAGCCTTCCCAAAATTGATATCCATCGGCAGCTTCGACATCGCCCCCGTGGTGTTGTAAACCGTACCGCCGCCGGCAGTCTGCGTCACCGTCGCACCGGTATCCGTCTGATTGGTTATCTGACCATTGGCGTAGCTGCTGTTGGTGTCCCACTTACCGCCCTGCACGTTGTCCGTCTGCATGTTGTTAAACGACCAGTTCCCGTCCACCGTCTGAGACGCCGACTGTGAGGACGAACTCTGCAATGCAGAGCCCAGATAGCTGCCGGCCTGCGACACGCCATTGCCCAGTCCTTTCACCAGATAGAAAGAAAGGAAGGGAATGGATAAGGCCAGCCAGCCTGCTGTTGTCCCGACATCGGAGAACATCTGCTGTCTTTCTGACAGGTTGGACAGCGTCACCGCAATGCCGCTGGTTTTCTCCTGCAGGTTCGAGTTCATGGCGTTATTCAGAATCGCAAACAGCACCGGCCAGCTCTGCAGGTAGGCAAAGGTAAAGACATAGCCTTTCATTACCTCGAACGACAGCGTGCTTATCATCGCAATCACCAGCAGCAGCGGGAACAGACCAATCAGTACGCCGGTCAGCACCGTCTGCATAACGGGCAGCGTGCGGGTGGCAATACTGGCACTGGTGGCCTGTGCCATGCGCATTTTGGCAAAGGAAGACTCCGCCGACAGATTGACCAGGCTCGCCGTATCGCCGTTGCGCGCCGCATAGCCCGCAAAGCCGTGACGCAGGGCATTGAGCGTCACGTTATGCCGCATAATCTCGCTGGCACTTTTGCCTGCGCCGTAAAAATACTGGTAGCTGTCGCCCATCAGCTGGCTGTACAGCGCAGCACGTTCCGGCTTATTACCCAGATATTTACGCACGTAATACGTCCACGTCGTGCCCCCCACGCTGGCGTCGGTGTTCATTATCTTCTGCAGGAGTACAGCCGCCTCCTGACAGGTCATAAAGTTGCCCGACTCGTTAAACATCCCGCGCAGCGGGCTGGGCTTGCTGAAAATCAGCGTATACGGGTCTTCGCTGTTCATCAGGTCATTCATGCTGTACTTCTTATTGAGCAGCATGTCGCCGACCACGCAGTTTTGCACATAGTCCGCAAACAAATCAGACTGCTCGGCGCTGACCGACTCATAGTCCGTGCTGTTGCCGATAAGCGTGGCACCAAACAGCATGCCGGTTTCGTTATACGAGAGCGCATCAGGTTGGTGCATAAACAGCTCATACCCGGCCACCAGACCGTGACCGACGGTGGTGATCACCGTTGCCGGCAGAACCAGCCCCACAGGGACATTATCCACCTGATACACTTCATGCGGGCTGGTCGCATCGATGATCTGCACCGGCCGCGTGACGCCGACAAGCACGTGAACTATCGTGAGGATCATTGCCCATTTCACCAGCGTTAACATATCGTGGGTGCGTATCCAGGCCACCGCGCAGGTCACGACCGACAGCACGGTGCCAACTGTCATCAGGCTGCGCCCGGTGTCAGACTGCATAAACGCCGCCACGGCATTTAACGAATCCCGGAACCATGCGCCGCCGCTGATGGTGTAAATAACGTCCATATTTATTCTCCCGTATACCGGTAGTTGCCCTGATAGCGCTGAATAAGACGGCTTGAGACCTGTTGGCGTAGGTAACTCATCTGCCGCTCTACTGCCATCAAGGCGTCCTGTTTTATCTGCACCCGCGTCTGCAGTTCGGCGATAAGCGTGGTCGCCTGCGTCAGGCTTTTATCCAGCTGATCGGCAACCTCGCCCGGATAGCTTTTCCCGCCGATCAGGGTACGAACCTGCTTAATCATTTCATTCATGTACTGCATCATGATGTCGTAGCCGATGTAATCGGCCAGCTGGTACACCACGGCGGGGCCGATATTGACTGACAACGGATCGACCAAATAACGCAGCACCGGAATGCTAGTGGCTTCCAGAAAGCCCTTTTCAGCCACGGACAACGGATCATCAGTCACCGCCTTGTTTTGAATGCTCTTAAGCAGGGCGATCACCTGGCCGTTCATGGAGTTAGTTGCGCTGATAGTGATACTGGTCAGTCTCGGGTTAAGGCACAGATCGCTGCTGTCGCAGGCGTAGATGGTCGCGTTACCGCCGTTCATCATCGCTTTCAGCACGTCTTCGTTAGTGGTGATCGGCGACAGGATCTTTATCTGGCCGTTGGCGTCATAAATCAGCGAGCCGGTCAGGCTCATCGCAAACTCCGCCAGCGTCTGATTGCTGCTGAACATGCCCTTTTCTTTAATAGCGTCCCACATCACGTTTTTGTTTTTCATAACCTGGTCTTTGGTCTTGTCGCTGGCCTTATTGGTGACGCTGTCATAGCTGCCGCCCACCGTGCAGCCCTGCTGAGATGCCGCCCAGTCGGAGAACAGGTTACTTTCGCCAGCGATGTCCTGGCACACCTTTTTCTGACTCACCGCCGTGCGCGGAAACAGCCCGCCGACAATTCCCTGCGCCGCCTGACAGCTCGACATATTGGCGCTGTTCACATCGGAGGCCAGCTTTTGCAGAAAGTCCTTGGCCTGCTTCATTTCCGGTACGGTGGTCTGCAGGGCCAGGTCAAAAAAGTAGCCCGCAGCGTTGCCCATAATTTGCTTCACGAACCGCTGCAGTTCTTCGCCGTTGATGTGTGAAAAAGAACCCAGATAGGCATCAATCCCACCGCAGCCAGCACTCATGCTGGGCAGCGACAATGAGACCATCTGAATTTGCCGCACGGAGGTGCGCATATACATCGAGCCACCGCTGGCGTAGCCCGCGGCCTGTCCCTGCCAGACCTGCGGTCGGGACGTGTTGCCGTCAAAGCCCAGCTTGCCGAAGAAGTTGTTCATGTCGCTGTTCACATCCGCGTAAGCCGGTGAGGCGAACAGCAAGCCGATAAGACAGGTGAGTGTCGCTCTCTTCATCGTGTGCCGCCTTTGCGCTGGTGGTATTTCTGCCACCGGTTCGTCATAAACCGAACGATGTCATGCAGCATCAGTCCCGTGCAGCCCAGCCCTATACCCCTTGCCCCCCAGACCAGCCATTGCGTCGACAGACGGGGTAATAACAACGTTGACCAGTGTCCCCAGACACCCATTGAAAACGCCGCTAATACCATCACGACTAGCCCCGCTAAAATCAGATACAGCGACAGCGTTTTAAACAGCGAGTCCGGCTGACTGCCCGGCTGTTTTATGTAGAAAGAAAACCTCATTTCACTCTCCCGCTCATCGCCACCTGAAACACTTCATCCAGACGGGACGCCAGCGCCGGTTTATCCACCGCGCCCTGCAGCAGCGGATAGGTGGCCAGCGTATGAACGTTGACTAAAAACGTGGTCGGCGTGGCCACCGGCATGCCCGGCGTGAAGAACTGCACCATCACTTCCGGCGTCGCCTGCAGGGCATCAGGAAAGGCATCATCACCCTTTGCATCGAGGCTGAACGCCGTCACCGACAGACCGCTTTCCTCCGAGAACGCTTTCAGCATCGGGTCAAACCGGTGGCAGTACGCGCAGGTGGACTGCATGAAGACCACCACCCGCCAGTCGGCCAGGTTGACGCGCTGGCCGTTGGTCAGTGTCGACCAGCGGGCCGGTTTTACGGCGGGGTTAACCGTCTCAACCGGTGCTGACGTGGAAGGATTTCCTTTCTCCGCCTCTATCGCCCGGATGTCATCCCAGGTCGACGCCTGCGCGGTGACGCTCAGTAAAAGTGCCGATAGGCAGGCCGTTTTAATACGTTTACGCATCATGATTTAGTCCCTTAAAAGTTCGGCTTAAAGCCGGTGGCCACGTTTAAAAACTGCTTCGACAGGTCATCGGGCGTGATAAACCCGTAGGCCACCGGCTGATAGCTTTCATCACGCGGGTTGACCAGAAACAACGCAGGAAAATAGCGGATGCCCATTCTCTGAGCCTGACCGGTATCAGTGCGACTTTGCGGCAGCGTCGGGCTGATTGCCCCGTCCACGCTGATGGCCATCAGGCTGATGCCATTCTCAGCGCAGAAGTCTTTCACCAGGCTGGCCAGCAGGCTGTCGCGCGGCTCTTTACCCCGGTAAAAGAAGAACAGGCCGTGGTCGGTGGTGAGTCGGGCAATGGCGTCTTTTGCCTTTGCCTTATCGGCCTGCAGCTGCGCGGGCACCGTGCCGTTGTAGTGGCTGAACTTCAGGTTGTAGTCCAGTTCCGGGTACATCAGCATGGCCTGCTTGGCCGACTGGCTGAACTCGCCCGCCTTGCCCGTCCAGAAGTTCTGCAATGTCATGTAGCGCTTAAAGTTCTGCGGCGTCGGGTACAAAATGGCGGTGTCCAGCGCGGCTTTCGTCGCCTGCTGCAGCTGCGCCTTTTGCTCTGACGGCGTCATGGCAGGTGCAGGCGCCGGTGTCGTCAGTTCGGGCTCATCTTCTTCCTGCGGCTCGTTGTACCAGTGCCAGCCGACCGAATCGTTCAGCGCCGGCTGGTCGCCGTGTACAGACGTGACCGTTAGCAGCAGGGGGAGCAGACAGAGTGCGCGTCTCATTTTCCGCCTCCCGCCTGCTGCATCTGCGCGGCAACCTGCTCTTTGATACGCCCGGCCAGGGCATCGTCGTCCGGGATGGCCGAACCGTTTTCCAGATCGGCATAGAAGTTTTTAAAATCCATGATGGCGAAGTTCAGCGCCTGCAGCTGCGCGACGTTTATCCCGGAACAGTTCGGGGATTCGGCTGAACCAAAGCCGATACCCAGCTGCCACTGACGCCCCTGCTGCTGCACAATCTGGGCAAGCTTGGAGTCGAACACGCAGTAGCTGCGCTTTTTCTCCAGGCACACGCCCAGCACTTTCTTGCTGCAGTATTCGCCGACGTCCACGGTCAGCAGGCGCTCTTTCGCCTTGCCCAGCGCTTTTTCATCGCTGCTGCAGTTGGCCAGCCCGATGTCGCTGCCCCAGCCGGAGGCTTTGCAGCAGTTATTAAAGCCCACCGCCGCCTTGCGGCACGACTGGCCGCGGCCGGTAAAGGCGCTGACGTTCACGTCGTTCATTTCCGCGACGTCCTGACCCGCGGCGGCCACGGCGGCCAGCTGGGAGACCGCTTTCTGGAAGCTGTCGCTCTGGCCGTTCACCGCCTGCGCACAGGTGCCTTCGGTACAGAAGAATTCGCCGCCGCAGACCATGCCCGAGCCGGTGATTTTCTCCTCACAGCTGTAGGTCACGTTCTGATGCAGGCAGATGCCGTCAAGCGAATACGCACATTGCTGGGTGGCCAGCGTGCAGGCGGAATTGGCGGCATAGGTGGCACAGGAACCCTCATCGGCCTCCTGCGTACGGTAGGTGTCGGTGTACTGCCAGCAGTCGCTGTACACGTTGTGCGCAACGCCGTCGACCACAACCTGACGCTCGCCGCCGCCCACGGAGCAGGTGCTGCTGACCAGCGCAGCGCCCACTTCCTGCGAGAGTGCGCACGCGCCAGGCCAGGCGGGCTGACCCCGCCACTCCTGCTCCTGAAGCATCACGGTCAGGTTGAGTACGAAGGTGGTTTTGCCGCTGTTCAGGTTGTTGAGCACGCCGTTTAAAAACGTGTCCTGATGCTGACTCTGGTTTACAACGAAATAGACGCTCTGCGTTTGCCCGGCCGTCAGGGCGTAATTCGTGGCATTCAGTCCGTAGCTGCCGTTGCCGTATTTCGGCACCGTTATCGACGTGCCCAGCAGGGAAATCGTCGTGCTCTGCGTATAACCGCCGGTCGACACGGCGAAAACAAAATCAAAGCTGGCGGCCAGCACCGTGCCGGTGACCGGTGAGACAAAATCGGCACGCAGGCGCCCGCTCTCTTTGTTGTAAGAAAACTGGGTGATTTGCAGCGTCTTCTGCACGTTGACCGGATAGTATTGGCCGGTGGTGGTGGCATCGCGGGTGCAGGTGCGCGTCACGTTAATATCCCGCTCACAGATGTGCGTGGTGTATTCGGTTTTGCTGACCTGCTGCGCCTCACAGCCGTCAAAGGAGCCGTTGGTGACGCTTTCGGCGCTGGCCTGCGCGTCCGTTCCGGCGCTGATAAACGGCGCGTCCATTGAGATGGGGTCTTTCGGATTATTGAGTATCGAGTCGGTGATGGCCTTGCCCGCCTCACTGGTGGCCAGCGCCTGATTACCTTGCGTATCGAGGTTGGTGCTACCCGCCGTCACGCCGCCGTAGTAACCGGACTCTGCAGGATTCGCCGTGTAATCAGGCAGCACGGCGGACGGATCAAACGCGGTAATGGTCTTCCCGCTGCGGTCTTTAATGCTGCTGGCATACCCTGAACCTGCGTTGTACTGATCGTTAGCGTGGGTCGCCAGCGCCGTAATGGCAGAACACATCAGAAAGAGAAGCGCACCTTTATTCATCGCGATTCTCCCGCCGCCAGCAGTAGCTGTTTCGCGACCGCACTGCACTCGCCAGATTCGGCAATTTTGCGCAGCGCCTGCACCGGCGCAATGTTTCCCCCGACGCGGTCAAAGTGACCGTTGCATGTCACCACCAGCGCGGGGACCGCCGTAATGCCGAAGGTCTTGTAGGCGGTCGGGTCAACCTGAACGCCGCCGCGTTTATCATCATTCACCAGTTTGAGTACCGCATTCGCGGTCTGGCGAAAGTCGTTGTTAACCAGCCCGCGCAGCGTGGCCGGGATGCGCAGGCGGTCAGCCTCCAGAACCAGCGCCTTCAGCCCGCCTTCGGGCATTGAGAACGACACAAAATAGAGCGCCTGTAGCACCGGCTTTTCTAGCATAGCCTGCGGTGTGTCAGATCTCAGCCCCTCGATAAACGACTGTTGCGGGGCGCTAAGCGCCGCATTACCCGGCAGCGATTTTAAGAAATCCGGCACCGGTGCATGACGCATTGCCTCACCGGCGCGAAGCTGGTTGTTGATAAACTGCTGGTCGTCCTGTACCGACGCCGCGGCAGCATAGGCCGGCAGGGTGAACAGGGTGGCCAGTAACAACGCACGGTAATTTTTCATGCGCGCCCCCCGAAATTGCGCTGACGCACCTCGGCCACTTCCTGACACCCCACGCACAGCTGCACGCCCGGAAGCGTCTGACGGCGGCGCGCCGGAATGGCATTGCCGCATTCGGTGCAAAACGGCGCCGACGGGCGCTGGCATTTACCGGTGATGACCTTCAGACGCAGGTCAAACAGCCCCTGCTCCAGTTCGGTAATACGATCGATGTTGTCCATAACTTGCTTCCTTACAAAAATACGCAGTTGCGCTTACGCCAGATGAGATAACCGAAGTTCTTGCGCCCGTTCGGCGGGTTGTGCCCCGCCTCCCAGCGCATGACCGTCTGCCCGAACGGGTGGCACTGCACAACGTCCGGATACATGTTGACCATCTGATAACGCCAGCGCTCTTTGGGAATGACAGGGGACGGATACTCAAAGCAGACCGCAGTGTCGGCGCCGACGGAGTTCATGATCATGCCCTGCCGGTGCAACTTGAACGCCATGCGCTCACTGACCAGCACCGAGGACTGCAGGGCACTGAACTCGTTGGAGACCCAGCCGGAAAACGGGTACATCGAGCCCTGCGAACCGGCACACCAGAACAGCGCATCGATAGGTTTATAGACGGCGCTGGCAATGGCGTCCGCCGCGCAGGCGCCCTGCGCAATGACGTTGTTAAACAACATCGCTTCCGGGGAAATAATCAGGCCCAGAGAACTGTCGTTCCACATTGGATCCAGCTCGGAGAGATAGCCGATATCCATGTCACCGCCCTGCAGGCAACCGGCGGAGGTGATGATATTGAGCCAGTAGGTCAGCGGATATTTGTACCAGTGGACGTGGTAAAACGCGCCGGCCGCCGGCTTGTCACTTTGTCCCGCCGTGCCGGAGCCGACCTTGCCGACGTTGAGGTTAAAACCGCCCAGATTGACCATGCAGTACGGTGACCGCGTCACGTCCGTCAGAGCCATCGGTTCCCAGTAGCCAATGGCGAGGCCTACGCGGTACAAAATGCCCATCGGACAGAACTGGATAGGGCTCGCCGGGTTGGCGGTGTCCGCCACGGTGCCGGTAGACACGGCGACGCTGCCGATGGAGATCGGGAAAATGCACTCCCAGCAGATATCGGTGATCGGATTGACAAACCGGCCTTCGCACTGCGGGTCTGCAGCTAACGTCTGCGTGCTGCCCAGCAGTAACAGCAACAGGGTGAAAGTGCGCAGCAGGCTCATGGCTGGCCCTCCACGGCAAACGTATCAATCTGCAGATGAACACCGTCAGGCGCCGCAGTCACGCGCGCCGGCACGGCGATCAGCGCAAATTTTTTGGTCAGCACGCCGTCCTGATCGAAATAAATGCGTGAACCGAGCGCCTTCGTGGCCTGCGCAATGTCGCCGTTGACCAGAATGACTTTGGCACTCAGCGTCGTGGACTTTTGCGTTTTAAACCAGGCCAGCTGACGCTTGTCGTCGGCGTCAATAAAGTAAAGGGTCTGCGCAAAGGGCACGCTGTCGAGCGGGTTCACCCGCTGCCCTTTCTTGGCAAACACGTGGCCCTGATGGTCGCTGATGTCCTGGCTGACGATAAAGGTCGGGTCATAGAGGCGCGTGGTGTTCTCCCGAGCGATGGCCACCCCCCGGACAGGCGCCGGCCGCAGGCTGTTCTCAATCACCCGCTGTTTAAACTCGTCCTGCTTTTGGGCTAGCTCGCCGCTTTTTTCCATGTCCCCCAGCCGCTGCTTCATCGTGCCGACCAGGTCGGGTTCGGCGATGGGGTATAAATCTCCCCAGGTGCCGAGGTCAGCGGCGCGGGCTGTGCTCAGGCCGCATAAAAGCACAATCAGGCAGGCGCGTTTCATCGGGCGTCCTTATCAGCGCGCATCCGGCGGGCCACGTCGCGCTGAATATCGACAGTAATGTCCTTCACGCCCGACACCACGGACGGCGCGACTAAAATCAGCGCATCATGGCGGTGCTGATAGTCTTTCAGGCTGGCGTCAAGCGCGGTGGTAAAACGCAGTGTCAGGGCATCACTCTCACCCTGCGTCAGCTGATGCTGCGCGGTCTGCGTCATAAACTGGTCAACGGTGCCTTTCATATCAAAGGTCACGGTCACAGGCGTCTGCCATTGGATAAGCAGCAGGGCAATGGCGGCATTCAGGGCAATCATCCCGGCGGCAACAACAGCCACCGGCACAATGCAGCGGTTGCGACGCTTACTGCGTTTTTTGACGGTCACAGACTGATGGTCAGACGGGGTTAGCGTATCGGGCGTCATGCAGCCTCCTGCCAGTTTTCAAGCTCATCCATTTCATCAGCAAACTTACGTTTAGCCAGGGCATACACCGCGTCGTGAATATCAACGCCGCGGCTGCGCTGCTCGCGGATAAATTCGAAATCCTTACCGTCCGAGCTGAACATCGCGCGGCTGAGTGGATCGACAAACAGCCGGTGGAACGAACTGGTGTCGTTGATGCGCAGCATAAAGCTGCTGAACCACTGGTCTTTGGCGTCGCCGAATTTCTCAATCACCTGCCGCTCATGCTCATTGAACTGATTCGGCCTGTTCTGGTTGTACTGTTTGAACTCGGCCGTATCCTGCTTGAGTACGACCTTGAATGCCGAGTTGCCCCACGCCGCTTTGGCTGCGCTCGAGGCATCGTCGGCGTCAAAGTCCTTGATGTTCTGGCTAATGGTGATGAAGGAGCCGAGGTGGCGGCGCACGGTGCGGTAGCCGGTTTCGATAAAGGCGCCGACCTTCTCGTTTTTGAAGTTGAGCAGTTTCCAGCCTTCGTCGATGACGCACAGTTTTTTCTGGCTGCGCGGGCTGCGGTACATCTTATCTTCGATGTAGATAATGAGGGAGAACATCACCGCCGCCAGCAGCGCCGGTTTGTCCTGCAGACCGCCCAGCTCCAGCACGACCATGCGGGCATCGTCGGTCAGGGAAGGTTCGTCGCTGTTAAAGTACTCGCCATAAATCCCGGACGTGGTGTACTTGGTCAGCAGCTCGATGATGTCGTCGAGCCGGCCGGTGATCCCCGGCGAGTTGCTGTAACGTTCGGACTGGCGTTCCTGGTCGAGATAGAACACCACGTCATCGATACGCGCTTTGTTTTTCTTCGCGTTCCAGGCGTTGAGCACGCCCTTGAGCAGGAGGTCTTCATGCACCTCATCGAGCGTGCCGTTGGGACTGGCGAGCACCGCCAGCTGGTCGCGGATGCGTTCGCCGGACTCGTTAATGTTGGTGATGTTGGCAAACGGGTTAAACTTGAGCGAACTGCCGTCGAGATAGGTGCCGCCGACGTTTTCGCAAAACGACTTATAGCCGTCCCCCATATCAAACACCCAGTTGATGCCTCCGGAGTCCAGCACGCTGCGGATAACCGGCTGTACGAGGCCGGTTTTGCCCGCGCCCGAGGTGCCGGTCACCGCCATGTTGTAGTTGGTGTTGCCCAGCCCCGTGCCGTAGATGTCTAAAAAAGCCAGCTGGTGACGATAGGACGGTGCCAGCAGGCCACCGGCACAGAGCCGGTTATCGGCCACCAGCGGCATCAGGTTCACCACCTGCGTGCTTTCGGTGCGACAGGTCGCGCCGCTGGCTTTCATGTCGTCCCACAAGCCTTCCGCCGCCATAAACGGGAACATGGCCAGGTAGTTACGCATCTGCATATAGGTCGGTGCATACAGCTGCAGGCCGTTCTTTTTGAACGTGTTAATCACCTGCTGCTCGCAGACCAGGGCGTCGTCGTCGTTGTCCGGGCAGAAGGTGGTGATGTTGAAGTAGTAACGCACCAGACAGCTCTGGTTGCTGTTCAGACGCTCGCGCAGGTCGCCCCACTCTTTAGCCTGTTTGGTCACGCCGGGAAAGATTTTGGCATAGGCCGAGTTGGCTTTTTTATCCAGATCCAAAAATTTGCGCGACGCCTCGCCCTGTGTGCTGACCTGATCTTCGGCCTCGAGCGTAAAGGTGATGACGAACGGGTTAGAAATACTCAGATCGGGGCTGAGCAGGTTGCAGATATTGTCCCCGCCCTGCCACAGAAAGAAGATGTCCGGGTTTTTCTCCTGCATAAAGTTCATCACGCGGGTGTGCGATTTTTTACCGCCCGACTGGTTAAGCGACACCGTCAGGCAGTCTGGCTTCACCTTCAGGTTAATACTGCGGTCAACGCACACGCGGTTCAGTTCATCAAAGGCATCGACCCTGACCGGCTCGGCGTACAGTTCGCCGTCGCGGTGGTTCACCATCTGACTGATCAGGTGGACGAACTCGTCCTGTGTCGCCGGGACGCAGGCGATTTTGGCCGAGTCCAGCGAGGCGCGCAGCACCTTGAGCAGGTGCGTCAATTCAGTGATGACCGCCGGCGTACGCTTTTTGGTTTTCATCGCATACGAAATATACAGGCGGTAATCACGCAAGGTCAGCGGCAGGTTGGTCGTGCTGTTGAACTGCTTTTGCGTGGCACGCTGATAGAACGCCCGGGTGATGGCGTTAAATTTATCGGCGTCCTTGCCCGTCCAGCGAAAATCGCGCAGGCCGGCGTCAATCTGTTCGCCAATCACGCGGCTGGAGACGAGGTGAAAAGAGATCGGCGTATTGCGCGGCAGCTTGCTTTTGACCATGTCGTCAAGTACGCCGATGATGTGCTCATTCGCCCCGATAAGCGGAATGGCCTGCAGCAAAAAGCCTATCGAGCCCTTGTTCATAAACAGCCCGCTTTCCTTGTCAAAATCACGATAAGGCAGCTGACTGCTGATCTGCGGATACTGCATGTCGCCAAGGGTCTGGTTGGCCTCGGCGGCGCCGTCCGGCATTTTAAAAGACGACATCAGCCGGTTAAGCGTTTCAACGATACGTTCCATGTTCAGGCGTCCTTATTGAATTGACTGCGGTATCTGCCAGCGGGCATCGTTTACGACGAACGACACGCGGCCGGGCTGGTGAAAGACGTCGTCGGTATCGACCCAGGGCGCAACCCATACGTGGGCAATATCTTCCACGGAGCGCTGTGCGCGCACCTGACCGGGGTTGTCGCAGCGGCCGGTCGGGCAGGACGGCATGGACAACGGCGTCACCGACGTGGTAACCCGCGGCCTGTTCAGGGGAGCCGGGCGCACAGGTGCCGGCGGAGCAGGTCGTACAGCGCCCGCCACAACCGGACGGGCTGGCAGCGCATACGAATTTGCAGACGGCGTGACCAATGCCTGCGGCGGCGGGTTAACCAGTCCAGGCAGTGCGCCCGCAGCCGGCTTTCCCGCCGCGTCACCTGACAGCTGACGCGCTTTCTGATTGGCCTGCCCCATCGTCATGCAGCGGTCGCTTGTGGTGACGTTACATTCAAGGTCACCGCTGACGCCGGCACAGCCGGTCAGCAGCCACACGCCGCAAATGGCGGATAATAAAAAACATGGTTTCATCATTCATTGCTCCCTGCATTCATGTCCGGATGAACCAGATCGCCGACTTTGAAGTCTTTCAGCTGACTCATCATGTTAGGTGTACTGATCGCATCGCTGGCATTGCTGGTTGCCTGCTGCAGCTGCGTTCTGCGTGCTTTTTTCAGCCGCGCTTCTTCGATGGTTTCCAGCTGGAAGCCGTCCTGAAACACCACCGTGACTTCGTTACCGGCACCGATCGGAATAATCGGGTGATACTGCTCAGCGCGCTTGATGTAGTAATCGCTCAGCGTCTTGGCCGCCTGGCTGACGCCCCCGCCTGCACCGGCCGCTGCGACATCGCCGGCGCCCATGCTGGCCGTCGCGCCCAGACCGACCTGCGGCGTCGAGGCCTGTGAAATGCCTTTGCCGATGCCGTCCACGAATCCGGCCCCAAACGCCCATCCCAGGATTTTGCCGTTGCGCATCACCACCGTTCCCTTGATGCCGTTTTTGCCCATAAAGCTGACGTGCCCGGGAATTTTCTGGTCGATGATGTCGCTGCCTTTATTGCAGCTGATGCTACGGGTGCGCACTTCGGCGCGTTCGCTGGACACGTCGCCGTAGGCTTCCGCCGTCACAAAGCAGCCCGTCAGGTCATACTCTTTGTCGTTTGGCATCTGAGTTTTGCCGGTCAGCCGGAACTGCATCGGCGCCGTGTTTTGCGCACCGGTCACGGCGGCGTTGGCGTCAGCGCCCTCGATGACCAGCGCGTCGGTAAAGCTGCCGGACGGGATGTAGGGCAGCGCCGGTTTGGCAGACTGGCTTTCATAGCTGAATGATGTGTTTTCAATGCCGCCCGCTTTTGATGGCATCGGGGTAAAGGTGGTTTCCCCCGCCTGCGGTACGCCCGCGCCCGGATAGAACTGCGTCGGCGGCGGAACGGCGCCGGGCAGCGGCTGAGTCATTGACGGTACCGGCTCGCCGGACGGCGCGTTATTAGCCGCCTCCAGCTGGGTCTGCAGCAGCTTGTTGTCTTCTTCCAGTGAGTTAATGCGCTGCTGGTCGCCCTTACGGTCGCGGGACAGTGCGTCCAGCTCCGCACGCAGGGCATCCATTTCCTTACGGACTTCCTTACTGGTGACCTGAGATTCGGTGATAGCACTGCGCTGCACCTTGTCATCAAAGGTGGTGTTGACCACGCCGGTCATGTCCGGCGCCGGTTCGCGTGCGGCTTTAGCGGTCTTTTGTTCCTTCTTAAAAGACAGGTTCGAGGCATACCAGCCGGCGCCCACGGCGGCAGATATCCCGAGCACCGCTGCAATAAGCAGGGCAATCTGCTTACGTTTAACCAGCGCATTAATATTGGCCATCGCTGACCTCCTGCGCGCGGGTGATATACACGGTCACCGACGTGCCCGGCAGCAGGGAAAGCACCGATGGGGTAAACATCACGGCGCGCACGCCCGCCCGCCAGAAATCCTGCTCTTTAAGGGCCACGGCGTAGGCAAACGGATTGGTGACGCGATAGCGCACCACGCGCAGCGCGTTGCCGGTCCAGGCTTCTTCCGCCGTCATGGACAGCCCGGCAGGCGCAGACAGGCGGTCATATTCTGTGCTGGCCGGTGCATACCCTGCCGGCATGCGGTTTTTAAGAATGGATTTGTTGATCTCCACCAGCAGGGACTCATATGGCTGGCTGGTTTCCCACGTTTTTGCCGCGGGGCGTGCCACCGGTTCAGCGTTCAGCAGGTGGTAGCTGCGTCCTTCACCGGCACGGGGCGTGGCCTGCACGGATACAATCTGCCCGTGCTCGGTTTCGATAAACAACGTGAAAGGCTTATCACCGGTCGATGAAAACAGTACCGCGCCGTCGCGGGTGTTGCGTTTGTCGGTCAGCTTGCCCGCCGCGCTGCTGATGCCGGTGATACGGTCGCCCGGGATCACGATAAGGTTCGGGTTAGTATTGCTGACCGTCAGCTGAAACTGACCGTTCGGCGGAAAGCTCAGGGAAACGGGCGCGTTGACGGCAAGGGCCGGTATAGAAACGAAGGCGCACGACAGCAGGCTTAAAAAGAGTCGATTACTTTTTCGCATCGTCAGCCTCCAGGAATGCCGCAATGGTGGTGACACCGCCGGCGTAGTCGAGCTTGAGCTGATAATGTTTAATCTCAGAGGCAGGTTTGCCGTTACCAATCCAGGTGTTAAGCACGCCGCGAATATCAACGATGCCTTCCACCGGATACACCTTAATCTGCGTCTGATAGAAGGCGCTGCTGACTTCGTTTTGTTTAACGCGACGCGCTTCGCCGGCGAGCGTCACTTTGAAATCGGCCTGTGCGCCGGGTCTGGCGAAGGAGAGCAAAAACTCGTGCTGGGCGTCGACGGTTTCCGGCGACACGTTGAGGCGCAGGGACAGAAACGACAGGGACATCATCTGCATATAACCCGGACTGGTTTCAGACTCCGACGTCCAAAACGGCGCGGTGAATGCCATCGGCACCGTAGTTATTTTCTGGTGCAGCGATAAATAGCGGTTTTGCACGACCAGCAGAATGACGGATACCAGCGCGAGAACCAGCAGGAGAAAAAGCGCTGCCATCGTCCAGGCGATAATCTTATTTGAGGAATTTCGGGCGGTAAGTTCCATAATACAGTCCCTGATTTATTTACTTAATCCATTGCCGAAAACTTGAGTCGGGTATGACCTTGAACACCGTGCGAAATAAGACGGTGGGGAAATACCAGTACAGGACGTTATAGAGCCACATACTGCCCTTCCCTCTTTTCGCACTGTGAATACAAAACCAAATCAGCACCGCTAACCCCATTCCAAATAATGCTTTGTGTGTTAACAACCCCCATACTAAGACGGGGATGGAGGGAATAGCTTCATCATAAGGCAATCCAAGAAAGCGGCGCTGTTCACTCAATGTTTTCGGGAAACGGTATTTATCAAGATTGTTTCCCGTATTCATTGTTTCATCTCTATTAAGCTGCCAGACCGAACCCGATAGTGGTAAATACGATAACGACCGCAATACCAAACAGCATGAACATATTTTTGGTTTTGATATATGTGATGATACCGACGATTACCTCTGCCAAGATAATCCAGGTGGCAATGGCTGAATTGGCACCGAAGGTGTCCGTGACAGTTTCTTTACCTGCAGCCATTAAGTCATCAGCCAGCGCATTACCTGAAAACAACATCAGCGCCACTAGAGCAGGAATAATTCCGCCTGCTGCTTTTCGCGCCTGATTCATTTCGCTGAAGGTTGATTTCGCTTTTTTAAAGACAGAGATACCCTTTGCCTTGATAGACAATTTCATAATTTACTCCATGTAAAATTTTAATTAGGGTTTCGGGTAACGATGTTACGCCGCCATAACGCTATCTAAAACGGATAGCGTTATGACTGGATAACAGATTTTTTTAACTTACCCTCCTCCCAATGCTTGCAATACCTGAAAATTTCGACAAGTGGTCCTGAATTCTAAGTGAAGCCTCTTTAGACTTATCCCTGGCATTGATAATCGCGCAAATCGAAAGTTTTTTATTGATATCTACAGGAATGCCGACAGTAAGGGATACGGTACCCCCAACCTTTGTTTTGTCAGGCACAATTGAGTTAAGAGAGTTATTCAAATGGTCTTGCAATCGAATACTCGCTTCTTTAGCTCTGGAACGAAAACTTCTTTCCGATGATTCAGAAAGAGATTCGTCAAAAGTTAATGGCAACTCGACAACAAGTCTTATTTCCTTTTTTTTCATTTTCCTGACTCCATTCGCAATAAGATTTAAATAAATAATAATCCGAAATTTCAAAAACTCAAAGTTGTATATATCAACCTAAATTTGAATTAATAATACCCAGTCCCCACCTGCGATACAGATCGATTTTGGCAAAAAAGCCGCCAACCTTAATGTAAAGATATGTCAGCAAAAAAACGTGATTTCTGAGCGACATTACATGCCAGAAGAAAAGAATGAGTGAGGAAATGCTAGGCGCTCCCAAGAACTAACGCGCCTAACAAATGAACCAGGGGGTATGTTCTAGTCGTTTGCCAAAGGCATTAAATAGACGCGACCACCGACTAACAACCTAATAAGAAAGACATTTCTTAATGCTTCGCGCGAAGGTACATCATAGCGCCTTATACACTCACTGAGTGTCTTTGTAGCCGATTGGACTGAAACGCTCCGATAAAGAGAAATGTCCTTAAGAGAGAAACCCGTACAAAAAAGGATCAAAGTCTCACGCTGTATGTCGGTAAGTTCGGGAAAGATATTGCGGAAATATATAGAATCAGTAATATTCATTATAGCCATAGCAACCTCTCATGTAGGATGTTTGTGGTGAGTTGGTAATAGAGATGGGCGTCTCTATTACCAACGTTAACAAGTTTCGGAATACCTCTCTAATATACCTTCATTAAGGTTGTAAACTCAAAGTCATTATCTATATTATTTGAATTAGATCCGATATATATAATTTATTTATAAATTAAACCAGATAGTTCCCCTAGGAATATTCGCGCACAAAATATTATTCATCCTCAAACATCTGCGGGAAAAACTGTTCCATTATTGTGTCCACTCCACTCTTAATTTGGGCAGACATTCTAGAAAGTTCAAAATCATCAACCCCTTTGATTTCAGTGCTTCTGGAAGAAATTCTGAGTAGTTTCTGAGATATAAGACTTGTTTTGATCATATTCTCCAGCATGACCTTGTTGAATTCAACCTGGCTGAATCCATCTTCCTGCCTGTTCCTTTGAAGTTTATAAACGCGCAAACCAAGCTCGACCAACATTGATGTCGTATTAGATAAGTTAGCTTCAAACCTATCTGCGCCTTCAGCTCTCTTCTCCAGAACGATATTATTGATTTCTTCTTCAATAGCGGAACTAACGAATGTTTGGATTTTTGGCATATTCATTCCTTAAATGTGCAGCTTTTATGGCAGAGTCTAAAATAGACTCTAGTACGGTTAACACCTTCGTTATCGTGATTCTTGAAGGACTATTTGGTGGATTAGATCATAGAGTGCAATCCCTGTAAACAACTGAAGAAAATAATTTAATATATATAGTAATCTTACTAGATTCGTTAACCACTCTTATAAGAGTATGCTTAGAACCTACCTTTTATCTAAATCTTAAATGTAAAAACCAATCTTAAGTTAACTAACTGTTTTAAAATATTAATCAGGCAAGATGAAATCTTGCGAAGGGTGTGAGTCTTTTGGTTAGAGGAGCAGGCATTTCTATACTGTCACTTTTTCCGGACTTGTGAATAACCGCACTTGGCATTTCCTGGTGAAAATGTGAGGATGTAGCACGGTCAGAGTTAATGGAATTAATAATGCTAAGGATTGTCACCGTGCTTTGTTTCATGTTCACGTTCACCGCCAATGCCTCGGATTGTTTTGATGCAGCAGGAAGGGACTATCATATTGATCCAGATCTCCTGCGCGCAGTTGCATTCCGGGAGTCATCGATGAATTCACATGCGATGAATATCGTTAGCCCTGATAAATACGCTGTGGGTGAAATGCAAATCCACTCACAAAACTTTGCTCATCTCTCACAGTTTGGTATAACACCGCAGTCGTTGTTCTCTGACCGGTGCATGAATGTTTACACGGGCGCTTATTATCTTGCCATAGCCTTCAAGCGCTGGGGGGTAAAGTGGGAGTCTGTCGGCGCATATAATGCAGGCTTCTCTCAAAAACCTGAGCAGAAGGAAAAACGACTGAAGTACGGAAAAGAAGTCCACCAGATTTACATGGAAATTAAAAATCAGAAAGCACCTCAGTAGGTATTATATCGGCAACGACTTATCCACATATCCATATGAAGCCAGCAAGGTTATTTTATCTCCCCAAGGTCTGGTGAAATAGCCGCAGCGCATTTTAACCTGTTCAGGGTTAAAATGACTGATTGTGGGTATGTGGGTAAGTTGTTCTATTCAGGGCGCCCCTGGGGCAGCGGGAAGATGGAAAGTCTTTTATTTCCATCGGGGCGGGCGGGGAATAAAATGCGTGCCGCTCGATGCGGTATGCGTTTTACAGGCGCGCACGGAAAAATATTAGCATCAACTGCTGATACCTTAAATGAATTAAAGCCGCTCATATCTTCAAAACTGGTTATAAATGAGCGGCTACGGACATTATGATTTCAATTGAATCATCTCTTGTGCCATTCTCCATAACGCCTGATTGAGCTTAATATCACCATCAATTCCGGTCACCTCCCGCGTTCTTATCCGTTTTCCTTTTTCTGTACGACCGCTTATTCCGCCCTTCATCACATTTTCCTGAATACGGTTAAATGTTGTCCATAAATCATTCCGGTCATCTTCCCAGCGGCGGTGCCTTATAACCTGCTCTGCCGTAATCGGGGCGGTTTTCCCTTCATATTTATATTCCAGTGCCGCAGTCCCGAGTAATAATCGCTCCGGTTCAGTCAGCTGAATACTGCGCATCTTATCGATATTTTCATCGACATTGTCAAAGGTCCGCAAAACTTCGTAAGCACCTTCAATGACCCGCCCGATAATATCGCCCTTATGGGGCACGCTGATTTCACCAAAATCCTTCCAGGCAACAAGACCATTTGTACAAATCTGCCGGAACATTCCGGGGATCATTTTGTAACTGCTTGAGCCGTCATGGCTGTTTAGTAAAATAATTTCCGGTACTTCCTTGCCGTCAATCTGGTCATGACGGCGCAGGCGTAGTAAATGTTTTGTGAATTCCCGCTTGTCTGCAATCCGTGTTCTGGACTGCGTTGCATAATAAGGCTGGAATCCCTCATCACGTAATTTATCCAATAACGTGATTGTCGGAATATAAGTATAACGCTCTGAACGCGAATCATGCTTTTCAGCTGAAAAGGCGCTCGGAACAATTAACTGAAGTTCTTCATTCGTCAGCGGACGGTTTTTACGGACAGATGACGGTAAGCGATAACGGCTGGCAAAACTGATCATAATGTTTGTCCTCTCAGGCAATGAAAATAATTGGCATTCGTTGTGTATTTAACCCCTCACCCGTTGAGTTGACGGGGCCGCGGTTTTAACGTTTTGCGGGAACCTGCTGAACGCTCCGGCTGGTTGTTACCTTCACCCGTTTGAGAGCCGTTCGCCGCAGGGGCGAAACAAAGCACTGACCGGAGCAGATGTCCGGGGGGAGCGGGAAATTTTTCCGGTCTAATGGAGCCTGCGAAATGGCCGGAGAAAATTTATTGCGAAAGGCTGGCCGTCCCTAGACCACAAGGCGGACTGTGCTTGTCTCAGCCCCGGCGAATGGACTCAGAGGGGTGAGTGCATAAACAGGAAATGAGCAGGTTACCGCCGCAACGACAGTAAGCGCGTGCGCGTAACGGCGTTGCCCTTTGCAACCCATCGTGATTTTGGTTTTCCGACGGGTTGTCGGGAGCGCAGGCAACGGCGTGACAACGCGGCGCATCCGTTTACGGATGCTGCAAGCGGAATTTTCGCGTCAGGATGGAAGCCCGGAGGGCAGAGACAGCTTGTCTGGCTCTGTTAACGACAGCCGTGCCCGGGGGCGACGTCCACAAGCAGCATTTATTACCCTACAATCAGCACAGAAGGAAAACACAAAGGGATCCCGAACACTACAGCTGAAAGGATAATAAGAAGAGAATTAAGGGGCAGACGGAAGAAGCAAATGACTTCTGTCCGTGTCGAATTTTACTGGAAAACAGCCGCGGCAAAGCCGCAGCCGTTTCGTTTTTAGTTTATCCGCGCAGGCTGAAGCGCGAACATAATCTAACCCTGAGAATGTCCATCGATGTCTATTAATGAGATATCCGAACTGAGTACAGCTCGATGAAACATTGTTGCGGGTTCAGATCTGTTGCAACTTAAAGCTGATACCACATGCACGCGCATATCGGATGAGTGTTTCATAGCTCATTTTGGTAGCATTTTTTTCCATTCTGCTGATTGTAGGCGGCTTAATCCCCATACGTTCCGCTACCTGAGCAGAGGTTAAACCGGCTTCAATACGCCAACCCTGTAATGTCTGTTGAAGGCGTTCTAACGCTATTTCGGCTTCATACGCAGTGCGGTACTCAGGATCTTGCATGGATTCAGTATGAATTTGATCGAGTGTCTTAAATTTCATTATTCATCTCCTTGAGTCTTCGGAGTGCTGTTTCTATCTCGCTACGAGGTGTTTTGGCCGATTTTTTTATAAATATACGAAGTAAAAAAATCCGCTCACCGGCCTGATATACCCACACTCCACGGGCGATATCAGTTCCCATCGTCCTGATCTCAAATAATCCATCTCCCAAAGGCTTTGTGTCCGGCTCTCTTAGTAAGCGCGGGTTGACCTCTAATTTTTGCAGTAACCGGGTCATCTTTGCCCTGATTGTGGCAGGCAATGCTATAAATTCCAGTTCAGCTTCATCATGAAAAATTACTGTGAACACATGTGTTCCTCCATGAAACAATGTTAGCCTTAAAGCTATCTTAGCTCAAGAGCTAACTTACCTTTTTTTTATCCATCAGTACAGGCTTCACAATACTCGCTCATCAGCTTTTACACATGAAGGGGGTAACATGCAGGTGTTATGTGGAATTTGCGTCAGGATGGAAGCCCGAAGGGGCAGAGACAGCATGTCTGGCTCTGTTTACGCAGCCGTACCCGTAGGGTGACGCCCGGCAGACAAAAGTTATTGAAAAACGCTTAAGCAAGGCGAGTAAGAAGAATCAAAAGATGAGTAAGAGAAGGTATATGAAAAGTAGCACTTTTCTGATGGGGTACAACTAAGGGGTTAGTCTGCGAAGGGGCTGGAAATGAAAGCGGGAGAACGGCAGCGGCGTAGCCGCAGCAGTATACCAGGAGAGTTTTTACCGGTGGCAGGAAAGACTTATGAAGGTATCCGGTTTTCAGCATCAGAATATGTTTCTGTTTTTCATGCTTTCCGAAAGCAATAACAAAAATGATAATTTCCTGATCTATCACATGATAAACCAGCCGAAAACGGACTTTCTCAGCGTAATTTTATAACACCTTTTAAAATTACCTCGATCCTCGGGTCTTCCTGCAACTTTTTATGCTTCTTTCTGATTTATTCCCTGATGGCACAATCAAGTTTCTCCCATCCCACATAAGCCCGTGCAATAAACCTGATCTCAAACCTCATCGATGTTTACCCTGATACGTGCAACAGGATGCGCCATGCGCTCTTTAGCAATTTTGATGATGTCATCACCGTTATCGCTGTCGGCGACCACCACAGTTACAGCAGAAAATGGCAGTTTCTCGTTATCCACAACGTACTGAAACAACTGTCGCATCGCATCGGAAGGATCGATGCCTAATTTTTTTAAGACCTGGGTTGCTTCTTGTTTTAAATTTTCCTCAACGCGGATCTGCATCCTGCTCATAGAAATCTCCTCAATCGTAATGACGGATATAATGCAAATTGCATCTGCTGCATTTTTGGCGGGAGTAACCCCCGCCAGTATGTTTGATTACAACCTTGAGGGAAGCATAGACGGATAATGACGGGCAACAATATCGTTTATACGGTCAACCAGTTCGGGCCGTTTAAAGGTGATATGCGCCGTTCCTTTCAGGTAATAGCGCATCGAGAAATATTCGGCCTCATAGACCTCACCGGAAAACCGTTCACGTGCGAAATATTCCGCAAATTTCGCCCCCTCCGATACCCTGTAATCTGGAACATTGCGCCCTTCCAGCAGGTAAAAAACTTTGGTCAGATCGTCCAGCTTTGACCTGCCCAATGTGCTGAAATGAATGCGGCCGCTGCTGTAGGAATCCATCAAACGAGAAACAATAATTTTTTTGCCGAATCTGCACGGGTTGTTGGTCTTATAATCCCATGACAGCGATTTAAACAGGTCGATCACCCCCTGCTCAAAGGTGTCATTTTTGCTTGTGTGAAGGTGGTTAAACGTGGCCAGTACCGTATCAAGCGTAATTTCTGGCATATTTTCACCCGATAACTCCCTGTACCATTCATCGCGCTGTCGTGTGCTCATCAGTGTACACATGCCGGTTTCATTCATCAGCCGCTCCCAGATTTTGCCGTCAACTGCCTTTTTGATGGCTTTCTCTGCCCGTTCAGGTTGGTCTTTCCAGCTCAGTGCATCCTTCACGCAGAGTTCAAAACCGTAGAGGTACTCCCCGCCGGTGGCCGCTAATAGCAACTTTCGGGCAGATTTAAGTATGTCCAGCGCCTCAGCGTATTGTTTCAGGCCGTTTTCCCGCAGGGCAATAATCCGGTCAATCTCTACCGAAGGGATCATCTCCCCCGCATGCTGTCCGTTGATATCCAGATCGGCAACTGCTGTGTGCTGTTCATTCAGCATGGTTAACCTCCGCATCCCGCGCTTTAACCGCGTACACAAATCCGCTCTCGGTGACCTGCATGACCAGATCGGCGATGCCTGACTCCACGCTGTCATGCATATCCGGCGACAATGTCACGCATTCCCATATATCACCGCCTGCTACCACTTCGTCTATAGCATTGAAAAATGTCTCAGCATCGTCACTCTGATAGGGGTCAAATCCTTCCGCATAAAAAATATTGCGCTTTCCCCTGACAAAAGATGGCTTTTCAGCCGTCAGATAAATGCCCTCATCCACCAGTAACCACAGCTCGCACGCATTATTTTTTACATCCGCTATCACCGGTGCCAGCGTTTCGGCTTTAAACAATAATTCCTTCGGTATCACCTTTTCCGTCACTGTCGTTGAAAAAGCGGTCTCAGACTTTACAAACTGAGCGGGTGGTGTAATGATTCGTACTTCAGTATTCATGGCATGAACTCCAATCGAGTATTGAAGGCCGGTCTGACTTTCCTAGGGGCAAACCGGCATGACAGGGCAGACGAAAGTCTGCTTTTTTCATTTCTGCGATATAGTTTCTTTGCTTAGCACCTCCTTAGTAATGCGGTTCACAATCGCCTCATGCAGCATCGATGCCTTGTCGCGGAACGTGAAATACCGCTCCCCCACCTTGGCATAAATATCCGTCACGTCGCCGCAGACCATCTCAGCCAGTTTGAACGATTCGCAAAGCGCGTCGCCCTGCCAGTCCTTCGGATACATTAGCGAGATAGCATCCATAAATGCCCCCAGCGTGATTTCTGATACCTCCGTGTAGGCGATTTTTTCGCACTGTTGCCAGTAAGCCGCTTCTGCTGCTGCGTTCCATTCGAAACGGTCAGTGCTGTTGTAGTCGGTGGTGATTTCAGGTTGATACATGGTGTTTCTCCTTGATTGTGATGACGGGACGATCCCTCCATCGGGTACTATTTGCTCGGAATTACTCAGACTCTTTAAATGCCTCATTCAATTGGGCGAATGCTCCCGAATAAAGTAATTACAGACGTCAAAACGCGTAAATTTTTCACCATAATGCAGGTGGGCTTCTTCCGCACAGGCCACGTTGCTGTGGGCTTTATTGATAATTCGACGAAGTTTTTTTGAACATCTTTCGGGCGTTTTTCTTGTGGCGGTTTTGACGTTGACGTTATGTGTGTGCATTCGGGTTCTCTCCTTAAGGTGAAAATTCATCTAACGGTCTGTTATCTCGCGGCAGGGGCAACGGAGTAATGACGCAGGCATGAGCAAGGGGCGGAGACAAAAGTTTTACGAGGCACGAGGAAAAGTTTTGGCGGAGTACATTTTACCCCTTGAGGAATGACCAGGCGGTGCTACGTTACAGCCCCGTGCGTGATAACACGGCCGTGATGAACACGCAGAACCGGACGGATGCACACACCCGACACGACGTAAGGCGCGGCGTCTTTAGCGCCGGTGGCCATATCACCGGCAGTTTAGGCGGCGCGGCCACTGGCCGTTGCAAGCCATCAGTTGCGTCAGGATGGAAGCCCGCAAGGCAGAGACAGCTAGCGGGCTCTGTTCACGACAGCCGAGCCCGCAGGGTGACGCCAGGCCTACGAATTTTTTGCCGTGCAATCAGCTCAGCAGGAAGAAAAAAGAAAGTCACACGCTTCGCTGCACGAACCACAAAGGAAATAGCACCAGGAAGATAATAAAAAAGGGTCAAACGAAAGAAATTAGTCGGGTACGGAGGTAAACCAGAATGCGGAATAACCACAGCGGCGCAGCCGCAGCAGTTTCTCTGCAAAAGGTGTTAGCATCGGCAAAATCAGGCGGAGTTTCTCCCGCCAGTGAGCAGACTCAAAGTCCAGGCGGCGACATATCCAGATACCCGACATGCTGTGGCAGTGGTTGTTTTTAGGGATAAGGCATCATCGGTCACCGAAGACCACGAAAAAGAGTGGCTGCGCAACCCGCTGGGGGTGTTTTAAGCTCGGCAAAAGTCAGGGAGCGAGACCACAGCCAAGTTATGCCAGTTTCGCAGTTCATCCAATAACTCCGGATGGTGAATGAGTACACGGAGTAATTATATAATCAACGGATGCGGCTGTGCCTTCCTCTGCTCATAACGCGAAAATGCATTCACGTCCCACTAAAAACCTCGGGGATTTTTTGATACTAAAATCAAGTTCTCCACCGCCATAAACGAAACACTTCATATTACTTATCCTTGAATAAGACGATCAAAACACCGTTACTGACCGTTAGCTTTAGGCAAAGTCACGCCGGAGACGTGAACAAGAAGATAAAATTAAAATAATTTAAGTGAGGTACAATGTGGCTGAAAAACAGGATTTTTCGTAGAACATTTTTATCGCCTATCGGCGCGATTGAGCATAACCTATAAAACAATTAACTTTAAACTTCATTAAAAGTAACTCAAGAAATATTATATTGGAGAGACAGGAATATGGAAGTTAATAAACCCGCTCAGACCTCAGAACATGAACCTTTGAAGGCTGGCTTTACCGCATTTTCACATCAATCCTTAGTAATGAAACTCGCCCCGTCCCATTCACTGCCGGAATTGGCGAGTTCAATTAAACCAAGTTTAGGTCAGCCATGTGACACGTTGTTGGCCATAAGTAGGCATCGTAAGGGTGCAGACATCGTTGTGGTGAAATTCTTTGTAAGTACAGGGAGGGACGCTCCCAATAGGTATTTATACTGCATCGCATTGGAAAACAGTCGGGGTGAGATGGTTATGAATGAAGTTCATTCCGACTTTCTTACTGCATGTGAAGTCCACAAACGTCTTAAAGAGATAATTGATGTAGCTTGAGCATATAATAAAAGGTGGAGAGAATGATTAAATTTCACGATATTCATTACCACACGTCCAGTGGTTCAACCGCTGATTAAAATCCTTGGTTCGATTCTAAAGACGACAGCATTTAAATAATAAGCATTGAAATGATTATGCAAAACAATATTGGACCGAAGGGGAGTAACTACCTTAAGCCTAAATACTTCAGAGTATGGTTTAAAGAACCGGATAACTAACAGGCGTTTTAATGAATTTTAATAAGCTGGGTTGCGGCTATTTTAATATATAGCCTCCTGGATGTGGCTGACCCGGGCGCACTCGTTCATCCAGGCCTTGCCAGTATTACCCATAAACCCGCAATTATTTTCCGGGACTGAGCTCGGAAATAACCTATCGTCCTACATGATGCATGCCAATCATTTTTTGATAGTTGTTTCCCCCAAGTCGTCGGATATCTGCTCAGAGCTAATGTTAGCAGGGGTGCGTGACGTCCGCTGTTCGCTCGTAGCATCCCTTTGTCATACGCATACTGACTGAGGAGCGGAAATATTGCTACGTAGCAGAGGTTACTTACATATGTCCCAGCCACATTCTGAGTAACTCTCATCAGCACTAATGGCTTCAATAGCCTGCCTTACATAGGGTATTGTTTCTTCTGGCAGATTCGACATTTTCTTCCAGCTTACTTCGGCATGCTTGTCAGGTTCTGCAAGGAAAGGTACACCACCCCATTCTCGGCAGATAAAATAATGCCCTACCCATGAACGGTTTTCCGTCCACACATGCATGGTATGTACAAGGTCAATTCTGAAGGAATTGCGTGCACCCCTGCCTCTTCTTTTAGCTCTCTGACGGCAGCGGTAGAGAGTGTTTCACCTTTTTCTAAGCCACCGGCAGGTAAGCTAAAGCAACCATCCATCCAGCCCGTATTAGGTCTTCGGAGCATACAGAGTTCATCCCCTTTTATAAGCAAAACGAATACTGCTATGGATAGATTATATCTGTCACGGCTCATGTAGCGATTGCCCCTTAACTAAGAATACTGTCTATATATGCATTACTTTTATGCGTTTTGATATCTGTTAATTTTGAAAGTGTATGGCCAATTAGTGTGTTGTATCCATCGGTTGAACTCATAGCTGACATGCGTTCCTTGCAACAGGCAGCAGTATGCCAAAAGCGGAAGTATCAAAAGGTCAGTACGAGTTAATTGATTTAAATAATGGACATTCATGCCGGATGATTTGAAAATCGTAAGCCTGTGATTTACATATTAGGGCATGAAAGCGGATGAGCGAAAATTTAGAATTCATGTTGTTAGCGCTTGAAAAATCACGCCAAGCGCTACCTGGCTGCAGACCAAACCCACCTGTTGGATGCGTGATTGTACATAAACGGGAGGTAGTTTCCGAAGGCTTCACTCAACTTCCAGGCCATCATCACGCAGAGATTGACGCCATTTCAAAACTAATGGTTCCAATTGGTGAATGTGAAATCTTTGTCACACTTGAACCCTGCTCCTATCAAGGAAGAACCCCTTCCTGTGCCTTGACAATTGCTGAGCTAAAACCGCGCCATGTCTATGTAGCCATTGAAGACCCTCATCCTAGAAACTGCGGAGAAGGACTCAGAATTTTAAAAAATGCAGGGGTCAGCTTTACCCTAGGAATTGGAAAACGAGAAGTAGAGAATTTTCTATCGCCTTTTCTGGTGAAGTCCTAGGCAGTGTGGATACAACAAAACTGTGCTGGCCATAAAATTTCGGTCCGCTATTCGCTCATAGTTTCCCCTTGAACCTTTAGCGGATAGACCTGAGTAGTTACGCACCTTAAAATGATTCAAGAAATCTTTATTTCGGGTGCAGTTTTAGTAACCGCTACAATTTTTTGCTCATAAAGACAGTCTTTCCACCCATGAATTTTTCACGTCTATCGATTTCATATCCTAGCGCCGCATATAATGCAATGTTGGCCTCGAATGCTTCGTTCGTCTGCAGGCGAATTTCCCCAATCTTAGCTTGAGCTGCTTTACTTTCAACATGCGACAGTAATCTCCGGCCGATTCCAATTCCTTGCCGGTGGGGATGTACCGCAACATTTTCTATCCAAAGATGATCAGCATGGAGCCATATTTCGATGAGGCCGACGACATCCCCTGCAACAATGGCTAGGTCAATGTCATGCTCACGGACGACTTTATTGAAATCGGCCTTCATCGGGGTCGGTTCACGACCAATGACCGAAATCCATTTGGAATAGGCCTCAAGTACTATCTCACGAACTAATTCTACATCATTTTCTTCCGCGCGGCGGAACCCAACGACGATGTCATGCGATTTGCTCATATAAACTCCTTGAAGCTCGGCTGCCACTAATATGTGCAACATAGCAGGCTGTTCTGCTTTGTGACTAATTAACTCCGGTCGGTGCGGCCAAATCGACGTTGCCACTTCCTGGTTACTGACACTGGATAGAATAATCAAAATGTATAGTTGGAGGTAAAAGAGGTTAGAAGGCATGCTACCGGCCTGGTCGTTAGGGTTGACTTGGTAATTAAGGTCTCGCCGTTTGAATCAAATTCAACTGGTCCGTAATGTCCGATCCTCGCTCATAACTGCCCTCTTTACTGTTAGGGCAGCTGAGTGCCAGAAGCGGATCCTGCAAACGCTCTGCCGTTTGGATTTTTATCGCGAGCAGCAGCTCCCTGGATTACCGATTGGTCATATAGCTTTTTAGAATCAGCCCGGCAGAAAGAATATGTTCAACGGTAAAGTCGCGAGCAGCAGCGGGATCACCCCGCAGGCAGGCGTTTAAAATATGCTCATGTTCATCCTGAAACTTGAGTGTTTCAGACAGTAACCGATGCTGCAATAGTTCATATCTTTCAATCTGCGCTCGTAATCCATTTATCATTTTCAGCAGGCGCTGATTTTTACACTTACGGTATAACAGCTCATGAAATTCCCGGTTGTATTGCCCCTGTTGTGTTGATTCGCTGACGCTACCAAGAAGTTTGTGAACAAGCTCTGCCCGCGTAAGCGTTTCTGAATCCATGTATTGAAGACTCTGAAAAATAGCATCACCTTCCAGTAAAGCACGGAGTTGATAAATTTCGTCAACATCGTGAACGGTAAGCGTCCTGACGACGGCTCCGCGGTTTCTGTAAACGTCAACTAAGCCTTCCCTCTCAAGTTTCTGGATTGCTTCTCTCAGCGGGATGCGGCTGACAGAAAACTGGCTGGCGAGGTCTCTTTCCACTAGACGATCACCGTCCTGCAGCGAGCCGTTGTTGATTAAATTTTTTAGCTCAAAAACAAGCATGTCCGCGGTCGAAAGAATAACCGAACTCATAAAACCTACTTTACTTGATGGTATAATGGTATACCATTATACCATCTGTATAAGCACTTTGATAATGATTTACGGTAAGTCGTGCTTCATCTGAGAGTGACTAAACGTAGAGAAGATAGAGTGGTAAGAATCTCAAAAGCAGATAAATATTTATTTCATTGGCCGACTGAGAGTGTATTGCTAACGAGCAGACATTAAGAACTGGAGCGGGAAATTTATGGAACACAGTTATTCGTCACATATATGTTGGACAGGAAATCTGGGCAAAGGGACAACAGGTTATCGTTCATATGACCGGACATGGGATATTTCTATCGCTGGAAAGGAAATAATACATTGTTCTAATGACCCGATACTGGGTGGTGACCCTGGTAAAATGAATCCGGAAGACCTGCTTATATCCTCTCTTTCTGCATGTCACATGCTGTGGTATTTACATCTAGCATCAGATGCGGGCATCACTGTAATGGATTATGAGGATTCGCCGGTAGCAACAGGAGAGGTGTTAAAAAATGGCGCTGGCCGCTTCCTGTCAGCCGTACTCAGGCCAAAAATTACTGTCGTAGCCGGTACTGATATTGATGCTGCAATGGCTATTCACCATGAGATCCATAAAGTGTGCTTTATTGCCAGATCAGTAAACTTCCCTGTGAGCTATGGCCCTGAGTTTATTATCTCTGACGAAGCGCATTCTGCAACGGTGTAAAACTCAATGCCGGATAAGGCCGGTTAGCAGGACGATAGCTAACAGTTACTGTATCAGCCAAACCTCCGTTCATCGCTCAAAACTGCCAGGAATGGTTGTACCCACAACTAATTTCGATCTCATAGCCACCACACATGACAGTTGCTTGCAGGCGAGTCGGCACGTCTACAGTGCGGGCACGGCATTGGCGCTAACTTTGAGAAATAATCAGGGCAATAGAATAAAAAGGGAAAAGAGGACAGTGCCGTTAACACCATGTTGTGGAGCAACACGACGTCATTAGCGTTTGCGCCCCGGTGGGGACGGCCACCGGAAACTGGGATGTGTCAGATAAAAAATGCCGCAACGGGAGCCACGGCGATAATAAGTGAGGAACAGGTGAGGCTAAATAATGCCGACTAATCTAAATGTTATTGTGGCTGCAGTTAAAAGCAGTGCGATAACCATGTATAAGTAATTTTTACCCGATTTACTAAACCGGATACTGCAATACACTACTGCGAGTAAATTTAGAATAACTACTAATACAAACATGATAATTTCCTTTATCTGAATGATAAATTGATCTCTTGTACGCCCTTGTATTGCGGCTTCTTTCGCTCTCAGAGTAACTTCCTTTTGTACAAGTCTACCTGACTACAGAACAAAGACTGACATCTTCAGCACACCTGCTCTTACCCCGGACTGTGAGCCTGTTTGACAATAGCAGAGCATCAAACCACTGCACTGCCGTTGGCCGTTTTCCTAGTTCATCGTTTATATTATCAAGAATCGCCCGCAACGGCTGACCTGAGTAAAATATCTCGCCCTGCTGGCGGGTAAAACGCCCGCCCCACGCCGCTAACATGTCCGTCAGGTCATCGTCATAAATACCCCGCTTTTCCTGCCGTTTGTACCATGCTTCCAGCCCTGTTGGGGTCACAAATGCCAGCTCGATTTCAGCCTGTGCCACGGAAGTCTGATAGCGCCTGCGCTTTTGCTGCCGCGCCTTTTCTTGCAGCTTTTCCCTGCGGCTGTAGCTGGCATCCCATCGGCGGTTCTGACGTTCACTCAGACGATAACCGGTTTGCGGGAAATATTGTCCGACCGCGCAGCCCGACAGCGGCAGCGGGCACACGCTGCCACGGCTTTCCACCAGTTTATCGAGCGCAGCCAGATAGCGTTCTTTCGGTTCACCGGCACGGTCTTTCGGATCGTAGTTTGAGGCAGCTCGGCGCACGTCTGTTGCACTGATGCGTCCCGCCTCCCCGCCGCGCAGCTGGCGGAGCAACGCCACGGCATAAGGATACTGTCCCCGCCGGCGCCGACCGTCTTCCACATCAATGATGGCCTGCAGCGCAGCAGCCTGAAACGGATTCACGGGCACTAACGAAAGGTGACGGGGGATCATACTGCACCCCCATTTTTTCGCAGCGTCGCAGCCAGTTGCTCAGGGGTGTTCAGTCCGGTGGCAACCAGCGTTCCAAGTGTGCGAAGGGCATCAAAAATCAGCGAAGGCTCAAACGTTTCGCTGCAGCAAAGCCACGCCACCGATGCCCCGCCGTCAAACGGCAAATGCATCTGCCAGAACGGCACGTCGTCGCTGCTGCTGGTCAGGCAAACCACAACCTGCGGGTGAGATTTCAGGGTCAGCCTGATGTTTACCGGCGCACCGGTACCAAACTCACAGCGGTGCTCCATGTCGCACAGCCAGTTATCGGACAGGTGCAGCTGATGGACAACGCCACGGCTCAGGTCGCTACGGGAAGCCTCACCGCGCTCTGCGTACTGCTCCAGTTCACTGCCGTTCATCGCGTGTAACTCGGCAAACGATAATTCATTACATCGGGTCATGTCGTTACTGCCGCCCCTTGCGGAGCGGCATCTCCTGTCAGGCGGCAATATGGGTGGATTGCGTTTCAGTGTCTGAGGCTGCAGCGTCTGTCTCAGTGAAGGCGTCACTTTCCTGCGGTGGAGCCACTTCGTCTGCCACCGGTAGCAGGCAATCCGGCACCCAGCTGGTTAGTACAATTTTGTCTTCAGCCAGCCCGGCAGCTTCGGCCTTCTTCATCTTGAGAGCGTCACGCGATGCCCCTTCCAGACCAGCCTGAGACAAGCTGTCAGAAATCTGCTCTTTGCCGATACGCCCGAAGAAATTGGCCTTAGTCGGCAACCACCAGTCGCGCAGCGTGAAACCCAGCACTGCTTCAACCGGCTCAAGTCGTTCCCCCGCTTTACCCGTTTTATGACTCAGGCGTTCTGATGCCCCGTCCAGCGTTCGGGCAAGGCAATAGCTCATCGCATCAATAAGCGTCTGCGTATTCCATGACAGCAACCATTTCCAGCTGTCGTGCCAACCTTCCGGCAAAATAGCCTGCCACGATGCGTGAATAGCATTGAGGTGCTGCATGGCCAGACTGTCTTCAGATGTCGGGGCATTGGCGAGCATCTGAGACGTTTTAGGATGCAGGGTGACCGTGAAGTTTTTCGGTACATAGCGACCGTGATGGTCAAAAGTGGACGTCAGGCAATCGTGAACGAACATCACCAGCGCTTTGTCCGGCTGTTCTGCCAGCGCGGCCTGGACTGCTAATGTACGTTCACTGGAGAGGCTTTTCACCAACACGGCTGACAGGGATTTTTTCTCCTGCGCGGCGTCAATATCTTCCGTGCGGATGCTGCTCAGATGCTGATTAACACCGGTTTTATCAGTATCACCAACAATCTCCGGCAGGTCGCAGCGCTTCATGACGCCACGGCGAACGGACAGTTCACCGCGCGACAGCGATACCACCACACCGGCTTTTGCGCGAACATCATCAGACCACGCACGGATCGCCGCATCCCCCTCAATTTCTTTAATTTCGGCCTGACATTTTGCTTCGGCATAATCCATCGCCTCAAAGTCGGCCTGATCCTGCTCGCTGCGTTCTGATAGCTCACCCAGCTGCTTATAAAGCGCATCAACGCGGGCTTGCTCTTCGCCGGTCATCACCGGTTCAGGCTGTTTGAGCAGCAGGTAGTTTTCCGCATCTTCCCCGTAAGTGCTGATGCCATCGGGGCGTCCCAAAGCCCACGACCAGCCCTCAGCCTGCGCAACAGACTCCGCAATGCCGGTCAGTTTTTCGCGGGTCAGCGTGGCTAATAAAACGGTATCGCGTATAAAGCCTTCGTCAGTAAAGAGGTCTACGGTAAACCCGCCGCCCGCCTGTTCGTAAGCGTCACGGCCGACGAACATCAGACAACTGTTCCCTTCAGCAGCCACTTCTTTCATTACCGCAGCGTCGCGCAGCTCTCTCGGCGTGCGGTAAATGCCGTAAGCATTTTTCCAGACGTCCAGCTGGCGTTCGTGGTCTTCGGTGGCAGACAGCGCCTGCAGCTGATCGAGGTTGATACTGTCTTCAGCCAGTTCAGCAAGCAATGCCGGAGCCATTCCTGCCAGACGCAGGCATTTGTGTACATGCTTTGTGGTGTACCCCAGCACGCTGCCGATCTGCGCCGCCGTGTCGCCGGTTTCGCTCATTTTGGCGAAGGCCGCAATCTGGTCAGCGGGGTGCATATTTTCGCGCTTGCTGTTCTCGGTTTCGGACACATACATTGCCATGCCATGCTCAACGATTTTCACCGGCACCGGATAGTCAGCGGTAAGCGATCCCGCCCCGAGCAGCAGATGCAATGCACTCAGGCGGCGTCCACCGGCAGCCACACCCAGCATGCCGTCAGGCATCGGGCACACCACCAGATTTTGCAGGACACCCACGGACAGGATGCTTGCCGCCAGTTCCTGCAACTTCTCCGGATCTGGCTTGTGTTTGCGCACGTTCTGCCCTATGTGAACCAGCTGACGGACCGGCACCATTTCTACCGGCGCGTTCGCCAGCGCCTGCTCGACGGCCTCGGTAACGGCGGCTTTTTTAGGACGGCGGGTGGATTTACTCGCTTTAGAAACTGCTTTAGACTCGGTAACTGACATAGTTAGTACCTCAAGTGTTGATTTATGTCTGCCGGACGCCTCATACGTCCGGCACCTCACTGCCTTTCACTGCTTTCTCACACCACATCTGATGATGTATCTTTTAAGACCTCCCCCTGCTTCAGGCTCATAATTCCACGCCCGCCAGACCATCTGCCCACCGATGCGGTGACGCACAACCAGACGGAAATTCGCCCTCTGACCGTCTTCGATAGCAACATTGTCGTAAGCGGCGGCGACAGCTTCGGCCTGTTTACGGGTAAATGTGTCGTCCGGCAGCAGAACGTGATGGTTGTTTCCCATGATTCGGTACTCCCTGTTATGCCCCGCAAATGCGGGGCGGTTAATGTCGAAGGTCACGCTAGAACGGGATATCATCGTCAAAATCAACCGGCGGGAATTCTCCCCCCTGCGGTGCGGGTTGCTGCGCCGGTGCCATTTTGGTGGCTTTTTTGCCACGCGCGGCTTTTGCCGGTTTCGGGTCAGCCGCCGCTTCGCCGGAATGGGACGGGGCATTGGCCGGAGCCTGTGAACCCCCTGCGTCACCCGACGGACGGTTACCCTGCCCTGCTGCGCTGCCCAGCATCTGCATCGTGCCGTTAGCCTTGACCACAATTTCCGTGCTGTAGCGGTCGATGCCCTGCGCATCCTGCCACTTGCGGGTCTGCAGCTGACCTTCGATGTAGACTTTTGCGCCCTTGGTCAGGTATTCACCGGCAATCTCAGCGAGCTTTCCGAACACCACCACGCGATGCCATTCGGTTTTTTCTTTTTGTTCGCCGGTGACCTTGTCACGCCATTGTTCAGAGGTGGCCAGCGTCATACCAGCCACCGCACCGCCGTTTGGCATGTAGCGCAGCTCCGGTGCCTGCCCCAGATTGCCCACGATGATGACTTTGTTAATTCCACGTTCTGCCATGATGACTCTCCTTATCTTTCAGGGCTTTTAGCCCATATCTTCGGTTAGATTCGCTTTGTCGCGACCTTGACGTTTTGTGGTATCCGGCTGAATTTCTGGCTGGGTGTTTCCACATCTCCAGTTGAGTTCCTCCGCCGCAAGGGCGAAAAAACACCGACGAGGGCGAACGTCCGGGGCGAACACGAAAGTTTTCTGAGGAACGAGGAAAAGTTTTGGGGGCGTACATTTACCCTGGACGGGCGACAGCGGCTGTGTTTTGGTCAGCCCCGGCGAAAGGGACTTAACTGGAGAGACGGCACCAAGAGGGTTGTAGCGGATACCAACGCAACGCCGGTGAGCGGCAGCGAATCGCCGTTGCCCGACAACGGCCTGCGGGTTTATCGCAGGGCGGTGGAAGCGGCGCGGCCCGTGGCCGCTGTAAGCGTGGTGTTGCGTCAGGGATGGAAGCCCGGAGGGCATGGACAGCCTGCTGGCTCTGTTCACGACAGCCTAGCCCGTCAGGGGACGCATTCAAAAGAGGCAAAGGCTAAGGAAAGTAATAAAACAAACAAGGCAGGTCGGAAGTATTGGAAAATATAGAAATACCCTAACCACCACCATGACACTGAAGTGCGAAGATGAAGTAATGAGATAAAGTTTCAAATGATGAAAAGTTATCTGGCTCTCCCCCTGCCCTACAGCCTGGTAATCGCCGTATTGGACAGAGATACTCTTCTTATCAATGCCTAACCGCGCACAAAGTTGCTCTCAAACACACTTATCGTATCTGCAAACTGCCAACTTATTAAGCAGCTATCCACCTCTGGCAATTGCGAATGCAGGTAAGATGGAACCTTAAGTATGAGATATGAGATATGAGATATGAGATATGAGATGTGAGATGTGAGATGTGAGATGTGAGATGTGAGATGTATTGCATGATCACTCACGCAACAATGAGTAACTTAAATTTTGATACTTATGAAATCATACTTCACAAGGATGAAGTTTTTTCTCAACCAAAATTGCAGCCGCTGCCCGCAGATTTCCTAGCATTATCTTTATTGGCTGACATCAGGTTACCACAACAAGATTCAACCTAAATATCACAAGTGCTAATTATGAACTCATAAGTATGAATTTTGCAGTTATTATCAACCGATATAGCACTGACTTCGTGGGCTTGAGGATGATGACTGATGATTAGCTTTCAAGCCAGAAATTGCTACCCCTCCTTTTCTGATATCCGGAGCGCATGCCACAAATTAGTATGAAGTAGTACTTATGCAATTATCTTCATAACTCACAATGGTGTTACGTGCCTCAGCTCACCAAAGGACCATAGAAATGAGAAAGAACCTTACCACAAGTATTACTTCATAAGTGCTACTTGCTAAATCATCAGTATTACGACGTATAGATTTCGCCATTGCCAGCAGGCCCCGCTCATTGCCGCTTGAAGCTTCTTCGTGAAATCGCCAATCAACATTTCTCACTACGCTGAAGCGTATAGTTTTCATAGCTCACACTTAGGAAGTAATAAATATGAATAATGAATTATTCAGTATGATTCTATCGATGAGAGCGATGCATATCGAACTGATTATGAGGTCCGTTCACTGCAACACGTTCTGGTCGACCTTAGCAAATTGAACTGAGGTATGAGGTCATATTCTAAGTCAAATCTCCCGGAATCAACCTTCGCGGCAATCATAAGTATGAATTATTACGTAATACTGGAGATTGAATCTGCTGATCGCCAAGTACTTATGAGGTTATGTATGCTCCAAACAGTTTTACTATCTGAAACCTAGCACCATTCTTGCTCTTTCATTAAATCCGCAACGGAAGAAGTCGGGAAGCATAATGATGAAGTGTGAAGTGTGAAGTGTGAAGTGTGAATTATTAGATGATGAGTGATTTCAGAAGGGGAGGGCGCTGGACTTCGAAAGAAGCCCAGTGCTGAATAAGTATGAAATCATACTTTCTTGAGGTATGCGTCCAGAGCATCGCGGATGATAGCGCTCACGCTTTTAGGCGCAATACCGACGCGTTTGTTATGCAACGCCAGGTCTTCAATTTCACGCAATGTATTCTGAGGCAGAGAAATGGTTGTCCTGGTCAATATTTCTGGTACAGGTTCAGCAACTACTTTCTCATCGCCATAGGGACGGTCTGCCAGTCTGTTCGCCAGAGCATCGGCCTCTGCTTCAGTTACTATGCGCCGATTGGTGAAAGGGGGTTTCTTTAAAGCCATTAAAATACCTCATTCAACAGAGCCAGAACTTCAGCCTTGGCTTTTTCATTAGACGTTTCCAGAACAGACTTACCTTCAGACATCACATCACGGTAAACCTTTCGGTAACATGCCGTTGCGGTCAAAGGGATCAGCCCTTCAAATTCTCGGACATATTCCAGAAACTCATGGCGTTCATTTCCCTGAAGGAGCGGATTCGTAGTGGCCATACTTTGATAGCAATATGCTTTCAGCTCAGGATTTAAATCCCGCATGCTTTCTAACTGCTGCTGAAGCTCAACCATGGTATCGAGATCCAACTGAGAACATTGGTGCGGAGCAATGATCTGATGAGCTACCGTTCCACCTGTAATCAGCTCCCGACTGTTTCGGCCGGCAACATCCACGATGACATGATCAAACTTCTCATCAAGGCTTCTCAATGTTTGAGAAATATTGTCTCTTTTCTCAATCAGGGTGATAGAAGGGGTAAGACCCGCGGCTTCGCGTTCTGCATACCACCTGGAGGCAGAGCGCTGAACATCAGCATCAACCAGACAAACATCCTTGCCAGATAACGCCAAACCCACAGCAATATTGACTGCAGTTGTAGTTTTCGCGGCCCCACCTTTATTGCATCCAATAATCGTGATCATTTGTCACCCGTGACATCAAAAGTAGTATTTCGTAAATAATAACTCACAAAAGTTAAATGTGAAGTAATATCGAGTAATTATTACATGTGAAGTAATACTTATCACTTCACACGTACACAATGAATGCCGTGCATTGCAGGAATACTTACACATTGGCGTCTATGAGCAGCAAGACTCTAAATCAAAATTATTTGTTTCCTTGGTGATCAGCACCCTAAGACTTTTCTTGGGCGCAGCTCTTCACAAGTTTAAGAGCCCATGATTATACTGTATGCATAAACAGTATTTGATGAGTGTGTACTATGAATATCTTTTACCCAGCAACTGACCCTTTGATGTGTTTGATTCCTTTATTTCAGGATAAAGTGCAGGCTGGATTTCCTTCACCGGCGCAAGATTATATTGAGAAAGGGATTGATCTAAATGAGCTTTGTGTAAATCACCCGGCAGCTACTTACTTTGTAATGGCCACAGGAATGAGCATGGTTGACGCGGGTATTTATGAAGGGTCACTGCTTGTAGTGGATAGAAGCCTTGAGGCAAAGCACGGCGACATCATAATTGCGTCACTGGCGGGGGAGTACACCGTAAAACGCCTTTGTTTGCACCCCGTAGTACAGCTCGTTCCGATGAATCCTGACTTTCCACCCATCGTTTTGCATGACGGCGGCGACGAGTTAGAAGTGTTTGGCGTAGTCACTTTTAGCATAAACGGGTTTCAGTAATGTTTGCCCTTGCTGATGTGAACAGCTTTTATGCCAGTTGTGAGACAGTATTCAGGCCTGACCTGAAGGGAAAACCAGTGGTAGTGCTTAGCAATAATGATGGCTGTGTCATTGCCCGAAGTGCAGAGGCAAAAAGACTCGGTATCAAAATGGGCGAGCCTTTTTTTAAGATGCGAGCGCTCTTCGAACGGAACAACATTATTACCTTCAGCAGTAACTACGCCCTTTATGCAGACATGAGCTCAAGAGTAATGACCGTACTTGAAGAAATGGCTCCAGCTGTCGAAGTGTATTCGATTGATGAGGCTTTCATAAATCTGCAAGGCGTCAGCAACTGTCAAAATCTGGAGGATTTCGGACGGGAGGTCAGGGCGAAGGTTCTCAAATGGACAGGACTTACCGTTGGCGTAGGCATCGGTCCGACGAAAACGCTGGCAAAGCTGGCGAATCATGCCGCCAAAAAGTGGACAAAAACTGGCGGTGTCGTTGATTTATCATTGGTTGCCCGTCAGCGCAAACTGATGAACTTGGTTGAGGTCGCTGACGTATGGGGAGTGGGGCGGAGGATTTCTAAAAAACTAAATGATTTGGGAATTCAAACGGCATTGCAGCTAGCTGATGCTCCCACACCGCTGATACGGAAACACTTCAATATTGTGTTGGAACGCACTGTCCGGGAGCTGCGCGGCGAACCCTGTCTGGAGCTGGAAGAATTTGCACCGACAAAACAGCAAATAGTCTGCTCCAGGTCATTCGGTGATCGCGTATCAGAATACGATTTAATGCGGGAGGCGATCTGTAGTCATGCAGTACGTGCCGCAGAGAAACTCCGTGGCGAACGTCAGTATTGCCGACATATCTCAGCATTTGTTAAAACAAGCCCATTTGCCGTAAACGAAGTCTATTTTGGAAAAACAGCAGGCACAAAGCTTCAGATCCCCACTCAGGACAGCCGGGATATCGTAGCTGCGGCCACTCAATGCCTGGATGCCATATGGCAGGACGGCCACCGGTTTCAAAAATGTGGAGTAATGCTTGGTGACTTTTACAGTCAGGGTGTGGCCCAGCTAGGTTTGTTTGATGAAAACAGACCAAGGTCTAACAGTGAACAACTTATGGCAGTACTCGATGGGATCAATCACAGCGGAAAAGGGCGCGTATGGTTCGCCGGCCAGGGCATCCAAAAGTCATGGGAGATGAAACGCCAAATGTTATCCCCTGCGTACACGACACGTTTCAGTGACCTTATGCGCGTTAAATTCTAGAAAAGCGTTTTACTGACATACTTGACCACCCGATTTGTTGGTGTCAGTTGCTTTAAGCATGCTCTGTTCGCTGTCACCAAGAAGGTATTTCATTTTCTCTTCTCACTCCCGATCGTTCGCTGAAAATATTCACTATCTGGTCCCAAAAGTGACACTGTCTCAAAACAGGCTAAAACTTTTGCCAGGCATATCTCTGCCTAATGTGCATATCCACTATAGAGAGAACTATCCACTGTGGCGAGTAACGACACTCAAACCACTATGGAGAGGAACAACCACTGCAGAGAGTAATATCCACTAAGGAGAGAAGAAAACACCTAAAATTGAAATATCCACTGTGGGTAGTAGAAACCACTATAGTGAGAAACTTCAAGAATCCATCAATAAGTTAGTAACCACTGACCCTTACCAGATAAGGTGTTTCAGGTTAGTAAGTACTAGGGGGGTTAGAGGAGATCATCTTAATAACCACTATAGAGAGTAATGAATGCAGCCTACAGTGGATAGGATATTACGTGATGGGAGCTTTTACTGATTACAGTGGATAGGTTGCTCACCGCAGTGGTTAGTCAGCTTTCTATAGTGGATATGAAAAAGCCTGCCATTACTTCAGCAGGCTTTAGGCCAATTAACAGCAAGAGACCAACTTTATTTCTTTGTCTGGCGAATCTGTTCCAACAACTCAAGTTCTTCTTTAGTCAGCATTACCATCTCCCGAGGTGCTGTTGAATCAGCAACCTTCTCTGCCGGGATATCAATGACGTTTTCTTCATCGATTACATCATAAACATCATCACCTATGCCCGTAGGAATTTGCGCAGGGCGTAACTTTGGCCGCCTATAGTGGATACAAAAATATACTGCCTTGCCACGCTTAACCTCTGTGTAATCAAGATAACCAATAGCCTTTAACTGCTCCATGGCCTTGCGTACAGTCGCGTTTTGAGTGATGGCTCGCGAGGTCAAATTAAGGCGGGCACGCAGGCGTGACATCGAAATTGGAGCTGGGTCTGTCGGAAGGCTTTCAATGAACGTATACAGAGCCTGCGCAGACTCCTTGCGGGAGAGCTCGTTGATAGCCCGGAGCTGCAGAAGGACTTTCTTATCGAACTGATACAACTCAAAGATCTTAGGATCCGCCTGCAACTCAACAGCATCCTTTTTCGGGCTGTATTTTGCTGACTGAACAAGGTGAGTTACGTAGTAATCACCTTCTTTGTTTGAAAACGATAGGGTGTTAGTGGCGATACGTTCAAGAGACGCCTCCAGACGCGCCCTGAGCTTCGCAGAAGAGCGTGCGGATGGAATCCCACACAGCTTAGCGAATTCTACAAACGGAAGGTATACAGAGTCTCCCAGGACCTTGTGCTTGGCAAAGGCATGTATGATCCCAACCCAAGTCTTAAAGTCATTATCCATATCAAGCCGGGCACCGGTTATCTTGATGTTCTCATATCCCTCAGACTTAACGATCGAGAGCTGCTTAAGCTCAGAGGTGACATCCATTGAGTTCATCTGACCTTTACGTCCTCGTGCCGTGGACTTCAGGGTAGGAACAAATAAGCCCAACCGCATCAACGCAACAGGCTGAACAGTGTTATTGCTGTTAGGAACCAGAGTAACAAGTTCACCTGTTCGCTTGTCAGTTTCAGAGAATGCTTTAGCTATCTCTATGTTTTTAGGCTCATTTTCAGACATTATCAGCTCTCACAATGAATGTGGATAAGAGACTTGCTGTACACAATACAGTGGATACTAACACTCACTATAGCGGTTTTACCACAGGTCATAGTGGTTAGTTTGCTTTTTACAGTGGTTGCTTTACTGACTATAGCGGTTAACGATCACCGTTCAGCCCAGATAGGACAAGGCCTGCGAGAGAACGGGGATCTCTTAGGGTCTTAAAGGGTCTATAAGGATCTTATTATTGGATCTAAGCTTAGGATAACTTTAAAAACAGGGAGTTAAGTTTGAGTGTTAGGATCCACTTGGCGGTCACAATCGAAAAGCAACGCTGTGACTAACCTGTGACCATTAATGCTGCAGCATGAGATTGTTTAGGAGAAATATTATAATTTTTATAAATTTAACTAGGTCGCCTCGGGGAAAAGTTATGTACTTCTCCAATGATAGTTTACTGACTGTAGTGGTTTTTAGTTGCTCGCCAGCGAGGTTGGTATGCTGTCTACAGTGGTTGTATCACTCTCTATAGAGGTTAAAATACTATTTATAGTGGTTAACAATGTGGGTTGAGCCCTTATGGGACAAGGCTTGCAGATGCTCGGGGATCTCTTTTGATCTATTAGATGATCTATTTTGGATCTTATTATTGGATCTAACCTGTAGATAAGTGGATAACTGCAATGATGTAAACAGACAATATTTAACTCCAGTAGAGGCTGTCGATGGCATTATGGTATCTGGCATCAAGCTTTTTATAGTTATGGAAAACTCGAACAATGTTAATGAAACCCGCTTCACGTAGCGTCGTCATTTTTGCTGTTGTACTACTACTTGTTCTTATCACTGCATTGCTCTTCTTCCTACGTAGCCCGCCGGTCGCAGAATATGTCACAGCTCCAGTACGCGTAGGGGATATCGAAAATTCAGTACTGGCTACCGGGCGAATTGACGCGATAGAGCGCGTTAACGTTGGTGCTCAGGTCTCAGGCCAGGTTAAATCACTGAAAGTTGTGGCTGGCGATCACGTCACTAAAGGGCAGCCAATAGCGGACATTGACGATGTGCCGCAGCGTAATGATTTACGTAACGCAGAAGCAGCGCTCAACGTGGTTAAAGCAGACCTGCAAGCTAAGCAGGCACTATTGAAACAGGCAGAACTTCGTTATAAACGGCAGCGACAGATGCTTAACGAAGAAGCCAGCTCACGTGAAGATTTTGAGTCCGCAGAAGCAACATTGGCTACCACCCGTGCGGAGCTACTGTCGCTAAATGCACGACTGGTGCAAGCGCAGATAGAGGTAGATAAGAAAAAAGTCGACCTGAGCTATACACGAGTCATAGCTCCTATGGACGGGATCGTTATCGCAGTTGTTACACAGCAAGGACAAACGGTTAACTCCAGTCAGAGCGCACCCACTATTATCAAGCTCGCAAGATTGGATGTCATGACCATTAAGGCGCAGATCTCTGAAGCCGATATCACACGTATTTCCATTGGTCAAAAAGCACGCTTCACCATTTTCTCGGAACCGGACAAAGAGTATGACGCGATATTGCGCACCGTTGAATTGGCGCCAGAATCCGTAATGAAAGACGACACTCTTGCCAGCAACAGTTCGGCATCAGGCTCCGGCACCTCAAATGCTTCTGTCTACTACAACGCGCTTCTGGACGTGCCTAACCCGGAAAACCGACTGCGAATTGCTATGACCGCACAGGTCACGCTACTTGCTGGCGAAGGTAAAAATACGCTTTTGGTGCCCATTCAGGCGGTGCAAAAAGCCGACGGGAATAAGCAGCAGGTGCAGGTTCTGACAGGTAACGGCAAGCTTGAAACGCGCCAGGTAAAAACCGGAATAACCAACAGCGTTGATATTCAAATCCTTGATGGCTTAAAAGCCGGGGAAAATGTCGTGCTGTCGCAACCAGGCGAAAAATCACCTGGGGAAGGGTTCGTACTGTGAGTAATATCATTGAGCTTAAGTGCATTAGCCGTACCTATCGTAATGGCGGCCAGACGCTTACCGTCTTGAGAGGAGTGAACCTGACCATCGCAGCCGGTGAAATGGTGGCGATTATCGGCGCCTCAGGTTCAGGTAAATCTACTCTGATGAACATAATGGGTTGTCTTGACGTCCCCGACAGCGGAGATTATTACATCGGCGGGCAAAACGCCGCCCAGCTTTCACCGGATGAGCTAGCAAGGATACGGCGTGAGCATATCGGTTTTATCTTCCAGCGCTATCATTTGATGCCTGATCTCAGCGCACTGGGCAATGTTGAGATACCTGCCATTTACGCCAACAGCGGACGTGACCAGCGTCGACTACGAGCGGCAGCATTGCTGGCCAGGCTCGGGTTAGAAGGGCGTGAGCACCATAAACCCGGTGAACTTTCCGGCGGCCAGCAACAGCGTGTCAGTATTGCCCGCTCACTGATCAACGGTGGAGAGATAATTCTTGCGGACGAACCGACCGGTGCGCTGGATACGCAGTCCGGGCAGGAAGTGCTGGCTATCCTCAGCGAACTTCACCAGCGGGGTCACACCGTGGTGATTGTGACCCACGATATGAAAGTGGCGCAACATGCTCAGCGAATTATTGAACTGCGTGATGGTGAAATAATCTCTGACAGCGGCAGCCGGTTGACCACTACGGAAATACTGCCACCCCCCAACCGGACCCAACAAAGCCGCTGGAAAAGTTTTCTCGATCGTACACGTGAATCTCTGGAAATGGCGCTTAAAGCGATGAACGCACATCGTTTACGCACAACCTTAACCATGACCGGAATTATTTTCGGCATCGCTGCCGTGGTCACAGTGGTAGCGCTCGGTGAAGGGGCTAAGCAGCGGACGCTGGAGAATATTAAAGATCTGGGCACCAACGTGGTGAGCATTTATCCGGGCAAGGATTTCTTTGACGACAGCGCCGAAAGTATTCGTACGCTGGTTCCTGCAGATGCTGCGGCGCTAGCGAAGCAGGGATTTATTGACAGCGTAAGCCCGGAAATCAGTGCCTCAGACAACATTCGTTTTCGCGGAAAATCCGCAACCGCCTCAATTAATGGCGTTGGCCGAGATCATTTCCGCGTAAACGGCATTGAGATTTTGCAAGGGGCAACGTTCAGGGATGATCGTAACGCACTGCAGGAAGTGATTATCGATGAAAATGCACGCATGGCCTTATTTGATGAGGCAGGATTAAAGGCCCTGGGGCAAATTGTATTTCTCGGCTCCGTGCCTGCACGCGTTGTGGGCATCGCTAAGAGCAGCAATCGTAGCTATGCACCAAACCGAATTACCGTGTGGATGCCCTATAGTACGGTAATGTACCGAATGGCAGGTAAACCGGTTCTGACCAGCATCAGCGTCAGGCTGAAAGACAATGTAGCTAACGAGGCAGCTGTCAGTGCTATATCTCAACTGCTAACCCAGCGCCACGGCGTTAAAGACTTCCAGCTTTATAATTTTGAACAGATAAGAAAATCCATTGAAAGTACTTCGATGACTTTCAGCATTTTGATTCTTATGGTTGCATGCATCTCACTCATGATCGGGAGTATTGGGGTGATGAACATTATGCTGGTGTCTGTTACCGAACGAACCCATGAAATCGGCGTGCGCATGGCGGTTGGAGCTCGTCGTAGCGATATCATGCAGCAATTTATGATTGAGGCCGTGCTTGTATGCCTGATTGGTGGTGCGTTAGGCATCGCGCTATCGTATGCGGCAGGCGCATTGTTCACAGCACTGGCAGGCGGAATGTTTACCGCCATCTATTCATGGCAGGCTGCTGCAGCCGCATTTTTCTGCTCAACAATAATCGGCATGATCTTCGGTTATCTCCCCGCCCGTAAGGCGGCAAGGATGGATCCGGTCGCTTCATTGGCCAGCGAGTAACCTATGAGAACTTTATCACCTTTGGCTTTATGCATTGCTGCCACGCTCAGTGCAGGCTGTGCAAACTTAATGAAAAGTGATTATCACGCACCTGTCGTGGATTATCCGGCCAGCTGGTACAGCGACGATGCCGACGGGGAGCCCGCGTCGTTTGACTGGAAAGCATTTAATGATCCCTTGCTGGATAGCTGGTTACGCCAGGTTATGGCAAGCAATAATGACGTTGCTTTAGCCGTTTTACGGCTGTACCGGGCAAGGCTTGACGCTGAGAAAGTGGGCATTACAAACGATCCGGGGTTAAAGGCGACGCTGGGCGTAGACAGCAGAAAACAGCTTAACGGTTCACACAACTGGGAAAACGGCAACTCTGGCAACCTTAATACCAGTTATGAATTGGATCTGTGGGGCAAAATAGCCCGTCAGCGCGATGCCGCAATTTGGGCAAGTCAGGCCACAGAAGAGGATCTGCGCTCAGCACGGCTAACCTTGCTCTCTGAGGCCAGTGACAACTACTGGCGTATTGGTTTTATTAACCAACAAATAAGCGTCCTTCAGCAGAGCATCGGCTACGCAAAAGAAACTCTACGCCTGGCGAATGCCCGCCATCAGGCGGGTGGTGCTTCACTACTTGATGTGGTTGATGCCAGACAAAGCTTGCTGATCCAGAAAAACAGACTCACCGGGCTGCGTCGTGAACGTTTGCAGGCGTTGAATCAGCAGGCGGTATTGCTGGGTGCCGCACCAGGCAGTCCCGTGGCTGAACCGATGACGTTGCCAAAAGGGGCAATGCCCCCGGTTAATGCGAACATTCCGGCTAGCGTGCTGAGACACAGACCCGATATCAGTGCAAAAGAGTGGCGGGTGCGTGAAGCTCTGGCCAATGTTGATATCAGGCGCACAGAATTCTATCCCGCTTTCAGTCTGACCGGTTCTCTCGGTACCAGCAGCAGTTCGCTGATGGCTTTCCTGCAAAACCCTGTTGGCTCCGTTGGTGCTAACCTGACGCTGCCGTTTCTCGAGTGGAGGCAGCAGGGCATGGAAGTGAAGATTGCCCGCAACGATTACGAACAGCGATTACTGGAGTTTAAGCAGTCGCTATATAAAGCGATGAGCAGTATCGAAGACGAGCTGTCCCTTCGTAATCAGTTATTGGCCCAGGAAAAAAGACTGCATGAAGGACTTGAGCTGGCAATGGAATCTGAGCGACTGAATGAAGTGCGATATCGCCAGGGCGCTGTGCCTGTCTCATTCTGGCTTGATGCTCAGGAGAAGCGCCGCCAGGCAGAACTATCACTGGATGAAAACCGCTTTAATCAGTTCCAGAACCTGGCGAAAATCTATCTGGAGTTCGGTGGTTCGGAGACTTTTCCATGAAAATGAATAGTCCATCAGAACATTTTCTCTAAGTGCTGCCCTCCTGCTCCGAGCGTAAAATACACTGCGCGTGACCTTCAGGCATCGACATACCTGGGTGCTATATTCAGGAAATAAATAGGCCACCAGTAGGTGGCCTATTTAATTTTCTGCTGGAATAGATAATAATTATTGGAATTCTGGATCCATTTTTTTGGTCATACGACTGCGGATATCTCTCCTGAATACCTCAATTGTCCACATCCAAACTATGTGGCCAAAAGTTTCAGAGATTATTTCATCATGTGGTAAGTCCCATAACGGGGGGGCCCACCCACCAAGTGGTAACACAATGCCGTGAAAGCAGATTGTAACGAGTATGGCAAAAGCGACCCCTTGCCAAAGCTTTATCTGAGGAAAGACTTCAGCAACCAGACAATAAAACATCGCAAAAACGATCGAGAAGAGATGATGTACCCCTGATACACCCCAGTTAACAATATGGCCTGAGTATGTGTAGACCATTTCATTAACTTTTAAACCAAAATCGCTAAGCATTTCGGCGGGTGGGATTGCTCTATCCGCTGTTCTTGGAGGAAGCACACTCTCTGTACCCCATTTTACAAAACTCGCTATATTGCCACCTAAAAAACCAGCCCATAACGCAGTAATGTAATTCCGTGCAGATTTATTAGTAGTATTAAAAAGTGAAGCCATATGATTCTCCCTTATCATTAGAGGTGAGAACTTAACACAAATTCTACAGCTTTGATTTACTCAATAACATCTTGTAACTAATAACAAACTTGAAACTTCTTCACCGCAATGGCTTGCGACAAAACTGATGGAGTTTTGATGATGGCTATCGTTTCTGTGAGCTTTAACTCTGCGATGGGATCAAGCTGACAAAACTTCCCCAAGTCCCTTATCATGGCTAATGGTCTTAACCTCGCAATCAAAGTAACGGCAGTAGAAAGGCCGTCAAGTCTGCTTGATATAATGATGTTTAAACTATCTTTTTTGCGTAATAACGCGTGAGAGACGTATTTTGAATACTTACCCAGTGCTATAGCCGAAAGGTTCCGATTTCCCACGCAAGGTTGGTAGCCACCAAGATTTTACCTTCTTTAATGCAACCCTCGCATTGCCACATCTTAGGTTCGAACCCCCAATCACACATTTTTAGCCTCCGGGAGCGACAAAGCCAACGGATGTTGCCAGCAGGGGGGAGTCGAGTTATAGGAAGAAATTAGCGGTTCAATCGCTTTGCGAAAATGGAATAGATAACCGATTAAGTGGTGGCTCAAAGTAGAAAGGACACCTAATGGCAGCCTTAAGTCACTTAAAAAACACTTAACAATTAACCATCACAGATGTAAGGTCTTCTCTTCCCTGATGTTGGCCGATGATTGGCTACCTCACTATCTGCACGGAGCAGAAGTGAGGTTTTTTTATAATTATTGAATGATTCCTGGCATCCAAACTCATAAAAAAACCACAGGTTTAAATTGCCGGGAAGGAAATTCTGCGTTGTTTTGTTACGTCAAAGTCCAGAAAACGGTAACACGCACTTGAGGGACGAGTTAGACATTCAGCTGAGCACCGAAAGGGGGCGGTCACAAATAGATATTGAGAAATTACAGTACTCACGCGAAAGCAAATTCCAAGACATTAAATCTGCGAGTATTTATCACAGTATAATGTCCCCATCTGTGATGAAATGTTTAGCTAAATTATGAAAGGATGAGCAGGATATTGCACTAAACATTTAAGGCTGGATAATTCAATTAGTTATTGTCACCATCCCGGCAGTGTCGATGCTGAAACCAATGATTTCATCATCTCTGCCATTTGAGTGAAAATAAATTTTTCCGGTATATGGCTCAGTAGACTCAAATTTTATGCTGTACATCAATTCATTATGTGTGAGGTTTGGAAAAGATGTACAAACGGCTTTTCTTACAATCTGGTCAATATACGCAGGTACCGATACAAAAAACATGTCAGGTCTCCCTTCCAGTAATCGTTTTTATTGTGTGACATACCTAACATATTGTTTTGAGAGTTAAGTAAAGTCTAAAGAAAGCCCCGTTCGATAAGGGGGGAGCTTGTCTCGAACGGGGCAAAAAACCACGCTCTCAAAATATTATATCGGGGAAACATAACCATTTCGAAAGAGTCGTCACTATTCTTTATACAAGCATATGGGGGATGTGCACGGTGAATTTTCTTAAAAAAAATTAGCTCGCATACTTTTTCATACTTGATGAAATCCCAAAAAGTATGGGTTTATGCATTAGAAAAGGAATTTACTCCCAACACTTATACGAATGAAGCTTGAATCGCTACGGGGTATCTCATCTGGAAGACTGGAAATATTTTTTCTTTGAAAGTTACGGTGCCGGGTGCCTCCCGGTGAACCTCTGGTCAGCCAACCTCGGCTCGCTCACTCTGTGACTATCTTAATTCAATGGCTGATTAGCCCCACCGCATAGGGGGATTCACCGCAACAATATCAAATTAACATACAGCACAAAAAGACAAAACCCCCGCATTTTCAGAATCGGTTTTTGCCACTATTCGCTGTGACTGCGCGTATACCCTTGGGTTTTTTGACGAACCTAGCTGCAAGTTACCCGTGCGTGATTCACCTGCAACTGTCTTCTTCTATCAGGGGCTGCAGGATTACCGCAGCATTGGCTGACGCATTCGTTCTGCCCATTTACTGGTGCATTTTCGACCCATCAAAAACGCAACTCCCCCTCACGGCGGTTTCTAACCAGCATTCGGCTGGGCACTGAGGTGAATAAATCACCGTAAACGCGTCAAAACCATCATCACATCACTAATGCGAATGCGCTTTCCAATCACTCCGGGTTATCCCATCTTCGCAGACTGGAAAGCTTTATTCATTTAACGTTGCGGTGCCGGGTGCCTCCCGGTGAACCGTTGGCCAGCCAACCTCGGTTCGCTGTCTTCTCTTTGAGGGTAAGCTGATTAGCCCTACCGCATAGGTAGGATTCACCGCAACAGCTTCAACGTATCACATGAATTTAAAAGACAAAACCCCGCCGGAGTGAAACGTTTTATTGGATTTGGCCACCTTAACAGAGGCGATATGCTCACTTCAGAACGTTACGTAAGCTTTAGCGACGATGTCCATGAAATGACAGACTATATCGATAGATATTACAGCGCGCTCATGCTGCACGAATATAACGGCGAGTTATTACCCAACGAATCGGAAAATCGATAAATGAAAACTCTAAAACAATGGTCCGCCACTTTGACTAATTTGATGACAACATTCTGATATAATTGAATAAAATACAGGTCTATTCCGAGCGAAATATGGACGCCGTTCGTTCAAAGGACGACTTAGGAGAAATTAAGCACTGCTAAGAAATGTGCGTTATTGATATGCTATCGGAACAGGTAAATCAGGGGGAATTATGGATAAGGGCACAATACTTACACTGTTGAAGTACAAACGCTGGATTGATTCAGAAACCCTAAAAACAATCAACGTAATTAGCGAATCTACTTATTCAGAAAAACGTCATCTGATGCTAAGACTGATGAATCATGTCCATGTAGTGGACATGATTTTCAGAGCAAATATTTCGGGACAAAAACATACTTACACTGCGCTAAATACCCCAGACACCCCGTCTGTAGATGAGCTTGAAGTTAAAATGGCCGATAGCACTGACTGGTATATTAAGTATGTTCAATCAATGACTTCGGCCGATTTCTTTGAAGCTATCAAATTTAGTTTTGTCGATGGGGGGGCCGGAGAAATGACAGCTATTGATATGTTAAATCATATGCTTTTTCATGGGACCTACCACCGCGGAGCTGTAGGCTGGTTAGTTTCTGAGTGCGGAGGTGTTCCTCCTAAAGATGTGCTGGCAGTATTCCTGAGGGACCATAATAATTAACAGGATCTTTCTGCGATTAATCATAGTACTCTTGACTTTGACAGTCACTATGAGCGAAAAGCGGTCATTTCACCATTAGTATTCTAGTTCGGGCTGATGATAAATTTCTTTATATCACTGAAATACAGCTGAATTAAGCATGGTCTTCAGTAAGCCCCCTTCAAGTCGTTCATAAATGGTTACCTTTTTGAACGACTTTAAATTATATCCTTCTAAGTTAAAGGGGATTCTATGAGCGATTCTTCATGCATATCAATCGGCCTACTCCTGTTTCCTGCTCTTACTCAGCTTGATCTTACCGGCCCTTATGAAGTTTTAGCAAGAGCGCCAAACACAAAGGTTCACCTAATCTGGAAAAGTTTGAATCTGGTAGTTTCTGATCGTGGAATGGCTATACAGCCTACAACCACATTCGAAACATGTCCCGACCTGGATGTAATTTGTGTCCCAGGTGGACCAGGTCAAATATATCTGATGGATGACGAAGAAGTCCTTTCATTTATCCGCACTCAAAGTAAACAAGCAAAGCTGGTGACTTCGGTATGTACTGGGTCACTTGTTTTGGGCGCCGCAGGGCTTCTGGATGGATACAAAGCAACTACACACTGGGCTTCTCTGGATCAGCTAGCGTTATTAGGTGCGGAGCCGGTAAATGAGCGCGTAGTTCGTGACCGCAACCGAATAACCGGTGCAGGTGTGACTTCAGGTATAGATTTTGCTCTCAATGTTGTGTCAGAAATGTACGGAAGTGATATAGCTCAAAATATTCAGCTGCATATGGAATATGACCCCGCACCTCCCTTTACATCTGGCTCCCCACGCACAGCTTGTGAAGAACAGATAAAAATAGCAAAGGAACAGATCGCACCATTTATTGAAAAAAGACGACGGGCTACTTTAAAAGCAGCAGCAAAACTTAAGAAATAAGTGCATAGCGGAATTTCCCTCTTCAATTATCAATCTCCGTTTTTTAGCTCAAAGCAGACCTTGTCGTTGTTTCTTAGGTCCGCCTCGTGCAAGTAGCTGACTTCAAACCCGATTAATACAATCAGCGCAATAACTTTGCGAAGCAGACAGCTTCTGTTCTGCCGATGTATGGGCCGTAATTCTCAATACGGATATAACCATTTTTCTCGTAGAAATTAACAGCCCGATAGTTGATGTATCGGGTTTCCAGCCTAAGTTCGTTATATCCCATCTCTTTTGCAGATGTTTCAAGAAAAGTGAGTAAAGCACCGCCAATCCCTGAGACACTTCGGTCTGTAAACATTCTTTTAAGCTCGGCAATATTTTGCGTCAATGGTCGTATAGCACCGCATCCTATAGCTTTGCCATAAGAATTCCTTGCTAATGCCCATAAAGCTTTATGATCACTCATTGCTCCAACGGTGAAATTGCTTTTGCCGTTATCACCACTTATAGCGGCAAGTTCCTCTGACAGCATTTCGATTAAGCGATGGGATTCTGAAGAAAATGGATCTGATTTCTCTACTGTTATCATGGCTATCTCCTGCCGGATGAGTGTGGCCAACTTAAAGCAACCTGCTAAGGAAAGCATCAGCTAAAACGGGTTATGGGACAACACGGTTTCCAAACTATCCCGAGATCCCGTGTCTGTTTCTTACTCAACGTAGACTATGCCGTGCGCCTGCCTTTGTTATCAAATAACTGACTTAACAGCTATAAGCGTCCTTTTTCTAATCCATCCACTACCTGCCCGTATTGCAAGCCAGTAAGCCGCCATTTTCAGCTGAGTAGCTCGATCCGGACAGTAAACAAACGTTTCAGTTTGCAGCTCATATTGCCCTTCATTCACTTTTTTTACCCGGTAGCGCATTAAGAGCTTCGCGCTGCCCCGCATCACTGGTTTCAGATAAGCTTCAGTATCCAGCACATTTTCCAGACCGAAATCTGCACGCCAGAATTGTCCACGTAACCCGTAGCAGAGCTCCGATAGTGACTTTTCCAGAAGAGTAAAACTGTGTAGGCCAAAGTCCTTAACCGCCAGGGGTTGTTTATTGCGCCGGAATACTTGCGGAAGTTGTCGCAAAGACATTAATCGCCGAATAACGGCGTCTTGCTGAATATCGAATTCCGCTATAAACGGCAGGATTTTCTCAGGTGAGTTCGTCTTAATGACAGTTTGGTGTTTTTCATGGAACTGAAACTGAGGCAAGAAAACGGGTATATCCTGCCATGTAGCAAGTGCTTTACTGGTAACGAATCCAGGGTTCAGCATGTTACCCCCTTGTTATCCTTCGAACTATATAAAAAACAATTCCAACACTCTCGGGTTTATGGAATCTTCCGAAACAGCCTTTAACATTCGAACCTTTGCATTAAAAGCTAATACACATTACGCCCTAAAGAAATATTTTGGACAAAAGTGACTGGTGTTCAGCGGGCAATTTCCTAAATTTCCTCCTCATCGGGAGATTTAATTATGAGTACCTTATCTTGTTACACAGCATGTTTTTTTGGTGATAAGTCAGAACCGCAGGCCGTTAAATACGTCCGTAGAAGGTCATTCTGGCAGACTCGGACAGCGAGATTTCAGGCTGAGAATTGTAGGCTAAAACCACAAGCATGCGCGTGGTATCCCCCTCAGTTGGCGTCACGCGATGAATCGCATTTCGACCGCGAAACAACACCAGATCGCCTGCTTCAATGCCGAGTTTATTCGGCTCAAATTGCTTGTTCAGTAGTTTTTCAACGCCTTCATAATTCATGTCGCCAGCATCTGCATCACGCAGGTTCTCAACGTATTCAAACACGCCTCCAGCCTCAGGTTTTTGTATCAGCAGGGTGATGGCAAAAGACGAGTTATCGAAATGCCAGCCCAACTCCTGGCCTTCGCTGGCGTAGTGCAGGTTGATTGAAGAAAGTTTGTCAGCGTAAGCATACAGCTGTTCTTCACCCAGCACTGTGCAAAGAAACGCCTGGAAAACGGGCGCGTCATACAGCGCGCGAAGTGCCGAGTCTTGCGGGATCTCTTCATCGGTAATACAACCTTTCGAAGAGACAATCTGCCGATTTCTAGGATGCGAGTCTGGCAGTCCGGCGTCAGGTTTCAACAGATAAACATTATGATTACTGCTGGTATAATAGGCTAAATGGTGATTTTCATCCCCCTCATTCTTGATAGCTTTCAGCGCAACCGGATTAAGAAAGTCATGCAAGACCAGGACACCATTTTTATTCAGCCTCCTTTTACATTCAGCAAGAAAGTTCTTATCCACTATCGGATTAGCTGCGAAGTTTATGATCCTATCGAGTTCTTGCATTATTACCCTCATGAATGATTCAGGAAAAAAATGTTGCCTCTACTTTAACCAAGTCATAAATGACTGGGAAAGGAAAGCTGTCATAACTGAAGAGCTAACTGCGAATTTTCTTGGTCAAGACATGACTAATTCATATGCCTCAAATATGATGTTGTCATGGTTATCAATGGGCTGATTGTATTTTAATGATTCTAAATCACATGTTGGGATTTTCCTGCCGTGTTTTTGTCTTATCAGTGCTCCTGGCCAGTACTTCCGGTTTAGCGCAAGATCGGCGGCACGTGTCAGAACCCGGATTGCCTGTTTCGGTATGCGTAACATTGACCTCTTCCGCACAATCCAAAGATGATACTCAGCGTTTACAGGATAGTATCAACCACTGTCAGCCGGGAGCCGCCGTACGTCTGATAGCCGGTGCTGCGGGCACCGGCTTTGTTAGCGGACCGCTGATCATGAAGTCCGGCGTCACACTCTGGCTCGATCGTGATGCAGTGCTGGCAGCAACGACCAATCCACTTGCCTATGACAATGATGGCCGCTGTGGCACTCTCGATCACAAAGGTAATGGCTGCCGTCCGTTAATCTTGTTCAATGGCACACGGGGCGGCGGCATTGTTGGCGAGGGTATAATCGACGGGCAGGGCGGGCAACCGATGATTGGGCATAATGAGACATGGTGGCAGCTCGCGCGTCGCGCACAAACCGAAGGCAGCAAGCAGAATATCCCGCGCCTGATCCAGATTGACCACGCTCACGACATCACGTTCTACAAGGTCACGCTGCGCAATGCGCCCAACTTCCACATGGCGATGAATGCCGTACAAGGAGCGACGTTCTGGGGCGTACGCATCGATACGCCTGCAGGTGCGCGCAATACGGATGGTATCGACCCCGGTGCCTCGCAGGATGTCACCATTGCACACAGTTTCATCCGCACCGGCGACGATAACGTAGCAATCAAGGCTGGGAGCGCTGGAGCCACCCGATATATATCGCTGATCGATAACCATTTTTATTGGGGACATGGTCTGTCTATCGGCAGCGAGACGGTCGGCGGCGTCAGCGATGTACTGGTTCAGGGGCTGACTTTGGACGGTACCACCTCCGGTCTGCGCATTAAGAGTGACGCCAGCCGCGGTGGATTAGTCAGCAATGTGAGCTTCGAGCACGTTTGTCTGCGCAACAACCGCCGTCCGATTGATTTCGATACACACTACGACGCCAAAGCGCAGGGTAGTAAGATCCCCGTTTTTCGCGACATCGTACTCCGGGATGTTACTGGTGCATCCGGCGACCTCGTAATGCGGGGTTACGATGACACACATCAGCTTAGCATCATGCTGGATGGCGTGCGCTTCGCACCGGATGCGCACTGGAAGATTGAGTTCACCGAGATCCAAACCGGACCCGGCGGCGTGCGTCCGGCGTTGCTCGGAAAATCGCAGAGTGCAGAAGTGTATGCTGGCTGTGTCGGAAGTTGGGTAACGTTTCCTGGTAGCTAATTCAATTTTTCTTTATTTTCAGGGCAGGATGAAATGAACCACTCACTAAAAATTTTAATTTGCATCGTATTAGGGTTAACCACGCTCTCCGCAGAAGCAGTTAACTGTATCGAAACCCGTGCGGGAATCGATATGGGCTCGGGTACCACCAAAATTCAGGTCGCAGAAGTGGATATTTGCCATAACCAGTTGGGTAAAGTGTTGTATGAGGATCAGCGGCCGCTGGCTTTTAACGCTGAATTGGGCAAATCAGGAAATAATCAGATTAACGAAACGATCCAGCAGGAAGCAGTGATCGCGCTGAAAGATATGGTGAATAAAGCCCGGACTTTTCACCCGAAACGAGTTACCGGCGTTGCGACAGCAGTTTTCCGAACGGCGTCCAACGGTCAGCAAGTCATTGACATGTTCAACCAAAAAGCCGGGGTTCAACTGCGCATAATTTCCCAGGAACAGGAAGCCGAATTGGGGTTCCTCTCGGCTAAAGCGGCTTTGCATGACAGGAATGTCAAAAATGAGGATCTGCTGGTCTGGGATATCGGTGGCGGGTCTATGCAGATGACGGCGATGCGTGAACAAAATGGCCAGACTGTGACGGATTTTTATCTTGGCAAACTGGCCTCCGTGACACTGAAAGAATTTATTATTAGCGTGCTGAAAAATCAGGAATTGGATAAAACCGAGTCACCTAACCCGATTGGTTCGCAGCGCAATACCGTACTGCGTTACGTCAACTTTTATGCAAGAACGCACGTTAGTGCCCAAATTAAGCAGGATGTAAAAAAACGCCGGGTTATTGGAATTGGTGGTGTTCATGGTTATTCGGTTAAGGGGCAGATTCATCCAGCTAAGAATACTTACCAACTGGCTGACATTGAACGCGTCTCAAAAAATCAGGTCTGGAAAACTGACAACGAGATTGCAGGGCAATACCGCTCAACTGACGTGAGTAATCTTCTGCTTGTTGAAGGCTTTATGCAGGCGCTGAATATTTCGCAGGTCACTATTGTGAAAGCAAGTCTTATTCAGGGCGTTCTGGTGCAATAAATTTTATTAATAAGTGCTCACTTCCTTTATTGGTGGAGTCAGATATGGCTTCGCCAGTCCGCGGTTAAAAGCAAAGTCCTGCGATGGCAGGATTTTGTCAATCAGACTATTGTGCTGATAGTTTCTGAGGGCTGACTGGTATATATGGGAGGCACCGCATTACTCTGGGCGCTTTTCAAACGCTTTATATCCATTCCTGATGGTTGGAATGATTCCTACCATTTCGAAAGAAGGTTTGGTAGTAAGTTCTGAGTCCCTTAAGCGTTCAATCGCAAAGTAGAATGCCTCCATATCTTCAGCCTGGAACATGGCGAGTTTCTACCCCGGTAGTGATCCTTAATAGGCCCGCAAGCAGTGAGGGGGCGATGGCGAGGCAGAGAGAGAAAGAAATACCCGAAGTTAGCGGTTATACATCGCTGAGTAATCTGTCAAAGAGGTTAACTGTCACCCCAGAACCCTTTTGCAGGCTGGCGTCGCGCCCCCAGCAGCAACTCTTACTTGATTCTTAGCTATCGAGCCTATGGCAACTGTCGTGGCAACCATTGAAGTTTTTACCCGTAATAGGATCAACGAGTTAACGTTCATTTGGTGAGAAAGGCTCACTCTTGTTTCCAGATAATAGAGACTTAAAGATACTAATAATTATGAAAAAAAGTCATGGATTTCACTATCAATCCCACTCATTCTGACAAGCTTCGTGCTGTTGAACTGGCTGCTTTTGAAACATTGCGTAATGCCGGTGTGGTAACAGGGGAGGAGCCTTAAGGAATTGAGCAATTTCAGTCTTAATGGTCTGTTACTCGCGGCGTATACGCCTGATTCAGTTCCTGTAGGGTTTGTAACAAGAAAAGTTGAAGGCGTAAGGCTGCACATTGCTGAAATTGATGTGCAGCCGGAATGGCAGCGCAATGGGATCGTGACACGGCTTATTCAGAGAATTCTCCTTACTGGGCAGCAACGCGGTCTGGCTGTTACCACGCTTACAACAGACAATATGGTCGCTTTTAATGCCAGATTTTAAGGTGCATTAGGATTTATTATTGTGAAAGACCACGCACGACCGCCGCATCTGGTAAACCTAATCGTTGAAGAGACCTCTAAAAGTTTTATTGCGGGGCGACATGTAGCAATGTGGGTTACCTTTTAGGACTCAGCTCGGCTTCTCGCTCATAGCTGCCGGTGAGATACCTCAGATTAACGGCTCGGGCATGTAATATAAATGCCGCTTGCGCGGCTTTTATATGCATAGATGCACAATCAATTGGATCGTAAATTCTCAATGGCACTATTATTAAGCATGAGCACCGATTTAACGCTGACGCTGATCCTATCAATAATGGCCTGCCGGGGGCCAAGACGCCATTCTTCACTGCTGTAAAAAGATTCCTGAGAGGATTTGAGATGTGAGAGGCTGTCATAAGCTCTGATCAGATAGTATGCGTCGTTGTCATGCGCGGATATACCAAAAGTAATAATATCCATACCCGCTGAACGGTGAAGTGGAGCACTCTCCTCCGTCATGATTTTGTGGAAGTCTTTCCCAGAGCCTGGTTTTAGGGTGTACAGCAGAAATTCTACTGTTTTCATCTTCGATATCCTTTTCATTTTTTCATCATAGCGAATTATTGAGCGTGGAACAGTTGAATTGTCAGTATTGGAGGAACGTGCAGATTGATACCGATTCTTTCCTCGCCATGCCGGGTCTGAGCGTCTTGTGAGTGCCAGAAGCGGACGCATCTCGTGAATTGTCTTTTACCTGTTAATTCTTACTGAGAGCGTTTAATTTCATCCTGCTTCCCGGGATTGCATTGCTCTTTTGTACCGGGAAGATAAAAATTTCCCGAACGGTCTGGATTGGTTCCACCCGGGCACCCCGCGCGGCCGGGAGTAGATACAGTATTAGTACCGTCTGTTCCGTTTCCTCCATCAGAGAAATTACCTCCATTTCCCCCATTACCTCCATCAGCAGCATTTGCCGCAAATGCGCACACCATGTAAAAAAATGCAAGAAAACACCTGGTCATAAAAACTCCAATTTTTAAAAATCAAATGTTAAATCAAGTACCCCAACATGCATCCATTGTAGGGATTATCATAAGAGCAGGTACGCTCCTCGCTCAGTGTAATTTTAAGTTCAATACACTTGTCCATCCCATGGGAGGGGCGAATACTAATACTTCATTCAATATATTGGGTGAAGCGCAGGAGAAAGCCATCAGGATCCTGTACAAGAAATTCTCTCTGGCAGGCTGTCGTTTCTCCAATGGTGTAATGATTATCACGCAGTTCCCGGTACAACTTATAACCACTAGCGTTGACACGAGCTAAAAGGGATTTGATATCTTCTACTTCTATCTGAAAATTAACGCCGCGACCCAAAGGCCTGATTAATTCAGCCGTATTCCATCCTTCCGGAGAATATTGTTCAAGCATCAATTGCGCCTCGCCGAGACTGACATATGCAAAATCGGGCTCAGTACGTCTTATCATGATGTTGAAGCCAAGCACGTCAACATAGAATTGCAGAGATACTGTAAAATCCAAAACGGTCAGTTCGGGAACCATGCGATTCCAGTAGGGTTCTTTCCGCTCAGTCATTGCTCTTCTCCTCTTTGACTGACATAGCATACATCAGATGACTTGTAGGAGTTTATACTCAAGTTGTTATGAGTAATGCCGGTACCTCTAGTGTCAGGCATAAAGTGTGGATGTCCGAGCTGACCTTTTATGCTCTGTGAGCTTGTCCGCTCCGTCTTAGGATCGAACGTTGATATAAGCAGAGGCACACCTGAAATGGCTGCCTTATGAGAATTAGAGAGTTAATTTCGGATATTATTTTTCATATCCGTATAAATTAATTCTACCTGATAAATACTCACCTAAATATACTTCACTGATTTTATTGAAGTTTTGCTTTGTAACTTCATTTTCTAACCATTCACTATCCTTATTAAGGATTTCGAGCAGATCATGGTTGGCTAAACCGTCCACTATAATTGGATAGCGTATATTCTCATCACCGCTTTGTATAATGGTTAACTGCCCATTTTGTTCTAGAACCACGCGTTTTAGTTGTTCTATTTCATAAATTCCATTTGCTCTTAATTTGAACATCAAATCATTTGCAGAAACACCATTCCGTAAACACTCTTTAACATTAATGCTGCCATTATGTACTAAAGTAATAGGTTTTCCATCAATTATTCTTTTAACAAATCGATTATTTTCTTTCAAAAACTTAAGAACAAAGACCAAGAAAGTCCATATAATTAGGACCAGGACAAATTGTAATACTGTTATCGATTCATTGTAAATCACGCCTCCTATAATCCCCCCCAACACATAGTTTTGAACCTGATCCATTGCGGATGAGGGGGCCAGATTTCCTTTTCCCATAAGATTTATTTGAACAATTAAACACAGTATCCCCAGGCCCAACTTTATAATGATAGGTAAATAAATTATCATTTCCACACCTCAGTTTTTATGATTTCTATTTTTGGGTTTACTAACGAAACCTCTACTAAATTATATGTTTTCTGATCTGGGCTTAAGTTAACGCGATAAAAAAGATCATTGATTTTAACGATAATGCCATCAGAGAGTTGTACAGAACTAGAAAATATAGTATTCACATTTACATCTTTTTCTTGTGATAACAACCTAACAAAGTTAACCATTTGTGATGATTGGGAGTGTATGTTTTGGCTATCGGTGTAATCAGCATACTGAACACCAGAAATGAAGAGCAAAAATAAGAAGGCTATGATTGTTAAGTCACGATATTTAGTTTGCAAACGATGACGCATATACAAACTAAAAACAACGATCAGGATAAATAAAGTACTAAATATAACGATGTATTTTAAATAATCATTGATGTTAGACTGCATTTGTAGATAATCTATGCTATAAAATCTCATATATGTATAATCCTAAACCCTCAAGACCCTATTTTTATTATAGTAACACATTTACATTTTTTTTGTTCTGATGTTACCTAACAGCTAATAATCATCAGTAGTCAGCTGAAATTTTCCATTAACCTTTAAACCAACTGAAATGTTCTGCTTTCTATGACTCTAGGCACCTCGATGTAAGTAATCATTCAGAACTTCCGCTCTTAGATCACAGCAGACCTCCAGCTCAGATAGGTCGTCCGCTTCTTGCAAAAGCGGACGTTGCGCTAGTCAAGGATGAAGTGTCTGGATAGTACGTTTAGCCAGTTTCTTTTGAAGTATTATGACCATTACGGGAAATCCAGATGCGGCTAATGCACTGACAACCAACAGTCTGTTTAGATTTTGCGTTGTTATTCCCTGATCAGGAAGTAATAAGGAAGACAGAAAGAATGCGAGAGTTGTTATCAGGTACATCATTGCTGTTTGTAATGAAGAAAAACTGGCTCGTTGTTCATCCTCAGGATACTGGATAGCAACCGACGAAGCGGAAACAAGTCGGCTATATGAGGCCCCAAGAAACAAAGTTATAAATAGAACTGCATTATGATAGCCCATCGCTGGAATCAGCAAGCTTGCTACAAAGAACAGAGTTGAAATTGTGGCCAACATCAGAGCAGATAAACGCGATATTAGAACTCCTGTCATTTTTGTGGACAGATAACCTGCGATCCCTCCACTTAAGAATAAGAAGTGTAATAGGTTTTTTTGTGCTCCCATATACTGCATCATTAATGGCGTCAAAATGGGAATAATCAGCATTGGGCTAAATTGTACTATTGCAGTACAAGAGGCGAAAAAAATGGTTTGAGTATCAATAGATTGATTCCTCTTCACGCTTGGTGTAACCGTATCCTTGGGGATAATAAATACTATCAACGGTAAAGACAGCAGGCAAAGTGAACTGATTAACCATAGCGCAGTATGCCAACCATAGTGCGTGCAAAAAAATAATACAGCTGGCATACCGACGATACTCACCATTGAAAACGATGCAATCACCGTTGCCAGCATTTTTCCACGTAAGTTAGCTGGGGCATAGTTTATCAAAATGCTCATACCTACCCCCATTGTCGTACCACCAACCAATCCTGCGCAAAATCGCAGTGCGAGTAGAGTGTCAAAGTGAGTAGTGAGTGTGGTAAAAAATGTTAATGCTCCCAGCAGCACCATATTCCTGGCCAGGAATTGTTTTTTATTTAATCGGTCGATCATATAAAAAGCAATAATTCCGGAAAGGACAGCACCCAGTGTGTACATACCAGAAACATAGCCAGAAAATGATATTGGAACCGAAAATCCATCTGCCATAAAAGCAAAAACAGGAGTTAACGCCATGTACTCCAGCGCATTAGTGAACTGGATAAAAGCCATTACAACGGCTATCCGCGTGAGTGTTTTATGATTAAACGTCTGTGTGACCAGTGGCATAGCAAGCAACCCTATGGATGAAAGATATCCGAGTTTAATTGCTATCAATAGCGTTGATTAGATGGTAAAAATGGCAATTATTTTTATCATATATGGGATAATTCATGCGCCCAGCTCTTGATTTTAATACTCTGAAAGTGTTCATTGCGGTAGTTGAAAGAGAAAGTTTTGTTGGGGCATCGAAAGTCCTTGTAATGCCGACATCAAATGTCAGTCGTTGTATTTCTCAGTTAGAAGCAAAACTGAATCTTCAGCTCATTGAGCGCAGCACGCGACACATGAAACTCACCCAGGCGGGGCACCTACTATATACACGAGCGAAGCCATTACTGGAGGCGCTTGAGCAAACTGAAACAGAATTAACATTGCGGCAAATGCAACTCAAGGGGCCATTACGCATCTGTATTCCCAATGAAATAGGTCCTGCATTGCTGGGTTCTGTTATTGCCGATTTTGCCTGTCAGTATCCGGATTTGGAGATTAGCTGTGTCACAAATTTGTCAGGCCTCGAATCACTGCGAGATGATCTGGATTTTGCTATCATTATTACCCGTGGTCGAATGGATGGCAGTGACTATATAGCCCGTCATCTGGTGACTATCCCTTGTACAATTGTTGCCGCCCCCTCAGTCATTCAGCGTTATGGTACCCCTTCTCATATCCAGCAATTTGAAGAATTACCCTGCATTACAACAGTAAGTGCGCTGAAAGGTGCTCCCTGGCAGTTTGTCAATTTAAAGGGGGGATTCGAAACAATTAAGGTTAATGCGCATTATCGCGTAAACAGCGGAGAGATGGCAGGACGAGCTGCGGTATCAGGTGTCGGTTTCGCAATTCTATCGAAACAAGCCTGCCAACCCTACATCAGCGATGGACGGTTAATCGAGATTGAGTTTGAACAATCGGCAGCCCCATTGCAATTGTTCGCTCTTTATTCAGATAGGCGTTACTTGCCCGCTAAAACCAGAGCGCTTATTGATTTTATGCATCAGAAATTGAGCAATATATCCTTAGCAACCTAAAGAGGCATTGAATCGCCACAGAGAGTCCTGTGGGGATAATGAATTTCCACTCAACACAGAACGTCTGCTCCTCGTTCATAGCAAACAGTCCTTTCACATCGGTCTGCTCTGTGTCAGAAGCGGATAGTCAGGTTTCTTCAAAAGAGCACTGCTATTAAGCTGAACTAATATTTATCAAGAAACACTCTCTACAATAAAGGGCTTAGAAATCCCCTGACCTACTTCCCGTTGATTAGCACATCCTGCTATAGAAATGGACAGAATGTAGGATTGATAAATTGATATTATATCCAACAGTTGGTTGAAAGTACTGATGCACCAGTAAGTTGCGCTGCTGATGAGTAAAAGACTTGATCGGTGCAGTCTTGCTGGATCATGTTCTTAATAAGTGATTCAGAATCAATCTTTAGACCAGCTAAATTTAGACGCGCCTTGGCAATTACTTCAGATTTAGTCAGCGGACGCTCAGAGCTACCCAAAGGTTTGAAACGCTCCTGTACCGAGCGGCTGCCATTCACATGCGTTAGCACCACGCGTGCGCCGGGCTGGCGGGCCGGGCCGGTCATTCGTGCGGTAAAATCCGGATCGAGAATGGCGGTGACTTTATCCGCCAGCGCCCGCAACACCGGGCTTTTCATGTTTTTTTCAGTGTACCAGCCGGCACCAGGTGTAAGCCCGGCCGCGACCGCAGCCATGGTCCAGGGAAGGCTGAACTGTGCGTCGGTCACGTTTTGCGGGCGATAATCCATCATATCGTCAACAATGCGAGGGAAGGTATGCACCTCGACGGACTGGATATCCTCCGCCCGCCAGCCGGTTTCCTGAACGAGGGTTTCCAGCGATTCCAGCGCGCAGGCCAGCCAGCGACAGGCAGGATAGATTTTAAAACTGCCGTAATTCGCATACCAGTGGTTGCCAAGATCGTGCGTGAGTATTTCCGGGGCGAATTGGTCTGATCCGATCATGCGCCAAAAACCCTGTTCGCCGTCAAGCACGTCTAGGCTGCCACTCATACCCTGTTGCGCCATAATGACGGCTTGCACCGCTGCCTGTGCAGCTGGAGCGACGGCATCTTTTATCGATAATAAGGGCCGCTGTTGCCAGTTGTACTGATGCAAGCTGGGTAATGGCGTTAATGCCGCAGCCAGCCCGACAGCGTTATGTAACTGTTGTTCATCTAGCGCCAAAAGAAGCCCGGTAACCAGCGCTGCCCCCATTGACTGGTGCTGCGCCACGCCATATACCTGATTAAAACGTTCGACCGAAGGCTGGATGGCGTGAATAAGGCGATTATTAACTTCAAAGCCTACGGTTAAAGCGGTAATCAGCGCCTCGTGGCTAACGGGGATCGGGCTGATATCCAGCGCGGCCATCGCGGCGGCAATCAATGTCGCTCCGGGATGACCAAGCCCTTTGCCGTCAATTTCCACGCCGTCGTCGTGATCCAGACCATTTATCACCGCGGCGTTGCTAAAAGCGGCTGCCAGCGGGCTAAACCCGGTATGCCCAAATACGCTACAATCCCCGTTGCCGCCAAACAGGCGGGCAGAGTGGATAGTCGGTTTGCTGCTCTGATGCTGGCTTGCAGCCCAGCCGCAGCCGAGCCCATCCAGTAAATGCAGGCTGACTTTATGACGGATAGCTTCAGGGATCGTTTGTGCCTGTAACGTACAGGCGAATTTAACCAACTGGCGTGTGGCGGTGATATTCATCATTTTTTTCAACGCTTAAAGTAACGTGTGCGAATCCGACGTTCGGTATAGCTCGCCAGCAGCGACAGCGGCAGAATAGTGATTACAAAAAATACGGCGACAAAAGTCAGGGTTTCCAGCGGCCGGAACGTCGCAGTGCTCAGGCGTTGCGCCTGATACAGCACTTCGCCGGTGGCGACATAGCTCGCCAGGACCGAATTCTTGATCGACATTACGCACTGGCTGACAAAAGCGGGCAGGATACGCAAAAAAGCGACTGGCCCGGTTATGCGGAACAAGACTTTCAGCGGTGACATCCCGACAGAAAGCCCCGCCTCAACAAGACCGTGATCCACCGATTGTAACCCGGAACGAAATATCTCGGCAAAAAACACGCTGCCGTATAGGGAAACCGCCAGCACGCAGGTTAGGTAGGCTGACATCGTCAGGCCAAACAAAATAGGCAGGCAATAGTAAGCCCAGACGATCAACACCAGCGGTGGAATCGAACGCACCACTTCGATCAACGCCTGAGTCGGCAAGCGAATAATCGCTTTAGAAGCCCCCCGTAATGGTGCAAGCAAGGCACCGCCGATAATACTTAAGGTGATTGAGGCCAGAACGATTTTAAAGGTCGTGAAAATTCCATCCACAAGAATGGCGTGATACTGCCAGAGTATCGAAAAGTCCCAGTGATAAACCGGCATCAGAGCAGATCCTCCGCCGTCACGCCCGACAGCGCCATGAAGTGACGAATTTCGGCATTGTCCGCCTGAGTCCAGATTTCATTCGGGGTGGTTTCGCCCACCAGTTTGCCATTATCCATCAGCAACAGGCGGCTGCAAACTTGAAGCGCAAAACGCATTTCGTGAGTGACGACTATCATCGTGGTGCCGGTACCCGCTAACTCGGAGATAACTGCCAGCACTTCGCCGACAGATTCCGGGTCGAGCGCAGAAGTCGGCTCATCAAACAAAATCACCCGCGGCTCCATAGCCAGCGCACGAGCAATAGAGACGCGCTGCTGCTGACCCCCGGAAAGCTGAACCGGAAAATCAGCCGCTTTTTCCGCCAAACCCATGCGAGTGAGCAAAGTCATGGCCTTTTCCGTGGCGGCTTTTTGCGATATCCCGAGTACCTGAACCGGTCCCTCGATGATATTTTGCAAAACGCTGCGGTGTGGCCACAAATTGAAATGCTGGAAGACCATCGCCATTGATGCACGCTGACGTGCCAACGTGCGCTGCTTCACGGGCTTTCTGTCCTTTCCGAAAAAACCGATTTCTTCGTTGCCGAGCCAGATGTGCCCGCCGTCAGGCGTCTCAAGCATATTCAGGCAGCGCAGCAGGGTGGATTTCCCAGCGCCGCTGCGGCCAATAACGCCGATCACCTCCGAGGGGTGAACCTCGAAGGTGACGTCATCAATGATTTTATTGCCTGAGAAAGATTTGCTGAGTGCTTTTATTTTCAGTAACGGCAAAGAGGCCTGTTCAGTCATTAGGGTTGATTAACCGGGTGAGTGTATTTTTGCCAGATAGCTTTCAGTGTGCCGTCTTTATCCAACTGCTCCAGCCGACCGTCCAGCCAGGCTTGCAGCTTAGGACGGTTCTGACGCAGACCGATATTAGTCGCTTGCTCTTTAACCGGTTCAGGGATCACCATGGTGCCCTGATGGCGTTTCTGAATATACTGGGACATCTGGATATCATTGGTCACGATAGCATCGGCGCGGCCACTTTCCATCTGCAATTGCATGTTGTCGCTGTCCGGCACAATAATCCACTGCGCCTTGTCCAGCTGAGGTTGCAACAGCGTCACCGCCGCTGAACCATCAATGGCGGCAAGCTTGGTCTGCGGATTGTTAATCGTCGCCCAGTTCTGATACTTTTTCGTATCTTTATCTAACGTCAGGACGCCCATCTGATGAGCACCCATCGGGCGCGTAAAATCGGCAGCTTTCGCTCTTTCCGGGGTCTTGTTGAAGCCACCCAGAATATCGAAACGATTTGCCTGCAATCCAGCAACCGCGGTGCCCCATTGAGTGTCGACGTATTCAATTTTTATATCGGTATTTTTGAATATCGCCTGCGCCACGTCGGGAACCAGACCGGTCCACTGGTTGGTGAGCAGATCTTTTTGATACCACGGTGGCGCGTTAACAGCTCCAACGCGAATAACATGATCTGGCAAAATAGTATTTATCTCTTCCGCGGCTTTCGCCGGGGCTTGTGCAAGAAAAATCCCTGGTATCAGCAATAAGGCCGACATCACACGTGTTCTGAATAATTTCATTATATACCCCCAAAAGAATATAGTTTTAAATTTTATAACCCTGGGTGCATGCATTCAAAATTCAAAAATAGCATATCTTTATATGGAAAATGGTTATGACTCCAAAGCAACTTGAAGTTTTCATCAGCGTCGTACAGCTCGGCTCTGTGACAGCGGCCGCGCAACAGCTGGCGATGTCACAGCCTTCGGTCAGTAAGATATTGTCACTTATCGAGCAGCAGATGGGGTTTAACCTGTTCGAACGGCTGAAAGGTAAAATGCAGCCGACGCCCGAGGCCAACGAGCTGTACAAAGAGGCGCTTCGGGTTTATCTCGACAGACTACGTTTTGACCGTTTTGTTGAACATATCCGCCAATACCGTGTAGGACAACTGCGAGTTTGTGCCACTCCGGCTTTAGCGTTAAACCTGTTACCTCGCGCTGTTGCACGTTTTCGTCAGACATTCTCCGACTATGGCGTTGTCGCGGATATGTGCCTGAATAACGAGATCGAAGAGGCGGTGGAAGGAGGGCGTTACGACCTTGGATTTGTGGTCAAACCCGGCGGCGAGCAGGGCGAGAACCGGTTCATGGTGAGCGAGGGGGAAATGGTGTGCGTATTGTCGGAGCAGCATCTGTTGGCAAAGCAAACTGAGGTGTGCTGGCATGACATCGAACCTCGCGAGCTGGTATTTATTACCACCGATGCCAGGCTGGTGGCGATGATTGCCGACATTGTACCCGAGTTTCATCAACGACAGGTCGCAGCCATAGAAACCAACCGCTACAGCATGGCGATTAATATGGTCAGGCATAATAACGGTGTGACTATCGTCGATCGTTTCTCAATACAGGGCTGTGATATGACAGGGTTAGCCGTGCGCCCGTTCAAACCGGCGCTGAAAGTTTCAGTTGTTGCGGTGCCCGATGGTCACGGCGTCATGTCACAACCCGGAGAGGAGTTTGTCAGAGTGATGAAAGAACTGATGAAGGAAACAGTGTTTTAGGATCACAGCCAGGCTAAGGGAACGCTGATGGGTTTTTGGCGCAAATTTGCTGTCGGGACTACCATAATGACCATCAACAGGCGCGGAGGTGCAAAACTGATTTGAGCGCTCTGTTGCATGTGATGATCATTCCGTGAAAGGAAAACGTACCGAGAGCAGACATCGGAAAGTCTGCTTAATTAGATGTATGTTCAAAGAATTCTAACAGGCAGCTATGTGCCAGAAGCGGACATTAGCGATTGTAAATCGCTTCCAAATTACCGCCATGCCCTTCTCGGGGCGTTCGATAAAACGTCATTCTGTCGAACTCAATAAAAAAGGCGGGATCACCCCGCCTCTTTTAAAAAATTGCTATCAGCTGTTAATTTTCCGCCACCACATCTGGGTGAAACCAAATGCAAAGACCGCACTCATGCCCCCACCAACCCACATTGAAACGCCACCTGTGGTAGCGAAGAAGAATACAGCCAAGCCTACCAGCGGTATTAATGCCATTAACCATGCAATAGTTGCGCAGACCTTTTGCGAGGTTGTGGCCTGTTGAGATACAGTCATCTTTACTTTCCTTACGATATGAAAAACCGTTGTACTTCTTTATTCTTCTTTTTATTAGGAATCATCCTATCTGCATAGCCGTACGGAATCCAGACGGATTTATACAATTTTATCATTCAGCAAGAGCCCTTTTTAATGAGTCCCTCGGTTGCGACACTCGGATTTATTCAAAAAATGTCACAACGATGTCCGCTCCTCGCTCATAGTGTACTAAAGCTAAAGGCTCTCCATATAATTGAACGCTTTCATCAATTCTTGTTCAGTTAGTGGTGATACCAGACCTGCCCCGGAATCTTCCTCGACTTTTATCAAAAGCTCACTGCGGGTAATTCCTAACCTGTTCGCCACATGGTTAGCGCAACTTCGTGCGTGGGATGCTCTATGTGCCAAAGGACTTGCTGTATCCAAAACTCTTGCTCTTGATGATGAATGAGACACTGATTATTCCTCTAGCAGATATTTTTGACCATTGTGACACTTTCCAAAATGTAGAATTATGGATATTGGCCTTCGACTTCTACCGGGAGATACTGTACCCGAAATTTTGTAATCCATTTGAATTTAAAAGTGATTACAACGTCTGCTCCTCGCTCGTGGCTGCCATGGGATCCTAACCTGAGGCAGATTCGTGCCAGAGTGCATACTTTTGCAAGACGCTAATTAACGTTGAGCAGTCACAGTTGAATGGTAATGTTGTGGCTTATTCCCTTTTAAAAAGGCCATCGGCATGAGCAATTTAGTAAGAAGGAATTATCCTGCGTTAGGTGAAGTAAAGGCACCTTACGTCCATTCTGTAAAGCATGGCAACACGCTTTATATTTCCGGCCTGACCGCGTTTGGCACAGCGGCACAACATGAAGGCATTGCTGGGCAGGCTGAAGAAATATTTAACCAAATCAGGAAAATTGTCAGTGTAGAAGAGATAGATTTTTCAGCACTAATGAAAGTGACTATATTCGTCACCTCTTTTGAGGAGATCAACGAGCTACGCAAAGTACTGTATCGAAATTACGGTGATCACTTGCCAGCCAGCTCGCTCGTAGAAGTCAGCCGTCTCTTCTCATCTGACCTCTCGATTGAAATTGAGGCTATATTCGGACTTTGATTCAATGCTCATAGCCGGATAGCGACAACTGTCCGTTTTCTCAAACTATCTCTAAGGCGTCCTCTTCTCGTTCAATGTGAATCGTGCAGTGCGCAGGTCCGCTCTGTGCCAATAGCGGACATTGTTGGCATAGTGTTATGTTGTTAACCGGGAGCGGTTCATAAGGTGTGCGGTTCGCGCAATGAGGGAGCTGTCTGACACTGATTAATGATGGAGAAGATGAATGACAAGTGATTTGATCGCGGTTTCTGCTATTGGCGCAGCTATCCTGTTTGGCGCAATGAGCCCGGGAGTTAGCTTTCTTCTCGTCGCACGAATGGCCATGTCCAGTTCGAGACGGGCGGCTTTATCTGTTGCTGCAGGTATGGGGTTTGGTGCGTCTGTTTTTGCTGCCATAGCGTTAGCCGGTCTTCACACCCTGCTGACTTTGGTCCCATCACTTTACACAGGACTTAAGGTTGCAGGCGGTTGCTATCTTTTATGGCTGGCGTTGAAAATGTTTCGTCGTCCTTCAAATCGTTTTAATGATTCTGCCGGTACAGAGGAAGTAAGCATCTCAAAAGCTTTTATGACTGGCGTTTTTACGCAAATCAGCAATCCCCATACCGCACTGGTGTTTGCCAGTTTTTTTTCCGCAACGCTTAGCAAAAATATTCAGCCTGTTATGTACATCATCCTGCCCACAATGGCATTCGTTATTGATGTGCTCTGGTATGCCGTCGTTGCATGCTTATTATCAACTGACGGGCCACGTCAGGCTTACATTAAATACCGTAAGTTTTTAGATAAACTAAGCGGAGGCTTTATGGCCTTTTTGGGAATACGACTGCTGTTGAAGTGAGTCTGACAAGTAGGATGTCGTCTAGTGATCCGAAGTGTTCATGTCCGCTCCTCGCTCAAAGCTGAAACTCACCAGAGCCAACGCCTCTTTGGCTCTTGCCAGTTCCCCTGCCAAAGGTCAAAACGCTTGAGTAGTGCAAGTTTTTGTAGAACAACATCTTCACCCATGGATGAGAGAGTTCGCTCTGGAATTGAAATGCCGAAAAGGCCATCAGAGATAGCGAATATTTCACATTCTAAAGTCAGTGAACCCAACGATTTATCTATATGCTTACGTTCTGCTTTTACAATTAACTGAAGCCCCATCAGCATTTAAACTCCACAATGGCTAGCTGCTCAAATGCTTGTTTAATCTGGTCCAAGACCAGCTTAGAGATTGATTGTCCTCTGATATCATAAACGAGCCGACAAGTTTGTATGTGCGATGGAACCTGCGATAGTCCGTAAGATATTCTGGCAATATTATACGCAATACTGAGTCTTATTGACTCCGTAGATGACAGGCTATGGCTGGCTACAAGTAGAAACTCTCCTTGCTCTTCATTAATAAACTCCGGGGTAAACATCACATCTCCCTCTTATCGCCTTCGCCGATTTCTATCAATTGAATGCCTCTCCATCAGAATTTATCATAACAGTTATCCTTCTCAAAAAACGATGTCCGTTCTTCGCTCATAAGGGACAACCATACTCAAATCTCCAACATTGCAGAAGATTTGAGTATGAACATGTCACCGTGGAACAAAGGCCGTATCATAGGCCAAAAAAGACCACTTCAGATATCTCATATCTGGGGGATCCGAATCCGGCTTGAACTGGAAGGTAAAACGCGTGATTTAGCTCTGTTCAATATGGCCTTAGACAGTAAGCTACGAGGCTGTGATCTGGTGAACCTCAAAGTATCTGATGTTGCATATGGTAGCTCGGTTTCAAGCAGATCAACGGTGCTGCAACAGAAAACCGGTAGCCCTGTGCAATTTGAGATAACCAAAGGGACAAGAGAAGCTGTTGCTGCATTGATAAAGCTTGGCAATTTGCACAGTAAAGACTTCTTGTTTCGGTCTCGGATCGGAACTAACCGGCACATATCAACCCGGCAATACAGCCGAATATTTCATGGGTGGGTAGAAAAGCTTGGTCTCGAAGCTTCGCTTTACAGCACACATTCCATGAGAAGAACAAAACCTTACCTGATATACAAGAAAACCAAAAATCTCCGGGTGATCCAACGTCTGTTGGGCCATAAGAAACTTGAAAGCACAGTCCGTTATCTGGGCATTGAAGTCGATGATGCGTTAGAGATCTCTGAATCGATTGAAGTCTAAGGTTGTCAGGGCTGCAACAGCAGCCCTGTGCCAGGAGCAGACATTGCTCCCGCACAACATTATGTGTTGATCACTGGGGAGCAGGTCGTTTTCTATGAAGTCTATGCTTTTCTGAATACCAGTTAAACGCAAACGTGATGATTGGTAATGGATTTACTGACGTAGCGGTGAACCATCAATGCTGGCGGGTCATTCGCAGGAGGAGCGTTTACTGTTCCAAACCAGACAGGATTAGCCGGGCAAACGGAGCCACAAATGTAGGCAGGTATGCCCGCAAACGTACCCGCTATTGGTCTGTGGACATGGCCTGAAGAAATGGCGAGTAGTCTGGACGGGGCGCGTCTAATCAAATCTTCCATCTCAGGCAGACCTCTGCACATCGTTTCATCTAGCGTTGGTATGCCAGATGCAAATACGTGATGGTGCATAAACAGCAATGACGGAGGGCTGCATGCGTCGCTAAGTTGATTATCCAACCATTCCAGATGGTCTGTCACACTGCCGTAATCCTTATAATCAATCGTCGAATCCAGACCAATCAGGCGAATGCCACCAATGTTATGAATGAAGTGCAGGGCCTCTCCTTGGGCATCGTGCGCCCATTTGTTCTCATCCCAAACAGAACGCACCAGACAGCGGTCGTCTGAGTTACCCGGCAGGACCAACGAAGGGAAATTTTGCTGATTCAGACGGTCAGCTATCTTTATATAACCTTCCTGCCAATGCCCATCTGTTAGATCACCTGTAATTACCAGTACGTCCGGCTGCAGATACGTAAGCCAATTTAGTACCTGATCGAACCGAAACAGATGGTCATTTTCGGGTGAGGCGTGAATGTCTGAAACCTGCACTATCAGCATAAAAACCTCATACGATTATTGTGTGTGGAACAAAATCGTGATTCATAACCAAGAATCCGGTTTAAAATTTCATGTTTTTCACCACTATGGCAACAATGGACAGATTAATTAGGATCAGTAATTCAAAAAGTTGCGGCGAATCAGACTGGCTGCAAAGGCGTTCAGGAATTCACAATGAATCGCTAAGTTCAATTCTGACTACTCAGAGCCAATGTTAGCAGGGATGTGTAACGTCCGCTCCTAGCTCACAGCGGACCTAACGAACTTTGCACAGGTCCGATTTGTGCCAGAAGCGGATATAGCTCATAACACGGGACCTTAGAATAATTTACCTGACGAGTCGCAGCCCTCTTGAGACAATTCTTTTGAATTCCTCACATTCGGAATGCTCAGTCTTCGTACAACATGCTACATGTTTCAGTCCCCGGCTTAACAACTGGAGTTTGCGGATAGTGCCGTCGATGTCCTTTGCTCGTTGAAGAAGCTGTACGCGGTTTAATGCGAGTTTGTTCTCTGGACTAAACATCGTCGCTATTTCATTAAGAGAAAACCCTGCTGCCTGCCCAAGCGCGATCAATTGTAGTTTATTGATAACGTTTTCATTGTACTGCCTTCTGAGGCCATTACGGCCAACAGGTTTGATTAGACCTTTCTTTTCGTAATATCGCAATGCAGACGGGGTAACTCCGGTACGGTCTGCGATTTCCCTGATATCCAGTTCTTTCATTGTTGACTTAAACCTCACTTTAAGTTGCACAATGATTATTATGTCATTAATAAGAAGGAGTACGCTTTGGATATCATCATTTTTTTCAAAACCGTCATAGCGGGCATTGGAGCAACACTGGTCATGGATTGGTGGTCGTTATGTCAAAAGCTTATTTTAAAAATTCCACCATTAGATTATGCGCTGGTAGGTCGCTGGATTTTATTGCTTCCACAAGGAAAATTCAGGCATCACACCATTCTTTCAGCATCACGGATACCAGGGGAGAATCTTACTGGCTGGGTATTCCATTATCTAATCGGAATACTTTTTGCGGTTATACCACTTTTGCTTTACGGAAGAGGCTGGCTCATTGACCCCTCGCTCTTCATGGGCATGTTAACAGGTTTGTTAACTTTGATTGCTCCGTTCTTAATTTTGCAACCCGCGTTTGGCTTTGGTATCGCTGCCTCACGTACACCTCGCCCATGGGTGGCGCGTCTTTTAAGCCTGATTACGCACCTTTCGTATGGTATCGGGTTATATGGCATTACAGCTGTTATGGCGTCATTGTCATAGCAACATTGAGCTGTTCAAGAGTCACAACACCTACACTTATCGTCTGGAACTAGCCTTGTCGTTGTTTTGGTAAGCTGGGGTGACTAAGAATTATTAATCTGCGGAGAATTTTAATGTCCGCTCTTCGCTCTTGGCGCCGATGAGATACCGCAGACATTGTGCTAACGGCTCAGGCATGTATTAAAATTCCTACTCATCGTTTTTGTAAATAGTAAACAGCTAACTTCAGATAAGGCTGAACGATACGATCTATCGGAACACTAATTAGTTATAAACAGGGAAGGAATCAACAGGCCCGGATCTCTGATTTATCCTGTCACCGATATTGGGAAGGGATAAAATATCAGAAAATCTCTAAAAGCGAATAGCCCGTTTGTAGCGAATAATTACATTACCACTTAGTCACAATAATAATATGCCCATAGAGAGCCTGTTTAATAACGGCTCTCAGTTTTATAAATAGGAATATTTAAATGCATTTGAACGTCAGGCGAGCAACGCCATTAACAAGTAAGTGTGTATCAATTTCAGTTTTAACTTCTTTCATAGATTTGTTTTGTACCCTACAAAAATCAGAAGCCTTTTTAGTTGCAGTCCCAATAGCACCTTGTATGCGGCCTGCAGCAGGCGCTGCATCTACTTCAGTTAGATAGTCACCATTTTCTAGCTTCTTGACATCGGATTGATATGTCAAGCCCAAGCCTTGAAACTGTGTTTTATCATTTTGCACAGCGCAACCGCTTAACAAAGAACCAATTAAAATAGTGGTGGTAATTATTGATGTTTTCATGTGAAGAATAATCCTTATATATTTGGCTAGTCTCTATTTTACAAACTGGAATGAAACATTAATTAAACCAATCGCCATTTATAGATGCGTATAAGGTTATCGCATTGAATATTCTGAGAAATAAACGGCACTAACCGGCTAACAAGATCCTGAAGAACTGATGATGTTAAAAAAACGTGAAAAAAAATGAAAGCATAGGTAGAATAATTACCATGCAATTAACAACTTTCAGTATTCATTTAATCACTCATGTTGTCGGGTCGGCGTAGACAAACATGCAACCAATCGTTTTGACATGCTCCCCAGGATTCAAGACTCATCGATGAGAGTATGCATTCCTGATTTCCGTTCCTCACCCATTTCTGACGGGATTCACTCAGCTGTCTGCTGTCTGCTTTGTGCGAAAAATGGACCATATTAAATTCGCGGTGCGTTCATCAATAGAAGCAGGTCAGATTGAGAGAAATATTGACTAAGAGTGATTTTGATCAAATGATATTCATCAACGGCGAAATTCTCTTTTAAAAACGTGACGATTATTCCTTTATTTATACTTATTTAACTGCAAAAACACTTATATTATTTCATATAAAAAGAAATGCATGTCTAAATCATAATCAGCCAGAATCCTCTCCTGAAAATTACCATCGCTGACTGAATTAACCGCCGAACGCCAGAACTGCAATGCCGATGTATTTTTCAGCATTACCCTTGTTTGCCACAGTCCAGGCCTATCAGATACTGCAAGACGAAATGCCTCTTTAGCAACGCCCATTCCTCTGAACTTACGAATAATAAAAAATTGATCAATATCATAACGTTGTAAATCATAGGGATAGAGTCTAACCAGACAGAAGCCAGCGAGTTCCTCACCGCAATAAACTAAATACGGCCAATGGTCATTACGGCTATAGTGGGGATCAAGTGATGACGACTTAAAACTATAACTTCCATCGTTATTACATGGGCCTCGACTGAACTCAGAGAGGTCGTAAACGTAATATCGAAATAGATTTTCAACGATCTGTCTATGATAGACTGCAGAATGTAAACTTACTCTATTGCTCATATAATGACCCCCTTTAGAAACTATCTGCAGCATAATCCAACGACTAAGATTTTGCGAATTTTCAATATGTCAGTGTAGCTTGCTCTTCGTTGACTCAGAAATCTGTTCGGTAGTGTAAAAATAAATCGTATTGAGATGCGAGGTCTGCTCTTCGCTCTTTCCGGAAGACTCATTTCAGCATGTTTGGTTCGTGCAGGAAGCGGACATTGAGTAAATTGGGATATTTTGAATGATGAAAGACGTTTGCGCTCAGTATTTAATGTTGAGAGCTGTCTCCTACAGTTAATTCAGCATTCACATTCACTCAATTAGTGTATTGCCTTTCGCTGACGCATAGCGCCTGGCGGATATCCATTGATGCGCTTAAAAGCTCTGCTAAACGCAGCCTGTGAGGCATAGCCGAGGCGTAGAGCAACGGTGTCAATTGAGATCTTATCATGAATTATCCAGTGACCTGCGATACGCATTCGCACCTCCCTTGCATAGCGCAGGGGTGGTATGCCGATGATTGATTTAAAGCGTTCTGCAAAAACAGAACGTGACACATGTGACTGGGCAGCAAGTTCAGCAACAGACCACTCCCGACATGTATCGCGATGAATGGCCAGGATTGCACGGGCAAGTCGTGGATCACGTAACGCAGCGATCAGGCCAGCGGCGTTTTCGCTGCCGTTTTCAATCCATCCACGCACAATCATAGCGGCCGCCACTTCTGCGAGGCGTGCCAGAATGCCCGCGAAGCCTGCTCGCCCGGAACAGATTTCAAATTTCATCGCGCCCAGAATGGGGACCAACCCCGGATAAATCTGTTCATTTGCCTCAACCACTATGGCTTGCGGCATCAGTTTACCAAGACCTTGCATTCCACCGAGATCGAACTCCATACAACCATAAAACAGAACCGTGCTGGGTGTCGGATTCGAACTCGGGCACGTATTGATTCCGCTGACGGCTTCGCCTAAAGGAGCAGAGCCTAACGTGTCGATATGTTGAAATGAACTGCTGACATCCGATACAAGCTCATGATCCTCACCCTGCGGCATGAATACCATGCTTCCGGCTTTCAGTTCGTGCAACATACCATCGCGTGTGCGAAGCAGAGCAGTTCCCACAGCGATGTAATGAAAATAGGCATGCCCCGGCCTGTTGCTAAAACCGATGCCAAATTCAGAGCCAGTCTGTAAACGGCGATACTGCACGCCACGCAGGCGCATTTCCAGCAGCAATTCACTGATGAGCTCGGATGACAGGGCAAAATGTTTATTCAGATGCATATTCGGAGTTTCTGGTAAAAAATCAGGATAGGGCATCATAGATCGTCCACCGACTCGACTCTAGACTTGGAGTTGTAATTTTTGTCCAAGAAGAGTGTGTTATGAGAAATGAAGCAACTGAAGTTGTATCCGCTAGTTTGAATAGTTCGGAACCCAAAGAATCCGCATGGATGGCCATTATTTCACTGACTATGGGCGTGTTTGGCTTACTGACTGCGGAATATCTTCCTGCCAGCCTGTTGACACCCATGGCGGCCGATCTCCGTGTGACAGAAGCTCTTGCTGGTCAGGCTGTAACGGTAACGGCTGTGGTGGCCTTGTTTGCTGGTCTGATGGTTCCCCGCCTGACGCGTAATTATGATCGCCGAAATGTTTTGCTTGGTTTTACCATGCTGATGATTGCCTCCAATCTACTTGTCGCGCTTTCATCCAGTCTGGCCGTACTGTTAGTCATGCGCATTTTGCTGGGCATCGCACTGGGAGGTTTCTGGAGTATGGCTGCTGCCGTAGCTATGCGTCTGGTCCCTGCTAAAAGCGTTCCGCGCGCGCTCTCCATTATCTTTAGCGGTATTGCTGTCGGTACCGTAGTTTCGATCCCACTGGGGAGCTATTTAGGTGGGCTTTATGGCTGGCGTAGTGCTTTTATCGCTGCAACCGGGGTAGGCGTGCTGACTCTACTCTTTCAGCTATTTACCCTTCCAGGAATGGCTCCGCGTAGAATGATGGTAACAGCATCTGTCATGGAGTTACTCCGCCGCCCAGGTATTGCGATGGGAATGACGGGGTGTGTAATTGCCCATACTGGTCAGTATGCACTGTTTACCTATATTCGTCCGGCTCTTGAAAATATTGTCAAACTTGATGTGGATCGTTTGTCTCTGATACTACTTGGATTTGGCATCGCTAATTTTATCGGTACGCTGCTGGCTGGGTGGCTGATGGAGAGAAGCCTGCGTCTTACCCTGATACTCATGCCAGCGCTTGTCGGTTTAGCGGCATTAAGCATGATTTTGCTGCCACTAGAGGAAATAGGATTGATGATGCTCGTCGCCCTGTGGGGGATGGCATTTGGTGGCGTACCCGTTGCGTGGTCAAACTGGGTAGCGCGTTCCGTACCCGATCAGGCTGAAACCGCTGGCGGTATGGTAGTCGCAGCAGTTCAATCTTCAATTGCTGCGGGTGCTGCGTGGGGGGGATTAATCTTTGGTATCAGCGGCGTTACAGGTGTTTTCATCACCGCTGGTTGCATAATGTTTTTTGCCACGCTTATTATCGGACTAAAGGTGAGGGTCGCGCTGACCTGACCACTTCCTCTGTAACAAAGTTTCAAAAGAAGGCCAGCGGAATCAGGTTGCTGGCCTGAACAAAAAGTAACGAGACTTCCTATGCCTTTCCGTTTAATTCGCTAGTCAGTTCCTAGCTGATCTTACTCGCTTGTCCCCTTTTGTACCAATAGTGGACAGACAATTACCATGTTAAGTGTCCTCCCCCCGATGATTAAGACACCCCAATGTTACCTTCTTGGTGTACGTTTTCGTTCTGTTAGCCTTCATGGCACAAGTAAGAGATCCCAAGTTTACCGCGATAACCCCGAGGCTAGGATCCGGGGCGAGTACGCCGGTGCTGAGTGGTTGCGTCAGTTGAAAATCAGGTTGACATTAATGCTATTTTCCCATGCAAGAGCAGCGACACAATAGCCGGGCTGCAGGCTCAGCTGAGTTCATCCATGTGAATTTTGAACTCTATTGTCCAGTCGGCCGGGGCTTTTTAACAGGCAGATTCATCTCAAGGTTAAAAGTGTAGAGTCAACTACGAGTTTTTACGGTGTGTAATCTTCAGATAGGGGCCATGATATACTGGTGCGTAGGAAGCGCGTGAAGATCATATACGTAGCTGATGAGCTGATTTTCAGCTTTGCCGCGATTTCTCGGGAAGTGATAGCGTCACTAAAACGCATGCTCATCGAGATATAGGGCGTGTTTCTGTGCGCGATATTGACCACGTTCGCGAAAGTATTCATGGTTGCGAATGTGACCCCGAGATGAACGACGGTCTGAATGATACGCTTACGGACTTTCTATCTAGCCGCTTCTTATACTTTTTGCCTTTGGATCGCTCTGCAATGCGAGAGCCACAAGTGATGACATTATTCAAACCCGTAATAGCCTGAGTATTTAGGTCATATTAATGCCGTTTTTTGTCTAACTCCCTGGAGGTAATTGGAGTCAGCCCGGTCCCTCGCTCCCCGCCGCCAATAATGGTACCAGGATGTCACTAATGGGAGTTGGGATACCCTTTGAGTGGCCATAACGCTGAATGACACCGTTACGTATATCCCATTCAAGCGGCCGGTTAGCCTTCCGGTCGGCAAGTATAGAGGTGCCTAGATCTGCGGGCGCACGCTGAAAACCGTTAACAATCTCCTGCAGGACACTATCTTGAAGCACAGCCCCTTGTGCACGTGCAACGATTAGGCATTCGTGTAAATAAGCTAGGGCCAATTGTGTAATATCTTCTCGTGAGAATATCCCTGCATGGCGATTTGTAAGCACCATCAGGCCCGCAACCGCATTCTGCAGTAGCTTACGCCATGCAAGCGACACAAAATCAGATGACAACTCAACCGTGCAACGCGTGCCGCTGAGCGCGTCAGTGACAAGTTGTGCAAGTGGCACATCCGGTAGGGTTAGTCGGGGTTTTGCGCGAAGTCGGACAGAAGTATCGGATTCACGCTGTGCTGGAAACCACACAACAGATGGGAGCACTGTTGCCCCGTTAACGAAGGGCTCCAGAAGAGTTTTCTGCTCCACGCCGTTTTGCAGGGCACATATTACAGTGTTTTCATCACACAACGCGGCCAGCCAACCAGCGCTATCAGCCACCTGGGTAGTTTTTACCGCAACAAAGACCAGGTCCATCGGATGCCTGACAATTGAAGGATTGTTCAACACCGGGCCTGGCACGATTATTTTCCCCTCATCGTGATGCAAAACTAATTGTGGATGCGCGGTACGTCCGCAAAGCATTGGTGTACGGTCAACTTCATGAAGCAATGCAGCAACTGTAGTACCAATCGCGCCGGGTCCAATAAGAGCAATGGTTGGAAGGCCAGACATATCGATTTCTCCTGATGTTAACCCATCATAAACGTTCCGATTACGATCACCGTACACGCCAGCATTTTTCTCAACGTTAACTTTTCCCCCAAAAACAGATACCCCAGAACAACAGCAAAAAGTACGCTTGTTTCGCGTAGAGCTGACACGCCTCCCATAGGTGCGGCCATCATGGCATAAATGATGAGGCCGTAAGCCAATAACGATACAAGCCCACCAACTGCCGCACCAAATAAACCAGGACGCCAGCGCAGTAAACTTTTTTTGTCGCGCAGGATGATAAAGAACACAGGCATCAGCGCACCCCACAACATGCTCATCCACACGGTATAAGAGAAAGAATTGCCTGAGACGCGCACACCTAACCCATCCACAACGCTATAGGCGGCGATAAACGCCCCGGTAGCGAGGGGAAATTTGAGGTCTCGCACCGGCACTTTAGGACTTCTTATAGCAAGTAACATAATCCCACTCGAGATCAGCCCGATACCGACAAACGTAGTTGAGACAATTTTTTCCCCTGCAAAAATTGCTGCTCCAAAGGTCACCATCAGGGGCGAAGAACCCCGTGCAATTGGGTAGGTTTTCCCGAGATCTCCGCTTTGGTAACTGCGAACTAAACACAGGTTGTAGCCGACATGCAGCAAAGCCGATAACACCGCATATTTAACGCTCTCACCGGTGGGCAGCGGAAGGAATGGAGCGATAATGACGCAGCTACACGCGATCGCTACACACATTATGGTCATCGACCACAACCGGTCAGAACCGCCGCGGAGTAGGGCATTCCAACTCGCGTGCAGGAGGGCGGCGAACAACGTCAGTAAAATAATATGAGTGGGCATGTCTTGATGCTAAACAGCATCTGCCCCGATTTGAAGTGAATTGTTGTCATTGAAGAATGAGTAAACGATCATACATTAACTGTAGCTAAGCTGAGCTTGCTGTGACTGAGCGAGAAGCCAGTTGCGGAATTTAAGTATATGCGGCTGAGTTTCTGTGCCTTCCGGACAGACCAAGTAGTAAGCAACAGGTGAGGGGAATATTACGTCAAATAATCGGACCAAGCTTCCTTCGCGGATTTCTTTTTCAACGTGCCCGCTTCTCGCCAATGCAATGCCCTGGCCTAGTAAGGCTGCTTCAATAGTCATATTGGTGTCAGCGAAGCGCACATTCTCGTGGAGTACATCCGTATTGATGCCCACTTTCTTGAACCATGTGTCCCATTTTGGTACCAGGTCAGCACCGTCACGAGTAAGGAGCGGGTAACGTAACAATTCGCCAGGGGCATTTGGAATACCAAAACGCTGTAAAAGGGAAGGGCTTGCCACCGGAAAGAGCTGTTCACGGAACATAAACTCTGAATGTAGCGCAGGATAATTACCGTTCCCAAAACGGATTGCCAAATCGGCATCTCCGCTCGCGAATCTAATAGCGTTATCGGTGTTTTCGATTGTAACCAGAATTTCCGGATGAAGGAGAGCCAGGTCAGGCAAGCGAGGTAACAGCCACTTAAGCGCAAAAGAATAGGTGGTGCTGACGCGCAAACGTACACGCCCATTTTGTTCACGCAGGTCGACAAGTGTGGTTTCGAGTTTACTGAAGAATTCGCGTACCAAAGGGGCAAGGGCTGCGCCAGCAGGCGTAAGGCGCAAAGTTTTACCTCGCTGAAAGAGTTGCAGCCCCCAGATTTCCTCGAGATTTTTGAGCTGATGGCTGACAGCACTTTGCGTAATGAATAACTCCTCTGCGGCTGACGTAAACGTGATGTGCCGGGTAGCGACCTCGAAAGTGCGCAATGTGGCTGTAGGGGGGAGATCACGTTTCATGTAGTTCCTGTTACTGAGTGAATGCTCATAAAGGGTAAGCTTGGTTCTAGTTGATGGAGAAAAAGTACACAAATATTCTCTAATCGGGCCCAGGATTTTCTTTACAACTATCAGAATACCGTAGCGCTACGCCGCTTCTATATTTTGGCAATAAGACTATCCCACTTAGGGCAGTTAAAGACCTTTAAGTCTGTCTATAGCCTGACACAGCGCATCATTCGGCCTACCGGTTATCGTTATCGCCGACTCTTGAACTCGTTCAAGTCTTAATGCTATCCGGCTACGGCTGATTTCTTCCCCATTCTGCGCAAGCATTACGCAGCACTCCCCAATTAGCCTACATGCTTCCTCAAAGACTGGATTTGGAATATCCATGAGAACCTCCCGATGATCTGGAAAAAGTCATCTTAATGTAACTGAAAAGTTGTCCTAGGATTTTTACTTTAGAAAAATTAATAATCTCTATCAGAATACCAACTATGCTTTGTTCAGCTGACAAAAGATCAGCAGGTCTGCCAAGACTACTAGCATTCTAATCCTTGAATATAGCCCGCCTAAACAACGGGCTCTTTTTTTATCTGTCACATGGTGAATCGCTGAGTATTGGCTTATCTTTGAAGTGGACGGAGTGACTACCTTCCAAATTAAGCAATATTGATAGCTTTGATACTTAGCCCGTCGTTAACACGGGTTCTTTGTAAGAAAATTTACTGCATGCCGTTTTCGGGTAAATGGGTAAGTTCCTGATGCAGCTTCGAGAGAAGGGTATAACTCTCTCTAGGTTGCCCAGCACAAACTCAGCTAAAACTGTTTAGCCGGTTTACCCTTGTGGCTTAGAAATTGTCTTCCTCTATTTGAAACTTTAACCACCAACAGTTATTACAAAAATAGGGCACTGCTTTTCCGCATTTTGAATGCATGAACTATCATCCGGTTCATCAGTCGTGGCGTACACCATCATAAAAACTACGCGGCAAAAATCATTATTTCTCCTAATTCAGATCTAAGATCTATCAATACCCGCAAGTAGAGTAGAAAGGGCATCCAAGCAGTTGCCACAGAAGATTATAGGCGTAGCCAAATTACTCGCTCATCAGACGAAAAGCAGCAATGCATTCAAATGACGGTAATGTATGTAAAAGAGGTCGATGACCTTAGCTAGGATTTGCGAGACGCTTAATTAGTGAAATGGCAGAGAGCTTTTCGTAACTCAAAGATAAATCGTGGTAAACCCACAAGCTTTGTGTTGCGATGCCGGGTGCCTCCCGGTGAACCGTCGGCCAGCTAACCATGGTTCGCATTTCCGCACAACTGAAAGAAATTAGCTGTTTATGCCCTACCGCATAGGTGGGATTCATCACAACATCTTAACCATATCAGGGATTCGTAATACATAAAACTGACTGTTACGGTATTTGAGTTTTGCCATTAAATGCTGTTCTATACACTCTAAGTTATGCCCATACTTGGCGTGTTTTTTGATGGGGAGTAGGTTAGTTTTTGCCTTCAATCTGTCGGATTATAGCGTTCAACCTATTTATTTCTTGTTCTAAATCATTTATCACATCAAGGGCAACATCGAGGACAGAAATGACCTGCTTACCTTTGTAGCGATCCTCAGAGCATAACTGTCCTTGTGTCGCTTTTAGCAAGATTGACTGACCATCTTTGTTCATTGTATTGCTCCCCGAAATACACATTCAAATTCTATCCTGCTCTTAAATCTACCATAAAAAGGGGTGTGCAATGAATGCAGACAATTTTCTTGAACTTTTTAGTTGTTATGTCTGCAGATGCGAGTTTCTTAAGCAACCAGAGTTTTTTGATTTTGAGGAAAACTTTCTCAGCTTAAACTGTGCATCATGTGGACGTGAGGTAACAAAAAAAGAGCTTTTAGCGCTATTTGATAACAGGGAATTTAAACCGCCAAGAAGACTTAATACTTGCATGTTCAAGTGATTAACTATTTGAGAGAACTTAAGTAGTTACTGCAAATGAGTTGAAAGCATAAAAGAGGCGGCTAGTTCGGAAGCCAATAGGAAGGGCAGGGCTCTGGCGTTCGCCTTACGCATTTGAATCTTAAAGTACTGTTATTTTCGCTCTATTTAGATGATTAGGATTGACTTCGATGGGGATAGAGATGAGCCGTAGCAATATCATGTGCGAACGCGAAGTGTCATTTCCTATTCACGGTTTGGAGGGTGTATCAAAAAAGTTGAATTGAATGTTTCTTAATCAACTCACCTGTGCAAAGCACACACTTTTTGGCTGGGATTCATGGCTAGCTTAGACCATTTATAACTTTAGGTGAGTTTCTAAAGTATTAGTTAAGCATTTATAGCTTAACAACGACACACTATCCCCCTTGTAAATTTTTACCTCAACAAGATTTATCTGCTATTTTGAAAATCTATCACTTAAGTATTCGGTAAACTTTATGTTGTCTACGCTGATTTATCGCAGCCGTATTTGTGAAGGTCTCTCTCCCTCATCCCTTGAGGGCATGATTTCGCATGCAAGCAGTAAAAATGAGTTGTCTTCGGTGACTGGGATCCTGCTTTTTGATGGGACCCACTTTTTTCAGTTACTTGAGGGGCCGGAAAAGGCGGTATCCAGCATATTTGAAACCATTTGTGCAGACTCACGCCATCATAATGTCGTTGAATTAATGCGTGATTACGCTCCAGCACGGCGCTTCGGCAAGGTAGGAATGGAGATTTTTGATCTCCAGAGTTATTCGGAAGATGTTGTCCTCCAGGCAGTTCTGGATAAAGGAACTTCGAAGTATCGCCTCACCTATGATGACCGGGCATTGCAGTTTTTATGCACTTTCGTGCAAGCTAGGGAAAGGGATAATTATCTGGATATTCCTCAAGCCGGGGTTTGGTCTTTTCAAGCTGATGGTATCTGTAAAACACCTGAAGTTGTCAGTTTGCCTGATTTGAAGGACATTGGGTTTACTTTTCAGCCAATTATAGATCCGCTTAGCTTAGAGATCCTTTCCTATGAAAGTGCACTTTGCGGGCCCGCCGGCGCGTCTGCTATCAGTTATTATTCCAAAGTAACGCATAAGAACATTTATGAGGCAGACCTCGAAGCACAAAAGCTCGCCATCAGTGTGGCAAAGAAATTGGGTATTGGTGATAAGACTCTGACACTAAAATTTCTTCCAATGACACTGATAACTGTGCCTGATGCGATTACAGCCTTGCTTGGAGAAATTGAAAAACAAGGATTGGTTGCCGAACAAATCGTCATTGCAATTACGGAAAATAGTGAAAAAACACGAGATGACAACTTGGCTGAAGTACTTAAACAGCTGAAGGCTTCTGGGATGCGTTTGGCCATTGATGATTTTGGTTCGGGGTCCGCAGGACTTTTACTGCTAACAAGGTTCCAACCTGAGAAGATCATGGTCGATCAGGGTATTATCCGTGACGTTCATAAGAGTGGTCCAAAGCAAGCCATCGTACAGGCTATAATCAAATTTTGTTCTTCGTTGGAAATTTCTGTGATCGCGACAGGAATAATAAAACCTGAGGAATGGATGTGGCTCGATGCAGCAGGTATCTCTAATTTTCAGGGAGAACTATTTGCTTCCCCGGCACTTAATGCGTTCCCAGCTGTTAATTGGCCAGAGGCTGACGAGATAGTGATTAAAGCCAGCTAACAAAACGCATAGTCACAGGCTATAGTGCCGCTCATCTGCTCTAGTTAACCCTAATTTAAAATATCCCGGAGTGACTTCGGTTCCGGATATATCGATAAAACTAGCCGTATCGTTGTGCACCAATAAATTAGACTATTTAAGTAACTTTATCTTTTAATGCAGGCTGAAGTTTTTGAATTCTGATATCTCAAAAGAAATAAAAGTCAGGATTAATACATAATCAAAAATGCCCGCTTAAACGGGCATTTCGTGAGTCCATAAGATTGAGGTCACCTCATTTGCTTTCCTTCATGTAATTCAACCTCTAATTGCTTTGTAAATGATTTGGTTACGGATTTTTGGTGACTGATAAAGAGGATGATACTTTCAGGCAACTCACCTCGGATAAGGTTAATAAGACGGAGCGCAGTTTCATCGTCCAGATGACTTGTGGATTCATCAAGGCAAATAAGTTTTGGCCGGTTTATCAATATACGTGCGAAAGAAAGGCGCTGTTGTTCTCCACCGGAGAGCACTCGCTGCCAGAGCTTTATTTGATTTATTTGATAAGAAAAATGCCCTAAACCCACTTTATCAAGACTCATTTTTATCTGCTCGTCACTGATTTTCGCTAACCCCGGATAGCTTGCAATACGCTTCAGGGAATCGTATGACAAGTAGGGTTTTTGTGGCACAAAGAGATTTTTTCCGGCTGGTAAAATCCAGCGTCCGCTGCTGTAAGGCCAAAGTCCGGACAGGGTTCTGAGAAGAGTGGTTTTTCCACAACCACTGGCGCCTGTAATGGCGAGGGTGTCGCCTTCATGTAAACGCAGGTTTACCGGTTTAAAAAGTGGCGTTCCTGAAGCGTGTCGGGCGACCAGTTCCTGGCATATCAGTGGTCCTGGTTGCCGTGAACGTATCGCTTTAGCCGGGATTTCCTTTAAGTTTTGCTCGAAAACCCACAGTCTTTCTACCGTTGCAGACCACGTAACAATCTGACGGTAAGAATCGATAAACCAGCCGAAAGCATCCAGCACATATCCGAAAGCAGCACGGGCCTGCATTACACCGCCGAGAGAGATTTTTTTGGCAATATACAGCGGCAATACAGCAAAAATTGGAATCATCAGGCTCAGGCGAAAGTAGGTGGTCGTGAAGGTATCCAGTCTGAACTCGCGTTTCATCAATCGCTGCCAATTGTGAACGATGGCTAAAAAGTGATGATGCATTCGACGTAGTTCGGCACGCTCTCCCCTGTATAAAGCAATCTGCTCGGTGTTTTCACGTATGCGTAATAAGCCTGCACGGTAGTCTGCTTCTGCTTTTTGTTTATCCATATTGAGCTGATGCAAAGGCCGTCCGATCCAGTGCGCCAGAACACTGCTGATGGTGGCATACCCCAGAGCGACCCAGACTAAATAACCGTGGAGTGTAATGGTATGACCGAGAACGGTGATGCTGAGTGTGTCCGATAGTTTCCACAAAATGAAAATAAAGGAGAAAAGACCGGTGGTATTTTTTAACAACGACAAAAACAGTCCAAGGCTTTGTTCAATCAGCAGCCGGATATCCTCGGAGATACGCTGATCGGGATTATCGGGTTCACTATTGAGACTTAAACGATAATGATTATTTTGCCTAAGCCACGCTGACTGAAATCGCAGTGTCATCTTTTGTCGCCAGCGGATAATCAGTAATTTTTTCAGCCAGTTGGTACTGATTATGAACACCACAAAAAGTGCCGTGTATCCTGCATAAGACAGTGCCAACCCGGCCACCGAGGCATGCTGGAAGTAGTCAGTCAGGGCATCATAAAATGCACGGCTCCAGTTGTTGTACTGCACGCTGATCCATACCACGCCTAATGTAAGAGAGACCAGCAACAAAAGCAAAAGCCACGAAAACCACTCGCGGGGATGGAGCCAATAGGGGGCTATCAGCCGGTAAAATTGTTTCAAGCTTTGCATAAATAAAATCGCATTAAGTGTCAGGTTAGTTGTACCGGAAGCGTCCGAGAAAAGCGCGTTAGCCACCCGCGTGGCTGGCTAACGCGCTTAAAAAAGATTCAACTTAGTAAACCCATTTCACGTTGAGCATGAAATTACGCGGGTCTCCGTAGAAATTGTTACCGCCACGGTGACGGTTGGAGACGCCGACGTAATACTCTTTGTCCGTCAGATTGTTACCATTCAGACTCAGGCGTATTTGCTTGTTGTATTGATAACCGATATTGGCATTGAAAAGCGTATAACCGCCCTGCGAAACGTCGTAGTTAGTTGTGGTAGACGTTTGCGCCGTTAATCCTGCGCCTGCGGACCATTTCTCCCAACGTCCCGGGAACTGATAGCTGTTGTAGACGCGGATAAGATGTTGTGGGGTATGTTTGCTGAAGTTGGTGCCTTTCTGCGTGTCGGCTGCTTCGAGATATTTACTGTTATTGAGCGTATACCCTGAATAAACCTGCCACCCTTCGGCCAGTTGGCCGGATACTTCCATCTCAATCCCCTGACTTTGGACCTTGCCATCAGCGATATAGCAGTCGTCGCAGCCGACCCCGCTCATGGCATTATTTTCCTGAATGATACGGAAGAGGGCGATAGAGGCATTCAGCGCACCCTCGAAGAATTCTCCTTTGACACCGGTCTCGTAATTGCTGCCGGTGACCGGCGGCAGGAAGTTGCCGCTGGCGTCCTGCGTGCTCTGAGGCTTGTAGATTTCAGAGTAACTTAAATACCAGGTGTAATCTTTTGCGAAATCCCACAGCAGGCCGCCGTAAGGGATAGTTTTACCTTTCACCTTGTAATTGCTGTGCCCGGTCATTGCGCCGGTAGTCAGGTTGGTGAAATAGGAGTCGTAGGTGAAGTCGCTGTAACGGCTGCCGAGGATCAGCTTCCAGTCATTTGCGAGGCTCAGACGTGTTGTCGCATACAGGCCGCGCTGATAGACGTTGTACTGATAACGGCGCGTATAATCCCAGTCCGGTTCACTCAGACTCTCCGGATCCCAGCTGTAAATATTCACCTTACTGGTGTTGCTTAGTGAACCGAATAAATTGCTGAAGTTCTCTTTCTGATAGTCGCCGCCGAGTACCAGTTCATGTTCGCGTTTCAAAAACTCAAACGGGCCGCTAAGGTTGACGTTTAGACCGTACTGGCTGCTGCGGTTGTGCCGTTGCAGGTAGTTGTTGAGTCTTGCATCGCCAGAATCATTCACGCCTTGCGTGCCGTTACCGTAAACACCGATGAACTTCCCCTGTGCACTGGCGGAGGTATAGTTCAGCGAGCTTTTAGCAACCCACTCATTGTCAAAATAATGTTCAAGCTCGGCGAAGCCATTGGTTTTCTCGAAGGTGATATTATTCCAGCTGGCACCCAGAAACGTCGAACGTGGAAGATTCAGACTGGAATAGTCCGTTGACATCGGGACACCATAAAGATTGGGAACCGTGTCAGTTTTTTGCCACGAAATACCTGTCGTCAAAGTGGTCTGTGGCGTGAGGTCGTAGGCCATCGTCCCGAACAGCACCTGACGTTCACTGTTTACGTAATCAGTAAAACTGTCTTTTTTTT
>NZ_JADOBI010000012.1 GCF_015644585.1 Rahnella laticis | reverse complement strand
TGAAAGGTGAAACAGAGGGCTTTTACTTAGGTCCAGGTTTTTCTCATGAGGCTCGAATCAGGCTCACTCTGTTTCATGTAATGGTAGCTAACCACTACGAAAAACAAGATACAAGGCTCGAAGCCCGTAGGGAAGGCACCGCGCAGCGGCAAGATTTCGCGCCACACGCTGATGTGCCAGAACATGTCCATCGGCCCAGCGATAGCGCGGAGTAAAAAAAGCGTGGGAGATCAAAGAGGGAGGCGCTTTCCTCCCTCTTTGGCGGTTTCGGCGCAGTGAGTTAAGTGATCACTGCAAGTGAGAAACCGAAATATTCTCGATCCCGTTAAAATCCCGTTTGGGTGGCAACCCAAGGTCTTAATTTTGAATTTGAATTTGAAGTAAAAAGCCGCCATTGCAGCGGCCTCTGCAATCATCAGATGAATGATTTTGCCTGCTTCAGCACCACATCACATGCTTTGGTTTTCACTTTCTCTTTCACCTGCGTCAGCCCGCTCCCGAGATTATTCAGGTCAACGCTCTGATCTTTACCGGTTTTCAGCAAACCCCCCAGCCCCTGCTGGTAATCCTTGCTTTCAGCGCCGGAAGCACTCTGGATCCCCAGTTTGTTCAGCAGCTGATCTTTCACGTTTTCTGTGCTGGCTTTGGAAAGTACGTTGTTTTTCACGCAATACTGCAATACACCGGCGACGTTGGTCGCGCTGGTGGAGGTCAGCGCTTTATCGCCGCCGTTTAGCAGTGAAGTCAGTGATGATGTGGTTCCCGTCCCTGAGTTTGTTCCCGCACTGTTCAGGCCGTCGGTGGCTGCCTGTTGCAGTTGTCCCAGCAGGTTATTTGATGCCTGTGCGGAGGCTGCCACTAACAGGCTGCCCGCGACGATTGCCAGAACGCCAGCTTTTAATGCTTTCATGTGCTACTCCATTCATTTCACTTATATATTGCGGGAAAGCTTGGTCTTAAATGATGAATTCATCAATAGGAAAATGGGAGATAAACCGGCAATGCCGGTTTTATTTGATCGTCGACGGGGGTTTAAGCGGTTGTTGCTGCGTCAGCCACAGACCGGCGGCGGTGAAGAAATGCTGTGCCAGCGCCGTCGCCCTGCCCGGTTCGGCAACCACCAATGCTGCGTGGCGGGTCATTGGCGTGATGTCCAGCGGGCAGCGTTTCAGTGCCGGATGCATTTCATCAATCAGATGCCCGCTCGGCACCAGCGCGCAGCCAATGCCGACAAACACGCCCTGCATCAGCTGAAATATTGAGGTGCTTTCCAGACGCGGATGCAGTTCCAGCCCGGCCTGACGGAAAAAATTATCCAGATACCGGCGGAAATATCGGCTCGGCTCGGAAAGACACAAAGGCAACGCCGCGGCCTGTTCGGCGGTCATCAGCCCGACATTGTCCAGCTCAGGGAAATGGTCCGGGTGATACACCACGTCCACGCCGCCGTCATCAAGCGACACCAGTTGGAAACGCAGTTCATTGAGGGTTGAAAATTCGAAAAAGCCGATACCGACATCCACGGAATGGCTGCTCAGCGCTTCAATCAGCTGATCGGCGCTGACTTCCGAGACGCGGTAATCCAGCCCCGGATGCGCCTGGCTCACCGCTTTGATCAGCTGCGCCAGCGAAACGCTGCACTGCGGCATAACGCCGATGCGTAACGTCCCGCTCATGCCTTGTTTGAGAGATTCCACCTCCAGCTTAAGGCCTTCGTAAACCGCCACGATTTCGCGCGCCCAGCTCAGCACCCGCAGGCCTTCGGCGGTGAATCCTTCAAAGTTGTTACCCCGGTTGATCAGGTTCAGCCCGAGTTCTTTTTCAAGGTTTTTGAGCCGCATCGACAGCGTCGGCTGGCTGACAAAACTGGCTTCCGCCGCCCGACCGAAATGACGTTCCCGTTCAAGATTACAGAGATAAATAAGCTGTTTGATGTCCATTTTATTGAATATTCATTGAGTTACAGTGATTAATTCAGAACACAATGTGAACGGAATTGCCCGCGGAAAGCGACTTCCCGGATGATGCATACCGCATGATATCCCACATTCACGAAATTTGTTTTTCGGGATACGCGGGAAATCATGCCGGAATCACATTTGATTACTTTATAACTCGCAGCTTATTCATAAGGGCAGATTATTCAATAAAGACCGGGCGCTTTTCGCGCAGCGACTTCAGCCCTTCCCTGACCAGAATCAGCGCCATTTTCCCGTCGTGACCGGTGACCTGCGTTTCGGTGTCGTGACGGATGGCGTCGATAAAGGCTTCGGCTTCGCGTACGTAGGCTTCCTGATATAACTTCGTCCAGGACGGCATGGATTGCGCCTGAATGGTTTTGTCGCGCGTCACCACCTCCACGTTATTGCTGTTCTGGCGGCCAACTTTGACAATGCCGTGCGTGCCGAGAATTTCCGCGCGGGCATCGTAGCCGTACTGAACGTACTGCGCGCCGTCGATCATGCCGATGATACCGTTGGTGAACTGCATCATGACCGCGCAGGTGTCGTAATAATCGGGGTATTCCACGGCTTTTTCCGGTGAACGGAAATTATGGCCGATGACGTGGATCATGCTCACTTCGGCTCCGGCGTACCACCTGAGCGTATCGAGATCGTGGCTGTTCACTTCGGCAACCGGCCCGCCACTTTTGGAAATATCGAACATCCACTCTTTAGGCTCGCTCGGGCCATGCGTCAGTGATTTCAGTAACGTCACTTCGCCGACGGTTTTATTTTCAATCACCTCTTTGCCCGTTTTAAAATTCTCATCAAAACGGCGCATAAAACCCAACTGTAATTTGACGTTATATTCCCGGCACGCGTCGATCATGTCGTTGCATTCTTCTTCCGTTCCGGCCATCGGCTTTTCGCAGAAAATATGTTTTCCGGCTTTCGCGGCGGCAACCACAATATCCCGGTGTAAATGTGTGGGTGTCACCACCACAATAGCGTCGATGCTTTCGTTATTCAGGGCTTCGCGATAATCGGTGTATTGATATTCCACCTGAAGTTCTTTCTGTACTTCCGCCAGATTTTCCGCGTCGGGATCGCATATTGCCATTAACCGCGCATGACGAAGATTGCCGTTATAATTCCGGGCATGGATCATCCCCGCGCGGCCACAGCCAATCAGACACACATTAATCATTTTATTCATTTTCAGCCTCAGTCAGGGCACGTTTCGTTATTTACCGGCCTGCATCACAGGCCAGTTTTCTGAATGCTATTTCGCAGCGATGAGTTCATTAACGATTTTTATGCCGGCAGAACTGCCCAGACGCGTTGCGCCCGCATCAATCATGGCAAGCGCATCGCTCAGTGTGCGAATTCCGCCCGCAGCTTTAACCTGAACGTGTTCGCCCGCGTGTTCTTTCATTAATCTGACGTGTTCAGTGGTTGCGCCCGCCGTGCCGAATCCTGTGGAGGTTTTAACAAAGCCCGGTTTCACTTCTGAGGCGATTTTTGCCACGTTGATAATCTCTTCTGTCGTCAGGTAACAGGTTTCGAAAATGACTTTCGACACAATCCCGGCTTTATTGGCAACAGCGACCAGCGCCGCCATTTCCGCTCTGATATAGGCGTAGTCATGCTCTTTGACTTTGCCGACATTGAGCAGGTAATCGAATTCCTGCGCGCCATTATTCACGGCGTCCTGTGCTTCAAATACTTTAGCGGCGATGGTCATCTGGCCCAGCGGGAAACCGATCGCCGCGCCGGTCAGCACCGGTGAACCTTTCAGCATTTCGCGGCACGTGGCGACCGGCCAGGAGTTGATGGCGACAGAAGCAAAACCGTATTCTTTCGCTTCATCACACAGTTTTTGGAAATCATCTTTGGTCGCAAACGCATGAAGATTGGTATGGTCAAAGAATGCAGCCAGTTTTTCAGCAGAGTATTTCATTTTCTATTCCTTAATCAGGTTTTAGTATTCAGGGAATTGCCTGCCGGCAAATAAATTTATGGGTTACGATGACAATAATTTCAGCCCGCCTCTTCCACCAGCGTGGATAAATAATGACTCAGTATTTCACTGGCCTCTTTTTCCTGTTCGCCTTCGCAGAGTAAAGTAATCGTCGAATCATGAACGATGCCGAGTTTCATCAGCGCAAGCATACTTCTGCCATCGGCTGCTTTTTCTTTATTCACCAGGCTGACGTTGCAGTTGAATTTCTTCGCCATTTTCGAAAATGTTGCACAGGGACGACTGTGAAATCCCATGGGGTTAATAAAACGTATTTTTGATGCAATCATAACGTTCTGCTTCCTTATTAATTAGCTTAAACAGTCAGCGCGGATTTATTAAATTTAGCCTTGCGGTATAACCCGTAAATAATGCCGCCGGTCAGTCCGCCGCTGAGAATAGCCATTACCCAAAGTAAACCGTGCGTGACGAGCGGAAGAATAATCAGCCCGCCGTGCGGGGCTGGCACCGCGACTTTAAAGAAGAACGTCAGCGTGGCACCGATCGACGCGCTCAGCATGAGTATCGGGATCACACGCAGCGGATCTTTTGCGGCAAAGGGGATTGCGCCTTCGGCAATAAACGTCGCGCTGAGAATAAAGTTCACCAGCCCGGCGGCCTGCTCTTCTTTTTCGAAATACTTTCTGAACATCACGGTCGCAAAGGCAATCACCAGCGGCGGCACCATGCTGGCGGTCATGACGCCGGCCATAAATAATGCGTTGCCCTGCTCAGCCAGCAACATCGTTCCGGTAACATACGCGGCTTTGTTCACCGGGCCGCCGAGGTCAAACGCGCTCATACAGCCAATCACAATGCCAAGCAATAGCGGGTTCGCGTGTTCCAGCCCGGCCAGCCACACCATCATGCCTTTATTTAAGGCCGCGATGGTCGAACCGGCAGAAAGCATGAAGGTACCGACCACCAGAACGCCAATCAGCGGCATCAGGAAGATGGACTTGAAACCTTCCAGCGAACGGGGAAATGAACGGGTGATGTGCAGCATCCATTTCATGAAATAACCGGCGAAAAAGCCCGCAATAATGCCACCGAGAAAGCCCGCGCCGATGTCAGTCGCCAGCAGGCCGCCGACGAATCCGGCCACAAAACCGGGGCGGTTCGAAATGGAGTACGCGATAAACGCGGTGAAGACCGGCACCATTAATGAAAACGAGAGTTTGCCGAGTTTAAACAGGCTGGCGGCAATCGGGTTGTATTGCACGCTGGTCGGGTCAAAAGAGTAAATGCCCCAGAAGAAGGAAATGGCGATTAAGACGCCGCCTGCGACCACGAACGGCAACATGTTCGACACGCCGTTCATCAGGGAGATATAAACCGACCGTCCGGCGCCCTGACGCTCTGCTTTTTCGGCAGCAGGTTTTTCATGATCAGGCGTTGCAATTTGTTCGTGCCGGTAAACGTCTTCTTCACCGGCCATCGCCCTGGCCACCAGTTCAGTGGCTTTTTTGACACCGTGCCCGACCGATGCGCGGATCAACGGCTTGCCGTCGAAGCGTGCCATTTCCACCGCTTTGTCGGACGCCAGAATCACCATATCGGCCCGGGCGATTTCTTCTGCCGTCAGCGCGTTTTCAATGCCCACGGCCCCGTTGGTTTCAACGCGGATCTCCGCACCGGCTTTTTCAGCGGCCTTTTTCAGCGCGGCTTCCGCCATAAACGTATGGGCGATCCCCGTCGGACATCCCGTTACTGCGACAAAAAACTTTTCTCTGGTCGACATGATTCTGGCTCCATAAAGGGTGACTTTTCCGGCCTGTCATTTACTGCTGATCTACTCTGTTTATTATCGTTTTCTATCGATATCAGATGAATTCAGGCCAGAACAGAACGTGAAGAGGTTAATCAACGTAACGGGTTATGATTTCAATGACCTGCGCTTCATCCTTTGCCGCAGCAATCTGGTCACGGAAATCATCTTCCATAATCGCGCCCGCGAGTTTCATCAGGATCCTGATGTGTTCATCACCCGCGCTTTCTTCAGGCACGGCAATCATGAAGACGTACTGCGCCTGGTCATCTTCTTCGGCATCCCATAAAACCGGCTTCGCCAGCCGGGCAAAGGCGACAACCGGCAACGCCACCGCGTCGCTCTTGCCGTGCGGGATGGCGAAGTCGTGGCCGACCGCCGTTGAGAACTCAACTTCTCTTTTACGGATGGCCGCCATGAAGTCTTCGAAACCACCCGGGTTCAGGCACCCGGTCGCTTCAATCTTTTTGCCCATTTGCCGCAGAACGTCGTCTTTATCCTGTGCGTCCAGACGCAACATCACGGTGTCTTCTGAAAAAATCCTCATACTGGCTTTCCCTTTTGCTGTTAATTATCGTTTGTTATCGTTTATGAGTGAATAAAGAGCAAAACGATAGTAAACAATTGACATCGGTAATTACATGACTAAACTCACAAGAATTCACATTGAGTCGATTTTTTGATCAACACCCCGTTCAGCAAAAGATGCTCCGTCCTGTAACCATTGAGAGGCTGTTATGAAAGCAATTCAGTTATTTGCCAAAGGTGAACTCCGTTTAACCGACCTGCCTGAACCCGAAATCGCGCCAGACGAAGTGCTGCTGGCCTGTAAAGTCGGGGCGATTTGCGGTACCGATTTGCGGATGTTCGCCAACGGCCATCGCCAGTCACCGCAGGCGTTAACGCTGGGGCATGAATTATCGGGCGTCATTGAGAAAGTGGGGGCGAACGTCAGCCCGGAATGGCGTGTGGGAATGCGCGTGGCAGTCGCCCCCAACTACGGATGCGGCACCTGCGACAGCTGCATCAGCGGCAATACGCAAACCTGCAAGGAATTCCAGGCGTTGGGTATTCAGAAAAACGGCGCGTTTGCCCGTTATGTGGTGATCCCCGCCCGCGCCGTGCAGCAGGGAAATATCGTGGCGTTGCCGGACCACGTTTCGTTTGAAGAAGGCGCGCTGATTGAGCCTTTTTCCTGTGTCTATAATGCCTTTGAGCGCTGCCATACCCGCGCCGGCGACACGGTTCTGGTGATTGGCGCGGGGCCGATTGGCCTGATGCACGCCATGCTGCATAAAGCGGCGGGTGCCGGAAAAGTGCTGATCAGCGACATCAACCCGGAACGGCTGGCGATGGCGTGTAATTTTGACCCGGACTTTGTGCCGGTAAGCGGCACCGATACGCTGGCGGACGTCATGCGCATTACGCAAAATCGCGGCTGTGACGTGGTGATTACGGCGGCGTCGATTGCGGAAATTCAGTCGCTGGCCTTTGAACTGACGGCGTTAAATGGCCGCGTGCTGTTCTTCGGCGGTTTGCCGCACGGTAAAGAAATGGTCAGCCTGAATACCAACATTATTCATTACCGGCAGATCACGGTGACCGGCATGAGCGGGCAGAATTTACGTCAGTATCGCGAAAGCCTGAGAATGATTTCCAATGGACTGATTAATCTGAAAGAAATCTTGACTCACAAGTACACTCTTGAACAATATGACGAGGCTTTCAGCGCCGCCCGTTCAGGACAGGCGCTGAAAGTGGCCTTCGTTTTATAACCCGCCGGACACTGAGAAAAATCATGAACGATCATTCGGAAGATAAAGTTTTTTCGCTCGAACGCCAGCAAGCCATTCTTGCGTTTGTGGAGGAAAACAAGAAAGCCACGGTCGCCGAGCTTTGCCAAATATTCAAAGTCTCGACTTCCACGATCCGTAATGATCTTCGTGAAATGGAAAAGAACATGCTGGTGACGCGGACGCACGGCGGCGTGCTGATCCGCAGTAAAACCGGCGTGGAAATGATGTCCACGGAAAAAGAGGTCTGCAACCATGATGCGAAAGTCATGGTTGCGCAGCTCGCACTTGAGCAGATTGAAGACGGCGATACGCTGTTGCTCGATACCGGCACCACCACGCTGGAACTGGCGAAAACTCTGGGTGAACGCCAGCAACTGACGGTGATCACCAACGATTTAAAAATTGCCCTGACGCTGGAAGATTCGCCGGGCGTGGTGAATCTGTTCTTTATCGGCGGCGCAGTGCGCAAACAACTTCACTGCGTGATCCCGTTCAGTAACGACAACAGTTTGTCTGATCTGATCATCGATAAAGCCATCATGGGCACCAACGGTTTTACGCTTAAAAATGGCGCGACGACGCCGGATGTGCGGCAGGCGGCATTTAAAAAGAAGATGATTGCCTGCTCGACCAGCGTGATTTTGCTGGCGGATTCAACCAAAATCGGCCGTGACGCATTCGCCAAATTTGCCGATATCTCCGATATCCATATTTTCATCACCGACAGCATTAAAGATGACGTCCGTTCCGGGCTGGAAGCGCAGGGAATGCTGGTGTGTGACGGCTCAGCGAAAGGCCGCGTGTAATATTATTGCTATTAGGTAATCCTCCTAATTGTGCCATGCCGTTGTGCGGGAAACCGGCAGACATCAGGTTTTCCGACTACGCTTAACAGCTGACACAAACAAAGGAGCACTAAAATGTCATCTCAAGAATTCGATAACGATGCAGATCGTCTGGCTGATAAGGTCGAAAACAAAGCAAACGAGTTTGCTGGCGAAGCGCAGAAGCAATTTGGGGACTTTGTGGATTCACCGAAACATCAGCTGAAAGGCGCGGCACGCAAATACTCTGCTCAGGCAAGTGATGCGGTTTCGGATGTTGCAGAAAAGATTAAAGAAAATCCGCTGTCAGGGTTGATCGCCGCAGGTGCTATCGGCGTCGTGCTCGGTTTACTGCTTGGCCGCAAATAACCCTTACGGTTAATCAGTTTTAAGCTTCAGCAAAAGAAAGCCCGCCGGGCTTTCTTTGTTTTTATTGCCTCGTGAATCCCCCGCCGGTTTCCTTCCTTACGACGTCAGCCCGATAACACCGTGTACACCCATATAAATTCCGACAACGCCAATCAGCACGCTGGAAAAATACGGTGCGCGCCGGGCAAGCGTGTTGAATCCGCTCCAGCGTTTGGCAACCTGACGGACACTCACCGCCGCCCCCACACCCACGGTCACCAGCGTTAACGCCAGCCCGAGGCTGAAACAGACCACCAGCGCGGCACCCAGCGCCAGCGCTTTCAGCTGGATGCAAATCAGCAGCACGGTAATCGCCGCCGGACACGGGATCAGCCCGCCGGTCAGGCCGAAGAACAGAATCTGCCAGTTGGTGACTTCCTGTGTCGCAAACCGCCGCGCGATATCCCCCGCATGCGCCCTTTCGTGTGCGTCCTGATATTCCTGCGCAGCGACGTTAACGCGAAACCCTGTCAGGCTCGCCGGTCTGGCGTTAACGGCGTGAGGCACGCTGGCCGCCTGAAGAATCCCGTGATCGTGGCCGTGATGATGGTCATGCGGATGATCATGATGGTGATCATGAGCGCCGTGATCATGGGTATGCCCCGTGCCATTTTGCTGCTGTTTCCACGCGCTTTCTCCGCGATAAGTCCGCCAGAACATCCACGTGGCTGTTCCGACGATTATCACGGCCGAGATCAGCTGAAGCCAGGGCTCCGCCGATTCGGCAGTAAAACGGTTACTGATAGCCATCCCGCCAAACGCAATCAGCCAGACGATGGCGGTATGCGAAACCGTAGCCGCCAGCCCGAGCATCACTGCCTGCCGGACGGTGCCTTTGATCGCGATGATGAATGCCGCCATCATCGTTTTCGAATGCCCCGGCTCAAGGCCGTGCAAAACCCCTAACAATATGGCGCTGGGAATAAATACCCAGGCATTCCCCTGCTACAACAATGTGGCAAAGTCGTTCATGATTATTATTCTCAAGGAAAGTGGCGCGGACGATTGTACTCCCCCCCAGTATCAAATACTACCCCCCAGTATCCTGAGGATGTTATGCTGTCCGCGTATTTTCGGCCATCAGGGAGTTAACATGTCACATACCATTCGCGATAAACAGAAGCTGAAAGCGCGTACCAGCAAGATTCAGGGACAGGTTGTGGCATTGAATAAAATGCTGGATGAGCCGCACGAATGTTCAGCGGTTTTGCAGCAGATTGCCGCAATCCGGGGTGCGGTCAACGGGCTGATGCGCGAAGTGATCAAGGGACATCTGACCGATCATCTGGTGCATGAAGAGGATGTGGCGAAGCGCGAGGCCGATCTGGATGTCGTGCTGAATGTGCTGAATTCTTACGTGAAGTGATTTGCGCCCATGAAAAAAGGGACCGGAGCCCCTTTTCGTTACTGTCTGTCAGACTTTATTTTCTGACCTGTTTGGTCGCAAAACCTTTGTTCAGCTTACGCCAGTACACCAGCCAGGTGATCAGCGCACACACCACGTAGAACACCAGGAAGACTTTCATCGCACCCGCCGGTGAACCGGTCAGCGCCAGAGAAGTCCCGAAGGCTTTAGGAATGAAGAAGCCGCCGATCGCACCAATCGAAGAGATAAAGCCCAGTGCCGCCGCCGTGTCCGTGACGGCTTCACGCAGCGCTTCGTCGTCGGTTGCACCGCGCGCTTTCGCCTGATCGGTGGTGATTTTACGGAAGATCACCGCAATCATCTGGTAAGTCGAACCACTGCCCAGACCGGCCGTCAGGAACAGCACCATGAAGACGGCGAAGAAGGCCGGGAAGTTACCGCCCGCGCCGTTCACCGGCAGGGTCAGGAACAACAAACCAGCAAAAACAGCCATCAGAATGTAGTTCACCAGCGTCACGCGGATACCGCCCAGACGGTCGGATAACATGCCGCCCGCAGAACGAGCCAGTGCGCCAACAAACGGACCAAAGAACGCGTACGAAATGATGCTTATTTCCGGGAACTGGGTTTTGGTCAGCATCGCAAAACCGGCAGAGAAGCCGATGAACGAGCCGAATGTCGCCAGATACAGCACGCTCATGATCCACAGGTGACCACGTTTGAGTACCGGCAATTGCTGGCGGATAGACGCTTTAGACGTCGCCAGGTCATTCATGCCAAACCATGCGGCAATCGTGCCGATAATCAGGAACGGTACCCAGATCCACGCCGCATTTTGCAGCCACATGTCTGCTCCGTTCGCCAGCGTTTGTTTGTCACTGAACGCGGCAAACACGCCGAGGGAAATCACCAGCGGAGCGACCAGCTGCATTACGCTGACGCCCAGATTACCCAGACCGCCGTTAATACCCAGTGCGCCGCCCTGCTTCGTTTTCGGGAAGAAGAAGCTGATGTTGGACATGCTTGACGCGAAGTTTGCGCCGCCGAAACCGCACAGCAGTGCGATAATCAGGAACGTGTTGTAAGACGTGCTGACATCCTGCACCGCGAAGCCCAGCCATGCGCACGGCAGAACCAGGAAGATGGTGCTGAGTGCCGTCCAGCGACGACCGCCAAACAGCGGGATCATGAACGAGTAAGGAACGCGCAGCAGTGCGCCGGAAACGGAAGGAATGGCGGTCAGCATGAACAGCTGATCGGTGGTGAAGTTAAAGCCGACTTTGTTCAGGTTTACCGACACCAGGCTGAACAGCATCCAGACGCAGAAACCCAGTAACAGACAAGGCACTGAAATCCAGAGATTCCGGCTCGCCACTTTATGCCCGGTTTTTTCCCAAAATGCCGGATCTTCCGGCCGCCAGTCCTGTAGCAGGCGTGACGGCTTTTCCGTTGATGGAGCAGATGTTTGTGACATAAGTACCTCGTGTAGCAGCGCGTTATAGTTGTAATGACTGAGTTATGTCGCACACACTAGGTAGAGCACCGCTTCCGCATGTTGATGCAAATCAACGCAACGGCAGGTGTAAAAAGGCGAAAAAAAGACCACAAATCCTTTGTGAGTATCCGGCGGGTTTCAGATAAAGTGCTAAGATTCATTGAGTTGGTCACTCAATCTCCCTGTGATTATCAGGAGTATCAACCTGATGGAAATAAAGGAGTAATCACAAAGAGGTATAGGGAAACTCCCCCTGATCATAAAAAATGCCACTCCGTAATTATATCGTTTCAGCTTTTCACGGTATTTACCGCTCCCGACACAGGTCCAGGAACCCAGTTATGTTTAAACGCGCTTTGCCTTCTCTTTCGCTGGTCAGTCAGATCACCCTGCTGATGCTGCTGCTCGGCCTGCTGGGCATTGGCGGAATGAGCATGGCGGCGTGGATGGCGGGAAGTATTGAAGGTAACGCCCACGCCATTAATAAAGCCGGTTCGCTGCGCATGCAGAGTTACCGGTTATTGTCCGAAGTGCCGCTGAACGGCAAAAGCGCCGCATATATCCGCCAGATGGAAGTTGACCAGAACAGCGCCGATTTGTTGCAGGCCGTTGAGCGTGAAAATCTCCAGCCGCAATTTTTTGCCCTGCGCCATTACTGGCAGACCACCTTGCGCGATCAGGTTCTGGCAGCGAAACATCCGCAGGACGTCTCCGCGAATATGGCGGTGTTTGTCAGCCAGCTCGATACGCTGGTCGCCGAGCTGGAACATAAAACCGAATACCATTTGCAGCAGATTGCGCTGATCCAGCGCGGTCTGGTGTCTTTCACCCTGATCCTGCTGGCGCTGACCATCTGGTTCCTCCGTCGTCATCTGCTGACGCCGTGGCGCAGCCTGCTTTCTCAGGCCAGCGCCATCACCGCCGGTGACTTCACCCGCCGCTATGAACGCAAACGCGTGGCGACCGGCAATGCGCATAACGAGATGGATATTCTCGGCGATTCGCTCAACAGCATGTCAGTGGCGCTGGGTGAAATGGTGGATAATCTGGCGCAGCGCGTGGCGGAGAAAACCGCCGATCTGCAACAGAAAAACCGGGTGCTGGATTACCTGTACCGCGTCAGCCGCCAGCTGCACACCAGCGCACCGCTGGAAATGCGGATGCAGCCGGTACTGAAAGAATTGCAGTCACTGACGCCGCTCAGTGGCGTGCAGGTGCGGCAATACGAAAATAACGGCGCGGAAGTGTTTAATGAATTCAGTCAGGCGTCGCCGCGCCAGCCGGTCAGCCCGAAAGTGGGTGATCATGCGGGTGAAACCGGGGAATCCCTGAGCTGGAGTCTGCGCGATGAGCGCGAAAACTACGGCGTTCTGCTGGCGCAGTTGCCGTCGGGGCAACATCTTAATGACGATCAGCAACAGCTGGTGAATACGCTGCTTGAGCAACTGACCAGCACTTTAATGCTGGCGCGGCAGGCTGAGGATCAGCAGCAGCTGATGCTGATGGAAGAACGTTCGGCCATCGCCCGCGAGCTTCACGATTCGCTGGCGCAGTCGCTGTCCTGCCTGAAAATTCAGGTGGCCTGTTTGCAGATGCATCAGGAAAGATTGTGTGAGGAAGATGCGGCACTGTTACAGCAGATGCGTGAGGAGCTGAGCACCGCGTACCGCCAGCTGCGCGAACTGCTGACAACGTTCCGCCTGACGATCAATACACCCGGCCTGCGGGCTGCGCTGCAACATACGGTGGACGAATTCTCGCGCCGCATGGGGCTGGCGATAGATTTCGATTATCAGATCCCGCCGCGATCGGTTCCGGCGAATCAGGGCATTCACCTGTTACACATCGCCCGCGAGGCGCTGAACAATGCCTATAAACACGCGAAAGCGACGCAGGTTTCCCTTTCACTGCACGCCAGTGAAGGCGAAATCACCATGAGCATCTGCGACAACGGCGAAGGTATTTCCCCTGACGCAGAGCGGCAAAATCATTACGGCCTGATCATCATGCAGGATCGCGCCAGCACATTACACGGCCAATGTCGGGTTGCCCGACGTCCGGACGGCGGCACAGAAGTCACGGTCCGTTTCCGTCCGGAAGCGTTACCCATTAATCCCCAGGAGCAAGTATGAACGACATCACCCCTTCCACCATTTTGCTGATTGACGATCATCCTATGCTGCGCAACGGCGTGAAACAGCTGATTGCGCTCGATGCCAGTCTGCAAGTCATTGGCGAAGCCAGCAACGGCGAACAGGGTGTCGAACTCGCGAAACAGCTCGACCCGGATCTGATCCTGCTGGATCTGAATATGCCCGGCATGAACGGGCTGGATACGCTCGACAGCATGCGTCAGACCTCACTGTCCGGCCGCGTGGTGGTGTTCAGCGTATCCAATCATGAAGATGACGTGGTGACGGCGTTAAAACGCGGCGCGGACGGCTACCTGCTCAAAGACATGGAGCCGGAAGATTTACTGGCCGCCCTGCACAACGCCGCGGCGGGCAAAATGGTGCTGAGCGAAGCACTGACGCCGGTGCTGGCGGCAAGTTTGCGTGAAAGCCGTCCGAGCGGCGATCGCGATATTCAATCCCTGACGCCGCGTGAACGCGACATCATCAAGCTGATTGCCGAAGGTTTGCCGAACAAGATGATTGCCCGCCGCCTGAACATCACCGAAAGCACGGTGAAAGTTCACGTGAAGCATTTGCTTAAAAAGATGAAGCTGAAATCCCGCGTCGAAGCTGCGGTCTGGGTGTTGCAGAGTAACGTGATTTAACGTTTAGAAATTCAGCCCGGCGTCATCGCCGTATTGCGGTTGCGCCGTCAGCGGTGGGGAAACGGTCAGCGTGATCCAGTTTGACGTTACTTTCTGCGATTTGCTGTCTTCCACCGTCACTGATAAACGGTAGCTGTTGGAGGCGCCCGGCGAATTGTCCCATTGCGGCACGATCACGCTCCAGCCTTCCGCGTTACGGTTATTGGCCGGCGGCGTCAGGCTCAGCGCCTGCGTATCGCCCTGCCAGCTCAGCGCGACAACGGAATTGAGCGCCCGCAGTTGCAGTTTCAGCGGCACCGTCTCGCCCGGTTGCAATGACCACGGCGGCGTCGCCAGATATACCGACAGGGTTTTCCGCTGTTTAAACTCCATCACCGGCATGTTATTGCGATCGACCATATCAAACCGGCTGCCGCGCAGTGAACGCGCTGCGGCAACGTTGCGCGATGATAACTGCTGATCCAGCGGCACGCCCAGACGGTAATTGAGCGTCAGTTTCACCACATCCTGATTATCGCCATCCTGCCCGGCCTGATGTTCTGCCATCACGGTCACCAGCGGCACCGGCGTATAATTCAGCCCGAACGAAACCGCCGAAGGATTGCTCTGACGCGTACCGTTACCAAACAAATCCACCTGATTGCCAAAATACTGCTCGTAGCTCAGCGACGCTCCCAGCTGGCGGTAGAACGGCAAATAGCCTTTGGTGGTGATGTCGTAACCACGCGCCTGACGCCGCAGTTGCGCAGACGTGCTGCTGTCGGCGCGATACGAGGTCAGCGGATGATAATAGTTGGTGGAAAATCGCAGGTAATCCGTCCAGGCTTCCGCGCCCAAACTTCCGCGTGTCAGCTGATGGTCGAAATCATTATCGATAAACGCGTTGTAGCCAAGCATCCACGCGCCGGTATTAAAACGCTGGCCCAGACCGAAATTCCCCACCGTGGCGTCCGCCGCGCTTTGCAGGCCGATCTGGCTGTAGACCAGGTTATTCTCTGAATTGTACAACGGGCTGAAAAGCTGGCCGGAGCTGCCATCCAGATTATGACCGGTGACATCCAGCGTTGTGCTGACAGTGCCCAGCGGCGAAAGCAAACTGCTGGTTTCTTTTTGCACCAGTTTGGCGGCCTGGCTGAGCGCGATATTTTCCGCCTGCAAGCGCAGCGGATCGTCGCTGTCTGATGTGGTCGTGCCGAGTTCTTTCAGCGTGGTGGCGAGCTGTTTTTCCGTCGCGCTCGGGGCATTGTCATTTTTAATGTACTGACTGCCGAGGCTGGGTAACACATTGGATTGCCGGATGTTTCCGGTATTAAACGCGGACTGTTCATCACCCGCAGGCAGGAAACCGGAGAGATCATACGAAAGCCCGCGAGCGCCGGAAGCAACTTCAGAAGGGTCTGCCGTCAGCGCAGAGGCACTTCCAGCATAGAAAGCCAATCCCCCTGCCACGAGCAGAGAGAAGCAGGTTGAGCCCGCATAACGCTTCAATAAATAAGAAAAAAAATCTGTGACCTTTGTCATGCCTTACACATTTTAAACGTAAGGTTTGATCTTACCTGACAAACGACATATTTCAACCTTCATGCCATGAATGGCCACATACCCCTTTTCATAAAGTGGAATTATGCGGGGGTATTCCCTGCAATACGTGCGGTTAAAATCCACGCACATCACAAAAAAACGTCTAAAATTACAACATTAAAAACCATTCGCACACATTTCATAACATTTTTAACAAATTAACCATTTATCTTTACAGGTCATTTTCATTTATCCTTAGCAGGTTAACGATTTATTCCGGTGCCACCCGACTGCTTTTGCAGAGCGCACCGGAATTCAGACCGGCATTTTTAATGGCAGTCGTCAGGCCGTAAAAAATGCTTCTGCACGCGTCCCTCTCCCCTTTTCTTCCGCCCGGAAGACGACGGGATGTGCGCCATTTATAGCTGCAACTTGCTACATAAAAAACAGGGAACATAAATGAGCAAAAAAACGTTACCGGGTGTCACCCGCAGGCAAATTCTCTCGTTCACGGCAGCCTCCGCAGTATTGGGCGCGGCCAAGGCCGCAAACGCGGTAACCCTCAAAGGAACGCCCGTGTGGAGCCCCTTTGACGCCAGCCCGCCTCCGCAAATTGATATCGATGGCTGGGCTTTCTTCACCGACGCCGAAGCCGCCGCCATGGAAGCCATTGTTGACCGGCTGGTACCCGCCGACAATCTGAGCGTCGGAGGTAAAGACGCCGGATGCGCAGTGTTTATCGACCGCCAGCTGGCCGGTTTCTACGGCACCTACGCCCGCCTTTACATGGAAGGCCCGTTCCAGGACGGCACACCGGAACAGGGCGACCAGTCTCCTTTAGTTCCTCAGCAGCGTTATCGTCTCGGCCTGGCCGCACTGGATACATACAGCCAGTCGCAGCATCAGAAACTGTTCAAAGATCTGCCCGGCGACCAGCAGGACCAAATCCTGTCCGGCCTCGAAGGCGGAAAAATTGCTCTGGATGGGATCGATTCCAAACTGTTCTTCGCCATTGCGCTCAAGAACACCATGGAAGGTTTCTTCGCTGATCCGATTTATGGCGGTAACCGCAATATGGTGTCGTGGAAAATGCTGGGCTTCCCCGGCGCACGCTACGATTACCGCGAATATGTCGGCAAACATAACCAGAAACTCGATCTGGAACCGCTGAGCATTTCAGGCGGCGACGCATGGAAAATGAAGAGCTAAGGGCAGAAAAACATTATGGCAAAGAAATTACCTAAAACCGACGTGGTGGTTATCGGGCTCGGCTGGGCCGGCTCGATCATCGCTAATGAACTGTGTGACGAAGGCCTCAACGTCGTGGCTATCGAACGCGGCCCGTGGCGTGATACGGCGCGCGATTTTAACGTGGCCACCGTCGCCGACGAACTGCGTTACAACTCCCGCCAGGAACTGATGTTACGCACGCGTCAGAACACCATAACTATCCGTAACAACCCGGCACAAACCGCCTTACCGATGCGTGAATGGGGCTCATTCCATCCGGGCAACGGCACCGGCGGCGCAGGCAACCACTGGGCGGGCATTACCTTCCGCTTCCAGCCGGACGAATTCCGCCTGAAAAGCCATCTGACCGAACGTTACGGCGCAAAAGCCATCCCTGAAGAACTGGTTCTGCAAGACTGGGGAACCGACTGGGAAGAAATGGAGCCGCACTACGCCTCGTTTGAACGCATCGCCGGGGTTTCCGGTAAAGCCAGCAACGTGAACGGCGAGCATCGCGACGGCGGTAACCCGTATGAAGGCATGCGCTCGATTGAATATCCGACCCGCCCGATGGATCAGCCTTACGGCCCGACGCTGTTTGCCGAAGCCGCGCGCAACATGGGTTACAAAGCGTTCCCGGTGCCCTCTTCGCTGATTTCCGAGCCTTACACCAACCCGCTCGGCGTCAAAATGGGGCCGTGTACATTCTGCGGTTTCTGCACCAACTACGGTTGCGCCAACTACTCCAAAGCCAGCGCCATCACCACCGTATTACCGGCGCTGATCCGCAAAGAGAATTTCGAAGCCCGCACCAACTGTGAAGTGATGCAGGTGCTGAAAGATTCCACCGGCAAACGCGCGACCGGCGTGGTTTACATCGACTCTTCCGGCGACGAATGGGAACAGCCTGCCGATCTGGTGATCGTCAGCGCCTTCACCTTTGAAAACGTCCGCCTGATGCTGCTTTCCGGCATCGGCAAACCTTATGATCCTGTCACGTTAGAGGGCACCACCGGCCGTAATTACGCGTATCAGACGGCCAACGGCGTGCAGCTGTTCTTCGATGACAAGAACTTCAACCCGTTCATCGGCGCAGGTGCGGTCGGGATGGGCATTGATGATTTTAACAACGATAACTTCGACCACAGCGGCCTCGGATTCTTTGGCGGCGGCAGTATCCGCGTCACGCCAATCGGTGGTGCGCCGATCGGCTATCGCCCTGTTCCGCCGGGAACGCCAAAATGGGGTTCCGAGTGGAAAAAAGCCACCGTGGCCAACTATCTCAGCTCGATGTCCATCGGCTGCGAGGCCAGCAGCTACACCACCAAAACTAACTATCTGTCGCTCGATCCGAACTACAAAGATCGTCTCGGTCGCCCGCTGTTGCGCGTCACGTTCGATTTCCCGGAAAACGATCTGAAAATGGCGGCGTATTGCACCGGTAAAGTGGCGGAAATTGCCAAAGCGATGAACCCGCGTCAGCTGGTTGCCAACCCGATGAAAGGCCACTGGAACGGTACGCCGTATCAGTCGTCTCACGTCGTCGGCGGATTTGTGATGGGTGCAGATCCGTCCACCAGTTCAGTGAACAAACACCTGCAAGTCTGGGACGTACCTAACCTGTTTGTGGTCGGCGCATCGGCCTTCCCGCAGAACCCGGGATACAACCCGACCGGCACCGTCGGCGCACTGGCGTTTAAAGCCGCTCATGCGATCCGTAACTATTACCTGAAAAAACCGGGAGAGATGATCGCATGAAAAAGTTAACGTCATTCTCACTCGGCTTGCTGGCGCTCAGCGTTTCCGGCCTGGCGCACGCCGCAGGTGACGGCTCTTTCGAGCAGGTTGAACGGGGGCGCTATCTGGCCACCGTCGGCGACTGCGCGGCCTGCCACACGGCTTCCACACCGGACGCCAGACCGTTCGCCGGTGGCGTACCGATCGAAACGCCGTTTGGCCGTTTAGTCGGTGCCAACATCACGCCGGATCCGGAAACGGGTATCGGTAAATGGTCTTTCGATGACTTCCAGCGCGCAATGTCCGAAGGCGTGGGCCACGGCGGAAAACGTCTGTATGGCGCGATGCCGTTCACGGCCTACACCAAAGTGACCCGCGAAGATAACGCCGCCATCTGGGCGTATCTGCAAACCCTGCAACCGGTACATCACGAAGTGGAAACCAATCAGCTGCCGTTCCCGTTCAACGTGCGCGCCAGCCTGATGGGCTGGAACTGGCTGAACTTCAAAAAAGGCGAATTCAAACCGCAGATGGATAAATCCGCGGAATGGAATCGTGGCGCGTATCTGGTTGAAGGGCTCGGCCACTGCGGCACCTGTCATACGCCGAAAAACATGATTGGCGGCGATAAAGACAGCGAGTTCCTGCAAGGCGCTGTGGTGGAAAACTGGGTTGCGCCGGACATCACCAGCAATAAACACACGGGTATCGGCAACTGGACGCAGGAAGATCTGATGCAATATCTGAAAACCGGTTCTAACCGTTTCGATATTGCCTCCGGCCCGATGGCAGAAGAAGTGACGAATTCGTCGCAGCACTGGACGGATGCGGATCTCAAAGCCGTCGCGGTTTACCTGAAAGACAGCGGTCACGACAGCGGCAGCACTGCCCCTTCTCCGGTTAAAGCCGAAGACAGCGCGATGGTGGCCGGTAAAAATATCTACGCCGACCGCTGTTCCGCCTGCCACACGCCGTCCGGCATGGGCCAGGAAGGGTTGTTCCCGCGCCTCGCCGATTCCGCGCTAATCAACCAGCCAAACGCGACATCCCTGATCCGCGTTGTGCTGGCGGGCAGCCGTCCGGTCGCGACCGACAGCAAACCGACCGCGCCGTCTATGCCGTCATTTGATGCCAATATGAGTGACGCGGACGTGGCAAACGTGCTGACTTACATCCGTAACAGCTGGGGAAATGCCGCGGCACCGGTTTCGGCAAGCGATGTGAAAGACTTACGCGCAGAGCTGAAGAAATAACCGGACGCCAGACAGGACAAAGGCCGCGAAAGCGGCCTTTTATCTTACAGACGTTTGAAGACTTTTCGTGCTGAACGGTCAGTGCTGAGAAGGCATCTGCATAATCTGCACTAACAGGTGATCGTTGTTCTGACTCAGCTGCACCAGATGTTTGCATTCCACTTTGATAGCGGTGAGCTGGTCGTCGGTCAGCGAGTACGGCAGGTTGATATCTATGCTGTACATATTTTGCTGCTCTGCCAGTTCAATCAGCCGGACGATGTTCGTTTCGTCGCTGACCTGCGTGGAAACCACCTGCAAAGCGAGTGCACGCAAGGCTTCCTGCTTCGATTTATCTTTTTTCGAACGGGATTTCAGAACCATGCCGAAGAACGGCATCACGCCATAAATAGCGTCGACAAAACTCCATTTCTTTTTGCAGGATGCGGACAAATATTCCATGTAGTCAAAGGACGCTTTTTGACTGCGCGCATCGGGTACCAGGCGATTTTCATTCATCCCCGTTTCCTCTTCCTGGTCAGGGCCTGTTCATTTGAACGTCTGTACAGAACGTGCGAAGGTGTGCTCAGTGCTCTGCCTGCTGACAAAGAATCTGCCGGCAGATAGATAATGCAGATCAATTTATGAAGCTAAATTTATTCGTCTGTATAATGGCATAATTCAACAACACTTTGCCAGTCGGTTCAGGCGCTTTCCGTCACTGAAACGCACTTTGCTAGCATTTCAGAATTTAGCCAAAGTATTTAGCGGATATGGAATTTATGCCGCAAAAATGTCACGTTCTATTACGCTACCGCGATGGCGTCAGCAGACGTGTCACGCTATGCTACTCACCGGATTTCTTATAACAGCAAGCCAATGAATAGAATCGTTTTTGTAGAAGATGATGCAGAAGTCGGCAACCTGATCGCCGCCTATCTGGGTAAACATGATATCGACGTGCTGGTCGAGCCCCGTGGTGACACGGCGCAGGCGCGTATTGAGAAAGAAAAACCCGATCTTGTCCTGCTGGATATCATGCTGCCGGGCAAAGATGGCATGACACTGTGCCGCGATTTGCGCCCTATTTTCCCCGGCCCGATCGTGCTGCTGACCTCGCTCGACAGTGACATGAACCACATTTTATCGCTCGAAATGGGCGCCAGCGATTACATCCTGAAAACCACGCCACCGGCCGTTTTGCTGGCACGATTACGCCTGCATTTGCGCCAGAACCCGGTGCAATCCGCGCAAAACGAGCAACCGGTTCAGACGCTGAAAAGCGGTAACGCCCTGCACTTCGGCCAGCTGTGTATTGACCCGGTGAACCGCGAAGTCACGCTGGTGGATGAAACCATCATTCTTTCCACCTCAGACTTTGATTTGCTGTGGGAGCTGGCGACGCACGCGGGCCGCATTATGGATCGCGAAGCGTTGCTGAAAAACCTGCGCGGCGTGAGCTACGACGGGCTGGATCGCAGCATTGACGTGGCGATTTCGCGCCTGCGCAAAAAACTCTACGACAACACCCTCGAACCTTTCCGCATCAAAACCGTGCGCAATAAAGGGTATTTGTTTGCTCCGAACGCCTGGGAGTCTTTACAGGAATGAGAAAGCTTTTCGTCCAGTTCTTTCTGTTACTGCTGGTCTGTTTCCTGGTGATGGCGATGCTGGTCGGCCTGGTGTACAAAGTCACCGCCGAACGCACAGGCCGTCAGTCCATGAATGACCTGATGAAAAGTTCGCTTTACCTGATGCGCAGTGAGCTCAGGGAAATTCCGATTAAAGACTGGAACAAGACCATTAATACGCTGGATCTGAACCTGTCTTTCAAACTCCACATTGAACCGCTCGGGAAACGCAAACTCAGCCCCGCGCTGGATCAGCGCCTGAAAGACGGCGAGATTATTGCCCTCGACGACGAATACACCTTTATCCAGCGTGTTCCGCGCAGCCATTACGTGCTGGTCGTCGGCCCGATCCCGTATCTGTTTTACATGCACGAAATGCGGCTGCTCGATTTGGGATTGCTGATCTTCATCGGTCTGTCGCTCGCGCTGCCGGTTTTCCTGTGGATGCGCCCGCACTGGCAGGATTTGCTGCGGCTGGAAAACTCCGCGCTGCGCCTCGGTAACGGGCACCTCGACGAACGCATCGATTTTGATTCGACCTCCAGCCTCAACCGGCTGGGCGTCGCGTTTAACCAGATGGCGGACAACATCAGCACGCTGGTTGCCAGTAAAAAACAACTGATTGACGGCATAGCCCATGAACTTCGCACACCGCTGGTACGTCTGCGCTACCGGCTGGCCATCAGCGAGAACCTGCCGGAGTCCGAACAAAACGCCATTAACCGCGACATCGGGCAACTTGAAGCTTTGATCGACGAACTGCTGACCTACGCCCGGCTGGATCGCCCGCAGGTGGCGCTGAATCTGGAAAAAGTGAATCTGGCGCACTGGCTGGAAGACAAGGTCGAGGATTTCCGCCTGATCAATGCTGAACGCACTATCCTTTATCAGGCGCCGGAAAACCTCGATTTCGGCGGCGTCGATTTACGGCTGATGGAGCGCGTACTCGACAATCTGGTCAACAACGGCCTGCGTTATTCTCAGGAAATGCTGCGCATCAGCCTGTGGCTCGATGGCGAAATGGCCCATTTACAGGTCGAAGACGACGGCCCCGGCATTCCGGAAGAAGAACGTGTACGCATCTTCGAACCCTTTGTCCGCCTCGATCCAAGCCGCGACCGTGCAACCGGCGGCTGCGGGCTCGGGCTGGCAATCGTCCACTCTATCGCCGTGGCGTATCAGGGCCGTATTGCGGTTGAAAGCAGTTCACTCGGCGGAGCCAGCATGCGTTTCAGCTGGCCGGTAAAACCCCTATTCAATCTGGCTGTTGAACAGCCTGACCAAAACCAGGAAGGGAGCTAATAATGACCATCGCGTATAAAAAATTGCATGACACCTTCGCCCGTTTATCCCGCTTCGGCCATTTATCGGCGATTGCAGGCTGGGATGCAGCGGCCATGATGCCCCCGCAAGGCGGCCAGGCGCGCTCCGAAGCGCTGGCTGAACTGAGCGTGCTGACGCATCAGATCCTCACTGCGAAACAGGTCGGCGAATGGCTGGAACAGGCCGGTGGCGAGCAGCTGAACGATGTGGAACTGGCGAACCTGCGCGAAATGCGCCGTCATTATCAGCAGGCCGCGCTGTTACCGGAAAGTCTGGTACAGGCAAAATCACTGGCTGGCGCACGTTGCGAACAGGCATGGCGTATTCAGCGCAAATCCAACGACTGGGAAGGTTTCTCCGATAACCTGAAAGAAGTCGTAAAACTGAGCCGTGAAGAAGCCAAACTGCGCGCCGAAGCCGCGGGTATTAGCCGTTATGACGCCCTGCTCGATTTATATGAACCGGGAATGACCTCGCAGAAACTCGACGTTCTGTTCGGCGACCTGAAAACCTGGCTGCCGGATCTGCTGCAAACCGTAGTGGAAAAGCAGAAAACCGAATCGCGCATTGCGCCGCAAGGCCCGTTTGACATCGAAAAACAGCGTCAGCTCGGCCTGAAAGTGATGGACCGTCTGGGCTTTAATTTCGATGCCGGGCGTCTGGATGTCAGCGCTCACCCGTTCTGCGGCGGTGTTCCGCAAGACGTGCGCATCACCACGCGTTACAACGAAAATGAATTCCTCAGCGCCATGATGGGCGTGATCCATGAAACCGGTCATGCACGTTATGAGCAAAACCTGCCGAAAGAATGGCTGGGTCAGCCGGTTTCCAACGCACGTTCGATGGGCGTTCATGAATCGCAAAGCCTGCTGTTTGAAATGCAACTGGGTTGCAGCGAACCGTTCCTGAAATCCGTGTATCCGCTGGTTATCGAACAATTCGGTCAGCGTCCGGGGCTGGATGAAAGCAACTTCATCAAGCTGAACCAGCGCGTCCAGCCGGGCTTCATCCGCGTTGACGCCGATGAACTCAGCTATCCGGCGCACGTCATCCTGCGTTATGAAATTGAAAAAGCGCTGATGGAAGGCGAAATCGAAGTCGACGATATTCCGGCCTTGTGGAACAGCAAGATGAAGGAATATCTGGGCATCGATACCGTGGGGAATTACCGCGACGGTTGCATGCAGGATATCCACTGGACCGACGGCGGTTTTGGTTACTTCCCGACATACACGCTCGGCGCAATGTACGCCGCACAACTGTTCCAGTTCGCCAACAAAGCGATCCCAACCTTGCAGGAAGATATCGCACGCGGCGACCTGACAGCGTTGTTCCAGTGGTTACAGCAAAATATCTGGCAACACGGGAGCCGGTTTACCACAGACCAGCTGATGGCGAATGCAACCGGAGAGACGCTGAATCCGGGGTTCTTCAGGGCGCACCTGGAGAATAGATACCTTTAACGGTTGAGTAGCTGGTGCACCAGAGGCTTGATCGAGAAAATTTCGGTTTCTCAATTGCAGTGGTTACTTAACTCGCTGTGCCGAAACCGCCAAAGAGGGAGGAAAGCGCCTCCCTCTTTGATCTCCCACGCTTTTTCCCAACACGCGCTCCGCTGGCTGGCTATGTTTCAGAAACTCCCCTTATTGCCGCAAACGCCGCCGCTGCGCGGTACTTTCGCTTCGGGTTCGAACCTGCTCGAAAAAAGACTCTCACTGTTTCTCACCACTCCCTCAACGTCGTTTTGAAAGCGGCTGGAGGCTTATCTAAATTCAACTGCATTATTTAGATAACAATCAGCAGTGAGGTTGCGAATTAGAAAGTTACCGGCCGCTTTCAGAAAGCTTGCCGAACGAAGCGTTTCAAGACCTGTGGCTCGAGCCGAGCGAAGCGAGACAGCGTCACGAAGTGACGACCCGAAGGGTGAGGCCGCAGGCCGAGTAACACCCAGTGAGGGAACCGCGCAGCGGCAAGTTTTCGCGGCAATAGCTGTGGCACCTGAAACATAGCCAGCCAGCGGTAGCGCGCAGTTAAGAGCCTGGGATTTTCAAGGGGTGCGGCGATAGGCGCCCCTTGAAGCCGGTTTGGGTGGCAACCCAAGGTTTTGAAGTTGACTGCATAATGTACAAAATTGGCCATCATGCTGCAGCCCCACCGTATAACTCACTGATTTCCCTGAAATCCCCAGTTTGTACATTCCGTTACACGCCGAAACCAATCACTCACGGACTTCGTGAGTGAACCCGCCTAGTATTCTTCATACCGGCCCCGCAGTGGGGTGGACACTTAAACGAAATTCCGAGGAATTAAAGATGAAAAAAGTATTAGCTCTGGTTGTAGCCGCTGCAATGGGTCTGTCTTCTGTCGCTTTCGCTGCTGAAACTACAGCAACTCCAGCGCCAGCCGCTGCTGCAACGACTACTGCTGCTCCAGCGCATGCTGCTAAGCACAAGACTCATAAGAAAGTAGCTCAGAAAGCTCAGGCTGCTAAAAAACACAAAAAAGCCGCTAAGAAAGCTGCTCCGGTAGCTCAGAAAGCACAAGCCGCTAAAAAACACGTGAAACACGCTAAAAAAGCTGCTCCGGTAGCTCAGAAAGCACAGGCTGCTAAAAAACACGTAAAACACGCTAAGAAAGCTGCTCCGGTAGCTCAGAAAGCGCAGGCTGCTAAAAAACACGTGAAACACGCTAAAAAAGCTGCTCCGGTAGCTCAGAAAGCGCAGGCTGCTAAAAAACACGTAAAACATGCTAAGAAAGCTGCACCAGCTGCAAAAGCAACTCCAGCAGCATAAGTCGTAAAGAAGTCTTTGTGAGCGTATCTACTCACCATTATCAAGACTGATGACTTAACACCCGGTTCGCCGGGTGTTTTTTTCTCCGGTTCTTTATCTTGAGGTACTGATGGAAGATGCTGCGCCGCTACCTGTTCGAAATCACCCTGTGCTCTCTGATCCTCTGCGGTCTGATCACCCTGTTCTTCTACTTCTGATGTCATTGTGATGTACCCTGAGATGGCGCCCGCCGTCTGCTCAAAAGATTGAGTTATCAGACAAATATATCCACCACGAAAGATAACCGTCTATAATCGTTCCATAATAACTGGTTCACGGGTTCTCCCTGTTTTCAAGGTCAGAATGTTATGCGCATCGCGTTACCGCTGTTTTTGTGCTTTTTCTGTTTTACCGCCAGCCCTCTCGTTCATGCAGATTCTCCGGATGATGCAGATAGCGACGCACCTGCTATCAGCCTTAAAGAAAAAACCGCCCTGTTCTTCGGACACGATCAGCGCACTCCCGTTGCCACCGCCGCACACTGGCCGTGGCAGGCGATCGGTCAGATTGAAACGGAAAGCGGCAATTTATGTACCGCAACCTTAATTTCTAAACACCTGGTTCTCACCGCAGGCCACTGTGTACTGGCGCCGCCGGGAAAAATCGACAAAGTGATCGCCCTGCGTTTCATTTCGCACAACCAGAAATGGCGTTATCAGATCACCGCATTACAAACGCTGGTTGACCCAAAATTGGGTAAGAAACTGAAAGCTGACGGCGAAGGCTGGATTGTGCCACCGAAAGCAGCACCGTTTGATTTCGCGCTGATCCGTCTGACAGATGAAAAAATCGCATTGCCGATCAAGCCATTACCACTTTGGGAAGGCTCCCGTGACGACCTGACCGCCGTGCTGAAACAGGAAGGCAGAAAGGTGACGCAGGCAGGATATCCTGAAGATCATCTGGATGATTTGTATGTCCATCAGGACTGTCAGATCACCGGCTGGGCGCAGCCTGGCGTGCTTTCGCACCGTTGCGACACGCTGCCGGGCGACAGCGGTTCTCCGTTGCTTATCAAAAATGCAGAAGGCTGGTCGCTGATTGCGATTCAAAGCTCTGCACCGGCAGCCCAGGATCGCTATCTGGCTGACAACCGCGCGCTGGCCGTTCCGGCAATACGCGACGCCCTGAGCACATTGTCTTCCGGTGTGATCAGCGCCAGCTCCCCGGCTGCCTCTGCCGCGCAATAGTTTATTGAATCCGAAAACGATCGCTGAAAAGCGGCCTTTTTGATTTTTTAACTGGTCTAATCACTTAAATACCGCGCTATTTATGCAGTTTACTCACGAATGAGATTTTTGCGCAGAGGGTATGATGGTTCTGTTCTGCCCTAACAAGGTTTTCGAATACTGATGTCGTCTTGCCCGCACTGGTTGCGGGCTTTTTTTCGCCTGCAATCTGATACAGTTTAAAGCCCTTTACTCACCAGCTGCGCGGCCTTGACGAAGACTTCATCCTCAACGCCGTCACCTTTCTGACGGCCAAGTTTTTGCAGTTCTTCAATCAGACTTTCGCGGTTTATGGGTTTCTGTCCGGAAATCAGCCCCATCACAGCGGCGCCGATCGCCAGACCAATTAATCCGGTTTGTTCTTTTTCATCGATCACAATGTTCATCCTAGTAATAAGCCCGTTTCAAAATTAGCAGAAATTTTAAGCTTTTCACCAGGGTTGCATTCCGAATATGAGGCATCAACCCCAGAGTGCCACTAAGGGAAAACCGGTAATTTTAAAGCCAATAAATATAATTAATTACCGACTAGCTGTTCCATCGTCTGCAAGATTCGTTTATCTGAAATCGGGTACGGCGTGCCCAGCTGCTGGGCGAAATAACTGACGCGCAATTCTTCAATCATCCAGCGGACTTCCTTCACATCCTCGCTTTGCTGACGAACCGGCGGCAGTTTGTTCAGCCATTGCTGCCACTGCTGCTGGATATTTTCGACTTTCAGCATCTGCGCGCGGTCGCGGTGAGCGTCCATCGCCAGCTTGTCCATCCGCCGCTCGATAGCCTGCAAATAGCGCAACGTATCCGGCAGCCGTTTCCAGCCGTTTTGTGTGACGAACCCGCGATAAATCAGGCCGGACATCTGCGCTTTAATATCAGAAAGCGCCAGTGCCATCGTGATATCAATCCGCCCTTTCAGCCGTTTATTGATGTTAAAGACCGTCGTCAGGATCTGCTCAACCTGAATCGCGATTTGCACCACGGTGTCATTGAGATTGGCGCGCACATGCTCGTGGAGCTTCGCGAAATCTTCCTCGCGCCACACCAGCCCGCCGGATTCCGCGATCAGTTTATCGATACCGCAGGAAATACAGTCGTCAATCAGATCCAGCACTTTGCCGTAAGGGTTGAAATACAGCCCCAGCTTGGCTTTGTTCGGCAGCTTTTCATGCAGGTATTTCACCGGCGACGGAATATTCAGCAGCAGTAAACGCCGCATCCCGGTAAGCATCGCCTGTTGCTGTTCAAGTTCGCTGTCAAACAGGCGGATCGCCACGCTGTCTTTCTCATCGACAATCGCCGGATACGCTTTCACTTCATAACCGCCGCGCTTTTGCTCGTAGCGTTCCGGCAGCGTGCCGAAACTCCAGACATGCAAATCTCGCTGTTCGATACCGTCATCGGCCACCGCAGAAAGCGTCTGCTGAACCTGCTCTTTCAGGCCAGACTTCAGCGCTGTCAGGTCCTTGCTTTCGCGCAGCGTTTTGTTTTTCTCATCAACAATGCGGAACGTCATTTTGAGATGATCGGGCACCTGATCCAGATGCCAGTCTTCGCGGTCGATGGTCACACCGCTCATCTTTCGCAGCTCTTTTTCCATCGCATCAAGCAGCGGCATTTCGAACGGTTTGATGCGTCCGAGCAGCGCATCGGCATAATTTGGCGCAGGCACAAAATTGCGGCGAACCGGTTTAGGCAATGACTTGATCAGCGCCATAATCAGCTCACGGCGAATGCCGGGGATCTGCCAGTCGAACCCTTCCTCGCTCACCTGATTGAGCAGCGGCAACGGGATATGCACCGTGACGCCATCGGCGTCGGTGCCCGGCTCAAACTGGTAAGTCACGCGCAGTTTGAGATTGCCCTGATGCCAGAAATTCGGGTAATCATGGGCGCTGATGTTGCCTGCGCCCTCTTTGATCAGCATGCTTTTTTCGAAATTCAGGCTGTCCTGCGGCTGCTTTTTCCACCACGTATCGAAGTGCTTCGCCGACACCACTTCCTGCCCGATGCGCTGTTCGTAGAACAGGAACAGCGTCTCGTCATCGACCAGAATATCGCGGCGACGTGATTTGTGTTCCAGCTCTTCGACTTCGGTACGCAGGCGCAAATTGGCGCGGAAAAACGCATGACGCGTCTGCCAGTCGCCTTCCACCAGCGCATGGCGGATGAACAGCTCGCGCGAGACCACCGGATCGATCGTTCCGTAATTCACCCGGCGGGCAGCCACAATCGGCAGGCCGTACAGCGTGACCTTTTCCGTCGCCATCACCGCACCCTGAGCTTTTTCCCAGTGCGGTTCGCTGTAACTACTTTTCGCCAGATGTTGCGCCAGAGGCTCAATCCATTCCGGCTCAATGCGGGCGGCGATACGCCCCCACAGGCGGCTGGTTTCGACAAGTTCGGCCACCATCACCCATTTCGGCGGTTTTTTGAATAAACCGGAACCCGGGAACACCGCGAAACGGGCGTTACGCGCGCCGGTATATTCCTGTTTATCCGCGTCTTTCTGCCCGATATGCGACAGCAAACCGGTCAGCAATGCACAATGCACCTCACGGTATTCCGCCGGTTCACTGTTTACCGGCAGCCCGAGTTCTTTCACCACCTGACGCAGCTGAGTGTAAATATCCTGCCACTCACGCACGCGCAGATAGTTGAGGAAGTCACTGCGGCAAAGCTTGCGGAACTGCGCCGAAGACAGCTCTTTTTGCTGCACTTTCAGGTGATCCCACAAATTCACGAACGCCAGGAAATCAGAATCTTTATCCGCAAACCGGCGATGTTTTTCATCTGACGCCTGCTGTTTATCCATCGGACGCTCACGCGGATCCTGAATCGACAGCGCGGCGGTGATGATCATCACTTCACGCACGCAGCCGTTTTTCTGCGCTTCCAGCACCATACGCGCCAGACGCGGATCGACCGGCAACTGCGCCAGCTGGCGGCCCAGCGGCGTCAGCGAGTAACGGCCATCGACCGCGTTATTGATGGCGTTCAGCTCTTCGAGCAGGCGCACGCCGTCCTGAATATTGCGTTTGTCCGGCGCTTCCACAAACGGGAATGCCGCGATATCGCCCAGCCCCAGCGACGTCATTTGCAAAATAACGGAGGCTAAGTTGGTACGCAGAATTTCTGGATCGGTAAATTCAGGGCGCGACAGGAAATCCTGCTCCGAATACAGACGGATACAGATACCTTCGGAAACACGTCCGCAACGGCCTTTACGCTGATTAGCCGAAGCCTGAGAAACCGGCTCAATCGGCAGGCGCTGCACTTTGGTACGGAAACTGTAACGGCTGATACGCGCGGTGCCGGGGTCAATCACATATTTGATGCCCGGCACGGTCAGCGAGGTTTCCGCGACGTTGGTCGCCAGAACGATACGGCGGCCGGCGTGTGACTGGAACACGCGGTTCTGTTCGCTGTTCGACAGCCGCGCGTACAGCGGTAAGATCTCGGTATGCGGCAAGTCCAGGCGGTTCAGCGCATCGGCGGTATCACGAATCTCTCGTTCACCGCTCATGAAGATCAGGATATCGCCCATGCTTTCGCGACCCAGTTCATCCACAGCGTCGAAAATCGCCTGCAACTGGTCGCGGTCAACGTCGTCCGCATCATCCACAATCGGGCGATAACGCACGTCAACCGGGTAGGTACGGCCGGAAACTTCAATGATCGGCGCATTATTAAAGTGCCGGGAGAACCGCTGCGGATCGATAGTCGCAGACGTAATAATGACTTTCAGATCCGGGCGTTTTGGCAACAACTGGCGCAGATAACCGAGTATAAAGTCGATGTTGAGACTACGTTCGTGGGCTTCATCGATGATCAGCGTGTCGTACTGCATCAGCATGCGATCCTGCTGGATCTCCGCCAGCAGAATACCGTCGGTCATCAGCTTCACCAGCGTGTTATCGCTGACCTGATCGTTAAATCGGACTTTATAACCGACGGTATTGCCGAGCGTGGTATCCAGCTCATCGGCGATACGGTTGGCGACAGTACGCGCCGCCAGACGGCGTGGCTGCGTATGCCCGATCACCCCTTTAATGCCGCGCCCGAGTTCCATACAGATTTTCGGGATCTGCGTGGTTTTACCGGAACCGGTCTCACCGGCGACAATCACCACCTGGTGGTCGCGGATGGCCTTAAAGATGTCATCTTTTTTCTGGCTGACCGGCAGATTTGCCGGATAGCTGATTTTTGGCCGCGATGCTTCACGGGCAGTGACTTTCTTCAGGCTTTCGGAAATGGCGTTCTGAAGCTCAGCCGTTAATGCTTCAACGGCCTGAGGGTTGGTGTTCTGATCAAAAGTCTTTTTGGCACCCTGCAAACGACGTTGCAGGCGTTGCCGGTCACGTAGCATCAGCCCGTCTAACTGCGCTGATAATGCCGCGAGCGGTGATTTCACGTTCGATATTCCTTGTTGCAAGTCAGCAGACTGAATGTGCAAAGCATCCGTCATCTGAATTAGAAATGATTTGAGGCGGGTTCATACGAGCCTGTTTGCCAATATGTTAACACAAGCTATTGAGGATGAAGAAAGTTGATAGTGAACTCAGGAGTCCTCTAAATCAGTCGGGTTGCAGCAAAGCGGCAACTGAAAGGGATCCCGATGAGCTGACACATGTCAGTGATTCGGGTTCCTGAAGGAAGCCAATGAAGTTGCAGCCCGAATGATGACGAGGAATCCTCTTGTTCAAAAAAATCGATGATAGGTCTCTAAATATTGCGCTATCACTGAATAAGCTTTGTGAATAAAGTAAGTTCCATTCCGGGGATGTTCTGGTTATAAAATCTGCTCCCCTATGTTCACACAGTTAAGGAACTCACTAATGAGCAAAGTACTCGTTCTGAAATCAAGCATTCTGGCTAACTTCTCTCAGTCTAACCAACTGGCCGATTACCTGGTTGCACAGTATCAGGCCGCTAACAGCGGTTCTACCGTAACTGTTCGTGATCTGGCTGCTGATCCGATCCCTGTACTGGATGGCGAACTGGTTGGCGCACTGCGTCCATCCGATGCTCCGCTGTCTCCACGTCAGGAAGAAGCACTGGCACTGTCCAACACTCTGATTGAAGAACTGCAAGCGCATGACGTGATCGTTATCGCAGCACCGATGTACAACTTCAACATCCCTACTCAGTTGAAAAACTATTTTGACCTGGTTGCTCGTGCTGGCGTGACCTTCAAATACACCGAGAAAGGTCCTGAAGGTCTGGTGAAAGGCAAACGCGTTATCGTTCTGACCAGCCGTGGTGGCATCCATAAAGATACCGCAAGCGATCTGGTTGCCCCTTACCTGTCTCTGTTCCTGGGCTTCCTGGGCATGAGCGACGTAGAATTCGTTTACGCGGAAGGTATTGCTTACGGTCCGGAAGTGGCGACTAAAGCACAAACCGACGCGAAAGCAGCGATCGATGCAGCCATCAAAGAACTGGCTGCTGCGTAACATCTGTTATCACAATCTGAGCCATCATTCACTTTAGAATCTTTCAGACCCGCTCAGATGATGTTGTGATAAAGCACTTGCGCGCCGAATGGCGCGCTTTTTTTATGCCTTAATTTCCGGGTTACTTCTGCAACCACTTCCCGTTTATGCCGCGCACGTACTCACCTGTTGCGGCTCTGGCGACCAGTTTTTGCCCGGCGAGCCTGGCGACGTCGTCGGTGCTGACGTTATTATCCTGCGCCACCTGCTGATATTGCTGTTTGCGCGCATCGTTGATTTTTGCCGCCAGCGCGACGCTTTCTGCATCCTGCTTCACGGGCGCCAGATAGCCGGAAAGCGTTTCGCCCACGCGCCCCTGCTGTTTGGCTTCATTGAGCGTTAACGCAAAAGCCTGGCTACAAAACAGTAATCCGCTGGCCAGGATCATCAGGCTGAATCTTTTGAACAATACTCCGGACATACAGGCTCCTAGAACAAATCGCTTTGATTTTTCAGCAGGTTCTCGACATCCTTGTCAACTTTGATATGAATTTCATGCTCGATTTTAACGTTCATGTTTATCGTGATCGGCTCTTTCGGCGCCGCCAGTTCGATGCGCGGAACACAGCCGCTGAGCATCATCACGCTGAGCGCCAGAGATGGCCCGACGAGTCGCAGTTTCATTGTTCCTTCCTCACTGTTTGTTCCTTTTTCTGTCCGGCAGAAACCGGACCTTTCGACAGCGCATCAGCAGGCAATGACACCTCCTGTTGCAGCCAGTCCTGAAGGTTGTCGCCAAAACGCAAACTGCGCCACAGCTGGTAAATGTTTTCCTGATGGGTGTAATTGAGCACGATTTCGCGCTTTTCCTTATCGCCGCCGTGAGTCGTGTCGGTGTAATTCACGCCGTCGACTTTCGCCGCCATCGTCAGCATGCCCAGATTATCGAGGCTGACCTGCGCGTCGGAGCGGCTGATTTCCATGTAACGCAACAGACTCACCACCATTTTATTGGCGAAATTACCGCTGGCCATTGCATCGGCAAATTGCGGATCCAGACGCAGCGTCAGGCCGCCGTCATTTTTGATCCACCCGTTCTGAATGATCCATTTCGGATTCTCAACAAACAGCGGCAGTTCGCCGTAAATCACGCCGGACATCGCCAGTTGTTTGGGTTTCAGCGCCGTAAACAGCTCGCTGAGATTGATTTTTTCCAGTTTCAGCACCGCCGCATCGTGTTGCGGCATTCTCAGCGCCGACAGGCTCAGATGCCCGCGTAGCATATCCACGCCCAGATTGGTGAGCGTCAGCGGTTTGTTTTCGCTCCACGGATAATGTCCCTGTAAATCGGCGGTGATATTTTTCATCGCCACCAGATTATTCACCTCGCCAATACGCAGCGTAACGGGCTTTTTCACGCCGAGCTGCCAGACGGAATCCTGCAAACGATACGGCAGACTGAAATCCAGCCCGCTCAGGTCGCCGTCTTTCATCCACAGCCCGCCATTTTTCACCACCCAGTGACCACCGGCGACAAAACCCTGACCCCGTGCGGCGGAAAACGCCGACTGGGCGTAGAAACTCCCGTCGCGCAGTTTGATGTTGAGATCTGGCGTCAGCAGCGTCTGGAAAGACGTCAGTTGCTGCTTCGGCCACCAGGCTTCGCCGCGCAGACGCTCACCGTCCCAGCGTCCGGTCAGCCGGATAGGGCCAATCGGTCTGGCGTCCAGCATACCGCGCATGCCAAAACGATCCGGGCTGTCGCCGCTGAGCTGCAATACCAGCGTCGCAGGCGGCAGATAACCGCCGTTGGTGAGCGCAATTTTCTTCGCCACCAATTTGATGTCGCCTTTGAATACTGTCGGTAAATCAGGATATTGCGGTTTGAATCGCGCAGCCGGAGGGCGCAGCCAGACCAGGGGTTTATCCAGCGTCAGGCGCGGCGCTTCCACGTCGACCAGGCCATAGTGCAGACGGTCGAAACCGGTCGAAAGGCTGTTAATGCTGATCCGGTTATCGTGCCATTGCCCTTTGCCGGACATATCCCAGCGGCCGTTAAGCGGCGGCAGATGCCCGTTACCCCAGTAGTTGAAATCCCACTGCCCGGCGTCCGGCCAGAATTCCTGCGATTTGCCGCTGAGGTGCAGATCGAATTTACCCCAGAAGCGGTGACTGGCTTTCAGAATCGCCTGCAACGGCCCGCTGACGCCCTGCGCCGACACTTTCACGCCCGCCAGCGGCCAGCGTGCGTCGGTGATGGTCAGCTCCGGCGTCGGTTTTCCCCACGCGCGCAACAGTGAACCGCTGCGCAGTAACAGCGTCGGGTTAAGCACGGAACCGCTCAGTTCGCCGGGCAATGAGGCGCTCAGAGAAGTGGCCTGCAAATTCGCCTGCCCGGTCAGCCGGAAACCTAAATTGCTGTCGAGCAGCCCGATGCGCCCCGGCCCCATGCTCAGCACCACGTTGGCTTTACCGTTGTGGCCCTGCGTCAGTACGTTAAGACGTGCGGTGATATTGGTCTGATCAAACGCCGGTGACCAGTCGCTGAGCGTCAGGTTAACACCACCGGCCAGCGGCTGCGCGGCATACGGCCAGCGCCATTGCCCTTGTGAAATCTGCAATGCATTGCCATTGAGTTTCCACGGCAGCATCGCCAGCGGCTTATCGCTGTCTTTTTCCGTCAGCGTGATTTGGCCTTCCGTTGCCTGCCAGCTGAGAATAATGTCCAGCGGAGATGGAACCTGCGCGGTTTGAATTTCTGCATGAAGCTCGCCGGACTCCGGCAGCTGATCGAACGTGGCGGGCAGAAGCAGTTTGCCGCTGAGCGTGACAGGTTGTTCGCTGCCGGGTGGGATCAGGCTGAACGAATGGATCGCCAGCGTACGGTCGGCACCGAGTACGGCGTCGAGTTTCAGCGCGTCGCCGCTCACGGTCAGATGCTGTACGCCGCCTTCGCTGCTGAGCTGAACCTGCCCCGCATAACGCTGCCAGGGCGTAACGGAAAGTTGCGTCACGTTGACGCGCCCGTCGGGCAGCAGATGTTGTAAATCCGCCACGGAGAGCGGCGATGAGGTGTCACTTTTTGGCAGTTGCGCCAGACAGGCAGTATCGACTTTCAGCGCATCAATATTGAGCGCCCAGTGACCGGCTTCTTTGCTCAGGCGTGCATTTTCCGCAGTCGCAAGCTGGCATTCACCGGCGGAATAACGCAGCCCCGGCAATTGCAACACGCCGTCCGACCAGTGCGGCGCACCGCTGAGCGTCAGTTGTGTTCCTTTCGGGAGCCAGTGGCTGGCAACCGGTGGCAGCCAGCGCGGCACCGTTTTCCATAACCCCCACATCAGCAGCGCGAGAATCACCACTATACTCAGGATAATTTGCGCGCTTCTCTTCAGTCCGTTCCTCATGACTTGCCTTGTTTTGCACTTAATCGTCTGACCGCCCGCAAGATATCATAATTATCGTAACAACTGATGGTTGAAATACCAGTATCCGGCACCCAAATAGCACAGGAAAAATTGTCGGCACCCCGATGCTCTGTTAGTTTGGTGGCATATTGCGAATTGTTTCTGAAAATGTTTATTCCTTATAAAACAGTCGGAAACGATTTCGCCAGAGATTCAAACTCACTGCGGAGAAACACCATGAAAGTGGCTGTCTACAGTACTAAAAATTACGACCGGAAATATCTGGAACTGGTCAATGAACATTATGGCTATGAACTGGAATTTTTCGATTTTCTGCTGTCCCCGCAAACTGCAAAAACCGCAGCCGGTGCAGATGCCGTCTGTATTTTCGTCAATGATGACGGCAGCCGCGAAGTGTTGCAGGAACTGGCTTCTCTGGGGATAAAAACGCTGGCGTTGCGCTGCGCGGGCTTTAACAACGTCGATCTTGAGGCGGCGAAAGAACTGGGCATTTCCGTTGTGCGCGTTCCGGCCTATTCACCGGAAGCCGTCGCAGAACACACCGTCGGCATGATGATGTGTCTTAACCGCCACATTCACCGTGCTTATCAGCGCACCCGCGAAGCCAACTTCTCACTCGAAGGGCTGATTGGTTTTAACATGTACCAGCGCACCGCCGGTATCATCGGCACCGGTAAAATCGGCGTGGCAACGATGCGTATTCTGAAAGGTTTTGGAATGCGGATCCTGGCTTTTGACCCGTATCCAAGCCCGCTTGCGCTGGAACTGGGCGCAGAATATGTCGATCTGGATACGCTTTACGCAGAATCCGACGTAATTTCCCTGCACTGCCCGCTGACGCCGGAAAACCACCATCTGCTCAACGCTCAGTCCTTTGCCAAAATGAAAGACGGCGTGATGATCGTGAACACCAGCCGCGGCGCTTTGCTGGACGCGACAGCCGCCATTGACGCGCTGAAAAAACAGAAAATCGGCGCGCTGGGTATGGACGTGTATGAAAACGAGCGCGATTTGTTCTTCGAGGACAACTCAAACGAAGTCATCCTCGACGACGTTTTCCGCCGCCTGTCTTCATGCCACAACGTGCTGTTCACCGGCCATCAGGCATTCCTGACCAGTGACGCGCTGACCAGCATTTCTGAAACCACGCTGATGAACATTGATCAGCTGACCAAAGGGCAAAACTGCCCGAACCTGCTGACGGCGTAGCCCTGTCATAATGTTCAAAGCCCGCTACGGCGGGCTTTTTGCTTGTTACAGAGACTCAACCTGGCGGCTCAACACCCTGCTGATTTCCGGCCCGTATCCCGTGATTGTCAGCACTTCGCCGGTCAGCGTGACGGATGAAAATGGCAGGCTGCTTTCCCCGTCCACCATGCCTTTAAGCGTAATAAAATCGGTGTTTTCCACGCGGTCATACCCCCCGCGGTGATCGTGCCCGGCGAAATACGCGCGCACGTTATAGCGGCATAGCAATTCCACCAGCGTTTCGCAGTTCCACAGGTTATGCGTGTTCACCGGCGTCAGCGGGTAATGGCCGAACACCAGCACCGTTTCGCCCTGCGCACGCGCCTGTTTCAGGTTTTGCTCAATCCATTCCAGCTGTTTACGCCCTACCGCGCCGTTCCACGGCTGCGCCTGCGACTGCTGGCATTCAGTCAGTTCATCGAGCATAAATTCTGCCAGCTGACGGTCTTCGCCGTTGGCATGATTGCAGTACAAACTGACGTCGTTGCCGTCAATGACCAGAAAACGAAAGCCCGGCAGGCTGAACTGGTAATAGCTTTTCGGCAATCCCAGCGCTGGAGACTGCGCCGCCAGATGTTGGGAAATCACCTGCGCATCGTGGTTACCAATGAGCACGGCGTGCGGATGGCGCAACGCCTCGTACCGCGCCAGCACCGCCTGATAACTGCTCCAGTCGCGATCCACCAGGTCGCCCAGCGTAACCACGAAATCGAGCTTTAAATCATTCAGCTCATTTATAGCGGTCGCCAGTTTATTCAGGCTGTTGCGGTAATGACGCTCTTTTTGTACATCGGCATCGGCGTATTGCGGGTCAGCAATCAGCCCGAAACGCAGCCTGACGCCTGAAACTGCCGCGTCATGCATATCCGGCAACTGATACAAAGCATTCACGTTGCCCAGAGCCCGTTCCTGCGCTTCCGATAACAAAGGGGATGAGGTGATGACGGTCATAAGATGCTCCGGTTGTTCTTAACGAATCCCAGCCCGCATAAAGGATTGAACGAACTGACGTTGAAAAATAAGGAATAAAGCCAATAACGGCAGCACCGTCATCAGCGTTGCCGCGCCGATAAGCGCCCACTGCACGCCCTGTTCCGGCGCGGAAAACAGCTGAAGCCCGACGGTAATCGGCCGCACTTTTACCGAATCGGTAATCACCAGCGGCCAGAGGAAATCGTTCCAGTGAAAGCTTACCGACACCAGCGCAAACGCCACGTATACCGGTTTCGCCAGCGGGATATAGATTTTGCGCAGAATGTAAAAACGGCTGGCACCTTCCACAATCGCGGCTTCTTCGAGCACCAGCGGAATGCTCCGGAACGTCTGGCGCAGCAGGAAAATGGCAAACGCCGAGGCGAAATACGGCAGCGCTATCCCGAGCAAACTGTCGCGCAGGCCGAACGCGCCGATCGTTTTGTAGTTATTGAGGATCAGAACGTCGGGGCTGATCATCAGTTGCAACAGCACCAGCGCAAAAATGATCCCCGCGCCTTTAAGTTTAAACCGTACCAGCGCGTAGGCGGCGAGCGTCGCTAAAACCAGCTGGCACACCACAATCATCAGCACCAGCAGCGTGGTATTGAGAAAATAGCGCCCGAACGGCGCGGCTTGCCAGGCGTTGATAAAATTCTGAAAAGTCAGCGGCGCAAACAGGGAAAAGCTCCCCTGTTCAGATGCCGGATGAATCGCGACCCAGACTGACACCAGCACCGGCAAAAACCACAAAAACGCCGCCAGCCAGATGGCAATATTCAGGCACAAACGGCCTGCGGAAAACGTCCGCACCGGCGTTAACGTCATCGTCAGGCTGCTCATTGATAGTGCGTCCTTTTATCCAGCAAATTGAATTTGATCAGCGCAATCGTGGCAAGAATCGCCAGCAACACCACGGTCATCGCCGAGGCGTACGGCAAATCCCAGTAGCTGAACGCGGTGCGGTAGATATAAAACAGCAGCAGACTGGTGCTGTTATTTGGCCCGCCGTTGGTCATCGCAATCACCTGATCGACGATGCGGAAGGCGTTCATAGACGCATTGATCAGAATAAACAGCGTGGTCGGCATCAGCAGCGGCCACTGCACGCGACGGAAAAAGTAGCGGCGCGACGCCCCTTCTATTTCTGCCGCCTCAGCCAGACGCGGATCGATTTGCTGTAACGCCGCGAGATAAAAAATCATAAAGAACCCGGCTTCGCGCCAGACGGAAACCACCATCAGGCTGTAAAGCGCGGTCCCCGGTTCGCCGAGCCAGTTCACGGCGGGCAGCGAAAACAGCGCCATCAGTTTGTTAAGCAACCCGAGCTGCGGTGTATAGAAAAACAGCCAGAGATTGGCGATCGCCACCATTGGCAATAATGAAGGGATAAAAAACGCTGCGCGAACCATGGCGTTACCGCGCAAACGGCGGTTGACCGCCAGCGCCATCATCAGCGCCAGCGCGACCGACAGCGGAATGGTGATCACCGCATAAAGCAGATTGTTGCGCAGCGACAGCATAAACGTGTCGTCATCAAGCAGCGCCCGGTAGTTATCCAGCCCGACAAACTGCGCCGGATGCCCGTTACGGGCGGCGCTGAACACGCTTTCCCAAATCGTTGCCAGCGCCGGATAGTGGGTAAACAGCAGCAAAAAACAGAGCGCGGGCAAAATCAGCAGATAACCGTAAATCTGCAAAGACAACCCGCGTGTGCGGGCTGCCGGGGCAACAGCGTGAAGCGTGCTGTGAGGAATGCTCATCCGCGAGCCTTACTGATACGGTTTCAACAGACGGTCCGCCTGTTTTTGTGCAGAACTGAGCGCGTCGGCTGGCGTTTTCGCCTGCGTCACCGCCGCTTCAATCGCATGGTTCATCAGCTCCTGAATCTGCACGCTGTTGTACGTCGAGAGTTCCGGCTGTGAGTATTTCAGCTGCTCACGCGCCACCAGCGCCTGCGGAACCTGTTTCACGTAATCCTGCATCACCGGTGTTTCCCACGCGGCAGGCGACGTCGCAACATAACCGGTCGCGATGCTCCAGCGCGCCGCCTGTTCCGGAGCAGAAACCCAGCGGATAAATTCCATCGCCGCTTTCTGCTGCTCAGGCGTCGCGTTTTTGAACACATACAGATTGCCGCCGCCGGTCGGGCTACCGCGCTGGGTTTTCTCCGGCAGCATCGCTACGCCGAACGGGAATTTCGCGTTGTCACGCACCGTCGTCAGGTTGCCGGTGGTGGTCACCATCATGGCCGTTTTGCCGTCGATGAAATCCTGCGGCGTGGTGCCCCAGGCAATCGCGCCTTTCGGGGAAACCGCGTCTTTCTGCGCCAGATCCGTCAGCCATTGCAGCGCTTCCACGTTGGCTGGCGTGTCAAACGTGACGGCGGTGCCTTTGCCGTTATCGAGATGGCTGCCGTTGGTGGCGGCGATGCCCTGGAAATTCCAGTAACCGTTTGGTGTGGAGGGGATTTCGATGCCCCATTGTTTAACGTCGCTGCCGTCACGCACCACCAGTTTTTTACCGAAATCCACTACCTGCTGCCAGTTGGCCGGAGGCGTATCGCCGTTCAGACCCGCTTTCTCAAACGCCTGTTTGTTCCAGTACAACACCACCGTCGAACGCTGGAATGGAATGCTCCAGACTTTGTCCTGAATGTGACGGATAAAGGCCGGATAGAAGCCGTCGATCCACTTTTTCCCTTCCGCGTCATTAGCGAGATCGCTCACCGGCACGATCGCGCCCGCATCAATCAGGGAATAGGCCTCAATGTCACCGATCACCGCCATTTGCGGCGCGTTGCCTCCGCGAAACGCCGTCAGCGCTTTCGTTACCGTCGTTGCATAATCCCCGGTATACACCGGCTGAATACTGATATCCGGGTGCGTTTTCTGAAAATCTTCCACCAGCGTATCGACCGTATGGCTGATTTTTCCGCCCACGGCAATCGGGTAGTACATCTGCAATTTCACCGGATCCGCCGCAAAAGCAGAGGTTCCGGTGATCAGCAAAACAGCGGTAGCAAGGCGTGAAAAGCGATGAACAATTGACATGATTTTCCCTTCGGCAAGTGTTGTTGTAAGTGTAGAAAAATGAATTCACGACGATAAATGGCCGTCAGACGGCGACTCTCTGGCCGGAGGGCAAACAAAATTCCTCCGCGTCATAACAGCGTTTTCCGCCCGTCGTGAAGAAAAAATATTGTGCGCTGGTCAGCCATTGCAACCCGACCGGCTGGCCTTCGGCAAAACGCTTCATACCGGCCACTTTTACGGTCAGCGGCTCTGCGGCACCGGCGATGGAACACACCACCAGCGTATCGGCACCCATATATTCGTGGCTGATCACCTGCGCCGTCAGCCCGGCCTGCGTGGCATCGGTCAGCTCAATATCTTCAGCGCGAAGCCCGAGGCTGAGCGAGGCGTCACCCGGCATTTCCACCACCGGAACCGGCATAGCGGCGAGATAATGATGTTCACCGCGACGCGACAGCGGCAGGATATTCATCGGCGGCGCACCGATAAATTGCGCCGCAAAAATGCTTTCCGGGTTGTTGTAGAGATTGTCCGGCGTGTCGTGCTGTTCGATGCGCCCGTCATTAAGCAGAATGATTTTGTCCGCCATGCTCATCGCTTCGGTCTGATCGTGGGTGACGTACACCATCGTCAGGCCGAGTTTTTTCTGAATCGCCCGGATTTCGCGGCGCATGCTCTGGCGTAGTTTGGCGTCGAGATTGGACAGCGGCTCATCCATCAGGCACAGCCGGTTATTGGCGATCACCGCCCGCCCGAGCGCCACGCGCTGTTGCTGACCGCCGGAAAGCTGCGCAGGCAATCTCTCCAGCAGCGGCTCCAGCTCCATCAGCCGGCTGACATCCGCCAGCCGCGAAGCAAATTGCCGCTTATCTTCGCCACGCGCCCGCAGCCCGAACAGCAGGTTTTCCCGCACGCTCATGTGTGGAAATAACGCATAGGACTGAAACACCATCGACAACTTACGTTGTGACGGCGTCAGCGCGGTGACGTCGGATTGCTGGAAATAAATCGCTCCGCTGTCAGCCGATTCCAGCCCGGCAATCGTGCGCAACATGGTGGATTTTCCGCAGCCGGAAGGGCCCAGCAGTGCAATAAATTCGCCCTCTTCCACATCAAAGCTGATGTCATTGAGCGCAACTTTATTGCCCCAGGTTTTGTGTATGTGATGGAGTGATAAATAACTCATGTCCGTTGCCCGTCTCTGACCGGTGATGGGCATAACCTAGCGGGGTTAAGTGACGCTTTTATGAAATTTGGTTTTTTTCACTTGCAGTGATGGCGGGATCGAGGAAGTTTCGGTTTCTCACTAGCAGTGAGGGGCTGAATTCTCAGAACGAGAAAGTTTCGGTTTCTCAATTGCATTGATGGCTTGATCGAGAAAATTTCGGTTTCTCAATAACTGTGATCGCTTAACTCACAGCGCCGAAACCGACCAAAGAGGCCCAGGACGGGGCCTCTTTGGAATCTCCACGTCTTTTTAACTGCGCGCTATCGCTTGTAAAGTATGTTTCAGCAACTCCGGCTATTGCCGCAAACGCCGCCGCTGCGCGGTACTTTCGCTTCGGGCTCGAACCTGCTCGAAAACAGACTCTCGCCGTTTCTCACCACTCACTCAACGTCGTTTTGAAAGCGGCCAGAGGCTTTTTAGTTCGCAACCTTGCCGCTGACTGTTAGTTAAATAATGCCGTTGAATTCAGATAAGCCTCGAGCCACTCTCAGAAAGCTTGCTGAATTACATAGCCAGTGGCCGCTTTCAGAAAGCTTGCCGAGCGAAGTGTTTCGAGACCTGAGGCTCGAAACCGAGCAAGGGAACCGCGCAGCGGCAAGTTTTCGCGGCAATAACGGTGGCTGCTGAAACTTAGCCAGCCAGCGGCAGCGCGCAGTTAAGAGCCCGGGGGGTCTTGGGGGGTGGCGGCGATAGGCCGCCCCCCAAGTCGGTGTGGGCCGACGCCCACGACCTTGACCTTGACCTTGAACTTAAACATGACGCCCCCCCGCACAGGCGGCCAACCCACAGGGTTACCGGGCTAAAACACCGGGCTTAACCGTCCGCACGCCGCCGCAATACGCCGCCCGGCCTCAATCACCGTGGCGTTGTCTGTGGCAATCGACAGCCGGAAGTATGGCGACAAACCATACGCACTGCCGCCCACGCCGGAGACGCCGTTTTCTAACAGATAGTCCATCACGTCGGCTTCATTTTCGATTTTCGCGCCGCCCGGACGGTAACGCCCGATCAGCCCCGCACAGCGGCAGAAGACGAAGAAACCGCCCTGTGGCTGTAACAGTTCCAGCCCGTCAACGGCGGAAAGGATGCCTGTGATGTCATCACGCCGCTGCTGATAGGCCGCCACCTGGGGGACGAGGAAATCCAGCCCGCCGGTGTACGCCGCCAGCGCCGCGGCCTGGCTGACAGAACTTGCGCCCGAACTGATTTGCGACTGCACCACGGTCATCGCGGTAATCAGTTCTTTTGGCCCGGCCCCGAAACCGATGCGCCAGCCGGTCATGGCGTAGGTTTTAGAGACGCCGCCGACCAGCAAACTGCGCGCCTGAAAATCGCCTGCCACGTTCAGCAAATTACGGTGTTCGCGGCCATCAAACAGAATGTGTTCATACAAATCGTCGAGCATCACCAGCACCTGCGGATGCGCGCGCAACACATCCGCCAGCACCTGTAATTCTTGCGCTGAATACACCGCACCGCTCGGATTCCCCGGATGATTGAGCACCAGCCAGCGCGTGCGCGGCGTAATGCTGGCCGCCAGTTGCGCCGGTGAAAGCTTATAACCCTGCTCCAGATGGCATTCCACAAACACCGGCGTGCCGCCGTTAAAACGCACGCTGTCCGGGAACGTCGGCCAGTACGGCACCGGCACAATCACTTCATCGCCGTCGTTTAACGTCGCCGCAAACGCGTTGAAAATGACCTGCTTCGCGCCGTTGGCAATCATCAGGTTGTCGATGCCAAATTCCAGGCGGTTTTCCTGCTGCAATTTGCGCTGTACCGCCTCACGCAGCGCCCGTATTCCGGGCGTTGGCGTATATTTGGTCTCGCCGCGTGCAATCGCCTCATACGCCGCCTGCTTGATGTGCTCCGGCGTATCGAAATCCGGTTCACCGGTGGTGAGATCCAGAATATCGACACCGGCCTTTTTCAGATCATTAGTGCGCTGCTTTGCCGCCGCGTTGGCGGAAAGCGAAACGCGTTGCACGCGCTGTGACAACGAAATCGTCATACCGTTATCCTTATATCAGAGCGCGGGCAAACCCAGGTTTTCGCGCAATGTGCTGAATTCATACTCTTCGCGGAACAACCCGCGACGGCGTAATTCAGGGATCACCAGCTCGACAAACAGCGAAAGCTGCTCCGGCATGATGGCGGGCATAATATTGAAACCGTCCGCACCGCCCTGCTCCAGCCAGTGCTGGAAATCATCGGCGATGTCTTCAGCGGTTCCCACCAGCACGCGATGCCCGCGTGAACCGGCAGCAATCGCAGCCAGTTCACGCAAGGTCAGATTCTCGCGGTATGCCAGATCCGTCAGCAGTTTCACACGGCTCTGATTGCCTTCTCCGGCTGGCACATCCGGCACCGGGCCGTCGAGCGGGAACGGGCTGAGATCCATATTAAAGCGGGTCGAAAGCTGACGAATGCCGTTATCGATATCCACCAGTGAATTGAGTTCACGCCAGGTTTCACGCGCTTCTTCCCGCGTGCGCCCCACGATCGGCATCACGCCAGGCAGGATCAGCACATGATCCGGATTGCGCCCTGCGTCTTTCACCTGCTGTTTCTGCGAACGGTAAAACGTCTGCGCTTCTTCCAACGTTGCGGCGGCGGTAAACACCACTTCAGCGGTGGCGGCCGCCAGCTTCTGGCCGTCAGCGGAAGAACCGGCCTCGATAATCACCGGACGTCCCTGCGGTGAACGGGTGATATTCAGCGGCCCCTGCACCTGGAAATATTTCCCGCGATGATTAACCGGCTGAATTTTTTCATTCACGAAATACTGGCCGCTGTCTTTATCCGGCGCGACGGCGCCTTCCTGCCAGCCTTCCCACAACTTAAATGCCACGTCGAGAAACTCGTGCGCCACGGCGTAACGCTCGGCGTGCATCGGCATATCTTCACGACTGAAATTGCGTGCCACGTCGGTGGAAAACGACGTCACCACGTTCCACGCCGCCCGGCCATGACTGATGTGATCCAGCGACGAAAAGCTGCGCGCCAGATTAAACGGATCGGTAAATGTGGTCGATGCGGTCGCCGCCAGCCCGATGTGACGGGTCTGCACTGCCAGCGCCGCCAGCAACGTCAGCGGCTCGAGGCGCGCCATGGTAGAAGGCAGGCGGTAAACGCTGGTCGCCAGCGCGTCACCGATGAAGAACATATCGAACTTGCCTTCTTCGGCTTTTTTGGCGATCCATGTCAGCCATTCAACGTCCGTTGGCGAACCGAGCTTTTCGGTTAAGCGCCAGCCGCTGACGTGATGCCCAAGCGGTTGAACAAACAGGCCGAGGCGCAGCTTTCTGGTGTTTTCTGAAGAAGAAGTCATGAAATGTTCCTAAGAATAATGTTGATTTTCTGTCGCCCGCAGGGCTTTTTCGATGTGTTCAGCGGCCATGGAAAACGGCAGGCGCGCCGCGTTTTCGGCGGAGAACTTCACTTCACGGGCAATAGATGAAAGGATTTCATCGCGGTTACCGTTGAATTCCGGCAGCGCCAGCGGCGCATCGTACTGCCGCAGCAGCGCCAGCAGGTCCGGCTCCGGTTCGCCGTTGTCACTTTCCATCAGCGACTGCACCAGCAAACCGAAACCGACTTTCTCGCCGTGCAGCCAGTCGTGCAGTTCAGGCTGATGGGTAAAACGGTTGTGAATGGCGTGCGCCACGCCCGGTGCAGGCGTTTCATCGCGCATGCTGTTGGCCATACCCGCCGCCGCGATATTGGCGTCGATCACTTTAATCAGCGCCGGGGTCACTTCATGGCGGACGTTATCAAGCAATGCCTGTGCGCCATATTTCTCAAAGGTTTCCACCGCCAGTTTTGCCGCCTGAATCTTGAGATTCAGCGCCAGGCTGTCGTCGCTTTTCTGTTTATACGGCCGGAATTCGTACCATTTCGCCAGTGCATCCACGATGCCCGCTTTCAGATAACGCACGTCGTTTTGCGCGATGACTTCGCTGTCCACCAGCACCATCAGCGGCATACGCGATAACGGCTGGCTGCGGACGTGTCCGCCGTGCGCGTTGTAAATAATGCTGACCGGCGACCAGGCGGCGCAGGTGGCGGCCACTGTCGGCAGCGTCACCAGCACAATGTCATCAATCAGATTCGCGATAGCTTTCGCGCAGTCCAGCACGCGTCCGCCGCCGATACCCAGCACCAGCGTGGCGTTTTGCGCCCGCACGGCGTTGAGATGTGTTTCGATCGCGGCATCGGTGCATTCGGTGGTCAGAAAATTCACCTGCCAGCGGATCCCCGCCTCACGCAGGCTGTTTTCCAGCTGCGGATTCACCGCCTGCCAGGCTTTCGGGCTGGTGATAATGGCGATTTCATTCGAATGAACGGCAAGAAGTTCGCCGGTGCGGGCACGCAGCCCCGGCTGATGGTGATAGGTTTGCGGTGATTTTATAGCGAACACGATGATGCCCTATTCTCTGGTCAGTAATTGAATAAACTGCCTGCCCGTAATAAACAGGAATTCGGATATTGGATATATTAAGTCGTTATATAAACATCGTACGAGAATTGAAAAAATAAACAAAGTTCTGATTACGGATCCTTATTCACTAATTCGCAATAGAATAGATGAATTTTAGCTATAGCATCAAAACCCCTTGCATCCTGTGCTGGATCAAAGAAATGATAGCGTTGTAAAGGGTTAATTTAATGAACAAAAACAGAAATGTCGGAAACGGTATTATCCCGGTCTTTATTATTGTTTTTGCGAAACGCATTAATTAACCCTCAGAAAAACAGAGATTATTATGGCCTCACATCCGATTGATTTTCTTTTACTTGGCAATAATTTTGGCACACCGGAAATGCGGGAAATCTGGTCAGAAAAAAACCGTCTGACGCAGCAAATAAATGTCGAAGTGGCGCTGGCATTAGCCGAAGGCGAACTCGGCGTGATCCCGCAACAGGCAGCACTGTCGATAGCGGAACTGGCCGACGCCAGCCAGCTGAACATTGACGACATCGCGGCGTCCGGTGCGCAGATGAAACATTCCCTGATGCCGGTGCTGACGGCGCTGCAAAAACAGTGCGGTGAGGCCGGAGAATACATTCATTACGGCGCGACCACGCAGGATATCGTCGATACCGCCACGGTTTTACAGCTCGCCCAGACAATGAAAGTGATCGTGCGTGACGCCACCGCGCTGGCGGACGTGCTGAAAAATCTGGCGCACGAGCATCAGTACACCCTGATGGCAGGCCGCACCCACGGAATGCAGGCGCTGCCGACGACGTTCGGCTTTAAAGTCGCCGTCTGGCTGGATGAATTTATCCGCCATCTTGACCGCCTTCAGGCCATCACGCCGCGTCTGCTGACCGGCAATCTCAGCGGTGCGATCAGCACCTATGCCGCGCTCGGCGAAGCAGGCCCGGAAGTCGAACGCCGCACGCTGGCACGCCTGAATCTGAACACGCCGAATATCGGCTGGCAGGCAGCGCGCGACCGTTTCTCCGAATACGCCAGCACGGCGGTGCTCATCAGCGGCACGCTGGGCAAAATAGGCAACGAACTTTATAACCTGATGCGCACGGAAATTAATGAAGTCGAAGAACCGTTCAGCGCGGGGAAAATCGGCTCGACCACCATGCCGCATAAACGTAATCCGGCCGCCATCGAAGGCTTAGCCAGCCTGACCGCCCCGCTTTTACACAGCGCGTCGCTGATTTATCAGTCTATGCACGTCGAGCACGAACGCGATGCTATGAGCTGGCGCGCGGAGTGGATCGCCCTGCCGGAAATCTCGATTTACCTTTCTGCCCAGCTGCAAAACGCCCGCGCTATTTTGTCCGGCCTGACGGTCAATAAAGCCCGCATGCTGGCGAATTTGCAGATGCAGGACGGCCTGCTGCTGTCGGAAAAAGTTATGTTTGAAGCCGGTAAAAAACTCGGCAAACAGACGGCGCATCATCTGGTTTACGAGTGCGCTATGCAGGCGTTCGAGAACCGTCTATCTTTTAAAACCGTGCTTTTAGCACACCCGGTTCTGGCCGCCAGCATCTCAGAAGAAGATCTGGACCACTGGCTGGATCCGGCAAATTACATCGGCTGTGCGCCGCAAAAAGTGGATGACGTGATCCGCTTCGCCGAACAGTCCGGTCATTTATCATCCCCGGAGAAACCTGAGATATGACCCCACATTTCCGGCGGCTCAGTTCAGACGACAGGCACGAATATCTGTCGCTCATGCTGGCCGCGTACGCACCGATTAAAGCCCTCGGCATTCAGTTTGATGCGGCCACCGCCGATCTGGCGCGGGTGACGAAACATCTCGATGAACATGCGGTATTTGGCCTGTTTGACGGCCAGCGCATGGCCGCCTCGGTCACTTTGCGTTTCCCGTGGGGCACCCTGCCGGGCCCGATGGGCCTGCCGCATATTGGCTGGTTCGGCACGCACCCGGACTACACAGGCCAGAATCTCGGAAAACGGCTGCTGGAATGGCTGGAAGACCACATTCTTATCGGCGAACTCAAAGCCCCGGCGTATTCGCTTGGCACTGCCACCAGCCATCCGTGGCTGCGCGAAATGTACATCAAACTGGGCTTTCAGCCGGTCTTCGAAAGAGACCTCGGCAAAGGCCATATCACGTTGTATCTGAAAAAGATCCTCGACGAAGAACGCCATGCCGGATGGCTGGCGCGTCAGCCCGCTTAAGGAGTTTTACATGTTGAATACCGGTCAGGAACATCAGGCGCTGGCGAAATTCATTGAGGATTTTCGCCATAACATGCACCGCCATCCTGAGCTTTCCAATCAGGAATTCGGGACCACGGCGCGCATTAAAGCCGTGCTGGAAAGTCATCAGATCCGCGTTCTGAATCTGCCGCTGAAAACCGGTCTGGTGGCCGAAATTGGCGGCCAGAAAGCCGGTAAGCTGGTGGTGTTACGTTCCGATATCGATGCCCTGCCGATCGAAGAAAAGTCAGGCGTGGAATACACCTCGGAAAACCCCGGCGTCATGCACGCCTGCGGCCATGATTTCCACACTTCGGCGGCGCTTGGTGCGGCGATTTTGCTCAAAGAACGTGAGGAAACGCTTGCCGGCACCGTGCGCATTTTATTCCAGGCAGCGGAAGAAACCGGCCACGGCGCACCGGCGCTGATAGAAACCGGCGCGCTCCACGACGCCGCCGTGATTTTTGGTATTCACAACGATCCGACGCTGCCGGTTGGCGTAATCGGCAGCAAAGACGGCGCACTCACCGCAGGCGTCGACCGTTTTGCCATCACTATTTCAGGCACGGGCAGCCACGCCGCCCGCCCGCATGAAGGCAATGACCCGATTATTATTGCCGGGCAAATCATCGGCGCATTACAGACGCTGATTGCGCGCAACGTGCAGTCAGATCACAACGCGGTGGTGTCCGTCACGCAGGTGCACAGCGGCAGTACGTGGAACGTGATCCCCGATTCCGCCTGGCTCGAAGGCACGGTGCGCTCGTTTAATCAGGACACCCGCGAGCTTATCGAACGCCGTTTCCGTCAGGTGCTCAACGGCATCGCCGGTGCCTTTGATACGCAAATTGAACTCGACTGGCAGCCCGGCCCGCCGTCGGTGGTGAATACCGCTGAATGGGTGGATTTTGCACTGGCGCAGGCCGCCGGTTCGGGCTTTGAAGCGCGTCGCGTGGAAGCCAGCCCGATTGGCGAAGACTTCGCCTTCTATCAGCAAAAACTGCCCGGCGCATTCCTGATGATCGGCTCGGGCGGCCCGTTCGCGCTGCATCACCCGGAATTTCGCGTCGATGACCGCGCGCTCTTCCCGACAGCACATTATCTCGCGCAGCTGGCCGTTAACGCCCTTGAACACCTCAGCCCGCAGGCCTGAAACAGGAAAAAAACATGACACTGACTTCATCGCTGGCAAAGCTTATTGTCAGTGCGCGTCCCTCCGCCGAAGCGCGTGAAAATGCCCGCGAAGGGCTGCTCGATTTTCTGGCCGTCACCCTGCCCGTTGTTCGCGGCGAAGCCGGCGATTCCGGGCTGAAAAGTTTGCAACAGGTTTACCGTGCTGACGATGCACAGACGCGCGCCGTACTGCTCGGTTACGCCGGTCATGCGCTGGATTTCGATGATTTTCACCCGGATTTTCGCGGTCATCCCGGCGTGGTGATTTTGCCTGCTTTGCTGGCGCTGGCAGCCGGTCGCCCCGACATCAGCGGCGAGCAGTTTCTCAATGCGTGGGTGACGGGCGTGGAAACCGCCGGTCGCCTCGGGCTGGCTGCCGGTTCGCAGCATTACAAACTGGGCTTCCACAATACCGCCACGCTCGGCACCATTGCCGCGGCGGCGGCCTGTGCGCGGCTGGTCGGCGCCAGCGAACCGGAAACAACCCTTATTCTTGGGACGGCGGCTACGCAGGCGGGCGGGTTACGCGCGCAGTTTGGCAGCGCGGTTAAACCGCTGCACGCCGGGCTGGCGGCTCAGATTGCAGTCACGGCCACCCTGCTGACGCTGGCCGGTTTTCACGGTCAGGCAGAAAACGTGCTCGACAGTTTTTTCACTGCTTACTGCGCCGGTCAGCAGCAACCTGAGAAACTCACCGAAAGCTGGGGCGCGCCGTGGCGTATCGTCTCACCGGGGCTGGAATTCAAACCTTATCCGACCTGTGGCGGCACGCACAGCGCCGCCGATGCCGCGCGGGCAATCCGCCATGACTGGCTGCAACAGGGAAATCTGGTCAGTGACCTGAAAAATGCGGTGGAGAGGATTGAAGTGTCATTCCCGCCGGGCGGCGATATTGCGGCCTCGGTGCGCGTGCCGGCAAACGGTATTGAGGCGCGTTTCAGCCTGGAATACGTAATTGCCGCCAGCCTGCTGCGCGACGCCTTGCTGATACAGGATTTCTCAGAAAACCCGCCGGATGCCGAAATCGCCGCGCTGGCCGCCCGTGTCACCCGTCATCCGGATCTTAGCGCCCCGCCGGACGAGCTAAACCCGGCTGCGCGTTTTCATCAGGTGACGGTATTTTTACGCAACGGAGAAACGCGGCAAAAACGCTTTACGCGTCAGCAAAGTCTGGCGATTGCATTCGATTTACCGGGAAAATTGCGCGCCTGTTTGCCGGATATGACGGATGCACAGCGGGCAAATATTGTGGCGCTGAGCAGGCTGGAAAGCCGCGACAGTTTGCCGCAGCTGTGTGATTTACTTTTCAGAGCAGATTCTACAACACGGTAGACAGGAAATTGCGGACACGGACGTTCTCCGCTTCATCCAGCACGGTTTTCACCGGCCCCGACGCCACGATTTTTCCGCCTTCCATAAAGATCACGTTATCGGCGACTTCACGTGCAAAGCCAATTTCGTGCGTCACGATCACCATGGTGATCCCCGAATGCGCCAGCTTTTTGATGACCTGCAACACCTCGCCCACCAGTTCGGGATCGAGCGCCGATGTCGGCTCATCAAACAGCATCACTTCCGGATCCATCGCCAGCGCACGGGCAATCGCCACGCGCTGCTGCTGACCGCCGGAAAGCTGCTGCGGCCAGTCATCTTCACGGCTGGCTAACCCCACCTGCTGCAACAGCGCGCGGGCTTTGGTCAGCACCTGCTGACGGCTTTGTTTTTTCACGCGCAGCGGCGCATCGGTAATGTTTTGCAGCACCGTGCGGTGCGGGAACAGATTAAATTGCTGAAACACCATACCGGTACGGCTGCGCTGAGCGGCGATTTTCCCGCTGCTCAGTTCATAAAGCGCATTGCCTTTTTGCCGGTAGCCGACCAGTTCGCCACCGATACGGATGGTGCCGCCGTCGAGTTTTTCCAGATGATTAATACAGCGCAGCAACGTGGATTTCCCGGAACCGGATGGCCCTAAAATCACCGTCACCGAACCCGCCGGAATATCCAGGCTGATTTCATCGAGAATGGTGTTTCCTGAAAAACGTTTGGTGACTTTCCGGAATTCAATCGCCTCACCCATGGCTGGTTTCTCCTGCATTCAGGCCGGTGTTCACCGCCCGCGGCGTCTCGTCACGCGGTTTGGATTTACGCTTCACCTTGCGCAAACTGCTGCGGCTGAAATGACGCTCGACGTAATACTGAATCACCGAAAGCAGCGACGTCAGCACCAGATACCACAGCGTCGCGACCAGCAATAACGGGATCACTTCATACGTGCGCTGATAAATAATCTGCGCGGAAAACAGTACGTCTTGCAGTGAAATCACCGACACCACCGCGGTGGTTTTCAGCTGACCGATCACTTCATTACCGGCTGGCGGCAGAATCGCCCGCATCGCCTGCGGCAACACGGTATGACGGAATATGGAAGCAGGCCGGTAACCGAGGGCACGCGCGGCTTCAATCTGGCCGGTGCCCACGCTCTGGATCCCCGCACGGATAATCTCAGCGGCATACGCCGACTGGTGCATCACCAGCGCAATCACGGCGGCGCTGAACGGGCTGATTAATGAGTTGGCCGACGCACTCCAGATTTCCCCTACCCACGGCAGCGAAAACGAAATGGTCGGATACAGCGCGGCAATGTTGTACCAGAGAAACAGCTGAACCAGCATCGGCACGCCGCGGAAAAACCAGGTATACCCCCAGCTCACAGCGACCAGCACCGGATTGGACGATAACCGCATCAGCGCCAGCACGGTGCCACCGGCAAAGCCGAAAATCACCGAAATGGCAGTCAGCTGCAACGTCATCAAAACGCCCTGCAAAATCGACGGGCCGGTGAAGTTTTCGGCAATCACTGACCATTCAAAACGCGGGTTATTGAGCATGGAATGGGCGGCGGCGCCCAGCACCAGAACGACGATCAGGGCGCTTATCCAGCGCCCGATGTATTTCTTACCGACGATCCGCAGTTCTTCCGGCTGCTGACCGTGTGTTTCAGTGCTCATCCGAAAATCTCTTCATTACGTTTGGATTCTTTCACTGCGCCAAAGCCAATCGACCATTTATCGAGGATCTTCTGATAAGTTCCGTCTTTAATCAGCGAGTTAAGCGATGCCTGAACGGCCTCTTCCAACGCAGATTGTTTCGGGAACGCAACCGAAACCGGTGCGTCATCCACATGAATCGTGCCGGACAGCGCCAGCGGTTTCACCTGGCTGACCTGATACGTCAGGCCTTCATACGGGCCAAAGAACATCGGCACGCGACCACTGACCACGGCCTGCACGCCCGACGGACGGTCCGGGAATACGGAAATTTTGATCGGCTGCTTGCCCGCATCGGTACAGGTTTTGCTGGCCGCTTCGAGACGCCCGATTTGCGTCGTGCCCGCACCGGCACCGATTTCCTGCCCGCAAACGGCATCAAAAGACGTAAACGGCGCGATATTGGCGTCTTTACGGGAAATCACGCCAAGACGCGACGCGTCGTAATAGCTGACAAAATCGACCTGCTCGAGGCGTTTTTTGGTGGCGTTGATATTGGAAAGCGCCACGTCATAGCGGCCTGATTTCAGCCCCGGAATAATGTTGTCGAAACCGCCGGTATCCTGCCAGCGCACTTCCACGCCCAGACGCGCCGCAACGGCATTCATCACATCAATTTCACGGCCCGCGAGGGTTTTATTGTCTTCCTGGAAAAATGTGGTCGGCGGCGTATTCGGGTTGGTGCCCGCGACAATATATCCGCGTTTAGCAATATCAGCTGGCAGTTTACTTTTCAGCGATTCATCGGCAGATACATGGAAAGTGGTAGAGGAAGGAACAATTTGCTCGGCTGCCCACGCAGTCGATAAATTCCCGGCAATCAGCAGCGGGAGCAATAACTTGGATAATGTCATGACGGGACCTTTTTCCTGGTGTAAACCCTGTGAAAAACCACAAATATAATGTGGTAAAAACGGCAGAGTTTTTGCTGTTTATATTTCATCTCTGAATTAACACCTGTTCTGCCGATAGAACTGATTTTGCGGGTATATACCTTTTGGTGACAAATGAGAAAATGAGATAAGGATTTCACAAATATGGGAATGGTTATTACGCTGGCGCGTGGGTAATTCACACCTTGGGTTGCCACACAAACCTTGGGCTCGCCGCCCAAACTGGCCCAAAGGGCGCGTTAACGCGCGCGCCCTCTGGACTCCCGCGCTTTTTAACTGCGAGCTGCCGCTTGTAAAGTATGTTTCAGCAACTCCGGCTATTGCCGCGAAATCTTGCCGCTACGCGGTACTTTCGCTTCGGGTTCGAACCCGCTCGAAAACAGACTCTCGCCGTTTCTCACCGCTCACTCAACGTCGTTTTGAAAGCGGCGGGGGGATATGTATTTCGGAAGATCAATACTGATTAATTATTATTTCGAATTAAGACACCAGTGGCCGTTTTTTGAAAGCATGCAGTAGGGTCACCGAGAAGACTGCATATCTTTTCGCATCGTGCGCAACAAACTAAATAAGATTGCATACTAACGGTATAAATTTCTGACTTGTAACTATACAGTAGCTTATTACAGGTCAGAAATTAGTATTAGATCACCTACGAACTTCCGTTTTATAAAATACTGTTTCGATAAGTAAACGACGTCTATCTGACGTCACTGCGTCAGGTATCATACTGGAAAGTCTAATATAAAAACGACATTCCTTTTCTTTACTTAGTTCATTAATTGCTTTAACAGATTGCATAAATTCATTATATGGAAGATTTGTATTAGCCAGCAAATTATTGATACCTGGCAGCGCCATTGCATCATCCTGACGAGACTCAGGCCATGCTGGTGCTAATGAAACTGTATTTTCACGAAGTGAAAGCGTAAAAAGCATTTCAATCTTTCCAGTTTCTTCATTTACCCAACATGGGGGTAAGTCAACACCTCTTCCCGAGTTTAATCTGTTCTGCAAATATTGAACCTGCACACGTAAATCTTTGTTACTTTTCTCAAGCACTACTGGATTGGAGCCATTTTTAGTAGCAGATGTATATGCGTTTGCATTTTTAACAATTTCATCCAATTGCTCTTTGAAACTATCTTCGGTAGTGCCTGCTGCATCTTTGATTGTTTGAACTTCCGTTTTTAGCTCCCCGACTCTTTTAACGACTTCGGAAGGTTCTAAGTCTTTATCATCCGTTTTATCAATAACAAGTTTTTTTAACTGCTCATAAGTCATAATGGTTTGCAATAACAACTGTTTTGCTTCCGGACCATTTTTTTTACCATTTACTTCCGCTAAGGCTTTTTCTATCGAAGTCAAAGCTGTTATTTTTTCGTCCTTATTTTCAAGTAATACTTTTAAGCGTGATACCTCTTCCTTCGCCTTAGATGCATCGATGAGTTTTGTTATAAGTTCATCCGTTTTCTTTACACCCAGCAAAGAAAGTTGAATTTTCAAATCTGCAGTAGCGACTTTAATGGCATGTTCTCTTTCGCCTAAATCAACAGACAATGACACTTTCCGTTCTAACTCTTGGTTTTTATGGGTCAATTGAAAAATTTGAAATCCCATCAACAAAAGGAGAACAAAGCAGATTATGATAAATATTTCAGTCAATGAAAGTTGAAACACCTGATCGTTTTTTGAACTCATTAAGACACTCTCACATCTGAAGCATTTTCCGGCGTGCCATGTTTAACAACACCATGCTCCTCGTCGTGAGACGAATTGATTTGACTATCTTTATATATGGTATCAATCTTTTCGATAATATTTATAAGATTTTTATTAACTGATTGCATTGAGAATGCCTTATCCTCTGCATCAGAAACCCTTATTTCTTTGTCATCATTACTTTTCTCAACCGCTCGCGTCAATGGCGAAAGCGTATCATGTAATAGCTTTGCATTTTCATTTTGCGATGTAGTAAAATTACGCACAGCATCGAGCAATTCATTATTCACACCCTCTACTGATGCAACTTTCTCTAAACCCTGGTTAAAGGTTTCTAGTTTACTAATAAATTCGTCAATCATCCGATGCTGTATTTTTATTTCACTTACTGAATCATTTTTAATCTCTTCATACGCATCCAGGAAGTCGTTTTGCTGCTGCTCGATACGTTGCATAAATGTATGGTTCTGTTTATCAAGCGTTTCAACAAGTTTTTCCTGTGTAACTACAATCTCACTAACCTGAAGAAGACTTGCTTCAAGTTGGGCGGTCTTGGTGTTAATACCTTTAATGGCATTTCCAATCTGACGCGTAGCCGTTTTAACGTCATCTGCAAGTGACACAATCCCCTGATTTATATTGTCAGTAGTGCCTGACAAAGTGTCTATCGATGGGTTAAGTTTTTTAACAAAAATATCATCTGGGAACATAGTTTGCTCCAGCCTTTTTCTTGCTTTCTCGCCAAATTCTATTGTGTCTGATTCCATTTTTGACATTGTCGTCGCACTTTTATCTGACATAGTATTTATTATTTTCAATAGATCGAAGCTGGCCGATTTAGCATCTTCTAGGATTAAAGCAAAAGCATCATTACTACTTTGCGTAGCATTAACAAAATATGTATCCATCGTGTTAATACAATGGGTATATAACTGTTCAATTTGTTCCTGAACGCCTAAAATAGCCTCCTGAGAAGCATTAGTTACTTTATCGCGAAAGAGCTCCAAATCATGATGGGCATTATCAAATGCAATGGCTAAACTTTCAGCTGAATGCAGAACCCTTTCTTCCATGTTCATTACCGCGTCATTAGCATCTATCTGGAAACCGGTGTGAACAACCCTTGCAAACATGCCTATTGCGGTACTGACCATAGCCGCACCAAAACGAATAGCCATGAAATTAAGGCTATCACCGATACGCGCGATATCAATTAAGCAGATTATGATACTCGCTACAGTGAAAAGAAAACCTAGATAATACATTGAATCAGCAAATTTGGCTTTAGTAAGTTCATGGTCCCATTTTTTACGAACTTGATAACCCACCACCCAATAAATGAGCATCACCGTGATGGGCAAGATAAACCCAAGCCACTTAGGGTCATTTAACACAAGCCCTGCAACTGAAAGACCAATTTTCATTAATACTGCCAATACAAAATAGGTACTAACCTTTTTCATTAAAACTTTTAGGCTCATCTATAATCCCTCAAGGAATTGAACGCTTTCAATGCTCGCGCCTGAGGCATCAAAATATTTTTCCCAAAACGAAATCAATCTTGTTTTTTGTGATTTTCCGCTTTGCTGTTGGTCTGAAATAAAATTTAAAGAAACAGATACATCTTTCAAACCTGGTGCTAATGCCCGTTGCGCGTATGGTACTTTGCTAAAGTTCTCATAAGATGGAATATGTTCCTTATACATACTGAATTCTTGAGTATTAGCCAACATGTCGGAGTAAATTATTAATTTTTTCTCTCCTATTACATCAGAATGCTCAAAGCCATTGATACCCACTAACTGCAACATTTCAAAAACCGGAGATTTTTTTGAATGCTCTTCAAGTGATATTTTTTTAACAACCTCATCCAAAGGTTTGGAGAATTTTTCGTAAAAATCTCTTTCTACGAATTTTTTATTCGATGTAAGTTGACTTTTATTTCCCCACTGACCGGGACTACAACGCTCGAACAAAGGTTTATCATTTTTAGTTACATCTTCACCTAGCAGGAATACAGAGAGTAAGTAGCCTTCTGGTAATTCATTCCGTACAATATTTTTTAGACCTTGAGATAAAGATGCTTTTTGAGTGTAGGGAAATGGAGATGTGTTATCAATTAAAATGACATAATGCCCTTTAGGGCCGGTTGTTGGGCATAACGTTTCTGAGTTTAATGATTCTTTAGTCATTAAACTATATAAAGTCGCAGCAGATAACGCAATAACAACCAGGATGATTAAAATCCCAACGATGACACTGTAATTGCTAGATTTTTTTTTCGAATGGATGACCATGGCGTCTCCTTAAACGAGTTGTTGCAATGGCTGAAGTTGATCATGCTTTTGGTTAAATGAAGCCTGTATTTTTGCTCTTATAGTTTCAATTTTTGATATCATTTCCGCCATAAGTTGTTCCTGTTCATTCAATTTGATCTCATCTTGGCTAATTCCAAAATTTGGGTATTGAATTAAATCGAAATTAACAGGCTCATCAAAATATTTCGGATACGTATTCTTTTCAATCCTGGCCATCATATTTTCCATTCTATACATCTTTATGAGCGATTTAAGCGTTTCGTCAGCATAAAGCATACCCTGATCAAGTCTTTTTTTCGTAACTAACTTCATTTTCATATTACGTTTGAAGTTAGCTATATCTTTCGTCGCTTCTGTGACATTAGAGTCAAGACTGTCAAGTATTTTAGTTTTATGGATGTCTAGATCATTGTTCAAACTTGCGACGGCATTTATGTAATCACGCTGAATTTCTTCATACGTACGATACAATTTCGCATAGCCAGGATAGGGATCTGAAAAAGTATAACCTTCTCTCCCTGCAATTAAACCAAATACTATCGTTAAAACCCACAGGATATAAGAGCTAATATCATGAAGAATAAACGGCGTCGACACAAGTGTTTCTTTAGCAATAACCCACGCTGATTCAGTCGTATCCGTTACCAGGGGCAATGCATCACGAATGTGTGCAGTAATTAAACCAAGGATTATCGTTAAAGTTAAAATAGTCAATATGGCTGCGTGACCAAACAGGCGCTGGAATAAACTTATATGATTCTTAAAGGTAGCAAAACGTCCCATGATAAAGCACGTCAGAACATTTAAACCAGAGAGACTGACAGCAAATAGAAAACCACCAACCAGACCACTACTTAGACCTTCTGCAAAGAAACTAGAATTCATGATGCCTTCAATGGCTATACAAGCTAAGACAAGAGTGCCATGAAGGAAAATAGCCCCCCTATTTCTTAGTTGTGCCGTCCTTGTTAGTTTATTTTTACTCTTAAAAAAATCTAACTCATTCGCTTTCGAAATCGCAATTTCACGTAACTCTGCAAGCATAGCAGACTGACTTGAGATCAATTGATCAGCATCACGTTCATATTCTTCTCCAAGGAGAATTGTACGATTGATTCTGCCGGTGATATCGATCGTATTAAGACGGTCTTGATTTTGCTTAAGCGCAGCAGTCGCCCATTTAACCAACCCTTCCCTAATTTTACCAAGTGTAGCCTGTATACTATGTTCTGTATCAGTCAGTTCCGTAGCGGTTTCATGGGGTAAACCGTTCGCCCCATGACGCTTCGCTTGCTCGGCAATTTGTAGATTTTTTTTCAGTTTTTCTGGTTCAATCTTCGGAAAAACTTCAACATCAAGGAGTTGGTCTTCAGTTTTGAACAAGGCCGTAATACATGAGAGAATCTTTCTGAGAAATTGCATCAGATGACATCCATAGGCTGTGTAGTTTGAATTAATAAATTTTGTGTGAGTTATAACTATCTATGCGTTTAAGACGCTTATAATAACTTCTGACTAGTTATTTTTAATAATAAACAAAAGCTGATGAAAATGATTTTCTGTTCTTTATAATGCAAATGACTACTTTTTAGTCAAATTTGATTCGGATTTTTCGCCTGATTTATTCTACTCATAAAAATTCCAAACATCCGCATTTTTATGAAAAATCCATAAAAATCCCTATTTGTACAAATAGGATTAGTAGTAACCGTACTGCTTTTCTTAAAATTGATCAAAAAACGAACCGCATAGCAAACGCTGTCCGACATCAAAGGTAGCGTGTCCCTCCTCCACTGCGCCAATCTCATTTCCTGCAACTCCATAGCTACTATTGTTCTTTTACATCCCTTCCCCCTGACTTTAATAATCGTTGTTAATGATGTGTTGCGATTACAAGGGAAAACGATGGGATACCGCATAAGTTTGCTGGAAAAAAGTCCGCTGGATGAACATGAGGATGCCGCCGGGGCGCTGCGCCGGACGCTGGAACTGGCGAAGCTGGCGGAGCGCTGGGGTTATCACCGGTTCTGGCTGGCGGAACATCACAACACCGACAAACTCGCGATCTCCTCGCCGGAAATTGTCATCGCCTGGATCCTCGCGCATACGCAAAAACTGCGGGTCGGCTCGGGGGGCGTGATGCTGCAACATTACAGCCCGTATAAGGTCGCCGAGAATTTTAATCAGCTGGCGTCCCTCGCGCCCGGTCGTGTCGATATCGGTATCGGCAAAGCGCCGGGCGGATTGCCGCTTTCTACCCACGCGCTGCAATACGCTGTCGATCCGGCGCGTAAAGGTGAGTTTGCGGATCAGCTGCGTCAGCTCGATGACTGGCTTTCTGTGCCGGTTCGCGGGCGCGGCGTGGATTCTCTTTCGGCCACGCCACAACCGCCGCAGTCGGCATCACGCTTTCTGCTTGGCGCGAGCGAACAAAGCGCCCGGCTGGCGGCCAGTCTCGGCTGGGAATTTGTTTTTGCCGCGCACCTTAATGCCGACGAACGCGATATTTCCAGCGCCCTTTCCGCTTATTCCTACGACAGCAACGGCAGACGCGCGCTGCTCGCCGTGCCGGTGATTGTGGCCGACACCGCCGCTCAGGCCGCACGGCTGGTGGATAACACCCAGCGTTACCGTGTGACCGGCAGCGACGGCCAGAGCGTAAACGTCGGCAGTCTTGAACAGGCAGAAACGTATATCCGGCAATCCGGCGCGGCGTCTCATCAGATTGAAGAACGCCAGTCGGACGTGTTGCACGGCACCGGCGAGGACGTTCACCGCCAGCTGGAAGCGTTGCAGGCCCGCTACGGCGTGGAAGAATTCATTATCGACACACCGGTCTCTCAGCCAAAGGCGCGCCTGCGTTCACTTGAACTGTTAGCCGCGTCCAGCGTGGCGCTGGCATAAGGAACCGAACATGAGTCATCTGATCCGCCTTGCCCAGGAATCTGAAGCCGCTGCGCTGCATTCGCTGCTGCAAAAAGCCTATGAACCGCTGCTCGAACACGGCATCCATTTCACCATCACCCGCGCCAGCGTGGAGGATGTGCGGGATGTGATCCGCAATGAAACCACGTATGTGCTGGAAAAAGACGGCGAGCTGACGGCCACGCTGACCACCCGTTTTCTGTGGACACCGGCGAAAAATCATCTCGCGCCCTGGCCTTTCGTTCACTGGTTTGCCGTGGCGGAACACGCCAAAGGGCAAGGTTTTGGCGGCGAGATTATCCGTTATGTCGAAGAGACGTTTTTGCGCGACACGCTGAAATCCCCCGCCGTGTATCTGGCGACCGCCATCAAACACCCGTGGCTGACGGATTTGTATCAGCGCCGGGGTTACGAGCCGTTTCATACCGCGACTAATCCGCTGGGCGTCGAGCTGGTTTATCTGCGAAAAGTGCTGATTCAGCAGGCTTTCGACGCGCAGGAACAGGCCCCGCTGGTGCGATCCATCGCGGAATTACGCACGCTGGTTTGACCACGCTTCAGCGCTATTTAATTCACGAATGCTTTATTTCTGAGAGCCGTCCATTAAAGGGAAAGAAAATGACTCAAAAACAAAAGATACGTCTTGGCGCTATTATTCAGGGCGCATCGGGAAATATGTCCGCATGGCGACACCCGGATGCCATTGCCGACGCCAGTATTAATATTCAGTTCTGCCAGCAATTAGCGCAAAGAGCTGAACAGGCTAAATTTGATTTTTTATTTGTGGCCGACGGTTTGTTTATTACTGAGAAATCGATCCCGCATTTTCTTAACCGTTTTGAACCGATTACGCTGCTTTCCGCGCTGTCGCTGGTGACACAAAAAATCGGGCTGGTCGCCACGCTTTCCACCTCGTACAGCGAGCCGTTCACCGTCGCGCGCCAGTTCGCCAGCCTCGATCATCTCAGCGGCGGCCGCGCAGGCTGGAACGTCGTGACTTCTCCGCTGGAAGGTTCTGCCAAAAACTTCTCACGCGACAAACACCCGGAACACGACGAGCGTTACCGCATTGCCAGCGAATACGTCAGCGTGGTCAAAGGCTTATGGGATTCCTGGGAAAAAGATGCGTTTGTACGCAACAAAGCCACCGGCCAGTTCTTTGCGCCGGACAAACTGCATACGCTTAATCACCACGGCAAATATTTCTCGGTACAGGGCCCGCTGAACGTCGGCCGTTCTCCGCAGGGGCGTCCGGTCGTCTTCCAGGCCGGTGCTTCCGAACAGGGAAAAGCCTTTGCAGCAGAAGCCGCCGACGCGATTTACACCCGTCAGGAAACGCCGGAGCTGGCACGCGAATTCCGCGAAGACGTCCGCCGTCAGCTGGTCGAAAATGGGCGTAATGCTGACGACATCCGCCTCTTCCAGGGCATCAGCGTGATTATCGGTGACACCGTCACGGATGCCGAGCGTAAATACCAGGAAACCGCGCAACTGGTAACGCTGGAAAGCGCGCTCGATTATCTGGGCCGTTACTTTGAGCATCACGATTTCGCGCAATACGACCCGGATGCGCCGTTCCCGGACATCGGCGATTTAGGCCAGAACAGCTTCCGCAGCACGACCGATGAAATCAAACGGAATGCTAAAGAGCACGGGCTGACATTACGGCAAGCCGCGCTGGAAGCCGCCACGCCGCGCCCGACATTTTTCGGCACCGCCGAGCACGTCGCCGACGGGCTGGAGCACTGGTTTACGTCAGGCGCAACAGACGGTTTTATCGTGCGGGGCGGCACGCCGACGGCGTTTGATGACTTTATTGATTCCGTCATTCCAATTTTGCAGGCACGCGGGTTGTATCGTACCGAGTACGAAGACGGGACGCTTCGCGGGAATCTGGGGTTACGGGAGCCGGAGAATCAGTTCGCTGAGGTAGTGCATGCCGATGCCCTGACGGTTTAAATTTTTGCTGAGACCGCAGCAAAAGGTGGTTTTTCACTTGCAGTGAGGGGCAATAAATTGATCGAGAAAGTTTCGGTTTCTCAATTGCAGTGATCGCTCAGCGGCTGGCGCCGAAACCGACCAAAGAGGGCTATGACGAGCCCACTTTGGAATCTCCGCGTCTTTTTCAACAAGCGCTCCGCTCGCTGGCTATGTTTCAGCAACTCCGGCTAGTGCCGCAAACGCCGCCGCTGCGCGGTTCTCTCGCCTCGGGTTCGAACCTGCTAGAAAACAGACTCTCGCCGTTTCTCACTCCTCACTCGCCGTCATTTTGAAAGCGGCCACAGGCTATGTAATTCGGAAGATAGATGCAGGCTGATTGTTGATTTTCTCCTTCCCCTCTCACGAGGGGAAGGCCGGGATGGGGTGTTGGTTTTAGCGACTCGGTGGCCTGCGAAACCCCCTCCCGGCCTCCCCCTTCGCAGGGGGAGGAGCAAACCAACCGTTCGCAAATGTTTGCACATTTAGAAAGCCTCCAGCCGCTTTCAGAAAGCTTGCCGAACGAAGTGTTTCGAGACCTGTGGCTCGAAACCGAGAAAGGGAACCGCGCAGCGGCAAGTTTTCGCGGCAATAGCTGCGGCATCTGAAACATAGCCAGCGAGCGATAGCGCTTGTTGAAAAAGCGGGGAGAGATCCAAGAGAGGGAAAGCACTTCCCTCTCTTGGTCGGTTTCGGCGCAGTGAGTTAAGTGATCACAGTTATTGAAAAACCGAAATCTTCTCGATCTAGATCCAGCCCTCACTGCAAGTGAAAAACCGAAATCTTCTCGATCAGCTGTCAGCCCCTCACTGCAAGTGAAAAACCGTTTTAAAGCGGCCCGGGCAAACCAAGATTTGCCCGAAAATCCCCCCCGTTGTAATCACGGTCGATTAGCTCCCGTTTCCGCAACTCCGGTAATAACCCGTTCAGAAGTAAATCCTCCTGATCCGCCTGCCCCAGTCCATGCAATGAAATCACATCCAGCACACCCGCGCGGTAGCGCTCTTCTATGGCGTCCGCCAGCGATTCCGGCGTTCCGGCGACAAACCAGTGGCCGGTTTCCTGTGCCTGGATGATCAGTTCACGCAGCGTCAGCCCCTGTAAGGCGAAACGTTTGAAGATTTCCGCACGCCCGCGACGGCGGTTGACCTGTTCGACGTCCGGCAGTAACCGCAGCGGGATCGGCTGATCCAGCGGGGAATCGCGCAGGTCTATTTCACCGCCCAGCATGTCCGCAACCTTGAGCCGCCCCTGCTGATAATCAATCCGCTCGTGCTTTTCGAACAGACGGCGCGCCACGTCTGACGGGCTTTCGCCGATGATCGAATGGAACGAGTTCATGATCAGCGGCCGGTTTTCGCGGCGGCCAGACGCATCGGCGTGATGATGCACGCGCTCAACAAAGGCTTTGGCATCTTCCAGCGTCGGCTGCGAGGTGTAGATCACTTCGGCGTATTTCGCACCGAGTTTCAGGCCTTCTTCGGATTGCCCGGCCTGAAATTGTACCGGCCTGCGCTGTGGCGGCGGCGGTACGTTCAGCGGGCCCTGTACGCGGAAAAAATCCCCGTGATGATTAATCGGGTGCAGTTTACGCGGGTCAATTTTCACCGAACCGTTCTTACCGCGCGTCACCGCGTCCGGCTGATTGGCGTCAAATAAAGCATTGATGACCTGAATAAATTCCGTCGCGCGGGCGTAACGCACTTCCGGCGCCGGAAGCTGTATGTCACCGAAGTTTTCCTCACCCACCGAGGACGTCACGGCGTTCCAGCCCGCGCGACCACCGCTGACGTGATCAAGCATGCCAATCAGTCGCGCCAGATTGTACGGATGCTGATAGGTGGTTGAAACGGTGGCGATTAGCCCGATTTGTGACGTCACCTGGCTGAGCGCGGCGAGTGTGACAATCGGATCCTGACTGCCGGTTGAACCGGAAAGCCCGTCGGGATCCGCCTGCAATAAATCCGCGGTAAAAAGCGCGGTGAATTTCTCTTTCTCCGCTTTTTTGGCCAGCGCTACAGCGCGGGAAATACCGGTATCCGGGCGCGGATCATCAGAGGCATAGATCGCGCTCCCTGCTCCGGCCAGGGTTTTTAAACGTCTGCGGGATGAACTGGTCAAACTGATCTCCTTTAACGGGAAAGATAAACCTGCGTTAAAAATAGAGAACAGAAGTGATTAAGCCACGAAGAAAAAAGCATTTCATAACCCTGAATATAGATAAGCCGGGTTTTCCTGATTATTCCGTGACTGATCAAAAAAATAATTTTCCGCTAAGTCATTTATTTTCGCTGATAAGCAAATATTGTGATTTTACAACTTAGTAACCAGCCCTTAATAATTCCTTTCAGCCGCCGGTTAATAGCGCGGCATCCTTATTATTTATGCGCTTATTCAAATAATTCATGATTAATGACCTGACGGGAAATGTATGAAATCTTTTGCTGGTGTGCGTTCTCTTTCTGCTTTAACACTTCTGGTGCTTTCCTCCGGGCAGTCGCTGTATGCCGCTGAACAACCTCAGCAAGGCGGAAGCCTGACGTGGGGCGTCGAAACCGAGCCCAATACGCTGAATCCGCAGTTAAACGGGCAATCTAAAGCCGAGCTTATCCTGCGTGTTGCCTATGAATCACTACTGGCGCGCAAGCCGGACGGCGCGTATATCCCGTGGCTGGCGACCGGTTATCACGTTTCCGATGACGGCAAAACTTACACCTTTACCCTGCGCGATGACGTGAAGTTTTCTAACGGGGAAAAACTGACGTCCGCCGCCGTGGCAGAAAACTTCCGTCATGCACAAGACCCGGCGTATTGCGCGGGTTCGAGTATTTGTGCGCTGGCCGGGCGAATCGATACCATCGCCACACCGGACGAGCACACGGTTATCCTCACGCTGAAGCAGGTTTACAGCCCGTTCCTCTCGTTTGCTTCCGGCCTGAAACTGATCTCACCGTCGTCGTGGACATCGCCGCAGCTGAAAGCCGGTGGCACAGATATCGCAGGCACCGGCCCGTTCATTCTCAAGCGTTATGAGAAAGGCCAGCAGATTGAATATGTGCGCAACCCGGATTATCACTGGGCGTCGGCGAATGCGAAACATCAGGGCCCGGCGTATCTCGAAAGCGTAACGTACCGTTTCCTGCCGGAATCTTCCGTGCGAACCGGCGCGCTGCTTTCCGGTCAGGTGGATGTGATAGAAGGCGTGTCCGGCAACGATGCGGGCGAATTCAAGGAGAACGCGGATTTCAGCTATCAGCACGCGCTGAACACCGGCACACCGTATTCGCTGTTCCTGAATGTGAAATATGGCCCGACGCAGGAAGTGAAAGTGCGGCAGGCGATTTTACAGGGGCTGGATATTTCTCCGATTCTGCAATCGATTTATCGCGGCGAACGCACGCGCGTCTGGGGCATTACGTCGCCGGTTGACCCGCTGTATGACGCCAGCCTGACCGGCAAATACGGCAATAATCCAAAGCTTGCGAACCAGCTTCTGGACGAAGCAGGCTGGAAAACCAAAGGCGCTGACGGCATCCGCACCAAAGACGGCAAGCCGCTGAGCATCGAAATTATTCAGGCACAGGCCACCGTGCGCGATCAGCGTGATGTCCTGTTGCAGGCCTTGCAGGCACAGGCACGGCAGCGGCTGGGCGTGGATCTGAAAATCCGTTACGTCGATTCCGGGACCTATACCGAAGTCAGAAAAACCGGTCAGTTTGGCTCAATTGCCAACTCCAATACCGACACCGACGGCATCGATATCGAGAACCATTACCTGCCGGTCAACGCCGGTGGCGCGATCAACTACAGCCGCACCGATGCACCGGAAATTATTCCGCTGCTGAAAGGGGCGTCGCAAACGCTGGATAACGCAGAACGCAAAACCTACTACGGCCAGTTGCAGAACTTTGCCGTGTTGCAGCAGGCGCTGGCGATCCCGCTTTACGAGCCGGAAGACCAGATTGCGGCGGCGTCTTACGTTCACGGCGTCGGTTTCAGGCCGTTCAAACAGATGCCGGAAAACGCCTACGACGTCTGGCTGAGCAAGCATTAATCAGAAGTAAGGAGCTTTATTATGTCGGCTGAAAGTACCTTTATTCCCCCGCAGCGGCCTAAGTCAGCGCCGTCATGGCGCGGTCGCGTTGTCCGGCGGTTGCTGAGCGGCGTGCTGGTGCTGTGGGCCGCGGTCACGCTGTCTTTTATCAGCGTGTATCTCGCGCCGGGCGATATCGTCAGTTTGCTGATGGGCGAACAGGTACAAACACCGGCGATTGAAGCGGCGATCCGCGCGGAATGGGGGCTGGATCAGCCCCTGTACATGCAATATCTGCACTATCTCTGGCGCGTTTTGCACGGTGATTTTGGCCGTTCTTATATGCTCAATACCGACGTCAGTTCGCTGGTGTTATCGCAGCTGTGGCCAACGCTTAAACTCACCGGTCTGGCGCTGGTCGTCAGCCTGGTATTTGCCGTGGTGATGGCCGTCGCGACCGCGCACCGTCGTTGGGGGCAACGCATTGCGGGCGGCATCGAGCTGATTCTGGCCTCGACGCCCTCTTTCTGGCTCGGCATCGTGCTGCTGTTTATCTTCAGCTTTACGCTGCGCTGGTTCCCGGTGGCGGGCGACCGCAGTTTTTCCTCGCTGGTTTTACCGGCGTTATCCCTCGGACTGGCGCAGGGCGCGGTGGTTTCTCAGGTATTGCGGCGCGGACTGGAAGATGCGCTCGACGAACCTTTTGTGCTGACGCTGCGCGCATGGGGGCTGGGCAACCGCATTATCCGTTTACGCCACGCGCTGCGCCACGCCGCCCTGCCCGCCGTCACCCTGACCGGCTGGCTGATTGGCGGTTTGCTCAGCGGCGCGGTGATCACCGAGCAGGTATTTGGCCGCCCGGGTTTGGGCAAAATCACCGTCGACGCGGTTTTGGGTAAAGACCTGCCGGTGGTGCTGGCGGTGGCGATTTTCTCCGCGCTGGTGTACGTCGTGCTGAGTACGCTGGTGGATATTTTGTATCTGTTTATCGACCCGCGCCTGCGGGATAACGGCCAGAATGACGGAGAGAATGCATGAGTCAGTTACTGATCTCAGGCGGCGTGAAGCGCCGGTTTTCCACCGGTTATATTCTCGCAGCCGTGTATTTGCTGCTGGTCGCGTTGGCGGTGATTTTCCCCGCGTGGCTGACGCATTTCGACCCGCTGAACGCCGATCCGGTTAACGCGCAACTTCCGCCTTCGTCTGAACACTGGCTGGGGACCGACCAGCTGGGGCGCGACGTGCTGGCGCGCATCATTTACGGCAGCCGGTATTCCCTGCTGATCAGCCTCGCGGCGATGGCCGTGGCGGTCAGCATAGGCAGCCTGCTCGGTTTACTCGCCGGATTATTCAAAGGCCCGCTCGATGAACTGATCAGCCGCGCCGTGGACGTGGTTTCCGCGTTCCCGGATTTACTGCTCGCACTGATGCTGATTGCGTTCACCGGCCCCGGCACCACCAATCTGATCTTTGCGCTCGGCGTCGCTTCCGTGCCGCGATTCACCCGCGTGGTGCGGGCGCAAACTTTTGTAGTCATGTCCTCCGGTTACGTGGAGCAGGCGCGCACTCTGGGCCTCAAACGCCACGTTCTGGTCTGGCGGCATGTGCTTCCGCACGCTATCGCGCACGTTCCGGCGCTGGCTACGCTCGGGCTGGGCACCGCAATTATCGGCACGGCAGGTTTAAGTTTTCTCGGCATGGGGCCGCAACCGCCGACCGCTGAATGGGGGCTGATGCTGGCCGAAGGCCGTAATTATCTGCGCAATGCGTGGTGGATTGGCGTCTGGCCGGGCGTGGCGATCACCCTGACGGTAATTTCTGTGAACACGCTTGGCCGCTACTGGCAGGCCACTTTTGAAGGGAAACAGCCATGAGCGACGAACTGTTTATTGATATCCGCAATCTTTCGATCTCCTTTCCCTCAGCCGACGGCGAAAAACCGGCCGTCAGCGGCCTGAACTTACAGCTTAAACGCGGGGAATCCATCGCGTTCGTCGGGGAATCCGGCTCAGGGAAAACCGTGACCGCCCGCAGCTTGCTGGGGCTACAGGACGCCAAGGCGCGTATCACCGCCGACCGTTTTGTGATCGACGGGCAGAATATGCTCGGCGCCAGCCAGCGCCGCTGGCGTAAAATTCGTGGCAGCAAAATTGGCTATGTCTTGCAGGATGCGCTGGTGTCGCTTGACCCGTTGCGCCGCATCAGCCAGCAGCTACGCGATGCGTTACAGGCTAACCGCGCCGGTAATGCGCACGAGCTGCATCCGCAAAGCATTTTGTTGCTCAAATCGGTGGGTATTCCTGATGCTGAAAACCGGCTGACGGCGTATCCGCATCAGCTTTCCGGCGGGCTTCGTCAGCGTGTGCTGATTGCCACCGCGCTGGCCGGGAAACCCGGTTTGCTGATTGCCGATGAACCGACCACGGCGCTGGATATGACGGTGCAGAAGCAGATTCTGGATCTGCTGCAACAGCGCCGCGACCGGGGCGAAAGCCTGCTGCTGATCAGCCACGACCTTTCCGTGGTCGGGCAACTCGCCGACCGGATCCTGGTTATGCATCAGGGCAAAGTGGTGGAAGAAGGCTCCGGCGAAAAACTGCTGAGCACGCCCGATCACCCGTATACCCGCCAGCTGCTCGCCGCCATTCCCGGCCCTGCCACGCGCGGGCTGAAACTCTCCGGCGAGAGCGGCAGGCCGCTGCCTGCCAAAAATATCGCCACTGGCGAACCGGTGCTGGACGTGCGCAACCTGAGCAAGCATTACGCGGACAAAGCCGTGGTTAACCACGTCAGCCTGACGCTGGCGGCGGGCGAAACGTTGGGGATTGTGGGTGAGTCCGGCTCGGGGAAAACCACGCTGGCCAGAATGGTGCTCGGCCTGACTGAACCCGGTTCCGGCACGATTACTATTCAGGGGCAGCGCTGGTGTCAGATCCACGAATCCGTCCGCAGGCTGCAACGCCGCGGGATTCAGCTGATCGCTCAAGATCCGCTCAGCTCTTTTGATCCGCGTTATAACGTGGAAAAAATCATCGGGGAAAGCCTCGACAGCGTGGGCATTTTTGGCGATGAACGACGTCGCCGCATTCTTCAGTTGCTCGATGAAGTGCAGCTCGGCGAAGGATTTTTACGGCGGTACCCGCGTGAACTTTCCGGCGGCCAGCGCCAGCGTGTTGCGATCGCCCGCGCTTTTGCCCCGAATCCTGCATTACTCGTGGCCGACGAGCCGGTGAGCGCGCTGGACGTTTCCGTACAGGCGCAGGTGCTGGATCTGCTGGCCGAAATGCAGGCCGAACACCGTACCGCGCTGCTGTTTATTTCGCACGATCTCGGCGTAGTCCATCACCTGGCGGACAGGGTGATGGTGATGAAAGACGGCAGCGTGGTCGAACACGGGCAGGTCGATGACGTCTTCCACCGCCCTGCTCATCCGTGGACCCAAAAGCTGATTAATGCCCTGCCGGTGGTGAGTTCAAACCGGCAAACGGCGGCAGCGTTTTAAACACCGTTCAGACAAGCCGCTTGCCGTCTTTATCCACCACGCGTTCGCCGTCTTCTTTGGTGAACGCGCCTTTCTGCGCATCCGGAAGAATATCCAGAACCTTCTCTGACGGGCGGCACAGCGCGGCCCCGAGCGGCGTCACCACGACCGGGCGGTTCATCAGGATTGGATACAAAAGTATCGCGTCAATAAGCTGCGCATCGGTGAAGTCCGGATTATCCAGCCCGAGTTCGCCGTAAGGCGCGGTGTTAACGCGCAGCAGTTCCCTGACAGAAATGCCCATCGCGGCAATCAGTTTCACCAGTTCTTCACGCGAAGGCGATGTTTCCAGATACAAAATGATTTCAGGCTCAGCGCCGCTGTTGCGGATCAGTTCCAGCGTATTACGCGATGTGCCGCAAGCCGGATTATGGTAGATCGTTATATTGCTCATTTTTCAGGACTCATTGGAGAGTAATCGACAAACGCAACGCCAGCGCGCTGAGCGTGATAAACAGAACCGGCAGGGTCAATACAATTCCTGTGCGGAAATAATATCCCCATCCGATATTGATATTTTTTTGCGACAAAACGTGCAGCCACAACAAGGTCGCCAGACTACCGATTGGCGTTATTTTCGGCCCCAGATCGCAACCGATAATATTGGCATAAATCATCGCTTCCCTGACAACACCCTGCGCCGTACTTGCATCAATGGACAACGCGCCAATCAGAACGGTGGGCATGTTGTTCATCACGGAAGAAAGAAAACCGGTCACCAGCCCCGTTCCCAGCGTTGCCGCCCACAGCCCCTGAACGGCAAAAACATTGAGCAGCTCCGTCAGGGCATTGGTTAATCCGGCATTGCGCAGGCCGTATACCACCAGATACATCCCCAGTGAAAATACGACAATCTGCCACGGTGCGCCTTTGATCACTTTTCTGACATTGATCACCCGGCCTTTTCTTGCCGCAATCAGGAGAACAACCGCCCCGGCCGCAGCAATTGCACTGACAGGAACGCCCGCAGGTTCAAGAATGAAGAAGCCTGCGAGCAGCAAAATCAGGACACCCCAGCCGATACGAAATGTCAGCAGATCTTTAATCGCACCCGCGGGTTCTTTCACTTTCGTAATATCGTAGCGTGTCGGAATATCCTTTCTGAAATAGAGATGCAGCACCCCCAGCGAGGCGGCCACTGCCGCCAGATTGACCGGGAGCATCACCGCTGCATACCGGTCAAAACCGATGCTGAAATAGTCTGCCGAAACAATATTCACCAGATTCGATACCACCAGCGGCAGGCTTGAGGAGTCGGCGATAAATCCGGCTGCCATAATAAATGCCAGCGTCGTTGCCGGGCTGAAACCCATGGCAACCAGCATCGCGATGACGATCGGCGTCAGGATCAGCGCGGCGCCGTCATTGGCAAACAGAGCCGCAACCGCAGCGCCAAGCAGAATAATGAAGGTAAAAAGCACCCTGCCGTTACCTTTACCCCAGCGGGCAACGTGAAGGGCACACCACTCGAAAAAGCCGGACTCATCAAGCAAAAGGCTGATGATGATGACCGCAATAAATGCCCCCGTGGCGTTCCAGACAATATTCCACACGACAGGAATATCACTGAAATGAATGACTCCGCTCAGAAGCGCTAACAGAGCGCCAGCGCCGGCACTCCAGCCAATGCTCAATCCGCGAGGCTGCCAGATGACCAGAATAAGCGTGAGTAAAAAAATCGACCCTGCCAGAAGCATTCCACACCTCAATCACATTCGAATTGGTGAATATATCTCTGTCATGAACAAGACGAGAGTTTACTGTTGTTCAGTGAAATCCGGATATCTTCACGCTCGCAGTTCCACGCGGTGTCGATGACAGCCGCTGCCCAGGCGGGCATATGCGGAGATAAACGGTAGTACACCCATTTGCCTTCTCGGCGGTCAATAACCAGCTCTGCTTCGCGTAACAGCGCCATGTGGCGGGATATTTTAGGCTGAGACTCCTGCGTTACTGCGCAGAGATCGCAAATACACATCTCCCCGGCCTCTCTCAACAGCATCACAATGGTTGAGCGGGTTTCGTCGGCGAGCAGTTTAAAAAGCTGAACAGGATGCTGCATCAGTGACTCCGATAGTGATTGACAACACATATGATAATTCATATATGATCTAAATCAATCTCCCTCTTTACAACGGATGAACACCATGTCTGATTTACCTGCGGTTAACCCCGAATACTTCGATGATGCTATTGCCAGTAATCTTTCGGAGGGCGCCTCGCCAATGCCACGTTTTCTGATCCTGTATGGATCCGTGCGTGAGCGTTCTTACAGCCGGTTTGCCGCAGTGGAAGCCGGTCGTTTGCTGACGAAAATGGGCGCAGAGGTGAAAATTTTTAACCCTTCCGGCTTGCCGTTGCCGGACGATGCACCTGATACGCACCCCAAAGTGCTGGAGTTACGCGAGCTGGTGAGGTGGTGTGATGGCATGATCTGGAGTTCGCCGGAAAGACATGGCGCCATGAGTTCGGTGATGAAGGCGCAGATAGACTGGCTCCCGTTGAGTGAAGGCGCGGTTCGTCCGTCTCAGGGGAAAACACTGGCCGTTATGCAGGTTTCCGGCGGTTCGCAATCTTTCAATGCGGTCAATCAGATGCGGATCCTGGGTCGCTGGATGCGGATGTTCACTATTGCGAATCAGTCCTCCGTCCCCAAAGCCTGGCAGGAGTTTGACGATGCAGGCCGGATGAAGCCCTCTGCCCTTTACGACCGGATTGTGGATATCACCGAGGAGTTGTTCAAAATAACGTTAATTCTGAAACCCCATACGGCGTATCTGGCTGACCGTTACAGCGAAAGAAAGGAAAGCCATCAGGAACTCTCTGCCCGTGTGAATCAGGCGAAAATCTGAGATTTCACAGATGGCTTTATGGCCTGTTACGCCCGCAATGCCTGACGGCGTTTAATCGATTTGCCCGCAACATACGCCAGCGTTGCGCACAGCAGGTAATACATCAGGCCGATAAACAGGAAGATTTCCGCCGGGTAGATTTGCACCCGGTTATTCACCTGCCCCGCGACGGTGGTCAGCTCCGGCACATTGACGATAAACGCCAGCGAGGTGTCTTTCACCAGCGAGATCAGCAACCCGAGGTACGACGGCAACAGGTTCGGCCACGCCTGCGGCAGCAGGACATTGAGCAAAACCTGGCTGTAACTCATGCCGGACGCAATCCCCGCTTCGGTTTGCCCGCGCGGCAGTGACTCCAGCCCGGCCAGCGTGGAGTGCATCACCGCGGCCGAGGTAAACCAGGCAAGTGCGATAATCACCGTCAGCGGGCCGGGGATCGAGCCGCCAAACACCACCGGCAGCAGGAAATACAGCCAGAAAATCACAAAAATCAGCGGGATGCCGCGTATAAACGACGCCCACAGAAAAAGTAATTTTCGCGTCCAGCCACCGAAACGCCAGGCTAATGCCGCCATTGCGACGCCCAGCACTAACGCCAGCACGCCAGCAGAAACGGCCATGATCAGCGTAAGTAAAACGCCGCCCGGTTCGCCGTCGGCCAGCCTTCCCCACAGCATGTAGGTGAAGTTATCGTGCAGAACCGACCAGTCAAATTCCATCGTTCACCTCTGCCTTCTGCGCGGCCTGCGGCCTTTGCTGCGGGCGTTTCGGACCAAATATTGTCATCAGCCCGCCAAGGATCATCCCCAGCGCCAGATACAGCAACGTGCCGACCGCAAAACCTTCAAAGGCGTGCGCGTTGTAACTTTCAATCTGACTGACCTGATACGTCAGCTCGGAAAATCCGATGCCTGTCGCCAGTGAGGAAAGCTTCATCAGGTTGAGATATTGCCCGGTGATCGGCTGCCACGCGTTGGTCAGCGCCTGCGGTAACAGGATCGAAAGCAGCAGCGTTTTGCGGCTGAAACCCTGTGAAATCGCGGCTTCGGTCTGGCCTTTCGGCACCGAATTCAGCCCCGCCTGCACTTCTTCCACCAGAAACGCGGCAGTGAATAATCCCAGCCCCCAGGCAGCGCACAGAAATTCCGGTGTGAGCCACGCGATATTGCCGGGGAAAACCGCCCACGCGTGGGTATCGCCGATGTAAAAACGCCAGCTTTGCGGCAGCGCGCCGTACGCGGCGAAATACCAGAAAAGCAGCTGAACCAGCAGCGGCGTGTTGCGGAAAACCGACACAAACGCCGCTACCGCACCGCGTGCCAGACGCGACTGACTCAGGCGCAGCGCGATCAGTAACACCACCAGAAGCGTCGCCAGCACACTGCCCGCAATACTGACGTAAAGCGTGGTGAGAAAGCCGGAAATAATCCACTGCAAAGGCTGGCCGGTGAGCACGCCAGCCCAGTCGGGATGCCAGATCATTGCCCCGCTCCTGTTTCAGGATGCAGCGGGAACAGGACTTTTTGCAGAAAACGCTGCGCACGCGGATGCTGCGGCCGCAGGAAGAAATCCTCCGGTTCCGCCTGTTCCAGGACCTCGCCGCCGTCCATGAAAATCACCCGGTCGGCAATTTCACGGGCAAAACTCATTTCGTGCGTCACGACAATCATCGTGATGCCGCTTTTCGCCAGTTCCTGCATCACCAGCAGGACTTCGCCAATCATCTCCGGATCCAGCGCCGACGTCGGTTCATCGAACAAAATGATGTCCGGATCCGTCACCAGCGCCCGGGCAATCGCCACGCGCTGCTGCTGTCCGCCGGAAAGCTGCTCGGGATAATGCTGCGCTTTGTCCTGCAAACCGACGCGGGTCAGCAGCGCCAGCGCCTTCTCGCTCGCATCACTTTTCTTCCAGCCGTGGACTTTAATCAGCGCGAGGCTGACGTTGTCCTGCGCGGTCAGATGGGCGTACAGGTTGAACTGCTGAAACACAAAACCGATGTGCGTACGTAACTCGCGTAGCGCCGGTCCGTTCAGGCCCCGCGTCGGTTTGTTGTGAATTAGAATTTCGCCATCCGTGACGGTTTCCAGCTGATTAATCAGGCGGATGAGCGTGGATTTCCCTGAGCCGGACGGCCCGCAGACCGCCACCACATCACCGCTGGCGACGCTCAGACTGACATTCCGGATCACAAGGTGATGACCGAAAGATTTACTGACCTGACGAAACTCGACCGCCGTGGTTTTCGCGGCGTTTGAATGCGAAAAAACCGCAGACGTCGCTGCGGTTGATAAGGTGTCTTGCTGCATGTGCATTACCTTGCATAAAGCGGATTATTTGGCTTCAATCTTGAACAGACGTGGCTGCGGAGATTTTGTCTGCGGGCCAAACCAGACGTTATAAATGCTCACCGCCTGACCGTTTTTCTCCAGATTCAGCAGCTCGTCATTCACCACTTTCAGCAGGCTGGTTTCGCCTTTTTTCACGCCAACGCCAATCTCTTCTTTGCTCAGTAATTCAGGCAAAACTTTGTATTTTGCCTTGTCCGGCGCGCCATCCAGCAAACCGGCCAGAATGGTGCTGTCCTGTGTAATCGCCTGCACGTTGCCGTTACGCAGCGCAGAAAGCGCCAGAGGAATATCGTCGTAAGACAACACGCGAGATTGCGGGAAGCGGTTATGCAATTCCTGCTCGCCGGTGGTGCCTTTCACTGCGCCGATACGCGCCGTGGCGTAGGCGTCGAGTTTATCCGGTGAATTGGCCGGCACCAGGAACTGCTGGCCGGTCACGAAATAAGGTATGGAGAAATCGATCACTTTCGCGCGTTCCGGCGTGATGGTGATATCCGCCACAATCAGATCGGCTTTTCCGGACTGCAATAACGGAATACGGTTCGCCGGATTCGTCGGCACCAGTTGCAGTTTCACGCCCAGCGTTTTCGCCAGCGCTTTCGCAAAATCAACGTCATAACCGACGATATCGTGCGTTTTGGCATCCACAGAACCGAACGGTGGATTGGAATCAAACGTGGCCACTTTCACCACGCCGGCTTTCTTGATATCAGCCAGCTGATCTGCATGGGCTGCAAAAGTTGAGACTGCGCTGAGCGCCAAAAACAGACCGGCGGAAACAACGCTTTTATTGAATTTATTTTTGATTACTGAAGAAGCAGCCATAGTTTTTCCTTATAAGTCATCTTAAGAAGGCTCGCGCCCTAAATTTTTAATCTGGCAGGTAAATAACGTTTTTGTTTTGTAGGTCAGAGAATTGCATATAGGAACGGGCGGCTGCCACTAACAAAAAAGGATATAGATGGATGATTAATGCATAAGGGTTGGATCTGAGTGGCAGGATGCGGGGGCGCATCTCTGGTCAAAGCTTGGGCTCGCCAGCCAAACTGGCCCAGAGGTTGTGTAATTCGGAAGGCTGGTATTTTTGCTCCTTCCCCTTGGCAAGGGGAAGGCTGGGATGGGGTTCGAAATGGCAACTTTGAAGGTGAGTTGTCTGCTAAACCCCCTCCCGACCTCCCCCTTCGCAGGGGGAGGAGCACACCAAACCGTAATTATATTTTGAAAGCGGCCGGAGGCTTATCTAAATTCAAAGGCATTTTGAATAACAATTAGTGGTGAGGTTACGAATTAGAAAGTTATTGGCCGCTTTCAAAAATCACGCCAAAGCGAGAGGTGGAAAACCGCGTATCTGTTCGCGTGGTTTGTAACCCGAGTGCAGGGAACCGCGCAGCGGCGGGATTTTGCGGCAATAACCGGAGTCTCTGAAATAGTGCCAGCGAGCGACAGCGCGCAGTTAGAAAAGCGCAGAGTCCAGAGACCCGCGCGTTACCGGGTCTTTGGTCGGTGTGGGCCGACACCCACGACCTTGATTTTGACCGAAGGCCAGTTTGGTTGGCCACAAACCAAAAAAAAAGCGTCCTGTTAGCGCTCAGCAACCTGAACGCTAACGGACGCCTTCATCCGTAATCTCTCTGTACTGACGTATTTCACTCATGTCATAAAAGCTAATGCAGCTTGTATGCCAACTTCACAGCTATAACAAATTCAGAACCTTAGCCAGAAGACACTTTCATACTGGTGATTTTTTGCACCAAAAATGTCCGTTATGCCCTGCCGGAAGGCAATAATTCCCCCGGCTGCTGCGGCTCTTCGAACACTTCACCGGATTTGCGGCGCTGCTCGAGAATGGCCAGCACCTCGGCGTGTTTATCTTCGGTGAAATCAAAGAACCACATGAAGCCAATGCGGATTAATGAGCCGATGGCGGGCAACAGGCTGATACCGAAGAACAAGCCGTTCATCACGCTTTCCGTCTGGTGGGCGGCCTGCGGGACGTAATGAATTGCGGTCAGGAATATCCCGACCAGCCCGCCGCCGACCGCAACGGACATCTTCCCGGTAAACGTCTGGCCGGAGAACGTGATCGCCGCACAGCGTTTATTGGTTTTGTATTCGGCATATTCGATGGTGTCGACAATCATCGCCGAGGTAAACAGGTTGCTCATCATGACAAATACCGTGCTCAGCCCCAGCAGAATAAACAGCCAGGTCATATTGTGATATCCGCTGAACCACAAGATAACGCGCACCACAATATCCAGCATACAAAGCACAATAAACAGAGAACGTTTTTTATATCGACGCGTTAATAACGGTGCGGTCAGACAGGCAATCGCCGCTAATATCCCCATTACACCAATCGCTGCCTGTAATGCGCCATCGCCCATATTATAAATAAAGAAATAGATGTAAATGCCGTTGGCGATATTGTGCAGGACACAGAAAAAGAATGCCGCCAGAACAAAGAACAGTGGCCGGTTATTTTTCAGGTTATGGAACGTATCGCGCATGGTGACTTTTTCACTGCTGGGCGGTACGCGTTCTTTGATATTCCAGAACCCGTTAATCATCAGCAGTAACCCGATCACCATCATCACCACGGTCGCCATAAAGTAACCGTGATCGCCGGAGCCCGGCGCGAAAAATGCCGTCAGACGCGGGAAGAAGATCGACGCACACGCGATACCGGCGTTCACGCCCAGCACGGCGGCGGTGACCGCTTTGGTACGCTCTTTCGGCTCTGAACTCATCACCGAACTCATCGACCAGAAAGGAATATCCGAAATGGCGTACAGCGTGCCCCACAATATATACGTTGCCCCGGCATAAAGAATTTTCGTCCCCATCGGCGCATCAATATTATAAAACGACGCCAGCGTGACCAGCGTAATCAGGAAAGGCGCCAGCAACATAAAGTGACGGAATTTCCCGAAGCGGGTCTGGATGGTATCCATGACGCTGGCAAATAACGGATCGTGTATGGCATCCCACGCGCGGGCGACCAGAAATATCGTACTCGCCGCCAGCGCGGAAATACCCAATACGTCGGTGTAGAAATAGTTAATAAATGAACCCACTAATCCGAAACTGAAGCATTGCCCCAGCCCGTAACCAAAATAAGACCACAATTCCCTGGACGGGATTTTCATTGAAATCGTCATTTTTATTCAGCCTCGCACTTCCCTGTGCAGCATGTTGAAGGGTTATTTCATACGCGTTAAACGGCGGACCAGATCCATTTCAGCGCGACGGAACGGAATACCGTATTCGTCCAGCACATCGTGGAACCACAAATGGGCGTAATCATGATTGCCCTTGCGCACTACCGGCCACGGCAGCGTGGTCTGGGTTTTTCCGCGCACCAGCCCCCACTGATAGCACCCGGCGTTGAACGCGCTGAACAGCGGCAGTTGTTCTTCGAAAACGCTGCCGACGTGACGCGCCAGCCATTCGGTACAGAGCATCGGGCGGTTGAATTTCTGCCAGAAACGCAGCGCCTGCAAAAGTTTTGGTGTGGCGACGTAGGCGTGAAAGCTGATGACATCAGACAGTTTTGCCGCTGCTACATCAATCGGGTGCGTGAAAAACTCACTTTCCGGCTGATCCGGATCCTGCGAGAAATGCCACGCACCGACGGTCAGCGGTTGCTGCGGGTCTTCCTCACGCGCCCAGACAAACGCCTTTTGCATCAGTTCCAGCGCGAAAACTTCCAGCTTTTCGTCATACAGCACTTCTTCCAGCCCGGTCGCAAACGTGCCGCGATTCCCCGGCTCGTTGTACAAATCCCAGATAGCGATGCGCGCGTCCGTGCGGAAATGGCGGATGATGTCGCGCACATAATCCTCAACCTGCGGCCACATTTCGCGGTTGCACACCACATCGCGCCCCGGACTTGCCGCCGCCTGGCTGTTATGTTTTCCCGGCTCAGGCGCTTTTTGCGGCCCGAGATACGGCTCGTCGCCGGAAAAACCGCAATCGTCCATCAGCGTCAGCATCACTTTAATCTGATGACGTGCCGCGATACTCAGGAACTGACCGATACGCGCCAGCAAACCCTCGCGGTCAACCTGCCAGACAATAAACGGCAAATTAATGCGCAGCTGGTTGTAACCGGCGTCATGCGCCCAGCCCAGCTCCTGATCGATAGTCGGCGCATCGAATGTTTCACGCTGCCAGAGTTCCGTCCAGTTCACCGCCGTGCGCGGTAAGTAGTTGAATCCGCAGATCCATCCCTGCTGTTTGCTCCACTGTGCCGCCTGCTGTTCATTCCATTGCTCTTTCATCGTTTTCTCCTCGCGTTATCGCTCATTGACTAATATTATTAGCTAATTTTTATTACCTGACTGACATTGCTGCAAATCCGTCATGCGGGTTCTGCTGGTGAGATCACACTCTTTTTAGCCAGACTGCGGGGTGGTCGGGCAAAAAAGATCGCTGTGATATAGTGAAAAAGGAGAGATAAATGGCAGACGGGAAAAGGGAAATGGAGAAGAAAAACAAAGTCACGATGAGTGATATTGCGCGGGAAGCCGGGGTTTCACAGGCAACCGTTTCACTGATTTTAAACAATTCACGTTCCGTTAAACTCAGCGAAGAAACCCGTGAACGCGTGTTCAATACCGCGCTCTCGCTGGGTTACAAAAAAATGCCAGCTCCACACCGGGACAACGGTCAGGAAGAAATTGCATTGCTGATCAACGGGATGCCCAGCTATGACCCGTTTGTTGATGCCCTCAGCGAAGCCCGGGAAGCAGCGTGGCGGCATGATACGCTTCTGACGATCTACGATTACGGCGACGACGCCGAACTTGCCGTGCGGATCATCGCACAACTCAATCAGCGGCGTTGTGCAGGCATAATTATTGCGTCGCCGGTCACTCAGTCCATTGATTTCTCGCCTTTTGTTAACCAGACCACGTTGCCTGTCGTTCTGCTGAATGTGTACGACCGCGCGTATCCGCTGCTGCCCACTTTCCTGCCTGACGACCGGGCAAATGCGTTGCAAATTACCCGTCATCTTATCGATCAGGGTGCGACGCGAATTGCGCACATCATGGGTGATAACTGGATGGAAGCATGTGAAAAGCGTCTCGAAGGTTACCGCGAAGCCCTGACGCAGGCGGGAATGATGCCCGATGACAAGCTGGTGCAGGCCACCAACTGGTCACTCAATGAAACCTACCGCGCGACGTTACAGCTGATGGATCAGCCCGAGCCGCCGGATGCGATTTTCTGCTCCAGCGACTGGATGACCATCGGTTGTTATCAGGCGCTGACCGAACTGCATCTGCGAATTCCGCAGGACATTCTGGTCGCCGGATACGACGATCAGCGCATCGCCGATCAGATGACGCCAAAACTCACCAGCGTCCAGTTGCCCTATAACGAATTAGGCCGGATGGCAGTGGAATATTTGTGCTCCGGCGAAGATGCCGCCACGCGGGTCATTATGGCGGGGAAACTGAAGGTTCGGGCGAGTACGGTCAGGTAATACAACCTGACCGCCCTGAATACAAACTACGCCAAATCCCCCCCGTTACTGGCTATTACTTTTTTGTACCAGTAAAACGATTTCTTACGGGTTCTTTCCAGCGTGCCGTTGCCGCTGTCGTCGCGGTCGACGTAGACGAAGCCGTAGCGCTTGCTCATTTCGCCGGTGGAGGCGGAAACCAGATCGATGCAGCCCCATGAGGTGTAGCCGATGACCGGGATGCCGTCGGCGATGGCTTCGCCCATTGCTTTGATGTGTTCACGCAAATAACTGATGCGGTAATCATCGACAATTTCGCCCTGCGCGTTGATTTCATCTTTTGCGCCGAGGCCGTTTTCCACCAGGAATAACGGTTTCTGGTAGCGGTCGTACATCATGTTCATGGTGATGCGCAGGCCAAGCGGGTCAATGCCCCAGCCCCATTCGCTGGCTTCAATATGCGGGTTTTTCAGTGATTTTACGATGTTCGCCGCGCTGCTGTTGTTGTCGTTCATGTCAGCGGACGCACAGCGCGAGGCGTAATAACTGAAGGACACAAAATCGACGGTGTTTTTAAGAATGTCGTCATCGCCCGGCTGTTTATCGATGACAATACCTTTTTCAGCGAATACGCGGCGGGTGTAGGACGGATAAGCTCCGCGCGCCTGAACGTCGATGAAGAACAAGTTTTCGCGGTCTTTTTGCAGCGCTGCCCAGACATCTTCCGGCTTGCAGGTGCGCGGATAGAAATTGCCGCCCGCCAGCATGCAGCCGACCTGATTTTCCGGGTTCACTTCATGGGCAATTTTCGTCGCCAGCGCGCTGGCAATCAGCTCATGATGCGCGGCCTGATATTTGACCTGCTCCTGATTTTCGCCCTCTTCGAACACTAAACCCGCGCCGGAGAACGGGCTGTGCAGCAGGATATTGATTTCATTAAAGGTCAGCCAGTATTTCACCAGCCCGTCGAACGCCTCAAAACAGGTGCGCGCATAACGGGCGAAAAACTCGACCATTTTGCGGTTACGCCACGAACCGTATTCAATCACCAGATGCATCGGCACATCGAAATGGCACAGCGTAACCAGCGGTTCGATGCCGTATTTTTTGCACTCGGCAAAAACGTCACGGTAGAACGCGATGCCCTCTGCATTCGGCGTTAACTCATCGCCGTTGGGATACAGACGGCTCCAGGCGATTGAAGTGCGGAATACGGTGAAGCCCATTTCGGCCATCAGCGCGATGTCTTCTTTATAACGATGATAGAAATCAATCGCCTGATGACTCGGGTAAAACTCTGTTGCATCGAGCCGGAAGCGCTTTTCCTGACCGGTTTTTACCGCCAGACGGTGCGCGCCGTGCGGGATCATGTCGACCGTCGTCAGGCCTTTGCCGCCTTCAAAACTGGCACCTTCGGCCTGGTTTGCGGCAATCGCGCCGCCCCATAAAAAGCCGTCAGGAAATAAAGATGCTGCCATGAATTACGTCTCCTTTAATGTGAACGCGCTGCGTCGGCTGCCACCGGCAACGGCGCAGGCGTGGTGATCTCTGCCGTTTTGCCCTCTTTCGGCGTCACGATTTCCACGGGAATATCTTCAAATCCGAGTAACAGGGTGATGACAAACGAAAGCACCACCGCGAGGATCATGACGCCCGCCACCCAGACAAGGGTCATCGGATTGGACGGGTCGAAGAATTGGACGCTGGTAAACAGCCCCGGCGACGCCATCGAATGGCTGGCGAGGCCGCCTAAACCGGCAATACCGCCGCAGATAAAACCGCTGATTAAGCAGGCGATGAGCGGACGTTTAAGCCGCAGCGCCACGCCGTATAGCGCAGGTTCTGAAATCCCGGCCACAATCGCGGAAGCCGCCGCAGCCAGTGCGGTCTGGCGCAGTTCCGGGTTTTTCGTCCGCCACGCCACCGCCAGCGATGAACCGCCCAGCGACAGGTTTGCGCCGATTTCTGACGGCATCACCATGCCTTCTTTTCCGGTTTCAGCAATGGTCTGAATAATGGTTGGCGTGAACACACGGTGCATGCCGGTCATCACCAGCAGCGGCCAGGCCGCGCCCATAATCGCCACCGACAGCCAGCCGAGATAGCTGTGAACGGTGTACACCACGGCGGAAATACCGGTACCAATCCAGATGCCCAGCGGCCCGATCAGCACGATGGCGATCGGTGCCGCAATCAGCATGATCAGCATCGGCTTGAGGAAGTTTTTGGTGACGACCGGCGTAATGCGATCCACCCATTTTTCGATGTAGGACAGCAGCCACGTCATGCACAATGCGGGGATCACGGTGTAGGTGTATTTCACCGCCGTGACGGAAATGCCGATGAACTCGACTTTCTGCCCCTGCGCGGCTTTCGCCATCAGGTCGATAAACGCCGGATGCACCAGGATCCCGGCAATCGCAATCGCCAGCGACATATTGGTTTTGAATTTCACCGCCGCCGACGCGGCCACCATCACCGGCAGGAAGAAGAACGCGCCGTCGCCGATGGTGTTGAGGATCACCAGCGTGGAAGCGCCCTTTTCAAACACGCCGGTCATATCCAGAATCATCGCCAGCAGTTTGACCATCGAACCGCCGATAATCGCCGGGATCAGCGGCGACATGGTGCCAATCAGCGCATCGAGGATTCCTGCACCAATCCGTTTGAGCGTAATTTTGTTTTTGGCGGGGGTATCGCTGGCCGCTGCAAAGCCTTCCGGCAGCAGTTTCAGCACTTCGGCGTAAGCCTGCGACACGTTATTGCCGATGATCACCTGGCACTGTTTTTCATTGCGCACCACGCCCATCACGCCGGTGATGGATTTCAGCGTCGCCGCGTCCACGACGGATTCGTCGTTCAGCACGAAGCGCAGGCGCGTCATGCAATGCGTCACCGCAACCACGTTGCCCGCGCCGCCGATGGCATCGACGATTGACCTGGAAATTGCTGCAAAATTCTTAGCCATGAGTGATAACTCTCTCGGATTCATAGGGTTATGAATAATTATCTTTTCGGGGAGCCTTTTTTATGAAACGTAGCGGGCTTTTTCCGAAACAGTAGGTAACCGGTTTCACACGAGAATGTTCAGTTCTTCTTCTGACTTCAACAAATAAATACAACACCGTTTCATTTTTGTGATGACGATCTCCCTGCGCAGTGAAATCATCTCAGGACGCGTGGAATGTGTAGAATGACGAATAATTTTTCTCATCCAGAAGGTGCCTGATGTCGACAATGCAGGAAGTGGCAGCCAAAGCGGGCGTCTCGAAAGCCACGGTTTCCCGTGTGCTTTCCGGCAAGGGTTATGTAAGCCAGGAAACCAAAGATCAGGTCTATAAAGCCATTGAGGAAGCGGGTTACCGGCCCAATTTACTGGCAAGAAATCTGGCGACCAGCAAATCGATGTGCATCGGGCTGGTGGTGACGAATACGCTGTATAACGGGCATTATTTCAGCGAGTTAATTTCTCAGGCCGCGAAAAAACTCGACGCCAACGGACGCCAGCTGATTCTGGTGGATGGCAAACACAGCGCCGAAGAAGAACAGGACGCCATTCAGTTTTTGCACGATTTGCGCTGCGACGGCATTATTATTTATCCGCGCTTTTTATCGGTCGATGAAATGGATTTGCTCATCGATAAATATAAGAAACCGGTGATGGTCGTGAACCGCAAATTACGCAAACATCAGAGCCATTGTATTTATTGCGATCACAAAGGGTCGAGTTTTAATGCCACGCAGGCGCTTATTGAACGCGGACATCGGGATATTGCGTTTATCACCGGGTCGATGGATTCCCCGACCGCCATTGAGCGGCTTTCCGGCTATCGCGACGCGCTGACGGCATCCGGTTTGCCGGTCAAGGAATCGCTGATCGTGCAGGGAAAATGGTCGCCGGCCAGCGGTGCGGCGGCGGTGGAAACGTTGTTGTCGTCCGGGCAACCTTTCAGCGCCCTGCTTACCAGTAACGACGAAATGGCGATTGGGGCAATGAAGCAGCTCAGCACCGCCGGAATTGCCGTGCCTGCGCAGGTTTCGGTGATCGGGTTTGATAATATTCCGACCGCACCGTTTCTTATTCCGGCACTGTCGAGCGTGAAAGATCCGGTGAGCGATATGGTCAGCGAGGTGATCAACCAGATTATCGCCATGCTTGATGGCGGTTATTTATCCGGTCAGAACAAATTTTCATCCGATCTTATTCTGCGCGATTCTGTGACCGACGGCCCTTATAAAGTTGTGCAGTAATTCACAGGAATATTCCGGCGCGCTTACAGGAAATACCGTAAGCGCCCTGCATTTCCCTCAGCTTTACGTAAACGCAGTTTAAATTTTCCGTTAAAACCCCTCTATTAAGCCTTATCCGAATTGTCGTTTTCCCGTTTGCCCCGCAAAGTCTGTGTGTTATCAGAAAACACCGTCAAAACGGGAACGAGGAATACAATGATTAAGTCAGGAATGGTTGTTCTGTGTGCGTTGCTGGCGACCGCCAGCCTGAGTGCTTACGCTGATGGTCCGCACAATGGGCCGGTCACTCAGCCGCAGCCGGTTCATAAAGTTCACAAGCCTGTCGTGAAACACGAAAAACCGCATCATCAGGTTAAACCTGCGCCGGTTCATCATAAAGCGAAGCCAAAACCACCGGTGAAGCACGAACCCAAACCGCAGCGTCCGTAACCAAAATTTAACAGGCCGCAATAATTTGCGGCCTGTTTATTTAACACATTGGATCCCCTCATATTTCCCTTAGCTTTTTATGCCATTCCACTAAAGTTTCATTCCTACCGTGCCGATAACGGATTTGGTCACTAAAACTCAAAAGTGCAATTTAACTTAAGTCCGATCTTTTAGCTAAAAACGCTTAATTTTAAGCATGTTAGAAGCAAAATTTGGCGAACTAAGAATTATCTTATGCTAACGTTTCATGAGCACATCACAGCAAAAATGCGTCGGGACAGGCGCACTATTTAGCCGCACTCTGATTTGGACGGAATCCGGGCAGAGACGGCAGGCTACCAGGCAAAAAAAATGAGCGAAGATTCTGATGTACTGTATCGGTTGCTGGTCCAACGCGTAGAAGATTACGCCATCTATATGCTGACACCGGACGGCACCATTGCGAACTGGAATGCCGGTGCGCAGCGGGCAAAAGGCTATACGCCTGAAGAAGTCGTGGGGAAGCATTTTTCATGCTTTTACACGGAAGAAGACAAAAAGAGTGGCTGGCCGCAGCACGGTCTGGAGACCGCGCGTTCAACGGGCCGCTATGAATCTGAGGGCTGGCGACAGCGCAAAGATGGCTCGCGTTTTTGGGCGCACATCATTATTGAAGCCCTGCGCGAAGCCGGTGAAATCATTGGTTTTGCCAAGATCACCCGTGACGTAACGCAAAGGCGTGAAACTGAAAAGGAGTTGCTGAAGGCCAAAGAACTGGCCGAATCCAACAGCGAACAGCTCTCCTCTTTATCGCAATTTCTGAACACGGTGATCGCAAATATTCCCTCTTCCGTGATCGTCGAAAATGCCGTTTCGCGGGAAATTCTGCTGGTGAACCGTCAGGCCGAACGCCTGCTGGGGATTTCGCGCGAGAAAATGCTCGGCAAACGCCCGCAGGATTGCATGGGATTCGGGCTCAGCAACTTTATTAATAAGCAGTCGGACGAATGCCTGCGCGCTGAAGGTGTACATAAAAGCGAGCAACAGCTGCTGACGGCCATCGGCGACCGTACGCTGCAAACCACCAGTTCGGTGATCCGCGGACACGATCCGCAAACCAGTTACGTGATGATGATTGCTGATGACGTGACCGATCAGCAGGCTGCGCATGCGCGCATTCATCACATGGCGCACCACGATAATCTGACCAGCCTGCCCAACCGCATTCTTTTCAGCCAGCGCCTTAATGAAGCGTTGCAGCGCGACAGCTATACGCACAGCCACACTGCCACGTTGTGCCTGGATCTGGATAACTTCAAAAACGTGAATGACGCGCTGGGTCATCAGGTCGGCGATGAGCTGCTGCGGGCGATTTCCAAACGTCTGCGGATGACACTGCGCGATGACGACACGCTGGCGCGCATCGGTGGCGACGAGTTTGCCGTCGTGCTGCCCGGCCTGAAAGATATCTCCGCTGCGCATCAGATTTCCAAACGCCTGATTGAATCCGTGCGTCCGCCGGTCATTATCGACGGTCACTCGCTTTCGGTCGGCCTGAGTATCGGCATCGCGCTGGCGGATTCCATCGAGAACACACCGGATCAGCTGCTGCGTTGCGCGGACATGGCGCTCTACGAAGCCAAACGTAATGGCCGCAACCGGTACGAAGATTTCCGTATTGAAATGGACGCCGCCGCCCGTAAACGCCGCGTGGTCGAAATGGACTTGCGCGACGCAATTACCTGCAATCAGCTGCGTCTTTACTACCAGCCAATTACCGACGCCAAACACGATGCGGTCATCGGCTATGAGGCGCTGATGCGCTGGCATCACCCGCAAAACGGGCTGATTATGCCGGTGGATTTCATCCCTATCGCCGAAGAAACGGGCCTGATCCACAGCCTTGGATCCTTTGCGCTGCACGAAGCCTGCCGCGAAGCCACAACCTGGACCGGCTCGCAGACCGTCGCCGTGAACCTCTCACCGATTCAGTTCAAAAACAGCGGACTGGTTTCTGTGGTGGAATCCGCACTGGAAGCGTCCGGGCTGGATCCGTCACGGCTGGAAGTGGAAATCACCGAGTCCGTGCTGCTCGACAATACGCTGGGCAATATCGATACCCTGCGAAAACTGAAGGCGCTGGGCGTGCGTATCGCGCTGGATGATTTCGGCACCGGCTATTCGTCGCTGAGCTATCTGCGCTCGTTCCCGTTCGACAAAATCAAAATCGACCGGTCGTTCATCAACGATATGCAGGACAGCCGCGAAGCGCTGGCGATCATCCGCGCCATCACCGGCATGAGCCGCAGTCTGGATATTCAGACCACCGCAGAAGGCGTCGAAACCCCCGAGCAGTTCAGGCGTCTGAAAGAAGAAGGTTGTAGTTTGTTCCAGGGATATTATTTTGGACGGCCTCAGCCCTCAGAATCTCGCCTGACCGGGTTTACACCTCTCTGATGATAGGTATTAGACACGATTCGCGGGGGGAGTAATCGGGGGATAAGGGTTTCATTATTGGGCTAATTCTGGCGATGGGTTTTTTACTGGCCGTGAAGGCGGACATCTGACATCTGACCGAGAATATTTCGGTTTCTCAATCGCAGCGTTCACATAACTCGCTGTGCCGAAACCGACAAAAGAGGGCTATGACGAGCCCTCTTTTGAATCTCCGCGTCTTTTTTACTGCGCGCTGCCGCTGGTTCGATGAACGTTTTCTGTCGCTTCTCCGGGTGGCGCAAATCCAGGCACTTCGTGCTGCCTTCACTCGGTCTTCGAGCCATGGGTCTCGAAGCCGCTCCGTTCAGCTGTATTTTTAGCGCGCCATCTCACCTATTTGAAAGATAAAAACCCACTCGCTTTTGAATTAAAAATGTTATTGGCCGCTTTCAAAAATCACGCCATAGCGAGAGGTGGAAAACCGCGTCTCTTTTCGCGCGGTTTGTAACCCGAGGTGAAGGGCACCGCGCAGCGGCGGGATTTTGCGGCAATAACCGGCGTTGCTGAAACAGTGCCAGCCAGCGATAGCGCGCAGTGAAAGAGCCCGAGATTCTTAAGGGGCGCGGCTACAGGCGCTCCTTAAGGCCGGTTTGGGTGGCAACCCAAGGTCTTGACCCGTGCGGCAAACGCATCCCATTTTTTGAATTTGACAAAGACATTCCCGAATGTTCCAAATGTCTGAATGAGTTCAAAAATGCCTGGCGCCGCGAGGGCGTAATGCGTTCACCGCTTCTTAAGGAATAAAGATGTCTGAGAATTACGATTTTAACGTCGCTTATCCTACCCTGCGCCCGACGATGATGGGGGCCAACGCGGTCTGCGCTTCCCAACCGCTGGCGGCGCAGGCCGGGATGAAAATGCTGATGCTCGGCGGAAACGCGGCCGATGCGGCCATCGCCACCGCCATCGCGCTGACCGTGCTGGAACCCAGCGGTAACGGCGTGGGGAGCGACGCTTTTGCGATTATCTGGGACGGTAAGAAAGCCCACGGTCTGAACGCGTCGGGCCGCTCACCGGCGGCGTGGACGCCGGAATATTTCGCCTCCAAAGGCCATGAAGCCGTGCCGACCTATGGCTGGGACGCCGTCACCGTGCCCGGCGCAGTCTCAGGCTGGGTGGCGGTGGCAAAACGTTTTGGCACCCTGCCACTGACTACGCTGGCACAACCGGCGATCGATTACGCCCGCAACGGTTTCCCGGTGTCGCCGCTGATTGGCCGCCTGTGGGAAATCGCGGTGAAAAAATTGAGCAATCAGCCGGGTTTCAGCGCATGTTTCGCGCCTGAAGGCCGTGCGCCTAAAACCGGCGAATTCTTCCGTAATCCTCAGCTGGCCGACACGCTGGAGCTGATCGCCAGAACCGAAGGCGAAGCGTTCTACCGCGGCGAACTGGCCGATAAAATGATCGCTCACAGCCGGGAATTTGGCGGTGCGATGACGCACGATGACCTCGCAAATCATAAAGCCGACTGGGTGGAAACTCTGCAACAATCCTTCGCTGGCGGTTCGGTTCACGAACTGCCGCCAAACGGTCAGGGCATCGCCACGCTGATTGCGCTGGGCATTCTCGGGAAGCTTAATATCGGCGATAAACCGGTGGATTCCGTCGAAACCACGCATCTGTGCATCGAAGCAATGAAACTGGCGCTGGCCGATTTGGATCAGCACGTCACCGACAACGACCATATGCAGTTCGACCCGCAACTGTTCCTGAACGATGCGTATCTGGAAGCACGTGCGCGCCTGATTGACCGCGCGAAAGCCAGCGACGTGACTTACGGCGCACCTCGTCCGGGCGGCACGGTTTACCTCACCGCCGCCGATTCCAGCGGCATGATGGTGTCGTTTATACAGTCTAACTACATGGGTTTCGGTTCCGGCGTTGTCGTACCGGGAACCGGTATCAGTATGCAAAACCGGGGTTGCGGCTTCACGCTCGATCCGCAGCACGCCAACTGTGTCGCGCCCAATAAACGCACGCTGCACACCATTATTCCGGCGTTTGCGCAGGACGGCGAAGGCAAACCGCTGATGTCCTTCGGCCTGATGGGCGGCCCGATGCAGGCGCAGGGGCATTTGCAACTGGCGCTGCGCATTATGCTGTACAAACAGAATCCGCAGGCCGCCATCGATGCGCCGCGCTGGCGGATTGACGGTGGCCGTCAGGTCGCGATGGAAGCCACTTACGACCACAATACGCTGGCGGCACTGCGCGCAATGGGGCATGAGCTGATTGTCGAAGATCCGCTTGGCGGCCATTCGTTCGGCGGCGCGCAGGTGATTGTCGTGAATCCGGCGGGCGGATATCTGGCGGGGACAGAATCAAGGAAAGACGGTCAGGCGCTGGTGATGTGATTTGAGTTTTTCACTTACCGTGAGGAGCTCATATAAGTCAACACCTTGGGTTGCCACCCAAACGGTCCTCAGGTCAAAATAAAATTCAAGGTCGTGGGCGTCGGCCCACACCGACTTGGGGGCGGCATATCGCCGCCGCCCCCAAGACCCCCGGGCTCTTTTACTGCGCGCTATCGCTGGGACGATGGACATGTTCCGCCACATCCGCGGGTGGCGCGAAATCTCGCCGCTGCGCGGTACCTTCCCTACGGGCTTCGAGCCTTGCGGTCTCGAACCCTCGGTCAGCAAAATTTCTGAGCGCGCCATCCCACCATTCAAGAGAATCAATATTCATGCTTCTTCGTTTTTCAAAATAATGAATGGTATGGCCAGGTTGTGAACTAACAGGCTATGGCCGCTTTCAAAAATCACGCTGTAAGGAGAGGTGGAAAACCGCGTATCTGTTCGCGCGGTTTGTAACCCGAGTGAAGGGAACCGCGCAGCGGCGGGATTTTGCGGCAATAGATGTGGCTGCTGAAACATAGCCAGCAAGCGATAGCGCGCAGTGAAAGAGCCCGGGATTTTCAAGGGGCGCGGCGATAGGCGCTCCTTGAAGCCAGTTTGGGTGGCAACCCAAGGTTTTAGCGGTGTGGGCCGACGCCCACGACCTTGAAGTTGGAGTTGAAGTTGAAGTTGAAGTTGAAGTTGAATTTCCCCCTTCATCCCACATCCTCTGTGACACCCCTTCCAAATTTCACCTAAAAAAATGTAATTCGACTCAGGTCGTTTAAAAATTTGAAACACCGTTCTATAAATGGAGTGTTGAGTTTTTCGCACTTTCATATGGAGAACAAATCTATGAGCCGTCCACTGTTTCATGGCGTGATCCCGCCGGTTTCTACCATCCTGAATGAGAATGAGCAGCTTGATCGCCAGGGAATGGCGCGTCTGATTGATTTCGCCATTGAAGGCGGCGTTAACGGGCTGTTTTTCCTCGGCAGCGCGGGGGAATTTGCGCATATGTCCCGCGAACTGCGGTATGAAGTCGCCGAATTCTGCACCAGACACGTCGCCGGACGCGTGCCGGTGCTGATTGGCGCGGCGCATCCCGGCACGGCAGAAACGCTGGCGTTTGCCCGGCACGCCAGAAGTGTCGGCGCGGACGGCGTGGTGGTGGTGAATCCGTATTACAACCCGATCACGGAAGAAGCGCTGTATCTTCATTACAAAACCATTGCCGAAAACGCCGGGCTGCCGGTGGTGATGTACAACTATCCGGGGCTGACCGGTCAGCCGATCCCCGTGAGTCTGATTAAACGTCTGGCGGTGGATTGCCCGAATATTGTCGGCCTGAAAGATACCGTAGACAGCCTGAACCATATCCGCGAAACGCTGGCGGCGGTGAAGCCGTTGCGACCTGATTTCGCCGTGTTTTCCGGCTATGACGAATACCTGTTCGGCACGCTGATCCTCGGCGGTGACGGCGCTATCCCCGCCAGCGCGAACTTTGCGCCACAGCTCACCTGCGGCATTTACCGCGCGTTCAGAGAGAAAGATTTCGCTACCGCCATTGAACTGCAACAGCGCCTGTCGTTCCTGCCGCCGCTGTATTCGCTGGATACGCCGATTTACAACGTCATCAAATACGCCATCTCGCAGGTCGGTATCGACGTACCTGTTTATTCGCTGAAACCGGCGTTGCCGCTGAGTAATGATAAACAGAAGATCGTCCGTGAAATCCTCAGGCAGGCAGGCGTCCTGAACTGATTGCACGCCCCGCCATCCTCCCTCCGCAACGAGGGAGGAAAACGCCTGACAGATCTAAATCGAAATCATTACTATTCCGCTTTAATATTCGCTACTCTATCCGCATGATTTACCGAACCGAATCTCTTTCATAACGTCATGATGCAAACACTTCTCGACAGTTTCCGCGATACGCCCGTGAGCTGGGTGGCCGATACATTTAAGCCGCTGACGCCGCTGGTCACCAACGCGGTGCCGATGTCACAGCTGACCACCGCCGAGGGCTGTGGCCTCGTGCTGAAACGCTATCTGGATGCCAATGCCGCTGACGCGGCGCAGTGCGACAAACGCCGCGCGCGCATTTCGATGTGGTCACAATGGTATTTCGCCACCCTGCTGCCAAGCTGGGTGATTGTGTCGTTGCGCCACGGCTGGCAACTGCCGATCGCGGCTGAAAACGTCTACCTCTGCATGCAGGAAGAAGGTTTACCGGCGCAGATTTATCTGGATGGCGAAGGCGAAGCGCTGATTTCACAGGAACCGATGGCGCGGTTTGACGTGATGATCGAACAACAGCTGCGCCCGATTTGCGAAGCACTGGCAGAATTCTCCGGCCTGAAACCGGGTATTTACTGGAGCAATGCGGCCATCCGCGTCGGCTGGGGTGTGAAACAGGCCGAACTGGTTGATGCTGATATTTCTGACGGCATGACGCTGATGGAATCGCGCGAGCTGCGTTACGGTGGCAAAAATCCGTTGTTTCAGCCGATGCGTGCAGAAAACCCCGCGGATCCCGACAGCCCGCAATACCGTAAACAGTGCTGCCTGCGTTACGATCTGGAAGACCACGCAATGTGCCCTTCCTGCCCGTTATTGCTAGCAGAGCGTAAATCCGGCAAAAGACGCAAAACCGTCGCGGAGTAATTTGCTGATGCGCCAGCCACTTACCAAACGGTAATAAGTTAAGCGTAAAAAATGATTGGATCTTAGTCTCATATAATTATAAGAATTACGTTATATAGACCAACGAGGCATTCATCATGACTATGAAAAAACCTAAGAGCTGGCCATCCGCTCTTAACTCGCTGGCCTCAGAGGTGATTGATACTCTGGCGCAACCCGTTAACCGCGTATGGAACACGTTAACCGGCAATCAGCAGCCGCTCAGAGCAAGGATTGTTCATCGTTATGCGATTCCGTCTACCCGCACCATCAGCGTAACGGAAGGGTTCTTCGGGTTTATTCCGGTGGAATCTTATGAAAACGAACGTTTTATTCTGGAAGTCGCCTACGCCGATAAACAGTATCAGGTAGAAGTCCCGCGGGCTTATTACCAGAAAAGTAATATCGGCGACGGTATCGATATCCACACGCTGTAACGCCCTCTTCTTTAAACAGGCTGCACCTTCACGGGCGCAGCCTTTTTTATGCCCTGAACTCTGCCGTTTCTGCCAAAAAATCTGCCTTACCCCACAGATTTCGCTTTTATTTTGCTCAACACATGAAAATTATTGACATAATAATCACCTGAATTTAGAAAATTATTTACATTTTATTCCCACCGTTTCTTTCCTTTTTATGAGGTTAATGATGACCCGCACCGGACAGCTTTCCCCTGCCTCTGCCAGCCAGTCACGCCGCGCGTTAATCGCCGGTTCGGTGGGCAACTTTATCGAATGGTACGAATTTGGCGTTTACGGCTATCTGGCGACACTGATCGCCGGTAACTTTTTCACCCTCGAAGGCCAGACCGGCATGACCGGTTTACTTCTGACGTACGCGTCGTTCGCGCTGGCCTTTTTCTGCCGCCCGATTGGCGCCATTATCTTTGGCCGCATCGGCGACCGCATTGGCCGTAAGCCCACGCTGATTGCCGTGGTATTGCTGATGACGATCGCCACCGCCATCATCGGTATCCTGCCGACTTACGCACAAATTGGCGTCGCCGCGCCGCTGTTACTGACGCTGATGCGCATGTTCCAGGGCCTGTTTGCAGGCGGTGAATTTGGCGGCGCGGTTTCGCTGATGACGGAATTCGCCCCGAAAGGTAAACGCGGAATTTACGGCGCGTGGCAGTCGTTCACCGTGTCACTCGGCCTGCTGACCGGCGTGGCGCTGGTGGCCATTCTGGTGCAGTGGCTGCCGGAAACTGAAATGAAAGCCTGGGGTTGGCGCATTCCGTTCCTGCTGGCCCTGCCGATGGGGCTGGTGGCACTTTATCTGCGTCTGAAACTCGACGAAACGCCGACCTTTATTGCCAGCCAGAAACCGGAAAAAAACGCGCCGCGCACGGCGGAAGAAAAAGCCTCAGCGCTGGCGACCGCCAAAGCTATCACGCTGGGGATTGGCCGCATGATGGGCTGGTCGGCGGGCGGTTACACCTTCCTGGTGGTGATGCCGTCTTATCTGCAAACCTCGCTTCACGCCACGTTTTTACAGGCACTGGTCGCGACCGTGCTGGCGAACGTCGGTTTCGCGATTGCGATCCTGCCATCGGGCTGGCTGAGTGACAAAATCGGCCGCAAAAAAGTGATGATGATTGCCGTGCTGGCGGTGATTATTCTCAGCTTCCCGCTGCTGCATCTGCTGCAAAACCCGGACAGCAGCCTGCTGGCAAAAGGCGTCGCCGTGCTGATTGCCGGTGCAACCATCGGCATGATTGCAGGCCCCGGCCCGGCAATGCTGGCGGAAATGTTCCCGACCCGCGTGCGGTATACCGGTCTCGGGCTGTCGTATTCGCTGTCAAACGCCGTGTTCTCCGGCTGCGCAGGGCTGATTATCACCGGCCTTATTAAAGAAACCGGGAATCTGGATATTCCGGCGTACTACGTGGTGGCAACCTGCGTAGTCAGTTTGTTTGCGCTGATGACGCTGCGCAAAGACGACCATCTTCGCGAACTGGAAAAATAACCGATGAATCTGCAATCGCGCTTACAGGCTTTGCAGGGCAGCTTTTCGCCGGCTGAAAAGCGGATTATTACGCTCATCATGCTGAGCCCGCCGGATGTCGCGAAACTGAGCGTCACCGCACTGGCGAAACTTGCCGAAACCAGCACCGCCACCGTGGTGCGAACCAGCAAACGGTTAGGGTTTGAGGGGTATCCCGCGCTGCGGCTGGCGCTGGCGGCAGAATTGCCCCTTGCGCTGCCGCCCGCTGAATCGCCGCTGGCGGCAGACATTAATGAAGCCGACTCCCCGAAGCAAATCCTGCATAAACTGCTGGCGTTTGAGGTGGAAGGCGCGACGGCGACGGCGCAGTTGCTGAAAGGCGAATCGCTGGAAGAAGCCGTTGCGGCGCTGGCTCAGGCGCGTCGGATTGACGTCTACGGCGCAGGCGCGTCTTCGCTGGTGGCACAGGATTTTTGCCAGAAACTGCGCCGCATCGGCTTTGTCGCTCAGACGTTCGGCAGCACCGATGAAAGCCTGGTCAGCGCCTGTCAGTTAACGGCGGCGGATGTCGCGCTGGCGATTTCCCATTCCGGCGAAACGGCGGGCGTGCTGGATGCACTCCTGCACGCGAAAAATGCCGGTGCGGCAACGCTTGCCATCACCGCCAGTGGCCGGTCACCGCTGGCGCGCAAAGCCGACATTGTGCTGCTCACCAGCAGCCGCGAACTGGGTTTTCGCGCCGCCGCGATGGCGAGCCGCACCAGCCAGTTACTGATTATCGATTGCCTGTATATCGGCGTTGCGCAGCGTTTTCCGGGCGCGCGGGATGCCTTACGCAAAACCCATGACGCCGTGCGCCAGCGCCGCCGCTGATATTCCGGCACTTCACAACGCGCCTTCTATACTTCATAAAACACTCCGTTTTATGCGTTTATCTGAGGGCAGCCATGTTCACCCACCGTTTGGTTTTTCCTGCCAGCGTACTTCGCGGACGCGGAGCGATTAAACATTTAGGCGCAATGTGCGGCCGTCTCGGCCAGCGGGCGTTATTGGTCGGCGGTAAACGGGCAATTGCCAGCGTGGAAGCCAAAGTCGCCGATCAGCTCGAACAACAGATGGTCAGTTATCTTGGCAGTGAAATCTTCAGCGGCGAATGTTGCCAGCAGGAAATCAACCGGCTGGCGGACGTTTTCCGCACGCAGGGCGTTGAAGTGATTATCGCCACCGGCGGCGGAAAGGCGCTGGATACCGCCAAAGCGGCGGGCGTCGCCTGTAATATTCCGGTCGTCACATTGCCGAGCATCGCGGGTACCTGCTCTGCCGTCACCTCGCTGGCGTTTCGTTATCATGAGGACGGCGAGTTCCGCGACATGGTTCCGCTCCCCTGCGGCCCGGCGGCGGCGGTGATCGACGCTGATTTGCTCGCCGCTTCTCCGCTGGCGTGGCTCTCAGCCGGTATCGGCGACACGCTGGCAAAATGGTACGAATACCGCGCCATCAGTGATCTGACCCAGCTCACCGGCCTTGCCGGTGTTGCGAGAACCAACAGTGAACTTTGCTATACGCTCATCGAACACTTCGCCGCCGACGCCTGTTTCGCAGTGCAGGACGGCAAAGCCAACAACGCGCTCGAACAGGTTCTCGATGCGATTTTCCTCTACGCAGGACTGACATCCATTATGAGCAACGGCGCACACACCGGCGCGTCCCACGCGTTATACGAAGGTTTCACCGCCTGCGCCAAAACCCGCCACGTCGCCCACGGTTTGCTGGTCGGCTACGGGAATCTGTGCCTGCTGGCACTCGAAGGCCGCAGCGATGAAGAGCTGCACATAGCCTTAGCCCTGGCGCGTGCCAGCGCTGTCCCGACGCAGCTTTCGCACATCGCGACGGGCCTGACGGAGCAGGATCTGGCAGTGATTATCGACCGGAGTCTGAGCACGCCGGACATGGCGAACATGCCGGGGGATGTCTGTTTCGCAGATGTGAGAAGTGCAATTGAGAGAGTGGAAGGGCTCGCCGCCCAAACGGGTCGATAAATTTTGGGTTGTCACCGAAACGGGACTTCGTTTTTGACGGGATCGAGACAGTTTCGGTTTTTCACTCGCCGTGATGGCTGACCGCTGACCGAGTAAATTTCGGTTTTTCAATAACAGCTATCACTCAGCGGCTGGCGCCGAAACCGAACAGAGAGGGCCAGGACGGGCCCTCTCTGGACTCTCCGCGTCTTTTTACAACACGCGCTATCGCTGGCTGGCTATGTTTCAGGTGCCACAGCTATTGCCGCGAAAACTTGCCGCTGCGCGGTACCTTCATTTCGGTCTTCGAGCCTTTCGGTCTCGAAACACTCATTCAGCAAGCTTTCTGAAAGCGGCCGGAGGCTTTTTCACCCTATTACAGTGGTTTGGTTTGCTCCTCCCCCTGCGAAGGGGGAGGCCGGGAGGGGGTTTAGCAGGCAACTGAGCCGCTAAAACCAACACCCCATCCCGGCCTTCCCCTCGTGAGAGGGGAAGGAGCAAATCAAAACCAGCCAGCATCAATCTTTTGAATTACATAGCTTCTGGCCGCTTTCAAAAATCGCGCCAAAGCGAGAGGTGGAAAACCGCGTATCTGTTCGCGCGGTTTGTAACCCGAGTGGAGGGAACCGCGCAGCGGCGGGATTTTGCGGCAATAGCTGTGGCACCTGAAACATAGCCAGCGAGCGGCAGCGCGCAGTTAAAAAAGCGCAGAGTCCAGAGACCCGCGCGTTACCGGGTCTTTGGTCGGTGTGGGCCGACGCCCACGACCTTGAATTTGAATTTGAATTTGAATTTGAATTTGAAGCCGACTCCGAATCAGGGATTCAAAAGCCCCCTTTTGTCCTCCCCCAACTCCCACAATTTCCTCCGAATCAGCTGCTTAAGCTTTAACGCCGCCTGCGAAGCAGGCTGATCCTTCCTGCTCAGCAGGATCACCTCAAACGGCAATGCCTCCACGACGGGCACAATCTTCAGCTGATCGACGTACCGCCGGGCGGTGAACGTATCAACAACGCCAACACCACCGCCTGCCAGCACCATGTCGGCAATCACGGAATAGGTTTTGATGAACAACGCGGAATGTGGCATCAGGCCATTCTCGCGCAGGACGCGGTTGAGCACCTGCCCGAGCGGATCCTGTTGCTGGAGCATCAGCAAATCGTTTTCACACAGCCACGCCAGCGACACCGGGCCTTCGACTTCGGCATTCTTCGGTAATAACGCCACCATGTTGGCCTGATAAATCGACTCGGCGACCAGTTCCTGCGTGGCCTGCTCGCCGAACGCCAGCGCGAAATCCATTTTGTATTGCAGCAGATCCTGACTCAGCGTGTTGAAATGCCCGGTCACCAGTTCGACGCTGCCGCCGGGCGTCTGGCGGCGAAAATCCACGAGTACCGGAGCCATAACGCTGTGCCCCAGCGCGTGCGCTGAACCGATGCGCACATGCTGGCCTTCGCCCTGACGCAACTGTTCCGCCAGTTCGCCAATCGCCTGAATATGACTGAACAACGCCTCGACTTCCGGCATCAGGCGGCGGCCTTCGGGCGTGACGATCAGCCCCTGCGGTGTGCGGTCAAAAAGCGTGAAACCCAGTTGCTGCTCGGCGTGGTTCAGTACGCGGCTGACGTTGGGCTGCGAAACGTTAAGCAGACGTGCCGCGCCACTGACGCTGCCCGCCTGTAAGACCGCCTGAAAGACTTCAATGTGGCGTAAGCGCATTTATTTCTGCGTCGTCGCAAGATAAGAAAACGCGCTTAACAGGCTGATAATATTGGCGACGTTCGGGCTGTGATAACCCACGGTGACGGCGTCGATGCGCTCAACCCCCGGGATCAGGCTGAACAAGTCGGCCAGAACCGGTCTGGCGGCCATCAGCTCCAGATGGTACGGCCCGCTGAATCTTCCGGCGGTAAGCGGCGCGGGTTTGCTGACGGCAATCGTCGCCTGTTTGCGGATTTTGGCGCAGGCAATTGACGGGCTGTCGGATTCGGCGGCATTGGCGGAAATCGCGCGTTTTACGCAGACGTACTGTGATTCCGGGTAATGACGGCGGATCCAGGTTTCGAGATGATCGTCGCCGGTCACCAGCCACAGCGGAACGCTCAGTTCGGCCCCGGCGGCGGCATACAAATCACTTTCGCCAACCACGTTGCCGTTGAGTTTGACGCGGTAAAAGGCGCGGCCATTAATGGTGTGCGCCAGTACGCCGTTTTCTCCGGCGGCAGTGTGATAACCGACAAACATCAGGCCGTCGTACTGCTGCTGTTGCAGGCCTTCAACCATCGATAATCCGCGAGGTTTACCCTGCACCAGACGGGCGCGCGGGTCGATTTTGTCTGCACGCAGGTTCTGCATCATCGCGTGGCTGTCAGCGACCGTGACTTCGGTTGCGCCACCGGCAAATGCACCGTCGATGGCCGCATTCACTTCGCCTTCCATCAGCGCCCGCGCGGCATCGTAATCCGCATTGCCCGGGCTGCATTGCTCGGGGCGCATCACGCCCGCAATACCTTCGATGTCAGCAGAGATAAAGATTTTCATAATGGGTTCCCTTTTAAATTTGCGAGGTTGTCCAGAATTTCAGTCAGCCCCAGCCGGTAATGTCCGTCGAATCCACAGACGGTTTCTGCACTCAGTAAGGCATCAATAATAGCGTGTTCTGTAGAATCTGCTGCGAGCGCCAGCAGCGGTTCTAATTTTGCATCCGCCAACGTGACACCGTCACGCTGAGTGGAAAATGCCAGCGCGATATCACCCGAACCGTGACCCCAGTAGCTGCCCAGGCGCCCTAACCCGGCGCCGGCGCGTTTGGCGATCCGTCCGAGCTGGCGGCTGTCGAGATAACGGTCGCAGGCCATGATGATAATGACAGAACCGGCGTCCACCTGCGGAGCGAGTTGTGGCTGGATTTGCGCGATAGCGTCCCCGACACGCACGCCGTCTAGCGTCAGTTCGGACAACTTGCCGAAATTCGCCAGCACCAGCACGCCGAGCGTTGCGTTCAGTTCTTCACACCAGCGCGACGCCGTGCCGATCCCACCTTTAAGGCCGAAACTGCTCATGCCACGCCCGGCTCCCACGCTGCCACGGGAGAACGTTGTTGTCGCGCCGTCGAGTGCGGTCAGCGCGTCGTCTTCACTGACCGCCATCGCCTGAATATCGTTAAGATAGAAATCATTACACTCGAGGATCACCGGATTAATGGTCGCGTCCGGTCGGCCAATTTGCGGGAACTGTGCGCAACTGCGTTTCACCAGCGCGTTGAACAAGGTGCCGGTGGCGAAGGTGTTGCTGAGCAGAATGGGCGTTTGCAGTTCGCCCAGTTCCATTATCTGGGTAATCCCCATCGGTTTAGCAAATCCATTCAGCACCGCCGCGCCGCACGGCAACGGGGTTTCATAAAGGTTGTCGCCCGGCGGCACAATCGCGGTGACGCCGGTCTGGATATCCCCCGCCGCCAGCGTGCTGTGGCCGACGGTCACGCCTGCAACGTCGGTGATGGAATTGGCTGGCCCGCAGGGAAAACGCGGGTGAAAGATCTGACGCGTTTTGCGCCAGCGTTGCAGCAAGGCCGCCAGCGCCTGCTGCGTGAATTCGTCTTGATTATCTTGCGGGTGCATCAGTCTTCCGTTTCATGTCATGAGTTCAGTCAGAACTTACTTCTTCAGTTTAGGATCGAGCGTGTCACGCAGCGCGTCGCCAAGCAAATTAAACGCCAGAACCGTGAGGAATATCGCCAGACCCGGGAAAACGCTGACGTTCCATTTGCCCGCCATCATCATGTTACGGCTCATCGCCAGAATATTGCCCCACTCCGGCACGTCCGGTTCCGGGCCAAGGCCGATAAAACTCAGGCTGGCGGCGGTGAGAATGCTGGTGCCGATGCGCATGGTGAAATAGACAATCACGTTCGAAAGCGTGCCCGGCAGAATGTGGCGCAAAATCACCACGCGGTCAGGCGCACCGACGCAGCGCACCGCTTCTACGTAGGCACTTTGTTTGATGGATAACGTTGCCGCCCGCACGATGCGGGCGAAAACCGGTACGCTGAACACCGCCACGGCGATAATCACGTTATTCAGGCCGGGGCCGAGAATGGCGACAACAGCTATCGCCAGTAACATACCGGGAAACGCAAACAGAACGTCGGATCCGCGCATGATCAGCATGTCCGCCCAGCGGCCATAATAGCCCGCCAGTAACCCGAGCAAAACACCGGCAATCATGCCCAGCGTGACCGAGAAAATGCCGACGTAGAGCGAAATCCGCGCGCCATAAATAATGCGGCTGAGCACGTCGCGGCCTAAATCATCGGTGCCAAACCAGTGTTCCGGCGTCGGACCGACGCCCAGCGCCATCCAGTCCGGCGTCATCGGATCATAAGGCGCGAGCCACGGTGCAAAAATGGCCACCAGGATCAGCAGCAGAATAAATCCGCCGGACACCAGCGCCATCGGATGACGGATAAACGTCTGGAAAAAGTCGTACCACGGCGAGCGGATATCATCGCTGTGCGGGGCAACCGCTGCCGGTGGATTTTCTCCGGGCACTGAGACAGGATCGGTCATATGCAGCTCCTAGCGCAGACGAATCGCCGGATTAACCACCGCATAAAGCAGGTCAACCAGCAGATTAATCAGAATAAATTCAAAGACGAACAGCATCACCAGCGCCTGAATAACCGGCTGATCCTGCGTTTTGATGGATTCAATCAGTAACCAGCCCAGCCCCGGCCAGCTGAAGACGCTTTCGACAATAATCGAACCGCCCAGCAGGAAACCAAACTGCAAGCCGAGCATGGTAAGTATCGGGATCAGCGCGTTGCGCATGATGTGTTTCCAGGTCACCAGCCGCGCACGTAAGCCTTTCGCGTTGGCCGTGCGTACGTAATCTTCCTGCGCGACATCGAGAAACGCCGAACGGGTGAAACGCGCCATAACCGCTGCGACCGAAGAACCGAGGGTAATCGCCGGTAAAATGATGTCGGTTGGCTGGTTAAATCCGCTGACGGCAAATAGCCCAAACGGCATGGCAACAAACTGAATCAGCAGCAATCCGAGCCAGAACGGCGGCATGGAAATCCCGCCGACCGCCATACTCATCAGCGTCCAGTCCTGCCACTTGCCGCGTTTAAGCGCCGAGACCACGCCAATCACCAGCCCCAGAACCACCGACCAGGCGAAACCGGCCAGCGCCAGCAGCAACGTGGGCATAAATCCGCTTTCAATCACGCTTAGCACAGGCTGACGCGTGCGGTATGTCGTGCCCAGATCGCCATGCACCATGCCGTTGAGCCAGTGCCAGTACTGCGCCGGAAGCGGATCATTCAGGCCAAGCAGTTGCCGCGCTGACTCAACCGCCTCAATCGGCGCATCCTGACCGGCGTAAATACGCGCAGGGTCACCCGGCAGCAGCTTGATAAATCCAAATACCAGTAAGGACACCACCAGTAAAACCGGGATCATTTCCAGTATCCGGCGGAGAAAATAAGTCAGCATAAATGTGTTTCCCTGAATTCAGTAAACTCCCTCCCCGATAAAAAGGAGGGAGTAAAACAGCACCTCTGTTACTTAAACTGTGCCTGATTGAAAATCAGAGAACCGTCGGCCAGCATGTAGACGCCGGACAACGCTTTGCTCTTACCGACCAGATTGTCCGGTACGCCCAGATACGCCATCGGCGCATCGGCCCACAGCAGTTTCTGCGCATCGGCATAGGCCGCTTTACGCTTTTCAACGTCGGCGGTTTGCAGCCCGGCGGTGATCGCCGCATCGACCTGTTTGTTGCTGTAGTACGACACGTTGTACGCCGACGGGATCCACGATTCGGTCGCGAACAGCGGACGCAGTGCCCAGTCAGCATCACCGGTCGAGGCAGACCATGCGCCGTAATACATTTCAACTTTCGCATCTGCCGGTTTCGGCGTGCTCCACAGACGCTGCGTCAGGGTTCCGGCGTCCATCGGCACCAGCTTCACGCGCACGCCTATCAGCGAGAGTTGCTGTTTCAGGAACTGCGCGCTGCGAATGCGGTCGGTTTTATTCGAACTCCACATTTCCACGTCGAAGCCCTTTTCATACCCGGCTTCTTTCATCAGCTCTTTCGCTTTGGCGATGTTGTAGCTGTAATCCGGCGTAGTTTGCTTCTGATAGAACTGGACGTTTTTCGGCAGCGGCGACGTGGACGGCGAACCTAAACCGGCGAAGCCCACTTTCAGCCAGAGATTGCGGTCGATGGCGTAGTTGATTGCCTGACGGACGCGTACGTCGGAGAACTCTTTTTTCTGCGTGTTGAAGGCGATGTAATACAGGTAGATGCCAGGGTCCTGCGCAATATCGAGTTTCGGGTCGCTTTTCACGGTTTCCACCAGATCAGACGGCAGCGGATACACCGCATCCACGCCGCCCGATTTCAGTTTTGCCACCTGCGTAGAATCTTCCGGCGTCGGGTAAAGCGTTACGGAATCGACTTTCGGCCAGCCTTTCTGCCAGTAGTTGTCGTATTTCACCAGCTTCACGTCTTTGCCCTGCTGCCATTCGACAAATTTAAACGGACCGGTTCCGACCGGATGCACGCTCAGATCCTGCTCGTTCGGATACTGTTTCAGCGATGCCGGGCTGTGCATCACCGCAGACGGGTGCGCCAGCGTGTTAATCATCGCGCCGAACGGTTTATTCAGCGTGATTTTGACCTGATACGGACTGACCACATCTACCGATTTAATCATGCTGAACAGTGAGTTACGTTTAAGATGATTGGCCGGGTTCGCCAGGCGATCGAGGTTCGCTTTCACCGCATCGGCGTTAAACGGCGTGCCATCCTGGAAGGTCACGTCGTGACGCAGGTTAATAGTAAATTCTGTGGCGTCGCTGTTACTGGTGTAATCGGTCGCCAGCACCGGCACGACGGCCATTTTGTTATCGAACTGGAACAGACGTTCAAAAATGCCGCTCTGAATGGAATAACTCAGCGTATCCGTGGTGTCGTGCGGGTCAAAACCCGTCACGTCGGCATACATGGAAATGCGCAGATCTTTCGCCTGTGCGGAGGCGGCAAAACACAGCGCCAGCCCTGCGGCCAGCAGGCTTTTACGTAGGAACGTTGAGTGCATGAACTTCTCCTGTGTATTCCAAAAAAGAAAAAAATTAACGTTATGCCTGTTGTTCAGCCACCCAGTGGTGCGGCGAAACCTGGCTGTACCTGAGTTTTTCTATCTGTACACCGGCCGGATGCACCGGCGATTTCACTTCCACATCATCAAAATTGCGCAATGCACGCTGCGTCGGATCCGCCACCGGCACCGAACTGAGCAGGCGACGGGTGTAAGAGTGTTGAGGATTACTAAACACGGAGTCTCGCGGGCCAATCTCCACAATCTGACCGCTGTACATCACCGCAACCCGGTTGGCGATGCGTTCCACCACTGCCATATCGTGCGAGATAAACAGCCACGCCACGCCGGTGTCGCGCTGTAAATCCATCATCAGATTCACCACCTGCGCCTGAATAGAAACATCCAGCGCCGACACCGCTTCGTCGGCAATAATCACCTGCGGCTGCAACGCCATGGCGCGTGCGATGGCAATACGCTGCCGCTGGCCGCCGGAGAATTCATGGGGATAGCGGCGCGCAAAAGAGGGATCCAGCCCGACGCTTTTCAGCAGCTGATTCACCACCGGCGTGGCATCTGCCAGTGATTTTTTCAGGCCGTGCAGTAATAAAGGTTCAGCAATCGAAAAACCGACGGTCAGACGCGGGTTCAGCGACGCATAGGGATCCTGAAACACCATCTGGATCTGACGGCGGACGGCCTGAAACGGCGTGTCGCGCATCAGCGTGATTTCTTTGCCTTCCAGATGAATGCTTTCAGATTCGCTGCCGACCAGACGCAAAATCGCGCGCCCGGTCGTGGATTTTCCGCAGCCACTTTCCCCGACCAGCGCCAGCGTTTCGCCCGGCCAGATTGAAAAATCAATTTGCTCAACGGCGTGAACTTCTTTGGTCACACGCGACAGCACGCCGGAACGAATCGGATAACAGACCCGCAGCCCGCGCACATCCAGCAGCGGCGGCGCGTCGTAATTCGCGGTTTTCTGATCGCCGTCTGCGGCTGAAATGTGAGCCTCATCACCTGCAATCGATTGCTTATTTGCACCATTTTTAGCCGCGCCGAGCAGCGGAAAACGGCGTGGCCATTTGAGCCCGCGCATGTCGCCCAGTTTCGGCACGGCGGCCAGCAGCGCGCGGGTATAAGGATGCTGCGCATGAGCAAAAATTTCGGTCACGCTGCCCTGTTCCACCACATTGCCCTGATACATCACCACTACGCGGTCGGCAATTTCAGCGACCACGCCCATGTCATGCGTAATGAAGAGAACAGACATGTCGGTGCCCTGTTGCAGGTCACGCAGGATTTGCAGAATGCGCGCCTGCACGGTGACATCCAGCGCCGTGGTGGGTTCGTCGGCAATCAGTAATGCCGGATCACAGGCCAGCGCCTGCGCAATCATCACGCGCTGACGCATACCGCCGGAAAGTTCGTGGGGATAACATTTGAGAATGCGTTCAACGTCGGGGATACGCACCTGTTTAAGCAGTTCGCGGGCTTTGTTCAGTGCATTGGCTTTTGTCGCCATCCCGTGGTCAATCAGCCCTTCCGTGAGCTGATCGCCGACCCGTAAGACCGGGTTCAGCGACGTCATCGGTTCCTGAAAGATCATCGACATTTCGCGGCCACGCAGTTTGCGCCGCGATTCTGCCGAAAGGGAATTGAGCGCGTGGCGTGTGCCGTCGCGCCCGAAAAAATTTACGCTGCCGCCGTTGATATGGGCGGAATCCGGCAGCAGGCCCATCACGCTGAGCGACGTGACGGATTTACCGGAGCCGCTTTCGCCGACCACGGCGACGACTTCACCTTTATTAATAGAAAAGGAAACGCCCTTCAGCGCCTGAGTTTTGCCCTGACGGCCGGAAAACGTGACCGACAAATCGTTAATCTGCAAGATTGGCGATGGCTGTTCATTAATCAAAAAACGTCTCCTTTATATAGCAGTTAAAAATCAGAGCCAGACTTCGCCATTCTCGTAGCGCAATGCCGGTTCGGCGTCCTGCGCCAGCCAGATCGGGCCATCCAGATCGACACGTTCGGCCTGAACCGCCACCGGCAGCGCGGCCTCCATTGCAATGGAAGAACCGAGCATGCACCCGACCATAATCCGCAACCCCAGACGGCGGGCTTCTTCGGTCATCGCCAGCGCTTCGGTCAGCCCCCCGCACTTATCGAGTTTGATGTTGATCATCTCGTAACGGTCGCGCAGACCGGCGATATCCGAACGTTCGTGACAGCTTTCGTCGGCGCAGACAGGAATGGGATGCAAACAACGCACCAGATCTTTGTCATTGCCTGCCGGAAGCGGTTGTTCAATCATCGCCACGTTAAATTCGTGCAGCGCCTGAAACAGGCTGCCGAGATCTAAACCCTGCCAGGCTTCGTTGGCATCCACGACCAGCGTCGCCAGCGGTGCCGCCGCGCGGATAGCCGCGACCTTCTCGATAATCTGCTCGCGATCGAGTTTGATTTTCAGCAACTGCGCGCCACCGGCCACGGCAATTCCGGCCGCTTTCTCCATGTTTTCCAGAGAATCCAGGCTCAGCGTTTCAGCCGTAATCACCGAAACAGGTTTCGGCATATCAAGCAGTTGCCACAAAGTTTTGCCCTGTTTTGCCGCATCGAGACGCCACATTGCACAGTCGAGGGCATTGCGCGCAGAACCGATCGGCATCACTTCCTGCAACGCTTCACGGGTTAACCCCTCTTCAACCAGCGGACGGATTAAATCCAGCTGTTCGCAGACACTTTGCGGGGATTCCTGATAATGCGCAGTGGGCGTGCATTCGCCGGTTGCGGTAAATTCACCGTCCGTCAGGGTCACACGCACCACCGTCACCGCGGTGCGGGTGCCGCGTGAAATCGCAAAAGGCTTAGCCAGCGGCAGTTCGGCTGACAGGAAAGTCATCTGAGTCATCAGCCGTTATCCCTGATCCATTGCGCGATGTTTTTGATGCCGAACCGCACCGGATCGGTCGCCGGAACGCCAAATTCTTCACTGATTTCAGCCAGCGCGATTTTGGCTTCTTCTTCACTCACGGCAGAGGTGTTCAGCGAGAAACCGGCAATTCTGACGTCCGGGCTGGTAAGGCTGGCCGCCGCCAGATTGGTGTCCAGACACTGGCGCAGCGTCGGCATAAACTGATGCGGCAGATGGCGCATGTGCGGGCGGCCAAGTTCATGACACATCACCAGCAAATGCGCCTGCGCGCCGTGGATCAGGCCCATGCTGACGCCTGCAAATGACGGATGATAAAGCGAACCCTGCCCTTCAATGATGTCCCAGTGATCGTCGTCATTGGCAGGTGCCAGCGCTTCTACTGCACCGGAAATAAAGTCAGCGATCACGGCATCAATCGCAATACCCGCACCGGCCACCAGCACGCCGGTCTGGCCGGTTGCGCGGAAATCGGCTTTCAAATCCAGTTCACGCATGGCAGATTCCAGCGCCAGCGAGGTATACATTTTGCCGACGGAACAGTCCGTGCCGACGGTCAGAATACGTTTGCCGCTGCGCTTCTTACCGGTGCCGGTATCCAGCTCAGGCTGCATATGGCGAACATCGAACAGTTGCACGTTATGCTCAGCGGCCAGTTCCACCAGCTCAGGAATATCGTTCAACCCCTGATGCAAACCGTTCGCCACGTTCAGCCCGGCGCGGATCGCCGTTTTAATGGAATCAAGCCAGTGTTTAGGTAATTTTCCGCCCGAATTCGCCGTACCCAGCACCATGGTTTTTGCGCCCTGCGCGACCGCTGCGTCGATATCCAGATCCGGCAGCCCGAGGGAGACAGAGTCCGTCGCCAGACGAATTTGCCCGACGCACGCTTCAGGGCGCCAGACGTGTATGCCGCGCGCCGTTTTCGCCGCCAGCGGATCCATTACATCGCCCAGGAATAACAGGTAAGGCTTGGGTATTTGCTGCATGTCAGTTTCTCCGGAAATGAATTTTAGAATGTGTTTTAAGTCAGGCCGGAGATCACTATTCCACGGGCGACTCAACCCGGCGAATACTTGTTTAGCGCTGGGGTATAACCTCAGGCTATAGGTTTCAGTTTATTGAATTTATGGGGTTATTTATGACGTACAGGGAGAGAAGAACAGTGAGCTAAGAGCGGGGAATTCACGGAAAAACAGCAATAAAAAAAGGCAGAGCCAATGAACTCTGCCTTTGCGATTACCTTTTTCAGACACAGAATGGGGTAATAATTTTGTTCACTAACTTAGAAGCGGTAAGTCAGTGCTACAGCAACGATGTCGTCAGAGCTTACGCCCAGTTTGTTGTTGTCATCGATCTGGTTGATCATGTAGTCAACATAGGTGTACATGTTTTTGTTGAAGTAGTAAGTCGCACCGATTTCGAAGTATTTGACCAGGTCAGCATCGCCCACGCCTTCAACATCTTTCGCTTTAGACTGAACGTAACCGATTGACGGACGCAGACCGTTTTCGAACTGGTACTGTGCAACTAACTCATAACCCTGAGTTTTATTGGCAAAACCACTGGTACCAGAAACTTTGATTGGTGCCTGATTGCGGGTTTCGTTATACATTGCTGCCAGGTAAACCTGGTTTGCATCGTATTTCAGGCCAGTTGCCCATGCAGAAGCTTTGTCGCCTTTACCGTAAGTCCCGTTGGTTTGTGCATTTGTACGGTCTGAAGAAGAACCCGCGATAACAGCACCGATACCGGAACCAGCGATGTCTTCATAATCGATAGATGCACCATAACCGTCGCCGTTGCCTTTAGACGTTGCACGACCGTCATTTTCGTTTTTACCCTGATATTGCAGGGCAACGTTCAGACCGGTGACCAGACCGAAGAAGTCCTGGTTACGGTAAGTGGCCAGGCCGTTAGAACGACCCACCATGAAGTTGTCGGAGTTAGCGGTATCACCACCAAACTCTGGCAGCATATCGGTGAAGCCCAGTGCGTCATAAACCACACCGTAGTTACGGCCGTAGTCAATTGAACCGAAGTTTTTGATTTTCAGACCCGCAAAGCCCAGACGAGTTTTAGTTCCTTCAGTCCCGCCGTAGCTGCTGGTTGAACCATCTTTATTAACCACAGTTGATGTGCTTTCAGTGTGGTTAGCCTGAATGTTGTATTCCCACTGACCATAACCGGTCAGTGTGTCATTAATTTGAGTTTCACCCTTAAAGCCCAGACGCGCATAAGTTTTGTCGCCGTCTGAACCGGTGTCATCAGAGAAATAATGCTTAGCGGTTACACGACCGTAAAGGTCCAGTTTATTGCCATCTTTGTTATAAATTTCGGCTGCATTTGCGGTAGAACCCACTGCAATTAAAGAGACCGCTAAGGCCAGCACACTGCGCTTCATCATTATTTAAGATTCCTTGATTTTTTTATAAAGGATTTCTCATGCCCGCTTTATTTAAATATCTGAATATCGGGCTGTGAGTATTTGTACATGTTTTTAAATGCGTCTGTCTGTAAAACGATTTGAACCTTAACACTGAGCACAAAAAGTTAAAATGGAAAAGTTCGCCACACTAAGTCTTTTTTGAGTAAAGAGATGTAACAATATATTTCTATTATAAGTCTCTAACCCCCTGATTATATGCGGTTTTCGCATAACGTTTTGCACCATTATGGTGCCACGCATTATTTTGGTGCACTTGAAGTTTACTTTTGTAAAGCAGTTGCAAGCGGGATCACCTTTCTCAAAAGGTTTTTTACTGTTAACAATCGTTAATGAATTCACAATAGGAAAATGAGTAGTGCATTTAAATAGTGCATAGCAGAGTAATTATTTTACTGATAAGTTCATTAGCGAATAAATAGAAAATGCGACCATAAGATTTTTGTACTACGCAATTTCATCCGCATTCGGACTTTTAATAAAAGACCTGAGTGAAATAAAGCCAAATTGAATCTGAAAATAATTTCGCGGGTGATTGAATTGAACAAAGCGGGGAATTTATTACTGCCCGTTTTGATTTTTTTCTATTCAAAACGGGCGTATGTTTAATTATCAGACAATTTTATTTTGCGGCGAAAGCACATTTATCATGCTTCTGTGCTGATCAAAAGGTCTCCCAGGTTTCCTCTGTTCCCGCAAAACTGTTTTTTTGCGGCAGGATTTTCTGCTCAGGACGTTTTCCACTCACCTTTTTGTCTTCATGCGTGACCGGCAGGGTCTGCGGGTTTATTTGAAACACGGAGACAGCCTGCGTCAGATGGCTGGCCTGTTCTTCCAGCGCGATCGCTGCCGTAGCCGATTCCTGCACCAGCAAGGCATTCTGCTGCGTAACGCGGTCCATCTCTGTAACAGCGGTGCCCACCTGATCAATCCCACGGCTTTGCTCATCTGATGCCGAGGCAATTTCAGCCATGATATCCGTTACCCGGGTGACCGCATTGACGATTTCACTCATGGTTTCACCGGCGCTTTCCACCAGCTCAGAACCTGTTCCAACCTTTTCAACAGAATCGTCGATCAGCATTTTGATCTGCTTTGCCGCTTCTGCACTGCGTTGCGCCAGATTACGAACTTCCCCGGCGACCACGGCAAACCCGCGCCCTTCTTCTCCGGCCCGCGCGGCTTCAACTGCCGCATTGAGTGCAAGAATGTTGGTCTGGAATGCAATGCTGTCGATGACATTGGTGATGTCGGCAATTTTCTGCGAACTGTCGGTAATTTCGACCATGGTGAGCACAACGTTATCAACGACCTTGCCGCCCCGGCGGGCAATTTCTGACGCATTGAGTGCCAGGCTGCTTGCCTGAGAGGCATTTTCGGCATTCTGTTTCACTGTCGCCGTCAGCTCAACCATGCTGGCCGCCGTTTCTTCCAGGGCGACGGCCTGCTGCTCGGTACGGGAAGAGAGATCTTTATTGCCTGTCGAAATCTCAACGGCACCCGTAAGGATAACGTCAGCACTCAATCGCACTTTGCCGACGGTATTCGAAAGCTCATCCTGCATATGCCGCAATGTATCGGCAAGCTGGCCGATTTCATTGGTGCCCTGCACATCAATCCTGGTGTTCAGTTTCCCTGCTGCAATCTGGCGAATCGCTTCGATACTTTTATTAAGAGGCGTAATGAGGGAGATGCGGATGCCTTTCCAGACGATAACGAACATGATCAGTACGACCAGCAGCATACCCGCCGTGATCCAGATTGCGGTACGGTAAGAACGGGCGCTGCCCTCCCTGGCCTTGTGGTAACGGTCGTCAATATGCTTCAGATAGCGATCGTATTCAGCACTAAAACCATTCTGGTAACTTCCCGTCGGCTGGCTGTTAGCGGCAGCAATATTCCCCTCACGCATATAACCAATCAGCTCGACGAGTGCCCCGTGAAATATGTCGTACTGACGCTGAATTTCTGCTGAGTCATTTCCCACTTGTTTCGACTGCGACAAATAGGAATTCCAGTTTTTCTCTGCCTGCTTAAGCGACTGGCTGGCCTGATTGAGGACATCATTGACATCAATGTTCACATCCCCTTTCTGACCTTCAACCAGAAATTGGATCGCTGCCACACTGATGGTGGCGCGCGCTTCCAGAAGCGCTACCCAGGTGTTGTTAAGGGCCGATTGTTGCTGCCGGATTATCTGAAAAGTCATGATATTTTCGTTTTCATGCTTGAGAGATTTAAAGAACAACACGCCGGAACTGAGTTGCAGAAATCCAAATAAGCACAGAATAATTACAAAACTAGTCACTACCTTTAATCTATTTAACATATTCTTTTACATACCTTTTTTTCAGAAAACCATAAAGATATTTATCGGTGTTTACTGAAAAAACTGTTGTAAAAAAGTACGTCTTTCTTCGGAGGATTGAACATTAAAGCAAGAATGCAGCCCCTTCCGGTTACTGAAAAGGGGCTAAGAAGGCGGGATAATTAACGAAACTGTGCGGCGTGGAGTTGTGCGTAACGTCCCTGAAGGGACAGCAGGGATTCGTGCGTTCCCTGCTCGACGATGCCTTCTTTGTCGACCACGATAATGCGGTCGGCATTCTGGATCGTCGCCAGGCGGTGCGCGATGACCAGCGTGGTTCGCCCTTCGGAAAGCTCAGCCAGCGATTGCTGAATGGCTTGTTCGGTTGCGGTATCCAGCGCGGAGGTCGCTTCATCAAGGATCAGGATCGGCGGATTCTTGAGGAAGATACGAGCAATGGAAAGCCGCTGTTTCTGGCCGCCGGACAGTTTAACGCCCCGCTCACCGATTACCGTGTCCATCCCCAGTGGCAGCGCGTCAATCACATCATCAAGGCGCGCACGGCTGGCGGCAAGACGGATTTCTTCTTCGCTGGCATCCAGTTTGCCATAAGCAATGTTCTCGCGGATTGTGCCGCCAAACAGGAAGACGTCCTGCTGCACAATGCCGATGTTGTGGCGCAGCGAGGTTTGCGTCATATCACGGATATCAATGCCATCGATGGTGATACTGCCGCTGTCAATTTCATAGAAACGGGGCAGCAGCGAGCACAGCGTGGTCTTCCCCGCACCGGACGGCCCGACAAACGCCAGCGTTTCACCGGCATTAATCGACAGCGTGATCCCGTTCAGAATTTTGCTGGCAGGCGTATAGCCAAACACCACATTCTCATAATGTATGTCGCCGCGCAGATGGCTGACGACCTGCGCGTCCGGGCGATCAACGATATCCGGCGCCGTGTCGATCAGTTGTGTAAAGCGTTTAAAACCGGCAATGCCTTTCGGATAGCTTTCCAGAACCGAGCTGATTTTCGCCACCGGGCGGAAAAATACTTCCACCAGCAGCAGGAAACCGACGAAGCCGCCGTAAGTCAGCTGGTCATTGATTACGTACCAGGTGCCCGCGACCATCACGATCAGCTGGACCAGACGCGTGCTCAGATAACTCAGCGTCAGGCTGGCGGTCATGATCTGATAGGCTTTCAGCTTCGTCGTCCGGTATTTATCGTTGTCATGCGCGAACAGTTTTTGTTCATGCTCTTCGTTGGCGAAGGCTTTCACCACGCGGATACCGCCGATGCTTTCTTCTATACGGGCGTTGAAATTCCCCACCTGCCCGAACAGCCGCCGCCAGGTTTCCGTCATTTGCGCCCCGTAACGGCTGACCATCCAGGTCATCGCGGGCACAATAATGATGGTCATCAGCGCCAGTTGCATATGCACGGTTGCCATCAGAATAAAGGCCCCAATGAAGGTCATCACCGCAATAAACACGTCTTCCGGCCCGTGGTGCGCGACTTCCCCGACCTCTTCCAGATCTTTGGTCACATGCGTAATGATATGGCCGGTTTTGGTATTGTCGTAATAACGGAAAGAGAGTTTCTGTAAATGGCTGAAAGCCTGACGGCGCATGTCGGTTTCAATCCCGACGCCCAGCGCGTGACCCCAGTAGTTCACAATCGCCATCAGCGCGGTGTTAAACAGATAGATCAGCAGCAAGCCGACCGTTGCACCGATGATCAGCACCCAGTCGTGGGCAGGCAGAAGCTTATCAATGAACGTTTTGATCGCCATCGGAAAACCCAGTTCCAGCAATCCGGCGAGGATCGCGCATCCGAAGTCGAGGAAGAACAGTTTTTTATAAGGCGCGTAATAAGAGAAAAAACGGCGGAGCATCATGCATCCTCTAATTAAGAATACCAGCCTGTAAAGGCGAAGCGACCAGTCTAGATGAAAATTGTTATCAATCAGAGAATTTTATGTGCCTGCGTGTGAGACGCGTTCCAGGCAAACCGGCATTCTCTTTTGATCTGGTTAAAAAAATCGGAGATACTGTTTAAATACACAGTAAACAATCATAGCGAAAGAATAAGGGCACGTCATGGGAGAATTTACCGGTTTCACGCAGTCAGGCCTGAACTTCCTGCAGGCGCTGCGCCAGAACAACAATAAAGAGTGGTTCGACGAAAATCGTGATATTTATCAGGAACATCTTCTCGATCCGATGCGCAAGCTGGTCGAAGATTTGAGTCAAGATATGGTCATCATTGATGATTTGTTCGAAACGCGTCCGGCGATTGGGAAAACCATTTCCAGAATGCACCGCGATACACGCTTCTCTCACGACAAATCTATTTATCGTTGCAACCTCTGGCTGACGTTCAAACGGTCACGTAAAAACTGGACCGATGCGCCGGTATACTTCTTTGAATTCGGTCAGGACTGGTGGCGTTACGGGCTGGGTTATTACAGCGCCTCAAAAACCACGATGGATCTTTTCCGCCAGCAGCTTCTGAAAAAGCCCGCAGAATTTCTGAAAATGGCGAAATGCATCGAGCCGAATTTCACCATCGAAGGCGATAGCTATAAACGCCCGCTGATTAAAGATCAGGATCCGGCGCTGGCGGCCTGGTACAACAAAAAATCCTTTGCGCTGATGAGTTCCCACATGGATATGGAGCCGGTTTTGAGCAGTGAACTGGTGGGGATTTTAAGGGCTGATTTTCTGCGCATAGCGCCGTTGTATCAGATGCTCATTGGGATCGAGGGAATGAAGAGGAACCAACTGCCGTTGGGGGAAGAGTGATGTTCATGGGCTCGCCGCCCAAACGGGCCCAACGGATTGAGAACATTTCGGTTTTTCACTTGCCGTGAGGCTGAGCGCTGACCGAGAATATTTCGGTTTTTCAATAACTGTGTTCACTTAACACGCTGCGCCGAAACCGACAAAGAGGGAGGAAAGCGCCTCCCTCTTTGATCTCCCACGCTTTTTTCACTGCGCGCTGCCGCTCGTAGGCTATGTTTCAGACACAATAGTGATTGCCGCGAAAACTTGCCGCTGCGCGGTACCTTCATTTCGGTCTTCGAGCCTTTCGGTCTCGAAACACTCATTCAGCAAGCTTTCTGAAAGCGACCACTGGCTATGTAATTCGGAAGAATAATGCTGGTGTTTATGCTCCTTCCCCTTGGCAAGGGGAAGGTTGGGATGGGGTTCGAAATGGCAACTTTGAAGGTGAGTTGTTTGCTAAACCCCCTCCCGACCTCCCCCTTCGCAGGGGGAGGAGCAAACCAACTTACTGTTATGAATGAAAAAAAATCCTCCAGCCGCTTTCAAAAATCACGCCGTAAGGAGAGGTGGAAAACCGCGTATCTGTTCGCGCGGTTTGTAACCCGAGTGAAGGGAACCGCGCAGCGGCGGGATTTTGCGGCATTAGCCGGTGTGCCTGAAACATAGTCAGCCAGCGATAGCGCGCAGTTAAAAAAGCGCAGAGTCCAGAGACCCGCGCGTTACCGGGTCTTTGGTCGGTGTGGGCCGACGCCCACGACCTTGAAGTTGAAGTTGAAGTTGAAGTTGAATTTAACTCCCAACTCCCCCGGTTGCCTCAACCGCCTTCGCCACATATATCTCCCGCAATTTCCCGGTAATCTCCCCCGGTTTCCCATCTCCGATCGCCTTCCCGTTCAGGCTCACCACCGGCCAGATAAAGGTTGTGGCGGAACTGATGAAAATTTCCCGCGCAGACTGCGCCTCTTCCAGCGTGAACGGACGTTCTTCGAATCGCAAATCGTTTTGTTTCGCCAGTTCGAGTAATGCCTGACGCGTGATCCCGTGCAAAATGTGCGTGCTAAGCGGACGGGTGATCAGCGTGCCGTCGGCATCGACGATCCAGGCATTGCTGGAACTGGCTTCAGTGATCAGGCCGTTTTCGACCAGCAGCGCGTCGTCCGCATCATGTTTATGCGCGTACTCTTTGGCGAGGCACGGGGCTAACAGCCCGACGGTTTTGATGTCGCGACGCTGCCAGCGGATATCATCCACGGAAACCATGCGGATGCCGGTTTTGGATTTCGGATGATCAATAAGCGGACGGGCCTGCGTGAACATCAGGAAAGTCGGGCTGACAGTTTCGCCGGGAAAATCAAAGTCACGGTCGCCGCTGTTTCCACGGCTGATTTGCAGATAAACCGCCCCTTCGCGCAAATTGTTTTCGGCGATGAGCCGGTTTTGCAGGATTTCGATTTCCCCCGGCGCGCAAGGTAACCGCAGATCCAGCGCCTGACACGACCGCACCAGCCGGGCCAGATGGGCGGCGTTATCCAGCAACCGGCCATTCAGGACGGCGCTCACTTCGTACACCGCATCCGCAAATAAGAAACCGCGGTCAAAGACAGACACCTTCGCATCCTGCTCGGCAACAAACTCCCCGTTGAGGTATACCGTTCTGGTCATGTTATTTTTCCTGGCCAAATTGAAATAGGATTTTTATTAGCTTACCTGAGTCACAGGAATAAACTGCGTGAAAACTGAACGGGCGATGTTGACATAACGCAGGTTTCTGGTCTCCGGCGCATAAAAAAAGCGCTCCGTTGAGCGCTTTTCGGAAAGTCACCCGAAGGTGTCACATTTCGCCTTTCTTCTTTTTATTGCGGATCACCAGCCAGCTGATCAGCGCCATCACCACACCAATAAAGATGAACCAGATGCCGAGCATCAGCTGCGGCGCCATTTCACCCGGCGGGGTTTCAGGGCTGCCCACAATCAGGCCGTGAAGCGTGGCGACAACGCCGATTACCAGTAAAATCAGGCTGTTGCGTAATAAACGACGGGCGACAGTCATAGGTTGTCTTGGAGTGGCCATCAGTGCGTCCTTGAGCAAAAAAATAATGATAAGGGCGCATAATAGCGCCCCTGATTTTTATGTCAAAACAGACTGCTCACAACTTCAGCCAGTTTTCAGCGACGGTTGCGCACCAGCTGGTAGCGACGGGTGAGATATTCCACCGGCGCGCTCCAGATATGCACCAGACGGCAGAACGGGAACAGCAGGAATAACGTCATACCGAGCACCAGATGCACGCGGAAAATAAACGCTACGCCGTCCAGATGTGCGGCCGCACCGCCGTGGAAAGTCACCACGGACTGCGCCCAGCCGACCAGTTTCATCATTTCGCTGCCGTCCATATGCTGGGCGGAGAACGGAATGGTGCCAAGGCCGAGCGCGCACTGGATCACCAGTAGCGCGATGATCATGATGTCGCCGAAGCTGGATGCTGCACGTACGCGCTCATTGCTCAGACGACGCCAGAGCAGCATGCCGCCGCCGACTAAGGTCATCACGCCACACGCGCCACCGGCAAACATCGCCATTTGCTGTTTCACCGGCACCGGCAGGAAGGATTCGTACATCCAGTGCGGCGTCAGCATCCCGAAGGCGTGACCGGCGATAATGCCGAGAATGCCGACGTGGAAGAGCGGTGAAGCGATGCGTAAGGTTTTTTTCTCCAGCAACTGGCTGGAGCCCGCGCGCCAGCTGTACTGACCGTAGTCATAGCGCAACCAGCTGCCGACGAGAAAGACCGTGCCGCACAGGTACGGATAAATATTGAAGAAAAAGTTGTTGAGGAATTCAGTCATTTGCGTGGTTCCCCCGCATTCGTGTCATCAAGGTTCAGATACTGTGGCGCAACCGCACCGGCGAAATGTTTCTGGCGCGCAGCTTCTTCACCGCCCGCACAGCTTTGCTCGCCGAGGAATTTGATTTGCTCTTCTTCCCAGACCGCGTCCAGCGCAGCCGGGGTATCGTCACGCGCTTCCTGTTTAATCCCTTCGCGCACGTTTTCCGTGGCGATGTCGCTGCCGGAAAGCGCCAGCAGCAGATCAAACAGCTCCGCATAATGGCTGTCGCGTTCCTGCAAACGGGCGCTCAGCAGCGCCAGAATCGGTGCGATATCACGCAGGCCGCCACGGGCTTCCTGTTCATCACGCGTGGTCAGATATTCCAGATAAAGCGGCAGGTAATCCGGCAGCTCGCGGCTGTCGATTTCCAGACCGGCTTCGCGGTACTGTCCCATCAGATCAACCATCGCCTGCCCGCGGTCACGGGATTCGCCATGAACGTGTTCAAACAGCAGCAGTGAGGTGGCGCGGCCACGGTCAAATAAACCGGTGTACGCCGACTGTGCGTCGAGTAAATCTTTCTGGCAGAAATCCGTGATGTACAGCGCCAGATCCAGGCGCTGTTCAGGGTTAAGTTCCGGCGACGTGGTCACGGCTTCAAGCAGTTCCATCTTGTGCGTCCAGAGATCTTCCGACGGATAATCCAGCAATAAACCAATCAGTCGTAAACTGTTCATTAGCCTTTCCTTTCGGTTTTCGCGCCAATGTCGATGGCATCGATGCGTTTGCTGTTAAACAGGTTGAATTTGGTATCGCTGCCGTGGCAACCGTCGCCAAAGCTGAAACCACAGCCCTTCGCTTCCGGGAACGCTTCGCGCGCCTGTTCGCGGTGGCTTGATGGCACAACGAAACGGTCTTCGTAGTTAGCAATCGCCAGATAGCGGTACATTTCTTCCGCCTGGGCAGCCGTCAGCCCGACCTGCTCCAGCGCGCTGGTATCCACCACGCCTTCCACGCTTTCTGCACGTTTGAAATGGCGCATGGCCAGCATACGTTTCAGGGCGCGCAGCACCGGCGCGGTATCGCCCGCGGTCAGCAGATTCGCCAGATATTCCACCGGAATACGCAGGCTTTCGACGTCCGGCAACACACCGCTGTGCGGCAATGCGCCCGCGTCGGCGGCGGACTGAATCGGTGACAGTGGTGGCACATACCAGACCATCGGCAGCGTGCGGTATTCCGGGTGCAGAGGCAGCGCCAGCTTCCACTCAATCGCCATTTTGTAAACCGGTGACTGACGCGCGGCGTCCATCACGGAGAGCGGAATGCCGTCGATCTCAGCCTGCGCAATCACTTCCGGATCGTTCGGATCCAGGAAAATGCTCATCTGACTTTCGTACAGGTCTTTTTCGTTTTCTACCGAGGCGGCTTCTGCAATACGGTCGGCGTCATACAACACCACGCCGAGGTAGCGGATGCGGCCTACGCAGGTTTCGGAACAGACCGTTGGCTGGCCGGCTTCGATGCGCGGATAACAGAAAATACATTTTTCTGATTTGCCGCTTTTCCAGTTGAAGTAGATTTTTTTGTACGGGCAGCCGGTCAGGCACATGCGCCAGCCGCGGCATTTGTCCTGATCAATCAGCACGATGCCGTCTTCGCCGCGTTTATAAATCGCACCGCTCGGACAGGTCGCCACGCACGCCGGGTTCAGGCAGTGTTCGCACAAACGTGGCAGGTACGCCATGAAGGTGTTTTCGAACTCGCCGTACATTTCTTTCTGCATATTGGCAAAGTTCTGGTCGGCAGAACGCTTGCTGAACTCGGTGCCTAAATCGTCTTCCCAGTTCGGGCCGCCGACGATTTTCTTCATGCGTTTGCCGGTCAGCAGGGAGCGCGGACGCGCCACCGGCTGATGTTTACCGTCTTTCGCGGTGTGCAGATGCTGATAATCGAAATCAAACGGTTCGTAATAATCGTCAATTTCCGGCATATGCGGGTTGGCGAAAATCTTATGCAGCAGGTTGGCTTTGTTGCCCATACGCGGCTGCAATTTGCCGTTGATTTTACGGATCCAGCCGCCCTTCCATTTTTCCTGATTTTCCCAGTCGTGCGGATAACCCAGGCCCGGTTTGGTTTCGACGTTATTGAACCACGCGTATTCCATCCCTTCGCGGCTGGTCCAGACGTTTTTACAGGTCACAGAACAGGTGTGGCAGCCAATGCATTTGTCGAGGTTCAGCACCATGCCGACTTGTGAACGAATTTTCATTGGGCTTTCTCCTGACCTTTTTTAGGGAGCACTGCGGCCTGCACGTAATCGTTACCTTCATCGTCTAACCAGTCGATGCGGTTCATTTTGCGAACAATCACGAACTCATCGCGGTTAGAACCGACGGTGCCGTAATAGTTGAAACCGTAAGACAGCTGCGCGTAACCGCCGATCATGTGCGTCGGTTTCGGACAAACGCGGGTCACGGAGTTGTGAATACCGCCGCGCTGCTGGCTGATTTCGGAGCCCGGAATGTTCACGATACGTTCCTGCGCGTGATACATCATGGTCATCCCTGCCGGTACGCGCTGGCTGACCACCGCACGGGCGCTCAGTGAGCCGTTGGCGTTGAAAGCTTCAATCCAGTCGTTGTCTTCGATACCCAGTTTTGTCGCATCGTCTTCACTGAGCCAGACAATCGGGCCGCCGCGACCTAAGGTCAGCATCAGCAGGTTGTCGCTGTAGGTGGAGTGAATGCCCCATTTCTGGTGCGGCGTCAGGAAGTTCAGCGCCATTTCCGGGTTACCGTTCGGTTTCGCATTCAGCAACGGCTGCGCCGCGCGGGTGTCGATTGGCGGACGGTAAACCAGCAGGCTTTCACCGAAGGCACGCATCCATTCGTGATCCTGATAAATCTGCTGACGGCCTGACAGCGTGCGCCATGGGATCAGCTCATGCACGTTGGTGTAACAGGCGTTGTAAGAAACGTGTTCGTCTTCCAGACCAGACCAGGTCGGGCTGGAGATGATTTTGCGCGGCTGAGCCTGAATATCGCGGAAGCGGATTTTCTCGTCTTCTTTATTGAGCGCCAGATGCGTGTGGTCGCGGCCGGTGTTGGCACTCAGCGCCGCCCAGGCTTTCACGGCAACCTGACCGTTGGTTTCCGGTGCCAGCGTCAGGATCACTTCGGCCGCGTCGATGGCCGTTTCGATGCACGGACGCCCTTTCGCTGCGCCATCGGCCTTGGTGTAGTTCAGCTTTTTCAGCAGCTCAACTTCACTGTCGGTGTTCCAGCTGATGCCTTTACCGCCATTACCGAGTTTTTCCAGCAAGGGTCCGACTGAGGTGAAACGTTCGTACGTATTCGGATAATCGCGTTCAACGGTCATCAGATGCGGCGCGGTGCGTCCCGGGATCAGGTCGCATTCGCCTTTTTTCCAGTCTTCCACGCCCAGCGGCTGCGCCAGTTCGGCGGCAGAATCGTGCTGGATTGGCAGCGTGACCACGTCGGTTTCCACGCCCAGATGCCCGACGCACACCCGTGAGAACTCTTTGGCGATGCCTTTGTAGATTTCCCAGTCACTTTTAGAATCCCACGCCGGATCCACCGCCGCAGACAGCGGATGAATAAACGGATGCATATCCGAGGTATTCATGTCGTCTTTTTCATACCAGGTTGCGGTCGGCAGAACGATGTCGGAATACAGACAGGTGCTGGACATACGGAAATCGAGTGTCACCACCAGATCCAGTTTGCCTTCACCGCCCTGCGCCTGCCATTCGACTTCTTCCGGCATCACGCCGCCCTGAATGCCCAAATCTTCTCCCTGAATACCGTGTTCGGTGCCCAGCAGATATTTCAGCATGTACTCGTGGCCTTTACCGGAAGAACCCAGCAGGTTAGAGCGCCAGACGAACAGGTTACGCGGGAAGTTCTGCGGATTGTCCGGTTGCTCCGCGGCGAAACGCACGCTGCCGTCTTTCAGGGCTGCGACGGTGAAATCTGCCGGAGACTGACCGGCGGCTTTCGCCTGTTCCGCGATGTGCAGCGGGTTAACGTTGAGCTGCGGCGCAGACGGCAACCAGCCCATACGTTCGGCGCGCACGTTGAAATCAATCATGCTGCCGGTGAATTTGGATTTATCCGTCAGCGGGGACAACAGTTCCTGCGGCGCGACGGTTTCATAACGCCACTGGCTGGAGTGGTTATAGAAGAACGAGGTGCTGTTCATGTGGCGTGGCGGACGCTGCCAGTCGAGGCCAAACGCCAGCGGCTGCCAGCCGGTTTGCGGACGCAGTTTTTCCTGACCGACGTAGTGAGCCCAGCCGCCGCCGCTCTGACCGACACAACCGCAGAAAATCAGCATGTTGATCAGGCCACGGTAGTTCATGTCGAGGTGATACCAGTGGTTCATCCCGGCACCCACGATAATCATCGAACGACCGTGAGTTTTGTTGGCGTTATCGGCAAATTCGTTAGCGATACGCACGATGTTTTGCTGCGAAACGCCGGTGATTTTTTCTGCCCAGGCTGGCGTGTAGGCTTTGATTTCGTCAAAGCTTTGCGCGCAGTTTTCATCATTCAGGCCACGTTCGATGCCGTAGTTCGCCAGCGTCAGGTCATAAACGCTCGCCACCAGACCGGTGGTGCCGTCCGCCAGTTGAAGGCGTTTCACCGGCAGTTTGTGCATCAGAATTTCATCCAGCGCCACGCTGTTGAAATGTTCGCTGACTTCGCCTCCGAAGTACGGATAACCAACGTTCACGACTTCATCGTGATTATCCAGCAGGCTCAGTTGCAGGCTGACGTCTTTATGGTCTTTGCCTTCGCGTGATTCCAGATTCCACTGGCCTTTTTCGCCCCAGCGGTAACCGATAGAACCCAGCGGAGAAACCAGCTCGCCGGTGTTTTCATCAAAGGCGATGGTTTTCCACTGCGGGTTGTTTTCCTGCCCGAGGTTGTCCACCAGATCGGACGCACGCAGCATACGGCCTGCGGCATAAGAGCCGTCTTCGCGCGGTTCGAGCATCACCAGCATCGGCATGTCGGTGTAACGGCGCACGTAGTCGGTGAAATACTGGCTTGGCGCGTCAACGTGGAAGGATTTGAGGATCACATGGCCCATTGCCAGCGCCAGCGCGCTGTCGGTGCCTTGTTTTGGTGCCAGCCACTGGTCGCACAGTTTGGCGATTTCAGCGTAGTCCGGGGTGATCGCCACCGTTTTGGTGCCTTTGTAGCGCACTTCGGTGAAGAAGTGGGCGTCCGGCGTACGGGTCTGCGGAACGTTGGAACCCCAGGCAATAATATAAGAAGAGTTGTACCAGTCAGCGGATTCCGGCACGTCGGTCTGCTCGCCCCAGGTCATCGGCGAAGCCGGTGGCAAATCGCAATACCAGTCGTAGAAGCTCAGACACACGCCGCCAATCAGCGACAGATAACGCGCGCCGGACGCGTAAGACACCATCGACATCGCCGGAATTGGCGAGAAACCGATAATGCGGTCAGGGCCGAAGGTTTTGGCGGTATAGACGTTGGACGCCGCAATCAGCTCATTCACTTCCTGCCAGCTCGAACGGACAAAACCGCCGCGTCCGCGCGCCGCTTTGTATTCTTTGGCTTTTTCAGGCTGATTAACAATCGAACCCCAGGCATCCACCGGATCGCTGTAGGTCAGTTTGGCTTCGCGCCACAGCTGAATCAGCTTTTTGCGCATCAGCGGATATTTCAGGCGGTTGGCGCTGTAGAGATACCAGGAATAGCTGGCACCGCGCGGGCAGCCACGGGGTTCGTGGTTCGGGAGGTCCGGACGGGTTCGCGGATAATCGGTCTGCTGGGTTTCCCAGGTGACCAGGCCGTTTTTGACGTAAATCTTCCAGCTGCATGAACCGGTGCAGTTAACACCGTGCGTGGAACGGACCACTTTGTCGTGCTGCCAGCGGCTGCGGTAGCCGTCTTCCCAGTCACGATTGGTATTCAGCGTCTGGCCGTGGCCGTCAGCGAAAGGTTCAGCTAACTGTTTGAAATAGCGAAACCGGTCAAGAAACTTGCTCATCCGGGACTCTCCTGTGCAAAGGCCTGAGGCGCTTTGTCATTATGTGAATGGCGGGGAATACAACTTCATTGCTCAAAGTAGCCTCAGGGTATTCACGCGCGGGGGCGTGCTACTTGATTGCGATCAACGCCCCGCCGTCATGTAAATATTTATACAGCGAGAAATACCCCCAAAGAGGTACTCTTTGGTTTTTGTATAATTCATTGATTATTAATAAATAAAATTAATAACTTTGGGAAATCAGTCAACTTTGAGGCCGGACTGGAAAATTGGGGGTAAGGCGCGGGGAATATGACAGAATTGTGAAATTAGCAGTCCGGTTATTGTATTTATCCGGATTGCTGGCGTAATGGGGACACCTGTTTTTAGCCACCAGAACCTCTTCATGCAGACAGAAAAACCCGCCGTACTTAATTTCAACGATGAAGTGACCGGTATGATTTACGGCTTCGTTTTTCGCCCCGACAGGCAACCCGAACGCGTTTCTTCCAAACAGGTGCAGGAGGCCTATCAGGAAATCTGTCACGACAAAGGATTTGTCTGGATCCACGTCAATCTCAACCACGCCATGTCAGAAAAATGGCTGAAAAAACACTTCGCCGTCGGCGAGGTTTTCTTTGAAGAAATCCGCGAAGGGTCGCGCAGTACGCGCATAGAGCGGCTTGATGACACCCTGCTGGCCGTGCTCAACGACGTCATTTTTCACCCCAACGAAACCAGCGATGAATCCTCGACGCTGTGGCTCAGTTGCCATCAGCAACTGGTGGTGACGGCGCGGCATAAACCGGTGAGGCTCATCGAGCGTTTGTTTAAACGGCTGGAAACGCTGAACATCGGTTCGCCGACCGCGCTGCTGGTGCATCTGCTGGAAGAACAGGAAGATTTGCTGGAACAGATCGTACGCCGCGCCAATCAGTACGTGGACACCATCGAAGAGCGTCTGCTGAGCCATCACGTCAAAAAGAACCGCGCCAATCTGGGGCGTTTACGGCGGATGCTTTTGCGCTTCCAGCGTTTACTCGCCCCGGAACCGACGGCGCTTTTCCGCCTGCTCAACCGCCCTCCGGCCTGGATTGCGCCCGGCGTGGTGCAGGATTTACGTCAGTTTGCCGAAGAGTTTTCCGTTGTACTCAATGACCTGATTGCGCTGACCGAGCGTATCCGCCTGCTTCAGGAAGAGATCACTTCGCGCCAGATGGAACAAAGCAACCGGACGCTGTATGTGCTGACTGTCATTACCGTGCTGGCGTTGCCCATCAACATTGTGGCGGGCTTTTTCGGCATGAACGTGGGAGGAATTCCGCTCGCCGGCAATCACCACGGTTTTATCCTGCTGGTGGTGATTGTCGGGTTATTCACCCTGCTTGCGGGCTGGTACGCGTTTAAACGCCGCGACGACGGTTAGCTGATGGCGCGGTTACAGGAAGTCTTTGGCTTTATTAAGCAATGCGGCTTTGGTGATCACGCCCAGCAAACGGCGTGATTCGGCGTTTTCCAGCACCGGCAGGCGTTCGAGCGGTGAATTGCTGAACATCGCCCAGGCCTGTTCGTAACTGGCGTGCTGGAAGAGCGTGGTAAATTCCTGTTCGATAAACGGATCAATCGCGCTGCCGGCTTTCAGGCTGCCGTCAATAATCCCGCTGGCGACCACGTTGGTCGGCACCACGCCGAGAAAACGCTCTTCTCTGTCCACCACGTACACATAGCGCGTGCGCTGTTTCAGCCCTTCACTCACCACTTCCGAAAGCGTGGCGTCGACGTACATTTTTGAGCACGGCGTAATCAGCGAGGCCACCGTGCTGTATTCAAACGCATTTTTGGCGGCAAAGCGCGCGTTGTGCCGCGCCAGCACCGGATAGGTTCCGCCCACTTTCAGCCGCGAGGCGACCACGTAAGAAATCGCCGTTGCCAGCATCAGCGGGAATAACAGCGAACTGTTGAGCGTCATTTCAAACGCCATCATGATCGACATCAGCGGCGCATGGCTGGTCGCCGCCAGCAGTGCGCTCATGCCGATGGCGGCATATAACCCGACAGGACCGGGATCAAACCCCAGCCATTGCAGAAAAGTACACACCAGCGCCCCGCCCGCCGCGCCGATCAGCAGCGACGGCGTAAACAAACCGCCGACCGCACCGGAACCGATAGTGATCGCCGTCGCCACGATTTTCAGCACCAGCAACACCAGCAGCGGCGTCTGTAAATCGCCGTTATTGAGGATCAAATCGATCACTTCAAAACCGTTTCCCAGCACCAGCGGCGAGATCATCGCCACCAGCCCGACGCCCAGCCCCCCCAGCCCGAGGCGCAGCGCCGGATGCGAAATGGGTTTCATCCAGTCGCGGACTTTATCGATGGATGAAATGAATAACGGCCCGAGAATGCCCGTCGCCACACCGATAAACAGCACCGTGAAAATCGCGCCAAACGACGGGCTGAACGACACGGAAGAATACAGATAAAGCGGTGCGTAATCGGTCAGGGAACGCACGGTCAGCACCGCCACCGACGCGGAAATAAACAGCGGGATCAGCCGCTGAACGGCAGTCACGCCAAACGCGATTTCGGCCACAAACAACGCACCCGCGAAAGGCGCGTGATACACCGCCGCCAGCCCGCCCGCGGCGGCCATGGCAATAATGTCGGACTGATGAACGCCCTGAAAACGCGAGAACCGCCCGAGCAGACTGCCGCTCAGCGCGGAAAGCTGCACCATCGCGCCTTCACGCCCGATAGAACCGCCGCTGGCAATACTCGCCAGTGACGAGAACCCGCGCAGCAGTGTGCTGACCACCGGGATCCCCGGTAAACGCCGGTCAATCACATCGAGATAATCCGGCATCTTGCCGTGCTTGCTTTCGTGGCGCAGCGCCCACAGCAAAATGAATCCGGCAATCACACCGCCCGCCGTGGTGATCACCGGCCAGACTATTCGCGGGTATTCGCTGAACGCTTTGGTGATATCGCCGCCGTCGGTAAACATCAGACCGTTGATGCCGGAAATCGCCCCACGAAACGCAATAGTGACCAGCGCGGCGACAATCCCGGCGGGAATGGCAATCAGCAAATTAATCAGGTCGCTCTTTTGCAGGGTTTCAAGATTGAGGGCTTTCAGGCTCATAGGGTCTCAGTGGTCTGAACATTGGCGGGCTAAGAGTATCAATTTACAACGAAACGGTGAAATTTTTGGTTTTCACGCGCTTTGCTTTCTGAACGTCGGGATCCACAATCCGGTGAATATCTGCCAGAACGTGATGGGATAAACGGACATCCGCTCGATAAGCCCGGTGGGCAGAATGTCGAACGAGATTGTCACCATACTGATCAGCCCGGTACAGCCCAGCGCCAGGCTGAAAAGTGAAAATGCCCGCCATCCTGTACTGTGCAATTTCATCCAGCCCGCTGACAGCAAACACACATTGCCGCCCGCAATCGCCAGCACCGCGCCCGCCTGATGAACCGTCACGCCGCCCGTACTGCCACCGCTGTGGAACAGTGCAATCAGCACGCCGCCGATGGCATGCAGAAAGCCTGAAAAGAGAAATACGTGGCGACCCGGAGCGCTGAATAACGGGCGTAGCAGCCAGCAAGCTATAAAGAACAGAATGCCTTCTGCCGCAAAACCGGCGTTCATCACGTTATGCAGCGGTGAGCAAATGTCGCGCCCGTCGGGCGTCATGCCACACGAGGCAATACCCAAATCGCTGATGTAATTATGCAGATAAGAATAGGAAGGATCCTGCCAGCCCGTGGAACTGATTTTTTCCGCCAGTAAATACAGAATTCCGCCGAGGGCGAAGCACACCGCGCCGGTTTTTTGCCATATCAGGTTGATTTGCATTGAAGCCTTAAGACTTTCGGGGAATGAGATAATACTAGGACAAAAGAGCTTCAGGCTTCGCATTTTTAAAGCTTAATGGCGCGCTCAAAATCCTGCTGAACGGAGCGGCCCCGAGACTTCAGGCTTGGGGACCGAGAGAAGGCAGCGCGGAGCGCCAGGATTTGCGCCACTCACAAATGCAAAGGAACATGTCCGTCGTGATGGTGGTAACGCGGAGTAAAAAAGCGTGGAGGAATCCAAAGGAGGAAAAGCACTTTCCTCCTTTGGTCGGTTTCGACCATTGTTGCCGAGTAATCACCGTTCGTGCGAAACCGAAATTTTCACAATATTCAGGAACACGGGATCATAAGGCCCCCCTTATTCCTTCGTCACTGTATCCAGATACAACTGGCTCCCCGCCACGTTCTGGCTTGCGCCTTTCACGTTATCGCGGATGGCCACCAGCAATTTGCTTTGCAGCGCCACCACAAACGGCGAGTTCTTTTGCAGTTCGCGTTGTAAACCGGCGTACAGCGCTTTGCGTTTGGTCGGATCAGATTCCGCCGCTGCGGCACGCGTTTGTTTACTGATTTCCGGGATCACCCACTGAATACGTTGCGCCAGCGTTTTCGGGCCGTTTGGCACGTTATAAGCGAAGGTGCTGGCGTTAGTGTTCGGGTCGAGGTAATCCGCGCCCCAGTAGGTGAAGATCGACTGGAATTTATGCGCACGCATGCGGGTCAGCACGTCGCTTTCCACCAGCGGATGCACCACTAAATTGACATCCGCTTTGGCAAAACTGGCCTGCAATGCCTGCGCAATATCTGAATACGGCGGCTGGTTGATCACGATTAAATCGATTTTGGTGCCCGGCGCAATCCCGCCTTTGCTCAGAATCGCTTTGGCTTTGGCGACATCGTATTTAAACGGCTGATCGTCAATCGCGCCCGCCAGACCGTCCGGCAGGAAAGTCTGATGAATACCGTACTGGCCTTTCAGCAGGTCGGTCGAAATCCCCTGATAATCGACCAGCCAGCGTGCCGCTTCCCACAGCGCAGGGTTTGCCAGCGCGGGTTGTGTGGTATCGCCCACGTTAAACGCCAGATAGAACACTTTGGCCGCCGGGAATTGCGCCACATGAACGCCCTTCTCTTTTTGCAGCGAGCTGAACTGATCCGCCCCCAAATCGTAAGCCACGTCCGCATCGCCATTCAGCACCAGCAGACGGCGCGTTGACGGATCGCCCACATTTTTAAACAGCACATTCTCAATCTTCGCCAGCGGTTTGGCATTCGGGTTACGTTTGAAGATCAGTGCTTCGTGCGGCACATAGTTACGCACTTCAAACGCGCCGCTGCCCGCAGAGCGTGAACGCAGCCAGCTGTTGCCGAAATCATTCTGATCGACGTGCTCTTTCAGCAATTTGCTGTCCACAATCCCGGCGACCGGCGCGGAAAGAATGCTCAGCACCAGCCCGCTGCCGATATCGGCCGGCCAGCTAAGCTGCACTTTGTCGTCCGCGATTTTTTTCAGATTGCCGTCCACGTTATCCGGCGTCCAGCCCAGTTCACCGAGAATAAACGACGGGCTTTTATTGAGTTTCACCACGCGGGTAAACGAATAAATCACATCGTCGGCCGTCACCGGATTGCCGCTGGAAAATTTCTGGCCAGGCTTGAGGGTGAAGATCAGACTGTGCGCGTCCGGCCCCGGCTGCCAGCTGGCAGCGGCGTCCGGGTCGAGCTTATCGGGATGCTGCCGGTCGGACTGCACCAGTTGCTGATAAAGGTTAACCAGATTGCCGGAGCTGACGGTTTCAAAACTTTCCGCCGGATCGAGGCTGATAATGCCTTCAAGCGAACCCGCAACGACCAGCGTATCTTTTGGCGTCGCCGCATCCACGCGGGTCACGGCCATCATCAGCAGGAATAACAGGGAAGGAACACGTACTTTCATTGAGGTCGATCTCCACAGGTGAAAAGACAGTTTTTTCGAGTGTAGAGGGGCAACGTCAAGGCCAGAACCATGAAATAAAGCTATGTATTTTAATAAAATAGATTAAGAAGACTTAAACAGACTTGATGAGAAAAAACAGCAGGACGGATTTTGCTCCTTCCCCTCTCACGAGGGGAAGGCCGGGATGGGGTGTTGGTTTTAGCTGCTCAGTTGCCTGCTAAACCCCCTCCCGACCTCCCCCTTCGCAGGGGGAGGAGCAAGGCGGCTCAAGCTTCAGCTCAACACATACCCCTTCGCCATATGCACCGCGCGATCACACATATGATCAATCACATCCGCATCGTGGCTCACCAATATCATGGTCAGATCGCTGTTCGCTTTCAGGTCATTGAGAAGATTGAGGATTTCCGCCTGTACCGACATGTCCAGCGCGGAGGTCGGTTCATCGAGCAGCAGCAGTTTGGGTTTGAGCAACAGCGCACGCACAATCGCCACGCGCTGACGCTGGCCGCCGGAAAGCTGGTGCGGATAGCGGTTCATCAGCGCCGGATCCAGCCCTACCTGACGGAAACCTTCGGCAATTTTCTGTTCGATATCCTGCTCTTTGAGGATTTTCAGCGGCTCCGCCAGCGTGCGCAGCAGCTTATGTTTCGGGTGCAGCGAGGCATACGGATCCTGAAATACCATCTGCACATCGCGGCGCAGACTGCCGGTAAAGGGTTTGCCCGGTTTCACTTTGTGATCCAGCAGCGTCAGGCTGCCATCCCAGTTGCCGTTCAGCCCGGCGAGCACCCACAGTAAAGAGGATTTACCGCAGCCGGACGGCCCGACCAGACCGAAACATTCGCCTTTGTTAATCGTCAGGCTGACGTTATGCACCACGGTACGCACTTCGTAACCCTGACGGTGCGAAACGCTCAGCTTGTCCAGTTCCGCAACAATTTCAGTCATGGCGAGGTTCCTTTTTCAGTGACGCCAGCAGTGCGCGATCCAGCACCGGCAGGCGTTCTCCGTGCGTAAATTTGCTCGGACGGCATGACCACAGCGTATGCGTATACGGATGCGTGGCCTGCGCCAGCTGGTCTGCCGGCAGTTCATCCAGCAACTCGCCTTTGTACATCACCAGTACGCGCTCGCAGTGGTGCGCAACCTGTTGCAGGTCGTGGCTGATAAGAATCAGTCCCATATTGCGCTGTTCCACCAGCCGTTCAATCAGCCCGAGAACCTGTTCGCGCATGTCGAAATCCAGCGCAGACGTGGGTTCATCGGCAATCAGCCATTGCGGATCGTTGATCAGCGCAATCGCCAGCATCACGCGCTGGCCCATCCCGCCGGAAAGCTGATGCGGATATTGTTGTTGTAGGAAGGCCGGATTTGGCAGGCCGACGGCGTTCAGCATATCGGCGACTTTTTCCTGCCGCTCTTTGCGGCCAAGGCGCGTATGCAGGCGCAGCGGTTCTTCCACCTGTTTGCCGATTTTCTGCGTCGGATTCAGCGCGTGTTTCGGATCCTGCATGACCATCGACACACGGTTCCCGCGAAGACGGCTCCACTCGCGTTCTTTCAGCGTGGTCAGATCATGGTCACCGAGCGTCAGCTCAGAAGCGCGCAGCTTGCACGGGTGCGGCAGTAATCCCATCAGGGCACGCGCGGTCAGGGATTTACCGGACCCCGATTCCCCCACCAGCGCCACACGTTCCTGCCCGACGCTGAATGAGAGCGATTTCACCAGTTCCAGCGGGCGTTCACCCGGCAGATAAATGGTGAGATCTTTCGCCGTCAGCCGGTCGGTATGTTGCGTCTTCTGTTGATTGTGTTGCTGATGAAGCGTTTGAGCATCAGTTGCCATGTCGTGGATCCATTTTGTCACGCAGGCCGTCGCCCAGCAGGTTGAAAGCCAGACTTGCAAACAGAATTGCGCCACCCGGCGCAGCCGCTACCCACCACTGGTCGAAAATCACTTTACTGCCTTCGGCAACCATCGAACCCCATTCGGCGGTCGGTGGCTGAATGCCCATACCGAGGAAACCCAGACCGGCAGACGCCAGAATGATGCCGCCGAGGCTGAGCGCCGCACGCACGACCGCGCTGGGCAGACACAGCGGCAGAATATGGCCGAACATCAGACGCAAACCGCCGATGCCCTGCATTCTCGCCGCCGCCAGATAATCACTACGACGCAGCGCCAGCGTTTCCGCCCGCGCCTGACGCGCAAACGGCGGCCAGCTGGTGAAGGCCAGCGCCAGCGCGCCGTTCATCAGCCCCGGCCCCATAATAGCGACAAGTGCCAGTGCCATGACGAGACTCGGCAATGACATCACGATGTCAGTCAGTCGCATCAGAATGCGCTCGTACCAGCCGCCGATGTAACCGGCGCTGATGCCGATGAGCAGCCCCACCGGAATGGTCAGGATCAGGATGAGCGACACCAGCAGCAGCGTCGGACGCGCGCCGTAAATCACGCGGGAAAGCAGGTCGCGGCCAAAGCCGTCCGTGCCCAGCCAGTGCGCGCCGGACGGCGGCAGCAGGCGTAATTCGATGTGCTGAATATTGGGATCAAAAGGCGCAAGCAGCGGTGCGAGCAGCGCGGTCAGCACCAGAATCGCCACCAGCACCAGGCCGACCGAGAGCGCAGTGATGCGGCGCGCGGGCTTCCAGACGTTAGCCCCGGCGTCAACCTGCGCCGGTTGTTCAGGGATCATTTGTTGAGTCATAAGCGAAAACTACCGGGTCCGCGGATCGAGCAAATAAGTAAGGGCGTCAGCCAGCGCATTGAGCAGCACGAAACAGGTGCCGATCAGCAATGTAGCGCCGAGAATGGCCGGGGTATCCGCCGCAAACAGCGCAGTGGTCAGGTAACGTCCGACGCCCGGCCAGGCAAACACCGTTTCCGTCAGTACCGCCCCTTCCAGCAGGCTGGCATAGGACAAGGTGAGCACAGTAATCAGCGTACCCAGCACGTTCGGAAAGACGTGGCATAGCAACACGCGCACCCTGCCCGCGCCTTTTGAGCGCGCAAGAATCACGTATTCTTTGTTCATTTCGCCCAGCATGGACGCACGCAAAAGGCGCGTAATCCCGGCCATCGACAGCATCGCCAGCACCGTCACCGGTAACCATAAATGGCTGATCGCGTTGTAGAACATGTCACGGTCGCCGGAAAGCCAGGTATCAATCAGCACAAAACCGGTGCGCGGCGTCATGGTGTACATGTACAAATCGTCGAGCCGTCCGGGGCCGCCCGCCCAGTGCAGCACGGCGTAAAACAGCAGCAGGCCGAGCAGACTTAACCAGAAAATCGGCACGGAATAACCGAGCAGCGAAACAAACCGGGCAATGTTATCCAGCCAGCTTCCGGGTTTCCACACGGCCAGCAGCGCCAGCAAAATTCCCAGCGTTCCCCCCAGCAAGATGGAACAGGTTGCCAGTTCTACCGTCGCCGGAAAGGTACGCATCAGATCGCTGGCGACCGGCTGCGCGGTGATACGGGAAATCCCCATATCGCCATGCGCGAGGTGATCCAGATACTTGGCGAACTGCACGGGAACCGACTGATCCAGCCCCAGATCGCGACGAACCTGCGCGTAGGTGGCTTCACTGGCGTGATCGCCCGCGACCTGCAACGTCGGGTCAATCGGGGCGAGATGGGAAAGCGTAAAGGTGAACGCCAGCAAACCGAGCAACGTCAGCGCCAGCGAAATCACGCCGGTCAGCAAACGGCCTGACCAGCGCCAACCCTGCCGGACGAATCCGGCGGGCGTTGAACTGTCTGTCATTACTTAGTGACCTTGCTGTAGAAGACCATGTCCGGGTTGATGCCCTGAACATATCCTTTAATGTTGTCACGCACGGCAATCAGGCTTTTCGCCTGCAAACCCACGACAAACGGTGAGTTTTTCTGCACTTCGAGTTGCAGCTGACGGTAATCCGCCACGCGTTTTGCCTGATCGGGCTCTGCAATAGCGGCCAGCGTCAGTTTGTTCAGCGCAGGAATCGACCAGTTAGCACGCCATGCCAGCGTTTTGCTGCCATCTTCAGGGTTGAACGCAAACGCAGAGGCATTGGTGTTCGGGTCAAAGTAATCCGGGCCCCACGAAGACATGTAGGCGTCGTAATCGTGTGCTTTCACTTTGGTAGAAATCTGCTGGCTTAAGCCCGGATCCAGTTTCACGGTCACGCCGCCCTGCGCAAAGCTGGCCTGCAAGGCCTGCGCGATGTCCAGATACGGTGGCTGGTTGGACGTGGAGAGCGTAAAGCTCACATTCGTCAGACCCGCTTTAGCCAGAATCGCTTTGGCTTTGGCCGGATCATAGGTGTACGGCGTGTCATTTACCGCGCCGAGGTAACCTTCCGGCAGGAATGCCTGATGCACCTGGAACTGATTTTTCATCAGATCATGTGCGATATGATTGTAGTCAAACAGGTAACGTGCCGCTTCCCAGAAAGCCGGATTGCCCAGCGCCGGAGAGGCTTTGGCGTTAAATTGCAGGAAATACAAGGAAGCATAAGGGATCGCCAGCGGCTTCACGCCCTTCTTGCCTTCGAGCGCGGCCATCTGGTCAGAACCGAGGTTACGCGCAATATCGGCATCACCCTGTTCAATCAGCAGGCGGCGTGCAGCCGGATCCGGCACGTTTTTAATCAGAATGGTTTTCAGCTTCGGCGCGCCTTCCGGTGAGGTCGGGTTCGCGGAAAGAATCACCACTTCATGCGGAATATAGTTACGGATCTGGTACGGGCCGGAACCGGCGGAATGGTTGCTCAGCCACTGGTGACCGAGATCGTCAGCGGCGGCATTGGTTTTCACCAGTTTGCTGTCAACGATGGAAGACACCGGCGCAGACAGCAGGCTCAGCACGAATGACGGGCTGACATCGGCGGTCCAGCTGATTTTGACGTGATGATCATCGATTTTAGTCAGGAAGGTATCGACGTTTTTGTCGGTCCAGCCCAGCTGCGTCAGGATGAATGAAGGCTCAAGGTTCAGCTTCACCACGCGCGACAGCGAGAAAATAACGTCATCGGCGGTCAGCGGATTACCGCTGGCAAACACCGCTTTTGGCGACAGTGTAAACGTCAGGCTGCGGTTGTCTTTCGCCGCTTCCCACGAGGTCGCCAGCGTCGGTTTTAAATCGATAGGATTATTCGGGTCTGACTGCACCAGACGCTGATAAATACTGTTGAAAGCCTGAATCGTCGTCAGCTCAAAACCCTGAGCCGGGTCAAAACTGGAGGTGTCATCAATGGATTGCGCAATAACCAGGGTGTCCGGCGGCGTGGCAGCCTGCACAGAGAAAGTAGCCGCAATAGCCGTAAACAGGACGGACGGTAATAAAGCTTTCATCAAGAAACACTCTCCAATGTAGCGAAATTGCTAACGTCTTATTAGTGTAAAGTTTCTTCAACCTACCAGAAAGTCTGATAAATACTATCGTTATGCATATTTCGCATAACGTTATCTGATTGGTTATTAATGAGTCAGGACGGGCGTTGACCGGGGATTGTTACTGAACAAAATACGGGAAAAAACTCCCTTCCCCGATACAGGAAAGGGAGTGAGTCAAAATCAGAAGTCGTAGGTCGCGGAGAGCTTAAATTCACGCGGGTCGCCCTGCGTCAGATAACCGCCCGTCGCGGATGCCCAGTATTTCTCGTTGGTGACGTTTTCCAGATTGGCACGCCATGTCAGCGTGTTCTGGCCGACCGGCATCACGTAACGCAAACCGAGATCCAGACGCGTCCAGCCGTCCACTTTCAGGCTGTTTTCTTCATCGGCATATTGCGACCCGGAGCGGATCACTTTGCCGAGCGCCGTCACACCGCTGCCGCCGGGAATATCCCATTCGCCGCCAAGCACCCACTGGTAACGCGGAATACCCACCGCATCTTTGCCGTTGTAAGCGCCGTCCTGCGTTTGGGTCATTTCCGGGTTCATCCAGGTCACGCTGCCGTTCAGACGCACGCCCAGCACCGGTTCGCCAAATACGTTCAGCTCTACGCCACGGTTACGGACTTCACCGTAGGTGCCGTATTCATAGGTGTCGCCGGTGGCGCGGTACATGCCGACCGGTTTCTTAATCTGATAAAGAGACAATGTGCCCGCGACGCGGCCAAAGTCGGTTTTTACGCCAACTTCATCCTGTTTGGAGGTTTCAATGCCGGACGCCTGACCGCCATTGGTGACAACTTTGCCGTTGTACGTGGTGCCTGACACCTCACCGGCCTGCAAGGCTTCGATGTGATTCGCGTAGAAGGAAACGTGTTCCCACGGTTTCACCACAAGGCCAAAAGCTGGCGTGACTTTCATCTGCTCAAAGGAGTCAGTTTCGGTGCCGGTGTAGCTGTAATCCTTCACGATGACGTTCTGGCGGCGCAGACCGGCAATCAGTTGCAGACGGTCGTCGAGCATCGATAAGGTATCGGAAACCGACACGCCGACGTTCTGGACACGGTTGCGCAGCGCCGGATCGCCCATGCTGCCGCCCGCATACAAAGTGGCCGGAGAGCTGGCGTCAACCGGATCATAAATATTGGTATTAATCGACGATGCCGACATGGTGTACGCGGTTTTGTATTTACGGTACACGCTCGACATGCCCAGATTCACGCTGTGGCTGATAAAGCCGGTGTCGAATTTGCCGCGAACGCCCGCCTGCGTGGCAACGCTGTCAGAGACGTAAGGCACGGTGAGGCGCCCCATCGTGGCGTTGCCGTTGTCATCTTTCAGCGTCGGAGAGCTGTAGTTACCGTATTCACGGTCATGGTTCATACCGACCGCGCCGTAAACGGTCCAGTCGTCTGCCACGTCGTATTCGGCTTTCAGCATACCGAATTCATTTTCCAGATTACTGGAAGCAAAATCCTGCCCGTAGTTTTTGGTCGCTGAAGGCGCATCCGGCACTTTGGTCGCATTGCCCAGATAGACAACCGGACGCCCGCCGTGAACAGTCTGTTTAGTCACGCCGAAATCAAAGGAAGAGCGGAAACGATCGCCGCGATAATCGAGGCCAATCGAGCCCATGGTCAGGCGGCGATGTTCGTCATTAACAGCCGTTTCGCCTTCACGGTTCACGGCGTTGACGCGCACGCCCCACTGGTTGTTATCACCAAAACGACGACCGACATCCACCGCGCCGCCCACCTGAGAAGATGAGGTGTAATCGACAGTCACGCGGTTGATTGGCGTATCCGTGGCGCGTTTGGGTTCAATGTTGACGTTACCGCCCACGCCCGTGCCGCCCGGCGGTACGCCGTTAAGAAAGGCGCTGGAGCCTTTAAGCAGCTCCACGCGCTCGGCCAGTTCCATCGGCACCAGCTGGCGCGGCAATACGCCGTACAGGCCGCCGTAGGAAATGTCCTCGCCGTCTAACGCAAACCCGCGGATGTTGAAGGTTTCCGCGTAGTTTCCGTAGCCATAACCGGTCTGAACGCTGGCGTCGTTATTAAGCACATCACCGAGCGTGCGGCTTTGCTGGTCCTGAATCAGTTTGTTGGTGAAACTGATGACGTTGAACGGCACATTCATGGCGTCCTGCTGGCCCAGAACGCCGAGACGCCCGCCGTTGGCGACGTCGCCGTCAAGATAGGCCGGCACCGGTGTCTCGCCGCCCGCTTTAAAATCGGTCTGTGCGGCAGTGACGGTAATGGTGTCGCCGGTTTTAGACGACGCCGTATTAACAGCGTCAGCCGCAGGTGTTGTTGTTGTGGCCGCATGTGCAGGCAGCGTAACCGCCGCCAGTGCGGCAGAGATCACCACTGGCAGCAACTTACGGGCGAAAACAGGCGTGTGAAAAATTTCACGTTGAGCGCGCATTGAGGATTCCCTGAAAAGTTCAATCGATAATGAGAATAATTATTAAAACCATTCGGATTATGCTCAGGTGTTTTGCAAATGCAACCGACTTTTCGTTAAAAAATCATAGTAAACAGGATGTTAATGGGGGTTTTCAGTATCATAGGGAAATCATAACAGCAGGAAACTAAGGCTAATCGTTTGAATTCAGGAAGATAAAAATAACGGCGGAGAAAGGAAACGCTGCGCAGGGAGCCTGCACAGCGGAAAAGCGTGTTTCAGGAAAAATCAGCTCAGGCCGGGAACATCAAAGCCGGGTGAAACCGACAGCAACATTCTCACCTGTTTAACCAGCTCGCTCATGCAGTCATCGCGCATGCCGTAATTATTCAGCTCTTTTTCCAGCGCAAACAGATATTGCGCGTTGGTGCCCAGCGGTCCGCTGGCCTGTGCAATCAGCGGCGCGATAACCTGATAGTCAGTGTCAGCTTCGTACTGCGGGTGCGACGGATCCATAATAAACACCAGCGCGGTGACTTTGCGTCCGTCGTCGAGCTCAAGCTCACACCACGTCGGACGGTAGCAGCCGGTCACCATTTCACGTTTCCACAGCAGCTCAAGCTCTTCATGCAGTTTGTCTTCCGGCAGACGGAACGCCAGACCGGTGGTCTTTCCGCCGTCGCGCAGCGCCAGCATACGGCCCGGCTGGGCATGGGTTCCGCGCCCGGAAGTCAGACGTAAACAGAATGCACGGTGATAACCATGCAGTGTGGCAGGACGCGCCTCTTCGGAATCAAAGACCGGGTTCCACATCAGTGAACCGTAGCCAAAAATCCACACCGGGCTGTTGTCGGGGCGACGCGCCAGAGCACAACCTAATGAGGCGGCGCGTTGTTCAGGGGTCAGTAGCATCGATTCGTCGATATTACCGAATGCTGTTTTACAATCTGCGTTACGCAGGAAATCTCGAGTTAACATTCATTCCCCCTTCTGTACCACTTACTTTTGAACATGCCATGCTGTTAACGCTGTGTTCTCCGCTGTCGTGGGTGCGAGTTATACCTGTTATCGGACAAGCCCGGCATTTTGCTGAGGCCGCCGTTTAAATTTTTAGGAAATTTAGTATTCCCGTGTTTGTTGAAACCTTATTCGTTTCTGTCGTTGCAATCAAGGTTGCGGGGGATCACAAAACGAAAATAAAGTGATTATTTTATGAACATTGTAAGAATGTTGACTTTTTGAGGTGTCATTTATCGTGATCGACCTTTTTTATACGGTTCATCTTCGCCACTGAATTGTTTGTTGCTGTCATTACGTGCGCAGCCGGCGCGCAATAATCACGACGGCTGCTACCCTCTGGGTATCGCGCCGGAAGAAGCTGTTTTTTAAATTCTTCAGGGCCAAAAATGTGAAAATTCACATCATAACCCTGTGGGTATGGCGATGATTTACATAAACTGACGCATTCGCGTCATTAAAAACATAACAACACATAACTCACTGTAATTTATAAATTTAAAATATTAACAATCAAAGTTAAGTAAAGAAAAAACCACAGTTAATGCAAATTATTTACCTGTAAACACTGATTAAGTGATTTTATTATGACTAACATCAATTATTTTCTGTTAACAGATTAATTTATCTACTATACTTAATGAGTTACATCTTTATGCTGCTATGCATTTTACTGACAACCGGGGACAGGCGGTTGTTACTTCGTGAGTGTTTATAAGGAGAATAATCATCATGGTGTCGTCACAGGAACATCCAAAAATCAAAACCCGCCATCAGGAATACTCCCTGATTTTCCCTATTGCCGCCCTGATTGTTCTCGTCCTCTGGGGCAACAGCAGTAACTTCGCCTCCGTCGTTGGCATCAATTTAATTGCGCTGGTCGGTATTCTCGCCAGCGCATTCAGCGTTGTGCGTCACGCCGACGTCCTGGCTCACCGCTTAGGTGAACCCTACGGCTCGCTCATCCTCAGCCTTTCAGTGGTCATCCTCGAAGTCAGTCTGATTTCGGCCCTGATGGCAACCGGTGACGCCGCGCCCGCGCTGATGCGTGACACATTATTCTCCATCATCATGATCGTGACCGCCGGTCTGGTGGGCGTCGCCCTGCTGCTGGGTGGCCGTAAATTTGCGACGCAATACGTCAATCTGGGCGGCATTAAACAGTATCTGATGGCGATTTTCCCGCTGGCGGTGATCGTGCTGGTTCTGCCCGCCGCCTTACCGGGCGGTAATTTCAGCACGCCGCAGGCGCTGTTTGTCGCGGTGATTTCCTCCGCCATGTACGGCGTATTCCTGCTGATTCAGACCAAAACGCACCAGAGCCTGTTTATCTATGAACATGAAGATGAAGGCGAAGAAGACGGCCACGGAAAGCCTTCTTCAAAAAGCAATCTGACGCACACACTGTGGTTGCTGGTGCATCTGGTGCTGGTTATTGCCGTCACCAAATTCAACGCCAATCCGCTGGAAAGCCTGCTGACTGAACTGAACGCACCTGCGCAGTTCACCGGTTTCCTGGTGGCACTGCTGATTCTTTCCCCTGAAGGTTTGGGTGCGTTAAAAGCGGTACTGAAAAATCAGGTTCAGCGCGCCATGAATCTGTTCTTCGGTTCGGTGCTGGCGACTATCTCCCTGACCGTTCCGGCGGTGACCGTTATCGCCACCCTGACCGGCCAGAACTTAATTTTCGGGCTGGATCCGGCGAACATCGTGGTCATGCTGTCGGTGCTGATTTTGTGCCAGATTTCCTTCTCGACCGGCCGTACTAATGTCCTGAACGGCACGGCGCATCTGGCATTATTCTGCGCTTATATGATGATTATTATGTTGTAGTCTGATTATTGTGTTGTAGAAAGTTATCACCGCAGGCAACACCCATAAGAAAGGCCGCTCACAAGAGCGGCCTTTTTCATTATGTGATGCATTGTGATGGGAATGAGGTTAATTACGAATAGGCATTCAGCGTTCTCTGGCACAATTCAGAGCGGACGCAGTCCTGTTTATCAAACTTAATGATGCCGACCATCTCGTCTTCTTCGAAGCGGGATAGTGCATCGCTGAGCCCCGATACAACTCCACGTGGTAAATCACACTGGGTAATATCACCGTTAACTATAACCGTCACGTTTTCACCGAGACGCGTCAGGAACATTTTCATCTGACTGGCCGTGACATTCTGGGCTTCATCCAGAATAACCACCGCATTTTCGAAAGTACGCCCGCGCATATAAGCGAATGGCGCAATTTCAACCTTCCCTATTTCCGGCCGCAAACAATATTGCAGGAAGGAAGACCCCAGACGACGTAACAGAATGTCGTAGACCGGACGGAAATAAGGTGCAAATTTCTCTGATATATCGCCGGGCAGGAAACCGAGATCTTCATCGGCCTGGAGAACCGGACGGGTAACAATAATCCTGTCGATTTCTTTGTGAATTAATGCCTCTGCCGCTTTCGCAGCGCTGATAAATGTTTTGCCGCAGCCTGCTTCGCCGGTAGCAAAAATTAACTGCTTATTCTCTATGGCTGATAAGTAATGACCCTGAGCTTCAGTACGCGCTTCGATGACGGACGTGTCGCGGGTGTCGCGAGCCATTCCAATCGATTCCAAACCGCCCATCTGTACTAATGACGTCACAGATTCTTCCTCGCGCTGGCGGTGACTGCGTGAATCATTACGAATTACACGTTTTGCTTCACGACGAGCTTTGATCACTGCTTTCTGTCTTCCCATAGTGGCACCTTACAGTTTGATTCACTTAACGCTAAGGCATAATGCCCGCACGGTTATGTTTCACTAACAAATGAGGTTTTGGTCTCCTTTTAGACCAAGTACAGCCATTGAATATCGTGAAGAGGAAAATAGACCAAAGTGATTAAGAGATAATCTTTTGGCTGCTTTCTGTTCACAAGGAGGCATTGTCATATCCACCGAAAATAAAACTCTCAATGAAAGTAAAATCCTCGATAATGACAAACCGCTGACCCGCACAGTGAAATTGCAAGAATAAAAGCCAATGCGTTTCGCAGTTGTTTTAAAAGGGATGAAAGAGTCAGTTAAAGAACAGGGTTGGTGGTGCGTGGATGATAACTTCTCTAAAAAGCGGTAGGAATATACTGAAAGTGTTTTGGTTAATATTGGAGAGTCGGAAGCCTTGCCCTCGTTTGCTTTTACGCAACAACAACGAGTCAGTGGGTGAAGCATGTTATTTTCAATCAACAGCCCAAACATGGACTTTACCATTCGCGCTCCCCGCAGTGTTATTAACGGCAGTTGCCGGACACCTCGTGAAAACTTATCCCGTACATCTTAAAAACTACCGCGATATAATTTCAGTATAATGACAGCTGAAACATTTGCGTTACCAAAATGTAAAAAAATTTGTGGTCACCGTCAATAGGATCATGAGGATCTTTTTTCAGATCCTCGCACTGGTTATTTTTTATCCGTGATTTTACTGCATAAAGTAAAGCAGGCGACTGACCCGCTGACGGCAAAAAGGATCGGAATTAAGAAGTCATGATCCACCCGCGTGAACTCCATTATCAGCACAATGGCGGTTAGTGGCATTTTCATTGAGGACGCCAGAAATGCCGCCGCGCCAATAATGGCAAATGCGCCCAGCGATGTTCCCGGCCAGAAAATATTCCACAGCGCGCCCAAAATACAGGCCAGCAATGCGCCATTGGATAATCCCGGCGTCAGTAATCCGCCCTGCGCCCCGGCGCGTAATGTGCTCCAGGTAATCACCAGCTTCCCCATCAGCACGGTTGCCGCCAGCGCCACGGTAATCTGATTATCAAAACTTAACTGCGCCGGGCCTTTGCCGTTACCCAGTAATTGCGGAAGCCAGCCCGCCAGAATGCCGATAAACGCAAAATTGAGCAGGTTATAAATAATCAGACGCGCATCGCGCGGGGCCTGCGCTTTCGCCCGGTTGGTCATCCGCGTAAACCCGTAAGCCGCAACGCCAAATACCGGCCCCATGACCGCTGACCAGACCAGCAAGGCGGGCGTGGTGTTCAGCTGCATCAGGTGATATTGCGATTCGTTGCCCAGCCCGATCCAGGCTACCAGCGCGGCAACAGAGGATGTCGCTATTGCAGGCAGCAACAGCGGCCAGCGGAACGCGCCGAGCAACACTTCCAGCACAAACACCGCGCCGCCAAGCGGAACGTTATACACCGCCGCCAGCCCCGCGCCTGCACCGCAGGCAATCATGATTTGCGTTTCGCGCGCCGTCAGCCTGAAGCGCAGCGACAGCCAGTTTGCGCTGACCGCACCGATTTCGCGCGGCGCGACCTCACGTCCGAGCGGCGAACCGAGCGCGACGGTGATGATTTGCAGCAACGCATGAATCGTCGTGCTGACAAACGGCATACGTGGACTTTCTGATTTGACCGCCGCGGCAATACTCACCAGCGGTTTTCCCCAGCGGTACAACGCCCACCAGCCTGCGCCGGCAACTGCACCACAGATAATCAGCACGATCAGCCGCCGGCTGCGCGTGGCTTCGCTGACGCCCTGCAAAAAGCTCTCGCTGCTGATGATGAAATCCGGGCTGTAGCCGAAGGCCAGATGCTGGATGTAGTGCAGGATCAGCGCCAGCATCATGCCACCGAGACCGGCCAGCACGCCGGTACACAATGTCGCTGCCGTCAGCCGCCATAAAGGGCTGGAAATTTCGGAATTATTCAACGCAGGCACTCCGCATTTATATCTGATGTTTGGGTTCTCTAAACAGCTTACAAAACATCAGTTAAACCGCACGTCAGCTCAGCAAGTTATTTTTCTTTTCGTTGAGAAAATAACTGTTAATGCCCTCCGCCAGCGCCCTCGCCATCTTCTCCTGAAAGACCGGTTCGCCGAGCAGTTTTTCTTCCTGCTTGTTGGTGATGAAGGACGTTTCCACCAGCACCGACGGAATGCGCGGGGATTTCAGCACCGCGAAGCCCGCCTGCTCCGGGTGCGGGCTGTGCATGTGATGCACTTTGACAATGTTCGCCGCCAGATGGCTGCCGAAATCCATGCTGCGGTGAATGGTTTCGTGCTGATCGAGGTCGAAAAGCGTTTCCTTCAGATACTCATCGTCGGTTTTAAAATCATTGTCATACAGCACGTCGACGCTGTTCTCGCTCTGCGAAAGATACCGCGCCATCGCGCTGCCTGCGCCGTGTTCTGACAGCGCAAAAACCGAAGCGCCGGAGACCTGATCGTTGGTAAATCCGTCGGCGTGAATAGAAATAAACAGGTCGGCTTCGTGCTGATGCGCCAGGCTGACGCGGTGATAAAGCGGTATAAAAACGTCATCCTGCCGGGTCAGCACCGCGTGAATGCCGTGCTGCTGATCCAGCAAGGTTTGCAGCCGTTTGGCGATGTGCAGAACCACGTGTTTTTCATATGTGCCTTCGTTGCCAATCGCACCGGGGTCTTTTCCGCCGTGGCCGGGATCAATCATCACCAGCAGGGGTTTTTCCGCCAGTGGCGCTTTGGTGGCTAAAGGCAAAGCCTGCGCTGCCGTTTGTGCAGCGAGGCCTTCCCCGGTAATAACAACCTTCATCACGCCGTTTTCTGTGGTGCGCGTGACTACCGGTTTACCCTTCACCGTCAGCACAATACGCGCCACGTCCGGGCTGAAATGGGCAATGCGCCCTTCCTCAATCCACGGGAATTTCTGGCGGATCACCGTCAGCGCATGTTCCAGTTCAGGCGGAAATGACGCCACCGGCATGTCGATCACCACCCGTTCCGGCGCGCCGAGCATAAATACGCGGCTGCGTTTATCGGCGGCGGGCAAGGATACGGTAATCTGGCGCGCATCTGACGTCATTGAAACGCGTACGGCCTTTTGTGCGGCGTACAGGCGCGGTGTCGCCAGCGACAGGCCAATGCCGAAAATCAGCAGTTTTCTGCGGGAATGGTTGATGGTCATAACAGTCTCAGGGCAGGCATCGTGATAAAGCCGTTAACGATTTATCATCATGACATTACTGACGTTTTCAGGAGTGCGCGGGAGTATTAACAGGGCGTGAATTCGGTAACGAACGGTAAAAAAGATGACCGGTAATATTCCTCCTCCGGGGGAACGGAGGAGGAAAACGAATCAGGCTTCGATCAGGGTTTGCCCCAGATAGTGATTTTCGTCTTTGATACCCGGCAGCGTGAAGAAAAAGCCGCCGCCAACTGGCCGGATATATTCCTCAAGCGGTTCACCGTTCAGGCGTTTTTGCACCGTCAGAAAACCTTTTTCAAGATCGTGCTGATAGCAGACAAACAGCAGCCCCATTTCCAGTTGCCCGGAATTGGTGACGCCCAGCGAATAGCTGTAGCCGCGACGCAGCATCAGGTTATCGTCGGTTTCTTTGGTGCGCGGATTGGCCAGACGAATGTGCGCATCCAGCGGGATCACCTTCCCTTCCGGATCTTTGCTGTAATCCGGCACATCATGCTCTTTTTCCATGCCCAGCGGCGCACCGGTTGCCTTGTGGCGGCCAAAAATCGTCTGCTGTTCCTGAAGTGGCGTGCGGTCCCAGAACTCAACGTGGAACGGGATCAGACGCGCCGCCTGATAACTGCCGCCGGTCGTCCAGCCCGGTTCGCCCTGATCGGCAGTCACCCAGATGGCTTTGTCCATCAGCGGTTTATCTTTAGCATCCGGGTTCGCCGTGCCGTCCTTAAAGCCCAGCAGGTTAATCGGCGTTTCTTTGCCCTGACTGCGCGCGGCGTGGGAAGAAATAAACCCGTCACGACGCCAGCGCACGCTGAGTAAATCCGGCGTGTACTTGATGATGTCGCGCAGCGCGTGAACCACGGTGTCGCTGTTATTGGCGCAAATCTGCAACAGCAAATCACCGTGGCAGAGTTTGGCATCAAGGGAATCATTCGGGAAACGCGCCATGCGCTGCAATTTAAGCGGTTTGTGAGCGGCCAGCCCGAAGCGTTCGTCAAACAGTGAATCGCCCACGGAAAGCGTCATGGTCAGATTATCCGGGTAGATTTCCGCGCCCATTACGCCCGAATCCATCGGCGGGAATTTCGGATCTACCGAAGGCGCCGTGCCGCCGGTGGTCAGAAACGCAAAACGGGTATCGAGCAGACGGAAAAGACGCTCGAGATCGGCTTTGGTGGTCGCGAGAACATCAAACGCCACCAGCATCATCGACGCCTGCTGCGGCGTTAAAATCCCCGCCTGATGTTCGCCGTAATAAGGCTGCTTGCCCCAGCGTTCATCGGGAGAAACGGTTCCTGGTGTGTACTCTTTTTTGGCACCCGGTGTTTTTTCTGCCTGCGCACCGGCCGCGCCGCCGAGGGCAAATGCCCCGCCTAACAATCCCACGCCTTTGAGTAAACGGCGGCGTGAAGAAGAAGTCGCGTCCTGTTGTACGGACTTATTATCGTTTTTATTGCTCATTGCTATGCCTTAAAGGTAAACACTCCTGCGAAAAGGTGGGGTCTTGCTCCTCCCCCTGCTAAGGGGGAGGTTGGGAGGGGGTATTGCAGGCGACTACAGTGTATCCATTAATACCCCACCCCAGCCCTCCCCTTCGCAGGGGAGGGAGCAAAGATTAATCTAAACCTAAAACGCCACGCAGCTTGGCCAGATCTTCTGCCAGCGTCGTGATCGGCCCTTTCATCGCATTACGGTCGGCGTCGGAGAGTTTCTCGTAGTTCTCGTAACCGTCTTGGGTTTTGTATTTGTCCAGCAGGGTATCCACGGTTTTAAAGTTCGCGTCGATTTTATCCAGCAGCGGCTTGTCGGCTTTTTCCAGCAGCGGACGCAGCAGGTTCACGATTTTCTGCGCGCCATCGAGGTTTGCACGGAAATCCCACAGGTCGGTGCGGCTGTAACGGTCTTCTTCACCGCTGATTTTGCTCGATGCGACTTCCTCGATAAGGCCTGCCGCGCCGCCCACGACTTTGCTTGGCGGGAAGGTCAGCTCAGAAATACGTTTTTGCAGATCGACGGTGTCGGCATACAACTTGTCAGAAAACGGTTCGGTGCCTTTGGTGGTTTTGTCGGCGAACAGGATTTTTTCCAGACGGTGGAAACCGGTGAAATTCGGGTCTTCGGCTTTCTTCTCGAAGTCATCTTCACGGGCATCAATGCTGCCGTCGAGATCAGAGAACAGCTCGGCGATCGGTTCGATGCGTTCGTAGTAAACGCGGGTAGAGGCATACAGCGCCTGCGCTTTCGCCAGATCGCCCTTCTTAATCGCATCCGTGAACGCTTTGGTGTGGGAAACCAGTTCAGCAACCTGTTGCGTCACATACACTTTGTATTCCGCAATCGGGCCAACCAGCGCCATGGCGTCAGGTTTTGCGGAGGTTGCCGCGCCTTCCGCCGTGACGGTCAGCTTGCCTTTCGGATTGCTCAGCAGGCCGCAGGTCATGTCGTATTCGCCCGGCTCCAGATTGGCGGTCATTTTCTGCGTGAAGCCCGGTGCCACGTTTTCACGCTCTTCCACCACCATCACGCCTTTCAGAATTTCCCATTCCAGGTTTTTCTGGCTGTTGTTATGGATAACAAACTGCGTTTTACCGGCCGGCACGGTCAGCGCCATCGGTTCACATTGTTTGTCGTTAACAGCAATTTTGACCTGACGGACATCGGCCGCCAGCACGTTAGCGCTGAGCGCAAAAGCGGGCAGTGACAGCAGCGCGACCTGTAAAGCTTTACGGCGAAACAGCGGGGATGAATATGACATGTACCACTCCGTGACAAACTGTGTGAATAGAGAATGTATGAACAACAATATTGTTAAAAATCAGCGTTGTGTTTTTTGTCCGGCCGGAGCCGTGACGGCTGATTTTCCCTGAGGCATAAAGAACAGGAACAGCGCCGGGATCAGGTACAGGAAATACACCGCGACTTCACTGACGGTCGGCGCTTCCTGATAACCAAACATCCCTTCCAGCAAGGTACCGAACAGGGAATGCGTGGACAGCGTGCCGCTGAAATCAAACGCGATATCCTGCATGCTGTTCCACAAACCGGCTTCGTGGAAAGCGCGGATAGCGCCGGCCGCCAGACCTGCCGCGACGAACAGAATAAACAGGCTGGTCCACTTGAAGAACTTCGCCAGATGCAGCTTTACGCCGCCGTAGTAAATCAGGAAACCCAGCACGATGGCTGCGCCCAGACCGAGCAACGCGCCGATGGGCGCTTCAATGCCAACATCCTGCTGGAACGCCGCCAGCAGGAAAAATACCGATTCCAGCCCTTCACGCGCGACGGCGAAAAACACCATCGCTACCAGCGCCCAGCCCTGACCGCGACCGGAATTGAGCGCGTTATCAATCGCGCCTTCCAGATGCACTTTGATGGAACGCGACACCTTGCGCATCCAGAACACCATGTAGGTCAGAATGCACACCGCAATGACGGCCACGATGCCTTCAAACAATTCCTGCTGCTTTTGCGGAAACTCACCGGTGGTGGCGTTGATGAACAGCCCCAGCGCCAGACACAGTGCCGCAGCAATGAACACGCCAATCCAGACCACACCGAGCCACTGCCCGCGCTGCGTCCGTTTAAGGTAACTGGCGATCAGGCTGACAATCAGCGCCGCCTCCAGCCCTTCGCGAAACATAATGAGAAACGGAACGAACATAGCGGAAACTCCCGAACCCTGAATTCTGAAGACTTACAGATGTGTAAGGACTCTGTAAAGAAAGGTAAAAAGAAACGATATTGATTATCATTCCTGGAAAAAGAAATACAAGAGGTGACGGGCTCTTTTTTGAAACCTGTCGGGGAAATGCGCACAAAAAAACAGAAAACCGGGATCAGGACGATCCCGGTTTATCACGATAACGCGGGGAAAATCAGATGGTGTTGTATTCCGCTTCGGCAGCGTTGAAGCGCTCTTCGACGGCCACGGAAGGTTTACGCCCCATCAGGCTGACCACCCAGATGGCGATCGAAGCAAAGATAAAGCCGGGAATGATTTCGTACAATTCTGCCCAGCCGTAGCTTTTCCACAGAATCACCGTCGCGGCGCCGATGACCATTCCGGCCAGCGCGCCGTTGCGGGTCATGCGTTTCCACATTACGGAAATCAGGATCACCGGACCGAATGCCGCACCAAAACCTGCCCAGGCGTAGCTGACTAAACCGAGCACGCGGTTTTCAGGGTTGGCGGCCAGCGCAATCGCCACCAGCGCGACAACCAGCACCATCGCACGACCAATCCACACCAGCTCACGCTGGCTTGCGCCTTTGCGCAGGAACGCTTTGTACAAATCTTCAGTAATCGCGCTCGAACAGACCAGCAACTGGCAGCTCAGGGTGCTCATCACCGCCGCCAGAATGGCCGACAGCAAGATCCCGGCAATCCACGGGTTGAACAGGATTTTCGCCAGCTCGATGAACACGCGCTCACCGTTTTGCGTCACATTGCCCGCCACTGCCGGGTTATTACTGAAATATGCAATCCCGAAGAAGCCCACGGCGATGGTGCCTGCCAGACACAAAATCATCCACGTCATGCTGATACGGCGTGCGCTGCGGATAGTGTGATGCGAATCGGCGGCCATAAAACGCGCCAGAATATGCGGCTGACCGAAATACCCCAAACCCCAGCCGAGCAGGGACAAAATCGCCACCAGATTCATATTCTTGAACATGTCGGTGTATTCGGGGTTTTTCGCCTGAATCACCATCATTGAACTGTCAATGCCGCCGACCGCGAGGATGACAATCACCGGTGTGAGGATCAGCGCAAAAATCATCAGGCTGGCCTGCACGGTGTCAGTCCAGCTGACTGCCAGAAAACCGCCGATAAAGGTATAAATGATGGTTGCCGCGGCACCCGCCCACAGCGCGGTCTGATAAGACATCCCGAAGGTGCTTTCAAACAAACGCGCGCCGGCCACAATGCCGGAAGCACAGTAAATGGTGAAAAACACCAGGATCACAATCGCCGAGATAATACGCAGCAATTTGCTGGAATCTTCAAAGCGGTGCGTGAAGTAATCCGGCAGCGTCAGCGCATTATTGTTGGCCTCGGTGTGAACGCGTAAGCGCCCCGCCACCAGCTTCCAGTTCAGATACGCGCCAATCGTGAGGCCGATGGCAATCCAGCTTTCGGAGATACCGGAAAGAAAAATCGCGCCCGGTAAACCCATTAACAACCAGCCGCTCATGTCAGAGGCTCCGGCGGAAAGTGCCGTCACCACGCTGCCTAAACTGCGGCCACCCAGAATATAATCATCAAAGTTTTTGGTCCGTAAATACGCGATGAGCCCTATCAAAATCATCCCGAAAATATAAACACAAAACGTCACCACCATCGGTGTGTTCATTGTCATGTCCTTCTCCACTTTCTTATTTTTTGCGATACGTGTTTGCAATGCAGGCCGGCATCTGTCTGTCCTGACACGCCTTTTTTAAAAGGCGGCCAAAATCATGCCGGGGCGAGATGATGGCTGAAACCCGCGAAGGATGCAGCATGACTCTCCATTTTTTTTCTTTTTCAGCGTACTTAATGTGGTTTTTATTCAAATTAACTGTCGGTCGCGATACTGGTTGAGTGATCGCCACATTTCAAATGTTTTAACATTTTGGATACGTAAAATTTACGGCACATCACACTTATGATGAGAGCGGGTTGCACGTTACATTTTTAAAAGTTGCACCTTTAACGTTGAGGTTATTAAGGCGGTTACCGGGAAAAAACCGCCTTTCCTGCGTTGATTCAATGTTAAAAATGCCAAATAAATCACATCAGGCATACTTCGTGCATTAACAGGGTTGCACAAGGTTGCAACATAGAAGATATTGCTTGCCATAAAGATAATGAATTCACCTGAACCTTTTCATATGGAGTGGTTGCGCATGGGTATGACGACGATGGGCGTGAAGCTGGACGAAGGCACACGCGACAGGCTAAAAATTGCGGCACAGCAGATTGACCGTACGCCGCACTGGCTGATCAAACAGGCGATTTTTTCCTATCTGGAACGTCTGGAAAATGGCGATTCGCTGCCGGAGATCCCGGCGCTGAACGGCGCAGCAGCGGGCGACGCGGAAGATCCCGCCGGTCAGCCGGTGCAGGAAATGCATCAGCCATTCCTTGATTTCGCCGAGCAGATTTTGCCGCAGTCGGTCAGCCGCTCAGCCATTACCGCCGCCTATCGCCGCCCGGAACCGGAAGCCGTTTCCATGCTGCTCGAACAGGCCCGTCTGCCTGCCCCGCTCAACGACGCGGCGCTGAAACTGGCCGCCGACATCGCCACCAAACTGCGTAACCAGAAAAGTGCAAACGGCCGCGCCGGTATGGTGCAAAGCCTGTTGCAGGAATTCTCCCTCTCCTCGCAGGAAGGCGTGGCGCTGATGTGTCTGGCCGAAGCGTTGTTACGTATTCCCGATAAGCCAACGCGCGATGCGTTAATCCGCGACAAAATCAGCAACGGCAACTGGCATTCACATCTTGGCCGCAGCCCGTCACTGTTCGTCAACGCCGCGACCTGGGGTCTGCTGTTCACCGGCAAACTGGTGGCGACACACAATGAAGCCAGCCTGTCGAAATCCCTGAACCGGATTATCGGCAAAAGCGGCGAACCGCTGATCCGCAAAGGCGTGGACATGGCGATGCGCCTGATGGGCGAACAGTTCGTGACCGGCGAAACCATCGCGGAAGCGCTGGCTAACGCGCGTAAACATGAAGAAAAAGGTTTCCGTTACTCCTACGACATGCTGGGTGAAGCGGCGCTGACCGAAAAAGACGCGCAGGCGTATTTGCAGTCTTATCAGCAGGCGATTAACGCGATTGGTAAAGCCTCAAACGGGCGTGGCATTTATGAAGGGCCGGGGATTTCCATCAAACTTTCCGCCCTGCATCCGCGCTACAGCCGTGCGCAGTACGAACGCGTGATGGATGAACTTTATCCGCGCCTGCTTTCCCTGACACTGCTGGCGCGCAGTTATGACATCGGCATCAACATTGACGCCGAAGAAGCCGACCGTCTGGAAATCTCCCTCGATCTGCTGGAAAAACTCTGCTTTGAGCCGGAACTGGCGGGCTGGAACGGCATCGGCTTCGTTATTCAGGCTTACCAGAAACGCTGCCCGATGGTCATCGATTATCTGACTAATCTGGCGCAGCGCAGCCGTCGCCGCCTGATGATCCGCCTGGTGAAAGGCGCGTACTGGGACAGCGAGATTAAACGCGCCCAGATGGACGGCCTGGAAGATTATCCGGTTTATACCCGCAAGGTTTACACCGACGTTTCCTATCTGGCCTGCGCCCGCAAACTGCTGGCGGTGCCCAACCTGATTTATCCGCAGTTTGCGACACACAACGCGCACACCGTGGCGGCAATTTATCAGCTGGCCGGTAACAACTATTATCCCGGCCAGTACGAATTCCAGTGCCTGCACGGCATGGGCGAACCACTGTACGAACAGGTTGTCGGCAAAATCAGCGAGGGCAAACTGAACCGCCCTTGCCGCATTTATGCCCCGGTCGGCACGCATGAAACGCTGCTGGCGTATCTGGTGCGCCGCTTGCTGGAAAATGGCGCGAACACCTCGTTTGTTAACCGTATCGCTGACGCCACCTTGCCGATTGACGAACTGGTTGCCGATCCGGTTCTGGCCGTCGAAGCGCTGGCCGCCGGCGAAGGTCAGGTCGGATTGCCGCATCCGCGTATCGCGCTGCCGCGCAATTTGTACGGCGACAAACGCGTGAACTCTGCCGGGCTGGATATGTCGAGCGAACACCGTCTGGCGTCGCTTTCCAGCGCCCTGCTGCAAAGTGCCAGCCATCCGGTGAAAGCCCAGCCGATGATTGATGCGCAGACCGATGAAGGCGAATTCCTGCCGGTCATTAACCCGGCTGAAAACAGCGATATCGTCGGTTACGTGCGTGAAGCCACGCAGGATGAAATCAGCCGTGCGCTGGATGCGTCCACCGCCGCCGGTGCCATCTGGTTTGCGACGCCTCCCGAAGAGCGCGCCGCAATCTTGCAACGCGCCGCAGAATTGATGGAAGCGCAGTTGCAAAGCTTGCTTGGCGTGCTGGTGCGTGAGGCCGGAAAGACCTTTAATAACGCCATCGCTGAAGTGCGTGAAGCGGTGGATTTCCTGCACTATTACGCAGGCCAGATCCGCGAAGATTTTGCCAATGACTCGCACCGTCCGCTCGGGCCGGTTGTGTGTATCAGCCCGTGGAACTTCCCGCTGGCGATTTTCACCGGCCAGATTGCCGCCGCGCTCGCCGCAGGCAACAGCGTGCTGGCAAAACCGGCTGAGCAGACGCCGCTGATTGCCGCGCTGGCCGTGGGCATTTTGCATGAAGCCGGTGTTCCGACTGGCGTGCTGCAACTGTTGCCGGGCCAGGGTGAAACCGTGGGCTCACAGCTGGTGAATGACGAACGCGTTCGCGGCGTGCTGTTTACCGGTTCCACCGACGTGGCGGGAATTTTGCAACGCAACATCGCCGGTCGTCTGGATCCGCAGGGGCGTCCGACGCCGCTTATCGCCGAAACCGGCGGCCTGAACGCGATGATTGTGGATTCCTCCGCGCTCACCGAACAGGTGGTGACGGATGTCGTGGCCTCTGCTTTCGACAGCGCCGGTCAGCGTTGTTCCGCCCTGCGCGTTCTGTGTATTCAGGACGACGTCGCCGACCATACGCTGCAAATGCTGCGCGGCGCGATGGCCGAATGCCGCATGGGCAACCCTGAGCGGTTGTGCACCGACATCGGGCCGGTGATCGACGCCGAAGCTAAAGCCGGTATCGAGAAACACATCGATGCCATGCGCGCCAAAGGCCGCACGGTGTATCAGGCCACGCAGGAATTTGCTGCCGATCAGCAGGAATGGACGCGCGGAACCTTCATCAAACCGACGCTGATCGAGCTGGAAAGCTTCGATGAAATGAAGAAAGAAATCTTCGGCCCGGTACTGCATGTGGTGCGTTATGCCCGTCAGGATCTGGATAAGCTGATCGGTCAGATTAATGCCGCGGGTTACGGCCTGACGCTGGGTATTCATACCCGCATCGACGAAACCATCCACCGCGTGACGCAACAGGCGCACGTCGGCAACATGTACGTGAACCGCAATATGGTCGGCGCTGTCGTGGGTGTGCAGCCGTTCGGCGGTGAAGGCTTATCAGGTACCGGTCCGAAAGCCGGTGGTCCGCTGTACCTTTACCGCCTGCTGAGCAGCCGCCCGCAGGACGCCGTGCAGCAAACGTTATTGCGTCAGGATCGCGAACTGCCGCTCGACACGTCTGTTCGCGAAGCGTTACTGGCACCGCACCGCGCGTTGCAACAATGGGCGGCGGAACAGAAACATCGCGAAGACCTGATTGCCGTGTGCGAGCGCTTCGCACAAACCAGTCAGGGCGGCACTTTGCGTACCCTGCCGGGGCCAACCGGAGAACGTAACACTTACGCATTGTTGCCGCGTGAGCGTGTTCTGGCGTTGTCAGACAATCAGGACGATGCCCTGACCCAGCTCGCCGCCGTCACCGCGACCGGTTGCCGTATTCTCTGGCCAGATGCGCCGTTACAGCGCGAACTGTTCAGCCAGTTACCGAAAGCAGTACAGGAACGTGTCGATTTCGCCAAAGACTGGCAGAACGATGCACCGGTATTTGACGCGGTGATTTACCACGGCGACGCCGATCAGCTGCGCGAACTTTGCCAGCTTATCGCCAAGCGCCCGGGCGCGATTATTTCTGTACAAGGGTTTGCGCGCGGCGAAGATAACATCCTGCTGGAGCGTCTGTTGCATGAGCGTTCGCTGAGTGTGAATACCGCAGCAGCGGGTGGGAATGCGAGTCTGATGACAATCGGGTGAGTGTTTGTGCGGGAAGCGCCGCACTGGCGCTTTTTGAGCCGAAGCTTGATCGAGAAGGTTTCGGTTTTTCAATAACTGTGTTCACCTAACTCACTGCGTCGAAACCGACAAAAGAGGGGCAAGACGGCCCCTCTTTTGAATCTCCACGTCTTTTTTACTGCGCGCTACCGCTGGCTGGCTATGTTTCAGCAGCCAACGCTATTGCCGCGAAAACTTGCCGCTGCGCGGTTCCCTTACTCGGTTTCGAGCCACAGGTCTCGAAACACTTCGCTCGGCAAGCTTTCTGAATGCGGCCGGAAGCTTTCTAAATGTGCAAACATTTGCGAACGGTTGGTTTGCTCCTCCCCCTGCGAAGGGGGAGGTTGGGAGGGGGTTTAGCAGGCCACTGGGTTGCTAAAACCAACACACATCCCGGCCTTCCACTCGTGATCACCCAATCCTCTAATCACCATCCTAAACTGTCATTAAAACGTCATAACTCTGACTTAACCTGCCGGTAACAAAATACAACAATCTGTGTTTTTTTATTTCTGACGGTTTATCAAAAGGAGTTTTGACCATGCAACAACCTCTCTCCCTGCTTGCCCGCGCACTCTCTGCTGCCCTGCTGGTTTCCGCATCCGCCAGCGCTTTCGCCGCTGAGCCGGATGCCCTGACAGACCGCGCAGCAAAAGGCGTGCTGACTGAACCGGGTGGCGCACGTCGTCTGAGCGGTGACCAGACAGCAGCGCTGAAAGCTTCGCTTTCGGATAAAACGGTGAAGAACGTAATCCTGCTGATTGGCGACGGAATGGGCGATTCAGAAATCACTTCCGCACGAAATTATGCAGAAGGCGCAGGCGGTTATTTCAAAGGCATCGATGCCCTGCCGCTGACCGGTCAGTACACGCATTATTCTCTGGATAAAAAGACACAGAAACCAAGCTATGTGACAGATTCCGCCGCTTCAGCCACAGCCTGGACGACCGGCGTAAAAAGCTATAACGGCGCGATCGGGGTGGACGTAAACGGTAAAGATCACCAGACCATTCTCGAGATCGCCAAAGCCGCAGGCAAAGCGACCGGCAACGTCTCGACGGCAGAATTACAGGACGCCACGCCAGCCGCCCAAATCGCGCATGTTACGTCGCGTAAATGCTACGGCCCGGAAGAAACAGCGGAGAAGTGCGCCAGCAACGCGCTGGAAAATGGCGGACGCGGTTCCATCACTGAACAGCTGTTGCAGGCCCGCGCCGACGTCACTCTGGGCGGTGGCAAAAAATCCTTCAGTCAGCTGGCGAAAGCCGGCGAATTCAGCGGTAAATCCCTGAAAGACCAGGCGCTGGCGCAGGGTTATGTGTGGGTAGAAAACGCCGACCAGTTGAACGCTATCACGCTGGCCGACCAGAAAAAACCGCTGCTGGGCTTATTCGCCGACGGCAACATGCCGGTACGCTGGCAGGGTCCGAAAGCCACGTATCACGGCAATATCGATAAACCGGCCGTTACCTGCGAAGCCAATCCGCAGCGCACCGCAGAAATCCCGACGCTGGCCGCGATGACCGAAAAAGCGATCGACCTGCTGAAAACCAATCAGAACGGCTTCTTCCTGCAAGTCGAAGGTGCGTCGATTGATAAGCAAGATCACGCTGCCAATCCGTGCGGTCAGTTTGGTGAGACGGTAGATCTGGACGAAGCGGTGCAGAAAGCCCTCGAATTTGCCCGTCAGGATGGCAATACGCTGGTGATTGTGACCGCCGACCACGCACATTCCAGCCAGATTATCGAAGCCGACGCCAAAGCCCCCGGCCTCACGCAAACGCTGACCACCAAAGACGGCGCGCCGATGACCATCAGCTACGGGAATTCCGAGGATGACTCGCAGGGTCACACCGGGACTCAGTTGCGGATCGCCGCGTTCGGGCCACACGCCGCGAACGTCGTCGGGCTGACCGACCAGACGGATTTGTTCTATACCATGCGGGAAGCAATGAATATTAAATAAGCAGTGAGGGCTGGCCGCTGACTGAGTAAATTTCGGTTTCTCACTCGCCGTGAGGGCTGGATCGAGAATATTTCGGTTTTTTTAGTAGCAGTGATCGCTCAGCGGCTGACGCCGAAACCGACAAAGAGGGAGGAAAGCGCCTCCCTCTTTGATCTCCCACGCTTTTTCTCAACACGCGCTCCGCTCGCTGGCTATGTTTC
>NZ_JADOBI010000011.1 GCF_015644585.1 Rahnella laticis | reverse complement strand
CCTGGCGGCAACAGCGCGGTGGTCCCACCTGACCCCATGCCGAACTCAGAAGTGAAACGCCGTAGCGCCGATGGTAGTGTGGGGTCTCCCCATGCGAGAGTAGGGAACTGCCAGGCATCAAATAAGTGGAAAGCCCTGTACTGACGTACAGGGCTTTTTGCTATGGGAAATTTGGGAGAAGTATCGTGAATTTTGAAGGCAATATATCGCGTTCAGTCTCTTAATATTCAGGGTATATAGTTGCTTATCAATAGTGCGTCAGATGATAAGCGCTGTATCCGACGGCCGCACCTGCAATATCCCAGCTAAAGTCCTTCCAGCTCCAGCCACTTCCACCCGCACGGCTATCATAAAGCTCTTTTGTCGCTCCAAGGCCGACTGAAAATAACAAGCCGAACGAACGGCTGCGAGCTTCATTCCAGCCCTGATTATTTGCGTAGGCTGTGCCTGCCGCCGCTAATACCGCAGAGCCAACAAAGTGCTCGGCTTTGTCCTTGCCGGTCCATGGATCATTCGCGAAATGGGTACAACCGCTGCACAAAAATATAAGGCTGATGACGGAGAGTCTGACGGAAGAGGGGAAAAATGGCGTCATAAAATGGAATTCCAGATATAAAAAAGCCCGATCAAGACGATCAGGCTTTCAGTATAGCCAATTACAGAATTCGGCTGATTAATCTGTCGATTCGAATCCGCCGCAGACGGCGAATAAGTTTGCGTACTTTAACCGGATAATTAGGAATACTTTCCAGTTCCATATAATGGGAGACAACTTGCGTATGCTGGCGGATCTCTTCCAGCTCTTTTTGACGCTCAACCGCCATCTCTTTATGCGGATCGTGGATCAGAATGGCATTCTCCAGATCCAGTCGCCAGGCGCGTGGATTGAGATTATTCCCGGTGATCAGCTGCCAGCGGTCATCGACCCACATACCTTTCAGATGGTAACTATTATCCCCATCCTTCCATAGCCGGACAATTAATTGCCCGCTGTCGACAAAGCGTTGTAAGCGACTCAGAAAGCGGCGCAGATTGATTTCATACAAATAAGGCAAGGCGCCGATGATTTTAAAAGGCTGATCTTGCGGAATATAGAAATCGTTAGCGGTTTTATCACCCACAATAATTTCAACCTGCTTACCCCGGCGCAGCAAATGAATGATATTGCGCGCCAGCATTGCAGGCATATTGAAATATGGAGTACACAGCGTCAGCTTGTGATCGGTGCTGGCCATTAAATGGTGAATCGTGCGATTCAATTCATTCTGCTTGCCCAGACCTACAATTGGCGTGACTGCCAGTTCATCATTACCGGCGCTGTCTTTGAAATGATAACCACTGGTGCGCAAGGTTTGGCGAAACTGACGCGTTTCGTTCTTAATCTCAATACTTTTCGGACGATCTTCGCGATCGAGGCGCTGAACCGCTGCGGCAGTGAGGATCGATTTCTTCATAAAGTCGATCATCGTGTTTGCCAGCGCTTCATTGGTCAGCATCTGATAACGGTCATAACGGTATTTTTCGTGGCGATGCAGATAAACATCATTGAGGCTTGCCCCGCTATAGATGACTTGATCGTCAATAACGAAACCTTTAAGGTGCAGAACACCCAAAGCTTCACGCGTATTAACAGGAACGCCATACACCGGCACAGAAAGCTCCGGGTGTTCCTTAGCCATACGGCAATACCAGTCAGCATTAGTATTCGATGCCACCGCACCGATACGGCCACGCTGAGCGCGGTGCCAGTCAACCAGCACGCAGATCTCCAGTTCCGGTCGTTGCTGCTTTGCGGCATACAAAGCCGACAGCACGTCACGTCCGCCATCATCGTTCTCTAAATAGAGAGCAACCAGATAAATCCGTTGGGTGGCGTTGGCAATGGCTTCGAGCAGTGCCTTACGGAAATCGGCAGGGCAGTAGAGCGTTTTTACAGCACCAACTGTTTGGGGGAGTTTTGGCAGTTGAGCAAGGTGTTGTTGATGTTTATTACGTTTAAATTTTGACAACATCACAGTGCGCTTCTTCTCTCTTCAGGTAATGATTTTAGCGGCACCGACAAACTGTGGTGACCGCACAATCGGTCGATAATACCATTAGTCCTGCCGCATGTGCGCATCTTTTGCCTGTTCATCGCTCAGGCTCACGGTTTTCTGCTGTGAATTTCGGCGCTTTTCCAGTACCAGAGACAGATTAACAATTCCGTCCTGAATCTGAATATCGACGTCAAATCCCAGCTTTTTAGCCAGCGTAATCATGCCGCGGTTATTCGGCATCGTGATGCCCGCCAGACGTTGCAGGCCGTGCTCTGCGGCGTAATCAATCATCTTATCCAGCAGACGTCGTCCGAGCCCCAGACCTTTCAGATCAGAGCGTACCAGTACGGAGAATTCGGCATCGATATTGTCGGGATCAGAAACGGTTCGCGTGACCCCAATAATTTCGCTTTCTTCATTTTCTGTACGTACGGCGACAAACGCCATCTCACGGTCATAATCAATCTGCGTCATGTTCGCTAAATCTTCATGAGTGAACTCATTAATCTCACTGAAATAGCGGTAATACAGGTCTTCCTTAGTGACCTTCAGGATGAAAGCTTTCAGCAACGGCTCATCTTCCGGAAGAATCGGGCGGAACAACGCAGGCAGTCCATTCTTCAGTATAACGCGCTCTTCCAGCTCACGCGGGTAAGGCCGGATCGCCAGACGAGAAGGTATTTCTGCACTGCGCGTTGAAAGCTCTATCGACACATCGAGCAGACTCATCTCGCTGCCGGAAACCAGCAACGGATGAATATCCAGCCGTTCGATTTCCGGACAATCAATAATCAGGTTAGACACGTTAACAAGAAGCTGACTCAGGACGGGAATATCGAGAGGATGTAACGCATTGCGACCGCGTATTTTACCGCTCTTCAATGCCTGCACGACCTGGTAGCGCGCCAGCGTCATATTCAGGGGCGGAAGCGCAATGGCTGCCTGCCTTTCCGGACGCCAGTCAGTTCCGCCTTCGGTGAGCATAATCAGCGGGCCGAAGACCGGATCCTGCTCTACGACTACCCGTAATTCCTGAGAGCCTGGGCGGTTAGCCATCGTCTGTACCAGCAGACCCAGAATTCGCGCCTGCGGAAATGCCTGCTTAGCCCGGTCGAAAATGGCATTGGCCGCCTGTTCCACTTCGCTGGGCGTACGCAAATAGAGCATAACGCCCTGAACTTCAGAGTTATGCGGAATGTCCGGCGAACGCAGTTTCAGCGCAACGGGATAACCAATCTGGCTGGCAATATTTACGGCTTCAGCGCTGTCACTGGCGATCCACGTCGGCAGCACATTCATTCCGTAAGCCTGCAAAATCGCGCGGACTTCATGTGTATCAAGCTGCGTGGTGCCTTCTGCCAGCGTTTGTGCAATCAGTTTGTGAGCCTGATCGGTATTTTGTTCAAGGTCTGCTGGCAGCGCAGGCGTTTCTTTCAGCTGTTTCTGATTCCGGCGATATTCCACCATATGCATAAACGCCGTTACCGCGCCTTCCGGGGTGCGGTAAGTCGGGATCCCGGCGGTACTGAACAGCTTGCGCGCTTCCTGCGAGGAGTATTCCCCGCACCAGTTTGTCAGCAGCGTGATGTATTTCCCGCGCGGATGTTTTCGAACGGCATCTATCACTCCGCTTGCTGTTACTGTGCCGTGCGCTGCAGCACTTGGGGCGTGTATCACCAGCAGGGCGTCGTAATCCGTACTGTCGAGCAGCGTTGTTATCACCGACTGATAAAGCTGAGGTGTGGCGTCGTCATGCAAATCCAGCGGATTAGAGGCGGTAATGGTTTTCGGCAGAACGCCAGTCAGTGCTTTGCCCGTTTCATCCCCCAACTTTGCCAGTTTGCCGTTACGTAACAGCAACTGATCTAACGCCATCGCCGCCGGTGCAGCGCCGTTGCTGACAATGAGTAAGCGCTCACCGCGCAACGGACGCATATGGCTCAGGGTTTCGACGGCCGAAAACAGTTCATGCGTATCTTGTACGCGCAGCAAACCCGCACGTTGGATGGCGGCATCATAAGCCGCGTCGAGGCTGAGCGGGCTGTTCAGGAGTTGCTGAGCCTGCCCGCTGCGGCCACTTTTAATGACCAGAATCGGCTTGTTGCGTGATGCGCTGCGCGAAGCAGAAAGAAAACGCCGGGCATCGCTGATGTGCTCCAGATAAAGAAGGATGGCGCTGGTTTTGGTATCGCGGGCGAGGAAATCGAGCAGATCATCGACGTCGATATCCAGACTGTCGCCCAGTGAGATGAAATAGGAAAATCCGACGGCACGTTGCTGCGCCCAGTCAAGAATGGTATTGGCCACGGCGGCCGATTGCGAAATAAACGCGAGTTTGCCGGGCAGGATCGGCACCGGAGAAAAACTGGCATTCAGCTTTTGCCAGGGAGCAAGAATGCCGAGACTGTTTGGCCCAAGCAGCCGCATTGAAAAACGCTGAGCGCAGGCTTTCAGTTCCGAGAACTGGCCGGGTTGAGAGGAAAGTACGATGACAGTTTTGCAGCCGCGCTCGCCCAGCTGTTCCAGCAGCGCCATATTACGGTCTGCGTGCGTGCAGAGAATGGCGAGATCAGGCGACATCGGCAGACTGGCGACATCCTGCCAGGTCAGAACGCCACAGACTGCGCGGTAAGCCGGGGTGACCGGCAAAACAGGGCCGTTGAATCCGCTGTCGAGCAGATTGCGCATCATCAGATAGCCGGCGCGCCCCGGTTTATTACTGGCGCCGACGACTGCAATCGACTCAGGTCGTAATAGTGCTTCTAGTCCGCGCTGGCTCATCGTCTCTCCGATTCATCATGTTCCCATGATTCTAGAGGCTTTCTTCGTTCTTTGCTGTGAGCTGATGCACCGGATGATGGGGTTTTCCTGCCAGATATTGCGTGCGGAAATGGGTAAAGTGTCGTGATAAACCTGCAGACGCCTGTGTATCGCCGGCTTTTTCGAGCAACGCGGCGGCCACTTCAACTGTGCAATGCAATTCCGGTCGCGAGGCTTCACGCAGGATATAGCCGGAGCTGGCGCTTACATCCAGAGAGAATACCGGCAGATTATCCAGATACGGACTTTTGCGGAACATCTTGCGTGCTTCATTCCAGGTGCCGTCAAGCATGATAAACAGCGGCGGTTTACTGCCCTCGGGAACTTCGGTAAAGACCTGACGCGGCGGCGTTGCGAAAGACGCCGGAAAAACCACGTAAGGCTGGCGCGACGGTTCAGATATGGCATCCAGCAACGCCGGCTCGGTTTCCGTACGCGACCACAGAAATGCCTGTGTATCCGGCAAAACGTCCGCAATCAGGCGACCGGTATTGCTCGGCTTCATCGGTTCGGTGTCAAACATCACCAGACAGAAACGGCTGTTTGCCTGATGGATCTCACGCGTAGCGCAGATGCAGTGACGTTGAGGTAACAGGCATGCCTGGCAACGAATGGCGCGCGATCCCCTGGCCAGAAAAGGGCGGGTCGAGCGGGCTAAACGCTGCTCACGCAGGCGAAGGACGGCGTTGTCTGACATAAGCATTCCGGTATTCGAAAAGCGGCTATTTTAATCACCCGCGGTTCGCTGGCAAGCAGCATCTGCTGAACGTACAAAAAGGCCCGCGCTGAGGCGGGCCATCGGCAGGGCTTTATAACGGCTTATGCGTTACAATGATTCATTAAGCCAGTTGTTGAAAGGCGCTTTAGGCATTGCGCCGCTCAACATATCGACCATTTTGCCTTCATTGAACACCATAATGGTCGGAATACTGCGAATACGGAACCGCGCGCTCAGTTCGGGTTCTGCTTCGGTATTAACCTTAATGAAACGGATTTTACCGGCACGTTCCTGCGCAACATCTTCAAAAATAGGCGCGAAGTTCACGCACGGGCCACACCACGGTGCCCAGAAGTCGATGACAACCGGCAGGTCGTCCTGCAGATATTTGTCCAGCGTGGCGGCAGTGGCGTGAACCACATCGCCTTCAAAAAGTGCATGACCGCAGCGGCCGCATTTTGCGCCGTCGTCGATACGATCCTCAGGCAGGCGGTTGGTGGCCTGACATGATGAACAAATCGTATTCATAAAATAGCCTCTACATTGCTTAACGTGAGAATGGTATCAACCAGAACCCCGGCTTTACGCATAAAGCGGTAAACAAAACGGCTGATATGTTACTTGTATGTTGTAAGTATGGGGGCGCCACGTCACGTAAACAACGCGGTTTATTCAATGAATACGATAGTTTTTAGCTTTTGGTCGAAAGCCTGTGGCTTAGCTCACAGACATCAGGTAATCTTCGCGCCCTGCGCGTAGGTGGAGAGAAAAATGAACGATTCATTCAGTGGCAAGAACGGCAAAGTCAAAGTGATGTACGTCCGTAGTGACGACGACGGCGATAACCGCAACAACGATAAACGTCCTTCCAACAATAAAGGACGTCCGGGCGATAAACCTCGCCAGGGTTCCCGTCCTGACGATGCCCGCCGCAATGAGCGTCGCAGCAGCGATTCCCGTGGTGATTCACGCGGCCCTGCACCTCGTCGTGGTGATGATCGCCCGCGTCGTCCGGCACGTGAAGACGACGGTCCGTACTCCTCTCCGTGGAAAACTGTTTCCCGTGCACCGGCGGATGAATCTGTACCGGATCACGGTGGTATCAGCGGTAAAAGTTTCATCGACCCTGAACAGCTGCGTCGTCAGCGCCAGGAAGAAACCCGCGTTTACGGCGAGAATGCCTGTCAGGCGCTGTTTGCCAGCCGTCCTGACGCGATTGTTCGCGCGTGGTTTGTGCAATCAGTCACTCCGCGTTTCCGCGAAGCGCTGCGCTGGATGGCGGCAAACCGCAAAGCGTATCACGTGGTTGAAGACGAAGAGCTGGTGAAAGCTTCCGGCACGGAACACCACGGCGGCGTGTGTTTCCTGATTAAAAAACGTCAGGGTCTGGATGCAGAAACTTATCTGCAATCTGCTCCTGCGAAAGACTGTGTGCTGGCGCTGGAAAACGTCGGCAACCCGCACAACCTCGGCGGTATCATGCGTTCATGTGCGCATTTTGGTATCAACGGGATGATGGTTCAGGATCCGGCTCAGCTGGAATCCGGTGCCGCCGTGCGTACCGCTGAAGGCGGCGCAGAACACGTTAAAGCTATCAGTGCGGATAACTTCCTTGATGTGCTGGCGACCTTCCGTAAAGCCGGTTACACCATCGTGACCACGTCCAGCCACAAAGGGACGGCGCTCGGTAAAGCTGAGCTGCCTGCCAAAATGGTGCTGGTGCTGGGCGAAGAAAGCGACGGCCTGTCCGACAGCGCATGGCAGCAGGGCGACCTGAGCGTGTCTATCGGCGGTACGGGCAAAGTTGAAAGCCTGAACGTTTCCGTCGCGACCGGTATTTTGCTGGCTGAATGGTGGCGTCAGAATCAGGCGTAAATCCTGATTTTCACCCATAAAAAACGGACGCCCTGAGCGTCCGTTTTGCTTTCTGATGTTTACTGATTCGTGTTAACTGGCGACATGAAATCAGTGCGCACCACCGCCGCCACCGCCGCTGCTGAATGGCGGACGGGCGAACCAGATTAAAATCAGTAGTACCAGGAATGCCCCGCCGGATAACCAGAAAATCTCGTTAGCAGAGATGATAAGCCCCTGATTCGTAATTTCCCGCGCTATCCAGCCGGAAGCCTGCTGATGGCTCATGCCAATCCCTTCCAGCTGCTGATAAGTTTGCGTCGCCGCCGGGTTGTACGGTGTGATGTTTTCGGTCAGCTGCGCATGGTGCAGCGATTCCCGGTTCGACCACATCGTCGTGGTGATTGACGTCCCGATAGACCCCGCCAGCGTACGGATAAAGTTCGACAAACTGGAGGCTGCCGCCATACGTTCCGGCGGTAATCCCGACAGAATAATGGTGGTTAGCGGCATGAAGAAGCAGCCTACCGCAAAGCCCTGAATAAACTGCGGCCATGCAGAAGCACCAAAATCCATCCCCGGTTCAAAGGTATATGCACGCCAGAAGAAACAGTAGGCGTACATAATAAAGCTGAACGTCACCAGTTTTCGCATATCCAGACGGTGTGCGAAGCGGCCAATAATCGGCGACATCAGCACCGGCAGAATGCCTACCGGCGCGGACGCCAGACCCGCCCAGGTGGCGGTATAACCATAGACCTCCTGCAACAGCTGCGGCAGCAAAACAATCGCGCCGAAGTAGAGCATGTAGGCCAGGCTGATACACAGCACGCCGATGGTGAAGTTTCGCGATTTAAACAGCGACAGGTCGACTATCGGATGGTCATCGGTCAGCTCCCAGACTACCAGGAAGCACAACGCGATCACCGCCACGACCGCCAGTACGATAATTTCCGTCGAGTTAAACCAGTCCAGCTCCTTGCCCCGGTCGAGCATCACCTGCAATGCGCCGATGCCCAGTACCAGTAACACCAGCCCGACACTGTCGATCGGACGGATCTGCGTGGCGGTTTCGCGGCCTTTCAGGGTTCTCAGCGTCAGCACAACGACCACGATGGCGATCGGTACGTTGATGAAGAAGATCCATCCCCAGTGGAAGTTATCACTGATATAACCGCCGAGGATCGGCCCGCAAATCGGGGCGACGATCACAGTCATCGACCAGAGTGCGAGCGCGGTACTTCGCTTGGCTGGCGGATAGTTATTCAGTAGCAAACTTTGTGATAACGGGATCAGCGGACCTGCTACCACGCCTTGCAGCACACGGAAGAAGATCAGCATTTCCAAGCTGTTGGACATCCCGCAAAGCCAGGACGCGAGCGCAAACAGTATCGTGGACCACAGGAAAAGTTTGACCTCACCGATGCGCTTTGCCAGCCAGCCGGTGATGGGGATCGAGATGGCGTTTGCCACCCCGAACGACGTAATCACCCAGGTGCCCTGTGAGTTTGAGGCACCCAGATTCCCGGCGATGGTCGGGATCGCCACGTTGGCGATCGTCGAGTCCAGCACCTGCATAAAGGTGGCCAAAGACAAAGCCACCGTCATCCAGGCCAGCGGGGCGCCTACCAGCGGTTTATTTGCCACAGAGGCCTCCGGAGGTTTTAGCCCGCATTTGCGTGAATAACATCAGCAATGATGGCATTAGCCGGGGCCAGATCCAGTGTCAGAGCCGAAGTCTGATACAGCGGTTCGGAACGCACGGTATCGGCCAGCACCAGGCCATCACGGTTTTGAGTATCAACCGTCACCAGCGTGGACAAACCAATGCGCAGCGGATGTTCCGCAACTTCCTGATCGTTAAGCTCAATACGCACCGGCAGGCGCTGAACCACTTTGATCCAGTTGCCGGTCGCATTTTGTGCCGGAAGCAGTGAGAACGCTCCGCCGGTGCCCATATCCATACCGACCACTTTGCCGTGATATTTCACGTCATCGCCGTACATATCGCTGACGACGGTGGCAACCTGACCAATACGCATATTCGCCAGCTGAGTTTCTTTAAAGTTGGCATCAACCCAGATGTGATGAGCAGGAACAACGGCCATCAGAGACGTGGTCGGGCTGATTTGCTGTCCGATCTGAACCGCGCGACGGGAAACAAAACCGTCAATCGGGCTGCGGATTTTGGTACGTTGCAGGGCGAGCCATGCGTCACGAACCTGCGCGGCGGCCTGCAAAACTTGTGGTTGCTGATCAACCGGCGTGTTCAGCACCATCGCCTGATTCGCGTTGTATTGCTGCACGGCGACATCATATTGCGCTTTCGCGGTATCCACGGCGTCACGGGCGTGTTGAAGTTCTTCACGGCCAATGGCGTCAACGTTGCCCAGCACGATACGGCGTTTCAGGTCAGACTGCGCCTGTTGCAGTTGCGTCGCACGCAGCGCGATATTTGCCTGATACTGTTTGCCGTTGATGATCAGCTGATGCGTCTGGCGCACGCTGTTAGCCAGCGCCGTTTTAGAACGTTCGAACGCCTGTTCCGCATCGGTCGGATCGATAGTCACCAGCACGTCGCCTTTTTTGACAAAGTCGGTGCTGTCGAAATTGACGTCAGTCACGCTACCTGACACCTGCGCCATAATCTGAACCTGATTACCGGCAACATACGCATCATCGGTAGACTGGAAATGACGTAACACCAGCAGCCAGTAAAACAGGTAGGCGATGGCGATAATAATGAAAATCCCGGTTAACAAGAGCATCGCGACTTTGCGCGTTTTCTTCTTATTTTTCGGAGCTTGCGGCGTTGCCTGAGTTTCGGCATTTGCGCTCATGGTCTTCTCCACACTGAGTCTTTTATTATGATTTTTGGTTCGCAGCCGGGGCCTGATAGCCACCCCCGAGCGCACGAATGAGACTGATTTTTGCCTGCATCAGCTGACTGCTGGCGGTAAGTTGCGCCTGTTGCTGTTGCAGGAGCGCTGACTGGCTGGTTAACAGCTCATCCCGTCCGATGACGCCAGCGTTGTATCTTGCATCCGAAACGCGATACACCTCTTCCAGCGATTTAGCGGCAGAAGAAGCCTGCTGCAATTGTTCAACGCTGCTTTTCGAGAGGGTAATGGCATCCGCAGTTTGCTGGATGGCGCTCAGGATGGTCTGGTTATATGACTCAACGGACTGGTCATATAACGCGGACTCTTCGCCCAGTTTGGAACGCAGTGCGCCCGCGTGGAATATCGGCAGCGAAATCGCTGGGGTGATATTCCAGGCCTTGCTGGCTGCTTCCAGAAGATTTGGGCTGGTGCCGCCGTAGTTGGTGGTCGTCAGACCGCCAAAGGCGCTGATGGAAAGGCTTGGGTAGAACTCTTTTTTGGCCGCACTGACTCGCTGGGAATAGGATTCCACCAGATCACGCTGTGCAGTGATGTCCGGGCGTTTACCCAGCAAATCCAGTGTCAGCTCGCCAATCGGTGCCAGCGCTTCAGCCGGTGGCAATGCCACGGCGTGCAGCCCGTTCATCGCGTCAGGCCCCTGACCCGCCAGCGCGGAAAGCTGATGTCTCAGCTGTTCGGTCTGGGCTTTCAGGTTGATGATTTGCTGTTTAGCACTGTCGGCCTGAGCCTGGGTTTGTTGCGGAATTTCAATGCCATAGACACCGGCCTGATACTGCGCTTTGCGCAAATCCGCCAGATGCTGATTGTTATCCACTTCGTGTTGCAGAACATCCTGCAAAGCCAGATTGGCCTGCAACTGATAATAGGCTGACGCTACCGAACTGGTCAGCGTCAGCGCAGCTTCTGCCTGCTCGGCGCGGGCGGAATCCACCTGTGCTTTCGCGGCATTCACCTGATTGCGGTATTTACCCCACCAGTCAAACTCATAGCTCAGATTCAGCCCGAGGCTGTTGCTGTTGTCGTAGATTGGCGCTTCGGGATAGCTGGTCAGGAACGGCGGGATCGTGTTTTTCGCCACACGTTCACGTCGCATCGAACCGTTCAAATCCAGATAGGGGCCATTGGCTGCATCTGCTTCGCCCATCACGCTCTGCGCTTCGCGCACGCGAGCCGCGGCCTGACGCAATGACGGCGAGTTTTGCAACGTCGTGGTCATCAGGTTATCAAGCTGCGGGTCATTAAGACTACGCCACCACTGTGGGCCGATGGTCAGAGAACTGACTTTTGCCTGCTGCAGATGAAGCTGTTGGGTATCCAGCAGCGACGACTGAGGAGCAATATTATTACTGGAGGCGCAGCCAGCCAAAATCAAAACGGCAAACAGCGGCGTAAGCCTCCAGCGAGCTTGGAGTGACATGTGTGGTTTACCTGAACAGAAATTTAGAATTGTTGTAGTGCTGTCGCATCCATCTGATCAAGGCGAGTTAACAGTTTGCGCGTCAGGGTTTCTAACTGCTTCTGCTCATCTGCGTCCAGGGTTGACCAGAGAAAATGCAGGCTCTTATGTTGAGGCGGCAGTAACTTCTGGATAAAAGCTTCACCATCGGCCGTCAGGTGCAAATGCAGACACCGGCGGTCATTGTCGCTCTCACGACGTTCAATCCATCCGCGTTTTTCCAATTCATCCGCAATACGGGTGGCATTGGTGCGGGAAGAACCCAGCGCTGAGCTTAGCTCCGAAGGCTGAATACTGTGGCTTTCCTGCGCATCAAGCGTGATCAGGGCCATAAACAGCGTTTCGTTGATGCCTTGCGCTTTCAGCATCTTATTGCGGTTTTCCAGCAATTTACTTTGCATGTGCATACACAGGCGGGTCAGCAGGATTTCCTGATAAGGGAAATCTTTTTGCTTTTTAGCCCGGAAATTTAACATGTGTTCAATTGGCGCGAACGAACTGTCCATATGAGAAGCCTCATTAGTTACAGATGACATAGTAACGATGGTAATTAATAATATCAATGTCATGAATCACCAATTCTTTAGCAATTAGTGTGTTTCATAACTCCAGTGAATTATTCGATGTTTAAAGTATTCGGCAAAGTTTGCCCGGTTGTTGCCTTACGGTAAAAAACGACCTCAGCCCGCCAGCAGCATTACCTTGAACACCAGGCCGTAGACCACGGCCCCCGTCAGTGTTGCGATAATAATGCTTTTGGTTCGCCAGAAAATCAGTGCGAGCAGCACAAAACCGGCCAGTGAAGGCAGCAGTTTTTGTTGGTCGCGGAGAATTTCCGGGGTGCTGGACACCACCAGTAACGCACAGATTGAGGCGATACCGATGCTGTCGAGCACGCGGGACAGCGGGCCGCTTTTCAGCGTCCCCGACTTCTGCCGTGCGCCCATGCGCAGTGGCAAATATCGAAAGAGGTAATTGACGGCGCCGACCAGCAGGCAAACCAGAATGACATCAGTGCTCATCCGGGGTGACCTCCGTCGCGCTCGCTGAGGCTGCGGGTTGCAGCAGGGCGGCCAGACATCCGGCGCCGAGGCCGCATCCGATAGCGGCAGGAATCGACCAGAACAACAGCCCGCTGAGTGCACCGGCCAGCGAGGCAACAAACACCCTACTTTGCTGGCGCTTAAAAGCGGCGAGCAGGAAACTCAGGAAAAGGGCGGGCAGCATGAATCCGAGCGCGGCTTCAATGGCAGGGTAATTTTCCAGCGGGCCATTGCCGAAAAGTGCGCCGACGGCGGTGCCGAAAACCCACGAGAGCCAGGAAGAAAGCGCGATGCCACACATCCAGTTCTCGCTCCAGCTGCGTTTATCACGGACGAGTTTGGCGGTGGCGGCAGCAAAAACTTCGTCGGTCAGGCCAAACGCCCAGAGTGCGGTTTTTTTACCGCTGAGTTTTCCCGCAATACGGTTGCGCAGCGAAGGGCCGTAGAGAACATGGCGAACGTCCATGGCCATCACGGTAAGAGCGGAAACCCAGAGAGACATCCCGGCGCTGAGCAGCGCGGTGATCACAAACTGACTGGCGCCAGCATAGATAAGTATGGAGAACAGCAGACTTTCAGCGGGCGTGAAACCGAGTTTGACTGCGCTGAGGCCGAACGCAAAAGCGATAGGAAGATAACCAATCACGATAGGAAGGCTATCGGTAATACCTTGTGCGAAAGTGGAAACGCGGACGGGGTCAGGCGCTTCGAGATCAGGGTTGCTGTGCATGGGTATTTAAAACATTGTGAAAACCGGGAGGATGCCGGCGAATAATTTATGGCGTAAACATTACCAGACTGTAAGTATTGTTAACACCCTTTGGTTCAAATAAATTTCCAATATGATTATTCGCAAGCTAATCAGGAGGGGTGATGATTCCCTCCTGATGTAATTTCGTACGTTATCAGGCGAGCTTGTGTTTATACCCTTTTAGCCAGACCAGTAAATTCAGTACGCACATGATGGTGCCTGCCACCGAGACCCCATACCAGCCCGCGGTTTGATAAGCCGAAGCCGACACCAGAGACCCTACCGCGCCGCCAATAAAGTACGTTGTCATGTAGCCTGCAGTCAGGCGGTTACGCGCTTCCGGCATCGATTTGTAAATCACACTTTGGTTGGTGATGTGCACGCCCTGAACCGAAAGGTCCAAAACGATGATGCCGACGATCAGCGAGATCACCGAATGCTGACCGTAAGCGATCGCCGCCCAGGACAGTAAAAGCAGCACCAGTCCCGCCGTTGTTGTCAGATGCGCTTTGCCTTTGTCGGCCAGATGTCCGGCGCGTGTAGCCGCCAGTGCGCCCGCTGCGCCGACCAGACCAAACAGGCCAATCACCCCTTCGGAATAGTGATACGCCGGGCCAGCCAGCAGGAACGCCATCGACGTCCACAAAATACTGAAGTTGGCAAAACAGAACATACCAATCAGCGCGCGGGTGCGTAAAACCGGCGTGTGGATAAACAGGGTGAAAATGGATTTGAGCAGTTGCGGATAATTAAGATCCGTATGCTGCTGATGTTTGGGCAGTTTGCGCCACAAGACCAGTGCCATGATAATCATCAGCGCACTGGCAACCCAGTACACCGTCCGCCAGCCGCCGAGTGTCGCCAGTGCACCGGCAACCGTCCGGGCCAGCAGAATACCCAGCAACAGACCGGACATAATCAGCCCGACCACTTTGCCGCGCCGTTCCGGTTCAGCCAGCGTCGCCGCCAGCGGCACCAGAATCTGCGCCACCACCGAGAACAGCCCGGTCAGCGCCGTCCCCACCAGCATGATAGTCAGCGTCGGTGCCATCGCAGTGATCAGCAACCCTGCGGCGGAAAGCAGTGTCATCAGCACAATCAGGTTACGACGTTCAAACATATCGCCCAGCGGAACGATAAACATCAGCCCGCAGGCATAACCCAGCTGAGCGACGGTGACGATAAAACCGGCCTGATTAACGGAAAGGCTGAACGCACGCGCAATGGTTTCCAGCAGCGGTTGAGGATAATAGTTACTGGCAACGGCAAGCCCGGTGGCCACCGCCATCAGCATGATCAGCGCCGGGCTGAGCGGGGAATGTGTTGTAGTTTTTTTCATAATGAGAATCAACGGATCTTATTGAAGGGCAGGGAAATGCGAAAAAACGATTATCGTTTTGGTTGAAATATTAAACCAATGAATAGTTTTAATGGCAACTATCGGGTTTTGTAATAGCCATAAAAACAGGATGATATGCAGCAGGAGAATGTTCCTGCTGCAAGGTATTCAGGCCAGCAATTCTTTCCGTGCCGCCATCGCCAGAAAATGGCTGCGATCGCGATAGGAAGGATGCTCTTTCACTTTGTTATCAATACGTTTGATCAGCGTATCGGGCAGAGAAATATTAATGCGATGGGCTTTTCCTTCAAATTCTGAGAGATCGATGTCAATCAGAAACCAGGTATCAAAGCCGGCATACTCAGGATTGGCCGCATAGACTAAATGCCCGGCATCGAAAATATCATCCACTACGTATCTTTCGCTTTCGAGCAGATCCTCCACCGTCATCAGGATTGCCTCACGCACCATTGGCGCAATTTCTTCACGCGTATCCGCCGCGGAAAAGCATCCATAGTCAAATGCGGTGAATGCGGGCACCACCATGCCGTAAGCTGTTTTGTCATCTTTAGGCGTTTCAAGACCGACTGAAAAGAACATGTTCAACCTCCCGTTGCAGGATCATATCCCTGCCATTTTCTTAATGGATTTGAGAGTTCCCATAGGTAAATCATTCTTAGGGTGTGGAACAGGAAAGGTTTTGTTGGTGATGGGCGACCACCAAATCTGATGACTTCCTCACCGGTGACGCTTGAGTTCACAACCCGCCGCAAGCAGCTCTTTAGTCAATTCCGTCGATTTCATGGGCTCTCCTTGATGATATGTAGTTATACACACTAATACACACACCAGCAATTGAGCATAAAAAACGGGCGGAGATTTCTCTCCGCCCGCGGGTTTTACTGCGTTATTTTTCGCTTACTTCGCGGCAGCAGCGGCTTCTTTCACCCAGCCATCGAACTCTTCCTGGTGGGCTTTAATCCAGCCGTCGGTCTGCGCATCGATATCAGCATCCGAGTTTTTACCGGCGTGCATCGCAGCATTCTGCGCATTGATGTCTTTCAGCGGTAATTTCATGATGGCAAACAGCTTCGCGGCGGCCGGGTTTTTCTCAGCCCAGGCTTTGTTTGCCACGATATGCATAGTGCTCACCGGGAAACCGTAGTTCTTGCCGTTTGGCAGTTTGGTATCGGCGTTTTTATCACCCGGCACGACGGAGAACGGCACCTGCATCCACAACACATCTTTGCCCGGGATCAGCACATTGCTGACCCAGTAAGGCGTCCAGGTGTAATAGAAAATCGGTTTGCCTTCTTTGTACCGCGTAATGGTGTCGGCGATCATCGCGGAATAGTTACCCTGATTATGTGTCACGGTTTTTTCCAGACCGTACGCTTTCAGCTGTTCGTTCAGTGCGGCTTCACAGCCCCAGCCCGGCGTACAACCGGTCAGATCAGCTTTGCCGTCGCCGTTGGTATCAAACAGCTTGGCAAGTTTCGGATCTTTAAGCTGTTCGATGTTGGTGATGTGATACTGCTCGGCGGTTTTCTTATCGATAAGCCAGCCTTGCGCTGCGCCGGTCACATACGTCCCTTCACGATAGAAAACTTTATCGCCACCGGCGGCTTTGTACATTTCATCATGCAGCGGTGACCAGTTCACGGCGGTAAACGTGGCGTCACCGGCGGCAATGGTGGTGTAGCCGACGTTGTAATCCACTTCACGGGTCGGCTGAACGTCGTAGCCCAGTTTTTCCAGCGCCTTATTCACCAGCTCCGTCTGGAAGGTTTCTTCGCTGATGGTGCTTTGAATCGGTGTCACGCTGACGCCTTTACCCGGAAGATCGGCGGCGAACGTTGTGGCTGTGGCAAATGTGGTGAGGGCGGCAACCGCCCAGATTCCTGTCTTTTTCATAAATTCCTCTGAGATTTTCATCGGTTATTTCGTGGCGGCTGCGGCGGCCGCTTCTTTGATCCAGCCATCAAACGTGGCCTGGTGTGCTTTGATCCAGCCGTCAACGTGCTGCTGGATATCATCAGAAGAGGATTCCCCTTCGTGCATCTTCAGGTTTTGCGCGTTCACGTCCGCCAGCGGCAGTTTCATGATGGCGAACAGTTTCGCGGCGGCCGGGTTTTTCTCAGCCCAGGCTTTGTTCGCCACGATGTGTTCGTTGTTGACCGGGAAACCGTAGTTTTTGCCGTTCGGCAGCGTGGTATCCATGTCTTTCAGCGAGCCCGGATTGGCCGAGAACGGCACGGTCAGCCAGACCACGTCTTTGCCCGGTTTCATCTCGTTGCTCACCCAGTAAGGCGTCCAGGTGAAATACAGCACTGGTTTGCCGGATTTATAGCGGGTCAGCGTATCGGCAATAATCGCCGAATAGTTGCCTTCGTTCTGTGTGACGGTGTCGCTCAGGCCGTAGGCTTTAATCTGCGTATTGATGACGGAGCCGCATACCCAGCCCGGATTACAGCCGGCCATATCGGCTTTGCCGTCACCGTCGGCGTCAAACAGCCTGGCGATTTTAGGGTCTTTCAGCTGCGACAAATCGTGAATGTGGTATTTGTCGGCGGTTTTTTTGTCGATCAGATAACCCTGCGCTGCGCCGCTGATATAGGTGCCCTGACGGTAGAATTTCTGGTCGCCACCGGCGGCGTTGTACATATCTTTTTGCAGCGGTTCCCAGTTCACCGCCATGTACGTCGAATCGCCGCTGGCGATGGCGGTGTACGCGACGTTGTAATCCACTTCACCGGTTTGCTGAACGTCATACCCCAGTTTTTGCAGGGCGCGGTTAACCAGTTCGGTCTGGAACGTTTCTTCCGCAATGGTGCTTTGCAGAGGTTTCACGACCACGCCTTTGCCCGGTAAATCAGCGGCGAAAGCGGCGGGTGTGGCGATCGATAATGCGAGGACGAGTGTTTTTAGTTGTGTTGTGCGCATGGTGAACCCTTATTCTTGCTGGTGAATACGTAAGAGTGGACTGCGTTGTTTTAGCTTTTGAGAGTTCCCGGCAGCGAACCGCCGGGAAAAGTGCAGTGTGTGAATCAGGCTTTTTTGACGAAAGGCTTCATCACCAGACCAACCGGTCCGCGGGTGAACCAGCGGTGGCCGCCTTTGCTGCGGCTGTCGCGGCCCATAGACTGCGTCAGGCGGTCGAGGATGATGGCGAGAATAACGATACCCGCACCACCGACCGACGCGAGGCCCATATCCAGACGGCCAATCCCGCGCAGAACCATCTGACCCAGACCACCGACGGCGATCATCGAGGCGATAACCACCATCGACAGCGCCAGCATCAGCGTCTGATTAATACCGGCCATGATGGTCGGCATCGCCAGCGGAAGCTGAACCTTAAACAGCATCTGGCTTGGGCTGGATCCGAAGGATTTCGCGGCTTCGATCAGATCTTCCGGTACCTGGTTGATCCCCAGAATCGTCAGACGCACGACCGGTGGCAGGGCGAAGATAATGGTGACCACAACCCCCGGCACGTTACCGATACCAAACAGCATCACGATCGGCACCAGATACACGAACGCCGGAGTGGTCTGCATGGCATCGAGCAGAGGCCGGATAATTTTTGCCGCCCGCTGACTGCGCGCCAGCCATATCCCCATCGGCAAACCGATCAGAATACAGAAGAACAGCGAGGTCAGAACCAGCGCCAGCGTCACCATGGCCTGTGACCACGCGCCGATTGCGCCGATCAGAACCAGAGAAACCAGCGTGGCGGCACCCATGCCTAAACCCGCCATCTGCCAGGCGAGCAGGGCGAAAATCAGAATCGCAATGGGCGCGGGTAGTGATTCCAGCCCGCTTTGAAAACCGCTCAGCACGAAATCGACCGGCACGCGGATCCCCTGGAATACCGGACGGAAGTTGCCAACCAGCCAGTCGATCCCGTTGGTTACCCAGTGGTCGAGCGGGATCAGCGTGCTGTGAAACGGATCCAGAATATTGAAATGCTGATGCTGTTCCGGTGCGACGCTCAGCCAGTCGTTGGCCTGTGCGGCGGCGTGGTGCGTGGTGTCCGGTGCGCTGGTTGCGGCATCGCTGCTGCCGCCCCACGGATCGCCACCGGCATCGGCGGGTGCGGAACTGGCTGCTGCGTCAGGCTGCGGCGCAACGCCACCGCTGGCGTTATCGGCACTCCACGGATCAACGGATGCATCCAGTGGCTGAGCCTGAGCCGCCTGCGCGTGCTGAAGAACTGTATGGTTTATGGTTGAGTTGCTCATTCGTTACCCCCTTCTTTATCCAGAGCCTGAAGCAGCATGGCTTTGGAAATAATGCCGATATAGTTATTGTCCTCATTGATCACCGGTACGGCGCAAGGCGCGGCGGCAACATGAGAAATCAGTTCGCTGAGCGGCATGTCTGCCTGCACCGGTGCCGGAGATTCCAGCAGTGCGCTTTCCAGCGGCTGATTAGCTTTCAGCGCGGTTTTCAGGGATTCAATCGACACGACGCCGATGAATTTCTGTCCGCGTTCCAGCACATAACCATATTCGCGGTCTTCGTCTTCGAGCAGCTTGAGCGCAGCACGCGGACCAAAACCGGGGGTTTTACGAATGAGCGCGCCACGACGGCGGGCAATGTCTTTGGCGCTGAAGACCTGACTGATATCGACACCACGGAAGAAGGTGCGGACATAGTCATTGGCCGGATTATTGAGGATATCTTCCGGCGTACCGACCTGAACCACTTCGCCGCCCTGCATAATCGCAATGCGGTCGCCGATGCGCATGGCTTCGTCGAGGTCATGGGAAATAAACACGATGGTGCGCTGATGCTGCGCTTGCAGCTTTACCAGCTCATCCTGCATTTCGGTACGGATTAACGGATCGAGCGCCGAGAAGGCTTCATCCATCAGCAGAATATCAGGGTTATTGGCCATCGCACGAGCTAAGCCGACGCGCTGGCGCATCCCCCCGGACAATTCATCCGGATAAGAATTGGCATAGTTTTCCAGCCCCACCTGGCGCAGCGCATCCAGCGCTTTGGCATTTCGCTCTTCCACCGGCACACCGGCCAGCTCCATACCAAACGCCGTATTATTCAACACGGTCAGGTGTGGCATCAGCGCAAACGACTGAAATACCATACTGATTTTACTGCGACGCACCTGGCGTAATTTTGATTCTGAGATTTTGGCGATGTCTTCGCCGTCAATCAGCACTTCGCCGCGGGTGGGCTCTATCAGACGATTGAGAAGGCGTACCATGGTGGATTTACCGGAACCGGATAACCCCATGATGACGAAAATCTCGCCTTCTTCAATGGCCAGACTGGCATCTTTAACGCCAAGTGACAGACCGGTTTTCTCAAAAATTTCTTCTTTACCCTTGCCTGCGTCAATCATCTTGAAAGCGCGATCCGGGTTCTCGCCAAACACCTTATAAAGATTTTTTACTTCGATTTTAATTGCCATGCAATATGCATTCCTTGGATATAAATAGCCGTATCGGCTTGATGTCTAATTTTTCTGTTGAAACGTATAGTTTTTTGCCTGTTACAAAATAGTGAACGCTTTATACCCTAACACACCAAAATTCTGAGACAAGTCTCAATGTTTCTCATGAATATTCATGGTTGTGTTTCTGGTGGCGTATTTTTATGTATTGTGCGCGTCTAATTTACGTCAGCTCGGGTTGACATTTAATGACAATTTCAATGGCGCTGTAATTATTGTTGTACACCTAATTATTTGATGCGTGCATTTTGCAGAATATATAATTAAAGCATTGATTTTGAATGGATTAATGACTTCTTGTTTTGTGTGGTTTTTGATGGTTTAAATAGTGTGGTGCAGGCGGATTTAATGCAAATTTCATGGCGGGATTTGCAATGTGTAAATAGTGATTTCAGCTTGCACTGAAAGCCCCGTATTTACCGGTTGTCTGAAAGGTGAATATTTGTGGAAATAATCGCACTGTGCGGGGTGAAATGTGGGAATTTGGCCAGCGGAACCGCTGGCCGTGAAGGCGAAATTCAGAGGGGCAGAACGCCATAATTCGGGTTCAGGAGGAGGATTTTTCCTCAGTCACTATTTTCCGGTACAGACGCCTTGGATGGCCGATATTTCCGTACTGCATCTCGACGCCGATAAAGCCCATTTCCACACAATATTCCAGATACCGGCGGCCGGTGGTTTTGCTGATCCCAACCTCTTCAACCACCTGTTCAACCGACCAGCTGACGTCGGGTTTTGCGGTGAAAACCCGCTGAACCAGTTCGAGCGTATTCGGCTCAATCCCTTTCGCAGAAGGGGCTGGCGGCGTGTCGCTGGCGGGGAGGTTAAACAGTTTGTCCAGCGCCCGCTGATCGACCACTTTTACATTGCGCAGGGTTTGCACCAGTTGCATGAATCGCTCGAGCGAGCTGCGCAGGCGGTGAAACGACACCGGCTTAATAATGTAGTCAAACGCGCCGCTGCGCATGGCGTGGCTGCACGTTTGCATATCGCTGGCTGCGGTAATGAAAATCACCGAACAGTCGAAGCTTTTAAGCAGCGGGCTGTCAATCAGATCCACGCCCTGGCCGTCTGGCAGGTAATTATCCAGCAGCACCAGCCTCGGCTGATGCAGCCGCAATAACGAACGGGCCTGTTCCAGCGTGGCGGCAATCCCGACCACGCGCAGGTTAAAGTTTTGCTCGATAAAATCACGGTGCAGACCGGCAAGGTGCGGCTCGTCTTCCACAATCACGACATCGAGTGCGCTGCTGTTATTCATGTTGCTGTCCTGTTGACCTCTCTGACGGATACGGGATAAACACTGAAAATATCGTACCCTGAGGCGCATTGTCTGAGATTTCGATGCTGCCGCCCGCCTGACGGACGTAACCGGCCACCAGATAAAGCCCGATGCCGTGTTCGGCGCCGGTCATCTCATCGCCGCCGGAAGGCTTTGAGGTGACGCCCTGCTCAAACAGATTCGGCTTCAGGGCGTCATCGACGCCGCCACCGCGATCGGCCACCTCAATCAGCAGCTCGCGGTTCCTGTCTGAAATATACAATTCTACCGGCGAAATCGGTGCGCCGGCTTTCAGCGTGGCGTCCACGGCGTTATCAAGCAGATTGCCGATCACTGACATCAGCTCGGTTTCGCCGATGACCGGCGGAATACGGATTAACTGGCAGGCCGGGTCAAACATCAGCTCCACGCCTTTCTCGCGCGCACTGACGAATTTTCCCAGCAGCAGCCCGCAAAGGGCAGGCGACGTGAAGCGTGCCGACACGAAATCCAGTACCGCCTGCGCACCTTCCGACTGCGCCTGAATGTAATGCATCGCGTCATCATAACGCTGCATTTGCAGTAAACCAGCCAGCGTCGCCGTCCAGTTCAGCTGTTCATGGCGCATGATGCGCAGACTATCGGCGTAGCGTTTCACCTGGCTCAGCTGGCTGCTCAGCGTATTAATGTCATTTTTATCGCGAAAGCTGAATACCCATCCGCTCTCTTTGCCCGGCTCCAGCTCAATCGGCACGCGGTTCATGATCACCTGACGCTGGTTGAGCACGGTTATCTGATCATGGCGGCTGTTATTGTCCTGAATGCCGCTTTGCGTAAAGAATGCGGGTGGCGTGTGGAGCACGTCTTCCAGCGGTTTGCCGATCAGCTCGTTTTCCGGCTGACGGATATCGAGTAACTCCCGGGCGGCGCGGTTAATGGAAATCAGCTGCTTATCAGCATTAATCGCAAATACGCCTTCGTACATGGCTTCCAGCAACGCTTTTTGCTGGCGAACCAGCAGCGCAATATCCTTGGGTTCGAGCCAGAACATCTGTTTTTTGACGTTGCGGGTAAACATCCACGAGAAAATAAACAGCAGTAATAAAAGAAGAAGACCGTATAAACCGGCCTGCGCCAGGCGGTGACCATTAATATTGTCGATGTAAGACGTGAGATAGCCGACCGACACAATGCCGATGACCTGGTTATTTTCGTCGAGTATCGGCGCTTTGCTGCGTAATGAAACGCCGATGCCGCCCTGACGCACCGATATAATGGTTTTCCCGGCCAGCACCTCCGCGTTATCGCCGCCAATCATCGGCAGATCTATTCTTTCCGGGGATTCCGAGTGATAAAGATGCCGCTCGCGGACGTCACCAATCACGATATAACTGGCATCACTCTTATCGCGTAACGGCTGGATAAGACGGGCAATTCCCGGCACATCGCGACGGGCAACTTTCTCCGCCAGCCCCGGCATCAGCGCGATTTCGCTGGCCTGAACTCTGGCGCGTTGCCCCAGATCGTGATGCAGCTGGCGGTCGATGATATGAAACAAAATAGCGCCCAGCAGCGCCAGCAACAGGCAGGAAAATACCACCAGAGATAAAAAGAGCTTTACCTGAAAAGGTAATCTTAATTTCATACATCCCGCCAAAAGCCAGCCCTGACACACACATCGAATAAGCCTATCACGGCGAAAACGCCGCCGTAATCTGGCATAAGCGAAGTTGTGAACGAAGAAGATAAATAGAATGTAATTCACGCAATGATTGCAGGGGTAATTGCGGGTTTTACTACTTATCTGATAATCCTTATAAATTTGGACGCATTAACTCCATAAACACCATAACAACCTTTATCCCTGCGGTTTTAATTTGAACAACCTCACATCCGCCCGACCGGCCATTTTCATATGCTCAGACCATCAATAAGAAAAGTATTACCAAGAAAGAGGCAATGTCATGAGCACAACCGACGATTCCTACATCGCTGTCAAAGAAACAAAAACTTCCGGTATGTCTGCCCGGCAAAAATGGTGGCACATTCTGGATAACTACAAGATAGGGATTATCCCGCTGCCGTTTTTCCTGCTGGCGGGCGTGCTGATCCTGCTCGATTGCCTGAACGGCAAACTGCCCAGCGATATCGTGGTGATGGTCGCGACGCTGGCGTTCTTCGGCTTTGCCTGCGGGGAATTCGGAAAACGTCTGCCGGTGGTCGGCAAACTCGGTGCGGCGGCGATTTGCGCCACCTTTATTCCATCCGCGATGGTGCATTACGGCCTGCTGCCGGACGTCGTGGTTGATTCCACGGTTAAATTCTACAAATCCACCAACATCCTCTATCTCTACATTTGCTGCATTATTGTCGGCAGCATTATGAGCATGAACCGTCAGGTGCTGATCCAGGGCTTTATGCGGATCTTCGTGCCGATGCTGTGCGGTGAAATCGTCGGGATGATCGCCGGAATGGCGATGGGTACCGCGCTGGGTTTACCGCCGATGCAAACCTTCTTCTTCCTGATCCTGCCGATCATGGCCGGTGGGGTCGGCGAAGGCGCGATCCCGCTGTCGATGGGCTACGCGACCATTCTGCATATGGAGCAAGGCGTGGCGCTCGGGCGGATCCTGCCGATAGTTATGCTGGGTGGTCTGACGGCAATTGTGCTGGCGGGCGTACTGAATCAGCTCGGAAAACGTTATCCGCATCTGACCGGCGAAGGTTCGCTGATGCCAGCCAAAGAAGGCAATATTGGCAGCGGAACCGATGAGTTTCAGGGCAATCCCGGCGTGAATGCCCTGGCTTGCGGCGCGCTGCTGGCGATCCTTCTGTATATGGTCGGGATGCTCGGGCAAAAATGGATTGGCCTGCCTGCGCCGGTCGGGATGTTGTTTGCCGCGGTGCTGGTGAAACTGGCGAACGGCATTTCGCCGACTATCCAGCACGGTTCGATGACGGTGTATAAATTCTTCCGCACGGCCGTCACCTATCCGGTGCTGTTTGCCGTTGGCGTGGCGATTACGCCGTGGCAGGAGCTGATCAACGCGTTTACCGTGCAAAATCTGCTGGTGATCGTCAACACCGTGCTGGCGCTGGTCGGCACCGGTTTTTACGTCGGAAAAAAAATCGGTATGCATCCGATTGATGTCGCGATTGTTTCCTGTTGCCAGAGCGGGCAGGGCGGGACCGGCGACGTGGCCATTCTGACCTCCGGCAACCGCATGACGCTGATGCCTTTCGCCCAAATCGCCACCCGCATCGGCGGTGCGATCAACGTTTCCGTCGGGCTTTTCGTGCTGGCGAAGTTCTTCTCCTGAGTTCCTTCCGCCCCCTTTTCCGGTAAAGGGGGCAAAAAGGCAAAAATTAGAAAGTCTTTTTTTGGACTCGTTTTCTGGTGGTTATTTTTTGCTCATCGGTTATTATTTGCGCACTCAACGACGAGTCACCCGCCCCGTACGCTGGTCTACAGGTAAGGATGAAATCTATTTCTGAAAAAAGAACGTTCGCATGTTTCGTATTAAAACCCCGGTTTATTTTTTATTACTGATAATCTCTTCTTTCTTTAGCATTAATTCCTTTGCCTTCGAATTGCCAAAGGAATTCACGTCACTCGGGAAAAAGAATTATTCCCATAAAGAAATTTTTAAATTACATAACGAAGCGCCTTTATCCGGTGATAATGGCAATCCTGACGAAATTAAAACAGCATTATTATCCCAGTATTCCCACTGGAAAGGCACTCAGTATCATCTGGGCGGCACGACACACAAAGGCGTGGACTGCTCAGCGCTGATGCAGCACCTGTTCAATGATTCCCTGCATCATCCGTTGCCACGCACGACGTTTGAACAAATTAAAAATGGCAAAAAGGTGAATAAAGATAACCTTCAGCCCGGCGATTTAGTCTTTTTTAAAACGACAGAGGCCGACCGCCATGTAGGTGTTTATATTGGCGATAATCAGTTTATTCATGCTTCTAAAATTGAAGGAGTGACAATATCGTCACTGGATAATCAGTACTGGGTCAATCATTATGAAACAGCGCGACGTCTGGAATTAATGAGTTAACACTTATTTATTAAAAAGGCGGATTAATACTCTCCGCCCTTTAAGGACTGATTATTTATCCGCTTATTTATCTGATGATGCCTGCCACAGATTTAACTGACCGTCTGAGACATGCTGATCAATCGCCGCCAGCTCTTCGGCGGTGAAGCGCAGGTTTTCCAGCGCCCTGACGTTTTCTTCAAGCTGTTCAGGACGGCTGGCGCCAATCAGCACGGACGTCACGCGATCGTCTTTCAACAACCAGCTTAACGCCATCTGCGCCATGCTCTGGCCGCGCTTGTGCGCCATTTCATTGAGCAAACGCAGGCTGTTGAGGTTTTCATCCGTCAGCATTTTTTCATTCAGCCCGCGCACTTTATTGCCTTCCACCTGCATGCGCGAACCGTCCGGGATCCCGTTCAGATACTTACCGGTCAGCAGCCCCTGAGCCAGCGGCGTGAACGCGATGCAGCCCGCGCCGTTTTGTTTCAGCGTATCCAGCAGGCCGCTTTTATCCACCCAGCGGTTCAGCAGATTGTAAGACGGCTGGTGGATTAGCAGCGGCACTTTCAGCTCGCGCAGCAGTTCCGCCATTTTCTGCGTACGTTCCGGCGAATAAGACGAAATCCCGACATACAGCGCCTTACCGCTTTGCACGGCGTAAGCCAGCGCGGCGGCGGTTTCTTCCATTGGCGTTTCTTCATCCACGCGGTGGGAATAGAAGATATCGACGTAATCCAGCCCCATGCGTTGCAGGCTTTGATCCAGACTTGCCAGCAGATATTTGCGCGAGCCGCCGGAGCCGTAAGGGCCGGGCCACATGTCGTAACCGGCTTTGGTGGAGATAATCAGCTCATCGCGGTAAGACGAAAAATCCTGACGCAGCAACTTGCCAAAATTCTCTTCGGCGGAACCCGGAGGTGGCCCGTAGTTATTCGCCAGATCGAAATGCGTGATGCCTAAATCAAAGGCTTTTTGCAGCAGGGCGCGCTGGGATCCCAGCGGGCTGACATGGCCGAAGCTGTGCCATAAACCGAGAGAAAGTGCAGGGAGTTTTAAACCACTCTGACCGCAGCGGCGGAATTGCATGGTTTCATAGCGTGAAGGTGAGGCAGCGTAAAGCATGATGTTTCCTTCTTTGTTTCCTCGTCATATTTCAAGTTGCAGATGCGTTGGCTGCGCTCACTCACCCCGGTCACATAGTTCACTATGCTCCCGGGATGAGTAAAATTGCCGCCTTCCTGCCACTCGAACTATTTAGAGGAAGTAGGGTTATTTTTGAAACACTGTTTCTATTGTAACCCCTGAAGAAATTACAGCAACATCAGAAATCCCAGTCCTCGTCTTCGGTGTTGACCGCTTTACCGATCACGTAGGAAGAGCCGGATCCTGAGAAGAAGTCGTGGTTTTCGTCGGCGTTTGGCGATAATGCCGATAGGATCGCCGGATTGACGTCTGCCATGCTGGCCGGGAACAGCGCTTCGTAGCCGAGATTCATCAGCGCTTTGTTAGCGTTGTAGTGCAGGAATTTCTTCACATCTTCGCTCCAGCCTACGCCGTCGTACAATTCTTCGGTGTAGCGGATCTCGTTGTCGTATAAATCCTGAATCAGATCAAACGCCTGCTCTTTGATCTGCCGCTGACGTTCTTCACTTTCCAGCGCCAGTGCTTTCTGGAATTTATAGCCGATGTAGTACCCGTGGACCGCTTCGTCGCGAATGATCAGGCGGATCAGATCCGCGGTATTGGTCAGTTTGGCGCGGCTCGACCAGTACATTGGCAGATAAAAACCGGAATAGAACAGGAACGATTCGAGGAACACGCTGGCGACTTTCTTCATCAGCGGATCTTCGCCGTCGTAATACGACAAAATGATCGCGGCTTTATTTTGCAGTGCGACGTTTTCCTCGCTCCAGCGATAGGCTTCATCCACGTCCACGGTGGCGCACAGCGTCGAGAAAATCGAGCTGTAAGAACGCGCATGCACCGCTTCCATAAAGCAGATATTCGAGTAAACCGCTTCTTCGTGCGGCGTCACGGCGTCTTTCATCAGCGTCGGTGCTCCGACCACGTTTTGCACGGTATCAAGCAGCGTCAGGCCGGTAAATACGCGGATCGTCAGCTGTTTCTCTTTCGCACTCAGCGTCGCCCAGGACGGAATATCGTTGGATAACGGCACTTTTTCCGGCAGCCAGAAGTTGGACGTCAGACGGTTCCAGACTTCCAGATCTTTATCGTCCTGGATTTTGTTCCAGTTGATCGCTTTACTGACCGGCTGCGGCACTAACAATTGTTTTACTGCGCTCATCTTTAAGTCCTTTCAATCGGTTACAGCGTGCAGGAAACGCAGCCCTGAACTTCGGTGCCTTCCAGCGCCATCTGACGCAGACGGATGTAATAAATGGTTTTGATGCCTTTACGCCACGCGTAGATCTGCGCTTTGTTGATGTCGCGCGTGGTGGCGGTATCGCGGAAGAACAGCGTCAGCGACAGCCCCTGATCGACGTGCTGCGTGGCTTCGGCGTAGGTATCAATAATTTTTTCCGGGCCGATTTCGTACGCATCCTGGTAGTAATCCAGATTGTCGTTGGTCATAAACGCCGCCGGATAATACACACGGCCAATCTTGCCCTCTTTGCGGATTTCCACGCGGGACACGATAGGGTGAATACTTGACGTCGAATTATTGATGTAAGAAATCGAACCGGTCGGTGGCACCGCCTGTAAGTTCTGGTTATACAAGCCGTGCTGCATTACCGAGGCTTTCAGCTCCGCCCAGTCTGCAAGCGTCGGAATGTGAATGCCGCTGTCTGCAAACAGCTCACGAACGCGCGCAGTTTTCGGCTGCCATTTCGTGGCCAGCGCGTCATCGACGTATTTATCAAAATAGGCGCCGCTGGCGTAGGTCGAATCGGCAAACCCTTTGAAGGATTGCTGACGTTCGATGGCAATCTGGTTCGAGGCACGGATCGCATGGAAAGCGACGGTGCAGAAATAGATATTGGTGAAATCCAGCCCTTCCTCCGAGCCGTAATAAATCCGCTCGCGGCACAGATAACCGTGCAGATTCATCTGCCCGAGGCCGATGGCGTGGGAATCCTGATTTCCCTGATCGATAGACGGTACCGAGCGGATATTGCTCATATCCGATACCGCCGTCAGTGCGCGAACCGCCATTTCCACCGTATTCCCGAAGTCCGGGGAATCCATCGCCGAGGCGATATTCAGTGAGCCGAGGTTACAGGAAATGTCTTTGCCAACTTCCTGATAAGACAGGTCTTCGCCGTACACCGTCGGCGAGTTCACCTGCAAAATCTCCGAACACAGGTTGCTCATATTGATGCGACCTTTGATCGGATTGGCGCGGTTTACCGTGTCCTCAAACATCATGTACGGATAGCCGGATTCAAACTGAATTTCCGCCAGTACCTGGAAGAATTCGCGCGCGTTGATTTTGCTTTTGTGAATGCGTTTGTCATTCACCATCTCGCGGTATTTCTCGGTGATGCTGATTTCGGACATCGGCACGCCGTAAACTTTCTCGACGTGATACGGCGAGAACAGGTACATATCTTCGTTGTTTTTCGCCAGCTCGAACGTGATATCCGGAATGACCACGCCAAGAGACAGCGTTTTGATACGGATTTTTTCGTCGGCGTTTTCACGTTTGGTATCGAGGAACCGCAGAATGTCCGGGTGATGCGCGTTCAGATACACCGCGCCTGCGCCCTGACGCGCGCCGAGCTGATTGGCGTATGAGAACGCATCTTCCAGCATTTTCATGATGGGGATCACGCCGGAAGACTGATTTTCGATGCGCTTAATGGGCGCGCCGACTTCGCGGATATTGGTCAGCATAAACGCCACGCCGCCGCCGCGTTTTGACAATTGCAGTGCCGAGTTCACCGAACGGCCAATAGATTCCATGTTGTCTTCGATGCGCAACAGGAAACACGACACCAGCTCGCCGCGCTGTTTCTTGCCGCAGTTCAGGAAAGTTGGCGTGGCAGGCTGGAAGCGGCCGGAAATAATTTCATCGACAAACTGCCCGGCGAGCTGAATATCCCCGCGCGCCAGCGTCATCGCGACCATACACACGCGGTCTTCGTAACGCTCGAGATAGCGCTTGCCGTCGAAAGTTTTCAGCGTGTAGCTGGTGTAATACTTGAACGCGCCCAGAAAGGTCTGGAAGCGGAATTTATGGGCGTAAGCCCGTTTGAAAAGACGCTTGATATCTTCGAATTCGTAAAGGTTCAGCACGTCGGCTTCGTAATAGCCTTCTTCCACCAGATAACGCAGTTTCTCCGCCAGATTGTGGAAGAAAACCGTGTTCTGATTGACGTGCTGCAGGAAGTAATGGCGCGCGGCCAGGCGGTCTTTATCAAACTGGATCTGGCCGTTAGCGTCGAACAGATTCAGCATCGCGTTAAGCGCGTGATAGTCCGGGCTGCGGGTGCCGGGGTCGGTGATTGCTAGTTCTGTCGCTGCCAAAATTCTGTTACTCCCTGTTTAACCTTTGCAACGTCTTCCGGCGTTCCCAGCAACTCAAAACGGTACAGGTAAGGGACCTGACACTTCTGGGAAATAATGTCGCCGGCAATGCAATACGCTGCGCCGAAGTTGGTGTTGCCAGCGGCGATAACACCGCGGATCAACGAACGGTTATGTTCGTCATTGAGGAATCGGATCACCTGCGTGGGCACCGCACCTTTTGCCGAACCGCCGCCGTAGCTCGGGACCAGCAAAATATAGGGTTCATCGACACGCAGTTTTGCGCCTGCTCCGCCAATCGGAATGCGAATTGCCGGCAAATCCAGCTTGCCGACAAAACGGTGAGTGTTTTCCGAAGAACTGGAGAAATACACTAACGGATGCATCCGTCAGGCCTCAGAAGGCGGTTTGCAGCTGACGCAGGGCGGAGATTTTGTCCGGACGGAAACCAGACCAGTGGTCGTCGCCGGCCACAATCACCGGAACCTGCTGATACCCCATCGCACGAATCTGCCAGAGCGCCTGCTCATCCTGAGTCAAATCGACCACTTCATAAGCGATGCCTTGTTTATCTAATGCACGGTACGTCGCGTTGCACTGGACACAGTCTGGTTTACTGTAAATAATAATGCTCATGATTCGTATTTCCATCTAGTAAGAAATCAGAGACAATTTTTGCCTCACCCGCTGTGCCACTGCTTCAGCCGGGAAGAGGCGCGAGATTCGGTGCCATCGTGGCGTCCCGATGCATTGAATACTAGATGTGGTGATTATAATTTTCAACCACACAATATGTAGATTTTCTAAAAATGCTTATTGCAAAAACGACAAAGCCCGCAGGAAGCGGGCTGGCGGGGAGAAACTTTTTTGGTTCTGATTTTCGAGCAGAGATGTGTTTAAAAAATGCACTGCACAAAGTGTGAAACTTACTGGCGCATACCCACAGCCAGACGGTTAAACGCATTCATCAGGCCGATTGCAAAAGTCAGTTCTGAAATTTCCACATCGCTGAAATGTGCTTTCAGCGGTTCAAACGCGCTGTCCGGTGCGCCGGTGGCGGCAATCAGCGTCAGCGATTCTGACCAGGCCAGAGCGGCACGTTCGCGCTCAGAATACGCATGGCTGACCTGCCATCCCGCCAGCTGATCCAGTTTGGTCTGATTCACGTCCATTTTGCGCAGCGCTTTGGAATGCATATCCAGGCAATACGCGCAGCCGTTGATTTGTGAAACGCGCAGGAACGCCAGCTCGATAATCACGTTATCCAGCGGGCCGTTTTCCAGTGCGCCGAGCGCGGCTTTCATGGGTTCCATGACGGAAGAAGACAGAGAGTAGTAAGGCAAACGAAGCGTATTCATGGTGATTTCCTGTGGTGAAATTGGGTGACAAATGGATGCGCCGTGCATCTCAATGACGGCTACTTTACGCAGTATATGGTCTATACTACAGGGCCATAAAAACTCTCTTTAAGCAGGTCATGATGAGCCGCTTCAGCCTCGTTTTTTCCCTCGATCCGCAACACAAAGAACCGCTTTACCGCCAGATTTATCAGCGTGTCAAACGGGCGATCATGGAAGGGCAACTCAGGCGCGGCAGCCGCGTGCCTTCCGTGCGCGCACTGGCCAGTGAGCTGGGCGTGGCGCGTGCGACCGTCGAAAACGCCTACGGCCTGCTGACGGCGGAGGGGTTTCTGCAAAGCCGCGGGCAGGCGGGAACGGTGGTCAGCGCGCCGGACAGTTTATCCGCGCCTGCGCCGTCGCCAGCCGCGAAATCCGCTCCGCGCAAACCGATTAACCCGATGCTGCCTTCCGTCTCGTCGTTACCTTTCCAGCTTGGGTTGCCTGCGCTCGATGCTTTTCCACGTGCAATCTGGTCGCGCATTGTGGCTCGTCAGGGTCGCCATACCGCGATGAGCGATCTGGGCCATCCGCCGCTGACCGGCATTGACGCACTGCGGGCGTCGGTGGCGCGATACCTTCAGCTTTCCCGTGGCTTTACCTGCCGTCCCGAACAAATTTTTATCTGTGGCGGTTATGCGCCGGTGCTGGATCTGATAATAGGCAGCCTGCTGCAACCGGGCGACGGCGTCTGGCTGGAAGATCCAGGCTATCCGGTCACGCAGGCATTTTTCCGCGCCGCCGGTGCCGTGCCGGTTGCGGTGAATGTCGATGAGGAAGGCATGAACGTTCCGCAGGCCGTGGCGAACAATCCGCACGCACGATTTGCCGTGGTAACGCCTGCCCATCAAAGCCCGCTTGGCGTGACAATGAGCCTCTCGCGGCGCATGGCGCTGCTGGACTGGGCTGCAAAACAACAGGCGTGGATTATCGAAGATGATTACGACAGCGAGTTCCGCTATCACGGTCAGCCGTTACCGTCGCTGAAAAGTCTCGATACGCAGGGACGCGTGATTTATGCCGGGACATTCAGCAAAGTCATGTTTCCGGCGCTGCGTTGCGGCTATGTCGTGGTGCCGGAAAGTCTGGTGGAAAAAATCGAGGCCTATTGCCCGCTGCGGATCTGTGGCACGCCGCCGCTGATTCAGGCGAGCATCACCGAGTTTATCGATCAGGGGCATTTTTACCGGCATCTGAAACGGATGCGCCAGCTTTACGCCGAACGGCGCGGTTATCTGGAACAGGCACTGACAGCGGCATTTTCACCGGACGTATTACAGGTTAATCAGCAGGCTGGCGGGATCCAGCTTTGCGCAACGCTCAGCCGCAAACTTGATGACGCACTGATTGCCAAAAATGCGCGGGAACAGGGACTGGCGGTGCAGGCGCTTTCTGACTGGCAGGTTCAGCACCGCGAAACTGAAGATGCGCTGCGGCCTAACGGTTTACTGATGGGCTTTCCCAATATCAGCTCGCAGGACATGGCTGAAAAGCTGGTGGTGCGGCTGGCGCAGATTGTTTCCGCTTCCGTCGCCGCGGCACCAACATTTTCAAAGCCATCATCCACAAAATAGAAAACGGAGCCCGAGGGCTCCGTCATCTTTTTAGCAATCGCGCGGCAATGAGGGAGCCACACGGGTGTTTCAGATAATCCCGACACAGGAATGAAACACCGCAAATTGCCTCTTGCGTTACCGACGTCCCAGCAGGACACCGATAACAATACCGATAGCTGCACCGGCACCCACGCCATACCATGGGTTATCTTTTACGTAGTCGTTCGCTGACGCGGCGGCGTCACGGGCATGCTTCGTCAGTGTTTCACCGTTGAAACGTGAACGGGCATCGCGTAACACGCCTTCAGCTTTGCTGCGGAGTTTATCCAGTTCGTCCTTGGATTTATTTCCGGCAGACTGAAGCACTTCATCCAGCGTGTCAGCCAGCAGGGTTACGTCCTGATCAATTGTCTGTTCTGATTTTTTAGCCATTCTGTCTCTCCTTGTTGTGAACTTTAGCTTTCGTTTTGCTGATGACTAAAGCATAGACCAAAATGTTGTACCGGATGGTTCTTTGAGAACATCGGGCTATGATCCGGGGTGTTTTCAGGCCATGTGGCTGTCAGGAGAAATCAGGCGGGGCGCGGCTTTGCGTGACGCGGCTCAGATTTCTCTGCAAATGCTTTTGAGCGTTACAGCCAATAACATTTTTTGCGCCGTTTTACATTTGATCCTCCCCGAAACCTGTTTATGCTATTGATTCCACTCGCAGCTTTTCATCCCGGTTCTGCCCATGTCTTTAAGTACGTTTCGCTCTAACGCAATGCTCAATAAACGCATTCTGTCGTTCATGCTGTTTACTTTCGTCGTCTATCTGACCATCGGTTTGCCGCTCGCGGTATTGCCAGGTTTTGTGCATAACACGCTGGGGTATAACTCCGTGCTGGCCGGTCTGGTCATCAGTGTTCAGTATTTTTCGACCCTGATCAGCCGTCCGCACGCCGGGCGCTATGCCGATCTTCTGGGGCCAAAACGGGTGGTGATTTTCGGTCTGATTTGCTGCGCAATGAGCGGCGTTTTTTACGCTGCGGCGTTCTTTCTGACGGACTGGCCGTTGGCGAGCCTGCTTTTACTGTGTCTGGCGCGCGTTTTTCTCGGTGTCGGCGAAAGCTTTGGCAGCACCGGCACCACGCTGTGGGGCATTGGTGCGGTGGGCGCGAAGCACACCGCACGGGTGATTTCATGGAACGGCGTTGCGACCTACGGCGCGATGGCCGTGGGTGCGCCGCTCGGCGTCATGCTCAATCATGCGTTTGGCCTGATGGGCGTGGCCGTGCTGATTGTGGTTGCCGCCGCCATTGCCGCCGTTCTGGCCTGTCTGAAAGCCGCGATTTCTGTCACCGCCGGTAAACGCATTGCCTTCAAGGCGGTGGTCGGGCGCATCTGGCTTTACGGCCTCGGGCTCGGTTTTGGCACCATCGGATTCGGCGTTATCGCCACCTTTATCACGCTCTATTACGCGGACAAAGGCTGGAGCGGCGCGGCGTTTACTCTCACATTATTCAGCCTCGGGTTTGTCGGTGCGCGTCTGGTTTTCGGCAACATGATCAACCGCTTTGGCGGCCTGCGGGTTTCGCTGGTGTCTTTCGTCTTTGAAATCGCAGGCTTACTGATGATCTGGCAGGGGCACGATCCGCTGTCTGTTCAGCTTGGTGCGTTCCTCACCGGTTCGGGTTTTTCACTGGTTTTCCCGGCGCTGGGGGTCGAGGCGGTGAAACAAGTTCCGCCGCAGAATCAGGGCACGGCGCTGGGGCTGTATTCCGCGTTTTTGGATCTCGGATTGGGCATCACCGGGCCGGTTGCCGGCCTGATTATTTCCCATCTCGGCACGCCTTCTATTTATCTGGCGGCGGCCTTTATGGTGGTAGTGGCGTGGCTGCTCACCCTCAAATTATGGATGCAAACCGCCACGCAAAAGCCCGCCGAATAGCCTTTTACAGAGCAGGGTTTTGAGGTTTAGATAAATCCTAAATACGCCAAAACTCAGGATTTAGGCATTGTTTGGCAGAGTTATTGCGGTAAGGTCGCCTTGCGGTTAAAGAAGCGAGGAGCAACCATGTATTTACGGCCAGATGAAGTGGCACGCGTTTTAGAAACATCCGGATTTGAACGCGATTATATTGATGATAAAGCTTACGGTTATCGCCGTGGCGAACACTATGTGTATGTAAACCGGGAAGCGCGGTTTGGCCGGACTGCCCTGGTAATACACCCGGCGCTGAAAGAGCGCAGCGAACGTTTTGCCGAACCGACGGCGTCGTTTCGCAGCAGTGATGCGTATAAAAACTTCCCTCTGGATGTCTCGAGCGACAACGAAACGTATTACGGCATCTGCCACGGTTTCAGCTCGCGGCAGATCCTGGCCAGTTATCTGGATAACGTGTTCAGATAATCCGGGAAAACAGCGCTGCCGTTCAGTATCAGCCGGGGCAGCGCTGCCTGATGTTCCTTTCCTTATTTCAACGGCAGCAAAATATCGGTTTGCTGCGCATGTTCCGGTAATTCCTGATCAAGATGCAGATAGCGGAAATACACCGGAAAATCCCGTAATTCCTCTCCGCTTTGCGGCAACCATTCCCGGTAAAGGTAATACACGCTGTCGCTGATGCGGTCATATGCCCCGACGTGCCGGATCACGGCGCAACGCCCGCCCGGCAGGCTTTTCGCCACCACGCCTTGTGGATTTTCGGGCACACGCCCGCCCGATTCTGGGTTTAACTCCCCGCAAACGTCAAAGCGAAAATCTTCACCCGGCGTCACCAGCGGATCGTTGTAGGGAATACCGTATGTCCCGCGCACGGTGTAATCTGACAGCCCCGACGCTTTTCGCCATTCAATGAATTTCGCGACGGTATTGTTCACCGTCATCGGATCACCGCGATGCTCCAGCACCGCAATGCTCACTGGCGCAACCTCAATAATTTTCACATCCATATTTTCCAGCCTCTGCTGATTTTCCCTGCCGGGAAATTGAAAATGCACATGCCAGTCAACCCAGACGGGAGCTTTGCGGAACTCGCTGGGCGTCAGGCCGAAAGTGTTCCTGAAGGCGCGGGAAAACGACTCCGGATTTTCAAATCCGGCATCAAACGCAATCTCAATGATCTTCTCCTGCGGGTTTTGCACCAGCCGGAAAGAGGCTCTTTTCAGCCGCATCAGCGTGATATAACGGCTGACGCTGACGCCGCAAAACTGGCTGAACTGGCGGTGAAAGTGAAACTGCGAAAAGCAGGCCACTTCACTTAACTGTTCAACCGTCATCGGGCTGTCCAGATGCGCCTCTATATAAGCAAACACCTGCTGAAAACGCCGCTGATAAAGATGAGTTTTCTCGTGATTCATTTCCGCTCCTTCAAGGCACTTACTTTGCACGGGTTGCCGCGGGCTTTCCTGACTGAGATTGCTCTTTCATCGTTAAGGCAAAAAAAATGGCCCCGCCAGGGCCATGGGTGAAACACTTCTGAACATCAGACCAGATGGATCTGATTGTAGGTTTCGTTGTAATCGCGACGAAACTGCGCCAGTTCAAAAGGCTCGATGTCCAGTTCAGCAAAGTAGAACAGCGCCAGTTCGGCGTGCTCACTGCTGAGCTGCGGCGGCAGGTGCGCGCGCACCAGAATGTTCCGCCAGCGGACAATATTTTCCGGCGAAGCATCTTTGATAAATGTCTGATAAATAAAAACAACGTAGGCCGCTTTGCGGATCTCTTCAGCATAGCCACCGCTGATGGAGCGGATAAACATCTGGCTCTGTCTTTTGCCCATTTCCAGCAGCATTGAATCAATGTAAACCGGCTTAATTTTCAACAGACTGGCGAGAGAAGCGTTCGCTTTACGGGTGTCTGCCGTCATAAACCAATAACCCACAATAAAAACCACAACAATTGCAGCAAGCATAATCCATATCATTCTGGACTCTGGCCTCCGGCCTTTTCTGGCGTGATGTGAAAGGTGCATGCAACACCCGATGCTGCGAGTTTATCTGCTAATGAAAGGAAATACGTGAAGGTGTGACAAAGAATTTACGCTCCGCGACGCCGGGAGACCTCGCGGAACGTATTCAGGGCATTAATGTGCCAATGTTTGCTGGCATAAATACTGATAAATCTGCTGGGTATCTTTATCCGAACACAACCGCGTGCCGATGTTCAGCGTCGCTGCGCTGCCCGCAGCAACACCGAAGCGCACGATGTCGTGCAGATCAGCACCGGCGGCGAGTTTGAGCGTCATCGCGCCCACCATGCTGTCACCCGCACCGACGGTACTCATTTTTTTCACCGGCGGCGGAACCACCTGGAATGCACCTTGCGCATCAACGGCCAGTGCACCCTGCGGCCCGAGTGAAACCACGACGCGCTCGGCTCCGCCTTCGCGGATAATTTTCTGCGCCGCGGTCAGCACGTCGCCCGGATTTTCCAGAGGCCGCCCGACCAGCGCAGAAAGCTCATTCTGGTTTGGTTTCACCAGCGCCAGACCGCCCAGTTTCAGGCCCGCAGCCAGTGCATCACCGGAACTGTCGAGAATGCAGCGCAAACCGGCGTCCTGCGCTTTGCGGATAAGATCGGTGAGCGCGTTAATGTGCGTACCGGGTGGCAAGCTACCGCTGATCACCAGAATTGAACCGGCAGGAATATTTTCAATTTTTTCACTCAGGCTGGCGAATTCAGATTCCGTCAGCCGCGCACCGGGCATGACAAACCGGTATTGCTCACCGGTATTTTCGGTATGAACATGCAGGTTTTGCCGCGTCCAGTCCTGGGTTTCAACTGTTTCGGTGGCGATCCCTTCATCAAGAAGTAACTGCTTCAGATGCTCCCCGGTCGGGCCGCCAATCGGGAACAGCGCCGTCGCCTGCCCGCCGAGGTGGACAATGGCGCGGGCAACGTTAATGCCGCCTCCGCCCGGCTCAAAGACCGGCGCGGTACAACGCAGTTTCCCTTCGGGATAAATCTTGGGTGTCAGTGTGGCACTGTCGAGTGAAGGTGCCAGAGTCAGCGTAAAAATTTTGGTCATCATCGTTCCCTCAGTTTTCCAAAAACTCCCCTGAGATTAGCATCCTGATCTGATTTTGCAGCCTCTGATTGCGTATTTAGTAAGCGAGATCAAACCTCCTTGCCGCAGAGCATTCTGTCACGGTATGGTCAACGGATGTTCATCAAAGACACGTAAAAAAGAGTCAACTTTTAAGGGAGTAAGCGATGGCCAGAAATATTGAGATTAAAGCGAAGGTTGATGATTTTTCCGCACTGTACGAAAAGATTGCGCTGATATCCGACGGACTGCCGGACATTATTGAGCAGGATGATACCTTTTTTATCTGCCCGCACGGACGCCTGAAACTGCGCACGCTGGCGGTGGATCGTGGCGAACTGATTTTCTATCAGCGACCGGATCAGGCAGGGCCGAAAACCAGCTTCTATATGCTTTCTGAAACTCACGACCCTGACAGTCTGCGCGAAACGCTCACACTGGCCTACGGTGCGGCTGGCAGGGTTATCAAACAGCGAACGCTTTTCATGCTCGGCCAAACCCGTCTGCATCTCGACCGCGTAAAAGGGTTGGGCGATTATCTGGAGTTTGAAGTGGTGCTCGAAGATAGCGAAACACCGGAGCAGGGCATTGCGATTGCTGAGGATTTGCTTGAACGGCTGGGGATCGACCGGCAGGAACTGGTGGATCAGGCGTATCTCGATTTGCTTAATCAGAAAGGCAAACATCACCACGCGTAAGCCGGATATCACGTTGAGAATTGCCGCCTTCTTTTAACCGTTCGGTCATGAAGAGGGCGGCAGCGAGCTTTCGGATTACTTCGTCTCTTCCAGCGAATACGGCAGCGGCTGGATACTTAAATGGCTGGTTGTATCATCGCGAACGCGCAGGCTGGCGTCGGCTTCCAGGTCGTTGTTAAGAACGGCCTGAACCCAGACGGTGCCATCACTGAGCTGAACTGCCGCCAGCACGGTGCCGGTTCGACGCCAGTTTTCACCAAGTTGCAGTTCGAGATCGTCAGCCGGAGCCGGTACTTTTGAGGCTTTACCGGATAACCAGTACAGCGCGCGCTTGTTCGCGCCACGGTATTTTGCCCGTGCGACCATCTCCTGACCGGCGTAGCAACCTTTGGTGAAACTGATCCCGTCCAGCGCCTGAATATTGGTGGCTTGCGGGATAAACTGCGCAGTATTGGCGGTATCAATAACCGGGAAACCGGCTTCAATATCCAGCGCCAGCCACTGCTGGCTGTCGTTGCGCTGCGCCTGCTCCCCCAGTTCTTCCACTACCTGACGGGCTTTTTCCGGGCTGGTGACAATCAGAAAACGTTCAGCGGGCAGGGAGAAATGCAACAGAGTCGTTTCATCCTGCTGTACGACCGGCTGTTCTGCTGTTGGCAGCGTCGAGAATAACCCCGTCAGCGCAGCGCTGGCCTGAAAACCGGCCACACCGAGCAGCACCACGTCATCATCGGCGGTAAACGTAATTTTCGAAAACACGGCGTATTTCTTTATTTCATTCAGCTGCGTGTCGCGCAGATTGCGGCGCTCGATATAGGCCATGCCATCGCCACGTGTGAACAGACGCAGGTTGCTCCACATTTTCCCTTTGGCGTCACAGTGGGCGCAAAGAATGTGGTGATCGACCGGCAGGGCATCGATATCTGCCGTCACCTGACCTTGCAGGTATTTCACCGTATCGGCGCCGGTCATGGTCACCAAAGCCCAGTCTTCCAGTGAAATCAGGGTCAGCGGCAAATGCGAAGACGCTGAAGGTTTTTGCGGTGGAAAGGGGAATGCGTTAGCCATTTTCTTATCCCGGTCAATGAAATGTGACTGATGGCTCATGGTAAAAGAGCCCACCGCCTTTGAAAACAGTTATTGGTGCCTTTTACGGGATGCCTTCCAGAGAATGTAAAGCCAGTGACAGGTTTGCAGCAGGTTTTACGGCACATCACGTAGATTGACAAAACAGGGCACTGAAAAGTTACTTATGACGGCTGACGGCTGATAGAATCGCTTTCTATATAAAAGAATTCTCATTCTGTATCCCAAAAAAAGAGTCTCATTATGGAAAGCAAAAACCAACTGGATATCAATAATCGTTCCCGTATTCACTGGGCCTGTCGTCGCGGTATGCGCGAGCTGGATATCTCCATCATGCCGTTTTTTGAACATGAATATGATTCGCTGCCCGATGCCGACAAAGAACTGTTTGCCCGTCTGCTGACTTGTGACGATCCGGATTTGTTCAACTGGCTGATGAATCACGGCGAGCCGCAAGACACAGAATTGCAGCGCATGGTGGCCCTCATTCAGACTCGAAACAAAGCCCGTGGCCCTGTGGCGATGTGATCTCAGGGTGTCCTGGCGCAGTCAGCTCATTTCACTGGGGTCTTACGGTGGTGTGATGTTACTGATTTTGCTGGCACCCTGGCCTGCCGGCTACTGGCCGGTATGGATGACATTACTTTTGCTGGTGCTGTTTGAATGCATCCGTAGCCAGCGCCGTATTACGGCCCGCACCGGCGAAATTGTCCTGCTTGAGGATAACCGCCTGCTATGGCGTGGCCATGAATGGCAAATTAAGCAGCCGGTCTGGATGATAAGCAGCGGGGTGCTGCTGACATTGCGTCGTGAAAAACGTAAAGGCGGGCTGGCGCAGGCGATGCGCAGCTCAAGACAGCGGCTATGGCTGGCGTCTGACAGTATGGGGCCGGATGAATGGCGGCACTTGCGCCAGATCTTGCTGAGCGGAGATCCCCGTAGCCCGGCTGAACCGGGCTGAGGTCATGACTGGTTCGTTGGCGAACGGCTACAGCAGGGCGTCCATTTCCAGCAGGATCTGCTCGCACCACTGTTGCAGGCGCTCGTCGGTGAGATCAAACTGGTTTACGTCGTCGAGCGCGAGGCCGACAAAATGTTTACCGTCGGCGCTGAGCGGTTTCGGGCTGGTGAATTCGAAACCTTCCGTTGGCCAGAATCCGATGAAGCGAACGCCCATCGGGAGCAACTGATGGTAAAGCATGCCGAGCGCGTCGAGAAACCACTCGCTGTAACCGAGCTGATCGCCCATGCCGTACATGGCGACAATTTTACCGCGCAATTTTAGTGTAGGCAGCTCATTCCAGACGGCTTCCCAGTCTTCCTGAATTTCGCCGAAATCCCATGTCGGGATGCCGAGGATCAGGATGCTGTAGTCTTCCATCTTATCGGGATCAACATCTTTAATGTTGTGCAAATCAACCAGCTCTTCGCCCAAAATATCGCGAATTTTCTCCGCGGCCATTTCGGTGTAACAGGTGCTGGAACCGTAGAAAAGTCCAATTTTCATGCTTGCTGCCATAACGTCATCAGAATACGAATGGCAAGCAGTGTAGCAGATTTGGGCGAATGAAAGGCATAATGGCGGGTGTAGTCTGCACGCAAGCAAAAGGAGTCGGGATGCCAAAACAAGATAATGCAGGCCATCAGGAGATAACGCCTGAACAGGCTGCGCAAGCCGTCAATCAGGCCGATCAGGGCCTGACGGAACAGTTTCTCGATATGCTCTGGATTGAGCGCAATCTCGCAGAAAACACGCTCTCGTCTTATCGTCAGGACCTGAAATCATTGCTGGGCTGGCTGCATCACAACGAAACAGATTTGCTGCACGTCAGCGCCGAAGATTTACAATCTTTTCTGTCTGAGCGCATTGAAGGCGGCTATAAAGCGACCAGCTCCGCACGTTTGCTCAGTGCGATGCGTCGCCTGTTTCAGTACATGAACCGCGAATCGGTGCGGCAGGATGACCCGACGGCGCTGTTGTCCTCGCCGAAACTTCCGCAGCGTTTACCCAAAGATCTGAGTGAAGCGCAGGTTGATGCGCTGCTGGCCTCGCCGGTGGTGGATGTCCCGCTTGAGCTGCGTGATAAAGCCATGCTCGAATTGCTCTACGCCACCGGTTTGCGTGTCTCCGAACTGGTCGGGCTGACGCTCAGCGATATCAGCCTGCGGCAGGGTGTGGTGCGGGTTATCGGTAAAGGTAATAAAGAACGGCTGGTGCCGATGGGCGAAGAAGCGGTGTACTGGCTTGAGAATTATTTCGAGCACGGAAGGCCGTGGCTGCTGAACGGCCAGTCTCTGGATATTGTGTTCCCCAGCAACCGGGCGCAGAAAATGACGCGGCAGACATTCTGGCATCGCATCAAACACTATGCGATCCTTGCCGGTATTGATGCGGAGCGGTTATCCCCCCACGTGTTGCGCCACGCATTTGCCACCCACTTGTTAAACCACGGTGCAGATCTCCGCGTTGTGCAAATGTTGTTAGGCCACAGTGACTTATCAACAACTCAAATTTATACCCATGTAGCGACTGAACGACTCAAACTGCTACATCAACAACATCATCCCCGCGCGTGACGTGCCAGGGAAAAAGGACGAAATGATGAAAAAAGGTTTAATGCTGCTGACCCTTCTGGCTGCGTGTATAAGCTCCGCGGCGCAGGCTGACGATGCTGCAATCAAAGCCACGCTGAACAAGCTGGGAATGAACAATGCCGAAATTCAGACGACGCCGGTCGCCGGCCTGAGCGCGGTTTCCACCGACAGCGGCGTCATTTACATCACTAATGATGGTAAACACGTTTTGCAGGGCCCGATGTACGACGTCAGCGGCAGCCAGCCGGTCAATGTGACCAATAAAGCGCTGGTGAAAAAGCTCGATGCGCTGCAAAACGAGATGATTATCTACAAGGCCAAAAACGAGAAGCACGTGATCACCGTCTTTACGGACATCACCTGCGGCTATTGCCATAAGCTGCATCAGCAAATGCAGGACTATAACGACCTCGGCATTACCGTGCGTTATCTGGCGTTCCCGCGTCAGGGGCTGAATTCAAAAACTGAAAAAGATATGCAATCCATCTGGTGTACCGGCAACCGCAAAACCAGTTTTGATGCGGCGATGCGTGGCGATGACATTACGCAGGCGACATGCAAAAGCAGTGATATTGCGAAACATTTCGAGCTGGGCGTGCAGTTTGGCGTGACAGGCACTCCGGCCATCGTGCTGGAAGACGGTACTTTGATCCCGGGTTATCAGCCGCCAAAAGAAATGGCCGCGATGCTTGACCAGCGTGATCCCTCACATAAAACCGGTGGTTGATTTTTCGTGACCTTGCAGACTCAACTTCGCCGCCGTGAGGTGGCGACTGGCGTGGATCTTCCCGCTGAACTTTCCCCGTTATTGCGCCGGTTATATCTGGCCCGTGGCGTTAAGCAGAGCAAAGAGCTGGAGCGCAGTGCGGCAGGTTTGCTGCCGTATCAGCAACTTGATGGCATCGATACTGCGGTGAAATTGCTGCAAAAAGCCCTGAGCGAGCGGATGCGCATTATTATCGTCGGTGATTTTGATGCCGATGGCGCAACCAGCACGGCGCTCACGCTGCTTTCTTTACGCAGTATGGGCTGCGGTAATCTGGATTATCTGGTGCCGAACCGTTTTGAAGACGGCTACGGCCTCAGCCCGGAAGTGGTGGAACAGGCGGCATCGCGCGGTGCGGAGCTGATCCTGACCGTCGATAACGGGATTTCATCGCACGCCGGTGTGGAGCTTGCCCACGCCAAAGGCATTCAGGTGCTGGTTACCGACCATCACCTGCCGGGCGAAACGTTGCCGGATGCCGAAGCGATCATTAACCCCAATCTGCACGGTTGTGAGTTCCCGTCGAAATCTCTGGCGGGCGTTGGCGTCGCGTTTTACCTGATGCTGGCGCTGCGCAGTGCGTTGCGCGAAAGCGGCTGGTTTGAGCAAAACAATCTGACGGTGCCGAATCTGGCGGAGCATCTGGATCTGGTGGCGCTGGGCACGGTGGCGGACGTTGTGCCGCTCGATGCCAATAACCGCATCATGGTTTATCAGGGTCTGAACCGCATTCGCGCGGGAAAATGCCGTGCGGGTATCCGTGCGCTGCTGGAAGTCGCCGGTCGTGAAGCCCGTACGCTTTGTGCCAGTGATCTGGGTTTCGCGCTCGGGCCACGGCTGAATGCTGCCGGTCGCCTCGATGATATGTCCGTCGGCGTGGCGTTATTGCTCAGCGAAGATATCGGTCAGGCACGTGCGCTGGCCAGCGATCTGGATGCGCTGAACCAGACGCGTCGCGAGATAGAGCAGGGGATGCAGGTCGAGGCGCTGGCGCTGTGCGAAAAACTTGAGCGCAGCACCGACGCATTACCGTTCGGGCTGGCGATGTACCATCCGGAATGGCATCAGGGCGTCGTGGGTATTCTGGCTTCGCGCCTGAAAGAACGGTTTAACCGGCCAGTGATCGCGTTCGCGCCAGCGGGCGACGGTATTCTCAAAGGTTCTGGTCGCTCAATTGCGGGTTTGCACATGCGTGATGCGCTCGAGCGCCTGGATACGCTCAACCCCGGTCTGATGTTGAAGTTTGGTGGTCACGCGATGGCGGCAGGTTTGTCACTCGAAGAAGGTAAATTCGACGAGTTTCGCGATCGTTTCGCTGAACTGGTGGGGGAATGGCTGGATCCGTCACATCTTGAAGGTGTGGTCTGGTCGGACGGCGAACTTTCAGGGCATGAGCTGACGATTGATACCGCAGAAATGCTGCGCAATGGCGGCCCGTGGGGGCAGGCATTCCCGGAACCGACGTTTGACGGCACTTTCCGTATCCTTCAGCAAAAGCTTCTGAAAGAGCGCCACCTGAAACTGATGATTGAACCGCTGGGTGGGGGGCCCCTGCTCGACGGCATCGCGTTTAATATTGATCCGACGTTCTGGCCGGACAGCAGCATTCGCGAAGTACAGCTGGCATACCGTCTGGATATCAATGAATTTCGGGGAAATCGCAGCGTTCAGCTGATCATCGAACATTTGTGGCCGAAATAAGCGGTTTTCATCCCGAATAAACCCTGCAAAAAAACGGCTCGTTGCTATAAAAAGACCGCTAATTCCGTTAGAATCGGCGGTTCGAATGGCATTGGGCCAACTCCGAATCTAACGTAAGACGCGAAAAATCATGTTTGAAATTAATCCGGTTAAAAACCGCATTCAGGACCTGTCCGAGCGGACAGTCGTTCTTCGGGGGTATCTTTGACTATGATGCCAAGAAAGAACGCCTCGAAGAAGTAAACGCCGAGCTGGAACAGCCGGACGTCTGGAACGAACCTGAACGTGCACAGGCGCTGGGTAAAGAACGTTCCTCTCTGGAAGCTATCGTTGAAACCATCGATGAGTTGTTGCAGGGTGCCGAAGATGTGACCGGCCTGCTGGAACTGGCGGTTGAAGCCGACGATGAAGACACTTTCAACGAAACCATCGCTGAACTCGATGTGCTGACCGGCAAGCTGGAACAGCTTGAATTCCGTCGCATGTTCTCCGGCGAATACGACAGCGCCAGTTGCTATCTCGACATTCAGGCGGGTTCCGGCGGTACGGAAGCGCAGGACTGGGCAAGCATGCTGCTGCGTATGTATTTACGCTGGGCTGAAGCCAAGGGCTTCAAAACGGAAGTGATTGAAGAGTCTGACGGCGAAGTCGCAGGCCTGAAATCCGCGACCATCAAAATTATCGGCGACTATGCGTTTGGCTGGCTGCGTACTGAAACCGGCGTTCACCGCCTGGTGCGTAAGAGCCCGTTTGACTCCGGTGGCCGTCGTCACACCTCTTTCAGTTCCGCGTTTGTGTATCCGGAAGTGGACGATGACATCGCCATCGAAATTAACCCGGCAGACCTGCGTATCGACGTATACCGCGCGTCCGGCGCGGGTGGTCAGCACGTCAACAAAACGGAATCTGCGGTACGTATTACCCACCTTCCGACCAACATTGTGACTCAGTGTCAGAACGACCGCTCCCAGCATAAAAACAAAGATCAGGCCATGAAGCAGATGAAAGCGAAGCTTTATGAGTATGAGATGCAAAAGAAAAATGCGGATAAACAGCAGCTGGAAGACAACAAGTCTGACATCGGCTGGGGCAGCCAGATTCGTTCTTACGTGCTGGATGATTCCCGAATTAAAGATTTGCGTACGGGCGTCGAAACACGAAATACGCAGGCCGTGTTGGATGGCGACCTGGATAAATTCATCGAAGCCAGTTTGAAAGCCGGGTTATAAGGAACCAACATGTCTGAACAACAACAAGCCGCTCAAGGCGCAGAAAACGTACCAGATCTTAATAACGAGCTGAAAGCGCGTCGTGAGAAGCTGGCTTTACTGCGCGAATCCGGTATCGCTTTCCCTAACGATTTCCGTCGTGACAGCATTTCTGATGAACTGCATGCGAAATACGGCGAGAAGACCAACGAAGAACTGGAAGCCTTAAACGTCGAAGTCACCGTGGGTGGCCGTATGATGACCCGCCGTATCATGGGCAAGGCGTCTTTCGTGACCCTGCAAGATGTCGGCGGCCGTATCCAGCTTTACGTTGCGCGTGATGACCTCGCGGAAGGCATCTACAACGAGCAATTCAAAAAATGGGATCTGGGCGATATTCTGGGCGCGACCGGTAAACTGTTCAAAACCAAGACCGGCGAGCTGTCGATCCACTGTTCCGAACTGCGTTTGCTGACCAAAGCGCTGCGTCCGTTGCCGGATAAATTCCACGGTTTGCAGGATCAGGAAGCGCGTTACCGTCAGCGTTATTTAGATCTGATCGCCAACGACGATTCCCGTAAAACCTTCAAGATCCGTTCTCAGATCATGTCTGGTATCCGCAGCTTCATGGTGGAAAACGGCTTCATGGAAGTCGAAACCCCGATGATGCAGGTGATCCCTGGCGGTGCAGCGGCGCGTCCGTTCATCACGCACCACAATGCACTTGATATCGATATGTACCTGCGTATCGCGCCGGAACTGTATCTGAAACGTCTGGTTGTCGGTGGTTTTGATCGCGTATTCGAAATCAACCGTAACTTCCGCAACGAAGGCGTTTCTCCGCGTCACAACCCTGAGTTCACCATGATGGAACTCTACATGGCGTACGCGGATTACAAAGACCTGATCGTGTTGACCGAAACCCTGTTCCGCACGCTTGCTGAGCAAGTGTTCGACGGAAAAACTGAAGTTCCTTATGGTGATCAGGTGTTCGATTTCGGTAAGCCTTTCGCCAAGCTGACCATGCGTGAAGCTATCTGCAAATACCGTCCTGAAACCAACGTCGCCGATCTCGACGACCTGGCGAAAGCGACCGCGATTGCAGAATCTATCGGTATCAAAATCGAGAAAAGCTGGGGTCTGGGCCGTATCGTGACTGAGATCTTCGAAGAAACCGCCGAAGCTCAGCTGATTCAGCCAACCTTTATTACTGAATACCCGGCAGAAGTTTCTCCGCTGGCGCGCCGTAATGATGAAAACCCTGAAATCACTGACCGTTTCGAATTCTTCATCGGTGGTCGTGAAATCGGTAACGGCTTCTCCGAGCTGAATGACGCAGAAGACCAGGCGCAGCGCTTTGCTGACCAGGTTTCTGCGAAAGATGCAGGTGATGACGAAGCGATGTTCTATGACGAAGACTACTTGACAGCGCTGGAACACGGCCTGCCACCGACTGCGGGTCTGGGCATCGGTATCGACCGTATGGTGATGTTGTTCACGAACAGCCACACCATCCGCGACGTGATCCTGTTCCCGGCAATGCGTCCACAAACGCAAAAATAAGCTTCGCCGGAAACAACAAAGGGCGCTCCGGCGCCCTTTTTCGTGTCTGAGATCACGCCAGATGCTAACTGCTTAAAACTCCAGCGCTTATCCGCAATCACGCCTTGCTCCGCCGTCGTAACCGGTTATAATGCCAGTCGCACACCTTAGCGGGTGTAGTTCAATGGTAGAACGGCAGCTTCCCAAGCTGCATACGAGGGTTCGATTCCCTTCACCCGCTCCAAAATCTCCTCCAGCAGTATCTCAGAAAGTCCTCTAAACCCAGTAAATACGCGCCTTAAGCCACTTTATCGCTCTAGCCTTGTCCTCTGCTATCTATTGAAATCTACCCTTGTCTGGGGGTATATATGGGGGTATCAGGTTGTTCACCCTGTAAAAATACCCCCAGCAGAGCGATGCTTTCCCCACGAGATACCCCCAAATGAAACTCAACGCCAGACAGGTAGAGACTTCCAAGCCGAAACAGAGCGGTTGCGCCTCGGCCCTAATGGCGGTGACGTGATCGTTGTTCATCATGCGCTGGCGGTGCCTGGTGCCCTCAACGATTCAAGCGAAGTTTAAGCGCTTAACCGTTCACGCCTTCTGTTACTTACCCTCGGCTATCGCCATTTTTAGCCCTGAACTGAATTCAGAGCTTGAAGATGAAAAATCCCAAAATACTAAATGCGTGGCTCTTATTGGCTAAAAAATTTGGCTTAAGAATTCATGACTATAAGATAGCCGCTCTTATCCATTGGTTTCATGAGGGATTATGGCTAGAGCATTAGTTTGTCTGGGAGATAAAACCACGTATGGGGCGGTTTTGTCTGCGTCGTCGTCATGTTACGAAGGTAACCGGGCGCTGGCACTCACGGGGGATATGGCCTCATGCAGCAAGTGTGGCGGGGTTTATCAGATAATAGGAACCGTCTTCGATATGTCGGAGGATGGTAAGGCGTTTGTGGCGACCGGTGACCGCGTTCTCTGCGGATGCCCGAACAATGTCGTTTTTGGCTCCACGACCCAATATGTTTCCCCTGCGGGTGAGGCTTTTAGCCAGAACGCGCCAACCGGGACCGCAGCACTAAAAACCGCCGCGCCGGTTTCCCCTCCTGCGCCTCCGGCTGCCCCTGTACCGGTATTTGCAAAATCTGGCGAGCGTGGCGCGGGTAACACCGACGCGGGCACGACAGATGAATCTCACTATAATTTCGGTCATCTGTCTTTTGGTACTCCTGCCCAGCTCGAGACGGCGAAACCAGAACCAGTGCAACACGCACAGGCGGCGAAACGTAAACCAGCCAGCGGTAGCCAGAAACCGGATACCGGCTTACCCTGGTACAAACGGATGTTTGGCGCTAAACCTGACGCACCGGCGCAGGCTGGTATGCCGCTGGTAATTCCGGTGGCAACTGGCGGCGGGGCAGAACTTGCAGCGGCCGGAATGAACGCCTTGCGCGGGCTGAGTCACTTTATCGGCTCTGGCGCCGTGTTTGTTAACCCTGTCACGGTTGGCGTGGTCGGAACGTTCTATTCCAGCAAACTGAATGCCGGAGAAGACGACATACTGGCGGATAGCCAACTGGCAGCGCTGGCGGGTAAATCGGCACCGACACGTATCCGGTTTCAGTGGGTGAATGATAACTACGGGCGCTTAAAGCCGGTGGCGTATCACACTGGCGCTCATAGCGGTCTGGATCAGGTGCGTGTACGCTCGATGGAGCGAAACCGTTTTACCGGAAACTATGAGTTCTGGGCAGATGGCGCCGATAAGCCAACGATAGTCTGGACGCCGGACGAAGTGGAGTTTAAAGCGCCAGCCAATACCGGCAACCGGGACGAACCGTATTTACCCTCGACTATTACAGTATTGCCGCTACCAAGCGTTGGGGAAGTAGGCAGCACGTCAACCTCACTGCCGATCCTGGATGAAAAATCGTTTGATGATTACATCCTGGTGAACCTGCCTCACGGTATGCCGCCGATTTATATTTATCTGAGTAATGACCATAAATATTATACTCCACCAAAAGGGACTCCTCCTTTAGCTGCATTCCCAGACGCCAAAAAAGCGGTAAGTAAGACACCTATAAAGGGTGGGGGGAAGCTTCGTTATCGTTGGAAAGACTCAAAAAGCAGAATTTATGAATGGGATTCTCAACATGGAACCGTTGAAGTTTATGATAAAAGTGGGCGTAATCATTTAGGTGAATTTGATCCCGTAACTGGCAAGCAAACTAAACCTGCGGATCCCACAAGAAAGGTAGAAAAATAATGATTATTTACACTATTGATCTGTTTGATAAAAAAACAGAAGACTTAGCTTTAGAGGTTAATATTCCAGAGCATAATTTAGAGCCTATTGCAAAAATAATGAAATGGAACGAGGAGGATAAAATGGATTTTATCAATGGCATTGCTGTTTTTAGCGTAAATAAGGAGCAGGCCGAATCCCTAAGTAAGCTATTTGACACAATCTTTGATACTGATAATTACATCGTCCAGATGTCCGCAGGGGAAAACAATGAGTGATGAATCCCTGTGCCCGTGCTGTGGTGAAAAAGTATTTGAAACTTTAGGTGAGCATGACATCTGCCCGAACTGTAATTGGGAGGATGATCCCTTTCAGTCAAGAAATCCAAATCGAGGCGGAGGGGCTAACAAAATGAGTCTTAGCGAAGCCCGAGAGGCTTTTAAGTAAGGCAGGAAAGTAAAGTAGGCATAAGCCAACGTCACCAAGCCCCTGACCGAATGGTAGGGGTTTTTCATTTTCCCTGTCTGAAAGAAGATAGTTCAGTGTGCATAAATTAGTGCAAAAAACATACAAAAAGGATTCAAGCAGAAATATTCGTGTATAGAAATGTGTATAGAATTGTATTTTAAAACCCTTGGTTTCCCATTTTATATGGTTTTTTTTGTGTTGGTTCTACTCCCTTCACCCGCTCCAAAAGCTTCTTCCTCTAAATCTAGTCATTACCAAAAAATTCACTACTCAATCACTTTTATTCGTATTTTCTGTACGTTACTTTTGCCTGTCGAAAATTTGATTAAATAATAGAAAATAGAATAAAAACAGGTGATTACTATGCTGGAGTGTAAGCGAAGGGAGGGGAATTTGGTTTTAATCAAGCAGGCTCAGGCGAGTCACCCAAACCTGCTTCATTTAAGCTAACAACAATTACTTGTTCTTATCCTGTAATCCGCGCGCTGGCAGATTATTGTTATCGACCTGCGGTAAACCGGTAGAGGCAGAAGATTTCAGCAGCCCTGTCTCAAGATAGTCTTGCAGCTTCTCGCGGGTATCGGTGATATCCAGGTTACGCATGGTCAGCTGGCCGATACGATCGTCTGGTGAGAACACTGAATCACCTTTCTCCATAGTCAGGCGCTCTGGTTTGTACGTCAGATTCTCAGACACCGTATTCATGATGGTGTAGTCATTGCCACGACGCAGTTCCAGAGTCACTTCACCAGTGATTTCGCTGGCGACCCAACGCTGAGCGGAGTCACGCAGCATCAGCGCCTGTGGATCGAACCAACGGCCCTGATACAGCAGGCGTCCCAGAACACGGCCATTCGCATGATATTGCTCGATGGTATCTTCGTTATGAATACCGGTCAGCAGGCGTTCGTAGGCGATGTGCAGAAGTGCCATCCCCGGGGCTTCGTAAATGCCGCGGCTTTTGGCTTCGATAATACGGTTTTCAATCTGATCGCTCATGCCTAAACCGTGACGGCCGCCGATGCGGTTAGCTTCCATCATCAGCTCAACGCTGTCGTCAAAGGTCACGCCATTCAGGGCAACAGGGTAGCCGCGCTCGAAACGGACGGACACTTCTTCCGCTTTCACGACAACATTCTCGTCCCAGAATTTCACGCCCATAATCGGGTTAACGATTTTGACGCCGGAATCGAGGAATTCCAAATCTTTGGCTTCGTGTGTCGCGCCCAGCATGTTGGAGTCGGTTGAATAGGCTTTTTCGGTCGACATTTTGTAATCGAAACCGGATTCAATCATAAACTCTGACATTTCATGACGGCCACCGAGTTCATCGATAAAGTCGGTATCCAGCCACGGCTTATAAATTTTCAGCTCTGCATTGGTCAGCAGGCCATAACGATAGAAACGCTCGATATCGTTACCTTTGTAAGTACTGCCGTCACCCCAGATGTTCACACCGTCTTCTTTCATCGCGGCAACCAGCATGGTTCCGGTAACGGCACGGCCCAGCGGGGTGGTGTTGAAATAAGTGACACCCGCCGTGGTGTTATGGAATGCACCACATTGAATGGCCGCGATCCCTTCCGCAACCAGTTGTTTACGGCAATCAATCAGGCGAGCTTTCTCTGCACCGTACTCCATCGCTTTACGCGGAATGGCATCGTAATCTTCTTCATCAGGCTGGCCCAGGTTTGCCGTGTAGGCATAAGGAATCGCCCCTTTCTTCTGCATCCAAAGCAGCGCGGCACTGGTGTCCAGACCGCCGGAGAATGCAATACCCACACGCTGATTGATAGGAAGGTGCTTAAGAATAGTTGTCATCGATAAAATCCTGTATGAATTAGGTCAGTCTGGTAAAGGTCTCAATGCCTATATTAATATCGCAAAACCGGCGTCGGGTAAAAGACATTTTGCATATTTATGCGCATTTTATTGCATGACTATTTAGTAATCACGCATGGGGAGCGTTGTTTCATTCAAAATCTCTTAAAATGCTGATGCGACATCTTTACCGGCTCTGCCTCGTGGATAGCAGGTTAAAATCTAAAGCGGGAAGCTATCAAAGTAAACTGGCGTTTAGACGTGGGTTTTACTCTGATGGCAGACCCGTCACTTCTGCCAAATGTCTTCAATAGATTGAATGTGAAGGCTATTTACTGGCGTCAGAATTCATATTCATCGGTTGAAATCAGCTTAACGAACGGGCCGTTTAGCGTCCGGTTGTGGTGAGCAATAATTGCCGGGGCGGGCAAAATGGGCGTATCCATCGTGGTATGCGCATCTGAAATCAGAACAGGGCTAAATCCCAGATCGGCTGCCGCACGGCAGGTTGTATCGATACAAAATTCGGTCTTCATCCCCGCAATAACCAGCTCATCAATTGATTTTTGATGCAACCAGTCTCCTAACCCGGTTCCCGCAAAGCAGCTTGGACGGGTTTTATCGAAAATTTTATCGTGTGAGTCATCAATTTTGAGCTCCGGCACTAATTGTGTCAGTGGTGTGCCCGGCGCAAAGGGGGAGTCTGCGGGCCCGGTATGGCGTGCAGCAAAAATGGGGATTTGTGACTGGCGGGCTTTTTCAATCAGGCCATTGATATTGGCGAGCACCTGCACGCCTTCGTGGGGTTTATCCGGGCCGTTAAACAGGCCGACCTGCATATCGATAATTAATAATGCACGTTTTTTTATCAGGGGATCAGACAAGGTATTTCTCCTTTTAATTGCCATTTTGGCCAGGAGAAAAAATCATAACCCGGCCATTGCGAGCGGGTTGTTGGATTAAGTTTTTCTAATGCACTGCATCCAGACAACCCGTTAACAGGGTTGTGGTCGTTGTTGTCTGGGTGACGCGCAGGAATTTTTTCATCACCTGACAATATAAAAGCGCCTGTTGTGCGTCAATGTTTTTGCCTGAGGAAAGTGTCTCATAGGGCAATTTATAAAATAATACATTGATATAACAGCAAAAACTAAAAACATGCATTATAAATACATGTTTTTAAGGAAACACATTTCTGAAAGTGGTTTAATACTGACAGACCCTGAATTGTTTGATTAAGGAGAAACGATGCTTCGTATCCCGCAAAACTTTATTCATACACGTTCTACGCCGTTCTGGAACAAAGAAACCGCGCCTAAACCACTGTTTACGCACCACAATACCAAGTCCGGTGTTTACGGACGCCTGTCGGTTATACAGGGGGTCGTGAAGTACTTTGGTTTCCCTGACGCCGAAGCCACCGAGCCGGACATGGAAGTGATCATTGAGGCCGGAACTTTTGGTATCTCTCCGCCGCAGAAATGGCACCGTATCGAGTTGCTGACGGAAAACACTTATTTCAATATCGATTTCTTCGCCGATCCGCAGATTCAGCTCGAAGGCGCTGGTCTCGGGGAAGTGGTGAATACGCATAAGGGCTGAATTATGTCTGACAGCACAAGGGCCGGGCATACATTCCTGGCCAGTCTGGGCAAAACGCGGTTGCGCCCCGGGGGTAAAGAAGCGACGGAATGGTTCATCTCCCGTGCCGGATTAGACCCGCATTCACGCGTACTCGAAGTGGCCTGTAACCGGGCCACGACGTCCACGGAACTGGCGGCGCGTTTTGGTTGCAGCATCTATGCCGTTGATATGGATAAAGAAGCGCTGCACGTTGCCCGGCAAAGGATCCGCACCGCCGGGCTGAGTGACAAAATTCAGCTGATAGAAGCCAACGCCACGCGCCTGCCTTTTCCCGATAACTGCTTTGATGTCGTGATCAACGAAGCCATGCTGACCATGTATGCGGATAAGGCCAAAACAAAGCTAGTCCGTGAATATTGCCGGGTACTCAAACCCGGCGGCATCTTACTGACGCACGACATTATGCTGACCGATAAAAAGCTCAGTAAAACGGTGGATGACGATTTGCAAAAAGTCGTGAAATCCAACGTCAGCCCGATGAGCCGGCAGGAATGGAAAGCGTTGTTTCTGAATGCAGGGTTTGATTCCGTTCAGACGCAGCACGGCGCGATGTCCCTGATGTCACCACAAGGGCTCGTCAGAGATGAAGGTATTCTGGGGGCCGCGAGAATACTTTTTAACGGGCTGAAAAACCGTGAGAACCGGTCGCGTTTTCTCGGGATGTTCCGCTATTTTCACGCGCAGCGGCACAGGCTGAATTACATCGCCTGCTGTTCGCAGAAGAAATAAAGCCTGCGGCCTTCAACCTTGCCATTCATTAAGCCATGACACCATAATGGATATTCCCGCTACAAAGGACTTATCAAGGAGTGAAGATGAAAGTTTCAGCGCGTAATCAGTTGTCTGGCACCGTTTCGGAAATTCTCGAAGGTGCAGTGAATGATGAAGTGATTCTGTCACTTGATACCGGTGAAAATCTGGTGACCGTTGTGACCAAAAACAGTGTGAAAACGCTGGGTCTGGTCGTCGGGAAAAAGGCTATCGCGATTATTAAAGCGCCGTGGGTGGTGCTTGCATCGCCGGATTGTGGCCTGAATTTCTCCGCGCGTAATCAGTTCGTTGGTAAAATCGACAACGTGAATCTGGGCGCGGTGAACTCCTCCGTCAGCCTGACTTCGGAGAAAGGTCTGGCGCTGACCGCGATGGTCACCAATGACAGCGTGAACGAACTGAGCCTGAAACCGGGCGATACCGTTCTGGCGCTGGTCAAAGCGTCCAGCGTGATTTTAGCGACACAAAAGTAAGCCTGAATATGCCCGGCGCCCGCCGGGCATAAGGTTATAAACCTTCCAGCGGCAACGCATCCAGCGGTTTGACTTCCCGCAGTACGAACGAAGTCTGCATCTCTTTAATCCCCGGTAAACGCCGAACGACTTCCATCGCAAAACTGGAAAAACTGTCGAGATCTTTCGCCACCACCTGCAACAAAAAATCTGCGTCTCCGGCAATTGCATAACAGGCGATTACCGATGGTAACGCGCCGACCTGCTGCTCAAAACGCTGTGCATCTTCCTCGCTATGGCTGTCGATTTTCACACGGATAAACGCCAGCAGCCCAAGGCCGATTTTCTTTCTGTCGATATTGGCCTGATAACCGGTAATCACGCCGTTCTCTTCCAGTTGTTTCATCCGCCGCCAGCAGGGCGACGCCGCCATGCCGACTTTTTCGGCCAGTTCCTGATTGGTCATGCGCCCCGAATTTTGAAGTTGCCTGAGGATGCGAAGGTCTGCCGGTAAAATTTCTGATGTGGACATAATCTGCCTGTCATAGGGTTTTTTCAGAAAGGAATTACCGAATTAGGGCATTTTACAGTGATAAAAGAAAGCACCTTTCAGGCGCAGGTGGTTATTATTTTTGCATCAATAACGATGAAAAGGGCGCAAATATGGCAGACATTCTCCGGGTTGCAATTATCCTCAACCCTGATCTTCCACCCGGTTTACTGGCGAATACCGCGGGAGTGATTGGTATCGGTCTGGCGGCAAAATTCCCGATGCTGGCAGGCCATGCGCTGTGTGATGCAAAAGGGGTGAGCACTGACGTTATCTCGAAATATCCGCTGCCAATTTTACAGGCGACGCCGGATCACATTAAGGCGCTGATGTTTAAAGGACTTGAGGCACAAGGAGAGCGCAGCGTGGTGCCCTTCCCTGTGTTTGCCCGCACGATGCATACGTTTGAAGAATACGAACATGCTTTCCCGTTGTGGGATTTATACGATGAAGTGCTGGATGGCGTCGGTTTGGTCGGGCCGGAAAAGTGGATTAAATCGCTGACAGGAAATCTGAAATTGTTACGTTAAAACCATTAACAAAAAAGCCCGAATGCAGGGATCGCATTCGGGCTTTTTTTGAAACAAACTTTCCGAATCAGCTCGTAATTTTCAGTTGCGGGTAACGTTTGAAAATCGTCAGACACCAGACCAGCGCGATACACCCGAGAAGGCCGCCGGCATAACCGACGTTGCTCATTTCCAGATGCAGACTCACCTGATTACCAATCAGCGCGCCCGCGCCGATGCCGATATTGTAGATGCCGGAAAGCAGTGACATCGAAACGTCGGTGGCGTCGGTCGCCAGTGCCAGCACGCGCACCTGCATCGCCAGGCCGATAATCATCATTGCCAGCCCCCAGACGACGCAAAGTATTGAAATAGCGACCGGATTCATCACCGCGACAAAAAGTAACAACATGCTGAGCGTCACCATCAGAATCGGGCCGCTGAGCATGGCGGCCGGGAATCGGTTGCCGAGCACACTGAACAGGATACTGCCGAAAATCCCTGCGCCACCGAAGATCAGCAGCAGGAACGTGGTGAAGTTTTCGCCCATATTCGCGACGGTCTGGATAAACGGCTCGATATAGCTGTACGCCGTATAGTGAGCGGTCACTATCAGCGCAGTCAGGACATACATCCCTACCAGCGCCGGACGGCGGAACAGCATCGGCACGCTTTTCAGCGAACCGGTATGTTCACTTGGCAGCGGCGGCAGCAATTTAATCAGGCAAATCAGCGTCAGCAGCGCGACGACGCCGATGCTCATGAACGTGGTGCGCCAGCCGAGATACTGACCAATCAGACGCCCGAGCGGCAGCCCGAGCACCATCGCCAGCGCGGTGCCGGTGGCTAACATACTCAGCGCCTGCGTTTTTTTACCGGCCGGGGCGACACGGATTGCCAGCGAGGCCGTAATCGACCAAAAAATGGCGTGGGCGAGGGCGATACCGACGCGTGACGCGACCAGACTCCAGAAATCCCAGGCGACGACCGATAAAATGTGGCTGACGATAAACAGGACAAAAATCGCGATCAGTAAGCGCTTTCGCTCAACATTGCGGGTCAGCAGCATCAGTGGCAGCGACATCAGCGCGACGACCCATGCATAGATGGTGAGCATCAGGCCGACCTGCGCCGTCTGCATATTGAAACTGGCGGCGATGTCGGAGAGCAGCCCGACAGGCACAAATTCAGTGGTGTTGAAGATGAACGCGGCAATAGCCATCATCACAACGCGAAGCCATGCTGTCCTGCGCGAAACGGTATCTGATTGCATTGAAATTTATGACTTTTTAAGAAGGTGTAAAGATCAGGCCTTCGAAGCGGAAGGCCTTCTGAGGGCATAGTGTGTTTTATTTGTTCTAAAAATGAAACAGAAAATTGGCCTAACAGATAAATGTTTTGGGGACAATTTTAGTTATGGCAGATGTGACGGGCGTCACTCACTTTTTTGCCGGATGCCAGCACCAGTGCCACGGCTCATATATGAATCCCCACGGATTATCCGGCGGAAAGGACATCACAAAACCAAAGCGCGCGGCGTTAGCTTCAAGCCAGCGGAAAGCGTCGGTTTCGCCGAAGATGCCGGTGACTTCGTCGCAGCCGGGAGTGTTGATGTCCACGGCGCAGCCGGTGTGATGTTCACTGCATCCGGGCGGAGCCAGCGACGTGAAAAAGTCTTCCGGCGCAATCCCGGCGGTTTGTTTGGTGCGGATTAAACCGGCCTGATAATCGAGGCTGCGCCAGGCGGAAACCAGATAAATGCCCACGCCGTCGGCGGTGGCCTGCCGTTTCATCTCGCGCCATGCCTGTGTGGCGGGCGCGATCAGCCGGTAGATTTTACCGGTATCAGCATCCGTTTCTGCGTCCACCAGTAAGTGCTCACTGACTTCTTCAAAGTACGGCAGCGTGCGGTGCGCGATAACGGCCGGGTCGATATTCAGCTCGCGCAACTTCTGATCGGTTCTGGCTTTCAGCGCCGCCTGATTCATGCCTTTTCATTTCCGGTACGTGCAATCACGTCGGTCATTACTTCTGTCATCGCTTTACCGGCGGAGCGCATCGCCTGCTGATAGCGCGACGCGGCCACGACAAACGCGTTAAGCAACTGCGTATCCTGCTGATGTTGCAGATATTCCGGGTGCCATTGCACGCCAAGGCAGAAATCATACCCTTCGCACTCAATGCCTTCGATCACGCCGTCCGGCGCATACGCGTTGACGATGCTGCCCGGCCCGACGGTTTTCACCGCCTGATGATGTGAGCTGTTCACTTCATAATGATCACGGTCGACCGAACGGCTCAGCAATGTGCCTTCAACAATTTCAACCGGATGCCGCGCGCGTTTCTTGCCACCGGCATTTTCGGTATCCACCGTCGTGCTGTGTTCCAGCGCGTCAGGCAATGCATCGGGAATGTGCTGATGCAGCGTGCCGCCGGTTAAAACGGCCAGCAGTTGCTGACCGCCGCAAATGCCCAGCAGCGGCATATTGCGCTGCATGGCGCCTTTGACGATGGCTTTTTCGAATTCAGTGCGGCCCGGTTTCAGGCGAACCTGATCGCTGTTTTGCGTTTCGTTAAACAACTCCGGCGGGACATCAAACGCGCCTCCGGTCACGACAATTCCGTCGCACAGCGCCAGATATTCGTCGGCCAGTTCTGCGTGATGCGGTAATGCCAGCGGCACCGCGCCCAGCCCGGCCAGGCTGCTCATGTAATTCTGACGTAACGCATACCAGGGAAAATCGGCGTAACCACCGGCGTCTTCACTGTCCAATGTGACACCGATGACCGGTCTGGATTGAAATTTTGTCTGCATTCTTCTGAATTCCTGCCATGAAGATGAAAAACAATCAGAAAAATCACCATATCAAGTCGGGGTCAGCGCAAACAATATAAATTATCAATAGGTCTAATTTTCAGGATTTACCTCTGGTTTTATCACCCGTTCAGGTGGTACAGCAGGTCATTTTCTATCCTAACCCTGCGTTTTCCTGACAAAATTTCGAGATGACCTGACACTTCCTGATACTTTTCTGTCGGCGTCTTCAATATTCATTCTCATTTACCTCTTAACATTGTGGATGCCTGGAGGCAAAATTAGCGCGTATAATTCACGCGGGCGATTGAAATGGAATTTCTTAATTGCTAACGAAATCTTTACGTTGTCCTAAAAACAGCCACCTGCACTTTTAGGGATAATGCGCTGTCACTTTTGAATGAAGTACATAAGAAAATCTCTGGTTGAAGGTCTTATTTCAGCTGTTTTCTCCTCATTAATACTGCGAAACCAAGAAATTTATGCTGCCGACTGCCTCTTCTCGTTCCAAAAAACGCACCCTTGTGTGGGTTATCGTCGCCATTATCGTTGCTGCGATCCTGGTCTGGTTTTTTGCTTTCCACCAAAGCGCGTCTGATCATACGGCAAAAAAAGGGGCGGGCGGCCGCGGTGGTATGCGGGCGATGCGCGGTCAGATGATGATGGGCATGGATACGCCGGTGCAGGCAGGAAAAGCCACGCAGGCGGATGTCCCTGTTTATCTGCGCGCGCTGGGCACGGTGGTGGCGAATGCGACCGTGACGGTGACCAGCCGGGTTGATGGCCAGTTAATGAAGGTGTATTTCACCGAAGGGCAGAAAGTCGCGCAAGGGCAGTTGCTGGCGCAGATTGACCCGCGCAGCTATCAGGCGACGCTGGAACAATATCAGGGCGATCTGGCGCAGAATCAGGCGCTGTCGAAAAGTGCTGAACTGACGTTAGCGCGTTACCGCAAACTGTATGCGCAGGATTCCTTAGCGCGTCAGGATCTGGAAAGCCAGATTGCGACCGCCGGTCAGTATGCGGGCGCTGTGAAAGCCGATCTGGCACAAATCGCGGCAGCCAAGCTGAATCTTGAATTCGCGAAAATCACCGCGCCGGTCAGCGGGCATGTCGGTTTGCGTCTGGTTGATCCGGGCAATATGGTCACCAGCAGTTCTACCACCGGTATCGTCACGATCACCCAAACTCAGCCGATTGCCGTCACCTTCAGCGTGCCGCAGAGCAATCTGCAAACCTTACTTAAAGCGCTGCGCGGCGGAAATCAGTTGCCGACCACGGCGTTTAATCAGGATGGCAGCGAAGTCCTCGATCAGGGCAAACTCCAGTTTATCAGTAACGAAATTGACACCAGCACTGGCAGCATCAAGCTGAAAGCGCTGTTTGATAATGCCGATGAAAAGCTGTATCCGAACCAGTTTGTGAATGCCCGTTTGCAGGTTTCCGTGCTGAAAGACGCCACGGTGATCCCGGCGGCGGCATTGCAGCTGAGCAGCGATGGCGATTTCGTTTACGTGGTGAAAGCTGATAACACCATTGAGCGCCGTTCAGTGAAATCCGGCCCGGACTTCGGTGATGATAAGGTCGCGATTTTGTCGGGTGTGAATCCGGGCGAACAGGTGGTGACGACGGGGATTGACCGCCTGACCAACGGCGCGAAAGTACAGATCGTGACGGCGAATTCTCTGGATGCGGCCGCAGCGGGCGGTTCTTCAAAAGAACGTCAGCAAAGCGGCGGCGTGGATAAAGCGACCACCGGCGCAGACAACGCCGTCGCGGGTAAAAACGAAGCCGGTAAAGACAGCGGGTCTAAATGAATCCTTCACGCCTCTTTATTCTCCGGCCGGTTGCGACCATTTTGCTGATGGTCGCCGTGCTGTTGTCGGGGATTTTTGCCTACAACATGCTTTCGACCTCGGCGCTGCCGCAGGTCGATTATCCGACCATTCAGGTGACCACGCTGTATCCGGGTGCCAGCCCGGACGTTATGGCGTCGGGCATCACCGCTCCGCTTGAACGCCAGCTCGGCCAGATGGCGGGTCTGAGCCAGATGTATTCCACCAGCGCCAGCGGTTCTTCAATAATCACGCTGAAATTCTCGCTGGATCTCTCGCTCGACGTCGCCGAACAGGAAGTGCAGGCGGCGATCAACGCCGCCGACAGCCTGCTGCCTAACGATCTGCCCAATCCGCCGACCTATAAAAAGGTTAACCCGGCGGATGCCGCGGTACTGACGCTGGCGGCCACCTCCGAATCGCTGCCGCTGACCAAAGTGCAGGATCTGGTGAATACCCGCGTGGCGCTGAAACTGTCGCAGATTTCCGGCGTCGGTATGGTGACACTCGCGGGCGGGCATCAGCCGGCTATCCGCGTGCAGGCCGATCCGCGCAAACTGGCGGCGCACAACATCAGCCTGGAAACCATTAATACGCTGATCGGTAACAGCAACGTTAACGGTTCTAAAGGCGGGTTCGACGGCCCGCATCACTCGATCACCATCGATGCCAACGATCAGCTGCGCACGGCAGATGAGTACGGCAATCTGATTGTGAATTATGAAAACGGCGCGGCGCTGCGTTTACGCGATGTGGCAACGTTGTCTGAAGCGCCGGAAAACCAGTATTTATCTGCCTGGGCCAACAAACAGCCGGCGATCATTATCAGCGTTCAGCGTCAGCCGGGCGCGAACGTGATTCAGGTTGTGGATGCGATTAAAGCGCAGTTGCCGAAATTGCAGGAAGCCCTGCCGGAATCGGTCAAAGTCAGCATTCTGTCTGACCGGACGCAAACCATTCGTGCGTCGATCAGCGACGTCCAGTTCGAATTGCTGTTGTCGATTGCGCTGGTTGTGATGGTCACTTTCCTGTTCCTGCGCAATGTCGCGGCAACCCTCATCCCAAGCGTTGCCGTGCCGCTCTCGCTGGTCGGCACTTTTGGCGTGATGTACCTGTGTGGTTTCAGCCTCAACAACCTTTCGCTGATGGCGCTGACCATCGCCACCGGTTTCGTTATCGATGACGCCATCGTGGTGGTGGAAAACATTTCACGGCGGCTGGAAGAGGGCGAAACGCCGATGCAGGCGGCGCTGAAAGGCTCGCAGCAAATCGGCTTCACCATTATTTCCCTGACATTCTCGCTGATCGCCGTACTGATCCCGCTGCTGTTTATGGGCGATGTGGTCGGGCGTCTGTTCCGTGAATTTGCGATCACGCTGGCTGTGTCGATTCTGGTGTCGATGATTGTTTCCCTGACGCTGACTCCGATGCTGTGCGCCTATTTACTGCGCCACACGCCGGAAGAAAAACAGAGTAAGTTTTACCGCAAAGGCGGCGAGTTCTTCGACAAAATGATTGCCGCTTACGACCGCATGCTGATCGTCGTGCTCAATCACCAGAAGCTCACGCTGCTGGTGGCGGCCGCGACGTTGGTCTTCACTGCGCTGTTGTATGTGATTGTGCCGAAAGGGTTCTTCCCGTCGCAGGATACCGGAATGATCCAGGGCATCACGCAGGCTTCGCAGGACGTCTCTTTCAGTGAAATGGGGCGTCGCCAGCAGTTACTGACGGCGGCAATTCTCAACGATCCGGACGTCGAAAGTGTGGCCTCCACCATCGGCGTGGACGGCAATAATACCAGCCTGAACAGCGGACGTTTGCAGATCAGCCTGAAATCTTTTGATGAGCGCAGCGAGCGCGCACCGGCGATTATCGAACGCCTGAAACAGGAAACCGCAGGTGTGCCGGGCATTGAGCTTTATATGCAGGCCTCGCAGGATCTGACCGTTGACGACCAGGTCACGCCAAGCCAGTACCAGTTCACGCTCGACGACGCCGACAGCGAAAATCTGGTGGAATGGACGCCGAAGTTGCTGGAAAAACTCAGCGCGCTGCCGGAGTTCAGCGACGTGGTCAGCAACCTGCAAAATCAGGGGCAGATTGCGTATGTCGAACTCGACCGCGACGCCGCTGCGCGTTACGGCATTACGGCGTCAGACGTCGATACCGCGCTGTATAACGCGTTCGGCCAGCGTCTGGTTTCCACTATCTTTACCCAGGCAAACCAGTACCGCGTCGTGCTCGAAGTGGCACCGCAGTTCCAGCAGTCTCCGGCTTCGTTTGATGATGTGTATCTGGCGACCAACAACAGCACGTCCACGTCCGGCACGGTGGCGACCACGGCGACCACGGCCTCAACGACGACGTCCGACAGCGGCGCGACCACCACCAATTCCGGCGCGACCAACGGCATGATCAAGCTGACGTCGATTGCGCAAATTCATATGCGCACCGGCGCGCTGTTGCAGGCGCGTCTGAATCAGTTCCCGGCGGTAACCGTATCGTTCAACCTGAAAGACGGCTATTCGCTGGAACAGGCGCAGCAGGCCATCAAAACGACCGTGGCGGATATCGCCATGCCGGACAGCATCACCCTGCGTTATCAGGGTGCGGCGGCGTCGTTTGAAAGCGCCACCGGCAATACGCTGTGGCTGATTCTGGCTGCGCTGCTGACTATGTATGTGGTGCTGGGCATTCTGTACGAAAGCTTTATTCACCCGGTGACGATCCTGTCCACGCTGCCGTCGGCGGCCGTCGGCGCGTTGCTGTCGCTGATCTTCGCCGGAACGGAATTCAGCCTGATCGCCCTGATCGGGGTGATCCTGTTGATCGGTATTGTGAAAAAGAACGCCATTATGATGATCGACTTTGCGCTCGACGCCGAAAACCGGCAGGGCTTATCGCCGCGCGAAGCCATTCATCAGGCGTGTTTACTGCGTTTTCGTCCGATCATGATGACGACTATGGCGGCATTGCTGGGCGCACTGCCGCTGATGCTGGCGAGCGGATCCGGTGCCGAGCTGCGTCAGCCGCTGGGGCTGGTGATCGTCGGGGGGTTAATCTTCAGCCAGATCCTGACGCTGTTCTCCACGCCGGTGATCTACCTGATGTTTGACCGTTTATCTCACCGCCTTAACCCACGTCACCGGCGTGCAGCACAGCGGGCGGAATAACCGATGAACATCTCGCGCTTCTTCATCTTCCGCCCGGTCGCAACACTGCTTCTGACGCTGGCGATCCTCCTGCTCGGTTTGCTGGGGTATCGCCTGCTGCCGGTCGCGCCGCTGCCGCAGGTGGATTTCCCGACCATTCTGGTGAGCGCCAGCCTGCCGGGTGCCAGCCCTGAAACCATGGCGGCCACCGTCGCCACGCCGCTGGAAAGGGCGCTCGGGCAAATCGCCGGTGTGACGGAAATGACCTCGCGCAGCTCGCAAAGCTCCACCAGTGTCATTTTGCAGTTCGATTTAGACCGCGATATTAACGGTGCCGCCCGCGATGTGCAGGCGGCGATCAACGCCTCGCGTTCGCTATTACCCAGCAGCATGCCGTCGCTGCCGACGTACCGCAAAGCGAACCCGTCGGATGCGCCCATCATCATGCTGGCGCTGACGTCGGCCACGCGCAGCAAGGGCGAGCTGTACGACATTGCCTCCAGCCAGCTGCAACAGAAAATCGCACAGGTCAACGGCGTCGGGCAGGTTTCTCTGGTCGGTTCCGCGCTGCCGGGCGTGCGTATTGATTTGCGCCCGGAGGCGGTGACGTCTTACGGCATTTCACTCGATACCATCCGCACCGCGATTGCCAACAGCACCAGCAATCTGCCGAAAGGGTTGCTGCAAGGCGCGAATCAGTCGTGGATGATTGAAGGCAACGGCCAGCAAAGTACCGCCGCGCAGTACAAAACGCTGATTATTACTTACATCAACGGTTCGGCGATCCGCCTCAGTGATATCGCTAATGTTTATGATTCCGTTGAAGATAAATACAACGTCGGCTATTACAACAGCACGCCGTCGGTGATGATAGGCGTGACGCGTCAGGCTGGCGCGAACATGCTGGAAACCATCGAAGCCATTAAAGCTGCGCTGCCGCTGATGAAAGAAAGCCTGCCGGGCGACGTTCAGCTCAATCTGGCGCTCGACCGCTCGCCGAACGTTTCCGCTTCCCTGCGCGACACCGAAATGACCCTGCTGGAAGCCACGCTGCTGGTGATCGCGGTGGTTTTCGTGTTCCTGCGCAACTGGAATGCAGTGCTGATCCCCGCGCTGGCGCTGCCGGTGTCATTAATCGGCACCTGCGCGGTGATGTATTTACTCGGCTACAGCCTCGATAACCTCTCGCTGATGGCGCTGATCATCTCGACCGGTTTCGTGGTCGATGACGCCATCGTGGTGCTGGAAAATATTACGCGGCACATCGAGGAAGGCATGGGGCCGGTGCGTGCGGCGCTGAAAGGCGCGCAGGAAGTCAGTTTTACCGTGCTCTCGATGACGCTTTCGCTGATCGCCGTTTTCATCCCGATCCTGCTGATGGGCAGTATTGTCGGGCGTCTGTTCCGCGAATTTGCGGTCACGCTCAGCGTTTCGCTGATCATCTCGATGCTGGTGTCGCTGAGCCTGACGCCGATGCTGTGCGCCCGTTTCCTGAAACGTAAACCGCCGGTGGAAAAACGTCAGCCGCGCATTTACCGGATGATCGAACGTGGCCTGAACCGGCTGCTGGCGGCCTATTCTGCCGCGCTCGGTTGGGTAATGCGCCATCAGCTGATCACGCTGGTCGGCCTGTTCCTCACCGTGATCCTCAATTTCTATCTGTATACCGTGGTGGAAAAAGGCTTCTTCCCGGATCAGGACACCGGCATGCTGATGGGCATGTTGCGTGCGGATCAGAACACCTCATTCCAGTCGATCCAGCCGCAGGTGCTGAAATACAGCAAGATTATTCAGGACGATCCGGCCGTTGAGGCGGTGATGAGTTCGGCGGGCAGCGGCGGGTTTGGTGCGCGTAACACCGCCACCTTCTTCGTGCGCCTGAAAGATTTCGACAAACGCACCGCGACTGCCAATCAGGTGGCTAACCGTCTGATGATGGCGACCGCCAAAGTGCCGGGCTCGCAGCTGTTCCTGATGGCCGCGCAGGATCTGCATATCGGCGGACGCAGCGCGAACGCGCAATATCAGTACAGTTTGCAGGCTGACGATCTTTCCCTGTTACGCGAATGGGCACCGAAAGTGCAGAAAGCGCTGGCGAAGCTGCCACAGCTGACCGGTGTGGATTCGGACTCGCAGACCGGCGGGCAGGAAATCATGCTCAACATCGACCGCGATCGTGCCACACGTCTCGGCGTGAACGTGAAAATGATCGACGCCCTGCTCAACAACTCCTTCAGCCAGCGGCAGATCGCCACTATCTACAAAACGCTGAACCAGTATCACGTGGTCATGAACCTGACGTCGGATTACACCAGCAACCCGGATGTGCTGCACCAGCTTTACGTGGTGACCGATGCGGGCGCGCAGGTGCCGTTATCCGCTTTTGCGACGTTCAGCGGGGCGAATTCGCCGCTGTCGGTTTCGCATCAGGGCCAGACGGCGACCACGACCATTGCCTTCAACCTGGCGGACGGTTATGCGCTGGAAGATGCGCAGGCCGCGCTGAAAACCGCCATGGCGCAGATTGGTTTGCCGGACACCATTCACGGGAGTTACGCCGGTACGGCGCAGGCATTCGAAGCGCTGACCAAAACCATGCCGTGGCTGATTCTGGCGGCGCTGGCGGCGGTGTATATCGTGCTCGGCGTGCTGTATGAAAGTTACATTCATCCGCTGACCATTCTTTCGACGCTGCCGTCGGCCGGTCTGGGCGCGTTGTTGCTGATGTTGCTGACCAATACTCAACTGACGGTCATCGCACTGATCGGGATCCTGCTGCTGATCGGCATCGTGAAAAAGAATGCGATCATGATGATCGACTTCGCGCTGGATGCCGAACGACGGCTCGGGTTATCGCCGCAACAGGCGATCACCCAGGCCTGTCTGATGCGTTTCCGTCCGATCCTGATGACCACGCTGGCGGCCTTCTTCGGGGCGTTACCGCTGGCGCTGGGCAGCGGCGGCGACGCGGATCTGCGCAGTCCGCTGGGTCTGGCAATCGCCGGAGGGCTGGCGCTGAGTCAGATCCTCACCTTATTCACCACGCCGGTGGTTTACCTGTATATGGATCGCACCAGCCGCGCGACGCACCGCTTATGGCACCGTTTGCGCCCGCATGCGACACCGCCGGAGGTCAGCTCTAATGACTGATAAAACAATGAATTCTTACCCAGAAGTGAATCTGATGACTCTGCAAAAAACGCGTTCTCTTGTGTTTCGTCTTGCGCCGCTGGCTCTGGCTCTGCTGGTCAGTGCCTGTGCCGTCGGCCCGGATTACAAACGGCCTGACGTTGCAATGCCGGTGGCGTTTAAAGAAGCCAAAGGCTGGACGGCGGCCGTTCCGAAAGATAACCAGAGCAAAGGCGAATGGTGGTCGGTTTATCAGGATCCGCAGCTTTCTTCCCTGCTGAGTCAGGTACAGATTTCCAACCAGAACGTCGCGCAGTACGCCGCGCAGTACCGCCAGGCACAGGCGCTGGTGACGCAGGCGCGTTCTGATCTTTACCCGTCCGTAGACGCGACCGCAGGCAGCACGCGCAGCGCCACGTCATCGTCGGTTTCCAACAAACAAACCGCGCAGCTCAGCGCCAGCTGGGAGCTGGATTTGTGGGGCAAACTTCGCCGCACGGCGGAAGAACAGGATGCCAGCGCACAGGCCAGCAAGGCCGATCTGGCGGACGCGACGCTCAGCGCCCAGTCCGAACTGGCGCAGGATTATTTCCAGCTCCGCGTCATGGATCAGCAAATTGCGCTGTATAAACAAAGCATTGAGGCGTATCAGCGTTACCTGACCGTGATTCAGAACCAGTATGCGGGCGGCAATACGTCGCGTGGCACGCTGGCACAGGCGCAGACGCAGCTGGAAAGTACCAAAGCCTCCGCGCTGGATCTGCAATGGCAGCGCGCGCAACTGGAACATGCGATTGCGGTGCTGATTGGCAAGCCACCGGCCCAGTTCAGCCTGGCGGCGAGCAACGTGAAACTGAACCTGCCGCCAATGCCGGATGCATTGCCATCGCAATTGTTGCAGCGCCGTCCTGACGTCGCTGCCGCCGAACGCACGATGGCGTCTTCCAATGCCGCGATTGGCGTCGCCACCGCGGCATACTTCCCGGATCTGACCCTCAGCGCGACCGGCGGATACACCGGATCCGCGCTGCATAACCTGTTCTCCCTGCCGAACCGCGTCTGGTCGCTGGGCCCGGAACTCAGCATGACCGTGCTCGATTTCGGGGCCACCCGCGGAAAAGTCGCACAGGCCGAAGCCGCGTATGACGCCGACGTCGCCAGCTATCGCCAGAGTGTGTTAACCGCGATGCAGGAAGTGGAAGATTATCTGGTGGAACTGCACACGATCGACACCGAACTTGTTGCCCGCCAGAACGCCGCCGACTCCGCGAAAGAATCCGCGCGCGTCACCTACAACCAGTATCAGGCCGGGATGATCGACTATCTCGACGTCGCCACCACCGAAAATACCAGCCTGACCCAGCAGCAAAGCGTGCTTTCGCTGCAAAGCACCCAGATGGTCACCAGCGTTAAGCTGATCGCCGCATTGGGCGGTGGCTGGAACGGGGATGTGGGGAAGTGATTTGAGAGACAGGGAAGGGCTGGAAACAGCCCTTTTCTGAGAACGAGGCCCGTTCCGTTTTACATTAAAAACGCAGAAGAGTGATCTTCAGCTTTGACTTCCATCCCGCTGAGGACATCGTTTAGAACGCCACGTAATATCGTCAGGAAGTAGCCATTAAATTTTTCTGTAGACAGTGTTCGTTCATAAACGTCAGTGGGGATAAAGCGTTTCATTTCATTATGGAATACACCTTTTTGCATTATTCCTTCCAGTGCATCCCGTTTCTCCCGGACTTTATCGACGTAATTTTCAACACGGTAATCCGCCAGTTTGCTGAACAGCAGCGGCATATTGATGCGCGCACCTTGTTGATAAAGCCAGACTAAATCCCACATGTCCCGGTAACGGATATAGGTCTGCGTTGCGGGGAATGCCACCAGTTTGTCGGCCAGTACTTCTTCCAGCGTTTCGACATAGATCAGCGTGTCACTGTAGCCGTCCGGCAAAACGAAATAGTTTCGGCCCAATGCCAGCGTATTTCGGGTGTAGGCCTCCACATTGGCAATCTCTATTTTTATTCTCTGGCGGGCGATATTGGATTGCCGGGGAGATGTTTCAATCGTAATTTGCCAGCGGTCGACATTAATCTGGTCATAATCGGGAAGCTGGCGCAACTCTCCGGGCGCTTTCACGCTGATGGCAAAACCATACCGGGCGCCGATGTACTCTTCGATGCAGGATTTCATCGCCATCAGCTGAGCGGAACAGAAAGTTCTGCCGCCGGCAAAGTCTAAATCCTCACTAAACCGGTTTGAGTTGTAGCAAAGACGCAGGGAAGTCCCGCCCTGAAAAACCAGCCCATCCAGCAAACCGGCTTTATCCAGACAAAAAAGCACATCGTAATGCAGTAATTCCTTTTCGATCACCGGACGCATTGCGGCAAGCCCTTCGCTTTGAAGCGCACGGTTAACCAGCAAATCAAAATCGACCTTTTCACTCATTATTCTTCCTTAATATCCAGCAGATGAGTATTCCTTCCTGCACGGCGCAAATCCCTGATTGCCGTAGCGGGTGTCGCTTGTTTCAGTGGTGATTGCGTTTCAACAGTGGCGTCGAGGATATTGAGAATACTGCGGCTGGTGTGCGTCAGCTCGATGGTGCCCCAGGGCGTTTTGTACTCACCGGAACGTCCGGTGGTCATTACCGTCAGCCTGTCGACAGGGATCTGCGAAATGATGCCGTAAGCCGACAGCGCAGATTCAAGGCTGACATATGTGTATTCCCCGCGCCGTAACGCCTTCACCACGTGCTCGAGAAGGTAACTGTCTTTGGGGGAGAAAATATTGACGTAAACACCCTTGATCGGTCTGCATAAAATTTCTTCATCGACAAGACGCAAGAGCCCGGCTTTCAGCGCATGCGGGGAGTCCTCAGGGAAGATTTTTTGCAGATCTCTCAGCAAAAAAACGGTACGACCCTGACGGCTTAGCGCTTCCAGTTTTCGGGTTGCTTCAAGCTTGTTCATTTTATCTCTACACAAAAGCGACAAAAAAGTGTCTTTACTGTAGAGATAAAGTGTAGCCGTTTGCATGCAAGGAAGCAAAAATCAGGGTTGAAAGATGTGTTATGTCTAAACGGAGCCGGGTTTTACCCCGACCCCGCATTGACCTATTTCCCGGCTTTACGTGCCTTAGCCACATCGCCCGGTGTGACTTCTGCGGCCTGATTTCCCCAGCTGGCGCGCAGGGTATTGGTTAACTCAGCGGCTTGCTGATCGGTCAGCGTCCAGCCATAACCCGGCATCGTATTGGACATATGTTCTGCGGTCACCGGTGTCTGACCGCCGTAGAGGATCACCCGCAACAGGGTTTGCGGATTTTCTGAATTCACCGTCAGATTGCCCGCCAGCGCAGGGATGGCCAGTGCCTTTCCATCGCCATTCACCCCGTGACAGGTAGAACAATAGCGCATAAAGGTTTGCTGCCCGGCAGGCGTTGCGACGGCGGTTTTAGCCGGTTTTTGCGGAACCTCTGCTTTCAGGCTCAGCAGATAAACAGCCATGCTGTTGAGATCGGCGTCAGTCATAAATTGCGTACTGTTGGTGATCACTTCCCCCATCGGCCCGCTGACAGCGTCACGGGTATTGCGCCCGGTTTTCAGCAATGTCACCAGTTCCGGCTGGCTGATTTTCAGGCCGCGCAGCGAAGGCGCGGACCAGCCATCCAGTTCCCCGCCACTCAGAAACGCTACGTTTTGCTGATCAACCGCTTTTTCCTGCTGCGCCCAGCCGCGCGGTGTGTGACAGGCACCGCAGTGTCCTGCAGCCTGTACCAGATAAGCGCCCCGGTTCCATTCGGCACTCTGATCTGCCTGCGGTTTGTATTCGCCGTTCTCCAGGAAAATGCTGTTCCAAACGTGCAGCGGCCAGCGAACCGACATCGGCCAGCTGATGTCATTGTCGCGGTTAGCGACCGGCTGAGGTTCCACCTCTTTCATCAGGTAGTCATACAGTGCGCGCATGTCCTTATCGCTCATTTTCACGTATGAGGTGTAGGGCATCGCCGGATAGAGTGCATGACCATCTTTGGCTATGCCTTCGCGCATCGCTTTATTGAACGCGTCGAAGTTGTAGCCGCCTATGCCGTGCTGAATATCCGGCGTGATATTGGTGGAATAAATATCCCCGAGCGGTGTGGCGAAACGCACACCGCCGGTCAGATCCTTGCCCTGCGGCGAAGTATGGCAGGCCGCACAGTCGGCTGATTTAGCGACGTATTCTCCTTCGGACAAAGCCACCGCGGAGCCCGCTGTCGCCATCAGCGTGGCGAAAATCATCAGATTTCTCATGCGTTCTCCTTCTTCAGTGCCGTCAGTTCATTCACCGCGCGCCATGCCTGATCCACCGCCGAGTTGGCGTACGGACTCCAGTCAGAATCGGAGTTAGCGATGGTGATCCGCCCGACCGGCTGACGGGCAAGGTGAATGGTTTTCTGCGACTGTTCTTCATCGTCGAACATCCCGCTGAGGAAGTAGGAATAGCCGTGCGACCAGCGGTTGACGGTGATCGCCATAATGTCGCGCTGATGGTCGAAACCGGCCTCGCCGAACATGCCCTGAAGCTGCTCGCGGATCATTTTTTCGTGAACGTCGAACGGGGTGCCGAGTAACAGGGCGCGGCCTTTACGCGACTGTTCGCGCGGGCTGAGGCCGCTGCCCGGCAAGGTCGGGACGTAAACCATATGCAGGCCAATCGGCTGGTTCGGGTCGCGCGGGTGCTGATAACCGCCCATATCCACCGGATAATCCAGCTTCACGCGGCTGTAAGGCGCGGCGGGGGAGTAAATCTCGTGAACGCCCAGCTTGATAAACGGCTGCCAGTTGCGGATCACGACTTTCGAATATACCAGTGGCGCTTTGACATTCTCTTTCAGCGCTGCTTTTTGCGTTTCGGCAATTTCAGGCACCAGATACGGGATCATCATATTGTAACCGGCCATCACCGCCTGCCCGGCGCGAACCCGGTGCAGCGTGCTGCCGGTCATGTAAGTTACGTCAACCGCCGGTTTTCCTTCATGCTCCACGTTGGCGACGTGCATTCCGGTGCTGTTGAGGCGCAGGCGCACCGGCCGCCCGGCCTTATCCAACTGGCTGTAATCAAATTTCGCCAGCACAATATCTTCCATCGTATTGCCGGGTGCCACTTGCGGGATCAGATGCCGCACCATCAGACGCGCTAAACCGGCGTTACCGTCGGGGAAGTGGAAAATATACGGCTGGTCGAGGTCTTCCAGCGATTCGGCATCCAGAGGCGGCAATCCCATATTTTCCAGCCCCGGCAGGGCGCAAATGCGTGCGTCACTGCACGATGTCGCATCAATGCCGACGGCCTGAAAATCATTGGTACGTTGCTGAAAATAGCGGATCGCCATCTCGCTGAGCCCGACTTTTTCGCGCAAAAATTGGGTATAGCTGTGCCCGTCAACCCAGGCGACTTTCTCTTCCTGGCTCATACCGTGCAGATAATCTTTTGATTCGGTGTGCAGGGCGATCAATGCCTTGCGGTCGGATTCCTGCAGCGGGAAATCGTTGATGAACGCAGTGATATCGCGGCCATTCAGGCGTTCTGGCGGAATGTCATCGGCCACCGCACGGCCCGGATCGCCGCTGACAATTTTATCTACACCAAAGTTTTTACGGTCAAAATACACGCCACGGCTCAGATGCAGATCCGGATAAAACGTCTGGTCGAAATCTTTTGCCATCGTCTCGATATCGACGTTCAGCGTTTTCAGTAATCCCATCGCCACCGGGCTGAAATTAGTGCGCGGCGACTGGAAAGATTCACTGCCGCCGTAACCGAGCAACATTTTATCCTCAACGTGAAATTCATTACGTTTCGCATGCCCGCCGAAATCATCATGGTTATCCAGCAGTAAAATGCGCTGCTGTTTTCCGTGCTGCTCCTGCCAGAAGCACGCCGCCGCCAGCCCGCTGATCCCGGCACCGACCACCACCAGATCGAACTCATCCTCAACCTGCAAACCGGAGGGATCGACCTTTTTACCTTCGCGCCCGAGAATGTGCGCGGCTTCGTAAGATCCCTGATGATTCCCGCGTAAACCGGTGAGCGAAGGCGGGTAATACAAAGACTGTGCAGCGGTTTGCGGCGAAGCCCGCAGCGCCTCGAACGGCGTCATACCGGCAGTGACGGTAATCGCCACACCGTTTAAAAAATCACGACGAGTGATGCCCATATTGTTTCCTCAAAATTACACCATCAACCCGCACGGAAGCCGTGCAGCAAAAGTTCTGTGCTTACAAAATGTCTCAGTTGTTTAACAAATTTAACATAAAGAGCGACTTAGGAAGAGTGATGTCGGGCGCAAATGAGGAATGAAGGGGCGGTAAGTTGGTAAACCTGGAAGCTTCGCCGCAAAAATCTTTGACCGAGTTTTTTGCTGCTGAGTATACCGATATGCTCAGAACAGCTCCCCTGTGAAGGGGGGACAGGGGGTATTAATGGCTGCGGGGAGTCACTATGTTCAATGGTTTAAAACATAAGGATTTACGACAACAGCTCAGGGGAAACCTGACGCGCCCGGAGTTTATTTTATGGCAGGCTATCCGGGGTAAAGCGCTGGGTGTGAAGTTCCGGCGCCAGCACGGGATCGGGCCTTATATTGTTGATTTCTACGCGGCGGAAATATCGCTGATTGTCGAAGTGGACGGCGAAAGTCACTTCGACGAGAAAGATATTTTTGCGGATGAATTGCGAACATGTCTTCTCAATGATTTTGGCATGAAGGTTTTGCGATATACAAATCTTCAGGTAATGCAGGAGCTTCCGGCTGTTCTTGAGCATTTGCTTGGTGAAATTGAACGACGCAGGCTCCGTTAAATCGCAGGCGTTTCATGCTAAACCCCCTCCCAACCTCCCCCTTCGCAGGGGGAGGAGCTAGAAACCAAAGCCTAAACTCAACGTTGCCTGAGTTATTCGCAGGAGGTGAAAAAAATCTTGGTCGGCTCCCTCCCCTGCGAAGGGGAGGGTTGGGGTGGGGTATTAAAAACGGCTCGGGATAAAATTTTTCACCCAAATTTTTTCCCAGATAACTCATCAATATTTCATTTAATTTCATCTTATCTATCAATGACCTGATCAATTTTTATCTGGTGCTATCCCGTTTTGGGATAATTTTTATGTCAGCTTACTCTTCCTGCGTAGACGTTTTACTTACTCATAACCAAGTAAAGGATCCTCCATGAATAACCCACAAAATTACACCGACTGGCATCAGGCAGGCATCATTGCGGCACTGCGGAAAAGAGGGACGACACTGGCGGCGGTTTCGCGTGGTGCGGGGCTGAGTTCATCGACGCTGTCGAATGCGCTTTCGCGGCCGTGGCCGAAAGGGGAGAAGGTGATTGCGCATGCGCTGAATGTGCATCCGAGTATTATCTGGCCGAGCCGTTATTTTAATACGCGGGGTGAACTGGTGGAGAAAATCCTGCGGGGAAACCGCTAAACCTGGAAGCTTCGCCGCAAAGGCCGCAGCAAACAAAAACGCCGACTTCCGTCGGCGTTTCTTATCAAATCAAAACATTTACTCCTTCCAGCCGCCGCCCAGCGCTTTATACAAACTGATGTCCTGATTCAGTTGGGCGAGCTGTGTGGTGATCAGCGTTTGCTGTGCGGAATACAGTGAACGTTGCGCGACCAGTACGCTCAGGTAGTTGTCGATGCCGCCTTTGAAACGCATCTGCGAGAGACCGTAGTTGCGCTGGTTGGCGTCGGCGTCCTGTGTGCGGGCCAGCAGTTCGTCTTTGTAGGTCGCCTGACCGGCTAAGCCGTCGGACACTTCTTTGAACGCCGTCTGAATCGCTTTCTCATAGTTGGCGATGTCGATTTTCTTGGTGTCTTTGGCAATGTCGAGGTTCGCCTGATTCACGCCGCCGTCAAATATTGGGATATTAATCGATGGCATGAATGACCACGCGCCGGTGCCGCCGTCGAAGAGCTTACTCAGGCTGCCGCTTTCAGAGCCGGCGGTGCCGGTCAGCGTAATGCTTGGGAAGAACGCCGCGCGGGCAGCGCCGATGTTGGCGTTGGCGGCTTTCAGGGTGTGTTCCGCCGCAATAATATCCGGGCGACGCGTCAGCAGATCAGAGGGTAACCCGGCGGGCGTCTGCGGGAATTTCCAGTCCTGTTGCAGCGTGGCACCGGCCAGCAGGTTTTGCGGGATCGTCGTGCCGACTAACAATGTCAGCGCGTTGACGTCCTGACGGACCTGACGCGTGTACTGCGCGATATCGGCCTGCGCCGCCCGCACCGTGGTTTCCGCCTGCACCAGATCCTGCGAGGTGCTGATACCCGAATCGTAGCTGCGTTTGGTCAGATCGTAGGATTTGTTCTGGCTGTTGGCAGTGTTGATCGCCAGTTTCAGCAGATCGTTATCCGCCGCCAGGCTCAGATAGCCGGAAGCCACTTCGGAAACCAGCGTGATTTGCGTGGCGCGCTGCGTGGCTTCGGTGGCGAGGAAGGTTTCCAGCCCCTGATCGCGCAGGCTGCGCACGCGGCCAAACAGATCTACTTCATATGACGTCACGCCGAGATTAGCGCTGTATTGCTGATACGTTACCGGTCCCGACGTTTGTGTTGAATACAATCCGCCCGGCAGATGCTGGTTGGTTTCACCGGCGCTGGCATTGAGCGTTGGCAGCAGGGCGGCGCGGTCAATCTGGAAGGCGGCGCGCGCCGTATCGACGTTTAACGCCGCGACCCGTAAGTCGCGGTTGTTATTCAGGGACATGCCGATCAGCTGGTTCATGGCCGGTTCATTGAAGAACGCTTTCCAGCCGATATCCTGCGCGGCGCGGGTGTTATCGCCGTTACCGGCGATCCAGTTGCTGGCGACCGGCAGGGCAGGACGCTGATATTTCGGTTCCAGCGTACAGCCCGCCAGCAGGGTGAGTGAAAACGCGCCAATTACGGACAGCGCGAAATGCGGTTTATTCATGGTGTGTTGCCTCAGTCGCCGGAAGCGCCTTGTCTTGTTTCTTTGATTTGCGCGTGAACAGGTTTACCACCGTCACGTAGAACATCGGGACGAAGAAAATCGCCAGGAAGGTGGCGGTGATCATGCCGCCTACCACCGCTGTACCAATAGAGTGCTGGCTGCCTGCACCCGCCCCGCTGGAAATCGTCAGCGGGAATACGCCGAGAATAAAGGCCATCGAGGTCATGATGATCGGGCGGATACGCAGCTTGGCGGCCTCCACGGCGGCATCAATAATCGACATTCCCTCTTTCTCGTGCAGCTCTTTGGCGAATTCGACAATCAATATGGCGTTCTTCGCCGCCAGCCCGACGGTGGTTAACAGCCCGACCTGGAAGAAGACGTCGTTGGATAATCCGCGCAGCAACACCGCGCCGATCGTCCCGAGGATCCCCAGCGGAACCACCAGCAGAACTGAGAACGGAATCGACCAGCTTTCATACAACGCGGCCAGACACAGGAATACCACGATGAGAGACAGGGTGTAGAGCGCCGGCGTTTGCGAGCCGGAGAGCTTTTCTTCATAACTCAGGCCGTGCCACGCCACTTTGTAGCCCTGCGGCAGTTTGGCGGCGATTTCCATGACGGCTTCGTTGGCATCGCCCGAGCTGTAGCCCGGTGCCGGTGCGCCCATCAGTTCCACCGAGGAAACCCCGTTGAAACGCTCGTAACGCGGTGAGCCGTAAACCCATTTACCGCTGCCGAAAGCGCTCCACGGCACCATATCGCCGCTGGTATTACGGAAATACCAGTTGTTCAGATCCTCAGGCGTAACGCGGGACGCCGCCTTGCCCTGGATGTAAACGCGCTTCACGCGGTTGTTGTACATGAACTGGTTCACGTACGCCGAACCCCAGGCCGCTGACAGCGTGTTGTTGATGTCGTCGAGGCTCAGACCCAGCGCCTGCGCGCGTTCGTCGTCGATTTCCAGCTGGTATTGCGGTTCGTCTTCCATTCCGTTCGGGCGAACGGCGGTCAGGCGTTTATCCTGCGACGCCATTTGCAGGAACTGGTTACGCGCGGCCATCAGGGCTTCGTGCCCCTTGCCGTTGGTGTCCTGAAGGAAGAAGTCGAAACCGGTGGCGTTACCCAGCTCCATCACCGCAGGCGGTACGAAGGCAAACACGCGGGCATCTTTGATGGTGGCGAAATGTCCCATCGCACGGCCCGCCAGCGCCTGGACTTTCTGCGCGGCGTCCGGACGTTGTGCCCAGTTTTTCAGCTGGACGAACGCAATGCCGACGTTCTGCCCGCGACCGGCGAAGCTGAAGCCGTTGGCGGTGAACACCGACGAGACAATCCCGCCTTCTTTATCCATCAGGTATTCGCGGACGTTATCGAGCACTTCCTGCGTACGTTGTGATGAGGCGTTGGCCGGCAACGTGGCCTGAATCAGCATGACGCCCTGATCTTCATCCGGCAGGAATGTTGTCGGCACGCGGGTAAACATAAACCCGGTGGCAACCACAATCAGCAGGTAAATCAGCATAAACAGACGACGGCGGGAGATGACCGTGCCGACGGCGCGGGTGTAATGCATCGCGCCTTTGTCGAAATTACGGTTAAACCAGCCGGCGAAGCCTTTCTGCGATTTCTCTTCGTCGTTGTGTTTGATGATGGTGGCACACAGCGCCGGGGTGAAAATCAGTGCCATCAGAACCGAAAGCGCCATCGCGGAAACAATGGTAATCGAGAACTGACGGTAGATGATGCCGGTTGAACCGCCGAAGAACGCCATCGGCACTAATACCGCCGACAGCACCAGCGCGATCCCGAACAGGGCGCCCTGAATCTGTTTCATCGACTTAATCGTGGCTTCTTTTGGCGATAACTTTTCTTCCGTCATCACACGTTCGACGTTTTCCACCACCACGATGGCATCATCCACCAGCAGGCCTATCGCCAGCACCATCCCGAACATTGTCAGGGTGTTAATGGAATACCCCGCGGCGGCCAGAATGCCGAACGTCCCGAGCAGAACGACCGGTACCACCAGCGTGGTGACCAGCGTGGCGCGCAGGTTTTGCAGGAACAGCAGCATGACGCAGAACACCAGCACGATGGCTTCGATCAGCGTTTTCACCACTTCTTCAATGGAGGCGCTGACCACCGGCGCGGTCTGGTACGGGAATTCTACTTTCACGCCCGCAGGCAGGGATGATTCCAGCCCGGCGACCGTGGCTTTAACGGCTTTATCGGTATCAAGCACGTTCGCGCCGCTCGCCAGACGCAGGGCGATGGCGGTTGACGGTCTGCCGTTAAAGGTGGAGGAAATGGAGTAACTTTCCGGCCCCAGATCCACATTCCCGACATCACTCAGGCGCACCTGAGAACCGTCGGCATTCACTTTGAGCAGCACATTTTTGAACTGGCTGATGCTGTCAAAACGCGTTTTACCAATGATGGTGGCGCTAACTTTGCTGTCTTTCACCGTCGGTAATCCGCCGAGAGAACCGGAAGAAACCTGCACGTTTTGCGCTTCAATGGCCGCGCTGACATCACTTGGGATCAGCTGATATTTATAGAGCTTCGCCGGATCTAACCAGATACGCATCGCGTATTCTGAACCGAGCACCAGGAAGTCGCCGACGCCTTTGGTACGGACAATCGGGTCTTCCAGTTTGGTGACCAGCAGGTTACTCAGGTCCGAGTTACTCATTTTGCCATCGGTCGAAATCAGGCTGACCAGCAGCATGAAGTTGGCCTGATATTTGGCAATACGGATACCCTGATTGACCACTTCGGTCGGCAACTGCGATTCGGCCAGAGACACTTTGTTCTGCACCTGAACCTGCGCGATATCCGGGTTAGTCCCCTGATCGAAGGTGGCGATAATCGTGGCACTGCCGTCGCTGTTACTTTGCGATTCGATGTAACGCAGGTTATCCAGCCCGTTAAGTTGCTGTTCGATAACCTGGACGACGGTATTCTGCGCGGTTTCTGCCGAAGCACCCGGATAGGTGACGCTGACGGAAATCGCCGGTGGGGCAATATTCGGGTACTGGTTGATCGGCAGCTGCATGATCGACAGCGCACCGGCGATCATGATGACGATAGCGACAACCCAGGCGAATATGGGACGGTTAATAAAGAAAGTAGACATTCAGCTCACCCGTTATTGCGCGGAAGGATCGGTCATCGCGAGATTAGCCTGTGCGGCAGGGGCGCTGGCCGGGCGCTCGGTGGCATTAACTTTTGCGCCCGCTCTGACGTTTTGTAATCCGTCGGTGATCACTTTATCGCCGTCGTTCAGCCCCTGATTTGCCAGCCAGTAGCCATTCATCATCTGGCCGGTGGTGATGGAACGCTGCTCGACGGTGTTATCGGCTTTCACCACGTAAACGTACGGTGCGCCTTTCACGTCGTGCATGATCGCTTCCTGCGGCACGAGGATCCCTTTGTCATCCACGCCCTGTTGCAGCTCGGCGTGAACAAACATGCCCGGCAGTAATTCGTCATGCGGATTCGGGAATGAGGCGCGCAGCGTCACGGAACCGGTGCTTTGCGAAACCGTCACTTCTGAGAATTCCAGTTTGCCCGGCAAGGCGTATTTGCTGCCATCTTCCAGCGTCAGATTGGCCTGTGCGGCGTTTTCACCGGCGGACTGCAATTTGCCGGAAGCCAGCGCGCGACGCAGTTTGAGCAAATCCTGTGAGGATTCACTGACGTCCACGTAGATAGGATTCAGCTGGTCAATCGTGGTCAGATACGCCGTCTGGCCGCTGGTGACGAGCGCACCTTCGGTCGACAGCGAACGGCCAATGTGGCCGGAAATCGGCGCGTAAACTTTGGTGTATTGCAGATTCACGCGGGCCGTTTCGACATCGGCGGCGGCTTCGCGCTCGGCGGCTACGGCGTCGTCATACTGCTGACGGCTGACTGCCTGCGCTTCGACCAGCGGTTTGTAGCGGCGCGCGGTGGCATCGGCGCTTTTCCATGTCGCCATCGCGCGGTCATAGGCCGCCTGATAGGTTGACGGATCAATCTGATAAAGCTGCTGACCGGCTTTGACTTCGCTACCTTCCACAAACAGACGTTTCTGGATTACGCCGCTGACCTGCGGACGAACTTCGGCGCTGCGCACCGCGGTTGTGCGGCCGGGCAGGCGGGTGGTTAACGTGACGGGCTGGCTGTGCAGAGTGACGACATTGACCGCAGGCACTTGTGCCGCCGGAGAGGCAGAACCGGCGGAACCATCACATGCGGAAAGCAGTACAACCGTACTGACAGAAAGAAACTTCAGGCGCATAGAATTCACTCTTTTTGGGGAATTGAGAATAACCGTTCTCAACAAGTCCCCCACTATACGAGAGCGCCACAATTCGCTGTGTAAGGTTATTGTCATGACGCATGTTGCGATGTTTCAAAATGGAAGGTAAATGTTGCGGCATAACCCCTTGTATCATTGAGGTTTTAATCTTTTCGTGCAGTCGCAAAGGGCAGGTTATTTGTTACTTAGCAAACTAACCAATAAGGCTTAAGCGGGATTTTCAGCAGAATCGTCTGAACGTAAATGAATTGTTGTAGCGCGGCGAAGTGTGATCTGGATCAAACAAATTTATACATTTTAACCTGCCGTTTACCAGAAAAGGCTGAAGGTTCTGCCGGTCTGCCGTTACCTTAAGACCCGAGAGCGAGCAGTTCTCACATTTGCTTGTTGCCAGCCGTACTGAACGACGGCCAGTTGCAACCCCCGTGCCCACAGTCCGATGTGGGCTTTTTTTTGCCTTTACTTTCCCTTCACTTCTCCGACATAACCAATAGATAAAGCATATAACTTTACTTCGGTTTACTTGCTGCTCTTATAATTCATGGTAATAATAAAACCAGTTTTACTAAGCCTTCAGGCCAATCAAAAGGAGTGATGATGAAGACTTTAAAAGTAGCAGCAGCAGCCGTATTACTGGGCACTTTCTCGTTTGGCGCGATGGCCGCGCAGGAAATTACCCGCGAGCAGGCAAAGGAATACGAGAAAATAGGCCGGGTGGATACGTCGGGTGTGACGTCCTCACCGATGGATGCGAAAGCGGAACTTTCGCGTCTGGCAGATGAAAAGGGCGGTAATTATTATGTGGTTATCGCCGCGGATGAAGCAAACCGCGTCAATGCCACGGCGGAGGTTTACAAGTAAGCTTCGCCCTGCAAACTCACCTTCAACCGGAACATACCCCCGCTTTTTAGCGTATGTTTCCGGTTGATTTGCATCTTTTACACGTCTGACCCCGCCCGTTTTCTTCCCGCAAAACTGTGATCCCTTTCATACTCCTGACTTCTATGTCTATACAACTATACATTCTGTGACTTAACTCAATTAACGGCTTATTTTTAGCCACCCAATTGAGGGATTTCAGATGATTAAACTTGGCAGCAAAATTCACGATCTGGGCAAGGCCCTGATGACGCCTATCTCGGTGATTGCCGCCGCCGGGATCTTCTTAGGGCTGGCGGCCGCGTTACAGAATCCGGCGGTGACCGGCGAAGCCTTTACCCAGATGAAAACCTTGCAGCTGGTGATCGGGTTTATCCGTCAGGTTTCCGGCGCATTGTTCGCCAATCTTCCGCTGTTTTTTGCCGTTGCCACCGCGATGGGTCTGGCCAATGCAGAAAAGGCCACAGCGGCCTTTTCCGCAGTGATCGGCTTTGTCGGGCTGCACGTCGGGGTGAATTACAGCCTGCTGGCGCAGGGGATTACACCGGACACCATTACCGTTGCGAAGCTCACCGCAAAAGGCATGACCGAAAGTAACGCGATGATTTACGCTGCCGAGTTCACCAACACGCTGGGGATTTTCACCTACAACATGAGCGTGCTGGGCGGTGTGCTGGTCGGACTTATCACCATGTGGCTGCATAACCGGTTTTATACGATTGTGTTGCCGACCGCGATTGCCTTCTTCGGCGGGCGTCGTTTCGTGCCGATTATTACCATCCTCGTGCTGCCGGTTGTCGGCGTCATTATGTCGCTGATCTGGCCGACGATTGCACTGGGTATTCAGTGGGTTGGCGAACTGATTGGCCGTACGGGAGAAATCGGGACGTTCATTTATGCAACGTCGGAACGGTTGCTGATCCCGACGGGTTTGCATCACATCATCAACGAAACCGTGCGTTTCACGCCGATTGGCGGGGTGACAACGGTGGATAACCAGAGCATTGTCGGCGCGCTGAATATCTTTAATGCCGCGCTGGCGAATCCGGGGATGATTCCGGATGCCGTCACGCAGCAGGCGACGCGCTTCCTGGCGCAGGGGAAAATTCCGGTCATGATGTTTGGCTTACCGGCGGCCGCGCTGGCGATGTATCACTGCGCGCGCCCCGAACATAAAGGCCGTGTGAAAGCGCTGATGCTGGCGGGGGGGCTGGCGTCATTTACCACCGGGATCACCGAGCCGCTCGAGTTCTGCTTTATCTTCGTCTCGCCGGTGCTTTATATCCTGCATGCGGTGCTGACCGGGCTTTCGTTCGTACTGATGCAGATGCTGCATGTAATGATCGGAAACGTGCAGGGCGGGGCGATCGACTTCCTGATCTTCGGCGTACTGGGTGGCAGCAAAACGCATTGGTGGTATCCGCTGATCCTCGGGATCATCTATGCGCCGGTTTATTACTTCAGTTTCCGCTGGGTTATTTTGCGCATGAAGGTGAAAACGCCGGGGCGTGAAGATGAAAATGATGCCGAAGAACGTGCAAAACCGGCGCAGGGAACCGGCGAGAAAACCAAAAATATCATTATCGGTCTGGGGGGCGAGGGAAATATTACCGCCGTCGACTGCTGCTTTACCCGTTTGCGGGTGAAGGTCAAAGATATGGCTCAGGTGCAGGACGGCACGTTAATGAAAACCGGTGCGGCAGGCGTGAAACGGATCACCGAAACGGATGTTCACGTGATTTATGGTCCGCAGGTTGAACAGGTGGCAAATCTGGTGAAGGCGGAGTTGTCAGGCATAGCCTGATGGCCGCTAGCTTTTAACTTTGGCATGGACGCTGAAGCTGTAGTTTTTCTGGTTGTAGTAGACGTCGGAAACTTCAAACAGCGTGCCGTCGGTAAATGACACCACGGCGTGCGAATGCAGCACCGGCTGATCGCGGGACAGATTCAGTGCAAGGCGGATTTCATTGGAAGGCAGTTCGGCGGAAATGAGTTTTGTGCTGCCCGCTGGCTGAAAACCTTTGGATCGCAGATAGGCGTATTTCGACGATGTCATCGCCGCGCGGCTGATATCAGGCAGGTTATCGGCGCGCATCCAGCATTGTTCATACACGAACGGCTCATCGCCCAGCAACCGCAGGCGGATCATGAAATAGACGTCCGTTCCCGCCGGGATATTCAGCTCGCGGGCAATTTCGTCGCTGGCGGGCGTCCGGCGAAATTCCAGAACCTGATTTTCGATGCGCTGATTATTTTCCTGCGCGACTTCGCTGGCGGTCAGATGGCGGTCGAGCGGCAGGACGATTTTCTGTTGTTCGCCGGGTTCAACGACGAAGGTGCCGCGTCCGCGAAAACGCGCCACACGTCCCTGGCGCACCAGATAATCCACCGCCTTGCGCGCGGTCATGCGGGATACACCGTAGATCTCACATAATGCGGCTTCCGTCGGGATGGGATCACCGGGTTTGATCTCACCCGCGCTGATTTTCTCGGTCAGTTGTTGTTCGATTTGCAGGTAAAGCGGTGTGAACGAGTTTTTATCTATTTTCATCAGACCTGAACCTCCGGATTTAAAGAAAGTCACTTAAGGATAATTGTATAGTCAGGTATACATTTGAACCAACCAGACTGTTGATTTTCTGCGCGAAATGGGTTTCAGCACACAAAAAAGAAAGGTTGCTGACATCAGCAACCTTTCTGTATTTCGAAACCACAGGACGGTGGTGTCAGGTTTTATTCAGGCAAAATCGCCGAAGTGGTGAAACCGCACGGGCCGTTTTCCTGATTTTTGAACTGCCAGCAATGCTGATGATATTTCGCCACCGTGCTGCGGTGCGCGACGCTGATTACCGAGGTTTCCGGCAGTTCGCTCAGCAGTAGCGAATAAACCCGGTGTTCAGTTTCTTCATCCATTGCGCTGGTCGCTTCATCGAGGAACAGCGTATCAGGCTTGATCAGCAGGGCGCGGGCAAATGACAGACGCTGTTGCTCGCCCGGCGACAGGCGCTGGCTCCAGTTGGCGTAGTCATCCAGCACTTCAGTTTTCGCCAGATGCGGCAGACGGCATTGTTCCAGCACGCGCTGCAACTGCTCGTCGGTGTAATCGCGGTCAGTGTCCGGATAACTCAGCGCATCACGCAACGTCCCGATCGGGATGTAACTGCGCTGTGGCAGGAACAGATAGCGCTTACCTTCGGCCAGCGAAACATTGCCTGCGCCGTAAGGCCAGATACCGGCAATCGCGCGCAGCAATGTGGATTTACCACAACCTGAAGGACCGGCAACCAGCACACGTTCGCCCGGTTTCATGGCCGCAGAAACGTTGCAGAACAGCGGGCTGCCGTCCGGCAGATTCAGCGTCAGGTTATCAAGTTTCAACGCATGTTCTGTGTTTTGCCCCACTTTAATGCCGCGCGGCTGAGCGTTAACCTGATCAATGGCGGCGTTGAAACCGGCCAGACGGTTCACGGTGGCTTTCCAGCTTGCCAGATTATCAAACGCGTTGATAAACCAGGATAATGCGTCCTGAACCTGACCAAATGCTGAGGAAATCTGCATCAGTGCGCCGAGCTGGATTGCACCGGAGAAATAGCGCGGAGAGGCCACCAGAATCGGGAAAATATTGGCAAACTGCGCGTAGAAGTTGGTGGCAATGTTCAGGCGACGGGTGACGCGCATGATTGACCACCAGTTGGTTTTGATGGAATCAAATTTGCCGGTCAGCTGGTCGTGCTCATTTTTCTCGCCGTGATACAACGCAATCGCATCGCTGTTTTCACGGATACGGATCAGCCCGAAACGGAAGTTCGCCTCGAACCATTCCTGATTAAAACCTAAACGAACTAACGGCTTACCGACCGACCAGATGATGGCAGAACCGACGGCAGCGTAAAGGATCGCGAACCACACCATATAACCGGGGATCGTAAATTCATGGGAAGCAATCGCAAAGGACAACGGCCCGCTGATAGACCATAAAATAAACACGAAGGAGAACAGTGTGACCACGCTCGACAACAGCCCGAGCACCAGAGAAAGCGTGCCGCTGGTCAGGGAATTCAGGTCATCGGAAATACGCTGATCGGGGTTATCGACCTGATGCTGATACTCCGTGTAATAATAGGCGTGATTGGTCAGCCACTTCTCCATATACTCTTCGGTCATCCAGCGCCGCCAGCTCATTTGCAGGCCCTGCGTCAGATAAACGCGATACACCGCAATGACAATAAACAGCAGCGCCAGCCAGGTAAATTTGAAGAGCTGAGCTTTGAAAACCGGATAGTTTCTGTTTTGCAGCGCGTCATAAAAAACGCGGTTCCATTCGTTGAATTGTACGCTGAGGTACACGCCGGCCAGCGAGAGGATGATAATCGTGGTTAACATGCCCCAGGCACGCCACTTTTCTTCTGAGCGCCAGTAAGGCTTAATTAGCTGCCAGACGGCGCCCCATTGCGCCGATTTCCCAGGTTTTTTAGTCATAATTGCCATTAGTCATCGATATGTTGTGAAGCCAATCATCCCAGAATGAGTGCCTCAGCGCGATAGAGCAATGAGCCACTTGTAAGGATGTTTTTCCAGCACGAAGCTCTGTAGACCACAAAAGTAGAAGGATGTTTGATGAAAGTCGCAGTGAATTTACTGCTGGTGGCAGGATGTTTTGCCAGTGTTGAGGCGTTTGCTCAGATTGATGAACCGGATATTGCGAACGATTGCGTAAAAGCGGGCATCTATGCGGCCGCCGGAAAAGTGGCGTATCAGCAAGGGGACATCGCCAAAGCGCGGGAAATTTTCCGTAATCAGGTGGCCTGGAGTGAGTTTTGCCACAAACCGCAGGACCAGATTGCGACGGCTTACAACAACATCGCACTGACCTACATAAAGCAGGGAGATTACCTGAAAGCCAAAGCGTGGCTGATGCTGGCGCCTGCGGACAAAAAATCACAGTACAATCTGGGTCAGATCCAGCCAAAACTGGATGCCTTACCGCAGCCGGAATCTCCGGCGGGCGTTTACTGGCAATATGCCGGTTTCGGCAGCTGGAATCTGGTGGAAGTCAAAGCGGAAGAAGCGCAGTTCAAAATCGATTTCACCGGTATGTACATGGGGCAAATGTCATTGTACTACGGCCCGAACACCGGCGATTTCTCCGTCGTGACGGCGGTGAAAGATAATTACGCGGTTTATCACGAAGCCGACGATGCCTCCGCGGGCGGCGGCCAGTGCAGCGTGGATATGAAATTTGATGTCGCCAGCGTCATGCTGCATACCACCGGCGACTGCGGTTTCGGACAAAACGTCCGCGCCGAAGGGCAGTTTGTCAGGGTGACGCAGTAGGTTGAGGTGAGGATTTTCAGGTAATAAAAAACCCGCGTTATGCGGGTTTTAACGTCATGACCAGCCGGTGTAATCCGCTGGTGTCCACCGTTTGTTCTGCTATCCACAAGCTCCGGTTTGCCTGCAAATTCAGCCAGTACTCTGCTGAGCCTCCCAATACCGCTGCCAGCTTAACCGCCATTTCCGGCGTCACGGCCATTTTCCCTGTCACGATCCGCTGAGCCGTTGAAGGCGCGATGTGCAGGGCGCGGGCGAATTCACGCACGCTGACGTTCAGCTCATCCAGCGTTTCTGCAATCAGTTCACCGGGATGAGGTGGGTTATGCATGTTCATCAGTGATAATCCTGATCGTTGTATGAGTTATACATAAGAATACAGGGTGTTGCGTGTGAAGCAACACCCTGTTTCACACTATTATTCCGCCGTTTCCGCCGGATATGGGCCAAAGCGGTTATCTTCAGGATCGCTTTTGAAGAACATCAGGATCAGGTTAAAAATAGGGCAGAGGATCCACCAGCCGCTGTAACCGGTATCGTGATTACGGCGAACCATAACTGCCAGACCCGGTAAGAATGCGAATAAAGAGTAAATCGTCGAGATAATCCAATCATCGCCAAATAACAGGGCAAACAACGTTACGCCTAATGAAATAAGACCATTAAAAAGGGTAAACCACCAGTACTCCCTTCTTTTCGCCCGGCCAGAAAATGTGGAGTAATTCTTTATTGCCTTGATATACCAATTCATAATATTCCTTTATATAAATTGAGGTGGGTAATCCCAGAATGAATAGGATTTTCCCTGTACCTTTTTTGGGGAAGTGTAATGCCGTGCGGAGTCTAATACGGGGAAAGTGAGGCTTCAATTACTGATTAATGCGTTGTTATTGTTTAATAAAAGATGTTTTGGCTGTTTGGGAAAGGCTGATGGCTAACGTAATGATAAATAGTAAATAGAGTTCCTCTGTATTTTCTGAAAATAAAAAACGGCGATAAATAATATCGCCGTCAGATTTTATTCATTATTTAAAGAAGAGTATTTACTGCGGCCACTTCATTTCGCCTTTCAATACTTTTGCACTCAGCTGTAATGAAGAATCGTCTTTCAGCTGCGGATAATGTTTTTTCATCGCAGCGACCAGCGCGGCGGAATCTTTAGCTTTTGGCAGCTCTTTTTCCAGCGTCAGCAGATAGTTGCGGGTGAATTTCACGGCTTCCAGCGTCTGAGAAGCGCCTGGCAGGAAATGCCCCGGCACCACAACGGACGGTTTCAGCCCGGCGATTTCATCCAGCGCTTCGACCCACTGTTTGCGCGATGTCGTGGTTTGGGTATCGGCAGTCCAGACATGCATGTTGTCGCCATTCACCAGCACACCGCCAACGACGGCTTTCAGCGACGGGATCCACACGAAAGTGCGTTCCGCATCCACGCCCTGAATTTCAAACTTGTGGCCTTCCAGCTCGAAAGATGAGCCTTTCAGCGGAGCCGGAACGACGACCGATTTCGGCGCGTTATCTTTCAGTTGCGGGCCCCAGAAAGCGACTTTGCCGTCTTTGGTGGCATTGATCTGATCGACCGTTGCCTGTGTGGCGATAATTTTAGCCTCCGGGAAAGCCGCGTGGATCACATCCAGGCCAAAGTAAAAGTCCGGATCCGACTGGCTGATGTACACGGTGGTCAGCTTTTTGCCGGTTGCTTTGATCATCTCCACCAGTTTCTGCGCGTCATTGCGCTGGAACTGTGCGTCGATCAGCACCGCGTCTTTTTCACCGGTAATAATTTCAGAAGACACCGGAAATACGCTTTTTTCACCGGGGTTATAAACGTCCATTTTCAGCGCGGTGGCGGCATGAGCGGACAGGCTGCTGCCCAGAAGGGCGGCGATCAAAGTCAGGGGTTTCAGGGACAGGCGCATAGCATTTCCTCAGAGAGCAAAAATAATCACGTTCAGTAAGCATCTACTGTACGTTGCATAATCCGCGGGAAAAACCGGATAATACGCAACTGTTTGTTGCATAAACCGGACGAATCATGGACAGAATTACCGCTGCACAAGTCTTTGTTGCCATCGTGGAACGCGGAAGCATGATCAATGCCGCCGAGTCGCTGAATATGTCGCGGGCGATGGTGACGCGTTATTTGTCGGAGATGGAAAAGTGGTCGGGCGCACGCCTGCTGCACCGTTCCACCCGCAAGCTCAGCCTGACCGATGCCGGTGAAAACACGCTGGCGCGGTGCCGGAAAATGCTATCGGTCGCGGCGGAAATGGGCAGCGTGGCCGATACCGGCAGTGAGGCACTGCGCGGCTTACTGCGCCTGAGTTGTTCGCAATCTTTCGGGCAGGGCGCGGTGGTGATTGCCGTCAGCGAGTTTTTGCGGCGTCACCCGCAGGTGAGCATCGATCTCCAGCTGGAAAGCCGGGCAATCAATCTGGTGGAAGACCGTATCGATCTGGCGCTGCGCATTACCAATGATCTGGATCCGAACCTGATTGCCCGGCCACTGGCGATGTGTCCGTCGGTGGTGTGCGCCTCTCCGGCGTATCTTGCCGCGCAGGGCACGCCACTGCATCCGCAGGATCTGAGCGTCCACAACTGCCTGACGTACACCTATTTTGGCAAAAGCCTGTGGCAGTTTGAGCATCAGGGCGAAAAAGTGACGGTGCCGGTAAGCGGTAATCTGAGCGCCAATGAATCGCTGGTGTTGCTGACCGGCGCGGTGGAAGGCGCGGGGATTGTCATGCAGCCTTATTACTCGGCGGCGCCGCTGATTGCCCGCGGGCAGCTGGTTTCCCTGCTGGAAGGCTGGCAGCCGCAGGAAATGGGCATTTACGCGATTTACGCGTCACGGCGGCAGATGCCTGCGGCGCTGCGTGCTTTGCTCGATTTCCTGGTGGAATGGTTCAAAGGGCATCCGCGCTGGCTGTCCCTGACGGATGAAAAGCGCTGAGCCGCTTCGCAAGGCGCTTACTGGAATCGGTTCCTTTTCGGCTTTTATCGCAATTTATGCAATGTATTGTTATGTAAAGATTAATCCGGATATTGAACGTTTTGCAGGCAGTCAGGGCACAGACTGCGTCTGGTCAAAAGTGTGATCAACGTGGTATTTAAGCCAATCCGGTGGAATACCGGAGCCATTAAACATAACTAAAATATCCGGAGTTTTTATGCCTGTCGCACTCCTGGCACTGGCGCTAAGCGCATTTGCCATCGGTACCACCGAATTCGTCATCATGGGGCTGTTGCCCAATGTGGCGGGTGATCTGAATGTCAGCATTCCTTCCGCAGGCTGGTTAATCAGCGGCTATGCGCTGGGCGTGGCTATCGGCGCGCCAATCATGGCCGTGCTGACCGCCAAACTGCCGCGCAAGAAAACCCTGCTGCTGCTGATGAGCATCTTTATTATCGGCAACGTGATGTGTGCGTTGTCCTACAGCTACGGCTTCCTGATGCTGGCGCGCGTGATCACCGCACTGTGCCACGGCGCATTCTTCGGGATTGGCGCGGTCGTTGCGGCCAGTCTGGTGGCACCGAACCGCCGTGCTTCTGCGGTGGCGCTGATGTTTACCGGCCTGACGCTGGCAAACGTGCTGGGCGTTCCGCTGGGCACCGCGCTGGGGCAGGCTTTTGGCTGGCGTTCAACTTTCTGGGTTGTGGCCGTCATCGGTGTGGCGTCGCTGTTTGCGCTGTATAAAAAGCTGCCGGATAAGAAAGAAGAAGAACCAACGGATTTGCGTAAAGAAATCCGCGCGCTGGGCAGCCTGGGTTTGTGGCTGTCGCTGTCGATTACTATCTTCTTTTCTGCGGCGATGTTCGCACTGTTCACCTATATCGCGCCAATCCTGACCGAAATCACCGGCGTTTCTGAGCACGGCGTCAGCTGGACGCTGCTGCTGATTGGCCTCGGCCTGACCATCGGTAACGTGGTTGGCGGGCGTCTGGCGGACTGGCGTCTGGGCGTTTCCCTGACCATGACTTTCCTGCTGATCGCCGTGTTTTCCGTGCTGTTCAGCTTCACCAGCGTGCATCTGGTGGCCGCGGAAATCACGTTGTTCATCTGGGCGATGGTGAACTTCGCCGCCGTTCCGGCCTTGCAGGTGAACGTGGTGACTTACGGCAAACACGCGCCCAATCTGGTGTCGACGCTCAATATTGCAGCCTTCAACGTGGGTAATGCGCTGGGTGCCTGGGTGGGCGGCGTGGTGATTGAACGCGGGCTGGGCCTGAGCGTTGTCCCGCTGGCGGCGGGCGGTTTGGGCGCTGTTGGTTTCGTGCTTTGCGTGATCACTTTCCGCCGTGCGGCGAAAAAGGCTGAGAAAGCCGTCGCGTAACCTGTAAGAAATGTGTTGAAAGGGCCACGCGGAATGATTTCTGCGTGGCCTTTTTTTTGCTTTTATCTGATGTGAAGTGATCAGAAGCGGATTTCGCCGCCCGCGATATACGTCCGGCCGCGGGCTGTGTTAACCGACGTGCCCGGGTCATTCTGGCCGTACATAGAATTCAGTTTATTCAGGGCTTCTGAATAATCTTTATCCATCAGGTTCTGCACGGTGAATTTCAGCATCACGTTACGGTTAATTTCGTAGGTGCTGTAGAGATCGACAATCGTCGGGATCTTCGGCATATCTTCGTTTTCCAGCGCGCCGGTTTGTTCGTTGAAGTTCTGATCCGGTGAGGTGCGGCGGGTTTTCCCCGTGTATTTCACCAGCGAGCCTACGGTCAGGGATTCATCGAGGAAACGCACGCCGGTATCCACCGTGAAATACATCTGCGGCAGCTCGTTAATATTGCCGACGCCAAAGGAACCGGTAGCGATCGACGTCGGCTGATTGGTGTGTTCCTTGCTGAACGAAAGTTTGGCGAAGGCGCGTCCGGCATCATATTCCGCTTCAATCTCAACGCCGTGTGTGCGCACCGGCGACAGGGAATTCACGTAGATATACATGTTGTCGGAATACTCATCGCTGGCATCTTCCCAGTCGTTTTGGATATTTTCGCCAATGCTGCATTTGCGGCCATTACGGCACACCATAAAGGATTCGCTGTAGATGTAATTCTTGATTCTGCTGGTGTAATACAGGGCTTTCAGGCGGAAAGCATCCTCTTCAAACAACAGGTTACCGGCAGTGGAGTTGAAACCAATCTGGTAGGTTTCAGCCCGTTCGCCTTTCAGGAACGGGTTCATGGACGCGCCGCCTGAGTTGGAGAAAAACACTTCCTGAACGTTCGGACCGCGCATGGATTTGCTGTAGCTGACAAACGGCTGGAACCATGGCCGGACTTCCGCCGACAACATGACCGACGGGTTAAATCCGTCTTCGGTTAAATGGATATCCTGGCCACCCTGCGGGAAACAGGCAACGCGCGGATCGCACGCCGGTTTGTATCCGCTGAGATCGTAATAGCTGTAATTCAGGTCAAAGTTGGCCTGCCAGATGCCTTTTTTCAGCTCCAGCCCGGTATACAGGCTGTAAACATCCTGTTTGCCGGAAGGCTGGAAAGTGTTGTTCTCGATGGACTGTTCTGCCGCATCCGGGTTATCCGGATCCCAGGCGTTGCTGTTGATGTTTTTATCGTACTTATTACGCATCAGCTTACTGCCATAACTCCACGCTAAATCCACGTCAGCGAGCGTAAAGCGCGAGGTGTTATTAATATCGAGAGCGTCAGACTGATTGCTGGCATCGGTATTATAAAAAGTATAAAGCGTGTTCTCGTTATACTTTTGATTCCCGCGGCTGGTGCTCAGCATCAGATTAAAATCCACCAGCTCAGAGAAGGGCGCGAAATGATATTTCATATAGAAGTCATCGCTGCGGATATCACGCTGGGTAAATTTATTCTCGTAATGCCGCCCGGATAATTCAATAGAGTTAAATTCATCCGGTTTAATATCCACTTTCACTAACTGGGATTTCGGATTCTGGCGGTAACTCTTTTCGTAGCCGAAATCGCTGCTGTTCTGACCGTCGCCATTTTTGAAATCAGCATCGATAGAACTGCCGCTGATGGCCGCCATAATGCCAAAACTGCCGGTGTCGGTGAAGGCGTCTGTTTTGCTCGCCACCGCCACCATACCGCTTTCGCCGATGCCGTTATTCCCGGCGGAAAAGCGGGTGCGTATCCCGAACGGATTGCCGGAAAAAATCACGTCATCTACGCCGATAGTGCGCAGGTTGGCGCTGCCCGCGAGGGCGTTAACCCCGGCTGAACCGGCGCTGGAGCCGCGCGAGACATCAATGCCGACCAGGAAATTCGGGTCGATCAGTGCGCCCGCCGCGCTGCTCGTCGAGCCGTGGGAAATCCCGCCCGGTACTGAGGAGCCGTAGAAGTTTTGGGTGACGCCGTCGATCATGGTGTTGACGCGCCCAAAGCCGGACATTCCGCGAATATTGACGTCTACCGTGCCCTGGCTCGGGTCAATCTGCGTGAAGGTGCCGGGTATACCGCGCAACACCGAATCGGTCGATTGCAGGTTGGTGTTTTCACCACGCGAGCTGAACGCGCCGGGCTTTGCCATCGCTTCATGTTCACTGTTTACTTTTGCCGCAGAAACTTTCAGCGGGCTGAAGGCGACGGTTTCTTTATTACTTTCTGAATCTGTGGTGTCAGCGAATGCCAGCGGTGCGGCCAGCGTTAAACCGGCACTTAATATGCCGGTGAAAAGTGTATTTTTCATATTCCCTCGAGGAGCGATATTTTCTAATTGTTATTGCCCTGCATTGCGTTCCGTAAATTAAAAACGGGGACTGCGATTATTATTATTTTTGTCCATCTCAAGGATGAAACTGTATTCCTGCGCGGTATTTTTCAGGCGGTTCAGGCGGCCTGATTTCCCGCCGTGCCCAGCGGCCATTTCGGTGGACAGTAAGATCAGGGAATTCCCCTGATTCATGGCGCGTAATCTGGCGACCCATTTCGCCGGTTCCCAGTAGGGCACTTGTGAGTCGTACAATCCGGCCGTCACAAACAGATTCGGGTAAGCGGCTGGTCGCACATTGTCGTAAGGGCTGTAGGATTTGATGGTCCGATAGGCGGCGGGCTGCGCCGGATTTCCCCACTCTTCGTACTCGCCTTCGGTGAGCGGTAACGTCGGATCAGACATGGTGGTCAGCACATCAACGAAAGGCACCTGCGCCACGACCGCGTGAAACAGCGCCGGTGCCTGATTGATGACAGCGCCCACCAGCAGGCCGCCCGCGCTGCCGCCCTGAGCGTATAAATGCCCCGGCTGGCCGAAACCTTTCTCCGCCATCGCCTGCGTGGCATCAATAAAGTCATTGAAGGTATTCGGTTTTTTGTCGAGTTTCCCTTGCTGATACCACTGCTGACCCAGCTCGCCGCCGCCGCGAACGTGGATCAGCGCAAACACAAAACCGCGATCCAGCAAACTGATGCGGCTGGCGCTGAACGCCGGATCCATGCTCATGCCGTACGCGCCGTAGCCGTACGCCAGCAGCGGATTCCGGCCTTTCTTAAACAGCGATTTGCGGTACACCAGCGAAACCGGCACCTGCACGCCGTCGCGTGCGGTAATCATCAGCCGCTGACTGGCATAATTGGCCGGATCCACGCCTTCGACCGGCTTTTGCTGCAACAGCGTGCGGGTACCGGTCGCCATGTCCCATTCATAAATCGTGGTTGGCGTGGTCATCGAGGAATAGCCGTAACGCAGTTTGTCGGTTTCCGGGCTGGGGTTGGAACCCAGCCACGCCATGTAACTTTCTTCATCGAACGGCACGGTTCGCGTTTTGTGATCTTCCCGGCCAATCTGTTCCAGCTGCACGCGTCCCTGGCTGCGAACCTGCAACACCAGATGGCGGCGGAACAGCGCGAAGTTTTCCAGGTCACGGTTATCGTCTGGCGCGATCAGCGTTTGCCACTGACCTGCGATGTCAGTTGTCTGATACAGACCGAAATGCGGGCTGTACAGGTTGGAGCGGATGTAAAACTGGCCGCGGTAATGATCCAGATAATATTCAACGCCCGCACGACGTGGCGTGAAGCGCTGCGGAACCGCCAGCGGACTGGCGGCCGGGATCAGATGAACTTCAGACGACGTACTGCCGCTGCTGAGAATAATCAGGAACTCACCGGACGCCGAACGGGAAAGGCCGAGGTAAAATCCGCCATCTTTCTCTTCGTAAACCCGCGCGTCCTGCGCCACCGGTGTGCCGATTTTGTGGCGATAAACCTGATACGGCATCAGCGTTTGCGGGTGATTACGGATGTAAAACAGATAATTTCCGTCGGCGGACCACGCCATACTTCCCGAGGTATTGTGCAGTACGTCGTTTTGCCAGCGGCCGGTGTTGAGATTGCGCAGGCTGACGGCAAACTGGCGACGCCCCTGCGTATCTTCGGCAATAGCCATTTGCTGATTATCCTGACTGATTTCCAGCCCGCCAAACTGATAAAACTTTTTGCCCGCCGCACGCTGGCTGGCATCGGCCAGCGTCTGCCAGACGGTATTTCCGCCAACCGGTTGACGCAGATATTGTGCGTAATCCTGGCCCGGTAAATAGCGTTGCTGATAGCGATAACCGCGTAATTCGTAGGGCACGGATTCGGTGTGTTCGCCCTGACGCAGGCGCATTTCCTGATACAGCGTGTTGGTCAAATCTGACCAGCGCGACATTACCTGCGCGCTGTACTGGTTCTCCGCACGCAGATAATTCAGGACCTTAGGATCCTGCCGGGAATCGTCGCGCAGCCAGTAATAATTGTCCGTCCGGCGCTCGGTTGCACTGCTCAAAATATGCGGATGTTTTTCAGCGACCGGCGGCTGGAATTCAGCGGTTGCCGTCGCGCAGAAAAAGAGAGTTCCCGCCAGTAACAGCGTAATAAAACGTGAAAAAGTCATAGTGGCCCGATGATATTGAAAACAATAAATATTCCCTGAAAAACTCAGGAATAAAGGTATTAACCGTTTGGTTTTACGACTTCCGGCTGCCGCCGTCGCTGAGCGTGAATTCCAGCGGCATACTGACCGGCACTTGTCCGGCTTTCAGCATATCGCCCGGCGGTGGCGGCAGCGGGCTGGCGCGTTGCAAAACAGCCAGCGCTTCGCGATCCATCGACATCGTGCCGGAAGATTTCAGCAGGCGGCTGCTGATAATTTCTCCCCGCGCATCCACGACAAACGCCACCTGCGCGACGCCCGTCCGGTGGCGCGCAATCGCATCCTGCGGATATTTTTTCAGGCGGTTAAGCTGCACCTTCACCCGGGTTTCCCATGTCACTTTCGCGCTGGCGGACTGCGTGGAATCGCTGTTCATCGGTGCGGCGATTTTGTCGGAAAGGCTTGCGGTTGCCGGTGGCGCGGCGGCACTGGCAGCGGAAGCGCGGGTTTGATCCTGCGAGCGCTCCTGTGTTTTCTGTACCGGTTTCGGGCGCTTTTGCTGTTCTTTCGGTTTCTTATGCTGCTGAACCAGTTTGATTTCCGCGCTTTCATCGACCGGCGGCGTGATGTTTTTTTGTTGCTGCTGCACGGCTTCCTGCTGGCTGGACGCAGCCGAATCCACCGCCTGCACAATGCCTACCGGCAGCGGTTTAGTCAGTTGGTTATTTTCGATATCAGCGGAGAACGTCAGCATGACGGCGGGCGGCGGCAGCTCGACAGGTGACGGTACGGGCGCGGACCACAGGAAAAATGCGGCCAGCGCGACGTGAATCGTCACTGATAAGAGAAGCCCGAGGCTCCGGCGCTGAGGACGGAAGATAAACGCCGCAGCAGCCGGAGATCCGGAAGGAGAGTAAGTCGTCATTTAGTCCATTAAAATGATAATGAGATTCAATATTATTTGATAATAGTAATCATTTGTAATGGGTCTTAACAAGAAACTTTCGATTCCTCCACAATTTAATTTCAGTAGACACAATGATTTAATGGTTATCAGGGCGCAGATTTCGCCGCCGCGGCTGCCGTCGTCCAGACAAAATCGGCCTGTGATTTATCAATCACCACGCCTTTTTCGGCCAGTATCAGAACGGCGACAGACGCCTGAGGATCCAGATCCTGAATATGCACCGGCACGCCGATACTTTTTCCAGCGTGATAGCCCCCGGCAATCAGCAATGCGGGCGCAGGCGCGGCCAGCAGACGCTCAGCCATGCGGCGGTCGCGTTGTTGCTGAATGGCGAGCATCGCGTGTAACTGCTTTGCATCGATATTTTGCTGATGAGAAGTGCGGATGGTGTCGCTGATGGCATCACGAACATGCGGATCTGCCGCGTGAACGCCCGCCGGGAAGACGGGTTTTTCGTAAAATGCCATGATTTCACTGCGATTCAGATTGGCGGAAAGCAGCGGATATGGCGCTTTCATCGCGGTCATCACCACATCGCTGTACATCGACCAGTCCCAGCTTTTCTGCCAGTTAATCAGCTCTGTAACCCGGGCAGGCCGCGCTTCCGCGCCGGTTTGCAGCCAGGCTTTTACCTGATCGACTTTCGGCTGCTGATCCGGCGTCAGCATTTCCATCAGCACGCTGCCTTGCGGGCGGATCTCCGGCAGGCGCTGAACCAGCCAGTTTTCAATCTGATGATGCGCGGGGTTGTCATGTTTTTCGCCGACGATGACCCTTGGTGCGGCGGCAAGCTGGCGGAGCAGCTGATCCGGCGTCAGCGTTTTTCCGGTGCGTAAATCCTGAATCTGGCCTGAAGGCGCGGTAGCGGGAACGGCGGTATTGTGCGGTGCGGTCGAGCAGGAGGTCAGTGCAAGTGTGGCCAGAAGTAACAGCTTTTTCATTGTGATCCTCATTTTCCATAGCGGGACAGTGCCCGCATGTTATGGATAATGATTATCATTTACAAGATCAGCCGCCGACGACCACCTCGAGGCGTTCTGCGAACCGTTGTGCCTGCTGATGACAATGTTCGGTAAATGTCGTGACCAGCGCGGAAGCGGGGCGGTGCAGCGGTTTGATCAGGCTGACGGTAAACGGCACGGCGACGCTGAATTCGCGGATCACCACGCCGTGGTCGCGTTCGGCATAATCCAGCGCCGTCAGCGGATTGACCACCGACACGCCCGCACCTTCGCGCACCATGCTGCATACCGAGGCGGCGCTGTGTGTTTCCATCACCAGCCGCCGGGTAACCTGCTGCTCGGCGAACAGCGTATCCAGTAACTGCCGGTAGCTGTCGGTGGCCGACAAACTGATAAAGTTCAGGCCGCTGAAATCCTGCGGTGTCAGGCACTTTTTCGCCGCCAGCGGATGGCCTGCGGGCAGCACGCAAACTTCGTTGAGCGTCAGCAGCGTCTGCCGTTCAGTGCCGGCGGGCGTCTGAGTGTTTTCCGTCAGCCCCAGATCATGACGCTGCGCCGACAGCCACTCTTCCAGCAGCGGCGATTCCTGCGGCACGATGTTAAAACTGACGTCAGGATACTTGTCGAGAAACGGTTTACAGACCGCCGGTAACAGCGACTGGCTGAAAACCGGCAGACAGGCGATCGACAACTGCGCCTGCTCAAACTGGCGGATCCCTTCCGCTGCGCTGATGATCCGGTCCAGCCCGTAATACGATCGCTGCACTTCTTCAAACAGCCGCAAACCCTGCACCGTCGGGTATAAACGCCCGCGCAGACGCTCAAATAACTGGAGATCCAGCAGCTTTTCACAGCGCGCCAGCTCGCGGCTAACCGTTGGCTGTGAAGTATTGAGCAGTGCGGCGGCTTCGGTCAGGTTGCCGGTGGTCATCACGGCATGAAAGATTTCGATGTGGCGCAGGGAGAGAGCGGGCATGAGTTTATTGCATTCCGGCAAGGTATTTAGCCATATCATAAATGAATAGACTAGCCTGAAATAGATATTTTATCGGCGCTTCATCAGCCGTCATACTGAACGAAATATGACAGCCTTCATCTGACGGAAAATCTTATGCCACGCGCCCTGAACGATACGTCCACTGCACTTAACGCCGCGAATTTGCTGGCGCTTGTGCAACAATTTGGTTGCCCGGTCTGGGCGTATGACGCTGAAATCATTAAGCAACGTATTGCACAGTTACGTGAATTTGATGTGATCCGCTTTGCGCAAAAAGCCTGTTCGAATATTCATATTCTTCGCCTGATGCGTGAGCAGGGCGTGAAGGTGGATTCGGTATCGCTGGGCGAAATAGAACGTGCGCTGGTGGCCGGTTTTATTCCGGGGCGTGAAAACAGTGAAATCGTGTTCACCGCCGATGTGCTGGATCAGCCGACGCTGGAACGCGTAACGGCGCTGGATATTCCGGTGAACGCCGGTTCCATTGATATGCTCAGCCAGATTGGTCAGCACAAAGCCGGGCATCCGGTATGGCTGCGCGTGAATCCGGGCTTCGGCCACGGTCACAGCCAGAAAACCAATACCGGCGGTGAGAACAGCAAACACGGGATCTGGCATGCCGATTTACCGCAGGCGCTGGCTGAAATTGCCCGTTACGGCCTGAAACTGGTGGGTATTCATATGCACATTGGTTCGGGCGTGGATTACGGCCATCTTGAGCAGGTTTGTGATGCGATGGTTCGCCAGGTCATTGAAACCGGACAAGATATTGAAGCGATTTCAGCTGGCGGCGGGTTGTCGATTCCGTATCATTTTGACGAAGAATCTATCGATACCGGCCACTATTTTGGTCTGTGGAACCGTGCGCGTGAGCAGATTGCGGCACACCTCGGGCATGAAGTGAAACTGGAAATCGAACCGGGGCGTTTCCTGGTGGCGGAATCCGGCGTGCTGGTGGCGCAAATCCGCGCGGCGAAAAACATGGGCAGCCGCCATTTCGTGTTGTGCGACGCCGGGTTTAACGATCTGATGCGTCCGGCGATGTACGGCAGTTATCACCATATTTCACTGTTACCGGCAGATAACCGCGACCTCAGCGGTCAGCCGCTGACGGAATCCGTGATTGCCGGGCCTTTGTGTGAATCCGGCGACGTATTTACCCAGCAGGCAGGCGGCGGCGTTGAAACCTTCCCGCTGCCACCGGTGCAGATCGGCGATTATCTTGTGTTCCACGATACCGGCGCATACGGTGCATCGATGTCTTCCAACTACAACACCCGTCCGCTGCTGCCGGAAGTGCTGTTTGAAAATGGTGTTCCGCGGTTGATTCGCCGCCGTCAGACGGTAGATGAACTGATTGCCTTAGAGTTATAATTTTTAGCATCTCCCCCTGCTAAGGGGGAGATGCCGGACTCACGCCTTCTCAAACATCTCTTTGCGCAGTAACACGATTTCTTCGGCCAGTTCGCGGCACAGCATGGCGGTCATCAGATGATCCTGCGAATGCACCATAATCAGATTGACCGGTATTTTCCCCACGCCTTCATCCAGCCCGATCAGCTGCGTCTGCACTTTGTGCGCGACGCGCGCCGCATCGTCTGAAGCTTTCAGCATGGCATCGGCCTGCTCCCATTCCTTTTTGCGGGCGTGCTGAATCGCCATCATCGCGTTAGAACGCGCTTCCCCGGCGTTGATCAATAACTCCATTACCGTTTGTTCCAGATCGAATTCCATCGACATCTCCAAAATTGGTATACCAGAAAGGGGTGAATTCATCATATTGGAATTCCAATATTCACATGTGAGAACGCTGTCACAGAAATTAATTCGTATTCCGCTATTTTTTGGCATGCCACATTAAGACAACAATCACCAAAAAGATGGACGGAATTTCTCTCAGAACCGGAATCTGACTTTATATTCGCACTCAACCTTTATCCTCTGATACGTCAAAAGGTCAATGCGAAACAAACACCTGTAAAGCAAAACACAATATTAAAAGAGGTGGTGTCATGTCACTGAAAGACCGTTTTATCGATTCTCTCGGGGGATTCGCGAATACTTTTAATAGCCTCAGATACATCATGGCTATTAAGGCTTCTTTTATCACGTTAATGCCGGTCATTATCGTGGGGGCATTCTCAGTTTTAATTTCAAATATGGTGATGGATCCGAAAAACGGATTAGCCCACTTTGAAATGTTCTCCTGGCTGGCGACGCTCAAACCGATTATGAGCAGTATTAACTACGCCACGCTGAGTTTCCTGACTATCGGCGCGGTATTTTTAATTGGTATTGAACTGGGCAAAATTAACGGCTCGCGTTCGTTATTTCCCGGCCTGCTGGCGGTGATTTGTTTTATTGCCGTCACGCCGACGACCGTCGATATGATGGTCAACGGCCAGATGCAGGAAGTGAAAGACGTGCTGGCGAAACAATTCTCCGACACCAAAAGCCTGTTCCTCGGCATGTTTATTGCCATTCTCTCGGTGGAAATATATTCCCGCCTGGAAAAGGTAAACGGCCTGCGCATTAAAATGCCGGAAAGTGTGCCGCCGAACGTTTCTGCATCGTTCTCCGCACTGATCCCCGCGATCATTACCGTGGTTATCGTCGCCACATTCGGCTTCGTTTTCCATCGCGTGACCGGCATGTATTTGTACGACGCGGTGTATCAGGTGATCCAGCGTCCGCTGGAATCGGTGATGCAAAGCCTGCCGGGCATTCTGCTGCTGATGTTTGTCGCGCAACTGTTCTGGGTCATTGGTATTCACGGCAATCAGATGATCAAACCCATCCGTGAGCCGCTGCTGCTGGGCGCGATCATGGTGAATATGACGGCGTTCGAGCAGGGACATGAAGTGCCGAACATCATCACCATGCCGTTCTGGGATGTGTACATGAGCATCGGCGGTTCCGGCTGCACTATCGGGCTTTTGCTGGCGGTCATGCTGGGAACGCGCCGCAAAGAAATGCGCGAAATCGCCAAATTATCCATGGGGCCGGGCTTTTTCAACATCAATGAACCGGTGATTTTCGGCATGCCGATCATGCTCAATCCGATTCTTGCGATCCCGTTCATCATCACGCCGCTCATCACCGGCACTATCGGGTATTTCGCGACCAGCCTGGGTTTTGCCGGACGTGCCGTGGTGATGGTGCCGTGGACCACGCCGCCGATCATCAACGCCTGGCTGTCGACCGCCGGTTCGATGGGCGCGGTGATTACCCAAATTGGCTGCATCGTGGTGGCAGTGCTGATTTATCTGCCGTTCGTCAAAGTGGCTTCGCGCCGCGCAGAACAGGCGCAGATTGATGCTATTGCGCAGCAGCAAAAACGCGCTGCGACGGCCTGAATTCGGGACAACGAGGAAAATTATGAGCAAGGTTTCAATCACCCTTCCTGACGGATTTATTCTCGGTGCGGCGGCTTCCGCGTGGCAAACCGAAGGCTGGAGTGGCAAAAAGGACGGGCAGGATTCGTATCTGGATCTCTGGTACAAAAACAACCGCCACGTCTGGCACAACGGCTACGGCCCGGCGAAAGCCACCGATTTCATCAACCGCTACAAGGAGGACGTGGCGCTGATGAAAGCCAGCGGACTGAGCCATTACCGCACCTCGGTCAACTGGTCGCGATTTCTGACTGACTATGAGCTGGGCACCGTCGATGAAGAATATGCGGCGTACATCGGCAATCTGCTCGATGAGATGAAGCGCAACGGCATTGAGCCGATGCTGTGCCTCGAACATTACGAATTACCGGCGTATCTGCTTGAAAAATATGACGGCTGGAGTTCGAAAAAAGTCGTTGAACTGTTTGTCCTGTACGCGGAAAAAGTGCTTGAGCGCTTCGCCGGAAAGGTCAGCCGCTGGTTCACTTTCAACGAGCCGGTAGTGGTGCAAACGCGCGTCTATCTGGACGCAATCCGCTGGCCGTTCGAGCAAAACACCGGTAAATGGATGCAGTGGAATCACCACAAAGTGCTGGCAACCGCCAGAGTCGTCGAGTTGTTTCACCGTAAAGGTTACGGTTCGCACGGCACGATGGGCGTGATTTTAAACCCGGAAGTGACGTACGCCCGTTCAGCGGCGGCGCACGATCAGAAGGCGGCGCATTTATACGATTTATTCTATAACCGCGTATTTTTAGACCCGATGATTAAAGGCGAATACCCGCAGGAATTGCTCGATTTGCTGCAAAAGCACGACGTGCAATTTGATTATTCAGAGCAGGAACTGGCGATTATCCGTAATAACACGGTGGACGAGGTGGGCATTAATTTGTATTACCCGCACCGTGTTAAAGCGCCGTCCCGCGAATGGAATAAAGAGACGCCATTCCATCCCGCGTTTTACTACGAACATTTTGAACTGCCGGGCCGACGGATGAATAAATCCCGTGGCTGGGAAATTTACCCGAAAATTGTTTATGACTTTGCAATGCGCATTAAAACGGAATACGGAAATATTCCGTGGTTTATTGCTGAGAACGGAATGGGCATTGAAAATGAAGGCCAGTTCCGTGATGCCAGCAGCGGGGAAATTCAGGACGATTATCGTATTGAATTTATTGCCGAACATCTTTACTGGACATTAAAGGCGCGGGAAGACGGTGCACATTGCCGGGGATATATGCTCTGGGCTTTTACCGATAACGTCTCGCCGATGAATGCGTTTAAAAACCGTTACGGGCTGATCGAGATTGATCTTGATAACAACCGTGATCGCCGTCAGAAGAAATCATCTCACTGGTTTAAATCGCTGAGTGAAAGTGGTGTGTTGTCTTTAACACTGGACGATGAAGATAAATAACCCGAGGAAACATTATGAAACGACTCGTTTTAGCTTGTTCGGCAGGGATGTCCACTTCCCTTGTGGTCACCAAAATGGAAAAAGAAGCCGCCGCCCGCGGGCTGGAATTTAAGATCTACGCCATCCCGGAAAATAATCTGCGCGACGAACTCGAGGCCTACGGACGTGACATTCAGGTCGTGCTGTTAGGGCCGCAGGTGAGGTTCAAACTGGCGGAAAATAAAAAGCTGACGGATGAACACAACATTCCCATCGCCGTGATCGACATGGTGGCATACGGAACCCTGAACGGCGCCAAAGTGCTGGATCAGGCATTAAGTTTGATACACTGACCCTTCAGCGTAGGTCCATTGGCTCTGTCTTTGGAGCCAATTTGTCAGTCTTTGCATCAGGGTGAAAGTGTGGATAAAGGTGTGGTTTCGCAGGACAGAAAGCAGTATCAGGAAATCGGGCATGACCTGCGCGAGCAAATCAAGCAGGGGCATTTCGCTGTGGGTTCCCGCCTGCCGCCTGAACGAAATATGGCTGAAACCTACGGCGTCAGCCGGACTATCGTGCGCGAAGCCCTGCTGATGCTGGAACTCGAAGGCACGGTGGATATTCGTCAGGGCTCCGGCGTTTACGTGATCCGCATTCCGTCGCAGGAAGAGGGCGAAGACGAGCTGATGTATCAGGGGCAGATTGGCCCGTTTGAAATTTTACAGGCGCGGCAGTTGCTCGAAAGTAACATTGCCGCGTTTGCCGCCAAAATGGCGACCAAGGCAGATATCGAAAACCTGCGCCGCACGCTGGAGCAGGAACAAATCGCAATTGTCGCCAACGACGAAAGTGGCGATAACGACCGGCTTTTTCACCTGCTGATCGCCGGTGCCACGCAGAACCAGATGCTGCTCGATTCCGTCAAAAATATCTGGATGCATCGCGACTCCAGCCCGCTCTGGAAGCAATTACACAGCCACATCGCCACGCGCGGTTACCGGCTGAAATGGCTGGCTGATCATCAGAATATTTTGGCCGCACTGCGCCGCCGCGACGTGATGGGTTCGTATCAGGCCATGTGGCAGCACATGGAAAATGTGAAGAACACGCTGATGGAACTTTCTGACGTTGATGCGCCGGAGTTCGACGGTTATCTGTTTGAATCTGTGCCGATTTTTCAGGGGAAACTGGTCTGAGTATGAAGATCATCAATCTCAGCGAACGCCCGGAGTTTCAGGAAACCGTCACGGACTGGCTGTGGAAAGCGTTTGGCAGTGAAAACAGCCGGGCGTTTTTTGAAAGCGTCGTGCAAAGCAGCCTGCGCGGTGCGGATTTGCCACAAACCTTTATCGCGCTTGAAGGCGAAACGCTGGCGGGAACGGTCGGGTTATGGCGCTGCGATTTAATCAGCCGTCAGGATCTCACCCCGTGGCTGGCGGCGCTGTACGTTGATGAAGGTTTCAGGTCGCGCGGGTTAGGGTGGGAATTGCAGGCTTTCGTGCTGGAACACAGCCGCCGCAGCGGCTTTTCCGAACTCTATCTCTACGCTGAATTTACCGGCTACTACGAACGGTTTGGCTGGAAATACATCGGCGATGCGCTGGATTACCCTGACAAACCCGTCCGCGTTTACCAGCAATTTCTTTAATTCCCCGGAGAACTCACCGAGTGACGGCGCACCAGCGTCGGGCTGAACATGTGCGTGGTTTCGGGCAACGGCTGGCCGTTTGCCAGCGCTAACGCCAGCTGCGCAGCCTGATTCGCCATCGCGACAACCGGATAACGCACCGTGGTCAGACGCGGGCGCAGATAGCGCGAAATCAGCACGTCATCAAACCCGATAAGAGAAATTTCCCCCGGCACATCAATGCTGTTATCGCTTAATACCGAAAGCGCACCGGCGGCCATCGGGTCGTTGTAGCAGGTCACGGCGGTAAAGCTTTTACCTAATCCCAGTAAGTCCGCCATCGCTTTTTCGCCGCCGATTTCATCGGGTTCGGCGTAGGCAATCAGTTTGTCATCGACAGGAATATTGTGTTCGGTCAGCGCGTCAATGTAGCCCTGAAGACGGTCGCTGGCATCGGAAATGCCGTGGTTGGAACACAAAATGGCGATGCGCTGATGCCCGGCCTGAATCAGATGGCGGGTTGCCAGCCAGGAACCGTAGCGGTCATCAAGCGCAATGCAGCGCTCCTCGAAACCGGGCAGCGTGCGGTTGATCAGCACCATGCCGGGAATTTGCTGCATCAGGCTGGTCAGTTCATCTTCCGGCAGCATTTTGGCGTGAACCACCAGCGCCGCACAGCGGTGACGGATCAGCTGTTCGATGGCCTGACGCTCTTTTTCCACATTGTGATAACCGTTACCAATCAGCAGGAAATTGCCGGTCGCATACGCCACCTGTTCGACGGCTTTTACCATCGCGCCAAAAAATGGATCGGACACGTCGGCCACAATCAGGCCCAGCGTTTCGGTGGCCTGCTGTGCAAGGGCGCGGGCGTTGGCATTCGGATGATATTGCAGATGCTGCATGGCGTTCTGTACGGCTTCCCGCGAGCTTTCACTGGCTTTCGGGGAATGATTTATCACGCGTGAAACGGTCGCAACCGATACGCCTGCCAGTTTTGCTACATCCTTAATCGTTGCCATAACTCTTCCGCTATTCCGTGAGGGTAATCGTTTACACTGCCCAGTTTTGCGGAAAAGACCAGTGGCTGCAAGGATGTCGATCGCAACTTTTCGATGCAAGACGCATGTAACGGGAAAAGAATGCCGTCTTTAACGGAAATCGCAGCCTGAAAGGGCCGAAATGGGTTTGATTAAGATGATTTGTTCTTTGAACTGAGAACGGCGCGAATGTTATTTTTAAGGCTATTCACCCGCGCTGAGAAAAAGAAAAAATGTCGATAAAACGTTACCCGCAACTGGCTCACTGGGGCGCGTATACCGCCGTGGTGGAAGATGGCCGCCTGATCCGCTGCGAGCCTTATTCCGCCGATGCTGACCCTTCGCCTTTACTCGATTCGATTGCGCCGCTGGTGTATTCGGAAAAACGCATCCGCAAACCGGCGGTGCGCCGTTCCTGGCTGAAAAAACGCGAAAACAGCGACCGCTCGCTGCGCGGGCGTGAAGATTTTGTCGAAGTGGACTGGGATCTGGCGCTGGATCTGGTGGCTGAAGAGAACAAACGCGTGCGCGACCGCTATGGCGCATCCGGGATTTTCAACGGCTCTTACGGCTGGTCTTCTGCGGGGCGTTTACACCATGCCCGTTCGCTGGTGCGCCGTTTTTATTTCACCGGCGGCGGTGGTGTGGATCAGCAGGGCAATTACAGCTGGGGCTCGGCGCAGTTTTTCCTGCCGTATGTGATTGGCACATTTACGCCACTGACCGGGCGCGTCACGTCGTGGCCGAGCGTGGTGGAACACGCGGAAATCCTGCTGGCCTTCGGCGGTCTGGCGCTGAAAAACGCACAAGTGGCGTCCGGCGGCGCGGTGGAACATACGCTGAAACCGGCGCTGGAACAGCTGGCGAAAAAAGGCACGCGGGTGATTAACATCAGCCCGATGCGCGATGACTGCCCGGCGTTTGTGAATGCCGAGTGGATCCCGATCCGCCCGAACACTGACGCGGCGCTGATGATGGCGATCGCCTATGAAATTCAGCGCAAAGACGCACAGGACGATGCGTTTCTGGCCAGCCACTGCGTGGGTTATCCGCAGCTTGCGGCGTATCTGCGCGGTGATACCGACGGCGTGGCGAAAACGCCGGAGTGGGCGAGCCACATTACCGGCGTTCCGGCTGAACGTATTGCACGGCTGGCTGACGATCTGACGGGCGTCCGCAGCTTTATCACCTGTTCTTATTCCGTGCAGCGCGCCCATCGCGGCGAACAGCCGTACTGGATGATGATCGCCATTTCCGCCATGCTGGGGCAGGTCGGTTTGCCGGGCGGCGGTTTCTCGTTTGGTCACGGTTCGATGAACAGCGTCGGCAATCCGCGTTTTGACACGCCTGGGCCTGCCGTCAGCGCCGGGCCGAATCCTTCTGGTTTGTCGATTCCTGTGGCGCGCATCAGCGACATGTTGCTCAACCCCGGTCAGCCGTACGAATTCCAGGGCGAGACCCTGAATTATCCGGACATTCATCTGGTCCACTGGGCGGGCGGTAATCCGTTCCATCACCATCAGCAGCTTAACCGTCTGGTCGAAGGCTGGCATAAACCGGACACCGTGATCGTGCAGGATAACGTCTGGACGCCCGCTGCGCAGATGGCCGACATCGTGCTGCCCGCGACCACCTCGCTTGAGCGTAATGATATCGGCGGTTCTTCGCGTGACCGTTTCGTGCTGGCGATGCATCAGGCCGTCGCGCCGCAGCATCAGGCGCGTAACGACTTTGATATCTTCGCCGATATTGCCGACCGTCTCGGTTACCGCGAACAGTTCACGCAGGGGCGCAACGAAGATCAGTGGCTGCGCCATATTTACCGTCAGTGCGGTGAAGCGCAGAAAGGCACCGGCGTGGAATGGCCGGACTTTGAAACGTTCTGGGAACGCGGTTTTGTTGAATTGCCGACGCCGGAAAAAGATTACGTGTTCTTTGAGGAGTTCCGCAAAAGCCCGCGTGCGAATCCGCTGGGCACACACAGTGGAAAAATCGAATTGTTCTCCGAAACCATCGCCGGATACGGTTACGAAGATTTCGCCCCGCACCCGGAATGGCAGCCGCCGGTGGAGTGGCTGGGCGCAGAAACGGCCAAAGAGTGGCCGCTGCATCTGATTTCCATCCAGCCGAAAGACCGGTTGCACAGCCAGCTCGATCAGTCGCCGCTGGCGCAGTCGAACAAAACGGCCGGGAAAGAAACGCTGTTTATGCACCCTGAAGACGCGGCCAGCCGCCAGCTGAACGACGGCGACCGGGTGAAAGTGCATAACGCGCGCGGCAGCTGTCTGGCCGGGGTTTCGTTCAATGACGGCATTACGCGCGGCGTGGTGCTGATGTCCACCGGTGCCTGGTTTGATCCGGGCTTTGGCGGCAAATGGCAGGAAACCGAGCAGGCGGGAAATCCGAACGTGCTGACGCTGGACATCGGCACGTCGCGTTTAACGCAAGGGCCGAATGCGATGAGTTGCCTGGTGGAAGTCTCACAATCCGCATTAAATGACTAAAATCGGGGCTATTTTCACCACTGGTTACACTTTGCGGAATTATGTTTCGATTGCGTGCTGGCTGAGGATCGTGCAAATCCGCTAAATTGAACGTCCCAGAGGTATTGATTGGTGAATCATCAACGTGCTCTGCATGTTGATACCGATTAAATTTGCACCAACCTACGCGGATGCGTAGGTTTTTTTTTGCCTAAAACCTGACAACCTCATCAGGCTCCTCCTAAACTCTCATCTGACTGTCGTGATTCTTCCGCCGCTTATAGTATGCTGTTTCCCCAACCTTTTTCTTTCAAGATCAGGGATGACACATAAGGAGATGGCAAACATGTATAACTTTCTTTTCGCCGCGTTCAGGTGGCTGTTCCGCATAGCGTTCCGGGTGACGGTCACGCCGGCGAAATCCTCATTTAATTACCCGCGTTTACTGCTCACGCCCAACCATGTTTCTTTTATAGACGGCATGCTGCTGGTGCTTTTCCTGCCGGTCAAACCGGTGTTTGCGGTGTATTCCAACATTACTGATACCTGGTTTATGCGCTGGCTGAAGCCGTACGTGGACTTCATGCCGCTGGACCCGACCAAACCGATGGCGATTAAGCACCTGATCCGCGAAGTGGAGAAGGGGCGTCCGGTGGTAGTTTTCCCGGAAGGGCGTATTACGGTTACCGGTTCATTAATGAAAATTTACGACGGCGCGGCCTTTGTGGCGGCGAAGTCACAGGCCACGGTGATCCCGATCCGCATTGACGGCGCAGAATTTACGCCGTTTGGTCGCCTGTTCGGCAGTTTCAAAATCCGCTGGTTCCCGAAAGTGACGATCAACGTTTTGCCGCCGGTGACGATCCCGATGCCGGAAGCCGCGCGTTCCCGCGACCGCCGCGTGCTGGCCGGTGAGCAATTGCATAAAGTGATGATGCAGGCGCGCATGGAAACCCGCGAGCCGGAAACGTTGTATCAGGCGTTCCTGTCGGCGCAAACCCGCTATGGCCGCCGCAAACCCTGCATCGCCGATGTTTCTTTCAAGGAAGATTCTTATCAGGGCCTGCTGAAAAAATCTCTCGGCGTCAGCCGTATCCTGCAACGGTTTACCCGCGAAGGGGAACACGTCGGGATGCTGCTGCCGAATGCCACGATCATGGCGGCGGCGCTGTTTGGCGCGTCTATGCGCAACCGTATTCCGGCATTGCTCAATTACACTGCCGGCGCGAAAGGGTTGCAAAGCGCCATGAAAGCGGCGCAAATCAAAACCATTATTACGTCCCGCCAGTTCCTCGAAAAAGGCAAACTGACGCATCTGCCGGAGAATGTCCCGGAAGCCAACTGGGTGTATCTGGAAGATTTAAAAGATACCGTCACGTTACAGGACAAACTGTGGATCCTGCTCCACCTGATTGTCCCGCGTCGCGCGATGTTGCCACAGCAACCTGACGATGCCGCGCTGGTGCTGTTTACCTCCGGCTCCGAAGGCAATCCGAAAGGCGTGGTCCATTCCCATGCGAGCCTGCTGGCGAACGTCGAGCAAATCCGTACCGTGGCGGATTTCACCCCGCGCGACCGTTTTATGTCCTCCCTGCCGCTGTTCCATGCGTTCGGGCTGACCGTCGGTCTGTTAACGCCGATCATGACTGGCGCGCGCGTGTTCCTGTATCCGAGCCCGCTGCATTACCGCATCGTGCCGGAGCTGGTCTACGATCAGAACTGCAACGTGTTGTTTGGTACGTCCACCTTCCTCGGCAACTATGCCCGCTTTGCACATCCTTATGATTTTGCCCGCTTGCGCTATGTCGTTGCTGGCGCTGAAAAACTGGCGGAAAGTACTAAGGAAATCTGGCAGAACAAATTCGGTATCCGCATTCTCGAAGGTTATGGCGTGACCGAATGCGCGCCGGTGGTGGCGATTAACGTGCCGATGGCCGCGAAAGTGAATACCGTCGGTCAGATTCTGCCGGGAATGGAATCACGTCTGATTAAAGTGCCGGGCATTGAAGAGGGCGGACGCCTGCAACTGCGTGGCCCGAATATCATGAAAGGCTATCTGCGCGTTGAAAATCCGGGCGTACTGGAAGCGCCGCAGGCCGAAAATGCCGACGGCGAAATGCAGGCTGGCTGGTATGACACCGGCGATATCGTCACGCTGGATGACAAAGGTTTCTGCGCCATTCGTGGCCGCGTGAAGCGTTTTGCCAAGCTGGCCGGTGAAATGGTGTCGCTGGAAAGCGTCGAGCAACTTGCCATCAAAGCTTCACCGGATAAACAACATGCAGCGACGTCCCGCAGCGACAGCAGCAAAGGCGAAGCATTGGTGCTGTTTACCACCGACCCGGAATTACGCCGTGATGCCCTGAGCAAAGCCGCCCGCGAGCTGGGGCTGCCGGAACTTGCGGTGCCGCGTGATATTCGTGTGATTAAAGCCTTGCCGTTGCTGGGCAGCGGTAAACCTGATTTTGTCACCCTGCGCCAGATGGCAGAAAACCCGGAGAGTGAGGCATGAGCCAACCTTCTATGGCGGCAGCGCCGCTGATGTCGAAAAGCATGACGGCGGTGATCGTCGCGCAGTTTCTGTCTGCGTTTGGCGATAACGCGCTGCTGTTTGCCGCGCTGGCACTGATCAAACAACAGCTGTATCCCGACTGGAGCCAGCCGGTTTTGCAGATGGCGTTTGTCGCGACCTATATCATTCTTGCGCCGTTCGTCGGGCAGTTCGCGGACAGCTTCTCGAAAGGCCGCGTGATGATGGTTGCCAACCTGCTCAAACTCGGCGGGGCGGCGGTGATTTGTGCCGGGCTGAACCCGTTCCTCGGCTATACGCTGGTAGGGATTGGCGCGGCGGCGTATTCACCGGCCAAATACGGCATTCTGGGTGAAATCGCCAGCGGCGAGCAGCTGGTGAAAGCCAACGGCATGATGGAAGCCTCGACCATTGCTGCGATCCTTCTCGGGTCGGTGGCAGGTGGCGCGCTGGCTGACTGGAGCATTCTGGCGGCGCTCGGCATCTGCGTGCTGGCGTATGGCGCGGCGGTCGCGGCGAACTGGTTTATTCCCAGGCTGACACCGGCGCGTCCGGGGCAATCCTGGAACCCGGCCAAAATGACGCGGACGTTTTTCTCTGCCTGCAAAACCTTGTGGCAGGACGGCGAAACCCGCTTTTCGCTGGTCGGTACCAGCCTGTTCTGGGGCGCGGGCGTGACGCTGCGTTTCCTGCTGGTGCTGTGGGTGCCGGTGGCACTCGGTATTACTGATAACAAAACGCCGACACTTCTGAATGCGATGGTCGCCATCGGGATTGTGTTTGGTGCCGGTGCGGCGGCGAAACTCATCCGTCTGGAAACAGTGAAACGCTGTCTGCCTGCGGGTGTGGCGATCGGGATCGCGGTCGTCGTGTTCGCCCTGCAAACCAGCATGCTGAGTTCGTATATTGTGCTGGTGGTTGTCGGGATCCTCGGTGGTTTCTTCGTGGTCCCGCTGAACGCACTGCTACAGCATCGCGGTAAAATTTCCGTCGGTGCCGGTAATGCGATTGCGGTGCAGAACCTCGGCGAGAACACGGCGATGTTGCTGATGCTGGGTTTGTATTCGCTGGTGGTGATGGCGGGTGCGCCGGTCGTGGCGATTGGTATCGGCTTCGGCGTGGTGTTTGCGCTGGCGATTACCGCGCTGTGGATCTGGAAGAATATGCAGAAACGCCGTCTGGCGTAATGCTGTTTTTATAGCAATTCCGCAAAAACAAAAGGGCGCTGAGCGCCCTTTTTTAATGGCTGTGATACGGCGTTTGTTACGGCGCCGGAATGGTGAAGCGTTTGTGGATTTCTTCCAGCTCAACCAGAATATCGCCTTCAAGCGTCAGGTCCTGACTGTCGATATTGATCTTCAGTTGTTCCAGCGTGGTCGCGCCCAGCAGCGTGCTGGCGACAAACGGTTGCTGGCGCACGAAGGCCAGAGCCATCTGCGAAGGATCCAGATTGTGTTTTTTCGCCAGCGCCACATATTCCGCGATCGCCGCTTCTGACTGCGGTGAGGAATAACGGGTGAAGCGGCTGAACAGCGTATTACGGGCATTCGCCGGTTTCGCGCCGTTCAGGTATTTCCCGCTCAGGGTACCGAACGCCAGGCTCGAGTACGCCAGCAATTCGACGCCTTCGAACTGGCTGATTTCTGCCAGACCGATTTCAAAGCTGCGGTTGAGCAGGCTGTACGGGTTTTGAATGGAAACAATGCGCGGCAGATCGTGTTTCTCGGCCAGTTGCAGATAACGCATCACGCCCCATGGCGTTTCGTTGGAAACACCGATGTAGCGGATTTTACCGGCGCGCACCTGCTCGTTCAGCGCTTCCAGCGTTTCCAGCAGCGTGACCGGAGACTGATCCTGCGTGTACTGATAGCTCAGTTTGCCAAAGAAATTGGTCTGACGCTGCGGCCAGTGCAACTGATATAAGTCCAGATAATCCGTATTCAGACGTTTCAGGCTGGCATCCAGCGCCGCGCGGATATTTTTGCGATCCAGCATCTGGCCCGGACGGATGGAATTGTCGTTGCCGCGCGAAGGACCGGCGACTTTACTCGCCAGAATGATCTTCTCGCGGTTGCCGCGGGCTTTCAGCCAGCTGCCAATATAGCTTTCCGTCAGCCCCTGAGTTTCAGGACGCGGCGGAACGGGGTACATTTCTGCGGTATCAATCAGGTTGATGCCCGCCGCAACGGCGTAATCCAGTTGCTGATGGGCGTCGGCTTCGCTGTTCTGTTCACCAAAAGTCATGGTGCCAAGTCCCAGTAAGCTCACTTCTAAAGAACTGTGGGGTATACGGTGATATTGCATTGCCGGTCTTCCTTTCTATCTGAGAATGTCAGCCTAACGAAAAAGCGCCTTTACTGACTATATACAAGGCTGGAACAAGGGGGAAGGGGGCAACTATCCTGCAATAACGCGGGTGGCACGTATGGCTACCCGCGTTACCGCATCAGGCAGGATGGGGTGGGGCGCGGTGCTTAGCGTTTCATGACCTGGCTGACGTTATCGTTGTTGATCTGACGCTTATTGCCCTGTTCATCGGTGTAGCTGAGCAGGCCGGTGGATTTATCCAGTTCCGGTTTGCCGTCGGTCAGGATCATATTGCCGTCTTTGGTGGAAATCACGTAGTCGCTGGCGCAGCCTGAGAGGCCAAAAACCACAAGTGCAGCACCGGTCAGCATCAAAGTTTTCTTCATCATCGTTGTTATTCCTTTGGTTACGTCGAAGATTTTTCGTTATGGGAAATGATCTACAGTCTAGCGTAGCAAAAGGAATCCAAAGTGGCAGAAAAGGTGTGTGAAATTTTATAAATTTCGGTATTCAAAGCAGAAAGTGGCGGGACAGCAGCGCGCCGGTGAAACGCTTCTTAAGATAAAAGCCGCGGGGAAGTGTCAGGATCGGCTGTCCGAACTCGCCGATAGCTTCTGTCAGCGCCTTACTGTTCGCGGCTTTCGGGCGCAGTTGCAGGTATTCACCGTGACGGGCCGTTATGCTTTCAACTTTGCCGAGCACGATTAAATCCATCAGCTCTTCCCAGTCCTGACGCAGCTGTTCATCTTCTTCCTGCGACGGTTGCCACAGCAAAGGTGCACCGATATGCCGTTCTGCCAGCGGGATCTGACGTTCGCCTTCTACAGGGATCCACAGCACGCGGGCCAGTTTGTGCCGTACATGGCTGCTTTCCCACGTCACGCCGCTGTTTCCGGTTAGCGGGGCGACGCACACGAAAGTGGTTTCCAGCGGTTTCCCCCGGGAATCGACCGGGATCGTTTTCAGCTCAATGCCGATATCGGCAAAATCCTGCTCGGGTTTACTGCCCGCGATGGCACCGAGATACACTTCCAGCAACATGCCGACCCAGCCTTTTTCACGTTTCAGATTCGCCGGAATTGGCAAACCTGCGCGTGCGGCCAGTTCGCCTAATGTATGACCCGCAAGAGATTGCGCGCGTTGCAGCAGCGCGTTTTCGTCGCGGGGCGGTTGTGTTGCAGGTAAAGGAATCGACATAAAAAACAATGCTCATTCAATAGATTAAATTTCGTACTGCTTTCATCCGGCGCAGTGAATAAAAAGTTATACCTGCGCGGCGGCGGAATAATAGCATGATTTATCTTAGTTTTTTTTCCGCATTCCGGCGGATTTTGCAGGCTAAAGATTAGGTTGATCACCTGTTGAAGGCGACAATAAACAGGATCTTCCACCTAGTTATCCACAGATTTCTTGGATAACCTCAGGTTTATCCGATCACTGGTTCGATTTACAGGCTTGACGTATGGGGTTTTATCCAATTTTTGCCCCGGCAACGTCAACTTTTAGTCGATCGCTGTGGATAAAAACGTCATTGGTCGATCTTTCGCCAGATCACTTTCCAATGTGATTTGGCTCTCATTTTATAACGTGGGATAACGTGTTTATCGGCCTTCAATTTTATGTTTTTTAAGTGTTTTATTGGTTTTCATTTTTTGCGGGAAAATAAGTTCAGAAGAGTTTTACCCTGCTTACTCTGAAGTTCTTCACATATCTATCCACAGAAAAAGTGAATAAAATCGCGGGTGTTTTCCCAAATCTGTTTATAACTTTGGTTATAACTGTGAGTTATCCCATTTTTATTCATGCCGATCGGCGTTAACCAGTGGTTTACCGCCTGTTGGTAGTATGAAACAATCAGAACATCTATGATTTTAAGCTATTGAGGTAGTCCGGTGATCGATGATGATGGCTACCGCCCGAATGTTGGTATCGTAATCTGTGACAAGCAGGGTCAGGTGTTATGGGCCAGACGATACGGTCAGCACTCCTGGCAGTTTCCACAGGGGGGCATAAACCCCGGTGAAACCGCTGAGCAGGCCATGTACCGCGAGCTGTTTGAGGAAGTGGGGCTTGGCCGTAAAGATGTACGTATTCTGGCTTCGACCCGTAACTGGTTACGTTATAAATTGCCAAAACGTTTGGTGCGTTGGGACACAAAGCCGGTTTGTATCGGCCAAAAGCAAAAATGGTTCTTGCTGCAACTGATGTGCAACGATGCGGATATCAATATGCAGCGCAGCAGCACGCCTGAATTTGATGGCTGGCGTTGGGTGAGTTTCTGGTATCCGGTTCGTCAGGTGGTGTCATTTAAACGTGATGTTTACCGTCGTGTAATGAAGGAGTTTTCCACCACCATTATGCCGATGCAGGAAGTCTCTCTTCCAAAGACATCACCCGCTTATCGTCGTAAAAGAGGCTAAGTCACGAAGAAATGCTCACGCGTTTGCGAGAAATTGTTGAAAAGGTAGCAATGGCGTCCAGCCTGAATGATGCGCTGGACGTACTGGTCAACGAAATCTGCCTGGCGATGGACACCGAAGTGTGTTCCGTCTATCTCGCTGACAATGACCGCCGTTGTTACTATCTGATGGCGACGCGAGGTTTGAAAAAACCTCGCGGGCGAACTATTACCCTGGCGTTTGATCAGGGGATCGTGGGTCTGGTCGGGCGTCTGGCTGAACCCATCAACCTTGCCGATGCGCAGAGCCACCCGAGTTTCAAATATATCCCTGCCGTAAAAGAAGATCTTTTCCGATCCTTCTTAGGCGTGCCGATCATTCACCGTCGTCAGCTGCTGGGCGTGCTGGTTATTCAGCAGCGCGAGCATCGCCAGTTTGATGAAAGTGAAGAGTCCTTTATGGTTACGCTGGCAACGCAGCTGGCGGCAATCCTTTCCCAGGCACAGCTTAATGTTCTTTACGGACGTTTTCGTCAGACCCGCGTGCGGGCACTGGCCGCATCGCCCGGTGTGGCGATTGGGATCGGCTGGCAGGACAGCTCGCAACCTTCGCTTGAGCATGTCTACATGGCGTCCACGCTGGACACCGTTCGCGAACGCGAGCGGCTGACCCGCGCACTGGAAGATGCCGGTGCAGAATTCCGCCGTTTCAGTAAACGGTTCACGGCCAGCGCGCAGAAAGAAAGCGCGGCAATTTTCGACCTCTATTCCCACTTACTCAATGATGCGCGTCTCAAACGCGAACTGTTTGCGCAGATTGATCAGGGCGCAGTGGCGGAATGGGCGGTCAAAAAGGTTGTTGAAGAATTTGCGGCTCAGTTTGCCAGCCTCCAGGATACCTATCTGCGTGAGCGCGGCAGCGATTTACGCGCACTCGGCCAGCGGCTGGTGTTTCATCTCGACGATACCATCCAGGGCAATACTCAGTGGCCGGAACGTTTCATTCTGGTCGCCGATGAACTGACAGCGACATTGCTGGCGGAAGTTCCGCAAGACCGGCTGGCGGGGGTCGTCGTCCGCGACGGTGCAGCGAACTCGCATGCCGCAATTTTAGTCCGTGCGATGGGCGTGCCAACCATTATGGGCGCGGATATTCAGCCCGCGCTGCTGAGCCAGCGTCAGCTGATTGTAGATGGTTACCGTGGCGAACTGCTGATTGACCCGGAAGCCGTTCTGGTGACGGAATACAAACGTCTCATCAGCGAAGAAATGGAGCTGAGCCAGAAAGCCGAAGATGATGTTGAGCAACCGGCTGCGCTGAAAAGCGGCGAGCGGGTACAGGTTATGCTCAACGCCGGGCTTAGCGCTGACCACGAAAAACTGTTTGGCAGCCGCGTTGACGGTGTCGGGTTATACCGCACGGAAATTCCGTTCATGCTGCAAAGCGGCTTCCCTTCCGAAGAAGAACAGGTCGCGCAGTATCAGGGCATGCTGCAATTATTCCCGCAAAAATCGGTGACGCTGCGCACGCTGGATATCGGCTCTGACAAACAACTGCCGTATATGCCGATCAGCGAAGAAAACCCGTGTCTGGGCTGGCGTGGAATTCGCATCACGCTCGATCAGCCTGAGATTTTCCTGATTCAGGTTCGCGCCATGCTGCGCGCCAACGCGGCGACCGGCAATCTGGGTATTCTGCTGCCGATGGTCACCAGCCTCGAAGAGATTGATGAAGCTCGACGCCTGATTGACCGCGCCGGACGTGAAGTGGAAGAACAGCTGGGTTATGAGCTGCCGCCGACGCGTCTGGGCGTCATGATTGAAGTGCCTTCGATGATCTTCATGCTGCCGGCTCTGGCCGGAAGAGTGGAGTTTATCTCCGTGGGCACCAACGATTTAACGCAATATCTCCTGGCCGTCGATCGCAACAACACCCGCGTCGCCGGGCTTTACGACAGCCTGCATCCGGCGATGCTGCGTGTGCTTAAGCAGATTGTTACCAGCGCAGAAGCCGCCGGGCTGGATGTCAGCTTGTGCGGTGAAATGGCCGGTGACCCGATGGGTGCGCTGCTGCTGACCGGCATGGGGTTCCGCAATCTCAGCATGAATGGCCGCAGCGTGGCGCGTATAAAATATCTGCTCCGCCGTATTGAATTACACGATGCCGAAGAGCTGGCCAGCCGCGTTTTACAGGCGCATTTCACCACGGATGTCCGCCATATGACGGCGGCATTTATGGAGCGACGCGGGCTGGGCGGCCTGATTCGCGGCGGTAAATAAACACCTTACGCGGTACGCCGTACCGCGTGACTTCTGCTCTGGCCGCATTCCGGCGAACGATGAGATGATTTTTTACAGAACTTTTCCAGCGGCTTAGCCCCGGAAAACCTCCCGGCTATGCTACTATTCGCACCCTGCTGGCCCTTAACCGGGCGATAATGATAAACAATTTGTGGTGATAGATGAGCAACAGCTATCTGGCGTTTCCCCAGTTTGACCCGGTGATTTTCTCCATCGGGCCGGTATCTCTTCACTGGTACGGACTGATGTATCTGGTCGGTTTTGTCTTTGCAATGTGGCTGGCGGTACGCCGTGCCAACAAGCCAGGCAGCGGCTGGAAAAAAGAGGAAGTAGAGAATTTACTCTATGCCGGTTTCCTCGGTGTCTTCCTCGGTGGCCGTATCGGTTATGTCTTCTTCTACAACCTGCCACTGTTCCTCGATAACCCTCTGTATCTCTTCAAAGTGTGGGACGGCGGTATGTCCTTCCACGGTGGCCTGATTGGTGTGATCGTCGTGATGCTGATTTTCGCACGCCGTACCAAGCGTAATTTCTTCCAGGTTTCCGATTTTATTGCTCCGCTGATCCCGTTTGGTCTGGGTGCAGGACGTCTGGGCAACTTCATCAATGGCGAACTCTGGGGTCGTGTGACCACCGATGTGCCTTGGGCGATGCTGTTCCCCGGCTCACGTCAGGAAGATATCGCAATTGCCGCCGCAGACCCGAAATGGCAGCCGCTGCTTAACCAGTACGGTGTACTGCCGCGCCATCCTTCGCAGTTGTATGAACTGCTGCTGGAAGGCATCGTATTGTTCATCATTCTGAACGTATTTATTCGCAAATCACGCCCGATGGGCGCGGTATCAGGCTTGTTCCTGATTGGCTACGGCTTATTCCGCATCATCGTCGAACATTTCCGCCAGCCGGATGCGCAGCTGGGCCTGTTCGATGGGATCATCAGTATGGGGCAGGTTCTGTCCATCCCGATGGTGGTCATTGGCCTGATTATGATGGTCTGGGCATATCGCCGTCCGCAGAAACAATTGTCGTGAGGTAACATGAAACAGTATCTGGATTTAATGCAGAAAGTGCTCGATGAGGGCACCCCTAAAGCCGACCGTACCGGTACTGGCACGTTGTCGATTTTTGGTCATCAGATGCGTTTCAATTTGCAGGAAGGCTTCCCGCTGGTCACCACGAAAAAATGCCATCTGCGCTCCATCATTCATGAACTTCTGTGGTTCCTGAAAGGCAAAACTAATATCGCCTATCTGCGTGAAAACAACGTCAGCATCTGGGACGAGTGGGCAGATGAAAATGGTGACCTCGGCCCTGTGTACGGCAAACAGTGGCGTGCATGGGGTGCGGCTGATGGCACGCAAGTTGACCAGTTGTCGAATGTGATTAAGCAACTGAAACAGGACCCTAATTCCCGCCGTATCATTGTTTCGGCCTGGAACGTGGGTGAGCTGGATCAGATGGCGCTGGCGCCGTGCCACGCCTTCTTCCAGTTCTATGTGGCGGACGGCAAATTGTCCTGCCAGCTGTATCAGCGCTCATGCGATATCTTCCTCGGCCTGCCATTCAATATCGCCAGCTATGCATTGCTGGTTCACATGATGGCGCAACAATGCGACCTTGAAGTGGGCGATTTTGTCTGGACCGGTGGCGATACTCACCTGTACAGCAACCACATGGAACAGACGCATTTGCAACTGAGCCGTGAGCCACGCGCGTTGCCTAAACTGATTATCAAGCGCAAACCTGCCTCCCTGTTTGATTACAACTTCGAAGATTTTGAGATTGAAGGGTACGATCCGCACCCGGCAATCAAAGCGCCCGTCGCTGTCTGATCCTTCGCTGTTTGCCGCCTGCCACTCTGGTCAGGCGGCCATTTCCGTTAACGCCTTTCTCCCTGCTGCCGTACGTTTTACACCTTTTCCTGACGATTTCTGCCCCGATTTCTAATTTCATTTCATTCCTGCGAGGCGTCGCGCAACGATTTTGCTGTGTACGCTTCGTTGCACATATTGTTCCCGAGGCGTGCCGGAAAAATGCGTTTTGCCTGTGGCGGGTAAAATTTAAATGCCTAACCTGACCGCATGAAAACAATACAACGGACAGGAGAACAGGGAATGTCGCTGATAGAAATGATGGTCGTGGTTGTTATCGTAGCGATGTGCGCGCTGTGGGGAATGCACAGCTGGCGCGGTTATCAGCAGGCGTTGAAGCTTGAACAGCACGCTCAGCGGCTGCGTCTGTATTTTTATGGTATTCAGACCGGAGCCAACAATTACAACCGTTCCGCGATACTGTGGGTGATGAGCGGAAAGGGCGGTTGCGTGGGAACCGGGCAGCGTGCGGCGGATTGCAATGTGGCTGGTAGTAAGGTGTTTACGGTTGATGATCCTGAAATTGAACTGCTCGATTTTTCTGACAACGCGACCGGTTTTTACGGATTGCGAAATTCGGCCGTGCCGGGACATCTCACCCTGAAAAATGCGGCAGGCAGCCTGCGGATTGTCCTTTCTGCGCGGGGAAGATTGCGGATATGCAGTGAAAATCAGCCTTTACTGGGGATCGCATCATGCCAGTAATCCCGCGAAACAGCCTCGGTTTCACGCTGCCGGAAGTGATGATGGCGATGGGATTGGGCAGTATGCTGATGCTCAGTGCCGCGCAAATTTACCCAATGATGCGCCAGAGAAGCCAGAGCCTTGGCAGACATTATCAGCTGGATCAGCTTCTGCGTCAGACGGCATTTACGATGGAGAAAGATCTCAGACGGGCTGGTTTTTGTAATGGCATCTGTGAGGGAAAGCCCGTCCTTATCGGCAATGCTGACGGAGAAGCGGCGGGCTCCTGCGTCATTGCCATTTACGACCTGAACCGCAACGGAAAATGGGAAAACCCCGGCACCGCTGAATCTGAATATTTTGGCTATCGTCTGCGTCAGGGAGGCATTGAAATCCAGCGCGGAGCCTCCGGTTGCAGCGGTTCCGGCTGGGAAAAATTGCTCGACCCTGCCGAAGTCAGCGTGACAAGGTTTAACGTCACAGAACAAACCAGTGGTTCTGCCGGCCATTTGTTTACTTTGGAACTCGAGGCCCGGTGGAGCCGAAATCCTTTTATCCATCAGCAGGTCCTGGCGCAGGTTGCGGGGCATAACTTGTGAAGGCTGTTGTGAATTTTACCGGTGCGGAACGCCAGCGCGGCAGCGCCATTATATTGAGTGTTATGGTGATGATGGGGCTGGGGCTTATTGCCCTTAACTCATTACAGCAGCAACTTTCGGCCGGGCTGGCGCTGACTTCCAGCCAGCACCGGTTCGTTATTGCCTGGGAAAATGCTTCAACGGCTCTGGCCTGGGGAATTCAGCAAAGCTGGAAGGCTTCTACCGGTTCAGACTGGCAATGCCAGGATGTGGCCGCAGGTTTACTGATTTCAGGAAAAGGTCGGGTCTGTGTGCGCCCGTCACTGCGTCCGGATGTGTTTCTGCTGCGCGGTGCAGGGCAAATGGCCGAAGGCGGTGAGCCTGTCATGCAATTTCAGCAAGCCAGTGGCAAAAAGCAGGCTGACGGCACTCTGGTTTTTATCCCGCTAAAACAAGGCTGGCTGGATTTCTGCCCGGAAAATAATGAGCTGATTTGTAATGGTTAGTGCATCCGGAAAAGAAGATATCTCACAGCAGGGTTTTAGCTTGCCGGAAGCATTGATAGCCGCACTGTTGCTGTCGGTGTCTGTTTTAGGGTTGCTGAATTATTACCAGTCACTGACCTATGGTTTTATGCGTCAGTGGCAGGTACAACAGGCGTGGTCAGAGGCACATTCGCAGCTGGAAGCTTACGCCGCAACCGGCCAGAGCCACGAAACTGTCATGAAAGGCTGGGAATATCAGCTGTCGGGGATATCTTTCGGGCAATCATGCCAGCGGGTCAATATTGTTATCCGGTCACCTGCAAAATATCAGGCAATTTTGCAGCGTCTGATCTGCAAACAGAATGGCTAAATGGCAGCAGAACGGCTTCAGAATAAGTCGGGAAAATACCCTCAAGCCGCTTGCAATGACGGGCTAACAGCTTAGAGTGGTTTAACAGGGTGATTTTCCCCTGGAGGAAACGCCCGGTTCGGGAACAAAATGTGACGGAGCTCCTGACTGCTCATCCCGGTTCGATTTTTTTGACAACTATCCTGCGTCTGCGGGGTCTGAACAGACCTGATAGCAGAAAACAGCAGGTTGAGATCCATCAGTTGTTGAACTGTTTATTTTTAGTGCCCGCGGGCATATTTACTCGATTGAGGGAGAGTGGCAATGTTGAAACAGGTTACCCGAATTTCCGGGTTACTGTTGTTATTGACCTTTTGGGCCCCTGGAGTCGCAAGCGCCGCCAACTGGCAGCCTTATGCACAAGCTATTAATAAAAGTCAGAACGACCCCCGTCGGTATCAGGCGATCAAGCTTGAGAATGATATGACGGTATTGCTGGTTTCTGACCCTCAGGCGCCCAAGTCACTTGCTGCGCTGGCTATTCCCGTGGGTTCGCTGGAAGACCCTGATTCCCAGCTTGGCCTTGCCCATTACACAGAACACATGCTTCTGATGGGATCGAAAAAGTATCCTCAGCCTGAAAGCCTCTCTGAATTCCTCAAAAAACATGGCGGCAGCCATAATGGCAGCACCGCGTCTTACCGCACGGCCTTTTATCTGGAAGTTGAAAATGATGCCCTGCCTGAAGCCGTAGATCGCCTTTCGGACGCCATCGGTGAGCCATTGCTGGACCCGGCTAACGGTGACCGTGAGCGTAATGCGGTGAATGCCGAACTGACCATGGCGCGTTCGCGTGACGGGATGCGTATGGCTCAGGTTCGGGCCGAAACGTTAAACCCTGAACACCCGGCGGCCCGTTATTCCGGTGGTAATCTCGATACGTTAAAAGATAAACCGGGTAGCAAACTTCACGATCAGCTCACCGCGTTCTATCACCGCTATTATTCGGCCAATCTGCTGGTCGGGGTTATCTACAGCAATAAACCGTTGCCGGAGCTGGCTGATCTGGCTGCCAATACTTTCGGAAAGATCACTAACCATCATGCCGTTGTACCGCCGATTACCGTACCGACGGTGACGGCAGAGCAAAAAGGTGAATTTATCCATTTTGTTCCCGCGCAGCCACGCAAAGAATTGCGCATTGAATTTGCTATCGACAACAACAGCGCAGATTTTCGCAGTAAAACAGATACCTATATCAGCTATCTGATTGGTAACCGCAGCCCGAATACGCTGTCAGACTGGTTGCAGAAACAAGGTTACGCAGACGGGATCAGCGCCGGAGCAGACCCGATGGTTAACCGGAATATGGGGGTATTTAATATCTCTGTTTCCCTGACGGATAAAGGTCTTGCCCAGCGTGACACAGTGATCGCCGCGATTTTCAGTTATCTCAACGAAATGCGGACACAGGGCATTAAGAAGTCTTATTTCGACGAAATTGCTCATGTTATGGCGCTTGATTTCCGGTATCCCGCGTTAACCCGCGATATGGATTATGTAGAGTGGCTGGTGGATACCATGCTACGTGTTCCGGTTGAACACGTGCTCGATTCACCGTATCTGACCGATCAGTACGATCCCAAAGCAATCGCATCGCGTCTGGATGAAATGACGCCGCAAAATGCGCGCTACTGGATCATCAGCCCGAATGAACCGCACAACAAAATGGCTTACTTTATGGATGCACCTTACGAAGTTGATAAAGTGCCGCCGCAAACTTTTGAACAATGGAAAACGCTGGCGCAGGGCATCACGTTGTCGCTGCCAGCGCTGAACCCGTACATTCCCGATTCTCTGGCGCTGGTGACGAAAGACTCGACGGCGACCAAACCTGAGTTGCTGGTGGAAGATAAAGGGCTGCGTGTCTTCTATATGCCGAGCCGGTACTTCGCCGATGAACCGAAAGCCAATGTCACGGTGTCTTTCCGTAATGAAGAGGCACTGAGTTCGGCAAAAAATCAGGTGTTGTACGGCCTGACGGATTATCTGACCGGCGTCGCGTTTGATCAGCTGAGCTATCAGGCGTCCATCGGCGGCATTACGTTCGGGACGTCTCCGGATAATGGCCTGCAATTTACCGCCACCGGCTTTACTGAATGTCTGCCTGATTTGCTGGCGGCATTAGTGGATAACTATCCGAACTTTAAGCCGACACAAGAACAGCTGGATCAGGCGAAATCCTGGTATCTGGAACGCTTATCTTCAGCCGATAAAGGCAAAGCTTTCGAACTGGCGTTACAGCCGATCCAGCTGCTTTCCCGTGTGCCGTATACCGAACGCGCCGAGCGTGAAAAGTTAGTCGCGCAGATTACGCTTGATGACGTGAATAATTACCGTGAACAGCTGATTCACCATGCCGCCGTCGAAGTGATGGTGGTGGGTAATATGACCGCCGATCAGGTCAGGGCGATGTCACAGCAGATTATGCAAAAGCTGGGCGCGCACGGAACCGAATGGTGGCGCGGTAAGCAAGCTGAAGTTTCTGAGCCGATGAAGGCCAATATCCAGCGTACCGGCACCAGTACAGATTCTGCACTGGCGGCGGTGTATGTGCCACGCGGTTATGACGAAGTTCAGAGTATGGGCTACAGTGCGCTGCTGGGGCAGATTATTCAGCCGTGGTTCTACAGCCAACTGCGTACGCAGGAACAGCTGGGATACGCGGTATTTGCCTTCCCGATCCCGGTGGGCAAACAATGGGGTATCGGCTTCCTGCTGCAAAGTAACAGCAAACAACCTGACTATCTCTATCAGCGCTATCTGGCATTTTATCCGCAGGCTGAAAAGCGTTTGCGGGAAATGAAAGATGATGAATTCCTGCAATATAAGCAGGGGCTGGTGAATGAGATGCAGCAACGTCCGCAAACGCTGGATGAAGAAGCCGATCGTCTGGGCAATGACTTCAGCCGTGGAAATGCTCAGTTTGATACCCGGGCCAATGTGATCCGTGTGATTGCCGGATTGACGCAGACTCAGCTGGCTGACTATTTCCATCAGGCTGTAATTGCGCAAGATGGTCTGGCGATGCTGTCTCAGGTTTCCGGCAACGACAGTAAAACGCCGCAGTATGCTGCGCCGGAAGGCTTCAAAACCTGGCCGGATACGTCAACCCTGCAGCAGGCTCTGAAATCGCAGACCAGCAAATAGAACTTCCAGACTTCAGTAAAAGCAAAAGGACGCGAAAGCGTCCTTTTTTATGCTCAGAATTATGGGTTCTGATTTTCAGAGATCTGAAATCAGGATCTTAGACCGGCGCTGGTAGTTGTACATTTCCTGTTTCTGAATCGGCAGGACGTCAACTTCCGCAGGTTTGAAACCACGTTCCTGGAACCAGTGAATACTGCGTGTCGTCAGAACAAATAACCGGTTCAGACCCATTTGTTTGGCCTGGCTGGCGACGCGTTGTAGCAGCATTTCACCGCGTGAAGAACTGCGGTAATCGGGATGAACCGCCACGCAGGCCATTTCGCCAATTCCTTCATCGTGGAACGGGTAAAGCGCGGCGCAGGCAATGGTCAGGTTATCGCGCTCGATAATGGTGAATTTATCAATTTCCATTTCGAGCTGCTCGCGTGAGCGGCGAACCAGAATGCCTTGTTGCTCCAGCGGGCGGATCAGCTCAAGAATACCGCCGATATCGTTAATGGTGGCGCGGCGAACCTGCTCGGCGCTTTCCATAACGATTTGCGTACCAATACCGTCACGTGAGAACAGCTCCTGAACCAGTGCGCCATCTTCCTGATAACTGATCAGATGGCTACGACGAACGCCGCTGCGGCAGGCTTTCACCGCACCACGCAGGAACCTGACGGTGCCGGAAAGATAATCTCCACCCGATTCCATCAGGTCGATACGTTCCTGCGCTTCGTTAGGGAACAACTCAGAGATAATATTCCCTTCATCGTTGATGACGCCCTGAGAAGAACAGAAGCCGATCATTTTCTCGGCTTTAAGCTTAATGGCCAGTTGCGTCGCGACCTCTTCTGACGTCAGATTGAAGCTTTCACCTGTGACCGAAACCGCGACCGGGCCAAGCAGCACAATCGCATTACTGTCGAGCTGGCGGTGAATGGCTTCTTCATCGATACGGCGGATGCGGCCACTGTGGCAGTAATCAATACCGTCATCGACGCCCAGCGGCTGAGCAATGATAAAGTTCCCGCTGACAACGTTGATATGCGCGCCCTGCAGTGGCGTATTATTCAGACTCATGGAAAGCCGCGCGGTGATATCAAGCTGCAACAAACCCGCTGCCTGCTTCACCAGTTCGAGGGCCCGGGCGTCTGTCACGCGGATATTTTTGTGATAAATCGGCTCGTAATTGTGCTCAGAAAGGTTCTCATCAATCTGCGGGCGTGCACCATAAACCACCACCAGACGAATGCCTAAACTGTGTAACAGCCCGATATCATTGACGATATTGCTAAAATTCTCATGTTCTATGGCTTCCCCACCGAGCATGACCACGAACGTTTTGCCACGGTGCGCATTAATATAGGGAACTGTGTGGCGAAATCCCTGAACCAGTTCTGTACTACGTTCCTTCACGGCAAAACCTCGTATGAATTTTTATTCGTAATTTTTGTATTTTTATTCTTTTGTCGGCGTGTGGCAAGTAAGAAATCGTTGTTTTTGTTTTAACACCCATTACAAACCTACAACAAATTGATTAATCGAATAAATGTTTAGGAATGACATGCAGGATACGATTAGTTAGAATCCATAAACTGAGTTTTTTATCAGCAATTTCTTACTTTTAGATACTTTTGAGACTGCATGACTGACGATAACCACAATCCCGGACGACGACGACTTCTTCAAACTGTAGCGGCTTCCTGGATGCTGAGTGTGAGCAAAGTGGGGTTTGCTGCCAGCTCACAGGTTATTGCAGTACGCATCTGGCCTTCTTCCACGTACACCCGCATTACGCTCGAATCCAGTACGCCACTAAAATATAAGCAATTTCTGCTGAGTGACCCGCCGCGTGTGGTCGTCGATATTGAAGGTGTTCACCTCAACAGCGTTCTGAAAGGGCTGGGAGAAAAGGTCCAGCAAAGTGACCCTTATATCCGCCAGGCGCGGGTGGGGCAGTTTGATTCCAAAACGGTGCGCATGGTGCTTGAGCTCAAGCGTGCCATCAATCCACATGTGTTTACTCTCAAGCCGGTCGCCGAATTCCACAACCGCCTGGTCGTCGATTTGTATCCGGAAGACGGTGCCGTGAGTGCGGAAGATGATCCGCTGCTGGCATTACTGGAAGATTACAATCGCGGCGATGTGGCGAGAACGCTGCCGCCTGAAACGGCCAAAGACGGTCAGGCCGGGCGAAGCAGGCCGCTGGTCATTATGCTGGATCCGGGGCACGGTGGTGAAGATCCGGGTGCGATTGGTAAATACAAAACGCGTGAAAAGGATGTGGTTTTGCAAATCGCGCGCCGTCTGCAAAAACTGATTACGCGTGAACCTAACATGAAAGCGCATATGACCCGTAATGAAGATGTCTTTATTCCGCTGAAAGTCAGGGTGGCGAAAGCGCGAAAACTACGGGCAGATCTGTTTATTTCTATTCATGCCGATGCGTTTACAAACCGGGCTGCAAAAGGCTCGTCCGTTTTTGCCTTATCGACCAAAGGCGCCACCAGTTCTGCTGCGCGTTTTCTGGCACAAACCCAGAATGAATCTGACCTGATTGGCGGCGTCAGCAAAAGCGGCGATCGTTATCTGGACCATACGATGTTTGATCTGGTTCAGACGGCAACCATCGGTGACAGCCTCAAATTTGGCAAAGAAGTGCTGACGCGCATGGGAAAGATTAATCATCTGCACAAAAACAAAGTCGATCAGGCCGGTTTTGCCGTACTGAAAGCGCCGGACATTCCGTCCATTCTGGTGGAGACGGCTTTCATCAGTAATATCAATGAAGAGAAAAAATTGAGGACGGCCCATTTTCAGCAGCAGGTCGCGGAATCAATCATGGCAGGCATCAAGGTTTGGTTTTCAGAAGGCGGGGCGGCAAGGGCGAAATAAGCGGGGGAATGGTGTGAGAATATGACGCCATTCCTGGCTGTGCCCGAAATTTGGATACAAAAAAACACCCGTTAAGGTGCTTGTTGTTTAATTCAATTCACTGTTTAAGTAGTTGGTTGCGGGGGCCGGATTTGAACCGACGACCTTCGGGTTATGAGCCCGACGAGCTACCAGGCTGCTCCACCCCGCGTCCGTCACTACTTGGTACTGCTTTACATCATCACAGAATCCGAACTGAACATCGTTATGCATCAGTCTCGAATTGGTTGCGGGGGCCGGATTTGAACCGACGACCTTCGGGTTATGAGCCCGACGAGCTACCAGGCTGCTCCACCCCGCGTCCGTGATACTGCTTTATTACATCGAACAATTCAACTGAGCATTTCATACATCGAAATCGAATTGGTTGCGGGGGCCGGATTTGAACCGACGACCTTCGGGTTATGAGCCCGACGAGCTACCAGGCTGCTCCACCCCGCGTCCGATGGAGGCGAACTATACTCCCCATGAGATTTCGTGCAACCCTTTTTTGAATTTATTCAAATAAAGCACCAAGTTGCTGGGTTTTTGTCCACAAAATCGTCGTTTGGGGTGCAATTTGGCTCAGTACACTTTTTTATACTGTGGCAATTCCTTTCTGATATCCCGTTTGTTATCGTTTCGCCAGTCATTTCCCTGAAAGTAAGAGAGCGCGGCAACAATGAAAGGACGTTGGAGTAAGTATCTGCTGAGTGGTCTGGTGATTGCAGTGTTGGCGGGCTGTTCCTCGCGGCCGACTGACCGGGGCCAGCAGTATAAAGATGGCCGTCTGGACAACGCACTGGAATACGTGAATGAGCCGAATGCCACAGGGAAACCGGTCAACGCGCTGGATTATTCAAATCAGGTTGCCGCCGTACAAATCGCGTCTTCCTCTTTATATGGCAGAAATAACACGACGTTTCAGGCCGTGGAGCAATGGCTTCGCTCCGGAGCCGACACCCGTAACCTGAGTCAGTACGGCCTCAGCGCCTATCAGATGGAAGGTGCCGATAACTTTGGTAACGTGCAGTTGACCGGCTATTACACGCCGGTTGTGCAGGCACGCTATACCCGTCAGGGCGAATTCCAGTACCCGCTTTACCGTATGCCGCCAAAACGTGGTCGCCTGCCGGATCGCGCCTCTATTTACTCCGGTGCGCTGAGCGACAATTACGTCGTCGCCTGGACCAATTCCCTGATGGATAACTTTATGATGGAAGTGCAGGGCAGCGGTTATGTGGATTACGGCGACGGGCGTCCTTATATGTTCTTTGGTTATGCGGGCAAAAATGGTCACGCCTACCGCAGCATTGGCAAGGTGCTTATCGACCGTGGCGAAGTGGCGCGCGAAAATATGTCGATGCAGGCCATCCGCCAGTGGGCTGATACTCACTCTGCGGCTGAAGTGCGTGAGTTGCTGGAACAAAACCCGTCATTTGTCTTCTTTAAACCTGAACCTTTTGCGCCGGTTCGCGGCGCCAGCGGTGTTCCGCTGATTGCCAAAGCCTCGGTGGCTTCTGACCGTTCGCTTATTCCGGCAGGCACCACGCTGCTGGCAGAAGTGCCTGAACTTAATGATAAAGGTAAGTTTACCGGTAAATATCATATGCGTCTGATGGTTGCGCTGGACGTTGGTGGCGCGATTAAAGGACAACATTTCGATATGTATCAGGGGATTGGTACGGATGCCGGGCATGCAGCAGGATTTTATAATCACTACGGGCGCGTCTGGGTGTTAAAATCAGCGCAGAACGGCAAACCGCTGTTCACCGCTTATTCACAATCAAATTAAGTTTTCAGACGCACTGAGGTTTTTCGTTCATGACTGCAACATACTCCGACGCTTATCAGCAACGCTTTGGCGGTACTGCTCGCCTTTATGGTCAGCAGGCGCTGGAGCTTTTCTCGCAGGCCCACGTCTGTGTGATTGGTATTGGCGGGGTGGGTTCCTGGGCGGCGGAAGCGCTGGCGAGAACCGGCATTGGCGCTATTACGCTGATTGATATGGATGATGTGTGCGTCACCAATACCAACCGGCAGGTTCATGCATTGCGGGAAAATGTCGGGCAGGCCAAAACGGAAATTATGGCGCAGCGTATTCTGGCGATTAATCCGGAGTGCAATGTGACCTGCATCGACGATTTCATTACGCCCGATAATGTCGCTGAAATGCTCGACAGAGGTTTCAGCTATGTCATTGATGCTATCGACAGCGTGCGTCCGAAAGCGGCTTTGCTGGCGTACTGCCGCCGTTTTAAAATCCCTGTCGTCACCACGGGCGGTGCCGGTGGGCAGATTGATCCGACGCAAATTGCCGTCGTCGATCTGGCAAAAACCATTCAGGATCCGCTGGCTGCGAAACTGCGCGAACGTCTGAAAAATGATTTTAATGTCATGAAAAATAGCAAAGGGAAGCTGGGCATTGATTGTGTATTTTCCAGCGAACCGCTGATGTATCCGCAGGCGGATGGATCGGTATGTACGTCACGCGCGACGGCGGAAGGGCCGAAACGTATGGATTGTGCTTCCGGATTTGGTGCTGCGACCATGGTTACCGCCACATTCGGTTTTGTCGCGGTTTCCCATGTCCTTAAAAAGATGATGGCGAAAGCTCAGCGTCAGGCTCAGGCGGCCTGACGGGCGAGGGCGATTACGCCTTCTGCCAGCGCATTCAGCCCGCTGGAACGGCTAGTGCTCAGTTGTTCGCGCAAACCTAATACGTCAAACAGCGCCAGCGGATCCCGCTTCAGGATTTCCGCTGGCGTTTTGCCTTCAACGGCCGTCAGTAATACGGCCAGCAACCCTTTCACGATCCGTCCTTCGCTGTCGCCATAGAAATGCATTATTCCGTTTTCTGCCTTTTCGGCACCCAGCCAGACCCGGTTTTCGCAGCCTGATAATTCATTTTCAGGTGTTTTGAGCGAAACATCGAGCGGCGGCAGGGATTTCGCGAGCAGGATTAACTGGCGGTAGCGATCTTCCCACTGACGGAATGAAGCAAATTTTTCAGTCAGGGACGTTTCAGTGATTTCATGCCCGAAAGGGTGTGGGGCTAACATGGCTTTCCTCGGTGTAAATTAATCTGCTAACAGCGTCAGGGCGTATTTAACCGCCGCGACCAGCCGCGATACGTCATTTTCGTTATTATACGGTGCAAATGAGGCACGCAATGTTCCGCTGATGCCCATCGCCTCGATTAACGGCTGCGCGCAATGCTGTCCTGCGCGAAGTGCGATCCCCTGTTCAGCCAGCAGTGTCACCAGATCGCTGTGATGCACACCGGCGATATCAAAAGATAAAATCGATGAGTTTTGCGAACGGAAGCTGCGGAAACCTGCAAGTTCTGCAAGCTGTTGCTCTGCGAGCGTCGCGAGGTGCTGCGCATAAATTTCGGCTGCTGGCATATCGACAGTTTCCAGCCACTTCAGCGCCGCTGACAGGCCGATAACGCCTGCAATATTCGGCGTGCCTGCTTCAAAACGATGCGGAACGGTCTGAGGCGTAAAACCGGTCATCGACGCCTGCGTCAGCATTTTTCCGCCACCTTGCCACGGCTGCATATCTTCCAGCAGCGCCGTTTTGCCATAGAGCACGCCAATGCCGGTCGGGCCGTAGAGTTTGTGGCCGGAAAAAGCATAGAAATCAATGTCCAGAGCCTGCATGTCTGCCGGGCAATGCACCGCGCCCTGCGCGCCATCAATAAAGACCGGTGTTCCGTTGGCATGGGCTAGTTCAACAGCGCGGGCCAGATCCGGCGCGCCTCCTGTGACATTCGACATCTGCCCCAATGCCAGCAGGCGGCTTTTGGAATTCAGAATGGCCGGAAGGGCGGAGATATCCGGCAAACCCTGCTCATCAATGGGCAGCGTGACGACGCGCGCCTGGCATTGTTCCGCCACAATCAGCCACGGGATCAGGTTTGCATGATGCTCCGCCTGGCTGACAATTATCTCATCGCCCGGTTGTAATTGCGGGCGCAGCCAGCCTTGCGAAACCAGATTGACGGACTCCGTCGTGCCGCGCGTCCAGATAATATCTTCTGAGCGGGGCGCGTTAATCCACTGCGCAACCCGTTTTCTGGCCTGCTCATATTCTTCTGTCAGCGTTTGCGCTGCGCGGTGCTGGCTGCGGTGAACCGTCGCGCCTTCCTGCATATAAAAATTCAGGGTTGCGTCAATCACCTCCTGAGGCCGGAGCGCCGTCGCAGCGCTGTCGAGATAGCATTGCCCTTGTGACAGCGCGGGAAATTGTTGACGAAAATCAGCAGGTTTAAAGTCTTTCATACGAAATCAGATCCTTCGGCCTGAATGAAAAAGTACAGATTTATCTGTTACACAAGCCACTTATTCATTTTAGGAATGGTTACCTGGAAATTTATCAGAGGTTTGTTATGCTGAATTACGATGACTAGAAGCATTAGCCTGGGGTTTTCCCAGGGTTTTAGAGCATTTTAATCTGCAAGGAGTCTATGATGAAGAAGATCGCCGCCGTAATTTCAGCTGCACTGCTGACAACAACACTTGCCGCCTGTTCAAGCAATTATGTGATGCACACCAACGATGGCCGGACCATTGTTGCTGAAGGCAAACCAAGCACCGACAGTGATACCGGTATGATCAGTTATACCGATGCGTATGGCAATAAGCAGCAGATCAATAAATCTGAAGTCAAAGAAATGGCAGAAGGGAACTGATCCCTCCGGTGAGCCCCTGACGGGCGCTCACTCAGATGCTTTATGACAAAACCGGCCCCTCTTGCGACGTGGCCGGTTTTGTCACATTATGCGCAGCACAAAACGTGGCCTGCGGTGAAATTTGGGCAAAAAAAAGCACCGCAAATTGCGGTGCTGAAAAATCACTTTGGACAGACAGGGTAATGTACAGGAAGTGAAAAGTTTGTAGCATTCAAGCTACGTGTCCGGATTGCCAGACAATTGCAAACACAACATCACAACCACAAGCCAAAAGTATTTCAGCATCCTCATACCAATCTACTTTTCGTTCCGGCTCAGGAAGTGGCGCCACTATAGGTTTTTGCCTGTACATCCTCAACGGACAAATTATAATGTCTCGGATTAAAAAAACTAATATCAAAACCCACGGACAGGCGCTCCGCTTACCGGCGAATAAGAAGTATCCATTCTATGTCAAAACGTTTACCGCCTCTTAATTCTCTGCGGGTGTTTGATGCCGCAGCGCGCCACCTTAGTTTTACTAAAGCGGCTGAGGAATTGTTCGTCACACAGGCCGCCGTTAGCCACCAGATTAAGTCACTTGAGGACTTTTTAGGGCTAAAACTGTTTCGCCGGCGCAACCGGTCATTGTTACTGACCGAAGAAGGGCAGAGTTATTATCTGGATATCAAAGAGATATTCTCTGCCCTGAATGAGGCTACGCGCAAACTTCAGGCGCGGAGCGCGAAAGGCGCGCTGACCGTCAGTTTGCCGCCAAGCTTTGCGATTCAATGGCTGGTGCCGAGATTGTCTGGCTTTAACTCAGCTTATCCGGGCATCGATGTGCGTATCCAGGCTGTGGACCGCGAAGAGGACAAATTGTCCGACGACGTGGACGTGGCGATTTTCCACGGGCGTGGTAACTGGCCGGGTCTGCGGGCGGAACGTTTATATGCCGAATATTTACTCCCGGTTTGTTCTCCGTCTTTACTGATGGGCGATAATCCGCTGAAAGAACCGGCAGATTTGAGTCATCACACGTTATTGCACGATGCCTCGCGCCGTGACTGGCTGGCCTATACCAAACAGCTTGGGTTGCAGCAGGTGAATGTTCAGCAGGGGCCGATTTTCAGCCACAGTGCAATGGTCGTTCAGGCGGCGGTTCACGGGCAGGGAATTGCGCTGGTGAATAATGTGATGGCGCAGACGGAAATTGAGGCCGGACGTCTCGTGTGTCCGTTCAGTGAAGTTTTAATCAGTAAAAATGCTTTTTATCTGGTTTGTCATGACAGTCAGGCAGAACTGGGTAAAATAGCCGCCTTTCGTCAGTGGATCCTCGCCCGCGCAGCCAGCGAGCAGGAAAAACTGCGTTTTCGTTTCGATCAGGCGTGATGCCTGAGTCTGGGGAAGGTTTTCCTGAACAGGCTGACAAAGCTGATAATTCGCGGCTTTATCAGCGCACAACGATAACAGGTAACGCATAATGACCAGTCGTTCAATGTTGATCTTTGCCGCGATCAGCGGTTTTGTTTATGTCGCTTTTGGCGCATTCGGCGCACACGTCCTGAGCCAGTCGCTCGGCGAAGCGGAAATGGCATGGATCCATACCGGCTTAACGTATCAAAGTATTCACACGCTGGCGGTGATGATTTTAGGTGTTGCGATGCAGCGCCAGCGTAATGTGTGGTTCTACTGGAGCAGCGCCTTTCTAGCGCTGGGAACCGTTTTATTCAGCGGCAGCCTTTATTGCCTGGCGCTGTCTCATCTCCGGTTATTCGTTTTTGTAACTCCGATTGGCGGTACCTTATTTCTGGTCGGTTGGATTTTGTTGTTGATCGGCGCACTGCGCCTGAAGAAAAAGGCCGAACGCCATGAATAAAGTTGCTCTCTACTGCCGTCAGGGTTTTGAAAAAGAATGCGCAGCAGAAATTACCGACAAAGCCGCGAAGATGGAAATCTTTGGTTTTGCCCGCGTAAAAGAAAACAGCGGTTATGTGCTGTTTGAATGTTATCAGCCGGATGACGCTGACCGTATTGCAAAAAATCTGCCTTTCCGCGAGCTGATTTTTGCCCGTCAGCTGATTGTCGTCGGCGAACTCCTGAAAGATTTACCGCCGGAGGATCGCGTTTCGCCGATCGTCGGTATGGTGCAGAACGTCATTACCAACGGTGGTGAACTGCGCGTTGAAGTGCCTGACACCAACGAAAGCAAAGAGCTGACCAAGTTCTGCCGTAAGCTGACTGTTCCGCTGCGTTCTGCGATGCGCGAGTGCCGCGTGCTGGGTAAGAAAGAAAACGCCCTGCGCCCGGTCGTCCACGTGTTCTTTATCGCGCCAGGTTGCTGCTATGTGGGCTATTCCTACAGCAATAACAATTCCCCGTTCTACATGGGTATTCCGCGTCTGAAGTTCCCGTCCGAAGCGCCGAGCCGTTCAACGCTGAAACTGGAAGAAGCGTTTCACGTGTTTATTCCGGCCGACGAGTGGGATGAGCGTCTGGCGAGCGGGATGTATGCGGTCGATCTGGGCGCGTGCCCGGGCGGCTGGACGTATCAGCTGACCCAGCGCAGCATGATGGTGACGGCGATTGATAACGGCCCGATGGCACCAAGCCTGATGGAAACCGGCCAGGTCATCCATTTACGTGAAGATGGTTTCCGCTACAAATCCACCAGCACCAAAAACTACTGGCTGGTTTGCGACATGGTAGAAAAACCGGCGAAAGTAGCCGCGCTGATGTGTGACTGGCTGGTGAACGGCTGGTGTCGCGAGGCGATTTTCAACCTGAAGTTGCCGATGAAGAAGCGTTATGAGGAAGTGTCTAACATTCTTGAACGCATTGATGAGCGCCTGAAAGAAAACGGCGTGAACGCGGAGATCTTCGCCAAGCAGCTTTATCATGACCGCGAAGAAGTGACCGTACATATCCGCCGTTTCTGGTCGGCAATTGGTGGGCGTCGCGACGAGCGCGACCGCTGATACTTTCGATCATTCAGTCTGTTAATGAGGCGCTTCTCTTCGGAGAGCGCCTTTTTTAATGCAAAATTCAGGGTAAGCGCAGTTGCTGTAAATTGCCATCCAGCGCGAGATCGGTTTGCAGCGTGGAAACCCGTTTACAGACATAAGCCAGCTCGCGGTGTTCTTCCAGCTTTTTGCGCCATTTCTCCGGAACACCTTCCAGATTGTGGTAAAGCTCGTCCAGCGAGCCGGTCTGCGTCAGCAATGTCACCGCTGTTTTCGGCCCAATTCCCGGCACGCCCGGAATTTTACTGCTGCTGATCCCCGCCAGACCCCAGTAATCGGTAAGTTGCTGAGGCAAAACGCCAAAGGTTTCGCGCACGAAAGGCATGTCCAGCCAGCGTTTCTGGAAATAATCGCGGATTTGCACGTTCGGCGCCAGCAACTGGCAGTAACCTTTGTCTGTCGACACAATTGTGACCTGATGCCCGCCGGAAGAGACTTTTGCCGCCAGTGTGGCAGCCAGATCGTCCGCCTCATTTCCGGCGGAATGCCAGCAGGTGATGCCCATCGCGGCAAAACCCGCTTTCAGTTCCGGCATCTCCGCAAACAGGTTGTCCGGCATCGGGGAGCGTCCGGCTTTGTAATCCGGCAGACACTGATGACGCCAGCTGTCGGCGCGATCGTCTTCATCGAAAACCGCAACGGCATGCGTCGCCTGTGTGTGCTGAACGAGCTGTCTGGCGGCATTTTGGCAGGTGAGAAGACAAGGAGAACCCTGGACCGCGTGAATGCGGCGGATCAGGTTGAGGGCATCAATAATCAGCAGGTGTATTGCCATAAGCGGGTCATCAAAATCCATAAAATCAGAGCGACTTACGTCGCTCCGGGAACTGTTTCAGAAATGCAGCCTGAACGGTGTCAGGCGCAGATTTCATAACAAGGAATGTACGCGCTGCCCGGCAATTTCATGCGGTGCTGTGCGACAAAGCCCTGCAACAGACTGTCCATTTTTTTCATCAATGCCGGGTCGCCGTGCAGCTTGAAACGCCCGTGCTTTTCGATAGCGTGAATACCGAATTCTTTCACGTTACCGGCCACAATCCCGGAGAAGGCGCGACGCAGTGCGGCGGCCAGTTCCTGTGGTGGCTGGTTCGGATACAGATTCAGGTTCGCCATGTTTTTGTGATTTGGCTCAAACGGATGTTGCAGGTCCGGCGCAATACGGATTGACCAGTTGAAGCTGTAAGCATCCCCACTGTTTCGGCGGTTTTCTTTCACCAGCGGCATGGCGCGTTTCATCTGGCGCGCGACTTCGGTCGGATCGTCTACGATGATGGTGTAGAACTTAGCGGCTTCTTCACCCAGCGTGTCTTTGATAAAAGCATCCAGAACGAGGAAGTAATCCGCGCTTTCTTTTGGCCCGGTCAGGATCAGTGGCAGAACCTGATCGCTGTTTTCCGGATCCATCAAAATACCCAGCAGATACAACAGCTCTTCCGCTGTGCCTACGCCGCCCGGGAAGATAATGATCCCGTGAGCGATACGCACGAAAGCTTCCAGCCGTTTTTCGATATCCGGCATGATGATCAGTTCGTTGACCAGCGGATTCGGTGGCTCAGCCGCGATGATAGAAGGCTCGGTCATCCCGATAAAACGACCGGCTTTATAACGCTGCTGCGCGTGGCCGACGGCGGCACCTTTCATCGGTGCTTCCATCGCACCCGGACCACAGCCGGTACAAATGTTCAGTTCACGCAAACCCAGCTGGCTGCCGACGTTGCGGGCATACAGGTATTCATTTTCATTAATGGAATGACCGCCCCAGCACACCACCATGTTTGGATCTTCATCCAGATGAAGCGCGCGGGCGTTGCGTAAAATCGAGAACACCATATTGGTGAGATGGGCTGAATTCCCGCTGTTGAAATTCTCAAAGCGCGAATTGCTGGAGATCTGGGCATTCACGAACAGGATGTCGCGCAGGACGGCGAACAGGTTAGCCTGCAATGAACGGATAATCCGGCCATCGACAAAGGCATCTTCCGGTGGATTCACCAGTTCAAGTTTCACGCCACGCTCTCTGCGCAGCACGTTGATATCAAAACTTTCGAAACGTTCGAGGAGTTCTTTACTGCTGTCAGTCTGGCTGCCGCTGTTGAGAACGGCCAGTGAACAGTTGCGGAAAAGACGGTATAAGTCGCTGCTCGCGGTTCGCTTGAGCATGTCGACTTCCAACTGCGACAACAAATCCATTGAGCCCAACGGGCTGATATGTGTAATCAAAGTTGCTCCTTGACACCAAATGGTGCAGTGAATGTTTCTGCTGAGTCCCGCTACGCATGATTTTTCGGATCACGTTTTTTGCGTCGCATCGCGGAAGACGAACAAAAACACTAGCCTGATAGCAGAGAGAACGCCGGGTACGCAGTGCCCGGAACCTCTCTCTGAATTAACAGTAACCTTGTCATCAGGCTTTTACCAATGCTGACAGAGCGTTAGCTCAGTTCTTGAGCAATGCCCCGCATTATTGTCTGACAAGCCTCGCCGTTGCAGGCTCAAACGGGAAGTTAGATCTCCAGGGATTGATATCCAGACCGCCGCGTCGTGTATAGCGGGCGTAGACGGCCAGCTTTTCTGGCTGACAAAAACGCAGGATGTCATTAAAGATGCGTTCGACGCATTGTTCATGGAATTCATTGTGATGGCGGAATGAAACCAGATAGCGCAGCAGCGCTTCGCGATCAATTTTCGGGCCGCGATACTGGATTTGTACGGAACCCCAGTCTGGCTGATGAGTGATCAGGCAGTTAGATTTCAGCAGGTGGCTGACCAGCGATTCTTCGACAATTTCTTCACCGGCGGCGTCAGCAAGGTAGTCCGTGCTGAATTCATAGCTGTCGATTTCAATATCCTGGTCGTCAATGCAGGTGCCTGCAAAGTGCCCGACCGGCGAGCCTTCGATGTCGGACAAACGGCTGATGGTGACCGTGACGTCGCCCTGAGCGCAGGCGCTTAAATCCCGCGTTAACGTTTCCTGTACCGCCTGCCAGTCCGGGAATACGGTCTGGTTGAAGCTGTTGAGGTAGAGCTTAAAGCTTTTGGATTCGATCAGATTCTGGCTGTCGGCTCTCAGGCTGATTTCACCGACGGCCACCTGGGGTAACCCTTTGGCGTTGAGCCACGACAGCTCGTACAGCGTCCAGATATCGGCGCCCTGGAACGGCAGGTTGTCAGGGAACAGGCCCAGCGGTTCGCGGTTCATGCTGCGCGGAACCGCCTGTAATAAAGAAGCGTCGTAGTGATCGACGTAGGCCGTGCTTTTGCCCAGCGTCAGTTGCGCCAGTGCGGGGTTATCCTGATAAGAGGACATGCTGTCACCTTGCTTAGAGATAGGTACAATAGGGAATAGCCACCAGTTTAACCCAGCCTTACCTGAAGATGAGAGAATTATGGAGTCTGAAGTTTCTGTAGCATTGCGTGAATTTACTCAGCGTTATGTCGATGTCTGGCAGAAGGAGACCTGTATGTCGCCTTCCAGCGAAGCGCTGTTTGGCGTCGATTCCCCTTGTGTGGTGAAAACCGATGATGACGTTGTTTACTGGCTGACTCAGGTTTTCAGCCCGGCGGCCACGCTGGAAAATGTGGAACGTGCGATGGAGCTGCAGCTCCGACCGGAAGCACATGCGTTTTACACTACGCAGTTTGCCGGTGATATGACGGCCAGCTGGCAGGGCAATGCGATGACGCTGCTTCAGGTCTGGAGCCCGGAAGATTTTACCCGTTTGCAGGAGAATCTGATTGGCCATCTGGTGACACAAAAACGCCTGAAACTGACGCCGACGGTTTTTCTGGCCACCACGGATTCCGAGCTGGATATGGTTTCTTTGTGCAATGTGACCGGAAATGTTGTTCTGGAACAGTTCGGCAGCAAAAAAAGAACGATACTCTCGCCTTCGCTGCCAGAATTCCTTACAATGCTGACCGCTGTTTACCCCGCCTGATGTTGTTCTGAACACCCCATTCCCGCAGAGCTCAAATGGCTCACAAGCGTGTGAGAGATCTCTCACAAAGGCTGTAAGAGATCTCGCTAATTTGACTTAATTACTCTCTCCGTTTATTTAATAAATCCTTTTATTTCAGTTGGATAATGTTTTTATCACCTGTAAGACGGCTCACATTCCCTGGTTTTGGCTTACACGCTGTCTTGCTCCAAAGGTCGAAATCGACGATTCTAGTCGTGCACAAAGGAAGCATGAAACAGAACATCAGGATGATGGCTGATTCATAAAGCAGGGGACGGCTCAGGAAGAGTCAGGACGGCATCGGATTATGCCAGGATGTTTCAGGACGAAACCAGGGACACCTCCAGGACGGAGAAGAGAGCTCACAAAGGAAGCTGAGCGGGTCACAGATGACCAAGGGATTATAGTCAGGACGACTTAGGATAGCCCGTCAGGATGAAAGTAGGACGATGCGAAGGACAGCCGGTTAGGATAACCGCAGGAAAAGTTTTCAAGGATTGAGCAGGGAGCACTAATGTAGCTGGATTGCTATAAAACGAACCGGGGGCACTGTGAAAACAGTGCCCCCAACTTTTTGTTTTTCCGCTAAAAATTCACGCGCTTTAAACCCACGCGTTATATGTCGCTCCTGCCAGAACAGGAGCATCCGTTGTCGTCAGCCAATCGCACCCAGTACGTCATCCTGCCCTTGCTTTTTTGGCAGCAGGAAAAGCGTGGCGAAGATATCCAGCAGGTAAATGGCGGCCAGCAGGCTAATGGCGGCAGTAAATGAAACCTGTGAAACCAGCAGGCCGATCACCAGCGGGCCAAAACCGCCCACACCGCGCCCCAGATTGAACAGCAAATTCTGCGCCGTCGCCCTGACGCGTACCGGATACAAATCAGAAATCAGTCCGCCGTAGCCGCCAATCATCCCGTTCACGAACATGCCCATCACCGCGCCGGCAAACAGCATCAGCGTTGGGTCAGAAAGTTGTGCGTAACACACCACCATGATGACTGCGCCAATCTGATAGAACAGGAAGATTTTCCAGCGCGGGAAACGGTCCGACAACACGCCGAACAGCCAGATCCCAAACGTCATCCCCACGACCGTGACCGCCGTCCATAAGCCGGATTTTGTGAGGGAGAAACCGAAGTTTTTCGACAGGTAACTGGGCATCCAGATCATCAGCCCGTAATAGCCAAAATTCTGCACGGAGCAGAGGATCAGAATGCCGAGGCTGGCTTTGGTGGTGGCTTTGTCACGAAACAGTAACCTGATGCGGCTCAACAGCGAACCCTTGTTATCAGTGGCCGTGTTTTTGACGAAGGCTTCCGGTTCGCCCATGGTGCGGCGGATCAGGAAAGAAGCCAGCGCCGGTAGCAGGCCGACCAGGAACATCCCGCGCCAGCCGATAATACCGAGCAACATCGGCGTCAGGAAGGCAGCCAGTAATACGCCCAGCTGCCAGCCCATGCCGACATACGCCGAAGCGCGGTTACGTTTTTCAACCGGCCATGCTTCGGCAATTAACGCCATACCAATACCAAATTCGCCGCCCAGACCCACGCCTGCCAGCGTGCGGTAAATGAGTAAATCCCAGTAACCTTGTGCAAAAGCGCACAGGCCGGTGAAGACGGAGAACATCAGAATGGTAAACGTCAGAACGCGGATTCGGCCAAAGCGGTCACTTATCGGGCCGAAAATGACGCCGCCGAGAACGGCACCAATCAGCGTCCAGGTGACCAGCGAGCCACTTTGTGATGACGTTAACCCGAATTCACTGGCGATGGCGGGCAGCATGAAACCGAGGATCAATAAATCGAAACCGTCCATGGCGTAACCCGTGACGGAAGCCAGCATGGCTTTGGCTGGCGTAGCGTGTGCTTTTTGCGGATGTTGTGAGGACATGTTGACACATCTGTGAAGAAAAAAGTGGCGGTAGTTTGCCCGTATCGGGCGTTTACCGCCACCATGAAAAACTTATAGATTGATTGATAATTTGGATACGATGCAGAAGGTTGGGGCATCCGGCCTTCAATGTTATGCTTTGCGCCCCCGGCAGAAGCTGCCCGGGCCATGAACGAAGAGAGTAACCATGAATACAGAAAAACAGGTCCGCGAGATTTTAGAAGATATCGAACAGGCGATGCGCAACGACAAGCTGTGGCATGCCACGCCGCCGGAACCGGAAGCTTTTGAAAGCAAAGAGCCGTTTTCGGTGGATACCATGTCCGCGGATCAGTGGTTGCAATGGGTTTTGATCCCTCGCATGTACGCGTTGCTGGCCGCTGAAGCCCCGCTGCCTACCCGTTTTGCTATTACCCCCTATTTTGAAGAAGCGATGCCTGAAGCAGCTCTGTTGCTGAACCAGCTGCAACGCCTCGACGACTTGCTCAATATAGAAGACTGACATGCTGGAAATTTTGTATCAGGACGAACATCTGGTCGCAGTGAATAAACCTGCGGGTATGCTGGTTCATCGCAGTTGGCTGGACCGACATGAAACGGTGTTTGTGATGCAAACATTACGCGATCAGATTGGTCAGCATGTTTTTACCGTCCATCGTCTGGATAAACCGACGTCGGGCGTTTTGCTGCTGGCGTTGTCGAGCGACGTAGCGCGGCTGTTGTCTCAGCAGTTTGAAAATCAGCAGATGAGCAAGGTGTACCACGCCGTGGTTCGCGGTTATCTCACTGAAGACGGAACGCTTGATTACGCGCTGACGGAAGAGCTGGATAAAATTGCCGATAAGTTCACGAATCCGGATAAAGCGCCGCAGCCCGCAGTGACCCATTACCGTTCGCTCGCACAGGTAGAAATGCCGGTCGCCGTCGGGCGTTACGATACGGCCCGGTACAGCCTGGTGGAACTCCGGCCGGAAACCGGTCGTAAGCATCAGCTTCGCCGTCATATGTCGCATTTACGTCATCCGATCATCGGCGACAGCGCGCACGGCGATTTAAAACAAAATCGCGGGATGACCGAACATTTTGGCTGTTCCGGTCTGATGCTCCACGCCAGTCATATGCAACTGCCGCATCCGGTGACGGGTGAGTTGCTTAGCTTGCAGGCGCGCTGGGATCACCGCTGGCAAAATGTCGTGACGCAGTTCGGCTGGCAGGAGAAAGTCCCCGGGCTTGAAAGGGTTGAGTTTGACCCCGCTTGCGGTCAGGATAGTGCACAAATTTAAGACGTTAAGATCACACAGGAGTGAAGCTCATGGCTGAAGTCGGAATTTTTGTCGGGACGGTGTACGGCAATGCGTTACTGGTAGCGGAAGAAGCGGAAACCGTGCTCAAAAGCCAGGGGCATGACGTCAAACTGTTTGAAGAAGGCACGCTGGAAGCCTGGCAGTATTACCGCCATCATTTCGTGCTGGTGGTGACGTCGACGACCGGTCAGGGCGATTTGCCCGACAGCATCGCGCCGCTTTATGCCGCGATCCGTGATACCGTTGGTTATCAGCCAGAGCTGCGTTACGGCATGATTGCGCTGGGCGACAGCAGTTACGATCATTTCTGTGGCGGCGGTCATAAGCTGGATGATTTATTGCAAGAGCAGGGCGCTTCCCGGATTGGCGAAATGCTGGAAGTCGATGCGATGGAAACGGCTGAGCCGGAAACCGTGGCAATTCCGTGGGCCGAAAAATGGGGCCAGCTGCTGAAATAGGTTATTGCTGAAAAAAGTCAGTCCGGCGCAGCGCAGCGGAAGGCAATAAAAAAGGTCAGGTTTAAAAACCTGACCTTTTTGCTTTATGACAGTTCGGGCGGTGATTAATCAGCGGCCGCTAGTCAGTTTTTCCAGATCAGATTCAATCTCAGTAATCTTATTTGCCACAACGGATTCAAGGTGACGAAGGTCATCAAGAATTTTACGTTTCAGATCCACTTCTACCTGATCGCGCTGACAGATTTGATCCAGCTCATCAATGACATAACGCAGGTTCGGGCTGATTTCATGAATTTCTTTATAACCCTGACCCGCATTATCGGCAACGATCGTTTTGCGCTGACGCGGGTATTTGAATTTCACGCTTTTAGCAAAAAATTCGCCTTTGTCTCTGCGGAAATAGATCTTCAGAATATCGTTATTGGCCTCCTGACGCAGGCTGTAACGATCAATATCGTCGGGATTATTAATGCCCAGGCTTTTCAGATTGTCATACATAGCGCCACCTTCGTTTAGGAGAATATCTGTTGATCATAATGAACCGAACAGCGGTCCGAATCGTTGACTGATGACACAATTCGCCATCTGCAAGATAAAAAAATAGCGGGTAATCTTTTTGTTTTCAAAACAATTACCCGCTTTTTAATTTTACTCGATGGTGCGCAGCAACTCATTCAGGCCTGTTTTGCCCAGCGTTTTCGCATCCACTTTCTTCACGATAACGGCGCAGTACAGGCTGTATTTACCGTCTTTAGAAGGCAGGTTGCCGGAAACTACGACGGAACCCGCAGGTACGCGGCCGTAGAATACTTCGCCGGTTTCACGGTCGTAAATTTTGGTGCTCTGGCCGATGTAAACGCCCATGGAAATCACAGAGCCTTCTTCAACAATCACGCCTTCAACGATTTCTGAACGCGCACCGATGAAGCAGTTGTCTTCGATGATGGTCGGGTTAGCCTGAAGTGGCTCCAGAACGCCACCGATGCCGACGCCGCCGGACAGGTGAACGTTTTTACCAATCTGCGCGCAAGAACCGACAGTCGCCCAGGTATCAACCATGGTGCCTTCATCAACGTATGCGCCGATGTTGACGTAAGAAGGCATCAGAACCGTGTTACGGGCGATGAACGCGCCTTTACGCACTGCCGCCGGTGGCACCACGCGGAAACCTTCACGCTGGAAACGGGCTTCGTCGTAGTCTGCGAATTTCATCGGGACTTTGTCGAAGTAACGGCTTTCGCCACCTTCCATAACCTGGTTGTCGTTGATTCTGAAGGACAGCAGCACCGCTTTCTTCAGCCACTGATGCGTAACCCATTCACCATCAATCTTCTCGGCAACGCGCAATTCGCCGCTGTCGATTTTGTTGATAACCTGGTTTACGGCGTCGCGCGTTACGCTGTCAACGTTTGCCGGGGTGATGTCCGCACGGCGTTCGAAGGCTTGTTCAATAACGGTTTGTAGTTGCTGCATCCTGTTCTCTTTCCTGAATTGGTTTTAAAAGATAATGGTACTTGTATCACATTTTATCGCCCGGGTTGAGTGCCTCGGTTAATCGGCGTGTGATTTCCTTGCGAGTTTGTTTATCCAGCGCACGGCGTTCCCCGTTTGCCAGAATAAATAAGTCTTCTACCCGCTCGCCGATGGTCGAGATCCTCGCGCCATGTAACGAAAGCCCCAGGTCTGAGAAGACTTCCCCGACGCGCGCCAGCAAACCCGGCTGATCGAGCGCGACGAGTTCCATGTACGTCCGGCGGTCGGTATGTGTCGGCAGGAAGCTGACTTCGGTCTGCACGCTGAAATGGCGTAGTTTCGGTGACGGGCGTCGCGCACGCGGCGGCTGATAAGCTTGCGTCATCGATTGTTCCAGCGCATAACGGATGGCTTCGTGCCGGTCCTGCGCCAGCGGGCTGCCGTCCGGTTCCAGCACGATAAAGGTGTCCATCGCCATGCCGTCGCGGTTAGTGAAAATCTGTGCGTCGTGGATGCTCAGATTACGTCTGTCCAGCTCACCGGCTACCGTGGCGAACAGATACGGGCGGTCAGCGCTCCAGATGAATATCTCGGTACCGCCGCGCGTGGCCTGACGGCTGACTAACACCAGCGGTTTGGAGGAGTCATGCTCAAGTAGATGTCTGGCGTGCCATGCGAGCTGATTCGGTGAATGGCGAAGGAAGTAATCGGCGCGGCAGCGGCTCCAGATGCGGTGCAACGCTTCCTCATCGATATTATCCATACGCAGTAACGCCAGCGCCTGTAAGCGGTGATGACGCACGCGCTCGCGCAGGTCCGGTGTATTTTGCATGCCACGGCGCAGCTGTTTTTCGGTGGCGAAATACAGCTCACGTATCAGGCTCTGTTTCCAGCTGTTCCACAACGTTTCGTTGGTCGCGCAGATATCGGCAACCGTCAGGCTGACCAGATAACGCAGACGCACCTCGCTCTGCATCTCGGCGGCGAATTGCTGGATTTCGTTGGGATCCTGAATATCGCGGCGTTGCGCGGTGACTGACATCAGCAGATGGCAGCGCACCAGCCACGAGACAAGCTGTGTTTCACGCGAATTCAGGCCGTGAAGTTCGGCAAACTCCAGTACGTCCTGCGCGCCGAGAATGGAATGGTCGCCGCCGCGTCCTTTGGCGATATCGTGGAAAAGGGCAGCGATCAGCAGCAATTCAGGCTGCGGCAGGCGCGGATATAATTCCACGCACAACGGATGTTTTGGCCGCGTTTCTTCATGGGCGAAGCTTTCTAATTTTTGCAGAACGCGAATGGTGTGTTCATCAACCGTGTAGGCGTGGAAAAGGTCAAACTGCATCTGTCCGACGATTTGCCCCCACTGCGGCATATAGGCCCAGAGAACGCTGTGGCGATGCATCGGGACCAGCGCTCGCGAGACGGCGCCGGGGTGGCGCAGAATCGACATAAAGGTTTCACGCGCCTGCGGGATCATGCACAACGGTTCTTTCAGATGACGGCGCGCATGGCGCAGCAAACGTACCGTGGTGGAGTAAATGCCTTTGATTTCGCGATGGCGAACCATCAGCTGAAACATGCTGATAATGGTTTCCGGGCGATGCTCAAACAGTGATTCATCGCGCAGGTCGATGAGATCACCGCGCAACTGGAAATTCTCATCCAGAGGACGGGGTTTTTCATTTGGCCCGATGGCCAGAATCGCTTCATCAAACAGCTGCAATAACATCTGATTCAGTTCGCCAACCCGGCGGGTCATGCGGTAAAAATCTTTCATCATGCGTTCGACGGGCTGATTGCCTTCGCCCTGATATTGCAGCAGTTGCGCCACACTTTGCTGTCTGTCGAAAAGCAGGCGGTTATCGTAACGCGGCAGCACCAGATGCAGCGCAAAACGGATGCGCCACAGGAAACTCTGGCATTCCAGAAGTTCGTTGCGTTCCGCTTTCGTCAGGAAGCCAAAGGCGACCATTTCATCGAGCGACGTGGCCCCGAAGTGGCGGCGGGCGACCCACAATATGGTATGGATATCACGCAGGCCGCCAGGGCTGCTTTTGATGTCGGGTTCCAGGCCGTAGCTGGTGCCGTGATAGCGCTGGTGACGCTCATTTTGCTCGGTAATTTTGGCGCGGAAGAAATTTGGCGAAGGCCAGAAACCGTCACTGAAAATGTGTTTTTGCATATTGAGGAACAGGGCGACATCGCCGCAAATCAGGCGCGATTCGATCAGATTGGTCGCGACCGTTAAATCAGCCAGCCCTTCCAGCAGACATTCTTCCAGCGTGCGCACGCTGTGACCGACTTCCAGCTTCAGATCCCACAACAGGGTAATCAGCTCGCCAATGCGCTGCGCCTGCTCATCGTTGAGGCGCTTCTGGCTGAGTACCAGTACGTCAATATCCGACAGTGGGTGTAATTCGCCGCGCCCGTAACCACCGACGGCCACCATTGCGGTTTCCGGAATATTGTCAAAGCCATAAAACGTCCACAGGCGTTGCAGCAGCTGGTCGATATAATGCGTGCGTGCATCGACCAGTTCTTCGGCGCGCTGTCCGGCATTGAAAGCTTCTGCCAGCCAGACCTGAAACTGTTCCATGTGTTGCTTGAGGCTCTGACGGTTTAAGTCGTCATCCGGATAGGCGGAAGGGGAAACAGGCTGTGGCGGGAAAGCGCGGGGGAGTTCCTGCGTTGTTTGCGGCAGCAGGCTCTTTTCAGCAGAGAAGTTTTCAATCATAGATGCGCAGCCTATTCCTACACGTTAAGGATAAAAAAACCGGCTTTCGCCGGTTTGATTGACAGATTTAACCCCTCTGCGCCGAGCGGGGAACTGTTAGTCGTGCGTCAGGATAGCCGGGATGGTGTCATCCTTACGCAGCGTCATAATTTCACAACCGTTATCTGTCACCACAATAGTATGCTCGTACTGAGCCGACAAGCTGCGATCTTTAGTTTTTACTGTCCAGCCGTCTTTCATGGTGCGGATACGGTAATCACCGGCATTGACCATCGGTTCAACGGTGAAAGCCATACCGGCCTGTAACACAACGCCACCGTCATCCGCATCGTAATGCAGAACCTGAGGTTCTTCGTGGAAACCTTCGCCGATACCGTGACCGCAATATTCGCGCACCACGGAGAATTTCTCCGCCTCCACGAATTTCTGGATTTCTTTACCCAGCGTGCGCAGGCGGATGCCCGGCTTGATCATGCGCAGGGCAATGTACAGGCTTTCCTGCGTGATACGGCAAAGACGTTCGCCAAGAATGGTCGGTTTGCCTGCGATGAACATCTTAGAGGTATCGCCGTGGAAACCGTCTTTAATCACGGTAACGTCGATATTGACGATGTCGCCATCTTTAAGGATTTTGTCTTCGCTCGGGATACCGTGGCAGACCACTTCGTTGATGGAGATGCAGACCGATTTCGGGAAGCCGTGGTAATCCAGGCAGGCAGAAATGGCATGTTGTTTGTTGACGATGTGATCGGAACAAACTCGGTCGAGCTCGCCGGTGCTGACGCCCGGTTTAACGTAAGGCTCAATGATTTCCAGCACTTCCGCAGCCAGACGGCCAGCGACGCGCATTTTTTCGATATCTTCCGGGGTTTTGATTGAAATTGCCATGAGTAATCCTGCAGGTTCTGTACATCGGGTGTGCTTTATTTCTGCACCGATGTCGTCAATAATTAGCTGTGGCTTATGGTATCAGCCCTGATATTACCTGCCAAACTATCATTTTCCGGGAAGTCATCCGGTGAACAAAAGTTGCTGCCGGGTCGTTATTTATGGTATAAAGCGCGCCGGCAATCCGCTCTGAGTCTTAACGACGCTGAGGGATTAAAGCCAAAATCACTCATTGTGTACTTATTAACGTAAGTAATAACACACACGTATCGACACATTCGCCGGGGTGCTCTGGGAATTCGTTCTGCAGGGTCGGTGTTATGGGATACGTGGAGGCATAACCCCAACTACTTAATAGAGGTTTTATCATGGCAACTGTTTCCATGCGCGACATGCTCCAGGCTGGTGTTCACTTCGGTCACCAAACCCGTTACTGGAACCCGAAAATGAAGCCATTCATCTTCGGCGCACGTAACAAGGTTCACATCATCAACCTGGAAAAAACTGTTCCAATGTTCAACGAAGCTCTGGCTGAGTTGCAGAAGATTTCTGCCCGTAAAGGCAAAATCCTGTTCGTTGGTACTAAACGCGCAGCAAGCGAAGCGGTAAAAGAAGCTGCACACAACTGCGACCAGTTCTTCGTGAACCATCGCTGGTTGGGCGGCATGCTGACTAACTGGAAAACTGTTCGTCAGTCCATCAAACGTTTGAAAGATCTGGAAGTTCAGTCTCAGGACGGTACTTTCGAGAAGCTGACCAAGAAGGAGGCGCTGATGCGTACTCGCGAATTGGCTAAGCTGGAAAACAGCCTGGGTGGTATCAAGGATATGGGTGGTCTTCCTGATGCTCTGTTCGTTGTCGACGCCGATCACGAACACATTGCAATCAAAGAAGCTAACAACCTGGGTATCCCGGTATTCTCCATTGTTGATACCAACTCCGATCCGGATGGCGTTGACTTTGTTATCCCAGGTAACGATGACGCAATCCGTGCAGTAAATCTGTACCTGAGCGCTGTTGCTGCTACTGTCCGTGAAGGCCGTTCGCAAGATCTGGCTGTTCAGGCAGAAGAAAGCTTCGTAGAAGCTGAATAATAAGGCAAGCTCAGCAGAGCCCTTATTAACCAGGTATTGAAATATGTTGGTTAGGGGGCCTTTATTGGCCCCCTTTGCTTATCTTAAATGCGAGAAATATCTCACCGCAAAAAGCCTTTTTGCACTGAGATAATCGAGGAAAATACAATGGCTGATATTACCGCTGCCCTGGTAAAAGAACTGCGCGAACGTACTGGCGCTGGCATGATGGATTGTAAGAAAGCTCTGATTGAAGCTAACGGCGACATCGAGCTGGCAATTGAAAACATGCGTAAATCTGGCGCGATCAAAGCGGCGAAAAAAGCAGGCAACGTAGCTGCTGACGGCGTGATCAAAACCAAAATCGAAGGCAACTACGGTGTGATTCTGGAAGTTAACTGCCAGACTGACTTCGTTGCTAAAGATGGTGGTTTCCAGGCTTTCGCTAACAAAGTATTGGACGCTGCGGTTGCAGGCAAAATCACCGACGTTGAAGTGCTGAAAGCACAATTCGAAGAAGAGCGTGTTGCTCTGGTCGCAAAAATCGGTGAAAACATCAACATTCGTCGCGTTTCTTCCCTGGAAGGCGAAGTGCTGGGTAGCTACCTGCACGGCGCACGTATCGGTGTTCTGATCGCAGCTAAAGGCGCTGACGAAGATCTGGTTAAACAAATCGCTATGCACGTTGCTGCAAGCAAGCCTGAATTTGTTAAACCAGAAGACGTGTCTGCTGAAGTTGTTGAAAAAGAGTACCAGGTACAGCTGGACATCGCTATGCAGTCTGGTAAGCCTAAAGAAATCGCAGAGAAAATGGTTGAAGGCCGCATGAAGAAATTCACCGGCGAAGTTTCTCTGACTGGTCAGCCTTTCGTAATCGACCCAAGCAAAACTGTGGGCCAGGTTCTGAAAGAGCACAACGCTGACGTTGTTAACTTCATCCGCTTCGAAGTGGGCGAAGGTATCGTGAAAGTTGAGACTGACTTTGCTGCTGAAGTTGCAGCGATGACTAAACAGTCTTAATCAGTATCTGGTACACCTAAAATGGAACCGCTGCGAAAGGGCGGTTCCGTTTTATCCAGCCCCAAATTCCCATTACATTGTGCGTGTGGTCATTCAGACAGCGCTATGATGTAAAGACCGACTATCCATTAAGACACATTGCTTCTAGGACAGACACCATGGCTACCAATGCGAAACCCGTTTATCAGCGTATCCTGCTCAAACTCAGTGGCGAAGCCCTGCAGGGCAGTGAAGGTTTTGGTATCGACGCGAGTGTATTAGATCGTATGGCTCAGGAAGTGAAAGAGCTGGTCGAACTCGGCATTCAGGTAGGCGTTGTGATCGGCGGCGGTAACTTGTTCCGCGGTGCGGGTCTGGCGCAGGCTGGCATGAATCGTGTTGTAGGCGACCATATGGGTATGCTGGCGACTGTCATGAATGGTCTGGCGATGCGTGACGCGTTACACCGTGCTTATGTTAACGCACGTTTGATGTCCGCAATCCCTTTGAACGGTGTTTGTGATAATTACAGCTGGGCTGAAGCGATCAGCCTGTTGCGTCATAACCGCGTGGTGATTTTCTCCGCCGGTACCGGCAATCCTTTCTTTACCACTGACTCAGCAGCGTGCCTGCGTGGTATCGAAATCGAAGCCGATGTGGTATTAAAAGCCACCAAAGTCGACGGTGTATATTCCGCCGACCCGGTGAAAAATCCGGAAGCGACACTGTACGAAAAATTGACCTATCAGGAAGTGCTGGAACAGGAATTGAAAGTGATGGATCTGGCGGCGTTTACACTGGCCCGCGATCACAATCTGCCAATTCGTGTTTTCAACATGAACAAACCGGGCGCATTGCGCCGTGTGGTGATGGGTGAAAATGAAGGGACGCTGATTTCTAACGCGGAGTGATCCTTCACAATTGAACATACCGTTCAGCCAGCCTGTGCTGGCATAAGTATTCACGGACTATACTGATGTTATGGTCTGCCAGGTAACCAGCTTTCAAGGGTTCACAACGTGATTAACGAAATCAAAAAAGACGCTGAAATCCGTATGGATAAATGCGTTGAAGCATTCAAAACGCATATCAGCAAAATCCGTACCGGTCGTGCTTCTCCAGGCATCCTGGATGGCATCATGGTCGATTACTATGGTTCATCTACACCACTGCGCCAGCTGGCTCAGGTAACGGTTGAAGATTCCCGTACTTTGGCTATTTCCGTATTCGACCGCTCTATCAGCGCGGCTGTGGAAAAAGCGATCATGACATCTGATTTGGGTCTGAACCCATCTTCTGCGGGCGCAACTATCCGCGTTCCATTGCCAGCACTGACTGAAGAGCGTCGTAAAGACCTGATCAAAGTTGTTCGTGGCGAAGCAGAGCAGGGCCGTGTTTCTGTGCGTAACGTCCGTCGCGACGCTAACGACAAAACCAAAGCACTGCTGAAAGATAAAGAAATCAGCGAAGATGAAGATCGCCGTTCTCAGGACGATATTCAGAAACTGACTGACATTTTCATCAAGAAAATCGACGTTGCGTTAGCTGAAAAAGAAACTGAGCTGATGGATTTCTAATCCGGCTTATGTCTCTCACAAAGCGCCGCAATTGCGGCGCTTTGTTTTTAAGTGGCCTCCAATTCTTTTATCTGTCTGCACAATCTCATGGACAAGCCCGATAAGAGGTTTCAGACTGTACACTTTCCGAATTTACGAGCGTTATCCCGGGCATTTTCATGAAACAAATGACTATTCTTGGTTCGACAGGATCTGTCGGCACCAGCACGCTTTCCGTTGTCCGGTCTAACCCTGACGCGTTCTCTGTAAAGGCTCTGGTTGCGGGCCGCAATGTCGACGTTATGGCGCAGCAATGTCTGGAGTTTCGTCCGGCCTATGCGTCGATGGCGGATGAGTCTTCTGCGCGCAAACTGCGGACAATCTTGTCGGAACAGGGAATCAACACCGAAGTCCTGTCTGGCCCGGATGCGGCCATCGAACTGGCGGCACTGGATGATGTCGATCAGGTGATGTCCGCCATTGTCGGCGCGGCGGGGCTGTTACCGACGTTGTCTGCCGTTCGTGCGGGCAAACAAGTTCTTCTGGCAAATAAAGAATCCCTGGTGACCTGCGGCCGCATTTTCATGGATGCCGTGCGTCAGAGTCAGTCTCAGCTCTTGCCTATCGACAGCGAACACAATGCGATTTTCCAGAGTTTGCCTGAATCCGTTCAGAGACAACTGGGCTATGCTTCACTTGAGGAACATGGGATTTCCCGCATTGTACTGACCGGTTCCGGCGGGCCATTCCGCGAATTACCTTTAGATCAATTCAGCCGCGTGACACCGGATCAGGCATGCGCTCATCCGAACTGGTCAATGGGACGCAAGATTTCTGTTGACTCTGCCACGATGATGAACAAAGGGCTGGAGTATATTGAAGCGCGCTGGCTCTTTAATGCGTCAGCCGCCGAAATGGAAGTGATTATCCATCCGCAGTCGGTTATCCATTCTATGGTTCGCTACCGTGACGGCAGCGTACTGGCTCAGCTGGGCTCACCGGATATGCGAACGCCTATTGCGCATGCCATGGCGTATCCCCGCCGTGTGACGACTGATGTTGAAGCACTGGATTTTTGTAAGATGGGCGCACTGACGTTTAGTGATCCTGATTACGCGCGTTATCCTTGCCTTCAGATTGCTATCGAAGCCAGCAATACCGGGCAGGCAGCCACTACCACGCTGAATGCAGCGAATGAAATCTCAGTGGCGGCTTTTCTGAATGGCGAGATTCGTTTTACTGACATTGCTTCACTGAATCGCCTGGTTATGGAGCAGTTAGTGAGCGCCGAACCGACGTCTGTTGAGGAAGTGTTGGAGATTGATGCTCGCGCGCGTGCATCGGCAAAGGATAAACTTCCTCAGTTTGCGCGATAAGACCGGTTTAGTGCTTATGCAGCAGTTTGTTAGCGCCACATTGAAATGGTATAGTCTGCGCCACACTGACAGTAGATTTGGCTTTTCTGAGCCTGAATGTTAAAGGTGGAATCGGTGATCTGTCAGTGTAAGCCGTGCCTGTAAGGGAGACACGGCTTTTTTGCGCGTGTTGCCGCACCCTCGGTAAAAGGTGCAGCGTCAGCTAAACGTTGTAGCGTGAGCCATATCAGGCTTATGTCAGCTGGAAAGCCGTTGTGTTCTGATAAAAGGAAATGAGTACGCGTTATGTCCCTCGAAAATCAACAGATGTCTGATATGTGTTGCTCTCAACCTCGCCATGTTGCCATTATCATGGACGGCAACGGACGCTGGGCAAAACGTCAGGGTAAAATGAGGGTATTCGGTCATAAAGCGGGAGTGAAGTCAGTGCGTAAAGCGGTAAGCTTTGCTGCCAGTCATCACCTTGATGCGCTCACGCTTTATGCCTTTAGCAGTGAAAACTGGAATCGTCCGGCTCAGGAAGTTTCCGCCTTGATGGAGCTGTTCGTTCGTGCGTTAGACAGCGAAGTTAAAAGCCTGCATAAACATAATGTCAGGTTGCGGATCATTGGCGATGTCAGTCGTTTTAGTGCTCGTCTGCAGGAACGCATTCGTCGTTCAGAAACACTTACTCAAAATAACGACGGTCTGACCCTGAACATCGCTGCAAATTACGGTGGCCGGTGGGATATTATTCAGGGCGTGAAGACGCTGGCCGGGCAGGTTGAAGCCGGTACATTGCGGGCAGAGCAGATTACAGAAGAGTTGCTGAATTCAGCGGTCTGTATGAGCGAACTAGCACCCGTCGATTTGGTGATCAGAACCGGTGGGGAACATCGGATCAGTAACTTTTTGCTGTGGCAGATTGCCTATGCGGAGCTCTACTTTACCGATGTCCTCTGGCCTGATTTTGATGAAAACACCTTTGAAGGTGCGCTGACCGCGTTTGCACAGCGAGAGCGCCGCTTCGGGGGGACTACACCTATCGGCGCCGATGCGTCCTAGGGAGAACATTTGCTGAAGTATCGCATTATCACAGCTTTGATTTTAATACCGATTGTTATTGCAGCACTCTTTTTGCTGCCGCCGGTGGGTTTCGCCATTGTCACCTTAGTGGTGTGCATGCTGGCCGCGTGGGAGTGGGGTCAGCTCGCCGGGCTTGCAACCCGTAGTCAGCGTATCTGGCTGGCGATACTGTGTGGTTTTCTGTTAGCCGCGATGATGTTGAGCATTCCGGCTTATCATCAGAGTGTTTACTTACCACAGGTTAGCGGCTCGCTGTGGGCAGCGCTGGCGTGGTGGTGTCTGGCGTTAGTTCTGGTTGTTGCGTATCCGGCTTCCGCTGCATTCTGGCGTCATTCACGCGTATTACGTGTGCTGTTTGGCGTACTGACGATTGTGCCGTTCTTCTGGGGCATGGTTGCGTTGCGTCAGTACGGTTATGCTGAGAATCCTCACACAGGCGCGTGGTGGCTGTTATATGTCATGCTGCTGGTCTGGGGCGCAGATTCCGGCGCTTACCTGTTTGGCAAGTTGTTCGGTAAGCATAAACTGGCACCAAAAGTTTCTCCGGGGAAAACCTGGGAAGGGTTTATCGGTGGGCTGGTGACATCTGCCCTGATAGCCTGGTTGTTTGGCCGGTATGCACCTTTGAGCGTGCAACCCGCAACGTTATTGATTTGTTCTGTGGTTGCTGCGCTGGCCTCTGTGCTGGGCGACCTGACGGAAAGTATGTTCAAGCGTGAAGCCGGAATCAAAGACAGTGGTCATATGATCCCGGGTCATGGCGGAATATTGGATCGCATTGACAGCCTGACTGCTGCGGTTCCTGTATTCGCCTGTCTGATGCTGTTAGTGTATTAACCGTCGCAGACGGTGAAGTTTTCTAAGGAATAGTTGGACATATGATGAACATACTCTGGAGCCTGGCCGCCTTTATCGTTGCATTGGGGGTGCTTATCACCGTGCACGAGTTCGGCCATTTCTGGGTTGCTCGTCGTTGTGGTGTGCGTGTTGAACGCTTCTCTGTTGGTTTCGGTCGCGCTTTGTGGCGTCGCACCGACCGTCAGGGAACTGAGTATGTGCTGGCCATTATTCCTCTCGGGGGCTACGTCAAAATGCTCGACGAACGCGTCGAGGCCGTAGCCCCTGAATTTCGTCATCAATCCTTCAATAACAAAAAAATCTGGCAGCGTGCTGCTATCATCAGCGCCGGGCCGATTGCCAATTTCATCTTTGCGGTTTTTGCATACTGGCTGATCTTCGTGATTGGTGTGCCGACCGTGCGTCCGGTTGTTGCAAATGTCACTGCAAATTCAATCGCTGCGCAATCCAATATTTCTCCGGGAATGGAACTAAAGTCTGTTGCCGGTATCGAAACGCCTGATTGGGATTCAGTTCGTATGGCGTTGATTGGCGAGATTGGTGATGATCAAACGACAGTGGGAGTAGCGCCTTTTGGCTCCAATAATGTTGTTGAGAAAACACTGAATTTACGTCAATGGCAGTTTGATCCTGAAAAGCAGGATCCGGTGGTCTCTCTGGGTATGATTCCACGAGGTCCGCAGATAGAATCTGTCTTGCAGGAAGTACAGCCAGATTCAGCCGCGCAAAAGGCGGGTTTGCAAGCCGGAGACAGGATCGTTAAAGTCGATGGTCAGATTCTGGAAAGTTGGCAGTCGTTTGTCATTCAGGTGCGTGACAATCCGGGCAAGCCAATCAGTCTGGAAGTTGAGCGGGGAGGTTCTCCCGTCGCTTTAACACTGACGCCGGATACGAAGTCTGCAGGTAAAGGCAAAATACAGGGTTTTGCTGGTGTGGTCCCGAAAGTGGTGCCGCTGCCTGATGAATACAAAACAATCCGTCAGTATGGTCCGTTTGTGGCGTTTTATGAGGCCGGGGATAAAACCTGGCAACTGATGAAACTCACCGTGAGCATGCTGGGTAAGTTAATTACCGGGGATGTGAAGCTGAACAATCTGAGTGGTCCAATCTCCATCGCACAGGGCGCAGGAATGTCAGCGGAGTATGGTTTGGTGTCTTACCTCACGTTTTTGGCACTCATCAGTGTCAATCTGGGGATCATCAACCTCTTCCCGTTACCGGTATTAGATGGTGGCCACCTGCTGTTTCTTGCAATAGAAAAGCTTAAAGGTGGGCCAGTTTCCGAGCGAGTTCAGGACTTCAGTTACCGCATTGGTTCAGTTTTGCTGGTGTTGTTGATGGGGCTTGCACTTTTCAATGATTTCTCCCGTCTTTAAGACCGGAGATTAGGTTAGGAAGAACGCATAACAACGATGGCGATCAAAAAGTTGCTCATAGCGTCGCTGCTGTTTGGCAGCGCCACCGTATACGGTGCAGACGGTTTCGTAGTGAAAGATATTCATTTCGAAGGCCTGCAGCGAGTTGCCGTCGGTGCGGCGTTACTCAATATGCCGGTTCGTGTCGGTGATACCGTTACTGACGATGACATCAGTAATACCATTCGCGCATTGTTTGCCACTGGCAACTTTGAGGACGTTCGTGTCCTTCGCGATGGTGATTCTCTGATTGTGCAGGTCAAGGAACGTCCAACGATTGCCAGCATCACTTTCTCCGGTAATAAATCGGTGAAAGATGACATGCTGAAACAAAACCTGGAAGCCTCTGGCGTCCGCGTTGGCGAAGCGCTTGACCGTACAACCATCGGCAGTATTGAAAAAGGCCTGGAAGATTTCTATTACAGCGTCGGTAAATACAGTGCGTCGGTAAAAGCGGTTGTGACCCCTTTACCGCGTAACCGTGTTGACCTGAAACTGGTGTTTACCGAAGGTGTTTCTGCCAAGATTCAGCAGATCAACATCGTGGGTAACCATGCCTTCTCGACTGATGAACTGATTTCCCGCTTCCAGTTGCGCGATGAAGTGCCTTGGTGGAACGTGGTCGGCGACCGTAAATACCAGAAACAAAAGCTGGCGGGTGACCTTGAAACCCTGCGTAGTTTCTATCTGGATCGCGGTTATGCCCGTTTCAACATTGATTCGACTCAGGTCAGCCTGACGCCGGACAAAAAAGGCATCTACATCACGCTGAACATCACAGAAGGTGAGCAGTACAAACTTTCTGGTGTTGAAGTCACCGGCAGCATGGCGGGTCACTCAGCAGAAGTTCAGAGCCTGACTAAAATTGATAAAGGCGAGCTGTACAATGGCGCTAAAGTCACCAAGATGGAAAACGACATCAAGCAGATGTTGGGCCGTTATGGCTATGCCTATCCACGTGTGACTACTCAGCCTGAAATTAACGATGCAGACAAGACAGTAAAACTGCATATCAACGTAGATGCGGGTAACCGTTTCTATGTGCGTCATATCCGTTTCGAAGGCAATGACACCAGTAAAGACAGCGTTCTGCGCCGTGAAATGCGTCAGATGGAAGGTGCCTGGTTAGGTAATGATCTGGTCGATAAAGGCAAAGAGCGTCTGAACCGTCTGGGTTACTTCGAAACTGTTGATGTGGATACACAACGCGTTCCGGGTTCACCGGACCAGGTTGATGTGGTCTACAAAGTGAAAGAACGTAACACCGGTACTTTCAACTTTGGTGTCGGTTACGGTACTGAAAGTGGTGTCAGCTTCCAGGTGGGTGTCCAACAGGACAACTGGCTGGGTACGGGTAACTCCGTAGGCATCAGTGGTACGAAAAATGATTACCAGACGTACGCAGAATTCACGATTACAGACCCGTACTTCACCGTTGACGGTGTGAGTCTGGGCGGTCGTATTTTCTATAACGACTTTAAAGCGGATAATGCGGACCTGTCTGACTATACCAACAGAAGTTACGGTATTGGCGGCAACCTTGGTTTCCCTGTCAATGAGAACAACTCATTGCGTCTGGGTCTGGATTACGTACACAACGATCTGTCCAATATGGAACCTCAGATCGCGATGTTCCGTTATCTGAACTCTGTGGGCCTGAAACCTGCGGTAACGACCAGCGATAACTCAGATGCTGATTTCAGTGCTGATGACTTCTTCGTGAATCTGGGCTGGGGTTATAACAACCTTGACCGTGGTTACTTCCCGACGTCAGGGACCAAAGCCAGCCTGAACGGTAAAGTGACCGTGCCGGGTTCAGATAACGAATATTATAAAATCACCTTCGATTCAACCAGCTATATGCCGCTGAATCAGGATCGTGATTGGGTACTGATGGGACGTGCGCGCGCAGGTTATGCGGATGGTCTGGGCGGCAAAGAAGTGCCGTTCTATGACAACTTCTATGCCGGCGGCTCAAGCAGTGTTCGTGGTTTCCAGTCGAACACCATCGGTCCGAAAGCAGCTTATTACAAATGTACTACGGCTAATACCTCGTACAGCACCTGCCCGATTGATAACTCGAGCGATGCAGTGGGCGGCAACGCAATGGCCATCCTGAGTGCGGAACTGATTGTTCCAACTCCGTTTGTTAGCGAGAAATACGCTAACTCATTGCGTACGTCTCTGTTCGTGGATAGCGGTACAGTCTGGGATACAGGTTGGGAAAACACGCCGCAAACTATTGCAGCGGGTGTGCCTGATTACAGTAAGCCTGGCAACATTCGTGTGTCTTCTGGTCTGGCCTTGCAGTGGCAGTCTCCTCTGGGGCCGCTGGTGTTCTCTTACGCACAGCCAGTTAAGAAATACGAAGGCGACAAAGCGGAACAGTTCCAGTTTAACATTGGTAAAACCTGGTAACGTTTTGTCTGCAAAGAGTTTATTCAGCAGAATCGCAATGGCCTGATGCTGAATTTGATACACGGGTTTCGGCCCGTGTATTGTTTTAATATCGGGTGTTTTGTGTAATTTACTGTGCCATCTGGCACAAACGGGTGATGGAAGGAGTTTATAGTGAAAAAGTGGTTATATGCCGCAGGCCTCGGTTTAGTTATGGCTTCTTCAGCTAGCGTTCAGGCTGCTGACAAAATTGCTATCGTTAACGTCGCTAGCATTTTCCAACAGATGCCAGCTCGCGAAGCTGTGGCTAAACAACTGGAAAACGAGTTCAAAAGTCGTGCAACTGATTTGCAATCTCAGGAACGTGATCTGCAAACCAAAATGCAACGTCTGCAACGTGATGGCTCAACCATGAAAGCCAGCGATCGTGCTAAACTCGAAAAAGACGTTATGGCTCAGCGTGAAGCTTTCTCAGCTAAAGCGCAGCAGTTCGAGCAAGATAACCGTCGTCGCCAGGGCGAAGAACGTAACAAAATCCTGAGCCGTATTCAGGACGCTGTGAAATCTGTTGCCAGCAAAGAAGGTTATGATGTTGTTATTGATGCAAACGCAATTGCGTACGCAAGCAATGACAAAGATATTACTGCTGATGTGCTGAAACAGGTTAAATAAACATGTCTTCAATTCGACTGGCTGATCTCGCACAGCAGTTGGATGCACAATTGCACGGTGATGGCGAAATTGCCATCACCGGCGTTGCTTCAATGCATTCCGCACACTCTGAGCAAATCACGTTTTTATCAAACAGCCGCTACCGTGAACAGTTGGCCTCCTGTCATGCAGGTGCCGTAGTGTTGACGGAAGCGGATCTGCCATTTTGCCCTACAGCGGCATTAGTGGTTAAAAACCCTTACCTGACGTATGCGCGTATGGCGCAGTTGCTGGATACCACGCCAGCACCGGCACAGGATATTGCTGCGAGCGCGGTGATATCAGACAGTGCTTCATTGGGTAAGAATGTCTCGGTTGGCGCAAATGCAGTCATCGAATCGGGCGTTGTGCTGGGTGACAATGTTGTCATCGGCGCAGGCTGCTTTATCGGTAAAGAGGCAAAAATAGGCGCGGGTACACGTTTGTGGGCCAACGTTTCTATTTATCACCGCGTAGAAATTGGCGAGCTGTGCCTGATTCAGTCAGGCACGGTGATCGGTGCTGACGGTTTTGGTTATGCCAACGACCGCGGCAACTGGATCAAAATTCCTCAGCTGGGCACCGTCATCATTGGCGATCGCGTTGAAATTGGTGCGTGCACCACGATTGACCGCGGCGCGCTGGATGACACCATTATCAGCAACGGCGTTATCATTGATAACCAATGCCAGATTGCACACAACGTCGTGATTGGAGACAATACGGCGGTGGCTGGCGGTGTTATTATGGCCGGTAGTCTGAAAATTGGACGCTACTGCCAAATCGGTGGAGCCAGTGTTATCAACGGTCACATGGAGATTTGTGATCAGGCTGTCGTAACAGGAATGGGAATGGTGATGCGACCAATCACTGAACCTGGGGTATACTCCTCCGGTATTCCGTTACAACCGAATAAAGTTTGGCGTAAGACGGCTGCGTTGGTAATGAATATTGATGAGATGAATAAGCGCTTGAAAGCTGTCGAGCGTAAAATCGAAAAAGATTAATTACCATTTACGGTGACGCTTTGTGTTCCCTTTGTTGAGTGAACCTGCGACATACGTTCCTATTTGCGGCCTGCCTGATGACCTTTTTTTGGGGTCTGGCAGGCCGTGTTATTGATGCCATCAGTTTTTTATAGACAGGAAGAGTATTTTGACTACTGACACTCATACTCTGCGTATTGAAGAGATACTGGATTTATTGCCACACCGTTACCCGTTCTTACTGGTTGATCGCGTGCTGGATTTTGAGAAAGGCAAATTTTTGCGCGCTGTGAAAAACGTTTCTTTTAACGAACCGTTCTTCCAGGGCCATTTCCCGGGCAAACCTATCTTCCCAGGCGTATTGATTCTGGAAGCGATGGCTCAGGCCACCGGTATTCTGGCATTTAAAAGCGTGGGTAAACTGGAGCCAGGCGAACTGTATTACTTCGCAGCAATCGATGATGCACGCTTTAAACGTCCGGTCCTTCCGGGTGACCAGATGGTTCTGGAAGTTGAATTCATTAAAGAGCGTCGTGGTGTTGCTCGTTTTAAAGGTGTCGCAAAAGTAGATGGTGAGATTGCTTGCGAGGCATCAATGATGTGCGCCCGTCGCCGGGAGTCTTAATACATGATTGACAAAACCGCCTTTATTCATCCAAGCGCTATTGTTGAAGACGGTGCCGTTATCGGTGCCGGAGTGCATATCGGTCCTTTCTGCTACGTGGGTTCCCAGGTAGAAATCGGAGAAGGTACTGAGCTTAAATCACACGTAGTTCTTAATGGCGTGACCAAAATTGGTCGCGATAACCGCATTTTCCAGTTCGTCTCCATTGGTGAAATTAACCAGGATCTGAAATATGCCGGTGAACCAACACGCGTTGAGGTCGGCGATCGCAACAATATTCGTGAGAGCGTTACCATTCACCGTGGTACCGTTCAGGGCGGTGGTCTGACAAAAGTGGGCAGCGATAACCTGTTGATGGTTAATGCACATATCGCCCACGATTGTGTCATTGGAAATCGCTGTATTCTGGCGAACAACGCGACACTTGGCGGCCACGTTGAAGTTGATGATTTTGCGATCATCGGCGGCATGACCGCAGTGCATCAGTTCTGCATCATCGGCGCGCATGTGATGGTAGGGGGGTGTTCTGGCGTTGCCCAGGATGTCCCTCCGTTCGTTATTGCGCAGGGTAACCATGCGACACCTTTCGGTATCAATATCGAAGGTCTTAAGCGCCGTGGTTTTGAGAAAGCAGATCTGCACGCAATCCGTAATGCCTACAAGTTACTGTACCGTAGCGGTAAAACGCTGGAAGAAGCACAACCGGAAATCGCTGCTATCGCCGCTGAATTCCCGAAAGCTAAACCTTTCAGTGATTTCTTTAGCCGCTCTACCCGCGGCATTATTCGCTGATCTGCGCTACGGAAAACAATGCAAAAGCCTGTTCTGACAATTGGCCTGGTGGCCGGTGAAACGTCCGGTGACATTCTTGGCGCCGGGCTGATTCGAGCACTGAAAAAACATCATCCTGATGCCCGTTTTGTAGGGGTCGCAGGTCCGCTGATGCAGGCGGAAGGATGTGAAGCCTGGTACGAAATGGAAGAGCTGGCTGTGATGGGCGTGGTGGAAGTTTTAGAACGGCTGCCACGCCTGTTGAAAATCCGCAAAGACCTCACCCGGCGTTTCAGCGAACTTCAGCCAGATGTTTTCGTGGGCATTGATGCTCCCGACTTCAATATCACACTGGAAGGCCGCCTGAAACAGCGTGGTATCCGCACGATTCATTATGTCAGCCCTTCCGTATGGGCCTGGCGACAAAAACGTGTTTTCAAAATCGGGAAAGCAACTGACTTAGTGCTGGCGTTCCTGCCTTTCGAAAAAGCGTTTTACGACAAATTTAACGTTCCATGCCGTTTTATCGGTCACACGATGGCGGATGCCATGCCTTTGCATCCGGACAAGCAGGCGGCTCGTGCATCGCTTGGGATCCCTGATGATGTCCATTGCCTGGCATTATTGCCGGGAAGCCGACATGCCGAAGTAGAAATGCTCAGCGCAGATTTCCTGAAGACAGCGTTACAGCTGCGACAGACTTACCCTGATTTGCACATCGTGGTGCCGTTGGTTAACGCCAGACGTCGCGAGCAATTCGAGCGTATCAAGGCTGAGATTGCGCCTGATCTGCCTGCGCATTTGCTCGATGGCAAAGGGCGTGAAGCGATGATTGCCAGCGATGCTGCGCTTCTTGCGTCTGGCACTGCCGCGCTCGAGTGTATGCTGGCGAAATGCCCGATGGTCGTGGGTTATCGCATGAAGCCTTTTACGTTCTGGCTGGCGGAGCGTCTGGTGAAAACCCCTTATGTATCCCTGCCAAACTTGCTGGCAAGACGGGAAATTGTCACCGAATTGCTGCAAACCGAATGCGTACCGGAAAAGCTTTCTGCCGCACTTCTGCCGTTACTGGCGGGTGGTGAAAAAAGCGAGGAATTGCGTAAAATTTTCCTGGATTTGCATGAAAGCATTCGCCGTGATGCTGATGAGCAGGCCGCTCAGGCCGTAATGGAGCTGGCAAACCGATGAGTGAATTATTTGTTTATCCGCAGGCCGTGTGTATTGCCGGTGTGGATGAAGTTGGCCGCGGCCCGCTGGTCGGCGCAGTGGTGACGGCTGCGGTGATCCTCGATCCTGCCAACCCGATTATGGGGCTGGCGGATTCAAAGAAGCTCACCGAAAAACGTCGCGAAGCGTTATACATCGAAATCAAAGAAAAGGCGCTGGCCTGGAGTCTCGGACGGGCAGAGCCGCATGAAATTGATGAACTGAACATCCTGCATGCCACGATGCTGGCCATGCAAAGAGCCGTCGCCGGTCTGGCACTGACGCCGGATATGGTGCTGATTGATGGCAACCGCTGCCCGAAACTGCCGATGGCCTCACAGGCCGTGGTGAAAGGCGACAGTAAAGTCGCTGAAATCAGTGCGGCATCCATTCTTGCCAAAGTGACCCGCGATCGCGAAATGGTTGAACTGGATTTGCAGTTCCCTGAATATGGTTTTGCAAAGCACAAAGGCTATCCGACGCCGGTGCATCTTGAAAGCCTCGCCCGGCTTGGTGCGACAGTACATCACCGCCGCAGTTTTGCGCCGGTAACACGCGCACTCGGGCTGGCCTAGCGCGTCACTTTGTTTTTGCCCCTGACTTTTATTTATAAAATGGCGGGGCACATAAACTCTTAATTCACATATTTCTGGACTCTGGATATGGCCGAACCTCGTTTTATTCATCTGCGCGTACATAGCGACTATTCCATGGTGGATGGCCTCGCGAAAGTGGGTCCGCTGGTGAAATGCGCAGCGTCACTCGGCATGCCTGCTCTGGCTATCACCGATTTCACCAACCTGTGCGGGCTGGTTAAATTTTACGGTGCGGCGCACGGCGCAGGCGTTAAGCCGATTATCGGCGCAGACCTGAATGTTCAAAGTGAAATCCTCGGCGATGAACTCGCGCAACTGACCGTACTGGCGATGAACAATCAGGGTTATCAGAACCTGACCCTGCTCATTTCCCGTGCTTATCAGCGCGGCTATGGCGCGGCGGGCCCGATTGTTGACCGCGAGTGGCTGGCAGAGCTGAATGAAGGGCTGATCCTGCTTTCCGGCGCAAAAATGGGCGATGTCGGCAAGTTCATGATCCGCGGAAATGGCCCGCAGGTTGAGCAATGCCTGGAGTTCTATCAGCAATATTTCCCCGATCGTTATTATCTCGAACTGATCCGCACCGGTCGCGCAGAGGAAGAAAACTACCTGCATGCCGCCGTGGCGCTGGCGACGGAGCGCGGTTTGCCCGTTGTGGCCACCAACGACGTGCGTTTTATGGTTCCGACGGACTTTGATGCCCATGAGATCCGCGTAGCAATCCACGATGGCTTTACGCTTGATGACCCGAAACGCCCGCGAAACTACACCGCGCAGCAGTACATGCGCAGTGAAGATGAAATGTGTGAGCTGTTCGAAGATATCCCGGAAGCGCTGCAAAACAGCGTGGAAATCGCCAAGCGCTGTAATGTCACGATCCGTCTGGGCGAGTATTTCCTGCCGCAGTTCCCGACGGGCGAAATGACCACGGCTGATTTTCTGGTCGAAAAATCAAAAATCGGGCTGGAGGAGCGCCTGGAGTTTTTATTCCCGGATCCTGAAGTCCGCGCGCAACGTCGCCCTGAATATGACGAACGTCTGGATATCGAACTCAAAGTTATCAACCAGATGGGCTTCCCGGGCTACTTTCTGATCGTTATGGAGTTCATCCAGTGGTCGAAAGATAACAGCGTGCCGGTCGGGCCGGGACGTGGTTCCGGTGCGGGTTCACTGGTGGCCTATGCGCTGAAAATCACGGATCTGGATCCCCTTGAATTCGATCTTCTGTTCGAACGTTTCCTTAACCCTGAACGTGTTTCCATGCCCGACTTTGACGTCGACTTTTGCATGGAAAAACGCGACAGGGTTATCGATCACGTCGCGGAAATGTACGGTCGCGAAGCGGTTTCACAGATCATTACTTTTGGTACGATGGCGGCGAAAGCAGTTATCCGTGACGTGGGCCGCGTGCTGGGTCATCCCTACGGTTTCGTCGATCGCATTTCGAAATTAGTTCCGCCGGATCCGGGTATGACGCTGGAAAAAGCGTTTGCTGCTGAACCTCAGTTGCCTGAAATTTATGAGGCGGATGAAGAAGTTAAGTCGCTTATCGACATGGCGCGTCAGCTGGAAGGCGTTACACGAAATGCCGGTAAGCACGCCGGTGGTGTGGTTATAGCGCCGACGAAAATTACCGACTTTGCGCCGCTCTATTGCGACGCCGAAGGTAATCATCCGGTTACACAGTTCGATAAAAACGACGTGGAATATGCCGGGCTGGTGAAGTTCGACTTCCTGGGCCTGCGTACGCTGACGATCATCGACTGGGCGCTGGAAATGATCAACGCGCGCCGTGCAAAAGCGGGTGAAGCACCGCTGGATATCGCTGCGATCCCGCTTGATGACAAGAAAAGTTTCGACATGCTGCAACGCTCGGAAACCACTGCGGTTTTCCAGCTTGAATCCCGTGGCATGAAAGATTTGATCAAACGCCTCAAACCCGACAGCTTCGAAGATATGATCGCACTGGTGGCGCTGTTCCGCCCGGGGCCGTTACAGTCGGGAATGGTAGATAACTTCATCGACCGTAAACACGGTCGTGAAGAGATTTCTTACCCCGATATCCAGTGGCAGCATGAGTCCCTGAAACCGGTACTGGAGCCGACCTACGGCATCATTTTGTACCAGGAACAGGTTATGCAGATTGCGCAGGTTCTGGCGGGTTATTCGCTGGGCGGCGCAGACATGTTACGTCGTGCAATGGGTAAGAAAAACCCGGTCGAAATGGCTAAACAGCGCGGCGGCTTCGAAGATGGCGCTAAATCACGCGGCGTTGACGGCGAACTGGCCATTAAAATCTTTGACCTGGTAGAGAAATTTGCCGGTTACGGCTTTAACAAATCTCACTCAGCCGCCTACGCTTTAGTGTCGTACCAGACGTTGTGGCTGAAAGCGCACTATCCGGCCGAATTCATGGCGGCGGTAATGACCGCGGATATGGATAACACCGAGAAAGTTGTCGGGCTGGTGGATGAATGCTGGCGTATGGGCCTGAAAATCCTGCCCCCGGACATCAATAGCGGTCTGTATCACTTCCACGTCAACGACGAAGGTGAAATCGTTTACGGCATCGGCGCGATAAAAGGCGTGGGTGAAGGCCCGATTGAAGCGATTATTGAAGCGCGTAATGAAGGCGGCTATTTCAAAGAGTTGTTTGATTTGTGCGCGCGTGCCGACGTTAAAAAGCTGAACAAACGCATTCTCGAAAAACTGATTATGTCCGGCGCTTTTGACCGGCTTGGGCCGCATCGCGCCGCTCTGATGAGTTCTCTTAGTGACGCGCTGAAAGCGGCCGATCAGCACGCGAAGGCGGAAGCGATTGGTCAGGTGGACATGTTTGGTGTTCTGGCCGAAGCGCCTGAACAGGTTGAGAAATCTTACTCAAACGTGATGCCGTGGCCGGAACAAACGGTGCTCGACGGCGAGCGGGAAACGCTCGGCTTGTATCTGACCGGGCATCCGATCACGCAGTATCTGAAAGAGATTGAACGTTATGGCGGCGGCCAGCGTTTGAAAGATATGCACCCGACGGATCGGGGCAAAATGACCGTCGCAGTGGGGTTGGTTCTCGCTGCTCGCGTCATGGTCACCAAACGCGGTAACCGCATTGGGATCTGTACGCTTGACGATCGTTCCGGTCGTCTCGAAGTGATGTTGTTCACCGAAGCGTTGGAAAAATTCCAGCATTTATTGGAAAAAGACCGTATCCTTATCGCCACAGGACAGGTCAGCTTTGATGACTTCAGTGGCGGGCTTAAAATGATGGCCCGCGATGTAATGGACATCAGTGAAGCACGGGAAAAATATGCTCGCGGTCTTGCTATCTCGCTGACTGACAGGCAAATTGATGACCAGCTTTTGAACCGTCTCCGCCAATCGTTGGAACCTCACCGATCGGGGACGATACCAGTGCATCTGTATTACCAACGAGAAAATGCAAGAGCCCGGCTGCGATTCGGGGCGTCATGGCGTGTTACGCCAACGGACAAACTGTTGCTGGATTTGCGAGGCCTGGTCGGTAGTGAGCAGGTGGAACTGGAATTTGACTAAAATAGGAATGCTATGAGTCTGAATTTTCTTGATTTTGAACAGCCGATTGCGGAACTGGAAGCGAAAATTGACTCGCTGACTGCAGTCAGCCGTCAAGACGAAAAATTAGATATTAATCTGGACGAAGAAGTTGCACGCTTGCGCGAGAAAAGCGTTGAACTGACCCGTAAGATTTTCTCTGATCTGGGCGCCTGGCAGATTGCCCAACTGGCGCGCCATCCTCGTCGCCCTTATACCCTGGATTACATCAAACATATCTTTACCGATTTTGATGAACTGGCGGGTGACCGTGCATTCGCGGACGATAAAGCTATCGTTGGTGGTATTGCTCGTCTGGGCGAACGTGCTGTGATGATCATTGGTCATCAGAAAGGCCGTGAAACCAAAGAGAAAATTCGTCGTAACTTCGGTATGCCTGCACCTGAAGGGTATCGCAAAGCGTTACGCCTGATGGAAATGGCCGAACGTTTCAAACTGCCAATTATCACCTTCATCGACACCCCGGGTGCATACCCTGGTGTGGGTGCGGAAGAACGTGGCCAGTCTGAAGCGATCGCCCGCAACCTGCGCGAAATGTCGCGCCTGAACGTCCCGGTTATCTGCACCGTTATTGGTGAGGGGGGTTCCGGTGGTGCTCTGGCAATCGGTGTGGGTGACAAAGTTAACATGCTGCAATATAGCACCTACTCGGTAATTTCACCGGAAGGCTGTGCGTCGATTCTGTGGAAAAGCGCAGATAAAGCGCCTCTGGCTGCGGAAGCGATGGGGATTGTTGCCCCGCGTCTGAAAGAGCTGAAACTGATCGACTCCGTGATCCCGGAACCTCTGGGTGGCGCGCATCGTAACGTTGAGGCGATGGCCGCTTCTCTGCGTGCACAACTGGAAGCTGACCTGAGCGATCTGGATGTTCTGAGCACTGAAGAACTGCGCAACCGTCGTTATCAGCGTCTGATGACTTACGGTTACTGCTGATATCAGCAATGTATTGCGAAAGGCTATGCTCCGGCATAGCCTTTTTTATTACCCGTTTTTTCCTCTCAGATTTTCCTGCATTCTTAAATTCCCTCTTTTTGGTCGAAACCCGGTGGTAAAGGGTACACAGCGTCCGTTAACCGTGTTTCTATAAATACCTGAGAGATATACAACAGAAGGATTTGTCAGATGAATATTATCGCTATCATGCGCCCGGAAGGGGCCTACTATAAAGATGAGCCAATCCGTGAACTGGATAGCGCGCTGACGCTTCTCGGATTCCAGATTATTTATCCGCGCGATCGTGCCGACTTACTGAAACTCATCGAAAATAATGCCCGTATCTGCGGGGCGATTTTCGACTGGGACCAGCACAGTGAAGAGCTGTGTACGGAAATCAATGAACTGAATGAATACCTGCCGCTTTACGCGTTCATCAATACGCACTCCACGCTGGACGTTGATGTTAATGAGATGCGCATGGTCTTGTATTTCTTCGAGTATGCTCTGGCTGCTGCCGATGATATTGCCAAGCGTATCCGTCAGTACACCGATGAATATATCGATACCATCACGCCGCCGCTGACCAAAGCGTTATTTACCTATGTGGAAGAAGGGAAATATACCTTCTGTACGCCCGGACATATGGCCGGTACGGCCTTTCTGAAAAGCCCGGTCGGGACGCTTTTTTATGACTTCTTCGGGGCTAAGACCCTGAAAGCGGATGTGTCGATTTCGGTAACGGAACTCGGTTCTCTGCTCGACCATACCGGCCCGCATTTAGAGGCGGAGGAATACATCGCGCGAACATTTGGGGCGGAGCAAAGCTATATCGTTACCAATGGCACATCCACGGCAAACAAAATTGTCGGGATGTACGCCGCGCCTGCGGGCAGCACCGTGCTGATTGACCGAAACTGCCACAAATCTCTGGCGCATCTGATGATGATGACCAACATCGTGCCGGTGTACTTGCGTCCGAACCGCAATGCCTACGGTATTCTGGGCGGAATCCCGCAATGGGAATTCACACGTGAAAGCATCGAAGAGAAGATCGCGCAGACCGAAAATGCCACCTGGCCCGTGCATGCTGTGATCACTAATTCCACCTACGACGGGCTGCTTTACAACACGGACTACATCAAAAGCACGCTGGATGTACCGTCGATTCACTTTGATTCCGCGTGGGTGCCTTACACCAATTTCCATCCGATTTATGATGGCAAAAGTGGAATGAGCGGCGAGCGGGTTCCCGGCAAAGTGATTTATGAAACGCAGTCGACGCATAAATTGCTGGCGGCTTTCTCACAGGCTTCCATGATCCACATTAAAGGCGACTACAACGAAAGCACCTTTAATGAAGCCTACATGATGCACACCACCACATCGCCGAACTACGGCATTGTGGCGTCGGCAGAAACTGCGGCGGCTATGTTGCGCGGAAATCCCGGACGGCGGCTCATCAACCGTTCTGTGGAACGTGCGCTGCATTTCCGTAAAGAGATACAACGGCTGCGTGAAGAAACTGACGGCTGGTTCTTCGATATCTGGCAACCTGAGCATATTGATGAAGCAGAGTGCTGGCCGCTGAATCCTGATCAGAACTGGCATGGGTTTGCTGATGCGGATACCGATCATATGTATCTGGATCCGATCAAAGTGACGATCCTGACGCCCGGTATGAATGAAATGGGCAAACTTGAAGAAGAGGGGATCCCGGCGGCGCTGGTGGCGAAATTCCTTGATGAGCGCGGCGTAGTGGTGGAAAAAACGGGTCCGTACAATCTGCTTTTCCTGTTCAGTATTGGTATTGATAAAACCAAATCCATGAGCCTGATGCGCGGGCTGACAGATTTCAAACGCAGCTATGATCTTAATCTTCGGGTCAAAAATATGCTTCCGGACCTCTATGCGGAAGATCCGGATTTCTACCGTAATATGCGCATTCAGGATCTGGCTCAGGGGATCCACAAACTGATTGTCCGCCATGATCTTCCGCGTCTGATGATCGAGGCTTTTGATGTATTGCCGGAAATGAAAATGACGCCATATGAAATGTTCCAGCATCAGGTGCGCGGGTATATCGATGAGTGCGACATTGACGAACTGATTGGCAAAGTGTCCGCTAATATGATTCTGCCGTATCCACCGGGCGTGCCCGTGGTGATGCCCGGTGAGATGATTACGCAAGAGAGCCGGGCCGTTCTCGATTTTCTGATCATGCTGTGTTCTATCGGTGAGCGTTATCCGGGATTTGAAACGGATATTCATGGAACCCGTCTCACAGAAGACGGACGCTATCTGGTAAAAGTTTTAAAACTCCCGGAAGCGGGTTAACAAACCGCCCTCTTCGTGAGGGCTTTTTATTGACGTCTGCAAACACCCTGAGTAACGTGCACAGCAGGAATTAACAGGAAATCATCATGCTTAATCTTCGTCAGGTTCATCACATCGCGGTCATTGGTTCTGATTATCAGGCCAGTAAACATTTCTATTGCGATATTCTTGGGTTTACCTTACTTGGCGAGTTTTACCGCGAGGAACGTGATTCCTGGAAAGCCGATCTGGCACTGAACGGCCAGTATACGATTGAGTTGTTCAGCTTCCCGAATCCACCTGCCCGTCCAAGCCGGCCTGAATCCTGCGGTTTGCGCCATCTGGCGTTCAGCGTTGAAGATATCGGGCAGTCCGTCAGTGTGCTGAACGCAGCCGGTGTCTCTTGCGAACCGGTGAGAACAGATCCTTATACCGGCAAACAGTTTACTTTTTTCACCGATCCCGACGGCCTGCCGTTAGAGCTTTACGAATCCCGGTAATCTCATGAATCGTCATCCGTCAGCACTGTTTCTGACTGAACATCTGCGCACCAAAATTGGCTCTGCGCGAAAACTTTGCGTGGCATTTAGCGGCGGTCTGGATTCAACCGTTTTGCTGGCTGGTCTTGCACAGTTGCGGGACAACCAGATCCCGGACTTACGGCTGCGGGCATTACATGTGCATCACGGATTAAGCCAGTTTGCGGATGACTGGGCGAAGCATTGCCATGATTTTTGTCAGCTGTGGAATATCGGGCTGTCGGTCATCAAGGTTCAGGTAAATGCCCGTGATGGCGGGATTGAAGCGGCAGCAAGAGCTGCGCGTTATCAGGCATTTTCAACACAGCTGGAAGAAGGGGAAGTCTTACTGACAGCGCAACATCTTAACGATCAGTGTGAAACGTTTTTGCTGGCGCTCAAACGCGGCAGTGGCCCTGCGGGTTTGTCGGCGATGAGCGCGGACAGCATGGAGCTGGGCTATCGGCTGATGCGGCCGTTGCTCGATCTCAGCCGGGATCAGCTTGAGGAATACGCAGATCAACACCAGCTGACGTGGATCGAGGATGACAGCAATCGTGATGCCCGTTTCGATCGTAATTTTTTGCGACTCGATATTCTCCCTCCGCTCTATGCGCGCTGGCCACACTTTGCGCAATCCACCGCCCGCAGCGCTTCGTTGTGCGCGGAACAGGAATCTCTGCTGGATGAACTGCTCAGTGAGTCCCTGACTGCATTAACAGATGAACAGGGGAGTTTATCCGTTGAGGGCATGGAGAGTTTCTCGGCGGCAAGACGTTTCGCGCTGCTGCGCCGCTGGCTGGCTGGACGGGGAGCAAAAATGCCTTCCCGCGAACAGCTCCAGAGAGTTTGGGACGAAGTGGCGTTAAGCCGTGAAGATGCACAGGCGCAGCTTCAGCTTGGGAGTCTTGTTGTGCGACGTTTTCGCCAGCGTCTGTATCTGTTGCCCCAATATTCATCCCTCAAAGATCAGATCATCAGCTGGGATCCTGCTGACAAACTTCTGTTGCCTGACGCTCTGGGTGTTTTATCAGTTTCTGCAATTCGTGATGCGGGTGATGAAAACTGTGTCATCCGTCAGCCGCGCGCGGGGGAAACGATCACCGTTCGCTTCCATGCTTCCGGGATGATTGAAAAGGTTGGGCGCGATCGTGCCCGTCAGGCGAAAAAGTTGTGGTCTGAGTTAGGCGTGCCGCCCTGGCAACGGGATCGCATTCCGCTGGTTTATTACAATGAACAGCTTATTGCTGCGCCTGGCTGGTTTATCACCCGTCAGGCACTGGCTGAAAATAACGAAGAGCAATGGCGGCTGTTATGGTCCGTTGCCCAATAAAATAGAAAGCAGTTAATTTTGGGGAGTTGTAATGCTGAGAGTTTTGTTGCGGGCAATGGCAGGGGTATTGCCGCTGATATTGCTGAGTTCACCGGTTCTGGCTCAGGGAAGCAGTGCTGATGGTCAGTCTAAAGCGGCAAGCTGTGCGGCATGCCACGGCGCAAAAGGAAAAGCGGTTAATGCTATTTACCCTAATCTGGCCGGGCAAAATGAAGACTACCTGGCACTGGCGCTGCGTGCTTATCAGAAAGGAGAACGCAGCGGCGGGCAGGCGGGTGTCATGCAGGCATTTACGTCATCACTGTCTGAGCAGGATATCAGTGATCTGGCAGCCTACTATGCCAGTCTGACGCCGCTTAAATAGGAAATGGGTCGGTTGCAGAAATGCAAACGGGCAACCCTGAGATTGCCCGTTAGTCATAGTGACGGAGGTTTTCGCTTATTCTGCGCTCACGACCACCGTGCCAATTTCCGGATGGCTAAAGCTTTCAATATGGTCAAGCCGCAGATCGCGTTGTTCTCCGCTGGCCTCGACCACCAGATACTCCACTTTCTTACGCATTAACAAATCTTTGGCTTTTGCCTCAACGACTTCTCCGCTACGCAGCTTCAGCGTCAAAACCAGGTGATGCTGGCAGGCGAGCTCGAGATTATCGTAGTCATCACAATTGATGGGTTGGTACTCATCATTCATCGACATAATCGCTCACCAATAAGTTAGCGGCGGCGTAGGCCGCCTGGTCCCTAACGGAAGACGGAAGCTCAGCATTCGCTGCCACTTCGTCCAATGCTTTCAATACACAACCCAACGCATCGGGCACATATCCGAGATCGCCGCTGGCGATCTCAGAATATTTACGGCGTACCAACTCACAGTATTGTTGCATAAGTTCTCCCTAAAAAGCGTATCCCCCTGAGGAAAGCGCAGAAAGATAAACTCTCAGTATTTAACGACTATAGCACAGGAGAGTGTGAGTTATTAGCAGGCCTGTAAAGGTAAATCGTTTGCGTACAGCCTTTATTCAGAAGGTCCATCGGGGGAAAACTGGTTTAGGCAGGACGCTTTCAAGTACACTGTGCGTCTGATATCAAGAGGTTTCCCATGGCGCTAAAAGCAACAATTTATAAAGCAGCAATCAATATTGCTGATATGGATCGTAATTTCTTTCATGACGCCAACCTGACTTTGGCCCAGCATCCCTCAGAAACAGAACAACGAATGATGCTGCGTCTGCTGGCATGGATTTATCATGCAGATGAACGCCTGACTTTTACCCGCGGATTAAGTGCGGAAGATGAACCTGAAATCTGGCGTAAAAACGATCATAACGGCATCGAATTATGGGTTGAATTAGGATTGCCGGATGAGAAGCGTCTGAAAAAGGCCTGTAACCAATCGCGCGAAGTCGTACTTTACGCTTATGGTGAGAGAGCGGCAAAAGTCTGGTGGTCGCAAATCGAAGGAAAAGTCAGAGGTTTTAACAACCTTCGCATTCGATATTTAGAAGACGAGCTTCTGAATCAGCTGACCGCTTTTGGCAGCCGAACCATGGATTTACAGGCAACTTTACAGGATGGAACTATTTGGCTTTCCGATGCTCAGAGTAATTTGGAAATTCATTTTTCTGAATGGAAAGAGTTTGCCGGAAATGACGGAAGGTAATCAGCGTGCTAATCCTTTCCGGAAAACTGGAAATCCCTGACAGCGAAATCGAATTAACGGCGATCCGCGCGCAGGGAAATGGTGGTCAGAACGTCAATAAAACATCAACGGCGATCCATTTACGCTTTGATATTAAAGCGTCAAGTTTGCCAGAATATTACAAAGAGCGGTTACTGGCATTCAATCACCACTCTATTACTGCCGACGGGTGGGTAATTATTAAAGCCCAGGAATACCGGAGTCAGGAGCAGAACCGCGAAGCCGCTGTAGCCCGGCTGAGTACATTGATTTCGCAGGCGATGGTGGTAGAAAAACCTCGCCGGGCGACGAAGCCGACCAAAGGGTCCAAAATTCGTCGCGTAGAAAGTAAGGTGCGCAAAGGTGCCACAAAAGCATTACGAGGCAAAATTCGTCAGCCTTAAATCGTGTTGCAGGACAATCTTTATCGCAGCACAAGGAAAAAGCAGTAGGGGAGAAACTGTGAAAAAAATCATTATCACGGCAGTGCTGGCGCTCGGGGCGCTGTCACTGTTCGGCTGCCACACCGCTGCCTTCAATCATGAAAAACCGCTTCAGGCGATGCAGCAAAGTTACAGCGGTGTTTTGCCTTGCGCAGATTGCAGCGGCTTAAAAACCTCATTGTTCCTGCAACAGGACGGCACTTACATCTTGCAGGAAGTGTATCAGGGCAGCAAAGAGGGCGATCAGAGCTTCGCCAGCTACGGCCGTTGGGCGCGTACGGCAGATAAACTGGTGCTGACTGACAGCCGTGGCGAGAAGCGCTATTTCCATCCAAAAGATGAAAATCTGGAAATGCTTGATCACAGCGGTGAGCCGATCGTTTCTTCGTTCAACTACACGCTGAAACCTGTGCAGCAGAGCCTGCCTAAAACGCCAATGGCACTGACCGGCATGATGCAATACAGCGCCGATGCGGCCTCTTTTAAAGATTGCGCAACGGGAAATATTTTCCCGATGTCCGCCAATAAAACGCTGGAAGCCGGTTATCTTGCTGCGCGTAAAGCGCCGAACCAGCTGGTCTTCATCTCGATGGACGGTCATTTTATGACAGAACCGTCAATGAAAGAGGGGCAGATGCAACGGGCGGTTGTTGCGGATAAGAATATCAGCTTTGATGCCAATAAGGTTTGCCCTTAGGTTTTAAGCTTTTATCGGATTACACAAACAAAAATGCCCGCGCGATGCGGGCATTTTTATGGGCGAACGTTTGTCGCTAAAATATTAACGCGGGATCTGGCTCAGCAGATATTCAACAATATCGCCTTGCTTGATCATTTGTTTTTCACCGCTGCGGCGGTTTTTATATTCCAGCTCTTCGGCGTCCAGATTACGATCGCCAATCACCACGTGGTGTGGAACACCGATCAGTTCCATGTCTGCAAACATGACGCCCGGACGCTCTTTACGATCGTCGAGGATCACATCGATACCGTGTGAACGCAGTTCTTTGTACAACGCTTCCGCCGCATCTTTCACGCGGAAAGATTTGTGCATGTTCATTGGCAGAATCGCAACCTGGAACGGGGCAATAGCATCCGGCCAGATAATTCCACGGTCATCGTGGTTCTGTTCGATAGCCGCAGCGACCACGCGGGTCACCCCAATGCCGTAGCAGCCCATGGTCATGACCTGATTACGGCCATCTTCACCCTGAACTGTCGCATTCATTGCTTCTGAGTATTTAGTACCCAGCTGGAAGATGTGGCCAACTTCGATACCGCGTTTGATGACCAGAGAACCCTGACCGTCCGGGCTTGGATCGCCGGCAACTACGTTACGGATATCTGCCACTTCTGGCAGCGCAACATCGCGATCCCAGTTAATGCCAAAGTAATGCTTACCGTCGATGTTTGCGCCAGCGCTGAAATCGCTCATCGCGGCAACGGTGCGGTCAGCAACAACTGGCATTGGCAGATTAACCGGGCCGAGTGAACCCGGACCTGCTGCAACGATTTCACGGATTTCAGCTTCAGTTGCGAAAGTCAGCGGAGCAGCAACTTGCGGCAGTTTTTCAGCTTTGATTTCGTTCAGTTCATGATCACCACGAACCAGCAGAGCAACCAGTTTATGACCACTTTCAGCCGTCGCGTGTACCATCAGGGTTTTCACGGTTTTCTCAACCGGAACCTGGAACTGTTCTGTCAGTTCAGCGATGGTTTTCGCATCGGGTGTTTCCACCACACGCATTTCCTGCGTAGCGGCGGCACGCGGTGCAGCCGGAGCCAGCGCTTCTGCGAATTCGATATTGGCAGCGAAATCTGAAGAGTCAGAGAACACCACGTCATCTTCGCCACTTTGTGCCAGTACCTGGAATTCATGGGACGCGCTGCCACCGATAGAACCGGTATCAGCCAGCACAGCACGGAAATCCAGACCCATGCGGTTGAAGATTTGGCTGTAAGCCGCATACATCGCGTCGTAAGTTTCCTGAAGGGATTCCTGCGTCGTGTGGAACGAGTAGGCATCTTTCATCAGGAATTCACGAGAACGCATCACACCAAAACGCGGGCGAACTTCATCACGGAATTTGGTCTGGATCTGGAAGAAATTCAGCGGCAGTTGCTTGTAAGAGCTGACTTCGTTGCGGATCAGATCCGTAATGACTTCTTCGTGGGTTGGACCCAGTACGAACGGACGATCGCCACGGTCAACGAAACGCAGTAGTTCCGGGCCGTATTGTTCCCAACGTCCGCTCTCCTGCCACAAATCTGCGGGCTGAACTACCGGCATAGACACTTCAATGGCGTTCGCGTTGTTCATTTCTTCGCGTACGATGTTTTCAACTTTTTTGAGAACACGTAAGCCTGTCGGCAGCCAGGTGTACAGGCCGGAGGCCAGTTTGCGAATCATACCAGCGCGAAGCATCAGCTGGTGGCTGATGACTTCTGCGTCGGCTGGCGTCTCTTTCAGTGTAGAGAGCAGATATTGAGTAGTACGCATGATGTGTTGGTTCCGTTAGCACTGCAAATTGCAATCGGGCTGCCAGTGGCAGCCAAAACGTGAAAAGTGGCTTAGTTTACCAGCGAGTTGGTGTTGCCAAAAGAGACGCAGAGGAAATTTAGTCTTCGTCGAGGGACAATACCTGATTCAGGGAACCCACAACCCGCCAGCGGACATTAAATTCCAGCAGGCGAACGGCGTAATCCCGCTCAGCAGATTCACCTTTGCGGTAAGCAGGACGCGGATCCTGCCCTAATACCTGTGTAATAAAGCGGCGCAGATGCGGATATTTTTCTGCATTTTTTGCCAGTTGAGATTCTGCCTGAGGGAGAAATTCCACGGGCATATCAGCTTGCGGCGCATGTTGGGCAAAACCTGCACGGGCTTCAGGATGGCTTTCTGCAAACGGCAGATAAGGTTTGATATCAACAACGGGGGTGCCATCGACGAGGTCGAGACTGCCGAGTTGCAGAATCACACTCTGCCCCTGACAGCGAATGCCTTTCAGTTCAACCAGCGACATGCCCAGCGGATTGGGGCGAAAGGTTGAACGTGTGGCAAACACGCCGGTACGGATATTGCCACCAAGGCGCGGCGGACGCACAGTCGGGCGCCATCCCCCGTCCATTGTCTGATGAAAGATGAACATCACCCATAAATGGCTGAAATCTTCCAGCCCGCGTACGGCCTCGGGCTGGTTATAAGGCGCATGAAGATGTAATTCGCCGTCACCATCCTGAACTAACCTCGGCTGGCGCGGAACAGCAAACTTCTCTTTGTAAGGAGAATGAATGGTCCCTATTTGCTCAAAAGAAAATGAGGTCATTTAAAGGTGACATTCAGGGCCGAACCCTGACAAATTGCCTGCTGGTAGCATCCGGGGACGCCGCCGACGATCTCGCACTGATGCAGCAGCACCGCATTTGCTTTCATATAAGAGGCGCGGGTAAGCATTCTTTTACGCGCAGCCGCAAGGCTTGGTGGCGTATCGTTTTGATCGCTCTGGCAGGACTCGCCAGAAACTTCACCCAGGTCGCGGAAAGGTGTTCCGACCAGAGCTTCAGCATCTTTATACAGTTTGACGGGGGCAGGGCGAACCGGAGCCGGTTTTGGTTTGACAGGTTTTGGCTCTTCTTTAACAACAGGTGCAGTGGTTGTTGGCTGTGTGTGTTGAGTCAGGGAACAACCCGCCAGCAAAAGTGCCGACAAACAGAGAGGTAAAGCACGCATGGTATGTCCTCTGCTTTTTTAATATGTTTACAGGAAAGAATGTGGCGTTATTGAACCAAGGTATTGAGGAAATAACAAGGCGGGCATAAGCCCGCCTTGAATTTATTTGTGAAAGGAATATTTGCGAGAGTAATTATCAGGATAAATACTGAGTTCCTGACATTCGCGAATTACCAGCCTTTCACCGCGCCGCCGTTGAAGATCTTGTTGGCAGCCGCGTTAACTTCATCAGACTGATAAGCCTGAACGAATTTCTTCACGTTTTCAGCGTCTTTATTGTCTTCACGCGCAACGATCAGGTTAACGTATGGAGATTCTTTATCTTCAACGAAGATGCCGTCTTTTTCTGGCGTCAGGTTGATCTGGCTGGCGTAAGTTGTGTTGATTACAGCCAGTGCGATTTTTGCATCATCCAGTGAACGTGGCAGTTGTGGTGCTTCCAGCTCAACCAGCTTCAGGTTTTTAGGGTTCTCAGTGACATCCAGAACAGTCGGCAGCAAGCCAACACCGTCTTTCAGTTTGATCAAACCTTGTTTTTGCAGCAGCAATAACGAACGGCCCAGGTTAGTCGGGTCGTTTGGCAATGCAACCTGATCGCCATCTTTCAGCTCATCGATAGATTTGATTTTTTTAGAGTAACCGGCGATTGGGTAGACGAAAGTGTTGCCGACCGGAACCAGTTTATACCCACGATCTTTAATCTGCTGATCAAGGTATGGTTTATGCTGGAAGGCGTTAACATCGATATCGCCTTTGCTCAGCGCTTCGTTTGGCAGAACGTAGTCGTTGAAAGTCACCAGCTCTACGTCAAGACCGTATTTTTCTTTAGCGACTTTCTGTGCAACTTCAGCAACCTGCTGTTCAGAACCGACAATCACACCCACTTTAATATGGTTAGGATCCTGTTCTTTCGGCCCGCAACCAACTAAAGCCAGCGCTCCCAGAAGTGCGCCGACAACTGCAATGGATTTAAATTTATTAGACATGTCCTTTCCTCAATAAGCGGATAAAAATTATTCGCAGGGTTAGCTATTACAGCAGTTGTTTCATTATTTGTGCGTGACTGCTTTTACGATGCGGTCGCCGCAAAACTGAATTAAATACACCAAAACGACTAACAGGACTAATACCGTATTCATTACAGTTGCGTCATAACCAATGTAACCGTACTGATAACCGATTTGCCCTAATCCACCGGCACCGACAGCACCGCCCATAGCGGAATAACCCACCAGAGTGATCAGCGTGATAGTGGCTGCGTTGACCAGACCCGGCAAGGCTTCCGGCAACAAGATTTTACGAATGATTTGCATCGGTGTGGCGCCCATGGCGCGCGAGGCTTCAACCAGACCGCTTGGGATTTCCAGCAACGCATTCTCCACCATACGTGCGATAAATGGCGCCGCGCCAACGGTCAGGGGGACAATTGCTGCCTGCAAACCGATAGAAGTCCCGACGATCAGACGTGTGAACGGGATCATCCAGACCAGCAGGATAATAAAAGGTATAGAACGGAAAATGTTAACCAGCGCAGACATCACGCGATAGACGTTTTTGTTTTCAGCAATCTGGCCCGGACGGGTGACGTAAAGCAGCACGCCAAAAGGCAGACCCAAAACGAAACCGAAGAAGCCAGAGGTCAGTGTCATGATGACAGTTTCCCAAATCCCCCTACCCATTAACCACATCATTGGCTCAGACATAACCGAGTACCTCTACTTTTACCTGATTTTCATGCAGGAACTGAATGGCTGCCTGAGTGCTTTCTTCTGCACCGTGCATTTCTGTCAGCATAATCCCGAACTTCACGCCGCCGGCATAATCCATCTGAGCACTGATAATATTGTTGTTTACGTCGAAACGGCGCACGGCCTCTGAAAGCAGCGGCGCATCAACGGACTGACCGGTGAATTCCAGGCGTAATAAAGGTACCCGACCGGCTTCAGGTTCAGGAACCAGACGTACGGCGTAATCTTCCGGGACATCCAGGTGCAGAGTAGACTGAATAAACTGCTGCGCCAGCGGGGTTTTAGGGTGTGAGAACATCTCACTCACTTTATCCTGCTCGATTAATTTGCCATCGCTGATCACCGCAACCTGATCGCAAATGCGCTTAACGACATCCATCTCGTGGGTGATCAACAAAATAGTTAATCCAAGGCGACGGTTGATATCTTTCAGCAATTCAAGAATTGCGCGGGTTGTCGCCGGGTCAAGAGCACTGGTCGCTTCATCGCACAGTAAGACTTTAGGATTGCTGGCCAGAGCGCGTGCAATCGCCACGCGTTGTTTTTGACCACCGGAAAGATTGGCCGGATAAGCATCATGTTTATCTTCCAGGCCTACAAGACTCAGCAACTCTGAAACACGTTTTTTGATTTCAGCAGAAGAGAGGTTATCCAGCTCCAGCGGTAGTGCCACATTGCCAAAGACAGTACGTGACGACAGCAAATTAAAGTGCTGAAAAATCATACCAATCTGGCGACGTGCGCGGGTCAGCGCTTTCTCGGAGAAGGACATCAGATCCTGACCATCAACCAGTACCTGGCCTTTGGTCGGACGTTCCAGCAAATTGACGCAGCGGATTAATGTACTTTTCCCCGCGCCAGATGAGCCGATTACGCCATAAATTTGCCCGGCAGGGACGTGAAGACTCACGTCAGAGAGCGCGACTATCTGGCGCGAGCCCTGCTGGAAAACCTTGGTGATGTTTGAAAGTTTAATCATATTATTTTTTATTCTGTCTTTTTGCCGTGACGTGGTGAAATTAACTCTGCGGGAGCACTTTCCCGAAGCATGTCGTGGATGCTAAGGCGTCTAGACGTCTAAGTCAACCAGGTTAGCGTTCTCACGAGCAGTGAAAACATGCGATACTGACGCCGTTAACCCGCCATCAGGAGCAAATTCGTGGCACAACCAGTTTCAGCAATCTTTCTTGACCGTGATGGCACTTTGAATGTCGACCACGGCTATGTACATGAAATCGATGATTTCCAGTTTATCGATGGCGTTATTGATGCCTGCCTAAAACTCAAAGAGATGGGCTTCTTATTGGTATTAGTGACCAATCAGTCCGGTATCGCGCGCGGCAAGTTTACCGAAGATCAGTTTATGACGCTGACGGAGTGGATGGACTGGTCGCTTGCCGACAGAGGTGTCGATCTCGACGGCATCTACTTCTGCCCGCATCATCCCGAAGGTACCGTTAAAGAGTTTACTCAGGTTTGCGATTGCCGTAAGCCTCTGCCAGGTATGTTTATGACGGCTAAAGAGGAGCTCAATATTGATATGGCTTCTTCTTATATGGTGGGCGATAAGCTGGAAGATATGCAGGCAGCGGCAGCTGCAGGCGTGGGGACTAAGATTTTAGTTCGCACAGGCAAGCCGGTAACTCCAGAAAGTGAAACTGCAGCAGATGCCGTATTGGAAAGCCTTGCTGCTTTGCCTTCCTTTATAGCAAAAGGGCAGAAATAAGGTTCTTTGGATAAAAAAACGGCAAACGAAATAAAACTGTATTTATTCGCTTGCCATTAAAATTCAACTCCCTATAATGCCGCTCCATCGACAGGGAACAACGTGAACAACATCACGAAGTGACCGGGTCGGAAAGATTAAAAACAGCGGCAGCCGGATAAAATAAACGGTTGACACTGAATGAGGAAAGCGTAATATACGCCACCTCGAGTTAGCAAGCGAAAGCGCGTAACTCACTGCTCTTTAACAATTTATCAGACAATCTGTGTGGGCACTCACAAGACGATATCAGCCACCTCGGTGG
>NZ_JADOBI010000010.1 GCF_015644585.1 Rahnella laticis | reverse complement strand
TAATCCGTACAAACTGCGGCAGCCCATAAGAATGCAGGGCCAGCATTACGACGAAGAATCGGGGCTGCATTACAACCGCCACCGTTATTATGACCCGGCTCTGGGGCGGTATATTACGCAGGATCCGATTGGGTTGATGGGAGGGGGGAATTTATATGTTTATCCGCTGGATCCGGTCAAAGGAATTGACCCATTAGGGCTAACACTTGTATCAGCAAATTTGCCAGGACTAGGTGATACGTATCTAGATGACTCTTTCTTACCTGCTGTAGAAAGTTTTATCTCTTATGCCTCTGAAAATGGCGTTAATTTACATTTTAACAGCGCATACCGAAGCCCTCAGCATCAGGCCGCATTACACAATGATCCAAATGCAATTACACCTGCAGACCGAAGCCTTCATTCGTGTGGATTCGCAGTGGACGTCAATTACAGTAGTCTGCCAGCAAGCCAACAACAAATTGTTCTTGCTGCAGCTTCGGCTGCAGGACTTAGTTGGGGTGGGAATTTCCGAACACAAGATCCTCCACATTTTTATAGTGACCCTGGAGGAGATAGAGACTCATTAATTCAAAATGCTACACAAGAATATCTTCGTTTAACGGGGCAGTAAGCTAAAGGTTTATAATATGCGAAAAAATATAATGTGTTCGTTAATGATTGTTATTTTATTTAGTTTTAATTTAAAAGATTCAATGGCATTATCAAAAAAACCATTTAAACTCACAGGAGTTTTTTCCAGTCTACATTTTAATAACGAATCCGGAGACCTTTTGGGGGAAGAATTGATAATACTTTACTCAAAAGATGGATATAATGTCATTTTTCAAACCAGCGAGGGTGAGCCTACTGTGCCAGTTATTACGAAAGCAGAAATCGAAAAGGATATAATCACATTCACATTGCCACCCCCTCTAGACATACATGGGGAATTTTCAGGAGAAATTTCAAAAGAGAAAATCATTGGAAAATTTGAAAGGAATGAGCAAGTGTTAATATTAATGAGAAAGAATAGCTATTGGCAATGACTAAAAAACTTGAGATTGGTTAAATGTTGCTTTCTGCTCGTCATGTGTATCTATATCATTATTTTTATCGAGGTTTAAATATTTGAATGACCAGATTTTTCGTGTTTTTTGTTACTTTCTCAATTTTTTTAGTTATGATTTTATTTGCAAAAAAAGAAACATTGATATAAATACCTTGTCAGATATGTTTAAAATATATCGCCGGTTTTCTTCTTTTAAAGAAAAATCATTTTCATTACTAATGTTGTTTTGTATATGCGGTAGCGAATTGACTAGGTTTATAACAATTGACGTTAGTTTTTGGGCCGAAGGTAAAGGATGTGTTTTCCCAACAAAATACGGCACAAATAAATGAAGTTTTGAATGCATTGCGCAGATCAGCTACCGATGTTAAACGTTACTGTAGGCCTTCAAGTAAATGAAAAATTTTTATTCTGATGATTAACCTGATTTTTTCTAAGAACCAAAGAATTATCACTTTAAGTCTAATCTTCTTCAAACATATCCAATAAATTACGCCGCATCTCGAGGTGAGGTTAAAATAGTTAAAAAGCTAATTGGACTGGGAGTCGATGTTAACTCGCAAGGAGACCAAGGTTATACCCCACTGCAAGAGGCAGCATCTAAAGGATATATTGATGTCGTCAAATTATTAGTTGATCATGGCGCCGATCTTGATTTAAAAATGAATTCGGAAAAAACGCCTCAGAACTTGCCGAATCAAAAGGTGAGGTTGAGGTTTTTAAATTCTTGAAAGAATTTGAGAGAAAGTTATTTATAGTTGACTCGAATGAACTTCTTTTAATGTATAAATTAAATGAATTATTTCAGGAAGAAGACATAAGCATTAATACTATGTCAGAATATGGCGAGTTGCCAATTCATATAGCCGCTAAGAGAAGAAGCATATCTGAAATGAAATGTCTCTTACATGCAGGAGTTGATGTAAATGCAACAACTGATGACGGGCATTTTTTGACGGCTCTTCATTACTCCATTGGGCAGGGTGATTTTGAAATGATGAGGTTGTTACTGCACTCTGGCGCCGATTTTGAAATAAAAAGTGGTTTCGGTTATACACCTTTCGATCTAGCTATTATTTTCGGAGAAGAGAAATTAATTTATTTCCTTTATAGTTTTATGTCTGGAAAAGGATATTGATAGTCCCTGAAGTGGAAAAATTAATCTCATGAGATTATTCGTACAAATGTGATTCAGAAGATTAAATCAATTCCACTGCGTCACTTTCTTGCCATGCCGGTATCCCTGATACACCTTGCTGACCCGTTTGAAGTAATCGGTCAGGTAATCCAGACACACCTGTACTTTCAGCGGAAGTTTGTCTTTTTCCGTGTACAGCGCGTACACCGGGCGCGGATCGGACTGATAGCTTCTGAAAAGAATCTCCACGTCACCGGCGTTAATCTCTTCAATCACCCACATCAGCGGGACGTACGCAATGCCGACACCGGCTTTCAGCCAGCGGATCATGGTCTGCGAATCGTTGGTGACGAAACGCCCTTGCGGCGTGATACGCGTGGAAATACCTTCCGGCGCGATCAGTTCAAACTCGCTGTCCGGACGGACGCTGTATTCCAGCCACGAAAAATTCACCATATCGGCAGGTTTTTCCGGCGTACCGTGCTGCGCCAGATAACTGCGCGCCGCGCACACGACCATTGGCATGGAACCCAGCCGCGTGGAAAACAGGCTGGAATCCTGCAAAGCACCGACGCGGATCACCACGTCCAGACCGTCGGCAATCAGATCCGGCGCAGGAATGCCGGTCACCAGATTGACCGTCAGACCGGGGTATTCAGTCAGCATTTCGGCGGTCATGGCAGCAAGAACATTTTGTGCCATTGTCGATGAGCTGCCGATGCGCAAAGTGCCGGTTGGCGTGTTGTTGAAGGCATACAATTGTTCATGCACTTCACGCACGTCATGCAGCATTTTCCGGCATCCCTGATAGTAAAGCTTCCCGGCTTCTGTCAGGCCGATACTGCGGGTGCTTCGGTTTAGTAATTTGATTTGTAAGTCATTTTCCAGTTTCGAAATGGTCTGGCTAATGGCGGAAACGCTCATGTCGAGGCGTCGTGCGGCGGCGGTAAAAGAACCGCTTTCCACGACCTGAGCGAATATCGACATGCGTTTTAATCGGTCCATTGTTAACTCTGGCTTAAAAGTGATTTAGATCACAGAACGTTGATTACTTGATAATAAGCACGCTAATATACCCGTCCGGGCGATAAAACTCAGGTTTCTGATTTCCTGAATCAATGCTTACCTTCGCACACTTCCCTGGCAACCCCACAGTTTCATTGAGCACTTCCCAGTGAATTATTTATCTCCGGGGACGCGTGGCATTGCCTAAAATAATGAATAATGCGTGCGCGGGACGAGCAGGTCTGCCCGTCGTCACTGCTGCTGGTAATAATGTAAGGAATTTTTGATGAGTTTGCTTCCGGTAATGGTGATTTTCGGATTGTCGTTTCCACCGGTATTTTTTGAAATACTGCTGGCGCTGGTGGTGTTTTTCCTGCTCCGGCGGGTATTACAACCGACTGGTATTTATGACTTTGTCTGGCATCCGGCGTTGTTTAACACAGCATTATATTGCTGTCTTTTTTACCTGATTTCCCGCTTGTTCGTCTGAGGCCGTTGTGAAAAATTTCTCTATAAAAATAATACGTTATGCAATTACGCTGATTCTTGTCGTTCTGGCTGTCATCGCAATCTTCAGAGCCTGGGCGTTCTATACCGAATCACCGTGGACCCGTGATGCCAAATTTACCGCTGACGTTGTGTCGATAGCGCCGGATGTGACCGGTTTAATCACTGACGTGCCGGTGATTGATAACCAGCTGGTGACCAAAGGTCAGGTGCTGTTCAAAATCGACCAGCCGCGTTATCAGCAGGCGCTGGACGAAGCGAGCGCTGACGTCGCTTATTATCAGGCGCTGGCCGCCGAGAAAAAACGCGAAGCCGGACGCCGTGTGAAACTGGGTGTTCAGGCAATGTCGCAGGAAGAAATCGATCAGGCGAACAACGTACTGCAAACCGCGCAGCATCAGCTGGCGAAAGCGCAGGCCGCGCGCGATCTGGCGGTACTGGATTTAGAGCGTACCGTGGTTGTCGCGCCGGCTGATGGCTGGGTCACCAACCTCACGGTGCATCCGGGCAACTACATTAACCGTGGTTCTACCGCCGTTGCGCTGGTGAAGAAAAACTCTTTCTACATTCTGGCGTATCTGGAAGAAACCAAATTGCAGGGCCTGAAAAAAGGCGACCGCGCGGAGATCACTCCGCTGGGCAGTAACCGCATTATGCACGGCACGGTAGACAGCGTCGCGGCGGCGGTCACCAACAGCTCGTCTTCGGCGGCGACCAACGGTCTGGCGACTATCGACAGCAATCTGGAATGGGTGCGTCTGGCGCAGCGCGTGCCGGTGAAAATCGTGCTCGACGATAAAGACCAGCAGCATCCATACCCGGCGGGAACGACGGCCACCGTCGTAATCACCGGCAGTCATGATCGTAAACAAGATGAAGGCACGCCGTTCCTTCGCCTCCTGCATCGCCTGAGAGAGTTTGGCTAAGGCCGGAAAGATGAATAGCGTACTTATTCCGCGCGTACGGTTTGCGTTCAAGCTGACATTTGCCATTCTTGGCGCTCTGGTGCTCGGCTTCTATCTGCAACTCGAAACGCCACGCTGGTCGGCCATGACCGCGGCCATTGTGACCTCCGGCCCGGCGCTTGTGGCGGGCGGAGAGCCGTTTGCCGGTGCTATCCGGCACCGTGGTTTTCTGCGCGTTATCGGGACGTTTATCGGTTGTATCGCGGCGCTGGTGATTGTGATTACCACTGCGCGTGCGCCGGTCGTCATGCTGTTACTGTGCTGTATCTGGGCCGGTGTCTGCACCTGGTGGTCTTCACTGGTGCGGATCGAAAACTCCTACGCACTGGGGCTGGCAGGGTATACCGCGCTGATCATTGTCGTGACGTCCGCCAGTTCACCGCTGCAAACGCCGCAATTTGCGGTTGAGCGTTGCAGTGAAATCGTTCTGGGGATTTGCTGTGCGATTGTCGCTGACCTGCTGTTTTCTCCACGTTCCATCAAAAAAGATATCGACCGCGCCGTCAGCCAGCTGATGCTTGATCAGTTCGCGCTGATGCGGATTTGTGTGAATAACGCGGCGAAGGAAGATATCGATAAGTCCTGGAATAACCTGGTGAAAAGCACCACGGCGCTGAACGGTATGCGCAGCAGCCTGATGATGGAATCGTCCCGCTGGCAACGTTGCAACCGGCGCCTGAAAGCCTTGCACAGCATGTCGCTGAGCATGATCACGCAGGCCTGTGAAACGTACCTGATTCTGCAAACTTCGCCGGAGCGGTTATTTCCGGAGTTGAAAACCCTGTTTGACGAGCCCGCCGAAAGCGTCGGCGACGTTCACCGGCGGCTGAAACAACTGCGTCAGGTTATTGCCGGTATGCACAGCGATAATGTGCTGATGACCGTCAGCGCCTGGGCCGGTGCGGGCACCCGCGCATTATTGCTGATGAAAGGCGTGCAGACCAACAGCAGCATCAGCACTGTTGAAAGCGGCGTGCTGGATGGCGAAGTGGTGGTGCGCCCGGTTTCTGCCGAACGCCATCACGCGATGGTCAACGGTTTGCGAACCTTTACGTCGACGGCGATTGGTTGCCTGATGTGGCTGTGGACCGGCTGGACGTCGGCCAGTGGTTGCGTGATTATTATCGCCGTAGTGACATCTCTGGCGATGCGGACCCCGAATCCGAAAGGCATGGCGATGGACTTTATCGTCGGCATGTTGCTGGCGATCCCGGTCGGCTCAATGATGTTTATGCTGATCATGCCCGCGACGCAGCAAAGCCTGTTCCTGCTTTGCCTGATGCTGGGGATTTTCACCTTCTTTATCGGTATTGAAGTCACGAAACGCCGTCTCGGAATGCTTGGTTTGCTGGCGGGCACCATTAATATCCTGGTGCTCAGTAACCCGATGAAATTCAACGTGACGTCGTTTCTCGACAACGCGCTGGGGCAGGCGATCGGTACGTTCATTGCGATGGCGGTGTTGTTGATTATTCGCGATAAATCCCGCGATAAAACCGGCCGCACATTGCTTAACCGCTTCATGAGCAGCGCGGTTTCAGCGCTAACGACTAAAGCCTATCGCCGTCGTGAAAACCATCTTCCTGCGCTTTATCACCAGCTTAATCAGCTGCTGATGATGTTCCCGAATGACATCGGCAAATACCGTCTGGCGTTGCAGCTGATTATTGCGCATCAGCGCATGAAGCAGGTGGAAGTGCCGGTTAACGATGAGCTTTCCGCATTCCACAAGAAAATCCGTAATACCGCCGATCAAGTGGTGTCATCGGGCGAAGGTAAGCGCACGTATTATTACCAGCGCCTGCTGAAAGAGCTGGAGGAATATCAGGAAAAACTCGCCGACTATGAGGCGCCGCCAAAAGTCACCGAACCGGTGCGGCGTCTGACCGAATTGCTTCACCGGTATCAGCATTCTTTCCTCGCCTGATTTTTCAGTACGGCAAAAGGCCGGTGCAGTTCACCCTGCACCGGCCTTTTTACTTTTTGCTTTCAGACTTTTATTTTGAGAACGCTTCGCGATCTTCCGCCGTTATCTCCCGCAAAACCCGGCACGGTACGCCTGCTGCCACCACGTCTGGCGGAATGGATTTCGTCACCACGCTGCCCGCGCCAATCACGCTGTTGCGGCCGATGGTGACGCCCGGATTCACAATCACGCCGGTGCCGAGCCAGACGTTATCTTCGATAACCACCGGGAGGGAGAACTGTTGTCCGGTGATACGGATTTCAGGATCGACGGGGTGTCCGGCGGTCGCCAGTGTGACATTCGGCGCAATCATCACGTTATCGCCAATCGTCACCGTGGCGTCATCCACCACCGTGAGATTGAAGTTGGCGTAGAAGTTCTTGCCGATATGAATATGCGTGCCGTACGCGACGCGCAGCGGCGGCTCGATCCAGCCGTTTTCGCCGATGCTGCCCATCATGTCTTTCAGCAACCGCTGGCGTTTTTCTTCTTCCGACGGTCGGGTCAGGTTGTAATCATAAACGCGCTCTTTCCCGGCGCGGCGCTCTTCGGGCAGTCCTTCGCCCATGTCGGTATAAAGCTCGCCAATGTTCATTTTTTCGCGTGTCGACATGCTTTCTTCCTTTTTAAAATGAATCAGATTGCAGACAGTTTACGGAGTGCCACGCCGGCTGTGAACGTATGACATTCAACTTTGCGAGCTGTGTCTCTCAGTGCTGTCTGACAGACGCTTCCTTCTCAGCCGCTATACTTAATGCAATCCCGTGCGTTAAACGGCATAAATCAGGAGGATCCCTAATGTCTGCCCATTCTCAAAAACTGTCCGCGCATCCTTTATTCAAGACCGGTTATTTTACCGGCGGCCAATGGCATGAAGCCAAAAACACCTTCGATGTCCTGAATCCCGCGACTGGTGATGTGGTGGCAAAAGTGGCGAAGGCCGGAAAAGCCGAGGCCGAAGCTGCCGTCAAAGCCGCCAGCGACGCTTTCCCTGCATGGCGGAAAACGACCGCAAAAGCGCGTTCGGAGATATTGCACCGCTGGTATGAACTGATGCTGGAGAACAAACAGTTTCTCGGCGAACTGATGGTGGCCGAACAAGGCAAGCCGCTGAAAGAGGCGCTGGGCGAAGTCGATTACGCCGCCAGCTACCTGCAATGGTTCAGCGAGGAAGCCAAACGAGCCAACGGTGAAATCATCCCTCCGGCGAAATCCGGCTCCCGGATCCTCGCCACGCGCGAACCGGTCGGCGTTGTCGCGGCCATCACGCCGTGGAACTTTCCGCTGGCCATGCTGACCCGCAAACTTGGCCCGGCGCTGGCTGCAGGCTGCACCGGCCTTATCAAACCGGCGAATAACACGCCGCTTTCCGCTTTTGCATTATTGCAGCTGGCGAAAGACGCGGGCGTGCCGGATGGCGTCATCAACGGCGTGGCGGGCGATACACAGGCTATCAGCGATGCGATTATGGCCAGCGACAAAGTAAGAAAAGTGTCCTTTACCGGTTCGACGGAAGTCGGGAAAACGCTGGTTCGCAACAGCGCCGACACCATGAAAAAAGTGTCGATGGAACTGGGCGGTAACGCGCCGTATATCGTGTTCGATGACGCTGATATTGAAGCCGCCGTCAAAGGTGCAGTGACCTGCAAATTCCGCAATACCGGGCAAGTCTGCGTGTGCATCAACCGCATCTACGTGCAGGACGGCGTATATGACACATTCGTTTCCCGCCTGGTGGAAGAAGTGCGCAAACTGAAAGTCGGCAGCGGTATGGACGATGGCGTAATCGTCGGGCCGCTGATTGATATCAAAGGGCTGGAGAAAGTGGAAGACCATGTCAAAGACGCGCTGGAGAAAGGTGCGCGCCTGATGGAAGGCGGGCAGCGACATAAGCTGGGCGGTAACTTCTTCCAGCCGACCGTGATTGCCGATGCCACCGATGATATGAAAGTCGCGCATGAAGAAACCTTCGGCCCGCTGGCGGCTTGTTTCCGTTTCAACACGGAGGAAGAAGTCATCCGGCGCGCCAACGACACGCCTTTCGGGCTGGCGGCGTATTTTTACAGCCAGAATCTGCAACGTGTTTTCCGCGTCGCGGACGCCATCGAAAGCGGCATGATTGGCATTAACGAATGTGCGATTTCCAATGAAGCCGCGCCGTTTGGCGGAGTGAAAGAGTCTGGCCTGGGGCGCGAAGGTTCCGTGCTGGGGCTGGAAGAGTATTTGCAGGTGAAAACATTACATTTGGGAAATCTATAAGTCCGCTTTCCCGAAGCTCTGTTTTGAGAAAAAATAATTTTGAGAAACAATAATCAGCAACCGACGGTTTATCGCATTACAAAAGGGACGTCAATGAAGGCATTTAACGGGCTGCGTTCGCGCACTTTTTCACGCAATCTGATCATGGCCGCCGTCGTCATTCTGGGGCTGGCTGGTGTTGCCGGGCACGTTGTCGCAAAATCGACATACAATCAGGGCACAATCGTTTCGGGCACCGATGAGCAAACGGTGGTGAGCTATTTGCGCCAAAATCATAGACTACCTGAATACTACATCACCAAGAAAAAGGCACGGGAAGCGGGCTGGGATGCGCGTGCAGGAAATCTGTGCGACGTCTTGCCGGGAAAAGCCATCGGCGGGGATCGTTTCTCAAACCGGGAAGGGCGTTTACCGGCGGCTAACAAACGCGTATGGCGTGAGGCAGATATCAACTATCGCTGCGGACGCCGCGGCGCTGACCGCGTGCTGTTTGCCAGCGACGGACTGATTTATGTCAGCCGTAACCATTATCAGAATTTTGTTCGGGTGGAGTAATGTCGATGAAAAAAGTGAGCTTCGATTTTAATCATATCCCGGATTTACCCGCATTCTACGGCGAGTTTGCCCGTCAGTTTGAACTGACCGACGAATTCGGCGCGAATCTGGACGCACTCTGGGACGAGGTGACTGGCGGTATAGCGCTGCCGGTTGAAATTGATTTCTTAAATCTGAACGCCAGCCGCAAACGGCGCTTTGGTGCGCTGATCCTGCTGTTTGAAGAGGCGGAAGAAGAACTGGAAGGCGAGCTGCGGCTGAACCTGCTGGAAAAACCTGCCGCGAAAGCGAAAGGCTAAAAAGAAAAAACCCGCCATTTCGGTGACTCAAAAGGCGGGTTTTTATTTTAGTCCTGGCCTTCAGCCAGTTCGCGCAGATACTGGAAAATCTGGCGGTAAGATTTTGGCGGCTTGTTCGTCGCTTTCTCTTTTTGCGCGTTACGGATCAGCGCGCGAAGTTGCTGACGGTCAGCTTCCGGATAGAGAACTAAAACGGAAGGAATGACATCGTCGCCTTCTTCGACCAGACGGTCACGCAGCATTTCCAGTTTATGGAACAGCGAAACCTGCTGGTTGTGGCGGTTTTTCAGTTTATCCAGCGCGGTCTGGATCGGCTCAACGTCACGGGAACGCAGCATTTTACCGATCAGCTGCATCTGGCGGCGACGGCCTTCTTTCTTGATTTTCTGCGCAAGATTGATGGCGGCGCGGAGATCTTCATCCAGCGGCAATTTGTCGAGCGAGTTATTACCCAGATCAACCATTTCTGCACCGAGATCTTTCAGCGCCTCGGCGTCACGTTTGATTTCACTTTTACTGACCCAGATGATCTCATCATCTTCTTCGTTCGCGTTGTTATCCGGAACGTCGTCGTGCCAGTCGTCAATTTTCTTTGTCATGGGCGCTTCCTCTTAACGAGGTAATCCTGTCAGTTTGATTGTGCTTTATTGCTTCGGCCGCATTATGCCACAGTCCTCTATATTCTGTTGCAACTTCGGTTTAACACTGTCGGACTGAAAGCGAAATTATGGCGAGTCTCTGTTAGACTCAAAGGTATTCGTCTTCATAATTCAGTGTAGAACAATCCCTTTTATCTCATAAGCGATGGCATGCCGATGAACGTAGTCAATCAAGTTGCGCAGCAGCGTAAAACCCTGGAACAGGCCGTCTCACAGGCACTGGAGCTGGCGAAAGCAGGCTCAGACGCCGCGGAAGTTGCGGTCAGCAAAACCACCGGTATCGGCGTCAGCACGCGTTTTGGCGAAGTTGAGAACGTAGAATTCAACAGTGATGGCGCGTTAGGCATCACTGTGTATTACCAGAACCGCAAGGGCAGTGCGTCTTCCACCGATTTAAGCCCGGATGCAATTTCCCGCACCGTACAGGCTGCGCTGGATATCGCCCGTTATACGTCACCGGATCCGTTCGCGGGCGTGGCGGATAAAGAAATGCTGGCCTTCGATGCACCGGATTTGGATCTTTTCCACCCGGAAGAGCTGGATCCGGATCGCAGTATCGAGCTGGCCGCGCGCGCTGAACAGGCCGCGCTGAAAGCAGATAAACGCATCACCAATACCGAAGGCGGCAGTTTCAACAGCCACTACGGCATCCGCGTTTTCGGCAACAGCCACGGCATGTTGCAGAGCTATTGTTCGACGCGTCACTCCATTTCTGCGTCGGTTATTGCCGAGCATGAAGGCGATATGGAACGCGATTACGCCTATTCCATCGCCCGTAAAATGAGCGACCTGAAAGACCCTGAATGGGTCGGCGAAGAGTGCGCACGCCGCACGTTGTCGCGTCTGGCTCCGCGTAAGTTACCGACCATGCAGGCACCGGTTCTGTTCGCGTCTGAAGTCGCAACTGGCCTCTTCGGGCATCTTGTCGGCGCGATCAGCGGCGGCAGTATTTACCGTAAATCGTCATTCCTGCTCGACAGCCTCGGCAAGCAAATTCTGCCGGAATGGCTGACCATTGAAGAGCATCCGCATCTGCTGCAAGGTCTGGCTTCGACGCCGTTCGACAGCGAAGGTGTGCGCACCGAACGCCGTGACATCGTCAAAGACGGCGTGCTGCAAAACTGGCTGATGACCTGTTATTCCGCGCGTAAGCTCGGTCTGCAAACCACCGGCCATGCGGGCGGCATCCACAACTGGCGCATTGCCGGTCAGGGTGACGACTTCGCCGGTATGCTGCGTAAGCTCGACAAAGGTCTGGTTGTTACCGAACTGATGGGTCAGGGCGTCAGCGGCGTGACCGGTGACTATTCCCGCGGTGCGGCAGGTTTCTGGGTTGAGAATGGCGAGATCCAGTATCCGGTGAGCGAAATCACTATCGCCGGTAATCTGAAAGACATGTGGCGCAATATGGTTGCCATCGGCAGCGATATTGAAACCCGCAGCAATATTCAGTGCGGCTCCGTACTGTTGCCTGCGATGAAAATCGCCGGCGAATAATCCTGACGTAAAGGCAGCGATCGCCCGATCGCTGCTTCCTTCTTTACTACCTTTCTTTACAAAAAATTCATCCCGTTTTCCTCTCTCTCAGCCTATTTTTATAAAGCCTTACAAGCAATGTCGTTTTAACTAACAAATAAATAACAATAGAGAGAAAAGAATATGCGCAAACAACTGATGGCGTTGGCGGTAATCGCCCTGTTAGGAAGCAGTACGGCGGTTCTGGCCGCAGATTTAGAAACGGACATGGACACGATTGCGGATAACTACAGCAAAGTGCTGAAGACCAATGATCAGGCAGAACTGACGACCAGCCTGGCGAACATGAAAGCGGCAGCGGAAGACGCGAAAAAAGCCACACCGCCGAAGCTGAAAGGCAAAGCGCCGGACAGCCCTGAGATTCAGGATTACCACAAAGGGCTGGATACGCTGATCGGGCAGATTGATTCGGCATCAGCGTTGGCGAAAGCCGGCAAGGTGGATGAAGCGAAGAAAGAAGCCGAAGGGTTTAAGGCTACGCGTAATGAGAACCACAAGAAGTTTAAATAGCAGATGTGCCTTCCTTGCTCCTCCCCCTGCGAAGGGGGAGGCTGGGAGGGGGTTTAGCAAGCGAAAAAAAAGTTTAAGCGTACCTCAACTTTATGATTTTTCTTTAAAACCCCACCCCAACCCTCCCCTTCGCAGGGGAGGGAGCTGTTCAGAGCCTTACGCTGACTCCTGCGCTCTTAACGCCGTAATTCCCCGGCCGCCTCCGGCTGATACAACAACTCCAGTACCTCGATCCGGCTGTCTTCTCCGTTCGGCATCTTCCATGTGATACTTCCACCCACGCGCAAGCCCAGCAACGCTGCACCAAGCGGGGCCATCACGGAAAGCTGTTCGTTGCTGTCTTTCAGCGCCGCCGGATAGACCAGCGTACGAATGTGCTCTTCGCCTTCTTTACCTTCCGTAAAGCGAACCTTGCTGTTCATCGTTACCACGTCGGCCGGGATTTGTTCGGGTGGCAAAATCTCTGCGCGATCTAACTCTTCATTCAGTGCGTCGGCCACCGGGCTGCTGGCAAAAGCCGGTTGCGCCAGCAGTGTATCCAGGCGTTCTGCGTCAAGTTCGCTGATGATCAGTGTCGGTTTACTCATAACATTCTCCATGGTTCCTTTTGCATCACCCGCTTCATGCGAGTGGGGTGCCGGTCGGCAAAAAACAACACCCCCGCGGGTGAGCGCGGGGGTGTCAGTGTTCTGCATGTGTTCTTTGATACTAGGCATTCTTTTCGATAAATGAAAGCGTTGTGAGGGAATTAATCCGCATTGCGAAAAATCCGATTACCAGTGAAATACGCTGCTACAGACGGTAATACTCAGTGATATGACGACTTAACTTTTCGTTTTGCGAATTAGATCTGCTCAGCTCACCGTATTTCCACTTCGAACTGGAAAAAGACCCACTACACAGGAAATCTCTCCAGGGTTAGGGTAAAGACAGACGAAATAAACGACTGAAAATAGAAAGTCAGGCAAGGAGAGAGGTAACCGCGAGTGAATAACGGAACCGCATCTGTGAAGGGTAACGGGCAGACAGAATTGGAAGATGCTCCTGCAATAACAGAGAAAGTATTAAAAGATATTCAGGCAATGCAAAGTGCGAAGAATATCTACACCACAGATGTTCAGTTGCAGATGTTAACGTCACACGTTAAAGCCATGGTATTACGCTCAATCACCGGCGAACCATTGCCTGAAGTCGAAAAAGATTTATTTGACGAAATTTCTGATGAGTCCATGAAAATGGCAGAAGAAGTGGTCAGCTGGTTCGGAAATTTACCGATTGAGGAAGCGTATTTGCTCTCGGTGCATTTTGAAGTCGCAAGAGACAACGAACCGAAATAATCCTGATTTTTGTTTTAATGAATTAACCAAACTGGAGAAGTAAATTATGGGACAAGTATTAGTTGTGATCGGCGACCGTTTAGGTAAAGGCCAGAAAGTGGCAGCAGGCGTGGAAGCGGCTGGCGGAAGAGCCATTGTTGTCCCAGGCATGGCAGCCGATATGAAACTCGGCGACGTGATGAAAGCAGAAGGCGCGACCTTTGGTATTTCCTTCTGCGGCAGCGGCGGCGCCGGTGCGATTACCGCACAAAACAAATACGGATATAAAGCCAAGTACGGAATGCGTTCAGTGGATGAAGGTGTGACGGCAATTAACGAAGGCTGTCTGGTATTAGGGTTCGGATTTATGGATAAAGAAGAACTGGGTCAGCGTCTGGTTGAAGCTTATAACAAGAAGTATGGTCAGGCGTAATGAAGCAACAATTAACCACGACAGTTCGGGTTGAAGGAAAGGGCGAAAATAAGGCTGCCGCCTTTTCTTCCGCACTGAGTCAGGTTCAGAGGACGGTTCTCAAATCTTCGGCCAATAATGTCTTACTGCGCATCGAACCGCAGGACGTCAAGGTTATTACGGCCGAAGAATCAGTAAAAAGAGAAAAGTTTCTGTTCTTTTTTCTGGCCAGGGAAAGAAAGAGTTATTACGTGGCGTTAGACATTACCGTCAACCTGACTGTTATTAATACGGAACAGGTAGTTTTTGTCACGAAATAAAAACGTTAGCTATAAATGACAAGGATATACTGATGTTTTTAATTATTTTATTTAAGTCGCTTATTATCGGCGGACTGGTTGGCGTGGGGGTAGGTGCAGGTGCTGCACGTATGTTCCACGCGCCTACCGTGCAAGGGATGGGGGCTTTTCGTACTCTTGGGGAATTAAATTCCTGTGAAGGCGATCCGGCTTCGCATTTCTCATTTGGTCTGGGCTTCTTCTTTAACGCCTGGGCTTCTTCCGTTGCGGCGGGTTCTTTCACACAGGACGTCGACCACCGCATCATCCCTCACTGGGCGACCGCTGCCCTGATGTTCAAAAACCGCAATGTGGCTGAAACCATGCATGACCCGCGCAAGATGGCGATTGCGGGCGGCATCATCGGCATGATTGTGGTGGCATTCCTGAATACCACCGCATCCGCGGTACCTGCGGCGTTGCAGGTGACGGCGATTAAAGTGCTGGTGCCTGCGGCCAACCTGCTGGTGAACACCGTGATGCCCGTCATTTTCTGGCTGGCGGCAATCGATGCAGGACGTCGTTCCGGTTTCTGGGCCACCATTTTCGGTGGTCTGGCGCAGATGATCATGGGTAACGCCGTGCCGGGTCTGGTGCTGGGTATTCTGATCGGGAAAGGCGTTGAAGAAAGCGGCTGGAACCGCGTCACCAAAGTGATGATGGCGGCGATTATCGCGCTGTTCGCACTCAGCGGCTTCTTCCGCGGTTTCGACGTCAAACTGTTGCAGTCTTTCATGCTGGATGTTCCCGCGTGGCTGAACGGCATTCACAACTCACTCAGCGGCAAGTAAGGGAGCATGACAATGGAAGAACAAACCAAACGTGGTTTCTGGTACGCCGAGTGGTCGTTCCCGATCTTCGTCGGTCTGCTGTCCTCTGGCGTTTTCGCCGGGACGCACATGTATTACCTGTACGGCATTGGTGCTTTTAACGAAGTGGCGTTTGTTTCGATGCTGCGTTCAGGCATGGATACCGGCGTGTATGGCGCGGTTGCGGCTTTCGGTGCCAGTTTCCTGTTTGCCCGCATTATCGAAGGTTCGCTGGTCGGTATTCTGGATATCGGCGGTGCGATCCAGACCGGTATTGGTCTGGGCGTTCCGGCACTGTTGCTCGGCGCGGGGATTATCTTCCCGGTGGCGAACTTCGCCGCTTCGCTGGTGACTGGCCTGATCCTCGGTTTAGCCGTGGGATACATCATCATTCTGGCGCGTAAATTCACCATCAATCAGAGCAATTCCACCTACGGTGCGGATGTGATGATGGGTGCGGGTAACGCCTCCGGCCGCTTCCTCGGGCCGTTGATTATCCTCTCCGCGATGGCCGCGTCGATTCCAATCGGCCTGGGTTCACTGCTTGGCGCGCTGGGTTTCTACCTGTGGCAGAAACCGATCACCGGCGGTGCCATTCTCGGTGCGATGGTGCTGGGCGCTATCTTCCCGGTATCACTGTAAGTACTTCAATAAGAAAGCAGTAATCAGGCGTCAGGATTTCTCTGGCGCCTGAGATTATGGAGAACGTCGTATGTATGACTTAATCATCCGACAGGCAAAAAGCACAGACGGCAGCCTGACTGATATTGCAATTCAGGGCGGCAAGTTCGCCGCTATCGGCACGCTGGCACCCGACGCCACCGCCCGCCAGACACTCGACCTCCAAGGCAAGGTTTACGCCAGCGCCGGTTGGATCGACTCCCACGTTCACTGTTACCCAAAATCGCCGATTTATCATGACGACGCTGACCTGATCGGCGTGGCCTGCGGGGTCACCACCGTGGCCGATGCCGGAAGCACCGGCGCAAATGATGTCGACGATTTTTATAAGATTACCCGCGAGGCGAAAACCAACGTCTTTGCGTTTCTGAATATCGCCCGCACCGGCATTGTCACGCAGAACGAACTGGCCGATATGGCGCAGATCGACAAAGTTGGCGTGCGTGACGCCATTGCGCGCAACCCCGGTTTTATCATCGGGATCAAAGCGCGCATGAGCAGCAGCGTCGTCGGCCAGAACGGGATTAAGCCGCTGGTTCGCGCGAAAGAAATTCAGCAGGAAAATAATGATTTACCGCTGATGGTTCATATCGGGAACAACCCGCCGAACCTTGATGAAATCGCAGATTTGCTGACGTCCGGCGACATCATTACGCACTGCTATAACGGCAAACCGAACCGGATCCTGTCACCTGAAGGCGTGCTGCGCGATTCGATTAAACGCGCGCTGAGCCGTGGTGTGCTGCTCGATGTCGGGCACGGCACCGCCAGTTTCAGTTTTGAAGTGGCGGAACTCGCCATAAGACAGGGCATTTTGCCCCACACCATCAGCTCCGATATTTACTGCCGCAACCGCATGAACGGGCCGGTTCACAGCCTGGCGACGGTGATGTCCAAATTCTTTAGCGTGGGTATGACGCTGACGCAGGTGATTGATTGCGTCACCTCTCACGCCGCCGATGCTTTACGCCTGCCTGCAAAAGGGCGTCTCGAAGTGGGCGCTGACGCTGACCTGACGCTGTTTGAACAGCGTTTTGTGCCGCAGGTATTTGTCGATTCCGAAGGTCAGTCCGCGAAGGGCGAAAGTTTGCTGGTACCTCTGGCTGCCGTGGTCGCGGGTGTCACTCTGTTAACCGAAGAAGGGAAATCTGCTCATGTCTTCTGAACAATCTTTGTATGAAAAATATCAGCTGAAACAGGTTATTAACGCGTCCGGTCGTATGACGGCGCTCGGTGTTTCCACGCCACGCGAAGAAGTGGCGGCGGTGGTGAATACTGGCCTGAATCATTATTTCGAGATGAAGGATCTGGTGAACAAAACCGGTGCTTACATCGCTAAATTGCTGAATGTCGAAAACGCGGTGGTGGTGTCCTGTGCGTCTGCCGGGATTGCGCAGTCGGTCGCGGCGGTGATTGTGAAAGATGATGCCTGGCTGCTGGAAAACCTGCATGCGGCGCCGCTGGAAATCCCTCACGACATCGTGTTGCCAAAAGGCCACAACGTGAATTTCGGTGCGCCGGTAGGCACGATGGTGACGATGGGCGGCGGTAAAATAGTGGAAGCCGGTTATGCCAACGAATGCTCTGCGGCGCAGCTTGCGGCCTGCATTACGCCACGCACGGCGGCCATTCTGTACATCAAATCCCACCATTCTGTGCAGAAAAGCATTCTGTCCGTGGAAGAGGCGGCGCAGGTTGCCCGCGAACATAATTTGCCACTGATTGTGGATGCGGCGGCTGAAGAAGACCTGACCTGTTATTACGAAATGGGCGCTGATCTGGTGATTTACAGCGGCGCGAAAGCCATCGAGGGCCCGACCAGCGGCCTGGTGCTGGGCAAAAAACAGGCTGTCGAATGGGTGAAACTGCAATCCGGCGGCATCGGCCGTGCGATGAAAGTCGGCAAAGAAGGCATTCTTGGCCTGACGCAGGCGATTGAAAGTTACATCACGCTGCCGAAAACCACCGGGCAGGAAATGGTCGACAAAATGACGCCATTTATTGCCAGCCTGAATGAAATCAATGGCGTGACCGGCCGCGTAGTCTGGGACAGCGCGGGGCGCGATATCGCCCGTACCGAAATCACTTTCGATGAAGCGGTTCTGGGCTGGAAAACCAAAGCCATCGTGGACGCCATGAAAAACGGCGATATCGCCATTTACTTCCGTGGCTACCGCGCCAACGAAGGCAAGATTGAAGTCGACGTGCGCAGCGTGACGCCGCCGCAGCTCGCCATCGTCGCCGACCGTTTCAAACAACTTTTCAGTGGAGAGAAAGCATGAAGCTGACCCCAAATTTCTACCGTGACCGCGTCTGCCTGAACGTGCTGGCAGGGTCAAAAGACAACGCCCGGGATATCTACGAAGCCGCAGAAGGGCATGTGCTGGTCGGTGTGCTTTCCAAAAACTACGCGGATGTCGCAAGCGCCGTCGCCGACATGAAGGAATATGCCGCGCTTATCGAAAACGCGCTGTCCGTAGGCCTGGGCGCGGGCGATCCGCGTCAGTCGCTGATGGTCAGCCAGATTTCACAACACGTTCAGCCGCAGCATGTGAATCAGGTCTTCACCGGCGTCGGCACCAGCCGTGCGCTGCTTGGTCAAAACGACAGCGTGGTCAACGGCCTGATTTCGCCGACCGGCAAAGTCGGTTTCGTCAAAATTAACACCGGGCCGCTGAGCTCTGCCGCCAGTGACGCGATTGTGCCGGTGGAAACAGCGATTGCGCTGCTCAAAGACATGGGCGGCAGCTCGGTGAAATATTTCCCGATGGGCGGCCTGAAAACCCGTGAGGAATTCGCTGCCGTGACGCGTGCCTGTGCTGAACAGGATTTCTGGCTGGAGCCGACCGGCGGTATCGATCTGGAAAACTTCGAGCCGATTATGGAAATCGCGCTGGCCGCAGGCGTGACCAAAATCATCCCGCATATCTACAGCTCTATTATCGACAGCGCGACCGGTAATACCCGTCCTGACGATGTGAAAACCCTGCTGGCCAGCGTCAAAAAGCTGATTGGCTGAATAATCTGACCTTTCCTGCGCGGTAAGCCGTCTGCGCGGTTAAACACTCAGCGCCCTTCATCCACTGAACGGGCTCTGAGCCTCTCGTTTGTCTGACAACCCAGGTTTGAGGAAATGTATGAGAAACTGGTTTCTGATTTCAGGTTTAACCTCCGCGATGCTGGCCGTTTCGGCCATGCCGCTCTACGCAGCAGAAAAAACAATGACTTCCACAACGCCACATTTCGCGTATGTCGGCACTTACAACCCCAACGGGGAAGGTGTCTACCGCTTTAAGTTCGATCCTAAAACCGGTGCGCTGAGCGATAAAACGCTCGCCAGCCAGTTGCCAAATCAGGCCCAGATGGTGCTCAGCCATGACGGTAAAACGCTGTTTATTGGCAGTGAAATTGATAATTACAACGGCGGCAAACACGGCGCGGTAGCGGCTTACCGGATTTCGCCAGAAGACGGCAGCCTGACGCTGATTAATCAGGTGGATTCGCAGGGCGCGGGGCCGGTGTATTTGTCCCTGACGCCGAAAGGCGGCCATCTGCTGGTGGCTAATTACATCAGCGGCGTGGTCGCGGTATTCCCCGTGGATGCCAGCGGCAAACTGAGCGATGCCAGCAACAGCCAGCAGGATTCTGGCCCGGCAGGTGCGGGTAAACCGGCGGCCGCGGCGGAAGGCAGTTTTGCCATCAGCGACCATAACGGCCCGCATGCGCACATGATCGCCACCGATCCTTCCGGCAAATTCGTGTTCTCCACCGATCTGGGGCTGGACCGGATTTATCAGTGGAAGCTCAACGGCGAAACGGGCGTGCTCGAAGCCAACGATCCGCCGTTCATTAAGGCCTCTTCGGAAGGCGCCGGACCGCGTCATTTCGTGTTTCATCCTAACGGCAAAGTCGTTTTCCTGATTAACGAAGAAGCTTCGACGCTGACCAGCTATCGCTTTGACGCCGTAAAAGGCACGCTCAGCGAGCTGCACAGCTTGTCCACGCTGCCGGCCGGTTTCAAAGGCACGAACTTCGCCGCGGGCATTGTTCTGAGCAAAGATGGTAAACATCTGTACGTTGCCAATCGTCTGCACAACAGCATCGCGCAAATCAACGTGACCGGTGAAGGCGGGATGACCTGGGGCGGGGAAACCTGGACCCGTGGCGATTATCCGCGCACGCTCACTTTGTCACCGGACGGCAAATATATTTACGCAATGAATCAACGAAGCGATAACATCACTACATTCAAGGTATCAGCGGAAAGCGGCAAGCTGACGTTTGTAGATGGCTATGTGGCCGTCGGCAGCCCGTCGCAGATGGTGATCGCGCCCTGAAAGACCCGTGTAAAAGAACCAAACCCCGTTTCTATCTTTTCCTTATAAAGGCCGGAACGGGGCTACGTTACAACGATATGGAAGAATAATGGTGAGATTTCCCAATCAACGGCTGGCGCAATTGTTCGATGCGCTCCAGACCGAAACCCTGCCTCAGGATGAGCTGGCAAAACGTCTGGCGGTATCGACAAGAACGGTGCGCGCTGACATCACGGCACTGAATGAAATCATTGCCGGTTACGGCGCGACGTTTGTCCACAGCCGGGGCAGCGGATACCAGCTGCGCATCGATGATGCGGCGCTCTTTTCGTCGTTACAGCAATCAACGCAACGCAAACCGAACCCGACGCCGCGCACCGCCGCCGGACGGGTGAATACGTTGCTGATCCGCTTTTTGACCTCAGCTTTTTCATTAAAGCTGGAAGATCTGGCCGATGAATGGTTTGTCAGCCGGGGAACCCTGCAAAATGATATGGCTGAGGTGAGGGAGCATCTGGCGCGTTATCACCTGAATATCGAAACCAAACCGCGATACGGCATGAAACTGTTCGGCGCAGAGCTGGCGATCCGCGCCTGTCTGACCGATTTGTTGTTTCAGCTGGATGCCGAGGAACAGACCAATCCGCTGCTGAAGGCCGAAAGCCTCGAGCCGGAAGCGTTAGTTCCGCTGACGCGTTTTATGCATCAGTTGTTGACGCAGTCTTCCATTCAGCTGACGGATGAAGGCGAGCAATATCTGATCCTCTATTGCGCCGTGGCGATTAAACGCATTACCGGCGGTTATCCGCTGACAGATTTTGATGCCGAAGACGGTGATCCGGCGGTGAAGCAGGTTTCTGTGCGGCTGGCGGCGGAGCTGAAAAATCTGGTCGGTAAGGAAATCCCCGCTTCGGAAGAGGCGTATCTGCGGGTGAATATTGCCGCGCGCCGCGTCCAGCAGATTTTACCGACGGACATTAACGCCGACGACGATGAGTCGCTGGTCGATTACATTCTTTCGTACATCAACTCGCACTATAACTATGATTTGCAGGGCGATAAGCAGCTGCGAGCTGATCTCCTGACGCACATCAAGACCATGATTACGCGGGTGAAATACCAGATTAATATCCCCAATCCGCTGCTGAGTAATATCAAACAGCATTATCCGATGGCGTATGACGTCACGCTGGCAGCGGTCTCAAGCTGGGGGAAATACACGCCGTACACGCTGAGCGAGAATGAAATCGGCTTTCTGGTGCTGCATATTGGCGTCGGGCTGGAGCGGCATTACAACATCGGCTACCAGCGCCATCCGCAGGTCATGCTGGTCTGCGATACCGGTAATTCGACCATCCGCATGATTCAGGCACAGATTAGCCGCAAATATCCGCAACTGGTGATGAAGCAGATTGTGTCGCTGCGCGATTACGAGAAGCTGGAACACATCGACGAAGATTTTATTATCTCCAACGCCCGCATTACTGAGAAGAATAAACCGGTAGTGGTGCTGTCGCCGTTCCCGACGGAATACCAGATGGAGCAGCTCGGCAAGCTGGTGCTGGTCGACCGCACCCGGCCCTATATGCTGGAAAAATTCTTCGACGAAAAACACTTCATGATCGTCAATGAGCCGATGACGCAGGCGGAGCTTTTCCGCCATGTCTGCTCGCAGCTTGAAGCAGAAGGATATGTCGATCAGGCGTTTTACCCGTCCGTGTGTGAGCGCGAGGAGATTGTCTCGACCATGCTGGGCGAAGGTATTGCGTTGCCGCACTCGCTGGGTTTGCTGGCGAAGAAAACCGTGGTGATCACGCTGCTATCACCGCAGGGCATTGCCTGGGGCGAAGGAGAAACGGCGCACGTGATTTTCCTGCTGGCGATCAGCAAGGCAGATTACGAAGAGGCGATGGCGATTTACGATTTGTTCGTGACGTTTGTGCGGGAGCGTTCGATGAGCCGGCTGCTGAGCAGTGAGAATTTTGAAAGCTTCAAGGCGATTGCGATCGACTGTTTGAGCCGAATTTAGCCAACGACAGGCGTTGGCTAATCTTTAAATCAGTCCTCGTCGAAACCGGAGTTGATGAGATTAACGACGGCGGTCAGTGCCTGTTCTTCATCGGGGCCGGTGGCTTCGATTTCAATCTGCTGGCCTTTCGGGGAATCCAGCATCAGCAATGCAATCACGCTGCTGGCTTCCGCCTCAATGCCTGTGCCGTTGCGCAGCATCACTTCTGACTCGAAGCTCTGTACCAGTTCAAATAACTTCATCGCCGGACGGGCATGCATCCCTAACCGGTTTTTGATTTCTACCGTTTGTTTAACCGTCATGATTTGCGTTTTTCCAGCGTGCGATGGCGGGACTGGACGTTCTTCCCACGGGAACGGAAATAGTCAGCCAGCTGTTCTGCGATATACACCGAACGGTGCTTACCGCCGGTACAGCCAATGGCGACGGTCAGATAACTGCGGTTATTGGTCTCCAGCGCGGGCAGCCATTGTTCAAGGTAGCTGCGCGTCTGGTAGATAAAGTTATGGACTTCGGTATGACGGTCGAGGAACGCAGCGACCGGTTTGTCGAGACCGGTCATCGGACGCAGTTTCGGATCCCAGTGCGGGTTTGGCAGGAAACGCACGTCGAAAACGTAATCCGCATCAATTGGAATACCGTGTTTGAAACCAAAGGATTCAAAGACCATGGTCAGTTCACGTTCGCGTTTGCCCAGCAGGCGCGTACGCAGCATTTCAGCCAGTTCGTGAACGGACATCTCGGAGGTGTCGATGATCAGATCCGCGGAAGAGCGCAAAGGCTCCAGCAAATCGGCTTCTTCATCGATTGCACTTTCAAGGGACAGGTTTTTGCTGGAAAGCGGGTGCAGACGACGGGTGTCGCTGTAACGGCGGATCAGGGTATTACGGTCAGCGTCGAGGAACAGCAGCTGTGGTGAAAAGCTTTCCGGCAGCTGTGACATCGCATGCTCATAAACTTCCGGTGTTTCTGGCATGTTGCGAACGTCAATGCTGACGGCCGCTGACGTATTGCGTTCAACAAGGGTCTGGGCGAGCTGCGGCAATAACACTACCGGCAGGTTATCCACACAGTAAAAACCCATGTCTTCCAATGCCCTTAGGGCAACCGACTTCCCGGAACCGGAACGGCCGCTGACAATCATCAGCACCATGGTGTCACTCCCCTGGCATTCAGTGTTCAGAATTCATTTTCCCGGCGCGCAACCGGGAATCAGTAATTTATTCGTTTTCAGTCATTATCTGGAACAGTTCTTCGTCACTTTGCGCTCCGCGCAGACGACGACACACCCCTTTATCCGCCAGTTTTTTGGCGACTAAAGACAAGGTATGTAAATGGGTTTTACATTGATCTGCCGGAACCAGCAAGGCAAAAAGCAAATCCACAGGCTGATTATCGATAGCGTCAAAAGCGATCGGTTGTTCAAGCTGAATGAACACCCCGACGGCACGTAAAGTGTCTTCTTCCAGCTTTCCGTGCGGAATGGCGATCCCGGCACCGATCCCGGTGCTGCCCATGCGTTCACGGGTCAAAATGGCGTCAAAAATCACCTGCGGCGATAAATTTAGCTGTTTGGCCGCCAGCTCACTGATGATTTCCAGTGCGCGTTTTTTGCTGGCGCAATGAACGCCGCTTTTGGTGCATTCGGCATTAAGCACCGACGTTAATTGCATTGCAGTATCGTTAATCATGTCATCTTCACTTTGGCGCTGTTTCACCCTTAAAGCTATATCGGCTCGTTTCCCGAAGGTCACAAGCCGATGCCCGAAGGTTTGTAGCACAGGGTTGGCTACATGAATGTCAGTGCTGTTTCAGTTTGTCTTTGTGCTTGTTCAGCTGGCGGGCCAGTTTATCAACCAGGCCGTCAATTGCCGCGTACATATCCTGATGCTCCGAGGTGGCATGCAACTCGCCTCCGTTCACATGCAAAGTGGCTTCCGCTACTTTCTGCACCTTTTCAACGCTCAACACCACATACACCTGATTTATCCGGTCGAAATACTGCTCAAGCTTGGCGAGCTTCGACGTGATGAATTCTCTCAGGGGATCGGTGATCTCAATGTGATGTCCGGTAATGTTGAGCTGCATAATGTCTTCCTTCTCTGTTGAGGTCAAACTAACTGTTTACGCTGGTTTGAGGGCGGGATGGACAAAGACTCTCGGTATTTGGCGACAGTCCGGCGCGCCACCATAATTCCCTGATCGGAAAGCAGGGTGGCTAACTTACTGTCACTGAGCGGTTTTACAGGATTCTCCGCTGCGATTAATTTTTTCACCAGCGCCCGGATCGCGGTTGACGATGCCTCGCCGCCGCTGTCTGTACTGACATGGCTGGAGAAAAAATACTTCAGTTCGAAAATGCCACGCGGGCTGTGCAGAAACTTCTGCGTCGTCACACGTGAAATCGTCGATTCATGCATTTCCACTGCGCTGGCGATATCTGCCAACACCATGGGTTTCATAAATTCTTCACCTAACTCAAAGAACGCCTGCTGCTGCTCAACGATGCAGCGTGTCACTTTCAGCAGCGTATCGTTGCGGCTTTCCAGGCTTTTGATCAGCCATTTGGCTTCCTGCAAATTGCTGCGGATAAACTGTCCGTCGCTGTCGCTGCGCGCGGAATTGCCCATCGCGGCGTATTGCTGGTTGATCTTCAAACGCGGAATGCTGTCGGAGTTCAGTTCTACCGTCCAGACACCGGACACTTTTCGCACCAGCACATCGGGGATCACGTATTCGGATTCACCGGTGTTAATCGACTGGCCCGGACGCGGATCAAGAGACTGAATCAGAAGCATCGCTCCTTTCAGTGTATCTTCTTTTAGCCGGGTTGAACGCATAAGTGCGCGGAAATCATGGTTCGCCAGCAAATCCAGATGTTCGCTGATAATCAGGCGTGCTTCGGTGATGAAAGGCGTGTCTGTGGCGTACTGCGAAAGCTGGATCAGCAGGCAGTCACGCAGGTCACGCGCCGCCACACCGACCGGATCAAAACGCTGTACGCGTTTCAAAACGGCTTCGACTTCGTCCATGCTGACGTTGTCGTCACCGATGCTTTCGAGGATGTCGTCAAGGGAAACGGTCAGATAGCCGGTATCGTCTACCGCGTCGACAATGGACGTGGCAATCGCGGCATCGGTGTCGGAAAACGGCGTCAGTTCCACCTGCCACATCAGGTAATCCTGAAGCGTCTGCGTGGTTTCACCCTGATAAATTGGCAGCTCGTCGTCGCTGTAATCGTTGCCGGTGCCGGAAGGCGTGCCCGCGGTATAAATCTCGTCCCAGGTGGCATCCAGCGGTAGCTCTTCGGGCATGTCTTTCTGCTCGAGCGCTTCGCGTGTATCTAACGCTTCGTTGTCGGTGGCTTCTACCGAATCGATTTCATCATGAAGGTCGGTTTGTTCCAGCAGAGGGTTGCTCTCCAGCGCGAGTTGGATCTCCTGTTGGAGCTCAAGCGTGGACAGTTGCAACAGGCGGATCGCCTGTTGTAACTGAGGAGTCATTGCCAGTTGTTGGCTGAGTCTGAGTTGCAAACCTTGCTTCATATCTTGGTTTTATTTCCGTTGATTACAAACTGAGTAACTTCTGTCAGAGACCTCCCGTCAGACTTTACGTCGAAACGGGCACGGTTCCGGCGGCACAGATCACAGACGGAATTCTTCACCAAGATAAACGCGTTTAACCTGTTCATCAGCAAGAATGTCGGCTGGCGTGCCGTGGGCGATCAATTTCCCCTGACTGACGATATAGGCACGCTCACAAACGTCGAGAGTTTCGCGAACGTTGTGGTCAGTGATCAGTACGCCGAGGCCGCTGTCACGCAAATGCTCAATGATTTTTTTGATATCGATGACGGAAATCGGGTCAACCCCGGCGAAAGGTTCATCCAGCAGGATAAACTTAGGATTCGCTGCCAGCGCGCGGGCAATCTCAACACGGCGACGTTCACCACCGGACAAGGACTGACCGAGGTTATCGCGCAAATGTGAAATATGGAACTCTTCCATTAACTCATTGGCGCGATCGTTACGCTGCTCTTTGGTCAGGTCATCACGGATTTGTAATACGGCCATCAGGTTATCAAACACGCTGAGACGACGGAAGATAGAGGCTTCCTGCGGAAGATACCCAATGCCGCGACGGGCGCGGGTATGCAATGGCAAAAGGCTGATGTCTTCATCGTCAACGATAATACGACCCGCATCACGTTGCACAATCCCGACGACCATGTAGAAGGTGGTGGTTTTACCCGCACCGTTTGGCCCCAGCAAGCCGACGATTTCTCCCGAATTGACATTCAGGCTGACATCTTCAACGACCTTGCGGCCTTTGTATGCTTTGGCCAGATTCTCTGCGATTAATTTTGCCATAAAATATCAGTTACTCTTTTTGGTCGGCTGGCCGCCCGCGGCAGGCGTTTTTTGTTGCAGCTGCGAAGGAACCAGAACGGTCGTCACACGGTTGCCTTTATCACTGAAGGCTTCCATTTGCTGTTTCTGCACCAGATAGGTGATACGGTCGCCTTTCACGTTGCTGTCGAGCTGTTCAAGATACGCGTTACCGGTCAGGGTCACGAGATCGTTTTCCACTTCATAGCGGACTTTCTGCGCATGGCCTTTCACTGGCTTACCGTTGTCCTGCATCTGGTAAAATGTCACCGGATTACCGTAACCTTCCACCACTTCTTTGCCGGAAACGCCCTGAGGACGGATCACGACCACTTTATCGGCTTTAACCTGAATGGTGCCCTGATTGACCACGACGTTACCGGTGAAGGTGGCCGTGTTGGTGTTCACATCCAGCGCCTGATTGGCGGAATCAATGGTGATCGGTTTCGTCGTGTCATCTTTTAAGGCGAAGGCCGGAATGCTCACGGCTAACAACGAGCTGACGATCAGGAGATCACGGATTTTATTTTTTGCTTTGAATTTCATAAGAGGTCGTTACCTTTTCGATCAGCTGTGCTGTCTTATCACGCAGATTACCGCGCATTTTCATGCCGTTAGATGTAAAACCTGTGCCATAAAGCGTTACTTCATCGTCTGAGGCAACGTCCTGTGTCGTCAGGTTAACCCGGGCATTATCCGTTTTGATTCTTTGAAGCTGTGACGTCTCAGGCGTCAGGCTATCGCCCTGCACATGCCCGTAAAGATAGAGCATCTTATCCTGAGTCAACTTGGCTTTATCAGAACGCAGCACCCAGGTTGGTGTTTTATTCTTGTCATACATGGTCGCGACCGGATTGGTAAACCACGTCACCTGATCGGCGGCGTAGTATTTTACCTGGTCTGAAACCAGTTTATACGTCAGGCTGCCCGTCGGGTCATAGACCATCGTGACCGTGTGGGCGCTCTGGTAAGTGGGATCCTGATCGTTAACCGTCTGCGGAGCGTCATCGCTGCTGTCAGACAATGACCAGCCCACCAGAATCAGAACGATGGCCGTCAGAACAAGGATAATCCAAAGTTTTGTTTTACTCATATCGACAGCCCTTTGGCGTCCTCCAGCTTGCCCTGCGCCAGCAGAATCAGGTCACACAATTCGCGCACGGCACCACGTCCGCCGGCGATACGGGTAACGTAATCGGCCTTCGGCAACAGGATCGGATGTGCATCCTGAACCGCCACGGAAAGACCGACTTCGGCCATAACCGGCCAGTCAATCAGGTCATCCCCGATATACGCCACTTCTTCAGCCCGCAGGGACAGTGTATCTAACAGTTCACGGAAGGCCAAAAGCTTATCCGATTGCCCCTGATACAAGTGGCGGATACCGAGGGTTTTAGCGCGATCTTCCAGTAATTTCGCATTGCGGCCTGTAATAATCGCGACCTCAATGTCAGATGTCAGCAGGCAACGGATGCCGTAACCGTCGCGAACGTTAAAACTTTTCAGCTCTTCGCCCTGATTTCCCATGTAGATCAGGCCGTCGGACATGACGCCGTCCACATCGCAAATCAGCAGGCGAACGGCTTTGGCGCGTTCCAGCACGTGGGCGCTGACCGGACCGTAGCAGGTCTCCACCAGGGCTGCGCTTTTACTCATTCGGGCTATTCCTCAATTAAACTACGCCAGCGCGCAGCATATCGTGCATATGTAACACACCTAACAACTGGTCACCATCAGCAACCATTACGCAGGTAATGTGTTTTTCCTGCATCAGATTCAGTGCATCAACCGCCAGAAGCGAAGGGCGAACGCGGATCCCGCCGGTCGTCATCACATCGGCAATCGCCGCATTATTAATGTTCACGCCCATATCAAAGATGCGGCGTAAATCACCATCGGTAAAGATCCCTTCGATTTTCATTAAATCGTTGCAGATGACCGTCATGCCCAGATTTTTGCGAGTGATTTCCAGAAGAGCATCGCGCAAAGAAGCATCACGGCTGACGTGCGGGATTTCATCGCCGGTGTGCATGATATCGCTGACGCGCAATAAGAGCTTGCGACCCAGTGCTCCGCCGGGGTGTGACAGGGCGAAATCTTCAGGGGTAAATCCGCGGGCTTCAAGCAGCGCTACGGCGAGCGCGTCGCCCATGACCAAAACAGCGGTGGTGCTGCTGGTCGGCGCCAGACCCAGCGGGCAGGCTTCTTTCGGCACACGGACGCAAAGATGCACATCGGCGGCTTTGCCCATCGTGCTTTCCGGATTGGACGTCATGCAGATAAGCGTAATGCTCAGCCGTTTCAGGACCGGGATCAGCCCCAGAATTTCATGCGCCTCGCCGGAGTTGGAAATCAGGATAACGATGTCCTGCTTTGATACCATGCCCAGATCGCCGTGACTGGCTTCACCCGGGTGGACAAAAAATGCCGGAGTCCCGGTACTGGCAAATGTGGCGGCCATCTTGCGGCCAATATGACCGGATTTGCCCATACCCATCACGACGACTTTTCCGGTGCAGGCGAAGATTTTTTCGCACGCACGGGTAAAGTCACCGTTAATGTATTGATCTAACTGCTCAAGTCCTTCACGTTCTGTTTTCAGCACATCACGCCCGACGGCCTGGAAATCAAAGTCGGAGGCGAAGGTAAAGTTAGCCATAGTCAATTCCTGACAGAGTTCAGAAGGCAATGCTGTCCGGTAACAGGAACAGCACCGCCATGTAGGCGATAAATCCGCACAGCAATAATGCGCCGGCGAGATGCCCGATCCGGTGTTTGCGCATCAGGCACAAACCGGAAAGCACCACGCTGACCGCCAGCATCACCCAGTAGTCGCGGTGAAACGCATCCGGGTTGAACGAACCCGGTGCCACCAGTGCAGGTAATCCCAGCACCAGGCAGGTGTTAAAAATATTGGCGCCGATGATATTGCCCAGCGCGATATCATCTTCACCTTTAATTGCACCGGCGATAAACGTCGCCAGTTCCGGCAGGCTGGTGCCGATAGCGATGACCGTCAGGCCAATCACCAGTTCGCTCACGCCTAAATATCGTGCAATCACTGTACTGTTGTCGACAATCATGCCTGACGCCAGTGGCATGATGATAAAGCCCAATGCCAGCCACAGAAATGCCACGGTGTTGCTGCTGTCTTGCGGAAGTTCAGACATTTGCTCGTACGTCAGCGTGTCCAGCCCCTCTTTTTCAGCCGCGCGGGCGATTTTTATCACCAGCATCATAAACGCGGCGGCACTGGCCAGCAGCAAAACGCCATCGAACCGGCTGAGTTCGCCGTCGCTGAGCAGAAAACCGCACAGCGCTGTGACCAGTAACAATAGAGGGAGTTCGCGGCGTAATATATCAGAACGAACGGAAAGTGGATGAATCAGGGCGGCGCCGCCCAAAATCAGAAGAATATTAATGATATTCGAACCAATTGCGTTTCCAACGGCCAAATCCATTTGATCGTTGATGGCGGCGGTGGTGGAAACCACCAGTTCAGGCAGTGATATGCCCACGCCGACGACGGTCATGCCAATCACGAGTGGCGGCATGCCCAGTGAGCGTGCCAGCACAGCGGCTCCGTACACCAGACGATCGGCGGCGTAAACAAGCAGTAACAGGCCGACAATCATCAGTACGATAGCGAGAAGCATGAAACATCCTTTATTGGGTATAATGCGAGGTTCGTTGCCTTGAAAGGCAGGCGATTCCTTCGTCAACATGAGCTAAGGCAACATTTTGTCTGAAAACGTGGCCAGCAGGTTCCTGTATGTTAGACGATGAAGGCTTTTAATTTAAAATGGTAATTCGTTGATTTTGACCGTCTGTGACGGAAAAGTAAATCGATGGCAACTTTGGTAACGAAAGCGGGGTAAGTTTTTGTAAAAATACCAAAGTTATACGACGCCCCACCCGGGTCAGACGTATTCTTAGCGAAAGCATTCCGAAGGGATAAACTGAATGAGTCAAAGCGAATCGAATCTGGTTGAGATCAAAGGCATGAGTTTCGTGCGCGGCGATCGTCCCATTTTCGAAGAGATAAACATGACCGTGCCGAAAGGCAAAGTCACCGCCATTATGGGGCCTTCGGGGATCGGTAAAACGACGCTCCTGCGTCTTATCGGCGGCCAGCTTACGCCGGATAAAGGTGAAATCTGGTTTGACGGAGATAACATTCCTGCGCTGTCACGCCGCAAGCTTTACGAATCACGCAAAAAAATGAGCATGCTGTTTCAGTCCGGTGCATTGTTTACTGACCTCAATGTATTCGAAAATGTCGCGTTCCCGCTGCGCGAGCACAGTAAATTGCCTGAGGCATTACTGCGCAGTACCGTGACCATGAAGCTTGAAGCCGTCGGGCTGCGCGGTGCCGGTGAACTGATGCCGGCGGAATTATCCGGTGGCATGGCGCGTCGTGTCGCGCTGGCGCGTGCAATTGCGCTTGATCCTGAACTCATCATGTTCGATGAGCCTTTCGTGGGGCAAGATCCGATCACGATGGGCGTGCTGGTCAAACTGATCGACGAGCTGAACCATGCGCTGGGCGTGACCTGCATTGTGGTTTCCCATGACGTTCCTGAAGTGCTGAGTATTGCGGATTACGCGTATATTGTTGCAGCACAACATGTTATTGCTGAAGGAACGCCTGAGGAGCTGCAAAATAATCCAGATCCGCGGGTTCGCCAGTTCCTTGATGGTATTGCCGATGGACCGGTTCCTTTCCGTTTCCCTGCCGGTGATTACAAAACCGAGCTGCTCGGATGATGGAGTACCCATGTTAATTAAGGCATTAGCCTCAGTCGGGCGCAGCGGGATAAACACCTGTGCGTCCTTTGGCCGTGCCGGTTTAATGCTCTTCCGGGCATTAGTCGGTAAGCCGCAATTTGCCAAACAATGGCCGCTGCTGATAAAGCAGCTCTACAGTGTTGGCGTGCTTTCTCTGTTAATCATTCTGGTTTCCGGGCTGTTCATCGGCATGGTTCTGGGGTTGCAGGGATACCTCATTTTGACCACGTACAGTGCCGAAGCCAGTCTGGGCATGATGGTGGCGCTGTCGCTGTTGCGTGAACTTGGCCCGGTCGTGACCGCGCTGTTGTTTGCCGGGCGCGCGGGTTCTGCGTTAACCGCTGAACTGGGTCTGATGAAAGCCACTGAGCAAATCTCCAGCCTGGAAATGATGGCGATTGATCCGCTGCGCCGCGTTGTGGCACCGCGCTTCTGGGCCGGTCTGATTTCCATGCCCCTGCTGACGGCGATTTTCGTTGCTGTCGGGATTTGGGGCGGTTCACTGGTTGGCGTGGACTGGAAGGGTATCGACAGCGGTTTCTTCTGGTCTGCGATGCAAACTGCCGTAGACTGGCGGACAGATCTGCTTAACTGCCTGATTAAAAGCCTTGTTTTCGCTATCACCGTGACCTGGATTGCGTTGTTCAATGGCTATGATGCGATCCCGACATCCGAAGGGATCAGCCGGGCAACGACACGTACTGTGGTGCATTCGTCACTGGCGGTGCTGGGATTGGATTTTGTGCTGACAGCACTGATGTTTGGAAATTAAACCATGCAAACGAAAAAGAGTGAGATTTGGGTTGGCGCATTTTTAATCATCGCATTGATCGCGGTGGTCTTTTTGTGCCTGAAAGTGGCTGACATCCGTTCTATCGGTTCGGATCCGACTTACCGTATTTCTGCGGACTTCGACAATATCGGCGGCCTGAAAAGCGGCTCACCGGTGAAAGTTGGCGGCGTGGTGATTGGTCGCGTCAGCAGCATTACGCTGGATAAAAATTATTCTCCGCGTGTGGAAATGGATATCGACCAGAAATACAACCAGATCCCAAGCACCAGTACACTGGCTATCCGCACCTCGGGTTTACTGGGTGAACAATTCCTGGCATTGAACATTGGATTTGAAGACCCGGAGATGGGAACGACTATCCTTAAAAATGGTGGCGTCATTCAGGACACGAAATCCGCACTGGTTCTCGAAGACCTGATTGGCCAGTTCCTTTATAAGAGCGGCGACGGCAAGGCTGACCCTGATGCAACGGCTGCTCCGGCAGCACCTGAAGGGAATGCCGCACCTGCACCTGACGCTAATACGGCGCCACAGCCGGCTGCCCATTAAGAATTGCCATCACGGATTCTCCATAAAAGAGGAAAAAAAGTATGTTTAAACGTTTAGTGATCGCTGCACTGCTGGTGGTTATGGCTCCGCTGGCCAACGCCGCTGTGGACAAAACCAACCCTTACAGCGTGATGAATGAAGCGGCGAACAAAACCTTCACCCGCCTGAAAACCGAACAGCCGAAAATCAAGCAGGATCCTAACTACCTGCGCCAGATTGTTCGTGATGAACTGCTGCCGTACGTGCAGATTAAATATGCCGGTGCGCTGGTATTAGGCCGCTATTACCAACAGGCAACGCCTGCACAACGTGACGCATATTTTGCAGCGTTCTCTGAATATTTGCAGCAGGCCTATGGTCAGGCGCTGGCGATGTACAACGGCCAGAGCTACACCGTGCAGCCTGAACAGTCTTATGCGGACAAAGATATCATCGCCATCCGCGTCACCATCACCGATCCCAATGGCCGTCCGCCAGTACGTCTGGATTTCCAGTGGCGTAAAAACAGCCGCACAGGTGAATGGCAGGCATATGACATGATCGCAGAAGGCGTGAGCATGATTTCGACCAAGCAAAACGAGTGGGCGGATATCCTGCGTCAGAAAGGTATTGATGGCCTGACTGCCCGTCTGAAACAAGCCGCTGCTCAGCCGATCACCCTGGATAAGCAATAATGAGTGAAGCTCTGCGCTGGGAATCGCAGCCGCCGCGACTGACCTTGCAGGGTGAGTTGGATCGCGAAACGCTGGTGGCTTTTTGGGATGCGCGTAAAAAACTGATGTCCGGCGTGACCACTCTGGATGTGTCCGGGCTGGAACGCGTGGATTCTTCGGGTCTGGCGCTGTTAGTGCATCTTCGTGAAGAAGCTAGCCAGCAGGGTAGTTCGCTGACCATCGCGGGCATTACCGACCGGCTGCATACGCTGATTGCTTTGTATAATCTTCAGGACATTATCCCGACTGACTCACTGGCAAATAAGTGAACAGTTACGGGAGGTTAGGCGGCGTGATGTAAATCGTTGCCTTAATGTCCATAAAGCCCCTGTGCGAAACTCTTCCTCAGGGGCTTTTTCGTGGTTTAAGATTTGGTCCGATCCCTATAAGATATCGGGCTGTTATGATTCTTCAGAAGAATAGATCCCTATGGAAACGAGTGAAATTAAAGAAGTGCTGATGAACGCGTTGGCACTGGATGAAGCCCACATTACTGGCGATGGCAGTCATTTTCAGGCCATTGTCGTTGGTGCGATGTTTGATGGCATGAGCCGCGTGAAAAAACAGCAGACCGTTTACGCCCCGCTGATGGAATACATCGCCGACAATCGAATTCATGCGCTGTCTATTAAGGCTTATACCCCGGAAGAATGGGCGCGTGACCGTAAACTGAGCGGTTTATAAGACTGCCGGAGCGCCGGCAGCTTCCTCGTATTTAATCAGAGTTGAAATTTAAGAGAGCAGTCATAATGGATAAATTTCGTGTACAGGGTGGGACTCGTCTGAGTGGCGAAGTTACTATCTCTGGTGCAAAAAATGCCGCACTTCCTATTTTGTTTGCCGCACTGCTTGCTGAGGAACCTGTTGAACTCCAGAACGTTCCTCACCTGAAAGACATCGATACCACCATCAAATTACTGAGCCAGTTAGGCACCAAAATCGAACGCAACGGTTCTGTGTTCGTGGATGCCAGCGCGGTAAACGAGTTTTGCGCGCCGTATGATCTGGTGAAAACCATGCGTGCTTCCATCTGGGCTCTCGGTCCTCTGGTGGCGCGTTTTGGTCGTGGTGAAGTTTCCCTGCCGGGCGGCTGTGCGATTGGCGCGCGTCCTGTTGACCTGCACATTACCGGCCTGGAACAGCTCGGTGCGACTATCGTGCTGGAAGAAGGTTATGTGAAAGCGTCCGTTGATGGCCGTCTGAAAGGCGCGCATATCGTAATGGACAAAGTCAGCGTGGGCGCGACTGTGACCATCATGAGCGCAGCGACCCTGGCGGAAGGCACGACCATTATCGAAAACGCCGCGCGTGAGCCGGAAATTGTCGATACCGCTAATTTCCTTAACACGCTGGGTGCAAAAATCACCGGCGCGGGCACCGATAAGATCACCATCGAAGGCGTCGCCCGTCTGGGGGGCGGTGTTTACCGTGTTGTTCCTGACCGCATCGAAACCGGGACTTTCCTGGTTGCAGCGGCCATTTCCGGTGGCAAAATTACCTGCCGTGAAGCCCGTCCTGACACGCTGGATGCCGTACTGGCAAAACTGCGTGAAGCCGGTGCCGATATCGAAGTGGGCGAAGACTGGATCAGTCTCGACATGCATGGCAAACGCGCTAAAGCAGTCAACTTCCGCACTGCGCCGCATCCGGGCTTCCCGACCGATATGCAGGCACAATTCAGCCTGCTGAATCTGGTGGCGGAAGGTACCGGTGTGATCACCGAAACTATCTTCGAAAACCGCTTCATGCACATCCCTGAGCTTATCCGTATGGGCGCGCATGCTGAAATCGAAGGCAGCACCCTGATTTGCCACGGCGTTGAGAAACTGTCTGGCGCGCAGGTAATGGCGACGGATTTACGCGCGTCTGCCAGCCTGGTTCTGGCCGGTTGCATCGCAGAAGGCGTGACCGTCGTTGACCGTATTTATCACATCGATCGTGGTTACGAGCGCATCGAAGATAAACTGCGTCAGCTCGGCGCTAAAATTGAGCGTTTTAAAGGCGAGTAAACTTTACGCCGCACGCATTAAAAAAGCCGGAAGGGGAAACCTTTCCGGCTTTTTCGTTATCTGTTCAGCGGTTACGTCAATCAGTGTTCAGGATATTCCTGTACGGTGACCTGCAACGTCAGCTTCTGCCCGTTACGCATAATCTCAACCGGGATCACTGTGCCAGGACGGACTTCGGCCACCTGATCCATGGTTTCGATGGCGGAAATCGCAGGCTTATTATTCACGTTAACAATTACATCGCTGACCTGCATTCCCGCATTCGCCGCCGGGCCGTTGGCGGTTACTTCGTTAACCACAATTCCCTGAATATGATCCAGCCCGCTGTTCGGCCCGTGCAGTGGTGAAACTTCACGCCCGCTGATGCCGATATACCCGCGAATGACGCGACCATCGCGGATGAGCTTGCCCATCACCTTGGTCGCCAGCGCAGTCGGGATGGCAAAGCCAATGCCTTCCGGCGTCGCGCCGTCGTTGCTTTGGTCAAAGGACAGGGTATTGATGCCCATCAGCTCACCCAGTGAGTTGACCAGCGCACCGCCGGAGTTCCCCTGGTTGATTGAAGCATCGGTTTGCAGGAAATTCTGACGGCCTGAAGGGCTGAGGCCGATACGACCGGTGGCACTGATAATGCCCTGTGTCACCGTCTGGCCGAGGTTGTAGGGGTTGCCGATCGCCATGACCACATCGCCAACGTGCGGCGTTCTGCGCGGGTTAATCGGAATTACCGGCAAGTTGCCGGCGTTGATTTTCAGAACGGCCAGATCGGTCAGGCTGTCTGAACCCACCAGCAGGGCTTCAAAAACGCGGCCATCCTGCAAGGCAACAATAATCTGGTCGGCATTATTCACCACATGTTTGTTGGTGAGGATATAGCCGTTGTCATTCATGATCACGCCGGAACCCAGCGTGCGGATCGCCAGCTCGTTTTGCGAACTGTTTCCCATATTGCGATTGTAGACATTCACAACCGCAGGCGCCGCATGACGGACACCGCCGTTAAAGCTGACAGGTTGTTCGCTGTCCTGATTGAAATTACGGTTAAATATCGGTTCTGAGATGTTTTTACGCAACATAGGGACCGCCGCCAGCAAAATGCCAGCAACAATCAGGCCGATAACAGCAGATCTCAATAGCTTAACAAACATGGATATATGGGATGCGAGAGGAAAAGTGGCTGAAGGATAGCATGAGTTAATCGGACGCAGCAGCATCTGCGTCCGATTTTCAACGCATTACGGCATGAATAAATAGATATTTTGACCTTTACGCAAAATACTCAGCGCGATCAGATCGGGTTTGCTTTCGAGGATTTTGCGGAATGCCGCCAGATTCTCGAGAGGCTCACGGTTTACGCCGATAATGACATCGTCTTTCTGAAGGCCGATCTGATCCGCTGGCGTGCCTTTTTTCACGTCATCGACATGAACGCCCTTGGTGTTCTTATCGGTCGGGTCACTCAGCGTGACACCCTGAAGTGCCGGATTGAGTTTCTCAATGCTGACTTCCACCGCCGGGCTTTTATCCAGCGTGACGCTGACGGTCATGGGTTTGCCGTCGCGCAATAAACCGATTTGCATGGTGACGCCCGGCCCCGCGGTTCCGACTTTCGCCCGCAATTCAGCGAAACTGCTCAGGGTTTTTCCTTGTAACGTCACCAGCACGTCACCGGATTTAATGCCCGCTTTCGACGCAGCAGAATCAGGCAGAACTTCGTTGACGAAAGCCCCGCGCTGGCTGTCCAGCTTAAATGCCTGAGCCAGTTCTGGAGTCATTTCGCTGCCACGGATCCCCAGCAGGCCGCGCTTCACTTCGCCGAATTCGATCAACTGATGGCTGAGATTTTTGGCCATGTTAACCGGAATGGCAAAACCGATACCGACGCTGCCGCCCTGAGAGGAAATAATGGCGGTGTTGATACCAATCAGTTCACCTTTCAGGTCAAGCAACGCGCCGCCGGAGTTACCGCGGTTTATCGAAGCATCGGTCTGGATAAAGTTTTCCAGCCCTTCAAGATTCAGACCACTGCGACCCAGCGCCGAAACAATGCCGGATGTAACGGTCTGGCCGAGGCCAAATGGGTTACCCACGGCAATCGCAAAATCGCCGACGCGGAGGTTATCGGAATCTGCCATCGCTATTTGGGTCAGATTTTTGGCATCAATCAGCTGGATCACGGCAATGTCTGACTGATCGTCTTTGCCGATCAGTTTGGCTTTGTATTCGCGACCATCGTTGAGCTGAACGCTGATTTTATCGGCGTTATTTACCACATGGTTGTTGGTGAGCACGTAGCCTTTTGCCGCATCAATAATCACACCGGAACCCAGCCCTTCGAAAGGCTGCGGCCCGGTATTCGGCTCAGGATCTTGCTGGCCGAAGAAGAATCTATATTCCGGAGGAACGTCCGCACTTGGCGGCTGCGTGCCGGAAACCTGAACGCCAACCACCGCGGGCAGCACTTTTTCAAGCACCGGAGCCAGGCTGGGCAGGGGCTGTCCCTGAACTTCCGTAGGTAAAGCAGCATTCGCCATAGGCGCAGAAGCGAAAGTTAATCCAAGGCTAACAGCTAACACACTGAGCAAAAATGACTTTTTCTTCATCACGATAACTCTCTCGCTTTCTGTAATGGACGTCAGTTATGGACAATAGAACAGTGATTCACAGCACGGGAAGGATCAGGTCAGGAGAACGGCACATGCAGGAGACATGCGCCGTTATAAGCACCGGTGCAGTGGACCGCACCGGTTAATGACGTCTGTTATTTACGAACAGGACGTTCGCCGCGCAACAGACCTGATGCGCCGTCAGAATAATCGCGTGGCATCTGAACCGGAACCTGATCGTTATCGGCTTCAGACCCTGTCAGACGGTAGTTGAACGGATTATCCTGCTCAGGCATATCCGGCAGCAGGTTGTTAGAGCTTTTGGCCATATGCTGATAAAGCTGGCGGTAATCAGTCGCCATGTTATCCAGCAACTCGGCGCTGCGGGCAAAGTGGCCCACCAGTTCCTGACGATATTCATCGAGTTCTGCTTTGCTTTTCTCCAGCTCGTTTTTCATGACTTGTTGATCACGTAATTTACGATTACCAAAGCGCATCGCCACCGCACCAATCGCGATACCGACCACTAATCCAATGAGTGCATACTCCCAGGTCATAATGACTCCTATTTTGACTTCGTTGTCCCGCAGGGCTTTTTCACGTAACTTTTATGACTTAACTTTTTTGGACAATGGTTTTAACGTAATTGTCACACGAATTCGTCATGCAATAGCTCCACTATAACCGTTAACCTTGTCAGAGTGGAATCCTGCCGGGAAAATCACTGCCACCTGTCGTTTTTTTCATACACAGACAGCAGGGAAATGCGGCGAACCCACGGCAAAAAAGCGGCTAAACAACGTGAAAAACTTAAAATTTTTTTCTCAGGGACGTTAACTACGATGCAACCCAAATCACCCCTTACCCTTTATCAGAGTGCAGTTGATGCCGGTGAGTTCCAGCCGGATGCCGTTCAGAAGCAGGCCGTCGCGCAGCTGGATGTTATTTATCAGGCGCTTTCCGCTCTCCCAGCGGCGGCGCCTGCCACGGCAGCACGCAGTGGCTTGCTGGGGCGCTTGTTCGGCAAAGCGCCGGTTAAAACGACCCAACGCCCGGTTCAGGGCCTTTATATGTGGGGCGGCGTCGGGCGCGGTAAAACCTGGCTGATGGATTTGTTTTTCCACAGTCTGCCCGGCGAACGCAAACTGCGCCTGCACTTCCACCGCTTTATGCAGCGTGTGCATGAAGAACTGACGCAGCTTCAGGGGCAGGAAGATCCGCTGGAAGTGATCGCGGATAAATTCAAAGCCGAAACAGATGTTCTGTGTTTCGACGAGTTTTTTGTTTCGGATATTACCGATGCGATGCTGCTGGCGACGCTGTTACAGGCGCTATTTGCGCGCGGTATCACGCTGATTGCGACGTCTAACATTCCGCCTGATCAGCTGTACCGAAACGGGTTGCAGCGCGCGCGTTTTCTGCCCGCTATCGATCTGATTAAAGAATACTGTGACGTGCTGAATGTGGATGCGGGCATTGATTATCGTTTGCGCACATTAACGCAGGCGAATTTGTGGCTGTCTCCGGCGGGCCCGGAAGCGACGGTGGCGATGCAAAGCATGCTGGGGAAACTGACCGGCAATCACAGCGGAGATTCCGGTGCTGAACCGGTCATGCTGGAAGTGAATCACCGGCCGTTGCAGGCGCTCGCAGCGGTAGACGGCGTACTGGCGGTAGAATTCCATACATTATGTGAAGAGGCGCGCAGCCAGCTCGACTATATTGCGCTGTCGAAAATCTATCACAGCGTATTGCTGCATAACGTTCCGGTAATGGCTGCTGACAGCGAGAATGCGGCTAGGCGTTTTCTGGCGCTGGTCGATGAGTTCTATGAACGTCATGTGAAACTGGTGATTTCAGCGGCAGTGCCGATGTTTGAGATTTATCAGGGCGAACGCCTGAAGTTTGAATATCAGCGCTGTCTCTCGCGTCTTCAGGAGATGCAAAGCGAGGAATACCTCATACGCCCACATCTGCCGTGATTTTAGGTTGGTTATTATTTGTTCGATATATGATATAAAAGCGTTTGTCATTTTTGCAAAGCGAACCCTTCGGGCGACTTGAGGGAAATCTTTCTTTTTGTCGAAAAAGGGTTCGATCTTTGCTGTGGACTTCTCTATAATCTTGCGACCCCACGTTACTACAAAGTTTTTTTCCCGAAACTTTATAAGTGCCAGCATTGGCTATTCGAAGGGGTAGGTTTGCTGGACGATGGTCGTGTGAACCTCAAATACTTATTTTATAAACAAGTAAGCGTTCGGGTGTTCGCCAACGTGTAACTTTAATTGGGTAAGCTTTTAATGAAAACTTTTACAGCTAAACCGGAAACCGTACAACGTGACTGGTTCGTAGTTGACGCTACCGGCAAGACCTTAGGTCGCCTGGCCACTGAACTGGCCCGCCGTCTGCGTGGCAAACATAAAGCGGAATACACTCCGCACGTTGATACTGGTGATTACATCATCGTTCTGAACGCAGAAAAAGTTGCTGTAACCGGCAACAAGCGTAACGACAAGATTTATTACCATCACACCGGCCACATCGGTGGTATCAAGCAAGCGACCTTTGAAGAGATGATCGCTCGCCGTCCTGAACGCGTGATCGAGCTCGCGGTTAAAGGCATGTTGCCAAAGGGCCCGTTGGGTCGTGCAATGTACCGTAAAATGAAAGTTTACGCGGGTAACGAGCACACTCATGCGGCGCAACAACCGCAAGTTCTTGACATTTAATTCGGGATTATAGGCAATGGCTGAAAATCAATACTACGGCACTGGTCGCCGCAAAAGCTCCGCCGCTCGTGTTTTCATCAAACCGGGTAGTGGTAACATCGTAATTAACCAGCGTAGCCTGGAACAGTACTTTGGTCGTGAAACTGCCCGCATGGTAGTTCGTCAACCACTGGAACTGGTCGACATGGTTGAGAAATTCGACCTGTACATCACCGTTAAAGGTGGTGGTATCTCCGGTCAAGCTGGTGCTATCCGTCACGGTATCACCCGTGCACTGATGGAATATGACGAAAATCTGCGTGGCGAACTGCGTAAAGCAGGCTTCGTAACTCGCGATGCTCGTCAGGTTGAACGTAAGAAAGTCGGTCTGCGTAAAGCACGTCGTCGTCCTCAGTTCTCCAAACGTTAATTTTCTGCTGCTTATGCAGCTCAGTGCTTCGGCACGAAAATCAGCGTCAAAAACCCGGTGTTTCACCGGGTTTTTTTATGCCCGCTATTCCGGTTTTTCCGAAGAAAAGATCTCCTGACACACAATTCACCATGAAATCGTCTCAGCGTCCCCCACAGCGTGCGTAAAATCTGGTAAACTATCACACACTTTTGTGCCTATTCGCCGAGCAGTTGACGTTGCCGCGCTTCCTGGCTGGGTTCGCCTTGCCAATGGTTGTCTATGAAACTACGGGACAAAAACTGCAGGCTGGCGATAACTCGCTGTAATATTCTAGATAAACTTGGAGGTTTTCATGGCTGTCGCTGCCAACAAACGTTCGGTAATGACGCTGTTTTCCGGCCCGACCGACATTTTTAGCCATCAAGTACGTATCGTACTGGCGGAGAAAGGTGTCAGTGTCGAGATCGAGCAGGTTGAGATGGATCACCTGCCGCAGGATCTTATTGACCTCAACCCTTATCGCACCGTGCCAACGCTGGTCGATCGTGAGCTGACGCTGTTCGAATCCCGCATCATCATGGAATATCTTGATGAGCGTTTCCCGCATCCACCACTGATGCCGGTTTATCCGGTTGCCCGTGGCGAGAGCCGTCTGATGATGCATCGCATCGAAAACGACTGGTATTCTCTGATGCGTCAAATCGAGCAAGGTTCTGCGACCGAAGCGGATGCCGCGCGTAAACAACTTCGCGAAGAGTTGCTGGCGATTGCGCCAATCTTCTCCTACATGCCTTACTTCAAAAGCGAAGAGTTCAGCCTGGTCGATTGCTACCTGGCTCCGCTGCTGTGGCGTTTGCCAGAACTGGGCATTGAGCTGTCAGGTGCCGGTTCTAAAGAGCTGAAAGGTTATATGACTCGCGTCTTTGAGCGTGATGCATTCCTGGCTTCCCTGACCGAACCCGAGCGCGAAATGCGTTTGCATACCCGAGGTTAAGGTATGGAGATGACCGACATGTCTCCGCGTCGCCCTTATCTGCTGCGGGCTTTTTATGACTGGTTGCTCGACAACCAGTTAACCCCGCATCTGGTGGTTGACGTGACGATGCCTGGTGTGATGGTGCCGATGGAGTTTGCGCGTGACGGACAAATTGTTCTGAACGTTGCGCCGCGCGCTGTCGGCAATCTCGAACTGGGCAACGACGATGTACGCTTCAATGCACGTTTTGGTGGCGTACCGCGTAACGTTTTTGTACCGATTGCCGCCGTTCTGGCAATTTATGCCCGTGAAAACGGTGCCGGTACCATGTTCGAGCCTGAACCTGCTTACGAAGCCGAAGGCGCTTTTGATGGCGATCTGAGTGCGGAAGAGCCCTCAGAGCCGACCATGTCAGTCATTGATGGCGATTTGCCCGATGTGGCTGAAGAAGATCCGGATGATGAGCCGCCGGCTCCGCCACGCGGTGGTCGCCCGGCACTGCGCGTTGTGAAATAACACCGCGCTTGTCATGTTGTCCGGCTAAAACCCTGCGTTGCTACGCGGGGTTTTTTATTGCCTGAATTTAGCGACGGGCATCACCGTACCCCATAAAAAAGGCCGCTTTCGCGGCCTTCGTGAAGGGCAAAATGAAATTACACTTCGAGGTAATTCATGATGCCTTCTGCGGCCTTACGGCCTTCGGCAATCGCCGTTACCACCAGATCAGAACCGCGAACCGCATCGCCACCGGCGAAGATTTTCGGGTTGCTGGTCTGGAAAGCGTTATCGCTGCCTTCCGGTGCCACAATGCGTCCGGATGAATCGAGTTCTACGTCGTGCGACGCCAGCCATTCCATTTTGTGAGGCCGGAAACCAAACGCCATCACCACGGCATCAGCTTCCATCACATGCTCGGAACCGGCCACGATTTCTGCACGGCGACGGCCGGCAGCATCTGGCGCACCGAGTTCAGTGCGGGCCATCCGCACGCCACACACGCGGCCAGAATCGTTCAGTTCGATGCTCAGCGGTTGCAGGTTGAATTTGAAATCAACGCCTTCTTCGCGGGCATTCTTCACTTCACGGCGTGAGCCAGGCATGTTCTCTTCGTCACGGCGATACGCACAGGTCACATGCGTTGCGCCCTGACGGATTGAAGTACGCACACAGTCCATCGCGGTGTCACCACCGCCCAGAACCACAACGCGTTTCTTATCCATCGTGACGTAAGGCTCTTCCTGGCTGTCGTCGTAGCCCATCAGCTGTTTGGTGTTAGCGATGAGGAACGGCAGGGCGTCGTAAACACCCGGCGCATCTTCGTTCTGTAAGCCACCGCGCATTGACTGATAAGTTCCGACGCCGAGGAAGACAGAATCATATTCTGCCAGCAGGGCTTCCATCGTGATGTCTTTGCCGACTTCCGTATTGAGCTGGAACTCGATACCCATCTCGGTGAAGATTTCACGACGCTTGGTCATCACTGATTTTTCCAGCTTGAAGGCCGGAATACCGAATGTCAGCAAGCCACCGATTTCCGGGTGACGATCGTAAACCACTGCTTTCACGCCGTTACGGGTCAGCACGTCAGCACAGGCTAAGCCTGCCGGACCTGCGCCGATAATTGCCACACGCTTACCGGTCGGGTGTACGTGAGACATATCCGGACGCCAGCCCATCTCGATCGCTTTATCGTTGATGTAGCGCTCGATGTTACCGATAGTCACCGCGCCGAATTCATCATTCAGCGTGCAGGAACCTTCGCAGAGCCGGTCCTGCGGACAAACGCGTCCGCAAACTTCCGGCAGGCTGTTGGTCTGATGCGCAAGATCTGCCGCTTCCATGATGCGGCCTTCGTTTGCCAGCTTCAGCCAGTTCGGAATGTAGTTATGTACCGGACATTTCCATTCGCAGTAGGGGTTGCCACAAGACAGGCAGCGGTCTGCCTGCGATGCAGCCTGAGTTGCTGAGAACGGCTCGTAAATTTCCACAAACTCAATTTTACGGATCTTCAGCGCTTTTTTAGGCGGATCAACACGCTGTAAGTCGACAAATTGATAAACGTTTTGACTCATCTTAACCTCTTACTGCGCTTGTACCCGCAGCTCAGCTGCGGAACGACTACGGTGACCCAACAATGCTTTGACATCACTGGACTTCGGTTTTACCAGGGCAAATTTAGGCGCCCATTCCGGCCAGTTCGCCAAAATCTCTTCACCACGGGTCGATGCGGTCAACTGTACGTGTTCGATGATCAAACCGCGCAGATGCTCTTCATGGATAGCCAGATCGGCCACTTCCAGGACTTCAACCAGTTCCGGGTTAACGCGTTTGCGGAATTCGCCATCTTCATCAAGAACGTAAGCGAAACCACCGGTCATACCTGCACCAAAGTTAACGCCGGTACGACCCAGAACACACACGATACCACCGGTCATGTATTCACAACCGTTATCGCCGATGCCTTCAACCACGGTGATAGCACCGGAGTTACGTACGGCGAAACGCTCGCCCGCACGGCCGGCCGCGAACATCTTGCCGCCGGTTGCGCCGTAAAGGCAGGTGTTGCCGATAATGCTGGCTTCGTGGCTGCGGAACGCTGAACCGATTGGTGGACGAATCGCAATACGGCCACCGGCCATGCCTTTGCCCACGTAGTCGTTCGCGTCGCCGGTCAGCATTAAATCTACGCCGCCTGCGTTCCAGACGCCGAAGCTCTGGCCTGCGGTGCCGTTGAAGTTAATACGCACCGGATCTGCCGCCATACCCTGATCGCCATGCTTTTCAGCAATCGCGCCGGACAATGTCGCACCGACTGAACGGTCAGTGTTGCGGATATCGAAGTAGAACGCTTTGCTCTGCTTAGAATCGATATGTGGCGCAGCCTGCTCCAGAATGTCTTTGTTGAGCTGGCCTTTGTCGAACGCCGGGTTGCCTTCAGTGCAGTACACCGCTTTGCCTTCGTGCGGCGTCGCGGTTGCCAGCATCGCAGACAGATCCAGATTGTTTTGTTTCGCGGTGAAGCCATTGAGTTCGGTGAGCAGATCGGTACGACCAATCAGATCCACCAACTGGCTGACTCCCAGTTCGGCCATGATTTCACGGGTTTCCTGCGTGATGAACTTGAAGTAGTTCGTCACGCGCTCTGGCAGGCCGTGATAATGGTTACGACGCAGTTTGTCGTCCTGAGTTGCCACGCCTGTTGCGCAGTTATTCAGGTGACAAATACGCAGGTATTTACAACCCAGCGCCACCATCGGGCCGGTACCGAAACCGAAGCTTTCAGCGCCAAGGATTGCTGCTTTGATGATGTCCAGACCGGTTTTCAGGCCGCCATCCACTTGTAAGCGAATCTTGTGGCGAAGGCCGTTAGCCACCAACGCCTGTTGTGTTTCCACCAGACCCAGTTCCCACGGACAGCCCGCGTATTTGACCGATGACAGCGGGCTTGCGCCTGTACCGCCGTCGTAACCTGCTATGGTGATCAGGTCTGCATACGCTTTTGCCACGCCGACCGCGATGGTGCCCACGCCCGGTTCTGAAACCAGTTTCACCGAAATCATTGCTTTCGGGTTGACCTGTTTCAGGTCGAAGATCAGCTGTGCCAGATCTTCGATGGAATAAATATCGTGGTGCGGTGGTGGAGAAATCAGGGTCACGCCCGGCACGGAATAACGCAGCTTCGCGATGTACGGCGTCACTTTATCACCCGGCAACTGGCCGCCTTCGCCTGGTTTTGCACCCTGCGCCACTTTGATCTGAATTACGTCAGCATTCACCAGATACGCTGGCGTAACACCGAAACGACCCGATGCGACCTGCTTGATGCGTGACACTTTATTGGTGCCGTAACGCGCAGGATCTTCGCCGCCTTCGCCGGAGTTAGAACGTCCGCCGATGCTGTTCATTGCTTCGGCCAGAGACTCATGCGCTTCCGGGCTTAACGCACCGATAGACATTGCCGCGGTATCGAAACGGGTAAACAGACCTTCTGCCGGTTCTACCTGATCAACCGGAATCGGCTGGCCTTTCGGCGTGACTTTCAGCAAGTCGCGCAAGGTTGCTACCGGACGCTCGTTCACCAGTTTTGCGTAGACTTTATAGTCGTCGTAATCGCCGCTGTTCACTGCGGTTTGCAGCGTGGTGACGACGTCAGGGTTGTACGCGTGATATTCGCCGCCGTGGACAAATTTCAGCAGACCGCCCTGATCCAATGTTTTGCGTTTCAGCCAGGCGCGTTTGGACAGGTTCAGCAGATCCTGTTCAAAGTCGCTGTAACCGGCACCGCCGATGCGGCTGACCACGCCGTTGAAGCAGGAGTTGCACAAATCTTTCGCCAGGCCGACGGCTTCAAACAGTTTCGAACAACGGTAAGAGGCGACGGTGGAAATGCCCATTTTGGACATGATTTTGTACAGACCTTTGTTGATGCCGTTACGGTAGTTCAGCATCACTTCACGGTATTTTTTCTCAATGACCTGCGAATCCACAAGCTTGGCCAGCGTTTCGTAGGCCAGATATGGATAAACCGCGGTCGCACCGAAGCCGATCAGCACGGCAAAGTGGTGCGGGTCGCGTGCGCTGGCGGTTTCAACAATGATGTTGGCGTCGCAGCGCAGGCTTTTTTCAACCAGACGCAACTGCAACGCGCCGACGGCCATTGGCGCAGGCAGCGGCAAGCGGTTTGGCGCAATGTTGCGGTCAGACAGCACCAGCAGAACCGCGCCGTTACGCACTTTCTGTTCGCCTTCGTCACAGAGCTTCCGGACGAACTGCTCCATATTCTGCTCGGTCGGATCGTAAGTCAGATCCAGCGTTTCCGCGCGATAGTGTTTGCTGTCGAGCGTGGTGAGCTGTTTGAAATCAGACCACAGCAGGATTGGCGATTTGAAGCTCAGACGGTGCGCCTGACCTTCAGCTTCGCAAAATACGTTCATCTCGCGGCCAATGCTGGTCGCCAGAGACATCACGTGCGCTTCACGCAGCGGGTCGATTGGCGGGTTGGTCACCTGCGCAAACTGCTGGCGGAAGTAGTCATACACGATGCGCGGACGGCTGGATAGCACGGCAAATGGCGTATCGTCGCCCATTGAACCGACGGCTTCCTGACCGTTCTCACCCAACACGCGGATGATCTGATCTAATTCTTCGCTGCTGTAGCCAAACTGTTTCTGGAAGGTTTCCAGCGTGCTGTCATCGAGCTCCCGACTGCCGACCTGATCTTCAGCCAGATCTTCAAACGGCACCAGACGCTGAACGTTTTTCTCCATCCATTGCTTATAGGGGTGGCGGCCTTTCAGGTCGTTATCGGTTTCTGCCGAGTGGTGGATTTTACCGCTGCGGGTATCGATCACCATCAGTTCGCCCGGGCCAACGCGGCCTTTCTCAACGACTTCATCAGGCTGGTAATCCCAGATCCCGACTTCTGACGCGCAGGTGATCAGCTTGTCTTTGGTGATGACATAACGCGCCGGACGCAAACCGTTACGGTCGAGGTTACAGGCGGCGTAGCGGCCATCTGACATCACGATACCGGCCGGGCCATCCCACGGCTCCATGTGCATGGAGTTAAAGTCAAAGAACGCGCGTAAATCGTCGTCCATATCCGGATTCTGCTGCCAGGCTGGCGGAACCAGCAAACGCATGGCGCGCAGCAAATCCATACCGCCGGCCAGGAACAGTTCCAGCATGTTGTCCAGCGAACTGGAGTCCGAACCGGTTTCATTCACGAACGGTGAGGCATCTTGCAGATCGGGGATCAGCGGCGTTTTGAATTTATACGCACGGGCGCGGGCCCACTGGCGGTTACCGGTGATGGTGTTGATTTCGCCGTTGTGCGCCAGATAGCGGAAAGGCTGAGCCAGTTGCCAGCGCGGTACGGTGTTGGTCGAGAAACGCTGGTGGAACAGGCAAATTGCTGATTCCAGGCGCAGGTCGGCCAGATCTAAATAGAAGCGTGGCAGATCCGCAGGCATACACAGGCCTTTGTAGATCGTAACCACGTTGGAGAAACTGCACACATAGAAGTCTTTATCCTGAATGCGTTTCTCAATACGGCGGCGCGCCATATACAGACGGCGTTCCATGTCACGCGGACGCCAGCCGGCGGGCGCGTTAACAAAAATTTGTTCGATGCGGGGCAGGGAGGAAAGCGCGATTTCACCGAGTACGTCCGGGTTAGTCGGAACGTCACGCCAGCCCACCACGGACAGCGTCTCGTTTTGCAACTCTTCTTCAACAATGCGACGGCTCGCCTCAGCTTCTTTTTCATCTTTGCTGAGGAACAGCATGCCGACGGCATAGTTTTTCGCCAGGCGCCAGCCGCGCTCTTCGGCAATCATGCGGAAGAAGCGGTCAGGTTTTTGTAAATGCAGGCCGCAACCGTCGCCGGTCTTGCCGTCAGCAAGGATCGCGCCACGGTGTTGCATACGGGCCAGTGCGTGGATCGCGGTACGCACGACCTTATGGCTAGGTTCGCCTTCTATATGGGCGATCAGGCCGAAACCACAGTTGTCCCTCTCTTGGGATTTATCGTACAACATAACGTGAACCTCCCCAGGCTCTGCGAGACTCTCACACCAACCGCGAGCGGACTTATTCACAGAGCGGACCCGCAATTTCGCGCACTCTTGCGGTGCGTTAATTGCCCGGGCATCTCCGTCAAAGGCCTCTCGTGATGGTTCTCACAAGTGGTGGTTGACTTGTTTTAATGAGGGAGTCTTCAATTACTGCATAAATATGACGAGTTGCTCACCCGTCGAGATTGCTTCCAGCGGACTCCCAACTTAGCGAGAAAGCACAAGGAGGTCAAATGGCGAATTAACTTATATTAAAAGTGATATAAAGACATTTAATTATTTGAAATATAAATGATTTATGGTGTTTTTAATGGCGTAATGTCGGTGGGGTAATGCGTGTAAAGTGTGAGCTGACTCACTATGGGAAAAGCTTCATATCTCCGAACCGTGCTGGCAGGTCCGTAATTCCCAGTATTTTATACTGGAAAACACTGCGGGCATGCGGTTTGTCACTGTTTTTAACCTGACAGTAATAATGTACTAATCGGCTCTTCGTAATAAGAATTATTTATACTGACGTGAATGATTTTATTTGCAGTAATAATGAATAATTATGCCTGCGCGGAGTGCGCCGACTGAGAATGAATTCGGAGAGTATAAGGAAAAGATGTTTGCTGCGCGGCAGTTGGCAAAGCCTGTGACGAAATTAAGCCGGCCGATATTAATAATATCACGGCGTAAATTAGTCAATAACTCTGCCCTTATTTCCTGCATTGCACCATGACAAGCCCCCGCAAGGTGCATCTCACAAACTTCACGTTCTATCTTGCCCGCAGACTCACCACAGCGAGGTTTTGCGGTATGATTCACGCGACTTCGTTTTAAGGGAACCGTTATGAAGCAAATCCGGGTTTTAGCGCAGTATTATGTCGATCTGATGGTCAAGCTGGGGCTGGTGAGATTTTCACTGCTGCTGGCGTCCGCGCTGGTGGTGCTGGCGATGATTGTCCAGATGGCGGTGACCATGCTCCTGCGCGGGCAGGTTGAAAGTATCGACGTGGTTCGCTCCATCTTCTTTGGTTTGCTGATTACGCCCTGGGCGGTGTATTTCCTGTCGGTGGTCGTTGAGCAGCTTGAGGAATCACGCCAGCGTTTAGCGCGTCTGGTGGATAAGCTCGAAGAAATGCGCCACCGCGATCTCGAACTGAACCAGCAGCTTAAGGACAATATCACGCAGCTGAATCAGGAAATCGCCGACCGTGTGAAAGCCGAAGAGGCGCGTCTTGCGGTGGTCGACAAGCTGAAGCTTGAAATGCATCACCGCGAACAGGCGCAAATCGAACTCAGCCAGCAATCGGCGCTGTTGCGCTCATTCCTCGATGCTTCCCCGGACCTGGTTTACTACCGCAATGAAGATAAAGAATTTTCGGGCTGTAACCGTGCGATGGAATTACTGACCGGTAAAAGCGAAAAACAGCTGATCGGCCTCACGCCAAATGATGTGTATACCCCGGACATCGCCGAAAAAGTGGTGGAAACCGATGAGAAAGTCTTCCGCCACAACGTTTCCCTGACTTACGAACAATGGCTGGTCTATCCGGACGGGCGTAAAGCCTGCTTCGAACTGCGCAAAGTGCCGTTCTACGATCGCATTGGCAAACGGCATGGTCTGATGGGCTTTGGCCGCGATATCACCGAGCGTAAGCGTTATCAGGACGCGTTAGAGAACGCCAGCAGGGAAAAGACCACTTTCATCTCTACGATCAGCCACGAGCTGCGTACGCCGCTTAACGGCATCGTCGGGCTGAGCCGCATTCTGCTGGACACCGAACTCGACAAAGAACAGCACAGTTATCTGAAAACCATTCACGTCAGCGCCATCACGCTCGGGAATATCTTCAACGACATTATCGAAATGGACAAAATCGAGCGCCGCAAAGTGCAGCTCGACAATCAGCCGGTGGATTTCACCGAGTTCCTGTCCGATCTCGAAAACCTCTCCGGCCTTCTGGCACAACCGAAAGGCCTGAAATTCGTTATGGATCCGGATTTACCGCTGCCGCGCAGTATCACGACGGACGGCACGCGTTTACGCCAAATCCTGTGGAACCTGATTGGTAACGCCGTCAAATTCACCCGCGAAGGTGAGATTGTGCTGAGCGTCCATTACGAAGCCAACGACATGCTGCGTTTTGTCGTCCGCGATTCCGGCATGGGCATCCCGCAGGACGAGCAGGACAAAATTTTCGCCATGTATTATCAGGTGAAAGATCAGAACGGCGGCAAACCGGCGACAGGAACCGGTATCGGGCTGGCCGTTTCAAAACGTCTGGCGCAAACCATGGGCGGCGATATCACCGTCAGCAGCGAACCGGGTAAGGGTTCCTGCTTCACGCTGACCGTACGCGCGCCAACGCTCGATGCGCCGGTCGCCGAAGTGGATGAAGAAGAGGATATGCCGCTGCCCGCGCTGCACGTGCTGCTGGTGGAAGATATCGAGCTGAACGTGATTGTGGCGCGTTCGGTGCTGGAGAAGCTCGGGAACAGCGTGGAAGTGGCGATGAACGGTCACGACGCGCTGGAGATGTTCGATCCGGACGAATTTGACCTCGTCCTGCTCGATATTCAGCTGCCGGACATGACCGGGCTGGATATCGCCCGCAAACTGCGTACCGACTATGCAGGCAAACATCTGCCGCCGCTGATTGCGCTGACCGCCAACGTTCTCAAAGATAAGAAAGAGTATCTCGACGCCGGAATGGACGATGTGCTGAGTAAGCCGCTGTCCGTCTCTGCGCTGACCGCCATGATCCAGCAGTTCTGGGATCACCAGCCTGAAGTTTCAGTAATGGAAAAGGAACCTGTCGAAATGAAAAACAGCGAAACGTTGCTTGATACCGCCATGCTTGAACAGTACATCGATCTGGTCGGGCCGAAACTGATTTATCAGAGCGCTGATATGTTCGAAAAAATGATGCCGGGCTATCTCGCGGTGCTGGATTCCAACATGACCGCACGCGATCAGAAAGGGATTGCGGAAGAAGGCCACAAAATCAAGGGAGCGGCGGGTTCCGTAGGGCTTAAGCACCTGCAACAACTGGCGCAACAAATTCAGACGCCGACGTTGCCTGCGTGGTGGGATAACGTTCAGGAATGGATTGATGAGCTTAAAGCGGAATGGCGTCATGACATACAGGTGTTACGTGACTGGACGGCAAACGCTGAAAAAAAATAACCCCAGCCGAAGCCGGGGTGCGCGAATACTGCGCCAACACCAGGGAAAGAGGTAACCCACGATAGTTATAAGGGTTCGGTTTTCGCAGGTCTTGGAATTCAGTCTTAAAGTCTAATACATCCTGTAGCAATCAACATAACAAATATAAGCAGGACTGTTACAACATTCATTAAAAACTGTGATGTAGATTAGTCTTTGTCTATACAAAACATCAAGTCTTTATCGCAGGATTTTTGACAGAATACAAATGAAGCCTGTTGATGTTGTACCGGTGTCATGCAATTTTGCTTATGGAAGTGAACAATGTCATGCCATTTTGCTGCTTGTTTCGCCGTTAATTTAACCTGAAAACCGGCGTTGGAATGGCTGCATTCACTGCCAAGTGCCTGTTATTCATCATTTATGCGATTATTGCGTTGTCTTCAGTATTTTGATTTCGATCCATTTTTAAGAATTGTGATGAGTGAAAAAATTTCACTTAGGATGATCAGGTTTTTATCGGGTTAAGTCGCCAGTCTGCAGGCAGTTTTCTGCCATTTTTTACTGTGCGATTTGACTTAGTCAGCGCCACGGCAAACCGGTAAATGGTGAAAATTCGTTCACTTTTGGCATTTTCATTCATTAGCATTGTTAATGTTTATTTATTGGATTTATTCACAAATAATTTACATGCTGTCTTTAAATACCCGATGAATGAAAAACTGGAAATGCCCACTACAATGACGGAACCCCTTGATGCCAGTGATCAAAACGCAATTTTGAAATGGAGTTTTTAAGGATGAGTTACGCTTTTTCGCACAATTGTTAGCAGGATTGTGGAGCATTTCGCTAGCCCGCATTATCGGGTCTCCGTTGGGATTGATTAGATGGTCAGATGTGTTGTGGAAACCGCAGAATGAAGAAATTTGCTGGAAAGGGCATTTGTGGAAAACCGGTATTATGGCTGAAACGTGCCGTAATACTGTTGCTTGGCTTATGGGTTGCGGGCATCGTACTTTTCGCTTTTTTACCCGTTCCTTTCTCCGCCGTGATGGTCGAACGTCAGGTTTCCGCCTGGCTCACCGGTGATTTCGGGTATGTGGCGCATTCCGACTGGGTGCCGATGAGCGAAATTTCTGCGCCAATGGCGCTGGCGGTGATGGCCGCGGAAGATCAAAAATTCCCCGAGCATTGGGGCTTTGATGTGGATGCCATCCAGTCGGTTCTGGATAAAGACGGCGGAAAAATGCGCGGAGCATCTACGCTTTCCCAGCAGACGGCTAAAAATCTCTTTCTGTGGGATGGCCGCAGTTGGGTGAGAAAAGGGCTGGAAGCGGGTCTGACCGTGGGGATTGAAACGGTCTGGACGAAACGCCGGATCCTGACGGTTTACCTGAACATTGTTGAGTTTGGCGACGGTGTGTTTGGCGTCGAGCAGGCCTCACAGCATTTCTTCCATAAACCCGCCAGCCGCCTGACGGCTTCGCAGGCCGCATTGCTGGCCGCCGTATTGCCGAATCCTCACCTGTTTAAAGTCAACGCACCGTCGGCCTACGTGCTGCGTCGTCAGCAGTGGATCCTGAGGCAAATGAGCCAGCTCGGTGGGGAATCTTTCCTGCAAGAGCATAAGCTGCATTAATTCATGCGGTTTCAGGACGTAAAAAAGGACAGCCTGAGCTGTCCTTTTGCTTTAACTGACTGAATTATTTAACGTAAGTAAACGCTGTCGTCACGTGTTTCACGCCACTGACACCGGCAGCAATCCCCGCCGCGGATTTACCTTCTTCCTGCGTGACCAGGCCGAGCAGGAACACTTCGCCATTCTCGGTCGTCACTTTGACGTTGGAAGATTTAACGGAATCGCTGGTCAGCAACTGAGAGCGAACTTTCGTGGTGATCCACGTATCCACAGAGGCCGTGCCCATGCTGACCGGTTTGCCGGTGCGGATCTCGTTATACACTTCCGTTGCGCCCTCTACGCCCATCGCAATTTGTTTCGCACGGGAGGCCATATCAGCAGACGGCGCCTGACCGGTTAACAGGACTTTGCCCTGATACGCGGTGGCGACAACACGGGCTTCATCTTTCAGTTGTTTATCTTTGCTTATCGCGTTGGAAACACGAGCTTCCAGCGTGCTGTCATCAACCTGAGTGCCCACAGTGCGCGGGTCAGTAGTGGTTTTGGTTGCGACACCGGCTGCACCAACAACCGCAGCAGCAACACAGCCTTGTAACAGAAGGGCGCTTAACAATACAGCTAAGAGAGGGCTCGCCTTCATTGGATCTCCTTAATCGTCCTGGTGTGGGAACAGCGTATTATCTATCAGGTCACAGAGGCAGTTTACTGTGAGCATATGCATTTCCTGAATGCGGGCGCTGCGATGGGAGGGAATACGGATCTCAACATCGTGAGGCCCCAGTAAGCCCGCCAGTTCGCCGCCGTCATAACCCGTCAATGCGACAATCGTCATATCGCGGGTGACCGCTGCTTCAACGGCTTTGACAATATCACGGCTGTTGCCGCGGGTAGAAATCGCCAGCAAAACATCGCCAGCCTGACCTAAAGCGCGCACCTGTTTGGCATAGATTTCTTCGTGCAGACGGTCATTAGCAATCGCCGTCAGAACAATATTGTCTGCACATAGTGAGATTGCAGGAAGGCTCGGACGTTCAGTTTCAAAACGATTAATCAGACTAGCGGAAAAATGCTGCGCATTTGCCGCAGAGGTGCCGTTACCGCAGCATAGGATTTTGTTGCCGTTGAGCAGCGATTGCACCAGCGTCATCGCGGCACGTGAAATCGCGTCAGGCAAGGCTTCAGCCGCTGCAATCTGGGTTTGGATACTTTCGGTAAAGCAGACTTTGATTCTATCCAGCACGGGTTTTCGTCCAGTCAGTCGTCGTAATATTTATTCCGCATTGAACGCATCGGGCAGCCATTCTAACTGGCTGCCGGTGATGGCTAAAACATCAAAACGGCAAGGTGATGTGTCAAAGCTTGCGTTATGGCTTGCAAGCCAGAAAGATGCCGCGCGTAACAAGCGCTGTTGTTTTTGACGCGTTACGCTGGCCGCAGCGCCGCCAAAATTTGCATTGCGCCGGTAGCGAACTTCAACAAACACCCAGGTTTGCTGGTCACGCATGATCAGGTCAATTTCACCTGCACGACAGGCCACATTGGCCGCCACAAAGGTTAATCCGGCTCTTTCAAGATAGCGTCGCGCGTAAGCTTCGTATTCGGCTCCGCACGACCGCGTTTTTGACAAAAATTTTATCATCAGTACGTCCTTGTACTTATTTCGTGCGGAGAATTCCGGTTTCTCTGCGCAAGTGAACCGCGTTTCTTATGAAGAAACCGGAACCAGCGAACCCTGACGGTATTGCAGCCACGGCAGTTTGCGATGGATCACGCAGTTTTCATTGGCACTTAAATCACCGGTACTGCCGGAGACCTGGAAGCCAGGCAGCGTCCGCATTTGTGAGAAGTGATTTGCCAGACTCCAGGCATCAATCCCCATCGCATACAAACGAACCAGCGAGTAATCGTTGCCGAATTTCGCTGCGGCCTGCTGCATCAGCGCAGGGTTGGAACCCGCCAGTAAAGGAATGTCGCTAAATTCCACGCCTTCCATTTCCAGACGATAGTCCGGGCCCGCTCCCGCCTGATAGCTGCGTGAACTTGCGTAGACAGACGGATGAGAACGGCCACTAACCGCCAGATCCAGCATCGGTTTAATCAGCGTGAGTTCGCTCTGAGTCGCTACGACGTAAACGGAATCCACCGCACCGCCAGTGCTGCCTTGCGTAATCTGCGCATCGGTTGGCGGAGCCGGAATGGTAATACCCCCAATCGTGACACCCTGCGCTTGCGCCGGAACTGCACTGTTGCTTGCGGTAACCGGCGTACCGGTCAGGCGGATGCCGCTGCCAATAGATGAACGTAATTCACCGGCAGAGCCCAGCCCTTGTTTCAGGACAGTTTGTCCGCCCAGTTTCTGCCATTCATTGGCAAATGCCTGTGCAATACGGTCACCGAAGGCACCGCGTGGGACCAGCAACAGTGGCGAACGTTTCTGTTCTGCCCACATGTGGCGGGCGGCGTCCTGCGCTTCGTCTTCCGGCGAGAGCGCAAAGTAACAGATATTCGCACTGTTTTTCTCAGTTTCTGGCTGATTGAGCGCTAAAACATTCAGAGGCGTCTGGGTGTTACCCAGCTCATTCACCTGATCTTTCAGCAATGGCCCGACCACCAGCGTGGCGCCATCCTGCTGTGCCTGCGTCAGTAACGCCGCCAGAGGCTGACCGTTGGTATCATAAACTTTTACCTGCGCATTGCTGCTGGCAACCGGCGCAACGTCAGGCGCTGGCGCAGGCTGTACTGGTGCGGTTTGTGGCTGCGCAGTGGCATCCGGAGCGGACGTGCTGACCGCCGCATTCGGATCAACCGGCGTTGTCTGCGCTTGTGCGTTAGGATCGGCTGGCGTTGCCGGTTGTGATGCGGCCTGGCTGACCTGGCCGTTCATCGCCGCATTGAAGCCCTGCTGAATAGCATTGCCGTAAACCTGTGCAGGCCCGCTCATTGGCAGGAACAGCGCGATTTTACCGGTAGACGCAGGCTGGAAAGTCAGCACGTTATTCAGCTGTGTCGGCAGGTTTTTGGCCGCCGGATTGACCGGATAACGGCGCTGCCAGTCTTTGATACCGGCTTTCAGTAAATCCGGATCCTGTTTGTTGCTCTGCCAGACACTCAGCAAATCCAGCCAGCCTTGCAGGGTATTTTCATCCGCGTTAATCACGATGCTGTTAACGTCCTGCGCAGACATTTGCGTCAGCGCGGTCCAGGTTTCATCAATGTTCGTCTGATGAAGCTGGCCCTGCAACAGCGGTTCCTGCGCGATGTAAGCACGGATCAGCCCCAGACTGGTACGGCCCTGGCTGGCATCGATTTGCGCCTGATAGTAACGGGCTTTCTGGTCATTGTTCAGTTTGGCCGGGTCGACCTGGCTCAGACTGGTTGCCGCTGCCGGATAATTCTTCTGGGCAACCTGAACTTCTGCACTGGTCAGCTGCTGTTCAACTGTTTGTGCTGCGGTCAGATTTTGCGGCACTTTGGCGAGTTGTTCGGCGGCCTGAGGCACTTTGCCTTCACGTATCAGGGCACGGACTGCAAGCAATTGCCAGTCAGCCTTGTTATCATCACCGCTTTGTTGTGCCTGCTGCAGATAATAATCAGAGCTGCCGGACGCTGCACCCTGGACACTTTCAGTCGGTGCCTGCGGCGCCTGACCGGAACAGCTGGCGAGAAGCATAGCCACGATGATGGCAGGGAGTAAACGTCCCGAACGGGTACGAAAAGTCATTGAGGAAGGCATTCAGTTTCCAGTGATGTTTTTTCAAGATGCTCAATATTAAATCGGCAATCCGGATGAAACAATGAATCAAGACGATCAAGCAGATATTTCTGCCTCAACGCTGTATATCGTACCGACGCCAATTGGCAATTTAGGGGATATTACCCAACGCGCGCTGGCCGTACTCAACAGTGTAGATTTGATTGCCGCAGAAGACACCCGCCATACCGGATTGCTGCTGCAACACTTCGCGATCAGCGCCAAAATGTTCCCGCTGCATGACCACAACGAACAGCAGAAAGCCGAGCATTTACTGGCGAAATTGCAGGAAGGCCAGACTATCGCGCTGGTTTCTGATGCCGGTACGCCGCTGATTAACGATCCGGGTTATCACCTCGTGCGCCGCTGTCGTGAAGCGGGCATACGTGTCGTGCCTTTGCCGGGGGCATGTGCTGCCATTACCGCATTGTGCGCCGCCGGTTTGCCCTCCGACCGTTTCTGTTACGAGGGATTTCTGCCTGCCAAAACCAAATCCCGTAAAGACACTTTGCTGGCGCTGATCGAAGAGCCGCGCACGCTGATCTTCTATGAATCCACGCATCGTCTGATCGACAGTTTGCAGGATATGGTCGAAGTCTGGGGGCCGCAGCGTTATGTGGTGCTGGCGCGCGAACTGACCAAAACCTGGGAAAACATTCACGGCGCGCCGGTCGGCGAACTGCTTGCATGGGTGCAGGAAGTGGAAACCCGTCGTCGTGGCGAAATGGTGCTGATTGTGGAAGGCCATAAAGTCGATGTGGAAGCGTTGCCCGCTGAGGCCCTGCGTACGCTGGCGCTGCTGCAAAAAGAGTTACCGTTGAAAAAGGCCGCCGCGCTGGCCGCAGAAATCCACGGCGTGAAGAAGAACGCGTTGTATAAATACGCGCTTGATGAGCAAGAGGGTGACAAATAGGGCGTAATACCCTATTATCCGCCGCGGAGTTGACCAGACAGTCGCCGCTTCACTGCCGTCCCTTTCGGGGGAGACAGGTGGAGGGGAGGAAAGTCCGGGCTCCATAGGGCAGGGTGCCAGGTAACGCCTGGGAAGCGCGAGCTTACGACAAGTGCAACAGAGAGCAAACCGCCGATGGCCCACGCAAGTGGGATCAGGTAAGGGTGAAAGGGTGCGGTAAGAGCGCACCGCGCGGCTGGCAACAGTTCGTGGCAAGGTAAACTCCACCCGGAGCAAGGCCAAATAGGGGTTCACATGGTACGGCCCGTACTGAACCCGGGTAGGCTGCTTGAGCCAGTGAGCGATTGCTGGCCTAGACGAATGACTGTCCACGACAGAACCCGGCTTAACGGTCAACTCCCTCGTCAAAAGAAAGCCCGCGCAGGAAACTGCGCGGGCTTTCGCCTTTCTGTTATCCGTAAAATCCGTTAACCGCGAATGTTAAACCGGCATGTCGATCAGCAAAGCGCGTAACGGCGTGCTGGCAGAAACGGTCAGGCTGTTTTCCTGATGAATAAACGCCCCGTCGCCGCAGGCCAGTTTTTGTGATTCGTGGCTGACCGCGCCCAGCGCATCAACTTGCCCGTGAATCGATTGCAGATACGCCCGCGGGCCGCGAATTGGCAGGGAAATCTGTTCACCCGGTTTTAAATCCAGATGATGTATCCAGACATTTTGCCGCAATTGCAGGCTGCCGTTTTCGCCGTCCGGTGATGCCAGCAGGAAATGTTTTGCATCCGGCAGCGTCATTTTCTGGGTTAGCGGATTTTCATGCTCGGGGCAGGCATCCAGCCATAACTGCATGCGCGTCAGCGGCTGGTTCGCGCGGGTATTCAGCTCGCTGTAACTGACGTTTGCCTGCGTGGAAAGCAGCGCCGCTTCACCGGCTTCGACCCTCACGCTGTTACCTTCGCTGTCGCGGTATTCCGCCGAGCCCTGCAAAACCAGATTCAGAACATCAACGCGCGGATAAGTCCGTGGCTGGAAACTCGCACCCGGCGCCAGCACTTCCTGATTCAGGACGCGCAGCGACGCATAGCCCATCAGCTTCGGATCAAAGTAATGTCCAAAGGAGAAAGTGTAACGTGCCTGCAGCCAACCAAAGTCAGCGGTGCCGCACTCTTTTGCCGTTCTGCTGGTGATCATGGCGGTCGCCTCTCTTAAAAATTTCGATGTATAAATGGTAAGCGTCTGGACGTGTGATTGTTAGCCAGTTAATCTGGTCGCTATATTCAAATTTCCTGACAGAGAAAAGAATGGCTAAGGATCGCGCACTCACACTGGAAGCATTACGGGTCATGGATGCGATTGACCGCAGAGGAAGTTTTGCCGCCGCCGCTGATGAGCTGGGCCGCGTCCCGTCTGCATTGAGCTACACCATGCAAAAGCTGGAGGAAGAGCTGGACGTGGTGTTGTTTGACCGTTCAGGTCATCGGACAAAATTCACCAATGTGGGCCGGATGCTGCTTGAGCGTGGCCGTGTGCTGCTCGAAGCCGCCGACAAACTGACCGTCGATGCCGAAGCGCTGGCACGTGGCTGGGAAACCCACATCACGATCGTTTGCGAAGCCTTATCCCCGGCTGCGCAGTTATTCCCGCTGATTGAAAAGCTGGCGCTGAAAGCCAGCACCCAGGTTTCGCTGATTACCGAAGTGCTGGCGGGGGCGTGGGAGCGTCTTGAGCAGGGGCGTGCGGATATTGTCATCGCCCCCGATATGCATTTCCGTTCCTCGACAGAAATTAACAGCCGCAAACTTTACAAGCTGGTCAGCGTTTACGTGGCTGCGCCGGATCATCCGATTCATCTGGAAGCCGAGCCGCTTTCTGAAGTCAGTCGGGTGAAATACCGCGGGATTGCGGTGGCGGATACGGCGCGTGAGCGCCCGGTGCTCACCGTGCAGTTGCTCGATAAGCAACAACGTCTGACGGTCAGTACCATCGAAGAAAAACGCAAAGCGCTGCTGGCCGGATTGGGCGTCGCGACGATGCCTTATCCGATGGTTGAACAGGATATTGCCGAAGGGCGTTTGCGGGTGGTCAGTGCAGAATATAACCGTGAAACCGACATCATTATGGCGTGGCGTCGCGACAGCATGGGCGAGGCAAAAGCCTGGTTCCTGCGCGAAATTCCACGGTTGCTGGCGACGCGCGAAGCGAAGTGAATCAACGTGACGGGCATTCTTCCCCTTTCAGAAAGGAAGAATGCCCGAGCGATTAGCTGAAGCGGGTATCGCGGCCGTGCGGTGAATCTAAATCCTGCGCCGGCCCGGTAGAGATAATTCCGTAAGGGTTAATCGTGGCGTGGCTGCGGTAATAGTGATTGCGGATATGCGCAAAATCCACGGTTTCACGAATTCCCGGCATCTGGTAAATATCGCGCAGGAAACCGTACAGATTCGGATAATCGCTGATGCGGTGACGGTCGCATTTGAAATGCGTGACGTAGACCGGATCAAAGCGAACCAGCGTGGTCCACAGACGAAGATCGGCTTCGGTGAGCTTGTTGCCCGTCAGATAACGGTGTTTACCCAGTAATTTCTCAGCGCGTTCCAGCGCATCAAACACGCCATTTACCGCTTCGTCGTATGCGTCCTGAGAGGTCGCAAAACCGGCTTTATACACGCCGTTGTTAATCTGCGGATAGACCCACTCATTAATCGCGTCGATCTCAGTGCGCAGGTTTTGCGGGTAATAATCGCCCGCTTTCGCCCCGGTTGCATCAAAAGCACTGTTGAACATACGGATGATGTCTGAAGATTCGTTGCTGACAATCGTCTGCTGCTTTTTGTCCCAGAGGATCGGCACGGTCACGCGGCCTGTGTAATCATTCTGCGCACGCAGATAGATTTCATACGCATAATTCAGGTGATACAAATCATCGCCGGTAGCGGCCGGGAAATCGGTTCCGAACGTCCAGCCGTGTTCCAGCATCAGCGGATGTACGACGGAAACAGGGATAATGTCTTCGAGCCCTTTCAGGGCGCGCATCAGCAGTGTCCGGTGTGCCCACGGACAGGCCAGTGAAACATAAAGATGATAGCGGTCGCGCTCAGCGGTAAAACCGCCGACGCCGTGCTCGCCCGGTGCGCCATCAGGTGTGATCCAGTTACGGAACTGCGCCGCAGAACGTTTGAAATGACCGCCGGTAGATTTGGTGTCATACCAGGTGTCCTGCCATTTGCCTTCGACCAGTTGTCCCATGATATTTTCCTTACTGTCAGTGATCTTTCAGAATTAAAAAGGGCGAGGTGATTAATCACATCGCCCTGCAGGTGCTTTTTATTGTCTTATTTAATTATAGCCTGGTTACAGCGCCCTGGTGCCGGAGCAGTGATTACCAGTTTTTCTTGATCAGACGGTCGATGCTGAATGCGCCCGGGCCTGAAGCGAACAGGACGAAGAAACCGCCAGCGATGGACAGGTTTTTCATGAACATCATCTGGTTCACGCCCTGTGCAAAATCAGTGTGGAAGATCAGCGCCGTCAGGATGGTGAAGATGGCTGTGATCAGCGCAGTAGTACGGGTGAAGAAGCCGAACAGGATTGCCAGACCGCCGCCAAACTCCAACAGGATAGTCAGTGGCAGGAAGAAGCTTGGAACGCCCATGGACGTCATGTAACCCGCAGTTGCGGTGTAACCGTTAATTTTTCCCCAACCGGCAACGATGAACAGAATTGGCATCAGGATACGGGCTACCAGTAAAGCTGTGTCTTGTAACTTAGTCATTTTCTTCTCCAAAACGTAGTGTGCTCAAATTGAGCTTAAAGTGTTACCGGTCCGGTCAGAAAATGTTTCTCGCCGTTACCGCATCAGTTGATGACGAGATAATAAGTCGAACGATTACGCTTTGTTAGCAAGTAAAACTGTTGTAATGATTCAAATAAATTGAACGGCGGAAGGATTGTTATTCAAAAAGAAAAAGGGTCGGATGAATAATCACCCGACCCTTTGATGTGAATGTCGCTAAGCTTATTTGCTGGCGAAAGTCTTGCGAAACAGCCGGACGGTGCCCCAGATGCCAAATGCCCGCCGTGACCAGCGCACAATGCTGCTGGGATGGCGGATGCCGTAAACGGCAATCAGGCTGGAGCCCACGACCAGATACTTACGCATATCCACGATTTTCACCCAGCCGCGATCAATTTTCGCTGTGGCATCCAGCCAGTCAGAACCCGCCTCAGACAGCTCGGCGCGCTGGCGCTCAATCTGGCGCAGAAGTCTGACTTTTTCGATAGCGCGGTTTGGGATACTCATAGATTTTCATCCTTTTCCAGCAGCGCCCGGTCGATATCCAGCTGTTTGCGGGTGAGGCTCAAAAGCGTTGAACGTTTGGCTTTTGCCAGCGTCATCGCGCCTAAAACCACAGCAAGGAACAGCAAAACACCGGTCGCCGTGCCGATCGCAATCAGGCGATACGCCGGGTCAATCGCCCAGAAAAGGAGAACCAGCAAACTCATAAGACCAAAGGCGGTGAAAATCAGGGTAATGCCAGCCATGAGCAGCAATTGGAAAATATTGGCCTTTTCCTCTTCCAGCTCAACAACCACCAGCCTGACACGCGTTTCAACCATGCCCACCACCACGGTGGCGATGCGTGAAACGATGTCAAAAAGCCCTTTACCCGGTCCTTGTGGTGCCGGTTTTATCGGTTCTTGCATAATCAGCGACGGGCTAACAGAACGCCAATCACAACACCGACAGCGGCACCAATACCGACGCCTGTCCACGGTTTTTCATGTACGTAATCATCGGCTTTACCGGCGATTTCTTTGGTCTGAGTGGCAATCTTATCGCCCGTATCGCTCAGACGTTCGCGGGTGTCTTTCAGCAGGGATTCTGCTTTGCCGCGTAACTTATCGAGTTCAGCTTTCGGCTTATCGGTAGAGGTCTGAAGAACTTCTTCCAGCGTATCTGCCAATGACTTTAATTCAGCGCGCAGTTGTTCTGATGTATTACTAGCCATGTGTAAGTCACTCCATACGTTAACTGATTCGAACTTTTAACATAGCGGATATTCAGGTGATCGCAAATGCGAATTGTCTGTTTTAAAAAGCAAGATCCCGCATTAAAGCGCCCACCGGGCGCTTTAAGAAAGGGGATTACAGACCCTGAGCCTGTTTAAGTTCAGACTGTGCTTCTTCCAGTTTTTGCTGCTTTTTGGCGATTTTTTCGTGATTGCCATTCGCCTGAGCTTCTTTCAGTTCCTGCTCACGTTCGCGGACTTTCTCACGTTTTTCTTCGACACGTTTCTGGTTTTCAGCTTTAAGCCCTGCATCGGTGCAGTGCGCTTTATTCTCGCGCAGTGCTTTTTCCAAACCGTCGACGCGGTTCTCGTTTTTGTGCAGGCGGGCTTCGTCGATCTGTTTCTGAATTTCGTGCTGTTTGGTCACGCAGCTTTCTGGCTGAGGCGCAGCAAAGCTTGCGGTAGTGAATAACATTGCAGGGGCTAAAACGAGTGCAGATAAAGTGATTTTCATCGTCGGGCTTCCTTTTGATGGTTAAGTGATTGTGGCACTTATTTCCGTGAGTATAGATTTTTTGAATAACTAGCTTTGAAAGCATATCACCGACAAATGGGTAGTGATATCAGACAAATCCGCTGTCAGTTACCCAAACTTTAAACGATCACGATCCAGCTTGGTCAGCCAGGCTTTGGTATGAGGCGGTTCACAATACTGAATCACAAAGCCTGCGGGCAAAATGGTTTGCAACACGTCCTCTGCCATTTTGCGCTGAGCAGCGGAATCGAGCTGAACGACCAGACCATCTTCCAGCGGCGTAATACTTTTGATGTGAATGCCGCGCTCGGTCAGGCTCTGGTAAACATAAAAACCATCGGGCAGGGCCACGCCAGAACGTGCCGGGCGGATTTGCAGCGCGCTGGCCGGTGCCGGAAGGCGCGATATCGCCAGCCCGATCATGGCCGCAGCGGCCAGCAGAATAAACAGCGCTGGCCAGATAAATGAGTGTTTTCTCAACAGGCGATTCATTATGCGCTTTTGCCTTTGTTCTGGCGGTCAGCGTGCTTTTTACGCCAGAGAACGACGATGGAACCGACCAGCCCGCCAATCAGCAAAAGCACCGGCAGCAGCATCAGGCAATTCATCACCAGATCTTCGTATTTCAGGAACAGTGGCGTTTTGCCGAGGAAATAACCTAACGAGGTCAGGATCAGGATCCAGAGCAGACCGCTCACCCAGTTGAAAAACTGGAAACGGCTGTTGCTCAGGCCCGATAAACCGGCAATTGTGGGCAGCAGGGTGCGGACAAAGGCCAGAAAACGGCCTACCAGCAGTGCGGAAAGCCCGTGTTTATGGAACAAGGCGTGCGCGCGTTCGTGATATTGCACCGGCAAATGGGCCAGCCAGCTTTGGACTATCCGGTTATTCCCCAGCCATTTTCCCTGCGCGTAACTGAGCCAGCAGCCAAGGCTGGCGGCGGTCGTCAGCAGGAAAATCGTCAGCGGGAAATTCATGGCACCTTTGGCAATCAGTACGCCCACGAGGATCAGCAGGCTGTCGCCGGGTAAAAAAGCCGCAGGCAGTAAACCGTTTTCCAGAAAGATGATCATGAATAAAATCAGGTACAACGCCCAAACCAGAGAAGGGTTGGCGAGGGTGACATAATCTTGTTGCCAGAGGGCATCGATAAGCGAGCTGATAATTTCCATCTGTCGTGTAAAACTCCATCATTTTCAGTGGGTCAGCATTGACATCAGCGGAGAATATGTCTCGACGCGGCCTGTAAGCTGATAAGGTCGCCATTTCCCTGGCGGGCTATCTGGTTTTGAATTCATCGGGGATTTACACGTTTAAAGCGCTGTTTCATGCCTCGTAAACGCGTAAAAAAACGGGTCTAACTGTAACAAAATAACAATAACTCAGACAGGTAAATATAGCGCGTTGAGACCGATCATTTAAGTCCGGCGCACGTAATGGAAAGGGGTTTTACATTGGCTGACACTACTCGACAGTGTCTGACAGGATAATGCGAAATCACGCAGAAGTGGAGAAAAGGCCGGTTGGGGGGAATTTCCGGCCTTAAAGGGAATTTATTTAGTATTCAGCAGCGGCGGATCCAGATGTACAACCGGGTTTTCTGAATAGAGATAACGGTCTACGTTAAATTCGAAATCATCGCTGGTGGCGCGGAAAAGCATTTGTTTGGTGTTTTCCAGATGCTGCCACATGGCAAGTTTCGATGCATGCGGATCACGGCGAATCAGTGCTTTAAGGATCAGGTCGTGATCTTCGCACCAGCTTTCAATTGATTTCTCATCGATGTGCTCGTGCAGCTTACGCCAGTAAGGGTTATGCAAACGCTGGCTCCACATTTTTTCAACGATAGTTGAAAGCGCATTATTCTGCGTGGCCTGCGCTACCTGCACGTGGAATTTCAAATCCCATTCTGAATCACGGAAACGATCTTCCTGGCGCGCGTGCTCCTGAATTTCCATCAGGCGCATGATGTCCTGTTTGGTCACCTGCGTGGCGGCGAACTCCGCGATATTGCTTTCAATCAGCTGACGCGCCTGAAGCAGCTCGAACGGGCCGGCGGTACCAAACTCGATGCCATTATCAGGCACCACCAGATGGCGCTGCTGATTTGACATCACATGAATGCCCGAACCTTTACGGACTTCCACATAACCTTCAACTTCCAGCATGATGATCGCTTCGCGCACCACGGTGCGGCTGACGTCCATCTCATCTGAAATGAGACGTTCAGCAGGTAACTTCTCGCCAACCGGATACACACCCGTTTCGATTCGTTCCTTGAGCGTGGCAGCCAGTTGTTGGTAGAGGCGTCTGGTGTCTGTGGATTCCATATGAGTGCTCTTTAAAAGTAGTGAAACCTGCAAGATGCGAGTGTCGGACAGACCTGCAAACCTATTATACAACTACCAGTATACGATTTACGAAAGGTTGATGCACCGTGCATCGGCCACAAAGGCACTGGAGAAATGTGAGAAAGAGACAAACCCGGCAAAGAATTTTACCGGGCTTGTGATTGGCGGATCAGGCTTTCGCGGTTTTCAGCGGGGCCGGTACAGCTTCTACTGCGGAACGGTTCTGCAGTACGGTCCAGATAATGATGGCGCCGAGCAGGTCGAAGACGGCAAGAGCGGCAAACAGCGGGCTGAAACCGATGGTATCGGCCAGCGCACCCACCACCAGAGCAAACATGGTACTTGCCATCCACGCCGCCATCCCGGTCAGACCGTTGGCTGTCGCCACTTCGTTACGGCCAAACACGTCAGAAGACAAAGTAATCAGCGCGCCGGACAGTGACTGGTGAGCAAAACCACCGATGCACAGTAAAGCGATTGCCGCGTACGGGCTGGTGAACAGGCCGATCATGCCAGGGCCGATCATCAGGACCGCACCCATGGTAACCACCAGTTTACGGGAGACAATCAGGTTCACTTTGAAGTATTTCTGGAACAGCGGAGGCAGGTAGCCGCCGAGGATACAACCGAGGTCAGCAAACAGCATCGGCATCCACGCAAACATCGCGATTTCTTTCAGGTTAAAGCCATACACCTTGAACATGAACAGCGGGATCCAGGCGTTGAAGGTGCCCCAGGCAGGTTCAGCCAGGAAGCGCGGCAGCGCGATGCCCCAGAACTGGCGGTTACGCAGGATCTGCCAGGCCGACATTTTCTTGCCGTTGGTGGTCTGGTGCTGTGCTTCCTGACCATCAAGAATGTAATCGCGTTCTTCGTTGCTCAGCTTTTTCTGGTCTTTCGGGTGTTTGTAAAATACCAGCCAGCTCAGTGCCCAGATCAGGCTCAAAGCACCGGTAATGATAAAGGCGAGCTGCCAGCTGTGCATCAGGATGCACCAGACAACCAGCGGTGGCGCAATCATCCCGCCGATAGAAGAACCGACGTTAAAGTAGCCCACGGCGATAGAACGTTCTTTGGCCGGGAACCATTCGCTGCTGGCTTTCAGGCCGGCAGGGATCATCGCGGCTTCAGCCATACCAACGGCACCGCGGGCGATCGCCAGACCACCCCAGCTGCTGGCCAGCGCGGTCGCCATACAGAAGATGGCCCACATAACGGCGAACATGGCGTAACCGACTTTCGTGCCCATGACGTCAAGAACATAACCGGCAACCGGCTGCATCAGGGTATAGCAGGCGGAATAAGCGGCGATAATATAAGAATATTGCTGAGTGGTAATGTTGAGCTGAGTCATCAGCGTCGGTGCTGCGGCGGCAATGGCGTTACGTGTTAAATAGCCTAATACAGTGCCGCATGTCACCAGTGCGATCATGTACCAGCGTAACCCTTTAATCTTACCCATTTAACTCTCTCCCAGTAAATAATCCGGCAATGACAACGCACGCTGTCATGGCGTATTTCGCACCACGCTGCCTGAGCATGGGCTTCTGGCTTCCTTAAAGTGTTTTCCGGGGATATCGCCGCCAGATGATTTCACTGGGAGCGGCCCGATGTTTACGCACTGGTTTATTGTTATCTGTGCGTAAGATCCGATGAGCGTCCTGAACACCAGAATTGTTGCTTCGCCATGAGGCTGACTGCGCCTGGGAAGTGTTTTGCCCGGGCAACAGCGAAAGGACGTGGCAGGTAATCTCTGACGCTCTTGTCCGGGCGAAGCAAAGATAACTTGTCATACATATTTAAAATTTGAATGACATCACAAAACCACATTTAATTTGTGTGCTTACTTAACTTTTTTAACTACACACTTATTTACTTGAATTTACTGAGAAAATGGCTTTTTGGTTGATCCTGTTCACACTTTTCAATGAAGGATTAACATCAGGGACCAGATCACTGAAACTTAATTGGTGTAACAACTTTACGGATTGATCACATTTCGTCCGCACGCTTAACGCGGGGCGTTTTGAGTACAGATTGCGCGTTCTATTGCGCTTCTTATCAGAAGAACCCGATGGAATGGCTGCAGGCGCCGGGCGTAAGAGGCTGAGTAAATGGCGGCATTGCGTAGAAACGGTGAAACTGGTTTTGTCACATTTGGTACGAAATAACCTGTCATACAGATTTAAAGTTTGAGTGACATCACAAAATGACACTCTGATTGTGAGGATAATAAGCACCCGTGCAGTAAGGCTTCAACGCTATTATTTTACAGAGAGTTAGTGAGTTTATTGGGTCCTGAATTGCCTGCTATTACCGGCATATACCCCTAAAAAGAGCTGGACGACAACCTGAATTGGTGTGATAACTTCGCACCATTGAGAGACAACTCTACAGATTTCATGATGAGGAACCTAAGATGGCGCAGTTTTTAACAGAAGACTTCCTTCTCGACACTGAATTCGCACGTCGCCTGTATCACGACTATGCGAAAGATGAGCCAATTTTCGACTACCACTGCCATTTGCCGCCTGAGCTGATCGCTCAGAACTACAAATTCAAAAACTTGTATGACATTTGGCTGAAAGGCGATCACTACAAATGGCGTGCGATGCGCACCAACGGTGTTCCTGAACGTATGTGTACTGGCGACGCCACTGACCGCGAGAAATTTGACGCGTGGGCCGCCACGGTTCCTCACACCATCGGTAACCCGCTTTATCACTGGACGCACCTTGAGCTGCGTCGTCCGTTTGGCATTACCGGCAAACTGCTTTCCCCGTCCACCGCAGGTGAAATCTGGGAACGCGGGAATGAATTGCTGGCGCAGGACAACTTCTCTGCCCGCGGCATCATGAAACAGATGAACGTGAAAATGGTCGGCACAACCGACGACCCGATCGATTCTCTGGAACATCATAAAGCCGTCGCTCAGGACACCAGCTTTGATATCAAAGTGCTGCCAAGCTGGCGCCCGGACAAAGCTTTCAACATTGAAGCCGCCACGTTTGCGGATTACGTGAAGAAACTGGAAGCTGCGGCTGACGTTTCCATCACCCGTTTCAGCGATCTGCGTGATGCGCTGAAAAAACGTATGGATCACTTCGCGGCGCACGGCTGCAAAGTTTCCGACCACGCGCTGGACGTTGTGGTGTACGGCGAAGCGGATGACGCCACGCTGGACGGCATTCTGGCCCGCCGCCTGAACGGTGAAACGCCAACCACAGAAGAAATCGCTCAGTTCAAAACCGGCGTGTTGCTGTATCTGGCTTCTGAATATCAGCGTCGTGAATGGGTGCAGCAGTACCACATTGGCGCTCTGCGCAATAACAACACCCGTATGTTCCAGCTGATCGGCGCGGACGTTGGTTTCGACTCCATCAATGACCAGCCGCTGGCAGAACCGCTGTCCAAACTGCTGGGCGCGCAAGGTCTGGCCGGTGGCCTGCCGAAAACCATTCTGTACTGCCTGAACCCGCGTGATAACGAAGTGATCGGCACCATGGTCGGTAACTTCCAGGGTGAAGGGATGCCGGGCAAAATGCAGTTCGGCTCCGGCTGGTGGTTCAACGACCAGAAAGATGGTATGCAACGTCAGATGACACAGCTCGCCAATCTGGGCTTGCTGAGCCGCTTCGTGGGCATGCTGACCGACAGCCGCAGCTTCCTGTCTTATACACGCCACGAATATTTCCGTCGCATCCTGTGCCAGATGATCGGCCACTGGGTGGAAGCGGGCGAAGCGCCGGCAGACATCGAACTGCTGGGCAGCATGGTGAGAAATATCTGCTTCGATAACGCCAAACAGTATTTCCAGATTGAACTGAACTAAAAGCACAACGGAGCGCAGATTCCTGCGCTCCAGATAAAACACAGAAATAACAAACTATTATCCCAATAAAGAACGACGGCCACGGGACAAACTGATGTCCTCAAAGACCGGCGTCTGACCAAATTAAGGTGAATGTGAGATGCAAAGGTTAAATCGCCGTGACTTCCCAGGCCGTCAACATCCAGACAAAATTATCCAGTTCGGTGAAGGCAACTTTTTGCGGGCGTTTGTCGACTGGCAGATAGATTTGCTCAATGAACATACCGATCTGGATGCCGGTATCGTGGTCGTTCGCCCGATTGACACCGATTTCCCACCTTCACTGAGTACGCAGGATGGTCTGTACACCACGATCATCAGCGGCCTGAATGAGCAGGGCGAAACCGTGCGCGACACGCGCATCATTCGTTCCGTAAACCGCGAAATCAATATTTACCATCAGTTTGACGAATATCTGGCGCTGGCCCGCGACCCGAATATCCGCTTTGTGTTTTCGAACACTACCGAAGCGGGTATCAGCTATGTCGAAAGCGACAGCCTGAATGATGCGCCTCCGGCCAGCTTCCCGGCCAAACTGACCCGACTGCTGTTCGAGCGCTTCACTCACTTCTCCGGCGCCGCCGATAAAGGCTGGGTTTTACTGCCGTGTGAACTGATCGATTATAACGGCGAAGCCTTGCAGGAACTGGTGCTGCGCTATGCACAGCAATGGGCATTACCGGCGGCATTCACCCAGTGGCTGCAAAACAGCAATACTTTCTGCTCGACGCTGGTTGACCGCATTGTGACGGGTTACCCGCGCAGCGAAATCGACAGTTTGCAGGAAGAACTCGGTTATCAGGACAGCTTCTTCGACAGTGCCGAACACTTCTATCTGTTCGTGATCCAGGGGCCAAAAAGTCTGGCGCAGGAACTGCGTCTGGACAAACTGCCGCTGAATATCCGTCTTGTTGATGACATCAAACCATATAAAGAACGCAAAGTGGCGATCCTTAACGGTGCGCACACGGCGCTGGTGCCGGTGGCATTTCTGTCCGGGCTGAACACCGTCGGCGAATCGATGAATGACGCGCAAATCAGCCGCTTTGTAGAGCTGGCGATTGCCGAAGAGATTTCACCGGTTCTGGATCTGCCGCAGGATGAACTGACGTCATTTGCTCAGGCGGTTCTCAGCCGTTTCCGCAACCCGTTCATTCAGCATCAGCTGTTGTCTATCGCGCTGAACGGCATGACCAAATACCGCACCCGTATTTTGCCGCAGCTGCTGGCGAGTCAGGAAAAAAAAGGCATTTTGCCTCCGCGCCTGACTTTCGCACTGGCCGCCTTGCTGGCGTTTTACCGTGGCGAACGTCACGGCGAAATCTATCCGTTGCAGGACGATGCACACTGGCTGAGCCGTTTCTCCGAACTGTGGGCAAGCGTGCGCAGCGGTAACCTGCCGCTGGTCGGGCTGGTTGAAACCGTGCTCGCCGATGAAGAACACTGGGGACGGGACCTGAACACCGTGCCTGGCCTGACGGCAAAAATCACCGAACAACTGCAGGCGATTGAAGACCGTGGCATGCGCGATGCGCTGGCGGCTTACAGCTAAGAGAGCAACTATGCAAAGTATCATTCAAATTCATACTGCCGATAACGTCGCCGTTGCCCTTCGCGATATTGATGCTGGTGAGCGGGTTGAAGCAGGCGGTCACACCGTCGTTCTGGCTCAGCCGGTTGTGCGGGGCCATAAGTTTGCCCTGAGCCCGATTGCGGCCGGGGAAAACATTGTTAAATACGGCCTGCCGATTGGGCATGCGCTGACCGCGATTGAGCCGGGTGTGCATATTCACTCACAAAACGGCAAAACCAATCTCAGCGATCTGGATCAGTACCAGTATCAGCCGGATTTCGCGACGCTGCCGGATCAAATGGCCGATCGCGAAGTGCAGATCTACCGTCGTAAAAACGGTCAGGTCGGGATCCGTAATGAAATTTGGCTGATCCCAACGGTGGGCTGCGTTAACGGTATTGCCCGCCAGATCCAGTCGCGTTTTCTGAAAGAAACCAATGACGCAGAAGGCACCGACGGCGTCTTCCTGTTCACCCATCCGTTTGGCTGTTCACAGTTGGGTGATGACCACGTGAACACCCGCACCATGCTGCAAAATATGGTGCGCCATCCGAACGCGGGCGCGGTGCTGGTGATTGGTCTGGGTTGTGAAAACAATCAGGTGGACGTCTTCCGTGAAACGCTGGGTGAAGTTGACGAAGATCGTGTGCGTTTTATGACGCTGCAAAAATTCGACGACGAAGTGGAAGCCGGTCTGGAACGTCTGCGCGAACTGTATGCGGTTATGCGTGACGACAAACGTGAAACCGGCAAACTCAGCGAACTGAAGTTTGGTCTGGAATGCGGCGGTTCTGACGGCTTGTCCGGTATCACCGCGAACCCGCTGCTCGGACGTTTCTCCGACTACGTGATCGCCAACGGCGGGACTTCCGTACTGACTGAAGTGCCGGAAATGTTTGGTGCGGAACGCATTCTGATGAGCCGCTGCCGCGATGAATCGACGTTTGAAAAGACCGTTCACATGGTCAACGATTTCAAACAGTATTTCATCGAGCATAATCAGCCGATTTACGAGAACCCGTCGCCGGGCAACAAAGCGGGCGGTATCACCACGCTGGAAGAGAAATCGCTGGGCTGCACGCAGAAAGCAGGGCAAAGCCCGGTGATGGACGTGCTGAAATACGGTGAACGTCTGACGACGCCCGGCCTGAATCTGCTGAGTGCGCCGGGTAACGACGCCGTGGCAACCAGCGCGCTGGCCGGTGCCGGTTGTCATATGGTGCTGTTCAGTACCGGTCGCGGCACGCCTTACGGCGGTTTTGTGCCGACGGTAAAACTGGCGACTAACAGTGAACTGGCGACGAAAAAACCGCACTGGATCGACTTTGATGCAGGGCGCCTGATCCACGATGTCAGCATGGATCAGCTGCTGGGTGAGTTTGTGAATTTGATCGTTGCGATCGCGGATGGCCGTAAAGCCAAAAACGAAATTAATGATTTCCGCGAACTGGCGATCTTTAAAAGCGGGGTCACATTGTAACACTTCCGGATACTCGTTAGAATGAAACGGCGTTTCAAATATGAAGCGCCGTTTGCTTTTTCTACGCATCCTACGAATGAGATCTCCGAAAAATGACGTATTACTGGTTTGCCCAGTCAGTCGGTGTTCTGGCCTTTGTGGTCGGTATCACGATGTTTTTCAACCGCAGCGACCGTCGCTTTAAACAGCAGCTTTCCGCCTACAGCGCCATTATCGGCGTGCATTTCCTGATGATGGGAGCCGCACCGGCAGGCATGAGCGCCTTGCTGAACTCCCTGCGAACCCTGATTTCCCTGCGTACGCGCAATCAGTGGATCATGGTGATTTTCATCGTGCTGACGCTGGTTCTCGGCCTGAGCCGTGCGCATCACTGGGTGGAATTATTGCCGGTCGGTGCAACGGTCGTCAGCACCTGGGCGCTGTTTCGCACCAGCGGGCTAACCACGCGCTGCATCATGTGGTGCTCGACCTGCTGCTGGGTATTCCACAACATCTGGCTCGGTTCGATAGGCGGTTCGCTTATCGAAGGCAGCTTCCTCGTCATGAACGGCTTTAACATTATCCGCTTCCGCCGGTTACAGCTGCGCGGTATCGATCCGTTTGAGGTTGAGAAAAAGATCGTGAAGAAGATGGAAGAGAATCAGGCCGGATAATCGAGAGATCCACAAATTGTGGATCTCTGTCTGAAAATTCCTGTGCAAACGTGTAACGGTCATTTTTTACCTGAATCCGTCATTAATTTTTTTAATCTCATTATTGGCATGCTGAAATAAAACATTAAATTATGGCTTTTAAAATTTAATGATATTTTTCAGGATGGATAATATGCCTTTTCAGCTAAGTAGTGGTTTTAATGAGTCGCAAGAAAATGGATTTTACTATCAATCATTCAGATTTATAATAAATGGATTCCCATTTATTATGGTTTTCTTTGAAATATTGAGGAGTGATTTCGGGTATTTATGTGAGCGTGAAAAAGAAGTCGGCTTCCCTCTCCCTGCCGGAAGCTTCGACGTGAAATTCGATAGACAAAATAATGTTGATAAGGAAGAATACTACGCGCCAGCACAACCGGACGAACAGCTAAATGCGAAGGGGATGGCGGCGCTGGGTAACGTGTTAGAAATCATTCTTGAAAAACACGTAATCAAATATCATTCACAACTCTTTCTGGCCATTGCCGATAATCCCAGACTAAAACATTTCTATGATCGCTTAGCAAGAAAACACCGGCACTCATTGAAATACTCAATAGTGTCAAATATTGGATATGGAGGAAATGGATATGCCATCACTGCCCACTATTGAACAATACCGCGCGATGACGTTACGTGAACGTCAAATATTGGGAATGCAGTTATTTAAATCGGCTTATGATAAAAGCATGGCTGAAATAAATAAGCTTAATGAAACAGCTAAATTGAATCATCAATAATTATTTCCGGGCGCCATGGTGATTTACTATATCAATCGCCATGGCTTCCGGTTAAAGATTTACTCTTCCAGTTTCAGCGGCGGCAACTGAGAAAATATACTCAGTAAGCCTTCGCCCCAGCCTTTGCGGATCATGTCGAAATACGGATGGCTTTCGGTGATCCGGTGTTGCTGTGCGGTGCTGTAACTGTCTGTCGGATAGGTCATCACATCCAGTGGCAGACCGACGGAAAGATTGCTGCGCAGCGTAGAGTCCATCGAAATCAGCGCGCATTGCATTGCCTGATCCAGCGGCGTTTCGAAGTTCAGCACGCGGTCAATAATCGGTTTTCCGTACTTACTTTCGCCAATCTGGAAATACGGCGTATCGTGCGTGGCTTCGATGAAGTTCCCCTGCGGATAAACATGGAATAACCGCAGACCTTCGCCTTTTATCTGGCCGCCCAGCAGCAAGTTGCAGCTGAAATCCGTGTTCCCGCCCTGGTTCGCACCACTGTCGCGGGCGATGACTTCGCGGACCGTTTCACCCAGCAGGCTCGCGGCGTCATACATGGATTTCACGTTGAGCAGGTTTTCCCGCTCGTCGTCCAGACAGCGCCGGTGCAGCAGGCTGATAATGCTCTGTGTGGTCGCCAGATTACCGGCGCTTTGGATCACCAGCACGCGTTCATCGCTTTGATGAAATACGTGCAGTTTGCGGAAGGTGGAAATATGGTCCACTCCGGCGTTGGTGCGTGAATCTGAAACAAACACCAGGCCAGAGGACAAGCGCATGGCCACACAGTAAGTCATAGAAAAATCTTCCCATTCAGATGGTCAGGATTATTGCGGAACGTCAAGCATGGCAACGGCCGCGACAGTGCGCATGTCTTCGCTTCCTCCCCCTAACCGGATACCGCGGACCGGGCACGCATCAAGATAATCTATGCCGATAGCCAGTTTCAAATGCTGATTCGGTTTGCAGGTGTTGTTGGTGACATCAAAGCTCTGCCAGCGGTCGTCCAGCCAGGCTTCCGCCCAGGCGTGCATGGCAACATGCGTCGAATCTTCTGAGTATAGATAGCCGCTGACGTAACGCGCCGGGATCCCCAGAATGCGGCAGCAGGCGAGGAAAACGTGGGTATGATCCTGACACACGCCCTGTTGTGCGGAAAACGCCTGCGATGCGCTGTCTTTTACGCTCGTCGTGCCGGGGCTGTAAGGCATTTTCAGCAGCAATTCGCCCATCAGATTGCACAGACTTTCGTGCTGATCCTGCGGACGATAATAGCGGTTGGCGAAATCACGGATCGCACCGTCGGCCTGTGTCAGCGGGCTGGTGCGCAAAAACACCAGCGGTGATAAATGCCCGCAATTATCGTCTTCAGTGTTGTCTTCAATTTCGACCACGCCGTTGGCTTCGATAGTGATCGCCTGATGCGGCTGATCCAGCGTCAGCACGTGTAACACATTGCCGTAAGCGTCCAGTGTGCGGGTGGCGTATTCCGGAAGCGTCAGATCCCATGACAGGATTTTCTGATGGCTGGAATCCTGCGGTGTCAGGCGCAGATATTGCGTACTGTGTTTGACCTGTTGCGCATAGGTGTAATGCGTCTGATGACTGACATTCAGTTTCATTATTGTGCCTCCAGATAGGTTTGATGAATGCTCTCAGCGATGGCGTTGGTCTGGTCAAGAAACTGCATTAACCAGGGGCTGAGGCCCATTTCGACTATCTCGTCCATTTCGGTGAAGCGGAGCTGAGCATGCAGGGTATGAACGCGGCGGCGCGGCAAATTTCCCGCTGACCCGCCGATTTCCTCCAGCTGTTCGGCCATGATTTCTACGCAGGACAACAGGGATCGCGGCAGTTCGCGGCGCAGCACCAGCAGTTCGGCAATGCGTTTCTGGCTGAGCTGCTGCTTGTAGAGCGTATGGAATGCTTCACGGGCACTGACGGCGCGCAATAAGGTGTCCATCCGGTAGTATTCGCGCACCGGATCTTCATCGGCATTGAGTAGCTGATTTTTGGCATCCAGCAGCCTTGCGGTGCTGTCAGCGCGTTCGAGCATGGTGCCAAGACGGATAAAATTCAGCGCGTCGCTGCGCAGCAAAGTACCAAACATCGCGCCACGGAACAGATGTGAGCGCTCCTTAACCCAGTCGAAGAAGGAATCCGCGCCCGCAGAGCCGACGCCCTGACGGCGGATCAGTTTCATCTCAATCCAGGTGGCATTAATACTTTCCCACACTTCGGAAGACAGACTTCCACGCACCGCATGGGCATTGTTCCAGGCCATTTGCAGACAGCTGAAAATGCTGCTGTGGTTGAAACTGTCCAGCGCGAAAAAGTTGAGCAGATTGCCCATTGTTTCCTGCGGATAGTGTTCATTGAATAATGTACGGGTGCCGGTCATGGTCAGCGGAACCAGCAGATCGTTATTTTCATCGCGGGCGCTGACGTCACGGATCGACATCATCGACAGCTTGTTTGTCACGTCCAGCAGGCGTGCGATATTTTCGGCGCGTTCCAGATAACGCGCCATCCAGTACAGTTCGCTGGCTGTTCTGCTTAGCATGCGTCACCCTCCGTCGGAACTTCCGACTCTTCTTCCAGCACCCAGGTATCTTTGGTGCCACCGCCCTGAGATGAATTCACCACTAGCGAGCCTTCCGCCAGCGCAACGCGGGTTAAGCCGCCCGGCACCAGACGAATTTCAGCGCCGGTCAGCGCAAAAGGCCGTAAATCGATATGCCGCGGAGCCAGACCGTTTTCCACAAACGTCGGGCAGGTTGAGAGTGCCAGCGTTTCCTGGGCGATATAGTTTTCGGGCCGCGTTTTCAGCAGCTGGCGGAAGCGTTCGATTTCAGCCTTGCTGGCGGTCGGGCCGATTAACATGCCGTAACCGCCTGCGCCGTGGACCTCTTTCACCACCATTCTTTCCAGATTCGCCAGCACAAACGACAGGTCAGATTCCTTGCGGCATTGCCAGGTCGGAACGTTGTTTAGTATCGGATCTTCGGCCAGATAGTAGCGGATCATCTCCGGTACGTATGGATAGATGGATTTGTCATCGGCGACGCCGGTGCCAATCGCATTCGCCAGCACCACGCCACCGGCGCGATATACCGACAACAGGCCGGGCACGCCGAGCATTGAATCCGCGCGGAACGCCAGGGGATCGAGGAATGCGTCGTCGATACGGCGGTAGATCACATCGATTTTGCACGGGCCTGCGGTTGTGCGCATAAACACCGCGCCGTCTTTCACGAATAAATCGACGCTTTCCACCAGTTCAACGCCCATTTGCTGCGCGAGGAAACTGTGTTCGAAATACGCGCTGTTAAAGCGGCCGGGCGTCAGAACGACTACCGTCGGATCATTCACCGTGGTGCTTTCCCGCAGGGTTTGCAGCAAATGGGAAGGGTAGCGGGAAACCGGTGCAATGCGTTGTTCTGCAAACAGTTCCGGATATAACCGCATCATCATTTTGCGGTTTTCCATCATGTAAGAAACGCCGGACGGCGTGCGCAGGTTATCTTCAAGCACGTAATATTCGCCGTCGCCGCCCCGCACCATATCGGTTCCGGCGATGTGCGCGTACGTATCCCGGTGAAGATCGATGCCCTGCATGCAAGGCTGATACTGATCGTTTGCCAGAACCTGTTCGGCCGGAACGATCCCCGCTTTGAGTATTTTTTGATCGTGATAGATATCGTGCAGAAAAGCATTCAGCGCCTGAACGCGCTGACGAATACCGCGATCGAGCATCTGCCATTCGCTGGCCGGGATGATCCGCGGAACGCTGTCAAACGGGATCAGCCGCTCCGCGCCATCATCTTCGCCGTAAACATTAAAGGTAATCCCCACCCGGTGGAATAACAGCGCCGCTTCCTCTTTTTTGCGCTGAACCGCCTGTTGATCGGCTTGCTGCAACCATTGCCAGTAGGCCTGATAATGGCTGCGGTGCGTCCCGTCAGCCATTAACATCTCATCAAAAAAGGGTGAATCGGAAAGGTCAATCTTGATCATCATCACCTCACAAACTGGACAGGCCGCAATTGAATCGTTCAATAACAATGAAGATCAGGCATAAAGTGTGCCAGCGTGCAAAACCTGCTGAAAATCAGGGGAAAAGAGCCCGGACTGCCCCGTTTTGGTGCGGTGACATTTTGGATTGGGTGAAAAGAGGGCAAAAATGATCGGGTTACCGTAAGTATGGTCGCTGATGAAGCAACCGCCACCGGCGGCAGGAAAACATAAGAAACCGTAACGGACAGGCGAAAAAAAACCAGCCCGGAGGCTGGTCTGTACGAAGTCCGGCTGACGCGATTAACGGCGGACGGCGATGGCTTCGATTTCGATTTTCACGTCTTTTGGCAGACGGGCAACTTCAACGCATGAACGGGCCGGGAAAGGCGCTTTGTGTTCGGTGAAGAAAGCTTCATACGTGGCGTTAACGGTGGCGAAGTCGTTCAGATCTTTCACGAAAACGGTCGTTTTCACGATGTCTGACACTTTCAGGCCAGCGGCTTCAACGATAGCCTGGACGTTTTCCAGAGACTGACGCGCCTGAGCGGCGATGTCGTCGGCCACAGCACCGGTTTTAGGATCAACAGGGATCTGACCTGAAGTGATGATCATGCTGCCCAGATCCACGCCCTGAACATAAGGACCGATTGCGGCGGGTGCGTTTTCAGTACTGATTTCGCGGGACATAATGTCTCCTGATTTTGGGTTATGGGTAAAAATCTGGTCGCCAGTATACCTGCTCAGTCGTTGTTGAGCACAACCTGATGTTCGAACTCTTTCTCACAGTATTTGCATTTCAGATGAACGCCATCTGCGCGCTGTTTCACCGCAAAGCTGGAATCCACCGGTTCAAAACGGCTGATGCAGTTGCCGTTCGGGCAGCGTAAAACCCCGATAATGCGGTCCGGCAAAGTCGGCATCAGCTTCTTCACGACTTCATAATTATCGATGCGGTTCACCGTGGCGCGCGGGGCATAGACCGCCAGCTGATTAACCTGTTCGTCGGTCAGGAAGGTGTTTTCGATTTTGATAATGTCTTTGCGGCCAAGCTCGCCGGAAGGCAAATTCAGGCCGACGGTAACGCGTTGTTCTGTCTGCGTAAATTTAAACAGTGACAGCAATTTAAAGCCGACCTGCGCCGGAATATGGTCGATCACCGTGCCACATTTAATGGCTTCAACCTGAAGTTTATTGTCGTGAGTCATGATCGTTTTCTCCTCAAGCTGACTGTGCAGTATCTGCGTTCAACACCAGCGCCAGCAGAGCCTGACGCGCAAAAATCCCGTTACCGGCCTGCTGGAAATACCAGGCGTATGGCGTTTTATCGACATCCGGCGTGATTTCGTCGATGCGTGGCAGCGGGTGCAGGACTTTCAGGTGTGGCTGAGCGCCGTTCAGATCCGCCGCACGCAGGACAAACTGCGCTTTGACGTTGGCATATTCAGACGGGTCCAGACGCTCTTTCTGTACGCGGGTCATGTACAGAATGTCAATTTCCGGCACGACTTCATCGATGCTGCTGTGCAGGCTGTATTCGATGCCTTTCTCTTCCAGCAGCGCCAGAATATAGCCCGGCATAGCGAGCGCGTCGGGGGCGATAAAGTAGAAGCGGTTGCCGTTAAACTTCGCCAGCGCCTGCGCCAGAGAGTGAACGGTACGGCCATATTTCAGGTCGCCGACCATCGCGATTTTGATGTTATCAAGACGTCCCTGCGTTTCCTGAATGGTGAATAAATCCAGCAAGGTTTGCGTCGGGTGCTGGTTCGCGCCGTCACCGGCGTTAAGAACCGGAATGCCGCCGGAGAATTCCGTCGCCAGACGCGCCGCGCCTTCCTGCGGGTGGCGCATCACGATGGCATCCACGTAAGTGCTGATCACCGAAATGGTATCGGCCAGCGTCTCGCCTTTTTTGCCGAGCGACGTATTGCTGCTGTCAGAGAAACCGACGACGGAAGCCCCGAGACGATGCATAGACGTCTCAAACGACAGCCGCGTACGGGTTGAGGCTTCGAAGAAACAACTGGCGATCACTTTGTGTTTCAACAATTCCGGTTGCGGATCCGCTTTCAGGCTGGCCGCGGTGTCGAGCACCAGCTCCAGCTCCTCGCGGCTGAGATCGTTGATAGAAATGATGTCTTTTTGATATAGCGGGTTGGCCATAGTCATTCTCCTGTTTCTTTGTTCTTAAAAGAAATGCGCTCAAAAACCGATGTTCTTAAATTCCGGACAAAAAAAAGCCCCTCAATGAGGGGCTTTCTGTAAAACGGTAATACCACGGAAGAACAACGGCAGCGGGCTGCCTGATGGCACGGTGTTTGGTCGATCATCTGAGCACAAAACGTGGCAATTGTTCATAGGTTCTCCCGGCAAATTGTGGCGCATTATACGCGCGTCACCGGTGACATCAAGCGGAAAAATAGACGAAAGCAAACGGTTGGCTACAGACACATCCGGAGACCAAAACTGTTAACTGGATCAAATGGCGGGACATCAGAGTGCATTATGATGTTGCTACATTGAAACATCATTTCATTTTTATTTTCATGAAGGGAAACCCATGATCACCGGAAACATCCATCAACTGCATTTAGTGCCTTACCTTCCCGCTGAGCTGCGCGAAGCCATTGAGTATGTGAAGAAAAATATCACGGCGGAAACACCGCTGGGTAAACACGATATCCACGGCAATGACGCGTTTGTCCTGATTTCAAATGATTCAACCGCGCCACAGGCAGAGCGTCGTGCGGAGTTTCATGCCCGTTATCTGGATATCCAGATTGTCCTGAACGGAACGGAAGGGATGACGTTCAGCAATCTTCCGGCGGGATACATTGATACCGACTGGCTGGAAGATAAAGACATCGCGTTTCTGGCTGCCGGCGAGCAGGAAAAAACCATGATTATGCAGGCCGGTGATTTCGTGGTGTTTTATCCGGGTGAAGTGCATAAACCGCTGTGCGCCGTCGGCGAACCGGCTAACGTGCGCAAAGCGGTCGTCAAAATGGACGTCAATACGCTGTCTTCTTAAGGCTTCGTCTGCTTAACGCTTTGTTCGTTTAAACAATTTCATCCGCCAGCGACGCAGTCTGCCGAGACGTTCTGGCGCTTTGAGTTTATGTTTGATCCACACGACCTGCCACGGCTGGAGCCTCATCTGGCCGTTAAACACTTCTCCGCCAATCAGATCTTTGCCTTCCACCGCCAGTTTCAGCATTTGGGAATGATCGCTGATGTTAAATACGCAGGTGATCCGATCTTCGCTTTTCGGATCATAACGTTCCATGGCGAATAACGATTTGCCCAGATCAAACACACGCTGGCCAGCCTGCGGCGAAAATGCCGGATGCGCGCGGCGGTGTTTAATCAGTTCCTGTAAGCCGTAGAACACGCGGGAACGCAGGCTGTCTTTCTTCTCAAGTTCAGCTTCCAGCGTGCCCAGTTCCAGCTTTTTACGGTTGATGCGGCGGTTGATCCCGGACTGATGCATACCGTCGAGATCGTTCTCGCTTCCGAGCAGGCTGTGGATGTAAATGGCCGGCACGCCGATAAAAGACAGCAACAACGCCTGCGCCGCCAGGAACTTACGGGCTTTCAGGTCAACATCATCTCCCGGTTCGGTCAGCGCGCTCAGGTAATTAATATTCAGCTCGTACGGCGAATGTGTGCCATCGCCGTTGTCTTTATAAGAGACCCGACCTTCTTTGCGCAGCGTTTCCTGCGCCATGTATTTACGTTCATCATCGCTGAGAAAGGTTTCCGTCGGGCGCAGCCCGATGCCGTCGTGACTCGCCAGAAAGTTGAAATAGGTGGTGTCCGGGTAGCGCGCTTCTGCATTCAGGCTTTGTGCCCACTGGGTCAGCGTCGTGGTGTCCTGACGTAAAAATGCATGAAGCGTCAGCGGCGGCAGCGGAAACTGATACACCATATGCGCTTCATCACCTTCACCGAAATAACTGATGTTTTCGTGATGCGGTACGTTAGTTTCCGTAATGAGCCGCGTGCCGGGGATCACTTCGTCGAGGATCGTGCGCCAGACTTTAATAATATTGTGCGCCTGCGGCATATGAATGCAGCGCGTGCCCACTTCCTTCCAGATATACCCGATGGCGTCGAGGCGAATGGATTGCCCGCCGCTGGCCGCGTACTGCAACAGTACGTCGATGCTCTCCAGCAGAACCTGCGGGTTTTTGAAATTGATATCCACCTGATCTTCGCTGAACGTGGTCCACAGATACAGCTCGGTGCCGTCGGCTTTGATAAATGGCGTCAGCAGCGGCGAGGCGCGCGGACGCACCACGCGGCTGTAATCCAGCTCGGGATTCGAGGCAATAAAGTAATCTTTGTAATACGGATCGTCGTGCAGATAGCCCTTCATCCATTCGCTGGATCGTGAGATGTGGTTGATCACGCAGTCGAACATCAGATTGAAATGAGCCGAAAGGTGATGAATGTCGGACCAGCCGCCGAGATGTTCGTCGATCCGGCGGTAATCAATAACGCTAAAACCGTCGTCCGAGCTGTAGGGATACATCGGCAGAATGTGGATATCGCTGACGATCTCGCGCAGATAGATATTGGCGAAATGGTTTAAGGTCGCCAGCGGCGGTTGCTCACCGTGACGAATGTTGTCGCCGTAGGTGATCAGATAAATATTGGTTCCATCGACCCAACTTGTCGTGCGGTGTTTGCCATAATTCCATTTTTCAGCAAGATGCAGGATTTTTTTCAGCAGGTCAGCAATGTGTTCTCTGGGGTAAATCCGGCTTAAAAGACTTTCCAGCCGCAGGACATACTCGAGATTAACTGAGCTCATAGCGGTTCCTTCTTACAGCATTCTTTTTGTATGAAAAATAACAGCGCTCTGAAAAGGTTAGTTGAAAATACGGGGCGCGGGCAGCGGAAGGGCGATATAGCAGAGGATTCCGGGGGAATAAAACGGCATCACTTTGGCTTGTCGCAAAATGATGCCGGATAAAATCAGACGTTGCCGAGGGTGGCGACCATCACGGCTTTGATGGTGTGCAGACGGTTTTCAGCCTGATCGAAGACCACGCTGTGGCTTGATTCGAACACTTCATCGGTGACTTCCATGCCGCCGTGCAGGCCATATTCTTCCGCCATTTGCTTGCCGAGTGTGGTCTGGTCATCGTGAAACGCAGGCAGACAATGCAGGAACTTCACCTTCGGATTGCCGGTCAGCGCCAGCATTGCGCTGTTAACCTGATACGGACGCAGCAGATTAATACGCTCTTTCCAGGCTTCTTTCGGTTCGCCCATTGAGACCCAAACGTCGGTATAAAGAAAATCGGCATCCTTCACGCCGGTCGCGATATCTTCAGTCAACGTTATGCTGCCGCCATTTTCTTTTGCCAGATGTTCACAGGTGGCGACCAGTCCGGCTTCCGGCCAGCAGGCGGAAGGTGCAACCAGGCGCAAATCCAGCCCGCACAACGCCGCCGCCTCCAGTAGCGAGTTCCCCATGTTATTACGGGTATCGCCCAGATAGGCCAGACGCATACCTTTCAGTGGTTTACCCGGCAGATGCTCCTGCATAGTGAGCAAATCCGCCAGCAACTGGGTTGGATGGAATTCGTTGGTCAGACCGTTCCAGACCGGGACACCGGCATATTGTGCCAGTATTTCTACTTTATCCTGACCGTAACCACGATACTGAATACCGTCATACATCCGGCCAAGCACACGGGCGGTATCTTTCATGGATTCTTTATGGCCAATCTGGCTGCCGCTTGGGCCAAGGTAGGTGACTTTCGCCCCCTGATCGTATGCGGCAACTTCGAAAGAGCATCGGGTGCGTGTTGAGTCTTTTTCGAAGATGAGCGCGATGTTTTTGCCTTGCAGGCTGGCCTTCTCGGTGCCGTTTTTCTTAGCGGCTTTTAATTCTGCGGAGAGTTTCAGCAGGGACGAAATCTCTGACGGGGTAAAATCCAGTAACCTGAGAAAATGACGTTTACTCAACAAACTCATGATGTCGCTCCATAGCGCGTTAGCATTTCGGATTGAATTTAAATTCAATTTAACTGTATGAATATGCAATTACAACCCCGAAGCAAAAACTTTGTCGTTTATAGTGGAGGCGCGCCCTGTGGTGTGTGAAAATAGCGGTCAAACGTCACATTGATTGAGGACTGAGATATGGCAAACCGTGAATTGCTGGACGAACAACGTGAAGAGACTCGCTTAATCATCGAAGAGCTGCTGGACGATGGCAGCGATCCTGACGCGCTTTACACCATTGAACATCACTTATCTTCAGAGAAGTTCGAAGTTCTGGAGAAAGCGGCGGTTGAGGCTTTCAAGCTGGGTTATGAAGTCACCGACCCTGAAGAGTTAGAAGTCGAAGACGGTTCTGTACTGATGTGTTTTGACGTAATCAGCGAAATCGCGCTGAAAGCGGAACTGATCGACGCTCAGGTTGAACAACTGATGAATCTGGCCGAAGCCAACGGCGTCAATTATGACGGCTGGGGCACTTACTTCGAAGGCGATGACGACGAAGAAGGTGAGGAAGGCGAAGACGAAGATTTCGTCGATGAAGATGATGACGGGAAGCGTCATTAATCGATTCGTAAATATTGAATCTTAGACAAAAGGCTGCCGGAGACGGCGGCCTTTTTTATGGATAATTATTTCTGAATGGTTGGTAATAGGTGGGTAAGATTACCGTCCCCAGACATATCATCTTTGTCACTAGCCATTTCATGAGTTTTTTGATCAACATAAACACTAAATATACGATGCTGAGCTTGTGGATCACCCCCACATTTTCCGCCATGTTTCTCTAATATATTTACCAAATCTACTCCTTGCTCAATATTTTTCGTCAGGGAGTAATCTACACAATGAATATCAGAGACCAAATTCTCGTGCTCAACAGTTTTTTTGACCAGTAAAATGGAAGGATCCTGCATTTCATCTGCCTGTGAATAGAATGAGGTAACAACAGCAGTAGTAAAAATCATCGCCGAGAGTTTAAATGTCATTTTGTTTTCCATTAATAAAATTCATAAAAATATTTTAATATTGAAATTATCTAATGCTAACCTGTAGGTAAATGATAAAGTTCATAATTAAAGGCAAAGCGTTTTTTATAGATGATTTCAAGATATTATATTTACCCAACCCTGAGCTTTCTTTTTTTTCTGGGGCTTTGATAGTTATCGATAAATAGTTTCAAGTAAGCTTTCCTGGCGCGTTCATTGATGGTCCACTCTAATGCTGTTTTGATTAATTTCGAATTTAAAATTAACCGTGCCGGATAGAGAGGTGTTGTTATAAAAACGAAAAAAACAATGTCGGAAGCCGTGGTTGCTTCGGAACATAAAAAATTATATAGATAAAATAATGAAAAAAAACCAGCCATAATTACAACAAAATTAAAAGTATAGTAAATTAGTTTTAGTCCAGCTACTATCCCTCTTGCCAGCAGGAAAACTGAGCTTATATATATAAACCCATACGTCATGGCAAATGCCATGTATAGACCATAGTAAAGTCCTGGTGATTCTTTTGTATTTATTCCTTTTAGAGCTGTAAAGAGAACAAACAACCATGAAATCATCATCAAAAACAAAGCGACGGAAAGCGCCATGAAGTTTTTTTGGAAAAAGATAACAGTTACATAATCCGTAAATTTTGTTTCAACTTTGCGATCAAGTAATTCCATATCATTATTTTTAATAACTGAGTCAATGTCGATGGCATAATTTAAAAGTTCATAAAATTTCTCACCTATGATTTTTTTATTTAATTTCTTCATCGGATATCCTCGCGGTAAATTCATTTATTGACTTGCTAATGAAATAACAAAATGAAAATGGAATTACTGTAAAAGTTAAGATTATTGCATCAGCTAGGAATGGATTAAAATCATATCGTTCGCTGTTATACCAACCCAATTGGTCATGGGTGTATTCATAGCCATAACTCGCGAGCGTATCTAGAGGGATTAAATTGTTTACAGATGAAGTTAAAAAATATGTAACACTAAAGCTTATATAATAAACTAAAATATAATAGGCTATTTTATTAAAAAAGATGTTTTTTGATTTCGAAGTAATGCTAGTGATAGTCATTATCTTAATCATTGTTATGTGTGTTGGTATGACGAATGCTATTACAAAACCATAATATACCATTTTTTCCAAATATTGGTTTTCGTAACTTTCACTTAGTATTCCAAGTTTTTTATTAATGAAAATTAAAACCAAATCTGTTAAGTTATAAAACAAACCATTTATTATCGTAACATTTAACAGAAAAATTGTTAAACTAAAGAAAATTATTGGTTGCGAATATCTGTTTTTCATGAATATTTGATCCAGTTATTGGTTCTAGTTATCTTAACAATGCAAATTAATTCTGTTCGTTTAACTATCTAATCTTCTTCCAAAGGATGTTCCGCACATTTAAGTGGAGGCGCGTCAACAATGATTAGGGGGCTCATTAGTTTGTATAACTAGTGAGACTATAGTGTCTGACCGTTGTTTTTTTTAGCTACAGGACTGTGACTATAAATCATAGGTTTTATAAAATACAACATGTTGATTATAATTCGCTTCATTAATTTTTCTAAAAATGGAATTTTATTATGCCGATGCTAACTCGGATGCTATGTATCTTGGCTTGAAACTTCTACTTTTAATATATCATATTACTTGATGTTAAACTCATCAATGTTCTTTTGTAGAAAAACTAAAATTTTATTGATGCATGATAACTTCACGGGTGAGATTATTTGTTTAAACCGAGTAAAGATTATTATCTGTATGTGTAAGTAATATTAATAATATATTTATCAAATACATTCACGATATTGATGTATGCATTATTAACTATCTAATATCTAACTAAGTTTATTTTTTATGTTCTCATAAGTCTAATGCAGATCAAAAATTAGAAATTATTTGAGCGTATTATGGGTATCTCATCATTAGATAATAGGGATGTCATTAAATGAAAAGCGAATTAGGAGTAATCACGTTACCGGATGAACTGAGGTAGGCATTTAGGAGGTTATCCGTGTGGTGATGTGCCGATTTACAAACAAATACTATCTTTAGTTATAAATAAATCATGTTGACAATTTATATTTTAGAGAGGGATGTATGATTGAAAGTAATAAGATTCAATTAAAGTTAAAATCCGATGAACTAACACAGTTAGTCAGGTTTTTATCATATGATTATTTATCCAGCTATCGTTCTAAATTAGAGTTCAGAAAGATGGTGTCTGATTTTATAGAACGAGTCCTTTATGATGTTGAAACGAATTGTTTGACAAATGTTGGAGGAATTCAAAAAATCCAGGCTGAAATTGATTCCCTTAAAAATCAATCTCGCCAGATACAAAATCAAAGAGTTGAACAATATGCTGCCGTAAAATTAAAAAAGAAAAATAATGAAGTAAATGTTTTACTTGCTCAGGCAGGTTTCGTAGGTGGTGGCACACAGATATATACTGGTTTTGATGTTTGTCTTGCTTCTTTGGGTATGCGTTGTAAAACATGGGGTATTCCGTTGATAACACATGGGGTTAATAACATGTATGAAAATGGATACTACCTATTATTCAGGAAAAATTCGCCCGGCTGGATTAGAGATGGATATAGAACAATAGCGGTTTCAGCAGGTGCAAAAGAAGATGTTGGGGACTATGCATATGCTATTCTTGACCTTGGACTTTCAGCTTATGGTGTTGCGGGTAAAATAATCAAACCTCGCGAAAAATCTTGGAAGCTCTGGACCGTTATGAATAATGACTGGATCTATGGTTGGCAGGATATGGGGGTTATTCCTCTATTGACAGAGGCAGGGGTTGATAGTGCGACAATATATTCAAGCTATAGCCAATTCAAACAAATTAGAGTAGGTAACAGTTTTGATAATCACTAACTCCAGAGACATCGTCATAGATTCTTTTTCATATATCCCTATATTATTATATTTTTCTTTTTCATTTTGTATCGCGATTTTTCTTTATTGGGTTAGATCATTCTCTTTATCTGTCAGAAATGCTCCTTTGTTTATTATTGCACTAATTATAAACTTATGTATATCTGCTTCATATTTGTATGCTGGAATTTATGGAAATGGTTTTACAAAGATAATTGACTTCCTAGAATACTCTTACTTGCAGTATTCATGTTTTCTTTTTTCTTTTTTATATATGTCGTTAATTCCAAAGGCCAGTGGACCGTTGAAGTGGAAGTGGTGGTAGTTTAAATATTTATATCGTGTTGCGTACCTGTGAAAAAATTGGAAATGGTTGATAGATATCGTTGATATTTTAGCGCTATCTATCAGCCAATATTCATCTCATGTTGCTATGGTAAATTGATGCCTTGAACGTCACAGAACTCTATCATTCCATAGGCTGTAGGCACTCGTCCCTGCAGTGATATGTTCCCAAGTGATTGTTTCGTATGAAAGTGTTAGTGTTTCATGAGGCAGGCCATTACTGTTAAGTATCACGTTAGGGAAAATTACTTCAATGTTGGTAATTCGAGCTTTAGTTAACTTAACTTTGTAGAATAACTCGTTAATGCCAAATTTATTTATCCTGTGAACATCAAAGTCACATGTGAGTATTTCATTTTCTGACACTGCCTTCCCAAGTAAAGGCGATGATTTATCGATTGGCTTCGTGATAAATACCGGGTGGTGATTGGCGTTTTCTTCTCGTGAAATAGCATGTGAAAGGTCATAAACCATAATCTGATCCAAATGCGCGATCTGGGCTTTATTCCCTATTGAATCCAGAGACGAACACCCTGCTGAAATCAGACCCTGGGTTTGGCCGTTGAGGGTTAAGTAAATAAGATTTGCCATGATGTTATTCCTTTATCTTAGTCATGAATATTAGGTGTATTATTTAGAGGCGCACTATCCGGCATGCCGGTATTTTTGATTAGCAGATAACGACTGGATAAAGCGTCAAGTCTTTCGTTTACTTGTTTCTCTAACGTTTGCGTATTTTTATTCTGCTTTTTGGCGTCTTCGAGCTGGGTTAATAACGCTTCAACCGGAATTTCCTGATTCAGTAACGTTTCGGCCTGATAGGCGACGGTTTTGAGATAGGAAAGTGTGACACCTTCTTTGCTTTTTTCCCGTTGCAGCAACAGCGCGGCAAACTCGTGCAGATCTTGCTGAACCTGAAGATAGCCGCGCAGGGTCGGGCTGTTGTCAGCGCGCAGTTTAAGGGTGTTATGCCAGCGCGCAGTCGCCTGTTGTTGCAATTCATTTTCGGGCCAGACGGAGGCGGCCATTTTTGTCAGGTGCTCTCCGGTCTCCAGCGCCTGCAGTGGTGACGTATTCAGCAAACGGCTCAGGCGCAGCGGATACGTTTTCAGTTCAGGTGATGTCAGCCAGAGCGCTGCGCTGCCTTGCGGGGTGTCGTTAACCAGGGCAATTTGCTGCTGTATAGGATTGACCTGCCACCACCATAATCCTCCGAAGACCAATGCTGCGCAGGCTATACCCGCCAGAAAACCGCAGGTGACCGGCATTCGCGGCGCGCGTTTTTTATTTTCTGAATCCGTGAAATATACTTTAACTTTTGGTGCCTGATTCGCCGGCTCCATGCTGGGCAATGGGGAATAGACAGGGTCTGAATGCGAGGCTGGTTCTGGCATATACACCAATGTTGGCGAGGCATATTGCAGAGCCTGAGCACTGTGAGCCTGTTGTTCTGCTTCAGTGCGTTTACGGATGTTCTGCATAAAATAGAGCAGATTTTCAACTCGCGGAACGCGCTTGAGCTCTACCTGCTGGAGTTTGTCGCAGATGAGCTGTAACGTGCGTTCGGTGCGGTACAGTAACGGGGCATCACCGAGTGCCAGGGAAGGGTTTTTACGCAGAATATTGCCGATTCGGGTATTGAACCATTCCAGCATATCTGTACGTGCCTGATAGTTTTGCGGCCAAAAACGCTCCCATTCGGCGGTGATCAAACCGGCCAGCAGTTCGCAACCTTCGCAAAATCCCGACAATCCGTTAATTTTCGTTCGCGCCAGCGTGTAGTAGGTTGCCGTGTGCAAATCGACGCCGTTGGTTTTGAACAATGTCAGGGCCACGGATTCGATCAGCCGCCAGTTAACCTCCGGTTGGGAAGGGTGGTTGGATTTATTGATCTCCTCACGAATGGCACTGAATTCTGGAAGGAAGCGCGGGTCGTCGCCCAGTTTGATGGTGTGTGTTTCGTCACTCATAGTTTTTCCTTAATACCCCGGCATTGCAGCCGGGGTGAGTCCTTTAATACAAAGTATCCGGCAAGGTAAAGCCGCTAAAGAGGCCGCCTGTGAACGGATTATCCTGTGTGTCGAAATGCAAGCGATAAACCATGTACCCTCCGTCGACGTTGAAACGGACATCGAATGAGCCGTCGTCTACGTTAGTCAGGCTGCCTGCGTCGATTAAACGGAACTGCGCCCACGGCCCCTTGAAACTGATGCTCCGCGGTGATCCGCTGTCGGTGCCGACGAGCGTCAGCTTGCTCTCCGTGCCATTGCGCATGGTGTTAGGCCAGACCAGATGGGCTGTGTAATTACGGCCATGGCTGTAATCAAGTAACTGACCGTCCATGTTCAGAACGCTGCGGCGTTTGTTGGAAGAAAGTTCTGTTGTTTCAATAGCATATTGAGTGCCCAACGCACTTTGCTGCGTGAAGAAGGTTTCACGGATTTTCTGCGCGGTTTCCAATTGCTCCTGCACATCCGGACGGATTAGCACGTCGCCATCTTCACCCCACGTCAGTTTATTTTCGATAAACAACTTCAGGTTCTGTTGATAGAAGCTGTCGAGAATACCGTCGGGTTTGAAGAACCGGTTAAAGGCGTCCAGAGAAGCATCCTGCGTGGCTTCCGGATTAAACGGATAGCGGTCGGCCAGCGTGTCCTGGAAGGTTTTTACGACTTTGTCATTCCACTCTACTTCCATGTAATGAACGGCTTCAATCATTACAACATGCCAGGCCTGATCGGCCATTTTGCCCACCCAACGGTTTAGCGGTGCAGGCAGTGTTTTTGCCATCTGGCGGGTGGCGAAGATTGGATCGCTGTTGTTCTGATCGAGGCGCATCTGTACGGCTTTCAGCGCCGATTTGCCCGGTACTGGCGAGTTCTGGATTGCCAGCAGATAGCGGTGCAGCTCGGTCAGTTGCTGATAGACAGCCTGCAACGTGCTTTCCTTATCTTTTGTCTCGGTCAGTACGCCGTTTTCCGGGGCGAACTCGCGGCCTAAGCGCGTCAGCAACTGGAAATCGAGCGAAGACATCATCTCGTCACGCGCTTTATCCGGCAGGTTTGCCGGCGGCGGTGGGAGTTGCGTGTTATCACGAAGTGTTTGCAGCGCACGATAGAATGGCTGATCTCCGCTGATGATTTGCTCCAGCGCATCCGTCACTTCCTGAATATCTTCATAGTCCCGGATATCCAGATTATTCATCCCCGCCTGCCAGGTTGCGGTGTAATCGCTGATGTATTGTTCAGTGATGTGCCTTTGGATCTCTTCCCTGTCGGTATCGCTGAAGGTGACATCTTTCGTGATATTCAGCACCCAGCTGTCCAGTGCCGTGAGTTCCACCAGACTATCGCGTTGTTTAACAAAGTAACTTTGCAGCCCGTAACGGGTCAGAAACTGTGGTATTGCCAGTTCCTCTTCTTTGTTAGCCACAAAAACTTTGTCAAAGCTTGGGCCGATTTGATCCCGGAGATTAAGATCGGCAGGCAGAACGCCCTGCGCTTTTGCCCTCAAACTTTGGTAAACCCGCTGGTAGATAGACAGTTTACTCAGCTCACGTTGCGCGTTGGCGATGGGTTTGTCGTAAGGAACAAAGCGGTTGATTGCATCGTTATCGCCGCTCATTCTGCGTCCGTGCCAGTCAGTGTGATCCAGAGCATAATCCAGATGAGACATCAGCTGAGTTTGTAAGGCACGCTGACCGTGGAATTGGGTGCTCCAGCGTTGAGCCATATATTGCTCTACAACTTTATTGTCCCGACCGGTTTTATCTTCCAGCATACGGATGACCCGCAATACGGCGAGTTTCTGCTCGCTGCCGGGAGGGGCGGCATTTAAGTCTTTGATCAGGCCGTTAAGCAGAGCGGGTAAATAGCGTTGCTCAAGCAGCTGGAGGTAGGTTTTTTCAACATAAGGCCCGATTTTGACACCCTGATAGAGCGCCATATCGGTCAGAGAATTGTGTTCGCGGTAGTCACCGTATGCCAGTGTGGCATCGCGCATTGGGTTAAGAAGAGGCAATTGCAGATTGCCCTGCTCATCAATTCCCTGCGGGGGCGGTATTTCCATAAAGGATTTTGCTTGTGCCAGCACCGTGACGCCGGCCTGATAGTTGGACCGGTAATAATGATGCCAGCCAGTGATGCAAGCCACGATGGCTGCAGCCCCAATAGCTGTAAATACAGTGCGTCTGCGGCGATTCTTATTTAACCAGACGCTGTTTTCGCTGGCGAGATTAGGTTCTGACAGCAAGACTTGTGGGAACAAATTACGGGTAAAGTAAGGCTGAGTTTCTACAATCGGCCATGAGGAAAGCGCAGTCTGGCCCAGTCGATATTGCGCGCCTGCAGACTGAATAAATACATCGTCAACCTGACCGCGTTGAAGTGATGATGTGAGATAAACACCCCGCAGCATAACTGACATATTATCGCCCGCCAGCAGCCCGCAAATCAGGGACTCAAGATACTCATTGATTCCCTGCATCTGACGGTTGAAGCTGAACAGCATACTGCGTTGACTGCTTTCCACGTGGTTCAGTAATAAGTCAGGAAGCGCCTGATTAAAAAGCTGCATCCATCCCTGCCAGAATGTCTGTAATTCATCACGCCAGTGGTCGTTTTCGTGTGAGCCGTCGGTGAAAGTGACACCCAAAATAGTATCGCGCTGCTGTTTATCCAGCGGCTGAAATAGCGGTGCGAAACCGTACAGTAAATCCAGTTTTGTCAGAACTAAATAAACCGGTAATTCACAATGCAAATGCTGGCGAATATCTTGCAGTCGCTGGCGTAATATCGTCAGTTGGTGTTCGCGCTGGTGTTTGCTGGCCGTCAGTAATTCAGGCAAATCCAGAGAAAGGATAATGCCGTTAAGAGGCTGACGGGGGCGATTCTGACTTAACCATGACAACCAGTGCGACCAGAGCCGATTGTAGACATTGGCCTCATCCTGACCGCTGACAGGCTGTTCTATCAGCTTACCGTCAATATCAAAAATAATGGCATGTTCGCCGACGCGTGGGGAAATCTGCCAGGTTGCATTATTTTCTCCACGCACTTTTTCAGGAATATAGATCGTATCTGACGGATATCCTTCGTGCAGTAATGTCGTTTTACCACTGCCTGAAACGCCGATGACCATATACCACGGAAGCTGGTAGAGATAATTACGCTTTGCCAGGTGGCGTTGCAGACGAAGTAGCCAGCGATCCAGATGCCGTTGTTGCTGATGAATCTCCAGGCTCAGCGGATCTTTTTCATGCTGACGCTGTTGGCGCTGGATTTCTTCAAGATGCTGCAGGCGTTTTACCACTCGCCAGGTCAGCCAGGCGAGCGCAATGAGCACCCAAACGGATGTTGCCAGCCAGCGGTTAGCCTGTGGTGCAAGGGGATGCTGTTCTCCCAGCGTCCAGGAGGGACCTTTCCACCAAATCCAGACTAATGAGAGTACCCATCCGACGATCAGTAAGATCATTGCAGAGATCTTCAACCGCGGCATTGCTGGTCTGAGTGTGGGTTTTAATGCCCGGAGAAAACCCGGTTTTGATATTTTGAACACGTTAAAACTCCTGTTTTACTTCACTGTTCCGTCGTGATTTTTACTTTTAATTGTTCAAGCAACGCAGGTTCCCAATCGGGTAGTGTCATCTGGCGTGCAGTCTGATGCAGAGTGGTATATTGCTGATGTGCTGAGGCCAACATCCCTGTTTTTTCAAGCAGTTGAGCGCCAAGGTATTGCCAGTAAAATTGTTGCCGGGGTTCGCAGGTTTGTTGCAAAAGCGCATCAATGCGTTGTAATGCGGGAACCAGTCCCTGTTCCGAAAAGCACTCCCAGATATCTCTGGTGCAGCTAACACTGCCTGAAGAGGGATCTGACGTATTTTTATTTGGGCTATTTTCCGCCAGCCATTTCTGAGTCTGGTCTGCGAGAAAAGCAGTCTTGTCAGTAAATTGCAGTGTTTTCAGCATGGGAATGCGGTTAAGAAAAAGATTCAACTCATCGCGAATGGCTTCTGCGGTATCAGAGAACCCCAGCCGGGAAGCGATACACGCGGAGAGGTAATGACCATCAAACCAGTAAGGTGCCAGTAATAGACTTTTCTCGACCTGTTCCCAAAACTCGTGAGTCGCAGAGGGCAGGCGTGTTTGATAATCCGCCATCAGATCGGCCGGGAAAGCCGCAAGGGGTGTCCGGCCATCTTGCTCAGCGGGTGGCGCGGTCATGATATTTTGCCAGAGTGCGTGCCGGCGTAAGCGGTATCCGGTAGTGCTTTGGGGATGTTGTTTACACAATTGCTCAGCGACTTTCAGCTGCGTTTGCCGCCATGATTTATCATCATGGTTTTCAATGCTGACAGGAAGGGAAGGGAGGGCATTATCGATGGCGCCCTTTGTACCGGTTTCAAGAGGATCGGGTATGGGCTGCTCACTCAATCTGACTTGTTCTGCCGCCTGCGCCTGAATACGGCGCTGATAAAGCAGGAATAACGCGTCAGCAGCATCAGAAAGAAGAAGGTTGTCTGTTTTCTTCCAAAGTTGCGCGAGATGAGCACATTCACCCAGCATGGCATCACGTTGTACCGGCGTGGTGTCGTTTGCAAAACTGATTGCAGCTGTTTCAAATCTTTTTACTATTTGCAGCGCAAAGCGATTTTTGTGGGCGATCTTTTGCGGCCAAGCCTGCTCCCAGTAATGCTCAAGATATTTTGTCAGAAGTTGCATCGCTAAAAGCAATTCAGCGGCTTTTCCACCATGCTGCAAGGAGCGCAGTAAATGAACGACCAGACGAAAATCCTTGCTCTCAGTCGACAGTAATTTCAATGTACGCTGTTGGATTGCTTCCAGATCAAGCTGACCATGCGTCAGTGAACCCAGCTTGACCATTTCGCTGTCGATGTATTCCCAGTCAGCATTCGACTCACTCATTTCTGAACGAATCTTATCTTCTGGTAAAGACGCAAGGACATGCGTGAACCATGCCTCTGATTTTTGTATGTCCATAATTTCCCTTTCTAAATTCCGTATTACTCGTTTGCCCAATGGCAGGCAACTCTTAAGGGCGCGAGCGTTTTTTCCAGATCATTAATGTCAAATGTCAGTGGCTGAGATGACGTATTTTTATAGGCTGATGTGGCCTGAGCCGGGAAGCTCAAGGCGATCGTCAGCATTTTTGCCCCAAATAATTGTTTAATTTCATCAATCCCGGGCAGCCCGTGGCTGGAGTCGAGAAGAGAGTCGTTTTCCCTCAGAAACCAGTGCGCATTGGTATGTGACTTTTCCGTCGTGATAGCCAGATCAGGCTCACTGCTGAGGGGCTTGGGTAACGCAATTTGCATGCGCGTAATGTTATCAATACAGCTGAACATCAGGACTGGCCGCGGTGGAAGGCTGCCCAGTGCTGGCGTTGTAATCACGACAGAAGGATGTTCTCCTTCTGTTTGCGTGATCAGAAAGTGTGTGGAGTGATCATCACGCTGGCTTTCCTGCCCGAATGCACGCTGCCAGGCTTCGCCTTGTACCTGAGCTTTCACCAGCGCCCCTGAAAAATCGGGGTAAGCCGGAGTAAACAGACGGTCATAACAATCAAGCCGCACCAGTGAAGAGGGCTCTGCCCGACACTGAGTCATTGCTTTTAGCATGGCTTCCCCGGTGTCTGTTTCTGATTTCGGCGATGCAGAAAATGCCGTTCCTGAAGTGAACGGCAATAACAGGAAAAACAGTATTACTCTGCGCATAACACGCCTTCACTGTTGACCGTGGTTTCTTCCTGAATATCCGCAGTAAACTGGTGTGCTTCTACGCCAATCTCAACATGATTGATGGCAGAGCCTGCTGCCAGTTTCTGAAGCAGCAGCAATGAGAGTGGGGGGAGCACTTCGCCGTCGATGATAGATTCCAGCATGCGAGCCCCGTTCTCAGCACGGGTAACCCGGAGCATGATTTCATCACTGACTTTTGCATCAATTTTGACCGTCGCACCGAAACGCTGATTGAACACATTTTCTAACCGCTGTAATTTTGCAGCGATGATGGTTTTGAGTGTTTCATCAGATAAAGGCAGGAATGGAATCGTTTCCATTCGTGCAAGCAGCGCCGGTTTGAAGAAGTCAGCCAGAATTGGATACAGCGCTTCACGCATCATTTCCGGATTGTCGGCATGCTCGACAATGACCTGATACCCGAGGTTTGACGTCAGGAAAAATACAATATTCTTACAGTCGATCAGCCTGCCTTCACCATCGGCCATTTCACCTTTATCAAATGCCTGATAGAAAAGATTCAGTACGTCCGGATGTGCTTTTTCCACCTCATCAAGAAGTACGACAGAGTAAGGCTTCTGGCGGATAGCCTCTGTCAGAACTCCTCCTTCACCGTACCCGACATATCCCGGTGGGGAGCCAATCAGGCGGGAAACGGTATGTTTCTCCTGAAATTCAGACATGTTGATTGTCGTAAGATACTGGCGTCCGCCAAACAGTATTTCTGCCAGCTGGAGTACGGTTTCTGTCTTGCCAACGCCGCTTGGCCCTGCCAGCAAAAATGCACCCAACGGACGCCCCGGCCGGCGTAAGTCTGCTCTTGCCGTCAGCAAATGTTTATGCAAATGAGCAATCGCCAGCGGCTGTCCCTGAATTTTTTGGCCCAGCCATTCTGGCAATTCGGTAATCAGTGACATTTCGCTTTGCGATAAACGGTTCAGAGGTACCCCTGTCCATTCAGCAATAACAGCAGCGATTTGGCTTTTATCGACATGTGGAGAGACCAGCGTTCTTTGCTGATGCAAAGGTTCCAGTTCACTCATCAGTGCGGCCAGTCTTTCGCGTTTTTGCACAAAGGCTTCATTTTCTGATTCTGCATCTTCGGCGTGTAAAAGCTCATGGCGCAACGTAATGATTTGATGAACTAAATCGCGCTGATTCTGCCAGCCGATATCCAGTTCGTTCAGCTGGATTTGAACGTCTTCGTGAAGCTGATGCAGTTCTTCTAACCGCGAACTATTCTGCTGTAAACCAATACGTTGTTCGCGCTCAAGCTGACGAATTTCTGCTTCGTATTGATGGTTTGCGGTAGTTAACGCTGAGATCTGTTTCGGTGGAGAAGACAGATTTATCGCTACCTGCGCGCACGCTGTATCGAGAACATCAATGGCTTTATCAGGTAGCTGACGTCCCGATATATAACGTTCGCTGAGTATGGCCGCTGCGCGCAAAGCTTCATCGTCAATGAGGACACCATGAGATTGTTCATACACGGACGCCAGGCCCCGGAGAATAACAGTGGCTTCTGCTGCGGTAGGTTCTGAGACTTTAACCGGCTGAAAACGCCGCGAGAGAGCTGCGTCTTTTTCGAAATACTTTTTGTATTCGCTCCAGGTCGTGGCTGCGATTGTTTTAAGCTCACCACGTGCCAGAGCAGGTTTGAGCAGATTGGAAATATCCAGCCCGCCTTGCTGATTCCCGGCACCAATCAGCGTATGGGCTTCATCAATGAAAAGGATCGCCGGACGTGCCGCCTGCCGGATCTCCGCCATAATTCCTTTAAAACGCTTTTCAAATTCGCCTTTAACAGAGGCTCCCGCCTGAAGCGCGCCCAAATCCAGCGTAACCAGATCGGTATTTTGCAATTTCTCCGGCACCTGACCTGCAACCATACGCAACGCCAGGCCTTCAATCAGTGCGCTTTTTCCCACCCCCGCTTCACCGACAACAATAGGGTTGTTCTTTCGCCGGCGGCATAAGATATCGATCATCAGATCAATTTCGTTATCGCGGCACAGGACGGGATCGAGTTTTCCATTTCGGGCGTCATCGGTAACATTGCTGGAATAGCGGGCCAGAAGACTCTCTTCGCCTGAGATCAGGCTACGGCTTTGCGTTTCGCCATTTAAGATGACTGATTCCGCTGAGCTTTTCGTCCAGTTGGCAAATTCCTGCTTCAGCAGGTCGCGATTTATGCGTGTCAGTAACTGCGCTGCATCTGCGGGAACATAGCGGAGCGGCGTGTGAAGTAAAGCAAGGAGGAGTATCCCTCCGCGTAATTGCGAAAGCTGCATTTCTGCTGAAGCCAGAAGCCACGCATCTTTCAGCCATTCGACCAGTAGTGGCGAAAAACTCGGGTAGCTGTCGGCTGATTGGCTGCGGCCTTCCCCGGCCAATATGAGTGCATCATGCAATTCATCAATATCGATGTCAGTTTGTTCGATGATGACGCGGACATCGCTGCGTGGCGTCATCAGCATTTGCGACAGTACCTGAGCAACAGTAATTTCGATTGCCTGTTGAGTCACGCACTCAGCAGCAGCCATTTCTAATGCCTGTTTTGATATGATATTCAGTCGGTTGACTAATACAGGTAGGTCTATCTGGATCATAGAAAACTCCTTTTTCCTATCTCAGTAGGTTATTCAGTTGATGCAAAATGTCCTGAGTCTGTGTGTTCAGACGAAGCAAATAGAACAGGTAGGTCGCAACCAGAATGGTGATACCACCCGCCAGAAGGTGCTTAATACTCAGCCGCTGGACTAACCGGTAAGCGCCATTTGCCCCTTTCTTGTTCTGATGAAGCAGAGGGAAAGCGCTTTCACCTCTGAGCTGGTGCAGGATGTGATGAAGACGATGAAAAATTTGCTCAAATTCATCGTTGTTCTGAGCGCTGACTTTGTAGCGACCACGAAATCCGAGTGAAAAGCACAGATATAAAAACTCCAGAAGATCCTGATATCGCTTGGGTTCACCCATCAGCCTTTCCAGCAGGATAAAGACTTTTTCCCCGCCCCAGGTTTCGTTATGGAAATGCACGAGTAAGGACTGTTTGATCCAGTCGTTCTGTGTTGACCAGCCCTGACCCAACGCTGTTTCATCGATAAAAGTACACAGCACATAACGGAAAGAAATGATCGTACCCGGCTCGTAACCGTGGTTTTGAAGAAGCTGTTCTATGGCGCGTATATCTGTCACAACCTGACCAAAGAGGTGCTCCGGTAATCCACGGCTACTCATGCTTTTCAGACGAAGCACCATACCCAGCAGCGGAGTCGCGGCATCAATCATTGTATTCAGGCTGTTACCACGTAATGTCAGGCGATACTGGCGCTGGCCTTCTTCACTGACCTCTTCCGGAGGGATCGCGGAAACTGATGGCATCTCGCTCATTACGTTATCCTCTTATTGCCCAGAGCTGCAGATCCAGTTCAGGGAATGATCCCGATACGTGCAGCGCAATGCCGTTTTGTTTCATGATTTCTGACCATGCAGGACTGTTTTTATCCAGGGAGAAGTAAACGTAATTGGCGTGATAAGGGATCTGCCGCGGGGCGGTTGACAGAGTGACTAACGGAACACCTGGCACCTGAACGCTGACGACATTGCGTATTTTTTCGACTGAGCTGATCTTCGATTGCTGTATAAACTGACGTTGCAATATCTCGTGCGGCAACTGCGATTTGACTGCCAGTACAAAGTTTGCCGACTGAAGCAATGTCGCGTCGTTTACGAGGGCAACGTAGATGCCATCCATGTAGCTAAATGGCAGGTTCATGGCTCTTGGTGCAAGAACGGTTCCCAGCGCTTTTCGCAGACGTGGCATTATCTGGCCAAACGTCGCAGTCAGGTTATCGTGCTGGTAGGATTCAAGTTTATCGGGCAATCGGGTGTCTTCGGTAAATGTCACCAGTTCGCCATACAGCGAGATTAAATCCAGATAAAACGCTTCAGGATGCAGCCTCGATAAGGCTGCGCGGTGAGTAAACCTGGTCTGATTTTTGTTGAACATTTGCAACATCATAAATTCAGCGACGTCGGCGATACCCTGTTGTGAAGGGGAGCCAATCCTGCCGGCCAGTTCTGAAGCTCTGCTCGCCAGCGCGGAGGTAATTTCATCCCGATATCTGCGTAATGCTGCGCTGGCCTGAACAGTCTGGCTGCCTGGAATAAAATCAGGATCCAGTTCCAGGCGTCCATCAGAATGGCGATTTTTGATGCGGCAAACCGGGACTGTAACCCAGGCACTCAAATCATCTGCGGCGGTCATTAACCGAGGAATGAGCTGGCCTAATGCCAGCTGGCTGGCATCACCTTCATTGGTGTGCAGGTCGCGAACGTCACTGTAATTAATCCGGTAACGGCCGGAGCTTTGTCCGGCACTGTGCATGCCTTCCACTTCATTGATGACGTCACTGATGATAGGAAAAACCAGAAAAATATCCCGGCTGGCGGTGGAGTTCATGCCAGTAACGAGCAGCGGGACAGGCAGGATATCCTGATCAGGAATACTAAATACCGTGCCGTCTGGCATTGAGCCGGTCGCCTTGTTAATACTGATTTTGCCGTGTTTTAGCTGCGTTTCATCAATATCGAGCTCAGTGAATCCCCAGTTCGAATTACTGATAGCTGACAAACGGTTGTGAACCACATAGTCGTTATAACGCTGAAGTTGCTGAAAATGTTGAGGCTTCACAAACATCCCTTCCTGCCAGATCACTTTATTTTTCATGGTTGCCACGATCATTCATCCTCATTTTTTAATTCGATACTGTTGTCACGAACATGTACCAGCAGGTGGTAGTGATGGCCGATGCCTGTAACGCGCTCAATTGATTTCCATTCGGTTACCTGATCGTCAGAAAAATAGGCCACTACGCCGATATAGCGCGTGGTGGGTTCTAATTTCGTAAGCGGTAATGTTTTCATGGTGTCTGGCAATAAATTGAAATCCTGATGATCGATGTAGTTCTTACCCAGAACGTCATCCAGCTTGTTGGTCGTGATCTGATCGAAATCTGCTTCCCTGAGCTTAGAATCTTCACTCATGTAAATAAGCTGGATGCTCACCGGAGAAGGCTCACCGCTGTCATTTGGGTTGATGTCTGGCTCGGTAAGCAACATTACGGTCATGTCAGAGGGTTGAGCCGCGTTTTCACCCACCTTGATGTCGGGATCACCGATAACCTGGCCTATTTTTTTTATGGTCTGGCAACCCGTGATAGCGCCGGACATCAGGCATATCAGCGAAATCGACAGGAGAAAACGCCATCTCATGATGTGCTTGTCTCCCGGTTCGCCTGGCGCAATACACGGTCATAAACCTGGGCGTACACTTCGTTAAAGAGTTTTTCAAAACCGAGCTGGCGGCTTGATGCCAGTTCCGTGTAGTAATTGCAGTACATGCGCCATGCCCATGCATCATCCATATCGTGACGGTGTTCGTGGCTGCGGCGATATTGAGCAAAACGATTCATCAATTGCTCGGGTGAAAATGCGTCAAGCATCATCCTCAGGGCTTCAACGATGGCTATCTGATTTGCCTGATTATGCAATTTCATATTGCGGAGACTTTCTGAAACTGCCGCCGGGGCTGACAGATGCACCGGGCTTTTTTGATCGGCAAACAACACACTCAGCGCCGATTCGTAATTGAGATTCAGACGTAACGGATTGTCTTCTAAAGGGCGCAGATGTTTATCGGAAAGGCTGTTTTGTTGAAATTGTAAATCGAGTAACCCTTTGACCGCGGCCTGTAACGTACGGCCAATCTGTTCCAGAAAATCATCCGCATCCTGGGAATTATTCAAAGGCACCGCGTGGCCTAATCCGCGCATCAAAGGTGTGATGGCGACGTGCCGATAGGTCAGATCATTCTTCTGACGATTAACTTCATCATCTGAGAGCGTGTACGGATTATTTCTTGTATCAGGTAAGTCCATAAAAGGATTATCTATTCCGCCATTTGGGGAAATATCAGAACCGGGTGCGGTCGGATGGATACGGTGCGAATACTGCATATAGGAAGGATCATCGAATGCAGAAAACTCGGCATGGAGCGTTGTCAGACTTTCCTTTTGCAATGCCGCAAGCGGATCCTGGGAAAAGCTGTTAACTAAGGTCGGTGCCGTTTCACGATAAGGCATCGTATTTTGGTAAGCGGGCTGCCCGTCGGTTGTTAACAACGTTTCTGTCAGTTGATCGCGGTTCATCACGATGGTTTCTGGCGTAGCGTTTTGCATGTCATAGTCCACCTCATCACCACGGTGAAACTGCGCTTTCATCCGAAGTGAGCCAATGTGGATTTCGTCTCCTTGCCGGAGGCGGATTAACCCGGAGTTATGGGTAACACCAGACTGATTTATCAGCAGATTTTTTGCGAAGCTTTGCATGCAAAACGTGCCATCATGCCAGCTGATAGCGCAGGATTTTTCCCCGATTGTTTTCTGCCGATCCTGAATTGACCAGTGGCAGTTTTCAGCGTGACCAATATCACCACCGTCGGTATTGAAAAGGCATTTCGCCGCCCGGCCACTTTCAAGTTCATTACCATTCAAAATCTGTAATGAGAGTGATGGCTGCTGTTGTGTATCCTTTGCCATACTGCGCTCCATTTATATGTTTTGATTACGATCTCACGGCGATTTTCACGTGAGGATGCCGGGCGGGATTACCAAGAAAGCTAGTCCATCCCAGCAGGGAATTTTGTTCATTGCCTAGCGTCATTCCACCTACCTGGTCAGGTGCAATTCCGAGACGTAAATCCCAGGCAAACTGATCGCGTAAGATGAATGCGACGAAAAGTGTCAAAGGCAGAAAGTTCTCCCCGTTCGGGAGAAAGGAAAGGAAACGTTCGCGGGATAAGTTATCTATGCATAACAGGAATTTGCCACCACGATCCGGCACTGTGCTGCCAATAGAAAAATTCTGGCCCAGCACCGACTTCCCAGTAATTTTGCAGCCGAGAATGCCTCTGCTGCCAAGCCGGTTTTGCTGCTCTGGTGCAATATTCATCTTTCGTAACTGCCAGCCTTGCAAGGTCACTTCGTCAAGATCAAAACAGTGAGAGACCAGGCTGCAGATAACTTCTGGTGAGCGTCCCGGATTGGCCAGCGCGCCGGCATAAGCCAGCATTTTGCTGTGGTTGATCGCCATGCGACCTCGGATGCTCTGACTGCCAAGTCCGACTAAGGCATACATCCGTTGGGAGAAATCATCAGTTCCACCGTTGCGGAAACAAACGTAGTACCGATATTTTCGCCAGATGTGATAGATAAACTGCGTCCAGCGGTGGGAAAACATATCCAAAAAATCAGTCAGTTTTCTCTCGCCTTGCGCAGATTCCCAGGCAAGATTATCCAGGTAATATCCCGGCATCGGAGACTGACTTCCATGTAGGCCCAGAAATGCAGTCGTCATGATGATTTGATTGATTCACCCTGAGTTCCTGCACATCGCTTATGGGAAAAGCAATACTCGCATCAGCTTCGAAGCGAACGGCTTCTTCATGAGGCTCAGTCTGCAAGGAGATTTTTTCATAAGTCCCGGTTTGCTTATGAATGGCCTCTACCAGCGCATAAAAGTTATAACGACGAACATCGCTGAAAGGGATCTTTGTCATTAAATCAGCGCGTGCTGACCTATTCTTTCCGGCCATTCGTAGCACTCCTGATTATCGATATTGACCACTTTCAATATGTGGAAACTGTTCACGCTGGCATAGAGCGAAAAGAAATGTGAGAGCACGGTACCCAGTAAATACAGATCGCCTTCACAGACAAAAGGCGTCTGCCGGATGGATATCGTGGAGGCCAGACCGCGAACCGGCACGCCTTTAAATAAACGATCGACAGGGTGGGTTTCAATCTGCTCCATTGCATCCAGCTTCTGTTGCGATAAACGTGCCGCCTGAGGGTGGTGGATCCCGGGTAAATCGTAAGTGCGCAGTACCTGTTTTAACGCCTCAAGATCCAGCAATGACAAATAATTAAGGCTCATGTTCGACAGCAGAGACCAGTGAAGGCTGCCGTCGAGAATTGGATATAAAGGCAATGAAGGTCTGGTCACATTACGGAATGAAGTAATCGCCGGATCTTTTCCGCTTGCCAGATTAATATCACCAATCTTGAGTTGTGCGGGAAGATCGCGATTTGTACAGGTCAGCGTAATGGAGACAATTTCTTCATTATCTTCAATATATTGCTGTTTCTGATACGTACCGTCACCGTGGACGAAAGAAATGTAATGCTCGAAGCCGGGATTGGTGAGCGAGCTTTGTGTTTTCACGCGATAATATAAAGCCTCGCGTTGCTGAGCATATTCAACCTGATGCTGAAAGCTTTCGAAGGACACATAAGTGTGCGTAATAGTCTCAGCAGACTTTCCGTTTCTTTTGATATTACGTAAGCCGCTTTGAACGCTGTCCACAGAGAAAATATCGTAGCACTCTGCAGTCTGATGATGAGCTTCCAAAAAATATTGGGTAGAGGCATCATCCAGAACAATCGTTTCTGCACTTTCTGAAAAAAGATTAACAGCGGGCGTGCAATATAAACGCAGGGAGTCTTTTCTTAATTTTAAATCCGCCGGCAGCGGGCGAGAGAAATGCAAACGCAGAGTAAACTGTTCGGCCACTAAATCTTCAGGCAGAGATTGTACCCCGATGATATCGAAAAAGAAAAAACTGTCCAGAAAACAGAGATATTCTTGTAGTACGCGATAACCGCTGTAAACGTTTTTAGGATACGGCAGCAAGGCATCCTGTTTTTCAAAACCAACAGGATATAGCCTGAAATCGGGCAAGTGTATTATTTTCTCCCCAACGATTAACTCAACATCGGTCATATACTCACAGAACCATAAATAGAGTTGGTAGCGAGTGTAATTATCGTCGTTGCCAAGCCATAAACGTATTTTCCCAAAGTCCAGAGCGCTGAGGTTTTGTTGCTTTCCTGCCAGAAAATTAATGTCGATCATGCCATGTTTATGGCTGTTATTTGAAGAAACGCTCTCCAGACTTAAAGGAAGCAACCAGATATCACGACCTAAATTAAATTTACACGAAGGGAGCGGATCCCCTGAGCTGTTATCTAATTTTTTACCGGTGGCTTCGCCCGAAGGGCTCATAACCTGAGCGCCTTCAGATACCTTAAATGCTGTCGTCACAGTTTTAGGATCGGGAACATATTCCATGATGGTCATGCTGGGTGTAGGACGAAGATAATTGGGCCACAGCATGTTGAGCAGACTATGCGTGAGTTCCGGGAATTCATCTTCAATTCTTGAACGCATGTTGCCAGACAGAAAAGCAAAACCTTCCAGCAAACGTTCGACGTCGGGATCGGCTTCTTTTTCTGCTAAGAACGGGGCCAGATGAGGTTTTTCTTTAGCCAGTAGTTTCCCCAACTGACGTAAATAATCGAGCTCTTCCCGGAAATATTTTTCCTCAAATGACATGGTGCTTAATCCAGTTGATAGTGGTGATGGTTATCGAGTTGCATATTGAATTCCACGACATCCCGGAGGCCATTAAAATCCACATGGGCAACAATATGGAAATTAAGATCCATCGGGTTATATCCTTCGTTATTGAGTGCCTGGACCTCAGCTTTTCTTACTCTGGGTTCATAATGCTCAATACATTCCTGAATGGCATGCTCGACCGTTTTTCGGAAATCAGCAGAGGTTGCCGTTGCATCATTGAGGTCGATAACGCCCAGCTCTAAGGTGCTCTGGCAACTGCCAGGTCGGGCATTAAGAATGTTGCGCAGATTGCGTTTAATCGATTTTTGTAAGCTCTCGACTTGCACTGAATGGGAGAAACCCGAAGTTTCCCCCCCGATGCGCTCAAACAAACTGGCAGAGACATCCCTTTTCCGGCCTGGCATCATCATGCTTATTCCTTATCCAGTCTTCCAACCAGTGAAAGTTCGAAGTTGGCACCCATGTATTTGAAGTGCGGACGAACAGAAATTGCGACCTGATACCAGCCCGGATCGCCATCGACATCCAGCACATCAATTTTGGCCGCGCGTAATGGTTTACGGCTGCGCACATCAGCAGGTGGGTTTTCCTGATCGGCGATGTATTGTTTAATCCAGTTGTTCAGTTCACGCTCCAGATCGTTACGCACTTTCCACGAGCCGATCTGTTCACGCTGAAGGACTTTAATGTAATGAGCGAGGCGGTTGATGATGAACATATAAGGGAGTTGTGTCCCCAGCTTATAGTTCGTTTCAGCCACTTTGCCTTCCGGGGTGCCGGGGAATTTTCGCGGTTTTTGTACGGAGTTTGCGGAGAAGAATGCGGCATTATTACTGCCTTTACGCATCGTTAGCGTGATAAAGCCTTCTTCTGCCAGTTCAAATTCGCGGCGATCGGTGATCAAAATTTCAGTGGGAATTTTGGCCTGTGTTTGCCCCAAGGCTTCAAACATATGAACCGGAAGGTCATTCACTGCACCACCGCTCTGAGGACCGATGATGTTCGGACACCAGCGGTATTTGGCAAAACTATCTGTCAGGCTGCTTGCCAGAAGATATGCCGTATTTCCCCATAAATAATCTTCATGGTTATGACTGACATCTTCCTGATAATTGAATTTTTTAACCGGGTTCTCGACTGGCGAGTAGGGCAAACGTAACAGGAAGCGTGGTGCTGTAAGCCCCAGATAGCGCGCATCTTCAGTTTCTCGTAACGCACGCCATTTGGTGTAGGCCGGGCCTTCAAAAATAGACGAAATGTCTTTGATTGTTGGCAGTTCGGTGAATGAGTTAAGACCAAAGAAATCTGGCGAGACGGAAGTCAGGAACGGCGCATGAGCCATCGCACCGACTGCACTGACATAATTCAGCAGCTTCATATCTTGTGCGGAGTTGTTAAACGCGTAGCTGCCGACGATGGAAGCGATCGGTTCACCGCCAAACTGGCCATACCCGGATGAGTAAACATGTTTATAAAAGCCGGACTGAACAATTTCTGGCGCAAACTCAAAATCTTCCAGTAACTCTTCTTTCGTTGCATGCAAGATATTGATTTTAATGTTTTCTTTAAAATCTGTACGATCGACCAGCAACTTCATTGAGCGCCAGAATGATTCAACCTGCTGAAAAGCATCAGCATGCAGAATGTTATTCATCTGCTGGCTGAGTTTTTTATCCAGCTCAGCAATCATGCGGTCAACGGCAAGTTTGTTTACGGGTTCTGCATGGCTGCCAGATTCAAGAATGCTGGACACAAATGCAGCAACCCCTTGTCTGGCAATATCGTAACCATCTGATTCCGGCTGGATGCGTGTTTGCGCCATAATCTCATCCAGAAGCGACTTTTGTTGTACGCCAGATTCAGCAACGGATGCAGACAGTTCTTCCTGTAATGACATAGTAAAAATCCCTTTTAAAATTATGGCTTATTGACGATATCGAGTTCTTTCAGGAGCTGTGATCGTGACTCTTCCTGGTCCAACAAAGCTTGCAATTGAGTCCGGAAAGCCGGGACATTGCCCATCGGACCTTTCAGTGCAACCAGTGCTTCACGCAACTCCAGGAGTTTTCTCAGCTCCGGCACCTGCTTAACGATGTTATCCGGGGAGAAATCCTCCATCGCTTTAATATCCATCTCGACCTGGATATCTTCCCCTTTCTTATCGCTAAGCGAGTTTTCAACGCTAAAGTTCAGGTTGATCCCTGTTTCACTCATCACAGAGTTAAAATTATTTTTATTAATAGATACTGCAGAGCGCTCATCGATTGGCGCATCTTCCGGCCGGCCTTTCATATCACCGACTACCAGGAGATTTAGTGGTAACTCAACTTCAGAACTTAATCCATCCGCTTTTGGCACATAGCGAATATTAATTCGCTCTTTAGGAGCGACACTGCCGTCTTTGGTATTGCTCATATTGAATCATCCTTAATGTTACATGCCTGTCAGTTATATGATGGCTTTCATAGATAAAGTTTATGTTGCTTTATATATGCTATGGTTTGGTTTATGGGTCGTTATTTCCATTTCAAGATTGACTAAATTACCATTTTAAAAAATTGTTTGTACATAACTATCAGTAAAAAAATAAAAATCTGATTTGTAGTTGTCTTGGTCATGCGTTTATCACATTGTTTTTGTTGAATTTAATTTCTGTTTAATAAGGATATATCGTTTATTTATATGATTAATGGAGCGTTTATTCATATTTTAAATTGTAGGATTTTACGTTTTTTATTATTTGCTAGTTTACGTTTAGGTGTTATTTTACTGCCGACCTCATTTCATGGATACATTTCTATACAGATGTTTTGGAAAGTTATTTCCGAAAATTAACCTAATCTTTGATGTATGGTTTCTTTATCTTTTCCATATAACAAATGTCAGGCTCTATAGGGTTTCATGGATTGTGGGGAATTTAAAATCCGTGGTATGTATTATTTACAAGGAGTTTTACGATGCCAACCCCATGTTATATTTCAATGAATGGTCAGACTCAGGGTAATATTACCGCTGGCGCTTTCACGTCAGAATCAGTGGGTAATATTTATGTCCAGGGACACGAAAATGAAATGCTGGTACAAGAATTTCAGCATATTGTGACCGTTCCAACTGATCCGCAATCAGGCCAGCCTGCAGGTCAGCGTGCACATAAACCATTTATTTTTACCGTGGCGCTGAACAAAGCGGTTCCGTTGCTTTATAACGCATTGGCCTCAGGTGAAATGCTGCCTACGACCGAACTAAAATGGTTCCGTACTTCCGTTGAAGGAAAGCAGGAGCATTTCTTCACTACCCGTCTGACTGATTCCACTATCGTGGATATCAACTGCCATATGCCGCACTGCCAGGACCCAGCAAAACGTGAATTCACTCAATTGATCGAAGTCTCATTGGCTTATCGCAAAATTGAATGGGAACACGTCTCTGCCGGTACTTCTGGCGCGGATGACTGGCGCGCACCGCTGGAAGCCTGAACCCTCAGGTTATAAGTCAACGCCCTGCATGTCATATGCAGGGCGTTATCCCCAGTGCATCGAAGGAATGACATCATGCCACTCAATGGAACCCGCTTTACCATCAATGTCGGAAAAACCCCTAAAGACACATTTGCCGTCCTGAATTTTACCCTTTCCCAATGCTACTCAGAACTCTTTACCCTGGGTGTTGTGCTGGTCAGCAGCGACCCGGCTATCGGGTTTGAAAAAGTGCTGGATGAAGTGGCGACGCTGGTGATCTGGCAGGGTGACGAAATAAAGCGCAGGGTTCGCGGCATCGTGACTTTTTGCGAGCAGGGGGACACCGGTAAACACCAGACGCTGTACCGCATGACAATCCGCCCCAACTTCTGGCGGAGCTCTTTACGTCGCAACTGCCGCAGTTTTCAGAATCTGAACATCTCCGCGATCCTCCAGCCTTTGCTCAGCGAAATGGAAATCGTGAAATACGACACGTTATTTCGCGCCAGCCATAACTGGCGGGAGTTTTGTGTCCAGTTTATGGAAACCGATTTTGACTTTATTTCCCGGCTGGCATCGGAAGAGGGGATCTTCTTTTACGAGCAGGAATACCTCAAGGCGAATGATCAGAAGCTCACTTTTGCGGATAATTGCAGCGCGCTGAGCCATATCGGCTCGTTTGCGTATAACCCGAATGCGGCCTCCGAGGCTCAGACGTATTGCATCAACCATTTTCGCCGCAGCGCCAGTATCAGGCCATCTGAAGTTGTTACGCAGGATTACACCTTCGCCGCGCCCAACTGGCAGGCGCAGTACCAGGCCCAGCCACCGCGGATGAAGTTCCAGCACGATCTGTATGAAATCTACGATTATCCCGGGCGTTTCAAAGACGAACAGCACGGCGCGGATTTTGCCAAATATCAGATTGAAGGCTGGCGTAACAATGCCGATATCGCGGTAGGCAGCAGCAATACGCCGGAGCTGTATCCCGGTGTCTGCTTTGCCCTGAGCGCCCATCCGCGTGAAGACCTGAATGTGAACTGGCAGGTGGTGGCCAGTGAAATGCACGGCGATCAGCCACAGGCATGGATCGGCAACGAAGGCCAGGGCACGACGCTGCTCAATGAATTTGAAGTGATCCCCGCGACCCAGACGTGGCGGGCGATGCCACATCCCAAACCCCGCGTTGACGGGCCACAAATCGCGATAGTCACCGGCCCGCCGGGCGAAGAAATTTTCTGTGATGAGCACGGCCGCGTGCGTGTCAAATTCGCGTGGGACCGCTATAACCAGGCCGACAATTACAGTTCCTGCTGGATACGCGTTTCTCAGGCGTGGGCCGGTACCGGTTTCGGCAACATCGCGATACCGCGCGTCGGGCAGGAGGTGATTGTCGACTTCCTCAATGGTGACCCGGATCAGCCGATCATCACAGGTCGCACCTATCACGCAAGCAACCGTGCTCCCGGCAGCCTGCCAGAAACCAAAACGCAGATGGCGATCCGCTCGCAAACGTATAAGGGCAGCGGTTACAACGAGCTGATGTTCGAGGATGCGGCGAGCCAGGAACTCCTGTCGATGCACGCGCAGAAAGACATGAAGACTAAGGTGCTGAACAACCGGACGACGGACGTGGCAGTTGACCATACCGAAACGGTGGGGAAAGGGCAGACGATCACCGTCGGGAAGGAGAAAGCGGCCGGGCATGATCAGAAGATCACTGTGGCCAATGATCGTGAGGTCAAAGTTGGTAATGATCAGAAGCTTGATGTCGCACATGACCACAACAAAACAATCGGTAATGACCAGCACCTGGAAGTGGTACATGACCGAAATTCCAAAGTCGGCAATGACCAGAACAGTGAAGTTAAAGGTACAGATACTCGAAAAGTCACAAAGTCTCAGAACATCGAAATTGGTGAAAGCTACACGCTGACGGTGAAGGAAAGTCTGACTATTCAGGTCGGGGAATGTCTACTGAAAATGAATAAAGATGGGACGATCACGCTGAACGGTGCCAGTGTTCAGATCTCAGGGAAAAGCAAAATCAATATTTTCGGTGCTGATATTGATATGGATTAATTCAGGGAAGTGATTAATGAACATTACTAATGGCACCGAATTCCCATTCTTACAGTTCGAAAAGGTCGGATATTTTGGCGAACTTTTTAGCGTAGTGGTTGTAAGCCAGACATTCGATCTTTCATCCGATGGGGAAGTTTGTCAGATAGCTGATACCCAACGTATGCCGGTTTTGGCCGATACCTGGTTTGGTGAACCGGAAATGAGCAGCCTGAAAACAGCGACAGATCTTGTTTGTAAAAAGAAGCGATCAGAAATTCTTTTAACGGGGAACGCGTGGAATGCAGCAGGAAGCTCTCGCGAATGGCTGGCTGAATTTCAGGTGGGGGATTTCCGCCGGACTATCTCTGTCTGTGGCCCATGCGAATGGCGATATAAAGATAATGAATGGAAACTGGGTCACTCCGGACTGACTGATCGGGTTCCGTTGCGTTTTGAGCTGGCCTCATTCAGCGAATTTAACCCAGTTGGAAGACGCTTGCCAGAGTATGCCGACACGCAATGTGAGTTCCCTGCTCCTCAATTATCGTCCTCACCGGGCGCGGTTTGCCGGAGCTGGCCATCGAGAGCACGTTATGCCAAAGGTTTCAATTCACACTGGCAAAAGCATACCCGTCCGTTTTATCCCGATGAGTTCGATTTTACCTTCCTGAGCTGCGCCCCACCTGAACAGCAATATGTCGGCTTTCTTAAAGGTGATGAGAAAGTTGTTTTCAACGGCCTTCTGCCGACAAGGGCAAAATTTACAGGTTTCCTGCCCGGGATACGTTTGTTGGCGGAGTTGTACATGGGTGCTCGGGCTCCAGAACAACGGTTGCTGCTAGCGGATACGCTTACCTGTTACACCGACGAGGAACAACTCACGCTGATGTGGCGGTTGACTTTGCCGTCGAACAGTCTCCCGGACAGCCTGATATTGCTGAAGCATCGGGAGGCTAATCATGGCTGAGAAGCACATCGGAAGTCAGGAATCACAGTATATGGTGATCAGCATTGCGCCCGATGTCTGCCTGGTCGGGATTATCCCGGTACCCTTTGACAGTTTTCAGGACCTTTCTTATCAGAAAAGTTATGTCACGAATGTCAGGGCGCGCGGTAAGCCCATCCTGACCGTGGGCTGTGAGATCGCCGGAACACAAAGTAATGCGGGAAAAGGGATCAGTTCGGGCACTAGTCTTGGCAGTGGCGACTGCACAATAATGACGGGGGTGCCGCATATTAAATGCAAAGGAAAACCCGTTGCACGACAGGATTCGCTGGTTGCTATGAATAACGGCAATACCGTCGGCAAGCTTTATACGCAAATTAACCCGGCCAATGGCGAAATACCGGTAACGGGCACCCTTTCCTTATGGGACATGATGGGTGAGATGCAATTGCAGCGAGCCCAGGCAGAGATGGAAGCCGGCAGGCAGATGCCAGATGTTCTTGAGGGGATGGGGAGAGGTTTTATAAACGGCTGGTATATGCTCGGGCACATGTTAGGAAAGGCCGGAATGCTGAATGGTACGATTGAAGCCGACCAGCAAATGGCAGTTTTGAGTACGATGGGAATTAACACCAGCAGCATGGAAGCCGCCAGCGAGCTGAACAAAGCTGTGTTGGAAGAAACAGATACCAGCGAACCGCTTCTGGAGTTGGAGAATGAAGCACAGGAAGTGGGTGCTAACGTTGAGGCTGCTTTGGAATTGCTGTTTTTGATTAAGGGGTTAGCTCAGGGGGCTATAAAGCTTATTGGGCGGGGTGGTAGTAGTGGAGTTAAGGTTGTTGCATTCCAAAATATAGCGATACTCGAACTTTCTGGGCTGATTAGAAATCCAGATGGTAGTATTTTAATAGTGATTTCTGAAGAGTCGAAAGTACGTAAACTTACACCGCCAAGTGGCTATCTTGGCGAATATGGTTATGAATACAAATGGAAAGGTTTATCTGGAGGAACAATGACGGTGCGTATCCATGGAATTGATCCTTTAGCACCTGCTGGCTCAAATGCTCATCGTGGGTGGATTGTCAGAATCTTTGATGGAAAGAAAAGTATGGACTCTCGAGGTGTTTATCACTCTCCTGGTATATTCAATGAATCAAGCCCAAACTACGATCCATCTTTGATTAATGATGTCCATATTCCGATCTCAACCCCTGAAAAATTTCCTGGAGTAAATTGATGATTTTAAATAACAGCTATAACTTAGTTAATAAAATAACTGCAATAAATAAAGCATTGAGTTGCAATGAATATGATTTTTATGAGGACATTGGATTTGTTAAAGATTTGTTTTCATCCCCGTATAACAATAGTGTTGTGGCTGAACCGAATGTTATAAAGGACTTGTGGTTGGTTCTATTTAGAGTTTTCTGTCATGACACATCCTATGATAACAAATTTGATGCTATTTTTGCTATGAGTGATATTTCTCTGTATGCAAACCAAAGGGAAATTGATATTGACAGATCCGTTTTAAAAAAGTGGCGGATTGAATGTAATCAAAATGATATCACATCAGAGGTATTGGAAATAATTGATGATATTTTAGCAATGTAGTTTTAGAACGCTAATTGATGTGCGTTATAAAGCATTGAGGATGTTTGTATTTATTGATAAGGTGTGTTGAAATTGATTTCGCCTAAAATGAAGGAGATGCATTATGATCTGGTTAAAAATTTGAGTTTTCCAGATTCTACGGTAGAACGATTTGAATGGAAAAGTAAGACATTATGTATAATGAAAATACAAGGTGCTTTACTAGAGAAAGGTCAAGACGTTATAGAATATTGTAATTTATATATTTTTGGGGAATGGTCTAAGTGCCAAGTCTGACGACCATTTGTCTAAGAGTTGGGTGGCACATGATGGTAACGAAGATGTGAAAGATATTTGCGAATTTATTTTTGATGTTGATCTAACCATTCGCGGATTCGGCCGAGATTCGGGTTCATAGTTAGAAATTACATTCATTTCACCTCAGGAAGTTTATGCTGAACTTACTTGATTAATTAATTTGATTACTAAATGTGAATGAGTTGATCTACTTTTATCTTTGATAAGATGAATAAACTATCATGAATGTGTATGGACAGGGTGTTAAATGAAAAATTTTACGAAGTCTGTACGCTCTTGATGGCGGGATACTCAATGAAAAAATCTGCCTTGACCGAAAAAAATGAATAGTTTATTACTTGGGAAGATATAAGTGTATAGGGTGTATGAGGTTTCTTAAAAAGAATGTAGTTTATCAGTATAATTATGATGCCATTGTGGACATTGTTAATGGGAACGCTAGGTAGAGTTTGTCGTCATAATTTTTGTAAATTATCGGGTAACTTCCATAATCGACAATATGGCCAGCCCATCAGGAGCCGGCCCCAGTTTTTAAAGCACTTCCCCGTTACTGCCAATCACTTTCTGATACCAGCCGAAGCTCTCTTTTTTCGAGCGCGCCATCGTACCGGTGCCGTCGTCATTTTTATCCACGTGGATAAAGCCGTAGCGTTTGCTGTACTGGCCGGTTGTGAAGGACACACAATCGATGCAGCCCCACGGCGTGTACCCCATCAGCTCTACGCCGTCTTCCAGCACGGCTTTCTTCATCTGTTCGATATGCGCTTTCAGATAAGCGATACGGTAATCATCATGAATGACGCCGTCTTCGCCCGCTTTGTCGATGGCACCAAAACCGTTTTCGACGATAAACAGCGGTTTCTGATAACGTTCATACAGAATGTTCAGGGTGTAGCGAAGGCCAACCGGGTCAATCTGCCAGCCCCAGTCGGAGGCTTTTACGTGCGGATTCGGAACGCTGCCTGCGAAGCCGGACAAACCGTTGTCATCGCTCGGGTTATGCGCCGAAATCGCATTGCTCATGTAGTAGCTCAGGCCGATGTAATCCGCGCAACCTTCGCGCAAAGCCTGCAAATCGCCATCTTCCATTTTGATGTTGAAACCACGGCGTTCCCACTCTTTCAGCGCATACGCCGGGTAGTAACCGCGCATATGGACGTCGCTGAACAGGAAGCGTTCGTGCATCGCTTCGACTGAATACATGACGTCGTCAGGATGGCAGGAGAACGGATACAGTGGCACCATGGCGATCATGCAGCCAATCTGGAAATCCGGGTTGATCTGATGGCCGAGTTTGACCACTTTGGCGCTCGCCACAAACTGGTGATGCAGCACCTGGTACATGGTTTCTTCCGGGTTTTCCTGCTCGGTGAACACCACGCCGGAGCAGCAATAACCGAACAACGGATACTTCCAGTTGCGCTGGTTGTTGATCTCGTTGAAGGTCATCCAGTATTTCACTTTGCCTTTGTAGCGTTCCATCACGACCTGGCTGAAGCGCACAAAGAAATCAACGACCTGACGGTTTTTCCAGCCGCCATATTCTTTCACCAGATGCCACGGCATTTCGAAGTGGGAAAGGGTGATCACCGGCTCGATATTGTGTTTGAGCAGTTCATCAAACATATCGTCGTAGAATTGCAGCCCGGCTTCGTTTGGCTGTAATTCGTCGCCGTTCGGGAAGATGCGCGTCCAGGCAATCGAGGTGCGGAAACACCTGAAGCCCATTTCGGCAAACAGCGCGATGTCTTCTTTGTAGTGCGAATAAAAATCGACAGCTTCGTGGTTAGGGTAGCTGTAACCCTCCAGCACGCCGTCGGTCATCACGCGATCGACGCCGTGCGCGCCGCCGGAAAGCACGTCACAAATGCTCACGCCTTTGCCGCCTTTATTCCAGCCGCCTTCAACCTGATGTGCCGCAACTGCGCCGCCCCATAAGAAATCTTTCGGTAACTGTTGACTCATTTTCGTTCTCCCTTGAGGCGGGCTGTAGCAGCCCGCGTGGTAAATGTAATATCCGGTTTAATTCATTTCTGCCTGTGCGGCGCGCTGACTTTCAGCCTGGATCTTTTTCGTGGCCGCCACATCGGGCTCATCTTTGAAACCGACCAGCCAGGTAAACAGGGCGCCGAGAACAAAGGCGACAGTAATCGACAGCAGAAAACCGAGGAACTGCGGCATGTGGCCTTCTTTGAAGAACACCGGCAGTACCGCGATGCCGGGCAAGCAATAACTCCATGAAACCGCGTTGAAAGAACCGGCAATCGCACCGCCGATACCCCCGGCGACGCAGCTGCACAGGAAAGGTTTTTTCAGACGCAGAGCCACACCGTAAATGGCGGGTTCGGTAATCCCGAACAGGCCGGTGACGCCAGCGGAAAGGGAAATCCCTTTCATTTCACGGTTGCGGGTTTTCAGGTAAACGCCAAACATGCTGCCTGTCATCGCGAATACAGCCGAGGCTTGCAGACCGGTGAAGGTGTCGTAGCCCAGCGTTGCATAGTTGCCGACGGTAACCGGCGTGATGCCCCAGTGAACGCCGAGTGTGACCAGCGGTTGCCAGAAAGCACCGACAACGAAACCGGCAATGGTCGGGCTGAGGTGATAGAGATAGTTGTAAACGCCGCCAATCGCGCCGCCGATCAGGTTGCCGATCGGGCCGAATACCAGAAGCGTCATCGGGACCATAATGGCGATACAAAACATCGGGGTGAACAGATTGCGGATGACGACCGGCAACACTTTATTGAAGAAGCGTTCGACGTAAGACATCGCCCAGACCATCAGGATGATCGGAATAACGGACGCGGTATAGCTTAGATATTTCACCGGTATCCCGAGGAAATCGAGCGTTGGCGAAGCCAGCGGAATGCCGACAATGTTAGTCAGGATGCTGGCGATTTCCGGATTGTTCACGGCTTCGCGCATCAGTTGCTGCATGGCCGGGTCAGCGGAGTTGATCGAGGTGATTTTGAACGCGGTCAGCATGTTCATATAATCAGGGCTGATCAGCGCACAGGCCGTAATGACGGCAGTAAACGGATGAACGTTGAATTTTTTTGCCGCCGTAAACGCGATCATGACCGGCAGGAAGGTAAACGCCGTCCAGGAAACGAAATTGAGAATACGGTAGGTGCCGCTGCTTGCATCCATAATCCCGACGGCTGCGAGGAAAGAAATGATCCCCTGTAAAATACCGCAAGCGGCGAGCTGATAAAGGAATGGGGTGAAGATACTGGAAATGACATCCATCACGCGGCTGACGATGCCGACGTTCGGCGCAGAGACCGGTGCGTTTTCATCGACGTGGATCAGTTTCAGAACCTGTTTATAAGCGTCGCTGACGTGGTTACCAATTACCACCTGCATCTGACCACCGGCTTCGATTACGGTGATAACGCCTTTAACGCGCTTTAATTCTTCTTTATCAACAGAACTATTATCTTTCAGAACAAAGCGTAAACGGGTAGCGCAATGTGTGATGCTAATCACATTATTTTCGCCGCCAATATATTTAACAATATCCTGAGCTGTCTGAGCGTAATCAATAGCCATTATTTATTATTCTCCTGCGGGTATACAGAGGTGAGCTTTTTTGTTTTTCTACTCGTTGGCAGGAGTGTAGCAAAAGAAAGGGTATTGTCACGATATAACAAAAAACAGGAAAGGTAATATGTCACATCTTTAAAACACCCTGTTTTTTCATTGCGCTGAGTCACGTTTTATTAAAGGTAATTTCTTTCCAATCGTTTCGATAATATAAAGTACGGGGATCTGCGTTGTAATATTGTACTGACCTTCTAATACAATTTGCGGCATGTGGTAGGAGATGTTGAGGTCTGCCATACGCGCCAGCGTTGAGTTCTCGCTGTTCGTCAGGCTGATGATCTGGCAGTTGTGCTGGCTGAACTGTGTGGCGAACCGTAATACTTCCTCCGTCTCTCCTGAGACAGAAAGAATAATAGCGATGGCATCTTTATACATATCGCTGTTAATCGGGAAATAAGGGTCATCAATAAATGTACTGAATTTCCCGACGTTAGAGAAAAAACGTGCGCTGTATTTCCCTAATGAACCTGATGTTCCTACCCCGACAAATATAATCCGCTGCGCGTTAGAAATTCTTTTTGCCGCCTCATCTAATAATTCATCAAATTCGCTGTTATTAATACTTTTGAAATAGCTGATGATTTCACTAATACCAAAGGAGACCGGCGGCTTTTCTTCATGTTCCAAAAACAATTTAAAACGGATACGAAACTCAGAATATCCGTCGCAATCCATTTTTTTGCAAAAACGCAGAATCGTGGTGGTTGATACACCGGCGGCATCTGCCAGCTCACGGATAGTCATGTACATCACTTTATCGCCATTTTTGACGATGTAGTTATAGACCGTCAGTTCCAGTTCGTTTAACGCTGAAATGGCTTTGTGTGTGAACATGAGATGCCTGTTTTTTTATGGATTGCGAAAAGGATATCAGAGGTATTTTAACATCGTCACTTCACAATCGACATGCCCGGTGTTGCCCAGCGAGCCATCAATATGTTGAAAACCCAGACGCTCATACAGCGCGATCGCCTGCGTCAGGCTGGCGGTTGTTTCCAGATAGCAGCGCGCGAATCCGTTCTGGCGGGCATGTTCCATTGCCTGTAACGCCAGTCGTTTCGCCAGACCCTGGCCACGCAGTGAAGACAGGAAATACATTTTTTGCAGTTCGCACAAATCATCTTCGCCGCCAGAAAGCGGTGCCACACCGCCGCCGCCGGCGACTTTACCATCGACTTCCACCACCCAGTAAGCGCAACGTGGCTGACTGTAGCTTTCATACAGATGATCCAAATTCGGGTCAGCTACGGTATAGCCTTTATCGGCAGTCAGGCCAAATTCAGCCGATACATGGCGGATTACGTGTGCGATAGCCGCGTTATCTTCAGGGCGAATCGGGCGCACCAGCACGCTGACAGGAAGGGAGGTCGTCATATTGCTCACTCAGTTTCAAAAAATAAGATAAATAAACAGACCGTTTTAATACCATCTAAGGGCAGGTGGGTGCAACGTTACCGGCTGTTATCGCAGAATAAAAAAGGCCGCTTTCGCGGCCTTTGTCATCTCAAATATTTACCCGGATAACCGGCACCAAAATTACAGAGCAGCGATTGTCGCTTTCTGTTCTGCAATCTTGATTTTGGCTTCACCGCAGGCTGCCAGACGTTCGCGCTCTTTTGCGACAACGGCTTCCGGCGCACGTGCCACAAAACCTTCGTTAGACAGTTTGCCTTCGATAGACGCAATCTCGCCATCCAGCTTCGCCATCTCTTTGTCCAGACGCGCCAGCTCGGCATCTTTGTCAATCAGACCGGCCATCGGGATCAGCAATTCAGCGCCTTCAACCAGTTTGGTGACAGACACAGGGCCTTTATCGCCAGCAGGCAGAATGGTGATGGATTCCAGACGCGCCAGAGATTTAATGAAGCTCAGGTTCTGTTCCACACGACGTTGTGCATCGGCACTTGCGCCGCGCAGCAGCAGTTCCAGCGGTTTGGCCGGAGACAGGTTCATCTCGGCACGCACGTTACGGATAGCGATGATCGCCTGCTTGATCCACTCGAGATCGGCCAGCGCCAGTTCGTCTGCTTTCGCCGCGTCAAATTCCGGGAACGGCTGCAGCATAATGGTTTCCGCTGTGATGCCTTTCAGCGTTTTCACGCGCTGCCAGATGGTTTCGGTGATGAAAGGAATAATCGGATGCGCAAGACGCAGCAGACCTTCCAGCACTTCAACCAGCGTATGACGGGTGCCGCGCAGTTGTGCTTCGCTGCCGCCGTTCATCACAGGTTTAGTCAGTTCCAGATACCAGTCGCAGAACTGGTTCCAGGTGAACTCATAGAGAATACCGGCGGCCAGATCGAAGCGGTAGCTATCCATCGCTTCGCGGTACGCTTTCACCGTGCGGTTATATTCCGCCAGGATCCAGCGGTCAGCCAGAGACAGCTCAAGTTCGCCGCCGTTCAGGCCACAATCCTGGTCTTCTGTGTTCATCAGCACGAAGCGGCTGGCGTTCCACAGTTTGTTACAGAAGTTGCGGTAACCTTCGAGGCGTTTCATGTCCCAGTTGATGTCACGGCCAGTGGAAGCCAGTGCCGCCAGCGTGAAGCGCAGGGCGTCAGTGCCGTGTGGTTCGATGCCGTTCGGGAATTGTTTCTCGGTACGCTTGCGGATTTTTTCTGCCAGCTGCGGCTGCATCATGTTGCCGGTACGTTTTTCCAGCAGGTCTTCCAGCGAGATACCGTCGATCATATCCAGTGGATCGATAACGTTACCTTTGGACTTGGACATTTTCTGCCCTTCGTCGTCGCGGATAAGACCGGTCATGTAAACGGTGTGGAACGGAACCTGTGGCTTGCCGTCTTCATCTTTCACAAAGTGCATGGTCATCATGATCATGCGCGCGATCCAGAAGAAGATGATGTCGAAGCCGCTGACTACGACGCTTGACGGGTGGAAGGCTTTAAGATCAGGCGTCTGCTCAGGCCAGCCCAGCGTGGAGAATGTCCACAGGCCGGAAGAGAACCAGGTGTCGAGCACGTCTTCATCCTGAGTCAGAACAACGTCTGCGCCCAGATTGTTTTCGCTGCGTACTTCCGCTTCGTCGCGGCCAACAAATACGTTGCCTTCGGCGTCATACCACGCCGGAATGCGGTGTCCCCACCACAGTTGACGGGAAATACACCAGTCCTGAATGTCGCGCATCCAGCTGAAATACATGTTTTCGTACTGTTTCGGTACGAACTGGATATCGCCCTGTTCAACGGCTTCCACCGCGACTTTCGCCAGCGGTGCGGTACGGACGTACCACTGGTCGGTCAGCATTGGCTCAATAACCACGCCGCCACGGTCGCCATAAGGAACGGTCAGGTCGTGAGGTTTGATTTCTTCCAGCAGGCCGGCTTCTTCAAACGCGGCAACCACGGCTTTACGTGCGGCAAAGCGCTCGAGGCCACGGAATTGCTCAGGGATATCGTTACAGCACGCATCGCTTTCTTCGCCGTTAGTGTCGAACACTTCAGCGGTCTGGCGGATGTCGCCATCGAAAGTCAGGATGTTGATCATCGGCAGGCCGTGACGTTTCCCGACTTCGTAGTCGTTAAAGTCATGCGCAGGCGTGATCTTTACGCAACCGGTGCCTTTTTGCATATCGGCGTGTTCATCGGCCACGATTGGGATACGGCGGCCAACCAGCGGCAGAATGATGTCTTTGCCGATCAGGTCTCTGTAACGCGGGTCTTCCGGGTTAACGGCCACGCCGGTATCACCGAGGACGGTTTCCGGACGGGTGGTCGCGACAACCAGATAATCTTTGCCTTCAGCGGTTTTCGCGCCGTCAGCCAGCGGATAGCGCAGGTGCCACATGGAACCTTTGGATTCGCGGTTTTCAACTTCGAGGTCGGAAATCGCGGTGCGCAGTTTTGGATCCCAGTTCACCAGGCGTTTGCCACGGTAAATCAGATCTTCTTTATACAGGCGTACGAAGACTTCGCGCACGGCGTTGGACAGGCCTTCGTCCATGGTGAAGCGCTCACGCTCCCAGTCCACGGAATCGCCCAGGCGGCGCATCTGACGGGTGATCGTGCCGCCTGATTCTGCTTTCCAGTCCCAGATTTTGTCGATAAACGCTTCACGGCCGTAGTCGTGACGGGTTTTGCCTTCTTCGGCTGCGATTTTACGCTCAACCACCATCTGCGTTGCGATGCCTGCATGGTCGGTGCCCGCCTGCCACAGAGTGTTTTTACCCTGCATGCGCTGATAGCGGATCATGGCGTCCATGATGGTTTGCTGGAAAGCATGACCCATGTGCAAGCTGCCGGTAACGTTCGGCGGCGGGATCATGATGGCAAAGCTTTCTTTACTGGTATCACCATGTGGCTTGAAATAGCCCTGTTGTTCCCAGTGCTCGTAAAGCGGCTGCTCGATGTCTTGCGGGTTATATGTCTTATCCATTTCGCTTCGTATTTTCGTCGGTCGATGTGGTGACTGAGGGCGGCGTGGCCGTCGTCAAAGAGAAACCCACGCTGCGATAGGCTTTGTAGCGTTCGCGCGCAAGCTGTTTAAGGGAATCTTCGTAAGGAACGAAGTCTACCACTTCATGGAAAGCAGTAGCAAAATCTGCAAATTCAGGCAGGAGGCTTATCAGCAGGTCGCGTGGCGCATTGCCGCGCTTACCCGGCCAGCAAAGCTCCACCGGCGCACCAAATCTCGGGCCTTCGCCCGCCAGATTATGTGGCACAAAGTGGTTTGGATCGCGCTTCCACAGCGCTTCATCCAGACGCTCGGCCTGTTTTTGATCTTCACAGGCCAGCAGAACACGTTTGCCCATCCGGTAACGTTCAGCGGCGACCTGACAGGCCAGCGCTTCGTGTGAGCTGAGCTCGCCACTTGCATCCGGCGCATCGAGAAGAAAGAAGGTAGCCTGTTTCATGATGAGTTCACTGTGCTGCTGAGAAAAAACAGGGGCGCAACTGGGTGCGCCCGCCTGTGAAGGGTCTGAGGATGTTTCCAGACCCTGATTGGGGAATTATACCTTATTTAGCGAATGAATCATTCATCGCCATCAAGGCCAGCGCGGTTCAGCAGGAACTGCGCCAGAAGTGCGACCGGACGACCGGTTGCGCCTTTGTTTTTACCTGAACGCCATGCGGTACCGGCGATGTCCAGATGCGCCCAGCTGTATTTACGGGTGAAGCGCGACAGGAAGCAACCCGCAGTGATTGCACCACCCGGACGGCCACCGATGTTCGCCATATCCGCAAAATTGGAATCCAGCTGTTCCTGATATTCATCCGCCAGTGGCAGACGCCACGCGCGGTCACCGGCCTGTTCGGACGCGCCGATCAGTTCGTGTGCCAGCGGATTGTGGTTCGATAGCAGACCGGTGATGTGATGGCCAAGGGCAATCACGCAGGCGCCGGTCAGCGTGGCGACGTCAATCACCAGCTCAGGATCAAAGCGTTCAACGTAAGTCAGTGCATCGCACAGCACTAGACGGCCTTCTGCGTCGGTATTGAGCACTTCAACGGTCTGGCCGGACATGGTCGTCAGAATATCGCCCGGACGGAACGCTTGTCCTCCTGGCATGTTTTCACAGCCTGCGAGCACGCCAATCACGTTGAGCGGCAGATTCAGTTCAGCCACCACACGCATCGCGCCGTAAACCGCTGCGGCACCGCACATGTCGTACTTCATTTCATCCATATCAGCGGCGGGTTTAATGGAAATACCGCCTGAATCGAAGGTCAATCCTTTACCGACGAGCACGATAGGCTTAGCGTCCGGATTAGGATTGCCCTTATATTCCATCACTGACATCAATGATTCGTTCTTCGAACCCTGACCGACGGCCAGATACGCATTCATCCCCAGCTCTTTCATCTGCTGCTCACCGATTACGCGCGTGGTGATATTGGTGCTGAATGCATCAGCCAGCTGGCGTGCCTGCGACGCCAGATACGCGGCGTTACAGATGTTCGGTGGCATATTGCCGAGATCTTTTGCGGCTTTGATACCGGCAGAAACCGCCAGACCATGGGAAATTGCGCGCTCGCCGCTGGTCAGTTCGCGGCGGGTCGGCACGTTGAAGACCATTTTACGCAGCGGACGGCGGGGTTCGGTTTTATTGCTTTTCAGCTGATCGAAGGTGTAAAGCGATTCTTTGGAGGTCTCGACCGCCTGACGCACTTTCCAGTAAGTATTGCGCCCTTTAACGTGCAGCTCGGTGAGGAAGCAAACGGCTTCCATAGAACCGGTGTCGTTCAGGGTGTTGATCGTTTTCTGGATCACCTGTTTGTACTGGCGCTCATCCAGCTCACGCTCTTTGCCGCAACCAATCAGCAAGATACGTTCGGAAAGGATATTCGGTACATGATGCAGCAACAGGGTCTGGCCCACTTTGCCTTCAAGTTCGCCACGGCGGAGCAGGGCGCTGATGTAGCCATCACTGATTTTATCGAGTTGTTCGGCAATCGGTGACAGGCGGCGAGGTTCGAAAACGCCGACTACAATACAGGCACTGCGTTGTTTTTCCGGGCTACCGCTTTTTACGCTGAACTCCATGCACTCTCCTGAATCTTAAAGACAAGGGCGGGAGGTACGGCTAGAATGAGTCGCCGGAGACACTCTCCCGTCATTGTGTTAACGACCTGTGTTAACCTTAAACGGCGTTAGTTTTTATTTTGGCGGCTATAAGCAAGTTCCTATAGGACACCCCAAATCTCGGTGTTGTAATACTATTTTAGCTGCGAAGGTTGCCATATGATGAGAATAAATGACGGATTAGCGATGAAACTAGCGATTTTCCTTCAAAAAGACAAGTTTTCACAGGCGTATTAAGCGTGATCATCATTAGATATCTGGTTAGGGAAACCTTCAAGAGCCAATTTGCCATTCTGTTCATTTTACTTCTTATCTTCTTCTGTCAGAAGCTGGTCAGAGTGCTTGGAGCAGCGGTCGATGGCGATATCCCAACAAATTTAGTTCTGTCACTTCTGGGGTTAGGTATTCCGGAAATGGCGCAGCTTATTCTTCCACTCAGCCTGTTCCTCGGTCTGCTGATGACGTTCGGCCGGTTATATACCGACAGCGAAATTACCGTCATGCATGCGTGCGGCCTTGGAAAACGCTCACTGGTTATCGCAGCGCTGGTTTTGGCGCTGTTTACGTCATTTTTCGCCGGGATCAACGCCATCTGGCTGAGCCCCTGGTCGTCAAAACATCAGGACGCGGTTCTGGCGGAAGCGAAAGCTAACCCGAGCATGGCGGCGATGGTTGAAGGCCAGTTCCAGCAGGCGCAGAACGGCAATGCGGTTCTGTTTGTCGGCAGTGTGAAAGGCAAAGAATTCCATAACGTTTTCCTCGCGCAGTTACGCCCGAACGGCAACCAGCGGCCTTCCGTCGTGGTGGCAGATAAAGGTCATATGTTGCAACGTGCGGACGGTTCTCAGCAGGTGATGCTCGACAAAGGCACGCGCTATGAAGGCACCGCGCTGCTGCGTGACTTCCGCGTTACAGACTTCACCGATTATCTGGCCGTTGTCGGGCATCAGGCGGTTCAGCTTGATCCGAACGAGTCTGACCAGATGACGATGACCCAGCTCTGGCAATCTTCCGAACCCGATGCCCGCGCAGAGCTGAACTGGCGTTTAACGTTAATTGTTTCGGTCTTCATCATGGCATTGCTGGTGGTGCCGCTCAGCGTGGTGAACCCGCGTCAGGGCCGCGTTCTCAGTATGCTGCCGGCCATTTTGCTGTACCTGATTTTCTTCCTGCTGCAAACCTCGCTGCGCTCTAACGGTGCGAAAGGTAAGCTGGATCCGATGATCTGGATGTGGGGGACGAACCTGCTCTACTTCGGGCTGGCATTGATTCTGAATGCATGGGATACCTTGCCGGTTCGTAAGGTCCGCGCGCGTCTGAGAGGAGCTGCCTGATGTTTGGCGTATTAGACCGGTACATTGGTCGCACTATCTTTAACACCATCATGATGACGCTCTTCATGCTGGTGTCGCTCTCGGGCATCATCAAATTTGTCGATCAGTTGCGTAAAGTCGGGCAGGGTGGATATTCCGCTGCGGGCGCCGGGTTGTACACCCTGCTGAGCGTGCCGAAGGATGTCGAAATCTTCTTCCCGATGGCCGCATTGCTCGGTGCATTGCTGGGGCTGGGCACGCTGGCCACGCGCAGTGAACTGGTGGTTATGCAGGCTTCCGGTTTTACCCGTATGCAGATTGCTGCGTCGGTGATGAAAACCGCGATCCCGCTGGTGTTGCTGACCATGGCGATCGGCGAATGGGTTGCGCCGCAGGGCGAACAGATGGCGCGTAACTACCGTGCGCAGCAGATGTACGGTGGTTCGCTGCTTTCCACCCAGAACGGTCTCTGGGCGAAAGATGGTCACGATTTTATCTATATCGAACGTGTTGCGGGTGAAAATGAGCTCACCGGCGTCAACATCTATCACTTCGATAAAGAGAATAAACTTCAGTCGGTGCGTTATGCGTCTTCAGCCACCTTCGATAAAGGCGTGTGGAATCTTTCTCAGGTCGATGAATCAGACCTGACGGATAATCTGCAAATCACCGGTTCCCAGACGCTGACAGGCGTGTGGAAAACGAACCTGACGCCGGACAAGCTCGGCGTTGTGGCACTCGACCCGGACGCGTTATCGATAAGCGGACTGCATAATTACGTGAAGTATCTGAAGCAAAGCGGGCAGGAAGCTAAACGATATCAGCTGAACATGTGGAGCAAGATTTTCTCGCCACTGTCGGTTGCCGTGATGATGCTGATGGCGCTCTCGTTCATCTTTGGGCCGCTGCGCAGTGTACCGATGGGTGTACGTGTGGTGACCGGTATTTGCTTCGGCTTCCTGTTCTACGTACTCGACCAGATTTTCGGGCCGTTAAGCCTGGTTTATAACATTCCGCCAATCCTTGGCGCATTGTTACCGAGCGGATTATTCTTCGTCATCAGCATGTTCTTACTGCTTAAAAAACGCTAAATCTGACAATCCGGATAAACAAAAAGCAGGCAATGCCTGCTTTTTTTACGTCTGCAATCCGGGCTAATCTCGCCATCAGATCTCGTTATTGCGCACCAGATCGGCCACCAGATCGTTCACGCCATCGCTCATATTTTTGAACTTGGTCAGCTCGCTGCGGGTAACCACCACGAACACGCCGACGCCACGCTGCGGAACCATCGCGACATACGTGATAAAGCCACCACCGCCACCGGTTTTCTGGATAATGCGCGGCAGCAACGGCGTTGGCGCCATCGTTACCCAACCCATTCCCAGTGAATCCGCCATGCCCGGCACATCCATCCCTTTCAGCGAGACCAGATCGGTACGCTTGTAATACATCTTCTGCGCCATTTCAGCTGTGGTAGTGCGCTGCCCGAGGAACTGACGCATCCAGCGGCCCATATCGGCAGGCGTGGAGTAAATGCCACCGCTGCCCGCGGCCGCAGTGGTGTTAATGCAAGGACTTGGACGCAGACCTTCCATCAGGCGCGAACACTGGCTGGCGTTCGGCGTCAGGGTCGTATCCACCATACCTAACGGCTGCGTTATCTGATCGCGCAACAGTTGCGTATACGGCTGATTGGCGGCTTTGGATAACGCATCGGAAAGCAGGTCAAAGGCCAGGTTAGAGTAAGACGCGCGCGCGCCAGGCGGAGTGGTCATTTTGGCCACGCTCAGCCAGCTCCAGCGATCGCTTTTTGTCGGCCAGGTAAAGACCGCGCGATTCGCCGCACCGCCCGGCTGCTCACGTGGCAGGCCACTGGTGTGCGTCGCCAGATTCAGCAGGGTAATCGGGTTTGTGCCGCTGTAAGAAGGCACCCGCGCACCGGCTGGCGCGTATTTACGCAACGGATCGTTAATGCTGACTTTGCCCTGCTGCGCCATTTTGACCAGCACCTCGCTGGTAATCAGCTTGGTCAGGGAAGCAATGCGAACGACTGAGTCTTCACGCGGACGCAGGTCAGAGCCGGGACGCGTCTCCCCGAAACTGCGGAAAACCTGCTGATTGTTATCCACCACCACCAGCGCCATTCCCATCGCGCCGCTGCCGTAAAAGATGTGTTCTGCATGGTCATCCACGACCTGCGACGCCAGACGCGCATTTTGCTGCGCGTGGCTCCATAAAGGCGTACTGGCAAAAGCCAGCGCGAGGAGCGAAAGGGAGAGTTTTTTCAACAAGCGGGTATCCATCAACAGGCCATAAACTATTCGTGATTTGTATACTAATGCGAAGTTTAAAAATCGGCATTGGAAAAACGAGCACAAACGGAAGATTTTTGTCAGCAAAATCCCGCCGCCATGCGGCTGATGTCTGTTTTTTCAACACTTAAACCGAACAACGCCGGATAACTATTGCGTGACCGGCTGGGCTGGGTATAATGCCCACGTTTTCCGCATACTACTTTCAGTGCCGAAGTGGCGAAATCGGTAGACGCAGTTGATTCAAAATCAACCATCGAAAGATGTGCCGGTTCGATTCCGGCCTTCGGCACCAAATAGTATGAAAATCAAGTCACCCACGGGTGGCTTTTTTTATGCCTGGAATTCGGTATTTACATACATTATTTCTTTTATTAACTCCCTCAAAATCATCTGCTGCTTCTAACTGGTGTTTTCGACTCAATAATGCTTTTCAACATCGGAATAGCGAAGCTAACCCTCGGAAAAATGGTGTTTTTTGGAAATGTCTAACTCATTAATCCAATGTGGATCCGTGTTAGATACCAAAATCGTAATTGTGAGCTTGGTTCCGGTAATCAAGGGTTTTACACTATGAGGTCTTAAAAGAGCATGTAACTAAGTTATTAACCGAGTAATGAGGTTAAGTTTAAGGGCAGGAGCCATGACAAGTCGTCCCCAAATGATTATCAACGTGTTGCAGGCTAATCCTGGTAAGCAGTTCTCAGCTCGCCAACTGGCACAAAAATCATCGAAACATATGCTGATGAGCTGGCTGAAAAACGAAAAAATACACGTTTTGCCTGTGATGAGGATTTCCTAAGCCAAATAGCGGCTGAGATTGGCGCTGATTTGCCTCGGGCTAAATCCAAAAGCCTACAAGTAATGACACGGGACAAACCTCGACCACGATTATTCTATTGGGGAGGTGAACTTTCAGATAGCGTTCTGGAAAAGCCGCTGTCTGATGTTCCCTCTGTGCCTTCGGCAGAAACAGCGCATTTCACTGAGCATGCCCTTTACCCGCTTTTGATTGAGTACCTTTCAGAGGAAGAGGAACTGCTTTGCCGCCGTATCGATGAAAAGCGTTCAAGCAACAACAAAGGCCTTGGAGCAAACCACTGGCTTTATCCTGATATTGTTGCATTGCAGCCTCTCGATAAAGGCTGGGATAGCATTGTGCAAAACTGCGTAAGGTATAGCGAAGGGCGTTTAACCCGCCTGTGGTCGTTTGAAGTAAAACGCCAGCTAAACCGTAGCAATGTTCGGGAATGTTTCTTCCAGGCAGTGAGTAATTCCAGTTGGGCTCACTTTGGTTATCTGGTTGCCACCGAGATTAACGAAGACAAACAGCGTGGTGTAGAAAGAGAGTTGCAGATGCTGTGTGCATTGCACGGTATCGGTGTGATCCTGCTTAACCCGCAAGATCCAGGTAATAGTCAGACTCTGATCCCAGCGCGCGAGCGAACCAGTATTGACTGGCAATCCGTCAACCGCCTGGTGGTCGAGAATACGGATTTTAAAGAGTTTATCGATCTGGTGTCTGATTATCACCAGACAGGTAAAATACATAAGGCGTTGTGGAATCGATAAGTTGATTCAGTTTATCCAAGGTAAATAAAGAAGCATAAGGTGTTGCCGACAAATGACGCGGTGCATAAAGTGATTTAAATTGCGATCCAGTCGGCATCGAAAAAATGGAGTATGACGATCCAGAACTGGCGATGAGTCGTTTTATTATTGAGCCTGGCGGCCGCTTTAACGGCCACCATTAACTAATAGATCGGTAGTTGCAAAGAGTGAACACCAGATTGCCATTTTGATAACCCCCCACGCTGAGAGTTATTCCAATATTTCACCTGGTAAGCCGACAACATCACTGTCGCTTAAGAAATCATCTGTTTGTGCAAAAATAAACTGTTTTAAAAACTGTTCAATACGAACATTCAGTTTAAACAGAGGGATGGTTACGCCGTCTTGTTTTTCGAAATAGATCTTGGCTTTCACTTTATCTACCGAATCTTTTAACGCGTCGAAGCGACCAAAGTCATTGAGATTCTTATCCTTAACACTATCAGACATTAATGCCACGAGCAGTCCTTTATCTAAACCAAGAGCATTAACAACTGCGTTTAATTGTGCATTTTCAGCGTTATCTTTGTAGGTGTTGATGTAGTCTCTGAAAGTATGGCCTTCAATTAACTGCGCATCGCCGCGCTGCAAGTCGTGCAAGAAGAGTTTGGCGTACTTTTGCTCGTTTTGGGTGAGCGATGCAAACGACTTGTGTAGCTCATTTAATGTGATTTCAATGCTCGCAGCGTCCTGGTGTTGGTTCAGCTCTTTTAAAAATTTATCAAAGCGGCTGTTCATATAGTCGGCATCGATTTTGCCGGTATCTATTTCAGTTAAATAACCACTGATATCAAAAGGCACATCGTCGCCACCTTCGCCACCGCCATCACTTTTACCGACCAACTCTTTATAGCGCAGGACCAGGCTCAGGTAAGTTTGTTCATCTATAGCCAGCGTTACCTCATGTTCTACATCATTCTCAGTAAAGGAATATACCAACTCTTCCCAATGCAAACCTTGTACTTTAGCCGCTTCCAGATGCTGGCTAAAGGTGTTAAATAATTTGGCGAATTGAGCACAGGCTTCTATATCGTCTGGCAGCTTTTCAAAGTTCTCAACACCCGTACTGACAAACAGCTCGGTAATTTCTACGACTAATTCATTCATGGCTTTTAGATTGCTTTCTAACCTATCAACAAATAAGCCGATAGGTCTGTCGCCGGAATAGAGTTTTACCGCGTCATTGATATGCTGCTCCATGGTGTGTGGGTAGCGGTAATAACGAATGATACCGTGAGGTTTGTCCGGGCCAAATAAGCGATTGGTGCGTGAGAACGCCTGAATAATGTTTTGGTATCTAATCACCTTGTCTAAATACAAGGTATTAAGCCATTTAGAGTCAAAGCCCGTAAGCATTTGATCCACCACGATCAGTAAATCTAATTGCTTTGAAGGCTCGGTATGAATGCGCTCGTAGGGCTTTTTATGGGCAAGGCGTGCCGCCAAATCTTTTTTGAAGGCCGCATGGCGGGCAAAATCAAAATCCTGGCCGTAACGCTTATTGTAGTCGTCCATAATCTCGTCCAGACCATCACCTTTAAAGGTGGGGCCACGGTCACCGCTGCCATCGTTATCAATGTTCGGGTCAAACAGGGCTGATACTTTAAGTTCAGGTTTCGCAGCTTTTAAATGACGGTAATAGTCAATGGCTTCGGCAATGCTGTTAGTGGCAAAAATAGCGTGGAATTTATTGCCCTGGCTGAGTACATCCCATTTATGCAGAATATCTTCCACCACCTTGGCTTGGTGAGTTTCGCTTAAATATTGGCTTTTCGGCACATGGTCTTCAATGCCTTTGTGGTACTTGCCTGTGCCGTCTTTATGACCAGCCATAGGTACATCTTTCATAAAGTGGTTAAACTTTTTCTTTTTGGCCGGGTTATCCATGGCCTCCATCACCGTGTTGGCTTTGGCTTGTTCTAACGCCACCGCTTGTCTTAGGTCACTGTCTCTAAAAGTAGGCACTTTGTAAGGGTCAAAACCGAGTACGTTGCCATCGCGTATACCATCGGCAATGCTATAGCGGTGCAGCTCGTTGCCAAATACGGTACTGGTGGTATTGCCGTTTTTTTCGTTTTCTTCTTGAATGGGCGTACCGGTAAAACCAAAAAATAAGGCGCGCGGAAAGGTATGTTTAATGATAATCAGCATATCGCCAAAGGTAGAGCGGTGTGCCTCATCGACAATAAACACCAAACGCTTAGCGCGAATTTTTTCAATATCCGCAGAGTTTGTGGCCGTGCCTTCATCGTCCACCGCTTCAAAAATATTACTCATTTTTTGAATAGAGCTAACAATTAACGTATCGGCGGGGGCGGTGCTTTTTAATTTGGTAATGAGTACGTGAGTATTTTCTGTGGCTTGTACGGAATCTCTATCGTCAGCGAAACCTTGATACTCGAGGAGAGATTGCGTACCTAGCTCGATGCGATCCATTAAAAAAATCACTTTATCGGCATCTTTGGATTGTGCGATCAACTGCGCCGATTTAAAGCTGGTCATGGTTTTACCCGAACCCGTGGTATGCCACACATAACCCCCGAGGCGATCGGGATTATTGGCCGCGCTACCCAGTTGCTGCCAGTTGGTTTTGGCCACTTTGTCAGATATCGCATTGGCGGCGTAATACTGATAACTGCGCATGACCTTAAGTACGCCGTCGGTATCGTCGGCGACGGTATAAAAGCCAATCAACTGGTGCGCCATAGGGATAGAAAGCAAGGTAGAGGCAATGTCTTTCCAGTGGTTCATGGGCTCGTTATTAAAATCGGCCCAGTTAAATTGATAGTCGGAATTAAACTTGCCGTCTAGCCCGGGGTTGGCAAAGTATTTGGCTTCATTGGGCTCCATGGCCACAAACACCTGAATGAGAGAAAACAGGCCGCTAAATACACCCTCTTTGCTGTATTTTTCAATTTGGTTTACTGCCTGGCTAACCGGAATACCACTGCGCTTCAGCTCTACATGGATCACCGGCATACCGTTAATCAGTAGCAGCACATCCCCGCGTCTGTCGTTGCGCAAAGGGCTGCCGCGTTCAAATTTGGGTTGCTGCACAATTTGGTAACGGCTTTGGCCTGCGGCGATTTCTTGGCGATCGTATATTTTTAGGCTGACTTCTTTGCCCATATGCAAGTTATCGGCTGGGTTATCGCGCTTAATGGCCACGGTTTTACCATTAATTAAACCATTGAGCTTGAGCGGGGTTTTAAGCTCTTTGATTTGCTCAATAATTTGCTGCATTTCAGTCGCGGTAAGCGGAACATCGTTTAAGCGATCCCGCTGGCGATTGTTTTCAAACAAAATATTTGCCCAATTTTGCAGTAAATCCGCTTCGGTTTTATTTTTGAGTATCTCGGTTTCCCAGCCCTTATGGGTCAACACTTCAATAAAGGCCTGCTCAAATTGCGCTTCGGTTTTAAAGGTGATCATGATGGCGCTCCCTGTTAGACAAACATTTTACTTAAGCAGGCCTGCTTGATGTTATTGAGTTTGGTGATTTGTTGTTGGTGTTGGTTTATCAGGTTGTCGAGTTTTTGGAAGTAGTTGCCGATGGCTGTTTGTTCTTGTCTTTCAGGTGTACTAATTTCGGTGTCTAAGATGTTTTTGTTGTAGAGTCGTTGGATAGTGCTGCCTTCTAGCCCACTCCATTTAACCATAGAATAAAAAACCTTCAAGAAAGCATTGTCTATCTTTCCATCATGTTTTAGCCAAACAATATTTGAGTCCTGAAAGTATTGCTCTTCTCCTTTGTATTCAACAACGCGACCAATACTTCCAGAAGCCGATAGTAGAAGGTCTCCTGCGACTGGATATGGGTATTTTGCTTTATATTCATCAAATAGGTTTTTACTAATAAAAGCATCAGCTTGCTTTCCAAAAGTACCTATTTTAAAGAATGGAATCTCGCCGCTTATGGTCGTTTGATGCTTAAAAATTCTTTTATTCATGGCGACAGAACCAAGATCACCCAAAGTTAGGTTTTTCCACTCCCCACTAAACCCTTTAAAGCGGATTTCTGGAATGGTTTCGCCTTGTTTGGGGAACATTTTTTCTAGCATGGCTTTTTTAATGTTACTGAGGTTGTCATGCTTTTGTTGGTGTTGATTGATCAGCGCGTCTATCTTTTGGAAGTAGTTGCCGATGGTGGTTTGTTCTGTTGTGTCTAAAGGAAAATGAATGGGTGTGATCTTCAATATCTCTGTATTGATCGACGGCATGGTTTGACCAACAGCCCTAGATACCACACTCTTTTTTACACGCGAAGTTGATAATTCATGATGCAAATATTCGCTATCAATAATTTTCCCAGATCGAACTCGTAATACTCGCCCAGAAAACAACCATCCTTCCTGCTTGTTTGTTACGAGTGCATTTATATCAACAGAACCAACACGAGAAAATACAATATCACCAACTTTAAGCAGGTATGCTTTAAGCCTTAAATAATCATCTTCACTGACCTGTGGAATATTTTTTTTATCAACAGGAAGTTCACCTGACTTAAAATGCTCAGTTGTTATAATGGCATGTCCATCTTCTACGTATGCTTTAGCATGTAATGTACTACCAAAGGGGCCTGTTTTGATTTCAGCTACATCTCCAAGAATTTCCTCTGCCCACTCTCCACTAAAACCTTTAGAGCGAATCTCTGGCACCTTATTATCCGTACTCATCTTATTATCCGTACTCATCTTATTATTCGCCCTTCAATAAGTTGGTGAGTTCTGCCAAGCCCTGTAAATCAAATTCATTACCTGTGAGCTCGCCCATCATCTCCGCCAGTTCTTGCTCGGTGGTTTTGATCTCATTGGCCACTTGCGAATAGGTGACGGCGTATTTATCAGCAAGGGCTTGTACCTGGCTGGTAAGTTGGCTAATCACGGCGTTTGGCATGGTGGCGAGTTCGGTGCTTAATGGCGCAATCCATTTAAAGTTCAGCAGGTTGTTCACTTGCTCATCGTTTAATGCTTCGATGGTTGTTTTGGTTTTTAAGTGCAGGGCAGTGGCGGCATCTTTGACCGTTTTTTTCAGGGCCTTTTCTTCATCGATTAATTTGCTCGCACGAATGATTTTGGCTTCATAGCTTTCTTCAGCAAATTTAACTTTGCTGTCTTTTTGTTCTTTCAGGAAGACTTTGGCCGCCTTACCAACTTCGGCATTGGCAAAGCCGTCTTGGCTTTCTTTGACCGTATCTTGCTCTTTTTCTTCTTCGGCCAGGGATTCTAGAATTTCTTCCAGCGTGAAGGCGATTTCTGCCAGGCGGGTTTCTTTAGCTGCCAGGGCTTGTAAGTCATCATTTAAGTAAGTTTGTTGCACTAAATCGAAGGGCAATATGTGGCCTTTCCAGCCGTCTTGTACTTCGGTGTCTTTGCCGTCTTTCTTCTTGATGACGATATTAGGATCAACTTGTCTGGTGGCGGCAAAGCCTTCGGTTTGCATCATTTCTAAATCGGCATTGATGATTTGCCATTGATTGTTTAGAAATTGATAGGCTTGATATTTGTCGATTAAGGTAATGGGGGCTAAGCGAGTAAATAGCTCGGCACTCAATGCCGACTCTTGTTGGTTACGCTTTACGCTTTGCCAGTTTTGTATTAATTGGGAGTTTAGGTGGTCATCAAAGCCATTAAAGGCCTGGTTGTAGGCATTGATAAACGTTAACACTTGCGGGTGCCCACTGATGCTTGCGTTAACGTCTTGTTTGGCAATAGCCAGCTCACTGTAAGCGGCGGATTTTGGCGTAAACAGAGTGTCGTGCAATGGCGGGAAAGCTTGCCAAAAATTGTCTAACTCGGCAATTTCGCTGTTGGGGATACCGCCCAGCATGGTGGCGTGTAAATCCCAGCTTTGTGCCGCTGCAGATGAATCCACATAGCGCGGTATATTGAGATTGTAGCCGTTGTCGACCAGGGTTTGTTTGCTCACCAGCCGCGAGAACTTGTCGATACTTTCGCGGTTAATCACCGCATCGGTAATACGCTTGATATCACTGGCTTGCAGTTTGTTGTTTTTGCCTTCTTTCATAAAGTGCTTGGAGGCATCGACCACTAATACATCGGTGTTTTGACGTTTTTGCTTGAGGACCAAAATCACGGTGGGAATGCCGGTGCCAAAAAAGATATTGGCCGGTAAACCGATAACAGTATCAATGTGATTCTGCTCAATGAGTTGCTTCCGAATTTGCCCCTCTTCTCCGCCACGGAACAAGACACCATGGGGCAGTACGATAGCCATAATGCCATCGGGTTTTAGGTGGTAGAGATCATGCAGTAAAAAAGCAAAATCGGCTTTGGTTTTAGGTGCCAGGCCAAAACGTGAATAGCGTGGATCGCTGCCCTTAAAGCTGGGGTCCCAGTTTTGTGAGTAAGGTGGGTTGGACACCACGGCATCGACATGTAAGGCGTAGTATGAACCCTGAGGATCGCTGTCATCAAAATACGGCCAATCTTCTTCCAGAGTGTCGCCATTACGGGTTTTAATGTTGCTGGCTTTGATACCGCGCATGATGAGGTTCATACGGGTCAGGTTGTAGGTGTTGGCTTTTAACTCTTGTGCGTAATAAGTGATGCTGTCTTTGCTTTTAGCGTATTTTTCGAACGCTTCACCGATATTGATCAGCAACGAACCAGAGCCGGAGGTAGGGTCGTAAATTTTGATGGTATCTTTGTGTTTTAACTCGTGGGCGATGATGTTCGACATGAGTACCGAGACTTCATGAGGCGTGTAAAACTCACCGGCTTTTTTACCCGCATTGGCTGCAAATTTCTCAAGCAGGTATTCGTAAATGTAGCCCAGTACGTCATACCCTTGATTCCCATTCATGGGAATGCTTTTGATCAGGTGTAGCAAGTCGCTGATGGCTTTGGTGCGTTTGCCCGCACTTTCCCCCAGCTTGCTCAAACCTGTTTCTAATGTGGTAAAAATGCCTTCAAACAGTTTTTTGTAGGTTGGCGAAATCAAACGGCTAAAGGCCGAGAGCGCATCTCGCACGTTAGATTCATCAAATTCGGATGTTGGATCAACCCATGTAGAAAACAGATTGTTGTAAGAAATAAAGTAACCCAGATTGTCTTGCACGTATTTAACGTTGTCGGCGTCATCTTCATTGAGGGCTTTGATGTCTTCGGAGGTCATACCTTGTCTGATGACAAACTGCACCAGTTGGTCGCTTAGGTACTTGTAGAAGATAAAGCCGAGTATGTAATCTTTGTATTCGTTGGCTTCAATTTTAGAACGCATCTGGTTGGCGGATTCCCAGATTTTTGCCGCAAGCTGCTGTTTATTCACAATGAGTCCCGTTAAAAGCAATTTTTTTGGAAAGGGCTATTTTAGGGTTTTGATTGTACGTTTGATAAGAGCTTCTTGCCAGCTTGGCGGAATCAGCCAGACGGCGCGAAATGCCATGCGCGATATCGCCGCCCGCCTCAGCACCCTGTAAGCCATGAATTTTCAGACAAAAAAAAGCGGCCTATTAAGCCGCTGAAGACACAGGGAAATCAAACCCTCCTTCATACTTCGAATTGCAGATGCGTTGGCTGCACTCGCTTACCCGAATCACTGACTTATTGTCAGCTCATCGGGATTCACTCACTTGCCGCCTTTCTGCACCTCGAATTATTTTGGAGGAAAGCGCATTAGATTTTAAAACAGTTAACCTTTCACACCGCCTGCCGTCAGGCCGCCGACCAGCCAGCGTTGTGCTATCAGGAACACCGCTGTAATCGGGATTGCCGACAGAATTGCGGCAGCCGCGAAGTCGCCCCACAGGTAGTTTTGCGGGTTGAGATATTGCTGCATTCCCACCGCCAGGGTGTAGCTGTTCACGTCACGCAGTAACAGCGATGCCACCGGCACTTCGGTAATTGCGGCGATGAACGACAAAATAAAGACCACCGCCAGAATCGGGACGGACAGCGGCAAAAGTACCAGCCGGAAGGCTTGCCACGGGCTGGCACCGTCGAGCGCGGCGGCTTCTTCCAGCGAGCCGTCGATGGTTTCGAAATACCCTTTGATGGTCCAGACGTGCAATGCGATGCCGCCCATGTACGCAAAAATGACGCCGCCGTGGGTGTTCAGCCCGAGGAACGGCACGTAAATGCCGAGGCGGTCGAAGAGGGCGTATAACGCCACCAGCGACAGCACCGCCGGGAACATCTGGAAGATCAGCATCCCTTTAAGCAGCGAACTTTTGCCACGGAATTTCATGCGGGCAAAGGCGTAGGCGCACGTCGTTGAAAGCGCCACGATCCCGACGGCGGTGATCCCGGCGATCTTGATCGAGTTCCACAACCACAGCATCACCGGGAACGGCGGCGGCGTAATGCTGCCGTCGCTGTTGGTGACTGCAATCCCCAGCGCCAGTTTCCAGTGATCCCACGAGACCTGATCGGGGATCAGGCTGCCGGTTGCAAAGTTACCCGGGCGCAGCGAGATGGCGAATACCATCAGCAGCGGGAACAGGATCAGCGCCAGAAAGCACAGCAGCAAAAGGTGCGTCACCAGTAATCTGACTTTTTGCGACTTAGGTTTAACCATTGGCATTTTGTGTTTCTCCTCAGTCGAATTTCATGCGTGAAGCTTTCAGGTTCACGATAGCCAGCGCGCCAACCAACAGGAAGATCAGCGTGGCAATCGCCGCCGCCAGCCCGAAGTCCTGCCCGCCGCCGCCTTCGAAGGCGATGCGGTAGGTATAGCTGACCAGCAAATCGGTGTGTCCGGCCGGTGTGGTGGTGCCGAGCATGTCCGGGCCGCCGTTGGTCAGCAGCTGGATCAGCACGAAGTTATTAAAGTTAAACGCGAAGCTGGCGATCATCAGCGGCGTCAGCGGCTTGATTAACAGCGGCAGCGTGATGCGGAAGAAGTTCTGCATCGGCGTCGCGCCGTCCATTGCGGAAGCTTCGTAGAGATCGTCAGGAATGGCTTTCAGCAGGCCCATGCACAGGATCATCATGTACGGATAACCCAGCCAGGTGTTGACGATAATGATCATGCTTTTGGCGGTCATCGGATCGCTGAACCACGCCGGTTTGATGCCAAACAGGGCGCTCAGCATCAGGTTGATTTCCCCGAAGCTCTGGTTGAATAACCCTTTGAAAATCAGTATCGAGATAAACGCCGGCACCGCATACGGCAGGATCAGCAAGATGCGGTACGCCGCTTTGCCTTTCAGCTCTTCCCACTGCACGACGCAGGCCAGCACCATGCCGACGGCCACGGTCAGCACCACGGTCAGCAGCGCAAAAACAATCGTCCAGACGAAAATAGACAGGAAGGGTTTTTGAATGCCTTCGTCGTGCAGAACGCGCAGGAAGTTATCCCAGCCGATCCCCACGGTAAATCCGGGGCTGAGTTTTTCAGCCTGCCATTCGCCCTGAGCGTTCACGGCCTGATAGAAACCGGTGTCCATGTTCGGGCGGTAAATCGTGCCGGTCTGTACGTTGGTCAGCTGTTTATGATCTTCGCCCAGCTTGTACAGCGGCTGCGTGCCGGAGAACTGGCGCAGGGAACTCATGCGCAGGATCTCGCCGTCAGGCAATTTTGCAGATAACTGGCCGAGCGCCAGACGATTTTGCGTCACCACGCGCAGCCCGGCTTTATCAGCAGACGGCGGGGTTTGCGGGAGCATTTCCAGCGTTTTGGGTGCGGAAGCGTCGAACGCAAAAGGCGGTGAAACCAGCGTCTCGCTGTCATCGGCCGACGTCAGCGCCAGCTGCCATTTGTCACCGGCCGGCTCTTTACCAGCAGGGAATAGTGCAAAGTTGAGCGCTTTTCCGCCCTGGAACTCACGTCCCATGAGAACTGACTGCGCACGTTCGAACGTCAGCTGGTTGGTGCTGCTGTAGTTGGTGAAGGCAATAGCGATGGTACAAATCAGCGGAAACAGGACAAACAGCCCCATTCCGGCAAGACCGGGGTAAACGTAGCGCCATGAATACGCGTGACGGTTACCGTAAATGTATAAGCCGAGGCTGGACAAAATCAGCGTCAGAACGGCAAAAAGGTATTCACCCTGCGCATACATCAGCACGATCAGATAACCGGTAAAGCAGGCGAGCAGGCTGATCACCAGCCATTTTAACGCAGTGCTGAACGGCCGTTTTTTTCGAGCATTCATAGGGAAATCCTTTTATTCACGGCGCGGAACCCGTGAGTTCCGCGCCGGTGTTTGCCTTGAAAAGTGCTTACTTGGTAATGCGGGTTTCGACGTCTTTCAGCGCCTGTGGAACGGTCTGACGGCCATTCACTGCGTTGATGATCGCGCTACGTTCTGCGTACCAGAAGGCGCTCATCTGCGGAATGTTTGGCATGATTTCGCCGTTTTTGGAGTTCGCCATGGTGGCCGCAATGCGCGGGTCTTTTTCCAGCTGTTCCTGATAGGTTTTCAGCGCCACGGCGCCCAGTGGTTTGTCTTTGTTGACCAGAGCCAGACCGTCGTTGTTGATCAGATAGTTTTCCAGGAACTCTTTCGCCAGTTCTTTGTTCGGGCTGGCGGCGTTGATCCCGGCAGTCAGCACGCCGACGAACGGTTTAGACGGTTTGCCATGGAAAGTGGGCAGCAGCGTCACGCCGTAATTGATTTTGCTCTTGTCGAGGTTTGACCACGCCCACGGGCCGTCGATGGTCATCGCGGTCTGGCCTTTGTTGAAGGCGGCTTCGGCAATGGAATAGTCGGTGTCGGCGTTGATGTGTTTGTTTTTCACCAGATCGATGATGAATTGCAGACCGGCCTGAGAACCTGCGTTATTTACGCCGGTGTCTTTGATGTTGTATTTGCCGTTTTCATACTTGAACGCGTAACCGCCGTCAGCGGCAATGATAGGCCAGGTGAAGTACGGTTCCTGCAAGTTCCACATGATGGCGCTCTTGCCTTTAGCGCGCAGTTCTTTGTCCAGCGCCGGGATTTCTTCCCAGGTTTTTGGCGCTTCTTTGATGATGTCTTTGTTGTAAATCAGTGACAGCGCTTCGACCGCAACCGGGTAGCCGATCAGCTTGCCGTTAAAGGTCACGGCGTCCCAGGTGAACGGGAACAGCTTGTCTTTGAAGGTCTGGTCCGGGCTGATTTCAGCCAGCAGGCCCGATTGTGCGTAGCCGCCAAAACGGTCGTGCGCCCAGAAGATGATGTCAGGGCCGCCGCCGGTCGCCGCGACCTGCGGGTATTTCTCTTCCAGTTTGTCCGGATGTTCGACCGTGACTTTAATACCGGTGTCTTTTTCAAACTTCTTACCGACTTCCGCCAGGCCGTTATAGCCTTTGTCACCGTTGATCCAGATGACCAGCTTTCCTTCTTCTATTTTGGCAAAAGCGGAAGATGACAGCACCAGAGTAGCCAGCGCCGAAAGTGCCAGTGTATGTTTCACGATCTTCTTAATGCTGAGGGTCATAATCCAGTCCTTTTATTCCTGTTAGGAGTCGGTTTTCTTCCCGTCTTAGACGGAAAAGGCAGGGTACGACGCCAGTGTGGATTTAACCCGTCAGGGCTTCATCATCCCCCCCTCTACGCCCCCGTCCCTCAGAATGTGATCCCGCCGACACTCTCAGGCGTTATGTGGCTTATCACTCAAAAAAATGGTTCGTTTTTTGCCATTCAGATCACGAATTTGATTTTTGACGTGAACTTTCATCCGGTTGCATGAATTCGTCATCCTCCCTGCTCCTCCCCCATGAAAAACTTTGTTACGGATGATTACGCTTAACCGCTAATCCTTCACTCTTCGTTGTATTGAGTTTTCCCGCTGGCAGCAAGTACAGGAGTTCAGGATGGCGAGCGTTTCCCTTAACAGCGTGTACAAAGCCTTTGGCGAAACCGTGATTTCCAGCGACATCAATCTGGAAATCGAAGAGGGCGAATTTGTAGTGTTTGTCGGGCCATCCGGCTGCGGTAAATCGACGCTGCTGCGCATGATTGCCGGCCTGGAAGACATCACCTCCGGCGAACTGAAAATTGGCGATAAACGTATGAACGAAGTGCCGCCTGCGGAACGTGGGATCGGCATGGTGTTCCAGTCGTATGCGCTGTATCCGCATCTGTCCGTCGCGGAGAACATGTCTTTTGGCCTGAAACTGGCGGGCGCGAAAAAAGCTGAAATCAACCAGCGGGTGAATCTGGTCTCCGAAGTGTTGCAGCTGGCGCATCTGCTCGACCGTCGCCCGAAAGCGCTTTCCGGCGGACAACGTCAGCGCGTGGCGATTGGCCGTACGCTGGTCGCCGAACCGACCGTTTTCCTGCTCGATGAACCGCTTTCCAACTTAGATGCCGCGCTGCGTGTGCAGATGCGTATCGAGATTTCCCGTCTTCATAAGCGTCTGAAACGCACCATGATTTACGTGACGCACGATCAGGTCGAAGCGATGACGCTGGCCGACAAAATCGTGGTGCTCGACGCCGGGCATATCGCGCAGGTCGGTAAGCCGCTTGAGCTTTATCACTATCCCGCTAACCGCTTTGTCGCCGGATTTATCGGCTCTCCGAAAATGAATTTCCTGCCGGTGAAAGTCACCGGTGCCGAACCTGCGCGCGTGCAGGTCGAATTGCCCAACCGCCAGCAAGTCTGGCTGCCGGTGGAAGGCACCGACGTTAAAGTCGGCAGCAACCTTTCACTGGGGATCCGCCCTGAACATCTTCTGCCAAGCGACGTCGCCGAAGTGACGCTTTCCGGCGAAGTGCAGGTGGTTGAGCAACTGGGTAACGAAACACAGATCCACATCCAAATTCCGGCAATTCGTCAGAACCTGGTGTACCGCCAGAACGACGTGGTGCTGGTAGAAGAAGGTGCAACATTCGCCATCGGTTTGCCGCCACACCGCTGCCATCTGTTCCGCGAGGACGGAACTGCATGTCGCCGGTTACACCCCGAACCTGGTGTTTGAAAGCACGCGATCCCCTACAGGAGAAAATGATGATTACAATGCGTAGTTCTTCCCTGGCGCTGGCAGTGGCTGCTGGCATCCTTTCTACACAAGCAATGGCGGTTGATTTTACAGGTTATGCCCGTTCGGGTATTGGCTGGACCGGCAGCGGTGGCGAGCAACAGTGTTTCAAAGCGACAGGCGCAGACAGCAAATACCGTCTCGGTAACGAATGTGAGACGTACGCAGAGTTAAAACTGGGTCAGGAAGTGTGGAAAGAAGGGGATAAAAGCTTCTACTTCGACACCAACGTGGCGTATTCCGTATCCCAACAGAACGACTGGGAGTCAACCGATCCGGCTTTCCGCGAAGCAAACGTGAAGGGTAAGAACCTGATCGAATGGCTGCCGGGCTCCACCATCTGGGCCGGTAAGCGTTTCTACCAACGTCATGACGTTCACATGATCGACTTCTACTACTGGGATATTTCCGGCCCGGGTGCAGGTCTGGAAGATATCGATGTGGGCTTCGGTAAATTGTCTCTGGCCGCGACCCGTAACACCGAAAGCGGTGGCTCTTACGGTTACATCGCCGACCAGCGTAATGAAGTACCGACTTCCAACGACGTGTTCGACGTTCGTCTGGCCGGTCTGCAAACTAACCCTGGCGGCGTGCTGGAACTGGGTGTGGATTACGGTCGTGCCAATGCGCGTGACGGTTATTCTTTCGCTGATAATGCGACCAAAGACGGTTTCCTGTTAACGGCTGAACACACGCAAAGCATTTACAACGGCTACAACAAATTCGTACTGCAATATGCGTCTGACTCCATGACCGATCCGGGCCAGGGTGCAGCAAACGGCCACTCCAACGGTGCAGCCATCGACAACAACGGCAGCATGATTCGCGTACTTGACCACGGTGCCATCGACTTCAACGATACCTGGAGCCTGATGTATGTGGCGATGTATCAGGACGTTGACCGCGACAACAACAACGGTACGACCTGGTACACCGTGGGGGTGCGCCCGATGTACAAATGGACGCCAATCATGAGTACCTTGTTGGAAGTCGGCTACGACAACGTGAAATCCCAGCGTACCGGCGACCGCAACGGTCAGTACAAAGTCACCCTGGCGCAACAGTGGCAGGCAGGCGACAGCATCTGGTCACGTCCGGCCATCCGTGTCTTCGCCACCTACGCGAACTGGGATGAAAAATGGGGTTATGACACCGACAGCGGCGCAAACAATGGCTTAGCGATGAATGACACCAGCACAAGAACCTTCAGCCGCGGCAACGACGATGAAGTAACGTTCGGTGCACAGATGGAAATCTGGTGGTAAACCTCGTCATCCTTCATGCCACTGGTGCGTTGGCTGCGCATCCTCGCCCCGGTCACGTAGTTGGCTACGCTCCCGGGGGCTTGGAGGCTTGCCGCCTTCCTGTGACACGAATGATTTAGAGGTTCGGCTCCTCATTGCATAAACGAAAGCTTTAAAAAAATCGCAGTAAAGAAGATGTGCTGGCTGGCGGATTATCGGTGATGACCGCCAGCCTTCATGGTGATTTCAAAGGAAACAATAATGAAAAAAAATCTGCTGTCACTGTGTCTGTCGCTGAGCCTGATGGCTGCTGCCCCTGCGGTCGGGCACGCTGCGCAAAATGATGCCAATACGGCACCGGCGATTTCCAGCCAGACCTTACGCAACCTTTCATGGACGCCGCTGGTTCCGCCAGTGACGCAGGATGTGACGCTCGGAACCTCCAGCGTTCAGATTAATCAGGGTGAAATTCAGGGCGCTGTGGGCGCGTTTGCGCTGCCTGCCGATCGCGGTTCGCTTGAAATCACGCTGACCAGCATTGCCACCGGCAAAACACTTTATGTGCCGAACGTCTTAGTGCTCGATGAGCAGATGCGTCCGGCGGCGTTTTATCCTTCCAGCTATTTCCCGTACCAGAAGCCGGGCATTGTCTCCAGCGATCGTCTGGAAGGCACACTAAAACTGACACCTGCACTGGGTCAGAAACAAATTTACCTGCTGGTTTACACCACACGTCAGGATCTGGCAGGCACCACGCAGATGACCAACCCGGCGAAAGCCTTTGCGGCAGGCGTGGGTAACGCTGTGCCGGATATCCCGGATCCGATTGCGCGTCATACGCCGACCGGTACGCTGAGCCTGAAAGTCAGCGCCGAGCAGAAAACCGGTAACGTGATGATTGGTCAGATCTTCCCGTCTTCCGCACCGGCGGCGGCAACGCCGGTGGTTGTCGGCAATACCCAGCCTGCCGCTGCGCCCGCTGCCACGCCTGCGAAACCAGCCGAACCGATGCTCAGCGATTCTGAAAGCTACTTCAACGACGCGATTAAGAAAGCCGTGAAAGCCGGTGACGTTGATAAGGCCCTGAAACTGCTGGATGAAGCCGAACGTCTGGGCTCGAAAACTGCCCGTAAAACCTTTATCGAAAGCGTTAAACGGTAAGTTTTCTTAGCTCCCCCCTGCAAGTGCAGGAGATAAAGCAGACAGTTTTTAACTCCTCCCCCTGCGAAGGGGGAGGTTGGGAGGGGGTTTAGCAGAAGAAATTTTTGCTTAAGCGCATTTCAACTTTAGTTTTTGACCTTTATACCCCACCCCAACCCTCCCCTTCGCAGGGGAGGGAGCCGATCGAGTTTTCTTCATATCTCCTATTTGTTACTCTGCTGTTAATACGTTCAGTGAGGTATTTATGACGTCTGCAAACTGGGTTGATTTGTCGAAAGATAAAGACAGCGGGATCGAAACGATCCACGCCCATTTCGAAGGCCATGCTTACGATCCGCACTGGCACGACAGCTATTTAGTCGGCGTCACGCAGCAGGGTTTGCAGCAGTTCAGCTGCCGTCGTCAGAAACATCAGAGCCTGCCGGGCAAAGTGTTTATGCTCGAACCGGGCGAAATTCATGACGGTGACGCCGTGCAGCCCGGCGGTTTCACCTACCACATGTTGTATCTTGACCCGCAATGGCTCAGCGGTGAACTGACGGCGCGACGCGATTCCCTTTCTTCTGCCGGTGATCCGAGTTTCGAAAAAACCTTAGCGCATGACCCGCGTCTGGCGCAGGCCACATCGCTGGCGTTTCAGGCGCTGCATGGCAAAGAGCTGCGCATTGTCCGCCAGACGGCGCTCGACGGTTTGCTGAGCGCGCTGGGCGGGCATCTCACCTGGCAGCCGCCGCAGCCGCAACAATTCTCGCCGTGGTCACGTATCGCGCACCGGGCGCGGGAATATTTGCATGCGCATCTGCACGAAGACATGGGCCTGGAACAGCTGGCCGCCGCCACCGGCGAAAGCCGTTTTGTGGTCAGCCGCGCGTTTAAAGCGGAATTCGGATTGCCGCCGCATGCGTATTTTATTCAGCTAAAACTCACCTGTGCCCGCGATGGACTGGCGTCAGGCCGGACTCCGGCAGCGGTTGCCGCAGATTTAGGTTTTGCCGATCAGAGCCATCTCGGGCGCTGGTTCCGCCGCGCTTATCAGCTCACGCCCGCGAATTACCGGCGCTTGTGCACAAATCTTCCAGATTGAAAAAAACCGGCAGGCTAAGCTCGGGGTTCAACCAGACCGGAGCCTAATAATGAATACGCCTGCAACACTTCTTTCTTCTTCGCCTGAACGCTGCGTGATCGTCATCAATCAGCAACTGACCGCCGGACACGCCGCCAATGCCGCCGCCGTTATGGCGCTGACGCTCGGCCAGCGCCATCCGTCTCTGGTCGGTGCGCCGCTGATTGATGCCGATCACCGCGAGCATCCGGGGCTGATCCCAATTGGTATCAGCGTGCTGGTTGCCGACAGCGAACAGCTCACACAGCTTCATCAGCATGTGCTGAATGATGATGAAATGGACGGCATTATTTTTCCGGTAGAAGGGCAGCAAACCACGGATTACGCGGCCTTTCGTGAAGCGGTCGCCATCGTGCCAACCGGTAACTTAGCCCTGCTGGGCATTGCGCTGGCGGGGAAAAAGAAAGTCGTCAGAAAGCTGACCGGAAAACTCGGCCTGCTGGGCTGAATTTGTCATTTAACCGTCATATTCCTTCTCTATTCTCCTGATATTCAAAAATATCAGGAGTTTCACCGTGCGTAAGTCACTTGTCGCTTTACTGCTTTTCACTCTGGGTTCGACGTTTGTTGTTCAGGCCGCTGACGAAGCGAAGCCGTTCATCACTTCTGAACAGCTTGATCTGACCAAATATTTGCCTGCGCCACCAGCTGATGATTCCGCTCAGACCAAAGCCGAGCTGAAAGAATTACTGGAAATTCAGGCGACCCGTACGCCGGAACAGGAAAAAGCGGCGATTGCCGATGCCGAAGAAAACGTCTGGCGTTATGCCGATGTGATGGGCCCGGATTTTACAGCTGAAAAATTGCCGAAAACTGCCGCGCTGTTTGACCGCGTGGTCGCGACGGAAGACGTGGTGGACGATCACGCCAAGAAAGCATTTAACCGCCCGCGCCCGTACATGCTGGATGAGCAGATTCATCCGCTGCTGAAAAAATCCAAATCCGGTTCATGGCCTTCCGGGCACTCCACCATCGGTTACCTGATGGCGACCGTGCTGGGCGAAATGGTGCCGGAAAAACGTAATGCGCTGTTCACCCGCGCCGCCGGTTATGCTGAAAATCGCCTGGTGGCCGGTTTCCATTACCGTTCTGATACCGTGATGAGCCGTACCGGTGCCGCGCTGATTGCGCAGAGAATTTCTGAAGAGCCTGAATTCAAGGCTGAATTTGACGCCGCAAAAGCCGAGCTGCGCGCACAGATGGGCCTGAAATAACCGCTTTTCTCCCCTGCAATATATCTACCCCTGAAGCGTTACATTCAACAATGTAACGCTTTCATTTTTCGAAGATTCTCTGGAAGACATCCCGCAAATCCCTGTTTTGCCTCTTGGTCTGTTTCGCGCCTTTCCGGTAAAGTGGTCAGCGCATAACAGGCTGAGGAAAGCACAAATGGAATACAGATTTAAGCGGGTAGAATCACCGGTCGGATTACTCACACTGGCGGCAAAAGGCGACAAGCTGACGGCTATTTTGTGGGAATGCGAAATCGATGGCCGGGTGAAACTGGGCGAAATGATGGAAGACCCGACGTTTCCCATTTTGCTAAAAACCGAACAACAGCTGAATGAATATTTTGCGGGCAAGCGCACGCGCTTTGAGCTGGATCTTGATTTCACCGGCACCGAGTTTCAGAAAGAAGTCTGGGCGGCGCTGCTGGAAATTCCGTTTGGTGAAACGCGTAGCTACGGCGATATCGCCCGACGAATTGGTCGCCCGAAAGCCGTCCGCGCCGTGGGGGCCGCCAATGGCCGCAACCCGATTTCCATTGTCGCGCCGTGCCATCGCGTGATTGGTGCGTCCGGAAAACTCACCGGTTTTGCTGGCGGGCTGGACAATAAAGCGCTGCTGCTCAAACTGGAAGGCCGTAAATCCTGAGGGGATTTTTGCTGTTTTTCACTGAGCATAAAGGGCGAGAAATTGCTTGATGTCCGTTCGTAAGTCGATGCATAGTCAAAAAATAAGCAGTAAATAATTAAGCAGCAAATAACAAAGACAACATTACTTACGAAACGGAGTTTTACCCTCATGGATCAAATTCAATCCCTCGAACAGTTCTTATCCTCAGTCCAGCAACGCGACCCGCATCAGGTCGAATTTTCTCAGGCCGTTCGTGAAGTCATGACCACGCTCTGGCCGTTCCTCGAACAAAACCCGCAATACCGCCGTTCCTCTTTATTAGAACGCCTGGTGGAGCCGGAGCGCGTGATTCAGTTCCGCATTGCGTGGGTGGATGACAAAAATCAGGTACAGGTAAACCGCGGCTGGCGCGTGCAGTTCAGCTCGGCCATCGGCCCGTATAAAGGCGGCATGCGTTTCCACCCGTCGGTCAATTTATCAATTCTGAAATTCCTCGGTTTTGAACAGACGTTTAAAAACGCGCTGACCACGCTGCCAATGGGCGGCGGGAAGGGCGGGAGTGATTTCAATCCGAAAGGCAAAAGCGAAGGCGAAATCATGCGCTTCTGTCAGGCGCTGATGCTGGAACTTTACCGTCATCTGGGCCCGGACACGGACGTACCGGCGGGCGATATCGGCGTCGGCGGGCGTGAAGTCGGTTATATGGCGGGGATGATGAAAAAACTCTCCAATAACACCGCGAGCGTGTTTACCGGTAAAGGCCTGTCGTTTGGCGGCAGCCTGATCCGCCCGGAAGCCACCGGTTATGGCCTGATTTACTTCACGCAATCCATGCTGCGCCGTCACGGGCTGGATTTCGAAGGCATGCGCGTGGCGGTGTCCGGCTCGGGTAACGTGGCGCAATACGCCATCGAAAAAGCCATGTCGCTGGGCGCGCGTGTGATTACGGCGTCGGATTCAAACGGCACCGTGGTTGATGAAGCCGGTTTCACGCCGGAAAAACTGGCATTGCTGACAGAAATCAAAGCCAGCCGCGACGGCCGCGTATCTGATTACGCGCAAAAACTGGGGCTGACGTATCTCGAAGGCCAGCAGCCGTGGAACGTGCCTGCAGACATCGCGCTGCCGTGCGCTACCCAAAATGAGCTGGGCGTGGAAGCGGCACGGGTGCTGATCGCCAACGGCGTAAAAGCCGTGGCAGAAGGTGCAAATATGCCGACGACCATTGAAGCCACCGACCTGTTCGTTGAAGCGGGCGTGCTGTTCGCGCCGGGCAAAGCGGCCAATGCCGGTGGTGTAGCGACGTCCGGGCTGGAGATGGCGCAGAACGCTGCGCGTCTGAGCTGGAAAGCCGAAGAAGTGGATGCCCGTTTACGCCACATCATGCTCGATATTCATCATTCATGCGTGGAGTACGGCGGTGAAGGCAAACAAACGCAGTATGTGCGCGGTGCCAATATCGCCGGTTTCGTGAAAGTCGCGGATGCCATGCAGGCGCAGGGCGTGCTGTAACCTGAATGTCCGTTGCAGAAATAATATAGCCACCTTTGCAGGTGGCTTTTTTACAGGTCAGAGGCTGAGCTTAGAAGTGCGTGTTCAGGCTCATGTAGAAAGTCCGGCCCGGTTCGTTGTAGGTTGCTGCACCCGCGCCGTACATGTAGGCGTTGGTGGTGGCGTTACCCACGGTCTGGGCATTGCCCGCGCGGAACTGACGCTTGTCGAACACGTTATCAATACCGGCGGTTACGCTGACATTTTTAGTCGCCACGTAGGTGCCACTCAGGCCAACCACTGAATACGGGCTGACTTCATTCTTCTCACTTCCGGTTACGGCTTCACCCTTGTAGTTGTATTTTTTCGGCTTCTGACGGCCATACCAGGTCAGGGTGGACTGCACGGAGAAATCTTCCGTTGCCTGCCAGCTCAGCGTGGAGTTGATCGTAAATTCAGGGATGATCGACAGATAATCGCCGGTCTCTTTGTTTTTACTTTCAATCATGTAAGTCCCGTTGTTATTCCAGGAAATGGTGCTGGTGACCGGAATATTCAACGTCCCTTCCAGCCCCTGAACGACGGCTTTAGGAACATTTTGCCATTTATAAACGTCAGTGGTGCCCGTCGTTGATGTGCCGGTTGGCAGATAGCCCGCTTCAATTTTGTTGCGGTAGTCATTACGGAAATACGTTACGCCCGCCTGATAGCCGTTGCGGTGGAACTCAAGTCCGATCTCTTTGTTGATGCTGGTTTCTGCGTCGAGATCTTTATTCCCCACCAGATAACAGCCACCGCCGCTGGCTGCACAACCCTGGCCTTTACTGTAAAGCACATAGTTCGGGTTGGTCTGATACAGGCTTGGCGCTTTGTAGGCACGCGCGATCCCCATTTTCAGCGTGAAATCATCGCCCAGTTCCTGAGACAGGTTCAGGGAAGGGCTCCAGTTATTGCCGACAATAGAATGATGATCGAAACGCAGGCCCGGAACCAGCATTGTGCTGTCGGTCAGTTCGATGTTGTCTTCCGCAAACAGCGAGAAGATTTCCGCCTGCGAATACGGGCTGCGGCCGGTGCTGTCGATACCGTCAATGGCACCGCCGAGCATAGACTGAACGTTGGAAGACGGGTCTTTCATCTTCTGCTGGTTCCATTCAGTGCCTAACGTGGCGGTTTGCGGCACGCCTAAATCAAACGGAATGCTGACTTCGCTGTGCGCAAGAATGTCGCCCAGCGCGATGGTGTTGAAGCTGTCGTCAGAGAAAATCCCTTCGGTGCCGCCCGCCAGACCTTCATTCATGCGTGAGTTACGGGTTTTTTCGTACTGCACATAGTTGGTGGTGGAAACACCGTTGTCCCATGCGCCTTTGTACGTCAGGGCGTAGGACTGGCGGTAAATACGGTTGGTCTCTTTACCGTACATACTTTTAACCAGCGCACTGGTATTGGTGTTTTGCGTGTCACCGGCGTACAGGTTGCCCTGACGGCTGTTGGACACCTCAAACTCCAGTGACTGCATGCGGGCGAAATCCCAGTGCAGCATGGCATCGATATTTTTATTGATGACGCCTTCGCGACCGGCCGGAACGGTGTCGGCATAGGTGCCGGTGCGTTCGGACTGATGGCCGTCGTTGATATACTGCGAATCAGCCTGCGTTTTGCTGTAGCCGCCAAACAGACGGAAACTGAACTGGTCGCTGAGCGGGCCGGACAGGCTGAAATCGGTGCGTTTCGTTGAGCCTTCTTCTTTATGCTGAGGCGCGTTCATGTAGGTATTCCATGAACCGTGCCATTCGCTGGTGTCTTTTTTGGTAATGATATTCACCACGCCGCCTGCCGCACCGTTGCCATAACGCGCCGCCGCCGGGCCGCGGATCACTTCGATGCGGTCAATCATATCTGGCGGAACCCAGCTGGTATCGCCGCGGGTATCACGCTCGCCGCGCCAGCCCTGACGCACGGAGTTGCGGCTGTTCACCGGTAAACCGTCGATCAGGATCAGGGTGTTTTCCGGGCCCATGCCACGGATATCAATCTGGCGGTTGTTGCCGCGCTGGCCGCTGGTGGAGTTGCCGGTCAGGTTTACGCCGGGCATGGTGCGGATCAGTTCGTTGATGTCGCGTGCCGGTGGACGTTTTTGGATTTCATCAGACGTAATGGTGGAAACACCCGGAGCCTGAAGGTTTTGCTGTGCAGCGGTGACGACCAGAGTGTCTTCGGTTTTTTTCGGCGTTTCTGCGGCCGTAGTTCCGGTTTCTGTTGCGGTTGTTGCGGAGGTTTCTGCTGCGCTGACGGGTAAAGTAAGCGCTGATCCCAGCCCGATTAAGGTTGCCAGCGAATAGTGTGGTAGCCTGCTTTTCATGTCGGATTCTGCCCTGAAATTCCATCCTTTCCTGAAAAATAGCGAGATTGAACAGGAGGATGGCCTGTTGTGTGTGTAGTTTTTATTGACCCGCGTTACGGGCGGTAACACACTATTGCAAATAAAAACAATTATCAATTAGATTCCCATTCCTAATTTGTAGGGAAAGTGTAAAGCGCCATACCGGGAATGTTTTTTCTTGTCTGCCAGAAGGCTGTAAAGCGTAAAAAATGATGAAATATCAGCATCCGCAAAAACCTGCGGCTCAGGCCATGTTGTTGGAACCTCTGGCCGGAAGTGCCGCGTGGTGGAATGAAATTGCTACGCGGGGAACGCCGTGGACGGAACCTTCGCGCGAGGGCTTTTGTCGTGTGACGTTCTTCTGGCGGGATCCGCAGGGCGACGAAACGACGTCGGAAACCCGGCGTGTCTGGATCAACATCAACGGCATCACCGATCACCATCAGTCGTCGCCGCCGCAAAGTTTGCAGCGGCTGGCCGGAACGGATGTCTGGCACTGGCAGACCGAATTGCGTGCGGACTGGCGCGGAAGCTACAGCCTGATCCCACGTACCGAATCCGGCGCTGAATTTCCGCAAAATAACGATGATTATCAGAGCATGCTGGCCGCGCGTGAATGGTGGAAAAACCTCTTCCGCCACGCGACGCACGATCCGCTGAATCCGCATCGGCCGTGGCCAGGTGCGAAATCCCATGCGTTGTCCGGCCTGCATATGCCGGAAGCGTTGCCACAGCCCGCCTGGGAAAAGTTTGATCTTGATGGCCCGAAAGCGCCGCAAGCTCCGGCGGCGTTACAAACATTCCGCTGGAAAAGTGCGCGTCTGGGGAATATGCGAAACGTCTGGGTGTTTACCCCCGGCGAAAGCCAGGAGCCTGCCTCGCGCCCGCTGGCGATCCTGCTCGACGGCCAGTTTTGGGCGAAACAGATGCCCGTCTGGCAGCCACTGACGCAGCTCACGCGCGAAAGGGCGCTGCCCGACGCGGTCTACGTGCTGATCGATGTTATTGATATTCAAACCCGCAGCCGCGAGCTGACCTGTAATCCGGAGTTCTGGCTGACGGTGCAGGACGAGTTATTGCCGCAGGTAAGAAAACTGGCCGCGCACAGCGATAACGCGCAAAAAACGGTGGTCGCGGGGCAGAGTTTTGGGGGCCTTTCTTCGCTTTACGCCGGTTTGCACTGGCCCGAACGTTTCGGCTGCGTGCTGAGTCAGTCGGGGTCTTTCTGGTGGCCGCGCCGCCATCGTCAGCAAGCCAGTGATGATCAGCAAGAAGCGGAAAGCATCCTGTCGCAGGTTGAAAAAGGGCTGGGGGAACTCAGTCATTTGAAAATCTTTATGGAAGCCGGCAGAAACGAAAAGCTGATTTATGACGTGAATAATCAGATGGAGGCGCTGCTGAAACCGACCCCCAATCAGGTGCATTACCGCGTGCTGGAAGGCGGGCACGACGCGCTGTGGTGGCGCGGTGGTTTGCTCGACGGCCTGTGCAGTCTGTGGGATGAGACGCAGTGGGCCGCCGGAGATCCTCCGTCAGACGGCTAAATTGCCGAGCGGAATAATTAACGGCGTATGTGACACCGGGCAGTCGATGATTGAGCAACGCAATCCGAAAACCTGCTCAATCAGTTCCGGCGTCACGATATCGGCAGGCGCGCCTTCTGCGAGGATTTTTCCGTCGCGCATGGCGATAAGATGCCCGGCGTAGCGGCAGGCCTGATTCAGATCGTGCAGCACGACGACCAGCGTCCGGCCATTTTCCTGATTCAGGCGACACATCAGCTCCATCAAATCAATCTGATGCGCGATATCCAGCCAGGTAGTCGGCTCGTCCAAAAGCAGCAGCGGCGTTTGCTGCGCCAGCACCATGGCAATCCACACCCGCTGCCGCTGTCCGCCGGACAGCGAATTCACCGTGCTTTCCGCCAGTTCATAAACACCGGTTGCCCGCATCGCGTCATCGACAGCCTGCGTGTCCTGCGCATTCCAGCGGCTAAACAGATTCTGGTGCGGATAGCGCCCGCGACCGACCAGATCGGCCACCGTGATATCACCTGGCGCGGTCGAACTTTGCGGTAATAAGCCCAGCCTTTTTGCCACGTCTTTCGTGCCGTAATCGCCAATCAGTTTTCCGTCGAGAAAAACCGTGCCGGACTGCGGCTGCATCAGGCGGCTCAGCGTACGTAATAACGTCGATTTTCCGCAGGCGTTAGGCCCGATAATCACCGTCAGTTTTCCTTCCGGAATCGACACCGATAAATTTTGTGCGATGACTTTTTTGTCGTAACCGAGCGTCAGGTTCTGGGCATATAGCGGTGAAAAATGTTCAGTCTTCATGAGCGGCGGGACTCCCGGATGAGCAAACCAATCAGATAAATACCGCCGAGACTGACGGTGAGCACGCCGACGGGCAGTTGATAAGGCAGGAAGAGACGCTGCGCCGCGACGTCTGCGGCGAGCAGCAGCAGTGCGCCGGTCAGTGCGGCAAAAAATAACGCGTGCTGCTGGCTGGCGCACAGGCGGCGGGAAATCTGCGGTGCCACCAGCGCGATAAAGGAAATGGGCCCGGCCAGCGCCGTCGCAGCGGCGGTTAATGCCACGCCCGCCAGCATCAGCAGCAGACGCGAACGTTCCACCGGGACACCCAGCGCGCTCGCGGTATCGTCACCCATTTCCAGCAAACGCATTCGCGAGGACAGCAGCCGGGCGAGGAACAGTGCCGCGGCAATCAGGGCGATCACCGGCAGGCTTTTCTCCCACGTAATCCCGTTGAGCGAACCCGCATGCCATAACCCGGCGGTGAGCGCAGATTCCAGCGACGCGTTGATAATCAGCCAGGTATTGCCCGCAATCAGCAGCGCCCGCACGCCGATACCGACAATAATCAGGCGGAAGGTTTCGACGCCCTGACGCCATGCCAGCGCATAAACCAGCAGCACACTGACAATGCCTCCGGCCATGGCACCGATCATGGTTTCACCCGCGCTGGCGTTGAATAACACGATGGCCAGTAAAACGCCGCTGTAGGCGCCGGTGTTAAAACCGATGACGTCCGGGCTGCCCAGCGGATTGCGCAGCAGCGACTGGAAAATAGCACCGCTGACGCCCAGCGCCGCGCCGATGATCAGCGCCATCACCACGCGCGGCAGACGCCACTGCGTCACAATGATGTGCAGATTTTTCGGGCCATCGCCGAGCAGGGCGCTGACGACCTGAGCCGGTTTCAGCGCCAGCGCGCCGCTGCCCAGCGCAAATATCGCCAGTAAGAGTGCGCATAAAGCTAACACCAGCGCCGTCAGAAATGGCCGCGAAATTAGCGTGTTTCTTTTCAGCGTGCGGGATTCAGATTCTCTCTGGCTCATGGCTAACCTCTGCGCAAGCCGCCGGGGCGGCGAACCAGAAAAATAAGCACCGGCGCGCCGATAAAGGCGACGACGACAGAAACCCGCAGCTCACCGGTGACCAGAACCCGCCCGGCGATATCCGCCGCAAGCAACAGCGTCGGCGTGAGAATCAGCGTCCACGGCAACAGCCAGCGGGGATCCGCACGACAAATCCAGCGTGCCATATGCGGCACCATCAGGCCCACAAATGCGACGGGGCCGACGGCCGCTGTCGCGCTGCCGCATAACAGCGTGATGGCCAGTAATCCCAGCAGCTGGGTCGTGATGATTTTAGTGCCCAGCGCGGTCGCCAGTTCACTGCCCATCGTCAGATTATTCAGGGAACGGGTCATCAGCAAACTGAGGAAAATGGCGAAAAGGATCGGCGGTGTGACGGTGCGGATCACCGCCATATTGCGGATATCCAGCGAACCGGCCTGCCAGAAGCGCAGCTGATCGTAAACCTGCGGATTCAGCAGGGAAATTCCCGAGGAGAACCCTTCCAGAACGGCCGCCAGCGCAACGCCCGCCAGCGTGAGACGAACGGGATCCAGCCTTCCGCGCCCGAGTGCGCCAATCATGGCGACCAGCAGCGTCGCTGATAAGGCTCCTGCAAACGAGAACCACAGATAACCGCTGACATCTGTGGCACCAAAGAAGGCAATCCCAAGAACGACCGCAAACCCGGCACCGGCGTTAACGCCAAGAATACCGGGGTCAGCCAGCGGATTACGGGTCAGGATTTGCATCAGCGCGCCCGATAATCCGAGTGCCATTCCTGCCAGTAAACCTGCCAGCGTTCTCGGCAGACGGGCGTCGGTTACGATCACGCAGTCAGCGCTGGCGCAGTGCCCGTTGAGTGCTGAAATCACGGTGCTGAATGGAAGAGATTTCGCGCCCAGAAACAGACTTAGCGCCATCATCAGGAGGAGAAGCAGCACGGCAATCAGTATTCCGGTGGCCTGTCGCGAAAACTGCCCCGGCGATGAAACGCGGGGCGCAGGAATTGCGTGCATAAGACGAGGCATCAGCGGGCGGCGAACAGGGTTTCAAGCTGCGTCAGCATATTGCTGGCGCTGTAATAATCCAGCCTGAAAGTGTCATCACCCATCGCATAAACGTGCCTGCCTTCTACGGCAGATAATTTCGCGAGGAACGGATTGCTCAGCAGGCGCTCCGAGTCGCTTTGACTGGCGGAGAACAGCAGCAGGGTCTGGCCGTTCAGCGCGTCCGGCATTTTCTCGCCGGAAAGCTGAATGATGTCATGACGTTTGCCCTGACTCAGGCTGGCGGCAATATTCAAAGGCACCAGGGCCAGTTTAAACCCCAACTCTTGCAGCAACTGTCCCTGCGGTGAGGCGGGGGTCCAGAGATTTGCTGTTTTGCCATCGGCGCTGTAAACCAGTGCAGAAACAGGCTGTGGCGGTAGTTTCATGACTTTTTTCAATGCGTTTTCGCGCGCCTCAAACCGGGCAATAACGGCAGCAGCATCGGCTTCCTTGCCGGTTGCCTGACCTAATTCCTTCGCCAGATCTTGCCAGCTTTTGTCGTCATAATTAACCACCATGACCGGCGCAATCGCGGAAAGCTGATCATAAAGCTTCAGGGCGGAATCACCACCGGTGGCCGCAATAATAATTAAGTCTGGAGCCTGACCGGCAATGGCTTCGGCATTCGGTTCACCGACGTACAGACGTTCAACTCCGCGCTGTTTCGCGACATCTCCCCACTGGCGGAAGAAGCCCTGCTGATCGGCAAATCGGCTGTTTGGCCCGGAAGCCCCGCTGGCAATCACAGGAGCGTTGATGGCCAGTAATGTCCCTGTGACCGTCACGCTGGTGGACACTATTCGCTGCGGAGGTTGCTGCAATGTGAGGATGCCATGAGAAGTTTTTATCTCGCGAGGCCAGCCTTCCGCAAAGGCGTGAGTGGTGAAAATCAGTGATAAAAACAGCCCGGCGATCCCTGCAAAAATGCGAAAACCAGCGCTAGTCATTGGATCCATTCCCTAATCTTTAATGTTAATGGTTCTCATTATTATATTTGAACGAGGCGGGGTCAATCGCGGGTAGGGGAGAATAAGGGTAAAGGTCTGGTTAAGGAGGGGGTTATGGAAACAAAAAAGCCACTTCTTGCGAAGTGGCTTAATCGTCTGAATCTGAAACTAAAATTTGGTGGCCCTTGCTGGACTTGAACCAGCGACCAAGCGATTATGAGTCGCGTGCTCTAACCAACTGAGCTAAAGGGCCGAGGTGCGGGATTATACGGTAAACCTTGCTTACAGGTCTACATGTGTTCGGTTTGTATGCGCGTTTTGTGCACAGTTCTAGTATGTTGTGTTCGCAGACTTTTTTACCCATAACTCGAGCAAATACGTCTCAGGAAAACATTATGCTTACAGATATCCTCGTGGAGGATCTTCAGGTTGTGTTCTGCGGCATTAATCCCGGTCTTTCTTCTGCTCACAAAGGTTATCCTTTTGCTAATAGCAGTAACCGTTTCTGGAAAGTCATTCATCAGGCGGGATTTACCGGGCGTCAGTTAGCGCCGGAAGAGTGGCAGCAGTTGCAGGATTTCGGTTGTGGTATCACGGCGCTTGTAGGCCGGCCGACGGTTGCAGCCAGTGAGCTGAAGAGTGATGAATTGCGCGATGGCGGTGAGATGCTCAAAGAGAAAATCTTGCGTTATCAGCCGCGTGCGTTAGCCATTCTGGGTAAGCAGGCCTTCAGTAAGGCGTTTGGCATCAGCAAAGTGAACTGGGGGCATCAGGCGCTGAAAATTGGCCGGACAGATGTCTGGGTTTTGCCGAATCCCAGCGGGCTGAACCGCGCGACGCTCGATGAGCTGGTTGCTTCATATCGTGAGCTGTATACGTCGCTGAATCCCTGAATTTCTGGCGAACCCTGATAAAAAAAGCCCCGCCATTTCCAGAGAAAGGCGGGGCTTTTTAATGGCTGACAGCCTGAGGGTGATTAATCGTCCAGGAAGCTGCGCAGCACTTCGGAGCGGCTTGGGTGGCGCAGTTTACGCAACGCTTTCGCTTCGATCTGACGGATACGTTCACGGGTAACGTCGAACTGTTTGCCCACTTCTTCCAGAGTGTGGTCAGTGTTCATGTCGATACCGAAACGCATACGCAGAACTTTCGCTTCACGTGCGGTCAGGCCAGCCAGAACGTCGTGCGTTGCAGAACGCAGGCTTTCAGACGTTGCAGAATCCAGTGGCAGCTCGAGGGTTGTATCCTCGATGAAATCACCCAGATGCGAATCTTCATCGTCGCCGATTGGCGTTTCCATGGAGATTGGCTCTTTCGCGATTTTCAGCACTTTACGGATTTTGTCTTCCGGCATCAGCATACGCTCAGCCAGCTCTTCCGGCGTAGGTTCGCGGCCCATCTCTTGCAGCATCTGACGGGAAATACGGTTGAGTTTGTTAATCGTCTCAATCATATGTACCGGGATACGGATGGTACGCGCCTGGTCGGCGATGGAGCGGGTGATAGCCTGACGGATCCACCAGGTCGCATAAGTTGAGAACTTATAACCACGGCGATATTCAAACTTATCAACGGCTTTCATCAGGCCGATGTTACCTTCCTGGATCAGGTCGAGGAACTGCAGACCACGGTTGGTGTATTTCTTCGCGATAGAAATAACCAGACGTAAGTTTGCTTCAACCATCTCTTTCTTCGCGCGACGGGCTTTCGCTTCGCCGATCGACATGCGACGGTTGATATCTTTAACCTGCTCGATAGTCAGGCCAGTTTCTTCTTCGATCTGACGCAGTTTCATCAGGCCGCGCTGTACGTCTTCAGTGACTTCTTTCAGCTTCTCAGACCACGGTTTACCCATGGCAAGAGCGGCATCAAACCAGGTATCGCTGGTTTCGTTACCGGCGAATAGGTTGACGAAGTTTTTCTTCGGCATTTTGCACTGTTCAACGCACACTTTCATGATCAGACGTTCCTGAGCACGAACGCGATCCATCATGGAACGCATGCTGTTAACCAGGAAATCGAACTGTTTTGGCACCAGACGGAACTGTTTGAAAACGTCAGACAGTTTCAGGATTTCTTCTGCTGCGCTCTTGTGACTACGGCCGTTTTTCTTGATGACCAGACGCGTCGCTTCATGCTGTTCACGCAGTTCGGTGAACTTCTGGCGAGCCAGTTCCGGGTCGATGCTGTTGTCGTCTTCAGCGTCGTCGTCTTCATCTTCGTCTTCGTCGTCATCATTCTGCTCTTCAGTGGTCAGTTCAGAACCCACGTGAGTTGCAGTTGGCGCGATTTCTTCTTCGGCGTTAGGGTCAACAAAACCAGTGATCAGGTCAGACAGACGAACTTCGCCTGCTTCAACACGGTCATATTGCTCTAACAAATAAGTGATAGCTTCAGGATATTCAGCAACGGAGCACTGGACCTGATTGATACCGTCTTCGATACGTTTGGCGATGTCGATTTCGCCTTCACGGGTCAGAAGTTCAACGGTACCCATCTCGCGCATATACATACGCACAGGGTCGGTGGTACGGCCAATTTCAGATTCAACGCTGGAAAGTACCTGCGCCGCCGCTTCTGCAGCGTCTTCGTCGGTATCAGGGCGGTTTTCGGCCAGCATCAAATCATCGGCGTCAGGTGCTTCTTCAAGAACCTGAATGCCCATGTCGTTAATCATCTGGATGATGTCTTCGATCTGGTCGGAATCGACGATATCTTCCGGCAGATGGTCATTGACCTCAGCATAGGTCAGATAGCCTTGCTCCTTACCACGGGTGACAAGTAGCTTAAGCTGTGACTGCGGGTTTTGCTCCATAAGACGGTATCCACACTTCAGAGTATTTGGGTTGGTGTCGGTCGGGTAACATCGCCAACAATAACGTTAGGGGCGTTTATTGTGCCGCGGCCCACCAGGGCGGCTCTGCGCAGGGCCATGCCCCGCTATATATCGGCACTTAAGCCGTGTTTTCTGTGATAACGCTTCACGCGCTATCATTAATGTTCTTATTTTTTAAGACTTCCTCGCGAGTACCTGGTTCAGGGAACTGACTTCTGTGCGTTCCTCTGGGCTCAGGCCATGCGTCCTGGCTTTTGCTATCAGGGTTTCAAGCCGCTGCTCTAAAATAGAGTCATACAGGCTGGCCAGCGTGGCACGAAATTCCTCTTCGACCATCTCCTCTACGATCATGTGGTTCCATGTCGCCAGAGTTTCAAGTTGCTGGTAGAACTTATTGTCACGATACAGTTCCAGTAATTGGCCTGTTGTCAGCCCCGGCTGGGCTAAGCAAGTGGTAACTAACTCGCTGAACAGATCCAATCCTGGTTGCTTCGCTTGCTCCAAACCTTGCAGCGAGGGTATAAGTGTAGCCAGTTGTGGGTTTTGTACCAGTAACCCTATAAGTATACGCATGGTTGTGCGTTTTAGCTGGGGAGCCTGGTAGACATTGCTCCCTTCTGCCTGTTTAGGCATCAGCTTTTCTAACTGGCTGTCATCTAAAATACCGAGCTTATTCCCTAACTGCTGACGCAAATACATCCGTAACGTTTCACCGGGAACCTGGCGGATCAGCGGCAATGCCAGCATGCTCAATTTGGTCCGCCCGTCAGGGCTGCTCAAGTCAACCTGCGGCATCAGCGAATCAAACAGGAAAGTGGAAAGCGGCATAGCCTGCTCCATCCTTTGTTCGAACGCTTCTTTGCCTTCTTTACGCACCAGCGTGTCCGGATCTTCGCCGTCGGGTAAAAACATAAAACGCAGCTGACGGCCATCGTTAAGATACGGCAATGCCGTTTCCAGTGCGCGCCACGCGGCTTCACGCCCCGCGCGGTCACCGTCATAACAACAAACGATATTATCCGTGCTGCGGAACATCAGCTGAATGTGGTCCGCCGTCGTGGAGGTTCCCAGCGACGCAACGGCATAATCGATGCCGAACTGCGCCAGTGCAACGACGTCCATATACCCTTCTACGACCAGCAAACGCGCCGGGGAAGGGGCTTTCAGCTGTGCTTCATACAGGCCGTACAACTGGCGGCCTTTATGGAAAATCTCGGTTTCCGGTGAGTTCAGGTATTTCGGCGTATCGTTGCCCAAAACCCTGCCACCAAATGCAATCACACGGCCACGTTTGTCGCGTATCGGGAACATCACCCGTTCACGAAAACGATCATAGCTGCGTCCGTTGTCATTGGTGACCAACATACCGGCGTCGATCAGAGACGCTTTATCATCGGCATTCTTACCGAAACGCTTTAACACGTTGTCCCAGCCCGGTGGGGCGAAACCAATGGCAAAATGATTGATGACATCTTCACTTAAACCGCGCCGGGTAAGATAGTCTCTGGCCGGTGCACCTGCGGGTTGTTTAAGTGATTGCTGATAAAACTCGCTAAGCGGTGCCATCAACTGGTAGAGGCTTTGACGCTGATGACGCTCCATCTGAGTCGGGCCAGTGCCTGCTTCGTACGGCACTTCCAAACCCTGCATTGTCGCCAGTTCCTCAATGCTTTCGACAAACTCAAGTCTGTCATAGTTCATCAGGAAATCGACGGCATTGCCGTGGGCACCACAGCCGAAACAGTGATAAAACTGCTTATCGCCATTTACGGTAAATGAGGGTGTTTTCTCATGGTGGAAAGGGCAGCACGCGTGATAATTTTTACCCTGTTTCTTGAGCTTTACACGAGCGTCGATCAAATCGACGATATCGATACGAGCCAGCAAGTCATTGATAAATACGCGCGGAATTCTCCCAGCCATAAGCCCCTTACTCACTAGCCTATAAACGAGAACAAGCCGCGCATTCCTTTCGGAAAGCACGGCCTTCGTATGCTACTACGCAGTCTGCGCGTTCTTAATATTGCAAATCACGCGATTTGGGGTTGCCCCCGAAGATTAATACAGACGAGTGCGGCGTGCGTTTTCGCGAGCCAGTTTCTTGGCGTGGCGTTTTACTGCAGATGCTTTAGCGCGTTTACGTTCGGTAGTCGGTTTTTCATAGAATTCACGACGACGAACTTCTGCCAGAACACCTGCTTTTTCGCAGGAACGCTTGAAGCGACGCAGAGCTACGTCGAACGGCTCGTTTTCACGTACTTTAATTACAGGCATGTGCCTCTCACCTCGATAAAATCGGTTTGTTTGCTGATGTTGTACCAGCACATTTCAAAATGGTGCGGAATTTTACTCCAATTCGCGTCGTCTTGTAAAGCACAACGGCAAATTGAAGCGGGCGCCTTTTGCAACCCTTCTGCAACATAGTGCGCTCGCTTTTGCGTCGGGCGGCGATTATATACCAATCAATCCAAATTGCTCGACATTAATTGCCGGCCGCGTGAGGAATTCCTTCACCAGTGCAGCACTGGTCGGGGCTTGTGTGCTAAACTGCGCGCCGCGAGTTAGCGCGAAACTATGACGGAAAGAGTGATGCGAGTACTGGGTATAGAAACGTCCTGCGATGAAACCGGAATTGCAGTTTATGACAGCGAAGCCGGTCTGTTAGCCAACCAACTGTATAGTCAGGTAAAACTGCATGCAGATTACGGCGGTGTTGTGCCTGAACTGGCCTCGCGTGACCATGTACGTAAAACAGTACCGCTTATTCAGGCTGCGCTGAAAGAGGCCGGGCTGACCGCTCAGGATATCGATGGCGTGGCGTATACCGCCGGTCCGGGGCTTGTCGGTGCGTTGCTGGTCGGCGCAACCATCGGGCGTTCTCTGGCGTTTGCCTGGAATGTGCCGGCGGTGCCTGTTCATCACATGGAAGGCCATTTGCTGGCCCCGATGCTGGAAGATAATCCGCCTGATTTTCCGTTTGTTGCCTTACTGGTTTCTGGCGGCCACACGCAGTTAATCAGCGTGACCGGCATCGGTGAATATACCCTGCTCGGAGAGTCTATCGACGACGCCGCAGGTGAAGCGTTTGATAAAACAGCCAAATTATTAGGGCTGGATTATCCGGGTGGCCCGTTGCTGTCAAAAATGGCAGCGCAGGGTGTTGCCGGGCGCTTTACGTTCCCGCGCCCGATGACCGATCGTCCGGGGCTAGATTTCAGTTTTTCCGGCCTGAAAACATTCGCTGCTAACACGATCCGTGGCAATGACAGCGATGCGCAAACCCATGCCGATATTGCCCGTGCATTCGAAGATGCCGTGGTGGATACGCTGGCAATCAAGTGCAAACGCGCGCTGGATCAGACAGGTTTTAAACGCCTGGTCATGGCTGGTGGCGTCAGCGCAAACCGTACCTTGCGCGCGAAGTTAGCAGAAATGATGACCAAACGTGGGGGCGAAGTATTCTACGCGCGTCCTGAGTTTTGTACCGATAACGGTGCGATGATCGCTTATGCGGGTATGGTGCGCCTGAAAACGGGTGCAACGCCGGATTTAGGTGTGACAGTTCGCCCGCGCTGGCCTCTGGCCGAACTTCCACCAGTCTGATCGGGGCTGCGTTGTTAATTAAGTGCAAAAAAAAACGACCTTCAATGAGGTCGTTTTTTATGTCTGAAATCTGACGTTATTCTGCTTTTTCGTCTTTAGCTGCTTTACGTTTTTTCTTCAGCTTATCCCAGATTTTCCCTTCCTGACCGCGCCACAGGCGCTGAATATTGTCGTGGTGACGTAATAAAATCAGGCAGGAAAGCATGGCGACCGGGAATGTGAATTCAGGTTTGAACCACCAGACATAGAAAGGCGCGATGAGCGCACTGACAATCGCGCCCAGCGAAGAGTATCCGCTGAGCAGCACGGTCAGAAGCCACGTGCCAGTCATCAGGCCGGTTAAGTCCCAGCCGATAGGTGCAATGGCACCGAAAGCGGTGGCCACGCCTTTGCCGCCTTTAAAGCGGAAGAAAACCGGGTAGATATGGCCGACGCATGCCGCAATGGCGGTCAGACCGAGATACATTGGAGGAATGTTCAGACGGTACGCCAGCCAGACGGGCAGCATGCCTTTAAGGACATCGAAAATCAGAACGGCCGCTGCGGCCACACGTCCACCCAGGCGCAAAACGTTCGTAGCACCGGGATTGCCAGAACCTGCCGTGCGCGGATCCGGTAAGCAGGCGACCCGGCAGACCAGAATCGCACTCGAAATCGAGCCGCAAAGGTAGGCGAAAATAATCATTCCAAGCGCGGTAGCACTCATAAAGCCGTTCCGTCTAATAAGGGTCGTTTTAATCGCAACATCCATGGATAATACGCATTTTCTGCTGGAAGTGGTATCCGGCTGGGCCAAAAACAGAGAATCGCGTGATGGATATCGTATTTATTGAGCAACTAAATGTAATCACCACTATTGGCGCTTACGACTGGGAACAGACCATTAAACAGAAACTGGTGTTCGATATCGAAATGGCGTGGGACAACCGAAAATCCGCCGCCAGTGACGATGTTAATGACTGTTTAAGCTACGCCGATGTCAGTGACGCAGTCATAGAACATGTCTCCTCACAGAATTTTGCGCTGGTTGAACGCGTTGCCGAAGAAGTGGCGGCACTGCTGCTGGCGCGGTTTAACTCACCGTGGGTTCGCATTAAGCTCAGCAAACCCGGCGCGGTCGCGCAGGCGGCGAACGTTGGCGTAGTGATTGAGCGCGGAAAACGCGGTTAACCCCTGTCCTTAACAAAAATCAGAACCCGGCCGTATTTTAATTGTCATAAAAACGCGTTAAAAGAGCACTCGGAGTAACGGGTCTCCCTTTGCAGAAGCGGCTCAGATGATGCCGCTTTTTTATTGTTTGTTGTTTTAGTTGTTTTTCCGGTTAGCGGATACTTAATAGGGTTGGGTTGATAATGATTGCTGAAAGTCATTCATTGCTTGTAGCGGCTATTTTAGGTGTTGTTGAAGGGCTGACGGAATTCCTGCCTGTCTCCTCGACCGGTCACCTGATTATTGTGGGTAATCTCCTTGGCTTTACGGGAGATACGTCGAAGTCCTTTGAGGTGGTTATCCAGCTGGGGTCGATTCTGGCTGTGGTTGTGATGTTCTGGCGTCGTTTGTTTGGCATGATTGGCCTGCATTTTGGCAAACCACCGGTTCATGAAGGCACGGGGACGCGCCGTCTGAACCTCGGGCATATTATTTTGGGGATGATCCCGGCGACCGTATTGGGTCTGCTTCTGCATTCACAGATTAAATCCCTTTTTGAGCCGAAATACGTCATGTACTCGCTGGTTGTCGGCGGTGTTTTATTGATTGCTGCTGAATTGCTAAAACCCAAAAAACCGCGCGCGGAAGGGCTGGATGACATTACCTACGTGCAGGCGTTTATGATTGGCGTCTTCCAGTGTCTGGCGCTTTGGCCGGGATTTTCCCGCTCCGGGGCGACCATTAGCGGGGGGATGTTAATGGGGATCAGCCGTTTTGCGGCGTCTGAATTCTCGTTCCTGCTGGCAGTTCCGATGATGATGGGCGCGACGGCTCTGGATTTGTACAAGAGTTACAGCTTCCTGACCCTGGCCGATTTGCCGATGTTTGCGACCGGTTTCATTGCCGCTTTCGTTGTGGCGCTGATTGCGATTAAAACCTTCCTGGCGGTGATTAAACGCATTTCGTTTATCCCGTTTGCGATTTATCGCTTCTTCGTCGCTCTTGCGGTGTACTTCGTCTTTATTGCCTGATTTTTCATTGGATCATGCAAGAAAAAGCCCCGCCGGTTTTGCCGTGCGGGGCTTTATTTTTTGTGTTTTTCAACGCTCTCAGGCGCAGAAAATTAAACCGCGGTTTCCTGCGTTTGCTTCCAGTCAGCCAGTGCCTGCGTACGCCGTTTTTTCAGTTCATCGCGGATCGCCATTCCCTGAAAACCGGCATCCAGCACTTCTTTATTGGAAATGCTGTTCGCCACCCTGAAGGCCTCACGCAAGTAATCGCCCTGCGGATAAGGGTTATTTTCGAACGTTGTACGCCCGCGCGCGTCAGCTTCGCTGGTCATGATCATCTGTTCCAAACGCTGCGGTTTACGCCAGACGTCGATGGTATCGAACAGTTTCAGAAAGGTTTCCGGGCGCAGCTTATTCACTGTGTGGATGAGGTCATGGAACTCGGCCACCAGTTTTGCCAGATCACGGATATGTGTCGGCACTTTCAGTCGCTGGCAAATATTCTCCACCAGTTTTACACCCGCCGGGCCGTGACCGTGATGATGTGGCCAGTATTGCGGTGGCGTCAGGCCTTTCCCCAAATCGTGGCACAGTGCAGAAAAACGCACGTCGACGTCAGGCGTCAGTGTGCTGGCAATTTTCAGAGTCATCAGCGTATGAATGCCGGTATCAATTTCCGGATGCCATTTCTCCGGCGCGGGCACGCCAAACAACGCATCGATTTCAGGGAATAACACTTTCAGCGCGCCGCAATCCCGAAGCACCTGGAAATACACCTGCGGATCCTGCGTTTGCAGCGCCTTTTCGGTTTCTTTCCACACGCGTTCTGCCGTCAGGGCTTCCAGCTCACCGCTTTCGGCCATCTGCAGCATCAGCGCCTGTGTTTCAGGGGCAACGGTAAAACCTAAATGGGCAAACCGCGCCGCGAAACGGGCTACGCGCAGAACGCGTAACGGATCTTCCCCGAACGCATCGGAAACGTGGCGTAGCAGTCGTAATTCGATATCACGCTGGCCGTGATAAGGGTCGAAAAGTTCACCGCTGTCACTTTTGGCGATGGCGTTAATAGTCAGGTCACGCCGCATCAGATCCTGTTCGAGCGTGACATCCGGCGCGGCATAACAGGTAAAACCGTTATAGCCTGAACCCGATTTTCTTTCCGTCCGCGCCAGCGCGTATTCATCATGAGTTTTGGGATGCAGGAACACCGGGAAATCTTTGCCGACCTGCTGATAACCGTTTTCCAGCATATATTCAGGCGTTGCGCCGACCACCACCCAATCGTGTTCAGACACAGGCAGGTTTAATAAACTGTCTCGGACTGCGCCGCCGACCAGGTAAATCTCCACGCGATAACTCCTGAAATAAGTCAATTTCAACGCATTATGCTGCTGAAAGCCGAGCAGGGCGCTCTGCTTTTATCATAGCAAAGTTGTGTGGTTGATTTGCGGATTGATGCAAACACGAAAAGGCACCGGAGTGCCTTCACGTTGAACGAAAAGTTGGAGCGGGTTAAGCGATCAGCTCATCCAGCGATCTTTTTTCCTGCGACGCGGAACCAGATGCGGCAATACCAGGCCCAGCACCAGACCGACACCGGCAACCCCACCGCCGTACATAAACCATTGTAAAATAATAGTACGTTGCTTGTCGTCGAGCTGAACATTCACCGCATCCACTTTCTTCTGCGCAACGATCAGCTGATTTTTCAGATCCTGATTTTCTTTCTTCAGGTTGTTGATGATGCTGTCGCTGGAGCCGACTTTCGTCTGCATTTCCGCGGTACGCTGGTTCCAGCTGGAATCAATATTCGTCAGCTTGTCGGTCAGTGTTTTAACCTGTTGTTCCAGATCCGGAACGCGGGTACGCAGGCTTGGGACATTACTTAACTGGTCGAGAGGGATCCACGCGGTTTTCCCTTTCGAGTCAACGATTTCGCCGTATTTAGTACTGTCGTTGACGCTGCGCAGGGTGACTTCATCACCGGCATTCAGGGTTCCAACGATACGATACTGGTTGCCCGGACCACTGTGGATATAGGTGATCAGGTCATCTGAGATATAGCGCTTCTCGTCGGCGTGGGCAGTCCATGTGATGCTTAAACCAAGCAAAGCGAAACCAATTAGGCGTAATTTCTGCATTATTTCATCGTTTCTTTGTGAATTTAGGGAACGTGAAGTGCGGATCCGTTTTATCGGGATACGTCTTCTGGCAACCGCCATTTTCAGGCCATTGCGGCAAATTATCCGGTCAGTGCAATAAAAGTTTGGTTATTGCGAAACTTTGGAAACCGATATTAAGGGCAACAGTGTGACGACGCAATGTATAAACCGGAATGAGAACTATCTTACAATCCCGCAACATGCGGCTTGCGCGCTGTGCTTATGGTAGAATTGGAGCGACGCGTTAATCCCTTATTGGCAGCAAAGAATCGGTGTGAAGACTCCTATGACCGTAGAAATAGAATTAAAATTTATCGCCACCCCGGCCGCAATAGCCGAACTTCCTTCGCAGCTCGCGGTTTTCAACGCTGAGCACACCGCGCCATCGAAACTGACCAACATCTATTTTGAGACCGCGGATAACTATTTACGTTCGCATGATATTGGTCTGCGTATCCGTGGCTTTGACGATCAGTATGAAATGACCATCAAAACCGGCGGAAAAGTGGTGGGCGGGCTGCACCAGCGCCCGGAATATAATGTTGAACTGAAAAAGCCGGTGCTGAAACTCAGTGCGTTCCCGAAAGATATCTGGCCGGAAGGGTGTAAGCCTGCCGCGCTGCAAAAAGAACTGGCACCGCTGTTCCGCACAGATTTCACCCGCGAGAAGTGGGTGATCACTTACGGCGAAAGCGAGATAGAGCTGGGTCTGGATCAGGGCGAAGTCATCGCCGGTGAGTTGTCTGAGGCGCTGGACGAAATTGAGCTTGAGCTGAAAAAAGGCAATACCGCGGATTTACTGAAACTGGCGGCAGAAATTGGTGCGCACGGCGGTTTACGTCAGGGCGGTTTCAGCAAAGCGGCTCGCGGTTATCATCTGGCGAAAGGCAATCCTGCGCGTGAAATTAAACCGCTGCCGGTCTTCAAAGCTAAACCTAAAGCCACCGTTGAACAGGCGATGTCGGCGATGTTCGAACTGGCGCTGGATCACTGGCAGTATCATGAAGAACTCTGGGTGCGCGGTGATAAAACGGCGCGCCTGACCGTATTGCAGGCGGTGGAAACCGTGCGCCAGGTTCTGGTTCTGTTCGGCGGGCTGGTGCCGCGTAAAGCGTCTTCCGAACTGCGCACGCTGCTCACCGATCTGGTGCCAGTGCTGGAACAGAAATCTGCCGATGCGCAGGACATTTGCTACAGCGCGAATTACCTGAAATGTAAGTTAGTGCTCACTTCCTGGCTGGCAACTTCCGGCTGGACGCCGTTTATCGATGATAAATCGGCTAAAAAGCTGGAAGGTTCCTTTAAACGTTTCGCAGATATTATGCTGGGCCGTACCGCAGCAGATCTGAAAGAGGCGTTCGCGCAGCCGCTGACCGAAGAAGGGTATCGCGACCAGCTGTCCCGCCTGAAGCGCCAGATTATTACTTTCCATCTGCTGGCCGGCGCGTACCCGGACAAAGACGTTGCCGCGTATATTGCCGGTTGGGTGGAGTTGCAGCAGGCCATCGTTCAGCAACAACATGCGTGGGAGGATTCAGCCCGTTCTCACGCGGTGATGATGGATGCCTTCTGGTTAAATGGACAACCTCGTTAATTGACTGATAAGCCTGGGCAAAAAGCCCGGGCTTTTTTTTGCAAGGAACCCGATTTCATGCTGCCACTCTCTTCTGTTTTACACGACCACGCCCGGAATGTCCTTGAGCGCTGGCGTGAACATCCCGAAAAGCCTTCTCTTCCCGATGACGCCTCGCTTGCGGTACTGACGAGCAGCGAATTCGTGACGGACAGTTTGCTGGCGTTTCCGCAGTGGTGGCATGAAATCGAGCAAAACCCGCCTCAGGCACAGGAGTGGCAGTTTTACCGGCAGTGGCTCGATGAATCGCTGGCGCAGGTGACTGACGAAAACGGGTTAATGAAGGCGCTGCGTCTGTTCCGCCGCCGCATTCTGACCCGCATTGCCTGGTCACAGTCGGCGCAAACCAGCGAAGCCAAAGATACCCTGCAACAGCTGAGTGAACTGGCGGAATTGCTGATTGTCAGCGCCCGCGACTGGTTGTATGACGCCTGCTGCCGCGAATTTGGTACACCGGTGAATGCGGCGGGCGAAGCGCAAAGAATGCTGATCCTCGGGATGGGGAAACTGGGCGGCGGCGAGCTGAATTTCTCTTCCGATATCGACCTGATTTTTGCCTATCCGGAAAACGGCCAGACGCAGGGAGGCCGCCGTCAGCTGGATAACGCGCAGTTCTTCACCCGCCTCGGGCAGCGGCTGATTAGAGCGCTGGATCAGCCGACGATCGACGGATTTGTCTATCGCGTGGATATGCGTTTGCGTCCGTTTGGCGACAGCGGTCCGCTGGTCATGAGCTTCCCGGCGCTGGAGGATTATTATCAGGAACAGGGCCGCGACTGGGAGCGTTACGCGATGGTCAAAGCCCGGCTGATGGGCGGTGCGGATGACACCAGCAGTCAGGAACTGCGCAAGATGCTGATGCCGTTTGTATTTCGCCGGTATATCGATTTCAGCGTGATTCAGTCCTTGCGCAATATGAAAGGGATGATTGCCCGCGAAGTACGGCGCCGGGGCCTGAAAGACAACATCAAACTGGGCGCGGGCGGTATCCGCGAAATTGAATTTATCGTGCAGGTTTTCCAGCTGATCCGCGGCGGCCGCGAACCGGCATTGCAGCAACGGGCACTGTTACCGACCTTGCAGGCGCTGGAAAATCTGGGCTTATTGCCGGTTGAACAGGTTCTGCAATTGCGCACCAGCTACCTGTTCCTGCGCCGTCTGGAAAATCTTCTGCAAGCCATCGCCGACGAACAGACGCAGACGCTGCCTTCCGATGAACTCAATCAGGCGCGTCTGGCGTGGGGAATGAATTTTGACGGCTGGCCGTCGCTTCTTGATACGCTGAATGCCCACATGCAGGCCGTGCGTTCGGTGTTTAACGATCTGATAGGCGACGACACGCCGGACGCCGAAGACGATCAGCAGCATTCGCAGTTCAGCAGTTTGTGGATTGATGCGCTTGAGCCTTCCGAACTCGCGCCGCTTGTGCCTCAGCTTGAGGAAAATGCCCAGCGCCATATCCTGCAACAGATTGCGGAATTCCGCCGTGATGTGGATAAACGCACCATCGGGCCGCGCGGTCGCGATCAGCTGGATTTGCTGATGCCGCGTTTACTGGCGCAGGTTTGCACCTATAAAAATGCCGACGTCACCCTGCAACGCCTGATGCAGTTGCTGCTCAACATCGTCACCCGCACGACCTACATCGAGTTGCTGGTGGAATACCCCGGTGCGCTCAAGCAACTGATTCGCCTGTGTGCGGCCTCGCCGATGGTCGCGAATCAGCTGGCACGCCATCCTTTATTGCTCGACGAACTGCTCGACCCGCGCACGCTTTATCAGCCGGTTGAGCTGGGCGCTTACCGTGATGAGTTGCGGCAGTATCTGATGCGCGTGCCGACGGAAGACGAAGAACAGCAACTGGAAGCCGTGCGCCAGTTCAAGCAGGCGCAGCATTTGCGCATTGCCGCCGGAGATATTTCCGGTGCGCTGCCGGTCATGAAAGTCAGCGACCATTTGACCTATCTGGCCGAAGCGATTCTTGAAGTCGTTGTGCAGCAGGCGTGGGATCAGATGGTCGTAAAATACGGTCAGCCAGCGCATCTTCAGCACCGTGAAGGGCGTGGATTTGCGGTTATCGGTTATGGAAAATTAGGCGGATGGGAGCTGGGTTACAGTTCAGATCTGGATCTGGTTTTCCTGCTTGATTGCGCGCCGGAGGTGATGACTGACGGCGAACGCGTGATCGACGGGCGTCAGTTCTATCTGCGTCTGGCGCAGCGAATTATGCACCTCTTCAGCACGCGCACGTCGTCGGGCATTTTGTATGAAGTGGATCCGCGTCTGCGGCCTTCCGGCGCTTCCGGCATGCTGGTCAGCACCATCGAAGCATTTGCTGATTATCAGGCCAACGAGGCCTGGACGTGGGAACATCAGGCGCTGGTGCGCGCGCGCGTCGTCTACGGCGACCCGATTCTCACGCAACAGTTTGATGCCACGCGGCGCGACATACTCTGCCGTCAGCGTGACGATGCGGAGCTGCGCAAAGAAGTCCGCGAAATGCGTGAGAAAATGTACCAGCATCTCGGCAGTAAAAAAGCCGGTGAGTTTGATCTGAAAGCCGATCCCGGCGGCATCACGGATATTGAATTCATTGCACAATATCTGGTCTTACGTTTCGCCCACGATCAGCCAAAGCTGACGCGCTGGTCTGATAACGTCAGAATTTTTGAGCTGATGGCGCAATACGACATCATGCCGGAAGACGAGGCCCGTAATCTGACCCATGCTTACGTGACGCTGCGCGATGAAATTCATCATCTGGCGTTACAGGAGCACAGCGGAAAAGTTGCCGCTGACAGTTTTGCCAGCGAACGTGCGCAAATCCGTGCCAGCTGGGAAAAATGGCTGAACTGAGGGTTTTTATTCGGGGGACAGGCGCTTGTGATATTATCCGGCGCACTATTTCTATGTTGAGTTTTGCCTGTTTTGGAGTCTTGGGATGAAAGTGACTTTGCCTGATTTTCACCGCGCGGGTGTGCTGGTGGTCGGTGACGTAATGTTAGACCGCTACTGGTATGGCCCGACCAACCGTATTTCACCGGAAGCTCCGGTACCGGTCGTGAAGGTGAATACCATCGAAGAACGCCCTGGCGGCGCGGCTAACGTGGCGATGAACATTTCGTCCCTCGGTGCCTCTTCCCGTCTGATCGGCCTGACCGGTGTGGACGATGCGGCGCGCGCGCTGAGCGAGCGTCTGGCGGAAGTGAAGGTAAACTGCGATTTTGTGGCGCTGCCTTCTCACCCGACCATCACTAAATTGCGTATTCTTTCCCGCAACCAGCAGCTGATCCGCCTCGACTTCGAAGAGGGTTTTGAAGGCGTTGATCTGCAACCGATGCTGACAAAAATTGAACAGGCGTTACCGCAAAGCGGAGCGCTGGTGCTGTCGGATTACGCCAAAGGCGCGCTGACCGAAGTGCAGAAAATGATCCAGCTGGCGAGAAAGGCCGGTGTGCCGGTGCTGGTGGATCCTAAAGGTTCTGACTTTGAACGCTACCGTGGCGCGACGTTGCTGACACCGAATCTTTCCGAGTTTGAAGCGGTGGTGGGTCGCTGTAAAAACGAAGACGAAATCGTCGTTCGCGGCATGCAGCTGATTGAAAACTTCGAGCTTTCTGCGCTGCTGGTGACCCGTTCAGAAAACGGTATGACCTTGTTGCAGCCGGGCAAAGCACCTTTCCATATGCCAACGCAGGCGCAGGAAGTGTATGACGTGACCGGTGCTGGTGACACGGTGATCGGTACACTGGCCGCGGCGCTGGCTGCCGGGAATACGCTGGAAGAATCCTGCTTCCTGGCAAACGCTGCGGCGGGTGTTGTGGTCGGGAAACTCGGGACATCGACCGTTTCTCCGGTCGAGCTGGAAAATGCCATCGGCGGGCGCTCAGACGTGGGCTTTGGCGTGATGACCGAAGAACAGCTGAAAGAAGCGGTCGCAATGGCGCGTCAGCGCGGCGAGAAAGTCGTCATGACCAACGGCATTTTTGACATCCTGCATGCAGGCCATGTGTCTTATCTGGCGAATGCCCGTAAGCTCGGCGATCGTCTGATTGTCGCGGTGAACAGCGATGCTTCTACCAAACGTCTGAAAGGCGAAACCCGCCCGGTGAATGCGTTGCAAAATCGCATGATCGTGCTGGGTGCGCTCGGCGCGGTGGACTGGGTTGTGTCGTTTGAAGAAGATACGCCACAGCGTCTGATCGCCGGGATCTTGCCAGATTTGCTGGTGAAAGGCGGCGACTACAAACCGGAGCAAATTGCCGGTAGTGTTGAAGTCTGGGCGAACGGCGGCGAAGTGCGCGTGCTGAATTTTGAAGATGGTTTATCTACCACCAAAATCATCAATCAGATCAAAGCGCAGGACTGATTTTCTGCAATTGAATTTCTGATGTTCGCACCGAAGGGCTTATCTGATAAGCCCTTTTCTTTTTGATTTTTCACTCAAAAAAACCAAACGGACGTGACTTTGTTGTGAGCGGATTAAAACAGGAATTAAGTCTGGCGCAGGGCGTCGGATTGCTCTCCACTTCGTTATTGGGAACCGGCGTTTTCGCGGTGCCTGCGCTGGCCGCGCAGCTGGCGCAAAACGACAGTCTGTGGGCATGGCCGGTGCTGATCCTGCTGGTGTTCCCGATTGCGATTGGCTTTGCCGCGCTGGGCCGTCATTTCCCGAGTGCAGGCGGTGCCGCGCATTTCGTGGGAAAAGCGTTCGGGCCGCACATGGCGCGCGTGACCGGCTGGCTGTTTTTGTCCGTTATTCCGGTCGGATTGCCCGCAGCGCTGCATATTGCTGCCGGTTTCTGGCAGGCGGCTTTTGGCTGGAGCAGCGAAAATCTGCTGCTGGTTCAGCTGGGAACGCTGTTCGTTATCTGGTTTCTGGGCACGCGCAGTGCGGGATCCAGTGCGAATATCCAGACGCTGATCGCGCTTTTGGTCGTCGCCCTGGTTGTGGCAATCTGGTGGAAAGGCGATATTACGTTTTCGGAAATCCCGCTGCCTGCGGTGCGTGATGTTTCGCCCTCCAGTCTGTTTGATGCGCTGGCCGTGATGTTCTGGTGCTTTGTCGGGCTGGAGGCGTTTGCGCATCTGGCGACAGAATTTCGTAATCCGGAACGTGATTTTCCGCGCGCGCTGCTGATTGGTATGCTGGTGGCGGGCGCGGTGTACTGGGGCTGTACGGTCGCGGTATTGAAATTCCATGCGTGGGGCGAAGGGCGGGAAGCGGGCGTGTCATTACCGGGAATTGTGGTGCAGTTGTTCGGACAAAAAGCGCTGTGGGTGGCCTGCATTATTGGTTACCTGGCCTGCTTTGCCAGCGTGAATATTTACACGCAAAGCTTCGCCCGGCTGGTGTGGTCGCAGGCGCAGCTGAAACCCGAAAGCAAACTGGCACAACTTTCTGCCCAGCAGGTGCCGGTCGCGGCGCTTAATCTGGTGGTCGGCTGCTGTATGTTATTCACGTTACTGATTTACTGGCTGCATTTGCCGCTCGGCGCGCTGATTACCTACGCCAACGGGATTTTCATTCTGATCTATCTGTTGTGCATGATTTCCGGAGCAAAAATCCTGACGGGCCGGTCAAAATGGATGGCAACGCTTGGGGCAATTTTGTGCTGCGGGCTGCTGGCAATGGTCGGCTGGAAATCGCTGTATGCGCTGGTGGTGTTTGCGGCGCTATGGGGGTTGCTGCCACGGGTAAAAACGGTGCTTCGCTCGCAATAAAACCTGAGAAAAACATATGAAAAAGGCCTGTTTAGCAGGCCTTTTCTGTTTCCGGCGGAATTATGTTTCCGGAAAATCAGGCAGGATCTTGCGGTTTTTCCGCTTCGGTCAGTTTGCCTTCCAGCGCCGCCAGACGTTGCTCCAGCACGGCCAGTTTTTCGCGGGTACGCAGCAAAACCTGGGTCTGCACGTCAAACTCTTCGCGATTGACTAAATCCATACGGCTGAACTGCGCCTGCAATACCTGACGGATTTTCTTCTCGGCATCTTCACCAAACTCACGGATCCCTTTCGGCATCGATTCGTGAACCTGGCGGGCAATTTGTTCAATTTTTTTCGGGTCAATCATGTTATTTCCTTTTCTCGAAGGAGGTGCTTTTCCTTAGTGTAATCGCTGACGCTGTTTCTATAAACCTTCAGAGGCACTAAATGGCCAAACCACAGGATTGCTCTGCTCATTTATTGGCGTTATAGTTACTTTGCTTATTCTCAGGGCGGGGTGAAAGTCCCCACCGGCGGTAAACCACAGAATACCGGAAGGTGATCATAATCCCTTCCACGTGGAAGCCCGCGAGCGCTCAATCCTTCGGGGTTAGAGGTCAGCAGATCCGGTGTAATTCCGGGGCCGACGGTTAAAGTCCGGATGGGAGAGAGTAACGATTCAAGCCGGGCAAAATTTTGCCCGCTGCGTTATTTTTTATAACTGTAGCACGCCTTCCGGCTGCCGCAGCTAGCCTCCTCAAGACGCCCTGATTCTGGTAATCCACATACAGAACATGAGGTTATTTTTACCATGAATCAGACCCTACTTTCCGAATTCGGTACATCCACTGAACGTGTTGAACGTGCTCTCGACGCGATGCGTAATGGTGTGGGTGTGTTGGTACTGGATGACGAAGATCGTGAAAACGAAGGCGATTTAATCTTTGCCGCCGAAAACATGACCGTTGAACAAATGGCGCTGACTATTCGCCACGGCAGCGGCATCGTCTGCCTGACCATGAACGAAGACAGCCGTAAAAAGCTCGATTTGCCGATGATGGTTGAGAACAACTCCAGCCCGTTCCAGACACCTTTCACCGTGACTATCGAAGCGGTTGAAGGCGTGACGACCGGTGTTTCTGCGGCTGACCGCATTACTACCATTCGTGCAGCCATCAAAGATGGCGCGAAACCTTCTGACCTGAACCGCCCGGGGCATATCTTCCCGCTGCGCGCACAGGCAGGCGGCGTGCTGACCCGCGGTGGTCACACCGAAGCGTCAGTAGATCTGGCCACGCTTGCCGGGCTTAAGCCGTTCGGCGTGCTGTGCGAACTGACCAACGACGACGGTAGCATGGCACATGCGCCGGAAGTCATCGTCTTTGCCCGCGCGCACAATATGCCCGTGGTGACGATTGCCGATCTGGTGGCTTACCGCCAGGCGCAAACCCGTCAGGCAAGCTGACTGGCCGGTTGTGCGCATTAAGAAAGGCCGCTTATGCGGCCTTTTTGCTATCTATTCCTGCATTTTGTCAGAACCGAAAATTCCCGCTCATTGCCTTTGATTTGCCTCTTCAAATTTATTGAACATCTCCTTCATGGTTATCCGGCTGTAACCGCCACTGAAAAAGAGTACCGTATTTTCATCACGCGGAAGGCGCTTCGCCGCTCCGCTCTTTTTCAGTCTGCGGTAAGGAATTTATGATGACGACTCAACGTATGCCCGCACTCTTCTTAGGCCACGGCAGCCCGATGAATGTGCTGGAAGATAACGTTTATACCCGTGCCTGGCATGCGCTGGGCGAATCTTTGCCACGTCCAAAAGCGATTCTGGCTGTATCTGCCCACTGGTTTACCCGCGGCACGGCGGTGACGGCGATGGAAAACCCGCGCACCATCCATGATTTTGGTGGTTTCCCGCAGGCGCTGTTTGATAAACGTTATCCGGCACCGGGTTCACCGGCACTGGCAAAACGCGTGCAGGAATTACTTAGCCCGGTCAACGTGATTTCCGATACCAGCGAATGGGGTTTTGACCACGGCACCTGGGGCGTATTGATCAAGATGTATCCGGACGCCGATATTCCGGTGATCCAGCTGAGCATCGACGGCACGCAGCCACCGGAATATCACTATGAACTGGGCAAAAAGCTGGCCACGCTGCGTGACGAAGGCGTGATGATTGTCGCCAGCGGTAACGTGGTGCATAACCTGCGGATGGTGAAGTGGGACGGTAAAGGGGAGCCGTATCCGTGGGCGACCTCTTTCGAAACGTTCGTGAAAGATAATCTGGCGTGGAAGGGAGAAGCGAAAGATCACCCGCTGGTCAATTTCATGGAACATGAAGGCGGCGCGTTATCGAATCCGTCTCCGGATCACTACCTGCCGTTGCTGTATGTATTGGGCGCGTGGGATGGTGCAGAACCGATCACTGAACCGACCGACGGGATCGTCATGGGATCGCTTTCAATGCTGTCCGTTCAGGTGGGGTGATCAGAAAGATAAAAGGATAATGAATGTCTTCATTATCCTTTTTTATGCATTTTTAACCGACGATGGTATGCGGATAGAAACGCGACAGATCCTGCGTGATCAGCGCTTTGTCTTCGCGGATGCCAATCCCGCAAGGCTGATCGTTGACCAGCCAGCTGCCGATCAGCGTGTAGCTGCCTTCGAATACCGGCAACGGATGGAACTGTTGCACGATCATGCCTTCTGCACCATACGGGCCGTCAACACGGGCCACTTCCTGGCCTTTTTCGATGACTTTGATGTTTGCGCCTTCGCGGGAGAACAGCGGTTTCACCACGTAATGTTCCAGTTCCGGATGTGCATCTTCAGCGAAATACGCCGGTAACAGATTCGGGTGATCCGGGAACATTTCCCACAGTAACGGCAGCAGGGCTTTGTTCGACAAAATAGCTTTCCATGCCGGTTCCAGCCAGCGAACACCGGCGTCTTCCAGCTTGGTGGCGAACACTTCGCGGAACATAAATTCCCACGGATACAGTTTGAACAGGTTGGATATCACCTGATCCTGCGTATCGGTAAACTGTCCGCGTTCGCCCAGGCCGATTTCTTCGATAAACAGGAATTCGCTGGCCAGTTCAGCTTCCAGCGCGCAGTCCTGTAAATACTGAACGGTGCCGCGATCTTCTTCAGTGTCCTGACAACAGGCGATGTGCAGCAACGAAAAACCGTGTTCGTTCTTCAGCTCGCTGAAACGCTCGATCAGCTTTTCCTGCAGACTGTTGTACTGATCGGCATCCGGCGGCAAGTTCCCCGCAGCGATTTGATCTTCGAGCCAGAGCCACTGGAAGAAAGCCGCTTCGTAAAGCGAGGTCGGTGTATCCGCGTTATTTTCCAGAAGCTTAGGCGGATTAATTCCGTCATAGGCCAGATCCAAACGGGAATACAGCGACGGTTGCTGCGTGCGCCATGAACTGCGGACAAATTCCCAGACATGTTTCGGGATCTGGAATTTCGCCATCAGTTTGTCGTCATTCACCACGCGCTCAACCACTTTTAAGCACATCCGATGGATGTCGGCAGTGGCGTCTTCAATCTCTTCAATCTGCGCCAGCGTGAACTGATAATAAGCATCTTCACACCAGTAGGGTTCGCCATACATAGTGTGAAAATTGAAGCCAAACTCCGTGGCTTTCTCGCGCCAGTCCGGGCGCTCATTAATCGCTAAACGTTTCATTTTATCTCTTAGCCACCCATGCTGCGGCCAGGGCTGCGAGGTGCCGCAGAGGAGCTGCGTTGCATTGAGGTTTGTTTGGCTACGCTGTCGCCAAAGCCACCGCGTGTAATGGTGTTTGTGACAGCCGGTTTCGGTGCCATGGCGGTTTTCGGCACGTTCATGGTGCGGCCGCCTGCGGTTGCCGGGCCATAGTTTTTGCCGGTGGCATCAACGAATTTGCCGTTTGCCGGGCTGGCCGGGTTTTTAGAGCTGAAGAGAGGTTGCTGCGCGTAAGCGCCGCCGCTCATCATCCGGCCCATCATGTAGCCTGCCATCAAAGGCATCCACATGCTGCCGCTGCTCTGGCCTTCGGCTGAAGCGACACCAGCCTGCGCGGGAGCCTGAGTACACTGGCCTTCGCCGAACTCAGCAATACAGTCTTCACGGCTGGCGTATTTAGGTGCCGTTTTTGCCGCTTCAGTTTTGGCGGCGTTGTAGGCATCGACGCACTGCGTGCTGCCGGACGGATTGGCTTTCGTACAGTCGTCAGCATTCTGATACAAGGAAACCGTTTCGTCGGTTTTCTCACAGGCAGACAACATAAAGACGGCGCTGACCGCCAGTGCGACAGGTGTGATCCGAGAGCTACGCCATGATTTACGGAAGGTAGCCAGGTTAACGTGTTGTGTCCGTTTCATCGTTCTTATCCCATGTGTAGGGCTTTTTTGCCCTTTCCCAGTAGGGCCTAAGAATAGGGGAAAGTGGGTGATTGTTAAAGCAGCGAAGGCAATTGTTACGAGACTTTACAGAGGGGCGTGACGGAGGCAAAAAAAAGCAGCCTTTTCAGGCTGCCCTGGTCTTTCCGATGAAAAAAGAAACCTGCCAGATTTAGTTCTGGAAAGGGTTGCCGCTTTTCTTCGTTGTACGCGTTTGGGTGGTTGCGCTGGCTTTTTCAGTACGCGGTGCAGCCGCCGTGCTGTTGCCATAACCGTCCGCCGTGGCGTCCTGCTGCGGGGTTTCAGGTGCAACCTGATCCGGTGCCGTTGGCACAGGTTTACCCAGAGCACCGTTCAGTGCCAGCAGATCGCTTTCGTTCAGTGTACCCAGTGCTGACTTGATGTTCAGCTGGTTGATCAGGTACGTGTAACGGGCGCTGGAAAGCTGTTGTTTGGCGTTATACAGCGTGGTGGTCGCATCCAGAACATCAACGATTGTACGGGTACCGACCTGGTAACCGGCTTCCATCGCATCCAGAGAACTCTGTGCAGAAACAACGGCTTGTTTATACGCGTTGATGCTGCTGATAGAGGCAGAGATGTTGTTGAAGGAAGAACGTACGGTCTGAACAACGCTGCGGTGCGCGCTTTCAAGCTGCTCGCTGGCGCCAACAAAGTTGTACTGAGCCTGTTTCACCTGAGACGTCACGGAACCGCCGCTGTACAGTGGCAGGGAGAAGCTCAGACCGACTTTGTTCTGGCCCGCATCGGCGTCCTGATAGCTGGACGAACCGCCGGTTTTATCGCCGTGATATTTGGTGTTGCTGATACCAGTAGACGCGGTCAGATCAACCGTTGGCATGTGGCCGGTTTCCGCATAACGGATTTGCTCACGAGCCAGATCTTGTGACAGACGCGCAGACAGCAAGCTCAGGTTGCGGCTTTCTGCTTCTTTCAACAGCGTGGCGACCGGTTGCGGACGCGTGGTGTTGAAGTTATCCACGTTCAGGGACGACAGCTGCGGATAGTAAACGCCGGTAACCTGACGCAATGCTTCGAGCGCGTTATCCAGATTATTACGAGCGGTCACTTCGTTCGCTAATACGGTGTCGTATTGTGAACGGGCGTTTTGCACGTCGGTGATGGCAACCAGGCCGACATTAAAACGCTGCGTGGTTTGATCTAACTGACGGTAAATTGCCTGTTTCTGCGCTTCGGTATAGGAGAGTGAATCAATAGCACTCAATACGTTGAAATAAGCCGTCGCAGAATTCAGGATTAAAGATTGCTGGTCAGTCTGGTAAGACACATCCTGAATACCGGCAGTTTTTTCCTGCAAGGTCAGGGCGCGCCATTTTGACATATCAAAAAGGGTCTGCGTTAATTGCAGGCTGGCGCTGCCGACATCACTATTAACGCCATTCGCATCGCGGTATCCATTGGTATAACCATAATCCGCACCCAAACCGAGTTGCGGTAATAAAGGACTGCGGCTTTCGTTGATTTTTTCGAATGCGGCATCCCGGTCAGCAGCGGATTTGCGCAGGTCCGGGTTACTCGTCCTGGCTTGCTGATAGACCTGCATCAGGTTTTCGGCCTGGCTTATCGTACTGAAGCCGCCCAGGCTGAGTCCGATGAGAAGGGGGAGCAGTTTCTTCATTTGCATTCCTTGTTGTGCAGCAATGTTGTTATGTATGGTGGCGCAGTCAAATAAACCAATAGACGCGGATTCTAGCAGAGTCAGGCTAGCGGGGAGGTTGGCTTAACGTGCCTTCCCCGCTGGATGTGCCTAAATCTATCACAAACAACCTTGATTATTATTAACGCATTTTCATCAAACTGACCTCAAAGGACGATAAATTGCCTTTATGAGGGAAGAGGAAAACAATCCATGTGTGCATTCAAAAGTTCACCGGTTAGTTTCGGTAAAGATGATGTAGAAATTATTGCACGTGAGACGCGATATAAAGGTTTTTTTTCTATTATTGCATATCGGTTTCGTCATCGGCTGTTTAATGGGGAAATGAGCGGCGAAGTTGTGCGTGAAGTTTTCGAAAGGGGCCATGCGGCGGTGCTGCTGCCTTATGATCCGCAACGCGATGAAGTCGTGCTGATTGAACAGATCCGCATCCCATGTATTGATTCCAGTGATACCCCATGGCTTCTGGAGATGGTCGCCGGTATCATTGAAGAGGGCGAGACAGTCGAAGATGTCGCCCGCCGCGAAGCACTCGAAGAAGCGAACATTGTGGTAAAACGCTGTAAACCGGCTCTGAATTACCTGGCCAGCCCGGGCGGAACCAGCGAGCGTCTTTCTATTATGGTCGGCGAAGTCGATGCGACAACGGCAGAAGGAATTCACGGTCTGAAAGCAGAAAATGAAGACATCCGGGTGCATGTGGTCAGCCGCGAACAGGCTTACCGCTGGGTGGAAGAGGGAGCGATAGATAATGCGGCGTCAGTGATTGCCCTGCAATGGCTGCAGCTACACCATGAATCCCTGAGAAAAGAGTGGGCCAACGAATGATTAAGCGCTATACCCCTGATTTCCCTGAAATGATGAGATTGTGCGAAACCAATTTCGCACAATTGCGCCGTTTGATGCCGCGCACCGATGAGCCCGGTGAAACAGTGACATATCAGGTGAGTAGCGCCACATATTGCCTGACGATCCTCGAATCGACGCGCTATACGTCGCTGGTGGAAATCAAACAGACCGCACCGGCCGTCAGTTACTGGAGCCTGCCTTCGCTGACGGTTCGCCTGTATCACGATGCCATGGTGGCCGAAGTGTGTGCGAGTCAGCAGATCTTTCGCTTCAAAGCACGCTATGATTACCCTAATAAAAAGTTGCATCAGCGTGATGAAAAGCATCAAATTAACCAGTTCCTGGCGGACTGGCTGCGTTATTGCCTTGCGCACGGAGCGATGGCAATTCCGGTGTGTTAGACAGACTTCAACAACAAAGGAAACGATTTGGAAAGCCTGTTTAAACTGCCTTTGGTGAATGGGGCCAAAGTCAGAATTCTACAGATTACAGATACCCATCTTTTTGCCGGTGAAGATGAGACACTGCTGGGCGTGAATACGTTTAACAGCTATCGCGCGGTGCTGGACGCTATAAAAGCACAGCAGCGCGAAGTCGATATCATCGCGGCAACAGGTGACCTGGCTCAGGATCAGTCGGTGGAAGCCTACCATCAGTTTGCCCGTGGCATCAGCGAACTGGCGGCACCCTGTGTCTGGTTGCCCGGTAACCACGATTTCCAGCCTGCAATGGTGAATGCTTTGCAGGATGCCGGGATCAGCCCCTCCAAACATGTCCTCCTCGGTGAAGACTGGCAGATAATCCTGCTCGATACGCAGGTTTTCGGCGTGCCGCACGGAGAGCTGAGCGAGTATCAGCTGGAATGGATGGAGCGTTGCCTGAACGCGTATCCCGATCGCTTTACCCTGCTGATGCTTCATCACCATCCGCTGCCTTCTGGCTGTACCTGGCTCGATCAGCACAGCCTGCGTAACGCGCACATGCTGGCGAATGTTCTGGTGAATTACCCGAAAGTGAACACGCTTTTGTGCGGCCACATTCATCAGGAGCTGGATCTCGACTGGTACGGACGTCGCCTGTACGCCACGCCGTCTACCTGCGTTCAGTTCAAACCACATTGCACCAATTTCACGATTGATACCGTCGCACCAGGCTGGCGTTATCTCGATTTGTATCCTGATGGCCGTGTCGAAACCCAGGTCTTCCGTCTGGAAACCAGCGAGTTTCATCCTGACACCGAGTCGGACGGGTACGAATGAATACCTTACTTTACCTGCACGGTTTCAACAGTTCACCGAACTCGGCTAAAGCCACGTCGCTCAAAAACTGGCTGGCGCAGAACCATCCTGAAATCGACATGGTGGTTCCGCAATTACCGCCGTATCCGGTGGATGCAGCTGAGCAGCTGGAAAACTTAGTTATCCGTCATGCAGGTAAAAAACTGGGCATTGTCGGTTCCTCGCTGGGCGGGTATTACGCCACCTGGTTGTCACAATGTTTCGCCGTACCCGCGGTGGTGGTTAACCCCGCCGTGAAACCGTATGAACTGCTGATCGACTTCCTCGGGCAAAACGAGAACCCCTACACCGGCCAGCAATATGTGTTAGAGTCACGCCACGTTTACGATCTGAAAGTCATGCAGATTGAACCGCTGGAGTCGCCGGATTTACTCTGGTTACTGCAACAAACGGGCGATGAAATCCTCGATTACCGTCAGGCTGTGGCGTATTACACTGCCTGTCGCCAGACGGTCGAACCTGAAGGAAATCATGCATTTGTCGGCTTTGAACGCTATTTTTCGCCGATTGTAGATTTTCTTGAGCTCGCGGCAGACTAACATCGTCAGGGTGACGTTTTCCCCGCATGTTTCGCGTCTGCTTGCTGCCAGTGCTTCCGCCCGCCCAAATACTGTATCGTTAGCCCACAAACCTATGAGCCACGAATAATCAACGATGAGCCAATCAACTTATAACGCGGATTCCATAGAGGTCCTCAGCGGACTCGAACCGGTGCGCCGCCGTCCGGGCATGTATACCGATACCACCCGGCCAAATCACCTCGGCCAGGAAGTCATAGATAACAGCGTCGATGAGGCATTAGCCGGTCACGCAAAGCGTATCGAAGTGATCCTCCACGAAGATCAGTCTCTCGAAGTCATTGATGATGGCCGCGGTATGCCGGTGGATATCCACCCGGAAGAAGGCGTGCCTGCCGTTGAGCTGATTTTCTGCCGTCTGCACGCAGGCGGTAAATTCTCCAATAAAAACTACCAGTTCTCCGGCGGCCTGCACGGCGTGGGGATTTCGGTGGTGAATGCCTTATCCAAACGTGTCGAAGTGGCGGTAAAACGCGGCGGCGAAGTGTATGAAATGGCATTTGAAAACGGCGACAAAGTTGAAGATTTGCACGTCACCGGCACCTGCGGTAAACGCACTACCGGTACCAGCGTACATTTCTGGCCTGACGGCAGTTTCTTCGACAGCCCGCGTTTTTCGGTCAGCCGCCTCAGCCATTTGCTGAAAGCAAAAGCCGTCCTGTGCCCTGGCGCTGAAATCATTTTCAAAGACAAAGTGAATAACACCGAGCAACGCTGGTGTTATGAAGACGGCCTGACCGACTACCTGATGGAAGCGGTGAACGGCCTGATCACGCTGCCTGAAAAAGCATTCGTCGGCACATTTGCCGGTGACACCGAAGCGGTTGACTGGGCGCTGTTGTGGCTGCCGGAAGGCGGTGAACTGCTGACGGAAAGCTACGTCAACCTGATCCCGACCATGCAGGGCGGTACGCACGTCAACGGTCTGCGTCAGGGTCTGCTGGACGCCATGCGCGAATTCTGCGAATTCCGCAATATCCTGCCGCGCGGTGTGAAATTGTCGGCGGAAGATATCTGGGAGCGCTGCGCGTATGTGCTTTCGGTGAAAATGCAGGATCCGCAATTCGCCGGCCAGACCAAAGAACGCCTGTCTTCACGCCAGTGCGCCGCTTTTGTTTCCGGCGTGGTGAAAGATGCGTTCAGCCTGTGGCTGAATCAGAACGTACAGGCCGCAGAACAGCTGGCCGAGCTGTGTATTTCCAGCGCTCAGCGACGTCTGCGTGCCGCGAAAAAAGTGGTGCGTAAGAAACTGACCAGCGGCCCGGCGCTGCCGGGCAAACTGGCGGACTGTACGTCGCAAGATCTGAACATGACCGAACTGTTCCTGGTGGAAGGGGATTCCGCAGGCGGTTCTGCCAAGCAAGCGCGTGACCGTGAATATCAGGCGATCATGCCGCTGAAAGGGAAGATCCTGAACACGTGGGAAGTCTCTTCTGATGAAGTGCTGGCCTCTCAGGAAGTTCACGATATTTCCGTGGCGATCGGTATTGATCCGGACAGCGAAGATCTGAGCCAGCTGCGTTACGGCAAAATCTGCATCCTTGCGGATGCGGACTCCGACGGTTTGCACATCGCCACCTTGCTGTGTGCGCTGTTTGTCCGTCACTTCCGTTCGCTGGTTCGCGGTGGTCACGTGTATGTTGCGATGCCGCCTTTATACCGTATCGATCTGGGCAAAGAAGTGTTCTATGCGCTGGACGAGCAGGAAAAAGAAGGCGTGCTGGATCAGCTGAAACGCAAGAAAGGCAAGCCGAACGTTCAGCGCTTTAAAGGTCTGGGTGAAATGAACCCGCTGCAACTGCGCGAAACCACGCTCGATCCGAATACCCGTCGTCTGGTGCAGCTGACCATCGACGAAGACGATATCGATCAGACGCTGCGCATGATGGATATGTTGCTGGCGAAGAAACGCTCTGAAGATCGCCGTAACTGGTTGCAGGAAAAAGGCGACACCGCCGAACTGGACGTCTGATCCTTCAGATTGCCGCATAAAAAATGCCGGACGCTTTGCAGCTCCGGCATTTTTTTTAGTCAAGCCCGTCAGACGTTCAGGCTTTCTCAATAATATGGATCACCACATCCTGCACATCGGCTTTGATGTTTTCGCGATGCTTGTCCATATGATCGGCCTGCTGATGCGCTTCGAGGTGCGCCAGGCTTTCCCAGTCTTCCAGCATGAAAATGGAATCCGGAGCGGTTTTACGCCACGGAACCTGACCGTTAAAATCAACGTAAGGTTCATAGCGATGGCAGCCTTTCTCGGCGAGAACGCTTGGCAGCAGCGCTGTGATTTTTTCCATAACCGAATCGCGACGGCCTGGTTTTACTTTGATTTCAGCAATAACGGTAATCATAAATACCTCTTTCCCGGGTGGCTTTTTACCTTAGGCCTGACCGAACACATTTTCAAGGTGAGCGCGGTAGTTGGCGAAATCACGCTCAACATCAGGTTGTTTGATCACGTCATTGCACATGAAGGTTGGCAGGGTATCCAGGCCGATGAACTGGTTAGCCTTGTGCTGCGCCAGATAAACGCCATCAACGCCAACGCCGTGGAAGAACTGCTCTTTATCTTCGAACGCTTCCAGCGGGGCATTCCAGGTGACAGAAAGCATGTAGCTTTTACCCTGCAACAGGCCACCGGAGCCGTATTTTTTTGAATCATCAGAACGGGTACGGCCATCGCTGGCGTACAGTTTGCCGTGGCCTTCGGTGAAGACTTCATCGACGTATTTTTTCAGCGTCCACGGCATGCCCATCCACCAGCCTGGCTGCTGATAAATGATGGCGTCGGCCCACAGATAACTTTCGATTTCGGTCTGTACGTCATAACCCTCTTCAAGAACGGTCACACGCACGTCGTGGCCGGCGTCACGCAGGAAGCTGCTGGCGACGTCGGTCAGGCTGTTGTTCAGGGCGCCTTTTGAATGGGCAAAAGTCTTGCCGGCATTGATAATCAGGATATTGCTCATGGTCTTTTCCTTAAATTGAATTCTGGCTGTCAGGCTGTTATCACGTAGTGTACCCAACTCCGCAGGGCGGAAAAATGTGATATTGCGCACAAGACTATTGACTCAGATGCAATAATGACAAGAAAAGACGTTGTATTTCGCCATCTGGCGTTCTGAAAACCGCTTAAAAATCCCGCACAAACACAGCAACTGTGACAGCCATGCGGCAGATGATGTACTATCGCGAACATCATTGCCCTGCGGTAGCTGCCTTTGCGCGCCCGCGGATGCAAGCTTCCTTAATTTCCAAAACGATAACGCCACGGGTCTGAGGATTAAACATCAATGAGCGAAATGACTCATGACGGAACAGAGCGTTTAGCACTGCACACGTTTACCGAGAACGCCTATCTCAACTATTCCATGTACGTCATCATGGACCGCGCGCTGCCGTTTATCGGCGACGGACTGAAGCCGGTACAGCGCCGCATTATTTATGCGATGTCCGAGCTGGGCCTGAGCAATAACGCCAAATTCAAAAAATCAGCACGTACCGTCGGTGACGTGCTGGGTAAATATCATCCGCACGGCGACAGCGCCTGCTACGAAGCGATGGTGCTGATGGCGCAGCCGTTCTCTTACCGTTATCCGCTGGTTGACGGACAGGGGAACTGGGGTGCGCCGGATGACCCGAAATCCTTCGCCGCGATGCGTTATACCGAATCGCGCCTGTCCAAATATGCGGAAGTTCTGTTACGCGAATTAGGTCAGGGAACGGTCGACTACGTCCCGAACTTTGACGGCACCATGCAGGAGCCGAAAATGCTGCCTGCGCGTCTGCCGAACATTCTGCTTAATGGCACCACCGGTATTGCCGTGGGTATGGCGACAGATATTCCGCCGCACAACATCCGCGAAGTCGCCGCTGCGGCGGTCGCACTGCTGGAAAAACCGGGCAGTTCTCTCGAAGATTTGCTGGAATTTGTTCAGGGGCCGGACTTCCCGACCGAAGCTGAAATCATCACGCCGCGCAGCGAAATCCGCAAAATGTACGAATCGGGCAAAGGCTCGGTGCGCATGCGCGCGGTCTGGCATAAAGAAGACGGCAGCGCGGTCATCACCGCATTGCCGCATCAGGTTTCCGGCGCAAAAGTGCTCGAGCAAATCGCCAGCCAGATGCGTGCCAAGAAACTGCCGATGGTGGAAGATCTGCGCGACGAATCGGATCACGAAAACCCGACGCGTCTGGTCGTAGTACCGCGTTCCAACCGTATCGATCTTGATCAGGTCATGAACCATCTGTTCGCGACCACCGATCTGGAACGCAGCTACCGTATCAACATGAACATGATCGGCCTGGATCACCGTCCGCAGGTGAAAGGGCTGGTGGAAATCCTGACCGAATGGCTGGCGTATCGTCGTGATACCGTCCGTCGCCGTCTGAATTTCCGTCTCGATAAAGTGCTGAAACGCCTGCACATTCTCGAAGGTTTGCTGGTCGCTTTCCTCAATATCGACGAAGTGATCCACATCATCCGTACCGAAGATGAGCCGAAACCGGTGCTGATGCAGCGTTTCGAATTATCGGATACGCAGGCGGAAGCCATCCTTGAGTTGAAATTACGCCATTTGGCAAAACTCGAAGAAACCAAAATTCGCGGCGAGCAGGATGAACTGGCGAAAGAGCGCGATCAGCTTCAGGCGCTGCTGGCGTCCGAACGCAAACTCAGCACGCTGATCCGCAAAGAAATTCAGGCCGATGCCGAAGCCTTTGGTGACGAGCGTCGTTCGCCAATCACCGAGCGTGAAGAAGCGAAAGCCATGAGCGAGCACGACTTTGTGCCGTCTGAGCCGGTGACCATTGTGCTTTCCGAATCTGGCTGGGTGCGCAGTGCTAAAGGCCACGATATTGATGCGTCCGGCCTGAGCTACAAAGCGGGTGACAGTTTCCGCGCCGCCGCGAAAGGTAAGAGCAATCAGCCGGTGGTGTTTATGGATTCCACCGGACGCAGTTACGCGCTTGACCCGACGACGCTGCCTTCGGCACGCGGGCAGGGCGAGCCGCTGACCGGCAAACTCACGCCGCCGCCGGGTGCGACTATCGAACACGTTCTGATGGCGTCCGACGATCAGAAACTGCTGATGGCCTCCGATGCCGGTTACGGTTTCGTGTGTACCTTCAGTGATTTAGTGGCGCGTAACCGTGCCGGTAAAGCCATGATTACTCTGCCGGAAAACGCCAAAGCGTTCGCGCCGATTGAAATTAACGGCAACGATGACATGCTGCTGTCGCTCACCGCTGCAGGCCGTATGCTGCTGTTCCCGGTGGCTGATTTGCCGCAATTGTCGAAAGGTAAAGGTAACAAAATTGTTTCCATTCCTTCGGCGCAGGCAGCGAGTGGCGAAGACAAACTGGCATGGCTGCTGGTTCTGCCGCCGCAAACGTCCATCACGCTGCACGTTGGTAAACGCAAACTGGTGATCCGTCCGGAAGAGTTACAGAAATTCCGTGCAGAACGCGGTCGCAAAGGAACGCTTCTGCCACGCGGCCTGCAACGGGTTGATCGCGTTGAAGTCGACGCGCCTGTCCGTGCTTCCGGCGGTGACAGCGAAGAATAAAACGGCTGTTGACCTTATCCAGTCAGGGCACATTTGTGCCCTGAACTCTTTTTAAGGGAATGCAGTGGCCTGAGACTGTTGTGCAGTGCAAAGATTTTACATTTGTATTAATAAAACCGTTGTGCGGCGTTGATTGAGGCTTGAGAATAGTTCTCCGCACAGGGAGCGAAACTGCACAGGTTTCTTACCGGCTTCGGCTGTAGTTTTAAGAGGATGTTATGTTATTTATTTTGCGTCTGATTATCGTGGTGGTTTACTCGATTCTGGTCTGTGTTTTTGGTTGTATTTATTGTCTTTTCAGCCCGCGTAACCCGAAGCATGTGGCGACGTTTGGTAAACTGTTTGGTCGTCTGGCGCCGGTCTTTGGTCTGACCGTAGAAAAGCGTATTCCGGCTGAAGCGGCAACAAATGGCAAATGCATCTACATTGCCAACCATCAGAACAACTACGACATGGTGACCGCGTCATCTGTTGTGATGCCGGGTACGGTGACCGTCGGCAAAAAAAGTCTGGCGTGGATCCCGTTCTTTGGCCAGTTGTACTGGCTGACCGGTAACCTGCTGATTGACCGTGATAACCGCGCCAAAGCGCACGGGACTATCGCTCAGGTCGTGGCGCAGATTAAGAAAAAGAACCTGTCGATCTGGATGTTCCCGGAAGGTACCCGCAGCCGGGGTCGTGGCCTGATGCCGTTTAAAACAGGGGCATTCCACGCCGCTATCGCCGCCGGTGTGCCGATCGTGCCGATTTGCGTATCGAACACCAGTAACAAGGTGAAGCTCAACCGCTGGTCTAACGGACTGGTGATTGTGGAAATGCTGCCACCTATCGATACCACCGGTTACACCAAAGATCGTCTGCGCGAACTGTCCGAACACTGCCGTCAGATCATGGCGGATAAAATCGCCGAGCTGGACGCCGAAGTCGCACAGCGCGAAGCCGCAGCAAAAAAATAATAGCGTTTTTTATTTACGCCCTGATGATGACGGGTTGCAGGTTTTTAATATCCCTGCGGCCCGGCGGCGTCAGAGCAGAAATTCTGTTGCCATTGATGGCGATGGTTATTAACACAGCTCTTGATTTTGTTTTCATGGAGAAGATATGTCACTCAGTCGTCGCTCGTTCCTGCAAGCCTCCGGCGTGGCTCTTGCCGCAGGTGCTCTGCCATTCAAAGCAGAAGCGAGTGGTTCGCAACCGGCATTACCCGTTCCCCCGCTGCTGGAATCCCGCCGTGGACAACCGCTGTTTCTGACGTTACAGGCGGCCCACTGGTCATTCCTTGGTGGCGCTAAAGCGCCGGTGTGGGGCATCAATGGCATGTATCTTGGCCCGACGGTCAAAGTGCATAACGGTGATGACGTAAAACTTATCTACAGCAACCGCCTGGCTGAACCCGTTTCGATGACCATCAGCGGATTGATGGAGCCGGGAACGCTGACCGGCGGCGCGGCGCGCATGATGCAGCCTGGCGTTGACTGGTCGCCGGTATTGCCCATCCGTCAGGCTGCCGCCACCTGCTGGTATCACGCCAATACGCCCAACCGCATGGCGCCGCACGTCTATAACGGGCTGGCGGGGATGTGGATTGTTGAGGATGAAGTCAGTAAGAATCTCCCGTTACCCAACCATTACGGCGTTGATGATTTCCCGCTGATCATTCAGGACAAACGGCTGGATGGTTTTGGCGTGCCGCAATATGACACCCCGGCTTCCGGCGGTTTCTTTGGCGATACCATGCTGGTCAACGGCGTACAAAGCCCGTATGTCGAAGTGTCCCGCGGCTGGGTACGTTTACGTTTGCTGAATGCGTCGAATGCACGCCGTTATGAACTGAGCATGACCGACAACCGTGCGTTCCACGTCGTGGCTTCCGATCTCGGTTTCCTGCCTGCGCCGCTGACGGTGAAACGTCTGTCGCTCGGGCCGGGTGAACGCCGCGAAGTGCTGGTGGATATGTCGCAGGGCGAAGAAGTGTCGATTACTGCGGGCGATGCGGCAGGTGTTATGGACAGACTGCGTGGCCTGTTTGAGCCCTCGAGCATTCTGGTTTCTACTATCGTCCTGACGCTCAAACCTACCGGTCTGTTGCCGCTGGTCACCGATAATTTACCGATGCGTTTACTGGCCGATCAAATCATGACCGGCAATGTGGTTCGCAGCCGCGACCTGCGTCTTGGCGACAGCCAGCCGGGCATTAATGGCGCGATGTGGGACATCAACCGTCTTGACCTGACCGCGCAGCAAGGCACGTGGGAACGCTGGACCGTGCATGCGGATATGCCGCAGACCTTCCATGTCGAAGGCGTGTCTTTCCTGGTGAAAAGCGTGAACGGTGCGGCACCGCTGGTGGAAGATGCCGGATTCAAAGACACCGTCTGGGTTGATGGCGACGTGGAATTGCTGGTGTTTTTCAATCAGCCTTCATATGACCATTTCCCGTTCACCTACCGCAGCGGAACGCTGGAACTGGCCGATCGCGGTTCCGCAGGGAACATGCTGGTTCAGCCGTCGATGTAATGGCAGAACGCCTTCGCACCAAAAGAAAACCCGCCAGTGGCGGGTTTTTTGTTTACAGCAGCGGGAAAATTACAGGTCTTTTGCCGGATCCGGCCCCAGACGCTGTTCTTTATCCAGCTTGGTGACTTCCGCCAGTTCTTCTTTCTCCAGCCTGAAATCAAACACTTCGAAGTTTTCGCGGATGCGTTTTGGCGTCACGGATTTCGGGATAACAATCAGCCCGTTGTCCAGATGCCAGCGGATGACAATCTGCGCCGGCGTTTTGTTGTATTTCTCAGCCAGTTTCTGAATCAGTGGCTGATCAAACACACCTTCACCGCCCTGTGCCAGCGGGCTCCAGGATTCGGTAGCGATAGTGTGCGTGGCGTTCCAGGCGTGCAGCTGGCGCTGTTGCATCAGCGGGTGCAGCTCAATCTGATTCACCACCGGAAAAATGCCGGTTTCATCTTTCAGTTTCTGCAAATGTTCCAGCGGAAAATTACAGACGCCGACGCTTTTCGCCAGCCCTTGTTCTTTCAGTTTCAGCAGCGCTTTCCACGCATCGACATAATGGCCCTGCGCTGGCTGCGGCCAGTGGATCAGATACAAATCGACGTAATCAGTTCTCAGCTTTTTAAGGCTGGTTTCAAGCGCTTTTGGCGCATTCAGTTGATCGTCATTCCACAATTTGGTGGTAATAAACAGCTCTTCGCGGGGAACGAGATTGGCGGCAATCGCTTCGCCGACGCCTTCCTCGTTTTTGTAGATAGCGGCCGTATCGATATGACGATAGCCGGTTTCAATGGCCGTTTTCACCGCGCTGGTGGCTTCCTGATTACTGGCTTTCCATACGCCAAGCCCTAACTGAGGCATCAGGTTGCCATCGTGAAGTTTAATGATGGGTTGCGTTGCCATGAGGTTCTCCTTTCAGGGCAGAGTGCCCGCCGCAAAGCACGGGCACAGAGTAGTGAAGGCTTCAGCCTGACGTTAAGTCTAGTTAACGAAACGTCATCTTGCTGAGCAGGCTACTTATTTTATTGCGAACGCTTGTTATGCGTTCATATCCAGAACGACGCGGTAACGCGCTTTTCCTTCGTGCAGATGTTCAACCGCATCGTTAATTTTGCTCAGCGGGAAGTGCTCAACCTGTGGCGTTATCTGGTGACGGGCGCAGAACGCCAGCATATCTGCCAGACGGGAAGGCGCGCCGGTCGGTGAGCCGGAAACTTCAGCCTGTTTGCTGATTAACGCCATAACGTGCAGCGGTACGGCTTCCGGTACGACGCCTACAAAGTGCAGGCGGCCTTTCGGTGCCAGCGTGCCGATAAAGGCATCCCAGTCCAGTGAGGCGTTCGCCGTCACCATGATGAAATCCAGTTCACCGGCGATTTTCTTCAGTTCATCGCTGTCGCGGGTGGCGACCACGCGGTGCGCGCCGAGTGACAGAGCTTCATCACGTTTTGCCAGAGACGAGGTAAACGCCGTGACTTCACAGCCCCACGCATTCAGGAAGCGCAGCGCCATGTGGCCTAAACCGCCGATACCGACGACGCCCACGCGGTGCGTTGGCAGAACGCCAAACTGCAACAGCGGGTTAAACACGGTGATGCCGCCGCAGAACAACGGGCCTGCGCTGGTGACGTCCACGCCTTCCGGAAGCGGGATCGCCCACGCCCAGTGACTGCGGATACGATCCGCGAAGCCGCCGTGATGACCGATAATCGTGGCTTCAACATCGTGGCAAAGATGCTGGTCGCCGGACATACAAGGGTGGCAGTGCATACAGCTGCCACGGTTCCAGCCCACGCCCACAATCTGGCCGACTTTCAGCCCTTTGTTGCGCGCATGGTCGCCGATTTTGACAATTTTACCGACCACTTCATGGCCCGGCACAAACGGATATTGGGTGATGCCCCAGTCGTTATTGAGCATCGAGAGATCGGAGTGGCAGACGCCGCAGTAATCAATGGCGACTTCAATTTCTTCGTCACCGATCGGACCGGCGTCGAACTGAAAAGCTTCAAGAGGCTGATTCGGACCGGCGGCGGCCCAGGCGTTAAACGTATTTTCGGCAGCGGTAGGTGCAGACATAATTCTCTCCTGACATTGAGTTTTTGAAAATTAGGGAGTTATTGAGAAATCAGGCCGGTGACAAAACGTTTGTCACGAACAGCGTATGAAAGGTGCGTTCATACAGACTAGCAGTTCACTGCATTTGTGCAGGAAGATGCGCCTGCGGAAAGAGGGATTAACTGTAAGAGAAAATCGCCGCAAGGAAGATGCACATTTCTGCCAGAGTCTTGCCTGATCCTGCAAGTCTCTGTAGAAAATGAAATGCCTGTGGCAAAATCGATGCCAGTTTATCGTCTATCCGGAGCAGGAATAATGGAAAATGTGGACAGCTTGTGCGCCCGTCTGGCGGCAAGAGTGGCGCATCTAAGCGGGAATAAAAACCTCAGTCCGTCGGCGGTGCCACAGGTTACGCTGATGCACACCACACGTTACCATCCGCGCCAGCCGGTTTTGTACAATCCTGGCGTGGTGATCCTCTTTCAGGGCCGAAAAGTCGGCTATCTGGGCAAGAAAACCTTCTCCTACGATCCGCATAATTATCTGATGCTGACCGTTCCGCTGCCGTTCGAATGTGAAACCTTCAGCAGCCCCGAAGAACCGATGGCCGGGATCCAGATCAGCATTGATACGCTGATGTTGCAGGATTTGCTGATGGACATGGGGGATGAAACCGTGGCGCGTCAGAAAGATTCTTCAACCGGTATCAATTCAGGCGTGCTGGACGATGATATTTTATGTGCGACCGAACGCCTGCTGAGCGTTCTGGATAAACCGCTTCATGCCCGCGTGCTGGGGCCGAAGATCATCCGCGAAATCCTGTTCTTTATCCTGACCAGTGAAAACGGCGGCGCACTTCAGGCGCTGGTTAACCGCCACACGCATTTTAGCCAGATTGCCAAATCCCTGCGCCGCATCGAAGCGCAGTATGCGGATAACCTCAGCGTGGAAGCGCTGGCGAGCGAAGTGAACATGAGTATTTCGGCGTTTCACCACAACTTCAAAGCGGTGACCAGCACGTCACCTCTACAGTATCTGAAAACCTACCGGTTGCACAAAGCGCGAATGCTGATGATTTATGACGGCGTGAAAGCCAGCGTGGCGGCGTTGCAGGTGGGATATGAAAGCGCATCGCAGTTCAGCCGCGAGTTTAAGCGCTATTTTGGGGTGACGCCGAGCGATGAAATGGCCCGCCTGCGCGAAGGCAGTTCGGGCGTTTTAGCGCTGGCGGATGTGGCCTTTAAAGCGTGATTTGCGTGTTCAGAAACGGCATTTACGTTTCTTCCACACCACCAGCAATCCACCGGCAAGCCCGATAACCAGCAGCAGAACCGGTAAAATCATCAGACCCGCCATGACCTGATCCTCATGGCGCTTCACGACCGGAATATGGCTCAGTGCAAAGCCCAGCGAAATCACCACGCCCACCCACAAAATCGCGCTAAGCCAGTTAAAGAACTGGAAGCGCGCATTGTTCAGGCCGGAGATACCGGCAATGGTCGGTAACAGCGTGCGGACAAACGCCAGAAAACGGCCAGCGAGCAGCGCCATCAGCCCGTGACGGGTGAACATCTGGTGCGCGCGCTGATGATAATGTGCGGGAAGCTGTAGCAGCCAGCCTTTGACCATCTTGGTGTGTCCGAGCCAGCGCCCCTGAATGTAGCTCAGCCAGCAGCCGAGACTGGCGGCGGTCACCAGAATAATCATCGTTGGAATGAAGCTCATCACGCCTTTGGCGATGAGCGCACCGGTCAGCAGCAGAAGGCTGTCGCCCGGCAGGAAAGAAGCGGGAAGAAGTCCGTTTTCAAGAAACAGCGTCGTGAACAGTACAGCGTAGATAACCCAGAGAAGATTCGGGTCGGCGAGCATACTGAAATCATGCCGCCAGAGTGCATGAAAAATGTCGCAAATAACTGCCATATTCTGTCCTGTTGCTAATCATTAAAAACTGTCACTTGCCAGTGTACCAAGGATCCCTTGTCCGTATGTTGATCTGAGGCGGCTGTAAAAAGACAGAACACTCCGGCGATAGTTCACCGGAGCTATAGGTAGAGCTTACAGATTATTCTCATTTTGCGAATGAAAATCCGACAGATACCTTACCGATCTGCGCGGTGTGTCGCAATCTCTCCCGCTCAGGCTGCCGCAATTCTTTCAAATGCGGCAGAAAGGTCGGCGATCAGGTCATCGCTATTTTCCAGCCCGATGTGAAGACGCACCAGCGTACCGGCAAAATCAACGGTTTCTGCCGGACGGATCGCCTGAATTTCTTCCGGCTGATTGGCCAGAACCAGCGATTCAAAACCACCCCAGGAATACGCCATGCTGAAATGTTCGAAGTGATCGAGATAGTCGGAAAGCTGCTGTTTGCTCAGGCGCTGCTTGAGGATGAACGAGAACAAACCACAGCTGCCGGTGAAATCGCGCTTCCAGAATTCGTGGCCTTTACTGCCCGGTAACGCCGGATGATTCACGGTTTCCACTTCCGGGCGTTCCGCCAGCCATTTCGCGATACGAATGCTGCTTTCTTCATGCTGTTTCAGCCGCACGCCCATCGTCCGCAGCCCGCGGCTGGCGACGTACGCGGTGTCGGCGTCAACCATTTGCCCCATCAGATAAGAGTGCTCGCGCAACTGTTCCCAGCAACGTTCGTTGGATACCGCCGTACCAATCATGGCGTCGGAATGGCCGACGATATATTTGGTCCCGGCCTGAATGGAAATATCGATATCAAATTCCAGTGCTTTGAACAGAATGCCTGCCGCCCAGGTGTTGTCGATCATGATCACCACGTCCGGAGACACGGCGCGCACGGCTTTCACCATCGCCGGGATATCCGGCACTTCCATCGTGATGGAGCCCGGTGATTCGAGGAAAACGACTTTGGTGTTGGGCTGCATCAGCGAACCTAACTCTGCGCCAATGTCAGCGCGGAAATATGTGGTAGAGACGCCGAGTTTTTTCAGCACTTTTTCGCAGAAATCTTGGGTGGGTTCGTAAGCGGAACCGGCCACCAGAATGTGGTCGCCAGTGCCGACAAACGACAACACCGCATTACTGACCGCCGCCGCCCCGCAGGGATAAAGCGCGCAACCCGCGCCACCTTCAAGCTCAACCATGGCCTGTTGCAGGGAAAAATGCGTCAGGGTGCCGCGGCGTCCGTAGAACAGCTCACCGTTGGCGCGGTTGGCGGTGGCGTGCTTTTTATCGGCCACGGTTTCAAACACCAGCGATGAAGCACGCTGGATCACGGCATTCACTGAACCTTGTGTGTACTTTTTGTCCCGTCCGGCGCTGACCAGCGCGGTTTCGATTTTTTTAGACGACATAATCCGCATTTCACCTGTTTAGCCTTGTAGACCCGCGCTCTGTGGCAGCGGGTGATATGCAATTAACTTAACATGATGAATTTGACGGGTCAGGTTTTTGCCGGTTGGATGAGAAAATTTCAGCCAAAACAAAAGCCCGTCGCGAAAGACGGGCTGAAAGGAGCGGTTATCCGGTGTAAACGCCGAACAGCTTGGGCAGGAACAGCGAAATCGACGGAATGTACGTCACCACCATCAGCACCATAAACAACACGCAGTAAAACGGCAGCATGGCTTTCACGACTTTTTCGATGCTCTGCTTACTCACGGCGCTGGCAACAAACAGCACGGAGCCGACCGGTGGCGTGATCAGGCCGATCCCGAGGTTCACCAGCATGATCATCCCGAAATGTACCGGGTCGATGCCGAGCGATAAAATTACCGGCAGCAGCACCGGCGTGAGGATCAGAATGATCGGTGCCATGTCCATCAGCGTGCCAATCAGCAGAAGCATGATGTTGATCCACATAAGGATCACGTACTTATTATCTGAGATCGACGTGAAGAATTCGGTGATCCGCATCGGCAGCTGCATGTACGTCATGACCGCGCCAAAGCTGGCGGCGAAGCCAATCAGGATCATCACGATGCTGACGGTTTTCACCGTGCGGTACATCAGTTTTGGCAGTTCGCTCCATTTGTAGTCGCGGTAGATGAACATCGTCACGAAGAATGACCACAGGCAGGCGATGGCGGCGGATTCTGTGGCGGTGAAAATCCCGCTGAGGATCCCGCCCATGATGATGACCACCGTCATCAGCCCCCACAGCGTGTCGATGAAAATCTTCAGCGCCTGACGGAACGGCACCCGTTCGCCTTTCGGATAACCGCGTTTATGTGCAAACACCACACACATCACCATCAGCGTCAGGCTGAGCAGCAAACCGGGCAGAATACCGGCGATAAACAGCGCCGCAATTGAAACCGTGCCGCCGGTGGCCAGCGAGTAGATCACCGAGTTATGGCTCGGCGGCGTCAGGATCGCCTGCACCGAACCGCTGGCGGTGACGGCGGCGGCGAAATCGCGCGGATAGCCCTTTTTCTCCATCTCCGGGATCATCACCGAACCAATCGATGCGGTATCCGCCACCGAAGAACCGGAAATCGCCCCGAAAAATGTTGATGCCACGATGTTCACCAGCGACAGGCCACCGCGGATAAATCCGACAAAGATATACGCAAAACTCACCAGCCTGCGGGCAATGCCGCCTTCGGCCATAATCGCGCCCGCCAGAATAAAGAACGGGATCGCCAGCAGCGAAAACTTGTTCACGCCGTTGGTCAGCTGAATCATGAGCGCTTCAAACGGCAGGTCAATCCACCAGGCACCGGCCAGCGCGCTCAGCCCGACGGCGTACGCCACCGGCACGCCGACAGCCAGCATGACGCCGAGCGTTAACAGTAAAATTAATGCATCCATAAAAGGCTCCGGCTCAGGCTTCAGAATTGCCCAGCATCACCACCGGCCGCTTGTGCTGCGGGCCTGAGATAATCTGCTCAATAATAAATAAGAGGGTCAGCGCCGAACCCACCGGCAGGGGAAGGTAGGTTTGCCCGGCGGTCAGCAGCGGGAATTCCGCCACGGGTTGCTGCCAGAGTTCGCTGCACAGTTGCAGGCTGTACCAGAAAATAAAAACGCTGATAGCCAGCATCATCAGGTCAGAAAGCAGGGCAGAAAACTTTTGCAGGGCAGGCGGCAGGCGGTCCGTGACCATCGCCACCACAATATGCGAACCCGCGCGGTAGCTGACGGCGGCACCGATAAAGGTGAATGTCACCATGCACATAATGGCGATGGGTTCAGGCCAGGAGAGGGCGCTGTTCAGGACGTAGCGGGCGAAAATACCGATGGGAATGACCGCCACCATCAGCAATAAAGCCAGCCCGGCCAGCCACATTGCGCCACGATAAAAGATGTCCATCAGGGTGTGATAACCGGAAACCATAAGTTCCTCCGCTGAAGTGTCGGGAATGAGGCAGCGGACGCTGCCCGGTTCAACGAATTACTGAACGTCAGCGATTTGCTGCATCAGTTCCTGATGGTCTTTACCGAATTCATCGCGCACGGATTGCGTGGCTTTCACGTAGGTGGCCGGATCGATATCCTGAAATTTCACGCCGCCTGCTTTCATCGTCGCCAGCGCTTTCTCGTTATAGGCTTTCCACAGTTCGCGCTGCTCGTCCTGCGCCTCTTTGGCCAGTTTGAGGATCAGCTGCTGGTCTTCGGGTTTCAGCTTGTCCCACTTCACCTTTGAATACAGGAACAGCTCCGGAATGATGAAGTGGCGGCTGTAGGTGTAGTTTTTCACCACCGGCAGATAGTTGTGCGCGACAAACGTTGGCGGGTTGTTTTCCGTGCCGTCGATAACCCCGGTTTGCATCCCGCTGAACACCTCACTGACGCCCATCGCCACCGGGTTTGCCCCCATGGCTTTCAGCGTCGCCAGCGCAATCGGGCTGCCCTGAACGCGGATTTTCATGCCGTGCAAATCTTCCGGTTTCACCACCGGCTCTTTGGTGATCAGGTTTCGCGTTCCGCCGTCCATCCAGCCGAGAAACACCAGACGCGAGTTGGGATTGCTGGTGATCTTGTCGCCGATGGATTTCCCAATCTGGCCGTCCAGCACCTTATGCATGTGGTCTTCATCGCGGAAAATATACGGCAGGGTGAAGACGTTGATTTCAGGGAGAATTGAGGCAACCGGCGTCATGGATACGCGGATGATATCCAGCGCGCCCAGCTGCGCCTGCTCGATTTCCTGTTTTTCATCGCCGAGCACGCCGCCGGGGAACGTTTTGATTTCCAGGCGCCCGTCGGTTTGTTGTTGCAGTTTTTCGCCCATGTGCTGAACGGCGACGACATTGGGATAGCCCTGCGGATGCACATCGGCGGCTTTCAGCGTTTGCGCGGCAAGAACAGGCGTAAATAACAGGGTGGCGGAACTCAGGCAAAGGCTGAGAAGTGCTTTCTGCATTTTCATCAGTTTGTCTCCAGGGTACTCGGTAAGGGAATGGAAAAATGACAGCAAAAGTGAACCGGACTGACGCACGAAGTCGCGCCTGTTTTTTATTAAAAAAGGGCAAATCACCTTGTAAATGAAACGGATAACATCCGTGCCCTTTCAGGGTCTTCGTCTGTGGCAGGAACCTTATCCTATTTATAACTGTGCGGTATTTGAGCGTTATCACAATCTCGCAACAGATGTAAAATACTGTTACTTAATATTTAAAATGTTGTTTTAACTTTAATAATTGCGATTAGCTGATTGATTTACTGCAACATTTTTATGAGAAGTGTGACGGGGGTTAAATTGTTCACGCTGTGTTCAAACGGGAAAAACCTTGTCATCCATCAAGGACACTCGTGTCGTGAAGCGCGACAATGTAAATAATAATGAGAACGACTATCAATTAGGGCTTTTTCTTTGATATCATTCGGCGTTATTCATTCCTTCTACACACTGATTCTGGCTGGAGGCGACGCGTGAAAACGGCTCGCAATAAGATGAAAGAGGCGACTTCACTCCTGATGTCGTTAATGTTGGTTGCTGGCTTAAGCGGCAACGCGATGGCAGCACCTGCGACGCCTGCGGCACAAGCCGTGACTTCTGCGGCGACTCAACCTGCAACGGCTGACACCCCGGCACCGGCTTCGGCTGATGCGACGCCTGCCCCGGTAATGCAGCCTGCACCGACCGAAGCGGCGCCCGTCATTCCTACCGATTTGTCTGTATTAGGCATGTATCACCACGCTGACGTGGTGGTGAAAACTGTGATGATTGGCCTGCTGCTGGCTTCCGTCGTCACCTGGGCGCTGTTGTTTAGCAAAGGCGCTGAAGTCTTCAGCGGTAAACGCCGCATGCGTCGCGAATTTGATGCGCTGTCTTCCGTGCGTACGCTGGATGAAGCCGCTGAGCAGGCTGAAAGCTTTGCCGCCAGCAGCATCAGCGCGCAGATGATCCGCGATGCGCAGAACGAACTCGAGCTTTCCGCCGGTTCAGCTGACAACAACGGCATCAAAGAACGTACCGGTTTCCGCCTTGAGCGCCGCGTCGGTGCCGCTGGCCGTTATATGGGCCGTGGCAACGGCATACTCGCGACCATCGGGGCCATCTCCCCGTTCGTCGGCCTGTTCGGGACTGTCTGGGGCATCATGAACAGTTTCATCGGCATCGCGCAGACGCAGACCACCAACCTTGCAGTCGTCGCACCGGGTATCGCTGAAGCCTTGCTGGCAACGGCTGTCGGCCTGATTGCTGCGATCCCCGCCGTGGTTATCTACAACATTTTCGCCCGTACCATTACCTCTTACCGTCATCAGGTAGGCGATGTGGCGGCGCAGATTATCCTGTTACAGGGCCGTGATCTGGACCTGGCTGCCAGCGAAGGCGATGCGCCACGCGGTCAGACGGGTCAGTTACGCGTAGGGTAAGAACAGATTATGGCTATTCGGTTAAACGACGATATCGACGAAAGCGGTGAAATGCATGACATCAACGTCACGCCTTTTATCGACGTCATGCTGGTGTTACTGATTATCTTCATGGTGGCAGCGCCGCTGGCCACCGTCGATGTGCGGGTAGACTTACCGGCCTCGACGGCAAAAGCGCAGCCGCGCCCTGAGAAGCCGATCTTCCTGACGGTGAAATCTGACAAGCAGCTGTTCCTCGGTGATAACCCGGTAAACAGCGACAACCTGACGGCGATGCTCGACCAGCGCACGCAGGGCAACAAGCAGAGTACGATTTTCTTCCGTGCGGATAAGACGGTGGATTATGAAACACTGATGAGCGTAATGGATAACCTGCGTAAAGCCGGTTACCTGAAAGTCGGTCTGGTCGGTGCAGAACAGACCGGTGCTGCGGCGAAATAAATCCTGACGCAGCAGACGCACGAAAACAGAAAAGGCCAGCATATGCTGGCCTTTTGCTTTCCCGAAACCCTAAAACTCAGGTCACCGGTGCCGGGTTGAATACGGCAAGGGCAAGAGTCGCTGTAGCCCCAGCATCATCTGAAAATTAGCCTAATTGATGGAGGTGTAGTTATATCCTTTTAGTTTCAATTCACCATCTACTATAATGAACAAAAATGTTTCATTTACGTTTCTCTTCGAAAACTCAGAGGTATAAATCAATAGCACTTCGTTATCAGCTATTAGATGATAAATTTTCTTTTTAGAGATGAGTGTGTTTTTTTTGAAAACACCTAAGTCTTTATCCTTAGCCTCTGTTAATAATTTAATAAATCCTTCTTCTGAAATAGACTTCCTCAGAATTTCTGATGAGTCTACGTATATATTTGAGTATTTGTTTTCTTGATACATCTGATGAAAAGTATCAACATTATTTTGTGCTGCATCTATATCAATCGGACTGCAGGCGCAGAGTATCATTGCAACTATTACAATATAAATAAAACGCATAAATTCGCCAGTTAGTTAACAACATATATTTGTGCAGTACCGCATATTAGTGTGTCTCCAAAGAGATTTATTCTAGTTTCTCTCACTGTTAAATATACCTTTTGGGGAATGTGCACCCTTTGCTTTCAGCCCAGAAGCTAATACCAATAACAATAAGCCCCAACAACGCGCCCCCATATATGCAAAGTAGCATTAAGATGGAAAATGCTTTATCTTTAAAAGAAAATACATATCCATACATTTCAAACATACCATCTACAGAATTGAAATTTATGTTGTTTTTTTTGCAAAATCTCCATCCTGAAAAAATGGCTATCGAGATAATTGCCACTGCAAAAAAGAAAAAAGAAATTCTGAGTATCTTTATACCTTCGCACATATAAACCTCAATAATTTATCGGTCCCGATACACTTGGTGTATATGGGATATTTATTTCAGGGCCAGCGCCAGCACCAAAACCAATGTATATTTCTGGCCACGTTGATGTTTGCACTGCTTCAATACTAAATTCCCCCAACCCCAGCGCAAACCCAGCGCCTACTTTTAAGTCCTTAGCGTCAGGGTCTCTAAACTTTAATCCACATGTTGCCGATGCTCTTAGGCCAACAGCTGCTATTGGTACACTCCATAAAGCAGAGGCACCTGATTTTTCATTAAGTGACGCAGTAGCTGACAAACCTGTACCCACTGCAACAGTTCCAGTAACTCGACATTCTCCAGTTGCAATTGGGCTGGTTGGAGCTGGTGCCATCGCAGTAGTAACATCTTCTGAAGATGCGCCATTTTGTGTCATTGATATACCTAACGAACCCTTTTCGCTAATTCCTGGCATATTTACCATCGAGCCCACACCATTCAGCCCTCGAGGGTCGATGTATCGCCCTGGCTTGCTATAAACATACGCGTATAAATTCCACCCCCCTCTCAACCCAATTGGATCCTGCGTAATATACCGCCCCAGCGCCGGGTCATAATAACGGTGGCGGTTATAATGCAGCCCCGATTCTTCGTCGACATGCTGGCCCTGCATTCTTATGGGCTGGCGCAGTTTATACGGGTTG
>NZ_JADOBI010000001.1 GCF_015644585.1 Rahnella laticis | reverse complement strand
AAGATGTCGGCAATGGGTGCTGCGATGCGAAAGCTGGTTCACCTATGCTACGGCGTGTTGAAAACGGGGCTGCCTTATGATGAAAACTACGCGTTGAGTTGTTGACATTCAAGACGGTAACTTCGGTCTCGAAACACTCATTCAGCAAGCTTTCTGAAAGCGGCTGGAAGCTTTCTAAATGTGCAAACATTTACGAACGGTTGATTTGCTCCTCCCCCTCGTGAGAGGGGAAGGAGCAAATCAAAATCAGCCTGCATCTATCTTCCGAATTACATAGCCATTGGCCGCTTTCAAAACGACGTTGAGTGAGGAGTGAGAAACAGCGAGAGTCTTTTTTCGAGCGGGTTCGAACCCGAAGCGAAAGAACCGCGCAGCGGCGGCGTTTGCGGCACTAGCCGGAGTGGCTGAAACATGGCCAGCAAGCGGTAGCGCGGAGTAAAAAAGACGCGGAGATTCCAAAGAGGGCTCGTCATAGCCCTCTTTGGTCGGTTTCGGCGCCAGCCGCTGAGTGATAGCTGTTATTGAAAAACCGAAATATTCTCGGTCATAGCTCCAGCCCCTCACTGCAAGTGAAAAACCGAAATATTCTCGATCTGTTATTAAAACCGCCCGCGGGGCGCTCCCACCCAAACTGTTATACCTAACTATCACAATACTGTTCCTGTTATACCCACTCCCCTTCATGGTTAAATCCCCTTTCATCATCTGCTATAAAAATAGGTCTTCTCATGCTGGGTTTAGATGCCTTCGAACTGGCTCGTATACAGTTCGCCTTCACCGTTTCTTTTCATATAATTTTCCCCGCCATCACCATCGGGCTGGCCAGTTTTCTGGCGGTGCTTGAAGGGATGTGGCTCAAAACCAAAAAAGAGGAATATCGCGACCTCTATCATTTCTGGTCAAAAATCTTTGCCGTGAATTTCGGCATGGGCGTGGTTTCCGGGCTGGTGATGGCGTATCAGTTCGGAACTAACTGGAGCTTTTTCTCGTCATTTGCGGGCAGTATCACCGGCCCGCTGCTGACTTACGAAGTGCTGACCGCCTTTTTCCTCGAAGCGGGTTTTCTGGGCGTGATGTTGTTCGGCTGGAACCGCGTCGGCCCCGGTCTGCACTTTTTCGCCACCTGTATGGTCGCGCTCGGCACGCTGATGTCCACGTTCTGGATCCTCGCCTCTAACAGCTGGATGCAGACGCCGCAGGGCTTTGAAATCGTCAACAATCAGGTGGTGCCGGTGGACTGGCTGAAAGTCATTTTCAACCCGTCGTTCCCCTACCGTTTGCTGCACATGACCACCGCCGCGTTCCTGTCGTCGGCATTTTTCGTCGGCGCGTCTGCCGCCTGGCATCTGCTTAAAGGGCGCAATACCCCGGCGATGCGCACCATGTTGTCGATGGCAATGTGGATGGCGCTGATCGTTTCTCCGGTTCAGGCGCTGATTGGCGACGCCCACGGGCTGAACACGCTGAAATATCAGCCCGCGAAAATCGCCGCAATTGAAGGCCACTGGGAGAATAAAAACAGCGAACCAACGCCGCTGATTCTGTTTGGGTATCCGGATATGAAACGCGAGGAAACGCGTTATTCGCTGGAAATCCCCTATCTCGGCAGCCTGATACTCACGCACAGCATGACTCAGCAAATCCCGGCGCTGAAATCGTTCCCGAAAGAAGATCGCCCCGACTCCAGCATTATTTTCTACAGTTTCCGCATTATGGCCGGGCTCGGCATGCTGATGATCGTGCTGGGATTGTGGAGCCTCTGTCTGCGCTGGCGCGGTAATCTTTATGAAAACAGAGCGTTTCTGCGGTTTGCATTACTGATGGGGCCGTCCGGTCTGATTGCCCTGCTGGCGGGCTGGTTTACCACTGAAATTGGCCGCCAGCCGTGGGTGGTTTATGGCCTGCTGCGCACGAAAGACGCCGTTTCCAGCCACGGTGAGATGCAGATGAGCATCAGCCTCCTGCTGTTCGTGGTGATCTATTCCTCGGTGTTTGGCGTCGGTTATCTCTACATGATGAAACTTATCCGCAAAGGGCCGCAGCCGCATGAGGGTCAGAATCAGGATCACGGCGGACCGGGGCAGCATCGTACACCGGCGCGTCCGCTGTCGGCTATTAAAGAACCGCTGAACGACGAAGGAGTCTGAAATGGGTATCGATCTTCCGCTGATTTGGTTTTTGATCATCGTCTTTGGCGTGATGATGTACGTGGTGATGGACGGCTTTGATCTGGGCATCGGCCTGCTGTTCCCGCTGGTGAAAGCAGAGCATGAGCGCGATGTGATGATGAACACCGTCGCGCCAGTCTGGGACGGCAACGAAACCTGGCTGGTGCTCGGCGGTGCGGCGCTGTTTGGCGCGTTTCCGCTGGCGTATTCCGTGGTGCTCGACGCGCTGACTATTCCGCTCACATTAATGCTGTTCGGCCTGATTTTTCGCGGCGTGGCCTTTGAGTTTCGCTTCAAGGCCAGTGCGGCAAAGCGTCACGTCTGGGACAAATCGTTTATCGCCGGTTCAGTGCTGGCCACGTTTTGTCAGGGCGTGGTGCTCGGCGCGGTCGTCGGCGGCATTCCGGTGGTTAACCGCGCCTATGCCGGTGGCGCGCTGGACTGGCTGACGCCGTTCAATCTGTTCTGCGGCTTCGGGCTGGTCGTGACCTACGCCCTGCTCGGCTGTACGTGGCTGATTATGAAAACCGAAGGCCGCCTGCAGGAAAGCATGCACCGCTGCGCAAAACCGCTGCTTTTCACCTTTCTGACCGTGCTGGTGATCATCAGCATCTGGACGCCGCTGACGCACGCCGCCATCGCCGCCCGCTGGTTCAGTGTGCCGAATCTGTTCTGGTTCCTGCCGGTTCCGGTGCTGGTGTTGCTGGTAGCGTTCCGGATGTTGCGCGCGGTAAACCGTCAGGCGCACCACTCGCCGTTCCTGCTGACGCTGGCACTGATTTTCCTCGGGTATACCGGCCTTGGGATCAGCATCTGGCCGAACATTATTCCGCCGTCCGTTTCCATCTGGGAGGCGTCCGCTCCGCCGCAAAGTCAGGGATTCATGCTGGTCGGCGCGCTGTTTATTATCCCGATTATTCTGGTTTATACCTTCTGGAGCTATTACGTGTTCAGAGGGAAAGTGACGCCGGAACAGGGCTACCACTGAGATGCGGAGGAGTAAATGAAGAAGCTCATCAGGGAAATGGATGATGAAACTGTTATCCGTCAGCCTTTCTGGAAACGCGTCGGCTGGATGGCGACCATCTGGCTGGGCAGCGTACTGGCGCTGTTTGTTGTCGCCTCGGTGTTTAAATTGCTGATGGCCGCAGCGGGAATGCGCACACACTGATCCCACAAACAAAAAACCTCCGCCATCACTGGCGGAGGTTTTTCATTGCGGCCGCGGAAAACCGGTCAGCGCAGCAGGTTATCGAGACGATCGTCGTCGATGCCGTCCGGCTCAAGGTGCGCCGTCACATCGGCAAACTTGAACAATTTGCCCACCGCCATTTCGGCCGCGTCGCCGATATCGTGTCCGATATCCACGCTCAGGTTGCCGTCAACTTCCAGATGGAACTCCACAAAAACGCGGTCGCCGCCGTTACGGGTGCGGATATCATGCACGCCTTTCACACCGGTCACGCTCAGCACGGCTTCTTTGACACGTTTACGGTCATCGGCGCTCAGCTCCCGGTCCAGCAACTGCGTCAGCGCATCCGCCGCCATGCCGCGTGCATTCCAGATCATATAGAAAGAAATCAGCAGCGCGCCGATGGAGTCAGAACGCGTCCAGCCAAAATAGCGTTCGAAAATCAGCGCCAGCAGCACGGCGATATTCACCGCAACGTCGGTGATGTAATGCGCACGGTCGGCGGCAATCGCCGTGGAACCGGTGCGTTTCACCACGTATGTTTGCATCAGCACCAGGCCGGTCGCCGCCACACAGCTGATGATAATGACCCAGATCCCCAGCCCGAGTTGCGCCAGCGGCGCCGGGTTAATAATGCGTCCGATGGATTCCCCGCCGAGCACCAGCCCGGCGGCACCCAGCAGCAACGCCTGGACAAAAGCGGCGACGGCTTCGGCTTTGCCGTGCCCGTAACGGTGGCCTTTGTCGGCAGGACGCAGAGCGTAACGCACGCCAATTAACGTCACCATGGACGCCAGCACATCGACCAGCCCGTCAGCTGCCGACGTCAGCAAAGCAATAGAGCCCGTCGCCACCCACGCCCAGACTTTGATGCACACCAGCACCAGCGCCACGCAGACAGAAACCAGAGAAGCGATACGCGTCAGCCCTTTATAGGAGGGGGCCGGGCGACTCATGAATGGCTCCGGACAAGCCGGTTTATTTGAGAATTATTCACAGGAATTCCTGAAGCAGAGGATCAACTAAATTTGATAAATACAAATACCAGTCCGGCATTATAACCCATTTTCCACTTTTTAAGACCTTCCCTATGGTTTGGATCTTCGTGCCCTGGCTAAGGTTTATTGACCTATATTTACTTGCATTTACATCAATACAATCTAGCTTAAAACAAGATTTCTTTGTTCCGGCGCGCGGTCGCCGATAACCAGAAGAGCACTATGACAAACGATAACAATGCAAAACCTTCCGCGTCAGATGACGCACGTTCCGAACAGTCAGAACTCGACTCCAGCCAGGTGAAATCAGGAGAAGGCCACACTCAGGACAACAAACCTTCCCATAACGACGCCGGAGAACCGGACGAGAAACGCAAAGGCCCCGGCAAAAAGCCGCTGATTATTCTCGGTATTGTTGTGGTTGTCATGTTGGTCGTGGCGCTGGTCTGGTGGCTGATGACCAAAGATCAGATCAGCACCGACGATGCCTTTACCGAAGGCGACGCCGTGACCATCGCGCCGAAAATCGCCGGTTATGTCACTAATCTGGCGGTGAAAGATAACCAGTTTGTACATAAAGGCGATCTGCTGGTCGAAATCGATCCGCGTGATGCCACCGCGCAGCGGGATGCCGCTCAGGCGCAGCTTGGGCTGGCGGTGGCACAGCTGCATCAGGCGCAGGTTCAGTATGATCTGGCGAAAGTGCAGTATCCGGCGCAGCTGGCGCAGGCCAAAGCCCAGCAGACGCGTGCGGAAGCCAACTTACTTAACGCCACGGCAGATTTTCGTCGTCAGCGCGGTGTCGATCCGCGGGCGACCACGCAACAAAATATCGACACCTCCAACGCGCAGGTGCGTTCAGCCGCCGCAGACCTGGAAAATGCCAAAGCGCAGGTGCAGGTTGCCGCGCAGGTTCAGCTTAATATTCGTCAGGCCGAAACCAACGTTGAAGCCCGTCAGCAACAGGTTGAACAGGCCAAAGCGCAGCTCGAAAACGCTACGCTGAATCTCTCGTATGCGCAGGTTCGCGCACCGTTCGACGGCTACGTCACCAAGCGTAATGTGCAGCTCGGTACGCTGGTGCAGGCCGGTTCGTCGCTGTTCTCGGTGGTGTCGAAAGAGATCTGGATCGCCGCCAACTATAAAGAATCGCAGCTTGAGCGCATGCGTCCCGGCAATAAAGTTGAAATCACCGTGGATGCGTTCCCGGACATCAAACTTCATGGTCACGTCGACAGTATTCAGCAAGGCACCGGCTCGCGCTTCTCGGCCTTCCCTGCCGAAAATGCCACCGGTAACTATGTGAAAATTGTGCAGCGCGTTCCGGTCAAAATCGTCATCGACAGCGGTCTGGATGAAAATCATCATCTGCCGCTCGGCCTGTCTGTTGAACCGACGGTGACCGTCGAATGAATGAAGATCGCAGCTACTGGAAACCCAAGGCCAATCCGTGGGCAGTTGCCGCCGTCGTAACCATTGCGGTGTTCATGGAAATCCTGGACACCACCATCGTTAACGTGGCGCTGCCGCACGTCGCCGGTTCGCTGTCCTCCAGTTATGACGAATCGACCTGGGTTTTAACGTCATATCTGGTGGCCAACGGCATTGTGCTGCCGATTTCCGCGTTTCTCAGCCGCGTGATGGGCCGCAAAACTTACTTCCTGATTTGTATTGGCATGTTCACCGTCTGCTCATTTTTATGCGGCGTGGCGACCGAACTCTGGCAGATGATTTTGTTCCGCATCCTGCAGGGCTTCTTCGGCGGCGGTTTACAACCGATCCAGCAATCGGTGCTGCTGGATTATTTCAAGCCGGAAGATCGCGGCAAGGCGTTTGGCCTTTCATCGATTGCCATCATCGTGGCCCCGGTTGTCGGGCCGACGCTCGGTGGTTACATCACCGATAATTTCAGCTGGCGCTGGGTGTTTCTCATCAACATTCCGGTGGGGATTATCGCCCTGCTGGCAATTTATCAGTTGCTGGAAGATCCGCCGTGGGAGCGTAAAGCCAAAGGCAAACTCAGTATTGATTACATCGGTATCGGGCTGATTGCGCTCGGGCTGGGCTGTTTACAGGTCATGATGGATCGCGGCGAGGACGACGACTGGTTTAAATCCGGCTTCATCGTCACCTTTGCGGTGCTGGCGGCAACCGGGATTGTCGGCGCGATTTACTGGCTGCTTTATGCCAAAAAACCGGTGGTCGATCTGCGCTGTATGAAGGATAAAAACTTTGCCGTCGCCGGTTTACTGATGGCCGGTATGGCGATGATTTTGTACGGCAGCTCGGTGGTCATTCCGCAGCTGGCGCAGCAGCAGTTAGGCTATACCGCCACGCTCTCCGGGCTGGTGATGTCGCCCGGCGCGGTGCTGATTGTGCTGTCGATTCCGCTGGTGCTGAAACTGATGCCTATTGTGCAGACGCGTTACATCATTGCGTTCGGCTTCTTCCTGCTCGCCGCGTCGTTTATCTATTCGGCCACGCTGACGCCGGACGTCGATTTCACAACGCTGGTGATGTACCGCAGCGCACAGTCGATCGGGCTGGGCTTCCTGTTTGTGCCGCTGACGACCATCGCGTTCATCACTATTCCGCAGCGGATGAACGCCGACGCCGCCGCGCTGTTCACCATGTTCCGTAACGTCGCAGGCTCGATCGGGATTTCGCTGGCCACGGCCGGTGTGACCGAACGAACGCAGGCACACAGCGCGCACATGGCGCACAACATGTCGCCGCTCAATGAACAGTTTAATCAGGCCGTCAGCAAAAGTGCCGCCGCGATCCGCGATTTCGCCCACGTCGTCGGCGACCCGATGCAGCTCGCCACCGTGAAGATGTATCAGGAAATGATCTCGCAATCGCGCATCCTGGCTTACATCGATGTGTTCGGCTATTGCGCCATCGTCGCTGTTATCTTGATCCCATTTTGTTTCCTGCTTTCGCCGGTTAAGAGCGAAGGTAATGCCGGAGCACATTAAGTTGAATACGACCCGGAAGTTGAATAAGACCACGCTGTTTACCGTTTCGGCTCTCACTCTGGCGCTGGCGGGCTGCTCCGTGGGCCCTGATTACCAGAAACCGAACCCGGTCACGCCGGGCGCTTATAACGACATGACCAAGCCGAAAGACGCCGACGGCGCGTCCATCGCCCTGGCGTCAGAGCCGAATCCGTTATGGTGGAAAGCGTTTAATGATCCGCAGCTCGACAGCCTGATCACCCGCGCGATTGCCGGGAATATCTCCCTGCAACAGGCGGTGCTGCGCATTGCCGGCGCCCGCGAGCAGGTCAAACAGGCCGAAGGCGCCTGGCTGCCGTCGGTTCAGGGCAGCGCAAAAGCCACGCGTCAGCAGCTTGGCCTGAAAGGTATTCTGGATTCCAGCGGCGCTTCACAGCAGCTAAACGATCTCAGCCCGGAAGCATCGTCCGCTATCGATACGGCGACACGCCCGGTCAATCTGTATCAGGGAAGTTTCGATGCCAGCTGGGAGCTGGATTTATTTGGCGGCACGCGACGTCAGGTTGAGGCCGCCAATGCGCAGACGCAATCTTCCGTCGAAGAACGCAACGATGCGCTGGTGTCGCTGGAAGCCGAAGTTGCCCGCGCGTATCTGCAACTACGTGGCGCGCAAAGCGTGACGGCGGCGATTCAGACGCAAATCGATGTCGCACAGCAGACGCTGGATCTCACGCAAAACCGCCAGAAGAACGGCCTTTCGCCGCAGCTGGATGTCGAAAACGCCCGCGCGCAGCTGGGTTCATTGCGCGCCCAGTTGCCGCAGTATCAGGCGCAGGAACGTCAGGCAATGAACGGGCTGGCGGTTCTGCTCGGTCAGACGCCGGGATCGCTGGATGCCGAACTGACTGCACCAAAACCGATGCCTGCCCTTCCTGCCGCCGTCCCGGTGGGCGTGCCGTCGCAGCTGGCGCGTCGCCGCCCGGACGTTCGCAAAGCCGAAGCCGATCTTCACGCGGCGACGGCCAATATCGGCGTCTCCGTCGCGCAGATGTTCCCGAGTATTTCCCTCACCGGCCAGTTCGGGATGCGTAACACTGACGTGAGTTATCTCGACAACTGGAGCAGCCATTTCTACTCCTTCGGCCCGCAGATCACGCTGCCGATCTTCCAGGGCGGACGTCTGGTTTCCAGCGTGCATCTTTCCCGCGCGCAGCAGGCCAATGCCGCGCTGAACTACCGCCAGACGGTGCTGACCGCGCTTCAGGACGTCGATAATGCGCTGGTGAATTACCGCACGGATCAGGATCAGGTGAACGGATTAGACCAGACGACCGAAGCGTTACAGACGGCGTTTGATCTCGCCAGCGACAGTTACCGTCAGGGGCTTTCAACGTTCATCAACGTGCTCGACGCCCAGCGCCAGCTCGCACAGGCGCATCAGCAATCCGCCGAAGCGAAAGTGAAAACCAGCACCGATCTGGTGTCACTGTACAAAGCCCTCGGCGGCGGCTGGGAGCCGTACCAGAACGTCGATTTGCCGACCTACACCGTGTTTGGCCCGGCGGCAACAACGGATGTGAAAGTCAAAACGACGTTGGGGATAACGCCGTAAACATTAACTGAGCTTTATGAAACCGCGGCTTGTTGTTAGCGGTTTACCTAATAAAAAGGCTCCAGCTCTGGCGCGGGAAGTTTTCCTCGCCAGACGCATATTTGGAAACTGCTGATACAAATCTGCTGTTAACTGTTGTTACCATTAAGACTTATCACTCTGATTTAGCTGAATATTCTTAAAATCATTCAAACCTCCTCAAATTTACATTATGAAATACTTCATTTCCGTAAAAGAACCCAATTCCGATCATTACCTCTTCTTTCAATCCGGTTTCTGAGTAGAATCTCTTCACGTAAATTTGACTTAAGTTCAGATAAGCTTGAATAACCTCACCGCGGACGGTGGCGGGATAACGGAATAATTCACAGGGAGTCACCGGTTTACGGCCTGTGTAAAAGGGAATTAAACGATGGGCATTCAGGAATACATTCTTGCAGGCAGTAAATTACCGATCCACAACCACTACCAGCTTCGCTTAACGCGCCTTGAGTCGCAGCAGCCCGGCGTTGATATATCGGTACTTAAGTTCAGCGGCACCGAGGCCATCAGTGACATCCTGCGCTATGAAATCGAATTCACCAGCGCGGTAAAAGACATTCCCGCCCAGCACATCATCAACTATTCCGCCCTGTTCCTGATGTATCCCGACGGCAAGCCGTGGGAAACGGTCAAACCACGCATCATCCCCGGCGTCATTACTCAGTTTCGCCAGTGCAACACCTCCTCAGATGAAACCCGCTACGTCGCGACGCTGGAACACCGCCTCACCCGCTTAAATCAGGGTAGCAATAACGCGATTTACCAGAACGACAGCGTCATCAGCATGACCGAAAACACCTTCCTGCGTTACAACATGGACCGGCTGGATTTCCGGTTTGCGCTGCATGATCAGTATCCGCTGAAGAAATTCATGATGCAGTTCGGCGAAAGCGAATATGCGCACATCGCGCGCCGTCTGACCGACAGTGGCATTTCGTACTTCTTCGAATATGACGAAGAGAATAACTGCGACGTCATGGTGCTGGCCGATAATTCCTATGCCTGGCCGGAGCGGTTAGCCATTCCGTTCCGCAATCCGGCAGGCATGTTCGACGGCGGGCTGGAATCGGTATGGGATATGTCGGTCAGCCGTAAATCCATTCCCAAGTCAGTGACGGTTAACGACGATTTCTATCCGGCAGCGCAAAGCGATATGTCCGCAACGACCGCCACTAACCCGGACTATCCGGCACTGGTTGCCGAAGATTACCGCTGGGGCGAGTTTTATCCCGAGCCGGGCAAGGAATACAGCAGCGAGCCCGGTCAGGGGATGTGGTACGCGAAACGCCGTCAGGAGCGCTACCTCGCGGAACAAATCACGTTTGAGGGTAAATCCAACTGCATGACGCTGCGCCCCGGCATGATCATCACCACGCCGGGCAAGGACTGGCCGGAAGCACCCGACGGCCTGCTGATTGTTTCAACAAAGTCTAAAAATGTCGCCCGCGACACAGCCTATTTTGTGACCTTCACCGCCGTTCCGCGTAATACACAGCATCCGTACCGCCCTGCGCTGTTGCCGTGGCCGGTGGTCACCGGCACGCTGCCCGCCCGTATCTCCAGCGCCCACCCGGATGAACCTTACGCGCACATTAATGCCGACGGTTTATACCGTGCTCAGTTTGGCTTCGACCGCACCGAATGGCAGAAAGGCTTTGAAAGCTGCTGGCTGCGTTTAGCGAAGCCCTATTCCGGTGATACCTACGGATTTCATATGCCCTTGCTGGATTCCACGGGTGTGGCGATTGCGTTTGAGAACGGCGACGTTGACCGGCCTTACATCGCTTACGCGCTGCATGACTCACGCCATCCGGACCATGTGGCATTACCCAATTACAAGCGGAACGTCATACGCACGCCGGCACATAACAAGCTCCGACTAGATGACACGCGGGGCAAGGAGCACATCAAGCTTTCGACGCCTGCTAGCGGCAAAAGTCAGCTGAACCTGGGTGCGCTGGTCGATGATAAGCGCAAAGACCGCGGGCACGGCGCAGAGCTGCGCACCGACGACTGGGTGTCCGTTCGTGGCGGCAAAGGCGTGTTTATTTCTGCCGACGTGCAGGCTTCTGCCGGTGGGCAGCAGCTGGATATGCAACAGGCCAAAGCCCTGCTTTCCAGCGCGAGGGTGGAAATGCAAAGTTTGTCCGCCAGCGCGCAACAGGCCCAGGCTTTAGCCGCCGACATCGACCGGCAACAGACCTTGTTACAGCAGAAACTCGACAAACTTCAGCAGGCTGTTTTGCTTTTAAGCGCCCCAAAAGGCGTCGGTATTGTCAGCGGGGACAGCATGCAATTGTACGCCGAAGACAGCCTGACGCTGACCGCCGGTAAGCAGGTGGATATCGGCGCGACGAAGAAATTCACCGTTGCGGCCGGTGAACAAATCAGCCTATACAGCCGCCAGGGCACCAAAATGTTTGCCGCCAAAGGCGATATCGACGTTCAGGCGCAGGGCGGGAAATTCACCACCTGGTCAACGGACGACACGCATATTGCCAGTGGCAAAAAAATGACGGTGACAGCGCAGGACGAGCTGGTTCTGATCTGCGGCGGAGCCTACATAAAACTGAAAGGCGGTAACGTTGAAATTGGCGGGCCGGGGAAACTGTTGGTGAAAAATGGCGGCATCGTCAAACAAAGCCCAGCCAGCATGCAGAGCGCGATGAAATCGTTTGAGCCGGAGAGCTTTGACGAGAAATTTATTGTCAGTCACTCACTTACCGGAGATCCCATCAGCAATGTTCCTTATCGGATCACTATGCCAGATGGGAAAATCATCGAAGGCCTGACGTCAGCGACTGGTGAAACGGAATTAACCCAATCTGAAATAGTTGACGATATGATTTTGTCTGTTTTCCCTAAGGGAAAATGACTGATGCATAGGTACTGACACCGACAGTTTTGAATCGGGATGCGGAAATCTAAAAATGGAATTTATTTATGAGTGATGAAAAGAAAAGCGAAGGCACTGAACTTGGATTGAAAATTGTCATGATCATTGCCGTGGTTATCTTTGTGATATGGGTATTGTGGAACGTGGTGGTTTCAATGATCCCGACCGTAGGCGGCAGTTTTGGCGCGGGTTTCCCCGGCGGTTCCGGTGGCAGAGCTGTCCGGGATGTTGAAATCGATGTAGAACCGCAGGTTGTCTACCGTATTGACGATCATCATTTTTTTACTCTTGAAAAATACAAAGACTGTAGCAGCGGTGGGTTGGTTTATTACAATGATACTAATAAAAAAATAAAGATATTCGCAGGGCCAAAAGGCGGAGACAAAGAGCCTCAAGATGAAGTGTCAATGAGCCAGGTAAATGATACTTTGGCGTTTAAAGGTAAATTTATTTTTGCTGCCAATGACAACATCATTGCATACCCAACCAGAGATGTTAATTACAAGTATAGGAACTCAACATTTTTTATAAGATACACTGACTTCAACAACCCATCAAATACAACAAGTAGTGGCGGAATATTCATAGATGCAATTGCAACCGTAACCAATGACGCCATTTTTATACAGGATAGTACAATCTCTAAATACAGCAAAAAAATTAAAATCCCGCAAAATAATTTAGATGATTACGAATTGGTTTCGCCTTCAGATATTAATTACCCCTTGAAATCAAAAGATGATCATTTCCATTGTGAAAACACGATTAAGCCACGACGTGTGAAATACATTTCAGACTGACAGGGAGTTAACGAAAATGACAACAGCCGACAGTAAAATGGAACTTGATTATGAGTGACGAAAAGAAAAGCGAAGGCACTGAACCTGGGTTGAAAATTGTCATGATCATTGCCGTGGTTATCTTTGTGATATGGGTATTATGGAACGTTGTGGTTTCAATGATCCCGACCGTTGGCGGCAGTTTTGGCGCGGGCTTCCCCGGCGGTTCCGGTGGCAGGGCTATCCGGGATGTTGAAATCGATGTAGATCCGCAGGTTGTCTATCGTATTGACGATCATCGTTTTTTCACGCTAGAGCAATATCTGGACTGTAACAACGGCGGATTTGTTTATTACAACGACACTAATAAAAAAATTAAGGTTTTGGCCGGTTATGAGGGAGCAGATAAAAGGCCTCAAAACGAAGTTACAACGATGCAGGAGAATGATGTGCTTGCACTAAACGGTAAGTTCGTTTATGCAGCCAGCGATAATGTGATTGCTTACCCTACCAGAGACGTGAGCTATAAATACGGGAGTTCCACTTATTACATAGCTTACAAAAACATCAGCGACCCCTCAAAAAATACAAAATTCGAGGTTTCTCCGTCAAATTACAACACTAACATCGTCACAGGAAGTGCTATCTACATCCAGGAACAACCCAACCCTAAATATTATAAAAGATATTCTATTCCAAATAAATCAGACAATTATGAATGGATTGAATCTTCAGAGGTTACCTTCAAAAGAGTTTCCAAGGATGACCATTTTCATTGTGACAACACGATTAAACCACGACTCGTGAAATACATTTCCAACTAACAGGGAGTTAACGAAAATGACAACAACGAACAGTAAAATGGAACTTGATTATGAGTGATGAAAAGAAAAGCGAAGGCACTGAACTTGGGTTGAAAATTGTCATGATCATTGCCGTGGTTATCTTTGTGATATGGGTATTGTGGAACGTGGTGGTTTCAACGATCCCGACCATAGGCGGCAGTTTTGGCGCGGGTTTCCCCGGCGGTTCCGGAGGCAGAGCTATCCGTGATGTTGAAATCGATGTAGAACCGCAGGTTATTTATCGCATTGATGGCCACCGTTTCTTTACGCTTGAAAAATATATGGATTGTAGCAGGGGTGGATTTGTTTATTACAATGACACAAATAAAAAAATTAAGATTCTGGCTGACTATGAGGGGGCAGATAAAAGCCCTCAAAACGAAGTCACCATTGCTCAGCTTAATGGCCCTTTATCGTTTTACGGAAAATTTATTTATGCCGCCAATGATGATGTAATTGCCTATCCTATGCGGCATGAAAGCTATAAGTACGGATTTTTGAATTACTCTATAGTATATAAAAACATCAACAACCCTTCAAAAAATGCAGAGTTTGAAGTTTCATCATCGGAATATCGCACAAACATTATTGCGGATGATGCTATTTATGTTCAAGTATCAAATCGAAAAGAAAAATATCAGAAATACTCCATCCCTAAAGAATCGGATGATCCTGAGTGGATTAGTTCCTCAGGTGTTAAATTCAACAACGTATCTCAGGATGACCATTTCCATTGTGAAAACACGATTAAACCACGACGCGTGAAATACATTTCAGACTGACAGGGAGTTAACGAAAATGACTACATCTAAAGAACCGACACGTGAAGCACCTTGTTTTTATGATGATAACGGGAAACCCCACTTTCGCAGCAGTCTGTCGCCTAATAACGTTAAAGTCCGGGCTGAATGCCAACTCCCGCCACATTATCCTGGCATTATTATTTTTGTGCATGGCGTTAATTCTACCGGCGAATGGTTTGCCAACGCTGAAAAAAATATTTGCAAGGGATTAAATACCCGTTTAGGACTTGAAGGTACTCCCTATGCTTTGAAACCCAATCAATATAATTGTGACGTTCCCTCTGATTTTGACAATTATAAGAAAGACCGCAAACTGGTTAATGCCGGAAACTCACCGATAGTCCGTTTTTACTGGGGATACCGCTCAGCAAAGGGCGAAGAAGACAGATACCTCATTCCGCTGGTTAACCGGCAGAACGAAGATTACCACGCGTTAAAAAAACAGGGGCTGAAGCCTGAAGCGCTGCAGACCAAAGGGCCGTGGTTCTGGGGCGGAGGCCCGTTCCAGAACGGCACCAATAATCTGGTTTCTCTGTGGGGGGAAAACGGGTTTAATGCAAAATTACGCCATATTCCCATTACGGTACAAGACTTCGCCCCAGATTTTGACCGTTTACTGTCCAGTGCGCCTCCGCGTAAATATTACGCTCATACCGCGAAACGGCTGGCCGATTTACTGGATTTAATCCGGGTCAAATACCCGAGAGATACCGTGAGTGTTATTTCTCACAGCCAGGGAACCATGATCGCGCTGGGGGCAGCCGCTCTTGCAAAAAAAGCACCGGATGCATTATTTATTCTTAATTCACCTTATGCGATGGAAACAAAGTCGACCGATAGTTTTTCTTTGCCGGATAATGAAATTATATCTGACAAAGCACGCGAACAAACACTGGAAGCCATCATCAATAAAGTGGCAGAACAGGCTCAAGCGTTGCCCCCGCGAAAATACAGCGAGTTATTCGTTGGAAAATCAGAAGATAACAAGCCCTGGACACCACTGATTAAGCATAAATCAGCGCAGCCTCAGGTCACCACTGTCGAAACCGGAGAATATGATTATGTTTCCTCCGGGCAGGATTATCCTGCGGCGAAAAAACAGAAGCGCACTGAAACGGTAACCTCTGACCGCTGGATCCCTGAGCGGGATAATCACGGACGCTTCTATATTTACTGCAACCCACATGACCGCGTGATGGGCTCTTCTCCGCTACTCAGCCTGGGCTGGCAAGGGTTGCCGAACACCAGCAAGCAAGAGCCGCACAAACTTATTACGGCTCACAAAAAACATCTGTTTCAGCGGATGATGGCACGCGCCACCCCCTGCGGAACTGCACCTGACCCTAAAACGCCGTTCTGGCCATTACCTGATGGCAAACCGTTCTGGGATGACGGCGGGGATCTTTTGACCTACAACTCCCCTAATTTTCTTCAAACTATTGATATTAATACTGAAGAAGTCCCAGAACCTATTTCGGCATCTTTTATGGCAAATTTTGACGAGATACGTCCCGGCACTGGAAAACATTGGGATGAAGATCCTAAATCTCGAACAGGGCTGGCCTGGGGACAATATAAACCAGACGGAACCCCCAACGACGACACCTTTTCAAACTATGTGTTGCTGTACCCCAAAATTCAGGTGCAGACCGGTGAATATCGCGTAATGGCCGGGGGGCACGCTTATGAACCCATCATGCGCGAGGAAACGGACGACGAACGCCGTATCCGCGTGGGGTCCTACATCTCGCAACCCACCGATCACAGTACCTTGCCAAACAGTCCGATTTTTATGGAAAGAGTCGTGCCTTTCGATTTACCGATCGGCTTCTGTGACGCAACCTGGGACAAGGCATTTATGGCAGAACTGCGGGACAGAGCAGACTGGACGAAAGGCTATGACAACTATTTTAATAAAGGGGAATTATCTATCCCTCCGATTCCATCCATTATTTCTACAGAAACCCTGTCAGAAGTAAATAAAGCAGAATTCGAAGAACGCATACGAACTAAAGCCAGGGAATATGGTTATTAACATGAGCAAATTCGCCGTAGTACTCGGAGATCCCACCTCACACGGTGGCAAAGTTTCCTCGGCCTCATCCAGTTTTGAATTAGCGGGCAAGAAAGCCGCATTACTGAATGACACAGTGACCTGTCCGGAACATGGGACTAACCGCATCACTGAGGGTGATGCCTCTGCTTATGAAGAAAATGGACGCGGGATCGTCTTGCACGGTTTCAGAACAGAATGTGGTTCCGTGGTGATTGCCACCCTGCAGGATATGGAGATCGGCTGATGGGATGGTCAGTACCGAAAGCGCCAGTGCCTGAAAAAGCGGCCGCATGGTCACCGTGGATTTGCGTTTTTATCCTCGGTGCCGGGTTTCTGGCATCGCTGGCATGGGTGGTGCTCAATTCCCCTGCTGATGGCCTGCCTGCGTTAGCTTCTGGTTTTTATCTTCCGCTGACGGGCTATGCGCTGGCGGGAACGTTGTTTTTCTTGACACTCTATTTACTGGGTTGGGAAATTCAGGCGCTGTGCTGCTTTAACGCATTATGGTGGCAGCATAATACGTCTGCCGCCTGGCAACGCTGGGCGCAGGACTCTCTTTGCGTGGTCAAAGTCGTCATGCTGACGCCTGATAGTCAGCTTCTGTTGCGTAAAGCGGGTATTGAGAAGGCGGAGGCATCAGATGATGTGGCCGGTATGCCTAAGGTTCTCTTTCCTGAAGAAACCCTGATACCGGGAATAAATCGCTTTGAACGCTTATGTCATGCCCTGCTTGATGAAATCGCCCCGACGCTGAATACCACGCTTAAAAATGAAGATGTGTCGGTTTATCTGCAAACTTCTGGCGAGGTTGATGAGGCCGAACAGCATAAGCTTTACTCAATTTTGGCTGAACGTTTCCCCGCTAAAAAATTCACTGTAAACCTGCTGCCTGACTCTTCGCTTTTTCCCCTCTGGAATGACTCAGTTCTTGCCTCCCGCCATCCCGTTTTAATGCTCGCGATGCATTACCGAAAACCGGATGAAGCGCTTTCAGAAATTGCCACTGCGCTGTTGCTTGTCCCGCCGTCACTGCTCAATGCCGCAGAGAGCAAAACGGCGACCCGTTTGTTCCGGGCAATGCCGGTCAAAACCGACCGGTTAGCTTCTGAACTGACAGAACAGCGGGATATGCAGCAACAACCGACAGAATCGATACGCCTTGTCTGGTTCAGCGGGCTGGCAGACAGCATGCGCCAAAAGCTCAGCACTCTGGTTTATGAACTCAAACTGCCACTGCGCGCATCTGCGCCCATGGGCGGCCTGCTGGACTTTGATAAAGATAATGAACAATACGGTGCGCTCAGCGGCGCGTTGCTGATGAGCGCCGCCGCGCTGATGGTCGAACGAGGTCAGGGTGGGCAGTGGCTGATCCACGATGACGGAAAAAATGCCTGGGCGATGGTTGTGGGTGCTCAGGAATCAGTCATCAGCCATCCAACAGAAAATTTGCCACCGGTCCCCTATCCTGCGGGATGTGTTGCATTAAGTTTGCTGTTCAATTTGGTGCTGTTTTGGTGTCTTGGAAATGCGTGGCCGCAGTGGCTATTTTCCGGTTGGGGATTCACCGCCATTGTCTTTTCATTGTTTATCACCTTGCCCGGAAGCGTCATTGCGCTTCGGGCTGTGGTTAACAAGATCCAAAAACCGCAATTTATACAGGACGCCAATGCGTCACTCAGGGATTAACCCATAATGTTCAAAGGGATTTTGCGCGCCGCCAGCGTTTTGCTTCTGTTGCTGATGTTCGGGGTGATCCTGTTTGTGATCATCGGGCAAAGCCATGTCTTGTCACCAAAAACCGAAATCCCGGTATTTTTGATGATTGCCTTCTGCCTGCTCGCAATAACGGCATTACTGCTTTCAGCAATATCGTTATTCGGTTCTTCCAGTGAATATAGTGCCCCGTTAAAACCGAACACGGTTGAGCGAGATGAAGCACCAAAGCAACAACCGGTCATTGACTTCCCGCATCTCAGGACAAGTCTGAGCAGGCACTACGGCCTGCGCTGGAAACGCAAACTCCCCTGGCTGCTGGTGATGGGCGAAGCGACGGATATTGAAGCGGTCGCGCCGGGGCTGATTCAATCTGGCTGGATGACGGTCGGCAATACTGTGCTGTTGTGGGGTGGCTCGCTTGCCGCGGGGGGCCATATCGCAGACCTTCAGGCTTTACGTCGCCTGCGTCCTCACGCCCCGGCCGATGCGCTGATCTTGGTCAGCCATGAGACGCACTATAGTCAGGCGGAGCAGGCAGATTCCGTGCTTCGCGGTTACGAAATCGTCCGTAATCATCTGCGCTGGGAGCTGCCGGTCTGTCTGCTGGACCGGCGCGAAGAGAAGTGGCCGCAGCCGGAACGTGCGGTGCAGCTGGCCGGTGTATTCGAAGACAAAAGGCTGACCTCAGAATCTTTATCGTCCGCCGTTGAATCCCTGCTCCCCGAACTTCGCGCGCAGGGCATGGCACAAATCAGCGGGAACCTTCGGCATACGTTTTTGCTGCAACTGGCCAGCGATTTAAAAGCCCGTCTGGCTGGCTGGACAGAGGCTTTCAAGCCGCTGCTGAACAGCTATCGTCCGCTGCCGCTGTACGGCGTGGCGTTTTCACCGGCGCTGACATTACGGGCGTACAGCCCGCATGAGTGCGCCAGTTCACCCGTCTGGCAGGAACTGGCCGCGAATATCAGCCGGCGCGCCGGACATCCCGTGGGCGTAAATACACGGGCGATGGCGCAGTGGAGCGCCGCGACCGCGATGCTGGTATTAGCCATTGGTACAATCGTGTCCGGCATCAGTAATTACCGGCTGGTCACCGGCAGCGCGGAGCAGGTCCGGCAGGCAAAAAACTCGCCCTCGCCTGCCGTCTTGTCTTCATTACAACAGAGAGTGCAAACCTTACTGACTCAGCAGGAACAGGGGACGCCGCTGTACCGCCGTTTTGGTCTGGACGTTACGGATTCTCTGCTTCCCGCGCTCTGGCTGGAATACCCGGCGCTGGCGGAGAGGCTTATCGTTCAACCGGCGCAGAAGCAGCTGGGCGCGGCGCTGGTATCACCCACGCCGTCTTATGACGCCCTGAAAACCTATCTGATGCTGTCACATCCCGACAAAACTACGGATGCAGATGCACAACAGTACTTAGCACAGCAGCTGACGCCGTTGCTGAATAACATTGCGCCGCAGGATATTGCTTTTTTTGCCTCACAGCTTGCGCTTCATCCTGACTGGAAAATCACGCCTGACAGCACGGCGGTCGCTCAGGCGCGGTCGGCCTTGCTGAACGCCATGAGCGGCGCGGACGCAGAACAAAAACTTTATGGTTCCCTGATTTACCGCACGTCGCGCAACTTCGGCGATTTGTCGCTGACACAGCTGCTTGACGGTCAGGAGACCGGCGGGATGTTTACCCTCGGGGCAGAAGTGCCGGGCAGCTTTACCCGTCAGGCGTATGAAGGTGCGATAGCGCCGGAGATTGCGGCGCTGGTAAAACAGCGTCAGGAGCAGGTCGGCTGGGTGCTGGCAGAACCGGGGCATCCGGTGGAAACCTCGCTGTCACCCGCCGCACTGGGTGAACGGTTAACGGCGCGCTACTTTGCCGAATACGGCACCGCGTGGCAGAAAACGCTGAACCAGCTGAAGGCGCACACGGCGGCGGATCCGGCGGAACAACTGGCGCTCGCCTCTGACGTCAGCCGTTCACCGCAAATAGCCCTGATGAAACAACTGGCGTGGCAGGGTCTTGCAGGCAGCCCGAACGCACGGCGCAATGAGCTGAATCCCGCGCTGCAACCGGTGTTTGGCGGCATCGTTTCAATGGCGACCGGTGCAGGTAAAAGCAACGGACTTACGTTATCTGCGTGGCGGTCACAAACCGCAGGGCTACGCGACAAGATGCGCAACCTGTCGGCGGCCAGCGGCGGCACGGCGGCGTTGTCGCAATCGGTGTTTCGCGGCACGCAAATCGATAACACGGTCTCTGAGTTACCCGCCCGCCTGCGTGTTCAATTGGGCAACGGCTGGCAGCCTATGGCGCAGGCGCTTTTTTTAGCGCCGCTCAGCCAGACCTGGAAAGGCGTGATGACCACCGGCGTGAAAGGCATGGATGCGCGGTGGCAGCAGAAGATTGCTGCAGCATGGCATAAAGAATTCGATAACACCTTCCCCTTCACCGGCAGCCCGAAAGACGCGTCGCTGGTGGCGCTGAATGATTTTATCAATCCGCAAACGGGCCAGATTGTCAGTTTTATCCGCGAGCACCTGAACGGCGTGCTGGAGTACAAAGACAACCGCTGGCAGAAGGCCGACAAGCTGCCGCCGGGGCTGGCGATCAATCCGGCCTTTCTCAGTAAGCTGAATCAGCTCGACCGTTTGGGTCATGCGCTGAACGATAACGGTTGGGGTTTTCGTTTCAAACTGCAGGCGGGCACGGCCAGAGACGTGGTGCAGACCGAACTGAGCATCGACGGTCAGAAGCTGGTGTATTTTAATCAGATGCCGTTCTGGACGGATATTCAGTGGCCGGGCGACACCTATTATCCCAATGCCGAACTGGTGTGGACCAGCGTGCGCGCCGGTGCGCGACTCTATTTCGATACGCCGGGCACCTGGGCATTTTACCGCCTGCTGAAGAAGGCCAAAATCTCGCCGGTGGACGACACTCATTATCAGGTGGTCTGGACCGCAGAAGACGGCCTGCCGCTCAACTACCGGCTGGTCTTTACCGCCGGGAACGACCCCGTCAGTTTGCTGAGCCTTGATGGCTTCCGGCTCCCCGACACGATATTCCGTTAACACAGGTAACGACATGGAAGACGATTTCTTAAAATATTTTGACGGCGAAATGCGCTACCTGAAGGAAGCCGGGCTGGAGTTTGCGAAAGAATTCCCGGAGCTGGGCCGTGCGCTGGGTCTGGATGACAGCCCGGTGCCGCGTGATGAATCGGTCGAGCGGTTGTTTCAGGGCTTTTCACTGATGATGGCCAAACTGCGGCAGAAGATTGATGACGACATTCCGGAACTGACCGAGCCGCTGCTTTCGCATCTCCTGCCCGTGATTAACCGCACGCTGCCCTCCACCGCCGTGGTCGAACTGACGCCCGCCGCGCCGGAGCTGCACGTGCGCGAAGAGGTATTACCGGCAGAAAGCGAACTGTTCACCCAGCCGCCGGGCAATGACCGCCAGCGCTGCGCCTACCGCACCGTCCGACCGCTGAAAGTGCATCCGTTTGCGCTCGATAATGTGTCGCTCTGCACCCTGCATGAAGGACAGCAGGCGCTGCGGCTGCGCTTCACCTTGCCCGCGCTGACCGAAATCCGCCCCGCCGACTGGCAGGATCTCAGCCTGTATCTTAACGGCGACCGCGTGCTGCAGTCGGCGCTGTATCTGGCCCTCAGCCGTCAGGTGAAACGGGTGAACGTGCGGTTCTGGCTGGAATCAACCGGGCTGATGCCGGTGGAGGCGCAATTTATCCCGCGCTGGCAGACCGAAAGTGAGGCAAGCCTGTGGCCGGAAAGCAACAGCCCGGCGCTGTGCGGCGAAGTGCGCCCGTGGCTGGAGTATTTCACCTCACCCGAACGTTATTTCTTTATGCAGCTGCGCGGGCTGGAAACCCTGAATTTCCCGCCGGAGACCACGGCATTTGATATCGAGGTGACGCTCTGCGAACGCTGGCCGTACGATTTGGCCGTGCCGCCGGATGCCATCCGCATGCACTGCGTGCCGGTCATAAACCTGTTCCGCCTGCTGGCTCAGCCGCTGACCGTGACCACGGCGGTCAGCGATTACCGCCTGCGGCCGCACCGGCTGAGCGACGGCCATACCGAGATTTACGCAGTAAACGATGTCGCGGAAGTCACCGAAGACAACGCCGAATTCAGCTATGTGCCCTACAGCCAGTTCCGCCAGAAAGGCGGGATGCTGAAATATGAAAAGTCCTGGCCCGACCGTTATTACCACACCCGCATGTACCGCGGCACGTCCGGGCTGAACGAAACCATTCTGATGCTCGGTGGCCGGACGCATGCTGAACAGGACGGCCTGAAAATGCGCCTGAACATGACCTGCACCAACGGCGCGTACCCGCGCATGGCGTTACAGGAAAGCGTCTTCGACGGCGAAATGGCCCTCGGTAACCTTGAGCTGAAATGTGCGCCCCGCACGCGCCCGTCCATGCCGTATTACCCACCGGGCACCGAACTTTATCAGTGGCAGGTGCTGTCATTACTTCATCCGCAGGCCATTGCCGGCCTGATGGAAATCGAAACGCTGCGTCACGCGCTGACGCTGCTGGACTGGACGCATGATCCGGACAATGCCCGTCGCATTGCGGGCATTACGCACGTTGAATATAAGCCGTCACATTACCCTGCCGAAGGCTGGCACGGCGTGGCGATCCGCGTGACGCTGGATGAACATCTGTTCTTAGGGCACGGCGACGCGCTGCTGTTTTGTGAGGTTCTGGAGCAGTTTTACACCCAGTACGCCGATATCCGCCGCTTCACGCAGCTGACGGTGACGCTCAGTCAGTCCGGAACACAATGGGCGTGGCCGGAACGACGCCTGACACGGGTGCTGTTCTGATGACGCCAGATGATTTTAATGACCATGCAAAAAAGAAAGAGGACGTCCTGAAGGAATTCTGGCGTGACAAGGACGGTAAAGACCGCTCACACGCCTTTAATTTCTATCGCTTTTGCCAGATGCTGGAAAAACAGTTGTCTGCTCAGAAACCAATAGGCAGCACCTTCACGCCGAAAGACGACCCGGTGCGTTTTCGTCCGCACCCCGGAATGGGTTTTCCGGTCAGCGAGCTGAAAGCAGTAGAAACGGATCCGGAACGACCAGACGCGCCGCCGACGGTGCGCACCACGTTTATGGGATTGTACGGCGTGGATTCCCCGTTGCCGACCCGTTACATCGATGACATTGCCCAGCGGCGCGAAGGCCATGAAGGGCTGGAAGCCTTTTTAGACATTTTCAACCACCGGATGATGACGCAGTTTTACCGCATCTGGCGAAAGTACAGTTACCCTGCCTCCTTTGAGCACGGCGGCACCGACAAAACATCGCGCAGCCTGATGGCCCTGGCCGGCATCACCGACAGCGGTGATGTCCCCGCCTCCCGGCTGCTGGCCATACTGCAACCGCTGGTCAGAACCACACGGACGGCGGAAGGTATCGCCAGTGTGATCCGCACGCAGGCCCCGAATACGCAGGTGACGGTCAAACCGCATAAAATCACACGAATGCCTGCCGGGAAACGGGCGAAATTCACGTTTTCAGCCCAGCAAAAACTGGGCGATCATCTGGTGTTGGGCAGTGAAATCACGGATGCAAACTACTGCATCGGCGTTGAGATGTTTACCGAAGACGCGGCAGAAGCCAGAGGCTGGTTGCCCGGCGGCCAGCTGCGGGAAGATGTCTTTACCCTGATGCGCGTCTATCTGGGGTGTGACTACGATGCCAGCCTGACGCTGACTATCCCGATGAAACTGGCTCCTTTGCCGCGCCTCGGCGACCGTTCACTGCTGATGGGTTATAACGTGGTGCTGGGGCTGCGCGAGGATAATCTGGATGAAATGCCGGATCAGGTAACGATGAAGCTGGGGCGGATCCGGGATAAAAAACACGTCAGGTAAAGCTGGCCTGTTTTGAAACACCCTTTTCAGAACCCCGGTAAACGCATTTCCATCAGACTGCGCTATTCTGTTCAGACATTGAAAGTAATCCTGCCTGCGGGCGGGATTTTCGTCTGAATAACAATCGGGTAAAAAATGAACGACATTTCTAACGAAGATAAAAAACCCAGCTGCGATTCAGTGATCAACAGCGTTGCCTACCGTGACGGCAAGCGGTTGCAGGAAGTCACCGTCGAAGATATCAGTGAAGTGCTGAAAGAGCCGGACACCTTTGTGTGGCTCGGTTTGTGGCAGCCGGAAGATGCGTACATGCGCAGTATTCAGGAAGAGTTCGGGCTGCATGACCTGGCAATTGAAGATGCGCTCACCGCCCATCAGCGGCCGAAGATCGAGCAGTACGGCGAGTCGCTGTTTATCGTCACGCACACCGCGCAAAAGGTGAATGAGACGATCGAGTACGGCGAAACGCATCTGTTTCTCGGCAAAAATTTTCTGATCACCATCCGCCACGGCGCATCCTCGAGCTACAAACAAATCCGCAAACACGCCGAAGAACGCCCGGACATGATGAGCAAAGGGCCGGCTTACGCGCTGTATTGCGTGCTGGATTCCATCGTCGATAACTACCTGGAAATCCTGCACCGCTACACCGAAGAATTCGACGCCATCGAAAAGCTGATGTTCCAGAACACGTTTAACCAGCAGGCCGTGCAGCAGGTGTATAAACTGCGCCGCGATCTGCTTTCGCTGCGCAACGCTGCCGTGCCGATGGAAGATATCTGTAACCAGCTCAGCCACCATTATGAAGAGCTGATGCCAAAAAGCCTGCGTGCCTATATTCGTGACGTGCAGGATCACGCGAATCAGGTGATCCGCACCACCGACGATATGCGCGAAATGCTTTCGAACGCCATGCACGTGAATCTGGCGCTGGTGTCGGTGCATCAGAATGAAGTGGTGCAGCGCCTCGCGGGCTGGGGGGCGATTCTGGCGATCCCGACGGTGATATTCAGCCTGTACGGCATGAACTTTAAAAACATGCCGGAGCTGGACGACTGGTGGGGATATCCGGTCACGCTGGGTGTCACGGTCGCCGGTTGCGCATGGTTATACTGGAAACTCAAAAAATCGGGCTGGCTCTGATATTATTACCTGAAGCCGCACGTTAATTAACATGCGAATAACAGAAGCCGCTGTTATTCGCTCTCTTTAATTATCCTGACAAATTTACCGCCGGGTTATTCTATTTCTCCTTCCCTCTGCGCGTTATTTCCTTATATACTCGTTCGCATCTTTCCTTCCGGAAATAACCTTCATATGTCAGTGCGTTCCGCGATTTCACAGTTTATGCATTCACTGCGCTTGCCCGGCAAGTGGGTCAGTGCGTTGCTGTTCGCGTTGTGCTGGCTACTGTTGAATTCTCAGCTGGCCCTCGCCAGCCATCAGTGCGACATGCGCCCGCCGGTGGAAAACACCACGATGTCGCACAACGAATACATGCAAATGCCTGATTCGCCTGAGCATAGGCAAAGCCAGTCAGTGCTGTGTGAAAAGCACTGCGTGCCGGAGAGAACCCAGTCAGACAGCGGAAATGTGCCCATTGTGGCGCTTCCGGTTGTCCCGGCACTCGCCGTCATTACCCTTAATGCCAGCGTGGCGGTCACCACCGCCGACTGGGTAGCGCCACAAGTCACATCCCCGCCTGCTGAAGTTCAGTTCTGCCGATACCGGGAATAGCCCCTGCTGTCAGCGGATGCATCTCCTTGCATCTGAATAATCTTATTTATCTGCCGTAATAACGGCGTTTATCTGATATGACAGTATTGGAGTTATTCCCATGCGTACAATTTTAAATAGTTTTGTCTTTAGTCTTTTCTTTATTTCCGCTTATTCCTTTGCAGAAACGATGCAAATGGACGGCCACACCATGGCGATGGAAAACGTTCAGATCTATGAATCTGAAGGTGTGATCACGCAGTGGCAATCCGACCGCGTGGGGATTTCTCATCACGCCATTCCTGCCCTTAAATGGCCTGCCATGACCATGAATTTCCGGTTACCGCCGGAAATCGCCGCGAACTCCCTGCCCGCCGGTACGCCGGTGGCGTTCAGCTTTGTCAAAACGGACACGGCTTATCAGTTGCAGACACTGACACCGCTGAAACGCTAAACGGGAGAACACCATGTTGAATTTACCGCGTCACCCCCGGGTGACGTGGCACTGGCTGCTGGCTTTTATGCCGGTCAGCGCCTTTGCCACACCCGTAACTCTTCCGCAGGCGCTGGTGGCCGCGCAGGGATATTCGGCGGAGCTTTCTGCCAGCCGTCATCAGATTAACGCACTGGAAAACCGGGCGGATTCCGCCATGCAGTTACCGGATCCGAAGCTGAAATTTGGGATTGAAAACCTGCCCGTCGGCGGCAGTAACGACCAGCGTTTCACCCGCGAAGGCATGACCATGGAGCGGATTGGCATCATGCAGGATTACGTGAGCAGCAGTAAGCGCGAGCGTAAGGCAGACACATTGCGCGCCGAATCCCGGCAGGCGGCGGCGAATGGCCAGAGCATCCGTGCCCAGCTACAGCGCGACGCGGCGCAGGCCTGGATGGAACTGGCTATCGGCAATGAAACCGTGAAGCAGCTGAAGGCGCTGGTGGATGAAAGCCAGCGGCAGATTGGCGTTCAGCGCGGCGGCGTCAGCAGTGGCAGCGCCCTGCCTGCGTCGGTGCTCGACGCACGTCTTACGCTCATCAGCATGCAGGACAAACTCACCGAAGCCGAACGCGACGTGCAGCTGGCACGCACCCGGCTGAGCCAGCTGACCGGCATCGATCAGCCCGAAATTCTCGGTGCCATTCCGCCGGTCAGCGAACTGCCCGCCGAAGCCATGCAGGCCGACAGCATCAGCCAGCACCCTGAAGTTCTTCAGGCGCGGCGCGAGGCGGAAGTGGCGCAGGCCAAATCATCCGAATCGGCGATTGCCGCACTGCCGGATATCGGCGTTGAAGTCTATTACGGCCGCCGTGCCGACAATTATGACGACCTCGCGGGCGTGATGGTCACTGTGGATTTGCCGCTGTTTACCGCATCACGTCAGGATAAAGATCACGCCGCCGATCAGTCGATGGCCATGGAAAGCAATGACCGGCTGGCGCAGCTCATCCGCACACATCAGGCGCAACTGACCACGCTGCTGGCGCAATATCAGGCGGCCAGTACCCTGTGGCAGCGGCAGAAAAATGATGTTGTTCCGCTGCAACAACAGCGCGTCAGCGTGATTCAGGCGCAATACCGCGCCGGAAAAAGCAGCCTGAATGACGTACTGGAAGCCCGCCGCAGCCTGCTCGACAGCCAGATTGCCCAGCGAAATGCCGAACTTGACGTCGCCCGCTATTGGGTCGCCCTGCGCTATCTGGCACCTCAGGAGAACAACTGATGACTACCGTAAAAACTTACGGCCTGCTGGCGCTTTGCGTCGCGGCCGCGCTGGCCGTGGGTTACCAGGCCGGACGCCATAATGCGCCTGATGAATCAAAAACGGCGTCTGCGCCTGCCGGACGAAAAGTGTTGTACTGGTATGACCCGATGACGCCTGATCAGCGTTTTGATAAGCCGGGCAAATCGCCGTTTATGGATATGGATCTGATGCCACGTTACGCCGACGAAGTGGCCGACGACGGCGGCGTCACGGTCAGCGCCCGTCAGCAGCAAAATCTCGGCATGCGCAGCGCGAAAGCTGAGCGCCGCATTATTTCCTCCCCGCTGAATGTTTACGGCACGGTCACTGCCGACGAACGCAGCCTGCGCACGGTGGCTGCCCGCGCAGGCGGTCTGGTGGAAAAACTCTACGTTGCCGCCAGCCAGCAGCAGGTAAAAAAAGGCCAGAAACTGGCGACGCTGTGGATCCCCGACTGGACCGCCGCGCAGCAGGAATATCTGGCGGTGCGTCGGCTCGGGGACCGCAGCCTGAGCGCCGCCGCCCGCCAGCGTCTGGCACTGCAATTTATGCCGGAGGATATTCTCAGACGTATCGATAAAACCGGCCAGCCGCAGACGCGCATTGACGTCGTGGCACCGGAAGACGGTTATCTCAGCCAGCTCAGTGTGCGTGAGGGCGCGCAGGTGGCCGCCGCGCAGCCGTTGTTTGAGCTGACCAGCCTGAAACAGGTGTGGATTGTGATGGATTATCCGCCGTCTGCCGCCGGGCAGGTTCAGGTCGGCAGCAAGGTCAGCGGCAACAGCGACAACCAGCCGGGCGACGTATTTCGCGGCGTGGTCAGTGAATTGCTGCCCGACGCCGACGCCGTCAACCGTACGCTGAAAGCCCGCGTGGTGATTGATAATCCGCAGCAAAAGCTGCGCCCCGGCATGTATCTCACCCTGACGCTGGATGCACCGGCACAAACGCCGGTGCTGGCAATTCCGCAGGAAGCGCTGATTCAGACCGGCACCCGCAATACCGTGCTGCTCGACGACGGCAACGGGCATTTCACGCCGCAGACGGTCACCGCAGGGGCAACGCGCGACGGCTGGACGCAAATCCTTTCCGGCCTCAGCGACGGCCAGTCTGTCGTGACCTCCGGCCAGTTCCTGATTGATTCAGAAGCCAGCTTGCGCAGCGCACTGCCTGCGGCGGCCAATGCTGAAACCACGCCAGATGCCCATCAGCACGGGAGCCACTTATGATTGCTACCGTGATCCGCTGGTCGCTGCGCAACCGGCTTCTGGTGCTGCTCGCCGCCCTGATGATGGCGGGCTGGGGCATCTGGTCTTTGCAAAAGGCCCCGCTCGACGCCCTGCCGGATCTCTCCGACGTACAGGTGATCGTGCGCGTCAGTTATCCGGGCAAAGCGCCACAAATCATCGAAGATCAGGTCACGTATCCGCTGACCACCACTTTGCTGTCGGTGCCCGGCGCGAAAACCGTGCGCGGCTTTTCGATGTTCGGCGATGCCTACGTTTACGTGCTGTTTGATGACGGCACGGATCCTTACTGGGCGCGTTCCCGCGTGCTGGAATATCTCAGCCAGGTGCAGTCCTCGCTGCCGCCGGGCGCAAAAGCGTCGCTGGGACCGGATGCCACCGGCGTCGGCTGGATTTATGAATACGCGCTGGTCGATAAAACCGGGCAACACAGCCTCGAACAGCTGCGTGCGTTACAGGACTGGACGCTGCGCTATGATCTGAAAACGGTGCCCAACGTTTCTGAAGTTGCCAGCATCGGCGGCATGGTGCGGCAGTATCAGGTGGTCGCTGACCCGCAGCGGATGCGCGCACGCGGCGTGACACATCAGCAACTGGTCAGCGCCCTGCAAAGCGCTAATCAGGAAAGCAGCGGATCGCTGCTGGAAATGGGTGAAGCCGAATACATGGTGCGCACCTCCGGTTACCTGAAAAGTCTGGATGATTTCAACAACGTGGTCGTGGCCGTCAACGGCGGCATTCCGGTGCTGCTGTCTGACGTCGCGACCGTGCGCACCGGCCCGGAACTGCGGCGCGGCGTGGCGGAACTCAACGGTGAAGGCGAAGTGGCGGGCGGCGTTATCGTCATGCGCTCGGGCAAAAATGCGCTGGAAACCCTGAAAGCGGTGAAAGTGCGTCTGAACGCCCTCGCCCGTACGCTGCCCGCCGGTGTGGAAATCGTGCCGGTGTATGACCGCCAGCCGCTGATCGAACACGCCGTCGAAACGCTGTCGCACAAGCTGGTGGAGGAATTCATCGTCGTGGCGTTGGTCTGCGCGCTGTTTCTGTTCCACTTCCGCTCGGCGCTGGTGGCGATCATTACGCTGCCGCTCGGTATTCTCGGCGCGTTTATCGTCATGCATTATCAGGGTGTCAGCGCCAATATTATGTCGCTCGGCGGCATTGCGATTGCCATCGGTGCCATGGTGGACGCCGCGATCGTAATGATTGAAAACATGCACAAAGTGCTCGAACAATGGCGACAGGATCATCCCGGCCAGAAGCCGTCATCCGCGGATTACTGGCAGGTTTCGGAACGGGCTGCCATCGAAGTCGGGCCTGCGCTGTTTTGCAGTTTGCTGATCATCACGCTGTCGTTTATTCCGGTGTTTTCGCTCGAAGCGCAGGAAGGCCGGATGTTCTCGCCGCTGGCGTTTACCAAGACCTACGCCATGGCCGTTTCCGCCGGACTTGGTATCACGCTGGTGCCGGTGCTGATGGGCTATTTTATTCGGGGCAAAATCCCGGATGAAAACGCCAGCCCGATCAACCGCTGGCTGATTTCCGCTTACCAGCCGGTGCTTTCTGCCGTGCTGAAACGCCCGAAAACCACGCTGGTGTGCAGCGGCCTGTTTCTGCTGGTGTCGCTTTATCCGCTGTCAAAACTGGGTAGCGAATTTATGCCGCCGCTCGACGAAGGCGATTTGCTCTATATGCCGTCCACGCTGCCGGGGATTTCCGCCCGTGAAGCGTCGAGATTATTACAGCAAACAGACCGGCTGATTAAAACCGTGCCGGAAGTCGCCAGCGTGTTTGGCAAGGCCGGACGCGCCGACAGCGCCACCGACCCCGCGCCGCTGACCATGATTGAGACCACGATCCGCTTCAAGCCTCGCGACCAGTGGCGGCCCGGCATGACGCCGGACAAACTGGTGACGGAGCTGGATAACGCGGTGAAATTACCGGGCATCGCCAACGTCTGGGTGCCGCCGATCCGCAACCGGCTGGACATGCTGGCGACCGGCATCAAAAGCCCGGTGGGGATTAAGGTGAACGGTAATAACATCGCGCAGATTGAGCAGGTGGCGCAGCAAATTGAGCATATCGTGAAGCAAGTTCCCGGCGTGACGTCGGCGCTCGCCGAGCGTCTCGAGGGCGGCCGCTATGTGGACATCGACATCAACCGGCGTGAAGCTGCGCGTTACGGTGTCACGGTTGCCGAATTGCAGTCGCTGGTTTCAACGCTGGTCGGGGGTGAAAATATCGGTGAAACGCTGGAAGGCCGCGAACGCTATCCGATCAACCTGCGTTATCCGCGTGAACTGCGCGACAACGTGCAGGCGCTGCGTGATCTGCCGGTACTGACCGCGTCCGGCGCGCAGGTGCCGCTGTCGGCGCTGGCTTCGGTCAATGTCACCGACGGGCCGCCGATGCTGAAAAGTGAAAACGCCCGTCTGTCGGACTGGATTTATGTCGATTTGCGCGGACGCGACCTGAAAACTGCGGTGGAAGATATGCAGCAGGCGGTGAATCAGCAGGTGAAATTGCCGGAAGGCGTCACCGTCAGCTGGTCGGGGCAATTTGAGTATCTGGAACGTGCGACGGCAAAACTGAAAATCGTCCTGCCGGTCACGCTTCTCATCATTTTTGTCCTGCTCTATGTCACCTTCAGCAGCGTGCGCGATGCGGCACTGATCATGGCGACGTTGCCGTTTGCGCTGACCGGCGGCATCTGGCTGCTGTATCTGCTTAATTACAATCTCTCCGTCGCCGCCGCCGTCGGCTTTATCGCATTGGCCGGCGTCGCCGCCGAGTTCGGCGTGATTATGGTGCTGTATCTGAATCAGGCCGTTCAGCGCCAGCAGAAATCCGGCGAATCGCTGACCGAGGAAGAACTCTGTGACGCCATCCACCACGGCGCAGTACTGCGCGTCCGGCCAAAAGCCATGACGGTCGCGACGATTATGGCGGGATTACTGCCCATCATGTGGGGCGGCGGCACCGGTTCAGAAGTGATGCAACGTATCGCTGCGCCGATGATTGGGGGAATGCTGAGTGCACCGTTGTTATCGATGCTGGTCATACCGGCGGTGTATTTGCTGCTACACAGGCGAAGAAGTGGGAAAACTTCGGTTTCTCACTAGCAGTGAGGCGCTGTTAGCGGATCGAGAAAGTTTCGGTTTTTACACTTGCAGTGAGGGGCTGACAGCGGATCGAGAAAATTTCGGTTTTTCAATCATAGTGATCACTTAACGCGCTGCGCCGAAACCGACCAAAGAGGGTTATGACGAACCCTCTTTGGAATCTCCACGTCTTTTTTACTGCGCGCTATCGCTGGCTGGCTATGTTTCAGCAACCACAGTTATTGCCGCGAAAACTTGCCGCTGCGCGGTTCCCTTTCTCGGTGTTACTCGGCCTGCGGCCTCGCCCTTCGGGTCGTCACTTCGTGACGCTGTCTCGCTTCGCTCGGCTCGAGCCACAGGTCTCGAAACACTTCGCTCGGCAAGCTTTCTGAAAGCGGCTGGAGGCTTTTTCACCCTATTACAGTGGTTTGGTTTGCTCCTCCCCCTGCGAAGGGGGAGGCCGGGAGGGGGTTTAGCAAACCTCTGAGTCGCTAAAACCAACACCCCATCCCGGCCTTCCCCTCGTGAGAGGGGAAGGAGCAAATCAAAATCAGCCCGCATGTATCAACCGAAATGCATAGCCTCTGGCCGCTTTCAAAAATCGCGCCGCAGGGAGAGGTGGAAAACCGCGTATCTTTTCGCGCGGTTTGTAACCCGAGTGAAGGGCACCGCGAAGCGGCGGGATTTTGCGGCACTTGCCGGAGTTGCTGAAACAGTGCCAGCGAGCGGTAGCGCGCAGTGAAAGAGCCTGGGGGGTCTTGGGGGGTGGCGGCGATATGCCGCCCCCCAAGTCGGTGTGGGCCGACGCCCACGACCTTGAACTTGAACTTGAAAGCCACTTCGGGCGACAAGCCCAATAAACAGAGTTTACGACTCCTCTGCCTGGGCGTTCCTCCCACTCCCGGGTCTCTCAATGACCATTGTCTGCGTCTGACTCAGGCTGATCCCCGCATCGCGTAACATCTTCAGGATCTCATACAACAAATCACTCCGCGTCCCGCTCACAATGCGCGGGCTGTTCACGTAGCCGGTCACGCTCAGGATGATGCCGGTCGGGCCCAGCTCTTTAAAGCTGACGGACGCCGCAGGCGTATCGAGGATTTGTTCGTGCGCGTTGTAAGCGTCGAGCAGCAAACTTCGTACCTGTTCCGGGTCGATGTCGAGCGGGAATGTCAGCGCGATGGTCGCCACGCCCTGCGCGTTGCCCATAGTGGCGTTACGCACGTTCTGAGAAATCAGCTGGGAGTTCGGCACAATCACGGTGGATTTATCGCTGAGCTGGATTTCGGTTGCACGAACGTTGATCCGGCGGATATCCCCTTCCACACCGCTGATGCTGATTAAGTCGCCCACTTTCACCGGACGTTCGGTCAGCAGGATCAGGCCGGAGATAAAGTTCTTCACAATCTCCTGCAAGCCAAAACCGATACCGACCGATAAGGCGCTCACGATCCACGCCAGTTTGTTCCACTCGATGCCCAGCGACGACAGCGTCAGCAGGATAATCAGCACGTAGCCCACGTTGGTGAACAGCGTCACCAGAGAAGCGCGCATCCCGCGATCCATCATGGTTTTCGGCAGGAAATCATTATCCAGCCAGCGGCGGGCGGAACGCAGGACGTACCAGCCGATCACCAGACACAGCACCGCGTTTACCGCGTGCGCCGGAATAATGTTGACCCCTTCGAGGCCTTTACCGCCCCAGATATCGACAATTTTCGCCAGCAATTCCAGCGGTGTCGTGGAGCCGAACGTCCCGTTGAGCAGCGCAACGGCGGCAAACAACAGAAGCGCAGTTTTACCGATGGCCGAGAACAGCGTGGCCGCCAGCGACAGATGGCGGTCATTGACGCTCAGGGTGCTTTTGATGATTTTGCCGCTGTGTGTACCCGGCGCGAACAGGCTTTCGAAGAAATCCACCACGAAGTGGATCAGCAGATACAGGCAGCTCAGCACCAGCCCGATCCACAGCAGTTCGAAGGTGACAAAACGCGCCAGCGGGATATATCCAATCACCAGCGCCAGCATGATCACAACAGCGGTAATGCTGATGACCAGATGAATCAGCCCGGCCAGCGTGGAACGGGCCTCGGTTTGCTCGCCGTCGGCTTTCATTTTGCGGCGCATTCTGTTGACGCGAACCGGCGCAATCAGGCAGTTGAGCGCCACCAGTAATGCGGCCAGACCGTTGCCGAATAACGTCGCGGCGACGCTGGCACCGACCAGGTTATTCAGTTGCTCAATAATGCCGAACAGGAAAATAAAGGTGGCCAGCAAAACCGGGAACGAGGCCAGCGTTTTGGCCAGCGGATCGGCAATGCCCGGCAAGCGCCAGGACGGATGGTTGTTCGACAGCAGCGCAATCCCCAGCCCGGCAATCAGCGCGGAGAAGTACGTCAGCTCGACCAGCTGTTGGGCGAACTCATTCACCCACGCGGAAGTATCCGGCAGACGGGTAAAGATGTAGCCGATGAGCTGAACGCTGAAACCCAGCGTGAGGGTGGTGCTCAGCGTGGTGAAACAGGCGAGGAAACTGCGGCGGAAGCGGCCCTGCGGCAACCAGCGCGGCAGGATCCAGTTCATCGGTTTATCCAGCACGCGGCGGCCAAAGATGCCCAGTACCAGTGCCAGCAGGAGATATATGCCCGAGCCGGCGCGCCATTCCGGGCTCCACGCCTGCGTCCAGGCATCGCTCACCTGCGAACCAAAATCGCTGAAGCGTGCAGAATCGTCATCGTTAGGGTTGAACAACGGTGCCCAGAAATTTCCGCCCAGAATGCTGCCGGTGTTCAGGGCAATCTGGGTTTTCAGCGCGTCACGTCGCAGGCCGGAAATCTGTGAAGACAGGTTCCGCGCGCCCACGCTGATGGCTTTGGTTTGTTCAATCTGCGTGGTAAGAAGGGTTTTGCTGTTGTTGAGCTTATTACGCTGGCTGATCACCTGAGGCGTTTCGGTCAGCGTTCCCGGCGCAGGCGCAGGGCCAAGAACATCGAGCTGTGCCTGAACCTGCGTCAGATCGGGCGCGAGCGCCGCCGCCAGTTTATCGGCGTCTTCGGCCAGTGCCTGCGCGGCATCGGTCAGGCCGGTGAATTTTTTATCGGTTTTCGCCGAAGAGACCTGCTGTTTCAGCTGATCCAGACGTTTTTGCAACGCGGGCAGCGCGGTGCTGGCGTTAACTTTGACCGGCTGTTCGGTGGCAGATTGACCGGTGCTATCATCGGCCTGACTCAGCGCAGGCGTTAACAGCAGACATGACAACAATGCCAGTAACAAAAACGGCACTCTAAACATTTTTTGCATAGAAGGATGGTTCCGGGAGCTCGTTATTTTTTACGAAACAAAAGTGTTTTAGATGAACGGCGTAAGAATACCCTTTCCTGTTAAGAAGAATAGTAGGGATTGTCTGTTTATGTTGCCGTCAGGCCGCGCCGGGCTGCACGTTCAGACGCGCAGCCCGGCGGGAAATTCAGGGTTTCGCGCCCAGCATCTGGCGCAAGATTGCCGCCGAGTCTGCCGGTTGCAGCGCAAGAATACCGGAATACAGGCTGATGGAAATCTCGCAAACTTTCTCGCGATCGACGTCCGGTTTGGTCAGGTCACTGAACATCTGCAACTGCTCGCCGTACATGTTACCCAGCGCCTCACGCACCGGAGCCATCATGGCAATCACGCGTTCGGTGCTGACCGCCGCAGGTTGTTCGGTCTGCCCGCTGCCGGTCGCCAGCAGTAAGTCATTCATGGTATTGAGATCTTTGCGGAACAGTTCCGGCGGCAGAACCTGCGCGGTATTAATACCGCCGCTGACCTGAGGATACAGGAACTTAAAGCAGCTGCCGTCCTTGCGCGCCTGCAAGGTTTGCATCTCTTCCAGATTCACCTGCATCGCCTCGTTCACGTTGGCATCCGGCGCATGGCTGATGCGCTGCGTGAGCAATACAGAGACCATCGGTTTCACCGTATTAATGGCGTCCTGTTGCGATTTACCTTCTTTACGAAGCTTGAGAATATTGCTGCGGATCTGCGCGTACAGCGCCGGTTCCTGCGCTTTTATCGTGGTGTAAAGCGGCAGTTCAGCCAGCGCCTGATCGACCTTTTGCTCCTCACGGTTACCGGCAAGATGCGGCTTTATCACCGCGCTCCACAGCAGATTGCCACCGATAAACAACACCAGAAACACGATCACCGCAGGCACGCGGCTTAGCACGCCTTTTTTATGCAGCAGCCCGATCAGTAAGCCTGTTACGACGGCACTGACGCCCCACGCCACCCCTTCAGTCCAGTTCATTCCTGTTCCTTTTTATAAACGGTTAAAGGCCGATTTGTGCGACCGCATCACGGCTGGCATCGGCGCGCTCCTGCCCGTGCAGTTCTTTCAGTTTGCCCTGACGCATTTCCAGCAAACGATCGGCGTGTTCAAAATAGTGATCATCGTGGCTGATTGCCAGCACGGTTTTACCCATATCGCGCAATTGTGGCAACAGCTCGCGGTAGAAGGTCCGGCGGAATTGCGGATCCTGATCTGCCGCCCATTCGTCGAGCAGCAGGAAGTCGCGCCCTTCGGCCGCCGCCAGCAGTAAGGCCACGCGTTTTCGCTGCCCGGCAGAAAGCTGAAGGTTGGTCACTTCGTTGCCGGTGAACTGAAGTTTTTCTTTCATGTTCAGGCGTTGCAGCCAGTCTTCCACCAGCAGCGGATCCGGCTGTTTGCCCTGCGGGCCGATGAGCTGGCCGAACAGATGGAAATCGGTAAAGACCGCCGAGAAAAGCTGGCGATACTGTTCGGCGTTTTCCGCCGTGACCGGCACACCGTCGAGCAGGATTTGCCCGGAACGCGGCTGATACAGCCCGGTCAGCAGCATCGCCATCGTGGATTTTCCGCTGCCGTTGCCGCCAATCAGGAAAATCAGCTCGCCACGGGAAATCCGGAGGTTCAGCGGCCCGATACCAAAACCTGCCCCCTCTTCTTTCCCGGCATAGCTGAACGTCAGGTCGCGCAACTCCAGCGTTTGCCAGTTTTTCGCAGCAACCGCAGGTGTGAATGCGTCATTGTGTTCGGCCAGTTTCAGCGCTTTCAGTTTGCCAAAAGCCACCTGCGCGCTGAGCAACGTCGGCAACGCGCCCACGGCCTGCAACATCGGCGTACGCAGGAACAGCAGCGTCAGGGAATAGGTCGCGGCGACGTCTGTATTTGACCAGCCGAGCGTGTTCGCCATGAAAAACACCAGGCCAATCGCGCCCAGCATCATGATATTCGACCAGTTCACGGCGCTGAGATGGAAGGTATCGGCGCGGATAATATGATGGCGGTATTCTTCGGCGTCCTTGCGATAGACGTCGTCGAACAGATGGCGCGCACGTTCGCGGTTCAGCGCCAGCTCTTTGCGCCCTTCAATCACTTTCTGGTAATCCGTTTGCAGCTTGTCTTCGGCGTCACGCACTTTCGCCAGATGGCGATAAACGTGTGAGACCAGTTTGAAACCGCCAAAAATGGTGATCAGCAGCCAGATAACGGTGACCAGCAGCATTTCCGGGGAAAGCCAGGCCAGATAGCCCGCACAGCCGATGGTCAGAATGATGCCCTGCACCAGTTCCGGTAAACGCACGAAGGCCAGCGTGATATTGCGGATGTCGCTGCCGAGGCTGGCGAGCAGTTGCGCGTTACCGATTTGCTCGATGCGCTCGATGTCCGTATCCAGAATACGTTTGATGAATTGCCCGCGCAGGCGGTAGATAAAGTGGTGGCCGAGCACGGTGAGCGCCAGCTGAGAGCCGAGCGTAACAGCCATCAGCAGCAGTAATAATCCGAGAAACTGCGGCAAAACCATCAGGGAACCCTGCGTGGTTTCAATCAGTTTAAGATTGATGAACGCGATCAGGCCGATGCCCAGTATGGCGCTGAGCAGGCTCAGCGCCATTACGCCTAAAAACGGCCAGCGATATTGTTTAAATACAACGCGTAACAACTCCATGAATTGGTCTCATTCTGAATGCAGGGGAATAATGCTGCACGCAGTTTAATGACACACCTTGTCATATCAAGAACAATTCTCATTTTAGGCGCGGTTCCGGGCGGATCACCATGCGTTCGAACTTTCCGGCGACCACCAGATAGCCAAACATGCCGAGTAAACCGTGCGCACCCACGAACCACAGCGCGTAATTAAAGGAACCGGTGACGGCGACGATATAGCCAATCACCACCGGCGTGATTATCCCCGCGACGTTGCCCAGGCAGTTGAATACGCCGCCGCTGAGGCCGATCATTTTTTCCGGCGCGGTATCTGACATTACCGCCCAGCCAATCGCCGAAAGCCCTTTGCCGAAGAAGGCCAGCGTCATTAACGCAATCACTGCCGCGTCCGTGGACACAAAATTCGCCATCGCCAGCATGGCGGCAAAAAACATGCCCAGCACGAACGGTGTTTTACGCGCTTTCGACGGGCTGACCCCGCGGCGGATCATGTAATCCGACATCACGCCGCCCAGTACGCCACCGGTGAAACCGCAAATGGCGGGTAACGCCACCACCCAGCCCGCCTGCATCACCGTCATCCCGCGTCCTTTGATCAGGTAAATCGGGAACCAGGTCATGAAGAAATAGCTCATCGATGTAATGCAATATTGCCCGATATAAATGCCCCACAGCGTACGGCTCTGGAATAGCTGCATCACTTCACCGAAGGTGAATTTCTGCCGTGCGGCGCGGCGGTTGAGTTCCAGGTCGACCAGTGCCCCGTTGGCGCGCAAATGCTCCAGCTCTGCCGGTTTTATGTACGGACTGCTGTGCGGTTCTTTATAAAAGGCAAACCACGCAATGCCCGCAATCAGCCCCACCGCGCCCATCCACAGAAAAACGTGTTCCCAGCCGAGCGCGTGTGTGAGCCACGCCATAATCGGCGTAAAAACGCCAATCGCCATGTATTGCGCCGAATTAAACAGCGAGGTGGCGGTTCCGCGTTCGTTGGTCGGGAACCAGCAGGCGACGATGCGCGCATTGGCCGGAAACGCCGGGGATTCCACCAGTCCGAGCATGAACCGCAGGAAGAACAGCATGATGGCGGCGGAAATCCCGCTGACGCCAAACCAGCCCACGGTGCCCTGCAACATTGTAAACACCGACCACAGCACCAGGCTGCACCCGTAAACACGCCGTGCACCAAACTTATCCAGCAACCAGCCGCCGGGGATCTGACCAATCATGTAAGCCCACGCGAACGCCGAGAACACCATGCCGAGCATCACCGGATCGAGGCTGAGAACCCGTGACACTTCCGTACCGGCTATCGACAGCGTGGCGCGGTCGGCGTAGTTGATCACGGTTATCGCGAAAATCATTCCAAGGACGACATAACGAAAATGGCCCGGTCTGGCACTTTCGCCTGCGGCTTCACGGGTGGCCGTATTTTGGGTATCTGACACATCTGTAGGGGACGTCATGTTTTCTCTCCAGACTTATGAGTGCACTCCCTGCTTTTTGTGACCTGATGCACAAATTTTTGCGTTTGGGCCACGCCATCCAGATCTAAAAAATCCAAATTAATTAACAGAGTAGAAACATCTGACGATACGGTCTAAGTTAAAAAGACAATGGAACAAGTCAAAAATTGAATGATTGAATTAAATCAACTGCGGTGTTTTGTGGCGGTGGCGGAGGAATTGCATTTTGGCCGGGCGGCAAAACGTCTGTTTATGACGCAGCCGCCGCTGAGCCGTCAGATTCAGTTGCTCGAGCACGCGCTCGGCGCACGTCTGCTTGAACGCAGCAACCGGCATGTCAGTCTGACGGCGTCCGGCAGCGCATTTTTGCGTGACGCGCGGATGATCCTTGAATTCACCGGACAGGCGCAGGAGACGGTGAAGCGCGTTGAAAAAGGCGAGATGGGACGTCTGATGATGGGCTTCACGGCGGTCAGCGGTTACTGGCAAATCCCGCAGATTATTGCGCTGGCGACGCAAAAACTGCCCGCCATCACCCTGATCCTGAAAGAAATGGTCTCTTCCGCGCAACTTCAGGCGCTGGCTGCCCGTACGCTGGATATCGGATTTGTCCGCCAGCCTGTGCCGCTGTTCCCGCTGGCCTATCAGTGCGTGTTGCGTGAACCGTTGTGCGTGGCGCTGCCGCCCGCGTCGCCGCTTGCGGCCAAAGCCCGGCTGCGCGTGCGCGATTTCGCCGGGCTCCCTTTCATCATGTATTCCGCGACTGAGGGAAAATACTTTTACGATTGCGTGGCTGGGATTTTTGCCGGGGCGAACGTCGTGCCACATTACGTTCAGCATTGCAGCCAGACGCACACTATTCTCGGGCTGGTGCGCGCCGGTGTCGGGCTGGCGATTGTGCCGGACAGCGCACGGCATCTGGGTTTTCCCGGTCTGGAATTCCGCCCGCTCAGCCACCCTGACGCCATCGCTGAAATCTATATGGCCTGGCGACAGGACAGCGATACGCCCGCACTGAGCGCCTTCCGGCAACTGGTCACCGCGCATTCCGCCGCATTCCTAAAACAAAGCCGCAGACAAGAAAAAAGCTGACAGCCTGCATGACGCTTCCTAAACTGAGCTAATGGATAAAGAACAAGAACTTCGCCGAAGTAAACGTAACGCGCTCGGGCTGCTGCTGATTGCCGCCGCCCTGTTTGTCATCACCCTTTTCCTGCCGCCCAACTTCTGGGTTTCCGGCCTGAAAGCCATTTCCGAAGCCGCGATGGTCGGCGCAATGGCGGACTGGTTCGCCGTGGTGGCGCTGTTTCGCCGCGTGCCGGTGCCGTTTGTGGCGTCCCACACGGCCATTATTCCCAGGAATAAAGACAAAATTGCCGATAATCTGGCGGTGTTTGTGCAGGAAAAATTCCTCGCGCCCGCGACGCTTATCAATCTTATCCGCCAGCACGATCCGGCGCGGATGCTCACGGACTGGCTGAACGCACCGGACAACGCGCAGCGTTTCGCAAAATACGCGGTGAAGATGATCCGCGGTTTTCTCGATGTGACGGACGATCAGCGCATCGCGCAACTTATCCGCCGCGCGCTTTACCGCGTCATCGATAAAATCGATCTTTCAACGTCTATTGCGACCATGCTGGAAAGCCTGACCAAAGGCGGCCGCCATCAGCAACTGCTGGATCAGGCAATGGATCAGCTGGAAATCCTGCTGGCAAAAGACAGCACGCGGCAGTTTATTTCCGCGCAAATTGTCGGCTGGATGAAACGCGAACATCCGCTGACCGCCAAACTTCTGCCCACCGGCTGGCTGGGGCGAAACGGTGCCGATCTGGTGTCGAACGCGGTGAATTCGGTGCTCGATGATATGGGCAACGACAAAACCCATGCTTTCCGCAAAGGCTTCGACCGTTCGGTACAGAACTTTATCTGGAAGCTGCAAAACGACCCGGAAACCGCGCAGAAAGCCGAAGAGATTAAGCAGTATCTGAAAGATGACGAGAAGCTGAATGTTTACGTGTTGCAGCTGTGGGGCGACATGCGCAACTGGCTGAAAGAAGATCTGGAAAGCGAAGATTCGCGGGTGTTTGCGAAAGTCACGGAATCCGGCCAGTGGCTGGGAAATGCGCTGGCGCAGGACGAGAAACTGCGCAGTTCGCTGAATCAGCAAATGGAAACCATCGCAGAGAAAATGGCACCGGACTTCGCGCAATTCCTGACGCGTCACATCAGCGACACGGTAAAAGGCTGGGATCCGCGGGATATGTCGCGGCAAATCGAGCTGAATATCGGGAAGGATTTACAGTTTATCCGCATCAACGGCACGCTGGTCGGCGCGTTTATCGGGCTGGCGTTGTATCTGCTGTCGCAACTGCCGGTTGTGGTTCCGTGGGTGATGGCGCGGGTTTAATTGCATCCTGTCCTGCACTGAACTTCTACATTCAGTCGCGTTAAAACGTACTTACTCGCCCCTTAATAAACGATGATTTAGGGGTGAATGAGTACGTAAAGTGTTGTTACTTTGCATGTTGATAATAAATAATTCGCAAAAAAAAACCAGCCATTCAAAAATGGCTGGTTTAATTATTCATTATTTAAATATTAATAACGATTTGACCATTCTTTTGTCGGGCAAGATGCCAACATTGAAGGAATGTTATCTTTGGTGGTTGAACCCAACCATTGATAAATTTTCTGAACGTTATGCTTATTTGGCTTCGTTAAAGAATAACGGGAAGTCACAGTAAAACAGTTACGCTGGTCAGCAATATAACGTTGAGAAGTCCAAACTTCTACAGTCTTATAACCACCAACAATAGATTCAGCCTGCTCATTTGAAATACTAATCATTTAATAAATCCTTTTAATTTATTATTACTTAAGTGATAACCATTTAGATGAAAATGGTTTTGATGAACTTTAATGCAAAGAAGAACAAAGCACAAATATATACCGTATGCATTGGGAACGTAAAATACCCTAATACATTTTAATATAAATGCACATATTATTTCCTGCAAATTTCAGTTCGAAAAAATTATAACACCCCAATTTTAAAATACAACTATCAACGTTCATTTATTTTAATAATTAAGTCGGGTAATTTATTTTTTAATAAAAACAAAAATCAAAACCTGGACCTAATGTTATTTAATTGATCCCTTTATTCTCTTATATTGTAATTCCACCATCGACAACTAAACTTTGCCCGGTGATATAACTGCTTCCGTCGCTTAATAAAAAGCCAACTACCTGAGAGACTTCCTCCTTCCTGCCAAACCTGCGCATAGGAATCCCCTTCCTTAATATTTTTTTCTCAGCCTCAGCCATAACCTGAACCATTTCTGTTTCAATCAGGCCTGGCAGGACACTGTTGACCCGCAGATTAAACCGGGCGACTTCTTTCGCCAGTGATCGCGTCATACCCAGCATCGCAGCTTTTGTTGCGGCATAAGCCACCTGCCCGGCATTGCCCTTAATGGCAGAAACCGAAGACATCATCACGATACTCCCTTCACTTTTCGTCATCATTGCGGGTAATAAAGCCTGATTCCAATGAAATATCGCATTCAGATTCGTATTAATGACGGCATGCCAGTCTTGAGATGTTTGCCTGAAATGCAATGCATCACGAGTGATCCCGGCATTATGAATAATGCCAAAAGGCGCGCCATGTTCAGAAAGTAAGTTTGCTGCAAGTGTATCCACTTGCGCTGCACACGTTCCGTCGCAACGAAAACCTATTACCTTTCCGGCAAATTGCGCGCATTCAGACTCAAGCGCCCTGGCCTGTTCTTCCTCCCTGAGCCAGGTAAATACCACGTTATATTTATCCGCAAGGTGTTCCACAACGGATTCGCCAATTCCACGACTTCCGCCGGTCACCAAAACCCACTTATCAGGCTTCATTCATTTTCACTCGCTGGTCTTCCAGCATCTGAGACATTTCGCCAAGTGTTAACTGAGGATTTTCGATAAAGATATCGCCACTCAATGTCACATTAAATTCACGCTTAGCTAAGACCATCAGTTCGACATAATCCAGGCTATCAAGTTTAAGTGCCTGAACGCGTATATCCGGTGTCAACATATCTGCATCAAGATCTTTGGCATCACAAAGCATCTCACAAATAAGGGTATAAACTTCCTGTTTCATTTTATTTCCTAATTAATAATTGACCATAATTTCAAAGTAATAATGGTGGTTATACGGGAGCCTGCAGAGCAACTCCCGTGTATTGCAAGACGTATGAGCAATTCCTTTTCGGAACCACCCACGATTAGCGGAGTTAACAGGCCGTACTGGAATTCCACGTTTTCAGGCCACGCCGAACCTTTGGCCAGCAATCCACCGGTGAAAAATACTTCATGATGCGTTTGAACAACCCTGGCCTGGTGAAAAACTTCCGCAAGCGTGGAAGCTTTTAATGTCGGTAATACCTCGCGAACCGACGCCAAAACCTCAGGGCCCTGAATGATCTGCCGGAACAAAAGCGCATCAAGGAAACACCACTGCGTAAGGTCGTCATGGCCCGGACACTCTGCGCGTAACGCCCTGAATTGCGTCGCAGAAACTCTGTGCGTCAACGGTGCGGCTTCCAGGAGAGATGCAGAGGCTTTTCCCAGTTTTCCGGTAAAGCAGCGAAGCCCAGAATCCGCTTCCTTCAGGTGACTTTGACCATTTGCACTCTGCAATAAATAGGGTGTATGGCATTTTACCGTTTCACGCAGACGCGCATTAAAGCGGTAGCAGTGGGATATATTCTGGTCATCCAGCGCCTGACTCAGGTGTGATTTCATATCCAGCAATACCCGCATACCGTGGGCGGGTAAGTTGTCCATCCCCGCCGCTTTCGCCTTTTCAGAATCAAAATGTAGCGGGTTGTTATCACCTGAAAACAGTGCCCATTCAGACGCATGCTGAGGTCCGTAGCTTACAAACATGGTTACCCCCTGCCGATCACGAGAGCTGCATTTGCACCACCGAATCCAAAGCTCAGATTCAGGGTATTTTCTACAGGCTGGTAACGGTGCCCTTCAGCGATGAAGTCCAAAGCGCATTGTGGGTCAGGCAAATGAAGATTGCAGGTGGCCGGAACCCGCTGATGTTCGATGGCTTTCAGGCAGATAATTGCCTCAAAGCTCCCTGCGGCACCGATCAGGTGCCCGGAATAACTTTTCGTGCTGGAGATGGAAATGGTGTGCGCCTGTTCACCCAGCGCCATAATGATGGCTTCCGTTTCGTTGCGGTCATTGAGCTGGGTAGACGTGCCATGTGCATTGATATAATCAAGATCGGCTGCCTGGAGCCCTGACTGTGCCAGCGCGGCATGGATAGTTTTAACGCGTGCCAGTTTATCTTCCGCAGGCGCAGTGAAATCTACCGCATCCGAAAAATTGCCATATCCTTTAATCTCACCCAGTATTATTGCCCCACGGCTTATCGCGGACTCACGTTCTTCGAGGCAAACAATAGCCGCCCCTTCCGACAACACAAAACCGCTACGGTCGAGGCTAAAAGGGCAACTCGCCTTCGTAATATCGTGTTCTTCACGCGTGAGCGCCTGGAGTACATCAATATTCCAGATAGCAGAATCGCTTCTCAGTGATTCCGCGCCGCCCGATAGCATCATATCTGCGCGTCCGCTGCGGATAATCTCAAAGGCCTCGCCAATAGCCATAGTTCCGGTAGCGCAGGCCGCTACGGGTGAGTTCTGATATCCACGCAGTCCCCAAAGCTGGCTACACGCGGCGGTGGCGATACTTGGCATCGAATAAAAGCAGGCAAAAGGTGAACCGACCCCGGAGGATTGATATTGCTCATGGGAGGCTAATGTTTCATCAATGCCACCCCAGCCGGTTCCAACCACAACCCCGCTTCGCAGAGAAGCGTAATAGTCGTTTGCCGTTTTGTCGCCAAACGCCATTTGCATCGCTTCACAAGCCGCGATCATTGCCAGATGGGCAAATCGTGGAAGACGACGCCGTATTACCGCAGGTAAAAACCTGAGATCCAGTTTTTCGTCGATCACGCCAAAGAAACGGGATTTAATTCCTGCCTGGCGTTTGTCGATCAAACGATATCCCAGCTGATTAGCCATTATGGCTTCCCAATTTTCGGATGCTGTCAGGGCAAGCGGGGTTATCGCTCCGTAACCGGTAACAACGACTCTGCGAGGCGGAGGATTATTTTTCATAGACAAGATCCTTATGCCGAAGGAGGCTCGGGAATATTTTCACCCCCGAGCGCCATCCAGAGCTGGAGGGTTGAATTAAGGTAACTATTTTGAATATCAGCCAACTGATTTTCGACAGCGAGCAGATTGTCCTGAGCATCCAGCCAGCTTTGTATCGATACCGCACCGGAAAGATATTGGCTCTTTGCCAGCACCAGACGCTGCTGGCTCATTGCCAGTGATTGCAGGGCATTTTGCCTTTGCAGTTCACTGGTCTGACGCTGAGTTATGGATTTTTCGACATCGGCCAGCGCGGCGTAAACTTTGTCCCTGAAAGTGGCCGCAGCAATATCGACATCCAGCCTTGAGCGCTTCACTGTCAGTTCTACGGTATTCCATTGGATAAATGGCAATGCGACCGTACTGCCCAGCGTTCTGGCCGGGTTAGTGAACCATTGAGTGAATAAATTGCTACCCGCCGCGAGAGATGCATTGAGTGAAAGTGAGGGATAAAAATTCAGTTTCGCAACGTCCGAACCTGCAAGGGCCGCCCGTAATTGCCATTCAGCCGATTGAACATCAGGCCTGCGGCTGATCACCGTCAATGGCAACTCCGGCGATAACGCAATAGTTTGGCTGAGATCCAAACCAGCCCGTTCTGACAAACGCACCGAAGAAGGACGATTAAACAAAATCGCCAGAGAATTCCTGGCCTCTTCCCGCTGTTGAACTAAATCAGCAAGATTATTTGTCTGGTCGAGGCGTGACTGTGTAGCCTGAAGCAGATCAAGTTTGCTGACATAACCCGCATGGTAACGGGAAGTAATGATACTTTCTGTTTCATTGGCCAACTCGAGGCTGCGCTGATTATTGGCAATCTTCTGGTTCAAATTGCCTATCAGCCAGTAATACTGTGACGTCGTTCCGATCAGCATCAATGCTGTATTTTGCCGATCCAATGCTGAAGCCTCAGCAAGCCATGCAGATTGCTCACGCGTCCTGGCGAGTTTCCCCCATAAATCAAGTTCATAGCTTAAGCCGACAGATACACTGTAGTTTTCAATAGCATTAGTATCCCGACGAGTATTCTTGCTGTTACTGGCGCTACCGGACGTGGTGACTTCCGGCGTCAGGTTGGTGTTCGCCAGCTGGCTATCAAGACGCGCCTGCTGTAACCGGAAACCCGCAGCCGCCAAATCATTATTAGCGACAAGGACATCATTTATTGCACGGGAAAGCTGGGGATCCTCAAAGGTGTCCCACCAATGGCTCGAGTGAGCCACCCAGCTTGTACCGGTGTTGCGTTGATTCCAGTGTTCAGGAATTACAACCGCCGGACGCTGGTATTCAGTTTTCAGCAATGCCCCGCAACCCGATGACAAAAAAATCATGATAATTAACGTTAAATTTTTCATTCTCTTTTCAGCGCTTCAGTGGGATTTAAACGGGCAGCATTGAGCGCTGGGAAATACCCAAACACCAATCCTATAAAGACTGACGACCCACAAGAAAAGAAAATGGGTGACAACGTAAATTTCAAGTTGAAATCATCAATAAATAATGAGAGCAGGCTTCCTGCACTCAGCGCCAGTAAGACGCCGGCTACAGAACCTAAAAGGCAGATAACCACCGACTCAATAAGAAACTGGTTAAGAATATCTTTTTCTCGTGCACCAATGGCTAAACGGATGCCAATCTCAAAAGTGCGCTCGGTAATTGAAACGAGCATGATATTCATCACGCCAATGCCGCCGACAATAAGTGAGATACCGGCAATAGCAGCAATAAGCATCGTTAATGATTCCGATGTTTTCTTAATTGTAGAAACCATCATCTCATCCGTTTGCAAATAAAAGTCACGTCTGCCATGCGCAATATCTAATAACTCTTCCACGATATTTTGAACGCCTTCAACTGAAACTCCTTCACGGACTTGTAACTCAATGGCGCTCAGCGAGGTCTGACCCTGGAGTCGGTCCTGAAACGTCGTATAAGGGATCCATCCCTGAGGCCCGTCGCCGCTAATATGCAATCCCAAGTAATCTGTGATGCCGATAATGACGAAAGGCACACCGGAGAACTGGATAATCTCGCCCACAGGATCCGCTTTCATAGGAAATAATGTATTGGCTGTTTTGCGGTCGATGATTAGCTGGGCAGAACGTTCATCGATATCAGCCTGATTAAAGTATCTTCCTTCTGTCACTCTCATCCGGTGTATAGCAAAAAAGCTATCGGCAACGCCGTTAAGCGTGAACGCAACATCTTTACCATTGATCTGTGCTCCCAGCGTGGCGTTATAAACAGGGGTTACCCTGTCGCCATAGGGTTGACGTGCCAGTAATTCAACGTCCCGGGATGAGAGTGAAAATGCCATATCCTGGCGCGGGTTTTCCCACCCAAGCCCCGGCTTAATTGAAATAGTCCGTGCACCCAGCTGGCTTATATTTTTCAGTATTTGCTCTTTAGTGCCTTCGCCAATCGCCATAGACATCATGACTGACACAACGCCGATAATAATGCCCAGCATGGAAAGTAAGGTGCGGATGCGGTGACCCCTTAATGCCTGCAAGGCCATAGAAACCGTATCTTGTAAGCTCTGGATCCACTCAGGGCGACCAGTGTTTGAGACCTGAGGTAAGGTAACGCCCTTTTGTTTGTCATGGCTGGGCGTATTAGAACGGTCAGAGATAATTTCCCCGTCGTTCAGCGTGATGATTCTTTCGGACTGACTGGCAATAAGGGCATCATGCGTCACTAAAATGATAGTGTGCCCGGCCTGATGCAACCCATGAAGAATATCCATAAGCTCATTACCGCTCGCAGCATCAAGAGCCCCTGTTGGTTCATCCGCCAGAATAATATTGGCGCCGTTCATCAAGGCACGAGCGACACTGACACGTTGCTGTTGCCCTCCGGACAGTTGCTCGGGCCGGTTATCTATCTTGTCCGCAAGCCCAAGACGGGTGAGTAAGAGTTTGGCCCGTGTTTTTTGAGCGTCCTTCATCATTGCGGTATACCGGGCAGGGACGGTGACGTTGTCGCATGCACTCAGGTAAGGCATCAGATGATAGCGTTGGAAAATAAAACCAATATGCTGGCTTCGCAAAGTAGCCAGCTGGTTGCCCGTCGCATGACAGGTATTGACGCCTGCAATGCGGACCGCTCCCGCCGATGGTTGATCGAGACAACCCATGATATTCATCAGCGTCGATTTACCCGAACCTGACGGGCCGACGATAGCAACCATCTCACCTTTATTGATCGTCAGTGAGACCTCTTTCAGCACCGATAGACTCTGTTCACCAGAGTAAAAAGTGCGAGTGATGCCGGTCAGTTCGATGATGGGTGCGTTATTCATCCGCAGAGTTCTCTAAAGGCAATTGTGAAATCTGGATTTGATCTCCTTCAGACAAACCCTTTTTCACTTCAGCGAAATTATTGTCGCGGACGCCAATCTCAATATTACGCGAGACTTTTTTAGTCCCTTGAATAACGGTCACTTCGTACTGTTCTGGCTTATTACTTTTGGTTAAGGCAGAAAGTGGAACGCGCAAAACGTTCTTTGCTTCTTTTACAACAATGAACACTTGCGCAGTCATTGCAGTTTTCAGCAAATGCTCACTGTTAGATATTTCGAAAACTCCGCTGTAGTAAATGGCCGAAGCCGGTTGAGAAATAACGGAGCTATCGCCGGAATTATTGAGAACGTCATCCGGTGCGTTTTTAATTTCTCCCATCACAGTGTCATAACGTTGATCTGGCTGGGCCAAAACATAAAACCATAGTGGCTGACCTGATTTTACTTTGAGAATATCGGTCTCTGAAATACGTGTCTGAATACGCATTTTGCTGAGATCGGCGAGCACCAGGATCGTTGGAGCCGTCTGCGAAGAGACAATGGTTTGGCCCTCCTGAGTGACAATTCCCAGTACTTCACCCTCTATCGGCGCGGTCAGACGAGTAAAACCAACGTTAGCGCGGGCCGTTTCCACGGCCATTTCTGCCTGAACAATCTGTGCTTCATTAACCTTGACTTGCTCAGTTTGAGAATCAAACTGAGACTGTGCTGCTTCAAGATCACTTTGAATTCCCGATCCCTCTTCGCCCATTTTCTTTTGCCGACGCAGCGCCAGCTTATATTGGATGAGCTGAATCTGAGCAGAGCTAAATTGCGCTTTTGCACTTGAAAGTTCCGCTTCAGATTTACGCAGTTCATTTTGCTGCAGTACGGGATCAATTTCGGCCAGCAGCTGCCCTTTTTTAACGACGTCTCCCTGCCGGACATACAATTTTTTTAATTGCCCGTTTACCTGAGCACCAACACTTATTTGGCTCACAGGTTTGAGGGTTCCTGTCGTAATGACCGTATTTTGGATATCACCCTTCGTCACGGTTTCTGAGCGCGTAAGCACATGCGGTTCGCTTTGTGATTGATAAACAAACGCAGCCACGCCACACGCCAGCAGAATACACAAAAGCAGCAGAATCTTAGCCCTGGCTTTCCCTGTCCATTTTATGTTCATGCGCAACACTCTTGTGTCATATCCTGGCAAGGATCAAGTTCAGAGATTCGGCCCTGCTCGATTAAAAATACGTGCTGGAACAGAGGCAAAATTGACGTGCTGTGCGTGACGGCAATTAATGTTTTATTTTCCTGACGACAATGATCCACTAAGGCTTTCGCAACCTGCATAGCCGTTACGTCATCAAGATTTGCCGTCGGTTCATCGAGAACCAATATCGGACGACTGCTGTACATTGCACGTGCAAGCAATAACCGCTGACGTTGACCCAGTGAAAGACCGGTATAACTTTCACGAACCTTGGCCATTAAACCGCCCGGTAGTTGAGCGACAATTTCAAGCATCCCTACTGCATCAAGTAATTTTTGAATATAGTGAATTTTGCTTTCATCAAGATTGGGATCAAACAAACTGATATTTTCTGCCACGGACGCATTAAACATAATATCTTCCTGACTGAGGAGGTATGACAGAGAACTAATTTGTGTCGAATGCACTTCCTGTCCGTCAATTTTTATTTGCCCCTGTTGTGGAGGAAGAATTCCTGACATCACTTTAATCAGTGTGCTCTTCCCTGCGCCAGACCCACCCACAATCGCTAATGTTTCGCCCCGTTTCAGGGTTAATGAATTATCCTTTAGCGTGATGTTTTTACTGTCGTAACTAAAAGAGATATTGTCGTAGCTCAGGGAGTGGGAAAACTCCAGATATTGCTGTTTTGGCTCTTCTGCTGCGGACGTCTCTTTTTGTGTCGGGAAAATATCTTCCGCGCGGTTATCAATAACCTGAATCTGATTCTTTTGAATAATTGCAAAGAAAATTTTAGTTATGTATGAGGAGAATATTTCTCGCACAAAGCTGTAGGCAAAGAAATCCCCTAATGAAAGCTGCCCCGCCTTGAGCAAGGGTAATGCCAGCAGCATAAACAGAACCATTTCCAGACTGCCGACCAATTGATAAATTGTATTTTTTATTTGTTCATACATATTTTTCTGGCGAATAGAGCTGAATAATGCATCGGTGAATTTCGCAAACACCGTTTTACGGTATTCAACCAGTCCGGATGATTTTATCGTTGTGAATCCCTGAAGGGTCTCCAGAATAAATTCATTTTGTTCGGCGGATTTTACTTGCAGTATTTGAGTGAAATGGCGGTCGCGATAAATGGCCCAGACACTCACTAATCCCATTGCCGTGACACCGCCAAGTGAGACAAGCGCTAAAATCGGGCTCATATAGGCCAAAACACCCAATGCCAGAATACCGATAATCCATTCCGTTCTAAGGCTATTATCCAGTTCGATCTTTTGGCTGGCAGCAGACTCCCAGGCAGTAAAACGACTAAAGACATCACCAGGCGCCCGACGCTCAAAGAACCGTAATGGATTATTTAATAACCGGGCAAAACCTGCAGTGCTATTCAGGAAAACAAACTGTCTGACAAAACGTTCGGTAACATAACGGACAATTAATGCCAGAGACGTTGAAACAACAAAGGCCATCAAAAAAAGGCCATAGGGAAAATCAGTTTTCCCCGCAGAGATAAAGACATCATTAATTGCACGACTCACCATGACAGGCATAATAAAAAGAGTCAGTGAAATAATAAAAGCCAAAGTCATAAGCCGATAAATACCTTTAACTTTTGCCGTCTCCCGCAAACTCATCACGGATAAAAATTTACTCTTCTCTGTGCCAGAAGTTTTCTTTTTCCGTGGATTGTTTTTTTCCTTAACGTCATCAATAACCAGTGCATACCCGCTAATATCTCTTTTCAGGGCATCAAACGTTAGAAACTGCTGGCCAATTGCCGGGTTCATTACACAAACATGGCGGCCTTTCCGATAGGCTAATACCACATAGTGCCCGGCACCATAGTGCAGAATGCAGGGTAATGGGATCGCATCGAGTTCATCATGGTTAAACATAACCGGGTATGTATTGATACCGAGGTTTGACAGGATATCCCCCATATTAGCCAATGATGTCCCATGGCCAGAAATAGGATATTCCTCACGTAATGTTTTAAGTGAAATGTCTATTCCTTGAGTGCTTGCCAGCATCGCGACGGAGGCAAGTCCGCATTCGTTTATTTCGCTCTGGAATACCATGTCGGGGATATTTTTTTTCATATAATTCTACTGCTTAACTCATTTATTGATGAAATATAATGAATGAAGATGCCATAACAACCAATCCTGAGGGTGTCGTGTAATAGCACTTTCAATCAACTTAGGGATTTCTACAGGAGCATCCTTGCTCTCCAAAGGAGTGTGTACGTAGATCTTTAATCCATCGTCAAAATAAAGATGATAAAACACTATTTTTGCCGATAGAGTTCTGGCTAGCCGATATACACCGCTGTGTATATTTGCTGAGCGATTAAATAACTTGCATTTTATTTTCGAAGAAAACTGGGCTCCGGAACTGTGCGTATACTCAGGAACAATATCAGGAAATAAAATAATATTCGTTTTATGCTCAGCCGCATCAAAACAGGTCGACATGATATTATTAGCAATTCCTTCATTATTACTGTGTATTGAACAATATGTGAGATTTACCCCTGCCTTCGATCTGTCTTTCTCCTGATAATCCTCTGCATTAGATGAAACAATGATCGTCCCTTTTCCGGGAAAAACATTTGCTGCAATAATGCCTGCAAGGATATCTGAAACCATATGCATCGGAGCAAGAACGACCGGTATACCTGAATCATGCAGTGGTTTAACGACTGCACTAAGCTGGTCAGAAAAACTATTAAGCTGCGCAATTATTTCCTTGTTCTGGCCGTATGTCGCCGCATAATCTAAAATTTCTCTCCTCTCAGAGGCCAGAGTAAAATCTATATGAATTTTATCGCCAAGCAGACAGCGTTGATTTTCATGAGCAACGTTAGCAAGTCTCCTCTGGTGAGGTGATGAAATCCTGAATAACCGTTTTGCATTTAAAAAACGCAATAAAAGCTCAACCGGGATATGTTTTCTAAATGATAACCTTTGTAGAAATAACAAAAAAGAATATAGATACCCAAACAACCGGTCTTGCAAGCACTTTAAATTAATGGACAACCACACAGTAAAAAATTGCATTATTATTCGCTACATCTTCTATTTATTTTCATGAAACACAATTCCCTCGGCGATAAAAAATTTAACTCAGAGGGTTTAGATTACATGCGCCAAACGTCAAATATTAATCATTATGCCACGTTTAATTTATACAGAGTTTGGGTCTGCATAAACTGTAGAAGCGAACTTAAAAGTGTGAACACATCAATACATCATGTAAAAAAAGTCAATAATCTTTAGTGTCAAAATAATAATCATCCACATTATTGAAGTCAATTTAGATAATCCAGAAATAATATGCTAAAGATAAATAATCACCGACTGGCATTACAGCAAAATATGAAATAAAAATCATATAAGGCCATCATTCTGCATTGAATTATGGCCATATATTCTCAATAACTCTATTGGTGAGTCATTGATTAACCTTTAAATGTTATGCTTTCTTTTCGTCTTTCTTCTCTAAATGCATATCTAAAAGCTTAGGCAGGTTGCTCAGCGACATTAAATGGGCAACAATCCAACCCAAATAACCCTTTTGGTTAAGCTCTTCTAATGCCTTACCTTCCAGTTTTGCCATTTTTTCTTCACTGACGACCAGGAAGTCCTGAACGTTAAATGGCACTTTTGAGCTACTTATAATTTGAGCAGAACGCTTTTCAAGCAGCTGGTGTTTATTCAGGCAGTCTACAAACTCGCGGGTACGTTTCATTTCCGCATTAAAGCCATTAATGAACTGGATTGATTCCTCCAAAAATTCGCTGTTTGAACCATCTTTGCTAAATAACGGTTTACCTTTTTTCTCATTAAAACCAGCGAAAGCGGAGTCAAAACAGAGGGTGAATTCTTCTGCATCCTGGTTTTCAGCAGCAATGACGAAAGGATAACGTCGAATAAACGCGGGTAAATAGGTTCCAGATTTCCAGGAGAAATCTTTTGCCACGTAATCATTTTTCCCGGCTTCCAGGCCTAGCAGAATAATGGGCATTTCTGCCGTTTTATCTTCATTACCATCAGCCACAAACACAATAGGGTAATGCGGAGATGCCTGATAAAACTCAACACCCGCAGTGGGTACCCAGTGTGTGTTAGATGCAACTTCAAAACCGGTAACAGGCTCTAATTTTAATGCTTTATGTGTTTCACGAGATAAAGCGGTAACATTTTTATAGAACAACATAGTATTAGACATTTTCAATCCTGACAGAGTCCACAGACTCATTTATATATAAACATTAATGGGACTTAACCATTCTTAGTTAAATTCGTTTGAAAAACATTATTTATTTAAGCAAATAAAGTGTAAGCACTCTGTGAATAACAGGTGCTTACTTCTCTATTAAATAAAATATTCTTACCAGGAATATTTTATTCCGACTTGTCCTTGTACTGATGAGAAGTGGCTATCGCCCGCCTGCCCGCCTACTTGCGCAGAAACTTGCAGATTTCGGCTGACTTCGCTAACAACACCCGCTTTCATTTCGCCATAAGATTTCGGCGATCCATTCGCTATGTCGTCATTATCCATTACGACATGGCCAGTATTTTGTGTGTACCAATAATTGACTTCTACATAAGGTTTCACGGTCTGGCCGCTTTTCAACGAGTGAACGCTGTAAAGACGTGCGCCGGCGCGGGAGGTCAGACCATTACCGCCTTCAAGGCGAACTTTTGTTCCCCCAGCTTCAGTGTGATGATCAGCACGGTAAGATGAATACTCCACCTGCCCTTGTGGCTCCAGGAACACTTTGGTGGTATCGCTATCACTCAGTTTAAAAGCATAGCCTGTTTCTAAAGACATAGTGTCTGACTGGGCACCATAGGATTCGCCCCGTAAACCATCGCCATGCACTTCATTGTTAAACCAGTCATGCTGTGCCCAGGAATCGACATACGCGCCACCGAGGCCTTTGTCTTGTTCATACCAGGTGCTGTAAACGCCCATGGAATAACCATTCACAGAGCCACCAGATTTCTTATGCGAATAACGGTTCTCTGAAGAGGTTTTTGCATTACCCCAGCCGCCCATAACTCCGGCATATAATGAACCGTACTGCGTGTTCGGGCGGCTAAGCAAGTCAACGCCCATCTGAGTTGATACCATGTCAAAGCCATTAGAGAGAGTACCATCAGCCATATGACTTGCTGAGTGATTCCCTGTCACACGGGCCCAGCTAGAGTGTTCGCTCTCCGTTCCTTTCTCACCCATTGCACGGGTGTAAGCTTCACGATCGTGCAACGTCATCTGGAACATGTTCTGTGCAGCCAGCATATTGGCAGCATAGACGCCAGGCTCAGGACGAAGATTTTCAGCGTCACCGCCTGTATCCCCCGCTGCTCCGGAACTCAGGTACCAACTTTCTGCATTACCGTTATTGCCACCACGCACCAGGCTGTAGTCATACGCACCTGCTGCCAGTGTGCCCGTAGTACTGCGGAACCCTGTAGACGCGGATGAAAGTGCAAATGACCCGCTTTCTGTCGTCGCGCCATTCACCGCGTCGATAACCAGTATCCCTTGATCCGTCTTCGCGCCCACCCCACCCTGATTATTAATAATCAGTGAGGTTGTCCCTGTCGTCTGGCCGCCATCGAGGATGAGTTTGTCCGTTACAGATGAATCGTTTCCAAGCTCGGTATTGAGCACTATCGTGCCGCCCGCGCCAGTCAGGCCACCGGTGACCGTTAATGTGTTACCGACTTCTGCCCCCGCCAGCTGAATTAAACCTGGGTTGGTTAATGGGCCGACTGTCAGATTCGATACTTCATTGTCGCCAGCACCATTAATGCCCGGTAACACGTTGTAAGAAACAATGCGTCCCTGGTTAACCACAGAACCGTTGACATTACCCATACCGGAGAACGTGCCGTTGGCACCAATCGCCAGATCACCTGCCATTGTTGAACCCGTGGTTGAGCGGTCACCCAGTATTAACACGCCTTCACTGACGGTCGTTTTGCCTTTGAAGTTACTGAACGCCGAGTCAGTCAGCAGTGTGCCACCGCCCGTTTTCTCAAACTCACCGTTGCCAGTGATGGCGTTCTGGAATGTCCAGTCGAGGTTGTTATTGGCGACAAAATTGCCTTCAAGCTGGATATCTGCGCTGCCCACATTCTTGGCTTCAGAAGCTCTCAGGTACGTGCCACTGGCAACATCAAACGTGCCGCTAAACGCCGAGCTATCACCGGTTACCGTAATATCTGAACCATCACGCAGTTCAACGTTGCCCATCCCTGAGAAGCCCACTTTGGCGACGCCATTCAGAGCCGATGTCCATGTGCTATCTACTCCGGAGATATCCGCGAAGGTCACCCGGTCACGTTCTGTGAGTAAAGAGATACCCCTTGCGTTGTCCAGCGCATCTGCGCTGTTGAGCATTAACTGTGAGCCATTGTTAACGTCAATCTGGCCAGTAAAGCCCATCTGTGAACCATTCATATTCACAACGGATGGGTCGATAACAAGAGTGCCGCCGCCGAACAGGGTATTTTTATCAATACGCCCGCCCGCTGTGTCAGCCGCATCAGCCCGCAGACTATCGTTAATTGTCAGTGTTCCGTCGAGATTCAGCACACTTCCGGAATAGGCAGAAAGCGCACCCACACTTTGTGACTGATTATTCATATCGACAGTGGCGCCTCCGTCGATAGCAAGGTGAGTCGTGTTGCCCAGGACATTATCAGCGGCAAGTTTCAATGTGCCGCTCTGTACTACGGTTTCACCCAGATAGTTATTGGTGCTGTTAGAGAGTGAGACTGTCTGCCCGGCACCGGCGTTAATTGCCAGACTGCCACTGCCTGTGACTTTGGCACTCAGATCTGAGGCCGCGCCCGTTGCCCCGGCGTCCGGCGTTAAGGTCAGTTGCTCACCCGCCTGGATATCAAGCTGCTTCAAACCATAACCGGCATACAGACCGTCATTGTTATCACCAAACGTAAGGGTGTAGTCAAATGTTGCCTGCGCCACCCTGCTACCATGTTCAATGACATCAGTAGTGCTTGAATCTGTGATCAGATTGCCATTCTCATCAACCATCACAAGATTGCCCGCTGATGAACCTGCAGCAATAGCTGCCGCGTCGATCAGCTTGATTTGAATATCGTCATCCTGCTCCAAAATGCTCATGGATCCGGAAGGGTTCGGGTTAATGATTTGCGTAGCCGAGGTCGCATTGATCACAACCTGACTTTCACCGGTGACCGCAAGCGTCCCCGTAGAAATACTGCCTGTCGCACTGTCGTCTGCCGGAATAGTCGTGCTGCTGAAATCGATCGTACCGCCTGCCAGCGTCACATTCCCCACGTGCTGAATACCCTCGCCCACGGTCGTGACGTTGTTCTTGCCAATCGACAAGGTGGCATTCTTCAGCGCCGTGGTGTTATCGCCGGACAGATCAAAGGTACTGTTGCTCAGCGCGGCTGTCCCTGCCCACGCACTCCCGGTACCAATGCCGAAGCTGAACGCTTTGCCGCTATCAGAGATATTCAGAACACCTTGCCCGGTCAGCGCATTGTTAAAGACAAATGCATCCGCCGTGATGATATCCAGAGAGCCTTTCGCTGTAAGGTCTACGCCACCTGTACCCAGATTGGTATTGCTGTTCTGTGCCAGTGAATCAACCGCCGCCTTGCCTGAAATATTCCATTTACCGGTATAACCTGCATTAGCCCCCGCAATGGTGGCAATGCCCGCTCCTGTCACGGACGTTATTCCTGAACCGGCCAGGTCGTTAACAAAACGCTGTGCCGTGTCGAAGGCAAGATTCAGCCCCTGAGCGGTATCAGCGGCGTTACTGTCAACGTTGACTGAACCAGACCCTAATGCGTCGGTATTAGTCAGCGTTAATTGACCGGCCATGATGGCTGTTTTGCCGCTGCGGTTATTCGCCCTGTCAATCGTCAGATTGCCGGTACCGTTTTTGGTCAGCAGACCGCTACCGGTTAACGCATTTCCCAGCGCCCAGTCGGTGCTGGATCCCACGTTAAATTGTCCGCTGTTGTTGATCGCGGCAGAGCCAAGATTTTGTGCCGCAGAAGCGGTCAGCGTGTTGTCTGTAGCAATATTCCAGCTTCCTGCCAGGGTATTATTACCGGACAGTATGACTTTGCTGCCTGATGACAGGTTAACAGTACCGGCACCTGCAACAGTTTTACTGAGCGTTCCGGTCGCACCGTTGAGAATCAAATCACCCGATGTGTTGATCGTTCCTGTATCACCCAGCCCCGAAACATTGTTCAAAGTGGCAGAAGCACCAGAGGCAATCGTCACATTTGCAGTCAGGTCTTTATTCGCATCCGTCACCGCAAAATCACTGCCGTTAAGGGCAAGTGTGCCTGCACCCGTTAATTTGCCAGCAGAACTCCCACCCTTGGTGAGCGCCAGTGTACCGCCGCTCAGGTTAAGCATTGACCCCAACGCGCCGGTAAAGCTGCCGGCAGTTTGTGTGTAACCATTAATATCCGCCAGGCCGTTCTGTGCCAGGCTGAGATTCGTGGTATTCCCCAATGCATTATCAGAGCCCAGTTTTAGTAACCCGCTGGTCACTGATGTGGCGCCGGTATAGTTGTTTGATGAGTTCGTCAGGGAAACAGTATTACCCGCACCCGCAGTAATATTCAGATTACCGCCACCCGTTATCGTCGCGGACATATCCGTCGCTATGCCGGTACTACCCGCGGTTGGCGTGAAGGTCAGTGTCTGACCATCAAGTAATTCCAGGCCTTTCAACGCATAGGAAACATATAACCCATCATTGTTATCGCTGGTATTCAGACGATAGTCATAGGTACCAATGGCGACTTTCGTTGCGCCGTTGAACACGCCAATCTGCTCGTTGTCGCTGATAACCTGACCGTTTTGATCGACTAACGTTACCGCACCGCCCGCACCGATAATCGAACCCGCTGCCGCAAGTTTGGTGATAGCGCCTGAATCATCTTGTGATAACAGGTTAGTTTCCGTCGGCAACGCAGGATGGGCATTTTTTACGTCCGGAGTTGAAATCTGCACGGTCCCGGAATCATTGATATTCAAAGACTGCGCGGTAACGATGCCGTTTGCCTGAGTCTGAGCGGGGATCGTAGCGTCAAAAATAATCTTGCCGCCCGCCAGATTCAAACCGCCAATCTGCTGATTACCGGCACCGACGTTAATCACTGAACCCGCATCGGCTTTCAACACAGCGTGAGTTAGCGCGGCAGTATTACCGCCGGACAGCATGAAAGTACCCTGCTTCATATCAAACGTACCGGCAAAGGCATTACCGGCTGTCGATGCGAAATCAAAGGTGTTTTTAGTATCTGTCAGCGACGTCATCAGGGTGCCAGTTCCCGTAAGCGCATTGCCGAAGGTGGCATTACCTGTGACAGCCGAATAATCCAACAGACTCGCGGTGCCATTAAGATTAACGCCAGCGGCGCCCAGATTAGCCGCTGAATGTGCACTGGCGCTTCCTGTAATGTCCCACTTACCGTCTAAGGTGTTCGTGCCGGTAATCGCCACCTGACTACCAGAAACGCTAACTGTCCCCTGGCCTGCAAGCGTATTAGCAAAATCTAAATCACTGAACGCGAGTTCCAGATTTGCTCCTGAAGCCACTGTCACGACCGAGTTGCCCAGAGACTTATTGTTGAGGGCTTTAATACTGCCGGCATTGATTTGTGTTGCGCCGCTCAGGGTATTCACTCCGGATAACGCAAGTTGGCTATTGCCCGTTTTCGTCAGGCCGCCATTACCATTCAGCAAACCGCTAAAAATTGTGTCTGCTGTGTTATTGACCGTCAGTGCGGCCGAAACCAGGACAGAACCTGCACCGGTTAAATTATTCAGCAACTGCGCATTGAGGTTCATATCCAGCACAGCGGATTGTTTGACATCGACAGCACCGCTGCTGGCAAATACGTTTGCGGCTCCGGCTTTTGCAGTCCCGGATGTCACCGTGGTTGAGCCGCTGTAACTATTGTTGGTGTTAGAAATCGTAATCGCTTTGGTTGCTGCGATATCCAGATTGCCCGTACCTGCGACTTTGGCTTTTAGTTCAGCCGCCGCGCTGGTCGCACTTCCTTCATTGAGTGAGAGCGTCTCACCTGCCTGCAGATCAACCTGATCGAGTTGATAAGAAATGTAGATCCCACTGCCACCGGCTCCTGTGCTTGAAAGAGATTCGGAGTACGTACCTTTGGCGACAACATTCCCACCCTGAGTAATATTTTGCGTGCTGGTGGCGCCTAAGACGTCACCGCTGGCATCAACCATTTGCAGGTTTTTGATATCGCCAGCCAGTGAATTAGCGGCCACAAGCTGCGCATTCACACCATCATCGGCACGCAGAATTCCCGCCGATGTATTGAGCGGTGCCAGATCCAGCAACACGTTCCCGCTATTCAGAGTTAACGTGTTGGTAGCGATTTTTCCATCAAGTGCACCGGTCGCAACATCCATATTGGTCAGCAATGTGCCGCCGTTAAACGTCATGTTGCCTACAGAAGAATCGCCCGTGGTTTGTGCTTTACCGCCAGCATCAAGTTTCAGCGTGGCGTTAGCCAGTGCACTCGATGAATTAGCATCCAGTGAGGCAATACCGCTGGAAATGGCTGCTGTTCCGGTAAAGGCCGAGCCGGTATGAGTGCCAAAGGTCAGGTGCTTATCGCCCCCCCCCAGCGCAACAGACAACACGCCGGTGCCGGTAAGCACATTGTTAAACATAAAGTCAGCGTCATCCGGTGCCAGCGTTAACAGGCCATTGCCGTTAAGGGCAATACTGGCATTACCCAGATTAACGCTATTTATCACTTCTGCTGATGCGTTATCCGCAACAGCCAGCACACCGCTAAATGCCGAGTTATCTGCCGCCACGTTGACGTGGGTGCCGGTAATGTTAACGGTACCTGCGCCGCTGAGCGCATTGCTGAGTGTGGCATTAGAGAAATTGGTATTCATTGCGGCCGCTGCGGCGACATCAATTTTTCCTGAACTCGCAGCGCCGGCATCATTAAGGTTCAGCGTGCCTGCTTGTACAGAAGTATTTCCGTTATATGAAGAGGCGGCGTTAAGCGTTAACGCACCGGAACCAGTTTTGACAAAACCACCCTGCCCGGAAATATTACTGTTCAATGCAAGGTCATGATTACCTGTCGAAATCGTCTGAGCGCCAGCACCTAACATAATCTGATTTGCCAGAGTCAGCCCGTTTACGTTCGCGGCAAGCGTTGAACCGTTATTTAACGCCAGTGTCCCCACACCTAATCCATTATTGACGCCCACACCTACGGTGCCGCGTTGAGCAATGACGTTGCCGGAGAAACCTGAGCCATCAGAGTTAAAGTTAAGCGTGCCCGCCCCAACTTTGGTCAGATCAGTGACGCCAACCAGCGGAAGATTATTGCCAAAGGTCAGTGAGCCTGCGGCATTTTGAATATCCAGCGTTGAAGCTTGAGTTAATTTGCCCGTCGTGCCGAAACCGCCCGCCAGTGTTAATGCATTATCGCCCAAAACAATCAGATCGCCGTTTAGCGTCAGTCCGTTATGCAACGTCTGCTCACCATTAATGGCCTGAATCGCCGCCCCCTCATTCAGGGTCAGTTCACCAATACCGGCCGGCCCTCTCAGAATACGATTAGTATTGTCCACTACACTCGACGCGCCGATTTGTAACAATCCTCCGGAGACATCTAGGCCATTAGTGAAGATTGATTTATCGGACGTTAACGCCAGCGTGCCGATCCCCGTTTTGGTGATACCGGTATTCGCACCGCTGATTGCGCCGCTAAAGGTCAACGAGGAACTCGCCTCAAGCTCGTTGATATTAAGATTGCTTATCAGGTTAACCGCTGAAGCAATGATAGGTGCCGAGTTATGCAGTACGCGGATCAATGAAGAACCGTTTTCTACAGCGCTGTCGAAAGTCAGCGTTCCGTCCGCAATGGTAAAGGCCTGATTTTGTGTACTCTCGAACGACAACGCACCGAGGGTTGCACCGCTGCCCATCGAGATAGTTCTGCCATTAAGATTCGAATCAATATCGCTAAATACCGCAGCACTGCCACTGATCGTTGGTGCACCCGGGTTATTCCAGTTTGATGAAGTCCACATGGCATTGCTTGAATGATTATCCCAAATGTACGCGACGCCACTAGGGACCAGTTCATTCAGGCCTGTCTGGTTGATCAATACTTTGGCCCCCGGTGCATACCCGCCCGTGAACCAGATATTCTGGATTTTTTGTCCATCAGCCAGGCCATTTGTCACGATAAAGCGATCGTTACCGCTTCCCGAGACGACATTACCGTCCCAGTTATCGAGGTTTAAGGTGAAGTCAGAACTGCCGACAGATTTCCCGTCAGCGCTCATGCCCAGTGAACCTACAGTGACAATCGCTGAGCCCGTACCAAAGTCGATGTGGCTATCTGCACCCAAAATGAGCTGAGTTGAAGGACTAAACGTTTGGCTGAGTCCATTCACGGCCAGCGTGCCGCCGTTCATGTTCAGTGTGCCCACTCCGCTGACCAGATTGGCATTAGTCAGGGAAAGAATGGATTCATGCGAAATCACCAAATCAGGCGTGATCAGTTTTGCGCCCACCTGAGTGGTCGTGCCTGCGCCCTCTTTGATCAGACGCCCGGACGTTGTAATCGACCCTGATGTATTGGTGCCGGTAAAATATGAGTTGGTATCAAAAACGGTATCGGTATCCGCGCCAGCATCAATAATCAGTTTGCCGGCATTATTCATGGCAATACCGTTACCCGACAGGCGCACGGTGGAACCATTTCCGGTCGCAATTTTTATCGTTCCGCTACTGACCGTTAATGGCCCGGTGCCCAGATAGTTATGGCCTTCATCAGCGACACCGGTCGTCACATCACCTGCCGCCGTTGCCAGCAGAGTAGCATCGGTCGAATTAACGATGACGCCTTCTGAAATCTGGTTACTTCCGTTTTTCAGTTCAAGCGTGCCGGTTCCACCTAAAGTGATACGATTGGTAGCCGCAGAAGCGCTATCAGTAATCTGAGATTCAATAGAAAGTTTTACGTTCTTCCTGACATTTATTCCCAGGTCTGGTAAAGCGAGAGTTTTAGCGTCCCAAACTAATGTATTGGCATCGCCTTCATCGCTGACGTTGACCGTTGTTTTATCGGTAAGCTGTATCTGGTTAGATAAACGGCGCGTTGTGATACCGCTGCCAACGTCACTCCAGGAATACAATGTCCCGCCATTAAACGCAAACGCCCCTGTGCCCACAGGGCCGCTAATTAATTTGCCCGATTCGTCCAGGGTTGAACTGGCACCAAGATAAAGATAACCAGAAGAAAAATTGACTCCGCCGGTAAAGGTATTTTGCCCCAATAATTGGATACTGCCGCTATTGGTATAAGCTGAATTTCGGCCAAAGTTAAAACCACCCGTCCCTGTGAGGATATGGTCCTTACCAAAGGTAATAACGGTACCATCGTAAAGTGAAATATCGTTTCTGTTGCTGACATTACTGGTGCCATGATGATCAAAGTTAATCAATCCTGTCGCCGAGAATCCACCGCTGAAATTGAGTTCATTACTCAAATCAAGCGTGTCTGCCGCCGTTGAATTGATTCGGTTACCCGTTGTGTTTCCGTAAATGGTGATAATACCCGTGCCGAGCCCCTGATCCTGAGAAACCGTTACGCGGCCGGACGTCGAACTACTTCCGTTGAGTGTCACTCCCCCGGAGAAAGTATTATTCGCGCCGTTGATCACCAGATTAGAACCAGTAACTGATAAACCGCCCGTTCCCGATATGTCACCATTCAGATTGAACATACTCGAGCCGCTCGTGCTAATGGTATGCATTCCATTAGTTAGCGTTGTGTCACCGGTAAACGTTAATGCTCCACCCGTACTACTTGCCGAAGTAATACCTAAATCCGTGGCATTTTGTAATGCCAGATTGCCATTAATAATTAACGGGTTGCTTACAGTGTGGCCTTGTCCGATATTTTGCAGAGTATAGTTTTTGTTGGTTCCGTCGCCCACGGTCAAACCGGCGCTGCCAAACAGAGCACCATCGGCATTAATTTGTATTAACGAGGAATCTTTCCATAGGAACCCACCTGAATAAGTATTGTCACCCACGCTTGAAATACGTAATGTGCCCACACCTGTTTTGGTCATTCCACCGCTGCCATCAACATTCCCGGACCAATTTAAATATCCGGAAGTATTATTAACAGAATCATTATATTGAAGGTTACTGACCAAATGGCTATTTGCAGCTATGGTCGCCACACTATTACCCGTGTGGTTTAACTGTGCAGCATCTGAGGCACCCTGATTAAAAGTGAGAGAACCTGTGCCACCCAATGTAAAACGCTGACCATAAACGGCATCAAGGTTAAGGTGGCCCAGGGTATAGTCAGCGTCAACATCAATCGTTTTACCCGTAAGCGCGGTGTCAATATCACGGATAGTGGCGCTTTGCCCCACGCCATTCGGCGTAATACCGGTTAACCAGTTCCCAACCGTACTCCACTTGCTGTTGGATTCTGAACCATCCCATTCCGTCGTTGCTGCACCAGTAGGTAACAAACTAAAATATCCCGGATAAAGATCGACAGAAACGTGGGAACCATTTTCATAGCCAGTGAACGCAATGTTGGCAAATTGACTGGCAGTAAAATTAGGGTTACTGATAAAACGTACATAGGACGCCCCGGGTTGATTCCAGTCAGAACCATCATTCTCAAGCGTCAGCCTCTTACCATCGATCCAGTAACTGGCTGAGTTACGCGCGGATGAGAAAGTCATGCCGCCGTTATTGCCAACCAGAATGGCTGCGCTATCCAGCAATGATAGCGTACCGACTTGTTGTCCGTAATCAGTCGAATCAAGTGCACTGCCGCTAAGAATGAAGTTTGTCGTTGAGCTGACCTGGTTATCTGCTCCAAATTGCAAAATACCCTGAGTAATGCTCACATCTATAGCAGCAAAATTGGTAATGCTGCTATCAAGTATTACCCTGCCGGTTCCTGACGTCGAGAAATGCCCTAGCCCAGAGACATTACCACCGTTGGTCGAGCGTAAAGTGCTGGTGCCATTGGTATTGACAGAGATATCGGGTCTGTAAGCCAGTGTCGTTGCGCCAAAACTGAGATCGCCTTCGACATTAAGGAGGCCACTTTTACCCGTCGCACCGCCATCCAAAACACCACCGGCCAGCGTAAACAGGCCACCACCCAGATAGTTAAAAATACCCCCCGTGTAAAGATTCAGTGCTGACCCATTAAGCGCGCCGTCAAAACCATTGCTCTTGACATCAATGCTGTGCGAAGTACCGGTGACAGTAATATTTCCTGAACCCAAATAGTTATGGCCGGGATCTAACTGGCCGATATCCAGCGTGCTGCGTAATGAGGTTGTCGGGCCGCCGGAGCTGCCGTTATTTAACACAAATAACCCGCCGCTGAAGGTGTTATCAGCACTTAGCAAGCTCAGTGATGTGCGTGCGCTGCCCGAACTGGTTTGTGTTAATGAACCTGTACCGGTCAGGTTCGCATCAGCGCCAAAGGAAACCGCCCTGCTGGTCTGAATGGTCGTATTTGCATTAGCCAGGTTAATATCGCCGGCCTGGGTAAAATCGATACTGGTCGCTTCAAAATCCCCCCCAATTGCCAGCTTATTGTTCACCACGGCGTTGGCAGTGAAATTGCTCTCAATGCTTCCCCCGTTGATCAATAAATCTCCGGAGCCAATAGTGCCCACGGTGACTAAGCTTCCTGAGTTCAGCGTAACCCCGCCGCTCAAATTGGTTGTAGTAGCTGTAATTTGGGTTGTGCCATCACCCTGGATAATTAAACGACCGGGGCCTGAAAGCGTAGACCCAAAATAGGCGTATGAATTTTTGCTGACAGGATTGACTAAGGTATCGCTGTTGAGCTGAACGTTAGTATTAAAACTCGCCCAGGGGTTATTCAGCGCATTCACCGTAATAGACGATTGCTTATCAATGCTACCGCTATCAAAGATCAACGTACCGTTGGAAAAAGTAGGTGCTGCGTTTGTGACTTCCAGAGAACCGAGTGTGCGCGTATTGCCAGCTAAAGAGATGCTGGCAGACTTCATCGGATTGCTCGCAGGGTTGTCAAAGAAGACCTGTGTCCCTGCGTGGTCGGGCACGTTATAGCTATCCCCACCCACCCAGTTGGCACCGGTATCCCATAAATTATCACCAGCCAGGCCATTCCACGTTGCTGACATATACTCAAACGGACGTAAATCATCGCCTACCTGAATGGCGCCCTGAGTAAAGCCTTTAAACCAGATCGAACCGAGTTGTTCGGCGCTGAGCGTTCCCGCCACCTTGATGTGGTCAAATGAGCTATCGAGCGTGCCGTCCCAGTTACTAATGCGCAATGCCTTCGCTGCGCCGGACAACGTCCCTAAAAAGAGCGAATTTGAGGTCGAAGATGTACCGCCAAGATTGAATGTCAGAGCGCTGTTATTGGCCGAATTCACCCCAGCAAGGGTTTGATCAAAGCCATTTAAATTTAATGTTGAATCAGTGTCTTGAGTGAGATTTAGCATTGCATCTGCCGAAATCTGATTCGCCTGATGCAAAGCCATTGTCCCGCCACCCAGATTGACGCTGTTGGTCGTTATCAAAGCATTACCGAGATCCAGCGTTCCCTGCAAGACCGATAACGACAAGACCCCCAACCCTGCCAGACCGCTTTGCACGGTTGCAGTGCCCTTGCCCGTTTTAGTCAGATTGCCCATCCCGGACAAAACACCTTGCCCGCTGATTTTTTGCGCGCTGCCTGAGTTCAGCATCAGATCGATACCCGACTGGGCGGCAGCTGAACCCGACAAGAATGTCAGATCTTTCACGACTGTCAGGACAACCCCGCTGGCGTTCACCAGACTGGTGTTACCCAACGTCAAATTACCTGCAATGTTTAAACGGCCTTTGGTTGCGGTATTACCAAAGTCAATCGTCCCTCCGGACAACGTCGTCGAAGCACCGTTGAGCACGTTAATCGCAGCACCGTTCGACAGGCGAACAGAACTGCCGGCAAAATCAATATTGCCGCTGGATGTGGAATTAATATTTATGTTCGAAGAAGAATCGGACAGGGTGATATCACCGGTTCCCAACATATGGTTTGTACCAGCGGTGCTACCAATAGTCAGCGTATCGGTGAAAGAGCCCGTATTGACGGCCCCCTGGTTAACAATCAGTCCGCCAGAAAAATCGTTTTTCTTCGACTCGAGTATTAATGAACCAAACCCGTTTTTATTGACACCGGCGGCTCCGCTGAGATTGAACCCTGAACCAAAATCTAAAGTTGTACCATTACCTACGTTAAGACCCAGATTCTGTTGAAGAACCTGAGTTTCAGAAGCATTCAACTTCAGCGAGTTGCCGACACCAGTGACTGAGAATCCATCACTGAGAGTTATTTGGTTAGCAAGCGTACGGCTTCCTGATGAAACATCGAAAGTCTGGTTTCCGCTCTTAGCCATCAATATCTGAGAAGAACCAAAGGCCTTATCATTACCAACACCGATAGTGCCTGCATTAAAAGTGAAATTTTTATTAAAGGTATTGGCATTGTTCAGTTCAAGAATACCCAGCCCATCTTTAACGACAGAGCTTGTATTTGAAATAACGCCATTGGCAATAATGGAAGAATTGACAATATTTTCAAAAGTCACTTCATGCCCACCACCGTTTATTTCACCACTCAACGTCAGTTTCCCTGCATAGGCACTGCCGTTGCTGAAAATGAGGTCATTGGCGGTAGTAATGTTGGAGCTAATGGTTGCACTGCGGTTGTCCGTTAAGGAAATCGCGGATAAACGGCCAAGATTATCAAGGTTGAGCGTGCCATCGACAATACTGAAACTCTCAAAGGACGTGTTATCCATTGAAGCAATAGTCATTGTACCAATGGTAAAAATCGATGAACCCAGTGAGATTGAAGAGCCATTAAAATTAGGATCGCTATCCAGAAACAGAATCTGATCCCCGGCAGCGTTAGGTGCGACTAAAGAGGACCAGTTTGAGTTATTTCCCCAAAGATCATCACTCTCACCGCCCCAAACAGAAATGGCTGCGTAGGAACCGCTGCTGAGTAAAATAGCGCTGGCACCGACCATTTTGACAATCAGATTACTACTCAGGCTTTCATTAGATGTACCCATTTTTTTATGCTGCTTAGTAACAGGTTCATTACAATTTGCATATAAAATATTTGATAGTGCATTTGATAACTGACTGTATGTAAAAATTTTTTTGCTTTTCATTTATTGAATTCACTTTCAATTTAGTGGGTACATCTAAATACTTATGAGCAATCTATTCTCATTAAGCCCCGGTGCTTACAAGCGCACATTGAATGCAGTGATTAGAAATAATCACATTCATACTTAAATGCGGATTTTTTAATCTTTTGTTTTCTCATGCGTTCTGGCGGATTTTTTGAATGAATAGATGACTCATATTGCATAATTTAATTCACTTGAAGACAGGGTTGTTTAAGTCGGATATTTCTTACTGGCGACAATTCTATGATCCCAGTTTTTTTGGAGAAGGTGGCAAATCGAAATAATACATGTAGGAAAACTAAAACACGTTTTTCATGGATTTGAATGAATAATTAACCCACTGTTTAAAAGGTTCTTTTTAAAGACAGGCATTAAGATGCTGTCTGATTAACGTGAACAGCTCACAGGAATTAAGCACATTTTGTTATTTTGTAATTCCGAAAAAAACATCTTTTTATTATCATTTTATTAACAAGTGACTTAACCTTACTTACAATTCAATAATGATAGAAGTTTAACGAGCGGAAGTTTAAAGAGGTAAATTTCAAGATGGGGGATTATAGATACTGAATACAAAAGAAATTATTAAAATGCCTTTAGGAATTTTACTCCGAAACGTTTAAATAGTTTTCTCATAAAAACAAAAAATCAACAAATCGCATAGATTCTTCTGAAGTAGCTTTAAAGGACAAGTATTGTATAAAAAGCAGATAAACCGATGTTCGCTTAGCGCTGTAAATAAAAAATGATAAATAAAACTTAACATTTGATGGCTTATTATATGTTTCAGCATAAATCTTTTACCGTGCATACTGGGGAGTTAAAAATCTTTGCGCCGTAAATAAGGCATTGTTAAACATGAAATATCTTTACTTACCTACGCTTAGGCCAGATAGACAAAAAAAATGGACCACGAAATGTGATCCATTTTTTTCCTGACGATACGTCAAATTTTGATTAGCACAGGCTCAGGTTGTCTGCGAGCCTTAAAGCATGTCAGCGGTAGCTACTTCACGGTTTTACTGAACGCGTCCACGGCCAGAATCGCATTCGCGACATCTTCGGCAGACAGGTTGCGGTTCAGGTTGCCGAGCGTATCGCCCTCGCCGCCTGCCAGTGCACCGATTTTCACCAGACTGGCGAACGATTCGTTTTCCAGATGCATCTCTTTAAGCGTGGTCGGCATTTTGATGGAACGGTAGAAACGCACATAACGCGCGATTTCTTCGTCCGGGCGCTGCTCAAGCACCATCTGCGTCAGCGTGCCGTACGCCACCTTTTCACCGTGCGTCAGGTGGTGAATGTCACCGGAAATCGCCGTGAAGCCGTTATGGATGGCATGCGCCCCCGCCAGACCGGCGTTTTCAAAACCGAGACCGGAAAGCAGCGTGTTGGCTTCCACGACGGCTTCCACCGCCGGTGTCACCAGTTTCTGCTCAACCGCCGTGTACGCGCTGTAACCGTAAGTCAGCAACGTTTTCTCGCAGGCTTCGGCAATCGCCATACCGGCAATTGTCGGGTCACCGCCGACCATGGATTGCGAATGGGAACGCAGCACCGCCTGCGCTTCCACAAAGGTCGCCAGACCGTCGGCAATGCCGGATGCAAACAGACGAACCGGTGCCTGCGCGCAAACGTGTGTATCGACCAGCACCAGATCCGGGTTTTTGTGGTAGAAACGGTAAGATTCAAAAACACCGTTGTCAGAATAGATCACCGACAGCGCGCTGCACGGCGCATCCGTGGACGCCACGGTTGGCACAATCACCACATTCTGTTTCAGTTCATCGGCAATGGCTTTGACGGTATCAAGCGTTTTACCGCCGCCCAGACCGACCACGACGTGGGTCCCGGCCTCGCGGGCAATTGCCGCCAGACGGGTAATTTCGCTGGCAGAGGCTTCACCGTTAAAACGTTCGAAATGGAATTCAACCTGGGCTTTATTCAGCGACGCTTTCACGCGATCGCCGATAATTCCCCAAACGACATCATCAGCTATCAGAAATGATTTTCCGCCTAACGCAGGCAGATAATCACCCAACTCATCCAGAACACCGCTGCCCTGAACGTATTTTCCTGGCGAAGAGAAGATAAATTTACTCATGATAAAAACCTCTTTTCGTTGATAATGATCCGTGGATAACTTCCCTGAGGGTACCCCAGCAGGATGTAAAGCCCAACCCTTTTAATTCACATTAACAGCATGACTCGCAAAGAAATTTTATCTTTCATGAAGTTGAATTTTTCGCCACGCCAGATAGCCACCTGATGAATTAATCACCAAAAATGACTATTCAGATTTGCAATCAAAAAACCCTTATGAGTTAGGTTTTAACTATTGAATGCATAAACAACACCAACTTTCACTTATCAATCATTTCCGTAGAATGCATTGCATTGGCAGCACGTCGTAAGCAGTGGTTATAAGCCAGCTCGCTGTTCGCCATCCCGTTAATATTTTTTTGATTAATAAGGAACTGACAGCATGTATAACTTCCAACGTTACAACGCCAAAGAACTGGCCCTGGCCTACATGAGCGGCAAATCACACGATTTCTCGCCACAAGAATTCTTACAACAGTTGAAAGAGATCGAGAGATCCTTCGATGCGGCGCTGAAAAATCCTCAGCAACAACCGCAGAACGGAATGCTGGTGAAGGCGTTTTGATTGCCATCTTGGCCTTCAGCAGTTGAGTACCGTGCGTTACCCTTGCTTTAACCTTTGAAGTATTTTTGCAAGATCCTGTGTCTGGTTCACCTGCAAATGACAGATAAACAGAAAAGTAAGAAAGCAAAAGCCCCGAATCGGGGCTTTTTGTTTTTCTGATCTTTCGATCCTCAAAATCATTCAGATTGCAGTCAGCAGCACTGCAGCCTGATTGATGAAGGGGATTATTTGGTCATCTGACGGTCATCGATGTATTTGCGTTTATCCGGCGCTGGCGGGAAATACTGATACAGCCAGGTTTCCGACAACGCTTTCTGGCCGGAACGCAGGAACATGCGCAGTTCGACCGGCGCGACGGAATCGCTGTCCGGATACCAGTCGAACAGGATCCGGTAACCGTCGAACGGTTGCACATACAGAATTTCGATGTTCTTAATTTTACCCGCAGAGACGTTAATCACCGGCTCGATGCCTTTATCGGCAAAGGCTTTCAGCTCGCCGCCGGTGAAATCAATGGCGAAACGACGCGCCCAGACTTGCGGATAATTCTCGCCCGGTGCCCAGCCTTCCGGGAAACCGCCCATACCGGTGCGGGTCGCCAGTACGTTAGCCATCGGGCTGCGGTGCGGTGGCTCGCCACTCCAGTAAAGTTTGTAGCTGAAATTGAATTCAGAACCGGCCTTCACCGGGGTTTCCGGCTGCCAGAAGCAGACGACGTTATCGAGCGTTTCGCCGGTGGTCGGGATTTCCATCAGATTGACGGCCCCTTTCCCCCAGTTTCCGACCGGTTCCACCCACAGGCTCGGGCGTTTGTTATACCAGCCAATCACGTCCTGATAATTATTGAACTCGTGATCAAGCTGCAACAGGCCAAATCCTTTCGGATTGTTATCGCTGTAGGCATTAAATTGCAGACGCTGCGGGTTATTGAGCGGACGGCAAATCCATTCGCCGGTGCCGGTCCACATTTGCAGGCGGTCAGAGTCGTGGATCTGCGGATGAATCGTGTCGCAGCGCCCGCGTTCGTTGGTCCCGCAGCTGAACATGCTGGTCATCGGAGAAATGCCCAGCTGTTTGATGTCTTCGCGGGCGTGAAGATGGTTTTCAATCTCCATCACCACGCGGGTCGGTTCGCAGTGGATCAGGAATTTATAGGCACCGGTAATGCTCGGGCCATCCAGCAACGCGTAAACCGTAAAGGTAGTGTCGCCCGGTTTGGGTGTATCAAACCAGAAAGCGGTGAAATCCGGGAACTCTTCCGGCTGGTCGGTGAAAGTATCCACCGCCACGCCGCGCGCTGACAGGCCGTACTGATACGTGTCGTCCACCGCACGGAAATAGCTGGCTCCGAGGAATGACACCACGTCGCGGCGCGTCAGCTCCGGGGCTTTATTGACTTTGAAACCGGCGAAACCGAGATTCGAGAAGCCTTCCAGCTGTTTGGTATCAACACCGGCGTCGTGATAATTGAACAACTCCGGGCGGAAATGAATCTCGCGCGCGAGATGCTTCACCGGATCGACGGAATACATGCGCACACGGCGGCGGAAACCCATGCCGACATGGAATAATTCGACGTCAAGCTGGCGGTCCGGCAGGCCATTCCACAGGGAATGCGCGTGATCGTACTGAATGGCGTTATAAGCCTGTGGCGTTAATTCTGCCAGCGTCTTGGGTAAAGGAAGAGGCGCGCCGCCGTAGGGCTTATCCGCTAACTCTTTCGCCATCTTTTGCAGCGCGTTGAAATCAAATGGCAATTCGCCGCCGTCTGCCACATTCGCCTCTGCCGCCTCAGCGGAACGGGTGAACAGTGTGGACATTGCCGGCACACCACACCAGGCGGCGAATGCCATTGATGCTTTAATAAATGCTCTTCGTTCCATGCCAGAATCGTTTCCTGTACTGGGCAAAAATCTGGGGGCACCGCCTCACGACGTGGCCCCCGCGTATTCAAAAAATTTCGACCCTAAGGCTAACGTAAAATTCACAAGCCGAGTACAAGAAATTGAATGCATTCAGCTAATATTTTACTTGAAAAAGTAAGCACATCTGACAGCGTCATTCCCCGCCAGACAAGGGCTGCGCGTGATTTGGACAACCGGTGTTCAAAGGGCGAGCACTGCCCCGTTTTAGGGCAGAAATTGTGCCTTATTTTAGGAGCATTCTGTTACAGAAAGGTTATTTACCGGCGAATCCCTTTCTTAGTAAAGTGACAACGTCACTCCCTCAGCGGGGTAAGCGAGGTGAAAATATGTCAATTTGCCGCAGCCGGGTAATCGGGTAAGTTAAAGAATGGTATTAATCATCTGAACCTTAATGGAATTTTATGCACCCACTGCTTCAGCACGATCTGGACACCCTGCCTGAAATCCTGCGGCAGGCCTGTGACACGGCGGTTTCTTTTCTCGAAACGCTGCCTGCGCGTTCCACCTGCCCGCCCGCCAGCGCGCAAAATCTGCAAGACGGAGACGAGCGGTTGCCGGAAAGCGGCATCGGCGCGCAGGCCGCGCTGGAACATTTCTGGAACCGGTACGCCAGCGGAATGTCCGCCAGCGCCGGTCCGCGCTATTTCGGTTTCGTGACCGGCGGCGGTACGCCCGCGTCTCTGGCCGCCGACTGGCTGGTCAGCACCGTCGATCAAAACACTCAGCTGAATTTTGATTCGGTTTCCGCCGCCATCGAGCTGGCCACTATTGATCAGCTCAAACAGTTATTCGGCCTGCCGGATGCGCTGTGCGGCACGTTTGTCAGCGGCGCGACCATGGCGAATTTTGTCAGCATGGCGATTGCCCGCCAGTGGCTGGGGCAGCAGTGCGGCGTGGATATCGCGCAACAAGGGCTGGCGGCGCTGGGGCCTATCCGCGTGCTTTCCGCCGCCGCGCATTCGAGCAGCGTAAAAGCACTGAGCATGTTAGGCATCGGGCGCGACGCGCTGGTGACGGTGGCAACGCTACCCGGCAGCGAAGCGATTGATCCGGCTGCGCTGGAAGACATTCTGGCCGCCGACCCTGATCGCCCGACGATGGTGCTTGCCAGCGCCGGAACGGTGAATACGGTCGCGTTTGATGATTTGCCCGCCCTGCTGCGGCTGCGTCAAAAATACGGTTTCTGGCTGCACGTTGACGCCGCGTTTGGCGGTGTGGCGGCGGCCTCGGCGCGTTATGCCCCGCTTCTGGCCGGTTGGGAAGACGCGGATTCGATTACGGTCGATGCCCATAAATGGCTGAACGTGCCGTATGACAGCGCGGTTCAGTTTACTCAGGAGCGTCATCTGGCCTTGCAGGTTCAGGTTTTCCAGAACCATTCGGCGTATCTCGTTCTGCCCAGCGTGCGTCCGGACAATTACCTGCATCTGACGCCGGAAAACTCACGGCGTTTTCGTGCGTTGCCGGTGTGGATGGCGCTGAAAGCCTATGGCCGCGACGGGCTGGCGGAAGTGGTGGAGCGCAACGTCGGGCTGGCGCATTTGCTGGGCGAGAAACTTGCCGCGACGCCGGGCTTTACGCTGCTCGCACCGGTTAATCTCAACGTGGTGTGTTTTGCGCTGGAGGGTGCCGACGGCACGCCGGAAGCGCTGGCGAAGCGCAACCGGTTCCAGCAAAGGCTGGATAACGCGGGTGTGGTGCGCTGTACGTCAACCTCGCTGAACGGCAAGCCGGGCATACGCGCCGCGCTGGTGAACTGGATGACTGAAGAAGCGGATATTGAGCTGGCCGTGAATTCCATGAAAACCTGCTACGCGGAGATCTGATAAGCATCACTTTTCAGGTGGTTCCGGGTCAGGTCAGTAACGAAAACGCCGCCTTGCGATATTGCAGCGGCGTTTTACCTATCATCTTTTTGAACCGCGTAATGAAATACGGCGCGTCAGAAAACCCGCATTGCAGGCCGATGGCCTCGATGGAACGATCAGTTGAACGCAGCAGTTCGCAGGCGCGTTTCACCCGCCGCGTCGCCAGATAATCCTGAATGGAACCCCCGGTTTCCTCGCCAAACACCCGCGAAATATAACTTTCCGATAGACCAATCGCCGCCGACAGTTCCGCCAGCGAGAATTTCTGCACGTAGTTTTCTTCAATCCACTGCATCACTTTTGACGCCGTGGTGCGGCTGACCGTTTTCGGTAACGCATCTTCCGCAGGCATAAACGCCATCAGCTGCAAAACCAGCATGGCGATCTCTTCCCACTGATGCTGGCGGCTTTCCGGCAGACGGTGGAACTGTTCGAGGATCACTTCGATATGGCTGGCGTGTTCGGTGAGGTCATAAATGTGCGCGGCGCGGTCGGCGTCCCACAAACTGGCAAACCTCGCCCGCCGCTGCGGGAAGGATTGCAGGCAGCCGTCGAGCAGAACGTGGTCGAGATGCATAGTGGTGCGTAAATAGGCATTTTTCGCATCGGCTTCCACAAATACCTTGTGCAGTTTGAAAGGCGGGAAAACAAATAACCGCCCCGGCCGTAACGTGTATTGCTGGTTATCGACAATGACGATGCCGTAACCCTGGCTGACAAAGAGTAATTCCAGACACTGGTGCCAGTGAAAATAATTGGCGCTGCCGCGGTTCATCCGGTTAAAAGAAACCTGACGATCGGTAAGGGCAATACGTTCAAGATAATCGGATGCCGGCATTGCGGGGTTCCTTGCGTTATTTAACACCGGATTTTTGCCGGGACAACAAAACACAATTTTTCGTCTGCTTTTTATAATTTAAGCCGTTTTACCGCCAGTTTAATAATCACAATTTCAAAAATCACCGCATTCTGTGAAGCACGTAACAATCAGAGATCGCCAGTTCTCTATATTTCACTCGCGACACAGAGAACTGAAATAATATTTCAAATTAATAAACCCTTATTTTCTGGTACCCATCATGTCACCGGGAGTCCCTTTATGACGCTGAAAAAAATAAATACCGGCAATCCGCTGCGTACCCGCGACGATGTACAACATCTTCTAAACGATCTGCTGGCCGCCGTTTCGCCCTACACCGAAGAAGGCAAAAGTGGAATCGACCTCGGCAATACCACCACGCATTACGGTAAAGGGATTGCCAAAATGGAAGCGCTGTCACGCATGCTGTGGGGGATTTTCCCGCTGCTCGCCGGTGGCGGTGAATGCCCGGATTTGCCGTTTTACATTAATGCGATCCGGTTCGGTACCGATCCGCAGCACCCGCAATACTGGGGAAAAATCCGCGATTTCGATCAGCGATGCGTAGAAATGGCAGCGTTTGGCGTCGGGCTGACCCTGCTGGATAAACGTCTTCTGAGCCATTTTTCGGTGCAGGAACAGCAAAATCTGGCTGACTGGCTGAATCAGGGACGCGACGCCGTGATCCCCAATAACAACTGGAATTTCTTCCCGATCATGGTGCAGATGGGCTTCAAACAGGCCGGAATGCCGTGGGATCAATCCGCCGTGGCCGCACGCTTTGCGCTGATGGAAACCTATTACCTCGGTGACGGCTGGTATTCCGACGGACCGGGGCGCCCGCGTGATTACTATATTTCGATGGCCTTTCATTATTACGGCCTGATTTACGCACAGAATATGGCCGACGTGGATGCCCCGCGCGCCGCCGTGCTCAGGGAACGCGCGCAGCAATTTGCGCAGGATTTCATCACGATGTTCTCCGCCAGCGGTGCCGCCGTACCGTTTGGCCGCAGCCTGACTTACCGCTTTGCCGAAGCCGCGTTCTGGAGCGCTGCCGCCTACAGCAAACTGGACGTGTTCACGCCGGGCATCGTGAAAGGGGTGATTTTGCGCCATCTGCGGCACTGGCTGAAAGAGCCGATTTTCGACCGCGACGGCGTACTCAGTATTGGTTATCACGCGCCGAATCTGGCGATGGCCGAAGACTACAACGCGCCGGGCTCCCCTTACTGGGCCTGCAAACTGTTTCTGGTGCTGGCGCTGCCGCACGACGACGCTTTCTGGCAGGCAGAAGAAGCGCCGTTGCCCGATATTCCCGCCACACACTGCATTGCGCACGCCAGCCAGATCCTGACGCGCGACGCACAGGGCCAGCACGTGGTGATGCTCACGTCCGGGCAAATCGAGCTGAATAACTTCGTCAATACCGAAGCCAAATACACCAAATTCGCCTACTCCAGCCAGTTCGGTTTTACGATTGACCGTGGCCGCTATGGGCTGAATCACGCCGGTTGCGATTCCCTGCTGATGTTCTCGGAAGACGACGGTTATTACCGAGGACGCCGCGACTGCGCAGAAACGCACATCACGGAATCGATGATTTATTCCCGCTGGCTGCCGTGGCACGACGTCACGGTGCGCACCTGGCTGATCCCGTGCGGCGACTGGCATCTGCGCGTTCACCATGTCGAAAACCGGCGGCCACTGACCTCGGCGGAAGGCGGTTTTGCGGTGATTCAGGAACCGGCGACGCGCACAGATATGACGGCGGACACACGTGCCGTCACCGTCAGCGCACGCAACGGCGTCAGCCGGATTGTGTGTCTCGATGAGGCCACACCGCGCGACGCCGCCACCGTCATCACCCCGCCGAACAGCAGCATTATGTTTGCCGAAACCGCCGCGATCCCGGTGCTGACCGGCGCACTTCCCGCCGGTCAGCACTGGCTGATCACCGCCGTTTGTGCCTCATCAACGCAGGATATCTGCGCGCAAGGTGTGCCGGAAGTGATCCGCGAGGGGCAGCAATTACGCTGGCACTATCAGGGGCACAGCGGGCAAATCACGCTGCGTTGAGAGCCGCCGTCAGGGCTGCCAGAACAGTCTTCAGGAGTCATTATGAAAGCGATAAAAACCGCCAGTAAACCGGCGTATTACAAAATGAGTGGCTTTATATTTCTCTACTTTTTCACCTGGTCTTCCAGCTTCGGGCTTTACGCCTTGTGGCTCGGCCAGAAAGCCGGGCTGGACAGCGTCACCATCGGCACGGTCTTCGCGGTCAACGGCGTATTCGCGGTGATCATGAAACCGGTCTACGGCTACATCATGGATAAGATCGGCATGAGCAAATCCCTGCTCTATTTTGTTGTGCTGGTCTCAGCCCTGATGGCGCCCTTCTTTATCTTTGTGTATCAGCCGCTGCTCGACAGCCATCTGATGACCGGGATTATCGTCGGCGCGCTGTATCTGAGCCTGGGCTGGTACGCCGGTGTGGCGGCGTCGGAATCTTATGCCGACCGCTTCAGCCGCCTGTATCACATGGAATTCGGCCAGGTGCGGATGTGGGGCTCGCTTGGCTGGGCGCTGGCCGCGTCGTTTTCCGGCGTGCTGTTTAACCTGTCTCCGGCCTGGAACTTTGGCCTGAGTAGCGCGACGTCACTGGTGATGCTGGCAGTCCTGTTGTCACTGAAAATTGGTGATGAAGAACTCAAAGACAATGATGTGATTTCCCAGCAGAAAATCATGTTCAGCGATGTGATTCTGTTGCTGAAAAACCGCAAATTCTGGATGTTCTCGCTGTATGTCGCCGGTGTCGCGTGGATGATGTTTGTCGCCGAACAACAGTTCTCGCGCTACTTCGTCACTTTCTTCGATACCAAAGAGCAAGGCAACGCGTGGTACGGCTATCTGAGCACCGTGCAGTCCGGTCTTGAGTTTCTGATGATGATGGTGATCCCGTTCCTGGTGAACTATTTCGGGGCGAAAAAGAGCCTGCTGCTGGTCGGCGCGCTGGTCGGGCTGCGCCTGATTGCGTCCGGACTGACCAGCGATCCGCTGCTGATTTCCATTATCAAACCTTTCTACGGGCTGGAAATCGCGCTGCTGCTGGTATCGGTTTTCAAATACATCGCCGAACATTTCAGCAAACGCGTGAATGCCACCATGTACCTGCTCGGCTATCAGGCGATGATTTACGTCGGTTCCATCGTCGTCGCCCCGCCTGCCGGATATTTCTACGACCGCATCGGATTTGAACACACTTATCTGTTTATGGGCGGCATCGCGCTGTGCTTTACGCTGATTTCCGCCTTTACGTTATCCGCCTGCCAGAGCCTGCGTCACGGCTCACCGGCCCCCGCTGAAACTCCTGAACACAGCCCTGAACTGGCACCGTTAAAACGCTGAACACGTTAAAAAGGAAGAACTGATGACACTGAACATCGCTAATGAAAAGTTACGCCCTGTAGAACTTAACCAGCTGGACCGGATTGCTTTCGCGCAAAAAATGCAGCGCGCCCGCGAGACTGTGCTGAGCAAAATCTCGCGCAATCTGGATAAATTCGGCGATAAATTCCCGGCGGAGAACTGCGAGAAAGGCCATTATCCGCTGACCGACAATGTGGAATGGACCACCAGTTTCTGGACCGGACAGCTGTGGCTGGCGTGGGAAATGACCGGCGATGACCGTTATCGTGCGGCGGCCGAAAAACAGGTGACGTCTTTCGGCAACCGTATCGCCAACCGGATGGATACCGCGACGCACGATCTCGGTTTTCTTTACAGCCTGTCGTGCGTGAGCGCTTTTAAGCTGACCGGTAATCGTCAGGCGCGCGGTTTTGCGCTGCTGGCCGCCGAAGCGCTGATGGAGCGTTTCAACACAAGAGCCAAAATCATTCAGGCCTGGGGAGATTTGAACGATCCGGAACAGGCCGGGCGCATGATTATTGACTGCAATATGAATCTGCCGCTGCTGTACTGGGCCGGTGAACAAACCGGGGAACCGCGCTTTGCCGACGCCGCGCGGGCACATGCGGAACAGGCGGCGAAGTATATCGTTCGCCCGGATGCCTCGACTTATCACACGTTTTACATGGATACGGTGACCGGTGAGCCGCGTTTCGGCAATACGCATCAGGGTTATTCCGACGATTCCTGCTGGTCACGCGGTCAGGCTTGGGGGATTTACGGATTCCTGCTCAGCTACCGTTACACCGGCGATGCGGAGCAGGTCGAGCTGTCACGCCGTCTGGCGCATTATTTCCTCAATCGTTTACCGGAAGACGATGTGTGTCACTGGGATCTGGCGCTGCTGGGTACCGATGCGGTCCGCGACAGTTCAGCGGCGGCGATTGCGGTTTGCGGATTGCTGGAACTGGCCATCACGCTGCCCGCCACCGACGATAAGCGCGCTTATTATGAAGAGATGGCGCTGCGTATCATGGATTCACTGACGGAGCGTTATCTGGCGGGGAATCAGGAAGATTGTGACGGGTTGCTTAAGCATTCTGTCTATCACATGGGCAGCGGAAAAGGCGTGGATGAATGTTGCAGCTGGGGAGATTACTTTTACGTTGAGGCGCTGACACGGCTGACGCAGTGCTGGCAATCCTACTGGTGAGTTTTCAGACGCGGCGTTTACACGCTGCGTCTGGTTTTATTGCCATTTTTCATTCGTGAATTATTTTAAAGGATAATGTGCCTCATCATTTTACTGCGAACAGTTCCCTCGTGTTACGGTAACACGCCGTGAAACAAGCACTTCTTGTATGTCATTACATCTATTAGGAATAGTCTTAATTTATGTTAAAATTTTGATCAGTATCAAAGTTAAGCGTGACATAAACCAAATTAATCTAAGCACCTGCCCCTGTGAGCCCTCAAAAAATAAGGCTTCCACGCTGACGTTTTTCATGCAAAAAGTAGGTTCAGCACGCTGTATTAAGAATTTGTGCTGACCCTATCGCGTCCAATCATTATGCAGAACAAGGACGTCCTATGAGGACTTACTATGCAAACGATAATCTTGGATCCATGCCGGTATACCCGACTCGGCCTGCAACAATTTCTCACCAGCGAACGGGAGATCACTGACGTTGATCGCTTCGATCAGCTTCAGGCGGGATGTGCAAAACTCAATCCCTCCGTGGTATTCATTAATGAGGATTGCATGTCTTCGCATCCGGACAGCAAAGAACGTCTGGGCGCACTGATCACCGAATACCCTGACACGTTATTTTTTATCTTTATGTCACGCACGCGTATTCATTTTGAAGAATATATTTTCGTTCGTAAGAACGTCATTATCACCTCGAAATCCATTAAGGCGGAAACGCTCAAACAGCTGTTAAATCACCCGTCACTGCCTCAGGCGCAAAACCCGGCCAGCTGTGCCGTGCTGGATATCCGGCCGGTTATGCTCAGCCGCTCTGAATCTGCGATGCTGAAAATGTGGATGTCAGGCGACGGGACCATTGAAATATCCGATAAACTACAAATCAAAACCAAAACGGTGTCTTCATACAAAGGAAATATTAAGAGGAAGATTAAATCACCGAACAAACACATTATTTATCACGTCGTCCGTTTGTGCGACCAGCTCAATAACGGCATCTACGCGATTTGATATTTCCACCTCTGGTTTTCGCTACAGGCTGAGCGCGCGCTTCGCCTGTAGCGCCCCACTTAAACCCTGAAATGCGATCCAGCTCTCATATATAAATTGAATCCCTGCGGCGAAATGCCGATGTCCTTTATATGGCGTTTTCTTTTCGTCACGGCCGGACTTGCCCCGCTGGCAATGCCTTTATCGCTGTTTATCACCGCCGGGAACAGGCGGTATGCAGGATCAATTGAGCGGAACAAAATAAAATGGATACTCCTACATTCTCTACAACGCGCACCTCTTTTATCAGTAATATCCGACTTATCACCCTGATCAGCCTGATTCTCACCGGGATCCTCTTTCTGTTCGCCCTGTCCATCGGGTCATCCAGTTTTTTCTTAAAGCAGAGTAATGCGGCGCTGGCGAATGCCACGCAGGAATTGCAAATCCGTCTGGCGCTGTCGAACAGTTCTAACCATTTACGCACCGCACGTCTGTTACTTATTCAGGCAGCAGCCGCGGCGCGGATCGGCGATCAGGACGTCTTCAAACAAAACCTGACGGATGCGGCCAGCCGCATTAAACAATCGCAGTCGAGTTTTGACAGTTATATCAACCGCCCGAATAAGACAGACAAAGATCTGGCGCTGGATGAACCGCTGAAAAAAGCCTACACCGCCTATCTGACCAAAGGCATGGCGCCGATGCTGGAATCCGCGCAGCAGGCGCATTTCGAAGAAGTGATTTCACAGGAAGCGGAGACCGTACGCGGGCTGGATCTGGCCAACAACGTCCCGCTGCTGGCGGCGATTGCGTACCGTACCGACACGGCTAATGCGATTAATGACAAGGCGCAGCGCAATGCGGTACTCGGCTATATGCTGATGGGCGGCGGGTTTGTGATTGCGCTGGTGCTGACGTTCATCACTTATCTGGTGATGCGCAAAGTCATCATCAACCCGCTGAACCGTCTGGTGACGCGTATTCAGAAAATCTCTGAAGGCGACCTGACCCAACCGGCAGAAAGCCATGGCCGCAATGAAATTGGCGTGCTGAGCAGCAATGTCGAGCAGATGCAAAGCTCGCTGTCTTCAACGGTCAGAACCGTACGTGAAGGTGCGGTATCGATTTATCAGGGTTCGACAGAAATTGCGTCGGGCAATACCGATCTTTCTTCCCGCACCGAACAGCAGGCCGCCGCGCTGGAAGAAACCGCTGCCAGCATGGAACAGCTGACCGCAACGGTGAAACAGAACTCCGAGAACGCCCATCACGCCAGCAAACTGGCGGCAGATGCCTCGAACAAAGCGCAGAAAGGCGGCGATATCGTGGCGGACGTGGTGACGACTATGGATAAAATTTCGCGCAGCTCGTCTAAAATCGCTGAAATTACCAACGTCATCAACAGCATTGCTTTCCAGACCAACATTCTGGCGCTTAACGCCGCCGTCGAAGCCGCCCGTGCCGGCGAACAGGGCCGCGGTTTTGCCGTAGTCGCCAGCGAAGTGCGCAATCTCGCGCAACGCAGCGCACAGGCCGCCAAAGAAATCGAAGTGCTGATTGAAGAATCGGTAGATTACGTCGGTGAAGGTTGCATTCTGGTGGGCGATGCCGGGGATACAATGTCGGAAATCGTGACCGCCGTCAGCCATGTCACCGACATTATGGGCGAAATCGCCTCGGCGTCTGATGAACAAAGCCGCGGGATCAGCCAGGTAAGTCAGGCAGTTTCAGAAATGGACGGCGTGACCCAGCAGAACGCTTCGCTGGTGCAGGAAGCCTCGGCGGCCGCTGCGTCACTGGAAGAACAGGCGGCGCGTCTGACCCAGGCTGTCGCCGTATTCCGCCTCGATGCGCATACGCAGAGTTCATCTGCCAAGCGCCAGCCACCCACGCGCGCGCTCACATCCCCTTCTGCCCGCGCGTCGAAAAACGTGAACGAAGAGCCAAACTGGGAAACGTTCTGATGCGTCATCACGCCGGTTAACCCGGTTTAAAGACAAAAAAATACCGGTGCATGGCTACCGGTATTTTTTTATTCAGAATTTGTGCTGGTGCGCGATTTACTCAGTGCCTTCGCGCGGTTCGACGAACGTGCCGTCTTTGGTATCGCCTTCATTGAAGAACCATATGCCTGCCGGATAATCTTCCAGCGACACCAGATACATGACGCCTTCGTAAAATTCCTCTACGGCTAACACTTTACCTTCGCGACGCGGGCCGCCGTCGGTTTTCACTGTCACAAGATCATTAACTTTCATCAGGTTATCCCATGGTTTTCAATTATCTTTATTGTAGTACAGACCGCCCCACAAAGGCACCGCGCAAGCAGAAAGTCGGGCTGAAAATGAGAAAATGACCCTGCGTTACTAATTTGCATTTCCTTAACCTTTTGATGCCAGAATCCTGACTTTCATTTCTTCTATACTGCCTGCGTGCTCACCCCCGAGGGAGTACATAATGAATGTCATAAGAAATATTTTTGCCCGCCTCTATGCGGGCATTTTTTTGCCTGCAATTCAGGGAGTTTTTTTCGAAGACAGGGATGATGCGGGGAGCTATGGCGGGATTCTGAACGGATATTCGCAAACTGTCGCTATTCACGAACAACCGATAACAAACAACAGACGTAAAAAAACCCGCGCATGCGGGTTTTTGTCATCTTTGCAATTATCGCTGAAACAGCGAGAAAGCAAGATTAGATAGCGGTAACGTTAGCCGCAGACGGACCTTTAGCACCGTTCTCGATAGTGAACTGTACGTTCTGGCCTTCAGCCAGGGTCTTGAAACCTTGATCCTGGATAGCGGAGAAGTGTACGAACACATCTTTGCTGCCGTCAGCAGGAGTGATGAAGCCAAAGCCTTTAGACTCGTTAAACCACTTAACCTGACCTTTCATCATTGACATAGGAATTACCTTTTAAAAATAAATTTCGCCACCATGGGCATGTTATAGCCGGATTTCAGTCGTTACTTATGGAGGCACTAAGAAGGAAATTCGTCAGAGCAGGGTTATCATGGATAACGCTTTAAATTGGAACAACTTTACTCAGGATGTCGTGCATAAATAGGTCTGTACCACAGGCCGGTACGTATTTACTCATGACTGCCCTTTAATAGCAACTCTTTTTAATGCAATGCGTGGGTAAAGTCTAAAATTAGCCAGTTTATGTACCACATAGTACAATTCGCGTACAATTAACGGGCTATTTTTCAATAGGTTGAGAAGTTTCCGAGGCCAGAACCGCGCCACAGTGCGCGCAAAATTTAGCGTCAATTTCATGGCCGGAATGCAGACAAGTCTGACAAGAACGGGCGGCACGCCCTTTTTCCAACTCTTGTGACATATAAGCCGTTAAAATCCCGGTCGGTACGGCAATGATGGAATACCCCAGCAGGATAAGTACCGACGCCAGCATTCTGCCTATTGCCGTATGCGGCGTAATATCGCCATACCCCACCGTCGTCAGCGTCACTACCGCCCAGTAAACGGAGGCACCGAGCGAGGTAAATCCGTCCTTCCCGCCTTCAGCGGCAAACATCAGGCCGCCAAACAAACACAAGATAATCGCCACGAAGCCAAAAAAGATGCCCAGTTTGCGTTTTGCCCGCATCAGGCTGCGCCACAAAATCCCGGCGTCGCTCATATACCGCAGCAGTTTCAGCACACGCAGGACGCGTAAAATCCTCAGCAACCGTATTAGCACAATCAAATCCGTGGCGGTGCCAAAGGACGGGATCAGCCAGATGATGTACATCGGCAAGATAGTCAGCAGATCGATAATGCCGAAAAAGCTCAGCGGATAACGCGTTTTGCGCGGGGATGAAAACACCCGCAGAACGTATTCCACGGTGAACAGCGCCGTAAAAGCCGCTTCGGCCAGACCGAACCGCCAGAGAATATCCGGCGTATTGGGGAATAAATCGGTGGCGCTGGATTCGAAGAACAAAATAAACACGCTGAGCAACGACGCCACAATCCAGAACGTTTCCATTCGGCGGCCGCTGCGCGTGCGGTGCTCAAATAAAAGCGCGTAACATCTGCGCCGTGGGGAAGCCAGAAAACGAAAGTCCTGTGACATAGTCAGCACCAGCAATAAAGATATCCTGAAGAATAAACGCTTTTTGCCGCGCCGCCTATCGCAGCCGACGCCAAAAAAAACGCCGGTCACACAATGTCTTGTAAGACGTGGTGTGACCGGCGTTTGTTAAAACGTGATGTGCTGGCGGGATATTAATCCATCAGCTCAGAGACAGCATTGCGAACGTAAGCCGTAATCTGCGCGACGTCTTCTGCGTCAGCGCTGCCGCCGCCAATGGACCGCACCGTGCTCTCCAGATGGCCAATATCCTGCTCAACTTTCTTCGCAATCTGCACTTTCACAATGGTGTCGACTGACGAGATAAAAGCCCGCATCACGGCTTTCAGGGCGAAAATCTCACCGAAAGAGTCGTACGCAGGTTTGTCAGCAGCTGTTGGTTGAGCTGCCCGTGGTGGCAAGTTTTTCAGCCTGTCCACATGTTCAATCATCAGATCCATGTCTCTGATGAGTTCATCAAAACTCTTAGCCACTGGTTTTCCTTCGCCCGGCGAAAGGCAGCAGGATACCACCGCGCTTACAAACCGAGAAGCCACAGAAATGCGTAAAGAGTAAATTTCGTCACAATGCGCCCGCCCTGCCGTTCGCAATGAACATCAGGAAAGGCGCATCAGGTCGCTATTTAATCAGATTGCTGATTATCCGGCGTTTTTCAATGAAGCCATGTCAACAACAAAGCGGTATTTCACGTCGCTTTTCAGCATACGTTCGTAAGCGCCATTGATGTCCTGCATGTCGATCATTTCAACATCACAAGAAATGTCGTGTTCAGCACAGAAATCCAGCATTTCCTGAGTTTCTGCGATGCCGCCGATCAGAGAACCTGCAACGGTTTTGCGGCCCATAACCAGTTTTCCGCTGTGCAGCGCAGGTTCGATTGGCTCAATCAGCCCAACCAGAATATGCGTACCGTCGCGTTTCAGGGTATCCAGGTAAGGATTCAGGTCATGTGGATTCGGCACGGTATCAAGAATGAAGTCAAAGTGACTTTTCACCGCAGCCATTTGTTCTTCATCGGTAGACAGCACAACGTGGTCTGCGCCCAGACGGTACGCTTCCTGCTCTTTGCCTTTAGAACGCGTGAACAGGGTGACGTCTGCGCCCAGCGCTTTGGCAAATTTCAGGCCCATGTGGCCCAGACCGCCCAGCCCCACGACGGCCACTTTATGCCCTTTACCGACTTTCCAGTGCATCAGCGGAGAGTACGTGGTGATACCGGCGCACAGCAGCGGTGCGGCAGATTTGATGTCCAGTTTTTCAGAAACGCGCAGAACGAATTTTTCTGAAACAACGATTTGCTCGGAATAACCGCCGTAGGTCATCATGTTGTCATGACGATCATGGCTGTTATAGGTCATGGTAGCGCCTTCTTCACAGTACTGTTCCAGGCTTTCCGCGCAGGACTCACAATGCTGACAAGAATCGACCATACAGCCTACACCGACAGTATCACCGACTTTGAAGCCGGTCACTTTTGCGCCAACCTGCTTCACGCGACCGATAATTTCGTGCCCCGGAACCATCGGATAAATGCTTTGATGCCATTCATTACGGGCCTGATGGATATCTGAGTGGCAGACGCCGCAATACAGAATGTCGACAACAACGTCGGTATCACGCGGGTCACGGCGAACAAAATTATGAGGCGCAAGAGGCGCATCCGCTGAAAGTGCAGCGAAACCACGAACGTTAAGAGTCATTTTTATCTCCTGATAGGCTAACGGAATACAGCATGCCAGCAGAAACTGGCACCGCGAAAGTATGCCCCTTTACGATGACAGACAGGTATAACGATTCTCGCCATTACTTGCCTGAATCTGTTTTTTTCAGGATTTTTGGCGGAGGGAAGGAGTATTGCAAAGAGATGACAAAGAAAGGATAAACCGTGACGACGCGAGAGTGCGGCGCCACGTTAACGTAAACTCAGATCAGGCCCGCGTCTTTCAGTTCGCTTTTCAGATACGCGTAATAGATAGGTGCAGCGACCACGCCGGGAATGCCAAATGCGGCTTCGAACACCAGCATCGCCAGCAACACTTCCCAGGATTTCGCCTTGATGCGGCCGCCGACTATCCGCGCATTCAGGAAGTATTCCACTTTATGAATAATGATGAGATACGCCAGCACCAGCGCCCCGACCCACAGTGACAGCGAAAGCCCGACGATAAAAATCAGCGTATTCGAAATCAGGTTCCCCACCACCGGCAGCAAACCACAGACAAACGTCACGACGACCAGCGTTTTCGCCAGCGGCAGATGAATACCAAACAGCGGCAAAATCCCGAACAGGAAAACTGCGGAAAGCACGGTATTGATGAGGGAAATCTGGAACTGCGCAAACACCACATTTCGGAAAGCGTCACTCAGTAAACGTACGCGCTGAAGCAACTCTTTTTTCAGCGGCGCGTGATGCTCGCCCTGCGTGTGGTGCTGAAGTGAAATAATCGCGCCGAGGATCATCCCGATCAGCATGGTGACGAAAACGTGCGCGGCGTTCTTACCGAAGGTCTGAATCATCACGATATGTTCACGCAGCCATTGCAGGAAACTGCGCTGCAACTCTTCGATATTGGCCGGAAGGTAATGCAGGAGCACCGGCGACAAGCGGCTTTGTGCATCCGTCAGCAGCCGCGACACCATCGCGTTAAAGGCCACCGGGTTTTTCATATCTTCCATCAGGAAATCGGCCAGTCCGGCGACAGCAATGGTCAGGAAACTCACTACCACCGTGCTGATAAACGCCACCACCACCCAGCGCGCCCGTTCGCCGCTGATAATTTTCTGAAAATACGGCGTCAGTCCGTTGACCAGTTCATACACCAAAAAACCGGCGATAAAACATGCCAGTAAATGAAGAGGAAGAACCAATAAAAGCCCGCCCATCACAATGAATACACTGAGCCAGCGAATCTGATTCGATCTCACAATTTGCATTGCCTGCATCCTTAATCCTTTGAGTACCGGTCATAACCCTGATGAATCACATCATAGCACCGAACTGGAAAGCACAATCCGCCACAAACTTAAACAGTTAACGAATTTTTGACAGTCCGGCAGGATCTTCTATTATCCCCGATGAACATTACATAAAGAAAATCTTAGAATCTGGTGAACAGTATGTCTGAATTACTCCGTGAAAAACTCGAACTTCCGAAAGGGCACGATAAATTATTGCTGCATTCCTGCTGTGCGCCGTGCTCGGGAGAAGTGATGGAAGCCATTCAGGCATCGGGGATCGACTACACGATTTTCTTCTACAATCCGAATATTCACCCGCAAAAAGAATATCTGCTGCGCAAGGAAGAAAATATGCGGTTTGCAGAGCAGCACGGCATTCCGTTTATCGATGCCGATTACGACACGGATAATTGGTTTGCGCGCGCGAAAGGCATGGAAAATGAACCTGAGCGCGGCGTACGCTGCACAATGTGTTTCGATATGCGTTTCGAACGCACGGCGCTGTTCGCCTGGGAACATGGTTTCAGCGCAATGACCAGCTGTCTGGGTATTTCACGCTGGAAAGACATGAAACAAATTACCGGCAGCGGCGAGCGCGCCGTCGCGCCTTATCCGGGCATGGTTTACTGGGATTACAACTGGCGTAAAAAAGGCGGTTCCTCGCGCATGATTGAAATCAGCAAGCGTGAACGCTTTTACCAGCAGGAATATTGCGGCTGCGTTTACTCCTTACGCGACAGCAACTTACACCGAAAATCCCAGGGCCGCGGGCTGATCAAACTCGGCATCAAATATTACGGTGATGAAGACGACGAATAACGCCGGTTTATTCCCCTTCCCGCTAGCCCGTTTTCTGTCGTTTGTTTTCATTATACCCGGCCAAATCGCCGGGTTTATTACTCTGATATTCCCCGCCGCGACCCGTCAGATTCTCCGGAAATAAATCGCCAGCCAGTGGTTTATTTTGTCCGGTAACAAAGCCTCTGAATAATAGAATAATTTCCTATGACGCCCTTTTGCTTTGCATCTTGCGTTCACTGTTAACGCTTGTTACTTTCCGCCTCACGCATTTTTATGCTAATTAGCACTGACTTATTACACGCAGTAATTACCTGCGTATTTTTACCGCCGATATTCACCAAAAAAATAAAGCAAACACAACATTATTGAGGGACAAATCATGTGGGTTTTAATTGGCATTCCTATCGTCGTGCTGGGTTTTGCGCTGCGGTTCAATCCATTATTAGTGGTCACTGTGGCGGGAATTTCCACCGGGCTGGCGGGCGGTATGCAAACCGTCGAGATTATCAGTGCTTTCGGAAAAGCGTTCACCGATAACCGCTATATGGGCCTGATCTGGCTGACATTGCCGGTCATCGCCCTGCTCGAACGCAGCGGGCTGAAAGAACAGGCCAGACACCTGATTTCCAAAGTGCATGCGGCGACCACCGGCCGCGTGCTGATGTTGTACTTTTTCCTGCGCCAGATGACCGCCGCGCTGGGGCTGAACTCTCTGGGCGGACACGCGCAGATGGTGCGCCCGCTGATTGCGCCGATGGCCGAAGCCGCCGCTACCACCAAATACGGCGATTTGCCTAACGACGTGCGCCAGAAGATCCGCGCGCACGCTGCCGCTGCCGACAACGTCGCGGTGTTTTTTGGCGAGGATATCTTTATCGCCGTGCAGTCCATCCTGCTGATTAAAGGTTTTCTGGATCAGTACGGCATTAACGTCGAACCCCTGCACCTTTCCGTGTGGGCGATCCCGACCGCCATTGCTGCGCTGATTATCCACTTTATCCGGCTCTGGCTGCTCGACCGCTCGCTGGCAAAACGCTTTGATACCCAACACGGGAGTGCCGCGAAATGATTACTTTGCAAACCGTGTACATCCTTGCCGGGCTGATGTTCTGCGCTTACGCCTTTTTTAACCTGCGCGATAAAAGCAATGCACGCCGTTATGTCAACGCGCTTTTCTGGGGCGTTTACGGCATCACTTTCCTGTTTGGCGGCGAGTTACCGCATTTCGTCACCGGCTGCATGGCCATTTTGCTGGCGGTCATTGCCGGAACCGGCAAGCTGGGCAAAGGTAAATCTGACAGCGAACAACCGGAGCTGGTGGAAAAACGCGAAGCCGGTGCGAAGCGTTTCGGCAATAAGCTGTTTATCCCTGCCCTGCTCATTCCCATTGTGACGCTGATTGGCACGCTGACGCTGAAATACACGCCGCTGGTGGAAGCCAAAAACGTCACGCTGATTTCGCTGGTGATCGGCACGCTGGTAGCGTTTATCGTCGCGCTGGTGATGCTGCGTGATTCGCCGGTAAAAGCCATTAAAGCGGGCGGTCAGACGATGGATACCGTCGGTTGGGCAGCTATTCTTCCGCAGATGCTGGCCGCACTCGGCGCGCTGTTTGCGCTGGCAGGCGTCGGTGGCGTGGTGTCGGAGCTGGTCAAAAATATTATTCCGCTCGGCTCACCGCTGGCGATTGTAGTGGCGTATACCTTCGGCATGGCGTTGTTCACGATGATTATGGGCAACGGCTTTGCGGCGTTCCCGGTGATGACTGCCGGTATCGGATTGCCGCTTATCGTCAATCAGCTCGGCGGCAATCCGGCCATTATGGGCGCCATCGGCATGCTTTCCGGCTTCTGCGGTACGCTGATGACGCCGATGGCGGCCAACTTCAATATCGTGCCTGCGGCGTTGCTCGAATTGCAGGATAAAAACGGCGTGATCAAGGCGCAGTGGAAAACCGGCGTGCTACTGCTGCTGGTTAACACCGCGTTCATGTACCTGTTTGTGTTCCGCTTCTGATAAGGAAATGAGATGACGATGACAACTTCACTGACGCCGGAAATGGCGTCGCGCTTTGCCTCGCTGGCGCTGAATCATTTGACGCGTGAGTTTCCGAATAAACTGATGCACGCCATGAGCAGCGCCGCCGATGCGCAGACGCCACGCCAGCTGCACCCGATTTTTTACGGCAGCTACGACTGGCATTCCTGCGTCCACGGTTACTGGCTGTTATTACGTTTGCTGGATCGCTTCCCGGATTTACCGGAAGCCGGTGCGATTATCGCCGTGGTCAGCGCACATTTCACCGACGAGAACGTAGCCAGCGAGATGGCCTATCTGCGCCAGCCGCAGCACGCCGGATTTGAACGGCCTTACGGCTGGGCCTGGTTCCTGGCGCTGACGCAGCAGCTGCACGAAATGGCGTTGCCGCAGGCGGCGCAGTGGGCAAAAACGCTGGCACCGATGAGCCGGTTCTTTGAGAAAAGTTTTGCGGATTTCCTGCCGAAAGCCACCTATCCGCTGCGCGTCGGCAGCCACTTCAATACGGCCTTTGCGCTGGCACTGACGCTCGGTTACGCCCGCTGCGTGAAGCATCACAAACTGGCGGAACTGATTGAGGAAACGGCGCTGCGCTGGCATCTGGAAGATGTCCATTGTCAGGCGTGGGAACCGGGCGGCGATGAGTTTCTTTCGCCGTCGCTGATGGAAGCAGAACTGATGCGCCGCGTGTTACCCGCCGATGCGTTTGTGACATGGTTCGGGCGTTTCCTGCCGGACTTAGCGCACAGCCAGCCTGCGACACTGTTCACCCCGGCCACGGTCACCGACCGCAGCGACGGGAAAATCGGCCATCTTGACGGGCTGAACCTCAGCCGCGCCTGGTGCCAGCGTTCCCTTGCAGCGGCATTACCGGCAGGCGATCCGCGTGCGGCGCTGCTGCGTCAGACCGCAGAAGCGCATCTGCACAGCGCGCTGGATCACCTCGACAGCACCTATATGGGTGAGCACTGGCTGGCGACGTTTGCGCTTTTAGCACTCGAAGCCTGACGCCTTCATTTCACCCGTTCAGCGAATAATACCGCGCGCTGAACGGGTGAAAAATTCATTGAAATGGCGCAGTAAAGGATATTCCTGACTGAGCCGTTCAATCTCCTGCTTCACCGCGTCGACCGCCGCCTGCTGGTGATACAGCAAATCGTACAAATGCCTGATCACCTTCTGCTGCATCACATCGCTGCCGATAAAGGCTGCCGCCTGTTCATGAATGCCTTGCGGCACGGCGCGGTTGCCATCGGCCAGTACGTAAGGCGGCACATCCTGCACCACGCAGGTACTTTGCAAAAGCCGTGCGCCCGCCCCCACAATACAGAACTGATGCACGGCGCACATGGCGTCGATCCGCGCTTCGTCACCCAACGTAACATGCCCTGCCAGCCCGCTGTTTTCGCCGATAAACGTGTCGTTCCCCACCTGGCAGTCATGTCCGATATGCACGCCGCCGTCGAAAATATTCCGGTGGCCAATCCGCGTGAAACCGCCGCCCTGCGCGGTGCCACGGTGAATTGTTGCGTGGCGGCCAATCCGGTTGTCGTCGCCGATTTCCAGCCCGGCGGCTTCCCCGGCATATTTCAGATCCTGACTGACTTCCCCGATTGAAGATTCCGTTCCTATCATGTTGTTACGCCCGATGCGGGTGTTGCCGTTAATCACGACGTGGGAGGCAATTTGCGTCCCTTCACCGATGTGAACACCGGCGGAAATAAAGCAGAAAGGCCCGATAACCACCTGCGGGCCGATAACGACACCGGGTTCAATGATACTGCTGGCCGCAATGGCGGCCGAAGATGAAATCAACGCGTACATCCTTCTGATAGCTGAGGCGCTACCAGTAGTGAATTAAGCCTGTCGGGATTAATCAGGGAGGGAAGGTCAAAATGAGCGGAGGAAACGCGCCCAGAAAGGTTTAAACGAAGCGGTTATTTTTTCACCACACACTTCGCCATGCCGCACAGCATAAGGGTTTCAGGCCGCTAACCCAGCCTGTTATATTTTATTTATTTTCTGAACCTTTTCTATAAATGTAAACGGTAAGGAAAGGATCAGTATTTTGTTACAGCAGCATTAAGGCTTTCTTAAGCTTGCAGTTATATGATTCGCGGCAAATCATTTCTGCACGTTATGTTTCCATCACATTAACGCCCGCGACCTCAGCATGTTGGGAGTTTTCATTGCGCTATTTATTGCCGAAGATCAGCTATTTCAAGCTGACTTTACTGTTGACACTGTATTTTACTTTTGTCGTTAACTTGCCGATTTTGTTGCACTTTTATCGCATTCTTCATGCGTTACCTGCCTACAATCTTTTGTTCGCACTGACCATTCCGGTGGTGCTTTTTGCCGCGCTGAACTTTGTGTTCACGCCGTTCACTTTCCGTCCGCTGCTTAAGCCTTTCTTTATCATTGTGCTGCCGGTCAGTGCGCTGGCCAGTTTTGCGATGATGACCTATCAGGTGGTGTTTGACCGCGGCATGATCGAAAACATTCTGGATACCCAGTCTGCCGAAGCGACGTCTTACCTGAATTTGAAAGTGGTGCTGTGGTTTGTCTTCACCGGCATCCTACCCGCGATCCTGTTATTTTTAACCCCCGTCACCTATGAAAAAACCGTGCTGCGCCGTCTGGGCGTGCGTCTGGTATCGATGGTGATTTCCCTGCTGGTGGTCACGTCCATTGCCGGTGTGTTCTACAAAGATTACGCCTCCGTGGGCCGTAACAACCGCACGCTGAATCTGGAAATCGTGCCGACGAATTACCTGTACAGCGCATTCCAGTACATGAATCACCGTTATTTCACGCCAAAAGTGCCGTTCCAGACGCTGGGCAACGACGCAAAACTGGTGCAGCAGCCGGGGCAGAAACCCAATCTGGTCTTCCTGGTCGTGGGTGAAACTGCGCGTGCGCAAAATCAGTCGTCGAACGGTTATGCCAAACCGACCAATCAGTACACGCAGGCCATCCCGGATGTGGTGTATTTCAATAAAATGACGTCCTGCGGGACGGCGACGGCGATTTCCGTTCCGTGCATGTTTTCGAATATGAAACGCACCAACTACGACGCCAACCGTGCGCGTAACAGCGAAGGGTTGCTGGATATTCTGCATAAATCCGGCGTCTCCGTGTTCTGGAAAGATAACGACGAAGGCTGTAAAGGCGTGTGTGACCGCGTGCCGAACGTCATTATCGACACCAAAAAAGACGGAAAATATTGCGATGGCGATACCTGTTACGACATGGCGCTGATGCAGGATATCGACGACGACATCCGCCCGGACGGTAAAAATACGCTGATTGCGCTGCACCTGATTGGCAGCCATGGCCCGACGTATTACAAACGCTATCCGCCGGAATTCCGCAAATTCATGCCCGATTGCGAGCGCAGCGATATCGAAAACTGTTCGCAGGAACAGCTGGTAAATACCTACGATAACACCCTGCTCTACACCGATTATCTGGTGTCTCAGGTGATTGAAAAGGCGAAGCAGTATCAGGATAAGTACAACGTGGCGGTGATTTATCTTTCCGATCACGGCGAATCGCTGGGTGAAAACGGCCTGTATCTGCACGGTACGCCGTACAGCGTGGCACCCGCCCAGCAGACGCACGTTCCGATGCTGTTCTGGCTGTCTGACGGCTACACCAAAGCGCAGGGCATTGACCTGCAATGCCTGAAAGCCAGTGCGGCAAAAGACGATGTGTCGCAGGATAATCTGTTCCACACCGTGCTCAGCGTCATGAACGTGCAAACCACGGAACGTGACCCGCAGCTGGATATTCTTGCAGCCTGTAAAGCCCCGCGCGCCTGAATCTCGCTTTAACCTGAGGGTTTGCTGCCTGCTTCAGGGCAGCAAACCACATTCCGCCACAATGCTTTTTGCCAGCGCGCTGACGGTCTGATCAAACCGCTCCGATTCATTATCCTGCACCATATACAACGCCGTTTGCCGCACCGTTCTGGCCGATAACGCCAGACGACTCAGTTGCCCGCTATCCAGCGCACTTTGCACACTTTCCAGCGGCAGCCAGCCGTATCCGACGCCCACCGCAATCGCCTCCATCGCTGCGCCAACGGTGGTAAATGTCCAGTTCGCAATCGTCCCGGAAGAGTGATTGTCAGTGCGCGGCATATGCCGGTCCGCGACGCTGATCAGCGGGAAACGCGCCAGATCCTGCGCCGTCAGCGGAACGGGAAGTTGCAGCAACGCATGATCGCTTTTCGCTACCGGCACAAAATCGACATCCAGTAAAAAGCGCCCGTGGATTGCATTCTCCGGCGCCAGCGTGGTGATGTACAAATCCGCCGACCGCTCGTTAAGCTGTTCAATGCTTTCCCCGCGCAGGATCTCCGTCAGATGAACCCGCGTATCAGGGAACTGCTGTTGAAACGCTTTCAGGGCGCGGAACAGACGATTTTTCGGGAATACGCTGTCCACCACCAGGCTAAGCTCCGTGCGTACGCCGTCTTTCAAACCGGCGGCGCGATGCTCCAGTTGCAAAAACGCGGTGATCAGCGGGCTGGCCTGAACCAGCAACGCACGCCCCTGTTCGGTGAGCACCGCCTTACGTCCGTGGATTTCCAGCAGCGACAGCCCGAGGCGTTCCTGTAAACCACTCAGTGCGTAACTGACCGATGACTGGCTGCGGTTAAGCACCTGCGCCGCCTGAGCATAACTGCCCTGCTCGATAACCGTTTGTAAAACCACCCATTGTTCAAGCGTCGTACGCGGAAGTGCCATAGAGTTCTCCTTGTCCAATGCGTTTTTCAGCGCATAACCGTTCTGATTTTCAGATGATTTATATCGGAAATCAGCGTTTTTATATCTGATTTATGAAGTGTAATCTTCTTCTCAACGAAACGAAACGTTTCATCCCAACACTGAGTTAAGGAGAATTACAATGAGCAGCTTCGATAAACATGACCTGAGCGGTTTTGTGGGCAAACACGTTGTTTACACTTACGACAACGGCTGGAATTACGAAATTTATGTGAAAAACGCCGAAACGCTGGACTACCGTATTCATAGCGGCCTGGTGGGTAATCGCTGGGTGAAAGACCAGCGCACTTATATCGTCCGTGTGGCGTCCGACGTCTACAAAATTTCCTGGACTGAACCGACCGGCACCGACGTCAGCCTGATTGTGAATCTGGCCGACAACGTGTTCCACGGCACCATCTTCTTCCCGCGCTGGATCATGAACAATCCGGAAAAAACCGTCTGCTTCCAGAACGACCATATTCCGCTGATGAATTCTTACCGCGACGCTGGCCCGGCGTATCCGACCGAAGTGATCGACGAATTCGCCACCATCACTTTTGTACGTGACTGTGGTGCCGATAACGATACCGTCATCGACTGCGCCGCCAGTGAATTACCGGCTAACTTCCCGGATAATCTGCGTTAATTCATGCTATTAGCGCAATAAAAAAGCCGCAGCGCGTCATGCACTGCGGCTTTTCTTTCTGCTGAGTTTCTTTAAATCAGCGCGCCAGCGTTTTCAGCAACGCCGCGTTGAATTTCTCCGGTTCTTCCATCTGCGGCGCGTGCCCTAATCCGGCAAACTCAATCAGCTTCGCGTGTGGGATCAGCTTCGCAGCCTGTTTACCCAGCACTTTGTAATTGCCGATTTTCGCTTTCACCGCAGGCGGCGCGATATCACTGCCAATCGCCGTGGTATCGGACGTCCCGATCATTAAGGTTGTCGGAACGCGGATATTTTTAAATTCGTAAAACACCGGCTGCGTGAAAATCATGTCGTAAATCAGCGCCGAGTTCCACGCCACCAGTTTATGCCCCGGCCCGTTATTCAGCCCCGCCAGCATATCAACCCAGCGGTCATATTCCGGTTTCCATTTATTCACGTAATAGGTTTTCAGCTCGTACTGCTTAATACTGTCCGCCGAGGTTTTCAGCTCGCGGTCATACCACTGATCGACCGTGCGGTAAGGCACGCCTTTGGCTTTCCAGTCTTCCAGCCCGATCGGATTGACCAGCACCAGTTTTGACACTTCCGGCGCAAACATCAGGCTGTATCGGGTCGCCAGCATCCCGCCGGTGGAATGCCCGACAATCACCGCTTTCTTAATATTGAGGCTTTTCAGCAGGTCATGCGTATTGTTCGCCAGTTGCTGGAAACTGTACTGATAATGCCCCGGCTTGGTGGAGGAACAAAAACCAATCTGATCGGGCGCAATCACGCGGTAACCTTTCACCGCCAGCGCGCGGATGGTATCGCCCCAGGTCGCGGCGCAGAAATTCTTGCCGTGCATCAGCACCACCGTCTGGCCATTTTTATGCCCGGTCGGCGCGACGTCGAGATACCCCATTTGCAGCGGCGCACCCTGCGAGGTAAAGGAATATTGTTTGATCGGATAAGGGTAATCAAAACCCTGTAATTGCGGACCGTAGGAAGGCGCATCGGCAGCAAAAGCGGGCGCGGTGACACAAAGGGATAAAGCAGCAGCGCAAAAAAGCAATTTCAAACGGGGAAACATCGTTCAGTCCTATTGTCGTTTATCGGACAGGCGGCTTAAAGTCTTATGCTATAAACTTTAAGCCGCCAGTAAAACCCGATAAAACCGAAACAGCACGAACTGGTTTTAGTCTTTAGAGGCCAGAACACAGCGGTAAATCAGGCCGCCGATCACGCCGCCGACAACAGGCATCAGCCAGAACATCCACAGCTGATCTAACGCCCAGGTTCCCTGGAAAATCGCCACCGCGGTACTGCGCGCCGGGTTAACAGAGGTATTAGTGACAGGAATGCTGATCAGGTGAATGAGCGTCAGCGCCAGACCAATCGCGATCGGAGCAAAACCCGCCGGTGCGCGTTTGTCGGTTGCGCCGTGGATAACGATCAGGAAGATAGCCGTCAGAACGCCTTCCGCCACCATCGCTGCCGCGAGGCTGTAGCCGCCCGGTGAGTGCTCGCCGTAACCGTTGGAAGCAAAACCGCTGGTCGTTGCGTCAAAACCAGCATGACCGCTGGCGATAACGTACAACACCGCCGCTGCCGCAATCCCGCCAATCACCTGCGCGATGATGTAAGGCACAACGTCGCGGCCCGGAACGCGTCCGCCTGCGAATAATCCGAGCGTGACCGCCGGGTTAAAATGGCCGCCGGAAATATGGCCGACGGCGAACGCCATGGTCAGAACGGTCAGACCGAAAGCCAGCGCCACGCCTGCAAAGCCAATCCCCAGGCCGGGGAAGCCCGCCGCAAAAATCGCGCTACCACACCCACCAAATACCAAAACAAATGTGCCGATAAACTCGGCAGATAATTTCCTGAACATAACAAGATCCCTGTTAGAATAATCTGATAAATTCACCTTATCCCACACGAAATAACCTAGTAGAAGGTGATCGGCGGGATAATACTCTTGATGTTTCGGAAAAAAACTAAATTTTGGAAACAGTGAAGCATTCATGATTTACATCAAATGCATGTTAATTATCAGGACGGTAAATATCTTAAAAGTGTGGTGTCACAGAGGATTGAGTCTTTATAGGTTATTATTAACTTAACGAAACTTCTTTCTGTGGCGCTCACTGGTGGAACTCCCTTTGGCCTTAAACTGGTTAAACCGACCGTATATCCGGATCTGCCTTTCCGTTCTGGCATTTTTCATTGTGGCTGCACTGGGTGTACTGGCTATTTCCTGGCAAACCTCGCAAGGATTACGCCGCGATACCGCCGCCAGTCTGGCGCAATCTGTCCGCCTTGTGGACATGACACTCAACAACGCCTCAACCGCTGCCGATTCCGTCCAGCACCTGGTCGGCCAGGACTGCGATCAGGACGTCATTCAGGCCTTACGCTGGGAAGTCGCGCGAGTTCCGAACGTGCGAACCGTTAACCTTTATCGCGGCGATACCATCTACTGCACCTCGCTGTTTGGTAAAAAGATCGACTACGTTTCCACCGACAAATACGCAGGCGAAACCTTACTCCTCATGAGCGGTAATCCCGTCACGCCGGGTCATCCGCTGATTGCTTATCGTCGCGATATCAAGGGCAACGGCATACTGATTGGCGTGGATGGCTATTTCCTGCATAACATTCTTGAACTGCTCAGCACGCACGCTTACCTGATTTTGCAGGTCGGCGATCAGTGGATGGACAGCAAGGGCAAAATTCATCAGGGCGAAGGCTGGCCGGATGGCACAAGAATGGCGCTGGCGTCGGCGCGTTATCCTTACAACATGCGGCTGGTGATCCGTAACAGTGACCAGTGGCGCTATGTATTTGATTACGCCACCGTCAGCCTGGTGTTGTTCCCGCTGGTCAGCATTTTTATCGCGTTCATGACCTACATGCTGCTTGGCCGCGTGGGCAGCCCGATCTCCACGCTGAAAGATGCGCTGGCGAAAAAGCAGTTTGTACCGTTCCTGCAACCGGTGGTCGACGGCACAAATCACCGGCTTACCGGCGGCGAAGTGCTGATGCGCTGGCAGCATCCGCAGTCGGGCCTGATCCCGCCGTATCAGTTCATTCCGCTGGCCGAAGAGAGCGGCCTGATTGTGCCGATGACCCGCCTGATGATGGCGCAGGTGCGCGATCAGTTCGGGCCGGTTGCCGCGCAGCTGCCGGATAATTTCCATTTCGGTTTCAACATCTGTGCCGGGCATTTCAAAGACCTGACGCTGGTTGAAGACTGCAAAGCGTTCCTGCACGCGTTCAAAGATAAACCGGTCCTGCTGGTGCTGGAGCTGACTGAACGCGAGCTGATTGAATCGAGTGAAATCACTCACAGCCTGTTCAGTGCGCTGCGCAGAATGGGCGTGCTGATTGCCATGGACGATTTTGGAACCGGTCATTCCAGCCTGACGTACCTGCAAAAATTCCACATCGATATCCTCAAAATCGACCAGAGCTTTATTGGCCGCATCGGCACGGACGCGCTGGCCGGGCATATTGTGGATAACGTGATTGATCTGGCGAAACGTTTGCAGATGGTCATTGTGGCGGAAGGCATCGAGACTCAGGAGCAGATCGACTATCTGACGCCCTTCCATCTCGACTATTTTCAGGGTTATTTTTTCGGAAAGCCGGTGCCGGTAACAGAATTTATGGAAAAATGGCTGCAACGATAACAGCCTTATATTCTGCGACTAGAATAATAACGTGAGCTACGTCTTATAAGATGCGTGCGCTTTTTGCTAAAAATCCGCCGATGTGTAACATCCACACAGACTCAGCCCGGCAGAGCGGCTAACTTGTTGAAGTTACATGTATTGACGTAGTCTGTCAGTGAACCCTGCTGAAAATTCGAATGATCACTTTGCGAGCAAGATGATGATTAAGTGGCCGTGGAAAGCGAATGACCTGAAAATTGAAAAATCAGACGCGTGGAATGACGCTCTGAATATCCCGCTATTATCTTCCCTAAACGAGGACGAGAAACAGCGGCTGGTTCAGGTCGCCAGTCAGTTGCTGAATCAGAAACGGCTGGTTCCCTTGCAGGGCATCGAACTGACGGAACAGATGCAGGCGCGCATCGCCCTGCTGTTTGCCCTGCCGGTGATGGAACTGGGCGCATCCTGGCTCGATGGTTTTCATGAGATTTTGCTTTACCCTTCCCCTTTCGTCGTCGATTCCCCGTGGCAGGATGAAAACGGGCTGGTTCACGCCGGTTCGCAAATCCACGCCGGGCAAAGCTGGGATCAGGGCCCGATTGTGCTCAACTGGCAGGACATCGAAGATTCGTTCGACAACTCCGGTTTCAATCTGGTGATCCACGAAGCGGCCCATAAACTCGATATGCGCAACGGCGGTGAAGTCAGCGGCATTCCGCCAATCCCGCTGCGGGAAGTGGTCGCGTGGGAACACGATTTGCAAGCCGCCATGCAAAATCTGCAAGATGAAATCGACACGGTCGGCGAAGAAGCCGCCAGCATGGACGCCTACGCCGCGACCGATCCGGCAGAATGCTTTGCGGTGTTATCGGAATACTTTTTTAGTGCGCCTGAACTGCTTTCAGAACGTTTTCCGCTGGTATACGGTCATTTCACCCGTTTTTACCAGCAGGACCCGCTGGCAAGGCAACTTCGCGGCCAACGCTGCGATTGTTAACCCGCGTGATCCACAGCGATTTGCAATGGAAAAGTCCTGTTTTATCGCCGTATTGATTAGTTGCTGAGCAGTCGGAGGATTTTCGTGATTTTAGCGTTGACACTCCGCCCCCCTCTGGATAACATGCGCCCCGTTCACACGATTCCTCTGTAGTTCAGTCGGTAGAACGGCGGACTGTTAATCCGTATGTCACTGGTTCGAGTCCAGTCAGAGGAGCCAAATTTAGAAAAGCCCGCTTAAGGAAACTTAAGCGGGCTTTTTGGTTTTTTAGCTCGCGAAACCGGTGCCATCGGAGCATCAAAGCGCTTTGTAAATCTCAGCTATCACCTGCCTCGTTGCGTCTTCAATCGTCCCTTCATTACGGCATAAAACCCGCCCTGACCGGCAATTTCCCGCTCAAACGCCTGAGTACAAGCGACATGTTCTTCCAGCTTATGAATCACCGTACTGCTCAGCCCACGCGTCCGGGCCGCGGCCCTCGCCCATGAAATTTCAGGCGCAGTAACAACCCCGACATGAAGGTCTGGCGTTCTCACGTTTCGTTCAATATTAAGCTGTAAAATCTCTGCGAATGGCACCATCCTGCGAAACGCGGCATCCGACGGGTACCAGCGATCCATCAAGATAATGCTGTCCGGTGGCTGTTTAGTCAGCACATTCCGGGAAATCCAGGCACGGCTATCCGCAAGGCGCTCACAAACTTCCCGTTCTAAATCCAGGGAGGGATTTCTGGCGAGCCTGTTAACGAGAACCATTGTTTCCGCCCTGAAGGGATCGCTTTTTTTCTCGCAAAGTCGGATCACCTTCTTGTTGTCTGCCCTGAGTACTTTCGTCATGGCTTCCAGCAGTGTGGTTTTACCGGCGCCCTTGGGCCCGTCCAGAGAGACAAACAGTTGTCGGTTCATACTTCTGTAGACGATTGATATGCGGTTTTTGTAAAACCTGAATCTGGCAAAAACATCTTAGTTCCTTCGTATGAATAGCGGTCCGCCTTGTTCGTTCATCAGCGATGAAGCTGATAAAGGGCGGTTAAAAACAGACACTGATGAATATTCTGACAATGATTCTAACTCATTCGTTTAAAAACGAGGATGAAAGCCGTCTATGGTCATTGCAGATATGTTGCGACCTGAGCGGTGTTGATTAAGGTAACGGCTTCAGAAACGGGAGACTTCACACGTTAAGCCTGGTTTATAAGCGGGAGAAGTTGACGGGCTGGTTTGAGCGAGGGGCGGGCCTTTCATTCATTGTGGCTATATGTTTTCATTGTGTTAAATACAACATTCCCATAGCGCCTTGACTGGCAATACAGTAGAGCGTCAAAGACTATCAAAAATCTATGGATCTAAACCTTCTTGGCTTTATGCCAGCACTACTCCCTGTTGCACTGTCCCCCGGAGCAAGCTTCACTCTTGTTATGAGCGGTGCTCTTGCAGGCGGTCACAAAGGACTGTTCAGGACTCTTGCCGGAACAGCTTTGGGCATTTATACCCACGCAGTTCTCATAGGGTTTGGTATTACCGCTGTGCTCATATCGTCTCCAGCAACTTTTGCTGTGTTGACATTTTTCGGAACCGCCTATCTGCTCTGGTTAGGAGCGATGCTCATACGCAACGGCATAAGGGCAAACCCAGAAGAGTTTGCTGATACGAAGCATTCGGTGACTTTAAGAGAGGCCTGGATAGCGAATGTTTTGAATCCTAAAGCCATCATTTTCTATCTGACAGTCGTTTCACAGTTCGCAGGGATACAGGGAGGTGTTTGCAACTATCTGACACTGGCATCAGTACATGTGGTCGTGATGAGCGTTTGGCTTTACGCAGTCAGCCAAACACTGATCTTTTCAGTAAAAAAAACCAACCCATTAATGCTCAAAAGATACGTCAACATTGCGGGCGGGATGTTGCTAATTGCTTTTTCTCTGCACAGCCTGATCCCGTAATTCATTACCTGTAGCGACAGCGTCCGTTCTTGGCACGAAGCAGCCAAAGGCAAATTTCAAGGGCTGCTTTGAGCGAGGAGCGGACATTGCATCCCCGATAAAGCCAAGGATCAGGGTTGTCCCATTATCTGTTCCAGCATGGTGATTTTTCAGGCAGCATACTTTATTCTAGTTAAACTCCCTTTGCAGGATATAACCATGATAACAGTAGAGAAATCAGATCCATTTTCTTCAGAATCCCATCGCTTAATCGAAATGCTGTCAGCTGAACTTGCCGCTATTACTGGTGAGAATGGCGAAACCAACTTCAGCGTTGAAACTATGAACAATGACAAAGCATTATGGGTATTGGCAAAAAATGCACATGGCGACGCGATAGGATGCGGTGCAATCCGCCCATTAACACAAAACATAGCTGAGCTTAAAAGAATGTTTTCGGATCGAAGCGAGCCAGGCGTGGGTAGTGCATTACTTACTTTTCTGGAAACCTCTGCAAAGCAAATGGGATATAGAGAACTTAAGCTGGAAACCCGACATATCAACCTTCGGGCTGTCAATTTTTATGAGAAAAATGGATATGTTCGTATTGATAATTATGGCCCATACATAGGCAGAGAAGAAGCCGTCTGTTTCTCAAAGTCATTGTACTGATTGCATTTATCGGATCTAACTGCCGCTCCTGGCGCACAGTCAGCTATTCGGGATACTTAATACTTTAAATGCAAAGGGACTACTCATGAATATTCTTATCGAGAGCATTACCCCGGATAACAAAGGCTTTTTTGCGTTAAAAGCAGAGAGCATGGCTGCTGGATTTAACATGCTACACAGACTGGCAGAAAACTGGCTGAACGGGCAAAACCGCTTTGATAAGGCAGGTGAGAACCTGTTAGGTTTTTATGCCGACGGGCTACTCATTGGCGTGTGTGGATTAAACCAAGACCCCTACACGCCTTCAGTTCGGACTGGACGACTCCGTCATCTCTATGTAGGAATTGAATGGAGAAGAAGGCAAGTTGCCATTGCTTTGCTCAGGGCAATACTGGAGGGTTCTGGCCGCTGGTTTGATTTTATCAACACTAACGCGCCTCAATCAGCGTTCATCTTCTATGAACATGCTGGCTTTATTCCGCTAGTAGATGTCGATAAAGTTACCCACCGTCTGTATCTTACAGATATATAAAGTTAATAACTGTCAATTGATTGATGGGCAATGATGTGACCAACGTCTGCTCCTGGCACAAAGCAGCCTAAAAAGATTTTATTAGGTTGCTGTGAACGATAATCTGTTGTGCTATCTGAAGCTTTCTATGGAGCATGCAAAATATGTTCGACCATTCTACCCAACCCGAAGTCGCCGAATGGTTCGCCTGGTTCGGTGTCGCCGAGGTGTCTTATAGCGGGTGTTCCATCGACCTGACCAACGAACCGCCTGAGCACTGGTTTTACAAGCGCAACAAGCTGCGGCCTGAATGCCTGAAACTGGATTTGCACATCCCCTCTTACGGGAACTGGTTGGTCGACCTGTCGCGTCATGACAACCTGTTCAACGTTCAGTGGCGCCCGAATGATGACTTGCGCATCGAGTCGGAGCAACTGCGCTACCGAAAATTGATCAAATGGCCGCGACTATCCAGCCTCATGGATTTTCCCCTGCTGGCCGGGCAACTGGAGCAATGCCTGGATGTGCACTTCCTGCGACATGCCAATTTCGGAGCGCGCTTGCTGGAACCCGAGGCGCTGTCGTGCAATTCTAAAATCCATCAATGGTTAGCCCCCTGCGCCGACACTTTTGGATGGAACAGAAAAATGCAGCCGGAGTAGCGGGTATGGCGAAGCACTCACATTCATTTCGACAAATTCCAGAAAGGTTCGAATGAAGAGGCTCAATTCTCCCGGACGGTTACGGGTCAGATTTGGAGTGACCAGAGTCTTAATGCAGGTCATGCCCGCTCCTGCCACTTAACAAACTCCCGCATGTTCCAGATCACCAAAATCCCCCAACTTCTCCCCATTCCCGCTACAATAACCCCATCTCCGGCTGTCATCGTAAGTTCTGTATGCGGCTGATCGTATTGAAAAAGGTAATGGCCGTGCTGAAAGAAAACTTTAATGAATTGCAGATGTTTCTTGTCGTGGCGCGAGAGAGAAGTTTTACCAAGGCGGCGAGTAAGCTTGATGTTTCGCAATCGGCCATCAGCCACGCGATAAAGGCGCTGGAAGAGCGTCTGAATATCCGTCTTCTGACGCGCACCACCCGCAGCGTGACGCCAACGGAAGCGGGTGAACGCATTATTGCCTGCCTCGAGCCACGTCTGGCAGATCTTGAGCAGGAGCTGGAAACGCTGCTTCATCTGAACGGCAAGACCTCGGGGAATATCCGTCTTTCGGCGGGAGAACACTCGGCGCGCAAACTTGTGTGGCCGAAGCTGAAGCCGTTTCTGAAACAGTATCCTGAAATCAGTATCGAGCTGGTCGTCGATAACGGGTTTGTGAATATCGTCGAGGGGCGTTATGACGCGGGCATTCGTCTGGGCGAAAGCGTCGATAAGGATATGATTGCGGTAAAAATCGGCCCGGACATCCGTATGGCGGTGGTCGGCTCCCCGGCCTATTTCGCGGAACACCCCATTCCGCAGACGCCGCATGATTTGCAGAATCATCAGTGCATTAATATGCGTTTACCGACCGCCGGTGGCGTGTATCACTGGGAGTTTGAGAAGGACAGAAAACCGCTGCGCGTGCGGGTTGAAGGGCAGCTGACGTTCAACCTGCTGTCCGAAAGAATCGATGCCGTGCAGTCCGGTTTTGGTATTGCCTGCGTGCCGGAAGATATGATTACCGATCTCGTGAAATCGGGCGAGCTGGTGCAGATTCTGGAAGAATGGTGCCCGTATTTCCCCGGTTATTATCTTTATTACCCGAGCCGAAAACAGCATCCGCCCGCTTTCGCGCTGCTGATTGATGCGCTGCGTTATTCAGAATAGAAAACATCCGCGACACCTTTTGAGTGTCGCGGATGTTTTATAAACGAGGGATATCAGATATCCAGTTTGCGGCCCGTCAGCCATTCAACCATTGCCGGATCACGGTGCGAGAAGAAGGCACTGGTCGCCGTGTCCATCGCGCTGATTTTAATCATTTCGTCCTGACTCAGTTCAAAATCCAGCACGTTGATGTTCTCTTCCATCCGCTCTTTGCGCACTGATTTTGCCAGCGAAACAATGCCACGCTGGAAGACCCAACGCAGAACCACCTGCCCCACGCTTTTGCCATATTTTGCGCCAATCGCCGCTAATACCGGATTCTGGAACAGGCCGTTTTTGCCTTCCGCAAACGGCGCCCAGGCTTCCGGCTGGATCCCGCGGCTCTGCATCCACGGCACCGCATGCAGCTGCTGGTTGAACGGGTTCACTTCAATCTGGTTGACCGCAGGAACGACGTTATTAAAGGCCATCAGGTCGGCCAGACGATCCGGCTGGAAGTTACTCACGCCAATCGCGCGGATTTTCCCTGCCTGATGCAACTCTTCCATTGCGCGCCACGCGCCGTGAACGTCACCATACGGCTGGTGAATCAGATATAAATCGACGTAATCCAGTTGCAGCCGGTTCAGCGACCGCTCGAACTGCGCTTTTGCGCCTTCATAACTTGCGCCCTGTAACCACAGTTTGGTGGTAACGAAAAGCTCGTCGCGCGCAATGCCGCTTTGCCTGAGCGCGTTGCCCACCTGCGTTTCATTCTTGTAAGAGGCGGCGGTATCAATCAGGCGGTAGCCGGTTTCAATCGCATCGATAACGGCACGCTCGCATTCTGCGGCGTCCGTCATCTGGAAGACACCAAAGCCCAGCAGGGGCATTTCAATACCGTTGTTCAGTTTTACTGTTTGCATGACGTTATCCTTGAGTGTTGTGCCTGAGATAAGCATAACGCAGAGCGATTAATCGGATTAGAGGCCCTAATCCGATAGGGTTCATTAGCAGAATTCATTAATTGCGGAACATCAGCTGCGTACAGTTTCCAGCCAGCTGGTGACGGTTTCTGTGGTTCTTCTTTCCTGACTGCCTTCAATGACCAGCGGTTTTTCGCGTTTTGCGCCCGCCGCCAGTCGCGCGAGAACGTCTTCACTGTCGCCCTTTCCGTAGCCGCCGTGGGTAATAAACGGGATGAGTAACTTACCGGCGAGATCGTGAGTGCTCAGGAAAGTCTGCACCACTGGCGGCACGCTGGTGCCCCAGACGGGAAAGCCCAGATACACCGTCTGATAACCTGCCATGTCGGGAACGGTATTTTTTAAGGCGGGCAGCGTTCCCCGGTCGTGTTCGCTTTTGGCCTGCGCGACGGTCTGGAAATAATCTTCCGGATAAGGTTTCGCGGGTTCGATTTCAAACAGATCGGTTTTCAGGCTGCGGTGGATGACGCCCGCAATCACGCGCGTGTTGCCGCTTCTTGTGAAATACACCACCAGCGTGCGGTTGTTGCTCAGTACGTTGGCGTTATCGCTGGCCGCCGCGACCAGCGGGACATTGGCGAGCGTTAACCCCGCCAGCGCGGTGAGCAAGATTCTGCGCGCCGGATCATGTTCTTCTGACATCGCCCTCTCCTTTATTTTGCAGTGGCCAGTTGCAGCGCATGTTCAGCGCGGGACGCCGCTTCGTTTTCGCCATTTTCACGCAGGGTTTGCGCCAGCTGTTGCAGCTGCCCCGCCGTCAGCCCGACGCGCAAACTTGCCCGCGTATGGGATAACAGCTGCGCTTCGACGCCGGGCGTGGCGGCTAACGCCCCGACCGTTGCCAGCTCGCGGCTCTGCCAGTCCAGATTGTCGCGGGCAAAAATGTCGCCGAATAAATGCGTTTGCAGAAACTGATTTATCACCGGCGCAAAATCAAACAACGGGCCCTGCACCGGCGCACCGGAGATTTTGGTCTGATTGGCGGTTCCCATGCGGCGGAGTTCTTCCCCGACCGGGATCGGGCTTACCGGTTCCTGGCCTTCTGCGTCGTGTATGCCTCGCTGTTTGCGGGCTTCGACCACTTTCATGAGTTCGGTTAATGCGTTAAGGCTGCGCGGAAAACCGGTATACGCGTAAAGCTGTACAAGGATTTCTTTGGTTTCGTTAACGGTCAGCCCGGCGTCCAGCCCCTGATTCAGTGCGGCGCTGAGTTTTTCCATCTGGCTGCCTGCCATAAACGCGGCGATTAAAGGAATGGCCTGCTGACGTGCAGACAATGTTTCGGAAACGCTGGATTGCGGGTTCATTGTTGAGGCTCCTGTTGTAACGGGCGGCGCGGCAAATGACATCTGGCCGGAACCGAAAATCAGTAATGCCGCCGCCGTGAGGGTTTTAATGCGCGTGATATTGTTCATCGGTCACTTTCTCCATCCATTCAACACTCTTCCCCTGCACCATTCCGGTCACTGCCAGATGCGTCATTGCGCTGCCCGGCGCGGCACCATGCCAGTGTTTAACGCCGGGCGGGCACGAAACGACATCACCGGCGCGGATGATCTGCACCGGCTGGCCTTCCTGCTGGGTCAGGCCCACGCCGGAAGTGACAATCAGCCGCTGACCGGCCGGATGTGTATGCCAGGCCGAGCGGGCGCCCGGTTCGAAAGTGACATAGGCACCGGAAGCGCTGATGTCTTTATCCGCACCGAATAAAGGATCCACCCGCACATGGCCGGTTAAATTCTCCGCCGGGCCGGTGACTGGTTTTTGCGTTCCTGCGGCGGCGATTTGCACCGACGCAGGCGGAACCTGAGCGGTAACAGAAAAAGTGATGAGAGGCAGAATCAGCCCGAAATAACGTATTTTCCCGATCATGCGATGCGTCCTTTTAGCCAGTAATGTGGATGCTGCGTCGCGATGATTCTAACGGGGGCGACATGTCGTCAGGCTGACGGCCTCCTGACAATCTTGTCAGCCGTCATCGCCAGCGTGAGTCCGAAGGTATTGACGCCGCCTTCGCTGCGGGCAAACACATCGCCCTGATGCATAATCGCCACCGCGCGGACGATGGATAACCCCAGGCCATGATGCGTATCGCTTTTGGTGCGCGAGGAGTCCACCCGGTAAAAACGCTCAAACAGGCGGTGCAGATGCCCCGCCGCGATAGGCTCGCCGGGGTTGGACACGGCAACGAACGCCTGATTATTTTGCTCACTCAACCGGACGGTCACGGTGCTTTGCGGCGGTGAATGTCGGGCGCTGTTCTCCAGCAGATTCGCCAGCGAACGGTGGAACAGACGCCGGTCAATCAGGGCGGTGACATCCCCTTCCACTTCCAGAGAAAGCTGTTTTTCAGCGAAAGAAGGCTCGACGTATTCCGCCGTTTTCAGCGTTTCTTCACGCAGGGAAATGCGCGTTAGCTGGGACGCATGTTCACCGGCGTGCGCGTGTGAAAGAAACAGCATGTCATTGACGATGGACGTCATCCGCCCGAGTTCTTCGAGGTTCGAGCCGAGCAACTCTTCCAGCTCCTCATACGACCGGCGACGCGAAAGGCCGAGCTGTGTCTGGCCAATCAGGTTGGTCAGCGGCGTGCGCAGTTCATGGGCGACATCCGCGTTAAAACTTTCCAGCTGCCGCCAGGCGATTTCCTGCCGCTCAAGCACGCCGTTAAACGAGGCGGCCAGCGGTTGCAGTTCGTGAGGTAAAAACGTGGTGTCCAGCCGCTGCCCGTGATCTCCCGGCGCAAGCTGCTGCGCCTGATCACTCAGCGCGCCGACCGGCCGCAGCCCGATTCGCGAAACGGCGTATCCCAGCAAGGCGACAATCAGCGCACCCAGCGCCGTAATCACAATCAGCGTCTGCGTAAACGCATCCAGCGTGCCCATATACGGCGTGGAATCGATAGCCACAACATAGCGCAGCGCCGGTCTGTCGCCGTTGGCGGGCAGAGTTTTCACCAGCAGAAACAGCGAACAGGAACCTTCGGAGGAACCGGGCAGTTTATTGAATCCCTCTTGCAGGGATGACCACGTAACGCCTACCGGCGGCGTGCCGCCTACGCTGAAACGCGGATCGTCGCTGACAATCCAGTAACGAACCCGCTCGCCCTCCGAACTCGCCAGAAGCGTGAATTTACCGGCCAGCGTTGACCAGCCTTCCGCCGATGTGCGCGCGGTGATCCACGGGCTCATCAGCGATTCACGAAACAGCAGCTCGTTATGCATCTGTTTTTGCAAAGAATCATGCAGCGAGCTTCGCAGCAAAATCCCGATCGCCGAGACAATCAGCAAGGCGGCGAGCGCAAACATCAGCGCCATGTGGAGCGAAATCGAACGTCTGAACATGCGTTTCTCCTTCGCTTACTCGGGCCTGACTTCAAGGACGTAGCCCATACCGCGAACGGTATGCAGCAGCTTGCCCTCAAACGGCATATCAATCTTGGCGCGCAGGCGTTTAATCGCGACTTCAACCACGTTCGCATCGCTGTCGAAATTCATATCCCACACCTGTTCGGCAATCATCATTTTGGAGAGGATCTCGCCCTGATGGCGCGCCAGCAGGCTCAGCAGCGCAAACTCCTTCGCCGTCAGTTCCAGCCGCGCACCGGCACGAAAAACGCGGCGGGCCAGCAGATCCAGATGCAGATCGTGAATTTGCAGCTGCGTGATATCGGCACCATCCGTTGTACGGCGACGCACCAGCGCCTGAATTCGTGCAACCAGCTCAATCAGGGAAAACGGTTTTGGCAGGTAATCATCCGCGCCCAGTCGCAGGCCTTTAACGCGTTCATCCACCGAACCCCGCGCAGAAAGCATCAGCACCGGCGTTTGTTTACTGGCACGCAGCCCTTCCAGCACGCGGTAACCGTCCATGCCCGGCAGCATCACATCCAGAATGATCGCGTCGTAATCAAATTCCAGCGCGTAGTGCAGCCCCTCGGCACCGTCCGCCGAGACATCCACGGTAAAGCCGGATTCGCCCAGCGCGCGGCTCAGATACGCCGATGTTTTTTCTTCGTCTTCAACCAGTAACAGTCGCATCCTGATTTCCTCTCAAGCTTTCCTGTGCCCGCGTGCAGGGGCGATAGTAGCGTTTCATCCCGTACAGCTGGCTGACATTTTCCTGACAATTCTGTCAGTTACGCATTTTCCTGACTGACAGGATTGTTATTTTCCCGTCACGGTGCTGACAGCCCCGCCGCCCTACCCTGAACCGGCTCATTCACAGTCGAAGTCCGTTTCGTTATCACAACGACAGCGAACACCACACATTCGGGAGATACCATGAAATCCACTTTCCTCAGCGCCATGCTGCTGACAGCCATTGCCGGAATGACGTCCGCCCATGCGGCTGATTACCGTAAAAATCCATTCACGCTGGTGTATGACGGCGCGATCACCGAAAACGTCCAGGGCAAGGTCAACATTCATCCGGTGAAATACGATCTTCACGGCATTCAGATTGCCGCGAATGTCTACACGCCCGCCAACTACGACCCGGCAAAAAAATACCCGACGGTGGTCGTCGCGCACCCTAACGGCGGCGTAAAAGAACAGGTCGCCGGGCTTTACGCGCAGCGCCTCGCCGAACACGGCTACATCACCATTGCGGCCGATGCGGCGTATCAGGGAGCCAGCGGCGGTATGCCGCGCAGCGTCGATAAACCGGCAAACCGCATTGAAGATATTCACGGCATGGCCGACTACATCAGCCAGTATCCGGGCGTGGACACCGCACGCATCGGCCTGCTGGGCATCTGCGGCGGCGGCGGTTATTCCCTGAAAGCCGCCCAGACCGACAAACGCTTCAAAGCACTGGCGACGCTGAGCATGTTTAACTCCGGCCTGGTGCGCCGCAACGGCTATCAGGACTCGCAGATTTCCACCATTCAGGAACGCCTGAAACAGGCAACCGACGCACGCATCAAAGAAGTCACCACGGGCGAAATCAGTTATACGGGCGACGCGAAGCTCACCGACGAACAGGTCGCGAAACTCCCGTTTGATCTGTACCGTCAGGGCTTCGAGTACTACGGAAAAACCCACGCGCACCCGAACTCGACCTTCCGCTACACCACCAGCAGCCTGCTGGATCTGATGAGTTTTGATGCCTCGACCAGTATGGATCTCATCAACCAGCCTTTACTGATGATGGCCGGCACCAAAGCCGACTCGCTTTACATGACGGAAAGCGCGTTTAAAAAGGCCACCGGCACACAGAATAAAGAGCTGTATCTGATCGAAGGCGCGACGCACATCGAGACGTACTGGGTGCCGCGTTATGTCGATCAGGCAATGACCAAACTTGATACCTTCTTCGACAAAAATATCTAACCCGCCGTTTTAGCCCCTCGCGTAGTCAGTGCCATCACGGCGCTGGCTACGGTAAATACCGCGATAATCCAGCCCATCGTCCACGGCGTCCCGTCACTGAGCAGCGCCAGCAACAATGAAGAGATAATCCCGCTGCCGTACTGCAACGCCCCCATCAGTGCAGAGGCAGAACCGGCAACGTTCGGCACGGCGTCCAGCGCGGCGGCGGTTGACGTCGCGGCAATAACGCCATTCATCGCAAAGAAAACAAATACCGCCGCCACAATCAGGCCGATCCCGCCAATTCCTGCGCCGGTCGCCAGCGCCAGCACCAGTGCGGCCAGCATTGCGATACACACGGCGTATCTGAGTAACGTTTCCAGCGGATAACGATGCACCAGACGCCGGTTAACCATGCTCACCGCCATCAGCCCGACGATATTGATGGCAAAAAGCCAGCCGTAATGCTGCGGCTCGACGCCAAAATAGGTGATGTAAACGAAAGGTGAGCCGGTGATAAACGCATACGCCGCGACGTAATAGAACGTCAGGCACAACGTAAAACGCATGTACTGTGTGTTGCTCAGCAGCGTGAAGTAGTTGCGAAAGGCACTGCGCAGTGACGCTTTCACGCGCTTTTCTTCCGGTAAGGTTTCCGGCAGCCAGAACAGGGAAATCAGCATGAATGTGCCGATCACCGCCAGCAGCCAGAAAATAGAATGCCAGGAAGTCACTTTGATCATCTGCCCGCCCAGCAGCGGCCCGGCAATCGGGGCGATCGCCATGATAATCATCAGCGTCGAAAGCATTTGCGCCGCGCGGGTGCGGCTGAACAGGTCACGGATCATCGCCCGCGCCAGCATCGGGCCGGTACATGCGCCCAGCGCCTGAAAGACACGCCAGAAAACAATCTGCCCGATATCCGTGGATAACGCGCAACCGGCGGAACCGATGACGAACAACACCATGCCGATAAACAGCGGCAGACGACGCCCAAAATGATCGCTTACCGGCCCCCAGATCAGTTGTGCAATACAAAAACCGATTAAAAAACCGGTGATGGTCAGTTCCGCGTCGCCCTGTAAATCCTTCGCCATCAGCGGCATGGCGGGTAAATAAATGTCGGTCGATAAAGACGTGAAAGCCATTAATGCGCTGAGAATAAGTACAAACGTGAGGCCGGTCGTTTTTCCGGTAGCGATCTGCGATCGTGCCTGAGAATCAGTCATGGTGTTCCATCGGGAAATAAGGAGAGGACTTTATACTAGCGGGTTCACGGCGGGAGATAATGGCGGGGAATCGGATAGAGATTATGAGCTGTATTCATGAATGCGGGCTGTTGCCGCCCCGCCAGACGCAAAAATGCCCGCTCAGGAAAACCCGGCGGGCGTAGTGTTTTTATCGCTTAAAGTTTACGGCTTAACGTTACCGGCTTAACTGTTGATTTCAGGCAGTTCAGTCGCGCCAGCCCATCGCCGGTGCCACGTGTTTCAGGATCGATTCTATAACGTGAACGTTGTAATCCACGCCCAGCTGATTCGGCACAGTCAGCAATAACGTGTCCGCTTCAGCAATCGCTTCGTCCTGTTTCAGCTGTTCAATCAGCCTGTCCGGCGTCGCCGCATAGCTGCGCCCGAAGATGGCACGGGTTTTCTCGTCAAGATAACCGACTTTGTCACCGTCGTTGCCGCCACCGCCAAAATACATGCGATCGCGGTCATCCATCAGCGCAAAAATACTGCGGCTGACAGAAACGCGTGGCGCGCGTGTATGCCCCGCTTCGGCCCACGCCGCGCGGTACGCCCGGATTTGCGCCGCCTGCTGGATATGGAACGGCTCGCCGGTTTCATCATCTTTCAGCGTCGAGCTTTGCAGATTCATACCCAGCTTCGCCGCCCAGACTGCGGTCGCATTCGAACCCGCGCCCCACCAGATGCGGTCACGTAGACCTTCAGAATAAGGCTCAGGCCGCAGCAAGCCCGGCGGATTCGGGAACATCGGCTGAGGATTCGGTTTCGCAAAACCTTCGCCGCGCAGCACGTCGAGGAACTTTTCCGTCGTGCGGCGCGCCATATCCGCCTCGGTTTCACCTTCTTCAGGCTGATAACCAAAGTAGCGCCAGCCATCAATCACCTGCTCCGGTGAACCCCGGCTAATCCCCAGCTGCAAACGCCCGCCGGAAATCAGATCCGCCGCGCTGGCGTCTTCGGCCATATACAGCGGATTTTCATAACGCATGTCGATCACGCCGGTACCGATTTCAATCTTGCGGGTCTTCGCACCAATCGCGGCCAGCAGCGGGAACGGCGAACTCAGCTGACGCGCAAAGTGATGCACGCGAAAATACGCGCCATCCGCGCCCAGTTCTTCAGCGGCGACGGCCAGATCGATAGATTGCAGCAAAGCGTCAGCCGCCGAACGGGTGCCGGACTGTGGCGACGGCGTCCAGTGACCAAATGATAAAAATCCAATATTTTTCATCGAGTATTCATCCTCATATTCAGGGAGATAATCCGCAAAGAGGCCCTTTTCGCCAGGCCGCAATAATAGATTCACTCTACGCGATTCAGGATGAGAATAAATATCATTTGTTTAACATAAGGATTCAATAAATTTGAAGGAGAGCAGACTTTTTTGCTTGTTTTTTAATAACCTGAACAAATAGTCGCCATAAAAACGCAGATGTAAAAAATCCTTTGCCAACGACGTCATCACCCGTTATTATGCGCCCCGTTCACACGATTCCTCTGTAGTTCAGTCGGTAGAACGGCGGACTGTTAATCCGTATGTCACTGGTTCGAGTCCAGTCAGAGGAGCCAAATTTAGAGAAGCCCGCTTAGGAAACTAAGCGGGCTTTTTGTTTTGGTTTTTTTGAGTGACGGCTTTAAGCCAAAGAACAAATTGATGAGGGTATCTCGCACTTTTCCTGGAGTGGCAGGTTGCGAAAACGCGCCTCGTCAACCTGAATTCGCTATAAAATCCGCCGCATTAAAAAGTAACGTATTTTTAAATTTTAAAAATCCATTTACAGCGAAATTATCTACTATTCTTAGTCATGGAATAAATTTCCATTGTGATTATTAGTTCTACTTTTTTCAGTTTTACAGCCTTCCTTTTTATAACTTGCATCACCCGGCTCGTGAAGAGCCTTAATGTTGAAGATGAAAATGTTTTCTGTTTCTTCAATCAGTTGAACGCAAAGATTAATTAAGGACAACATAAATGACTCACATTCCCGAACACTCAACAGCGACGTATCCCGATACGCGTCTGCCCGCCGCGAGCAGCAGCGCCGTATCATGGGGTGCGATATTTGCTGGCGCTGCAGCTGCGGCATCCCTCGCTTTAATTTTGCTTATATTGGGCGCTGGTTTAGGTCTCACGTCCGTTTCGCCATGGGAAAATCATGGGCTTGACGCAGGCACGGTGGGTATCGCTGCCATAGCCTGGCTGGCGTTTACTCAGATTGTTGCGTCGGGCATGGGAGGCTATTTATCCGGACGACTGCGCACGAAATGGGTCGATACCCACACCGATGAAGTCTATTTCCGCGATACTGCACATGGGTTTTTAGCCTGGGCTGTCGCGGCGCTTGTCTCTGCTGTGCTGTTAACGAGCACGTTGGGAACACTCGTCGGAGGGGGGGCTAAAATCGTGGGTAACGTTGCCAGCGGTGCGGCGAGTCTGGCGAACAAATCGTCTGCGATACCCGGTTCGTCAATGGACTATTTCGTTAACACGATGTTCAGGGCGAACAATCCTGCCACACCTGCAAACGGTGTAGCCGATCCCGCGTCGTCAACAGTCGCACCTGCTCCTGCAACGCCATCGGCATCTCACCCATCCGTTTCTCCTGCACAGTTAGCCGAAGTGACCGGTATATTTGCCAACAGCATAACGTCCGGCGCCTTACCCCAGGATGATCGTCAGTATGTCGCGCGGTTGATTGCTCAAAACACGGGTATCAGTCAGCAAGAGGCTGAACAGAGGGTACAAAGCACCTATGACAAAGCCCAGGCTAAATTAAAAGAAGCGAAGGAAAAAGCGCAGCAAGCTGCTGATGCCGCACGCAAAACCACGAGCTATCTGATGCTCTGGACATTTATTTCTTTGCTGGCGGGCGCTTTCGTAGCGAGCTTGTGTGCGACCTTCGGTGGCCGTCAACGTGATTTATAATCCTTAAATATGAGAGAGGTTTACCATGCGCTCATTGTTACTGTTATTTTTAGGCGTGCCCATTCCAATCATTATCCTGATTGCGCTCTTTGCCCATTAATGCTTATCCGGCACGTGGCATTGTGATCAGTCATATCAGAGTAGTGGCAGGGAAACCAGGAATCACCCGCCTTTGTTAATCTGCCTCTGCAGCGGGTCATTCAGAGGCTCTTGACGAAAATTGAACCTGGTTTTAGCAAACAGATTAGCCAGTTACGGGTAATGGCGATCCCGACCAGAAAAGCCCGCTCAGAAAACTAAGCGGGCTTTTTATTTTCCAGAGGATGCCCTAACCGGTAGACAGGGATCTGCCGCGTGGTCCCGGTCAGATTATCGAAGGCTTCGGCCCCGGCGGTGGCAATCCGCATGCCGGACTTTCTCAGCGTTGAAACGTCAGCGGCGATACGCTGCATACCGAACCAGAATAAACCGTCCAGAGCGCTGACAGATAAACCGGCTTCCAGCGCCAGACGCAGACGTTCACGAGGTGCTTTAACCTGTTTTGCAATGTCCTGATACGCGGTCGTTGTCACGCCATCCGCCGTCACGCGGCGGATCCGGTGGGTAAAACGATAGCGAAAAGCATCGGGGACATTGTTCAGATCGGCCCTGATGCTATAAACACAGCCATACCGGTTTTCGCTGATGTTGACCGGCTTGCGGCCCAACGGCAGCGTTTTACGCAGTTGATCTATCAGCTGCGGGGCGCGGATCAGCTGGAGGCGAAACGGGATTTCAAAGCTGGTGACGTAATCCACATTCAGTAACGCAAGATGCAGCCGCTCTTCACTTCCGGCTTTTATCTGCCTGCACTCTTCTGTCACTTCCGCCCACTGCTGCGTTAGCCGGGGAGATTCGTCAATTGCCGCAAATTGGTATTTTTCGATTTGATAATCGATACGTTCACTCATCATTATTCCCCGCGCCTGTCTGTCATCAAACCGTATAAAACTAAACCAAATACCGTTGTTTACGCGACAAAAAAATCATCTATTTGACGGTAAACGACATCCCTGTTTTGCACCGCCTGAGACACGCTTACTGCCGGCGTTTCCATTCATCCACGACATCGCCCAACGTCTTTTGAATATCATTGCGGATCCAGGCCATGAAATCGCGGTCGAACCGGAACTCCTCTCCGCAATGCTCAGTCATGAAACGACGAACGTTTTGCGTGTTTTTATACTCTTTATCGACGACCGTAGCGGGTGTAAGTGATGCACTGTGCCAGTCAGTTTTCATCGGTCCTGCTCCTGAAATGCAAATAAGGGGAAAGCCGTTTACCTTAAATGAGCTGCTTTATATTTTCCATATCACCGCAATATTTCAACGCCCGCCTCATACAGTCAGTTAATCAACACATTAAAGTTTTCCCCCGGAATGCCGATAACTTCCCTGTGAGTTCCTTTTTTGCTGTACCGAACAGGAGAACGAAATGGATGTATCGCAAATTGCTTCGCTGGCGACCGGGCTTGATAATCTGGATCTCAGCAACAAAGTTGACACCCTGATGTTGAAAAAGACCCTGGATAACCAGCAGTCAACCGCAAGCAGCCTCATCGAATCAATCCCGCAGCTGCCTGCTAATCCGGCAATTGGCCGCAATATCAATATCACCGTCTGAATCCCCTTTTCACCTGTTCACTGTTGATGAACGCACCGCGTTTTCAGCAGTGTCAGTTTCTGACTCTCCGTCACAGGCAGAGCATTGGGCGACTGCGCCGTTATGGGATATATTACGGGCAATCTTTTTATGACAGGTAACATCGCCAATGGCTCTGATCCCAAAAAACTACGCGCGCTTGGAAAGCGGATATCGTGAAAAAGCCCTCAAAATCTATCCCTGGGTCTGCGGACGCTGCACGCGGGAATTTGTTTATTCAAACCTGCGGGAATTAACGGTTCACCATATCGATCACGATCACACCAATAACCCGGAAGACGGCAGTAACTGGGAATTGTTGTGTCTGTATTGTCATGACCACGAACACTCAAAATACACCGAAGCGGATCAGTACGGCACCCGCGTAGTCGCGGGCGAAGACGCACAAGATGATGTGGATGCGGCAACCTATAATCCGTTTGCCGATTTAAAGTCGATGCTGAATAAGAAGAAGTAATTTAACGATACAAAAAAGCCCACCCGATCAATCCGGGCGGGCTTTCAACTTAATACTTCAGCTCATCGCATCTCAAATATCAAAACGGTCCAGATTCATCACTTTGGTCCAGGCGGCGACGAAGTCTTTCACGAATTTCTCTTTCGCATCACTGCTGGCGTAAACCTCGGCGCTGGCGCGCAGAACGGCATTCGAGCCAAACACCAGATCGGCGCGGGTGGCGGTGAATTTAGATTCTCCGCTGACGCGGTCACGCCCTTCGAAACGTTCACCGGTGGAATCAGTGGCTTTCCATTCGGTGCGCATATCGAGCAGATTGGTGAAGAAGTCCGCGTTCAGCTCGCCGGTTTTATCTGTGAATACGCCGTGCTGGCTGCCGTCGAAGTTGGTTCCCAGCGCACGTAATCCGCCAATCAGCACCGTTAATTCTGGTACGGTCAGCGTCAGTTGCTGAGCCTTGTCGATCAGGAGATTTTCAGTCGAGGTTTTGCCGGTATCACCGCGATAGTTACGGAAACCATCGGCTCTCGGTTTAAGCAAATCAAACGACTCAACATCGGTCTGATCCTGACGCGCATCCACACGCCCCGGCGTAAACGGCACATCGATGTCGACGTTAGCCGCTTTCGCTGCTTTTTCCACACCGACGACGCCCGCCAGCACAATCACATCCGCCAGCGACGCTTTCGGATGCGACTGCTGAATGGACTCCAGCGTTGGCAACACGCGCACTGCGGCGGCGTTAACGTCCCATTGTCTTTGCGGCAGTAACGCCAGACGCGCACCGTTGGCCCCGCCGCGTTTATCACCGCCACGGAATGTCGAGGCCGATGCCCACGCTACCGACGTCAGTTCGCCAGCCGTCAGGCCGGACGCCGCAATTTTCTCTTTCAGCACGGCGATATCGGCAACGGTCGGATGATAAACCGGCACCGGCAGCGGATCCTGCCAGATTAAGTCTTCTTTCGGCACTTCCGGCCCGATATAACGCGCTTTTGGCCCCATATCGCGGTGAGTCAGCTTGTACCAGGCTCTGGCAAAGGCTTCGTTAAAGGCCTGCGGATCGCTGTGGAAACGGCGCGAAATTCTCTCGAATTCCGGATCGAAACGCAGCGTCAGGTCAGTCACCAGCATGGTTGGTTTGCGTTTTTTCGACGTATCGAACGGATCAGGAATGATGTCCGGCGCATCGGCGGCTTCAAACTGAATAGCGCCCGCCGGGCTGCGGGTCTGCACCCACTCATATTTGAACAGGTTTTCGAAGAAGTAGTTGCTCCACTGGGTTGGCGTCTGCGACCAGATGACTTCCAGACCGGACGTAATCGCATCCGGCCCGGCACCGCTGCCGTAGCTGTTTGCCCAGCCCAGACCCTGCGCTTCAATCGGTGCGGTTTCCGGATCAACGTCCACATGGCTGGCTTCTGCCGCGCCATGAGTTTTACCCAGCGTATGTCCACCGGCGATTAACGCGACAATCTCTTCGTCGTTCATGCCCATATTGCCGAAAGTGGCGCGGATCGCCGGCGCCGCAGAGGCCGGATCGCCGCTGTGGTTCGGGCCTTCAGGGTTGACGTAAATCAGCCCCATTTCCGTTGCGCCCAACGGGGATTTGGCAAGTTCTTCAGGATGACGATGTTCCAGCCAGGTGGTTTCGTCGCCCCAGTTCACATCCAGATCCGGTTCCCAGACGTCTTCGCGCCCGGCACCAAAACCAAAGGTGCGAAAACCGGAATTCTCCAGTGCGACGTTACCCGCCAGAATATAGAGATCGGCCCAGGAAATTTTTTGGCCGTATTTTTGTTTCACCGGCCAGAGCAGGCGGCGCGCTTTGTCGAGGCTGACGTTATCCGGCCAGGAGTTCAGCGGAGCAAAACGTTGCTGACCACGGCCTGAGCCACCACGGCCGTCAACGGAACGGTATGTCCCGGCGCTGTGCCATGCCAAGCGAATGAAAAGACCAATGTAGCTGCCCCAGTCGGCGGGCCACCAGGGTTGCGACTCGGTCAGGACGCCTTTGATATCGGCTTTGAGCGCGGAGTAATCTAACTTGGCAAATTCTTTGCGGTAATCAAACGCCTCACCCAACGGGTTTGAGCGGGCGGAATGCTGGTTCAGTAAATCGGTTCTGAGCTGGTTTGGCCACCAGTCGCGATTGCTTGTCCCGCCGCCAGACGTTTCATTGCTTTTGCCTGCATGAAAAGGACACTTACCGGCGGAGGCTTCACGGTCTGCTTCAACAATGGGTTTTGCGTCGTTTGCTTCTTCATCAATAGAACTGCTCATGCTCACACTCCTGTTATGTAGTCTCATTGCTACTCTATACGCGGATTTAAACCAGTCACATCTGGAACATCCTATGCATTTGATAGACCTTCCCTTCCTTCTCAGCGTTCGTTCTGTGAGTTTCCACAATTTCTGAATCCCGACACTGATTATAGAATAGCCAGTTAAAGTGAAAGGCTTCTCTTTCGGTGTCGCAAAATGAAAAAAGCCCGCTCAGATTTCCTGAAGCGGGCTTTTTACAGAGAAGCTCAATGTTATGCGTGAACCACTTTCTTCGCGTCCAGTGCTTTATGAATTGCAGCTTCGAGTTCGTTGATTTCGAATTTCGCCACATACCCGTCGGCACCGACTTTGCGGACGTGATCTTCGTTGGCGCTGCCCGAGAGCGAGGAGTGGATAATCACCGGGATATTCTTCAGGAACTCGTCACGCTTGATATTGAGCGTCAGCGTGAAACCGTCCATTTCCGGCATTTCCAGATCTGTCAGCACAAAGGAAATTTTGTCTGAAATAGGCACGCCCGCGGCTTTACATTCTTCGGCCATTTTGCGGATTTTATTCCAGGCTTCCAGGCCGGTTACGTGCATCTGCGCCGGGATTTCCATCATGTTCAGGCCTTTTTCCAACATCTGTCGCGCAACTTTGGAATCTTCCGCAACAATCGCCACCGTGCCCGGTTTCATCTTGAACGAGCTGGTTTTCTTTTTATCCATGTCGATATTGTTGTTCGGAATAATGTCATGCAGGATTTGCTCGACGTCCAGCACCAGCGCCAGACGGTTGCTGGATTTATCGTTATCCAGACGCGCAATACTGGTGATGTTACGGCTCTTCACGCCGGATTCTGCCGCCAGCACCTGGCTCCATTCCAGACGAACAATATCGTCCACCGATTCCACCGCAAATGCCTGCGTGCTGCGGGCATACTCGGTAACCAGCAAAATATTCAGCCCGGTTTTCGGCACACAGCCGACGACCGCAGGCAGGTCAATTACCGGGATAATTTCACCGCGAATATTGGTCATCCCCATCATCGGCGATGACATTCCCGCCGCTTTGGTCAGCGTCGGCATAGGGACAATTTCACGCAGTTTGAAAACGTTGATGCCAAATAATTCTGACTGCTCTTCATCAGGCGATGAGCCCAGACGGAACAACAGTAATTCAAACCGGTTTGATGAAGTGAGATTTGTTCTTTCATCAATTTCTTTCTGAAAATTATCCATACTTTCCCCATGCCTTCGTTATTAGTTTTCGTGTGCGTTTGCCGTGCGCGTCATTCGGAAAAACAGGAAATTAATTTTCTTTTTTTCTCAGAGGGACTGCTTATTTATCGGCTCGGACGGGGAAATTCTTTAGTGCAGAGAGGAAATTGAGCAGGAGAAAGGGATCCGGCACCCGTAAGATGCCGGAAAAAACGGTTAACCGGCGATTTTCACCAGCGTTCGGCCCTGAATTTTATTATCGAGGAAATCAGCCGCCACGGCCGGAGCCTGTTCCAGCGTGATTTCAGTCGCCGCCTGCCCGTAGAAACTCTGCGGCAGGGTTTTCAGCAGACGTGCCCAGACGGCAGAACGGCGGTCAGCCGGGACAGAAACGGAATCGACGCCCTGCAAACGCACGTTGCGCAGAATAAACGGCATTACGGTGGTCGGCAGACCAAAACCGCCCGCCAGCCCGCAGGCCGCCACGCAGCCGCCATAGTTAGTTTGCGCCAGCACTTTGGCCAGCACTTTGTCACCGACGGTATCCACTGCGCCCGCCCAGATCTGTTTTTCCAGCGGACGGGTTTCGGCGAAATCATCGCGGGAGAGAATTTCGCTGGCACCCAGTTTACGCAGGTAATCATGCGTGGATTCACGGCCCGTTACGGCGGCAACGGTATAACCGAGCGTATGCAGCAAGGCGACAGCCGTGCTGCCCACGCCGCCGCTGGCACCGGTCACGACGACGGTTCCGCTTTCCGGTTTAACGCCCGCGTCTTCAAGCGCCATCACGCACAACATGGCGGTGAAACCTGCCGTGCCGATGATCATCGCATTACGCGCCGCCAGTCCCTCCGGCAAAGCCACCAGCCAGTCGCCTTTCACGCAGGCCTGTTCTGCCAGACCGCCCCAGTGTGTTTCGCCCACGCCCCAGCCGGTGAGAATGACCGGCTGGCCGGCAGTATAGCGGGCGTCATTGCTGCGGCTGACGCGGCCGGAAAAATCGATCCCCGGCACCATTGGAAACTGACGGATGATTTTGCCTTTGCCGGTGATCGCCAGCGCGTCTTTGTAATTCAGACCGGACCAGCTGATATCAACCAGCACATCGCCTTCCGCCATTTCCGGCAGTGCGATCTCTTTAACTTCGGCCAGTGTGGCTTTGTCTAGCTGTTCCAGAACCAGTGCTTTCATTTTTTTCCCTTAATTATTCAGGATTTCGAAGAGTTGTCGTTAGAAATGCGATGACTAACGTAATGATTGCAGGTGCTATTTTTGGATTTCTTCTATTTTTGAATTTCTTGTTGAAGGCTTTTCTGAAAATAGGCCCAAAACTGATTCAGGGGTTCGGCTGAACGGAACAGTTTGGCGCGCATCACCGCCCCTTCCCAGCCCGACCAGAAAATTTCTGCCAACTGCGCCGGTGGCATGTCGGAGTTTATGTCTCCCGCCCGCTGCGCTTCTTCCAGACAATGCGCCACGCGGCTTTCCCACTCCTGCAAAATCGCTTTCAGCTTTTCCGGGAAATCATCGGGAAGCAGCGGTGATTCCTGTAATAAATTGCCGACCAGGCAGCCGCGTTTAAATTCAAATCTCGCCATGCCCTGACCGGCGTGACCGACAAATGCACCGATGCGTTGCAGCGGCGGCAATGCGTCGTTGAGTAAAAATTTGTCGAGCTTATGGGCGAAGAACGAGCCGTAGGACGTCAGCACCGCCATGCCGAAATCCTGTTTGCTGGCGAAATAGTGGTAGAACGATCCTTTGGGCACAGAGATGTTTTTAATCACCGCATCGATGCCCGCAGACAGATAGCCCATCTCCGTGATGACTTCCAGACCAGAGCGGATCAGCGCTTCACGCGTATCCGCAAACTCGCGTTCGGTTTTCGGTGGACGGCCACGGCGGGGCTTTTTAGCTGCCTCTGGCGGGACTTCCTGCGGGATTGTCAGCGCATCACTCATAATTTAGACCGATCGTTTTTTAATTGCCAAAAGCCTACGCCCAATTCCCTGCGCAGGCAACCCCGTCATCCCCTGAACAGCAAAAAGCCCGCCGCGGCTGAACCGGGCGGGCTTTTTGTAACTATCAGTATGTTGTAACTATTTCACGCTCACTGCCTCACGGACAGTTTCCTGCACGCTGTAGCGGTTAGTTTTGAACGGAATATCCAGACGCTCGCGCAGCGTATGCGCCTCGGAAGGATGCCAGTAACCGCGCGCCGCCAGCACCGGCAGCACCAGACGGGTGATGTCGTCGAGCGCTTCGGTCAGCACCGGTCCGCTGATGATAAACCCGCTCGCACCGCCCTCCTCCACCCAGCGGATCAGCCGGTCGGCGACCTGTTCCGGCGTACCGAAAAACTCGCCGCGCGGCAGCGTAGTCTGATACGCCACTTCACGCAGCGTCAGGTTTTCTTCTTTCGCCTGTTTCTTGATGCTGTCGGTTGTGGAACGGAATGTGTTCTGGCCTAAATCGCCCAGCTCCGGGAACGGGCCATCCGGCGGATACTGGCTAAAATCGTGATGGTCAAAGAAGCGGCCGAGATACGCCAGCGCGTCGTCGAGCGACAGCAGCGAAAGCAGATACTGATACTTGGCTTCGGCTTCTGCTTCAGTTTTGCCGACAACCGGGCTGATACCGGGGAATATCCCCACCGGATGACGGCCATTTTTTGCCACCTGCGCCCGGAGTTTGGCGGAGTATTCCTGCGCCTCTTCCAGCGTGCGCGCATTGGTGAAGACCGCATCGGCAGATTTACCCGCCAGCGCGATTCCCGCATCAGAAGCGCCTGCCTGGAAAATCACCGGCTGCCCCTGCGGCGAACGCTGGATATTCAGCGGGCCTTCGACCGAGAAGAATTGCCCCTGATGATTGAGTTTGTGCAGTTTAGCGGCATCGAAAAACACGCCGCTTTCACGGTCGCGCACAAACGCGCCGTCTTCCCACGAATCCCACAAACCCTGCACCACGCTGATGTACTCTTCCGCAATCTGGTAACGCAGCGCATGCTCAGGGTGATCTTTGCCAAAGTTTTTCGCCGAACCGGCCAGCGGCGATGTCACCACGTTCCAGCCCGCACGCCCCTGACTGATGTTGTCAATCGATGCCAGCTGGCGCGCCACGGTAAACGGATCGCTGTACGACGTCGAAATCGTCCCGGCCAGCCCGATGCTGTGGGTGGCGGACGCCAGTGCCGACAGCAACGCAACCGGCTCAAAACGGTTGAGGAAATGCGGCAGCGATTTTTCGTTGATGTGCAGACCGTCGGCCACGAACAGGAAATCAAAACCGGCGGCTTCGGCGCGCAACGCTAAATCACGAAAATACGGAAAATTCACGCTGGCATCGGCAGGCGCTTTTTCGTGACGCCACGAATTCATATGCCCGCCTGCCCCGTGCAACATCAGACCGAGCTTGATACTTTTTGAATGGCTCATGAGATCTCCTTACAGCTGGCCAGCCAGCAATTCGATGGACTTCAGACGCACGGCGGCATCTGTAAGCGGGGTATGAATGACGAATTCGTTAACGCACAGACGGCGCTGAATGTCGCGCAGCTGTTCATGAATGTCGGCGGGCGTGCCGTGCAGCACGCTGATCTGCTGCTGTTCGATGCGGTATTGCGTCGCCCCAGCCTGCCGGACGAACGCTTCGGCCTGTTCGCGGGTGCCGACGGTCACATGTTTATCGCCGACGGTGACGCGGAAATTATGTTGCTCTGCCACCAGCGCGGCGGCTTGTTCCCGCGTTTCAGCGGCCAGTACCGCAAGGCTGACCAGCGCCTGCCCCTGTCCGGCGGAATATTCGTGATACGCCAGCACCGATTCGGTCATCACTTCTGCGGACGTGTTGATGAAACCGGCGAAGACAAAATTCCAGCCCAGCGACGCCGCCAGACGGGCGCTTTCTTTGCTGGCACCCAGCAGGAAACGCTGCGGCGCAACCGGCGGCTGCGGCAATGCGCGGGCTTCAACACCGGCCAGATTGTCGTCGAGATGAGTCAGATAATGCGTCAGTTGCTGTAACTGCGCAGGGAAACCGGGTGCGGAATCTGCCGGACCATGGCCCCGCAGCGCTTTGGTTGAAAGCGGTAAACCACCGGGCGCTTTGCCGATGCCGATATCCACGCGATCGGGCGCGAGTGCGGAAAGCAGATGGAAATTCTCAGCCACTTTGTACGGGCTGTAATGTTGCAGCATGACGCCGCCGGAGCCGATCCGCAGTGTCGATGTCTGGGCCAGCAGCCAGGCAATCAGCACTTCCGGCGAGCTGCCTGCCAGCTTTTCTGTGTCGTGATGTTCAGAAACCCACAGGCGGTGATAACCGAGTTTTTCTGCCGTTTTCGCAAACGTCAGCGTCGCCTCCAGTGCCTGTTCCGCACGTTGTCCTTCATTTATCGGGCTTTGGTCTAATAAGCTCAGTCGGTAATTCACTCGGGGTATTCCTTTTATCCACAGGTTTCAATTCATGAAAAAAGTCAGTTCATGTTAAAAAGAGTTCCACGAAGTGAGGTCAAAGCTAAATAATTAAATTGCGCATCGATAGCCATTATTTTGCTATGCGCCCTGAGAAGAAAACTGCTTATAAAATATAGCCACAGAGTCTTTAGCGAAAAGGAGTTTCCTGTCTACGATGAAATGACTGCAACCACACCTTATAAAAGGCTACGAATAATGAGCATTTCACTTGCCAATGAAGAGCGCACCGGGACAGTGTCCGGTTCATCCTTATTAGAAAGCAAACTCATCGCCCATCGTCGTGAATTACATCAGAACCCTGAATTATCGAATCAGGAATTTGCGACCACGCAAAGAATTACCGGCTGGCTGAATGCGGCCGGAGTACGGATTTTGGATCTCGGGCTGAAAACCGGCGTTGTAGCTGAAATCGGCCCGCCGGATGGCCCGCTGGTGGCGCTGCGCGGTGATATTGATGCGCTGCCGATTGAAGAAGCGTCCGGCGTACCTTTCAGCTCGCAACATCCCGGCGTGATGCACGCCTGCGGCCACGATTTTCACACGTCCGTGATTCTGGGCGCTGCGTATTTACTGAAAGCCCGTGAAGACCAGCTTCCGGGTCGCGTGCGTCTGTTTTTCCAGCCTGCGGAAGAGCGGTTTGGCGGCGCATCGCAGCTGATTAAAGCCGGTGCGCTGGAAAACGTTGATGTCATTTTCGGCCTGCACAATGCGCCAGAACTGCCGGTCGGCACCTTCTCCACCAAAGGCGGCGCGTTCTATGCCAACGTTGACCGGTTCAGTATCACGATCACCGGCAAAGGCGCACACGCCGCGCATCCCGAGGAAGGCGTCGACAGTATTGTCACGGCCAGCCACATCATTTCGGCGCTGCAAACCGTGGTCAGCCGCAACGTCAGCGCGCAGGAAGCGGCGGTGGTCAGCGTCACGCGCATTGAAGGCGGCAATACCTGGAACGTGCTGCCGCAAACCGTCGAACTCGAAGGCACCGTCCGCACACATAACGACGCTGTCCGCGAACAGATCCCGGAACGTATCCGTCAGGTGATTTCTGGCGTCGCTACGGCACTGGGTGCGAAAGCCGAACTACACTGGTTTGGCGGGCCACCGGCGGTGGTGAATACGCCACGCTGGGCGGATTTCAGCCTGGAAGCTGCGGCTGAATTTGGCTATAAAACGGAAGTCGCGACGGCGCAGATGGGCGGCGAAGATTTTGCTTTTTATCTGCATCACGTCCCCGGCGCGTTCGTCAGCATCGGTTCCGCCAGTGAATTTGGTTTGCATCACCCGCAATTTAATCCTGACGAATCCGCTATTTATCCTGCAGCCGCATATTTCCAGCAGCTGGCTGAAAAAGCCCTGCGGGAATTAACCGAAAAATAACCCTCTTTAATTTCATTCCTGTTGAAATGCCCGGTAATCCGGGCGTTTTACGTGGTTACTTCTGAAAGCGCTTTATTTCCAATTTATCTCTTTCATTATTTAATTTTGTTGTTTTACATCCCTGTAACACTCGGGAATAGTGAAATTGTCGTCTCACTGTCATCACCACATACAATAAGAATGCAGGGTATAAAAATAATGATGAAACACAGCCTTAAATTAACCACCATCGCCGCTTTATTAAGTCTTTCTGCACTGGCACAGGCCGCACCGGGCATCGATCTGATTGCGAATGAAAAACCCATTAACGCGCCGAAAAGCCCGGAAGCTGTGGCCAAAATCCCGGCTAACTTTAAGTTTGTTGAACCCGGCACGCTGACAGTGGCGCTCGCCGTGCTGGGCAGCGCCCCGCCGTTCGGCCTGTATGCCCGCGATAATAAGACCGTGATCGGCAGTGAAGCGGATATCGCCCGTCTGGTCGCCGACGGTTTGGGCCTGAAACTGAAAGTGGTTCCGGCTTCCTGGGAAGACTGGCCGCTGGGCGTGACCTCCGGGAAATACGACGCCGCCATCTACAACATTACCGTCACCAAAGACCGCAAAACCAAGTTCGATTTCGCCACCTATCGCGAAGATACGCTGGGCTTCTACGTGAAATCCGACAGCAAAATCACCTCGATTCAGTCCGCGCCGGATATCGCCGGGAAACGCATTATTGTCGGCTCCGGCACCAATCAGGAAGCCGTGTTGCTGGCGTGGGATAAAGAGAATCAGGCCAAAGGCTTACCGGCGCTGAAACCACAGTACGTCACTGATGACGCCGCCGCGACGCTGGCGATTCAGTCTGGCCGCGCCGATGCGACCTTCGGGCCGAACGTCACCGGAGCCTACAAAGCGCTGTTAACCGGCAAAACCAAACTGGTCGGCACCGTACCGGGCGGCTGGCCGAAAACCGCGAACATTGCCGTGACGCTGAAAAAAGGCAACGGCCTGGTGGACGCAGTTCAGGCATCCCTTAACAGCGCCATCGCCAACGGCACTTATTTGCAGGTGCTTAACCGCTGGGGTGAAAGCGTTGAGAAAATCGATCACTCCGAAATTAACCCGCCAGGACTGGGCGACTGAGTAAAGAGGATTGCATCATGAGCGATGACGTTTTTATCCAGACCGTGCCGGAAGACCCGCTGATTGCGCCGTTCATTCAGGGGCTGTTCGGTGAATATCGCGAGCGCTACGGCGAGTATTTCTCCAGCCAGCCGCCGGAAGATGACAGCGTATTTTCCAAACCGGACGGCACGTTTATTGTGCTGCTGAGAGACGGAGCGCCCATTGCGATGGGCGCGTACAAACGCTACGACGAGAAAACCGCAGAGCTGAAACGCATCTGGACACACCGCTCACTGCGTCGTCAGGGGCTGGCGCAAAAGGTTTTACTTGAGCTGGAACGTCGCGCCGCCGCTTACGGGTATCAGCAGGTTTTCCTCACCACCGGTTTCCGCCAGCCGGAAGCGGTCGGGCTCTATTTGTCCCACGGTTATCAGCCTTTATTTGACACGCGTCTCGACCCGGATGTCTATTCCCGCCCGCCGTACGACGGTCGTCTGCCGTTTACCAAGGCGCTGACCGCTGACGTCCCTGTCACCTGAAATTGCCAGAAGAAAGAGAACACCATGAGCGAAAACGCCCCGACTTCCGTGAATCATCCGCCGCTGAAAGTAGTCCCGGCACGCTATCCGTGGCGGGTGGCTGGCGCGATATTTTCAGTTTTTATCCTGCTGGGCATTGTTGAGTCCATCGCCACCAACGCCCGCTGGGAATGGGGCGTTTTTCGCCAGTGGTTTTTTGACCCGGTCATTCTTTCCGGGCTTGGGAAAACGCTGCTGCTGACCTTACTGGGTACGCTTTTTGGCATTATTTTAGGAACGGCGCTGGCCCTCGCGCGCCTGTCAAAATCCTATCTGATGAATGCGCTGGCCTGGGGATATATCTGGCTGTTCCGGTCCCTGCCGCTGTTGCTGGTGTTGATCATCCTCTACAACTTTTCGTATCTCTACGACAACCTGTCGCTCGGCATTCCGTTTACGTCCATTTCCTTTTTCAGCACGCCTACCGTGAATTTGCTGGATCAGTTTTCGGTCGCGGTTCTGGGGCTTTCGCTGGTGCAATCGGCCTATACCGCAGAAATTATCCGTGGCGGGATTTTAGGCGTCGAACACGGCCAGCACGAAGCCGCCGCCGCGCTCGGTTTACCGGCCTACCGCCGGACGTTCCGCATCATTTTGCCTCAGGCGCTGCGCTCGATTCTGCCGACCGGTTTTAACGAAGTGATCAGTCTGGCGAAAGGCACATCGATTGTTTACGTGCTTTCCATGCCGGAGCTGTTTTACACCGTGCAGGTGATTTACAACCGCACGCAGCAGGTGATCCCGCTGCTGATGGTGGCGACCGTGTGGTATCTGCTGATCACCACCGTGCTGTCGGTGCTGCAATATTACGTCGAGCGTTATTTCTCGCGCGGCACCGTGCGCCAGGTTGCGCCCACGCCGTTGCAGCGTCTGCGCCAGTGGCGTGTCGCCCGTTCATAATTCTGGAGAAATTTATGTCTGAAGCCTTTGATTTATTCGTAAAACCGCCTCATGACGCATCCGTTGAACGGTTGTTTCCGCGCCAGCCACAGGCCGCCACCGTCGGGCGCATCGAGATCAATAACCTGAGCAAATACTACGGCGCGCATAAAGCGCTGGATAACGTCAGCCTGAGCATCGAACCCGGCACGGTAACGGTGATCCTTGGCCCGTCCGGCTCGGGGAAATCTACCCTGCTGCGTACCATCAATCACCTGGAGCGCGTCGATGAAGGATTTATCCAGATTGACGGCGATTACATCGGTTACCGCCGCAAAGGCGACACGCTGTACGAGCTGAAAGAACGCGCAATCCTCAAACAGCGTACCCACGTCGGCTACGTTTTCCAGAATTTCAATTTGTTCCCGCACATGACGGTGCTGGACAACATCATCGAAGCGCCCGTGGTTCACGGTTTGCTGAACCGTAAACAGGCCATCGCCCGTGCTTATGAGCTGCTGGATACCGTGGGTTTACGCGAAAAAGCCCACGCCTGGCCGCGCCATCTTTCCGGCGGCCAGCAACAGCGCATCGCCATCGCCCGCGCCTTAGCGCTCAATCCGAAAGTGATGTTGTTCGACGAACCCACCTCCGCACTCGACCCGGAACTGGTCGGCGAAGTGCTGGACGTCATCAAAAAACTGGCGCAGTCCGGTGTGACGCTGGTGGTGGTAACGCACGAAATCGGTTTTGCGCGGCAGGTCGCCGATCAGGTGGTGTTTATGGTGGATGGCGCTGTTGTCGAGAGCGGGAGTGCAACGCAGGTGCTGGACAGACCGGTGCATAAGCGGACAAAAGCCTTCCTGGAGAAGGTGCTTTAAGATTGGCAAATTTTGGATTTTCTCACTTGCCGTGAGGGGCAAGACATTGGGGTTGCCATCCAAACTGGCTCTAAGGTCAAGGTCAAGTTCAAAACCTTGGGTTGCCACCCAAACTGGCTCTGAGGTCAAGTTCAAAACCTTGGGTTGCCACCCAAACTGGCTTCAAGGAGCGCCTGTCGCCGCGCCCCTTGAAAATCCCGGGCTCTTTCACTGCGCGCTATCGCTCGCTGGCTATGTTTCAGCGGCACCGGCTATTGCCGCGAAAACTTGCCGCTGCGCGGTTCCCTCACTCGGTTTCGAGCCACAGGTCTCGAAACACTTCGCTCAGCAAGCTTTCTAAAAGCGGCCAATGGCTTTTTCACCCTATTACAGTGGTTTGGTTTGCTCCTCCCCCTGCGAAGGGGGAGGTTGGGAGGGGGTTTAGCAGACCACTGAGCGGCTACAACCCACACCCCATCCCGGCCTTCCCCTCGTGAGAGGGGAAGGTGCAGACCAAAATTAGTGAGGTTGTGAACTAAAAAGCCTCTGGCCGCTTTCAAAAATCACGCTGAAAGGAGAGGTGGAAAACCGCGTATTTTTTTCGCGCGGTTTGTAATCCGACTGGAAGGAACCGCGCAGCGGCGGAATTTTGCGGCACTAACCGGAGTTGCTGAAACAGTGCCAGCGAGCGATAGCGCGCAGTAAAAAAGACGCGGAGATTCAAAAGAGGGCTCGTCATAGCCCTCTTTTGTCGGTTTCGGCGCAGGGAGTTAAGTGATCACAGTTATTGAGAAACCGAAACTTTCCCGGTCATCTTAATGTTTTGCCGCCCTTGCAGCGGCATCTGCAATCAAACCAAAATCCCTACATTTCTAAATGTATGACTGGCGTGATTGAACACCGCCTCGTGTTCAGACAGCTACTTCACACTCGCCATCGGCGGATCCATCGCCACTTTGCCTTTCACGGCTTTATTCTTCACTCTCCGCGACCACATCGCAGTCAAAATCGGCACCAGTATTGAGGTGACTATCACTGACGTGGCGACCAGCGCCGTGGCGGCCGGGGCGACGGGTTTGAACTGTGGAACCATTTCGGCAATCAGTACCGGCGTGGCAACCGCGGCACCGGCGGAACTGGAGGCGGCAATCCCTGCTGTGCCGTCACCGCCACCGATGAATTTATCGGCCAGAATCAGCGGAATACCGGTGAGGATAATCACTGAAACGCCCAGCATCACACCCAGCAAACCGGTTTGTGCGATAACGCTCAGGTTGATGGTGTTACCCAGTGCAAATGCGAAGAACGGGATCAGCGTCTGAACGGCTTTACTGAAGAATTCGCGTAATTCCGGGTCAAGATTCCCCAGACCAAATCCAATCAGGAATGGCAGGACGGCGCCGACGAAAACGTGCGGTTCAAACGAGGCAATGCCCGCCGTACCGAGGATGATCATGGTCATCAGCGGGCCGGATTCCAGAGACATCAGCACGAAGGCGCCCGCCTCTTCTTTTGTACCGTATTGCTGCATGACCGAGGCGTACAACCCCCCGTTGGTCATGTCCATGGACGCGACCAGCGCCAGTACGGATAGCCCGGCGAAGAAGCCAAACTCGACGCCGTTTTCCGGCATAAAGCGCGACGCCACTGCCGCGACAATCCAGGCGACGGCAATTTTTGTGACCACCAGCGTGCCGGATTTACGCAGAACCGTCCCGGTGGCGCTCAGTTTGATCGACGCCCCCATACAGAAGAACCAGACGGCCAGAATCGGCACCGTACCGGTGATCAGACCGTTGGTGAAGGAGCCAAAATACTTACCGGAATCAGGCGCAAAGGTATGACACAGCGCACCGATGAAGAGAGGCACTAACATCATCCCGCCAGGGATTTTTTCTATCGCTCGTTTAATGTGCATTATTTTTCACCTGATTTAAAAGTAACGGACTTCCGAATGCCGCTACGTTATCCATTTCTCAGGGCTATAAAAGTGATGCAACTCATAAATTGAAACGTTGTTTCTATTTTTTAGATCGGTAGTTTTAATAAATATTTCCGTCAATATTTAATTTCCGAGCGAAATCACAAATTCGGATTTTTCTACGGCACAAAAACAAAAAAACCCGCAGCAGTTGCCTGTGCGGGTTTCTGAAATGCCGGGAATTTTTAGCTTATAGATGTCGTGCCGAAAGCCTGCTGCCAGTCGGCGTCAAACTTTTGTACCGCCGCCTGAACCGCTGGCGTGCCGAGAAGTTGTTCAGCAACATCCACCGGTAACGTAACCGACTGACAGCCCGCCAGCAGGCAATCCACCGCCTGACGCGGCGTTCTGAAACTGGCCGCCAGCACTTTTGAGTGCGGCGCGTGCAGGCTCAGCAGCGTCTGTAATTCTCTGACCATCGCAATGCCGTCACCGCCCTGCGCGTCCAGACGGTTCACGTAAGGTGCCACGTATTCAGCACCCGCCAGCGCGGATAAGAGCCCCTGACCTGCGCCGTAAACAGCCGTGCCGAGCGTTGGAATATTCATGCTTCTTAAAGCTTTAATCGCCGCCAGCCCTTCCGCCGTGACGGGGATTTTCACCACTAAACCGGGCACCCGCTGCGACAGTAGCAGGGCTTCGGCGATCATCTGTTCTGCATCCGCTGCCATCACCTGGGCAAATAATTTCCCGGTTCCGCCGAGGGCATCACGCAGTGCAGGCAACACTTCCCAGAGGGATTTTCCTTCTTTCGCCACAATGCTCGGGTTCGTCGTGACCCCCTGCAACGGCAAAATGCGCGAAAGACGTTTCACCGCAACAACATCGGCAGTATCGAGATACAGCTCCATAACTTTCTCCTTAAACCTGTGAGCGAATGCAAAGTATCGAAGAGTGTACCCCTGCAAGCGGCGGGTTTATTGATCGTCATCAAAATGACTTTCGAATGAAAGCATGTAAATTACGAAAGAAGAAAATAAGGGAGCGCCGCGATGATTTTTAATGTGCAACGTTATTCCACCCATGACGGGCCGGGGATCCGCACGGTTGTTTTTCTCAAGGGCTGCTCACTGAGTTGCACCTGGTGCCAGAACCCGGAAAGCCGTTCAGAGAAACCCGACGTGCTGTTTGATTCGCGGCTGTGTACCGCCGGTTGTCAGCATTGTGCGCAGGCATTTCCCAAAGCGGTGACCGCCGAAAATGGCGGGATCAGCCTGTGTCGCGAGGCGTTCTCTGCACAAGATTTATGTCAGATGGAACAGGTTTGCCCTTCCGGTGCGCTGAGCGTTTGCGGCGAAGACGCAGATATGGAGAGCCTGATGCAGCAAATCCTGCGCGATAAGCCGTTTTATCAGCGCACCGGCGGCGGCGTTACGCTTTCCGGCGGCGAGCCTTTTATGCAACCACAGACGGCGCTGAATCTGCTGCAACGCTGTCACCACGAGGGTTTGCATACGGCGGCGGAAAGCTGTCTGCACGTTCCCTGGAAATATATCGAGCCTTCTCTCGGCGCGCTGGATTTGCTGCTGGCCGACCTGAAGCACGTCGCCGACGCGCCGTTCAGACGCCTGACCGGCGGCTCAGCAAAACGCGTGATGGACAATTTCCGCCGTCTGGCGACTGCCGGTCAGAAGCTGATTGTCCGCGTGCCGCTGATCCCTGATTTTAACGCCGACCGGGCGTCCATCCGCCAGATTGTGGATTTCGCCGCAGCGGAAACCGGTTGTGAAGCCATCCACTTTTTGCCTTATCACACGCTGGGCATCAATAAATATGTCCTGCTCGGCGAACCCTATCTGGCCCCGCGCCAGCCATTAAATGACCCGGATCTGCTGACGTTTGCCGAAGAGTACGCCGCCGGAAAAGGTCTTTGTGCCCAGTTAAGAGGATAAAAATAATGACGACATTGAATCTGAATACCCTCTCCGCCCGCATCCGCGCCCATAAAGACGCGCTGATCCACATCGTAAAACCGCCGGTGTGTACCGAACGCGCGCAGCATTACACGCAGATTTATCAGCAACATGCGGATAAGCCGCTGGCCGTCCGCCGCGCGCTGGCACTGGCTGAACATCTCCAGAAACGGACTGTCTGGATCAAACATGACGAACTGATCGTCGGGAATCAGGCCAGCGAAGTACGTGCCGCGCCGATTTTCCCGGAATACACCGTCGGCTGGATTGAAAACGAAATTGATGCGCTGGCCGACCGGCCGGGAGCCGGTTTCGCGGTGAGTGAAAAGAATAAGAATGTCCTGCACGAGATTTGCCCGTGGTGGCGCGGACAGACGGTGCAGGATCGCTGCTACGGTATGTTTACCGATGAGCAGAAGGCGCTGCTCGACAGCGGCATCGTAAAAGCCGAAGGCAATATGACGTCCGGCGATGCCCATCTGGCGGTGAATTTCCCGCTGCTGCTCGAGCTGGGGCTGGACGGACTGCGCCATAAAGTCGATGAACGCCGCAGCCGCATTAATCTTACTGACTGGGAAGATTTGCATAAAGAACAACTGCTGAAAGCCATTGATATCACGCTGGCCGCCGTCAGCGATCATATCGTTCGCTTTGGCGATCTGGCGCAGGAAATGGCCGCCGCTGAGCCGCGCGAGAGCCGTCGCGATGAGCTGCTGGCGATTGCCGCAAACTGTCACGCGATCGCCCATCAGCCGCCTTCCAGCTTCTGGCAGGCGTTGCAGCTGTGCTATTTCATCCAGCTGATTTTGCAGATCGAATCCAACGGGCATTCCGTTTCGTTTGGCCGTATGGACCAGTATCTTTACCCGTTCTACCGCCGTGACGTCGAACTTGAGCAAACGCTGGAGCGCGGTCGCGCCATTGAGTTGCTGCAAAGCTGCTGGCTGAAATTGCTGGAAGTGAACAAAATCCGCTCCGGCACGCACTCCAAAGCGTCGGCGGGTAGCCCGTTGTATCAGAACGTCACCATCGGCGGCCAGAAACTGCATCACGGCGTGGCGTCCGACGCGGTTAATCCGCTCTCCTACGCCATTCTTGAATCGTGCGGCCAGCTGCGTTCCACACAGCCAAACCTCAGCGTGCGTTATCACGCGGGCATGAGCAGCGATTTTCTGGATGCCTGCGTGCAGGTGATCCGCTGCGGTTTCGGGATGCCCGCGTTTAACAACGATGAAATCGTGATCCCTGAATTCATCAAACTCGGCGTTGAGAAAGAAGATGCCTACGATTACGCCGCCATCGGCTGCATCGAAACCGCCGTCGGCGGAAAATGGGGCTACCGCTGCACCGGCATGAGCTTCATCAACTTTGCCCGCGTTATGCTGGCTGCGCTCGAACAGGGGCATGACGCCAAAAGCCAGTCGCAATTTCTGCCGCAGGAACGCGGGCTGTCTCAGGACAACTTTGAAAACTTTGAGCAGGTTTTCGCGCAGTGGGATGAGCAAATTCGCTACTACACGCGTAAATCGATTGAAATCGAATGCGTCGTCGATACCGTTCTGGAAGAAAACGCGCAGGATATTTTGTGTTCCGCGCTGGTCGATGACTGTATCGAGCGCGGCAAGACCATCAAACAAGGCGGCGCGAAATACGACTGGGTTTCCGGCTTGCAGGTCGGGATTGCCAATCTCGGCAACAGTCTGGCGGCGGTCAAAAAACTGGTCTTCGAACAGGGTTCTGTCGGCCAGCAGGAACTGGCGGCTGCGCTGGCTTCTGACTACGACGGGCTGGACGGCGAGCGCTTACGCCAGCGGCTGATTAACGGCGCGGATAAGTACGGCAACGACCATGACGGCGTGGATAATCTTCTGGTACGCGCCTACCAGTGCTACATCGACGAGCTGTCGAATTATCACAATACGCGTTTCGGGCGCGGCCCGATTGGCGGAACATACTATGCCGGGACCTCGTCAATTTCCGCTAACGTGCCATTTGGCGCGGCGACCACGGCGACACCTGACGGACGTAAAGCGTTCACCCCGCTGGCCGAAGGCGCAAGCCCGGCTTCCGGCACAGACCATCTGGGGCCAACGGCGGTATTTAATTCGCTGGGGAAATTACCGACGGAAGCGATCCTCGGCGGCGTACTGCTGAATCAGAAACTCAATCCGGCATCGCTTGAAAATGAAGCCGACCGCCAGACGCTGATGCTGATGTTACGGACGTTCTTTGAGGATCATAAAGGCTGGCACGTGCAGTACAATATTGTGTCCCGCGAGACGTTGCTGAAAGCGCGCGAGGAACCGCAAAACTACCGGGATCTGGTGGTGCGCGTGGCCGGTTATTCGGCATTCTTCACCGCTTTATCGCCGGAAGCGCAAGATGATATTATCGCGCGAACGGAACATACGTTGTAATCTTCGAAACAGAATTCACTTCAGCTGACGGGCAGCCTGCGCTGCCCGTATTTTTGGGCACTTATGAACGACAGACAGCAAGTCATTTTGCAATGGGTAAACGATAAACAGCGGATCAGCGTGAGTGAGCTGTCGCAGATTTGTCAGGTTTCAGAAGTGACGATCCGTCACGATCTCAATCAGCTTGAGCAACGCCATTATCTGCGCCGCGCACACGGTTTTGCCGTCGCAATCCAGACCGATGACGTCGATACCCGAATGATGTCGAACTTCGCACAGAAGCAAAAACTGGCAAAATTCGCGGCATCATTAATCCGGGATGGCGAAACGGTATTTTTCGAAAGCGGCAGCAGCATTGCCCTGCTGGCGCAATATCTGGCGGATAAAAAGAATCTCACGGTGATTACCGTCAGCAGTTATGTGGCGTCGTTACTGAAAAGTATGCCGTGTGACGTGGTGCTGCTCGGCGGAATGTACCAGAAGACCAGCCAGACGGTGGTCGGCCCGCTGACAAGATTGTGTTTGCAGCAGATGAATTTCAGCAAAGCCTTTATCGGGATTGACGGATTTACTGACACCACCGGTTTTACCGGCCGTGACATGTTGCGTGCCGACGTGGTGAACACGGTCGTGGCGAAAGGCGCGGAAAATATCGTGCTGACAGATTCTTCGAAATTCGGCCAGATCAATCTCAATCCGCTCGGCCCGGTCAGCGCTTTCAGTCATGTCATTACTGACGAAGCCCTGCCGGAAACGTTCCGCCAGCAACTGACCCACTTAGGCATAAAAGTCAGCCTCGTCGGCTGACTTCTTCATGTGATTTTCCAGGTACGGCGCGGATTACTGCCCGTAGTAAGCATTCTTGCCGTGCTTACGCAGATAATGTTTATCCAGAAGTTGTGGCTGCATATCCGGCAGCTGCGGCGTTAACTGGCGGGAGAAAATGCCCATATAGGCGATTTCTTCCAGCACCACCGCGTTGTGTACGGCGTTATCGGCATCTTTCCCCCAGGCAAAAGGCCCGTGCGAATGCACCAGCACCGCCGGAATATCTGCCGGGTCGAGGTGACGTTCCGCGAACGTTTTAACGATCACTTCGCCGGTTTCCCACTCGTAGCGACCGGCGATTTCTGCTTCGGTCATTAAGCGCGTGCACGGAATATTGCCGTAGAAATAATCCGCATGCGTGGTACCCCAGGCCGGAATATCAATCCCGGCCTGCGCCCAGATGGTCGCATGGCGGGAATGGGTATGCACAATGCCGCCCGCCTGCAGGAAGTTAAGGTAGAGCACGCGGTGCGTGTCGGTATCCGAAGACGGTTTCTTGCTGCCTTCCACGATTTTCCCGGTTTCCAGCTCCACTACCACCATGTCTTCGACGCCCATATGATCGTATTCCACGCCCGACGGCTTGATGACGACCAGCCCCTGCTGGCGGTCCACGGCGCTGACATTTCCCCATGTAAAGGTCACCAGATTATGGCGCGGCAGTGCCAGGTTGGCCTCCAGTACCTGCTCTTTCAGTTGTTTAAGCATCTCGGTTTCCTCATCTGTCGATGCTTTATTGTCTGGTCGGCGGGCGGGTGCCGGTATGGGGCAAATCGCTAAAGAGTGCGTAAGGTTCTGCTGCAAACGCGAAAGTGCCTGTTTGTGCCACATTCAGGGCACGCAGGCGCAATGCTTTAGTTAATTGTGTGGTGAGAGTGCGGCTTGATGGTGAATTAAGATTATTCACCTAGTGAATAGATACTAATTTCACTATTTTTAGTTAACGGATGCAAAAGTGCGTCCGGATGAGTCGAATTATGAATAAAGGTTAGGAACAGCTCAAAAAATCATAAGTTGTGTGAAGGATCACCCGGTGAAATACAGTGAGAACGCTGCAAGTTACCTATACTTATCGATGATGCTGAACGTTAATCCTTTGAGGAAGATAACTATGATGCTCGTAAATAAACGCGTTGCCAGTATTGCACTGGTTCTGACTCTTGCGATGTCTGTTACCGCGTGTGGTAACTGGTCTAAACGTGACCGTAACACGGCGATTGGTGCCGGTGCCGGTGCACTTGGTGGTGCGGTTCTGACTGACGGAAGTACTTTAGGTACGTTAGGCGGCGCAGCAGTAGGTGGTATTGTGGGTCATCAGGTCAGTAAATAAGAATAGATAAAAACAGTAAGACGCTGCGCTCATCAATGGCGCAGCATCTTGTTTTATCAGCCACCCGCCAGTTTGACTTTCATCCCTTTGGCTTCCAGCAGCTGTTTCAGCAAATCACGTTTATCGCCCTGAATTTCAATGACGCCGTCTTTCACCGCGCCGCCGCAACCGCATTTCTTCTTCAGTTCGGCTGCCAGTTTTTCCAGCGCAGCATCATCGACATCGACGCCAGTAATAAGACAAACGCCTTTCCCTTTGCGGCCGCTGGTCTGACGCGCAATGCGAACAATGCCGTCACCTTTCGGACGCGACACAACGGCTTTCGGTTCGTCGATTCTGCCGGTGTCGGTGGAATACACTAACCGGCTGTTGTTGTCATTACTCATAAATTCTCCTGCTTATCGCAGTGATGCACGGATATCACGCAGCGTCTGCGCCGGATCGGCGGACTGCGTAATCGGACGGCCAATCACCATGTAATCCACACCCGCCGCGAGCGCTTCCTGCGGGGTCATCACGCGGCGCTGATCGTCGGCTTTGCTGCCTGCCGGGCGGATCCCCGGCGTGACCAGTTTGAACTCCTGCCCCAGCGCCGATTTAAAGCGCGTGGCTTCCTGCGCGGAACATACAACGCCGTCCAGCCCGCAGTCACGGGTCAGTCGCGCCAGACGTTCGGCGTAATCTGCCGGAGATAACGTGATGCCCAGATCCGCCAGATCGCAGCCTTCCATGCTGGTCAGCACGGTGACGGCAATCAGTAACGGCGCGTCTTTACCAAACGGCAGCAACGCTTCTTTTGCTGCGGTCATCATCCGCGCACCGCCGCTGGCATGCACATTGACCATCCACACGCCCAGCTCCGCCGCAGCGGCAACCGCATGCGCCGTGGTGTTCGGGATGTCATGGAATTTCAGATCCAGAAAGACGTCAAAACCGCGAGTCTGCAAATCTTTCACCATCTGCGGGCCGAAATGCGTGAACATCTCTTTTCCAATTTTCAGACGGCAATCACGGGGATCGATTTTATCTGCAAAAGCCAGCGCGGCAGATTTATCGGCATAGTCGAGAGCGACAACAATAGGTGAGGAATTTAAGTCGTTGTTGTTAATGCTATTTTCTGACGTCATATCTTCAGCCTCTTGTGTTTTTTCATTTCAGGAAGGGAAAGCCTGTTTTCTGCCGCCCGCATTTTACATGGCAAAAGGCTGAATTCACAGCTACACATAATGTGACAGTTTTATTAAATTTTTGTGATGCACTAGACGCCGACACAACGCTGGCATAGCTTGTAACTTTACTCTAAGGAAAGGCTGAAAAATGAGTGAGATAACAACCCTGACCGTCAAAATTCCGGTTGAATTGAAGGAACTGATCAAGAACGCCGCCGCTGAGGCTGAGCATTCTTTAAGTGCGGAAGTGGCAGCACGTCTGGAAGAGAGCTTTAATCCGGCGGCACCTAAGGGGAAAAAGGCGGCGAAAGCCACCGAGCATGAGATTGATAATCAGCATCTTGCTGAAGATTCTGAACCGGCGCTGACGGCAAAAGAAATTAAGAAACTGCGTACGTTACTTAGCGCCCGTAAAACCACCGGTAAGAAGAAGTAATTTAAGCCTTTGTATCGCCGATTTTCCCTAAATAATTCGTGTTGCAGGAAGGCGGCAATTGAAGGAACCCGATGAGCTTACTTGAGTAAGTGATTCGGGTGACAGAAAGCAGCCAACGCACCTGCAGCGCGAAGTATGAAGGGAAAAATTATTGCCCGTCGAGACCACGTATAGGCTTGATCGTCGCCCAGCCGCGGCATGACGGACAATGCCAGTACAGCGAATGCGCGGTAAACCCGCATTTGTGGCAGCGGTATCGCGGTTTTGTGCGGATCTGCTCACCCACCATGTCCCGCAGTAAAACCAGACTCTCTTTCGCCCTGCCTTCTTCTGCATCGGCCAGATGGTAGTCCATCAGGTGATGGAAGACGCGCATGGTCGGATGACGTTGCAACTGGCGGTTGATGTAGTTCTGCGCCGTTTCACGCCCTTCTTCCTGCTGGATGATTTCCGCCAGCATCAGTTCTGCCGTCGCGCCGGTGTTTTCATCGACACAGCGTTTGAGGAACTCTGCCCAGCCCAGCGTATCTTTCAGGTTCTGGTAGCACTCCTGCAGCATCGGCAGCGCTTCGCTGACCAGTTCTTTGTCCTGCTCGAGCACACGCTGCAGCGCATCAACCGCTTTACGGTATTCGCCCTGCGCCAGGAAAATGCGCCCCTGCATGATAGACACGCGGGCACAAAGTTTATCTGCCGCCGCGGCTTTTTTCAGCAGGCCGGTGGCCTTATCGAAATCATCAGCAACCATCGCCAGCAGCGCCAGTTCACACCAGAAATGTGCGATTTCCTTGCGACGGTTTTCTTTGCCCAGCTTGACCAGACGCTCGGCCACATCGATAGCATTCTGCCAGTCGCTGGTCGCCTGATGGATGATCAGCAACTGTTCCAGCGCAAACAGCTGGTAGTCCTGCTCTTTCACCAGCTGATTAAACATGTCTTCCGCGCGGTCATAAAAACCGGCAGCCATGTAATCGCGCCCTAACTGCTGCACGGCAAGCAAACGCTGTTCGAAGGTCAGCGAAGCACTTTCCATCAGCGACTGGTGGATGCGGATGGCGCGATCGACTTCGCCACGGGAGCGGAACAGGTTCCCCAGAGTCAGGTGCGCTTCGACCGTACTGCTGTCCTCTTTCAACATCTCAAGGAACAGATCGACCGCTTTATCCTGCTGGTTGGAAAGCAGGAAGTTAACCCCTGCTACGTATTCACGCGACAGGCGGTTAGCATTTTCCTGTTTGTCCTGCTGAGAACTTCTGCGCCCCATGTACCAGCCATAGGCGGCCGCAACGGGCAACAACAGAAACAGCAGTTCTAACATAGAGGGTTATTCCTTGCTGACATCATAAGATGCTGCTGGCGGCGTAACGGCAGCCGCGGGTTCAATTTGTTGTTCAAGGCGTTTGATTTTCCGCTGCGCACGCCCGAGAGATAAACGGACACGCAGGTAAAACAAACCGCAGATGACCCAGCCGAGAATAAAACCGGTGGCAAAGAGCACGGCAAGTAGTGTGGAAACACGATAGTCACCCTGCGCCAGCAAATAATTGAAGGTCACAGTCTGATCGTTATGGGCACCCAGAGTGATAGAAATCACCACGATGACCAGCAAAAATAAAAAAATCAGCAGATATTTCACATTCATTCCTGTAATGCCGGATGTACCGGATGAATTATGCCAAAAACTCTCGTCCCGACCTAATAAGTTAGCATTTCCAAACAAAGCTGGGAAACATTGCGGAGGCTTTAAATGCAGGTTGTTGGAACTTCGTGCAACTTTTGCGGCGTGTCGCAAATATCGCTGCAATTTACGATATGGAAGAGATATGGGGACGGAAAGCGATGAATTAAAGGGGTTTTGTTAAACCCCTTTGAAATTGCCGGTGTTTATTCTCCGTCGCGTTGCGCGATTTCCTGATTTTCTGCCGGTGGCGGCGTCAGCGGCCCGATATAGCGTTCGGTCAGCCAGCAGGCCAGTGTCACCAGGATCCAGCTGATCCCTACGGACGCCATCAGGTCACGCGGCCAGTGCATCCCCAGCATCAGGCGGCTGCCCATCACCACAACCGCCCACACCATCAGGAAGGTGACCGTTTTGTAGTGTTTACGCCGCCACAGTAGCCCGATGCCCAGCAATGCCCAGGTCGCGGCGAACATAGTATGGCCGGAAGGAAATGCGTAGCCGGTGTCGTTTTGCCAGCTTTTGTTCAGCCAGTGCGGGATCTGAGCGTTATCGCCGAGGACGTCTCTGACCTGCTGGCTGCGCGCCTTGCGTTTCAGGCCGTAAAATTCCTCAACGTTCATCTGATGGTCAGTACCCAGCCAGGCCACATAAGGCCGTGGTTCGCGCACCTCCCCTTTGATGTAAGTCTTGGCTGACTGGCCGACCAGAAGCGCCACCGAAATCATTAGCACCAGCCCGATCGCCGCTTTGAGACGAAAGCGCAGACACCATAAAAACCATCCGCACAGAATTACCGTGGTTAAAATGCCCCAGGGCTGACTGACCGTTTCGGTAACCCAATACAGCGGAAGTAAAATTGACGGATTACCGCCCGGCGTCCATAACCAGCCACTGAGCCAAACCGCTGCGGGCATCAGTAATAAAAGAACCGCCCCGAATGCGGTGCGTCTGGCGATATCAAACATAGTCGTCCCTTCCGTCATTGATAAAAGAGTTGGAGTGTAGCAACGTTGTTACCGCTTCACATTCCCTAAGCGGGGATTGTTGAAGAAGCGGTTATAATTCATAAGTTATGAACTAATCGTTCAAATATTCGCGCTAAAAACTGCGCCAATCTGTGGCAAAATAACGCCCTGTCGTGATGGAAAGGCACCGATTCCCTATCCAGAGGCCGCATCTGAACGTAGGATGCGCATCAACAAGTAAAATACTCACTGTAAATGAAGACACTTTGTGGTTTTTTTGGAGCGTAAAATGCAGCTGAAACGGGTGGCAGAAGCCAATCTGCCAACACCTTGGGGCGATTTCCTGATGGTGGGTTTTGAAGAATTGGCCACCGGGCACGACCACCTGGCGTTAGTTTTTGGCGACATCAGCGGTGAAACACCGGTTCTCGCGCGTGTTCACTCGGAATGTCTGACCGGCGATGCCTTATTCAGCCTGCGCTGTGACTGTGGTTTTCAGCTCGAAGCCGCACTCAATCACATCGCCGAAGAAGGCCGTGGCATCCTGATGTATCACCGTCAGGAAGGCCGTAACATCGGTTTGCTCAACAAAATCCGCGCTTACGCTTTGCAGGACAAAGGCTACGACACCGTCGAAGCCAACCATCAGCTCGGTTTTGCGGCTGATGAACGCGACTTCACCCTGTGCGCAGATATGTTCAAGTTACTGGGCGTTGATTCTGTCCGCCTGCTGACCAACAACCCGAAAAAGGTCGAAATCCTGACTGAAGCCGGTATTAATATCACCGAGCGCGTGCCGCTGATCGTGGGCCGTAATCCGGAAAACGAACGTTACCTCTCGACCAAAGCGGCCAAAATGGGCCACCTGCTCGATAAGTAATTTTTTCAGGATATGACAGAAATATTAAGGGCACCTTAACGGTGCCCTTTTTCATGGATTTTCGGCAGATAACAAATTCAGAGCATTTTGCGGATCACGTAATGCAGAATGCCGCCGTTCTGGAAATACGTCAGCTCGTTGCCCGTATCAATACGGCAGCGCGCGTTCACCGTTTCCGTATGCCCGTCGGCAAAGGTGATGTGTACCGAGACGTCCTGCCCAGGCGTCAGGGTTTGCAAACCCCGGACGCTGATCTGCTCATCGCCGGTCAGTTTCAGCGTCTTGCGCGTCACGCCCTGCGGGAATTCCAGCGGTAAAATCCCCATGCCGATCAGGTTTGAGCGGTGAATACGTTCGAAGGATTCCGCAATCACCACGCGAACACCCAGCAAACGCGGCCCTTTCGCCGCCCAGTCACGGCTCGACCCGGAACCGTACTCTTTACCGGCAATCACTGCCGTTGGCACGCTTTCATGCTGATAGCGCATCGCCGCATCGTAAATCGCCAGCTGATCCTGCGACGGAATATGGCGGGTAAATCCGCCCTCCACGCCCGGCACCATTTCGTTTTTAATACGGATATTGGCGAACGTCCCGCGCATCATCACTTCATGGTTACCGCGCCGCGAACCGTAGGAGTTAAATGCCTTCGGCTCTACACCGTGCTGTTTCAGATACAACCCTGCCGGGCTTTCGGCTTTGATATTCCCGGCTGGCGAGATGTGGTCAGTGGTGACGGAGTCTGCCAGAATCGCCAGAATACGGGCATCGTTGATGTCTTCCAGCGCGTCCGGTTCCGCTTTCATGTCGCTGAAGAACGGCGGATGCCGGATGTAGGTCGAATCTTCCTGCCAGGTGTAGGTCGGCGTGCCTTCAACCTGAATTGCCTGCCAGCTGGCGTCACCGTTAAACACTTCCGCATATTCTTTATGGAACATGGCCGTGGTCACCTGCCCGACCGCATGAGCAATTTCTGCCGCAGACGGCCAGATATCTTTCAGATAAACCGGTTTGCCATCCGCATCTTCCCCCAGCGGATCGTGGGTCAGATTGACGTTCATATTCCCGGCCAGCGCGTACGCCACCACCAGCGGCGGGGACGCCAGCCAGTTGGTTTTGATCAGCGGATGAATGCGCCCTTCGAAGTTCCGGTTTCCGGAAAGCACCGCGCCAACGGTTAAATCCCCGGATTTAATGGCGGATTCAATCGGTTCCGGCAGCGGCCCGGAGTTACCGATACAGGTGGTACAGCCGTAGCCCACCAGATTGAAGCCGAGCTGTTCAAGATATGGCATCAGACCGGCAGCATTCAGATAATCGGTCACCACTTTGGAACCCGGCGCCAGCGAGGTTTTCACCCACGGTTTGCGGGTCAGCCCTTTTTCAGCAGCATTCTTCGCCAGCAAACCGGCCGCCATCAGCACGCTGGGGTTTGACGTATTGGTACAGGACGTAATGGCGGCAATCACCACCGCGCCGGTCGTGAGCGCGTAATGCTGCCCTTCCAGCGTGAAGGTTTCCTTGTCGCTGCGCCCCGGTTTACTGTTTCCCAGTTCCAGTTCAGTGGCTGCTTTAAACGCTTTCGGCACATCCGGCAGCGCCACGCGATCCTGCGGACGTTTCGGGCCAGCCAGACTCGGTTCAACGCTCCCCATATCCAGCGGCAGCGTACTGGTGAATACCGGCTCGTCGCCCGCATTGCGCCATAAACCCTGCGCCTGCGAATAAGCTTTGACCAGTTCAATCTGCTCGTCGCTGCGGCCGCTCAGTTTCATGTAGCCGAGCGTGACGTCATCCACCGGGAAGAACCCGCAGGTGGCCCCGAATTCCGGTGACATATTGGCGATCGTGGCGCGGTCGGCCAGCGGTAAATCCGCCAGCCCGTCGCCGTAGAATTCAACAAATTTGCCGACCACGCCGTGCTTACGCAGCATCTGCGTGACGGTTAACACCAGATCGGTTGCGGTGATGCCTTCGCGCAATTTGCCGGTCAGTTTGAAGCCAACCACATCGGGGATCAGCATGGAAACTGGCTGGCCTAACATCGCCGCTTCCGCTTCAATCCCGCCGCAGCCCCAGCCCAGGATCCCCAGACCGTTAATCATGGTGGTGTGCGAATCGGTGCCGACCAGCGTGTCCGGGTAGGCGACCGTTTTACCGTCCTGCTCTTCGTACCAGACGGTCTGCCCGAGATACTCCAGGTTAACCTGATGGCAAATCCCGGTGCCCGGCGGCACAACGCGGAAGCGGTTGAAGGCTTTCTGGCCCCAGCGGAGGAACTGATAGCGTTCGTTGTTGCGTTCCATTTCCAGCCGGACGTTTTCATCAAACGCTTCGTCATCACCAAATTCATCTACCGTCACCGAGTGGTCGATAACCAGATCGACAGGCGATAACGGGTTCACCTGGTCGACATTACCGCCGAGACGTTTTACCGCCTGCCGCATGGCGGCTAAATCCACCACCGCCGGCACACCGGTAAAATCCTGCATCAGGACGCGCGCAGGCCGGTAAGCAATTTCACGATCGGCGTGGCCGGTTTTCTGCCAGCCGACCAGTTCGCGCAAATCACTTTCCGTTACGGTGTCGCCATCCACGTGGCGCAGTAAATTTTCGAGTAAAACTTTGAGGGATTTTGGCAGGCGCTGGAGATCACCCAGCGTTTGGGCTGCGAGCGGCAGGCTGTAGTAATGAAACTCCTTGTTCTGGACTGCCAGTTTATCCAGACTTTTCTCACGAATATCGGACGACATAGCTTCTCCTTTTACTGCTCATTTCTCGCGCGTGCGTGGCTATTAGGGAATAACCCGCAAGCTTATAAGTGCATAGTTAAACATAACACAAAATTCAATTAACATTTTCATAACAACACGAAGTGTTCATCAGGCAAAAAAAATCCCGCGGCATCGTAAGACGTCGCGGGACGGAGATTTTCAGCAGCGCGTGACGGTTTATTTCACCGGCAACTTAATGTCTTTGAACATCTCTTCGATATCTTCATTCGAGCGCAGGGAAATGGCGGTGTCCACCACGTCGCGCGTCAGATGTGGCGCAAAACGCTGGATAAAATCGTACATGTAGCTGCGCAGGAAAGTGCTGCGACGGAAACCGATTTTAGTGGTGCTGTACGTGAAGATATCACGCGCATCGACCGTCACCAGATCCGGATCCTGAATCGGATCGACGGCCATGCTGGCGATAACGCCGACGCCTAAGCCAAGACGGACGTAGGTTTTGATCACGTCAGCATCGGTGGCGGTAAAGACGATACGCGGCGTCAGCCCGGCGCGGTTAAACGCGGTGTCCAGCTCAGAACGGCCTGTGAACCCGAAGGTGTAGGTGACAATCGGATACGCCGCTAACTCTTCGATGGTGACTTTATCTTTGCCCGCCAGCGGATGATCCGGCTGAACCACAACCGCACGGTTCCAGTGGTAGCAAGGTAGCATAATCAGGTCGTCGTAAAGATGCAGCGCTTCGGTGGCAATCGCGAAATCAGCATTACCTTTGGATACGGCCTCGGCGATTTGCGTTGGCGAACCCTGATGCATATGCAGTGAAACGCGCGGGTAGCGCTCGATGAAACCTTTAATGACGTTTGGCAGTGCGTAACGTGCCTGAGTGTGTGTCGTGGCGACGTACAGTGACCCTTTATCGGGATAGGTGTGCTCGCCCGCGACGGCTTTAATGGCGTCAACTTTCGACAGCACTTCGCGCGCGATGCGGATAATTTCCTGCCCGGCGGGCGTGACCTGCGTCAGATGTTTACCGCTGCGGGAGAAAATCTGGATACCCAGCTCATCTTCGAGCATGCGCACCTGCTTACTGATCCCTGGCTGCGACGTGTACAGGCCTTCTGCCGTCGAACTGACGTTCAGATTGTGATTAACAACCTCTACGATGTAGCGCAGTTGCTGCAATTTCATATCTCATACCACCCTGGTTTCAAACCCTGTCACCATCCCTGTTCACCCGCTGGCTGAACAGACTGGAAATGATTTTTATTGAATGCCCGAAGTCTGTATTGCGTCGTCTTATGTCACAGACGCATTAGCTTATTACAAATGTGAATAAAAACAAATTTTATATAACAATTATATCAAGAAATGACACATTGTATAGCCAGATAACATAAGGATTACAGCAGGCAGCACTGCCCTGAGAAGATATTCGCGAAGAACTTGTCGATGATAGATCTTAATGCAATAAAAAAACCAGCCCGAAGGACTGGTTTTTTACAATCGAATAACAATGGGTTCCGGCTAAATAATACTATTTCTTACCTTCGACCCATTTACCGTCGACATAAAATGCCGTCCAGCCAGTGGCTTTGCCGTCTTTTTCTGAAGACACGTACTGCTGCTTCGTTTTACGGCTAAAACGCACCATCGATTTATTGCCTTCCGGGTCAGCAACTGGCGCATCGGCCAGATAGCTCAGTTTTTCCGGCAGACGATCTTTAAAGCGCTTCAGTTCTTCCACCAGCGGCGCACGGGTTTCGCGCGATTTAGGGAAAGTATTGGCCGCCAGGAAAACACCCGCCGCGCCATCACGTAAAACGAAATAGGCGTCAGACTTTTCACATTGCAGCTCCGGCAAGGGAACCGGATCTTCTTTCGGCGGCGCAACGTCACCGTTACGCAGGATCTTACGGGTATTTTTACACTCGTCGTTGGTGCAGCCCATGTACTTACCGAAACGCCCCATTTTCAGGTGCATTTCAGAACCACATTTCTCACACTCAACGATCGGGCCGTCATACCCCTTGATACGGAATTCGCCTTCTTCGATTTCGTAGCCGTCACATTCCGGGTTGTTACCGCAGACATGCAATTTACGCTGGTTGTCGATCAGGTAGCTGTCCATCGCCGTGCCACATTTGCCGCAACGACGTTTGGCGCGCAGCGCATTGGCTTCCGCTTCATCACCTTCAAGGATGTTCAGAACTTCAGCATCTGCAATCAGATTGATGGTGGTTTTGCAGCGCTCTTTCGGCGGCAACGCATAACCGGAACACCCGAGGAACACACCGGTGCTGGCGGTACGGATACCCATCGGGCGGCTGCACGTCGGGCATTCGATGCTGGTCAGAACCATCTGATTCGGGCGCATACCGCCTTCTTCAGGGTCTTTCTCGGCGGTTTCAAGCTGCTTGCTGAATTCGGTGAAGAACTCATCCAGAACCGCTTTCCATTCCGCTTTATTGTTCGCGACCTGATCCAGCCCGTCTTCCATACGCGCGGTGAAATCGTAGTTCATCAGTTCGCGGAAATTATCTTCCAGACGATCGGTGACGATTTCACCCATTTTTTCCGCATAGAAACGGCGGTTTTCAACGTGAACGTAACCACGATCCTGAATGGTCGAAATGATCGACGCATAGGTAGACGGACGGCCAATGCCACGTTTTTCCAGCTCTTTCACCAGTGACGCTTCGCTAAAACGCGCAGGCGGTTTGGTGAAGTGCTGAGTTGGCAGCAGCTGTTGCAGTTCGAGTTCGGTACCAACTTCAATGGCTGGCAGCGTTCTGTCTTCGTCGCCTTTACGCAACGCTGGCATGACTTTCGTCCAGCCATCGAAACGCAGCGTACGGCCTTTGGCGCGCAGGGAATAATCGCCCGCTTTCACCGTCAGCGTGGTGGAATCGTACTGCGCCGGTGTCATCTGGCAGGCCACAAACTGGCGCCAGATCAGCTGGTACAGACGCTGCGCATCCGCTTCCATATCCTTGAGCTGCTCAGAAACCACGGCAACGTCAGAAGGACGGATCGCTTCGTGCGCTTCCTGAGAGTTCTCTTTGTTGCTGTACTGCAACGGCGCTTTCGGCAGGTATTTATCGCCAAAATTTGTGCCGATGTAGCCGCGAACCATTTCTACAGCGTCCTGGCTCAGGTTGGTGGAGTCAGTACGCATGTAGGTGATGTGACCGGCTTCGTAGAGACGCTGCGCCATCATCATGGTTTTCTTCACGCCAAAGCTCAGGCGCGTACTTGCCGCCTGCTGCAACGTGGAGGTAATAAAAGGAGCACCCGGTTTGCTGCTGGTCGGTTTATCTTCACGATCCACCACCTGATAACGCGCTTTTTCAAGCAGCGAAACAGCCGCGTGGGTTTGCTCTTTATTGACCGGTTTGAACGGCTTATCGAGGTGATGCGTCACTTCCATTTGCAGGGCGGTTTCTTTCTTCGCCAGCAAATCAGCGTGCAGCTCCCAGTATTCTTCCGGCACGAACGCTTTGATTTCTTTTTCGCGCTCAACCACCAGACGAACCGCTACGGACTGAACACGGCCAGCGGATAAACCACGGGCAATTTTCTTCCACAGCAACGGGGAAACCATGTAACCCACCACGCGGTCCATAAAGCGACGCGCCTGCTGAGCATTAACACGATCAATATTCAGCTCGCCCGGTTCTTTAAACGCATTCTGAATCGCGTTTTTGGTAATTTCGTTAAATACGACGCGGCTGAAACGTTTGTCATCACCGCCAATCACTTCCCGCAAATGCCAGGCAATCGCCTCTCCTTCGCGGTCAAGGTCGGTTGCGAGATAGATGTGGTCAGCTTTTTCCGCTAACGCTTTTAACTCAGCAACGACTTTTTCTTTACCGGGAAGTATTTCGTATTGCGCTTCCCAACCATGATACGGATCGACGCCCATGCGATTGACCAGCGCGGTTTTCTCATCCTTTTTTACTTTTTTCTTTGTTTTTTCTTCGGTTGAGTTGGCGGTCTTTTTAGCAGCGGATCCACTGGTTGGTAAATCACGGATATGACCGACGCTGGACTTAACCACGTAGTCATTTCCTAAATATTTATTAATCGTTTTGGCTTTTGCCGGGGACTCAACTATTACGAGAGCTTTACCCATAATTACCTTTACCTGAATGATTCTTCATCATCTGAAGAAGATTTTGTCTAGTTATGCCGCGGCACAATATCACGTCTTTTTTTATATTGCGGCAGTGAGTCAGAACGTCAACTCATTTCTTTAAAAGAAAGAGCAAACTGACTTCCAGAGGTTCAAAACACTGATTCTGCGAGGGATTAACCAGACAGGGTTCAGCAGAATGTGCTCTTTCCTATGTCAAATAATGACCAAGCGTAAACAAAACATTCCACCTGAAGCCACAAAATCCCACACTCTACCTGATTAAAATCGTCACGCAAACTAATTAACACGGAAACGCCCTTTTCGCCAATGTGTTCAATCTTTTCGGCGAATCGTTCAAATAATAACCATAACATAAAGCCATTACCCACAGCCGATTTGCGGTTTTAACAACGTCAGGATTACAATAACGTCAGCAATTATAGTGGGGAGTAAATATCATGCACGAAAATACATCGGCAATAAGTCGCGAAGCTTTACTGGCAGAAGCGAATAAGGTTATCCGTGAGCACGATGAGTATCTTAGCGGAATGGCTGCGACAGAAGTTGAACAGAAAGGCAATGTGCTGGTTTTCCGCGGTGAATTCTTCATGGATGAAAACGGTTTACCGACCCGAAAAACCACCGCGGTATTTAATATGTTTAAACACCTGGCCCATCTTTTTTCAGAAAAATACCATCTCGAAGATTGAGATAAAAAAGCCGCTATAAATGAAAGCGCAACCGGTTAGCTTTCTCAGTAAATCGAGCCGATAAAAAAAGGGACCGAAGTCCCTTTTTCTTTGCGCTTTTAATGAGGAAAACCGTTTACAGCAACGGCTTCTGACTGCGCTGCAACCAGCGCAGGAACAGACGGTCAGCGCTTTCTGCCGCGCTGCTGGTGAATCTGTCCATCATGCGTTTACGGCGGGCATAACGCACCGCAATCACTTCATGATTTTTCATTTCAGCAATCAGTAAATCATCACTGGTGCCGATGGCGTCAATCAGGCCATTTTCACGCGCCTGCGTACCAAACCAGTGTTCACCGGTTGCCACGGTATCGATATCCAGTGACGGACGATTCTGATGCACAAATTCCTTAAACAGCACGTGCGTTTCGTTGAGATCTTCGCGAAATTTCTCGCGCCCTTCTTCGGTGTTTTCACCGAGCAGCGTCAGGGTGCGTTTGAATTCTCCCGCCGTATGCAGTTCAATATCAATATCGTTCTTTTTCAATAAGCGGTTGAAGTTAGGGATCTGCGCAACAACGCCAATTGAACCGATAATGGCAAACGGTGCGGCGACAATGCGGTCAGCTACGCAGGCCATCATATATCCTCCGCTGGCGGCGACTTTATCTACCGCTACCGTCAGGCGGATACCGCTCTGGCGCAAACGAACCAGCTGCGAAGCGGCCAGACCGTAACCGTGAACCACGCCGCCCGGGCTTTCCAGGCGCAACAGCACTTCGTCTTCCGGCGTGGCCACCGCAAGCACGGCTGAAATTTCTTCGCGCAGCGAAGTCACTTCATGTGCGTCCATACTGCCTTTGAAATCGAGAACATACAGGCAAGGTTTGGATTGGGTTTCCCCTGCTTTTGCCTGTAATTTTTTCTGTTTCGCTTCCGCTTTATCCTTTTTCTTCAATTCTTTACTGCGGATTTTCAGCTTCGCAGGACTCAGACGCGCGCTGCGCATTTCACGCTGCATTTCGCGGTACTGCTCCCCTAAATCGACCAGCTGCAACTCACCTTTTCCGTGAGATTTGCGATGACGAAGGCCAACCACCAATACCACCAGCGCACCAATGGCGATCACTACGGTCACTACTTTGGCCAAAAACAGCCCATAAAGAGAAAGTAAATCCACACAAACCGCCTTTTCGATGTGGTAATAAAACCGTTATGAAAGATGCTGAACATTCTAGACAATCGGCGCCGCGTCGTCTTGTTCGAAGATGACATCATGCCAGAGACTAAAAGTGAGTGCGCCATTGTTCCAATTTTGTTACAAAAGAGCTGTCTGTTTTTGGGTTAATTATTGAAACTCCAGCCCATTTAAGGCATATAACCGGTGATCAATTCCGAAACACCCCAAATTCACGCCAAAATGTCGGGCTCCGGTCGAGCGCAACTTCTCCCGTTCCCGGCATTTTTGATACTCAGCGCCCCTGATGTGAAGACGGCCATCGCTGCCACATCGCGCCCCGAACTATGAGGACTACCCATGCATTACCATCCGAAATCTGACCTGCTCAACAACCGTATTATTCTGATCACCGGCGCAGGTGACGGCATCGGGCGCGAAGCGGCGCTGACCTACGCCCGCTTTGGCGCGCAGGTCATTTTACTCGGGCGCACCGAAAGCAAACTGGCCAGCGTTCAGCAGGAAATTGCCGCGAAAAACCTGCGTCCTGCGTTCATTTATGCGCTCGATTTACTGACCGCCAGCGAGCAGGATTGCCAGCGCGTCGCCAGCCAGATTGCCGGATGGGTGCCGCATCTCGACGGCGTTTTACATAATGCCGGGCTGCTGACGGAGATTACGCCGATGGCCGAAATCAGGTTGCAGGACTGGATGAACGTGATGCAGGTGAACGTCAATGCGACGTTTATGCTGACACAGGCCTTGCTGCCGCTGCTGCTCAAACCGGCCAGCGCGTCGCTGGTGTTCACAACGTCCAGCGTAGGGCGCGAAGGTCGCAGCGGCTGGGGCGCGTACGCGGTATCGAAATTCGCCACCGAAGGCATGATGCAGGTGCTGGCCGAAGAACATAAACACACTGGTCTGCGGGTGAACTGCATTAATCCGGGCGGAACACGCACCGGCATGCGCGCGTCGGCGTTCCCTGATGAAAACAAAGATAAACTCAAAACACCGGCTGACATCATGCCGCTGTATCTCTACCTGATGGGCGATGACAGCCGTCGTAAAACCGGTATCAGTTTTGATGCCCAGCCGGGCCGTAAAGCCGGTCCAGCCGAATAACGGAGCCGAACATGACTGAAGATCGCCACAAGCAGCGCCAGCAAAAGCTGAAAGAACAGGTTGATGCGCGCATTGACGCGGCAAAAGAGCAGCGCGGCATTTTGATTGTGTTTACCGGTAACGGCAAAGGCAAAACCACCGCGGCTTTCGGGACGGTGACCCGCGCCGTCGGGCACGGAATGCGCGCGGCGGTGATCCAGTTTATTAAAGGCGAATGGCCGAACGGCGAGAAAAATCTGCTGGAACCGCATGGCGTCGAATTTCAGGTGATGGCGACCGGTTTCACCTGGGAAACACAAAATAAAGAAACAGACACCGACGCCTGTCAGGCCGTCTGGCAGCATGGAAAACGCATGCTGGCCGATGCCACATTAGATCTCGTCGTGCTCGATGAACTGACGTATATGGTCAGTTTCGGCTATCTGGATTTGCAGGAAGTGGTTGATGCGCTGAATGCCCGCCCGGCGCACCAGACGGTGATTATCACCGGCCGCGGCTGCCATCGGGATCTGCTGGAGCTGGCCGATACCGTCAGCGAACTGCGTCCGGTAAAGCATGCTTTTGATGCGGGCATTATGGCGCAGCAGGGCATTGACTGGTAACACCCTGCTTTGCTTTTAAACGTAAGCGTTAAAACTTAAGTTTCAAAGCGCTATCTGACACTCCGCCAGTGTCGCCATTTCATTATGGACAGCACAGGCAGCATCAATCAGCGGTAACGCCAGCGCGGCACCGCTGCCCTCGCCCAGACGCAAACTCAGATCAAAATAAGGCTGCAAACCCAGCGCCTCCAGGGCAATAGTCGCGCCCTGCTCCGCCGAAAGATGTGACGGAATAAGATACGGTTTCAGCGCCGGTGCCATCTGACAGGCCGCCAGTGCCGAGGCGTAAGACAGGAATCCGTCCAGCACCACCGGAATTCCCGCCGCCGCCGCACCGATCATTGCGCCCGCCATACCGACAAGCTCAAACCCGCCGACTTTCGCCATGACATCCAGCGCATCCGCAGCATCCGGCTGATTCACCGCAATGGCTTTTTCCACCACGCTGATTTTATGGGCCAGCCGCTCCGGCGGAAGATTAGCGCCCAGCCCGACCGTTTGCGCAGAGGCTGCGCCGGTGAGCACCGCCACCATCGCCGCCGCGGGCGTGGTGTTTGCCATGCCCAGCTCACCGACCGCCAGCAAAGATAACCCGCTTTCCGCTTTTGCGATCACACGCTCTGCGCTCCAGATCAGCAGCGATTCCGCCTGCTCACGGGTCATCGCCGGGCCGGTCGCAATATTGCCGGTGCCTTGCGCGACTTTGTGGTTCAGCGTGCCGGGAATATCCGGGCCGAGTATCCCGCAGTCGACCAGCGTCACCTGCGCACCGGCGTTACGCGCCAGCACGGAAACACCGGCTTTTCCCTGCACAATATTCACCGCCTGAATTGCGGTGACGACCTGCGGCGAAGGCGTTACGCCTTCGTGCCATACGCCATGATCGGCGGCCATCACCAGAATTTCTTTGCTGGGGAATTTCAGCGGGGCTTTACCGCGAATCGACGCCAGCTGAACGGCCAGTTGTTCCAGACGCCCGAGACTGCCCAGCGGTTTAACCAGGCTGTCCAGACGTTCTGCGGCAGCCCGTGCGGCCTCTGCGTCGGGTTCAGCAATCTGACGGATGATATTTGCCAGCGAAGCCATCGGTGTTCCTTATCGTGATTAAAAAAGTTAAATACCGCTGTCGTTGAAACGTTGGATAACACAGGCGCCCGGGCTTAAATCGATCTCACACAGGCAGCCTTGTTTAAACGGAAAGCGCCACATGTCAGCGGGCGCGAGTTTGAGCATCATCGCCAGCAACAGGCTGAGTGAACCCTGATGCGCCACAATAGCCACGCGGTTTCCCTGCGGACACAGGTGAATTTGCTGCAACGCCTGACGGATCCGCCCGGTGAATTCGGTGAAGGATTCGCCCTGAGGCACTGCCGCTTTTTGCCAGTCCTGACACCACTGCTGATAACCTTCTGCCTCCGAGGCCTCCAGCTCTTTGTGATGGCGCATTTCCCATTCGCCGAATCCCATTTCCCGGAGAAGAGGCTGGCTTTCTACAGCGATTTCACGCCCTTTAACGATAAATTCTGCCGTGGCCAGGCTGCGCCGCATGCCGGAGTGGATCACGCAATCGAGCGGTGTTTCCGCCAGCTGGCGGGCGACGTGCTGCGCCTGCGTTTCGCCCTGCGCGGTCAGCGCGATATCGCTGCTGCCGCAGAAAACGCCGTCAACATTTGCCTGAGTTTGTCCGTGTCGTATCAGATACAGTTTCATTTATTTTTTCCGGATCTCAGTGCCATAAAAGGAAGAACAGAAAAACCAGTTCGCTTAATTCGCAGGCCGCGCCTAACGTGTCACCGGTTTGTCCGCCTATGCGGCTGGCGACAAAGCGGCGGAAGGCGAAGGTTAAGCACAGCGTCACCAGCAGGGCGAACAGAGTGGAGAAACCGGCGATAAACAAAACCAGCGCGGCCATCAGCAGCAGCGTCGCATAAAAGCGCCCTTCGCTGATTTTGCCGATAAACAGGTTGCCCATGCCCGATTCACGCGCGTAAGACTGCCTGAACATCATGACGGACATCATTCCCCGCCCGATAACCGGCGTTACCACCAGAACTGCAAACACTGCCAGCCCGTCGGCGCTTAACTGATAAATCAGCGCCGTGCGCAGCAAAATAGCGACAATCAGTGCCAGTGCGCCGTTGGTGCCAATGCGGCTGTCGCGCATAATTTCCAGAATGCGCTCCCGGCTGCGTACCGAAAACAACCCGTCGCAGGTGTCCGCCAGCCCGTCAAGGTGCAGTGCGCCGGTCAGCATAATGTGAGCGATAACCGCGGCAACCGCCGCCGGAAATGCGCCGACATGCGGAACCAGAATCCCCCAGACCAGCGCAGAAAGCAGGCCGACAACCAGCCCGACGAAAGGGAAACACACAATCCCGCGCGGGTAATCTTTCATTTCAACACCGTCACACCAGCGTTCTTTTACCGGTATGCGGGTGAGAAACTGCAACGTCGCGAGAAACAGACGCCATGTCATCATCGTAATATCCTTTTTTACGCAGAAGTTTTTACCGGCACCGGGATCCCGGAAACCACCAGATATACGTCATCCGCCGCAGCCGCCAGTTGCTGGTTCACCCGCCCGGCGATGTCACGAAAGCGCCGCGACAACAGGTTATCCGGCACAATCCCCATACCGACTTCATTGGTGACGATAATCACTTCCGTTTCACAATGCTGCGCGGCGTCCGCCAGTTCAGTGATTTGCGCCAGAATATGCTGTTCGATGGCGGTGAAATCCATGGCTTCCGGCTCAGCTTCACCGGCCATATCAAACAGCAGATTTGTGATCAGCGTTGTGATGCATTCAATCACGATCGTCGGGAATTCAGTCTGCTTCAGGCGCACAACGTCGCCTAAATCACGATGACTTTCAAACGTATGCCAGTGCGCCGGACGCTGCTGCTGGTGGAAGCGGATCCGCTCGGCCATTTCCGCATCCGTCACCGCTGACGTGGCGATATACAACACGTCTCCGCCCCGTTTTTCTGCGATCTGTTCAGCAAAACGACTTTTACCGCTGCGCGCACCGCCGGTAATCAGCATCATAATCGGCTCCCTTTGGATTGAGCGAACAATCATGTTTCGCCCTGATTTTTGTGCAAAAAAAACCGCAGCCGGTGAGAGCTGCGGTTTATGAGCATAACGGTTAGCCTTTCGCTTGTCAGCGATTAACCCCGTTTAGCCGGTCCGGTGGTACGACGTGCCGGAGCCACAGACGTGTGGCGCTTCACGGCGCGACGGATCTGGTTAGCTTTAACACGACGACGATCGCGCTCAACCGGCAGTTTGCTGACGGTTTCTTCGGTCATATCGACCAGTGTGCGCAGATAGTTGATGTCCGGCAGATCCAGCTCTTTATAGCCGCCGCGAGGCAGGCCTTTAGGCAGGTTCAGGTCACCGTAACGCACGCGGATCAGACGGCTCACCTGAACACCGACGGCTTCCCACAGACGGCGAACTTCGCGGTTACGCCCTTCTGTCAGGGTCACGTTGTACCACTGGTTCAGGCCTTCGCCGCCCTGGAATTTGATGGAGCGGAAAGCGGCAGGGCCGTCTTCCAGCTGTACGCCACGGCTAAGTTGTTTGATTTTTTCATCATCAACCTGACCGAATACACGTACCGCATACTCACGTTCCACTTCACGGCTCGGGTGCATCAGGCGGTTAGCCAGTTCACCGTCGGTGGTGAATAACAGCAGACCGGAGGTGTTAACGTCCAGACGACCCACGGCAATCCAGCGTGAACCGCGCATTTTCGGCAAACGGTCAAAGACGGTCGGACGCCCTTCCGGATCACTGCGCGTACACAGTTCGCCTTCCGGTTTGTAATACGCCAGCACGCGGCAGACGGTGTCCTGAGACTCCATCACCGACAGGATGTGGCCGTCGAGACGGATTTTTGTCCCGCCGGTGACTTCAACACGATCGCCCAGCGTTGAAATTTTACCGTCAACGCTGACGCGGCCAGCCTGGATCATCGCTTCAACTTCACGACGTGAACCGTGGCCCGCACGCGCGAGAACTTTTTGCAGTTTTTCAGTTTGCCCTTCGGTGCTGTCCAGCGCATTTTTCGGCTTCTGGTACTTCACTTCTTCTTCGTCACCGTTTTCATCAAACAATGCTTCAGCTTTAGGCTTGGTGCCACGCGGTTTCAGCGGACGCTTTTTATCATCGCGCGCGTTGTCCGGACGTGCCGGTTTACCCATGCGGGGTTTTTCAATGCGGGAATCAGAACGTGAATCGCTGCGACCTGCGTCAGCACGCGGTTTATCGGTACGCGGTTTGTCAGAACGTGGCTTATCGGTACGTGGTTTTTCACCACGCTTTTCAGCCCGCGACGGTTCCGGACGGCTTTTCGCTGCGCCGGAATTTCTGCCGCTTTTAGGCTTGTCACCAGACGAACGTGCCGGTTTGGATTTGTCGCTGGTGTGCTTCTGGGAATTATACTTCTCGCTCATTGAGCAGCCTCATTTGTCGCCTTCACAGGCGTCGGGGGGAGCCGGCAGCACAATGTGACCCATTGTCTGCCCGCCAAAATTCGTTTATTGCGCTTTAATACAACGACTTACAAAAAAGTCAGCCCGCCATTATACACATTTATCCGCAATTTGTATCCTGCTAAGGGATTTGCGGGCTGATTATTTTTCAAACAGCAGTTACCGGAACGGTGTGGGATCGCCCGCGCCTTCACGGACCACTTCCGGCGATGACTCGGTCAGATCGATGACCGTGGTAGGCTGCTGGCCCAGCGAACCGCCGTCAATGACCAGATCGACCAGTTTGCCCAGGTGATCTTTGATGTCTTCCGGATCAGATTCCGCAAAGTCATTGCCCGGCAGCATCAGCGTGGTGGACATCAGCGGCTCGCCCAGCGCGTCGAGCAGTGCAATTGCAATCGGGTTGGACGGCACACGTAAACCGATCGTCTTACGCTTTTCGCTCATCAGACGGCGCGGCACTTCTTTCGTCGCTTTCAGAATGAACGTGTAGTTGCCCGGCGTATTATTTTTGATCAGACGGAAAGCTGAGTTATCCACGTACGCGTATGTGGAAAGCTCGGACAAATCGCGGCAGACCAGCGTGAAGTTGTGGTTGCCGTCCAGCTGACGGATACGGCAAATGCGCTCCATCGCGTTCTTTTCTTCCAGGCGACAGCCCAGCGCGTAGCCCGAATCGGTCGGGTAAACGATCACATTCCCTTTGCGCAGCAATTCAACCGCCTGACTGATCAGGCGTGGCTGCGGATTTTCAGGATGAATATAGAAATATTGACTCATTGTTCCTCTCAATTCTTTTCAGGTCTGCCCTCTGTGACGTCAGCGTAAAACATGACGTCATATAGCAGGGTTCAGACCAGTTCAATTTCAGGCTGTTTTTCAGTGACCGGCCAGTTTTTCCACACCGGTTCCACACCTGCGGGAAGCCAAAGTTTGCGCCCCAGCTCAATCCACGAGCAGGGCTGATGGAAATCAGAACCTTGCGAAGCCAGCAGTTGATAATCGCGGGCAAAGGTCGCCAGCTGCGCGCGTTCGTTCGGCGCCTGCTGACACTGCGCGACTTCCATCGCATCACCGCCGTGCTCAGAAAAATAGGCCAGCAGGCGTTTCAGCCATTTTGTCGACAGGTCATAACGTCCCGGATGCGCGACAACGGCCTGCCCGCCAGACTGATGAATAGCTTCAATAGATTGTTCTATTGTACACCACTGTGGCGGAACGTAGCCGGTCTTGCCTTTGGCGAGGTACTTTTTGAAGACCTGCGCAATGTTATCCGCCGCACCAAATTCAACCAGATACCGGGCAAAATGTGCGCGGGTTACCGCACCGCCCTGCGCCAGACGCAACGCGCCTTCCCACGCACCTTCGATGCGTGCTTTCGCCAGCCGGCGGCCCATTTCCTGCGCGCGCTGCTGGCGGAGTTCAGCCTGACTTTTCAGCAGGCTCACCATCGCCGGATGTTCAGGGTCGATGCCTAATCCGACAATATGAATCTCATGGTTTTCCCACAGCGTCGAAATCTCAACGCCGTTCACCAGTTGCAGCGGAAGTTGCTGGCTGGCTATCGCCTGCGCCGCACGCGCCAGCCCTTCAGTGCTGTCGTGATCGGTGATCGCCAGAACGCCAACCCGCATTTCAACGGCGCGGGCCACCAGCGCTTCGGGCGTTAAATAGCCGTCCGATGCGGTCGTGTGGCTGTGGAGATCGTAGATCCTGAATGCAGTGCCGGAAGTCTGATCGTCTGCTGAGGGTGAAGCTGTTGTTGGCGAAGTCATCGTCACGTCGGGGATTTAACCTGTTTCTGAATGCAGCACTTATCATAACGCGTTAGCGCTGTGCACGTTAGGGATGATTTCACCCGGTTTTTACGCACGGTTACGGTGCTGTAACAATCTGACCGCACTAAAGGTGTGAAATCAGACAAATTGAGGGTTGACTTTGCCTTCGTGAACTAGTTTACTAGTACGCAAGTTCACGGGATGATTCAGTAATGAACGGCGTGACAAACGAATTCAGAAAGTTTAGGTTTTAAGAACGCGCAGTTCTTATAAACACGAACTTTCCCAAACTTAAAAAGAGTGTCTGATGATGAAAACTCACATGATGGCGGTTCTCAGCTGGTGGCGTACTTCCCCTTGTCGGGCGGAGTAATCACGCATAGCTGTCATCAGACGCTGCAAGATTTCCGAAGCCCGCTTAACGCGGGCTTTTTTGTGGCCGTCTGTTTGAAAACGTTCAGAAAATTTCAGGAAGCAAAATGACTATTCAAAAACCACGTTTAGAATTGCTGACCGCACAAGGATGTTACCGCGGCGATCCAACGGCCATCTTTCATCAGTTGTGCGGCGCGCGTCCGGCGACCCTGCTGCTGGAATCCTCAGAAGTCACCAGCAAGGAAAACCTGAAGAGCCTGTTGATTGTCGACAGCGCCCTGCGCATCACCGCGCTGGGTTCCCGGGTTTCCATTCAGGCACTGACGCCGAACGGTGCGTCGTTGCTGCCGCTGATCGACAGCGCGCTGCCGTCTGAAATTTGCATTGACGTTCGCCCGAATGGCCGCGAACTGACTTTCCCGGCGATCGACCAGATGCAGGATGAAGATGCCCGTCTGCGTTCCCGCTCTGTTTTCGATGCCCTGCGCAGCATTCTGACTTCGGTAGAATCACCGGCACACGAGCGTGAAGCGATGTTCCTCGGCGGCCTGTTTGCTTATGACCTTGTTGCCGGTTTTGAAGATTTGCCGCAGTTAGCGTCCGACCAGCGTTGCCCGGATTTCTGCTTCTATCTGGCAGAAACCCTGCTGGTGCTCGACCACCAGAACCGCACCTGTCGTTTGCAGGCCAGCCTGTTTACGCCGTCTTCTGAGGAAAAACAGCGTCTGCATGAGCGTCTGGAACAGCTGCAACATCAGCTGCAATTGCCGCCACATAACATCCCGCACCAGAGCGTGCCGGAAATGCAGCTGAGCGTGAACCAGACCGATGAGGTGTTTGGTGCCGTGGTTGAGAAAATGAAAGTGGCAATCTGCGCCGGTGAAATCTTCCAGGTTGTGCCGTCACGCCGTTTCTCCCTGCCATGCCCTGCTCCGCTGGCGGCCTACGAAACGCTGAAAAACAACAACCCAAGCCCGTATATGTTTTTCATGCAGGACAACGATTTCACGCTGTTCGGCGCGTCACCGGAAAGCGCACTGAAATACGATGCAACTAACCGCCAGATTGAAATTTATCCGATTGCCGGTACCCGCCCGCGTGGTCGCCGTGCTGACGGCTCACTGGACTTGGATCTCGACAGCCGCATCGAGCTGGAAATGCGCACCGACCATAAAGAGCTGGCCGAGCATCTGATGCTGGTGGATTTAGCCCGTAACGATCTGGCGCGTATCTGCGAGCCAGGCAGCCGTTACGTCGCGGACCTGACCAAAGTTGACCGTTATTCCTTCGTGATGCATCTGGTGTCCCGCGTTGTCGGCACGCTGCGCGCCGATCTGGATGTGCTGCACGCTTATCAGGCCGTCATGAATATGGGCACGCTGACCGGCGCACCAAAAGTCCGCGCCATGCAGCTGATTTCAGCCTCTGAGCAAACCCGTCGTGGCAGTTACGGCGGCGCAGTGGGCTATTTCACCGCACACGGTGATCTGGACACCTGCATCGTCATCCGCTCCGCGTATGTGGAAGACGGCATTGCCACCGTTCAGGCGGGCGGCGGCGTGGTGCTCGATTCCGTACCACAAGCCGAAGCTGACGAAACCCGTAATAAAGCCCGTGCCGTGCTGCGCGCCATCGCCACTGCCCACAATGCGAAAGAGGTATTTTAAGATGGCCGACATTTTACTCATCGATAACGTGGATTCCTTTACGTACAACCTGGTCGATCAGCTGCGTTCCAGCGGCCATAACGTGGTGATTTACCGTAATCAGATCCCGGCTGACGTGATTATCGAAAAACTCAGCCAGCTGGAAAAACCGGTGCTGGTGCTTTCTCCGGGCCCGGGTACACCGTCTGAAGCGGGCTGTATGCCGGAACTGCTGAAACGCTTGCGCGGTCAGTTACCGATTATCGGTATCTGTCTCGGACATCAGGCGATTGTGGAAACCTACGGCGGTTTCGTCGGTCAGGCAGGTGAAATCCTGCACGGTAAAGCCTCTTCTATTACGCATGACAACGAAGCGATGTTCGCGGGGATGAATAACCCGCTGCCGGTGGCGCGTTATCACTCGCTGGTCGGCAGTCAGATCCCCGAAGGGCTGACGGTTAACGCCCGTTACGGCGACATGGTGATGGCGGTGCGTCACGAAGAAGATCGCGTTTGCGGCTTCCAGTTCCATCCGGAATCCATTTTAACTTCACAGGGTGCGCGTCTGCTTGAGCAGACACTGGCCTGGGCTTTGGCGTAAGGAGAACTGTCATGAAAACGCAAACTATCCCCGGCATTCTCGAAAATCTGTATCAGGCTCAGGCGATGACGCAGGAAGAAAGCCAGCAATTATTTACCGCCATCGTGAACGGTGAGCTGGAACCCGCGCAGTTAGCGGCGGCGCTGATCAGCATGAAGGTGCGCGGCGAGCAGCCCGCTGAAATCGCCGGTGCCGCAAAAGCGTTACTGGCACACGCCGAACCGTTCCCGCGCCCTGATTATCCGTTCGCGGATATCGTCGGCACCGGCGGCGACGGCACCAACAGCATCAATATTTCCACCGCCAGCGCCTTTGTGGCGGCGGCCTGTGGCGCACGCGTGGCGAAACATGGTAACCGCAGCGTGTCCAGCCGTTCAGGTTCATCGGATTTACTGGCCGCTTTCGGCATCCGTCTGGATATGCCAGCGGAAGAATCCCGCGCGGCGCTGGACGATTTGAATGTGTGCTTCCTGTTCGCACCGCAATATCACACCGGTTTCCGCCATGCGATGCCGGTGCGCAAGGCGCTGAAAACCCGCACGCTGTTCAACGTGCTCGGCCCGCTGATTAACCCGGCGCGTCCGCCGCTGGCACTGATTGGCGTGTACAGCCCGGAACTGGTGAAGCCGATTGCAGAAACCCTGCGCGCCCTCGGTTACGAGCGTGCGGCGGTGGTTCACGGCGGCGGAATGGATGAAGTGGCGATTCACTCGGCAACACAGGTTGCTGAACTGAAAGACGGCGAAATCACCACCTATGAAGTGACACCGCAGGACTTCGGGCTGGACAATTATCCGATCGAATCCCTGCTGGGCGGCGAGCCGGAAGAAAACCGTGACATTCTGGCACGCTTATTACAAGGTAAAGGTGATGCGGCCCATGAAGCCGCGGTAGCCGTCAATGTGGCGATGTTACTGCGTCTTTTCGGTCAGGAAGATTTGAAGCAAAACGCTCAACAGGCTTTAGATGTCATGCGCAGCGGTGAACCCTACCAGCGCGTGACTGCATTGGCAGCAAGAGGATAAGTGATGCAGCAGGAAACCGTGCTCCACAAAATTGTTCGCGATAAGGAAGTTTGGGTCGCGGCACGCAAAGAACAACAACCGCTGGCCAGCTTTCAGAACGAAATAACTCAAAGCCAGCGCAGTTTTTACGACGCGCTTCAGGGCGCAAGAACGGCTTTTATTCTTGAGTGCAAGCAGGCTTCTCCTTCCAAAGGAAAGATCCGTGAGAACTTTGATCCGGTAGAAATTGCCGGTGTTTACAAAAACTACGCATCGGCCATTTCCATTCTGACGGACGAAAAATACTTCCAGGGCAGCTTTGATTTTCTGCCGCTGGTGAGCAAAACCGTCACGCAGCCGGTGCTGTGCAAAGACTTCATTATCGACCCGTATCAGATTCATCTGGCGCGCTTTTATCAGGCCGATGCCATTTTGCTGATGCTCTCCGTACTCAACGATGAACAATACGTGCAGCTCGCCGCCGTCGCGCACAGCCTGAATATGGGTGTGCTGACCGAAGCCAGTAATGAAGAAGAGCTGGAACGTGCGGTGAATCTGAAAGCGAAAGTGGTCGGTATCAATAACCGTGATCTGCGCGATCTGTCGATTGACCTGAACCGTACGCGTGAACTGGCACCCCGCGTGCCGCACGGCGTGACGGTCATCAGCGAATCCGGCATTAATACCTACGGCCAGATCCGCGAACTCAGCCGTTTTGCTAACGGTTTCCTGATTGGCAGCGCGCTGATGTCAGAGCCAGACCTGAACACCGCCGTCAGCCGTGTGCTGCTTGGCGACAACAAAGTGTGCGGCCTGACCCGTGCGCAGGATGCGAAAGCCGCCCATGATGCCGGTGCGATTTACGGCGGACTAATTTTTGTCGACGCCTCTCCGCGTTTCGTGACGCAGCCGCAGGCGAAAGAAGTGCAAAACGGCGCACCGCTGAAATACGTCGGCGTGTTCCGTGATACGCCACTGGCTGACGTCGCGCAAACCGCTCAGGCGCTGAATCTCACCGCCGTGCAGCTTCATGGCGATGAAGATCAGGCGTATATCGACGCGCTGCGCAGCGAGCTGCCTTCTGCGGTGCAGATCTGGAAAGCGCTGAGCGTGAAAGACACGTTGCCGGCACGCAATCTGAATCACGTTGACCGTTATGTTCTCGATAACGGTAAAGGCGGAACAGGGCATCGTTTCGACTGGAGCAAACTGGCCGGGCAAGACCTGAGCAATGTTCTGCTGGCCGGTGGCCTGAGCGCAGATAATTGCGTCGAGGCCGCGCAGCTCGGTTGTGCGGGTCTGGATTTTAATTCAGGCGTCGAGAGCGAACCGGGCATTAAAGATGCGGGTAAAATTACCGCCGTATTCCAGACACTGCGGGCTTATTAATTCCCCGCAGTGACGCAAAAATTGACAGACAGGATGGAATCACATGACTTTACTTAATCCCTACTTCGGCGAATTTGGCGGCCAGTACGTCCCGCAAATTCTGATGCCTGCGCTGGTGCAGCTGGAAGAAGCTTTTGTCAGCGCGCAGCGTGACCCGGCGTTTCAGGCTGAATTCATCGATTTACTGAAAAACTATGCAGGCCGCCCGACGGCGCTGACATTGTGTAAAAACCTGACCGCAGGTACCAAAACCAAGCTGTATCTCAAGCGTGAAGATCTGTTGCACGGCGGCGCACACAAAACGAACCAGGTGCTGGGTCAGGCGCTGCTGGCAAAGCGCATGGGCAAGACCGAAATCATCGCTGAAACCGGTGCCGGTCAGCACGGCGTGGCGTCCGCTCTGGCCTGTGCCCTGCTCGGCCTGAAATGCCGGATTTATATGGGCGCAAAAGACATTGAACGCCAGTCACCGAACGTGTTCCGTATGCGTCTGATGGGCGCTGAAGTGATCCCGGTTCACAGCGGTTCTTCCACGCTGAAAGATGCCTGTAACGAGGCACTGCGCGACTGGTCTGGCAGCTATGAAACCGCTCACTATATGCTGGGAACCGCTGCGGGCCCGCATCCGTATCCGACGATTGTGCGTGAATTCCAGCGCATGATTGGCGAAGAAACCAAAGCGCAAATGCAGGAACGCGAAGGCTGTCTGCCGGACGCCGTGATCGCCTGCGTCGGCGGTGGCTCTAACGCCATCGGCATGTTTGCTGATTTCATCGATGACACCAGCGTGAAGCTGATTGGTGTTGAACCGGGCGGGCTGGGTATCGAAACCGGGCAACACGGCGCGCCGCTTAAACACGGACACGTTGGTATCTATTTCGGGATGAAAGCCCCGATGATGCAAACCTCAGAAGGCCAGATTGAAGAATCTTATTCCATTTCTGCCGGTCTGGATTTCCCGTCTGTCGGGCCGCAGCATGCTTTCCTGAACAGCATCGGCCGCGCGGAATATGTGTCGATTACCGATGACGAAGCGCTGGACGCCTTTAAAGAATTGTCCCGCCATGAAGGGATTATTCCGGCACTGGAATCTTCACACGCGCTGGCTTACGCGCTGAAACTCATCAAGGAAACGCCAGAGAAAGAACAAATTCTTGTGGTGAATCTTTCTGGCCGCGGCGACAAAGATATTTTCACCGTACATGACATCCTGACTGCCCGGGGAGAAATTTAATGGAACGTTATCAGCAATTATTTAAGCGTCTGGAAAGCAAAAAAGAAGGGGCCTTTGTTCCCTTCGTGACGCTGGGCGATCCGGGCGTTGAGCTGTCGCTCTCTATTATCGACACGCTGATTGAAGCCGGTGCCGACGCACTGGAGCTGGGCATTCCGTTCTCTGATCCGCTGGCCGACGGTCCGACGATTCAGAACGCCAACCTGCGCGCGTTTGCCGCCGGTGTGACGCCAACGCAATGCTTCAATATGCTGGCGCGCATTCGCGAAAAACATCCGGATATCCCGATTGGCCTGCTGATGTACGCCAACCTGGTGTTCCATAACGGCATTGAAACTTTCTACCAGCGTTGCGCTGAAGTGGGCGTGGACTCCGTGCTCGTCGCCGACGTGCCGTTTGAAGAATCGGCCCCGTTCCGCGCGGCGGCGTTACGTCACGGCATCGCGCCGATCTTCATCTGCCCGCCAAATGCGTCAGACGATCTGCTGCGTGAGATTTCCTCCCATGGCCGCGGCTACACCTATTTGCTGTCACGCGCCGGTGTGACCGGGACGGAAAAACGCGCGCTGACGCCGCTGAATCACCTGGTCGATAAGTTGCGCGAATATAACGCAGCGCCGCCTTTGCAGGGCTTCGGTATTTCAGAACCTTCACAGGTGAAAGAAACGCTGGCCGCCGGTGCGGCGGGTGCGATATCCGGTTCCGCGACGGTACGCATCATCGAGAATAATCAGCATCAGCCATCAGAAATGCTGGCTCAGCTTTCCCGTTTCGTCAGTGAAATGAAAGCCGCCACCCGCGCATAATCACAAGCGTTTCGGTGAACAGAACCTTATTCAATGCCTGACTAAGGTTCTGTTTCTTTTAAATTCTTACGTTTTTTTTCTCCATTCGATTTGTATAAACCCCGCCAATAATCCAAACTAAAATCACTCGGCAAATCAATAACAATACGGGTGCTCGAAGTATTGTTTGCCTGAGTCTGAATCGGGTGACTTTTGGTTTTATAACAAAGCATGGAGAGTTATTTATGAAGCTATTCAAGACATTGTCTGCTTTCTGCATGGCCGCTGTGGTCGTCATGGCCGTGGCTGCCTGCGCACCGACAAAAAAATCTGAAGGCACGGGTGGTTACATCGATGACACCGTAGTCACCACGAAAGTCAAATCCGCCCTGCTGGCCGATAAGACCATCAAATCACGGGAAATCAGCGTTGAGACCTTCAAAGGCCGCGTTCAGTTAAGTGGTTTCGTGACGTCAACGGCAGATGCAAACCGTGCGGTAGAAGTCACGCGTGGCGTGGCGGGTGTACGTTCCATCGAGAACGATATGCGACTGAAATAATCAGAGATCTTTCTGATGAAATGCGAAGAGGCGCCAGAGCGCCTCTTTTTTTATGCAACGTGACAGGCAATATCAGAAACGATAGCCGACGCCAAACATAAAGACCCATGGATCAATCCGGGTGTTGATGTTTTGCTGCTCGCCGCCCGCTTTGAATTTAACTTCTGTATCGATATCCATCCACCAGACAGACATGTTGATCAGCCAGTTATCATCCAGGTTGTAATCCAGACCCGCCTGCGTGGCCACGCCCCAGGAATCTTTCACGCTCAGATCAGAAAGCCCGGCATCGCGCCCGGTCTGGTTGAAATTCGTATCGTAGAACGTGGTGTAGTTGATACCCAAACCGAGGTACGGACGCAGTTTGTCACGCTTATCCCCGAAGTAGTATTGCGCCATCAATGACGGCGGTAACTGTTTAACTTCAGCGATTGTTCCGGTGCTATTCAGACCGACTTTATGCTGGAACGGCGTCGCAGCCAGCAGTTCCATCCCGATGTTGTCGGTGAACATGTAGCCGAGCGTCAAACCCATCTGCGTGTTGTTATTGATGTTAAAAGAACCCAGCCCCAGCACGTTGTCTGAACCTTCGGTTGGACGAACGGTTGCTGTCCCTACACGAACAATCACATCCCCTGCTTCATGTGCGCTCGCGATTGCCGGAAATGCCGCTGCTGCCACTAATGCCCAATATGCTGCTTTCATTGTCCCTTCCCTTTGTATGGTTTATTTATTGGCCGCGCGAATGATACCTACTCTTTGGTACGGTTTGATCAATGCGGGATCACATCTTTAAAACAATTTTTCAGAAATTGCATCTTTCTCAATCCGATCTAAATATCTAAAAACAAAGGAATTGATCTGCATCAAAAACGAGGGGATTTTGCTGTTTCATGAAAGCCCAAAATTTCAGTTGCTAAAAAAAATGCCGCTGCGTAATTTGCCTGAACCCTGTTGGTTTTGGTTTGGTGCCGTAAGGAGTCGGTAGCTTCCCAAGATGAGCGAAATTAATAATCCTTGTATGACCTGTGGCGCATGCTGCGCCTATTTCCGTGTTTCATTTTATTGGGCTGAATCTGAAGAGGCTGGCGGCGTTGTTCCGCAGTCACTGACAGAACAAGTCACGCCTTTTTTGAGCTGCATGAAAGGCACCAACAGCAAGACGCCTCGCTGTGTGGCTCTGGAAGGGGAAGTGGGACAATCGGTTTCCTGCTCTGTTTACCTTAACCGCCCGACACCCTGCCGCGAGTTTGATCAGTCGGGGCTGAACGGTGTCGGCAATACGGCCTGCGATCGCGCACGTGCGCGTTACGGCCTGCCGCCGCTGGATGTGGATTTACCGATGATCGATGTCGGGGCTTTCACGCCAGAGCTGGCAGAGGTTCATCAGGCTGACTGACAGGAAGTCAGCGCAAAAGTATCGGCGGGGACCTATTACAGGTTACAATCCCTGCCTTGTTATTTTTAGCTTGTGCCAAGGAGCGTCCATGTCTATCACGGCCAGTACATTGTACCGTGACAGTTATAATTTTTTGCGTAATCAGCTGAGTAGCGTTTTCGCGCTTTCCCTGCTGGCCGCATTAATTACCGTCATATTGAGCTGGATTTTAAGCCCGTCAGCCGATCAGCTTGATGCTATCGGGCAACTTATGAACAACATGGCGGGCATGAGCGTCGCCGATATGATGGGTTTCATTGAACAACAGGTCACGCCGGAACAGCAAAGCGCCATTTTCCGCTATAGCATTGCGGCGCTGTTCTCTACGCTTGCCGGAAATGTGATTCTGGTTGGCGGGATCCTGACGCTGATCCAGCTGGTTTCACAGGGCGTGCGCGCCAGCGTAACCCAGGTGGTGACCGCTTCTTTGCCTGTGTTGCCGCGCTTAATCCTTTTGCTGTTCGTCTTCAGCGTGATGTTCCGTCTCGGTCTGGCACTGCTTTTCGTGCCTGCATTTCTGATTGCTATTGCCTGGTCAATGTCGCCAATCATCGCCTGTAAAGAGCAGGTCGGGATGTTTAAAGCGATGCGTCTGAGCACCCGTCTGGCCTTCAGCCATGTGCGCCTGGTTGCGCCGGGCGTTTTGATGTGGATTCTGGCGCAGGTGGTTCTGATGCTTTTCGTCGGCGCGTTAAGTGCGTTGAATCCGATGATAAGCGCGGTGATTTTCGGCGCGCTCAGCAATGTCATCACGGCATTTATCCTGATTTATCTGTTCCGTCTTTACATGAAATTACATGTTTAATAGTGACATAACTTTTTAAGGGGCGCTCCGGCGCCCTTTTCTTTTGTCCGGTAAATGATTCCGGTATAGTCATCACATATATAAAACATGGAATGAAGTATGAAGCAGCTCCTCGATTTTCTTCCCCTGATTGTCTTTTTTGTGGTTTATAAGCTTTACGACATTTTTGTCGCATCAGGCGCGTTGATCGCTGCCACTGCGCTGGCGTTAGTCATCACCTGGGTGATGTATCGCAAAATTGAGAAAATGACGTTAATCACCTTCGCCATGGTGGCTGTTTTTGGCACCCTGACGCTGGTCTTCCATAATGATGAATTCATTAAATGGAAAGTCACCGTCATTTACGTTCTGTTCTCCGGCGCTTTACTGATAAGCCAGCTGGTTCTGAAAAAGCCTCTGATTCAGCGCATGTTAGGCAAAGAGCTGACGCTTCCCGACCACGTCTGGAATAAGCTGAATGTCAGCTGGGCGATTTTCTTCCTGCTGTGCGGTCTGGCAAATATCTACGTGGCTTTCTGGCTGCCACAGAATATCTGGGTTAACTTCAAAGTGTTCGGGCTGACTGTTCTGACGCTGGTCTTCACGCTGCTCAGCGGCATCTATATTTACCGGCACATGCCGGATGATGAAAAAAAATAAGCATTCTTCTGCACGGGCCTTCTTTTGAAGGCCTTCGTTGTTTTGAATAAAACATTGATCACTGTGAAGCAATCAAACATGAACGAAAAACAAAGTTTACCCAATGGTGAAATGGTACTGCGCACGCTGGCAATGCCGGCTGACACCAATGCAAACGGCGATATCTTTGGCGGATGGCTGATGTCACAGATGGACATGGGCGGCGCGATCCAGGCGAAGGAAATCGCCAAAGGCCGCGTAGTGACCGTTCGTGTGGACGGCATGACGTTCCTCAAGCCAGTAGCGGTAGGTGATGTGGTGTGTTGTTATGCGCGCTGTATTCGTACCGGTAACAGCTCGATCACCATCAACGTCGAAGTGTGGGTGAAGAAGGTCTCCTCAGAGCCTATCGGACAGCGCTACAGAGCCACTGAAGCGGTGTTCACGTACGTTGCGGTGGATGAATCTGGAAAATCCCGTCAGTTGCCTGACGGCCGCAGCAATTTCAGTGTCGATTCTGGCGGTGTGTCTCAGGATTAAACAGAACACGAACAGTATGAAAGACAAAGGTCGCCATGAAGGCGACCTTTTTTATGGAGCAACGGGCACGATGCCGCTTTATTCGACGGTGGTGCCGCCTTTGATTTTGAACACCAGGTTAACCACTAAGTTGCTGGCGGCCTTCGGTTCGTAACGCCATTTCCCCATCGCCTGTTTCACTTCACGCTCAAACATATTGCGCGGCTCAGCGGAAAGTACGCGGATATTTTGTACGCGGCCATCACCGTCGACATCAAACTGCACGCGGACACGCCCTTCGATACGCAGCGCCAGCGCACGCGCCGGATACATGGGTTCACCACGTTGCAGCGGTCGCGGCCCGGTATTGCTCTGGGCATTGGTGGACGCAGGTGGCTGGCTCACTGGCTTCGTAACCGGCTGATTGCTGGTCACGGGCGCGGTTTGTACCGTTTGCGTTGGTTTTTCTACCGGACGTTCAACCGGTTTCACTTTTGGCTTCACGACCGGTTTTTTCACCGGCTTAGGTTTAGGCTTCGGCGGTTCCGGGATCACAACCGCTTCCGGCGGCGGCGGAGGCTCTGGCACCACTTCCGGTTCAGGCTCAGGTTCCGGCGGTGTTGGCTCAGGCTGTGGCGGCGGCGGAGGTGGCGCAAAGTCAGCCGGGTTGACCATCGTCACACTCATGACTTTTTGTTCCTGCGTCGGCAACTTAATTGACTCACCGACTGCCATGTACAAAACACCCGCAATAACAGCAATGTGCAAAGTGACAGAAAGAACGGCAGGCAACGTAACCTTGCGGATAAATCTAAACTTTTTTAGCGGCATAATGATTCATTTTCCCCGTGAAGCCGCAAGTTTAAATGTAAATAGCAATCATATTCAACACCGAGATGACAACTATTCTCAAATAACCTTTGCTTTGATCCCACGCAAAGCACTTTCCCCGGGCTTCAGGTTTAGCTATGTTGATTCTGCAAAATGATCTGACTGCCGATGGCGGCCAGAAATTGCTCAATAAAAACCCATTAAAGGTGACTCATGCTTTACGTTATTTATTCTGAAGACGTTTCCGACTCACTGGAAAAACGCACGCTTGCGCGCCCGGCGCACATCGAACGTCTGAAAAAATTACAGGAACAAGGCCGCGTCCTGATTGGCGGCCCGACACCGGCCATCGACAGCGAAGATCCGGGCGCTGCGGGAATGACCGGTTCCCTGCTGGTCGTCGAATTTGAAACGCTGGAAGCCGCCAAAGTGTGGGCTGACGCTGATCCGTATGTTGCCGCAGGTGTTTATAAATCGGTGACGGTGAAACCGTTCAAACGCGTATTCTGATTTCCGGCGGGCAGTCTCAGGCTGCCCGCCTTCTGCTTATCTGCGCTTCATCCCTGCCGCTGCCCTTCTTTTAAGCAACTTTACTTTTGCTTACAGCAATTGATTGTCTAAATATCCGGTTACCTGAACATTCACTGCATCACTTATTAATTAATACCGAGCGGAGAGCCCGATATGCAATGTCCTGTATGCAAAGAAAGTCAGCTGGTTATGTCTGAACGTCAGGGGATAGAAATCGACTATTGCCCGGATTGCCGTGGCGTCTGGCTGGATCGGGGAGAGCTGGATAAAATCATCGAAAAATCCGCCGTGATCCAGCAGACGGAACGCCCTTCCGCACCGCGCTATGAAGAACCCGCGCGCCGCGACGATCACCGCCATCACAGCGGGCATGACAATCGCGGGCACTATTCCTCACAAAAGCCGTATAAAAAGAAGAGTTTTCTTTCTGAGCTTTTCGACTGAGTAACGGAAAGCGCGCGCCGCAGCAGAAACGCTCTGGCGCCATTTCTCCAAAGCCGTCACATTGCTTTCATCCGTTGTGTGTTAGGATGCCTACCCCTGCCCACGAGGTAAGCACTATGTCATTCTTCGACGGATTGAAGTTTCTAACCAGTACGACCACGAAGGTCACCTGCCCGGAATGCGGTTACGTTTCTGAACAGATGAGCGCTAAAGTTCGCAAAAACTCCACGCTGGTGTGTAAAAAATGTGGCGCGCTGTTTCAGCCTAAATCCCGCTAATCACGCATTCCATTCGTAGTTCACGGCATACAATGACAAACGCTGATGTTGCTGATGATGAATCTGACGAATTCGGTAGATGTGACGATAGCGTCTCGACTGACCTTCCAGCCAGCGGCTTCTCCGGCGCTGAGTCTGGCGTAACATGCGCCAGCGGCTGACTTCATTTTTACTGCGTTTCATTCACCTGTGTCCCGTGATGACCGTTATTAACGGAAGCGTTTCTTAGCCGGAAAATTTCTCATCGTAAAAAACTGCGGGGACATTATAGGCCGATGACGTTGTGATCCAAGTCTTGTTTTTCCCTTATTCAGCGTTATCAGCTAACCTTGATGTCAGGACAGTGAAAGTTTTATTAATCGGATACAGATTTAAGAGGTAGCTGATTGATTGGTGGGATAAAGTTGGTTAAAAGTTCCCCCCTTTCCCGTACACTCACTTCGACAACTTGCGAACAGGATTTTTCGCCTTTATGACAACATTTTATACGGTAATCAGCGGACTTCTGGTTTTCGGTTACTGGTTACTGATTGCCGGCGTGACCTTGCGCATTTTGATGAAACGCCGCGCAGTGCCTTCTGCCATGGCGTGGTTGCTGATTATCTACATCATTCCGCTGGTCGGTATTATTGCCTATCTTTCATTCGGTGAACTGCATTTAGGTAAACGCCGCGCCGAGCGCGCTAAAGCCATGTGGCCTTCAACGGCGCGCTGGTTGAACGATCTCAAAGACTGCAAACGAATTTTTGCCACTGAAAACAGCGAAATTGCCGCGTCGCTTTTCCAGCTTTGCGAACGCCGCCAGGGCATTGCCGGTGTTAAAGGCAATCAGCTGCAATTGCTGACAACCAGTGATGACGTGCTGAAAGCCATGATGCGCGACATCGGGCTGGCACGCAGCAACATTGAGATGGTGTTTTACATCTGGCAACCCGGCGGGCTGGTGGATCAGGTTGCAGAATCGCTGATGGCCGCATCGCGTCGCGGCATCCACTGCCGTCTGATGCTGGATTCCGCAGGCAGCGTCGCATTCTTCCGCAGCCCTTATCCGGCTATGATGCGCAATGCCGGTATTGAAGTTGTGGAAGCGTTGCAGGTGAATCTTTTCCGCGTGTTCCTGCGCCGCATGGACTTACGTCAGCACCGTAAAGTCGTGCTCATCGACAATTATGTTGCCTATACCGGCAGCATGAATATGGTCGATCCGCGCTTCTTTAAACAAAATGCCGGCGTGGGTCAGTGGATTGATCTGATGGCACGTATGGAAGGCCCGGTGGCGACCACCATGGGCATTGTGTATTCCTGTGACTGGGAGATTGAAACGGGTAAACGCATTCTGCCGCCCGAACCCGATCTCAATCAGATGCCGTTCGAGCAGGAAAGCGGCCATACGATTCAGGTGATCGCGTCCGGTCCGGGTTTCCCGGAAGATATGATCCATCAGGCGCTTCTGACCGCCACGTATTCTGCGCGTGAACAACTGGTGATGACCACACCGTATCTCGTGCCGAGCGATGATTTATTGCACGCGATTTGTACCGCCGCACAGCGTGGCGTGGACGTCAGTATTATTCTGCCGATGAAGAACGATTCAATGATGGTTGGCTGGGCGAGCCGGGCATTCTTTGGCGAACTGCTGGAAGCCGGTGTCAAAATTTATCAGTTTGAAGACGGTCTGTTGCATACCAAAAGTATTCTGGTCGACGGCCAGCTCAGCCTGGTCGGCACCGTGAATCTGGATATGCGCAGCCTGTGGCTGAATTTCGAGATTACGCTGGTCATTGATGATGCCGGATTTGGTGATGATCTGGGGCGTGTGCAGGAAGATTATATTGCCCGTTCGCATCTGCTGGATGTTGAGGCGTGGCTGAAACGGCCTTTCTGGCACCGCATCGTCGAACGTTTGTTCTACTTTTTCAGTCCGCTGCTGTAAAAGCCGCTTCGGGCGTGATGTAATACACGCAGTACCGGCTTGTATAAGCCTGAATACATTCATCTGTAAACGAGAATTAATATGGACCTGAATAATCGCCTGACCGAAGACGAAACGCTTGAACAAGCCTATGACATCTTTCTGGAGCTGGCCGGAGATAACCTTGATCCGGCAGATATCCTGATCTTCAATCTGCAATTTGAAGAACGCGGCGGCGCTGAATTATATGATCCGGCGGAAGACTGGGTTGAGCATGTTGATTTCGACTTAAACCCGGATTTCTTCGCCGAAGTTGTCATTGGTCTGGCCGATGCGGAAGACCAGCCGATTAATGATATTTTCGCGCGCGTTTTATTGTGCCGCGAGAAAGATCACAAGCTGTGTCATATCCTCTGGAAAGAATGATTTGTCACTCCGGACGAAAAAAAACCTGCCAATGGCAGGTTTTTTTATGCGTCAGTTTTGGCGCCTGATCATCAGAGCGGATCAACTTTCAGGCAGGAAACCGCATGGCGGAAACTACCTTCCAGCAACGGGCGGGTTATCGCACATTCCGGCCCGGCAATCGGGCAGCGCGTACGGAACACGCAACCGGATGGCGGGTTGATCGGCGAAGGCAACTCCCCTTCCAGCAGCTGGATGGTTTTGTTGCGCTCTTTGTCCGGGTCCGGAACCGGCACCGCAGACATCAGCGCGCGGGTATACGGATGCTGAGGATTGTTATATACCTCGTCATACGTGCCCAGCTCAACCGCGTGACCCAGATACATAACCAGAACACGGTCAGAAATATGTTTAACCACCGCCAGATCGTGCGCGATGAATATCAGTGACAGTCCCATTTCACGCTGCAATTGCTGCAACAGGTTGACGACCTGCGCCTGAATGGAAACGTCCAGCGCTGAAACCGGTTCGTCACAGATAATCAGTTTTGGCTCAAGGATCAGCGCGCGGGCAATACCGATACGCTGGCACTGGCCGCCCGAAAACTCGTGAGGGTAACGGTTGATCAGGTTAGGTAACAGCCCGACCTTCAGCATCATCGCCTTCACTTTTTCTTTCACCTCGGTACGAGGCATTTTCGGGTTATAGGTTTTCAGCGGCTCGGCGATGATTTCGCCGATAGTCATACGCGGATTCAGGGACGCCAGCGGATCCTGGAAAATCATCTGGATATCGCTGCGCGTGTGACGCCATTCGCTGTCAGACATGTTCAGCAGATCTTTGCCCAGCCAGGCCACACGCCCGTCTGTGGCTTTAACCAGGCCAATCAGTGCGCGGGCAAACGTCGATTTGCCGCAACCCGATTCGCCTACCACGCCCAGCGTTTCGCCTTCGTAAAGACGCAGCGTCACGCCGTCTACCGCTTTCAGCGTTTTGGACGGTTGCCAGAACCATTGTTTACCGTCTTTGATGTCGAAATGGACTTTCAGATCTGCCACTTCGAGCAGAACTTTTTTCTCGGGCGCGAACGAATTCATAGCCGCACTGTTCATTACTGTGTTGTCTGTCATACCAGTTCCTCCAGCGGCTTGTAGCAGGCACGTAAGCGACCATCACCGAAACGCTCAAGCGGCGGCGCAGAGGCACAAATATCCATGGCATGCGGGCAACGTGGCTGGAACGGGCAGCCTTTCGGCAGACGCAACAGGTTCGGCGGGTTGCCAGGAATAGTCAGCATCGCCCCACCCTCGGCATCCAGACGCGGAACTGCATTGAGCAGGCCGATGGAATACGGATGGCAAGGCTCGTAGAAGACATCGCGTGCGCGGCCATATTCCATGGTGCGACCGGCATACATCACCAGCACTTTGTCGCAAATACCGGCAACAACACCCAGGTCATGGGTAATCATGATAATGGCGGTATTAAACTCAGCTTTCAGCTCGTTGAGTAACGTCATAATCTGCGCCTGAACGGTCACGTCCAGCGCCGTGGTTGGCTCATCAGCAATCAGCAATTTCGGGCGGCACAGCAAGGCCATTGCAATCATGACACGCTGGCGCATACCACCAGAGAATTCATGCGGGTACATTTTCATACGCTTGCGGGCTTCCGGCATTTTCACCGCATCCAGCATCCGCACGGACTCTTCAAACGCCTCGCGTTTGCTCATCTTTTTGTGCAAAACCAGGACTTCCATCAGCTGTTCGCCAACGCGCATGTACGGGTTGAGGGACGTCATCGGATCCTGGAAAATCATCGAAATCTGTTCTGCACGCAGCTTGTTCAGCTGGTTTTGTGGCAGATTCAGGATTTCGCGACCGTTGAATTTCGCCGTCCCGCCGATGCGGCCGTTGCTGGCCAGCAGCCCCATCAGGGCGAAGGCGGTCTGGGATTTACCGGAACCGGATTCCCCGACAATACCGAGCGTTTCACCGGCACGCAGATCGAAGTTAAGGTCGTTAACGGCGGTAACATCACCGTCCGGGGTTCCGAAGGTCACGCGCAGGTCTTTGACATCTAAAAGAATCGGCGACGCTGTGCCCTCAGTTGCGGCAGGTGCTGCAAATGTGGAATTTTCAATTGTGCTCATGGTCGCACTCCTTAACGATCTTTCGGGTCGAGGGCATCACGCAGGCCATCACCGATAAAATTGAAACAGAACAGAGTGACAACCAGGAAACCTGCCGGGAACAGCAGCAACCAGGGTGAAACTTCCATCGAGTTGGCGCCGTCGCTCAGCAACGCGCCCCAGCTGCTCAGTGGCTCCTGCGTGCCCAAACCCAGGAAGCTCAGGAAGGATTCGAACAGGATCATGCTTGGAACCAGCAGTGACGCATACACCACCACAACGCCCAGCACGTTAGGAACGATGTGACGCAAAACGATATTGCGCGTGTTCACACCACTCACCAGCGCGGCTTCGATGAATTCTTTGCGTTTCAGGCTGAGGGTCTGGCCGCGAACAATACGCGCCATGTCCAGCCAGGACACCATCCCGATTGCCACGAAGATCAACAGGATATTCTGCCCGAAGAACGTCACCAGCAGGATAACGAAGAACATGAACGGGAAGGAGTTAAGGATTTCCAGCAGGCGCATCATGGCGGAGTCGATTTTACCCCCCAGATAGCCGGACAAAGATCCGTACAGCGTACCGAGGATCACCGCCACCAGGGCTGCAGCCACACCGACCATCAGGGAAATGCGTCCGCCGATAGCCACACGCACCAGCAAATCACGGCCAGAAGAATCGGTGCCGAAATAGTGGTGAGAGGCGAAATCAGGCGCGCCAGACATCATGTTCCAGTCAGTATCGTCGTAGGCAAACTGTGACAACATCGGCGCAAACGTAACGAAGAGTGCGATAAAGGCCAGCACAATCAGGCTGGTGACCGCCGCGCGGTTATGCATAAACCGGCGTCGCGCGTCCTGCCACAAACTGCGGCCTTCAACTTCCAGCTTTTCGCTGAAGTTTTCGACGACGTCGCTATTTTTTTTACTTAAGATCATTGACGTACTCCGGCATTAATAACGGATTTTCGGGTCGATGACGGCGTACAGCACGTCGACGATTGCATTGAACAAAATGGTCAATGCGCCCACCAAAATGGTCAGGCTGAGAACCAGCGAGTAGTCACGGTTTAATGCTCCGTTAACAAACAGCTGGCCAATACCCGGCAATCCGAAAATGCTCTCGATAACCATAGAACCGGTGATAATCCCAACGAAAGCCGGCCCCATATAAGACAGTACCGGCAGCAGCGCGGGTTTCAGTGCGTGACGCAGGATAATGCGACGCAGCGGTAAACCTTTGGCGCGAGCCGTACGGATGAAGTTGGAGTGCAGAATTTCAATCATAGAACCGCGGGTGATACGCGCGATACTGGCAATATACGCCAGTGAGAGTGCGACCATCGGCAGGATCATGTATTTCGCTCCGCCGCCATTCCAGCCACCGCCCGGCAGCCATTTCAGGGTAATCGCAAATATCAGCACCAGTAACGGCGCAACCACGAAACTGGGGATAACCACCCCGGTCATCGCGACGCCCATCACGGTATAATCCCATTTCGTGTTTTGATTCAGCGCAGCAACAACTCCCGCCGAGACACCAAAGAAAATCGCCATGATAAATGCCGCCAGTCCGAGTTTCGCGGAAACCGGGAACGAGGCCGCAACCAGATCATTAACGGTGTAATCCTTGTATTTGAACGACGGGCCAAAATCGCCTTTCGCCAGCTGTTCTAAATAGTGGAAATATTGCTTATACATCGGGTCATTGAGGTGGTATTTCGCCTCAATGTTCGCCATCACTTCTGGCGGAAGATTACGCTCACCCGTAAAAGGGCTGCCCGGTGCGAGACGCATCATAAAAAACGAGATGGTGATCAGAATGAATAGCGTCGGAATCGCTTCCAGACAGCGGCGTAAAATAAACTTTAACATTGCCCGTACCTGTTTCTAAGCCTGTCACTACAGCTTGATAGTTTATGGCTTGGTCACGACGGCCATCGGGTGATTACCGTCGTGGTGGCTCTTTGCTTCAGCACGAAAATTTCGCGCTAAAAACTTTACCTTCATCAAAATATAACGAGCAGGGCAGCTCGGGGATGCCCTGCTCAGCACTATTTAATTAGTGTTTGATGATGTACAGATCTTTCACGTAGACGTTGTCTTGTGGATCTTTACCGGTGTAACCCCCGACGTAAGGTTTCACCAGACGGGCGTTCACATAGTAATAAACAGGTACGATGGCAGAGTCTTTATCCAACTGAGTTTCCGCTTTCTGATAAAGCGCTGCGCGTTCTTCGTCAGTTTTCACATTCAGAGTATCAGCGATGTCTTTATCAAACGCCGGGCTCTTATAGTGCGCGGTGTTGTTGCTGCTGTCAGACAGCATGGTGTTCAGGAAGGAAGAAGGTTCGTTGTAGTCAGAGCACCAGCCCGCACGCGCAACGTCGAAGTTGCCCTGATGACGGCTGTCGAGGAAGGTTTTCCATTCCTGGTTTACCAGTTTAACGTCGACGCCCAGGTTTTTCTTCCAGATAGCGGCAGCAGCGATAGCCAGTTTTTTGTGCAGATCAGAAGTGTTGTACAGCAGATCAAACGTCAGAGGCTTAGCGGAAGTGTAACCTGCTTCGGCCAGCAGTTTTTTCGCCTGCTCGTTACGTTGTTCCTGTGTTTCTTTGAACCAGGCCGGAGGCGTCAGTTTTGCACCATCGGTGTAAGGCGGGGTGTAGCCGTACGCTGGCAGATCGCCCTGCGCTTTCACTTTGTTCACGATGATGTCGCGATCCAGGCCCAGTTTCAGCGCTTCACGAACGCGGGAATCGGTGAATGGTGCTTTCTGGTTGTTGATTTCGTAGTAGTAAGTACACAGATACGGGTCAACATGAACTTCAGCCGGGATTTCTTTTTTCAGTTTCTGGAACAATTCGATCGGCATGTTGTTGTAAGTCATGTCGATTTCGCCGCTGCGGTAGCGGTTTACGTCTGTCACTTCAGAAGAGATTGGCAGGTAAGTCACCTGGTTGATCACAGTTTTCGCGTTGTCCCAGTAAGTCGGGCTACGTTCCAGGACGATACGTTCGTTGACGGTCCAGGCTTTAAGGGTGTACGCGCCGTTGCTCACGTAGTTTTCAGGCTGAGTCCATTTGTCACCAAATTTCTCAACCACTTTTTTATTTACCGGCTTCATCGCGGTGTGAGACAGCATTTTTACGAAATACGGAACAGGTTCGGTCAGTGTCACTTGCAGGGTATGGTCATCAATCGCCTTCACACCCAGGGTATCAGGGCTTTTCTTGCCGCTGATGATGTCATCGATGTTTTCGATGTGCCCGTATTGCAGGTAGCTCTCGTATGGAGAAGCGGTTTTCGGGTCAGCCAGGCGCTGCCAGCTGTAAACGAAATCTTCTGCAGTGACAGGATCGCCATTTGACCATTTAGCTTCCGGACGCAGGTGGAAGGTCCAGACTTTAAAATCTTTGTTATCCCAACTGGTTGCTACGCCAGGAATTACGCTGCCGTCTTTGCTGTCGGTATTGACCAGGCCTTCAAGCAGATCACGGATGACGTTTGATTCCGGCACGCCTTCAACTTTATGCGGGTCAAGTGACTGAACTTCAGAACCGTTATTACGCACCAGTTCTTGTTTTGCAGCCAGTGTCACGCCAGCAGGCACATTGGCCGCAAATGCGTTATTGACAGAAATTGTGCCCACTGCAGCCATGATGCATGCAGCCAGCAGATTTTTTTTTGTGATGTTGGTCATTTTTATTTAACTCCAATTTTTATTATGAACTTGCACGCCCGGGTGCAAGATAAACCCTTGCTGGGTCAATGGGTTTCAAAAGCAGGAACGAATTGCTCGAGAAAGGCCCCCCATGTAGTACCATCCGCAGATGGCTGTCCCCTATTACTGCATATTGCTACATCTCAGGTTTGATGAAACGTCAGGCTGTATTCGCCGTGCGGTTTCCGGGATCGATGAGGATGATCCCACTCCATTTGATAACCCCGTACGCCACTCCACAATGTTCAGTCGTACACCAGGCGATCACATTCTGTTATTTCTGTACTTCACCCGATTATTTTCTTTTAACCCGAATTAAGGCGATAGAAAATCCGTCGCAGTTAAGCGCTGTCATTCATTTTAATCTGAAGAAGTACTGAAGATTTGTTTTGTTGAATCGGGAGAGTCAACACAAGGTTGTTAATTGTCGTCATCTCAGTGCCTGACTTTCTTTTCACGGAAAGCGAGCGAGGATAATTTTGTGATACGCATGATGACACGACACTCTCCAAAACAAATGAAATTGCTTCAATCTCTCTATGCCTGGCAAGATTCATTCTCACTCAGAGCATGACTCTAAACAAAATTCCATTTTTGAAGACGATTTGAAAATTATCAGAAGCCTGATACGGGCGCCAATAAATTTTGCAAATTTGTTACGTAATTCTCTTTTATGCGTTAAGTGTGCCAGAAGGACACCCGCGACCTCGCATCAGAAATGGCACTTAACCCATTGTTATATGTCGAGTTAACACGCTATTTCTCACACCTTTTTGTAAAGGCGGTTGTTCAGGAACTGCTCTGACACAATCAGTTAACAATGGGATGATTTCAAGGATAAAGCGCTGTTAACTGCTGTGTTAACACTAATAACATCTCGGTACGGCCTGCACAAGCCTTACAGAATGATGTGGATAAATTAACGGCAATACGGGCAATAAATAACAGTATTTAGCGAAGAATTAGCTAAGTTTATTAGAATAAATGGAGACTTGGATTAAAAAGGAAGGTGAGACGGAGATTTACGCCACATTAGGGTGCAAATGCTCTCAATTAAGCCATTAGCTGCACTATATTAATGCACAGGATTATAAGAAGGGATAATAATTCTCACGGATAACGTTAATGTATCCGCGAGAATTTGCTGGCTAAGAATCAGAGCAAACCGGGGAAAATAGCTTTAATACCGGTGACGATAAACTCAATACCGAGTGACATCAGTAAAAGACCCATGATACGGGTAATGACGTTGATGCCGGTTTGCCCTAACAGGCGGACTAATAAAGGTGCCGCACGGAACAGCAGCCAGCAACAAAATGCAAAGAAGATTATAGCAACGGTCAGCCCCAGCAGATTCTGCCAGCCGTTGTAGCGTGAGCTCCAGACAATCGTCGAGCTTATCGCACCCGGCCCGGCCATCAGCGGTAACGCCAGCGGAACCACGCCAACGTTTTCACGGATCGCCGTTTCTGACTTCTCCTGTTTATTCTGCTTATCTTCACCCAGCTTGCCGCTGATCATCGACATCGCTATCGTCACCACCAGGATCCCGCCGGCAATACGGAACGAATCAATGGAAATCCCGAACAGGTGCAAAATCGCATCGCCAAGGAAGAGCGCCGTCGACAAAATAATGGCCACTGACAGGTTGGCTGTCATGTTGGTCTTATTACGCCCTGCCGCTGCCTGATAGCTGGTCATGCTGATAAACACCGGCAAGATCCCCACCGGGTTGACCAGTGCAAAAAGGCCGACGAAAAATTTGATATACCCTGAAAAATCTAATAAAGATTGGCTCACGCAGAACTCCGCACAAATATGCCAGCAGAAGAAGGTTTTGATGGGCGCTAATGTACTGGAATCCCCGTAAAGGCGCCACGCCGTTTCATAGTTTTTATCACCAGATTTCGAAATAAAGGTAGTGAATAAGGCTTTTGTTAAAAATGAGTTTTTTTATTGATAACTTTAGCTACTAAACTGTATTATCCATGGGTAAATTTGATAATCATTCTCAACAACACCCTGCTGAAAGGTGTCAGCATCGGTATTTAGTGATCCAGATCAAATTCACCCTGCCTACAAATAGGTAAGCTCAGTACATAGTCACTCAGCGTTACTTGAAGACAAAACGTTCAGTGATAAAGGTGATTTAAAAGATATCGACTTTACCCGGTGCTTCACAACTGAAAGCTCTTTGAGCAAATAAAGAGACAAAGACAACACATTGAGATCCTTAGCATTAATTAGTTTCTCACGGTGACTGATAGCAGGTCTATACTAGCCTTTGGCGGATTATTTACTAAAAGAGTTTAACTTTATCAGGAGAGCATTATGGCTGTAACAAATGTCGCTGAACTAAACGCACTCGTAGCACGAGTCAAGAAGGCACAGCGCGAATATGCCAACTTCAGTCAAGAACAAGTAGATAAGATTTTCGCTGCCGCCGCCCTGGCTGCTGCCGATTCTCGAATTCTCCTTGCCAAACTGGCTGTTGAAGAATCCGGAATGGGTATCGTCGAAGACAAAGTGATCAAAAACCACTTCGCCTCTGAATATATCTACAATGCTTACAAAGATGAAAAGACCTGTGGCATTCTGGGTCAGGATGATACTTTCGGTACCATCACTATCGCTGAGCCAATCGGCCTGATCTGCGGTATCGTTCCAACCACCAACCCGACTTCCACTGCGATTTTCAAAGCGCTTATTAGCCTGAAAACCCGTAACGGCATCATCTTCTCCCCGCACCCACGTGCAAAAAATGCGACCAACAAAGCTGCTGATATCGTGCTGCAAGCCGCTATCGCTGCAGGTGCACCAAAAGACATCATCGGCTGGATTGATGAACCAAGTGTAGAACTTTCTAACCAATTAATGCATCACCCTGACCTGAACCTGATTCTGGCAACCGGTGGTCCTGGCATGGTTAAAGCCGCATACAGCTCTGGTAAACCCGCCATCGGTGTAGGTGCAGGTAACACCCCAGTTGTTGTTGACGAAACTGCCGACATCAAACGTGTTGTCGCTTCTGTTCTGATGTCTAAAACCTTCGATAACGGCGTAATCTGTGCTTCTGAACAGTCAATCATCGTCGTTGATTCTGCTTATAACGCAGTTCGCGAACGTTTCGCTTCCCATGGCGGCTACATGCTGCAGGGCAAAGAACTGAAAGCGGTTTCTGATATCATCCTTAAAAACGGTGGCCTGAATGCTGCTATCGTAGGTCAGCCAGCAGTCAAAATTGCTGAAATGGCCGGCATCAAAGTTCCTGCTAACACCAAAGTGTTAATCGGCGAAGTCAGCGTTGTTGACGAATCTGAAACGTTTGCACACGAAAAACTGTCCCCTACCCTGGCAATGTACCGTGCTAAAGATTTCGAAGATGCGGTAAACAAAGCTGAGAAACTGGTAGAAATGGGCGGTATCGGCCATACCTCTTGTCTGTACACAGACCAGGACAACCAACCAGAACGTGTGAACTATTTTGGCAACAAAATGAAAACCGCACGTATCCTGATCAACACCCCGGCTTCACAGGGTGGTATCGGTGACCTGTACAACTTCAAACTTGCTCCTTCTCTGACGCTGGGTTGCGGTTCATGGGGTGGTAACTCCATCTCTGAAAACGTCGGTCCTAAACACTTGATCAACAAGAAAACTGTAGCGAAGCGAGCAGAAAACATGTTGTGGCATAAACTTCCGAAATCAATCTACTTCCGCCGTGGCTCACTGCCAATCGCGCTGGAAGAAGTGGCAACGGATGGAGCGAAACGCGCCTTCATCGTGACTGACCGTTACCTGTTCAACAACGGCTATGCTGACCAGATCACCAGCGTTCTGAAAGGTCATGGCATTGAAACTGAAGTGTTCTTCGAAGTTGAAGCGGATCCAACACTGAGCATCGTTCGTAAAGGTGCTGAGCAAATGAATTCCTTCAAACCAGACGTTATCATCGCTCTGGGTGGCGGTTCCCCAATGGATGCCGCGAAGATCATGTGGGTTCTGTACGAACACCCGGACACTCAGTTTGAAGATTTGGCGCTGCGCTTTATGGATATCCGTAAACGTATCTACAAATTCCCGAAAATGGGCGTGAAAGCAAAAATGATTGCGGTCACCACCACTTCCGGTACAGGTTCTGAAGTCACTCCGTTCGCCGTTGTCACCGACGATGCAACTGGTCAGAAATATCCACTGGCTGACTATGCACTGACACCTGATATGGCTATCGTTGACGCAAACCTCGTCATGAACATGCCAAAATCACTGTGTGCCTTCGGTGGTCTGGATGCAGTGACTCACGCACTTGAAGCTTACGTTTCTGTACTGGCTAATGAATATTCTGACGGTCAGGCTCTGCAGGCACTGAAATTGCTGAAAGAAAACCTGCCAGCAAGCTACAAGGACGGCGCTAAAAACCCGGTTGCTCGTGAACGTGTTCACAATGCGGCAACTATCGCGGGTATCGCGTTTGCCAACGCCTTCCTGGGGGTTTGCCACTCAATGGCCCACAAACTGGGCTCTGAGTTCCATATCCCGCACGGCCTCGCTAACGCCATGTTGATTTCTAACGTGATTCGCTACAACGCCAACGATAACCCAACTAAACAGACTGCTTTCAGTCAGTATGACCGCCCGCAAGCGCGTCGCCGTTACGCAGAAGTTGCTGACCATCTTGGTCTGGGCGCTCCTGGTGACCGTACTGCACAGAAAATTGCAAAACTGCTGAACTGGTTGGATGAAATCAAAGCGGAACTGGGCATCCCAACGTCTATTCGTGAAGCTGGCGTTCAGGAAGCAGACTTCCTGGCTAAAGTAGATAAACTGTCTGAAGATGCGTTCGATGATCAGTGTACCGGTGCTAACCCACGTTACCCTCTGATTGCAGAACTGAAACAGATTCTGATGGATACCTACTACGGTCGCGAATTCAGCGAAGAAGTTGCTGAAGAAGTGGTTGTTGCAGCGCCTAAAGCTGAGAAGAAAACCAGCAAAAAATAATCTGCTGAGATTCTGATAGCAAAAAACCCGCCGAAAGGCGGGTTTTTTATTTCAGGAAACAAAGTAGGCTAAACGGTTTATCCTGACGACATCATCCTTTCCAGACGCGCTGTAATGGCCTCAGACGGACTTAGGGTCATCCTTCGTGTCAATAGCCGCCATCGCCTCTTTGTAATGCTTACGGCACACGGAGACGTAGCTTTCATCCCCACCAATAACAACCTGTGCGCCATCATGCAGCGCATTGCCATTTTCATCTAAACGCAGATTACGGTTTGCCTTACGGCCACAATGGCAAATCGTTTTGAGCTCAACCAGCTTGTCCGCCCAGGCCAGTAAATATTCGCTGCCTTCAAAAAGCTCTCCACGGAAATCCGTCCGCAGCCCATAACAAAGCACAGGCACATCCAGATCGTCCACAACGTCTGTGAGCTGCGATACCTGCAACTTGGTAAGAAACTGGCACTCATCTATCAAAACGCAGCTCAGACGCTGTGAGCGGTTCTCCTGCGCTATCAGATTAAAGAGCTCAGTGTCTTTGTTATAAAGCTCTGCATCGGACGACAGCCCGATACGGGAGCTGACTTTCCCGACGCCAAAGCGATGATCTAATTCTGCGGTCAGCACCAGTGTACGCATACCACGTTCTTGATAATTATATGAAGATTGCAACAACGAGGTAGACTTACCGGCATTCATTGCCGAGTAATAAAAATAAAGCTGAGCCATGAAACAGTGACCCCATATGTATTGGATGGCATAAATTTTCGGCGGCTATTGTACCACACGCCAGCCAGCCTATAACAATAAGTAGAAAGGGATTATCCCCTTCCGGTCGATGTGACATTGCATTTGAAAAAAACACAGAAATTTACAAACAGAGATTATAAAAGCATTAGATGATAATTAGTTAACGTTACTCATTACCTACGGATGTACTCCTTATATGTTACAGGGTCGGCATAATTGTATTGTCTATACATTAATGGGCGATCCCAGGGAGATCCAATGTATTGATCATTCGCCGGGCAGGATCTTCGCGCTCTCATTTGCCATATCTTTACATTGAATGTCTTCACTTATCCTTTAATTTTGTGAACAATCGCATGCTTATAAAACTCCCTATGAAAAGCAACAATAACCTCTGGCAAAGTATTGAAACGCGGGTTATGGCCCCCAGATAAATAGCCGGTCTGGCCCCAACTATATTTTCATACGATAAACACTATTTGCTTTAAATGCGTAAATTAAGGTCAGGCAAACAAATTGGCTATTGCAGAATAGCAAAGAGCATTCTATTATTAGCCAAACGCCCCCCACCAATATAATTCGAGACTAGTATAATGAGCGAAGCATTAAAGATTCTGAACAACATCCGTACTCTGCGTGCGCAAGCAAGAGAATGCACTCTGGAAACTCTGGAAGAGATGCTGGAAAAATTAGAAGTTGTTGTGAACGAGCGTCGCGAAGAAGATTCTCAGGCAGCTGCTGAGATTGAAGAGCGCACACGTAAACTGCAACAATATCGCGAAATGCTGATTGCTGACGGTATTGATCCTAACGAATTGCTGCAAACTATGGCTGCTACTAAAGCAACCGGTAAAGCAAAACGTGCAGCACGTCCTGCTAAATACAAATACGTTGATGAGAACGGCGAAAACAAAACCTGGACTGGCCAGGGTCGTACTCCAGCTGTAATCAAGAAAGCAATCGAAGAGCAAGGTAAATCACTGGACGATTTCCTGCTGTAATTGCCCTTATTAACAGCAATGTTAATACAAAAAGCCCGTCATCACTGACGGGCTTTTTTTTACTTTTAAAACCGCGCGTTTTCTCATTCGCAATTCACGCTTTTAAACTACGCAAAGCAATAAATCAGCACGATTAAATAACCATCAGAATAAGCTGAATTCATAAAAAGGCCGCCCGCAGGCAGCCTTCAGCGAAAAAACAAACTCAGACCTGATAGAACCCGCGATACCAGTCGACAAAGTTCTGCACGCCCTGCTCCACCGGAGTTTCGGGCTTGAAGTTAATAGCCTTATACAACGGCGCTGTATCAGCGCTGGTGTCTTTTACATCACCAGGCTGCATCGGCAACAGATTTTTATCCGCCACCGTACCCAGAGCCTTCTCCAGCGCACTGATATACGTCATCAGCTTAACCGGATTGTTATTACCGATATTATAAACAGCGTATGGCGCAGAACTGCTTGCCGGAGAACCGTTTTCTACTGTCCACTCTGCATCAGGCTGCGGGATAACATCCTGCAAACGTACAATCGATTCCGCGATATCATCAATATAAGTAAAGTCACGGTACATTTCGCCGCGGTTATAAACATCAATACTCTGCCCGGCAATCATGGCTTTGGTAAATTTAAACAATGCCATATCCGGACGGCCCCACGGACCGTATACGGTAAAGAATCGTAATCCGGTCGTAGGAATGCCATAAAGATGTGAATAAGTGTGAGCCATTAATTCGTTGGCTTTTTTGGTCGCGGCATATAATGAAACCGGATGATCGACAGAATCATCCGTTGAGAAAGGCTGTTTTTTGTTCAGGCCATAAACCGAGCTGGACGAGGCATACAACAAATGCCCGACTTTATTATGACGACAACCTTCCAGAACGTTAACAAAACCGATGAGGTTAGAATCAGCATACGCTAAAGGGTTTTCGATGGAATATCGGACACCAGCCTGCGCAGCCAAATGAATAACGCGCTCAAAACGCTGCTCTGCAAACAATGCCGCCATACCTTCCCGGTCAGCCAAATCCAGCTTAATAAAGGTAAAGTCGTCTTTATTCTCAAGCTGAGCAAGCCGGGCAAGTTTGAGGTTGACGTCATAATAGTCATTCAGATTATCAAGACCGACAACTGAATGGCCTGCCGCCAGCAAACGTTGTGACACATAGAACCCAATAAAGCCCGCTGCGCCGGTTACCAGATATTTCATGAAGTCTCCTTACAAAACGGGATTGATTGATGCACCACGGCCAATGCCATAGTAAGTAAATCCGCGTTTTTCCAAACGTTCCGGATCGTATAAATTACGACCGTCAAAAATGACCGGCTCTTTCAATGCCTTTTTAATGGCATCAAAGTCTGGCGCGCGGAAATTCTGCCACTCGGTACAAATAATCAACGCATCGGCATTTTGTAATGCGGACTCTTTTGTCCCCATCAATTCCAGATCGTCACGTTGCCCGTAAATACGCTGAGTTTCATTCATCGCTTCTGGGTCATACGCTTTGATTTTTGCACCTGCAGCCCAGAGCTGTTCCATTAATACGCGGCTGGATGCTTCACGCATGTCGTCGGTATTTGGTTTGAATGACAGGCCCCATAGCGCAAATGTTTTGCCTTTCAGGTCATCACCAAAGTGGCGCTGAATGAACGTTGGCAATTTATATTTTTGCTGATAATTGACCTGCTCAACAGCCTGAAGCAGTTTTGGCTGGTAGCCAATGTGTTCAGCGGTACGGATCAGCGCCTGAACGTCTTTCGGGAAACAGGAACCGCCGTAACCGCAGCCTGGATAAATGAAGTGGTAACCGATGCGGGAATCAGAACCAATGCCCTGACGCACTTTTTCGATATCTGCGCCCAGCATTTCGGCCAGATTGGACATCTCATTCATGAAGCTGATTTTGGTCGCCAGCATGCAGTTTGCAGCGTATTTGGTCAGCTCTGCGCTGCGGATATCCATCAGGATCATGCGGTCGTGATTGCGGTTGAACGGCTCGTACAGTTCACGGATAGGGTCAATGGCATCCGGATTATCCGTACCAATAACGATACGCTCAGGTCGCATGCAGTCAGCCACTGCCGCGCCTTCTTTGAGGAATTCAGGGTTAGAGACCACGTTAAAATCGATATCAACGCCGCGTTCTTTGAGTTTTTCCGTCATCACAGCGCGAACTTTATCGGCGGTGCCAACAGGAACGGTGGATTTATCAATGACCACTTTAGGTTCGGTCATGTGCTCGGCGATGGTGCGCGCCACAGCCGTGACATATTTCAAGTCTGCGGAGCCATCTTCATCCGGAGGTGTACCGACAGCAATAAACTGAACCGTTGCGTGCGCCACGCCTTCAGCCGCATTGGTGCTGAACAACAAACGCCCTGCTTCATAGTTCTGCTGAACCAGCGGAGTTAAACCTGGTTCGAAAATTGGGATCTGCCCATTTTTCAGGTTTTCTACCTTTTTAGCATCAACATCGATGCACAATACTTCATGCCCGACTTCAGCAAGAACCGCCGCCTGAACAAGTCCGACGTAACCGATACCAAAAACTGTTACTTTCATCAGCGAATTCCTATTTGTTATTTATAATCAACGCAAAATAGACAGCCAAAATTCCGAACCGGATTATACCAGTTTCAGCCGCTCGTGCCGCTGGAAAGGCATATTTTGCATAAGATAGGTCTTAGAAGAAGGGGATAAAACAGAAAGGCAAAATAACCTGCGGAAAAAATACTCAATATTATGAAGACATTGATATTAATACGTCAGAATTTGCTCACTCAACCGAGAGCATTAATCTCAGACGTCCACCCGATCCCCACACCTGACACTGCCACGCCTCACACCGCTGACTGATCTGATTGGAATACGTTGCGCCGGTGGTGCCCAGCGGAACGCCATTACTCAGCTGAATCATATTTGTCCCGGTATTTACGTTTGCGTGTAATCCCGCAGACACCAGAATGAGGTTTTTTTGTTCAGCGTGATAATAACCCAGCAACAACGGGAATTGTCCGTCGAGATTGGCTTGTTTGAATACATGATTCACTTGTTTCAGTAATGTCGACATTTGCGGTAAACGCTGATGCTGATTACTCAAATGCTCCCGCAACAAACTGTTGAAAATAGCGCGCAGTAATAATGCCGCGAGAACGCCATTTTCATTTGCACGCGTCACATCCAGACAATAAAAACCCAAATCTTTCGAAGACAGCGCCGCAATATCGAGCACCAGTCCCGGCTTATCCGCCGTGGTCAGTTGCCGGTAATTAATCCGGCAATGCGCCAGCGTTTGCTGAACCGGCGGCTGCAATTCCTGCAATAAACGCTGCGCCTCGTTGGGATTACGGCACAGCGCTTCCCAGTCCTGGACCAGCGAACTCTCCTCCATCGCCTGCGATGAAAACAGTTTGGGATATAAAGAAGAGAGCAGCGCCTCGCGCAAACGCTGGAGATCATTAATCGGTTTGAGCAGAACATCTTCGACGCCAAGCCGCAGCATCGACGCCACGTCGGTCATTTTATCGGTCGCGGAGATCACCAGAACGGGGATTTTATTGCCCTGCAATCTTAAGTTTTCGACAAACTCCATGCCGCCCATTTCGGGCATCGCTAAATCGCAGAGGATGAGATCAGGGGGATAATCTTCGACCAGAGACAATGCTTCCAGCCCGTTTTGCGCTTCTGTAAAGGTGGCACCCAGGGAACTTACATAGCCAGCAAGGAGAGATCGAAAAACCGCTTCGTCTTCAACGATGAGAATATGCTTGCTTGTAAGTGGCTTGTCCATCAGGGTCCCCCAGAATTTCTTATTCTAATAGTGGCTCATAAAGCCTGTTTCTGCTTGGCAGAATTGTCAGATTCCGGCAATCACATTTTAAACCATTCAGAACTGTCTATTTTTTATCAGGGGCAGCAAATGCTCTCTCTGTTTTTCAACGGCGAGGCGTCCGGCCTCAATCGCTTCTTCAGCACGATGGAAATCCAGCGTCGAGATTTGCGGACAATAAGGCTGGATCAGCACATCCGGCGGATCCCCTGCCATACGGTTACGTTTGAGCCGGTTTTCCAGCACCTGAATGGACGTGGACATAATCTCCATCGCCGACGGGCTGACATTCGGTTTGCGTGCGTTAGGCCGGGTCAGGCGCTGGCGAATTCTGTCACGCCAGCTCAGATCTTTCTCGGTATCCAGTGCTTCGTCCGTAGGTTGTACGGTCAGTAAATCCTGTTGCATCAGATGAGCGTCATGCTGCAAATCGACGGCAATCACGATATCCGCCCCCAACGCGCGGGTCAGCGAGATGGGTACCGGGTTCACCACCGCGCCATCGACCAGCCAGTAACCGTTATGCCAGACCGGTGCCAGCAGGCCGGGCATACTACAGGACGCGCGCACTGCCTCAGGCAAATCCCCTTTGGTCAGCCACAACTCGCGCCCGGTGCTCAGGTTTGTCGCCACCGCGCCGAATTTCTTCGAACACTTTTCAAAATCCGTGATGCGGATAATCTGCCCGACGGCGTTAAACACGCGCTCGCCGCGCAACAGGCCACCGCGTTTCCAGGAGAAATCCATCAGCCGCAGTACGTCCCAGTAACTGAACGAACGCACCCAGCTTTCCATCGACGGCAAGCGGCCACTGACATACGCCGCGCCCACCAGCGCGCCGACGGAACATCCGGCCACCACATCGACCTCGATATCCATATCTTTCAGGGCATTGATCACCCCGATATGTGCCCATCCTTTTGCTGCGCCGGAGCCTAACGCGAGGCCAATGGTGACTTTTCTGCTCATCTGATGACCTTAATATTGCGCAATAGTGAAGAATCGGCCGGGAAGCGCGTTGTCACCCGGCAAGTTTGTTAGGTAACATATCACTTTGGTGCATTCAATAGCGCAACCTGCGCCCCTGCAGCCGATTCAGGAGTTCCCGTGTCACAACTTTGCCCTTGTTGCAGCAACCTTTCCTATGAAGAATGCTGCCAGCCGTACCTTTCTGAGACCAAAGTGGCGCCCACTCCGTCGGCCTTAATGCGTTCGCGGTACACCGCGTATGCGATGCAAAATGCGAGTTATCTGATCGCCACCTGGCACCCGGACTGTCAGCCCGAACAATGGCGCAGCAGTTTACAGGAAGGCTTCGCCAATACGCACTGGCAAGGATTGCAGGTTATTGCGTCGCAGGACGGACGTGATGCAAACGAAGGCTTTGTCGAGTTTGCGGCGCGTTTCACCGAGCCCGGTGATGAAAAAGTTCATCTCATCCATGAACGCTCGCGATTTCTTCGTTTGAAAGATCGCTGGTACTATATCGACGGAATTAAACCGCAGACAGGCCGCAATGACGCCTGCCCGTGCGGATCGGGTAAAAAATATAAGAAGTGCTGCGGTAAATAAACCGGCTGCTTAATTAATACGAGAATTCGACAGGATCCACACCCTCATGCCGCAACAGAACGTACAAACTAAGGTGTTACGCACCATTTGCCCTGACGCAAAAGGTCTGATCGCCAAAATCACTAACATTTGCTACAAACACGAACTCAACATCGTGCAAAACAACGAATTTGTGGATCACCGCACCGGGCGCTTCTTCATGCGTACGGAGCTGGAAGGGATCTTCAACGACAACACGTTGCTCGCCGATCTGGACAGCGCGCTGCCTGCCGGTTCAGTGCGTGAACTCAACAGCACCGGGCGTCGCCGCATCGTGATTCTGGTCACCAAGGAAGCACATTGTCTGGGCGACCTGCTGATGAAAGCGGCTTACGGCGGTCTGGATGTGGAAATTGCTGCGGTTATCGGTAACCACGATACGCTGCAAACGCTGGTTGAGCGTTTTGATATTCCGTTCCATCTGGTCAGCCACGATGGCCTGACCCGCGAACAGCACGACAGCGCTATGATTGCGCAAATCGACCAATACCAGCCTGATTATGTGGTTCTGGCGAAATACATGCGCGTCCTCACGCCAGGTTTTGTCCAGCATTACCCGCATCAGGTGATCAACATTCACCACTCGTTCCTGCCGGCCTTTATCGGTGCACGTCCGTATCATCAGGCTTACGAACGAGGCGTGAAACTGATTGGTGCCACGGCGCACTACGTTAATGACAATCTGGACGAAGGTCCGATCATCATGCAGGACGTTATCAACGTCGATCACACCTATACCGCTGAAGATATGATGCGTGCAGGCCGTGACGTTGAGAAAAATGTGCTCAGCCGCGCGTTATACCGCGTGCTGGCGCAGCGCGTATTTGTTTACGGTAACCGCACCGTTATTCTGTAATCCGCGCGCCTGACGGTGCTTTTCGCTCAGAGAAGCACCGTTAAGGGCAAAAAAACCGCAAACGAACTTTTTTATCGCTTTCAGCGCTTTACACATCCGTTTCATTTGGTATTATGCGCCCCGTTCGCAGCTAACCGCTGTAACGAGAAATCATCCATGTAGCGCATGATGATTTTTAAAAGAGTAAAGACCACGAAAATTGTGGTGGGGTTCCCGAGCGGCCAAAGGGAGCAGACTGTAAATCTGCCGTCATCGACTTCGAAGGTTCGAATCCTTCCCCCACCACCATCTCAAGACTCATCCCTGAGTCTCTTCTCCAAAAAGCACCTTTCCAGATTCCAATTCAAACCTGAACAAAATGTCCTGCTGAAACTTCCTGATACTGCCTTTGCGGTGGAATATAACCGTTATCGCGCACCGGGCTTTTCAGCTCATCGACCTGCATCTGCCTTTTCAGCATTCTGCGCGACGGATCTGGCACCGGCACTGACGCCATCAGCTTGCGCGTGTACGGATGCTGCGGATTATCGAATATTGCCGCACGCGGTCCGATCTCCACAATTTCCCCCAGATACATGACCGCCACGCGATGACTGACCCGCTCGACCACCGCCATATCGTGCGAAATAAACAGATACGACAGATTCATGCTTTCCTGCAAATCGAGCAGCAGATTGACCACCTGCGCTTTCACAGACACATCCAGCGCGGAAACCGATTCGTCGGCCACTATCACTTTGGGATCCAACGTCAGCGCGCGGGCGATACAAATTCGCTGACGCTGCCCGCCGGAAAATTCATGCGGAAAACGACGCATCATATCCGCCGACAGCCCGACTTTTTGCATCAGCGACGCCGCTTTTTCCCGCGCATCGCTGCGGTTATGCAGTTTGTGTTGCAGCATCGGTTCGATCAGCGCGTCGCCAATGCGCATACGCGGATTCAGGCTGGCAAACGGATCCTGAAAAATCATCTGGATGCGCTGACGCATTTGCAAAATATCGCGTTTACCCAGATTCATCACATCAAAACCGTCGAAATCAATCGCACCGCTGTGCGGTTTTAGCAAACGCGTCACGGCGCGGCCGGTCGTCGATTTTCCGCAGCCGGATTCCCCGACCAGTGAAAGCGTTTCGCCCTGGAATAATTCGAAGCTGATGTTTTCAACCGCATGCACCGCGCCGACCTGACGGCTGAATACGCCGCCATAGACCGGAAAACGCGCGCTCAGATTCTTCACCGAAAGCAGCGGCGTTAGCCCGACATCGACCGTTCCGGCCACTTCCTGCGGCGTATTCGCCTCACCGGTTTGCAGACTGATTTGCGGGAAACGCAGCGGCCAGTCGCGGCCACGCATTGATCCGAGTTTGGGCACGGCGGCCAGCAGCGCGCGGGTATAAGGATGTTGCGGGCGATGGAAAATATCCTCCGTCGCCCCGCTTTCCACCGCTTCGCCGCGATACATCACCAGCGTCCGGTCGGCGATTTCCGCCACCACGCCCATATCGTGCGTAATGAACAAAACGGCCATGCCCTCTTCTTCCTGCAACGTCTTAATCAAATCCAGAATCTGTCCCTGAATCGTCACGTCCAGCGCCGTTGTCGGTTCATCGGCAATCAGCAGTTTGGGTTTCAGCGCCAGCGCCATGGCAATCATCACGCGCTGACGCATCCCGCCGGAAAACTGATGCGGGTATTCATCAAACCGTTTTGCCGCATTGGGAATGCGCACCTTCTCCAGCAGTTTCAGCGTTTCCGCCCGTGCCTGCGAAGAGGACATTCCCCGGTGACGTTTCAGGCTTTCGGCGATTTGCCGCCCGATGCTAAACGTCGGATTGAGCGACGTCATCGGTTCCTGAAAAATCATCGCCATCTCGTTGCCGCGAATATCGCGCATCTCCTTATCCGATAACGCCAGCAAACTGCGCTGATTCAGCCGTACTTCTCCTTCAATCTGGCTGCTTTGCGCCTTGAGCAGACGCATTACCGACAGCGACGTTACGCTTTTTCCCGAACCGGATTCGCCGACAATCGCCAGCGTTTCGCCGGGATAGACGTCAAACGACAAATCGCGCACCACCGGCAGCCAGTCGTCTTCCCCGCGAAAGGACGTGGTCAGATGCTTAACGCTCAGCACGGGCTGACGGTTTTGCGGCTCGTTCATCTTATTTGCTCCTTGCCGACAGCTGAACCTGCGGCACATAGCTGAAATCGCGGTCGAACGGGAAAGTTTTGCGCGCCTTGCGGTTGCGCGGAAGACGTTCGACGAACTGATCGACCACGCCGTTCGACAGCGCCATCAGATTCGGGCTGGCAATCGGCGCCAGCTCCGGTGACAGATAACCGGATTTCACCACCACGATATCGGCGGTATGCGGATCCAGCTCCAGCACGGTGAAATCGCTGATGTTGTGATACGGGCGACGGCGCGCCGACACCACCACGTCAATGCCGCCAGTGCGCAATACCGCCTGACGGTCAGCCGGTGCCAGCGCATCGAGCAGGAAAATCACTTCAAACTCGCCTTTCACCTGCGGGCTGGAGTGATCCAGCGAAGCGCCCAGCGTCAGCGTTAATACTGATCCGACACCGGCGTTAAACGCCGCGTCGGTCGCAGGCGCGTCAGCAATTCCGGCCACCACCACATTTTGCGCATACTGCTTAATCAGTTCCTGCAACACGTCCGCACGATCACCGACGCCACCGCCGGTCGGGTTATCGCCGGAATCTGCCAGCACCACCGGACGGGTTTCGCAGTCAATCGCCTTGCGCACGCAGGCTTCCACCGTGTCGGTTTCACAACCGAACACGAAATCTTCACGCACATCCCAGTAAGCCTGCGCCAGAGTGGTTGCCTGAACTTCGAGCGCCGCACGATCCGTGCCGGTCATGATCACCGCCGCCGTCGCACGCGGTTCATCGGCCCAGACATAACCGACCATCAGCGAGCTGTCCCAAACGCCGTCCACTTCATCCATTTCCGGCAGACGGGCATACAAACTTTTCGCCGGTTCATCTTCCGTGCTGGTGCGTTCGCCCGGCAGTACAACCGGCACCGGCACCCACAGCAGCGTCGGTTTTTCGCCGGTTTGCAGATGCTTCACTAACATGGCCACCGAGCGGCGCATGGTTTCTTCCACGTCGATGTGCGGCGCGGTGCGGTACGTCGAAAACATATCAATGGCATCGATAATTCGCTGCGAAACATTGCCGTGCAAATCGTAACTGACGCTGATCGGGCAATCCGGCCCGACGGCTTTGCGCGCAGCGGCAATCCAGTCGCCTTCCGCATCTTCCAGCCCCTCGACATACATCGCGCCGTGCATCGCCAGATACAGGCCATCAAACGGTTTTTGCGCTTCCAGCCCGGCCAGCATTTCCGCTTTGAATTTGTCGTAAGTCGCCCGCGCGACTGGCCCGCCGGCAATGGCGCGGGCGTGGATTGTCGGCAAAAACGTCGCCGGATAATCTTGCAGGAAACGAAAACGCGGCGACGCCAGCAGCTGCGCGTCACGAACCACAGTGAAATCCTTTTCCTCGTTGAGAACCGGGTTGTAAGTGCTGCATTCAATATGAATACCGCTGACAGCTATACGCATGTTGATGATTCCTCAGACTGGCTTCAGGCCGACAAGAAAGCGGTGCGCAGCAATGCTTGCCGCCGCGCGCGCCCAGGTGTCGTCGTTTAGGGTGAAAGTGCGAACCGGCGTTTTCCCGGCGTTACCCGGCAACACGTTGGCTTCGATAGATTGCTGAACCACGGTGCCAAACAGGCCGGAAAAATCCGCGTCCTGATGGGCAATCAGGATCATGTCCGGGTCATTAATCTGAATAAGATGGGATATCGCCAGGCCAAGCGCAGAACCGGCGCGATGCAGAATGCGGATAGCCGCGCTGACACCCTGCATCGCCTGTTGTTCCAGCCCGCCGATGGTGGTGGCGTCCAGCCCTTCGGCTCTGGCCATTTCCGCAATCGCATTGAGCGAGGCCAGCGTGTCCAGACAACCGCGCTTTCCGCAGCGGCAGGGCGAACCGTTGAGCTCCAGCGTGCAGTGGGCAATTTCCCCGGCACCGCCGTGCAGCCCGCGGTGCAATTTTCCGGCAATGAAATGCGCGCTGCCGATCCCCGCACCGTGGCTGACCAGTGTAAAACTGCTCAGATCACGCGCCTGACCGAAGTTTTTCTCACTCACCGCCAGCGCTTTAGCGTCGTTCTCAATCGCCACGTCCATGCCGGTGGCCTGCGAAATCAGCTTGGCCAGCGGCACATCACGCCAGCCCAGCAGCGCCGACTGCACGCAGGTGGACTGATGTTCATCAATCAGGCCCGATAACGTCACCCCGAGCCCGACCATTTTTTTGGCCGCTTCAGGATGCGGCTCAAGCAAGGCCGGCAACGCCAGCGCGATGTTTTCCGCCAGCCGCTGCGGGTCAGAATCAGCCGCAAACGACACCCGCGAGAGAATTTCGCCGTGCAGATTGATCAGCGCCATCTGCGCCGGATTTTGCAGCAAAGAAACGCCTGCAAACCACGCGCCGTCCGGGTGAACCACAAGGCGCACCGACGGCCTTCCCTGCCCGCTGCCGGGTACCGTTTCGGCTTCATGCAGAAAACCGGCGTCGATCATCTCGCGAACCACGCCGCCTATCGCCGCCTTGCTCATTCCCGAAAGCTGCGCCAGCTCTGTGCGGCTGATGCCGCCGGAGGCATTGACCGCCCCCAATATCTGACGTTGCAAAGTTGTTAGCATATTCGTTTCGCTGCTCTCAGTTTTGGCTCATCTGCATTGACATTAAACGGTAAAAATGGATATATCAATGCCAATTAGTTCACAAAATAAACTAAATGTTTCGACATAAGTATTTCATATGAACTATTTGTTAAAAAATGTCTTGTAATGAGATCTGTCGAATAACGCAATAAAACGACGTAGCCAGAACCACTTAATCCGATTTTTCACGCAGAGGGCAGAACATGAAGATTACCCGTTACATCCGGCGTCCCGTGCAGTTATCACTGCTGAGCAGCGCCCTTCTCGCCGCGTTTTCGCTGCCGGTTTTCGCCGCCACGCTGAACGTGATGCAAAACGAAGCGCCGCGCAGCATGGACCCGGGCAACCAGACCGCCACGTTTACCGGCACGGTGCTGGATCCGATGTACGAAGGTCTGCTGCGCATGTCGCCTCAGCTGAAACCGGAAGCCGCGCTCGCCACCTCATGGAGCAGCGATGAAAGCGGTCTGGTCTGGACATTCAAACTGCGCAGCGGTGTAACATTCCACGACGGCACGCCGTTTAACGCCGACGCCGTAGTCGCCAACTTCGCCCGCCATCTCGACACCAAACGCGGGCTGGCCGCCAGCGGACGTCTTCGCACCTTCCTCGACAGCGTGACCAAAACCGACGAATCCACCGTTGTCTTCAAACTGAAAAAACCGTATCCGGCCTTCCTCAATTTACTCACCACCGGCGCGTGTCTGATGGTCAGCCCGGCGGCGGATAAAACCGGCACGCTCGACAGCAAAGCCGTCGGCACCGGCCCGTACAAAATGGTGCAGTACAAAACCGGCGAATTCGTGCTGGAAGAAAAATATCCGGGCTACTGGGGCGATAAAGCCGCCGGGCCGGACGACATCAAATGGACGTGGAGCGCCGAGCCGTCAGTCATGAACATGGCGTTGCAGGCCGGTGAAACCGACGTCATCAACCCGGTGCCGCCGCAGTTCGCCCGCGTACTGAAAAACAATCCGAAATTCAGCCTGCACGAAAGCCCGGGTGCCGCCGTGTTCTGGGTCGCGCTCAACACCGATCTCAAACCGCTTGGCGACGTTCGCGTCCGTCAGGCGTTGAACTACGCCACCGACCGCGACGGGCTGGTGCGCGCCATCATGTCCGGCTTCGCGCAACCGGCGAATTCCCCGCTGGCACCGGTTACCGCCGGTTATGACAAAACGCTGAACCCGTATCCGCTGGATCTCGCCAAAGCCAAAGCGCTGTTAAAAGAAGCCGGTGTCGCTGACGGATTCAGCATGTCGATTGCGGTACAAGGTCAGGACGCGCGGATCGGCCAGGTGCTGCAAAGCATGTGGGCGAAAATTGGCGTGAAACTGGACGTACGCATTATGGAAAGCGGCGTATGGACCAAAGCCGCGTTTGCCGATCAGGCCGGGAAAAAAGCCGATAACACCGGCGCAATTCTGGCGTCATGGTCTTCCGGCGCGAACGGCGCAGACCTGCAACTTCGTCCGCTGTATTACAGCAAAAGCTTCGCACCCGGCGGCGCAAACCTCGGCTTCTTTAACGATCCGAAACTCGATGAAATGTTAGATAAAGCCGCGTCAACGCTGGATGAAAATACCCGCAACGCGATTTACGTCGAGGCGCAGAAAGAAATCAACCAGCAGGCGCCACAGGTCTTGCTGTACTACCAGAATGATTTGTACGCCACCGGCACCGGGATTTCCGGCGTGACGATGATTCCGGGCGGTCAGATCGTGGTCAAAGACGCACAGAAAAAATAACAGCGTCATTTACGGTGGAAAAGAGTGATGAAAGCCTATCTTGCCAAAAAGCTAATCGCTTTCCCGATCATCCTGATCGGGGTTTCGATGCTGATTTTTGTGTCCATCCGCGCGCTGCCGGGCGATCCGGCACGCCTGATGGCCGGGCCTGAAGCCACACAGGAAGCGGTGGACGCCATGCGCGTGCGCCTCGGACTGGATCAGCCGCTGGTCACGCAATACCTGCATTTTGCCGGTAATGTGCTGCACGGCAATCTCGGCGTCTCGTTGCAGTCGCAACAACCGGTGACGCAGGAAATCGGCGAGCGTATGCCTTACACCCTGATGCTCGCCGTGCTGTCATATTTCCTGGCGGTAGCGATTGGCGTTCCGGCGGGCATGATAGGCGCGGTTTACCGCAACCGCTGGCCGGATTTTGGCGTGATGCTGCTGGCGATTGCCGGTGCGTCCATCGCCAACTTCTGGCTCGGGCTGATGGCAATGAATACCTTTTCGGTGAATCTCGGCTGGCTGCCGCTGCTCGGTGCCACGTCGTGGAAAAGCTACATTTTGCCCTCCGTCACGCTGGCGGTTTTACCGATGGCCGTGATGGCACGCATGACGCGTTCGAGCATGCTCGACGTCTTGTCGGAAGATTATATCCGTACCGCGCGCGCCAAAGGGTTATCCGCCACCACGGTTTATTGCAGCCACGCCTTTCGCAACGCGCTGATCCCGATTGTCACCATTGTGGCGCTCAATTTCGGCAGTCTGATTGGCGGCGCGGTGGTCACGGAATCCGTCTTCAACTGGCCGGGCATTGGCCGTCTGCTGGTCGATTCCGTGCGCTATCGTGATTATCCGGTGATCCAGGGCGTCGCGCTGGTGGCCGTTTGCGGCGTGGTGGTGATGAACCTGCTCGGTGAATTACTGATAGCCTTCCTGAATCCAAAAATAAGGTTCGACTAATGTCTGCCATTATCACGCAATTACCCCGTCGCAAACCGCGCACGCTGCGGTTGTTTCGCTGGTGCTGGCGTCATCCTGCGGTGACGCTCGGCGGCCTGATTGTCGGCCTGATCGTCCTGATGGGGTTATTCGCGCCGCTGATTGCCCGCCACGATCCTTACGCACAGGATCTGATTGATACCCTGCTCGCGCCAAACGCCGATCACTGGTTTGGCACCGACGATTACGGCCGCGATATCTTTGCCCGCGTCATTTACGGCGCCCGGATTTCCATTGTCGAAGTGGTGCTGAGCGTCGGGCTGGCGATGATTATCGGCATTCCGTTAGGGATTATTGCCGGTATGGCCGGTCGTTATACCGACATGATCATCATGTGGTTTATGGACATGCTGTTTGCGTTTCCGGGCATCGTGCTGGCAATTCTGGTGGTCAGCATTCTCGGCGGCGGGCTGGTCAACCTACTGATCGCCATTTCCCTGTTTGCGATCCCGGTCTATGCGCGTCTGAGCCGTAACCTCACGCTCGGTTTAAAGCAGATGGAATACGTCGAAGCCGCGCAGGCACTCGGCTTGTCGAATTACCGGATTATTGTCCATTACATTCTGCGCAACGCCATCGGCCCGATCATTGTGCAATCGACGCTGACCGCGGGCACCGTTATTCTGGCCGCCGCCAGCCTCTCATTTTTAGGTTTAGGCGTGCAACCGCCGATGCCGGAATGGGGTACCATGATGAGCGATGGCCGTAACTTCCTCGGCATTAATATTTACCTTTCGCTGTTCCCGGGTCTGGCCATTATGCTGACCGTGCTTGGTTTTAACGTACTGGGCGACGGGCTGCGCGACTTACTGGACACACGCTCATGAGTTCTGCGGTTTTCTGCGCCGATATCGGCGGTTCATTTATTAAGTTTGGCGTTTCACGTGCTTCCGGCGAAGTGGAAGAATGCGGCAAAGTGCCGACACCCGTTTCGTCGTGGGATGATTTCGTGGCGGCAATGCAAAACTTCATCACACAGTTTGGCGGTGATTTACCCGCGTCTGCCCCGCTGGCGATTTCCACCGCCGGGCTGGTTTCTCCGCAAACCGGCGAACTGCTGGCGACCAACATTCCGGCCTTCACCGGACGTTCACTGGCAAAAGATCTGAGCGCGGCGCTGAACCGCCCGGTCACCGCCGCCAACGACGCCGACTGTTTTGCACTGGCCGAAGCCCATGCCGGAAACGCGCAAAATCATGCGGTGGTTGTGGCGATTATTTTGGGTACCGGCGTCGGCGGCGGCGTGGTCATTAACGGCCATCTGGTTCGCGGCCACGGTGGCGTCACCGGCGAATGGGGACACGGCGCCATCACGCGCACCGAAGTCATGATTGACGGCGAAACCTACGCCGTTCCGCGCCTCAAATGCGGCTGCGGTCAGACCGGTTGCCTCGATATGCTGGGTGCCGCACGCGGCCTTGAGCGCCTGCATAAGCATTTCCATCAGCAGGATAAAACCAGCCTGGAGATCGTCAGCGGCTGGCAAGCCGGTAATGCGGCCTGCGGGCTGACGGTAAACGCCTGGCTGCAAATCGTATCCGAACCGCTGGCGCTGCTGGTGAATATTCTCGGCCCTTCACGGATTGTCGCGGGCGGCGGCCTGGCGTCTGCAACGGCGCTGATTGCGGCGCTGGATCAGGCGGTGCGTAAAGGAGTTTTACATAATTATGCGGAGACACTGCTGGTACCGGGGAAATTTCTGACAGCTGGCGGGCTGGTGGGGGCATCAGTGATGGGGAGAATAGAAGGATAGTTTTTGCTCCTCCCCCTGCGAAGGGGGAGGTTGGGAGGGGGTTTAGCAACGAACTCCCGGGCTATAAACCTAATGCATCGCGCATGCGGTTTTCGACGGTTTGCTTTTGTTCCCGGGTCAGTGCGCGCAGCGGAAGGCGCGGGTTGCCGGCGTCGATGCCGTGCAGTTTCATCGCGGCTTTGCCTGCGGCGACACCGCCGAACTCCACCAGTACGCAGATCAGCGCCACAACGCGATCCATGCCCTGACGGACGGCGGTCTGATTCCCGGCGTTAAAGTCTTCAATGATTTTATGGAACAGCGGCGCGGCGTAGTTATAGGTGCTGCCTACTGCGCCGGTGGCACCGACGGCCAGACCGCCGGGCAGATGTTCGTCTACGCCAAACGGAATATCGAATTTACCGCCGCTGACGCGCTGGCAGCGCTGGAATTCATACAAATCTGCGCTGTTGAATTTAATGCCGGACAGGTTCGGGATTTTGGATCCGCCTTTGATCAGGAACTGTTCCATATCCAGATTCACGCCAGACATGCCGGAATGGTAATAATAGAAACCTTTTGACGGTGCCGCCGACGCTATCGCCTGGCAGTAATCAATCAGGTCATCCACGTTTGCCGGTTTAAAGAAGCACGGCCCGATAACCGACGTGGCAAAAATATCCAGCGTTTCGGCGTGGCGCGATAATTCCACCGCGTCTTTAATACTGAGTGCGCCGGTGTGCAGCGTAATGCTTAATTTGCCCTGCGCGGCTTTCACCCAGCGTTCGGCTATTTTTTTACGTTCTTCAACTGAACAGTGAATGCCTTCACCGGTAGTTCCACAGACGTAAACGCCCTTCACGCCTTCGTTCACCAGATGTTCCGCTATCTGATCGATGACCGGAAAATTCACCTCACCCTGCGCATCAAACGGCGTGTGTGGAGCAGCAATCAGACCTGTTAATTTTTTCATGTGCTTTCTCATCAATGGGAAGTTAAGGGAATCAGTCCGTTTTTTCAGAAACCGGTCAGTTTGTTCTGTTCGTTTTGCGCAATGGCCTCACAAAACCAGCCGCAAATATGTTCGATACGCGTCACGGCAGATCCGACGGTAACGGCGTAAGCGCCCGCCGCCATCACTTCAGCGGCCAGCGCGGGGGAGTTGTAACGGCCTTCGGCAATCACCCGGCATCCGGCCTGCGCCAGTGCGCGGACCAGCGCGATATCCGGCGTTTCGGGCACCGGCGTTTGGGTATAGCCCGAGAGCGTCGTGCCGATAAAATCACAGCCAAGTTTTTGCGCCAGCAGGCCATCTTCAAGGCATGATGCGTCGGCCATCGTCAGGCATCCCGCTTCGCGGGCGCGCTGATATAACGCCTCAACCGGCACGGGGCGAAAACGCTGCGTGACGTCAAAAGCAATAATGTCGGCTCCGGCGGCGCTCAGCGCGTCCACGTCTTCCGGCCACGGCGTGATCCGCACGTCAGAATCCGGCAGGTCGCGTTTAATAATGCCGATAACCGGTGCATCCGTTGACCGGCGCACCGCTTCAATGTTGCGAATGCCTTCAATACGCAGCGCCACCGCCCCGCCGTCGAGCGCTGCGCACGCCATCGCGGCGACGATTTCCGGTTTGTCCATGGCACTGCCGGGCACCGGCTGGCAGGAAACGATCAGCCCGCGGGCAAGCCGGGTCAGGAGATCATTCATGTTGCGCACGTTTGTCTTTACCATGAACTTAAAACTCCAATATTAAATTTTAAATGAAGTATAACTCCAATCATGGTAGATCTTTTGTTCTCAGCGCGCAATGGCGCAAATCGCGGTTACCGCTTCATGTTAGTGACCGGCATTCAGTTTTGTGAGGAAAACTCAGATGGGAAACGCGTTAGCACTGGATATTGGCGGGACAAAAATTGCGGCGGCCATTGTGGCGGAAGACGGCACGCTGTCTGAACGTCAGCAGATCGCCACGCCGCACGGTGATGCCGCCGGGTTAGCCGGCGCGCTGGAAAAACTGATTACGCCATGGCGTAACCGGGTGGATCTGATTGCCGCTGCCTCGACCGGCATTATCAGCCAGGGGCGGCTGACCGCGCTGAACCCGGCGAATCTCGGCGGGCTGGCGGGGTTTCCTCTGCAGGACTGCATCCGCGCCGTAGCGGATTTACCGAATGTCGTGCTCAATGACGGACAGGCCGCGGCGTGGGCGGAATATCAGGCCGTGCAGGAAACCTGCGATAACGCGCTGTTTGTCACTGTCTCAACCGGCGTGGGCGGCGGAATTATCTGGAACAGAAAATTATTAACCGGCCGCAACGGGCTCGCCGGGCACATCGGCCATACCGCGTTTGATCCGCAGGGCGGGCTGTGCGGCTGCGGGCGTCGCGGTTGTGTCGAAAGCGTCGCATCAGGCACCGCCATCGGCCATGCGATGATGGAGAACGCCAGACCGCTGGGCGCGGAACAGGTTTTCGAACGCGCCCGCGCGGGTAACAGCAAGGCGCAACGGGTGATCGGTCGTTCAGCGGCGGCCGTTGCGTCAATGCTGGCGGACATGCATATCTCGCTGGATCTGGACGTCGTCATGATGGGCGGCAGCGTCGGGCTGGCGGAAGGGTATCGGGAAAAAGTGGCGCATGCGCTTAACCAGTTACCGGCGATTTACCGGGTTGCGCTGCTTCCGGCGCATCACCGGCAGGACAGCGGTTTAATCGGCGCGGCGTTATGGGCCAGAGCCACGCTGTAGCCCTGCGCGGCGGTAATCAGGCTTCACGGAGTCAGCCAACTATGTAATGATGTGCACCGGTTAAATCATTGTTTCTGTCACTCTTTCCCCCGAGGTGTCCACGTGAAAACGGGTGCTCAACATTTCAAACCAGGTAAAATTCTTGATGCTCTGGGGGCGATGCGAAACAGCCTGACCCGCTCCGCGCAGCGCATTGCGGTTTATATTCAGGCCGAACCTTCCAAAGTCACGCAACTTTCCCTCGCTGAACTTTCCACCCTCACGCAGGCCGGTGAAGCCACGATTATTCGTTTCTGCCGCACGCTGGGTTACAAAGGTTTTCAGGATTTCAAAATGGATCTGGCGATCGAAGTGGCGACGCGTCCGGATCCTGAAGAAAGCCTCCTGGACGCCGATGTTCAGGACGCCGACAGCCCGCAGGCGATTGCCGGAAGATTGCAGTCGGCGATCAATAACGTGCTGACCGAAACCATTAATCTGCTGTCGCTGGAAAACGTCGAACAGGTGGTGAAACTGATGCGCCCCGCTGACCGGATTTGTATTTTCGGGCTGGGCTCTTCCGGCATTACCGCTGAAGACGCCAAAAGCAAGCTCATGCGTATCGGGCTGCGCGTTGACGCGGCGACCAACAATCATTTCATGTACATGCAGGCTTCGCTGATGAAGCCCGGCGATGTCGCCATCGGCATCAGCCATTCGGGCACCTCCGCCGAAACGGTGCATGCGCTTAAACTGGCGAAAGAAGCCGGAGCGACCACCGTCGCGCTGACTCACAATGTCGGTTCTCCCATCACCGGCATGGCCGATTACGTGCTGATTAACGGCAACAAGCAGGGTCAGTTGCAGGGCGACTCCATCGGCACCAAAATCGCACAACTGTTCGTTCTTGACCTGATTTACGCGCTGCTGGTGAAAGCCGATCCGGTGCAGGCGGAGCAAACCAAACGTAAAACCACGCAGGCCATCAGCCAGCACGGCACCCGCTAAAACCATTTCCTGCCGCATTTTCAGGCTTTCATCGCGCTGATCCTTTTTCAGCGCGCCTTCTGACCTCTCCATCCTGCTGCTTATCTTTCCCTGTTCAGCATTTCACCTTCTTTATCACACTTTTCTCAGTCCGTGATTGAAATGCCGGAGCGATCTAATACACTCAAATGGAGTTTTACTCCTAATTAACATTTCGCTTGGAGCAAAACACGAAATAACCCGAAGACGAAAACAGAGACGATGAGCGACCCCTGACAACAATTTTGCCCGTGACCGACGGGATGTGGAGAGAGCGACGATATGAGCAATTCATTACAGCCTCGTGCTGACAGGCCAGAGACAAAAGCGCCCCGCTGGTACAAACAATTGTCACCTGCGCAATGGAAAGCCTTCGCCGCCGCCTGGGTCGGTTACGCCCTGGACGGGTTTGATTTTGTGATTATCACGCTGGTGCTGACGGACATTAAACAGGAGTTCGGCCTGACGCTTTTACAGGCCAGCAGCCTGATTTCCGCTGCCTTCATCTCCCGCTGGTTTGGCGGATTAGTGCTCGGCGCGATGGGCGACCGGTATGGCCGCAAGCTGGCGATGATCACCAGCATCGTCCTGTTTTCCTGCGGCACGCTGGCCTGCGGGCTGGCTCCGGGTTACACCACATTATTTATCGCACGCCTGATTATCGGCATCGGCATGGCGGGCGAGTACGGCTCCAGCTCAACCTACGTGATGGAAAGCTGGCCGAAAAACATGCGTAACAAGGCCAGCGGATTCCTGATTTCGGGCTTCTCGATCGGTGCCGTGCTGGCGGCGCAGGCATACAGTTACATCGTTCCGGCTTTCGGCTGGCGGATGCTGTTTTACATCGGATTACTGCCGATCGTGTTCGCGCTGTGGCTGCGTAAAAACCTGCCCGAAGCCGAAGACTGGAAAGAATCTCAGCGCAAAAACCAGCAAAACAAACAACACAGTGACCGCAATATGGTCGATATTCTCTATCGCAGCCGCCTCAGTTATCTCAATATCGGGCTGACTCTTTTTGCCGCCGCGGCGCTGTACGCCTGTTTCACCGGCATGGTGTCTGCGCCTTTCATCGCCGTGCTCGGCATTTCCTGCGCCGCCATTTTCATCTGCTTCATGGTGCAAACCAGCGGCGAACGCTGGCCGACCGGTGTGATGCTGATGCTGGTGGTGTTTTGCGCCTTTCTGTATTCGTGGCCGATCCAGGCATTGTTACCGACCTACCTGAAAATAGATCTGGGTTATGACCCGCATACCGTCGGTAACGTCCTGTTCTTCAGCGGGTTCGGCGCGGCGGTCGGCTGTTGCGTTGGCGGCTTCCTCGGCGACTGGCTGGGCACGCGCAAAGCCTACGTCACCAGCCTGCTGATTTCTCAGTTGCTGATTATTCCGCTGTTCGCCATCAAAGGTTCGGACATGCTTTTCCTCGGCGGGCTGCTGTTCTTACAGCAAATGCTCGGTCAGGGCATTGCGGGTTTACTGCCTAAACTGCTCGGCGGTTATTTTGATACCGAACAGCGCGCGGCCGGTCTGGGTTTCACCTATAACGTCGGTGCGCTGGGCGGCGCACTGGCACCGATACTGGGCGCGTCTATTTCCCAGCATCTCAGCCTCGGTACTGCGCTGGGTTCGCTGTCATTCAGCCTGACGTTTGTCGTTATTTTACTGATTGGCTTTGATATGCCTTCCCGGGTACAGCGTTGGATCCGCCCTTCCGGCCTGAGAACGCACGACGCCATCGACGGCCAGCCCTTCAGCGGCGCAGCGGGGGTAAAACCGGCGTTTCAGAAACCGGGATGCGCGCGCAGTTAAACCAGCAGACAGCAAAAAGGGCCGCTAAGGCCCTTTTCTTTATGCGAGATATCCGCGTTTGAGCCGGTACAGGCAATGCTCCTCAAGCCAGCTTCCCTTCTCTACCGCCGGATGGTTGAAGTTTTCGCTGATGTCACACGTCATCCCCATTTTCTTCATCACCGCCTGCGAGCGCACATTCGGTAAGGCTGTAAAGGCCACGATTTCATCCAGCCCGAGCTGTTCAAATCCGGCATTCAGCGCTGCATGCGCCGCCTCGCTGCAATAGCCTTTTCCCCACACGTCAGCACGAAGCCGCCAGCCGATTTCCACACACGGCGTAAACGGCAAATCATAACCGGGCGTATGCAGGCCAACAAAACCGATAAACTCACCGGTTTCACGCAGCTCAACCGCCCAGATCCCCCAGCCGCGCACCGCAATCAAATCCCGGCAACGGGTGAGCATCTCGTCGCTTTTTTCACGGGTCATTGTGGACGGAAAAAACTCCATCACCCGCGGGTCAGCATTCATTTCGGCAAACGGATCGGCATCGCTGTCGCGCCACTGCCGCAGCGTCAGGCGGGGCGTCACGATTTTCAGTGGCGGAAAGGCCACCGGAACGGTAAAGGTTTCCATGAATAACTCCTTGTTGTGGCTCGCGGAATAACCGGCGAAAGTGTTTATTACCACACGCGGCGCGAATTTTACATTCGTGAACTCATCAGCCCGGGAATCCGCGTGGTAAATCCAGTCAAAATAAAGCTGACAAACCGCCGTTTTCCCATTACATGTATTCATATCAATGATGAATATATTGGGATCACAAACATGCTTTTTCACCGCTATCACGGGCTGGGTAACGATTATCTGGTCTGCCATCACAGCGTCGCCAGCCTGCTGACAAATCAGCAAATTCAGCGCATCTGTGACCGCCATTACGGCATCGGTTCTGACGGATTACTGATCGACATCGATGACGCAGAAATCCCGACATTGCGCATCATCAATCCCGACGGATCCGAGGCGGAGAAAAGCGGCAACGGCCTGCGTATTTACGCCCGTTATCTGTCTGATATTGGCCGCGTCGGGCATGCGCCTTTTCTGGTGAATACGCTGGGCGGTCAGGTGCGTTGCGAAGTCGCCGAAGGCGCGCATCAGGTGATTGTGGATATGGGGCAGGCAAAATTTTCGCCGTCGGCGTTACCGGCGAGCGTCGAAGGCGACGACGCGCTGGCGTTTCCGCTGGTCGTCGGCGGCCATCAGCTCAGCGCCACACTGGTGTCGATGGGCAATCCGCATTGCGTGATATTGGTGAAAAAGCTCGACCTGGATTTAGTCAGACAACTGGGCGGAGAAATAGAAACGCTGGCGATTTTCCCGAAACGCACCAACGTGCAGTTTGTTGAAGTGCTGGATCGCAACAATATCAGCATCGGGATCTGGGAACGCGGAGCCGGTTACACGCTGGCGTCCGGCAGCAGCAGTTGCGCCGCCGCCAGCGCCATGCGCAAACTCGGACACGTGGACGACAACGTCACGGTGCATATGCCGGGCGGCACACTGGCGATAAGCTTCAGCGGTGATTTTCAGGTCAGCATGCGCGGACCGGTGCAAAAAATCGCCTCCGTCACCCTCGATGACGACTGCTTTTGGGGCATGCCGGAATAAATTTTCTCCGCCCTTTTCTCCCCGCTCTCTTTGCATTTTCACATTAACTCCCTCCGACGGCAGCCAGCCTGCCGTTATTCGGTTACCCGTCGTGATAAACAAAACTCATACCTGCATAATGATTTTATGGCAGACAGCACGCTTTCCAGCCCCTAAGTTGGTTATCAGGAAGCACCACAATGAATAACCAACTCATTGTTTAATAAAAAAATAATTTTAATAAAACCCCATCACGGCACGCCGGTGTGCTCCGGAAGTCAGTGAGTATTTTTTCAAAGTTTTAATCCGATCACATATTAATAAAAAAAACAGAGAGCGTACCCTATGAGCAACAACACCATCGTGGATGTTAAAACGTGGATAGACGAACGCCCGATATCAAAATATCAATGGGTGGTTCTGGGGCTGTGTTTCATCATCATAATGTTCGACGGCTACGACGCGGCGGTGATGGGTTTTATCGCCCCGGCGCTGATTGAAGACTGGGGTATCAGCCGTGCGGAAATGGGGCCGATCCTGGGTGCTGCCATGTTCGGCGTCGCCATCGGTGCGCTGATTGCCGGGCCAAACGCCGACCGGTTTGGACGAAAACGCGTCCTGATGTGGTCCATTCTCTGCTTCGCCCTGTTCAGCCTGCTGAGCACCTTCGCCCGCACGCCGATGGAAATGGCTATTTTGCGCTTTCTCACCGGCCTCGGTTTAGGCGCGGTCATGCCCAACACCGTCACGCTGGTCTCGGAATACATGCCTGAGCGCCGCCGCAGCCTGATGATCACCGTGATGTACAGCGGCTTTAACGTCGGATCCGGTGCCGGTGGCTTTGTCGCCGCCGGTTTGTTACCGCATTTTGGCTGGAAAGCGGTGATCTTCGCAGGCGGCATTGTGCCGCTGCTGATGCTGCCATTGCTGATGTGGATCCTGCCGGAATCGGCGATGTACATGGTGGTGCGCAACGTTGCGAAAGAGAAGATTGCCAAAGTGCTGACCCGCGCCGGTGGCCTGTTCAGCGCGGAAACTAAATTCGTCCTGAAGGCGCCGGTGATTCAGAAAAAAGCCAAAGTCTTTCAGTTGTTCACCAACGGTTACGCCAAAGGCACGATTGTCCTGTGGGTCACGTATTTCATGGGGCTGTTTGTGATTTACCTGCTCAACGGCTGGCTGCCAACCATTATGCGTAACGGTGGTTTCTCGCTGGAACGCGCCGCCATCGTCGCCGGTTTATTCCAGCTCGGCGGCACCTTCGGCGGCCTGATGGTCGGTGGTCTGATGGATAAATTCACCGCGAAACGCGTCATCGCCGGTTTCTACATCATGGGCATGGTAAGCCTGCTGTCGCAGGGTATCGGCAACTTCGGCCCGGACGTGCTGGCGCTTCTGGTCTTCATCAGCGGCGTGTGTATTAACGGCGCACAGACCGGGCTTCAGGCATTTTCCCCGGCCTTCTACCCGACCGAAATGCGCGCCACCGGCGTCTGCTGGATGCACGGCATTGGCCGCAGCGGCGCCATCATCAGCTCGTCTATGGGCGGCATCCTGCTGGGGGTTTTCTCCGGCGAGAACATGATCTTCATTATTCTGGCGTTGCCTGCCCTGCTGGCTGGCCTGAGTATTCTTTTGCACCGCGCGGCACACCCGGCCGAGATGATCAAAGGCGTTGATATTACTGACATCCCGGAGTTGTCGCGCACCATGAACATCCGCTAACCTTGCGTTAGCCTCCTGATAATTAGAAACATAAATACACTGACGCAGCGGCTGCGTTGCGATTACCCTACAAAAAGTTCAGAGGATTTAAGATGGCTAAGATCATAGGCGGTTTAGCGGTTTCACATACCCCGACTATCGGTTTCGCAGTGGATCATAACAAACAGGACGAAAGCGCCTGGGCACCGATTTTCGAGAGTTTTGCGCCGATGCAAAAATGGCTCGAAGAAAAGAAACCCGACGCGCTGGTGTATATCTTCAACGACCACGTCACGTCCTTTTTCTTTGATCACTATTCGGCGTTTACGTTAGGCATTGATGACCACTACGAAGTCGCGGATGAAGGCGGCGGCCCGCGCGACCTGCCGCCGGTGAAAGGCCATGCGGCGCTGTCTCAGCACATCGGTGCCAGCCTGATGGCGGACGAATTTGATATGTCGTTCTTCCAGGACAAACCGCTGGATCACGGCCTGTTTTCACCGCTTTCCGCGCTGATGCCGCATGAAGGCGGCTGGCCGACGCAAATCGTTCCGCTGCAAATCGGCGTGTTGCAGTTCCCGATCCCGACGGCTCGCCGTTGCTACAAACTCGGTCAGGCGCTGCGCCGCGCCATCGAAAGTTTTCCGGAAGATCTGAACGTGGCGATTGTTGCCACCGGCGGCGTTTCCCATCAGGTTCACGGCGAACGTTGCGGCTTTAACAACCCGCAGTGGGACGAACAGTTTGTCGATATGATCGTGAACGACCCGGAACGTCTGACTGAAATGACGCTGGCGGAGTTCGCCACGCTCGGCGGGCTGGAAGGTTCGGAAGTCATCATGTGGCTGGTGATGCGCGGTGCACTTTCCGCCAACGTGAAGAAACTGCATCAGGCCTATTACCTGCCGTCGATGACCGGTATTGCGACGCTGATCCTCGAAAATCAGTCCCGTGAAGCACCGGTGGACGTGCAGCAGCGCCAGCGCGATAAAATCGCACAACAGCTGGCGGGCGTGGAAAAACTGCCGGGCACCTATCCGTTTACCCAGGCGCGCAGCCTGAAAGCCTTCCGGATGAACCGGTTCCTGCATCGCCTGATCCAGCCCGCGTGGCGCGAGCGTTTCCTCACTGACCAGAACGCGATGTTTGCCGAAAACAAACTGACCGCTGATGAACAAAAACTCCTGCGCGAACTCGACTGGCGCGGGATGATTCATTACGGCGTGAGCTTCTTCCTGCTGGAAAAACTCGGTGCCGTGGTGGGCGTGTCCAACTTACATATTTATTCCGCGATGCGCGGTGAAACGCTGGAGGAATTCCAGAAGACCCGCAATCAGCAAGTTCTCTACTCTGTAGCAGGTAAAGCGAAAGCATGACGATATTTGAGCAACCCAAGATCGACACCCATCATCACGTGTTTGATCCGGCGCGCTTCCCGTACCTTCCGGACACGCCGTACCGTCCGGAAGGGCACGAGATTGGCACCGCCGATTATTACCGCGCGGTGATGCAAGCCTACAACATCCGCCACTCCCTGATTGTCGGCCCGACGTCAGGGTATAACACTGACAGCTCATGCCTGCTGGATGCGCTGGAAAAAGGCAATGGCCGCTTCAGGGGCATCGCCGTGGTACCTTTTGAACTTCCGCTGGAAAGACTCGCCGCGCTCAAACAGGCCGGCGTGGTCGGTATCGCGATGAATGTGGCGATGCTCGGCACGGCACCTTTTTTACACCTCGATGCCCTGATGGGGCGCCTGACCGAACTGGACATGTTCGCCGCCATTCAGGTACAAGGCGACCAGTTGCTGGCACTTTTGCCGCTGATCAACCGCACGAAAACCCGCCTGCTCATCGATCACTCAGGCCGCCCCGATGTGACGAAAGGTTTGCAGCAACCGGCGTTTCAGGCGCTGTTGCAGCTCGCGAGCCAGCAACGCACCTGGGTGAAACTGTCCGGCTTATCGAAATTCAGCCGTCAGCCTTTTCCGTATCAGGACGGCCACACTTATCAGCACGCGCTGCTTGAGGCATTCGGCGCTGAACATTGCATGTGGGGTTCCGACTGGCCGTTCCTGCGCGCAGAACACCGGATGGACCTCGGCACGTTGCTGATGCTGGTGGAACAGTTATTCCCGGATGAGAAAACGCGGCACCAGATCCTGTGGCAGACACCAAAAGACCTGTTTGGTTTTGCAGATTACTGAAGAAAGGAAGACCCGATGAACTACAAAATTGCCGTCTTTAACGGCCCGAACCTGAATCTGCTCGGCACCCGCGAACCGGAAACTTACGGTTATGACACGCTGGCCACCATCGAAACACTGTGTCATCAGACCGGAAAAAGCTGCGGTGCGGAAATCGAATTTTTCCAGACCAACCACGAAGGCGATTTGATCGACCGCATTCAGGCCTGTCGCGGCTCTGCCGATGCCATTGTGCTGAACGCCGCCGCCTGGACCCATACCTCGGTCGCCATCCGCGACGCGGTCACCGCCGTAAGCCTGCCGCTATATGAAGTGCACATCACCAACGTGCATAAACGCGACGCGTTCCGCCACCACTCATTCCTCTCCGACGTTTCCGTCGGTGTCATCTGCGGTTTCGGCATTCAGGGCTACGAATACGCCATCCGCCAGGCGGTGGTGAATTTGAATAAGTGAGTTATCGGAAAGGATGATACTGGCAGGCATTCAGCATCAGGGCCCAAAGCGGGCCCTGATGCTGGTATAAAAATCATTTCACTGCTTTGAAAGGTTTGAGGCTGCAAATCGCCAGCGCAATGACAAATAGTGTGGCCGTCTGGCTATTCAAAATCACTGAATCGGTCAGCCCGGTAATAAACAACACAATAAACGGTATCATCACGCCTTTTATATCGCATTTCCTGATGCCACCGACAATGATAACGCCATAGATTAATAGCAACGATAATGTGCCTAAGAGCCCCTGCAAAGTGGTGACTTCGAGGAATTCATTATGCATGTTGTACTGAACATTGGTATATCCCTCAATATTTTCAGGATGATTCGTTTTAATGAATTTCCGCGCGATTTCGGTTCTTTCATCCGGCGATGAAAAGCCTAAATGGCTATGCAGGAAAAAGTTTCCACTTTCCCAGATTGCCATCCGCGCACCTAAGGATGTGGAACTTTGAACATCATATTCCTGAATATCATTGATCCCTTGCGCCCAGCGTTTTCCTGTAACACCCATAATAACGGCAATGGCCAGAATAATAAGTCCGGTTACGCGCCAGTTCCTGATCAGGTTGATTTTATACTCAATCAGCATAAAGGTAATCTTGAGGAAAATAAGCGCCAGAACGGTTATTCTCGTTCCGCATAAATACAAAATAGCGAAAGTCACGACAAACGCGATTAAATCTAAAATTTTAGAAGACGCATTATGCTCCAGACGGCTTAAACCAAGATGCGCACAGTAAATGAAGATAACCATATAAGACGATATGGAGGCCGCATCCGTGGTCAGTTTAATGCGTTCGTTAAGCGTAAGATGCTCATGTAACCCGACTCCCAGCGTAATCATCAACCCGATGGTGATGATGATCTTGCTTAACAGGATGGTTCTTTTCGTCACCAGAAAACCGTAGACAGAAAAACAGAGCAAAATAAAGGCACCCAGAAGGATCCTTTTGCTGCCCAATAAATAATTATTAATGATACCCGCACTGGCCGGGGACGGCGTGACGCCATCATGTTTGAATATCATGGCCCAGGTAAACCTGACAACGGCTAAAAACACCAGCGAAAGGAATATGCCGAGGTAAAATCTCTCACTCTTGCAGGCGAAATGTTTTTTAAAAAATGCATACAAAACAGTGAAAAAAGAAACATACGATAAGACGTAAAAGATCTTCTGAGGTAAGCCTGTGACAAACATACTTAACGCCAGTGAAATACACAGTCCAATGACAGTCGTGTTAACAATTATTTTCAAAATCCGTGTTTCATTGTGGTTAAGCATTTTTATCCTCAGAGATTTTATTAAGGATCATCTTGAAGTTTTCCATATACTTGTCTTCATAAAATTTCCCTATGCTTTCTTTGATTAAAGCATGTTCGGGCAGGGCCACAGCCATGCCGGTTTGTTGCAGAATTTCAGAGAGACGCACACTATCATTTTGCGGATAAAGCCTGCCATTTATATTGTTTTCAATTATTTCGGATGGACCGCTGACGCAATCGGAAGAAATACAATAGATCCCGCGGGAAATAGCCTCCAGCAAGACAAGCGGGAACCCTTCGAAATTCGAGGTCATCGCCAGACAGCTAACTTCCCGAATGCTTTCCTCGACATATTTCCAGGGATCACTTTGCCAGCCATGCCATGTAACATGGCCTGAAATACCCAGCGTATGCGTATAAGCCTGGCATTCAGCCACATCCTCTCCGTCACCGACAATTTCCAGGGACCAGGGAATGTTGATTTTCCGGACAGCATCGAACAAATCTTTTAACTGTTTTTGCCTTTCGAAATGAATCCGGCCTACGTACAGGATTCGAAGATGAGAGGGTCTTGGAATAACGACTTCTGTCTTTTTAACCGGATTAAACACTACATCAACATCGGCCGGAGCGACGCCCAGGGCCACGAGTTGATTCTTAATCTCCCCGCTGATGGCGAAATGATGACGTGCAGACAAAAGATAATGCGGACGGTATCTTTCTTTGGGAGGAAGATGCATCCAGGTCGACAAAACAGATTTCTGTCCTGAATATTTGATTGCGCGATACGCCATCAGATTAGGGATAGTATTGAGCGTAATAACGTGATCAGGTTTATGTTTCTTAATAAAGAACATCAGTCTGAGCGTATGTATAAAGTTTTTGATTTTTTTATTTCTTAATTTACACACACTTTCATGGAAGACAGCATTATCCAACCACGTTCTGGACTGCGTTTTTTCGCCACTGTTAATCACGAAGAATCCGGCATCAAACTCATCGCTCTTTTTAAATTCAGATACGATTTGGCTTGTTACGTTTTCCATTCCGCCCCGCCCGATGAGCAAATCCGTCACCAGAACGACTTTCTTTTTGCGAGCCACTTCGTTTTCTGTAGTTTTCATAATTCATCTCTTTGCAAGCTCCTGAATTGCAGGGGCTAAATCTTACTCCGCAAGTTTCACGACTATTGAGGGTATCTCAGTGAGACAGATAAGCAGCGTAACGAAAAATCTGCACTATCTTACATCAAAACCCCGGGCCAGCTATGTTCTGAACGCCAGCAGGCGCGTCTTCCGCAACAAATTAGAACAATCTGTAATGCCCTTAAGCACTGCAAACCTGCCGGATTTCCTCCACCAGCGCCTGGGCGGCGGGGGAAAGCAGGCTTCCTGCGCGGAAAGTCAGGCCGATGGCGCGGTGTGTATCGGCCAGATCCAGCGGCAGTTTTATCAGCTCGCCGCTTTCCAGTTCATGCTCAAGCTGGCGGGCGGAAACGGCGGCCAGCATATCCGAACCGAGCAGCAAGCCGCGCACGATGCCCAGATCGCCGCTTTCCACCACCGGATCGGGCGGCGGAATTTCCATCGCGGTAAAGCTGTTGTCCAGTAACCGTCGCGCCGGGGTTTCCGCACGCGGTAAGACCCAGCGCGCGGTACGCAGATGTTCCTGCGTTACCGGTTCACGGAGCAGCGGATGCCCTTTTCGCGCCAGAATCACCATGCTTTCGGTGAACAGCGTTTCTGTCACCATATCCGCCGCATAATCGTTCGAACGCAGCGCGCCGAAGATGAAATCCACCTCGCCCGAACGCAACTCGGACGCCAGCGCGCTGAACGCGCTTTCATTGGTGATCACTTTGACGCCGCCGTAACGCTGCGTCAGCCCGATGATCGCCTGTGGCAGCAAACGTGTCCGCCCGAGCGGCAGCGCGCCGACCTGCACGGTGCCTTCCAGCACGCCACGACGGGCGGCGATATCGGCGGGAATATGCCGCAGTTCGTTAAGCGCACGACGCAAATTCGGCACGATATCCTGCCCTGCCAGCGACGGCATCATGCCGTGCGGCGTGCGTTCCAGCAGCGCCAGACCGGCACCGTTTTCCAATACCTTTAACGCCGCGCTGACCGCTGGCTGGCTCAGCCCGAGCAGCGTGGCGACCGTCTGCATATGCCGCGTTTTACACAGCGAAATGAAAATCTGCAAACGACGGACATTAAACAGATACAGCGGTTCAGTTTCGCTGCGCGTTTGCCCGGCTTTGCCGTGTAATTTCGCCAGCTGCGACGGGATCAGCCGCAGTTCGGCAATCGCCCGGCGCGCACGCGGCAGCACGCATTTACCAAAATCGGTGAGCAACATTCCGTTGGCATGACGCTCAAACAGAGGCACGTCGAGAGCCTGTTCCAGATCGCGGATCGCCCGCGTCACCGCCGACTGCGTGCGGTAAAGCTCATCGGCTGCACGCGATACACTTCCCTGATCGACCACCTGACAAAAAGCGCGTATTTGCATCAGGTTACTCAGCATCTCGTCTTGTGCCATCCCCTTCTCCCGTCAGGTTTTTTTTCGTGACATCCCTCAGCAATATAAATAAAACGCATACCCCCTGCAATCAAATGAATTACCCGCCGCAGGCTCGGACTGACAGCATGGAACTCAGGCAATCTGATCACCCTAAACCCAGGATCTATCCATGACTCAGCCAAAAAAAGATGAAAGCAAAAGTGCATTAGTCGTCAGCGCCCACTCCGCCGACTTCGTCTGGCGCGCAGGCGGTGCCATCGCGAAACATACGCAGGCCGGTTACGCCGTTCACATCGTTTGCCTGTCTTTCGGCGAGCGAGGCGAATCCGCCAAACTGTGGCGTAAAGGCAATATGACCGAAGAGATTGTGAAAGCGTCGCGTCGCGAGGAAGCGATGGCCGCGGCTGAAATTCTGGGTGCTACCGTCGAATTTTTTGATATGGGCGATTATCCGCTGCGTGCCGATAAAGAATCGCTGTTCCGCCTGGCCGACGTTTTCCGCCGCGTGCAGCCGCATTTCGTTCTGACGCATTCCCTGAAAGACCCGTACAACTACGATCATCCGATGGCCACCCATCTGGCGCAGGAAGCGCGAATTATCGCTCAGGCAGAAGGTTATAAACCCGGCGAAACCATCGTCGGCGCACCGCCGGTTTACTGTTTCGAGCCGCATCAGCCGGAACAGTGCGAATGGAAACCTGACGTGCTGCTCGACATCACCGACGTCTGGGACAAAAAATATCAGGCGATTCAGTGCATGGCCGGCCAGGAACATTTGTGGGAATACTACACCCGCGTCGCCCAGCAGCGCGGCGTTCAGGCCAAGCGCAACGTCGGCATCACCAGCACCAAAAACATCGTTTACGGCGAAGGTTATCAGAGCATCTTCCCGCGCGTGACGGAGGATTTAGCATGAGCCTCATCGGCAAAAAAGGCGTGGTGGTGCGCAATATTCCACGAGCAAATTCTGTTGATGTCACGGCGCTGGCCGCTTTTGGGGTGGCCACCGTTCACGAAGCGCAGGGCCGCACTGGATTGATGGATCCCGCCATCCGTCCGATCCAGCAAGACTGCGCCATTTCCGGCAGCGCCGTCACCGTGCTCACCGCACCGGGCGATAACTGGATGTTCCACGTCGCCGTCGAACAATGTCAGCCGGGCGATATTCTGGTGGTCGCACCGACATCGCCCTGCTCCGACGGATTCTTCGGCGATCTGCTGGCCACTTCGCTGAAAGCACGCGGCGTCGTCGGGCTGGTGGCAGATCTTGGCGTACGTGATACCAAAACGCTGCGTGATATGGGATTCCGCGTGTGGTCACGGGCGGTTTACGCGCAGGGTACGGTGAAAGAAACGCTCGGATCGGTCAACGTGCCGGTGGTCTGCGCCGGTCAGCTGGTGTATCCGGGCGATGCCATTGTGGCGGACGACGACGGCGTGGTAGTGGTTCGCCGCGAAGACGTCGCGCGGGTGCGTGAAGCCAGCCGCCAGCGGGAAGCGCTGGAAGAAAGCAAACGGGCGCGGATGGCCGATGGCGAACTCGGGCTGGATATTTACAACATGCGTCCACGTCTGGCCGAAAAAGGGCTGAAATATTACGACTCCACCGCGGAGCTGGAACTGGCCGCCAAAGGCTGAGGAACCGTTATGCCACAGACCCGAATTCCCTGCCTGTTAATGCGCGGCGGCACGTCTAAAGGCGCCTTCTTTCTGGCTGACGATCTGCCGCGAGACCCGGCGTTACGCGACCGCGTTTTGCTGGCCGTTATGGGGTCGCCCGATCCGCGCCAGATAGACGGGCTGGGCGGTGCCGATCCGCTGACCAGCAAAGTAGCAATAATCCGCCCTTCTGCCCGCGCTGACGCCGATGTCGATTACCTGTTTGCGCAGGTTAACGTGGACAACGCCGTGGTGGACTACGGCCAGAACTGCGGCAATATTCTGGCCGCCGTCGGCCCGTTCGCCCTCGAACGGGATCTGATTGCCGCTCGAAACGGCATCACGCCGGTGCGTATTTATATGGAAAACACCGGGCAGATTGCCACGGCGCATGTCCCGGTTGAAGACGGTCAGGTTTGCTATCAGGGCGATTTGCGTATCGACGGCGTGCCGGGCACGGCGGCAAAAATCAGCGTGGAATTTGCGGATATCGCCGGTTCCAGCTGTGGCGCTTTACTGCCCACGGGCAATGCGCGGGACGTTTTCGACGGTACCGAAGTCACCTGTATCGATAACGGCATGCCGGTGGTTCTGCTGCGCGCGGCAGATTTAGGCCGCAGCGGCTATGAAAGCCGTGAACAGCTCGACGCCGATTCTGAGCTGAAAGCGCGTCTTGAATCGATCCGTTTACAGGCTGGTTTTAAAATGAATCTCGGCGACGTTTCACAGCGTACGGTACCTAAAATGACGCTTATCGCGGAACCGCGAAACGGCGGCGCAATATCGAGCCGGACGTTCATTCCACACCGCTGCCACGCCTCGATTGGCGTGCTCGGTGCGGTCAGCGTCGCCAGCGCCTGTCTGATCCCCGGCTCCGTGACCGAGGGACTGGCGCACACGCCGTCCGGTGGTATTCATGGCCCGGTATCGCTCATCAGCGTGGAACATCCGACCGGCGAATTCAGCGTTGAACTGCAACTCGACCCGGATAAAAGCGGCGCACAACGGCTGGCCGGATGCGCCCTTCTGCGCACCGCCCGCCTGATTTTTGAAGGCCGCGTCGCCATTCCCGCCAGCGTCTGGGGCGGCCATCAGGAGGCAGAGCATGACTGACATTACCCGTATAGCGATAATCGGTTTAGGCGAGGTCGGCACCATCCTTGCCACCGATTTGAAACAGCAGGATCCGCCGCCGGACATCGTCGCGTTCGATAAACAAACCGGCTCCGGCATCATCCGCGAACGCGCACAGCGCGCGGGGATCCGGCTGGCAGATTCACTGTCCGAAGCGCTCGCAGGCAGCCAGATTATTTTCTCCGCCGTGACCGCAGCGGAATCCCTGAACGTCGCCACCGCCGCTGCGCCTCATATCACGGCGCAGCACACCTTTCTCGATCTGAACTCCGTTTCCCCGAACACCAAACGCGCCGCGATGGCCGCAATCGAACAGGCTGGCGGCCATTACATCGACGTTGCCGTCATGGCCCCTTATCCGCCCGCAAGGCTGAAAACACCGTTACTACTTGGCGGAACACACGCACATACCGTCAGCGAATGGCTGAACCAGTGCGGGTTTAACAGCAAAGTCCACAGCAACGGGGTCGGCGAAGCATCGGCCATCAAAATGTGTCGCAGCGTGATGATCAAAGGGCTGGAAGCCCTGACCGCCGAATGCCTGAGCGCTGCGCGTCAGTACGGTGTCGAAAACGAAGTGCTGGCCTCGCTGCACGCCAGTTTCCCGTCACTCGGCTGGGACGACAAATTGCCGCATTACCTGATCAGCCGGATTGCCGAACACGGAAAGCGCCGCGCCGAGGAAATGCGGGAAGTGGTAAAAACCCTGGAAGATGCCGGCGTCGCCGGCGCCATGAGCAGTGGGATTGTGCGCGTGCAACAAGAGGTTGTTGATGAACTGGCGGCAAAAGGGGTGAGGTATTCGGACCTTGAGCCGTTTAATTGGGTGAGTATGGTGGATCTTTTGCATCGCCGGTGATGCGAACCGGAAAGACTTCAGTTTTTCACTTGCAGTGAGAGGCTCGCGTCTGACCGGGAAAGTTTCGGTTTTTCAATTGCGGTGATCGCTCAGTTCAACACCTTGGGCTCGCCGCCCAAACTGGCCTCAAGGAGCGCCTATCGCCGCGCCCCTTGAGAATCCCGGGCTCTTTAACTGCGCGCTATCGCTGGGTCGAAGGATGTGTTCTGTTACTTCCGCGTGTGGCGCGAAATCTTGCCGCTGCGCGGTTCCTTCCTCGAGGGCTTCGAGCCTTGTGGTCTCGAACCCTCGGTCAGCAAAATTTCTGAGCGCGCCATCCCACCTGTTTAAAAGACAAAACCAGTCTGCATTTGAATTTAGAGAAGTCAGTGGCCGCTTTCAAAACGACGTCGAATGAGTGATGAGAAACGGCGAGAGTCTCTTTTCTCGCTGGTTCGAATCCGAAATGAGAGCACCGCGCAGCGGCGGCGTTTGCGGCACTAGCCGGAGTTTCTGGAACATAGTCCGCGAGCGGTAGCGCGCAGTTAAAAAGCGCGGGAGTCAAGAGGGCGCGCGCGTTAACGCGCCCTTTGGGCCAGTTTGGGCGGCGAGCCCAAGGTTTTGATGTTTATTACGGTTACAAAGCGCTCTTATGCCCGCTCCGGCATAACCCGATGACATCTCACCACCACCTCGTTTGCCCCGCAAACCAGATCCTGCGGCATCTGGCATCCATCGCCCGCCAGCGGGCATCGCTCCCGGAAATAGCATCCCATCGGCAGGTTCCGGTTGCCCGGTAACTCCCCTTTTTTATCGACGACGCCGTCATCTAACAGCCGTCCGGCGCGGGGCACGGAATCGAGCAGCAAACGGGTGTACGGATGCTGTGGTTCTGTCAGCACTTTTTCTGCGGCGCCCAGTTCGACGATCTGCCCGAGGTACATTACCGCCACGCGGTCACTCATGTGGCGCACGACGGAAACATTATGGGAAATCAGCACGAACGTCAGGCCGCGCTGGCGTTGCAGTTCCACCAACAGGTTGAGGATCTGCGCCTGTACGGAAATATCCAGCGCCGAGGTGGGTTCGTCGAGCACGATGATGTCCGGCTCTGACGACAACGCGCGGGCGATGGAAATGCGCTGGCGCTGACCGCCGGAGAATTCATGCGGTAAACGGTCCAGATATTCTTTGCGGATGCCGACCTGCCCGGCCAGCGTGGCGGCGAGTTCACGGCGTTCGCGGCTGCTGTTGTGTTTCTGCACAAACACCGGTTCGGTGATAATTCGCCAGACGGGCAGACGCGGATCCAGCGACGATTGCGGATCCTGAAACACCATTTGCATGCCGGAACCGAACCACGAATTATCATGGCGCGCCCGGTGAATTTCTCCGCTGCTTGGCTTTTGCAACCCCATCAGCAACTGAGCCAGCGTGCTTTTACCGCAACCGGATTCGCCAACTATCCCCAGCGTTTCGCCGCGAATGATATTCAGATCCAGCCCGTTGAGCGCGTGGACGTAACCGGTCGGTTTGCCGCGCCAGTTAAAACTGGCAGGGAAACGCACGCGGACATCCTGCAATTCGACTAACGCTTCAGCAATCATCAGGAAATTTCCTCAGTGCGGTGGATGGGGATTTGCGGATGCCAGCAGGCCACCGACTGACGCGGAAATTGCGGCAACGGCGCGAGCCCCGGCGTTTGGGTGCAGCGGTCATCGGCGTGATTACAGCGTCCGCGAAACGCACAGCCCTGCGGCAGTTTCGAGAGATTCGGCACAGTGCCCGGAATGGCTTTGAGCAGGCTGCGCGGTTCGCCATTTTCCGGCGCGGCCTGCAACAGACCGATGGAATACGGGTGCGACGGCGAGTCGATCACGTCCGTCGTGTTGCCGCTTTCAATCACATGCCCGGCATACATCACGTACACGCGGTCGCAAAGTTGTGAAACCACCGCCATGTCGTGGGTGATGAATAAAACGGCGGTGCCGCTGGCGCGGGCTTTACGCTGCAAAAGGCGAAGAACCTGACGCTGGACGGTGACATCCAGCGCAGTCGTCGGTTCATCGGCGATAATCAGTTCGGGTTCGCAGGAAAACGCCATCGCAATCAGCACGCGCTGGCGCATGCCGCCGGAGAGTTCGAACGGATAACGCGACATCACCTGCTCCGCGTCGGCAATCTGCATATCCTCCAGCAGGCCGGTGGCTTTTTTCCAGGCCTGCGCTTTGCTGATTTTCTGGTGCAGGCAGATCACCTCGCACATCTGCCGCCCGATTTTGCGTGTCGGGTTCAGCGCGTTCATCGGTTCCTGAAAAATCATCGCCACCCGCGCGCCGCGCAGCGTACGCATCTGTTCTTCACTGGCGTGAACCACATCGGTGCCCAGCATGCGCAATTCCCCGCCGGTCACGGTGAAACCGTCCGGTGGCAGAAGACGCATCGCCATCATCGCCGTGACTGATTTACCGGAACCGGATTCACCGACCACGCCGACAATTTCGCCCGCACGTACCGACAGCGATACCTGATTGAGGGCTTTCACTTCGCCGCCGTAGACCGGGAAAACCAGTTGCAGGTTGTCGATTTCCAGAACCGGCGCGTTGTTTTGTTCCGCCATTTCAGCGCCCTCTGCTTTTCGGATCGAGCAGGTCGCGCAGACCGTCGCCGAACAGGTTAAAACCGGTGGCGGTGATCAGGATCGCCACGCCGGGGAAGGCGGAATACCACCACTGGTCGAGAATATAATTGCGGCCATTCGATACCATCGCGCCCCATTCGGCGGTCGGTTGCTGTGCGCCAAGACCGATGAACCCTAAGGTTGCGGCCATCAGAATCGACGTGCCGATATCGAGTGATGCCTGCACCACCAGCGGCGGCATCACGTTGCGCAAAACGTGCCAGGTAATAAGATGCCAGCGCGATGCGCCAAAGGTGCGCGTGGCCTGCATGTACGCCTGATGACGCAACATCAGTGTCTGGCCGCGCGCCAGCCGGACGTAAAACGGAATGCGCACCACGGCAATCGCCAGCATCGCGTTGAACAGACTCGGCCCGAGCGCCGCCGCGAGCGCCATTGTTAAGACCAGCGACGGCACCGACAGCATGATGTCCATGCAGCGCATAATCAGCGCGTCCACAACACCGCCGACCACGCCGGAAAAACAACCAAGCAGTGAGCCAATCGTGCCCGCAATAATCACCACCGCCAGCCCGGCGGCGACCGATTGCTGGCTGCCGATCAGCACGCGGCTGAACAGGTCGCGACCGACTTCATCGGTGCCAAACCAGTGCGCGGCAGACGGTGCCTGCAAGCGGTCGGTCAGGCTGATGGCGTTCGGGTCGTGTGGCACCAGCCACGGCGAAAAAATCATGATAAACAGGACGATGAGCATGATCGCCAGCCCGAGCATCGTCAGCGGGCTGCGGCTCAGCAGATGAAACGTCCGCCGCCAGGTGGCGAAGCGCGGTTTGACGTCCGGCGGCACAATACCCGCACGGTGGTTATTCACGCCAGGTTCAATCACAGACATTCGCTCACCCCTCCCGGCCAATGCGCGGGTCAATCCACACATACAGCAAATCCACGCACAAATTGACGATGACGTAAGCAAACGACACCACCACCGCAAAGCCCATCACCGCCGGGAAATCCAGCGCCTGAATCGAATTCACCACATAAGCGCCCATTCCCGGCCAGGCGAAAACCGTTTCGGTCAGCACCGCGCCGTAAAGCAGATCGCCCATCGCCAGCCCGAGTACGGTCACGGACGGGATCAGCGCATTCGGCAGCGCGTGACTCAAAATCACCCGCCAGCGCGATAAGCCGTTGGCGCGCGCGGTGCGGATATAATCTTCACTCAGCTGTTCAAGCATCGCAGAACGGATTTGCCGCGCCACAATGCCCATGTGGACGAACGCCAGCGTCAGCGCGGGCATCGCCAGATGCTGAAGGCTGTTCCAGAACGTGTCCCAGTTACCGGTCAGCAGCGAATCGAGCACATAAAAGCCGGTGATATTGGCCGGCGGATCCAGCCAGTCGTCCAGCCTGCCGCCGCCCGGCAACAGGTTCAGATGTCCATAGAAGAGAATTATCACGCCCAGCCCCAGCCAGAATGCCGGGGTGGAAATCCCCAGAACCGACAGCAAACGCACCAGATGATCGGGGAATTTATTGCGGTACACCGCCGACAGCACGCCCAGCGGTATACCCAGCACGATGGCCAGAAACAACGCGCTGACGGCCAGCTCGAGCGTAGCGGGGAAGAAAGCCTTAAGATCGTCGAGAACCGGCCTGCCGGTGCGGATCGACGTCCCCAAATCGCCGTGCAACAGGTCGCTCACATAACGGAAAAACTGCACATACAAAGGCTGATTCAGCCCGAGCTGCTCGCGGATATGTTCGACCATTTCGTTGCTTGCACGGTCACCCGCCAGCAGACGCGCCGGATCGCCGGGGATCATGTGCGAGATGATAAAAGTGATGACGCAAACGCCCGCCATCACCAGTATCAAACCCCAGCATCGCTGACGGATTAGAGTCCAGAAAGTCATATTTCCCCTTAAAACCCTGCATATTTCGCGCTGCTGATGCGTTGGCTGCGCTCACTCACCCCGGTCACATAGTTCACTATGCTCCCGGGGATCCCTTCACTTGCCGCCTTTCCGCAACCCGAACTATTTTGGGTTTAAAGCGGAAATCCTGCGGATAATTACTTCTTGCTCATTTGGGCAACATTAAAGACCTGCTCAAGCATCGGGTTGAAAACGAAACCTTTGACGTCTTTGTTCATCGCGACCTGATAGTTTTTCTGGAACAGATAGACATACGCCGCTTCGTCGATGACAATTTTCTGCGCCTGCTGGTAGTAATCCGTCCGCTGTTTCTGATCCGTTACCGACACCGCTTTTTTCAGCAGCGCATCGACGTCAGGATTGGAATAGAACGAACGGTTGCCCGGCAGCCCTTTTTTGTCGGACTCGAACCAGTAGTTCATGAACATGTACGGATCGGCGAAATCCGGGCTCCAGTTACCGATCGAAATGTCGTAATCGCCCTGCCCGATACGGTCGCGCATGGTGGCGTTCGCCAGTTTTTCCAACTTCACGTTGATCCCGGCCTGACCGAGGCTGGCCTGCACGGCAAGCGCGATGGATTCCCAGTTCGGATCGTTATCGGAATAGAGGAAATCCAGCGTCTGCGGCTTGTCTTTCACTTTTTCCAGATCGGCTTTCGCCTGTGTCAGATCCAGGGTGTATTGTTTGGCCGTCGGGTCAAAACCCCACATGCCATCCGGGATCGGCCCGCGCATTTGTTTGGCGTTACCGCCGAGAATGCCCTTCACCATGCCCTGATAATCCACCGCAGACGAAATCGCGCGGCGCAAATCCACCTGATTAAGCGGCGTTTTGGCGTTGTTGAGATACAGATACGTCACGCGCAGCGACGGGAATTCCTCAACCGCTACTTTGTCTTCTTTCTTCAGCGCCGCCAGCTGATCCATCGGCAGTGAATCGGCAATATCCAGATCGCCGCGCGACAGTTGCAGACGGCGCGTGGCGCTCTCACCAATAATCTTGACCGTGACACGTTTAAAAGCCGGTTTTGCGCCGTTGTAGTGCGGGTTCGGCACCAGCACCAGTTGCTGGCCTTTCTGCCAGCGATCAAGTTTATACGGGCCGGAACCGGCGGTATGACCGGCCAGCCAGGCCTTGCCCTCATCAGCCGGATTGGCTTTGGCAATCGCCGGATTCACAATGCCCGCACCGTCATTGGCCAGCGTATACAGGAATGGCGCGAACGGCGTTTTCAGCGTGAACGTCACGGTCAGCGGATCCACCACCGTCACCGCCATGTCTTTTGGAAAGGCTTCCGACGGCCCCTGCGCAATTTTCATCAGGCGTTCAAACGACCATTTCACCGCATCGGCATTGACGTCGGTGCCGTCGTCAAATTTCGCGCCCGGCTTGAGTTTAAATGTCCAGACCAGCTGATCCGGCGACGCCGTCCAGCTTGCCGCTAAGTCCCCTTCTACCTGCGTGGAGCCTTTGCCGTTTTCGGTTTTGTACTGCACCAGACGCTGGTACGCCGGATACGTCACCGTCCAGTCGTTGTTATCGATTGTCACCGCGGGATCCAGCGTTTGCGGGTCAGCGGCTTTGCCGATCACCAGCATGTCTTTCGGAACGGCGGCCTGCGCGGCAAAACTCAAACCTGACAGGGCGAGAAAAATGGCACCGGCGATCCGTGTTTTATGGGTTTTACGGAACGTGCTGATTGCTGTGTTGCTCATCGGAGAACTCCTGGCTTTATGAAAAGTGATAAGAGACTTGCAATGATTACGCGGCGTTAACCGGCGGATAGCAGCCGAACCGCTCGTCCAACAACGGATACGTTTTGGCATCCGGTAATTCGAAGTGCCACCACTCGCTGGTGATGCCTTTAAAACCGCCCGCCGCCATCACGGCGTTGAGCAGTAAACGGTTTCGCTGGATCACCGGCGGTAAATCCGGGTAAAACGGGTGCGAAACTTCGGTCATTTCATCAAATCCCGCGCCCATATCCAGCACATCGCCCTGTTCATCAAGCAACGTCAGATCAACCGCCACGCCCCGGCTGTGGTGCGAACCGAGTTTGATATCCACGACGTAATCCGGATTCGGGAATGCCGCCCATAAACAGGCCTGCGCCGCCTGCGGCCGGTAGGCGTCGTAGATTTTCAGCCGGAATCCCGCCAGCTTCGCGACCGCATTGCAGCGCACCAGCGCAGCGGCCGCGTCGGGGTGCAGCAGGCAGCGCGATTCACGGTAAATCGGCTGACCGGTCAGGTTATCGGCGGTGGCATATTTCAGGTCGATCACCGCGTCTGGCAGGCTTTGCGCCAGATCAATCAGGGCAACGTCGGGTATTTTTGTGTTCATCAATAAACTCTGTCCGCTGGTTTTAGAAAATTACGATTCAAATTGTCCGAGCTGTTTCTGCAAAATCCGGTTGTTCGCCAGCCGCTGTTCCACATCGTTCCCGCGCAGTTCCAGCACCGAAGAACACAGCAGGTTGAAGAGGCAGCTGAGCGGCGCCATCGAATCCCAGAACTGGCCGGTATCCGTTTTCACCTGCAATAAATCAACCGGATAATCGCGCGCCCACGGACAGTAAATGTCGGTGATCAGCGCCACGTTCAGGCCACGTTCGCAGGCCGCTTCACAATAGGTTTGCGCCATTTTTGAGTAAGCGCGGGTATCGGTCACCACCAGATAAGGCTGCGCGAATTCCGAATTGAGCGATTCCACGTAAGTGCCGGAAAGCCCGTCGGCGAAATAGACTTTCGGACGAAGATATTCGAGATAGCTCGAAAAATTATTGGCGATGCCGCGCACCGACTGAATGCCGAGAATAAACACCGCGTCGGCCTCTGCCAGACGGCGGCTGACCTGCGCAAAACTGTCGGTCTGTGCCAGCTGATAAACGTGATTAATGGCTTCAAGTTCGAGCGTCAGCGATTGCTCTAATTTTTCCTGTTGCGGCTGTTTGCTGCGTTTGCGGTAAGCGCCCAGACGGTCAGTGACGACCCACGGCTGATACGCAGTTCCGCTTTGCTGGCGCAGCGTTTGCTTGAAATCATCCAGGTTGCGGTAGCCCAGGCTGCGCAGGTAACGCCCGACAGAAATGCCGCTGGTCGCCGCGCTGCGCGCAATGCTGTCGGCGGTTTCGAACGGAATTTGCGCCAGATTCGCCAGCAGATATCCGGCAATGCGCTTCCCCGTCGGCGTTTGCGCGGAGAATGACGCTTCGATTTGTTCAATCACATCCTGCGCTGGCTGCATCGGTTAATCCCCTGTTGCTGCTTTTGTTGCTTCATTGTCAAAAAACTAGCCGTTGTTAGTAAAATAACAATGCACGGGGTGTGCCAGTTCCCACAAATGTGTGAAATTTGTGCAGCAGATCGGGGTTTGTGACGATTTAATGAACAAAAAGTGGCAAAGAACGTGCTTAGGAATTTGTAAAACGCTGCTTACACGCAACCACTGCACAACAATCAGGCAACTTGTGGTTGTTTTTAGTGCAAAGGGTTTACGGGATGATGAGAAAAGAAGTAAAAATGGGAGAGGATTTAATCACTTTGTCTTAAGAGTCAACAAGTTGAATATTAAGAGAGCACTCAGACAAGTTTTTGCGTTAACCCTTTGACATGCCCACAGCCAGTCGCTATTATTCGCCCCGTTCCAACGATTCCTCTGTAGTTCAGTCGGTAGAACGGCGGACTGTTAATCCGTATGTCACTGGTTCGAGTCCAGTCAGAGGAGCCAAATTAGAGACGCCCGCTTAAGGAAACTTAAGCGGGCGTTTTGCTTTGGTATTAAATCTGACTTTTATTTCTGTCGTGATACCAGACTTCCAAATCACCGGCCCTCATCGGCCTGGCGTAAACATAACCCTGTACCTCGTCACACCCCAACCCACGCAGGATGTCGACCGTTTGGTCATCTTCCACACCTTCGGCCAGCACCACATAATCAAGTTGCTTAAGCAACCTGACAACGTTGCGCACAATGATTCGGCTGGCTTTATCGCTGGCAATTTTACTGACTATCGAACGGTCGAGTTTAATGATGTCCATGGGGATCTGACGCAGATAATTGATATTGCTGTAGCCCGAACCAAAATCATCCAGTGAAATTTTAAATCCGCGTAACTTCAGCATCTCAAGCCCGTTGAGAGCCGCCGGGCTTTCCAGCATTTTCTCCGTTTCCAGACATTCAACACCCAGCAAAGCGGTTGTCAGCCCGGCATTTCGCATTTTTTGGTCGAGTTCATCAGCAAAATCGGGCCGCGAAAAATCGCTGGCGGCCAGATTAATTGAAACAGGCAGAGAAATTCCCTGATCGCGCCACAGGCCTAACTGGGCGATGGCATGATCAATCACCCACCCCGTGAGCTCCCGCATCAGGCTGGTCCGTTCCACCAGCGGGATAAATAACCCCGGTAAAACCTCACCGTGCGTAGCATGCTTCCAGCGCAGCAGCGCTTCGACGCCCGTAATCTGACCGGTCAGCAGCGAAACTTTCGGCTGATAGACCAGATACAATCCCCGGTCTTCATGGAGCGCCTCTCTCAGCCCCGTGAGCAGGCTGAAATCATTCTTCTTACGGTTATCGAGCACCTCATCGTAGGTCATATACCGGTGCCCGTGACTTATTGCTTCATGCAATGCACTCACCGCGCGACGCAGGATTTCACCCGGCGTCATGGCGTTATCACAGCAGCCTGAATCGCCGATATGAATATCCAAATCCAGCGGAACCTCAGGGTTGATTTTGGCCTGTATTCCCCGCAGACAGCGGGCGACATTTTCGAGGGCCGAATTCTCTTTATCGTGGGTGAAATAGGCAAACCGCCCCACCGCCACGGCGTAAAGTTGTTCGGTCAGTTGCAGCCGGGCCTGAAGCTGCACCGCCATGTCGCGCAATAAATTTTCCACGGCGGTCATGCCCAGTGACCGCGCCATTTCGTACGCAAACGGCATGTCGATACAGTCAATGATGACGAGTTTGAACGTGCTCTCTTTTGACACAGCGATATCTTTAAGCATCCGCTGCCGGTTCGGCAACAGCGTCACAATGTCGATATATCCGACGTTATGCCAGGACGCCAGAAAGCCCGACACTAACCCGGCCAGTTGTTCGAAAATATTAATCTGCTCGCCGGACAGAGTGCGCGGTTGAGTATCTAAAAGGCACAATGTCCCTACGGCTACCCCATCCTGCGTTTTGAGCGGGCAACCGGCATAAAAGCGAACAAAAGGCGCCTCAGTAACGGCGTCGTAAGTTTTGAAATCAGGATGCCGTTGAGTATCCGGGCAAATATACGTTTCGCCGTGTTCCAGCGTATTTGTGCAAAATGCTTCGCCGAGGCTCGTTTCTGTCACCGTCATATTCTGGGCGGATTTGATGTACTGTTTTTCATCATCCAGAACGGAAACAAAGCACATCGGCATATCGAGTAGCTGGCAGGCCAGAAGTGTATATTTTTTTAACGCCTCATCCCGGACCTCATCATGGCTCTTGAGCAGGTTTATCGCTGCGCGCTTTTTACTTTCATCGCTGCTGAGATCAGTCAACATAGCAATACTCCGTTGTAATGAGTCTTTTCTATTCCCTTGCCTGTGGTCATACCTTCGTTAGCCTGACAAAGGTGACAACATTGGCGTCACATCACATCCTATCGCCACATTATAAAGTTTCCCAGTAAATGTCGGCGTCAACTACCGCATGCTGCCCACATCGTATTGTGAACAGATCCCTAATAGAAAACCCTTGCCTGCGGTGTCCGCGGGAATATCCATAACGGACAGCCCTCGAAAATATTATGATTGCTAATGTTTTTATCCGTTTTTTAAAAAGATATAACGCTTAAAATCAGTCAATTAGATTTGTTTCATCGATCAATAGATATTAATCAATAGGTTTTATCATAGGAAAGATCGATCGATATGTGTTTATTAATTCGCGAAAGTGATCAATGATCACCTCTGCGAAATGGCGGACTTTTAAGGAGGAGATGATGTTGCGTTTAAATTTTCAAGTCTCATGCAAATTCAGATGTGAGCCTATCTATAGTGTCGGAGGTTTACTACATGCAGTCGAATTATTAACGGGCTTCGAAGGTGGATACAGCGGCGGAAAAATCGAACCTCAAAAATTTATCAGTTCCCTGGATACAAAATCTAAACACCAGTTATTGCTAGCACAGCTCACTGAAATTAACGCGCGATCCCCGTTTTTTAAACGAAATAAATTGCTTTGCTCCCTCAATATCGACCAAAGCATGGCAATTATGATATTAGAAGATCATCATATAAAAGAAATCCTGGACAGTAATGATTTTATAAGACTGGAAATATCTGAACGGTTCCCCAAAATAGATAAATTAGAAGGCAATATACTGGTAGACACGCTGTCCGGCAAATATAAACTATGGCTAGACGACTACGGTACTGATTTCAGCAATATCAATACGCTGAAAAACACTCAATTTGAATCAGTCAAAATAGATAAAAAATTCTTTTGGGAAAATGGTGATTCCGTCATGTGGCCAACCATTATCGATAATATCAGCCAGTATTGCAGCTCAATCATTGTTGAAGGTGTTGAAACCGGAACCCAGCTAAGAAATCTGCGATATAGCGGCGTCTCCTGTGCACAAGGTTTTCTGTTCCCTTCCGTTCCCCTGGAAGATATCGAAATACTGATGCCCGGGAAAGGTCAAACTCATTTATAAATACGTTAATCTATCCTGTGAACGATATCGATAAATGAGTCATCTGCCGCGACGTAACAGCAACAATGTCAGGCGGCGGATTCACTGAGTGTCATGGTCTTATTTTTCCCGCTTGTTTTGGCTGTATATAGCGCGTTATCCGCGGCTGCTATGGTTTCAAGCACTGATTGTGTTTCAATGTGCTCAGCCAGGCCTATGGAAACGGTGACATGTACTTCATGGCTGTCTAACTTTATGTTGCTGTCCTGAATAACAAGCCTGATGTCCTCTGCTATCCTGGCTGCATTCGCTAAATCAGCGTTTATAAAAACAATGAACTCTTCCCCGCCGTATCTGCCGACGAAATCATTGTCCCTGACATTTTCCTTCACAAGATAAGCAATTCTTTTAATCACTTTATCGCCAAAAGGATGCCCGAAGGTATCATTCAGATATTTAAAGTTATCAATATCCAGCATGAGCACACAAAATTTCTCACAATAAGATTCATTCAGTGATTCAATATAGGCATCAATACTTCTTCGGTTGTTGATCCCTGTGAGGGGATCCGTTTTTGAAGCTTTTTTGAAAAACAACTCTCTTTTAGATAAATTAATTAAGTTATTTAAAAAAACATAGACCAGCGAGATATACAGCAAACTCAGAATGGTTTTAATTATGGCAAGAGCCCAGTAGCCATTTTCATTCAGTGCGCTGATGTGTGTGAGCAAATTAAAGGCTTGCGCAATACAGTATGAGTATATTACGTAACGGATCCGCATCCGTCCCCTGACATTAAAGAGGAGTAACATCACAAAATAAACAAGTGAAAACGCATCATAGAATGTCGATATGCCAAATAAAAAAACAGCACTGACAATCAGGCTTGCAAAGAATGTCGGATACCCGAAGACAATAAGGCCAAAAGTGATTGGGGATATAACAACACTGTAAATACTTGTATTATGTTGCTCCCCGATATTGAATAAATAAATGCTAGCCAAACCCAGGACTATTCCTAGCAATATTTTCAATGATACGTGTTCGCTCAGGGCAGAGCTGTAGTTTATCAATGGAATGGAGATACAAGTATAGGTTATACATATACCCACGAGCGTGTTAATAAACGTTAACTCTATGAAGTCCATAACAAGGTAGCCACTGTAATTAAATCACACGAAAGAGTGTATCTTTTCCACAAACAAGTAACAAGGAAGCCTGTCAGGTAGAAACTGGCGTTGTTATCAGGAATATTTGCTTGTTTTTACGAAGATACACTTTCCTGTATGCGTAGCGAACAAGTTTTTTCCACAATATTATTGTTTCAGGCGAGAAAAAGCAGGTTTTATAACTAAAAAATTTCACCACTGAACCAGGAAGATTTCATGTTGATAAAAGAGAATTCATTAATTTTCCTAAAGTATTGGCGCTTCTGCAACTCGAAATAAGGACTTCATTATGGTTTTTTATATTTCAAACTCTTACAAACTGACTGCTCCCCTGCATGTACCCGGATAATTTTTTAAGAAAATAATACCCCTTTATATTTATTCCGTTTAATTCACTCTGCGCCCTGCCGTCCCTCACACAACTCGATCTGCTTTATCAGATTATTTTTATTCTTCAATATTAATCCTGCCAGACGGTCCTGAATTTATAAATCAGACGGACAAAATGGTGAGTTAATAAATTGGATTTTATTTTTTACTTTAAAAATGATGAGGTGGTTTATGAGTAAGATTTATGACAACGATTTGCAGGAACAACCGGCGAAAAATTCAAGCATCTGGACACGTGCAGACGCCCTGAAAGTGAACGAAAATGACCCGACCACAACGCAACCGCTGGTCAGTGCTGATTTCCCGGTAATGAGTGACACGGTGTTCATCTGGGATACCATGCCACTGCGTGATATTGACGGAAAAGTACTCTCAGTTAATGGCTGGTCCGTTATTTTCACACTGACAGCTGATCGTGAGCCTGAAAATCCTGACTATATTGATGCCAATGGTAACTACGATATTGCTCTGGATTGGAATAATCGTCATGGCCGGGCAAAAATGTGTTTCTGGTATTCCAAAACAGGGAAGAATTGGAAATTTGGCGGCCGTGTAATGAAAGAAGGTGTTTCTCCTACGACCCGGGAGTGGGCTGGCTCCCCTATTTTGTTAAATAATCAGGGTGAGATTGATCTGTATTACACAGCGGTCACGCCGGGCGCTACGATTGTCAAAGTCCGTGGCCGCATCACGACCTCTAATAAAGGTGTCAGTCTTAGCGATTTTACGAACGTGAAGGCACTGTTTGAGGCTGACGGCAATCTTTACCAGACAGAAGCACAAAACCCGTACTGGGGTTTTCGCGACCCGTTCCCCTTCCGCGATCCAAAAAGCGGCAAATTATATATGTTGTTTGAAGGAAATGTGGCCGGTGCGCGGGGTACACATATTGTCGGCCCTGACGAGATCGGTGATGTTCCGCCGGGTTATGAAAATGTGGGTAATTCACGTTATCAGACAGGCTGCGTAGGTATTGCAGAAGCCGATGACGACAATGGGGATAGCTGGACATTGCTCCCGCCGCTGGTGACCGCGGTTGGCGTGAACGACCAGACTGAGCGCCCGCATTTTGTGTTCCAGGACGGTAAATATTATCTGTTCACAATCAGCCATAAATTTACTTATGGTGATGGTTTAACAGGGCCGGATGGGGTCTATGGCTTTGTCAGCGACGAGATTTTTGGACCTTATGTTCCGCTCAACGGTTCAGCATTAGTGCTGGGGAATCCGCCATCTCAGCCCTTCCAGACCTACTCGCACTACGTCATGCCCAATGGATTAGTGACGTCATTCATTGATAGCGTCCCTGCAGACAAAACTACCACCGGTATGGATTACCGCATCGGCGGCACGGAAGCACCTACGGTCAAAATCAAGATTAAGGGTGATCGCACTTTTGTGGTCGATGAATATGATTACGGATACATTCCGCCAATGGCTGACGTAATCCTTAAAGCCTGACCCTCTGCGTTTTCTGGCTTACGTTAATATTTGTTTGCCTTCACAATGCCCGGTGCGCTGCATCGGGCATTTTGCCCCATTATAATTTTCAATAACCGTTCACCCTTTACGTATCCCTATCCCCTTTAAAGCCAGCGCCTGAGCCGCAGCTCCGTTCATCCGTCCGGAATTGGTCATGCCGATGGCGGCCACCGGCTTTTACCCACTCTCCGTTTACTAAATCGTCGTCCTGAATGCTCTGTGAGCGTCTGACACAAAACCCCGAAATTCTGCTTGACCCTTCGGGGCTGTCTCCCTATAGTAGCGCCCCGTTGCAGCGCTTGCGGTGTAACAAATCCGGTGAGGTGTCTGAGTGGCTGAAGGAGCACGCCTGGAAAGTGTGTATACGAGTAATCGTATCGAGGGTTCGAACCCCTCCCTCACCGCCATATAAAAGAAAAAGGTTCTGATGAAAATCAGGACCTTTTTCTTTTATAGTCTTAAAGCATCTAATTCCATGATTCTCATCCATGAAAAAGGCGGGGTTTACCCGCCTCTGTGAGGTCAATATCCTTTAGAACCAGTCATATTCATCAAGCATTGCTTCCATGACATCCTCCGGCAACTGTGGTCATTACGTTTTCATGTTATGAAAACATGTAATAAATTCAACACCCTGCTGAATTTCCTGAGCACAAAATACGCAGAATAAAACCGGCTTGCAATACTGTATGAACAATTCAGGGATGCATCTCGCAAAAATCTACATCTTCGCCAGCATCAGACCTGCTCTCAGCCCCAGCGCGACGTTCGGGTTCGGGAAAAGCACCACTTCCTCCTCTTCTTCCACCCGATACGTTTTGCCGGTTTCTTTCGCGATCACTGCGCCTTTTTTAAAAGGCGTGAAGTTCAGCGCATCGGCGGGAACAAACAGATGGAAATCTTCCTGCGAGCGGATCACATCCTGCACCACGCGGAAATGCAGCATAGGCTCGGAGGTTTCACGTGCAGGCAGAGGCTCGCCGCTGACTAGGGTTTCCAGCCCGCGGCGAATCCCCGTGAACTGTGAGTGATCGTTGCTGCCAAACGGCAGCGCTTTACCCAGCTCTAACGTGCAGCTGTCGGCCTGAAATACTTCACTGCTGAAATGGGTAAATGTGCCGCCCGGCGAACGGTGATGCACCAGCGCGTCCAGCCCGCACGCGCTGAGCCATGCCAGCATCGCCTCGCTTTTTGGTCTGGTCTGCAACGGCAAAAGCCCGAAGCGGACATGCAGGGAGCCGCGAATGGCGGTGTGCAAATCATAATGAAAACGCTGTGCGGCACCCGCCGCCGTGGCGCTGCGGTAAAACAGCGCCATCGCCTGCTCGAGTTCCTGCGCGCGTCGCGTTTCATCATTCGGGGTATAACGTGCGTGACGTCCGCCAAACATGCGGTTCATATCGGCGTCAGCAAACCGCTTATTGAGTCGCATGGACGGCGGATTGCCCAGCAACACCAGCAACCGTACCCGCAGCGCTCTTGCGCCGGAAAGCAGTTCACCGGTCAGCTGATTCAGCAGTTCTATCGGCGCCGTTTCATTGCCATGAATCCCCGTCGAAATCACGACGGCGGTGTCACAAGGCACACGCGGCGACAGTTCGAGAATGCCCTCACCACGCCACTGCCAGTCCAGCGTTTCGGTTTGTCCGGCCGGTTCAGTGACCGGCCCGCCCGCCAGCGTCACCGCTAACAAATCAAACATAACTCACTCCTTTGAGGATCAGCGCTGGAACGGGTAAATGGCACCCAGCCCGAGAATGTTGGTCAGCTCATCCAGCGCAGTGCGCACTTCGGTCAGCAGTTGCGGATCCGCCAGATCTTTGGCCTGCATCCGGTCACGGTAATGCGTATCCACCCACGTATTCAGGCGCACAAACTGGCTGTCGCTCATGATCGACGCAACATTCACCGCATTCAGCTCATTCCGGTTCAGCGCCACGCGCAACCGCAGGCAGGCCGGGCCGCCACCGTTGCGCATACTTTCACGTAAATCAAACACTTCAATCTGATTCACTGGCCCACCGCTTTCGATTAATTCGGACAAATAGGCCCAGACGCCGCTGTGCTGGCGCGACTCTTCCGGCACCACTAACAACATTTTTCCGTCGGATTTGGTCAGCAGCTGACTGTTGAAAAGGTACGTTGCCACGGCGTCATCCAGAGAAACTTTCGCCTGCGGCACTTCAATCGGCTGGAAATCCAGTTCCAGTGCGGCCATTTTGCGGCGGATTTCACTGAGCGCGCTGGCCGTATTCACAAACGCCTGCTGATGATGGAACAGCACGTTGCCGTTGCTAACCGAAATCACATCGTTATGGAAAACGCCGCTGTCGATGGCCTGCGGATTTTGCTGAATAAATACCGTTCTTTTTTCATCGAGCTGATGCAAACGCGCCACCGCGTCACTGGCCAGACGCGTCTGGCGCGCCGGATAACGCACCGGTTCGTTTTCGCCGGTCACCAGCCCGTCGCGGCCATACACAAAAACCTGCACGCCAGGTTTGTCATACGCGCCACATAACCGGTTATGGTTTGCGGCACCTTCATCACCTAACGCGGCCACCTGCGGCAGCGCGTCGTGATGCGCGAAATAGCGATCCGCGTGGAACGTCGCGCGCAAAATGGCCGACGTGGTTTCGGCTTCTATCGCCCGGTGAAATTTATTATTCAGGTTAGCGACGGTGAAATGCACACGCCCGTCGCCGCTGTCCGCCGAAGGGGAAACCGTCGCCGCATTCGCCACCCACATGGATGACGCCGAACTCAGCGACGACAACAGACGCGGTGAATACGCCTGCGCTTTTGCCAGCACTTCGCGGTCGCTGCCACCGAATCCCATCTTACGCAACGTGCTGAGATGTGGCCGTTCGTGTGGCGGCAAAATCCCCTGCGCAAAGCCCAGATCGGCCAGCGCTTTCATTTTCAGCAGGCCCTGTTTCGCCGCCAGACGGGGGTTAGCGACGGCGTTCTGATTTTTAGTCGAGGCTTCATTGCCGAAAGACAGCCCCGCGTAGTGATGCGTTGGCCCGACGAGTCCGTCAAAATTTGCTTCACATCCAGACATTCCAGCTCTCCTCAGGTTGTGCGGAAATCAACACCCGGCGACAGCGTCGCAGGAAGTTCCAGCTTGTCTGTTTCCAGCGAGGCCATCGGCCACGCGCAGTAATCCGCTGCATAATAAGCGCTCGGGCGATGGTTACCGGAAGCACCAATACCGCCGAATGGCGCATTGCTCGATGCCCCGGTCAGCGGTTTGTTCCAGTTCACAATCCCCGCCCTTGCTTCCAATAATAGCTGCTCAAACTGAACGCGCTCTGTTGAAATCAGCCCGGTCGCCAGCCCGAAGCGGGTCTGATTGGCGAGACGGATGGCGCTGTCAAAATCGCTGTAACGGTAAATGCTCAGCAGCGGGCCAAAATATTCTTCATCCGGAATGCCGGCCACGCCAGTGAGATCAATAATCCCCGGCGTCAGCACCGTATTCAGCGGATCCGGACGCGTCAGCAGCAACAGTGGTTTGCCGCCAAGTGCCAGCAATTCGTCCTGCGCTTTCAGCATGTTGCGCGCTGCGGCATCGGAAATCACACCGCCCATAAACGGTTGCGGTTCGTCATTCCAGCCGCCCACGCGCAGCTGCATCGTGACATCCAGCAGGCGTGCGATAAACGCATCACCCGCCGCGCCTTCTTTCACCAGCAAACGGCGCGCGCAGGTACAACGCTGCCCGGCAGAAATAAACGCGGACTGAATGGTCAGATTAACCGCGGCATCGATATCCTCAACCGGTTCAACAATCAGCGCGTTATTGCCGCCCATTTCCAGCGCCAGAATTTTTTCCGGCTGCCCCGCCAGCTGGCGATGCAGCTGATAGCCCGTGCCCGCGCTGCCAGTAAACAGCAGCCCGTCGATATTCCCGCAGGCCGCCAGCGCTTCACCGGTCGTGCGCCCGCCCTGCACCAGATTCAGCACGCCTTCCGGTAAACCGGCCTGCTGCCAGAGTTTCACGGTTTCTTCCGCCGTTTTCGGCGTCAGCTCGCTCGGCTTGAAAACGAGGGTATTGCCCGCCAGCAATGCCGGAACGATGTGGCCGTTTGGCAGATGACCGGGGAAGTTATACGGCCCGAACACCGCCAGAACGCCGTGCGGACGGTGGCGTAATACCGCTTCGCCGTCCGGCATCGCGGTGTGTTTTTCGCCGGTACGCTGCTGATTGGCTTCCAGAGAAATGGCTACTTTGCCGATCATCGCCTGGATTTCTGTCAGCGTTTCCCAGCGCGGTTTGCTGGTTTCCTGGCTGATGATTTCCGCCAGACGGGTTTTATGTTCGGTCAGTAAATCCGCAAAACGTTTAATCACCTCGCTACGTTCAGCCACGGTTTTACGGGCCCACGCCGGAAACGCCGTGCGTGCTGCCGTGCAGGCCATTTCAACGTCTTGCGCGTCAGCGCTCAGTGCCGACCACAACAACGTATTATCCGCCGGATTGGTTTTGCTGAGCTGCGCGCCCTGCCCGCTGCGCCACTGGCCCTGAATAAAGAGTGCGGGTTGCATCATGCGAGACTTTCCTTTTTGTGAAATTGTGTCGGTTGGGTGGCGCTGCTGCCGGGAAAAAGTGCCACGGCGCGCAGGCTGTCGCCTTCACGAACGCCGAGCATGTCGGCTTCGCGGGCGTTTAACTGAACAGATTCCGGCGAATCGCCGCCGGGGATCAGCAAGGCGCGAAAATTCTGGTACTGCTCGTTGGCGACCAGATATTGTGGCTCGTCACGGTCAGCGCGATGTTCTGCCAGCCGGGCTGGCAACAGGCGGCTTTCTCTGACGGCGCGCAGCGAATCAATTTCGCCTTCCAGCGTCGGGCCCGCGTCAAAAATATCAACGTAGCCTTCGTAGCGCAGCCCTTCGCCTTCCAGCACGGCGCGCGCCGGTGCGGTTTGCGGATGGACAGCACCAATCACTTCCCGCGCTTCGTGGCTGAGCAGTTCGGTGTATAGCGGATGTTTCGGCATCAGTTCGGCGATAAAGGACTTTTGCCCCATACCGGTCAGGCGGTCGGCTTCGGCGAATTCCATACCGAAGAAATGCCGCCCGACGCTGTCCCAGAACGGAGAACAGCCGTTGTCGTCGGACATCCCGCGCATCTCCGCAATCACCTTGCGGGAGAAATATTCGCGAAAAGCCGCCAGAAACAGGAAGCGAACTTTTGATAACAGCTGGCCGTTTTTTCCGTGGCGATAATCCGGATCGAGGAACAGCGTGCAAAGTTCGGTGTAACCGGTGTGGTCGTTGCTGAGAAACAGCGTCGGCACCGGTTTGTAGATATTCAGGCTTTTTGAGGCGTGAACCAGCGTGCCGAGGCGGAAGTTATACCAGGGTTCGCTCAGCCCGACGGCCACTTCGATGGCGCTGACGCCCACGACTTTTTCAAGTTCCGTGTCTTCGAGCACAAACAAATAGCCCTGATCGGCTTTCTCAAGGCGACCTTCCCAGGTCGCCACCGAACGCTCAATGCGTCCGCGTAAATGCGCTTCATCCTTGGGCAAAGACGTTAAACCGATGCCGGTTTTGCCTGACAACAGCAGGATATCGGCGAGATCGCCGGGCCGCACAGGTCGAATCAACATCATGATGCTCTACCTCTTTCATCCCAAAGCTTATTTATGCCAGACCATCACACGCAAAGGCGCGCCACGGCGCGTTCCAGGCGGTTCAGCCCTTCTTCAATATCTGCACCGGGAATAATCAGCGACGGCGCGAAGCGCAGCACGTTTGGCCCGGCAATCAGCGCAATCAGCCCTTCCTCGGCTGCCAGCGTATTCAGCTGTTTCGCCTGATCTTTATAGCGTTCACTCATCACCGCGCCGAGCAACAGGCCTTGCCCGCGCACTTCGCTGAAGACGTGATAACGGTCGTTAATGCGTTTCAGGCCGTCGATAAACCACTGGTGACGTTTCTGCACGCCCGACAGGACTTCCGGCGTATTAATCATCTCAAAAACTTTACCCGCCACCGCCGTCGCCAGCGGGTTGCCACCGTAGGTAGTGCCGTGCGTGCCCGGCTGGAACAGAACGGCGTAGCGGTCAGTCGTCAGCATCGCCCCAATCGGGAAACCGCCGCCGAGCGCTTTGGCGCTGGTTAAAATGTCCGGCACCACGCCGTAATGCTGGTAGGCATACAGCTCGCCGGTACGCCCAACGCCGGTCTGGACTTCATCAAAAATCAGCACCGCCTGATGTTTGTCGCACAGCTCACGCAGCCCTTGCAGGAATTGCGCATCGGCAGGCACCACGCCGCCTTCGCCCTGGACCGGTTCAACAATCACGGCACAGGTACGCGAAGAAATCTGGCTGGCAACGGCGGAAAGATCGTTAAACGGCAGATGCGTAATGGCCGGTGGCAACGGCGCAAAATCTTCGGAATATTTAGGCTGACCGCCAGCGGTGACGGTGAACAACGTGCGGCCGTGGAAGGCGTTTTTGAAGGCAATAATCTCGTTCTTATCGCCACCCGCTTTATGCCCGTACAACCGCGCCAGTTTGAGTGCCGCTTCATTGGCTTCCGCACCGGAATTACAGAAAAAAACTTTGTCGGCAAACGTCGCGTCGATCAGTTGTTTTGCCAGACGCAGCACCGGCTCATTGGTATAGCCGTTGCCCAGATGCCAGACTTTATCGGCCTGCTCATGCAGCGTCTTACGAATTTCAGGGTGCGCATGTCCCAGCGCATTCACCGCAATACCGCCTGCAAAATCCACGTAGTCTTTGTCGGCCTGATCCCACAGCCAGGATCCTTCGCCACGCACCGGAATAAACGCGGCCGGAGCGTAAACCGGCACCATCCAGTCATCAAAGTTATGGCGGCTGACATTTTGCGGCTGCTGTTGGTGTTCCATATAAACCTCTTTATTAAGTCTCAGTGACTGGCTGAATTCAGGGTGACCGTTTCCGCCCCCCGGACTGGCAGGGAATACAGTTATTAATTTGTTATTTAAAAGTTAATAAATAATCTCACTCAGTCACATCATAGATTGCAGTCTTCGTGCCAGCAAAGGGAAAAAGTGAATAAAAAAGGCGACACCCAGAAAAAACAACCACTTAATACCGCCTGTTATTCACTTAAATTGCATAAAAAATGAATAAAAGAAAAAATCCCCTTTTGCAGCAACGAGGGGAAAGGAATGAGTATGCAGGGAATTATTTTGATTTCTGATGGCAGATATTGTGCAGGATTGTGATCTGGCGCTGATGCGCTGATGCACTGCGGCAGCACATCGCCCGATAGCGGTGCAATCACGCACCCGTTTGGAGCATTTCCGCCCCGTGACCGTGTTCACATTCTGCGCAAATAAAAACGTGTGAGAAAGTTTTAGGGCTCAAAAATCCATCAGCTTTGTTTTATTGATACGTGGTTGTTATTAAATTGTTACACAACCGTGATCTTGTTATCGGTAACTTCAGTTCTCTCTGCAACGCATGCCTGAAACTCGAATTTATGAAACTTAAATTTAACCTTATTGCTCATATAAATTAACAATTACGGACTTTGATCACACTTCGTTCACGAGCACGCGAAAAGCGCTTTCCCGTTAAGTTAATCTCTGATTGCGGCATTTACCCCGACCGCCCCTACACAAACCCTCATAAGAAAGGTACAGACATGAAATTTAACCTCGCATTAGTCAGTGCATGTGTGGTTTCAGCATGCATGTTATTCACGACACCGACTTTCGCTGCCAATAAACCCTACGACATCGCCGTCGTGGCGAAGGTCACCGGCATTCCCTGGTTCACCCGCATGGAAGTTGGCGTAAAAGAAGCGGCGCAGAAACTGGACGTCAACGCGTATCAGGTGGGTGCTTCAACGCCAGACCCGGCTCAGCAGGTGAAAGTCATTGAAGATCTCATCGCTAAAAAGGTGGATGCGATTATCGTGGTGCCGAACGATGCCAAAGTGCTGGAACCGGTGCTGAAAAAAGCCCGCGATCAGGGCATCGTCGTATTAACCCACGAATCCCCGGATCAGCAGATTGGTCAGTGGGATATCGAAACCATCGACAGCCAGAAATATGCTGAAGCCAATATGGATGAACTGGCAAAAGATATGGGCAGCAAAGGCGGTTATGCTATTTATGTCGGTTCCCTGACCGTGCCATTGCATAACGCGTGGGCTGACGCGGCAATTAAATATCAGAAAGAAAAATACCCGGATATGCACGAAGTCACCTCACGTTTGCCGGTGGCTGAAAATATCGACAAGTCCTACTCCACCACGCTGGATCTGATGAAAACCTATCCTGATCTGAAAGGGATAATCGGTTTCGGATCACTCGGCCCGATCGGTGCCGGTCAGGCCGTACAGCAAAAACGTGCGAAAAATAAAATCGCCGTCGTCGGTATCGCGATGCCAGCGCAGGCCGCGCCTTACCTGATGCGCGGTGACATTAAGAAAGTCCTGCTGTGGGACCCGAAAGATGCCGGTTACGCGCTGGTTACCGTTGCCGACCAGCTGTTGCAGGGTAAAGAAGTGACGAAGGATCTGACCATCGACACCTTAGGGAAAGCCGATGTGGATACCGAAAAACACGTGATTCGCTTTAATAAAATCCTCGAAGTCACACCGGATAACGCGAAATCACTCGGCTTCTGATTTCATAAAATAGTTTTCATTTTTACCGGAGATACATTATCTCCCGCGCCACACCAGGGGAATGAAACAAATAGGGCGTTGTTTGTTGTGCCGTATTTGTTTCCCCCAAAATCCTCAAAAAAAATAAATATATGCTGTAAGGATAATGTGATGAATACACTCACGCCCGTCGTTCCTGCTGAGGCGTTTATCAGCCTCGATAAAATCAGCAAAAAATTCCCCGGCGTACTGGCACTGGATAACGTCTCGCTCACCTTAAATAAAGGCGAAGTACATTGTCTGGCGGGCCAGAATGGCTGCGGGAAAAGCACAATTATTAAAGTCATTTCCGGCGTTTATCAGCCGGAAAAAGGCGCCGCGATTACGCTGGACGGCAAACTATTTCATTCCTTAACGCCGCAACTCTCTTCTTATTACGGCATTCAGGTGATTTATCAGGACCTTTCTTTATTCCCCAATTTATCGGTGGCCGAAAATATAGCGATTCACCGCTATTTGCCGGGCGGCGATTTTTGGGTACATCGCGAGGCAATGCGCAAAAAAGCGATAGCGGCTATGCAACGGGTTGGGGTTTCTCTCGACCCGGATCGTAAAGTCGAAAAGTTATCGATCGCCGACCGTCAACTGGTGGCAATATGCCGGGCAATCGCTGCTGACGCCAGCCTGGTGATCATGGACGAACCCACCGCGTCACTGACCCGCACCGAGGTGAACGGCCTGCTGCGGGTGGTTAATGAGCTGAAAGCGGCGGGCATTTGCGTGGTTTTCGTCAGCCACCGTTTAGATGAAGTGATGGAAGTCGCCGACCGGATAAGTGTCATGCGCGACGGCAAACTGGTCGGCACCTATCCGGCGAGTTCGCTCGACAGCAACGAGCTGGCATTCCTGATGACCGGGCAACGTTTTAGCTACAGCCATCTGCCGCACCGCGCGCCCGCTGAAGCCACGCCGCTGCTGGAAGTCAGCCATCTGAGCCGCAAAGGCCAGTATCAGGATATTTCGCTGTCGCTGCGTCAGGGCGAAATTACCTCGATTATCGGCCTGCTGGGATCGGGGCGCACCGAACTGTGCCTGAGCCTGTTCGGCATGAGCCAGCCTGACAGCGGTGAAATCCGCGTGAACGGCAATGCGGTGAAATTTCACAGTAACCGCGACGCTATCCGCCACGGCATCGCGTATGTCTCTGAAGATCGCCTGACGCAAGGGCTGGTCATGGAGCAGTCAATTTATGACAACACGCTGGTGTCCATTTTCGACAAGCTGCACACCGCCACCGGCCTGATGGATCACCGCAAAGCGGCCGCCGTGGTGAAAGATCTGATCCGCGACCTGAACATTAAAGTCTCGGACAGCGCGCTGCCGGTTAAAACGTTATCCGGCGGGAATGCGCAGCGAATCGCCATCGCCAAATGGGTGGCGACGCAGCCACATATTCTGATCCTGGATTCGCCGACGGTCGGCGTGGATATCGCCAACAAAGAAGGCATTTACCGTATTGCGCGCGATCTGGCGGAATCCGGCATGGCCGTTCTGATGATTTGCGATGAAATTCCCGAAGCTTATTACAACAGTCACCGCGTGCTGGTGATGCGCAAAGGCCAGCTGGTGGCGGAGTTTGCTCCGCACCAGAGCAGCGAAGCGCAGATTGCGGAGGCAATCAATGGATAACAAAAAGCTCTCCAAATTGTTTTCTCAGCACGAATTCTGGCTGGGATTACTGGTTCTGCTGCTGGTCATCGGTCTGAGCCTGCGCACCAGTGAATTTATGACGCTCGGCAATCTCACCGACGTCGCCACCAGCTACGCCATTCTCGGCATTCTGGCCTGTGGCCTGTTCGTGGTGCTGATTGCCGGCGGCATTGATATCTCCTTCCCTGCCGTGACCTCAATCGGCCAGTACGTAATGGCGAGTTACATCATTCACCACGGCGGCAGTTTTCCGCTGGCGTTTGCGATGTCGATGGGTACCGGTTTGCTGCTCGGGCTGGTGAACGGATTCCTGGTCTACTGGCTGCGCGTTCCGGCAATTATCATCACCATTGCCACGCTGAACCTGTTTTACGGTTTGCTGGTTTATCTGACCAACGGCACCTGGCTGTACGGTTTCCCGGACTGGTTTATGAACGGCATCAGCTGGTTCTCGTTCACTGCCGCCGACGGCTATGACTACGGCCTGACATTGCCGCTGCTCAGCCTGCTCGGTGTGATTATCGCCACCGGCGTACTCATGAACCGCACCCGCGTAGGCCGCCAGATTTACGCGATGGGCAGCAACCGTGACGCCGCCTCGCGCCTCGGCCTGAACATTCTGCGCCTGCACTTCTACGTTTACGGCTTTATGGGTTTGCTGGCGGGCATTGCGGCGGTCGTACAGGCGCAAATCACGCAGTCGGTCGCGCCCAATTCCCTGCTCGGTTATGAACTGACGGTGCTGGCGGCGGTGGTGTTAGGCGGTACCAGCATGACCGGCGGGCGCGGTTCGCTGACCGGCACCATTCTCGGCGTAATGCTGCTGGCCTTCCTGCAAAACGGGCTGACATTACTGAGCATTTCGTCTTACTGGCATCAGGTTTTCAGCGGCGTGATCATTCTGGTCAGCATCAGCAGCACCGCGTGGAACGAAAAACGCAAACTGGCGAAGGGGATGTGACATGACGACCTTAACCCGAATTCTCCCCGGCGACCGCATCATCCGCTTGCAGTTGCTGATCATCGTCGCTGTCGCCGTGCTGTTTTCCTTCACGCTGGGCGGCAGTTTTTACAGCGTCGGCAATTTCCAGTCGATTTCCTCGCAGTTGCCGATTCTGGGCATGCTGGCGTTAGGCATGGGCATCACCATGCTGACCGGCGGTATCAACCTTTCCGTCATTGCCGGGGCTAATGCCTGTTCGCTGGCGATGGCTGCGATTCTGGTGGCGCATCCTGACCAGCCGGGTTATTTCGCGCTGGCGATGCTCGCCGGGCTGGCCGTTGCGGTGGTGATTGGGGTGCTGAACGGCGCGCTGATTGCGTACGTCGGCGTTTCCCCGATTCTGGCAACGCTCGGCACCATGACGCTGATTGCCGGGCTGAACATTTTACTCACTAACGGTGCAGTGATTTCCGGCTTCCCGGCGGCGATTCAGTATCTGAGCAACGGCAGCCTGCTGGGTATTCCGGTCGCCCTGCTGCTTTTCCTGCTGGTGGCGCTGCTGCTGTGGGTTTTGCTGGAACACACCACGCTCGGCCGCAGTTTGTATCTGATGGGTTCCAACGAACAGGCCACGCGCTTTAGCGGCGTCAACACACATAAAGTCACCATCGCGGTGTACGTACTTTCCGCCCTGCTTGGCTGGGGCGCGGCGCTGCTGATGATGTCTAAATTTAACTCGGCGAAAGCGGGCTACGGCGACTCGTATCTGCTGGTGACCATTCTTGCGTCCGTGCTTGGCGGGATCAACCCCGACGGCGGATTCGGGCGGGTCATCGGGCTGGTGCTGGCGCTGATCGTCCTGCAAATGCTGGAAAGCGGCCTGAACCTGATGGGCGTCAGCAGTTACCTGACGATGGCACTCTGGGGCGGCGTCCTGATCCTGTTTATCGCCTTACAAAACAGAAAATCTTAAGCGAATTGCTTTTACCGAAGGGAAAAAACATGGCGAGTTATTTTATTGGAGTTGACGTAGGAACCGGCAGCGCCCGTGCGGGCGTCTTCGACATGACCGGCCGCATGGTCGGTCAGGCCAGCCGCGAGATTACGCTGTACCGCCCGAAAGCCGATTTCGTCGAGCAGTCTTCCGATGAGATCTGGCAATCCGTCTGCAACGCCGTCAAAGACGCGGTGAATCAGGCCGACATCAACCCGATTCAGGTAAAAGGCATCGGCTTTGACGCCACCTGTTCGCTGGTGGTGCTCGATAAAGAAGGTAAACCGCTGACCGTCAGCCCGTCCGGCCGCAGCGAGCAGAACATTATTGTTTGGATGGATCACCGCGCCATCACGCAGGCCGAACGCATCAACGCCACCGGCCACCGCGTGCTGGAATTCGTCGGCGGGATTATTTCGCCAGAAATGCAGACGCCAAAACTCCTGTGGCTGAAACAACATATGCCGACGACGTGGAATAACGTCGGGCATCTGTTTGATTTGCCAGATTTCCTGACCTGGCGCGCCACACAAAGTACCACGCGTTCACTGTGTTCAACGGTGTGTAAATGGACCTATATCGGCCACGAAGACCGCTGGGATCCGAGCTATTTCCGCCAGATTGGTCTGGAAGATTTGCTGGAAAACAATGCCGCTAAAATCGGCAGCGAAGTCAAAACCATGGGCGAACCGCTGGGCCACGGCCTGACACAGCGCGCCGCCGCTGAAATGGGGCTGATGGCAGGAACCGCGGTCAGCGTCTCCATTATTGATGCGCACGCGGGCAGCCTCGGCATTCTCGGTGCCAGCGGCGCATCGGGTGAATCCGCCGATTTCGACAACCGCATCGCGCTCATTGGCGGCACTTCTACGGCGCATATGGCGATGTCCCGCAGCGCACGCTACATCGGCGGCATCTGGGGGCCATATTTCTCCGCGATCCTGCCGGATTACTGGCTTAACGAAGGCGGCCAGTCCACCACCGGAGCGCTGATCGACCACGTGATTCAGTCACATCCGTGCTATCAGGATTTACTGAAACAGGGCAAAGACAGCGGCAAAACCATTTATGAAATACTCAACAGTCTGCTGCGCAAAATGGCGGGTGAACCGGAAAACATCGCGTTCCTGACCCAAGACATTCATATGTTGCCCTACTTCCACGGCAACCGTTCGCCGCGCGCCAACCCGACGCTCACCGGCACGCTGACCGGCCTGAAACTCTCGCGCACGCCGGAGGACATGGCGCTGCATTATCTCGCAACGATCCAGGCGCTGGCGCTCGGCACCCGTCATATCATTGAAACCATGAATCAGAGCGGCTACCGCATTGATACCATGATGGCGAGCGGCGGCGGCACCAAAAACCCGGTGTTTGTGCAGGAGCATTCCAACGCGACAGGCTGCGCGATGCTGTTGCCGGAAGAGAGCGAAGCGATGTTGCTCGGCAGCGCCATGATGGGCACCGTGGCCGCCGGCGCGTACGATTCTCTGCCCGAAGCGATGGCCGCCATGAGCCGCATAGGCAAAACTGTCACGCCGCAAACCAACAAAATCAAAGAGTATTACGACCGCAAATACCGCGTATTTCATGAGATGTATCACGACAGCATGAAATACCGCCGCCTGATGCAGGGGGAAGAACAATGACCGCTGACGAGGAATTTCAGCTGGCGTGCCAGGGCTGGCGGACGTACAGCCAGGAACTGCTGGCACTGCAAAACCATCTGGACGCTGATATCTGGCGTCAGTTGCTGACGCTGGTGACCGGTTGCAAAGGCAAAATTGCCGTCACCGGCGTCGGCACTTCCGGCATTGCAGCACGTAAAATTGCGCACATGCTGGCGTGTGTTGAACAGCCGTCGGTGTATATCAGCGCCACCGACGCCGCGCACGGCGACCTGGGTTTTCTGCGCAGTGACGACCTGATTATCCTGATTTCACGCGGCGGAAATTCCGAAGAACTGACGCGCCTGTTGCCGACTCTGAAAACCAAAGGCGTCGCCATCATCAGCGTGACAGAAAATCTGGATTCCGCCATTGCGCGCGCCGCCACGCTGGTCGTGAAAACGCATATCCAGCAGGAAATAGACCCGCTCAATATGCTGGCCACCACGTCCATTGTTCTGGTGCTGGCCGTTTTCGACGCGCTGTGCGGCAACATCATGCTGCGCAACGGCTTCGATCAGCAAAGGCTTCTGAAAGTGCATCCCGGCGGAAATGTCGGGAAGACATTAAGGGAGCAGGATTTGTGAATCCGGGCGGCAAATAAGCGTTTCGGCTAATGCGTTTGCGTATAACAAACCTCTGAAAAATAAGCTAAATCACAAATCGATAATTGTTTATGCCTGCTCGCAGGCTTAACGTAAAACTTCAAATTTATAGGGAGTTTTACGAATGGCAATTCCAGCTTATTTATGGCTCAAAGATGATGGCGGAGCGGATATCAAGGGTTCTGTTGATGTTATGAAGCGCGAAGGGAGTATTGAGGTTCGTGGGTTTACTCATAATTTAAATATCCCCACTGACAATAATACGGGGAAACTAACGGGAACCCGTAAACACGCAGCAATGCTGATTGAAAAAGAGTTCGATTCATCAAGCCCTTACCTCTATAAAGCAGTCGCCTCTGGCCAGACATTCCATTCAGCAGAATTAAAATGGTATTGCATCAATGATGCCGGTCAGGAAGTGGAATATTTCAATATGTTCATGGAAGGCGTAAAGGTCGTATCGATAACGCCAATTATGCACGATATTTTTCTGTTACAGGCACCGGTCATAACGAATCCGTTCAGTTCCGTTATGAGAAAATCACCTGGAAGTATTGCGACGGGAATATCCAGTTTACAGATGCATGGAATGAACGGGCAATAGCGTAATAATTGTAAAGGGGCGAAAGCCCCTTAATCATAAAGCCATTTTCCAGCCCTGGCTGATTCCGCAAACATCTTAACCGTGAGTGGTTTTTTAGTTTGCACGAGAGGTTTTTTTGTAAACCAGGAACGGAAAAACCACTCCATCTCCCAGGGATAATAACAATCCCAATTGATAGCCGAGACATCAACCCCAAAAACTTCATCGTATTTCTCAATCGCCTCTATAAATTCTGTTGTATCTAAGGCGTATTCCTGAAGAATTGTATCAAGTTCAAGTGGAATTTTTTTAAAAGACCATGTTGCTAAAGTTGACAGCTCTTCGCGAAAAAATAGCAGCACTGATTCATCCGTCACCATATTTTATCGTTCCCCCGCGCGAGCTTGTTGTAATGGGACGTAGTCTTATAGACGATTGCCGCGACATCTCCCGCAAGCAGTACCCACCCCAGCACAGGCACGGTCCGGCCAACAAAAGCGCCCAAATTATTGACATACATTGGCTTTAACACCCTGATGCTTGCGTTAGTAAATGTTGGAAGCTGAAAAGGTAAAGTAACATCCAAGTACCGTCTAGCCGCTAATGAAGCCACTGACGTCCCCTTTGTCGTTAAGGCTACTTTTCCTCTTGTAGCAATGGAGGGTTGACCAAGAATAATAAGAGCCATTGCACCCAGATCGGTAATGCCACTGAAATGGTCTCCGATTTCATCAAGAAATATCCAAAAGAAAAGTTCTCCGGCGGAAATATTACAAACGCCTTTATAAAAGTACGTTCCGCGAAGTTCCTCTCCCGTATCCATTCGAAATACCCATTAATTTACAAGGGCTTTAGCGTACTCTCAGCAAATTGCGCTGACAATTAGCGGTCTCGCTACTAAACAAGGGATTTTTCATTTCTGTTGCAACTCTATGGCATATAACAAACTTCTGAAAATGACTTCCTGCGCATTCAGTTTATTGTTCTACAGACCTTCGCGGCGTACTTTGTCAGCTCAATTAATATCAGATTAGGGAAAATCATGAGCTGGAAGCGATGCTTACCGGAAGAACTAATGCGCATACTTATCCTATTAGCTCTCAGCTTGTTAACAGCGTGTTCTTCCCGTTCCGATGATAATCAGTTGGTGATTAAACAGGTCACCGATTTTTATGGATTTTATCTTGCGGCTTTTCTGAAAGATCCTCCTCCGACGTATGAGTCGCCTGAAATGCGTCGTTATGTAGCAACTGACACCTTAAGCCGACTTGCCGCCGTGGATAAAATCCCGGAACAGGAGATCGTTAGCGCAGATTATTTTACGTACACGCAAGATTATGACGCAGCGTGGATCCCAGCGTTTAAGACCGGGTCCATACGCAGTATTCCGGGCGGAAAAATCGTGGATGTCTGGCTTGGGATTGACCATGGAAAGAGCCTTCACCTTGAGACGTATTTGAAGCGTGAAGACATGACATGGAAAATATATCGGGTACGCAATATCTCTGATAATTATGAAGCCCCGATTTTCAGCGCGGGGAGGATCCAGCGCGGCTGGTAAACCGTAAAATCTCAGCCGTCTGAAAAGGCGGTGGGGGTTAAGCACTTCCCGATCACCCCCGAATTTCCTCTGCCACCAGCGCCGCCAGCACTGAAATAGCGCGGGCGGTGTGCGGCCCCCATTCGAATGATGTATTGATGCGCAAACAATGGCGGAAACGTTCGTCGGCGGAAAACATCGTGCCCGGCGCGACGCTGACGCCTTTGGCCAGTGCGCGCTGATAGACACGTGCGGCGTCCACGTTATCGCCCAAATCGAGCCAGAGGAAATAGCCGCCCTGCGGTTGGGAAACCGAAACCTGCGCGGGGAATTCTTTGATGATGGCATGATGCATCGCCATTTGCCGCTGTTCCAGCACACGGCGCAGGCGGCGTAAATGGGTGTCGTAACCGCCCTGCTGCCCGCCTTTTTGCAGGAAATCTGCCAGTGCCAGCTGCACCGGCACGCTGGCGGATAACGTACTCATCAGCTGCAAGCGTTCAATACGCTCAACGTATTTCCCTGCCGCTACCCAGCCGACACGAAAACCCGGTGCCAGACATTTAGAAAATGAAGAACAATGAAGGATTTCGCTGCGGTACGCCGACGCCTTCAGCGGCACCGGGCGTTCACTGCCAAAATACAGTTCGCTGTAAACGTCGTCTTCGATTAACGCCACCTGATGCCGTTGCAGGATATCCACCAGCCGCGCCTTATTGTCGGACGGCATCGTACAACCGAGGGGGTTCTGAAAACTCGACATCAGCCAGCAGGCTTTGATCGGATAGGTTTCCAGCGCTTTTTCCAGCGCATCGGGATCCATACCAAAACGTACGTCGGTCGGAATAGCAATGGCTTTCAACTTTCGCCGTTCTATGGCCTGCAACGCGCCATAAAATGCCGGGGATTCAATCGCCACCCAGTCACCCGGCTCGGTCACGGCCTGCAAACTCAGCCCTAAAGATTCCATCGCGCCAGACGTAATGACGATTTCATCGGGCGCAACTTCTATACCATTCTGAGCATAACGGCGGGCAATGCTGCGGCGCAGTTCTTCGTTGCCCGGCGGCAAATTGGCGGTGGCGCTGTGCGGTGACATCCGGCGGACGGCGCTGGCAAGCGACCGCGCCAGACGCGGCTGCGGGAATAATGTCGGATCGGGAAATGCCGAACCCAGCGGTACAACGGAAGGATCCTGCCCCGCTTTCAGGATATCGAAAATCGCATCGTTGACGTCCACCTGTTCGGCGGCGTGCAAGCGTTCATCGGGCTGGCGGCGAACCGGACGCTGCAAACCTGCCGCGACGTAATAGCCGGACTGCGGGCGCGCAACGATCACGCCCTGACTTTCCAGCAACTGGTACGCCTGTAACACCGTCATCAGGCTCAGCCCGGACTGTTTGCAGGACTCACGTAAGGAAGGCAGGCGGTCGCCCGGCAGCCAGACCTGAGTGTCGATTTGTCTGCGCAAGGTGCGCGCGAGAGTTTCGTAGCGGGATTCAGTCATGGGCACTCTGCACTGTTATATAAGGTGTTAACGAAAGGGTAACTATTATGCCGGTGTTTGCCCACTTCCGGCGATGTAAACCCGGCATCAACAACAAACAATCTTTACTTAAGAAGTCTGGCGGCCAAACATTCACCATGTTAATGTGTGAACTCACCGCATTACTCAGATTTATCTGAACTTCCATTCATGCCTGTTCTCGCAACCTTACGCTTTCTAAACATTTTCTCCACGATCGGATGAAAAGTGACACTTCGGCTTTCACTCTTTTACATCTTGCCCGCATTACTATTCATTGGATTCAGTAGACTTGCTTTCGTCGAAACAAAACGGGCGATGTGCCTGAATCTCCAATGAGGAATTTAATTATGCGTAAATTTACCGCAATGATTGTGGCTTCAACTCTGGCTCTGAGCTCTGCTTCTTTCGCGTTTGCTGCTGAAACCACGGCCACTCCGGCAACTGACGCACCTGCTGCGACTCACGGCAAAATGATGCACCATAAAGGCCCGCATCATATGAACCCGTTCGCAGGTCTGAACCTGACTGAGCAGCAGAAAACTCAGATGAAAGAAATTATGAAAGACAGCGGCGCGCGCCCTGACCGCGCTGCAATGAAAGCGCAGATGGATCAGATGCACACCTTAGTCGCTTCAGACAGCTTCGATGAAGCGAAAGTGAAATCGCAGATTGATACCATCACCAAAGCACAGTCCGACCGCATGCTGGATCGCGCACGTGCCGAAAACAAAATGTATAACCTGTTGACACCTGAGCAGAAAAAACAGTTCAACGAGAACTACCAGAAACGCGCTGCCAAAATGGAACAGATGCGTGACCATAAACCAGGTCAGCCAAAACCTGCTGACGCTGAGTAATCTCCAAGGCAGTTAAGCCTGAAGTTCTGACCCAAACCGGCCTTTCACAGGCCGGTTTTTTTCGTTTTATCTCTGCGCCGCCACAAATTTAATGTCATCCGACCAGTCTTCCCGTCGCAAAGCGTCAACCGCATCACATTTTCATCTTTAACTTCATACTTTCCTTTTTAAAAACACTATTTTTACCCAGTAATTTAACAAAGTCGCAACGCGCACTTCGCCGTCCGACCCATACCTCTCATCCTCATACTCTATAGAAAAAGTGGCCAGCCTCGTGCCGGACCACTGACAAGGAGTTGCATATCATGAAAAGCGTCAAGTCCGGGTTAACCTGGCTGGTGGTGGCGTTAATCGGCGCCTTCGCCTTCGGGATGCTGGCTTTAAGCCGCGGAGAACACGTCAACGCCCTGTGGCTGGTGGTGGCCGCCATTGCCTGCTACAGCATTGCCTACCGTTTCTACAGTCTGTTTATTGCTGAAAAAGTTTTTGAACTCGATGACAAGCGCATGACGCCGGCCGAGCGCCATAATGACGGGCTGGATTATGTCCCGACCAATAAATGGGTTTTATTTGGCCACCATTTTGCCGCGATTGCGGGTGCAGGTCCGCTGGTCGGGCCGATTCTCGCCGCACAAATGGGCTTTCTGCCGGGTACCATCTGGATTTTGGTCGGTGTGATGCTCGCCGGTGCCGTACAAGACTTCCTGATCCTGTTCATTTCGACCCGCCGTGACGGCCGCTCTCTGGGTGAAATGGCGAAGCAGGAACTGGGCAGTTTTGCCGGAGTTGTGACCATGCTAGGTGCCTTGGGCGTCATGATCATTATTCTGTCTGCGCTGGCATTAGTGGTAGTGAAAGCGCTGGCCGACAGCCCGTGGGGTTTGTTCACGATTGCTGCAACGATCCCGATCGCCCTGTTTATGGGGATTTACATGCGTTTTTTGCGTCCCGGAAAAATTGCCGAAGTGTCGGTGATTGGGTTCGCGCTGATGATGCTGGCGATTGTTTACGGCGGAAATGTCGCAGCGGACCCGGTCTGGGGCCCGTTTTTTACTCTGCACGGCACAACGCTGACCTGGGTTCTGGTGATTTACGGCTTTATCGCTTCAGTTCTGCCGGTCTGGCTGTTGCTGGCGCCGCGTGATTATCTCTCAACGTTTCTGAAAATCGGCGTAATCATTGGTCTGGCGGTGGGTATCGTCTTCGCCATGCCGGAGATGAAAATGCCCGCGGTTTCGCGGTTCATCGATGGCACCGGCCCGGTCTTCTCCGGCAGCCTGTTCCCGTTCCTGTTTATTACCATTGCCTGCGGCTCAATCTCAGGTTTCCACGCGCTGGTTTCCAGTGGTACAACACCCAAACTGGTCGAGCGCGAAAGTCATATCCGCTTCATCGGTTATGGCGCAATGCTGATGGAATCTTTTGTCGCCATCATGGCGCTGATTTGCGCGTCAGTGATCGACCCGGGCGTCTACTTCGCAATGAACTCCCCGGCGGCGCTGATCGGGACAACCGTTGAAAACGCCTCTCAGGTGATCAACGGCTGGGGCTTTGTAATCACCCCTGAAATTCTGACGCAAATAGCCAAAGATGTGGGCGAGAATTCCATTCTCTCCCGTGCGGGTGGCGCGCCGACTTTCGCCGTCGGGATGGCGCACATTATTACCGACGTTTTCAACAGCCGCGCCATGATGGCGTTCTGGTATCACTTCGCCATTTTGTTTGAAGCATTATTTATTCTGACGGCCGTGGATGCTGGTACCCGCGCCTGCCGCTTTATGGTGCAGGATCTGGTTGGCGTAGCAGTTCCTTCGCTGGCGAATAACCGGTCGTGGGTGGGGACGATTGCAGGGACAACAGTCGCCGTAGCGGGCTGGGGTTTCTTCGTTTATCAGGGCGTGGTCGATCCATTAGGCGGCATCAATACTCTGTGGCCATTATTCGGCATCGGTAACCAGATGCTGGCTTCCATGGCGCTGATTCTGGGTACTGTGGTGCTGTTCAAAATGAAAAAACAGCGCTATGCGTGGGTCACAATTTTGCCGACTGTCTGGCTGTTTATTACCTCCATGACCGCAGGCTGGCAGAAGATTTTCCACGAGAAACCCTCCATCGGATTCCTGGCACAGGCGAAAAAATTCAATGCCGGGATCGAAAGCGGGGAAATCATCAAACCGGCTAAAACCCTGGCTGATATGCACACCATCGTGCTGAATAATCAGATTAACGCCATTCTGTGCGGGTTCTTTATGCTGGTGGCGGTCACTATGCTGATTTCAGCGTTCTTCGTGATCCGCCGTGCGCTAAATTCTGCCACACCAACGGTACACGAAACGGCTGTTGTGCAACGTCGTGAGGCGCGCCATGTCTGAGTCACGTTCGTTATTTAAAACGCCCCGGCTTACCGCGTTCCATATCATCCGCTGCCGTCCGCTGTTCATTGTCGAGCCGAAACCGCACAACATCGCCGGGTGGCTGAGACTGGCCGTTAAGCGGACGGCGCAAAGTTTCAGGCTGATGGTAGGGGTTCAGGATTATAGGAACTACGTGGCACATATGCAGGTGAGGCACCCGGAAATGGCCCCCATGACTGAGCGGGAGTTTCACCGCCGGTGTCTGGAGGCGCGGTTCCCGAGTGAAGGCGGGAAGATGGGCAAGTGCCCGTGTTAAACACTGAAAAATACCTCCCCTTGTAAAAGGGGAGGACGTCTTTACAACCGTAGTCAGCTGGCCGCCAGCAGCGGTTCGCGTTCTGACGTGGCCTGCTCAAAAACCAGCGACAGCAAGATTTTTTTCACCGCCGCCGCTTCCTGCGACAGGGCCAGCGTTTCTGAAACACATAGTGAAAGCGGAACCTGAATCGCCGGGCTGCTGATGCACGACATCCACGCTTTGGCCGGGCCCGTCATGGCGCGGGCGGCGGATTCCGGCAAAATGGTGGCGCCCAGACCGCTGGCAACGGCAGCCGTCAGCGTGGCGGAGGACTCGATTTCACCGATAATATTGGCCGTCAGACGGCGAACCGCCATGGCATCGTCAACCAGACGGCGCATCACGTTGTATGAACGCGGCATGAACAGGTTGAGTTTCGCGACATCACACAGCTCGACATATTTTCCCGGATTGGGCACGGCATGCGTGCCGACCAGATACAAATCTTCTTTCATCAGCGGCTGACTGCTCAGCCCGACATCGTTATTTGTGCCGTACAACACCGCCATATCCATACGGCCGTTGAGCACTAAATCCCCGAGCGCCGTGCCGAAATTTTCGTTGAGATACAACAAAATGCCCGGATGTTGTTTACGCACGGCCTGCAATAACGGCAACGCCAGCTGGGAAGCCGCAGTGCCCGGCGCAAGCCCGACGGACACCTGCCCGCTCAGCGACTGACCCGCGCTGTTCACCGCACCGTGGATCTGATCACACTGACGCAAAATCGCCTGCGCATGTGAATAAAGAATGTTCCCGGCTTCAGTGGGCGTCACGCCGCGCTTGGTGCGAATCAGCAATTGTTGCTGCAATTCCCCTTCCAGCGTCGCCAGTTGCTGGCTCAGTGCCGGTTGTGCGATATGCAGAACATCAGCGGCCTGCGTCAGGCTGCCGATATCGACGATTTTCACGAAGTACTTCAGACGTCTGAGATTCATCTCTGTCTCCAATTGGCCCGGAAAGGGAACACCGTTGGGTAATGATTAGCGTGACTAATAAAAGCAAGATCTGCGCCAATCTCCGTGGGGCAGATGAAATAGCGGCTCGCCGCAGGCTAATGCCACGGAACATAAGAAAAAACGATTGCTGAAACGTTTGAAAAAACCGGCGGGGTAAAAAAACTTAAGTGAAATAAAACCGAACTGTCCATCGTGGTGCACCAACATAATGCATTCTTATGAACAAGGTTGCAGGATTAGTCAGGTTAATACCGGCAAAAGCTCCCCACAAAACCGCGGGGCCTTTGCCGTAAAAAATCACACCGACGGGATCATTCCGCCATCAACGCGGATAACAGAACCGGTCACATAAGAAGCCTGCTGGCTGGCGAGAAATGCCGCCACCGCGCCGTATTCTTCCGGTTTGCCGTAACGTTTCGCAGGAATGCCCGCCGCACTTTTCGCCGCCACGTCTTCAACGGAAACGCCTTCACGCCCGGCGCGCGCAGCATCCAGCTGCCCCAGACGCCGCGTGGAAATCCGCCCCGGCACCATTACGTTCACCGTAATACCGTCAGCCGCCACTTCAGATGCCAGCGTTTTTGACCAGCCGACCAGCGCCATGCGCAGCGTGTTGGATATCCCGAGATTCGCGATCGGAGCCACAACGCCGGACGAAGTGCTGGTGATAATCCGCCCCCAGCCTGCGTTATGCATATCCGGCAGCACTTTGTCGGTGAGAAGAATCAGCGGGCTGACCAGCGTCGCAAACTGACTTTGCCACAGTTCCGGCGCAACCCCTGCGGCTTTGGTCGGTGGCGGCCCGCCGGAGTTGTTGACCAGAATACCGACCGGCCCGTACGTTCGGCGGATTTGCATCAGCACATCGTCAAAACTTTCCGGTGCCGTGAGATCCAGCACCCACGCCTGCGCCGTTCCGCCCTGCCCTTCGATAAGGCTGACCGTTTCCTGCAATGCGCCAAGCGTTCGCCCGCACACCGCGACCTGAGCACCTTCCGCTGCCAGCGCAATCGCCATGGCCCGGCCCAGACCGCCGCCCGCGCCGCTGACCAGCGCCACGCGGCCCTGAATCCCAAAATCCATCACTTTTTCCTCTGGTTAACGTACGAAAAATTAAATTTCAATCAAAGGATTACCCAACTTTGCTGACCTTGTTGAGCACCATCTGATAAGCCGATTGCAGGTGGCTGCGCATCATTTCTGCCGCCTCTTTCATCCGCCCTTCCAGCACGGCGTCGATGATGGCGACGTGTTCGCCGCACCATTCGCGCACACGCTGTTTATTGGTGTAACTGCCGAACTCAAGCAGGCGTCGCAGCCGGTTTTGCTGCTGGATCGCCTGTAAAACAAAAATATTGCCGCTGAATTCCGCCAGCATTTCGTGGAACGTGGCGTCCGTTTCGAAAATCTGACGGCCATCAACGGCGAGAATATCGGGGTGAGTAATCAGATAGATATGCTGCATACGCAGCCGCCGGAGCGCGCTTTTGTCGGCGTGGAATCCCGCCCCCAGCATCGCGCCCGGTTCAATCATCAGGCGGAATCCGTAGCCGTTGCTCAGCGCCACGTCGGTGTTGAGCGTCGGTAAAAATGACCAGCCATGTCCCTTGTTACGGGCGATCAGGCCGTCCTCAGATAACCGGAGCAACGTGCGCGCCAGCACACCGCGGTCGGCTTCATAGCGCTGGGCGATTTCCGTTTGCGTCAGGGAATCGGGCAATTTTCCGGCGATTCGATCTTTGACCAGCTGCTCGTACAGGTCCTGATCGCTGGTGGCCGGAATATCGATGCTGATGCGCTGAAGTTCATCGAAGGCTTTCAGCAGGAAAAAACCCTGATTGCGGCGCGCTTCGATAATTCCCAATTCACATAGCAATTTCAACGCAGTACGCACCGGTGTGCGGGAAACGCCGAGCATATCGGCTAATTGTTGCTCCCGCAGATGGTGACCTGGCTCAAATTTTGCTTCACGTATCAGGTCAAGGATTTGGTTTGCCAGACGCCTTCCGCTGGCTGTCGTTGTTTGGGTCATGGAATAGCAACACCTGAAAGTATTTGTTGTTTAGGTTTGTACAATATCACAAGCCTTGAGGATGGTGAAGTCTGGTTAAAAAGCCCCCAAATCGTGCAACAAATGCACCAAAAAAGAGCCTTGACTCGCAAATTTAATTGTATTTAATGAGACACAAAGAGCAATCCTGCTCATGGGAAACTGGAGTCTGTCATGTCAAAAAAAGCTTTTTTGCGCCGATATGCCGCCGTCTCTCTGGCCGCAATTTGCCTGAGTGCCCCGCTGTTCAGCCAGGCCGCCGCGCCTGCTCTGGTCAGCAAAGGTCAGCTGACGTACGGCACCGCTGCCACGTTCATGCCGTTTGAATTTACGAAAGACGGCAAGCTGACCGGCTTCGATATCGACCTCATCACCGCCTTGTCGAAAAAGCTGGCGCTGACACCGGAACCGATGTCGATGGAATTCAAAGGACTGATTCCGGCGTTGCAGGGCAAACGTCTGGATATCATCAACTCCGCGATGTACATCAACCCGACCCGCTCTGAGCAGGTTGATTTCGTGCCTTACCTGAAAATCGGCAGCCGCGTGATTGTGGTGAAAGGCAATCCGGAAAAAATCACTGGCCGCGATTTATCCCTGTGCGGCAAAAACATCGCCGTCACGCTGGGCGGTATCGAAGAAAGTCAGGCGCGGGCAGATAACCAGAAATGTCTGGATGCCAAAAAACCGGCGCTCACTGTGCTGACCTTCCCGGCCGCAACCGATTCTGCGGTCGCTGTGGCGCAAAAACGCGCTGATGCCGAATTCCTCTCCACGCCGGGCGCAGTCGCGCTGCTGAGCGAAAAAGGCGACACCTTCGAAGCCGTCGGCGCGGAGTTTGAAACCGACACGCACATTGGTTTTGCGGTGCGTAAAGGTGATGCCGAAATGAAATCCCTGCTGGAAAAAGGCTTACAGGACGTGGTGAAAGACGGCACGTACCAGAAACTCGTCACTAAATGGCAGTTCCCGGCTTCAGTGTCCATTTTCTGATGTTGTGAAGTCCGGCCTTAAAGCTTTGCCCTGACGTTGAGGAAAGTTCATGTCGCTTGATCTTGTTTGGCAATACCTGTTCTCACCGGCGTTCTTTCAGGGCGCATTAATGACCTTGTTGTTAACGGTGTGCTCGTTGTTCTTCGGCATTATTGCAGGGCTGATTCTGGCCCTGCTCCAGGAATCCCGCTTCCGGGCGGGTTCCGTTCTGGCGTTCTTTTATCTGTGGCTGTTTCGCGGCACGCCGGTTCTGTTCCAGATTATTTTTGTCTACAACGTACTGCCGACTTTCGGCCTGCGTTTCTCGGCGTTCACCTGCGCCGTTATGGCGCTCTCCTTAAATGAAGGCGCGTACATGGCGGAAATTCTGCGCTCCGGGTTACAGGCCGTGCGCAGCGGTCAGCGCACCGCGGGCATGGCGCTCGGCATGACCCAAAGTCAGATCATGCGCAAGATTGTGTTGCCGCAGGCCGCGCGCATCGTGCTGCCGCCAATGGGCAACCAGATGATCAGCATGCTGAAATCCAGCGCACTGGTGTCGGTGATTGCCGTGCAGGAGTTGCTGCTTATCGCCAACCAGACCGCCAGCGCCAGTTTCCGTTATTTCGAAGCGCTGTGCGCCGCCGGGGTTTATTACCTGGTGCTGACGTCCATTTTCATGGTCGGACAGGCCTGGCTGGAACGCTCGCTTGACCCGAAAAAGCGCAAGAAACCTGCGCTGTCTTTGACCGAACGCCTGCTGCGCAGCAGCACGCCAAACTGAGGAGAAGCCCGTGAGTAAATCCAAACCGGTTCTGGAAATCATCGGCGTCGATAAACATTTTGGCCCGCAGCATGTGCTGAAAAACTGCTCCCTGAATGTGGCACAAGGGGAAACCGTGGTGCTGATTGGCCCGTCGGGTTCGGGGAAATCCACCCTTCTGCGCTGCATTAATTTGCTGGAGCCGGTTCAGGGCGGGTCGATTTTCTTTCGCAATAAAGACATCACGCATGCCAGCGTCGAGCCGCACAAACTTCGGCAGGACATCGGCATGGTGTTCCAGAACTATGAACTGTTCTCACACCTGACGGCGGCGGAAAACATCATGCTTGCGCCGATGACCGTGCTCGGCGTCAGCCGCAGCGAGGCCGAAGCGCAGGCGCTGGAACTGCTGGGCAAAGTGCGCATTCCCGACAAAGCCGATTCGTTCCCGGACGAACTTTCCGGCGGCCAGCAGCAGCGCGTGGCGATTGCGCGGGCGTTAGCCATGAAGCCAAAACTGATGCTGTTTGATGAGCCTACGTCGGCGCTGGATCCGGAGATGATCCGCGAAGTCCTCGACGTGATGACCGATCTCAGCGCGGAAGGCATGACCAGCATAGTCGTCACGCATGAAATGGGCTTTGCAAAACGCGCAGCCAACCAAATCGTCTTTATGGAAAACGGCGAGATTATCGAAAACGCGACCGGCGAAAAATTCTTCGGCGGCGACGTCAGCCTTCGGGCACAACGCTTCCTGGATCAGATTTTACATTGATCCTTTTACCCGGAATCACCCCCGTATTGCGCCCTCACCAGGGGCCAGTTTTGCCACAAAAAAGATATTTCAGGAGACACCGATGAGCCTTTCATCGCCCGATATCAGCAGAATGAAACGCGATCTGGCCGCACTGGTCGCGATTAACACCGAAAACCCGCCGGGGCGCGAACGTGAAGCGGCCGAACTCATCAGCCAGATGCTGAGTGAAATCGGCTTCGACATGACGCTCAGCGAATACGCGCCGGGGCGCACCAACGTCATTGGCCGTCTGGAAAACGGTGACGGCCCGTGTTTTGCGTTTAATACGCATATCGATGTAGTCCCCGCCGGAGAAGGCTGGGCACAGGATCCGTTCACGCTGACCGAGCGCGACGGCAAGTTATTTGGCCGCGGAGCCTGCGACGCCAAAGGCCCGCTTGTGGCCATGATCGAAGCCATGCGCTGGCTGGCCGCCAACCGTAACGACTGGAGCGGCACGCTGATGGCGATTTTTGTCGCCGATGAGGAAGTGGCTAGCGAGGGCGCGAAGTTTTATGTCCGCGAAGCACCTGCTCACATTGATTACGTGGTGATTGGCGAACCGACCTCCAACACCACTTACTCCGCGCACAAAGGCAGTTTGCGTCCGCTGGTTCGCGTTCACGGCGTGACCGCGCATTCCGGCACGCCGGAGCTGGGAGAAAACGCTATTTTCCGCGCCGCGCAGTTACTCGGCCTGGTCGAAGAAACCCACGAGCACAGCGTGCGCTGCCGCTGCCATCCTCTGGTCGGCAACGCCAGCCTGACCGTGACGCGCATCAGCGGCGGACACGCCGATAACGTGCTGCCGGGTGCCTGCGAATTACTGCTCGACCGCCGCATGGTGCCGGGCGAAGACGAAGACGCGGTAAAACAGGAAATTCAGGATTTACTGCAACTGGCTCACGGCAAATTCGGCGTGCGCAGCGAAATCATCACCTTTAAACCAACCACCGGCGGCGCGACCGAAACCGATTCTGAAGACCCGATTGTGCTGGCGGGCGTTGAAGCCTGCGCCGCGCAGGGCAACCCGGAACCCGGACCGTTCGGTTTTCAGGGCGGCTGCGATCTGGTGCATTTTCGCAGTCTCGGCACGAAGGGCATCATTATCGGCCCCGGTTCGCTGGCGGTGGCGCATAAGCCTGATGAATTTATCCCGATCGACGAATTCATTGCGGGCAGCAAAATCTACTGCGACGTCGCGCTGAAAATGCTCAAACGCTGAGGAGCCTCCGGTGAAAGCCACTTTGTATCGCGCCGATTTACGCTACCCGCACCTGCAACTGCACACCGCGTCATCCGGCACCATTACCGGGCTGGATACGTTGTATCTGTTGCTGGAGGAGAAAAATTTTAACGGCATCGGTGAAGTGCGTATCAACATTGCTTATCTCAACGGCTACAGCGCTGAACTGGTATTAAGTGATGTGATCCGCGCCCTGCGCATGCTGGATCTCAGCCAGCCTGCCAGTACGTTGTTGCTGAACCTTCCGGCGCTTTTAGCCGATTTTCTGGCACCGACGCGGATGCTGATAGACATCGCACTGCATGACCTGATTGCACGCCAGAACGGGCTCAGCGTGGCAGAACTGGCGGGCGCAGAAAATGCCGAAACGGTGAGTTATTACACCAACCAGACGCTGTTCTGGACGCCGATGGATGAAATGCTCGAACAGGCCACGGCGTATGTCGAACGGGGTTTTACGCAGCTGAAACTGCGCGTCGGCGTCGCATCCTTTGCCGAAGACGAAGCCCGGCTCAGCGCCCTGCGGCGGCGTTTCGGCCATGAAATCCGTTTATCGGCGGACGCTAACGGCCAGTGGCAGCCGGAAGAAGCGCGCAGTCATCTGCTGGCGCTGGCGAAATTCGAAATGAGCTACCTCGAACAGCCGGTTTCCGATGCCAACGCGCACTTTTATCCGGCACTGGCCGCCGCCAGCCCGGTGCCGCTGATGCTCGATGAAAGCATGAGCAGCGAGGCTGATTTAGAACGCATATTGCAGCTTGAAGGCAAAATTATGGCGCACCTGAAACTGGTCAAAATGGGCGGCATTGCCCCCACGCTGGCCGCCGCCAAACGGCTGACCGCCGCCGGTGTGCCGTTCATGATCGGTCAGATGAATGAGGGAGGCGCCGCGACCGCCGCTGCCCTGCACGTCGCCCGCGCCAGCCAGCCGCGTTATGCCGAACTTTACGGTGCCGACGGGCTGGGCAACGACCCGGTTCACGGTCTTTCCTATCACCAGGGGATGCTCAGCAGCCCGTCCGGCGCAGGGCTGGGCATCAGCTTTACCCCTTCTCAGGCAGAATTTATTCAGGAGTTTGCACAATGAAAGCACAGTCAGTTTCCCTGCCAGACCTCGGCAGCGTCGTTCCCGGCGCGGAATCCGCGTTTCGCGAAGAAGAGTATCAGCAGCGCATTGCGCGGGCGCGTCAGTTACTGGTGAAGGCCGGTCTGGACGTCATGGTCATCACCGGCCCGGAAAACATCTTTTATCTGACCGGCCAGCAGACGCCGGGCTATTACACCTTCCAGACGCTGGTTTTACCGGTGGAAGGCGATCCGGTATTTGTTATCCGCCAGCTGGAATATTTCAACTTCATCTCCAACACCTTTATCCGCGACGCGGCGATTTACACCGACGGCGATAATCCGGTGAATTTCCTGCTCGACATGCTGAAAGCGCGTGGCTGGATGAAGAGCCGGATTGGCATCGACAAACGCGGCTGGTTCCTGCCGGTTGCGGTTTATGAAGCCTTGCAGGCTGAGATCGGCACAATCCACGACGCCGCGGGCGTTATCGAACAGTTGCGGGCAGTGAAATCCGCCGCCGAACTGGAAAAAATGGCGCATGCCGCCCGTTACGTTGACGCCGGAATGCTCGCCGGACGCGCCGCCATTGCCGCCGGAGCCACTGAAAACGATCTGGTTTCTGCCATGATGGGCGCGGCCATTGCCGCAGGTTCCGAATACATGGGCATGGAACCACTGGTGTCCACCGGCCCGCGCACCGGCGTGCCACACGGCACCTGGCGTCGCCGTAAGATCCTCGACAACGACCCGATTTTCCTCGAAATGGCCGCCACGCATGACCGCTATCACGCGGCTCTGATGCGTTCCGCGTGGCTCGGCAAACCGCCTGCGGTTGCACTGGAAATGGAAAAAGTGTGTCAGGAAGCGCTGCAAGCCGCTCTCGACGCCATCCGTCCGGGTGCCACCTGCGAAGCGCCGCATCTGGCCTGTCAGGCCGTGATTGACCGCGCCGGTTACACCGATAATTTCAAAAAACGCACCGGTTATTCCATCGGCATTTCGTTCGCACCTGACTGGGGCGAAGGCGCCATCCTCAGCCTTTACAGCGGCATCACCACCGAATTACAGCCGGGCATGACTTTCCACATTCCACCCGCACTGCGTATTTACGGCGAATTTACCGTGGGCGTCAGCGAAACAATTGTCGTGACCGAAACCGGTTATCGCGCGCTGGGCACAGTTGACCGCCCGTTGTATTTACTCTGATTTTGCCAACCGCTTCGTTTTACAGGAACTGAATAAATGAAAGACATCAGTGAAAGTCAGGCCCGCCTGAAAGGTATTTTTAACATCACCGTGACGCCGTTTACCGCCAGCGGTGAGTTCGATTTCGCCGGGTTATCGCGCAACATCGAACGCGTTATCGGGCTGGGTTATGACGGTATTTTGATCGGCGGCACTTATGGCGAATTCCCGGCGATGACCGCTGACGAACGCGCCACGTTGTTCCGCCACGTGATGGAAGTAGTCGGCGATCGCGTGCCGGTCATGCTGTGCAGCGCCGGTTCCGACGCCCGCGTGGTGCGCGATTTGACACAACTGGCGGGCGACCTTGGCGGCCTGCCGATGGTGACACCACCGTTTGTTTCTGAAGTCACCGACGCGCAAATCATCAGCTTCTTCAAACAGATGGCACCGCTGTCACGCACCGGGATTCTGGTGTACAACGCGCCGGGCATTGGCATCACGTTGCCGCCGGTCGTTCTGGAACAACTGGCAGATATCGGGGGCGTTGTCGGCATCAAACAGGGCGATCTGAACCCGACGGCGATCGACCAGATTGCCAACCGGCTGGGCGGACGTCTGCGTCTGTTCTGCGCCTCAGACCTGGCGTTCTTAGGCCCGATGATGTGCGGTTTCGACGGCATCAGCACCACCAACAGCGGCGCGTTGCCGGAAATTATTCTGGCGACGTACCGCGCGCTGGAAAGCGGCGATGCAAACACCGCCCGCGAACTTCACCGCCTGTGGTATCCGTACCGCGCCCTCGCCCGCCGTTACGGCCAGCCGCAGCTGGTGAAAGCGGCCATGAACCTGCGCGGCTTCGACGGCCACCATGTTCGCGCGCCGCTGATTGATCTGGAACCCGGGATCATCAGTCTGGTTGAGCAGGAATTGCAGCGTCTGGCGGCAGACCCGCGTTCCGGCGTCACACTGAAGTAACCCCGTTTTCCAGGGATCCCCGTAAATATTGCGGGGATTTTCTTTTGTTGCAGCTTTTTCCCCGAGCCATCCCGCAAAATCCAACATCCGCTGATTTCTTTCGTTGTCTTTCACATTCCGCGTATATACCTTTGCACTATATTTTTCAGGCGCGTAAACTTTAGCCAGAATTTGTCGGGCTATTTGCCGGGCTAAGGTCATGTAACTGGAGAAAGCACCATGTCAAAAGGGTCAGTATTTTTAAATAACCGGACGCAAAGCGTTCGTATTCCGGCAGAGTGCCGTTTTCCTGATGAGGTAAAGACTGTGACGATAAGAAAGGTAGGGAACTCGCTGGTACTCACACCGGCTGAAAGCACATGGGATAATTTCTTCCACAGCGACCTCAGCGTTTCCGCTGATTTCATGGAAGAACGCGGCTCTCAACACCAGACGGATCGGGATACGTTTTAATGCTGACTTACCTGCTGGATACCAATATTGTCATTTATATCCTGAAGCGGCGTCCGATGAGCGTGCTGGCAAAATTCAATCAGCACGCCGATCACATGGCGATCTCCATGGTGACCTATGCGGAGTTACTGCACGGCGTAGAGAAAAGCGCCAGCCCGCAAAAAAATAGAAAGGTGATTGAGGACTTCGTCTCTCATTTGCAGATTATCGATTACGACCAGAAAGCCGCCGCGCATTACGGGCATATCCGCGCCATGCTTGAAAAAAGCGGCAGCCCGGTCGGCGTAAACGACATGCATATTGCCGCACAGGCCCGCAGCGCAGGCATGGTCATGGTGACCAACAACCTGAGAGAATTCTCACGCATCGACGGCCTGCTCATGGAGAACTGGGCCGGTCCGGTGTTAACTGCGCTTTAACGCTGCCGCTTTCAAAAACGCCGTCAGCAACGGATGCGGTTTTATGCGCAGTGACGACAGCTCAGGATGCCCCTGAACGCCCAGGTAAAAAGGGTGTCGCGGGAACTCAATGCCGTCTGCAATCTGCCCGGTAAGATCGGTCCCGCTGATGCGCAGCCCGTACGCCTCCAGCCCGGTTTTCAGCGCCGGCTCAAGATGGAAGCGGTGGTTATAGCGCACGGTAAACGTCTCGCCCAGGATCTCGCGCAATTTGCTGTCGGGCTGCGTCAGCATCGTATGGTTGCCCAGCCGGTGAACCGGAAACGCCGGTGTATTGCTCAGCGGAACAAAGGTTTTAATCTCCGCGTCCGGGTCGGCTTCGGCAAGATTAGCCTGCAAAGAGCCGATCATTTTCTGCACGATTGCCGTGGTCATGGTTTGCATTCCGAGACATAACCCGAGGATCGGAATATTGCGGTTCAGCGCGTAATGCGCGGCGCTGATTTGCCCGCTGACGTTACACATCGCCGCCCCGCCCGGCAACAAAATGCCGTCCACGTTTTCCATCACTTCATGGAGATGATCTTCCAGCGCCATGGGCGCGGCGTAAACGACATCCAGCGAAAGCGCGAGCGCATCTGCCGCATCACCCAGCGCCGCCAGCGTGGCCGGATAAACGCTGCACTGGTCAGACTGTGCGCCGACCAGCGCAATGCGTAATGTCGTGAGGGTTTGCGGCGGTGTATTTTTGTTTATCCACCGCCCGTAGTTATCACGCCACCAGCAACCGAGCGATTCATCTTCCATACCGTGGCGGCTGAAGGCATAGCCCTGATTCGAACGCTCCACGTTGATCAGCTCATAATCGAACGCGCTTTCACGCACCTGCCGGGCAATCTGCGTGAACTGAATGAGCTGCATCGGCCCGAGCGGGATAATGACATCCTGCGTGCCATAGGTTTCAAGTAATTCGCCCAGCTCCATCACTTTACCGGCGCTCTGCGGATTGAGCCTCTCGGTCCATAACAACCCGCTGGTCATCAGTTGCCCTTCCCCGATGACGTGCTGGCAGGCATCGGGATACAACGCGACGTCCCAGCTCACCGGCAGATGCGCCAGCGGTAAATGTTTTTGTGCAGCCAGTATTGCCGCCATCGCCCCGTACAAGGAAGGCTCCGGCGTGTCATGCGCAACAAAAATAAAAGCCATAAGAGAACCTTGAAAAATAAAAGGAAAGTTCAGGCAATCCGCTGACCCCAGAGTCAGTTCAGGGATTGCCGTACCATTTCCGCCGGCAAAAAAGCTGCTCTATACGAATAAATTATGAGCAAAGCAAAAAGAAGAATGATAAGTTTAAATTGGTTTTAATGATTCACATAATACAATTTTGTTATTGTTCAAACAGGGGAAACAATGTCTGCTGACTTTCTAGCACCACGTTTACGTCGTGTGCGCCCTTCGCCGACGGCGGCGATTTCCGACCAGGTCCGCTCGCTGAGTGCGGCGGGCATGGATGTCATAAACCTCGGCGAAGGCGAACTCGATTTCGATACGCCTGCACATATCAGGCAGGCAGGCATCGACGCGATTGTACAAGGTGACACAAAATACACGGCAGTCGCCGGTACTGCCGCGCTCAAACAGGCCATCATTACTAAGTTTAATCGCGAAAATCAGATAGGCTACCGCGCGGATGAAGTGATTGCGGGCAGTGGTGCCAAGCAGTTGATCTTCAATGCTCTTTTAGCCACAGTTTCTTCGGGCGATGAAGTCATCATTCCTGCGCCGTACTGGGTGTCTTACCCGGATATGGTCGCGCTGGCAGAAGGCGAACCGGTCATTGTGCCCTGCCACGAGAAGCATGGCTGGAAATTGCAGCCGGAAGATCTGGCGGCCGCCATCACGCCGAAAACCCGTTGGGTGATCCTCAATTCCCCGAACAACCCGACCGGTGCGGTGTATTGCGCCGGAGAATTACACGCACTGGCCGCCGTTTTGCTCGATCACCCGCACGTACTGGTGATGGCCGACGATATCTATGAGCAAATTTGTTTTGTACCGGGCATTTTTGCCACCCTGGCAAACGTTGAACCGCGCCTGAAAGAGCGCGTTCTGACCGTTAACGGCGTCTCCAAAGGTTACTCGATGACCGGCTGGCGTCTTGGGTACGCAGGCGGCCCCGCGTGGCTGATCTCGGCGATGCAAATTCTGCAATCCCAAAGCACCTCCAACCCGAGCTCAATTTCTCAGGCTGCCACGGTCGCCGCGCTGGAACAGGGCAGCGATTTCATCACCGGCTGGATAGAAATCCTGCAACGCCGCCGTACGATGATCATGAATTGCGCTAATGCCATCAGCGGGCTCAGCGCGGATACACCGCCGGGCGCTTTTTATGTCTTCGCGAACTGTCAGGGAATGCTGGGTAAAACAACGGCTTCGGGCGATATTCTCCGGACAGACGAAGATTTTGCGGCTTATCTCCTGAAATCCGCCCATGTCGCCACGCTTCAGGGTTCCGCTTTTGGTGCGCCAGGCTATTTGCGCATCGCTTACGCTATTGACGACAGCCGCCTGCAGGAAGCCTGCGAACGGATCACCCGCGCCTGCGCGGAACTGCGCTAACCTTTAAAAGGCCTGTTTGCGTGCAAAAACGGGCCTTTTTGACTCTATTCTCAACAACTTGCCTAAAGTATCAGCAAACGCACGCATTTATGCAGTTTCCCCTTTGACATGCCCACGGCCAGTCGTTATTATTCGCCCCGTTCAAACGATTCCTCTGTAGTTCAGTCGGTAGAACGGCGGACTGTTAATCCGTATGTCACTGGTTCGAGTCCAGTCAGAGGAGCCATATTAGAGACGCCCGCTTAAGGAAACTTAAGCGGGCGTTTTGCTTTTGTGTTTTCCCCGTTTTTTGGGCGGATCCGCACGCTCTGCCTCATCGTTTTTTGCCCTCCTCCGCCGGATAATTATCTGCGCATCCGCATTCCCTGAGTTAAATCCCCCTTTCGACCCTGCTGTTTTTGCAAAAGCGTTTTAACCTGACGGCAGTCCCTGTAGTCTCAACAGCGGCTGATTTTTGCTGTGCACGACGTATTACCTTTTTGCCTATTTTAATAACTAAAAATTTTAGAAATTTAAGGAACGGTCAGAACAACTATGGACTCCACGCTCATTACTCCCCGCCCCGATAAGGAGATACCTTCACTTAACCGCGCGCGCCGCGCTGCCTGGGGCAGTTTTGCCGGGGCCGTGGTCGACTGGTTCGATTTTTTACTCTACGGCATTACCGCTGCGCTGGTGTTTAACAGCGAATTTTTTCCGCAGGTCGACCCGACGACGGGCACGCTTGCGGCGTTTGCGACCTTTGGCGTGGGCTTTTTATTCCGCCCTCTCGGCGGCATTGTTTTCGGTCATTTCGGCGATCGCTTAGGCCGTAAACGCATGCTGATGATGACTGTCTGGATCATGGGCATCGCCACCGCATGTATCGGTATTCTACCGTCGTATTCTGCGATTGGCTGGTGGGCGCCTGCTTTGCTGGTCACGCTGCGCGCCATTCAGGGGTTTGCCGTGGGCGGCGAATGGGGCGGTGCGGCACTGCTGGCCGTTGAAAGTGCGCCCTCCGGCAAGAAAGCTTTTTACAGCAGCGGGATCCAGATGGGATATGGCGTTGGCCTGTTGCTGTCTACCGGGCTGGTCTCACTTATCAGCAGCCTGACCACCAACGAACAGTTCCTGAGCTGGGGCTGGCGTTTGCCGTTTCTGTTCAGCATTGTGCTGGTGCTGGGCGCGCTGTGGGTGCGAAACGGCATGGAAGAATCGGTGGAGTTCGAACGTGCCCAGGCCGAAGAGCCGAAGCAGGCCAAAAAGCGTCTGCCGGTGTTTGAAGCGCTGTTCCGCCACCCCGGCGCGTTTTTGAAAATCATTCTCCTGCGCCTGTGCGAACTGCTGACGATGTACATCGTCACCGCGTTTGCGCTCAACTATTCGACGCACAATCTGGGGATGTCCCGCGAACTGTTTCTGAATATCGGGCTGCTGATCGGCGGTGTGAGCTGCCTGACCATCCCGATGTTCGCCTGGATGGCCGATCGTTTCGGACGTCGCCGTATCTACATTACCGGCGCAATCGTCGGCGCGCTGAGCGCTTTCCCGTTCTTTATGGCGCTGGATGCGCGCTCAATTGTGGGCGTGGTGATCTTCTCGCTGCTGCTGGCGAATATCGCCCACGACATGGTGGTTTGCGTGCAACAGCCGATGTTTACGGAAATGTTTGGCGCCGGTTATCGCTACAGCGGTGCGGGCGTGGGGTATCAGGTTGCCAGCGTGGTGGGCGGCGGTTTCACGCCGTTTATTGCTGCCGCGCTGCTGACATATTCCGGCGGTGAATGGCATTCCGTGGCTATTTATCTGATGGCCGGCTGCCTGCTTTCGGCACTGACAGCAATACTGATGAAGTCGCCAAAGCCGCACTGAATTTGAGATCGCCTCTGAAAACGCCCGCTCAGAAAAACTGAGCGGGCGTTTTGCTTTTCACCGGGTCAGCCGGGTCGTCAGCGGGCTGAAAATTGGTTATCATCCGCTCCCACTTTCCCTTCGGTTAGCCTGATGTCCGCGATTATCGATACCTTTGTTGCCCCGCCGTGTCATGACGAAATAGAAATCCTCTTTCAGGACGACCATCTGGCGCTGATCAATAAACCTGCCGGGTTGCTGAGTCTGTCGGGGAAAAACCCGCAAAACCTCGATTCCGTACATCACCGGCTAGTCAGGATATTCCCCGGCTGCACGCTTGTGCATCGTCTTGATTTCGGGACTTCCGGGCTGATGGTGATTGCGCGGAATAAGGCAATTAACGCCGCCCTTTGCCAGCAGTTCAGCCAGCGTACGGTCACGAAAGTCTACGTCGCGCTGCTCTGCGGACATGTGGCGAAAAATGAAGGGGTGATTGATGCAGCGATTGCTAAAGATCCGGCGCTGTTCCCGCTGATGTCAATTTGCGAAATCAGCGGAAAGCCCGCACGCTCGCACTATCGGGTGCTTGAGCGCTTTGAGCAAAAACGGGAAGACGGAACGTTACTGCCGCTGACGCGGGTGCAGCTGACCCCGGAAACCGGGCGAACCCATCAGTTGCGCATCCACTGCCAGCAAATGGGCCACCCTATTTTAGGCTGCGACCTGTATGGCGGCCTTCTGCTACCCGGCACTGAAAAGACACCGCGCTTAATGCTGCACGCCAGTGAACTGAATTTTGTTCACCCGGTCAGCGGAGAACCGGTCAGCGCGCGGTGTAACATCCCGTTCTGAAGCTGATTACCACATCAGATCATCAGGCACTTTGAAATCAGCGTACGGATCTTCTTCGTCCTGCTCTTCCTGGCTCAGCGCGCTGTTTAAGACGATGCTGCTGGCGTCGCGCTGTGCAATTTTATCCGCGACGCTGGCGGGGATAATCGCGTACTGACTCTCGTCGTTGCTGTCTGTAACCAGACGCGCAATCGCAAGACGGCCGCTGATCAGCTGAGCCTGCGTTGTCTTATCGACAAAAACCTTTTTAATCAGATTATTATCGGTGAAGTTAAAGCCGATATCGCCTTTAGAAATGTCAATACGGTTCATCTCAATCAGCTGTTTCACCTGCGCTTTATGTTCTTTCGACAAAGCCGCTTGTTTTTGCTGTTCGTTAAGCTGCTTGTCACGCTCAAGCTGGGCTTTTTTGTTTTCTTCCACAGCCGCTCTGGCCTCACGCGACTGAACGCGCGACTTTTTGGCCGTTCTCTGGACTTTATCCATTTTCTTGGAGGTTACCAGTCCCGCTTTCAGCAGTTGCTCTTGTAAGGTGAGTTTTGTCATCTTCGTTTCTAAATCCGTTGAATAATTTCCTGGATTATACCTGCAAATTTAGCCGCAATCAGTTCGAATGACTGCGTTTAAACTGGCTGGCATCGATCTCGTATTGCTTCATTTTTCGCCATAGCGTGGTTCGTCCGATGTTTAAAAGCTGAGACATTTCCCGGACACGGCCACTGGTGACGCGGGCGGCGTGGATAATGGCCTCTTTCTCAATGGAAGAAAACGTGAGGCTGGCAGGCATCAGCGTGGACGGATTCTCGCCCGCCGGACGTTCAGAAAATAAGTATTCCGGCAGATGACTCAGGCGGATACGGCCGTTTTCGCTGCTGATAGCGATATTTTCAATGACGCTGTTAAGCTCAAAATCATTGCCCGGCCAGGAATACGCCACCAGCTGGGCCAGCGCGTCGTCATCAACTTTCAGTTTAGACGTAAAGCGTTTTTCCAGACTGTGCAGCCGGTTATGTACCAGCGACGGAATACTGCTGCGCCGCGCCCGCAGTGGCGGGATGACAATCTCAAAAGAATGCAGCGCGTAGTAAAGCTGACGGCTGAAGCGGTTTTGTTCGACCAGCGCGGAAAGATCCACCGTCGTCGTGGCAATCACTTTGACGTTCACCGGGATCAGCCGCCGCGCGTCCAGCCGCGTCAGGACGCCCTGCTTGATCACCTGCAACAATCCCGACTGTAACTCCGGTGCCAGATACTCAATTTTTTCCAGAAATAACGTGCCGCCGTTGGCCAGTTCCAGACGGCTGAGCCGCCCTTTAGCATCATCGGTGGGCGCATTGCCCATGAAATCCTGCCCCAGCGCGCTGTCGGCATAAAGCTGACAGTTCACCGCAATATACGGGCCGCCAGCACATTCGCTTTCATTGTGAATGGCCTGGCTGAGCAGCTCTTTGCCCACGCCCTCTTCCCCGCATAGCAGCACAGGAAAACTGCCCCGCGCTGCCTGCCGCCCGAAATGAATTAACCGGCGCGATTCCTGATCGTCGGCGGACATCTGCTCAAACGTGTGGCTGACTTTGCCGAGCTGGCTGGTCATCAGCTGACGCATCTGCTCTACCGGATGCAGCAGCATAATAAAGCTGATGCCCTGCTCTTCAACGATCGGTTTAAGGGTAATCACGGCGTCGATAAACTGATGCTGGCTCTCAAACGTCACTTCGGTGTGGTTCAGCCCGCGTGCGTGTTTGATGGCGCGGCGCAACAACGCGGGCAGCGTCACCAGCTCGCTGAGATTTTTCCCCTGGCTGACCTGCGCATCCAGATGCAAAAGCGTCGCGGCCTGAACATTCAGAAACTGCAAAACGCCCTGCTCGTTCCACGCCATCACGCCGTCATCCATGCTTTCCAGCAGGCCGTACATCTGATTGAGATGCCGGTTGGATTCCGCCAGCAAGCTGTCGGTGATGAGTGAATTGCCCACTTCGCGCGCGACCGCCAGCGTCAGGGACAAATCAGACGACGCCTGCTGCTCATTCAGGCAGCAAAGGGAAATCGAACCCGAAAGCCGCCCGTGGTTATCAAACACCGGCGTGGTACTGAACGACCACGGGTGAAGCGCCTGTTTAAAATGCTGCTCGCCGCAGGTTCTGACCGGCTGCCCGAGCAGCGCCGCCAGCGATAACGCGCAACTTCCGATAATACTTTCGGCACAATAACTACCCGCCAGAAAACCTAAACCGGCCAGCTGCGCCAGCGTGTACGGTTCACCGCAGCAGCAGAGAATACAGGCCGACTCATCGAGAATCAGCAGTGCGCAGGGCCGGTTGTCCATGTATTCCCAGGCATCTTCCAGCGCTGCCTGGCCGATGGTCAGCAGCGTGGTTTTGCGCCGGCAAATCGATTCAAACGTCAGCCCCTGCGCCTGATGCGGCGGCTGCCAGGTTTCACGCTGCATAAACCGGTCGCAGCGTTGCCATGACCGCGCGATAAGCGAAGAGACTTCTTCTTTTTCCACATCCTGTTCCCGGCTTGTCATAACCTTTTCCGTTTATGTGTCATAAAAAACCCCTCTGATCCGCATTTATCGCAGAGTCAGAGGGGAAACGTTATGCCGCAGATGAACGGTCAGATCAGTTATTTGCGGCGGCTCAGCGCGCCAGCCACTGCTGTCCCAGTTTATCTGCGGTCAGGATGGCGGCGTAAACGCTGTCCGGCGAAACCGGGAAAGGCATGTTGTGAATGGTTTCCCCTTCCGCACAGGTCGCCTGCGCCACCGCCATAATCTTCGCTTCAATCCCCTCTTTCACACCCATTTCACCCAGCGTCACCGGTAACCCGACCTTGTGGCAAAAACCGAGAACGGTTTCGATTTCGTCCATCGGGCTGTTTTGCAGCACCAGTTGTGACAGCGTGCCAAACGCCACTTTTTCGCCGTGATAAAGATGATGGCACTCTTCCAGAATTGTGAATCCGTTATGGATTGCGTGCGCCGCGGCCAGCCCGCTGCTTTCAAAACCAATGCCGCTGAGATAGGTATTGGCTTCAACAATGCGTTCCAGCGCCTCAGTGACCACACCGGCATCGCAGGCCAGCCGGGCTTTCTCGCCCTCCGCCAGCAGCGTATCAAAGCACAAACGCGCCAGGCTGAGCGCCGCCACCGTAGATTGCCCGCCCGCCATGCTGGTGGCGCGGGAGTCGTAACAGGCTTTGGCTTCAAACCAGGTCGACAGCGCATCGCCCATTCCGGCGACCAGCAAACGCACCGGCGCTTTCGCGATAATCGTGGTATCCATCACCACCATGTCCGGGTTTTTCGGGTAAACCAGATACTCTTCAAACTCCCCCGCTTCGGTATAAATCACGGACAGTGCGCTGGTCGGCGCATCCGTTGACGCAATCGTCGGCACCACAATCACCGGCAATTTCTGGTAATAGCCGATGGCTTTTGCCGTATCCAGCGTTTTGCCGCCGCCGATACCGACCACGCCCTGACATCCCTTTTGTTTCAGGATGGCAATCAGGCGGTTAATTTCGGCGTGACTGCATTCGCCTTTAAAGCGTTCCGCGTGGCTGCTGACGCCGTAATCGTGCAGGCCGTTAATCACTTTGTCCCCGGCGAGCTTCATCACGAAGTCGTCAGCAATCACGAAATAGCTCTCCGCCAGATTTTTAGCGTATTGCCCGAATGACGCAGACGCGTCAGCGCCCTGAAGATATTTGGCCGGAGATTGAATGACTTTCAGCATTGTTTTCGCCCTCAGATAGTTCATGTTTGCAGAATGTCGCCGGTTCACGTTCTGCTCTGCTTTCAACAACCTGCGTAGCGAAACGTTGTCCCGACGTGATGCAATCACTCTAGGGCTCGCGAAGCACAAAAAAATCTTTCGCGTTTATGTTCTGATTTGAAACCTTGTGAAAAACAATGCGTTTCATAATGAAACGTAAAACCATAAAAACAGTGCGGATTGCGATCGCTGTCCGCCGTTTTCTTCAAAATCATTCACCACAGCAAAACAGCGAAACAGCCTGTCGTGCTGAAAATCGCAGTGCAGACGCAAAAAAATGTCTGTCGTGGTTCTATCTTTGCCGTGAATTGCCGTCAGAAAATAGCGCTGCGTCCCAGTTTCGGTTTTTTCCTTTCCAAAACGTTCCATTTAGAAACAAAAACCTCTGATTCATGTTCCGTATTGGAACTCATTTTTCCGAAATTCTTTTTGCCGCTAACTCATCCAGAATCACTCTACCGGCCAGGTGACAATGACCGGTAACCCTACGCACGATGACTGCCACCGCCTATAAGGGGCAGCTTCAGACAACCTCCGACGGAGTACGAATAATGAAAAAGCTCATTAACCGTGTAGAAGATGTGCTGAGTGAACAATTGAGCGGGCTGGCAAAGGCCCACCCGGAACTGACACTTCATCAGGATCCTGTTTATGTCACCCGCGCCGATGCGCCCGTGGCTGGAAAAGTGGCGCTGCTTTCCGGTGGCGGCAGCGGTCACGAACCGATGCACTGCGGTTTTATCGGCCACGGAATGTTGTCTGGCGCCTGCCCCGGTGAAATCTTCACCTCGCCGACGCCGGACAAAATGTTCGAATGCGCCATGCACATCGACGGCGGCGAAGGCGTTCTGCTGATCATCAAAAACTACACCGGCGACATTCTTAATTTCGAAACTGCCACTGAACTGCTGCATGAAAGCGGCGTAAAAGTCTCCACCGTGGTGGTGGATGATGACGTTGCGGTCAAAGACAGCCTGTATACCGCCGGACGCCGCGGCGTAGCCAATACCGTGCTTATCGAAAAACTGGTAGGTGCCGCCGCTGAACGCGGGGATTCGCTGGACGCCTGCGCTGAACTGGGGCGAAAACTCAATAACCTCGGCCATTCCATTGGCATAGCACTCGGTGCCTGCACCGTGCCTGCTGCCGGACAACCCTCTTTCACGCTCAAAGATGACGAAATGGAATTCGGCGTCGGTATTCACGGTGAACCGGGCATCGACCGCCGCCGCTTCAGTTCGCTCGATCAGACCGTGGATGAAATGTTCGACACGCTGCTGGAAAACGGCACTTACAGCCGCACGCTGCGCCAGTGGGATACCGCACAAGGCAGCTGGCAAGATGTCCAGCAAGGTAAACAGGCGCTGGGCAACGGAGACCGCGTGATTGCGCTGGTCAATAATCTCGGTGCCACCCCGCTGTCTGAACTTTATGGCGTTTATAACCGCCTCGAGCAACGCTGCCAGCAAACCGGTATCACCATCGAACGCAATCTGGTTGGTGCGTACTGCACGTCCCTGGATATGGCAGGATTTTCCATCACGCTGCTGAAAGTCGATAACGACACGCTCGCATTATGGGATGCGCCGGTTCATACCCCCGGCCTGAACTGGGGAAAATAAGGAGCAACACATGTCACTGAACAGAAATCAAATCGTCAACTGGCTCTACCGCTGCGGGGATATTTTCACACGGGAAAGTGACTTTCTGACCGGGCTGGATAAGGAAATCGGCGATGCCGATCACGGCCTGAACATGCACCGGGGGTTCAGCAAGGTGGTGGAAAAACTGCCGTCTATTGCCGACAAAGACATTGGTTTTATCCTCAAAAACACCGGCATGACGCTGCTGTCCAACGTCGGCGGTGCCAGCGGCCCACTGCTCGGGACGTTCTTTATCCGCGCCGCGACGGTAACGCAGGCGCACCAGAGCCTGACGCTGGAAGAACTGTGCGAGATGATCCGCGAAGGCGCAGAAGGTGTGATCAGCCGCGGCAAGGCCGAGCCAGGCGATAAAACCATGTGCGACGTCTGGCTGCCGGTGGTCGATTCACTGCGTCAGTCGGGCGAACAGCATTTGTCTGTCACCGCCGCGCTGGATGCGGCCAGTGAACGGGCCGAAGCCGCCGCGCATGCCACCATCACCATGCAGGCGCGCAAAGGTCGCGCCAGCTATCTGGGCGAGCGCAGCATCGGCCATCAGGATCCGGGCGCAACCTCGGTGATGTTCATGATTCAGATGCTGGCAGCCGCAGCCAAAGAGTAAGGAAAACGCGATGGTAAACCTGGTGATCGTTTCTCATAGTGCCCGGCTGGGCAATGGCGTCGCAGAGCTGGCCCGGCAAATGTTATCGGACGATGGCTGCAAACTGGCCATCGCTGCGGGCATTGACGATGTGGATAATCCGATTGGCACGGACCCGATCAAGGTGATGGAAGCCATTGAGTCCGTCGCCGATACCGATCATGTGCTGGTGATGATGGACATGGGCAGCGCGCTGCTCAGTGCGGAAACCGCGCTGGATTTACTCGATCCGGCGATTGCTGCCAAAGTCCGGCTGTGCGCGGCTCCGCTGGTTGAAGGGACGCTGGCCGCCACGGTCAGCGCGGCGGCCGGTGCCGGTATCGACAAAGTGATTAACGACGCAATGAACGCTCTGGAGGCAAAACGCGTTCAGCTGGGTTTACCGCCGCAAGCGCCGCCATCACCGGTGTTGGCCTCTTTTGCCGATGATCGAGACGTGCGGTCGGCGTCGGTGGTGATCAGAAATCCTAACGGTTTGCATGTGCGCCCCGCTTCGCGTCTGGTTGCCGCCCTGTCAGGCTTTGATGCCGAACTGGTTCTGGAGAAAAACGGAAAACGGGCAACGCCCGACAACATCAACCAGATTGCCCTGTTGCAGGTGCGCTGCAATGACCCGCTGAAGTTGCTGGCACGCGGACCGCAGGCAGACGCTGCGCTGGCCGCATTTACCGCGCTGGCGGCCGAAGATTTTGGCGAAAGCGCGGAGATCGCTAAAGCAGAAAACCCTGCGCCTGCTCCTCTTCTGACCCGCGTGGAGGGCAGCGCCGTGCTGTGGGATTTACCGCATCAGCTTCCCGGCCTGCAACCCTGCACGGACGTCTTGCAGGAACAGCGTAATTTAATGCGCGCCATCGAACTGACGCTGGACGACCTGAACGCGCTCACCGTCATGGCCGAAGAAAAATACTCCGCCGATATTGCCGCCATATTTTCCGGCCATCACATGCTGCTCGATGATGCAGATTTGTATGAAGAAGCGTGCCGGATCATCAGCGAGAAATATTGCAGCGCCTCGTGGGCGTGGGATTCGGTCATGACCGACCTGAGCAAACAATACCGACAGCTCAACGACAGCTATTTGCAGGCGCGTTATATCGATATCGAAGATTTGCGAAACCGCACGCTGGCGCACCTGGCGGGCAAATCCGTCGCGCAACCGGCCATCAGCTGGCCTGCGATTCTTATCGCCGACGACATTTTCCCCTCAACGGTTTTGCAGCTCGATGCGCAGCAGATCAAAGGCATTTGCCTGCGCGCGGGCAGCGATGTTTCTCACAGCGCGATTATTGCCCGCGAGGCCGGTATCGCGTTTCTCTGCCAGCAATATGACGCACTGAAAAATATTATTCCCGGCGACGGGCTGACGCTCGACATGGCGCAAAAACGCGTGATCCGCCCGCAGGCCGGGTAAACACCGTCAAAACTTCGCATCTTGCCCGCCGGGAAACTGGCGGGCTTCTCCGGTTCAGATTCTGGCGTTTCCTTTCATGCTCACTTCATGCGCTCATAAAATCATCATCCGGCCGCCGCGCTCCAATAAAACATTGGCGGCTCCGGCCAGACAAGCCATATTTAGAAAGAATGATGATGAACGAAGCACAAAGGAAAAACGTATGGATAACAAATCCCTCACCTCCGCACAGGCGATTGATAAGCTCGAAGAGATGTACAACAACTCGGTTGCCGCATTGCGGGATGCGATTAAAGATTTCATCGTTCAGGGTAAGCTGCCGGATGTTGCGGCCAGAGCCGCCGGGCTGTTTGTTTACCCGGAATTACGCGTCAGCTGGGACGGCGTCACGCCCGCGAAAAACCCGACCCGCGCCTATGGCCGTTTTTCACATCCGGGGCGTTATGCCAATACCATCACCCATCCCGAACTGTTTCGCGATTACCTGCTGGAACAGCTTTCCCTGCTCGAAGAAGAATACGACGCGCTGATTGAAGTCGTGCCGTCACAGCAGGAAATCCCCTATTCCTACGTGATCGACGGTTCAGATCTGATGCTGGATCGCTCAATGAGCGCCGGGCTGGCAAAACATTTCCCGACCACCGAGCTTTCACAGATTGGCGATGAAACCGCGGACGGCCTGCAATATCCCGGCGATACTTTCCCGCTTTCGCATTTTAATGCGCTGCGCGCCGACTTCTCGCTGGCCCGTCTGCGCCATTACACCGGCACGCTGATCGAACATTTCCAGCCTTATGTGTTGTTCACCAACTACACCCGTTATGTCGATGAGTTCGTGAGCTGGGCGTGCGCGCAAATCGCCGACCCTGAAAGCCCGTATGAAGCGCTGGCTTGCGCAGGCAGCGTATTTATCACCGCTGAGACGCAAAACCCGGAGCAAGCCGTTTCTGATCTGGCGTGGAAAAAACACCAGATGCCCGCCTATCACCTGATTGCCCGCGACGGTGCAGGCATTACGCTGGTCAATATTGGCGTTGGCCCGGCGAATGCAAAAACCATCTGCGACCACCTTGCCGTGCTGCGCCCGCACGTCTGGCTGATGATTGGTCACTGCGGCGGGCTGCGCGAAACGCAGTCCATCGGCGACTACGTTCTTGCGCACGCCTATCTGCGTGACGATCATGTTCTCGACGCCGTGTTACCGCCGGACATTCCGATCCCAAGCATTGCCGAAGTGCAGCGCGCGCTGTATGACGCCACAAAAATGATGAGCGGCATGCCGGGCGAAGAAGTCAAACAGCGTCTGCGTACCGGCACCGTGGTGACGACCGACGACCGGAACTGGGAACTGCGCTATGCGGCGTCTGCGCTGCGGTTTAACCTCAGCCGCGCCGTGGCCGTTGATATGGAAAGCGCCACCATTGCCGCGCAAGGCTACCGCTTCCGTGTGCCATACGGCACGTTGTTGTGCGTTTCTGATAAGCCGCTGCACGGCGAAATCAAGCTGCCGGGACAGGCTAATAAATTTTACGAAGGCGCTATCTCGGAACATCTGCAAATCGGCATCTGCGCCATCGACCTGCTGCGCGCCGAGGGCGATCATCTGCATTCACGCAAATTACGTACCTTTAACGAACCGCCTTTCCGTTAATTCTTTTTTAACAATTTAATTAGAGCTTTGGATGAAAAAGACTTTGCATAATGCGAAGTCTTTTACCATCATAAATTAAAACGCTGTTCTACTTTCTGCCACCCTGGAATTCTCTTGCAAAACGTCATCGTCTCTTTGCGCAAAGCCATCGAGCGCACGCCCTGGTATCCGAAACGGCGTTCATACCGTACGTTGTTCTGGCGTGAAATTACGCCCCTCGCAGTACCGATTTTCTTCGAGAATGCCTGCGTTCTGTTAATGGGCGTGTTGAGCACGTTCCTCGTCAGCTGGCTGGGTAAAGAAGCGATGGCCGGGGTTGGGCTGGCCGACAGTTTTAACATGGTGGTCATCTCTTTCTTCGCCGCCGTCGATCTGGGGACCACCGTTGTCGTTGCATTCAGCCTGGGCAAACTTGACCACGAACGCGCCCGCGCGGCCGCCCGCCAGTCACTGGCGATCATGACAGTTTTCGCCGTGTTTCTGGCGGTGCTGCTTCAGTTTTCCGGGCATGTCATTATCGACATGATTGCCGGTAACGCTGAACCTGAAGTGAAAGAAATGGCGCTTTCTTATCTTCAGATGAGCAGCTGGAGTTATCCGGCCGCTGCCATTGCGCTGATCGGTTCCGGTGCCCTGCGCGGTGCCGGTAATACCAAGATCCCGATGCTGCTCAACGGCGGCATGAACATCCTCAATCTGGTCATCAGCAGCGTGCTCATTTACGGCTGCTTCGGCTGGCACGGATTCGGCTTTATCGGTGCCGGCCTGGGACTGACGATTTCCCGTTATATCGGCGCCGTGGCGGTCATTTTTGTCCTGATGATCGGCTTTAATCCGTCGCTGAAAATCTCCCTCAAAAGTTACTTTCTGCCACTCAATACCAACATTCTGCGCGAAGTGCTGGGCATCGGTATTCCGGCCAGTATTGAATCCGTGCTGTTCAACGGCGGCAAATTACTGACGCAGGTCTTTGTGGCGGGCATGGGCACCAACGTGATTGCCGGTAACTTTATTGCCTTCTCGATTGCCGCGCTGATTAACCTGCCGGGGAACGCCTTAGGGTCGGCCTCGACGATTATTGTCGGCACCCGTCTGGGCAAAGGGCAGATCGCCCAGTCCGAACGCCAGCTGCGCCATATTTTCTGGTTATCGACTTTCGGGCTTTGCGTACTGGCCTTTATGTCTGTGCCATTCGCCGGGCTGCTGGCGCGGTTCTACACCAATGAACAGGACGTTATCGACGTCGTAAAAATCCTGATCTGGCTGAACGCTGCCTTTATGCCGTTCTGGGCCGCCTCCTGGGTGTTGCCTGCCGGGCTGAAAGGCGCGCGCGATGCCCGTTTCACCATGTACGTTTCCATGGTCGGCATGTGGGGCTGCCGCATCGTAGTGGGCTATTTCCTCGGTATCGTGCTTAATTTCGGCGTCGTGGGTATCTGGCTCGGGATGTTCCTCGACTGGATCGTTCGCGGTATCTTTTTCTACTGGCGTATGGCGAGCGGCCGCTGGTTGTGGAAATACCCGAGAGAGAAAAAAGCGCAATAAAGCCCTGCGTTACGCCCGCCGGTACATCCGGCGGGGATGTCCGATTTTCCCGTACAGCATTTCCACCCGCAAATCCCCTTTCTGAACGCAATGCTCGAGATACCGGCGGGCGGTGGTTTTGCTTAACTTCGTTTCACTGACCACTTCATCGACCGAATAACAGCGCCCGGCATCCTGCATAAAAATCGCTTCCACCAGATTCAGCGTGTTCTCTTCGATGCCTTTGTTTCCGGCCTTGGGCGTGAAGTCTTTGGCCTGTAGCTGATAGAGACTGTCGACGTTTTGCTGATCGACCACTTTCCACGCCCGCTGCGTCTGGCTGAACTGAATGAACCGCTCCAGCGATTGTTGCAGACGGTTCCAGGACACCGGTTTGAGAATGTAATCAAACGCGCCAGAACGAATCGCCTGACTGCACGTGTTCATGTCGCTGGCCGCCGTGATAAAAATCACCGAGCAATGCGTTTTCTTCAGCACATCGTTTTCAAGCAGGGAAATCCCCTTTCCGTCCGGCAAATAGTTATCCAGCAGCAACAGCTGCGGCCGCTTTTCCTCAATCAGCACCTTCGCTTCCCGCAGCGTGGAGGCCATCCCCACCAGCCGCAGCCAGCGGTGATTATCGATAAGCTCGGCGTAAAGCTGCGCCAGCTGGTTTTCATCTTCCACAATCATTACGTCAATCATTTCAGCTTGAATCATTTATGCTTTTCCCGTTGTTCCGGTTGAATGGACCGGCAGCCCGTTAGGTATGAAGACAGAGAAAACAGAACCCGTCGGGGAGTTATCAGAAACTTCAATGGTGCCACCCGCGTGGCTGACATAGCTGGCAACCAGATGCAGCCCCAGCCCGTGATCCCCTTCCCGTTTGGAAGTCACACCGAGCGAGAAAATCTGCTCACGTCGCTCCGGCGCAATACCGACGCCCTGATCGGCGACTTCGATCACCAGATCCGCGTGGGTAGAAACGATGTATACCTCTACCGGCCCGGCATTTTCGCCGCGCAGCAGGGTGGCTTCGATGGCGTTATCCAGCAGGTTACCGATAACCGACATCAGCTCTGTTTCACTCAGCGTCGGGGGCAAATGCGTTAATTCACACGCCGGATCGAAGGCCAGTTCTACGCCCTTCTCACGCGCACGCGCATATTTCCCCAGCAGCAATCCGCACAGTCTGGGCGAACAAAACCGCGCCGAGACAAAATCCAGCAGTTCCTGCGCACTTTCCGATTGCGCTTCGATATACCGGATCGCCTCATCGTAACGGCCCATGTGCAACAGCCCGGCCAGCGTTGCCGTCCAGTTCAGCTGCTCATGGCGCATCACCCGCAGGTTATCGGCGTAGCGCTGCACCTGACTGAGCTGAATGCTCAGGCGATCGATGTCGCTGCAATCGCGGAAGGTAATCACCCAGCCCTGAAGCTGGTCTTCCAGCATGATCCGCACACGGCTGGCGACCACTGTCAGGTTGTTGAACAGGCAGATTTCATCGTGAATATCTTTCTCCAGCATCACCTGACGATCAAAAAAGCTGACCGGCGCAATCACCTCTTCCAGCGGTTTTCCGCGCAGTTCCCGCGAGGGTGCGTCCAGATTCAGCAGTTTTTTCGCCGCCTGATTAATCACGGCAATACGCGACTGCCCGTCGATGGCGATCACGCCTTCGTAAATGGATTCCATCAGCGCTTTTTGCTGACGAACCAGCAGACCGATTTCACGCGGCTCCAGCGAAAACATCTGCTTTTTAATCGAGCGCGAGAAAAACCACGAGAAGGTAAACAGCGCCAGCAGGAGCGTCGCGGCGGCCACCAGAATACGGATGGCTTTCTCGACGGTCAGCGTATTAATATGGCTGGTCAGATACCCCACAGAGACGATGCCGATGACGTGGCCCTGCGCATTTAAAATCGGCGCTTTGCTGCGCAGCGACAGCCCGATGCCGCCGAGGCGCACGGTGGTGCTGCTTTTACCCGCCAGCACATCGACGTTGTCGTCGCCCACCAGCGCCTTACCCACGCGATCGGCATAAATGGAATGGAAAAGATGCATCGCTTTTCCGTCACCAATCACCATATAACTCGCGTCACTGTGCGCGGATATATTCCTCATCAGTCTGTTAATTGCAGAAACATCCTTATTTTCCACTGCGGTAATTAACGACGGTATAAGTGCAATTTCTTCTGCCTGTACTTTTGCACGCACACCCATATCTTCATATAACTGACGTTCAATATCGTGAAAGTAATAAACCCCCACTATCGAAAACAGTGTGACGAATAAAACCACAAGATAAATAAAAAGCTTTATCTGGAAAGAGGGTCGAAACCGCATCGGGACATCCGTTATAAAGAGCGCTGAGATAATTATTAACAGTGACGGCACTTTATCATCCGGGGCTATTTCTGTCAGACGGGAAAATCAAAGTTGCGAGGCACGCCGCAGAACAACCGCAGGCGCAGCAAGCCCCTTGCGGCTGATAGCAAAGTTCACAACAGTTATTTCACCATAAATTAACAGTAATATTATAATTACAAATAACACCATAAAAACCACAGAAAATATATTAAGTAAAATCCTAAGAATTAATTAAAACCATAAAAACCTTTCACTCCTTTAAAATACCGCTGTTAACTTGCGGGACTTCACATAATACCGGTTATTATCTCTCTTACACTCCCTGCACAAATTGACACAGGGGATTCATCATGAGTACAACCGACGACACTTATTCTGTTCCCGCGGGTTCGGTACCTGCAAAACAGCTCTCATTAAAAGATAAATGGTGGCACATTCTCGACACCTGGAAAATTGGCATTATTCCTTTACCACTGTTTGTGATGGCCGGTGTGCTGATTGCCATCGACTGTCTGGACGGCAAACTGCCGAGCGATATCGTAGTGATGGTGGCGACGTTAGCGTTCTTCGGCTTTGCCTGCGGCGAGTTCGGTAAACGTCTGCCGTTCATCGGCAAAATGGGCGCCGCAGCGATTTGCGCGACCTTCATTCCCTCCGCACTGGTGTACTACGGCCTGCTGCCGGACGTAGTGGTCGAATCCACCACGAAATTCTACAAAAGCACCAACATCCTTTATCTCTACATCTGCTGCATTATTGTCGGCAGCATCATGAGCATGGATCGCAAAGTGCTCATTCAGGGCTTCATGCGTATTTTCTTCCCGATGCTGTGCGGTGAAGTGGTCGGCATGCTGGTCGGGATGGGCGTGGGTCTGGCACTGGGCATGGAACCTTTCCAGATCTTCTTCTTCCTGATCCTGCCGATTATGGCCGGGGGTGTGGGTGAAGGCGCAATCCCGTTGTCTATCGGCTACGCCACGTTGCTGCATATGGATCAGGGCGTGGCGCTGGGCCGCATTCTGCCTATCGTGATGCTCGGTGGCCTGACCGCCATTGTTATCTCGGGCTCACTCAATCAGCTCGGTAAACGTTATCCGCATCTGACCGGTGAAGGCCAGCTGATGCCTTCCGCCAAAAATGCCACCGCAGATAAAAGCGCGCTGTCGGCAACCAGCGGTAAAACCGATGTCACCACCATTGCCGCAGGCGCCCTGCTGGCGGTTCTGCTGTACATGGTCGGCATGCTGTTACACAAACTGATTGGCCTGCCTGCACCGGTCGGCATGTTGTTTGCCGCGGTCGCGCTCAAGCTGGCGCACGGCGTCTCACCTCGCCTGCTTGAAGGTTCGCAGGTGGTGTACAAATTCTTCCAGACTTCCGTGACCTACCCGATTCTGTTTGCCGTTGGCGTGGCTATCACACCTTGGAACGAACTGGTCGCCGCGTTCACTATTTCAAATCTGCTGGTCATCGTCAGCACCGTCGCAGCCCTGGTTGCCACCGGCTTCTTCGTGGGCAAGAAAATCGGTATGCACCCGATTGATGTCGCCATCGTGTCCTGCTGTCAGAGCGGTCAGGGCGGCACCGGTGACGTCGCTATTCTGACGGCGGGCAACCGTATGCAACTGATGCCTTTCGCACAAATCGCGACCCGCATCGGCGGCGCGATCAACGTTTCGGTAGCCCTGCTGGTTCTGGGGAATTTCCTGGTCTGACAGCGTTATCCGGCAAGCACGATTGTGATTTTTGATTGATTCAATTCAGGACATATTTATGAAACTGGCAAGTTATCTCTATCAGGGGCGCAAGTCCTACGGCATCGCAACGCAGAGCGGCATGATCGACCTTGGCCGCATTCTCGGCCAGCGTTATCCCGACCTCAAGGCTCTGCTGGCGGGCGACGCACTGTCACAGGCGCAGGAACTGGCCAGCCGACCGGCAGATCTGAGCTTTGATGACCTGACGTTTTTGCCGGTCATTCAGAATCCGGAAAAAATTCTCTGCGTCGGCATGAATTACGCTGAAAAACGCAAAGAGTTCGATCAGCACAATCCGGCACCGACGCTGTTTGTCCGCTTTGCTGACTCACAAACCGGCCACGCCTCCCCGATCATCAAACCCAGCCGTTCGGTTGAGTTTGATTACGAGGGCGAACTGGCCGTCATCATCGGGTCAGCGGGCGAAAATATTTCCCGCGAAGACGCCCTTTCCCACGTTGCCGGTTACAGCTGCTACATGGACGGTTCCGCCCGCGACTGGCAGCACACCTGGTTTACCGCCGGTAAAAACTGGCGGCAGACCGGTGCTTTTGGCCCGTGGATGACCACGGCGGATGAAATTCCTGATCCGCATGCGCTGGCAATCCGTACCTGGCTGAACGGCAATATGGTTCAGGACGACAACACCCGCAGCATGATCCACAAGGTTGCCGAGCTGATTGAGTACATCAGTACCTTTACCTCACTGAGCGCAGGCGACGTGATCATCACCGGTTCTCCGGGCGGCGTGGGCAAGAAACGCGTACCGCCGCTGTTTATGAAACCCGGCGACCGCATTGAAGTGGAAATCGAAAAAATCGGTCATCTCAGCAACGTGATTGTTGCCGCGGACCGTCAGGTGAGCCATGCACCGGCCGCCCATTAACGTGTTAAACGCCGGGCTTCGTGCCCGGCATGCTCCGAGTTATTTGAACAATACCCGATATCAGGAATGCATTATGTTCAGCCGTGACGAACCCGACTTTCACGTCATCACCACAAGCCAGGCACCTCAGGGCTTGCTGGCCGATATCCGCGCCCTGCTGCATCAAAGCCAGCTGGGCATGGATGATGATATCGAGTATTTCGTGGTGGCCCTGTCCGGCAGACGGCTGATCGGATGTGCAGGTCTGGTCAGCAACACCATCAAGTGCGTGGCCGTGGCGGCAGACTGGCGCGGCGAAAATCTCAGCGCCAGATTGCTCAGTGAAGTCGAAAACTTTGCGGTTCAGCGCGGCAAACTCCACCTGTTTCTCTACACCCGTCCCGGCAATCTGGAACGCTTTCGCGGCTGCGGATTTTACCCGCTGGTGCAGTGGGACAACGTCGCGGTGCTGATGGAAAACACGCCGGTCGGCATCAGCCATTATTGCCGCGCCCTGAAGCGCCATTATCACGAAGGTCAGCGCGTTGGCGCGGTAGTGATGAATGCCAATCCGTTCACGCTCGGCCATCGTTATCTGGCGGAACAGGCGGCGGCGACGTGCGACTGGCTGCACGTTTTTGTGGTCAGCGAAGACGTGTCGTATTTCCCGTTTCAGGAAAGGCTGGAAATGGTGCGTCAGGGCGTCGCCGATTTGCCGAATGTCACGGTTCACGCCGGTTCTGAGTACATGATTTCACGCGCCACGTTTCCCGGTTATTTCCTTAAAGATGCCGGGCTGGTGAACCAGACCTGGAGCGTGATGGATCTGCTGATTTTCCGCCAGTACATCGCCCCGGCGCTGGGCATTACGCATCGTTTTGTCGGCAGCGAGCCCTTTTGCCCGGTCACGCATCAGTACAACTGTGACATGCACGACTGGCTGGAAACGCCCTCCCGTTCGGCCTCAAAACCGCTGACCGTTATTGAACTGCCGCGTAAACGCCATGCCGGTGGCATCGCGATTTCAGCCTCGGAAGTCCGCGCATTGCTGAAAACCTGTCAGCTACCGCGCATCCGCAACATCGTTCCGCCCAGCACGTATGCGCATCTTGAACACCATTATTGCGCTGAAGCGCCCGCTGAAACGGCGCGCAGCGATGAACTTATTATTTCTACCACTCTTTGTTAAAGCAGGAAAAAACGAATGAAAATTGTGAAGGAGGCGCTGGCAGGTACGGTTGAATCCAGCGATTTGCTGGTAAAAATCGCCCCGGCCAGCGAGCTGAGCGTGGTGATCAACAGCGAAGTGATCAAGCAGTTTGGCGACCAGATCCGCCGCGTTGTGAACGAAACGCTTGAAGCCCTTGGCGTGAAAGAAGGCTTACTGATTATTGAAGATAAAGGCGCGCTCGATTGCGTTATCCGCGCCCGCGTGCAAAGCGCGGTACTGCGTGCAGCACAGGAAGAAAATATTCACTGGGAGACGTTACGATGAAAAAACTCCGCCGCAGCATGCTGTTCCTGCCGGGGGCCAGTGCCGCCATGTTATCCACGGCATTTATCTATCGTCCTGATTCCATCATGTTTGATCTGGAAGACGCCGTTTCCCTGCGCGAAAAAGACACCGCCCGCATTCTGGTGTTCCACGCCCTGCAACACCCGATGTACAAAGATATCGAAACCGTCGTGCGCATTAATCAGCTCAGCACGCCGTTTGGTTTGAAGGATCTGGAAGCCGTGGTGCGCGCCGGTGTGGACGTGGTTCGTCTGCCGAAAACCGATACGCCAGAAGATATTTTCGAGCTGGAAGCGCACATCGAACGCATCGAAAAAGACTGCGGGCGTGAAGTCGGTTCCACCAAAGTCATGGCCGCCATCGAATCGGCTATTGGCGTTATCAACGCCGTCGCCATTGCCCGCTGTTCGCCGCGTCTGATTGGCATCGCGCTGGCCGCTTTCGACTATGTGATGGACATGCAAACTGAGCGCGGTGACGGCACTGAGCTGTTCTACGCCCGTTGCGCCGTGCTGCACGCCGCGCGCGCCGCCGGTATCGACGCCTTTGATGTGGTGTATTCCGATATCAACGATGAAGCCGGTTTCCTGCGTGAAGTCGAGCTTATCCGCAAAATGGGTTTCAACGGCAAATCCCTGATTAACCCGCGCCAGATTGAGTTGCTGCACAACGCTTACGCACCGACGCAGGAAGACGTGGATTACGCGCGTCGCGTTATCGCCGCCGCAGAAGAAGGCGAGCGCAAAGGCCTCGGCGTAATTTCGCTCAACGGCAAGATGATCGATGGCCCGATCATCAACCACGCACAAGTGGTGCTTGAACGCGCCAGCGCCTCCGGCGTGCGTCGCTAGCCCTCAATTTTGCACAGGAATATGAAGAGAATGAGCCATTTAACAGAAATGTTGCACAGCCAATATCCCGGCATGAAGCATCTGGTTGCTTTCGACGGTGCGCACCGCACCACGCCGTATTTGTCCGATCCCGATGCGCGCCTGCATCGTAAATTATGCGATTCGCTGGAACAGGCGATCGCCCGCAGCGGCCTGAAAGACGGCATGACAATCTCCTTCCACCACGCTTTTCGCGAAGGCGATCAGGTGATTAATCATGTCGTCGGCACGCTGGCGCGTCTGGGTTTCAAAAATCTGACGCTGGCATCCAGCTCTCTGATGACCTGCAACGACGCGCTGATCGAACACATCCGCAGCGGCGTGATTACCTGCATTTATACCTCGGGGATGCGCGGCAAACTGGCCGACGCCATTTCGCACGGCCTGATGGAAGAACCGGTACAGATCCATTCGCATGGTGGTCGGGTGAAATTATTACAAGACGGCGAGCTGAACATTGACGTCGCCTTTTTAGGCGTTCCGTGCAGTGACGAATTCGGCAATGCCAACGGTACGCACGGCAAATCCTGCTGCGGATCGCTGGGCTACGCGATGGTGGATGCGCAGTTCGCCAAAACCGTCGTACTGCTGACCGAAGAACTGGTGCCCTTCCCTAACATGCCCGCCAGCCTGGTGCAGGATCAGGTGGATTACATCGTGAAAGTCGATCAGGTCGGCGACCCGGCGAAAATCAGCGTGGGCGCAGCGCGCGTAACCAGCAATCCGCGCGAGCTGATGATTGCCCGCACGGCAGCCGAAGTCATTGAACATTCCGGCTATTTCAAGCCCGGTTTTTCGATGCAAACCGGCTCCGGCGCGGCGGCAACGGCCTGCACCCGTTTCATGGAAGAAAAGATGGAACGCAACCAGATCACCGCGCGTTTTGCCCTCGGCGGCATCACCGGCAGTCTGGTGGATTTGCACGAAAAAGGATTGATCGAAACGCTGCTGGACACGCAATGTTTTGACGGTCAGGCCGCGGCATCGCTGGGGCGCAATCCACAGCACATTGAAATTTCCACCAATGTTTACGCCAATCCGGGGGCCAAAGCCGCAAGCTGCGATCAGCTGGATATCGTCATTCTGAGCGCACTGGAGATCGACACCGATTTTAATGTGAACGTGATTACCGGTTCCGACGGCGTGATGCGCGGCGCATCAGGCGGCCATTGCGACGTCGCCAGCGCCGCCAACCTGACGATTGTGGTTGCGCCACTTCTGCGCAGCCGCATTCCGACCGTCGTGCGCCGTGTCACCACCCGCGTCACACCGGGCGAAAGCATCGATGTGCTGGTCACTGACCACGGGATCGCCGTCAATCCGGCACGCCCTGAAATCCGCCAGCGACTCGAAGAAGCTGGCATGAAAATCATGGATATCGAAACGTTGTATCAGCGTGCCATTTCCCTGACCGGCGAGCCGAAGCCGATTGAGTTTACGCAGCGCGTGGTGGGCGTGATCCGTTACCGCGACGGCAGCGTGATTGACGTCGTTCATCAGGTCAAAGAGGACGCATAATGACAATTTTGACGCCTGCAGATGCAGGCGTCAGTCTGGAGGATTTGCTGGCGGCAAAGGAACAGCGTGCGCAGCGGCAAACCGACTGGCTGACACAATTCCCACACCCCCTGATTTCCCTCACGCTGGTGACGCCCGGCGCGGTGAAAGACAGCGTGAGTTATCGCCAGGTTATGCGCGAAGCGCTGGGCGCCGCGGAAACACTGCTGTTGCAACGTGGCTGGTCGGTGCTGAGGCATGCAGTATTCTGGTTGCCGACCGGTGCGGAAGCGTTCTGGAGCATTGAGCACCCGGCGCCGGAAGTGAAAGCCGCCACCGTAGCGCTTGAACAGTCGCATGCGCTGGGGCGTTTATGGGATTTCGATGTGATCTGCCCGCAGGCTGGCGTTGTAGGCCGCCGGTCGCTGGATAACGCCAGCCGCCGGTGTCTTATCTGCGACGGCCCCGCACACGCCTGTGCGCGTTCGCGACGGCATCCGTTGCCCGACGTGATCGCCAAAGTGGAGGCGCTGATTGATGGCTGGCATCGCACTCGCTGAACCGCAGGTTTGCACCGACATCGCCACACTGGCGGCCGACGCGCTCCGCCAGGAAGTCTGGCTGACGCCTAAACCCGGTCTGGTGGACAGCGCCAATAACGGTTCACACAGTGACATGGACTTGCCGATGTTTTTGCGCAGCATCGGTGCGATTACGCCGTGGTTGCATCAGTTTTACCGGCTCGGCCAGCAGGACGCCGCGCAACCGGCAACATCTGTGCTGATGCGGATCCGCCCTGCCGGTCTGGCCTGCGAGCAGGCGATGTTCGGCGCTACAAACGGCATTAATACGCACAAAGGCGGCATTTTTTCTTTGGGAATTTTGTGTACGGCGGCAGGCCGGATCAGCGCCCGTCAGCAACGGCTGACCCGCACGGCGTTATGCGCCGAAGTGGCCGCGCTCACGCAAGGGCTGGTGGCACGGGAATTACAACATTGCCGCCAGCCGGTGACCGCAGGAGAACGGTTGTTTCAGGCGCACGGCATGACCGGCGCGCGCGGCGAAGTGCAGAGCGGATTCGTGACGTTGCGCCGCCATGTTTTGCCTTACTGGCAGACAGAAACCCAGCCTGAACGCCGCGGTCTTAACGCCCTGCTGCGCCTGATGGCGTTTAATCCCGATACGAATCTGGTGTCACGCGGCGGGCTGAGCGGGCTGCATTTTGTTCAGGATTATGCCCGTAAGTTGCTGAAAAGCGGCTGGCAAAAAGAGGATTTACAGGAGATGGATCAGGCGCTGATATCCCGGCATCTCAGCCCCGGCGGCAGTGCCGATTTGCTGGCAATCGCGACCGTACTGATGGCTTTCCCGCAATGAATGAGAATGCAGACATCACGCGGATGCTGGTTCCCGGTTTACGCGACAGCGAAGCCGGACACTGGCAAAGCCGCTGGCATGAACAAAATCCGCAGTGGCTGCGGGTGAAACAGCGCAACTGGGCGCAGGTCGATCTCGAAGGTTGGATCACCGCTATCGACCGCGAGCAGAAGCTGGCTAAAAGCCCGTTGCTGCTGATTGGCCACAGCTTTGGCGCGCTTGCCAGTCTGGTGTGGGCGAACCGCCATCCGCCGCTTTGCGCAGGCGTGATGCTGGTCGCCCCCGCTGAACCGATGCGTTTTGGTCTGGACGATGACATTTTACCTGAGCCGCTGGCGGTTCCCGGTCTGCTGGTCGCCAGCCATACGGATCCGTTATTGCCTTTTACCCGCGCACAGTTCTGGGCGCAGGCGTGGGGCTGCGAGCTGGTGGATATCGGCGAGGCCGGGCATATCAATGTGGAATCGGGTTTCGGAGAATGGCCGTGGGGGCTGGCAAAACTGGAAGAGTTTGCCGCGCGGCTGGCGGCAAACTCCCGTTGAAAATGTGCTTAACGAACGATGCGGTTATCTGCTTCCGGTGCCGGTTTGGATTTCACGCAGCACAGGTAAATCATCACCAGCAGCGGGATCCAGCCGAGCACGATACCCAGCGTAATTTTCATCCAGACATAGGTTTCCGGTGACGCGTATTCCATCAGGATCATGTTGAGCAAACGCGACACAATTCCTGCCAGATAAACACCGCCGAACCACCAGCCGGAGCGGTTGATGTCGTGCATGCGGCGGATGCCGACCGCCAGAATCGGTAATGCCAGCGCCAGCGCGTAAATGGTGTAAGCCATACCGGCATAGAACACGCCGTAAGGGTTTCCCGCCAGCGCCATCACGGTCGCCACCGTCCCCGTCAGCAAAACCATCAGCAAGATATTGACCAGCATGAACACCCAAAACTCTTTGCGGGTCGCACGCCCTTCAAACTTCACGTACCCTTTCCAGCCCCGAACAAAACACTGCCATACGGTCATTCCGTCATATCCTTTTGTTTATCGTTTGAAATTTTTCATATCTTAAACGCTATCAAAAGCATTCTGAAATCTTTATTTACATCTGCCGGACGTCACTGCCCGCGCAGCTGTCGGGCGAGTTTATCTAGCTGATCGGCGATCTGGTTGAGGTCTTTGTCCGGCTGTCCCGGCGCGCGCGTGGAATTTCGCACGACCAGTTGCGCAGGCAAAATACGCGACGTCGTGTCCGGCTCCGTTGCCAGCAAAAGCCCGACGGCTTCTTTGCTTTGCAAATCGAGATCCAGAGAAACCGTGGTCAGCGCCGGATGGAAGAATGCGCTGTCGTAGGTGTCGTCGTAGCCGATAATAGAAACCTGTTGCGGGATCGCCACGTTGTGCTGATGCAGCGCGCTGATCACACCCAGCGCCATCTGGTCATTCCCTACCAGCAAAGCCGTAAACTGCGGCGTCTCGCGCAAAATCAGCAACGCGCCGTAGTAACCGCTTTTGGCACTCCAGTCGCCGTGAACCACCGTCACCGGCTGTAATCCTTTTTCGGTCAGCGTTTTCTGCCAGCTTTCCAGACGCAGGCGCGAAGATACCGACTCTTCCGGCCCGGCCAGCAAGGCAAATTCCCGATGCCCCAAATCAAGCAGATATTCCACGCTGGCGCGGGAACCGTCGGCCGGATTAAAGCAGACGTTAAACACCGGGCTGGTCGGATCCACATCCAGGAACAGGCAAAGAATGTCGCGGTTGTTCTCGTAAATGCGTTCGGCTTCGGCGCTCTCCAGCGGAATGTTGATGATCACGCGCTCAACCCGCTGGGATTTCAGCTCGTTAATGGAGTCCTGAATGCTCTGATTCACGTCCTCGTCAATCATCGAAATCAGCACCTGATACCCGGCCTGATGGGCATATTTCTTCACCGAAGCGGCAATTTGCGACGGTGCGTGCAGCGCCAGCGAGGTTGTCACCAGCCCGATCGTAAAACTCTGTTTTCCCACTAACTGCTGCGCCAGCCGGTTGGGTACATAACGCAGCACTTCAATCGCCTGCTCAACTTTCTGGCGCGTGGCGTCGGACACATTGGCCGACTTGTTTAAAACACGCGAAACCGTCTGATAGGAAACACCGGCATAGCGGGCAACGTCTTCTAATGTCGAACTTTTCGATTTCATGCTTTTCCCGTTTTGCAGCCCGTGATTTTACGCAATCTCATGATAATCGAGCCAAAGTACGGGATCTCATTTAAAAGTTCAATCTGAGAACCGTTTGACTTAAAAGTTATACGTTAACATTCGTTAAATTCGTGATTTAAATCACCAGACGTTTATTTTAAACACACAAGTTGTAGATCTCCTTCACAATTCACACTGTGTTAAATTGATCATTATTGTTTCTGGGTATCTTATAGATTCCGTAAATGTGAACGTCATACATCAATAAGGAAAAATAATGAAACACAACTTACGTACTCTGGCTGTGGCGGTCTCTCTTGGGCTGGTGACAGGCCCCGCAGTGGCTAACGACATTGATTTTCATGGATATCTGCGCTCCGGATTGGGCGTTTCCGGCAGCGGCAGTCTGGAGCAATTTCAGAAAAACAAAGTCGGTCGTCTGGGCAACGAAAATGACACTTACGGCGAAATCGAACTGGGCAGTGAAGTCTACAAAAAGGACGATGTGAGTTTTTACGTCGATTCCATGGTCAGCATGGTGTCCGACGGGTCCAACGATGACGAAAACACACTCAATGATGATGCGCAATTTGGCCTGCGTCAGCTGAATCTGCAAATCAAAGGGCTGGTCCCGTGGGATAAAGATGCGGTGATCTGGGGCGGTAAACGTTATTACCAGCGCCATGATTTACATATCATCGATACCAAATACTGGAACATTTCCGGTGCTGGCGCCGGTGTGGAAAACCTGAAAATGGGCGAAGGCGCGCTGTCTGTGGCCTGGATCCGCGGCGACGCCAATGATGTGGATTACCGCGTAGACGGCGATAACGATGTCAATATCAACTACATCGACGTGCGTTATGCCGGTATCAAACCCTGGAGCGGCGCGTGGATGGAAGTCGGTGCCGACTACGCCATGCCGAACCTGACGCACGATCAGAAAGACTACGGCGGCCTGTATGACGCGGAAAATGGCGTGATGCTGACCGGTGAAATCAGTCAGGATATGTGGGGCGGCTACAACAAGCTGGTTTTACAGTATGCCAACAAAGGTCTGGCGCAGAACATGATTTCCCAGGGCGGCGGCTGGTATGACATGTGGAACTACACCAACGACGCCAGCGGTTATCGCGGCATCATCACCGGTCTTATCCCGATCACCAGCAAATTCAGCCTCAATCACGTTCTGACATACGGCCATGCGGAAAACATCACCGACTATACCGATACGACAGAACTGGTTTCTCTGGTTGGCCGTGCGCAATATCAGTGGACGGATTACGTGCGCACCATCGGTGAAGTCGGTACGTTCTACCAGAAAGACGATTACAAAAATGGCACTAACTATAAGCAAGGTGGCCAGAAATATACGCTGGCAATGGGTCTGGCGGCCGGTCCTGAGTTTATGTCACGCCCGGAACTGCGCGTGTTCGCCTCTTACCTGAATGATTCAGAGCACGGCAATACGTTTGAAGACCACACCAAATCCGATACGTGGAACTTTGGTGTGCAGGTAGAAGCCTGGTGGTAAATTTCCTTCGTTCCTGAAGCTGCAATGCCAATAACTTTAGGGAAAAGAAGTAAGAAGTTTTATTTATAAAGAAATAACCTCATTGTAATAAACGCTCAGGGTTTAACGCATTTTCTCTTGTAGGGGATCGTGACGTTTTTGTACCCGCACAGCAGCATCATTATTTAAAATAAAGCAGTAAACAATAAAGGCAGCCTTGTGTCGGGCTGCCTTTATTTATTTCAATCTTCTTCTTTTATTTAATACACCAAATTAAAACCTGGTTCAATTACTGACCTTTTAAGCCAAATTTCTCGGTCATTAATTTCTTCAGGCTGTCGGACTGTTTACCGAATATCGCATGGACTTCCTGCCCGATGATCACCACGCCAATCGCGCCGGTCTGCTGGATAGCACCGGAGTTAACCCGCCGGAGTTCTTTCACCGTAACGCGCAGTCGTGTGATACACGCATCGACGTTAATAATATTTTCGCGTCCGCCCAAAGCATCAATTAATAACGCCACGTCCGTTGACGGCGGAACGTCATCTTTAGGGTTTTTATTCTTTGCGGAAAAGACATGCATGAAATCTTTAATATTAACCATAATGAATACCCTCTTTCAGAAATGAAAAAACGTGCAGAAGGGAATATTCCCCGCTGCACGTTGGTGATTAAAAATTATCGGGAGACTTTACGCGTCAGTATCTGGCAACCGAATGCCGGTAACGTTAATTTGTGCGGCAATATTCCGCCGTGAACCATATCCTGATAATCGCCCGGCAAACTGACGGTCTGGCTGTCGCTGCAATAGTTTTGCAGGAAGATGAATTCACTGTCGCCGTCAGTACGGCGTGCGGCGGTGACACCTTCCGGCAGCGTCGTGCTGATGGCGCGCGGCAGGTTCATCTCTTTCGCCAGCGCGGTGAAGAAATCCGTCTGGAACTGTTGATCGTTGCGCGACGCCACATAATACGCCTGCCCTTTGCCGTACAGATTCACGGTCACCGCAGGCGTTCCGGCGTAGAAATCATCGCCGTAAGTTGCCAGCGCTGCCGCGCCTTCGAGGTGGATCACTTCACACAATTCGGAAACCTGATACGGCCCGTTCAGCCCCAGCGCGTTGCCTTCAATACCGCAAACGCTGTTGTGCTGTTCGTCTGTCAGGCTGTCGATTTCTTCCGCCCAGATGCCCAGCACCGGACGCAATGGACCGGGGAATCCGTTGAGGAAACACAAATCCGTTTCGTTGACGATGCCGCTCCAGTATGTGGCGACAAAGCGCCCGCCCGCCTGCACAAAGGCGCTGATCCGCTCACCGACGCCTTCGCGCACCATGTACAACATCGGGGCGATGACTAAGTCGTAACCGTCCAGTGCGCAGTCGGCGTTAATCACGTCAACCGCAATGCCCTGCGCCCACAGTGCCTGATAATGCGCGGCCACGGTGTTTTCATAATGCAATCCGGCGTTGCGCGGCCCCATTGCATCGTCCATCGCCCAGCGGCTTTCCCAGTCAAATATGATCGCAACTTTAGCTTCCACGCGGCTGCCCGCGACCGGCGCTAAGGCCGAGAGGATTGTGCCGAGTTCCGCCACTTCACGACCAACGCGGGTATTGATGTGCCCGACGTGATCAACCACCGCGCCGTGGAATTTCTCGGAAGAGCCACGGCTTTTGCGCCACTGGAAGTACTGCACCGAATCCGCACCGTGCGCGACCGCCTGTAGCGAGGACAAAATGTGCATCCCCGGTTTTTTCAGTTTGCTGGTCGGCTGCCAGTTGGTGAAGCTCGGCGTTGATTCCATCAGCACGAACGGCTGGCCTTTTTTGAGCGTGCGCATCAGGTCGTGATACATCGCGGTGTACGCCGCCAGCCCGATATCGTCTTTTCGCGTGTGCCACATCGGGTAGCTGTCCCACGAAATGAAATCCAGCACGCTGGCGAGTTTCCAGTAATCGTAGTCGTAGAAATATTCCATGAAATTGGTGGTCGCCGGTAATGCCGGGTTTTCGGCTTTCAGCGGGCGGATCTCTTCGCTGTAAAAACGCGTGACCTGATCGGTATTAAAGCGACGCCAGTCGAGATTCAGGCCATGCACCCCGGTTTCGCCCTGCGGCGACGGCGATTCGATCTGCGACCAGTCGGTATACGTGTGGCTCCAGAAGGTGCTCCACCAGGCGTTGTTCAGCGCGTCGAGGGTTTCATAACGGGCTTTCACCCAGCCACGGAACCGTTCCTGACACAAATCACAATGGCATTCGCCGCCATATTCGTTGGAGATATGCCAGCCGATCACCGCCGGATGATGCGCATACCGTTTTGCCAGCGCCGTGTTCATCTGCTGCACTTTGTCGCGGTACACCGGCGAGGTCATGCAGTGGTTGTGACGCCCGCCGTGCAACGCTTTTACGCGGTCGCGCCCGACGCGTAACACTTCCGGATATTTTTGTGACATCCACGCCGGACGCGCGCCGCTTGGCGTGGCCAGAAACACCGAAATGCCGTTTTCATGCAAACGATCCAGCACCTGATCCATCCAGTCAAAGGTATAACGTCCTTCTTCAGGCTCCAGCGCTGACCAGCTGAAAATCCCGACAGACATGACATTACAGCGCGCCTCTTTCATCATTTCGACATCGCGAATCAGTACTTTCGGGCTTTGCAGCCACTGTTCCGGGTTGTAATCCGCGCCGTGTAACAGGCCGGAAATCTTACTGCTCAGAAGAGGGAATTTCGTCATGTTAGGTCCTTACGAACTTTAAGAAATAAAACTCCCCGGCCAAATTAGCCGGGGAAAAGGGGATCAGTTGAAGACCTTAATGGAAGGAAGAACCTGACCGGCGCAGCTAAACAGCGCCTGATTTTCGCGGGCATTGCCCTCTTTCCAGTGGTCGTTGATGTAGGTCATGCCCGCCGTTGTGGCCCAGCCTGCACCATTAACCGGGATCCACGTTGGTTCCCAGTAGAACAGGCCTTTGCCACGATGATCGGGTACGCTCACCAGGCTTTTGATCATGTCGCTGAGGAAATCGGCCTGCCCCTGCACGGTGCCCGGATAGCCGCCGTCTTTGGCTTCTTTGGCGGTGAAGCTGTTCTCCGCGGCGTCGCAGTTTTCAAGGGTGTAGCCGTAAGCCACTTCGACCACGATCACGTCTTTGTTGTAGCGTTTGCTGATGTCGTCCATGTTGGCCTGTAACGCGGAAATCGGGCCATTCCAGTAGGTATAAAACGACAGGCCGATAACGTCGTAAGGCACCTTGCGCTGGTTGATTTCATCGAACCACCAGCGGAAGGTGTCGTTCTTGGTGCCTTCGGCCAGATGCAGCATGATTTTGATGTCTGACGGGTTTTTCTCGTCGGCCCTGACGCCGGAAATCGCCGCATTCAGCAGCCCGGCCAGACGGTCAAATTCGCCGCCGCCCGCGCCCCAGCTTTTGCCTTCCGGCCACAAAATTCCGCCGTTCATTTCGTTGCCGACCTGTACCATATCCGGCACCACGCCCTGCTGACGAAACTGCGCAATCACGTCGCGGCTGTAATCATGAATGGCCGTTTTCAGCTGCGGATAATCCATTTTTTCCCAGGCTTTCGGCTTGAACTGTTTGCCGGGGTCGGTCCAGAAATCGCTGTAATGGAAATCGAGCAGGATTTTAAAACCCTGCGCTTTGGCACGTTTTGCCAGTTCCAGCGTGGTCGGCAGATCGTTATTGCCGCCGCCGTAAGGATGCCCCTGCGCGTCTTTCGGATCGACCCACAGCCGCAGACGCACGTAGTTGAAACCGTTCTGCCTGAGGATCACCATCGCATCGGTCTGTTTGTGATTCTGGTCGTAGAACTTGCCGCCGTGTTTTTCCACGTCAATCAGCGTGGAAATATCCGCACCCTTGATGAAATCCGCCGGGACATTGACGACTTTTTTGATGACCACGTCCTGCGCCACACAGGAAAAAGACATCGCCAGCAGCACGCAGGCCACGGCGCTTTTCGTGAAAATCTTCTGAGTTAAGAGAGTCATGTGATTATCCTTTGGTGCTGCCAGCGGTCAGGCCGGAGACGAAGTATTTTTGTAAGGCGAGATAGAAAATCGCCACCGGCACGGCAATCAGCACCGCGCCCGCTGCGTACGTGGTGTAGCTCGCGCCCATTTTCTGTGCGACCAGGTTGTAGAGGCCAATCGGCAGCGTGTATTTATCCGGCGTGCGCAAAATGGTGCTGGAGAGGATGAAATCGCCCAGCGGCCCGGTGAAGGAAAACAGCGCAATCACCGCCAGAATCGGCTTCGACAGCGGCATGATGATTTCGATAAAAATGCGGAAATTCCCCGCGCCGTCCATGCGTGCCGATTCATCCAGATCTTTCGGAATAGCGTCCAGATACCCTTTCATCAGATAGGTGTTCATCGGGATCATGCCGCCAACGTAAATCAGCACCAGCGCCAGATGGCTGTTGATCAGGCCGAGCAGCTGCGCCAGTACGAAAATGGCGATCAGCGCCGAAAACTGCGGGATCATCTGCAATAACAGAAACAGCATCAGCCCGTCTTTGCGCCCTTTAAAACGAAAGCGTGAGAAGGAATAGGCGGTGAAGCTGACGCAAATCAGCGTCAGCACCATGGTCAGGAAACTGATTTTCATCGAGTTCCAGTACCACGCCATGTAATTCACCTGCCCGTTGAACAGATCTTTGTAATGCTGGAAGGAGAGGTTCTCCGGAATAATCGACGTACTGAGCAGGCTGTTCCCTGCATTCAGCGACGCGCCGACGGTCCAGATCAGCGGATAAATAATAATGACCGCCACAATCAGTAACAGGAAATAACTCAGCGACAGGCGGATAAACCGGTTTCTTTTAATACTGCTGTTCTTATTCATCAGTTTGCTCCTGCTTACGCCATATCATCTTGTTTAAATGAATTGGTTGAACGGAATTGCCACAGCGCAATACCGACAACAAATATCGACAGCAAAATCGTAATGGTCGCGGCAATCGCATATTGCGAGGAAGACATGGTGAGTTTATAAATCCACGACACCAGAATATCCGTTCCGCCTGCATTCGATCCCGCCACGGCCGGGCCGCCGTTATTAAACAGATAGATAATATTGAAGTTATTAAAGTTGAAGGTGTATTGCGTGATAATAATTGGCGCAATGGAATACAACACCAGCGGCAGCGTAATGGTTTTTAATTTCTTCCAGGTGCTGGCTCCGTCCATCGTGGCGGCTTCGTACAGGTCGTTAGGGATCGCCTGTAATACGCCGGTGGTCATCGCAAAGACAAACGGGAAACCGAGCCAGGTCTGCATCATGATCAGAGCCGTTTTGGTCCAGAACGGATCGGTCATCCACGCTTTAGGTTCAATGCCTAACGCCGCCAGTATCCCGTTGTTAATCACGCCAAACGAGTCGTTAAACATCCCGGCGAAGACCAGAATGGTGACGAAGCCCGGCACCGCCCACGGCAGGATAAGCACGGTGCGGATAAGCGCCTTGAAGCGCAGATCTTTCTGGTTCACCAGAATCGCCAGCATTACGCCAACAGTGCATTGCAGCGTGGTCGCCAGTACGGTCCAGACGACGGTCCACTGTAAAACGTCGAGTAACGTCGAACGCCAGATATTGAGCGTGAAGATATTAATAAAGTTTTTGAATCCCACCCAATCAACTAATTTAGCCGGCGGCGTGTGATATAAATTGTAATTGGTAAAGGCAATGGAGAAGCCGAAGATAATCGGGAACACCACCACAAAGACCAGCAGAATAAAACCGGGCGTAATCATTAAATACGGAAAACCTTCGCGCAGCAGCAAATGATATTGCTTTCTGACGCCGGGTAATTCCATGCCCGCATCGCGGCGTTTTCCGTTAATCCACGCATCACGCAGGCTCCAGTAATAAAAGCCTGCGCCGAACGCGCCGATTAATACGCTGATAATTCCTTTCGCCAGCAGGAATATCGAGTTATCGCGAGGGACTTCTTCCCCCAGCGTATAAAGCCCCCACATGCCCTGTTGCAGGAAATCATAAAAAACGCCAACGAAACAAAACAGAATGATAAAAAACAGAATTCCCTTGGCCCATTGCCGGTTATAGAACTGACCGAAACCGGGAATGAATGCCAGAGCCAGTGCCACCGGCGCGTGATGGCGGGCAGACAGTGGCTCCTGGTTTTCCTCATGAAGACGCATAGACACAAAGATATTCCTTTCACTGTGAGGGAGTGAAATCACTCCCTCTTTTCAGACGTACGGCCGTTTCAGATACGGTTGCCGATGCCGTTACCCGCAGATCACTCGTTGCTGGCTTTCGCGGCTTCAATCTGCATCTGGATATTTTTCACGGCGTCATTGAGCGCCGCGTCCACCGGCTGTTTGCCGGTTACGCCCAGCTGGATCCCGTTGTTGGCCGGGCCCCAGACTTCCTGCATTTCAGGAACGCCGGGCATCGCAGTGGCGCGCGTTGACTGCTCGGCTACCGCATTGGCTTTCTCGTCATTTTTGATCATCGGGTCATTCACCAGCGCCGTCAGTGCCGGGATCTCCTTGGTCACTTCGTAGCGCACCTTGGCGTATTTCGGCTGGTTGATGAAGGTGATGAATTTCTCGGCCAGCGGTTTTTGTTTGCTGTAGGTCGATACCGCATAACCTTTAACGCCCAGGAATGAGCTCATCGGTTTGCCGTTCGGCAGCAGCGGCAGCGCTTTCACGCCGTAGTTGATGCCGGCAGCTTCATAAGGCTGGAACGCCCACGGGCCGGTGATGACGGCGGCGGCTTTCTTCTCAGTAAACAGCGAGTCTATGGCGTTCAGGCCGTTGTCGCCGGTGATGCCCGCCGGGAATAAACCGTCGGCATAGAATTTTTTCAGGTACGTGACGGCTTCAATGCTGCCCGGTTTGTTCAGGCCGATATCGTCGACGTTGATCTCCCCTTTGGCGTCTTTACCGAAGATGTAGCCGCCCATGGAGGCCATCGCGCCGTAGGCGTAATAGACTTCGTCAAATTTGGCGAGCAGGCCGTATTTGCCCTTCGCCCTTTCCGCTTTCGAGAAGGTGTAATACTCGTCGAGCGTCGCCGGGGCTTCGGGCAGCAAATCTTTGTTGTATATCAGCACCAGCGTTTCGACGGCTTTCGGCACGCCGTAGGTGTGGCCCTTGAGCTGAAACGCGTGAATAGCCGATGGCGTAAAGCTGTCGGTGAACCCTTTGTCGAGCGTCAGCGGTGCCAGCAACCCCTGTACCACGGCGGTGCCGAGCTGGTCGTTCGGGATCACCACCACGTCGGGGCCGATACCCGCCGGGCCGTCGAGACGCAGTTTTTCAGTCTGTTGTGCATACGGCGTTTCCTGCACCACAACTTTGACGTTGTTCTCTTTTTCAAAGTCTTTTACGGCATCGGAAATACCCGAGGATTTCTTAATATCTTCCCAGACAAGTAGCTGCCCTTCGGCTGCCCGCACGGCCTGGCTGCTCAGACTTAATGACATCAGTACCAAGGCAGTAAGGTGTGTAATTTTCATTGTTGCTCCTGGATGTGAAGGTATAACATTTTTGTGTGTATAACAACGACACCCAATCAACACTCAGCGATACAAACCCTTTAAATGCTGAATACAAAGTGATTAATGTCGTCATAAATATCGTGTTACACGTTAGACTTATAACCCGTAAATCACTACCAAAAGATGTGTATTGTGTGATCGCAACTGCAAAATTCGAACCCGCTCGTGCAAACGTTTACACAAGGTGGTTATAGTCCGAAATATCAGCGGTATGAATTTATTACGAGGTCAAACATGTCCAGCATCAGGCTTAAAAATGTGGTTAAGCGTTTCGATAAAACGGTGACGCTGCATGGCATCAATATTGATATAGAAGACGGCGAATTTACGGTGTTCGTCGGGCCATCCGGCTGCGGAAAATCCACATTGCTGCGCATGATTGCCGGGCTGGAAGATATAACGGAAGGTGATGTGTATATCGGTGAGCAGCGGGTGAATGACGTTGACCCTTCGCGCCGCGGCGTGGCGATGGTGTTTCAGTCTTACGCGCTCTATCCGCATATGACGATTGCCGAGAACATGGGTTACGGCCTGAAAGTGAACGGCGTACCCAAAGACGAAATTCGCCATCAGGTAGAAATGGTCGCCAAAACGTTGCAGCTTTCCCATCTGCTGGACAGAAAGCCGAAGCAGCTTTCCGGCGGCCAGCGCCAGCGCACCGCCATTGGCCGCGCAATTGTGCGTAATCCGCAGGTCTTTATGTTCGATGAGCCGCTTTCCAATCTGGATGCCGAGCTGCGCGTGGATATGCGTCTGCACATTTCCAAGCTGCATCAGGAACTGAAAACCACCATGGTTTACGTGACGCATGATCAGACCGAAGCCATGACGCTGGCCGATAAAATCGTGGTGATGAACTACGGCAAAGTCGAGCAAATGGGCGCGCCGATGGATTTGTATTACAACCCGGTGAATCAGTTTGTGGCCGGTTTTATCGGGTCGCCGAAAATGAATTTCCTGCCTGCCGAAGTGCTGAGCTGGCAGCCCGACCGGCTTGAAGTGCGCCTGACGCCGGAGAAAACCCTGACGCTGGCGCTGAGTACCCGCGAGCTGGCAGCGGGTGACAAAGTGACGCTGGGCATTCGCCCGGAACATCTGCTTTCCCATGAAACCGAAAATCAGCTGGAATTTAACTGCGAGGTGGTTGAGCGTCTGGGCAACAGCACCTATCTGTTCGGCCAGTGTTACGGCATCGACGGGTTTAAAATGCTGCTGCCGGGCGATATGGCCTTTAATCCGTATCAGAGCCTGACAACCTGGTTCGACGCCCAGCGCTGTATGGTGTTCAATGAAGACGGCCTGCGCATCAGTGCCGCCAGCCTTTCACATCTGCATTAATGCCATTATTAATAACCGCCCTTCGCCGGGCGGGTATTCCTGCTAAGACTCTGTTGCAAAAGAACCGGCCGCCCTGCTTCACCTCCGCGTAAATTCAGTGCTATACCTCTTTATCTCTTTTTTACAGATGAGGAAGTTCCATGCCCATGCAATGCCTGATCCTGGATGATTATCAAAACGTCGCACTGTCTCTGGCCGGCTGGCAGGCGCTCGCGCCGCAGGTAGAGTGCCGCGCGCTGACGGAGCATATCAGTGATGAAGACCAGCTGGTCGCGCAGTTACAGGACGCAGAGATTGTGGTGATCATGCGCGAACGCACGCCGTTCAGCGCAGCGCTGTTTGCCCGTCTGCCAAAGCTCAGACTGTTGATCACCTCGGGAATGCGCAACGCGTCGGTCGATCTGGCCGCCGCCCGTGAAAATGGTGTGACGGTTTGCGGCACGGGCAGCGGTTCGACGGCGCCGGTCGAGCTGACCTGGGCGCTGATCCTCGGGCTGGCACGGCATCTGGTGACGGAAAATAACGCGCTGCGCCACAACGGGCCGTGGCAAAGCACGGTCGGCACCGGGCTGAGCGGCAAACGTCTCGGCCTGCTGGGATTGGGTAAAATAGGGCAGAAAGTGGCGCTGATTGCGCAGGCATTCGGGATGGACGTCAGCGCCTGGAGCCAGAACCTGACCGCCGAACGCGCCGCTGAGCATGGCGTCGAACTGGCGGCATCGAAAGAAGCCTTGCTGAAAACCAGCGATGTGGTGTCAGTACATCTGGTGCTGAGTGAGCGTACGCGCGGGCTGCTCGGCGCCCCGGAACTGGCGCTGATGAAACCTGATGCACTGCTGATCAATACCTCGCGCGCCGCGATTGTCGATCAGCCTGCCCTGCTGCACGCCCTGCAAACCGGGCAAATTGCCGGTGCCGGGCTGGACGTTTTCGAAACAGAACCGCTGCCGCCCGCCGATCCGTTCAGAACGCTGCCAAACGTGCTGGCGACGCCACATCTGGGCTACGTTTCCGACGGCAACTATCAGGCATATTTCCGTGAAGCCGTCGAAGACATTCAGGCATTTCTCGCCGGAAACCCGGTGCGGACGCTGAGCTAATCCGGATTTCAGGCAAAAAAAAACCGGGCATAAACCCGGTTTTTCTCTTTAAGCGGCAACGAAATTATTTGGTTTCGTTGGCTTTGATTTCGCCCAGTGCTTTCAGCTTTTTGGACATTTCACGACGTTCTTTCGACAGGTCAGCATTGCGGATGATGTAGTCATCAACGCGATCTTCATAGTCGCCGCGCATGTTAGCAATGATCGCCTGAATTTCTTCGATGCTCATGCCTGGTTTGATGTAATCACTCAGGTTGTCGAGCAGCAGAACGCGTTTCTGGTTGTCACGGATTTTCTTTTCGTTATCAGCGATTTCGCGTTGTAATTTGTTTTTACGACGGAAAACACGCACAAACTCCAGAACGTCCTGGAAACTCGGCTTATTGATATTGTCCATTTTAACACCTTCGATTAAGTTACACAGATTCAGTGACTGATTTGCCGCAACCCGATTTGACGCTACAGGAATAGCTAGCGTAGCAAAAATCGGGCAGTACGCTCAGATAATCGTCCAATGGCCCCATCTTACCCGTTTTAGGCCACAGACAAAAATCCCTTCATGCTTTCGTTGTTTTACCGCTGATATTTTGAGCTTCTTCTTTTTGCATCACCATGGTGATCAGGTCGCCCATTGAGCGCAACTGCTCCGCCACCTGCGTGCTCAGCCAGACGTAACCGTAGACCTGCGCTTCCAGGTGATTCGCGGCATTCATCTCGGTAAGCAGCGCTTTCAGCTCTTCAGCAGATTCATTCAGCTCATGGCTGATTGCCACTTCATCGCCCCGCGTACCGTTGAGCAACATCAGACTGAGTTTCTCCAGCGTGCTGAGCATCAGTAATTGCGCGCTGCGCAGCGTGCGGGCATTGAGCATCAGATAATGGCTTTCGCGCGAACTCCAGTACGCATCGGCCAGCAGTTCCAGCGTACACAACAGGTTGCGGCTGAGCGTCTGGATGGCGTCAAACGCCTCACGTGGCACATGCGATTCTTTGCTGGCCGGCGCAAACAGCGAACGCATTTTCACCATCTGGCTCATGGTACTTTTCATTTTTCCGTGCAGATGCGGACGTTCCAGCATGTTCGGCGACAGCCACGCGCTGTAGAGTTTGTTCAGCGACATCAGGTAATCGGCCATTTGCATGCGCCAGTGAATAAACGCGCGCTGCGGATAAATGCTGGCAAACAGCAGCGCCAGCAGGGAACCGAAAATCACATCCCCGGAACGCCACAGCGCCATCTCCATGTCGCCCGGCCCTGCGCCGCACACCACCGCCAGCGTGATGCCAATTAGCAGCGCCATGTAGGGCCGTTTGCCGAGCGTCAGATATCCGCTGACAAACATGACAACGCCGCACCAGACCAGCATCACCGGCAGCGAATACAGCTCGAGCCACAGCGCGATCAGGCCGGAAACCGAGCCGAGCACCGTACCGGTAATGCGCTCCAGCACGCGCTGAACCACATTTCCCCAGAACGAAATCGGCCCCATGACCACCACCAGCGTAATCAGCGGCCAGGTGCCTTCGGGGATTTCAGTCAGACGGACAATCAGGAATGTCAGAATAAACGCCACCGCGATGCGCAGCGCATGGGTAATACGGTAGTTACGGTAAATGACGTTATCCAGCGGAGAAATTTTCTTGTCGAGACGCACGTTTAGCCTGCCGTAAGGCGAAAATTCAAAGAAGGCGTTAAGTCTAGCTGAGTTACCAGAGGTGTTCACCCTGCTTTCGTCAGGGTTTTGGCAGATTGATGCTGAATTTTGCGACGTTTTGGACGTTATCCCGCAGCGTCACGGATTTTGACATGACTTCACTGCGCCGGATGGTATCCTAGTCACCGTTTCGCCCCTATTTCCGCACTGATAAGGTTATCTTCGTAATGTCAGACAAGCCGCAAAAAACCTTCTACTTTCATGATTACGCACATTAGTCCTTAAAGCCTTGATTTTGCTACCGCACAACTGAAAGCCCATTGAGACATGTACGCAATTCTGTACTCATGCTCATTTTCACTGCCTCTTCGATTTAAAGTTTTCTGAGATACTCTTTCCAAATTTTGCGCATGCCACTATCCGCCTACATGCACTAAGAGTAATGTCTCTTGGCGGCGTACATAGCACCGCAGAACTGAAAACCTTGAACGGATGCGCATCCACTTTTCAGAACACCACAGTGTCATCGAACACTTCATTCCGCATATCCAATATCACATGTGTCACCACACCCAGAACCTCAATTGAGTCATCGACCACCTCGTCACCAAATGAGATGAATCTCTTGTCTATGGTCGATTCAAGGCCGCGCCGGAGGATGGTTATCAAACGCCAAAGCTCAACCTCTCCATCAACCCTCGCCAGCAGTCGGTTACCGTCTACAGGTTTAATGGACGTATCGATAATCAGCATCGCCCCAGAATTGATGCCCTCCCCGAGATAGCGATCGACAACATGCAGCCTGGATGATGCTCCTCCGAACCGGCATATTTTATTGAGGTCAATCCCTGCCTCGACGTAGTCAGTTGCTGGTGATGGAAATCCCATAGATTCCTCCTACCTCACATAGCCCATGTTCACCAGAAAATAGCTCTTCTCTTCACCGTGACAGTCTGTGTAATCACGAAAGAACGACTGATGCTTCGCTATCCAATCGTTAGCCTCCTGTAGTGACCAGAAGTGATTAACCTTTGCTAGCTCCTGAACGAACCTGGCTGTGGTCACAACCTTCCCACGCTTAGGGTCTAATGTGACACTCCTGACGAAAGCGCCTTTTATGTCGTAATACTTAGCCATAGCCACCTTATAAAATACTGTTTATATATACAGTATAATCACGTGCAGCACAGGTAGGAAAGTCAGTTAAGCGACAAATCTTTTATGCCGCTGATCAACAAGGGAAGAAAGTTTTTAAGGGGTCAGCTGGTCTGCAATTCTGCCAGTCTTGCCTCAAGCGCTTCAACTTTATCCATCAACGCTAAAATTGCCTGATGATGTAAAGCAGCAGCAACACTGTTTGTATCGACAACTAAAGTGCCATCTACTTCCGTACCATCTTTCAGGACTGTGGTACCGCCTATGGTCACCGCCTCTGGGAAGTCTTTCTGGACATCCTGAGCGATAAACCCGAACCCCACCCGTCCAGTATCCAGACGGACCCACTTTGCACCTGTGATGTTTCGCATTTTTATAAGTGGGTCGGTGATAGGCTCAACTTTATCCTTGATTCTATTATCTGACTGACCCAGGAATTGACCGGCAGTGGCCACCACATCACCGTTTTGTCGCAGGTACATGCTCCATTCCGCACCGCTAGCCCCTAACGCGAAGGTTAAAGCATTAAAGGAACCAACAATATTTTGGCGCGCATAAGCATACGCTCCACCCGCATTCGACGAGTATATCCAGTTCATATTCTGGCTCGCGTCAATTGACGCGGGAGGTTTGGTTACAGCAAAGCCAGTGGCGGAAAAAGTGTTCACACCGGCAAAATTGTTATTAGTATTGCATAGCGGAACGGTTGCCCCTGCAGTTCCAATGGTCGCCGTCGCAGCAGAGCCCAGACCTAAACCAGTTCGTGCGGTAGCCTGAGTATTGCCACCAGTACCACCCTGCGTAACGCTTAGGGCGGTGGTTAAACCCGCCAGCGATGTAATATCGTTGTTCGCGCCCCTGGCTGCTTTCCCTGCCAATGAAGTGGTAATGCTCGACCATGCCGGTCCGGTGTAACTTGAACCGTCTGGCAAGGTAACCGTGATGGTTCCCGTTCCGCTAAATACCTGCTGCCAGTTGGCTTTATCCAGATTCAGGCCACGGATAGCCTTCGACACATCAGCGGCGATTTGGGCAGTAATCCCCACCATTGTTGAATTGGGTACTGCTGTCCAAGCGTTTCCGGTTGCGGTCGGCCCGCCATATGGCGTGATTAACGTTAATGCTGTTGCGGACGTGATTGCCTTTACTGCCAGCGTATATGTCACTCCTCCGACGATAGCGACAATAAAATCATTGGCTTTTAAGTCGGTGGTGAATGCCGTTCCGGTACCGGTCACGTTTGCTGAATTATTGGTTAATGCGATTGTGCCTACTGACATGCTTTTCTCCGGGCATAAAAAAACCCGCCGAAGCGGGTTCATGTGAAATAGTGTGGTTATTTATCGCACGTTGTGCTGATGAAATTCGTCTTACTTACCCAGCGCCAGCCGAATGGATCACCTGCTTTATACTGGGTTTGACTGGCTACCTTACGAACGCCATAAATCTGCACATTGGTTTCCTGCCCTGCGACCAGCGCAACGCCAGCACAAACAGGCTCCTGCTTTTCAAGCATTCCTGCACAACCGGAAACCATCAAAGCAATGGCAAGAACCATTAAAATATTCTTCATGTTTATGTCCCTATCAACGTAGATAAAAAGACATTAACAATGAATATTGAGCGGGGATAATTGGTTATATAGATCAATAAATTGATATTGATCGTTTAAAACGATCGTTCTCGTTATTTATTGATTAATAACGTGAAACATCAATCGCGAATATCTGATCGCGCGAGTTTGAATAGCCAACATTGTGTAACTCTTCACCAGGCGCATCGCGCTGACCGGCCCTGATGCGAGTAGAAGAACCGTCGTAGTATGCTGAAGTATCAATGGGAGAAGACCACGGGCGTGGCTGGGTGGTGCCCATAACGCCCACCACAACACCCACCACTCTGGGCAACACGGCCCATTTTCCACTGACAGTTTTATCAACCAAATATCCGATGTCGGTTGTGGAGCCTATTGTCCCGTATCCAACCGGTGGATTCATCACCTTAGTTTCATTGGTCAAAATGCACTGCCCCGCAGCATTCCAGATGGCAACTCCCCATTTAGGCAGCGGTTGCGGTATGACGTATCCAAAAATGTAAATGGTGACAGTTCCCGGACTGCCGCCCGTCCCCGCTACCTTATAATTCAGGGTATAAGTGGAATCGACCTTTCTGATATAGAAAAGTACATTCGACACCGTGGCATGGCAGGCAATAATAAACGGCGATGATGAATTGACAGGCAACGTATACGAGCCAGCCGATGAGGGATTTAAAACTATTTTCTGCACCAGACACATAGGTGTCGTGTCCGGCGTGGTCCATGGGTTCCCATACTGATCGGTAAAAAGTGCGCCCCAAGTTGCCATTATGCCTTCACCAAATAAATTATTAGCCAACACTCATCAGCGGTGTACGTTCCTGCCGAGTAATCGCCGGATGCATCGCTGATCGTTATCGTGCCGCCTGAGCCAGTGACTTTACGGCGTGATCCGGAATATGCATCGCCAGTAATCGGGGACTGTATTGCGGCAACTTTAAACCCTGTCGGCACGGTATAAGAATAAGTGCCGGAAACCTGCCCGGCACTCAAATACACAGTTGCCACAACTAACACCTGCACAATCCCGGTGTTATTTGGGTTCCCGTTCGCATCCCACGTTTGAATTCCCCAGTTAGCCATTACCAAACCCCCGTAATTAAACCAATCTGCGTACGCAGAACCCCATTTTCATCTTTTACACTGTCCGTTACGTTAGTAGACTTCTTGCCACCATTGCCGGAAGTCCCCATATTGATAAATGTCCCCCCTTTATCAAGCCTCCAACCTGCAACACCTTCTACATAGTTATTTGACTGTATGAAGTTACCGATCTTCGCATTGTCTATCGATGCATCTTGAATGAATGCTGAGCGCAAGAATACTTGCCCATTGATAGCAGCAAATGCCAGCTGGTAGCTTCCAGCCGTACTTCCTGTGTAAATACCAAATTGGTCAGCACTAAAAGCGATTGTCGACTTATAGTCGCTTCCTGATGGCTCAATCCCCATGGACATGCCAGTTTTATAATATTGACCATTACGCAGTATTTGCAGACCGACGTCATAGAACGCACTAGCCGTTCCATCTGAATTTACTGTTGCGGTAAGTTTTTGATTGACCGATGACGTCAGATCTCCTATCTGCGCCTGAACTAAAGTATTTTGCTCAGCAAAAGCCCGATCAAGCGTTGCTACAGTCGTGCTGATGGTAATGACGTCTGCACGAACCTCACCGTATTGCTGGAACTGGTGGGTCACGCTGGAGTCATTGTCGAGAGCATTTTGCAGCATGCCTTCGATATTCGTATCGATCTGCCCCGAAAGGTGCTGGAAAGCTTCTGAATCCCTGATGGCTTCGTCAATGTAGTCAATCATGCCCGGAATATCGGAAGATGCTTTTCCTGAAGCCTCCACGAAGCCAGAAACACCAAAGGCATTCTTCGTTCTCACGTACATATAGTAAGTGGTGTCGGCCTTCAAATTATGTAGCGTCCATTGTGATGCACGCCCAAGGAACTGAGCCTCATTCTCAACATTTGCAATGCTAGAAGCTTGAACCTCACCGGTATACCAGAACTCAAAAGAAGTATCGGTTGTTGCGCTGACGCTCATTACAGGGACCACGTCAGCAGAGAAGAACCCTGGCGTCCATTGAATGAATGATGGTGCTGCGGGAGCACCAATCACCAAGCTGATTTGAGTTTCAGCGCCCTTCATTCCATTCTCGTTTCGACCTCGAACGCCAAGTGAATATGCACCGGCGTCTAGTCCATAAAACTCATAACGGAACTGGTCAGTTTCATACTGAGCTACGACCTTTCCATCAAGCGAATAAACGTACAATTCGAAGACAATTTTCTTGGTCAACGTAGCCGTTTCCCATGTGGCCGCGACTTGAACGGTTTCACTATTTACATTGATGATCCTAAGATTTTCGATATTCGGCACGCGATACCCATTCAGGGTGTCATTCGGGACATCAAACACTGCACCTTCGTCAACAATGGCTTGTTTATTTGGGTTATGTAGTGTCGCTGAAATGCTGTAAACCGAGTTGTTTTCATCCTCTGATACACCCATTATTCGCCACAGCCTTGTTGAAACCTCGCCTGCTGATATGACGAAAATTGTTCCATCCTTAACCCAAATCGGCGCTGAGGAAAGAGTAATAGCTGATCCGGAAACTGATGAAATAACATACTTAACAAACTTGCCATCTGACCCCATGATTGACATGGTGTCACTGTTCCCTGCTAACGTAGAAACATTAGCATCTACATTCAAAACCCTGCCACTATGAGAAATAATCCTGCCGCCCAATCTTGTCGCAGCGTGGTCGTTATCCATCACCTCAATTATGTCACCAGGCATAAATGCAATCGCATCACGAGCCATTCGAAAGGTGACCTTTTCCTTCTCAAGCTTCGCGCTCTCAACCAGCCACTTAGCCGTTCTCAGCGCCTGTCCACGTGATGTACAGCCAAAAGCCTCAATAGTGGTTTCATTGTACCCGTAGCGGTCAATAAGCGCGTCATCTGAGTAGTACTCCTTCACCTGCTCCCAGCCGTTACTTGGATCTGTCCATGAGACGACTACCGCGTTATAGCGCTCAGAACGTTTCATGGAGCTGTAAGAAAACAATCCATCGACAACGTTGGCATTGGTGACCGCTGAAACTGGGTCTTGCGGGCGGTCAATCATGATTGAGAACCGCATCCCATCCCAGAGCGCAATCCCTCTGAACATGCCCGCGATATCATCCAGCAAATCACGCGCACTCTTTTGTTCGGTCACATAAGCGTTTAGCGTAAATCGTGGCTCTTTGCCGCCATAGCCGTCATCAACTAGCTGATCGCAAAACTGAGAGAGCACGTAAAGGCTGCCGTCGTCTACATCGATATACCCCGCCCGGCGAGCCAACCCATACCGGGTATTTTTAACCAATGCTCGGAATATCCATGCCGGATTGTTTGTCCATGCCGACTTAAACCCACCTAACCACAGCCCGTTGTAAGTGCGCGTGATCGGATCATAATTATCAGGCACATCGACAATCAGGCCGCGTAAATGGTAAGTGCGGTTTGGCGTATCCGTGTACTGATCACGGTCGATGACAGCCCCGCAAACTGCCGAATACGGATAAGAAAGATTGTCATCAGTAATCTCGACGAAACTGTTCCATACAGTGCCGTTTGTTAGCAGATCGCTTGTGCTATCAGGGGTAATTCTTCTTACGCGAATATCGAATGGTTTAGTCTCTGGAGCATCAATTACATAAGCTTCAAGATATTCCCCTGAGATTTTCCCGGTAATAGTTACAGTCTGAGCTACCTGAAAAGCCGAGTTGCCCGTTCTTGTTTCAAGAACCATTGTCACGGAAGTGTTCTTTTGGTTGCCTTTGCTGTCCTGCTCTGCAAGAGAGCTGACGCCAACGTTAAATCTCACGCGGGTAACGTCATTGTCAGTAATGGTTCTGACCAATGGGGTTGATTGCGTTACAGCGGTATTAATGATCGTTGTTGCCTGTATAGCGCCAAATCCATTAATTGGTGACTGGCTTGCTGTGCCCGGTCTCCATGCAACGCTGACGCCGTTAACGCTGACATCGCCGTTTGCGTTAGTGACAGGAGTTTTATTTAGCAGGAAGGAAGATAAGTGATTCTGGTCTACCGGTCCGTATATTGGACCTTCAGAAATAAGGTCCAGCACCTGATAGAACTGTTTGGATTTTAGATTATCGTTAATAAGTTTTGGAGTGCTGCCACCGCCGCCGCCTGAGCTCATCTTTTCACCTTAACTTATTGAAATATCCCAGTCCTGATTGTTCGTTGTGTCGATACCAAGGGAGATAATGTTTGACCCAACAACCATTTCACCAAGCAGCAAAGGCACTGGCCTTCCCTGCCCGACCCTGTTCTCTGCGCTGGTAAATGAGTTGTTGGTTATCGAACCTGACTGAGCTGAGTCAGCTGAAGTTTTGGTCTTCATGTGGGACGTCATGTATAGCGAGTAGGCAACGGATGCCACGGTGACTGCAACCAGCGTCCAAACTGCCCAACCAGCACCGACGATAGAGCCTTCAACTATCGGAACGAATAAAATGGTCGCGCCATCCTTTGGTTGCCGGTCCATGTGAAAATGCAGGTTATCGTTATTCACATCGTTACCATCAATACGCATACGAATTTTAGTCTTGTAAAAGTCGCGCTTGAATTCAGGACACTGAGCAAGAAGAAGGCGTAAACCCTGGGCTGGAGTATCGACTTTCAAAGAGACCTTGCGGAAATGTCGTCGTAAACTCCCCGCAAATCTAAAGATGAGCATTGTTCATGCCTCCAAATGGAATGAGTTAATCTCAGGTATGCCGGTCTTAATGGCTCTCTGCGACTTAATCGCCCTGACTGTTCGTGGTGAATGACCATATTGCCTCCTAGATAGACCATCGCATGGCAAGGGTCACTCTCAGGAAACGCCCTTCGAATCAAAACGTCACCCGGCTGAATATCTTTCATTTCCACTTCATAAAACCCATTCGCAGATAAATTATTTAGGTACAAATTTTCCTCGCGAAGCCACCATCCGTTTGTGCGTTCAAAGTCAGGCAGGTCGATTCCGCAAAGGTGATATGCATCCCTGAAAAGGGTGTAGCAATCCGTGACACCGTGCTCGAAGCGCCTGCCCAGCAGGTGTGGCACTGGTCTGAACTTGCGTAGGCGGCCTTCACTCACCAGCCACCATTCGATGCCGGTACTAAGCTGCATCTGGCGATCAGTACCAGAAAGAACGAGTTTCGGTTGGGGGTGTGAATGGATAACAGCGGTGACATCGCCTTCATCCTCTGCGCTTAACCAGTCGTCTTCACTGATTCGAAAGTGTTGCATAGGCTCGGGATGAGTGTTTCGACAGGGAAATAATTGATTACCGTTCACAATGAGCCCACACACCTCATCCTGAGAGGATGCCGCCAATTCAATACATTGCTGTTCTAGCATCAGGAAACCTTAGCGGAGCCAGGATAACCGCCGAATGGAAGTGCGCTGGGTTTGGGGAAACGTAACCGACAGCCAGAGGTATGCTTTGAGCATTTATCCTTACTCATGTCCGAGGTCGGCACGTCTTTTTCATCTGCCACGGCGGGTCCCGAGTAACCACAGCCATCTCCGCGATAAACCCACTGGCAAACATCAGCCAGGATAGTACGCGCAGGAATGATGGAGTTATCGCAGTCAACCGGGGTAGCGAGATTGTAGGTAACCGTCTCGAATGTTTCCTCAGCCATTTCCTCAATGACATAACGAGAAACGGCTTCCATCGTTGGGTCAGCATTAGGATTCCCTCCGGGAAAGTTAACCGCGTCTAGATGATAGACAGGAACCTGACGCCGAGTAACTACCGCTCCCAACGCGTCATCAAAGTCACTATTGATTCCTGTAACCAATCCTGTGATGTTTGCCACCTTCATCACAGGACGAGAATACGTACCCTCAGATTTTATCTCAAAGCCCTCAACAGCTATCGGATATGCCGAGTAGACCGTCCCCTTCCAAATTACGTTTCCGTAATAACCATTCGTGCCAGCATGGAAACGAATGACATCCCCGCCGAATGATTGAAGATCCACTTCGAATAGGTCGAGCATCGCACCTACACCGGCGTCAACGCTCTCGATGATTAGTTCTGCTGGTATGTCTCTCATCGTGGCACCTGCTCAAAATCACACGTTAGCTCATGAACGCCGCCTGTTTTCTTCAATGACCACGACCGGCAAACAAATAAAGCCTGAACGCCGGTCATAGATGGCGTCCAATAGAACGACTCAACTGCCATTCTTGCCTTCAAAAATGCCTCAGCCTGTTTTGCATAATTCGGTCTATCGCAGATCCCATCAGTTCCGATGAACGTCAGGGAATATTTGTCCATCAGAGGATTGATCCCCTTTGTTTGACGCTGTTCATAACCATCACCAAGACTGACTACTGCCACATTTGGCGCACGGGAAACCGTGAAGCCTTTTTGCGGGCTCCATGTGAATACTTCAGGCATGGTTAACTCCAGATAATAAAAAACCCCGCCGGAGCGAGGTTGTGTGATGTGGTTGCAAAGATTTATAAATCGTTCAGGGCACGAAATTCCTTATACAGCACTGACGCCTGAGCAAAATCCTCGAAAACCTGACGGTCAATTTTATTTTCCATCTCGTCAAACACTTCTACTGCATAGATGTAGTCATCATTACCATCAGCCATTGCTTCAATGCTTTTGAGTACAACGGTGCGCCCCTCGGTTCCGTTAATCTCATATTCGTAAGATGCCAGGGCAATTCCGATACCAGCCAGCTCGATAGTCATTATGCGTTTCCTTTAAGTTCTTTGTCGTGAGTGAAAGCACCATTCCAGGTCGCCTTCATTGGAAGATCACCCTTCAGATAAAGCTGGTAAATCCGTACTGCGCCTTTGTGAAGAAGCACGGGGATGTATTTAATAAAATCATCACCGCCGTGAACGCTGATTTTGCTCTGATGTTCGGTCAGGTATTTATCGCGGGCATAATTGCCTGCACGCCAACGAGTGCTACTCCTGCTCTCGTTGTATAGCCACTTTCGCCCCTCAAGGAATCGACAAATCATCATGACATTCACGCCGTTTAACATTTTGCAAAACTGCGTTGGAGTCATCCCCTCCTTAAACAGGTTCTCCATGCTCTCAACTTTGTTGCTAAGGTCTTTGTTGGCAACCTCAAGATGTTCGACCTTCTCGGTATATTCCAGCAAAGCATTTCGCAGGAAGACTGGGTCATTGAGAGCGCGTGCCGGGTCGAAGATTGGTGAGGAAATCTGCTTTTCAAGTTCCTGCCAGCGGTCAACCAACTTAGCGGTGAATTCTGGATAAAGCTGTGCGACAACTACGATGCTGTCACGCTTCCCTTCCTCACCTTTAAATACGTAGATATTGGTCGGGCGGCCTGCTGTGGGCTTTTCCTCAATTTGAGGAGAAGTGATTACGCCTTTAACCACTAAAGTTTCAATCGTTCTTTTCACATTGTCGTGACGCTTGCCTACCAGAGTGGCAATTTCCAAGCTGGACATAGTGACAACTTCGCTCTGTACTGCTAAATTACCTGTAAGCATTAATTGATACCTTGTCGTTTAGTTGATGTAAGCCGCCAGCAGCCACTGGCGGTTTTTCTTTTTGCGCCATCCCATACGCCTTTCAGTGAATCCCTTCCTTTCCATTCAAGCGATCTAACATCCCTTGTGCGTTACGGGCATGAAATCCATTCATGTCGATATTCTCAGTTTCGCGAAGCAGACTTTCCCGCGCCTTGTCGATCATATAGTGGCTTTCGTTTGCCATGTCGTAGAAGAAGCCATGGTGCGGAGAGCCGAGTTGATGCAGTGCCGGGTAAACCTGTTTGGCAACGCGACGGCCTTTATCCATCCATACCCACATGTAGGAAAGGTTAATTAGCTCTTCATCGGTGAACTGCTTAGCAATAGGTGAATGAGCGACTTCGCGATCCAGAATGTCGAGCACCCAGCGGCGGAATTCTTTGGCCACAGTTGTACGGGAAAACATTCCCATCAAGTGCGCGCCGCGCAGAGAGAAAACGCGAGAATCTTGCACTCCGCCAGGGGTGGTCACTTTAACCACCCCTGTCATGTTCACGGTAAATTCATCTGCATGCTTACGATAAAGGCGGTGAATGGCTTTATCGTCGGAGTAACCAAGCGCCTCCCCAACCTCTGCCGCTGTCAGCCAGATTTGCCCTGCCATTTCCATGTAGGCAAAGTTTGTGTTGTGGAACTGAAGCTGGTTATTCGCTATACTTTTCATGTCGGTTACTCGCTTAAGGTTTCTGACGCCGAAGCCCTGATTGTTAGTAGCAATCGGGGCTTCACTGTTTTTAGTGACCATTCAAAAAACCCTCTTCTCTCAAGCTTTTCTCTAATCGTTTAATGACTTCACCATTTAGGGAGCGGCATTCTTTGCTGGCTGCCGATTTCAGTGCGTCTTTCAGCCAGTCAGGAAAGCGAATCCCCGTCGGTGCTATGTTTCTTGCGTTTTCCATTTCATCTCCTTAGCTACATGCTGTAGTCATTAAATACTACATCATGTAACTATCAAGTCAACGAAAAATTGACTACATTATGTAGCTAGTTTTATTGGAGGGATTTTTTATGAAAGGTGCCAGTCAGATAGCTCCATTTGGTCTTCGCATGCCGGAAGAACTAAAAGACAAAATTTCTGAAAGCGCGAAAACCAATGGTCGGTCTATGAATGCAGAAATAGTCAGCATCCTAGAAGGTCATTTCTTTACTCAAAAGGCTGGGGGTAATGAATTTCTTCAGGTATTCAGAGAAATTAGAGCCCTAGATGAGGCTAGAGCTAAAGAGTATGAAGAATTTTTTGTTGAGAATGCCAAGAAAGACAAACCAAAAGAGTAAGCCCCACAAAGCAAAAACCCGCCGAAGCGGGTTCATTTTCTAATACTTATCTCACACAACATCTTTACCGCAGAATCGGCAAATGATGGCATCCTTTTTGATTTTTTCGGCGCAGTAAGGACATCTCTTAGTTTCTTCTGTATCAGCCAAGCCTTCATTGGCTTGTTGTCCAGATGGAGATCCGCGCATGCTTTCAGAATTTGTAAATGACCAAACTAATGCCACTATCCAACCTATTCCAGACCAGCCCAAGACAACTGTTAGCACCCAAATTGCACCAGCGTTTGTGTGACCGCGACCACTAGCAATTATCCCTGGCAAAAGATATCCCATGACCATTGCTATTATTAGGATTACCCCTTCCGCACTCATATCCCTATCCCCATAAGTAAAAGTTCGTTACATGGTAGCAGAGGGAGGTGGCAAGGCAATAAAAAACCCGCCGTAGCGGGTTTTTCAGCGTTGGTTGGTAATCAGATCTTCGATACCAACTCTTTCAACTGTTTCTTAGCTTGTTCAAAAAGAAGCTGTTCAATTACAGAGAGTGATGACTCTTTGTCGTGCGGGATGCGAACATTGACATAAATATTCTGGTTATGGTCGTCATAAATAAATTTAACCGTCGCAACAATCCCTGAATCACCCTCACCGGGGTAATCAAAAGCTGCGATATCTTCGACTTGATAATGCATTTTTAAACCTCCTTTCCCTTTTAGTTGCTCATAATTATTGCAGTTTTATTTGCCTCTATTCAATAAACCTTTCGGGCGCTGCTGATCTTGGATTATCAGCAATGTGTCTGTTTTCCATGCCTGACGTAACTTCTTAATGGTTGCCTCATCAAGTCCGTTAGTGGTGTTGACGGTAATATTCATCACCTGATTCAGGGAGGTAGCTCCGCCGCTTCCGCCTTGCATATCCTTGTTGCTAATTACCGAACCGTTATCACCGGGGATCATGAACTGCTTACCTGAGCTGGCTTGGTAAATTTCAGGCATACCGCCTTCGCCAACCTGATACATACTTCCCGCAGATACTGGCCCACCGTTTTTACGGGCACCGGCGATAGCAAGCCCCTTGGATGCAGCAAGCGCAGTAGTGTATGCGGTAGTACCAACAGTTGTAGCTGAGCCAAGAGTCGCTATTGATGCGCTGAGTGCCGCCGGAGCCCATGCCGCTGCCGCGGCTGTCGCCTGAGCTGTCGTTGCCGCTAAAGCAGCCGTTGCCGCTGCCTGACCAACAATCATGTTTTTAACGTACTGCAAGCCCATCTCGACAAGCCCACTGACAACGCTGTTCAAGATAGTTGTGCCGATGTTCGCCAAAGATTCTTGCAGACTCTGAGTCCCGTTTAAGAGACCAGTAATAGCATTGGATGCACCACCAGCAAGTGAATCAATTGCTCCACCCAGCAGTTGATTAGTCTGGCTTTGGTTCGACCAAATCTTCCACGCGGCGTCAATTCTCGCCTGCTCATACTCCATGTTGGCAGCATTCATCAAGGCGATACCGTTAGCTGTGATTACACCTTTCTCGGTTTCGAATTGCTGGATTAAAGCAAGTTTTCTGGCATTTTCATTTGCCAAAGCTTGGACTGGATCAACTCCTCCTTGAGCATCTTGTAATGGGCTAACACGAGAATTACTTTCCGCTCTTATTTTTGCGAGATTTACCTGATGCTGTTGCTCAAGTTGCTCAGATGTGGCGTTAAACTGTTCCTGGGATATTTTCTTCGCCGAAAGGGCTGTCTGAAGGTCAGTCACATCTTGCTTGTAACTGGCATTCTCTTTGGCTTCCGGCAAGAGCTTTTCTGCGGCTGCCTGTGCACGAATGGCATTACCGGTATCCCACTTCGCAGCTGCATAATCTCCTGCCAGCTTAATCTGCTCTGGAGTGGCGGCTGCACCAAGAGACTGCTGAGCGTTTAGGATTGCCTGATCGCGACTAAGTTGGCGGGTGGATTCGCCAGTCAATTCTGACTGCTCTTTCAGCTTTGAAAGTTTTTCAGTGATTGACTCTGCCTGACTGGCTGATTTCTTGCCTTCGGCGTTGGAAGATTTGCGAGCACTCGTATTCTTCTCAGTAGCTGCATATTCATCCTGCAAAGCCTTAATGCGTCCGTTATCTTTTATTCCGGCATCTTCTGCATCGTACTGAGCCTGAAGACGAGCGCGAGCCTCACCCTCTAACTTTGATAGCTCTAACTTACGCTTGGTGGACTTCTCAAGCTTGTCTACCTCTTTGCTATCACCGGCACCTGCAACTTTAATTGGCTGATTACTGGCTGATGAGTTGGCCTTAGATATCGCCGCCAAGTCTCCAACCAAAGCAGCTGCTTTGTTGCTAACGGCATTTATGCCTTCAGCTTGTGCAGCCCAGCCATCAAGACCAAGATAAGAATACGTCTTGGCTCTTCTGGCGAACATTTCTGCGGTGCTATTTAGGTCAGATATCTGCTGCGTGGCGGTTGGCACTTTCCCTGAAAGCCTGTCAATTGCAGCCGTAATTGAATCAATTACGTGCACCATCCCTGTGCTCGCGCCGGTGACGTCATTAATCTGTTTAACCATCTCTTGGAAAGAAATAATTAAACCATTTGTCGCCTGATCAACCGTGCGTGGAAGTCTCGAAAATTCCTGATTTACCAAACCCGTTTGCGTCATGATCGCGTTTAGCGCATCTTCCGCAGAAAGCTTACCCTCAAGCATTCGCTTGCGAAGCTCACCTACAGATATGCCGAGTCCTGCTGCCATTTGGCGAGCGAGTTCAGGCATTTGCTCGATAATCGAATTGAACTCTTCTGCGCGGACTGTGCCTCCGGCAATTGACTGTCCAAACTGACGCAATGCATTTGCCATTTCTTCCGAAGATGACCCACCAATGCGACCTATCTTTTGCAGAGTACTTGTCAGGGTAAGAATCTGATCATTCGTTGCCCCTGCACTTTTCAGTGAAGAGGTAAGCGTCTCCCACAGCTTCTCAGTATCTTTTAGGCTCGCACCTGATGAAGAGGCAATTGATGCCAGAGCCTGAAATGTCGCCGCCCCTTCTTTTGCGCTAGATGACAATCGGTCAATACGCGCCTGAAGCTGAGTCATCGTGTCTGCGATTTCTAGAAATTGCTTACCGTATTGAATCAGCTGAGAAACAGCGATTGCAGAGGCTATGGCGGTTAATCCTGTTTTAACACCGCTCATAATGCCAGTTGATTTCTGCTGTGCGGAATTCACCTGATCTTGCGCATTCTTTAGGTCATACAACTCACCAGCAAGTACGCCAATTTCCTTACGTTGAGCGTCTGTAGCTTTTGTTCCCGCCCGTAGCTCTGCAGCTAAAACAACTGCTGCTCTTGCACCCTTTTGTTGACGCTCTTCAAGAATTGCCACTTCATTGCCGAGCACCTCCATCATCCTGGCAGCCTGACTTGCATCCTGGCTTGACCTGACAATGGCTTTGCTTGATTTCTGGGAGGAACGCTCAAGTCCATCTAAAGCATTCGATGCTTTATCAGCCCCTTTATCCATTGAATCAAAACTGGCATTCACTTGACGCTGGCTATTTATGAGATCGCCGACCTCTAATTCAACCTGATAAACAATACTGCCCAGTTGCTCTTCACCCGCCATTTTTCGCTAACCTCGCAGCCTTTTTCTTCATGTAATCGTCGGCGACGGCATCATACTCGTCTCGGGTAAGGCCTTTCTGTTCCGGGTATTTGGCGTTTAGAAGCAACTGAAACTCAGTCATTGTTAGCTTCTCAGCCTGCTCACGTGGCATATCGAAATGAATGCGAGCTGCGTTGATGTATTCGTATGAATTAAACTCCGGCGTCGCGGCGTTGTTCTCATGACGCTGGAGCTGCCTAACTTTGGCTTTACCAATGATTCCGTGAGTGGAGAGTGACTGCGCGATAACAACCATCTCAGCAGGACTCATGAGCCCCTTTTTATATACAAATGACCACTTACCTGACTTGCTTGGGATTAACTCGCCAGTGAGCGCTGAGACATCTTTTTCGCAGCAAGCCTGAATGAAGCTCATAGCCGCCATCAGAACTTTTTTTGAGCGAAAGTTTCCGCATAGATATTTCAGCAGCCATTGCTGGTCGTCTTGGTTCCCCGAGACAGCCATATACAGGCTTCTCTTTGCATTGCTAATAGCGGTCAGCCTCCTGCATTCGGAAGCAATCAACTCTGCGTCAGCGTTGTTATGCAACTCATAGAAGGTTTCAACGATTTCACGAGGAGAGCCGATTCTCGACATAGCTGAGAAAGACGGACGGAGAAAGTAATCAACCCCTGATTTGGTATCAGTCAGCACCATTTCGCCATGCTCTAAAATCGGGTTCATTCGCTTTCCTTTGGGCAATAAAAAACCCGCACATGGCGGGTGAATAAGCACTTATGATCGCGGACACTCGAAAATGCCCGCTGTGATAATTACGCAGTGATTGTGATAGCGCTGGTTCCGGTCTTGCCGCCATCAGTTGTTGTGAATGTGATCGTCGCCGTGCCTACAGCCACGCGACTGACCAGACCGGAGGCATTCACAGTTGCCTTGGTTGCATCAGATGAAGACCAAACGCCCGCCTTGTTTGTTGCATCAGACGGCAGGACGTTGGCGGTCAGTTGAACCGTTGCACCCACCGCGCCGGTGCTTGTTGCCGGAGTGACCGTTACGCTAGCGACAGGAACATCATCAGTCGTGTCATTCACCTGGACAGTGTCAGCATCAGCGACTTTGAACTCAGTGGTAAAAGTTACAATGTCATTAGTCCCTCCATCAGAACTCAGCGCGGTGATAACCATATAACCGACAAAGGTAACCGGACCATACTCCATGCGTACCCATAGAGTCGGCTGACGAGCGGCTTTAATCTCGGTGTTGTAGTACTTGATGAAGTTGCCGATGCCGTACTGGTCGAGTTTGTCATTCTTGCGGACTTCACCTTCAAAGCTGATGGTGAAATCCGAGTTTGTGACGATGTTCTCTACATAGCCTTTTGTGTCATCGGCGTCAGATGTCACAGTGTTTGGACTGAAGTCGAAGCCTTTACTTGTACCGGCGGCCAGAGCTTTCCATTCAGACTCCAGTGGTACCGTATCCGCGCAACCATCGGCTACTTCGAGCACAATAGCGCGACCGAACAACTTGGAGTTGTCAGTTTGGCAAATTGCCATAGTTCATTCCTCTTTGACTTTGAATCGGCTATTCGCCGTAGACGATGCGGAACTGCAAGCGCAGAACCATGCGGTTTTCTTCTGTGAAAACGGGTGTAGGCGTTGCATCCATGTTTTCGATGTAGCCTAAGCAATCATCGAATGGATTAGCCTGTGTGAAATTGATAATGGCCTGAGCGTCTAATGCGGGTTGCTCGATATCATTTTGACCGGCAACAATCATCAGCAGGATATAGAACTCTGAGCCGAGGTCATTGCGAACGGGAGTGCCGCCATTTGGCTGAATGACTGCGTAACGCTGAGTGCCTTTATCTGAGGTCAGTTGCCGCCACTGGTACATCTGAAGCTTATAGCCAGCGATTAAGCCTGATTCCGTAATCCACTGTTTAAAGCGTTCGTGCATTGAAGGAGTCATACTTTCATCTCGTCAACGATTACTGCACTTACTTGCGCCTCCGTCTTATCTACGGCCTTTTCTAAGAACTGAGGTTCGCCGCTTTTATCCCAGATATACCCCATTGAACCTTTCGCGCTACCTTTCGCGACTGGCCGTAATTTCTTAGCGCCTAGATATTTACCGGGTGCGTTGTGAACATACATTGCGTAGTTAGCTGAGTACCCAACTTTTCCAGTAATGCGAGTCCCTTTAGTATCGATTTCTCTGTACTGGGAGTTGATTAGCATGCTGGTTGCTACTGGAACCATCGTAGCTGACTCGGTTCCGATGATAATAAGCGCCTTCGTGATAGCCCTGACCGCCTTCTTTCCCTGTACGTCTGATATGAATTTAGCGAGATTGTCGCGGGCTGCCTTTTGCCCTTTAACCGTTATACCCATATCAGACTCCGGTCAGAATGGCGAAGTCCTCAGCCACACGGTCGAATGTATCGGCGTATCGAATGACATGCCTCACCTCATCCGCACCGGCCGCCAGCGGGTCAGCACTTAGAGAGGTGCCGATCAGCACGAAATCACCCATCTCAGCCAGCGCGTACTCAGTCCATATCGTGTCTTTGACGACAAACTCGATACCTACGTCACTCTTGCTGGCTTTGATGTCACCGCCGTAGTCGCACAGGATTTGAATGGGCGCGGAATAGGTTGGTTTGCCGTAATCATCCTCATCAAGCTTCTTCCAGATGGTCGCGGTTGCTGTGTATGACCAATTGGCTGCTGCGCTCATAGCTGATACTCACTGTACTGGTCGGGGCAATCACCTTCTGCGCATTGCTTGAATCTACGAATTGTCACCCGCTTAACGTAAAGCGATCTAATGAAATCTCCATCCTCTAACACGATAAATTCAGGAGGAGACTGGTTACTGAACGAGAGCCACTCAGAGAAGCGGAAACGATGCAACTCAGGTCTTAATGTTTCCGAATAAACCTGATTTCCTTCGCCTATGTCGTAGGTGATCTCAATCTCAATTTTCGAGTAGCTGGTGACGATGATGTTAGCCATTAACAACCCCCAACAACGTCAAAAAATCCAACCGATGAGCCAACCGTGATTGGCAGAACGCCAGTGCAACCCGATGTATCCAATGCAGCCAGAGAATCCCTCAGCCAAGTAATCGAATCATCGCCATACTCAAACGAGCGACTCGCGCCCGATGGAGCACTCTGAGATTTAATCTTCCTGGCACCGGACGAGGCAGACATTAGAGCGGCGGCATACATCATGATTAGTGTCTGCGTGCAGTCGTCATAGCCTGCCCCATCCAAGCAATCGATAATCGAATTAACCCGGCATAGGATTGGTGTCAGCAAGGATGAAGGAATGGAATAGCCCAGTTCGGCGAGAAAGGCTTGAACATCTTCCGGCGTTAGCGGGGCTGCCATGATTACTTATCCTTTTTGGTTGCTGCTGCCAGCGCCGCTTCTGCTTCTTCTGCTCGCTTGGTTACCTCAGCGATAGCTTCGGCATGTGCCGCTTCTGCTTCTTCTGCCGCTTTGGTCAGGGCATCAATCTGCTCCTGCAAAGCTTTGGCATTAGATGAGAGAGGAGAAGAAGGTGTTGCCACCTCAAACACCAGCTTCTCGCCTTTCTTCTCGGTGGACTTATCAGCTTTGCCGCTGGCGATCCACTTTTCAGCAACCGCATCATCGACGTCGTATGACTGACCAACCTCCAGTTTCTGGAAGTTGGCACCGGCAAAAAGGTTTGCTACTAAAACTTTTACGAGTGCCATGGTTTTTCCTTAGCTGGATGCGTGGATGACAGAGAAGTGACCGTTGATGTCTTGCTTAACCATCAGGCCAGCAGCACCCCATGTACGCCACACGTAGTCAGAGTTGTAGAACTGGCGAGGGTCGGCAACAGTACCGAAGGCCTGCCCGACAATTGGAGCGATGACACCGGCTTGCAGAGGGACAATCACGATTTCGTTGCCAGTCAACTCAGCATCTTCTTTGATGGCTGAAATACCTGACAACTTCGCGATTTCTTCCAGCACGGTGCGCAGAGAGTTCACGTCGAAGTACTGTTCCCAGTTGGACATGATGTCGCTGGATACGTACCACGTCTGCTGACCGTATTGCAGGTTTTGCAGCTTCAGAACGTCGCGCAGAGCAATGGCTGCCGCACGCATGGCTTTCGGATCAGTGCTGGTCGCGAAGTTTACAGTCAGGGTTACCTGAGCAACGCGCTCATCATGGCGAATCCCCTTCCACGTTTTGCCGTCGAAGCTGATGTAGTTACCATCCGCGTCGCGGAAACCTTCCCAGATGTAGTCCACATACTGGCGACGAACATCATCAACTGAACCCGCCTGCGCATCAGACAATGAAGCCAGTGCAGAGCCTTTGTTGAACACCGGATCACGCCAGTTGAACTTGAATCCGCTGTCGTGGATCGGAACCATCGTGCCGTCGAAGGTATAGGACTTCGCATCCAACGCCGCACCAATCTGGCCTGACATGGATGTGTGAGCCCAGCCACGGCCACCGGTGCGAGCGTACTCGTACACTGACTCTTCTAGACGAACTGAGCGTGACAGTGGCATCAGGTCGTTCAAAAGGGTGAACTCGGTGTTGGGTTCGAACTCTTTCAGCACGGTCTGATCGTAAGCCTTGTACAGGCGGCGAATATCATCAACTGCGTTCACGGCATCAAGCGCAGGAGCATTGGCAGCTTCACCACGCACGCGAGTACGGGCAATAAAATCTGCTACTGCCTGAGCGCTGGAATTACGGGCAAACTGAAGCTCGTGAAACTGAGCCGTGTTGGCCTCAAGGTTTCCGGTCTCGGTCGCCTTCTTAGTGGAAAATGCAAACATTCGGTGCTCCTTACTTGATGACAACGCGCAGGAGCTGGCCTGCTGTCGAGATGGTGTATGAACGGTCTTCTTCTACGTATGCACGAGTAGATTCGCCGGTTGCTTTCGCCTTCACTCGACCATTGACGATAGAGAGAGGCTGGCCTTTGGTGTAAGTGCCGGTTGCTGCCGGAACGTTGAAGAAAACGCCAGGGGTTGGATGCATCGCCACTACCCAATCACCTGCCGCAATGGTGTCATCCACCGTTTTGCAGCACAGGTAATCGAAGTTTGCGACATAAAGGATTGCGTCTTCGTTGCCATCAACTGAGGCGGTGAATTTCTTCGTGGTGTTATCGAAGAAACCGACCGTGCCCGGCTGAGTTGCCGCTGCTGCCGCACCTTCACGATGCAGCTGCGGATTTGCGAAGATGCCACCCGCGTGAATTACATGCTTTCCATCTTTAGCCATTATTTACTCCGGCATTTCGCTGACTGATTGAGATGAGTTGGCTTGACGGAATAAACCATTCAGGCCGGTGGATGTGGAGCATTGAGCAAACAGTTCATTCAGTGGTTCGCCGTCCAGAGCGTTGACCGCAATATCAGTCATGCCGAACTTCGCTTTGACTGCTGCACGCTTCTCGCCTTTCTCTTTGTCAGAGTTGGCTGTAAGGCCGGTTTCGATGCTGTTCAGCTTTTCAGCGAATGGTTTGAACCAAGCCGGTGCTTCTTCGTTGTTGGTGGTGGTCTCTTTGGCTTTTTTGTCAGCCTCTTCTTTGTCTTTCTTGGCTTTTTCTTCTGCATCAGCTTTCGCTTTAGCATCGTCAGCCACCATCTGGTTGTACGCATCCATCAGCTCAGCCTCGGTCTTACCTTCGACCTCTTTGCCTTTCGCTTTCAGCGCGTTGGTGATGAGTTCTTTCATCGGTTTTGTTTCCTCTTTGACGGACTTATTATTGGCGCTGAAAAACGCCATGAATTGGTTAAAGAACTGCTTAATAGCTGGGTCTTGCGGGTCGGGAATTGCTGATTCAGCGATGTTCGCTGTTTCGATTTCTTGCTCATCACCTTCTGCGTTTACGAAGATGCCAACCCCCTCCTCTGGAGTCCCAGCGCCGGGCTGGTCAAGCAATACAGCGACGTGGTCAAAGTCCATGTTGGTGACGATCTTCTCGTAACGCTTACCCTTGGATTCGCCATTCGCGGTGATTTCTTTGTGAAGCAGGCCGGTTGATATATGAACGGGGTCAACGTTCTTGCCTGCTGCCATGTCATCCAGACGTTGAACGAGGCGCTTGCCGTTGTCGCTACCCTCCGCGTACCTCCGGTCAACGTACATATCGCCTGAAACCTTGCCACCATCACGGTTAACGTTCTGCAGCCAGGCGCCTACGTGATAGTCATTTACCGCCTGAACATCGCGCGCCGAAATATGCTTACCGTTTACCTTCGGATGCCCGAAAGGCATAGGGTTGCGCTCAAGCGACTTGTAGCTTTTTTCAATCTCAGCTGCCGGGTATAACTTCCGATTCATAACGATGTCGTCAACGATAGGCGTGACGCCACGAACCACGATGTGTGGTTTGCCGTTGATTGTCTCGGTAGTGATGTTTGAAGCGGAGTTGATGACCGACAGCACGTTTACGCAGATGCGTGACATGCTGTGTCCTCTTTGGTGGATTTCAGGCAATAAAAAAGGCCGCATAAGCGACCTTTGTATTTGGTTAAAATTAGAAGTTCGTTTTTAAAGTAACTTCTATTTGATCTATGTAAACATCATTTGCAACGTCCGAATGAAGTTTCACTTCACAAAGCTCACCACTTAGCGGCTGTGAAGTGTCCCCTATCCAAAACACGAAGGGCTCGTTTAATTGCCTTCTCAAATAGTCGACTATAAGCCTTGCCTCTTGCTGGTCTTTCGGCCACTTACATGTAAATGATAGGGTGTTTGAGTTCTGACCAGAAATAGAACGAAATGCAGTGATTATACCAAGGCAAGAACCATCCTCTGGTTTAACAGTCCCTTTAACGCCTAGATAAAAGCTGGTATTAAAAAACATGAGCTCTCCTTAGTTTAAAATGCTCATGCTAGTTATATCATTTACTTTCCTTCCATTCCTTACGTTCATCAGCCAACCTCTCAGCCAACCCCTCATTAAAAATCTCACCTTTATCATTCAAGATGACCGGTATCTGAGAACAGTAGCAGTGGTATTTATTACCGTTGATGCTGTACCACTCTCTAACCTCTTCTACAGTCCTGACTTTGCCATGCCAAAATGCGTGAGTTTGTCGAGTAGTTGGCTTTAGTGCTGAAAGATGTAACAGGCCAGTATTGAGCCCAAGCCTTTCTCTTGTCCATTCAGTCTCATTCCACTGCGCCTCTCTTAAAGCACCCACCTGTTCAGTCTGCGCGATGTTCTTCGCGTCAGACATCGACACATCGAGTCGTTTGCTGATGAGTCTGGCTGTCTCTTTCGGATTAACACCGCGCCCAATGGCACCTGAAATCACGTTGGAGAGGTCGGCGCGAGCCTTGTCGCTTATGCCTACCCAGTCGCTGTACGTGCTCACGTAAGCCGCTGCAATTTGGTTCTGGTAGGCCGGTGATGAAAGCAATGCGCTTAACGTGGTCTGTGAAGCGTACACTGGCGATTGCACAGAGAGGTTTGTAAACGCGTTGAGTGTGCCGCGCTGGTACTCGTCAGAAACGTATGCAAAAGCCCACAGGTTTTGAGAGCCACCTTCGAGCAGATAGTCATCAAGAATCACCTGCACTCGCTCTAACAGGTCGGCAAGCTGCTGCGCCGTCATGTCGTAGATATACGTGGCAGCATTCACCTGGTAGATGGTGTCGCAATGCAATGCGAATGATGCTTGTGCATTACCTTCCCTCACCCTGCCAGTTAAACGTATGTCGAATAGCTGTTTAAGCGACGTCTTGATGCCGAGGTATCTATCTTCGATATCTCGGTACATCTTGTTTACTGCTCGATATGACTGCGTAGGGTCGGCTTTATTGCGCGGAACTATCGGTGTCCCGATTCGGGGCGCTGTTGTCGTCATCTCCATTCAGCGGATCCTTACCGGTTGGTTTTGCGTTGGGGTCCGGCTCTGCCGGCTCCTTGATGGGTTCAAGCTCACCGGCAGCACGAATTTCGTTAACTTCAACCGCTGGCGTTCCGTATGCCTGCTGAGTTTTGTAGGCGATATCGGCCAACTTGCCCATGTTGTCGAGCTTCTCACTGTCCCCCGGCGCGAGTAAATCCGACCAATCGACGGTGACTTCTCCAGTTGTTGGCTGAGGAATTACCCCCAGTTCGCTCCATCTATGAACGACAGTAGTTATGATGTAAGAGAGCCAACTGCTTCTTCGGGAGTTGCATCGCGCCGCCCAAGCCTTCTTGTCTTCTGTTGAAGCAAGGTTGCCCGTTTGCTTGCCGAAAAGAATGTTGAATGGGCAGCGGATAGTTGCAGCGTAGCTGTTGGCTGACACAGTCCATGATGGAGTTGGGTCAGCAGCGGCCACCGATAGAACTGAAGCCTGCCCTGCCTGCATAACCAGAGACGAATCTGAGCCACGGTTGAGGCGAGTTATTTTGTCATTTAGAGCATCACCTAAATCTTTATAGCCTGCATCCACGGCCGCCTTTTTAAGGGTTTCCATGTCAGTATCTTTGGTGAACTCTATCCCAAGTTGGCGACTGGCGTTCTTCAGGAACCCTTCTGCGCTGCCGCCTTTGGTCTTCTCAATATCAAGCAGATCATTAAATCCGGCCTCATTGAGAGGTTCACCGGAAAGCATGTTGTCGTCTTCAGAGCCCTCGGCGAGAATTATCACCCGGTCTGGGTGCACCGTGATGCTTCTTACATTGCCGTATGTTCCGTCATCACCGACCGGCTGCTCATTGAACGTGTAGTTAACTGGCTGACTGTAAGTATCTGACCGCGTGTCGATGTCATAACTGCCAGGCTTAATCTGTGATTCCCATGCGGGGATCAGCTTAACTAAAGCGGCCTCGCCTAGCTTTGCAACCAGCGCCTTATCTACAGGCTCTGACCAGTCACGATTGTCTTTTATTTGCAGAATGATCGCCGAGTAATGCCCGACCATATTACGGCGGTCGGCATCCTTGATTTTTTCCCAATACTTTTTAAGAAGCTTGGTAACCGTCTTTTCCCAACGCGTTTCTTTCTTCTTCTTATCAGCAAGAGGACCATCAATGATAATTGGCTTATCAACCCAGCAGGAATCCAGCGTTACATGCACACCGGCATATGCAGCTGAGTTTCTGCGGTACGTCCGATAGAAAGTTGCGAAACTTACGGTGTCCGGGTACCCAAACTCTTCCCATAAGGTGGTGCGCTTGGTGTTCCCGTTAAACTGACCGACGTATAAAGCACGCTGGCGACCCACCGCGACTTGGTCAGCGAGGGCATTCACGAGGAACTGAACCTCGTTATTGGTATCACTCACTGATTGCTCCTTAGAAGAATACAGCGCCGACTTGTTTATGGTTGTTCTTGGCTACGGCAAAGTAGCGGAACGCATCAGAGCCGTGAGATGTGTGGTCATGTAATGGCTTGTCTTTCCAGCAGCCGCGTTTGTCATCCCATTCCTTCCTGTACCCTTCCAGATGAGTGATGCCTTCAGCGCACTTCTCGTCGTCAAAGACACATTTCGGGAGGATTTCACGTACTGACTCAATGCCTGTATCAACGCCCGTTTTCGGCACCACTTTGAATGTCATGGAGTAGACCTGGCCGTCAATTTCGTAGCCTTCGCGAGCCAGCTCTTTACGGGATTTGGCATCAGAGCCGAATTCACGGTTCTCAATGTCGTGTGGTCCCCAGTGGTCGCCATACTCATATCCTCGGTCTTTCAGCACTTTCATATAATGCCGCAGACCTTCACCGGAGTTTTCGTAGTAGTCGATGACGTGGAACTCTTCGCCAACCTCACGCACGAACCAGATGGACGTTGAGTCACCCACGCCGATATCCCAGAACGTATGAACGGAAAGGTGTGAATTATCTGGCAACGTACCAATGCGTTTATTGGTGTAAAGGAATCGGAATTGCTGTGCGTAGTAAGCGCCTTCAACTGATTGCTGGAATGCCTCTGCGGGTATGGTCGGGTATTCCCGCTTCATGTCATCGCCGAGCGTCTTTTCTTTGGCGTAGTACCACGCTTGCTGACGCTCGTTTAGGTGAACATCGTGCTTGGCTTCCATCTCGTCGAAGTAATCAACCAAGCGCTGCGGTAAAGCTTCTACCGGGTCGATTGCATACAGCGGATTTTTCCACCAGGAGAAGAAAAAGAATTTCCAGTCCAGCGGGGATAATGGCTTGCCTTGCAACTGAGCGTTCTCAGCTGTTTGGCAGTAATCGAAGAAGTAACCGGCGCGACCTTCAGCAGTGCTTTCGATAGTGGCAAAGCATCCGGTAGATACGGCCTCAAATGCGCCTGTGACAATCTCACGGGCCTTGTCTGGATACTTAGCGCATATCTTACCGAACTCTGATACGTGCAGGTAGCGCAGCGTGCCTCCACGAAATGAGGTGCTGACGTAGAGTGAGCCGCCCTTCTTGAATACCAACTCCCCGGCAGAGTCATTGCTCGCCGGGTTAGCGGCTTTAATTTCTTCGGGCAGGTTGTCGTAGGCGTATTTCACCTTTTCACGGAACAGGCGCTTTGCGTCGTTCAGCGTGTGGGCGATCAAAGCACATTTGGCAGACTCGAACAGCGCCGCATCCAACTGAATAATACAAACCTCGGTCGTGAAGCCGAGTTGACGAGCTTTAAGAATGATGTTGCGAGTGTGGATGCCTTCGAAGTACTCACGCTGTTCAGGTGTCATCCTGAAGCGTACCGGCTTGCCTTCTTTGTCCGTGATCCAATAAAGATTGTTCAGTCGCCAGTCTTTATCAGCCAGCAACTTGAGATGCTCAGGTTTCATTACGCCCCCTGAGACAGTGAATCCATCAGGTCTGAAATGTTATCGACTGATTTGTTGCCTTCGTCACTATCAAGGTTGTAAGCCTTGCGTTCTGCGGCGATCACTTTGATTTGAGCATCCACACCAGCCGCAATTGTGCGAGCCATTGAGGCGTGATTCTCAGTGGTGATATCAGTATCTTCCACAAACTCTCTGAGCTTGTTCGTAATCTCTCTCCAGCCTTTCAGCCCCTCTCGGTGGCTAAGTACTAACTCGGCGGTTGTGTCAGATGCTTCATCAACTATCTCTTCATCAGTTCGCACCTTTGACTGCGAACCGTCATTGCGAACCTCTGTGCGAACAAGCTTTAGCTTAGTTGCCGTCTTTACCTTCTCGGTAAGGTCGCGTTGCCAGTTGTGAAGTGTCGCTTTCTTGCGGATGGCGGTATCGCTCACACCATGCTTTTCTGCAATTGCCCGGATAGACAAAGAACCAGCTCGGTACGCCGATTCGATGGCCTCCCAATCTGGTTTGGTCATTCGTTATTCCTTCTAAAGCTCTACGGAGTCGCCGGTGATAAGTTCATAGGTGAAGCATTTATTGGTCAGCCAATCCCAGTGCAGCAATGCAGAAAGAACGAGAAGCCATTTCATGCGCGGCTTGAGTGATACCTTGTAGGCCAATGTGCCAATAGCCATGTTTCGCTCCTTTGTCATTATCTAGCCCACTCGTAAATGGGCTATGGAATGGCTATATGAGGTTTTGTTTAATCGCTTCATCTCTTGCAATGGAGTTAGCTAACTTGATGATGAGCGATGCCAAGACATAAGCGATTGCCGTTACTATCCATCCTGACCATGCAAAAAGAGATGTCATGATTAAGAATGTTGTCCATCCGGTCACGCGAGCGATAAACGATTTCCTCTTAGCGGCCTGGACGAGTACTTTCGCAATCTTTATCCGGCTTTCTTCATTGGATTTTTCATACAAGATGCTCGCGGCCACTGTTGCTATCGCAATTGGTATTGCAAGGATGCAGATCATCCAGTTAATCGACACAGCCAAAGTCACCAAGCCATCAATCTGATAAAAAACACCTGCGGCCATTGAGATCAGTAGAAGTAAAGAAACCACGTAAGCGATAAATGTCTTCATGATGCATCTCCCTGCATTATTGCAACCATGTCAGGATCCATTTGGTCGATGATTCTTTCACGTGCACCGTTAAGTAATTGCTTGCGGCCGCCCACGCCCCACTTATTCATGGTCTTGGCGCAGTTGCTGACTTCTTTGGATTCATTGGCAATCAGAAGGTCTAGCCGATTCAGTCGTGTCATACTGCTGACGCCATTTAAGATGGCATCGCGGAATGTGTTATATACCCTGATTTCAAACTCAGGCTTCAGCCATGCCGCGTATCTGATGACTACTAATTCAAGCGCCCATGTGCCTTGCTGTAGGCCGCCTTTGATGACATTGACCGATGCACTTTTTGTTGCATCGCTTAATGCTTTAACAAATCGCTTCACCTGTTTGCTTTTGAGGAAAACGCCTGGTCTTTGTGATTCAGTCGCCTCCCCATTTGCTACAGCTGCCGCGTGGAGATCATTCAGGTTGTAACGCCCTTCGTTGTCTACACGAACTGGGACGCCATTTACTACTACGGTTGGATATTGCATAGCGTTAACCTTTTAGAAAGTGAGCCTGTTCGCACAGAAAAGCCGCCCGAGAGAGGTCGCCACCTATAACGGCAATTCTCAGGCTCAGCTTTCTGAAAGACTCTCGTTGAGATGCGCTGCGATGCGCGGTGATTTACTAGGTAATAAAAAGCCCCGCTAGTGCGAGGCTCTGGTTTCTTCTATCTTTTTGATGGCTGCCAACTGGTTGTTGCCTTGGTCTATCAGGGTGAGTAGCGGGTCAATCCACAACACTGCCTGACAGTAGGTTATTCGCTGGGAGGTAGTGGCACTAACAGCGGCTTTAACAGGCTGGCTGGAATCGGCGTACATTGCGCTGGAACGTAAACGGTTCGCGTAGTCGTACAGGCCGTTAGCAATATCAGCAGGGATAGGCAGAGCACAGGTCGGCTCAGCCTTGAGAATCGTTCGATATTCAATTTCACGCTCCTGACTGTCGCCGGTGATTTTCACTGCGTATTTATCTGCCGCCGCTGCAATCTCGTTAGAACGCTGAAAGTTGAGTGATTGCGTGGATATGGTGAGCGTTTGCAGGTCATTATCGCTTTGCAGCTGGGTAACCTTGCCGTCAGCTTCAACTGATGTTCCGTAGAAGTGGAATGCAGCCCACATCAGGATGGCGATGACAGCCAGTATCAGAGCAGAAAGAGCAACGGCGATTTTATTAATCATGGAATAAGCACCCCCGCCATCCAGAACGGAATCCAAATCCAAGGGCTGGCGCGACCCGCTATAAGCAGAACGGATATGATGAAACAAAGGCCGCTCATGATTGCCCCATCAGGCAGACTTCGCGCTCTACTTCGCGGCGGTTCATCAGTCCTTGCCATTTCTTGCCACCGGCATAAATCCAGTTTCGCATTCCATCACAGGCTTTCTGGTATCGACCGGCATTTAGGTCTTTCAGAAGTGTGGACTTCTCGAAGGCGCTGATGCCGACGTTATAGCTAAATGTGATGAGAGCGGCTTTCTGATATTCAGATGATGGGACTTTTACCGAGCGCTCAACAGAACGCGCAAAGGGTTGCAGGTCTTTATCCAGCATCACTTTGCATTCTGCTTCGGAATAGGTTTTGTTGCGGATAATGTCGCTGCCAGTGTGTCCGTAACAAACAGTCCAGACTCCGGCCACATCCTGATAAGGCTTATATTTCACACCTTCAAGCGAAGGGATCATGACTGTGGCAATTGCCAGCGCACCACCACCAGCCGCAGCAATAATCTTGTTCCGCAGGGATGGTGAGATAGCCATGGTCAGTCCTCTTGAGGCGGAGTGGTTTTGTAACCTCGGTTTAATGCAGCTTCGTATGCTTTTGTCTGTCGGTTCTTGTAATAAACATTCACCAAGAAAGTTGCGATACCAATAACGATACCGCTCACTACTGCAACCTGGTTCCAGTCGAGGTCATGCATCCACTGTGACACGCCGCCTCCGCATACAAGTGTCCCGGATACGCAATAGCTTGCTACTGATGCGATTTTGTCGGGCATAGATTTAATCATCCGATCACCTCCAACATGCTTAGTTGGCTGTGTGTTTAGTCATAGGAATAGAGCCTCGACCGCTTAGGTTCATGAAGGTGAGGTGACTGATTGGTCGGGCTCTAAAATGATAAAAGCCCGCAATATGCGAGCTTCTAAAATGTGGCATCCAGTCAAGGAGTCGAACCTTGTCAGCGAGGTTTTGGAGACCTGCCATCGCCCGGCGAACCAGATATTTGTGTATGCTGGGTTCCGCAAGTTTCATCCTGCCCAGCGCAAAATCTCATAACCGATCAGCGGATTTCGTATTGTGATGCCTTCGTCGCCATGGTGAGCCTTTACCCCACCATCTAGCTCATTCATCACATCGGAAAGAACATTGCGGCTTTAAAATCTACGCGTGTTACGCCGCGCACATTGTCCGCTCAACAGCAATGTCCTTACCTGATGTGCAGATACGAAAAAGCCCCGCATTTCTGCGAGGCCTTAATTATGCTTTTCACTCACCGTAACAGATTCACGGATTTGTAGTGTTAGCGTTGATATTGGGCTACTTTCGTCAAGATGTCAATAACCATTTTCTTAATAAGAGTTAATTTGTAGAAAATTATTCTCACATGGTTACTTTGGACAGCATCAACTCTGCTTCTGACTCCTCAACATGGCATCGGGTTATCATAGCCTCGTAGAGCGGCTTGAAGTTCCTCCGCCACGTTGGCTCTGTTAATTCCATCACCTCGCCGCAGATGGCTCTACGCACGTTCTCAGCCGGTAATCTCGCATAGCCACGCCCTGAACATTTCGGACATTCTTTCTGAACCGGTACGCCCTGCAATTCCGTTTGCTCCTTGTCCAGCACAACGCCCTTTCCGTGGCACCGGCAAGCGTTGCTGATTATCCCTTTCCCATCGCATGGCTTACACAGCACCCTGACCACTTCGCGCCGTTGTGTTGCTACGTTGCAGGCCAGTTGATCGCTAATGCGAACCACGCCGGTAAACTCTTCTGGTCGTGCAACGCCGAAAGCAGATTTCATTGTGAAAACCTCTGCCTCTGTGAATCCTTCCCCGCCGCAGCAATCACACGTCCGGACGCTTGCAGCACTCCTGGAATAATCCTGATATGCGAAAGTTGCGAGTATTTGCAGTACGTGATGTTTAATATCATCTTCGAGCTGAGCCACAGCTCTGTATTGATGTAATTGTTTTTCAGCAAACCGGCACAGACTTTCCACGGCCTTGTCTGGTTTACTAATCCCCTGCTTTGCCAAGAACAAATCTAATCCAAAGCCGCTTTTGAGGTCTGCCAACCCTAAAGCGGCCATGATGTCTGTTCCGGTGAGAGTGTCAGAAGCGGTTGCCCTGGGCGAGTCGCTGATCATCGTGCTTTTCGCAAAGAAGTATTTCGATATTGACTCTAGCTTCATGCTTCTTCTCCGAGTTGTCTGAGGTCTTTTAGCTTCTGCTGATACTCAGCCTTGATGGCCTTGCACTCTTCAATCGTCCAACGGTGCCGGTCGTGGTTGCCTTCGATGCTTTCCACTTCAGCCAGACCAATGCGCCTGATGAGCTCTGCCCGGTACGGAACCAGATTCCCGCTTTTGTGCTGGTTGCATACGCTGCATTGCTTCCAGATTTGGCGAGGATCGAACCTTAGCTGTGGGGCTGCGGCCGTAGTTCGATAATGGCCGGCATCCCATTGAGCAGCGCTCAACGTTCCACATGAAACGCAGGGAAGGTGCTTGTCTCTTTCACGGATGTAGGCGTTTACGGCTTGCTGGGCTTGCTTGATGAAGTAACTGCGGGGTTGTACTGCGAGCTTTCGAATTTTGAGGCTTCGTCGTTCCTGCTGGGTTGTTTGCTTTCGCTGTTGTTCCTGTTGCTGTATGCGCTTCTGTCGGGCTTCGGTTGCTAACTTAGTGATTAGCTCTTCCTTGTGCTCTTCGCTGCACCACCAGTCGTACAGAGTGGCTGGCTTGAATCGTTTTTTGCATATTTTGCAGTTACGGCTTCTGGGTAATTTCATCACTCTCACTCCTCAGATGTTCAGATAATTCAATCCCGTCCATAGCGAAGAAGCTTTCGCAATCCCCGCAAACATGCGTCTCGTCCTCTGCCAATGCCATGCCACATGCGGCGCACGTTGCAACAGATGCTTCGTTTCCACTGGTCATATCTGATAATCTCGTCAAAACTTAATGCGTAATCTCTCTCGCATTTCTCACAAGAGAGTCCGTAATATTCTTCTTCTTCCTCTTCAAGCCGTGCGTTACATCTGCAACATCTCGTTGGCATGATTTATCTCCACATAGGGTTCTGCCAGACGTAACTCTGCCTTGGCTCGGATTTGTATTCGGGTAACAAAGCAGAGACGTGCCAGCCTGTGTAATCAGCGGATAGCTGCTTTGAGGTTTGGATGTTTCTGAGGGTGTACTGCTTGATGAGGTCTTCGGCTTGCTGAGTGGACATGATTTCGTGAGTGAACCATGTTGATTTAGCCATCGCATTTCTCCGCGTCTTTCATTTGCAAAAAGACAATCATTGCTGCGCGGAGGGGTGATTCATTCACATGCTGCAAAAACTCATGATTACCTGACCGCTCTGCAATCCATAGTCCGGTAGGGAAAAACTCAGCTTCACTTTCGTCAATAAATTCATAGTCCGGTTCGATGGTGATTAGATTTCCATAAATAATCGGCCATGCGTCGGCAGGGTTGTTGCAGGGGTCGTAGTCGCTCAACATGATATCCAGCATCATTTTCCCAAGAAGCCTGACCGGATGTTTCCCCCATGTTTCTTGCAGCACTGCCTGCTGAACATCAAAGTCACTCATCGCTGAATAATCTTTCATGCTTTCTCTCCATATGAGCCGTACCACCAGCCGTCATCGCCTTTAGCTAACTCAACCCTGACAGATGAGTTTGAGCCTTTAGCCACCATGCGCAGAACGCGCTTTGATACCGAAAAAGAACCTTGGTCGCTTACCTTGTATGCGTTTTCGGACTTGCCGATGCGTAGCTTTGATTCTTCTTCGTCGATTTGAATGTCTATGCTCTCGCTATACAGGCCAGTAACTTTTGTGACCCGGCAGCCAGTTGAGCCTGATTTAGTCATCCGAAATGATATCGACGGAGTTTTCGAGCCTCGACCGCGGCCAAGTTCTTTGGAAATGTTTGCTTGAGATACATAAGCCATTACGCCGCCCTCTTTGTTTCGCCAAATCTCCGAGCCCACTCCAATGCCTGACGAGATTCATCAGACCACCTGACGCCCTGCTCCGTGCCGAATGCGCTCATCATCTCGATAAGCTCACTCATCTCTCCGACTGTCATCCGGCTTGTAGATTGGCCGAGAACGACGAAGCCACCGTTGATGCCTGGGGCTGAGCGTTGGCCTTTCAGCCCGGCTGTCAGAATGTTCTTCCAGTCTTCCGTGCTGAGCCTCTGCCCGTACCAGACGACCTGTTGGCTGATATCCGTCAAACAAGCCCAAAGCTTCGCATTCTGAGAGAGTGAACGCGTGGCTTCCTGAATTGTGACGAAGTAAGGTTTATCTGGATTAAGCGGAGTGTTGCGGAGGTGGTTTATTGCGTTACTGAGGATTTGTTCGTTGCGTAATTGGTAGGTTTGTTTGGTCATTCTTGCCTCCGATGTTCTGAGGTTTCCCTGATAGGCATGGAGCCTATGGGAGTTGCTTCACAGCGAATGCACCATCGATGCCAGTATGGTTGCCCGGGTCGAAACTTATCAGCTTCTTTCCGCTCTCCGCACCGGTAGCATGATTCCATTTTCTGCATCATTCACTCTCCGGTTTAGGGGCGGCGACTTGCCCATCTTCGACGAAGAATGCTCCATGAAGCACTTTCCTTTTCTCGCTTATCGCTAGTTTTGCATCCTCCATGTCACGATATGAGCCCACATAATGACGCGCACCATTTAAGCGTATTTCTGCAATCCATCGATTATCCTTCTTACTCCAATAGACGCCCTTTACTCCACTTGTGTTATTGCGCTTCATGGCCTTATTCCATTGGTTTTCTGCATTAGTTGCTTCGCGTAAATTCTTCCATTCGTTATTGGTTTTTACTCTGTCGATATGATCAACAGTTTTTGGAAGTCGGCCTGTCATATAGTAATAGGCCATTCTGTGTGCAGGCCTGACATGACCAAAGCAAGTTATATACAAATAACCTTCGTCGTTTTTACTTCCAATCTGCAAGCCATCGGAACGGCGCGTGAATATTCCAGTAACTGGATCGTAATGAAGATAATCCCTCAACTGATACACCGTGATGTCATAGTTACTTCCGTTTGCTGCTACGGCTATTTCTATTGCATCTCGAACAAGAGACGCCTCTGTCGTATCGATGAGCACTCCTGCTGAAAGTTTTTTCTGAATCTCCATCAGCCTTTCCTCGCTGAACTTCTCTAAATCGTTATTCATTTCATACCTTTCTTCATCGCCTTCTTGCATGCCATGCAATCAACTTTTTCAGCATTAGTTGTGGTATTTCTTCTCATGTACCCGCAAACTGCTCCGAAGTAACCATCTCGGTGATCCTTCTCTTTTAGGTATCCCGGCATGCCGTTTTCAGTGAATATTGACCTCATGTGAGTCTTCATTCCGTCTTCCCCTTAATTATGATTCCGTGGGAGGTGATGATTGCGCTGCATTCAGACAGTGCATCATTAAATCCATCGTCTTGCGCCCTGGCCTCCGGGTAACTGTTGTGCTTGTATGGCTTCTCTTCAGGAAACTCAATTTCGATTGCCGCGCGGGATTCTTTCCAGAAATGCCAATATGCATTCAAGCCAGATCCAAACTCATAGTCATCGCCGGCTCTCTGGCTAAGAATGAATTCAGGCTTATAGCCAGTTAGCTCTGCTGCTGACTTTTCAAACGCTTCTCTGTCAAATGTTGCCTTAGTGTCCATTACCCCTCTCCCAGTAGTTGCTTCATTCGTGCATAGGTTTCCGGTGCGCTATCCCCTGCCGCCCATTCACGTTTGACCATGGAAATTAGCTCGTCCCAATGAGCGAGGATTGGCGCAAAATTAGGGCATATTTCTGCTATGACTGGGAAGTGATCGCGTATCTCTGGAATGGCCTTCACAAGCTTCATGCAGCGAGTTAAGTCAGATGGGTCACTAGGCGGACTGAAGTAGCTGCCGTAAAATGGCTTTTTCAAACCAAGCGCTATAGAAGCCATTGTCGCTGAACTAATTCCCACGCTACCGTCTGCTTGCCATTGAATAACTTTCATTGCTAATTCGTTGCTCATCAGAATTCCCCTTTCACTTGCCCGGCACACATCTGCACGAATATCTCAGCAACCTTCTCGCTGAATTCAAGCATGTTGGCTCGCTTGGCTGGTGTGCTTATGTCCTGTAACCAGTCGTAGTCATCAGCTGCGTAGCCGGCTATTACGGTGTAGTCGTCTGGTGTGATAATCATGGGTTAGCCTTCTTGAGTCCGAGCTTCTCGCGGAGTTCTGCGCATTTGCGCAAACCATCGCCTTTGCTCATCGCGCTCTTGACGCTCATCTGTGGAATGCGTGCGACCGGCGCGGGAATCTTCTCCCCTGATTCGATACGCTTAGCCATCAGTTTCAGCTCAGTACCACAACCCTTTCGGAGTTGAGCCTCTGACCAGTTCTCATGACGCATGTGATCACACAGGTTGGTCACCATCCAGTAAGCGGCTGAACTCGTCCACGGATAGGCTTCTGCACTGACGTAGCCACCACGGCGGCGGGAGTAGGTCATGGTCATCACGTAAAGCTCATCTTCGTCAGGCAGGCCAGCGGCCTTGAGAGCGCCCTGTTTGCACCATGCGATGAATTGACCAGGGGAAGGCAGATAAGGTGACTCCTGCTTGCGAGCGATAGCCATTCCAGCGTTTACCTGAAAAACGTTGTTAATTCCGTTCTCCGAAAATGCCAGTACCCATTGACGCCGAAGCTCGTTCAAATCCTCCTGAGATTTGATATTTGCCATCGCAGCCGGGAACGCCGCTGTAAGCTGACGGAACAACTCGTTGAATAACTTGATTGCCTGCTCAGATATTGCGGCTGGATTGGCTTGATCAACACTCCCTGCCATACGTTGCAGAGCTACTCCGTCGCGCTGCTGAATTGCGGTCATAATATTTTTCATATCTGAAGCCCTTCAGCCCAGTCCTGATTGTCGAAGTCAATGCTTCCACGTCCGGCAGGCGTTGATTGTTTCTGGATGGATTTGGCAGCCAGCGTGTCCCACTTTTCACGCAGCTTTGCAGGGGATAAAACGTTTGAAGACCAGAAAGTATTTTTGTTCGCCCACTTGAAGAGTGAGCAGATTTCTTTGTGAGTACGGTTGTCCTGTAGTCTCATCAGCCGGATTGTGTTTGCCCATGCCGTCCAGTTAGGCTCTTTGGCAGTAGGACTAACAGTCAGGACAGCTGAGAAAATCCACTTGGCGGCGATCAGGTCATTCGCCGTTCCCCACTGCTCACCTGATGGTGTGTAAATTCCGCCGATCGCCTCAGGATGCTTAGCAAGAAATGATTCGACTGCCTTCTCACGGAATTCGCGAGAATTCTTTGAGGGAGGTTTTTTAATGTCTTTCTTGTGTTTTGTATTAGTGTCTTTTGTGTGTCCCTGAGGTAGTGACACCTCTGTCACCGTTTTAGTGACATCTTTTGTCACTACGGTAGTGACACTGACATTGTTTAAGTGACACTCTGGAATTTGCCATTCTGATAAGGCTTTATTTGGCCCTATTAGTTGCCCGTCCCTGAGCAAAACCTTCATGATTAATAACTCATTTTTAGCCTTGTTAACTTTTTGCCGGGGCAATCTGGTTAACAGAGCTATCTGGCTATCAGCAATCCGATCCATCTTCTTGTTGAAGCCATATGTTTTCCGACAAACGGCATGAGCTACCTTGGCCTGATTCCTCGTCAGGTTTGCGCCGATAAGCTCCTCGTACAGCTCGTTTGCCAGACGGGTGAATCCATCGTCTGTATCGGCCACACGCTGCTCCACGACCTCCAGTGGAGGCCTTATTGGTATTACGTTTTCGTCATATGCAAGATTCATGAGGCCTCCGTGCCAGATTTAATTCCACTGCGATAGTCGGCAATGATCCGTTCTATTTCTTCGCTTGCTTCATCAGCAATCGAGAGAAACTTACCGTCGATAACACTCGTAATTTTTGAGTCACAAAGAAGCTCAACCAAGCGGCGAGCCTTCAACGCGCTGAACAACGGAATAGCATCAGAACGCGTGAGCTTCGTTTTGCCAGCCGCTTTAGCCTTCACCATCTGACCGGCTGCGACTGATGAAGCATTCACGCCATGCTCACGTGAGAGAGCGACAGCGGTGGTCGCTGCAACCTCGCCAGACTTCACCATTTCAATCAGGCCATCACCTACTTCCAGCAGTGCCAGGTGATGCTCAACATCAGCAACAGAACGCTTTACCTTCTTGGCGATCTCCGCTGATTCCCATCCTTGGTTGCTGAGGCGTTGATAAGCAGCTGCGCGTTCAAGTGGTGCCAGTGGCTTACCCTGAGAACTGGTGACCATGAAGGCAATGCGATCGGCTTCACTGCCTACAAAGTCTTTGCACTCAAGGCGAGGGATTTCATGCCCGGATTCAGTAGCCAGCTTCGCGCCGTAATAGCGGTGATGGCCGTCGATAATCTTGATGCCCTGCTGTGTCACTTGAACAGCCAGAGGAGGTAGGTATTCACCGTCGACAAACGCATCACGGAATTCTTCAACGTGCGCTTGGTCGATATCCCGGACGTTAAAGCCCGGCTCGACATACAGCTCACTCAGCGGAACCAGAAACGTTTTCTTTACCGTCGTCTCGGTACCGTTTTTATCTTTCGATTTGTACAAAAGGGAAAGGGATGACATAATTACTCCTGTGAATTGATCCAGTAATTCGCTTAGGCCTCAAAGCTGTTGACGCAGCTTGGGGCTTTTTCTTTTGTAAGCATCTGCGCTACCGTTTTTGCCAGTCTCGCTAAATCCTCGTCCTCTACTCCATACTCCAGCACAGCAAGCATCATGCTCACCTGCTTAAACAAACCGGCCTTCCAGCGGCTCACCGTGTACTCGGGAACCTTCATGGCTTTGGCGAAGTTGTTCTGCCCAATCATTGCTAACTTATTCAGTAACTTCGTTTCGATTTGCATCGCTTTCTTGCTTTGGGTTGCGTGTTCCATACGACATACTTCCGTTGTTGGTTAGTTGTGTGTTTGCGTGACTACTCCGTGGAGTTGCCACTTAGGTTTTGCTCCTGAGTTCAGAGAGCGGCCAAATTGTTTAAAGAGCGGTTGTTCTATGCTGCTTTTTTAGAGGTAGTTCCGTACATCAACCACTGAGCTGTACATTTCAAAGCACTTGCGATTTCAAGGAGATTGCGCGGGCGCTTTGTTTCTCCAGCTTCGAGCTGCTGATACGACTGTTGTGCAATCCCGGCTTGCTCTGCGACTTCAGCTTGGGTCAGTCCAAGTTCTGAGCGACGCTGTTTTGCACGCTGGGAGATGGTTTTACTTGTATCCATTCCGTTCTCCTACAGTTTTATCTGTATTGTTCTACAGGAAGACCTGTTTGTCAAATACAGTATTTGCTGTGAGAATTTGGTCGGTTTATTTATTCATCAGGAGAAGGTCATGAGCCTTGCCGATCGGGTTAAAGAAAGGCGCGATGTACTAGGCATCACACAAACAGAACTTGCCGATAAGGTTGGAATTAAGCAGCAATCTATTGCTAGTATCGAAAACGGAGAGACGAAAAACCCTCGTAAGATTTTTGAGCTAGCTCAGGCGCTTAAGTGTTCTGCACATTGGTTGAAGACCGGTCAGCAAGAATCAAATGCCACGCAGCTTGAAGGGATTTCGCTCTGGGAAGAAGACAGCGAAGATGAAGACGATGATGTCTATCTTCCTTTCTTTAAAGAGGCACAACTTGCTGCGGGTGACGGACGAGTGGTTGAACTGGACTGTGATGGGAAGAAGTTGAAGTTCTCGCTGCGTAGCCTCAAGAAGCTAGGCGTTAAGCCTGAAGAGGCGGCCTGCATGTCAGTTTGGGGTAATAGCATGGAGCCGGTATTGCCGGACGGCGCTACTGTCGCGATCAATACAGGAAGCACTGAAATCAAGGACGGCAAGATATACGCTCTCGATCACGAAGGAATGGCACGCGTCAAGATGATGTATCGGTTGCCAGGTGGTGGGATTCGCCTTCGTTCGTTCAATACTGACGAATATCCTGACGAAATTTATCTCGGTGAAGACAGTAATAAGATTAGAGTTGTCGGTGCAGTGTTCTGGTATGGCGTAACTATCAGATAACAATCACCAATTGCTAAACATCAAACCCGCTCCGGCGGGTTTTTTTACGTCTGGAGAAAACTTTAATTCATGCAAAAACAAGCAAATACAGATTTACAGCCACTTTTTACAGTTTTGACTGTTTACTCAATACAGTTTTGCCTGTACAGTTATTCCATCGAAACGAAACATCGATACGGCAGAAGGAACTATCAGCCGTGTTGGACAGGAAGTCCGACTGCTTCTTTAACAATATGATTTCTCCTGAACTCAGGAGACCGAAGGAAAGTGCTTCGGGATGTGGTGAATGCGCAGGCTGATGCGCAAGTGTAAGACCTGATGGGTGGTAGATATCGCTGGATGTAATCGGTTGAGTAAGCGCGTTGCTAATCCAGCACCGACCCAATAAACGACATGCGAAACCTTCGCCCCGGTGAAACCCCGGTGTCAACTAGCAAGTCGCATAGACAAGCCGGAGATCAGCACCGGCCACCACATCACCCAAGCACTTACCGAGGAACACATGATGAACTCAAAGCAAAGGTATAACGCACGTCGCATGACGGCTCACAACGCAGCGAAAGCAGCTGAGGCGAACAGTGAACTGGCTCTTTCCAAAAACGTCGCCACGGCGCTTGCAGGAGGTTCTAGTCGGGTAGCAAAAGCATTAAGCCTGACCGACTACAAAGCTTCTCTTCGCTTGCCTAAGCAGCAGAAAGAATGGGTAGCCAAGCAGCACAACAATGTGAAGAACCCGTTTGGGCAACTCATAAACGCTCGCCAGAAGATTCGCGGCAAAAGCATTCCACTGATTTAAACCGTCGCAGCCGGTCATCGCAGCGATAAATACGAGCATCCATATCACGTTATGAGGGGTTGAGAGAATGTTACGAGTCGATATTGAAAAAATAGATCGGATGATTTCCGCCCTGAAGGGCGTACGGCGCGAACTCAAGAAATACCACGATATCCGCGATAAAAGCACGGATGGGTTCAGCCCAAAACAGAATGGCAAGCGAAAGGCTGACTTGGATTTCCGCGCAATGACACTAATAAAATGGAGTCATGACCTTCACGCGCTTGCTGTAGAAATTGAGTTGGCAGACAAGCGAGAAAGCTACGACGAAGTAATCCTCTCAGACGGCTGGAGAGAGTTCAAATACAAGCCCCGCGAGCCATTCCCAACCTGTAAGTAAACCTTACAAGTTCAAACAGTAACTGCACTATGAGGTGAGAGATGAAAGAAATAATCTGGAAAAAACCTTCCGAATTACCGGTAGTAACTCGCGGCGAAGACGTGAAGATTTGGGCTGTTGTTGATATGTACCAATACGACATGAGGTTTGGCGAGTTAGGAGGTGATGGTAAGGCCAAGCGCATTGCTACAGTGAAGAAGGTTAATCGTCGCGTTGTTGAATTGAATTACGTGTATGCAGAAGTCACCGATGATGAGTTGGCTTACTTTGAGGAAAATGGGGATTTCCCAGAAGGGACTCCGAGCGGGCTTGATTACTGGACTAACGAAGACGGTGAATTCATCGGGTTCACTGGCTATTACAACCAGTACCCAGAAGAAGGCCGAATGTATTACGAGGAGTTCAAGTTGGGTGCTGATGGGAAATATCAAACCACAAACAATTGGACAGATAATCAGCCTGAATGGGTGCTTTTGGCATGGTCTGAGTTTGAAAAACCTGAAGTTCCTGAAAACCTGCCAGTCTAACCCCCCACTCCGCATCACATAACTAACTGAGACTACCGATATGAGTAAGCCGATTTCACAATTTAAGCCTGACGATGTGGTGTATGTCGTCAAGCTGGGCGTTCAGTTTCCTGAGTTCTACAAAGGGACTGTAGAGAAAGTTACAGCACCACAGATTCAAATTAAGCGCTATGGCTCATACGCAATGCCCGAGCGACCTTCAGTCTGCAAATTTTATGATAATTACCCTGACGCAATGGCTGAATTTATTAGGGAAAAGCTTCAGCCAGACATTGACAAAAATGAAAAGCAGATACAGACCCTGAAAAATAAAATCAAGCAACTGCAAGAAGCCACTGACCTTCCAGACGGATTCTACTAACCCCCCACCGGAGTCATCCCCATGCGATTAACAAACACTTTAACCGGTGAGCACTTTCTCGTCTTGAGGATGGCTAACCAGTACGAATACGTCATTAAAGAGATAGGCACACGAAATAAGTTGCGCATGAACCATGAGCAATATGCGGCTTATCGTTTGAAACCTGAAATTGAGGAAGTTGACCATGACCAAAGAACAATATGAAAGCTTCGAAGTTGCAGCAAAGCCTTTGATTCAGTGGCTTGCTGAAAATGTTCACCCACATCATTCAGCCGTAGTTACCAGCACTGACGCAGAGTTGTTTATGAGTGAATGCGTAGTGAAAACCGAAGAGTTTCTGAAAGACTGAGCCACTTCCTGCTGCGCATTCACTGAGTGCTCAGCATGATAAGCGCCCCTTATCAACTAAAGCTGTGTAGCTATTCGGCCTCCAAATCTGGGGGCCATTTTTTTGCCCCGAATAAGGAGATCGCCGTGAGCGAAACAACCGAATTATCCGTTATCGAGATTAAACCGGAACAGGCTCCGGCGCTCTACGTAGCAAATGGCCTTGATGGCTTTCTTGACCAAATCCGTAGTTCAGTGAATGAAGTCCCAGATTTAAGCACTGCTAAAGGTCGAGCACGAATAGCTTCACTTTCAGCCTCTGTTTCACGCAGCAAAACGGCTATTGAAAAGCCTGGGCGCGAGTTGCTTAAGAAAATTAAAGAGCAGCCAAAAATTATTGAAGCTGAGTTACGCCGATTCATTACTGAATGCGACACGTTGCGTGACAAGGTTCGCCTGCCGCTGACTGAGTGGGAGGCAGAGCAAGAAAAGCTAGCTGCCGAAAAACAGATGCAGGAATGGCACGAACAGGCACTGGCCGACAACGAAGCATTTGACCAAGCACGCATTGAACGCTTCGAAGCTGATCACGAACTGGCGGTGCTGATGAATACCCAGCACGACCGAGATGCCGCCGACGCTAAAGCAGAAGCAGAACGCCAGCGCATTGCTCATGAAGAAGAGTTAAAGCGGCAGGCAGTCGAGCAAGCGCAGCGTGAAGCCGCGGCAACTGCGCAGCGTGAACGTGAAGCGGCGATACAACGCGAAGCCGACCTGAAAGCACAGGCGGCGCTGGCTGAAGCCAACCTAATTGCTGCTGAGAAGAAGGCCGAACAAGACCGTATCGATGCAGCAAACAAGGCTGAAGCCGACCGGTTAGCAGCAGCACAGCAAGCAGAACGCGAGAAGCAGGAAGCTATCGCAGCTGAGCAACTCAAAGCCAAGCAGAAAGAAGATGCTCGCCTGGCAGAAGAGAAGCGCATCGCTGAGGAAGCCGCTGCCCGCGCTGCAAGCGTCGAACATAAACGCGCTATCAATCAACAGGCCGTGGCTGATTTAGTCGCTGCCGGCATCACTGAAGAATGTGCTGTGCAATGCGTCAAAGCCATTGCCAAAGGCCAAGTCTCAGCAATCGCAATCACCTACTAATTAAACCGGAGTAACCCACGATGAACTATGCATTCGCGGGTGGCGTCACCGTGGGCGTCACCCAAAACACCGAATCACTTCTCGACCGTATCTGCCGTAACGCGAAGAACGCTGCAAAGCGCTTCATTGAAATCTTAAACCAACCGGGTAACCCGCTATGAGATTTCAAATCATCGGCACCCTGCTGCACATCCTCATAGACGGCAGCGAACAGTCATTCCCGAATAACCCGCTCGGCTACAAGTTGATGGCTCGGGCGTTCTGCAAGAGTAAGGGGCTCGTATGAATATCACTTTTGAATGCGCCGCCGTGAAGGTTTCCGGCGGCACCTTGGGGTGCGGAATCAAGCTTGAAGTTGAAGGTGCTGAACTGCACTACACGCTACCAGACAAAGAAATGTTGTCCTTCATGGATGAGGAAAACATTCGCGAATATATGGAGTCTCGCGGCCATTTGGTGGTGATGAGACGGGAGGATGCAGCATGAGACACAGCAGCTACGACTACATCAGAGACCAGCATGAAGATTTGGATGCTGCAATCGAACGGGTGGAAGAAAACCTTCGCCAGCGCACGATGAAGATTGCAGAAACCTACCCCGAAACGCCTCTGGAATTTACCGACAAATCGAAACTCACCGCACAGCAGATTCACGCTCTGGACAATGAATGGGCTCAGGACGAGTACGCAAAGTTCATTGATGCAATCAGCAGCCATGAAGCACACGGAAGAATATCAAAAATGGAGAGCGCAGCATGAACCAGCTTCTGGTAAATCAGGTTCACGACATCATCAACCCGCTGAAGTTAGATTTCGAGCAGGTGTGTTCTGAGCCGAGCCTGACCTTTAAACGTGAGTCAGAGTTTGCCATGCAGATATTCGCAAACAATGACTATCTGGCAGGCGTGGCAGCCAAAAATGGCGTATCGACCCGCAGCGCGATAATGAACGTTGCAGCGATTGGCATTTCTCTAAACCCGGCTCAAAAGCTCGCGTATTTAGTGCCACGGAAAGGCGCTATATGTCTGGACATCAGCTATATGGGTCTGATGCATATTGCTCAGCAGTCAGGAGCTATCAAATGGTGCCAATCAGCGATAGTCAGGAAGAACGACCGCTTCATGCGTACCAGCATTGACCGCCCGCCAACGCATGAATTCAATGAATTCGACACCATTGAGCAGCGCGGCGAAGTGGTAGGCGCTTACACGGTAGTTAAGACAGATGAAGGCGACTACCTGACGCACACCATGCGAGCAGAATATATTTTCTCAATTCGCGACCGGTCAGAAGCATGGAAGAAATATCTCTCTGATAACACCAAGCGCTGCCCTTGGGTCACTGATGAAGAGCAGATGATCTTGAAGACAGTCGTGAAGCAGGCCACCAAATACTGGCCTCGCCGTGAGCGTCTGGATGCAGCTGTTGATTACGTGAATACCGAAGGCGGCGAAGGCATCAACTTTAGCCAGGAACGCGGACAGGAAAAGGATATTTCGCCTTCCAGCGACGACACCATTCAGGCGATTAATGACTTGCTCCTGCAAATGGACAAAACATGGGATGCAGACTTGCTCCCTATTTGCTCACAGATATTCAAGCGCCCTATCACCTCCCCTGAACAACTCACCGAGCCAGAAGCATTGAAGACGGTAGATTTTCTTAAGAAGAAGGCAGCCGCATGACACCTGAAATCATCTTGCAGCGGACAGGGATTGACGTCCGCACCACACAGCAGGGAAGCATAGATTGGCTCAAACTTCGGCTCGGCGTCATCACGGCCTCGGAAGCAGGAAAAGTCATCTCAAAGCCTCGCAGCGGTACCAAATGGACAGATACCAAACTCACCTATTTCTACACGCTTTTAGGCGAGGTTTGCACAGGGAATGTGGTTGAGGTAAATGCAAAGCCTCTGGCATGGGGGAAAGAATACGAAGCATCAGCAAGGTCGCTGTTTGAGTTCACAACGGACGTGAAAGTTACCGATGTGCCGATCATCTTCAAAGACGAAACTCTTCGCTGTGCCTGCTCACCTGATGGTGATTGTAGTGACGGGAAAGGTCTGGAATTGAAAAGCCCGTACACCAGTGCGGTATTCATGAAATTCCGGCTCGGCGGTTTCGACGCTATCAAAGCCGAGTACATGGCACAGATTCAGTACAGCCTATGGGTCACAGGAAAGGATGCCTGGTACTTCGCAAACTACGACCCGCGCATGAAGCGTGAAGGCCTGCATCACGTAGTTGTCGAGCGTGACCAGAAGTTCATGGATGAATTCGACGAAATGGTGCCCGAGTTCATCAGTAAAATGGATGAAGCACTGGCAGAGATTGGCTTCGAGTTCGGAGAGCAATGGAGGTAGCCATGTCACAGCAACCTTGGGAGCGATACGAACTGGATTTCCTCGCAGAAGTAGCCGGAACCATGACGCTTAAAGAGGTGGCTGAGAAACTTGAAAGGACTCAAGGCTCAGTTAAAAACAAAGCCATGTATCTCGGTATCACCCTCTTCTCTGCCAAAGGATGGCAGTCATGGACTCCAGAGCACACCGCCCTATTCAGCTCTCATTCAGATAAAGAAATATCCCTCATTACAGGCCGCTCTCTACGTGCAGTAGCCACTAAGCGCTACAACATCAGAATTCACGCCAGAGCAGCCTAACCCTCTTTCAAGGAACACATCATGAGCACAGATAAAAGCGTGTACGGATTAGTTACGCCTGAAGAGAACTTAATTTCTATTCTCTCAGGCTATGTATATGGCGGCAGACCAATGCAGCAAAGCTCCCTGGTCGGTGTGCTTCTCCTTCTCAAGCAACAAAAAGAAGACATCGCCAGCCTCAACCAGCAACTCTCAGCCAAAACAATCTCCGAGCAAAACATCATCAACGCTTTCGGCATCAAAGGTGAAGGCGCACACAGCAAGCTGGTCATTGAGTATGTGAGCGGGCTGGTGGCTGAGCGTGATGCCCTGGTGGCTGAGCGTGCTATTCGGGGTGGGTTATGAAAAAGCCGGTAAACAATGTGACATACGAGCAGTTGGTATCCTCAGTCACTTATGACGAAAAGACGGGGCTGTTTATCAGGGCGTCATCGAAGGGTGGCGTTGCCATAGGCTCTCCGGCTGGAGGGTTGCATGCCAATGGATACATCATGATGAACATTTCTAACAGAAAAGTCCTAGCCCACAGAATGGCATGGCTTTGGTGTTATGGATTTCTTCCCGACACAGAGATAGATCATGTGAATGGCGACAGAATAGATAACAGAATATCGAATCTTCGCTTAGTAAGTCGGTGTGAAAATCAAATGAATGTCCTACGCACAAAGGCCAATACAAGTGGAATTAAAGGCGTCTGTTACAACAAATTAGCGGGAAAGTGGCAGGCTAACATACAGGCAAATAATGAGAGATATCATCTTGGCCTTTTTGCCACGAAAGAAGACGCAGGGAATGCATATTCTGAGGCTGAGGAAAAACTACATGGCGAGTTCGCCGCCAATCTGCGCGCTGGGAGGAAGGGATGAAGACGATTTGCGATCAAGATGAATATTGCACATGTCCCGCTTGCCGAGATGAGCTTTATCCGCAGGCAGAAAGTCGGGTTATCGAGAGTGGGAACCCAAATATCAGCTTCCTAGAAAGGGAATTCAAAATTGGATATGGCAGAGCGGCGCGGCTAATCAAGAGCATGGAGGAAGAAGGCATTGTTAGTCCGCATGACTTCAAAGGTGTTCGGAAGGTATTAGTGAAGGAGCAACCTCATGAATAAACGACACTACGTTAGATATGCAGGCAATGATATGCCATTACATGCAGTTCTAGGCCAGATCATCGGCAAGGATGATTACTTTGTTACCGAGTTAGCTCGCCGCCTGGAAATAGAGGCTAACAACGAAGGTGAGGCCATTGGGTTTGTTCGACAAGTTATCATCGAGATCATTGCTGATAATGAGCCTCCAGCAAGAGAAACAGTATCTCAGCGATTGATGGCAAAATTCGAGGAGCAACCTCATGACTGATACAACAGATATCAAGGCGCTGAGCAATGAGCGCCTTCAAGAAGTTAAGAGCATCCTCAGCGGATTTGAGGAAGGTTATGATACGGTAGATGATAAGGAAAACTACGAGGCTATGCGTGGTGCTCAGTTGATAATCGATGAGCTAATTTCACTGCGAGACCAGCTCGAATCAGAACGCCAGCGGGCTGCTGGTTCAGAGGAAGAGTTGCACAAAGCATTGCATCGCGAGAAAGCAGCGGAACGTAAATTTCTGGCGGCTCAGGAGGAAATTGCAGAGCTGAAAGGCGATCAGGTGCCGGTTGCTTTCACAGACTCTGGTTCATTGGCAGCTATCAAGGGCGGCCATGAGGGACACATTTGGGGTGCTCCCGTTGGAGTTTATCGAGTGCCGCTATTCACCAACCCGCAAAAGCCGGTAGTGCTGCCTGAAATACTCAGCGCGTTGTATCGAGCCGGATTTAATGAGAGCCATCGGGCGATAGAGGTCTACCGTGTGAATGATGTTAAAGCAGCAATCGGGGCCGCAGGCGGCATCGTGAAGGATGGTGAGTGATGATAGCTTTCATTGGAACAATTCTTGTTTGGGCGCTGATAATCCTGGCTGGAATTGGTGGCGTTATCTGCGCAGTTGCTGGCTTCTTGGTATTAGTTAATTTTCCATCCAAGTTTCGATAAGGAAGGTGAGTGATGAAAATCCCAATACCTAGCCCAAACGGTGGATGGTGGCTGGCAGTTTCTTGGCAGAAGAAGAGCAACTGGAAATACTTCTACTTCTGGAATGATGGCCCGATGCGTTCTTTATGGTTAGGCCATCTCTGCATTGAGCTGTGGTGGAAATAACCATCAAACAAATAGCCGCTTAACGCGGTTTTTTATTGCCTGCTACATGAGGTATCCCCATGCCAATCACAAACGGCTCATTGGTAACAATGAAGTCAGGTAAAGCCGTGGGCACCGTTATGGATATCGTCCCCATTGATGACCTTTTAACTGAAGCAATCATATTGTGGGATGGCGAATCATTCCCGCGCCGGACTGATATCAGACAGCTTCGTGAAGCCACGACAGACAGCCCTAAGCTCTACAAATCCATGAATTAACCAGCCGCCTTGAGCGGTATTTTTATATCTGGAGAAAGCCATGAAAACTCACGATTTGAAAATCGCACCCGAGCACTTTCACCCAGTCCATTCAGGGAAGAAAACAGCGGAACTCCGCAAGAATGACCGGGGCTACCAAGTCGGTGACCTGCTTCATTTGCGTGAGTTTTCTGATGGTGAATACACAGGAAGTTTTGTTATGCGGGAAGTGACTTGTGTCACCCCGGTAGATTTTGCCGCGCCCGGCTACGTGATGCTGAGCATGGTTCCCGCCAAACTTTATGAGGTGGCATAAATGGCCGATGAAATTGATAACGCAGCAGCATTAGAAGAACTGGAGCGCGAGATTGCCCTTCTCAACCGTTCACGCGATTTCCTCAAATTTACCGGCAAGTGTCACTACTGCGAGCATCCACTATTACGGGGTAACTTCTGTGATTCAGGATGCAGGGATGATTACGAGCTTGAGAAGAGACAGAAAGCACAGCGGAGATATGCAGCATGAAAAAGATTATCGGGATGGCTGTGATTTGCTTTGCTCTGGCCGGATGTACTGACCCGGAACGGGCGGCAAAAGTGTTATCTGATAACGGATTCACCAATATTCACATCGGTGGTTACTCGTGGGCAGGATGCGCTAAGGGTGACGATTACGCTACTGAGTTCAATGCAACTTCACCGGCTGGTAAGCAAGTAAGCGGCGTCGTCTGCTCTGCGTGGATGAAAGGCTCAACCATCAGGTTCTTTGATTAAGGGAATCAACATGAGCATATCGACAACAAATTATGAATTCTCCAAGTATGAACCAGACCCAAAAACACTCTGCTGTCTCTGCAAAGAATCCTGCGCCCCCTCTCACCTAATAACCGTACCCGAAGACAAAAATATCTGCATTAAATGTGCTGAGTTGCTTGGTGAGATTGCTGCCGAGAACAGAGAGAAAATAAAGGATTCTGAAATTGAGAAGATGTTATCCATCGAAAGTGAAATGCCTGACTCTTATCAACCCTACGACCTCATGACAGCTCTTTACGACGCAGGTTATCGCAAGATGGAGTAGCCCATGACTCCCGAGCAAGAGATTGCATCCCGGGCAATAGCCAAACAAATACTCACCGAACGCCGCAGTAAAACAAACCAACTCACCTACCGCCAACTTCTCGATAAACACTCACCTACCGCTTATCCATTCTGCCCTGCTAAATATCGCAAACGGGTATGGATGTGGCTTGCTTGTTGGGTAAAGAGAGTGGCGGAGGGTAAATAGCAGAGGTAAGCATGAACGTAATGACGAAAGAAGAAGTAATGGATTTTTTACAGGTTAAATCTCGTGACACGCTTTATCGCTACGAGCGTGATAGCGGCTTCCCTCACCCCATTAAGACCCACCCAACCCTCTACCTTAAATCGGCGGTAGAGGCATGGGTAATCCGGCGCTCAGAGCCTAAGGCTGCATGAACTCACTTCACATTCTTAATGTGCCAGAGCAGCTTATCAGCAAAGATTTCATATCCCCGCCTCTGCTCATCCAGCCAATCGTGTTTGTTATAAACTGCCATCACTCCACCCAAATCATGCCCCATCATCTTCTCAGTGACGTGTGGGGCTACGCCTTCTTCCGACAATCTGGTAACAACGGTGCGTCGGAAGTCGTGCGCCCTCCAGTAACCCATCCCATCCATTTCATCTCGAATACGACCAATGTACCGGTTGGCAGCGGCTATGCTGATCGGCTGATTAATGTCATGCCCGGGGAACATAACGTTGTCATATGCATCCATTAATCTTTCTATTATGGGCTGAGCTTGTGAGAAAATAGGCCTGCGAATAATATTTCCCATCTTGCTATGTTCTTTCGGCACAGTCCAAATCAGATCCGTCAGGTCGAACTCCTGCTTGAGCGACAGGCGAAGCTCAGACAGACGACACCCCCACAGCATGACGAGCTGGTGAAGATATTTGTTGGCGGGTGATGCACGGGTTTTCTCGATGGCGATCCAGATTTGGGCCAACTCGTTAAATGTCAGAACGCGCTCGCCAGTCTCAGACCGCTGACCAACGTCCTTGGGCTCAATGCGCATCATCTCGCATCTGTCTATCAACTGACGACGCAGGCACCAACTAAACGCCGACTTAGCCTGAATAAACATCATGCGTGCACGCTTCTGGCCTTCCTTTTCTTGAGCGCCGAAGAAGCCGATCCAATCTTTAACGGAGATTGAACTTACCGAGCGGCCTTTAAACGAATCTTTCATGTGCTTTACCACAACTGCCTCGTACAGATTAATGGTGTTTGTACGCAACTGAGTGCGTACATAACCATTCATCCAATGCTCCAGGCAATCGCCGACTGTCAGATCGGATGAAGCATGTTTTGTGTCAAAGTGAGTGCGGGGATTTATTCCCTTGTCGTATAACAGGCGGAGTTCGCCAACAAGGGCTCTGGCATCTTTCAGTCCCATTGCGGGATACTTGCCAAGAGATATGCGCTGAGCCTTACCCTCCCAGCGATATCGAAACTGGAAGGCCATAGCGCCGAGAGGTGATATTCTTACACCAAGCCCGTCACCATCAGAAAGCTCTGGGCTCCCTGTGTACGGCTTGCCATGAAGTGAACGTAATTTAGTATCGCTGAGAGCCATGATATATTCTGTACACAGAGAAAAATGAATTTTGTACCCAATGTGTACCATTGATCAACTGGACTAGCTTAGTTTTATTTGGGATTTATAAGACAGGATAGGACGAAATAAGACAAAGAATGTAGTTAACACGTTGGTTTGAATAGACAAATACATACGAATATAGGCGCAATAAAGCAATGTCAGACAAACCAGTACAACCTACTTTCTACTTTCATGATTACGAGACATTCGGTAAAAATCCGGCGCTGGACCGCCCGGCGCAGTTTGCCGGGGTGAGAACTGACGAAGATTTCAATATCATCGAAGAACCGTTAGTGATTTATTGCCGCCCTTCTGATGATTATCTGCCAGAACCGGAAGCGGTGATGATCACCGGAATTACTCCGCAGATTGCGCTGGAACGTGGCGTGATCGAAGCGGAGTTCACCGCGCAAATCCATAAAGCGTTTAGCGTGCCGGGCACCTGTATTGTGGGCTACAACAACATCCGTTTCGACGACGAAGTCAGCCGTAATATCCTTTATCGCAACTTTTACGACCCGTACGCCTACAGCTGGCAGAACGGTAATTCCCGCTGGGATTTGCTGGATGTGATGCGTGCCTGTTACGCGCTGCGCCCGGAAGGCATCAACTGGCCGGAAAACGACGACGGTTTCCCGAGTTTTCGTCTTGAACATCTGACCAAAGCTAATGGCATCGAACATGAAAATGCCCACGACGCGATGGCCGACGTTTACGCCACGATTGCGATGGCAAAACTGGTTAAACAGGCGCAACCGCGTCTGTTCAGTTTCCTGCTCGAACACCGCAGCAAACACAAACTCAATACGCTGATTGATATTCCGGCGATGGCGACGCTGGTGCATGTCTCCGGCATGTTTGGTGCTGCGCGCGGCAATACCGCGTGGGTCGCGCCGCTGGCCTGGCATCCTGAAAACAAAAACGCCGTGATCATGTGCGATCTGGCGGGCGATATGTCCACGCTGTTAGATCTCGACCCCGACCAGATGCGTGAGCGCCTGTACAGTCGCCGCGACAGTTTGCAGGCCGGGCAATCTCCGCTGCCGGTCAAACTGGTTCACATCAATAAATGTCCGGTGCTGGCTCCGGCCAAAACGTTGTTGCCGGAAAACGCCGAACGTCTGGGCATTGACCGCCAGCGCTGTCTGGAGAATCTTCAGATATTGCGCCAGAACCCGCAGGTGCGTGAAAAAGTGGTGACGATGTTTGCCGAAGCCGAGCCGTTCACCGCTTCCGACGATGTCGATGCCCGTCTGTACGACGGTTTCTTCAGCGACGCCGATCGCGCCGCAATGCGGATTATCCTTGAGACACGCCCGGAAAACCTTCCGGCACTGGATCTGACGTTTAATGATTCGCGCATCGAACCGCTGTTGTTCCGCTTCCGCGCACGCAATTACCCCGCAACGCTGACCGACGCCGAGCAAAAGCGCTGGATCCAGCATCGCCAGACGAAGCTCACCGATGAGCGTGTTCAGGCGTACATTTTAGAGCTTGAATCGCTCTATAACTTGTATGAGGGTGATTCTGAGAAAATAGCGCTTCTCGGGGCGCTGTTTGAATACGGGAAGAAATTGGTTTCTTAATTGCAGGAGGCCGCTGCAACGGCGGCTTTTCAACACTGACCGAGAAAGTTTCGGTTTCTCAATAGCAGTGATCACTTAACGCGCTGCGCCGAAACCGCCAAAGAGGGAGGAAAGCGCCTCCCTCTTTGATCTCCCACGCTTTTTTCCAACACGCGCTACCGCTGGGACGACGGACATGTTCTGTTCCTCCTGCGTATGGCGCGAAATATTGCCGCTGCGCGGTTCCTTCCTCGAGGGCTTCGAGCCTTGCGGTCTCGAACCCTCGGTCAGCAAAATTTCTGAGCGCGCCATCTCAACTTTGAAAGAATCGATTTTGAGGCTTCTTTGTTTTTCAAAATTATGAATGTCATGGCGAGGTTGTGAACTAAAAAGCCTCTGGCCGCTTTCAAAAATCACGCTGAAAGGAGAGGTGGAAAACCGCGTATTTTTTCGCGCGGTTTGTAATCCGACTGGAAGGAACCGCGCAGCGGCGGGATTTTGCGGCATTTTCCGGAGCCGCTGGAAAATAGCCAGCGAGCGATAGCGCGCAGTTAAAAAGCGCGGGTGTCCAGAGGGCGCGCGCGTTAACGCGCCCTTTGGGCCAGTTTGGGCGGCGAGCCCAAGGTTTTGCGGTGTGGGCCGACGCCCACGACTTTGAATTTTATTTTTAAGCCGCCAATTTACAGCGGCCTCCTGCAATCAAGCTTCCGGCGCTATCTCCCCGCTCATCTGCGGCGGCTGCTTACGAAACGCATTGGTGATAAACGCCAGATACCCCAGGCCAATCGCGCCCCACACCAGACCGAGCGTCATCGAACTGGCTTCGAGGTTCAGCCACAGCGCACCGACGGTCAGCGCACCGATCACCGGCAGGACCAGATAGTTGATGTGGTCTTTCAGCGTACGGTTACGCTTCTCACGGATGTAGAACTGGGAAATCACCGACAGGTTCACGAAGGTAAAGGCCACTAATGCACCGAAGTTAATCAGCGCCGTGGCGGTCACCAGATCAAAGGTCACAGCAGACATCGCCACAACACCGACCAGCAGAACGTTGAACGTCGGGGTGCGCCATTTCGGATGCACGTAACCGAACACTTTCTCCGGGAATACGCCGTCGCGGCCCATCACGTACAGCAGACGGGAAACGCCCGCGTGCGCGGCCATGCCGGATGCCAGAACGGTGACGCAGCTGAAGCACAGGATGACGGACTGGAAGAATTTACCGGCCACGTACAACATGATTTCAGGCTGTGAAGCGTCCGGATCTTTAAAGCGCGAGATGTCCGGGAAGTACAGTTGCAGGAAGTACGACACCACCACGAAGATCACGCCGCCAATCAGTGCGGTCAGGAAAATCGCTTTCGGGATGACTTTACCCGCGTTTGGCGTTTCTTCAGACAACGAGCTGATGCCGTCGAAGCCGAGGAACGAGAAGCACAGGATGGTCGCACCGGTAATCATCGGCACCACATGCGCGTTTTCACTGAAGAACGGTTTCGTTGTCGCCAGTGTGCCCATGCCCTCGCCCATGTAAACGCCACGGACCAGCAGCCCCAGGAAGACCACCATGATCGCGACCTGAACCACAACAATAATGCTGTTGAGGTTAGCCACCACTTTGATGCCACGCAGGTTGAACGCGGTCATCATCGCGACCAGCGCGGTCACGAAGATCCACGACGGGACACCCGGGAAGATGGCTTCCAGGTAAATTTTTGCCAGCAGGATGTTGATCATCGGCATGAACAGGTAGTCCAGCAATGATGACCACCCGACCATAAAGCCGACGTGCGGGCTGATGGCTTTTTGCGCGTAAGTGTAAGCAGAACCGGCAGACGGGAAACGCTGCACCAGTTTGCCGTAGCTGACGGCGGTAAACAGCACGGCGATCAGCGCAAAGATGTACGCCGTCGCGACGTGACCATCGGTCAGGCCGGACACAATGCCGAACGTATCGAAGATGGTCATCGGTTGCAGATAGGCTAGACCCATCATCACAACCTGGACCAGCGTCAGGGTTTTACGCAGTTGTACGCGCTGAGTCGCCGGAGCGGCAGAAGGTTTAGCAGACATGGCTCAGTCCTCCCTGAATTGCAGACACCGGGCGTTTAAACGCCTCTGAAAGCAACGTACAGGGAAAACTTCGTGAGTTATTACCAGTAAACGGGGGGGTGATCTTCACATCGCTGATGACGGAGGTGAAGGCTGTGCGAATTTGGCCGCAGCTGAAAGAAGCACCGGCGGGCACCGGTACAGGTTTGAAGTATTGCCCCATGTTACATTTCCTCATAGTGGCGACCGTTGTTAATTTGGGGTCGCACACGAACCTTGTTATCTATCCGGATCTGGGTCCGGCCTCTGTTGAATTAGTTTGGGTACTGCACATACAAAAAAAATAACCGGCGCCTTTAAGCGTCGGTTATCTGCAGTGCTGCGTATTTTGCACAAATCACGCATAAATGACAACATTCAGAGGCGGTGAGTTACAAAATCTTTTCCGATTTTAAACATCTTGCCCGGCCAGTGCCGGTACAACGCCTGGGATGATGGGGATCAGGCGTTTTTGAGCATCCAGTCGATCTCTGTTTCTGTCACGCGCCGTTCGAACTGCAACAGTTCGTCAGATTTACAGGCGTGATAGACCTGCGAGAAACGTTCACCGAGGATTTTCTTCAGCGCTGGCTGGTCATCAAAATCATACAACGCATCGCTCTGGCGGATTGGCAGCGGGATCCCTTCCTGCTCCAGACCGTTTCCGGTCACCGGTTCGGGCAGCGCCAGATCGTTATCCAGCCCGTAGAGCATCCCGGCCAGTACGGTAGCGACCACTAAATACGGGTTGGCATCAGCGCCGGCCACGCGGTATTCCACACGATGATCGGCGGTTCCGCTGCACGGCACGCGCAGTGCGACAGTGCGGTTATTGTGCCCCCACGACGCCTGCGTCGGAACATACATGCCCGACTGGAAGCGGCGGAAAGCATTCACGTTGGGCGCTAAAACGGCCATCGACGCGGGCATCAGGGCAATCATCCCGGCGAGCGAACGTTTCATCAGCGCGGAATCTTTACCGTTCGCATCGGCGAACAGGTTTTTGCCGTTGTCATCGAGCACGCTGAGATGAATGTGCATCCCGCTGCCCGCATATTCGTCATACGGCTTCGCCATAAAAGTGGCGTCCATTTCATGATTTTCCGCCACCAGCCGCACCAGACGTTTGAGCATCAGGGCATGGTCACAGGCGCGCAGAATATTTTCGCTGTGGTGCAAATTGATTTCGAATTGTCCCGGAGAGGACTCCGCCACCGCGCCATCCGCCGGTAAACCCTGGATGTGCGCCAGACGGTCAATATCACTGAGCACATCGGCAAAGTGATCCAGATTATCGACGGAATAAACCTGCGTATGCAGGCTGCGCTCCTGCGTGCCGGGCGTACACGGCGGCTGAATATAGCCTTCCGCGTCCCGCTGCCTGTCGAGCAGATAGAACTCCAGCTCTACCGCTACCACCGGGAATAAGCCCCGCTGGCGCAATGTTTGCCAGATATGGTTCAGCACATTGCGTGGTTCAACGTTAAAGGGAGTGCCATCTTCGTCAAGCATGGTGAGAAGCAGCTGGCCGATGTGTTCGGGGTCGGAAGCCGAAGGCGTTAACGTGCCGGGAACGGGAATACAGGTGCGGTCGGGTTCGCCCAGTTCCTGGCCTAAACCAGCTTCTTCCACGACATTACCGAGAATGTCCATGGCGAAGACCGATGCCGGGAAATAACAGCCTTTTTCGAGTTTGCGCAGGGCGGAGACAGGAATGCGTTTGCCGCGGAAGGAACCATTGAGATCGGTGAGCAGGACGTCGACGTGCAGGGTAAGCGGGTGACGCTCCAGGTATTGAGACACTTCATCCTGGAACGCGCTACTTCGCTCTTCCACCGGCTTAGCAAGGGGCTCATTCTCGCTAATCTCTTTCTTAATATCGTTCATCAGTTCAGTCGTTTGCATAGGTTTTCCGCCATTTGCTGGTTTCCGGCGTCAATGGCACCACCATGATGCCTGCCGGTTATGCGTTACCGTTTCATTGTGCTGTTCAACGCAGTCTTCTCATTAGTCGGGATCCTCACGGGCGTGCTCAAAATATAGGCCATATGATTAACCCTAGCTGTAACATTAATTATTTGCAACACCTACAATCACGCAACATATCAGTTTGAAAAGCCATCAGTGCGCTGCTAAATTGTTCAACAGGAGTTCATTATTATTGACAGATAACGACCCTTTGCGTGCGGGGAGGCACGCGCTGGCGACACATTCATCAACTCAAAGAGGCGGTATTATGGGCAATATATTTTCCACGGCATCCGCAGGAAAACAGACAAGCTACAGACCGGTCATTGGGGTTGTGATGTGCGAAAACACGGTGGATGAAAACCCGGCGCTCACCGTCCACGAGAAGTATCTGGACGCTATTTTTAACGCCGACGCCCTGCCCGTTTGCCTGCCACACGAACTGGCGGCACGCGACGGGGCGATAGACCAGATCCTGCGCGGTCTGGACGGCATTTTCCTCACCGGCAGCCCGAGCAATATTGAGCCGCATCAGTACGGTGAAGAAGGCGTCGAAGCGCTGGCCGATCCGGGCCGCGACCGTCTGAGTTTGCAGCTTATCCGCGCCACGCTGGATAAAAAAATTCCGCTGTTTGCCGCGTGCCGTGGTTTGCAGGAGCTGGTGGTCGCGACCGGCGGCAGTTTGTACCGCAAGGTGCAGGAAGAACCCGGCTTTATGGATCACCGCGAAGACACGTCGTTGCCGCATGACGCGCAGTACGATCCTGCGCATCCGGTGTTTATCGAACCGGGCGGCTTACTTTCAGAATTATTACCCGACTATCAGCAGTTTCAGGTGAATTCCCTGCACGGCCAGGGAGCGAATCGTCTGGGCGCAGAACTGGCTGTCGAAGCCCGTGCGCCGGACAATCTGGTGGAAGCCGTGAGTGTCCGCGGTCACCCGTTTGCATTGGGTGTGCAGTGGCATCCGGAATGGCACAGCCTGACGGATCCCGTTTCCCGTCAGCTGTTTAACGCTTTTATCGCGGCGTGTCGCAAAGGCCATCAGGCCCGGAGCGCACAAGAGGAATAAAGGGATGAGCGAAGTCAGTCTGGCGCCTGGTCGCCGGCTTTCTGAAATTCGTCAGCAACTGGGCATGTCACAACGTAAAGCCGCCGAGTTGTCTGGCCTGACGCACAGCGCCATCAGTACCATCGAACAGGACAAAGTCAGCCCCGCCGTCAGTACGTTGCAAAAGTTATTGCGGGTTTACGGGCTGTCGTTATCGGAGTTTTTCGCCGAAGAGCGCAAAAGTGACGAACCGAGAATCGTCATTAATGCGGCAGATTTGATTGAGATCGGCAGCCGGGGTGTTTCCATGCGAATGGTGCATAACGGCACGCCAAACCACGCGGTCGCCATGCTGCTGGAAACCTATCAACCCGGCAGCACAACGGGCGACAAAATTAAACATCAGGGAGAGGAAGTCGGCACCCTGCTCGAAGGAGAAATCATCTTAACCATCAACGGTCAGAGCTACCCGCTGCGGGCAGGCCAAAGCTATGCCATTAACACCGCGAACCCTCACAGTTTCAGTAATATTTCGACGCGGATTTGCAGGATAGTCAGCGCACATACCCCTAATACCTTCTAGTTGTCAGCGTTCTGGGCCTGACGACGGGAACCCAAAGAAGGATGTCATCATGAGTGCTCAAACAGGAAGTCCCCGCGCTGCCGGTGCGCCTCACACCGACAGCTATTACGCCAGTTCTGTCAACGCTCACGCGCCGTGGCCTGAGCTTAATGACAATATTGAGTGCGACGTTTGTATTGTCGGTGCCGGTTATACCGGCATCTCTTCAGCGTTATATCTGTGCGAAGCCGGTTACGACGTGGTGGTGCTGGAAGCCGCGCGCGTCGGCTGGGGCGCCAGCGGGCGCAACGGCGGCCAGGTGGTCAATTCTTACAGCCGCGATATCGATGTGATTGAAGACCGTTATGGCCGCCAGACCGCCGACATGCTCGGCAGCATGATGTTTGAAGGCGCAAATATCATCCGCCAGCGCATTGATCAGTACGCGATTGACTGCGATTACCGCCCCGGCTGCATTTTTGCGGCGCTGAGCACAAGACAGCTCAATAAATTGCGTGACCAGCAAAAACTCTGGAACCGATACGGCCATACCGAACTGACACTGCTTGATGAAAGCGCGGTTCGCCGTGAAATCGCCACCGACCGTTATGTCGGGGGTCTGCTGGATAAAAATGGCGGGCATATTCATCCGCTGAATCTGGTGCTGGGCGAGGCCGAAGCGATACGCCGTCACGGCGGGCGCATTTTTGAAGGCTCGGCGGTCACGCGCATCGAGCACGGCGAACCGGCCATCGCGCATACGGCAAAAGGCACGGTTAAAGCGAAATATGTGATTCTGGCGGGCAATGCGTATCTTAGCCAGCAACTCGCGCCGCGCCTGACACGCCTGAGCATGCCGTGCGGTTCGCAGATTGTTGCCACTGAGCCGTTGTCCGATGACATGGCACTGTCGCTGCTGCCGAATAATTATTGCGTGGAAGACTGCAACTATCTGCTCGACTATTTCCGTCTTACTGCCGATAACCGCATGCTGTACGGCGGTGGCGTGACCTATGGCGGGAAGAATCCACCGAACATTGATTCGGTGATCCTGCCAAAACTCAACCGCACGTTCCCGCAGCTCAAGGGCGTGAAGATTGATTACCGCTGGGGCGGCAATTTCCTGCTGACGCTCTCGCGCCTGCCGCAGTTCGGGCGACTGGAAAAAAATATCTACTATATGCAGGGCGACAGCGGCCACGGCGTGACGCTCACGCATCTGGCCGGAAAGCTGATTACCGAAGTGCTGCGCGGCGATGCAGAACGTTTTGACGCATTTGCCCGCCTGCCGCACATGCCGTTCTTCGGTGGCCGCAACTTCCAGGTGCCGTTTACCATGCTCGGCGCCGCTTATTATTCACTGCGCGACCGGTTAGGCGTTTAACCGGCTACAGCCCTTTCCCCGCAGGCACCCTGCGGGGGCTTACCCTTTTCCGGCGACCGGAAATTCACTATCCGTACTGACTTCGGGCAACTCATTCAGATCGGGCAGGATCCCTTGCGAAATGTAATCTTTTGCCGCGATCGCCTGTTCAGTACCGCCAGCATCGCGGATAACCACATGTTTTATCGCGCCGTCTTTCAGCACCTCACGGCGTACACCGGTATATTCACTCATGTTTAGCTCCTTTTATGTTCACTGCTCATGGACATTACTCATCTTTAAGCATAGTTTTTTATTCTTAAGTGCAACTAATAAAAATCCTAAATGACCTCAGCAAGACGCTCATTTTCCTGATAAATTAGACCTGTTGTCATTGATGACTCAACCGCACTTCCCCCGCGCCCTTAAAGCTTTACAAGGAGATCTCTCTTGGACGCCAGCACGATTAATACCCTTTTCTTTATTGGCGCCCTGTTAGTCGCAGCGAGCATTTTGCTCAGTTCGTTCTCTTCGAAGCTCGGTATCCCTATTTTGGTCATTTTCCTGGCGATCGGCATGCTGGCCGGCGTCGACGGGATCGGTGGCATTGCCTTTGATAATTATCCTGCCGCGTATCTGGTCAGTAACCTGGCGCTGGCGGTGATTTTGCTTGATGGCGGAATGCGCACCCGCGCCTCCTCGTTCCGTGTCGCACTCTGGCCGGCACTTTCACTGGCGACGGTCGGCGTGCTGATTACCGCCGGTCTGACCGGGCTGGCGGCCGCCTGGCTGTTCCACATCAATCTGATGCAGGGCTTGCTGATTGGCGCGATTATCGGCTCCACTGATGCGGCGGCGGTGTTTTCGCTGATCGGCGGAAAAGGCCTGAACGAACGCGTCAGCGCCACGTTAGAAATTGAATCTGGCAGCAACGATCCGATGGCAGTCTTCCTGACCATCACGCTTATCGACATGATCTCCAAAGGTGAACACGGGCTGAGCCTGATGTTTGTCGTGGATGTCGTGCGCCAGTTTGGCCTCGGCATTGTGTTTGGCGTCGGCGGCGGCTGGCTGCTGCATAAACTTATCAACAAGATTACGCTGGCGGCCGGGCTCTATCCGTTGCTGGCGTTCAGCGGCGGCCTGCTGGTTTATGCGGCCACCATGGCGCTGGAAGGCAGCGGCATTCTGGCGGTCTATCTGTGCGGCCTGATGCTGGGCAATATGCCGATCCGTAACCGTCACGGCATTTTGCAGACGTTCGACGGGCTGGCGTGGCTGAGCCAGATCGGGATGTTCCTGGTGCTCGGCCTGTTGCTGACGCCGAGCGATTTGCTGCCGATTGCCCTTGCGGCGCTGGCGCTTTCCCTGTGGATGATCCTGCTGGCCCGCCCGCTCTCGGTGTTTGTCAGCCTGATCCCGTTCAAAAACTTCACCCTGCGCGAGCGTTTCTTTATCTCCTGGGTCGGCCTGCGCGGCGCGGTGCCGATCATTCTGGCGGTTTTCCCGATGATGGCTGGCCTGCCAAATGCCACGCTGTATTTCAATGTCGCGTTCTTTATCGTGCTGGTATCGCTGTTGCTTCAGGGCACCTCTCTGGGCTTTGCGGCCAAGAAAGCCAAAGTGCTGGTGCCGCCGCAGCCGACGCCGATTTCCCGCGTCGGGCTCGATATCGACGTTTATAACGACTGGGAACAGTTTGTGTATCAGCTCGGCTCCGACAAATGGTGCGTCGGCGCGGCACTGCGTGACCTGCAAATGCCGCAGGCGACGCGGATTGCGGCACTGTTCCGCGGTAAGGAAATGCTGCATCCGACCGGCAGCACGCGACTCAAGGAAGGCGATATTCTGTGTGTCATCGGTCAGGAAAAGGATTTGCCGGAGCTGGGTAAACTGTTCAGCGACAGCAATAAAGTCGTGCTCGACGACCGTTTCTTCGGGGATTTCATTTTGCAGGCCGATGCGCCGCTGGATGCAATTTCACAACTGTATGGCCTAAACCTGGAAGATTCCGTTGACCAGTCACAAACGCTGGGACATTTCGTTATCCGCCTGCTGGGTGGCGAACCGGTGATCGGTGACCATATCGAATGGGACGGGCTGACGTGGACGATTGCAGAAATGGACGGGAATCAGGTAAGTAAAGTCGGCGTGAGGATTGTGACGGAAAAAGCCTGAGAATGGGGCTTCTCCCCCTTCGCCGGGGGAGAAGCCAGGCCGTATTACTGAGCGGCCTGAGGATCTTTATCGTAGTCTGAACAAGACTGATAACCTTTATTCATGACATGACCGGTGTCGTTAAAGCTGACGAAGTAAGTCTGCGCTTTGCCGTCACGCGGGGCGACAGCGTAAGTCTGACAAGTCCCTTTCGCGTGTACCAGCGTCGCTTCCGTTGACGGTGGCCCTGCAATAGCACGAACCTGAGATTTGGTCATACCGACTTTAACGTCGCTGACGACAGGTTCTTTCACGTAACTCGCTGCACGATCGTAAGTCTGACACCCTGCCAGTACAGAAACTGCTGTAGCAACCATAATTAACATTTTCTTATTCATAACATCTCCTCCTGAGGTCTTTTTTGTATTGTTAAGACTAGAAGAGATAGCCGATATAGCCAGCCAATATGACTTATATTTGTTGATTGCTACAGTTTTTAAGTTTTTTCTGATAACTGTTGTTGCGAATTTAACCGGTTTCCGGCGGGCAAAAAAATGCCCGTTAAAAAGAGGCCAGCCCGCCATTTATGATCTATACATGAATGATGTAAGCCTTTGATTGCGCGACAAGGAGCTATTCCTGATGCATTTGGACCGACGCCGGTTTGTGACTTTGCTGGGTGTGATGGCCCTGTTGCCGATCCCCCGTTTGGGCTTTGCGGATCCCAGAGAGGTCGCGATGGACACTTTGCTGATTGATAAACCCGATGGCGGCGTACCCAATAACCTTTTACCGGTGCTGATTTACCACCGCGTGATCCCGCCCGATGCCGTCGATAACGCCGATTATCTCGAACACCTTTTCCGCTCCAACGGCTGGCCGCCGCAGTGGCGTTATCCGGTTTATACATTCACGCATTTCCACTCAAATACGCATGAAGCGCTGGGCGTTTTTTCCGGCACGGCCAAGCTGCAACTCGGCGGCGAACACGGCAAGATTATTGACGTGAAAGTCGGCGACGTCCTGTTACTGCCCGCCGGTATCGGCCATAAACAGATTTCCGCCGACGAGGATTTTATGCTGGTCGGCGCTTACCCGCCGGACATCAAAGCCGATTTGTGTCATGACGAACTGCCGCTGCTGGCCGCGCGCACTAAAGCGGTCAAAGCCGTGCCGCTGCCGGCGACCGATCCGGTCACCGGGCACAGCGAAGGCAGCATGCTGGTCTGGCATAAAAGCTAATCCTTAATCTTTACTTACGCCGCTGCCAGCCCGAAACGCGCCACCGCCCTTTCCAGCCGCTGTGACTGGTCGAGCAATTGCTGGGAAGATGCCGCCGCGTGATCGGCCAGTTTGCCGTTTTGCAGCGTCACATGGTTGAGCGCGGTGATCCGTTCGGAGACATCGTGAACACTTTGCCCCTGATACAACGTCGCTTCTGAAATTTCATTCACCAGCGCGCTCAGGCCGTTGAAGATGTTGATGATTTCCTCCAGGCTCTGGCTCAGCACGCTGACAGACGCCGATCCGCGTCCGATCTGCTCTACGGAATCGTCAATCAGCTGATGAATGCCGCGTGTGGAATGGCTGCTTTTTTGCGCCAGCAGGCCGATTTCTTTTGCCACCACCGCAAAGCCGCGCCCGTGCTGCCCGGCATGCGCCGCTTCGATGGCCGCATTCAGCGCCAGAATATTGGTCTGAAACGCCACGCTGTCGATCATCGACACGATGCTGCTCATTTCCGTCGACTGACTGACAATCTCTTTCATCGCCGTATCCACCTGCCCCATCACTTCGCCGCCGCGCGTCGCCACGCCTTTGGCCTGTTCGGCTCGTTTGCTGGCCTGCTGCGCGTGCAGGGCATTTTCTTTGACCCGCTCATTCAGATGGGTGATGTGTTCGGTCGCCGCTTTCAGTTCTTCGCTCTGAATGGCCGCCTGCGCGGAAAGCTCTTCGTTGCCTTTCGCCATCTGGTTGATGTTGAGCATGATATGCGAGGACGCATCGCGCACTTCGCTGACCAGCTTTTGCAGGCCGCGCTGCATGTTGCGCAGACTCACGCCCAGTTCACGCATTTCAATCACACGTGAATGATCGTCTTCGACGTCGCGGGATAAATCTCCTGCGGCCAGCACACTGATATGCCCGATCATCCGTTGCAGCGGGCGGATTATCCACGCCGTGACCCCGCGCCAGACCAGAACGGCGATCACCGCCAGAATCACCAGCGCGCCCATAAATAACGTTTTCGCCTGCGTCAGCGAGCTGAGCAAACGGTCGCTGAGCGACACCGCCGTGTGTTCGTTGACGTCCAGATAGGCGTAATACTTCTGGCTGAAATCATCCTGAAATGCCTGAACCGGTACTTCAAAGAAGGAATCAATGGTGTTGTTTTTTTGCAGTCCATCCGACTGTTCGCGCAGCCCGTCAAAGAACATCTGGTAGCTGGCTTTAAGCTCGGCGGTGGCTTTGTCGGCGTTCTTCGTCATGCCGTCGAAACGGGCAAACGCTTTTTGCGAGGCGGTCAGGGAATCCAGCGATTCCTGCATCAGGCTATGCCAGCTGCCGTCGGAACCGGTTTCTTTATCCTGCATGTAATAAATGCCTGCGCGGTTGAGTTTGTCGCTGGCCATCAGCAGTTCCATGCGGGCTTTATCCATCACCGCCTGTTGCTGACGCAGGTTTTCCGTCGCAATGACGTTGTTGCGCGCGTCCTGAAGAATATTAGTGAGCACAACGGTGGAGAAAATCTGTAAAGCAGAAAACAGGGCGATAACGCAAATTACCCCGAAAAGTATTCCCCGTGGACGCTTTGTGAAAACATATCGAAATAATCTGTTGAAAGGTATTTTACCAATACGTGAATGAGAAGTTAAAATCATGATTATTCTGCATTATTTGGATAAGAAGCAGAATTTTACGCGCAGGAAATGACAGAAATATTTCAGGAAACCGCAGGACGCGGTTCCCCTGAATGGAAGAGCATGAATAGCTTCAGCGGAGCGAACGCTGCATCACGGTGACCTGTTCATTATCGACTTCGCGGTTTTCCACTTCCTGCCAGCCAAGACGTCCGTACAGCCCCTGCTGATCCGGCGTGTACAGCCAGAGCGTTTCCAGCCCGGCATCGCGCGAGCGGCTGATACAGGCTTTGACCAGCGCCGTACCAATCCCTTTTCCGCGCAGATGACGCGGCGTAAAAACTTCGCCCAGCCAGTATTTGCGTTCCGCAAAATCGCTGAGTTCGTAACGCATCACACCCGCCGTGCCCACAACCTGCTCATCTTCATCAAGCGCAATCAGCACACACTGGCGTCCGCGGCTGTTCATCCGCTGTATAAGCCGCTGGCGGATATACTCTTTCTGGGCCCAGTGAGGAAAGTCAGACCATTCGCCGTGAAGGTATTCGGTCACGACGTCCAGATACTGAGGAACGTCGGCCAGGCTGACAATTTTTAAGGTGCTGTTAGCGGTGGAAGATGAAATCTGAGTCATGGAAAAACCGTTTTAAACAAACAAGGGGAACCAATCTGTCGATTCCCCTTGTTTGTGTCAAGCGCCCTGAGTGCTTCCCTGTTGTTTAGGGAAGATCCACACATGTTGCTCCGGCAAAGACAGATGACAATGCTGCGGATCGCGCACATCAGAGCCGTACGCACGGATCACAAAATCATCGCCGGACGTGCGGAACAGATATTCCCAGCGGTCGCCGAGATACATGCTGGTGAGCAGCGGTAATTCCAGCTGATTATCGCCCGGCCCGTCTGCCAGCACCACGCGCTCAACGCGGATCACCGCAGTGCCTTCCTGCCCGGCTTGCACGCCGTCGCCCGCCTGCCCCCACAGCGTCCAGCCGTTGCCTTCGATCCGCGCTTTGCCGTCGCGGACTTCGGTGATTTTCCCGTGCAGGCGGTTATTGCTGCCCATAAATTCCGCGGTAAACAAGGTTTTTGGCGAACCGTACATTTCCTGCGGCGTGCCCTGTTGCTCAATTTTGCCGTTATTGAGCAGCAGAATGCGGTCGGAAATCGCCATCGCTTCGTTCTGATCGTGCGTGACCATCAGCGCCGACAGCCCCAGTTTGATGATCAGCTCACGCAGGAACACGCGGGCTTCCTCACGCAGTTTGGCATCCAGGTTGGAGAGCGGCTCATCGAGCAAAATCACCGGCGGGTTGTAGACCAGCGCCCGGCCAATCGCCACGCGTTGCTGCTGTCCGCCGGAAAGCTGATGCGGATGGCGTTTACCCAGATGTCCCAGCCCGAGCTGATTCAGCACATCCTGCACGCGCTGAGTGATTTCACCCGCTGCGATTTTGCGCAGTTTCAGCGGATACGCCACGTTCTCGAACACGGTTTTATGCGGCCACAGCGCATAAGACTGGAACACCAGCCCGAGGTTGCGCTCTTCTGCCGGAATTTCGCTGCGCGGCGTGCCGTCGTAGACTTTGTTTTTGCCGATGATAATGGTGCCCTGCGTCGGTTTTTCCAGCCCGGCGACGGCGCGCAATAACGTGGTTTTGCCACTGCCGGAAGGCCCGAGCAACGACACCACTTCCCCGCGTTTGAGATCCATCGACACGCCTTTGAGCACCGGGTTGTCGCCGTAGGTTAAGTGCAGATTCTCGACCGATAATTCAATCATGTAATTTGACTCCAAAACGAAGGGCAATACCCAGACCTAACACCACCAGCAGGATGTTAATAAAGGAGAGCGCGGCAACGATGTCGATCGCACCCGCCGCCCACAGGGAAACCAGCATTGAGCCGATGGTTTCCGTCCCCGGCGATAACAGGTACACACCGGTGGAATATTCGCGCTCGAAAATCAGGAACATCAGCAACCACGAGCCAATCAGGCCGTAGCGCGATAACGGAATGGTGACGTGGCGGGTAATCTGCCCGCGCGTTGCGCCGGTGCTGCGCGCCGCTTCTTCCAGCTCAGGGCCGACCTGCAACAGCGTGGAGGAAATCAGCCGCAGACCGTACGCCATCCACACCACGGTGTACGCCAGCCAGACGCTGAAAATGGTACTGCGCAGGGAACGCAGCCAGACCACCAGGTTGTCACGTAACCATTGCGACCACGGCATCCCGGAAAGCCAGCCGGATTTGAGCGCGTTATCCAGCCACATCGGCAGGAACAGAAATACCCACAAAAATGCCAGACCGGCCAGCAAGCCCGGCACCGCACGCGGTACCAGTACGCTGTAATCGAGGAAACGCGTGACACCGTCCGGTTTGCGGTGCATCGCAATGCCGATAAACAGATAACAGGCCACCGCCAGCGCGCCACCGATGACACCAATTGCCATCGAGTTGACGATCGCGCGCAGCAGGTTCGGCTGTTCCCAGATCGTGCGGAAGGTGTTGAACGACAGCTCATCCCACAGGGAAACACCGACGCCCCAGTTAGAAATAAACGCGCGCAGCATTACGCCGAGCAGCGGCACGCCAATCGTGACGGTCAGCCAGAACGCCACCACCGCACCGGCCACCCAGCGCCATTTCCCGAGCGGCAACGCCCGTGCCTGCGAGGCTTTGCCTTTTACGGTCACGAAGCGGTTCGCCGTGCGCATCAGGCGGCGCTGCAACATCACCAGCGGAATGGTGATGCAAATCAGCACCACCGCAACGGCGGCCATCAGATGATAAGACGGCGTTCCGAGTTTGTTGGTCAGTTGATACAGGTAAGTTGCCAGCACCATGTTGCCTTCCGGGTCGCCGAGAACCAGCATCAGCCCGAAGACTTCCAGCCCGAGGAAAAACAGCAACACGGTGGCGTATAAAATGGAAGGACGCACCATCGGCAAACTGACGGCGGTCATGACCTGAAGCGGCGAGGCACCGGCGGTTCGCGCGGCTTCTTCCACATCCGAACCCACGCTGCGCAGCGCCGAGGAGATGTACAGATAAGCGTGCGGAACGTGCGTCAGCCCGGCAATCACCACGATGCTCGACATGTCGTAGATGTTCCACGGCACAAACCCGATCAGCGACTGCGCCCACAGCGAGAAGAACCCGACCGGCCCGGCGGCGACGACGTAACCGAAACCCAACACCATCGGCGAGACGAAAATCGGCACCAGGATCAGCGGTTCAATCACGCGGCGGCCCGGCAAATCGGTGCGCACCATCAGGAACGCCAGAATACCGCCCAGCGGAATGGCGATCACCACCAGCCCGAAGGCCAGAATGAAGCCGCTTCTCAGCGCCTTATAAAAATCCGGATCGGTGAAAATAAATCCGAAAGACTCGAGGCTCCACTCTTTTGACGGGGAGAAGAACGGAGCGGAGAGAAAACTTTGTATCACGATGAACGACAACGGAATGTAGATAACCAGCGCGGTTATCAGCACCACAATGCCACGCGGCAAGCTTTGCCACTTTCTGCGCAATGCATTCATGTTACTTCCCTTCGGTTAGGAACCCTGAACAACGAAATCAGGCAAGAGAACAGGAGGCGCGGACGCCTCCGTGAGTCTTATTTTTGTGCTGCGGCGCGCCACTCTTTGATGTAATCCAGACGCTTTTTCTGTTGCAGGTATTCGAGCAGGGTTTCATCGACCGGGATTGGCTTGAGCGCATTGCCTAGCAGTTTGGTCAGACCGTCAATGTCGTTTTTACCTTCGATATCGTTGCGGATTGACGGAATGTCGGCCTGATTTGCCAGAATGGTTTGCCCTTTTTCAGACAGCACGTAATCCAGCCACAGTTTGGCGGCGTTCCCGTGTTGGGCTTGCTGGCTGATGAAGGAAACGCGCGAAAGCACCAGGGTGTAATCCTTCGGATAGGAAATGCCGAGCGACGGATCGGTTTTTGCGCGGGCTTCGGCGTAGGAACCGAGAATGTTAAAACCAATCAGGTTTTCACCGGAAGACACCCTTTCCATCATGGTGCCGGTGGAAGACTGCACGGCTAAACCGCCTTTGGCGACGTCAGCCAGCGTTTTGAAATAGTTCGGATCGGCTTTGAAATCCTGCACGGAAAGCATGAAGCCGAGGCCGGATTTCTCGATATCGTAAGTGGTAACTTTTTTGTTGAATTTATCGGTCTGGCTGGCGATGAGTTTTGCCAGCGCGGCGTGGGAATCCGGTACATCACCGGCCGGGATCAGGCGTTTGTTATAAATAAACACCACCGGTTCGTAGGTCGTGCCGTAGGCTTTGTCTTTCCACACCGCCCATTTCGGCAACTGGCCTTGTTCAGGCGATTTGTATTCCTGCGCGTAATCGGTCGCCAGCTTCAGCGCGGTATCCATGGAAGAGCTCCAGACCACGTCGCCGCTGGTGCCGCCCGCCGCCTGTTCGCTGATATAACGGTTGTACAGCTCGGTGCTGTTCATGTCGTTATATTCCACTTTAATGCCCGGATAAGTGGCCTCAAACCCCTGGATCAGCGGGCCGGCGGCTTTGGTGTCGGTGGTGGAATACACGACCACTTTGCCTTCTTTGGTCGCGGCATCAACAACTTTTTGGTAATCCGCAGGATAGCCCTGCGGCAGGGCAGACATTGCGGAGGAAGAGATCAGTACAGAAGCAGCAATCAGAGACAGACGTAATTTTTTAGACATTATTGTTAACCTCTAGTTACATTTGGGAAACTAAAAATCAACATAACGCATAACGTCAGACTGGCAATGAGGGATTGTTTTTATCTTCCCGATTTGTGAGTCGGGGCGTTTTTTAGGCAATTAACACCATTAAAACCACGGCGAGAAGTTAAAATCAGGCCACAAACGCAGCCTGATTTTCGTGAGGAATTAATCAAAGTATCCGGCGGTATCGATATCCTTCAGTAAGCCCTGATGCCCGGGTTTCCAGCCCAAAACCTTGCGGGTCAGCTCGCTGGACGTCGGATTATTCAGCCCCGCGAAGTGGGTAAACCAGCCAAAATGCGTCGCGGCGGCTTCTGCCGTTTTGCTTTCAACCGGGATATTCAGGTGTCTGCCGATCATCTGCGCAATCTCGCGGAACGGCACGCCTTCCTCGGCATTCGCGTGATAAACCGCGTTATGCGCGCCCTTTTCCAGCGCCAGCCGGAACACTTTCGCCGCATCCAGCCGGTGAACCGCAGGCCAGAGATTTTCGCCTTCGCCAATGTACGCCGACACGCCTTTCTCCCGCGCCATCGCAATGATCATCGGCACGAAACCGTGGTCACCCGCGCCATGCACGGACGGCGGCAGGCGCACCAGCGAAACCCGCACGCCCTGTTCTGCCAGCGCGGCGACGGCCAGATCGGACGCCACGCGCGGATTTCCGCCCTGCGGATCCGGCAAATCCTTTTCCGTCACCCGCTGGCCGTTATTCACCAGCGCTGTGCCGGACGTCACGATCAGCGGTTTTTCCGTTCCCGCCAGCGCCTCGCCCAACGCGCCTATCGCCAGCCGGTCTTTTTCGCAGTTCTCCATAAATTTAGAAAAATCATGAATGAACGCGGTGTGGATCACGCCATCGGCCTGCGCCGCGCCTGCTTTCAGGCTATGCAGATCTTCAATACTGCCACGAAGCACACCGGCTCCGGCTGCTTTCAGCGCCTGCGCTGACGCATCGGAACGGGCCAGCCCGAGCACCTGATGGCCCGCGCGCAGCAATTCCTCCACGACCACAGAACCGACAAAACCTGTTGCTCCTGTTACAAATACACGCATGGCAATTTCCTCTGTGTTCTCTGAAAAAATGAAAGACTACGCCATGAAATATAGGGGCTGGAGAAAAGACGATCTATGCGCTAATGTCCGTAATATCTTTGCAATCGTCCGGAGTCGCTGATGGATCCTCTTTCTGATGTGTTGTCGCTGCTCAAACCGCGCAGCTATATGTCCAAAGGCTTTGAAGCTGGCGGAGACTGGTCCGTGCAATTTCCCTCTCATTATCAGTCGATTAAATGCAATGCGATTATTACCGGCGAATGCTGGCTGGCCGTCGAATCGGTGCCTGAACCGGTTCATCTCAAAGCCGGAGACTGTTTCGTGTTGCCCAGCGGCCGCCCTTTCCGGCTCGCCAGCGATCTGAGTATTTCACCGGTCGATGCCGGGCCGATTTTTGAACAGGCGCGCGGCGGTGGCACGGTGTCGTGTAATGGCGGCAAAGATTTCTTCCTGACCGGCAGCCGTTTTGCCGTCAGCGGAACCAACGCCCCTACCCTGCTGGCGATGCTGCCGCCAGTTGTGCATATCTCAAAAGAATCCGACAAAGACAGTTTGCGCTGGGCGGTGGAACAGATGATGCAGGAACTGCGCGACGAACGCCCCGGCGGTTTGCTTATCGCGCAGCATATGGCGCACATGATGCTGGTGCAGGCGCTGCGGATGCACGTCGATAACGCGCCGGATCGCGGGGCCAGCGGATGGTTTGCCGCACTGGCGGATAAGCAATTAGCGAAAGCGCTGAACGCGATGCATGAAAATCCCGCACACCGGTGGACGGTTCAGACGCTGGCGGAACGCGCAGGCATGTCGCGCTCGGTCTTCTCACTGAAATTCAAGCAGGCCGTCGGCAGCGCACCGCTGGAATATCTGACGCGCTGGCGTATGTTGCTGGCCGGAGACCGGCTGGCAAACGGTAACGAACCGGTTTCCAGCGTGGCATTGTCATTGGGTTATGAGTCTGAAAGTGCATTCAGCACGGCGTTTAAACGCACGCTCGGCTGTTCGCCACGGCAATACGGGCAGAAAGTAGAAACGGTTTTTGAAGAGGAATCACGTCCCTAAGGTTTTCTTAATCTTGGATGTGTCATAAAGCGGGGCTGAAAGATGATGAGATGTTTTTACATAATTAAATACGAATCAATTTCAGAATGGTTTGCAGTGTAACTTTTTGCATTTTCACGCTTTGCACATGTAGTGACGTCGTTATCTTCTTCTTTTTTCTTTCTAAAGGATTTTCTTATGAAGTTACGTTTTTCCTCACTCGGGCCAGTCGCTTTACTCGCTTCCTCACTGATGCTGGCTTTCACTGCCCGCGCCGCCGATGAAGGCATCGTCATTTACAACGCTCAGCACGAAAATCTGGTGCAATCCTGGGTCGACGGATTCACCAAAGACACCGGTATCAAAGTCACGCTGCGTAACGGCGGCGACAGCGAACTCGGCAACCAGTTGGTGCAGGAAGGCAGCGCCTCTCCGGCCGACGTGTTTCTGACCGAGAACTCACCGGCAATGGTACTGGTGGATAACGCCAAATTGTTCGCCCCGCTCGATTCCGCCACTCAGCAACAGGTGGACTCCGCTTACCGCCCGGCGCACGGCCGCTGGATTGGTATCGCCGCCCGCACTACCGTTTTTGTCTATAACCCGGAAAAAATCAGCGAAGCACAGTTACCAAAATCACTGATGGATCTGGCAAAACCGGAATGGAAAGGCCGCTGGGCGGCTTCACCTTCCGGCGCGGATTTCCAGGCTATCGTGAGCGCATTGCTGGAGCTGAAAGGCGAAAAAGCCACGCTGGAATGGCTGAAAGCGATGAAAACCAATTTCACCGCCTATAAAGGCAACAGCACCGTAATGAAAGCCGTGAACGCCGGGCAGATCGACGGCGGGATTATCTATCACTACTACCGCTTTGTGGATCAGGCCAAAACCGGTGAAAACAGCAAAAATACCCAACTGTATTACTTCAAACATAAAGATCCGGGCGCGTTTGTGAGCATCTCCGGCGGCGGCGTTCTGGCTTCCAGCAAGCATCAGAAAGAAGCGCAGGAATTTGTTAAGTGGATCACCGGCAAGCAAGGGCAGGAAATTCTGCGCACTAACGATGCGTTTGAATATGCCGTTGGCGTGAACGCCGCGTCTAACCCGAAACTGGTTCAGCTCAAAGATCTGGATGCGCCGAAAGTCGATGCGTCTAAGCTGAACAGCAAGAAAGTGGTCGATTTAATGACTGAAGCCGGTCTGCTGTAACAGCAGTAATTTTCACGAGCAGCGTGCCTTAATCATCATGTCGAATATGAGTCTCGAAGGTGTCCGCGCCAGATGGCGTATCCGCCGCAACGGTTCCTCCCGCCGGGCAGGAACCGGTATTGTGCTGGCGGCGGTGCTGCTGTCCCTGCTGTCTTTGCTGCCGCTGGGATTCGTGGTTGGTATTACCTTCGATACCGGCTGGCAAACGGTTAAGGCACTGGTTTTTCGCCCGCGGGTGGGCGAATTACTGACCAATACCGTGCTGCTCGTGGTCATCACGCTGCCGCTTTGCGCCGTCACCGGCATTGGGCTGGCGTGGCTGACTGAAAGAACCCGTCTGCCCGGCCGCCGGATCTGGTCTTTACTGGCTACCGCGCCGCTGGCCGTTCCGGCTTTTGTACAAAGCTACGCGTGGATTAGCCTGGTTCCGTCAATGCACGGCCTGGGCGCAGGCGTATTTATCTCCCTGATTGCTTATTTCCCCTTTATTTATTTACCCGCAGCGGCGGTTTTACGACGGCTCGATCCCGGGTTGGAAGATGCCGCAGCGTCATCCGGTTCACCACCCGTCGCGGTCTTTTTTCGTGTGTTCCTCCCGCAGCTGAAACTGGCCGTCTGGGGCGGTTCGCTGCTGATTGCCCTGCACCTGCTGGCGGAATACGGCCTTTACGCGATGATCCGCTTTGATACGTTTACAACCGCGATTTTCGATCAGTTTCAGTCCACCTTTAACGGCCCCGCCGCCAATATGCTGGCCGGTGTGCTGGCGCTGTGCTGCCTTGCCGTTTTGCTGGTGGAAACCGCCAGCCGCGGGAAAGCGCGCTACGCCCGCGTCGGCTCCGGCAGCGCCAGACGCCAGACTTTGCGCCCGATGAGCGCCGGTATGACTGCACTGAGTTTATGCCTGCCTGCCCTGCTGACCGGCCTTTCGCTCGGTGTTCCCTTTGTTACGCTGGCGCGCTGGCTTTATCTTGGCGGCACCGATGTCTGGCTTAACCCGCAACTGTGGCCCGCGCTAAAACAAACGCTGCTGTACGCGCTGGCCGGTGCGGCAATCACCACGGTCTGCGCGGTACCGATGGCCTGGATTTCGGTGCGTTATCCGGGGCGGTTATACCGCTTTCTGGAAAGCTGTAATTACATCACCAGTTCCCTGCCCGGTATTGTCGTTGCGCTGGCGCTGGTCACCATTACCATCCGCATCGCACGCCCGCTTTATCAGACGGAAATTACGATTTTGTTCGCCTATCTGCTGATGTTTATGCCGCGAGCATTAATCAATCTGCGGGCAGGGATCGCCCAGGCACCGGTTGAACTGGAAAACGCCGCCCGAAGTCTGGGGCGTTCCCCTTTTCAGGCATTGTGGAGCACGACGATGCGCCTTGCCGCGCCGGGTGCCGCCGCCGGTGCGGCGCTGGTTTTCCTTGCGGTCACCAATGAGCTGACCGCGACATTATTGCTGGCACCCAACGGCACGCGCACGCTGGCGACGGCGTTCTGGGCGCTGACCAGTGAAATTGATTATGTTGCGGCCTCACCTTATGCGCTGCTGATCGTTTTGCTGTCGCTGCCGCTGACCTGGATCCTTTATTCACAATCTCAACGTAAGGCCGGACTATGAGTACGCTCGAACTGCGTGGAATCAGCAAATCTTACACGGGCGTCAAAGTCCTGGAGAATATCGACCTGCGCGTCAGCCCGGGCAGCCGGACGGCGATTGTCGGCCCTTCTGGCTCAGGAAAAACCACATTACTGCGCATTATCGCCGGGTTTGAAAATCCCGATCACGGCAAAGTCTTTTTGCAGGGAAATCTGCTGCACGGCACCGGATTACACGTGCCGGCGCATAAAAGAGGTATCGGATTTGTTCCGCAGGATGGCGCGCTGTTTCCGCATTTCACGGTGGCCGGGAACATTGCGTACGGACTGACGGGGGGAAAACGTGAGAAACAAACCCGCATCGACGAGCTGATGGACATGGTGGCGCTGGACCGGCGTCTGGCTACACTCTGGCCGCACGAACTTTCCGGCGGTCAGCAACAACGCGTTGCGCTGGCACGAGCTCTGGCGCAAAAACCGGTGCTGATGTTACTCGATGAACCGTTCTCGGCACTCGACACCGCCCTGCGCGCATCAACGCGAAAAGTAGTGGCGGAATTGCTGGCGGAAACGCGGATCGCATCCGTTTTGGTGACGCACGATCAGACCGAAGCGCTGTCATTTGCCGATCAGGTTGCGGTCATGCGAAATGGCAAACTGGCGCATGTCGGTGCGCCGCAGGAAATATATCTGCGTCCGGCAGACGAGCTGACTGCCACATTTTTAGGGGAAACGTTACTGCTGGACGCACGCCTTGAACGCGGCCGGGCGCACTGCGCGCTGGGAAATATCGCGGTGGATAATGCTTTTCGTACAGGCAACACCCGCATCATGCTGCGCCCTGAGCAAATCCACGTTACGCCCGCAGAAAAACTGACCGGCGCGGCGCACTGTCTGGCAAAAGTGGTCAGCATTGATTTTGCCGGATTCATCTCGACGCTCAGCCTTGAGCTTACTGACAGCAAGCAGATACTCGATATCAGGATGGTCAGCCAGAGGGATATTTCAGTGGGATCCGCAGTAGATATCTGCGTGGAAGGTCATGCGCACGTTTTCTTACCGTAGTTTTTAGCCGTTTTATTCACCCACTGCGGGCGTTTCGTGCCCGCACAACAGCACGTCTTCGCGCAAACTCCCGAATTTGAGACACAAAAAAAGCCGCTAATTGCTTAGCAGCTTTAATGTGTTGTTTATGGCGGAGGAGGAGAGATTCGAACTCTCGAATGGTTTCCCATCGCCGGTTTTCAAGACCGGTGCCTTCAGCCGCTCGGCCACCCCTCCGTAAACAACAAGCACTTTGCGACATCAGTCGTTCAGTACGGGGCGTAGTATACAAGACCGGAAAAAAGATGCAAACATTATTTTCAGTCTATTTTGTTGATTTAATGAGCATTTAAATCAGCTTCACAAATTTCAGACACAAAAAAAGCCGCTAATTTCTTAGCAGCTTTCTTGTGTTGTATATGGCGGAGGAGAAGAGATTCGAACTCTTGAATGGTTTCCCATCGCCGGTTTTCAAGACCGGTGCCTTCAGCCGCTCGGCCACCCCTCCGCAACGAAGCGAACTATAAACATAGCCGATCGGGTTGTAAAGCCTGATTGCATTCAATTGCCTGAAAAACAGGCATTCGGTTCTCAAGCGGCGATTTAAGCATCATTACGGCGATTTTGGCATCAGGAAACCCCGTCTGGCGGCGCTTAGGGAGGTAAAGAAGGGTAAAACGTCTTTAATGACGTCACGCAACTACTTACACTCCAGTCTGACTGTATTTTCACCGACTCCAACGTTTTGTTAAAAGTGAGAATTTTATTATGGATCGTTACGCTGCCTCTACGTCATCACGCGCAGGCTCGTTGTTAAGCACACACCGGGTGTTGCGTAATACTTATTTCCTGTTAGCACTGACGCTCGGCGTTTCGGCGATCACTGCGACGGCGAGTACAGTTCTCCGCTTACCTGCACCAGGCTTCCTGCTGACTATCGTCGGTTTCTATGGCCTGATGTTCCTGACTTACCGCACGGCGAACAGCCCGGCGGGTATTTTGTCAGCCTTCGCGCTGACCGGTTTCATGGGCTATACGCTCGGACCGTTGCTGAGTTCCCTGCTTTCCGTGGGTGCCGGTGACATTATTATGCTGGCGCTTGGCGGTACGGCTCTGGTCTTCTTCTGTTGTTCTGCTTACGTGCTGACCACGCGAAAAGACATGTCGTTCCTGTCGGGCATGATGATGGCGGGCTTTGTCGTGCTGCTGGTCGCGGTTATCGCGAACCTGTTCCTGCAAATTCCGGCGCTGTCGCTGGCGATCAGTTGCCTGTTTATTCTATTCTCAGCGGGCGCGATCCTGTGGGAGACCAGTAATATTATTCACGGCGGCGAAACCAACTATATTCGCGCCACGGTCAGCCTGTATGTGTCGCTCTACAACGTGTTTGTCAGCCTGCTGAGCATTCTCGGGATGTCATCACGTAACTGATTACACAAGTAATTCGTTCCAGCCCCGCCACCGTGCGGGGCTTTTTATTTTGTCAGACGGGGCTTTTTGATAAACTGTCGGCTGCATTTTTACAGGTCAGAGGTTGTATGCTGGAGTTTGACGGTCAGGTAATAGAAACAGACGCTCAGGGTTACCTGAAAAACAGTAATGACTGGCAGGAAGGCATGGCGCCGCTGCTGGCAGAAGAAGAAGGCATTCTGCTTACCGATGCGCACTGGGAAGTGGTGCGTTTCGTGCGCGAGTTTTATCTCGAATTCAATACATCACCGGCCGTGCGCATGCTGGTGAAAGCGATGGCCCAGAAATACGGTGAAGAGAAAGGCAACAGCCGCTATCTGTTCAGGCTGTTCCCGAAAGGCCCGGCCAAACAGGCGACCAAAATCGCAGGCCTGCCAAAACCGGTAAAATGCCTGTAATGCTCAGTATTTGATTTTGAAATCGGTGTAATGACCGGGAGCGGCGGGCTCACTCAGCACACGATCAACCCGCGCATGTTTCGGGCCGCCCTGTTTCAGCCAGGCTAGCAGCTGATCCACTTTCTCCTGTTCGCCGCACGCCACCACTTCGACGCTGCCGTCATCAAGATTTTTTGCATAACCGGTCAGCCCTAATCCGGTAGCCTGATGTTGTGTCGCAAAACGAAAACCGACACCCTGCACCATGCCGTAGACATAGGCGGCTATACTGACTTTTGCCATAATTTTTCTCTCCGTTAGCGGTATGGTTCGTTGCAATTTCACCTGCATGACCGGACAATGTCGCTCTTTTTTGTCTCCGAACCGACAGAACCTAATTTTATGACTGCACGTTTAATTCTGGCCAAAGGCCGCGAAAAATCACTTTTACGCCGCCACCCGTGGGTGTTTTCCGGCGCTGTTCAGCGCGTCGAGGGTAAAGCCAATTCCGGCGATACTATTGATATTGTAGACAGTCAGGGGAAATGGCTGGCGCGCGGTGCTTATTCACCGTCATCCCAGATCCGTGCCCGTGTCTGGACTTTCAAGCAAGATGAAGATATCGATATTGATTTTTTCATCCGCCGTTTACAGCAGGCGCAAAGCTGGCGTGATTATATCGCCAAACGCGACGGGCTGGACGGTTACCGCCTGATTGCCGGTGAATCCGACTGTCTGCCGGGCATCACCATTGACCGTTTCCAGAATTTCCTTGTGCTGCAATTGCTGTCTGCCGGTGCTGAATACCAGCGCGCGCCGCTGATTGCCGCCTTACAACACTGCTATCCGGAATGCGCAATCTGGGATCGTTCCGACGTTGCGGTGCGTAAAAAAGAAGGCCTGGAACTGGTTCAGGGCCATGTTGTCGGTGAAGAACCGCCTGCCCTGCTGCCGATTCAGGAACACGGCATGAGCCTTCTGGTTGATATCAAAGAAGGCCATAAAACCGGTTTCTATCTTGATCAGCGTGACAGCCGCTTTGCCGCACGCAGCTATGCCGCAGACCGCAATGTGCTGAACTGTTTCTCCTACACCGGCGCGTTCGCCGTGTCTGCGCTGATGGGCGGCTGCACCAAAGTCACCAACGTGGATACTTCTCAGGCCGCGCTGGACGTTGCGCGTCAGAACGTTGAGCTGAACAAACTGGATCTGTCGAAAGCCGAATTCGTTCGCGAAGACGTTTTCCAGCTGCTGCGTAAATACCGCGCGGAAGGCCAGCAGTTCGACATGATTGTGATGGATCCGCCGAAATTTGTTGAGAACAAAAACCAGCTGGCGAGCGCCTGTCGTGGCTACAAAGATATCAATATGCTGGCGATTCAGCTGCTGCGTCCGGGCGGAATTCTGCTGAGCTTCTCCTGCTCCGGTCTGCTGCCAACCGATTTGTTCCAGAAAATCCTCGCTGACGCCGCACTGGATGCCGGTCGCGAAATTCAGTTCGTGGAACAATTCCGTCAGGCTGCCGATCACCCGGTGACCGGCGCGTATCCGGAAGGTTTATACCTGAAGGGCTTCGCCTGCCTGGTGATGAATTAATCCGATGATCTCGACGTGCTGTTCCGGCAGCGCGTCGCAGAATTTTTAGCAGATTAAGCGGTCAAAACTTGAAATAGCACATTTTATCTCCATATAGAGATTAATGATGATTTTGGGAGATGACTATGATTGCCAGCAAATACGGTATCGGCCAGCAAGTTCGCCACAGACTGTTAGGCTATTTAGGCGTGGTAATTGACGTCGACGCGGAATATTCACTCGAAAAACCCGGCGTCGATGACGTTGCCGCTGACGATTCAATGCGTGCCGCGCCCTGGTATCACGTGGTAATGGAAGATGAAGAAGGCCAGCCGGTTCACACGTATCTGGCAGAAATTCAGATTGACCATGAAGCTGCCCGCTCGCACCCGGAACAAACGTCTCTGGATGACCTGGCCGCTTCTATCCGCAGTCAGTTACAGGCACCGCGTCTGCGCAACTGATCGTGCCGCGCACGTATAATGAAAAACCGGCTATTTGGGCCGGTTTTTTTTCGTCTTACCACTACTTGAGACGGTTACTTTTCCATGCCCAGACGTGGGATTTCAATTTTCGGACAGCGATCCATCACCACTTTCAGCCCGCCATCTTTTGCTAGCACAGCGGCCTGTTCGTTGATCACGCCCAGTTGCAGCCACAGCACTTTTGCTTTAATTGCGATGGCTTCCTGCGCTACACCGTAAGCGGCTTCCGCATTACGGAAAACATCGACCATATCCACCGGTTCTGCGATTTCAGCCAGCGATCCCACCGCTTTTTGCCCCAGCAGTTCCTGCCCTGCCAGTTTTGGACTGACCGGAATGACCTTATATCCCTGAGAAAGCAGATAGGCCATGACGCCATAACTCGGGCGGCCAGGATTATCGCTGGCACCCACCAGAGCGATCGTTTTTACGTCCTCAAGAATTTTGCGAATATCATTGTCTTGCACGGGGTTATCTCCTTTTGACCAGTCTCCGCTAAGTGTAACGCAGCCTGACCGTTTCGACAGGGCCTGGCGCAAAAAGGATCGGTGTGCGGAATTGCCTTATGTGAAATTAAAACATTTTGTAAAACTTTGACACACAATCGCCGTTACTGAATAATGGAGGATGAGCAATGATGTGTCTGAGGAGAGAAGAATGAAAGTCTGTCGTGCGCTGGTCGCATTAGCGAGCTTCAGCCTGATGGCGTCAGCTTCTGCGACCTCACTCAAACTGTCTGCGGATGTGGATGTGCTGGTTATCGACGGCAAACAGATGTCTGGCGCGATCCTGAAAGGAGCAGACAGCCTTGAGCTGGATGGCGGGCAGCATCAGATTTTGTTTCAGGTCAGCAAAAATCTGCACCCTGCTGCCGCGCAAAACGCGCTGATTTATCACTCTCCGGCGCTGATTGTCACATTCAATGCCAAAGGAAGCCGCTCAGTTTCCTTCGTCCTGCCTTCACTGAGCAATGAAAAAGACACCGCCCAGTTCAGTCAGCAAATGAATTATCAGCTGGTGGATGATCAGGGAAAAACTCTGGTAACCCAACGCGATGTCCTGAGCCTCTTTAATCCGGGCAATACGGCTGCCGCTGAAAAGCTCATGATGACGTATAACTTATCCGGCGCACGGGCTGCTGTACCTTCTTTTGCCAGAGGGAATACCGACAGAAAATCGGCGCTGGCGAGTGATGTTCCTTCGCAAATTTCCATCGCTTATCTTCATCCGCTCTGGACGCGTCTGGCCGCCAATGCGGGTATCGAACAATTGTTGCTCTGGTTTAAACTGCCGGAAAAACAAGAACGCGCCTCGTAACTTAATCTGCATCACGCATTCTCTTTCTTAATGCCGAATTGTTCCCCCCGCGCTATGCAGTAAAACAGAGTTTCAGTATTCTGTGTTCCACTCTTACTTTCGCGTTGAAGGGAATTAGATGGAATACACGACCCGTACGATCGCCAAACAAAAACACATTGCCCTGGTCGCGCATGACCACTGCAAAAATACCCTGATGAAATGGGTGGATAAAAACGTTGCTGAACTGTCGCAACACGTTCTCTATGCCACCGGCACCACCGGGAATATGGTTCAGCGCAGCACCGGAATTACGGTAAAAAGTATGCTGAGTGGCCCGATGGGCGGTGACCAGCAGGTTGGTGCCCTGATTGCGGAAGGAAAAATTGATCTGCTGATTTTCCTGTGGGATCCGCTCAATGCCGTTCCTCACGACCCGGATGTGAAGGCCCTGCTGCGTCTGGCAACCGTGTGGAATATTCCGGTCGCCACCAATGTGGCGACGGCGGATTTCCTGATTGCCTCTCCACTGTTCCAGTCAGAAGTGGATATTACTATCCCTGATTATCAGCGTTATTTATGGGCACGCCTGAAAGAGTGATACGCGCAACTGCGTATTTGTCATGCTTTCATTAACAAAACGCCCGGCATTGACCGGGCGTTTTGTTATCAGGGTTTTCTTTGCACCGGAACGCCGATATCTTCCAGCTGCTCCACAAAAATGGAAGGACATGCTTTATCCTGCATTAACCAGACCTGATGCTTCGCGCGGGTCATCGCCACATACAGCAACCGCCGTTCCTCGGCACCCATGAAGTTTTCAGGTTCCGGTAATAAGACCTGCTCCAGCACCGATTCACGCGCCGGAGCCGGGAAGCCGTCGTTGCCTTCATGCAGCCCGACAATAATGACGTATTCCGCCTGCTGACCTTTACTGGCGTGGATCGTCATAAATTCAAGATTCAGCTTAGGCCAGCGGGTAACGGCCTTTTCCAGAATCTGTGGCCGTAAATGATGATAACGCGCCAGCACCAGAATTTTTTCATCGGCAGTGACATAACCACTGAGCTTATCCAGCAGCTTTTCCAGCTGTTCATCCGGCAAGATCACCACGTTTTTCTTGTTGCCCTTCGTCAGGCTGTTCAGCGGTTTTTTCAGCTGATAAGGATTCTGCTGAACAAATTTATTGGCGATTTCACCGATGCGGTCGTTGAAGCGGTAAGTGGTATCGAGCGCGCACTGGGCCCCTTCGCCAAAGTGTGTTGCAAAAGCGGTGGTCAGGGAAAGCTCTGCACCGCTGAAACGGTAAATCGCCTGCCAGTCATCGCCCACCGCAAACAGGCTGGTGCGCTTATTCAGCTTGCGCAATGCCGACAACAACAGCGCGCGCTGCGGGGAGATGTCCTGAAATTCATCGACGAGAATGTGTTTCCACGGGCTGACAAAGCGGCCTTTCTCCAGAATGTTCACGGCCTGATGAATAAGCCCGGAAAAATCCACCGCGCCCTCTTCTTTCAGCGCCGTTTTCCAGGCTTTCAGAAACGGAGCCATAAGGCGGATGCGCTTAGAAAACAGGTCTTTCACGTCTTCGTGTGCGCTCTCAATCATTTCGGCCTGGCTTCCGCCGTGCGTGCGCATCAGACTCAGCCAGCGTTCAAGACGGCTGCCCAGACGTTCGGCCAGCGATTTATTTTTCCAGTAATCCCCTTCCGGCACATCCCATTCAAGCTCATCGGTCATCCACTGCCGCCAGCCGCTGGCCTGCACTTTCTTGCCAGCGCATTGTTCCTGCCAGGTTTTGATAAGCAGGCTGCGGCGCGCTTTAGCATCAGTTTCCAGTTTGCTAATTTTTGGCGCTTTCTTGCTGCCTTCCTGAATAATCTGCAAAGCCAGCGCGTGGAACGTTTTGGCTTTGATCCCGTCGGTATGCAGACGTTCTTTTATACGCGTGTTCATTTCTTCCGCAGCCTGACGTCCAAACGCCAGCAACAGAATTTGCTCCGGTACCGCTTCCTGACGGCGCAGCAACCAGCCTGCGCGCGCCACCAGCACCGAGGTTTTGCCGCTGCCAGCACCGGCCAGCACCAGGACCGCGTCTTCGCCATTCACCACCGCGCGACACTGACTTTCGTTTAGCGGAGAAACTTCGACGGTATCAAAGAAGTCCTGATTTTGCGCAATCACCCGGTCAGTCCAGGCCAGATTGCGTTTATCGACGCTGCGTTTTCCCTGCTCAAGCCAGCGTAAGCAGGTGTGATAATCTTCGCGGCAATTATCGAAATCATTGAGACGCCCGACGGGGACAGGAATGGCGGAAAATGCCCCGGTGATGTCTTTCTGGACGTCAGCCAAATCGGCGCTTTTAAACCACTTATCCTGCTCTTCAATGTGCGTGATTTTTTCAATTTGCCCGTGCAGAACGCCTGCGCTGACGCCACTCATCTCCTCACTCCAGGCCTGCCAGATTTTGAGAAGGTGCTGATAAAAACGCTGCGTTTCCTGCCACTCAGTGCCGTGAAGGCGGACAACTTTTGCCTCGGGCAATTCAAATTCAAGCTCGCCCCAGACAATGCCGCGTTTACAGCGGATCTGGATAAGCTGATTAAAAGGGATCAGGTAGTGATGTTTGTCGCCGCTGACTTCTACGCCTGCATTAAGCAGACGCACCCGGTTATAGGGATGCTGCGCCAGATGTTTCCCGAAAGAGGTCGATTTCAATTCCATATCATCACACCGTTTTTTCTCTTTAATTCCTGACGGAAAAGTAATATTTCTTATTTTACATGCAAGTCGTTTTAAGAGTTTACCTTTGATTTGCAGAGGCGATCCACATTCCAAAACAGGGTAGAATAAGACGGTGTTTCTTTTTAGTTAACCTGAAATTTTTCAACTTATTAATATCTTCGGGAAGAGTCGATATGCGCACTGTACTCAATATTCTTAACTTCGTTTTAGGCGGTTTCTTCACCACTCTCGCCTGGTTATTCGCTACGCTGGTGAGCATTGTGCTGATATTCACCTTGCCGCTGACCCGCTCTTGCTGGGAAATCACCCGTCTTTCACTGATGCCTTTTGGCAACGAAGCGGTGCATGTTGACGAATTGTACCCGGAAAAACGCAGCGCGCTGATGTCCGGTGGCGGAACCCTGTTGAATATCTTCTGGTTTATTTTTTTCGGCTGGTGGTTATGCTTGTCACACATTTTGGCTGGCATCGCTCAATGTATCAGCATTATCGGTATTCCGGTGGGGATCGCGAACTTTAAAATCGCCGCCATCGCACTCTGGCCGGTAGGACGAAGAGTGGTCTCCGTCGAACTGGCAAAACAAGTTCGTGAAGCCAATGCCAGCCGTCAGCTAAAAAACGGACGCATTCGCTGATTTTTCATTTTTGAAGTTAACCGTGGGGTTTTTCCGTGCTTTCTATTGCACCGGGTTTGAGGCGTTATGCCTATAACAGCAATGTGCTTTACCACATCAGGATTTTCATTGCGCTGGCGGGTGCCGCCGCAATGCCCTGGTGGCTGGGTCAGATAACGCTGACCATTCCTCTGACGCTCGGCGTGGTGGCGGCTGCGCTGGCAGATCTGGACGATCGTCTGGCAGGGCGCTTACGCAATTTGCTCATCACTCTGGTCTGCTTTTTTATCGCTTCGGCGTCTATCGAACTGCTGTTTCCCTACCCCTGGTTATTCGCGCCCGGGCTGATGATTTCAACCTGCGGTTTTATCCTGCTGGGCGCGCTTGGACAACGTTACGCCACGATTGCGTTCGGTGCGTTGCTCATCGCAATCTATACGATGCTCGGCACCAGTATGTATCACATCTGGTATCAGCAGCCTCTGATCCTGCTCGCCGGCGCCATCTGGTATAACCTGCTGACGCTGGCCGGGCATATTATTTTCCCCATCCGGCCGCTTCAGGATCAGATTTCCCGCTGTTTCACGCAGCTCGCGGCTTATCTGGAAGCTAAAGCGACGCTTTTTGACCCTGATCAGGAAGACAATAATCAGCAACTGGTGGAACTGGCCATGGCTAACGGCCAGCTGGTTTCTACGCTGAATCAGACCAAAAACACATTGCAAACCCGCCTGAAAGGCGACCGCGGACAGAAAGGTACGCGCCGGACCCTGCACTATTATTTTGTGGTGCAGGATATTCATGAGCGCGCCAGTTCGTCACATGTGAAATACCTCAAACTCAGCGAGCAGTTTCATCACAGCGATATCCTTTTCCGTTTCCAGCGTCTGATGAGTATGCAGGCCCGCGCCTGTTTGCAGCTTTCCCAGTGCATCCTGTATCGCCAGCAATATACGCATAACAGCCAGTTCGAGCGGGCGTTTTCCCGCCTTGAAGAAGCGCTGAAACGACTGGAGTCTCAGGGCGAACATAGGGAAATGCTCCAGGCACTGCGCCACCTTCTGAGAAATTTGCACGCGATTGACGCGCAACTGGCAAATATCGAATCAGAGCAATCATTACCGGAAAATCAGACAGGAAAAAGTCCGTTCGTCGACGATAAGCTCACCGGGCTGGATGATATCTGGCTGCGCATTTCCCGGCATTTCACGCCACAGTCCGTCCTGTTTCGTCATGCGGTGCGCATGTCGGTGGTGCTGTTTATCGGCTACGTATTCATACAGGTCAGCGGCCTGAGCCACGGTTACTGGATTTTGCTGACCAGCCTGTTTGTCTGTCAGCCGAACTACAGCGCGACCCGCCGCAGGCTGGCGTTGAGGATCATCGGGACACTGGCCGGGATCGCGATCGGCATTCCGATTTTGTACTTCGTACCGTCGGTTGAAGGGCAAATGATCCTGATTGTGATCAGCGGATTATTGTTCTTTGCCTTCCGCACCGTGCAATACGCGCAGGCAACGATGTTCATCACCCTGCTGGTGTTGCTGTGCTTCAACTTGCTGGGCGAAGGTTTTGAGATTGCGATACCCCGAATCATCGATACGCTGATTGGCTGTGCTATTGCGTGGGCCGCCGTGACGTTCATCTGGCCGGACTGGAAATTCAGGCAGATTGATAAAGTCGTCAGCAAAACGTTCGACGCAAACTGCCGGTATCTAGATGCGATATTAGTGCAATACCATCAGGGCAAAGATAACAGTCTGGATTACCGTCTGGCTCGCCGTGACGCACACAACTGCGATGCTGAACTGGCGTCGGTGGTTTCGAACATGAGTTCGGAGAAGAATAACGATCCTGCCACGCTGGAAGCGGCGTTTCGCTTGTTGTGCCTGAATCACACCATGCTGAGCTATATTTCAGCGCTGGGGGCGCATCGCGAAAAACTCAGTGATACCGAAACACTGAGGCTGCTTGATGACGCGGTCTGCTGTGTTGACGGTGCATTGCACCATTTGCCTTCTGAAGCCGGGCGGATACAAAAAGCCCTGGATCAACTGACGGCAAAGATCCAGATGCGGACGACAGATTCAGACAGCAAGGAACAGCTTGTCTTGCAGCAAATCGGATTGCTGGTGGCCCATCTTCCAGAGCTCACCAGTCTTAACAGTAGAATTCTGCCCGTTCAGAGCCATGACTGACAGCCTGTCCGGATCCGGTGAAACTTAGTGCATTGTGTCGGATGGTTGTTCTTGCTGGTGGTTAAACCATTGAGTCAGTATTTCTCTGGAAGCCACCGGCAAAGCGGCCTCGTGATATCCCAAAATGGCGCCCTCCAGCGCCATTAACAAGTTAATACCCAGACTCTTCTTTTTCACCGCGCAGAGTTTCAGGTAGGTCTTACACGCGCCTTGTGTACGCAGATCGCCCGAATTTGCTATCCCCACCTGCCAGAGCAACCGCTCCAGAGCCAGAGAAAGATTCGGTAAATCTTTAAGCCGCCCGGCTTCATTATTTTTGCGTAATTCGATTTCACGAAGCATTCCTTTAAGTGAATATTTGCCCAGCTTTCGCACAACGTCTGAATCTTCCCACTGCGAAGGATTCACCTTAAAATAACGTAACCTCACATCCATCCCGCGCTTACGATAAATCAATCTCTCCATCTTCTTCCGGCAAAAATGTGCCTCAGTTTCAGCACTGGCTCGCAGATATAAATCGCCGTCTGAAACCAGTGCAAACATGGCTCCATTAGCAGATAAACTGAAGCCGCCAAACTGGGTTCGGGCACGCACATCCCCCAGAGAAGCAAAAATTTCCAGACACTCCAGCACTCTTTTTTTTGATTGATTTATCATTGCGTTATCCTTTTCATGTTCATTCCATATATCCCATGTAAGTTACCTGTACTGCTAAAAGCAAAATACGCAATGTAGAGATGGGCAACAAACATAAAATGCAGCCAGAGGATATTCCCTTCAAAATTTGCGAGATGTCTTGGAAAAATTGGGTTGATCTTTGCTCATCGCCAGAGTACTGTACATTCATACAGTAACCTACTGGGGTATATCACTATGCGCACTCAACATCTTACAAATCATCATTTTAGTCAGTCTGCTTTGCCCGTCAGTCACACACAGGTAAATTCGTCTGCGTCCTTGAATAATGGTCTGATCACGGAGTTCGTTTATAGTGCGAGCCAGCCAGCATTTGCGCAGTTGCTTCTGCCATTGCTTCAGCATTTGGGTATGCAATCCCGCTGGCTGTTGTGGCTCACGCCCCAGCAGAAACTGAGCCGTCACTGGTTATCCCAATCGGGTTTGCCGGTCGATAAAATGGTGCAGGTAAATCAGATCACCGCGATGTCGACAGTTGATGCAATGGAAAAAGCGTTGCTCACGGGGAATTACAGTGTTGTGCTTGGGTGGTTACCCGATTTGAATGATTCAGAAAGAGAAAGACTGCAAATTGCAGCACGTCAGGGAGGGTCCTACGGGTTCATTATGAAGCCAACAAATGAACAGAATTCAGCTAGTAGACATCACTCCACCGTAAAAATTCACTCTTCTGTATACCATTAGTTCAAAATAGGAATGTTCCTACGAAAATAGTACGGAACTTAGTGATTTGTGCTGAAACCGGCTTCAAACCCAGTAAAAATGGGTATTCCGGCCTCAGATTATCTCCAGTTTTTGTCAACAATTAGTCAAAGCCGTTAAGAAATGTGTACGTTTTTCCCTTTTTTTCCACGGTGTTAACACTTCAAGCTTGTAAGTTTCGCGCCACGTTGTAGACTTTACAACGCCAAGGTTGCTCTATAATGCCAACGTAAAGTGGCAAGTTCTTAATTGAAGCAAGAATCTTGGCGTAAGGATTTTAACCAAGGGCTTAAAGCTTAAAGCTCAATTGCCTATTTGGATGATAACGAGGCGCAAAATGAAAAAGACAGCTATCGCATTAGCAGTGGCACTGGCAGGTTTCGCTACCGTAGCGCAAGCCGCCCCTAAAGATAACACCTGGTATACCGGTGGTAAATTGGGCTGGTCCCAATACCATGACACTGGTTTCGCAAATGCTTACGAAGGTATCGGCAACGGCCCTACCCACGAAAGCCAACTGGGTGCAGGTGCGTTCTTGGGTTACCAAGCGAACCAATACCTGGGCTTTGAAATGGGATATGACTGGCTTGGCCGTATGCCTTCTAAAGGCAGCGTAAACAACGGCGCGTTCAAAGCACAAGGCGTTCAGCTGGCTGCTAAACTGAGCTACCCGCTGACTGACGATCTGGACCTGTACACCCGTCTGGGTGGTATGGTTTGGCGTGCAGATTCTAAAGGTGCATTCGACAACGGTGCTGCTGGCCGCGTAAGCGATCACGACACTGGTGTTTCTCCACTGGCAGCAGTTGGTGTTGAATACGCAGTGACCAAAAACTGGGCTACCCGTCTGGATTACCAGTGGGTTAACAACATCGGCGACGCGCAGACTGTTGGCGCACGTCCAGACAACGGCATGCTGTCTGTAGGTGTTTCTTACCGTTTCGGTCAGGATGATGTTGCAGCACCAGTTGTTGCACCAGCTCCAGCACCAGCTCCAGTTGTGGAAACTAAGAAATTCACTCTGAAGTCTGACGTTCTGTTCAACTTCAACAAAGCAACTCTGAAACCAGAAGGCCAACAGGCTCTGGATCAGCTGTACAGCCAGTTGAGTTCAATCGATCCTAAAGACGGTTCAGTTATCGTTCTGGGTTACACCGACCGTATCGGTTCAGAACAATACAACCAGAAACTGTCTGAGCAACGTGCACAGAGCGTAGTGGATTACCTGGTATCTAAAGGTATCCCTGCGAACAAAATCTCTGCACAAGGTCAAGGTAAATCTAACCCAGTTACTGGTTCTACCTGTGACTCCGTTAAAGGCCGTGCTGCTCTGATCGACTGCCTGGCACCAGACCGTCGTGTAGAAATCGAAGTTAAAGGCTACAAAGATACTGTTACTCAGCCACAGGCTTAATAACACTCTTTAGCTTTAACGACAGATACTAAAAACCCCGCTTCGGCGGGGTTTTTTTATGCTTTGCATTCAGCAATTCGAATACAACGGGAGAAGGCTTTCAACCAGAGATAGAAAAGGCTCAGAGATCTTGTTTACCAAGGATTTGCTGTAAGTCTTCTTTGAGCGAAGACATCTGGTTGGCATATTTCTCTTTTCGTTCTGCGTCTTCAAGCAGTTGAATGATGGTGTCAGATAACGTTGCACCACGACGCTGTGCAAGGCCTGCCAGCCGCTGCCAGACGAGGAATTCTAAATCGATGGATTTCTTACGGGTATGTTGATGCTCAGCATTAAAATGACGTTTTCTGCGCGCACGGATAGTTTGTTTAAGCCGGTTTTCCAGCGCCGGATTCATGTTATTCACAATCCAGTCCGTGACCTTCACTGGCTCATTTTCCAGACTGAGAAGTTGGTTCACGGATTCCTGTGCGGCACTGTTCTCTAAATGACGGGTGATCCGCTCACCTTCCCGGTGTTTCTTCACTAGGTACTTCCATTTCCAACCGCTTTCAAGATTTTCTAGTTGCTGATATTTCATCGTGAACTCTTCGGTGACCCCGTAACTTTACTAAGCATAACAGCTTTATTTCAATTTTCACCCCAAATAAACCTGCATATATCGACCATTTTTTGCGCACCTGGTCAGCAATGTGCACTAAGCCATGTTCAGTCGCGACTCTCATTGTATGCAGCCGGATTTATTCTTGTATAATCGCTCTTTCCCTTTTTATAGAAAACAGCTAACACATTGACCAATAACCGACTTGACTGGCAGCTTTTACTGCCTGACTCCGCGCCTTATGAGGCAATATTTGCAACGGCAGCCCAGTTAGCCCCTGTCGATTTCGCTGGAACACAGCCCCGGCTGGAAAATGGTTTAACGCTGTTTTGTCATCCCCGCTCCCGCCCTCGCTTTATGACGCTTAAGGCGCAGGAAAACCGTGAGTATCTGTCACGCATTGCTCAGGCGGTTAACGATCTGTTGCCTGAACCCACTGAAGTGACTGGCAACCGCTATCATATCGAAGGCAGTAAGGTCACCCTGCTCGCAGCAAAATCGGCGGAAGATGCCTTTGCCGCGAAGTTCACCTGCCAGTATCGCGAGTGGCTTGAGCCGGAGCAGCTGTTTGGCTGTGTTCGTGTGCATAAAGATCTCATCCAGCTCGAACCTGGTCTGGTTCATCAGGTTAATGGCGGTGTTCTGGTGCTGTCTATCCGCACACTCATCGCTCAACCGCTGATGTGGCTTCGCCTGAAACAGATGATCACCGAAGGCATGTATCACTGGGTTTCCCCGGATGAAACCAAACCTTTACCGGTTACCATTCCCCCCATGCCACTGGATCTCCGTCTGATTCTGGTTGGCGACCGCCTCTCTTTGGGCGATCTGAGTGACATGGAACCGGAGCTGATGGATTCTGCCATTTATGGCGAATTTGAAGCTGACCTGCCGCTGACAGAAGAAAGCGATATGGAAACCTGGTGCGGATATGTCAACACGCTGGCCGATGAGCTGGAAATTCCCCGCCTTGCTGCCGATGCATGGCCTGAATTCTTTAAGCTGGCAATCCGCCAGAGCACCGATCAGGGCAGTCTGACGCTCGATCCGGTCTGGCTGAACACGCAACTCAGCGAAGCTGCCCTCTATAATGAAGATGAGCTGCTGAGCGCCAAAGCACTGGAAGCCGCGTCCAGCGCACGTGCGTGGCGCGAGAGTTATCTTCAGGAACGCATGCAGGATGAAATTGAGCTGGGCCAGATCCGCATCGAAACCGAAGGTGAAGTGGTCGGGCAAATTAACGGGCTGTCGGTGCTGGAATACCCCGGCCACCCGCGCGCGTTGGGTGAACCTTCACGCATTAGTTGTGTCGTACACACCGGCGACGGCGAATTTACCGACGTTGAGCGCAAAGCAGAATTAGGCGGCAATCTTCATGCGAAAGGCATGATGATTATGCAGGCCTTCCTGATATCCGAGTTAGAACTCGACCAGCCTCTGCCCTTCTCCGCTTCGATTGTGTTTGAGCAGTCTTACGGTGAAGTGGACGGCGACAGCGCTTCCCTTGCTGAACTCTGTGCGCTGATCAGTGCGCTGTCGATGCAGCCGATTAACCAGCAAATTGCGGTGACCGGTTCTGTCGATCAGTTTGGGAATGTGCAACCTATTGGTGGCGTGAACGAAAAAATCGAAGGTTTCTTCGAGGTTTGTCAGCGTCGCGGTTTGACCGGTAAACAAGGGGTCATTCTGCCAACCAGCAACGTGCGTAATTTATGCCTGCATCCGCAGGTGATTGACGCCGTTCGTGAAGGCCAGTTTCACTTATGGGCAGTTGATAGCGCAGACGAAGCGCTGCCTATCCTGACCGGACTGATTTACTCCAACGAAGGAGAAGCTGAAGAAGAGCGTGCGAGTTTGCTGGGATTAATTCAGCAGCGTATTGCGCTGGTCACGTCTCAGGGCGGCCCGCGCTATCCGTGGCCTCTTCGCTGGTTGAACTGGTTCAACCACAGCTGATCGGAGTTGTTCAGCTTACAGCTGTAAGCTAAGCTCCGCCCTTCAATAAAATAAGGCTTACATAGAACATGGTAGATAAACGCGATTCCTATACGAAAGAAGACCTCGTAGCTTCTGGCCGCAGTGAACTGTTCGGCGCAGGCGGCCCTCCATTACCATCAGGCAACATGCTGATGATGGACCGCATCGTGAAGATGCAGGAAGATGGCGGCACCCATGGCAAAGGCTATGTTGAAGCTGAATTAGATATCAATCCTGATCTGTGGTTCTTTGGTTGCCACTTCATCGGCGATCCGGTCATGCCGGGTTGTCTGGGTCTGGATGCAATGTGGCAGCTGGTAGGTTTCTATCTGGGCTGGCTCGGTGGCGAAGGCAAAGGCCGCGCACTGGGTGTAGGTGAAGTGAAATTTACCGGTCAGGTATTGCCGACGGCTAAACTTGTCACTTACCGCCTGAACTTCAAACGCGTGATCAACCGTAAACTGATCATGGGCGTTGCAGATGGCGAAGTTCTGGTTGATGGCGTAGTTATCTACACGGCAACGGATCTGAAAGTCGGCCTATTCAAAGACGCTGCCGCGTTCTAAGAGCCTTTTCAGTTCGTGCCAGACAAACGGTGAGCCTGATGCTCGCCGTTTTTTATGGTTTTTTGAGCAACATTGAGAGAACCATAAACAAAAACCTCCGCGCGCAGCGGAGGTCGTTCCTTATTCTGACAGGGGAGCCGCTTAAGCGGTAACGGCCCTGTCCTCCATGGCTTGTCGCCAACCCCCGAGCCAGTGTGATCGGGCATCTAATGATTGGTACGGACAAATCTCCTTAGAGCGTCCGCCAATACCTGCTTGATATCCACGTGATTGTGCCCGTTCCAGGCGATCGCGTTTTTGTCTCTTCATGCCTTGTATCCCTCATTATTCAGGTCAGGTGGAAAGAAAACAGTGGTACGCTTCTGCGTCCACACCTAACAAATAGCTGTAATAGAGGGAGAGGTCAATGCGCAAAATTCACGCCAATGTCATATTAGTGAGCTATTTTATTCGATTGCCCGCGAACTAATCGCGCCATCAAAAAACTCATCTGGCTGATCGCCCTAAAAAAATCCCGGTGTCTGAAAAATCAGAAACCGGGATTTTTTGTCTTTAACTTAAAAAATATTAAGCTTAAAAAATTGTCATCTTATCTGCGATGCAATCTGGCCTGCTTCTTGCTGCCAGCCCGTGGCTAACGTTCTGACCAGCGCATCGTAACCGTCTTCGTTTTGTTTAAGGTTCAGCGCGAAATCACGCTGAACCGTCTGTCCGCCATGCGTCAGCGTCCAGCTTCCGCTAACCACGACGATACCGTCGTAGCGACCATGGAAACCGGTGACATTGACGTTCAGCACATCCTGATCGTCTGAGCCTCCCGCCTGCGAAGAAACCAGGAAGCCCGGCAAATCACGGCGCAGATAGGTCACCAGTGATTGCTGGAGCTGCTGATCCAGCGGGCTGGCCCAGAGGTTATTCTGAGTCAGTGTATATTGCACATCATTAGTCTGATAAACCAAACCAGTGCCCGCCAGATAATCAGCCACGCTGACCCGCTCAACCCACAAGTGACGCTGCGCGGTTGAACCGGATGTCATCGTACTGCCCGCCACTGGCGTGCTGCTAAGTACCGGCAACTGGTAATACGTTTTCTCGTTACTGCTGCTGCATGCAGACAGGAATAATGCTAAGACGACAGGTATCCATTTCATCATTATTTGGCCTTCTTCGGCTGAGGATCATCTTGCCCAGGGGCGGCGAAAATCAGTGCATTGCTTTTCTGATTCAGCGTTTTCAATACCGGCTGAAGCTCACGCAGCGTTTTATCCAGACTCTGCATATCGCCAACCAGATTGCCGTAAGCCGGTGAGCCGGGCTGGAAGCCTTTCAGGCTACGGTTAAGCTGAATGAGCGTCTGCTGCATATCCGCAGGCAGATTTTTCATCTCTTTACTCGAGACAATCGCGTTCAGAGACTCAATGGTTTTCTGCGTAGATTTCATCGTTCTCTGGCTTTCAGCCAGCGTGCTGGTCGCTTCACGCATCATTGGCTCAATCGGCAGATTGTTGATTTTATCCAGCGTCGTCATCAGTTTCTGCTGGATTTGCGCAAACCCGCCGCTCACGGTCGGCAGCAGTTTATGCCCGGCTATTTCAAGCGGTCCTTTCCACGGTTTCTCGTTCGGATAGAAATCCAGATCGATATACATCGCCCCGGTCAGCAGGTTGGCTGATTTCATGGAGGCGCGCAGACCATGTGCGATACCATCACGGATATGATCGTCAATATTGAAATTGCTGCCCAGCAACTGAGCGAAGCGGTCTGGTTCGATACGTATCAGGATCGGAATGCGGTAATCATCTGACATTTGCTGATTAAGCACATTCATCGGGAACGGCACTTCGGCCACGGTTCCGAGACGAATACCGCGGAATTCCACTGGTGCGCCTTTTTGCAGCCCGCGGATGGAATCCGAGAAGAACATCACGTAGTCCATATGACGCGTATACAGTGATTCCTGAATACTTTTCTGATCGTCAAACAGCTGATAGTTATCGCCATTTTTCGCTTCAGCGCCCTGCGCCCAGCCGTTCGGAATATCGAAGCTTACGCCTCCGCTGAACAGCGTCGTCAGTGACCCCATCTCCACACGCATACCGGCGGCGGACATGTCGAAATTCACTCCGCTGTCTTTCCAGAAGCGCACATTGTCGGTCACCAGCGTGTCGTATGGCGCACGGACAAAGAGCTGATATTTGATGTTGCGGGCTTTAGGATCAAAGTGGCTGGTTTCAACTGTCCCGACCTGATAACCACGGAACAGCACCGGATCGCCCGGATTCAGTTGCCCTGAACGCTCGCTTTCCAGAATAACACGTACGCCTTTCGCATCCGGTGACGCCAGCGGTGGTGAATCATCCAGCTTATATTCTTCTTTCTCGCCACCTTTACTACCGGGCTGTAGCTGAATATATGCGCCGGACAGCAGTGTACCAAGGCCGGAGACACCCTCGCGTCCGATCTGCGGTTTGACCACCCAAAATACGGAATCGCCACGCAGCATTTTTTCCATGCCGGTATTCAGACGGGCTTTAATGATGACCTGCTGAAGGTCGTCGCTGAGCGTGACAGTTTCTACTTTGCCGACGTCCACATTGCGGCTTTTGATCGTGGTCTTTCCACCTTCAATGCCTTCCGCGGTCGTGGTGATGAGCGTGACTTCCGGGCCCTGATGGCTGTAGTGATAAAACAGGATCCAGGCCCCGATCAGTGCAGTGACAATCGGCACAATCCACACCGGAGACCAGCGTTTAATTTTTTCGACTTTGGCAGTTCCGTCGTGTTCTGCCATGTTATTTCCTGCCATCTTGTGGCTCCTTTGCAGACTTCATTCCAGCGCGATCCCAAATGAGCCTTGGGTCAAACGTCATGGCGGCGAACATCGTAAGAATGACAACGCCTGCAAACAGCAGCGCGCCGATGTCCGGATATATACTCATCAGTTGCCCCATTCTGACCAGGGCTGACAGCACCGCAATGACAAATACGTCAATCATTGACCAGCGGCCAACAAACTCAACAACTTCATAAATGACATGCAACCTTTCCCTGTCAATTTGCTTATTGCTGTTGGCATCCCAGCAGAGCCAGGCAATGGCGATCATTTTTAATGTCGGCACCATAATACTGGCGATGAAAATCACCATTGCCACAGGGTACGAGCCGTCACTCCACAGCAGCACAACACCGGCCATGATCGTTGAAGGCATCGGATTCCCGAGAACCTGCGTGATCATAATCGGCAGCATATTGGCCGGCAGATATAACAAAATGGACGTCACCAGCAGGGCCATCGTCCATTGCAGACTGTTTTTACGTCGCGCGTGACCTTTGCTTTTACAGCGCCCGCACACTTCCTGCTCCGCAGGCAAAATCGCCATGCAGCAGTGGCAGGAGCGCAGCCCCTGGCGCAAACCGCTCTCGCCGACCCGTAACGGCTGAACCAGTTCAGGTGCAGGTTCGATGTGTTCCCACATCCAGAAGCGATCGGTGCATTGAAAAGCGCGCAGTTGCAGCAGGCAAAACAGAACGTAAGGGATAAAGCTGGTGCCAATCCCCACATCACCATACGCCATCAGTTTGACGAAACTCACCAGTACACCGGCAAGAAAAATCTCCACCATGCACCAGCTTTTCAGCCGAAACAGCGTACGCGCGATGCTCACTTTCCAGTGAACAGGAATTTTGTTGCCGTAGCAAAGAAGGATAATCGAGAGCATGCAAACTGCCGGAAGCAGCTGCACCACGATCATAAACAGAGACGCCATACTGGCGTAATCTTCAGAAACTAAAACCTGCGGGATCTGGACCAGTGTCACTTCACTGCTCAGCCCGGCAACGTTCATATTGACGAAAGGAAAAAGGTTGGCCAGCAACAGCATGAATAACGCGCTGATTGCATAACCGACAGGACGTCTGCGTGGCTCATTCCAGCGGGTTGTCAGCGTCGTATGGCAACGGGGACAAACGGCTTTTTGCCCTATTTTCAGACCAGGTATGGCCACCAGAATGTCGCATTGGGGGCACAGGATGTGCGGGTCATTGTCATGGGCGTCAGAACACACTATCGACTCCTCAACAGCGCAAAGACAAAGGATATTGGCAACCGGATTTCCATTGCGCCGGTTGCCAATCGTAATGCAGTGTTAGCCGTTTTTCTGCGCTTCCAGCGCTTCCCAACGTTCAAACGCCTGCTCTAATTCCAGCTCTGCAGCAGCAAAAGCGGTGAGCACTTTCTGAGTTTCTTCATGAGGAAGTGTGAAGAAATCAGCATCACTCATCTTCTGTTGCAGGGCTTCAATTTTTTCTTCCAGTGCGCTGATTTGCAGAGGCAATTGTTCCAGTTCACGCTGTTGATTATAGCTGAGCTTATTCGCCGTGCGTTTGGCCGGTTCTGCTTTCGGTTGCGCCACCGGTTTATTTTCCGTAACAGCAGCCTGACGAATTGGCTTCTGGTTACGACGCTGATGCTGTGCGTCAAAGTAACCGCCCACATAGCTGTTAATCACGCCGTTGCCTTCATAAATCCAGCATTCGGTGGCCGAATTATCAACAAATTCACGGTCATGGCTTACCAGCATTACGGTGCCCTGATAGCTGTCGATCATCTCTTCCAGCAGTTCCAGCGTTTCCACATCCAGGTCGTTGGTCGGTTCATCGAGAATCAACAGGTTACTTGGACGCAGGAACAGTTTTGCCAGCAGCAGACGGTTACGTTCGCCGCCAGACAACGCTTTCACCGGCGTCATCGCACGTTTCGGATGGAACAGGAAGTCTTGCAGATAGCCCAGCACGTGGCGTGCGCGGCCGTTCACCATCACTTCCTGCTTACCTTCGGCAAGGTTGTCCATCACAGTACGTTCCGGATCAAGCTCGGCGCGGTGCTGGTCGAAGTACGCCACTTCCAGCTTGGTGCCGCAGTGAACGCGACCGCTGTCGGCCTTAATTTGACTTAACATCAGTTTAAGCAAGGTGGTTTTACCACAGCCGTTCGGGCCAACCAGCGCAATTTTATCGCCGCGCATCACCTGCGCAGAGAAGTGGCTCACCAGTTGCTTACCGGCAATCGCGTAGCTGACATCTTCCATTTCGAAGACAATCTTGCCGGAAGTCGAAGCTTCAACGACCTGCATTTTGGCGGTGCCCATGACTTCACGACGTTCAGAACGCTCCTGACGTAAGGCTTTCAATGCGCGAACGCGGCCTTCGTTACGGGTACGGCGTGCCTTGATGCCCTGGCGGATCCACACTTCTTCCTGCGCCAGTTTTTTGTCGAATTCTGCGTTCTGCAATTCTTCAACGCGTAGCGCTTCTTCTTTCGCCAGCAGATATTCTTCGTAGTTACCCGGATAAGAAACCAGTTTGCCGCGATCGAGATCGACAATACGGGTCGCCATGTTACGGATGAAAGAACGGTCATGGGAAATGAAGATAATGCTGCCCTGGAACTCTTTCAAGAAATCTTCCAGCCAGGCAATACTTTCGATGTCCAGGTGGTTGGTCGGTTCGTCGAGCAGCAAAATGTGCGGCGCGCTGACCAGCGCACGGCCCAGCGCAGCTTTACGCAACCAGCCGCCGGACAGCGATTTAAGCTCGGTATCCGCGTCCAGACCCAGTTTCAGCAGCACTTCATTGATGCGGCTGTCGAGCTGCCACAGGCCCTGATGATCGAGGATCTCCATCACCTGCGCCAGTTTGTTCATGTTCTTTTCGCTCGGGTCGGTTTCAACCAGATGCGAAATCGCGTGATACGCTTTCAGGTGTTCCGCCTGCTCAAAAACGCCTTCAGAGACGAAATCAAACACTGTGCCTTCAACGTTGCGCGGGGGATCTTGTTGCAGACGCGCCACAATCAGGTCCTGCTCATAGACAATGCGTCCGTCATCCAGCGGCACTTCGCGGTTCAGGATTTTCATCAACGTCGATTTACCGGCGCCGTTACGGCCAACCAGACAGACGCGTTCGTTCGGCTCGATGTGTAATTCGGTGTTATCCAACAGCGGCGAGTCACTGAATGACAGCCAGGCACCTGACATACTAATTAACGACATAAACTTTATTTTTCCTCGCCGGCGTGGGACAGCAGCCAGCAGTTATGAATTTGACGATTACGGGCGAAATCCTGTGACAGGGTTTGGCTGGTGATTTCTTTGGCGGTCAGCCCCAGTTTGCTCAGTCCGTCGAGATCCATCTGGAAGCCGCGCTTGTTATTGGAGAACATGATGGTGCCGTTGCGACGTAAAATGCGTTTCAGATCTTTCATTAATGCCAGATGATCGCGCTGAACGTCAAAACTGTCGGCCATACGTTTCGAGTTGGAGAACGTCGGTGGATCGATAAAGATCACATCGAATTGTTCATCACACATGCCCAGATAAGACAGACAATCTGCCTGAATCAGGCGGTGCTGACGGCCGGTCAGGCCATTGGCACGCAGGTTTTTCTCTGCCCATTCCAGATAGGTGCGGGACATATCTACCGTGGTTGTGCTCCGCGCACCGCCCAGACCGGCGTGAACGCTGGCCGTGCCGGTGTACGCGAACAGGTTCAGGAAGTCTTTTCCTTTACTCATTTCGCCGAGCATTTTGCGGGCAATACGGTGATCCAGGAACAAACCGGTGTCGAGATAATCCGTCAGGTTAACCCACAGTTTAGCGTCGAATTCCTCAACCAGCAGGAACTCGCCCTTCTGTGCCAGTTTCTCATACTGGCTGGTGCCTTTCTGACGTTCACGGGTTTTCAGGATCAGCTGGCTGGATGAAATATCCAGTACCGACATTGTGGCGTTAATCACGTCGAACAAACGCTGACGGGCTTTCTGCGCATCAACCGTTTTCGGCGGCGCATATTCCTGAACCACAACTTTGCTGCCGTAGCGGTCAACCGCCACGTTGTAGTCTGGCAAATCGGCGTCATACAGGCGATAGCATTCGATGCCCTGCTGTTTGGCCCATTTCTCCAGTTTCTTAACATTTTTGCGCAAGCGGTTGGCGTAATCTTCTGCCATTTGCGCGCCTGCCGCGCCGGTCGGGTTTTCCGCCAGCTGGTAGTTTTTCTGCACACATTCCAGCGGACCGTTTTTCGCTTTGAACTGACGCTCAGCGCGCAGCTGGAGGCAACTTAACAGCTCAGGTGACGCACTGAACAAGGAGAGCTGCCAGCCGCCAAACTGTGTTTTCATAATGCGGCCAAGCATGTTGTGCAACGCAATCAGAGCCGGTTCGCTTTCCAGACGTTCGCCGTATGGCGGGTTGCTGATCACCGTCCCGGTCGGGCCTTCCGGCAGCGGATTCACCAGTTTGCCGACTTCGGCAGCTTCAAAGCTGATCAGTTCTGCCACACCCGCACGACGGGCGTTGGCACGTGCCATCTCGATAACACGACGTTCAATATCAGAGCCGAAGAAGCGCGATGTTGTTTCCTGAACGCCACGGCGGGTACGAACCTGCGCTTCGGCGGTCAGTTCACGCCACAGTTCAGCGTCAAATTTGCTCCAGCCGGTAAAGCCCCAGTGCTGGCGATGCAGGCCTGGTGCGCGATCGGCGGCGATCATGGCTGCTTCAATCAGCAACGTACCGGAACCACACATCGGATCGACCATCGGCGTACCCGCCTGCCAGCCTGAACGCATCACGATAGCCGCGGCCAGGTTTTCTTTCAGCGGAGCCTGACCGGTCAGATCACGGTAGCCGCGCTGATGCAGGCCTTCACCGCTGAGATCCAGCGCGACGCTGGCGGTATCACGTTGCAGGAACACGTTAACGCGGATGTCCGGCTGCTGTTTCGCCACATTCGGGCGCTCGTCCATTTTGCGGGTGAAGCTGTCAACGATGGCGTCTTTCACTTTCAGCGCGCCGTACTGGCTGTTACGGATTTCGTCGTTCAGGCCGCTGAAATGCACGGCAAACGTTTTTTCCACGCCAAACACGGACGGCCAGTCAATCGCCATCACGCCGAGGTAAAGATCCAGATCGCTGTGAACTTTGAATTCATTCAGCGGTAACAGGATGCGCGAAGCCAGACGGCTCCACAGTAAGCTCCGATACATCAGGCGATCGTCACCTTCAAAATGCACCCCTCCCTGCACAACTTTGCAGGCTTGCGCACCCAGCGTTTCCAGTTCGCTTTTTAACAGTTCTTCCAGTCCACGCGCCGTGCTGGCAAACAAAGAGTTCATATCGACATATCACCAAAAATAAAATTGTTGCGCATTATAGCTAATCCCCACCGCTTGTCATAAAGTCTCTGGTTATCTTTAAGACTTTATATACACAGAGGCGACGTTCAGTGCCCATTCTTTCACGTTTATTCGTACACCCGGTCAAATCCATGCGTGGTCTGCAAGTCTCACACGCACTGGTCACAGCAACAGGACTGACGTTCGACCGCCAGTTCATGATTACCGATACGCAAGGCACTTTTATTACGGCCCGCCAGTATCCCAACCTTGTCCTGTTCACCCCGGTGATCCTGCCCGATGGCCTGATGATCTCTGCGCCTGAAGGCGACAGCATCAGCGTTAAATTCCGTGAATTCGCCGGTGAAAACTCACCGACTGAAGTCTGGGGCAATCAGTTTACCTCACTCATCGCGCCGGAACCGGTAAATCGCTGGTTAAGTGCTTATTTAAAGCGTGACGTCCAGCTTCGCTGGGTAGGCGAAGAACCGACACGCCGTGTGAAAAAACATCCGGAAGTTCCGCTGTCGTTTGCCGACGGCTTTCCTTATCTGCTGATCAATGAAGCGTCGATGCAGGATTTACAGCGCCGCTGCCCGGGCGGAGTACGCGTTGAGCAATTCCGGCCCAACATTGTGGTCAGTGGTGCGCAAGCGTATGCCGAAGATACCTGGCAGACGATCCGTATCGGCGAAGTCATTTTCGATCTGGTCAAACCCTGCAGCCGCTGTATTTTCACCACTGTCAGCATTGAGCGCGGACGTAAACATCCGCGTGGCGAACCGTTGAAAACTTTGCAGGGCTACCGCACTGCGAGCGATGGCGACGTGGATTTCGGCCAGAATATGATTGCGCGAAATACCGGCGTGATCCGCGCGGGCGACAGCGTTGAGGTGCTGGCCACTAAACCAGCGCGGCCTTACGGCGCAGGTGAAGTGGTTGAAAACGTCGACGCGCCGAAAAGCACTGCGCAGGACGTGACCATCAATTATCAGGGCACGCAGTTCACCGGGAATAATCAGCAGATTCTGCTCGAACAACTGGAATTGCAGGGATTGCGGATCCCGTATTCGTGCCGTGCGGGAATATGTGGTGCCTGCAAAATGACATTACAAGAGGGAAAAGTTTCGCCGCTGAAAGAAAGTGCCGTGGGCAAAGACGGAATGATATTGTCGTGCAGCTGCATTCCGGCCTCAGATATTATTATCGGCTAGAAAGCGCAGTTAACGCAGGGTCAGGCAGTTTTAACCGGAATAAACAACTTAAACTGCCTGATCGTAGACATCGCTGTCTACCCGGAATGCCGCTGGCATCAGCCGGTCATGCATCACTTTAATCGCATCCCCTAACACCATCCCGCGCCCTGCCACTGTCAGACGTTCCTGCGCCAGCAGGCACAGACTGGCGTTATCACCGGACTCAACCACCAGTAATGTCGCCTGCTCACCACTTTCCATTACCTGCACCTGCGCAAGCTGACCGTTTGCTGGCTGGAATGGACGGTGTTGCTGACTGAAATGCCAGCTCTTCGGCATCAGTGGTTTTAAAAAGCGAAAAGCGACTAATGCATTTAATACTAATTCGGCGCGCTGTTCTGCGGCCAGACGAATATGTTTGCACTGTTCTTCGAAATCAAAATACAGCGCCGCATCATCGACACAAAATGACATATCGCCGAACGCATCCGGCGTTAACATTTTAGCGGGGAATCGGGAACGGAAAATCATGCCATTAGCGAGATCCAACATAAGCCGGTCATGTTCAGTATCAAAATACCAACGCCAATTATCATCTGGTTTGATTTTCATTTCGTCATCCTGTTTGCGCGATGCCCTCTGCCTGATTGTTCGTGATGTTCTATTGTTACCCGATCCGATAAGAATAGAATTTTTTATTACGAACGGATATCAGACAAATCCTGAGCCTGAATAATGGTCAGTGGACAAAATATAGACGAGCCGGGTTAATAAATAAACCCCTGACTCGCCTTAAGGATGAAAAATATCAGAGGTGGGTAACAATATCTTTGATCAAACCTGGCCCGCGGAAGATAAATCCGGAATAGATTTGAATTAATGATGCACCGGCTGCCATTTTTTCACGCGCTGCCGTCAGTGAATCAATGCCACCGACGCCAATAATAGGCAGACGACCTTGTAATTCATTTGACAGCATGCGGATAATTTCTGTGCTGCGCAATTGCAGCGGGCGACCGCTCAGTCCGCCAACCTGATCACAATGATTAAGGCCCTGGATCAGTTTACGATCGAGCGTCGTGTTAGTCGCAATCACGCCATCCATATTATGACGCACCAGACTGTCGGCTATTTGGATCAATTCTTCCTCAGAAAGATCCGGCGCGATCTTCACAGCAACTGGCACATATTTCTGATGACGTTGCTGAAGTTCAAGCTGCTTATTTTTAATCGCCGCCAGTAAATCATCCAGCGCTTCACCGTATTGCAGTGAACGTAATCCCGGCGTGTTTGGTGAAGAAATATTCACCGCGATATAACCCGCGTACGGATATACCTTTTCCATACAGGTCAGATAATCATCTTTACCCTGCTCGACCGGCGTATCTTTATTCTTGCCGATATTAATCCCCAGGATACCGCCAAAATGGGATTTTTTGACGTTATTCACCAGATTATCCACGCCGTGATTATTGAAACCCATGCGGTTAATCAGGCCTTCTGCTTCAACGATACGGAATAAACGTGGCTTATCATTACCCGCCTGCGCGCGCGGCGTCACGGTTCCCACTTCCACAAAACCAAATCCCATTGCGCCGAGTGCATCAATACATTCGCCGTCTTTATCCAGGCCAGCAGCCAGCCCCAGCGGGTTCTTAAAGGTTAATCCCATGCAGGTCACCGGTTTGGCCGGAACGGACTGACGAATTAAAAACTCAAGGGGGGTGCCGGAGATGCGGCTTAACTGACGGAAGGTTAACTCGTGGGCGCGTTCTGGATCGAGCTGAAACAGTGCTTTCCTGACAAAAGGATAATACATGGAGACTCCTGGATTCCCGGTGGCTAGACGGGGCGGTATTATCGACTAAGCGTCGGGCAATTGGAAACGATAACCGGCGGATTGGCACAATAATTGTTTCCGTACGCAAACGATTACTTTTTATTTACCTTAATTTTACTTTTATCCCTCCGCGCCCGCTTCATCCCTGCTTTATCCGTTTTCAAACTATTCATAGCCAAAATTGAGATTTCCGGTGCGCGGCGTCCCCCTGTTACGTTTACTTCACTTTGTTAAAGAAAATAATGGTTCTATTACTTTTTGTTATAAGGAAGAGAGATGCGCGTTATAACAATCGCAGGCAGCCCGCGACAACCTTCACGTTCTTCCTCCCTGCTGGCGCTCAGCCATCAGTGGCTGGCAAGCCGCGGCGTCGAGGTTTTCACCTATACGATTCAGGATTTTTCCGCTGACGACCTGCTGTTCGCAAATTTCGCCAGCCCGCAGCTCAAACAGCTGAATGCTGAACTGGCAAGCGCCGATGGATTGATCGTGGCAACGCCGGTCTATAAAGCCTCGTTTTCCGGTGCGCTGAAGACATTGCTGGATTTACTGCCGGAGCGCGCGCTCGACCATAAAGTCGTCCTGCCGCTGGCCACCGCCGGTTCGATCGGCCACATGCTCGCGGTAGATTACGCGCTCAAACCGGTGCTGGCGTCGCTCAAAGCGCAGGAAGTTTTGCAGGGCGTTTTCGCCGATGACAGCCTGATCACCGATTACCAGAGTTACCCGGCGAAGCTTGATCCCGCACTGGAAGAGCGTCTGACCGAATCCCTGGAAAACTTCTATCTGGCACTCAGCCGCCGCCGCCCGCTGGCGCCGTCTGTCGCGTCCCTTTCTGCCCAGGCATTGCGCGTTTAACTTTAAAAGGAATTAACCATGCCAGCATCCTTCTCTTTATTACGTCGCCTGCCGGTTATTGCCGGTCTGCTAACCAGCCTGACGCTGAGCGGAACGGCGCTTGCGCAGGAAAAAGATCCCGCGCAGTTACGCATCGCCTACCAGAAAGGATCCGTCGGTCTTGTGCTGGCGAAATCTCATCAGTTACTGGAAAAACGTTTCCCGGACACCAAAATCAGCTGGGTGGAATTTCCTGCCGGGCCGCAGATCCTTGAAGCACTGAACGTCGGCAGTATTGATCTGGGCGGAACCGGTGATTTGCCACCGCTGTTCGCGCAGGCCGCAGGCGCGGATCTGCTGTATATCGGTTCTGAACCGCCGAAGCCGAAAGCTGAAGTTATTCTGGTCGACAGCAACAGCCCGATTAAAACTGTCGCGGACCTGAAAGGCCATAAAGTTGCTTTCCAGAAAGGCTCCAGTTCGCACAATTTACTGCTTCGTGCGCTGCAACAGGCCGGGCTGAAATTCACCGATATCCAGCCGGTTTATCTGACACCCGCCGATGCCCGCGCGGCTTTCCAGCAACATGACGTCGATGCCTGGGCTATCTGGGATCCCTACTATTCTGCCGCACAGGTTCAGGGCGATGTTCGCGTGCTGACCGACGGTTCCACGCTGCACCAGACCGGTTCTTTCTATCTGGCACCGAAAAAATATACCGAAGCGAATCCGCAATTTATCAGCGCCGTTCTGGACGTGTTAACGCAGGCGAATGCGCTGACGAAAACCGACCGTGCGCAAAGCATCACGCTGCTTTCCCAGTCGATGGGGTTGCCGGATAAAGTCGTGGCGTCTTATCTCGATCACCTGCCGGACATGCCTATCACACCGGTCAGCGCGGAAACGGAAAAACGCCAGCAGCAAACCGCCGATTTGTTCTATGAAAACCACATTTTGCCAAAACCTATTGAGATTAAAGATCGCATCTGGAAGCCCGCTGTACAGGCTAACTGATCACTCATTGAGCTGCCCGCTGAGCGGCACCCGTGACGAATTGAGAGGAGTAACAACATGAGTCTGAACGTATTCTGGTTCTTACCTACCCACGGCGATGGCCGTTATTTAGGCACTGAAGAAGGCGCGCGCGTGGTCGATCACGGCTATCTTCAGCAGATCGCACAGGCTGCAGACCGCCTGGGTTTTGGCGGTGTATTATTGCCAACGGGCCGTTCATGTGAAGACTCATGGCTGGTGGCCGCCTCACTGATTTCGGTGACTCAGCGTCTGAAATTTCTGGTGGCGCTGCGTCCGGGGATTATTTCTCCGACGCTGGCTGCCCGCCAGGCCGCCACGCTGGACCGGCTTTCCGGCGGTCGCGCGCTGTTTAATCTGGTGACGGGCGGTGATCCCACCGAACTGGCTGCCGAAGGTTTGCACCTCAATCACAAGGAACGCTACGAAGCGTCCGCAGAATTTACCCGCATCTGGCGCCGCGTGCTGGAAGGGGAAACCGTGGATTACGAAGGCAAGCATATTCAGGTGAAAGGCGCGAGCCTGATGCACCCGCCGGTTCAGTACCCTCGCCCGCCGCTGTATTTTGGCGGTTCTTCTGACGAAGCGCAGGATCTGGCCGCTGAGCAGGTTGAACTGTATCTCACCTGGGGTGAACCGCCCGCGCTGGTGAAAGAAAAAATCGAGCAGGTCCGCGCGAAGGCTGCGGCGAAAGGCCGTACGGTTCGTTTCGGTATTCGTCTGCACGTGATTGTCCGCGAAACCAATGAAGAAGCCTGGCGCGCCGCCGACAAGCTGATCGCCAACGTGGATGACGAAACTATTCAGCGCGCACAGGCCGCGTTTGCGAAAACCGATTCCGTCGGTCAGCACCGCATGGCCGCCCTGCACGGCGGCGACCGCAATAAACTGGAAATCTACCCGAACCTGTGGGCTGGCATTGGTCTGGTGCGCACCGGAGCCGGCACGGCGCTGGTCGGAGACGGCCCGACCGTTGCGGCCCGCATGCAGGAATACGCCGATCTGGGCATCGATACCTTTATTTTCTCCGGTTATCCGCATCTGGAAGAAGCGTACCGCGTCAGTGAGCTGCTGTTCCCGCATCTGGATCTGGCAAAACCCGAAGACGATCAAACCGTGAAGAAAGCCATTTTGCCGCGCGGTGAACTGGTGGCGCACGATTTTGCGAATAAACGCGTCGCCAGCCAGCATTAAGGAGAATAAAGATGACGAGATCGCAACGCTGGCTGAACCGCGCCGCACCCTGGGTCGTTCCGGTTGTCCTGATCGGCGGCTGGCAACTGGCCGTTGAAGCGGGCTGGTTGTCTAACCGCATACTTCCGGCGCCGAGCGCGGTGATTGAAGCGTTCTGGACACTGGCGAAAAGCGGCGACCTCTGGCAGAACCTGAAGATCAGTACTTTCCGCGCGCTGACCGGTTTTGCCATCGGCGGCAGTCTGGGTTTACTGCTCGGCTTTATCACCGGGCTTTCACGCTGGGGCGAACGTCTGCTCGACAGCTCGCTCCAGATGCTGCGTAACATTCCGCATCTGGCGCTGATCCCGCTGGTGATTTTGTGGTTCGGCATCGATGAATCCGCCAAGATTTTCCTCGTGGCGCTGGGCACGCTGTTCCCGATTTATCTCAACACTTATCACGGTATTCGCAACATTGATCGCGGCCTGCTGGAGATGTCGCGCAGCTACGGTTTATCCGGTTTCCCGTTGTTTATTCAGGTGGTTTTACCGGGCGCGCTGCCTTCGATTATGGTCGGCGTTCGTTTTGCGCTGGGCTTTATGTGGCTGACGCTGATCGTCGCGGAAACCATTTCGGCTAATTCAGGCATCGGGTATCTGGCAATGAATGCCCGCGAGTTTTTACAAACTGACGTCGTGGTTGTGGCCATCGTGTTATACGCCATCCTCGGCAAACTGGCCGATGTGCTGGCCCGCCAGCTGGAAAGTGTCTGGTTACGCTGGCACCCGGCCTATCAGAAAAAACAAGGAGACGCCGCATGAGCGCACCTGCACGTATCGGGCAAGGCACGCCGGTCACCTTATCCTGCATCACAAAAAAATACGGCAACCGCGCCGTCCTCAACGACATTAATCTGCGTATTCCCCCCGGCCAGTTTGTGGCCGTCGTCGGCCGCAGCGGTTGCGGGAAAAGTACCCTGCTGCGCCTGCTCGCCGGGCTGGAAAAAACCACGCAAGGCGAGCTGCTCAGCGCCAGTGCGCCGCTGAGTCAGGTTCGCGAAGATACGCGGCTGATGTTTCAGGATGACCGCCTGCTGCCGTGGAAAAAAGTGATCGATAACGTCGGCCTGGGCCTGAAAGGTCAGTGGCGTGAAGCTGCGCGGGCAGCGCTGGAAGAAGTCGGGCTGGCCGACCGCGCCGACGAATGGCCTTCGGCGTTATCCGGCGGACAAAAACAACGCGTGGCCCTGGCACGGGCGCTGATCCACCGCCCCCGTCTGCTGTTGCTGGACGAACCGTTGGGCGCACTCGATGCGCTGACGCGGATTGAAATGCAAAGCCTGATAGAACGTTTATGGCAGCAGCATGATTTCACCGTTTTGCTGGTGACACATGATGTCAGCGAAGCGGTCACGGTCGCGGATCGCGTGATCCTTATCGACCAGGGGCAAATTGGCATGGATTTAACCATTGATTTGCCACGCCCGCGCCGTAAAGGATCTGCTCGTCTGGCTGAGCTGGAAGCGGAAGTGCTGGAGCGCGTGCTGACGCCACAGCCTGCGCAGAACGTTCCGCAGGAAGCGAAACGCGCGCAGAGTTAACGGAAAGTCCCGTCATCTCAACATGTAAAAAGGGCGATGTTTCCATCGCCCTTTTGTCTTACTGCATTTCTGCAATTAGTTACGCATCTAACGCTTTGGTGATTTTCTCGAACAAATCACCGGACAGATTTTCCAGCCCTTTCAGCTGTTCCAGTGCCTTACGCATCAATGCCTGACGGCCAGCATCATAACGTTTGAGACGGATCAGCGGCTCAATCATACGCGCGGCAACCTGCGGGTTACGCGTGTTCAGATCGGTCAGCATTTCGGTCAGGAACTGATAACCGCTGCCATCTGCGGCGTGGAATGCAGAAGGGTTAGCCGACGCGAACGCACCAATCAGTGAACGGACGCGGTTCGGGTTGCCCATGCTGAATGAACGATGGTTGAGCAGTGAACGGACTTTCTGCAACACATCGGCCGCCGGGCTGGTCGCCTGCTGGATAAACCATTTATCCATGACCAGGCCATCGTGATGCCAGCGCTCGTCGTAAGCGGCCAGCAGCGTTTCACGGCAAGGCAATTGAGCAGACACAGCGGCGGCCATTGCGGCCAGCGAGTCGGTCATGTTATCGGCCTGCTCAAACTGGGTTTTTACCAGCTGATCAGCCAGAGCAACATCCGCGAAAGCCAGATAATGCAGGCAGGTATTGCGCAGTGAACGTTTACCGATATCTTCGTGAACCACACGGTATGACGGCAGACGGTTAGCGTTGTAAACCGCCAGGAACTCATCCGACATTTCGGTTGCCAGACAACGGGTAATCGCGTCATGCACGGCGCTGATCGCTTCCGGATCGATGATATCGAACAGTTCAGCAATTTCGTTTTCTGACGGTAACGTCAGGATTTGCGCCGCCAGCGCCGGATCAATGTGCTCATCCAGCAGCACCGCACGGAAGGCATCGGCCACATGCAACGGCAGCGACAGTGGCTGTTTCTGCTGATGACGCGCAACGTTCAGTTTGATGTAGATTGCCAGCAGGCTCTGCGCGGCGTCCCAGCGGGCAAAATCGTTACGTGCGAATTTCATCAGGAAAGTCAGCTGATGATCGCCCCACTTGTAATCGAGTTTCACCGGCGCGGAGAATTCACGTAATAAAGAAGGCACCGGCGGGTATTCCACATCATCAAAGATGAAGGTCTGCGCGGCTTCGGTGACATTCAGCACATGGCTGACGGTCTGGCCATTTTGCTTCAGTGCAATTACGTTGCCCTGCGGATCGTAGAGTTCGATATCCAGCGGAATATGCAATGGCAGCTTTTCAGTCTGATCAGGCGTCGGCGGGGTTTTCTGGCTGACCGTCAGGGTGTATTGCTGTTTTTCCACGTCGTAGTCGTCGCGCACGGTCAGCACCGGCGTGCCGGACTGGCTGTACCAGCGGCGGAACAACGACAGGTCAACGTTTGAGGCATCTTCCATCGCCTGCACAAAATCGTCGCAGGTCGCAGCGCTGCCGTCGTGGCGCTCGAAATACAGCTGCATACCGGCCTGGAATTTCTCTTCGCCCAGCAAAGTGTGCAGCATGCGGATAACTTCAGAACCCTTCTCATACACAGTCAGCGTATAGAAGTTATTCATTTCGATAACTTTTTCAGGACGAATCGGATGCGCCATCGGGCTGGCATCTTCAGAGAACTGCGCGCCACGCATAACGCGGACGTTATCGATACGGTTGACGGAACGGGAGCCCAAATCAGAGCTGAATTCCTGATCGCGGAAAACAGTCAGACCTTCTTTCAGACTCAGCTGGAACCAGTCGCGGCAGGTCACGCGGTTACCGGTCCAGTTGTGGAAGTATTCGTGGCCGATCACCGCTTCGATACCGAGGTAATCTTTGTCGGTCGCGGTTTCGGCTTTTGCCAGCACGTATTTGGAGTTAAAGACGTTCAGGCCTTTGTTTTCCATCGCGCCCATGTTGAAGAAATCAACGGCAACAATCATGAAGATGTCGAGATCGTATTCGAGGTTGAAGCGGGTTTCGTCCCATTTCATCGACTGTTTCAGGGATTCCATTGCCCAACCCGCACGATCCAGATTGCCGCGGTCAACGAACAGCTCCAGCGCCACATCGCGGCCTGAACGGGTTTTGAAAGAATCACTCAGAACATCGAAATCACCGGCAACCAGCGCAAACAGGTAGCAAGGTTTCGGGAACGGATCCTGCCATTTGATCCAGTGCTTGCCGCCTTCCAGCTCGCCGGAATCGATACGGTTGCCGTTCGACAACAGGTACGGGTAACGGGCTTTGTCCGCCACGATGCGGGTGGTAAAACGCGCCAGCACATCAGGGCGATCAAGATAATAGGTAATATGACGGAAACCTTCCGCTTCACACTGCGTACACAGCGCTTCGCCGGACAGGTACAGCCCTTCCAGCGCGGTGTTTTTCGCCGGATGAATTTCGTTAACAATCGCCAGTTCAAACGCTTCCGGCAGACCAGTGATTTCCAGCGCGCCTTCTTTTAACTGATATTGCGGCCAGTCCTGACCATTAATCTTCAGGCTGATAAGCGTCAGATCTTCCCCGTTGAGCACCAGCGGAGCGCCTTCTGCACCCTGCCGTTTAATCTGGCTGACGGCGGTCACAAGGGTCTTCTGTGCATCAAGCTCGAAATTCAGGTCGATATCTGTGATGGTGTAGTCCGGCGCACGGTAGTCGTGGCGAAACTTGGCTTGTGGCAGTTGAGTCATAAAAAACCTTTTGGCGTTTTCATTGTTTAGGGTGATGACAATTTATGGAAGATGAAGCGGGCTCATGTCCCAGCGATTCGCTGTACAGCCCTGACAGCCTTCAATCTTTTTATCTCTAAACTCTAACACAGGCATCAGGAAATCCCAGATTGTTGCCAGTTTGTGAGTGCGTATGCGCACCTTTCAACCAAAACACAGAAATATCGCCAAAGGCCTCTGTTTTTCGCGGCAATCACAAATCAGACCGGGATCACATCCTGATGCGATAATACTGTACTTTCCGGAACGGTCTGTTTCGCAGTTTTTTATGCTCTATTTTCTTCTTCGTTACATAAATTCAATATTTAAATCCAATCAGGAGTCATTAGCATGATCATGAATACGATGAATCACTGAGGCTAATAATAAGATGAGTCACACCTGCGCCCCGGAACTGGGGATGGAAAAACAAAAACCATTACTTAACAATACATTATCAGCCAGAATTGACGCACTCCCCGCTTCCGCCGGGCTATGGCGTTTTATTATTTTGCTCTCGCTGGGTGGATTCTTCGAACTCTACGACCTTTTCCAGACGGGATACATTAGTTCTGGTTTGATCGCAGAAAACATATTTCATATTGGCAGCGCCGGTGTTTTCGGTATTTCCGATCAGGCCGCCTTCGCATCTTCCACATTTTTGGGCCTTTTTTTCGGCGCAAGCCTGCTGGCACCCAACGCTGACCGGTTTGGCCGCCGCATGACATTTATGTTTGCACTGGCGTGGTACGGCTGTTTTTCATTGTTGATGGCATTCCAGAACAGCGCTGAAGGGATCATTCTTTGCCGCTTTCTGGTCGGAATTGGCCTCGGTCTGGAACTGGTTACTATTGATACCTATCTGACCGAATGGGTTCCCAGTCATCTGCGAAGCCGCGCCTTTGCGTTCGCCTTCTTTATACAGTTCCTCTCGGTTCCGGCCGTCGCTCTGATGTCCTGGTGGCTGGTTCCGCAGACTTTCTTCGGCCTCACGGGCTGGCGTTACGTGGTAATCGCCGGGGCGCTGTGTTCATTGATTATCTGGTTTGTGCGTAAAAACCTGCCTGAATCTGCCAGGTGGCTGGCGCAACAGGGAAGGAATGAAGAGGCGCACAATGTTGTATCGGCGATGGAAAAGCGCTGCGGCGTGGCCGAAAGCCCGGCATATGTCGCGCCTGAACAGGCCAGCGCATTACCGCGAAAAGGCACGTTCAGGGAAATTTGGTCATCTCAATACCGCAAACGCACGCTGATGCTGACGGTAATGAACTTTTTCCAGGCCATCGGTTTCTTTGGTTTTGGCAACTGGTTGCCCGCCCTGCTTTCCGGCAAAGGTACAACGGTCACCCACAGTTTGCTGTACGCCTTCTTTATTACACTGGCGTATCCGCTGGGTTCTCTGATTTGCAGCCGTTATGCCGATAAGATCGAAAACAAATGGCAAATCGTCCTTTCTTCCCTGATGACGGTAATTTTCGGTACCCTCTTCGCGTTTCAGACCCAACCGGTCATGCTGGTCATTTGTGGCTTCCTGATCACCTATTCCAACGCGTGGCTGACATTCAGCTATCACGCGTATCAGACCGAGGTATTTCCGACACACATCCGCGCCCGTGCGGTAGGTTTCTGTTATTCCTTCAGCCGTTTATCTACCGTTTTCAGCAGCATCCTGATTGGTATGATCCTTCAGTACGCTGGCACGCAGGGCGTTATTGCCTTCATCGTGGTCAGTATGCTGATTGTCATGCTGGTGATCGGAATTTTTGGCCCTAAGACGCGCGGGATCAATCTGGAAAACATCTGATCGTTTATTATCATGAACAGTTTCTGTGAAAGAAACTGACCTGAACCGGGGCTAAATGCCCCGGTTTTGTCCTTAACGGGTGTCAGGTTAATTAAATTTGTGTAATCATTTTGTGCTGTATTTTTTTTGGAAAGTCCCATGTTCCCGCATGCGGCCTGCCTTTGAGCACATTTAAGCCTCGACCACCGGCAGACAATTATGGTGTGATGAGGGTTCTTTGACAGGATATTACGGTATACTTCACAGACTTTGCTGTTTTATCCAGAACGTTTTTTTTACGGAACGGTTGTTTGTGTTCAAACACTCAGTTTCTGACGAGGATGCTGTAAGCGCGCTATGACTCCATACGCCTCCCCGATTTTGACTTCGCTGTTAGATACCGATGCCTACAAGCTTCATATGCAGCAAGCGGTTTACCATCGCTATCGCACTATTAATGTCGTGGCCGAGTTCCGTTGCCGTGGTGATGAACTGCTGGGCGAATACGCCAGCGAAATTCGTCAGCAGATCCAGATGATGAGTCAGCTGGCGCTGACCGACGACGAATTCACCTACCTTTCCGGGTTGCCCTTCTTCACGAAGGATTATCTGAACTGGCTGAAAACGTTCCGCTACAATCCTGAACATGTCACCGTCTCCGATCGCAACGGGCATTTGCACGTCCGCATCGAAGGGCCGTGGCGTGAAGTGATTATGTGGGAAGTGCCGCTGCTGGCTGTCATCAGTGAAGTTGTCCACCGTCAGCGCTCGCCGGATATTACCGCGCAAATGGCGGTCGATCAGCTGCGTAAGAATCTCGTCAGTTTCAAAGAACAGGCTGCCGATATCGATCTTTCCGCTTTCCGCCTGATGGATTTCGGCACGCGTCGCCGTTTCTCCGGTGAAGTTCAGGAAGCGATTGTCACCACGCTGAAAAACGAATTCCCTTATCTGGTCGGCACCAGCAACTACGATTTAGCCCATAAATTGCAGCTGACGCCGGTTGGAACACAGGCGCACGAGTGGTTCCAGGCACATCAGCAAATCAGCCCGGTTCTGGCGAACAGCCAGCGCGCGGCCTTACAAGCCTGGCTGGACGAATATCCCGATCAGCTGGGTATTGCCCTCACGGACTGCATCACCATGGATGCTTTCCTGCGTGATTTCGGAACAAAATTCGCCAACGCGTATCAGGGCCTGCGTCATGATTCCGGGGATCCGGTTGAATGGGGTGAAAAAGCGATTGCACATTATCATGCGCTCGGAATTGACCCGATGACTAAAACATTGGTGTTTTCCGACAATCTTGACCTGGATAAAGCGCTGCATTTATACCGGCACTTCCATCAGCGGGTGAATCTGGTCTTTGGTATCGGCACGCGTCTGACCTGTAATATCCCGCACGTCAAACCGCTGAACATCGTGATCAAACTGGTTCAGTGCAATGGCAAACCGGTAGCGAAACTTTCTGATAGCCCGGGAAAAACGATCTGCCAGGATAAAGCGTTTGTAAAAGCGTTGCGTAAGGCATTCGATCTGCCACTGGTTAAGAAAGCATCTTAAGACATAAATACTGTGCCGGAAAATGAACGCCGGCACAGTGATGTATTTTTCCCTCGTAATAATGCCTCGCATTCTCTTCCTTTATATAGATACGATTTAATTCGCTCGGCTTTCATTCATTCGCTTAATAATTTCAGCCAATCCTTCCTTCTGCCTGAGAATTCTTGGCAGACGATGACGATTTCTGCTTGTGTCCTGAGAAAGGCTAAGTAACATAGCAAAATCCCTTTTTACAGGGTGTCCATTATTTCTTAGCCAACATCTGTATATAAAGAAAGAGAGAAATCTATGAGCGTTGTGCCTGTAGTCGACGTACTGCAAGGCCGTGCTGCGGTTGACAGTGAAGTCACCGTACGCGGTTGGGTACGTACCCGGAGAGATTCTAAAGCTGGTATCTCATTCGTCGCCGTTTATGACGGCTCCTGCTTTAATCCATTACAGGCCGTCGTCAATAATTCTCTGCCCAATTATCAGGAAGACGTTCTGCGCCTGACGACCGGTTGCTCAGTTGAAGTGACGGGTACCGTTGTGGCTTCTCCTGGCGAAGGCCAGAGTTTCGAGCTGCAGGCAACGGCTGTTAAAGTCGTGGGCTGGGTGGATGACCCTGATACTTATCCGATGGCGGCAAAACGCCACAGCATCGAATATTTACGCGAAGTAGCTCACCTGCGTCCGCGCACAAACCTGATTGGTGCAGTTGCCCGCGTGCGTAACACCCTGTCTCAGGCGATTCACCGTTTCTATCACGAAAACGGCTACTTCTGGGTATCAACCCCGCTGATCACTGCTTCTGATACTGAAGGCGCAGGCGAGATGTTCCGCGTTTCCACGCTGGATCTGCAAAACCTGCCGCGTACCGACAAAGGCGAAGTGGATTTCAGCGAAGACTTCTTCGGTAAAGAATCTTTCCTGACGGTTTCCGGCCAGCTTAACGGCGAAGCCTATGCCTGCGCACTGTCCAAGGTTTACACCTTCGGCCCGACATTCCGTGCAGAAAACTCCAACACCAGCCGCCACCTCGCTGAGTTCTGGATGGTTGAACCTGAAATCGCTTTTGCAACGCTGGACGATATCGCGTCACTGGCTGAAAACATGCTGAAGTATGTTTTCCAGGCCGTTCTTAACGAACGTTCAGACGATATGGCCTTTTTTGCAGAACGCGTAGACAAAGATGCTGTTGCGCGCCTGGAGCGTTTTGTAACCTCCGATTTCGCGCAGGTGGATTACACCGATGCAGTAGAAATCCTAATGAATTGCGGCCAGAAATTCGAAAACCCGGTTTCATGGGGTGTGGATCTTTCATCAGAACACGAACGCTATCTTGCTGAGCAGCATTTTAAAGCGCCGGTCGTTGTGAAAAATTATCCTAAAGATATCAAATCTTTCTATATGCGCCTGAACGACGACGGCAAGACGGTTGCCGCGATGGATGTTCTGGCACCGGGCATTGGTGAGATTATCGGGGGTTCTCAGCGTGAGGAACGTCTGGATGTATTGGACGCGCGTATGGCTGAGATGGGACTTAAACAAGAAGATTATTGGTGGTATCGCGATCTTCGTCGTTACGGCACCGTGCCACACTCTGGCTTCGGGTTAGGTTTTGAGCGTTTAGTTGCTTATGTGACCGGCGTCCAAAACGTACGTGATGTGATCCCGTTCCCGCGCACACCACGTAATGCAACCTTCTAATTAAGTAACGTATTTTTATTTTACAAAATTGCCACAATTCAAAGGCCAGCTTAGCTGGCCTTTGTGATTTTTAAAGATAGATCCCCGTCACAAAGTTCCGTAAAATTCACATTTTGAAATACAATTTTTCTCACTGAAACATATTTAGTAATTTAGTAGCATTTTCGCTATGGATTAAGCGAACCTCGGATGGAATAGTGCGTTCAGACACAGGAGACACCAAACTTTCATGAATAGTTCCGTAAAGAATTATTCACGGCAGTGGCAGGTGTCCGAATAAAACCAATGAGGGTAATAATAATGATGAAGCGCAACATTCTTGCAGTGGTAATCCCAGCTCTGTTAGTTGCTGGTGCAGCTAATGCAGCAGAAATCTATAACAAAGACGGCAACAAACTGGACCTGTACGGTAAAGTTGATGCACGCCACCAGTTCTCTGATGACACCGGCAGTGACGGTGACCAAACTTATGTTCGTTTCGGCTTCAAAGGCGAAACTCAAATTACTGACCAACTGACCGGGTACGGCCAGTGGGAATACAACGTTCAGGCTAACCATGCTGAAAGCGATGGCGACAAAGGTAACAAAACTCGTCTGGGCTTTGCAGGTCTGAAATTCGGTGATGCAGGTTCTTTCGACTATGGTCGTAACTACGGCGTAATTTACGACGTAATGTCCTACACTGACCAACTGCCAGTGTTCGGCGATGATACCATGTACCAGAATAACGACAACTTCATGGTTGGTCGTGCAAATGGTCTGGCTACTTACCGTAACAGCAACTTCTTCGGCCTGGTTGATGGCCTGAGCTTTGCTGTTCAGTATCAGGGTAAAAACGAGAACGATCGTAACGCTGAAACAACCGTTAATGGCATTACCTCTGTTCCACGTAGTTCTGCAATCAATCAGAACGGTGACGGCTGGGGTACTTCTGCCGCTTACGCAATCGGCAACTCCGGCGTGAGCATTACTGGCGCGTACTTCTCTTCAAACCGTACTAATACTCAGAAACTTGATGGTAATGGTGATAAAGCCTCTGCATACGCATTCGGTACTAAATACGATGCGAACAACCTTTACCTGGCAGCGTTCTACGGTGAATCTCTGAACACCACAGCTTATGCTGGTGATTCTTCACTCATCGCGAACAAAACTCAAAACTTCGAAGTTGTTGCGCAATACCAGTTCGACTTCGGCCTGCGTCCATCTATCGCATACTTGCAATCTAAAGGTAAGGACCTGACTGGTCTGTCTGGCAATGGCGCTACCTATGCTGGCGGCGATGCTGACCTGGTCAAATATATTGAAGTGGGTACCTACTACTACTTCAACAAAAACATGTCTACCTATGTTGACTATAAAATCAACCTGTTGGATGACACTGATTACACCAAAGCAGCTGGTGTGAGCACTGACAACGTTGTTGGTGTTGGTCTGCAATACCAGTTCTAATATCGCTTAACGATGCGCTTTCGGGCGCATCAAAGTGGATATCAAGGCAGGGCTTCGGCTCTGTCTTTTGCTTTTTTAGCATTTGCCTGAAAAGGGCTTTGCCACCCTATCTCATAAATTATTTTAATCTCGTACGCTTTCTCACAACTCTGCTTTCTTTTTCCCGCAAACGGTTGGCAAAAAGAGGCTCCGGCGTTACCCTGATGCCCTCTTTCGTAATATCAGGCTATGGAAATTTCCAACATGTTTGAAAAAATCACTGCAGCACCTGCCGACCCGATTCTGGGTCTTTCCGATCTTTTCCGCGCGGACGACCGCTCAAATAAAATCAATCTGGGGATTGGTGTTTATAAAGATGAAACCGGTAAAACGCCGGTTCTCGCCAGTGTGAAGAAAGCCGAACAATTCTTGTTGGAAAATGAAACGACAAAAACCTATCTGAGCATCGACGGGTTACCTGATTTCGCACGCTGCACGCAGGAATTGCTGTTTGGCAAAAACAGCGCTGTGATTGCCGACAAACGTGCCCGCACCGCACAAACCCCGGGCGGTACCGGCGCATTGCGTATTGCTGCCGATTTTATCGCCACTCAGACCAGCGCCAGACGCGTGTGGGTCAGTAATCCAAGCTGGCCAAACCATAAAGGCGTTTTCTCCGCTTCCGGTCTGGAAGTGGCAGAATACAATTATTACGACGCCGCCAATCACAGTCTCGACTTTGACGGCATGCTGAAAAGCCTGAGCGAAGCACAAGCTGGTGACGTGGTGTTATTCCATGGCTGCTGCCACAACCCGACGGGCATTGATCCGACGGCAGAACAGTGGGCTCAGCTGGCAGAATTGTCTGTCTCCAAAGGCTGGTTGCCGCTGTTTGATTTCGCTTATCAGGGCTTTGCTAAAGGTCTGGAAGAAGACGCCGCCGGGCTGCGTCTGTTTGTAGCGAATCACAAAGAATTGCTGGTCGCGAGTTCTTACTCGAAAAACTTCGGGTTATACAATGAGCGCGTGGGTGCCTGTACGCTGGTGACGGCTGATGCTGAAACCGCTGACCGCGCATTCAGCCAGGTGAAATCCGTTATCCGTGCAAACTACTCCAACCCGCCCGCACACGGCGCAGCCGTTGTTGCCACTATTCTGGGTAACGAAGCCCTCCGCACGCTGTGGGAGCAGGAGCTGAGCGATATGCGTCAGCGTATTCACCGCATGCGTCAGCTGTTTGTGAGCACGTTGCAGGAAAAAGGCGCGCAGCAGGATTTCAGCTTCATCATCAATCAGAACGGGATGTTCTCATTCAGCGGCCTGACCAAAGATCAGGTGCTGCGTCTTCGTGATGAATTCGGCGTTTACGCGGTGAACTCTGGCCGTATCAACGTGGCCGGTATTACGCTCGAAAATATGGCGCCGTTGTGTGAAGCCATTGTCGCCGTGCTGTAAGAATTCGACGTTCTGAATTCCATTAAAAAGCCCGTCCAGAAACTGACGGGCTTTTTGTATTCTGTTAGCCAAAAAACGTTTACCAGACCGGCATTTCATCCTGCAGGAAGGGGTTGGTTTTACGTTCATAGCCAAAATCAGACATAGGTCCGTGACCCGGAATAAAGACGATATCATCACCCAACGGCAATAATTTTGTTTTGATAGAGTGAATCAGCGCCTGATGATCCCCGCGCGGGAAATCACTGCGCCCTACTCCGCCTTTAAAAATCACATCACCGGAAACCGCCAGACGCGCTTTATCATTGATAAAAACAATGTGTCCCGGCGTATGTCCCGGGCAATGCAGCACAGAGAGTATTTCCCCGCCCACACTCACGGTATCCCCTTCTTCCAGCCAGGTGTCTGGCGTCAGCGGGTCACAATGTTCAAGGCCGAACATCTGGCTTTGCGTTGGCAACGCATCGAGCAGGAACTGATCTTCCTTTTGTGGCCCGATGATCGGCACCTGATAATGGGCAGCCAGTTCAGCTGCGGCGCCGACGTGATCAAGATGGCCGTGTGTCAGCAAAACTTGCGTAACCCGCACACCTTTGTCGGAAACTTCGCGGATAATTTTTGCTGCTTCTCCGCCCGGATCGACAAGCGCGGCCTGATTCGTTTTTGTACACCAAATCAGTGAGCAATTCTGGCTGAACGCCGTGACAGTAATAAGATGGAATTTCATAGGGCTCCACAAAATGGCCTGTCCGTTTGGGCAGGCCATTAATTACGCAGACTACCAGGTTCGTGCTGGCCCGGTATCAATGTGCACAAAGTTACTTCGTGGATAATATCCTACACCACCCATCCGCATTTTTAATGCTGCTTTGCGGATATTGCTCAGTTCGATGCCCTGAATATGGAAATCCATGGCCTGCCCGAGCGTGTGGTAACTGTGTTTTGCTACGCCGCTCCCCGGTTCACGCATACTGTTATTGGTCGCCAGAGAACGGTAGCCGGAAATTAACTGAACCGGTTTATTCGTTCCGCCGAGCATAACCTGCAAACGATAGAGGTGATCGAAAAGCGCGGGATCGATGCTTTTTACTTTTTCCGCACGATAGTCCCTGAACAGATGATTTAACCGGGCCAACTCATCCTTGTTATAACGCTTTCCATCAAAAAACTCAGTTTTGAGGGTTTCGCCGGTATTCAGATTGTTAACCACTAAAATACGCGGACGAGGTGTGGAAAGAGTGGCGAATGCACGACCCGGAAGCAATGCAACCCCCATAGCGGCACTGCCTAATGCCAGCCATTTACGTCGATGTTTGTCGATTTCATTCATGAACAGTTTACTATCCGGTAAGAGAGTCAAAAATAAGCCCCATTCGGAACCGTTTTGAACCTTAACCGCCAAATTTCTGCGAGTCAAGGGACCCTGCAAAGCAAAACGAGCGTGCCAGTGGCTCACGCTCGTTGTCGGGCCAAGTATTCAGACCCTTATCAGATTAGTTTTACTGCATTTATTGGAGCAATATTTCAGCCTGAGGCAAAATTTGTGCACCTGATCGCACAGTCGCATCGTAATTGTAAATATCTGTACGGAATTGCGGCTTACCATCATCAGCCACCCAGGCCGTCAGATAGAACAGTTTTACCGGTATGTGATGACGGATCGCTACATACGTCGTATTACCGCCCTGAAGCGCTGAAGAAATTCGGGTATCGTTCCAGCCCGCATCCTGTAACAACATATTGGCCAGTTCCGACGCTTTGTTTACGCGTACGCACCCTGAACTCAGCGCACGAATGTCTTTGCTGAACAGGTTGTGGTTAGGCGTATCATGCAGATAAATAGCATCTGAGCTCGGCATATTGAATTTATACCGGCCAAGGGAATTGCTCGCGCCCGGCGCCTGACGGATACGGTACGGGAAATGACCTGGCGAAACCATCGCCCAGTCAATCATCGCCGGATCAATCACTTCCGCATCATTACTCCAGCCGGATAACACCTGGTAACCGTGCTGCTGGAAGTACGATGGGTTATTCATGGCCTTAGGCACAATATCTTCACGCACTAAGGTCGTCGGCACGTTCCACGGCGGATTGACCACAACGTTATTCAGCGCACTGCTCATTAACGGTGTTTTGCGGCTCGGACGCCCGACAATGACCCGCGAGGATAAAACTTCACTACCGTTGAGATAATACGTGAGCTGGTAGTTGGGAATATTCACCATAATGCCCGTATTCACATTGCCCGGAAGAATACGTAAACGTTGAATGTTTAGCGCCAGCAATGTGGCACGCAATTGCGGAGATGCATTCAGCCACTGACGCGTACGTCCGCCAATAATGCCATCCGCCTCCAGCCCCTGCCATTTCTGAAAGCGCTTAACGGCTTCAACCAGATCCGGCGTGTACTGATTATTCGACACAACAACCGGCGCGGCCGGAGCAGGTGTATCACCGGCCTGAACCGTCGGCAACACATCCTGGACCGAAGTCGCAGAAGGACTGACCGCTGGTGTCGCTGGTTGCGCTTTGTCTGCGGCCTCATCGACAGACAAATCGTCATTCGCCGCACTTCCCGGTACGTTAGGCGCAATAGTTTCATCGGTCGGTTTCGGCGATTTAGCCTCTTCCGGGGACGCCACCATCATGCCCGTTCGGGTCAGGATTTCACGCAGCGCAGGCACATCGTCGCTGATTTGGTCGGGACGCAAACTTGCCGCGCCGTTCATCACCGGCCACGGACGATTGTCTGCCAACATCAGCTTCAGGGCATCGTGCATTTTGGCGTAATAAGGATGTTGCGGCGTCAGCGTTGACAGATACCGCGCCGTGTCGCCCTGACGTACAGCCAGTTGCCACTGGTTAATCACCGTCAGCGGCGGCGTAGTCATTTTGTAGGGCACGTTGCTGTAAAGCCATTTGTCACCATTGGCTTCGACGCTGCTGGTAAATTGCAAATACCCCAGCATTGCATCGGACAATACAACATCGCGCGCCATTCCCTTGACCTCAGGATCCGTCAGCCATTTAACCCATTGCGTAAACTGCGGCTGAATGCCTGAAATCGCCAGCTCAGCTAATTGCTGCTGGAAAATCTGGATGGATCCCCTGTCATTCCACATCGGCTCCATATGGTTGGCAGCGTAAAGTGAGGACAAAGATGATAGATACAGCGGACGAATGCCGCGCGGCGCCAGTTCTGCCTGCAACTGACTCATGCTCTGAACGCTGGATAGCGTGGTTTTTCCTACCGGCATAGTGGGTACTACGGCCCAGGCAGAAAACCATGGCGACAGACCGCTTGCCAGCAGACAGCTGGCGACTAAAAACCTGAGAGACCTTTGATTCATTAACATTTTCCCTTGCCTCCCGATAAATTGCCCAATTTGATCCCCAAAATTAAGCCAGCAGCTCTTGGATTAAGTATATAAAGAGAATTCTTTTTTTGCGTAGGAACTCAATGCAATAGAGTCCGTATCTCACGTAAAGACTCTAAGCCAGCCGTCACCCGAAATAAAGACTTCATTGTGTACTTTCCATTCTGCGGCAAAGCATTAGCTCACTATTCAGCCAGGTATTTGAAAATGTCTTAATTGTTATTTATGTCTAAGACATATTCTTAAGAAAGTATCAGAGAAATGAATAAGTAATATTCTGAGGGTAAATCAATATTTAAGGAAAGAAGTATGAAGAAAATAAGGAGCCGAAAACAATAAAAAACGCCCCGGTCAAATACCAGGGCGTCAGGACTTCAGAAACGGATCAGGAAACGTCGGCTTCTGTCGTTGCCAGTGCAGGAAGCTCCGGAGCAAACCCACGTAAACCCACTACATGCACATGTTCGTTATTGCCGAACACTTTACGCACCAGTTTGTAAGTCGTGCCTTTTTCCGGGCTGATATTTTCTGGCGCCGCGATAATAAGCTGCATTTCCAACCGGTCGCAAAGCTCAAACAGCGTAGCGATAGATTTGGCATCCAGACGGGCCGCTTCGTCGAGGAACAGAAGACGACAAGGCGAAATATCTTTACCACGCATGCGGCTCGATTCGTCTTCCCAGCTCTGAACCACCATCACCAGAATCGACATACCTGTACCGATCGCTTCACCGGTAGACAACGCGCCACTTTCTGCACGCAGCCAGCCATCAGAACCACGGTTAACTTCCACCTCCATTTCGAGGTAGTTACGGTAATCCAGCAGTTCTTCACCGATCGTTTGCGGCGTACGTTGCCCCATATCGATCTGCGGATTCAGGCGCTGATACAGTTTTGCCAGCGCTTCGGAGAAGGTCAGACGGTTGCTGCTGAACAAGTCCTGATGCTGTTCCTGTTGTTCAGAAAGTACATCCAGTAAACCGGCGTGGGCTTCACGCACATTGACGTTCAGACGCACACTTTTGACCTGACCAAACGCCACGGCCTGCAGACCCTGGTTGAGCTGACGGATACGGTTTTGCTCACGCTGAATCGTCTTGCGAATAATATTCGCCACACTCTTCGAACTGATGGCCAGCTGTTGTTCACGCGCTGTCAGCTCTTCAGTCAGGCGTCCCAGCTCGATTTCCATCTGCTCGATGGCTTCCACCGGATCGTCAGTGCGGATAATATCCTGACGGATACGCTCGCGCAGATGCTGATAGACCGCAATGTAGAACTGAATTTTGCGCTCAGGACGTTTTGGATCTTCAGAAAGACGCAGCACATCGCGCAGATGTTCGTTGTCAGACACCGCCAGACGCAGCGCCCCGAGCGATTTATCCGACATAGAACGCAGTTCGTCGCCATCCATATAGGCCAGCTCGCGGCGGTGAAGACGGCGCTCAACGCCATTATCTTTCACCAGACGCATCACGGCGCACCAGCCAGCTTTCGACGTCACCACCTGCTCACGGCTCTGATGGTAATCGCGTTCGAGCTTACGCAATTTCTTCTGCAAATTGTCCATCTCGGCTTCACAGAAAGTAATCTGTTTTTCGAGCTGGTTGCAGCGCGCACGGTTCGTACTGAGGGCGGTATGCAATTCATCGCGGCGCGTTTTGGCGCGCGCTTCGGCGTTCGGATCGGCCTGAACGCCAATATCCTGCAATTCCTGGCTCAGCTCTTTGAGCATGTCGCGTTTGGCATCAAACGAACTTTTCAGGGATGCCAGAACCTGACTGTATTGCGTCAGCTGGGTCTGATGCTGACGCATCTGCTCACGGGCGCGGGTACGTTCAGCTTCCGCATGCTCGAGGCGTTGACGCAGTTTGTCATTCAGGTCACTGTTTTCATTGAGCATACCGGCAGAATCGGTGTAGCCGAAGTGAGCGCGACGCTGAACGACTTCGGTCAGGGCAAACGCCTGCTGTTTCGCCAGACGCTGTGCATGCTGAGCCTGCGCATAATCTTCTTTCAGCTGCTCGTGCTGTTCCGGGTCACTTTGTAACACCGAGACCAGCGGTTCGAGTTTGCCCAGAGAAATGCCATGCTGCTGGATGAAACGGGCAGAATCCTGCGCTTCATCCATTTCTTCACGGATTTCTTCCACACGGTCGATCAGCGTTTCATCGCATAACAAACCAACACGCGGCTGCAATTTGTTCAGCATCGCGACGGCTTCTTTAGCCTGTTCGTATTGCTGACGTTGCTGCTGATTCTGGCTTTCGTGCGCATTCAGGGCACGCTCGAGCTCACCACGACGCCCGCTCAGTGTGCGGATTTCTGCTTCAGGATCGGCATCAAAAGCAACGGCCAGATGGCTGCCGATGAAACGGCTGAACGCCTGATGCGCGCGCTGGATTTTCTGGACGTCAAACGACAGTGTCGCGTAACGCTCGGATAACGTTTCACGCTCTTTATGCAGGGTTTCGAGGCGATTTTCACGCGCGGCACGACCAAACAGCGGCACCTGCGGGAAGTGGGAATAACGCCACTGGCGGTCGCCGGTTTTGACCAGCACCGCGCCCTGCATTTCTTCCACTTCAAAGACGTTATCGTCAAATGACTGCGGATCCCCTTCGATCAGATAGAGGTCTTCCGGACAATCGTCCAGCCCGTCGAGCTGATCGCGGATCAACGACAGACCAGGCACGACGATCGCGTGACGTGACGGGCCATACAACGCGGAGAAATACGGCGCGTCGTCGATTGTGACGTCGTCATAAATCTCGGAGAGCAGTACGCCACCGAAACGTTCGGCCAGCGCAATCATGCGGGAATCTTCCGCACCGCTTGGCTGGCTCAGACGGGTTATCTGGCCTTCGATGCGCCGCTTACGTGCAGCGACTTCATCGCGTTCAACCGTCGTTTCGCGTTCGGTTTCCAGCAACTGCTGCATGTATTCAGTCACCTGCTGGCTGTTTTCCAGCGGTTCCTTACTTTGCTCACTCAGCTGGCTCAGTGCTTCCTGAGCGGCCAGCCAGACCGGCGCACGGGCAGTCAGTTCACGGATACGCGACTGAACCTGCTCGAGCTCCTGACGCATTTCCATGCGGCGTTCACCAGCCTGTGAAACCACACCCTGCAACTCTTCAATCTGCACTTCCAGCTCGCGCTGCATTTCGTCCAGATCTTCCGGCTGCACATCCTGGCCGGTGCGTTTGCAGAATTCCTGCAACTGACGCTCAGCGTCCTGCTGCTCACGAAGACGATTTTCAAGCTCGGACAAACGCATCCGCAGCGGTTCGACGCGCTCTGCCTGATGCTGCTGAGAAGACCAGTCACGTAATAATTCACGCGCAGTTTGCCAGGCCTGACTGCGGCTGACTTCACCGGCGATTTTCACCACCAGCTGATACGCAGTTTCAAACTGATTGTGCGCCGCTGATGCCACGCTCATTTTTTGTTCCAGCTGGAGCAGGATTTCTGTGGCTTCCTGCTCTTTGCTCTGGAATGTTTCCAGCCACTCTTCGCTGTTTTGGGTGCTCAGATCCGGGATCTGGCACAGGTCGCGCGCACGTTCAATGGCCTGCAACGCCTGCTGGTATTGAATCGCACGGGTTTGCTGAACGTCCAGCGCCTGCTGGTAATCGGCAAGCTGGCTTTTCAGCTCATCGACTTCAAGCTCGGCGGCCTCGGCTCGCGCTTCATGTTCAGCATGCAGTTCGCTGGCTTCCGCCACGACTTCATTCTGTTCTTCCAGACGGTACGTCAGCTCTTCGAGATCACCTTCATAACGCTCGATTTTTTCCTGCTGACGCATCGCGGTCTGCACCAGACTGAGATGATCGCTGGCGGCCTGATAATCGGTTTCCAGATCACTTTGCGAACCGCTCTGCTCGGCCAGTTCACGCGCCATTTCGACATGACGGTATTGCTCACCGGACAACTGTTTCCGGCTGGTAAGCAAATCGTTACGCAATACCAGCGCGCCATCGAGGTGAATACGACGTTCATTGGCGTGGCGCATATAGTCAGCCGCCACGTAAGATGTCGCTTCAGAAATCAGATGCTTGAACAGGTCACGGTCGGATTGCGTTACGCGAATAGCTTCCAGCGTCATGCGGTTTTCACGCAGCGCGGCTTCCATATCCTGGAAAGCCTTACGCACACCGCTGTTTTCCGGCAACAGGTAGTCGCGCAGGGAACGTGTGATGGCGCTGGAAATCCCGCCGTACAGCGAGGCTTCAATCAGACGATAGAACTTGCTGCGGTCAGATGCCGAACGTAAACGACGCGGGATGACACCCAGATCGAACATCAGCGCATGATAATCGGTGATCGAGTTGAACTGCTTAAACTGGACACCTTCCATGGCTTCGACGCGATCTTTCAGCTCCTGCAAAGACAGCACGCGAGCCTGGCGCTCTCCCACCGTTTCCGTCAGCATTTCCGTCGGATTCACCGCAACCGGCAAGCCCTGAATAGTGAACGGTTTAATGTCAACTTTGCGGTCACGGCCTGCAACCTGTTGCAAACGTACGCCAACCACAATGCGCTGGTGGCGCGAGTTAACGACATCCAGCACCGAGTAACACACGCCCGCACGCAATTTGCCGTGCAGACCTTTATCGCGGGAACCTGAGGTTGCGCCGGCTTCCGTGGTATTACGGAAGTGCAGCAGTGTCAGATCGGGGATCAGCGCCGTAACAAACGCGGCCATGGTGGTGGATTTACCCGCACCGTTACCGCCGGAAAGCGTGGTGACCAGTGAATCGAGGTCAAAAGTCCGGGCAAAGAACCCGTTCCAGTTAACCAGCGTCAGTGAGCGAAATTTACCGCGTTCAATCATTCCTGTTCATCCTCTGCGCTATCAGGTCCCTGATGCCCTGCCTGCAATTCGCCCTCTTCGCTTTCGTCGTTCAGAGACAACGCACTGTCGACGGGCATCGCTTCGCCGTCGCGGATCATCCGTAGCTGTGCTTCACGGGCATCATCGCCGCTGCGAACATCCGCGCCAAAACGAAATACCGCTTCGGTGATACGGAATTTGCTGCTGTCGACACCCATGAAATACACCATGCCCAGACGGCGCAGACGGTTCAAAGAAGTACGGACTTTATCCTGTAATTTCTGGCGGTCTAAATCCGATCCGGTTGAGCGCTGATTGACATATTTCAACAGCTTGTTTTCATCGGCCAGACTCAGCAGCTCGTCATACAGTTCCTGCTGGGTAAAAATCCCTTCGTGCGCAAGGCGTTCCGGGCTGAGATACAGATAGCAGAGAATTTTCCCGACCATCATGTCCAGCTCGGAAAGCACCGAACGGGGGATCAGCGTCGTCGAGCGCGGGCGCAAATAGAAGAAACCTTCAGGTGCCCGGATTAGCTCTACGCTGTAGCGACTGTAAAACAACTCCATTTCTTCCTGATAATCCATCAGGAAAGCGTGGTTATCGAGTTCATCGATGCCGATATGGCGGCCAGAACGCAGCTGGCTGTCGAGAGCAGGAAACACTGAATTTGCCAGTGCCTGCGCCAGCTTAGCTGGCATTATGTGTTCAATATTTGTCGATGACATGGGCCTGCACCTTGGCTCCGTAATCATTGATTGCCTGCCATTCGGCATGCAACCCTGAAAAATCTGCTTCAGCCACACCAAGGCGAACTGCCTGGTCGACCACAATTCGCGCGACATCAAAGTGTCGGGCACGCGGATACTGTTTGAGATATTCGCGCATTACCATGCCCAGATTGAGCGGCGTTTTCTGTTGTTGATAGACCTGTAATGCCTGTTCAATCAATGCCGCAAGCTGTTCGCGGATTTCGTTAAATTCTTCAAATTCCAGATCCGGCGGTAATTCGCCGGTGACTTCCTCGCTGCGTAAAGCCAGTTCTTCATCACGCATATCCAGCAAGCGATCCGCATTGGCAAACGTCAGCGTCCAGGGCTGGTCAAAATAGTTTTGAACCGACTGGCGCAGACGTTGCGCAAATACGCGGTTTTTATCCATGTCGATAGCCGTACGGATAAATTTATGCACGTGGCGGTCGTAGCCAATCCACAGGTCAATCGCCTGCTGGCCCCAGCTGGTGATGCGGTCGAGTTTGTTCTGTAAATCGAAGACCAGTTTGTCGACGAAGCTTAGATCCATTTCCACCATCGTGGCATCCTGAATACGCAACAGGTGCGCCTGCAACAGGTCGCCCGCGGCTTCCAGCGTATCCTGCAATTCACGCAGCGTGCCCGAGGTTTCTGACAGGAGGATTTCACAGCTGGAAATGGCCGCACGCCAGTCTTTGTTGAGCAGCCCGGCGATATCATCTTTCACGCCCTGTTGCTGCTCATCCATAATCCGCTGGGTCATGTCGATGCTGTCAAAAATTTCAGCGACGGAATATTTCAGCGGTGCATAAACGTTGCGATGCCAGTGGAAATCATCGCCACCCTCTTCGGCGGCATCGGCCGCACGTTTAAGCTCCTGTGCAACAATCGACAATTGCATAGACAATCGCAGGGTAGAAAATTCGCGCTGACGGATATAATAATCTGAAATACCGATGGCCAGCGGCGTCAGGCGATAAATGGCATTGCCATCCGCCAGTTCGCTGACAAAACGGTTGAGCAGACGCTGACGCACCATATCATTGATGGCGTTATTGGCACGCACGGTGACCGTTTCGTTTGTCTGCTCGAAACCTTTACTGACGTGACGAAACGCGTCGACCAGCTCACCTTCACTCATTTCCCCATCAAGGCGCTCGCTGTTTAACGTGGCAATTGCCAGAAGAAAAGCCAGCCGCTCCGTTGGCAGCGAAATTGAGAAATCATTTTTCCGTGCCCAGGCGACCAGTTCGGGTACAGTCTGGGAAAATTCACTCATAATTCGTCCTTCAGAATGGGTTTGTGCGCCATCACATGGATGTAACGTCCCAAACTAACAAAAGGTTCCTGGCGGCAATAACGCTGTTCCAGCGCCAGAAGCTCGTCAAAATCCTGCTTATGTTGTTGTCTGTTTCGCAAATAATCGTGGAATACTCTAACACCGGTTTTGCCGCTTATCTGCATCCCAAGCTCTTCCAGCCACTGATAGACCTGCGCAGGTTCCAGCGGATGATCGGGCAACAGGGAGCTTTTTTTGATTTTTGGCACGCCGGCTTCAACATGACCGAAATTTCCCAGGATCATGTGGCGCATGACCAGACCGTGGATATTGTAAAACATCAGCGAGATTGCGCCACCCGGCACCAGACAATCGGTCAGTGCGGCCAGTGCCTGTTGGGGTTCCGCGAGCCATTCAATGACCGCGTGAAACAATATCAGATCAACCGGCGCTTCCAAATGTTCTGCGATGTGCTGAGCGGGACAATGTACAAATTGCATGTTGTCGCTCACACCTTTTTCAATCGCCGCAGCCTGCGCGCGACGGATCATCTCACCGGAGAGATCGCACAACAAGACCTGATGTCCTAAAGCGGCCAGTTCGCAGGCCATTTGCCCTTCACCGCCGCCCGCATCAAGAATACGCAACGGCCGCTGCGGCAAAGTTTTCATCAACTCCTGCAGATCCTGACCCAGCACGGCCTGACGGATACGTCCTTTCGTTGTGCCGTAGATATTGCGCGAAAACTTTTCGGCCATATCGTCAAAATTACGATCCTGCATGAATTGAACCTTGTTCCTGAAAACGTTTTGCCGGGTTATCTCTGTGCGGTATCGCCGCGTGAGGTGCTATTTTGGCACAGGCTGGCATAGAATAAATCATCCTGACACTGATTCACGCCCGGATGTCGTTTTTTCACCCAAAAGGACCGGTTTCTGATGCTATTTATCCTAAAAAAAACTGTTGGCGGCCTGTTATTGCCACTGCCTTTTATCCTGCTGATGATGGCGATCGCGCTGGTGTTGTTGTGGATGACCCGCTGGCAAAAAACCGGAAAAGTGTTTTTTTCACTGAGTTGGCTGCTGTTGCTCCTGCTGAGCCTCCAGCCGATGGCTGACAATTTACTTCGCCCGGTGGAATCTGGCTATCCGACCTATCAGCCTCAGGCGCATCCGCCGGTAAAATACGTTGTCGTTCTCGGTGGCGGCTATACCTATAACCCGGACTGGGCACCCAGCTCCAACTTGATCAGCAACAGCCTGCCCCGCGTCGCAGAAGGTATCCGAATTTATCGTGCAAATCCGGGATCAAAAATCGTGTTTACCGGCGCGCAGGCCATGACGAATCCGGTGAGCAGTGCGGCGGTTGCGGGGAAAGTCGCCGAGAGTTTAGGTGTGCCGGGGAGCGATATCATTTTGCTCGATAAGCCACGGGATACGCATCAGGAAGCTCAGCAGGTCAAAATTCTGGCCGGGGATCAGCCTTTCGTGTTGGTAACTTCCGCCAATCATCTGCCCCGCGCACTGGTTTTCTTCAGGCAGGCAGGACTGAACCCAATCCCGGCTCCGGCCAATCAGCTGGCAATTGATTCCCCGCTAAACCCGTGGGAAAGAGCCCTTCCGCAGGCACTTTTTTTATCTCACAGTGAACGGGCGTGGTACGAAACGCTGGGGCGTATCTGGCAATGGATGACGTTGCCGTCATCCGAAACAAAGCCCGTCAGTTAAGCCACGGCAACAGTTGCTGTCGCGCATAGTCAAACTGGCGGCGATCGAGCTTACCGGTATGGATAAGGTGCGCGACGGATTCCCACAATAAATAGAACCAACGACGCTCAAGGAAGGTGTCTGAGACGGGTGCTTTTTGCAAATAGCTGAACAGCAGTTGCTCGCTCATGCCCTTTTCCCAAAGACGGAATAAATCAAATTCACGCGGCGCCCATAATACGGTGCCCGGATTAATCATCGCCAGAAGCTGATCGCTGCGCGGGTCTTTCAGCATACTGCGCAGGGAAAGATTGCCGTGAACCAGAACCGGCGTGTCATCGAATTCCCGGAACAAGGTCGGAATACTGGATCGGGAACGGAAAAGCACCGTGCGATCTTCCGGCGTGAGTTCCGGAGCCTGTAAATTTGATAAGGTTGACCACAGCACTTCAACCCGTTGCGGATACCAGTTTTCCCAGCGGTTTTCCTGGGTGCTGTCGACTGAACCGACGCAACCGTGGCTGTCAATACGGTGCCATGCCAGCATCGCTTCAACAATTTGCTCCTGCAATATTTTCCAGCGTTCCGGCGTGCGGGTGGGTGCTTCTGCTGAGACGCCGCGCAGACGTTCAATCAGTAAAATTTCCTGATAGGGTTTTTGATGCGTCGTGACCATGCCGTAAACCGTCGGCACGCGCACTACGCCTTCTCTGGCCAGCATCGAGAGTTTGTAAGCTTCCTGCCCCGCGATGCCTTCGCAGACAAAACTTTTCGCCATCAGCGGCATTGCATAGCCCTGCTCATCATAAAGAGAGAAAAGATGGGCATAAGGTTGTTCACTGACGCATTCAAGGCGGGATAACCGCTCGCCCAAAACAATACTTAACTCGGCTTTTAGCTGTTCCATAACGTATTCGTAGTGACGAAAAGATTAACGTTTATGATGAAAGCTTCGACAGATGAATACCCCGTTTCAGATCAAACAAAAACCGGATAATTGCTTCAGGAGAGAGAGGATATTTCGGAAACTGGAAGGAACGTCAGATAAGAATGGACGGAATATGGCGCATTCCGTCCGCTAACCGTGGCTCAGGAATGCGAGTGGCCCAGAATCTTACGTACGCGTTCCAGATCTTCCGGAGTATCAACCCCTACTGAAGGAATGGCTTTCGCGACATCAACGTGGATTTTTTCACCATACCACAGCACCCGGAGTTGTTCGAGCAACTCAATGTGCTCCAGTTTGCTCGGTTCCCACTGAACGTACTGACGGATAAAACCGGCACGATAGGCATAAATACCGATATGGCGCAGGAAGACGTCGCCAATCGTGTCTTTAGAAATAGCGAAACGCTCACGTTCCCACGGTATGGCCGCGCGGGAGAAATACATGGCGTAACCATTGGCATCGCGAACCACTTTTACCGCATTCGGGTTGAAGGCTTCTTCGGCAGATTCAATCGGTACCGCCAGCGTTGCCATACCCGCAACGCTGTTGGCCAGATTTTCAGCGACCTGACGGACAATCACCGGCGGGATCAGCGGCTCATCACCCTGCACATTAACGATGATTTCATCATCTGCAAACTGACAAATTTGGATAACTTCCGCCAGACGTTCGGTACCAGACTGATGATCAGGGCTGGTCAGGCAAACTTCACCACCGGCGGCTTTCACTGCGGCCACAACTTCCGGATGGTCGGTCGCTACAATCACGCGTTTCGCACCGGATTCCAGCGCACGTTCCATGACGTGCACAACCATCGGTTTACCGTTAATGTCGGCCAAAGGCTTACCGGGCAGGCGGCTGGACCCAAAACGGGCCGGGATAATTGCAATAAAACTCATGGATGTGTCTCATCAACAGAAAGCGGGCGGGCTTCGTTTTCTAATAATACTGGGATGCCGTCCCGAACCGGATAAGCCAGACTGTCGGCTTTACACACTAATTCCTGCGCTTCTTTATTGAAGTACAGTTTCCCGTTACACACAGGGCACGCAACGATTTCAAGTAAACGATGGTCCATTAATTCCTCCCGGAGGCGAATACACCGCTTTTCAGCAGGGTGTCACGCAAAAATGCATTGGAAAACACAATACAACGGCTCCAGAGAATAGCATAACGCCCCCTCTCCGTTAATCCTCACGTCACCTTCTGTTACGGCCCAGAAAGTTAAATTAATGTGATAGAAAAATATCACTCATGAAGGATTGCGTTGCAGATTCCGTGGGAGTACAATTTTTTTGTGATGCACATCACATTATAAACTTCAGATATGAGCACAAAATGAAAACCATTAACAAAATCATCGCAATGTTCGCTAACTTCAGCAACTAATGCTGAGTAACACCTGCAATCATCGTGAATAAACGGCTGCCTGATGCAGCCGTTTTACTTTCTAAATCAGACCCGCCAGCCCGAATTCCATAACATCGTTAACGCTTCTGGCCCTTTCGAAAACAATACGTCTTCTGCTCCCTGCCATGAAGCAAAGCGCGTAATTGCTCCGTGAATGTCCTGCGCACGCCGGGATGTCATCTTGACTTCAGGCTCGAGGTGCAGACTTTTCACCTCCAGAACCTTTTCCTTGCGGTGCATTTTGGCATCTATGCGCCCGACTAACTCGCCGCGCTGAAGGATCGGTAACGTGAAATACCCGTACTGACGCTTTGCTTCCGGCGTGTAGCATTCAATCCGGTAATCAAAATTAAAAAGAATCGAGACGCGCTTGCGATCCCACACAACCGGATCGAACGGTGAAAGCAGTGTCGTCACCGTTGAGCTGATTCGTGACTCACGCGCTTTTTGCAACAGGGGAAATTGTTGCTGGTGGACATAATAATTTCCCTCCAGCCCGCTGACTTCAACAGGCGTGATTTCTCCATTTTCCAGGAGTGTTTTAATCACTTTCCGGGTATCAACACGTTTAAGGCGATAATAATCTGTCAGCCATTCCGCTTTGAATATGCCCAGATACTGCGCCGAACGACACATCATTTGATATTCCGCCGCTTCCTGGCTAAGTGCCTGCGTCGCATCATCCCAGCCGGGCATGACGCGCTCTGCAAGATCGTACACGCGGTGAAAATTGCGCCGCTCGGACACCATCAGCTTTCCGGAAGTAAACAGCGTTTCCAGATGTTTTTTGTGCGGTTTCCAGTCCCACCAGCCGCTGTTTGATTTTTTCTCCGCACTGAAATCCGCAGAACGCACCGGACCTTTTTCTGCAATATGACTCAGCAGATCATGAATATCAGCGCGATGTTCATCAAACCAGTCCTGAGAAAATTTCCATCCCATGCCCTGCGGGTTCAGCATCTTGTGCCGCAATAACCCATAATCCTCGCGAGGGATAAAACAGGCTTCGTGCGCCCAGTATTCAAAAATTTCCCCCTCAGATAACGCATCTTCCAGCCATTGTGGGGAATAATTTCCGAGGCGGCTGAACAATACGAGGTAAGGGCTTCTGGCAACCACGCTGATCGTATCGATTTGCAGCAATCCCATATTCTGAATGGAATCGACAACATCACCGGCAGACGGTTTTCGGGTCAAAGGTTTAAGAAGATTTTGTGCAGATAAATGCAGGATGCGGGCCGAACTGAGAGATATAACCGGGTGAGACATATCGGTATCCGTGGCAGCGATAAACTGTGGATACCGATAACATATTTTTACCGGAGCGTAAAATTCAGCTCAACGGCGCATTACAAAAACCAGACTTAGAACGCGATAACATCAGCCGCTGAAGGACCATGTGCTACGCTGCGGTAAGTGGTGAACTCTACGCGCTGACCGGCACTCAGTGATTTATTACCGGTATTGGCAATGGAGGTACGCTGAACATAAATCTCAGAAGAACCATCCAGAGGGCAAATAAAACCGTAGCCTTTAGCCTGGTTGTACCATTTAACTAAACCCATTTTTAACATCATAATTTCTATCCTTTCTTTTGGGCATCCATGAACACACTTTTTTATTATTGTTCGGATGCGTTTGCCCATATCTAAGTTATTTTTTTATAAAAAACCTCTAATGAGCGAATTTGTTTAACGATTATTTTTACTGCGAACTTCTTTAAAACTAATTTCTTTTCGGGCACTAAAAACCCGCCGTTGGGCGGGTTTTACTCTGCTGATATGAAAGACAATTCAAGTTGTTTCATATCATCACGTTATTCTCTGATTACAGAGCGATAACGTTAGCAGCAGCCGGACCACGCGGGCTGTCCTGAATGGTGTATTCTACACGCTGGCCTTCAGCCAGAGTTTTGAAACCATCCGTTGCGATTGCGGAGAAATGTACAAAGACATCTTTGCCGCCATCAGCTTGCTCAATAAAACCAAAACCTTTGCTTTCATTGAACCACTTAACCTGACCCATTTTCTTAGACATATTTAAAACCTTTTAACTTTAACTCAATAAGATCCTGCCATTCGGCAATGTTGGCCAATAGTTCAGACAATTACTTATGGGAGGGACTTAGAAGGTTCGTCTTGGAAGCGGAATCATCGGGAAAGAGATAACGTCTGGGAGGAACTGCTTTACTCTACACTCATACATAAATAGCGCTGTAACACAGGCTGCAAGCATTTACTCATAACCTGCAAACAATAGCAAGTCACGGTACACAATAATTTTAAGGGGAAATAACATTTACGCAAATAAGTCTTTAAAATCAGTCGTATTAAAATTATAAATTTACGTAAATTTCGAATATTTGAAGTGGATTTCGAAGATTCAGCCAGATTAAAGATGGGTTTTCAAAATAAGATCAGCTATTTTTTGCAATAATTTCTCAGCCTGTAAACCCTGAATTTTTGCTTCGACGGGCAAATACCACCAGTCCGGCTGAGCAAAAGAGCGGCATTTTACGGCATCTTTTTCCGTCATCAGAAGCTGCTGACCGAGTTGTACCGAAGCGGAAATCTGTTCAGGGGAGTACGCCTGATGATCGGCGAAAGCAATTTCCTTTTGCAGATCGACACCCAGTTGTTTGAGTGTCGCAAAAAAGCGCGGCGGATGACCAATTCCGGCCATCGCCACCACATTCTTCAGCATCGCTGCATCGCGCTGTTCACCCGTCACCAGATTCACAGCTTTGCCCGGCTGTAAAACCATAGACAGCTCACCGGCAAGCGCGGTGCCACCGTTGGTAATCACCGCATCAACAGAACGCAGACGCGCCTGACGTTCGCGCATCGGTCCGGCAGGCAACCAGTGGCCGTTGCCAAAGCGCCTTACACCATCAACTACCACAATTTCAACATCACGCTGAAGCGCGTAATGCTGAAGGCCATCATCCGTGATAATGACGTCCAGCTCATGCGCGGCCAGCAATGCTTTAACGGCATCAGAACGAACCGGGGACACCGCAACGGGCGCTCCGGTTCTCTGGAAGATCAATACGGGCTCATCACCCGCCTGAGCAGCCTTTGTATCTGCTGTTAATACCAGCGGATAGCTTTCGGCCTTACCGCCGTAACCGCGAGAAACTACGCCCACGCGCAAACCATGCTGCTGTAGCGTTTCGACCAGCCAGATAACCACCGGCGTTTTACCATTGCCCCCGGCAGTGAGGTTACCCACTACCACGACGGGCACAGGCGCCCGCCAGCTTTTTTTAAGCCCTGATTTATAGCTGTAACGGATTAAATTCGAGATTAACCCGTACAGCCAGGACAAAGGCAACAGCAACAGATAGAGCGGTGATTTACCTGACCAGATACGCTCAATCATTGGCCAAACTGCATCCGGTAAAGCTGCGAATAAACACCGCGTTCTTCCAGCAATGCGGTGTGTGAGCCGCGTTCCACAATACAACCATCTTCAATCACCAGAATCTCATCGGCTTTTTCGATGGTCGACAGACGGTGTGCAATCACCAGAGAGGTACGGTTTTTCTGCAATTCATCCAGAGCAGCCTGAATTGCACGTTCTGACTCGGTATCCAGCGCAGAAGTCGCTTCATCGAGGATCAGAATCGGCGAATCACGTAACAAAGCACGCGCAATCGCGATGCGCTGGCGCTGACCACCAGAAAGCAGGACACCATTCTCGCCAATCACCGTGTCCAGACCTTTATCCATCTTACCGATGAAATCCATCGCATAAGCCATTGTTGCGGCTTTCTCGATTTCTTCACGGGAATACAGATCAGTGCGGGCATACGCGATGTTGTTGGCAATCGTGTCGTTAAACAAATGAACATTCTGCGATACGAGTGCAACCTGATCGCGCAATGATGACAGGGTATACTCACGCAGGTCATGACCGTCCATCAGGATTTTACCTTCCTGGATGTCATAGAAACGTGTCAGCAGGTTGGCAATCGTCGATTTACCGGACCCGGAACGCCCCACCAGCGCAACAGTTTTACCTTCTGGCAGAGCGAAAGAAATATCGCGCAGCGCAGGGACATCGCGGCCAGGGTATGTGAAGGTGACATTCTTGAATTCAACTTCGCCTTTAACGCGCTTAACTTCCAGTTTACCTTCGTCTTTTTCCTGCTCCATATCCAGAATAGAGAACAGCGTCTGGCAAGCTGCCATACCGCGCTGGAACTGGGAGTTGACGTTCGTCAGGGACTTCAGCGGGCGCATCAGCGCAATCATCGAGGAGAAGACCACGGTTATAGTACCGGCGCTGAGTGTTTCCATCACAGACGGGAAGCTTGCCGCATACAGCACGAAAGCCAGTGCCAGAGAGGCGATCAGCTGAATAATCGGGTCAGAAATCGATGAAGCAGAAACCATACGCATACCTTGCTGACGCATACGGTTACTGACTTTATCAAAACGCTCAGTTTCAACTTTCTGGCCACCAAAGATCAGAACTTCTTTGTGCCCTTTCAGCATCTGCTCTGCGCTGGTCGTCACTTGTCCCATCGTATTTTGCATCGATTTACTGATGTTACGGAAACGTTTAGACACTACGCGGATAACAACTGAAACGATCGGAGCTATGACCAGCAAGATCACCGAAAGCTGCCAGCTGTAGTAAAACATCATGATAAACAGGCCAATGATTGAGGCCCCTTCGCGCACCACGGTGACCAGAGCGCTGGAAGACGATGAAGCCACCTGCTCAGAGTCATAGGTAATACGGGAAAGCAAGGTGCCAGTGGATTGCTGGTCAAAGAATGCGACCGGCATTCTCATCATGTGACCAAACAGGCGGCGGCGCATATGCATAACCACTTTGCCCGATACCCAGGAAATGCAGTAGCTCGAAATGTACCCGCTCACGCCGCGAACAATCATCAGACCGATAACGACCAGTGGCATCCAGAGTAAAATTGAGCGGTCTGCTTTTCCGAATCCGTCATCTAAAAGCGGTTTCAGCAAAGACAGCATGAAGGTATCACTGGCGGCGTTGGCTACCAGCGCAATAGCCGCAGCAATCAGCCCGGCTTTAAAAGGTGTGATCATCGGCCATAGGCGACGGAATGTCTGCCACGTGGAGAGATCTTTATCGTTCATCATGCAATATCAACCAGCATCGAAAGAAATAGCGGCCTATTCTACTCATTATCTACTGATACTCCAAACCGCCGGTGGTACCAACGTGGGTTTAATTGCTCACGTAAGCCTTTAATTGTCCAATAATCACCATAAATGAACAGGCTCAGTTGACCGGAATCCGAAGTGGAGTGCCAGTCATAGCGGGCCTTGTTGTATCTGCTAACAACTTTATGCGCAGGCAGATGCCATTTATTGAAACGTGCGGCCGATGCCAGTGCCAATTCCGGCGAAACAGCGCGCAAAAAAGGCGGTGAAGACGACGTATTACTGCCGTGATGAGGAACCTGAAGCACGGTAGAGTGCAACTCACCCCGCCATTTCCTGATCAAGGCCTTTTCCGTACCGGCTTCAATATCACCGGTCAGCAGAAAGCTGAATGAGCCATCATCAATGCGGATGACGCAACTGTCATCATTTCGGGCATCAGCAACTTTTGCCTCCGGCCATAAAACGTTGAAATTCAGCCCCTGCCATTGCCAGTGTTCACCGGCCACACACGCCAGATGTCCCTCTGACATGGAACTCTCCCGTAAACTTGCCTGAGGATATCGCGATTGCAGAAATGGCAGGCCACCACGATGATCCATATCGTTGTGACTGATAATTATCTGTTCTAATTCGATATTGCGCCAATTTAAAAACGGTAAAATATTCTGTTCAGCCGCTGACCCACCTTCCCATTTATTCCCCGTATCATAGAGAATGCCTTTCCCATTCCGGCTGATGAGTACCGATAAACCATGCCCGACATCCAGCATATCAACACGCCAGCGCTCAGCGGGGATCCGCGCGTACCAAACTACTGATAGCATGCAAAACGAGACCAGTATTGAAAACCATTGTTTCACGTGCCCTATACGGCAAAAAATAATAGCCAGCCAGCCCAACAGACTAATAAAAAGACAGTTTTCCCCGAGCGCAAACCAGCTGCCAGTGAAAGGTCTTACGCCCCACATTGCCAGACTCAATGTGTAATCTGCGCCTTGCCAGAGTAAAGTCTGGACCTCCGTCAGCAAGCCGGCCGGGAAGATGTTCAGAAGAAGGACGACCAGAACACAGGGAACCGTGAGTAGTGATACCACCGGTACAGCCCACATATTTGCCAGGAATGAGGCGACATTGATCCCATGGAAAATGCTTGTTTGCAGGGGCAACAAAAGCAGGGTCACTCCGGCCTGTAAATGCCCCCAACGAATGACACACCAGTACCAGTGCTTCTGAAACTTCGCTGGTAACGGCATCCATTGATACCAGAAAACCAGAGAAGCGACGGCAAAACACGACAACCAAAAACTGTCCGACAATAAATTCATCGGATCCGTTATCAGCAAAAGCGCCACGCCCCATAACCAGACCTGCCAGGGATGGCAGCGAACCCGAAAGTAACGCAGCAGGATCCATAATGAAAATGCCATCGCTGTCCGCAGAGCAGGCGCATTACAACCCGCAAGCCACGTGTAAATCAGCAGGAAAATCTCACTGATTACCAGCGGAAAACGATAATCGATTAATCTGACAGGCATAAACCACTGACAGATCCGCGCCAGCCACCCACCAAACAATGCGGCAATCCCGATGTGCAGGCCGGAAATGGCAACCAGATGCGCAATCCCGGTACGCTGTAACACCAACATTTCTGGTTTTTGAATCAGCCCTTTCTCACCAAATGCCAATGCAATCAGCACCGGCGCATTCGTAAGTTCTGGCATCTTTTGCATGACACGTTGGATAAATTGCTGACGCCAGCCAGCCTCCGTATCCAGAGGCTCTCCGCTGTAGATTGTGCCGGTCAGCGGCGCATGTTGCGACAACGCCCAGCGCTGTGCATCAAAGCCACCTTCATTGAGCAGGCTATGAACCGGACGCAGGCTGACAAGCATTTTCCATCGTTGCCCGGCCAACAGAGTCACGCGCCCCCCTTCCCATTTAGCCCGGAATAAGACGGGAGGAAAAACGCGTTTACCATCCTCTCTTTCTATCTTAAAGAAGACGGAAGCCCCTTTCGTTCCGAGATTCACCGTTTGCACCTCGGTAATCACTTCACGCTTAACGCCCTGAAGGGATGAAATCTGTTGCAGCTGAATTTGCCCCTGATACGCAGCCCAACAGAAACTCAGTAATGTGATGGCAATCAGTCTGAACAGTTTTCGTTCACTCACGAACAGCAGACAAACTATCAGAAATAAGGAAAAAAGCTGGGCAGCCGTGGGAATTATAGCGAGAAAAATCAACGGCACCATGCCGGTGATAATGGCAACTGCGACCTCATCCATTGAGATTTTGATGTTTTTACCCTCAGCGTTAAACGGCCTTAAAGTGAGATCAACGTCCGGGGTGGAGTATGGTTTTTGAGCGGAAAAGGGACAAGTATCAGAAGAAATCGATGCGAGGCATTACGCAAATAATCAGCAGAATTGAGAAAACGAAAACAGTCTTCAGGTCGAAAATTGCAAAAAAAAACGGCACCTTAAAGGTACCGTTTTGCATTCGCTATAGGCAGTCATTTATGTTTCAGGAATAAACCTTAGCCATAAATGTTCGCGCGATCACGCAACTCTTTACCTGGCTTAAAGTGAGGAACGTACTTGCCGTCCAGCTCAACTTTATCGCCCGTTTTAGGGTTACGCCCCACACGCGGAGCACGGTAGTGAAGAGAAAAACTGCCAAACCCACGGATTTCGATGCGTTCACCATCAGCCAAGGTTGCAGCCATATGCTCAAGCATCTCTTTCACTGCATCCTCAACAGCTTTCGCCGGGATATGAGAGTGCTGGCCAGCAAGTCTTTCAATAAGTTCAGACTTGGTCATAGTACCTCCAAGCTTTGCAGCTAAACTACCGTTTCGGGGCGACAGAGCCGCCCCCCGTCATTACTCGCCTTTTGCCGCTTTGAATGCTTCAGCCATAGCGTTAGAGAAGTTGCTTTCTTCTGCTGGTTTGTTGTTAACAACAGCGATTGCATCTTTCTCGTCTGCTTCGTCCTTAGCACGGACGGACAGGCTTACTACACGGTTCTTACGGTCAACACCGGTGAATTTAGCTTCAACTTCATCACCAACGCTCAGAACCAGAGTTGCATCTTCAATACGGTCGCGAGAAGCTTCTGAAGCGCGCAGGTAACCTTCTACGCCGCCAGCTAATTCAACTGTAGCACCTTTGGCGTCAACTGCTGTGACTTTACCAGTAACAATAGTACCTTTCTTGTTAACAGACAGGTAGTTATTGAATGGATCTTCAGCCAGTTGTTTTACGCCCAGGGAGATGCGTTCACGTTCTGCGTCAACTTGCAGGACCACAGCTGCGATTTCGTCGCCTTTCTTATATTCACGAACTGCTTCTTCGCCTGCAACGTTCCAGGAGATGTCAGACAGGTGAACCAGGCCGTCGATGCCGCCGTCCAGACCAATGAAGATACCGAAGTCAGTGATTGACTTGATTTTACCTTCAACACGGTCGTTCTTGTTGTGGGTTTCTGCAAATTGCTGCCATGGGTTGTTTTTGCATTGTTTCAGGCCCAGGGAGATACGACGACGTTCTTCGTCGATATCCAGAACCATAACTTCAACAACATCGCCCACGTTAACAACTTTAGATGGGTGGATGTTTTTGTTAGTCCAATCCATTTCAGAAACGTGAACCAGACCTTCAACGCCTTCTTCGATTTCTACGAAGCAGCCGTAATCAGTCAGGTTGGTAACGCGACCAGTCAGTTTAGTACCTTCTGGGTAACGTTTAGCGATAGCGACCCAAGGATCTTCGCCCAGTTGTTTCAGACCCAGTGACACACGGGTACGTTCACGGTCAAATTTAAGAACTTTAACAGTGATTTCATCGCCAACATTGACGATTTCGCTTGGGTGTTTAACACGTTTCCAAGCCATGTCAGTGATGTGCAGCAGGCCGTCAACGCCACCCAGATCAACGAATGCACCGTAGTCAGTGAGGTTCTTAACGATACCTTTAACTTCCATGCCTTCCTGCAGGTTTTCCAGCAGCTGATCGCGCTCTGCGCTGTTCTCAGACTCAATTACTGCACGACGGGAAACAACAACGTTGTTGCGTTTCTGGTCCAGTTTGATGACTTTGAACTCAAGATCTTTGCCTTCGAGATGCAGCGTGTCGCGAACAGGACGAACGTCTACCAGTGAACCTGGCAGGAACGCACGAATACCGTTCAGCTCAACGGTGAAGCCGCCTTTAACTTTACCGTTGATAACACCGGTAACAGTTGCAGATTCTTCGTAAGCTTTTTCCAGCGTGATCCAAGCTTCATGACGTTTAGCTTTTTCACGGGACAGCAGAGTTTCACCGAAGCCGTCTTCAACAGCGTCCAGCGCAACATCAACTTCGTCGCCAACCTGGATTTCCAGTTCGCCCTGTGCGTTTTTGAATTGTTCTGCCGGGATTGCAGACTCAGATTTCAGACCGGCGTCAACCAGTACGATATCTTTGTCGATAGACACAACAACACCACGAACGATGGAACCAGGACGGGTTTCGATTGTTTTTAAGGATTCTTCAAAGAGTTGAGCAAAAGATTCAGTCATGTTGATAATCTTTAGGTTCTTAAGTTTAACGTCCATCTGGCTTCCTGCTGGATGGGGTTGTTTCAAATGCCCCGCTACAGATCCTTGCGGCGAGGTTAAAAAAAACTATAGCCAAAACTGGCACTGAATATTCTTCAGCACCAGATTACGGCTCGATTACCGGGTTTGTTTTTGCGGCAATCCTAGAATTTCTGTGGCATAAGCCAGTGCTTTTTCGATGACTTCCTCGATAGACATGCTGGTTGAATCCAGCAATAACGCATCGGGAGCAGCCACTAAGGGCGCGATAGGCCTGTTACGATCACGGTCATCTCGTTCTTTGATCTCGGCTAAAAGCCGTTCAAAGTTAACACTAAAGCCTTTTTCCTGCAACTGTAGCATTCTTCTGTTTGCACGTTCCTCTGAACTCGCGTCCAGAAAGATCTTCACAGGCGCGTCAGGGAAAACCACGGTGCCCATATCACGACCGTCGGCAATCAGGCCCGGCGTTTCACGGAATGCACGCTGACGACGCAACAATGCTTCACGAACACGGGGGAAAGCCGCAGCCTGTGAGGCCGTATTCCCGACCGTCTCGGTGCGGATTTCATTGCTGACATCCTCACCTTCTAAAATCACTTGTAACTGCCCATCCTGAGCGACAAAACGAACGTCGAGATGTGCGGCCAGCGGAACTAACGCCTCTTCTGAGACAATATCAACCTGGTGATGTAAAGCCGCCAGCGCTAAAACGCGGTAAATGGCGCCGGAATCCAGTAAGTGCCAGTTAAAGGCTTCGGCCAAAGCTTTACACAAAGTACCTTTACCTGCACCACTTGGCCCATCAACGGTGATTACCGGGGCTAAAGCCGTCATTTTTGTCTCCTTTCGGTGGGGAATACCCGCTTCATTAGCCTCAGACGACTAATTCAGGAGCGACATTATACGCTGCCTTTGTGGCAACTGTTACCCCGCATTTTTCAGTTGCCTAAAAAGCGGACGTTTCTGACACCTTCAAAGCAAAAAGCGGACATCAAAGATGTCCGCCGTCTTCACACATACCGGAAGAGTTTAAGCCAGAGTGCTGATCGCAGCCAGTTGATCAAAATAGTCCGGGAAGGTTTTCGCCGTACATTTTGGATCAAGGATGGTCACTGGCGTATCCGACAGCGCCACCAGCGAGAAACACATCGCCATACGGTGGTCGTTATACGTACCGATTTCTGCGAATTTAAGTGCTTTTGGCGGCTCAACGCGGATGTAGTCCTCGCCCTCTTCAACTGTCGCGCCGGCTTTACGCAACTCGGTGGCCATTGCTGCCAGACGGTCGGTTTCTTTAACGCGCCAGTTATAAATGTTACGCAGCGTGGTCGGGCCTTCTGCAAACAGCGCCGCCGTGGCGATAGTCATAGCCGCATCCGGGATATGGTTCATGTCCATATCGATGCCTTTCAGCTCACCGCGAGTACATTCAATATAATCGTCAGCCCAGTGAATGGTCGCACCCATTTTTTCCAGCACGTCAGCAAAACGAATATCGCCCTGCATGCTGTTTTTACCGATGCCGGTCACACGCACAGTGCCGCCTTTGATGGCTGCCGCCGCGAGGAAATAAGATGCGGATGACGCATCACCTTCCACCAGATAAGCGCCCGGTGAAACGTATTGCTGCTTCCCTTTGATATGGAACTGTTGATATTGGTTGTTCTCAACTTCAATACCAAAGGTTTTCATCAGGTTAAGGGTGATGTCTATATACGGCTTAGACACCAGATCACCTTTAATCTGAATCGTGGTGTCGTTTTCAGCCAGCGGTGCGGTCATTAACAACGCCGTCAGGAACTGGCTCGAGACGCTGCCATCCACGCTGACATCGCCGCCGCGGAAACCACCGCGCAGGCGCAGAGGCGGATAATTTTCCTGCTCGAGATAATCAATCTGTGCGCCGCCCTGACGCAGGGCATCAACCAGATGGCCAATCGGACGTTCTTTCATCCGCGGTTCACCCGTCAGCACAACATTCTGTTCACCCAGACACAGTGCCGCCGCCAGCGGGCGCATGGCCGTTCCGGCATTACCAAGAAACAGTTCAGTCCCTTTAGCATTGGAAAAAGCGTGGCCCAGCCCGTCAATTTCGCACTCTGTGCGGGACGCCGATAAACGATGCGTAACACCGAGTTCAGTTAGCGCATTCAGCATGTGACGCACATCGTCACTGTCTAGCAGGTTAGTCAGGCGGGTAGTGCCCTGTGCAAAAGCAGCCAGTAGAAGTGCACGGTTAGAAACACTTTTTGAGCCGGGTAAGTTGATGCTGCCGTTAACCAATGCAACGGGTTGTAATGTCAGGGATTCCACTCTTTCTCCAATTCTTCATTTCATAAAATGACCCCGGACAGCGAACCGGGGTCATTTTTAAGGCTTCTTACTAAAGCATTGTACCGGCCCGAAAGCCAGCGCGCTTAGCCATGGCGTTTTTCGAATTCCGCCATAAAGTCGGTCAGCGCTTTGACACCTTCAATCGGCATTGCATTATAAATGGATGCACGCATCCCACCGGCTACGCGGTGGCCTTTCAACGCATGCAGGCCGGCTTCCTGCGCCTGATCCAGGAACAATTTATCCAGTGACGCATCGGCCATCTGGAACGGAACGTTCATCCACGAACGGTTCGCGGCCGCAACCGGGTTACGGTAGAAACCGGTGCGATCGATGGAACCGTACAGCAGTTCAGCTTTGGCCTGATTGCGTTTTTCCATTTCGCGCAGACCGCCCTGTTCTTTCAGCCATTTAAAGACCATGCCTGACAGATACCAGGCGAAGGTTGGCGGGGTATTGAACATGGAATCGTTCTCAGCCAGCACGGTGTAATCGAGGATAGATGGCAGCTCAGAGCGTGCTTTACCTAATAAATCTTCGCGTACGATGACCAGCGTCAGGCCAGCCGGGCCGATATTTTTCTGCGCGCCGGCATAAATTACGCCAAAGCGGCTGACATCAATAGGACGCGAAAGGATGCAGGATGAGTAGTCAGCAACAACGATTTTATCCCCGAAATCAGGCATTTCATCGATAGCAATACCGTCAATGGTTTCGTTCGGGCAGTAATGAACGTAAGCAGAATCCGCATTCAGCTTCCACTCGCTCATTGGCAGAATGCCGCGTTTGCCATCAAAGGTCGTGGTGACGTCAATGACGTTAGGTGTGCAGTATTTTTGCGCTTCTTTAACGGCGCTGTGTGCCCAGTAGCCGCCATCGATATAATCAGCAGACGCTTTATCGCCCAGCAGATTCATCGGCACTGCGGCGAATTGCGCACGCGCGCCACCGTGGCAGAACAGCACTTTGTAGTTCGGGGGAATATTCAGCAGGTCACGAATATCCTTTTCGGATTCTTCAGCTACCTGGATAAACTCCTTACTACGGTGACTTATTTCCATCACCGAGGTACCCAGTCCGTGCCAGTTGCACAATTCCTGTTCTGCACGACGCAATACTTCAGCCGGGATCATTGCCGGACCTGCACTAAAATTATAAACCTGAGTCATTTCCCCTCACCACTTCTCTTAAGACAGCCACAAAGTAACAACTAATTTACCGGTTTTATCATCCCAGACAAGCAGTCTGCAACGGTTATTCATCACGACCTGATAAACAGCGATGAGAGGCTGAACGCAAGGTTCTTTCTTCCTTTTAATACTGATTTTGCGGGATTATGTTTGCATGAACAGAGAACGCACAAATCGTGACTTTTCCCTGGCATCGCGGCGGCGCTTACACCCGTTTTACCTACAAGCCTTTGAGTTCACAACACGATTACATTGTTAACACGAATACATGGAGGTAATGCGCAAAACCCCGTATCATTGCGCGTTTTTAGCACGCTCAAAAGTGAACTCAATGACGCAAACTTTTATTCCTGGTAAAGACGCGGCGCTGGAAGATTCCATTTCCCGCTTCCAACAAAAACTCACCGATCTCGGCTTTAATATCGAAGAAGCTTCTTGGCTGAATCCGGTTCCCCACGTCTGGTCAGTGCACATTCGCGACCGCGACTGCCCGCTGTGCTTCACCAACGGTAAAGGCGCCAGCAAAAAAGCCGCTCTGGCTTCTGCTTTAGGTGAGTATTTTGAGCGTCTGTCGACCAACTATTTCTTCGCCGACTTCTATCTGGGCAAAGAAATTGCCAACAGCGACTTCGTGCATTATCCAAACGAGAAATGGTTCCCGCTGCCGGAAGATAACCTTCTGCCTGAAGGTATTCTGGATGAGCGTCTGCACGCATTTTACGATGCAGATAAAGAACTGGTCGCCAGCGATCTGATTGATCTGCAATCCGGCAACCCGGATCGCGGGATTTGCGCATTGCCGTTCACCCGTCAGTCTGACCTGGAAACCGTATATATTCCGATGAACATCATCGGTAACCTGTATGTGTCTAACGGCATGTCTGCCGGGAATACCGCGAACGAAGCCCGCGTTCAGGGTCTGTCTGAAGTCTTCGAGCGCTATGTCAAAAACCGTATCATCGCGGAATCTATCAGCCTGCCAGAGATCCCTGCTGACGTACTGGCGCGCTATCCGGGTGTGGTTGAAGCCATCGCCAAACTCGAAGAAGAAGGTTTCCCTATCCTGTCTTACGATGCCTCGCTGGGCGGCAACTATCCGGTCATTTGCGTGGTGTTGTTCAACCCGGCAAACGGGACTTGTTTCGCTTCCTTCGGCGCACACCCGGACTTCGGAGTTGCACTGGAGCGCACGGTCACTGAATTACTGCAAGGCCGCAGCCTGAAAGATCTGGACGTCTTCACCGCCCCGACCTTCGATGACGAAGAAGTGGCTGAACATGCCAATCTGGAAACTCACTTCATCGATTCCAGCGGTCTGATTTCGTGGGATATGTTTAAACAGGATGCCGACTATCCGTTCGCAGACTGGAGTTTCAGCGGCACGACGGAAGAAGAGTTCGCCACGTTGATGGCAATCTTTGATAAAGAAGACGCTGAAGTTTACATTGCGGATTACGAGCATCTTGACGTGTACGCCTGCCGCATCATCGTTCCGGGTATGTCTGACATTTATCCGGCTGAAGATTTGCTGCTGGCCAACAACAGCATGGGCGCTCATTTGCGCGATCAGTTGCTGGCTCTGCCCGACAGCGATCTGCCAAAAGAAGCTTATCTGGAAATGATCACACAACTGGATGATGAAGGTCTGGATGACTTTACCCGCGTTCGTGAACTTCTGGGCATCGCCAGCGGCAAAGACAACGGCTGGTACACCCTGCGCGTTGGCGAGCTGAAATCTATGCTGGCACTGGCGGGCGGCGATTTGGATCAGGCGCTGACCTGGGCTGAATGGGCGCATGAATTCAACGCGTCGGTTTACAGCGATGAGCGCAACAACTATTACCGTTGTCTGCAAACACTTCTTCAGCTGTCCCTGGAAGAAGATCGTGATCCGGCTCAGTACTACACGGCATTCGTGAAAATGTACGGTCAGAAAGCAGTTGATGATGCTTCAGCAGCCATCAGCGGCGAAGAACGTTTCCACGGTCTGTTTGCCGTAGACGCTGACCTCAAAGCATTGCCTGCTCATCAGGCTCTGCTGGGCGCTTACGAAAAACTCCAGGTTGCAAAACGCCGCTACTGGTCAAAAATCTGATTTTCCGGCGTTTAAAAAATCGACGAACCGGTGGAATTTTCTGCCGGTTTTTTTATTTCACTTCGTAATGGCTTTGGGGGTTTATTTACCGCCAAATGTTTGACTCAGCCAAAAAAATGACGTGTAATTCGCCGCGAAATAAAGGACGGATGTCATTTTTCTGACATAAGTCACACGGACTTTTTAATAAGTTACTCATCTGTAAAAAGCACAAAGTAAAATTGACGACAACCATTAACAATAGCTTATTTTCATTTACGCATAAATAAAAATAAATTTAGCATCCATCAACTTTATTTGTAAAAATTAAAATGTTTTTATTCGTTTATTATCATTGAGTTAATCAAAAAACCACCCCTTCAGTAGTACATCAGAAAGCACCAAAAACCGCCTCGTATGATCCACGTCAATTTTTACGTTATACTGCTTTGCTAGTATCTCGTTGCGCAGTGCATAGCCCTGAATAAGAGAGTTAATGTGAAAGCTGACAACCCCTTCGATCTAATATTACCCGCCGCTACAGCGAAAGTTGCTGAAGATGCCGGCGTTTATAAAGCCACCAAACAGCCGTTAAAAACATTCTTTTTAGCCATTACTGCTGGCGTCTTTATTTCTATCGCCTTTGCTTTTTATATCACTGCCACCACAGGCACCGGCACCGTTCCTTACGGCCTCGCAAAACTCGTTGGGGGCATCTGCTTCTCACTGGGTTTGATGCTGGTCGTCGTTTGCGGCGCTGACCTGTTTACTTCCACTGTGCTTATCGTGATTGCGAAAGCCAGCGGGCGTATCACCTGGGGGCAATTGGCCCGTAACTGGGTCAATGTCTATATTGGTAACCTTATCGGCTGTCTGTTCTTTGTCGCACTGATTTGGTTCTCAGGTGAGTATATGGTCGATAATGGTTTGTGGGGACTGAACGTTCTGCAAACTGCTGACCATAAAATGCATCACACGTTTATTGAAGCCGTTTGTCTGGGGATTCTGGCTAACCTGATGGTTTGCCTGGCGGTATGGATGAGTTACTCCGGCCGCAGTCTGATGGACAAAATGTTCGCAATGATCCTCCCCGTCGGCATGTTCGTCGCCAGCGGTTTCGAGCACAGCATTGCCAACATGTTCATGATCCCTTTAGGCATCGTAGTGAAGAACTTTGCGACACCAGAATTCTGGCAGGCTGTCGGCGCAACTCCGGCACAATTCGCAGAACTGAACATCACTAACTTTATCATCGACAATCTCATTCCTGTGACCATCGGTAACATCATCGGGGGCGGTTTGCTGGTAGGGTTAACGTATTGGGTCATATATCTTCGCGATGAGAAGCACCACTGATACAACGTGGCACTCTTGTTACGACAGTTTTACACGCGATTTTTAAGAAATCCAAATTAGAAGGTAGGTGCAAAATGTCCAAGCTCAATGAAAAATTGACCAACGCATGGGAAGGTTTTAGTGCTGGTGAATGGCAGAACGGCGTAAACGTCCGCGACTTCATTCAGAAAAACTACACACCGTATGAAGGTGATGAATCCTTCCTGGCTGGCGCGACTCAAGCGACAACCACCCTGTGGGATAAAGTAATGGAAGGTATCAAACTGGAGAACCGCACTAAGGCTCCTGTTGATTTTGATACTGACGTTGCGGCTACCATCACTTCTCATGACGCTGGCTACATCAATAAATCTCTGGAAACTATCGTTGGTCTGCAAACTGACGCGCCATTGAAACGTGCTCTGATCCCATTCGGCGGCATTAAAATGGTTGAAGGTTCATGTAAAGTTTATGGCCGTGAACTGGATCCAGCGCTGAAAAAAGTTTTCACCGACTACCGTAAAACTCATAACCAGGGTGTTTTCGACGTTTACACCAAAGACATTCTGAACTGCCGTAAATCTGGCGTTCTGACCGGTCTGCCAGATGCCTATGGCCGTGGCCGTATCATCGGTGACTACCGTCGCGTTGCGCTGTACGGTATTGATTTCCTGATGGCTGATAAATACGCACAATTCCAGTCTCTGCAAAATGATCTGGAAAACGGCGTGAATCTGGAAATGACCATCCAGCTGCGTGAAGAAATTTCTGAACAACACCGTGCTCTGGGTCAGATTAAAGAAATGGCTGCCAAATACGGTTGCGACATTTCTGGTCCTGCTACCAACGCACAAGAAGCTGTTCAATGGACTTACTTCGGCTACCTGGCTGCGGTGAAATCTCAGAACGGTGCTGCAATGTCCTTCGGCCGCGTATCTACCTTCCTTGACGTGTTCATCGATCGTGATATCAAAGCAGGCAAACTGAACGAAGAACAAGCTCAGGAACTGATTGACCACCTGGTTATGAAACTGCGTATGGTTCGTTTCCTGCGTACACCTGAGTATGATGAACTGTTCTCCGGTGACCCAATCTGGGCGACTGAATCCCTGGCAGGTATGGGTGTTGATGGTCGTACTCTGGTAACCAAAAACAGCTTCCGCTTCCTGAATACCCTGTACACCATGGGGCCTTCACCAGAGCCGAACATGACTATCCTGTGGTCTGAAAAGCTGCCAATGAACTTCAAAAAGTACGCAGCAAAAGTGTCTATCGATACCTCATCTGTACAGTATGAGAACGATGACCTGATGCGTCCTGACTTCAACAACGATGACTACGCTATCGCTTGTTGTGTGAGCCCAATGGTTGTGGGTAAACAGATGCAGTTCTTCGGTGCTCGTGCAAACTTGGCGAAAACCATGCTGTATGCAATCAACGGCGGCGTTGATGAAAAAATGAAAATCCAGGTTGGCCCTAAAGAAGCGCCAATGATGGATGAAGTGCTGGACTATGACAAAGTTATGGACCGCATGGATCACTTCATGGACTGGCTGGCTAAACAGTACGTCACAGCACTGAACATCATTCACTACATGCACGACAAATACAGCTACGAAGCTGCGTTGATGGCGCTGCATGACCGTGATGTTTATCGCACAATGGCATGTGGTATCGCAGGTCTGTCAGTTGCTGCTGACTCCCTGTCTGCTATCAAATATGCAAAAGTTAGCACCATCCGTGACGAAGACGGCCTGGCTGTAGACTTCAAAATTGAAGGCGAATATCCACAGTTCGGTAACAACGATTCTCGCGTAGATGACATCGCTTGTGACCTGGTAGAACGTTTCATGAAGAAAATTCAGAAACTGCGTACCTACCGTGGCGCTGTAGCAACTCAGTCTGTTCTGACCATCACCTCTAACGTGGTTTATGGTAAGAAAACAGGTAACACCCCAGACGGTCGTCGTGCTGGTGCTCCATTCGGTCCAGGCGCTAACCCAATGCACGGTCGTGACCAGAAAGGTGCTGTTGCCTCTCTGACTTCTGTTGCTAAACTGCCGTTTGCTTACGCAAAAGATGGTATTTCTTATACCTTCTCTATCGTTCCAAATGCGCTGGGTAAAGATGATGATGTTCGTAAAGCGAACCTCGCGGGCCTGATGGATGGTTACTTCCACCACGAAGCGTCCATCGAAGGTGGTCAACACCTGAACGTGAACGTCATGAACCGCGAAATGCTGTTAGACGCGATGGAACATCCTGAAAACTATCCTCAGCTGACCATCCGTGTATCTGGTTATGCTGTACGTTTCAACTCACTGACTAAAGAACAGCAACAAGACGTTATTACCCGTACTTTCACCAAGTCCCTGTAATAATCTGCTGATACTTTAGCGTGATATAAAAAGGCTCCACAACGTGGAGCCTTTGTTTCATCCTCCCTGCCCGCACTGTCTTCGAGACAGTCTGTTTTGCCAGAGCGCTATACGTTGTGGACCTCTGGCAAAGCAGTACCGCCATTGCTGACAATCAACCTTATTGATTGTCTGGTATCATAAACATGTGGTTTCCAGTTTATCTCTGCCAGGCCAGCATCCGCACATTTAGACTGCTATTCATTGGTCAATATGGAGAATAACCCGCAATGTCAGTTCAAGGTCGCATCCACTCATATGAATCCTGTGGCACCGTTGACGGCCCAGGTATCCGTTTCATTGTATTTTTCCAGGGTTGCCTGATGCGTTGCATGTATTGCCACAATCGCGATACCTGGGACACACATGGCGGGAAAGAGATCAATGTCGATGACTTAATGAAAGAAGTGGTGACCTATCGCCACTTTATGAATGCCTCTGGCGGCGGCGTAACGGCTTCTGGTGGCGAAGCAATCCTTCAGGCTGAATTCGTGCGTGACTGGTTCCGCGCATGTCAGAAAGAAGGCATTAACACCTGTCTGGACACCAACGGTTTTGTCCGCCGTTATGATCCGGTGATCGACGAATTACTGGATGTCTCAGATCTGGTAATGCTCGATCTGAAACAGATGAACGACGATATCCACCAGAATCTGGTCGGCGTCTCTAACCACCGTACCCTGGATTTTGCCCGCTATCTGGCTAAACGTAATCAGCGTACCTGGATCCGTTATGTTGTTGTGCCGGGCTGGTCGGATGATGATGATTCCGCGCACAAACTCGGTGAGTTCACCAAAGATATGACGAACATCGAGAAGATTGAACTGTTGCCATATCATGAACTGGGCAAACACAAATGGACTGCGATGGGTGAGAAATATGGTCTGGATGGCGTGAACCCACCGACCAAAGAAATTATGGAACGCGTGAAAAATATTCTTGCCAGCTACGGACACAAAGTCATTTATTAATGAGCTGCTTGTTTCCTGTAAAATTGTTGCCCATAAAAAAGACGCCTTCAGGCGTCTTTTTTGTGTTGAAGGCATTCATTCTGAAAGGTTCAGATCAGGCCGTTGCCACCGGATTATGATGATGGTCGGCTTTGCGCATCAGCATCACCAGATAAACCAGTGAAACTACAGCAATCATCACAAACAACAACCGGTCAGAATAACTCTGCATCAGTATCGCGGTCATCGTCGGGCCCGCCAGGCTGCCGATGGTGTAACTCATCAGTAATGCCTGATTCATCGCGACCAGCTCTTCAGAATTGACTTTCTCGCAAGCCCATGACATCGCAACCGGATACAACGTGAAACCCGCGCATCCGAGAATGAACAACGTCGGCGCCATCGCATAACCGCTCAGCATGGCGATACTGCCGAGGATCACGGCGAAAATCTGGATACGCAGTACCATCAGACGCCCGTACCGATCGGCCAGACGCCCCACCGGCCATTGCCCGATAATCCCGGCGCTGACCAGAAGCGCCATCCAGTATCCGACATCCGCATCGCTCATCCCCTGATGCGCAAGGAATAGCGGCATCAGGCCATACAAGGAACCCAGCACAATGCCGGAAATGATGCAGCCGTTGATCCCGAGACGGGCGTTGCGGCGTCTGAACATCGGCATCACCGCATGCCGAGGTTGGTCGCTGTCCTGATTCTCAATATGTGTCATCAAGATCGGCAGAATGGCAATAACGATTAGCGCGGTAACCCACGGCAACACGCTCAGCAACGCCGTTGGAACCGTGCCGACCAGCAGCTGCCCGACCACGGTACCGATGTAATACATGATCATATAGGCCGCCAGCAGCTGACCACGGTTCTTCACCGTACCGCTGCGCAGCAAGGCACTTTCCACGACAACCCAGATCAGCGCGCAGCCAACACCGGCAACAAAGCGTGCAGTAACCCAGCTCCAGAAGTCCATGGAAAGCGCCAGACCCGCAGTTGCGACAGCAAACATGATGCAGGAAAGATAATAGCTGCGGTTAAAACCAATACGTTTGATCAGGCTGCCAGCAATCAGCGTACCCAGCAAATTGCCGGTGAAATACGATGAACTGACAAGCCCGACCTGCCAGGTTGGCAGTTGTTCGTGACTGAGCCACAACGGCACCAGCGTGTTTAAAGCGGCGATAGAAATCGTCAGCAGGAGAAGTCCGCACAACAGCAGAGAGACGGGACGGGAATAGGCGGACATAGGTTGTTGACGACCACAAAATCGGGGAAATTGCGCGCATCATGCCACCGGCCAACAAAATGTCAATCTGGCAAAAAGAGGCCTGCGCACAAACTGCGGGGTGATGATTGAAATCGCTAATCAAGCAAAGAGATCAGGAATCATGACGCTTCAATGACAACTGAATATCACCATGATAACAAACAAGTTTGCATTTCCCGCAGCCGTCACACTTCTGATTATCTACGGAAGGTTGATTCTGTTGATTAAAAAATATTGCCGTGCGCGGACACGCAATTTCGCACATCCTGCACAAATCATCCATGCGCCCCAAACACTGCGGCAGAATCGCCGGACGCAAGCCCGTATCCGACACAATGCTCAGGTCCAGCGCACCGCTGTCACAGGCCTTTGTACAGGCACCACAAAAATCACACTCCGCGTAATCAATACTGAGTACGGCTTTCCCGGATTCAACACTGAGTAATCCCACCGGACAGACATCCGTGCAATGCTCGCAGCCGTTGCATTGTTTGAGGAAAAGCGGTTCTGCCAGCGCCTGCGGTGGACGCGGTGCAGCCCGCTGGCGCAAATCTCCGGCGACCGTATTTTCTTCTTCAGGCCGCTTTGCGGATGACAATAATCCACGGAATAACCCCCGGCGGCTGACAACCCGGCTGCTCATCCAGGCGTGATAATAGCGGCTATCCCGTGGGTCACTCATCAGAAATACAATTCCTTCGCCGGAGTATCTTTCAACACCAAAGCCTCTCGCCATCCGTTAAGCGTTGATTTCGCCAGAACGGCCACGCCCTCATACCACGGATGTTCTGCTTTCATTCCCAGCAATTCGAAATAACGCCCTGCCCATGGCATCAAATGCACAGTCAGGAATTCACCAAGCAGTTGCGGCGAATTTTCGGCCAGCCAGGCAGACATCATCAGCATCAAACCGATGTGATCTTCCGGTTCAGCCTGCGTCAGATTCGGTTCAATGTGGTTTACACGCATCCACTGGCGTAGTGCCAGAGTGGAATCTCCAAAAATGACGGATTCTTTATCGAGATAGACCGAGCCCCACGGCGGGGCCGGTAAGGCGTAAGGTCCGACAAACAGGCGCTGCCATGCATCAATTAACTCTTCTGCCGAAGCATCGGCCCCGGCAAACAATTCAGCGGCACGGGCTTTCGCCTCAGGCGTTGCGCAGGGCCACATCGCCGCCCAGTCACTGTCTTTCAGCAATACAATCAGAGGCTGAACTTGTTCTGAATCCGGGGGATAAAACAGCATCGCGCCCAATACCTTCGCGGTTAAACTTATTGATTCTGCGGACATAGTTAACTCTTTCTTTCGGGGCACACCGCTTCCGCCGGCGTGTCCTCTTGATGAACTGAAATCAGCCGCTGACGGCCATACCCACAGTCATATGCAAACCATAGAAAATCGCACGTCCAATCAGCTCACCGGCAAAGACCAGCACGAAAGCTAAAACCATCGAAGCGAACGCAGAACGCTTGCGCAGTATCAGCGGGCAAATCCAGCAACCTAGCCCTAAAGCAATCAGCACCAGCCGTGAAACTGACAACATGCCGTATTGCGGGATCAGTGCAGAAGCCGCCTGAACAGCGCTGTTGATCGAGGCAAGGCTGGCACTTTGCATTACCACCACACACATACTGACGACCAGCGCCGTGACACTGATAACCGGCAGCAGGCGAAGAGCGCAGCCGTTAATATCAGCGCCGCGCAGCAGCAGATACCCCAGAACCGGGCCGCCAATCAGCACCGTCAGCCCGAAGTGGAACGCGGTGTAAGCATTATCCCAGGTCGGCACAGTATTGATTTCGTAAACACGGCACATGGCATAAACGAAACCCACACCGGCCACCATGGTCACGATCAGCCAGACTTTTCCCAATGCGCGGGGCATTTTGTTGAGAACAGCCAGCAACCAGTAAATCCCGCCTAAGGCAAAGAAAAGTGAGCCACTGCCGATCTCATTACTGAGCGGCGAAGCGCCCAGACGATTGAGAGAATTGAAAGCTCGCAGCGGTGAGCCAAGGTGCAGAACCGAGGCGATAAAAGCCACCGCCATCAGCACCCAGAGGAAAAACATCGACAGGTGGATCCGGCGATATTCTTCTTCGCTACGCCGGGTCAGCAATGCAACCGCCAGCACAATAAATGCGCCAACTACGCATTGCCCGAGAACCGTAAAGACCATTAAAGGCCATTCATGCCATCCGTTTCCCATCTCAAACCTCCTTCGGGTTAGCCAGATAACCCGTGGTATCGCCTACAGGACGGCAATTCGCATTGGGTTTGATGACGATATTAGGGTGAGTAAAATGTGCAGCGGGCAAAGGCGCGACTTCAGCCAGTTCGCCGTATTTGGCACGCAGCTCTTCGATCGGTGCCATATCCAGCGCGCGCAGCGGGCAGGATTCAACGCAAATAGGCTTCTTGCCTTCCGCGATCCGCTCGTAACAGCCGTCGCATTTCGTCATATGACCTTTGGCTTCGTTGTACTGCGGCGCACCGTACGGACACGCCATATGGCAGTAACGGCAACCGATGCACACGTCTTCATTGACCACCACAAAACCGTCTTCCCGTTTATGCATGGCGCCGCTCGGGCAAACTTTCGTGCAGGCCGGATCCGCGCAGTGGTTGCAGGAAATCGACAGGTAATAAGCGAAGACGTTCTGATGCCAGCCATCGCCATCCTGTTGCCAGTCGCCACCGGCATATTCGTATACCCGGCGGAAACTGACGTCAGGCGTCAGATTTTTGAAATCCTTACAGGCCAGCTCGCAGGTTTTGCAGCCTGTGCAGCGGCTTGAATCAATATAAAATCCATATTGAGTTGTCATGTTTTGCTCCATTAAACCTTAGCCACTTGCACAAGGTTGGTGTGAGAGGGGTTACCTTTCGCCAGCGGTGAAGGCCTTTGAGACGTCAGTACGTTGATGCTGCCCGCGCGGTCGATCTTTTTACTGTCGGGGGAATACCAGGCACCTTCGCTGAGCGCGACAACACCCGGCATCATGCGTGGCGTCACTTTGGCGGCAATACGCACTTCACCGCGGTCGTTGTAAATACGGATCATGTCGCCGTTCGCGATACCCCGCAGTGAAGCATCCATCGGGTTGATCCACATTTCCTGACGACAGGCTGCTTTGAGTACGTCGACGTTGCCGTAGGTTGAATGGGTGCGTGCTTTGTAATGGAAACCGGTAAGTTGCAGGGGATATTTGCTGGCCAGGGGGTCGTCATAGTTCTCAAAACCGGCGGCATAAACCGGCAGCGGGTCAATCACATCTTCTTTGGCGAGTTCCCATTCGGCGGCAATTTTTGCCAGCTCTGCCGAGTAGATTTCGATTTTGCCGGAAGGCGTATCCAGCGGATTGGCAACCGGATCTTCGCGGAACGCTTTATACGCCACGTGATGCTGTTCAGGATCGCGTTTCTTGAACATGCCCTGTTTACGGAATGTGTCGAAATCCGGCAGTTCCGGCAGTGCTTCGCGGGATTGCTGATACAGATGACGCATCCACTCTTCCTGTGTGCGCCCTTCCGTAAACTTCTGCTCAACGCCCATACGGCGCGCCAGTTCAGAGGTCATTTCATAAATATTTTTGCACTGGAAACGTGGCTTGATCGCCTGGTCGGCAAAAATGATGTAGTCCATGCTGCCGCAGGAAGCATCCAGGCAAAAATCCATCTGCTCCGACGCCGTACAGTCCGGCAAAATAATGTCGGCATATTTCGCTGACGACGTCATGTGATTATCAATCACCACGATCATTTCGCATTGCGTATCGTCCTGCAGAATGTCATGCGTACGGTTGATATCAGAATGCTGATTGATCAGACAGTTACCGGCGTAGTTCCAGATAAACTTGATCGGCATATCCAGTTTGGCCTTACCACGAACACCGTCTTTGGTGGCCGTCATTTCCGGGCCTCGGACGATAGCGTCGGTCCAGAGGAACATGGAAATGCTGGTCTGAATTGGATTTTCAAACGTCGGCATGCGTACAAACGGGATTTCGTACGAACCTTCGCGCGCACCGGAATTACCGCCGTGAACGCCCACGTTGCCGGTCAGAATCGCCAGCATCGCAATGGCACGGGTTGCAATTTCGCCGTTTGCATGGCGCTGCGGCCCCCAGCCCTGAGTGATAAAGGCCGGTTTTGCCTGACCAATTTCACGTCCCAGCTTCACGATTTTATCGACAGAAATGCCGGTGATTTTTGCTGCCCACGCAGGCGTTTTCGCAATACCATCCGGACCATCGCCGAGAATATAGGCTTTATAATGCGCATTCTGCGGGACACCAGCCGGTAAGGTTTTCTCATCGTAACCGACGCAATATTTATCGAGGAACGGCTGATCGACCAGATTTTCGGTAATCATCACGTGAGCCAGCGCAGCCGCCAGCGCCCCGTCGGTACCCGGGCGAATTGGCACCCATTCATCTTCACGACCCGCACCGGTATCGGTATAACGTGGATCGACAATAATCATGCGGGCGTTGGACTTCTGGCGAGCCTGCTCAAGGTAATACGTAACGCCACCGCCACTCATGCGGGTTTCGCCCGGATTATTCCCGAACAGCACCACCAGCTTACTGTTTTCAATATCTGAAGGGCTGTTGCCGTCCGCCCAGCCGCCGTAGGTATAATTCAGACCGGCGGCAATCTGTGCGGAGCTGTAATCGCCGTAATGATTGAGATAACCGCCGCAGCAGTTCATCAGGCGCGCAATCAGGGTTTTACCCGGCGGCCATGAACGCGTCATGGTGCCGCCCAGCGTGCCGGTGCCGTAGTTCAGATAAATCGCTTCATTGCCAAAACGCTGAATAATGTCTTTCAGGCTGCCGGCCAGCGTGTCGAACGCTTCATCCCAGCTGATTGGCTTAAATTTGCCTTCACCGCGTTTGCCGACGCGCTTCATCGGGTATTTCAGGCGGTCAGGATTGTAAACACGACGGCGCATTGAACGCCCGCGCAAACAGGCCCGTACCTGATGCAGCGCCTCATAATCATCGTCGCCGGTATTGTCGGTTTCGACGTATCGAATTTCGTCGTCCACCACGTGCATTCTGAGCGGACAACGGCTGCCGCAGTTGACCGTGCACGCACTCCAGACGATTTTCTCTTCGGCCGTTTTTGTCGTCGCGGGGACTGAATCTGCCCGCACAGATTTGAACGGCAGCGATATTCCCCCTACTGCGGCGGCCATCCCGGCCAGCGTAGTTCCTTTGACCAGTTCGCGGCGGCTGATCCCGCTACCTGAACCGGATTTAGTTCTGTTTTGTTCCGACATTACATACTCCGCTTACGCCCCGTTTTAAGGGGCGAAAATTTAACAACCGTGTCACTGAGCCTGGCTCTTTGTCCGTCGCTTCTTTAGACTTTTTCTATTTGAATCAGATTGGTATGTTGAGGATTCCCCTTCGCGAGAGGCGAAGGCCGCTGAGTTGTCAGCGTGTTCATGCAGGCACCATGGTCAATACGATCACCGCTCATATTGGCCTGATGCCATGCGCCCTGTCCCATAGCCACAACGCCGGGCATGATGCGGGGCGTGACTTTTGCGGCCACGCGGACTTCGCCACGGTCATTGAAAACTTTCACTTTGTCGCCGTTTTGGATGCCACGGGTTTGCGCATCCATCGGGTTGATCCAGACTTCCTGACGGCACGCGGACTGCAAGACATCAATATTGCCGTACGTTGAATGGGTACGTGCTTTGTAATGGAAACCGAACATCTGTAGTGGAAACTGGCTGCGTTTCGGGTCATCCCAGCCTTCGAAAGTTGAGGCATAAACCGGTAACGGGCTGATGGTTTCGTCTTTTTGCAGCTCCCATTCACCGGCAATTTTTGCCAGCGCAGAAGAGTAAATTTCGATTTTTCCGGAGGGGGTTTTCAGCGGATTAGCCTGAGGATCCTGGCGGAATTTTTTGTAGGCAACGAAATGCCCGGCCGGATCCTTACGCTTATAAATTCCCATTTCACGCAGTTCTTCATAGGCCGGTAATGCCGGATCTTTTACCAGCATTTTCGCGTAGAGCGCCTGCAACCACTGCCGTTGAGTACGGCCTTCCGTGAATTTCTGATAAACATCCGGGCCAAGCCGCCGCGCGACTTCGCTCATCATTTCGTAGATACCTTTTCGTTCAAACTTAGCGGATGTCGCAGGTTGAATGAAAATCAGATACCCCATATTCCCCGCATAATCGTTAGGAATGATGTCTTCCTGCTCTACGGTCATTAGGTCCGGAAGCAGGATATCGGCGTATCTGGCCGAGGAGGTCATGAAGTTTTCGAGCACGACGATCATTTCGCACTGTGAATCGTCCTGCAAAATATCGTGGGTTTTATTGATGTCTGAATGCTGATTGGTAATGGTATTACCGGCATAGTTCCAGATGAACTTGATCGGCACGTCCAGCTTATCTTTACCGCGAACGCCGTCTGCTTTCGCCGTCATTTCCGGGCCACGCGCAATCGCATCGGTCCAGCTGAAACAGGAAATCTGCGTCTGAACCGGATTGTCCAGCACCGGCATACGTTCAATGGTGATGGTATACGTGGATTCCCGCGCCCCGCTGTTACCGCCATTAATCCCAACGTTACCGGTCAGAATCGGCAGCATGGCGATCGCGCGTGACGTCAGTTCGCCGTTGGCCTGACGTTGCGGACCCCAGCCCTGAGAAATATAGGCCGGTTTAGCCTGACCAATTTCCCTCGCCAGTTTCACGATTTTGTCTGCCGGTATGCCAGTGATGTGTGAAGCCCATTCCGGCGTTTTAGCCGTGCCGTCCGCGCCCTGCCCGAGAATATAAGCTTTGTAATGGCTGTTGGCGGGGGCGTCTGCCGGCAAGGTTTTTTCGTCGTAACCTACGCAATACGAATCAAGGAAAGCCTGATCCACCATATTTTCGGTGATCAGCACATACGCAAGACCGGCGACCAGAGCAGCGTCGGTTCCGGGACGGATCGGGATCCATTCATCTTCACGCCCTGCTGCGGTGTCGGTATAACGCGGGTCGATCACGATCATTCTGGCGTTTGAGCGCTGACGCGCCTGCTCGAGATAATAGGTAATCCCGCCGCCGCTCATGCGTGTTTCTGCCGGATTATTGCCGAACAGTACCACCAGTTTGCTGTTTTCGATGTCGGACGTGCTGTTACCGTCGTTACTGCCATAGGTGTAAGGCATGGCGCAGGCAATTTGCGCGGTGCTGTAAGTCCCGTAATGGCTGAGGAAACCGCCGTAGCAATTCATCAGACGGGCGACCAACGAGGCGTAAGGTGATGAGCGGGTAATGTTGCCGCCCACAACGCCGGACGTGTAATTGATATACACCGCTTCATTGCCGTATTTGGCGACAATTCGCTTCAGGTTATTGGCAATTTCGTCGAAGGCTTCTTCCCAGCTGATGCGTTTAAATTTCCCTTCACCGCGCTTACCGACGCGTTTCATCGGATAATTCAGGCGTTCAGGATGATTCATACGGCGGCGGATCGAACGCCCGCGCAGACAGGCCCGAACCTGATGGTCACCGTAAATATCGTTGCCGGTATTGTCAGTTTCGACCCAGTAAACTTCGTCATCGCGGACATGAAGACGCAGCGCACACCGGCTGCCGCAGTTAACTGAGCACGCGCCCCATACCACTTTATCTTCGGGTGCTGAAACAGCTTTACCACCGGTCACGTCGGCTAAGACCTTGCGGCTGAAAGGAAGTGAAACGCCCCCCGCCGCGATGGCTAATCCGGCCAGCGTAGATGTTTTCATCAGCGTACGGCGGCTGATACCGTTCTTTTCCGTGATCTTATCTGATTTGATTACCGACATTTTCGCGCTCCGCTAAGTTGCCTCGCCCTAGCGCACCGGGTATAAAATCCGGCGTCTAAAATCCTGGCAAGAAAATGAGCGGGTCGTGAAGTTTATATTCTCAGATTAGAAAAGTACCCACTCAGATGGCGGGGATATTACTTATTAAGGGTTAGCAAACTTTGTCTGCTATCAAAAAACGTCGGGTTGGCTCAGGCAAATTGCCGGATATTTAACGTAACGCACTATTTTCGGCATAAAAAAAGCGCCCGGAGGCGCTTTTTCGCTATATTATTCATAACATAACGGGGTTAGCCGATATATTCTAAACCGCCCATGTAAGGACGTAATACTTCCGGTACTTCAATGCGGCCATCGGCTTGCTGATAGTTTTCCAGCACAGCCACCAGCGTACGACCGACTGCCAGACCTGAGCCGTTCAGGGTGTGAACGAGACGTGGTTTTTTGTCGGTTTTATTGCGGAAGCGAGCCTGCATACGACGCGCCTGGAAATCCCACATGTTTGAACATGAGGAGATTTCGCGGTAAGTGTCCTGCGCTGGCAGCCACACTTCCAGATCGTAAGTTTTGCTTGAACCGAAGCCCATGTCGCCGGTACACAGCAACATTTTACGGTATGGGAGATTCAGTAACTGAAGCACTTTTTCCGCATGACCGGTCAGTTCTTCCAGCGCCTGCATGGAATCTTCCGGACGAACAATCTGAACCATTTCGACTTTATCGAACTGGTGCATACGAATCAGGCCACGGGTATCACGACCATAAGAACCGGCTTCAGAACGGAAGCAAGGTGTATGGGCGGTCATTTTCAGTGGCAGAGATTCTTCTTCCAGAATTTCGTCACGAACCAGGTTCGTCAGCGGCACTTCTGCGGTTGGGATCAGCGCATAGTTGCTGCTGCCGGCTTCTTCATCCAAAGGCTTAGTATGGAACAGGTCTTCGCCAAACTTAGGCAACTGGCCTGTACCGTACAGCGTCTCGTGGTTAACAAGATACGGCACGTAGGCTTCCAGATAACCGTGTTGCTCGGTGTGCAGGTCCAGCATGAACTGGGACAGCGCGCGGTGCATGCGGGCGATTTGCCCTTTCATGACCACAAAACGAGCGCCAGTCAGTTTCACTGCGGCAGCGAAATCCAGACCGCCTGCCATTTCACCCAGCGATACGTGATCGCGGACGGCGAAATCGTACTGGCGCGGCGTGCCCCAGCGGCTGACTTCCTGGTTATCGTTCTCGTCTTTACCGGCAGGTACGGAATCATCTGGCAGGTTTGGAATAGCGGAAGCGATATCGCGGATATCGTTCTGCAATGCATCCAGCTCAGCTTTCGCAGCGTCCAGCTTCTCACCCAGCGTATTCACTTCCAGACGCAGGGGTTCGATGTCTTCGCCACGGGCTTTTGCCTGACCGATAGATTTCGATCGTGCGTTACGTTCAGCCTGGAGAGTTTCCGTTTCTACCTGCAAGACTTTGCGGCGTTCTTCCTGAGAACGCAGCTTTTCCACATCGAGTTTAAAACCTCTGCGAGCGAGTTTTTCTGCAACTGCGTCTAGCTCATTACGCAGCAGATTGGGATCCAGCATGCTAATCCTGTACGTGTCGTTATTGAATGTTAATTTGACGATGCACGCTGCCTGAAATAGCAGCGTGTCAAAGAGTTATCACTGGTAACCTTACCGCAACGATAAAATTAGCGGTAGCGTTTTGTCGGGCTATTTTGATCTTGTTCAGCGAGCCATGCCAGCTTTTCGCCGATCTTGCCTTCGAGCCCCCGTGAAGTCGGGTAATAATACTGCGTGCGGGCCATTTCTGGCGGGAAATAATCTTCACCGGCGGCGTAGGCATTAGGCTCATCATGCGCGTAACGGTATTCCGCGCCCAACCCCATTTCTTTCATCAGTTTGGTCGGTGCATTACGCAGATGTTCCGGTACATCGTAATCAGCCATTTCGCGCGCATCGCGCATTGCCGATTTAAAAGCGGTATAAACCGCATTACTTTTCGGCGCACACGCCAGATAGACAATGGCCTGCGCAATGGCGCGTTCGCCTTCCGCCGGACCGACGCGCGTAAAGCAGTCCCAGGCCGAAATCGCCACCTGCATACCACGTGGATCGGCGTTGCCGACGTCCTCAGACGCAATCGCCAGTAAACGCCGTGCGACATAAAGCGGATCGCCACCAGCGGTGATAATGCGTGCGTACCAGTACAGCGCCGCATCCGGCGAGGATCCGCGCACGGATTTATGCAAGGCAGAAATCAGATCGTAGAAACGGTCACCCTTGTTATCGAAACGCGCGCTGCGCTCACCGGCAATCTCGGTCAGCAGTTCCGGCGTTAGCGTGCGATAGCCTTTGGCGTCAATCTCCGCCATATCAGCCATCATTTCGATACTGTTCAGCGCACGACGTGCATCGCCATTGACCAGTTCGGATAACATGCGCCGCGTTTCCGGCGGGACACGAATTTTTTCATTGGCGTAGCCACGCTCAGAGTTTGTCAGCGCCTGATCGATGACTTTTTCGATATCTTCAGCTGTCAGCGATTTGAGGAGATAAACTCGGGCGCGGGATAACAAGGCGGAATTGAGTTCGAATGACGGGTTTTCTGTTGTAGCACCAATAAACGTAATCGTACCGTCTTCGATATGCGGCAGAAATGCATCCTGCTGACTTTTGTTGAAGCGGTGAACTTCATCAACAAACAGAATGGTACGACGCCCGGCATCACGATTTTGCCGGGCGCGCTCGATAGCCTCGCGGATATCTTTCACCCCTGAGGTGACCGCTGAAATGCGCTCAACATCGGCATTTGCATAGCGGCCAATGAGTTCTGCCAGCGTGGTTTTTCCGGTTCCCGGCGGCCCCCACAAAATCATCGAGTGCAGCTGACCCGCCTCGATAGCACGCGGCAAAGGCTTGCCCGGCGCGAGAAGGTGCTGCTGACCAATGTATTCTGCAAGTGTTACTGGCCGCATTCTGGCGGCCAGTGGCTGGAATTCATTCTGGGAAAAATCGAGTGACAGATTACTCAAGCTTACCTCACTGACGCTGGTCGTCCACCGTCACACCTTTCGGCGGAGTAAATTTAAACTTCGCGTCATCAACCGACGCATTTTGCTCACCCTTCAGGGTATAAGCGCTCTTTTGACCATCCTGCTCAACCGCAGTAAAGCTTTTGATAGTGCCTGTTGGCGTAACGGTGATAGCAAATTCTTTCAGATTTCCGGTGGACGTTTTCGGCGTCAGCTGGAAGTCATCGCCCTGCTGTTTCACGTTATATTTCGACCAGTCGCTGCTGTCGTTGCGGGTAATCAGCATGAACGGCGTGTTGCCGGTAGCATTTTTCAGCCAGGTTGCAGTGACCTGCTCAACAAACGGGTTGTAGAACCACAGTGTTTTGCCATCAGAAACCAGAATGCTTTCGTCCGGTGTCGTCATATGCCAGTTAAACAGATTTGGACGTTTGACCCACAGTTCACCTTCACCCTGCTGAACGGCAGAACCGTCATCACTGGTGACAGTCTGGGTGAAGCTGGCATGGAAAGTATTCAGTTTACCCAGGCGGGATTTGAGATCACTGCTGGCATCCGCCAAAACGGAAGCGGAGGTAAATGCAGTTAGTAAACACCCTACTAATAACAATTTTTTCATTCTTATAATTACCTCAAAAAACCTTAAACTTCAGACGATGCCTTTCACAAAGACAAAAGACGTATGGTGCGAACTCTATCCGAGGCAACGCCCCGGTGGTAGCTCAATCATCTGAAAAGCAGTCATTTTACGCATCTTTGCATAAGGGCCGCATTCGCGACCCTTCTTAACAAAACCCGGCAAAACCCAATAATTTATTCGTGTGATGGCGGAGCCAGCACTTCGCGGTTACCGTTATGACCCGGCGCACTGACAATACCCTGCGCTTCCATCTGTTCTACGATTCGCGCCGCACGGTTGTACCCGATACGGAACTGACGCTGAACCCCTGAAATAGACGCACGACGCTTATCGACGACGAACGCAACGGCCTGATCAAACAGGGCATCGAGTTCTTCATCACCGTCCAGCCCCAGACCACCGCCTTCGCCATCGTCGCCACCGGAAACGATGCTTTCGATGTACTTAGGACGACCGCGGGCTTTCCAGTCCTGAACCACCGCGTGCACTTCCTGATCACGAACAAACGCGCCGTGAACACGAACCGGAATCGACGAGTTTGGTGCCATGTACAACATGTCCCCCATACCCAGTAACGATTCTGCGCCGCCCTGATCGAGGATGGTGCGGGAGTCAATTTTGCTCGAAACCGTGAAGGCAATACGCGTCGGGATGTTTGCCTTAATCAGGCCGGTAATGACGTCGACGGAAGGACGCTGCGTTGCCAGCACCAGGTGGATACCGGCCGCACGGGCTTTCTGTGCCAGACGCGCAATCAGCTCTTCGACTTTTTTACCGACGGTCATCATCAGGTCAGCAAATTCGTCGACCATCACCACAATAAACGGCTCTTTTTGCAGATATGGCGGTTCTGCGGCCATACCGTCGCCCGGTTTCCAGAATGGATCCGGAATCGGTCTGCCCATGGCTTCGGCTTCAAGAATACGTTCGTTATAACCCGCCAGATTACGCACACCCAGCGCGGACATCAGCTTATAGCGACGTTCCATTTCACCGACACACCAGCGCAGCGCATTGGCCGCATCTTTCATGTCGGTAACCACTTCGGTCAGCAGGTGCGGGATCCCTTCATACACAGACAACTCGAGCATTTTCGGGTCAATCATGATGAAGCGCACATCTTCCGGCTTGGATTTATACAACATGCTGAGGATCATGGCGTTAACGCCCACAGATTTACCGGAACCGGTTGTACCGGCCACCAGCAAGTGCGGCATTTTCGCCAGATCGGCAATAACAGGCTCGCCTGAAATGTCTTTACCCAGCACGATCGTCAGCGGAGACGTACTTTCTTTGAATTTCGCGCAGTCCAGCACTTCTCGCAGATACACTGTCTGGCGCTTTTTATTCGGCAATTCCAGGCCAACGTACGGCTTGCCGGGGATCACTTCCACGACACGCACGGCGACGGCGGATAATGAACGGGCAAGGTCACGCGACAGGTTAGAAATTCGCGCGGCTTTCACGCCCGGTGCAAGATCCAGCTCAAAACGGGTAATGACCGGTCCCGGCAACTTCCCGACGACATCCGCTTTAATGCGGTAATCGTTCAGGCGCGCTTCAATCAGATTGCCCATCTGCTCAAGAGCGAACTCGTCAACAGGTTCTGCTTCCGCCGGTGGCGAGGTCAGCAGATCCAGAGATGGCAGCGGCGTTGTCGGTTTGACCAGCGGCTGCTCATTACGCATCAGGAACGGGTGGATCAGGCTGTCCATATCAGGCTGTGCCGACGGCGATGACTGACGTGGCGCTTCATATTCCTGCGCATGCTGCACCGGTTCTGAAGTGGTCTGACGCTGATAAGGCGGTTGTTGTGCAAACGTCGCAGGCTGCGGTTCTTCTTCTGCCTGAGCTGGCAACGTGAATAACGGTTCTGACGGTGTATCATCAACCAGATCAGCCATTGGCGAGAAGCTGAAAGCATCGTGCTGACTCAGTTTCATCGCAGCCGCAGCGAAATCATCAGCAGCAGTGTTTGTCACTTCCTGAGGCAGACTCTGCGAGTGATGATGCTGAACCAGACCACTTTGCGGTTCGACGTCCTGCTGATAACGGGCATTTTCACGCGCCGCAAACGCGTTGCGTAATTCCGCTTCCTGCAACGCTGCTTCTTCATCAGGCTCATCTTCGGTGACAGATTCACCGTAGCGTTCCTGCTGCTGAGCCGCAAAAGCTTCCTGCAACGCCGCTTCCTGTCGGGCTTCCTCATCAGCCTGCGCCAGAGGATCGTTATGCCAGTCAGCGTGTTCTGCCTCTTTTTGCGCGGCAGCCTGTGCATTTTCCTGCTGTTCGGCGATGCGCTGAGACGGCAATTTAATCCCGTAGGAAGCCAGTTCGCGACGCGTTGGAATACGCACCGGATTTGGACGCGGCAATTCCGGCCCGAAGCCTTTCTTCACCTGAGGATTTTCATCACTCACGGCGCTGAACGCTGGCATAAATGTATTGCCGGCAGAAGTTGCCGCCGACTGGCCAGCCTGCGCAAGGCCGGTTGCCAATGCTGCGGTGGCCGCAACGCTCGCAATTTGCGCCGCATCAGGTGCCGCAGAGCTGAAATCAAACGGAGAACGTGAATGCTCAACCGCCGTCTGCCAGTTACCCATACTCGGGCCATCGTCATCGCTGCGCTGAACCGGTGCCGGAGAAGGTGATTGCTGTACCGGCTGCGGGTGACGCGGCACAGGTGTCTCTTCCGGAATTTCGAAGTTGTATAACGGCGGAGCAGCAGGTTGCGGTGCTTGCGGAGACGGAGCAATTTCTGCCACCGGTGGTTCAGCCGCATACGGATTCACTGTTTCTGCCGCCATAGCCGGAGCCGGTTCGGCCGCAATTACTGGCGTAACCGGAGGCGCTTGCACCGCAGGTTCTGTTACGGAAGGCGCAGAGAAAAGAACGTCGTCTTCGTCAGCATCTGAAGCCGTGACAGCCTCTGGCACAGCGGCGGCCGCAGTAGCAGTAACCGCGGCAGGAGCCACTTTCGCTGCCGGTTTTTCGTCGTCTTCTTCCAGTAACGGATCGTCCTGCTCGTCGTATTCGTAATCTTCATCCCGGCGCGAACGGTTGGTCACGATATTAGTGACGCCAAGCACTGCTCCGCCGATTTTTTCAGCGATCGTCAGCCATGACCAGCCGGTGAACAGCGTCAGCCCGGCCGCCCAGACGCACAGCAGAACCAGCGTTGCCCCGACGTTGTTGAAGTACGGCGTCATCGCTGTGCTCAGCAAACTGCCGATCACACCGCCCGACGCGAAGTAGTAAAGGTCATCGACGTTGACGGATGCCAGACCGCAGGACGTGACAATAAGCGCCAGCGTCCCGATGAGGCGCAGCGACAGTGCAAAATAATCGACAAAATCCTGGTTATCCCGCTGACGGAAAGCCGCCCAGCAAAGACACAGGATAATAGGGGGAATAGCGTAACCAAATACGCCAAAAATGAAGAACAGCGTGTCGGCCATCCAGGCACCCACACCACCGCCCCAGTTATGAATAGGCCCATGCCACGCGGTCTGCGACCAGCTTGGATCAGAGGGGTTAAAACTCACCAGTGCTGCCATTAAATAAGCAGCAAAAATCGCTACCACGACCAGCAAAGCCTCCAGAATACGGCGACCATTGCTCAGTCTTTTCAGGGTAACTTCTTTATCTTCTGTGTATTCCTGGCTCAAGAAAGGCTCTCCAGGTTCCTGTGAACTGAGAAAAAGCAACAGCGCCGAGAGTTGCCCCCGGCGCCATAGCTGTATAGATACACAGGAGTGTAGCTAAAAATGCAAGGTTTTGCACCTGACAATTACCGGGTCTTAATGACCAGGCGATTCGTCTGTTTCACTTCTTCCATTACCACATAGGTACGGGTGTCGTTAACGCCCGGCAGACGAAGCAAAGTCTCACCTAACAACTTACGGTAAGCCGACATATCAGGTACGCGGGTTTTCAACAGGTAGTCGAAATCCCCAGAAACCAAATGACACTCCTGAATATCTTCGAGTTTTTGTACTGCCGCATTGAACTGCTCAAACACATCTGGCGCGCCACGGTTGAGAGTGATCTCAACAAATACCAGCAACGAAGCATCCAGATAATGCGGGTTGAGCAATGCGGTATAACCATTGATGAAGCCCTGACGTTCCAGACGACGAACGCGCTCCAGACATGGAGTTGGAGATAATCCCACACGTTTGGAAAGCTCGACGTTTGAAATCCGGCCATCCTTTTGCAATTCGTTGAGGATGTTACGGTCAATACGGTCGAGATCTTTTCCCGGACGTTTTTTGTTGTCTACCATTATTATTGTCTCTCTGCTGTCCTTCCCTGCACCTGCCATACCCCAGCCAACTTCAATGTCTAAGGGTTGTCCCAAGCGAAGACCCGATTATTAAGGTTTACGCATCCAAAAGCCGTGTTGATCCCCTGTCAAAAGGAACACGGCCGTATAAGCGGATACTCAAAAGAAATAACCTTGCGAAATTAATAGGTTGTAAACAGCCAACCTGATTCACTAAACCCTGCTGTAACTAAAAAGCCAAAAAGCAAGACCAGAACGGGTCCGGTAGCAGCCAATTGCATAAATTCAAGTCACAGACAGGCAGTTAATTTCTTCTTCCCCTGATGTTTTCGCAAATGCACAGCGGATTGTCAAAGTAAAAGAAGCAAAATCAGAAGAACGTGCCAGATTGAAAAGCCAGCGCCCCCTTTTTAGCTATCTTTTATCTTTGAACAATAACAATTCCGTTCACGCCTTATTTCAGCCAAATCCACACAAACTGCCGTGATTTGTCATCAAAAGTCCGCATACGGGCAAACAACCTGCCAGCGCATTCATGTCTTTGCGCTGTTTTTTTACCCTAGCCTTCAAACAGTTACCTGCGGCGAAATCCTTTCTACGCGGGTTCGGCAGTAAAAACTATCAGACAAATCGTTAACAACATCTGAGTTTGCTTTTTTTAACGCGCTATTTTCCCTACAATCGGTCTATCGCTAGTCGCCATCGCGGAGATGAATTACGCATGAGTACGGTTAAACACAGTAAAATATTGATTCTGGGCTCAGGCCCGGCGGGTTATACCGCAGCAGTTTATGCAGCACGCGCTAACCTCAACCCGGTTTTAATCACCGGTGTGGAAAAAGGCGGTCAGCTGACCACCACGACGGAAGTGGAAAACTGGCCGGGCGATCCGGAAGGTCTGACCGGTCCGGGCTTAATGGAACGCATGCACGAGCACGCGACGAAATTTAATACCGAAATCATTTTCGACCATATTAACAAAGTTGATTTGCAGAACCGACCGTTCCGCCTGACCGGTGACAGCGGCGAATATACCTGTGACGCGCTGATTATCGCCACCGGTGCTTCGGCACGTTATATCGGTCTGCCTTCTGAAGAAGCGTTTAAAGGCCGCGGTGTGTCTGCCTGTGCAACCTGTGACGGTTTCTTCTACCGCAATCAGAAAGTTGCGGTAGTCGGCGGCGGCAACACAGCTGTAGAAGAAGCGCTTTATCTGGCGAATATCGCCTCTGAGGTGCACCTCATTCACCGTCGTGACAGTTTCCGTGCGGAAAAAATCCTGGTTGACCGCCTGAACGATAAAGTCGCCAGCGGCAACATCGTTCTGCACACGCACAAAACGCTGAACGAAGTGGTCGGCGATCAGATGGGCGTCACCGGCGCAAGCCTGCTTGATGTCCGTACTGACGATAAATCGCAGGTTGATGTGGCTGGCGTGTTCATCGCTATCGGCCACAGCCCGAACACCGGCATTTTCGAAGGTCAGCTGGAACTGAAAGATGGCTACATCAAAGTGCAGTCCGGCTCGCATGGCAACGCAACACAGACCAGCATTCCAGGCGTTTTCGCCGCAGGCGACGTGATGGACCACATCTATCGTCAGGCAATTACCTCTGCGGGAACCGGTTGTATGGCGGCACTCGACGCCGAGCGTTATCTGGACGGTTTATCGCAAGCGCCGGATTTATAATTACTCTCCGGGGTAATTACCGGACCCAGAGTCCACATAAAGAGTAACGAATTGGGCGGCTTAATTGCCGCCTTCTTGTTTTCAGTGCTAACTCAAGCATGTAACATGAGCGGCCTCCCACCCGGATTGCTGCGCAGACTGATGCCTGATGAATAAAACACGACAACAAGAACTTATCCGCTGGTTAAAACAACAAAGCTCACGCGCCAAAGGCTGGATCCGTCTGTCCATGATGCTGGGTTTGCTCTCTGGTTTACTGATCCTCGCACAGGCCTGGCTGATGGCCGGACTGTTACACGGTCTGATCATCGAACATGCGCCGCGTGAAACCCTCTTACAAAGCTTCCTGCTGATGGCCCTGACGTTTATTCTGCGCGCCGTCGTGACCTGGTTACGCGAACAGGTTGGCTTTATCTGCGGGCGGGTTATTCGTCAGGAAATGCGTAAACTGGTTCTGGACCGCCTCGAAAAACTGGGGCCCGCGTGGATTCAGGGTAAACCGGCCGGTAGCTGGGCCAGCATCATTCTTGAACAAATCGAAGATATGCAGGATTACTATGCCCGCTACCTTCCGCAAATTGCCTTGGCCGGGATTATCCCTCTGCTGATTCTGGTCAGCGTGTTCCCGATTAACTGGGCTGCCGGATTAATTCTGCTCGTGACTGCTCCGTTAATCCCGCTGTTTATGGCGCTGGTTGGCATGGGCGCAGCGGATGCAAACCGTCGTAACTTTGTCGCCCTCGCACGTCTGAGCGGTAATTTCCTCGACAGCCTGCGGGGTCTGGATACCTTACGCCTCTTCAACCGCGGCACCGCCGAAGTGGAGAAAATTAAACGCTCCACCGAAAACTTCCGTGCGCGCACCATGGACGTCTTACGTCTGGCATTTTTGTCCTCTGCAGTTCTGGAGTTTTTCGCTTCGATTTCCATCGCCGTCGTCGCCGTTTATTTTGGTTTCTCCTATCTGGGTGAGCTTAATTTTGGCAGCTACGGCACGCCGGTTACTCTCTTTGCCGGTTTCCTTGTGCTCATCCTCGCACCTGAGTTCTTCCAGCCGCTGCGCGATTTAGGTGCGTTTTATCACGCTAAAGCACAGGCGGTCGGCGCGGCTGAAAGCCTGCTGACCTTCCTGAGCACCGAAGAAGCTGAAATGGGTGATGGTGATAAAAGCTGGCCGCTAGACCAGGACGTTACACTTGAGGCGCGTGACCTGTTTGTTCGATCGCCGCAGGGGAAAACGCTGGCAGGCCCGCTGACCTTTACCGTTCCGGCAGGACAGCGCATTGCGATTGTCGGGCTGAGCGGTGCGGGCAAAAGCTCCCTGCTCAATGCGCTCCTCGGTTTTCTGCCGTATCAGGGTTCCCTGAGCGCCAGCGGCATTGAGCTGAAATCGTTGCGCAATGATGAATGGCGTAAACAACTTAGCTGGGTCGGCCAGAATCCACATCTGCCGGAACAGACGCTGCGTTCGAATATTCTGCTGAATCAGCCGGATATCAGCGAAGCACAACTCCAAAGTGCTATTGACCGTGCGTATGTGAATGAATTCCTGCCGCTGCTGCCTGAGGGGCTGGAAACTGAACTGGGCGACAGCGCGGCGCGATTGTCGGTGGGTCAGGCACAACGTGTTGCTGTCGCGCGCGCCCTGCTTTCTCCCTGCCGGCTATTGCTGCTCGATGAACCCACTGCCAGCCTTGACGCACACAGCGAAAAACGCGTGATGAGTGCTTTAAACGAGGCGTCCCGATCGCAGACCACGCTGCTGGTAACGCATCAGCTGGAAGATACTCGCGACTACGACGAAATCTGGGTCATGGATAAAGGGCAAATCGCTGAACGCGGCACATTCGCGCAGCTGGTTGCTCAGGGTGGATTGTTCGCCAGTCTGTTATCACAGCGCAGTAAGGAGCTGTAATCATGAGAATTCTTCTGCCTTATCTCGCGTTATATCGCCGTCACTGGTTCCGCCTGTCGCTGGGCGTCATTCTGGCTATCGTCACGCTGATGGCCAGCATCGGGCTGCTCACGCTTTCCGGCTGGTTCCTGGCGGCCTCTGCCGTTGCCGGGCTGGCGGGGCTCTATACGTTTAACTACATGTTGCCTGCGGCAGGCGTGCGCGGTGGGGCGATTACCCGAACCGCAGGACGTTACGCCGAGCGGCTGGTCAGCCATGATGCGACTTTCCGCGTCCTGGCTCATCTTCGCGTGTTCACATTCACCAAAATCATGCCACTGACGCCGGGAGGTATTGCGCGTTTTCGTCAGGCAGATTTGCTCAACCGCCTCGTTGCGGACGTCGATACGCTGGATCACCTTTATCTGCGCGTAATATCGCCACTTATCAGTGCGCTGGTGGTGATTATTCTGGTGACCTTCGGCCTGAGTTTTATCGATGTCACGCTGGCCCTGACGCTGGGTGCCATCATGCTGGCGCTGATGGTACTTCTGCCGGTGATTTTCTACCGCGCAGGAAAACCTGCGGGCCGCGAACTCACGGCGCTGCGCAGCGATTACCGTACGCAGCTAACTGCATGGCTGCAGGGGCAAGGCGAGCTGGTGGTTTTTGGCGCTCAGCCGCAATTCCGTCAGCAACTGGACGATATTGAACGCCGCTGGATGTTGCGCCAGCAACAGCAGGCGAAACTCACCGGTCTGTCGCAGGCAATGATTATTGCCGCTGCAGGGCTGACAGTAACGCTGATGTTGTGGCTGGCAGCGGGTGGTCTGAGTGCCTTCCCGCAACCCGGCGCGCTGATTGCGTTGTTTGTCTTCACGCCGTTAGCAGCGTTTGAAGCGCTCGGGCCGGTTGCTGCGGCCTTCCAGCATCTCGGGCAGGTTATCGCCTCGGCGCAGCGCGTAAGCCAGATCATCAGCCAGCCTGCCAGCGTGGTGTTTCCGCCACAAGGTCCGGCAGCCGGTGAACAGGTCAGCCTTACGCTTAAAGACGTTAATTTCACCTATCCGGGCCAGCCGTTGCCGGTGCTTAAAAATATCACGCTGGATGTCCGCGCGGGTGAACATATCGCCCTGCTCGGCCAGACCGGTTGTGGCAAATCTACGCTGTTGCAGTTGCTGACGCGCGGCTGGAACATCAGCAGTGGTTCGCTGATGCTCAACGGCCATGACATCACGGAATACGATGAAGCGACGCTGCGCCGGACGATCACCGTCGTCAGCCAGCGCGTACACGTTTTCAATACCACGCTGCGTGAAAACCTGCGGATGGCGTCGCCAAAATGTTCCGATGAACAGATTACCGACGTTCTGAAACAGGTTGATTTGCACGTTCTTCTGGAAAACGAAGGGCTGAACGCGTGGCTGGGCGAAGGTGGTCGTCAGCTTTCCGGCGGCGAACAACGTCGTTTAGGCCTTGCCCGTGCCCTTCTGCACGATGCGCCGCTGTGGTTGCTCGATGAACCCACTGAAGGGCTGGACGCCGAAACGGAACAACATATTTTGGCACTGCTGCACAAGCATTGTCAGAATAAGACGCTACTCTTAGTGACGCACCGCCTTCACGGTCTTGAAGCTCTCGACAAAATTTGTGTCATGGAAGAAGGTCAGATTGTGGAACAAGGTGATCACCAGACACTGGCCGCCGCACAGGGGCGTTACGCACGCTTTCTGTCACGAGGTTGATGTTGTTCCAGTTTTTAGCGGCGGCCTTCAGGTCGCCGGATAAGGAGATCTATGCGGTTAGTTAAGCTTGAGGCCAATTCAGTTCTTTTTCCGGATCCGGACACTGCATTACTGGAGCCGAATGGCCTGCTGGCCATGGGTGGGGATCTTACCGCGCCGCGCCTGCTTTCAGCTTATCAAAATGGGATTTTCCCCTGGTTTGAACCTGGCGAGATGATCCTCTGGTGGACGCCCGATCCGCGCGCCATTCTGGTTCCCGAAGAACGTCACGCCAGCCGCAGCCTGCAACGTTTCATGCGTAAAAAGCCTTACCGTTACACAATCAACCAGCGCTTTGAGCAGGTCATCCGCGCGTGTGCTATGCAGCGTGAAGACGGTACGTGGATTGGCCCTCTGGTGCAGCGCGGCTATCAGGAATTGCATGAAGCAGGCCGCGCGCATTCCGTTGAGGTTTGGGAAGATGATGAGTTGGTCGGCGGTTTATACGGCGTATCCGTCGGCGGATTATTTTGCGGTGAGTCGATGTTTAGCCGCCGGGAAAATGCCTCCAAGTGTGCGCTGATGGTATTTTGCCAACATTTTTCCCGCAATGGAGGAGAACTGATTGACTGTCAGGTGCTCAACCCTCACACTGCGTCGCTGGGTGCGAGAGAGATCCCCCGCCGCCAATTTTTGCAGCAGTTATCCGAACTTTCGCAACGCGCGTTAGCACCGGATTGCTGGTTGCCACAAGACTTATCCCCACATGACGAAGACCTGCCGGTGTTCCCGAAGGATAGGGAATAGGTGCGGTCATGGACCATACTTCTTTACATAATGTGGGTTTTTCGGCATTATCTTGCCGGTTAAAAACTATGGTAGTTAGACCTAGAGGATTCGATGGCCAAAGAAGACAACATTGAAATGCAAGGCACCGTACTTGATACGCTGCCAAACACTATGTTCCGCGTAGAATTAGAAAACGGACACGTAGTTACCGCTCACATCTCCGGTAAAATGCGTAAGAACTACATCCGCATCCTGACGGGCGACAAAGTCACTGTAGAGCTGACCCCGTACGACCTGAGCAAAGGCCGCATTGTCTTCCGTAGCCGTTAATAAGCGGCTCACTCATCGCTGATTTTCCGGCGATCCCTGAGGATACCCTCTTCGCCCTTCCTGCTTTTGCAAGGGCGTTTTGTGGTATCCGCAATTCGGCATTTGTTTCAGTATCCTTTCTGAAATCCCTCACTAATTCCTGTAATTAAATAAAGAATCTCAGAAAGAAAAAAGGCGATGTTTTCACATCGCCTTTTGTTTTTTCGTCACGGATAAAAGATCAGTGCACCGCGCCTTCCGGTTTTTTCTTCTGTGCACTCATGAAGTGATAAGTCAGCTTGTCGGCCTCTTTATCCAGTGCCACAGAGACGGAACCGCCATCCACCAGAGAACCAAACAGCAGCTCGTTGGCGAGTGGTTTTTTCAGGTTTTCCTGAACGGTACGGGTCATCGGACGCGCGCCCATTGCACGGTCATAGCCTTTCACCGTCAGCCAGTCGCGGGCTTCATCACTGACTTCCAGTGAAACGCCTTTGGCATCCAGCTGCGCCTGCAACTCAACGATAAACTTATCAACAACCTGCTGGATAACATCCGTAGACAGATGGTTGAACCAGATTACGTTGTCCAGACGGTTACGGAATTCCGGCGTAAAGGTACGTTTGATCTCTTCCATGGCATCCGGGCTGTTATCCTGATGAACCAGACCAATCGACTTACGTTCCGTTTCACGCACACCGGCGTTGGTGGTCATCACCAGAATGACGTTACGGAAGTCCGCTTTACGGCCGTTGTTGTCGGTCAGCGTCCCGTTATCCATCACCTGCAGCAGCAGGTTGAAGACGTCAGGGTGGGCTTTCTCGATTTCATCGAGCAGCACCACGGCGTGAGGATGTTTAATAACCGCATCCGTCAGCAAACCGCCCTGATCAAACCCGACATATCCCGGAGGCGCACCGATCAGCCGGCTGACCGTGTGACGCTCCATATATTCCGACATATCAAAGCGCAGCAATTCGATATCCAGCGCTTTAGCCAGCTGAACCGTGACCTCTGTTTTACCGACACCCGTAGGCCCGGCGAACAGGAATGAACCGACAGGCTTGTGATCCTGACCCAAACCGGCGCGGCTCATTTTGATCGCTTCAGTCAGTGCTTCGATAGCAGGATCCTGCCCGAAGACCAGCATTTTCAGACGATCACCCAGGTTTTTCAGTACATCGCGGTCAGTTGCCGAGACGGTTTTTTCCGGTATACGGGCAATACGCGCAACCACGCTTTCAATGTCGCTGACGTTAACGGTTTTCTTGCGTTTGCTGACCGGCATTAACCGGCTGCGGGCGCCCGCTTCGTCAATGACGTCGATAGCTTTGTCCGGCAGATGACGGTCATTGATGTACTTAACCGACAATTCAACCGCTGCACGCACCGCTTTCGCGGTATAACGCACGTCGTGATGCGCTTCGTATTTGGTTTTCAGGCCATTAATAATCTGAACGGTCTCTTCAACGCTTGGCTCAGTAATATCAATTTTCTGGAAGCGACGCGCCAGAGCACGGTCTTTCTCAAAGATATTGCTGAATTCCTGATACGTCGTTGAGCCGATCACTCTGATTTTACCGCTCGACAGCAACGGTTTAATCAGGTTAGCCGCATCCACCTGACCACCCGACGCCGCACCGGCACCGATGATTGTGTGGATTTCATCAATAAACAGAATGCTGTTCTTATCCTGCTCGAGCTGTTTCAGCAGGGATTTGAAACGTTTTTCGAAATCACCGCGGTATTTAGTGCCCGCCAGCAATGAACCGATATCCAGCGAATAGAGCGTGCAGTCGGCCATGACTTCAGGCACATCGCCCTGCTCGATTCTCCATGCCAGACCTTCGGCAATGGCGGTTTTACCGACACCGGACTCGCCCACCAGCAGCGGGTTGTTTTTACGGCGACGGCAGAGCACCTGAATCGCGCGCTCAAGTTCTTTATCACGGCCAATCAGCGGATCGATGCCACCTACGCGCGCCAACTGGTTAAGATTAGTGGTGAAGTTCTCCATACGATCTTCCCCCGCCGACTGCTCTTCGTTAACTGGGTTTTCCGCATTGTTTTGCGCCTGGCCGCCCGTTTCATCTTTACGGGTACCGTGCGAAATAAAGTTCACCACATCAAGGCGGCTGACATCATGTTTGCGCAGAAGGTAGGCGGCCTGTGATTCCTGCTCGCTGAAAATCGCGACCAGAACATTGGCGCCAGACACTTCGCTGCGACCAGAAGATTGAACGTGGAATACCGCACGTTGCAGAACGCGCTGGAAACTCAGCGTTGGCTGGGTATCACGTTCTTCTTCACTGGCAGGTAAGGTGGGTGTGGTTTGCTCGATGAAGGCTTCCAGTTCCTGGCGCAAGGCCACGAGATCTACTGTACAAGCTTCAAGCGCTTCACGGGCAGCAGGGTTGCTGAGCAACGCCAGCAACAGGTGCTCCACGGTCATAAACTCATGCCGGTGCTCACGGGCTCTTGCGAAAGCCATGTTGAGACTGAGTTCAAGTTCTTGATTGAGCATAGGCACCTCCCAAATAGATTGCCTTAATCAGGCTTTTTCCAGCGTACACAGCAACGGATGCTCATTCTCCTTGGCGTACTCATTCACATGTGCGACTTTGGTTTCCGCGACTTCGGCGGTATAAACACCGCAGACCGCTTTGCCTCTATAGTGCACCTGGAGCATCAGTTGCGTTGCACGTTCAATATCATAAGAAAAGAACTTTTGCAGAACGTCAATCACAAATTCCATTGGAGTGTAATCGTCGTTGTTTAATATAACTTTATACATAGATGGCGGTTTTACCTCATCCTTTTGTTTATTCGCCGTCAAATGTTCAAAGTTTAGCCAGTCTTGATTATTGCCCATTGCCTGTTCATCACCTGTGAAGATCGTATTGGAAGCCAAATACACCGACATAAAGACTTTCTGCGGAGTCTCATGTTGTAATTCCGGTATTTTACCATTTCTGGCTTCACCTTGCCGCTGCACAAAATGTCTTCCCTGCACCCGACTCCGCTACCGAAATTTTAACAAAATATGTCAATAGCGTTACCTGCTTCAAAGTTTGGTTATCTGCTACCTTGGGACAAATGCCGTTTCCTTGACGTCCAACTCTATTCCACTAGAGTGTAAATTCGTGAGCTGAACGGATAGTAAACAGGCCTGAACAGGTGTTTATCTGCTGCGTTCTGGCCTTCGTGCTCACTCAACTGGCTTTATCTATTTACTACCAGACTAGTCATGAGAGGGATGTAGCAGCATGCAGACGGGTACTGTTAAATGGTTCAATAATGCTAAAGGCTTTGGCTTCATTTGCCCGCAAAATGGCGGTGAAGACATCTTCGCTCACTACTCCACAATCCAGATGGAGGGTTACCGGACACTCAAGGCCGGACAGCAGGTCAATTTTGACGTTCATGAAGGCCCAAAGGGGAATCATGCCAGCCTCATTGTTCCGGTGGAAAGCGAAGCGGTCGCCTGACTCCTTCAGCACACAGACTCGAATTACGCTCAGCGTGTGTTCAATAACAAATCAAATGCCGGTCACTCACTGACTGGCATTTTTATTTATGGGGGAGAATGCTTCTGGCTTCAAGCCCTGCACGCAAAAAAAAGGTCATTTTTTAGACACCGATTGCTAAGACAGGACATAAAACAAATTAAGTCTAAACACAATCTCAACAAATCGCGTTCAATTTCTCCATAATTTGCCCCGTTGCACACCTGTTTATTCTCGCCCTGTTGAAATAACCGTTACCGATATCCGGTTCACTTTGACAGGTAATCCCATGACCACTTTCAGCTACCCTTCCGCAGAAAAGGCTCCGCTTTCCGGCCTTCAGTTGATGACGGCGTTACTCTCCTGCCGCACGGTGCCGGGTCCGTCATGGAAATTACCGCGTTACCGGTTCAAATTCCTGTACCGTGCGCTGCTGCATCCGCGCCGGACCTTCGCAATGCTCGATTATCTCGCGCATCATCCGCAGCGCGATGAAATTCTGTCGGCGATGCCGAGCCTGCCGTGCAAATTGCACCGTATTTATCAGACCGCCAATATCACGCCGGAACAGGCGATGAAGCGCATTACCGATCACTACGACATGATCGGCCACTGCCTGCCGGATGCGATTAATCACGGTTATCTCAGCAAAAAAGAGATGGCGATCGCCACGCTGACCGGTAAAGAAGAGCAGCGTTATGCCATCACCTTCAACGCTATCGCCCGCCTGGATAAAGAAGGCGAAGCCACGCTGACATTCCATAATGCCGAAGGCGTTTCCATTGCCATCGTGACGTTCTCGTTTATCGAATATCAGGGGAAACCGACGCTGTTTATTGGCGCGTTGCAGGGGCCGAAGGCGAATGTGGATCATCAGGAAATACAGCGTGCGACCAAAGCCTGCCACGGGTTATTTCCAAAACGTCTGGTGATTGAAGCGCTGACGACGCTCGCGGATGTCACCGGCATGACGCAGATTGTGGCGGTCGGCAACCACACCCACATTTATGAAAATCCGCGCTATAAAAAACGCAAAGGTATGGTGTTTGCCGATTACGACAGCTTCTGGGAAACGATGGAGGCAAAACCGGGCGAAGACGGATATTTCCATCTGCCACGCCAGATTGCCCACCGGCCGCTGGAGGAAATCGCCAGCAAACGACGTTCCGAATACCGCCGTCGCTATCAGTTGCTCGATGACCTGGAAAGCCAGATCCGCCAGACCTTCACCCGCGGACACGGCAATCCGGTCACGACACAGGAAACACGGGCGGCTTAATCCGCCCTGCCGCGCGCCAGCCAGGCCACGCGGGAAAACATTTGCCGCAGCAGCGGAGGAATCGATGCGGTTCCCCGCAAAGACGCCGCCAGCGCCACATCAATGGCCAGATCCGGCTTCGAGCTGCGGTGAATCGCTTTATCGATAATTCGTCGCGGCGCCATCGGCACATTCGCCGCTATCGCCGAATTCTTGCGATACACGTCCTCAAACCCTTCACGATACAGGAAATACTCAATGTCCTGCGCCGGTAACGCCGTCAGTCGGTAACGCAGCGTATCGTCATGATTTTCCACGTTGGCAATGACCGTCGCCGCGTATTTGCGCCCGGCTTCGTCACCGTCGACCAGCGCATGCCACTCGATGCCCATCTGCCGGGCGAAACGCAGCAACGGCTTCAGTCCGCACTGCGCAAACTCAATCACCTTAATGCCTTCAGATTCGAAATGATAACCGCACTGTCGCGCCAGCTGATTGAGCAACCATACTTCCGTTTCGCCTTCCACCAGCAGCCAGCAGCGCGCAAACAAAGACGAAGGCCGGTTAAAGCGAATATGGAAAGCAATCCGGCGGCTGTCTTCCATGCTCAACCCTTCCGGCCCGATACCGTAAGCCGCGACGCGCCCTGACTCACGCACCAGCCTGCAAATCTGCTCAACCGGCACCAGCGAAAGCAAATCGCCGGAATTGGTCGTCGTGATCCGTTGCAACGGCAGCTGATCCAGTAATCCCCACGCCACCGACAGCATGATCGGATGCAGACGGGTTTCGGGGTCTTCAATCAGCAATAAAGGCCGTGCGTCCGGATGCAGCACCACTGAACCCTTCGCCTGCAATAAAGTGGAAAACATGCCCAGCAGCATCACCCGCATGCTGCGGCTGTTCGGCTCTGCAATCATGCGGTTGATGTTATCCAGCGAGCGCCACGCCCGGCGGCTCTCGGCGCGGCCATGCCGTTTTTGCTGCCAGGGCATGCTGTTTGATGTGCCCTGCTCGGCAAAATAATGCTCCAGTAACTGCTGCATCGCCGACAGCCCGCTGCGCAGTTCGCTGTTGGTCAGCGTTTGCGGGTTATGCACCAGCCCGCGTGTCAGTTCGTCGAGCTGTTTCGCCAGTTCTTCATTATTGACCGCTAACCGAGGCGCCAGCGTTTCGCTGCGCAGACGCCGGATAAACCGCGCATCGCGTAAACGCAGTACCGGATTGAGACGGATCAGCGCCTGCGCCAGCGGGTCGATCGTCGTCAGATTTAGCGGCTGACCGTTGGACGACAGAAAACTGCGCAAGGTCATCACGCTGCCGTCATCGTCCAGCTCGCCTTCCAGCCGGTAATAAATCCGGTTCAGCTTGTCGGCACATTTCACCCATAAAGGGGATAACGGATTAAATCGCGGTGACGTATGGTGCCCTGCCTGGTTTTCACAAAACGTAAACACGACGTGCAGATACTGTGATTTGGATTCCTGTTCCCCGGCGGGAAAGTAGAAATCCTCCTCTTTGAAGCAGTAAAGTTTGGGTTCAGGTGAAAGCAGCAGTGTGAGGGCGTCGAGCAGGCTGGATTTACCCCAGGCGTTTTCACCAATCAGAACCGTATTGGTCAGGAAGGATTCTGCCTGTCCCTGACTGGCAGAACCGGTAATTGAAGCGCCCCGTTGCGCGGGCTGAGTCAGTGTCAAAGACAGCCGGTTGATACCCCGAAAACCGACAATATCAATATGTTCCAGATACATCAGACGCCTCCTGTGCGCTCAGTGCTTCCCTGAGCATGGCGTTAAAAAAGGGTTCAGGTCAAGCCCGCAGAACGCGCTCTGCGTGCCGAAGCCGCTTTACAGTCTGATTACTTTTCGTTAGCGTGTCGGGCGGCATTTTCTGTGTCGCGCTCCGTTCATGGAACCTCACTTTTCAGGGATTTTTGCATTATGTATTCCGGGCTGTTAATTATTCTTTTGCCACTGATTGTCGGTTATCTCATTCCGCTCAAAAACCGGTCCCTGCTGCATCTGGTTAACCAACTGCTGAGCTGGATGGTGTACGTCATTCTTTTCATTATGGGCATCAGTCTGGCTTTCCTCGACAATCTCAGCGCGAATTTATTGCTGATTTTCAAATATGCCGCCGTCTGCTTCCTGTGCATTTTCGTGATGAACTACGCCGCGCTATGGTTGCTCGAACGCCGCCGTCCGTGGAAAACCCAGCACAAGCAGGAAAAGCTGCCTTCACGCGTCCACATGGCGCTGGAATCCCTGAAACTTTGCGGCGTCGTCATCCTCGGTTTTGCACTCGGCCTGACGCAATGGCACTGGCTGACCTTCGCCTCACAGGCCAGTGAAATCGCCCTGTTATTCCTGCTGGCGCTGGTGGGGTTGCAACTGCGCAACAGCAGCATGACGCTGCGCCAGATTATCCTCAATCGCCGCGGCATGATGGTCGCGATCGTGGTGGCAGTCAGTGCGTTAATCGGCGGTGCGATAGCCGCCCTGCTGCTCGGTTTGCCGCTGAAAACCGGTCTGGCGCTGGCTTCAGGTTACGGCTGGTATTCCCTTTCCGGTATCGTTCTGACGGATTCGTTCGGGCCGGTGATTGGCAGCGCCGCGTTCTTCAACGATCTGGCGCGTGAGCTTTGCGCCATCATGCTGATCCCGACGCTGGTTCGCAGCAGCCGTTCAACCGCACTGGGCCTGTGCGGCGCAACGTCGATGGACTTCACCCTGCCGGTATTACAACGCAGCGGCGGGCTGGATATGGTGCCGCCCGCGGTGGTTCACGGTTTTGTATTAAGCCTTATCGCCCCGGTGCTGATGGCCTTTTTCTCCGCCTGATGTCTGCCCTTCCCGCTGTTTTCTGACAGCGGGAAATACCCCTGCAAAAATTGCTTTAAATCAACTTCCCCCCACTTTGTCTTAAAAACCCCTTCATTTCTTTTCCCGGCAGTCTTAGGCTTGCATCAAAACAAGCATTTCAAATGCAACTTTATAAAAGGATCGAATGATGTTTTGTGTGCAATGTGAACAAACAGTCCGTACCCCGGCGGGCAATGGCTGCGCTTATGCGCAGGGTATGTGTGGTAAAACCGCTGAAACTTCCGATTTGCAGGACTTGCTGGTCGCCGTTTTACAGGGCTTATCGGCCTGGGCGCTGGCGGCGCGCGGTTACGGGATTGTCGATGAAGACATTGACAGCTTCGCGCCACGGGCCTTTTTCTCCACGCTGACCAACGTCAACTTCGATTCCGACCGTATCGTCGGCTACGCGCGTGAAGCGATTATTCACCGTGAAGCGCTGGCGGTTCGCTGCCGTCTGATGGATCCGGAAATCACCGTTGATCACCCGCTGGCGGCGCTGGAACTGGTCAGCGATAACCTGAATGACCTGCAACAACAGGCTCAGCAATTTGCGCTTAACGGCGACAAAGCGCAGATCGGCGATGACATTCACGGGCTGCGCATGTTGTGCCTGTACGGCCTGAAAGGCGCGGCGGCCTATATGGAACACGCGCACGTTCTCGGCCAGTCGGACACTGCGATTTATGCGGAGTATCACCGCCTGATGGCGTGGCTCGGTACGCAACCTTCCGACATGGGTGTGCTGCTCGAAAACGCGATGGCGATCGGCAAAATGAACTTCGGCGTGATGGCGATTCTGGACAAAGGCGAAACGGACGCTTACGGCCATCCGCGCCCGACGTCCGTCAATGTGCGCCCGCTGGCGGGTAAAGCGATTCTGATTTCAGGCCATGACCTGAAAGATTTGCAGATGCTGCTCGAACAGACCGCCGGCACTGGCATCAATATTTATACCCACGGCGAAATGCTGCCTGCGCACGGTTATCCTGAACTGAAAAAATTCCCGCACCTGGCCGGTAACTACGGCAGCGGCTGGCAGAATCAGCAGGTTGAATTTGCCAAATTCCCCGGCCCGGTGGTGATGACCTCCAACTGTATTATTGACCCTAACGTCGGTAACTACGGCGACCGTATCTGGACCCGCAGCATTGTCGGCTGGCCGGGCGTACAGCATCTGGAAGGCGAAAATTTCGCGCCGGTGATCAGCCAGGCGTTGCAACTGGCCGGTTTCCCTTACAGTGAGATCGAGCAGGAAATTACCGTCGGCTTTGGTCGCCAGACGCTGCTCAGCGCGGCCGATACCGTGATTGATTTAGTCGCCGCCAAAAAATTGCGTCATATCTTCCTGATTGGCGGTTGTGACGGCAGCCGCGGCGAACGCAGTTACTTTACCGATCTGGCGCGCAGCGTGCCGCAGGATTGCGCGATCATGACGCTGGCCTGCGGGAAATACCGCTTCAACAAACTGGACTTCGGCACCATCGAAGGTCTGCCGCGCCTGCTGGACGTCGGTCAGTGTAACGACGCTTACTCCGCAATTATTCTGGCGGTCAATCTGGCCGAAAAACTCGGTTGTGGCGTGAATGATTTGCCACTGAGTCTGGTGCTTTCATGGTTCGAGCAGAAAGCGATTGTGATCCTGCTGACGCTGTTGTCGCTGGGCGTGAAAAACATCGCCACCGGCCCGACGGCTCCGGCTTTCCTGACCGACAATCTGCTGGCGGTACTTAACGAACAGTTCGGCCTGCGTTCGATTACGTCGGTTGAGCAGGATCTGAAAACCATGCTTGCGGAGTAAATCTGAGATGAACTTTCCTTTATTTCCTGACCAGCCGACAGCGCTGTGTCAGAACCGCATGCAGGTGTATTCCGTTACGCAGGAAACGCCCGATGTCTGGACGCTGTCGCTGATCAATCACGACGTTTATCCGTATCAGCCGGGCCAGTTTGCGCTGGTGAATATCGGCCAGAGCGGTGACGTACAGCGCGCGTATACGCTCTCTTCCACACCGGGTTTGAGCCGGTTTATCCAGCTGACGGTGCGCCGGATTGATGGCGGTGAAGGCTCCGGCTGGCTGACGCAACAGGTTAAACCGGGCGATTACCTGTGGCTTTCGGACGCTCAGGGCGAATTCACCTGTGAAACACCGCAACCTTTATTACTGCTGGCCGCCGGTTGTGGCGTAACGCCGGTGATGTCCATCGCACGCCGCGTTCTGGCGCATTCTCCGGCGCAAAGCGTGCAGGTGTTCTACAGCGTCCGCAGCCCGCAGGACGTCATTTTTGCGCAAGAATGGCAGCGTATGGCGGCGCAATACCCGCAACTTCGTCTGACCATTCTGGCTGAAAATGATGCGGCACCGGGCCAGATTGCAGGGCGTCTCAGTCAGGACTTACTGCAAAGCCAGGTGGCGGATATCGCTGCGCGCCGGGTGATGATTTGCGGGCCCGCGCCATATATGGAACTGGCCGGAAAATGGGCGGCCGAACTGGGTGTTCCGCCACAAAACATCGTTAAGGAACAGTTTCAGGCCACAGAAATGGTTGTTTCAGCAGACCAGCAACTGACGCTGACCCGCCTGACGCCGCTTGCAAACTTCCGCGTGCCGGTCGGTTCAACGCTGCTGGCCGCCATGGAACAGAACAAACTGCCGGTCACGGCAGCCTGCCGCGCGGGCGTTTGCGGCAGTTGCAAAACCCGCGTGCTTTCCGGTGAATACACAACCACCAGCCGCATGACGCTCACCGACGAAGAAGTCGCGCAGGGCTACGTTCTGGCGTGCAGCTGTCAGCTTCAGGGCGACGTCACGCTCGCCTGATCCCCGCGCCTCCCGCTGCCCGCTCATGACTTTTTACAGTCTGCGCGGGCAGATTTACAAAACTTCACCTTCCCTCCCCGCGTAATTTTGTATGGTTTAAGGCTGTGCATTCATGGATGTAATCAGTGGACTATGCTTAATCCACTTATTTAAAACCCGCCCGAAGGCTTCATACATAGCGAAAGATTACGGGCACACCGGAGGGAATCAGTTGATGAAAGAAAGCGTAGCGTCATATCTGGCGAAAACTCTTGAAGCAGCAGGCGTAAAAAGAATCTGGGGCGTAACTGGCGATTCGCTTAACGGGCTGAGCGACAGCCTGAACCGCATGGGCACCATCGAATGGCTCGGCACGCGTCATGAAGAGGTTGCCGCCTTTGCCGCCGGTGCCGAAGCACAAATCACCGGTGAACTGGCGGTCTGCGCCGGTTCCTGCGGCCCCGGTAACTTACATCTGATCAACGGCCTGTTCGACTGCCATCGCAACCACGTCCCGGTGCTCGCCATCGCGGCGCATATTCCCTCCAGCGAAATCGGCAGCGGCTATTTTCAGGAAACCCATCCGACCGAATTATTCCGCGAATGCAGCCACTATTGTGAATTAGTCACCAACCCGGAACAGCTCCCGCAGGTGCTGGCGATCGCCATGCGCAAGGCGATCCTGAACCGCGGCGTTTCCGTAATTGTTTTGCCCGGCGATGTTGCGCTGAAACCGGCACCGGAAGACGCCAAAGTCAGCTGGTATCCGCCGCAGTTGCCGAAGGTACAGCCTCAGGAGACCGAACTGGATAAGCTGGCCGAACTGCTCAATGGCGCGACCAACATTACCCTGATGTGCGGCAGCGGTTGTGCCGGTGCTCACGACGAAGTGATCAGGCTGGCGGAAACCCTGAAAGCGCCGGTAGTACATGCCCTGCGCGGAAAAGAACATATTGAATGGGATAACCCGTACAGCGTCGGCATGACCGGGCTGATCGGTTTTTCCTCCGGTTTCCACGCCATGATGAATGCCGATACGCTGATCCTGCTCGGCACGCAATTCCCGTACCGCGCGTTTTATCCGACAGACGCAAAAATCATTCAGATAGATATCAATCCGGGCAGTATCGGTGCGCACTGCCACGTTGATATGGCGCTGGTCGGCGATATCAAATCCACCCTGACCGCCGTTCTGCCGCAATTGCAGGTGAAAACTGAGCGTAAGTTCCTCGACAAAGCCCTGAAGCATTATGAAGAAGCGCGCAAAGATCTCGATGCGCTGGCGACGCCGAACGACAAACAGGCGATCCATCCGCAATATCTGGCACAGCAAATCAGCCGCTTCGCCGATGCCAACGCCATCTTTACCTGTGACGTCGGCACGCCTACCGTCTGGGCGTGCCGTTACCTGCAAATGAACGGTCAGCGCCGTCTGCTCGGTTCGTTTAACCACGGCTCGATGGCCAACGCCATGCCGCAGGCCATCGGCGCACAGGCGATTGACCGCACGCGTCAGGTGGTGGCGCTGTGCGGCGACGGCGGTTTTGCCATGCTGATGGGCGATTTCCTGACGCTGGCACAGCAAAAATTGCCGGTGAAAATTGTCATATTCAACAACAGCGTGTTGGGTTTTGTGGCGATGGAAATGAAAGCCGGTGGTTATCTGACCGACGGCACCGAGCTTAAAAACCCGGATTTCGCGGCGATTGCCGAAGCGGCAGGAATCAAAGGGATACGCGTGGAAAAAGCTTCCGACGTGGACGCGGCATTGCAGGACGCGTTTGCTTATCAGGGGCCGGTGCTGGTGGATGTCATCACCGCCACCGAAGAACTGGCGATGCCGCCGCAGATTAAATTTGAGCAGGCAAAAGGCTTCAGCCTCTACATGCTGCGGGCGGTGATCAGCGGCCGGGGTGACGAAGTCATCGAACTGGCAAAAACCAACTGGCTGCGGTAACCCCGACAGGGATATAGTGGAGAGTCAGGCGGGCACAGGTTGCCCGCTTTTTTCCTCCCCTTAACATTCACCTGGTAGAAGGATTATGACGTTGATCGATTTACGCAGTGATACCGTAACCCGCCCCAGCGAAGCTATGCGTCAGGCGATGGCCAGCGCTGAAGTCGGCGATGATGTCTACGGCGATGACCCAACGGTAAATGCTTTGCAGGACCTGGCCGCGAAACTGTGTGGCAAAGAAGCCGCGCTGTTTTTACCGACCGGCACACAGGCTAATCTGGTTGCCCTGCTGACGCACTGTCAGCGCGGAGAAGAATATATTGTCGGCCAGAAAGCCCACAACTATATGTATGAAGCCGGCGGTGCCGCCGTTCTCGGCAGCATTCAGCCGCAGCCGCTCGATATGGCCGCCGACGGTTCTATCCCGCTGGATAAAGTCGCCGCTGCCATCAAACCTGATGATATTCACTTTGCCCGCACCCGTCTTCTGAGCCTGGAAAATACGCACAGCGGCAAAGTGCTTCCGCTCGATTATCTGCAAAAAGCTTACGCGTTTACCCGCGAAAAAGGGCTGGCGCTGCACATTGATGGCGCGCGCATCATGAATGCCGCGGTAGCGCTAAACGTCGAGCTGAGCGAAATCACCCAATATTGCGACACCCTGACCATATGCCTGTCGAAAGGTCTGGGCGCGCCGATTGGTTCCCTGCTGGTCGGCAGCAAAGAGTACATCCATCGTGCGAACCGCTGGCGCAAGATGACCGGCGGCGGCATGCGCCAGTCCGGCATTCTGGCCGCGGCGGCCATTTATGCGCTGGAAAACAACGTGGCGCGTCTGAAAGATGACCATGACAACGCACAATGGCTGGCTGAACAGCTGAGCAATATCGGCGTGCAAATCGCTGAACCCGGCCCGCAGACCAACGTTCTGTACATTAAACAGAGCGCTGAACTGGCCGAAAAAATGGGCCCGTGGATGCGTGAGCGCGGCGTCATCATCAGTGCCGGACCGCTGACCCGCGTGCTGACTCACATCAATATCAGCCGTGAAGACCTGCAAAAAGTCGTCGCCCTGTGGCAGGAATTCCTGCACCAGCACGCCTGACAGTCAACCTGCCAGCGGTGGCAAGCCTTCCGGCTGCCGCCGTATTTTCATGATTTCCCCTACACTCAGAGCAAACGGATTATGCCAAGAATTGTCGTCCTCGGCGCCAGCGGATATATCGGACAACATCTGACTGCCCACCTGAGCCAGCACGGTTTCCAGGTCACTGCGGCCGCGCGGCGCATCGAATGGCTGCAACAACAAAAATGGCCTCACGTCCGTTGCTGTTTTGCGGATGTCTACCAGAGTAAAACGCTGGCCAGCGCCTTCGAAGGTGCCGATGTGCTGGTGTATCTGGTGCACGCGATGTCAGAAGATGACGACCTGCTGGAAAAAGAGCGCCAGGCCGCGCAGCACACCCTGCTGGCGCTGCGCGACTCCTCAATTAAACACATTGTTTATCTCGGCTCCATGCAGCCGGAAGGCAACCATTCCCCCCATTTACAGGCACGCAAACTGACCGGCGACTTACTGCGGATGAGCAATATTCCGGTGACAGAACTGCGTACCGGCATTGTGATCGGCGCCGGTTCAGCGGCGTTCGAAGTCATGCGCGACATGGTGTACAACCTGCCCGTTCTCACGCCGCCGCAATGGGTTCGCTCGAAATCCTCGCCGGTTGCGCTGGAAAATCTGCTGAATTATTTGCAGGGTCTGGTGACCTTACCCGCCAGCGGAAACCGTATTTTCGACGCCGCCGGGCCGGAGTACATCAGCTATCAGACGTTGTTCGAACGCTTTATTGCCCTGAGCGGAAAACGCCGCTGGCTGATCCCCGTTCCGCTGCCGACCTCTTTTGTTTCGGTGTATTTCCTCAGCCTTATTACCTCAGTGCCCACCTCACTCGCCAAAGCACTGATCCAGGGGCTGAATCACGATCTGCCCGCCGACAGTGCAGAACTTCAGGCGCTGATCCCGCAGGAGCTGATTTCGATTGATGAGGCAATCCGCCGCACGCTGGAAAAGGAACAACAGCAGGTCATGGATTCGCCCGACTGGGGCTATGATCCGGACGCCCGTTCGCGCTGGCGGCCCGGCTACGGTTACTACCCGAAACAGGCAGGCTTTACGCTGGAAACGTCGGCATCAAAAGCATCCCTGTGGAAAGTGGTGCAGAAACTCGGTGGCGCGGAAGGCTATTTTTACGCCAACGGATTATGGAAGACGCGGGCACGTATCGACGATCTGCTCGGGGGTGGCGTGCTGTATGGACGCCCTGACCGGGACACCCTGAAAATCGGCGATAAAATTGACGGATGGAAAGTGATCAGCCTGAAACCCCAGCGCGAACTGGCGCTGTTATTCGGGATGAAAGCGCCGGGGCTCGGGCGGCTGACGTTCACGATCACCGACCACGGCGAAAGCCGCAGTCTGGACGTTCGCGCGTGGTGGCATCCGGCCGGGTTCAGCGGTTTGCTCTACTGGTTCAGTATGATGCCCGCTCATCAGTTTATTTTTCGAGGCATGGCGAAACGCATCGCCAGTCTGGCCCGTCAGAAAGACCGCTGCGGAAGCTGAAAGGGTTTATTTAAAGCGCAATCGCACAGTTTCAGACATTGCTGCACCCCTTTCCCATTGCAACCCGCACAATTTCACGAAAGAATGGCGCGCTTATTGCTGAGAGGCGCCCCAGCCTTAGTAATTTCACTCATTGGGATGTACTCAAAATCATTCGGGTTGCAGCAAGGCAGCAAACGAATGAATCCCGATGAGCTGACTGGAGTCAGTGATTCGGGTGAATGAGAGCAGCGAACACCGCTGCAACGTGAAGGATGAAGAGTAGTTATGAGAGTTTTGGTTACCGGCGCCAGCAGCGGTTTAGGGCGCAATGCGGTCGAGTTTTTGCGAAATAAAGGGATTAAAGTCCGGGCGACGGGTCGCAATGCCGCCATGGGTTCACTTTTGCAAAAAATGGGCGCGGAATTCATTCATGCCGATCTCACCACGCTGGTGTCGGCGCAGGCCAAAGCCTTGCTCGCCGATGTCGATACCGTCTGGCACTGTTCCGGGCTGATGTCGCCGTGGGGCAGCGAACAGGAATTCGAACTGGCGAACGTCCGCGCGACGCGTCGTCTGGGCGAATGGTCTACGGCGTACGGCGTGGAAAATTTCGTGCATATTTCGTCACCGGCGATTTATTTCGATTTCCATCATCACCGCGACATTCCGGAAGACTTCCGCCCTCACCGTTTCGCCAACTCGTTCGCCCGCAGCAAAGCCGCCGGTGAACAGGTGATCCACACGCTGGCGATGTCCAATCCGCAAACGCATTTCACCATTTTACGCCCGCAGGGTTTGTTCGGGCCGCACGATAACGTGTTGCTGCCCCGTCTGCTGCAAATGCTGAAATACGGTGGCACACTGATGCTGCCGCGCGGTGGCGAAGCGCTGGTGGATATGACCTACGTGGAAAACGCGGTTCACGCCATGTGGCTGGCGACGCAGTCCGAATCCACAGAATCCGGGCGTGCGTTTAACATTACCAATCAGCAACCGCGTCCGCTGCGCACCATGGTGAAACAGCTGATGGAAAGTCTGGACATCAAATACCGCATTCGCTCCGTGCCTTATCCCCTGCTGGATATGATGGCGCGCGGCATGGAACGCATCAGCAAAAGCTCACACAAAGAACCGGTACTGACACATTACAGCGTCGCGAAACTGAATTTCGATCTCACGCTCGACACGCAGCGCGCACAGAAAGAGCTGGGATATGTGCCAGTGATTTCGCTGGATCAGGGAATTATCCGCACCGCCGCCTGGCTGCGCGACCACGGTAAACTTCAGGGCCTGCACGGCATCGGCCCGAAACGCGACTGACCGCCGGGTCAGCCACTTCCTCAGTTATTCGAATCCGGGAATTGCTGCAACAGCGCCAGAACAATCGCTTCTGACTGCGCATCAGCATTCCCGCGATAATCACTCTGCCTGAAATGCATCTGGAACGCCGAAATTAAACGGCGCGCCTGCTCCGGCGTCATGTTTTCCGTCACGGTATATCCGTACTGTTTCAGCAAGGTCAGCAGATGCGCCTGATCCACTGGCTGCTGCGGATTTCTGCCCGCCAGAAAATGGCTGACCCGCGCCGCATCCGGCCAGGCACCAATCCCCCGCTCCGCCATCTGTTGCCACGGGAATAATGGCCCCGGATCATCTTTACGCTGCGGTGCAATATCGCTGTGAGCGACCACGTTACGCGGCTCAATCTGATAGCGCGCGACAATGCCTTTACTCAGGTCTGCCAGCAAATCGATTTGCGCAGGCGGGAACGGGTAGAATTTTTTTCCCAGCAGCGTCGTGCTGTAGCCTTTGTTTTCCAGCTCAATACCGACGGACGTATCGTTCAGATTGGTACGTCCGCGCCAGCCGCTGGCTCCCGCATGCCAGGCACGCATGTTTTCCGGCACCAGTTGCCACGCGACCGGTTTGCCGTTTTCAAGCGGAGGTTGCGCAGGGATCAGGTAATGCGCACTGACGTGTTCATCGGTAAGCGTATTTAATGCGTTGTGGAAATCTTCAGCCGTGTAGTGGATGACCAGAAAGCGCACCCGCTGATCCATGCCCTGCGCCTGCCGCGTGGTTTCCAGCCGGTAAGGTAAATTTTTCGCCTGATCACTGCTCTGACAGCCCGTCAGGGCCAGCAGAAGCGCAGCAATCACGCCGCTTCTGATGCCCAAACGCCTCATTTCCGATGCACGATAACAGCGGTGCCGGAAACGCTGACCATCAGCATGCTGCTGTCTTTGCCCACGGTTTCATAATCGATATCAATACCGACCACGGCGTTAGCACCGCGTTCTTTCGCCTGTTCTTCCAGCTCGCGAAAGGCTATTTCACGCGCTTTACGCAGTTCTTTTTCATACGCCCCGGAACGGCCACCGACGATATCGCGTACGCCTGCGAAGAAATCACGAAAAATGTTCGCACCTAAAATCGCTTCGCCCGTGACCACACCGCAATATTCCGCGATGGTAAAACCTTCCAGGGTCGGAGTGGTTGAAATTTGCATGAGTATTCCTTATCAGTTGTCGTCCACATGTCGGAGAAAATCACCCGGATAGCATAAACGATGTATCCCGACTGAACGTATCATTTCTCTGCGCCATGCATTAAGCCAAATCGGTTTTATACTGTAGGATTAAGAAAGTCATGGTGAAAACGTTCAATCTTTCAGTAAGGAATACGATGAAAAAGAAAATTCTTGTCGCCGCCATCCCTCTGGTATTGATGTTAAATGCCTGTACCACGGTTGACCCTGCCTATAAGGATATTGGTAGCCGCAGCGCGCCATGTATCGACGGTGGCCCCGACAGCGTCGCCCAACAATTCTATGATTTTCGTATCAAACAGGGCGGCAGCGGGATCCCGAACTCCGGCCAACTCGCCGCTTACCGGCCTTATCTGAGCACCGCACTTTACGCGGCGCTGCAGAAAGCGCAGTCGCAGCCAAAAGTCGATATCGCGGCCTCGCCTAATGAGAAAGCCGGTGCAGGTTCAGGCGATGGCGACATATTTTCCAGCCTGTTTGATGGTCCGACGTCCGCCTCCGTGGACAGCGCATCCACCATTCCAAACACCGACGCCCGCAATATTCCGCTACGCGTCACGTTCACCCGCGAGAAAGATAAAGGCGCGACCACGCACTGGAAAGATGAAGTCCTGATGGTACGTGAAGGTAAATGCTGGACCGTGGATGATGTGCGTTACATGGCAAATCTGGACTTCGTCTCTAACGGAACGCTGCGCCAGGTATTGGAAAACCAGTAACCGCACTTTCTTAAAAGGCTGCCTAAGCTGACGTCTTAATGTGTCTGCATAACAGGGATTAATACTGAATATCGTCATTAACCAACATTTGCATCACAGTGATGCAACAATATCTTGTGCTACACTTTGCCACTTGGGCGGCAACACATAATTTTTAAGCCGTGATCGTTGCATAACTATGCTGTGGAAGTTACCATCTGCGGCATCAATGGCTATTCACTATTTGCGCATGAGTATTCAACTTAATAGCATCAACTGCTTCTATGGCGTGCATCAGGCGCTTTTTGACATTCAGCTCGACTGCCCTGCCGGTGAAACCCTCGTTTTACTGGGTCCAAGTGGTGCAGGTAAAAGCTCTCTGTTACGTGTTCTGAACCTGCTGGAAATGCCCCGTTCAGGCACCCTGCAAATCGCCGGTAACACCTTCGATTTCACCCGCAAACCGGATGAAAAAGCGGTCCGCGAACTGCGTCAGAACGTCGGCATGGTTTTCCAGCAATACAATCTGTGGCCGCACCGCACCGTGCTCGACAACTTACTGGAAGCCCCGATGCGTGTTCTGGGTCTGACAAAAGATGTCGCGATGCAACGTGCCCAGAAATTGCTGACCCGTCTGCGCCTGACCGATTACGCCGATCGTTTTCCGCTGCACCTTTCTGGTGGCCAGCAGCAGCGTGTGGCGATTGCCCGTGCGCTGATGATGGAGCCTCAGGTTCTGTTGTTTGACGAACCGACCGCCGCGCTAGACCCGGAAATTACCGCCCAGATCGTCAGTATTATTCGCGAACTGGCAGGCACCGGGATTACTCAGGTGATTGTGACCCACGAAGTGGAAGTGGCACGTAAAACCGCCAGCCGCGTGGTGTACATGGAAAATGGCCGCATCGTGGAACAAGGTGACGCGTCGATTTTCGCTCAGCCGAAAACCAAAGAGTTTGCGAGCTACCTTTCCCACTAAAACTGTTTCCTATCAACATATTGATTGATGTTTTCTACGGAGTAAGCGATGAAAAAATTAGTAATTGCCGCGGTTCTGGCGACCGTCAGTTTGTCTGCCAGCGCTGCTGATACCATCCGTTTCGCGATGGAAGCGTCTTATCCTCCGTTTGAGTTTGTAGACTCCAGCAATCAGATTCAGGGCTTCGACGTCGATCTGGCCAACGCCATGTGTAAAGAGATGCAGGCTACCTGCACATTCACAAACCAGGCCTTCGACAGTCTGATCCCAAGCCTGAAATTCCGTCGTTTTGATGCGGTCATTTCCGGTATGGACATCACGCCTGAGCGTGAAAAACAAGTTTCCTTCACCAACGCTTACTACGATAACTCCGCTATTTTCATCGCTCACGCCGGCCAGTTCGCTGACGTTGCGGCGCTGAAAGGCAAACGCGTCGGTATGCAAAACGGCACCACTCACCAGAAATTCCTGATGGATAAACATCCGGAAATCACTGCCGTGCCTTATGACAGCTATCAGAATGCCGTGCTGGATCTGAAGAATGGTCGTCTGGACGCTGTGTTCGGTGACACCGCCGTAGTCAACGAATGGCTGAAGCAGAACAAAAATCTGGCCGCTGTAGGTGACAAGATCACCGATCCAACTTACTTCGGTACCGGTCTGGGTGTTGCCGTTCGTCAGAACAACACCGAACTGCTGACTAAACTGAACGATGCTCTGGCAAAAGTGAAAGCAGACGGCACCTACAAGACGCTGTATTCCAAATGGTTCCAGCAATAAGTTTGCCTATCAATGACTGAATTCCAACCTTTAGCAAGCGCCGCCGGGATGACCGTCGGCCTTGCCGTTTGTGCGCTGGTCCTCGGCCTGATTCTGGCGATGATCTTCGCAGTCTGGGAATCTGCGCCGTGGAAGCCACTTAGCTGGCTCGGTACGGCGTGGGTCACTGTGCTGCGCGGTCTGCCAGAAATTCTGGTCGTGCTTTTCATCTACTTCGGGTCATCACAATTGCTGATGGTGCTGGCGGATGGCTTTAGCCTCAATCTCGGTCTGTTCTCAGTGCCGGTAAAGCTGCCCATCGAAAACTTAGAAGTCAGCCCGTTTGTCTGTGGTGTCATCGCCCTTTCGCTGCTGTATTCCGCTTATGCTTCGCAGACACTGCGCGGCGCGCTGAAAGCCGTTCCGCAAGGCCAGTGGGAGTCCGGTCAGGTGCTGGGCATGAAAAAATCGGCGATCTTCTTCCGCCTGATCATGCCACAAATGTGGCGTCACGCGCTGCCGGGCCTGAGCAATCAGTGGCTGGTTCTGCTCAAAGACACCGCGCTGGTGTCACTGATCAGCGTGAATGATTTGATGCTGCAAACTAAAAGTATCGCCACGCGGACACAGGAACCTTTTACCTGGTACGTGATTGCGGCCTGCATTTATCTGATTGTCACCCTGTTCAGCCAGTTCGTGATTAAACGCATCGAACTGCGTACCACCCGCTTTGAACGGAGTGCTTCCTGATGTGGGAATATTTACCTGAAGTCCTGAAAGGATTGCACACCAGCCTGACACTGACCGTGGCGGCGCTGATTGTTGCGCTGCTGCTGGCGATGATTTTCACCGTGATACTTACGCTGAAAGTGCCTGTTGCCAGCCAAATCGTCAAAGGCTATATCACGCTGTTTACCGGTACGCCGCTGCTGGTTCAAATCTTCCTGATTTACTACGGACCGGGCCAGTTTCCGTCTATTCGTGAAATCCCCTGGTTGTGGGAAGTGCTGTCGCAGCCCTGGCTGTGTGCGATGTTTGCGCTGGCGCTGAACAGTGCCGCTTACACCACGCAACTGTTTACCGGTGCGGTACGCGCGATCCCGTCCGGCCAGTGGCAGTCCTGCGAAGCGCTGGGCATGTCGAAACCGCAGACCCTGCGAATTCTGCTGCCGTATGCGTTTAAGCGCGCGCTTTCGTCCTATTCCAACGAAGTGGTGCTGGTCTTCAAAAGTACCTCTCTGGCGTACACCATTACGCTGATGGACGTTATGGGGCACAGCCAACTGATGTATGGCCGCACCTACGACGTGATGGTATTTGGCGCCGCCGGTCTGGTTTATCTGTGTGTGAACGGGTTACTGACCCTGATGATGCGCCTGATAGAGCGCCGTGCGCTGGCGTTTGAACGCCGAAATTAATGAACACCGGACGCCTGAAGGGACGAGAAATCGTCCCTTTTTTTATGCCTGTAAAATAGCCCGCCAATCAACACTTTAATTTTTTAATCAAATTTATTGCATACAAATTCATTTAATGGCAATTTAAACGCAGGTTTCACTTCCTGCCAGTTACCCGATTACATTAATAAAATCAGTAAACTGAACCATGAAGGGAATGTCATTTTTTGAACAGGAATGTATTGCATGAAAAAGCTGATCCTCGCTGCCGTTTTATCTGCCACCGCTTTCGCCGCTACCGCTGCTGAGACCATTCGTTTCGGGACTTCCGCGACCTATCCGCCGTTCGAATCCATGGACGCTAACAATCAGATCGTCGGGTTTGATATGGATCTGGCGAAGGCCGTTTGTCAGCAAATGCAGGAAATTTGCACGTTCACCAACCAGCCATTTGACGGGCTGATCCCGGCGCTGAAATTCCGTCGTTTTGACGTCATCATTTCCGGTATGGACATCACCGAAGAGCGCAGCAAGCAGGTCACTTTTACCCAGCCTTACTACGCCAATACCGCCATGATTATCGGGCCGAAGGGTAAATTCTCTTCTATAGCCGATCTGAAAGGTAAACGTGTCGGCCTGGAAAACGGCACCACGCACCAGAAATACCTGATGGAAAAACACCCTGAAATCATCACCGTCGGTTATGACAGCTATCAGAATGCGATTCTGGATCTGAAAAGTGGTCGTCTGGACGGGCTGCTTGGCGATACCGCCGTGCTGAATGGCTGGCTGAAATCCAACCCTAATCTGGGTGAAGTGGGCGAACTGATTAAAGATCCGCAATACTTTGGTACTGGCGTGGGAATGGCCGTGCGTCCGGAGAATAAAGAATTGCTGGCGAAACTGAATGCGGCGCTCGACGGCATTAAAGCCAACGGCGAATTTAAAAAGATTAACGATAAGTGGTTCCCGGCACACTGATTCCCCTTCATCATTCAGGCTAACTCTGCGTTGGCCGCCCTCACGCCCCCGGTCACATACTAATGTATGCTCCCGTGGGGCACTCAGTTGCCGCCTTGATTCAGCCCGAATGATTTTGGGGACGCTGTGAAAGGCATTTTTTTGCGTAACATCTCTCAAAACTGCAACTACAACTAATCTGTTTCATCAAAAAAGTGACCCCTATCACACTTAATTCACGTAATGACTTTTACACTGTTTAACCGTAATCACAGTCGAGATCGAATGTTTATGCACGCACGTTTTCACACCGCCTTTGCGGCACTCCCTGAAAATTTATCCTCCGCGCTTGAGCCGTTTCTGCGACATGATGACTTCCCGGCAATGTTCACGGCCGATGAGGTTGCGCAGGTAAAACAGGCAACCGGTCTGGACGACGACGCGCTGGCATTCGCCCTGTTACCGCTGGCAGCAGCCTGTTCTGTGACGCCGATTTCTCATTTCAACGTGGGCGCAATTGCCCGCGGAACCTCCGGTAATCTGTATTTCGGTGCCAACATGGAATTTGCCGGTGCACCGATGCAGCAAACCGTTCACGCCGAACAATCTGCGGTCACGCACGCCTGGCTACGTGGCGAAACGCGTCTTGCCTCCATCACCGTCAATTACACGCCTTGCGGCCATTGTCGTCAGTTTATGAATGAACTGACCAGCGGTACGGGGCTGGATATCCATCTGCCGGATCGCGATGTCGCCACGCTCGGCGATTATCTGCCGCACTCCTTCGGGCCGAAGGATCTGGATATCACCACGCTGCTGATGGAAAAAGTCGATCACGGCTATACGCTGAAAACCTCTGACACACTGGCAGCACATGCGCTGGATGCCTGCAACCAAAGCCATGCGCCGTACAGCAAATCACACAGCGGTGTGGCACTGGAAACGCAAAACGGTAAGCAGTTTGCCGGGCGCTACGCGGAAAACGCCGCCTTCAACCCGAGCCTGCCTCCGTTACAGGCGGCATTAATCCTGCTGAACATGTCAGGTGAAGACTGCCTGAAAGTGCGCCGCGCCGTGCTGGTCGAACAGGAAGGCGCGCTGATCACCCAAAATGACGCCACCCGCGCCACGCTGAAAGCCATCGGCTGCGAAGACGTCACCACGCTGAACTGCTGAAACCGCCGGGTTTCGTGATCTGCCTAACACTAATGACTACGTTCCTGTAGTCATTAGTTACATAACATTGTCTGATTTGAATTCCCCGTTTCCTCTCTGTTACCCTTTCGTCTCTAAACTATAAAAATTAACATTCTGAGCACCGGAAGAGTAAAACGATGGAACTTGAATACGAAAGCAAACGTCCCCTGTACATCCCTCACGCTGGCCCAATCCTGTTAGAATTTCCGTTACTGAATAAAGGCAGCGCTTTTACTGAAGAAGAGCGCAGCAATTTCAACCTTCACGGCCTGCTGCCAGAAGCCGTTGAAACGATTGAAGAACAGGCCGATCGCGCCTACCGCCAGTTCCAGAATTTCAAAACTGACATCGATAAACACATCTATCTGCGTAACATTCAGGACACTAACGAGACGCTGTTTTACCGCCTTCTCGACAGCCATCTCAGCGAAATGATGCCGGTAATTTATACCCCGACCGTCGGCGAAGCCTGCGAGCATTTTTCTGATATCTACCGCCGCGCCCGTGGCCTGTTTATCTCCTACCCTAACCGCGCGCACATCGACGACATGCTGCAAAACGCCACCAAACAACATGTCAAAGTGGTCGTGGTGACTGACGGCGAGCGCATTCTGGGCCTGGGCGATCAGGGCATCGGCGGCATGGGCATTCCTATCGGCAAATTGTCTTTGTATACCGCGTGCGGCGGCATCAGCCCGGCATATACCCTGCCGGTCGTGCTCGATGCAGGCACCAACAACCCGCAACTGCTCAACGACCCGCTGTACATGGGCTGGCGTCATCCGCGTATCACCGGCGAAGAGTACGAAGCGTTTGTCGACCAGTTCATTCAGGCGGTAAAAATCCGCTGGCCGAACGTACTGCTGCAGTTCGAAGATTTCGCGCAGAAGAACGCCATGCCGATCCTCGAACGTTACCGCGATGAACTGTGCTGCTTTAACGATGATATTCAGGGCACCGCGTCCGTGGCACTGGGCAGCCTGATTGCTGCCAGCAAAGCCGCCGGCGGCAAGCTGAGTGACCAGACCGTCGCCTTCCTCGGCGCAGGTTCTGCGGGTTGTGGCATTGCAGAGCAAATCGTTGCGCAGATGAAATCCGAAGGTCTGAGCGAAGAAGAAGCCCGCGCGAAAGTCTTCATGGTTGACCGCTTCGGCCTGCTGACCGACAAACTGCCGAACCTGCTCGATTTCCAGAGCCGCCTGGTGCAGAAAAGCAGCGCGCTGACCGGCTGGGGCATGAGCAGCGACAGCATTTCCCTGCTTGATGTCGTGCGCAACGCCAAACCCACGGTGCTGATCGGCGTCTCCGGCCAGCCGGGCCTGTTCACGGAAGAAATCATCCGTGAAATGCATAAACATTGTGCCCGCCCGGTCGTCATGCCCCTGAGTAACCCGACATCACGCGTGGAAGCGACACCGGCCGATATCCTGAACTGGACGGACGGCGCGGCGCTCGTCGCCACCGGCAGCCCGTTTGCGCCGGTAAGCCATAAAGGCACGCTGTACCCTATTGCGCAGTGCAACAACTCCTTTATCTTCCCGGGTATCGGGCTGGGTGTGATTGCCTCCGGGGCAACCCGCGTTACGGACGGCATGCTGATGGCCGCCAGCCGGACACTGGCAGAATGTTCACCGCTGGCCACTGAAGGCAAAGGTTCGCTGCTGCCGGATGTGAATGACATTCAGGGCGTCTCGAAATGCATCGCGATGGAAGTGGGTAAAGCAGCGCAGTTGCAGGGCGTGGCGATGGTGACGTCTGAAGATTCGCTGTCCAAAGCCATTGAGCACAACTTCTGGGCACCGCAGTACCGTTCCTACAAACGCACATCATTCTGATCCCGCATTATCCGGAAGAATCAGACTGACCATGATCCAGACCAATGCCCGCGCATTGGTCTTTTTTTTTCACTTAAATTGCAGCCCTTCGCGCAAATCAGACAGTAATTCACTGAAAAGTGCTGAAAAAACCCGCGATGCCGGTGGATACAGAGTCCAACGTATTGCGTCCCCTAAACAGGTAAAGTAGCCTTGGATCCGATTTCAATTCGATCATAAACAGGGATACCTATGATTAAGCGACTTATAGCTGGCGTTACCGGCATCGTTATTATGATGCTGGCGGTCGCTATCGGGCTTGATCAGTGGATCAGTCTGCGCACTCAGCCATACATTTATGACGAAGTGCAGACCCTGCCTCACCGTCAGGTTGGCGTCGTGCTGGGCACTTCCAAGTATTACCGCACCGGCGTGATCAACCAGTATTACCTGTACCGGATCCAGGGCGCGATTAACGCTTACAACAGCGGCAAAGTGAAATACCTGCTGCTGAGCGGCGACAATGCGCAGCAAAGCTACAACGAACCGAGCACCATGCGCCGCGACCTTATCGCCGCCGGTATTCCGGCCAGCGACATCGTGCTCGATTACGCCGGTTTCCGTACGCTGGATTCCATCGTGCGGACCCGCAAAGTCTTTGATACCAATGATTTCATCATCATTACCCAGCGTTTCCATTGTGAACGTGCGTTGTTTATCGCGCTGCATATGGGCATTCAGGCACAGTGTTTCGCGGTGCCGTCACCGAAAAATATGCTCAGCGTGCGCGGCCGTGAGATCTTCGCCCGCCTCGGCGCGCTGACTGATTTATATCTGCTCAAACGCGAGCCGCGCTTCCTTGGCCCGCTGATCCCAATCCCGGCCATTCATAATATTCCGGATGATGCGCAGGGCTATCCGGCCGTCACGCCTGAACAGCTTTTGGCATTACAACAGCAGCTGGAAGCCGAGAAAAAAGCCGCCATCGCCAAAGCGGCCGCCGATAAAGCCGCAGCGGATAAAGCAGCCGCCGACGAAGCCGCCAGAGTCAAAGCCGCGCAGGAAGCCAACGAAGCTGCGCAGGCCGAAGCCGCAGAACCGGAACCGGCTCCCGAACCCGTGAAACCGGCAGGCAGGAATCCGTTCCAGCAGTAAGGGGATGAAGATTTCATTTATTCCGCTGGTTTTTCATCGTGTAGATCAGTGGTTCCATACCTAAATTCTACAGCCCTCTGCTGCAGCTAATAGTTAACCCCTGCTAAATCCTTAATTCTTTGTGATCCTCCTCTCAGCATCTTCTCTTATTAATCCCTACCTTCTCATTTCAATTTATCACTTTGATTTAGTTGTATTTATTTGATGAATAAAACAATAAATACCCCATCTTCAAATCAATCATTTCTCGGACGCTTTACCCAAAAGGATTTACTCCATGACCGGATTTCCCGCTGCACGTCAGCATGATATGACCGCCATTGGCGGCCCGGTTGTTCAGGGCTCGCTGGGCGTGATGATTGGTGCGCCCACCGGCGTGGCATGTTCCGTCTGTCCCGGCGGCGTGGTGGAAGGCAGCCCCGTGAACCCGTCGCTCGGTGCCAAAGTTCTGCCCGGCGAGACCGATATCGCACTGCCCGCGCTGCTGCCCTTTGTGCTTTCGCGCAGCTACAGCAGTTACAAAACCGGCACGCCCGCGCCGGTCGGCATGTTCGGCCCCGGCTGGTCGGCGGCGGCGGATATCCGCCTGCAAATCCGTGCTGACGAACTTATCCTTAACGACAATTCCAGGCGCAGCATTCATTTTCACCTGCTTCCGCCCGGCCAGATTGCCTTCAGCCACAGCGAAAAACTCTGGCTGGCGCGCGGCGGCACCGGTAAGCAGCCCGATAATCATCCGCTCAGTCCGCTCTGGCAGGCCCTGCCGGAAGCACTGCGCAACAGCCCGCACTCTTATTTCGTGGCCAATGACGCCACCGGCCCCTGGTGGATTTTGGGCTGCGTGCAGCTACCCGCGACCGCTGAAGACGTGCTGCCGCGTCCGCTGCCATCGTCGCGTGTGCTTTTGGGTTTGTCCGACCGTTTCGGCAATCAGCTTAATTATCACCGCGATGAAGAAGGCGAATTTGCCGGACAGATTACCGGCGTCACCGACAGCGGCGGGCGGCGTTTTCGCCTTGAATTAGTCACGCTGCGGGATTTCAAACCCGTCCTGAATACAGCCTGGGGTCCTGATTGTGGCGTGCGGCTTTCCGCCGTCTGGCTGACGAAGGATGCGGCGTTTCCGGATTTGCCGCCAAAACCGCTGGCCCGCTACGACTACACCCCGCGCGGCGAGCTGAAAACCGTTTATGACCGCGCCGGTGAAACTGTCCGCCAGTTTGACTGGCATCCGGAACCTGCCGGCACCGGGCTGATGGTCGCTCACCGCTACGCCGGACGTCCGGCCACGCGCTACGTGTACGACGCGTCCGGCAGGGTTGTTTCGCAGGTCAACCCGGGCGGCCTGGGCTATCAGTTTGAATACAGTACGCACCAGACACGCGTCACCGACAGCCTCGGGCGGCTGCGCGTGTATCATTTTGAGGGCGAGCGGGGATTGCGGCGCGTGGTCAGGCTCGACAACGCCGACGGCAGTTGTGTACAAAGCATCTTCGACAGCCGCGGCGGCCTGACCTCGCAGACTGATACCGCCGGGCGTACCACCGAATTTCATCTCAATCCGGCCAGCGGCGACCTGACCGAAATCGTCCACCCCGGCGGCGAAAAGCGCAGCCGGTTCAGCTATAACCGCGCCGGGCAGCTGATTTCGGCCACCGCGCCCGACGGACGTCAGATACGTAAAGACTACGATTCTTCAGGCCGCCTGACGGCTGAGACCGACGCCCTGAACCAGACCCGCCGCTATCATTATGCAGATGATAAAAGTGCACAGCCCTGCGCCACCGAAGACGCGGCAGGCGGACGGCAGACGCTGGAGTGGAACGCATCGGGGCTGCTGGAAAGTTTTACCGACTGTTCCGGTTTCAAAACAGTTTACCGCTACAACCGCGACGGTCAGCCGGTTGAAATCCTGCACGAAGAAGGGATGAAAACCCGTTTTGCGTACGACGCGCGCGGCAGGCGCATTACCCGTGAGGACAGCGCCGGAGCCAGAACGCGCCGGGAGTACAACGCCGCGGGCGACGTCATCACCGTCACCCGACCGGACGGCACGCAGTCCAGGCAGACTTACGATGAGCGCGGTAACCCGACCTCGCAGACCGAAGGCGGGCTCACGCGGCAAACCGGATTTGACAGCGCGGGCAGGCTGGTGCGGCTGACGAATGAAAACGGCGCGGAGACGCATTTCAGCTACGACGTCATGGACCGCCTGACTCAGGAAACCGGCTTCGACGGGCGCGTGCAAAATTATCAGTACGACTTATCAGGACAGCTTATCCGCAGCGACGACGCCGGGCTTGTTATGCACTGGCACTACGACGAGGACGGCCAGCTTATCCGCCAGCAGCGGCCGGACACGGACGACGGTCCGGACGAGGTGCTGTGGCAGTACGACGCCGCCGGACGCGTCAACGAAACCGCCCACCGCAGCGAAACCCATCTGGTCACCGTGCGCTTTCAGTACGACGACAACGATAGCCTGACCGGCGAGCGGCAGATTATCCGCAACGCGCACGGCGATTTGCTGTGGCAGCACACCGTCCGCCACCAGTTCGACCCGCGCGGGTTCGAAACCGCTGTCCGCTACGACGGCCTGCCGGAAATCCACTGGCAGACCTACGGCCCGGGCCACCTGCTGGGCGTGAAGCTCGGGCACGACGTGGTGCTGGAACTCAGCCGCGACAGGCTGCACCGCGAAACCACCCGCCGGTTCAGCCAGAACTGGCAGAGCGAAAACGCCTATTCGCTGACCGGACAACTCGCCGGCCAGAAGACGCCTGACGTCGGCCACCCGAACCTGATGCGCGATTATCATTACAATACCGCCGGGCAGATGACGAAGATGACCACCGGCCTTGGCGACCATCACTATGCCTACACACCAGCCGGACGGCTTCAAAGCGTCAGCTCCCCCGACGGCTTTCTCGCCACCCTGACCGACCCCGCCGGCAACCGCAGCGTCACGCACCACGACCTGAACGTTCCGCCGGAAGACGCGCGGCCGGTCTGGTACCACAACCGCGTGCAGCGCGATGAACGCTACCTTTATAAATACGACCGGTATGGCAACCTGACGGAAAAATGCCCGTTCCACGCGGGCCGGATGCACACCCCGCACGGCGGCGGAGCGGTTACCCGCATGGCTTACGACCAGGCGCACCGCCTGACGCGCCTGACAACGGAAGAGGACGGCCAGACGCTGATGCGGGCACGTTATATCTACGACCCTTTGGGGCGACGGGTGGGCAAACACGTCAGCCAGATAAACCCGCAATCCGGCGAAACGCAAACGCAGAACACCTGGTTCGGCTGGGACGGCGACCGCCTGGTGCTGACCGAGAACCGCGACACCCAGCTGCACACCATTTATCACCCGGGCAGCTTCGTCCCGCTGCTGCGCGCGGAGCACGCACGGATGGAAGACAGCCACCGCACGCTGGCGGAAAAGCTCGAAGAAGACGCCGGCAGCCCGTTCCCCGGCGACATCCATCTGCGCTTTAATGATATCGAAAAGGAAATCCGCCGTAACGACGTCAGCGAAGCTCATCTTCAGTGGCTGGACTCTGTGGGCCTGAAAACCGAAAGCCTCGCGCCATGGATTGAACCCCTGCCGGAAGCCGGTAAACTCAAACTGCACCTGTACCACTGCGACCACCTCGGCACGCCGGTGGCGCTGATTAATCACAAAACCGGCAAGGTGGAATGGGACGCAATTTCAGACGTCTGGGGCAACGCAGTAGATATTTTCAACCCGTACAAACTGCGCCAGCCCATAAGAATGCAGGGGCAGCATGTCGACGAAGAATCGGGGCTGCATTATAACCGCCACCGTTATTATGACCCGGCGCTGGGGCGGTATATTACGCAGGATCCAATTGGGTTGAGAGGGGGAATAAATGGATATATCTATGCTGAAAATAAACCTATTAGTGAATTTGATAGTATAGGACTAAGCCCTCAATCATCAGATAATCCCAAATGTAAAAAAGCTATAATGCAGCCAGAAATAACAAACATCTTCAAGAAAATGGGCAAAAATTTGAATGTAAATCCTCTTTTCATAATGTCTTCTGCGCTACAAGAAAGCGGATGGGACATGAATCATGTTTATGGGACAAATAGCTCAAGTAATGGCAAACCACTAAATAATATTTTCGGCATGACAAAAGCGGGTGGGAATAACATTGCATACCCAAGTTTAGATGCATCAGCCTCAGCCTGGGAGAAAAACTGGGGTCCTTATTTGGATAAAAGACCAGAAACCATACAGGAATATGCTAAAAGCTTAACTTGCAACCCGCATCATATGTACAATTCAAATCCGAAATATCCGAATGAATTAGCAGCAAGATATAAACAATTATTAAAAGCCACAGCAGATTGTGGAGTTGAATTTTGATGACTACATCACTTTTTAGTGCAACTCTATTTTATGCAACTACACAGATATTTATGCCTCTGGCAAATGCTTCTGAAGTTGCACTCGAGAAATCAAGTATAAGTAATTGTGAAAGCGTGACTCTCGTACGTAAAAACGTCGGAAATGCATATAAAGGAAGCGTCACTAATGATGATTACTCTATGTCACTGGTGATTCCCAAAGGGCTCATAGGATGGGGAGGCGTTGCAGAAGATGCACCATTTCACGGATTTACCATTTTCCTTGAAAAAGCTGATAGTTCAAGTGCGTGTATTGTTTTTGATATTCACGTAAGGGTCAATGCTGAAGATAAACCAGCCCGACCGCATTCATCACATCGCATCAAAATTAAAAATATATCAGGCTGGCAATCTATTAACAGAATAATAACCAAAGGAGAGGATATAGTTGTTATTAATACTGCGTTATCCTACCCCAAGGCAGGTGATATGATTGACAGTGAAATAACGATGATTGTACCTAAATTAAAATATCCTGAGAAAAAGGTTATTTATGATGCTTTCATTAGTTCGTTTAAAATTTCTGCAACGCGTTAGTTTTAATTTTCTCACTATCACCAATCAAAATAAAAGCCCCCAACAAAATTAGGGGCTTCTCTTTAAAAAATTAAGCTAAAGTCTGTCAGTACATTACTTCTTCTTAGCGTATTTCAAAGAGTCCAGAGCCACCGCGAAGATGATGATGCTGCCTTTGATGATGTACTGCCAGTAAGGGTTCACGCCGATGTAGGTCAGGCCGTAGTTGATGACGGTGAAGATCAGTACACCGGTCACCACACCTGCCACAGAACCCACGCCACCGGCGAATGACACGCCGCCGACCACGCAGGCTGCGATGGCATCGAGTTCGTACATAAAGCCGAGGTTGTTCGTTGCACTGCCGATACGCCCTGCTTCCAGCAAACCACCGAATGCGTAGAACACACCGGACAACGCGTAAATCATGATCAGGTTTAACGGAACGTTTACGCCTGAAACTTTCGCAGCTTCCGGGTTACCACCGATAGCAAAGATGTTTTTGCCGAAGCGGGTTTTGTTCCACAGTACCCAGACAAAGGCGATAGCAATCAGCGCATAGAATGTGATGTAAGAAAGCTTCAGGCCGCCCAGGTGAATAAACCCTTGTGCGAATTGTGAGAAGCCCGGGTCAAAACCCGCCACCGGTGATGAGCCGACATAATCGTAATACAGGGAGTTAATCCCGTAGACGATAATCATCGTACCCAGCGTGGTGATAAACGGCGTCACGTTCAGGTAAGCAATGATAATACCGTTCAGCAAACCAATTAACGCGCCAACAATACACACGGTCAGAATAACCAGCGGAATTGGCACAACTTCGAGATGCGGGAAGACCTTGTTGACGTTATCCATCGCCTGCAACATGGTGGCTGCAACAACCGCCGCTAAGCCCACCTGACGTCCGGCTGACAGGTCAGTACCCTGTGTGACGATAAGCCCTGCCACGCCCAGCGCGATAATAACGCGCACGGAGGACTGGGTCAGAATGTTACTTAAGTTGACCAGACTGAGGAAGCTTGGATCCTGAATGATAATAATTGCCAGTAAAACCAGCAATACCACATAAATCCCGCCCTCTTTTAAATAAGTGAGCACACTTTTCTTATTTAATGCTTTCATAATAAGAACCCTTAAAAATTAGAGATGCAAGGAAGCCAGGCGTAATATTTCATTCTGCGAAGTCGTTTTTGTATCAACGATGCCCGCAACCTGTCCATTACTCATAACCAAAATTCTGTCAGTAATACCCAGCAACTCAGGCATTTCAGAGGAGATAATAATGATCCCCTTCTCTTTTTTAGCCAACTCGGTGATTAACTGGTAAATTTCAAACTTAGCGCCAACGTCAATCCCGCGAGTCGGTTCATCCAGCATTAATATTTCAGGATTGGTTAATAACCAGCGCCCGATAATAACTTTTTGCTGATTCCCGCCAGACAATGAACCAATACTGGTTTTATGTCCCGGCGTTTTCACCCGCATGGAATCGATAACCCATTGGGTATCGCTTTTCATGCGCGAGGTATCCAGTAAACCGGCTTTATTCTTATATTGACGAATATTGGAAATCAGCGAGTTAAAGCCGATATCCAGATACGCGTAAATACCGGTTGAACGACGCTCTTCTGTCACCAGCGCAAAGCCATGGTTAATGGCTTCATTCGCACTGTGATTATTAATTTTTTTGCCGTGGAGCTTAATGGTTCCGGCGACTTTCTCACGGATACCAAACAGCGTTTCGACAATGTCTGTACGCTTCGCACCGACCAGACCGGCGATCCCGAGAATTTCGCCTTTATGCAAATCAAAGGAGATATCGCGAATGGAAGGCTGGCGCAGCGACGTCAGATTGCGCACTTCAAGGATGACTTCACCCGGTTTGTTCAGGCGATCAGGGAAACGCTGGCTCAGTGAACGCCCTACCATCATGGAGATGATTCTGTCCATATCGAGGCCTTCGAGCGGCTGAGTGGCAATCCACTGGCCGTCGCGCAGAATGGTGATCTCATCACACAGCTGGAAGATTTCTTCCATCTTATGAGAGATATACACAATTCCGCAGCCGCGATCTTTCAGCTTACGGATAATCGTGAACAAATGGTTCACTTCTTTTTCCGTCAGGGAAGATGTCGGTTCGTCCATGATGACGATTTTTGCGTTGTAGGAAAACGCCTTGGCGATTTCGATCATCTGCATCTGCGAAACGGACAGCTTACCCACCTTGTCGCGCGGGTCGATATCAATGTCCAGTTCGTCAAAGATGGCTTTGGTGTCTTTGTACATCTTGTCCTGATCAACAAAAATGCCTTTGGTCGGATAACGACCCAGCCACATGTTGTCCATGACAGTACGTTGCAACACCAGGTTTAATTCCTGATGCACCATCGACACGCCTTGCTCAAGCGCTTCTTTTGAGCTTTTAAAATTAACTTCTTGTCCCTGAAAAAGAATAGTTCCGGAGTCTTTACTGTAAATTCCGAAAAGACATTTTAATAATGTGGATTTACCCGCGCCATTTTCACCCATTAATGCATGGATGGAATGCGGACGCACTTTTAAATTCACATTATCTAACGCCTTAACGCCTGGGAATGATTTATTAATACCGCTCATTTCCAGCAGGAATTCACCTGGCTTTTCTGTTTTTGTGTCAGAGAGCGAAATATCGGCCATAGTTGTACCTGGCTAAAGATAAAAATAAACGGGTTATTAATACCTGATGTCAGTAATGCAACCGGCAAGCAAACCTGCCGGCTGCATTATGACATGACGTCCTGTCAGACAAGCATTAACGTCTAATCACACTTACTCTTTATTTACGGCTTAACCGCAATTATTTTTGCCACTGCTTAGCTTTGTTTTTATTGCTGTCTGTATTTACTGCTGCCCGCGTATTCTTATTTCACAAACTCAGACAGGTTGTCTTTGTCTACTGCGACGTAAGGAATACGAACGACTTTGTTTTCAATTTTCCAGTTAGTGCCATCGGCTGCTGGTTTACCGGCCGCCAGATTTTTTGCCAGATCAAACGTGGCTTTCGCCTGGTTGTTTGCATCGTTAAGCACGGTGCCGGCCATTGCGCCTGATTTCACCAGTGCCAGCGCTTCAGCCAGGGCATCCACACCAAATACAGGAATGCTGGATTTGTTATGAGATTTCAGTGCTTCTACAGCACCCATTGCCATTGCATCGTTGTTGGCGATAACCACTTCGATTTTGTTAGCGTTCGGGCCGGACAGCCATGCGTCCATTTTATCTTTCGCCTGAGCGGTATCCCACATTGCTGTGTCGAGTTGCAGCTGATCAGTTTTCAGGCCTTCTTTACCATTCAGAGTGCTGATGACGTATTTGGTACGCGCTTCAGCATCCGGATGGCCAGGTTCACCTTTAATCAGCACATATTGGATCACGCCGTCTTTGTTCAGATCCCAGGCCGGGTTCGCTTTCCAGTGTTTAGCAATCAGCTCACCCTGGATAACGCCAGACTCTTTAGAGTCAGTCCCGACGTAATACGCTTTGTCGTAGCTGTCTAAATCTTTACGGGAAGGTTCTTTGTTATAGAAAACGACAGGAATGCCAGCACCGCGGGCTTTCTCAATAATGACCGGGGCAGCAGCCGGGTCAACCAGGTTAATGGCCAGGGCTTTAACCCCTTTCGCCAGCATGACGTCAACCTGGTCGTTCTGGGTGGACTGGCTGTTTTGCGAGTCATTCATCAGCAGTTGCACATCTGGAGAAGCTTTTGCATCTTTCTCGATGGCTTTGCGGACTTCGGACATGAAGTTGTCATCGTATTTATAGATGGTGACACCGATTTTAGTATCAGCAGCGTGTGCGGCAAAACCAAACATCATGCTCGCAGCCAGAGTAGCCAGTGTGAAAACCTTTTTATTCATTTGTATCTCCGGTTATGTAGGGTGTTACAGAATTTGGCACCGGAAATCCCTGCGGGAGCAGTACAGCTCCACGTCATGATTGTGGGTGCCTGCCATCCTTGACTTATAACGTCCTGACTCGCTGTGAAACCAGTCCGGTAACGCCGGACACAAAGTGAATCATGTTGAAAACGAATGCATCATAAAGGCCGCGATGTTAATAAACTGTGAAAGTTCTCACAGATTGAAAACGGTTACATCGCGTTATTTGATCAATAAGTGACGGGTGCCACATTTTGCCACGGCGCCACAGAATGGCGTCTGACCAGCGTCGGCATAAAACAATGCGAAACGCCCGTAGCTAACTGTTCTGCCGCGCCTTTTAATGCCAGCTCGGTGGCGAGCGTCGCCATTGAGACAATCGGGTAACGTACCGTCGTCATTTTCGGGCTGGTGTACCGGGCAATCGGAATATCGTCAAAACCCACCAGTGAGAAATCGTCAGGAATGTTAATTCCGTTTTCTTTCAACACGGCCATCGCCCCCGCCGCCATCGAATCGTTATAGGTGAAGACTGCGCTCAGATGCAGATTGCGCCCGAGGAGTTCGACCATCGCCGCTTCTCCGCCCTGCAAATCTGGTGAACTTTGCGCACGCCAGGCCGCAGGGGGTGCAACAGCAGAATGATGTGCCTGCGTCATAGCCTGCAGATAACCCTGATAGCGCTGCAAATCATCTTCAATACCGTGGCTCGAGCCGATATAGCCGATGCGCTGATGTCCCTGAGACAGCAACAGACGCGTGGCCATTTCTGCCCCGCTGACGTTATTGAGCCACACGCAGCGATGCTCGTAGCCCGGAATAACGCGGTTAATCAGCACCATACCGGAAACCTGATCCATAAAGCGTGAAAGCTCGTCATCACCGAGCGCCTTGGAATGTACGATGAGCGCGTTACAGCGCTGGCGAATCAATACTTCAATGGCATGCCTTTCTTTTTCGGCAATATGATAGCTGTTACCTATCAGAACGTATTTCTGATGCTGCTGGGCGACGGTATCCACCGCTTTCACCAGCGCGCCAAAAAAGGGATCTGACACATCCATTACGACCACGCCGATGGTGTCGCTGGTTTGCGTTGCCAGCGCCTGTGCATTGGCGTTAGGCCGGTATCCCAGCGTTGCGACAGCCTGCAAAACCTGCTCGCGGGCTTCTTTACTGGCGATAGACGGATTGTTCAGAACACGGGAAACAGTGGCGACAGACACGCCCGCCAGACGGGCGACATCACGAATTGTGACCATTTGTCGCTCCGTCATCAGCCAGAGAGTGGTACGGAGGAATACGGAAATGATTAACCCAGGAGGTAAAAAATGCAGACAAAGAGAAGCGAGGTGAAGTGCTCATGGCGTTTCCTTTTTTAGTGTAGTGGTCGTCAGACTGGCACGACCGTTATCCTAAACATTTTGCGAAACCACCTGCGTGAATCACGTCACAGGAAAGAAAACGTTTACATACAATTCTGCAACGTTCATCTCAAATCTATAATTTAGGGTGATAGATCTGCGCTTACCTCAGGCTGTTTTCACCTCAACGCCCGAGGCTTTAATGGTCAGTTTTCGCCATAACCATTCCAGGGGCCCCTGACGGAAATAACGCAGCCACAGCAGCGTCACCAGCAGGTTACACGCCCACACCAGCGGCACCAGCGCCAGCAGTTGCAGCCGGTTGAAGTGCAGAAAGAAGCCGAAGAAATTGAAGAATGTGGTGCAAATCAGCGTCTGTAGCAGGTAATTGGTCAGCGCCATGCGGCCGACCTGAGAAATCCAGTGAACCAGCCGCCAGCGCGAAATTACCGACCAGAAGCCATAACACAGCGCCAGATAGCTGACTGCCTGCATCAGCGAACCAATTTCACGCGGAACCTGCAACAAAAAACCGCTCCAGCGGTAGTCCCAGCCACTCTTCCATTGCAGGTAAATCGCCGGAATTTGTATCAGCAATGAAAGCGGTAACAGCGCCGCCGCCACTTTACGGTAATGCCGCTCGCTGAATTCGCCTTTCAGCCAGCCGCTGCGCATCAGCCCCGAGCCGATTAGCATAGCGCCCGCCAGTTCCCAGCCGTATTGCGCACCAATCGCCAGCAAACTTGAAGACAGGAGATCCAGCCGGTTCTGAATGGCTTCCCAGCCGCCTTTCAGCCGCCAGTATTGCTCATACTGAATTTCAGCCGGTCCCGGCAGCCAGAAACTGCCTGCTTTGGGAGAAGAAATCACGCCCAGAATCGCCAGCACCGCGACGCCGATAAGATACAAAATAATCCCGGTCGACACCAGCGACTGGCTGCTGCGCCCTTCCCTCACCATGCGCCAGCACACCAGGCCAATCAGACCGTAGGACAGCAGAATATCGCCGTCCCACAACAATGTGGCGTGGATCAGGCCGCACAACAATAAAATCGAAAGACGCGACTGGATCCAGTGTTTGCCGCGCGGCAGCAGCAAATACAAACCGCCGCCAAACAGCATAGCAAACATCATCAGAAATTTACCCTGCGCAACGGCGTCGAGCACCGCCCAGGTCCAGGCGTCAGAAGCAGAAGGAAGACCGGCATAGGCCGGGTTCAGATAGGCGGCCTTCGGTAAGCCGAACGCGCTGATGTTGAGCAGAAGAATGCCAAAAATGGCCAGGCCACGGGCAAAATCGAGTGTGGCAATACGTGATCGCACCCGGAAATTCCTTTTGAGGATTATATGGATTTTAAGAATAAGTGAAGAGAATGACAGAGGCCACTATTCAGGTAAATGAAGTTGTCGCGAGGAGAGCCCGATGCGCTGAAACAAGTCAGTGATTCGGGTCTCCGAACGCGGCGGACGCAGCTGCAGCTTTATTTACGAAAAACTGTGGTCTCCATTCAAGTAAATGAAGTTGCAGCAAGGCAGCAAGTAAGGAGAGCCCGATGCGCTGACACAAGTCAGTGATTCAGGTCTCCGAACGCGGCGAACGCAGCTGCAGCTTTATTTACGAAGAATGGCGGACGGTACGCAGGAATTCCTGACGTGTATTCTGGCTGGACTTGAACAAACCGCCCAGAGAGGTGGTGGTCGTTGCGCTGGTTGCATCACGCACGCCACGGGCTTTCACGCAGTAATGCACGGCATCAATCGACACGGCCACGTTTGGCGTGCCGAGCAGCGTCTGTAACGCCACCAGAATCTGCTGGGTCAGACGTTCCTGAACCTGCGGACGCTGCGAAAAGAACTGCACGATGCGGTTGATTTTCGACAAGCCGATCACGGTATCTTTTGGCAGATACGCCACGGTGGCTTTCCCGTCGATGGTGACGAAATGGTGTTCGCAGGTGCTGGTCAGGGTGATATCACGCACCGTCACCATCTCATCCACTTTCATCTTGTTTTCGATAACAGTGATTTTCGGGAAGTTCGCGTAATCCAGCCCGGAGAAAATTTCATCAACGTACATCTTCGCGATACGACGCGGCGTTTCCACCAGACTGTCATCGGAGAGATCCAGATTGAGCAATTGCATGATGCCAGTCATATGTTCCTGGATCCGCTGTTTGCGCGTTTCGTTGTCGATCGGCAGGGCTTCACGCAGAGGGGTTTCCAGACCACGGGCTAACAATGCCTCATGGACTAAAATGGCTTCTTTACTCAGGGTTGGCATTCATTCTTCTCCGGCAGGTGTAATCACTTTGACGCAGATCACGCCAAAGTGAGGTGGCTTACTGTAGTGGAGAGCGGATTCAGAATCCAGTGATTGCTTTCCTGATGAATAAAAAAGCGACAAGTTACCGTTTATCCCGGACCACCAGCGCACCCGCAATCACAAAACCGGCCAGCGCGACATACAGCGCCGGTTCCAGATGATGCGTCAGCGCGGTGGATATTGCCGAAAGCACTGGCCCGAACAACTGCCCGACCGCGTATCCGGTGGTCAGCAACCCGGCCATATACCGGCTGTGATTGGGCGCCAGCTCGCGGCTGTACTGTAACGCCAGCTGAACCACGCTGAGAAAACCGCCGCCCGTCAGCAACGCGCCGAGCACCAGCCCGCTGACGCCCGGCACCACTTCCGCGCACAAAATACCCAGCCCCTGGATCCATAACGTCAGCGCCAGACGCGTATGCGTGGTGAGACGATGCCGGGTCAGAATGCCAATAACGATGCCGATCACCGCCGCGCCGCCGAACACCGGCCAGACAAACTGCGCAAACAGGCTGTCAGGAAAACGTGCCGTCGCCATCTGCGATAAAAACGTGGCAGGCAGGATGTAGCCGAAGCCCGCCAGACTGTAGCTCCATACCAGACGTTTCAGCGCCGGTGTCATGACCAGCGGTTCCGCCGCCACATGCGAACGATGCAAATCGCCTTTACGCGGTAAATTCGGCGTGATAATCGCCACGAAAATCAGCGCCAGCACACCGTACACCGACCAGGCCTGCGCGGACGTCAGCTGCAAACTGTGGATCCCCACGGCCAGCATTCCGCTGAGGAAAATCCCGACGCCCGGCCCGGCAAACACCGCCGCGCTCAGCGCCGGACGGCCATAATGCGCCAGACGTTCATTACACCACGCCGACACCATCACCATCGCCCAGCCGCTGGTCCAGCCAATCAGGAAGCGCACAATACTGTGCAGCACTTCGCCGGAAATCACCGCCGACAGTAATGTCAGTACCACGCCGCCCCACACGCCCAGCCATAAGCGGCGTTCGAGGTGTTTGGTCGCACGCATTCCGTCAAACGCGCCACACAGATACCCGAGATAATTGAAGGCGGCGACTAAACCCGCGCCGGTCAGCGTGAACTGATGTTCAGCTATCATTAAAGGAACTTGCGGCGTAAAGGCGAAGCGCCCGATACCCATCGCGACGACAAAAGCCAGAAAACCACTTAGCGCAATCCGAAAAGCCATAACTGCTCCGCTGTAAGAAACCGCAATGCAACATAGTAGAAACAATGAGTAAACATACTCAAAGCCCGATACTGAAAACAGAGGATTTCTGAAAAGAAAGTGAATTGGACGTTGTCAGCTATGATGCCTTGCGGATACAATCACGAAAACTGAATAATACAAACCAAGTTGTTTACGATAAGAGAACACAGGAACTCATTATGGATCTCACCCAGTTGCGGATGTTTTGCTGCGTGGCGGAAACCGGATCGCTGGCGCGGGCGGCAGAACAGCTGCATCGTGTGCCGTCGAACCTCACCACCCGTCTGCGTCAGCTCGAACTCGAACTGGGCACGGATTTGTTCATCCGCGAAAAGCAGCGTATCCGCCTTTCAGCGATGGGCCATAACTTCCTCAATTACGCAGAACGTATTCTGGCGCTCAGCGACGAAGCGATGAGCATTACCCACGCCGGTCAACCAGCCGGGAATTTCGCGCTGGGTTCGATGGAAAGCACCGCGGCCACCCGCCTGCCTTCGCTACTGGCGGCTTATCACCAGAAATTTCCGCAGGTGGCGCTCTCGCTTGTCACGGCGACATCCGGTGAAACCATCGACAGCGTGCGGGCTGGCCGCTTAGCCGCCGCGCTGGTCGACGGACCGATTGATTTTGACGATCTGAACGGCTGCATCTCTTTTCGCGAACGTATGGTGGTAATTTCTCCGCCCGGGGAATCACCGCTTGAACTCCCGGCAGGCCGCAGCGGACATACCGTTTTCGCATTCCGCCCGAGCTGTTCCTACCGCCAGCGTTTGCAGGCGTGGATTAAAGAGATGAATGTGCCGGTGACAAACACCATGGAAATTCAGTCCTACCATTCGATGATGGCCTGCGTCGCCAGCGGCGCGGGGATTGCGATGATCCCGCGTTCTGTACTGGAACAATTACCCGGCCACGAACGGGTACAAATTCACGAAATCCCCGATGTATTCGCCGATACCGCCACCTGGCTTATCTGGCGACGGGACGCCTTCAGCCCCAATGTCCGGGCGCTGAAAGAACTGATCATTGAACAAAATGACGGGGTGATCCCGTTACTGAAACATCCTCTTGCCGGCGAAAATGACCCGGTGATGGATCCGGCATAAGCCAACCCTTTTAACTAAAAAACACCTGACGAGAATGGAGTACGACCATGGAAATGATTAAAACACGCGCCGCCGTCGCCTGGGGCCCGAATCAACCTCTGTCCATCGAAGAAGTGGATTTGATGCCACCGCAAAAAGGCGAAGTACTGGTGCGTATCGTTGCCAGCGGCGTATGCCACACCGACGCCTACACCCTTTCCGGCAAAGATCCGGAAGGCGTTTTCCCGGCAATCCTCGGCCATGAAGGCGGCGGCGTAGTGGAAGCTGTCGGCGAAGGCGTGACCAGCGTTGCCGTTGGCGACCACGTGATCCCGCTGTACACCCCGGAATGTGGCGAATGTAAGTTCTGTAAATCCGGTAAAACAAACCTGTGTCAGGCGATCCGCACCACGCAGGGTAAAGGCCTGATGCCGGATGGCACCACGCGTTTCTTCAAAGACGGCCAGCCGATTTTCCATTACATGGGGACATCGACTTTCTCCGAATACACCGTGGTTCCTGAAATTTCACTGGCGAAAATCAACAAAGAAGCGCCGCTGGAAGAAGTGTGTCTGCTTGGTTGCGGCGTGACCACCGGTATGGGTGCTGTGATTAACACCGCGAAAGTGAAAAAAGGCGACACCGTGGCAATCTTCGGCCTCGGCGGCATCGGTCTTTCGGCGATTATCGGCGCAGTGATGGCGGGCGCAGGCCGCATCATCGGTATCGATCTGAACACCAGCAAGTTCGATCTGGCCCGTAAACTCGGCGCAACCGATCTGATTAACCCGAAAGATTTTGATAAGCCAATTCAGGACGTGATCGTCGAAATGACAGACGGCGGCGTGGATTTCTCCTTCGAATGTATCGGCAACGTGAACGTGATGCGTTCCGCGCTGGAATGCTGTCACAAAGGCTGGGGCGAATCGGTCATTATCGGCGTTGCCGGTGCCGGTGAAGAAATCTCCACCCGTCCGTTCCAGCTGGTAACCGGCCGCGTATGGCGGGGTTCCGCATTCGGCGGCGTCAAAGGCCGCAGCCAGCTGCCGGGCATTGTGGAACGTTATCTGGACGGCGAATTCGCCCTGAACGATTTCATCACTCACACCATGCCGCTGGAAGAAATCAACGAAGCGTTTGATTTGATGCACGAAGGTAAGTCTATCCGTACGGTTATTCATTTTAACAAGTAAGGAAAGTTTTCGATGAGCAGCTCGATTGAACTACTCGAAGAACACCGGATGTTTGGCGGCTGGCAGCAGCGCTACCGCCATACTTCGGCAAGCCTGAATTGCGGCATGACGTTCAGCATCTACCTGCCACCGGCAAAAGATGACACGCCGCCGCCCGTGCTGTACTGGCTGTCGGGCCTGACCTGCAATGATGAAAACTTCACGCTGAAAGCCGGGGCGCAACGCGTCGCGGCGGAACTGGGCCTGATTCTGGTGATGCCGGATACCAGCCCGCGCGGTGAGGATGTCGCCAATGACGACGGTTACGATCTCGGTCAGGGCGCAGGTTTTTACCTGAATGCCACGCAGTCGCCGTGGGCGGCGCATTACCGGATGTACGATTACCTGCTCGATGAACTGCCTGCGTTAATCAGCGGACATTTCAGGGTCAGCGACCGTCAGTCGATCTTTGGTCACTCGATGGGCGGCCACGGCGCACTGATGCTGGCACTGCGTAATCCGCAGCGTTTCCATTCTGTTTCCGCGTTCGCACCGATTGTGAATCCGGCGCAGGTTCCGTGGGGACGTAAAGCGTTCAGCGCCTATCTGGGTGACGACGAAAGCCAGTGGTTGCAGTACGACAGCTGCCACCTGCTGAGTTCACTGCCTGCGGATCAGGTGCCATTCCCGATTTTAGTCGATCAGGGTGATGGCGATCAGTTCCTCGCGGATCAGCTGCAACCGGCAAAACTGGCCGAAATCGCCCGCCATCGCGGCTGGCCGTTACAGCTGCGCGTGCAGCCTGGGTACGATCACAGCTACTTTACGATTGCCTCGTTTGTGGAAGGTCACCTGCGGTTTCATGCAGGGTACTTGCACTCGAAGGCATGAGTGCAGGAATGCCGTATTGAAGTCTGATCGAGAATATTTCGGTTTCTCACGGGTGGCGATCCAAGACCTTGGGTTACCACCCAAACCGGCCTCATGGTATGAAGAGATCGAGAATATTTCGGTTTCTCAATAGCAGTTATCGCTCTGATATTCACACCGAAACCGACGAGAGAGGAAAGTGCTTTTCCTCTCCCGACTCTCCTCGCTTTTTTCACTGCGCGCTATCGCTGGGTCGACGGACATGTTCTGCTGCTACAGCGTATGGCGCGAAAGCTTGCCGCTGCGCGGTTCCTTCTCTCGGTGCTGGAGCCTCAGGTCTCCAGCCCGCTTCGTTCAGCAAACTTTCTGATTGCGCCTTACAGGCATTCTTAAATAAGCGTTTTCGTTTTATATCGCTTACAGATTAATAGATAAGATATATATTCTGGAATGTTAATAATGGCAGAAGCCTGATTATTACTAATCAGGCTTCGCGGTCCCACGAAGGGAAAGGGTGAATCTTAAAGGCCTCAATGGGCAACGCGAGGATATTATCAAAAATAATGCGTTAATCAAGCCAAGAATGATTATTAAACTAAAAAGTTTGTCGCATTGATAGAACGAATAATTGCAATCTGGATTAATGTAACTATTTGATTAGGAATTCGCTGAGTTAATCTTCCTCGTTCAACTAACATAGGTCTGTTGAGCCGGTTATTACTGACCGTCTGCACCAGGTCGCATTTCGCCCAGCATATTTTTGAGTGAAAGTGTTTGAGATCGGCAATCACGCCTGAGTCCAGCTGAATATGTATTCCCTTACTGATTTTCAATTCATTCTTCGTTGTTGATAAAGGAACAACGATTGAGGAATTATCGTTAAGCTTGCCATTAAGAACGATCACCAACCTGTGCTTAATCATTTCAGGTGGCATATGCGCATCCACTCTATCAGGAATAATACTTCCCTGAATATCTCTTGGATAATGTCCGTAATTACAGTCAAGAACCTGCCCGACTTTGGGTTTAAAATTAATCGACATCACAGCTCCTTTGTTTACATTCACAAACAAAGAACATACTGCACACCGAAACGCATTCCAATTGCACGTTCTTTTTATTACGAGACGTATTCCAGTAAAAATAAAAAATTACATCGAAGTTACATTCAATAAAAATATAATAAATGTAATAAAGCCACTGAAACCAGATGTGTTAATAGAAAGCAGATATGGCGCGCTCAAAATCTTGCTGAGTGAGTGTTTCGAGACCAAAGTCTCGAAGACCGAATGAAGGTACCGCGTAGCGGCGGGATTTGCGCCACATGGTGTAGCCCCAGAATATGTCCGTCGACCCAGCGATAGCGCGCAGTAAAAAAGCGGGGAGGATTCCAAAGGAGGGAAAGCACTTCCCTCCTTTGGTCGGTTTCGGCGTAAATGCAAGAGCGATAACCGCTATTGAGAAACCGAAATTTTCTCGTTCTCTTCAAACCTTGAGGCCAGTTTGGGTGACAACCCAAGGTCTTGACCTGAGCGGCCAGCATCATTGAGAAACCGAAATATACTCGTTCAGCGAAAAGGGGGCCTTTGGGGGCCCCCTCAAAAAACACTAATTTTTCAATTTCGGATCCAGTGCATCTCTCAACCCATCCCCCAGCAGATTAAACGCCAGCACCGTCAAGAATATCGCCAGGCTCGGGAATATCGCGACGTGCGGGGCCATCACCATGTCGGCGCGGGCTTCGTTGAGCATCGCGCCCCACTCCGGCGTCGGGGGCTGTGCGCCCATGCCGAGGAATGACAAACTCGCGGCGGTGATAATCGACGTGCCTATGCGCATGGTGAAATACACCACGATGGAAGACAGCGTACCGGGCAGAATGTGGCGGAACAAAATGGTGGCGTCCGATGCGCCGATGCTGCGCGCTGATTCGATGTAGGTCTGCTGTTTCAGCACCAGTGTGTTCCCCCGTACCAGACGGGCGAACGCGGGAATGCTGAATATCGCCACGGCAATAATCACGTTCGACATGCCGTTGCCCATCACGGCGACCACGGCAATCGCCAGCAGAATGCCGGGAAAGGCGAACAGCACGTCGCAAATACGCATGGTAATGCGGTCCCATGCCCCTTCGTAGTATCCGGCCAGCAAGCCGAAAAAGGTGCCGGTAACCGCGCCCAGCACCACGGAAAGCACACCGGCGGCCAGTGAAATGCGCGCGCCCATCAGGATACGGCTGAAAATATCCCGCCCGAGCGAATCCACGCCGAGCCAGTGCATCACCGACGGCCCTTCATTCAGACGGTCATAATCGAAGTAATTTTCCGGATCAAACGGCACCAGCCACGGCGCAAAAATCGCCGCGGCAATCAGTAAAAGGATAAAAACGCCCGCAATCATCGCGATATGTTGCCGGCGAAAACGCCGCCAGAACGCTTTCCACGGCGTTCTTACCGCCTGCGGGGTTTCGGGTGTGATTATCGGCAAGCTCGCCAGTACGGCATTTCTCCGCCAGTTTTTCATGCGCCTGCTCACTTGTATCGGATAGAAGGGTTAATCACGGCGTACAGCATGTCCACCAGCAGATTGATGAGGATGAATTCGAGCGAGAAGAGCAGCACTTCGGCCTGGATCACCGGGTAATCGCGCATCTCCACGGAATCCACCAGCAACCGCCCTAACCCCGGCCAGTTGAAGACTTTCTCGACCACGATCGAGCCGCCCAGCAGGAAACCAAACTGTAATCCCATCATGGTCACAACCGGGATCATGGCGTTGCGTAGCCCGTGTTTTACCACCACAACGGCTTCATGAACGCCCTTCGCCCGCGCCGTGCGCATGTAATCTTCCTGCATCACTTCGACGAAAGATGCCCGGGTAAAGCGCGCCATAATGGCCGCCACTGCCGCGCCCAGCGTGATGGACGGCAGAATATAGTGCTGCCAGCCGTCTGCGCCGACGGTCGGTAACCAGCCCAGTTCAACGGAGAAAACCTGCATCAGCAGCATGCCCAGCGCAAAGGCCGGGAAGGAGATACCGGAAACAGCGAGCGCCATGCCCAGACGGTCCGGCCAGCGGTTGCGCCAGACGGCGGAGACTACGCCAATGATCAGCCCGATAATCACCGACCACAGCATGCTGGTCAGCGTGAGCCAGAACGTCGGCATAAAGCGGGAGCTGATTTCGTCAATCACCGGGCGTTTCGACACCATCGAATGCCCGAAATCGCCGGTCAGCGCGTTGCCGAAAAAGGTGAAGAATTGCTGATAGAGCGGTTTATCCAGCCCTAAATCCTGACGGACAAGCGCCACGACGCTGGCGTCCGCGTCCTGTCCGGCCATCAGACGCGCCGGATCGCCCGGCAAAAGATGTACAAATAAAAAGACCAGCACTGCCACAATCAGCAATGTCGGAATCAATCCCAGTAATCGTTTCAGAAAATAATTAAGCATGATTCGCTGTCTGTGATTTCACGGTATGACATCCCTGTTCCTGCGGCGGAACAGACGAGTTCGGGGCGCGGAGTCTGTGAACCCCGCGCCCTGAAAGCTTCACCGCATATTATTTCACATCGGCATCATCAAAGCTGAACGCCGTATCCGGCATCACATAGAAACCTGTCAGACGTTTGTTGTTGGCAGAAACCAGCCGCTCAGTCACCAGGAATGCCCACGGCGCGTCGGTCCAGATTTGTTTCTGGGCATCGGCGTACAGTTTGGCTTTCTCGGCTTTGTCGGTCGTTTTCAGCGCGTCGGACAAATCTTTATCCACCTGCGCATTGCTGTAGAACGCGGTGTTGAACTGCTTCGGTGGCGCAGCCTGGGTTGAGAACAGCGGCGACAGCGCCCAGTCAGCTTCGCCCGTTGACGCCGACCAGCCGGTATAGAACATCCGGATCCCCGCGTCTTTCTGCCCGACGTTTTCGACCTGCGCCGCACGCTGCGCGGCATCCATCGCGGTTACGGTGACTTTAATACCCACCTGCGCCAGCTGCTGTTGCGTAAACTGCAACACTTTCTGCGCGGTGCTGTTGTTATGTGAAGACCACAGCGTGGTGGTAAAGCCGTCCGGATAACCCGCTTCTTTCAGAAGTTGTTTGGCTTTTGCCGGATCGTATGGCCACGGTTTGAATTTCGCGGCGTATTCAATTCCCTGCGGCAATGGCCCTTCGGAAGGCACAGCGTAACCGGCAAACGCGACTTTAATCAGCGCCTGTTTGTTGATGGCGTAGTTGATCGCCTCACGCACTTTCACGTTATCGAACGGCTTTTGCGTGACGTTAAAGCTGATGTAACGATGCAAAATTGACGGCGCGGCCACCAGATCCAGTTTCGGGTTTTTCTCCAGCAGCGCGGCCTGCTCGTAAGGCACCGGGAACGCCAGATCGGCTTCACCGGTTTGCAGCATCGCGGCGCGGGTGTTGTTATCGACCACCGGGCGCCAGGTGATGGTGTCGAGTTTCGGCTCGCCTTTTTTCCAGTAACCGTCGAATTTCTTCACTTTCACGAAATCGGTCTGATTCCACTGTTCCAGCGTATACGGACCGGTGCCCACCGGATGGAAACCGATCTCTTTGCCATATTTGGTCAGCGCCGCCGGGGAAATAATCACGGCCGACGGGTGCGCCAGAATATTGATGAACGCCGAGAACGGTTCTTTCAGCGTGATTTTCACCGTGGTGTCATCCACCGCTTCCGTGCTGGCGATATTTTTAAACAGGTTGTAGCGCTTGAGATGATTGTCAGGGTTACTGGCGCGGTCAAAGTTAACTTTTACCGCCGCCGCGTTGAAGTCGGTACCATCCTGGAATTTCACGCCCGGATGCAGCTTGATGGTGTAAACCAGACCGTCCTTGCTGACCGTGTAGCTGTCCGCCAGCACGTTTTCCAGCTTCATGTTTTTATCGAAGCCAAACAGCCCCTGATAGAAGGATTTTGCCACCGCCTGCGACAGGGTGTCGTTCGCATCATAAGGATCAAGCGAGGTGAAGTTAGAGCCTACGGCGATCACAACGTCTTTGGCAGCCCATGCTGAAGCTGAAGCCAGAGAACCGAAAATAGCGGCAGCGAGCACCGCCTGGCGGATCACGTTCTTACCTTTACGTTTCTGCTGATTCATGTCAGTTCCTTTTCCTGTCTTACCCGTTTGTCTTACAAAGAATTGGCGCTTAAAAAACAAGCCACCACAAAAATCAGTAAAGCCCCGCGATAGCGTGCCGGGCGACAAAATGCCCTTCGCCGACCTGCACGAGCGGGGCGACCAGAGGCTCGTCGTTGAGCGCACGGATCGGGCTGGGAATTTCATCCACCAGCAAGGCCTGTTCTTTTCTTTTATGCGCCGGATCGGCCACGGGCACCGCCGCCATCAGTTTGCGGGTATACGCGTGCTGCGGATTTTCAAACACCGCGCGCCGCGTGCCGATTTCAACGATTTGCCCGAGATACATCACCGCCACGCGATGGCTGATACGTTCGACGACCGCCATGTCGTGCGAAATAAACAAAAACGCCAGCCCGAACTCTTTCTGTAAATCCATCAGCAAATTAATGATTTGCGCGCGGACAGACACATCGAGGGCGGAAACGGATTCATCCGCAATCACCACTTTCGGGTTGAGCGCGAGTGCGCGCGCAATACAAATCCGCTGACGCTGACCGCCGGAAAATTCGTGAGGATAGCGCTGCGCGTGTTCCGGCAGCAGCCCGACTTTTTCCAGCAGCCAGGCGACGCGCGCCTCGGCCTCTGCGCCTTTCGCCACATTGTGCACCAGCAGCGGTTCCATAATGGAATAACCCACCGTCAGGCGCGGATCGAGCGAAGCATACGGATCCTGAAAAATAAACTGAATATCGCGCCGCAGGTGTTGCAGCGCACTGCCGCTGACATCGGTCAGCACCTGGCCGTTAAACGTAATCGTGCCGCCCTGACTTTTCACCAGTTTCAGCAGCGAGCGACCGGTGGTGGATTTCCCACAGCCAGACTCGCCCACCAGCGCCAGCGTTTCGCCCGGATGTAAGTCAAAGCTGACTTTTTCCACGGCATGAACGCGGCGCGTCACGCGGTTGAAAATGCCACTGCGCAGATCAAAACGCGTGACGAGATCGCGAACCTGCAAAACCGGCGGCGCACCCGGCGTCAGGGTGTCCTGCACCAGTTCCGGGTCACTTTCTTTTTGCTCCTGCACAGGGAAACGCGCGGGCAACGGTTTACCGGCCATCGAACCTAATTTTGGCACCGCCGCCAGCAGCGAGCGGGTATAGGGCTGTTGCGGCGCACGGAAAATCGCGCCCACGTCGCCGGTTTCCACGCTGTTGCCCTGATGCATGACCAGCACGCGGTCGGCGATTTCAGCCACCACGCCCATATCGTGAGTGATAAAAATCACGCCCATCTGCATCTCTTTTTGCAGCACGCGGATGAGCTGTAGAATCTGCGCCTGAATGGTCACATCCAGCGCCGTTGTCGGTTCGTCGGCAATCAGCAGCGCGGGTTTGCACGACAGCGCCATCGCAATCATCACCCGCTGGCGCATGCCGCCGGAAAGCTGATGCGGATAACTGTCGAGAATGTTTCGGGCTTCAGGAATGCGCACCAGATCCAGCATCCGCAACGCTTCGGCGCGCGCAGCCCGACTGTCTTTGTTCTGATGCAGGCGGATGGATTCCGCGATTTGCTCGCCCACCGGAAACACCGGATTTAGCGAGGTCATCGGCTCCTGAAAAATCATCGCAATATCGGCACCGCGCAGGCTGCGCATGGACGATTGCGACGCGGCCATCAAATCCACCACTTCGGCATTTCGGCGGCGAAAAAGCATGTCGCCCTGGGAAATCTGCCCGCCACCCTGCTCCACCAGCCGCATCAGCGCCAGCGACGTCACCGATTTACCGGAACCCGATTCGCCAACAATGGCCAGCGTTTCGCCGCGCCTGACCTGAAAGCTGAGATTATTCACAGCCGGAATAATTTGCCCTTCATGCGAAAACTGAACGCTGAGCTGGCTGACGGCCAGCACATGGTCGGGCGGCAAAATAACCGGGCTGCTCATCGGTAAATACTGACGACGGGGGCGTCACCCACACGGGCAAATCCGCGGTACATGCCTTCGCTGTTAAATGGCAAAACGACGTTGCCAAAGCGGTCGATGGCGATCATTCCGCCGCTCCCGCCCATCGGCAGCAGCTTTTCCTGCACCACTTTGTGCGTGGCTTCTTCGAGCGTTAAACCGGCATATTCAATCAATGCCGCGACGTCATACGCCGCGACCGTGCGCATAAAGACTTCGCCGGTGCCGGTGCTGGAAATCGCCACGGTGCTATTACTGGCGTAGCAGCCTGCACCAATAATCGGGCTGTCGCCGACGCGTCCGGCCTGTTTGTTGGTCATGCCGCCGGTGGATGTCGCCGCCGCCAGGTTGCCCTGCGCGTCCATCGCCACCGCGCCGACGGTACCAAATTTATGTTCAGGATCGATAGGGTCGCCAGACGGCTGAACATTCAGGGACGCCCCGTCGTGATCGAGCATCACGCCGCCGTCTGCCGCAATCGCGCGCTGCAACTGTTCGAAACGTTCCTGCGTGTAGAAGAATTCCGGCGCAACCATTTCCTGCCCGTGCTCGCGGGCAAACGCTTCCGCACCCGCGCCGGTAAACATGACATGCGGGCTGTTTTCCAGCACCTTGCGCGCGGTCAGAATCGGGTTGCGAATATGATTAACGCAGCTGATGGCACCGGCATCCAGCGTGCGGCCATCCATGATGCAGGCATCCAGCTCATGCGTGCCCTGATGCGTGAAAACGGCACCTTTCCCGGCATTAAATAACGGGCATTCTTCCAGTAAACGCACCGCTTCTGTGACCGCATCCAGTGCGCTGCCGCCCGCCGCCAGAATGGCCTGCCCGCTGGCAACAATACGTTCCAGCTCGGCCAGATAATGTTGTTCTTTTTCACGACTCATTGCTGCGCGGGTAATCGCCCCGGCACCACCGTGAATGGCAATGACCGGACGCTTCTTGTCCGAAACGGAACTCGCTGAATTATCAGTAGAAGAACTCATTAGAACTGCACCCTGAGTTGTTGTATTTATGTATACAGAAAGTGATGTTGCCCTGTTTTTTGACTATATTTAGCCCGCTACAGTATGTAAAGCAGAAATGTAAAACTACAAAAACGCGCTAATTGCTTAGATTGTTTAAGAAAATCAAATACGAAGATTGAATAAACGTCCAAGACAAACCGTTAAAGAACAGGAATAATAAACGTCCTAACCGCAGATATAAGCACCTCTGGCAAAGCTTACTGTGGCCTTCTTATATTTTTTATTTTTAGGAAATCAGTTATGGAAACTGTTTATAACCGCCGTCGGATCAACGTGATCTCGTGGCTAAGTTACTTCTTTACCGGTGGGCTGGTTTCCACTTTAGGGATTGTCATCGGCCCGGTGGCGACCGCTTTCAATAAAGAGCCTGCATTTATCGGCCTGATGTTCTCACTGATGAACATCGGTTTGTTCCTGCCGATCATGATTAGCGGCATCCTGATGCGTAAGTTCGATCTCGGTAAGCAGCTGATTACCGGTTCAATTATCACCATTCTGACCTGTATCGCCCTGTTCGTGATGCCGTCCATCACACTGTTCGGCGTCGGGGTATTCCTGATTGGTGCGACGGCGGGCCTGATGATGTCTATCGGCAGCTATCTGGTTGTGCGCATCAATGATGATCCGAAAAAGCGTTCTGCCAACCTGATTTTTACCGACTTCTTCTTTGCGCTGTCCGGCATGACGCTGTCGCTGGTACTCGGTTTCCTGTTCAAACATGGCGCAAGCTGGCTGGCGATGTACGGCATCATGGGCACCCTGAGCGTGCTGATGATTTTGCTGTGCGTGGGTCAGAAATTCCCGGTGGTCGCTAAACCGGAAGCCGTGGCGAAACAGGATCGTGAAGCGAAAGAGCCGTGGGGCTTTGCCGCGTACGTGCTGTGTTTTGCGTTGTTTGCCTTCGTCTTCAGCGAACTGGTTTTCACCCTGTGGATGCCAAGCTGGTTGCATGAACACTTCGGTCTGGACACTGACCGCGCCGCGATTTACATCACCACTTACTGGATGGTGAAAGCGATTGGCCTGTTCCTTAACCAGTTCACCGTGCGTTTCGTCAAACTGCGTACGTTCCTGTTTGTCTCCGCGATTGTTGGCTTAATCAGCCTGTGCGTAGTGACGCACAGCGAAAACACGGCGCTGGTGATGGTTGCAGTGGGCCTGTTCGGGTTCTGTAACTCAGGGATGTTCTCCGGCCTGATGAGCTACGGCAGCCTGCAGGTGAAAAACTCACCGCCAACGCTGACCTCTGCCCTGCTGACCACCGCGTCAGTCGGCACGCTGATTTTCGCGTCATTCTCTTCGTTCATTTACCGCGAATACGGCCTGTTCTGGGCGCTGAATATCGCCACCGTTTCTTACGTGCTTCTGGTGCTGGCGGTGATCATTGCCGGTATCCGCAGTAAAGCAGAAAAGATTCATCGCGAAATGTCTGTCGGCTGAAGGGCAGACTGAGTTGTTCAAAAGCCGCGGGATAATTCCTGCGGCTTTTTTAATGGATGGGATTTTAGACGCGAGTGCGTCAGAGCAAATCCAGGAAACGCGCTGCCGCCGGTGTCACCGAATCCGCCTGATAAATGGCGTAGAGATCGGCGGGCAGCATTTCCGTCAGTGCGCAAAACCGCACACCTGGCCAGTGGATCCGCGCATAGCTTTCCGGCAACAACGTAATTCCGTAACCGTTCGCCACCAGCGCCAGCGCAGTCTGCGGCTCATTCACCTGCTGTTTCACCTGCGGCAGAAAACCGTGCTGACGGCACATCGAATACAAATAACTGCCCAGACTCGACGTGTTCATCGGCATCAGAATAAAATCTTCATTCGCCAGCTGGCTGAACGCCACACTGTTTCTGACCGCCAGCGGATGATTTTCTGACAGCGCCACGGCCACGTTCTCACGCCCCATCAGCTTGCTCGATAATCCCTGCGGCAGCGCCAGCTTTGCCTCGCGCCAGATGCCGATATCAATCCTTTGCAGCTGCAACGCATCGATTTGCTGGACCGGCGTAAGTTCGGTAATCGACCAGCTGATTTCCGGCGCATGCCTGCCGAAATTGTTCAGCACCGGCATCAGCGGCCCCCACGCGGCAGTGCCCACCGTACCAAACTGAATATGCCCGATTTCCCCCCGGCCAATTTTGCGCACCTGATGCAAGGAACGGTTGATGCTGTCGAGCATCAGCCCTGCTTCGCGCATCAGCGCCGCGCCCGCTGGTGTCAGCGACACGGAACGGGTGGTACGCAGAAACAGCGGCGTGCCGAGCAGATGTTCCAGCTCTTTGATATGCAGGCTCAGCGGCGGCTGCGACATATTGAGCCGCACTGCCGCTTTGCTGAAACTCAGTTCCTCGGCCACGACGCGAAAGTAGTGCAGCAGGCGGAGATTAATCTGGCCGAGATCGAAAACTGAATCGGTGAATGGTCGCGTCACATTTTCTCCAGCAACATTTGTTTTCCCTTAAATATCAGCATATTGGATTTATAGATTTTGACTATAAATCCCCGTGGCGAACGGTATTAGACGCCACAGGCCGCTCACCCTAGCATTGCCTTCAACTCAACCCTACTGCCAATAATGAGAGAAGTGATCATGCTCAATAACAACGCGTTTGACTGTGCAGCAATTATCCGCCAGCGTGCTCCGGGCTTTATTCCGCGCGCCGCGCTTATCTTAGGTTCCGGCCTCGGCACGCTGTGTGACGATATGTCCGGTGCGATTACCATTCCTTATCACGACCTGCCGGGGTTCCCGCAAAGCAGCGTCGTCGGCCACGCCGGTGAACTGGTTCTGGGCCATCTCGAAGGTGTACCGGTAATGTGTATGAAAGGCCGCGGCCATATGTATGAAGGCCACGGTATGTCAGTGATGACCAGCGCGGTGCGCACCTTCAAACTGCTGGGCTGTGAATTCCTGCTGGCGACCAACGCCGCCGGTTCCATGCGCAAAGAAGTCGCGCCGGGCCGTTTGGTTGCGCTCAACGACCACGTCAGCTTTATGCCGGAATCCCCGCTGGCAGGCCCGAATGACGACCGTTTCGGCCCGCGCTTCTTCAGCCTCGCGAACGCCTATGACAAAGATCTGCGCGCACAGCTTCACGCTGTCGCCGGCAAACTGGGCATCGACGTGGCAGAAGGTGTATTCGCCGCCTACACCGGCCCGAACTTCGAAACGCCTGCAGAAATCCGCATGATGCAAACCCTCGGCTGCGACGTCGTCGGCATGTCCATCGTGCCGGAAGTGATTTCTGCGCGACACTGCGGCCTCAAAGTGCTGGCGGTTTCTGCCATGACCAACTTTGCCGAAGGTTTATCCGACACCCCGCTTTCCCACGAACAAACCCTGAGCTGCGCAAAACTGGCGGTGGGCGATTTCACCCGACTGATCCGCGCGTTCTTCGCCGACCTGTCAGCGGCTGGAAAATAAGAGGCGTCTATGGAACAGGCATTCAACCGCCAGCGGATCAATATGATTTCCTGGCTGAGTTATTTCTTCACCGGCGCGCTGGTTTCAACGCTCGGTATCGTGATCGGCCCGGTGTCGCAGGCGTTTGGCAAAGACCCCGGCTTTATCGGACAAATGTTTACGCTGATGAACATCGGCCTGTTTCTGCCGATCATGATAAGCGGCGTGCTGATGCGCAGATTCAATCTGGGCAAACAGCTGATCACCGGCTCAACCGTCTCTGTGCTGACCTGCATCGCGCTGTTCCTGATGCCGACCATCACCATGTTCGGTATCGGCGTTTTCCTGATTGGCGCGGCGTCCGGCATCATGATGTCCATCGGCTGCTATCTGGTGGTGCGCATCAATGAAGATCCGAAGAAACGTTCGGCGAACCTGATTCTCACCGATTTCTTCTTTGCGCTGGCGGGTGTGATTCTGTCCCTGCTGCTGGGGTATTTATTCCAGCATGGCGCAAGCTGGCTGGCGATGTACGGCGTCATGGCGGTGCTGAGCCTGATGATGATCGTGCTGTGCGTCGGTCAGAAATTCCCGTCGATTCCGCAGGCTGTTGAGAAAGAATCATCAACCGGCCAGCAGCACCACCGCTGGGGCGTTTCGGTGTGGGTGTTGTGCTTCGCGCTGTTTGCTTTCCTGCTGGCAGAACCGGTGTTCACTATGTGGCTGCCAAGCTGGCTGAAAGAGCATTTCGGAATGGCTGCTGACCGTGCGGCGTTCTACATCACAACCTACTGGACGGTGAAATCCATCGGCCTGTTTGTGAATCAGTTCACCGTTCGCTTCGTGAAACTGCGCACGTATCTGCTGATTTCAGCGGGTGTCGGGCTGGTGAGTCTGGCCGTTGCGGCTAACAGCGGGAACCCGATGCTTATCCTGATTTGCGCCGGTCTGTTTGGCTTCTGCAATTCCGGCCTGTTCTCCGGCATCATGAGCTACGGAAGCTTGCAGGTCAGAAATTCGCCGCCAACGCTGACGTCTGCCCTGCTGACTATCGGCACTATCGGGACGCTGATTTTCTCCACGCTGTCGTCGCTGGTGTACAGCCAGTACGGGTTATTCTGGGCGCTAAATACCGCGACCATCGCCTATGTCTTCCTGCTGGCGGCGCTGATTTTTGCCTCAGTCAACAGCAAAGCCGAAGCGCTGGAGCAGCAACCGGTACACTGATTTACTAAAGTATTGTGCATAAAAAAGGGAAGACTCTGCGGAGCCTTCCCTTTTCTTATTTCACTGCCGTGATTAAAGCTGCGGGCAGCGCTGCAAACTGTTTAGCCAGGATGTTTCAGGCTGAGCAACCAGACGACGGGCGCGGCCGTGACGACGCAGAATCAACCCTTTATCCTGCATTTCACTCAGGTCACGACGAATGGTTTCAAGACTTACATCCAGCGATTGTGCCAGTTCGCTTACCTGTAACACTTCATGCTGTTCTACCAACTGAAGGATGGCCTGATGGCGATTTTTTTTAAGCACCGGTTATTCCTGTATATTTGACAGTTGCGTGACTCATGTCACAAATAACGGAAACCATCATACCTGCGTTACATTGTTAATTTTGGGATCGATCTCAATTTTTCAGGAATCCCCACGAAGTTTTTACGCCTTCCGCAATTTTTGGTTCGCCGCGTTTCTCTGTCATACTATGCGCATGCTCCAATTCCCCGCCCGGTTCCGGTGAAAACACCCGTTCCGCCGGGATGAACCTCAAAGGAATTTTCATGGAATTCAATACTGCCGGTCTGATCTCGCTGGAAGAAGCGCTGGAAAAAATGCGCGCTTATGTCCCGTCCAAAACAGCGAAAGATGCCGAATCTCTTCCGCTCGCTGCCGCCGCAGGCCGCATTACCGCCACGCCGGTGAAATCCCCGGTTTTCGTCCCGCCTTTTGATAATTCCGCGATGGACGGTTACGCCGTGCGCTGCGCCGATTTGCATACGGACGCCGTTCTGCCTGTGGCAGGTAAAGCCTTTGCCGGTGCGCCTTTCCACGGTGAATGGCCTGCCGGAACCTGTATCCGCATCATGACCGGCGCGCCGGTTCCGCAAGGTGCCGACGCGGTGATCATGCAGGAACAGGCCGACCTGTCAGAAGCGGGCGTGCGGTTCACCGCAGAAGTGCATAAAGGTCAGAATATCCGCCTCACCGGCGATGACATCAAACAAGGCGACAGCGTGCTGCCTGCCGGTGTGCGTCTTGGCGCAGCTGAATTGCCACTGCTGGCTTCTTTAGGTGTGACGGAAGTTAACGTCTGGAAAGCGCTGAAAGTCGCGGTGTTTTCGACCGGGGACGAACTGCAACCCGTCGGCACGCCGTTAGAGGAAGGCCAGATTTACGACACCAACCGTTTCGCCGTGCGTCTGATGCTCGAACAGCTCGGCTGCACGGTTCTGGATTTAGGGATTATCCGCGATAATCCGCAGGCGCTGCGCAAAGCCTTTGAAGAAGCCAATGCCTTTGCCGATCTGGTGATTTCCAGCGGTGGCGTGTCCGTGGGCGAAGCCGATTACACCAAGCAAATGCTCGATGAACTGGGTGAGATTGGTTTCTGGAAACTGGCGATGAAACCGGGTAAACCATTCGCGTTCGGCAAATTGCAGGACAGCTGGTTCTGTGGCCTGCCGGGCAATCCGGTTTCTGCTGCACTGACGTTTTATCAGCTCGTGCAACCGTTTATCGCTCAGCTTTCCGGCCACACCGCCTGGCAGTTTCCGCCGCGCCTGAAAGCGAAAGCCGTGACACCGCTCAAGAAATCCGCCGGACGTCTGGATTTCCAGCGCGGTATTTTCAGCACCAACGCCGAAGGCCAGCTCGAAGTACGCACCACCGGCCATCAGGGCTCGCATGTCTTCAGCTCATTCAGCCTCGCAAACTGTTTTGTGGTGCTTGAACGTGAGCGCGAAAACGTCGCCGCAGGTGAAATCGTAGAAATCGAACCTTTCAACGCCCTGCTTCGGAGCTGATCATGGCGACGCTGCCGGAACTGACGGACGCCGAAACCCTGCGTTATAACCGCCAGATCGTTTTGAAAGGGTTTGATTTCGATGCGCAGGAAAAGCTGAAAGCCAGCCACGCGCTGATTGTCGGCCTCGGCGGTCTGGGCTGTGCGGCGGCGCAATATCTGGCAGCAGCCGGAACAGGCACGCTGACATTGCTGGATTTCGACACCGTTTCGCTGTCCAATTTGCAGCGCCAGACGCTGCATACTGACGCCAGAATCGGCATGTCGAAAGTGGCATCCGCCGCGCTGGCGCTGGCGGCAATCAACCCGCACATTCAGCTGAATCAGGTTGACGCTCAGGCGGATGACGAAATGCTGCGCGAACTGATTGCCGCCTGCGACATCGTTGTCGATTGCACCGACAACGTCACGACGCGGAATCAGCTCAATCAGCAATGTTTTACGCAGAAAAAACCGCTGGTGTCCGGTGCTGCCATCCGCATGGAAGGCCAGCTGAGCGTATTTACGTGGCAGCCCGGCGAGCCGTGCTATCGCTGTCTGAGCCGTCTGTTTGGCGAAAACGCGCTGACCTGCGTCGAAGCCGGCGTAATGTCACCGCTGGTCGGCACCATTGGAAGCTTGCAGGCCATGGAAACTATCAAGTTGCTGACTCACTTCGGCGAAACGCCACGCGGAAAACTGCTGATGTACGACGCCATGACGCTGCAATTTCGCCAGATGAACCTGATGAAAGATCCGGGTTGCGAGGTTTGCGGGGATTGCTGATTCTCAGAGTTTTTCACTGAAATTCAGGTAAAAAAAAAGTCCGCATATTTGCGGACTTTTTTATCAGAATCAACAATTAAGTGTTGATACCCTGGCTGCGCAGGTAGTCTTCGTAGTTACCGGAGAAGTCGATGACACGGGTCGGTGTCATTTCCAGAATACGCGTCGCCAGCGAGCTGACGAATTCACGGTCGTGGGAAACGAAGATCAGCGTGCCTTCGTACATTTCCAGCGCCATGTTCAGTGACTCGATAGATTCCATATCCAGGTGGTTGGTTGGTTCATCCATGATCAGGATGTTCGGACGCTGCATCATCAGTTTCCCGAATAACATACGACCTTTCTCACCACCGGAAAGCACTTTCACTTTCTTCTTGATGTCGTCCTGACCGAACAGCAGACGCCCGAGAACACCGCGCACGGCCTGCTCGTCGTCTTTCTCGGATTTCCACTGACTCATCCAGTCGAAAACGTTCAGGGTATCGTCGAATTCATATTCGTGATCCTGCGCGTAGTAACCGATTTTTGAGTTTTCAGACCATTTAACTGAACCGCTTTCCGGCTCATGCTCGCCGACCAGCGTTTTCAACAGGGTCGATTTACCGATACCGTTGGCGCCCAGAATCGCGACTTTCTCGCCGACTTCCAGCATCAGGCCCAGGTTTTTAAACAGCGGACCGTTGTCGAAACCTTTGGTGATTTTTTCCACTTCCAGCGCATTACGGAACAATTTCTTGTCCTGCTCAAAACGCATGTAAGGATTCTGGCGGCTGGACGCTTTGATTTCGTCGAGCTGAATTTTATCAATCTGACGGGCACGGGAAGTCGCCTGTTTAGATTTGGAGGCGTTGGCGCTGAAGCGGCTGACGAACGATTGCAGCTCGGCAATTTGCGCTTTTTTCTTGGCGTTATTGGCACTCAGAAGTTCACGAGCCTGCGTTGCCGCCGTCATGTATTCGTCGTAGTTACCCGGATAAACGCGCAGTTCGCCGTAGTCCAGATCCGCCATGTGCGTACACACCATGTTCAGGAAGTGACGGTCATGCGAAATGATGATCATGGTGCTGTTACGCTCGTTCAGCACCTGCTCCAGCCAGCGAATGGTATCGATGTCCAGGTTGTTCGTCGGTTCATCGAGCAGCAGAATTTCCGGGTCAGAGAACAGCGCCTGAGCCAGCAATACGCGCAGTTTAAAACCTGGTGCGATTTCGCTCATCGGGCCGTAATGTTGCTCAACAGGAATGCCGACGCCCAGCAGCAGTTCACCGGCGCGGGATTCGGCGCTGTAGCCGTCCATTTCGCCGTAAGCGACTTCCAAATCAGCCACTTTGTAGCCATCTTCTTCGCTCATTTCTGCCATTGCATAAATGCGGTCGCGCTCTTCCTTCACTTCCCACAATTCGGTGTGGCCCATGATCACGGTGTCCAGCACGCTGAACTGTTCGAATGCGAACTGATCCTGGCGCAGTTTACCCAGACGCTCGTTCGGGTCGAGGACCACGTTGCCGCCTGATGGCACTAAATCGCCACCGAGGATTTTCATGAAAGTGGATTTACCACAACCGTTCGCGCCAATCAGGCCATAGCGGTTACCGCCGCCAAATTTGACGTTAATGTTTTCAAATAACGGCTTGCTGCCGAATTGCATGGTGATGTTGTAAGTACTTAGCACAACGCTCGCTCTTCATTGGGAAATGTGATTTGGCGCGCATTATGCCACAACGGCGCGGCGGGATCGCCTGTAGTTGTGGTCATTTTTCACTCAATAGCTAAAAAAGTGTGTTATGCGCAGGATTATCAGAGGGTCAGAAATGCAAAAAACCCGGCATCAGCCGGGTTTTTTCGGGTTAACAACTGAAATCTAGAAGTTGTAACCGATCACGCCATAGTAACCCCAGCCAGTAGATTTCACGTCGAAATTACCGTTACCGAAGTTCAGCTCAGCGCCGTCAGCCCACTGGCCGCCGTTGTGGAAGTAACGCGCCACGAACGAGTAATGCCAGTGTGTGTAGTTCAGCGAGAGGATGTGGCTGGACGCGATAGAGTTGTTAGAACGCGCTTTATTGCCGTTCAGGTCACGGAAATCGTCATCGCCCAGTGAGGAGCCCCAGTCAAAGTTGGTGAACCCGATGTAGCTCAGGTTACCGCCCCACAGCTGCGTCAGAGGAACGAAGTATTTCACTTTGAAACGGTAGCCGTCCCAGCTGTTTTCGTTCGCTGCGCCGTAGTTTTCCCACTGGTATTTTGCATACACGTTCAGAGACAGGCTCATCGGCAGATGGGTATCAATGTCGGTACCCAGACCCATATACCAGGTGTTCTGACGGTTATCGCTGTCCGGGCCCATATCGTAGATATAGTTGTTCGCGAAGTACCATTCTTTGAACGGACCAAAGCTCAGGTCAGTGCCGGTCAGCTTATCGATAGAGAAGCGCGGTTCGATTTCCATAAACAGCGGAGAACCGTTCTTATCCCAGATGCCGGTGTCGTTGCCGTTACCTGCACCGAAGGTTTTAGGAATATCGATATAGCCGTAGAAATCAAACCAGTCTTTGTGCGCAAACGCTTCATATTCAAGATAAACATCGTTACGCAGAGTAGGCCCGAAACGGGTGTCGGCGCTGCCTACAACGTTGACACTCTGGTGCCACCAGTCAGAAACAAATTCGCCCTTGCTATCATCAGCGAGCACGGTCGCGCTGTAGGACAAAGCCATCAAAGCGCCTGCTGCAATAATTTTATTTTTCATATTTTTACCAGAAGCGGGGGTGGGACAACGCCTTGCCACTATCAGGCGTTGCATAAATAGAACCCTAAAACTGTGATCCGCAACCGATTGCTGCACATAGTGCAATAAACATGCAATTTCCAGTCACTTCCTACAAGAGTTAACTTTTCTTAGCTAATAAATAGATTTGGTCAAGGTTTGTCAATTTCTGTTTCATCCTTATACATGCTCAACGTGACATTGATCACACTTATGTTTCATGGTGATTTCATCCGCCTGTCATCTGAGCAAAACAAAGGGTGTACACAAATCCACCGTAGCGTTAATTGTCATGCTATAGTTATGACAATTAACGGTGCGGAGACCGACATCATGAGTTCAAAAATTACCGGGCTGTCTTCCAGACAAATGAAAGAGGCTGTAACGCCGCTGTGGGAATCTGCGGGGCTTCCCGCAGGCAGCGGAATCAGTTTGCTAAATGCCATACAGAAAGGTTTTCCGGTTGATAGTATCAACCGCCTGAACACAGAGCTGGGGTGGCCGAAAATGGTTTTGCTGGAAATAATGGGGATTAACGAGCGCAATTATGCGCGGCGTAAAGCGGGAAACGGATTGCTGAAAAGCGATGAAAGCGAGCGCGTGGCGCGGCTGGTGCGCACCATCGATGCGGCGACGGATCTCTTTGAAGGCGACCGCATCGCGGCGCTGGACTGGATAACCCGCCCTGCTCCGGCGCTGGCAGGTTCAAGACCGCTGGAGTTGTTGTCTTCTGAAGCGGGTGCGGTGGAAGTGAACCGGCTGATTGGCCGCCTTCAGCACGGGGTATTCAGTTGAAGCTGTTTCGCATTATTCAGACCCAACATTTAGCCACGGCCTGGACAGGTGCCGGAGCCCAGATTTACGGTGGCCGCTGGAACCCGCCGGGCAGGCCGGTGGTGTATCTGACCACCAGCATCTCACTGGCGATCCTCGAGATTCTGGTGCATTTACAAAACAGTATGCTGATGCGCTCATACACTCTGCTCAGTATTGAGGTGCCGGATACACTGCTCGATACGCTCGAGGTCGATGAGCTGGCCGCGGACTGGCGCAGCCCTTCGCCGCCGGACAGCACGCAGCGTCAGGGCGAAGCGTGGCTGGCAGAAGGTGAACACGTCGGGCTGAGGGTTCCGTCGGTCATTGTCCCGAAGGAATATAATGTGCTGCTTAATCCGCAGCATCCGGATTTCGCGCCGTTGCTCGATTCCGCAGAACGCGAGCCCATGATGTTTGATCCGCGTCTGCAATAATTTTCCCGCTATATGGCATGAGGCAAACCGACCCGTGCCCCGCTCTTATGCTGCTTTCCGGTTGCTCCGGTAAATCAGCGCCAGGGCAATAATCAGACAGGGGATCGCCGCGAGACGGTGCCATGACAGTGCGATTTGCGGGTTATCCAGCCAGCCGAAATTGTCGATGAGCATTCCCATCGCCAGTTGCCCTAAAATCACGGCCACCGTAGCAACCGCCGTCCCTACCCGCGGCACGGCTGTCACCATCACAATGATGTAAGGCACACCAAATAACGCGCCCATCAGCTGCCATTTGGGTACGGTGAGCAACGTTGCCTGCTGCGGCGTTTGCAGAAACAGAATCAGCACCGCCGTGATAGCCGCGCCGACGCTGAACGTCAGAAATGCGCTTTTCAGGACGCCGACCTTTTCGCCCAGTTGCCCGTTTACCGCCGCCTGCATACTCAGCGCCGCACCGGCCACGATAGCCAGAACAATCATAATCATTTCAGTCATTGGTTAACCCCAGGCAATCAGAACAAGTGCAGCAACAATAAACACCAGTGCCAGCAGGCGTTCACCGCCCACTTTTTTATGCGGTGTGCCAAACCAGCCGAAATGGTCGATCAGAACACTTTTCGCCACCTGCCCTGACAAAATCGCGATCATCGTCATCCCGATACCAATCACCGGCGTCGCAATAGTCAGCACCACGACATATACCGGCCCCAGCACGCCGCCGAGCAGTTGCCAGCCGGGTTGCTCAGTATAAGAAGGCGCATTCCGCGGGCTGAAAAACAGCACCAGTAAACCGGTCAGCACCGCGCCGACGCCAAAAATGCTGAGCGTCGCCCACAAGTGCCCGACTTCGGTTCCCAGCGGGCCGATAAGCCCCGCTTCCAGCGAAAGCCCCATCCCCGCCAGAACGACCAGCGGAATTAACATCAGATTCATCATTGCCCTGTTCTCATTATTTTTACTGCCCGGTATTTAAGAAGCGGCGACTATAGCGTGACAACGTTATGCGAAAAACAGCACAATCAGGAAAATACCTTTGCAGAAATCGCACAGATGAAAAGTTTCAATCAGATCAACATTCAGTCTTTGCGCCTGTTTGTGGCGGTGCTCGACCAGGGGAATTTCTCCGAAGTGGCCCGACGCGAAGCGATGTCCCCTTCAACGGTTTCGCGCGTTATTGCCCAGCTGGAGCAGGCATTACAGACGCAGTTGCTGTACCGCAACACGCGGGCTGTCAGCCCGACAGAATCCGGAAAGTTACTGGCGGAGCATGCGCGTCAGGTGCTGACACAGCTGGATCTCGCCGAGCAGGATTTGCAGGAACAAAGCAGCGAATCGGGCGGGCTGGTACGAATTAATGCGCCGGTGGTTTTTGGTCAGCGTCATGTTGCGCCCTGGCTGCCGGAACTGAGCACACGTTTTCCCCGGCTGAACATCGAACTAATGCAGACGGATGATTTCATCGATCCGTTGCAGGACAGCGTCGATCTGCTGATCCGGATTGGCGTCATGGCCGATTCCACCCTTCAGGCACGAACGCTCGGGCACCAGAATTTCCGTCTCGCCGCCAGCCCGGCGTATCTCGCCCGCGCAGGCATACCGGCCACGCCGGACGATCTTTCAAACCACAGTTGTCTGGTTTTTAAAGGGTTTGCCGGTTCCCAGCGCTGGTACTTCCGCCAGCCGGAAAAAGAATGGCGTTCATGGAACCTGCGCGGCGTTCTCACCAGCAATAACGCTGAAACCCTGACGCAGTCAGCCATCGGCGGAATGGGGTTAGTGGTTTTCCCAACCTGGCTGATTGGCGATGCGCTGCGCGCCGGAACGCTGGTGAGCGTGTTGCCTGAGTACCAGGTTTCCACGTCGCCGGAACCACAGACTATCTCGGCGTTGTACCCGAATGCCCGCAGGGCTTCGGTTAAGGTGCGGGTGGTGATTGATTATCTGGTGGAGAAGTTTGGGGAGCCTGCTTATTGGGAGTAGAGCGGTTTTTCATGAGCGGTGCTCGCTCAGCTCAGGTCAAAACCTTGGGTTGCCACCCAAACCGGCAAGACCTTGGGCTCGCCGCCCAAACTGGCCTCAAGGAGCGCCTGTCGCCGCGCCCCTTGAGAATCCCGGGCTCTTTAACTGCGCGCTACCGCTGGGACGATGGACATGTTCTGGCACAACAGCGTGTGGCGCGAAATCTTGCCGCTGCGCGGTTCCTTCCCCGTGGGTTCGAGCCACAAGTCTCGAACCCACGGTCAGCAACATTTCTGAGCGCGCCAGATTGCCTTTGTAAAAGATTAAAACCAGCCTGATTTTGAATTTAGATAAGCCCCCAGCCGCTTTCAAAAATCACGCCGTAGCGAGAGGTGGAAAACCGTGTATCTTTTCGCGCGGTTTGTAACCCGAGTGCAGGGAACCGCGCAGCGGCGGGATTTTGCGGCAATAGCAGCGGCACCTGAAACATAGCCAGCCAGCGGCAGCGCGCAGTTAAAAAAGCGCAGAGTCCAGAGACCCGCGCGTTACCGGGTCTTTGGTCGGTGTGGGCCGACGCCCACGGTTTTGACCTTAAAGTTGAAATTGAAAACTAAACCTTAAACTCCATCCCTACATGCGCGATCCCATCTTCATCATAAATCTCCGTATACGCCACAAACCCCAGTCTGCCGTAAAACTGTTGTAAGTGCGCCTGCGCGGAAATCGCAATCCGCTCACCCGGCCAGTGTTTCTGGCACGCCGCCAGCGCCTGTTCCATCAGTTGGTAGCCCAGTTTCAGGCCGCGGGCGGAAGGAGCGACGATCACACGTCCGATGGCGACGCCATCTTCATGACGCAAAATACGTGCGTACGCCGCCGGTTTCCCGTCTAGCCATGCGACGATATGACGGTTTTCGCCAGCCAGATCCTGCCCGTCGATATCCTGATAAACACAGGTTTGTTCGACCACAAACACTTCGCTGCGCAGGGCCAGAATGGCGTAAATCTGCGCGACGTTAAGTTCGCTGTGGTGATAATCCTGCCAGTGGAGAGATGAAGATTCGCTCATGAATAGATGCCCCGCCCTTACCTGAATTCGCCGTTATCTGGCTGCAAAAAAAAGAGATATCCCGAAGAATATCTCTTTGTATCATGCCTTAAAGGCTATTTGTAACCGGCCTGTAAAACATTCAGGCAGATTTTTTTAACGGTCCGGTGCGTACCGGCGCGTCGCCTGCGGTGTAGTAATCCGCCGTGCTGCGCGGCAGAGGCTGACGTCCGCGGATTTTGTCGGCAATCTTCTCGGCGATCATGATCGTCGTGGCGTTCAGGTTGCCGGTGATGATTTGCGGCATGATAGAAGCATCGACCACGCGCAGCGCTTCGGTGCCGTGAACACGCCCCTGCCCGTCCACTACCGCCATTTCGTCGGTGCCCATTTTGCACGAACAGGACGGGTGGAACGCCGTTTCCGCATGTTCGCGGATAAACGCGTCCAGCTCTTCGTCTGTCTGCACATGTTTGCCCGGACTGATTTCACGGCCGCGATAAGCATCCAGCGCCGGTTGTGCCATGATTTCACGCGTGATGCGGATCGCATCGCGGAATTCCTGCCAGTCCTGCTCGCTCGCCATGTAGTTAAACAAAATGCTCGGATGCTGATGCGGATTTTTCGATTTCACCTGCACACGTCCGCGGCTTGGTGAACGCATCGAGCCAACATGCGCCTGGAAACCGTGCTCTTTCACCGCGTTACTGCCGTTGTAGTTAATCGCCACCGGCAGGAAGTGATACTGAATATTCGGCCACGCAAATTCTTCACGGCTGCGGATAAAACCGCCCGCTTCGAACTGATTGCTCGCGCCAACGCCGGTGCCTTTGAACAGCCATTCCGCGCCGATCGCGGGCTGATTGTGCATCTGCAATGCCGGATACAGTGAAACTGGCTGGGTACAGCTGTATTGCAGGTACATTTCCAGGTGATCCTGTAAATTCTCGCCGACGCCCGGCAAATCATGCACCACCGGAATATCCAGCTTATTGAGCAATTCTGCCGGGCCAACGCCCGAACGTTGCAGAATTTGCGGAGAGGCTATCGCGCCGCTGCACAGCAACACTTCCCGCTTCGCTTTGGCCTTTACCGCTTTATCGCCGTCACCTTTGAAATAGCTGACACCCACGGCACGCTTGCCTTCAAAAAGGATTTTGTCGGTCATGGCATGCGTGACAATCGTCAGGTTCGCGCGCGGTTTTGCCTGATCAAGATATCCACGAGCGGTACTGGCGCGTCGACCTTTCGGCGTTACGGTCCGGTCCATCGGGCCAAAACCTTCCTGCTGATACCCGTTCAGATCGTCAGTGCGCGGATAACCGGCCTGAACGCCCGCTTCAATCATCGCGTGGAATAACGGATTGTTGCCTTTTTTAGGCGTCGCGACGCTCACCGGGCCATCGCCACCGTGGAAATCATTCGGGCCGATATCGCGGGTTTCTGCCTTGCGAAAATACGGCAGGCAATCCAGATAACTCCAGTCCTCCAGCCCCGGCGCTTTTGCCCAGTTGTCGAAATCCATCGCATTACCGCGGATGTAACACATGCCATTGATCAGCGACGAACCGCCCAGCCCTTTGCCGCGTCCGCATTCCATACGACGGTTGTTCATGTGCGGCTCCGGGTCGGTTTCATACGCCCAGTTATAACGACGCCCCTGCAACGGGAAAGCCAGCGCGGCAGGCATCTGCGTGCGGAAATCCAGACGATAATCCGGGCCACCGGCTTCGAGCAGCAGGACATTGACGGCGCTGTCTTCGGTCAGTCGGGTGGCGAGAACGTTGCCGGCGGAACCGGCACCAATAATGATGTAATCGTAATCCATTAAAATCTCCTCTGTTGCGGCGGATTAAAAGACTGAGCTGAATTCGCCCAGTTCGACCTGCACGGATTTGATTTGGGTGTAATGCTCAAGCGTGGTGACGCCGTTTTCGCGCCCGACGCCGGAATGTTTGTAACCGCCCACCGGCATTTCTGCGGCGGATTCGCCCCAGGTGTTGATCCAGCAAATCCCGGCTTCCAGCTTGTGGATCACGCGGTGCGCGCGGTTGAGATCTTGCGTGACCAGCCCGGCGGCCAGACCGTATTCGGTATCGTTGGCGCGGCGGATCACTTCTTCTTCACTCTCGTAGGTCAGGATGCTCATCACCGGCCCGAAGATTTCTTCGCGGACGATCAGCATGTCATCGCGGCAGTCGGTAAAGACCGTTGGGGCAACGTAAGCGCCACGGGCAAAGTCGCCGGTGGTGACGCGTTCGCCGCCGGTCAGCAGCGTTGCGCCTTCGCGTTTGCCGCTTTCGATGTAACGCAGCACGGATTCCATGTGCGCGAAGCTGACCAGCGGGCCGAAGTTGACGTTCTCATCCGTCGGGTCACCCGTACGGATGCGTTTCACGCGCTCCAGCACTTTGGCCTCAAAAGCTTTGTGCAGCGATTTCGGAATGAATACGCGCGTGCCGTTGGTGCAGACCTGCCCCGAGCTGTAAAAATTCGCCATCATGGCGATGTCGGCGGCTTTATCCAGATCCGCGTCGTCGAAAATAATCAGCGGAGATTTGCCACCGAGTTCCATCGTCACTTCTTTCAGGGTCGATGCCGACGCGCTGGCCATCACTTTCTTGCCGGTTTTGATGCCGCCGGTGAAAGACACTTTGGCGATGTCAGGATGATCCGTTAATGCCTGCCCGACGTCTGCCGCACCGGTGACGACGCTGAATACGCCGTCCGGCACGCCGGCTTCGGTGTAAATTTCCGCCAGCTTCAGTGCGGTCAGTGACGTATTTTCACTGGGTTTGAAGACCATCGCGTTACCGGCCGCCAGCGCGGGTGCGGATTTCCACAACGCAATCTGAATCGGGTAATTCCACGCGCCGATCCCGGCCACCACGCCCAGCGGTTCGCGGCGGGTGTAAACAAAGGAAGAATCGCGCAGCGGGATCTGCTGGCCTTCAATGGCAGGAATTAATCCGGCGTAATATTCCAGCACGTCTGCGCCGGTCACGATATCGACTGCCAGCGTTTCGGACAGCGGTTTACCGGTATCGGCGGTTTCTATCGCCGCCAGCTCATCGTTGCGGTCGCGCAGAATATCTACCGCACGGCGCAGGATGCGCGAACGGCTCATGGCCGTCATCGCTGCCCAGACTTTCTGGCCTTTTTGCGCGGCTTTCACCGCCAGATCAACGTCGGCGTGCGTGGCGGATTGCACCTGCGCAATCACTTCGCCATTGGCCGGATTCACGGCGTCGAAGGTGTCATCCCCGGTGCTGTCCTGAAAACGCCCGTTGATATAAAGTTTTTGCTTGCCGTAGCGGGACATAAATCTCTCCTCGGTCTGTGCGGTCTGATGGATTCTCTGCGTGAATTACGGCGTAACCAGCTGCGACTCAATGTGGCGGCGGGTAATTTGCATCGCCTCGGCGCGGTTAAATTCCTTACCGCTCAGCGCACCGCGCAGCCACAGGCCGTCAATCAGTGCAGCGGTACTTTGCGCCGCGAGTCGCGCCTCGCCTTTGGGCAGAAAACGCCTGAATTCAGAACATAAATTTGAATAGAGCCGGCGGCTGTTGACCTGTTGCAGCCGGTACAACTGCGGGTGATGCATGCTGCTCGCCCAGAAGGCCAGCCAGGTTTTCATCGCCGCGCTGTTGGTCTGACTGTCGTCAAAATTGGCTTCTGCAATCGCATGCAGCCGCGCCGTCGGTGCGGTATCCGTCAGTTGCGACAACCGCAACTGCACCCCTTCCCCCAGATGACTGAGCAGATAGCGCATGGTCGCTTCCAGCAGCCCATTCTTGTCACGGAAATAGTGACTGATGATGCCGTTGGAGACGCCTGCGCGGCGCGCAATTTGCGAAATCGAGGCATCGTGCATCCCAACTTCATTCACTGCGGCCAGCGTTGCCTCAATCAATTGCTGCCGTCTGATGGGCTGCATTCCTACTTTGGGCATGGATCCGGCTCCTGAAAATGAGCGGGTTGAGACGCGCTTAAAAAACCGTTTTTTTACGCTTTCGTCCAACCTTGTTAACGCTCTGACGTCACCTATTTAACTTTTTTTTGATTGAACGTTCAATTAAAAATGCATATATTTTATTACCAATACGTTAGTATTTTGTATGATTATTGAGATGAATTTAGCGCCAATTTATTGAAAAACAGTGAATAATTAACAAGACAGGGGAAAAGATGGCGATTGCCGATACGAAAGAGAAATTACCTGAGAAACCACGTGACCAGCTTAACAAGGTGGTATTTTTCACCTCCGCCGGTCTGATTTTAGCCTTCACTTTGATGACCATTTTCTTCACCGATTTATCGGGAAAATGGATCAGCCTGACGCTCAACTGGGTATCCGCCACCTTCGGCTGGTATTACATGCTGGCGGCGACGCTGTACATCGTGTTTGTAGTGTTCATAGCCTGTTCGCGCTTCGGTTCGATCAAGTTAGGCCCTGAACAATCCAAACCCGAATTCAGCATGATGAGCTGGGCGGCGATGTTATTTGCCGCCGGGATCGGCATCGACCTGATGTTTTTCTCGGTCGCCGAACCGGTAACGCAATACATGTTGCCGCCGGAAGGCAACGGCCAGACCCTGGAAGCCGCGCGGCAGGCGATGACCTGGACGCTGTTCCACTACGGGCTGACCGGCTGGGCGATGTACGCGCTGATGGGCATCGCGCTGGGGTATTTCAGCTACCGTTATAACCTGCCGCTGACCATCCGTTCGGCGCTCTACCCGATTTTTGGCAAGCGAATCAACGGGCCTATCGGCCACAGCGTGGATATCGCCGCCGTCGTCGGGACAATTTTTGGGATTGCAACAACGCTTGGGATCGGCGTTGTGCAGCTGAACTACGGGCTGAAAGTACTGTTCCATATTCCGGAAAACCTGACCGTGCAGGCAGCGCTGATTTTGCTGTCGGTAATCATGGCGACGGTCTCGGTCACGTCCGGCGTGAATAAAGGTATCCGTATTCTTTCGGAGCTGAACGTGCTGCTGGCGCTGGGGCTGATTCTGTTCCTGCTGTTCTTCGGCAACACCGAATTCCTGCTGAACGCGCTGGTACTGAATATCGGCGATTACATCAACCGGTTTATGGGGATGACGCTGAACACCTTTGCGTTCGACCGCCCGACCGAGTGGATGAACAGCTGGACGCTGTTCTTCTGGGCGTGGTGGGTGGCGTGGTCGCCGTTTGTCGGCCTGTTCCTGGCGCGTATTTCCCGTGGCCGCACCATCCGCCAGTTTGTGCTGGGGACGCTTATCATCCCGTTCGTCTTCACCCTGCTGTGGCTGTCGATTTTCGGTAACAGCGCGCTGTATCAGATTCTGCACGGCAATCTGGATTTTGCGAACGAAGTGATCGCTCACCCTGAACGCGGCGTTTACAGCCTGCTGGCGCAGTATCCTGGCTTTACGCTCAGTGCGTCTGTCGCGACCATCACCGGCCTGCTGTTTTATGTCACTTCGGCGGATTCCGGTTCGCTGGTACTGGGTAACTTCACCTCAAAACTGGCGGATATTAACAACGATGCGCCGAACTGGTTGCGGATTTTCTGGTCAGTCACCATCGGCGTGCTGACGCTCGGCATGCTAATGACTGACGGCGTTTCTGCACTGCAAAACACCACGGTCATCATGGGGCTGCCGTTCAGTTTTGTGATTTTCTTCATCATGGCCGGGCTGTATAAGTCCCTGCGCCTGGAAGATTACCGCCGCGCCAGCACCCAGCAAACGCTGGCACCGCTTCCGGCGACGAGCGACGCGGCGCTGAACTGGAAGCAACGCCTTTCACGGGTCATGAATTATCCGGGCACGCGCCATACGCAAAAAATGATGGATACCGCCTGCCGTCCGGCGATGCAGGAAGTGGCGCAGGAACTGGAACTGCGCGGCGCGAAAGTCACGTTCAACGAACATGAGCCGCAGGAAGATGAAAAAATCGGGCCGCTGGAATTGCAGGTAGCGCTGGGCGAAGAGCAGAACTTTGTGTACCAGATCTGGCCGGTGCGTTACGCGGTTCCGGCGTTTACCTACCGCGCCCGCGCCGGGAAATCGCACTATTACCGGCTGGAGACGTTCCTGCTCGAAGGTACGCAGGGCAATGACCTGATGGACTTTACGAAACATCAGGTGATCAATGACATTCTGGACCAGTACGAACGTCATCTGAATTTCCTGCATATTAACCGTGAAGCGCCGGGGAATACGCTGACATTCCCGGAACAACCGGTTTAACACAGACAAACAAAAACCCGCGAAAGCGGGTTTTTTAATGTTTAATCAGTAATCTTAGTTTCGCTGCGGCTTCAGGCAGGTTAACCGTACCTTCAGCACAATCAACGGTCAGTTGTACGAGTGAGTCGCTTTTGACCAGACTCACACCATTGCGCCGGAGAAAAATCAGGGCAACCATCAGCGCTGTTCGTTTGTTGCCATCGGTAAAAACATGCCCTCGAGCCACAGCAATCAAATGCGCTGCCCCCAAAGTGACCACATCGCTGATACTTTCATATTCATGCAAATTGATAACTCTTGAGATAATCGCTTCTACCCTGCCCGGATCTGATAAGCCTTGTACACCCGGAGTCGTCATTAGAATTCTTTCATGAAAACCTATTATCTCCTCTGCGGAAATAAACTTTAATTCATTCATCTGTCAGCCAAAGCACGTATCGCATCACCATGAATTCCCATCATTTCTTCGAATTCGCGGTCAAGCTTGTGTTTGAGGAATGCCGCATATTCTTCTGCACTGATGATCACAGCTGGCGCTTTACCCCGACGGGTAATGGTGACGGGCTCACCCTCTGCAGCCATCTGAATAACATCCGCTAGATTTTGACGGGCATCGGTGTAGTTAAATTCTTTCATAATTTTTTGCCCTTTACGTTAAAGGTACATAAAACATGTACAGGTAAAATGTACCTTTTAAACATCTGGCTGGCAAATTAAACATCGTTATGTCCTGTATAAATATTCGGCAGGACGCACTATTGGATATCAACTCATTTCATGCCAGCGGTATCACTCATTTTTCCAGGACATCCCGCAAAACTGACTTCAATTTAATGTTTATCAGCTTCGCATGCCTTTTATCGCAAAAACGGCAACACCTTCTCCAGCAGCAGCTCCGACTGTTCTTCGGCAATATAATGGCCGCAAGGCAGCGCTTCCCCCTGCACGTCTTCCGCAACTTTTCGCCATTCTTCCAGTGGCGCAAAACATTGACCGACCGTGCCTTTCGCGCCCCAAAGCACCAGCAACGGACAACTCAGTTTGCGGGCTGCATCCAGATCTTCTTTGTCGTGTTGCAGGTCGATACTTGCCGACGCCCGATAGTCCTCGCAAATCCCGCGCGCCGTTCCATTTTGTTGCAGACAGCGCAAATAATCTGCGTAAGCTTCGTCGGTGAAAGGCTGCATACCGGCACTGCGGCTGCCCATGACGCTGCGCAGATACTGATCCGGATCGGCGGTGATCAGCGTTTCCGGCAACGGCGACGGGCGGATCAGGAAAAACCAGTGCCAGTAAGCACGGGCAAAAGCTTCATTGGTTTGCTGATACATAGAAAGCGTCGGCGCGATATCCATCAGCACCAGGCGTTTAACGGCCTGCGGATGATCCAGCGCCAGCCGGTGCGCCACGCGCGCGCCCCGGTCATGGGCAATAACGCTGAACCGGCTGAAACCGAGCGCGGCCATTAACTCCTGCTGGTCTTGTGCCATTTCGCGTTTGCTGTAGCGCAGATGTTCCGCGTCGGGTTCGGGTTTACCGCTGTCGCCATAGCCACGCAAATCGGCCAGAACGACGGTGAACTGAGACGTCAGAAACGGCGCGACTTTATGCCAGATAGCCTGTGTTTGCGGGTGTCCGTGCAGCAACAGCAGAGGCTCGCCCTGCCCGGCGATCCGGTAGGCGATCTCCGTTCCGCTGACCTTCATCCGGCCTTGGGTAAAATGTTCAAACATGGGTGTTCTCCTTTTTTACCCATCTTAGTCGCTGGCTTTTCAGCAACAAGGTCACAAATGAAGATTGCTGCTTCACGATCTGTGTTTTGAGACACCACACTCAGGCCGTTGCCCGGGAACGGGTAATTTTGCGACGCTGGCATTATCCATTACGTTCATCAGGGCAATGAAATGAAGCCAAAAACGCTGTATGAAAAGCACATCGACAGTCACACCGTCCGCACGCTGGACGACAAAGGACACGTGTTGCTGTACATCGACCGGCAGGTGATTAACGAGTACACCAGCCCGCAGGCTTTCAGTGGTTTGCGCGACGGAGGCCGTCGCGTCTGGCGGCCTGAAACCTCACTGGCCGTGGTCGATCACGTCAATCCGACCGCGCCTTTGCGCACACGCCAGATGCCGGACGCCGGTGGCGCACGCCAGGTTTCGTATCTGGCCGAGAACTGCGCGGAATTTGGTATCGAGCTCTTTGATATTCTTGATTCCCGTCAGGGCATTGAACACGTTGTCGCGCCGGAGCAGGGATTTATCTTACCGGGCATGGTGATTGCCGCCGGTGACAGCCACACCACCACGTATGGCGCGCTCGGCGCATTCGGGTTTGGTATCGGCACATCAGAGATTGAACATTTGCTGGCCACCCAGACACTGGTCTACAAACGCCTGAAAACCCTGCGCGTGACGGTAAATGGCGAGCTGCACAACGGCATTACCGCCAAAGACGTGGTAATGGCGCTGGTGGCGAAAATCGGCGCTTCGGGAGCAACGGGTTATGCCATCGAGTTCTGCGGTCAGGGCATCGATATGCTGAGCGTCGAAGGCCGCATGACCATCTGCAATATGGCGGTGGAAGCCGGTGCGCGCGGTGCGTTTATGGCGCCGGATGACAAAGTGTTTGCTTACCTGAAAGACAAACCCCGCGCGCCAAAAGGCCAGCAATGGCTGGAGGCCGTCGACGTCTGGCGTACGCTGCACAGTGACCCGGACGCCGTATTTGACCGCGAAGTTGAGCTGTGCGCCACAGATATCGCCCCGATGGTCAGCTGGGGAACCAGCCCGGATCAGGCACTGGCGATTGGCGGACGCGTACCCGATCCGCAATCCGAACCGGATCCCGCACGGCGCAAAGACCTGCAACGCGCACTCAGCTATATGGGATTACGTGCCGGGCAACCGCTTAACAGTATCGGCATCAGCCACGCCTTTATCGGCTCCTGCACAAATGCGCGCATTGAAGATTTGCGCGCCGCCGCCGACGTTGTGCGCGGCAAAAAAGTGGCGTCAGCGGTACGGGCGATGATCGTTCCTGGCTCAAGCCAGGTGCGTGCGCAGGCCGAAGCCGAAGGGCTGGCAGAGATATTTATTGAAGCCGGTTTTGAATGGCGGCAGTCCGGCTGTTCAATGTGTCTGGCGATGAACGACGACGTGCTTTCACCGGGTGACCGGTGTGCGTCGAGCACCAACCGCAATTTCGAAGGCCGTCAGGGCGCCGGTGCGCGAACCCATCTGATGAGTCCGGCGATGGTTGCCGCCGCCGCAATTTGCGGTCATCTGACCGATGTTCGCGAAGTGTGAGGAGAAAAACATGCAAGCATTTACCGTGTTAACCGGCGCAGCCGCGCCCTTCCCGGCGGCCAACGTCGATACCGATGTGATTATGCCGAAGCAGTTTCTGAAAGGCATCGACCGCAGCGGTCTGGACCAGGGCGTTTTCTTTGATTTACGTTTTCAGGCCGACGGCTCACCCGATCCGGCGTTTATCCTCAACCAGCCTGCGTGGCAGGAGGCTAAATTCCTGCTGGTCGGCCCGAACTTTGGTTGTGGCTCAAGCCGTGAACATGCGGTATGGGGGCTGAAACAGCTGGGGATACGGGCGCTGATCGGCACCACGTTTGCGGGGATCTTTTTCGACAACTGCCAGCGTAACGGCGTGCTCACTGTTCAGCTCACCCCGGAACAGTGGGCACAGCTGGCTGAACAGGTTACGCAGGCACAAAGCAACGAAATTACCGTCGATTTACCGGCGCAAACAATAAGCTTGCACGATGGCAAAGAGATCGCTTTCAACATCGACGAACTGAGCAAAATGTCCCTGCTCAACGGGCTGGATGCGGTGGGGAATACGCTGCGTTACAGCGATGAAATCCGCGAATTTCAGCAGGCACATTTGCAGCGTAACCCGTGGCTGGCGTGAAAACGTTATTGCAGTAACTGGCTAAAGCGCTGATGCAGGAATTCAACGCAAACCCGCAGTTTTGCAGAATCTGCCAGCCGTGTGGGATAAACCGCCCAGACGCTGGCGGGCTGGGAAAACTGCGGTAAAACCTGCACCAGTTCGCCCCGGTCGATGTAAGGCCGGACGTCCCACTCAGAGCGCAAAATAATTCCGTGGTGTTTCAGTGCCCACTGCAATACCACTTCGCCGCTGTTAGATGACAACACGCCTTTGACCCGGACGCGCTGTTCCTGTCCTTCTCCGGTCAGCGACCAGATGCCAAACGGGTTGTCACGTTCTTTGAGCACCAGACACTGGTGTTGCGTCAGGGCGTCCGGCGAAACGGGTTCACCGTGCGTGGCCAGATACCGGGGAGACGCGCAAAGAATACGCTGATGCTGCGTCAGCTTTTTACCGATGTGCTGTTCGGGAATGTCATCGCCGACCAGAATTTCGAGATCAATACCTTCGGCGACCAGATCTACAACCCGGTCGAACAGGTCGAGGCGCAGGTTTAGCTGCGGATAACGTTCGGCAAGTTCTGCAACAGCGGGCGCAACGTGGCAGCGCCCGAAACCGAACGAACTGCAAATATGCACGTTGCCGCGTACCTCGCTGCGGGAATCTGAAACATCACCCATAAACTGATCAAACGTGTCGAGAATTTGCAGCGCCCAGCGTTGCGCCCGTTCGCCATCTTCAGTCAGGCGAACGCCACGGGTCGAACGATGCAGCAAACGGGTGTTCAGGGACTCTTCGAGGATCTGAATACGCTTACTGACATAGGCCGGAGACTGCCCGAGTTCGGTCGCCGCCGCGGCAAAGCTTTGCTTGTTCACCACCGCCAGAAAAACCCGTAAGTCTTCGGCCAGCGGCAAACGGTCACGTTCAGTGGTCATGGTTTAAGCCCGTAAGCCCTCACATTATTTGTTATTGGCAGGATTTTTATTATGCGGATAGATATCCGTAAGTTTTACACCCGCCAGTTCCAATTTTTCCCTGGCTTCTTCCAGATCGTCGCTTTCGATTTCCAGCGGTTCCTGATCTTTCCCCTGGCAAGGCGTCAGCGCCAGTTCGACCAGGATCGGGAAGTGATCGGAGCCCATGAAATCCAGCCGTTTCAGATCAATCAGCGTGAAATCTTTGCTGTGGAAAACGTGATCCAGCGGCCAGCGCAAAAACGGATAGCTCGCATGAAAAGTATTGTACATACCCCGCCCGCGGCGCGGGTCGAGCAATCCGCTGATTTTCATGAATAAACGGGTGGTTCGCGACCACGCGACATCATTCAGGTCACCGGTCACAATGGTCGGGAAATGCGCTTTCGCGGCGGTATGCCCGACGGCGATCAGCTCACCGTCACGGGCGGTTGATTCATCTGCTTCGGTCGGGCTTGGCGGCCTCGGGTGCAGACAGTGAAGCACCACCTGTTCGCCCGACGGCAGTTCTGCGCGAAAATGCATGGAAGGAATATCTTTCGCCACCAGAAACTGAATCTGCTCGCCGTGCATCGGCAAACGCGAATAGACGTGCATACCGTAGAGGTTATCCAGCGGGCAGCGCAGGCTGTGCGGGTAATCGGCCTCCAGCGGAGCCATCTGGCCTTCCCACCACTGGTCGGTTTCCAGCAGCACGATAATGTCCGGTTTATGTTTCTGAATCTGGCTGAGTAACTGCGCGCTCTCCCGGTTGGTAGTAAGCACATTGCTGTTCATAATTTTGATACGCGAATGGCCGTTGGGCACCGTCTTTTTCACCTGCACGCGGTACAAACGGGTGTAAGGCAGGATCCACCAGCCCTGATACGCCATGCAGGCGACCGTCAGGATAATCACAATACCGGTCAGCACACCGTCAAACGGCAAAATCAGCAGTTCAGTCAGAAGAAAAAGCAGACACAGGGAAACCATTTGCAGGCGCGGGAAATCCCACACACGCACCCACCAGCGCTGATTTTTGGAAAGAGGAAGCAGCGTCAGTAAGGTCATGATGACCGTCAGAACGCAGACGATAATTCGGAGTGCTTGCATCGGTTATCAGCCCTGATAAAGAGAAACAAAATTTATTGTTGTTAACCGATTGTGGCTTAAAAGCAGGGAGGATGTCGCCGCCTTTTTCATTCATCAGAAAAAGACGGCGATTTTAGCGGTATTACTTCGCCGGTGCTGCCGGATCAGGCGTATGGCACCAGTTGTGCTGCTCTACAATCCCGCCGTTTGGCGAGGTGTAGCCGATACAGCCGAGAATGGTGTCGTACAGTTTTTCATGGAATGCCGGTTTCTTCTCAGCAGCCATTTTTTGCAACTGTTCGAAACTGGCCTTGTTCTGATCGTTAGACAGGAACTTGTCCGACGCCCAGACCATGATCGGCACTGTGCGTTGCTCAACTGGCGCATGATCACGTGGCGTACCGTGGAAATGCATGCTTTTGGAAATGGATTCGCCGTGATCGGATGCGTAGAAAACAATGGCGTTTTTATCGCGCAGCTGATCAAACACCTGCGACAGGAAGTAGTCGGTATAAAGCAGAGTGTTGTCGTAAGCGTTGATCATTTCCTGCGTTGAACAGGAGTCATCGATGCCCATACATTCCGGCTGATATTTGGCAAATGAGCGCGGATAACGGTCTGAATACAGGTAATGCGAGCCCTTGGTATGCAGAATAATCAGGTGTTTGCCCTGCGGATGATTGGCCATCGAATCTTTCATTTCATCGATCAGCAGCATGTCATCGACCGGCTTGCCTGCGTTACGTTTTTCAGAGGCGATGTTTTCACGCAATGAATAGTCATCAGCGCGGGTTTTGTTGTAGAACCAGGCTTCGCTTTGCATGGAATACAGCTCAGAGCTCCAGCCGTTGCTTTTCAGCACGGAGAAAACGTTCATCTCTTTCAGGGTACGCTGCGGCGCTTCCGAAGCGCCACCTTCACGCACAAACATGCAGCGCAGGGAAAGTTTGGTGGCGGTATCGCAGGAATAGCCCTGCAACGCGACCAGATTTTTCTCTTTGTCGAGGTTCGGCGTGTTGTCACGATCGTAGCCGTAAAGGCCCATGTGGTCACGACGCGCGCTCTCACCGATAACGAATACCACGTACATATCTTTGGCATCCGCCGGGGCGGTATAAGTAAAATGCTTCGCCGGATCGTAAAGATTTTTGGTGTCTTCGGCCTGGCTGTAGCTGCTGTAAGAGTACAAACCCAACGCGGACAACCAGTTGGACGGAGAATAGGTTCCTGCCACGACGCCGCCGTAGCTTGCCATCATGCGGTTACTTTCTTTGTCATGACGGTCCTGCACTTTGCCCATCAGGCGGAGCGGCATGTAACAAAGCAAACCGGAGATCACCAGCAGGCCGGTTTTGACCGCCACTTTTTTAAAAGTGGTGTGTTTGAGAGCCGCGCCCGGCATCGTGCTGAGCCACAGCAACAGAACCGGGATCAGGCTGACAAGCGCCGTCCAGGCCACAAAATGCGTGCCGACAGATTCTTTCGATAAATCAATGGAGTCTGATGCCAGCGCTGCCGCCAAAATCCCGTAGCCGATATCGACGTTGAACAGGATCATGTAATAGCTGGCCGCCGCCGAGGAAATCACAATGGCAGTCATCAGCACACGGAAAACCGTTTTGCCGGTATAGGAGAGCAGCATACAAAGGAAGTAAACCAGGGCAAAACACGCCACCATCTCGACCGCTATCGACAGCACATTGTCATAATGCAGCTGGCTGTAACGGCGGATGAAAATCGGAAGGTTTAACAGGATCCCAAGATAAAGCGCAATAAAAACAGAAATGCTCTGCAGCGAAAGTGAACGTATTTTATGCATTAGTAATAAATGGCTCTTTTGTGAGTCTGTTTTACGTCGTACTGACCGTTCGAACCGGAGGATAAAAACCACTCCTTAGGATTATTCAGACCCCGGGACGAGTATTTTTGTTCAACTCCAAAGGTTTCTGCTATTGTGATAATGTAACTAAATTAACGAAACCCTTACTTTTCAATAAGTAAAAAATGAATTTTCTCTTAAATTTTCTGAGATTTTTCCGAACCGTTGAAGAATTATTAAGAAAGCCTGTGATCCGGATCGGATAATGGCCCCGGGAATGACAGCGTGAACCGGGTCTCACCCTGCGGCGAACTCGTTACCCGAACGCTTCCCTGATGCAGTACCATGATCGCCTGAACTATCGATAAACCGAGACCGCTCGAGCTGCCGCCTTCGCTCCGCGATGCGTCGGCCCGGTAGAAACGGTCAAAAAGTTTGCCCAGTTTTTCCGGCGGGATCGGATTGCCCTGGCTGGTCACATGAACCTCCATGCCTTTCCCCTGCGGGTGCGCGCTGATCGTGATGGTGCTGCCTTCGCGCCCGTAACGCACGGCGTTGGCGACAAGATTGCTGATCGCGCGCTGAAATAAGATAGCGTCCGCGTACAAAATCCCCTGCCCTTCGCCGTACAACACCATTTCACGCTCTTCCGCCAGACCTTCAAAATATTCCTGAACACGGGTGATTTCAGATGAAACATCAATACTGGTGATGGTTAAAACAGACCGTGCGTCGGTGGCGCGGGCAAGAAACAGGATGTTTTCCACCATGCGGGAAATACGTTCCAGCTCTTCCATATTGTTTGCCAGCAGCGTTTCATACTCTTCCACCGAGCGCGGCTGATATAACGCCACCTGGCAATGCCCCATCAGCGCGCCCACCGGCGTGCGGATCTCATGCGCCAGATCGGCTGAAAACTGGGTCAGGCGCTGATAGCCTTCCGAAAGCCTTTCCAGCATGTCGTTGAAAGAATAGATAAGTTGCTGCAATTCCTGCGGCGCATTCTCCGTGCTCAGCCGGGTAGACAGGCTTGAGGGATGAATTTGTGTGGCCTCCTGCGCCATGTTGCGTAAAGGCTTTAAGCCTCTGCGGATCACAACATAACCGAGTGCGGCAATCAGCAAATAGGCGAAGAGCACGGCGCCAATGATTTCCCAGCGGAATGTTTCCAGCAGACGCGATTCTTCTGTCATGAAATGCGCGCCGGTAATTTCTACCGTTCTGCCATCCTCAATCTGCACACTTGCACGGGCAAAGCGCACCGGCGTTCCGTCCGGTGCCATCAGGTGATGCACGGTCTCCAGGGTGAGCGGCTGGCCGTGAGGCACAGCCGCAACCGGCGGTAAGATCAGCTGCGAAGGATTAACGTTAATCAGTGGCGGCTCGCCTTCGAGACGAAAAGTCAGAATATCGCGTTCGTTGCCGAGCATATTTTCAAACAAACCGGGATTACGGCTCAGCTGTGATAACGGAAATTCATTCGCCAGCAGATGGCGAAAATACTGCACGCGCCCGCTGACCTGATAATCCGCACGGCGAACCAGCTCTTTATCCATCGAATAATAGAGATAAAAACCGACAGCGCTGACCACCAGCGAGGCAATCAGCGCAAACAGCAAAGTCGCCCGCAAGGTCAGCGACATCGCTCGTTTTGAGGCGGACGGACGGGCAGTTTCTTTCATCACGTTAGTCATTGCGCACTTCACAAACGTAGCCAATGCCACGCACGGTATGGATCAGTTTCACCTCAAAGGCGCGATCCACCTTGGCGCGCAGGCGCTTAATCGCCACATCCACAACGTTGGTATCACTGTCAAAATTCATGTCCCAGACCTGCGAGGCGATCATGGTGCGCGATAGCACTTCGCCTTCCCGGCGCATCAGCAGCTCCAGCAACATAAATTCTTTATTGGTCAGCGCGATGGTCTGATCCTGACGGGTCACCCGGCGGCGCAGCACATCGAGATTCAGATCGGCGACTGAAAACGTGTCCGGTTCGCGTGCCGTCGGGCGGCGCAGTAAGGTGCGGATGCGCAGCACCAGCTCGGTAAATGAAAACGGTTTAATCAGATAATCATCAGCGCCGAGTTCCAGCCCGTGAATGCGATCCTGCACTTCGTCACGCGCCGTCAGAAACAGCACCGGCACACCACTTTTTTTACGCAGCACTTCCATCACCTGCCAGCCATCAAGGCCGGGCAGCATGACGTCGAGGATCACGGTGTCATAACCCTCCTCCAGCGCCAGAAACAGGCCATCCGCGCCGTTGCGCGCCAGATCCACGCTGTAACCCGCCTCCGTCAGCCCTTTTTTCAGGTAGTCGCCTGTGCTGACATCATCTTCTATCACCAGTATCCGCATTCAGGCCCTCGGCGCCGCAAGACCATTCTCCCAAAGAATGATTCAGGGGAAGTTTATCAGTTTCATCAGACACCTTTGATGACAATTTTGTCATCAACTTGTCATCAACCAATCCCGGTTTATCGTCCACTCTTAATGAAGTTATTCATCACTGGCCGGTTCAGTGATTCATCTAACAGAATGAAATAACGCTAGAAAATGGAGAGTTGATCATGAACACACCTACACGCCTTGCCGGTTTATTACTGGGTTCCCTGCTGATGTGCAGCGGAATGACATCCGCCTTCGCGGCCGATAACGTGATTAAACCGACGCGCGGAACCATTGATTCAGTTAATGACTCATCTGTGCAAATCACCACCCGTCAGGGTGAAAAGCTCGATGTGAAGCTGACTGACCAGACCAAGATCAACGCCGTCACCAAAGGCCAGATCAGTGATATCAAACCCGACAGCTTCATCGGTACCGCCGCAGTTCCGCAGGCTAACGGCACGCTGAAAGCGCTGGAAGTCCACGTCTTTGCGCCAAGCCTGCGCGGCAGTGGTGAAGGCTTTAACCCGTTTGAATCCGCAGACGGCAAAATCAATACCATGACCAACGGCACCGTTGGCAAACTGGTCAACAGCAATGGCCGCACGCTGACCGTGAAATATCACGATGCTGAGAAAACGGTTGTTGTTCCTGACGACGTTCCTGTGGTTCTGCTGGCACCGGGCGACCGCAGCCTGCTGAAACCGGGCACTAAAATCGTGCTGTTCGCCATGAAAGATGACAAAGGTGCGCTGGTTGCCCGTGGCATCGCCGCCGGTAAAGACGGCATCGCGCCACCGATGTAATCAGGCTGTTTAACAGGAGATTTACCGTGAAACCTCAGCCCTCTTCAGTTCGAAAACGCAGGATCCATTCCTGGCCGGTGCGTATCAGCCACTGGATTAATCTTCTGGCAATGATTGGCATGGTGATGAGCGGCTGGGGGATTTATAACGCGGATCCCCTGTTTCCCTTTACGTTCCCGCAAAACACCACGCTCGGCGGCTGGCTGGGCGGCAACATCGCCTGGCATCTCGCCGTGATGTGGCTGCTGGCGGCTAACGCCCTGTTTTATCTGTTGTGGGGCGTTTTCAGCGGCCATTTTAAGCGGGACTTTTTCCCGTTTTCAGCCCGCAGCGTCTGGCGCGATACCGTTCGCGCCCTGACCTTCCATCTGCCCCATAAACTCGGCCAGTACAACGCCGTGCAAAAACTGATGTACAGCGGCGTTTTGTTACTGGGGCTTCTGCTGGTGCTATCCGGTTTATCCATCTGGAAACCGGTGCAGTTCAGCGGACTGGGGTGGCTGTTCGGCGGGTTCGATATTGCCCGTTATGTGCACTTTTTTGCGATGAGTGGCGTGATGCTGTTCGTAGTCATTCATGTCCTGATGGTGGTGCTGGTGCCGAAAACATTTGTGGCGATGATTACCGGCGGCAAGGCATTGAACAAAGAGGAAAGCGCCGATGAGTGAAAAATCACAACGGCCAAAAATCATTCTGGAGCCCGATCAGCGCAAGCAGCTGGTAAATATCCAGCGCCGTTTACTGCTGCGCTCCGGATTAACGCTCGGTGCTGTTTCCATGCTGACCGGCTGTAATTTGCAGGACGGCGACGAAGTCGACAAAGTGCTGTGGGCGATGTCGCGCTGGAATGACCGCGTTCAGGGCTGGTTATTTGGCGGGCAGAAGCTGGCGCAAACTTACCGCGCCGACCAGATCACAACACCGTTTCGCTTCAACGCGTATTACCCCGAATACAATGTGCCGGAAATCGACATCCCGAATTACCGGCTGGAAGTGTCCGGACTGGTGCAAAAGAAAGCCTCGTGGACGCTGGAACAGCTTCAGCGCCTGCCGCAGGAAAGCCAGATCACCCGCCTGATTTGCATTGAAGGCTGGAGCGCTATCGGGCAGTGGAAAGGCGTGCCGCTCAAAACATTTCTTCAGCACGTCGGAGCCGATCTGACGGCTAAATATGTCGGATTTAAATGCGATGACCGCTATTACTCGAGCATCGATATGGCCACCGCGCTGCATCCGCAAACCATTCTGGCACTGGATTTTGGCGGCAAACCACTGCCTCCGGATTTCGGATACCCGCTGCGGCTGAGAATGCCTACCAAGTTAGGCTTCAAAAACGCCAAACATATCGGCGCGATTTTCGTCACCAATACTAATCCGGGCGGTTACTGGGAAGACCAGGGTTATAACTGGTTTAGCGGGATTTGATAATACCTTAGCCCTTTATTCTATATTTCGGCTGAACTTCAGCCCCCGTAAAATACAAGGGCTCATAAACACGCCATGAAGAGAAAGCAGGGATACGATAGAAGAGCTAAAAGGAACCTACTTCTTATGCAGGGGAGGAGGATGCAACCTAATGATAATTAATCATAAAAATGGCTCTTCCGTTTGCCAGCCCGGGTGTTACAACGGCTTCTGTCTGGATATAACGGGCTGCAATAGGGATTTTAAATGTCGCAGTTCCCTCTGAGGGAGGTGTAAAAGTACGTCCTGCAAAATTAAATAACTCAGGAGATCCGGATGCATTCCCCCAGCCTATTTGTATTCCCACTCCTTTTGCAACTGTCTGATTCTCTGAATTGCTGAGCGCCATGATACCGTTAGCCACATCAATGACGCTGGTCGCTGGCTGGAAAGAAACATATAAGCCATTGGCTGTCCGCGCGGGCATATTTGTGACCACATTATCGTTGTTGATGGTGATTTTTGAAGCATCACTGTCGGCAGCATCACCGCCATAATAACCGCGGAATGCTGGACATCGGGTTAATGTAATCGAGGCGTCTACCCATGATGTGACTGAGCCAATTTTTTTAAATACGCCATTCGCACTGTGTTTCCCGAGATCAACATTTATGTCCGACGTATTGCAAGTCTGCGCTACCACCTGGATTATCCCGGTAAATTTTACTGTCGCCAATACGATATCCGGTGGTAAATTCGTAACGCCATAATTATTCCCCATTGTGATGTTGACTGTTGGGAAATTATTAACATTAATTGAACCAGACGCTATTTCTGCTGTTTTAATAAGGCCAAATGAAAATGAACTGTCATAAGAATCGATCTGACTGTCGGCATAATAATAATTTCCGATAGCTGTTTTCGCTGTAGTGACACTCACATCATCCCGCCAAATCGCGATACCGACTCCCCTTACTCCACTTTCAAAAATTTGCTGGTGTTTATTATTGGACCAGGAAGAGGTAATCGTCGGTGCAGATGTTATCTGAATCGATCTTGTCAGAGAAAATTCTGATGGCATAGAAGCCTCGCAAAGTATCTGGCGAGGACTGGTTTGAACAAAACGGCCTGTGTATAAAAGTGTACCTAAAGGCTGGTCGGCACCTGATGTAATATTGATATTACCCAACTGTAGTGTAACTGAAATGGACGGGGTACTTTTCTGGAGGGAACATATTACGGAGGCAAAAACCGGCGGAGTAAATACAATACCTGATAATAGCATCATCACACGGATCCATGTTGTATATAGGCTTTTCATTTCTTGTCCCTTCAGGTTTTATTAAATTAATTAAGGTTCCTGCTATTAACCTGCCGCATGCTGAGTGATGACCGGCTGGCACTCCGATTCAAAACGTTGTATAGCGGATGTCAGGCTGGTTGTGTCTCGTGGAATCAATACATAATTTAAGGTGCATTGCATATTGTGGCTTTCCCCCCATTTCACACGAAGCTGCCCTCTTTCAGATCCCACGCGGGCATAAAGTAGCCCTCCTTGTCCCACTGAGCCGACACTGTTATTTTTCTCATCCTGGACATCCGCGCCAAAGGGTAACGTTTCATTCTGATAACGGGCATCGAACAATATTGGCGTACCTCGTGTCGTGGAATATTTCACTTTGACCACCGCACCTAAATTAGGCGCGACTTTCTGGCTGGTGTTATCCAGCTCGACGTCGTGCCCTATCCCGCTGGGATCAATATTTATTTCATTCATTTGATAAGGATTCAAATAAGGGACAACGGCATAACCCCGCGAATCGACTTTGATCCCGGCATACGATGACACTGCCGCACCTTCCGCTCCTTTTGCCTCAACCAGCGCAAAGGTATCGGATGTATAAGGCGTCAGCGTGACCCCCCCTGAGTGTCCGATAAGAGTACCCGTCATCCCGGCTGAAGCACTTTTGTACCCTTTGCCCGTGCTGTAAGTGCTGCTCAACGCACTCATCACGCTGCGATAGTTCGCACTGACAGAGCCACTTGACCCGCTCCCTTGATTAGCATTTATTCCGGTCAGGGAATAACCAAAGCGGTTATCCTTTCCAGCCGTTCCTGACAAACTTGCCTGCTGGCCGTCCTGGCCGGTACTGTCATGCTGGAGATCCATACGTAAGTAAGGCGTATTTGTCTCATCACTGCGCCCCAGAGGCACACTGAAACTCAGCAGGTAGTGCGTCTGTGTCGCTCCCAAACTTGAATAACTGCGGTTGACGCTCAGCCCAAAAGCAAGCATTCGGTATTGATTGTTATAACCAAATTGCCATTGCTTCTCACGGCCCCCCCGGTTCCAGTAATCTTGCAGGGAGCCGCTCAGGTACAAATGTCCGAAGGTGTCCCCCATTCCCTGCCCTCCGGTCACCGTTACTCTTTTTTTTGCCCGGGCAACCGATTCCGCATTACCCCCCCGTGAAATTGCATCGCGGGTTTGCATTGCAGTCATGAAATCCATGTAACCGTCGGCCGAGAAGCGGTAAGCCGCCAGCGACAAATTGCTTTGCGTCGCTATACTGGTTTTGCTGTAACTGAACTGATAGCTCTGCCCGGTAAAGTTTTTTTTGGAGTGGGAGTTATCACCGTCAACCTTTGTGTTGGCCTGAGTGATGTCAAAGGCCCATGCGCCCAGTGAAGTACCCAAAGCAGAACCTACCTGCACTGCAGCGTAATGCTCACTCGCCAGCACTCCGCCGTAACCGGTTAGGGCATTGGTTAATCCATGCTGATAGGTCGATTGATAGAACATCGGATTTGCGTTGACATTTTCACTGCGTAATTCGCCCGCAGTGAAAGAATAACGGGAGGTTCCCGGCCTCAGCAACTGAGTGACTGAAGCATACGGAACGCGAAAATGCTGCTCTGTACCATCAGATTCCCGCACCGTTACATCCAGATCGCCGCCGTAACCGGTTGGAAAGAGGTCGTTAATGAGAAATGCCCCCGGCGTTACGGTCGTCTCTAACAGTATCTGACTATTCTGGCGGACAGTAATGCGGGCGTTGGTTCTGGCAATCCCACGGATATCCGGGGCGTAACCACGCTGAGATTCCGGCAACATCTGCTCGTCACTGGCCAGCTGAATACCTGAAAATGGCAGCGTATTGAAAATTTGCCCATTCGTATTGGATTGCCCCATCAGTACACGACCTTTTAACCCCGGCACGTCACGCTGTAGATATGTATTGAGATTGGTATATTGTTTCTGCCCGTTATCCATCCAGTTATATGAACCATAATGTCGAAAATACCACGCTCCCATATTCAATCCGGCATCGAACCCGGCATACAACGAGTGATATGAGGAATTATTGGCATCATTGCGATAACCGTTAATATTATAGCCAAGCAGAAATGCCGGGATTCCGCGGTCCCATAATTCCGGTCGAACACTGCCCCGGGCCGTATTAAGCATGTAAGCTTGCGGAATTATAATATCAAGCCGTTGTTCATTACTGTCATAACTGACCTGTGACTCCGGAAGTTTTTCCGTTAAATCGATGCATTCAGCGAAACCCTGCTTGCTGAATAAACCTTGGGGCAATTTTTCATAATTGAAGTCAATATGCTTAATCACATTGTCATAAAGACAGGGGTAAACAGATTTATCATGCCTTAATTTCATTTCGATGTTTCTGCTACCGACCCAGGTATTATTGATGTAAATCGCGGTAAGGTAGGTTCCCGGCAATACGGAAGCTCCTTCTGAAAAGCGGCTAAGATCGACTTTATTCCCAGGTTCAACATTGAGAAATGATTCGTCAAACTCTGCATTACTGGCAGGCCGGCTGCTTTGATTATCTGCTTTTACACCCCATGACAATAAAATTAAAACCCAGACTAAAAGCAAGAGGGAAAACTGATGCAGCGTATTATTTGGTAAGATTACAGCCATAGCGCATCCCGCAATTGTGGTGCTTAATAATTCAATTTCTCAACTGTTCTATAAAATCTCTCAACGATTATTTAAGTGTGGTTTCAAATTTATTAGCGGCACCGTAATCATTGATATATTCACCGGTAATTTTATTGCCGATATTTCCTGGCAAAGCCAGTGTTAACGATGAGTATGGGCTGACCATATCACCTTCGATTCGCTTACCGTTTACCGATAAACTCACAAATGAAACAAAATAGGGTGTGGGATTCAAAGCGAGGATACTTTGCCCTTTCGCTTGCCAGATTATGGCATCCGGCGCGTCATTCGCTTTTCCATCCAGACCTGCTGGTCGGTAGAAAAATTTTATACGCGTACGAAAAGCCACCTGCAAACGATTCTCCGCCAATTTCCCCTGGCCTTTTGATGGAATCTCTAAGACATTCAGCCAGAATACGGATTCTTTATTTGAAGGCAGCGTTTCTCCGGTGTAACTAATTCTTAATGTTTGTCCTTTTCCTGATTCGACGCGATTGATCGGAGGTGTGAGGATAAAAGGCACTTGAATTGCGGCAGGTTTGGCATGAATATCCCCCGTGTCTATCCAGCTTTGTATCAGTACCGGCTGCTTCCCTGCGTTATTCAGCTTTACGCTGACTTCTTTTACACTGGAAGGATAAATAACGCGTGTTCCTGCAATAATAATACCGGCTACTACGGGGGTACAAAACCCCGCGACAATGACCGAACATATAACCTGAAGAAAAATACGGGCTAAAAATCTCATCGTCTTCTCGCAAAACAGGGAGAGAGATCTCTCCCTGACACAGTTATTTATACTGAATGGAATACACTGCATTACTGATGACAGTTCCGGCGGATGCTGAACCTTCAGAGTAATATTCAACGGCATAAGGCAAATTAATAGATCCAGAATCCAACGGCAGGTAGGTGGTTTCCTGAACCTGGTTTTGATTACCCGCTTCAATTACGCTTCGCGCAGAGCTCCCCAAATCGCGTAATTGCAGGCTGACCTGTTGGGCTGAACCGCCTATATTTTTGAGTCGCCCAGATAACGGGTCAACTGAAGAGCCTGATTCGAAAAATACCGAGGCGGTTTTAAGCACACCTTCGCATTCATTCAGATCTACAGTGAAGCTGGTAATGCCGGCAGTTTCACCTGTTGTACTCAACTGACTACGGGTTACTGTAGGCAATGCTACCGTGCCATTTGTTCCCCCTCCGTTAATACTGACATCACAAGTTGAAGATGTTATTTCCCCGGTAAAGTTTATGGTCCCGGTAGTCGCCGACTGAGCAATCCCAACAGAACCTAATACAGCGAGCAGTGATGCAGACATAGACACTTTATTCATAGAATCCTCATTTTTTATCTATTTAGATAAGGGCGAAGCTGAATTAACATCCCCATGCAAACAGAGATCTTCTGCTTTATTCTTTATTTCACCGCTAACATGTAGCTATCCTTGCTACAGAAGCACATCGGTTTGAATATTCACTATCAATAATTTAATAATCATTGAGCGTTCACGCCTTGAAAACTCTATTTTAAAGTAAGATGCGGGTCAACGTAGATTTTATCCCCCTGTTTTTTTCAATGCTAATTTTTATTTAATTAGAATTAAAATTAATAACATTCTTCATTGATTATTTATTTTACATTATATGAAATATAACTAATTATTAAAAAAGATAACTCCCTTTACTTCCTCTCTTAAACAAACCTTTTAATCTATTTAAATTCAACAGCAAAATAAAGATAACTATTCTTGTGAAAAATTCGAAACTTTATGTTTTTTTCAATCTCTAATGCATCTCATTAGCAATATCCGAACCTTTTTGATAAGCAACCAAGCCTGGAGCATTCGGGTCTGATACGAATGCTCACAGTAGAAGGCGTATGAAACACCAGTCGGAAATCAAAGTTGCGCGGGTCTGGCGAAATAAAAGCCCTGCATGAAAGAAATATCCATTGAATTGAGTGCCTCAGCTATCTCACGAGTCTCAACACCTTCAGCAATGATAGACAGGCCAAGTTGTCTCGCCATCATGCCAATGTGAGAAACGACGGTGTTAGCCCGGTAACTCAGTACGTTAGACGTAAGCGATCTGTCTATTTTTATAATGCTGACATTAAATTTTATCAGGGCTGAAAAGGATAAATACCCATGTCCGAAGTCATCCAAAGCCAGCATTACACCTGCTGCATTTAACTCCCGGAGTAAATGGGACAACGCTGCGTTTTCTGCAATTTCCTGAGATTCATTTATCTCAAGTACGATTTTACCTTTGTAACCTGATTCGATTAATTCCAGACATAGAGATACAATTCTTGAATCTGCATTATTGATATTAATGTTAAAGCTGAGGTACTGAATGTCGCTAAAAACATTAGGTTTCAATGCAATGCTTTCTTTAACTTTGTTGATCAGAATAGAAAGGTTCAGCATTTCACTGTTCAGGTCATTTCGCAGATTGAAATTTTCAGGCGGACCGTACCATTTATTCTTATGAAACCACCTTGCAAGTACTTCATATGCAATAACCTTACCGGTAGCATAATCAATAATTGGTTGAAAAAAAGGCGTAGCGGCATTGCTTTCATACATGTCCTGAGTCATTAGCACTCCTTAAACACAAAAGATTAAATCCCTTAAACCAGATTCACAGCCAGATATAAGTGTCAGTCATCCCAGGCAGATTTTATATTACGGCAGTATGAATAGTCTCCATTGTTTTCTCTTTTACAAAAAGAGAATGAATCGAATTCACCTGTACTGCCTTTGGTAAAAACATTTCTATTTTTAAGATAAAAATAAACATCAAAACCGTCAGTCTCACAATCAATATTATTGTTTTTTATTGCATCTTCAACGATGGCGATAGCTTGAGGTTTTTTGTTGAAAGGGATTTCTTTTAAGGGTTTAAAATCACAGAGTTTATATTTGAAAAAAATATCTTTTCCAATTAGATAATAATGTGTCTTGTCAGAAGAAAGGATAAATAGACAGGCAAACACCAAAGTCATTACATAGGGTAAAACCACTAATGCTCTTAAGTATTTTTTTTTGTTTTTCCTGAAAACAACAACGGGAGGGCTGTTATTTATTTCATCGGATTCTATCCGCTCGACAGCGTACCGCCTGTTAAAAACAAATCCTTTTTTAGGTAAAGTTGTAATGTAGTTTTCATTATTAGAAACATTAAATACGGCCTTCCTTAACATACTCATATGGTTATTAAGATTATTACTAGAAGGTTTTAGACCATGCTCTGACCATACTTTTTTCAGCAGGTAATCCCTGGTCACACCTGAAGGGTTGATTAAAATCTCCATAAAGAGACGAGTTGCTATTGCACTGATATGTAATGACTTTTCATTTTCCTCAAAATGATAAATGACATTTTCATCAGTATCAAATACTAGCTTTTTATCAATAATGAATTTCATTTTCATGCAACTCGGTTGTAGTTAAATATTAGTTTTTAATGCCACATTACGTAAACGAATGAATAATCCATCACAGACTTTAAAAGAATCATAAATAAATCTATTGTTTACAATACATTTACCAAATTCCAATTAATGAGCTTAATTACTGAAAATGATTCGCATTAATATCTTTCTGGATCTACTCTCCTCATTTCATAGTCATAGGATTTAAGTAACCAAAGCATAAATTCGCCGTTGTGTCTGACGTTTAATTTTGCCATCGCATTCATTTTATATCTGCTCAGTGTTTTTCCAGTAACGCCTAATATTTCAGCAGATTCTTTATTGTTAACGCCTTCCACATAATGACGAATGACCTCGCATTCTATTGGGGTAAATTTGCTTTTATCTTTAACTCTGTCTCTCAGGGAAATGTTTCCTTGAATATTTATATTTTTACTCTTGAATTGATTCAAAAACTCATCAACAGACACCTGAAAACTCAGGCGGTCGGGCACCCAAAATCCTATACTTTGCTCATGTACAGGTTCCATCCAAAATATTGTAGGTACATTATAACCACTATCCCTCACAAGTTTGTAATTCAGAAAAAATGACATTCCTATAATTGCAATTTGGCATCTATTTATCTTATTCAAAGAGTTTTCAAAAACTGCAAGCAGCCCTTCTTTCGATAAATAGTCTGTCAATATGTATTTAACAGCATTAACAAAGAATAAATTTTTATCCATCAGCAAGATTGATACTACACTTTTTCCTTTTTTCATTTTTTGATCCTCGCATTAACATTATAAACCTGATAATGCCTCCCAGAGCGCGGAGGTAATGCCGTCAAAACGCTGAATCTTTGTATGATTTTATATATATAATTTCCTAAGAAGGAAACGTTTTTTCGTGCTCTGCTAAAATAACACCACTGTATTATATGTTTGTATCAATACTTAATAGAACAACATAGAAAATTATGTATTTTAAGATAAATAGTATTATTTATTAAGTATTCCTATTTTTTTATTAGGAATTAAAATACCTTCATTTTTAACAATTTTTTAAAAAATTGATAACTTACCATTGTTAAGTCGTGTCCGGAAATGAAATACAAGCGTCAGAAACCTTACCACACCGCCCGGTTAAGCTCCGGCGTTAGATCTTAACATTCGCTATCAGCAGGCCAGCGGAATGAAATACTCGCAAATAATGTCTCCAGATGCAGATTCATAGGAATACTTCTCCATATCAGGCTGCATGAGACGCGGATAATTAAGAGAAGGAAGAAGAACCAGATGAAGATATAAGATAAAATCGTTTAGACGAAGTATATCGTGCGTATAGGTCACTTTTAAATAACGGCAGGCAGGAATACGCAGAGTGTGTTTAACACTTTTTGGCACCTCATAACCTATCGTATATTCCAGTTCCATCGTGTTAGCCGCACTGACACTGCTGTATGACCGATAATCAGATATCCCCCAGACGGGAGTACTCAAAGATTTTAATAAAGCCAAATTTCGGGTCACACTATCCCGGTGAACGTGATTTCTTCCGCCAAAAATGTCATTCACTGGATAAAAATATATCTTCGAATTCCCTCTTAAAACCAATTCAGGGAGTTCAACTATATCAAATACTGGTGGTGGGAAATCGCACATCGTCAATGGCGCGGTAATATACTTCATTGTCCATGTAATTTCTTTACGGTAGGCTCCCGGTGAAGAGCGAAATTTATTCTTAAAGGAGCGTGTGAAAGTTTGCTGAGAATCATAAGTGTAATACAGAGAGATATCGAGAATTGACATATTTGTAAACCGTAATGCAAAAGCTGCCATTGTCAGACGACGCTCACGAATATAGTTACCCAGAGAATATCCGGTTTTGCTTTTGAATAATCGTTGAAGATACCACTGTGAATAACCTGTGACTTCGGCGGCTTTTTCCATTGTTAAGCGACCATTTAAGTTTTGCTCAACCCAACAGATTAGCTCTTTAATGAGGTCATCGTGAAAGTATGTCGTCTGTACGCTTGGCAAAATTAACTCCCTGGTGTCGTTATAATATTATAACCGTCAATTTTTTACAGTAATGCAGTTTTTACACTTAGCTATAGAAGCCTTTGCTTGAATGATTCATTCAAGACGACTGTCTCAAACTCCCGCATACTCAGGAATGCTTTCTCAATCATCAAGTATTCATATAAACCATCACAAATTAATATGCAAGATATCCTTTCGCTCTTAATTTAGGATAAAAATAATTAACTCACTGCAACTCATTTAATCATTTTCATTAATAGTACATTCAACTATATCAGTTTGTTAATTTATAATTATTTCTATATTTAACTTATTATGGTTAACACTATTCTATTTATTTCAATAAATCCGGCGCTGATCTTTGAAAATGTAAATGCTCATATGATTTTTTACGGTCGAGGGATTTTGTTGGAGGGGAAAACGAAAAACTGAGAATGCTCGCGCTAATCTGCAGATTTTAACGGGCCGTCAGGAGAGCCCGTTAAAATGATAAGTCGAGACTACAGCAGAGTTTTCGCTTTCATGACTATGGTGTCGGCAGTTATACCGAACTTTTCGAACAGTTGTTCTGCTGGTGCAGATTCACCGAAGGTGTTCATGCCAATAACTGCGCCATTTAGGCCAACATATTTGAACCAGTAGTCAGCGATGCTGGCCTCAATAGCAATTCGTGAAGCGACAGCTGCCGGCAACACGGACTCACGATAGGCCGCATCTTGCTTGTCGAATGCATCGGTAGATGGCATGGAAACAACACGAGTGCTGATACCTTCAGCGGTCAGTTGATCCCAGGCTTCAACCGCTAATTCAACTTCAGAACCTGTTGCAATCAGTATCAGCTCAGGTTGGTTTGCACAGTCTTTCAGTATATATGCCCCTCGGGAGATATCCTCCAGTTGCTGCTTTGTACGATCCTGCTGTGCCAGATTCTGGCGGGAGAAAATTAAAGCTGTCGGGCCATCGTGACGCTCTACTGCGTATTTCCATGCTACGGCAGATTCAACCTGGTCACACGGGCGCCATGTGCTCAGGTTCGGAGTGACGCGCAGCGCAGCCAGCTGCTCAACTGGCTGATGTGTTGGACCATCTTCGCCCAGACCGATTGAGTCATGGGTGTAAATCATCACGTGGCGCTGCCTCATGAGTGCTGCCATACGTACCGCGTTGCGGGCATATTCGACAAACATCAAAAAGGTAGAAGTATACGGCAGAAAACCACCGTGCAACGCTATACCGTTAGCTATAGCCGTCATGCCGAATTCACGTACGCCGTAGTGGATGTAGTTTCCGGACAGGTCTTCGTTAATCGCTTTAGAGCCGGACCAGATAGTCAGGTTAGAAGGCGCGAGATCTGCGGAGCCACCAAGGAATTCAGGCAGAATATGGCCAAAAGCTTCGATGGTGTTCTGAGACGCTTTACGGCTGGCGATCTTTGCCGGGTTAGCTTGCAGGTTATTAATAAATTCTTCTGCTTTTGCAGCAAAATCAGCAGGCAGTTCGCCTTTCATTCGGCGGGTGAATTCCCCTGCTTCTTGCGGGAAGGCTTTAGCATAGGCCGCGAATTTCTCATTCCATGCAGCCTCTTTAACCTGGCCGGCTTCACGTGCATCCCATTGAGCATAAGTGTTTTGTGGGATTTCGAAGGGGGCGTATTCCCAGCCAAGCGCCTGACGTGTCAGTGCGATTTCCTCGTCCCCCAGCGGGGCGCCATGGGAATCATGCGTACCAGATTTGTTTGGGGAACCGAAACCGATAATAGTTTTGCACATCAGTAATGAAGGTTTATCAGTCACTGCTCTGGCTTGTTCTACAGCAAGTGTAATTGCCTCAGCATTGTGACCATCCACACCACGCACAACGTGCCATCCGTAAGCCTCAAAGCGTTTTGCCGTATCATCAGTGAACCAACCTTCTACATGTCCATCAATGGAAATGCCATTGTCATCATAGAAGGCAACCAATTTACCCAGACCCAACGTACCCGCCAGAGAGCAGACTTCATGCGAGATACCTTCCATCATGCATCCATCACCCATGAAGGTGTAGGTGAAATGATCAACGATATCATGACCCGGGCGGTTGAACTGAGCAGCCATGGTACGCTCAGCGATCGCCATACCTATAGCGTTTGCAATACCCTGCCCCAACGGACCGGTTGTTGTTTCTACACCAGCGGTATAACCCACTTCCGGGTGACCCGGAGTTTCTGAATGCAACTGACGGAAGTTTTTCAGTTCTTCGATTGGCAGGTCGTAACCGGTGAGGTGCAACAAGCTATAAATCAACATTGAGGCGTGACCGTTTGACAGTACAAAACGGTCGCGGTTAACCCATTCAGGATTTTGCGGGTTATGGTTCAGGAAATCACGCCACAGAACTTCGGCGATGTCGGCCATCCCCATAGGCGCACCTGGATGGCCAGATTTGGCTTTTTGGACTGCGTCCATGCTGAGGGCACGAATTGCATTGGCAAGCTTTTTTCTGTTCGACATTTTAAACTCCGTAGATAAATTTTTAAGAGGGTTTAATCCAATGTTTTGGTTACAAGTAAGCCTGCTATAAAACGTCGATGGCATTAAGTTCCCGGAATGCCCTCTCCAAACGTGTAATCATGGTTAACTGGCCTGAACGAAGCCAGGCGCGTGGGTCATAATATTTTTTATTTGGTTTTTCTTCGCCCTGGGGATTCCCTAATTGACCCTGTAAATAATCTTTATTCTTATTGTAATAATCTAATACTCCTTCCCAGGTTGCCCACTGGGTATCCGTATCAATATTCATTTTCACAACACCGTAGCTGATGGAGTCCTGAATTTCCTTTTCTGACGACCCTGAACCACCATGGAACACAAAGTTCAGACTGTTATGTGGCAGATTATATTTGCTGGAAACGTATTGCTGAAAATCACGTAAAATAGTTGGGGTAAGTTTTACATTTCCTGGTTTATAGACACCGTGCACATTGCCAAAAGAAGCGGCAATAGTGAAGCGAGGGCTAATTGCGTTCAGTTTGCTAAAGGCGTAATCAACATCTTCAGACCGGGTATACAGTGCAGACGCATCCATATGACTGTTATCAACACCATCTTCTTCCCCCCCGGTGCATCCCAGTTCTATTTCCAGTGTCATCCCAATTTCAGACATGCGACTAAGATATTTGGCGCAGACCTCAATATTCTCTTCGAGAGGTTCTTCAGACAAGTCAATCATATGGGAAGAAAATAGTGGGTGCCCCGTCTTCGCGAAGTGTTGTTCTCCTGCAATCAGGAGTTCATCAAGCCAGGGGAGAAGTTTTTTTGCGCAATGATCTGTATGAAGAATAACGGGAACACCGTAGAACTCTGCCATAAGATGAACATGATGTGCAGCCGATATAGCCCCCAGAACTGCCGCCTGAAATTTGTCACCTTGTATTCCTTTCCCCGCAATATACTGCGCTCCGCCATTGGAGAGCTGCACAATAACGGGGGCTTTCACTTTTGCCGCTGCTTCAAGCACAGCATTGATTGAATCAATCCCAGTGCAGTTAACGGCAGGCAAGGCGAATTTATTATCTTTAGCAATCTGGAAGACTTTTTGAATATCATCACTGGAGATTACGCCCGGTTTTACAGAATTTAATAGTCTTGGCATTGTATTGAATCCTTCATAATGTTTTTTAAACAAGCATAGGAGGGGTAAATGATATAATTTTAATTTCACACACAAGCAGCCCCTATCTTTGATTATTATCATAACCCACAGATAGTCTTATTTTCGGCGTTATTCATGTGCTGGTGTGACTATGTATTACAAAGTTAATAATCTCAAAAATTATTAATTAGAAAAATGATATCCCCCATTATCTGTCATAGTAAGGGTAATATCTGCCGGGCGACTATGCTTCAATACGCGCTCTACGTTAGGCCCATCAGTGCGCAGATAAAATGCATTGGCTTCATCAGAATTCAGACCACCAGCACATTTACGAGAGATTAAACGGTCACGTAATACTTTCGGAGAGGCCCGAATAAATACAGAGATATCACAGTACTTCCCGAGAACACTCCAACGATCATCATCAGCTAATAACCAGTTGCCTTCTACGATTACCACCGGCGCTGTAACCCTGATTGAATTTTCGACCGGGTCATGAAGTTGTCTGTCGTACTGAGGCCACCCTCCCCCGGCGGTGCGAATCAATGCGAGGTTGTCTGCCAGTTTATCTACATTGAATGTTTCCGGCATTCCTTTAAATGGGCGTAATTTATTTCGTACAAGCCAGTCATTATAATGATGAAACCCGTCCATAGGTAAGGTTTGAATTTTGGGTAATTCGGGGTCATTGTTGGATAAGTATTCCCAAAAAGCCGTTAGCGTAGATTTTCCTGTTCCCGGAGGAGCGCTGAGAAAAATTATTTTACGCTCATGTAAAGGAATCGTACTCCGGTCAGTCAGGCGTTTCAGTAAGGGCAAATGGACATTAGCAATCTCATCATCATGATAATATGCGTCAACTGCCAGGCTATTAATATTTAGTGTGATATTCACAAGTTTAGTTCCTTTAACATGGATGTAACCGCCAGTGTTAACGCCGTTTTGACCATATTGCTGTAACGTATTTCTGAATAAACGGAGAAATCAGCATACTTCATGTTTTTTACTGCATTTAAAATCGGTGCGTTTTTAGTAATAACGTTAAGATTTGTAATCAGGTCATAGACAATGTTGTCTTGAAAATGAATTTCATCAGGGCCAGTGCGGACAAAATTGCAAAATTGGGAAAAACAGATTATGTCAGCATATAACCGTTTATCCATTCTTCCCAGAGCGTAGATCAGACGCAAAGCGATATCGATATCATCAAGAGGCCCACTTTTGGCCAGCAAGGGCTTCACAGCATATTCGAGAATCTCTTCATCATTATTAACAAATAAAGAGGGTAGAAATTCCCGGATACTTGAAAGCAAAATATCATGAGCAACGTTCATAAACGACGCTACATCATTCTGCGACTCCAGACGCTCAAGGACATCATCTTCGTTTAACAGGATCATCGATATCTCAAAAAATTACAGGTGATGCAAAGAGTCTATAACATTACAGGTGTGCTCTATACCATTTATCAAGAGAGTCTGAGTACGGATCACCGTGCCCTCTTCTCTGATACCCTGCAAAATATCGCCGCCGGTTACGCCCGTGGCAGAGAATAAGACATCATCGCTGCGTACGATTTCATGCAGGCGATAAATACGGTTCAATTCCACCCCCATTTCTCTGCAGCGCTGATGTTCAGAATCGGCAATTTTACGATGTTCTGTCGATTCCCCTTTTGCCTGGCAGAAATCCAGCAGTTCGACCTGCATTTCACCCGCCAGCGCTTTGACAGCACAGGCTGAAATTACGCCTTCCGGAGCTCCACCAATGCTGTACATGACATCGTATTGATTTTCCAGAAGACAAGTCATCACGCTTGCCGCGACATCACCATCAGGCAAGGCAAAAACCTTAACACCCAATCGAGTGGCCGTTGCGATGGTCTCAGCATGACGAGGTTTATCTAATGTCACCAGGCGCAGTTTCTCCAGCGGCTTTCCCAGCACCTTTGCGATATTGTGAAGGTTGTCCTCGAGTGATAGCGCAAGATTTATGGCCCCTTTCGCCCTCTTCCCGACAACCAGCTTCTTCATATACATATCCGGTGCATGCAACAACGTTCCGTGCGGAGCACATGCCATTACGGCAAGTGCATTGTTTTGCCCCATCGCCACCATTCGAGTGCCTTCAATCGGATCAACTGCGATATCGATTTGTGGGCCAGTGCCATTTCCAAGGATTTCGCCGATGTAGAGCATCGGTGCCTGATCGATTTCGCCTTCACCGATGACTATTCTTCCCTGAAAATCTATCTTATTCAGCGAATCACGCATTGCCTGAACGGCTACACCATCAATCCGATTCTTATCACCACAACCAATCAGCGGCCAGGCTGCCAGTGCAGCCCGTTCCGTAGTTCGAAAAAGTGGATAAGCCAGCGTTTCCATACTCACGCTTCCTCGCCAGTATCAACATCGAAATAAGAAAGCAGATATTTCTCAGCTTTTTCATTCCATACGCCATGTGTCGCCGCTACCAGTTCTGCAAGGTGACGGAATAGAGGATCCGTTTCGCCCAGTCGGGCAAAATCTGAAATAGCAGTCAATGGCATGGTGACACCGTTATAAATGAGCTTCTTACCGCCTGGGATGTTCGGCAGGTTAATGACTGTATCCGGTACCGCATCAAGCCCGCCGACGTGAGTGACCATGAACGAAGGTTGTAACCGGCCCGTTTCGGCAAGCTTGATGGCCTCTTTCATGTCGTCGGTTGACCCACCAGATGTCCCGACGATATGCGTGCTGCCATAATGAATATTGTAAAAATTAAAGGGTACCTTGAAATTTTTATCCGTTGGGCCAGCAAAAAAGTTCAGGCAACCGTCATTGGCCAGCAAATCATCACCAAGCTCAATAACCGAGGGTACTGCTGCATAAACGAAGACATCATCAAATCCTTCGCCCCCCGTCATCTCACGAAGTGCTGCGGCAGGATTATCAAGATCTTTGCTGTTTACATAAATAAGTTCGATGCCTTTTTTGGCAGCCAGCGCCACAGGCAATAGCTTTTCCGCCTGAGTCAGTCGGGCTTCATCGATATCGACCACCACCACTTTCCGGGGCTTAATATTACCGTTAATTGCATAATCAATAGCGCCGATCCCCATAGGACCTGCGCAGGCTAGCAACGCAAGATTACCGTCCGGTTTAATCCCCATGCGATGTTCATAGACATATTGCGTGGTGTGATAGTTGGCTTTATACGCTCCGATGATGCAGCACATCGGTTCAGCTAATGACGCTGCTGCAAAATATGAGCCGTAATAAGGCAGTACGCACCCTAAATCAATGGCCTGCTTTGGGATAATCATATAGGTAGCGTTACCACCGAAATATTCGTAGCTATATCCTGCAGAATATCCGCTGGCCAGCCCCATTGCTGGTTGCAGTACATAACGCTGCCCGGATTTATATCTCGCAGTCAAATTCTTACCGACTTGTACAATTACACCGGCACATTCGTGTCCGGTAATTACCGGATGTTCTTCGAGATTGTCAGGAACTCGTTTGTGATCGCTGCCCAAAAGCGCTGCCTTCCAGGTTGATAAACACACGCTGTCAGAAATTACGCTTACTAATAATTCGTCATCGTTTATTTCAGGTAATTCAAACTCGCGGATTCGGACATCTTGTTTTCCATAGATGGCTGCAACTTTAGTTTTCATACAAATCCTTATTACTTAGCGTTAGAAGAGAGTTCGTTAAATAAAACATCCAGTTTCGGATCACCAATGTAGTTATTAATCAGCACTAACGGTTTATTAGTCACCAATTTCACCCGCCCCTCAAGGCTTGCGTGAGTGACAATAATCTCAGCATTTGAAGGAACATTTTCGATAGAGTAATGTTTAACCTCGATATCAATCCCCTGCTTTTGTAACCGCTTACGAAATGTTGTGGCACCCATTGCGCTTGAACCCATTCCGGCATCACAGACAAAGGCGACGAGTTTTACCGGTACAGAACTCCATGCACCTTCCTGCTTCATTTCTTTCATCGCACTTGCTGACTCTGTGAATTTATCTTCCTGCTCGGTTTCTTTACTGTTGTCCATCTTGAGAATTAAAGCGGTGATAACGAACGATACAACCGTTGCTACGGTGACCCCGGCAATCGTGGCGAAAAATGCTCCGCGTGGAGTCATTGCCAGATAGGCAAAAATAGAACCCGGACTCGGCCCCGCCACCAAACCGCCGCCAAGGAGATTAAAGGTGTAGATCCCTGACATACCGCCAGCAATCATGGCAATCAGCGTGAGTGGCTTCATTAATACATAAGGGAAGTAGAGTTCATGGATCCCCCCGAGGAAGTGGATAATCATTGCTCCCGGGGCTGATTTTTTACTCATTCCTTTACCGAAGAACGTAAATCCCAGCAGGAGCCCAAGGCCTGGGCCTGGATTTGATGCCACCATGAAGAAAATCGATTTCCCGGTTTCAGCGGCCTGCTGCATGCCTAGCGGGTAATACACGCCCTGATCAATGGCGTTATTTAAGAAGAGAATTTTTGCGGGTTCGTTAATGATTGAAAGCAGAGGTAAGTAACCCGTGCTCACGAGGGCTTCAATGCACTCTTTGACAAAGCCATTCGCCACCAGCACTGCCGGGCCAATCACTTCAAAAGCCAACAGGCAAAGCAGCATGCCTGAAATACCCAGCGAGAAGTTATTAACCACCATTTCAAAACCGGCAGGTATACGGTTTTCAAGCGACTTATCAATCCATTTTATAACCCAACCACCCAATGGCCCCATGATCATTGCGCCGATAAACATCGGGATGTCAGCGCCAACAATCACACCGATAGTACCAATCCCTCCCATTACGGCACCACGTTTTCCACCGATCAAATGGCCACCGGTTGAACCAATCATTACCGGAAGTAAATAGGTAATCATCGGGCCCACTATTTTTGCGAATTGTTCGTTGGGCAGCCAACCGGTAGGGATAAATAATGCTGTAAGAAAACCCCAGGCAATAAAGGCACCGATATTAGGGATTACCATGGCAGTCAGGAATCCCCCAAATGCCTGGACTTTGGCACGAGCTGATTTATTTTTCATATTGATCCTGATAAAATTATTGTGCCTGAGCGATAATTTCAATTAACTGCTGCGAGGTGTTTGCATTAAGTAAAGATTCCATCTGTGATTCTTCGCAAAACATTTCACTCAATGCCTGAATAGCACCGATGTGTGCATCAGAATCAGCTGCAGACAAACCTATTAATAATTTGACTGGCTCTTCTATTTCGCCAAATACAACAGCATTTTTGAGTAATGTTAATGACAGCCCTGTTTTTAAAGCACCGTTCTCCGGTCTTGAGTGCGGCATGGCAATCAAGGGGGCCAGAATATAATACGGCCCTGTTTCTAATGTCGTTCTTTTTATTGCTTCTACGTAATCCGGGGTGACATATCCATTTTTCAAAAGAACTTCCATTGAAAAATCGACAGCCTGCATCCAGTCCGTAGCATTATCTTTTATTGATATTGAAGATTCAGGGAAATAATCAATTAGCCGCATGCTGTATTCCTATTTTTTTGCAGAGAGAGGTTTTTATTTGCAATTAACCTAACGCTGTAAAAAAAACAAATCAAGCCATGCCCCGGCAAGGCCAAACAAAATAACGGCGAAAACATTATCTTTTTAATTCAATTGGTTAAATTTTTATTTTTGGCACAAAATGCCATGTCAATAGATTAAATGTGACGTAATGCACAATTTGCAAATCTATAATATTCAAAAATCTGCAACTAAGATCACATAATAATGGTTGAATAATGCATTTTTTGTGGTTTCATCTTGAGGCATCAGTGTTGATATTTTTGATTAAGGAAAAATTATCAGCACAAAGGCTATGCCTGAAAGTGAAACAATTTAATGGCAGGCAGGCCAGATTTTGCGATGTGTTGAGTAATCGGATATCGCAATAAAACTGCAATTTCATAAAAATACAAAACAGCATAAATCATACTAAATCATAACAGGCTTCAAAAACGCCAAACATATCGGCGCGATTTTCGTCACCAATACTAATCCGGGCGGTTACTGGGAAGACCAGGGTTATAACTGGTTTAGCGGGATTTGATAATCCCTTAGCCCTTTATTCTATATTTCGGCTGAAATTCAATAAGTAGATTTCATTATCCGGATCAATAATAGTGGCATTTCCAGCCATCCCTGCCGGAAAGGCATAATTTCAACTTCATTATTTAAATTACTTGTCTTAAAAAACCCTCCCTTCATTTAAGCCAGACTGATTAGTGAAATAGTTAACGGCTCATCTATTATATTTTTAAAACCCTGCAAAATAACACACAATATATAACCCAGATCAACAAACAGGCTTTTTAACGACAGAGTTCACTTCCTCTATATTGCTGAATTTCGTCCCCCGTAATATACAAGGATTCATAAACACGCCATTAAGAGACTACAACATGATTGCGCGGGGTAAAGATAACATATGGTAGATGATATTGAACAACGCATATACGCACTGGTCAGGCCTTTTAACGGCGTTTATCTTTTCAATAATAAGAAGAGGCAGGAAGTTTTTACGCCGGAAACGGATCTGGATACAGATTTGAAGTTAGATATCGGTGAGGCTGAAGATTTAATGGATAAGTACTTTTCTGAATTTAACGTTCAGAGAGATAACTTTAATATTGAAAAATATTACCCGTATGAACCTATTTCATGGAATCCTTTTAAAAAAAGAATTCTTATTCCCGTACCTGATTTCACCATAGGAATGTTAATAGAATCGGCCAAAGCAGGCCGCTGGTTGTACGATCAATGAAAAGGAGTTTTAACGATGCTGTACCAGTTCACAGACATAAAAAAACCGCTCTTTCGAGCGGTTTTTGTTTTCGCGATTGGGTAACGGCAAGCGTTACACAGGGCGAAGAATTAGAAGCTGTAACCCACGCCTGCGATCCAGGTGCCAACATCAACACTGCGGATGCGGGACTGTTCGTAGGAAACGTCCAGAGCAACGTTCTGGATTGGGTTGAACTGCAGACCAGCACCGTAAGAGAAACCATAATCGCTGGTGTCTGATTTTTCACGGTTAGCGGTAGAGGCAACGTTTTCGTTGTACTGGAATTTACCGTAGCCCAGACCGATCACGCCGTAAGCAGAAACCCAGTCGTTGATGCGGTATGCAGGACCTGCAGTGATGCCGTAGTACTGTGCTTTACGGTAGTCACCAGAAGTCGGGTTGCTATCGTCCTGAATGTAAGTGAAAGAGCCGATAACGCCCAGTGGGTTGTTATCTTGCTCGTAACGGTACTTCAGGTTGAAGCCGTTTGCTTTGTTTACAACGCCTTGTGCGTCACCCTGAGCGTAGCCAGCAGAAACGGTGCTGGTACCAGCGAATGCGCTAGAGGAAACACCCAGTGCTACGACGCAAGCTAATGCGGAAAGACATGCAATTTTTTTCATAAACCACCTCAAAAAGAGAAACCAAAGTAACCTTCACGTTCCAAAATATAACAAAAACCAGTGTGAAACTCTGCCTCAATTAAGATGTCCAAAGCATCATATGGTGTAACAAAAAGTTTCCAGTACTTAGTATCTATCTAAATTTATTGAGATTTTCGTCACTAAAACTATAAGATAAACTTATTGAACTTTTTGGAATTAGCAGATAATTCCTAAATTTTTGGGCAAAAAAACGCCACTTTTTGACAATTTTTTAAGAAACGCATTCTGAAAAAACTTTTTTTTGAGGATTTTTTCCCGCGTGATTTCCCACTACACTGACTGTGCTTTACCTTTCTTTTCAAAACTATAAATCTGAAGATTCCGGATCCATGGGATCACCTCAAAAGGCGCAATGGATGTCACAGTCAGAACAAAATCAGCCGCAGGACTCTCAGGACGCGGCACATAATAATGGCCCGCCACTTCCCGCGTTACCCCGGAAAGCTTCACCGCTGATCGCCATCCTTTTATTACTCGTCGCGATGCTCTCATTACAGGGTGGTGCGTCGCTGGCCAAAACGCTGTTTCCGGTCGTCGGGCCGCAAGGGGTGACTGCGCTGCGTCTGGGCATCGGTTCTATTCTGTTACTTCTCTATTTCCGACCGTGGCGGCTTAAAATGCGCGGCGGTAATTTCCGCGCGCTGCTGATGTACGGCCTGGCGCTCGGTTGCATGAACTACAGCTTTTATCTGGCGCTGCGTACCGTGCCGTTAGGGATCGCTGTTGCACTCGAATTCACCGGTCCGCTGGCCGTTGCGATGTTTTCCTCGCGCCGTCCGGTCGATTTCATCTGGATCGTGCTGGCCGTTGCCGGGCTATTGTTCCTGCTGCCACTGGGGCAAAGCGCGGGGGGAGTAGATCTGAAAGGTGCCTGTTTTGCGCTGATTGCCGGTGCCTGCTGGGCCGTTTATATTCTTGCCGGTCAGAAAGCGGGCAGCAGCTACGGGCCGGGTACGGCGGCGATAGGCTCTGTAATTGCCGCACTGATCTTCTTTCCGATCGGGGTCGCGCAGGCGCATACCTCTATTTTCAGCTGGGAGATTTTGCCGTTAGGCCTGCTGATCGCCCTGCTCACTTCTGCAATCCCTTACTCGCTGGAAATGATGGCGCTGACCAAACTCCCGGCCAAAACGTTTGGCACGCTGATGAGCATGGAACCGGCGATGGCAGCACTTTCAGGGATAATTTTCCTGGGTGAGTTCCTGACGGCCTCACAGTGGCTGGGGCTGGCCGCGATTATTGCGGCGTCTGCCGGTTCGACGCTGACGCTTCAACGCAAAGCCAAAATAGAAACGGTCGATATTCCGGGCAATAATCCTTCAGGAAAGTAAATCCGCGCTGAATTTTCAAAAAAACCACGTCATCCTGATGTGGTTTTTTTCTTTTCTATCAATATGTTGAAAAATACTTTCGGATTTTTCATTTTATTTCATCTATTCCTGCATCCAAAAGCAGGGGGTCATTCGTATGTATAGATGTGAGGCAAGACCTTACCTACTTAACCTACGAAGGACACCATCATGAAAACATTACTCCGTACTGCTATCTGTGCTTCTCTTCTGCTGAGCACTGCGTCAATGGCTGCAATGATGTCTCAAAACACCACCATGGTCGGTGGCGCTGAAATGTATCCGTCTAAAAATATCGTAGAAAATGCCCTGAACTCTAAAGATCACACCACGCTGGTGGCTGCCGTTAAAGCCGCAGGTCTGGTCGATACTTTACAGGGTAAAGGCCCGTTCACCGTGTTTGCCCCAACCAATGCCGCCTTCGCTAAATTACCGGCTGGCACCGTTGAAAGTCTGGTGAAACCGGAAAACAAAGCCACACTGACCAGCATCCTCACGTATCACGTGGTTGCGGGTAAATATGAAATGAAAGATCTCGAAAAACTGCTGAAAAAAGGCAACGGCACCGCAGAACTGAAAACCGTAAACGGCCAGCCACTGTGGATCCTCAATAACGGCCCGCACAATATTCAGCTTAAAGATGGCAAAGGGAATATCGCCAATATCAGCACTTATGACGTCCAGCAGAAGAACGGTGTGATCGACGTCATTGATACCGTCCTGATGCCAAAATAATACCGACTATACTGAGGGCATGATTTCTTTATGAAACAGCACCTCAGCAAGTCAGGACGGGCGAATGCATGACAATTTTTTAGTTAAGCCAACACCAGAGAATGCGCTGGAAGTACAGCGTGAACTGATGAGCGCCATGGCCGTTGGCGACCGACAGGCATTTGAGCAGTTATACCGTCTGACGTCCCCCCGGTTGTTTGCCGTCGCATTACGCATGTTGCGCCGGCACGCCTGGGCAGAAGAAGTTTTGCACGACAGCTACATCACTGCGTGGAACCGCGCCGGTTCGTATAATCCGGCGCTCAGTTCCCCGATGACCTGGCTGACACACATTGTCCGCAACCGCGCCATCGACTGGATGCGCGGGAGCGACAATCAGCTCGATGAGCTGGATGACGACGTCATGAACAGCGACGCCAGCGACGTTGATGAGCCTTTGCAACGGCTGCAACAGGACAGCGATGCCAAAATTCTGGCGGCTTGCCTGGCGCACCTTCCCGCAGAACAACGACAGAGCCTGATCCTTGCCTATTATCAGGGCCTGTCTCACGGCGAGGTTTCCTCACATTTACAACAACCCCTGGGGACGATAAAAAGCTGGATCCGTCGCGCCCTGGATCACCTTAAGAGCTGCGTCGGACTATGAAAAGCAGAAGCCATTATCAGGCTGCCCTCGCAGCCGAATATGCACTCGGCACCTTGCGCGGCGCGGCGCGGATTCAGTTCGAGCGCAAAATGCGCGATGACCCGACGTTAGCGGCTGAAGTCGCCCGCTGGCAGGAGGCGTTTACCCAGCTCGATAATCAGATTATCCCGGTGATCCCACCCGCTTCGGTCTGGAAACGCATTCAGCACAATCTGGCCTTACAACCCGAAAAACGCCCTGCTCCGGCGAAAAGACCGATGCGCGGATACATTGGCTGGGCGCTGGCCGCCGGGCTGGCCGCGTTGTTGCTGATCCCTCACCTTCTGGTACAACCCGCCGCACCAACGCCGGTCGCCATTCTGGCCAGCAGCGCCGGGCAGCAAAACGGGCAATGGGTGGTCAGCGTCGATATGAGCACGCGCAGCCTGTTGCTGACACCGCTCAGCGCACCGGATCTGGCGGCTGACCGCAGTCTGGAACTGTGGGCTATTCCGCCGGGCGGCAAACCGCGTTCGCTCGGCTTGCTCAACACGCAGCAACCAACGCAGTTAACGCTGGCCGCAAAAATGCCGGACCCGGGTTATACGCTGGCAATCAGCCTCGAACCTCGCGGCGGTTCTCCAACCGGACAACCGACCGGCGCAGTGCTTTACAGCGGAACGCTGGCACTGTAATCCTTTCAAGTTATTTATATAAAACGGCAGATATTCTTCTGCCGTTTTGGCTAATTCTATTCAAAATAAATAATTACCCGGTCTGACTGTTATTTCCCGCCATTACCCATGAGCATTATGAATATATATTCACACCAGAAGTTACATTGAAAAATATTCATCACACTTAAATGAAAATAATTATCACTATTAGTACTTATTAATTCCTGGATAAAAAATACAATTACGGATGAATCCTATGCATCTGAGAAATCAGTATGATAGGTTTAACAGGTCGGCGAGACAGTCCTTTTAGACACACGCTATCAGAACGATAGGAACGACTGTCCTGCAAAATTGTGATTTATTGCTATACTAAATGCAGTTACGAAATACATTATTTAGCGTTTATTTTAATGAAACAAGGAGATATGAATATGAGTACCGCTAAACTGGTCAAAACGAAATCTTCTGAACTTATCTACACACGCAACGATTTAGATGAGAGCGTCAAACTCAATACCATCAAAGTGCTTAACCGTCTGGTGACTGAATATATTGATCTGTCGCTGATCACCAAACAGGCACACTGGAACATGCGTGGCGCAAACTTTATTGCCGTTCATGAAATGCTCGACGGCTTCCGCACTGCGATTATCGACCATCAGGACACCATCGCAGAACGTGTCGTTCAGTTAGGTGGCGTTGCGCTGGGTACCGTGCAGGTTGTTAACGATAAAACCCCGCTGAAAAGCTACCCGACCAATATCCACACCGTACAGGAACACCTGAAAGCGCTGGCTGAACGTTATGCTGTTGTGGCTAACGATACCCGCAAAGCCATCAGCGAAGTGGAAGACGAAGATACCGCAGATATTTTCACTGCTGCATCCCGCGACCTGGATAAATTCCTGTGGTTTATCGAATCTAATATCGAGTAATCACATTCCGGCACCGCAGGATCAGGCTGCGGTCATCTGAGTGATTAATGCGAAGCGGGTTGGCCTTTAATGCCAGCCCGTTTTACTTTTCCGGAGGTCATCATGGCAAGCGGATGGGCGCAAGATGGCGCCGTTCAGGACCAGATTGATTCAACGGTAAATGACGCGGTTGACCGCGCACGACAGTCGCTCGGACATGGCGAAAGTGCCCATTTTTGCCGGGAATGCGGAGAGCCGATCCCGGAAGCTCGCCGGAAAGCGCTTCAGGGCGTTCAGTATTGCGTCACCTGCCAGGCTGAGCTGGATAAAAAGCAGCAGGATCATGCCGGATATAATCGCCGGGGAAGTAAAGACAGCCAGCTGCGCTAGATTTTTTTCTTATGACGGGTTGCACCATTATGGTTCAACCCACCTCGGTTTTTCCTCAGATCCCACCCTTCCCCTCTTTACATTTGCTTCAATATTGAGCAGTGGTTTTACGCACGTTCTGAAAAAGTTAGAGCGAGTTATCATTTGGATGGCATGATTGTTAATTAATGATTGTTTAAAATACAACATCTGGTTAATGATGACGCGATGCACCATGAGAGAACATTGCAAGATGTAACAATGCACCACAAATGTGCAATTCCGGATTAATCTGCAGCTTGAACGGTTCAGCAAGACGATAAGCCATTGAATTTTAAAATAGATGAATAATGGCATGAATTTTGCAGTTAAGCGTCGTAACATAAGGTCGTTCCCATAATATGTACAAAGGAAATTCACTGATGAAGTCACTCTTAAAAGTTTCCCTGGCCGCGCTGACCCTGGCCTTTGCCGTTAGCTCACACGCCGCAGACAAAAAACTGATCGTAGCTACCGACACTGCGTTTGTACCGTTTGAATTCAAACAAGGCGACAAGTATGTCGGCTTCGATATCGACCTGTGGGACGCGGTCGCCAAAGAGATGAAAGTCTCTTATGAACTGAAACCAATGGATTTCGGCGGCATCATCCCTGCCCTGCAAACTCACAACATCGATCTGGCACTGGCCGGTATCACCATTACGCCAGAGCGTAAAAAAGCGATCGACTTCTCTGACGGCTACTACAACAGCGGCCTGATGGTGATGGTTAAGAGCAACAACGACGCCATCAAAAGCGTTAATGATCTGAAAGGCAAAGTGGTTGCAGTGAAAAGCGGCACCAGCTCCGTTGACTACATGAAAGCCAACGTGCAGACCAAAGATCTGCGTCAGTTCCCGAACATCGACAGCGCTTACATGGAACTGGGGACAGGCCGTGCTGATGCTGTAATGCACGACACCCCGAACATTCTGTACTTCATCAAAACTGCCGGTAAAGGCCAGTTCAAGGCCGTCGGTGATTCACTGGCTGGTCAGCAATACGGTATCGCCTTCCCGCAAGGCAGTGACCTGCGTGAGAAAGCCAACGCGGCTCTGAAAACCATCAAAGAGAATGGTACTTACGCGGCAATCTACAAAAAATGGTTCGATACTGAACCTAAGTAAGTTTTTTTCATTTAAGTCGTTCCTCTATATAGAAATCTGACTTGATAAGAAGCGCCTGACGGGGAATTCTCCGGACAGGCGCAGTTTGTTGTTTTACCAGGAGATAATCCATGCAGTTTGACTGGAGCGTAATTTGGCCCGCTCTGCCTATCCTGCTCGAAGGCGCCAAGATGACATTGTGGATTTCGGTCCTCGGTCTGGTTGGCGGTCTGATTATTGGTGTGATTGCGGGTTTTGCCCGCGCGTTTGGTGGCTGGTTTAGCAGCAACATCGCACTGGTATTTATCGAGCTCATTCGCGGTACGCCTATTGTCGTACAAGTAATGTTCATTTATTTCGCACTGCCGATGATGGTTCCCGATCTGCGTATCGACCCGTTCAGCGCGGCGGTGGTGACAATCATGATCAACTCAGGTGCATACATCGCTGAAATTACGCGTGGCGCCGTGTTGTCTATCCATAATGGTTTCCGCGAAGCGGGCCTGGCGCTGGGTCTGTCGCGTCGTGCGACCTTGCGTTACATCATCATGCCGCTGGCGTTGCGCCGCATGCTGCCACCGCTGGGCAACCAGTGGATTGTGAGTATCAAAGATACCTCGCTGTTTATCGTCATCGGTGTCGCCGAGCTGACCCGTCAGGGCCAGGAAATCATCGCCGGTAACTTCCGCGCCATGGAAATCTGGAGTGCGGTTGCCGTTATCTATCTGATCATCACGCTGGCTCTGAGCTTTGTTCTGCGCCGCTTAGAACGCAAACTGAAAATTATATGATTGAATTCAAGAACGTCTCAAAACACTTTGGTAAAACCCAGGTGCTCCACGACATCGATCTGAACATTTCTCAGGGTGAAGTCGTGGTTATTATCGGGCCATCTGGTTCCGGTAAATCCACTTTGCTGCGTTGCATCAACAAGCTGGAAGAAATCACGTCCGGCGAGCTGATTGTCGATGGCCTGAAAGTGAATGACCCGAAAGTCGACGAACGTCTGATCCGCCAGGAAGCCGGTATGGTTTTCCAGCAGTTCTATCTGTTCCCGCACATGACAGCGCTGGAAAACGTGGCTTTCGGCCCGATCCGCGTTCGTGGTGCGTCGAAAGATGAAGCCAATAAACTGGCGAAAGAATTGCTGGCAAAAGTCGGTCTTTCCGAGCGCGGTAACCACTACCCGTCTGAACTTTCCGGCGGACAGCAACAGCGTGTGGCGATTGCCCGTGCGCTGGCGGTGAAACCTAAACTGATGCTGTTTGATGAGCCAACCTCTGCGCTGGATCCGGAACTGCGTCATGAAGTATTGACCGTCATGAAGCAGCTGGCCGAAGAAGGCATGACGATGGTTATCGTGACGCACGAAGTCGGCTTCGCCGAGAAAGTGGCATCACGGTTAATCTTCATCGATAAAGGGCGTATTGCGGAAGACGGTAAACCGGCAGATCTGGTGAATAACCCACCGAGTGAGCGTCTGCGGGAGTTCCTGCAACACGTTTCCTGATTTGCAGGGAGGCCGGCGGTTTTTACTGCGAACGCAGACTGAGAATATTTCGGTTTCTCAATAGCGGTGATCTCTTAACGCGCAGCGCCGAAACCGACCAAAGGAGGGAAGTGCTTTCCCTCCTTTGGATTCCTCCCCGCTTTTTCAACAAGCGCTTCGCTTGCTGGCTATGTTTCAGAAACTCTCCTTATTGCCGCGAAAACTTGCCGCTCCGCGGTACCTTCGTTTCGGTCTTCGAGCCTCACGTCTCGAAACACTCACTCAGCAAATTTTCTGAAAGCGGCCACTGGCTATGTAATTCGAAAGATTAATGCGGTTAATTCACTGAATTCGAATAAAAAAAATTATCCGGTTTACTCCTCCCCCTGCGAAGGGGGAGGCCGGGAGGGGGTTTGGCAGACGATTTCGCGGCCTGAACCAGTACCCTGACCACGCCTTGTAGCACGTCCTTTCACAAATTCTTGCCACAATTTTTCTACAATACCGTCACCGATGCTTTACCCTTAGGGCAGCAACACTTCCGACTAACGCTATTTTGAGAGAGGAACAATGCCGCATAACGACAGGACTCCGTTGGCTCACCGCATCCAGACACCGATATTTTCAGCTCTGCTGTTTATCACAATCTCCCTGTTCAGCGCCTTCAGCCATGCGGCTGAGGAAAAACCCGCCGCTGCCGATCAACAGAAAGCTTCTTACGCCGCGCTGGCCGATATTCTTCAGGATGATAAAGCCCGCGCCCAACTGATTACCCATCTGCGGGAAGCCGCCGGAACCACGCCGGCAACAAAAGCGCCTGCCGAAAACACCGCTCCGCAGGCTGAACAGCTTTCGCTGATTGACCAGCTGGTGGATACCACGCAGCAAACCGCTTCCGGCTTTATGAAGCGCGTACAGCAGCTTAAAGACACCATCAATTCCGGCCCGCAGCATCATTTTAATGCCGCACGTTTCTTCCCGGCGCTGGGGTATTTTCTGCTGACCGTCGCCGTGACCTTTGCGTTTTTCCATCTGATTCGCCGGCTAATCGGGCCGCTTTATCTGCGCCTCGGACGCTGGGGAAACCATGCGCGTCTGAAAGAAGCCCACTGGTACAAACTGCCCGCCAGCATTATCGGGGCTTTCGCAGTTGACCTCGGAATTCTGCTGCTGACCGTCGCCGCCGGTAATTTGTTCACGCAATATTTCAACGGCGGCAGCCCGCTGATTGCGCGCCTGCAGGCTTTGTTCCTCAGCGCCTTCGCGGTGATTGAATTCTTCAAAGCCGTTTTGCGCCTGATCTTTGCGCCCGGCTTCAGCTACCTGCGCCCTTTCCCGCTGGCGGATGTCACGGCGCGCTACTGGAATACCCGCCTGGCGTGGGTCAGCGGGCTGATTGGCTACGCGCTGATGGTCGGCGTACCGGTGGTTGCCACACAAATCAATTACACCACCGCCGCTGTGGTGAATTTCGTGGTGATGCTGGCCCTGACGGTTTACGCCAGCTGGCTGATTTTGCATAACCGCCGAACAATCCATCATGAATTCAACCTGCTGGCTGAACGTTCGATGGCATTTTTCAGCGTCATTCTCCGCGCCCTCGGGCATGTCTGGCATCTTCTGGCGGTCAGTTATTTCGTGGTGTTGTTCTTTCTTTCGCAGTTTGATTTTGCCGGAAGTCTGCGCTTTATGATGGCCGCAACGATTAAAAGCCTGGTGATTATCGGCATCGGCGCGCTGATCTCCGGCCTGCTTTCGCGCTGGATTAACCGCCGTATCACCCTGCCCGACGACGTTAACCGCCGCTATCCGCTGCTGCAAAAGCGCATTAATTCTTACATTCCGGCGGGTCTGAAAATCATCCGCGTGCTGGTGGTGCTGAGCGTGACGCTCTCGCTGCTCGACGCGTGGCAGATTTTCAATCTCAACAAATGGTTTATGACGGAGACCGGCGAGAAAGTGATCAGCGGTCTGGGCCATATGCTGTTTATTCTGTGCTTCGCCATTGTGGCCTGGACGCTGCTTGCCAGCGTGATTGAACATCGTCTGGCGCAGGAACTGAGTAACGGCGCACGTCCGAGCGCCCGTGAGCGCACGCTGCTGACCCTCTTCCGCAACGTCCTCGCGATTGTGATTTGTACGATCACCATTATGATCATGCTCTCGCAGGTCGGGCTGAATATCGCCCCGCTGCTGGCCGGTGCAGGTGCGCTCGGTCTGGCCGTCAGTTTCGGTGCGCAGACGCTGGTGAAAGACGTGATCACCGGTATTTTCATCCAGTTCGAAAATGGTATGAATACCGGCGAATACGTCACGGTGATGGGCATCAGCGGCACGGTTGAACGCATGACCATCCGCTCGATTGGCCTGCGCGATATCTACGGCGTGTATCACATCGTTCCCTACTCTTCGATAACGACGCTTTCGAATTATGAACGTGAGTTTGGCGTCTACCGGGCCAGCTATAACGTCAGCCGCAATGAAGACGTGGACGCCGCCAACGCCGTCCTGCGTAAGGCCGTAGAAGCGCTGCAACAGGATGAGAACATCAAACCGTTATTGCTCGGCGAACCGATTTATCAGGGCGTCGTGGGATTAGGCGATCAGTTCTTCACCCTGCGGGTGCTGGTGCGCACAAAAGCGCTGGAACAGTGGACGGTGCAGTATGCGCTTGACCGTTTAGTGAAGAATCACTTTGCCGCCGCAGGGATCGAGATGCCGAGGCAGGCGGTTCAACTTTATGCCGATGCCCCGTCGGTGGGGGTTACAGATGGCCGGTGCAGAGACAGTGTTTAAGGTCAACACCTTGGGCTTGCTGACTATAATCCAGTTGCCGCCTCTGTTGCCGCAAAAACGGCTCGGGAGCTATGTAATTCGAAGCATCACTGCAAGATGGTTTTGATTTGCTCCTTCCCCTCTCACGAGGGGAAGGCCGGGATGGGGTGTGGGTTGCAGCAGCTTAGTTGCCTGCTAAACCCCCTCCCAACCTCCCCCTTCGCAGGGGGAGGAGCTAACCAAATGTCTGTAATCTTTGAAAATTTCACAAGCTACTTTTAGCTCCCGCCTCCCGCTAATGCCTCGTTTGCCCCTGATCCCCGGTGATAACCGAAAACTCCGCCATCATCCGCACCAGATCCTGCATCCCCAGATTGACCTGATTAATCACATCGCCCGCATTGCGGCTCAGCGCGACACCGCCGCCCGCGCGGTTAACGCAGTTCCCCATGCCGTCGATTGCCGCCATCACACCGTCGCGGATGCTTTGCGTCAGCTGATCAATTTCCACGGCGGCTTTCCGCGACTGATCCGCCAGCGAACGCACTTCACCGGCGACCACGGCAAATCCCCTGCCCTGTTCGCCCGCGTGCGCGGCTTCGATGGTGGCGTTAATCGCCAGTAAGTTGGTTTGCGAAGAGATGCGCCGGATGGTATCCACCATCTCACCAATCTTTTCAGAGGTCTGCCCGAGCTGGCCGATAATGTCCGACGTACGGCGCGCCAGCGCTTCGACTTCCTGCATATCTTCCACGGCTTTCTGGACGATGGTGACCCCTTCTGCCGCCGTTTTGTCCGTCGTCAGCGACAGTTCGTGGACGTGCGTCATCATGCTTTCCTGCTGACGCTGCTGCGCCATCTGGCTGGTAATATCCTGTGCGATTTTGACGATTTTCAGCACCTTGCCGTCATCATCCATGACCGGGTTGTAGCTGGCTTCCAGCCAGATTGCCTGGCCGCGACCGTTCATCCGCTCGAAACGCCCGAGGATAAATTCTCCGTTACGCAGACGCTGCCAGTGATTTTTATATTCGTGGGTATCACCAAACTTCGGCAGACAAAACATCGCGTGAGGGTGGCCTTTGATTTGTTGCAGAGAATAACCCATGACTTTCAGGAAGTTATTGTTTGCAGAAATCACATTACCTTCGGGGGTAAAGGTAATCAGTGCCATTGAACGGTCAAGTGCTTGTAAAATTCCCTGATGCTCGTGCGATTCTGTAATTCTTTCAGAGACATCACTGGCAATTTTAATTATTTCAGTGACTTTGCCTTGTTTATTTTTAACAGGAACATAAGTGGCTTCGAGCCAGATTAATTTTCCACTTTTATGTACTCGTTTAATATTCCCGCTGATGGACTTTCCCTGCCGTAAACCTTCCCAATGCAAGCGATAGGCATCGCTGGCAACGAACTCTGGCGTGCAGAAAATCAGGTGAGGCTGACCAACGACTTCCTGCCTGTTGTAGCCCATGCCCTTAAGGAACAGGTCATTGACCTCAAGCACCACGCCGTCTGGCGTGAAGACAATCATCGGTACAGCGTCCTGAAGTGCTGCGAATTTATCACGCCATGCCGTACTAAACTGATGAGAAAATAATTGCATAGGACAGACACCCTGTGGCTGATAACGTGAATTAATGCGTGGTCGCAATTAATTTAAAAAATACACACGTGCTAATACCTGTGGGTTATTCGTCAAATAACGATAATCCACAGAACATTAGTCTGACCCCTGGGCGGGTTTTAGGCAGGTTTGCTGAAGCTAAACAAAACGCGTTTAAATAAAATCACGCGATAAATCATTATCAGGATAATTAATCAACTTTCTTATAGTGAATTAAGCATAATTTAATCCAATGAAAAAGAAAGGTCAGGCAGGAGTATTTTTTCCAGCCTGTTTGTCGTCAGAATAACAGGCTGGAATAAAGAAGATTACAACGTGATCAGACTGACCAGCGCTTAATCGCCCAACTTTTTTGCTGCGATGGCGTCAGGAAAGTCCAGGCGACGAAGCGGCTGATTTTATTCCCCTGCGTCATCTCGATGGTGCGGATATCCGTCACACCCTCTTCGTTGAGCGCGTCATACAGTAGCGGAAGTGTTGTTTTTTTAGATACCAGCACGGTGTACCAGAAACAGTTCTGTGCTTTACCGGCGCTCTCTTCCGCCATGCGGACAACAAACGCTTCTTCGCCGCCTTCACACCACAGTTCATTGTGCTGACCGCCGAAGTTCAGATCCGCCGTACCGGCACGGCGATCCAGCCCAAGATTCTGACGTTTACGCTGGCTGCCTGACGCCGCATCTGCCGCCGACGCATGGAAAGGCGGGTTGCACAGCACGGCATCATAACGCTCGTCGTGACGGATAATGGTATCGAGAATACGCGGCGGTTTCGCCTGCAAACGGAAACGTACCTGATTGGTCAGTTGCGGGTTGGTCGCGACAATTTTCTTCGCGGCAGCCATCGAAACCGGGTCAATCTCACTGGCGGTGAAACGCCAGCCGTATTCACGCAGGCCGATAATCGGATAAATACAGTTCGCACCCACACCGATATCCAGCACGGAAATGTCTTTACCCTGCGGGATATTGCCGTTGTTGCTGCTGGCCAGCAAATCAGCCAGATGGTGAACATAATCAGCGCGGCCCGGAATTGGCGGGCAAAGATAGTCTGCCGGAATGTCCCAGTTTTCAATCTGATAGCAGTCACGCAGCAAAGCACGGTTCAGCGCTTTTACAGCCTGCGGATTGGCGAAATCGACGGACAGATCGCCCCATTTATTTTCACTGACAAACGGCGCCAGTTCCGGGCTGCTGGCAATCAGGGCCGGGAAATCATAGCGGCTGCGATGACGATTTCGCGGGTGAAGACCGCTTTTTTCCTGAGGGAAGACTTTCTTTTTTTCCACCTGATTGACTCTCCGAAAGGTGTTGCGCGACGCACAAAGCATGCGATGGGGCGTTGATATTCATTAATGGCGCACAAGATAACACAAACCAGGGCGGCCTGCCGCGCGCATCCGGGCACATAAAAACGCTCAGTGCCTGTTTAAAACGGGTAATGTACGAATCAGTGTTTTGATGAATCTTTTAACTGAGGAATATCATGAGCGTTGATGATCGTTATTATTACGAACCTGCAAGCGGTCACGGCCTGCCGCATGACCCGTTAAACGCCATTGTCGGCCCGCGTCCGATTGGCTGGATCTCCTCGCGCAATGCCGCCGGTCAGCGAAATCTGGCGCCTTACAGCTTCTTCAACTGCTTCAATTATCGTCCACCGATCATTGGTTTCGCCAGCAGCGGCTGGAAAGACAGCGTGGCGAATATCGTCGAAACCGGCGAGTTTGTCTGGAATCTGACCACGCGCCCGCTGGCGGTCAAAATGAATGAAAGCTCGGCCACGCTGGAACGCGGCGAAGACGAATTTGCGTTTGCTGGCCTGACGCCGCAGCCGGGCAAGATTGTGGCGGCCGACCGCGTGCTGGAAAGCCCGGTAAACTTTGAATGCAAGCTGACGCAGTGCATTCAGTTAGAAACCGCCGCAGGCGGAAAAATCGATACCTGGCTGGTGCTCGGTGAAGTGGTGGCCGTGCATATCGCGCCGCACCTGCTGGTTGATGGTATTTATCAGACCGCCCTCGCCGAGCCGGTTTTGCGTGCTGGTGGCCCTTCGGCTTACTACGGTATTTCTGAAGATTTTCGGTTCGATTTAATACGCCCCGACGCCCGCCAATAACCGCGATTTAAGCCATCAAAAAACCGCCACCGGTTCAGCACCGGATGGCGGTTTTTTTTACGCTACGACGCGGTTATTTCGAACCGTAATTCTGATCGACAAAATCCGCGAAATCCTGACACATTGCCTCATCGCCGTCGGCGCTGTCAGCCAGGATGCGTTTCCCGTCTACCACACGAATATGCACGTTGAGATCGAAACTGGCTTCCGGCTGTTCACGCTCAGAAGCCTTCTCAATCGTGCGCTGCGCATCTTCCCACGCGGCGTCTACCGTCTGATTACACGCCTGCGCCAGATAATCCGGATTGAAGCCCTCGCCGGTCAGGCTGCGCAAGGTATCGTCGTGGCTGACGCTGTTGCCCGGCGTCCAGTAATGCTTCGCCAGATCCGGGCCAATCGCCGGGTTATCGGTCAGATAGCCGTCACGTTTGAGGAAGAACGCACGCGTTTGTTCGACGGCCATCAGCGCCAGCAGGTAGCCCTGATAAGAACAGGCGGATTCCATCGACAGTAAATGCGGGATCGCCAGCGTCGGACGCGGGCTGCCGGTCACGCCGAGAATATGCGTTTCGACGTCACGCGCCAGCGCAATCATGGCTTCCGGCGTGCGTTTTTCATCCGGCCACTGATAAAGCTGCCATTCGAAATACGGCACCAGCAGAATATGGCGCTCGTTAAAAGAGCGCATTGGCTGGCGGGCTTCGATACTGGCGCGGATCAGTTCATCCGGCACCGGCTCACCCGCCGTATTTTTCGCATAACGTTTCAGCCAGTCCGCGTCTTCCAGCAGGCTGTCGCAGAACATCGACTGCGTTTCGGCGTAAGCCATGGACGTTGGCGGAAATTCCTGCGAGAAGCATGGCGCATTCTGGCGGATATTGGCAAAGTGCGCCGCGTGGCCGCCTTCGTGGAACAACGTATTCAGCCCGCTTGCGCCGCTGCCAATCTGATCCGGCTTTGCCAGGCTGGTGAAGTTGATCACCGCAGGGATCCATTTACCGTTGTCATAAAACGGCGGCACCGGCCCGTGCATAAAACCATTCTCGTATTTGCCTTCACGCACCAGCAAATCCAGCTGCATTTCCGCGCCGTTGAAACCGATGTTCAGGCGCTTAAAGCTGTCAATCCAGCGACGCAGGGAATCGGCAAACGGGAAGTAAGGATCCAGCTGACGGGTCACGTCACCGGCGCTGGCGAAGCGGATATTCCACGGCAACAGCGCGGCGTCACCTTCGCGGGCAACCAGCTCATTCAGGCTGCGCGTGTTGCTCTCACGCGTCTGCTCTTCGAACCGGTCAAGGATGGCGAATAGCTGTTCCGGCGACATGCGCTCGGTTTTATTCACCTTGTAATCGAAGTAATTGCGATAACCCAGCTGACGCGCAAAGCGGTTACGCAGGCTGATCAGCTGCGGCAAGCCGTTATGCAGCAGCCACTCTTCCAGCTCACGTAAGGCGTTTTGCGAACTGCGGCGGTACGCTTCATTTTCGTTATTCGCCTGATTGGTCAGCAGCTCACCCAGCGAGGCATTGACGCGCTCACCTTTGCTGTTGATGTGCGTCATGCGGTACTGCTTACGTTTGCCAAACAGCGCAGATTCCGCCTGAATGATTTCATCGAGCAGCGCCAGCGCTTCAGGGTCTTCGATGACGTTGCAGTCGAAGAAACTCAGCCAGCCGCGAAGGCCGTGCAGCAGCGCATCACGTTCTGCATCCGGCGTTTGTTTTTCGAGACGTGAGATGGCCTCACGCAGCTGCGCGGGACGGGTCGGTTCGGAGATAAAGCGTTTATAAGCCGTTTCGGCAGCGGAGAAAGCACTGGAGACATTTTCATCGCCGGTGCCCATATAGTTTTGCCAGAACAGATTTTCTTTGTTCCGGTGGACTTCGAGGTAGTCGTGATTGAGGGCGTTAAAATAGTCCTGAGCCTGTTTCATGTAATCTTCTCTGCTGAATGTTAAAGAGATTTTACATTGAGTGTATGTTCAGTCAGCGGTTCTGTCGATACGGCAAAACCGCTGAATGCGGGCAGGCTTCAGAATTTGGGATTAGTTTTTCTTAACAAACTCAGATTTGAGTTTCATCTGCCCAAAACCGTCAATTTTGCAGTCGATATTGTGATCGCCTTCGACCAGACGGATGCCTTTCACTTTGGTGCCGATCTTCAGCATGGAAGAACTGCCCTTCACTTTCAGGTCTTTGATTACCGTGACGGAATCACCGTCCGCCAGCAGATTACCGTTAGCATCCACGACCTTCAGCGTATCGTCATCACCCGCCGCATCACCGGCCAGTGCCCAGACATGTCCACATTCAGGGCAATTGAGCATTTCACCGTCCTGCCAGGTGAATTCAGATTTACATGTCGGGCAACTTGGTAACGTTTCCATAACTAAAACCTCAGGTTATGCTTTTAAAAAAGCCATTAAAATCATGAAATAAATTTCACACATGCCCTATTTTAGCTTTTAACCACACATTTGAACAGGGTAAGAGGAGTTTCCGGGTATTAAACCGAATACCCTGTTCGGTTTTTGGCGCTTACAGCAGGCTTTCTAAGAACGAGTAAATTTCGGTTTTTCATGCGCGGAGCTCGCTTAGCTCAGGTCAAAACCTTGGGCTCGCCGCCCAAACTGGCCCAAAGGGTTTTAAACGAAACCCTTTGGAATCCTGCGTTTTTTTTAACTGCGCGCTGCCGCTCGCTGGCTATGTTTCAGGTGCCACAGCTATTGCCGCGAAAACTTGCCGCTGCGCGGTTCCCTTACTCGGTTTCGAGCCATTGGTCTCGAAACACTTCGCTCGGCAAGCTTTCTGAAAGCGGCCACTGGCTATGTAATTCAAAGGCAATTTTGTGAGGTCTTTCAAAATGGTGAGATGGCGCGCTCAAAATCCAGCTGAACGGAGCGGCTTCGAGACCTATGGCTCGAAGACCGAGTGAAGGCAGCACGAAGTGCCTGGATTTGCGCCACATGCTGGAGCAGCTGAACATGTCCATCGTCCCAGCGGCAGCGGCAGCGGCAGCGGCAGCGCGCAGTTTAAGAGCCCAGGATTCTCAAGGGGCGCGGCGATAGGCGTTCCTTGAGGCCAGTTTGGGCGGCTAGCCCAAGGTCTTGCCGGTTTGGGTGGCAACCCAAGGTTTTGACCTGAGCTGAGCGATCACCGCGCATGAAAAACCGAAACTATCTCGTTCTAATTTTAGCACCTGCTGTAAGCCCCTCCCTGCAAGGGAGAAAACCGCCTCTAATCCCCGGTCTGGGATTAAAACACCTGTTCTATGATCATCAGCGCTTCCGCTAAATCCCCCGAAACGCCACTCCCCACCAGACAACACGCGAGCTGAATCAGGATCGCCTGCGGGATATCACGTTCGCCATTCAGGCATCCCTGAATAAAGGCCACTGTCGCTGCGACGTCTTTTGAGGCCGGGATAACGGCATCCGTAAATTCCTGCTTTTCAGCCAGAACGCTTTGCTCGCCACCGGCGATAAAGTGCGTCTGCGGGAAGCGTTGCGGGTTAGCGTACACTTCGCCTTCGGTGCCTTGCGTGAGCAGGCCGCGGCCATCGATCTGGCGGAAAAATGAGGAAACGCGCTGCACGTATTCCGGGTGAGAAACGCTGGATAAACGCAGTGAATCCTGCCCGATAAATGGCGTGATGAGTTTTGCCAGTGTATGGCTGCTGTTTCGAACGCCCATCTGCCAGCGCAGGGCCAGCTGTTTTTCAATGGGCGGACACAAAACGGAAACCGGCACAAATACCGGCGCGTTGCCTGCGTCAAGTTGCTGCTGGGCTTGTTCCTGAGACCGGGCGGCTTCGATACCCAGCGCGCGGAAAATCTCGGCGCTGGTGATACGCGTCGGGTCTTCGCCTACACCGTGAACCAGCACCGGTAAACCCAGACGGCTGAGCAGAATCGCCAGCAGCGGCGTGAGGTTCGCCTGTTTGCGCGCACCGTTATAGGTCGGGATCACCACCGGCAGCGGGCGATTTTTCGGTGCCTGAAGGCGCATCACAAACTCTTCCATCGCGCTGTAAAAACCGAGCATTTCTTCTTCGGCTTCGCCTTTGATACGGAACGCAATCAGCAACGCGCCGAGCTGTAAATCAGGTACGTCACCGGCGAGGATTTCGCGATACAGCGCGTGCGACTGCTCCCGGTCCAGATCGCGGGCATGGTTTTTTCCGCGTCCGACTTCTTTGATGAGTTTGGTGTAATCCATCGTACCGTTACCTTATCAGTTCAACTGCTTATTCAGGGTAAACAAGACTCTGCGAGAAAAATCACCGGCGGCGCGTACGACGACGGGCGGGCTCTTTTTTCGCGGTTTTAAGGAGATCCGGACGTTTTACCGACCCCGGCGCGGGCATTTCAGGTTGCTCAATCGGGAACACCGGCAAAGCCGCCAGCAGGCGCGAACCGTAGCTTTTGGTCAGCAAGCGGCGGTCGTAAATCACGATTTCGCCGGTGCATTCATGGCTGCGGATCAATCGCCCGACCTGCTGGATCAGGTTGAAAGACGCGCTCGGCAGACTTTGCACTTCAAACGGGTAACGCTTCAGCGTTTTCAGCCATTCGCCTTCCGTCAGAATCACCGGGCTGTCCACCGGCGGGAACGCAATTTTATGAATATGCACCTGCGTCAGCAATTCGCCTTTCAGATCCAGCCCTTCGGCGAAGGATTGCAGACCAATCAGCACGCTGGTGGTACCCGCAGAAACACGTTTGCGGTGCTCCTCGACCAGACGATAGCGCGGCTGATCGCCCTGTACCAGCAGCATCAGACGCAGATCCGGCAGCAGTGAGACGAACTGTTGCAGGGCGCGGTTACTGGCGAACAACACCAGCTGACCGGTATGTTTTCCTTTCGCCAGCTCAGTGCGGAAGAAATCTGCCATCTCCTGCAAATGCGCCGCTTCGTTCGCCAGAACCGGCTCAAGCGTCATTTGCGGGATCACCAGTTTACCCTGCGTCACGTGATTAAACGGGGAATCGAGGCTGACAAAACGGTCGCCCGCTTTTTCGTTCAGCCCGCTCATTTCCTGAATGCGCGAGAAACTGTTGAGCGAACGCAGCGTCGCGGACGTCACCACCACGTGCGGCACTTTGCGCCACAGCATTTTTTCCAGCTGTTCGCTGACGCGGATACCCGCGCAGTGAAACACCAGATGCGTCTGGTTATCAAAATATGTACGCGTCACCCACTTGCCGATTGGCGCGTTTGACGCTTTATCCAGCGCCGCCAGCCGCCACAGTTTGCTCATGGTTTCGAGATAACCCTGCATGCGGCTCATGTGCAAAATCGCCCGGTGCAGACGCATGATGTCGTGCTTGCCGGTTTTTTCGCTGAGATCGTTCACCATGAATTCCGCCAGACTGCGCAGCCCGTCGGTCAGCTTAAACAGACGGCTGCATTGCTCCGTCAGTTCAGGCGGCAACGCGCCCAGCTCAAAACGGTACTCGGCTTCCGGCTGGTCCGGCGGCAGATACTGGCTCACCGATTGTTCAATAAGCAACAGCAGCTCGCGCATCTCCGCGCAGTGATTTTGCAGGCGCTCGGGATTGGTCAGCGGTGGCGGATTTTTCGGAGTAAACAGCGCCAGACACTGCTCAATCTGGCGCACAAAATTGTCCAGTTGCAGGTGGTTCCAGACGGCCGTAATTTCGGCGTCCACTTCCAGCGCATCGCGTGCGACTTCCGGCAGATGGTGGCCTTCGTCGAGCACCAGCAGCAAATCTTTGGCCGGCGGAAGCACGGATTCAGATTCCAGCGCCGCCATCACCAGCGCATGGTTGGTGACCACCACATCGGCGCTTTCAATCTCTTTTCGCGCCACAAAATACGGGCATTCGCGAAAATAGTGACAGTTACGGCTCAGGCAGTTGGCTTTGTCGGTGCTTATTTTTATCCACAACGGATCGTCGATGGTTTTCTGGTAGTGATCGCGCAAACCGTCCCACTCGTAGCGTGAGAGCGCAGTTTCCAGCGTTTTTGACAGTTTCTGTTCTTCACCGCTGGAAGGCGCAAGTTCATCGCCGAGAAATAATCCCAGATCGCCTTGCGCGTTTTCATTGCTCATCGCCGCCAGATTGCGCGGGCAAACATAGCGCCCGCGACCGAAAGCGCCGGTAAATTTCAGGTCGGGAATGATTTTTTTCAGCAGCGGTAAATCTTTACTGAAAATCTGATCCTGCAACGCCACGTTGGCCGTGCTGACAATCAGCGGCTTTTCTTCTTCGCGACTGACGGCAATGCCAGGGATGAGATAGGACAGCGTTTTCCCGACGCCGGTCGGCGCCTCGATGGCCAGATGCCGGGCAGAATCACCGGAGAAAACTTTCGCCACCTCCGCAATCATCTCGCGTTGCGGAGCACGGGGAATGAAATCCGGGATCTGCTGTTGCAGGGCTTTATACCACTGGCTTATCTGATTTTTTACTGCGGGGGAAAGCGCCATGCATCTCTTTTTTGTACGTCGGGACAGGAATGTTGGGGTCTATTGTCACACAGACCCGCCTGCGGCGCAGCCCGAAATCACGACCAAATTCGCCTTATAATTCGGCATAAAAAGTGGAGGACTTGTAAAAAAAAGAAAAGTTCATTTCTGATTGTCATAAATTGATCACAAATCTACGGTAAAAAATCCTCGCTAAGAAAATTCCCAGCCAATGCGGAATGAATAGCAAAAATGATGATTAGCGTCTTTCCACAAGACTTCATATAAAGCTTTCCAGAAAAGCTTTTAATAAAAAATGCAGGGTACAAATTCATGAAACGTAATATTCTGGCACTTTTAATTCCTGGTTTACTGATTGCATCAGGAGCTCACGCAGCGGAAGTTTATAATAAAGACGGTAATAAACTGGATCTGTACGGTAAAGTTAAAGGGCTGCATTATTTCTCTGATTCTGCCAGCAATGACGGTGACCAGAGTTACATTCGTTTCGGTTTTAAAGGCCAGACACAAATTAATGATCTGATCACCGGTTACGGCCAGTGGGAATACAACGTGATGGCGAACCACGCTGAATCTGACAGCAAAACGCCAAGCACGACCGGTACCAAAACCCGTCTGGGCTTTGCAGGTTTGAAATTCGGTCAATACGGTTCCATCGACTATGGCCGTAACTACGGCGCACTGTACGATGTTGAAGCCTGGACCGATATGTTCCCTGAGTTCGGCGGCGACGGTTACACCAAAGCTGACCGCTTCATGACTGGCCGCACCAACGGCGTGGCAACCTACCGTAACCGCGGCTTCTTCGGCCTGGTTGATGGTCTGAACGTTGCCGTTCAGTACCAGGGCAAAAACGAAAACGACGGCCGCAGCAGCAGCACCGCAAACGGTGACGGCTATGCCCTGTCGACCACTTACGCACTGGGTGATACCGGCGTGAGCTTCGGTGGCGCTTATGCTTCTTCTGACCGCACAACCGGCCAGAGCAATTCTACTTACGGTAAAGGCGATAAAGCAGACGCCTGGACCGGCGGCATGAAATACGATGCAAACGGTGTTTATTTAGCCGCTATGTATGCTGAAACTCGTAATATGATCGCTATTACCGTGCCTGGCGGTATTGCTGGCGCACCTGCTGGCAGCGGTTTCGCTAATAAAACACAAACTTTCGAAGCTGTTGCACAATATCAGTTTGAAAATGGCCTGCGTCCGTCACTGGGTTATGTTCAGACTAAAGCGAAAGATATTGAAAACATCGGTGATGCAGACCTGGTTAAATATGTTGACGTAGCGGCAACTTATTATTTCAACAAAAACATGTCCGCGTATGTTGATTATAAAATCAACCAACTGTCTGACGACAATAAACTGGCTCTGAATAACGACGACGTGACGGCTGTCGGTCTGGTTTATCAGTTCTGATTTAAGTCAAATATCCTCCCTCATTGTTATTTCTCTGTCTTTGATTTTTTTCGGCCGGACTCACCCTCCGGCTTTTTTCATTTCTGCCATTTTCCGGCACGCCTCGCGTTAATCGTCATAAACTCTTCCACACCCCGCTGAATCTGCTACAGTTTTAACGATTTTCATGAATGCGAATCTTTCTTAACAAGCATAGGGATGACTAATGAATAAAATTTCGCTTTGCACCACCAGTGCGTTGATCATGCTGGCTCTCACCGGCTGCGCGCAGCAAAAGCCGGATGCCCAGCAGAAACTGAACGATCAGTCGGTAATGGCGCTGAACTGGTTCCAGCAATCCGGTGAATATCAGGCGCTGGCTTATCAGGCGTTCAACACCGCAAAAATGGCGTATGACCAGGCCAAGCCACTGGCGGGACAAAAGAAAGCCGTCATCGTCGATCTTGATGAAACTATGCTTGATAACAGCGCTTACAGCGCGTGGCAGGTCAAAGCGAACAAACCGTTCGACAGTAAAACCTGGTCACAATGGACAGCAGCCCGTCAGGCAACCGCCGTTCCGGGCGCTGTTGAATTCGCCAACTACGTGAATACCCACGGCGGCACGATGTTCTATGTATCAAACCGCAAAACCAGCGAATACGCCGCGACCGTCGACAATATGAACCGCCTGGGCTTCACCGGCGCCAACGACAAAACCGTGCTGCTGAGTTCCGATACCTCCAACAAACAGGCTCGTTTTGACGCAGTTAAAGCCGCCGGTTATCACGTTGTCTTATACGTGGGCGATAATCTGAATGACTTCGGATCCGCCACTTATCATCAGAACAACGAACAGCGCCGCGCCTTCGTGAACCAGAACCATCAGCAGTTCGGCACCCAATATATCGTTCTGCCGAACCCGCTGTACGGCGACTGGGAGAGCGGTCTGGCGAAGGATTACAATAAGTTGTCGCCGGAAGCGAAATTATCTGTCAGAGAGCAGAATCTGAAGGCGTGGAGCGGGAAGTGATCGCTTTTAGAAAGCTGGCAAACTTTTCCGGTTCCACCGGAAGCTCAGATCGAAGATAACTTGGTTTATCGCTGACCGAGAAGGTTTCGGTTTCTCACGAGCAGTGATCACTTGAAGCACTGCACCGAAACCGCCAAAGAGGGAGGAAAGCGCCTCCCTCTTTGATCTCCCACGCTTTTTTTCAACAAGCGCTACCGCTCGCTGGCTATGTTTCAGAAAATCCTGCTATTGCCGCAAACGCCGCCGCTACGCGGTCCTTTCGCTTCGGGTTCGAACCTGCTCGGAAAAAGACTCTCGCTGTTTCTCACCTCTCACTCAACGTCGTTTTGAAAGCGGCCAATGACTAAGTAATTCGGGAGATAAATGCTGGTGTTTCTGATTTGCTCCTTCCCCTCTCACGGGGGGGAGGAGCAAACCAATCCACAGTGATAAAGTGAAAAAGCCTCCAGCCGCTTTCAAAAATGACGCCGAAGGAGTGGTGAAAAAACGAGCGTGTTTTTGCGAGGTTTGCAACCCGAACTGAGGGTACCGCGCAGCGGCGGGATTTTGCGGCAATAGATGTGGTACCTGAAACATAGCCAGCGAGCGGTAGCGCGCAGTTAAAGAGCCCGGGATTCTCAAGGGTGGTGGCGAAAGACCACCCTTGAGGCCGGTTTGGGTGGCAACCCAAGGTCTTGACCTGAGTTAAGCGATCACTGCAATTGAAAAACCGAAACCTTCTCGGTCAGAGCCTAAGAGTCTTCGCGGCCAGCGACATACCAAAAATATCCTCAATCCGAGCCCCTCGCTGCAAGCGAGAAAAAAGCCGCTTTTGCAGCGGCCTCCTGCAATCAGAAACTGTAGTCGATAGCCGCAAAGTACCGGCGTCCGTCCTCGTTATAACTGTAGTCATCCCGGTTCAGGTCTTTATCCGTCAGGTTCAGCACCCCGGCCCGCAGTTTCACGGCTTTATTCACCTGATACGAACCGCCGGTGTTCCAGACGGTGTATCCGCCCGGCGTGGCGTTACCGTCGGTGACAGTGCGGCTTTTGCCTTTGTAGTTGGCGGAAACGTAGAAACTCCAGGCATCCCACGGTTTCCAGTCCAGCGTGGCATTGCTGGTGTGGAATGGCAGTTCGGACAACGGTTTATTTCCGCCGTTGCTCAGGTCGCGCGCGTCGTTGTAGGTGTAGTTCAGCTTCAGGTTCAGCACGTCGGTAACCGGCAGGCTGACTTCGGTTTCCAGACCCCGGATGCGGGCTTTATTGACGTTGTAGTAACGGAAGATCGGATTACCGCTGGCATCAAAGCCGACAAAGTTCGCGTAGGTCGGCGCCAGATTGCGGTTGGCGGTGCGGATAACGGTGATCATGTCGTCGATATCGTTCTGGAAAACCGTGGCGCTGGCGCTCACATCTTCCAGCCAGCCTTCCTGACCGGCGTAGTACATGCCGAATTCCACGCTTTCGCTGGTTTCTGCTTTCAGGTCTTTGCTGCCCACCACATTACAACTGCCGCGGCAGGAAGCACTTTGCCAGTCCGGGCTGAGCTGTAACAGGGACGGCGCTTTGAAGGCCGATGCCCAGCCGCCTTTCAGCGTAACGGTGTCGGTGGCGTTGTAGACCAGATACGCACGCGGGCTCCAGTTGACGCCGTAGTTTTCATGGTCGTCCATCCGCACGCCGCCGGTCAGCGCAAGGCTTTCGAAAATACGCCATTCGTCTTCGAGGAACAGCGCGTACTGGTTGGCCTGCGTGCTGCCGCCGCTCTTCATGTTGACGCCATCTTCGAGTTTATCGTTACGGTATTCACCGCCGAACGTCAGGAACTGGTTGTAATCCCCCAGCGGGATCACCACTTTGCCGTCGAGGGAATTATTCTTCGAGGTGATGGTTTCAGCGTTTTTGTTCTCGATATTTTCACCGTAGAAACGCAGTTCAGTATTCGCCAGCCCCCAGCGCCCGTTATGGCCCAGCGAGTAGTTTTCGCGCTCAATGCGGTTTTTATCCAGCGTATCGGAATCTCTGTCCTGACGATCCATACCGTAGCCGAACGTCATATCCTGATCTTCGGTTGGCGTCAGTGAGAATTCCACATTGGCGTTGCGCGACGTGTAGCCTTCGATGCGTGGCTGGCCGGTGCTGCCGCTGGCGGAACTGGCCTGATCTTTCTCACGTTTACCCAGCGCGCCATAGACTTTTACGCCGAGCAGATCGTCAACCAGCGGGCCGCTGGCGAAGAAATTTCCGTTGCCGCTGTCGCCGCGATCGCGGTGTTCCTGAACCGTGGTGTCCGCGCTCAATGTGCCGTGCCACGCGGTGCCGACTTTGCGGGTGATGATGTTCACCACGCCGCCCAGCGCATCGGAACCATAAAGTGAGGACATCGGCCCGCGCACCACTTCGATACGTTCGATTGATTCCGCCGGGATCCAGCTTAAATCGAAATCGTTATGGCGGAATACGGCGTTGCGGGAATTCACGCGTTTGCCGTCAACCAGAATCAGGGTGTAACCGCTGCCCAGCCCGCGAATACTGACGCCCTGACGGTTGTCGCTTTCATTGGTGATTTGCACGCCCGGCACATCTTTCAGAACATCTTTCAGGTTCTGAACCGGTTTTTTTTGCAGGTCTTCGCGGGTGATGACGCTGATACTGGCTGGCGCATCTTTGAGGTTTTGCTGGATGGCGGAAGCCGTCACCACCATCTGGTCTTCTTTTTCTTTCACTTCAGAAACCTCTTCTGCCATCGCAGGACACGCGGCGGCAAACAACTGAGCGAGCAGCCCGGCTTTGATCGCCGGTGTAAATTTGACCTTAACCATTTCTTCTCTCCATGAGATAAAACAACCCCGCCGGTGCGGGACGTTGTAATTAAATTCCGTCAAACCGGTAAACGCGGCGCGAACAAACCCGCCCGGTTTATCAGGATGTTTTTATTAGTTTCAGGCTCACAATGTGAAAGTCGGACGCCGCTGCGTTGGCTGCGTCCGTTTTTATTTCGTCAGAACTTAAATCGAAGGGTCGCTGACCAGTCCGTCGATGAGGATCTGCGGCGTTCCCTGCGAGCAGCGTTCAATTCTCCCGCGCACGCCGTAAACGCGCGCAAGACTTTCCGGGGTGATCACCGCTTCCGGCTCGCCGTCAGCAATCAGATTACCGTCCTTGAGCATCAGCACGCGGTCGCCGTGGCGCAGCGCGATATTGATGTCATGCACCACCACCACGGTCACGATATTGCGTTTTTGCGTTTCCTTGCGCACCAGATCCATCACGTGAAACTGGTAGTTCAGATCGAGCGCGCTGAGCGGTTCATCAAGCAGCAGCAGCGATGGCTGGCGGATCAGCGATTGCGCCAGCCCGACCAGCTGTTTCTGCCCGCCGGAAAGCTGATCCAGATAACTCAGCGCCAGATGTTCAATACCAAGCTGACGCAGCAGCGCCATCACGCTGTCCGTGCCTTCAGAGGCTTTTCCTTTACCGCCGGAAGCACGCTGCGCCACGATAATGGATTCCAGCACATGCAGATGTACACCGGCTGGCAGCGTTTGCGGCAGATACACCACCTGCTCCGCACGGCGGGCAAACGGCATCGGCATTAAGTCGTGACCGTCGAGCAGCAACTGTCCTTCCGCCCGGTTAAGCCCGGCCAGCGAACGCAGCAAGGTGGATTTCCCGCTGCCGTTCGGCCCGAGCAGCACGGTGATTTTCCCACGCGGCAGCATAGGTACGTTCAGGTTGCGGATCACAGGGCGCTTCGGATAACCGGCGTTGAAATCGCGGATTTGCAGCCCCTGCGTGGCGGCATTGAGCAACGTTTGCGGATCGGTTTCGAGCATCGCTGACATCAGACGTTCCCCCTGTGGCGAAGAATAATGCTGAGGAAGAACGGCACGCCGACCAGCGAGGTCACGATACCGACAGGAATAATGACGCCCGGCACCAGATTTTTAGACGCGACCGACGCCATCGACAGCACCAGCGCACCAATCAGCGCGCTCGCCGGCAGATAGAAACGGTGATCTTCACCAAACATCAGGCGCGCAATGTGCGGCGCGACCAGCCCGATAAAACCAATCGGCCCGACAAACGCCACCGCCAGCGCGGAAAGAATACTGATACGCAGCAACGTGCCCAGACGTAAACGGCGCACGTCGATACCAAAACTCACCGCGCGATCTTCACCCAGACGCAGTGCGGTCAGCTTCCACGCGCTCATCATCGACCACGGCAGCAGAATCAGAAACGCCAGCAGCATCACGCCCAGTTTCATCCACGACGCACGCGCCAGGCTGCCCATCGTCCAGAAAACTAAGCCCTGTAAGGTGTCTTCGGTGGCGATGAACTGCATCAGGGAAACCAAGGCGTTGAAGGTAAAGACCAGCGCGATACCAAACAGCACCACGCCGGAGCTGGCGACGCGCGTCCAGCGGGTGATGCCGTCAAGCATCAGCGCGGCGAGCAGCGCAAAGATAAAGGCGTTCGCGGAGATAAACCATTGATCCGGGATCCCCGGAATGCCGATACCCAGCACGATAGCCAGTGCCGCGCCGAACGCCGCCGCAGAAGAAACCCCGAGCGTAAACGGGCTGGCCAGCGGGTTGTTCAGGATGGTTTGCATTTCTGCACCCGCCAGCCCCAGAGACATCCCCACCGCCACTGCCATCAGCGCGTAAGGCATGCGGATATCCCACACAATCACCCGCGTGCCCGGATCTGCCGCTGCCGCATCGAACAGCGTTTTCCACAGCGTACCGAGTGACAACCCCGACGGCCCCATAATGAAATCAATCACCAGTGAGACGATAATCGCCAGCACCAGGACCAGCATGATTAACAGACGGCGGCGGACGATATTCTGGTATCGCCCCATCACGCTGTTGTCGGTAATGGCTTTCACCGCCAGCGCGGGTTCGGTCGTTGTACTCATGATTCGCTTCTGTCTCTTTAACGTAAAAACTGACGGCGGGAATTACTTGCCGCTTTCCGGTTTAACCGCGTCCGTCCAGTAAGTGCCTGTCGGTTCCACGGCAAGGAACTGCTTATAGAGTTGTTTCTGCGTTTCCTGCGGATCCAAATCCGCAAATTTCTCCGGATAAAATGCTTTGGCAAAGACCTGCACGGCCAGCACGTTATACGGCGAATTGTAATAATTGTGCCAGATGCCAAAACTGCGGCCATCTTCCACGGCTTTCAGCGTGCTGATGCCTTTACGCTGCAAGAGCGGCGTCAGGCTGGCACGTGCTTCTTCCGGCGTGGTTTGTGCGCCGAGCACTAACCCGGTTGGCGCCGGATCACCCGCTTTCGCCGGTTTCCCGCCGCCGCTGACCAGATAAACATCCGGCTGCGCCGCAATCACTTTTTCGAGATTGACCAGACCCAGCGGCCCCGGCAGCAACGGTTTGGCAATATTAACCCCACCCGCCTGATCGATGAAATCACCCATGTTGCCTTTACCGGCAGAACGGCAACATTCATCCGCGGTTGAAGCGCGTAATTCGATAAAGACTTTCGGTTTATCCTGCTCAGGAATGTCTTTCGTCACATCCGTGACGCGTTTGATGTTGTCCTGATAAAAGCGGATATAGTCCTGCGCCTGTTTTTCGCGGTTCAGCACTTTGCCCAGCAATTCCATGCTCGGCAGCGTATTTTTCAGCGGCGACGAGCGGAAATCCACAAAGACCACCGGCACACCGGCTTTCTGCAACTGTGTCACCAGCGCACTTTCTTTGCCCGGCCCGTGGCCTGACAAACCAAAAATCGCTAACTGCGGATTCAGCGTCAGCACTTTTTCGGGACTGATGCTGTCGGCGCTGGTGTTACCAATCAGCGGGATTTTGTCGATCTGCGGAAATTTAGCCTGATACATCGCGTACGTTTGCGGATCCAGCTTACGGAAATCGCCCTGCCAGCCCGCAATGCGGTCAAACGGCTTCTGGCCTTCGAGCAGGGAAACGGCAAAGAACAACCGCCCTTCTCCCAGCACTACACGCTGGACGTCATCCGGCACCGTGACCGTTCTTCCGGCAATATCCGTGACCGTCACCGCCTGAGCGCTCAGGCTCAACATGCCAAGGGTGCATCCTAATAATCCGCCAGCAATTCGTTTGCTGAACAGCGTACTGATAAAATTCTGCTGATAATTCATCTTCTTCCGATTCCTTTACGTTTCCCTGAAGTGGGGCTAACAATAAAAGAAATGATAACGATTATCAATGCAGTTTACAGAACCTATCAAGGTTACAGAGAGATCGGGCGCGGGGAAACAGGGGTGAAGTAACAAAGCATTACGGAAAGAAAGGTATTAAAAAAGCGGAGCCTGAGCTCCGCCTTTGCAACAAAATAGCCGTTCCGGTCAGTTATTTCTCAACGTGTTCCGGGAATTCCATTTCGCTGTATTTCACCACTTTGGTGCCTTTGGTCAGCTTGTAGCCAAACCAGATGATCAGGAACAGTGGCAGACCAATGTACGTCGCCGCAACGCCGCCCCAGTCAATGGTATCTTTCAGGAACGCCTGATAGTTCTGGCCCAGCGTGATGATCAGACACAGCACAAAGGCAAAGACCGGGCCGAACGGGAAGAAACCGGACAGATAAGGCAGTTTCTTCAGGTCAAGACCTTGTGAAACATAGCCGCGACGGAAACGGTAATGGCTCACCGCGATGCCCAGCCAGGCAATAAAGCCCGTCATACCGGACGTGTTCAGCAGCCACAGGTAAACGGTCTGGTTACCAAACATTGAGCTCAGGAAGCACAGCGCGGCCACAATGGTGGTGGCGTAAAGTGCATTGCGCGGCACGCCGCCTTTCGACAGTTTGGCGAACATGCGCGGCGCTTTGCCTTCGCTGGCCAGCGTAAACAGCATACGGGTTGACGCGTACATGCCTGAGTTACCGGCAGACAATACGGCGGTCAGGATCACGGCGTTCATCACCGCAGCAGCAGACAGCAGACCGGCATTTCGGAACACCAGCGTGAACGGGCTGACGGAGATATCGCCGACTTCGTTACGCAGCAAGCTTGGATCGGTGTAAGGAATGATCAGGCTGATGACCAGAATCGCCAGAATATAGAACAGCAGGATACGCCAGAACACCTGACGCACTGCGCGCGGGATATTTTTGCCCGGGTTTTCAGATTCACCGGCGGCCACGCCAATCAGTTCGGTTCCCTGGAAGGAGAAACCGACGATCATCGCTACGCCTATCATCGAGGCAAATCCGCCTGCGAACGGCGCATCACCGATAGTCCAGTTATGCCAGCCCGCGGTTTCAGCACCGCGCATAATGCCGGTGATCATCAGCACGCCCACGGCGATGAAGATGATGACGGTGACCACTTTGATCAGCGAGAACCAGTATTCCGCTTCGCCGAAACCGCGTACGGAAATGTAGTTAAGCAGGAAGATCAGGCCGAGGAACAAGGCGCTCCAGATCCAGCCCGGCGTGTCTGGGAACCAATAGTTCATCACCAGCTGTGAGGCCACGAGGTCAACGGCGATAGTTACCGCCCAGTTGTACCAGTAGTTCCAGCCCAGTGCGAAACCGAAACCTTCTTCGACATAACGGGAGCCATACGTGGAGAATGAACCGGAAACAGGCATGAAGGCCGCGAGTTCACCGAGGCTGGTCATCAGGAAGTAAACCATAATGCCGATCAGTGCGTAGGACAGCAGTGCGCCGCCCGGGCCCGCCTGTGAAACTGTCGCGCCGGAGGCGACGAATAAACCCGTACCAATTGAACCGCCGATGGCGATCATCGTTAAGTGACGTGCCTTGAGCTCGCGACGCAGTGTGGGAGCCACCTGCGTATTTTTTGTAGGTTGTTGAGCCATTTTTACCCTATATCCGCTCGTCATTATAAAATTTAAGCGCGGATTGTAGCAAAACCTGCCGCTCTGAATAGCAGGAACGACCTGTTATAAGACACCTTCATAACAGGCCGTGGATCATTAGTGAAAGACCGTAATCAGGATTCGCGACAATAGGTTAAAAACCGCGATAAGGCGTTTGAGATGTGTTTCTGACGGTGATGAATGAGATAAAGCTTACGCACCAGCGGGGCAACCGGCAGGCGGATTTCCACCAGCGAGCCGCTGCTAAGCTGCTCGGCAATCACCCGGCGCGACAGACAGCTGATGCCAATTCCGTGACGCACCGCGTGCTTGATGGCCTCGGAATTTCCCAGTTCCATCACCAGATTGAAATCCGGCAACTGCGGCAGCAACATGTGATCTAACACTTCACGCGTACCCGAGCCACGTTCACGCAAAATCCACGGTTCCCGCGCCAGTGTTTCCAGTGAAACCGTCTGCCCTGCCAGCGGATTTTCCGGCGCGACAAATACCACCAGTTCGTCATCCAGCCACGGTTGCGTAATCAGCTCCGGCAACTGGCACGGCCCTTCGATAAGACCAAGATCCACCCGAAAATCAGAGACGGCGTTAATCACGTCATTGGTGTTGCCGACATTAAGCTCCATCGGCGTATGCGGGAAATCCAGCCGGTATTCCGCAATCATCGCCGGCAGCATGTAATTGCCGATGGTGCTGCTGGCACCGATGCGAAGCGAACCGTTATCGTGATTAAACAGGCGCTCGATTTCGCCCGCCTGCTCAAGCAGCGCCAGCGCTTTCGGGTATAACAGACGCCCATGCTCATTGATTACCAGCCGTTTACCGACACGGTCAAATAACTGCACGCCAAGCTGGCCTTCGATATCGGCCAGTGCGGCACTCACCGCGGATTGTGATAAGGAAAGCACAACCGACGCCTGCGTGGTCGACCCGCTTTTCAGCACCTCGGCGAAAACTTCAAGTTGTCGCAATGTTATGTGCATAAATGTCCCGCTATCCTTACAAGCCCTCAGGTCCGTTGATGGCTTGTTCAAAAATGTCTGCTCAGAAATCTGTTCAGAAGAAAAACCGCCGCGTATCGCACGCTTTCTCTTTCTTCAGTATAGACCCGTAGATCGGGGCGACCATTTTGCCCCCGGTTTTCAGCGCATTCTATACCAGTTTTTCAGATAGGTTATAAAGTTATAATCAATTTCATTTTTATATAAGCACGGCGTAGCCTTATCGCATCACTCCTTAGATGAGGAAACGACGATGAATACATTGCCGCTCAATAAACGCGACACGCTCAAAAATACCGTTCCGCAACCGCTGCGGATTAGCCGTGTCATTCCCGGCCTGGCGCTGACCGGCGTCATTACTGCTCTGGCTATCTGGCTGAGTGATTTTCCGGCGCTAAGTCAGCTCGGGCTGAGCGCACTGACGCTGGCGATCGTTATCGGCATGGTTATCGGCAACACGTTTTATCCTGCCGCCCGGCCATGGTGCGAGGAAGGCGTCACGCTGGCAAAGCAGCGCCTGTTACGGCTCGGCATCATTCTTTACGGCCTGCGCCTGACGTTCGCGCAAATCGCTGACGTCGGCGCAACCGGCATTCTGATTGACGCCATGATGCTGTGTTCCACCTTCGCGCTGGCCTGCTGGCTGGGACAACGCGTGTTTAAATTAGACCGCGATACCTCGATGCTCATCGGCGCAGGCAGCAGCATTTGTGGCGCGGCCGCCGTGATGGCTACAGAGCCGGTGCTTAACGCCAAAGCCGAAAAAGTTACCGTCGCGGTGGCTACGGTCGTTATTTTCGGCACCGCCGCCATCTTCCTGTATCCGTGGTTATGGCAGCTTAACGCGCATTATCACTGGGTGAACTTCACGGCTGAACAGTTCGGGATTTATACCGGCTCAACGGTGCATGAAGTGGCGCAGGTGGTTGCCGCCGGTCAGGGTGTCAGCCCGGACGCTGAAAACGCAGCGGTGATTGCCAAGATGATCCGCGTCATGATGCTGGCTCCGTTCCTGCTGCTGTTATCCGGCTGGATTGCCCGCGGCAAAAGTGTGAAAGAAGCCGGTGAGAAATCAGGTTTGCGTAACATCACCATCCCGTGGTTCGCGCTGATGTTCATTCTGGTGGCGGCGTTCAACTCGCTGGATATTCTGCCGCACAGCTGGATCCCACAGCTCATCACGCTCGACACCGTACTGCTTGCGATGGCGATGGCAGCGCTTGGCCTGACAACACACATCAGCGCGCTGCGTCAGGCGGGGCTGAAACCGATGTTGCTGGCGGCGATATTGTTTGTCTGGCTGATTGCTGGCGGCGCGGGGATCAACGAACTGGTTCAGCATCTTTTTGGCTAATGTTGCGGGTTTTAACACTTCTCTGCTGCGCCTGCCTTGTGCAGGCGCTATCATTCTCCCTTAGATGAAGAAGAAATGAGGAGCGGAAATGAAGTTTATAGGAGCACACGTGAGTGCTGCGGGCGGCGTCGATCAGGCCGTGCTGCGGGCACACGAGCTGGAAGCCACGGCTTTTGCGCTTTTCACCAAGAACCAGCGTCAGTGGAAAGCGGCACCGTTGCCGGAAGACGTCATCGAAAAATTCAAAATAGCCTGTGAAAAGTATGGCTATCAGAGCAACCAGATTTTGCCGCATGACAGCTATCTCATTAACCTCGGTCACCCGGTCACCGAAGCGCTGGAAAAATCCCGCGAAGCCTTTCTTGATGAACTGCAACGTTGCGAACAGCTCGGCCTTTCGCTGCTGAATTTTCATCCGGGCAGCCACCTGATGCAAATCGACGAAGACAAATGTCTCGAACGCATTTCTGAATCCCTGAACATCGCGCTGGCACAGACGCAGGGCGTCACCGCTGTCATCGAAAACACCGCCGGTCAGGGCAGCAATCTGGGTTTCCGCTTTGAGCATCTGGCGAAAATTATTGATGGCGTCGAAGACAAAAGCCGCGTCGGCGTCTGCATTGATACCTGCCACGCTTTCGCCGCCGGTTACGATCTGCGAACTGTCGAAGAGTGCGAGAAGACCTTCAAACATTTCGAAGACGTTGTCGGATTTAAGTACCTGCGCGGTATGCATCTCAACGATGCGAAGAGCGAATTCAACAGCCGCGTCGACCGCCACCACAGCCTCGGTCAGGGGAACATTGGCAACACGGTGTTCAGCTGGATGATGCGTGACGCGCGGTTTGACGGCATCCCGATGATCCTCGAGACGGTTGATCCGGAGATCTGGAAAGATGAGATCGCGTGGCTAAAAGGGGAAGCGGCGGCTGAAGTCGCGGCTTAAATTTGCAGATAGCCGCTGCAAGTGGCGGCCTTAAAGGCGTGGATCGAGACGATTTCGGTTTATCACTTGCAGTGATGCTAAAAACTCAGGTCAAAACCTTGGGCTGCCACTCAGACTGGCTTCAAGTTCAACACCTTGGGCTCGCCGCCCAAACTGGCCCAAAGGGCGCGTTAACGCGCGCGCCCTCTGGACACCCGCGCTTTTCAACTGCGCGCTGCCGCTCGCTGGCTATGTTTCAGCAGCCATAATTATTGCCGCGAAAACTTGCCGCTGCGCGGTTCCCTTACTCGGTTTCGAGCCATTGGTCTCGAAACACTTCGCTCGGCAAGCTTTCTGAAAGCGGCCACTGGCTATGTAATTCAGCATGCTTTTTGAAAGCGGCCGGAAGCTTATCTAAATTCAACGCCAGAGTGTTTGGTCTGAGAAGGGTGGGATGGCGCGCTCAGAAATTTTGCTGACCGAGGGTTCGAGACCGCAAGGCTCGAAGCCCGTAGGGAAGGCACCGCGCAGCGGCAAGATTTCGCGCCACACGCCGGAGTAACAGAACACGTCCGTCGACCCAGCGATAGCGCGCAGTTTAAGAGCCCGGGATTCTCAAGGGGCGCGGCGATAGGCGCTCCTTGAGGCCGGTTTGGGTGGCAACCCAAGGTTTTTACCTGAGCTGAGTGAGCACCGCACATGAAAAACCGAAACTTTCTCGATCGCGTTATCCATGCCGTCACTTGCAGCGGCCATCTGCAAAAAAAAAGCGCGACTCATTTTTAAGTCGCGCTTATCTCACCTGCTGAACAGCAATTATCAGGCTACTTTAGCCGCCAGCTGCGCATCTGAACGTTTCAGAACCGCATAAGCGCCACCCGCCAGAACGGTACCGGCGATAATCGCCACCAGGTAACCGAGCACCGGTGTGATTGCGCCAGGGATCAGCAGAACAAACAGACCACCGTGTGGTGCCATCAGTTGCGCATGGAATGCCATGGACAACGCACCGGTCAACGCACCACCGGCGATACAGCACGGCAGAACACGCATCGGGTCACGGGCAGCGAACGGAATCGCACCTTCGGAGATAAAGCACAGTCCCAGAACCAGCGCTGCTTTACCGCCTTCGCGTTCACTTTGCTCGAACTTGTTACGCGCCAGCAAGGTCGCCAGACCCATCGCCAGTGGTGGCACCATACCGGCAGCCATGATGGCGGCCATTGGTGCGTACACGGAAGAACTCAGCAACGCGACGCCGAATGCGTAAGCCGCTTTGTTTACCGGGCCACCCATGTCGGTACACATCATCGCACCGAGGATTGCGCCGAGCAGTACGGCGTTCGCAGTACCCAGAGATTGCAGCCATGCGGTCAGACCTGCCATGATTTTTGCCACCGGCGTACCGACAACATAAATCATCACCAGACCCGTAATCAGGCTCGCGACCAGCGGGATGATCAGGATAGGTTTCAGGGCTTCCATACTTTGCGGTAACTTCAGCTTGCCACTGATAGCTTTCGCCACGTAACCCGCGAGGAAACCGGCGATGATACCGCCAAGGAAACCGGCACCGGTGCTCACGGCTAACATACCGCCGATAAGACCCGGCGTCAGGCCAGGACGGTCAGCGATGGAGAAGGCAATAAAGCCCGCCAGAACCGGAACCATCAGCGCGAAGGCTGAAGCGCCACCGATTTGCATCAGCGCAGCCGCCAGCGTGCCTTTTACTTCAAAGGCTTTAATACCGAAAACGAAAGACAGCGCGATACACAAGCCACCCGCCACTACCATCGGCAGCATGTAAGACACGCCGGTCAGCAGGTGACGATATGGCCCGGAACCGCCCGCTTCTTTCTTCTTCGCCGTGGAAGTTGCGCCCTGTGCGTTAGGGGCAAACACTTCCGCTTCAACCAGTGCTTTATCCAGCTCCTGTTTGGTCTTTTTCAATGCCAGACCGGTAGAGGTACGGTACATCGGTTTACCGGCGAACTTCGCCAGATCCACTTCGATGTCAGCCGCAACGATGACCAGATCTGCCGCCGCCACTTCTTCAGGCGTGATGGCGTTACCGGCACCGACGGAACCGCGGGTTTCCACTTTCACCCACCAGCCGCGTTTTTTCGCTTCGCTTTCAATGGCTTCAGCCGCCATGAAAGTATGCGCCACGCCGGTCGGGCAGGCGGTGATAGCAACGATACGTTTTGGACCAGCCCCAGCGGCAGGTGCTGACACGGCAACAGCCGGTGCCACGTAAGGTTTGGCTTCTGTCAGTGCGCGAGCCAGAAATACCTGAGGATCGCGAACGGCATCCGCCACATCGCCGGTATAAATGTTTTTACCTGTCAGCGTCGCATCGTTGGGTACGGTTTCACCGGCCACGATCACAACTTCAGCGTCAGCGGCCTGATCGACCACCTGATGCCCTGCTTTCGCCGCAGCAGCAGCGAGCAAATTTTTCGCCAGATGGCTGCGAGCCTGTCCCAGCGAACTGTCTATCATCAGCAGCGTTTTCATTCTGCCTCCTGCGGATTAAAAGGGTTTCAGATCAACACGGGCCATCATCGCCGCGAGCTGCGGACGATCGGTGACACCGACATTACTCTGGCTGACAGCCAGTGCGGCAACAGCCGTTGCCAGGCGTAGCGTATGTTCGCTGGATTCGCGCATCAGCAAGCCGTAGATCAGGCCACCGACCATGGAATCACCGGCACCGACGGTGCTGACAACTTCACAGGCTGGCGGTTTGGCGATCCACGCGCCGGAGGCGTTAACCCACAATGCGCCTTCAGCACCCAGAGAAATCACCACGTGGGCAATTCCCTGATCACGCAAGGCGTGCGCAGCTTCTACCACGTCACTCAGTTCCGGCAATTTACGGCCAGCCCAGATTTCCAGTTCACGGCGGTTAGGTTTAACCAGCCACGGTGCAGCTTTCAGACCGGCCACCAGTGCTTCACGGCTGCTGTCGAAAATGATGCATGGACACTGCGCGCGCAGACGTTTCATCCAGTCAGTGAATGCGTCAGGATCAACGCCCGCTGGCAGGCTGCCGCTCACGGCGACCATGTCGAACTGGCCCAGCCAGGACAGGGAATCCGTCACGAAACGTTCCCAGTCAGCAGGCGTCACATTGAAGCCGGAGAAGTTGAAGTCGCTGACTTCGCCATCTTTTTCGGTCAGTTTGACGTTAATACGTGTACGGCCATTGACGACCTGGAAACGGTTAGCAATGCCCAGATCGCTGAACAGCAACTGGAAGCCGTCCTGATTTTCTTTGCCCAGGAAGCCGCCAACGGTGACGTCGATGCCGAGATCTTTCAGCACTTTCGCAACGTTGATGCCTTTACCGGCGGCGTGCAGACCGGTGGTCTGCACCAGATTGACTTCACCGCGTTCGATTTCAGGCACATAGCCCACTAAATCGTACGCAGGATTTAAGGTAATTGTGGCGACCCGACGGCTCATGCGCCCTCCCCAAGACCTTCGGCAATCGCTTCGCCGATGGTTTTTAATGCCAGTTCTGCATCTTCACCACTGGCGGTAAAGCGCAGGTGGTGACCTTTTTTCACGCCCAGCGCCACGACTTTCATCAGGCTGCGGCCGTTGGCAGGTTTACCGCTGCCATCAAGATTGGTTACGGTGATTTCACTGCTGAACTGTTTGATCACGTTCACTAATGCCGTGCCCGGACGCGCATGCAGGCCATGTTCGTTACGGATAACGAATTCAGCCGTCAGCACGTTGGCTTGTTCTTCGACTTCGCTGGTCAGCAATGCCAGCACGCCAACGGCATCTGCCGTCAGCAAGCGTTCAGCTTTATTGGCAATCAGCAGATCGCTCAGGTAATTCAGCACGTCCAGCGGCTGGTCATCTGCGACAGAAATCGTCAGCAGCATAGAAACCTTTTCACCGGCCAGATCAAACGCCTGCTGCGCACGGCTGACGGTGGCAGCACTTTTCAGGTTGCCTTCCGTGCTGTCGCTCAGCCAGATACCGTGCCCCAGATTCAGGGGTTTACGGCTGATAACATCGCTGACGAAAGCGGTATCAACGGCACCCACCTGTTGCAGACGGCCTGCGTTCAGCGCTTGCAATGTGATCAGGCTTTCCACCGCCACATCAACAGCAATCAGCTGGGTATCAAACAGGAATTCAGCGGCATTTTTCTCGCCCATCAGCAGGCTGCGCAGTTCTTCAGCTGAATCTGTTTTTGCCAGACGCTCAGCCACGCTGTCGTCACTTAAGACGTGCGTCAGCTGACGCAGCAAACCGAGGTGTTCATCAGAACGCGCTGCGATGCCGATAACGACATAAGCAGTCTGCCCTTCGCCCCACGCGATGCCCTGCGGAAACTGGAAAACCTGGACGCCGGTATCCAGCACCAGATCACGGGTATCGGTGGTACCGTGCGGGATAGCAATGCCGTTGCCAAGGTAGGTAGAAGTTTGCAGCTCACGCGCTAACATGCCGTCTACATAGCCTTCGCTGACACGGCCAGCCTGAGTCAGTGCTGCTGCGACCTGGCGAATTGCTTCCTGCTTATCGCTGGCAGCCGCACCGAGATGAATATCTTGCTGTGACAGTTGGAACATAATTCTCCTCTCCTGCTGAAATTGAATCGTTTCAGCTTTACTGAGAAAAAAGGAGCGCCATCAAATTTCAGAAGAGAAACTGACAACGCTGAAACGTTTCAAGGAGTCTCAATCCGGCCTGTTTTTAAATCAAGCTTTCCCTGATTTGGCGTAACAATTTTTTGATGCCACGCACAGTTTCCTTTTTTGCGACGCCCTGAAGCCCGTGACTTAACGCAAATGCTGAAGTCAGGCTGAAGCGGCCAAAAACAGTTTAGCTGAAGTCAGCTGACGGGTTTGAGTGGATGACCTCCTGTGACCGGACGGCTGCCGGTTTGGGTTATTTTTGACACAATGTGCGGTTTTATTATTCAGTATGGCAAATACACTCCGGTTTACATTTTTGATGATCAAAACCTGTTTTTGTTTTTTTTAAACTGTCGTAACATTCGCGCAAATTTCGTCCTCCTTCTCTTCACTCTGGTTCAGCTATCTAATGCGAATTTCTACAACGTCAGCCCGCCGCTTCCCCGACATGACGTCGACTGCTTTTTTGATCATCGCCTTTCTCACAGGAATTGCCGGTGCCCTTCAGACCCCGACGCTCAGCCTGTTTCTGACTTCTCAGGTGCACGTCAGCCCGTTCATGGTCGGCATCTTCTTTACCGGCAGTGCCGTGATTGGCATTTTCGTCAGCCAGCTGCTGGCGACCTGGTCGGATAAGCGCGGTGACCGCAAAACGCTGATCCTGTATTGCTGCATTCTGGGCGCGCTGGCGTGTGTGCTTTTCGCCTTCAACCGTAACTACTTTATTTTGCTGTTTATCGGCGTTTTATTGTCGAGTTTCGGCTCCACCGCCAACCCGCAAATGTTTGCCCTTGCGCGCGAGCATTCCGAAAAAACCGGGCGCGAAGCCGTGATGTTCAGCTCTATTTTGCGCGCACAGGTTTCTCTGGCCTGGGTTGTCGGGCCGCCGCTTGCTTTCGCCCTGTCGATGGGATTCGGATTTACCTTCATGTATTGCGCCGCCACGCTGGCATTTCTGCTGTGTGGCGCAATGGTCTGGATGTTCCTGCCTTCCATGCCTAAAGCACACATCAAAACGACCGCCACACTGGAAGCCCCGCGCCGCAACCGCCGCGATACGCTGATGTTGTTTATCGCCTGCTCCCTGATGTGGGCGGCCAACAGTATTTATCTGATCAATATGCCGCTGTACGTGGTGCGCGAGCTGGGCTTGCCTGAGAAGCTGGCCGGCGTGCTGATGGGCAGCGCCGCCTGTCTCGAAATCCCGACCATGCTGATTGCCGGATATCTGGCAAAACAGTTAGGTAAGCGTTTCCTGATGCGCTTTGCCGTGCTGGCGGGAGTGATTTTCTACACCTGTATTTTGTTTACGACCGGAGCCGCAGCGATGATTGCTTTACAGCTGCTGAACGCCATTTTCATCGGCATTCTGGCCGGTATCGGCATGCTGTATTTTCAGGATTTAATGCCGGGTCAGGCGGGAGCGGCAACAACGCTGTTCACCAATTCCACCCGTGCAGGCTGGATCCTCGCCGGTTCACTGGCGGGCGTGATTGCGCAGTTCTGGACGTATCACGCGGTGTTTTACGCCGCACTGGTGATGGTCGTGGGCGCGGTTGCGTGCATCTGGAATGTGAAAAACGTCGATAAGCCAGCGGAAGAAACGCCGGAAGCAGCAGTTTAAGGCGCGGTATCGGCTTCGAGTTTGATGAGATAAGTCAGCGCCTGGTCGCGGTGTGTGAAACACATTTCGCGGCTGGCCTGCAGGCTGCCGCAAACTTTTGGCCGCAGCGGCGAGGTGAAAATCTGGCACAGGAAGTTATCGGCCAGATGAATACAGCGGGTGTTGGCGGGTTTGCCGTCCGGCATTCCGGGGATCGGGCTGGAAATTGAAGGCGCTATGCAACAGGCTCCGCAATCGGTACGACAGTCCATTATCAGCCTCCTCAGGCCACATTTTGAGGCGCGACAATAGCAGGCGCGCAACACCGCCACCAGCGAAATATTTACTACTCTTTAACACTGTATATCGAACATTTTTAATGTCGGCAGGCAGACCACTAAAATTGCGTCAGAAAGCGGGTTTTCCCGACTCTTTTTACGCTATCTGCTTGCCTGAAATCAGCGGCGCGGGTAACGTGTCGCAAATTATTATTCTCTCTGCTGACAGGTTATTTATATGGCACGTGCTAACGAAATTAAACGCGGCTTCGTTGTGAACTACGACGGCAAATTGCTGCTGGTAAAAGACATTGATGTGCAGAGCCCGAGCGCCCGTGGTGCCAGCACCTTATACAAAATGCGTTTCGCCGATGTGCGTACCGGCGGCAAAGTGGAAGAACGCTTCAAGGGAGACGACATTCTCGACACCGTGACCCTGACCCGCCGTAAGGTGAATTTCTCCTACGTTGACGGCGATGAGTACATCTTTATGGATGACGAAGACTTCACACCTTACACCTTCAACAAAGCACAGATTGAAGAAGAGCTGCTGTTCATTCCTGAAGAAGGTTTACAGGGTATGCAGGTTCTGACGCTCGACAGCCAGCTGCTGGCGCTGGAAATGCCACAGACGGTAGATCTGGAAATCGTTGAAACCGCGCCGGGCATCAAAGGTGCGTCGGCAAGCTCACGTACTAAACCGGCTGTGATGGCTACCGGCCTGAATATTCAGGTGCCAGAATATCTGAGCTCCGGCGACAAAATCCGCATCCATATTGCTGAACGTCGTTATATGGGCCGCGCTGACTAAGGTCAGTTGCCCCGCTTTTTAAAGGGAACGCCACGGCGTTCCTTTTTTTTCACCCTGGTTTTCTCATCACAAATATCTCAGACACTCGATCTGCATCACAAAACGAGTGGCTGTCTGGACTTACCAATTCCCCTTTCTATCATATGACTTTACACTCTAAAGCCTGATTTCGGCTTAAATCGTCGCTTTATCCAGCATAATTTTCAGCTTACGGGTAAACTGCCCCAATTTGGCCTGACCAATTTCATTATTTCTGACTTGCCTGGAGTATTGCATGAAAACTATTGCCACAGCGTCCCTGCCAGCAGCAGTGTCATTACCTGGTTATGATCGTGACGCATTGAAAAGCCGCATTGTTCATCTCGGATTTGGTGCTTTCCATCGCGCCCATCAGGCATTGCTGACCAACCGGGTGTTAAATCAGCAAGGTGGCGACTGGGGGATCTGTGAAGTCAGCCTGTTTGGCAATGAGTCATTAATCAAAAGCTTACGCGGGCAGGATCATCTTTTTACCGTGCTGGAAAAAGGCGCCGAAGGGAATCAGGCCATTATCGTCGGCTCAGCGCATGAGTCGGTCCACGGCGGGATCGACGGGCTGGATGCCGTGCTGGCAAAACTGACCGAGCCGCAGGTAGCGATTGTTTCACTGACCATCACCGAAAAAGGCTATTGCATTGAACCCGGCTCCGGCGAGCTGGATCTGCAAAACCCAAAAATTCAGCAGGATCTGGCCGGTGGTCAGGCACCCTGCACAGCGCCCGGCGTGTTAGTGGAAGCCCTGCGTCTGCGCCATGAGCGCGGCCTGCCAGGCTTTACCGTACTGTGTTGCGACAATATTCCTGAAAATGGTCTGGTGGTCAAAAACGCCGTTCTGGGTATGGCGAAAGCCCGCTCAGCCGAACTGGCGAAGTGGATCACTGAGAACGTTTCTTTCCCAAGCACCATGGTTGACCGTATCGTTCCGGCGGCCACGGACACCACGCTGGAAGAAATCACCGAAGCGCTGGGCGGCGTGACTGACCCGTGCGGCATTGCCTGCGAACCGTTCATTCAGTGGGTGGTGGAAGATCACTTTGTTGCAGGCCGCCCGGACTGGGAAAAAGCCGGTGCGCAGATGGTTTCCGACGTTCTGCCGTTTGAACAGATGAAGTTGCGGATGCTGAACGGCAGCCACTCGTTCCTGGCCTATCTCGGTTATCTGGCCGGTTATCAGCACATCAACGATTGCATGGAAGATGCGAATTATAAAGCAGCAGCCCATCGCCTGATGCTGTCAGAACAGGCACCAACGCTGAGCGTAGAAGGTGTCGATCTCACCGCTTATGCCGACAGCCTGATTGCCCGTTACTGCAACACGGCGCTGAAACACCGCACCTGGCAAATCGCCATGGACGGAACGATGAAGCTTCCGCAACGTATGCTCGACTCCATCCGCTGGCATGTGAAAAACGGCGGTTCTTACGAGTTACTGGCGCTCGGCGTTGCGGGCTGGATGCGTTATATCGGCGGAACGGATGATGCGGGTCAGCCTATCGAGATTAAAGATCCGATGGCTGAAACCTTAGCTGAAATCGTGGCATCTACCGCTGATGGCGAACCCCGTGTGAAAGCGCTGCTTGCGCTGACGGGCGTATTCGGTGAGCAATTGCCGCAGGAAGAAAAAGTGGTGCAGGCTATTCTGAATGCTTATGCCGACCTGCAAAGGGTTGGCGCGAAGAAAACCGTCGCGAAATACGTGGGCTGAAAATCCATCGTATAAAGAAACGGCTGCTCCGGCAGCCGTTTCTTATTGTGGAGCAGGATCAGTCATTCAGTTCCGAAGGCACTGACGAAAACAGGAAGCCGTCAAAAGACGGGTCATCGGCATCCGAGACTTTCAGCAGCATATCTTTTACGTTTTCCAGATGCTGCCACATGGCCTGTTTCGCGGCTTTGGCATCACGGCGTAAAACCGCCTGAAGGATCGCCTGATGGTCCAGCAGCCATATCTGGCTGTAGTTTTTATCCCCGACGTGCTGGTGGATCCCTTCCCACATCGAGCTGCGCTGGCGAATCTGCCATAAATCGTCCACCAGTTTTACCAGTACGCTGTTTTGAGATGCCTGCGCCAGCAGGGCGTGGAAACGCTGATCTTCCACGTCATCCGAAACACCGCGCGCAATGCAGCTTCGCTGCGCTTCAATCGCATCACGCATTTGCAGAATGTCGGTTTTGGTGGCCTGCATGGCCGCAAATGCCGCCACTTCGCTTTCCAGCAACTGCCGCGCCTGCAACAGTTCAAACGGCCCATAACCTCTGTCCGCGTCTTCCTGCGGCAACACATCAGGCTGGTGCAGCACGTAAACACCGGAACCTTTGCGGACTTCAACGACCTTCTCAAGTTCGAGCATAATCAGTGCCTCACGCACCACACTGCGGCTCACCGAGTAAGATTCAGCAATATCACGTTCCGGAGGAAGGCGGTCGCCAGGGGCGTATTTTCCGGCATGGATATCACGGCGCAGATGGCCGCCAATCTCCTGATAAAGTCGCATAATGTCGCCCCGCTGGTGATGCTATGAAATTGGTCCTACACCTGAAACGGCTTTTTCAGCGTTCCGGATGCCTGATACAGGAGGGGAAATTATAACATGTGGGCACAAAGGGGAAGAACCAGAGAGGAAAACTGACGACCCGATCAAAATTGGGTCAGCCAGTTTTCTAAGTTGTCGGGCCACTTTACCCTGACACTGTCCGGGCAAAAATGACCGGTGATGAACTAATCAGAAATGCTCATCGTTTTTTTGCGGCTTTAATTGTACGACACCGTCATCAGCGCCAGATGTGGATTCTTGTTCACCTGTTGCGTCGTGACGTGACCTAAAGACAGTGGAAGGCTGAAAGAAAGTGGATTCGTCGCGCTGATCTGACGCGCCTGCGTGACTTTCGCAGCGCCCCGCTCACAGCTGCTGACAAGCTGACTTCCACCGGTTTTGAAGTTACATCCACCTTCAACAATTGCGCCATAAAAATGGATAGTACCGGTTGATCCCGCGCTGGCATACTGCATCATCCCTGAGGCCAAAACTCCCAAAAACAGTACCCATTTGATTCTGTTCATGGCAACACCTCATTTGAATTTACATTTTTAAAATTCACGATACATCCATTTAACATTAATACATCTAAACCAATTAGCACCTGTCCGCTCAAAATAATTGGGTGCCGCGACGTTAAAACTAAGCAATCCATGTTATCCATCGGCACAGCGCTGGATTTTCTTAAGTCGGCATTGCACATTGACGTGTAAATTTATGAAAAGGACCTATGAAAATGACCAAAACCAACCTGATTACCGGCTTTCTGGGCAGCGGTAAAACGACGACGCTGCGCCATCTGCTGGCTCAGAAGCCAGAGGGAGAAAAATGGGCTGTATTGGTCAATGAATTTGGGGAAGTCGGGATTGACGGGGCATTGCTGGCCGACAGCGGTGCAGTGCTGAAAGAAATTCCCGGCGGATGTATGTGTTGCGTGAATGGCCTCCCGATGCAGGTGGGCCTCAATATGTTATTGCAGCAGGCAAAACCTGACCGTCTGCTGATTGAACCTACCGGGCTGGGCCATCCGAAGCAGATCCTTTCTTTATTAACGTCTGAAGTTTACAAAGACTGGCTGACGCTCAACGCGACGTTATGCCTGATGGATCCCCGCCAGTTGAGCGATCAGCGCGTCATCGATAATGAAAACTTCCGCGATCAGCTTGCTGCGGCAGACGTCATTGTCGCCAATAAATCCGATGTGGCGCAGACGCAGGACAATCAGGCACTGGAAGCCTGGTTCAGCCTGAACGGCGGCGGACGTCAGCTGGTGATTGCCTCTCAGGGTGAGATTGACCCGGTGTTGCTCGATTTACCCCGTCTGAATCTGGCCGAATTGCCCTCGGGTAAGCATCATCATGCGCACGCCCCGGTGCGCGGGCTGGCCGCTCTGAGCCTGCCGGAAACACAGCGCTGGCGTCGTGCGTTGAACGAAGCCGACGGTTACACCAGCTGCGGGTGGATTTTTGATGCTGAAACCGTATTTGATACCGCGGGTATTCTCGACTGGGCACGTCTGGCACCGGTCGACCGCGTGAAAGGCATTCTGCGTATTAAAGAAGGGACGTTGCTGGTAAATCGTCAGGGTAATGACCTGAGTATTGAAACCAAACCAATGGCGCCCTCAGACAGCAGAATTGAGCTGATTACTCGCGATAAAGCACAATGGAACACATTACAATCCACTTTGTTGAAGGTTCGTTTAAGTTAAACCGATTAAGTTAACGCTGACTAAATTAATACTTATCCTGCTAACAATAGGGCTTCCTGCTATGTGGCGCCGAAATATTCCAGCAATCCTGATACTCAACGTATTAGGCGTTGCTCTTTTCTTATCTTTCTACTTACCTGCAAACCACGGTTTCTGGTTCCCAATTGATAAATCGATTTTCTTCTTCTTTAACCGTCATCTGACGACGGACGCCTGGTTCCTGCATCTGGTCGCGGTGACCAATAACCGTGCTTTCGACGTGATTTCCCTGCTGGCAATGGGAGTGCTTTATCTGAGCTACTTCCTGAAACAAGATAACGCCGGCCGCCGTCGTTACGTCATTATTGGCTTTGTGATGCTGCTCACCGCCGTGGTGCTCAATCAGCTCGGGCATTTGCTGCCGGTAAGCCATAAGAGCCCGTCGCTGAGTTTTGAGGGCGTTAACCGCGTCAGCCAGCTGACCGGGATCCCGACCAAAGATTCGTCCGCAGACAGCTTCCCGGGCGACCACGGTATGATGCTGATTATTTTCTCCTGCTTCATGCTGCGCTATCTGAGCAAGACGGCATTTGTGATTGCGCTGGTGATTACCGCCATCTTCTCGCTGCCGCGCGTAATGATCGGGGCGCACTGGTTTACGGATATCGTGGTGGGTTCGCTGTCTGTGGTGCTGGTCGGGGCAAGCTGGTGGCTGATGACGCCCGCCAGTGATTTGCTGATTAACTGGCTGGAGAGAAAACTCCCCGGTAAAAAAAATCCTATTAAGCCAGCCTGATTTTTCCATACATATAATTTAATTATGATCAGGCAGAACGTTTTGTTCTGCCTGAACTTTTTTCCAGACAATTCCCAGATATACTTTGCTAAATTATTGCTTGAAAACCCGCTTGCGATGCGGCTTTAACCCAAATTAGTATAAAAATCGCCCATCCTTTTTAACATCTTTACTTACATCAGCTTACATCACAATTTCTTATAAAAAATCCCGTAAAACCTCTCGCAATCCCTTATTCATTACGGTAATCTCCAAAACGCTTGAACAGAAATGTGGCAAAAACACCCGGTTTGAAGGAAAAAACGTGCTCTGACGCACATTTTGCCCGTTAGGTGTTTGTCCCATCTGATCGCGGCAGGTAGTCTCGCTTGGTTTGGTAATTTTAATAACGATTTCATCGTTAAGGACAGCAAGGGATAACAACAATAATGGTCAAGTCTCAACCGTTTCTGAGATATATCACGCGGTTAATTCCCGCGATTGGCGCAGCAATTATTCTTTCTGCGTGTAGTGGTACACATTCTTCGAACACAGAAAACGCACAAACTGATATGCGTGCAGTAAATGACAAAGACGGTCTTCTACTGCAAGCCTCTCAGGATGAATTCGAAGCAATGGTTCGTAACGTCAACGTTAAATCCAAAATTATGGATCAGTACGCTGGCTGGAAAGGCGTTCGTTATCGGTTAGGCGGTGACAGCAAGCGTGGTATCGATTGCTCAGCGTTCGTCCAGGTAACATTCCGCGAACAATTTGGTATGGACCTTCCGCGTTCGACGTATGAACAGGAAGAAAAAGGTAAGAAAATCCAGCGTTCTAAACTGCGCCCGGGTGATCTGGTATTGTTCGGTGCGGGCTCAACAGGGCGCCATGTCGGAATTTATTTAGGTAATGATCAGTTCGTTCATGCTTCCACCAGCGCTGGTGTGATGATTTCGAACCTGAACGAGACTTACTGGAATAAACGGTACCGCGAAGCAAGACGAGTTCTGGCTAACGGCTGATTCCGTTACCGCATGATTTAATTCTTGTTGTCCTATACCAAGCGAATAAAAAAACGTCATCTCCGGATGGCGTTTTTTTATGCCTGTAATAAAGTGTATTAAGGGTCTGGTGTTTTTTATCTACGTTATACTTTTATTTCTTTCGCGAGAAAAAGGGCAAAACACATGGGTTTACGAACGGCGCTGACACACACCGTATTGCCCAAGCGCCGTTATTTGATACGAAGCCTCCTTTTTTCAGTGCTGTTCTTTATTCTGTTTATTATTGTCACGCTGACCGTGATCAAAGCCAACAATGCCCGCGAGCAGGGGCAGATTGCAGAAAGAACCTCACAGTTCAGCTCCCGTTATTTTCATCAGCTCACCGACACAATGCGCAGGATTGGTCTGCTGACGTCGGAATCCTGCCCTTCCGTTGCCAGTGAAATTAACCGCGATGCCGCGTTCAGCATCGGTGTCCGCGATTTCCAGCTGGTGCGCAACGGCATGGTTTTCTGTTCTTCCGCTTCCGGTAACCAGAACATTTCGGCCACAAGCTCACTTCACGATATTGATTTCGATAAAATGATGAGCATTGATTTACAAATGGGCACCCCGGCAGTGCCCAATCGCCCGGTGATTATTGTCTGGCAGCGTAATCCCGGCGCATCGAACGATGGCGTGATCGCCACGCTGGAACTGACTCTCTCGCCATATATGCTTTTTGCACTGCCCGGCACTGGCTATCGCGGTTTTGCATTGCTAATCGGTGACAGCGCGCTGATCTCTTCCGAAGAAGGACTGATTCCGGTCAGCAAGCTACCGCACAGCCATTTCACCGAAGTGAACCCCGGCGATCTCCCGTTCACGCTGCGCCTGTACTCCCCTTCCCTGACCGGCGACAACATTCGTTTCACCCTGCTCGGCGGATTGCTGCTCAGCCTGCTGGTGTGTGCGCTGATCTATTTCAGCCTGCTCAACCGGCACAACGTCGAACGTGAAATTCTTCGTGGCCTTAAAAACAAAGAATTTTTCGTGGAATACCAGCCGGTCATTGAATCCAGAAGTTTGAAAGTCACCGGTCTGGAAGCCCTGCTGCGCTGGCAACATCCGATTGAAGGGCGCATTCCGCCGGATATCTTTATCGGTTACGCCGAAACGCAGGGTCTGATTGTCGAACTGACCCAGCATATGATGTCGATGGTCGCCGCAGACGCGCACCAGCTGCAACACGCGTTACCTGAAAAATCTAAACTCAGCATCAATATTTCCCCGCACCACATGAGCAGGGTCAGCTTTCATGACGACGTGCTGAATTTTATCGAGGCGTTACCGGAGAACGCGTTTCAGGTGATTTTCGAAATTACCGAACGTGGAATGATCGATACTGAAGGCGCGCTGCGGGAATTCAACTGGCTGCGCCACCACAATATTGAGATTGCCATTGATGATTTCGGTACCGGGCACAGCGCGCTGATTTATCTGGAAAAGTTCACGCTTGATTACCTGAAAATTGATCGCGGATTCGTGATGTCCATTGACCAGAAAACGCTGATTGCGCCGGTGCTGGATACCGTCCTTAAGCTCACCGAAGAGCTGAAACTCAAGACCGTGGCAGAAGGTGTTGAAACCGAGTTGCAGTCGCAATATCTGCGTAATCACGGCGTCACCTATCTTCAGGGTTATCTGTACAGCAAACCGCTGGGCATCGGTGAACTGATGAATTTCATCCGCGATTTCAATGAGAAAGAAGCGACTTACCAGATTTAATCTGTATCAGTGCTATACCTTTTGTTCCATTTTTCTCTTCGCCGTCTGCCCCTGAGTGTGATAAAAAGGCCGAAATCAGGGATGAAACCTGAGGCTGGTGTGTTACAAGGTCTTAGCGATCAATTGATTACCACTGAACAATAGCCTGCGGCAATCATGTCCGCGCCATGCTGTCGTCATCACAGGAGTGCAGATCCAGGATGTTTTCTCGCGTGCTTGCCGTTGCGCTGTGCCTGCTGAGTCTCAGCGCACAGGCCGAGGTCATACAAGACAGCTACGCGTTCGCTATTTTAGGCGAACCGAAATATGTCTCAAACTTCACCAGTTTTGACTACGTCAATCCCGCCGCGCCGAAGGGCGGGCAGATCACGCTGGCTGCCATCGGCACTTATGACAATTTCAACCGCTTCGCTTCCCGCGGCAATCCGGCGGTGCGCAGCGGTTCGCTGTATGACCCGCTTTTCACGACATCAAGTGATGAAATCGGCAGCTACTATCCGCTGATTGCCGATTCCGCCCGTTACGACAGCCAGTACCGCTGGGTGGAAGTGGATATCAATCCCCGCGCCCGTTTCAATGACAACACGCCGATCACCGCCAGCGACGTCGAATTCACGTTCAAGAAATTCATGACGGAAGGCGTTCCGCAGTTCCGCGTGGTTTATAAAGGTGTGGAAGTAAAAGCCATCTCACGGCTGACGGTACGCATGGTGCTGCCGAAAGCCGACAAGGACATGATGCTGGGGCTGCTCGGCCTGCCGATCCTGCCCAAAGCATTCTGGGAAAAACATAAATTCAATGAGCCGCTGAGCACACCACCGCCGGGCAGCGGCCCTTATCGCATCAGCGATTACAAGCTCGGCCAGTACATCACTTACTCGCGCGTGCCGGATTACTGGGCCGCCAACCTGCCGGTGAACCGGGGTCGTTATAATTTCGATACGATCCGCTACGACTACTATCTTGACGATAATGTTGCCCTTGAAGCTTTTAAATCCGGCGCATTTGATTTCCGAATGGAAACCTCGCCGAAGAACTGGTCAACGCAATATCAGGGCGGGAATTTCAGCAAAAACTTTATCGTGAAGGCCGATGAGGAAAATCAGGCCGCGCAGGATACGCGCTGGCTGGCGTTCAACATTCACCGCCCTCAGTTTGCCGACCGCAAGGTGCGCGAAGCCCTGACGCTGGCCTTTGATTTCGACTGGATGAACCGGGCGCTTTACTTCGATGCCTATCAGCGCGTTGACAGTTATTTCCAGAATACGGAGTACGCTGCGAAAGATTACCCGAACGTAGCAGAACTGGCGTGGCTCGGGCCGCTCAAGAAACAGGTTCCGGCTGAAGTGTTCAGCGCGCTGTATAAACCACCGCGTACGGACGGCTCCGGCAATGACCGGGAAAATCTGCTGAAGGCGACTGCGCTGCTTAAAGAAGCCGGCTGGGAAGTCAGAAATCAGGTGCTGGTCAACAGCAAAACCGGCAAGCCGTTTACCTTTGAACTCCTGCTGCCCGGCGGCGGTAACTCGCAGTATGTCCTGCCGTTCCAGCATAATTTGCAGCGTCTGGGCATCAAAATGTCGATTCGTGAAGTCGACAATTCTCAGTTTGTCCGCCGCATGCGCCAGCGCGATTACGACATGATCCCGACGGTTTATCCGGCGATGTCTTACCCGAGCAGCGATTTACAGATTTACTGGAACACCAAATATCTGGATTCCACCTACAACAAACCGGGCGTGAGCGATCCGGCCATCGACAAACTCACCGATGAGATTGCCGCTAACCAGGGCAAACCGGACGCGCTGCTGTCGCTCGGCCATGCTTTGGATCGGGTGCTGACATGGAATATGTATATGATCCCGATGTGGTACACCCATCACGAACGCTATGCCTATTGGGATAAATTTTCGATGCCTGCGATCGCTCCGGCCAACGGACTGGAGCTGGATACGTGGTGGTATGACATGAACCGTGCAGCGCGTCTGCCTGCACAACGCCGTTGAGGAGCACAATGTGGCCGCTTATCTTTTAAGACGACTGCTTCTGGTGATCCCAACGCTTTGGGCCATCATCACCATTAACTTTTTTATCGTGCAGATTGCGCCCGGCGGCCCGGTAGATCAGGCCATAGCGGCGATAGAAATGGGGCAATCCAGCGGGTTACCGAATTCTGCCGGTTACAGCGGTAACGGAAAAGCGTCACCCGGCGTGGCCCAGTTTGGTGAAGGCCAGTACCGCGGTGCACGCGGGCTGGATCCTGAAGTTATCGCAGAAATTACCCATCGCTTTGGGTTTGATAAACCGCTGCACGTCCGCTATTTCGAAATGCTCTCCAGCTATGTGCGCTTTGATTTTGGCGACAGTCTGTTTCGCGGTTCAACCGTCATGGGGCTGGTGAAAAGCGCGTTGCCGGTGTCTGTCAGCATCGGTTTGTGGAGCACGCTGATTATTTATCTGGTGTCGATCCCTCTGGGCATCCGCAAAGCGGTGCGCAACGGTTCACGGTTTGATACCTGGAGCAGCTCATTCATTATTATCGGCTACGCCGTACCGTCGTTTTTGTTTGCCATCCTGCTGATTGTTCTGTTTACCGGCGGCAGTTATCTCGACTGGTTCCCGCTGCGCGGCCTGACGTCTCCTGACTTCGACACGCTGCCGTGGTACGGGAAAATCACCGACTATCTCTGGCATGTCACATTACCGGTGCTGGCGACGGTCATTGGCGGGTTCGCGACGCTGACCATGCTGACCAAGAACTCTTTTATGGATGAAGTGAGCAAACAGTACGTCGTGACCGCGCGGGCGAAAGGGCTGAATGAAAAGCAGATCTTGTACCGCCATGTCTTTCGCAACGCCATGCTGCTGGTGATTGCCGGTTTCCCGGCCACGTTCATCAGCATGTTTTTCACCGGGTCCCTGCTGATTGAAGTGATGTTTTCCCTGCAAGGCTTAGGATTGCTGGGCTATGACGCTATCGTCCAGCGCGACTTCCCGGTGATTTTTGGCACGCTTTACGTTTTCACGCTGATTGGCTTGCTGCTCAATATCGTCAGCGACATCACTTACACGCTGGTTGACCCGCGTATCGACTTCGAGGGCCGTCACTGATGACCGTGAGACTCTTCAAACTCAGCACTGTCACTCAGGCGCGCTGGGCACGTTTTTGCCAGAACCGTCGCGGATTCTGGTCCCTGTGGATCTTTATGGTTCTGCTGGTTCTGGTGCTGCTGTCCAACGTTCTCGCCAACGACAAGCCGCTGCTGGCGCGTTATCAGGGGCACTGGTATGTGCCTTTTATGGTGAATTACAGCGAAACCACGTTTGGCGGTGAGCTGGAAACGCCCGCGGATTATCAGGATCCGTTTGTGCTTAAACAGCTGGAAGATCACGGCTGGGCCATCTGGGCGCCGGTACGCAGCAGCTATAACTCGATTAATTTCTCGACCACGCAGCCCTTCCCTTCCCCGCCCTCGGCGAAAAACTGGCTGGGCACCGACAGCAACGGGCACGACGTGCTGGCGCAGATCCTTTATGGCTTACGGATCTCGCTGTTCTTCGGCATTTTCCTCACCGTCCTGACCTCTGTCATCGGCATTATTGCCGGTGCCACGCAGGGTTATTACGGCGGGCTTATCGACCTGCTCGGGCAGCGTTTTATCGAAGTGTGGTCCAGCATTCCGACGCTGTTCCTGATCATTATTCTGGCCAGCGTGGTGCAGCCCAATTTCTGGTGGCTGTTGCTGATTACCGTGCTTTCGGGCTGGATGACGCTGGTGAGCGTCGTGCGCGCCGAATTCCTGCGCACCCGTAATTTTGATTACATCCGCGCCGCACAGGCGATGGGCGTCAGCGACCGGGCTATTATGTGGCGTCATATGCTGCCCAATGCGATGGTTGCCACACTGACGTATTTGCCGTTTATTCTTTGCGGCTCCATCACCACGCTGACGTCGCTGGATTTCCTCGGTTTCGGCTTGCCGCTGGGTTCGCCTTCGCTGGGCACATTGCTGATGGAAGGCAAAAACAATTTGCAGGCACCGTGGCTGGGTATCAGTGCGTTTGTCGTGCTGGCGTCCCTGTTGTCCTTGCTGATTTTCATCGGTGAAGCGGTCCGCGACGCCTTCAACCCTTCGGCACATCACGGCGAGGCGCTCTGAGATGACGGACTCTTTACTGCAAATCCGCAACCTGAGCGTGGCTTTCCGTCAGGGAAATCAGCAGCGTGAAGTGGTCAGCGACGTGTCCCTGAATATTCACGCGGGCGAAACGCTCGCGCTGGTGGGCGAATCCGGTTCCGGCAAAAGTGTGACCGCGCTGTCCGTGCTGCGCCTGTTGCCTTCCGTCGCCGTCTATCCGCAAGGAGATATTCTCTTTGAAGGCCGGTCGCTGCTCAAAGCCGACGGCACGGCCCTGCGCCAGATCCGCGGTAACCAGATTTCGATGATTTTTCAGGAGCCGATGGTTTCACTGAATCCGCTGCATACGCTTGAAAAGCAGCTGACCGAGGTGCTGACGCTGCATCGTGGTCTGCGGGGGGATGCCGCGCGGAGCGAAATCCTAAGCTGCCTTGATCGTGTGGGTATCCGTCAGGCGGCTTCCCGTCTGCGGGATTTCCCGCATCAGCTTTCCGGCGGCGAACGCCAGCGCGTCATGATTGCCATGGCGGTGCTGACAAAGCCAAAACTGCTGATTGCCGATGAACCGACAACGGCGCTGGACGTGTCCGTTCAGGCGCAGATTTTATCCCTGCTCGACGAACTGAAGCAGGAAATGGGCATGGCGATGCTGTTTATCACCCACAACCTGCGCATCGTGCGACGTCTGGCGGATAACGTTGCCGTGATGCAACAAGGGCGTCTGGTTGAGCAGCAGCCGCGTGCCACCCTTTTCAGCCAGCCTCAGCATCCTTACACGCAACACCTGTTGCAGGCCGAACCGCAGGGGCGCCCGCAGCCGCTGAAAGGGGAACCTGCCGTTTTGCTGGACGTGAAAAACCTGGATGTGGGCTTTCCCGTCAAGCGCGGCCTCCTGCGCCGAACCGTCGGCGTTAAACACGCCGTAAATCAGGTGAGTTTTCAGCTGCGGCGTGGCGAAAGCCTCGGCGTGGTGGGCGAATCAGGTTCAGGAAAGAGCACGACCGGGCTGGCGCTTTTACGCCTGATGAAATCTCAGGGCGAAATCTGGTTTGACGGCCAGCCGCTGCACACGTTTTCGCGCAAGCAAATGCTGCCCTTCCGCAGCCGGATACAGGTCGTGTTTCAGGATCCTTTCTCAGCGCTGAACCCGCGGTTTACCGTGGAGCAGATTATTGCGGAAGGTTTGCTGGTTCACCGGAAAGTAAGTGCGCAGGAGCGCGAACAGGAAGTGATACGGGCAATGCAGGAAGTCGGGCTGGATCCGCAGAGCCGTCACCGTTATCCGACTGAATTCTCCGGCGGTCAGCGCCAGCGTATTGCTATCGCCCGCGCCCTGATTTTACAGCCTGAAATGCTGATTCTGGATGAACCGACATCGTCTCTGGATAAATCGGTGCAGGCGCAGATTCTGGCGATCCTGAGCGAACTTCAGCAACGTCACGGCCTGACTTATCTGTTTATCAGCCATGATTTGCATGTCGTCCGGTCTTTGTGTCACCAGCTTTTGGTGCTCAGGAACGGGGAAGTGGTCGAACAGGGAGATTGCGAGCAGATTTTTACCGCGCCGCAGCAGCCTTACACCCGTGAATTGCTGAGTGCGTCAGATGCGTTCGATTCGCAGGAGCAAATCGCCTGACGTTGTGATCAGGCGGTTCAGAATGGATAAAGTGCGGTGACAGATTCCGCGATCGCCGCGCCGATATTTTTCAGGCAGCAAAGGGTCGCGCTTTCATCTTCACGGTGGACGAATAAACACGGTTCGCCGTCGATTTCAACAATCGCCGCTTTAACCTGAATATCTTCTAAGGCATCAGTTAACTGGTGCATCACCTGCCAGGCAAATTCGCCCTCATGGCTCAGCAGTTTCAGGCCGATCAGATTGTTATCTTCATCGTTACCAGGAAGCGGAATCGGTTCAACTTTGATACCGGCAAAACCTGACAACCAGCGATAACTTTGCGGCAAACGATGTACTACCGAAAGTTGGATATTATTCACGTGGTTCCCCAGACAATGATGTTAACCAATTATCTACACGATATTTTTACAAAATAGCTACAACTGCACTGATTAAGTTATAGCCGACAGACTTTGCTTTGCCCACTTCTCGCTCAAATAATTAACATTAAATTAACGTCATTCCAGCGCAAGCTCACAGACCCAGCTATTTTTATGTCTGCTCCCGATGAATCTGAGAGGCAGATCTCATTTTGGCTTATTTGTAACCTTTTTAGTCTTGATTCACAACCATTTTAATCAAATGACGCTACTTTTCATTGCATTTTTATTTACATTTAATATACAAATTGAGGATATGAAATGTCTCATAAACGTGAATAAAAAGCATAAAATCAGACAGTTAAAATCAATCCTGACTTTTCACACCGCGCTTCATGGTGTTAATTTCATTTTGAAATGAACCAGTTGGTTACAAAATTCACGGCGTCGCATCATACGTTAAAATCTGGATCTAATGTTAATAAATCCGCACAATTTGTTTGCACAATTTCTTCTTCTTTGGCTTATCATCCGCATCGTTATTACTGGTATACCCTATCGCAGAGACCCCAGGACATCATCAACCTGCTGATAAGTCTCGACATTAGCGACATATAATAAGAATCAGATAAGCAAATCCTGAGTTATTTAGCTCACACCCAATCCCAGCGAGAAATGAGATGGAAAACGATCCTTCAATCATGGCAAGCAATAACACCGAAAATGGAACCGGTTTCAGTCGTCGCGAACTGCTGAAAGGACTGACTTCCGCGATGGTCGCAACGACCCTTCTCGGCTTTCCCTTCCTGAGCCAGGCTGAGAAAGAAACAGCCACGCAGTCACCGGTCATCTTCGGTCAGTTCTATCTGGTATCACAGGCCATTACCGAGCATAAAAATATCAGTGAAGGAACTTCTGCCCAGATTTTCAATGCCTTCTTCCGCTCTCAGCCTGACTTCCCGGCTCAGGTCAGCAAACTGCATGCACTGGTTAAACCGGGGCAGGCTGCGAAAGATTTGCAGAAAGCCGCGCAGCAGAACGGTCTGGCCGAACTGGTGACGAGCATCGTCACAGCCTGGTATACCGGCACGGTCGGACATGGAACCGATTCCATTTTGGTTTCTTATAAAGATGCGCTGATGTATCGCCCGGTCAGCGACGGCCTGATTGTGCCGACCTACTGCGGTAACGGCCCGCTGTACTTCACCGCCGCGCCGCCTGATGCCGCGATGCCTGAGTCCATGAATGCCGATCGTTTTACCCGTACTTCTGAATCTGATGTGAGCAAAGCCTGATGAAAAAACCCGTATTTACCGCAGACGGCGATGCGTCTGCTGATGTGATTGTTGTCGGTTCCGGCGTCGTGGGCGGCATGATTGCCGATCAGCTGGTCAGCGAAGGTTATTCCGTTCTGGTGCTGGAAGCCGGTTTACGCATCGAACGTGCGCAGGCCGTCGAAAACTGGCGCAACATGCCGTTCGATAACCGCGCAGGTTCTGATTTCCAGGGGCTGTATCCGCAGTCAGAAAACGCCCCGGCCCCGCTGTACTTCCCGGAAAATAACTACGTTCATCTGACCGGCCCCAGTGCGGGCAGCTTTAAACAAGGTTATCTGCGCACCGTCGGCGGCACGACCTGGCACTGGGCGGCGTCCTGCTGGCGTCACGTCCCAAACGATTTCAAAATGAAAACGCTGTACGGCGTGGGCCGCGACTGGCCGATTTCGTATGACGAACTCGAACCTTATTACTGCCGTGCAGAAGAAGAAATCGGCGTTGCAGGCCCGAACGATCCTGAGCTGCAATCCCCTTCAGAGCGCAGCAAGCCATACCCGATGGAACAGGTTCCTTACGGCTATGGCGACACGCGTTTTGCAGAGATTGTGAACCCGCACGGTTACCGCTCGGTGCCGATCCCGCAAGGGCGCAGCACCCGTCCGTGGAACGGCCGCCCGACCTGTTGCGGCAATAACAACTGCCAGCCAATCTGCCCGATTGGCGCGATGTACAACGGTATCGCACACGTCGAACGCGCTGAAAACAAAGGCGCCGTGGTGCTGGCCGAGGCGGTGGTTTACAAGATTGATACCGACGAAAACAACAATGTGACGGCGGTTCACTGGCTGGATAACCAGAAAAAATCCCACAAAGCGACCGGCAAAGTGTTCGCGCTGGCCTGTAACGGCATCGAGACTCCGCGTCTGCTGCTGATGGCGGCCAACGATAAAAACCCGAACGGCATCGCCAACTCCTCTGATCACGTGGGCCGTAACATGATGGACCACTCCGGTTTCCACTGTACGTTCATCGCCAAAGAGCCGCTGTGGATTGGCCGTGGCCCGGCGCAGAGCAGCTGTCTGGTCGGCCCGCGCGACGGTGATTTCCGCAAAGACTATTCCGCCAACAAAATGATCCTCAACAACATCAGCCGCGTGATCCCGGCAACCTCCAAAGCGTTGCAGATGGGGCTGGTGGGTCAGGAGCTGGACGAAGAAATCCGCCGCCGTTCCATCTTCGGCGTGGACTTGTCCATCAGCCTGGAGCCGTTGCCGGACCCGGATAACCGCCTGACGCTGAGCAAAACCCGTAAAGATCCGCACGGTTTGCCATGCCCGGACATTCATTACGACGTCGGCGATTACGTGCGTAAAGGCGCGGAAGCGGCGCATAAACAACTTGAGCACATCGGCTCGCTGTTTATGGCGGAAGAATTCAACATCACCACCAGCCTGAACGCCAACAACCATATTATGGGCGGCACGATTATGGGCAACGATCCGAAGGATTCCGTGGTGAACGGCGATTGCCGGACTCACGATCATGCCAACCTGTGGTTACCGGGCGGCGGCGCGATCCCGTCCTCCAGCGTGGTGAACAGTACGCTGACCATGGCAGCGCTGGCGCTGAAAGCTGCAGACGACATGTCGAAAAAACTGGCAGGTGCAGCATGAAAAAACTTCTCACCGCCTGCCTGTTAAGTGCGTCCCTGAGCGGTTTTGCCGTCGCACAGGATAATCAGGCTGAACTCGTCCGTCAGGGCCAGGAAGTGGCGACCGCCGCAGACTGTCAGGCCTGCCATACGGCACCTGAGGGTGGAAAACCGTTCGCGGGCGGATATGAAATCCATTCGCCGATGGGCACGATTTACACCACCAACATCACGCCGTCGAAGCAGTTTGGTATCGGGAATTACACCGAAGAGCAGTTCACCCGCGCCGTGCGCGAAGGGGTGCGTCCGGACGGTGCAAATCTCTATCCGGCCATGCCTTACACCTCTTACAGCCATATGAGCGATGCCGATATGCACGCGCTGTATGTCTATTTCCAGCAGGGTGTGAAGCCGGTCGAACAGCCAAATACCGAAACTGCCCTGCCGTTCCCGTTCAACATGCGTATTGCGATGGCGGGCTGGAACCTGATGTATCTCGACAGCACGCCGTTTAAGCCGGAGCCGACCAAAAGTGAGCAATGGAACCGGGGTGCGTATCTGGTGAACGGTGCCGGGCACTGCGATACGTGCCATACGCCGCGTAACCTGATGATGGGTTCGGTGACGGACAAACCGCTGGCGGGCGGCATGGTCGGCCCGTGGTACGCGCCGAACATCAGTTCTGATCCGGTCAGCGGCATTGGCAACTGGTCGCAGGCTCAGCTGGTGGAATACCTGAAAACAGGCCGGACCGCCGGGAAAAATCAGGCCGCAGGCGGTATGGCGGAAGCGGTGCAAAACAGTCTGCAATACATGTCTGACACCGATCTGAACGCGATTGCCTTCTACCTGAAAAACAGCACGCCGGTTCGCGATCAGCGCGATACACAGGCGGCAGATACCTTCGGTAAGCCGGTGAATGTGGAAGATGGCCTGCGCGGCGCGCATCCGTTTAACGCGAACAAAACTATCGACAACGGCGCAGCACTGTTCAGCGGATATTGCGCCAGCTGCCACCAGCCGGACGGCTCAGGCAGCAAGAATCAGGCGTATCCGTCGCTGTTTAACAACACCGCGACCGGCCTCGGGAATGCGTCGAACCTGATCTCCGCCATTCTTTACGGCGTCGATCGCCAGGTGGGCGACCATCATGTTCTGATGCCGAAATTTGGCGTGGGTTCGTATGTTGGTCAGCTCGACGATCAGCAGATTGCGGATATTTCCAACTATGTGCTGAAAAACTACGGCAACGCGGGCGTTCAGGTCAGCGCGCAGGATGTGGCGGTATTACGCGCAGGCGGCCCGGTGACACTTCTGGCGAAACTGCAACCGTTCATGGCGCCGGCGATGGTCATCGGCGTGATCATTCTGCTGGTGCTGATTTTCTGGCTCGGCAGAAAGCGTAAAGTCAGAAAAGCATAATCACGAAAGATGAAATGCAAAACGGCCCGGTTCGGGCCGTTTTTTTAATGCGAAAAGCGTTATCCCCGCCCGACCAGCGGCATGGCGCTGGCCATCACCGTCATGGTCAGAACGTTGGTGCCCGGCGGTAATCCGGCCATAAAAGCCACGGCTTCACCGACGCGCTCCACCGCAATGACCGGCTCTTCGGCAATATGTCCGTCGGCCTGCATCCTGCCTGCCAGCGCTTTATTGCCCATATCCGTGGCGGCGTTGCCGACGTCAATCTGTCCGCACGCAATATTGAATGCCCTGCCATCAAGTGCCGTTGATTTGGTCAGACCGGTAATCGCATGCTTGCTGGCGGTGTAAGGCGCAGAATTCGGACGCGGCGACTGCGCGGAAACCGAGCCGTTATTAATAATGCGGCCGCCCTGCGGAGACTGCTGTTTCATCAGTTTTACCGCCGCCTGCGTACACAAAAATGCGCCGGTCAGATTGGTGTTGATCACCGAAAGCCAGTCTTCTAGCGCAAGCTCATCAATGGGCACCTCTTTCACGTTGTTTCCGGCGTTATTGAACAGTAAATCCAGCCGCCCGAAGGTTTCCTGAATATCCGCAAATAGCGCGGAGACCGACTGCGGGCTGGTCACATCCAGCTGACGCGCCACCGCTTGTCCCGGTGCAAACTGTGCCACGGCCTGCGCCAGTTTTTGTGTATTGCGCCCCGCCAGAATGACCGTAAACCCAATACCCGCCAGCGACTTCGCGGCGCTCAGCCCGATACCGCTGCCACCGCCGGTGACCAGTGCAATTTTGCTCATAATTTTCCTTTACTAAACTGCGGCCAGCATTCCGCCGTCGATGAACAAAAGATGCCCGTTAACAAAGTCAGATGCTTTCGATGACAGATAAACCGCACCGCCGACCAGCTCTTCCGGGTTGCCCCAGCGCGCGGCTGGGGTGCGTTTGCACAGCCATTCGGAAAACTCTTTGTTATCGACCAGCGCCTGCGTCATGTCGGTTTTGAAATAGCCCGGCGCAATGCCGTTCACCTGAATATTGTAGCGCGCCAGTTCGACACACATCCCGCGCGTCAGCATTTTCACCGCGCCTTTGGAGGCGGCGTACGGCGTAATGGTGTCGCGGCCCAGCTCACTTTGCATCGAACCGATATTGATAATCTTGCCGCGCTCGCGCTGGATCATGTAACGCGCGACTGCCTGCGACACCAGGAAAACAGACTTCTGATTCACCGCAATCACGTCGTCCCAGTCTTTTTCCGGGAAATCGGTAAATTTGTGGCGGCGCTGGATCCCCGCGTTATTCACCAGCACATCAATCGGGCCAATGGCCTTTTCGATATGGTCAATCGCCTGATTCACCGCCTGGCTGTTCGTGACATCAAATGACACGGCGTGCGCGATAAACCCTTCCGCACGCAGCGCTTCAGCGGCCTTTTGTGTCGAATCCTGCTGCGTGCCGTTGACGATAATTTCCGCCCCGTGCTGCGCCAGCCCTTTCGCCAGCAGGAAACCCAGACCGCGCGTGGAACCGGTGACCAGAATCTTTTTATTATCCAGGGAGAAGAGATTTGTCATGACGTTGGCCTTATTAAAAAGCTGCTTATGGAAAGTTAGCCCCACTACAACGGTTTACCGGCAGCCAAACTGTGATGCAGATCACTTTGAAGAATGTTAAAAAACCCTGTTACTCCCGATGTGATCATCATCATTTTGATAACAATCTCCGGCGCTTTCTGTTTCAATAATCGGATATATTTTGGGAAATAATCAGGGAAACCCGCATGAGAAACCAGCGCGTGACATTACAGGACATCGCCCAACTGGCGGATGTTACCAAGATGACGGTCAGCCGTTTTCTGCGCACGCCGGAAAAAGTCTCTCCTGAAACCCGCGAGCGCATCACCAAAGTCATGGAAGAAGTCGGTTATCCGCTGGAAGAAGCCCGCGGACCGGCCAAAGCGCCGCGCATCGGCATTCTGGTGCCCTCTTTTAACAACCAGATTTTCTCCGATTTGCTGGCCGGTATTGAGTCCGTGACGTCCGCGCAGGGCTACCAGACGCTGGTGGTGAATTACGATTACAGCAAGGACCGCGAAGAAGAGCACATTATCAACCTGCTTGGTTATCAGCTGGCAGGGCTGATCCTCACGGATTCAGTGCATACGCTCAAAGCCGATAAGTATCTGAATGCGGCTGAAATTCCGGTCGCTCAGGTGATGGATCTCGACGATCAGAATGGCCGTATTGCGGTTGGTTTTGATAATCAGCAGGCCGGATATGACATGGCGAATACGCTCCTCGCCAGCGGTAAAGAGCATGTGGTTTATTTCGGTTCGATGTCAGACGCGCGTGACCAGAAACGCTATCAGGGCTACAGCCGGGCAATGACTGAACGCGGGCTGACGCCGGTGCATATCACGCCGAATAAGGTTTCATCGGTGTCTATCGGTGCCGGAATGTTATCGATGGCGCGCCAGCTGTATCCGCATACCAATGCAATTTTGTGTACCAACGACGATATTGCCGTCGGTGTGTTACAGGAATGTCTGAAACTGGGCATCCGCGTCCCGCATGACATGGCAATTTCAGGTTTTCACGGGCTGGATATCGGGCTGGCTACCACGCCGTTGCTGGCCAGCGTTATTACGCCGCGCTTTGAAATGGGCAAGGTTGTTGCCGAAATATTGCTTAAAAAAATCAAAAACCTGCCAACCATTGAGCGCGTCGATTTGCACTACCGGATTTCCCTCGGCGGCACGATTTAACGTGCCCTTTTCTGCAATTCCCCTCCTTTCGTCCTGCACGCGAACTGCGGTGCAGGATCACGTTGCAGGTAACACCTTTTCTTAACATAATTCAACGTGACTCCTGTCACGAAATACTTTCCTCAAAATGCTTTTATTAGCTCATCGCCGGATACAAGCACACAGAGGAAAGACGATGAATAATAAAATTCCTAAGGCCCGCTGGTTACGTGTAATAGCCCCAATACTTATCGCCTGTATTATTTCCTTCATGGACAGGGTCAATATTAGTTTTGCCATGCCCGGCGGAATGGATGCCGAATTAGGCATCACCGCATCAATGGCCGGTCTGGCTGCCGGTATCTTCTTCATCGGGTATCTGTTTTTACAGGTGCCCGGCGGAAGCCTGGCGGTTCACGGCAGTGGCCGTAAATTCATTGCCTGCTCGCTGATTGCATGGGCGGTGATTTCCATTCTGACCGGCTTTATCACTAACCAGTATCAGCTGCTGTTCCTGCGTTTTGCGCTGGGTGTGGCGGAAGGCGGGATGTTGCCGGTGGTGCTGACGATGGTCAGCAACTGGTTCCCGGATAAAGAACGTGGCCGCGCCAATGCGTATGTGCTGATGTTCGCGCCGCTCGGCGGGATGATTACCGCGCCGCTGTCTGGCCTGATCCTGGATACGCTCGACTGGCGCTGGTTGTTCATCATCGAAGGGGCATTATCTTTCGTGGTGATGCTGTTCTGGTGGTTCACCATCAGCGACCGTCCGGAAGAAGCGAAATGGCTGTCTGAGCGCGAACGCGATTATCTGGTCACCGAATTAAACCGTGAACGCGAAGCACTGCGGGCGCTGGCACCGGTCAATAACGCGCCGCTCAAAGAGGTCTTTCGCAATAAATCTATCGTCAAACTGATTATCATTAACTTCTTCTATCAGACCGGGATTTACGGCTACACGCTGTGGCTGCCCACTATCCTGAAAAACCTCACCGGCGGCGACATGAGTTCAGTCGGCATGCTGGCGATTATCCCTTACGTCGGCACCATGCTGGGGATCCTGGCGATGTCCGTGCTGTCCGATAAAACCGGCAAACGCCGCATGTTTATCGCCTTGCCATTGTGCGGTTTCGCCGCCTGTCTGGCTGCGTCCGTGGCGTTTGGTCACAATATTATGGCGGCCTACGGTTTTCTGGTCGGTGCCGGGTTCTTCCTGCAAGCCGCGACCAGCGCCTTCTGGACCATTCCGGGTAAAGTCACCACGCCGGAAGTGGCAGGCAGCGCACGCGGTGTGATTAACGGTCTGGGGAATCTCGGTGGCTTCTGCGGCCCGTATCTGGTCGGTGTGTTAGTCAGCCTGTACGGTCAGAGCACGGCGATTTATGCGCTGGTCGCATCCCTGCTGATTGCCGCGCTGGTAACCACGCTGTTGCCGAAAGAGTGCGATATGGCGCTGATCCCGGGCGCAAAAGCCAAGGCTATGGCGGATGAATATGCCCGCGCCAAAAAAGCCCGCAAACTCCAGCAAATGGAAGCGCAGGGCGTGAACTGAGTACTTTTGAATATGCTGATGCCCGTCATGTCGTGACGGGCATTATTATTTCAGGCTTCTTCCCGCGTAATAATCCCGTAGTGATGGAATTTGTTCAGTACCGCTTCCATCGCTTCACCGGACAGAACCGGTACTTCCGGCGTCACCGGCAACAGCAACAGATAAAGCCTCGCCAGCACTTCAACTTCCTGCGCCAGCCAGAGCGCTTTCTGCAAATTACTGCCGCAGGCAATCATTCCGTGGTGTTGCAGAAGAATCGCTTTGGATTGTCTGATCGCCGCTTCGGTATGATCAGACAACGCCTGCGACCCGAAAATCGCGTACGGTGCGCACGGGATCACCGTGCTGCCGGTCGCCGCAATCATGTAATGAATGGCCGGAATGGGCCGGTTAAGAATGGAAACCGCCGTGCAATGCACTGCGTGGTTGTGAACAACGGCCTGTGCGTCGGGTCGCGCGCGATAAATGGCCTGATGGAAACGCCATTCGCTGGACGGCGTTTTGGCCGGATCGTGTCTGCCATCCTCGCTGACCTCGACGATCTGCCGCGGCGTCAGCTCTTCATACGGGATCCCGGTTGGCGTAATCAGCATTCCGTCGCCATAACGCACGCTGACATTGCCGGACGTTCCCTGATTCAGCCCCATGCGCGTCATTTGCAGGCAGGTTTCTATAATTTGTTCGGCCAGCTGTTCTCTTTTCATGTTTACCCTGTCGGTTTTGGTCTGCGTATTGTTGGTTTCTGTCACCTTATTTTGTAACGCAGGCGGCGCTGACCGGTGGCCGGGCGGTAAAAATGTGACTGGCTTCTGATTATCCCGCATTCAGGGAACGATTCGCGCAAACCGCCACGCATTGGCGTGTCCGTTTCAGCGCAAAATGTTAAAAACGGTCATTCGGGATTGCCGTCGTTGCCGGGAGAAAAATAAAAAATGAAAGCAGTGCGTCATCAGGCCATCCTGCAACTGATCCGCGAAACGGGCAGCCAGAGCACGGAAAATCTGGCCAGCCATTTACAGGTCAGCAAGGAAACCATCCGCCGCGACTTGCAGGAATTACAAACGCAGGGCCAGCTGATCCGCCGCCACGGCTGGGCGAAGATCGTTAAGCGGGAAACGCAGGACAGCGGGGATTCTTTCCGCGCCCGGCAAAAAAGCCATCAGAACCGGAAAACGGACATTGCCCGGCAGGCGCTGTCGTGGATTGATGAAGGAATGGTGATTGCGCTGGATGCCAGCTCGACCTGCTGGTCGCTGGCGCGGCAGCTGCCGGATATCGGCATCACGGTGTTTACCAACAGCGCCCGCGTGTGCCGGGAACTGTCCAGACGCCAGAATATTCAGCTCATCAGCTCCGGCGGCCGGCTTCTGCGCAAATACGACTGTTACGTTAATCCGGCGCTGTTCTCACAGCTGAAAACGCTGGAAATTGATCTGTTTCTGTTTTCCTGCGAGGCGGTGGACGCCGCTGGCGCAATCTGGGATTCCAACGACAGCAATGCGGAATACAAAATCGCCCTGCTCCGGCGCGCGGCGCAGAGCCTTTTATTACTAGATAAAAGTAAACTGAACCGGACCAGTGAAGTGCAGATTGGGCATCTTGACGATGTCACTCAGGTCATTTACGACCTGAGTGATGCAGAGCAGCAAAGCGAAAAACCTTAGTCGGCCAGCGCCTGCGCCGTGACTTTCGCCGGACGGCTGGCGTAGAGATACAGCAACGTGGCGGCAATGACGCAAAACGCCATCGATCCGACCATCGGCCAGGCGCTTTTGGCGGTAAACAGCGAAAGCACGGAACCAATGGCCGCACCGGTGCCAAAACGAATCGTGCCGGCCAGAGAGGCCGCGGTGCCCGCCATGTGCGGGAAGTCATCCATGATGACCGCCATCGCGTTGGAGGTCACCATCGCAATCACGCCGACATAGCCCGCCACGCCAATCACCATCGCCCAGAACGGCAGCCCGAATGCGCAGACCACCAGCAGCCAGATGCCCATCGTCAGCTGAACAAACAGGCCGAAACGGAACATTTTCACCGCGCCCGCACGGCGCACGTTGCGGCTGTTAATCAGCGTCAGGATCACCAGCGCCACGATGTTCAGGGCAAAGTAGAAACCGAAATGCTGCGGCGAAACGTGATTGAGTTCGATGTAAACAAACGGTCCGGCGCTGAGGAAAGAGAACATCCCGGCAAACGAGAAACCGCTCGCCAGCATGTAGCTCAGCACGCGCTTGTGGCGGAACAGGGAGACAAAATTGCCAACGGTGGTGCGCAGATGGAATTTTTGCCGCCGCTCTTTGGGCAGCGTTTCCTTGATGTAAACGCCCACCAGCGTGGCGGCAATCAACGCCGCAATCGCCATCGCCCAGAAAATCGCGTGCCAGCTGAAAATCGCCATCAGCAGACCGCCGAGCATTGGCGCGAGCAGCGGCGCAACGGTCATCACCAGCACCACAAAAGACATCATTCGCGAGAATTCGTCTTTGGTGAACATGTCACGCATCAGCGCGTTGATGACCACACTGGCCGCTGCCGCCGCTAAACCGTGCAAGAAACGCATCCACACCAGCTGTTCGACGGACTGCGCAAGCGCACACGCACCGGCCGCCACAGCAAAGATCAGTACGCCCCAGAAGATAACCGGCTTACGCCCGAGGCTGTCGGCCATCGGTCCGTAAAACAGCTGCCCGATAGCAAAACCCAGCACATACGCGCTGAGGGTCATTTGCACGCTGCCCGCCTCCACACCATATTCCTCGGCGATAACGGGCATGCTTGGCAGATACATATCGATAGCCAAAGGCATCAGCATCGATATCAATCCCAGGATGAAAATCAGTCCGATGTGGGATACCGGTTTTTCTTGCACTTTCAGCTGCTCCAGTTAACAGAAAACTATCGCGAGGGAACGCCAACGCTGGCAATTTCCTGCTCAGTTAAAGGCCGGTACTGGCCCGGTTCTAAATCTTCATCCATCACGATTTCGCCGATCCGCTCACGGTGCAGCGCGACCACGCGGTTACCGACTGCCGCAAACATACGTTTCACCTGATGGTAACGGCCTTCGCTGATGGTCAGACGCACCAGGTTCTCTTCGATTTGCGCGAGTTTCGCCGGTTTGGTCAGGGAATCTTCATTATGCAGCTGTACGCCCGCTTCAAACTGCGCGGCGGTGTCGTCAGCCAGCGGATTTTCGAGCGTAACCAGATAGGTTTTCTCGCAATGATGGCGCGGTGAAGTGATGCGGTGCGACCACTGGCCGTCGTCGGTCATTAACACCAGACCGGTGGTGTCGATGTCCAGACGCCCTGCGGCATGCAGCTTGTAGGCCACCGGCTCTTCGAGGAAGTACAGCACGGTCGGATGATCCGGGTCATCGGTGGAACACACATAACCCTGCGGCTTGTTAAGCATGAAATAACGCGGGCCGGTGATGAGATCCAGCACATTGCCGTCGAACTCGACGCGCTGTTCAGGGCTGATTTTCATCGAGCCGGTTTTGACGATTTCGCCGTCAACGGTGACACGTTTGTTGCGCAGCTCACGTAAAACGAGCGCGCGGCTTACACCTAATTGCTGAGATAGAAACTTGTCCAGACGCATTGGATAGTCTTGCCTTCGTGGCGATCTGAGTGATCGCGTTACTGATAAAACACAAGACCCCGCCGCTGCAACAGGGCAACTGACAGGGTTCAGGGTTGTTCGATTCGTAATACTTTCAGTTCGTATAGCTGCAACGAGTGATTATTACTTCGAGGGGGCAGATTCACTGCCGCATTGAGCGGAAGAGTATAGCCGTGCTTGGCGGCGCATCCTAGGAGGAAGAGGAAAAATAAGCAGGCTAAACATTCACGGAAGGTGATTTGATTGCAGATCGCCATTGGGCAGATTTCTTGGCATACTTCACCACTGTAGTTATTAACAGTGATCGCTATTAACAGTAATCGTTATTAACAATGATCGTAAATAACAGGCTTTTTTAATAAGTCAGTCTGAGGTGATTCTCCCTGTGACCGCTTTTACCCTTCGTCCCTATCAGCAGGATGCCGTTGACGCCACGCTGCGTCATTTCCGCCAGCACGATGAACCGGCTGTGATCGTATTGCCTACCGGTGCCGGAAAAAGCCTGGTGATTGCCGAGCTGGCAAGGGTGGCGCGCGGGCGCGTGCTGGTTCTGGCGCACGTCAAAGAACTGGTCGCGCAGAATCACAGTAAATACCTTTCTTACGGGCTGGAAGCGGATATCTTCGCGGCGGGCCTGAATCTCAAACAAAGCAGCGGCAAAGTGGTGTTCGGCAGCGTGCAGTCCGTTGCGCCCAATCTGGCAGAATTCAGCGGTGAGTTTTCCCTGCTGATTGTCGACGAGTGCCACCGAATTTCCGACTACGATAACAGCCAGTACCAGCAAATTATCGGCCATCTTAAAGCGCAAAACCCGCGGCTGCGACTGCTCGGGCTGACGGCAACGCCCTATCGTCTGGGTAAAGGCTGGATTTATCAGTATCATCATCAGGGCATTGTGCGCGGCGATTCCAACAGCCTGTTCCGCGATTGTATTTATGAACTGCCGCTGCGTTACATGATTAAAAACGGCTTTCTGGTGCCGCCGGAACGGCTCGATATGCCGGTCGTCAGCTACGATTTCAGCCGGTTGCAGGCCAACAGCAACGGGCTGTTCAGCGAGGCAGATCTTAACGATGAGTTGCGTCAGCAAAAACGCATCACGCCGCACATCATCAGCCAGATTATTGAGTTCGCGCACGACCGCAAAGGCGTGATGATTTTTGCTTCAACGGTGGAACACGCCGGTGAAATTTTCGGTTTGCTGCCCAAAGGCGAAGCGGCGCTGATCAGCGCACAAACCCACGCCGTCGAACGCGACCGGATGATCACCGCCTTTAAGCAGCAGGAACTGCGCTATCTGGTAAACGTCTCGGTGCTGACCACCGGCTTTGATGCGCCGCATGTCGATCTGATTGCGATCCTGCGCCCGACCGAATCCGTCAGCCTTTATCAGCAGATTGTCGGGCGCGGGCTGCGTCTGTCGCCGGGCAAAACGGATTGCCTGATCCTCGATTACGCCGGAAATCCACATGACCTGTTTACGCCGGAAGTGGGCAGTCACAAACCGGCGGGCGACAACAAACCGGTGCAGGTTTTCTGCCCGGCCTGCGGTTTCGCCAATATCTTCTGGGGAAAAACCACCGAAGACGGCACCGTCATCGAACATTTTGGCCGCCGCTGTCAGGGCGTGCTGGAAGATGACGACGGCAACCGCGAGCAGTGTGATTTCCGTTTCCGCTTCAAAAGCTGCCCGCACTGCGGCGCGGAAAACGATATTGCGGCGCGGCGCTGTCATCAGTGTCAGGAAATTCTGGTCGACCCGGACGATATGCTGAAAGCCGCGCTGCGTCTGAAAGATGCGCTGGTCTTGCGCTGCGGCGGCATGAACCTTGAACACGGGCGCGACGACAAAGGCGAATGGCTGAAAATCACTTATTACGATGAGGACGGCGCGGACGTTTCCGAGCGTTTCCGCCTGCAAACGCCCGCGCAGCGGATGGCGTTTTTGCATAATTTCCTGCGCCCGCATCAGCGCGCACCGGGCGTGCCGCTGGAATGGAAGTCTGCCGCAGATATCGTGGCGCAGCAGGTTTTACTGCGTCATCCGGATTTTGTTGTCGCGCGGATGAAGGGCCAGTTCTGGCAGGTGCGCGAGAAAATGTTCGATTATGAAGGGCGTTACCGACGCGCCAATGAGCTGCGCGGGTGAGTAAATAACCTGAAACCGGCTATTTATATTGCTGCAACCGCCCTGCTCCGGTATCATACCGCCCGCTTTCGCCTTGTGTGGAAGCTTGTAGTACTCAACTCGTCACTCGGTCGCAGGTGGCGGGGCAAACTTTCTTATATAGAGAAACAGACATGTTCACTATCAATGTAGAAGTACGTCCACAGGACGAGCAGGGCAAAGGTGCGAGCCGCCGCCTGCGTACAGAAAACAAATTCCCAGCTATCGTTTACGGTGGCTCAGCTGCTCCAGTTTCTATCAAACTGGACCATGATTCTGTTAAGAACATGGAAGTTAAAGCGGAGTTCTACTCTGAAGCTATTACTCTGGTTATCGACGGTAAAGAAACCAAAGTTAAAGTTCAGGCTGTACAGCGTCACCCGTTCAAGCCAAAACTGGCTCACATCGACTTCGTTCGCGTTTAATCGCTGACTGAGTTGTTGCGCATCGGGACGCCGTGCGAGAACAAATAAAAAACGCCGCCATAGCAATATAGGCGGCGTTTTTTATTGTCTGCGGTTTACCCGTTTCCTGCTCCTCCCCCTGCGAAGGGGGAGGCCGGGAGGGGGTTTTAAGGGCAAACACCCCGTTAAAGCAAACTTACCGTAATGATTCTGCTTTAATACCCCACCCCAACCCTCCCCTTCGCAGGGGAGGGAGCGGATCGCGCTATCTTCGGGTATTTATTTGCCCGCTTTACGCTGTAACTGATCCCGCAGGTTCGGCGGCGTGCCTTTAATGGTCAGCGTATCGGTCGCCGGATCCCAGAAAATACGTTCGCCCATTAACATCGCATCGAAGTTAATACTCAGGCCACCGCCGCTGCCGGCAAATTTGGTCAGCTGGCGAAGCGTGCTGCGATCGGCCGGGAACGTTTCTTCCAGCTGATAACCTTGTTCCTGCGTGAATTCTTTGAATTTCTTGTCATTCCACGGCGGCAGCTCTTCGGATAAATCATCCAGCGCAATTTCTTCGCCGGCCTGCAACTGCTCGTTGCAGTAGGTGTACACCTGCTGACGATAGTTCTGACGCTCATTTTTATCGAGCTGCGCTTCAGCACAGAAATCATCTACCGCCTGCAACAAACCGCGGTTTTGCGCTTTGGTATCCAGGCCTTCAGAAGCGCCCAGGAAATCCATGAAGAAATCAGAAACTTTGCGCCCGACGCGGCCTTTCAGGAACGTCAGGTAGCGGGAAGATTCAGGATTGGTTTCCCATTCGGTCAGATCAATACGCGCCACGATATCGGCGTGATTGATATCCAGATAATGGATGCTGCTGACGTCGAGCTGTTCGTTGACGCGCATGCTGCTGCGACTGTTAAGCACGGCAACCAGCAAATACTCCACGGCCAGGAAACGGTAATGACAAAACAGCACCACGCCGCCTTCTGCGAACGGGTATTTTGCCAGCTCATCACGAAGACGCCCGGTCGCGGCACGGCTGAAAGACAGGAAATCGTCGTCCCCTTTACGGCAACTGCGCAGCGCTGCTGACAGTTCGCTGTCTTCGTTGAACAGGCCATAGGCTTTGCTTTTCGCGCTGTAAACGCGGTGCAGTTCAGCCATCATTTCATCAACGGCGGCATTCGGCGTCAAAAGCGTATCGCGCAGCACAACATCCAGCGTTTGCTCATCACGTTTATTCAACTGGTGCAGAGCGATCTGCTCAATATCCAGACTCATGGGGACTTTCTCCTGTAAGAATTGCAGCCGTATAAGAAGGGTCTGCCTGCGGGGCGTATTCAAACACCGAAGCGCCGAAGCCGCAACTGGTTCCAGCCCCTGAAATACTGATTCACAGATGCGATCACGACCCCGACACGACCCCCGTTATAAAAATGCGGAAAGTGGTGGCGTGATCGGCTAAGATATTGGACTTTGTCAGATCAAGAAGCACATTACTCTATGGCACAATCATCCCGTTACAGTGACGAACACGTTGAACAGATCCTTTCCGAGCTGGCAACTGTTCTGGAAAAACACCGCGCCCCGACCGACCTTTCTTTGATGGTCCTGGGCAATATGGTGACAAACCTTATTAACACCAGCGTCGCTCCTGCACAGCGCAAAGCATTGTCCCAATCTTTTGCTAAAGCTTTGCAAGCGTCGATAAGAGAAGATAAAGCCCATTAATTCACTCATTGCCCAGACCCTCTCATGGTGACAAATAGTCAGCGCTATCGCGAAAAAGTTTCCCAGATGATCAGCTGGGGCCACTGGTTCGCCCTCTTCAATATCCTGTTGATTCTCGGGCTCGGCAGCCGCTACCTGTTTGTTTCTGACTGGCCTTCCTCTCTGGAAGGGCGTATTTACGCGCTGGTCAGCTGGCTTGGGCATTTCAGCTTTATCGGTTTTGCCGCCTACTTACTGATTATCTTCCCGCTGACATTCGTGGTGATGTCACAACGGCTGTTGCGATTCTTATCTGCGATACTGGCAACCGCCGGGCTGACGCTGATTCTGGTCGACACCGAAGTGTTCACCCGCTTCCACCTGCATATTAATCCGGTGGTCTGGGAACTTGTCGTCAACCCGGGTCAGGGCGAAATGGCGCGTGACTGGCAACTGATGTTTATTGCCGTGCCGGTCATTTTTCTGCTCGAAATGTTATTCGGCACCTGGGCGTGGCAAAAGCTGCGCAGCCTGAACCGCCGTAATTTCGCCAAGCCCATCGTTGTGCTGTTTATCGTGAGCTTCTTTGCGTCGCACCTGATGTACATCTGGGCGGATGCAAATTTCTATCGTCCGATTACCATGCAGCGCGCGAATCTTCCGCTGTCGTATCCGATGACGGCGCGTAAGTTCCTCGAAAAACACGGCCTGCTGAATGCCGAGGAATACCAGAAGCGGCTGATTGAGCAAGGGAATCCGGAAGCGCTGGCGGTGGAATATCCGCTTAACAGCATCAGTTTTGCCAAAACCGGCTCGAAATATAACCTGCTGATGGTCGTGCTTGACGGCGTGCATGAAGCGACGCTCGATCAGGACATGCCTGCGCTGGCCGATTTCGCCAAGCACAATATTCGTTTTGACCAGCATTTCAGCTCCGGCAACCGTAACGACACCGGCCAGTTTGGCCTGTTCTACGGAATTTCGCCGACCTATATGCAGGGGATTCTGGCCGCACGTAAACCTTCTGCGCTGGTGACATCGCTGGAGCAACAGGGTTATGAATTTGGTCTGTTTGCTTCGGACGGCTTTTACAGCCCGCTGTACCGTCAGGCGCTGCTGACTGATTTCACCTTGCCTGCGCCGGTAAAACAGTCGGATGCACAAACCGTTTCTCAGTGGCAGCAATGGCTGAATGTGCGCGGCAACGGTCCGTGGTTCTCCTACGTCAACCTGAATGGCATCAGCAGCACATTGCGTCAGGACGGCGACAGCGTACCGGTCGGAAATACGTTTATTCATCGCTATCAGCGCGGCGCGCAAAGCGTTGATCAGCAAATTGCGGTCATGCTGCAATCGCTGAAAGATCGCGGCGATATGGATAAAACCGTGGTGGTGATTACCGCTTCGCACGGTATGGAGTTTAACGAGAACGGTACCTGGGGTTCGGGTAACGCGATGAACCGCCGCCAGTTGCAGGTTCCGCTGATTATCCACTGGCCGGGCACACCGGCTCAGAGTATCAGCAAGCTTACCGATCACGCGGATGTGATGACCACGCTGATGCAGCGTCTGCTTCACGTCACCACGTCACCGGCAGATTATTCGCAGGGTGAGGATTTGTTTGCCGCGAAACGCCGTCACAACTGGGTCACGACCAGCGACGACGGAACGCTGGTGATCACCACGCCAGACCAGACGCTTGAGCTGGAAAGCGACGGGGATTACCGCGCCTTCGACATTAATGGCAAGCGGATTAAAGATCAGAAGCCGGAACTTGGCCTGCTGTTGCAGGTACTGACCGACGAAAAACGCTTCCTGGCCAATTAATCGTTTTGCAGGACACCTGAAAAACCAACCTTAACCGGTTGGTTTTTTTTATGAAATCAGCCCTCCGCTTCCCGTCAAAATCCCCTTCAGTTTATTTGACCTTCTTTATGAAAATTATGTCGTTTATGGGCTGATACAAAACCGCTACGGTAGGTTCATCAACAATAAAAACGTTATCGGAGTGCAGCCATCGTGTCGGGACTGGTCAACGGAAAATGGGTAAGCGGCGACGTCGCTAAAGAAGAAATCAAAAACGGTGCCTTTCATCGCGAGGAAACCGCGTTTCGTGAAACACACATCGAGCCGCAGGCAGGCCGTTATCAGCTTTTCGTTTCTTATCTGTGCCCGTGGGCCTCGCGCACGCTGATATTCCGCCATCTGAAAGGGCTGGAAACGTTTATTTCCGTTTCCATCGCACAACCGGTCATTGGCGAAAATGGCTGGACGTTCGACGAGCCGCAGGACGCCGGAGATAAAATTCCGGCCATCCGCCACGTTCATGAGCTGTACAACGCCAGCGATGCACATTACACCGGCAAAGTCTCCGTGCCCGTTTTGTGGGATCGCCAGGAAGGCCGCATCGTGAACAACGAATCAGCCGATATCATCCGCATCCTTAACCAGGCTTTCGACGCGCTCAGCGGCAATCAGGATGATTTCTACCCTGCCCTGCTTCGCGAGGAAATCGACCGCTGGAACGAAATTATTTATCACGACGTCAACAACGGCGTGTACAAAACCGGTTTTGCGAAAACGCAGGAAAGCTACAACACCGCCGTCACCCGGCTTTTCAGCACGTTTGATACGCTGGAAACCCATTTAGACAGCCACCGTTATATCGCCGGGGAGTATCTCACCGAAGCCGACTGGCGTTTGTTCGTCACGCTGGTGCGGTTTGACAGCGCGTATCACGGCGCTTTCAAATGCAATATCCGCCGTATCGAGGACTACCCTAATCTTTCAAATTATTTGCGTGAACTCTATCAGTGGCCGGGGATCAGCGACACCGTCAGTCTGGCGCACATCAAACAAGGCTATTACGGAATTCTGTGGCTGAATCCGACCGGAATTGTCCCGGCGGGTCCGGAACTGGATTTACGATGCGCCCATAACCGTGAACGGCTGGACAGTCTGGGCATCATCCAGAAACTACGCTAAAAATTGCTTGGACCCGCAAAGATAACACTGTATATTTCAACAGTTATTTTTCTCCCCCAGCCAGAAAACGAGGAAAGCTATGCGGGTCGAACTGATTTTTGACAAACGGAATGTCTCAAGGATCCCAAATGCCAGTGAAAAAATTGAGGCAGAACTGGTTAAGCGGGTGCACCGCATGTTCCCTGACGCTGAAGTAAAAGTGAAACCGATGCAGGCCAACGGGCTGAATACGCACGGTGCCAGCAAGCAGGAACGTTCGCAATTAAACCAAATGCTGGAAGAAATGTTTGAAGAAGCCGACGAATGGCTTTCGGTAGAGTAAAAAGGCGCGTCCCCGTTGCACTTGGTTACAAAGAGCAATTGAAATAAACAACCCATAGCTATCGCTTAATATAAGATGTGAACGTTATATAAATTCATTATCTATCAGAGCGATGAGCCGCCGTTTTATCGGGCACAGCCTGGATTATTTTCATCCGGCTTACTGCCTTCGCGCCATCGCTTTTCGCTTCAAACGCGTCAACGACTTTGCGAAACAGCCATGCCACCGAGCCCAAGAAAATCCAGCGCCCAACCTCATTTTTACACCAAGCGCTTTGCGCTGATTTGTCTCGGCATTGTCTGCTGTCTGGCGCTTCTGCTGGGCCGCGTCGGCTATTTACAGCTGCTCAACCAGCCCATGCTGGAAAAAGAAGCAGACTCGCGTTCACTGCGTTCCAGCATTATCCCCGCCGGGCGCGGCACGATTGCCGACCGCAACGGGCATCCTCTTGCGCTCAGTGTGGCGTCAAAAGATATTATTGCTGATCCGTTCCGTATTCTGGAACTGCACAGCGATCTCAACAGCCCGAAATGGCAATATCTGGCTTCTGCGCTGAATGTCCCGCTTTCGCAATTACAGCAAACCATCAACAGCGATCCGCAGCGCCGTTTCGTTTATCTCGGCCGAAAAATCGAAGAAGGCATAGCCGGTGATATCGGCCAGCTGCATCTCGGCGGCGTCTCCAGCCAGAACGACGACAGCCGCTATTATCCGATGAGTGAAGCCGCAGCAAACCTTGTCGGCGTGGTCGGTACTGATAACGAAGGTCTTAACGGCATCGAAAAAGGTTTTAATGCCTTGTTGCAGGGCAAACCCGGCATGCGCGAATACCGTCAGGATCGCCACGGCAACGTTATCGGGATTTTGAAAGAAGTCGCGCCGCAGCAGCCGCCGACGATAAATCTCAGTATCGACAGCTTTATGCAGTACGTGTTGTATTCGCGGCTGCGTGAAGGCGTATTGCTCAACCAGGCAGAATCCGGCGCCGCCGTGCTGGTCGACGTGAGCACCGGTGAAATTCTGGGCATGGCTTCTTTCCCGTCTTACAACCCGAATAACTACGCGGGCGTTCAGCCTAAAGACATGCGTAACGTTGCCATCAGCGACAGTTTTGAACCCGGTTCGACAGTCAAACCGCTGGTGGTCATGGCCGGTCTGGCACGTCGTATGATTCGGCCAGATTCCGTGCTCGATACCCATCCGTACACCGTTAACGGTCACCTGATTAAAGACGTTGGCCACTGGCCAGCGCTGACCATTACCGGCATCTTGCAAAAATCCAGCGACATCGCGGTCTCACACATTGCACTGGCGATGCCTGCCAACGTGCTGGTGCAGCTTTATCAGTCATTCGGGCTGGGTAAAGCCACGGATTTAGGGATTGGCGGCGAAAGCAGCGGTTACTTCCCGGCGCACCGTGACCGCTGGGCGGACATCGAACGCGCCACGTTCTCCTTCGGCTACGGCCTGCGCGTCACGCCGCTGCAAATCGCCCGTGAATACGCCACCATCGGCGCGGAAGGCATTTACCGTCCGCTGTCGATCACCAAAGTCACGCCTCCGGTGCTCGGCACCCGCGTGATGTCCGCCGACGTGGTCAGAACGGTAATTCATATGATGGAAAGTGACGCCCTGCCCGGCGGCTCCGGCCTCAGCGCCGCGGTGCCCGGTTACCGCTTAGCGATTAAAACCGGTACTGCCGAAAAAATGGGTGCCAGCGGCAAATACGATGGCGGTTACATCAACTACACCGCCGGTGTTGCACCGGCCAGTAATCCGCGCGTGGCGCTGGTGGTGATGGTCAATAATCCGCAGGCCGGTAAACACTTCGGTGGCTCGGTCGCGGGCCCGATTTTCGGGCATATCATGGGCGAAATTCTCAACCACATGAACATCGCGCCAGATGCACTGGTGCCGGAAACACCGCCAACCACCGTTATCAATGGCGGTCAGAAAACGGATCTGGTGCGTCGCCCAGCGACTGATGGTTAAACGAAGCGTAGAAAAATCGCGAAAAAACGCTGACCCGCTGGATCTCACCGAAAGAAGCGGTTAACGTGCGGATGTTTTGTCAGTTGAAGTCCACGCGGAGGAAGAGCGGCGCGCTCTGTCAGAAAAAAATGAAACGGCTTCTTATCGTTTTTATCGTTTTTGTCGCGGTTTGTCTGGGCGTTATTGCCCTCAATATGCAGGGTAGCGGCCCCTGGTAAACAGCGTTCATGAGGGAGAAATCACTGTGCCAACCGGTAAGAACTTCGTCATTTTGATCGTTCTTATTCTCGTCGGGATTGTTGTGGTAGACGATGGCATAGCGCGGTTAATTCACTGGATCCTGCTACGTTAACATGATGGCCCGCCAGGCGACGCTCGTCGTTCTGTCCACCGGGCCTTTTCTGCAAGTTGTCTGCTACGCCATCAACTGAGCAACACCTGCCACGCCATCATGACGAAGTCGTGTATAATAGCGATATTCAACCTTAATACAGACTGGTTATGGCTCAGGACATTCATATCGCTATCGTCTGCGCACTCAGCAAATGGATTGAAGGCCATCTTGGTCGCGTCATTCATCTTGAAGAACTGGCTGAGTATTCAGGCTATTCGCTTTGGCACATGCAAAAATTATTCAAAGAATCGACAGGCATTTCTCTGGGGAAGTACATCAGGGAGCGCCGTCTGGCGAGCGCTGTTTATCAACTGAGCAGCAGTGAAACCCCGATTTTCGATATCGCGATGGATTTCGGATTCGGCTCGCAGTCGCATTTCACCTACATGTTCCGTAAGCGTTTTAACATCACGCCTCATGAATTCCGCCAAAACCCGGACATCGAACTCGACGTTTCTCCCCCGCTTCATCTGATCCATCAGAAATCAGCCTGAGAATCGCAGCCTTTCAAAAATAAAAAACGCGGCCATCAGAGGCCGCGTTCTTTTACTGCTTTTTTTGACTGCTTGTACTCAAAGTCTTGCAAAAACTAAGCGCTATTCTGTGTCTGAGAAAGGCACTCTTAGAACTGATACACCAGACCTACCGCAGTCACGTCATCGGTGTTAATACCGGCGTTGTCTGTGAAGGTGCTGCTGTCGATCAGGTTAATTTTATAGTCAACATAGGCCGACATGTTTTTGTTGAAGTAGTAAGTCGCACCCAGGTCGACGAATTTAACCAGATCCTGATCCTGGTAATTGTTGCCCAGACGGTCGCTACCCAAATCTTTACCGCGGGTTTGGTTATATGCCACGAACGGACGCAGACCGAAGTCGAACTGGTAGCTTGCGTAGGCCTCGAATGCCTGAGACTGGTTAGCATAGCCGTAAGCTTCTGAGTCGGTAGAACCGAAGCGTGAAGCGTTATAAGCCTGAGTAAACATGGCGGCCAGATAGACATTGTTGGCGTCATATTTCAGACCACCGGTATAACCTTCGGCTTTTTTACCGTCGCCCATGATGCCGGCAGCTGAGTTTTGCTCGTCGGTACGGTCAGAGTTGAAGAATGCACCCGCCACGCTGACGCCCGCGCCAATATCGTAGCTCAGGGACATACCGTAACCGTCGCCGTTCTGCGTCAGCACATTACGTGTGCCAGGTTCAGAACCGCCGCTGTCATTTTTACCCTGATATTGCAGAGCGAAATGCAGGCCGTCGACCAGGCCGAAGAAGTTGTCGTTACGGTAAGTCGCCACGCCGTTGGTACGCTGATAGAGGAACTGGTCAGCGCCGTAGGTGGAACCATCGAACTCAGGCTGCATGTCGGTCCATGCGGCAACGTCGTACATTACGCCGTTGTTACGACCATAGTCGAAAGAACCCATGTCACCGAATTTCAGACCCGCGAAGCCATAACGCGTAAAGGCGGTGTTGTCTGAGCTTTCAGCCTGATTGGCCTGAACCTGATATTCCCACTGGCCGTAGCCGGTCAGCTGGTCGGTGATCTGTGTTTCACCTTTGAAGCCCAGACGGATGTAGCTCTGATCGCCGTCATTGCCTGCGTTGTTTGAAAAGTAATGCAAACCATCAACTAAACCGTAAAGGTCCAGTTTATTACCATCTTTATTATAAACTTCTGCCGCACTTGCTGAGCCTGCAACCACTAACGCAGGGATCATGAGTGAAAGAACACGGAGTTTCATTTTTCTGTCCTCGATAGGTGTCGGACCGTGCCACTGAATGTAAAGTACACGTTTTTTTACTGCTTTAGATATTGCATAACGCTTGTATGAATTTTGGCCCGACATGGCAAATCCATTCTCTGGATATAATTACTATTAATCCAGAAAGAAAATGATACGAAATTAGTTAAGACATTTCCTATTTATGAGAAGGTGTAACAATTTATTAAAATTGAGCGTTTTTAGAGCTGAAAATAATTGTTAAAATAAAGCACGCAAAGCTAATTTAATAAGTAATTCAATAAAAACAATACGATACCACAGATAGTTACCGCACTAAGTGATAAAGCAACTTTCACGCAATAATATATACTTCATCTCGCTATCATCATTATTTGTTATTCTATTACCCTCATTCCCCGTCTTGTGGAAACAACAGCCGACCCTTAGTGGTCGGTTTTTTTTGATTTTTATAAGAAATAATAACTTAATGTGATATTCATCACTTAATTATATCGCGCACAACAAGTACTTTTCTCCATAATTACCTCACAGTTTCTCCATTATTCACAACCCGATTTTCTTAATAGTTGATATCTAATCCTAGGAATTATTAAGGAATTTCCGGAATATTATTAATTAATATTGTGGAGAGGGTTTATTGGTCAGCGACGGTTCAGATCCGCTACTATACGCAAAGTCAGACCAATCCCGCTGATCGCTTCAGGGGAGACCGGTACACTGCCGGTGCCACGCAAGACCTTATTTTCAACTGTTCAGGGAACCCCATGCCACAACAGGACCAGCCAGATAACATTTCCAAAGCCAGAATGCTTCTGGCAACCCGCCGTTTTCTCAAACTCGACGAGTGGCTGTTGTCACATATGCGTAGCTGGCAGAATCAGGGCGAAAGCCACAGCGATTACGGATTATTAATGCATCCGTCCACGCTGTTTGGCGGCACGGAGTTCCAGGCGCTCAATCCGCTGGAGATCCTCAGCGACTGGGCGCAGCAATGTCCGCAGAGCTATCATGCACATGTTTTGCTGGGGATGGTCTGGCACGAAAATGCCTGGATGATCCGCCAGGCACCCAATGAAGAAGACATTGAAGATCACCAGTGGCTCGGTGCCCAGTTGTGCTGTGATTACGCCGTGCTGGCTTTCCTGAAAGCCATTGAACTGCATCCCCGCCCGACCCACGCTTTCCGCCATATGATGAATCTCAGCGGCGGCTTCGGTGAACCGTACTGGCTTAAATCTTTATTCGCCGGTGAAATCCCCAAACCGCTGCATGAGAAATTCTCGATTCAGGGCAGCGAAATCTGGCAGGCGGGCATCGCGCATATCCATGCACTGGGTTTTGAACCCGCGACACACTGGCCGCAGGCTTTGCCAGCCGCCCTGCAACAAACCCGTAAAGCGGATGAAGAAGCGCTCAGTTACTGGCTGCGTATGGCGATGTCGGTACGCCACGCGGACGTCGGCACGATGGAGTCATACCTTTTATTCCATTCCGCATTCTGGGGCGGCAGCGATGAGCAGCAGATGCTGATTATCGACAGCCCGCTGTGTGCGGAATTCAGCGACGATGAACGCAACCAGTTCCGCGCAAATGCGCTGTGCGATGCCTTATCCGGTGAAATAGCGGATCGGGAATCCCCGCGCGCCGCGCAATTACAGCAACAGCTGGCCGGTTTACTTGCACAACCGCTGGAGCCCGCCACCCGCGTCCGTTTGCTGGATCTGGCCGGGATCTGCATGGCGTACTGGCAGGATGACGATCAGGCGGGGCTGGCGGTTTATCAGGATCTCTTTGCGGTTTCCCCGCAGGCGATGCCCGGTCATTTTGCCGCGCTCTTTATTTCCCGTGCGGTGCTGGCGAACGGCCATCAGGAAGGGTTGCCGGTTCTGACGCAGTTGCTGACCCGTGCGCTGAGTCAGGCCATCGATCCGGTGCTGATCAGCTTCGCCGCCGCCGCGTTGCAATATGGTTTGTACGGATTGCCCGCCAGACCGGAGCTGAGCAGCGGATTAATGGAACACGCCTGGTCTTTGATGCAGCAATCCGGTGACGAACAGCCGGTGAAAGATCTGGTCACGCTGGCGCACGACATGGCGATCAACGACGATCTGGACGCTGCGCATTTCCTGATGACCGAAATGGCCCGTCACGGCAGCGCCATTCACTGCTACGAACTGTACTTTTTCTACCGCAACGGCTGGCATCAGGATGTGCCGGAGCAATATCACAATGACAGCAACGCGATGGATTGCGTGCTCAGCGCCGCACGCTCCGGGCTGGTACCCGCCATGTTTACCTGCGCCAACGCCCTGCGGGAAGGCCTCGGTGCAGATCCGGATTACGAGCAGGCCATGCACTGGTATCAGCGCGCCGCCGACGCCGGACATCTCTCCGCCGCCTACTTTCGCGCCAGCTGTGCGCTGGATAACGGTACAGAAGCGGAAAAACGTCTCGCCACCGGCCAGTGGTTGCCCGAGATTCTGCATAACGCCGCGCATCCCGATCGCGCCGAAGCCGCCTACACGCTGGGAATGGCATGGCTGACGGGCACCGGTACGAAGAAAAACCGTTACACCGCCAGCAAGTTTATTGAGTTTGCTCTCGGACTGAATCCCGAATCCGAAGCCGCCAGACAGGTGCATCAGGATCTCAACGGCTCACTGCGGGCACGCATGAATTTATGGCAGGATAAACGGAAAGCCGAAGTGGAAGATCCGATCGCGGAGTTCCGTCAGAACCATGAAAACTTCTCTGAAAATTCTTTGGAACCCGTCCCGCAATCTGACAACAGCTAAAGCGCTATTCCTCCTGAATAAGATTATTGTGGTTTACAACTTGTAAACCACAATATTACCCCTTATATTGTTCACAGGATGTGAACTCAGGAGCGCTATGCATGTTATTGCAAAGGAAGCATTCGACCAGGCTGTACGGCTGCATCCAAACGACAAAACGGCTTTACTGGCAACTTATCGCGGGCTTAAAGAGAGTGACTATCCCACGCCAGAGCATTTGAAATCCGTATTTCCCAGTCTCGATAACTTCCGCTACAGGCCGAAATGGTGGGTCATTAACGTCGGCGGCAATAACCTTCGCCTCATTGCCTATATCAATTTCGTGAACAAGCGGGTGTATATCAAACACATCGTCACACACGGGGTTTACGATCAATTGAACAAACACTACAGGACTTACACACAATGATCGCGGAAGCCATTGAAGCCAGCAAAGCGCTGATGAAAGCAGTACCTTTGCTTGGCGGAAGTACCAGCACGGCAGATTATAAAAGTGCGATCGAGCTGATTGATTACCTGATTGAACATGATGATGAAAACCCGCTTATTGAATTCCTGAGCGCAAAAATTGAAAGTTATGAGCGCCTTCATGCCGATTTCGTGCCGTTCAATACCGCACTGGAAAACCTGCCCCGCGGCGTGGAGGCCTTGCGCCAGCTGATGAAAGACTACGGACTGAAACAAAGTGATTTGCGTGTAGAGATCGGCGGTAAATCGCTGGTCAGTCAGATACTGAGCGGTAAACGCTCGCTGACCGTGGAGCATATCCGCGCGCTTGCGGTAAGGTTTAATGTTCCGACAAGTGTGTTCATTGAGTAGAGGATTTGCATGTGACACCTTTTGGAAAGGTGCAAATTTCAGTTTTTCACATGCAGTCATGCTTAAAACACAGGTCAAGACCTTGGGTTGCCATCCAAACGGGCAAGACCTTGGGCTCGCCGCCCAAACTGGCCTCAAGGAGCGCCTATCGCCGCGCCCCTTGAGAATCCCGGGCTCTTAAACTGCGCGCTATCGCTGGGTCGATGGACATGTTCTGGAACATCGGCGTGTGGCGCGAAATCTTGCCGCTACGCGGTGCCTTCCTCGAGGGCTTCGAGCCTTGCGGTCTCGAACCCTCGGTCAGCAAAATTTCTGAGTGCGCCAGATTGCCTTTGTAAAAGATTAAAACCAGCCTGATTTTGAATTTAGATAAACCTCCAGCCGATTTCAAAAAGCATTCTGAATTACATAGCCAGTGGCCGCTTTCAAAACGACGTTGAGTGAGAGGTGAGAAACAGCGAGAGTCTTTTCCGAGCAGGTTCGAACCCGAAGCGAAAGTACCGCGCAGCGGCGGCGTTTGCGGCAATAGCCGGAGTTTCTGGAACATAGCCAGCGAGCGGCAGCGCGCAGTTAAAAAGCGCGGGTGTCCAGAGGGCGCGCGCGTTAACGCGCCCTTTGGGCCAGTTTGGGCGGCGAGCCCAAGGTTTGCCAGTCAGGATGGCCCCCCAAGGCTTTAACCTGAAATTTCAGGCTTTTAAAGCCGAATAAACAGGCGGCTTACCTGTTAATTTACCGCTCCCTCAACGACTCCTTCACTTTATTCAATGGCTTAATCAGGTAATCCAGAACACTTTTCTGCCCGGTCTTGATATCCACGTTCGCCACCATGCCCGGCACAATCGGGAACTGGCGCCCGGCTTTGTTGGTCAGGAACGCTTTGTCCGTCCGGACGTAAACCCGGTAGTAATACTGGTCGCGCTTCACTTCATCCTGCAAGGTGTCCGGCGAAACGCCTTCGACTTTTCCTTCGAGATCGCCATAAATCGACGAGTCATAGGCTGAGATTTTTACCGTGGCCGGTAATCCTGGCCGGATGTAGGCAATGTCACGCGGGTTGATGCGCGTTTCGATCAGCAACTGGTCTTCAATCGGGACGATTTCCATCAGTTTGCCGCCGGGCTGGAGCACGCCGCCAACGGTGGAGACCTGAATGTCTTTTACGATGCCGTGAACCGGCGAATACAGCTCGGAACGCGTGACCTGATCTTCTTTACCCGCCATGACCTGCAACTCTGCATCCAGATCGGCGTTGTTTTTAACCTGCTCCTCACGCGCACGCACCGCGTACTGGTTAGTCGCATCGTCGATTTTGCCGCGCAGTTCGCTGGCCTGACGTTTCAGGCGGATAACTTCCACCTGCCCCGCCGCACCTTTGGCGACCAGCGGCTGGGTCATGTTGATTTCGTCATTCACCAGTTTGAGGGACTGGTTCAGGTTGGTCACCGTCTCATCACGGTTCTGCTTACGCGATAAATAAAGCTGACGTTCGCGTGCCACCAGTTCCGGGGATTTCATGGTTTCCGGGCTGAATTTCAGCGGTGCGCCGGTCAGTTCCGCGCTCAGACGCTCAGAAGACGCGCGAAGGGTTCTGACGCGTGACGCCGCTTCGCCGTAGTTTGATTGCGAACGGGTCGGGTCGAGCTGGGCCAGAAGCTGGCCTCGGCTGACGACCGAGCCTTCCTGCACCATCAGTTTTAAAATTACGCCGCCGTCCAGAGAATCAATCTGCTGCGCTTTGCTCGACGGTGTCACTTTGCCAGTACCCACCGTCACTTCATCCAGCACGGCAAAACGCGCCCAGACGAAAAAGACCAGCAGGCTGCCGAGCGTCACCCAGATAATCCACGACACTTTCCGGCTTTCGGCTTCGAACTCATCATTCAATGTTACGTGTGCCATGCGGAACCCTTAGCAGCTCAGGCTGCGCCCTGTTTGGTTTCAGCCACCACCGCCGCGGCCGGAGCCGGTGTGTTGGTGGCGGCAGTTGCCAGAATTTGATCCCGTGGCCCGTCGGCGACCACCCGTCCGTTATCCATCACCACAATTCTGTCGACCAGTTTGAGCAGCGCCGGACGGTGCGTGACCACAATCAGCGTGCGTCCGACCAGCCAGGCATGAAGCTGGCGGATCACGTAATCCTCAAGCTGTTCATCCATCGACGCGGTCGGTTCATCGAGCAACACCACCTGCGGATTTCGTAAAATCATGCGGCTGAGCATCACCATCTGACGTTGCCCGCCGGACAATCCGCGCCCGCCTTCGTTGATGATTTTATCGAGGCTGGAGGCATCGGCCTGCACCATTGATAACGCGCCGCTGATGCGCAGCGCCTGTAGCATTTCCTGATCGGTGGCATGCGGGTAACCGAGCATCAGGTTCTGGCGCAATGTGCCGAAGAACAGCCGCGAATCCTGGGACAGATAACCAATCTGGCGGCGGATATCCGCCGGTTCGACTTTGGTCATGTCGACGCCATCAATCAGAATTTTGCCCTGCGACGGGCTGGCCTGGCCGGAAAGCAATTTCAGCAGCGTCGATTTACCCGCCCCGACTTTGCCCAAAATCGCCACGCGTTCGCCGGGTTTGATTTCCAACTGACCAATGCCGAGCACGTTCGGCGAATTCTCTTTGTCGTAGGTATATTGCAGATTGCGCACGTTGAAATGGCCACTCAGCGTCGGGCAATGCGACAGTTCCGCATCAGCCGGACGATCGACCGGTTTTTTCAGCAGTTCATCCAGCCCGCGCATGGCGCTTTTCGCATGCTGCCAGCGGGAAAACACCATCGTCAGCTGCATTAATGGCGCGATGGTGCGCGAGGAAAGCATGCTGCTGGCGACCAGCGTACCGGTAGTGATATCGCCGTTCAGCACCAGATAGACCCCGAACACCAGCATGCCGCCGTAGGTCAGTTGCTGAACCGTCGATGCCCAGCCGGTCAGGCGCGCGCCCCACAAACGTTGCTTCATGCCCACGGCAGCGCTGACTTCATGAGTCTGCTCCCACTGACGCTGGAAATACGCTTCCGCCTGCAAGGCTTTGATGTCCTCAATGCCTTCGATGGTTTCCACCAGCACGGCGTTGCGCAGCGCACTTTCACGCATGCCTTCTTTCGCCAGTTTTGCCATCGGCCACTGGATCAGAATGCCGGGGATAACAATCAGCGGTATAGCCAGCAGCGGGATGATCACCAGCGGGCCGCCAATGAAGAACATGATGCCAAGAAACAGCAGGACAAACGGCATATCGGCGGCGGCGCTTACGGTGGTGGATGTCAGCAGTTCGCGCACCTGATCGATTTCGCGCAGCTGGGAAATAAAGGAGCCGGTGGATTTTGGCCGGTCGTCATTTTTGATGCTCATCGCCCGCACGAAAAACAGCGATGACACCTTGAGGTCAATCTTTTTGCCCATGAGATCCGACACCAGCGTGCGCATCAGGCGGATGATGTATTCCATCCCCGCCGCCAGCACCACGCCGAAGAACAGTACCCACAGCGTCGGGAAAGATTGCGCCGGGATCACCCGGTCGTAAACCTGCATGGAGAACAAGATGCCCGCCAGTGCCAGCACGTTACCCAAAATGGAAGCCAGCGAGATTTCTGCAATTTTGCGCCCGGAACCGCGGAAGTTTTCCCAGAACCAGTGTTTTTTATGCGGCTGAACAAACTGGTCGATACGCTGATCGCGCCCGCGAGGCGCCACACCGACGAGAAAGACCGGGCCGGTACTTTGTTCAAGCAAGGTCACCAGTTCCGCCGAACGCAGTAAATCGCCGCCGTCGCTCAGCCAGTAATCGACGTTACCGTCATCATGCAGCTGTTCAAGTACTGCGATACCGCCCTGCTCCAGCGTAATAACGGCAGGCAAAACTTCCTGCCGCCAGCGCACCTGATTCCAGCTGACCATGCCAATTTGCAAACCCATCAGGCCGCTCAGGCGATCAAGCTGACGGCGTAACGGCTGATGTTCGAACCAGCGCATTTGCTGGCGAAGAAAAAGGGGATCTGCTGGCTTACCGAATGTTTCGGCCACGCGCCCCATGGCGCTTATCCAGACGTCGATCGACAAAGGTGTTGCTGCTTCATTGCTCATTTCAACCTCGTTATCGAATGCTTCTGGCTTCTCCCGGCGGCTCTGTTTTTACAGCGCCGGGAGGGTGTCACCGGATTGTTTCTGGCGGTCGATGCCCAGCATATCGACCAGATTATCGACCGCCGCGGCGTAACGCACCGTGGCGTCCCAGCCGTCATACAGCGCGCCGATACGCATGGTGTCGGCCTGAAAAACGTCCTGCTCGACGCTGAGCAAATCGTTCAGGCTGCGCTTGCTGAGTTTGTATTCGTCCTGATACACGCTGCGGGTATGCGTGGCGCTGGAATACTGTTCCTCACCCGCCACCTGCCGCTGCTGGCCGCCGATCATGTCGGCATAGGCGGTGGAGGCTTTCTGGTTGATATCCAGCTTGGCTTTTTCCACATCCGCCTGCGCCGCCTGACGCTGGCCTTCCGCCGCACGAACTTTGGCGCTGACCGCGCCGCCCTGATAGACCGGCGCATCCACCGCCAGCTGGAGCTGATCGTCCCAGTACGAACCGCTGCCACCGTTATTGTCATAACGCGTGCGCCCGGCCTGGACTTTCACCGTCGGCCAGTGCTGCGCCTCAGCCTGATTGACCTGCTCAATCGCTGCCTGCTGCTTGGCCTGCGCCGCGCGCACCAGCGTGCTGTTTTCATAAGGGATTTTGTCGAGAGTGACTTTCTGATTGAGCAGACTTTCAGGCAGGTCCGGCAGGTCGTTTGATACCACACCGGTCAGTACGGTCAGCTGCGCCTGTGAGGAACGCGCCTGCGCACGGTATTGTTCGACGGTTGCCCGCATTCCGGCGATGCGGGTTTCCGCCTGCAAGACGTCAGACTGAGAACTCAGTCCGGCGTCGGCGCGCAGTTTGGCGGTATCCCTGACGCGGGTCAGCGATTCGATATTGTCCTGAGACGCCAGAACCAGCGCCTGATAGCGTTTGACCGACAGATAGGCCTGCATGGTGCTGAGCGCCACGTCAGTCATCGTGCTGTAAAGTGAAAACCGGTAAGAGTCCGAAAGATACTCCTGCTCACTGATACTGCCGTTGGTTTTGCCGAAATCCCACAGCAGCTGGCTGAGCTGAATGCCCGCCGACCCGTTGCTGCTCTGGTCTCCCGAAGCATACGTCTGACGGGATTTCCCACCCGCCCCCTGTAATGAAACCTGCGGATACCACGCACTTTTCGCCGCATCGAGATTCCCGCCGCCCACGCGGATTTGCGCCGCCGCTTCCGCGATTTGTGGATTTCGCGCAAACGCCCGCAAGATGGCATCACGTAATGTCAGACTGGCGCGCATCTCTTCCGTCGGTGCCGCCTGCCAGTTAAATTCCGGCTGTTTAACCGCCGCCACAACCACATTGAAATTCCCTGTTAACCCGGTCAGACACAAGGTGCCCAAGATGACGGCCACGGGCCGTATCACTTTCTTATTTTTCATTACCGACACCACTTAATTACGCCGATAGATTTGGTTTAACTCCTCCCCCTGCCAAGGGGGAGGTTGGGAGGGGGTTTGGCTGGCAACGCCCGAGTCGCCATTAATACCCCACCCCAACCCTCCCCTTCGCAGGGGAGGGAGCAGACCGCATTCCGATTGACAACTAGTTTTGCTGAACGTGTAAACCGTGTTGCACCAGTACGTCTCCCAACGTGTTGGATGCATCCAGTGAAGCATTGTGGTAAACGTCGAAGGTCAGGCCATCCACCGTGCGTTGCCCGGTTTCAGCCCACGCGCCGTCGGTGCCCATTTGCAGGTTCACCAGGCTGCCTTCGCCCCCTTTGATGATCACTTCATCCGTCGGGTTGTCCTTCACGTTCAGCGCCTCGTGCAGATTCAGCGAGATGCTGTTGGTGCCGGAAGTGCCCAAATCGAAGATGTCGATATGTTCAACTTTCAGCCCGAGCAGGGTCAGATCCAGATGCTGGTTGGTGCCCGCCAGCAGCAAGGTATCGACACCGGTTCCGCCGTCGATTTGCGAGAAATCAAGGGTATGAACCGAAATGGTGTCGTTACCGGAGCCGCCGATCGCCACGCCGTCCGTTGCCGTCAGGTCGATGGTGACGCCGCCAATTGAGAACGCCGTGTCCGCATGAGATGTGGTTTCCGACGTTGTACTGGTCGAGGTGCTGGCGGCAGACGAACTGGTGTCCGCCGTGACCAGCGGATCGGTCAGCGTACTGGTGGTGTGGGTGGTGGTGTCTGTGGTTGAACTGCTGGTATCGGTGGTGTGAACCGCTGCCAGCGTATGGGTGTCCTCGACTGCCAGGGACTGAACGGCGAGCGTCTGGGTGTCAGCAGGCAACGTTGAACCAACGGTCAGCCCGACGTGCGCATCAAAACCATTACCTGCCACATCGACGGCTTTAAGCTCAACAACCGCGCCAAGTAATGCCGCCAGCAACCCGGTCAGTCCGTAACTGCTCAGCAATGCGCTGCTGAACTTAACGGTCCATGAACCATCGGACTGAACGGTGCCCGCCAGCGTATTCCCCAGCAAGGTCACGCTGACCAGACCGCCTTGTGCGATGTTGCGGCTGGTCCCGCTCAGCGTCAGCCCCTGCCCGCCAAGAATACCGCCCACCACGCCAAGGGTCAGGCCGAGTAACGGATTGAGCGCCACCAGTGGCAGTTCATGGGTCAGCACGGTCAGCAGATTCGAGGAGGTCGCAATGTTGCCCACCGCATCCGTAACCACCACGGAAACCTGCGTCGAACCGTCGGCCAGCCCTTTGAGTTCTGCGGAGGTAAACGGCACGCTCCAGACGCCGTTAGTGATGGTGCCGGTATGCGTCACCGTCCCGACGGTTACGCTCACCGTGCCGTTCGCCAGGTTGGACGTCCCGGTAATGTTGGTGTTTGCGCCCGCTTCCGCCGCATTCAGATAATGGTCGCCACCAAACAGCGTGTTGACCACCAGCGATGGCAGCGTATGAATCCCCACCGTCGCCGTTGCGTTGCCGCTCACCGCATTACCGGCGGCGTTAGTGACAGATGCGCCCACGTTCAGCGTACCGTCGAGCAGGCTCGAAAGCGTCAGTTGCGGGATCGCGACACTAAAGGTGCCGTCGGCTTTCACCAGCGCGGTCAGGATGTTACCGCCGACATTGATGCTGACGGTCGAACCCTGCGCGTTCGTGGTGGTCCCGCTGATGGTCTGGGTGAGCAGCGCATCGGCGGCGTTGAGCAGGCCATCGCCAAACAGCGGATTGAGGGTAATGGTTGGCAGAGACTGCGCGACCACGCTCAGTACACTGGTCACCGACGCCGGGTTGCCGGTGGCATCCGTCAGGCTGGCGACCACGTTTGGCGAGCCATTGAGAATGGTCTTCAGATCCACCACCGGAACGGTGACGCTGAATACGCCGCCGGTACCGGTTGTTGCCACGTAGTTTTTACCGTTGAGGCTAATCTGTACCTGAGTTCCCACCGCCACGTTGCTGGCGACACCGCTGATGGTCTGACCCGTCAGCAGGTCAACGACGTTAAGCACGCCATCACCAAAGATTGGGTTAAGAACAATCGATGGCAGATTGTGGATACCGACGTTGATGCCGACAGTATTCGATGCGGTGTTGCCCACCGGATCGGTCACCGAGGTGACGATCGTCAGATTACCGTCAAGCAATCCGGCCAGTTGCAGCGGCGAGAGTGACGCGGAGAACTTGCCGTCGCTGCCCACTGTTGCGGTCAGATTGAACAGACCGCCGCCGACGTTGATATTGACCGTTTCACCGACGCGCCCGTTTGTGACCGTCCCGCTGATGGTCTGCGTGAGCAGCGCTTCGGCAGCGTTGAGAATTCCGTCACCGCCAAAGATCGGATCCAGCACGATTTTCGGTATCGCGTTGACAATGGACGTCAGCGAACCATTGACCGTGGTGGTGTTGCCACCGCTGTCCGTGACCGAAACGCCGACCACAAAGGTGCCGTCGCCCAGCGCTTTCAGGTCACCCGGTTGCAGGGTGATGCTGAAGGCACCGGTGTTGTCGGTCACGCCGAGGAAGGTTTTTCCGCCGAGCGTCACCTGAACCTGCGTGCCGGTCGCCACGCCACCGATCGTCCCGCCAATCACCTGCGTGGTCAGGGCGTCAGCCGCGCTGAGCAGCCCGTCGCCGAGCACAGAAGTCAGGTTAATGACCGGTCTGACGAGGTCGAGAACGGCGTTGGCCGCCGCAGTGCCGACGTTACCTGCCGCATCCACGACGCTGACGCTCACCGCCGCTGTCGTACCAGCCAGTGTGCTGAGAATGTCCGGTGTGACGGTGACCAGGAAATGCCCCGTCGCATCGACCACGCCATTAATCGTCTGTGTACCGACCTGCACCGCAATCGCCGTTCCTGCTGCCACGTTCGACACGGTCCCGCTGATCGTCTGACTGACCAGCAAGTCGGCGATATTGAGCACGCCGTCGCCAAACACTGTGTTAAGCACGACGGTTGGCAGGTTGTGGATTGCAATGCCCACCGGAATATTGGTGCTGGTGGAGTTGCCCGCCACATCGGTCAGGGTAATCCCCAGACTCAGATTCCCGTCCGTCAGTAACGCCAAATCCCCCGGTTGAATATTGATGTTCCAGGCACCCGCCGTCACGGTGGTGTTGTATGTTTTACCGCCGAGCGTCACGGTCACTGCCGTGCCGTCCACCGCCGTTGCCACCCCGCCAATGGCCTGAGCAACCCCAGATTCAAGCGCATTGAGCAGGCTGTTGCCGCCGAAGATAGGATTCAGCGCGCCCAGCACAGGAACCGTTTTGACGACATCAAGGTTCAGCGTTTCAAGTTTTAAATTGCCTGCTGAGTCGGTAATGGTCAGATCGATGACCTTGGCACCACTCGTCAGCGCGCCGAGAACGCCCGCCGGTATCACCATTGACCACAAGCCGTTAGCACCGACGACTGCAGACAGTGGTGTTCCGGCAATGGTGGTGGTGATAATGGAGCCTACTCCGGCCCCGATGGCTGTTCCGCTAAGCACCTGCGCAACCTGAGATTCCGCCAGGTTCAGGTAGCCGTCGGTCAGCCCCAGACCACTGGTCAGGGTCAGATCCAGCAGATGGTTGAAGAAGATATTCAGCCCGGTGCTGACGGAAGTGGTGTTACCCGCAGCATCCGTGACCGTCGCGGCCAGCGTCAGTGTGCCGTCATTGAGCAAACTCAGTTGCCCCGGCGTCAGGTTAACCGACCACAGGCCGCCCGGCTGAATAACCGCTGTGGCCAGCGGACTGCCGCCCAACGTCAAGGTGACGGTTTGCCCGTCAGCACCCGAGGATGTTCCGCTCAGTAAGACCGTACCCAGCGCCTGCACCAGATTGAGAACGTTGTTGCCAGCCACCGCATCAATACCCAGCAGCGGTGGTGCGGTATCAACTGTAATCGGATGCGGTACCGCACTGCCGGTGTTACCCGCCGCATCCGTCAGGGTTGCGGTGATAACGTTGTTTCCGCCTGTCGCGGTCTGCGGTAATGCCTGCAAATCGGCAGCCGGTACGCTGACCGACCATACGCCCGTGGTCACATTTGATAACACCGTAGCGTTATAGGTTTTACCGTTCAGCGTGACGGTCACCACGCGGCCCACATCCGACAGGTCTGCCGTACCTGAAATGGTTTGTGCCGATTTTGACTCGGTATTATTCAGGATATCGTCAGTTGTAAAGGCGTTGATGGTGACGGTTGGTGTGGTGATATCCACCAGCACCGTTTGTATGGCACTGGTTACCGGGCTCGACGTTGTCGCCGTCACCGTTGTCGTGCCGCCATCCGCAAACTCACTGGCCGCCACACTTAACGTCCAGACACCGGCAGTAACGGTTGCCGTATGCTCATTTCCTCCGACGAAGACCGTGACGACCGTATTATCCGGAACACTAATCGTTTTACCGGACACAATGATATTCACCGGATTGCCGTCGGCCACGTTAATAACGTTATCACCGGTCACCGGATCGATAGTCAGAGTAGGCGTAGCAGGAACGCTGAGGTCAACCGTAATTGGCGCAACGGCAGTTGGCGCAGCGTTACCCGCCACATCGGAAACCGATGCACTGACAGCAGTAGCGCCGGCTAATGTGTTCAGCTCAGCTGATGTTAGTGTCACACTCCAGGAGCCGTCGGCCAGAACCGTGGCTTCATGGCTGATACCGCCTACCGTGACCGTTACTTTCTGCCCGGCCTCAACGTGGCTTGTCGTCCCGGTAATGGTTTGTGGGTTAAGACTTTCGGCGTAGGTCAGGTCGAACCCGGTTCCGGCAAAGGACGTTATGGCGACCGTCGGCAACAGTGTTACCGCAATGCCGACGCTAGCCGAGGCCGATCCTGAGTTACCGCCCGGATCCGTTACGGTGACCACCACGGTCTGAGCGCCCTGCGCCAGAGTGGCGAGGGCCGCAGAGTCCAGCGACAAGGACCAGTGCCCGGTGCTTTCAACCGTGCCATTGGTAAACGTCTGACCTGCAATCAGGACTGAAATAGTTTGCCCTGCACCGAGGATCCCGGTAGTCCCGGTCAGTGTCTGCGTACTTCCGGCTTCAGTTGCACTCAAATGCCCATCAACGAACGGCGTATCAATCGTCACGCTTGGCGTCGTCACAAAACTGGTAAACGGCAGGGTTGTCAATGTGCTGTTACCCGCCGCATCCGTGACCGTCACATTGATATCGTGGGTGCCATTGCCCAGCGAGCTGAGGACACCGGCAGGTAGAGAGACAGCCCAGACACCGGTGAGCGGATCAACGGTTCCTGTGTAAGTCGTACCGCCGACGTCAATCGTCAGTTTCACGTTTTGGTTATTACCAGTAATGCCAGTATTCCCGGTAATAACATTGATGCCAGCCGCTTCGCTGATACTGAGAATATCGTCCCCAAATGGCGTGTCGATGCTCGGGGTTGGTGCAGAAAGGTGTGAGGTAAAGCTCAGCGTTGCATCCGTATGGTTACCGACGGAATCCGTTGCCGTGACGGTAATCACGTGGGAGGCCGTAGCCAGCCCCAGCGTTGCCAGTTGAGTCGGGGTCAGGGTCAGGCTCCAGAGCCCGGTGGTCTCATCTACGGTTGCCGTAAACGGACTTCCGGTCATGCCAGCAATAGCCACACTGACCGTCTGCCCGGCACCGATGACACCAGTTGTCCCCGTAATTGTCTGCCCACCGGTAAGCACTGAAGCTTCCGAAATATTCAGCGTACCATCGCCAAATGGCAAATCGATGGTCGGCGCAGGCAGGGAGTGAATCTGCACCCCGACAGAAACTGGCAGCACTGAGGAGTTTCCGGCGCTGTCGGTTACGGTCACCACCACCGGCCAGGTGCCATCCTGCAAGGACAACAGCTGGGCGGATGTGAGTGAAACGCTCCAGGTTCCGTTCGTTGCATCAACCACAACCGGCACAGCATTACCGTTGATGACCACGGTAACGGTCTGGCCCGGGCTGGTGATCCCGGTGGTGCCGGTGATGACCTGCCCCAGCGGATTAGACGCTTCATCGAAGTTCAGGATGCCGTCGGTAAATGGCGTGTTGATGCCAGCTACCGGCAAGGTATGCGTCAGTGCGGTGAAATCAAGGGTACCGGCAGTGCTGACATTGCCCGCGCTGTCGGTGGTGGTCACGCTGATGGTGTGCGTCGCATCCGCCAGCCCCTGCAACAGGCCGGAAGGCACGGTGGCCGTCCAGACGCCGTTATTGCCGACCGTTGCCAGCACCGGTGTGCCGTCAATGGTCACCAGTACGGTTTGGCCCGGGCCGGTAATGCCGGTAGTACCGGTAATCAGCTGAGTGGCTGCCGCTTCAGCGACGTTCAGAATGCCGTCGGTGAACGGCGTATTAATCGTCGGAACCGGCGGTGCGCCCAGCTCGATATCCAGACTGGCGCTGGAAGACGCCGGATTACCGGCCACGTCCTGCGCCGTCACGGTGACCTGCACCACGCCGCTTGTCAGGTCGCTGAGCGCGCCCGGCGCAACGGTTGCAGTCCAGCCAAGTCCGTCCGGATTGACCGTCCCCGATACCGGCGTCGCCAGCCCCGGAATGGTCACCAGAACGATCGACCCCGGTGCCAGCCCGCTGCTGGTGCCGGTGAGAGTGATCCCGGCAGCCGCTTCACTGATATTAAGCACGCCATCACCGGCCACAACGCCCAGCGTCAGCGCTGGCAGCGCATGGATTGCCAGCGTGAAATTAGCCGAGTTACTGGCGGTGTTTCCGGCTGTATCGCTGACGCTGACGCTGACCGTTTTGCTGCCGTCCGTGGTGATGGCCTGAAGATCCACGCCCGGAATATTCAGCGTCCACACGCCGGAGTCGTTGGCCGTGCTGAAGTAATCCTTACCGTTAAGCGTGATTTTGACGACCAGATTCGGGTCCGTCAGACCGGTAAGCGGAAGGCCTGCCACGGCCTCAGCCAGATTGATGTAACCGTCACCGCCGGTATTCACCGTGACACTCAGCGTCGGAGCAATCAGGTCTACCGTGACGTTTTGCGTCGCGGTCGCCACGTTTTGCGCCACGTCATCCGCCGTCACGGTGAAGATGTTATTGCCCGCTGGCAATTCCTGCACCTGCGCCGCCGTCAGCGGAATACTCCAGCTACCATTGGCCTGCACGGTCGCGGTATACGTGTGGGTATAACCTTCACCGGTGATGACCAGCGTGATAATTCCGCCCACAGGAACATGGGTAGACGTCCCGGTAATGGTCGTCGCCTGGTTGTGTTCGATGATGTTGAAGTTGCCGTCGCCGGACACCGCGTTAATGGTCACCGTTGGCAAATCACCCGGCTGGGCAATCACGGTGGCATTGTGCGACGCCGTCGCCGGGTTCTGCGCTGTGTCAGTCACGGACGCCGTAACCGTCAGCGGCCCGTCGGACAATCCGACCAGATCTGCCGCCGGTACACTCGCCTCCCAGCTTCCGTTTGGCTGTACGATAGCGGTGTAGATGGTTCCATTAAACACTACCGAGACAATCTGACCTGCTTCAACATGCGTGGTGGTCCCGGTGATCGGGACATCATTCCCTTTCTCGATAGCGTTGATGTAATCATCGGTGGAAACTGCGGTAATGGTCAGCGTTGGCAAATTAGCCGCAGACGCATCGACGCTGAAGGTATGAGTTCCGGTTGTGACGTTCCCGGCCGCATCGGTGATGGTTGCCGTCAGCGTGTAGGTAGTATCCGTCAGTGCCTGCACCACACCACTTGGCAGCGTGAAGCTCCAGTTGCCATCCGGCTGGACAACGGCGTTGTAAGTCACGCCGTTGAAGCTTAGCACGACAGAAACCGTCTGGCCGGCATCCGGCAGATCGGACGTTCCGCTGATCACCACCGGTTGCAGCGCTTCGGCGGCATTGATGATGTTATCCGTCGCCACCGGGTTAAAGCTCAGCGTTGGCAACGTGTAATCGACTGTGATTGCACTGCTGACGGTGCCCACGTTGCCGACGCTGTCGGTTGCCGTGACCAGAACCGTTTGCGGGCCTTCAGATATGGCCTGCAAATCCGTTGCGCTGAGAGTAACCGTCCAGACACCGTTCGCATCGACAGTCGCCGGGTGATTGACGCCCTCAATATTCACCACCACCGTCTGGCCTGCGCCCAGAAGACCTGTCGTCCCGGTCAGGGTTTGGGCAACATCGGCTTCGTTGCGGTTGAGGAAGGTATCGCCAAACGGCGTGTTGAGTGATGGCACCGGCGGATGCGCGGCAACCACGGTGTACGTTTCCGTCGTCGTCGTGGTATTGCCCGCCAGATCTTTCAGCGTGGCGGTCAGCGTATAGCTGCCGTCTGCCGTGCCGGTCAGCGTCCCCGCCGGAACATCGAAGCTCCACGTACCGCCAGGTTGCACGAGGGCCTGATAAGTCTGGCCGCCAAATTGCAATGTCACTGTCTGCCCGGCATCGGCCGCATCCGCCTGCCCGGAAAGCGTGATAATACCGGCCAGTTCCTGCGCGTTGATGACGTTATCGCCTGCAACGTTGGCAAGCGTCAGCGTCGGCGGTGTGAAGTCGATATTGACCGAACCGCTCGTGGTGCCGGTGTTGCCACCGGCATCGGTCACGTTAACCTGAATTGGCGTCGGGCCTTCGGTGGCGTTCGTCAGAGTGCCCGCTGGCACGGTGACCGTCCAGGTGCCGTTGCTGGCTACGGTGCCGGTCAGGGTATGACCGTCGATGATCACCTCAACCGTCTGGCCGTCGCCGGTCAGGCCGGTAGTCCCGGTCAGAGTCTGCGCGGCGGCCGCTTCGGTGGTGCCCAGCTGGCCGTCACCAAACGGAGTATTGATCGTCGGTACCGGCGCATGAGCGTAAATACCGATATCCACCGTGCTGGTGACGGTACCCAGATCGGTGCTCACTGTGGTGGCGATCACATGGCTGGTGCCATCCGCCAGCCCCGCAAAGGCGGATGACGGAATATTCACTGACCAGTGACCGGCGGCATCAATGACCGTTGTCGGGTAATTCTGCCCGCCCAGCGAGACGGTGACGACGGCGCCAATCGGGACATTGCTGGCGGAGCCGCTGATGGTGATCCCCGCCGCTGCTTCCGCCACGTTGACGTTGTTGTCACCGGCAATGGTGTCGATGGAAATGCCGCCAAGTGTTGAGTTTACGGTAATCGCATCGCTGCCGGCCGCCGGGTTACCTGCTTTATCGCTGACGGAAACATTGATGGACGCCGGACCGTTGCCCAGTTCCTGCAAATCAGCCGCCGGAACGGAAACGCTCCACGCGCCGCTGGCCAGCACGGTGGCGCTGTAAGTGTGCGTCCCCAGCGTGATGGTCACCGTCTGCCCGGCTTCCACATGGGAGGTCGTCCCGCTGATGAGCTGCGCGGTCAGGCGTTCTGCGCCATCGAGCGTGTTGTCACCGGCGAAGGCATTCACAGTAATCGTTGGCAGAAGTGCCGGATCCGCCACGATAGTCACCGGTGTGCTGGTGCTGCCGGTGTTGCCTGCCGCATCGGTAATGCTCGCCGTCAGGGTGTACTGACCGTTGGCAACGCTGGCCAGCGCGTCAGCCGGAATATTCACCGTCCACGCACCACCTGCCGCGACCACACCGGTATACGTGTGCCCGCCGATGGAAACCGTCACGGTCTGGCCGACTTCTGTCACGCCCGTCGTGCCGGTTACCGCAATAACCGCGCCCGCTTCTGCGGCATTAATGGTGCCATCACCGGCAACCGGGTTGATTGAGACTGTCGGTGCCACGGTATCAACGGTGACCGGAACCGTGATGTTGCTGGTATTGCCCGCAGCATCGGAAGCCGCAACCTGAATCGTTGTCGCCCCCTGACCCAGCGAGGAAAGCGCCGTTGACGGAACGGTGACGGTGAATGAACCATCGCCGCCCACCGTTGCGGTGTAGGTTTCACCGCCCAGTGTGACAGTCACCGTCTGGCCACCACCTGAAACGCCGGTATTCCCGGTCAGCGTCTGGCTGACGCCTGTTTCGGCGGCATTCAGAATGCCATCGCCAAATGGCGGGTTGAGAGTTACGGCTGGCAGGTTATGAATAATGGCGTTCAGAACGTCGGTGCTGCTGACCGGGTTTCCGGTGGCATCGGTCGCGCTGACACGAATGGTGTTCGGGCCATCGCTGAGCGTCGCCAGATCGCTGGCAGAAACCAGCGCACTCCAGGCACCGCCCACGCCGACGGTGGCGGTATAGGTTTTGCCGTTCAGCGTAATGGTCACGACACCGTTTACCGGCACGTTGACCGAAGTTCCGCTGATGGTGACACCCGCCGCCGCTTCAAACGCATTCAGCTGATTGTCGCCGGTCACCGGATTCACGGACAGACCGCTTTGCAGATTGTTAACGGTAATCTCTTCCGAACCGCTGGCCGGATTCCCGGCTTTATCGAGCACGGTGGCGGTGATTTGCAGCGTTCCGTTAGCCAGCGCGGTCAGCGCAGAAGAAGGAACGCTGGTGCTCCAGCTGCCATTGGCCTGCACGGTCGCCGTGTAAGTGATGCCGTTGAGCAGGATGGAAACGATCTGACCGGCTTCCACATGCGTGGTCGTGCCGCTCAGGGTCTGTGCCGCTCTTTGCTCGGCGCCATCGACAATATTGTCACCCGCAAAAGCATTGAGGGTAAGGGTCGGCGCGGAAGCCGGATCGGTGGCCAGCTGAACATTCGCGCTGACTGTCGTGCTGTTGCCCGCTGCATCAGAAAGCTGTGCGGTCAGCGGATATTGTCCGTCGGCCACACCGGCCAGCGCACCGGCTGGCACTGTCACACTCCACTGCCCGTTGACGCCGACAACGCCGGTGTAGGTCTGGCCGTTAAGCGTTACCGTGACGGTGCGCCCTGCATCAGCTATGGACGCCGTGCCGGTGACGGCGATATCTGCTGCCGCTTCACTGATATTGACGTAACCGTCGCCGGAGACCGGGTTGATGGCCAGCGCTGGCGCGGTCAGATCGACCGTTGTGGTAGCGTTCAGCGTCGCGGTGTTGCCTGCGCTGTCCGTCACATTGACCACAATCGCGTTACTGCCCGCCGGTAACGCCTGCAAATCGGCGGACGGAAGGCTGACCGACCATGCACCGTTGCCATCCACCGTGGCGTTGTAGGTATGACCGCCAATCGTCACGGTCACAATCTGCCCGTCACCGGTTTTCCCGGTGGTGCCGGTCAGCGTTTCAGCCGTTGCCGCTTCGGCAATATTGAGATAGCCGTCACCAAACGGTGTATTGAGGGTTGGCACAGGTACGAGATTATCGACACCTACAGAGACACTATTGCTCAATATAGTTAAGTCGATCGCCTGAACGCTCGCGGTAAAGATGAGCGTGCTCGGATCCAGCGATTGCAGATCAGACTGTGACAGGGCTAATGACCAGCGGCCATCCGACTGAACGATTGCCAGACGAACCAAGCCACCAAAGGTCACGGTGACCACCGCAAGCGGCGCGACACCCAGCGTCGTACCAGTGACCAAAATACCATCTGCCGTTTCTACGGCGTTAATGACGTTGTCGCCACCAACCGGATCGATGGCGATGCCGTCCCGGGAAGCGTCCACGTTAAACTGATCGGTGCCCGGCGCCGCCACGTTGCCCGCTTTGTCAGACACATTGGCGGTAATGGTCTGCGGGCCATCGCCCAGCACAACCACGTCAGCGGCCGGAATAATAACACTCCAGTTACCGCTGGCACCGACTGTAGCAGTGTATGTGTGACCATTCAGGGTAATGGAGACAATCTGCCCTTCTTCGACACGGGTTGAGGTTCCGCTTATCGTTTGCGCTGTCAGACGTTCTGCTCCGTCAAGAATGTTATCGGACGCGAACGTATTCACGGTGATAACCGGCGGCAGAAGCGGATCGGAAGCCACGTGAATTGTGCTGGTATTGGTGGTGGAGTTACCGGCAGCATCGGTCAGGGTCGCCGTGACCGTGACATTTTGATCGAGATTGCTCAGGGAACCGGCCGGAATATTCACGCTCCAGGTGCCGTTCGGCTGAACGATTGCACCGGGATAATCCACGCCATTGATCGTAACAACCACCGGACGCCCGGCCTCAGTCACCGACGCCGTCCCGGTCAGGGTCATCGCACCCGCCGCTTCAGCCACGCTGATATAGCCGTCGCCTTCCAGCGGATTGACGGTGAGCGTTGGCGCAATGGTGTCAACGCTCACCGGCGTGGTGAGGGTGTTATGGTTGCCCGCAGTATCCGTCACGGTCACCGTAATATTATTGCTGCCTTGTGGCAGAGTGCCGAGCACAGACGGCGGTACGCTGACGGTAAAGCTGCCATCGCTGTCGACCGTGCCGGTCAGTTGCTGCCCGCCAATGGTCACGGTGACTGTCTGGCCGTCGCCTTTCAGGCCGGTGTTACCCGTCAGAGTCTGCGTGGCGGTGGATTCGCTGCCATCAAGCGTGTTGTCGCCGCCAAATACCGGATCCAGCGTTGGCGGTACGCCGTGAATAGCCACGTTAAGATCGGCAGTCTGGCTGATGGTATTGCCCTGAGCATCGACCAGACTGACGGTCAGGGTCGTTTCGCCATCGGTCAGCGCCTGCAGCGCCGTGGAAGGCACACTAAGGCTCCAGCCGCCGTCAGCGTTAGTGGTGGTGTGATACGTCACGCCGCCGAGAACCACGGTAATTTGCGTACCGGCCGCGACATTTGACGTCGTCCCGGTGATCACCAGCGCGGACTGCGCTTCGGTCGCGTTGAGCTGGCCGTCGCCGGAAATCGGATTGACGGTCAGAATGCCCGCGCTGTCATTGATGACAAAGCTTTCCGGCGTCGTGGTTGAGTTACCGGCGGCATCCGTCAGCGAGGTGGTGAGGGTGTAATTTCCCTCAGCCAGCGCAGAAACGACGTTGGCCGGGATCGTCACGGACCAGGTGCCTTCTGAGGTCACGGTGGCGCTGTAGTGCACGCCGTTAAGTACCACATCGACGGTGCGCCCGGCTTCAGAAACCGAGGCGGTTCCGCTCACGACCAGCGGTTGCTGATGTTCAATCGCATCGATGACGTTGTCGCCATCCACCGGATTGACGGTCAGTACCGGCGGTGTGGTATCCACCACCACGGTGACGCCTTTTGTCACAGACTGCCCGTCAGTGCCGGTCACGGTGACGGAAACGACATAGGTACCATCTGCCAGATTTTGTAAATCAAGCGACGGCAGATTGATATTCCATTTGCCGTCCGCGCCCACTGTGCTGGTGTAGGATTTTCCGTTGATGCTCAGGGTGATGGTCTGACCCGCAGTCACGTTACCTGCAGTACCCGAGAAAATTTGCGCAATGCGCGATTCAGCCGCATTGAGGATGTTGTCACCGGCAAACGCTCCGAGGGATAACGTGGCTGGCTGGCCACTGCCAACAGTCCCGCCGCCGTTGTTGCCCCCGTTCCCACCATTGTTACCGCCATTGTTACCGCCGTTATTGCCCCCGTTGTTGCCGCCATCGCTTCCGCCGTTATTACTGCTGCTGCCCCCGCCACCACCACCGCCGCCACCTGCGGCAATCGCGATACCCGCGCCGAGCGCCACAACGCCCAGCACCGCGGCTAATACGCCCGGGCTAAAATTGGAGGAATCTTCAAGCAGAACACCGATATCCGGGATGGTCTGATAAGCGGGAACAATCGGGACGGCACCGGCTGTGGCACCGGTATCCACAAACGCGGCGTGTTCAATCGGATGAACACCATCATCGAATACCAGAACGCTGTCTTCGGCACCTTCGGTATTGAAGAAGCTGTGGTAGCGGACGGTGCTGCCGTCTTTCATGTGGATAACGAGATCATTGCCCACGCGCTCATAGCTGGACACCGCGTCACGGGTGCCGTGAATGCGAATTATGCTGGCCTGATTGAGGGTAACATCCTGACTGGCACTGGAAACCTGAGAGATTACTGCACCATTTTTACGAGAGAGAACATCAATAACAACGCTACCGTTCTGAGCCATGTTGTACCCCTATAACATCCAGTTGAGACTCACACGCGCATGGCCCACGCTTTCCGGTTCCAGAGAAGGGAGGTTCAGCAGGTATGAAGACCATTACGAAAATGGGTTAACTTCCAACTGGTGTTGGGGAATGCCATAGACTACAAATCGAGCAATTGACACGTCACTTAAGGCTAAAATGTTCTTTTTATGTAATCGTTACGGTAACTTTTTGTCCGAAACTCCATAAGTTATATGCATGATTTAAGTTAAATGCATAAAAAAAAGATAATCTTTGAGATAAAAATTATTCATCGTTCAGAGTGGAAATATAAGTTTGACGGAGGGTAATTCCTGTTCTAGCCCAAAGCGTTAAAAAACAACATGATGATAAATAACAAGTTTGCAACTTCCCCTTAAAGACTAAGCGGGATCATTATTAATAAAATCAAGCATTAGCCGCACTGATAACTCATCAAATTGACTTACCAATTGTGTGATCGCCTCTTAGATTTTCTGGCACTAATGTATTCCGCCGGTAAATAATTAAGACTATGCGCAATCACAGTGACTTATGCTTTCTGATAAAATGCCCGGTTAGTAAGTTTGTGTGATGTTTTTCAGCGCCTGACAGCCGTTAAAAGGCGACGGATTAAGCGAAAAACCGGGTTGTCGTGCAACCCCTTCAGGCCCGTTTCAGAGAGATAAAAACCGGCAGGCAGGATTGATTAATTTTTTTTATAATTTCGCCAATCAGGACAAAGGGATTTTGCACCATGCCTCATGACCCGCTGCTCACACAGCCTGCTACAGAAAGTGTTTCAGACGTTGATTCACAGAATGCTTCAGAAGAACGGAGCGCCGGAATGCCTCAGCCCGGCGTCGCACAGCAACACGCGACACGGCTTATTTTTCTGCTTTCCGGCTTTGCCATGGCAGCCTGGGCACCGCTGGTGCCGTTTGTGAAATTACGGCTGGATATCAGCGACGGCACGCTCGGATTATTGCTGCTGTGTATCGGCGCAGGCTCGACATTTTCGATGCCACTGACCGGTTTTCTCACCGGTAAACTCGGGTGCAAAACCGTGATTTTAATCGCCAGCACATTGCTTTTGCTGGCGCTGCCGTTACTGACGCTGATGAACAGCGTGGAAGGTATGGCGCTGATTTTGCTGGTGTTTGGCGCAGCAATTGGCATGGTCGATGTGGCGATGAACGTTCACGCCGTGGTGGTCGAAAAAGCCAGCGGGCGCGCAATGATGTCCGGGTTCCACGGCTTTTTCAGCATGGGCAGTATTTTTGGCGCGCTGGCGATCACCGGCCTGCTTTTTCTGGGCATGACACCGTTTATTTCGGTGATGATCGTGGTAGCAGCGCTGGCCGTTTTAGTGGTGCTGACCAGCCCTCATTTTTGGAAAGACACCCGCCACGACGGCGACGGGCCGATGTTTGTTCTGCCGCGCGGCTGGGTGATTTTGCTCGGTTTTTTATGTTTTGTGATGTTCCTGACCGAAGGCTCAATGCTGGACTGGGGCGCGCTGTTCCTGACCACGGAACGCGGTGTTTCCGCCCATCAGGCCGGTCTGGGTTATGCGGTATTTTCCATTGCGATGACCATTGGCCGCCTGACCGGCGACCGTATTATTGCGGCAATGGGACGTTATAAAGTGCTGATGTTTGGCAGCCTGTGCGCCAGCCTCGGCATGATTTTACTGACCACGGTGGACAATCTCTGGTTTGCCGGTCTGGGCTTTATCATGACCGGTTTTGGTGCGTCGAATCTGGTGCCGATCATGTTCAGCGCCGCGGGAAATCAGACGGCGATGCCCGCCAGCATGGCTATCGCTTCCGTGACAACCCTGGGTTATGCAGGTATTTTGGCAGGTCCCGCGCTGATTGGCTTTATCGCGCAACTGAGCAGTTTGTCTGTCGCACTGGGCTGCGTGGCGGCAATGATGTTATGTGTCACGGTCTGCGCGAAAGCCGTGCTCCGATAAAAGAGTGATAACAAGAATGAAGGAAAAAATTCATCATCATGGCTGGTAAATATTTATCACTGACATCAACCAACATTACGCGTTTCTTCTGGTTGTTCATCCTGTTGCTGGTCGTGGGGCTGGGCCTTTACGGTTACAACTACACCAACGCGTACATGAACGACAAACTGCACACGACGCAAACCCTTGCTGATCAGTTGCAGAAGCGCATCGATAAATATCGCTACATGACCTACCAGATTTACGATGATTTTTCCGGCCAGCCGATGACGCCCGATGCGGTGAATGCGCAGGAAATTCGTCTGCGTCAGGATATGTTCTTCGTTTCCAAGCCGCACAAGAAAACGGATGCGCTGATTTTCGGCACGCATGACAGCTCGACGCTGGATCTCACGCTGAAAATCTCGGCATTTCTTGACGATCAGTGGGGCTCAACCACCCTGCCTTATTCCCTGTATTACCTCAACGGCCAGGACAACAGCATGATGCTGATTACTACCGTGCCGTTGCAGCAGCAGGATTCCCGGCTGAAAGAAAACTATTTCACCAGCACGCTGCAATCGCGCCGTGCGGAAATGCTCCAGCAGGCCAACACGCTGGACGAGCGGGAAAGTTATTCTCCGCTGCGCAAATCCCGCCAGAGCAATGAATATTCATTCTCCCTGCGCACGACTTTCAATAATCCGGGCCATCTGGCGACGGTAATTGCCTTCGATTTGCCGATGAGCGACCTGATCCCGTCAAGCATGGCGCGGGATAATTTCCAGCTCAACGGCAATACCGCGGACGTCAATGAAGGAGATCCGACCGACGATGGCGCCGCAAGCACCATTGCGCTGCAAGGCTGGTCGCTGGTCTTTAATGTTCCGCTGAACAATTCCCCGCTGTCGCTGACTTATCATGTGCCGCTGTTTAGTCTGGTTGTGGATCTGTCGCGCAACAACTTCTGGCTGATCCTCATCAATGTGTTCCTGATGGGGCTGGCGATGGCGAGCATCTATTTCATCCGCCATCAGTACATCCGCCCAAGCGAAAATATGGCGGCGCAGTTGCAGATGCAGCAGGCGCTCAATCAGGAAATTATCTCCGGTCTGCCGCTCGGTTTGCTGGTGTACAACTTCAGCAACCACAGCGTGATCCTGAGCAACAAGATTGCCGATCAGCTGCTGCCGCACCTGAGCCTGAATAAAATTGCCAATATGGCCGAGCAGCATCACGGCACGATCCAGGCCACCGTCAATAATGAGGTGTACGAGATCCGCATGATCCGCAGCCAGATTTCACCGGAAACCTACCTGTTCATGCTGCACGACCAGGACAAAGAAGTGATGGTGAACCGGACGCTGCAACAGGCCAAACGCGAGTTCGAAAAGAACCTGCAGGCGCGCAAACTGATGCTGCATAACCTGGGTATTGAGCTTAACCAGCCGCTTCAGGAACTCAACGGACTGGCGCAGGCGCTGACCGAAGAACAGCAACCGGAAGAGCGTCTGACGCTGGAAGCCAAGCTGCTCAACGAATCGCGTAACGCGCTGACGCTGGTGGACAATATTACCCTGCTGACGCGGCTGGAAACGCAGGACTGGCAGCCTTCCAGCGACGGTTATGTGTTATCGGCGATGGTTGATGAACTGTTGCTCGACGCCCTTCCCCGCCTCAGCCAGAAAGGGTTAGGGTTGCTGAACCATTTCCAGATTGCGCCGGAAGCGTCCTTCGTGGGCGATATGCAGGCGGTGAAGAAAATTCTGTCACTGCTGATTGATTACGCCATCGTGACCACGTCGCTGGGCAAAATCACGCTGACCAGCGAACAGGACGAAGATCGCCCGGACCAGCTGATTTTCCACATTACCGACACCGGCAGCGGAATTTCGAAGGAAGAATTGAGCAATCTGAATTATCCTTTCCTGAGCCAGACGTTAGTCGATCGCTTTAATCACGGGTCAGGACTGACGTTCTTCCTGTGTAATCAGCTGTGCAAAAAGCTCGGCGGTCAGCTCGAAATCCGCAGTAAGCTGAACATCGGAACCCGCTACACCGTGCGCGTGAAGCAGCGTCCGCAGGCGCAGGAAGTCGAAGCCGAACATGAGAAACTGCTCAATGATGTCACGGTTTTACTCGACATCACGTCGGAGGAAGTTCGCGGCATTGTCACCCGTACCATGAATGCGTATGGCGCGGTGTGTATTGTGGCAGATGAGCGCCAGGTGACGCGCGAGTACGACGTGCTGCTGACGGATAACGCACAAAACAGCGATAAATATACGCTGCTGCTGACCGACGATGAAGCCGGTTTCCAGCCGCTTGAAAAGCATTATATTCGCGTCAATTACAACATCAGCAGTGCGCTGATCGACGCAACCTTACTGTTAATCGAACAGCAATTTTCTGTTTCCGATGACAGTGTTTCACCCGAAGAACCCGGCGAAGACTCTCTCGACCAGTACGAAAAGCAGTTAAAATCAAGCGATTACTATCAGCTTTTTGTCGAGACAGTACCGGAAGATCTTGAGAAACTGTATAATGAAAACCAACGTCGTGATTTTACATCACTGTCACAAACAGCACATCGCCTTAAGGGGGTATTCGCCATGCTGAATCTGACTCCCGGCAAGCAAATGTGCGAAGCGTTAGAACAATACATCGCAGACGGCGATGCATTACAGATTACTGAAACCATCAATCACATTGATTCTTTTGTCTCCAGACTGCTCCAGCAAGGTAGCTAATCACATGAATAATATGAACGTAATTATTGCTGATGACCATCCTATCGTCCTGTTTGGTATTCGTAAGTCCCTTGAACAAATTGAATGGGTGAACGTTGTCGGCGAATTCGAAGACTCGACAGCACTGGTTAACAGCTTAAGCAAACTTGACGCCCATGTTCTGATTACTGACCTTTCAATGCCGGGCGACAAATTCGGCGACGGCATTACGCTGATCAAGTACATCAAACGTCACTATCCGCAGCTGTCCATTATTGTTCTGACCATGAACAATAACCCGGCGATCCTGAGCTCTGTACTGGATCTGGATATTGAAGGGATTGTGCTCAAACAAGGCGCGCCAACCGATTTACCCAAAGCGCTGGCCGCATTGCAGAAAGGCAAGAAGTTTACCCCTGACAGCGTTGCCAAACTGCTGGAAAAAATCAGCGCCAACGGTTACGGCGACAAGCGTCTGTCTCCGAAAGAAAGCGAAGTTCTGCGTCTGTTTGCAGAAGGCTTCCTGGTGACTGAGATTGCTAAAAAGCTGAACCGCAGCATCAAAACTATCAGCAGCCAGAAGAAATCTGCGATGCTGAAACTGGGCGTGGAAAACGATATCGCCCTGCTTAACTATCTGTCTTCCGTCAGCTCTCAGCCGGTCGATAAAGACTAACGTTTCAGGACGTTACTCTGATTGTTGAACGTTAAGACATAAAAAAGGCACCTCCGGGTGCCTTTTGCTTTTCTATTCCGGCTCACTTTCCCGCTTCTTGCGGACCAGCGCGCTGTAGTAACTCAGCGTATCGCGCAACGTTTCCAGCGTGACCGGTTTCGACAGACAGTTATCCATCCCCGCTTCCAGACAACGCTGACGTTGTTCGGCCAGTGCGTTGGCCGTCACGCCAATCACCGGCAGCGTATGGCCCAGCTCACGCAGTTTTTGCGTCAGGCCGTAACCGTCCAGCCGTGGCATGTTGACGTCACTGAGCACGATGTCGATATCGTGAGAACGCATGGCGTCCAGCGCGTCCATACCGTCATTCGCCGTCACCACGACGTATCCCATCGTGCCCAGCTGATCTGCCAGCAGACGCCGGTTTATCGGATGGTCATCTACCACCAGCAATGTGATATCGCTGTAATCGTGAACCACAGTGATTTCCGGTGCCGGTAAACCGCCCTCTTCTGCTGACGTTTCCAGCCGGTAAATACGGTTAAGCAGCGCGGTGATTTCCAGCGGCGTCGAGGTGCTGTGAACCCAGTACCCCGGACGCGTCTCGACCGGCGGCCCGATGTGTGCGATAGAAAACTCAATCTGCGCCGCCAGTTCACCTTTGTGGATGAGCGGCGTATCGGTGATCAGCACATCTTCGCGCTGGCTTTGCATTCCCGCCTCAAAGCGCTGAATATTTGCACCGTGGTAACGCAACAGCTGCATCAGATAGCTTTCCAGATACGCGTTACGCACATCCAGCCAGACCGTTTTGTCCTGCCAGTTATCGAGCGGTTCTGCGGACGGGAACGTGGCGTTGTACAACGGAATACGCACGGTAAACGAACTGCCCAGCCCCGGTTCAGATTCAACGTCAATATCGCCATCCATCAGGTTGATCAGCTTTTCACAAATCGCCAGCCCGAGCCCGGTGCCCTGGAAGTGGCGCTGCACGCCGGTTCCGACCTGGAAGAACGGGTCAAACAGGCGCGTGATTTCCCGCTCCGGGATGCCCACGCCGGTATCGCGCACCTGGAATTCCAGATAATTACCGCAGGTTCTGACGTTCAGAACGATACAGCCGGTATCGGTAAATTTGATCGCGTTATTCAGGATGTTGGAAATCACCTGCTGCAAACGCACCGGATCGCCGTTAAACGACAGCGGCACGTTGTGCTCAATAAAGCAGTAAAGGCCGAGGTGTTTTTTCACCACCAGCGGCAGGTAGTTGCCGGCAATATGGGTAATCACTTCACGGCATGAGAATTCCTGCGGCTCGATTTTCAGCTGCTCGGATTCGATTTTCGAGAAGTCGAGAATGTCGCTGATGATTTTCAGCAAAAGCGCCGAGGAGTTGTTCATCGCCGTCACCAGGCGGTCAACGCCCTGCGGCAGACCCTGCGTTTGCAGTAAATCCAGGTTACCGATAATCCCGTAAAGCGGCGTACGCAATTCATGGCTGACCGTCGCCAGAAACATGGATTTCGACTGGCTGGCCTGCTCCGCCGCATTGGCCATTTCCTGGAGCGATTCCTCCATTTTCACCCGCGAGCTGACATCAATCAGAACGCAGATCGCCACGTCCTCATTCCGGTAGCGCGAGTGAACGAAACTCAGCTGGATATTGTTGTTATTCTTGGTAATCACATCAACAAAATTGACCTGCTGGTCGCAGATGATCCGCGTAATACGCTGGCGGTCTTCCTGCGTCAGCATATTGATATAATTATGCGCCAGCTCGTTACTCAGGATATTCACGCCATCGCTGATGCGCAGAATCGAAATCCCCACCGGCGCCGAGGCAACAATTTTATGGTTAAACTGCTCATGCTCTTCCAGACGGAAGGCGTTTTCTTCCGCCGGTAAAAACATCTTGCGCTCAAACACCCAGGCCAGAATAAACAGCAGCAGGCCGGAGAAAATATTCAGCAATACGGCGTTGAAAATCAGTATCTTGAACCGTTCAAGCAGCGTGTTGAACGGCATTGAATAAACCACGCTCAGCGTGGATGGCGTCAGCGGTTTTTTATAAATGAGATCTTTATAGCCGTTCATGTAGCCGAAATAGGAGCTTTCTTCCGGGTAATTTCCCAGCGTCGCCGTGTTGCCGTCATCTTCAGAAATGCTCAGCAACGGCTGATCGTCTTCATCCAGCAGCGTCACGCCGGTGTGCTGGGCGTTAGGATTCAGCAAATCTTCCAGACGCAAATTTTGCTGAATGCCCATCAGCGCTTCGAGTTTATTACCGACATAAATTGGCGTTAATACATACAGATAGCCGGAATCTTTATTGCCGGATTGCGACACCCAGTACAGGCTGTTGGCTTTGTCCTGATTCTTGCCGTTGCGGTATTGCAGGATTTTCTCGTGCAACGATTTCAGCTGCTCCTGACTTTCACGCTCCAGCGGTTCGCTGCTGACCCCAAAATCCACCAGACACAAATTCTCGCCGCTGATATAGAACACACGGTTCAGATCGTAGGCATCGGAGAAATTGTCTTTCCAGTAATGGATCATGTTACCCAGCGAGGCCAGCGAGTTGCGGTAGCTGCTGTTAATCTGGGAACAGTCGGATTCAGGAAACAGCGAAAGATAGGTCGGTGGCGTGTTTTTGGTGCTGATCATGCCATTGATGATATCCAGCCCGTTCATGGAATCGCTGAGACGCTTTTCGGCCATAAACTTTATGCTGTGCATGACGTCATTGGAGTTTTTGACGTAGCTCTGCGCCAGATCGTAGTTGAGGTTATCCTCATCGCGGATCTCAGATTCTTTGTTGTGGAAGATATTCAGCACATAAAAGGTGGTCAGCAACACACCCAGTGTCCACAACATAAGCGCCAGCACCCGGAAAAGGTAACGGGAGATTCTCAGCGTTGTGCGAAACGAAGCAAGATATTTCAAGGATTAACCATTGGTGTAGCGGCTCAGTGAGCAGAATGTAGATCAGAATACACTATTGATCGGCTTTCTAAAAAGCGTTGGGGAAATAGGCTGGTGTAAACGGAATGCTAGCCAGGTGATCGCTGACCACATAATGCAGCTGACCTTTCTCACTGCGCGCGAGAGGTGTTAATGCCCCCGGTTCATACAGCCAGTGAATGCTTTCTTCACGGCCAGGGGTGCCGTCGGCGTAAACCGTCGTTTCTTCGATAAGCTGGTCGCTGCTCCATAAATAATCGTAGCCTGCGGGTTTGTTGCCGTTGCCACCTTCACGCCGTTTGCTGATCCGGCGGCCGAAGGCATCGCAGGCGTACTGCCAGCGTTCACCTTCGGGGGTGATCAGTCCACGTATCTGATTAAGAGCGTCCCACCGGTAACGCCAGACCTGCGGGCGGAAACCGGGTATTTCTGTCTTTTTCTCTTCCAGCCGTCTGGCGGTATCGTAGCGGTATTCACAATTTCCCCGCCGTATCACCCGCTCGGCGTGCTGGACCTGATTTATCCGTTCAGGGATACCGTCGTTGCCGCCTGTACGCCATCCGGTGCCGGTTATGTTCAGGTTCTCGTCGTAACTGAACAGCTCTAGCCGCGGGTGTACACCGGTTTGTTCCGCGTGGATTATCTGGTCGTCGCTGTTGTAGTGATAAAGAGACACTCCTCAGCGGGCATCGTCGGTGGCAGTTTTGTGGCTAAAACGAACATGGATAATTTCAAAAGCGCAACGCCAGATATATTCCTAACTGGGGCGATACCTGCACACCAAATATTCATTTAAAAGGTACATGGCAGCGCGAGATGGGTTTTTAGACGGATTTACACTTCACCGTTAAAATAACGAGCGACTGTATTGTGGTTATTCTTTATAGAGACATAGTGGACAACCTGAAGCATGAGTAGGTGTTGCTTATCCAGCAATTTAGGGATGTTAATTTATCTAATTAAAATATTAAAATGTGTTACGTGGAATGACTGGTTAGATAAACGAGCCGGAAAGATCTGATGATCTTTCCGGTTGATGCTAACTCAGTCAATAGGCTGTTCTAATATATACACCCTATTAGTATTGGTGCATTTTCCTGAAACATACACATCACAGCTATTTAAGTCTAAAAAGGTTAAATACTCCTTAACAAGGTTCTCCTCAATGGAGTTTTTTTGTGTTAGTTCTAAACAAGATAAAAGCCATTCTTTTTTTCTGGATATATATATATGCGGGGATAAACAGTTTATTTCCTTATAATCATCAAAATCCCAATCCGTTATAGATAAACAGATAAAATAATCCTCCGTTTCATCTTCCTTTAGATAACTCAAAGATACCTCACTAACATGTCTAATGAGTTCAATTCCTTTGCGAATTAAAATTTTATTTTTTTCATTAAAAGATAATTCACTAAGGAAAGATATGTTTTTATAACGAGAGAATAGTGGGATTTCCTCATACGATTCATAGTCACTGAAATAAATAGATAAATCATTCAGTTTCTCTTTTTTTATGAGGGTGTTAAATTCATCTTCAAAATTTTTCATTATATATCCCAACCATGTTCTTTAAGCCATTTTAATGTCTTACGGGTAAAATTAGGATCTGCATCATGAATAGAACCATTTTGATTAATTGCTCCGCCATTTTCACCATGTGCATGCCATTGTGAACCAGGAACGCTTTCCTCTGGGGCATCAATTCTTGTAACTTCTTTTGGTCCCTGGCCTTTCCTTACTTGATTTCTTGCATCTTTAGGCGGACAACAAGCCAACCCTAGCGGATCAACCCAAGCCAGCGGATTATGCACATATCCGTAAGGATTAAATCCGCCCGCCAGCCCTATAGGGTCCGGACTCAGATATTGCCCCGTTTCACTATCATAGTAACGGTGCCGGTTGTAATGCAACCCGGATTCTTCGTCGGCGTATTGCCCGGCAAACCGCAGGTTGCAGGTCGGGCGGTCATCATTTACTGCCAGACGGTAGCGGGTTTCTTTACCCCATGTGCTTAGTCTGCTGGCCCATGCCACATCGCCTTTTTCTGTCAACAGCTCACGTGGCGTGCCCATGTGATCGCTGACGACATAATGCAGCTGACCTTTTTCACGGCGTGCGAGAGGCGTCAAGGCACCGGGTTCATACAGCCAGTGAATGCTTTCTCCATACGCCGGGGTGCCGTCGGCATAGACCGGCGTTTCTTCGATAAGCTGGTCGCCGCTCCATAAATAATCGTAGCCTGTGGGTTTATTGCCGTTGCCACCTTCACGCCGTTTGCTGATCCGGCGGCCGAAGGCATCGCAGGCGTACTGCCAGCGTTCACCTTCGGGGGTGATCAGCCCGCGTATCTGATTAAAAGCGTCCCACCGGTAACGCCAGACCTGCGGGCGGAAACCGGGTATTTCTGTCTTTTTCTCTTCCAGCCGTCCGGCGATATCATAGCGGTATTCACAATTTCCCCGCCGCACCACCCGCCCGGCGGGTTGCACCTGACTGACCCGTTCAGGGATACCGTCATTTTCCCCCGTACGCCATCCGTTGCTGGTGATGTTCAGGTTGTCGTCGTAACTGAAAAGCTCCAGCAGTGGGTGTACACCAGTTTGTTCCGCGTGGATTATCTGGTCGTTACTGTTGTAGTGATAATGAGACGCTCCCCAGCGGGTATCGTCGATGCGCCGGACGTTGTATGCGCCGTCGTACGCCCAGCGGCGGTTCACTGCCGGCTCGCGTCCTGCGCTTTGCTCCAGCAGCATCCCTGTCGGTGAAAAACCTTGCGCCTGAGCAAATCCGGCGGCGCTGTGCCGCCGGGTTTCACGCCCGAGAAGGTCGTGTTCCATTTCCAGCGGAGTGAGATCATCTGCCCGCAGTTGTGTCAGTCTGCCGCTGATGTCGTAGTCAAACGACAACGCCTGCGCACCGTTTCTGCGGAACATTGCCCTGTGAGAATGCTCATTCCACTCGTGAACCACTTCGCGGCCATTAATACGCTCGCACACAAGATGCCCGCTGGCGTCGTATTCAAACTCAACCACTGCATCGTCGTTTTGCGCCCGCGTCATCCTCCCTTGGACATCGTATTCATAGGCCGTGGTGGAGAGCAGCGTGCACTGCGTCGCTTCTTCCTGCCAGACCTCCTCGCGCAGCAACTCATCACGGACCGACCAGTGCCAGCGGACTTCACGCTGGTCAGCATACCGCGCCAGAATCCGCCTTCCGGCAGCGTCGTAGTTGTACTGCGTCACGCGGCCGGTAAAGTCTGTTTCACTGATCACTTGCCCGGCAGCGTCACGCCCGTAGTGATAGGTTTCTCCACTGGCATTCGTGACCTGATTCAGCCGGGTCAGCGAATCGTAGCCAAAGTGGAGTTTCTGGCCATCGGGCCGTGTTTGCACCGACAGCAGGTCGAACGCACCGTAGGTGTAACAAGTGGTTTTACCCTCCCCATCGGTCAGGGTCGCAGGGCGTTTTTCACTGTCGTAGCGCATCTTTTGCGTTACGCCATCGGGCAGATGGATGGCCGTTACACTGCCTTGTTGCCCGGCGTGCTGATCACTCTGTGTATAGCGGGTTATCTGCCCCTGCGGATCGGTAACACTTTGCAGGCGACCAAAATGGTCCTGCGTGTAGTGGGTCGCAGCAGCATCCGGCGCAATCGCCTGGCTCAGCTGGTAATACGCATTCCAGACGTAGCGATGCTCAGCGCCATCCGGCCGGATATCGGCAGTCAGCAGCCCCTGCGGGGTATATTCAAAACGCTGAACCTGCCCCTGCGGATCGGTTCGACTGAGCATTTTTCCCTGCATGTTGCGGGTGAACTGCCATTCGCCGCCGTCGGGTTGAATCAGTTTAACGACCTGCCCGTGCTCATCGTACTGATAGCGCGTCACGTCGCCGCCGGTACGTTGAACGCGGATTATCTGCCCGTGCGGGTTATAGCTGTAGCGGGTTTCCCACCCGAGGGCATCGGTGTGTGACACTTTGTTCCCGCGATCCCAGCGCGTCAGCGTGATGCGGCCAAGCGGGTCCGTTTCCCGTGTCACCAGCCCGAAAACGTTGTATTCGCAAACCGTCCGGCCACCTTCGCCATCGAGGCAGGTCGTCACGCGGTTGACGTCATCGTAGAGATAACTGTCGCGATAGTAACCGCCTTCTGCCAGCGTGCCCGTCACGCGACCTTTGGCATCATAGCGGATGCTCACGTCCGTTTTATCTGTGTCTTTCCAGCGGGTCATGAAACCACTGGCGTCATATTCGTGATAAAGATGCGTGAACTGGAAGGTTTTGCACTCACCCAATCTGCCTGAGTTGTTGTAAGTACATTGGGCTAACCACTGGCGTTGTTGCTTATCGACACGCGCAATAGTGATCAGTTGCCCCTCTTGCCAGCTAAGCTCAACGCGGTAACCGTCACTGTGCGTGAGCGCAACCAGACGATCATTTTGATAAATAAAGTCGATATGATTACCGGCACGGTCGCGCAGGGAAGTCAGCCGGCGGCGCGGGCCAGACTGTGCGTCAAAGCACAGCGTTTGCTGAGTATGGCGATTAAAGATAAACAGCGTGCCGCTGCGGTTGCCGTACAGATGAAGGTGTGCCTGATGAAGATTAATCCCGTCCACGTTGTCTTTATCAGCGGCGGAATAGTAGCTGAGGGTGGAACCTTCCTCTGTGGTGAAGTGGATTTCCCGGTCATCAAGCCGTAAAGAATGCGACCAGTTATCGGCCCACTTAGCGCCGAAAATACCCGAAGCGTGGGATCGGGAGCGGTAGGTTCGGTTGAGTGTCAGCGGCAGCGTACCGGGCAGGTCGATGACTTGCAGGTTTTGCAGGAAATCGCCGGTCGCGATGTCAACCGGATCACCTTTCACGCTACAGGTGCCGCCGAAGTTACCTTCCTTATTGTCGGAAACCGTCGGCTCGCCATGCTTGCTGGTGGACGCTTTGCCGTTGCCTTCCGTGCGGAATTTGACTTTTCCGCCGCCGCCTAAATTAGCAGGCCGTGGAGGATAGGCATTGGCGGAAGGCATTGAGTCTTCCCAGGGTATTATTGAACCTTTGCCTTGCTGTTTCTTTTGTTTTTCGCTGATAGCACCACCAATAACGATGGCGGCTGCCATGAAAACATACTGATTCTCCATCGCCGTACGAAACCCGCGCAACGCATCCGGACCCGCTGATCCGGCAATGACTTCATAAGATTCCGGACTACCATTTCGCATAGCACCGGCAGCCAGAAAAGCGCCATACCAAGCACTGTCAGGCAGCTTCCCATCATTTTTTCCGTCGGGTTCATTTTCTTCATCGGTTTCAGGGCTGGCTGCTGAACTGATTTCCTTCAAAGAAATATTCATCTCCGGCGGCTGCCCGACAATGACGCCAGTGGTGTTTTTTTCGTTCATCCAGAATTTATCGCCGTGGCGCAATATGGGTTTCCCACCTACACGTACCGTTTTGCTGTGTTCCATCGGCTCACATTTCGCGCCGACCGTCCCGCTTTGCACGCCTTTGGCAACGCCAGGCTCATCGCCTTGCGTATTCGGGATAAAACTTTGATTGAGAACGACCACCGGGCAGCCATTGACTTTTACCTTTTTCACTTCCTGCACCGCATTGCCGAGGTTTGCCGTCACCTGATAAGGCACCGGCGGCGTGGCAGGCCCCATCGGGGTTTTACAGACGTCGGGCGACAGACAAACGACTGTCCACAGTCCGTCCTTACGCGCCATGTAGTTCTCAGCCATGAGCGGGTTCCTCCGTGTTTGTAATGGGTTTCGGCATAGAAAAGCCGAACAGTTTCTCCAGCAGTTTCTCCGGCTCCGTTTCGTAGCGGGCTTCGATCACCCGAACCGGCACGGAGGCAGGCAGCAGAAAGCGCCAGCACACGGTGACGTTAAGGCTGTTGGTATCAATATGCAGTGTGTCGAGGTTCATCTGGCGGGGAAGGAGCGTGCCGTCGTCCATACGCAACAGCACGAACGCTTCATGAGCCGGAAGTGAAAACCGTATCCCGCCATCCGGGGAAAAACCTTGTAAAGCTACAGAGAGTGAAAGTTGCGGATAGGGGATTTGCTGGTCTGCGGGAGCCGCATTCCAGTAGTTAAAATCAAAATCCTCAGGCAGGCCCGGATGCCGGTTTTTCAGCCATTCCTCGTCATAGGTTCCTGCTTTCAGACGTCGCGGCAGCCAGGCGCGCCCGGTAAATCCGAATCCGGCAGGCTGAAACTGTTTTGCCGTTAAGTCTGCGCGGCCGGCGATCAGCGATGCAAAATCCTCACTCGTCAATGGATAATGCGGATCGGTAATCTGCGGTGCAGGATAACGGTCAGCTTGTGTCGCGTGTGCGTACCATGGCGTGATAAATCCTTTACCGAGCGGGTTGTTCTCGCAAACGCTGTGAGCGAGCGGTAAATTTTCTGAATCGGGATGGCTGGCTTTCTGGATATCGGTCAGTTGATCGGCTTTTGGAATGGAATCAGCCCCCTCATCTGATTTATTCATTCGGCATTCACCGCCAAATGCCGCCTCCCAAATAATAGGCTGACGGATATACGGCTCGGGTTCTGTCAGTGACCATTGCTTGGTGATTTTATTTTTTAAGAAATCCCGTTTTCCATAGACAGTTAATTTCTTTTCTAAAATAGAATCACCGGATACGTTATTAATGGTCACACTAACGTTCTGTTTTAATACCGGGGAACAGTTATCTGCGCAAGCACTTCCGGTAACAATGATATCGCAGGCGGGTTTATACGGAGCAAGATCGCTTTCTTGTATAACCGAAGAGGTATTTATTTTTCCTAAATACTCATCCTGAACACTGAGACTGACTGAATCATCGTCGCAAATCCTCACACGATAACCTCCGCTGTCATCAGGCTCCAGCTGGTAACCCGCCTTCATTACCACCACATAAATTTCATTATCTTCCAGATCGAGCATTTTGAACTGCATCGCCGCAAAGGGCGTCAGATTTCGGAATTCCATTTTAAATACATCCTTTAATTTTCATCTTGTTTTAAATAAGACGCAACTGACCTCAGACTTAACAAAGATAAGAATAGAAGGAATCAATATTTTTCACGAGGTTAATTATCGTATTTTTAAAATAACAGTATTGACCATAAAAATAGTAACATCATGACAAAAGCAAAGCATATATTTTGACTTCACATCATTACATCAGTGAATAGGTATTAATATTCATGATAAATTAAATAAAAAAAGGGCATAACCAAAGTTATGCCCTTCATTTATCCGACTAAGAAAACTTATTCTTCTTCGTCGTCTGCTGGCTGATCGTCTTCACCTTCTGCGTCGTCCGGCAAATCGGCTGCTTGTGCCGCTTCCAGTTCGCCCGCTTCAGTGGCTACGCCATCCAGTTCTTCGTCTTCCACCGGCTCTGCAACACGTTGCAGACCGACGACGTGTTCTTCTTCTGCGGTACGGATAAGCGTCACACCCTGGGTGTTACGGCCTACGGTGCTCACTTCAGAAACACGGGTACGCACCAGCGTACCGGCGTCGGTGATCATCATGATCTGATCCGCTTCATCTACCTGAATCGCGCCAACAACCGGTCCGTTACGCTCGCTCACTTTGATTGAGATAACGCCCTGCGTTGCGCGGGATTTGGTTGGATATTCGGTGGACTCAGTACGTTTACCGAAGCCGTTTTGCGTCACAGTCAGAATACAACCGTCGCCGCGTGGGATAATCAGGGACACAACGCTGTCGCCTTCACCCAGACGGATACCGCGAACACCGGTCGCCGTACGGCCCATCGAGCGGACGGCTTCTTCAGAGAAGCGCACCACTTTACCGGCCGCAGAGAACAGCATGACTTCATCTTTACCGTCAGTCAGGTCAACACCAATCAGCTCATCACCCTCGTTCAGGTTGATAGCGATGATGCCGGCGCTGCGCGGACGGCTGAAATCGGTCAGAGCAGTTTTCTTCACGGTACCGCTGGCGGTGGCCATGAACACATGACGGCCTTCTTCGTACTCGCGTACTGGCAGAATGGCAGTAATACGTTCGTTTGGCTCAAGCGGCAGTAAGTTGACGATCGGACGGCCACGGGCACCGCGGCTGGCTTCCGGCAACTGATAGACTTTCATCCAGTACAGACGTCCGCGACTTGAGAACATCAGAATGGTGTCATGGGTGTTAGCCACCAGCAGACGGTCGATAAAGTCTTCTTCTTTAATACGTGCGGCTGACTTGCCTTTACCACCGCGACGCTGCGCTTCATAGTCGGTCAGAGGCTGATATTTCACATAACCCTGATGCGACAATGTCACCACAACGTCTTCCTGATTGATCAGGTCTTCGATGTTGATGTCAGAAGAGTTCGCCGTAATTTCGGTGCGACGCGGATCGTTATACTGATCGCGGATCGCTTCCAGTTCTTCACGAATGACTTCCATCAGACGGTCAGGGTTGTTAAGGATGTACAAAAGCTCGGCGATTTGAACCAGCAGCTCTTTGTATTCATCCAGCAGTTTTTCGTGCTCAAGGCCGGTCAGTTTCTGCAAACGCAGATCCAGAATCGCCTGTGCCTGCTGTTCAGTCAGGAAGTATTTTCCGTCGTGAATACCAAACTCAGGTTCCAGCCATTCAGGACGGGCCGCATCATCACCGGCGCTTGCCAGCATCGCAGCAACGTTACCCAGATCCCATGAACGCGCAATCAGGCCCGCTTTCGCTTCAGCCGGAGATTGTGCAGCACGGATCAGTTCGATAATAGGATCGATGTTTGCCAGCGCGATCGCCAGTGCTTCAAGGATATGCGCACGGTCACGGGCTTTACGCAGTTCGAAAATAGTACGGCGCGTCACGACTTCGCGGCGGTGACGAACAAACGCAGACAGGATTTCTTTCAGACCGAGAATCTTCGGCTGACCCTGGTGCAATGCCACCATGTTGATGCCGAAAGAGGTCTGTAACTGAGTCAGTGAATAGAGGTTGTTCAGAACCACTTCACCGACGGCGTCGCGTTTGATTTCGATGACGATACGCATACCGTCTTTGTCGGACTCATCACGCAGAGCGCTGATGCCTTCGACACGTTTTTCTTTCACCAGCTCGGCGATCTTTTCGATCAGACGGGCTTTGTTCACCTGATACGGGATCTCGTGAACAATGATGGTTTCGCGACCGGTTTTGGCGTCCGCTTCCACTTCAGCGCGGGCACGGATGGAGATTTTGCCACGGCCGGTACGGTAAGCTTCTTCGATACCACGACGACCATTGATGATCGCCGCCGTCGGGAAGTCAGGCCCCGGGATGTGTTCCATCAGCCCTTCAATGCTGATGTTTTCATCTTCGATGTACGCCAGACAGCCGTTGATCACTTCTGTGAGGTTATGCGGCGGAATATTGGTCGCCATACCGACCGCGATACCTGACGAGCCGTTAACCAGCAGGTTAGGAATACGCGTTGGCATTACCGCAGGAATTTGTTCGGTGCCGTCATAGTTTGGCACGAAATCGACAGTTTCTTTTTCTAAGTCTGCCAGCAATTCGTGTGCAATTTTTGACATGCGGATTTCGGTATAACGCATGGCGGCGGCGGAATCGCCATCCACCGAACCGAAGTTACCCTGCCCGTCCACCAGCATATAGCGAAGTGAGAAAGGCTGAGCCATACGAACGATGGTGTCATAAACAGCAGTATCACCGTGCGGGTGATATTTACCGATAACGTCACCGACCACACGGGCCGATTTTTTGTAGGCTTTATTCCAGTCGTTACCGAGGACATTCATTGCGAAAAGTACGCGGCGGTGCACCGGTTTCAAACCATCTCGCACATCTGGGAGCGCACGTCCGACAATGACGGACATCGCATAATCCAGGTAAGAGTTTTTCAGCTCTTCTTCGATGTTAATCGGTGTGATTTCTCTGGCAAGGTCGCTCATGGAGCTGCTATCCCTCTACTGATTATTCATGGCCGCTGCCCACGTAGGCATATATAGCGCAAAGGTGTAAAACTATACCACAAACCAGCCAAACGTGGAAAACAACCTCCCCCTTTTGCGCAGTATTATCCAACATGATTCAAACCTTTGCGCAAAGCGCGTGAATTCGTACAAAGATTAGCCAGCGGCGACAAAACTGAACCAAACCGGACGGAATATGTATAATCCGCTCATCTGGATATAAGGAGTTCATCACGCTCATGACAACCACACCGGCCTCTAAGCCACAGAATATTGACCATGAAGAAATCGCCAAGTTTGAGGCCGTCGCCTCGCGCTGGTGGGATCTGGAAGGCGAATTCAAACCCCTTCACCGCATTAATCCACTTCGCCTGAACTACATTCTTGAGCGCGCCGACGGCCTGTTCGGGAAGAAGGTTCTCGACGTCGGCTGCGGCGGCGGAATTTTAAGTGAAAGCATGGCGGTGGCCGGCGCAGAAGTGACCGGTCTGGACATGGGCGGCGAGCCGTTGCAGGTCGCGCGTCTGCATGCGCTGGAAAGCGGTGTGAAAGTCACTTACGTGCAGGAAACGGTTGAAGCGCACGCCGAAACCCATCCACAGCAATACGATGTGGTCACCTGTATGGAAATGCTTGAGCACGTGCCGGATCCGGCGTCCGTGGTTGCGGCCTGCGCCCGTCTGGTGAAGCCCGGCGGCCACGTCTTCTTCTCCACCATCAACCGCAATAACAAAGCCTGGCTGATGGCGATTTTTGGCGCAGAATATGTGCTGAAGATGGTGCCGAAGGGCACGCATGACATTAAAAAGTTCATCAAGCCGTCAGAGCTGCTGAACATGATTGACCGCACACCGCTGTTTGAACGCCACATTATGGGGCTGCATTACAACCCGCTGACCGACCATTTCAAGCTCGGGCCAAACGTCGATGTGAATTACATGATTCATACCCAGGCTGAAAATAACAGCGCGAGCTGAGTGCGCGAAATCACCTCCACGTCAAGCCCGGAAGATGCGTTCCGGGCTCAAATCTTCAGAGTTTTCCCGAACATCCCTGCTCTTAATTTCACTTAAACCTTAGTTTTTAGGGCGTTGGTTCATCCGGCAGGCGCAACATGTTTTTTTAGAATAGTTATCCAGATCAATATAGCGTTTTTTTCTAACGTTTAATAAACCGGCAGTCGATCACCTTTCGCAAAAATATAAGAAAATCGTATCTCAGATATTGACAGGTTTGTCGCGCCAGCAATGACGGACTCCTCAGGCTTGAGGCAAAAATTTCTCCCCAACTTATCCACAAAACAGGCCATTTTGTTCACTTGCAAAAGGGCCATTCAGTCACTATCTTGTCATCAGAAAATAACAAACCCACAATATATTGTGTTTATATCCTGACCAGCACACAAGGGACTCTTTGTGCTGTCGCGCGTGTTTTCACGGCCAGGTCAGGCACTGTATAAACCTTTGAGGTATCACCCCGAATGAACCAAAGTCTGCTTGTTACTAAACGTGATGGCCGCACAGAACGCATCAACCTTGATAAAATCCACCGTGTCATTGACTGGGCAGCGGAAGGTCTTCAAAACGTATCAGTTTCTCAAGTAGAACTTCGTTCACACATCCAGTTCTATGACGGGATTAAAACCGCTGATATTCATGAAACGATTATCAAAGCGGCTGCCGATCTAATCTCCAAAGATGCCCCGGATTACCAATATCTGGCTGCCCGTCTGGCGATCTTCCATCTGCGCAAAAAAGCCTACGGCCAGTTTGAACCACCAAAACTGCTGGCTCAGGTCACCCGCATGGTTGAAATGGGTAAATACGACAAACATCTGCTGGAAGACTACACGGCTGAAGAGTTCGAGCAGATGGACAGTTTTATTGACCACTGGCGCGACATGAATTTCTCCTACGCTGCTGTCAAACAGCTCGAAGGGAAATACCTGGCCCAGAACCGTGTGACCGGCGATATCTACGAGAGCGCACAGTTCCTCTATATTCTGGTTGCCGCGTGCCTGTTCTCCGGCTACCCGCGTGAAACCCGTCTGGACTACATCAAACGTTTCTACGACGCAATTTCAACGTTCAAAATTTCCCTGCCTACGCCGATCATGTCTGGCGTGCGCACACCGACCCGTCAGTTCAGCTCCTGCGTTCTGATTGAATGTGGCGACAGCCTGGATTCCATCAACGCAACGTCCAGCGCCATCGTGAAATACGTTTCCCAACGTGCCGGTATCGGCATCAACGCCGGTCGCATCCGTGCGCTGGGCAGCCCGATCCGTGGCGGCGAAGCGTTCCACACCGGTTGTATCCCGTTCTACAAACACTTCCAGACTGCGGTGAAGTCCTGCTCTCAGGGCGGCGTTCGCGGCGGCGCCGCGACTTTGTTCTACCCGATGTGGCATCTGGAAGTAGAAAGCCTGCTGGTGCTGAAAAACAACCGTGGTGTTGAAGGCAACCGCGTCCGTCATATGGACTATGGCGTGCAGATCAACAAACTGATGTATCAGCGTCTGGTGAAAGGCGGCGATATCACGCTGTTCAGCCCGTCCGACGTGCCTGGCCTGTACGATGCGTTCTTTGCCGATCAGGACGAATTCGAGCGTCTGTATGAGAAATACGAGCAAGACAGCAGCATCCGTAAGCAGAAAGTGAAAGCGGTTGAGCTGTTCTCACTGATGATGCAGGAACGTGCTTCTACCGGCCGTATCTACATTCAGCACGTTGACCATTGCAACACTCACAGCCCGTTTGATCCGGCTATCGCGCCCGTTCGCCAGTCCAACCTGTGTCTGGAAATCGCGCTGCCAACCAAACCGCTGGACGACGTGAACGACGAAAACGGCGAGATTGCGCTGTGTACGCTGTCTGCCTTTAACCTCGGCGCAATTGAAAGCCTCGACGATCTGGAAGAGCTGGCGGTTCTGGCCGTTCGCGCACTCGACGCCCTGCTCGATTATCAGGATTACCCGATCAAGGCCGCAAAACGCGGTGCGATGGGCCGCCGTACTCTGGGTATCGGCGTGATCAACTACGCGTACTATCTGGCGAAAAATGGCGTGCGTTATTCTGACGGCAGCGCCAACAACCTGACGCACAAAACGTTCGAAGCCATTCAGTATTACCTGCTGAAAGCCTCCAACGAACTGGCGAAAGAACAAGGCGCATGCCAGTGGTTCAACGAAACCACTTACTCGCAAGGCATCATGCCGGTCGATACGTACAAGAAAGATCTGGATGCAATTTGCGACGAGCCGCTGCATCTGGACTGGGATTCCCTGCGCGAAAGCATCAAAACCCACGGCCTGCGTAACTCCACGCTGTCCGCGCTGATGCCTTCCGAGACGTCTTCGCAGATCTCCAATGCTACCAACGGCATCGAGCCACCGCGCGGCCACATCAGCATTAAAGCGTCGAAAGACGGCATCCTGCGCCAGGTTGTGCCTGAGTATGAGCGTCTGAAAGATCAGTACGAATTACTGTGGGACATGCCAAACAACGACGGTTATCTGCAACTGGTTGGCGTGATGCAGAAATTCATCGACCAGGCGATTTCGTCGAATACTAACTACGACCCGTCGCGCTTCCCGAACAGCAAAGTGCCGATGAAACAGTTGTTGAAAGACCTGCTCACGGCCTACAAATTCGGCGTAAAAACGCTGTACTATCAGAACACCCGCGACGGTGCTGACGATGTGCAGGAAGATATGAAGGCTGAAGTGGCTGACGACTGCGAAAGCGGTGCCTGCAAAATCTAATCGTCTGTTTTGATTTATCATTTTAAATAAAGCCCCTTAAACGGGGCTTTTGTCCGAGGACAATATGGCTTATAGCACTTTCTCTCAGAACAAAAATAACCAATTGCTGGAACCGATGTTTTTCGGCCAGTCAGTCAACGTTGCCCGTTTCGACCAGCAGAAACATGAGATCTTTGAGAAGCTGATCGAAAAGCAGCTGTCCTTCTTCTGGCGCCCTGAAGAGATTGATGTTTCCCGCGACCGTATCGATTTTCAGGCCTTGCCGGATCACGAAAAACACATCTTCCTGAGCAACCTGAAATACCAGACTCTGCTCGATTCCATTCAGGGACGCAGCCCGAACGTTGCGCTGTTACCGCTGATTTCCATTCCAGAGCTGGAAACCTGGGTCGAAACCTGGGCGTTTTCAGAAACGATTCACTCTCGTTCTTACACGCACATCATCCGTAACATCGTGAACGATCCGGCGATTGTGTTTGACGATATCGTGACCAACGAAGAAATCCTCAAGCGCGCGAAAGACATCTCCGGTTACTACGACACGCTGATCGAAATGACCAGTTACTATCACCTGCTGGGCGAAGGCACACATCAGGTGAATGGCAAAACCGTGGTGGTAAACCTGCGTGAACTGAAGAAGAAACTCTACATCTGCCTGATGAGCGTTAACGCGCTGGAAGCCGTGCGTTTCTACGTCAGCTTCGCCTGTTCGTTTGCCTTTGCTGAGCGCGAACTGATGGAAGGGAATGCGAAAATCATCAAGATGATCGCCCGCGACGAAGCGCTGCATCTGACCGGCACTCAGCACGCCCTGAACCTGCTGCGTTCAGGTCAGGACGACCCGGAAATGGTGGAAATCGCCAAAGAGTGTGAGCAGGAATGCCATGACCTGTTCGTACTGGCTGCGCAACAGGAAAAAGACTGGGCGGAATATCTGTTCAAAGACGGTTCCATGATTGGTTTGAACAAAGACATTTTGTGCCAGTACGTGGAATACATCACCAACATCCGCATGCAGGCCGTGGGCCTGAGCGCACCGTTCAAAACCCGCTCTAACCCGATCCCATGGATCAACGCGTGGCTGGTTTCTGACAACGTGCAGGTTGCGCCGCAGGAAGTGGAAGTCAGCTCCTATCTGGTCGGCCAGATTGACTCTGAAGTTCACGCCGACGATTTGAGTGATTTCGAGCTTTAAATGACGGACAGGACGATCACACTTTCAGCAACCGGCCAGCAACTGGCCTGCAAATCCGGCCACCGGAATTTGCTGGAAGTGTTTGAGCATCATCAGGTTGAAGTGGAATACCAGTGCCGGGAAGGTTATTGCGGATCATGTCGCATGAAGCTCGTTCGCGGGACGGTTGAGTACAGTGAGAAACCCCTGGCGTTTGTGGCGGAAGGCGATGTCCTTCCCTGCTGCTGCCTGCCGGTGGGGGATATTGAAGTTGAATTTTAGCGGGCTGCTGACTGGCTTCCGGTTTAAATTCTAATTCAAAATCAAGGTCGTGGGCATCGGCCCACACCGACCAGAGGGAGAATAAACCTTCTCCCTCTGGACTCCCGCGTTTTATCACTACGCGCTGTCGCTGGGCCGATGGACATGTTCTGAGGCTTGGGCGCGTGGCGCAAAACCCTGCCGCTGCGCGGTGCCTTCTCTCGGTGCTAGAGCCTTGTATCTTGTTTTTCGTAGTGGTTAGCTACCATTACATGAAACAGAGTGAGCCTGATTCGAGCCTCATGAGAAAATCCTGGACCTAAGTAAAAGCCCTCTGTTTCACCTTTCACGCCAGCATTGAAATTGGACGGTTACCAAGAGCTCTGACTCTGTATATACAAGGCGAATAGGCGTGATGGTTTATGTGAAAGGAGCCCCCCATGCATTATGTTGGAATTGATATTAGTAAGAAGAAATTAGATATCTGTTTATTGATCCGTGACGCTGATGAAAAACTTAAGCGTAAGACGAAAATTATTGATAATAACCATAACTCTGCCAGTGCTATCGTCGACTGGTTGGGTAAACAAAAGTGCTCGTTCGAGGATATCAGAATCACTCTGGAATCTACCGGCACTTATCACGAAATCCTCTGTAATAGCCTGTACGACGCAGGCATTCACCTCTCTATTGTTAACCCATATCGTATCCGTGAGTTTGCTAAAGGCATGGGCATTTTAACAAAAACAGACACTGTTGATGCCTTCGTACTCGCACGCTACGGTGAACTTAAAAAACCAACAGCATGGATAGCACCACCGCCAGAAATTCGAGAGCTGAAGTCACTTATCAAACGCCGTGACGCCCTTCTGACTG